>NZ_CP151948.1:5107500-5789119 GCF_038592955.1 Paenibacillus sp. FSL H8-0168 | reverse complement strand
AGACGTCACTCCTTTTAAATCCTGACATTTTACCGAATTAAGCTGCAGAGAGCTGCTCTCGGCGCTTCGGCAAAACGCCTAAAATCCCAAAAATGTTGTTGAAGGCCATAAAAAGACATACCGCCGCCTAAATCATGCGGCAGTGTGGTGAGAGAACGCAGCACAAAATGACCCTGAAAAATAGCTAATGGAAATTCCGCTGCTGATCAGCAGAAGAGAGGCGATATTTCTCAGGAGGGAATGTGCGGCACGATCCGTTCTCTTGATCCCGCAGGCCAAAACGGGACTGCAATATGTCGAAATCAAATGAAAAATGTAGAATATATCCCCAGAATCCCAAATCCGCACAAAAATAAAAAGATGGATAAATTGAACTTGTTCACAACTTTATCCACAGGGTGTTGATAATATGGAGGGTAAAACAACATATTCACATTCAAAAGTAATATCATCATAGCAAAAGAAGCCTTGTATTTCAATGACTGGTGGTTATTTATCCACAAATTCAATCTGTTGTGTACAATTTTTATTCACAACACAAGATATTGTTTATAATTTGTTCAGTTTTCGACAATAACTCTTTTTTACTCTAAAATGTTATGCACAGGTTATGACCATTTAAATCACAATTCAGTTCTTTTTGTGGATCTGTGTATAACAGCCGTTGCCTTTTGGTTACAGAGGCTTATTTTTCTGTTGAAAATTTCCGGTAACGTTTCCGACATTATTTTTGAACGAACCGGATAACGTCGATTTGAAAATAGGATGGATTCAAGTCACAGAATGAAGGAATGTAAAAAGAGCAGTTTTTGGAGGAGTGAAAACTACCAATAGAATGCTGATGATGGAGGAGAGGCGAAAGAAATTTTATGAAATAAGGCAATAAAAGAGTGAAGTGAGTGAGCGGGGGAAGGGGAGGAGGCTTCCTGATTCGAAAAAGAGGGAGAGGATTCACAAGTACATTGACTTTGGCCGCTATTTGTGGTTAAATGTACAAAGGTGTTTTTTGTGGAGATTGCTACGTTAGGTATATTCCATATAAAACGTATTCCTTGTAAGGAGGTGCAGCACAATGAGACCGACTTTCAGACCGAATGTCAGCAAACGTAAAAAAGTTCACGGCTTCCGTAAAAGAATGAGCACGAAGAATGGCCGTAAAGTTTTGGCAGCTCGTCGCCAAAAAGGTAGAAAAGTATTGAGTGCGTAATGCGTGCATAAAGACCACTACGGTGGTCTTTTTTTTCATAATTGAGGTATTCAGGGATCGGCCCCCTTCTTCTATTGTTGTAAAAATGTAGCGAAAGTAGAGGGAGAAGTCCAGCATCCTGTCCTATATTAGATGAAGCTTTTGAAAACGGATATAAAATAAGCGAGATTACCATGTTGGAATGTTGTCCATACTTCTTACTATATAAAAGGTAAAGGTAAGCTTACCGACATGTGTAAAAGAGATGAGCAAGGAGAAGCGCCGTGCAAAAAAAATTGCGTCTACGAAACCGGGCGGACTTTGGGCGCGTATACCGCCATGGCAAATCTTTTGCCAACCATCAGTTTGTGGTGTACTGGTTCCGCCGCAGAGAGGTAGAGCAGTTCCGCGTCGGAATTTCGGCCAGCAAGAAGATCGGCAATGCAGTAGTTCGCAACCGGATGCGTAGAATCGTTAAGGAAATTGTGCGCCATCATGAGCATGAATTGGTGGAGCAGATTGACCTGATTTTTATCGTTCGTAAAGGTGCGGTTACAATGTCGTATCAAGAGCTGGAGAAAAGCGTGCTGCACGTTCTACGCAAAGCCTCGCTGCTCAAGTCTTCACGCCGATAGTCAGTATCTTTGTCCTACAGGATATGGTATGATTTACGTTGGAATGGATTGGTTAAGAAAGGGGTTATGAAGTGTCGCGTTTGAAGACTCAACGGGGAAAATGGTTCCTCCTGATTGCCTTATTGGCACTTGTTGCTGTGCTGTCCGGATGTGCCCAGACGGCCCACAATTCTTACACGACGGCAGACTTGGCCAATGGATCGTTTTGGCAAAGATATGTCGTTTACTGGTTTTCGTATGCGCTAGATACATTTGCCCAATGGTTCTCTGGAGAGTATGGCCTGGCCGTACTGATTTTGGTGATTATCGTGCGAACCATTATTTTGCCGCTTACACTCAAGCAAGTACGTAGTTCCAAAGCTATGCAGGCCATTCAGCCGCAATTAAAAGAAATCCAAGCGAAGTACAAGGATACGCCTGAAAAAGTCCAGCAAGAGACGATGAAGTTGTTCCAGGAAAATAAAGTCAACCCGATGGCTGGCTGTCTTCCTTTGGTAGTACAGATGCCCATTTTCATCGCGCTTTATAATGCCATTTATTATAACTCGGCATTGCGGGATCATGACTTCTTGTGGCTCCAGTTAGGTAAACCGGATCACTTGTTTATCCTGCCGATTTTGGCAGCGATTACGACATTTGTCCAAACTTGGATGATGATGAAAATGAATCCGACGCCGCAGCAGGGACCGATGCAATTTTTGCTGTATGTCTACCCGGTGCTGATTCTGTTCATGTCGTACAACTTCCCATCCGCTTTGCCGTTGTACTGGTTCTACAGTAATATTTACACGATCATTCAAAACTATTTCCTTTATCGGAATAAGGATAAAGAAGCAGCACTGGCGAATGTGAAAACAGCCAGTCTCGCGAAAACAGGTTCCTCCAATAGTAAGAAAAAAGGTGGTAAAAACACGAAGGGGGCTAAAAAGTCGAGATGACCAAAGTCGTGACATCAGGAAAAACCGTTGAAGATGCTGTAAGACAAGGACTCTCCCAGCTGGGAGTAAGCCGTGAACGGGTAACCGTAAGCGTGTTGGAACAGCCGTCAAAAGGATTCCTGGGGTGGCTCGGGGTCAAGAAGGCGAAGGTGGAGCTTACGCTGCTCTCTGAGCCGTCTCCTGAAACCACACACGCGGCTGAACTTCATGTATCGGCTCAAGCACCTTCTAGCGTGGGACAGGCTTTATCAAAAGAAACTGGGCCTGTTGCACAGGAAGCACAGATGAACATGGAAGCACCCTCGGGACATATAGATGCTTATGAAGAGGCGGTGCGTTTCATCCGTGAAACAGCAGCAGGAATGGGACTGGACGTTAAAGTCGATGTCCGCCACCGCAAGGATGAAAGTACACTGGATATCTCCGGACCGTCGCTCGGTATGTTGATCGGCCGCAGAGGACAGACGTTGGATGCATTGCAGTACCTAACGAATATCGTTGCCAACCGTCATTCTGACAAGTTCATCCGAATTGTGCTGGATGCCGAGCAATTTCGTGCACGTCGGCAAAAAACGCTGGAGGATTTGGCAGATCGGTTGGCGAACCAGGCTATTCGTTATGGCAAGGAAGTGGTACTGGAGCCAATGCCGTCACAGGAGCGGAAGCTGATTCATGCCAAGCTCCAACAGCATGCGCTGGTTAGAACATACAGCAAGGGGGACGAGCCCAATCGGCGCGTCATCATTGCTAAAAAATAATCCGACGCAATGGCTCTCTGCAAGATGCAGAAGCCATTGCTTTTTTTCTTATATTTCTCGCTGAAACGGCTGCCGTCCTTGATGAAGGACGGCAATGTCGTTTCTACTTGATAGGAGGTAGAAACTTTATGCTGAGTGATACTATAGCTGCCATTGCAACGGCTGTCGGCGAGGGCGGCATTGCGGTTGTACGAGTCAGCGGTCCAGAAGCGGTCACAGAAGTGGAGGCTTTGTTCCGTAGTAAAACACCTCTAAGCAAGGCTCCAACTCACACAGTACATTATGGACATATTATAGATCCTCAAAGCCAGGAAAAGGTGGAGGAAGTTTTAGTTACAGTGATGCGGGCGCCACGCTCTTTTACGACAGAAGATGTCGTAGAAATCAGCACTCATGGCGGGGTCGTAGCCGTCAAACGGGTGATGGATTTACTATTACTGCAAAATATACGTCTGGCTGAGCCAGGTGAATTTACGAAACGTGCTTTTCTGAATGGTCGTATTGATCTGAGTCAGGCAGAGGGTGTCATTGACTTAATCCGCTCCAAATCAGATAAAGCTTTTTCGGTGGCTTTGAAGCAGGTAGATGGACAACTGTCCCAGAATATTCGTCGTCTGCGTCATGTCTTGGTGGAGACACTTGCTCATATTGAAGTGAACATTGATTATCCTGAGCATGATGTCGAATCTTTTACATCTGACTTAATCAAGGATAAAAGCAGTCAGGTTATGACGGAAATTGATCGGCTGCTGCATACGGCGGAGCAGGGAAAGATTTTGCGCGAAGGGCTGACTACAGCGATTGTTGGAAGGCCAAATGTGGGCAAATCGTCACTGCTGAACACATTGGCTCAGGGCGAGCGGGCCATTGTGACCGATATTCCGGGCACAACTCGTGACGTTATTGAGGAATATGTGACGATTAATAGTATTCCGCTCAAGTTGCTGGATACAGCAGGGATTCGTGAAACGATGGATGTAGTGGAACGGATCGGAGTAGAACGTTCGAGAACGGCGGTTAGTGAAGCAGATCTGCTGCTCATCGTCATTAACGCCAACGAACCACTGCATGAGGATGAAATGGCATTAATGGAACAAATCCGCGGTAGACAAGCGATTGTGATTATGAATAAAATGGACTTACCGGCCCAAGTAGACCGGGATTTGTTGCTGCGTTATGTTCCCGAAGAGCTTATCGTACCGATGTCTGTGAAGGAAAATGAGGGAGCGGACCGACTGGAGCAGGCGATATCCAAGTTATTCTTTAGTGGCAAGCTGGAATCAGCGGATATGACATATGTCAGCAACGTACGGCATATTGCTTTGTTGAAGAAGGCGCACCAATCGCTGGTAGATGCCTATGAAGCCGCTGATCAATTTGTTCCGATCGACATGATCCAGATTGATGTAAGGCTGGCATGGGAGCATTTGGGCGAGATTGTAGGCGATACTGCGCATGATGCGCTAATAGATCAAATATTTTCACAATTTTGTCTGGGCAAATAGAACATTCAAGTATGGCTGGTATAAGCCTGCTATCGTTATAGATATACAAGAGCATATTCGGTGTGAAGACCGGAATGTATAAGGAGGTAAGAAAGGTATGGGTTACCAAGGAGGCGACTATGACGTAATTGTCGTAGGCGCGGGCCATGCGGGCGTAGAATCAGCCTTGGCAGCAGCACGGATGGGCTGCCGCACGTTGATGATTACAATTAACCTGGATATGGTCGCGTTCATGCCCTGCAACCCGTCTATTGGCGGTCCTGCAAAAGGGCATGTAGTGCGAGAAATTGATGCACTGGGCGGCGAAATGGGTCGGAATATTGATAAGACATTTATCCAAATGAGAATGTTAAATACTGGTAAGGGTCCGGCGGTTCATGCATTGCGTGCACAAGCAGACAAGTTTTCTTATCAGCATGCGATGAAGGAAACGATGGAAAAGGAACCGAATCTAACCTTACGCCAAGGTATGGTGGAAGAGCTGATTATGGAAGACGGTCATTGCGTAGGTGTAATTACGAAGACGGGCACAGAGTATCGAAGTAAAGCAGTTGTCCTGACCACAGGCACTTATCTGCGCGGAAAAATCATTATGGGCGAGCTGATGTATGAGAGTGGTCCGAACAATCAACAGCCTTCGTTGAGATTGTCTGAGCATTTGAGAGAACTGGGTTTTGATCTGGTTCGATTTAAGACAGGAACGCCACCACGTGTGCACAAGGACACGATTGATTTTAGCAAAACGGAAATACAACCGGGTGATGATCAACCGAAGTTCTTTTCCTATGAAACGAAGTCTTCGGATAATGAACAGCTTCCTTGCTGGCTGACATATACTTCAGTAGAAACACATCAGATTATTAATGATAATTTGCACCGTGCGCCCATGTTCTCTGGTCTGATTGAAGGAACGGGACCGCGTTATTGCCCATCTATTGAAGATAAAGTGGTACGTTTCAGTGATAAGCCTAAGCACCAAATCTTTTTGGAGCCTGAAGGTAAAAACACATCTGAATACTATGTTCAGGGCTTGTCGACCAGCTTACCAGAGGATGTGCAATTAGCTGTGCTGCGTTCAATTCCGGGGATGGAAAAGGTAGAGATGATGCGCAATGGCTATGCTATTGAATATGATGCAATGGTACCTACGCAGTTATGGCCTACTTTGGAAACGAAGAAAGTTCCTGGCTTGTTCACAGCAGGTCAGATTAACGGTACCTCTGGTTATGAAGAAGCTGCGGGCCAAGGAATTATGGCAGGGATTAACGCAGCTCGTAAGGTGCAGGGCAAAGAGCCCGTCGTATTGGACCGTTCGCAAGGCTACATTGGGGTTCTGATCGATGATTTGGTGACGAAGGGGACGAATGAGCCTTATCGTCTGCTGACGTCGCGTGCAGAATACCGTCTGTTATTGCGTCATGATAACGCGGACCTGCGATTGACTCCGATCGGGCATGATATTGGCCTAATTACGGATGAACGATACGAGCGCTTTTTGGATAAAAAGCAAAAGGTAGAGCAAGAGATTGAGCGTTTGCGCTTGGCGAAGGTTCGTCCGGTTGATATAAATGAGATGCTGGAGCAAGGCGGATCTGCACCAATACAGGATGGCAGTAATTTGTTAACGGTGCTACGTCGACCAGAGATCAGTTATGCGCAAGTAGCACAAATCTCACCTTCACCTATAGCTCTTACTGAGGAAGAACAGGAGCAGGTGGAAATCCAGATTAAGTATGCGGGCTACATTGAAAAGCAATTGATGCATGTGGAGCGTCTGCAAAAGATGGAGAAGAAGAAGCTCCCAGAGGATATTGTATACAATGAAGTTCAAGGACTGGCCATTGAAGCCAAGCAGAAGCTTGAAAAGATCCGTCCGATGTCGATTGGTCAAGCATCCCGTATTTCGGGTGTAACTCCTGCGGATATTTCCATTTTGCTGGTTTATCTGGAGCATTATAACCGCGTAACGGCAGCAAGGGGATCATAATGGACGCGATACAACAGCAATTTAAGCAGCGGCTGGCAGAGCATAGTATTGTGATTAATGACAGTCAGTTAGATCAGTTTGAAACATATTACCGTGTGCTGGTTGAGTGGAATGAAAAAATGAACCTGACGGGTATTACTGAGCGCGATGCAGTGTACACCAAGCATTTTTATGATTCTCTTTCCCTGGCCTTTTATGTTCCATTAAATGATGTGGGAAGCTTGGCTGATATTGGATCAGGTGCAGGTTTTCCAGGCATTCCTTTGAAAATATGCTTTCCGCAGATTCAGTTGACTATTGTAGATTCATTGAACAAACGTATACAATTCTTGGCCCATGTAGTAGAGCAGTTGGGTTTGGAAAATGTTGAACTGGTTCACAGCAGGGCAGAGGAATTGGGGCGTAAACCAGGATACCGCGATAGCTATGATCTAGTGACAGCCAGAGCGGTTGCTCGTCTCGCCGTATTGAATGAATTTTGTTTGCCGTTTGTCCGTGAAGGGGGACACTTTGCCGCGATGAAGGGTAGTGATCCTACGGAGGAAATCAAGGAAGCTTCCTACAGCTTGAAGGAGCTAAAAGGAAAAATCAAACATGTTCAGGCTTTCCAGCTACCTGTTGAAGATGCAGCCAGACATATGATTATTATTGAAAAAATAGCGGCGACACCACGGAAATATCCACGTAAGCCGGGTACTCCTTTGAAGACGCCGTTAGTGTAATTGTTTGAAAGAAAGTGAATGTTTCACGTGAAACATTCACTTTTTTTATGGCTGACAGACTCTTTACATAAAAGACACTTTGCTAACATGCGTTCTTGTTTTCATGAGGGAAGAATATGGATAGATAGTTGTCAAAGAGGATGCATAATTTATTATCTGATCCTTCCGAAAAGCTGATAGAGACGATAGGATTATGGCTGGAAAAGTGATAGAATAGAGATAATCGTTTTAATGTAAGTTGACTGCTCCCGTACCCATGAATTCAGATATACATATAGGGCAGTGGGACAACAAATGTCAGGGGTGTACGTGGAGTGTACCCGCTTACGGCGCTGTTTCATATAAAAGGGTCTACGATCCGCGTAAGGAACTGTTTTTCACGAAGCGCTGTTAGTATGGTGCTATTATGAAATTAGGTGGTATTATACGGAATGAAAGAACAATTTTCCAAGCTATTTGGTTTGACGGAGCGATCTACTGGGGACGAAATAAAACAAATTCCAGTTCGGGATATTGTCAGCAGTCCTTATCAGCCCCGTACCATATTTGACGACGAGAAGATTGATGAGCTATGCCAGACCATTAAGACGCATGGTGTAATTCAACCGATTGTCGTTCGTTTCCGTAATGGACAATATGAGATTATAGCAGGGGAACGTCGTTGGAGAGCTGTCACCAAGCTGGGTATGGAAACTATTCCAGCCATTGTTCGTGAGTTTAATGATTCACAAGCTGCATCCATCGCGTTGATTGAGAATCTTCAACGGGAAGGGTTAACTGCGATTGAAGAGGCTGTAGCTTACCAAAAGCTGATTGATCTACACCAGCTCACCCAGGAAAGCCTCGCTCAACGACTTGGCAAAAGCCAATCCACTATTGCTAACAAGATACGGCTGCTTCATCTGCCGGAGAGAGTGAAAGAGGCTCTAATGGAACGGAAGGTGTCCGAGCGTCATGCTCGTGCATTATTGTCATTAGAGACCGAAGAACTACAGTACAAGGTTTTAGATGAAGTGATTGCCAAGGAACTCAATGTGAAGCAGACAGAGGCAAGAGTTGCCTTTTATAAACAAGTATCCACCAATAAGAAATCGAAGCGGATTTCCTTTACCAAGGATGTCCGGCTTGCGCTGAATACGATTCGTCAATCCATTGATATGGTGTCTGGCTCAGGCTTGGATATCAAAACCAAGGAATCTGATCATGAGGATCACTATGAGATTGTCATTCAAATTCCCAAACGTAAGTAAGGGATGAAGCGTACAGGCGGCAGCAATTGCCGCTTTTTCTGTCTAACGCCGAATAAAACCGCAGCATACTCAATTCTATTCTGAAATTGCCGTTATCCGTAAGTTAAGGACTAAGTAACGTCTCCATAGAGCGTTTTGTAGTTATGGAGTGTAGCAGGATTCCGATTAAATTATGAGGTGAATGAAGTGTCAAAAATAATAGCCGTAGCCAATCAAAAGGGCGGAGTAGGCAAAACAACTACTTCCGTTAATTTGGGCGCCGGACTTGCTTCCCTCGGCAAAAGGGTATTGCTCGTGGATATCGACCCGCAAGGTAATACAACCAGCGGTGTGGGTATCAATAAGGCGGACGTGGCAAATTGCATTTATGATGTACTCATTAACGAGGTTGATCCTAGCGAAGCTATTATGAGTACACAGGTTGAGGGATTAGATATTATTCCGGCAACCATTCAGTTAGCAGGCGCGGAAATTGAACTGGTGCCGACCATTTCTCGCGAATTGAGATTAAAAAGATCGCTTCAACTCGTTAAGCATAATTATGATTATATATTAATTGATTGCCCGCCATCGCTGGGTATTTTGACGCTTAATTCATTGACGGCTTCCGATTCAGTCATTATTCCAATCCAGTGTGAATATTACGCATTAGAAGGATTAAGTCAATTGTTGAATACCGTGCGATTAGTGCAAAAACATCTGAACACCTCACTGCAAATTGAAGGTGTGTTGTTAACCATGTTTGATGCCCGCACGAACTTGGGTATTCAGGTGATTGAAGAAGTGAAAAAGTATTTTCAAAGCAAGGTTTATCAGACGATTATTCCACGCAATGTGAGACTCAGCGAAGCACCATCACATGGCCAGTCCATTATTACGTATGATCCCCGTTCCCGTGGGGCAGAGGTATATATTGAGTTGGCAAAGGAAGTGGTATCTTATGAGTAAACGGTTGGGAAAAGGACTTGATGCACTCATTCCCTCCCTTATGGTCAATGAAGAGGATAAGGTTGTTGACATTCCGCTCAGCCAGTTGCGTGCGAACCCGTACCAGCCTCGAAAAACGTTTGATGAAGAGTCCATTAAGGAATTAGCCGAGTCCATTCGTCAGCACGGTGTTATCCAACCTATTATTGCACGTAGTGTATTGCGAGGATATGAAATCATAGCCGGGGAAAGGCGGTTTCGGGCGTCTCAATTTTGTGGGAATCCGACTATACCTGTGGTTGTTCGCAATTTTACGGATCAGCAGGTGATGGAGATTGCCCTGATTGAGAATTTGCAGCGTGAGAATTTGAATGCAATGGAAGTGGCAGTAGCTTATCAGGGATTGATGGATCAATTTTCTTTAACTCAGGAAGAGTTGTCCATGAAAGTGGGAAAATCACGTTCTCATATTGCCAATTTCCTTCGTTTGCTGGCATTGCCTGAAGAAGTTAAAGATCATGTTTCACGTGGAACATTGTCTATGGGACACGCTAGAGCTATTGTTGGGCTCAAAGATCCAGACATGGTGAAACAGTTAGCACAGCAATGTATTGAACAGCAGTGGAGTGTTCGCGAACTGGAGGAAGCTGTACAGCAGTTGGATCATAAGCCTGGTGAGGCGAAAGCCAAAATAAAGGTACGAAAAAAGGACCCCTATATTGACCATATGGAAGAGTCCCTGCGTGAACGCTTTAAAACAACTGTAAAGATCAAGCACAATAAGGATAAAGGCAAAATTGAATTGAATTATTACAGCCAGCAGGATTTGGAAAGATTACTGGAGCTATTACAGTAGTTTGTTGAAATATGGACATGTCTCCTTGAGCAAAATGGAAAGTGAGATATGTCTTTGCTTTGTCTGGAATTGCAGGAATTTAGAATGGTTTTGATGGATAAACTAATAGCCTTGTGTTATTTGTTTCGCTGTTCTCAAACATATAAAATATAAGTATGCAGGTACATGATTTTTGAGGTAGAGGAGTAGAAGCAAGCATATGGCTGAATTGAATGGACTAATCATGGAACAGCTTGCCGGAATCGTTGCAGGGATCGTGCTTATTTTGCTCATCCTGTTGATTGTTATTATCGTGCAGGGTGCAAAGCTGAAGAAGATGCGGCGAAAGTATGAAACCATGATGGCAGGCAGCGGTGTCGAGAATTTGGAAACGCTGCTGATTGATTTGAAGGTACAGATGGATACGATTGAGGATGAGCAGGAAACCCATCGTGCAAGTATGAAATCACTACGCAGCAAACTGACTGGCTTGAAGGGACATATAGGCATTAAACGCTATAATGCCTTTGGTGAGAGAGGAAGCGATTTAAGCTTTTCTCTGGCTATTGTAGACGACAATCAGGATGGTATGGTATTAACCGGCATTTATAACCGAGATGGTTCATATGTGTATGCCAAGCCTCTGGAGGCGGGACAATCCACCTATTCCTTATCACCTGAAGAAAAAGAAGCCGTTACTCTTGCGCAGCAAGCAGGACAGAACGGTAATGCCACTCCTTAATCGCGGAGTATAGGCTGCCAGCAATAATATCTGATAATTTCATTACCAAATTTAGTCTCGTGTTTTGCAGCACGAAGTATTCCATGAAGCCGCCGACGTTAACGATACCAGTCAAATGGATATCGCCGACCGGCGGTAATTCTTTATTTACACCTGCTCCCGGCTTGAGAGGGCCTTCTGAAACCTGAATGCATCCAACACTGGAGGTTTGTCCAAGACATGCATCTATGCCAATGATATAAGGCTGTTCATATCGGTCTTGTATGCCGTTCAGCGTCGTTTGCAGGTTCATGGCATGTACAGGCTCCTCTAATGTACCGTATAGGTTAAACAGAGGGCTTTTGTAACGTGATAAATGCGTACCTACGAGCGGGCCCAGACAATCTCCAGTAGAACGGTCGGTGCCGATGCAAATAATGACGATATTTTGCAGACTCGGCGCCTGGTGCAGATGGAACAGCAGACGATGGATGATGGCTGATTGGATCCCGGGGTCTGTGTGTGATATTTTTAGGCTTAGGGGTTCTTGCCCCGGAATGAAGTCAGATGGATGAGTCATGGAATCTTCCTTTCGTTCTGTAATGGAGTGTGCGGGTTATGCTCGCTGTACCTTGGAGAATAACAATTAGCCTGCGGGTAACATTTATGCTCAAGATAGTAGCTAGTATATGGATAAACTTGTGCTTTTATACTCGAAGGAAGTAGATTATTCATAGCCATATGTTTGAAGTCAGTAGATAAGCTTATATAGTAGGAAATAGAATTCGGGAAGCAGGAAGAGTAGTTCCCTTGTTTAAGGAGGAGTACAGCATGACCTTTATACATTGGTTAGCCGGTAATGTAGGTACGGATGACGTAGTGAAAGATGCGATTCACTGGAAGGATGCTGTATGGAAATGGCTTACTGATAGTGCGATGTGGTCGACCTTTTTGTTTGTAATTTTGAAAATCGCGATTATTTTTATCATCACACGTATCTTTATTCGAGTTATTAATAAAATTATAGATAAGTCGATGCAACAAAAGGGAGATAACGGCAGGTTTCGATTGAATACAAGGCGGTTAACGACTGTTGGGGAACTACTGAAAAATGTAACCAATATTGTATTTAATTTCATTTTGATTATGCTGGTGCTATCGCAAATGGGCATTAATCTCGGCCCTCTGATTGCTGGAGCTGGAGTGCTTGGATTGGCTGTTGGTTTTGGGGCACAGAGTTTGGTTAAGGATGTAATTACCGGATTCTTTATTATTTTTGAAGATCAATTTGCCGTAGGAGATGTCATTCAGACAGGTACTTTCAAGGGTACGGTGGAAATGATCGGGCTGCGCACAACCAGACTGGTGAGCTGGAAAGGTGAGGTGTACATTTTACCAAACGGCTCAATTACAACGGTAACGAACTTCTCTATGTCCAACGCGTTAGCGGTAGTGGATGTGCCAATGAAGGCCGAGCGTAGCCTGGAGGAAGCAGTTGGTTTGGTAAAACAGGCAATCCAAGGTATTGAAGAGTCCAATGTACAGATACTTAATATACCGGATGTGTTAGGGGTTCAGTCCATGACTACCTCAGAGTATATTGTGCGTGTTGTGGCAGAATGTATGCCGAATACAGGGGCCGTGGTAGAGCGTGATATTCAGAATAACATCAAGAAGGCCCTAGAGGATGAGGAACATCGTCAGGCAGCCTTGGAGACAGCGATAACCCTAGAAAAAGAAGATGAACAAGGAAGAAAAGGGGGAGAGAAGGGTGGAGCGTAAGTCATTTGAACTAGGGGACATTGTACAGATGAAGAAGCCTCATCCGTGTGGAACGAATGAAATGGAAATTATCCGCATGGGGATGGATATTCGAATCAAATGTGTGGGTTGCCAGCATAGTGTGCTGATTCCGCGTGCCAAGTTCGAAAAGAATATGAAGAAAGTGCTGCGATCAAAGGCTAATGCCGACGAGCAAAACACAGAAGCAAATTGAGCCAAGAAAGATGAATGGTGATGAACCAGAATCAGCTTGCGTCACAGTTGCAATGATGATATAATTATCCTTGCTGCGGAAAGGTACCCAAGAGGTCTAAGGGGGCTGACTCGAAATCAGTTAGGCGTCGCAAGGCGTGCGTGGGTTCGACTCCCACTCTTTCCGCCACTAACTTCATTAAATAAACCAATCTCTTACGTCTGTGACGTAGGGGATTTTTTGTTTGTGGAATAAAAGGTCAACAGACTGTGATAAAGTGAAAAGCACTAAGATAAACCATGAGAGTAAAGGAAGAAACAATTACAAATCTATTGGGATGAATAAGGCGTTATAGCAAAAAAATGCTCCTGACAGCGGGGAAATTATTGCCGTTAGGAGCACTCTTTTGTTATAGCTGGTTAGGCGGGTAATGATAGCGTTTTGTTTTTTTTGAGCCAGAGATCATCAGAAGGATCGCTGCAATCAAATGGAGAGCCCAGCCTACAAAGGGTATCCAGGCCAGCAAAGAAGTGAGTACTCCCCATACGGAGCCGTAGATCGCCTCCTGATTGCGTAACGACAGGATAAGTGTTACTGCATGCAGGACAAGCATAAATCCCAGAGCCGAGTAGCCGGTCCCCATGACAATAGCTCCCCCCACAATCGGTACGGCAAGCACCAATTCGAATATACCTGATATCCACTTTAATATTCGAGAATAGCTCATCTTTAAACCTCCGTAGATAGTAGGTCTTTGTACTTGGATATATTCTAGCAGAAGGAGCTGAATTAATCTGCATTTTACCAGGATATGCAAAAAGTCCGATAATGCAACAAAGGAGGACCACAAAGGTCCTCCATCGTAGGCGATACATTTTTAACAGGATACGATCTGTCCAATCACATCATGAAACTCGGTGTACTGACCAGCAATACCGTGTTGAAAAGACAGTGTCCTTTTACACAAACCTAACGCTTCTAATGCCCGGAATGGATCTCCTAACAGTTTGTCCGGCTACGTCGTCCAACGGAACCACACCTCTCTGTTGTATCGCCTAATCATAATATGGCCAGGATTCCGAGAAAATATACATTAGTGGACACGAGCTTTCGTTTTTTTCTTCCATTTGCGATTATGGTTGGCGGTCTCCGGAAAAGAATCGCCTCTTTCCAGCGTTACCTGCTGCGGATTTTGGATTTCAGTATGGAAGCTCTTTTCTCCGACCTCCATGTATACGCCGTCGTTTGGGACCTTATCCCCTGGTTCGAACTCAGTCTTTTCACCCATACGGTGTTACCTCCTTAGATAAATGAATTTGAACTGCAACGGTTATTGTGCGCTGTCTTGAACAGAAACATGCGAAACCGGGTATACAGATACTGAGTGAATCAAATGATTTCCTTTATATATGCGAAATTTTTGATGTTATATAAAATTGTATAAAGCTAATGATATGCAGTGTATTTAGCCGTATTAGGCTTGTGTATTGAATTTGTAGGTTGCATTCAGTTGCTCGATTTGGTAAACTGTTTTAGTGCGAGCTTAGGCTCGTTCCTTGCTCTCAACTGAGATTGAGGGCCTTATGTCCATAAGGAGGTGTAAAGAATGCGCAAATATGAAGCGATGTATATTATTCGTCCTGACATTGAACAAGAAGCTGTTCAAGCGACAGTCGATAAATTCCAAGGTATCATCTCTAACGGCGGTGGCGAAATTACGAGTCACGATGTAACTAAACGCCGTCTTGCGTATGAGATCAAGAAATTCCGTGATGGTTCTTTCGTTCTGGTAAACTTCACAGCAGAACCTGCTGTTGTTACTGAGCTTGAGCGTATCATGAAAATTTCTGACGAAGTAATTCGTTATCTCATTACGAACGACGTAGCTTAATTATTGTACGTGATTATGTAATGAACAACGCTCAAAGGAGGGGATTGGATTGTTGAACCGTGTCATTTTGATCGGTCGTTTGACCAAAGATCCAGAGCTGCGCTATACACCGTCTGGTGTAGCAGTAACCCAGTTCACCCTGGCTGTAGACCGTCCGTTTACGAGTCAAGGCGGCGAACGGGAAGCGGATTTCTTGCCGATCGTAACCTGGCGTCAGCTTGCTGAAACATGCGCTAACTATCTTCGCAAAGGTCGTTTAACGGCTGTTGAAGGCCGTGTTCAGGTGCGTAATTATGAGAACAATGAAGGAAAACGTGTATACGTGACTGAAATTGTAGCTGATAATGTGCGTTTCTTGGAATCTAACCGCGATGGCGGTAACGGTGGCGGCAATAGCGGTGGAGCTGCGCGTGAGGAGTCTCCTTTCGGAGGCGGTAACAGCAATAGTGGACGCGGGAATAATAACTCGCGAAACAATCAGGATCCTTTTTCCGATGACGGAAAACCGATCGATATTTCGGATGATGATTTACCATTTTAATTGGGAAAGGACTGACAAAGAATGGGCTTCAGACAAAGAGAAGGCGGAGACGATAACAAAAGACCAGCTCGTCGTGGTGGTCGCAACAAACGTCGTAAAGTATGTTTCTTCACTGTGAACAAAATTACTCACATTGACTATAAAGATACAGACCTGCTTAAAAAATTCATCAGCGAACGTGGAAAAATTCTTCCTCGTCGTGTGACTGGAACAAGCGCGAAATATCAACGTATGTTGACAATCGCTGTTAAACGTTCCCGTCAAATCGCATTGCTTCCTTACACTACTGAATAGTAGTGGGTGGAAAAAAGAGACGTTCCCGATCCCGGGAATGTCTTTTTTTGTGATCTTTTATATTGACAACAAGTGCCATCTATTGTAACTTACTAATAATACAATCCATGTTTACCCATAAACCATAGTATACCTTTTAATGGCTTGTGAAATTACAAGCTCCTCAACTCGCCAGAGTAAACAATTTAGCCTCCCGGAATGTTATTTTATATTACATGTAATCTTGTTTTTTGTCATTTTCCACAAGTAAAATTCATAAAGTTTACATAAATGGATATTTTGCATTTTTATATTACATAAAAAAAGATATTGACGTGATATTATTTTACACTTAAGATAAACCTTAATAAAAATGTAATGGTTGTTAACGCACAAAATTGACCAGAGGTCTAAAACACGTGTTTACGCTATTAAAGATAGTAAGGAGGATGTGCAAACTTCATTTTCAAACCTCAAGCTTTAACGAATCACCGCAGGAATGAGACAGGCTGTTAAATAAAGAACCGACTAAGGGGGATTAACAGGATGATGCAGACGAAGAAATGGGTTTCTTTGCTTATGATGCTTACGATCGTTGGTGTTCTGTTTGCAGGATGTAGCGGAGGTGCCAATGAGGCACAGCCACAGCAAGGCAATGCGGGCAATAAAACAGAGGGAAATGAAGCAAGTGCACCTGTTACGGAGGGCGTTATTAAAGCAACTGATCTGTCGCAAAACCCTCCGGGAGCGACTAATCGGAAAGATAATATTGTAGTAGGTATGACATCACCAAAAGGGGTATTCAACCCGCTATTCTGGCAAACGACTTACGATTTATATGTAGTCAGAACAGTATTTGATTCCTTCTTACAGGTTAAGGCGGATGGTACATATGAAAATAGTTTGGCTGAAAAGGTTGATGTATCGCCGGATGGTCTAAAATACACATTCCATCTGAAACCAGGTGTGAAGTATAGTGACGGCACTCCAGTAACCGTGAAGGATTATGCTTTTGTACTCAAAGTGCTGCATGATCCGAATTATGATGGAGAAACCGATGTATTGTCTTTTAAAATTAAAGGCGGTAAAGAATATCACGATGGCAAAGCAAATGATATCTCGGGGATCAAGGTCATTGATGATAATACAGTAGAGGTCACCGTTACAGAAGCAACAGCGTATACGAAGGATTTTCTGGGTGAGCAATACTTTATGCCAGAAGCTTATTACGGAAAAGGATTTAAAAAAGGTAACCTGGACAGCATCAAGGCGCTTAATAATAAGCCGATCGGCTCTGGTCAGTACGTACTGAAGAGCTTCTCCCCAGGTCAACAAGTCGTATTGGATGCGAATCCAAACTACTTTAAAGGCGCACCAAAGGTGAAATCAGTTATTTTTAAAACAACAACAGAAGAAACGAACCTGTCTATGCTGCAAACGGGCGAAACGGACATGGACAACATCACAGTTACGGAAGACAATGTAGAGGAATTAAAGGCATTGGGCTTCTTAGACGTGAATATTATGCCAACGAACGGCTATGGATACATTGCGTTTAATCACAAGGAAAAGAAATTTCAGGACCCTAAAGTACGTCAGGCTTTAACTATTGGGTTAAACCGCAAGGAGATTGTGCAGGGCGTGTATGGTCCATATGCGAATGTTATTAACATTCCACAATCTACAGAATCTTGGTCTTATACGGATGAAGGCATCAACAAATACGAATTTGATACAGCTAAGGCGAAGGCTTTGCTGGATGAGGCAGGCTGGAAGGTTGGTGCTGACGGAATCCGCGAAAAGGGCGGAGAAAAGCTGACCATTAACTTCTCTGCGACTGCTGATAATCCAGTAGTAGAGGCCTTGCTACCGATCATGTCCAATAACTATAAGGAGCTAGGCATCAAGCTGACTTCCGAAACTTTAGATTTTAACGCCATTATGGATAAAAAGGACACAGGCAAGTTTGATATGTTCTTCGCGGCTTGGGGCTTAACTCCAGACCCGGATACAACGACTTTTATTACGAATGGTGCACAAAATGATATCGGCTATTCCAATAAGAAGGTCGATGAACTAACGCTTGCTGGTAAGCATGAGCTGGATCAAGAGAAACGCAAACAGATTTACAAACAGCTCTATCAAGAGCTAAACAAAGATCTGCCAACTATCTTTATGTACCAACGCAGAGATATGTGGCCAGTTAATGGACGTGTAACCGGCTTGGAAATTACACCATACAAAGATTTTGAGTTCACTCTGCATAACGCTCAGATCGCTCAATAAGGGTTGCCAATCGTATGCTCAGCTCTCACGAGCTGGGCATATCACTTTATTCGTCTGGAGGAATGAATATGAAGCAGTACATTATTCGAAGACTGCTGCAACTCATCCCCACACTTATTGGCATATCCATTATCGTATTTGCGATTTCAGCCATGGTGCCGGGTGATTATATTACAGCCAAGCAGAACCCGAATATGACGGCCGAAAAGGCGCAGCAGCTACGACATATCTACGGGCTGGATAAACCGGAATACCAACGCTATTTTATATGGGCCGGTAATATGTTAAAGGGGAATATGGGGGATTCATTACAGCATAAGCAGCCGGTAACGAAGGTCATTGGCAATTATGTATGGAACTCATTTATTATCGCTTTTTTTAGTCTTATTTTTAGCTGGTTGATTGCGGTTATTGCAGGGGTATTTTCAGCCAAGTTCCAATATTCGTTATTCGATAAGTTTGTCACATTATTCATTTTCTTATGTATGTCGCTGCCTTCATTTTTTATTGGTCTATTGGTCATCAAAATATTTGCCCTGGAGTGGGGGGTTCTCCCGGTTGGGGGCATGACCACAGCAGGGATGGAGCCAGGCTCATGGGCTTATATTGTAGATGTTCTCAAGCATATGTTTCTGCCGACACTCGTACTTACGATGCTGAGCACAGGAAGTCTGACCCGGTATTTCCGTACAGGCATGTTGGAGGTCATTCGTCAGGATTATATTCGTACCGCACGCGCCAAAGGTCTGAAGGAACGTACGGTTATTTTCAAGCACGCACTGCGCAATGCACTGATTCCAGCCATCACACTACTCGGCTTCGAGCTTCCGGCCTTATTTGGTGGGGCGATGATTCTGGAGAAGGTATTTGTGTGGCCGGGTGTGGGTCAGGTCTATCTGGAGTCGATCAGTATGCGGGATTATCCGTTTATGTTGGGCTTCACGATTTTCCTAGCGGTACTTACGCTTATCGGTAATTTGCTCTCTGATGTATTGTATGGCATGGCAGATCCAAGAATTCGCTTGAAGTAGGAGGGATACTATTGTCCGCAGAAACAGTCACGATTGAAAAGAATCAAAAGGCGGCGATCCGTCCTGAAGCGTCTCCATGGAGAATCGCCGTTCGCCGTTTTAACCAAAACCGTCTGGCTTTGGCTGGTCTCGTTATATTAATTCTGATGGTTACCATTTGTATATTTGGACCGATGATTTCACCTTATCATTTAGACGATTACAAGCTAGCTGACAAAAATTTATCGCCTAATGCTAAGTACTGGCTTGGGACGGATAAGTTTGGTAGAGATATTTTGCTGCGTACGATGCTGGCCGGCCGTATTTCCTTGACGGTGGGGCTAGTTGCCACGTTTATTTCGGTCATGATCGGGGCGACGCTGGGTGCGTTGGCAGGATTTTATCGTAAAGGCGTGGATACGGTTATTATGCGGATTGCCGATATTTTCATGGCACTCCCTACATTACCGCTGCTTATTATTTTAGGTGCTGTTCTGTCGGATTTGAAGGTCGATCCGTCGAATCGCATTTATTTTCTGATGCTCATTATCGGGATTCTGAGCTGGACGAGCTTGTCCCGTCTGGTCAGAGGGCAGATTCTTACGCTGCGTGAACAGGAGTTTATGCAGGCGACGGAAGCGCTAGGCTTGAGAGACCGTCGCAAAATATTCCGACATTTGCTGCCGAACACGATTCCTACCATTATTGTTACGGCTACGCTTGGAGTAGCGGGTGCAATTATTACAGAATCTGCGCTCAGTTACTTGGGGATTGGCGTTGTGCCGCCCACACCTTCGTGGGGAAACATGATATCGGCTGCGAATAACCTAATTGACTTCCGCAAACGGCCTTGGATATGGGTTCCACCGGGAATGTGTATTCTCATTACAGTTGTAGCGATTAACCTGATTGGTGACGGTTTGCGTGACGCACTGGACCCTAAAATGAAGAAGTAGGAGACGAACGTTTATGGAAAATGCTTTGATTGAATTTCGTAACCTGAAAACCCACTTTCATACCTCTAACGGAACTGTCAAAGCGGTCAATGACGTCAGTTTTAAAATTCGTGAGGGTGAAACGCTCTGTGTGGTAGGAGAATCAGGCTGCGGTAAGAGTGTAACAGCGATGACGATGATGCGGTTGATTGATTCTCCCCACACCTCAGACGGACAAATCTGGTTTGAGGGCAAGGACCTTCTAAAACTCAATAAAGGTCAAATGCAGCAGATTCGCGGCAATGACATCTCGATTATTTTTCAGGAGCCCATGTCTTCTCTGAATCCCGTGCTTACGATTGGGGAACAGATCACGGAGCCATTGCTGATGCACACATTAATGAGTAAAAAAGAAGCACATGCTCGGGCAATTGAGCTGATTAATTTGGTGGGGATTTCACGTTCAGAGGAAATATTTCATTCCTATCCTCATGAATTGAGTGGCGGTATGCGCCAGCGGATCATGATTGCCATCGCATTAAGCTGTAATCCGAAGCTATTGATTGCGGATGAACCAACAACGGCACTGGATGTTACGATTCAGGCACAGATTCTGGATTTAATGCGGGATTTGAAGGATAAGCTTAAAACGTCCATTATGCTCATCACGCACGACTTGGGCGTCGTGGCAGAAATGGCTGATTATGTAGTTGTTATGTATGCTGGAAACGTCATTGAAGAGGCGCCTGTCATTGAGCTGTTTAAAAATCCGCAACATCCATATACTCAAGGCTTATTAAAGGCGAAGCCCGTCATTAATCAGAAAATGGATCGACTCTATTCCATCCCAGGACAGGTTCCAAACCCGATTGAGCTAGGAGAAAATTGTAATTTTCATGATCGGTGCGCCCATTGTATGCAAATTTGCAAGGATCAGGCTCCTCCCTTGAATGAAAAGGAGAATGGTCATAAGGTTGCCTGCTGGCTATATGAGAAAGAAGGAGGGCAACGGATATGAGCGAGCCTTTGATTCAAGTGGAAGGGCTGAAAAAGTATTTCCCGATCACAGGCGGAATTTTTCAGCGTACTGTCGGACATGTGAAAGCAGTCGATGACGTATCCTTTAACATTCATAAGGGTGAATCCTTCGGTCTGGTAGGAGAATCGGGTTGCGGCAAAAGTACGATTGGACGTACGATTCTCAGATTGATGGATAAGACAGAGGGATCGGTACGATATAAAGGCGAGGATTTGCACGCGTTAAACAAAGAGCAGATCCGTGCGCTTCGTCCGAAGTTGCAAATCGTCTTTCAGGACCCTTTTAGCTCACTGAATCCGAGAATTAAGGTCGGTGAAGCCATTGGAGAGGCATTGCTGGATCACGGGTTGATTGATCGTAGTGAGCTGCGGAAGAAGGTCAATGAAACGCTGAACATTTGCGGGCTGTCCTCGTATCATTATGATCGGTATCCGCATGAGTTCTCTGGCGGTCAGCGCCAGCGGATCGGGATTGCACGGGCTTTGATTTTGAATCCTGATTTTATTGTGGCTGACGAGCCGGTATCTGCTCTGGATGTGTCTATTCAGGCCCAGATCATTAACTTGTTAAGTGATTTGCAGCAGGAACGCCAATTGACCTATCTGTTCATCTCGCATGATCTAAGTGTAGTCGAGCATCTGTGTAGCCGGATTGGCGTGATGTATCTGGGTTCAATGGTAGAGCTTTCCTCTAAGGAGGAACTGTTCAGTAATCCGCTTCATCCGTACACGAAGGCGCTGCTATCGGCAGTACCGATTCCCGATCCCACGATCAAGAGACAACGGATTGTGTTGAAAGGAGACATCCCATCTCCGGCCAATCCGCCTTCAGGATGCAAGTTTCATACACGTTGTCCTATGGCAGAAGCACGTTGTAAAACAGAGACTCCGGTATACCGCGATGCGGGCGATCAGCATTTTGTAGCCTGTCACTTTGCCTAAAATATAATAATTAGGAAGCAAAATATCCGTCATTCTGAAAGCAGAATTGACGGATATTTTGGCGTGGAATAAAAAAGGTAAAAAAATTGTATCTTTTTTTCGAAAAATTGCAGACAAAATGGATTTTTCATCGTCTAATAAAGTATGGAGGTTATTACGATGATGAAAAAACATTGGTTACGTTGGGCTATTGTCGTCCCGGTACTTATTATATTGATTTTTATTACGCTTGGGCCCCGCCTGTTGATCGGAAAGCCGAATGTGGATGCAGAGGCTGCGGTGCTGATGGACATGCATACTGGGGAATTACTGATGGATGTGAACGGCGATACGCCTATGCCTTCCGCAAATATGTCCAAGCTCATGACCGAGCTATTGGTGCTGGAGGATATTCGGGCCGGACGGTTAGGCTGGAATGATGAAGTGCGAATTAGCCGTTACGCGAGTACGGTGGGCGGTGTAAATCTCTCCCTCCGGTATGGTGAAAGGATGACCGTATCCGAATTGTTCCAGAGTATGGTTGTGTATTCAGCGAATGATGCCGCTGTCGCGTTAGCGGAGCGTTCAGCAGGGAATGAATCAGCTTTTGTGAAGCGTATGAATGGAAAAGCTGCCCAAATTGGGTTGTCATCCGATAGTCGCTTTAGCAATGCGTCTGGGGCAGGTCAGAGTGAACTGGGGCCGAATCACCCTGAGGATATTCAGGGAGAAACGAAAATGACAGCAAGCGACACGGCAAAGTTGGCCTCCTATTTGATTACGTCACACCCGGAGATTTTGAGAACGTCCAGTCGTACGCAAATGGAGTTGAAGGATAAAGGCATCTACATTAGTAATACGAACTGGATGCTGCCTTCCTTGGCTGGACCGTACTCTTACGCGGGAACGGACGGACTGAAAGCAGGGTACACAAGCGATGCTGGATACTGCTTCACGGGCACAGCTGAGCAGCATGGAAGACGGCTAGTTGCTGTGGTGCTGGGTGCACCGAGCAAGGAAGAGCGTTTTGAGCAGACACGGAAGTTGTTCGATTATGGTTTTTCCCTGTCGACTTCTTTCCCGGTGAGACTGCAAAATTTGGTGAAACTGGCTCCACATTAAGGCGAAAAATGACTTTGAAAGCTACATAGGATACGGATATAAACATGAATTGGGGCTTTGACCGTGAGGTCGAAGCCTTTTTTGGCATGAATTTGAGAAGCTGACCACGCCATGATACTTTTGACAACAGGGTAGCAGACCTTTTATGCTTTGAGGGGAAGTTTTCGCTTCATGTGGGACCAATTCGGTTTAATGAAGAGATGGGATTTGTGACGGAAAGAAGGAAGGTACCTGTTATGGAGAGAAGACATAAGAGAAGGACCAGTGGAAAGCCCAAAAAGAAAAAGAGGTTTACCGCTCTATATATTTCATGTATTGTTTTATTTTTGATTGCAGTGGGAGGCTACCTATTCCGCAAACAGCTGACACTGGTGGCTTTTGATTGGTTTGTATCACCGACGTTGGAGAGCAAGCTGGAGAAATCCTATCAGCCGCGACAATCCGGTGAACAGCAGCAGCAAGAGACAGTAGCTTACCGTAAGGAGCCCTTTTCGGTGCTGTTACTGGGTACAGATGAAAGGCCAAATGAAAAGGCGCGTGGTCGTTCGGATACGGTTATGTATGCAGTAGTACGGCCCGCAGAATCGCGTCTGCTTTTGATTTCCATTCCAAGGGATACGTACGTACAGATTGTCGGACATGATCCGAATCGCGATGGCGAGGATGATTTTGATAAGTTGGGGCATGCTTATGCGTTCGGAGGCGCAGATATGTCCATGGCTACAGTAGAGAAGTTGATGGAGCATAAGGCCGATTATTATGCTACGATTAATTTCCAGGGTATTCAGGAGGCGGTGAATGCAGTGGGTGGAGTTGTGCTTCCCATCGACAAGCCCATTGAGAATAAGAACCCGCTGCATATCAAGTTCCGTATTGAGGCGGGCAAGCCGCTTTATAATGGTGAGGAAGCGACGTATTATGTTAGATATCGGGAAGATAGCGACTTCAACCGCACAAAACGGCAGCAAATATTTTTAAACGCTATGGCGGATAAGCTGCTGAATATCAACGGAATTACCAAGATCCCGGAGCTGCTCGATATTATGGGAGCCAATTTTAAAACCGATATGGAACCTACTTTTATTACTGGACTTGGCAAGCAAGCTATTTCGCAGGGGAATCCACAAATTTCAAGTTTTACGATTACGGGGGAAGGGTTCAAGAAGAAGGGCCTGTATTATGACCGGGCTAATGAACAGGAACTTGAATATGCCAGACTCATCATTGCGAACTGGCTTGATTCTGATACAACCCCGCAGACGCTGAGGCTTCCCGACAAGCAGGACATTCAGTGAGTAATCAATGGATTTATATTTGATTTTGAGGGGGATTCGTTTCTCATGAATATCGCTTTTTTCTTGCTTCCCAAACAGGAAGTTGCTTGTGTAACGGCAGATGCTACTTTACGGCAAACGTTGGAACGGATGGAATATCACCGTTTTACAGCGGTTCCTATTTTGGATAAAGAAGGTAGATATACAGGTACGGTTACAGAAGGTGATCTGTTGTGGCATATGAAAGAGTCCGAGGGGAAAATCACCTTTGAAAACGCTTCTAAGTTCATGCTTAAGGACGTTCCGTTGCGGGTTACGATGAAGCCCGTATCCATTGACGCGAACATGGAGGATTTAATTAATTTGGCGAAGGTGCAGAACTTTGTGCCCGTTGTAGATGATATGGAACGGTTTATTGGCATTGTACGTCGCAGCCAGATTATTGAGTATTGTGAAAAATTTGTGTCCAGGGAATCGCTTAATACTTCAAGCTAAAATAAGCAGCAAAGCTGGTCCGAAAATAACGATTTACCCTATGGGGTAACACTTATTTTCAGAATAGGATATGCTATAATGGAGAATAAAGCTTTTTCAGAGGGGTGTGACTCTTCATCATATGCCTAAAGAAATGGATGTAGTTAAACGGGCCAAGGTTATTGAATGGCTTAAAACAGAGGTGCTTGACCAAGTCTCCCGTCTGTTTAAGGCGATGTGGGAAGGCAGTACAGCCCGCATCGGTGATTGTTTGGCGAGTTTGGTGATGAGCAGTTATATTTTGGGGAGGCGCCTTGGAGTGTCTTACCGTGAATTGGATGATCTACTCATCGACAAGCTAAGAAAGCACAGAAAAGAAGGACACCAGCTGGAGGATTGGTATCAGGACATTTCCGCACTGGAAGAACATATGCGTAAGAGGTGAAAACGTTGAAATTCCGCTTGGCAACTGTAGCATGGAGCGTCATTTATTTGCTTCTGCTGCTGACTCTATTGACACCATTAAGAATCATTACCGTATTTTTGCTGATTGTGCCTGGCGCTGTATTGTTTTCATCGCTGCCTTTCAAAGGATTTCTGGTCCACGTCATACCGGTGCTGTTAATTATAGCGCTACTCGATGTGTATTCGCTGCTCCCTGCCATTTATTTTCTGATTCCTTCAATAATGATGGGACGGATTTATAAAAAGGGAGGACCTGCTTTTCAAGCGTTGATGACCGGGATGGGCGTTATTTTAGCCGAGTTGTTGGTTGTTCTGTTTATCGCTACGTATTCCTTTGGATTTGATCTTTCGCAGTACCTTCGTGATCAGGCTGCGATATCGGCAAGTATTGTACAGCAGGTTTTGAGTGCTAATCCGATGTTTTCAAACATGAATTGGACGGCAGAGGATACGCAGAAACTCGGCACAATGTTGATTGGAAAAATTCCGTATGTGCTGATCGTGACCTCGTTCATATTGGCGGTGATTACGCATGCTTTGGCACGTCCGGCATTGAGCAGTCTCGATGTACCGGTACGCAAAATGAAGCCTGCCCGCGAGTGGAGGCTACCACGCGCACTGATCTGGTATTATCTGCTGGCAATTGTTATTGAATGGATAGCAGGGTCTTCCGATAGCAGCTGGATTCAAATGGTTTCCATTAGTATGCTACCGCTGATTCATGCATGTTTTATTATCCAGACGATTGGTTTTGTATACTTCTGGACGCATAGCCGTAAAATGAGCCCGGTGATTGCGTTGCTGCTGTCGCTCGTCGTTCTGGTGTTCCAGCCGCTCCGCATTATAGGTATTATTGATTTGGCCTTTCCGCTGCGTGAAGCTATTACAAGATCAAAGAAATAGGGTGAACAGTCATGCCTAAATTTCTACAAAAACGCTGGCACGGCTATCAGACGGTCTGGGCGTTTTTACTGCTGCTGGTGCTTGTCATATGTATTTCCATGTACAACTGGGAACTGGGTGTGATAGGACTGCTGCTGTCATTCTTGCTCGGCGGGCTGATGCTGAAGACGGAATTGGATTTTCGTCGGGAACTGAATCAATATATCAGCGGTCTTTCCTTCCGGATCAAGCGGGTGGAAGGGGAAGCGATTAGTGCATTGCCGTTCGGCATCATTTTGTACAGTGAAAATCGAACGGTAGAATGGCACAATCGGTTTGCCGGGGAGATGTTCGAGGAGCAATCACTGATTGGTGAGTCTCTTCAAGATTTGTTTCCTCAACTCGCAGGTGCTCTAAGCACCAAGAAGGAAACAAAGGAGCCTGCTCGTGAGCTGAAGGTGGAGCTACAGCATGATGAGCGTCATTATCAGTTTCTGATCGTGCCCGATGAGCGTCTGATATATTTGTATGAAGTCACGGAGTTGGCGGTGCTACGCAAGCAGTATGAAAACGAGCGGTTGGCGCTCGGTATCGTCATGCTCGATAATATGGACGAGGCTGCTCAGGGGATGGACGATCAGCAGCGCACCGCGCTTATTGCGAAGGTGTCAAGCGAGATTACATCCTGGGCTAATCAGTACAATATTTATTTGCGTCGATTATCTTCCGAGCGTTATCTCATTATGCTAAATCATAAAGCGCTTCAGGAGCTGGAGCAAAGTCGATTCGTCATTCTGGATACCGTAAGGGAAATGACAGCGGATTTGAAAGTACCGATGACACTGAGTATTGGCTTATCCTTTGGTGCAGAGAGCATCAAGGAGCTAGGGGAGCTGGCCCAATCCAGTCTAGATATGGCGCTTGGGCGTGGAGGCGATCAGGCAGCAGTGAAGGCGGGACAACGCCTGTCCTTTTACGGAGGCAAGTCCAATGCTGTCGAGAAGCGTACCAGAGTGCGTGCCCGAGTCATTGCACATGCGTTGCGTGATCTGATGCAGGAGAGCGACCGCGTGCTGATCATGGGACACAAAATACCGGACATGGATGCAGTGGGAGCGGCCATCGGTGTGTGGAAGGCTGCGGCGCTTTACAATGTAGAGGCACATATCGTACTGGATAAATCTAATCCGTCTATCGACCGAATGATGGAGCAGGTAAACAAGGATGAGAAGTTATCGCAAGCGCTCCTGACGCCAGAGCAGTCGCTCCAGCTAATGACTGAGCACAGTCTGCTGGTCGTGGTGGACACGCACAAGGCCTCCATGACGATTGAGCCGCGTCTAGTGCAGACGGCCAGTCGGGTGGTGGTTGTCGACCATCATCGTCGGGGCGAGGAATTTATTAACGATTCGGTTCTGATCTACTTGGAGCCCTATGCGTCATCGGCCTGTGAGCTGGTGACCGAGCTGCTGCAATATATCCATGAGAAAGTCCAACTGACACCGCTGGAGGCAACATCACTGTTGGCAGGGATTACGGTGGATACTAAGCATTTTTCCCTGCATACAGGCTCGCGTACATTTGAGGCAGCAGGCTTTTTACGGCGTAGCGGGGCAGATACAGTTATGATCCAGCGCATGTTAAAAGAGGACCTGGATGAATATATTGCTAAGGCGGAAATTATTAAGCATGCTAAAATGATATATGGGCATATCGCAATTGCGGTAACTGAGCCCGGACAGAAAATACCGCAGCTCCTGATTGCTCAGGTGGCGGATTCATTACTCAATATGACGGATGTACTGGCCTCCTTTGTGGTCAGTGAACGTCCTGACGGCCTGGTGGGGATCAGCGCCCGTTCACTCGGACGCATGAACGTACAGGTCGTCATGGAACGGCTAGGCGGCGGAGGACATCTGACGAATGCGGCGGTTCAGCTGGATTGCCCGCTGGAGGAAGCTAAGCGCAGAGTGGTCGACGTGCTGGCCGAAATTGATGGGGAAGAGGGGTTATTTGAATGAAAGTGATATTCATTAAAGATATGAAGGGCCAAGGCAAGAAGGGGCAAATTAAGGAAGTGTCGGACGGTTATGCAGCGAATTTCCTGTTGCCGCGTGGTGTTGCCCGTCCAGCGACAGAAGGAAATATGAAGACGCTGGAAAATCAGAATGCTGCTGAGGAAAAACGCAAGCAAGAGGAAAAGGAAGAGGCGCAGGCGCTCGGCAAAAAGCTGGAAGAGACAACGGTTCAGCTCAAGGCAAAAGCTGGTGAAGGTGGACGGCTGTTCGGCGCGATTACAAGCAAGCAAATCGCGGAGGCAGTAGCTAAAACTGGCATCAAGCTGGACAAACGCAAAATTGAGCTGGAAGAACCGATTCGTACGTTGGGCGTGACTCAAATGACCGTTAAGCTTCATCCTGAGGTCAAAGCTACGCTGAAAGTACAGGTGACTGAAGAATAATTATGGGCGGCGAATTTTTTGATCGGATTCCTCCGCAAAATCTGGAGGCTGAACAGGCGGTTATCGGGTCTATTTTGCTCCAGTCTGAAGCACTGATTACCGCAATGGAGCGGGTGCAGACCGAGGACTTTTATGATAAGGCTCATCAGATGATTTACGAAGCAATGATTGAGCTGGGTGAATCCGGACAGCCGATTGACTTGGTTACGCTGACCTCGAAAATTCAGGACAAGGGACAGCTAGAGGATATCGGCGGTGTCAGTTATCTGGCGAAGCTGGCTCACGGGGTGCCAACAGCGGCTAACGTGGATTACTATGCCCAGATCATTGAAGAAAAAGCGATGCTTCGTCGCTTGATTCGTGCAGCTACGCAGATTGTGAGCGAAGGCTATAGCAGTGGCGAGGATGTCGCTGGTATGCTGAGCGATGCTGAGCGCAAGATTATGGAGATATCCAACGGGCGCTCAGGTAGTGGCTTTATTGCCATCCGCGATGTCGTGATGGAAGTGTTTGACCGCGTTGAATTGCTGCATCAGAACAAGGGCAATACGACCGGAATTCCATCTGGATTTGTTGATTTGGACAAGATGACGGCGGGTTTCCAGCGCAATGACTTGATCATTGTGGCCGCCCGCCCATCCGTAGGTAAAACAGCGTTCGCTCTGAATATTGCGCAAAACGTTGCAGTTCGGGCAAAAGAGACAGTAGCCATCTTCAGTCTGGAGATGTCGGCCGCTCAGCTCGTGCAGCGGATGATTTGCGCCGAGGCCAATCTGGACGCGAACGTCATGCGGACAGGTGAATTTAAAGGCGACGACGATTGGGCGAAGCTGACGATGGGCATTGCAGCCTTGTCAGAGGCGGAAATCTATATCGATGATACACCCGGCATCACTGTGGCTGATATCCGTGCCAAATGCCGTCGTCTCAAGGCGGAAAAGGGACTGGGTATGATCGTAATCGACTACTTGCAGCTTATTCACGGACGAGGCAAAGCAGGCGAGAACCGGCAGCAGGAGGTATCGGAAATTTCACGGACATTGAAACAAATCGCTCGTGAGCTTGAAGTGCCTGTAATTGCCCTCTCCCAGCTGAGTCGGGGTGTGGAGCAGCGTCAAGACAAGCGGCCGATGATGAGTGACTTGCGGGAATCGGGTTCTATCGAGCAGGATGCTGATATCGTGGCGTTTCTGTACCGGGATGATTACTATAATCAGGAAACAGAAAAGAAGAATATTATTGAGATTATCATTGCCAAGCAGCGTAACGGCCCGGTCGGTACGGTAGAGTTGGTCTTTCTCAAAAATTATAATAAATTCGCTAATTACGAGCGTGCCCATTCGGATGCGTTCGCCGGATAACATATTAGTATCATTAGAAAAGGCTCTTTCGACGCGGATTTCGCGATCTCGAAAGGGTCTTTTTTATAGAATTCACGTATTTTCATATAAGGAATGAAACTCTCAATTACGAACAATACTATTTTCATGTAATATAATGTTCGCTTTTTATTTGACTTTAAAAAATGGTGCTGTTACACTTATAGTGCTGCTTCAACGCAGTGGGGAGATCATTACGCCCGGGGCTTTCCGAACCTACGGAATGTCTGCGACGGACGTTTTTTCCTGCTGTCCGAGAACGCTCCATATCTGCTCGCTCAGGCGGTTGAAGTCGGATATGCGTAGTGTGTCAGCTCAAAATCAGAGTGTCTGTGGGCACTCCACGGAGGAATGAAACATGTCAACTGTAGTCGTTGTGGGAACACAATGGGGAGACGAAGGCAAAGGTAAAATCACGGACTATCTGGCGGAAAGCGCTGAAGTGGTGGCCCGTTACCAAGGCGGAAACAATGCTGGTCATACGATTCTCATTGACGGTAAAAAGTACAAGCTGAGCCTGATTCCATCCGGCGTTTTTTATGAAGATAAAAAGTGTGTTATTGGCAACGGCATGGTAGTAAATCCAGCCGCTCTTATTGAAGAAATTACTTACATTCATGATAATGGCTTTTCCACGAAAAATCTGGTCATTAGTGACCGTGCACATGTGATTATGCCGTACCATATGACGCTGGATGTGCTGGAAGAAGACCGCAAAGGTCCTAACAAAATTGGTACTACCCGTAAAGGGATTGGCCCTGCTTATATGGATAAAGCTGCACGTAACGGTATTCGTATTGCTGACTTGCTGGATGCAGAGGAATTCGAAAAGAAGCTGCGCCATCAAACGAAAGAAAAAAATCAAGTGATTGAACAAGTATATGGCGGCGAGCCATTGGATGTAGAAGCAATACTGAAACAGTATCTGGAATATGCTGAATTTATCCGTCCTTATGTAGGCGATACGTCTGTCGTGTTGAATGATGCGATTGACGCAAATCAAAAGGTACTGTTTGAAGGTGCGCAAGGCGTTATGCTCGATATCGACCAAGGTACGTATCCATACGTTACGTCCTCTAACCCGTCGGCTGGCGGCGTATGTATTGGTTCCGGTGTGGGACCATCCAAGATTCAACAAGTCATTGGTGTAGCTAAATCGTACACAACTCGTGTAGGTGATGGACCCTTCCCAACTGAGCTGAACGATGAAGTCGGCGATTACATTCGTGAAACAGGTCATGAGTACGGTACGGTTACAGGTCGTGCTCGTCGTGTTGGCTGGTTTGACAGCGTCGTTGTGCGTCATGCCCGTCGTGTCAGTGGGTTAACGGGTCTTTCCCTGAACTCGCTGGACGTATTGACTGGCCTGAAAACGGTGAAAATTTGCACAGGTTACAAGTACCGCGGCGAGGTGATTACGCATTATCCGGCTAGCCTGAAAATGCTGGCGGAATGCGAAGCGGTATATGAAGAAATGCCAGGTTGGAGCGAAGACATCACTGGCGTGAAAACGCTGGAGGAACTGCCTGAGACTACACGCAATTACGTACAACGCGTGTCTGATCTGACGGGTATCCCAATCGCTATTTTCTCGGTTGGGCGTAATCGCGATCAAACGAATCAGGTGCTTCCGATTTATTTGTAGGACAAGAATGATATAGCTATTGATACACGTTCAAAGAGAGAGGCTGTTAGCAGCCTCTCTCTTTTTTTATTCTGTGAAGTGTTAAATGGTTACTCCCCCTTTACATAATCTTATCTTCCTTGTCGATTTGTGATAACAAACCCTCTCTATAATCCAAATAGAAAAGAGATTCGGACGTCTAGACGTCTTGAGAGGGATGAATTATGAACTGGTATCTTCGCTCACTCGGCACACGCAAAATTGTGGAGTTCATCGTGCTTGTCATTTTCGTCATTTTTTTTCTGGGGCCTCTGACCAATCTTCTCCTTTTGGCGGTTTCGGGAAAATGGCAGTATCCTGCACCGCTCCCGCAGAGCTTGTCACTGGAATGGTGGAAGTTTGTACTTACCCAGGATGATGTACTCAGCTCGATTTCTCTATCCTTCCTGATTGCGATTACCGTTACGGTCTGCTCCATTATCGTATGTATTCCTGCTGCTTATGCCTTTGCACGAATTTCTTTCCCGTTCAGTAAGTGGTTCCTTTTCTCATTCCTACTTACGCATGCTTTTCCGAAAATGGGTTTGTATGTGTCTATTGCCGTACTATTCTACCAATTCGGGTTGATGAACACCTTTGCAGGCATTGTGCTTATCCATATGGTAAACACGCTCATGTATATGACCTGGATTCCTTCCTCTGCCTTCCGCAGCGTACATCGTGCACAGGAGGAGTCAGCGCGGGATGCCGGAGCCGGACCATTTCGGGTGTTTTGGAAAATCACCTTTCCTATGGCGCTGCCCGGCATTGTGGTCGCCTCCATTTTTACCTTTCTTGCTTCACTGGATGAAGCACAGGGGACACTCCTTGTCGGAACGCCGGACTATAAAACAATGCCGGTCATCATGTATTCCATCATTGCTGATTATCCGAGCACAACAGGCGCTGTTTTCTCAGTCATTCTTACCCTACCAACGATCATTCTGCTATTGGCAGCCAAGCGTTTTGTAAGTGCCGATGTACTGGCAGGCGGATTTCAGGTGAAATAACGTAATTGGTCAAAAGAGGAGTTTGTAAAATCCTGAAAAAGGAGCCTAAGCTAATGCCCATTCAATTATCCATTCAAGAGTTAACCAAGCGCTTCAAGACAGGAGACGGAGTCAAAGGCATTTCACTTGACGTGATGAAGGGAGAGCTGGTGACACTGCTGGGACCTTCCGGCTGTGGTAAAACAACCGTGCTTCGCTCCATTGGCGGCTTTTTGGACCCGGACAGTGGCGACATTCAGATTCAGGGTAAAAGCGTACTCAAGCTGCCGCCCGAAAAGCGTCCGACGGCTATGGTGTTCCAAAGCTATAATTTGTGGCCGCATATGACCGTGTATGACAACCTGGCTTTCGGGTTGAAGATTCGAAAGGTGAAGAAGACAGAGATTGACCGTCAGGTGAAGGAAGCGCTAGCGCTGGTTCGGCTAGAGAGCGCAGAGCGTAAAACGCCGGGACAGCTCTCGGGAGGTCAGCAGCAGCGGGTAGCACTCGCTCGGGCTTTGCTGCTAAAGCCTGATGTATTGCTGCTGGACGAGCCCTTTTCCGCGCTTGATGCCAAATTGCGTATGGAGATGAGAGAGGAGCTGCGCGATATCCAGACCCAGACGGGGATGACGATGGTGTTCGTCACCCATGATCAGGAGGAGGCGCTGTCCATTTCCGACCGCATCGTCGTTATGAATGCGGGCCGGATTGAGCAGCTTTCTTCACCGCAGGAGATCTATGACAAGCCACAGTCACTTTTTGTAGCAGGTTTTATTGGCCGGATCAATTTATTAAAGGGGGTGAGTACAGGTCGCAGTGTCTCTGTGAGCGGAATACCGTTTGCACAAGAGTATGAATACACGGGTGAATCCATGGTTGGTGTAAGGCCAGAGGATATTGTTCTGACGACGGAAGAAAAAGGTTCTCTAGCCGGAACGATCAGACAAGTGATGATTCTCGGGCATTATGCGGAAGTTTCGCTGGATAGCGGTACCCATCATCTGAAAATGTTTGTGCCGCGTGAACGAGCGACCGAGCTGCGCAGTGGAGAGCACATCAGATTCAGCTTCAGTAAAATTGTTACTTTTCCAGCAGCACAGTGAAGATTCACGATCAACCTCTATATCGCATCAATGTCCATCACGAACGCATCATCTGGTGATGCTGCGAACTTGTGCAACTATCTAAAGGAGGCAACAACGTGTTTGGGAAAAAGAATATGGGTCTGGTTTTGGCAGGGGTACTTAGTTTATCGTTGTTGGCTGGCTGTGGAAACGGCGGTAATGCCGCTACGGCTACAGGGGAAGCCAAGTCTACCAAAGCGGGAGCCGCTACGGGAACGACGGAAATCTCCCTGTACACTGGAGGGTCTCTGAACGTCAAAGAGCTGTGGGAAACGTTAATCAAGGACTTTGAAGCTAAAAATGATCACGTTAAGGTCAAACTGGTGTATTTGCCAGCAGGAACCGGAAGTGCATCTACACTGGACCGTCTGATCGCAGCCAAGAAAAGCGGACAAACCGATACAGATATCGACCTGTACGAAGGCAGTCTGGATGACATCACTAAAGGGGTAGGCGAAAAACTGTGGGAAACGGTGGACGCTGCCAAAGTTCCAAATTTGAAGAATGTGGATGAAACGTATCTCAAGCAAGTCAACAATCAGGCCATTCCATACCGTGCTTCTTCGGTTGTCCTTGCCTATAACAGTGCAAAAGTAGCGACACCTCCGAAAACAGCCGACGAGCTGTACACGTGGATTCGCCAGCATCCGGGCAAGTTCGCCTATAATGACCCGTCCACAGGTGGATCAGGCAGCTCATTTGTGAACACGGTTATCTATAATTTCCTTCCGCCAGAGGCGATGAACAGTGATGATCCGGCAAATATGAAAAAATGGGATCAAGGTTTTTCACTGCTCAAGGAACTGGGCCCTTCAATGTACCAAAAAGGAGTCTATCCTAAGAAGAACCAAGGCACGCTTGATATTTTGGCAAGTGGAGAGGTAGACATGGTCCCAGCCTGGTCTGATATGGCGCTCGAACAACTGGCTAAAGGGCTGCTTCCAGACACGGTGAAGCTGACACAAATTGACCCTGCCTTTACAGGTGGACCTTCTTATCTGATGGTTCCTTCACTTTCCTCCAAAAAAGAAGCAACCCAGGAATTCTTGAATTATATACTGACGCCCGAAGCGCAAACGGTGGTTATTAATAAAATGTATGGCTATCCAGGGATTAAGTGGAATCTGATGCCAACGGAGCTGCAAGAGAAATTCAACAGTGTATCTTCTGGATACCGCAGCTTTAACAGCGGAGAGCTTCAGCAGGAAATCTACAAACGCTGGCAAAGTGAAGTAGCGGGCGGTTGATCATGAGTTCATTGTCTAAAAGGGGGATGCTGGGGCTTGCCCTGGTCATCCCGTCTTTTCTCATTTTGCTGGTCGTCGTTATTATTCCGATTCTCTATGCCGTGAAGGAAAGCTTGATTGATCAATATGGAACGGGCTACGGTCTGGCCAATTATATTCGGCTGTTCACGGAACCTGCCATGCGTAGAAATATCATGTATACCATTAATGTCACGTTAGTCTCGACGGCCCTTACTCTGGTCATCAGCTATGCTTTGGCGATTTATCTGAGATTCGGCAAAGGAGTTGTCGTGAAGTGGATAGGCCGCTTGTATTTTATTCCGATGTTTGTTCCCGGTGTAATTGCAACGTATGCGATCATTACAATGTATGGCAATCACGGTTGGGCCGCACGTCTTTTGCTGCCGCTCGGCATTGAGACGATTCCGAGGATTATTTATGACTACAAAGGGCTGGTGCTGGCTAATTTGTGGTTCAACATTCCGTTCGCAACCATGCTGCTGAGCTCGGCACTTGCCAGTATTCCAAACGCTGTCGTCGAAAGTGCCAGAGATGCCGGAGCCAGCACGATGCAGCTGTTTGGTCGCTTTATTTTACCCCTTTCCTACAAAACGATGTGGGTTGCGGTGACCTTCATTTTCATGGGAATCATGGGAAGCTTTACGGCTCCCTTCCTGATCGGTGCCAACTCACCACAAGTGCTGGGTGTTGCGATGCAGCAGGTGTTTTCCAGCTATCAGGAGACGCATACAGCCAGCGCAATGGCGGTGTTTATGTTTTTACTGTGTTCTTTTATGGGCTACTTTTATATTCGGACAATGGTGAAGGATGCGGATGCCAGCTAGACCGCCGTTATAACTAAGGAGGTTACAGGGATGAACAGCCAAGCAGAGGTGCAAATTACCGGGTTTAGTGGGCGAGTGTGGGAAAAGGATCTGCTGGATTGCGGTTATCGGATTGCCTTACACAAGGCGGAGGTTGAGCTCAGTCCGGGAAACGGGTTCCGGTTTAGGTTCTCCATGCCAGAAGACGGATACGCGGAGCTTGATCTGTTCGCCAGATCAGACAGTGACTGGGCTGCGACAGATCGAGAATCTGCCTTCGTACGCCTCTACCTGAATGAAGCCTATAATCAAGATGTCATTTTGTACTATGGCAGCAATCAGGGAGTATATACCCGTTTGTTGGGATATCTAAAAGAAGGCGATTACGAGGTCTATGCTGAATTTCGCGAACTGGAATCGGCTCCGCTTGTATCTCGAGCATGGATTGACGGGGTTGAACTGCGCTGCGTGGCTGATTCCTCTCCAAGATCGCTGATTTACCGCCATACCCCGCTTTTATATGGCCGCAATCTGTCACATCCCTATGAGAATCGCTTTACGGATACACCGCTTGTTTTGTTCTATTCCATAGAAGTGAACGAGGGGAAGACGGTCATCGAATACCAGATGATGTTCAGCCATGAAGATGAGGGAACGCCCGCGCCGCTGCTTATGAGCAAATGGGGAAGAACCACCGATATCGAATGGATGTACCGCGTAGAGCTAGATGCAGAGGACAATGTTCTGGAAGCTGTTTTCCAGGGGGCACATCATATTACGACTGCGTTTAATGGGAATTATGATCTGGGCGGGCATCCTGTTCTCCAATCCGCAACAACCAACGGAAACTTTAAGGATGACATTTCATCGGACTATCGTTTTATGCTGCCGCCTGCTTTCCATTGGAAACCAGAGGAAGAGCCGCGTGAGGCTGTCATGAGCCGTTTTCCTTTTGCCTATCAGGTCACTGGGTGGGAGATGGAACGTCAGCAGGAGCTGGAAATGCCATCACAAGCGTCTTCCATTACACTTGCACACCAGCGTAGCTATGTGTTTATCCAGACTTCCAAACGTCCCTTGCGGGATTCAGGCAGAGAATCGGCTCCAGCGTCCAGACCTGGCTTCAATCGGCGCGAGGAAGATGCCTGTGTCGATGTTCAGCTTCGCCTTCACGGCTCGGAGCAGTGGTATTCATCGTGCCATCATGATCTGAGACTCGGAGATTTTAGAGCCGCTTATGAGGGGGCAGAGTCACATTTTTCTACCACGGTCAAGCTATCTGGAGAGGCTGTGCTTGAGGATATAGCTGAAATCAGAGCCGTATTGCTGGAAGGCGGTGCGGACAGCATGGAAGTGGCTGGACTGTGTGCCTTTACGTTAAACGAGGATAATCTCCCGCAGTTTCCGGGTATTCGTACAGACCGGGTGATTAAGCTGATGCGGCTTCAACCCGTGGGTGTTTTATGGGCGGCAGACAAAGACATGTCAGGTGATGAAGAACATCCTGTGAATGATATGGTAAAGCATGTTGTGGATGAACTGTCTAGCCAGGATGGGGAGTCATGAGCAGACTACTGTATGTGGAAGGAACGGTCGACAGAACCAGCACCCAGAGCCATATTACGTACTCCTTCCATATTCCACAGATGACTGAAACGATTCGTATTCACTTCTCTTACACGCCCAAGTTATTGGAGGATCAAGAGCAAGCACGAGGAATCATTGAGGAAAGCATGAGCAAATACGGATACGACGAGCCGGGGCATTCATCCAACCTATGGAAGAAGTATATACCGCTGCAAAATTTATTAACGCTGTCTGTCGATGATCCTCTCCGTCACCGTGGAAATGCGCATCGTCCCGAGATGCAGCAGGAGCATTGGCTCGGTTCGTCTGCGGCTTCGCCGGGATTCCTCGCAGGAGATAATCCGGCGGGCATGTGGCGGATTACGGTCAGTCTGCATGCCGTTGTGACCGAGACGATTGCCTACCAAATTCATGTATTGGGGGAGGAAGCAGCATATGCTTAAATGGATTCCGGCTGAGCTTCACACCCATACGCTTCACAGCGACGGAAAGCAAACGCTGGAGGAGCTTGTTCAAAGCGCAGTGGATCTGGGACTTGAGTGCATCGCTATGACGGATCACAACACGCAATCGGCACTTGCGGATCAGGAACGGGTTCAGCGGCAGTTTGGTCTCCCGATCATTTCAGGGATGGAGTGGACGACCTTTTACGGGCATATGCTGACGCTTGGGGTTGACCGCTTTATCGATTGGCGTGTGCTGGGACCAGATGACATCCATGAGGGGATTCGGCAGGTGCATGAGCAGGGAGGCATTGCAGGGATTGCCCATCCGTTCAGGATCGGAAGTCCGATCTGTACGGGGTGCTTTTGGGAATACACGATTCAGGATTGGCATGAGGTGGATTATATAGAAGTCTGGTCAACGCTTATGCCATCTATTAAGCGGGATAGCCAGCGGGCGTTTGCCATGTGGACCGATTTGTTGAACCAGGGGTATCGCATCACTGCGGTAAGCGGTCGGGACTGGCATGTATCTAAACCGGATGATGCGCTTCCGGCTGTTACGTATCTGGGGGTTCATGATGAAGCAGAAGAGCGAGAAGGTTTAGCAGGCCGGTCAGTTGAGGCGATTCGCCAAGGTTCAGTGTCAGTTACGATGGGACCGTTACTGACGATGTGGGCACAGATTAAGGGCAGAGAACATCGTTATCACATCGGCGAATGTATAGAGCTGACTGTAGAGGATTCACTATCGGTGACGGTCCAATTGGATGTGGAAGCAAGAGCAGCCCATTACAACCTCAAGCCTCAGAATCTTCGTCTTCTGCTGACAAGTAGTCTTGGAATATGCTCCGAGATTCAGATCCCTGCTCAAACTGGAGAATATACGCTGTCATTGCAAGATCCGCTAGGAAAGGGCTGGATACGAGCCGAGCTTTATGGCTGCATGGAAGACTGCGTGATGATGATTGCTTTTACGAATCCGATTTATATGGATTAACACAATAGAAAGGCTGGGCTTCGGACGGTGTCAACAAAACAAGAGAACATAAAGCAGCGTATAGAAGAATATATGAAGGTTAATCAAATGGGTCCGGGGGATCGTCTTCCGTCGGAAACTGCACTTTCCCAATCGTTTCGTGTCTCGCGTACGACGCTACGGGGAGCTATTCGCCAACTGGAATCGGAAGGTAAGCTACTAGTAAAACACGGGAGTGGCACGTTTGCGACTTGCCCGCTGCCGAGTATTCCAAGCTCGCTGGACCGCCTGTACAGCATCGGGGACATGATTCGTTCGGCAGGGCTACGGGAAGACGAGCAGCTGGAATCCATTCAGAGGATTTCGGTTTGTCCTCCTGATATTGCCGAACAGATGAGATTTTCCGAGAATGAGCCCATGATTGCTCTAGAGCGTACACGCACTGCCAACGGAGAGGCTGTAGCCCACTCTATCAACTGGATGCCAGAGAAATTAGCCGGTCCCATTCTGGAAGGTGACTCTTTTTCAGGCTCGCTTTTTCAGAGTCTTGAGTTCAAGGCGGGGGTGCGAATCGTCGGAGCGTATTCCGAGCTTACCGTTCCCAACTATGACGACGCACATATGACACGTCTGCTGAAGCATCCGCAGGCTACGGTATTACTATTGAAGCAGCTTCACTATGATGAAATGAACAGGCAGGTGCTGTATTCTCTGGATTATGTCCGCAGTGACATTTTCCGTTTCTGGGTGCGTCGTACGCGCTGATTCAATCAGAATGAGGCATCTCCTATTGAATTGTGCTAGTTTTACATATTCCATGGGTTAAAAATCGTCATATCTCGTCAATACTGATCTATATGCACTTCATGATGATACACACATGGCAGGATGCGTATAAGGAGGTAACGGGATATGAGGTGGTTTGGATGGCTGCTCAAAAAAGGAATGACGGTCGTGTTGGTTAGCGCACTAACGCTGGCAGTGACAGGTGTAGTCGTTAATGCTTATGTTCAATCGCTGCTGCGGCAGTTTAACATTCAGCTTGATCATCAGCCCATATGGGGATTGGGTTGGCTAAAAGGCAGCGCGGGTACTGACCAAAGCACAGACACGGGGAAGAACAAGACGACAGGAAGTGGCTCGGGAAGTGTAACACCGCCTGATGATGCGTTGCCTGTCATGGGACAGGGCTTAGAAGAAAGCGGAAGTGAGGCTGATGGCGCAGCCAATGGCAAGGCATCTCAGGAGGGTGCCACGTCGGCGGGAACATCAGGCAATGAGTCTCGGAAGCAGGCAGAAGGTACAACAGCTACACCTGAAACAAGTATTGAAGGCCATGATTTGGTTATTACGCCCGACCATTTGACGGAGAAGAAGAACAATTTACCAGCGGCACAGAAGCAGGAGATTTTTGCGATTCTGATGAATAAGCTGCCGCCGGAGGAGATGCAGAAGATATCAGCTGCGATGGAAGGCGGTCTCACCGAGCAGGAGCTTCAGGATATTCAGCAGGTGCTTGCGAAGTATTTGACCAAAGAGGAATATAACAAGCTGATGGATTTGCTTAAATGAGTATTTTGCAAAATCCTGAATAAATAACGATGAATTCAGGGGCAATGCTTATGCTCCAAATAGGACTGTAGAATCCGCGCCATGCGCGGATTTTTTTGCGTGTCAGGAAGTAATTGGGGTGTAGTTGAATTCTTTGTAAAGGCTATGTTAAAGTAAACAGTGTTGTGAAAAGGTTAAATTTTTGAAACCTTTTACGCAACTATGCAATGGTAGATAGCGACTAATATCATAGATACTTGTGAATACAGGCTAGATTCATAGTGTGAAAGACCAATAATGAACGCATTTATATAGAGATAAGATATGCTGAAAAGGAGAGAGTCATGAAGGTTTTGAAGGAGCAGGATTCACCAGACAGCAGGAATGCAGATTCAAACGTTGCAGACAAGCCTGCTGTGGAAGCGGGGAAAATAGCAAAGTGGTGGAGCGGTCGGAGAAAATGGTTGAGCTGGACGGCAGGCGGTGTGGTGATTGCAGGCAGTCTTATTTTTGCGAGTAATCAGTATGTCGGGGCTAACACAGTTCCTTATTATAAAGTGTATGTAAAAGGCGTCGAGGTCGGAAATATCTTGAATGAGCAACAACTTAAACAGCTATACGCAACGAAGAGCAAACAGTATAAGGATAAGTATCCCGGCGTCGATATGGTGCTCAATACGAGCGCGGTAACGACAGACATTGAGAAGGCATATAAAGCGGATATCGACAGCGCAGCTACGCTGAAGAAGCTGGATGGTATGTTGACAGCGTATGCCAAAGGGGTAGAAGTGAAGGTCAACGGTCAGACGGTTGGCATTGTAAAGGACAAAGCGACTGCACAGGCGGCTTTAAAGCAAGTACAGAAGAAGTACACACCTGTGGGTGAGGGTACATCTACAGGCATCAAGGGGCTGGTTCGCAAAACATCTGTGGGCAGTAGTCATGCGAGTGCTAGTACTAAAACCCCTAAGGCATGGCTGGAGTCTGCCAGTATCCGTGAGAAAATCGCGTATGAGCCTGTGAAAGCAGACCCGAACAAGGTGCTGACCGAGGCTGAAGCAGTCAAAGTGTTGACTGAGGGGCGTGAGGCTCCTATCACGTATACAGTGCAAGAAGGCGATTCTTTGTCGTCGATTGCAACTAAATTTAATATGACCGCTTGGGAGATTAAGCAGAACAATCCCGGCTCGCGTGAGCTGTATTTGCAAATTGGAGACGAATTGAAGCTTACTGCTCCGAAGGCTCCGGTTACGGTGCGAACAGTAGAGAAGGTCGTCGAACAGATTGCCATCGAGCCTGAGGTTGAGATTCGCCAGAGCGATGAACTGAAGGCAGGAGTTACCAAAGTGGTCAGACCGGGACAAGCAGGTCTTAAAGAGATGGACTATCGTTTGACCAAGGAGAACGGTGAGGTCGTGCAAGAGGAATGGCTCGGTCAAAAGGTGCTGCAGCCGTCTGTTACTGAGGTGGTTCTTAGAGGAACGAAGGTCGTGGGAGAAGGCTCAGGACAGTTCGCTTGGCCGGTGTCCGGCGCATCGATGTCAAGTAGCTTTGGCGCACGCTGGGGACGTATGCATGAGGGTGTCGATTTGGTCGGTAGTGCTGACATTCGCGCATCGGATGAAGGCGTGGTAACATTTGCAGGTCAGCAGAATGGATACGGTAATGTCATTATGATCGATCATGGCAACGGCTACCAAACCGTGTACGGGCATTTGAGCAGCATTGGCGTTCATGTAGGACAGGTGGTTCAGCAGGGCGAATCGATCGGGGTCATGGGGAACACGGGACGCTCGACTGGAACGCATCTGCATTTTGAAATTCGTAAAGATAATACGCCACGCAATCCAATGACGTATTTAAGATAGGTTGGATGTTTATATCGAGAGTTACATGATTTATGAGGATCAAGGGGAAAGGCCATGTTTTTCTGCATGCTTAACAGTAGGTGCAGGCATGGTTTTTTTCTGCGTAAATAAAAGGGTCTGGAGAAGTAATGGAATGGTGCACGGGTATGATAGAATAGAATAAACATCTTATAGGTACTGACAAACGAAAGTTAATTATAGATTATGATCCATGAAGAGAGGTGAACGCTATATGCAGGGAACGATTCTGGTAGTGGATGATGAACAGCCAATCGCTGATATTTTGAAATTTAATTTGGAAAAAGAGGGCTACCAGGTGATTTGCGCCTTCGATGGAATCAGCGCAGTGGATATCGCGGTCAAGCAGCAACCTGACCTGATCCTGCTGGACCTGATGCTGCCGGGCATGGATGGCATGGACGTATGCCGCGAGGTGCGTGGGCATCAGCTCCAGACGCCGATTATTATGTTGACCGCCAAGGACGGCGAAATCGACAAAGTGCTGGGGCTGGAACTGGGCGCGGACGATTATGTAACGAAGCCGTTCAGCACACGGGAGTTGCTGGCACGAGTGAAGGCACAGATGCGCAGACAGCAACGTGGCGGGACAGGCACGTCGGAAAGCCGACCGCAGGAGGATAAGCAGGGGCTGCGCGTGGGCGACCTCTTTTTTGATACAGATATGTATACAGCTTACAAAAACGGAACACCGCTTGATCTGACGCACCGCGAATATGAGCTATTGCACTATATGGCGAAGAATGCCGGAAAAGTCATGACGCGGGAGCATTTGCTTCAGGCGGTATGGGGCTTCGAATACTACGGAGATGTACGGACAGTGGATGTGACCATTCGGAGGTTGCGTGAGAAGATTGAGGAGAACCCGAGCAAGCCGGAGACCATTCTGACGCGCCGTGGTCTTGGATATATCGTGAGCGGGGGCAAAGGTGGCCTGCGGGCATGAGATGGCTGTCTTTCTTTCGTACCATTCATGCAAAGCTGATTATTATCTATGTGCTGCTTATCTTGGTGGCTATGCAGCTGATTGGGGTCTATTTTGTCAGCTCGATGAAGAACTCTCTCACGAGTAATTTTACGCAGGATTTGCAAGCACGGGCGGAGATGCTGTCCGTGCTGGCGGAGCAGGATCTGAGTGGCAGTGACGGCAAAATGGAAGAAGACAGCGTGGAAAGCCTGCGTGCACGCGTGAATAATTTGTTCGATTTCAGCGGTGCGGAAATTCAGGTGCTGGATGCCAGCGGCAAAGTGTTGATTACTTCCCAAGGCTCACACGCCGATTATGTCGGACGCAAAAATACGCAGACAGTGGTCAGCCGCGCACTCCAAGGTATCCGTGATAACGAGGAATACATGGTGGACGAGGATAATGTCCGCAAGAAGGTCGTCGCCAAGCCTGTTATCAGCCAAGGCAAGATTGTCGGCGCGGTGTACATCGCCGCTTCGATGACCGAGCTCTACGATACGATGAAACGCATTAACAATGTGTTTCTCTCAGGTATGCTCATTGCGCTGGCGCTAACGGCTGTGCTGGGCGTGGTATTGGCCCACACGATTACGCATCCGATTAAGGTGATGACACGTCATGCAACAGAGGTTGCCGAAGGCAAATTCGATCAGCAGATGCCTGTATTTGGGGATGATGAGATCGGCAGGCTCAGCGTGGCCTTTAACTATATGACAGGCCGTCTGCGTGAGGCACTGTCTCAAAATGAAGAGGAGAAGGAGAAGCTCTCCTCCATCTTGACCAATATGAGCGACGGTGTGGTCGCTACTGATGACAACGGCCGGGTCATTCTGGTCAACCGTCGGGCCAGCGCCATGCTGGGCGTAAACGAGAACGAAATGACCGGCAGGCATATCGCGGTACTACTGGGGATCGACCCGGAGGAAACCGAGGCCCTGTATAGCGGATCTTCGGCCTCCACGCTCTTGCAGCTGGAGCCAGCCGGTCAGGATGAACCCATCGTCATCCGTGTGACATTCACGCCGATTCATCGGCGGGAATTTGGCATTACGGGAACGATTGCCGTGCTCCAGGACGTGACGGAGCAGGAGGAGATGGAGACGACACGCCGGGAATTCGTAGCGAATGTATCACATGAGCTGCGCACTCCGTTGACGACCATCCGCAGCTATGCTGAGGCGCTGGATGACGGCGCGATGGCTGAACCGCAGCTCGCGGAGCGCTTTGTAGGCGTGATCCGCAACGAGACAGAGCGTATGATCCGGTTGGTTACGGATTTGCTGCATCTGTCACGGCTTGATTCCAATGAGGCGCCTTTGCGGATGCAGCCTGCGGATGTGATGGAGATGCTGGACGAAGTCGCAGATCGGTTTTCTTTTCAAATGAAGCAAAAGCACATTCGCTCAGGGATGTTCGTAGAGCAGGGAATCGGTAAAGTCGTGATCGACCGGGACCAAATTGAGCAGGTGCTGGACAACCTGATGTCCAATGCGTTGAAATATACGCCAGATGGCGGGAGTATTCGGATTGAAGCTCGCCGCAACAGTGAGGGAATGCTGTCCATTTCGGTACAAGACACCGGAATTGGTATTCCCAAAAAAGATCTGGACCGGATTTTTGAACGGTTTTATCGTGTAGATAAGGCGAGATCGCGCAATATGGGTGGCACGGGACTGGGACTGTCGATTGCCCGGGAAATTGTAAAGGCGCATGGGGGCCAGATTTTTCTGGAATCGGAATACGGTCAGGGGACCTGTACGACCTTTACGCTACCCATGTCGAGTGAAGGGAGGGAAGCACAGTGAAGGAACGTTTGAAGTCCTGGACGCTTATTTTGCTGGTTGCTTCCAGCCTGGTACAGACTTATTTTTTGATTTACCGCCTTCCAGGCAGTGATTCTGTACTCACTTCAGAAACGAACTATGTCAAAACCGAAAGCATGGGGCAGGAGAAAAAGATTGAGAACCTTGTGTTTCCTGATAAAATGCTCATTCACCAAGGTGAGAAGAAGCATACCGTTTTTTATCCGGGTGTTACTTTTTACGATTTAATTTATACACGGCTGGAAAGCCGGAGCTTTAACAACTTCCAACGTCGAAGTATCCAATCGGCAGACTGGGGGCGGATTCGCAGCGAAAATGAAGGCATCGAATTATCTTTTTCAGGCGGGGTCCCGGTTTCATTACTGGAGCGGGTCATACGTCTGACGCCGGACTCGGTGTTTCAGGGAGAGACGATTAACCGCATTTGGATCTATATAGACGAAAAAAATGCCAAGCCACACGCGCTCTTTTTCAGTGCTAGAGGCGATGTGGTGTATGAGGCGAACCAGTTCGACATGACGGTAGAGGACATTCGGCAGCATGTGAATTTCGGTGAAAATGCCCCGTTGTACGAGCTGGTGGATAATCAGTACTACATTCCCGTGAATGACTTGGAAACTGTGCAGCCTGTGGTGTATGCCGGGTTGTTTACGACGGAGCAAATGCAGCGGAACTTGTTCTTCGATCCGGGGATTACGCGCAATATTCAGGAGAAGGACGGCTCACAAATTTACACGGACAGCAAGCGTAGTCTGCAAATCAAGCAGGAGCAACGATGGATGAGCTATACCGATCCCAGTGCGCCAGGGGCAAGTGGAAGCAGTCCAATTAGGGATGTGCTGGCCGCAGTTGATTTTGTGAATCAGCATGGCGGTTGGGATGCTTCGTACCAAATGAAATTAAGAAGCAGCGATGAAAATCGAACGACTGTGTTGTTTCAGCAGTATTATGGTGCTTATCCGGTGCTGGACACACCATCGTTCCGCTTTGGTACAATTTCGCTGCAAATCCAGCAAGAAACGGCTTCTGTCTATGAACGTTCGCTACTGTATCTCAAGGGAGGAGAGCAATCCTCGAAGAAGGTTATGCTGCCGGGTGGCGAGCCCTTGAAGAAGCAACTGGAGACTGTAAGCAAAGGGAAAACGATTCGAGATCTGACTCCCGTATATCAACCGGAGCTGACCAATGATGGACTGAAGCTTGCTCCTGAATGGCGCGTTACGCTCAGTGACGGTTCTGTTGCAGAAATTCATGCTGTTCCTGTAACAACAGCATCCAACACAACACAAACGAAGCCAGACCGGGAGACAAAGAGGTGACAGGAAGGGGGAACGGGAATGGATTGGAGCCGCGCCAAGAACGTATTGATCTGTACATTTTTGCTGCTCAATGTGGTATTGGGTTACCAATTGTGGCATGATGCGCAGGAAACGGCAGGGCCGAATCTGGATTTTACTTCATTGGATGAAAATACGCAGCGTTTAATGGAAGAGAAAAGCATTCAGGTGTTGGCTCCGATTCCCGGGGATACCCCGCAACTGCCTAAACTTTCTTACACATATGTTCATAGTGGAGAAAAGGATGATCGTGTGCAGCTGGTGAAGCCGGTGGACAGCAAACTGGTATTCACCCATGACGCGCTAGTTGAGGCATTGGAGCCACAAATCAAGGATATCGATAACTTTCAGTACGATCCGCTGGATGTTCAGGAGGAATTGGCATCCGGACAAGCAGATGCTTTTGTACTTCATCCGCTGGTTCAGGGCAAATGGCCGCTATTTAATGTGAAGTTGGCTCTGTTTTACAGCAATCAAAAGATTACAGGGTATCGCAAAATTAAGGTCGATCTCCAGCCTTCGGATGAGGCAAAGAAAATGCTGCCCGCGTCCAAAGCACTGGCAAGGCTGATTGACGGTTATTTGCCGCGTGATACGATTGTGAAGGATATCCGGCTCGGTTATTACGGACAGACCTTTAACTCCGATAGCCAGGTGGCTGCCCCCGTGTGGCGGTTTATGATGGACAACGGGAAAGGTGTGTATTATGTGCAGATGAACGGAGATGTCATTAGTCCAAAGACAGAACATACAGAAGGGTCTTGAACAGATATGGGGATTTCATTTACCGTGCTGTCGAGCGGTTCGACCGGCAACGCTACCGTTGTGCGGAACGAAGACACGACATTGCTCATCGACGCAGGTCTCAGCGCGAAGCGTATTGACGAATTGCTGAAAGAACGCGATCTGAGCGGAGAAGAGTTGGATGGTATTTTGGTCACGCATGAGCATTCTGATCATGTTAAAGGACTAGGCGCCATGGCGCGTAAATATAATTTACCTATATATGCTAACGAGAAGACATGGTTTGCCATCAGCAATGCTGTTGGGCAAATCGCAGACGATAACCGCAGAATATTGGAGACAGGCGCAACGCGGGAATTTGAGTCATTACGCGTGGAGTCTTTTGGCATATCCCATGATGCGGCTGAGCCTGTAGGGTATAGCTTTTATGATGGGGCAGAGAAACTCAGTGTAGCGACCGATCTCGGCTATGTCAGCGACAAAGTGAAACAGGCCATATCAGACGCGGATGTATTGGTGCTGGAGTCTAATCATGATGTGGAAATGCTGCGTATGGGTCGTTATCCGTGGAACATCAAGCGCCGTATTCTCAGTGATATCGGTCATTTATCCAATGAGATGGCGGGCGCGATTCTTAGCGAGCTATTGACAGGACGTACGAAGCGAACGTATTTGGCACATTTGAGCCGCGACCACAATATGATGGAACTTGCGAAGCTGACTGTACGTGGGGCGATGGAAGACCGCGGCTGTTTTTACAAGGACAGTGAATTTCGATTGTGCGATACGTACTATGATCGTCCTACACCTTGGGATAAGGTAAGTGAGCCATAAAGCTGTCCAGCTCGGCGGCTTTGCGTTCTACCTCTTCACGGGTCACTACGCCTTTGTCCACCAGTAGTTCAATCAATGTACTTAGCGCCAGTGTATTGCGGTAATGCTCGTCTTTCAAATCCGCAAGCTTGGCAGCCATGCGAACTTCATCCATAGCCGAACGATGTGAATTCATCATATATTCCTCCTGTAAAAATATTTTAGAAATGGCGTGCAATGAGCTTGGTTCTGCCTGTGGTTTTGTTGGGTGCTGTGATACAATAAAGCTAACAACGGAAAGCTTTCTGAAGGAAGGCTCTCATCGAAAGTATAGGCGGCTTTAAGCGGACGGGAACAGGCCAGAACGTCTCTATGAGACGATCATTTTGTAATAGAATAGAAGACTTGTTACTATTGTAGTCCATTGGTTTGGAAATCATTCCTCTTTTTTCCTCTATTCGGGGTCAGATTCGGCGTGTATGCTAATTTATGAGATTCGGTTGCTTAGGAAGGCACCATTTGTGGTGATTAATAAGTAGGCCGGAACGATTGGTTGCTGGATTCCGATGATAAGGGATATTCAATCCATTTGAGATGTTCAACGGAGCAGGTTCTCTGTAGCATAGGTTGGCGCAAGCCCGAATAGCCCTAATTTTTTAGTGAGTGTCGGTGCATGACAACGAAGGGGAGAGGATTAGCATGGGCTTGTTTGAGGACGATTTTTATTCAACAAAGATATCCACACGTGCGGCTAAAAAAATGGCATTTAAGGCGCGCCGTGGAGGACGGGGACGTTGGCCACACAGGAAGCGTGGAGTAAGTCCGGTGCAAGCTGCTGTCATTAGCGGTGCAGTCAGTGCAGTGGTTGCTGTGCTGTTGTTCAGCTTTATTACAGGTCTGCCCTCCACTACAGCGGTAACCGGAGCCAGTCACTATCCCTTGCGGCAAGCAGCGGGTGATCCGTATGATCGGATTGTGCAGGCGGCAGCCAAGGTCCGCCCAGCCGTCGTCAGCATCGTGAATCTGAAAGAGGAAGATGGTAAAAGCACGGAACAATCCGCGCTTGGATCGGGTGTCATTTTCCGAGTGAGTTCGGGCAAAGCCTTCATTATGACGAATAACCATGTGGTCGAAGGATCAGATGATCTGGATATTGTAACGGTAGACGGCGTCAGAAAAGAGGCAAAGCTGATCGGAAAGGATCGCATTAGTGATATCGCTGTACTCGCAGTGGACGATAAAGGCATTAGCACGGTAGCGGATATCGGCGACTCCAGTAAACTTCGTCTGGGTGAGACGGTCATTGCTATTGGCAATCCGCTTGGCCTGGGAGACACGCTTACCTCCGGTATTGTGAGCTATACGAATCGCATCATTCCGATTTCCATTAATCAGGATGGCGTATATGACTGGGAGCAACATGTCATCCAGACCGATGCGGCGATTAATGAGGGAAACAGTGGCGGCGCGCTGGTCGATCTGGACGGACGTGTGATTGGCATCAATACGATGAAAATCGCTGATACTGGTGTTGAGGGACTTGGCTTCGCCATTCCTGCCAATGAGGTAATGAAGACGGTGAATGAACTGGTTGAGGACGGCAAGATCACCCGCCCTTATCTGGGGGTATACACGGTGGACCTCAATAATGAATATGCACCGCTGGATGAAACTCAGCGCAAGGAGCTCAAGTTGCCGGACAGCGTGAAAAATGGGGCAGTCGTTCTGGAGGCCCATGGTCCTGCCAAGGAGGGTGGCTTGAAGCTGAACGATGTCATTACAGCGTTTGATAGCGAACCGATTAACTCTACCCTTGATTTACGTCGCTACTTGTACGATAACAAGAAGATTGGCGATGAGCTGAAAGTTACTTTTTACCGGGCAGGCAAGGAAGAAACGGTGATGTTAAAATTAACAGATAAGCCGGAAGGCTAAGGTAACTTATAGGCTTAACTATAAAAAAAGGCGTTCATCGGCTCATTTCCGGGAACGCCTTTTTCGATCTTCTGCTGAGCCTTTGATTAGGATGTCGTTCCCGTTACACGGGTTCCGCTCTTGGTGATCTTGTATGTCACCACATCGCCGCTCCAAAAATGGAACTTCAGCGTGACTTCACCATCTTTTACACTATTAAAAAATTCAGGTAGTAGCTTGATGCCATTGGCATCATAGGCAGGGGCAAAGGTATTGCCAAACTCTTTATAAGGCGTCCAATCCTGTGGACCGGCATTGCCACCATTGGTATAAACGGCTTCCATCGTGGCGAGCTGGCTACCGTGGAAGTCTGTTGGAATGGTAAAGGCTTGTGTAGTCCCTTCGACAGCGCTTAATTTTGGGGTATCATACACGACTACTTTGAAGTTCCAGTCTGCCCCCTTGTTAAATTTAGCGGTAATGACGGCATTCTCCCCATATTTACCGGAAGTGGTCAGGCTGGTGAGCAAGCTGGCTTTTAAGGTTAATGTATCTCCGCTCAGCGTATAGTCGGTGCCCTGTGTCAGTTGCCTGTTGTTGACACTGAGTGTTTTCAGCTGATTGCCATTCAGGTTTAAGGTGACCTTGGCATCCTGAGCAGGAGTGCCCTTCTTCAAGTGAATGAGGTCACTGGCCGCATTGGAGGAACGCCCTTTTAGACTGGCTTTAATAACATTAAAGAGCTCAGGATCAGACCATTTGTACGTTGTGCGGTTAAAATGCTGGCCGTTATCCCAGAGTATGCCTGTTATTTTCTTCTCTTTCATGTAATAGGTTAAATACTCGAAGAATTTCAGCTTTTCGCCCTGTTCAATAACGCCTGTATTTTTATCGAAGCCGAGTAGACCGAATTCACCTACAATAACCGGAATACCTTTGGCTACAAAGGTGTTATAGACGTTATCAAAAGTTTGGATGATATCGTTTTTAGTATCTTTATCAAAAGTAGTATGGCCCGCAATATTTACACTGAAAGGCCAATAACCATAATAGTGGACGGTGGCAATCAGATTGGGATCATTCAGCTTGGTTATCGTGTTGTACAGCTCGTTGATTTTGGCCTGAGCAGGTGAGGTGTCCAAGCCAGGCAGAACAAGGGGACGAGTGGCATTCTTACCGCCAGAGGCGCGGACAATTTTGTGGAAGGATACATTCAGTTCTTGGAGCATCTGATTCATTTTCACTTCATCCGTAGTCCCTCCTTCGGAGAAACGGGGTTCGTTAATACTTTCGAACATCAGCTTGTTAGGCTGGTCTTTAAAGCGTGGGGCAATTTGTGTCCATAATGCGTTATAGCGAGCCAGCACCTCATCATGTTTGGGCTCCATACTGCTTACCCACGTCCATGAATCATGATGGACATTGATCATGACGTACAGATTAGCATCCAGTGCCCAGCGAACAACCTCTTCCACACGGTTCATGTAGGCAGACTCAACGGTATAGTTTGGTGCTGCTCCAATGTGCTTATCCCAGGTGACCGGGATGCGGATGCTTTTGTACCCTTGGGCAGCAATTTGCTGGATCAACGCCTGGGTAATGCGCGGATTGCCCCAGGCTGTTTCATCCGCCCCGACAGCATCCAGAGAATTTCCTAAATTCCATCCAGGCTGCATGGCTTCCACATACGATTGCATGCTGCTCGCAGCCGCAGCTTGTGGTGCTTGTCCGTCAGATTCGGCAGCAGCGGCAACGGATGCGAACGTAGATAACAATAAGGTGATGGCAAGCGTCAACGACAGCAATGAAACGGGTCTTCGTTTTAACATAACAGGCCCCTTTACAAAGTTATTTTTGAAAGCGCTTTCCAATAAAACACTACCATACTATTTGAATATGGAATACCTGTATAATTCATGTAAAAATCATGTGTTAATTAGATATTTTAATTTTGTAAGCGTTATTATTGAAAAAATACAGAAATGAGTGTAGAATCTATGGCCCTACGTGGATTGTAGTATAGCATCGGATTTGTAAATACAAAAGAAAGAAGGAGATGAATATGAATAAGTGGGACACGGAAGAGGCCATTCGACGCTGGGATATGCATGCAGGAAACTTTACTGCCAAGTACACGGAGGAAGGAGATCGATCTCGCGAAGTACTGCTAAACCCGGCATTACAAGCCTGTATGGGACCTCTCGGGGGCAAAAAAGTGCTGGATGCCGGCTGTGGCGAAGGCTATCTAAGCCGTAAAATGGCCAGGGCGGGTGCGTTGGTAGAGGCTGTCGATTACTCGACAGAGATGCTGAGGCTAGCCAAAGAGCGGACGCCGTCAGCGTTGGGAATTACATATCACCATGGTAATCTGGAAAAGCTGCAGATGTTCGGGGACCAGAGCTTTGATCTGATCGTGTCCAATATGGTCATACAGGACTTGGCCCATTATGAGCAGGCGATTGCCGAAATGCAGCGATTATTAGTTCCAGGGGGCCGCTTTATTTTTTCTATTCTGCATCCGTGCTTTCAGACGCCGCAGAGTGGTTGGGTGAAGGATGAGACTGGAAAAAAGCTGTATTGGAAAGTGGATCAATATTTCAACGAAGGCCCATTGGAGCAAGCGATCCCTTATGATCAGGAAGAAAAGTTTTTGTACTTTCACCGTACGCTGAGCAGCTATGTACAGACCATTATTGAGGCGGGTTTGCTGTTGGAAGGGATGATCGAACCCAAGCCTTCTGCCGAAATGTTGGAAAAATATCCCCATTTTCACGAGGACCTGAATGTCACTAATTTTCTTATTTTTACAACCAGACGTTTGGGGTAAAAAGCAAGCCCTTTCCTTTCCGCGTCAAGTGTGGTAGAACAAAAGTAGGCAGTTTTGACACACCTACAACAGGAAGAGCTTCAAACGGAAAGGGATGCAACTGGAATGTACGTGGTATGTAAAGAGCATGTGGAACTGGCAATTGATATGTTCGTCGATGAATACGAGGATGCACCGGATGTCGTCGATCTTAAGGAAACGAAATTTTCGGATTGGGACCCTCCAGTGAAGTGCAAGGAATGTGAGAACAAAGCAGAGTTTTTGGTCGTCTAAAAAACAAGCACGGGCGTTTCGGGCAGAAACGTCCTTTTTGTATACCAGGATTTATTGCAAAATACCCCATACATAGAGCTATATTTATTCCCACCACGTACTGAGACAGGAGTGAACGATGGATGGACCCTTTGCTGCATTCACTATTTCGTCCGCTTCAAGTCAATGGAAGTGATCTTTCCACGTATTATATCGAACAAAAGCCGTCTGCTGTGCTGAAAGCTTACGTGGCCTGTTATTGGGAGTCCGGTCCGGCTAATAGGGTGGTAGAGGGGAATCTAGCAGCTTCGTGCGAAGACACCGCTTCGTTAAGCCTGCCGCAGGAAGAAACCATGGAGCGGGTATTACCTGACGGCTGTACGGATATTCTATTAGAATACGATCCGGTGAGTAAGCGTCAGGAACTCTCGTACTGTGGGACATTTACGCAACCGTTTGTGTCTGCCAGACAAGCAGGGTCCGAGACACGCATTTTTGCGGTGCGATTTTTTCCCGGTGGGGCACATTATTTTCACGGCATGCCGACTCATTTGTTTACAGGCGGTAATTATCGCTTGGAAGATATATGGCCTGAGAGCATTGGGATCATGAGTGAACGTGTTTTTGAGGCACGAGACTTTAATGAACGGGTGCGCATAATGGATGAGTATCTTAACCAGCTTCTGCTGCGCCAACGCACGAACGGTTGTGACCTGATGAAAAACTTGCTGCATCGCATCTTTGTGAGCGCTGGGAGTGTGGGGGTTAAGGAGCTTGCGGAGTGCGAGGCGATCAGTGAAAGACAGCTTAACCGCAAGTTCGGACAATGGATCGGAATCAGCCCCAAAAAGTTCAGTGAAGTCGTCCGCTTCCAGAGTGTTCTGCATAGTATCCAAAGCGGCGGGGGTCTGGATTGGACGGAGCTGGCATTGAAGCACAGCTTTTTCGACCAAGCGCATTTAATCCGTGATTTTCGCAGGTTTTATGGAGATTCTCCGCTTACTGCCGCTAAGGATTTACGGAAGTTGTCCGATTTTTACAATACACGCCTAGAGGCATCGACTATACTCAAAATATAAAGAAGAATGGCAAAGGAGAGATGTGAATATGGGTGGAACGCTGCAAGTTCGAGATCATTTGCTGAATGAGCTGGAGACGGGAGTACGGACGGGGGAAGCCTTGATCCGTAAAATACGTCCAGAGGATTGGAACTTTCGCCCACAGGACAAATTCCGCTCACTACTGGAGTTAGTACATCACTTTGTGCTTATTCCTGCTTCGGATCTTGCGATTATGCAGGAGAAGTCTGAGGGTGAAGTGGGAAGCATTGAAACCAGCCTATCCGGGGTGGAAGATCCCGAGCGCTTGGCAGCGACTTTCAGGCAGAATTTTGAAGCCTATAAGGCTTACATTCTTTCGCTTAGCGAGGAAGATTATCTGAATCGTTCGACGAAAGCTTTCTATATGGAGCATGGACATTTGCAGGTTCAATGGCAGATTGAGACTGTGACCCATGTGTTCCATCATCGTTCGCAGATTTATAATTATCTGAAGCAACTGGGACATGAAGTGAGCTTTTTTATGTTGTACGCTTGAGTATGTTTGTGAAGATTTACGGAGGGCACCTGTGCGGTGCTCTTTTTTGGTTTTATTCAAGGCTTTTTTAGGGTGGAATGGCTTACTCGAACGCGCGTGAAACTTCTTTACTAACTCGTCTGAGAATGCCGATTTGTTCTTCATTCAATCTGCTGGTCAACGCAACAAATTCATCTAACGCCTCTTGCCGAATCGTTTCGTCTTTAGTCATATGTTCTTTGGAAAACATTAACTCACTGATAGACACGTTTAAGGCAGTTAACACTTTCTCCAAGGTATCAATCGAAAAGTTTCTTTCGCCTCTTTCTAATGCACCAATATATCTATAGTCCAAGCTTGCGATGTCAGCCAGTTTTTGCTGTGTAAGTCCCTTTGCATTTCGAATAGCCCGGATTCTTGTACCCATTTGCTTGCGTAATTCTGTCATATAACCACCTCATAACAAGCTTATGGAAGATGAAGTGTAAAAGTCAGGTCAAAATATATAGTAAAAATGGTTTATATTACGCATTTTAAGTAGTATAATTAATCTGTTTAGTCACTCCTCACGAGTGGTTAGCAACTCTAAATCGATAATGAGGATACTAGAGGAGGTAATATTTTTGCAGGAGGACATTCTAAAATCACTCAAACCAGATGTGATCGTACAATTGTTAAAAATGGCTTATTCCTTCGGAAACTGGGCTCAGGTCGAGACTACATCTGGCATTTTATACAGCCGTGTGCAACGCATTTACGAAGAACGGCAGTATCATAAAGCAATGAAATTACCCATTCGGCATGTCAATTTAGAACGTCCGTTGGTATATTATTTTGGGCTCAGTCACCTGATGTGTGGAATGGCTCACCAGAACCAGGGTGCATATGAGCAGGCAAGGGAGTGCATCTATAAGTATGCTGAGCTGGGGTGGATGGAGGATTTAGAGGAAGAAGACATTCAGGTTGTCGAGGAATTCAGGTTTATAGCCAAAACTAATTTATATGCAGTAGATATTTTGTCTGGAAATATAGAGCTTGTCGAGGAGTACGTAGCCTTTTTGCAGGATAATCTAGAGGAAATATTACCGGGGCTGAATACCATATTACAGGCAGCGCTTATGTATCATTTGGATGTAGGAGATATTTTACATACGTTTGCAGAGCAGATTGATGAATTTGAGAGTTATGAAGACGCAGAGAATATATCTTACTATTATAGCTACTGCTATCACTTGGCTTTGTACTATCGGAAGTGTGGCAGATTACAGGATGCAGTGGGACTTACTGTGCGGGCGATGCAACTAGCCGATCAGTCGGGTAATGATGGTCAATTTAAGAAATGTACAGCATTGTTTGAATCACTGCGTGAGTCAGCGACAGCGGAACAAATCAGCGAATATCGACAGATGCTAATGAAGAGTCTTGATGAATATGAAACGGATAGGCATTCCATTGTAAAGAGCATAAATGAATGATCCGCTATAACCTGAACAGGGAATAGGCTCGTAGTGGAGAGGAAATAGATAGGTAAGAGACGTTTCAGGTGCTAAAATAACTATGTTAAAGGTATATTTTTAAGTTAAGGATCGCAAATACGATTTTACATTATCATTCGACATAGATAGGGGTATGGAATTTGTTTATTCAGCTTATAGGTGTTGGCAAGTTAAAAGAGAAGTATTTGGTCATGGGCATTCAGGAATACGCTAAACGGCTTGGGCCATACATCAAGTTTCAAATGATCGAAGTAGCCGATGAAAAGGCTCCTGACACACTGAGCGAAGCGGAGGTTCGACAGGTCAAGGAACGAGAGGGCGAGCGCATCCTTGCTCATGTGAAAAGCGAAGCACACGTCATTGTACTCGCCATCGACGGCAAACTGTGGAGCTCGGAAGAACTCGCAGAGGAATTGGACAAGCTCGGCACCTACGGCACAAGCCATGTTGTCTTCGTCATTGGCGGTAGCCACGGTCTTTCTGACGAAGTCCTCCGTCGCGCCCAGCAGAAGCTGAGCTTCGGAAGGATGACTTTGCCGCATCAGCTGATGCGATTGGTGCTGGTGGAACAGATTTATCGGGCGGTGAAGATTAATCGGGGGGAACCGTACCATAAGTAGGGGGAAACTTGAAATTGCGAAATTTATCAGGACTATAAAAAGCGGCAGTCTTCGACTTTTTCGTTGACTGCCGTCTTTCTTTTACATTACTAATGCAGATTGAAAGTAGATTTGAAGGGAAGTCTTCTTCAGCGGTAAATCAGTTTCAAGGTTCCGTTCAAGCAATAGTATATTAATTATATTTTAATCTGGAGAAATCACTCAACATAAATGTAACTCGTTGCCTTTATCTTCTATCTATGACAAAAGACCCTCTCTCAAAACCAACTCCTACCCACTCTCCCGATTTCTATGCTTTAATAAAATGAGTAGTATTAACAAGAAGCGTTGAAAGTGGGATTCTATGAAGCGACTAACGATTGGCCTGTTCGCCCATGTGGATGCAGGTAAGACAACTTTTGCGGAACAGCTGCTGTACCATACGCACAGTATCCGGTCGCGGGGGCGGGTGGATCATCAGGATGCGTTTCTGGACAGCCACGACATCGAGCGGGCAAGGGGTATTACGGTGTTCGCAGATCAGGCGGTAATAGAATATAAAGGAGACAGCTATTTCTTAATAGACACGCCCGGACACGTCGATTTCTCCCCGGAGATGGAGCGGGCGATTCAGGTCATTGATTATGCCATCCTGATTGTAAGCGCAGTTGAAGGTGTTCAGGGCCATACTGAGACGGTCTGGCAGCTGCTGCGCAAGCATCGGATTCCGACGTTCTTCTTTATCAACAAGACGGATCGGATCGGCGCGGACGCAGACAGAACCGAGGCGGATATCCGTCAGCAGTTGACGGGGGAAGTATGCTGCATTACACAGAGCTTCGCTGACGGCATAGTCGGCGAGCCGCTGCGGGAGGCCATGGCGGAGCGGGACGAAGCCTTGCTGGAAGCATTCCTGGAGGGGAGAGAGGATTGCGGCTTCTGGCTGGAGGCTTTGCAGAGGATGATAGCGGCGGGTCTTCTCTTCCCCTGTGCTTACGGCTCTGCGCTTCAGGATACAGGTGTGATTGAATTTCTGGATCAGCTGCATCTGCTGACGACAACCACTTATGACGGGAATGCTTCGTTCCAGGGGCGGGTTTATAAAATTCGGCATGATGCAGGCGGAGCGAGACTCACGTTCATTAAGGCGTTGGGTGGTCGGCTGAAGGTGAGAGAACAGCTTAGTTACGAGAGCGGCGGGGTTCAATATGACGAAAAAGTTACGCGGCTCTTCTTGTTTAACGGCCTTAAATCGCAGCCGGTAGAACAAGTGGAGGCTGGCGATTTGTTTGCGGTTGCCGGCTTGTCCGCCGCCGGGTCTGGACAAGGCCTGGGGTCGATATCGGACAAGTTAGCTTACGAGTCGGAACCGACGTTACAATCGAAGGTATTATTCGACAATTCGATACATGTACAGAAGGTGCTCGGTGCTTTTCGCACGCTGGAGGCGGAGGAGCCGTCACTGAACGTCGTTTGGGATGAGAAATTGCAGGAGATTTCTATCCGCGTCATGGGATTGATTCAACTGGAAGTGCTGGAGCAGCTTGTTAGAGAGCGGTTTGGCTTTGCTATCTCTTTTGGACAACCGGAAATCTTGTATAAGGAAACGATTCAATCGGCTGTGAAAGGGTACGGCCACTTCGAACCGCTCAGGCATTATGCGGAAGTGCATTTGCTGATTGAACCGGGAGCAAGAGGCAACGGCATCATGTTCGATAGCAGATGTCATGCCGATGATCTGAATGTCAGTTATCAGAATCTGATTCGGTATCATCTCTATGAACGGGAGCATCACGGACTGCTGACCGGCATGCCGGTCACCGACGTGAATATTACGCTACTGAGGGGCCGCGCGCATAAAGAACATACCCATGGCGGCGATTTTCGTGAAGCTGCCTTTCGAGCACTACGGCAGGGACTGGAGAAGGCGGACAACGTGCTGCTGGAGCCCTATTACGATTTCAAAATCAAGGTCGCTATTGATGAAATGGGCAGGGTACTGTCCGATATTCAGCGTGCTTCAGGTATTTTTAATCCGCCGCAGACAACCGGAACGCAAGCGGTGGTCACGGGCAGGGTGCCCGTGTCGACTTTCATGAACTACAGTGCTGAATTTGCATCCTTTACGCATGGACGAGGCAGTATCCGCTGCGTGTTCAGCGGCTACGATCGCTGCCATAATACGGAGGAAGTCATAGAGCGGATGGGCTACCGCAAAGGGGCAGACCCACTGTATACATCCTCCTCCATCTTTTGCGCCAAGGGGGCGGGTTACTCGGTGCCATGGGATGAGGCGGAAGCCAAGATGCACCTTGAATTAGAACCTTAATCGCCCATATTTCCAGGATTCAGGTAGAAAGAAGGTAGATTTAGGACAAACAATTTTTATAATGGAAATAAGATATATATTTTATAGGGCTAAGGGGCGAATGTCATGAAACCCATGCAAGGAATAGAGGCGCTGGCGGCAGAGATTGCCGATGTGGCTAGGACGTCCTTTCGCACTCTTTTTGAAAATGGCGAACGTTACTATTACTGCACGCTATTTACTACTGGAGAGGGACATGCGCCAAGCATCTCCGCCTGGTCATGGGAGGCCTTGGAGAGGGAAGCGGCCAGGCAAGGAGAAGAAAGTGACATGCCGGGGTCAACGATTGCGGAACTCATCAAATGGTCCTATGCCGATTCACCCTATTGTTGTTTCAGGGATGAGGACTTCGATGATGTTAAACAATTGTTTATGAGGCGTCCTTCTATTGCGGAGCTTGAAGCTGACGAATGGAATCGTGAATTTGATTCGAGGCTGAAGGCCATGGAGCTGGCGATGCAATGCTCGATGATGAAGGCGTGTTTGCCTTGAATCAACCGCGAGAGGCTGTATGCGTCCTTGTCGAGGTCATGCCGCCGGATGAGATCAATACCGAAATCGCCCTACGTTTGAATCGGGCGGAGTCTCCGGCTATGCAAGCATGGCTGGTGGAAGCAGCGGAGTAAGGGCATTCGCGTTTCTTGAGGGAGAGTTGTAAAATGCCTAATGAAAATCAAACGAATATCTTAGTTGAGAGAACAGATTGTATTCTTTATTATGCGGGATCGGCCCTATCGAACGAACATAGTGCAGGCTGGATCGGCGGGAATGCACCCGACTTCTTTGATGATCAATCAGATCTCATCCACGAAGGTAACCAAAAATATGTTTTTTACTTGAGCCTCGTCCATCCCTTTAAACCGGAGAGCATGATTTCGATTTTCATCCCTGAAGACTATGAGGAGTATTTGGAAAACAACATTTATCCTAATTGCTCGGTCAAGGTGATTGAGCATCCCATTTCAACTGAAAGCGTCAAAGATATGTTTACTAACCCAGGTCTTATAAAGCATGCAATTTCAGACGGGAAACTAAGCCATGACGAAAAATCGATGGATCAGCCTTTTTTGATCAAAGTGGGCGGAAACCCGAGACTTATTCAAAATGAAGACTATTATTTTACGAAGCTCAAGGAGGAGTCATTCTCTTTTTTATTTCAGGTAGATGAAGATGGTTATCCTGAAACGTTGCTTCAAGAGGATTACAATTATCCTTTTGGTTTTGGGTCACTATATATATTCGCCAAAATGGAGACGACTGAGATACAACATCCAGTAGCAGGTTTTTGGCAATTCTCTTGATTTAGTGTGGGGCTGTGGTTAGCGGTGTTATTCTTGGGAGGACTTGAACGGCGGCGAGATCATCAAGCGATTTTTGGCGTGCGTATGTCCCATTCGCACAAGCAGACAGCCCGCCCCTGGCGTAAACTGAATTATAATCAGTGAGCGAGGTGAACTTCCATGGCACAATCGAAAGAGATGCGTGCACGGGCTAAGAAGTTTCAAGGCCGTCCGGTCTGTGTCACCCTGCACAGCGGAGAGACTTACGTCGGCTACATCACCGACGTTAATTACGGCGGGTTGGTACTTGCCAGCACCGGAGCTCCTCCACGCGCTTCTTCCGGGAAGCAAGGCTCCCGATCTATCAAACGCAGAGCTGGTGCGCATGCCCCGGGCGTCCGTCTCGGCAACCGGAAAAGCGGCGCACGCAAGCCGTCTGGCCGTTCGCGCTCCCGCAAGCCGGACGCCAAGGTGTCGGCATTCCTGCCGATGATGGGCTCGCTGTTAGGCGGCCTTGGCGGCTCCACTGCGGGCGCAGGAGGGCTTGGCGGTATGCTCGGCGGCGGCTTGCGGCTGTTCGGCATGATCCAGAAATTTGTCCCGGTCGTGAAGATGGGCTACGGTATGATCAAGTCCATTCGCCCGTTTCTCGGCGCCGTTAAAGGCTTGATGCCCCCGGCCAGTCCAGCCACGCCGGATAACGAATAATCGTATCCCTGTGGACTTTAAGTCCCCTTTGAGTGGTCAAAGGGGGCTAGCTCACACCATCACTTTCTAACAAGAATAAAAATGATCACGGTCTTCGTCATCAAATTTGCCAAGTGTCCGTCTCCTAACAAATTCGTGTTGGCCCCCATATGGATTCCATTCATATGGATTTTTTTCTGTGGTACTCTAAGGTGGTTCAGTGGTGACCTTAAGAGAAGCTACAATGAAAGATTACTTAAAGATACATATCATTTTAAAGAGGTACGACCCATAGAAAAAATAATAAAATTGCTGGATAAGCAAACAAAGGAAACCTGGCTATGGTCAACAGGAGGGTTCAAATATGTGGTTTAGGAAGAAAGAAACGCAACTGGATCGAATAAAAAACAAACTGAGTCAAGCTATGCACAAAGACGCGGATTTCTCAGTGTTTGGAGCATCCTCACATCAATATAGGGTTAAAGAGAAGCTTACAGCAAAAGAGCTGGCGGACTGGCAAGTCCACAATCAGGTTACACTTCCTGAGCCTTACGCGCTGTTTTTAACGAAAATCGGCAACGGAGGCGCCGGACCCTATTATGGAATCTATTCAATTGGAAAGGCAACTTCCTACACCGAGCGCCAGGCACTCCTTGCAAAATCCGTTCTGCATCCCGGGATGACCAAAGAGGAATGGAACCATCTGATTGAGCCCCTGACCAAGGACGAGGACATTCCCGATGAGGAATACGACGCCACCTGTAATAAGGTGCTGGGCGGCATGTTGTGCATAGGCACACAAGGCTGCGAATACGACATGTATCTCGTACTTGAAGGGAAATACAGGGGGAGAATTGTGTACACCTCCGATTTTCATCCCGATCATCCTTTTTTCTTTGTCTATGAAGACAGCTTTCTGGACTGGTACGAGCGCTGGCTGGATGAAATTATTCTGGATTATGATATCGGGTGGTTTGGCAGTCGAATGCCGGGTGATGAGAATGCGCTGATCCAGACTTATCAGAGCGCTCAAAACGAAGAAATCCAAGCCAAAGCGCTTGATGGAATGTTCAAGTTTAAGAAAGTCTCTCAGCCAACCCTTGGTTTTTTGAAAAATATTGCGGAGCAAAGCCCAAAAAATCGGACCACAGCCATTTGGCTCATCTGCAAAACTTCTTTTGACGCGGGTAGAAAATATCTTCTGGAGCTGTTGCAATCGGATGAACATGAGGATTTTCTGCAAGCTTTACAGATTCTGCACGCTTCCAGTAAAACTGTGGAGTTAACGGAGTTTACTCCAGTGATCTTGCAAAGGCTTGACAGGATTCACGACCCGGAAACGTTGCGTTATGCAGGGTATATCTTGGAGGATTACAGTGCGATTACTCTCCAGAACTTTGCGCCTTTCTTGTGTCACGTCGACCCGAAAATGCAAACCACTGCCATCTATGCCGCGCGCAGCTGCGAAAACAAGCTGGGAAGCTGGGAGATCATTGAACAGATGTTGATAGGGAGCGGCCCGCAGGTTCTGAGTAACTCGATTTTATACTGGGGCATTATTCCACATGAGAAGTTGCTGCCTTACTATAAGGAGGTATGGCCGCAATACAAAAGCAATCCGAATTTCAGAGAAAAATTTATCAGTTGTTTGCGAGAACTGCATTTGCCAGATGATTATTTCGACAAAGATGAATCGTAATGAAGGTGTACATGAATCGATTTAATTTTGACGTGGCGGAGCCTGAACATTCCGAAATCGGATTTACGAGGAAACCAAAAAAATGAAAAAAAGCTACTGACATCCCGTTGTCAGTAGCTTTTTTGTACATTAGGAGTATGCGAATAGCGCAGTGTTTGGAGATGGGGCGACCTTTCTCAAAATCTTATCATAGAGGTGGAATTTATTTATGAGCAATATCAATTGGGAAGTGGATCCGGACCACAGTTCCGTCGAGTTTTCGGTGACGCATTTAATGATTAGTAGAATTAAAGGAGTATTCGAGCATTTCCAAGCGATCTTGAGTTTTGACCCCAACGATTTAACAACCATGGGTGTTCAGGCCTCCATAGATGCAAATAGTATCACAACTCGCCAATCGCAACGAGATGAACACCTGAAGAGCGACGACTTCCTTCATGCAGCCAAGTATCCAACCATTACGTTTCAAAGCACCAGCTGCGTCCTTGCTGGCGAAAGGCAATATGAACTTACGGGCAATCTAACTCTGCATGGAGTAACCAAACCCATCAATTTTCATACCGTTTTTGAAGGACTAAACAAAGACCCTCGCGGCCGGGAACGTGTAGGACTTCATTCAACAGCCAGTATCGAACGCAATGAATTTGGCTTGACATTCAACTCGCCTCTGGAAAAAGGTGGGGTTGTTGTCGGAAATGAAGTGAGAATCGAGCTTTATATCGAGGCAATTAGAATAGATTAGCGATCCTCAAGGCCATCCTTTTAGCGGGGTGGTCTTTAAACTTGCTGTTACAGGTAGAGTGGTGAACCGTATCACAAATAAGGGCGAAAATTTTGAAGCAAAATTGTACAGAAACGAACCAAGACTAAGAGCTTACTAATAAGAATGTGGACTAAATGCTAATGCTTCGATAGAATATCATTCTATATTGTTGTATTCAGGATTTTATTAAGGCGGATTGGAGAGGTAATCATGGGAAATACGGATAAGTTTGAAAAGATAGCTAATATATATGACACTTCTGAGAGAATTCACATTGCAAAGGTATCATCTGATGCCATTCGTGAATATGTGGTTGACGCTAATAGTAAGAATGCTATTGATTTTGGGTGTGGAACGGGTCTTGTCGGAATGAGCTTGTTAAATGATTTTAATTCTATGCTTTTTCTGGATACTTCACAAAACATGATTAATCAAATAAAGCAAAAAATTACTGATCTTCATATTCAGAATGCAGATACATTATGTTTTGATTTTGAAAAGGAAGGTCTAACGGATTTACATGCTGACTATATTTTTATGGCTCAGGTTCTACTCCACATTCATGATGTTGAATTCGTTTTATCAAGGCTATTTGATGTTCTAAATGAAGGAGGACATTTACTAATCGTAGATTTTAATAAAAATGAAAAAGTAGTTTCAGATATAGTTCATAACGGATTTAATCAAGAAGAGCTGACTGACGTTATGACTAAAATAGGGTATAGAGATATTCAATCCAAAACTTTTTATAATGGAAGTAAAATATTCATGGCACAAGATGCATCTATGTTTATTCTTGATTCTCAAAAATAAAACTTTTAGGCAGAAATCAGCTCTCCTTACCGGAAACCATGCTTTGTGTCTTCTCATGCATCGCAGTGGGATTGGATCAAAAGCCGCTTGACTCTGCAAAGACGATTACCATTACTATGCGATATTTAAAAAATGGCGAAGAACCAGTTGTTTTTCCTCATTAGGTTTGCAGACCGCTTTCGCTTTGTGTCATATGACATTATGGCACTGGTAGATTTGACATCAAGAGCCGTAGGATACGACTACTACTTGTAAAGGATGTGGGCTCTTTGATGACAAGAACCGTCGTCAGCTTTATTCAAAATGGCTATTTCCTACTGCTTACTTTCGCTACCGGATTGTTTTACTTTTGCTTTTATCTGGTCGCTCTTACATTAGGCTTGAGTCTTTCGTTTACCGTCGCGGGCGTTCCTCTGATTACTCGCATTTTGCGAACTACATACGCCTTCCTGCAATTTGAACGCACACAGACCAAGATCTATGCGGATATTACCACAGAGCTTTACGTTAAACCAATAAACACCGATGCCTCTATCTGGCTTCAAGCAAGGAAGGAGCTGCTAAATCGGCGCAACTGGATTGCTATCGGCTGGCTGATGCTGAAGCTTCCGGTGGGGATTTTAAGCCTCATTAGTGCGGCCTTGCTTTATATAACTCCACTCGCAATGATTGCGACCCCGCTCCTCTTTCCGTTTTTTAATTATTATTTTATGGGTTTTCTTGTAGATACTGCGATAAAATCCATACTGGTTTCGGCCTCAGGAGTCATATTCACTATGGTGAGCTACAGGCTTGCGAACAGCTTGACGCGCATGCTAGGAGGCTACACCCGTCTTATGATCAAGAGTGTGAACCGTTAACCGGAATGTCCCGGTCTGGATTTAAAAGTATTGTTGAATGATGGTCTGCTCTATAATAGTTACGTAATGTCATACTGATAGTTCTTAGGGGTTGATGGTTTTGTTCGATATGGTAAAGCAGTGGTTCTGGTACGACTGGTTCATGCTTATGATCCGCCTGATTTGCAGTACTTCTCTCCTGCTCACTATCATAGAGCGGCAAGCTCATTTCACGCTGCCGCTTTGGGTTCTTGTGTTTTGGCAGCTTATTGCTTTTTCCGTTCCCTGGCTGTGCTTGCAGCTCAATTATAGATACTACCTGCTTACCGAGATTGTGATCCCGGGCGGGCTGTGCTTGTATTTAGCTTCGTTTTTCCCGGAAGCCTACCTTACATTCCTGTTGTATCCATTTTTAATTGCCGCTAACAGCAAACAAAGAACATATCTTTGGTCAGGTCCTTTATCGGTATTGCTCCTACCCGCTATAATTAAGCTGCTTGTAGAGCAGACTGATTTTTGGGTTATGACCATTCAATTCGGGACGGCTTATGCATTCGGATTTTCCTTCCATTTATTGATGGTCAATCATCGTCAAAGCGAAATTATACGCGAGCAAAATGCGGTGCTGGAGCAGTACTTGTCCCAAATCGAGCGCATCACGCTGGCCGAAGAACGGAATCGGCTCTCCAAAGAGCTTCATGATACTGTCGGTCATGCCTACACTTCCCTCATTATGGGATTGGAAACCTTGCGCCCTGAGCTAGAGACGGATACAGGAACGAAACGGCTCGATTCCCTATTGAACCTGGCCCGGAAGAATATGGATGAAGTGAGAGGCTATGTGCATCAAATCGAATCGCCGCATGAAGAACTCCCACTGCTTCAGTCTTTGCGGAAGCTGGTAGAGGAGTTTCAGGAGCATGCTAAGGTGTCGGTTCGTTTCCAGGCCTTCGGAGAGGAATACCCTGTAACGAAGCAAGCGAAGATAGCTCTGTATCGCTGCTTGCAAGAATCATTGACGAATGCCGTGCGTCATGGACACTCGACGGAGGTTACGGTTTTGGTGCAATTCGAGCCTCAGCAGACGAGGCTGGAAATTCAAGATAACGGCCGCGGGATGGAACATGGACGGGATGGCTTCGGCTTGAACGCCATGAAAGAGCGAGCGATGAATCTGCAAGGTCATGTTGGCGTCTATACCCAACCGGGCGAAGGCACCCTCGTTACCTGCACCCTGCCACGACAAACGGAGCTTAAGGATGATGTCATCCGTCTGTTGGTCGTCGATGACCAGCCTTTTATCCGTGAAAGTCTGCGGACTCTTCTCGAGGAGCAGCAAGATTTGCAAGTCGTAGGGGTGGCAGAAGATGGCGAGCAAGCCATCGAGCTGTGCAGGCAGGTTCAGCCTCAGCTGGTGCTCATGGATTTGGACATGCCGAACCTGGACGGAATCTCCGCATCCCGTACCATAAAACAAACGTGGCCCCACATCCGCATCTTGATTCTCACCACGTTCGAAGATACTGGACAGGCTCTGGAAGCGCTGCGAAGCGGAGCGGACGGATACTTATTGAAGTCGATGAAGCCGGTAGAGCTCGCCGAAACAATACGCACGGTCTATCGCGGAGGCACGCTGATCGATCAGGAGATGTCGCACAAATTGTTTGCACAGCTGGAAGCCGCCAAGAGCGGGGAAGATCCGTCGACAACGCAAGTGGCCGCGACCTATGATTTAACTCCACGGGAGCTTGAAATTTTACAGTCCGTGTCGAAAGGACTGCGATATAAAACCATTGCCTCCAAATTGTATTTATCTGATGGTACGGTTAGAAACTATGCGTCATCGGTCTATCTGAAGCTGGGGGTTCGCAACCGGGAGGAAGCGGTGCAAAAAGCCCGGGAGGCAGGGCTTCTAGAATAAACTTACGGCTCGATGAGGATTTCCGTTGGATATGGAAAAAACTAAAAACAAGCGGCAGCATCAGCAGCCGCTTGTTTCTTATTGTACAAGAAACCCCCAGTTTGATCGGAGGTTCAGGAAACCTTATATAAAGTATCATTATGTTACTTTTTCTGGTTAGCCTTTTGAATTAGTGACTGATTGGCAACGTATAGTAATTAAATGCTTGATCTAATAAGGCACTGGCTTCTTGACGCTTCAAAAGCTGTTTGGAGCGGAAGTTTATGGAGCCGTCTGAGTTGATCTTGGTATCCGGGTCCATGATACCTTGGGAAACAAGAGCTGTGACTGCTTTAACTGCCCAAGCATCCGTTTCGCCACTCAATTTAACCTTAGTTCCAGGCTCCACCTGTTTCAGGTTCTGGATCATTACCGCCGCCATTTGTCTAGTGATAGGAGAATTAGGCTGATAATTACGTAGTCCGGCCATCATCTGCTTCTTATTCGGTTCAATCATGAAAGGTTGCTTATACCACCCATGGGCGCGCAGCAGCACTTCTGAGAATTCTCCCTGAGTCATCGTTCCTTTCGGATCGAAGAGGTTGGCTGACTTTCCGCTCATGACTTTCAAAGCATTAAGATTGTTTATATATGGAATATATTTACTTTCCGCAGGTACATCAGAAAATGGTGAATCAATGTTTATTTTTTGCGCATAAGCAACGAGGTCTGGGAGCTGCATGTAATACAAATATGCAATATGGCCTGCTTGATTTTTATTAAACGTCAGTTTATTACCTGATTCATCTTCAAATAATAAAGGGTGGATCATTTTTAGTGTATGATTGCCTGATGTTCCTGTCTCCATTATTAATTTCCCGTCCGAATACGAAACCTTCATCCTTAAGGCAGCGATACGCGTGTTTTGGTATAATCCCACGTAGTCTTGGGCCTGCTGTTCACTTATTGTCGCGTAGGTTGACTTTGGAACTTCTGCTTTTCTCGGATAATAATGATTCATAAATTCTTCATACACGTCAAGACTCATCATGGAGTCGTTATTGTAGGACATGTACATCGCTGTATTCTTCTCAGGCAGAATAACAATCAAGGAAGAATGCCCTGTAACATTTCCTCCTTTTAGAATCACATGCTGATTATTCATCTTCTCTTTGAAGTAGCCCTCGAATCCAATTGTTGTAACCGGGAACTCCTTGTCGGGGAATAATTGGTATGTGTGCATTTGCTCTATGCTCTTTGGACTCACCATTTCTTTACCTTTGTACTTGCCTTTGTTCAGGTGCATCATGAGGTACTTCGCCATGTCATCTGCTGTTGAAACGATACCGCCTTCAGGTTTTTCCGTTGGTTTAAACCCATCCAAGGGTATCAGTTCACCTGTTGGCCCATAGTGAGCAGCCATTCTGTTTAACAATTGGGGGGTAAACCTCACACTCGTCGAATTCATGCCTAACGGTTTGAAAATATTCTTTTCCATATATTTGGAATATGACATGCCCGTTACGTTTGCTACTGCATATCCCGCTAGCATGAAACCAAAATTGTCATAAGTGTACGCTTCTCCTGGAGGCCTGACAACAGTTGGCATATTTGATGCAATGTACTTCTTCATTGGAAAATATTTGTCCGCGTATTCTGGATGCATTTCCATGAGAATATCTGGTTCATCAAATCCACTTGAATATGTAAGTAGATCAAACATCGTCAGTTTTTTTCCTGTTTTATTCGGAACCTTTATTCCTCCTAAATACTCTTGGATATCGTGTTTTAAGTCCATTTTCCCCTTATCGACCAACTGCATAGCTGCCAATGCAGTGAATGACTTTGTAACAGAGCCGATTTGAAAAACGGTATTTTTATCAACAGGAATTTTTTTGCCCTTGTCGGCATAACCGTAACCTTTGCTTAGCATCACTTTCCCACCTGCGACGACCACAAAATTAGAACCAACTGTATTAAACTTCTTCATCTTGTCCGCAAAAACACCATCTGCAAAAGCTTCTAGTTCCTTGGGATCTCGCGGTCCCTCCAAGCTAGCCTTTTCAGATGCAACTGGTACGTTTACGGGTGCGGCAACTGACGCGCCGTTGGGTGCCATACATGCGGTAGTTATCGTAGTAGATAATAGTAGAACCGCGAGAATGGTGTAAATCATTTTTTCCATGAATGGTTTCTCCTTGAAATGTATTTTTGCCTTATAGCGTCTGGCAAAACCAAGTATGGCAAAGGACTTGTCATACCAACAAGTTACATTTCATCACCCACCAAACCAAGTCACTCCAAAGTGTCATATGACAATTAGGCTTCTTACAAAGAATATTGAACCCCTTTCACTTCAGTTTCTTCTTTACCGTCTCCCCTTCAATCAACACGGGCTGATAATAGGTTTGGTTGCGTAGATCCTTCTTTCCTTGCAGTTTCTTAATAACCCAATCGGCGGCATCACGTCCCATTTGTTCCTGTGGGTGTGTTAATGTCGTGAGTTTGATGTTTGCATTCTTGGAAATATAGGAATTATCTTGACCAATAATGGATAAGTCTTCGGGAACAGATATACCAAGTTGTCTGCATACATGTACAACTTCTAATCCTACCTCGTCGTTATAGCAGACAATTGCGGTTAACCCGTCTCTTTGTTCGGTTAGGAATTTTTTTAAGTTGGTGGACAGGTCCTGCTTTGTCTCTGTATAGAATGAGAGCACTTGCTCGGGGTGAAACCGTAATTTGGCTTCTCCAAGTGCTTTGATATAGCCTTTCATTCGATACTTTCCTTGTAAATCGTCCATTTTGGCAATGATGCCAATCTGTGTGTGTCCGTTAGCGATCAATTCTTTGGTTGCCAGATAGCTGGATTGTACGTCATCGAGGCAAAAGAAGGGAACCTCCAACTCTTCATAATAAGCATTAATCATGATGAATGGAACATCCTGTTCCTTGAACGTCAGGTAGTAAGCAATATTGGGATTATATAGATTGCTCTTTGTAGGCTCAATGATCAAACCATCGACACCAAAGGACAACATCATCTCCAAAGCTTTCTTTTCCTGTGCGACATCATTATTGGTGCTCGCTAATAGTAATGAATAATTATCTTCATTTAATCTGGCTTCAATCCCGCGAATAATGGAAGGGAAGATGTAATCAGAGATGTAGGTCGTGATGACTCCAATGGTTTTATTACTGGAATTCCCACCGGTTTTTGATCGGAATTGGTTGCTGACATAGGTGCCAGATCCTTTTTCACTTCTTAAAAAACCTTCGTTGGATAGTTCTAAAATAGCCTTTCGAACCGTCTGGCGACTAACTTGATATATATCCTGCAAAGCCGACTCCGTTGGAATTTGTTCTCCTACGCTGTATGCTCCTGATAGAATGTTGCTCTTTATATCCTCAAGGATGACCTGATACTTTGGTTTCACTTTATTCCTTCTTTCCAAGTTGTTCTAAGACTAATTGATGCATCCATAATATTTGTATGTACATATTTTAGCATAATTATGAGTTTATTATAATCCATTGCCCAACATGCATTAATACTAAAGGGAAAATAGAGAAACACTCGGTTCATAAGAATATTTGTAGGTATAACTATGTATTCATGTTGACAAATGTACGAACAAAAAATATACTAAGGCTGTAAACAAAAGAAAGCGCCTTCTTTCAATTATTGCGATTATAACAGTTGTTCAGAGAGAGGAGTAACGTGAGCATGGATCAAGACATTAAACAAGCGATTACTAAGGGAGAAACCTCACTTGGTATCGAATTTGGATCCACACGTATCAAGGCAGTGCTGATTGATCATCATTTTGAAACCATCGCATCTGGAAGCTATGAGTGGGAAAATCTCTTGGTAGACGGTTATTGGACGTACAACTTAGAGAGTATTATTACGGGTCTGCAAGAGGCTTATAGTGAAATGAAGCAAGAGGTTGAACAAAAATATGGGATCATCCTTCGTACCGTTGGTTCTATAGGATTTTCTGCAATGATGCACGGATATATGGCTTTTGACAGCAAGGGCGAGTTGCTTGTTCCGTTCCGTACTTGGCGGAATGCGACAACTGGTGCCGCAGCAAAAGTTTTAACTGATAAATTCCAATTCAACATCCCTGAGCGATGGAGTATTGCTCATCTGTATCAAGCTATATTGAACGAAGAGCAACATGTCCCTCAGGTTGATTTTATGACGACGTTAGCTGGATATATTCACTGGCTGCTGACTGGCAATAAGGCTATTGGTGTCGGGGATGCTTCGGGCATATTCCCAATTGATGAGACTACACATGATTATAACGAATCGATGGTTAAGCAGTTCGATGAACTCATTGCAGCCAAAGGTTACGATTGGAAGCTAGAAGGAATTCTCCCTAAAGTTTATATTTCAGGCGAGCAGGCAGGTGTACTAACCGCCGCGGGAGCTAAAATCTTAGATAAATCCGAAGATTTACAACCAGGTATTCCGCTTTGTCCTCCAGAAGGTGATGCGGGAACAGGGATGGTCGCTACGAATAGTGTGAGAAAACGGACTGGCAACGTCTCTGTGGGAACCTCGGTTTTTGCCATGCTTGTATTAGAGAAGGATCTTTCAGCGGTATATCCGGAAATTGATCTGGTGACTACACCGAATGGTAATCCGGTCGGAATGGTTCATGCCAACAACTGTTCAAGTGATATCAATGCTTGGCTGGGATTGTTCCGTGAATTCTCTGAGGCAATGGGGCAAAAGGCGGATCCGAATCAATTGTTCAGTGTGCTGCTGAACAAGGCTTTGGAAGCAGATCCAGATGGCGGCGGTTTACTCAGCTATGGCTATTTGTCAGGGGAGAATATCACCGGAATAGAGAAAGGCCGGCCATTGTTTGTCCGCTCTCCTGAAAGCCGTTTCAATTTGGCCAATTTCATGCGGACTCATCTGTTTACTGCGTTTGCTGCTTTGAAGATCGGAATGGATATTTTGACAAAGAAAGAAAATGTCGCAATTGACAGCATTCTGGCTCACGGTGGTTTATTTAAAACCCCTATCGTCGGACAAAAAATTGTTGCGGCTGCCATGAATGTCCCGGTATCAGTGATGTCAACAGCTGGAGAAGGCGGGGCGTGGGGTATTGCTATTCTGGCTTCTTACATGATGAACAAGGATCAACAAGAAAGTCTGGAAGACTTCCTCGACCAAAAAGTATTTAGAGATGCTGAGGGGCAAGAAATTTCTCCCGACAGTTCCGACGTTAAGGGATTTGAAGCATTCATGGAACGCTACACACAAGGCCTGGCGATTGAACAGGCTGCTGTAGATAATCTAGTGGAAAACTGGAGGAATTGACGTGTTAGAGCAACTGAAAGAAGAAGTATATCAAGCCAATCTGGATTTGCCTAAACATGGACTCGTGAAATACACCTGGGGTAACGTAAGCGCTGTTGATCGTGAAAGCCGCTTATTCGTTATCAAACCTAGTGGTGTTAGCTATGACACGATGAAACCTAGCGATATGGTGGTAGTTGATTTTGATGGCAATGTTGTTGAAGGAGAGATGAGACCTTCATCAGATACACCGACTCACGCCGTACTTTATAAGCATTATGCAGAGATCGGCGGTATTGTACACACGCATTCGACTTGGGCGACCATTTGGGCTCAAGCAGGCTTGGATGTACCTGTAATGGGGACTACTCATGCAGACACCTTCTATGGTTCTGTTCCTTGTGCCCGTTTCTTGACGCAAGAGGAGATTGATCGTGGTTACGAAGCGGAAACCGGCCGTGTCATCATCGAAACTTTTGAGCAGCGCAGGCTGGATATTTTAGCAGTGCCGGGTGTTCTGCTTAAGGGTCATGCTCCCTTCACTTGGGGCAAAGATGCAAAATCGGCAGTCATGAATAGCGTCGTGTTGGAAGAAGTTTCGAAAATGAATTTATTCGCACGAGAATTGAATCATTTTGCTGAAGAATTGCCGCAGCGCATTCTAGATAAACACTATTTACGCAAACATGGGAAAGACGCATACTACGGGCAAAAGTAATATAAACTAAAAAATGAAGAAAAGAGGATGAATGATGTCAACAGTAGGTACAAAACAGTTCTGGTTTGTCGTAGGTTCACAGCATCTGTATGGGGAAGAAGCATTAGCAGAAGTTAAAGCACACGCACAAGAAATGACCGATGCCTTAAATAAGAGTGGCGTTCTGCCTTATCCGCTTGTATTGCAGGATCTGGCGGTTAGTGCAGACAAAATCACCAATCTCATGAAAGAAGTCAACTATCGTGACGAGGTTGCTGGTGTCATCACTTGGATGCATACCTTCTCGCCTGCAAAAATGTGGATTCGTGGTACTAAATTGCTGCAGAAGCCGTTGCTTCATTTGGCCACACAGTTCAATGAAAGCATTCCTTGGGCTACGATTGACATGGACTTCATGAACCTCAATCAGGCAGCTCATGGTGACCGTGAATATGGATTCATCAATGCCCGTCTGAAGAAACAGAATAAAGTGGTTGTAGGGTACTGGGAACGTGCGGAAGTGCAGAAGCAAATCGCAGAGTGGATGGATGTAGCGGTTGCTTATAACGAAAGCTTCAATATCAAAGTTGCCCGCTTTGGCGACAACATGCGTAACGTTGGCGTCACGGAAGGCGATAAGGTGGAAGCTCAAATTCAATTTGGATGGACCGTTGACTACTTCGGAATTGGCGACCTTGTTCAGTACGTCAATGCTGTGAAAGAAGAAGAGATTGATGCTTTGTTCGCGGAATACTCCGAACTCTATGAATTTGATTATGGTACTTACAGCAAGGAAGCTTGGGAAGCCAGCGTAAGAGTGCAAGCGAGCTATGAAATTGCCCTTAAACGATTCCTGGATCATGGCGGCTATACTGCCTTCACTACGAACTTCGAAGACCTCTATGGTATGAAACAGCTTCCTGGTCTTGCCGTTCAACGTTTGATGGCACAAGGATACGGCTTCGCCGGTGAAGGAGATTGGAAGACTGCAGCGCTCGATCGTCTGCTTAAAGTCATGAGCCATAACCAATCCACTGGCTTTATGGAAGACTACACCTATGAATTAGCGGCTGGTCAGGAATCGATCCTTCAATCCCATATGCTTGAAGTTGACCCAACGTTGGCAAGCAACAAGCCTAAAATCATCGTTTCTCCGTTAGGTATCGGCGATCGTGAAGATCCAGCTCGTCTGGTGTTTGACGGCAAGGCAGGAGACGGTGTAGTTGTTTCCATGGCTGACTTTGGCACGCATTATAAACTGTTGATCAATGAGGTTACTGCATTTGAACCGACAGTTCCTGCTCCAAATCTTCCAGTGGCCCGTGTACTGTGGAATGTGAAGCCAAACTTCCAAGATGGGGTTAAAGCATGGATTGAGAACGGCGGCGGTCACCATACCGTGGTTTCCTTGAATCTAACCACAGACCAAATTGTTACTTATGCAAAACTGGTTAACCTGGAATACGTAATTATTAAGTAACTAGAAGATAGTCATCTACTAAAAGCATTGGGTCAGTCCTCAGGACCCAGTGCTTTTTATTAGTTTTCTAAGAATGTATAGATATGGGAAGCTTCCTATGCTATCTGGCATTATAACGGGATAATTGGTTTCTCCTTAAGGTAATCATTTAATTTATAAGGATGTGATACTATGGCGAATGTACCAGCTACGAAAACGAAACTGGTTATCGTTGAAGGCATACCTGGCTCTGGCAAATCCACATTATCTAGACACATACATGACATGTTAAACACACATCAAATAGAATCGGAACTATTTTTAGAAGGCAACTTACGACATCCCGCTGATTATGAATCGGTTGCATGTATGCCGAACGAAGAACTTGATCGGCTCCGATCTATCTATTCTGAGGTGTTTCATTACATTGATCCGTTTGTATCTGTGAATGGCAATGACTCTTTAATCGCATATGCACTTGCGCAGCAATCAGCTCCAAATGGAATCCCTTCTAGTTTGTATGAGGAAATTCGGCGTTATGAAATTTACGATGGAGTACCCGTAGAGAAGCACTGCGAGTTGATGATTCAACGTTGGAAGTCTTTTGTTAAAGATCAGCGAGAAAAAGAAAAGTTGATAATACTCGAATGCTGTTTTTTACAGAACCCGGGGTGTTCACTACTCGCCCGACATAACGCTGGAGAAGATCGTTTTATTCAGCATGTATTACAGATTGCGGAGCAAATTCAGGAGTTAAATCCAATTTTGTTCTATTTGAAGCAACCGAATGTGCATGAGACGATTGAGCGAGTTAAAACAATGAGATCTCAAGAATGGTTAGATTTCGCGATTTGGTACCATACGGAGCAAGATTATGGAAAGAACAAGGGGCTTTACGGGTATGAGGGATATATTCAGTTCCTTGAACATCGACGAGAGCTAGAATTACAAATTATTGAGCAACTTCCTTTTCAATCGTTTATTATGGATAACTCCGATTATGATTGGGGGAATCAACAACAGACCGTTTCGAATATCATAATGAAGTATTTATAAGGGCCTATCCCGTAAAGACATATTTTACCGAGTTATTCATATACATGGAATGTTGATTCAATCATTGGAAATTTGTTACTCTACATCATTTGCTTCTAAACGCGTTTTTGGTGTCTGTTATTACTGCTAGTAAGTGAAGCCCAAATAATACAGCGTGTTGAGATCCATTCTTATTATTTCTGCAAAGAAAATTCTCACTTTTTAGCAGAAATGATTTATAATTATCAGATAATAGACAATATAATTTTTAAAAGATTATATTTTAGTTATAATAGAGACAGAAAAGATATGTTCCTGAGTGGAGCCTTGCTTCTTGTATCACCTAAGCAGGAGGGCCTGCTCTTTTTTGCAAATATAAGAGATAAGGAAGGTTTTTATGAATAGCATTCAGAAAAAAACAGACATTATCTTAATCGGTGCCGGAGTCATGAGCGCGACTCTGGGATCATTGCTGAAAGAGTTAGCACCGGAGTGGGAAATTCAAGTGTTTGAGAAACTCGCAAACGCGGGAGAAGAAAGCTCTAACGAATGGAATAATGCAGGTACAGGCCATGCTGCACTGTGCGAACTGAACTATACATCCGAGAAAGCTGACGGATCTATAGATATTCGTAAAGCTGTAGACATTAATGAGCAGTTTCAGCTTTCAAGACAGTTTTGGTCTTTTCTTGTAAACAGCAATTTGATTCGTAATCCACAGGACTTTATCAAACCAATACCTCATATGAGTTTGGTAACAGGAGAGAAAAATGTATCTTTTTTGAAAAAAAGGTTTAAAGCGCTTTCAACTATTCCTCTGTTTCAAGGCATGGAATTTTCCGACGACCCTGAAAAGCTGAAGGAATGGATTCCGCTGATTATGGAAGGCCGTACATTGAATGAACCCATCGCGGCAACCAAAATCGACTCTGGAACAGATGTCAACTTCGGTGCTTTAACACGCATGTTGTTTGAGCATTTAAAAAGTAAAAACGTCGAGATTAATTACAAACATAGTGTAAAGGATATTAAACGTGCGAGCGACGGCTCGTGGAAGGTCAAAGTCCATAATCTGGATAACGGTAAAATCGAATACCATAATGCCAAATTTGTCTTTATCGGTGGTGGGGGTGGAAGTCTACCTTTGCTACAAAGAACCGGTATTCCTGAGTCCAAATATATCGGGGGATTCCCGGTAAGTGGACTATTTATGGTATGTAACAATCCTAAGGTTGTCGCCCAGCATCATGCAAAAGTATATGGTAAAGCTAAGGTTGGTGCTCCTCCCATGTCTGTTCCGCATCTGGATACAAGATATATCGGTAACCAAAAAGCACTGCTATTTGGACCGTTTGCCGGCTTCTCACCGAAGTTCTTGAAAACGGGCTCAAATTTGGATTTGATCGGTTCTGTAAAACCCAATAATCTCATCACGATGTTGGCCGCAGGCGCAAAAGAGATGGCATTGACCAAATATCTGATCCAGCAAGTGATGTTATCGAATGAAAAGCGTCTGGAAGAATTACGCGAGTTTATTCCGAACGCCAAAATCGAGGACTGGGGGATCGTGGTAGCAGGCCAACGTGTGCAGGTGATCAAAGATACGGAGGGTGGAAAAGGAACACTTCAATTTGGTACGGAAGTGGTTAGTGCCGCTGATGGTTCGGTAGCTGCCCTGCTCGGCGCTTCTCCGGGTGCTTCTACTGCTGTTCACGTTATGCTGGAAGTATTGGAAAAATGCTTTCCACAACATATGGAAGAGTGGGAACCAAAAATCAAAGAGATGATTCCTTCTTATGGGGTGTCACTAGCGGAAAACCCAGAGCTTTACCAAGAAATTTACAATTCCACAACGGAGGTGCTGGGTCTGGGCGAAAAAGAACCGCTTCATCGTTAATTTTTGCATGGCTGGTAACTGGATCATCCCACTACTTTTTAATAATATGTACAGTAATCTTACGATATATTTTAAAGTCGAATAAGCAACAATACAAAATTTTGCAATCCTTCAACATTTTCTGTGTCTGCACAGTGATCACAGTAATTATGTAGCGCCCTATAGACTCTATTCAGTTCCAGTTGTCCAATGAACGGGTGCAGCGGATTGCTACCCCGGCTTGGTCAAAACGCAGATGGGCGGGGAAAAGGCAGAGCTGTCAGTGGAGGATGGAGTGAAAACGGCGGTCCGACTAGCGACCCGCCGGAGGATGGTCCAACGGGCGGATTCTATTACATGGATGATCAGCTTCCGTGGTAAAGCTTTGTGCATAAATAGATAGGGGCGCACTCACAAGAGGAGGTGCCCCTATCTATTTATATTACATTTGTGCGGTTGGACGGATTACGATTTCGTTCACATCAATATCGGCCGGTTGTTCAATTGCGAATCCAATTGCACGGGCTACCGCGTCAGGTGTCATGGCTAGTTTATCCCGAATGGCAGCGAGTTGATCTCTCAATGCTGGATTGGTCATACCCTCCGTGAAATTCGTCTGCACAATACCAGGCGAAATGATGGTCACGCGCAGCTTGTCGCCAGCCTCCTGGCGCAATCCCTCTGAGATGGCGCGCACGGCGAACTTCGTACCAGAGTAGACCGACTGGTTCGGCACAGTCTTATGTCCTGCTACAGAAGCGATGTTCACGAAATGTCCGGAACCCTGCTTGCGAAAGATAGGCAACGCTGCGGCTATACCGTACAAAACGCCTTTAATGTTGACATCAATCATGTCCTCCCAGTCCTCGACACACAGATCTTCGAGAGGGGAAATGGGCATAACGCCAGCGTTGCTGACGAGAACATCCAGCTTCCCGTACCGTTCGCAAGCCAAATTAACGAGGTTGCACAGATCCTCGCGCCGTCTCACGTCAGTGCGTGCATAAACAGCTTCGCCACCTCTATTGGAAATGCGTGTCGCCAGCGCTTCAAGGCGCTCCGCTCCGCGCGCTCCAAGCACGACTTTTGCTCCACGCTCGGCAAGCAACAGTGCTGTTGCTTCTCCAATTCCGCTGCTTGCACCTGTAATCACGACGACTTTGTTCTCTATTCTTCCTTCCAAATGCATAGCCTAATCCTTCTTCCTTTGATCTATTTGCCTTAGGCCCTCTGTTGGCCTTGCAAGTAAATTTTAAGTAGAATTCGATTGAGACAGGTAGACCGATCAAGTCCAATTCTTGCCTAATCCTATTCGGCGCGCATATAATTAGCACATCAATATTAGCGTTCAACGGAAAGGAAGGTGAAGCATGAATGATTTCGTCTCCTCCCCCCTCTGATATTTCTACGAATCTACAAGAACTGATTCATCTAATTCATCAACATGCGTCTTCGGATGGGACGTTTGTCTCGTCTGTGCCAGGACTTTATTTCAGACGTGCAAGCCATGTGTCCGAGCTGAATCATACGGTCCATATGCCCTCCCTGTACGTGGTTGCACAAGGCTCAAAGACAGCAATGCTGGCTGGAGAAAACTATGTGTACGATCCAACAACCTACATGGTCACATCAGTTCAACTTCCTGTAATTGGTAAAATAACTCAGGCCTCGTCGGAGCTTCCTTATCTAAGTCTTCAATTATCCATTAGCCCAGACGTCATTGTGGACATTATCAAGAAGAGTCCTCCTCGATGTACCGTAAAGACTGGACGCGGCATACTAGTGAGCCAATTTGACCCTCTGCTGCTTGATGCGCTGCTTCGGCTTGTCAGACTTTCGGATACGCCTGCGGATATTCAATTTCTTGCGCCGCTTATCACGCACGAGATCCTTTATCGTGTATTACAAGGTGAGCAGGGGGCTTTAATCAGGCAATTTGCCGTAGTTGGTAGCTATGCACATAGCATCTCCCAAGCGATCCATCTGATAACCCGCGATTACTCTAAGCCTCTTGTGATTGAGGAATTGGCGAAGGAAGTAAACATGAGCCCTTCTTCCTTACACAAGCATTTTAAAAAGGTAACGGCTATAAGTCCTCTGCAGTATCAGAAGGCCATTCGACTGCAGACTGCACGCCGCTTGCTGCTCTCGGAGGGATTGGAAGCCGCCAATGCAGGCTTTCGCGTTGGCTATGAGAGCCCTTCGCAGTTCAGCCGGGAATATGGACGCATGTTTGGGCGTCCACCGATGAGTGATGTTAAACATTTGCGCAATTCCCTTAGTGTCTCAGTTGATTGAGAGATTCTTCGGGTGATCTGTGGAGGAGGCCCAGAGCAAGTTGTCTTTGGTCTGGTCAAAGAGGATATATCACACCAACGGAAGTTCGTCGAGCCGCTCGTAAATCAACAATCCTTTCTCTTTCGCCACCCTTACCATTTCATCGGCACCCTGAGAGGGTCCTCCAACCCGAAGCACGGCGTTACAGTAATCAAGCAGGCGAATGGAAGACGGGTGAAAGATTTTGTTAAAGGTCTCATCTCCCAGAGCAGTGGAACCGGCTGTCGCGATAAGGGGCAAAGCATACCACTCTCCCAGCACCGGCATGTGACCAGCCTCGTAAACTTGAAGAGCAATTTCATTCATGTAGTTGACGTTCTTCTCGATTAATACATGATCATCATTCGTTCCAGATCGATAAGGGCCTGCGATAAGGATATGAAGCGGTTTCGATTTCACTTTCAAGAGGCCCTGGATCTGAGCGTATTGGAGCAGCATTATCGTCTTGGCGTCACGAATCTCGCCGCTTTCGACCATGTCTAGCGCTCGAACAAACGGAAGTTCTATCACTTCAATGTTTTCCTGTTCCTCCTCAAGGCCACCACCGCCACCCGTTGTCATATCTTCACTATACTCGGCTACATAGAAGTGCAGGATTTCGGTAACGGAGCCCGGTGACATATAGGCCTCGCCAACTTTGTGCACACGGTCGATACGGTATCCCGTCTCCTCCTCCGTCTCCCGAAGAATACCTTCTTCCGGTGTTTCTTTATCGAGTAATCCTGCACAGGTTTCGATAAGCATTCCAGTTTCATTACCGTTCCAATAAGTAGGCATTCGGAACTGTCTGGTCAGTACAACGGTTTGTTTGTGCTGATTATAGAGCAGGATCGTCACGCCGTTGCCACGATCGTACACTTCACGGGATTGTGTCTCCCATTGTCCATTATTTTTTTCAAACTCGAATGTGATCTTATTTAAGATGTACCAGTTATCCGATAGAAGCTCCTCTTTTACAATCCGTACTCTTGGGTGATATTGTTGTGTCTTCATCTCATTTCCTCCCTAGAAAGATTCCGTTCTCTTTAGTCATTTCGAGAGTTCCGTTCTGCTGCAAAAGCCGATTGACGTGGTCTCGAAACTTGTCAATAGCCGCTCCGACAAGTCGCTCTCTTGCGTTCATCGGAGTCGAAATTATATATTCGATCAGGGGTTCCGCCTCGTCGACCAACAGACAGTCCTCGTATCGAAGCAACCGAAGATCGGAAAAGCAAGAAGACAGCAAGTCCCCTCCGTTATCCAGGTGGAACCGTTTAATAGCATGATCCAACACATGAAGCTCAGGATCGAACGAAACCGCCAAGTGTTCGACCTCTTGTAGGTGTTGAGTGCTCATTGTAGAGGCGCATACTATACCTCCTTGCTTTAAGATACGGTGCATCTCGCGGATTGCTCTAGGGATGTCGGGTACGTGGTACAGCATGTTGTTAGCGATAACCATATCGAATTGCTCTTCATGGAAGGGGATCTGTTGCGCGTCAACAGATAAAAACTTAAACTGCGAATTGTTGCTTCCCAAGCGGCAACGTGCTTCTTCCACCATTCCGCTTGACATATCGGTAAGCGTGATACGCCAGCTGCTTGGAATTCGCTCGGCGTTTCTTATCCAAAAGGTGCCGTCGCCGCAGCCCAACTCGAGAATATGGGCTCCCGGTTGCACCTCCAGTTGTTCAAAGATCCAACGATGCCAGCCTTGGGGATTCGTACTGTACTTGTCGTAAAGATGTATCCGCGTTTGCAGACGGTTCGCCGTCCGATATTGCTCCCCCCAATTTTGCTCACTCTGCACGGTTTGGATAACATCCGCCAAATGGTTCCAATCGGAGCCATAGGCCGACATTTCCATAGCATCACGTATTGCATGCACTACGTGCTCCGTATGGGCAATTTTCTTTTGTAAAACATCGAGTTGTGCTTGCAACGAATGTCTGATCTCTCCGTTGGATGGCGATTCTGCATCTAAAATGTTCATTATTGTTTGAAGCGATAACCCTAGATACTTCAACATCTGAATTCGCTGTAATCTTTCCATATCTTTCATGTTGTACAGTCTTATGGATCCAGTGCGGTGACCTCCTGGACTCAGAAGTCCAATTTGATCGTAATATCGCAATGTCCTGACCGTTATCCCTGTACGTTTGGCAAGCTGTCCTGTCGTCAGACAGTTTTCTTTGTCCATCCATTGCTCACATCCAATTGATTGCTCTAGCATGTCGTTCTCAGTCAGTATAGCAAATGACGTAACGTCACCTTCAAGAAAAATTTATGCAATAAGAAACAAGAGAAAACTATCCTAGCAAAAGGTGACTTGGTAGTTAGTCACGAATATCATGTAATAAAAATTCATCAGCTCTTCATGGAGGATACTATGAAAACTTTCATTTACATGGTGAGACATGGCGAATCACCGAAGACGGAAGGAAATGAAAGAACAAGAGGTTTGACTGATAAAGGCAAGTCAGATGCTTTTCAAATAACTGAATTATTAAGAGGAGAGGGGATCGAGGTTTTCGTTTCAAGTCCATATCAACGGGCAATCCTGACCATTCAAGAATTAGCTCAATGCTCAGGACAAGAAGTTTTAATATTCGAGGATCTTAAAGAAAGAATTTTTTCTAGTGAAGACAACCGAATGTCCGATGATGAATTATTCCCTTTGTTAGATAAGTCATTTTCTGATCCCAACTTTGCTTTAACGGGAGGAGAGTCTAATGCCGTTTGTCAGAACCGAAGTATAACGGTCTTAAAGGAATTGTTAAAAATCTACCGAGGACGGAAAGTCGCATTAGGCACTCATGGAGCTGTGATGACTTTAATGATGGGGTATTATGACAAGCAGTACGATTTGAATTTTTTACTACACACATCCAAACCAGACGTATACAGAATGGAATTCAATGATCAGGAATTAGTTGAGGTAAAAAGATTGTGGAACATGCCGTAATAGTTTGTGAGGAAAAGGTATAAGGACTATTCTCCAAAAAGAGACCACCCTTAAAAAAGGATGGTCTCTCTTCAAAGCTTTTCCTTTATAGCTATTGCGGTGAACCGTTAAGCAAATCCTCGGCTATTTTTACCAGGTCTTCTTTGCTCAGCGGGCTGTCCTGGTTATCAGATATGTTGTAGTGTAAACGCCTTTTTTCATCAAGCCAACCCAGTCGGTTTTTTCCTACCTCCAAGGGCGTGCTTGTTTCGCTTGCTCTGATGTAATAGGCCTTGGTTCCTTTGATCATCAGTTCCTCAGCCGAATCCTGTTCATTTTGCATCACGGTCGTCTTTGTGACCTCAGGAGCGTATTTGGTGACGGTGATGTTTACATAGTCATTTCCTCTCGCATACCGGGCAAAGGTGAAGTCTGACTTGTCCCAGCTCAGCTTTTGAATAAACAGATTTTCACCTTCCGGTGCAGCTTTGGCCTGTTGCGTCAGTTTATCCGTTAAAGCTCTATATTCCTCTTTGTTCATCATCCCAGGATATGCAGCGACTGGATAGACGTATCCGAAATCAAATCGGTAGTTGTTCGGCAGATGAGTGGGATTGTGGAATAACGGAGCTTCTGTCCGCTTGATTTCATCCTGCAGACTGCTGAAGCTAGAAAGTTCAGTCGGTTTGTAGGCAAACAGGACGGGATTAGACGAGTTTCTTTGAATCATAGAATCGTCCTTGACGTAATAGGCGGCATACTCTCCGGGCTGTAAACGGTCTATCACCTTCTCGTTCCACTGTGTATAGGTGGAGGTATATGTTTGGGAAGCGTCAGTTTCGGCAGGTGTTTTGGCGGTATTTAATACGACATCGCCTTTACTGTTACGGAATTCCAGATATTGCGAAGCGGCGTATCCAGTCACAGAGGCGCCCAATACAAAAAGCAAGATCATGATAGGAGCGGTGATGCGCGGCCGAAGACGCATTTTTACAATGAACCCCTTTTTGGGTTTCGACTTTTGGTAGACCTGTTCCATCACTTTGTCCGAGACGTCAAAGACTTGGATTTTTAAGACGTTCTCTGGCTCCGTCAACATGTCCATATTTTTAAAGCCTTTGTCTTTCAGATCGGTGTATTTCAGACCTTGTTCCTGAGTTCTGTCTTGTAATTCACGCATTTTGGGTCCTCCTTTATGGGCTCCATCATTTTTTTGAGCTTTGTTTTTGTTCTGCCGTATTTTTTCTTGATAGCTTCCTCGCTTTTGTTCATAATTTCTCCGATTTCTCCAAACGATTTTTCTTCAAAAATGCGTAGCACCAGCAGGTTTCGTTCTTCTGCATTCAGTTGGCCCAATGCCCGGCTTAGCGGTTCACTGAAAAGCTGACGTTCCATAACCTGCGCAGCGCTGTCTGAAGTCATGTTAGTTGAGTTGAACAGGGTAATTTTAAATTTGCGCTGTAGACTTTTCCTGCGAATCAGGTTCAGGCAGTGATGATAAGCCATTTTATACAGCCAGGAGGAGAAGCCCACTGTGGGCTTGTACATACTGATTTTCTCGAAAGCACTAACGAAAATATCCTGTACAGCCTCTTCCGCTTCCTGCTCACTTCCTAATATCCGCCAGCAGTACACAAAAATCTGACGCTGATACTCCTTTACAATGTAGGCGTAATCCTGGATCTCGCCAGCTTGGACCCGTTTAATTCTATATTCGATTTCCTCATTCAAAGATTTAGGCACCCCCTCTGATTAAAAAGAAAACTATATCTGTATAACAAATGAAGATGAACCAAAGGGACATCTTTTCTAAAATTTTTAAATTAAATCAACCCTCTAAGAGAATACGATAAAGCAGAACAATTATCACCAACGTTGTTGATTTCATAGAGCTTGGATTTTTACTGTGGAAATAAATAGAATAATAAATATACCTATCAAAAAATTAAGAAATAGATTGTAAAGAAAAAAGGGGATGGGAAATGAAGTTTTATGATAATAGGGGAGTCCAGATGGTGGTTGCACTTTTATATCCTGTTATGGAAAAATACTTTTTATGTAATCATCTCTAATGTCTTTGTGGATTATATCCGTACCTATGTGGTGGCTGCTAGTTGAACGTGTGAAAACAGACCAGGGCGCTGAAATTTTCATTTCGTCATTACCATTCATTATATTGTTATACATATTTGCTGTATTGCTACCCGAGATTTCAATTGTTCTATTTAGACATTAACTTTAGACGTCGCAATAGTAAGTAATCTCTGAAACGATTCAGAAGTGCTTTTTTAAAACAGCCTATGAATTAGGTGAAGTGGAAGGAATGAGAGATAAAATAAAATTAAGTTATTGATAAGGTGAAGATGACGATATGGTTTTATCCAAGAGAGCATACGGCTTTCTTGCAAATTCAAAATGGAAAGATGAATTAAACGATCAAGAGATAAACTCGGCAATCCCGCCCGTATAGCTAACGAAAACCATCGGCTATGCTGGGCGGGATTGCCTCACCCTCTTTAGTACAGCGTATCTTCTACTTATTCCCTTTGCGTACCTTTAACAGCTTACCCTTTACGGTTGTATTCTTCATAATCTCAAGCACCAGGGGACCTTTACCATTCAGAATCTCAACATCTGTCGCATAATCCAGAATCGTAATGATCCCGATATCATCTGCGGTGACCCCGTCAAGCTTAGCGATGGTCCCCACGAAGTCGACAGCTCTAAGTTTTTTCTTCTTACCGCCGTTAAAGTTCAGCTTCATAATCTGTTGGTTTAGTTGCTCGCGCTTATCTTTTTTGAGTGCGGTTTTTACATGCAGTTTCTGCTCAAAATCTTCTCTACGCAGATCAACAGCCTCTTCTGAGGGGGCTTTTACCTGCGGAATCGCGAATCCAATATATGCTTCAATATCAGCTAATCTTCGGCCATCCTTAGGAGTGATGAGGGAAATGGCTTTACCCGTTTTGCCAGCACGTCCCGTACGTCCTGTGCGGTGAACATAGCTTTCCTTCTCAAGGGGAATATCGTAGTTAATGACATGGGTGATATTCGTGATATCAATCCCTCTGGCGGCAACATCTGTCGCGATCAAGTAACGGAATTGACCCCTTCTAAATGCATTCATTACCTCAAATCGCTCGTCTTGCTCCATGCCACCATGAATGCGATCACATGGATATTCAAGATCAGCCAATGCTCTGAATAATGTATCTACATTCTCCTGCGTACGACAGAAAATAATGCAGCTGTCAGGATTCTCAACAATGAGCAAATCTTGCAGTAGTGCCAGCTTGTCTGACTCCTTTACCTGAATAAGAGAGTGATCAATTGTAGCGGTCGTTATACCGGTTGCTTTTATTTCAATTTCAACAGGATCCTTCATATACTTGTGTGACAGTCTGGCTACATCCTCAGGAAAAGTAGCGGAGAATAACATGGTAACCCGGTCACTAGGCAGGGCCTGAATGATTGACTGAACTTGCTCGATAAAGCCCATATTCAGCATCTCGTCAGCTTCATCAATCACGAGGTAGGCCATTCGATCTAACGATAGCGTGCCTCGTTCAATATGGTCCAGTACACGTCCTGGCGTACCTACAGCCATATGTGTTCTTTGTTTTAACTCGGCCTTTTGGATATGAAAAGGATGTTTTCCATAAAGGGGCGTTGCTTTTATCCGCTTAAAGCGTCCAATATTCGTGATGTCTTCGGTGACCTGTAATGCGAGTTCACGGGTTGGCGTCAGGATTAAAGCTTGGGGCTTATTCTCATTCCAATCTACTAGCTCACAAAGTGGAATACCATATGCTGCTGTTTTGCCGCTACCTGTTTGTGATTTGGCGACAAGATCCTTCTTCTCAAGCGCAACTGGAATGACTTCCGTCTGAATCTCTGTTGGCGTCTCATAGCCCAAGCTATTCAGCGCTCTTACAATTTCTTCACTTAATGCGTAATCTGTAAAATGCTTCTGACTCATTTTCAACCTCTTCTGCGCTGTATTTGAATACCATTACATATATAATGTCATCGTGTATCGAACTTATACTCATATAGTATACTCTATATCCAGGTTCACTCTAATACATATCAGCGGTTTACAATTTCATACAGAATTAATCTTTTTGTCTTGCTGTTTTCCAGTAAGGCAACTATACTTTTTCTGGGACGAAAAAACACAGTCTGGTTGGTAGTCCAGACGCATGAATGACTCTCAGATTCCAAGAGTACCATGTCAGTAACCTTCCCCCCTCGGGATGTCCATCGTTTCGATTTAAAATGAGGGGGATTAAAATGAAGCTTACAGTTTATCATGATGGACAGTATTGGGTTGGAGTCGTGGAAGAGCAGGACCAAGGGAAATTGAAGGCAGCTAGGCATATCTTTGGTACAGAGCCTAAGGACGAGGAAATTCTCCATTTTATCCGTGAGGAAATGTGGGAACTTGTTGGTCGGCTCTCACAAGAGGTGGCTATAAAGTGGTCTGAAACGAAGAAGGTCAATCCGAAGCGGCTAGCAAGGCAGGCAGCGTATGAATTAAGACAGAAGGGGGTCTCCTCCTATGCACAAGAGGCCCTAAAGTTAGAGTATGAGAAGCGCAAGCTGGAGAAACATGCTTACTCTAAACAGCAAAGAGAATCCATGAAGGCACGGATAAGGGAATTAAAGGAGAAAAAAGCGAAAGAAAAACATCGCGGGCATTAATAAAACCTCCATCCTTATCCACAATTGTTACGCATGTTTTATATCAGCATATGTGAAAACATGTGTTACGCACAAAGGGCACCCGATTGGGTGCCCTTTAAACTGTCGTTAGCGCGGAGAACCGTATCAAAAGTATTGTTACGATGAAAAGTGAACCCAGTCTCTCCCTTGGACAGCATCCATCTTTTTAAAGAAAATTTGAGCGCGTTTATTCTCAGTAGAAGTTATCCAGGTCATATGAGCATATCCATGATTTTGTGAGTACTTTTGACATTCTAAAAAAAGCTGTGATTCTACTTCTGTATCTCTAAAGGGTTCCATTACAAATAGGTCGTTCATAACTATGATTTTGTCTGCTTTCATCGTGCTAAAGGTAAAGAATAATGTAGCAAAGCCGATTAATTCTCCATTTTGTTCCGCCACAAATTGTATACCGTTTTGCTGCTCAAAAAGGGTTTGAATCAAATTATGAATTTTTTCGATAGGTGGCCTAGGGTTTTGATAAAAACCAACGATGTATTCATACATTAACTCGGTCAAACTGCTTAAATCATCAGGCTTAGCGTTTCTTATTAAAAATGACATTAGATGTACTCCCTTTTCATTAGTTTTGAATTAATATACATCATTAAGTATATATATGCAATACTAAGATCAGTGAAGGAATCGTTTGAACTCATGCAAATGCGAAGAAGTATGTAATATGAGCGCAACAAGGGCTGCCGAGAAAATGTATCCGGCAGCCTTTGTTGCGCTGAGGGACATGTGCGTCGAGATACACCCATTCGTTAAAAATGAATTACTCCGAATTACTTAAGAAGTGTAAGTGTCACCTCTATCGTGTTATCAATAAATGATCGTTCTGGACGAGACTTTATCATTACGGTCAGTCCAATTAACGATACGACTAGCGCCTGAGATACAGCCTTCGCATCGAGCCCGATTTCAAGTTCACCTGATTGTATACCTCGTTCAATGGTTTCCTGAAATATAACTGATAGGTACATTTGATGTTCCCTTGTAAGAATTTCAAATTTCTCATCATGGGGCGCAAGTTCAACCATTGTATTGATGCAAAAGCATCCTTTTCTAGGGTCTTCTGTATATTCCTCATCGACCACACCTTCAAAAAAAGTTCGAAATGCTTCTTTTACAGATGGTTTGCTTTGAAGCTTGGCTCGGATCAGAGAAGCACGGGACATCATGTATTTGCGCAGCGCAGCTTCGAACAATTCTTTTTTTCCTCCAAAAGTGGAATATATACTGGGTCGTTGAATTTCCATTCTGGAAGTTAAATCACTCAGTGAGGTAGCTTCATATCCCTTCTCCCAAAATATTTGCATGGCTGCATCTAATACTTTATCTTCGTCAAATTCGCGGATTCGTCCCATAATCAATACCTCTCATTACTCATAATTTTATTCTTAATTCAATGACTCTGATTATAATTGTCAGCGGCCTTTATTTGCGTACCAAATAGTATGTTATTATCTTATAATTAGCCGTTTAGATTGTCAAATGAAGGTTGGTTTGTCCCGACAAGGGGAGATCAATATTAAGATAAACCAAAGTGGGTTTTACTATATTTATTGACAGTATTCTTTTTGATGAGTTATATTTACTGGGAAAAATATTTTACCGATCAGTATGATATTTTATCGGTATTTGATTGTCATAGAAAGAAAGCTATTAGAATAGGAGAGATGGACCATGGAGATAGGTATTACTTCGTTTGTAGAAACAAAGCCTGACGTTCAGACAGGTGAAGTGATAAGTCACGCACAGCGATTGCGCGAAGTTGTCGAGGAAATTATCCTTGCTGATCAAGTGGGACTTGATGTGTTTGGGGTAGGTGAGCATCATCGGCAGGATTATTCGGCATCTTCACCAGCAGTTGTGCTGTCAGCGGCTGCAGCGCAGACGAAACGGATTCGGCTGACCAGTGCAGTGACAGTGCTTTCTTCAGCTGATCCCGTTCGCGTTTTTCAGGATTTTGCTACGCTGGATGGTATTTCGAATGGACGTGCGGAGATTATGGCGGGCCGAGGTTCCTTTATTGAATCTTTCCCTCTGTTTGGCTATGACTTGGACGACTATGATGAGTTGTTTGAACAACATTTGGAATTGCTCCTTAAAATACGGGAGTCCGAAAAAGTAACTTGGAAGGGTGGGCATCGGCCAGCGATTAGCAATTTGGGGGTGTATCCACGGCCGGTTCAGAATCCTTTACCGATATGGGTTGGCAGCGGGGGCAGGCAGGATTCTGCTATCCGTGCAGGTCTGTTAGGACTGCCCTTGATGCTGGCGATCATTGGTGGAAATCCAGTGAATTTTGCACCGCTCGTGCAGCTTTATAAGAAAGCAGCAGCGCACGCTGGTCATGACGAATCGCAGCTTAAGGTTGGATCGCACTCGATAGGATTTGTCGGAGAGAATAATGAACGAGCTGCAGATACATATTTCCCTTCTACGATGGCAGGTATGAATAGATTAGGCAGGGAGCGGGGCTGGGCGCATTATGATCGTTCTAGCTACGATGCCGCGCGCAGCTTTGAAGGTGCGCTGTATGTTGGCGATCCTGAGACTGTTGCCCAGAAGATCATTCACCTTCGCAAACATGTAGGTGTTACACGCTTTATGCTGTATGTTCCGTTAAGCACGATGCCGCATGCCGAGGTGATGAGAGCCATTGAGCTGCTAGGAACAGAGGTAGCACCCCGAGTTCGGAAGGAAATAACCAAGTGGGAAGCTGAAACGGAAAAAAGATCATAATTCAATTATAGGAGTGATTTGAATGGATTTTGAAAGTCGGTTATTACCAGAATTAAGGCCGATATTAGAACAATTTCCCGGTTTTCAACTGGAAGAAAATTTAGCACTGAGCAGAAGCTATTTGTCGAGTCCTCCCATTGAGCAGTCGAAGCACGTACGCACAACAAGCCGGATGATTCCGAGCGTAGCAGGCGAGATATTAGTCAAAATCTACGAACCTGCCCAGCGAACTGACGTTAAGCTTCCGGCCATGCTGTGGATTCACGGGGGAGGCTATGTGATGGGGCATCCTGATATGGACGATGCTTTGTGCGAACGCTTCGTGCAGGCTGCTAAATGCGTCGTCGTATCGGTCGATTACCGACTTGCTCCCGAGCATCCCTACCCAGCTGCCATCGATGACTGTTATGCCGCTTTGACGTGGATGACCGACGAAGCTGAGCTACTGGGCATCGACTTAGACCGGGTCGCAATTGCCGGAGCAAGTGGGGGCGGCGGTCTGACTGCAGCACTTGCTTTAATGGCCCGTGACAAAGGCGGGCCAGCCCTCATTTTCCAAATGCCGCTGTATCCGATGATCGATGACCGCAGTATTACGGCGTCAAGTCATGAAATTACGGCCGATAACGCACCATGGAACCGGAAGAACAACTTGGCGGCCTGGAACATGTACTTGGGGGATCGTACTGAAGACACCGAGGTGTCCCTATACGCTGTGCCGTCGAGAGCGGAATGCTTGGCTGGGCTACCGCCGACCTATACGTGCATAGGCCAGCTCGATCTGTTCCGAGATGAGACGATCGAATATGTAGCACGCCTTGCCCAAGCGGGGGTGGACGTCGAATTCCATCTGTATCCCGGCACATTCCACAACTTTGAGGGGATGGTTCCGCAAGCAGAAGTAAGCCAACGTGCTAGCCAAAGTTATGTAGACGCAATTGCAAGAGCCCTTAATCCTTAAACTATTCAATAGGCAGTCTCCAAAGTGATATGCTTCCAAAAAAGTAGACAGGTTAAATAATAAAACTTGCTACTGTAAGGGGAGTATATCACTTTTTGCAGTAATCTTTTTGTCGTTTGATACGAGACTAGATTCTAATCGAAACGATGTGTTAAAGGAGCACGAGGTGTTCAGTCGCCCCGCAATGATGTAAAGTTTTTCGGGTAAAATCTTTACTTTTACATGTAGCGGACAATAACCTTTCATTCTTATAATTGGAAATGTAAGCGATTTATTTAGAGGTAGGAATATTAAAAACTATATGTATGAGGAGGAGATTGTATGTCGAAATTTAAAGTGGGCAAGTTGGTAAGCAGCTTGGCGTTGGCGGGTGTGTTGTTATCATCAGTTCTGATAAACCCGGCTAGTGCCAGTATGGCGAACGGTGGTAAATTCCTCGGGAACATCATTGCTGGAAGTGTCCCTGCAAGTTTCGGAACATACTGGAACCAGGTGACGCCAGAGAATTCGACCAAATGGGGGTCAGTTGAAGGCAGCCGTAACAACATGAACTGGTCGCAGGCGGATACCGCCTACAATTATGCCCGTAACAATGGCTTCCCGTTCAAGTTCCATACATTGGTATGGGGTGCTCAGGAGCCAGGTTGGATTAGCGGACTGTCGGCTGCTGATCAGAAGGCGGAAGTAACCCAGTGGATTAAAGCAGCAGGTCAACGCTATCCGAATGCGGAGTTTATAGATGTGGTGAATGAGCCCCTGCATCAGAAGCCATCCTTCCGCAATGCCATAGGCGGTGACGGATCGACCGGATGGGATTGGGTCATATGGTCGTTCCAACAGGCAAGACAAGCTTTTCCCAATGCCAAGCTGATGATTAATGAATATGGAATTATCAACGATCCCTCGTTAACCGACCAATATGTCAATATTATTAATCAGCTCAAGAGCAGAGGCCTGATTGACGGAATTGGTATTCAATGCCACCAGTTTAGCATGGACACTGTTTCAGTTAACACGATGAACACTGTACTGAACAAGCTGGCGGCAACAGGATTGCCAATCTATGTGTCGGAACTGGATATAACTGGTGACGACAACACCCAGCTTGCCAGATACAAGGAGAAATTTCCGGTATTATGGAAGCATTCTGCGGTGAAGGGAGTTACGCTCTGGGGGTATATCCAGGGACAAACTTGGAAGCCGAACACACATCTGCTGAATTCTAACGGCACGGAACGTCCCGCGCTCCAATGGCTGAGACAATATGTGCAGAGTTAAACTATAGGTGGCACTTAAAACCCAACAGATGCGAACTTTTGCCAAATGTCTGGGCTGGGTAGATGTTTATTTGACGAAGTCTTGGCTGAAATGTTATACGCCCAAGGCTTCTTTTTATTTAGCTTAAACCTAACGTATCAAAACCTAATCCAACTCAATTAAGCTTACATACCCAATCCATCACTTTAACCCACTTGAAATAAAACCGTCTGGACGGTATAGTAAAGAGGGGTGATCAATATGAATACAACTAAAAAAGCATTAAAAAGAGAATTAATTCTTAAAGCGGCCTCGATGATTGTGCACGAAGAAGGAGTAGAGAAATTAACGTTAGAAGCGGTGGCTAAGAAAGCGGGAATAAGTAAAGGAGGATTGCTTTACCATTTTCCGAATAAAGATGAATTGATTTTGGGAATGGTTGAACAACTATCGACCAGCTTTGTCTCCGAATTTAATGAGAGAGCAGAAAACGATATGCATTCCAAAGGAAGATGGACTCACGCGTATATGAATACATCATTTTCTGGCGATCGGAATGAAAGTGACCTGTATACCGCTCTTTCAGCAGCACAGTTTACGAACCCTCACATGCTAAAATTACTTCAGGACGAGTATGAGAATATCCAAAATAAAATTGAAAACGACGAATTGGACCCCGTTCGTTCCACGATAGTCCGATTAGCTATAGACGGTTTGTGGTTTGCTGAAATGTTTGGGCTTGCTCCTCCCAATGAAGAAATGAGGCAAAAAATGATGGAAGAATTGAAAACATATATAAAGGAGAATGAATAATGGCTTATCTTTTCTTGGCAATCTCTATTGTTGGTGAACTTGTTGGAACTTCAATGCTTAAAGCTTCAGAAGGTTTCACCAGACTGTATCCGACTCTATTCACAATTGTGGCGTTCGTGATCTCTTTCTTCTTTATCTCCTTATCCCTTAAGACGCTCCCCTTAAATATGACTTATGCCATCTGGTCAGGTGTAGGAGCCGTTGCTACAACGCTTATTTCAGTATTGATTTGGAAAGAAAAAATTAATACAGGAAGTATCGCAGGTATTGCTTTAATTGTTATTGGCGTGGTGGTACTGAACCTATTTGGTGCAGGACATGGTGAGGCAAAAGGAACAACAGAAGCAACGAGTTCAATCGTTCAAAAATGAGATGAAATAGTATAGACACAAGAACATCGTAGAGAAAATGTATTCCAAAGGAGTGCCCTAATGAAGGGAAAAACCACTTCATTAGGGCACTGGAGATTTACTACCACTATCGATCACTGCCAGTTTGTGTGAAAGGACCCTGCTGCATCACTTCGTTCATAAGTATGGGCACCAAAATAATCCCTTTGTGCTTGCAAAAGGTTAGCATTCGAAATGCCTGTCCGGTAACTATCATAATAAGTAAGTGAAGCACTTAAACATGGAAACGAAGTGCCAGAATTAATACCCTCACAGACAACTTTTCGTAATCCTTTTTGATACTCTTTAACTTTTTCAGCAAAATACGGGGCAATTAATAGATTAGCCAAATTCGGCTGTTCTTGATATGTTTCGCTTATTACGTTTAAGAATTCGGCACGAATGATGCAACCACCACGGAAAATAAGGGCAATATCCTTTAAAGGTAAATTCCATCCGTAAAGTTCAGAAGTCATTTTATATTGTATAAATCCTTGCGCGTAGGCACAAATTTTACCCATATAAAACGCTTGTCTAATGTACTCAATCCACACATCTTTATCTAAACTTCGCTGATCAATCCCTGGTCCTGTTAGAATATTTTCTGCATAAACTCGTTCTTCTTTTAAAGAGGAGATGTAACGGGCAAACAATGACTCTGTAATAATGGATGATGGGATCCCATTGTCAATTGCTTGAATGCTTGTCCATTTACCTGTGCCCTTTTGCCCTGTTTTATCAAGAATCACATCGATTAATGGTAAGCCTGTTACATCATCCTTTTTCCGTAAAATCTCTGCTGTGATTTGGATTAAATAACTTTTCAGTTCCCCTTGATTCCATATTTCAAAGATATCAGCAATTTCATTCACAGATAAACGTAACCTTTTTCTTAAAAATGTATAGGTTTCTGCGATTAACTGCATATCTGCATACTCGATTCCGTTATGTACCATTTTTACAAAGTGACCGGACCCTTTTGGACCCATATAAACACAGCAAGGGTCTCCGTCCACGTGGGCTGCAATTTTTGTTAGAATAGGAGCTGCTTTTTCATATACGTTTTTATCTCCACCAGGCATGATCGAAGGTCCATTTAAAGCCCCGACTTCGCCGCCAGAGATACCGATTCCTAAATAACCGATTCCTTTTGACTTCAATTCATCATATCTACGTTCCGTATCTTTGTAATGGGAGTTACCACCGTCCATGATCACATCGCCTGCTTCAAGGAAGGGTACTAATGTACCTATTACCGAATCGACCGGTTTGCCCGCTGTTACCATAAGAAAGATTTTCCTTGGAGTTTTTAAGGAGTACACAAAATTTTGAATTTCGTAGTAGGGATGGATGGAGTGACCTTCACTTTTTTTAACAAGATCATCCGTTAAATCCCTCGTATAATTATAGACAGCGACTTGCTCACCCTTACCAGCCATGTTTAAAGCGATATTACAGCCCATTACCCCTAAACCAATGACACCAATTGTATTGAACATTTCTACCTGCTCCTTTTATTTGAAATGAAGAGGCCGTAGATCCTCACTTATAGACTTAGAAGATTCTAAGAAAAAATAAGTGAGGGATCCACCGCCCGGAAATCATGGTTTATACGAATAAACTTAGTACTAAAATAAATCCTAATCCGGCTACAGAAATGATGGTCTCAAGCAATGTCCATGTTGCAAATGTTTCTTTCATACTTAAACCAAAATATTCTTTAAACATCCAGAAACCAGCATCGTTAACATGTGAAGCTATTAAACTACCCGCTCCCGTTGCAAGCACAACTAAGGCAAGATTAACGTCAGATTGTCCTAACATCGGGATAACTAAACCAGCGGTTGTTAAAGCTGCGACAGTTGCAGAACCTAAGGAAATACGTAATATTGCAGCGATAATCCAGGCAAGCAAGATGGGTGATAATGTAGTTCCATTGAATAATTCAGCTACATAGTCACCTACGCCGCCATTAATCAGTACTTGTTTGAAGGCGCCGCCACCCCCAATGATTAAGAGCATCATCCCAATATGAGTAATAGCCGTTGTACAAGATGCCATTACATTTTTGATTGGAATTTTTCTTGCTATTCCCATGGTATAGACAGCTACCAGTAAGGAAATTAACATGGAAGTTGATGCATCACCAATAAAACGGATCGCTGCTAGTAAACTACTATCTTCAAATCCCATTGTTTTTTGAAGCAAAGTAATAACCGTAGCAATAGACATTAAAATAACAGGAAGCATTGCAGTAAATACACTGATACCAAATCCCGGAGTTTCCTCGGATTTAAATACTTTTTGTTCACCTAAAGAGGCAATATTACCCGTTTTCGTAAATGATGCAGGTACGAGTTTTTTGGCAAGCTTAGTAAACACAGGTCCAGCTAAAATAACGGTTGGAATGGCAATAATGAAACCGTACAGTAAAACCTCACCAAGGTTCGCACCATATTCACCAGCAATAACTGTCGGTCCTGGGTGTGGAGGTAAGAAACCATGTGTTACGGATAAAGCTGCAACCATCGGAATCCCGAGATATAAAATAGAAACTTTTAATTCTTTTGAAATGGCAAATATGATTGGAATTAACAATACTAATCCTACTTCAAAAAATAACGCCACACCGATAATGAATGAAGCAGCTACGACTGCCCATTGGATATTTTTTTCACCAAATTTGTCTACGAGGGTCATGGCAATTCGTTGAGCACCACCAGAATCAGCGATCAACTTACCCAACATCGCTCCAAGTCCAAAGATTAACGCTAAGTGACCAAGGGTTCCGCCTAATCCGGCTTCGATGGTTTTGACAATTTCCTCTAATGGCATTCCAAGTGCTAAAGCGACGCCGAACGATACAATGATTAATGAAATAAAGGTATTCAATTTAAAACCCATTATTAAAACTAATAATGCTAAAATTCCAATCGCTACGATAACTAATGGCATTGTAATTACCCCCTGTTTTTATCTTTTTAGTGTTTAATTAAGCTTCTTTGATAATTGGAAATCCGTGTATAATCATCTTCTAATACTCTGGATAGGTTAATGAAAATCGGCAGCAATTTCCTATATTCCTTGGTTGCTTCTTCTTTTGGTGTATGTTTGTTGGTACTGCCAATCATTTCAGAAACGACTTCAAAGGACTGGATTTGTCCGGTGGCATACAAGCCTAAAATACAAGCTCCTAGACAAGAACTTTCGTAGCTTTCTGGAACGACGACTTCAGATGAGAATATGTCAGACATCATTTGCCGCCAAACATCTGATCTTGCGAAGCCTCCAGTAGCTTGAATTCGGGTCACAGGACCGTCCATACATTCGGTTAATGCTAAAAATACGGTGTACAAATTGTAAATGACTCCTTCTAGGGCTGCGCGAATCATATGTTCTTTCTTATGTGACATCGTTAAACCGAAGAATGAGCCACGTACGTCTGGGTTCCATAATGGCGCACGTTCACCAGCCAGGTATGGATGGAATAACAATCCGTCAGATCCTGGTCTTACACGTTCAGCAATCTTGGTTAGTACATCATATGGATCAATTCCTAGTCTTTTCGCTGTTTCTACTTCTGATGAGGCAAGTTCGTCACGGATCCAGCGAAGGACCATCCCGCCATTGTTCACCGGCCCCCCAATAACCCAGTGCTTTTCTGTTAAGGCATAACAAAATATTCTTCCCTTTTCGTCTGTTTGAGGCTTGTCTATAATGGTTCGAATGGCACCGCTTGTCCCGATTGTGACGGCAACTTCGCCTTTTCGTATCGCATTTACACCTAGATTAGAAAGGACTCCATCGCTAGCTCCAATGACAAACGATGTTTGTGGATCGATCCCCATCTTTTTTGCTAAATCTGAATTACAGTTGGTAAATATCCTGGTTGTTGGCACAAGCTCAGATAATTGAGAAGGGGTTATACCAGCAATTTTTAATGCCTCTTCATCCCAATCTAATTTTTCTAGATTCATCATACCCATGGCAGAAGCTAGGGAATAATCCACTACATATTGATCAAAGAACTTTTTAAAAATATATTCTTTAATTCCGATATACTTTTTAGCCTTGACAGCGGTTTCAGGAAGGTCATTCACAATCCAAGCTATTTTTGTTAAGGGTGACATGGGGTGAATAGGTGTTCCTGTTCGTTTATAGACTTCATGGCCATTCAGCTCATCTTTTATTTTATGTGCCCATGCTTCACTTCGATTATCTGCCCAAGTGATACAAGACGTCAGTGGGCGGTCATTTTCATCCATCGCAATGACACTATGCATGGCACTGCTAAATGAAATAAACGATAGCTTTTTTTGTGAGTGATGTTTCATTATATTCGAAGTGGCTTGCAGGACAGCCTGAAAAATCTCTTCTGGGTTTTGTTCAGCTGTCGCTATATCCGGTGTATAAAGTGGGTATCCAATATTCTCTTGTTGGATGACTTCGCCTTTTTCGCTAAATAGAACGGCTTTCGTACTTGTGGTTCCGATATCTATACCTAACATATAGTTAGTCATTTTGTTGCACGACTCCTTTAGATAGCATTTGTTGTGACATCCATAGGTCTTCTACTTTACCTTGAACATCATCAAAGTTTTCATGTAAAGACTTGATCATGAGGCCTCTATCTTTTACTTTGATTGCCTCAATATAAAGTTCGTGATTGTTTATAATCCGTGTAAAATCTTCATACTTTTCAGTGAAACGCATACGCATCGACAAAAGAATGAGACTTTCCATAACAGGCTTTAAATTATTCCAGATCATCAGAATATGTGAATGATTGACTGCACGAATAATCGTTTCATGGAACAAGACATCTTGATACGAAAACTCATCAGCATCACTATATTTGACGGCGACTTTCATCATTTCGAGAATTTTACTAAGTTCCTTCGCCAAATCATTAGTGTCCATCTTTACAAGACGTTCAAATACGAAGGATTCTATGAGCAGACGAACATCATAAATTTCTTCTATTTCTTTTTCTGATAGGCCAATAACAACGGCTCCCATTCTTTCTAATCGAATGATATTTTCGGATGCCAGTATTTTTAACGCTTCACGAATGGGTGAGCGACTTACAGTGAAATCAGCAGCTAGTTTATTTTCAGATAATATGGTACCGCTTTCAATCCCGCCAGAAATAATGCGCATTCTAAGCTCGGATGTTACGCGATCACCAGCAGAGGCTTTTAAAAGCCATTTGGAGGGATATAGGAATTCTGATTCAACCATCATTTCACCTTCTCAATTAATCAAGTATACTTGTATACAGGTATTATAATCTGAAATTTTAAATTTGCAAGCGTATACATTAAATTTGTTTTGTAACGCCACTATACATAAAATGAAAATTGCATATTAAGACATAGATCCTGTTCGGATTTTTTGTTCAAATGCACAATCAATTTCGTCTGTTCTTCAATATTTTTAACGTGCGGCAATCGATATAATGAAAGCGTAATCAAAAATTGCCCGGGGGGTTAGACATATGGAAGGATTGACGATCAGTTGGATAGGAGCTCTGGCAGGGCTGGCTATTGCAATTATTCTGATATTAAGAAAGCTGAATCCGGTTTACGCTTTATTTTTGGGAGCTATTGTAGGCGCTTTATTGGGCGGAGCCAATTTGGAACAGACGATCAGCGTGTTAATAAGCGGTACGCAAAGTGTGATGGGGACGGTCATTCGTGTGCTTGCCGCAGGTGTATTGGCAGGTGTAATGATGGAATCCGGGGCAGCGGAGACGATTGCGCAGGCTATTGTAAAGAAGTTCGGCGGCAGTAAAGCGATTCTCGCACTAGCCTTGGCGACGATGATTATTACGGCGGTAGGTGTATTTATTCCCGTTGCCGTGTTGATTGTGGCACCTATTGCATTGTCGGTCGGTAACAAAATGGGGATTTCCAAGCTGGCGCTCTTGTTGGCTTTATCTGGAGGCGGAAAAGCGGGGAACATCATCTCTCCCAATCCTAATACGATTGCGGCGGCGCGCGGATTTAATCTGGATTTAAGCCACGTGATGTTGGCGGGTGTGGTTCCTGCGATATGCGGTTTAATCATGACTGTTTTGGTGGCATCTATGCTGAAAACCAAAGGTGTGAAGGTGTCCGACCAGGATATCATGGACAGTGATGTCGATACATCGAAATACCCGGCGTTGGGACGGGCGATTGTAGCCCCTTTGGTAGCTGTTATTTTGCTGATGATTAACCCGATTGGTTCCATCTCTGGTATTGAAGCACTTTCGAATTTCAAGGTGGATGCGATGTACATTTTGCCGATCGCTGGGATTGTGGGTATGCTGGCCATGGGACAAGGGCGCAATATCCTGAAGTATTCGGCCTCCGGTTTGAATAAAATGACGGCGACCGTGCTGATTTTGATCGGTGCAGGAGGGATTGCGGGTCTGATCTCTGCCTCCAACTTGTCTGCTCAGGTGGTTGGCCTGATTGAAGCTTCGGGAGTTTCCGGTACATTTTTGGCACCGCTTGCAGGTATTCTGATGGCAGCTGCTACGGCGTCCACCTCGACTGGAGTTATTTTGGCGACAGGCTCGTTTGGGGAAGCCATTCTGAACATGGGAACGGCCCCACTCGCTGCAGCTGTGATGGTGCATACAGGAGCTACAGTCATTGATTCCTTGCCGCAGGGCAACTATTTTCACGTCACGGCAGACAGCATGAAAATGAGCATTAAACAACGGATGGGATTGATTCCTTACGAAGCTATTGTGGGTGGAACGATGGCAATTGTAGCGACAATCATGTATGGATTTTTACTTTAATATTCACGATGGGGTGAGAAGATGAGAGAGAAAACATTTGTGCTGGCACCAGATTCTTTTAAAGAAAGCATGACGGCTAAAGAAGTGTGTATCGCGATGGAGAAAGGACTGCGCAAGGTCTATCCGGCGGCGAATTATGTCCACGTACCGATGGCGGACGGTGGTGAAGGAACGGTGCAGTCACTGGTGGATGCGACAGGCGGGCAGATTCGTTATATCGAGGTGACAGGACCGCTTGGAGAACCTGTAACTGCTGCATACGGCTTGCTGGGAGACGGCACCACGGCGGCAATCGAGATGGCATCTGCTAGTGGAATCCATCTGGTCAACAAGGATAACAAAAACCCGTTAAAGACAACAACCTACGGCACAGGGGAGTTAATCCGTGAATGTCTGAATCAGGGAATTCGAAAAATTATCATCGGCATTGGCGGAAGCGCGACGAATGATGGCGGTACAGGAATGGCGGAAGCGCTGGGCGCCAGATTTCTGGATGCAACAGGCAATACTCTTCCGCGCGGCGGCGGTAGTCTGGGCGAGCTGGCCAGTGTTGATATTTCATCACTGGATGACCGCTTGCAGCAGGTACAACTGATTGTAGCCTGTGATGTGACAAATCCGCTGTGCGGAGAGCATGGGGCATCTCAAGTATTCGGGCCACAAAAAGGGGCAACCCCGGAGATGGTGCAGCAATTGGATGCCAATCTTGCCCATTACGCCGATGTGGTGAAGCAGCAGCTGGGCAAGGATGTGCGCGATCTTCCAGGCGCAGGCGCAGCAGGTGGATTGGGTGCGGGCCTATTAATTTTCACTCAGGCGACGCTGCAAAAAGGCATTGAAATTGTGATTGAATACACCGGTTTAAAACAAAAGCTCGCCACTGCCGATATCGTTTTGACGGGGGAAGGCGGTATTGACTTTCAGACCAAATTCGGTAAAACCCCGTATGGAGTAGCTCAGGCGGCAAAACAGTCTGGTAAAAAGGTCATTGCCGTCGCAGGTTATATTGGGGAAGGGATCGACACGTTGTACAAGGAAGGGATAGATGCGGTGTTTGGCATCGTGCCGGGAGCCTCGGAGCTCGGTAAGCTGCTGGCCGAAGGGCCGCAAAACGTAGAGCGTACGTGCGAGAATATCGCAAGAGTACTTCAGTTCAGCGAGAAATGAACAGATGGAGAAGTGATTATAAACATAAAACGGCATCATACAAGTACGATATAATACGAGCGCTCGCCTGTAATCCCGAACTTAGCCAAAGCCGGATTGACTGAGAAATTTGGGAGTGACGGCGAGCGTAAATATGATATTACTGGCGCATGGTCTGGCGTGATACAGCAGTTCATTTATACAGTGCCAATAAGCCGTGCGTAAGCTCAAAAAGCTGAAGGAGATTACGGGGATCTTTACCGGTTAAGGTATGGATGCGCTTCAGGCGGTATTGCAGCGTATTTCGGTGAATATTTAATTCATCTGCGGTAAAGGAGACACTGCCGTTATGGTTAATAAAGCTTCGCAGCGTATCCAGCAAATCCACAGTATCTTCCAGCTTGCTAACCAGATAGATCGTGTTCGTCAGGTTCGTTTGACTCAATTTGACCAGAAATTCGACTTCCGCAAAAGAAATTTTTTGCACAGGCGGGCGCAAAGCCAGTAAAACATTCATAGCTGACTTGGCTTGCATATAAACATCCGCAATGTTGTGCTCTTGTCTGCTGACCGTAATCAGCACATCGGGATGACTGCGCACAAGTGGCTCTAGCAGTTTGTCTGTCGGCTCCTGATTTTGTATTAGAATGAGATAGCAGTCTTCTTCCATGCGAAAGGATGGATGCTGCATGAATATATTGGACAAATCGGCTAAATGAGCTGGATCAGTAGGCAGATATTTTACATATACAGCCGAAGTTTTTAGAAGCAAATCAATGTGATATTGAGCTGCTTCTTTTTTTATTTTTTGCGTGTAAGCTCCCTGATGATTTAACAACATTTCCAGCACAGACTTTTTGCGGTTGGCTTCGTGGGCCAGATGCTCCAACGAGATGCGCTGTTCAATCAGGAGAGACACCGTAGTTTTAACAATATTGCAGAAAGGACGCACTTCATCGGGATTGCCTGAAATACCAATGACACCAACTAACTCATGATGAATGACAATCGGTTCATTGGTTCCCTTTTTCTCATAGTGGCCGTCCTGCCACACTTCAATCATTTTCCCAGTTTCGAGCGCCTGAACAGCTCCTTGGTGAATGGTTCCGATTCGTTCACTCTCGCCGCTGCCTATGATGATGCCTCGTTCATTCATAATATTGATATTGTATGGAATATCCTTCATCATTTTGTCTACGATGTCTTGGGCTTGTTTTTCGGAGAGCTGAAACAAATCAGGATTCCTCCTTTATCTATAGTGATATAGCGTATTTTAATGTACCACCTTAATGAAAGGGTTTTCAATTCATTGTGCATCTGAACAATATGATAAGGCGGATTACCAAACATGTCAGTCAATTTTATCATAGATGTGAAATTGCAGCGTATTATGATAATCCATTAGACGATGTTATATATTTTTGTATTGAGTGTAATCTAAGGAAGAGTATAGTTGTACGCAAAAAACAGGGCTCTAAGGAGCACCTGCTTTTTGTGTCTATCCTTTTTATTGCCAGCCACGCTGTCTAATGACGAACCTCGCGGAAGCTATAGGTAATGTCGTGTAGTTCTTTCTTTAAACGGGCATCTTTAGACGCTGGTGCATATCCAAGCACCTGGTAGTAATTACTTTCGGTCTCAATAATCGCTACATGGGTAACATATTTGTCCACATCTTTCTTGCCTTTAATCACGAACTCAAGGGCAGGATATCCATAAATGGTTGTGTTAGAGACAGGTCCTACACTGGACAGGTTCCACTCTTTGGTTAAATTATTTTCAGCTTTCTTACTGTACTGTTGAAGAGTTATATTGCCCAATTGCTTTTTTGAGTGGGATAGTACCACAACGGATTTTTGGATGTACGGATTGAATATTGCAATCTCTGCCTTTCCTTCACGGTCCGGGTCTGTTGACCAGTCCAGCGGGGCCGTGATTTGAAACCGTCCATCTTTACTTACATAGCTTTGCTCTTTCTTGCTCACCGGAACTTCAGGAGGTACGTAACTGTCTGCAAGTATAAAAATAACATTTACAAACGAGGCTCCCAAGATCACCATTGTGGTAAAAAATATAAAGAGCGAACGTTTCATTGTCTTTTTGCTAATCGGCTCTAAATCCCGTACCTTTACAACATATGTACCTGCAGCTAAATCTCCAATTCGTTGTCTTGATGCAGTTACTAACACACTGATACCAGCAGGTATCCCACCCATTAGCAATGGATTGGTGTCGATTAGCCTGAGCAGCGTACGAATGAGTGATTTAAGAAAACCGGGAGGCTTTCCTTCCCCGTTAACCACCTGAATACGAAAAACGAACTTACCCAGCGTATAGCCTGTGTAACCTTCCAAAAGCAAATAATAGCTGAAGAAAGCAATAAGCAGAATACAACGGGATGCAATCGCTAAAGGCAAAAACCATCTATCCGTTATTTGAATGACAGAAATAAAAAAACAAATATACCCGATTACAAAGAATATGCAATCAAAAACCGTTGCTCCCCACCGTCTAAACAGAGTAGAATTCCCGTATGTTTTTGATAACGCCGCCATCCTGTTTGGATCTACCCCATAATTTTGACCATGCCGAATGTACGTCTGTCTTGAAGTTTCCTGCGGAATGTGTGATATGTGCTGTTCGTCCAAAAAATACACCTCTTCTTAATAATTAAAAACACACTCCTTATATTAACGGTCATTTTATAATCCATGTTTAGGAAAACATTCTATAAACAAAGAAATTATTATAAATATCCCTTCCTCTCATTGAACCGCATTCAGGCGCTAGTAGAGCCAGAGAATGCCCAATCCTTGCGGTTGCTTGAAAAAGCAGGCTTTCGGCAAGAAGGGCTCCTCTCCCAATATGAATTTACGTTAGGGAAATATGATGATCTTTACATGTGCGCATTGGTCAAATCAGAGTATATCAATCGTTCTCAGAAATGATAGATGTAGGTGAATCAAGCAGGGGAGCATGGATAGGAAGAAGGTTGATCATTGTACAACATGATCGACCTTCAGCGGCATACCCATTTCATATTGCTCAATGGGGTCTTTCGAGAGACCTATTTTTTGGATAAAGCCTTCAAGAGAGTCATTGTCAGACAGACAGATGTACACCTTCTCAATCTTTTGGGTCTCTGCTGCTCTATGAAGGAGGGCGCATCCTAATCCTTGGTTGCGATGCTTAGGATCGACCCAAAGAAAGTTGATTTTACCCTTAGCACTCATGCTCACCATGCCGAGGCACGTTTGATTCACTTCGTAGATGCCGAGAAAAGCTTCCTGTGTACTGGTGGCGTAATAAGGTGTGTCGCTTTGCCAATGGATGTGGCAGTCGGTGAGGGTCTTACGAAAAGCTGCGATGTCATCAAATGTAACTTCCTTAAGAATATACGAAGATGAGAGGGCAGCGGGTGGGGCGGAGGGCAGAGTGCCGTTGTAGTATTTCAGCGTATAGCGTGGCTGCTAGCCTTGCTTTTCATATAATTTAACGGCCCGATGATTATCCTTGATGACTTCGAGCCATAGCTGCTGGCAGTCCGCGGAGATGGCTGTTTGTTTATGTAATTCCAGCAACTTGTTGCTAATCCCTTGACCGCGGTAAGCTGGAGCGATGCATAGCGTGCCGCAACGCATGGTCTTGTACCCGTCGAACTGCCGGACACCGCCGAGAATTAAGCCGATCGGTTGATCCTCATCCATGGCAAGGAAAGAGTGATTCCGTGTATTACCCTCTGGACCAAAAAAACGTGCTACGAAATCGTCCTGATCCATGGTCAGGCGAATGGAATAATCAGAGAACCCAAGCGAAAATGCTTGAAAAATGTGTTCCATGCTGACGTCATTGCATCTCATATAGGTGATCACCGTTATTCCCCCTAGAAATTCATCTATATTTGGATTATAGGGAATTAAGGGAGATCCATCAATCTCCCACTGAAAATGAAAATAACCCCTTAAAAAAGGGGTTTGGTGCTGGGTGTTGTAGGGTTGCAATTCGTGTCGCTAAGATCAGGATTGGTAGAGAGGTCACGATAATGGTTGAGCTTATATTCAATAATTTTTTGGGTTTCCATAAGTTTGGAAATTTCTTGTTGAATCTTCTGATTATGTTTCTCAAGTAAGGAGTGTCTGATCGGAATGGTGCTGTTGCCTTGCATCGAAAGTTCTCGATAATGCTTCATTTCCTCTATAGTCATTCCAGTGGCTTTTAATCGGGTTAAAAAGATAATCCCCAGAATCTGATCTCTACTGTAGAACCTGTGTCCGTTAGCCTTTCGTTCAGCATAAGGCAGTAAGCCAATTCGCTCATAATAGCGTATAGTATCTTCTGTTAAACCTGTTAGTTCTGCAGCTTGACTAATAGAGGTTATGGTCTCCGGAATTTCCTGCAAAGTATCCCACTCCTTAATTGTAACGATTACCAAGGCACTTCTCCAGTCGAGTCGAAAAACCCTCCTGACGGCCCGTCACTATTTAAAGTAGCTAAACGAACAACGACAGCAGCAGCTTGTTGTACCGAACCTGGTCCTGTAAAGCTATTTAAGTCAGTAGCGGTAAAGCCAGGGTCAGCCGAATTAATTTTGAGAGGTGAGTCTTTGAATTCTTTGGCAAGGGTGACGGTGAACATATTAACCGCTGCTTTGCTGCTATTGTAGGCAAGCAAATTAAATTGTGCATGCTCATGCTCAGGATCGCTATTATAGGTTAACGAACCAAGGCCACTCGACAAATTAACGATTCTACCACAAGGAGATTTTTGCAATAAAGGCAGCATAGCTTGCGTCACCGCGACCAAACCGAAAAAGTTTGTTTCATACGTTTCTCTTAAATCGTCCAAAGAGAACTGACTTGGAGGAGTAGCCCCTCCCAAAGATATGCCGGCATTGTTGATGAGTACATCAAGGGAACCGAATTCTTGTTTGATCTGTTGGACTGCGGAATCAATCGTACTTTGATTCGTCACGTCTAACAAAATCAATCGGGCTTCTACTCCCTCATTAGCCAACTTAGCCACCGCTTCCCGGCCGCTCTGCTCATTCCGTGAGCCAATCAGGATTGTAAGACCCATACCCCCCAATTGTCTGGCTGTTTCATACCCGATGCCTTTGTTGGCCCCAGTAATAAGAACTGTTTTCCCAATGGTCATGAGCGATTCCTCTTTTCATTATTCTTAAATTTGGCGGCCACCATGCTTTAAATGTACTACTTGGAGTATACTTAAAGTCAACACAAAACCAGCAAAAATATAGCTCGAAATGCCCTGGACATTCTTTATTTTGGAAGATGGGAGAATGGAATGAATAAAAGGCAAATGGAAATTTTACGCATGTTGTTAACTGAACCGGACCGGTTGTGGTTAGCGCAGGATCTGGCGGATCTGACCGACTGCTCTGAAAAGACGATCCGCAACGATCTGAAAGTAATTGAAGATTATATCGTTAAGCATTCTGATGCCAATCTGGTGAGAAGGCCGGGACGCGGCATTTATCTGGAGATGGGTGAAGCGGATCAGAATGAATTGTTCCATCGACTGTATGCGGACGAGAGTACAGCCCAACATGAGTCGGATGAGGAAAGGGTGCTGCATCTCGCCTATCGGCTCTTGATGAATGCCAAGCCTGTGACCATCCAGGATCTAGCTTCACAGTATTATGTGAACAAGACGGTGATCCGTAGAGATATGGAGAAGATTGATGGCTGGCTGCATAGCTTTGATCTAGCCTTGATTACCAAGCAGCGCGTAGGCTTGACCATTCAAGGATCTGAGAAAAATAAGCGAATCGCTTTGGCGCGGATGAACCAGCTGATTGACAGTCCTGAGTTAACAGGACAGATGATGCGCAAACAGTTTGAATCGCACGAGATTACAACCATAAATCATGAATTAAAAGCATTTCAAAAACGCTATGAGCTCAGCTTTACTGACGAAGCTTTCGAAGCTCTAATGCTGCATATCCTCTTAATGGTCAAACGAACCAAGATGGGACAGCCCATTTCCCTCTCCAAGCAGGACATTTCCTTTTTGCAGGAGAGACGCGAATTTACATGGGCTACGTCTTTTTTGCAGCAGTTGCAAAAGTTGTTTGCCGTGCCTTTTTCCAAGGAAGAGACGGCGTATTTAACTCTGCATCTGCTTAGCGGGAAGTTCCGTTACCAGCAAGAGGAAAGAACGGGAAAACAAGGTGAGCTGGTAGATAGCCACCCGCTTTTACCTGAGTTGATTGAGCAGTTAGTCCGGCGGATGTCCGAGCTGAATATGATTGCCTTTTCCAAGGACAAGATGTTGTTGAAAGGGTTGAATGTCCATTTATATACGACCCTGAACCGTCTTCAATATGGGTTGACCGTGTCCAATCCTATGCTGGCCGAGATCAAGAAGATGTACCCCTACATGTTCGACCGAGTTATTATTACACTGGAAGAGGTGGGGAAATGGACCCGGCTATCCTTCCCCGAGGAGGAAGCGGCGTATTTAACGCTGCATTTTCAGGCTTCTGTGGAGCGATTGCACCAGAAAGAGAGTCATCCCCAGAGAGCCATCATCGTGTGTCACATGGGCATCGGTATGTCCCAACTGCTACGCACCAAGGTGGAACGTAAATTTCCGGCTGTACATGTGGAGACAACCCTTTCCAAAGCAGAAGTCCAGGACTATCTGGCAGCCCAGGAGGTGGATCTCGTCATTACCACTGTAGATCTCCCAGAGATGAACATTCCGCACATTCTCGTCTCTCCCTTGCTGGATGCCAAGGACGAACGTCGACTGGAGCAAGTGATCCGACGACTGGATGAGCCGGAACATAGGGCAGCAGAAGAATCGGTATTTTTTAAATATACAACACCTTTTTTGGTCTTTCCCCAGCAGGAAGTGCAGCATCCGGAACAATTGATCTCCAAGCTGGCGCAAATACTGGAGGACAAAGGATATGTGGAGCCTGGTTATGTGGACAGCGTACTGGAGCGAGAAAAAATGTCGGCCACGACGATTGGGGGAGGCATAGCCATCCCGCATGGCGGTTCTGAGTGGATAAGGCAGTCCTCTATTGTAATCGCTACTTTGAAGCAGCCGCTTACCTGGGGAACCGAGAAAGTAGAGCTTGTGTTCTTGCTTGCGGTCAAACAGGATGGGCGGGAAGAAATGCGCCAGTTATTTAAGGAATTGTCCCTGATCAGTGAGCAACCTGCTTTGGTTCATGCCTTATCTAAAGAGACCGATGCGATGAGATTATTAGGGAGAATGAAGGGATAAACTAAAAAGCTGTGCTCTGGAACAGGACTTATAGATAAGTCCTGTTTTTTGCCGGTATAATTCCTTTTTTCCGAAAGTTCCGGTAAAAAGTTCGTCCGATAACAGCAAGATAGGCGTTTATACTATCAATGTAAGCGGAAACAACAGAGAGAAGGGGAATGACTATGAAGATACTGGCGATTACCTCATGTCCTAACGGAATTGCACATACGTATATGGCAGCTGAGAATCTGCAAAAGGCAGCAGCAAAACTGGGCGTCGAGATGAAGGTCGAGACACAAGGCTCCATTGGAGTCGAAAATCAACTGACCGAGCAGGAGATCCGTGAGGCAGATGGCATTATTATTGCAGCGGATAAAACGGTGGTTAAAGACCGCTTCGTCGGTAAGAAACTACTGGTCGTTGGCGTACAGGATGGCATTCGCCGTCCAGAAGAATTGATCCAGCGGGTGATGAAGGGTAATGTACCTGTGTACCAAGCAGAGTCACGTTCTGCCGAAGGTAGCTCACAGGAGAACAAACCGAAACAAAATCCCATCTACCGCCACTTGATGAACGGTGTATCCTATATGGTACCCTTCATCGTCATTGGGGGATTGCTCATTGCCATTGCGTTGACGATTGGCGGTGAGAAGACACCAGGCGGTCTGGTTATACCGGACGGTTCATTCTGGAAGACGGTTCAGGATATCGGTTCGGCTTCGTTTACCTTTATGATACCGATCCTCGCCGGATTTATCGCGATGAGCATTGCAGATAGACCGGGGCTTGCACCGGGTATGATTGGCGGATTCATTGCTGCGAACGGCAGCTTTTATGGAAGTGAGGCGGGGGCTGGATTTATCGGCGGCATTATCGCCGGTTTCCTGGCCGGTTATGTTGCACTTGGGATTCGGAAAATCAAGGTTGGCCGAGCATTACAGCCGATCATGCCTATAATTATTATCCCTGTATTGGCATCGTTAATTGTTGGATTAATCTTTGTCTTTGTAATCGGTGCTCCAGTCGCACAATTGTTTGAAGCTTTAACAGGTTGGCTTGCAGGTATGCAAGGTACAAGCTCAATTCTACTGGCATTGATTCTAGGTGCGATGATCTCCTTTGATATGGGCGGCCCTGTGAACAAAGTCGCTTTCTTATTCGGTTCGGCCATGATCGGCGAAGGGAATTATGAAATTATGGGGCCAATCGCCGTTGCGATTTGTATTCCACCGATTGGGATGGGACTTGCAGCGATGATCAACAAACGTAAATTTGCACCTGCGGAACGCGAGGCTGGGAAGGCAACATTCACAATGGGGTTGTTCGGTATTACCGAAGGTGCAATTCCATTCGCGGCGCAAGATCCACTACGTGTTATTCCTAGTATCATGGTAGGATCCATGGTCGGTTCAGTCATTGCGATGTTGGGGAATGTAGGTGACAAGGTAGCTCACGGTGGACCGATTGTAGCTGTACTTGGTGCAGTGGACCATGTGCTTATGTTCTTCATCGCCGTTATTGTCGGCGTAGCCGTATCGGTTGTCCTGGTGAGCTTGCTGAAAAAAGATATTGCAGCAACTGTAACTCCAGATGCTGCTGGGGAAGCTGGACAATCTGCGATTACTACAACGGACGCTATGGAGTCATCTGCTTCAACAACTGTTACAAATAATGGGCCAGCCGTTTCTCCACAAGCCATTCACATTGAGAAACTGACGGATATTGTAACGATGGATCTGATTAATTTGGATCTGGAAGGAACGACACGAGATGCTGTGGTTGATGAAATGATCGGAGTACTTGAGAGAACTGGAGCCGTAAGCTCTGCCAGTGATTTCAAACAGGCGATATTAGCCAGAGAGGAAGAAGGCTCCACAGGCATTGGAATGAATATTGCCATTCCTCATGGCAAATCGGAAGCGGTCCTGAAGCCAAGCGTGGTCTTCGGCATCAAGCAGGGCGGTGTTGACTGGAATAGTGCAGACGGAAGTGAAGCAAAACTGATCTTCATGATTGCCGTACCGCGCAACAGCAAGGAAAATGCGCATCTGAAAGTATTGCAAATGTTATCGCGTAAGCTGATGGATGATCATTTCAGAGAAGCGCTCCTGGCGGTTAAAACGAAGGAAGAAGCATATCAATTGCTGGATCAGGTGCATTAATTCCAAGCGATAAGAACTTGAATCAAAGAAAAGAGGCTCCCGAAGTTTTAGCCGGGAGCCTCTTTTTTGAGAAGGTCTTTGCGTAAGTCAGCGGTGTTCACCGCGTGACATGAGCATGATGCCCAGAAACACAAAGCCTGCACCAGCCAGATGAGCAAATGAGAAGGATTCACGGAGGATGATATAGGACAGCAGCAATGTACTGACGGGAATACAACCCGTGTATACAGCTGCTGTACTAGCCGGTACTCTTGATACGCCCCGAAACCATAATACGTAGCCTAATGCGGTGACAAAGATACCATAATATAAGACTAGCCCAATCTCCCCTACACCAACGTGGTTAAAGTTGAACTGTTGGGCCTCCACAAATGAACAAGCCAGGAACATGAAGAATGAAAAGAGTGTTATATACATGGTTCCAAGCAGGGAAGAGACATGGCTGGATAGCATCTTGCGTAATACCGTCAGTGCCGCTTCTCCGAACACAGCAGACAGAACAAGCAGCATGCCAATGAACGAGGTTGCGTTGGGAGCATTGAACCAGAGCGCCGATATGTGAGGCACTTGCAACGCCAAAACACCGAGCAGAGAACAGGCAATCCCGAGACCGGGGCGGAGCGTAATCTTTTCTCTCAGCAGCACATACGAAAGAAGTGCAACGATAGCTGGGGTTAAGCTAGTTAAAATTCCGCTTTCGGAAGCAGAGGCGTAGGCCATCCCGTACAGCATTAGGACGCGGAAGAGAAACATGCCGATCAGGGCCTGAATGAACAGGATTAAGGCATCCCGTTTGCTGATCCTTAGTGAATATTTCTTGATGAATACAATGGGTACCAAGAACAGAAGGGCAACGGCCAGACTGGCAGATTGCGATAAAAAAACAGGCAGCCGCATCACGACCAGTTTACCGACTACTACAGAACTGCCGACAATGGAGGTTGCGATCACTAATTCCATGTAAGTCGAAAAGGTTGGTTTGTTCATTTCATCTCACCTCTTGTACAGATATTGATATATACTGTAGCAATAGAAACTGGGCACTTGTAGATCCAGTTGAAGAGGTTTTTGACAGTACCGCTTGAGGGGGCGACCTATGTGGTTATCTATCGATAAGAATGTGACAGTTCCGATGCTGCGTCAGGTGTATCAAGCGATACGGGACCGTATTTTAGCTGGAGAACTGCATGCAGGATATAAACTTCCTTCGACTCGGGTGCTGGCCTTACAGTTGAATGTTTCCCGGAATGTTATCCTCGAAGCTTATGAAATGCTGCTAGCCGAAGGCTTAGCCATTGCGCGCTCGGGTTCAGGTACCTATGTAGCGGAAGGGGCCGTCCTTCCAGGTTATGTATCCGCACCGCCTATCGAGGCGTCTGCGTCTGCAATGAATACTTCATATTCAAATGAGGTGTCGGTAATATCCTTCCGGACAGGCCTCCCCGCATTGGAATTGTTCCCGCGCAAATCATGGGCCGACTTGCTTCAGAGCGTATGCAAAGAGGCTCCTGATCTGGCACTAGGTTATGGCGATCCTGCTGGAGAGCCTGAGTTACGCAGGGAGCTGGCCGACTATTTGGTTCACACCAGAGGAGTGAAAGCCAGCCCGGAACATATTGTAATCACTAGCGGAGCAGTACAAGCGATTCAGCTTGTCACCCGTCTGTTACTGTCAGCTGGAGACGAAGCCCTGGTAGAGGAACCGACAAATGAAGATTTAAAAAGCATTCTGGCGGCCACAGGAGCCACATTGCGGAGTATGCCTGTTGATGATTCGGGAGTTATAACAGCCGATCTGCCGCAAAAGAGACACCCCAAACTGGCATATCTGACACCCTCGCACCAGTTCCCGCTGGGGGGTATCTTGCCGATCCAAAGGCGGATCGAGCTTATTCAGTATGCAGCCCGGACAGGATGTCTTCTGCTCGAAGATGATTATGACAGTGAGTTCCGGTATGACGGGGCGCCCGTCCACTCCTTGCAGAGTCTGGACCCAGAACAGGTGCTATATGTCGGGACGTTTAGCAAAATATTGTTCCCTGCGCTGCGGATCGGCTATATTGTTCTTCCCTCGTCACGAGTCGCTGATTTTATCCGTTTAAAGCAACTGGCGGATTACCAGACAGCGAGCCTGGAACAAATTGTGTTGAGTCGGTATATCAGGAAGCGACTCCTTCATAAGCATGTACATAAGATGAAAAAAGTGTACGCCAAGCGTCGTCAGGTCCTGCTTGATAGCCTGGAACAGCATTTTACAGGGCAATACCGGATATGTGGCCGATCGGCTGGTTTACATTTGGTAGCAGAGTTTCAGTTCCCACTCCGAGAGAATTTGCTAGAACATCTCCGTAGCGAAAATGTATTTGCGGCACAGCTCGAAGGGAATCGACTGCTAATGGGCTACGGGCATCTAAAGGAAAATGAAATTCGTGAAGGGGTTAGCAGGATTAGGAATGCCCTGCTACGGTAGTACACTCAAAAGCAGCCTATCCTTAGGTGAGGATAGGCTGCCCTTTTCATAACAAGATATCGTGTTCCATGATCACTGTTCATACGAGGTTTGAGCCATGTAATCCTACATAAAGTCAAAAAAATAACGGATTACATGAAAAAAGACGGGCGAGGTGTAGGTCAAGCTATCCACCCGGCTTAAATAGCTTTTTTTCAAAGCATCGAACTTATCATCATCACCGATTAATAAATCCCGCTTCAGTACGGAAACCGTTAAGCTGCCGAAGAAACCGCTCAAGCTGATCAGCATACCGAAAATAATTCCAAATTTCAGGTCAAACGGCGTCAGGTAGGGATAGATGAAATAGGAAGCCGCTATAGTTACGGGAAAAGCGAGTGCAAAGCCTTCCCAAGTTATATTGGGATTGGATGTCGGGACGATTTTCCGCTTTCCGAAATAGAGTGATGCTAGATAGTGTACGACATCATTGAGCTGCGTCAGTACCACTAGAAAAAGTACAAGTTTCGCTCCGTATTGCGGCGTAGCAAACTGAAAATAGGCCAGATGACTCAACCCGAAAACCATCAGCATGAGTCCCCATTGGGTCGAGCTGACACTGCGCAGGAAACCAACCGTTCCTTTGTTGATCAATCGCGGAAGCGGTAGCAGCAAGAATACATAGATAGGGATAAAGACAATAAACATTCCGTACCACCCGATATAAATCCAATAAAATTGTACGGGAATCGCCAAGTATGCCCATAGAAACAATCTGCGATCAGCTTTTCTGGATCTAATCATGGAAAAATATTCTTTTAGCGCAAAAAAGGTGAGTGCCATCAAGGAAAGCAGTGACACGATCGGATTGAAAAGAGTTGCCAAGCAAAAGATAAAGAACATACCCCACCATGTCTTGATGCGAAGCCCAATAGCTGCATAGTCTTTGTCTGGCTGTGTTTTGACTACTACTATGTAAATTAGATGGATGACCAATAGGGCTGTAAAAATAAGGATTAACGTTAATAGCGAACTGTCCATTACCACTCACCAACTTATCGCGAAATAGGGTTCCATTAGGGTTCCTATGTTATTATGAAGGAATAATTCAAACTTGATAAGGGGAAATTTCGTAAATGGTAGCAGATCAATCCGTCTTTATCTTGCTTACGAATACGGGAACGTTTCTTACGAGAGTCATTAAAAGCTATACGAGAGCGCCATACAATCACGCCTCCATTTCCTTCAACCGGGAACTTTCGGAGTTATACAGCTTCGGGAGAAAGACCCCGAATAACCCTCTGGATGGTGGTTTCGTGAAAGAGGATATTAAGACAGGTACATACAGCAGATTTCCGAATACAACATGTGTTATCTACGAGCTTCAAGTAACCGACCGTGAAGTTGAAAAAATGAAGCGAGTTTTACATGTATTTATCCGAAGTCGTCAAAAATATATGTATAACTTACTGGGTTTGATTGGTATTGCACTCAAAGAACCAGTCGAGTTCAGCAATTCTTATTTTTGTTCCCAATTCGTCGCGGAAATTTTACAGCGATCCGGTATAAAAATATGGAACAAACTGCCCGCTCTCGTTACGCCAGATGATTTTCGTCAAAGTGATCGATTCCATTTGATCTACGAGGGGAAATTGAGCGAGTATGATCCTCAAGCTTGAGGACCAGTACCGCATTACTTAAACCTCTTCCGGCACAATTACCTCGATATGACGCGGTAAAATACCAAGCTCGATAGGCAAAGACGGCCCTTCCTCACCATCTACATTCGTACTGACCGGTTCTGCGGAGCTGACACTTACATGCTTTGCGGTAAAGTAAACGATATCACTATGATCCTTCAGGTTGCCTAAAAATAAGGATATGCTGGCCGTCACGGTGTTCAATATATTGAGGTTTTTGAAAATAAAGCAGTGAAGCAGACCATCGTCAACAGCCGCATCGGGCGCCAGTTTCTCGAATCCGCCAACTGAGTTGGTTAACGTAGCCAAAAGGAGTGGGGATTTGCCTTCCCAGGTCTTGTCATCATAGCGGACGATAAGTGAGTGGGCAGGATGGCTGATAAGCTCTTTCATGCCTTCTTTGAAGTAGGCAAACGTGCCAAACATGGATTTATCGTCTGATGATACAGCTGAGAGCGATTCAGCAAGCGAACCAGTGGCAACCACATTGGCAAACATCCGGCCGTTTAAGAGACCCATATCTACGTTTTTCATGCGGGTAGAAGTCAGTGTACGGATCGCCAGCTCGGGACTTAGCGGAATTTGCAAGGCACGGGCAAAATCATTGACTGTCCCCAGGGGGATGACACCCAGCCTTGGACGGTGGTCTTGATCAATGAAGCCGTTGATGGTTTCGTGAAGTGTGCCATCCCCACCGATGGAAACGACTAGGTCACAAGCTTCCTCACACGCATTAACGCAAAAACGGGTGGCGTCCAGTTCCTTTGCCGTCTCTTTAACCGTAACAACGTATCCTTGATCACGTAGAATTTCTTCTACGCTTCTGACATGTTGGAGGGATTCCTCTTTGCCAGAAGAGGGATTTACAATGATCATAGCTTTCTTCATATACAGGTTCCTTTCTCTGGGGAAAGTTTGAGTTACCCACTCATACCCGAAAAGCAGACCTTTAGACTCAAAATTAGACATGTGTTATATTTTTAGTTACTATATAAAAGTGAATACAATTTGAATGGAGGATTTCATATGAAAATCGCATTAACAGGAGCAACGGGGCAACTGGGTTCCATCGTGGTAGATACGTTGCTTACTTCCGTCCCCGCAAACGACCTTATTGTTAGCGTAAGAAATCCAGAAAAAGCAGAGAACTTACGGTCTCGTGGTGTTGACGTTCGTCATGGCGATTTTGATAAACCGGAGACGCTGGATCAAGCGTTTGCTGGAGTAGATCGACTGCTGATTATATCCGCAGACGGGGATAATGAGACTAGAATCCGTCAGCATAAAGCGGCTGTTGATGCTGCTGTGCGTGCTGGAGTAGGCTTCATCGTTTATACTAGTGCTGCCAATGCCGCTGACAGCACTCTATTCCTTGCGCCCGTACATCGTATCACGGAGGAGTTCATTCGTGAGTCAGGTATTCCTTACTCCTTCCTGCGTAATAATTGGTATCTGGAGAATGAGGCAGGCACGATCCAATCCGTACTCGCGGGGGCTCCTTGGCTAACCTCGGCAGGGTCCGGTAAAGTAGGTTGGGCTACCCGTGCAGATTATGCGCAAGCAGCTGCAACCGTTTTGTCTGGCGAAGGGCATCAGAATACAATATACGAGCTCTCCGGTAAGCCGATTACCCAAGAAGAGTTTGCAGCGATACTGGCTGAGGTTCTGGGCAAAGACGTTCCTGTACAGCAGGTGGATGATGCTACGTATGCCGAGGTTATGCTCGGTGCGGGAGTCCCGGAAGGTGCAATCCCTATTGTGGTCGGTATTCAACAAGCGATTCGTGAAGGAGCCTTGGATGTCGTAAGCAACGATTTCGAGAAGCTGTTGAAACGCCCCCTTACGCCGCTTAGCCAAGGAATGAGTGAACTGATCAAGCAAACCCAAGCTTAATAAACGTGCCGTAGAGTACAATTTCAACATATGATACTGCTTATGTCTAAAACGGATGCTGCCTAGAGAGGTCAGCATCCGTTTTAGTTACATGTTCACCCTCGGGGTATTTTCAGAGGCAGGGCGCTTATGTATCGGTACAAAACTCAGATTAATTTTATCCATGAGTGGAATCGTGACTGTTTATCCAATATACTTGTAGGGAACTCCAAGGGAGACTTGGAGCAAGCTTGGTCTATCAAGGAAGCTTAGCATAGCAGTAGAATTTGAAAATGAATGGAGTACATAATACCATGTCTAATTTACCAAATTGTCCTGAATGTAATTCAGAGTACACTTATGAGGATCGAAGTCTTTTCATTTGCCCGGAATGCGCTCATGAGTGGTCTACCGAGTCAGAAGCAAGCAGTGAAGACGTAAAGGTCGTCAAAGATGCGAATGGTAACATCCTGCAGGATGGTGACTCTGTAACGGTCATTAAAGACCTTAAAGTGAAGGGAAGCTCATCCGTCTTGAAAATCGGGACCAAAGTAAAAAACATCCGTCTGGTGGATGGCGATCACGATATTGACTGCAAAATTGATGGTTTTGGAGCAATGAAGCTAAAATCGGAGTTTGTAAAAAAGAATTAAAATGCAAGAAAGGAGAAGCCTAGGGCTTCTCCTTTTTTATGTTTATAATGGTGCTAACCATACGGTTCCTGTTCCCCTGTACACATTTACCAGCCCTTCGCCGGAAGCAGCCGAGCCCATTTTGGTTTTCCCGGATTTTTCGACGGTGAACTGTAAGGTATTGGACCACATGAGGGCAAAGTTACCATCCACCTTCAGTACATCATTTTGCAATTCTATAACGACCGCTTCTTCGGAAGGGATCGGCGCTTGAAGTGCCAGCACTCCTTTTCCGCGGGCGCTTAAATTAAATAACCCTTCTCCACCCAGTGCAGCAGAGGAAAGATTACTACGTGCAACGACGGATATGTCTAGCGTCGTGTCACAAGCCAAAAACAAGCCGTCTTCGATGGCAATATCATCATTGTCCACATCAATAAGCCAAATATATTGGTAGGTAGGCTCCAGCATGATGGTACCCGTGCCTTTATAGTGTGGTTTAATGGCACCTGTCCCGGTTACAGCACCGGACACCAAGTTTCGCATTAAGCCTCCAACGCCTTTTACACCGGTAGTCATTTCCATGCTACCCACAGTATATTGCATGGCTCCCGCCTTCATCATAATCTCGCTATTGTTGATTTCGATCATGAGCTGTTTGCGGCGCATATTACTTTTGCTCATATAGTAATTGTTTTTCGCAGCCTCCACCGAGGTGGAACTCAAATCTGTTATGTATTCCAGTACCGTAAATCCGCCTAATTGGTCAGTGATGGCAACATTGCTGTTATCCTTTAAATTGTTAATGACAAAAGCCATAAATGTATGTGCCCTCCTTGTTGTATTCATGTTGTGGGATGGGAATCTTCTTTATTCCATAAAATATTCGACAAAGAGACTTCTTTTCCTGCGGCGAATCTAGACACTTCCCTTGGCTGGTTTTCAGACTCAGAAAAAGAGAGCTTGAAAAAGATGCAAAAAAGGTTCAATATAAAGATATCGGTTTTTAAAATGATTGGCTTCGAGAGCAGCCGTATGAGAATAGGGCATGAAAATAGGGGGTAGAACAAGTGGAGATAGGTATAAGCACGTTTGTAGAAACAACGCCGGATCCCCAAACGGGTGAGGTCATCAGTCATGCACAACGAATACGTGAAGTTGTCGAGGAGATTGTGCTTGCAGATCAGGTAGGGCTGGATGTGTACGGCGTGGGGGAGCATCATCGTAAAGATTATGCAGCATCTGCTCCGGCTGTTATCCTCGCTGCTGCTGCTGCGCAGACCCAACGAATTCGGTTAACCAGTGCAGTTACGGTGCTTTCATCGGATGATCCCGTACGTGTGTTTCAGGATTTTGCTACACTAGACGGCATTTCGAATGGACGAGCTGAGATTATGGCAGGCCGGGGTTCTTTTATCGAATCGTTCCCGTTATTTGGGTATGATTTGGATAACTACGATGAGTTATTCGATGAAAAGCTGGAGCTATTATTGAAAATACGGGAATCCGAGAAAGTTACCTGGAAAGGCGGACATCGGCCGGCAATCAACAATTTGGGCGTGTATCCGCGTCCAGTTCAAAATCCGTTGCCCGTATGGATTGGAAGTGGGGGCAATCAGGAATCTGTGGTTCGTGCAGGCTTGCTCGGATTGCCGCTGGTTCTGGCGATTATTGGGGGTAGTCCTGTACAGTTTGCCCCGTTGGTGGAACTGTATAAAAAAGCCGCTAGGCATGCTGGTCATGATGCATCGCTGCTTCCGGTTGCATCACACTCACATGGTTTTATCGCAGAGACGACTGAGCTGGCAGCGGATAAGTTCTTCCCTTCCACCCAACAGAGCATGAATGTGCTTGGGCGTGAACGGGGTTGGGGTCCTTACACTCGCTCCAGCTTCGATGCCGCACGCAGCTTTGAAGGAGCGTTGTATGTAGGAGATTCCGACACGATTGCCAAGAAAATCATCCATCTGCGTAAACAGGTAGGCATTACACGTTTTCTGCTCCACGTACCCGTTGGGACGATGCCGCATGATGATGTCATGAGAGCTATTGAGCTATTGGGAACAGAGGTAGCACCACGGGTGCGTGAAGAGATATCCAAGTGGGAATCCGAGAGTAAATAAGCGGGTTACCTCATAGATAAAAGAGAAAGGAGCAGGCCATGGGGGTGAGGTCGCTCCTTTTTTGGGTTCTAAAAAACTATATGTGAGCTGATAGATCGTTGTTTATTTTGTCCGTTTTTTATGCGTGATGCGTTTCTGTAATTGAGGCTTCCCTTGTTTTAGTCTCTTAGGTGTTGCAGGAACTCTGCGCAAAATAGGTTTCTCTTGGGTTGCTTTGGAAGGCAATGTCATGCGGAGTGTGGAAGATGCAGGTTTTCTTTGACTGCTGCTCGTTACAAAGTTGATAGTATAGTCGAAGACGAACGGGCTAACTGCGATTCTCCGCAGTCCCACGCTTCTACAAGTGGTACAGCCTGTATCCCAGCACCAATTGAAGGCATTCTCAGGAACTTGAGTGAAATATGAACCCCGCCATTCGCGTCCAAAATCATCTTCAGCGTAATAAAAGAACGTATTACCTCCTGCGAAGCCGCTCCACAACTGAACAGTCTGTCCGGGGTTAACGCGGTACCAGCCTGTTTTAGAGTAGTTAACAGGAGTACAGCTGAAGTCCGGGTAGGCGAAGACCACAAAGATAGCCGCACTAGTACTGTTGCGAAAATTGAGACCCATTGTCGTCACTTCTTTCCTCATATAGTAATTTACAGTGTATCTTATGAGAGTTTTGAAAGAAGGGAACGGACAGGAGTCTCTTAATCACTAAAATTAAACCATTTGCTGATGTCTATTTTGTGATGTTCATTCATAGATCGCCATTCATTCGTATCTGGTTGATAGATATAATCTTTTTGCCAGGTCGTGATGTTTTCCACGATTGCTCGTATGGAAGAGGCGATATAGGAGACTTCCTGATTCGTCATCATGGGATGGAGCGACAGACGCACCCAGCCGGGTTTTCGAGATAAGTCTCCCGCATGGATCAGGTCTGTCATTTGTTTAGATGTTTGTGGGTCGATGCCCAGCAAATAATGTCCGTAGGGGCCGGCACAAGAGCAACCGCCCCGGACCTGAATGCCAAACCGATCATTCAATAGTTTTACAATCAGGTTATAGTGAATATGGCCGACAACGAAAGAAACGATTCCCATTCGCTCTTGGCTGCTTCCTCCTAAAATGTGTAGCCCTGGTATGGTACTCAAGCTCTTTAGTAATAATGATGTCAGTTCCTTTTTGCGCTCCAACAGACGCTTCTGTCCCATCTGTTCTTTTAGCCGAATGCAGAGCGCGGTTCGAGTGGCTTGTAGAAAGGCAGGCGTCCCTCCATCCTCACGGGCTTCAGCATTATCTTTATACTCGTATCCACCCCAAGGATTGGTCCAGCTAACTGTGCCCCCTCCGGGCTGATCTGGAGCACAATGGAGGCACAGCCTCGAATCCATAATTAAAACGCCGCTTGTACCGGGACCCCCAAGAAATTTGTGGGGTGAAAATACAATCCCGTCCAGTTTCTCAAGCGGATCTGTGGGGTGCATGTTGATCTCGGCGTAAGGTGCGCTTGCCGAAAAATCAACGAAACAAACGCCACCATGTTCATGCATTTTGCGGGCTAGCTGGTAAATCGGTACCTCGAACCCTGTAACATTGGAGCAAGCGGTAAAGGCGCCGATTTTGATAGGGCGATGCCGGAATTGAAGCAGCAGTCGTTCGAGATGAGTTGGATCGACAATTCCGCCGGGACCTGGAGGAAGACACACAACGTCTCCAATGGTTTCTGCCCAGGAAATATGATTGGAATGATGCTCCATATGTGTAACGAAAATAACGGGGCGATCTTTTTCGGCAATGGGGTAGAGGGGCTTTAATTTTTCATGTATTTTCAATCCTAACAGCCGCTGAAGCTTATTCACTGCACCTGTCATACCTGACCCGGCGAACAGGATGATATCATGTTCATTGGCATGAACGTGGCCCTTAATGATTTGTTTCGCTTCTTCATAGGCTTGGGTCATCAGAGTTCCTGTCAAATTAGACTCCGTATGCGTATTCGCCACAAAAGGGCCTAATTCTTTTGCTATTTTCGACTCGATGGGTCCATACAGACGGCCACTGGCTGCCCAATCCGCATAAATCAGCTTTTTTTGCCCATATGGAGATTCAAAGGTCTGGTGATATCCGATTGTACTTTCGCGATACCTTTGGAAATAAGCCTCGTTAGAAGGCTGATACCTACAATTACTGCTTCCAATTCGAGCCATGAGCATACGGCGCCTCCCAAGTCGTTCTGTCTTCTTAGGGTACGTAGGTAGGTCCGAATGGGTTAAAAAAAATAGGCGAGTGTCATCATTTAGTCACAATAAAAGCCTCATCCAATAGCCGGATAAGGCGCAAGTCTATCCTATATAAACAACTGCATATCGGATTCGAGCGCATCTTTTAGATACGTTTTGGCCTCGATAATTTCCAGTTCAGGTATAAATTCTTCCGGTTTAAAACCCATAATTTCGACTGATAGCTTACAGGCATAAAATTTCACATTTTTCTTCCGCGCTCCTTTCAGGAAATGAATGAGCTTCGGGGCTTCGTTATCTTCGATCATTTCCGTCAGCATCAGCTTGCCAAGGCCGCTAAAATTCATTTTGGATAGTGGTAAGGATTCAGGCCCTTTGGGCGTCATCAAGTCCATGAGTTTCTCGTAAATCGTCTTATCCTCAAGCGTCATCTTCTCGGGATCACGAACCAGTGATAATCCCCAGAACGCAAAAAACATCGTCACATCCACATCCAGCTCCCGAGCTGTATTCGCCAAGATCAGTCCAGCCATTGCCTTATCATAATCGCCGCTGAACATAAGCAGATTCATCCTTTTATCCACAATTCCCGCCTCCATTACCAACAGATATATTCAGTATGGATTTTGGAATGAGAACTATGCCCAGTTCACATATTGATCACAATTATGGAGAGGGTTGTTGGCAAGAAAAGTTTTTAGCGTTACTTTCCCTTGGAGATAAAGGGCCGGATGCTTTCTTTGAGCGTAGTGAGCGGACCGCCGATCAACTGTTCCAAATCATCCGACGTGGAGCGCGTATCTATTTTGCCTAAAAACCCAAATATCCAATTTTTGATTTGGGGGTTATGACAGAGGGAGACGGATCTGCCTGTAAGCTCGGTCAAAGCTGCTGTCAAATCTGAAAAGGTCCAGGGACTGGAGGTGACGAATTCATATTTCTTGTTCTTATGGCGGTCTGGACCGGATAGCACTGCTGCAATCCCTCTGGCAAGATCCCAACGCGTGACAGTGTTAAACTTCCAGTCCCCAGGGTAGATATCGAGTGCGCCCTTCGCTATGGCGGTGTTTAGATCGAGAGTTTTGACAAAATCGGTATACAAAGCGTTCCGTAGAAAAGTGTAAGGAATTCCGGTAGTACAAATGGCGTGTTCTGTAGCCAAATGCAGATTGGAGAGGGGGATGGAGCTGGCTTCAGAAAAGGCAAAGCTGGTGTATAAAATGTGTTCTACTTCACATTTTTTAGCTGCTTCTATGATATGGGTATGTTGACGAATACGAATCGTATCGTCGGGATGTGAACTTGAAATCAACAACAGTTGGGAAGCATCCGCGAATGCTTGCTCAAGTGAATCAGGTTGATCGTAGTCACCCAAGCGTACTGTAATTCCCTGTGCCTCATAGTGTTTTCCGGTTTCAAGGTGGCGAACACAAGCGGTAATTTCATGAGGTGAGACTTTTTGCAGGAGCTGTTGTATGATTAAGCTCCCCAATTGACCATTGGCTCCAGTAATAACGATCGACATGGAATATCATTCCTTTTATACAAATGAGATTTTAGTTAAGGGCTTAACAAATTGAGTAAAAAAGCTGTATTACGTCCTCTTTAATTTGTTGAGCAGGGAAAGGAGCTGCTTCAATTCCTGATCATTCAACACCTGCATTTTTTCCTCAATCCTCTGCCGGTTTTCGGGTAAATTACGCAACAGGAGGCTTTGCCCTTCGATTGTGATAGAAATTACTGATTTTCTGCCGTCCATGGGATGGCCTTCCCGGCGAATGAACCCTTCGTTTTCGAGCGGGGTGAGCAGCAGGCTAATATTTGATTTGGTGACACCGATCCTTTGGGCGAGCACAGATGGGAGAATTGTGCCTCCTTCCTTCATGATTTCAACCAGAATTCGAATTCTGGCTCCATTGGTTCCCTTCGAATGCCAGTATTTTTCTGAGACATCAACTAATCCAGCTGTCGTTTCCACCAGTGAAAAGAAAACCAGAGAATGCAGCGGCAAATCAAGTACGTAATCCTGTAGATCTTTCAAACGATCACCACCATAAATGTAGTTAAGTGCTTAACTAATATGAATTTACTAAAGTTCGGCAGTGCTTGTCAAATTAATTTTTTTAGCTCTGATAGGCGGATTCCAAGGTCGCTATCGCTGTTGTATCTGTTTGGCCCCGCCGTTACCAATGTCATATCTACAAACCGCTCCTATTCTGTATAATCTCAAGGGGATTCAAGACTTAAGCCTGAGATTGGGAGGATCATGAGAAAGTGAGTATAGAGAACAAATATAAAGCACTTGAACTGGAAAAGCCGGGCATCTACGAGCTGGAGGGACTGGAAGTCGGGGTCACCTCTAATTGCAACTTCAAGTGTGATTACTGCTGCGCGTATCAGCGGAACGATGGGCAATGCATTAGCAGCAAAGAAGTCATTGATATTATCGATGACATTCCAACGTTAAAACGTGTGCGACTGTCCGGGGGAGAAGTGACCTTGAAATATGAGGATTGTCTGGACATCGTGAATCACTGTTCAAGCAAGGGCATCGCAACCCAACTTAATACCAATGCCAGCTTGCTCAGCCCTGAACGAATTGAGAAACTGCGTGATGCAGGTCTTTCCAACATTCATATCTCCTTCAACTTCACGGATGCCGATAAATATGCAGCCTATTATCATGTTCATCCTCGCATGTATGAGAAAATCGTCCAAAATATCCGGTTATGTACCGAGGCCAAGCTGGAAACGGTGCTGGAGACGTTGCTGTTTGCGGAGACGCAGAACAACATGCCAGCTATCAGCGAAAAGGTATATGAACTCGGTGTGCGCATCCATGAAATCCAAAACAGTATCGTGATGGATCATACGAACTGGAACGCTATTTCTACTAAGGAAGCGCTCATTCGTTCCGTTCATGACCTGATTGCACATAAAAAGGACGATACTGTGTTGTATTTCACCTGTATGGACCGTTTTGCAGAAGCACTGGGCTTCAAGGAGCAGCCGGGTGTTTATTTTTCCAACTGTGTTGATGGTAAAAAACAGCTCCATCTTCACGGGAACGGGGACATCCTGATCTGTGAGCTATGCCATCCTGTGGTCATCGGCAATATTTATAATGGAACATCCTTAAAGGATATTTACAAAAATAAACCGAAGCAGCTTCAGGAGTTTCTCGACAAACTGCCTTGTCCTGCATATGATGCGCTTTTTCCTGTAGGAAGCAAGTAGATATGATTTGAGATTGTGAGGCTATAAGCATCTACCACCCTAACAGTCAGGGTGGTGGATATCCTTCATGTAACTCCACATGAATCCTTTATTATTTCTGGATTTTACAAAATCCTCATTTGTTTTAATGAAAGGGTTTACATGTTAAAATATAAAAATATGATCTTCTTATGAAAGAAGGAGTAGATATGAAATATAGAAATGTGGGCAACAGTGGTCTTAAAATTAGTGAAATCGGTCTAGGGAGCTGGTTAACGTACGGTACAGCCGCCGAGCAGGAAGCAGCTCATACCTGTATTGCCAAAGCCTTTGAACTCGGGATTAATTTCTTTGATACCGCGAACGCGTATAACCGGGGAGAAGGCGAGAAGGCTATGGGAGCCGCCTTGAAGCCTTATCGAAGAGAGAGCTATGTGTTATCTACCAAGGTGTACTTCCCTATGGACTCCGGTCCCAATGACAGGGGACTGTCACGCAAGCACATTATGGAGCAATGCGAAGCGAGTCTGAAGCGTCTGGGTACGGATTATATCGACATGTACTTCTGTCATCGTTATGATTCGGATACTCCTTTGGAAGAGACGTTGCGAGCGCTCGATGACCTTCAGGCTCAGGGTAAGATCCTGTACGCTGCTGTCAGTGAATGGAGTGCTGCCCAGCTCACGGATGCCCATGGGATTGGAAAAAGGCTGAATTTGCGCCCGCTGATTGCCAATCAGCCGATCTATAATATGTTCGAACGTTATATCGAACATGAGGTACTTCCTGTATCCGGGCAGGTAGGTATCGGCCAAATTGTATTTTCGCCTCTGGCCCAAGGTATCCTCACGGGTAAATACAAGCCTGGACAACCTTTACCGACGGGTAGCCGTGGGGCTGATGCCTCGGTCAATAATGTCATCAGCAGTTACATGAACGATACCGTTCTAAACTGTGTCCAGGAGCTGGATAAGCTGGCGAAGGATTTGGGTATCACCCTGTCACAGCTCGCGCTTGCCTGGATTCTGAGAGAACCGGGTATCAGCGCTGCACTTATTGGGGCTACTAAACCGGCACAAATTGAGGAAAATGTAAAAGCAGTCGAAGTGACGCTGCAACCGGAGACATGCGCGGAAATTGAGCGGATTCTGAAGCAAGCAGAGGATTTTGAACCTTTGCGTTAAGCATTCACACGACCTCTGTAGAGGCGAACCATTAACTAGCTCCAAGTATGGCATAAATACCTGAACCCACACTAAATACAATCCCGCTCACTAAAACGAGGATTTGCTTTTTACTGAGATCCAGCGGATCAAAAAAGATGGGTAATAGCCATTTTAGGGTGATGACAGACCATAAGCCCTCCAGTAACCCTAGCATCAACACCTTTTGTCCCCAGTGAAACTTCATTTGCGGTGTTAGCGGACCTGCTAGCATCAAATCACCTGAGGCACGGATATTCCAGAAAACGATAACCATGAATACAACAAGGGTTAACAATGTGGACATAATATAGGTGATATCCTTTTTAGCCTCTCTGGTGAGCTTGGGCGATTTTTTAAACTCAGGCAAGCCAATCAGGAAAAAAACGATTCCCATAAAAATAGCCACGCCTATAAAGGAACCGAGTATGATATTGGCTACGATGCCGATGCCATTGATGAGTAATAATAAAATAAGCTCTCCCCCTTTGGGGTTACGATGATAGTTATTTTATTGTACATGTAGGAACGAAAATGCTCAAATATTTGGAAAAGCCCCAGCGCTTTCGCCCGGGGCTTTTTTCTTTTTGCCGATTACAATGCTGATTTAATGACCTTTTTATAATACAGGATGGATAGTATTCCGAAAATGGAATATAAGGCGGTGTACAGCACCATAACGATGATCATAGGCATCCAAATTTCAGTTCCAAACAAGAACCAGCCGGATTGGACGGCGAAATAGCTATGTGAAAGGCCAATCACTAATGGGATGCCGAAGTTAAAGAGTTGTTTTATTTTAATGCCTCTAAGCAGGTCACTTTGAGTGAACCCTAACTTTCTTAACACGGTGTAATTGGCTTTTTCGTCTTCGCTCTCATCCATTTGCTTAAAATAAAGGATACAGCCTGATGTAATGAGAAAGGTGAGTCCTAAAAATCCAACTACAAACATGATCACTCCCATGTTCCGCTTCTGATTGCTGCTCATTTCAAGGCGTGATGTTTGTTGATCATTAAAATCCGCAGCTGCAAAGAGACGATTCGCTTCTTCAATCTGTTCTGCATTTATCATATCAATTCCAATATATAAGGATGATTTCTTTTGAATCTCAGGATTTACATCTTTCTTTAACCGCTCAAATATGGTTTCGTCTACAATGGCAGTGGGTAGTCCCCCGGCTGTAAAATAGTAGGGAATCACATACTCCTTTTTTAGACCCAAATATTGTTGAGGTATGACTTCTGTTTTCCCTTTCAAATCTAAGGGTCCAAAGTCTTTCAAGGACATGAATTTCTGTAACATATCATTATAGCCCGTTAAAACCGCTTGGCCTGGAGATACATCCGTACCCTCCACAGATTGGTCGCTTACGACAGGCAGTGTCATGGAATCCGTACCCTCATTTAATTGTTCCAGAGGAGTCTCCATAATTTGCGCTGTCTTCACACTGACTTGAATCACTTCAATTTTCTTTTCACGATACTTTATATCATGCTCCTGAAGTAACGTTTTGAATTTCTCAGCATCCGGTTCATTCGTCATTGCAAAATGGGAAGGTACATTGTCCTCAGCTGATTGATCCGCAGAATAATAGGCGATATAGCTTAAGGAAAGTAAACCGATGGCAAGTGCCGATACTGTTGTAATAATGGTCAACAACAAAGCATTGGATTTCATGCGGAACATAATGGATGAGAGAGATAGCACCTCATTAATGTTCAAATAGCCGCCTTTACTTTTTCTGATGATATTGGAAATAAAGCGGATAGATCCTTTATAAAAAAGTAGTGTTCCGATGATGACAGTGCCCAAAATAAACACCATAGCCATAAACAATTCATTCATGGATGTAAAGTCTCCGCCAAATAATTTGGAGGAAACATAGTAACCTAAAGCGATGAGAGAGATGCCAATGATCCCGATGATCATCTCATAGATCGTTATTTTCTTGATTTTCCCTTCGGTGGTTGAGTTCACTCTGAACAAAGACAAAATACTTTGTCTTTTGATAAAGGAATAATTCATGAGCATGATCAACAGGTAGATGATGCAAAAAACGATGAGTGTTTGAATAAGTGCTTGGTTAGAGAAATATAGAGTGGCAATGGCTTCGACGCCCGTCGTTTTAAATAAGATCATGATCACTAATTTGGAAAAGGAAAATCCAACTCCGATTCCAATAAACAGGGAACTGAAGTATAGAATTAAGTTTTCAGCACTCAGGATGCGAAAAATTTTATTTTTGGTCATTCCGATCAATTGAAATAGGCCAATTTCTTTACTGCGCCTTTTTATAAAGATATTATTAGCATATAAAAGGAAGATGCAGACAATGGCGACCAGTAAAACGGAAGCTGCCCTTATGGAAGCTGCACCTTTAACAGAACCCTTCACTTCGTCCATGGAAGGATCGTATTGTAATGTGACGAAAGCGAAATAGAGCGCAACACTAAAAATGAGAGCAAAAACATAAAGGTAATAATTTTTCAGGTTTTTTTTCAAATTCTTTAGAATGAGCAGATTAATGTTCATATTGGACCCCGCCTAAGACCCCTTGGGTTTTCATGATATCCTGGAAGAAGCTTTGTCTTTCCTGCTCGCCTTTATGAAGCTGCGTATACATCTGTCCATCCTTAATAAAAATGACCCGACTGCAATGGCTGGCTGCGACAGGATCATGTGTGACCATAATAATGGTGGCTTTGCGTTTTTGGTTCAACTGGCCCAGCTTATTTAATAAATCGGAAGCCGACTTGGAATCCAGCGCACCCGTAGGTTCATCGGCAAAAATAATACTGGGCTCATGAATAAACGCCCTAGCTGCAGATGTACGTTGTTTCTGTCCACCCGAAATTTCATTTGGGTATTTATCCTTGAGCTCATAAATTCCCAGTTCTGTAGCTACTTCCTGAAATTTTCGGTTGGCCTCTTTTTTAGGCGTTTTGGTGATGGATAAGGGCAAGAGGATGTTCTCCTTCACGGTTAGCGTATCCAGCAGATTATACTCTTGAAAAATAAAGCCCAAATGCTTTTTGCGAAATTCAGCCAGTTGCTTTTCTTTCATTTTCGTCATTTCGATATCATTGATTTTAATGGACCCTTGGCTCACTTTATCAATAGAGGAAAGAACATTCAGCAGTGTGGTTTTACCTGAGCCGGAGGCTCCCATAATACTGACAAATTCCCCTTCTTCAATAAGGATATCTATTCCCTTCAAAACCTCCTGCATATTTAACTTATTACCGTAACTTTTATGAATTTTATGGGCTTCTAAAATATTCACTTCGATGCACTCCTTATTGTTCTTGTAGCCTTATTATAAAAATAGAGCCGATGTTTTTCCTTTGATTGGGCGAACAATGCATAAAAGCATGTGACATCTCTGTCACATGCTCACCATGCTCACGAAATCATTTCGTTTGGGAAAAATTAAAGTGAAGGTTGTACCCACGTTCGGTTTGGAGTGCACATCTATATGTATGAGCAAGGACTGGGCTGCCTTTTTCGTTAAATATAACCCCATGCCCGTTGAAGTATGATCAGAATGTTGGGTTGTGGAGGTAAAACCTTTCTCAAAAATACGGGGTATATCCTTCGGATCAATACCGCGCCCAAAGTCTTGGATCTCAAGCTGTATTCGATCCCTTTGTTCATAGCTGTGAATGATAATATCACTGGCATCGCTATATTTGATGGCATTAGTTAAGAGCTGTCTGATGATAAAGGCCAACCATTTGGCATCACTCAGCACTTCCATGTGCTCCAATTGGATGTCAAAACCGATCCCTTTTTGGATGCACCATGACTGTAATGCTTTGATTTCATTAAAAACCAGAGATTTTAAATTCACTTGCTCGACATACAGATCATTTTCAATAAAGGATATGCGTTTGTGATGGAGCTGCTGATCCAGCAGTAAGTGGATTCGTAGCCATTCATAGGTTAACTGAGCTTTTAGGGGCTTATCGTCCAACCGCTCAATCATCAAATGCATGGTGGTCAAAGGCGTTTTTACCTCATGAATCCAGGATAATAGTTCATCTTTTTCATGTTCAAGTGTCAATTGATTTTGCGAGATGATCTGTTGTAACCGTTCGGTCTGGTCAGTGATTTTTTGTTCAATGATTTGCTCAAACGGACTCTCCGGTTCGCCTATACCCGTTAGTTCAAGAGGGCTCCTCCATTCTTCTAGTGTTATATAGAATTTGGTTTCCTTGGGATAGCGAATGATTAAAAAAACCAAGAAAATCATCATGGATAAGAAGACGATATAAAGGATGGGCATTAACGGAATTGCTGCATCCACATAAGCAATGAACAGGATCAGAAATTGCTGGCATACAAACAGTAGAATCCAGCTCCGCCTCTCTATAAGATATTTTTTAATCATAGGAAGGTGCCTCTTCTATAGCCATGTAGCCTTGCCCGACTTTCGTTTCAATGAAACGGCCCAAATCCAGCTCGTCTAATTTTTTACGCAGGCGGTTCAAGTTGACGGTCAGGGTATTGTCGCTGACAAAACGTTCATCATCCCAGAGGCTTTTAATTAATTCTTCTCGTGCGACAATTTTATTTTTTTGTTCGATTAGCAACTTCAAAATAAAAATCTCGTTCTTGGTTAATTCGATGGAGCCAGCCTCATTGGCTACTACATTTTTTTCATAATCGACCGTCGCTCCACACCATGTTTTCAGGGAGACGGGTTCTGTATTGTAATTATATACGCGGCGGAGTGTCGCCTGTAATTTTGCAATGAGTACATCAAAATGAAACGGTTTTTGGATAAAATCATCCGCTCCAAGCTGCATCGACATCACCATATCCGTAGGATGATCCCGTGACGATAAGAAAAGGATGGGGACGTTAGAGTGGGATCGAATCATTCGACACCAATGAAACCCATCAAATTTCGGCAATTGAATATCTATCACGACCAGATCAGGCTTTATCGTTGTGAATTCCTGAATGACTTTATTAAAGTCCTGGATGCCATACACATCATAGTTCCATTGAGTTAACCGATCCTTCATTTCATGGAACAAAGTTTCATCATCTTCAATTAGTAAGATTTTGAACAACGATTTCACCACTTTTTACTTTTTTTAGGATTTTGAAAAATTCGATTCCAGTCGCTTATTGGATTTTGCAAACTCCTCTTTTATAAAGTGTATAGCAAAAATTGTGTATGTGCTACATGGTGGACTCAACTTGATATTGCGATAATCTACTGTTAATAGTTGAGGTTTATAGTGGGTTTATATTGACTATCTCATATATTTTAAAGGATGGATGCAATGATGGGGATTCACACGTATTTTCGGTCGCTAAATGAGCTGGAAAGAATCATCCGTTGTCCAGGTAAGTTTAAATTTGAGGAACACAGCGTATCGGCTCATTCCTGGAAAGTGGTGCAATATGCCAAAACGCTGGCTGATATTGAAGAAAGAAATGGTGTCAGTATTGACTGGAAAAAGCTATACGAGATTACGAGCAGTCACGATTACGGGGAGATTTTTATTGGAGACATCAAAACGCCAGTTAAGCATTCCTCTAAGGAACTACGATTATTAATCCAGCAGGTCGAAGAAGGTATGGTTGAGTATTTTATTGAAGAGAATATTCCCGAGGATTTTAAAGCCATTTTTCGCAAACAGCTAAGGGAAGGTAAAGATGATTCTGTAGAAGGGTTAATCCTTGAAGTTGCGGACAAAATGGATCAGGTGTACGAAGCATTTGCTGAGCTTCAGCGGGGCAATACGGAAAAGGAATTTATAGTCATGTATCGTAATGCACTTGTGAAAATCAAGAATATTCAATTACACTGCGTTAATTATTTTTTGGAAAATATCCTGCCCGATATGGTCAAGGAAGAAACGCCCTCATCCATTGATATCAAAAAGATTACGGAAGAGGCCTTAGCTTTGTAAATGAATTCCCCTACCGTCCAGAAGCTACTGAAGCGCTTCTGTTCATACATAATAATTCTCCTTTCAAACCAGACAATGCTTGACTTCAAGTTAACTTTAAGTAGTAACATACGGAATGTGACGTAGTGATTAGGAAATGCGATGACTATTCTGACAATTGAGGAGTGATACAAATTGAAAAAGAAACAACTGGGTAACAGCGCCCTTCAAGTATCTGCAATGGGTCTGGGCTGCATGGGAATGTCCGAATATTACGGTGAGTTGAATGATCAGGAGTCGATCAAAACGCTTCATCGTGCGCTGGAGCTAGGGATAAACTTCTGGGATACTGCCGATGTCTACGGTGTGGGGAAAAATGAAAAACTGATTAGCCAAGTTTTGCAGAGCCGCCGTGACGAAGTGGTGTTAGCTACTAAATTTTCTATTATGCGTGGGGAAGATGGCGCATTTATGGGGGTAAGCGGCCGTCCCGAATATGTAAAAGAGGCATGTGACCGCAGTCTGCAAAGACTAGGAGTAGATGTGATTGATTTGTACTACCAGCACCGTGTTGATCCGAATGTACCTATCGAGGAAACGGTGGGTGCGATGAGTGACCTGGTTCAGGCGGGAAAAGTCCGCTATTTGGGGCTGTCCGAAGCTTCTCCTGGGCTCATTCGACGCGCTCACAAGGTACATCCGATTACAGCCCTGCAAACGGAATACTCTTTATGGAGCCGGGAAGCGGAAGATGAAGTTATACCAACGTGTAAGGAACTGGGCATCGAATTTGTGGCCTACAGTCCACTTGGACGCGGCTTTTTGAGCGGGCAAATTCAGAAGTTTGATGATTTTGCAGAAGATGATTTCCGTCGCTCTGTGCCACGTTTTCAACCTGAGAATTTCCAGAAAAATCTGGATCTCGTGCAGCATGTTAAGGATCTTGCTGCCCAAAAAGGGGTCAAACCTTCTCAACTGGCGTTGGCATGGCTGCTTGCGCAAGAGGGAATTGTACCGATTCCAGGAACCAAGCGGGTTACGTATTTAGAGGAAAATGCAGGAGCCGTCGATGTGGTTTTATCCGCACAGGAAATGGAAGCTATTAACGCAATCATCCCCAAAGGAATGGCAGCAGGCCTTCGTTATCCTGCAGAACGGATGCCGAATTGGCAAGCTGAATAATGAAGATAATGAGATAAACCCAAAGCCGTCTTTCACGCGAATCGGCGTGAAAGGCGGCTTTGTGGGTTTCATAGATTAGCAAGAACGTACTTTTTCTTTTTACAAAACGGGAGCTTGCAATGCAGTATTGATATTTTGCAGATCCATCGAAAGCTGCTCTTTTACATTCCAAGGGTGATACCAGCCGCGTTCAATCATGTATGTGGAAATTTGCTCATGCGTATCAATAGCTTCATCCAGTTGCTTTGTAAGAATTTCCTTAATTTCTGGAGTTCCCGCTTCTGTTACGGCCATAGCGTAATTTCTCACACCGCTTTTGGCCGCGTTCAGAAAATCGGCTGCAATGACTTGGTCCGTTAAGGTATTCAGTCCGGTCAAATGCTCCAATAGTGTATTCATGGCTTAACCTCCTGTGAACTGGCTTGATCTAAGAGGGTGCCGAGTTCTTGTAATTGGCGGGTCGATAAGTCAACATCCTGCTGTAATATAGCTTTGAGAGTCGGATCAGAGATCAATGCTTGCATTGTTTTGGACTTGGTAAGACATACTGTTTTGAACGCTGACAGTTCATGGACTTCAAGGGTTTCGTGCAGGCCATACACCATATGACGTTTACCTCCAATACTCCAATATATAGTTAAGGTTTAAGCACCACTTTGATGCAATTGTCTTGTCTGGTATCGAAAATTTCATATCCACGTTTGGCGTCGCTTAACGGAATGACGTGTGTAACAACGTCTCCTGGGTCCACCTTTCCCGTATCAATCAGCTCATACATATATGGCATATAGTGAATAACGGGAGCCTGTCCCGTACGTAAATTAACATTTCGCTGAAAAATGTCTCCCAAAGGAAAACCGTTATATCGTCCGCCGTATACCCCGGTAACTTGAATGGTCCCGCCTTTGCGGACAGCTTGTGTGGCTATGACCAATCCTCCTAAAGCTCCACCGTGAAGTTTGAGACCAGAAGCCAAGGATTCCAGCGGAGACATTTTACCGCTCATGCCGGAGCAATCAATAACTACGTCCGCGCCTCCTTTGGTCATCTCCTTCAGGTAGTTGCCAACGTTTTCTTGCGATTCCACATTAACGATCTCCACGTGATTGGTGCGCTTCGCATGTTGCAGACGATAATCCAGATAGTCTGCCGCAATGACTCGTTTTGCCCCTTTGAACCAGGCGAACTTTTGCGCTAACAAACCTACCGGCCCACAGCCAATAACAATGACAGTATCCCCCTTCTTCACTCCTGCATTATCGACGCTCCAAAATGCAGTAGTCATGGCATCAGCAATCAGGCAAAGCTTCTCGTCAGGATGTTCACAACTCTCCGGAATTTTGAAGTGAGTGAAGTTGGCAAAAGGCACACGTAAATATTCAGCTTGTCCACCCGGATATCCACCAGTTGTTCCTGAATAGCCGAAAAAACCGCCCATATCTCCATGCTCATTAGAATGATCACATTGACTTTCCAATTGGTTTTTACAATAAAAGCATTCACCGCACGCTATGTTGAACGGAATGATCACGCGGTCTCCCTTTTTCAAGTTGGTTACGCCGCTGCCGACTTCTTCTACAACCCCCATCGGCTCATGCCCAATTACATAATCCTCTTGTAGATTCGGAATCATTCCATGAATGAGATGCAGATCTGAACCACAAATAGCGGTTGTTGTCAGTCTGATAATCGCATCATCGGCTTTTTGAATACTCGGGTCCGGAACATCTTTAACCACAACGTTTTTGATACCTTGGTAGGTCACTGCTTTCATGCCTGGTTTCCTCCCATATGTTCGTCCGGCGTGCGATCAAACATACCCTTGCGGGTGGTATCGTCTGGGAACAGTTTCATTTTACTGATGTCCACCGTCTTGTTGGCTGATAGTTGATCCAATTGATACTGCTTTTGCAGATCATAGGGATGAAACCATTTTTTTCGTACCATAAGATCAGTGATTTCCTGATGAAACGCGATGCCTTGATGCAATTGATTGCGCAACAGAGTTCTAGCATCTGGAGAGACGGTTTCCGTCAAGGCTATGGCTGTATTTCGAACCCCTTCCTTGACGCGAATCAGAAAGTCCATCGCAAATGTCATGTCTGCCATTTCCGGCATATTTAATGAGTTTTTTGGATCCACATAATCCATTCTTGCGGACTGGGTCTGATTTAATGTCACATCATTCACCTCAATTTAAAATTGGTGTTGGTCGGAATTCTGGAACAGGTGCCTGAAACGGTGCTTTAACATACAATGCTTGCAAATCGGCAATAGCTTGTATAGATTGCTGAACATCTTTTTCCATTAAATCCTTTAGCTCTTGATCGAATACCAAGCCCTGCATTAATTTGGACTTAGCTAAGCATAACGTTTTAAAATTAAGCGCTTCGTGGATCTCTAGAGACTCATGCGCCGCTAATGCAGACTGTTGGCTTATCATAGGATCACCTTTCTTTTATGATTCTCAAAGGTATGTTGTCCAGCGTAACTATGTTTATTCAGAGCTATGAAAAGGTTGGGTTACCGAACGAGGGGGACTCTTTTGGAAGAACAGCGAGCGATTCCAGTAAGGCCTGTGCTCTTGAGTCTCCTTAAGCATACAAAGGTTGGTGCTATTCCCCTTCAACCTTGCCAAGCGATTTTTTGGCCGGACCTTCAATGACTTCGCCTTGATATGAAAAGCGTGAGCCATGACAAGGGCAATCCCATGTTCTTTCCGCCTCATTCCACTCGACTTCGCAACCCATATGGGTGCATGTTGTGTCCACTAGGTGTAATGCTCCTTGTGGGTCTCGGTATGCGCCCGCTCTTTTGCCGTTCACCCGAATGACCGCCCCTTCGTCGTGCTGCAGTTCTTCGGCTTTTTTGTAGTTGATCCCCAATTTCCCAGCAATCAAATGTTTAGCCACATTCGCATTTTGAGTCACAAATGTTTTAATGTCGGGGTCCATATGAAATCTTGAAGGGGAGAAAAGATCCTGATACGGGCTTTCCTCTCTGGTAATCAGATTCGTATTTAATAAAGCTGCCGCTACACTTGTGGTCATCCCCCATTTTCTATACCCCGTAGCAACGAGGATGTTAGAAGTGTTAGATAGTTCCTGCCCAATATAAGGGAGTTTGTCTAGCGTATACAAGTCTTGAGCCGACCAGCGATAAACAATTTCCTTTAATCCAAATGTTTGCTCTGCGAACTTTTTTAAAGCTTCATAGTACTGGAAAGTACAGATTCCTTGTCCCGTTTTGTGGCCTTCCCCACCGACGATAACCATCGGTTCTCCGTTAACCATTACGGAGCGAAGCGAACGTTTGGGGGTTTCCGCACTTAGGTACATACCACCCGGATAGGTTTTGTCCGTCTTGACCGCTAGTACATAAGACCGCTCGGCATGCAATCGCGCAAAATAAAGACTGTTTGGATCATTGAACGGAAAATGCGAGGAGGATACGACATAGTTGCAGGTGATTTTGTGCCCGTCGCTTGTTGTAATGATGGCAGGGTTCCCTTTTTCCACACCTACAACGGTGGTTTGTTCATAAATTTTCCCGTCCTGACGGATGACTTGGTTTGCCAAATATCTTAAGAAAGGTACCGGATTAAATTGGGCTTGTTTATTCATCTTAATAGCTGCTTTAGTTGAAAACGGCAGAGGCGTTTGTTCGACATAACTTCCCGGGATGCCAAGTTCCTCGTAGGCTTTATATTCGTCGTTGATTTTTTCCACATGCGTATCCGCACATGTATAAACGTAGGCATCTTCTTCTGTAAATTGACAATCGATATTAAACTCTTCTACCGTTTGCTTGATAAATTGAAGAGCATCACGGTTGGCTTCGTAATAGAGCCGGGTTTTTTCCTTGCCAAAATGTGAAAGAAACTCGCTGTAGATCAAATCATGTTGTGCGGTAATTTTGGCGGTCGTATGGCCCGTTGTTCCATGAAGTATCCGCCCTGCGTCGACGACTGCGACGTTTAGTCCTTTTTTAGAAAGTAAATAAGCAGTGGTAATACCAGTAATCCCCGCACCTACAATGGCAACATCCACCTGAATATCTTCACTAAGCTTGGGAAAGTTGGGGATGTCAGTTGAAGCTAACCAATATGATTCGGGAAATTGCGGAAATGTGGTACGAGATTCGCCTTGTGTCATTTTTACAAATACCCCTTTGATTACAATTTATGTATATTGTTATCATTGTGGGCTTTTATATTCACTAAACGACTCTCTTTAGTATTTTTTTGATACGGAGGGAGTGATGGAAAAGAAACAAAACCGTCCTTAACGCGGATCGGCGCGAAAGGCGGCTTTGTAGGTTTACATATACAGCTAAGGACGTGGCTTGAAAATGCCGAAAGGACGTCCGACAGGCAGGAATGTACGGCCAAAATGAGCATTCAGAACGGCAGCTCCTGTACCATACAGTGAGAGTAGACCAATGCCCATTTCAGCATAAGCGGCGATGGTATGGAATATCTCTGGTGCAACGCCGAATGCATCGAAGCTAAGACCGAGGAACAGAAAATCAATCAACACAAAAATAAAGAATAGAACCTTATGCGTCTCCATCGCTCCAATAGTCATGAAGAGCGTAAAGATGAGATAGCCCGCAAAGGCAAAGCCGAGCTGTTTGCCATCTACAGCGGATGCCAGCTCTGAGCCGAATACGCCCATTTTAATCATCCAGCTACTAGCTACGGCTAACCAGAAGAAGGCGTAAGCACCAAATGCCGTCATGCCAAAGGTGTTGTTGTGTTTCGCATCCTGAATGGAGGCAAACAGCTGCGCAAAAGCACCGAGAAATATAGCCCAAGGGATGATGAAGCTTAAGCCGTCAGTGAGACCAAGCTTTTGGGATGAAGCCACAAGCGTTACAATAGCCAAGCCAAACAGGCCAATCGCACTCGGATCGGCCGTTATGATTTTTACGTTAGAATGAGATTCATTTTGCATGAAAAAATAGAAGCCTCCAATAATGTTCAAGTACGCGTCAATCTGCCGATGCCAGAATCACACTGACATATTGTAACGGAAACCGACGTACACGCATAGTAGGTAATTCATAAAATTTCTACCATCTTGTTTTGGGTTGGAATGGGTTTTATTTCAATCCTCGAGTATCTTTGCTTAGGGGATGGGTAAGGATTATTAAATGGTGTTACCACGGGATTTGTGATAATATTTACACCTATATAGAATGAGGAAGTGACATAGTGATTAATATAACAATTCCAACTCCGGATATCACGATTAGCAAGCAGGTCAACCCTGAGCTCAGCCATATTTACGGATTTACCGACTTTCACCTGATCCCTAGGGATAAGGCAGGTATCTTTATGTTCTACAATGCGCAGGAGGAATTGCTGTTCGTTGGTAAAGCAAGAAAGCTAAGACCAAGAATCAAAAAGCATTTTGAAGATAACGTATCACCGATCAAGGACAAGCGAAATGAAGTAGCGATTATTGAGGTTTGTATTGTGGAAGATGCGGTAGAGCGAGAAATTTATGAAACCTACATCATCAATACACAAAAGGCTAAATATAACGTCGAAAAAGTATTTTTTAAGTAATGAAGTAACTTCCGTGTGAAAAAAAAGAGCAATAAGTCGCAGTGACTGTACTGCCCTTATTGCTTTTTTGTATTTCTGCATTTTAGATCCTTCCAGAGAGGGGCCGTGGTATGAACAAAACAGATCGTTTGCTAGCGATCTTGCTAGAGTTGCAGCGTAAGGATATTTTACGAGCCGAGGATTTGGCAGCCATATTCGAAACGAGTGTGAGAACCATCTATCGGGATATTCAGGCTCTAAGTGAATCGGGCGTACCGATTGTAGGAGCACCGGGCATTGGATATTCCTTGATGGAGGGGTACTTTCTGCCCCCAGTGAGCTTTACCGCAGAAGAAGCTGTGGCGTTGCTAATTGGGACGGATTTTATCGAACAAAAATTTGATACAGACTACGGGATCAAGGCGCAAGCTTCCCGCAGAAAGATTGAAGCCATTTTACCGGAGAGCGTTCGCAGGGAAGTTTCCCGGGTGCGCACGACCATCAGATTGCTTGCGGTGGGTGAGGGGACAAACCATAGCGAGAAAGCCTGTTTGGAAATGCTGCGTCTCGCTGTATTGGAAAAACGGAAAGTACAGTTTGGCTACTCCAAAAGAATGCCAGAGGCTGACGGGAATCGTCAAAGTGTGCGTGTGGTCGCTCCTTATGGCCTTGTACTGCTCCGTGGTTCTTGGGTATTAATTGGGCAATGCGAATTGCGGCAGCAACTTCGCCATTTCCGTCTATCACGTATGGACGAGCTTATCGTGTTGGAGGACAGGTTTCAGTTGCCTGTCGATTTTCATTTGCAGGATTACAAGCAAACCGATGACCGTCATGTAACTGTTCGCATACTAGCAAGTTCAGATATTGCAGATAAGGTGAAGGAAGCGAACAACTTTTATATGGAGGCCATAGAGGAGCGTGCGGATGGACTGCATGTACTCTTCCGCGTCAGACAGCCGGAGGAACTACTGCAATGGATACTTGGATGGGGTGCAGATGTGGTTGTGCTAGAGCCTGAATCGCTCCGGGAGCGGGTACGTACGGAAGTGGAAAAAATGTTGAAATGCTACTGACATAATGCTGTCAGTAGCATTTTTGTATAGTAAAGCTACTTTGATAGAGAGGGGCTTTACTAATATATGAATACAACTGAAACATTGCAGCGTTTTGAAGAAACGGTACAACACTATCTTCTGGAATTGGACAGCTTTAGCTTGGAGCAATTGCAGTACACACCGCAGGAGGATCAATGGTCGCTTGGACAAATGTATCTTCATTTGGTGAACTCTGCTCTGTATATGCATCTGAAGAACATTGATGTTTGTTTACAACCTAATGGGGAGACAGGAGTTAAAACGGAGGCAGGTACGGCTGTTTTTAATCTGGGGGGATTCCCACCCATACGTATCCAAGTCCCACCATCCCCACAATACAGTCCCCCACAACCGACGAGCAAAGAAGAAATTGTGGAGGGATTAAACGTGGTGATCCGCAAGATGAGAGAGATTGAGCCGACCGTTGGAAAGTCAACAGGGCCGTCTACCGTCTCTCATCCCAGATTCGGCGCGTTGAATGCTGGAGAGTGGTTTGCGCTTATCGAGATGCATTATCGTCATCATCTTTTGCAGAAGGAGCGCTTGAAGCACGCAATAGCCGATTAATCGTCTCCCGACGCAGCCCGATAAACTGGCCGATTTCCTCCTGCGTCAGCACGTCCGTTAACGTGGCGGGTGCGATGTAGGAGTGGAACCAGCGTTGGAGCTTCCGAAGCTTCTCGGCAGGTGACACCTCGGTGAGCTGGTCAATTCGTTGCTGCATCATGCGCAACTTGTCCTGTAGCTGTAAAGCGATAGCCCGACATTGAGTCGGATCTTGCTCCAGCGCCTGATACCATTCTTTTTGTGACAGAACCTCAACCTCAGAGGTGACCAGCGCCATCGCGGTACCGTAATAGGGATTGGGACTGATGAGGGAGTGGTGCGGGATGATTTCATCGGGCACAATTACATTAACTAAAATTTGCGATCCGTCTTCATGGACGCGGATAATTTTTAACAAGCCGCTCTTTAATTGATATAAAGGGCCAGATTCCCCTTGTCGAAATAAGGTCTCGCCTTTGTGTAATAGCATGAACGTGTATAGCCTCCATTCCATGTATTCCAGCTTTTAGATGAACCCGCCATTGACGCGAATCGTCTGCCCGGTAACCCACTGTGATTTGGCGCTGACCAGGAACTCAATCACATCAGCGATATCTTCCGGCTCCCCGAGCCGACCCATAGCATTCATTTTTTTCATGCCTTCGATTTGCTGCTCGGTTTTTCCAGCTTGGAAAAGCTCGGTGTTCACAGGACCGGGAGCCACAGCGTTAATCGTAATTTGCTTGCTTCCGAACTCCTTGGCTAGCTGGCGGGTAAATTGCTCCACTGCGCCCTTGGTACCTGCGTATACGCTATAGGCCGGGAACATTTGTCCGATCACGGATGTGGACAGGTTCACGATTCTTCCGTAGTTTTCCATATATTTCATGGCTTGCTGACAGGCAAAGAAGGTGCCCTTTACATTCAGTGCAAATTGTTTGTCAAAATCAGCTTCGGATACCTCAGCCAGAGGTTGGGTGATCATCAGCCCAGCGTTGTTAACCAGAATATCCACTTTACCGAATTCAGCAATCGTATTTGTAAATAATGCCTCAATGTCACTCATTTTGCTCAGATCAGCGTGAAGTGCTATGGCTTTGCCACCTTTTTGAATAATGCTCTCCACGACTTCTTGGGCTTTGTCCGGACTGCTGGCATAATTGATGACTACATTAGCGCCCAGATCAGCCAGTTGCTCGGCAATGGCACGTCCAATTCCTCTAGAGGACCCGGTAATAATTGCTGTTTTTCCGTCCAAATGCTTCATATGTGTTTTGTCCTTCCTTCCATATCTATTTTAATGATTCCTTTTTCTAAAAGCATCCACACATCCGAAAACTCCTGATTAATTACGGGATTCTTCCATTCGTAAGCATGAGCGGGATGATGAAAACGGGATGTGGCATAGAAAAGGGTACGCGCCAGTTGGGCTGGCTGATCTGATATGATGTCCCCGCGTGCAATGATGTCAGCGAGCTGATCCACAATGTGGGCGATATGCTGGTCGATTAAATCAGCGGCTTGCTCGGTGACCCTCGTATACATCTCAAACATTTCCTCGTCGTCGCGGGCATAATACTGCTTAAGTTCGACCAAGGTCCGTATATATCGTTTTAAATGTGGCGTTCCCAGTATAGATGAATTCTGACAGACCTCCGTTAACGGGCCAATAATCTTTTCATTCAGCCATTTTTCGGTCACGCCTTCAAGAAGCTCGGCTTTACTTTTAAAGTGTCGGTAAATGGTGCCATGACTTACTCCCAATACTTTGGCAACATCGGTCACGGAGGTTTTGGCTACACCAAAACGTCTAAGTGTGTCTTCTGTAGCGATGAGAATCTCTTCCTTGGTTAGCACATCTGAGGATTTTTCCATAGGGACACGGTCAAATGCCGTGTGAGTCACCTCCTTGAAGTCAGGATAACACAAAGAGTATCAAATGACAAATATTCGTTTTTGTCATTTGATACTCTTTTTTTAAAGAATCCAAAGAAGTGAACAGGAAAATTACAATAGTGATTCGATGACAGGATCAATGGCACAGGGCTCCGTTGTTACTTCGAACCTTCCTTTTACATGGCCATCGCGATCGACCAAGAATTTAGAGAAGTTCCACTTGATACCGTCGCCAGCGTATATTTCTGGATACTTATCCCGCAGGAAATCCTCCATCCATTGACCGTCTTTGGTCTGGGTATCGAAGCCTTGAAATGGTGCCTGTTGGGTCAGATATTGAAATAAAGGATGAGGAGATAAGCCTCTTACATCCGTCTTCTCAAATAGTGGGAAGGTTACTCCATGGTTAATTTGGCAAATTCCCTGAACCTCCGAATTGCTACCCGGCTCTTTTTTATTGAATTGGTTACAAGGAAACGCAAGGATTTCAAAGCCTTGTTCCCTCCGTCTCTCGTAGAGCCTCTGCAGATCAGCGAATTGACTGGAGAAGCTACACTTGCTGGCTGTGTTTACAATGAGGAGAACCTTTCCTCTGTAGTCTGAGAATTCAATCGGTTTCCCGTTAATTGAAGTTGCCTGAAAATCATAAATAGACATATTAACGTTCCTCCTCACGTTATTTTTTAATACATCATATAACCAGAATTTTTATTGGTCTAATATATTATTGGAATCAACTTTATAGGTATTTACAATAACTTCGTCATGCAGAACACATTGTCCATCTCTCTCTTGAAATCAAAGAAGACTCGCCTTAAAGAAGGTAGGAGATTTGCCTCTTTCATAGCAAACTGTGGCATTCGCCGTTACCAAGATAGAATATAGATGCATATTCATGTAATGTGTGCAAAAACCCAACAGAATCGAGGGATATTCGTGCCCATTGGAAAGATGATTCAATACAAGGAAATGCGACAACATCCCATTTTACGTTCTCACTTGCCCGAAACCCGCTGGATCAGTAATGCAAGGACTTTACGGATGCTGGATACCTATCGCACAGTCTTCATCAAGCCTAATTATGGGAGTGGAGGAACTGGCATCATACGTGCGAAAAAGCTGGGGAGGAAATATGAGGTTCGTTGTGGCTCCAGTCGCAGAGTCGTTAGATCCCACGCCGTAAGAAGAGCAGTTAGAACCTATCGGAGACCTCATCGTCGTTATTTGGTACAGCAAGGACTTAAGTTAGCCAAGTACAAAGGTTCGATTTTTGATGCCAGAGTGTATATGCAGAAGCCGGAATCGGAATGGGTCATTTCAGGAATAACCGGCCGTGTCGCTGCACCTCGAAAAGTCGTTACCAACTATCGGAAGGGAGGACATGCGGCGCCGTTGTCCAAAGTGCTTTTAAGGGTCTTTAAAAATGACAGAACAAAAATGAAAGAGATTCTGGACCAGATCATCGAGCTTTCTAGAATCATTGCCGACACGATAGATAAAAATCATCCGGTTCGCGAGCTGGGCATCGATCTTGCTATTGAAAAGAGCGGTCAAATCTGGATTATCGAGGCTAATCCGCATCCCGGACATATGTTGTTCAGGCAGCTCCCCAATCACAAGATGATTCGCAACATTTTGAGAAACAAACGTCGTATTCATCATTAGGATAAAGTATGTGAAATCATTCATTGATAAGAAAAGGAGGAGAACGCCCAAGCAAAGATGCGGGAGCGTTCTCCGTTTTTTTTGTTAAATGACTGACAGATTTAAGGCGAAGCTTTTATGTTAAAATGTGTCCGCCATCCACATGAAGGACTGTTCCGGTCACAAACTGATTTTGAATCAAATAAATTACACCTCGTGCAACATCCTCCGCAAGTCCAACTCGCTTTACAGGAAGCTTATGCGCGACCGTATCATAGAATTGATTGCGCGTATTTTCAGGCATTTTGCTGCGTGAAGGTGTATCAATAATGCCGGGTGAGACGACATTCACGCGGATGGGAGCAAGCTCTAACGCCAAGGTTTGACCAAGATTCGAAACCGCTGCATTCACAGCACCGAGCGCAGAGGAGCCAATCATCGGCTTATATGCCACCACTCCTGAGAATAAGGTAATGGAACCCTCGGTTGAAAGTTGGGAAGCTCCGTATTTAGCTGCATAATACTGGCCCCAAAATTTGTTTTCGAATAGCTTGCGGGCTTGATCCGTCTCCAACTGAAGGAATGACCCACCTGATGTTTCTGCCGCGCTAACGATAAGATGGTCATAGGGCCCAACTTTTCCGAAGAAAGATTTTACCTGCTGCTCATCTGACGTGTCCAGCACATATATTGCAGCACGAGGGCCCAGCATTTCTTTGGCCTTGTGCAATTTATCCTCCGAGCGGCTGGCGATTACCACTTCCGCTCCAAGCGAAATGACTTGCTTAGCTGTTTCTAAACCGATACCTGAGCTTCCACCAATAATGACAATATTTTGGTTTTGCAAATGGATTCCCTCCTAGTGTTCCTCTGGATTTGTTAATCATGTAATACGGCTTGTAGATGTATATCAAGATCAGTAATAAATTTAGGTATATTTGGATTTTTAATAACATCGTAGCATGCAAAGCTTTTCAAAGGCTCCATGCCGAGAAATGTATGTGCAGAATGCAAATGCCTGAGTGCGGCTTCTAGACTAGCGCCATTAAAAAATTGATTTGGATCATTAAAAGCTTTTTCTGGAGCGTTCCAAGTCGTGGAGAACATATATTTCTTGTCGGTTAATAAACCTCCGCTACCATATTTATGAGCACCCGTGAAGAATACACCGTAAGCATAGACTTCATCCATATAAGTCTTTAATAATCCAGGAACGCTGAACCAATAGATAGGGGTTTGGTAAATGACTACATCCGCCCATAAAAATTTTTCTTGTTCTTCGCTGAGGGTATAGCCATTTTGAACAGACGTTGTTTTGATTTTGTTCTCTTCACTTAAGAGACGCACCATATTGTCCATCAATGTTTGGTTCAATTTCCCTTCAGACGAATCATATTTTTGATGACCGTTAATGATTAGTATATTTTTCATCTCTTCACCTCCTCGTATTAGAGAAAACATGACTTGCTACAGCGATATTGTATATGTAGTAAGTTCATATAGGGAAGTAGTGATATTTAATTCATATAGTTTCTTAAAAGGAACTATTGTGATACCATTGGGTTTAACAGATATTTTTTTTGGAGGAGTTCCTATGCACGCCCAAGAACCTATTGAATTGACCAAAGGAGTACCAGGCAAGCCGTGTCCTATTGCCCAAACACTTGATTTGATCGGAACGAAATGGACTTTTTTAATCATCCGCGACCTGCTTATCGAAGGAACACTGAGATTCAGCCAACTTCAGAAATCCATGAAAGGGATTAGCCCCAAAACGCTTTCCCTACGCCTGAAGGAACTTGAAGATAACGGCCTGTTAGAAAGAAAGGTATATGCCGAGGTTCCCCCGCGTGTTGAATATTCGTTAACGGAAAAAGGGAAGCGACTGGAAGGTGTTTTTATTGAGCTGAAGAGATTTGGCTTAGATTTAAAAGCAGATCATTGAGGGACATGACGCAGTATTCCAAGGTATCGTTGAGATGAACGATGCCTATTTCTTATATACAAAAAAGGGAGCGCTTACTATAAAGTTCACAGAAAGTTCACTTATGTGGAGGTTTTGACTATTTATATAATTACCAAGGTACACAGAAGGGATGATGGAATTGCCAACAACGAAGAAAGAAGATTTTTATTTTGGTTTAATGATGTGCTTGGGGATGGTCGTATTCATGACATTTTATAATCTATATACAAATGACTTGATTGGCACAATATCTCTAAAAGTAATGTTTCTTCAATAGCCTTCTCATTACCATACGACAAATCTAAAAAGGTATTTGTGATTCTGTCCCTCTCATGCTGTATGGTCATTGGAATGGTTTTTTGTATGTCACTTTATGGATTGGGGACAGCTTACTTTTTTAATGGTCTTTCGGGAGACTCATTATTTAAAAATTACTTATCTTTAGTTTTTAAGAATTTCATTTTTGCTTTCCCTCTGCAGTTCTTAATTGTAGGGCCGCTTGTTCGGTACTTATTTGTTAAATTCGTGAAAGGTACACGAATTGCGGTATCTTTAAGCTAAAACGAAGTCAACGACGGTATACGATAGCTCAGAAGCCGCCTTTTGTCTGAGAAGGCGGCTTGTTTTTACGCAGAAGTCCCAGTATCTTTACAGCGTTTGTCCGCTGTCCACCGTAATGATCTGGCCTGTCATGGCTTCCTGTTCCAAAGCAGAGCAGATCATGCTGGCGATATCTTCAGGTGTGGAAATGCGCTGTAGGAGCAAATGAGGAAACAGTTGCTTCATTTGTTCTTCTCGGCCTGCCCACCATCTTGTCGCTACGGCTCCCGGCACGATGCAATTGACGCGAATATCCGGTGCCAGTGCTCGTGCTAAAGATTTGGTCAGCCCGTGAACGGCCGCTTTGGATACCGCATAGGGAAGAGAGGAACCTAGCCCTGTTTGTCCTGCTATACTTCCAAGATTGACGATAGCTCCTTGCTTACTACGCTTCATAAAAGGAGCTACGGCTCTGGCACAGTAAAACATGCCTTTTACATTTACATTAAATAGATCATCCCATATCTCTTCCGTGGCTGCCTCCAGATCATCCATAGGAATGTGATACGTAATGCTAGCGTTATTCACAAGTATATCAATCGTACCGAATTGCTGGACAATCTGGTCAACCATAATTCGAACTTCCTGATCTCGGGAAACATCTGCCTGTAATGCGATAGCACGTCCACCCTTTTCAAGGATCATACGTACAGTTTCCTCAGCATCGTTTTTAGAGCGGGAATAGTTTACGACAACCGTAGCTTTTCGATCTGCCAAGGCCATACATGCGGCTCTCCCAATTCCTGTACCTCCACCTGTAACCAGTGCTACTTTTTGATGTAAATCCATATATATTCGCTCCTTCTCCAACCAGTTCATTTTGCGTCTGAAAATAATATGATCTGATATGTATCATTGTAGAGGATGTATTTTGTTCTGTATAATTGAATTAACTGAATTTACGATTCAATAAAATTGAATTAATTGTGCATATAGGAGACTGGAAATGGACATTAAAACGCTCAAAACATTTCAAATGATTGTGAATTACGGGAGTTTTATGCGTGCAGCGGAAGAGTTGAATTATGCACAATCTACCGTGACGATGCAAATACAGAAGCTGGAGTCCGATATGGGAATTCAACTGATCGAACGGGGCAAGAAAATAAAATTAACTGAAGCGGGCAGGATGTTTTACGAGCAAAGTCTACATATTGTAAAGAATATGGAGCAATTGCAGGAAAATATGGACAATCTGCAAAGAGGAACCGCAGGCGACCTTCGTATAGGAGTGACCGAACCGACTGCCAGTTACCGACTACCAGAAATTTTAAAACGATTCTTAATCCATTATCCGAACATTCGAGTTTCTATTGAGTTTGGGAATACCCCTAATCTAAGCGAGCGTGTTCTCAAGGGGGATATTGATTTAGCGCTGTGTTCCGCACCGGATGTGGGCACAGAGCTATATTTTGAACCTTTATTTAGGGAGAAATTTGTAGTTTTAATGCCTGAAAATCACCTGCTTGCGGAAAAAGAAAACATTGGGCCGGAGGATTTACAGGGGCAGCGGTTGCTTATTACGTCGGCCACCTGTCCATATCGTCGCAAACTTGAAATGGTCATGAAGGAATATGGAATAACCATATTAAACACGATGGAAATTGGCAGCATGACGGCTCTGAAATTTTATGTGGAGAGCGATTTAGGTATTGCACTTGTGCCACAAATTCTGGTCAGTTCTGTCCCGACAGGAACAGCGGTGAGGGAGTTAAGTGGCAGCCTGATCGATATGACCTTCGGCCTTCTTTGCAAAGCAACAGACTATCCGCTAAAGCCGGCAGGTTCAAGGCTATACTCTCTGTTGAAGCAGGAGCTTGGGGAGTTGCCTGGGAGCATTAAGCTAGAGTAGGGAGTATGCAGGGAGTTGTGTTTTCTGCCACCTTATGATGTAAATGCAGTACGGTATAAAACCGACTGCGATACGCAGTCGGTTCGTTGTTTACTTTTTCTTAATCGGAATCCAAACTTCACTTCGGTAGTCTTCAGCATGTGAATCGCCCATAGTATACACTTCCAGTTCCGGGCCGCCTGAATGCTCATAATTACTGGCAGGGAACCATTCCTGAAAAATTCTTTGCCATACCTTTTGGATCGAGTGAGGCATAGGGCCGATGGATGTAAATACTGCCCAGGTTGAAGCCGGAATGGTTCTGGATTCCAGCCCATTCGCGGTCGCTACGTCTTCGCTGCCTTCTGCAGCAATCAGGTACGTGAATTTCTCTTCTCCATGTTTGAAGTCCAAACAAATACCGAGGATATCGTCGCCTGTTCCCAAGGCATGAATCTGATCCGATGTACCATCCGCATTCAGTTCGTTCCAGAATTTTGGGATTTCTCGAAGATTATCGCCGTTCTTAGTGGTGACTTGAATGGACTTGCCAATGACCGTAAAGGCCGCTTTCTCTACAATTTTGTAATCCATTTCCTGATCTCCCTTCAACGATAGATGGAAGGTGATGCGTGGAAAGGCTTTCAGGTTCACCCCAGGGCTTCTGGCCTCAGTGGGAGAAATACCGTGTACCTTACGGAACGCTTTAGAAAAAGATTCGGGGGAATCATATCCGTATTTGAACGCTACATTCAGCACCTTGGCGGAAGAAAGACTCAATTCCTGAGCAGCCAAGGTCAATCGACGTTTGCGCACATATTCTGCAACCGTAACGCCGGTTATCATATGAAACATACGCTGAAAATGGAAAGGAGACGAGTAAGCTGCCTTTGCAATTTCATCGATATCGAGTGGCTGCTGCATTCTCTCTTCCATCAGATCGAGTGCGTTCTTGATCCGAAGCAACCATTCCAACCGCATCACCTTCCTTATTTGTAATCATATCATTAGGAGTATCTGTAATCCTGTCTTTGCGTGCTCTTGTTGAACAGGTTCTGTCGCATAGTTTAATGTGGCTTGTACTTTGTTTCAAGACAGACATAATTTCACGCTAACATTTTGGAGAAACCATGTGCCTGCCCCCTTGTGTTCATAATTAAAATTTGGGACAATGGAAGAGGCGTTTAAATAGCGCAGATTGCTTAAACATGCTATGATGCAATGATGGTTGAGACGAATGGTGCGTGCTTAGTTTTATATAGAGGAAGACGAATTTGAATGTTTTGAAAAGAGGATCGAACATGAAAAAAGAATCCATTTATGGATTAACGCTAGATCAATTGACAGTATGGCTCATCGAGCATGGACATAAGAAATCCCGGGCATTGCAGGTATGGGACGCATTGTACCGGAAGCGGGTTACTGATTTTGCAGCGATGGCAGAGGTTCATGAGGATTGTACTCGCCTGTTGGCCGAGCATTTTTCCATTGAAACACTTGAAGAACACGTGAAGCAACAGTCAGCAGACGGGACGGTCAAGTTCTTGTTCCGGCTTCAGGATGGTAATTTGATTGAGACAGTAATGATGCGGCATAAGTTTGGCTTATCCGTATGTGTGACTACGCAGGTAGGATGTAACATTGGGTGCAGCTTCTGTGCGAGCGGATTGTTGAAGAAGAGCCGTGATCTGTCCAGCGGTGAAATTGTAGAGCAAATTATGAAGGTTCAGCTGTATCTGGATCAGGAACGTCCGGGCGACCAAGTCAGTCATGTCGTGGTGATGGGAATTGGCGAACCGTTTGATAACTTCGTGAACCTGTCCGATTTCATTCGGGTCATTAAGGATCACAAAGGGCTAGCGATTGGGCCGCGGCATATTACCGTTTCCACAAGTGGACTTGCTGATAAAATCATTGAATTTGCAGATTCCGACCTGCATGTCAATCTGGCGATCTCCCTCCACGCTCCGAATAATGAGATTCGTACTCGCATTATGAAGATCAACCGGGCGATTCCGATTGAGAAACTCATGCAGGCGATTGATTATTATTTGGACAAAACAAATCGTCGGATTACGCTGGAGTACATCTTGCTGAAGGATGTTAATGACGGTAAGGAGCACGCGCTCGAACTGGCTGAATTGGTGGGCCATCGTCGTAATCTGGCCAATGTAAACCTGATTCCGTACAATCCTGTGGATGAGCATAGTCAATACCAGCGGAGTGAGTCGGAGTCGATTACGGGCTTCTATGATGTTCTGAAAAAACAAGGCATTAGCTGTAGTGTTCGGCTGGAGCATGGAGTCGATATTGACGCAGCCTGCGGACAGCTACGCAGCAAGCAAATCCGCAAGGATGCCAAGGGTAGCCGCAATACGGAGCGCGAAGCCATTAGTTAAATACACAAGCGTACTCTCTAACAGGAGTACGCTTTTTTATATCGCGAGCCGCAGGGCGAAACGTTACCCGAAAATGTGAAAATAGTCACGTAATAGTTGCTGCTTTTACGTTATAGTGAGTGGTTAGTGGAGGGGTTATATGGCTAACGTAATTTCGAATGTGGCGCTCGTTCCGGGCATTTATGTGATGAAAATAGAGGGAAAGTTTAAAGGGAACATGGGGCAGTTTTACATGCTGCGCAGCGGGACAGGTTACCCACTGCTGCCCAGACCCATCAGCATTTATGATATCGGGGAAGAGAGTATTTCCTTTTTGTATCGGGTTGTTGGAGAGGGGACCAATTTGTTTTCCCAATTACAGCCTGGTCAGGACATTCAGTTAGAAGGACCTTTCGGAAACGGTTTTCCGCAGGTAGAGGGTAGTTTGGCTTTGATCGGCGGTGGCATGGGTACTGCTCCGTTGCTGTTGGCTGCAAAGTATTACCCGCATGCGCATGTTTATCTGGGGTTTGCACAGCAAGCCTTCGGGGTTGAAGCGTTCGAAGCTGTGGCGGCATCTGTACAGGTCAAGGTAGGGGGAAGCATCGTCGAACAGGTCGATCCGACGCTTTATGCAAATATGTTCTCCTGCGGGCCAACTCCGATGTTGCAAGCACTCGCCATGAAAACGGTGGATACGTCATCCCGCTTATATATTTCAACTGAAAGACACATGGCCTGTGGTATTGGCGCATGTTTGGGCTGTACGATGCGTACCCGTGGAGGCAATCGTAGGGTATGTAAAGAAGGGCCTGTATTCCCGGTGGAGGAGGTGGAGTTTGATGATCTCCATGGCGTGTAATATTGCGGGTGTACCGTTCAAGAACCCGATCATCATGGCTTCCGGTACGTTTGGATTCGGACGTGAATATGCGGAATTTTATTCTCCTGAATTATTGGGTGGTATCGTCGGCAAGGGACTGACCCTGCATCCGAAGGCTGGTAATACAGGATCACGAATACATGAGACAGCATCCGGCATGCTCAATAGTGTGGGGCTGGAGAATCCGGGTGTTGCCGCTTTTTTGAAGGATGAGCTGGATGACATGACACGCTGGAACACGGCTGTTATTGCCAATGTGGGCGGCTCCAATCTGGAGGAATATGTTCAGGCCGTAGCGATGATTACGGAAAACGCACAAAAGCGTCGCACGATGAACCGCAGAGGCGTTGATATGCTGGAATTGAACATTTCATGTCCCAATGTGAAGCAGGGTGGAATGCAATTTGGTATCCAGACGGAGGTAGCGCGGGAGGTTGTGCGTCAGGTGCGCAATGTGACGGCGCTTCCGTTGGTTGTCAAGCTGTCTCCCAATGCTGAGAACATCACGCAGATGGCGGTTATGTGCGAGGAAGAAGGCGCAGACGGAGTTTCGCTGATCAATACATTTTCTGCAATGAAAATAGATATACGCCGGCGTCGCAGTGTCTTCGCCAACACGTATGCAGGTCTTTCCGGCCCGGCAATTAAACCGATTGCCTTGCGCATGGTTCACCAGGTGGCACAGGCGGTGTCGATTCCGGTGATCGGGATGGGTGGGATTAGCTCGGTGGAGGATATTATTGAATTCACCATGGCAGGGGCCGCTGCCATTCAGGTGGGAACGTACAATTTTGTTCATTTACATGCAGGGGCTGAGCTGGTACATGGCCTTGAACAATGGATGCAGCTGGAAAAGGTGCAGTCATTGGATGAGATACGAGGAATTTTGTAATTTGGTATCTGCTTATGCATAAACAAAAGCATACAAAACTGGTATTATCCCCTTTAAGTAGACAAGAGAAAAAAGACATCTGATAAGATAGATGGATTTAATCTTGTTGAACGGAGGGGTTTCTTCATGGACAAAAAAGACAAGCCTTTCGTCAGTACTCTGAGATTTTAGAAGCAAATCGTCGCTTGGCGTCCTTCACAACGAAACAATCTTCCTCGTTAACGAAACACTAGACACACTAAGTAAGGATGTAAATCTGGAGAGGGAAAAGCTCGGAATCCTCGAATGCCATTCCAGGTGAGGAAACTGTCTGGACAATGCCTGCACAGATAAGCAAACCTGAAACCTTAGCCGAGGCAGAACAACAGGTATATGAATATATCTCATTGTATAACCAAAGTGGATTCCAGGAAAATGAACAACCGTTCCCCGGTTGAATACCGAGAAACGGATGCTGCTTCAAAGTGTCTTTTAGCCCTGTTACTTTACAGGAATATGACCTAATAGCGACTTTCAACGGTACCATGTTCTTGTCCTCGACAAGTGTCGGGACAACATCAGTACAAACTGGCCTTCCTCAGAGGAATTACTTGTAATTTCTCTATCTTTTTTAGAGGAGAAGATTGGAACCGCTGCGGCTGTAGCGACAGCTTTATAAGCTTTGAGACGTGGGGCGGACAATCAGTTCGTTAATCGTTACGTTAGTCGGCTGCTGGATCGCAAACAGTATGGTTCTCGCAATGTCGCTAGGGTCAAGTTGACTCCATTCCTGGCTGCCCAATTTCTCCAATGCCGGATAAATCGAGTTGTCGGTGATGGTATCGTACAGCTCGGTCTCCACCGCGCCAGGGGAGATGAGAGTCGTCCGAATATTTTGCATGGGTCCTAATTCGGTTCGCATACCTTCTGTTAAAATCCGTACGGCATGCTTAGTCGCACTATAAATAGAGCTTGAAGGGAAGATGATATGTCCCGCAATGGACGAGAAATTAATGATATGTCCCTCATTACGTTCTTCCATATGTTTGTACACTGCCGCCATCCCATAGAGGACGCCCTTAATGTTCACATCGATCATTCTCTCCCATTCGTCAACTTTCAAATTTTTGAAGAACGAAAGTGGCATTATCCCAGCATTATTGATCAAAATGTCGATTTGTCCATAGACTTTAATGGTTTCATCTACCAATGCTTCCACGTCGGCAAACGAGGTGACGTCAGTCACCTTGTAGCTGGCTTCACCTCCAGCGTTACGGATTTCTTCTTGAAGTTGCTGTAATCGGTTTTCCCGGCGAGCAGCAAGCATGACTTTAATGTTGTGTTGAGCGAGAAGTTTAGCCGTTGCCGCTCCCATTCCGCTGCTTGCACCTGTGATGATTGCTACTTTTGTATTCATGTGTACTTCCCCTTTGTTCTTATATTAGCCAGTAATCGTTGGCTTGATTCCAGGTTATCAATTAGAGTTTAATATAAGTCAAGCTTCAATGATTTAATAATTCGCACAGGCAAAATCCCCACAAATCCGTGGTTTTTTAGATAATGAAGAATAATAAATAGGAAAAAACGGAAAACAACTACATGAAATATATTAGAGTTTACTCTAATATATGCGCTAAAAAAGACGCGTTCTCCATCCGGGGAACGCGCTCCACTTAGAGTGAAATGTTGCAAAAAGACGATCTAGGGCAGCATCTTGGTCAATCCTTTTTCCTGCATGTCATATAATGCCAGCTTGTAATTGATTTGCTCCAAATATTTAATAGTTTCCGAGAGGTCCTTCTCCACTTTTTCCTTGTGCATAAGCATCATTTGTTTACGTATTTTAAGCGTGTTCTCGCCTTTTTGGTATAAATCTACATATTTCCTGATCTCGGCAAGTGGCATGCCCGTCGCCCGCAGCGCCAACACAAAATTCAACCAGTCCATACTCTCTTCGTCATACAATCGATTGCCACTCGAATCGCGCTTGACGCATGGTAGAATTCCTTCCCGTTCATAAAACCGAAGAGTATATGGGGTAATTCCAGTTTTCTCCGAAATTTCTTTAATCGTGGACATCACTTTCTCCTCCAGTCATCAAAGTAAACTCTAACCTTTATCCTTCATTCATTTCCATATTACTGGCATTAATAGCTGATTATTAAGGGGATACCCTAGTCTAATGGTGGATTTAACAAGCTTTTAACTTAGAGTTTACTGTATGGATTAAGATGTATTCAATACATTATTTACAGAAAGAAGATATTGTTTATGTCAGATCAATTTTAAACTGGACACTTGATGACGATCTTGCAGTTTACTGTTTAACCAGGAGCGATTCCTGAAAAAATTAACGACCTTTTCTCGGCAGAGTACCAGGAAAAGGTCGTAGCTAAAAGTTATCTTTTTTATTTGACTCAACAGCCAAACTCGACTAATGGTTAATATCGCACTTGTTCAAGATGAACGAAATTTGATTTTCCAGCCGATGAATGGCTTCCTCGGACGCCTGGTCGTTCGCACCTTGTTCCTGAAGCGCAGCGAGTTCCTGCTTGAGCTGATGAAGGTCTTGTCCTGCATTAGCGCAGTTGTAATTGCTTTCGAGATTGTCAATCATCCGATATCCTCCATTTCATTAGGTGTACGTCCTTATTATGGAGAATTGATCTTTCCTTATTCAGCATATCGTTTTATTTCAGATAAAGGCTACGTTTGTTGTCGGTGGAGCGCGCAGAGCTTGCGAAATAAGAAGGAAATTGTCAAACGATGTCGAATATCAAGGAAATATAGGGACAGAGATAGGCTCTTCTTCCTAATGGAGAGCTTGACAAAGAAGCTGGGTGATGGGGTTGCAGTTAATAGGTAAGTCGAAGCCGAGACGACAATTCAAGGTTTCGCTACAATTCATGATTATTATTTTGGTTGTTTTAGTTATTATTATTTCCTTGATTATATCCTTGCTTCTCATTCGTAATTTCGTGATTAACAAGCATTTTGATAATACGAAGGAAAAACTTTCGGGTATTGCCAAGGTGGTTGCCAGTGACAACGATGTGATTCGTAATGTTGAGCGAGGAGTTCCTGTGAGACAGATCCAGGATTACTCGCTTGGAGTCATGCATAACGTTAATGTAGATTTTGTAGTCATACTGAACCACGATTTAATTCGGCTATCCCATCCTAATGCAACCATGATTGGCAAGCCGTTCTCTGATCTGAATGATGCCAGAAAGGCGCTATCCGGTCAGGGACATTTCTCTGAGAATATCGGTGTTTTGGGTCAAGGCTACCGTTATTTTACGCCGATATTCAATCAACAGAATGAGGTCATTGGCATTGTATGTGTAGGACTGACCATGAGAACGCTAAATCATGATTTGATGCAGGCGCAGTATACCATTTTTGGAGGACTGATGCTGGGGCTCTTTAGTGGAGTTCTGGGGGCGATCATTCTGGCTCAGAAAATCAAAAAGATTTTATTTGGGCTTGAGCCGCAAGAGATAGCAACACGATTGCGCGAAAAAGAAATTATTGAAAATGAGGTCGCTGAAGGCATTATAGCCATTTCGGCGGACAAGAAAATTATGCTCATGAACAAAGAAGCTCAGGCCAAGTACCAACTGGCGAACCAAGAGATGAAAGCCCCGATTGGCGAGCAGCTAGATACCAACTTTTATAATGTGCTCTTCAAGAGAGTGTTTGATGATAAGAAGAAGATCAAGGATCGCTCGTTTTATGTGAATGGTATAGAAGTCATTGCGACAGTAACCCCTATACATGTTGAAAATGAGTTTTTTGGGGCAGTTGCCACACTGCGCGATCAATCCGAAATGATTCATCTTAGTAATCAGTTAAGTGGCACCAAATATTATATTAACTCTCTTCGCGGACAGACGCATGAGTTTATGAACAAAATGCACGTGATCTCCGGACTGATTGAGATGAGGAAATATGAAGAGGTCAGTCAGTATATTCAGCAGCTAAATCACCGGTATCAAAATGAAGTAGGCTTTCTAACAGAGAGAATTAAGGTTCCGGCGTTAGCAGGTTTTATTATGGGGAAAATCAACGAAGCACGCGAGCAGAATATTTCGGTGTTACTGGAAGAAAGCTCGAATGTCTCCAATGTAGAGATGCAGGACATTGTTCATGATGTTATACACATATTGGGCAATTTTTTTGATAACGCGATAGACTCCATTTTACAAAAAAAACAACCCGGCAAAATTGAATTAAAATTGAATTATGAGTGCGAGGGAAATGTGTTCATTTTGAAAGTGAAGGATAATGGTATGGGGATTGATTCCGAAATGCAACAAAGAATATTCGAGCATGGCTTCTCAACCAAAGGAGAGGACAGGGGTTACGGCTTGAATCTGGTTAAAACCATGGTGGATAATCACCAGGGCATCATTGAAATTGACAGCCAACCTGGCCTGGGAACAAGTATCTATGTAGAGTTGCCCTGTACATTGGAGGTGACGAGTGAATGAAGGTACTCATTGTTGAGGATGATCCCATGGTTGCTGAGCTCAACCAACAGTTTATTGAGCGTATGGACAACTTGGATGTGGTAGGTAAAGCAGATACCGTCCAGAAAGCGCAGGATTATCTTCAGAAACACACACCGGATTTGGTATTGCTGGACGTGTATTTACCCGGAAAAAGCGGATTAACCTTGCTATCCCATATGCAGGAGCATCAGTACCATGCTTCGGTTATTTTAATTACGGCTGCAAAAGATATTCAGACGGTGAAGGAAGCTGTTTTTTATGGTGTTGCAGACTATTTAATTAAACCCTTTACATTCGAACGCTTTAGACTGGCTGTTGAGAAAATCCAGCGCCTAGCCACGGTGATGGAGGAAGGGAACGGAATTAATCAAGCTGTCATTGACCATTATTTTAATAAAGAAGAGTATACGGGTGTGGAGAAGAAAAAACCTGTTGAACATCCATCGCATAATCTACCGAAAAACCTGTCTAAAAATTTGTCCAAACTGACCATGACTACGATACTGAAGAGTATTCAAGAGCTGGACGGGCCATTCTCGGTTGAAACGTTAGCCAGAGAAGTGGACTTGTCCCGTATCACTGTAAAAAAATATATTCAGTTCCTGGTGGACGATGGCTTTCTGGTTGAATCGATAGAATACCACAAGGTTGGCAGGCCGCTAATGCTCTATCAGTTGAATCCTGATATAAAAGAACCGCCATTTCCATTGTAATCTGGAAATAGCGGTTCTTTTTTGTTCAACAAGAGTACCGAGCTTCCTAATTATTTCATAGAGAGAACAGGAAGTGGGACTAGGTTATCCGAAGAATGAGTTGTAACGATATCATGGAAGTTGTCGTAGCTAGTTTCAATCATGTTGGATAACGCCGTAACGGTATTCGAGCCAGCATGAGGCGTTACCAAAACTCTTGGATACAGCTCCACAAGCTTCTGGATCGTTGGGTCCGGGAGCATTTGCCATGGTTCAAATGCTCTAAAGAATAATTCATCTTCCTTAGGGAAGACATCCGTAGCGAAGCCTTCCAGATGGTTACTGAGCAAAGCGTCCAAAATGGCTTGGTTATCTTGTAATTCTCCACGTGATGTATTGATGAGAATAGATCCCTTTTTCATTTTTGCTAAAAAGCTGGCGTTAATCATTTTGTCGTTCTGTCCCGGCAGATAAGGAACATGCACACTAACGACATCACACTCTGCCAGTAATTCATCCAAGGTTGTGAATGGAATGACTTCCTTGGCCGCGTCCGATTGGTACACATCATAGCCGATAACAGAAGCGCCTAATCCTTTAAATAATTTGGCTTCCGTCAGACCGATGCGGCCGACCCCAATAATCCCAACTTTACAATTGTGAATCTCTTTGCTGAATGTATGCTCATCCACAATAAAATTTTTGAACGAGCTTTTGGTAGTCATATAAGCGGTGTGTCGGAACAGCATCATTGCTAAGGTTAAGGAGAGCTCGGCGATGGCATTCGGAGAGTAAGATGGCACGCGTGCCACCTTCATTCCGAATTCGCTGCAGGCATCCAAATCAATGTGGTTGATTCCGACTGTTCTGGTAAAAACATATCGAATGCCGTATTCATTGAATTTTGTGATATTTTCCCGATTGGCAGCACAGTTTCCTCTTAGCAAAACGGCATCGTGATGCTGTGCCAATTCTGCATTGCTAGTGGTTAACAACTCTTCTACCAGCGTTAGTTGAAAGTTATATTTATTGAGATCCTGGAAATAGGGTTTCTCATAAGAACGGACACCATAGCAAATGATTTTTAACATGTTATTTTCCCCCTGATTTAGAAAATTCCAATTTTATCAATGACATTGAGCGTAACGATCCACACTGGAATCATGACGACAGAAGTAATAGTTGATAGAAGCGATGCATTGGAGGTCAATATGGCTTCCTTATCAAAACTGATGGCATAGGCTGCGGCTACGGTAGCTGTAGGAGTAGCCATCATGATGACAATAGTAGCTAAAGCGACTGAATCGACTGACAGAATATGAGATACAGTCAACAAAGCCAGCAAGACGATGTTAACAATAGGTACAAGCCAAACCTTAACTATGCTGTAATACCAAGAGGTCTTATCAGTAGCTGCCGACTTGAAGCTGATCTCCCCTAATGTCGAGCCAATCGATAACCAGGCTAATGGAGAAGCTAGTCCAGCTAGGTAGGTCATGGGCTTGAACAGCCAGACAGCGGTTTGATCAATTCTTAGAAAGGCGAACTGCTGAATGGCCCCATCCTCTGTAGCTACACTCATCTGTGGCAAATAACCTTGAAACAACCAAACAAACAAGCCTAGAAACGTGGCGATAACGATGGGATTCAAAAACATGGTTTTGAGATTTTTAAGCTCCATTTTTAAGCCGCTCATTTTGATATAGCCATAGGAGTATAAGAAAATGCGGTACCCTATGTTAAAAATGGAACTGTACATCACTCCGGTAGGACCGTAAATGGCTCCGACAATTGGAATTCCGAAAAAAGTAGTAGAACCGAAAATGGTTAACACCCGCAAAACATCCTGTTTATCCTTGTTGTAGCTCAGGAAGAACGGTTTAGAAATAAAGATGAGAATAATATAAATTAGAACTCCCCATATTAAAACATTCATGCCTTGTTTTAACATTGTAGGATTAATATCCTGCATGAAAGAATTAAAGGCTAGTGCTGGTAGAGCCACGGTTAGAACAACCTTGGATAACATCTTTCCTACTGCTGCGTTAAAAATCCCCTTCTTCCGGCAAAAGAAACCAAGAAGGATAATAAAAACGGTGGAAGCGATAGAACTGACAATTTTGTTATCTGTTAAGGTCGCTGTAATCATTTCTAGTAAAGACATAGATAAAACCCTCTCTTGTACCTTTTTTCACATAAATGACGATGCAGAATGTGACGATGCAATTCCCTGATCTTTTGGCCAAAGTGTTGGTTTGCACTTTTATAGTAAAATGACTTTGTGAAAAAAAGAACAATATCTAATTAATTTAACTTATGAAACTAATTTAAAAAATTTATACATTACATCAGATGGCAAATGAAACGAAAGGGGACGTCTTCACGGAATGATTATTTCTTGGCTTTGTGAGTGCTCATCAACATTCGTGCTATAATGTAAATCATTAAAACCCACTTGATTAGTGGGTTAAATAGAAAAGACGAGCAGGAGGGCCACATGAATCCGATACAACATATACTGGACGAATTTCAGCTGATCGTGCTGGACGGCGCCATGGCGACCGAGCTGGAGCGTCATGGACATGATCTAAACGATAGCTTATGGTCAGCTAAAATCCTCCATGAGCATCCGGAGTCGATCAAGCGTGTGCATAGAGATTATTTTGAGGCTGGGGCAGACTGTGCGATTACTGCGAGCTATCAGGCTACCGTTGAAGGCTATGTTAAACGAGGCCTAAGCGAAAATGAGGCGCTGGAGTTGATTCAATCATCGGTGCGGATTGCTGTGCAGGCACGCGATGAGTTTTGGGCTGACGTGATGGCTACTGCAAGTCAGCGACATCGTCCCAAGCCGCTAGTCGCGGCTTCTGTAGGCCCTTACGGGGCGTTTTTGGCAGATGGATCAGAGTATCGTGGCGATTACAAGCTGAGCGAGGAACAGCTAGTGGAGTTTCACAGGCCACGTATGAAAGCTCTGATCGAGGCGGGTGCAGATATTTTAGCTTGTGAAACGATACCCTGTCTGGTTGAAGCGAAGGCCATCGTCCGATTGCTGAAGGAATTTCCTGGCACGTACGCCTGGATCAGCTTTAGCGCAAAGGATGGACAGCATATCAGCAATGGTGAGTCTGCCGCTGCATGTGCTGAGTGGCTGAATGGGCATGAGCAAGTGGCGGCCGTAGGAATCAATTGCACTTTGCCGAAATTCGTTCCATCGCTTATTCACGAAATACGCAGCCACACAGATAAGCCGGTGGTGGTATATCCCAATCTGGGGGAGGAATATGACCCGGTCACCAAGACATGGCATGGCAGCACTTGTACAGAGACATTCGGACAAAGTGCCCGCCAATGGTATGAAGCGGGAGCTCGTCTGATTGGCGGTTGTTGCCGGACTCAGCCGCTGGATATTGAGGAAATAGCATCATGGACGAGAGATGTATAAACGGAGATAAACGATGGTCCGAAAAAAAACAAGCAGGCTGAACCAAGTTGTGCTCCAGTAACGGAGGGGCTTGGTTCAGCCTGCTTTGTTTACTACCTTCGCCGATCCGGTCAGCTTTCTGCCAAACGTTCCAGCAGCGCGTCCCCATTGCGGCTCACCCGAATATGGGCAAAATGTGCGTTCTGTTCTACAGTACGTCCGGTTCCCTCAGGGATGAAATAATTCTCAATACCGTACAGAATACGAGAACCATACCATTGTCCATTTAGAATGACCTCATGACTGGCAAGTTTTTCACCATCTTGATATAGGCGATCCGCGACGTATACTCCTTGGCTATCAGGTGTGAGAACGACTTTGACCTTGCCTCGGCTCCATTCCTCCTCCTGAAGAAGGGGCTTGGAAGGCGGGGTAGATATGTCGTAATTCAGTGCCACATAATCGCCTTGCAGTAGGGAGCGCGGGTCTACAGGAGCCAGTTTGAGCTTAATGGAAGCCCCTGTGGCGAGCAGGGTTTCACTTCTCGCCGTCTGATAGCCGATGATCCCCAGCTGTAGCACGATGACAATGGCGATGAGTAACGGGCTTAAGCGCATGAAGCTAAAGCTGCGGTGGTCGGTATCGAATGCTGCTTTGCCGCTATGGGCCATTCGCCGATCCGCCCACCAGGTAATTCCGAGCGCAATGATCCCCAGTAGCGCCAGCGTAAAAGATTTATACAGTAGCGTCCACAATAAATCATAGTATTTGAAGCCGATAAAAATAAACCAGAAGACAACGCTCATGATGGTCTCCGATTTTTGTTTCAGACGGGCAAAGGCAAAGACCATCCCGGTAACGATAACAAAATAAAAAATGTTAATGAACATATAAGAGTGTGGAACGACATCCTCGAAAAACGTCGCCCAAAACAGGAACAGCAAGCTGAAAAATAATGAGCTATTCCGCAGATGTTCTTTTAACTCCGTCTTGGATATAAAGTAACTTACCCCATATAACACCGCATTGACGATGAAAAGAGAGAAGATGATGAACTTATAGGTCCAGTTCCAACCATCCCACTCCTGATACTGCTGAAATAAAATGGTCGCCAGATTCAGGTTTACAAAGGTGTAGGCAAAAAACAACTGCCTTTTCCCCTTGGAGCGAAACCATCCAGCGATGGAAACGATCAGAAATAATACCGAAAGCAGCGACTGATCTGACCATAGAATGGCCGCCAAGCCTGTAATATAGCTGATGGTCAGCAGTGTATAACGTATTACCGAATCCAGCTTGGATTCCGGTATGACAATCATCAAAATCATAAGCAGCAACGACACAACCAACAGTACATATTCGGTGTGGTTTACATTCGTGCTAATCATAATCAATCCGATGAGAGATATACTGCCGATCAGCACTCCAACCACTTTGATCACACGGGATACGGTTTTGCTAATCCATTCACTGCCATGTTCCTCTTGGACGATCGTCTCAGTCTTTGATGTACTAGTATCCGTTGTCCCTGAATCCGGCAGTGTTTTTCCCAAACGATTCAAATAGCGGAAAAACCACACGTTACCCGTCAGCAGCAACGCCACAAAAATCAAACCAAAAACAAAAAATAGAGATGAGGAGTACGCCTCAGCGAGCTCTATAAATTTAAAGACAGCAAACGCCGAAAGTGCCAATGCATTCAAGGTCAGTAGCGTTTTATTCAGCCGCACCTTGATAAATATATAAAATCCTAAAGCAATCACAGCGATATACGGTATATTCATGACCATGCCATACCCATCAAATGCAAAGGAATTGGTCATCGCTAACATAGCTATATGGAAAACCGTAAAGCTCATATATTGTAGTGGAGCAGAATGTATACGATGGAGGAACGTCAATAAAAATAGCAGCAGATTGACTATTGCGAACATTCCGGCAATGGACAACGATTCCAGCTCGCTATAAGGCACACTTTGCATCGTAGGGTAAAAATAAAGCCACAAACCAAGATGAATTAGTACATAAGACAGCATATAAAAAGGATTGTAGCGAGTAATCCAGCTAAGCAGTAGAGCCGGCACCGACCAAATGAAAAACAATCCGTAGCTGTCCGCATGGGAATTGTAAATTTGACCGAGCAATGCCACGGAAACGCCAAAGGCTATACAGCCAGCCACCAAAAACATATTAGACAGAAAAGCTTGTTGACCGGGAACAGCACGTATCCGTGCAAATACAAAAGACAAGCCGTAGAACAGAACAATAAGCGCAGCAGCAAGTACAATCTTGAATGTCCGATCCAGTCCACCCCAATTGGAGGCGAAAAAATAAATAATTGCGGCCAGTATCAGTGAGATGCCCAGCAGATAGCCCGTACGTATCGCATTGAATCGCAGCATGGATTTCACGTACCTTTCCTGTTGGTTTGATGCCTATTATAGCGTTGAAAGGGCTCAGAACCAAGTGGGAATTAGGATCAGGTCATAAAAAGAGAGACACCGTATACGGCGGCTCTCTTTAACGTTACTGGATTCCGACTAAGCGTTGACGGTACGAATCTCTTGCCGGGACTGATGTCGGAAGCGATACTCACGCGGTGGAATCCCTGCTGTTTTCTTAAATGCCTTGGAAAAGGTGGACATATCGGTATAGCCGATGGACTGGGCTATGATCGACAAATTGTAAGTCGTCTGCTCCAGTAATCTTTTGGCTTCGTTAATCTTGAGGTTTTGCAAATACTTGGCGGGAGAGATGAGGAAGGTGGAATGGAATTTACGTGAAAAATGCGCACGATCCACACCTACATGCTCGGCAATTTGTTCAATCGTAACACGGTCACAATAATGCATCTCAATGTAGTCTTTCCCCTGCTGGAGCCAATAATCAGAGCATACAAAGTTGCGCAGCACGTCAGATGTGTTGCGGGATAACTCCTCGAAGATCTGATGCAGTGTAATCAAGCGGGCCAGATCGCTGCCCTGTCTGCTGTTGTCCTGTACGATGGAAAACAGGTTGGAGATAAGTCTGAGGATTTCCTCGCTCACTGCGTTAGCCATAAATGGCGTAGAGGGATTAATTCCGATCCGCTCCAGCAATGCGAGGGACTTGGGTCCCTCAAAGGCAATCCATACCTTTTGCAACGGGTGCTCCTGATCGGTGTAATATTCATGGGCAAGATGCGGAAAAAAACAGAATAAATCAGACTTTTGGACGCGGTACTTTTGTTGCTTATAAATAAACTCAGCCTGACCTTCAAGTACAAATATCAAATAAAAATAAGGAACAGCCTTGGGACCGACATGGCAGCTTGTTTTCGAAATATCCATACCTAGTCTGACAGGCCAAACGGCGCTGGATTTTTCCAGTTCGGTGGCTGTGAAATAATGGTCTTCCACGATGTCGAAGTGATCTTCATTTTTTGCTCTTTTCATAACTTGTCACCTCTCCTTTGGTGGAGATAAGGGAATTTTGATTTTATTGTATATAAAGGAAAGCATAATTACAAGTTAATTCATTGGAATTAAGGGTTATGTAATTAAAACTAGGTATGCCAAGGGCTCCATGGCCGGTTGAGACGAGCCTTGGAGCCTTTTAAGTTCTATATTATGAGATGGAGATTAGTCTATATTTATACGTTCAGGATTCCTTCTTTTGGAGTAACGTTGAAGGCTTTGGCCAGATCGGCCAATTCCTGATCTGTAATCCGTTGCTGAATATTATGGTGAGCAATGAGCATATAAATTTGAGCCGCCTTTTCAATCGTTTCAATCAGGCCAAATGCTTCATCAATGGAGCTGCCCGTTCCGAAAATGCCATGATGAGGCCATAATACAGCGTGATGATCCTTCATTTTTTTTGCCGTTTCGCGGCCGATTTCGCTGGAACCTGGTACCATCCAAGGGATTACACCGATACCGTCTGGGAAGACGACAATACATTCAGTACACATTTCCCACAGCGTTTTGGTGAATTGGTTTTCGTCCAGACTATGAATGAAGGTCATGGCAATAACATGGGTGGCATGATTATGAATCACAACACGATGGTTAGGATCGACCTTCAAACGCTCAATGTGGCTCATAAAATGGGAAGGCAACTCACTGGTAGGCACTGCGCCATGTTTGAGGCCCCACAAGACTTCCAATTGCTCGCCATCCTGGGAGACACGAAGGACTCCTAAGTTAGCTTCTGGATCTGCAATTACGTTTTTGAAATATTTCCCTGATCCGGTGACGATAAAATATTTACCAGCCAGTTCATTCACCGGGAAAGCAGGTTTAATCGTCCGAATGACCTGATGAATATCTATATATTTTGCAACCTCAGCTTCATCCAGAATATAGCTTACATTACCTCCATTGCGTTCATCCCAGCCGAATTTCCACATGTTTTGTGTAATTTCCGCCATCTCGCGAACAAATGGGATATCCAGTCCCGATTTTCGTTCTTTTTGATTCTCCAGTACAGTAGTCATGGATAATCTCTCCCTTTTGGATGATATGAATATAAGCATTATCAGTACAGTAGTTAACGTTTCAGCAGTACCTGTTGTTCATAATTTTTAACTTCGGCCAGCCATTCCTCACGAACAGGAACGCCGTTTTGAGCGCAATAGTAATCCCATATGGCACCAAACGGATACGATTTAAACTCTTCGACCAGAGCAAGACGAGTGGTAAAGTCCCGTTCCTCTTCCGCCTGCTTTAATGCTTCAATCGGTTCGAGCATAGCGCGAAGCAGCGCTTTGATCGTGTTGCGTGTTCCGATGACCCATGCTGCTACATGATTGATACTTCCATCAAAGAAATCAAGACCGATATGGGTTCGGGAAAGCAATTCACCGCGAACCAGCTCACGGGCAATGTCCAGCAATTCGTCGTCCATTGTCACGACATGATCACTGTCCCAGCGAACCGGTCTGCTGACATGGAGCAATAATTGATCGGTGAACATCAGCAAAGAGGACAGTTTGTTCGAAATGACTTCGGTTGGATGGAAGTGACCAGCGTCGAGACAGATAGATTTACCGCGTGTCAGGGCGTAACCCATATAAAATTCATGGGAGCCCACGACATAGCTTTCCGAGCCGATGCCAAACAGCTTGCTTTCAACCGCATCGATGTTGTATTCTTCACTGATTTTCTCGCTGAAAATTTCGTCCAAAGCATCACGCAGACGTTCTCTTGGAGCCAACCGATCAACCGGAGTATCTTTATAGCCATCCGGCATCCAGTGGTTTGTGACACAGGGCTGACCGAGTTCTTTGCCAAAATGCTCTGCAATCCTGCGTGATTTTTTGCAGTGTGTGATCCAGAAATCACGAATTTCAGAATCCTTATGGCTCAGTGTGAAGCCGTCTTCCGCTTTGGGATGGGAGAACAGCGTTGGATTAAAATCAAGCCCAAGCCCTTGCTGCTTAGCCCAGTCTACCCAGTTCTGAAAATGGCGTGGCTCCAGTTGATCCAGATCCACTTGTTCTGTGGTGTCCGCATAGATTGCGTGCAAATTGACCTTGTGTTTACCCGGAATGAGTGATAGAGCTTTTTCTAAATCCTGACGCAACTCATGCGGCGTGCCTGCTCTGCCCGGGTAGCTGCCCGTTACGGCAATCCCCCCGCTAAGCTGTTTGTCTTTGAACAGAAATCCCTGAACATCATCACCCTGCCAGCAGTGCAGTGATATTTTGATTTGTGAAAGCTTCTGTAAAATATCGTCAACTTGAATACCGTGGCGGGTATAAAGCTTTTTCGCTTCGTTATAACTGGCTTCAATAGCTTCGTTCATGGCTTTACTCCTTTATTGAGATATGTGAATAGAGGATGTTGCTTGTATCTTAAGGTGCTCCCAGCGATCCAAAAGTTCTTGCATGCCTTCCACCGATTGTGGCTCATATAGCCGAGTCGGAAAGGAGCGGGCGATGGTTCGGCCAGCAGTTTTGAGATCCTCAAGAACACCAGAGCTAATTAATTGCACGACAATATTGCCGATGGCCGTAGATTCGGAAGGACCTGCCTGAACCTCAATTCCCAAGAGATCGGCGGTTAGCTGACATAGTAATTCGTTGTTAGCGCCTCCGCCGACAATGTGCAATCTGGTAATTGTTTCGTCTGTTAAACATTGCAGTTCGTGTAAGGCATCGCGGTAGCTTAAGGCCAGACTGTCAAAAATACAGCGGGCGAGTGAACCCGGCGTCCTGGGGATGGGCTGGCCTGTTTCTTCACAGAATCGCTGGATTTCAATGGTCATACTATCCGGGTTTAAAAAGGATGACTGGTTACAGAGGACGAGACTGACAAACGGTGCCTCTGCTGAAGCCAGTTCGGCCAATTCGGCAAAGCTATGTGCGGAACCGCCCTCTCTCCTAACCTCCTGAATCATCCATAATCCCATAATATTTTTTAGAAAACGGTACGTACCGTAAGCGCCCCACTCATTCGTGTAGTTCGCCTGCATGGCTGCCTTGGTATTCAAGGCTTCGGATCGTTCCATTCCCAGTAGTGACCACGTTCCGCTGCTAATATAAGCCCAAGGTTCTTCCCGCTGTGACGGAACACCTGCAACAGCCGATGCAGTATCGTGAGTCGGCGCAAGAATGATCTGACAGTCTGGAAGATCGTATTTTTGAACAAGCTCCGGCAAAAGAGAACCCAGAACCCGTCCAGGCTCGGCAAGCTCTGAAAACTGATTGCGTCGCAGTTGGAGCAGGGAGAGCAGGTCTTCATCAAACTCTCGGGAGTTCACGTTGAGAAGCTGCATCGTGGACGCATTCGTCATTTCATTGATCATGATGCCTGTCAGGCGATAGTACAGATAATCGGGGACCATCAATATTTTATCCGCCTGGGCAAGCTGTTCCCGATCATGGACGAACAGTTGATACAGGGTATTAAAGTTTAATTCCTGAATGCCTGTTTTCTCATACACAGCCTCTCGACTGATGAGCTGATGCAGCCTATCGGGTGCATGGAGGGTACGTGCATCCCGGTAAGCGTATACCTCATGAATGCGGTTACCTTTCTGATCAAGCAGCACGTAATCTACAGCCCATGTATCAATGCCGAGCGTACAGGAATGAATCCCTTTTTGTTTAGCTTTTTGCAAGCCCTGAATAATCTCATTCAATAGTTCGTCGATATTCCAGTAATCGTGTCCATCCTTTTCGGTAAAGGAGTTGTTGAAACGGTGAAGCTCTTGCAAGCGTAGCTGGTCACCTTGCAGAGTTGCACTTACGAGCCTTCCGCTTGAAGCTCCAATATCAACAGCAAGATAATTATTCATATCCAATCTCCTTGCATGGATAAAATACGGACAGCCTGAAAGTCTGCCTTTTGTTTTTTTAACTAACCCCATACTACTTCCGTTTTTCTTTGTAGTCAACAGAAACGGAAGTAGTATTTGTGGTTTTATTTTTGTTTTCTAAAATTATAATTAAAATTAAGTGTTGTTTTGTATGCATTTTTGTTTTTTACATCTGTTTTCTACAATCAGGATTTTGCAAAGTCCTCACAATATATATACCTTGAACAAAGGTCGATGTGATTTTACGATATTCCAATTGTGGAAGGTTCTCCAAATGCCGCTGTCTGTATGAAAAATAGTCTTGAAACCGCCCGCCAGAGGGTGTAGTATACAAGATATCAATTTCATATGACTCGTATAATATTGGGGATATGGCCCAAAAGTTTCTACCGGATGACCACTGTAATCGTCCGACTATGAGTGATAGCGCATCGGCTTTGGATGAATGCGGGCATTTATTTGTGCGCCAATCCGTCAGGGATGACAACCCCAAGGACAGGCTTCACTTGAGAAACAACTCAAGGGAGCCTGTCCTTTTTTGGTTTTGGCAGGTTTTATACTATTTTAAAGTACAGAAGGAGCGATACTCGCATAATGAAAGCTTTGGAGGAACGTATTCGTCAAGAAGGACAAATTTTATCTGACACCGTATTAAAGGTAGATTCATTTTTGAATCATCAGGTAGATACAGCATTAGCTTTGGAGATTGGTAAGGAGTTTGCACGCCTTTTCGGCAGTGCTCCGATCACCAAGGTGCTTACAATTGAAGCTAGTGGTATTCAATTTGCTATGGCTACTGCTATTGCCTTGGGGGTCCCGTTCATTTATGCGAAGAAAAAGAAGGCAATCACGCTGAATGAGCAGGTATACTTCGCAGAGGTTCATTCGTTCACTCGGCAGGAAAGCTATCAGGTGAGCATTTCTCAAAAATATCTCGATGCCAGCGACCATGTGCTGATCGTAGATGATTTTCTGGCTACTGGCGCAGCCTTGGTTGGACTTACGGATATTGTGAAGGAAGCAGGAGCGGAGCTGGCCGGGGTTGGCTGTGTAATTGAGAAAAGCTTCCAGGAAGGCCGTGGACTGTTGGAGCAAAGAGGCATTGCCGTCCGTTCTCTTGCGCGTATCGCTTCCATGGCACCAGGCGAGGTTCATTTTATAGAGGAAGCTGGCGCGGTGATTCCTCCCGTTAAGGAGAATGTGGGATGCTAAGTAAACAAAAGTTATTCGCGCTGGGCTTCCAGCATGTCATGGCGATGTACGCTGGAGCAATTGCTGTACCTCTAATTGTAGGGGGAGCATTGCACCTGACACCAGCCCAGATGGCTTATTTGGTGGCTGCCGATCTGTTCACTTGCGGGATTGCTACGTTATTACAGATTATGGGGACACGCTTTTTCGGTAGTAGACTGCCTGTCATTTTAGGCTGTACATTTACGGCAGTAGGGCCCATTATCGCGATTGCTTCGACCTCAAATTTAGCGACAGCGTACGGTGCTATCATTTTGTCCGGTATATTTGTGGTATTAGCGGCACCGTTGTATGGCAAGCTGCTACGCTTTTTCCCGACGGTCGTTACGGGTTCGGTCGTTACGATTATCGGTCTATCTCTTATTCCGGTGGCGATGAACAATGTAGCAGGGGGCCAGGGCAGTTCGGACTTTGGACAGCCACGGAATTTGCTGTTGGCGTTAGTTACACTACTGGTTATCCTGCTTGTGAATCGGTTGGCAAAAGGCTTCTTGCGCTCGATTTCCGTGCTTATTGGTCTGTTCGCGGGTACGGTGGTTGCTTATGCAATGGGAATGGTGCATTTTGCCCCTGTGGCGGAGGCCTCATGGGTGAGTGTTGCGCAGCCGTTTTATTTTGGTAAGCCAGAGTTTAGCATGATGGCAGTTTGTACGATGATTATCGTCAATATTGTCAGTATGGTTGAGTCTACAGGCGTGTATCTGGCAGTAGGCAAGGCGATTGATCAGAAGGTGGAGCAGAAGCAGATCGTCAATGGTCTGCGTTCCGAAGGACTTGCGATTATGCTCGGGGGGATTTTTAATGCGTTTCCTTATACAGCTTTCTCGCAAAATGTGGGTCTGATCTCACTCACACGCGTCAAATCGCGGAACGTTATTTTTGCTGCGGGCGGGATCATGGTTGTTCTCGGTTTGCTGCCTAAGCTGGCTGCCTTAACGACAGTGATTCCTAACGCTGTGCTGGGCGGGGCGATGATCGTCATGTTTGGCTCGGTCGCTGCATCAGGCATGTCTATTTTGTCAGAAGTGGATCTGCGGAAGGAAAGCAATCTGCTGATCGCAGCATGCAGTATTGCCGTGGGCCTAGGCTCTGCCGTTCTGCCACAAATGTTCGACCAGCTGCCGAGCTTTGCTAAAATGCTGCTGCAAAATGGTATCGTTTCGGGCTCGATTACAGCGATTGTCTTGAACATCGTTTTGACGAGAAAACAGGGCGAATCGGTCAAAAGCGTGACGGTTCAGGAGGTTCCACAGAAGGTTTGATGATTAGGAATAAATAAAGATAGCCGGAGAGAGGACGTATGCCTCTTTTCCGGCTTTTTGGCATGGGGTTATCCAGATAGTAGATACCCTTGCCGTCTGGGGACATATAGATGAAGCTGCGGGATGAAATGGGTAGCTCTAATTTGGTGTGTTTTCCAGTTTATACGCTAGAAGAATTTGCTAGAGTGGTAGGAAGAGGCATGATATAATCTAAATTATGGATTTTGAATAGTGGTGGATGTTTTCGGACCACGGTGCAGCTTCCCGAAAGGGGGTGAAGCCGATGGTCAACCTTGTGTCGTGCTACGGTGTGTTGCGTTGGATGGTTACTTTACTAAGCCTGGTGTTTAGTATTCGTAAACTTTATCGCTGGCTACGTCGGAAATTTCGGAACAAGCGAAAACCCACCGCGTAATTAGGTTAGGCGCCTAACGGTGGGTTTCGTTTGCATTAACATTTAGTTGTGCAGCGCGCCGTGGTGGTGATCCACAGCCTTTCAAGTCCTAAGAGTCTTTGCCGTTGGCGCGGCGAAGGCTCTTTTTAGTATACGGACACGGTGGTTTACTCTATACCTAATTTTAACACTTCAATTGCGTGCACGCAATTGAAGGTTATGTCTTGTTTCTTCCTTATCGTTCAAATTTAAACTATTGTGCAGCATTTATTGACAAGCCCGTGACAACAAAATAAGATCGTAATGGAAAGAAATAAAGGAAGAAAACAGGTGTGAGCCGGACGACTCTATGTACGGGGTTTTGTTAAGACCATGTGGATAGTTGTTGAGCGTGTTCACTTAAAAGGGAAGTTCGGTTGATTCCGACACGGGCCCGCCACTGTATACAGGCATCAGCAGGATACTGCTGGAGCTTTCAGAACAGCCACTGGAACTGTGAAGAACCGGGAAGGCCTGAAAGATACGCCTGGAGTCAGGAGACCTGCCTGTTTTGACATCACTGTCAGACCCACGGGATGCTGGGGAGGTGGTTAGGCGTGCTGCATACGGAATGTCTGAAACCGATCTGATCCCTTCTATGTTTTTGGAGTTGGCTTCGAGGTGTGTTTTGACATTTTATAATGAAAGCATTTCTGACTGCTGATCAAGTGGTCCGGAATGCTTTTTTCGCGTTTTGCATTAGGTTTATATGATTTTACAAGATAGAGGGGGATTCATCGAATGATTAGCAATCATAGCAGGCGCTCATGGTTGATATGTACAGGGGTGATGCTGTTACTGGCAGTTATGGCTCTTTCGGGATGTACTAGCAATAAGACGTCGAATAGCTCCGGCAAAGATGAGAACGCGTCAGCACAACAAACAGCGACAGGTAAAAAGCTGGTAATGGCGTATACATGGAAACCGTCAGGTGTTGACCCGCACGGAGATAATAGCTGGGATGTGATGCGATCCGGTGCAGGTGAGACACTGGTACGTTTGAATGAAAAGCTGGAGCCTGTGGCTTGGCTGGCAAAGGAGTGGAAGCAGGATAGTCCTACAGTTTGGACGTTCAGCTTGAAGGATAAAGTCACTTTTCATAATGGAAAGAGTATGGATGCAGCAAGTGTAAAAGCATCTTTGCTACGCTCTATCGAGAAAAGCCATCTGGCGAAGGATTTACTGAATGTGAAGTCCATTGATGTAAGCGGCCCGCTGGCCTTAAAGATCACGACAAACCAGCCGAATGCGGCGTTGGTGTCCAATCTAGCTGATCCATCGACGATTGTACTGGATGTGGCATCGATGAAAGATGAGCAGAGTTACCCAGCGATGACAGGCGCCTTTAAAATTAAAGCGTTCAGCAAGGACCAATCCTTGGTCGTAGAGCGTTATGACGGATACTGGGGCGAGAAGGCCCGATTGGCTGAGGCGACAATGAAGTTCATTACGGACGGGAATTCGCGCCTGATGGCGCTGCAATCCGGCGAGGTGGACGTAGCGACGGATATTCCAGTTGATAACGCAGAGGTACTGAAAAAGAACGACAAGCTACAAGTGCTGTCGGCTCCCTCCTTGCGCACCCATATGCTCGTGTACAATATGGAATCCCCAGTATTCAAGGATGCGGCGAACCGTAAGGTGGTGGACAGCCTGATTCCACGCACATCGATTGTGAGCGCCGTCATGAGGGGCTTCGGTACGGAAGCAAGCAGTCCGTTCCCGAGCATTCTTCCCTTCGGTAAAGTTGAGCGTAAAGCGCTGGACGGAACGGCGGATCAGCTGTTAACGAAGGATGGCTGGCAGAAGGACGCCCAAGGGACATGGACTAAGCAAGGCAAGCCGTTCGAGGTTACGCTGCTGACTTTTCCTCAGCGTCCGGAACTCTCTGTTATGGCTGAGGTCATCCAAAGCCAATTGCTAAAAGAGGGAATCCAGGTCAAGATTCGCAAGGTGGAAAATATCGACGAGGCGTTGACCAAAAACGATTGGGATTTTGCTATGTACAGTATGCTTACTGCTCATACAGGAGAGCCGCAATATTTTATGGACATGTTTTATTCTTCGAAAAGCGAAGCCAATGTAAGCCGTTATAGTTCCAAACCGCTAGAGAGTATTCTTAACAGCTTGAAGCTGGCGAAGGATACAGCGCAGCGTAATGCCGTGACACTACAAGCGCTGGATATCATCAATACGGATTTGCCACAGTCGTTCATTGTGCATCCTGACAATGTGTTTGGTGTGAAAAAAGGGGTAGAGGGTTTTACACCCCATCCGATCGAGTATTACTACATTACAGCGCAATCCGATATTGCGGAATAACGAGCGGCGTATCCTATGATTCGTTTTATACTGGAACGTGTGGCGCAGCTGCTCATCATTGTATTCGTTGTATCCACGCTGACTTTTGTACTGATGCGCCTGGCTCCTGGAGACCCTGCTACCATTTTGCTCACCGCGCATAATGTCCCTGCCTCTGAGGAAGCGTTGACGACGCTACGGCAGGAACTGGGCTTAAACGAACCGTTTCATGTTCAATATGTGAACTGGCTGCGGGATGTGTTCACAGGGCATTGGGGCACCTCGTATGTATCCAAGGAATCCGTGCTAGCCGAACTGTGGAACAGACTGCCTGCTACTGTAGAGCTAGCTGCTGCGGGCTTTGCCGTCATGACGGTGCTTACGCTGGGGTTGGGGCTGGCTGCCTCGCTAAAAATCAGCGGTCCACTGGATCGCCTGGGCAGGCTGTTTGCCCTGCTGGGATCGTCGATCCCCTCTTTTTGGCTTGGGTTTCTGTTGATCTATCTATTCTCCGTTCGCTTGGGCTGGCTCCCATCCATGGGAAGGGAGGATTGGACACATTTAGTGCTCCCAGCGCTGACTCTTGGCGCAGGTTTGGGAGCTGTGCAAGCCCGTGTACTACGTGCTCAAATGCTGGAGCTGGGTGACCGGAATTTTGTGAAAGCAGCGAAGGCTCGAGGCTTTTCCCGTATGCATATCCTGTTTTTTGAGATATTTAAGCATGCGGTTCTGCCTATAATTACACTGCTAGGTACCAATCTATCATTTATGCTGGCAGGTAATGTCATCGTAGAGACCATTTTTTCATGGCCGGGGTTGGGCAAGTATTTTATAGATGCAATTACACAGCGAGATTATCCGGTGATTCAGGGGTATGTTATTTTCGCCGTATTTTTAATTGTAGGAGTTCAGTGTTTGGTGGATGTGGTCCAGACGGCGATAGATCCGAGGCTGCGTTTGCGTTAAGGGGGAAGCTGAAAATGAAAAAGATACGGCTTTCCTTTCAAGGGAGCCTGCTGGTAGGAGGCGTACTGTTTGGCCTGATCGTGCTGCTTGGGTTATTGGCTCCATGGGTCGCTCCTCATGATCCTCTTCAAGTGGACCTTTTGAACCGTCTGGCACCACCCAGCCGGAAATATCCTTTCGGTACGGATCATCTGGGCCGGGATGTGCTATCCCGGCTAATTTACGGGATTCGGACGAGCGTGCTAATCGCATGTGCAATTACTGTAGCTACGCTGTGCTTCAGTCTGCCTATAGGGTTGCTCATTGGTTATGTGCGCGGACGTGTAGATCAGGTGATCATGCGGGGAATCGATGGCGTATTGGCTTTTCCAGATATTATTTTAACGGTGGCGATTGTGGGCATTTTGGGTCCAGGTTTTGTTAACATGACCCTTGCGATTATTGCGGTACGGTGGGCGGGCTATGTCCGGTATATCCGTAGTCTGGTTCAAAAAGCCTGTCAGGAGGACTACGTTCGATATGCCCGTTTATCCGGCAATTCACACGTACGTATACTGAGACGTTATGTATTGCCACAAGCGTTGCCGCAGTTGTTGGTTTATGCGGTATGGGATATCGGACGCGTGGTGCTGATGATCGCTGGGCTGTCCTTTCTTGGACTGGGTGTACAGCCGCCCAAGCCAGAGTGGGGCGTGATGCTGCATGATGCAACCTCGTATTTTCAGGTGGCTCCGCATGTCATGATTTTCCCGGGCTTGGCGATTATGCTGTTCGTACTTGCCTGCCAGCTTTTGGGCGACCGCTTTTCGGAAAAGGGGGCGGCCAAATAGTGGAGGATCAAACAGCCCTTGGGTGCAAGGATACGATAGAGCAAGTGGCAGAGCGAAAACCGTTGTTACACGTGGAACATTTGGAAATCTGCCGTACAGGCGTAGGAGCAAGCGGAAGCAGGAGCAAACCACTGCTGCGTGATGTGAGCTTTTCCATATATTCAGGGGAGATTGTGGCCCTGACCGGACCGAGCGGATGCGGCAAGAGCCTGACCGCACACGCAATCGCAGGGATGCTGGAGTCAGGTATCGGTGTTACGCAAGGGCGTATCTACTATAACGGGGAAGACATTCTCCCGTTCCAGGAACGGCGCTGGCAAAGGCTGCGCCGAGAGGATATTGCCCTGCTCATTCAACAATCGCTGAGCGGGTTGAATCCGATCCGGACCGTCCGCGCCCAGCTGACGGATACGCTTAGACTGCACGGGCGGCGTCGGATGCCGCACGACCAGTTGGAGCCGGGGCACGCTGATGCTGACCCATCCCACACTGCACCGCAGCAAGTCCACCCGCTGGGTGTGCTGCCACGGATGCGGCAGATGCTGAGCCGTGCCACGGAGATAGCCAGAGGAGGCGCTACTCCAGTGCGGGAGGCCTATTTGCGCTCTCTGCTCCGCAAGGTTGGGTTTGCAAATCCTGAGCATATTTTGTCGTCATATCCTTTTGAACTAAGCGGAGGCATGTGTCAAAGGGTGCTGCTGGCTGCAATGTTAAGCTCCGGTCCAAGCCTCTTTATTGCCGATGAGCCTACTACGGCGTTGGATGTTATCAACCGCGATAAGGTTCTGGTATTGTTGCAACAATTGAGAGAAGACTTTGATCTCACCATATTGTTGATTTCACATGATCGCCAGGGGATGAGCCGCATAGCAGATCGAGTGTTGGAGATGAGCCCGGAAGGAAGGATGCACCAGTGATGCTGGAATTGAAGAATGTGACCAAAGCATACCCTATCCGCAAACGGAGAAAAGGTTGGTTCAGCACGCAAGATAGCGAGCAGGCCGTGAAAAAGGTGAGTCTGGAGTTACAACAGGGGGAATGTCTCGGACTGGTTGGAGAAAGTGGAAGTGGCAAAAGCACGCTGGCACAATGTATTCTAGGGCTGGAGTCGTTGACCTCAGGAGAGATTTGGCTGGATGACCAGCCCATTCACACCGGAAGGATGAAGGATATCCATCTGTACAAACGAATCCAACTGGTCGCACAGGATTCGTCTTCCTCGCTCCATCCTCGCATGACCATACGAGATATTTTGGAGGAGCCGATCCACAACTATTTTCCTGAGCGAAAAGCGCAGGCGCTGGATATTTGTCTGTCCCTATTGGAATCGGTAGGATTGGAGGCTGACAGTCTGGAAAAATACCCAGCACAGCTGAGTGGCGGGCAAAAACAGCGGGTATGTATTGCCCGAGCGTTGGCGGTGGAGCCCGATATTATCTTGTTCGATGAATCGATCTCCAATCTGGATACGACAACGCAGCTTTCCGTGCTGGGCATGCTTAAGAGAATGCAGCAGGAACGTGAGTTGTCCTACCTATTCATCACTCACGATCTCCAATCTACTCGTCAGTTTTGTGACCGCGTTGCCGTCATGGTTCAGGGGGAGATCGTGGAAATATTTAAGGAATGGGATGAAGACTTGTTACAGCATGAGTACACACGTGCTCTGTTTCAGACGTTGGCGAATTAAGCCATAAATTTAATATTCTACAAATTTAAAATAAATAAGAGGATGGCTTGTCGAATGTTGTTGACAAAATAGCACGTGGTACCTATTCTAAATATGATTATGATAATCATTATCACATATATAGAAAAGGGGAAATACATTGATGTCCGTTCGACACCGCAAGACTGCCACCCTTATGTTGGTGGCGCTCCTCTTATTATCCGTTGTTTTGGGCTGCGCGAAGCAGGAGAACACACCTGCATCCACCTCTACTGAGGGAGCTGCCAATGAAAAGTCGATCACGCTATCGTGGCCGCGTGACATTGGTACGATGAATCCTCACGTATACAATCCTTCCCAACTTTTTGCACAATCCATGGTTTATGAGCCGTTAGTCAGCTATAAGCAAGGAGGCAAGCTGGAGCCTGCTTTGGCTGAATCCTGGACCATTTCCAAGGACGGCAAGATATATACGTTTAAGCTGCGCAAAGGCGTGAAATTTTCGGATGGAACGCTATTTAATGCAGCCATTGTCAAAAAGAACTTTGACGCTATTATGAAAAATGAGAAAACGCATAGTTGGCTTGGTATAGTAGGCGTTCTCGACAAAACTGAAGCTGTAGATGACAGCACCTTCCGAATGACGCTCAAAGAGCCATACTATCCAGTGCTTCAGGATTTGTCTGTCGTTCGCCCGTTCCGTTTTCTGGGTGAAGCCGGGTTCCCGGATGATGGAGATACGTCCAAAGGAATCAAGAAACCTGTAGGTACAGGACCTTGGATGCTGGATGAATACAAGCAAGATGAATATGCAACCTTTAAGCGTAATCCAAATTATTGGGGCACTGCACCAAAGGTGGATAAAATTACGGTAAAAATCATTCCCGATGGCGAAACCCGTGTAATGGCCTTTGAAAAAGGCGACTTGGATCTGATTTATGGAGAGGGTGTCATTAGTCTGGATGCTTTCAAACAGCTTCGCGACACGAATCAGTATGTTACCACGCTGTCCGAGCCTGTCGGTACAAGAAGCCTGTTACTCAACTCATCCAATCCCAAGCTAGCAGACCTTCGGGTACGTCTGGCACTCCAGCATGGCTTTAACAAGCAGGCAATGGTGGAAGGTGTAACCTCGGGGCTGGAGGAAACAGCGGATACGGTTTTATCCAAAAACTATCCGTATACGAATGTAAACTTACAGCCTGTTGGCTATGATGTGGAAAAATCCAAATCGTTGCTGGATGAGGCTGGCTGGAAGCTGCCCGCAGGCGGTACAGTACGGGAAAAAGACGGACAACAGCTAGATTTTGAGCTGATTTTCGATAAAACCGATCCGATCCAAAAGGCGATGGCTGAAACCATTCAGGCTGAATGGGGAGAACTGGGTGTCAAAGTGAACCTGACCGGACTGGAACTGACGGTTCAAATTAAGCGCCTTAGATCCAACCAGTTTGATCTGTACTTCTGGTACAACTATGGTGCGCCTTATGATCCGCATTCCTTTATTAATGTCATTGCCAAGAAGAGCTTCGGAATTTCCGAGGTGCTGAGTGCCCTTCCGATGAAGAAAGACCTGGATCAGCAAGTACACGAAGCGCTCTCATCGACAGATGAAACCAAGCGCCAAGAGCTGTATGCTTCGATTCTGAAGACGCTTCAGGAGCAATCTGCCATTGTGCCTATTTCGTATATTAAGAAAACGGCAGTGTACCAGAAAAAGATTACAAACTTTGTATTCCCCGCTAATCGGGATGAAAATCCGTTTGAGGGAATTGAAATCGGAAAGTAGCTGAAGCCGGTAGGTAACGGTAGTTTACAGGATAGGAGGACAACTCATGATCAGCTATATCGGGAAGCGAATGGTAGCGGTCATTCCTATTGTTCTCTTTGCCACCCTCGTTACCTTTGCACTGATTCATATTTCACCAGTTGATCCGGCCGAGGCTTATTTGACGGCTGCTCATATTTATCCTACTCCAGAGATTCTGGAGCAGAAAAGACATGAGTTCGGGCTGGATCAGCCTTTGCTGACGCAGTATATGCATACACTTCAAAGAATCAGTCAATTGGACTTTGGTACTTCGTATCTGACCAACAAGCCGGTGTGGGATGAGGTCAAGGTTCGGCTGCCCGCCACTTTTGAATTGGCTGTGAGCAGTATGGTGCTATCTATTGTGGTGAGTATTCCACTGGGCGTGCTGGCGGCGATGCGTAAAAATGGATGGATCGACATGCTTAGTCGAGGAATTTCATATTTTGGCGCATCTATACCCCAGTTTTGGCTGGGATATTTGTTAATCTTCTTTTTCTCTGTCCGATTGGATTGGCTCCCTGTAGAGGGGCGAGGAACGTGGCAGCATCTGGTGTTGCCCACGGTGACCCTGTCGCTGGTTCTGATTGCTTTATATACGCGCCTGCTGCGTTCCAGTGTGTTGGAGCAGCTTCAGGAAACGTATGTGCAGTATGCCAGAACTAGAGGGATTCATGAGCGGGTGATCATGCTCAAGCATGTACTGAAAATTGCCATTGCTCCACTGATTACAAGTCTGGGTATGAATCTGGGCAAGCTTCTGACCGGAACAATTATTGTGGAGCAGGTGTTTTCATGGCCCGGGTTTGGCCGTTATTTTGTGGAAGCGATTTTTAACCGGGATATTCCCGTCATACAATGCTATGTGTTTTTGGCGGCATGCCTGTTCATCGTATGCAATTTGCTTGTTGATCTGGTGCATTTGTATATGGACCCCCGAATTTCATCGAAGGGACGAGCAGAGCAGTGATGATAAGGTTGCGTATAATGTTCAAAAGTCAAAAGGTAATCGTGGTCTGCTCTGTCGTACTGGTTGCTCTTTTTATCATTATGGCGCTAGCTCCTTGGCTGGCTCCCCATGATCCGGTTAAAGTCAATTTACTGCACAAGCTGGAGGGACCTTCGAAAGAATACTGGCTGGGGACCGATCATTTGGGTCGATGCAATTTATCCCGGTTGCTGTATGGAGCGCGGATTTCCCTCGGCTTTGCGACATTAATTTTCCTGTCCTCGCTTAGTATCGGCGTTGTGGTCGGGTCGCTAGCAGGTTATGTGGGCGGCTGGGTCGATAGTGTGCTGATGCGGTTTTGCGAGGGCATTATGGCGTTTCCGAATTTGGTGCTTGTGCTGGGCATTGTCGGTATTTTTGGGCCGGGCCTCATGCAGGTGCTGCTTGCCTTGATGATGGTGCAGTGGGTGTATTATGCCAGAATGTGCCGCAATATGGTCGTCAGTCTGAAAGAACGGAATTTTATAGCTGCTGCAAGGATTAGCGGGTCCTCCTCAGGGGCCATTATCCGGCGGCATATTATTCCGAATGTGCTGCGGCCGATTGTGGTCATTGGTACGCTGGAAATGGGCTGGGCGATCATGGATATTTCCGCGTTGTCGTTCCTTGGTCTAGGCATTCAGCCGCCGACCCCCGAATGGGGAGCCATGATTCATGAAGGAACGGGATACATCCGCAGTCATCCGGAATTAATGATCTATCCGGGGGTTATGATTCTGGTGGTGGTGATGGCCTTCAATATATTGGGGGAGGCGCTGTCCGACCGATACGGAATTGCCAAACGTCAGTAAAATGGGAGTGAGTTACAACGATGGACGACAGGGCGAAGGTGCTGGAGGTCAGCGGCTTACAGGTGAAGCTCAAAACCGATGCCGGGGCGGTATCTCTGCTGGAGCCAACTCATTTTGAGCTGAAAAAGGGACAGGTATTGGGTCTTGTCGGCGAGAGTGGAAGCGGTAAAACAGTGACTTGTAAAGCGTTGCTCCAATTGCTGGATCGCCAGACGATGGATGTGGAAGGTAGTGTCCGTCTGAATGGGCGTGAACTGAACGGAATGGCGGCCGAGGAAATGCGGCGTATTCGGGGCAAGGAAATCGCGTTTATTATGCAAAATCCGATGAGCGCCTTTACGCCAGTGTATACGATCGGAGCTCAGTTTATGGAAACGGTCCGCACGCACACCGGATTAACCAAACGACAGGCCCATGAACTTGCCATAACGGCTCTGGAAAATATGAATCTGCCCGATCCAGCCAAGCTGATGAAGCGGTATTCGTTTCAGTTGAGCGGCGGGATGTTGCAACGGGTCATGATCGCCATTTCGATGTGCCTGCGGCCAGCAGTGGTTATTGCGGATGAACCAACGACGGCGCTTGATGTGGTCAATCAGCTACAGGTGCTAAGAGAGCTGGATCGCTTGCGTACGGAATACAATACGTCCATTTTGCTGATCTCGCATGATCTGGGCGTCATTTCCCAATTGGCGGATGAAGTGGCTGTCATGCAGCAGGGTCGTATTGTTGAGCAGGCTGAGGTCCATCAGTTGTTCGATCACCCGCAGGATGAATATACGAAAATGCTGCTGCATATCAGACCCAAGTTGTCCATTCGGGGCATGAATCAGGTAGGTGGTTAGTCGCCTGTTCGACAGTTACACTTTCAAAAGGGGAGCGAATGCGTATGCTACAAGTGAAGAAAGTAACTCATAGCTATGGAAGGCGCAAATGGCTGGGCCGTTCTGAACCACGCCCCCCTGTGTTGGCTAACGTTTCACTTACTATAGAGAGTGGGTTTTGCCTAGGCTTACTTGGAACCAGTGGAGTCGGTAAAAGCACGCTGGGCAAGGTTATTCTGGGGCTGGAGAAGCCGCAGGAGGGTCAGGTGCTGTTCCAGGGACAGGACATTTATAATGCGAGCCCCCAAGTCCGCAGGGGAATGCGACGGGATATGCAGGTCGTATTTCAGGACTGCTACTCTGCTGTAAACCCCCGAATGACCGCCGGGCAGATTATTGGGGAGCCATTGGACAATTACGAACGGTTATCGGTGCAGGAACAAAAAAGAACGGTCGAAAGCCTACTGGAACGGGTCGGCCTCAAGCCAGAGGATCGGATTAAATATCCGCATCAGTTCAGTGGCGGACAATTGCAGCGGATCAATATTGCACGGGCGATTGCGCTCAAACCAAAGCTGATCGTGCTGGATGAGTCCGTCAGTAGCCTCGATATGGTTCACCAGATGCACATTTTATCCCTGCTGGGAGAACTGAAATCTTCGTTTGGATTGTCATATCTGTTCATCACGCATGATATTCGGGCAGCTTATGCTGTCTGCGATGGCATTGCTGTGATGGAACAGGGGAGACTGATCGAGCGCTGTGATGAGAAGGATCAGATTTTTGAATCTGCTCATCCGGCTGTACGACGGTTGATCTCGTCCATTTTGCCGGAACATCCAGCAGAGCGTTTTCCGCTTCATGGATGACATTGGACCCGCAAGGGTCCTTTTTTTGTGCAACATATAGCTAAATAATCAATATGAAATTTACTTGTTGTATTATTTGAATAACCCGTTATAATATAAAATCATAGTAAATTACTTGGATATTAAAAAGGGGATGTCATAATATGAAGAAATCTGCTTTGGTAGCAGCGATTGGCCTATCTCTTGTGTTATTAACGGGTGCCTTGAGTGGATGTTCCTCGAAGGATGCGGCATCGGGGGATAAGGTAATCTATGTCGGCACACAAAATGACTACCCACCGTTTGCTTTTACGAATGATAAAAACGAGCTGACTGGATACGATGTGGAAGTAGTCAAGGAGATCGACAAGAAGCTGGACGGCTATAAGATTGAATTTGTACCTTCGGGCTGGGATGCGATATTCCTTGCACTAGATTCAAATAAAGTTCAGATGATCGCCGATGAAGTTGCCAAAAATCCTGAACGTGAGAAGAAGTATTTGTTCTCGGATGAGTCCTATTTCTCGGCTCAGTCGGTTATTATTGTGAAAAAGGGTAGAACGGATATTCATTCCCTCAAGGATTTGGAGGGCAAGAAGGTAGCGGCCTCGGTAGGCGACTCCTACACACAGTTGTTGGAACAGTATAATGCGGAGAACGGAAATAAAATTATTTTGAAATACAATGATACAGGTACTTCGTCCGATAACCTTCAAGACGTGCAAAATGGCCGAGTGGACGCTTATGTGAATGATCCGGTTATGGCGGCGGCAACAATCAAGAAGGAAGGCTTGCAGGTGGAAGCTGTGGGTGAGCCGGTGCAAAGCGATAACATCAACCTGGTGTTCAAAAAGGATAAGCAGGGCGAAGAGCTGAAAGCTAAAATCGACCCGATTATTAAAGAGCTGAAAGCGGACGGAACACTGAAAAAATTGTCTGAACAGTGGACAGGTGGAGAATTTATTCCTCAGTAATAACAATGTAAAGGGTAAAGTGGGGTTCCTATGGAAAAGCTGTTTGATCTTGATTATATGCTGAAAAGCCTTCCCCAGATCGTCGAGTATCTCCCCGTGACCTTATGGATTGCGTTTGTGTCCATGCTGCTGGGGGGGATCATAGGGTTAGCTACGGCCTTAATCCGGATATACAAGGTGCCTGTCTTGGCGCCATTGTCTACGTTGTATGTCTCGTACATTCGGGGAACACCGCTCATTGTGCAGCTGTTTCTCGTATATTACGGAATACCCAAGTTTCTGTATTATTTCCAGAGCGAATATGGATTTTTACAGCAATTCAATGTCTATGTCATTCCGCCCGAGCTGTTTGCGTTGCTCTCATTTTCATTGAACCTCGGGGGATATTTGTCGGAGACGTTCCGGGCGGCGATTCATTCAGTCGACCGGGGACAATTTGAGGCTGCTAATTCCATCGGTATGAGCCAAACACAAATTATGCTCAAAATTGTATTGCCACAGGCGTTGACGGTCGCTTTGCCCAATTTGGGAAACACGCTGATCAGTACGGTGAAGGATACGTCTTTTATTTTTATGATCGGTGTCGTCGATATGATGGGACAGGCTAAAATTATGGGCGCGCGAGCGTTGGCTTTTTTTGAGGTATATGTTGCGGTGTCTCTGATTTACTGGTTGGTGTGCATTATTATTGAGCGCGGGCTTGTCGTGCTGGAGAAGCGTATTCGAATTTACGAAAGAAGTGAGTAAGGGTATGATTCAACTTCATCAAATTCATAAGCATTTTGGACAGCATCACGTGTTGAAGGGCATAGACCTGACGGTAGGCAAGGGAGAAGTCGTAGTGATCCTGGGCCCAAGCGGATCGGGGAAGTCCACGCTGCTGCGCAGCATTAATTTTTTGGAACAGCCGACCAGTGGTGTTATTGAAATTGACGGTGTAAAGGTCGATGCCGCCAAGGCGGGAAAAAAGGACATTCTCGGACTACGGATGGCAACGGCAATGGTATTTCAGCAATATCAGTTGTTTAAAAATTTGAATGCACTCCACAATGTGATGATTGGCCTGACCAGTGTGAAAAAGCTGGATCGTAAGCAGGCGAGAGAGATCAGTGAAGGCATTCTGGAAAAGGTCGGGTTAAAGGATCGTATGACCTATTATCCTGCCCAGCTTTCGGGTGGACAGCAGCAGCGAGTTGCGATTGCCCGTGCTTTAGCACTAAATCCACAGGTGTTGTTGTTCGATGAACCGACATCCTCACTTGATCCTGAACTGGTGGATGAAGTACTGTCCGTCATTCAAAAGGTGGCGAGTGAAGGCAATACGATGATTATTGTCACGCATGAGCTTGGTTTTGCGAGAGATGTAGCGGATCGGGTTGTACTAATGGAGCATGGCGTGATCGTGGAGCAGGGACCCGTGGAGCAGTTTTTCACCAATCCGAAGGAAGAACGGACACGGCAGTTCCTGGGCAAAGCGTTGGTACAGAGAGCGCCACAGGAGCAGCCTGTATCCCCATAAGAAGTACGTGGATGGGTTATAGGTATGTGCAGCGCTGTAGAGTTATTGCACCTATAGTAAAAAGCACGTTAGACAAGTCGCAGGAGGAAGGAAAGCCCGCGCTTGTTTGTCGTGCTTTTTTTGGCTCCTCATATCCCAAATTCTTTTCCATTGCAAAGTAGCTTATCACACTTATTCATGATAAATTCTAAGAACAATACAGTGAAGATGTAATCGGGAAGGAACATTGGCATATGAAAAAGGTTTTGTTCATTAATACCGGAGGGACCATTTCTTCCTCCTATCAGGAAAACGGCCTGACACCGACCCAATCGGCTGAAAATATTTTGGCGGAAATTCCGGAGCTGAAGGAGATTTGCGAGATTGATGCCCATAATCTGATGAGCATTGATAGCACAAATACACAACCTGAGGATTGGGCTTCTATCGCCCGGATGGTACATCGTTCGCTCGATCAATACGACGGTATTGTCATTGCACACGGCACGGATACGATGGCTTATACGGCTTCAGCCTTGAGCTTCATGCTGGGAACCGTAGACAAACCCGTCGTCGTGACAGGTTCGCAGGTTTCCATTTTGGCGGAGCACAGCGATTCCAAAAAAAATGTAATTGACTCATTCCTGACCGCATGTGGCAAGGTGGCCGGGGTTTTTGTCGTGTTTAACGGCAAAATTATTAACGGCAGCCGCAGCTCGAAGATCAGAACACGCAGCTATAATGCTTTTGAGAGTATTAACTATCCGTATATCGGACTCGTGGAGAACGGTAAGGTGGTCTATACGGAGGGCGTATTTGCAAATCGCGGTACCGCTCGTCACCCATACAACGACGGGTATGCTTCGGAGGTATTTCTGCTCAGGCTGATTCCGGGTACGAATCCGGCGATTTTCGATGCCATTCAGGGCTTGGGCTATAAAGGTATCGTCATTGAGGGCTTTGGTATGGGTGGCGTTCCTTTTAAAGAAAGAAGCCTGATCAGCAAAATCGAGGAGCTGATGAAGGACGGTATGAGTATTGTCGTGACTACTCAATGTCCTTATGAGGGCGGGGATTTGACGATTTACGAAGTGGGGCAAAAGGTACTGGAGAAGGGCGTTATTCCGGGGTATGACATGACAACGGAAGCGCTGGTGACGAAAATGATGTGGGCGTTGGGGCAGACGACCGACCCGGCAGGGGTAGCCAAGATTATGGCAACGAACTACGCGGACGAAGTTTCCTTGCCTGCGGATACAGCTTCCTTATAGGAAGCTGATTTCCGTAGATAAGAACAGGCATAAGAAAAAATACGGGGTTAACGCTGGGCTTGCCCCAGTCTGCTTTTAATCTCAACAGCCACTTTCAGCGCTTGTACAGCCGATTCCAGTGGAATCAGGCTTTCCGAATGTCCGCCAAAGCATTCAAGTGCATGATCCAAACTTTTTTCATATGGATTGGCAGATTCGAGGTTGATTTTTTGCTGTCCTGATGCGGTATACTCATATAATGCGGTAGGTATAAGATCGTTTTCGTCGCTTTCATGAAATACCAGCTTGGCCTTTTCAAAATAAGCCTCATAGGCCACTGTGAAAGGGTAGCTTCCCGGCATGTGGGATGAGGCGATGACTTCTGTGAATGTATCCCGATGCTGAAAGTGAGCCCGAACCTGTGCTTGTTCAGGATGGGTAACTTCTATACCCCAGACTGTATATGGATCACAGGGGCCTAATAGCCAGGTCAATAAATCCAGTTCATGAATCATGAACTGAGTAGGAATGGAGTTTAGTCCAAGATCCCCCCACAGAGGAGGCGTTTCTCTTTTCAAAGATAAGGAGATGAGCTTCCCGTATTTCTGTTGGCGGTATGCCTCATACAGATAGGTATAGGCGGGATCAAACTTAATGAACTGGTTGACCAGAATCTTTTTGCCATATTGCTTCTCAGCTTGTTGCATAAGAAGAGCGTCTTCGAGATCAAAGCAAACCGGTGTTTCACAAAATACATGCTTACCGTGCTTCAGCGCATCCACAGCATATGATCTATGCAGCTGGGAGGGCAGGCATAGATCGACGATATCCACGTCTGGGTCCAGCAGAATATCCTCTATATTTTGTGTGACTTCTACGTTTAGCTCCTCTTTCAGCTTTTGCAGCTTGGTTTCGTTCCTTCCAAATACCATGATTCTGTTTACTTTGGGATGGTTGTTTAACAGTGAGGCATGATACGCGCCGAATCCCGTCCCCAATATTCCAATATTCATCATCCATTACACCCCTTTAGTTCTATGATACACACCTATTACTGCCAACAGGGTGTCAACAATCTTTGCATCATCTTTTCAATTCGGGTTAACCATCTATTGTGGAGGTATGATTGTGAGACTGCATCGTTTAATCGCGATTTTATTATGTATCGAATCTAGAGGGAGAATGAAGGCCAAAGAATTGGCGTTGGCACTGGAAACCTCTGTACGCTCTATTTACAGGGACATCGATCTCCTGGCTGAAGCCGGCGTTCCGATTGTTACCGCATCCGGCCCGAAGGGCGGAATTTATTTAATGGAGGGTTATACGGCGAACCTGAAACAGTTGAATGGCGGGGATGTTATTCAGTTGTATTTAACAGGGATGGGCATTTATACAGGCGGGCCCACGGAATCGGGTTTGAAGTTAAAGAATGCTCTGCTCAAACTGGAACAGACGATGCCAGACCCGTATCAGTCCGATATTAAGAAAGCCAAAGCGCGGTTTTATTTTGATGATACGCCGTGGTGGACGGAACGTATAGCAATTCCTTGTCTTGAGGCCGTGAGAACTGCAGTGTGGGGATCACATAAAATAACCATTCAATATGAGAAAGCTGACGGAATCTGTTCTTCCCGTCATGTGCATCCCTATGGACTTGTGGTGAAAAAAGGAGATTGGTATCTCATTGCCTTCTGTGAAGTTGGGCAGGAGATTCGGACCTTTAAATGTGAGCGAATCAAGGAGGTTCTGCCGTCTGCGGAAGTCTTTGAGGTTCCGGTGGATTTTTCGCTGGAACATCATTGGATGAGGCAAGAAACCGCGTTTAAGCAGCTTTGTACAGAGAAAGAATACTATCCCGTTTTGATCCGAACGAATAAGAAGCAAGCGGGAATTATAGCGAAAAGAATGGAAATCATCCAGTCTGTACAGGAAGGCAATCATTTCATTCTAACGGTCAACATGTATAGTTATGAAGCGGCTTGTCGCGATGCTATGGATTGGATCGGTAGGGTTGAAGTTGTGGAGCCTGTAACACTCCGACAGTTTGTGAAGGAAGAAATTAACCGACTCCAGAGGATATATGGATAAATGATTAAAAAAACACCTGCCTAGGGCAGATGCTTTGCTTGTTAAGTCCAGGCCCAGAGAAATCCGTCACGATCCCATGCAATTCTGCCACCATGAAGCTTGCGGAATGCTTTTTTGATTTCTTTTTCCAGAGATACATGACCATGCTCGCTTATAAACACATACTGCTCTCCATACTCAGAGCGTACATATGCAATTGCATCTTCTTGTTTCAGGGTGCCCACTTCACGGATCTGCGCGACCATCCATTGTGCAATCTCTTGTTCTGTTGTAGGGGTGTTGTCCATTTGTCGCATCCTTTCCTGCGTACCGATTGGGTGTAGCTGTTCGGCTCACCTCCCCGTAGTATACGGCAATTCGGAGAATTATTGAATTTTTTGATATAAATTTACTTGAGCGGTTGGCTAAGTGGGCTTTCTTTTGTATAATTAAGGGAATATTCACGGGAATTTTCTTTTTTTGTATTGTAATCATGCAAGTAATCCCTGGGGGTGCCTGATTTGAAGGAAACAACCACAATTCGCGCAGAGCTGGAGCAGTACATCAGACGAGAAGGAATTACGATTAGTAAGTTTGGGGAGAACACAGGTATTAATGCAGGAACGATCAGTGCCATTATTAACGGTAATCGTCCGATTGCAATGCTGCTGTTGGATCGAATTGGTGCAGGCATGGGGCTTGAAGAAGGGAGCCTCTATGAGTTATACATTGATGAATTTATACGGAATACGGCACCGAATTGGCGACGGGTTCGTCCCTTTTTGCATCGCTGTGCAGAGCTGAACAAACTGGATTGTATTAAGCAAGTCGTGGAGTTTATGATGGACTATCTCATATACGCCCCAGCTTTGTTTGAGACAGCAGAAGAATTATTCAGTGAAGGTAAGTTCGAGGCTGCGGCAATTATTTATAAAAATGTTTCGGAAAGTGAGAAGTACCAACATTCAGAGCGTCTGGCGCTCTGCCAATACCGTTTATTTACGATTGCCGTTGGCGATGACCAGGACGAAAACTTATGGGCAGCCACACACTTTGAAAGCTTTGTGGAGCGATTGGGTGAAGCAGACCAACTGGATGCCTTAAGAGACTTGGCTAATACCTATGCCTCCTTGCGGCGTTGGGATAAAGTAGAGTGGTTTGCTGAAAAAATGGCTCAAAAAGCCAAGGTACAATACGAGCAAAAATACGGAAATACCAGAAGACCGGAGCGTGGCAAGGAACCTAAGGGTCCTTTGTTTATGTATATTGTATATTCTTACGTGCTGCGTGCCGGGGTGTGGGATGAGCGCGGGGATTATCAGAAGGCACTGGAATTTGTATCCCTATACTCTGATTTGAGCTGGGTGCAAGAGGATACGGAAGAAGCTCGGCGTTTAAAGGCCCTTTGTAGCAACTGGGCTGAGGCCAACGGGTATTTATATCAGTTGATGTCCGGCAGTCTGGATGTGATTCCACAGTATGTAGATTATTTGGAAAAAAACGAAGGCGAAATTCTCGTGGGGTTACATAAAATTATGGTAGCGGCCAACCGTTATGATTTTAATGTAGACCATGTACTGCAACGTTTTGAAAAACAAATTGAGGCATTTGCAGATCAGCATGTCAAGGTTGGCACTTATACGGAGCAAATGTCAGCAGATCTCTATGCACGATTTTTGGCAGAGATGGCTTGTTATGATCTCAACAAACATCGTTATACCAAAGGTATGAAATTCTTGCTTGAGAGCCTTTCTTATTCCGTCGTGCTGAATGGTAATCCTGTCACAATCAAATGTGTAGGATTATTTGAAAAGTATCGACATACTGCCACTTCTCAGGACAAAGAGGAATATAAAAACTTACTTGGAGAGGTAGAGTACATCCATGATAAAAAAGATCGTTTTTTCTCTGCTCGCATTTAATGTTTTTATCCTATTGAATTTTTCACCCGTTACCCCTCCTATGGAAGATCCTAGCGATGTCCACAGTCATGGGTTGGGGGGATGGGCATTTTCATCCCTTGATACATCTACTTGAAAAGATCTGGATTGTCGTAACCCAAAAGGTATCCTCTTGTGAAAAGAGGATGCCTTTTTTTGATGTGGAAGTGCATTTGAAGGAGCATTTTTGCCGTCAAGAGTGGGGAGCTGGAAGTTGAGCAGGTGGAAACCAGACATGACGCAGATCCACCCAGCCCTGACTGTTAAAAGATACGCCACGCACAGAAGGGAGATAGGCCGTCTGAACGGGCTTTTCATATAAAATATGCAGCTGGTGCTCATCCATGAGCCGAGTTTCGATATGTTCGAATTGCTGCGCCCTAACAGTATGATCGGCCTCCCGTGCAATTTCACGCAGCAGTCTTTCGATATCCACACGGCTATGAGGCTCCACATGCCCAGATACATTGAGATACAAGTCAAACAGGCGTAATTGCTCATCACGGTCACGAAAGAGAGAAAAGATGATTAAGTCTGACTCCATACGGATAGATGAGCTTTTGAATTCGTTCATAGATGCGGCCACGATGTTACAGGTATACCCACAGGATTCGAGCTGAGCCGCAACCCGGTCTGCGTCTGCTTTATACTCGGGAATGGTAGCAATTTGCAGCGCCGCCAGTGGTTCATAAGAATCGTTAGATGAATCCACTGCTGGAGGAAGGGAGCGATGATCCAGACATGCTACAATGCGGGCACGTATTTCCGGGTTACGCAGCGGCCCATCCTTGTGTGTATTACATGTGATAAATTTGCGTACCGAAGCCGCCGAGTGAATCTGGCTCCATGCGGTATCCGTATCTCCCGCCGATACGGGATTATGGATAATATGAAAAGAAGAAGCGGTGTCTTCCGTATCCGACGATTCCAGCTTAGTCGCCCATGGGAGTTGGACAATTTCCACTCGGTCCAGATGAGCTCGGCCTTGAAAATAAGGTGCGAAAGCCTCCAGTGTACACAGGCTTTCGTTCATTTCCGTGACTTTGAATGCCCCTGTACCGACAGGGCGGATGCCAAAGGCGGCTTCACCCACCTGATTAAGCTCACGCGGCACAATCGCAGCCCGGCTGGTACACAGGAAGGATAGAAATAGCTCGTTCGGCTCCTTTAGTACGAAGCGTACTATCGTTGGACTTAGCGCCTGGACGTGCTGAATTTGCCGGACGATAAAATGATAAAGTCTCCTTCCCGGCGCCCGACTCAGTCGCTCAAAGGTATAGACGACGTCTTCAGCGGTCAGTATTTTTCCGTTATGAAACAACACTTCTTTACGCAGGAAAAAGGTCCACTGTGTACGAGTGGTGTCCACCTCCCAAGCGTGCGCCAATCCCGGCAAAATCTCGCCGCTTTCGTTCGCCCGGCGGGCCAGACCATCAAAGACGTGGCTGGATACGAAGGACTCGGCGAGCCAGTTCAAATACAACGGGTCCAGCGTATAGAGCTGCTGGCGAATAGGCAGACGCAGCGTGTCGATCTGCTGCTGATCACTGCGCACCTCCGCGTGATGCCCAAAATAATTCAGCAGCCAGCCTTGCAAATGCTCCTGCATAGTGGAGGAGCGTGAATGAACTCGAATTTCATCCAGCGCGCGTTTGATATCATGGCGGTCTATGGCTTGCATCATGGATTGCACGGCAATGTCTTCCGGCTGAATGAGGAAGCGCAGACTGGAGCGGCGACCTCTGCCTCGGCGAGGAGTCCATTGTATCCAGTCGTGCTGCTCCATTTTCTGAATGATCATCAAGGCGTTGCGGTGAGTACAGTCAAAAATAGCCGCCAGCTCATCCAGCGTCGTCTCTATGGTATGGTTTTCGTCCTTGTCGTCAGCTGCGTGTGAGTGAAGCCTTAAAAATTGGGCATGGAGTTTCATTCAAGGTTGCTCCGTTTCCTCTATATTTGATTAAAAGCGTAGTCACTTTTATAAAATAGGAAATTTTGTTTGAATTAATTTCTCTTTATCTTCTTATTTTATCATCTACAATAAGGGTTATAAAGCATATTTGTGGAGGTATTTACCATGCATGACAAGATGAATGGAACGTCTTTGCCGAAAACGTCGTTTCTGTCCGCCTTTGCTGGCGCAATTGTGTTGGCGCTGGTTCATCAATATCTGTTTTACGGACATGGGCTGGGCGTGTCCATTCCAATTTTTGTTATTGGGTTTTACGCCTATATGTATGCCTTTAACCGAGATCGTTTCCAGCCCGGGTCATGGATAGGGCGTTTGCTGTTTGTGATCATTTTCATGCTGGCATTGACATACGCGCTGTTTAATAATCCGGTCCTGTACGTGTTAAATGTGCTGGCGATACCTGCTCTGATTAGCGTACATATGGTGCTGCTGTTTGGGGAGGAAAGGCATGGCTGGTCAGAACCCGGTATTATTGGTCAGGCGTTAAGCCATTGGTTTTATCAAAACTTTCGTCATATCGTGACCCCCTTTCGGATGGTCAAGACAGTAGCCCTTCGGAATGTAAAGGATGAGCGTAAGCGTGTATTGGGCAAAGTGATGATTGGTTTACTTATTGCCTTGCCGCTACTGTTCATTATCATATCTTTGCTGGCTTCGGCGGATGGGATGTTCGAAAAGTTGTTAGCTGGAGTACCCGAATGGATCGGAACGCTGTCCTTTGGGAATGGCATGCTGCGGCTGATCTGGACCTGCTTTTTCACCTTCTGTTTCTTCTGTTATTTGTGGGGATTTGTACAGCCTGCTCCGCGTAATACGCAGAGAGAGACCCAATCATGGCACGGGTTAAATGAGCGCACGAATGGCCAAACCACCGAGTATGATGGTCACTCTTCAGTGATGATTGACCGACCAACGGTGCCTTACCACGATCCGGTCGCGATCAAATTTGATCCTGTCATTACCGCTACGGTGCTGATTGTCATGAATCTGGTGTATGTTGTGTTCGTCGTGTTGCAGTTTGGATATTTGTTTGGGGCATGGGAAGGTGCTCTGCCCGAAGGAACCTCGTATGCCGAATATGCGAGGAGAGGATTCGGGGAGCTGGTTATGGTAACAGGTATTAACTTTGTGCTGATGATCAGTGTATTGAAGTGGACTGAATTTGGATCAGGTATAGTGCAAAAAATGAACAGCGGCCTGCTGTACATACTCGTGGGTTGTTCGGGTGTGATGCTGTATTCGGGATATACCCGGCTGGTTATGTACGAAGAAGCATACGGCTATACGTACACCCGCTATTTGGTACACGCGTTTATGATTTTTCTGGGCTTGCTACTGCTTATTGCAGCAATGCGCATTCATTTCCGTCAACTGCCGTTGGCGAAATATTATATTGTACTCGCTCTGGTCGCCTATGTCGTCGTGAACTATGTGGGCATTGATATACGGATAGCTGAAAATAATCTCGAACGGTATCGCACGACATCGGTGATAGATAAGGAATATTTGAGTGAGCTATCGGCGGACGCGATTCCGCTGCTGATTGACTTTAGCCGTAAGGAACATGGATCACTAGATGAGTTTTTACAAGCCCGTTTGACGAGCATGACGAGAGAAGAATCGGCTTGGCCTGAATTCAATTGGGCAAAGTATCGAGCGCAACGGGAATTGCACGACTATATTTTGGAATGAGAGGTGTTTGGGAATGATCGGAACAGAAACGGCACAGGGTATGGTACTGGAGCTACAGGATGAAATGTCACAGTATCAGCATCAGTTTGGTGTAAGACGGAACGATTTTCTCGTGGAGGCTATGTCTTACGGAATGAGTGAGGAGGAAGCTCGGTCTTATGCTATCCAGAGTATCGGTCCGGTCGTTCCCGTCGCCTATATGCCTACGTTGGCTCCCGGTAAAATCCGACCACTCAGTCCAATGCTGGCAGCGCGGTACCGATATGCGGGAGATTGGAAGGATATCGACGAGCATCTGCTCCTACCTGATGAAGTCCTGCGGATCGCAGGTACAGAGCAGTTCCGCAGCTGGATCAGCGATATGCGGAATTACTGGGTGGAATCGGCTCCATACCGATTCGGGGATGATCGTCTTTCGCTGCTGTCGGTTGCGAGCGAGGAAGAAGGTCACTTTTCCATGCTCGTCTGGAAGGAGCCTGGTGAAGAGCCTGAAGTATGGACGTATGCTTTGCAGCATGAATATCGATTCAGTCATCTGCTCCATTGGTTCAAGTGGCTGAACGGGCGCAGTGAAGAATGAGAGGTACAAATGATGAAAAAGAATCGTAATTGGATCGTGCTATTTATAGGCATCGCTCTGATGGTGGGGGCAGCAGACTATTTAACACAAACGAAGCCTACGACTACTCCTGAGCTTATCGTTCCAACCGTAATCAGTGAAGAAAGCCTTCAGTTATGAGAATGAAGTTAATTTTTTGTAGTATTACGTTGTTAAAGTAAGCCGGAAATCACCCTAATAGTTGAGAGGGAATGGAGGCCAACATCAATTGAATGTGGAGCCATTCAGATGTTCAAGCGACTCCGTTCATTTCCTCTACAACTTATATTCAGGGGGAATTTCAATGGCTAGAAGTGCAAGTACTTATGCATCTGTAATTGACAGTTTTAAGGTAGAAACGAACAAAAAGTATTCGCCAGTAGGTGGAACGAAGTGTAATATTTTTGCTCAAGATGTGATGTCCGCGATGTCGGCTGACTTACCAAGTGGCTTAGCCAATCAAATGGCTGATGCCTTACTGAATAAAAGGGCGCCGGGCTGGTACTCTGTAACCTTTCAGGATGCACAAAAAAGAGCCAATCTCGGGTATCCTACGATCGGGATCAAGAAAGAAGATGGTCATGGTCATGTAGTCGTTGTCAGACCGAAGGGTTCATCGATTACGATTTTGAAAGAGGTACAGGTTGCTCAGGCGGGGACCAAAAATTATAACAGTAATACCATCAACTACTCGTGGGTGGCAGCAGATCTACCTGGAGTGAAATTCTACACACACGACTAATTATATTCGATATATTGGAAATTTAATGACCCCGGAAGCAGATCCACTCGATCTGTTTCCGGGGTCGTCTTTTTTATTTTGAAACGGAATGTTTAGATACAATGAAAGCTTTGCCTGGCTTGATAAAAGCAACAGCATAGCCATTAGAGAAGGAGGAGGATTCGGCTCTGTACTCAAGTTTAGTCAGCAGTTGTCCTTGACGATTGATGTAACCGAATTTGCCGTCTGAGACGGATGATTGTGTTTGTTTACCGACTAAAGCAAAGCCTTCTTTGAACGGAGAGGCAACATCGTATTTTTGTTGATATTTAATGACCAGCGTTCCGTTTTTATCAATAAATCCGACTTCGTTTTTTGCATTTTTCACACTCGCCAGGCCTTCACTAAAATCCTGGGCATCCGTAAATTTAAAGGGAATCGCGACTTTTCCCTGTTTATTGATGAATCCCCATTTTCCCTTGGTATTTTGCACAGGGGCCAATCCTTCCGAGAAGTCTCCACCGGATTTATATTGAGGAGGAATGACTTCTTTCCCTGCTGTATTGATATACCCGTATAGCCCCTTGCTATTCTGAACAATAGCCAAGCTATCCGAGAAACCACGACTGTATTTGTATTTATAAGGAATCGCTAGTTGACCAGAGGCATTCACAAAACCGATCTTGCCAGTGTTAGGGGCGTAGGCGAGGGCCAGACCGTCTGTAAATACATATTCTGACTCCACATTTTCTTTAAAATGAGAAAGGATTTTTCCCGTTCGATCTATAATTGCATTTTCTTTAGTGTCTGCTATGGTAACCTTGGCTTTTCCTTCAGAAAAGAAATTGGCTTCGGTATATTGGCAAGGGATGACCAGTGCCCCTTTGGTGTTAATGTATCCATAGTGATTGGTTTTTGTATTTTTCACGACAGCTCGCTGCTCATGAAAATCACCAATGGGTTTAAGCTCGGCGGGAAGTGAGAAAGCTTTCTCTCCTTTGGAATTGTAATACACGAGGTTTCCAGCAGATGTTTCAGCGGCTAATAATCCATCATGAAAAGCACCATCGCTCAGCGGACGAGCAACGTTGTAATCCAGAGCAGTTTTAGAAACTTCAATGGTTGTTGTGCTGGATGCGGCCCAGCCTGTTCCAATAACAGAGAGGCTAGTAACCAGAATCAATGCAGCTAATCCTAACTTTTTTAACATGCATAAGCTCCTTTGTGAGTTGATTTTTTAACTTCAGGCTTCGGGAAATCTTATCCTCATACGTAAGGTCTTCCATAATATAGACGATAAAAATGTAGGAATGTTTCTTGATATTCTAAAATTTTCTAATTTTCATCTCAATAACCAGAAAGGGAGCAAGCTAATCGCTTGCTCCCTTTACACCTAAACCTGCCCTATATCTTTTGGATGCTTAACAGAGAGTTGCCGTTACGCATAAACTCATACGGAACCTTGGCCTCTGTCACCCGTAAGCCTTCTGCCTCCAGCTCAAGAATCAAACGATCTAGCAGATCGTAACGAGTTCCCGTTAAATCGGTCAGAGGAAAAATGCGAACTTCCTCTGAAGCCACTCGCAGCAGTTCGTGTACCGTATTCTTATGAAACTCATAGTCGAGTCGATCACTATACATAAACAGAAAATGGGCAGACAGCACGATATTAAACTGTTCATCTTCAAAGGGAAGCTCCGGCAGTACCGCAGCAACGTAGCGTTCCGGGTGCTTCCTCATATCCTGCGTGCAATCCTGGAGTGCTTGATGGCGCAGCTCGCTAAGCCCTTGCATATCTCCATAACAGCTCCAAACATAATTATCTTTTGCACGTTCTAGCGTTTCCATTGCATGCTGAATATCCAATAGGCCTTTGCGTTTCAGATCATCAATCTTGTGGTCGTGCGGCCGATGAACACGACCCGGTCCAACTCTTGCTTGGTTTTACTTTGATTCTTCTCATCTCTACTCATCTCTTCTCACCTCAGCTATTCTTTGGCTACGGAGAGGCTATCAAGTTTACTCCGTAAGCTCATGTTAACATTTTACAGAATCGAATAACATATCATTGGCAGAACCTCTTATAGTGAAAATCGATTACTATTGAGGGATTAAAGTTAAGAGATCATGTTCATTTTTAAGAAAAAAAAGTGAAGAAGTAGTGTTATTTTTAAAAAAGTCTATACATATATATTAAATGTATAGACAAATCAAAAGACTGGATTTATAATTACGCTGTAAACGTTTTCTAGTACTTAACATCCAATCAGACCTTGAAGGGAAGGAATAATCATGAAGAAAATTTTACTGGCTTGCAGCTCAGGTATGTCTACAAGTTTGCTGGTTACTAAGATGCAGGATTATGCTAAGTCCATTGGGGACGAGGCTGAAATTTGGGCAGTAGGTCAAGATCAGGCGGCAGAAGACATGGCTAAGGCTGACGCAGTATTGATTGGCCCGCAAATGAGTTTTCTTAAAGGACAGCTGGAAAAGGAAGCAGCCCAATATGGTATTCATGTAGAAGTGATTGACATGATGGCATACGGGATGGTTGACGGTAAGAAAGCCTACGAACAGGCCGTGAAGCTGGTGGAACGCAAAAATGGATAAAGTCAATATAGCTGAACTGACGGAAGAGCAAATTAGTTTCCAACTTATTCTTCATAGTGGAAGCGCTCGCAGTAAAGTAATTCAGGCGCTGACCGAATACCGAAATGAGAATGTAGAAGGTGCGGACGAACTGCTCAAACAAGCCAAGCAGGATTTACGTGCTGCGCATGATATCCATTTTCAAATGGTTAAGAAGGAAGCGGGAGGTACCCAAACTCCTTTCTCGCTCCTTCTAATGCATGCCGAGGATCATCTGATGTCCACGGTTACCATGAAGGATCTGGTTCTAGAATTGCTGGAGCTGTTCAAATCCAGAAATTTATAACGGAACATGTAAGTTTGTGAAATTTGGGACATGAAAAGCTTGCAACCCTATTGATGCAAGTCACTTCGCGGGGAGGAATAGGCTTTGTTTGAAAAATTAAGCCGGATACTGATACCTATTGCCGGTAAACTGAACAACAACCGCTATCTTACTGTACTGCGTGATGCATTTATGCTGTCATTTCCATTAACTGTTTTTGGCTCCATTATCGTCGTTATTATCAATCTGCCGTTTCTAAAAGGGTGGATGGGCGACGGCAATTATGCGACTTTTAGCAGTCTGCTGAACATTGCGCCTAATGCCACACTGAATATCATGACCTTATTTGTAATCGTCGGGATTGGGTATTATTTATCTCGAAGTTATAAGGTCGAGCCCATATTCGGCGGGATGATTGCGTTGGCCAGTTTCTTGATGCTCACCCCGTTTGTGCTGACACAAGAAAGCGGTGCCACGATTGCTGGTGTCATTCCGGTTGATCGGATCGGTGCCAAAGGCATGTTCCTTGGTATGATCGTCGCTTTTATCGCGGCTGAGATATACCGAAAGGTGACGCAGCGAAATTTTGTCATTAAAATGCCTCCAGGCGTTCCGCCGGCAGTTGCCAAATCGTTTGCTGCTTTGCTTCCGGCATGTATTACATTGGGCATATTTTTGATCATTAATGTTGTAGTTACACTGACCCTTCATAATAACCTGCATGACCTGATTTATCATGCTGTACAGGCACCTCTGGTGCATTTGGGCAGTGGCATTATACCTACATTGATTGCTATTTTCTTTGTTCAGCTTTTATGGTTCTTTGGGCTTCATGGTCAAATTATTATTAACTCGGTTATGGACCCAATCTGGAATACGCTGGCACTTGAAAACTATGAAGCGTACTCCAAAGGAGCAGAACTACCGCATATCATCACTAAGCAGTTTGTGGATATTTACACCGTAGGTATCGGTGGTACAGGTATGACACTGGCTGTCGTGCTTTCGATTCTGATCTTCCTGAAGAGTAAGCAATTGAAGCAGGTCAGTAAGCTGGCCCTTGGACCGGGTCTGTTTAATGTCAACGAACCCGTCATATTCGGTCTGCCGATTGTGATGAATCCGCTTATTTTTGTTCCATGGGTTATTTCTCCAATGATCGTTACGCTGATTACTTACTTTGCCATGACCACCGGGATTGTGCCGCCGCCAAACGGAATACAGGTTCCTTGGACGATGCCGTTGTTCTTTAGTGGAATGATGGCTACGGGCTCCCTGATGGGTGGCGTGCTGCAGTTGTTTAATATGGCTGTCGTCTTTGTCATCTGGTTCCCGTTTCTGAAAATTATTGATCGGATGAACGTTCGTAAAGAGCAGGAAGAGGAGCTTAGCCAAGCAGCCATTGCAGGTAAGGATCAAACTGTTGGAATGTAATGTGAATAAGCTGCTAGATTAGCAGCTTATTCATGCAAAAGAGAGAGGAGTAGAGCTGTGAATCATACCGAAATGAAAGATATAGAGCAGCAAACCATTCAATACCGTTTTCCATCCGACTTCTGGTGGGGTTCCTCCGCTTCGGCTACCCAAACAGAAGGAACCGTGGAGGGAGACGGCAAAGGACCGAACATTTGGGATTATTGGTTTGAGCAGGAGCCGAACCGTTTCTATGATGGGGTTGGCCCTGCCGATACGTCCCGTTTCTATACCCGTTACAAAGAGGATATTGCACTCATGAAAGAGCTTGGCCACAACTCTTTCCGGTTCTCTATTTCCTGGTCACGCCTGTTTCCGGCAGGGAAAGGTGCAATAAACCAGCAGGCGGTTCAATTCTATACTTCCGTCATTGAGGAGTTGCAGCAGGCGGGTATTGAGCCGTTTGTGAATCTGTATCATTTTGATTTGCCGATGGCTTTACAGGAAAATGGAGGCTGGGTGAACCGGGAGACGGTCGAAGCTTACGTGGATTACGCTAACACTTGCTTTGAGCTATTCGGGGATCGTGTAGCCAAATGGTTTACGCATAACGAGCCGATTGTCCCGGTGGAAGGCGGCTATCTATACGATTTCCACTATCCGAATGAAGTGGATTTCGGTAAAGCTGTACAGGTGGGATATCATACTCTGTTATCGAGCGCGAGTGTCATTAAGGCTTACAGAGAGGGCGGTTATAAGGGCAAAATCGGAATTATTTTGAACCTGACGCCGACTTATCCGCGTAGTCAGCATCCGGCAGACGTGCAGGCTGCTGAAATATGCGATGCGTTCTTTAACCGTTCCTTTTTAGACCCATCTGTGACGGGAGAATTCAATCCTTTGCTCGTGGAGCTGTTACGCCAAGAGGGATATGTACCAAGCATGGAAGACGGAGATCGGGAGATTATACGCCAGGGCACTGTGGACCTGCTGGGGATTAACTATTATCAGCCGCGCAGAGTCAAGGCTCGTGAAAGTCTGCCGAACCCGGATGCTCCTTTTGTGCCGGAACGTTTCTTCGATTATTACGTCATGCCTGGCCGCAAGATGAATGAGATGCGGGGCTGGGAGATTTATGAGAAAGGCATTTACGACATTCTGACCAATGTCAGAGAAAATTATGGCAACATTGAATGCTTCATTTCAGAAAACGGAATGGGTGTTCAAGGTGAAGAAAAGTTCAGAGATGAACAGGGTATGATTCGCGATGACTATCGCATTGATTTTATCCGTGAGCATCTTAAATGGGTCCAACGGGCCATCTCAGAGGGCTCCAATGTGAAGGGCTATCACTTATGGACGTTTATGGACAACTGGTCCTGGACGAATGCTTATAAGAATCGCTATGGTTTTGTGTCTGTCGATCTTCAGAACGGTGGCAAGAGATCCGTTAAACAGAGTGGGCACTGGTTCAAACAGGTGATCGAGAATAACGGATTCTAAGGTGGTCCTCTGGACCGCCTTTTTTTCTTCATCATCGTCATAGAACTGTGCTGTACGCCGCTGGTGAGAAAGTATAATGTTCGGTATACTTACTTATACCGTAATACCTTAACGTCCCGCCTGCAGAACAAAAAAGAACCAGCGCTACCGATGTTTTGGTAAAATGCTGACATAAAATAATTTTTAGTACAGGTGGTAGACAGATGAACAAATACGAGCGGATTGCACAAGAGGTCAAAGAGCGGATTATGAATAAGACCTATAGCAGTGATGATCCGATTCCCGATGAGATCTCACTGGCAAAAGAGTTTCGTGTAAGTCGGATGACGATTAAGCGGGCATTGGACACATTGGTGATGGACGGGTTGCTAAATCGTAAAAGAGGACATGGAACATTTATCGTCAAATCGGTTCACAATGGCCCTGTTAACGTCGTCGTAAATGAAATGCTGGGGTTAACCAACGTATTGCGCGGGAAAGAAATCAAAAATAAAATCGTCGCCTTTGACGTTCAATTTCCATCCGAAGAGGTAGCGACCCATCTATTTATTGATGCCAATTCTCCTGTATATCATGTGATTCGTCTGCGTGTCGTGGAGGGTGAGCCCTATGTTATCGAGCGCACATACATGCCTACGAAGCTGATCAGCGGTATTACAGAGGAGGTGCTGTATGGCTCGGTGTACAAACACATTAAGGAGGAGTTGGGACTTAATATTGTCGGTTCACACCGTACCATCCGGGCATCCAAGTCGACGGAACTGGATCGGGAGCATTTGGACTGCGCAGCGGATGATCCAATCTTGGAAATTGAGCAGGTGGGTTATCTGGATACAGGTATACCATTTGAATACTCGTTCTCGCGGCATCGGTACGATAAATTTGTGTTTACCACAGTGAATCGAATGCGTTGATTAGTAAAAAAAATAAGCATAAGGGTTCGAGCTACATATTCTCGAATCCTTGTGCTTTTTTGTGTTTACAATAAGTTTAAGGGAAAATGAGATGCTTTATTTTTTACAATAAGCAATAAAACTTTCTATCCATTGTATGGTTATAGTTTCGCGTAAAATAGCACCATCTAATACAAGATAATCGCCAAAATTATCACTATCAAGAGGAGGAATAGTTTCATAACGTTCTTTATTTTTGCGTAAATGTTCCAGCCTATCTTGATGTTGAAGCAGCTGATGTTCCAACAAATTTAATCGGGTTGTTATATCCAGATGATTAGAAAAATACATTCTCAGCCTAAACACATCTTTGGGAGTGGGTTCAATAGGCTCTGCTTTTCTTAGCCATTGTAAAAAATCTTCTTTGCCTTTCTCCGTAATCGAATACAATTTTTTTTCTAAAATTTCTCCGCTAATTTGGATCTCGTAGACGATAAGTCCCTCATTAAGCAGTTTTTTTAATTCTGGATAGATCTGACTATGCTTTGCAGTCCAAAATTCGCCTAAATCTTTACTGAATTCTTTACCTATATCATAACCAGTCATAGGTTCTTTATTTAACAAGCCCAGAATGGCATATTTTAAAGTTCTCATAAGGCATTCTTCCTAACATTTTCGTCGTTTATTGGTTAAGTATAACATATTTAGCGAGTCCACAATAAGATTGATATATTATTGAAAACATATTTAATAAAACATATAACTACATACATGTTTCTGTTGATATATTGCAAAGCGCGTGTTAATATTATTTCGAAATATGTGAATGATTTCACAATACAACGACGAGGGAGAAGAAGATCTCAGTGGAACTTACAAAAAAGAGATGGATTATTCTGATTGCAAGCTGTTTTATTAATCTGTGTATTGGATCAATTTACGCGTGGAGTGTATTTTCTGCCCCAATGGCAGAATATTTGAGCAGCGTCACAGGACTTAGTTTAACACCGGGGAATTTGGCTATTGCATTTACGATTACAAATTCGGTAGGTCCTATCACGATGATTTCAGGTGGCTGGATTAATGATCGATTCGGGCCCAAGAAAGTGATCTTTGTAGGGGGCTTGCTATTTGGAGGCGGTATGATTTTATCAGGATTTGCAACATCTGTAGGTTACCTGGTATTGGCTTACGGTATCGTACTCGGCCTAGGAACGGGAATGGTTTACGGATGCACAATTAGCAACTCTATTAAGTTTTTCCCTGACAAAAGAGGATTAGTTGGCGGTATAACAACGGCTGCTTATGGAATAAGCTCAGTTATTATACCTCCTATTGCCAATAGTTTAATCAGTAGGTCTGGTGTGACATCAGCATTCATTATCATCGGTATAGCATTTCTTATTATTGTATGTGCTGCTTCTTTCTTCATTGAGAAATGTCCATCTGACTTTGTTCCTGCAGGATGGACACCCAAGACTGTAAATGTTGGCCGTTCTATTCAGAACGACAAAGACTGGAAAGGCATGCTCTCAAGCCCTCTGTTTTATATCATGATCTTGTTATTAATGTGTGGTGCTTTTGCCGGACTCATGTGTACATCACAAGCTTCTCCTATAGCTCAGAAAATGATTGGTATGTCTGCGGCAGCCGCTACGACAGTTGTTTCCGTATTGGCATTGTTTAACACGGGCGGACGAATCGTTGCAGGCTATATTTCGGACAAAATCGGTCGAATCAATACCCTGGCTTTTTCTTCTGTCTTTTCGGTCATAGGACTCACATTGCTTTATTTTTCAGGCGAAGGTAGTGTGTTGACATTCTATATTGGTATTTCAGTTATTGGTTTATGTTTTGGTGCACTGATGGGGGTATTTCCTGGATTTACTGCCGATCAGTTTGGTGTGAGAAATAATAGTGTGAATTATGGAATTATGTTTATTGGATTTGCAACAGCAGGATACTTTGGCCCATCGATTATGAGTCATGTTTACAGCACAGACAGTAGCTATCAGAGAGCCTTTGTCATTGCGGCCGTACTTGGCATAACCGGACTTGTTCTAACATTTGTATATAAGTTCACTACCCGAAAAAATCAGAAGATGGCTGTGGATATGAATCAGAAAGCTATCAATTAACCCATAGCAATAAATACAGATAAGGAGCATGAGATCATGCAAAGAAAATATCCCAATCTATGTAAACCAATTACAATTGGAAATGTGACTTTCAGAAATAGAATGTTTGGCTCTCCTATGGGAGGTACAGATATTACAGCTGACTGCACTATTGGACCGAAATCTACAGCTTTTTATGAATTAAGAGCAAAAGGCGGTGCTGCGTCAGTTACGGTCAGCGAAGTCGTGGTTCATCCTGAGACGGAAGCTTCCCATATGTACCATCTGGATCTGGGGACAGTAGATTCTCTTGCTAGTTTTACCTATACTGCAGACGCTATTCGCCGTCACGGGGCAATTGCCAGTGTGGAATTGTCTCATTCTGGACAGTATGCAGGAACTTATCTGACTGACAAAAATAAGAAACAAGGACTTGCTCAGTGGGGACCCAGCCCCGGAGTACGCCCGGATGGCAGAGAAGTAAAGGAACTTTCGCAAGAACTAATTGATGATATCGTAGCAGCTTATGGTAGATGTGCTGGACTGGCCAAGAGAGCAGGTTATGAAATGATTATGGTTCATGGCGGACATGGATGGTTGATTAATCAGTTTTTTTCTCCTTATTTCAACCGCAGAACAGACAAGTATGGCGGAACTTTGGAAAACAGGGTGCGTTTTGCACAGGAGGTTCTGGACAGTGTCCGTGAAGCGGTGGGTTCTGGCTTCCCAATCGAGTTTAGAATGAGTGGTTCGGAGTTATTTGAAGGCGGCTATGACCTGACAGAAGGTATAGAAATTGCTAAATTAATCGAATCAAGAGTCGATTTACTCCATGTATCTGCTGGAACCTATCAGACAGGCTTTGGTATCACACATCCTTCGATGTTCTTGCCTCATGGAAGTAACGTTTATCTTGCAGCAGAGATTAAGAAGCATGTAAGTGTTCCGGTTGCAACGGTCGGCGGATTAAATGACCCGGCTCAAATGGAAGAAATCATTGCTAGCGGTCAGGCGGATGTTGTTGAAATGGCTCGCGCACTGCTTGCTGATCCAGAGCTTCCAAGAAAGGTGATGAGCAACCGCGACGAGGACATTATTAAATGTCTGAGATGCTTCACCTGTATGGCAGAACGTGCAGAAACATCCACAAGACGCTGTACGGTTAACCCATTAATTGGTCGCGAGATGGATGGAACAGAAATTTACCCTTCCCCTAATCCACGCAAGGTTTTAGTAGCCGGTGGAGGCCCAGGCGGGCTTTATGCAGCTCTTACTGCAGCCAAACGCGGACATAAAGTTATTCTATGTGAGAAGGCTGACGAGGTAGGCGGTATTTTGAGGGGAGAGCAGGCGATTCCTTTTAAATATGAGATGTATGAATTAGGTGTTACTCTCGGAAAGCTGGCTAAAGACGCTGGCGTTGAGATCCGTTTGAATACACCTGTTACTAAAGAGTATGCAGAGAAAGAAAATGTTGATGCGTTAATTATAGCAGCTGGTTCCGCAGCAATTGTTCCTCCAATTCCTGGATTGAATGGTGATAACGTAGTCATTGTTAATAACTACTACCTGGAGCAGGACAGGGTCAGCGATAGCGTAGTCGTATTGGGAGGAGGTCTGGCAGGCTGTGAAGCAGCCATTCACCTTGCTCAGGAAGGTAAGACTGTTCATCTGGTAGAGATGAGAGCAGAGCTGGCTCCGGATGCTAATATTAGACATCGTCCCATTATGTTAAAAGAAATCGAAAAGAATAACATTCAAGTTCATTTAGGATTTAAAGGGCTGAATGTTACACAAGAAGGTGTTGTTTGCGCTGATCAAAATGGTGAAGAACATCTTGTTCCAGGTACTTCAGTCATTTGTGCGCTTGGACAACGGCCAAGAAGAAACGTAGTAGATGAGTTAATTGATTGTGCACCTTATGTCGCACAAATCGGAGATTGCGTTAAGGCATCTACCATCACGACTGCAATATATCAAGGATATCATGCAGCGCTTGATATCTGATTATCTGCGACTCACTATCACTGCCCGGCATGTGATACTTCAGGAGTCTAAGAGAGGCACTCGAACATAGCGGTTCAACACAAATCGCACAGCTCCTGCAAATGGGTACAACATTGCGCAAGAGCTGTGCGATATTTTTTTAAGGATTAAGGCAATATTCCAAGTGTGAAAGTTAATTGCCAAGCAATCTTACTTCATGCACCGTCGGGGTATACCAGTTGTTTGGATTATTGAATAGCACTGCATTTACAAGGTTAATTCGCACGTAGCGAGCTTGAAAATTGACTTTGTCACTGGTAAAACCATACGTGGTATTACCTGTGCGATCAATCGTGGAGTAGTTAACTCCATCCATGCTGTATTCAATTTTATATTTGTAATACGCTTCAGATCCTTTGTACATAAACCATGAAATTTCCACTTCGCTGATGGTCTTGGTACTGCCTAAATCGACCTGCCACCAAGCGGGCCAGGATGCGGAAGCAGCCTTCCACGAGGTTTGGGCGTTGCCATCGTTCGCCAGTGAAGCTGGAGAACTGGATGCGGCTGAGCTAGCAGTCGCTGTTTTGCCCTGTGCGTGATTCACAAGGGATGGTAGGATTACTGTGCCTGTCGCAGCATCCAGATCCCAGCTACTGTACCAGTTCAGGGTTGCTGTTTTGTTGGAGTCATTCAGAGTTAGTGGCAACCAGATGAATTTGTGGTCGCTCAGGTTGAGCGGATTCCAGCGGTCGCCCATATAGATGTAGCTGGTTCCTGCGCTACCCGTAATCGTGGCGATGGAATGGATTTGCGAGCCGTAAGCCGCCGGATCACCGAAGGGTGACAGAGCAGACCAGCTTCCAGTCATGGAGCTGGCGGTTGCGTAAGCGCCCTGATTCGGATACCAGCCAGATGCCTGCGAGGTGAACAGGTAGTAGGTATTGTTCTTTTTCACAACAGCAGGAGCTTCGCGATAGCCATTTTCAAAAATCCAGCCAACGAACGCCTGCACACCTGTATAATCGGCTGTCAGCCTGAAGATCGCCATCGTATCATTGGCGCCGCCATTTTTACGGGAAGCTGTAATAAGGTAGCCGCTACCGTCAGTATCCGTGAACACCGTCATATCACGAGACTCGTAATTCAGTGGGCGGAAGCTGCCTTGGTAGGCAAAATTTCCGTCGGGTGTATCGCTGGTAGCGACGGCTACACGACCTAGTGAGTAGTCCGTGCCATTTTCATAGTGCGCCCATAGTACATATTTTCCGGTGGTTTTGTTGTAGATAACTTTGGGACGCTCGATTTTGCTGGAATTCAGCTCAGGGGCGGAATCTTTGGTGAGAATACTGCTGCGGAAGGACCAATTTTTCAAATCGGTTGAGGTATATACGTTCACTTTTTCAAATTTCCAGTTTTCGGCGTGCTCGCCGTACCAATAATAAGTAGAACCTACTTTTAGAATATTACCGCTGTTCGCCTGAATCGGGTTACCTGCGGTGTCTTTCCAATCCGTTCCGTTCGTAATGGCTGTGCTTGCTGTTGCGCTCAGGGATAGTTCGGCATTGGCGACGTCCAAGCCATTCAGCGCTTGGTTCACCTCGGTCCCGTAGGTTGCTTGCGTAACGCCTGTTGTATTGGCATGTGCTGCACAGGGTTGAAAACTCGCACTGGCCACTGCGAATAGGATACAAATCCATGCGGCTAACCATTTGCTGCTGTTGATCCACTTCACGATATCGTCTGCCTCCTTTAACACGGATAGGATGGGCCGAAACGGCTTGTCCGGCACCTCATCTTCGATTTTATCCTAATTGGAAGCGTCTACAAGTGGAATAAATTGAAGTCTTTAGCATGGTGAAACTGTTGTTAGGAGAAAGGACAAATCTGATCATTACATACAAAATAGGTATATAGATATTTGAAACTTTGGGGAAAGCTCGTCAGTTATGTGGGAAGTGTTTGTGATTGTGCGTTTTGTCATTGACACGTTCACATTATTTCAAATTTAAAGTGACTGGAATCACATAAACGGTTACTTTATGTGGGTATACTGGGTTTTAAATTGAGGATTAACAAATGGGACATATGTTGAAATACCCTTTGTTATCTTATTTTGGAGAGAAGAGGGATACAAAGATGCTAAGTGAGCAAACCATTGCAACGATCAAATCGACTGTACCTGTTTTGGAGGTACACGGAACTACAATCACCAAGCGTTTTTACCAGATGATGTTTGAAGCCCATCCCGAGCTTCTCAATATATTCAATCACGCGAATCAGAAGCAAGGACGTCAACAGGGAGCGCTGGCCAATGCTGTATATGCGGCTGCACAGCACATTGACCGCCTGGAGGAAATTCTTCCGGTGGTACGCCAGATTGCACATAAGCATCGCAGTTTGGGAATTAAGCCAGAACATTACCCTATCGTCGGAAAATATCTGCTCGCTGCGATCAAGGACGTACTGGGAGATGCGGCTACAGACGAGATCATTGCCGCATGGGCCGAGGCCTACGGTGTGATCGCTAATGTATTTATAGACGTGGAAGCTGAAATGTACAAGGAGGCTGGACAGCAGCAGGGAGGCTGGTCAGACTTTAAAAGCTTTGTTGTGCAGAAAAAGGTTAAGGAAAGCGACCAAATTACGTCCTTTTATCTGGTGCCGCAGGATGGACAGGTGCTGCCTGAATTCGAGCCTGGGCAATATATCAGCTTAAAGATGGAAATTCCGGGCGAACATAATACCCACATCCGTCAATACAGTCTTTCGGATGCCCCAGGCCAATCCCACTACCGGATATCTGTAAAGCGCGAGGATGCCGCAGAGTCCCGTCCGGCAGGTAAAGTATCCGTGTATCTGCATGAGCAGGTGCAAGAGGGCGATGTGCTCCAAGTATCTGCACCGGCGGGTGATTTTACGCTGGATCGGGCAGATCGCAGACCTGTTGTGCTGATCAGCGGCGGGGTCGGGCTAACCCCGATGGTTAGTATGTTGGCTTCCTTAGTGAAATCTGCTCCGCATCGACCTATCACCTTTGTCCACGCAGCAGTCAATGGGGATAACCATGCTTTGCGTAATGAGGTAGAAAAGCTGGTCGCCACACATGCACAGGCTGCAGTTCGTTGGTGTTACAGCAGACCAACGGAGCAGGATCGGCTGGCACAGGCTTTTCACAAGGAAGGCCGTTTGGATCTGGCCTGGTTGCAATCCGTGATACCAGAACGTAACGCACAATATTACTTTTGTGGCCCTGAGGGATTCATGCAATCGGTATACGGCCTGTTGAAGGAGTGGAATATCCCGGCTTCAGATATCCACTATGAATTCTTTGGCCCTGCCAGCGCATGGGAAGCAGAAGCACAATGACACAATGAGACATCAAAAAAGACGAAGGATATTTATCCTTCGTCTTTTTTGCGATGATTACAATCGGAAATCCTGCTCATTGGGTACTACTTTTCAAAGTGCGCTCCTGTTTTCATAACAAGGGAGTACGCAAAAATTCCATACCTCGCGGCATATATGGGCGTAAAGCCTCCGGAATACGGATCGAACCGTCCTCTTGCTGATGATGCTCCAGCAACGGGATCAAAATCCGGGGCGAAGCAACTGCTGTGTTGTTGAGCGTGTAGCAATATTGCAGCTTGCCATCCGCATTGCGGTACCGGATGTTGGAACGGCGCGCCTGGAAATCAAGCAGCTGGGACGACGAATGTGTCTCGCCGTAAGCTTGGCGACTGGGCATCCATGTCTCAATGTCCACCTGCTTGTAGGTTTTTTGCGCCATGTCGCCTGTACAGACAGCCATCTTGCGGTAGGGCAGTTCCAGCAGTTGAAGCAGGTCTTCCGCATTGCGCGTAATCTCCTGAAACATCTGTTCCGAAGCGTCCAGGCTAGCTTCGCAGATGACGACCTGCTCAACCTTGGCAAACTGGTGGACACGATACAGTCCGTGTACATCCCTTCCGGCTGAGCCGACTTCATTGCGAAAGCATACGGACACGGCTGCCAGCCGAATCGGGTCCGCAACATCCACGATCTCACCGCTGTAATACGAGACCAGCGGCACTTCCGAAGTGCCTACAAGCCACTGATCCTCTCCTGTGATGCGGTACGTCTGATCCAGTCCGAGCGGAAAAAAACCAGTGCTGCGCATCGCCTCTGCACGTACCATCAGTGGAACGTCCAACAACTGGAATCCGCGTGCAGTCAGCAAATCCACCGCAAGCTGCTGCACAGCCCGATGCAATGCAACCCCTGCTCCCGTCAGATAGTAGTTACGGGTACCGGCTGTTTTGACACCCCGAGGGACGTCGATAAGCTTGTGAAGCTCACCGAGCGCCATATGATCCTTTGGTTCAAATCCGAAGTTCGGAACCGACCCGACCCGCTCCAGTTCTACATTATCCTCATCCGATCTTCCCCGTGGCGTATCTGGCGATACGATATTAGGCATCAGAAGCAAAAGCTGTTGAAACTGTTCCTCTACTTCCTGTTGCGGGGCTTCCAGAAGATCTAGCTGTCCGTTAATTTCTTTGACCTGCCGCTTCGCCCCTTCTGCCTGTTCACTCTTGCCGGCATGGATTAGCGCACCAATATCCTGACTACACTGATTACGCTTCTGTCGAAGCTGTTCCACTTCCTGAAGTAGCTGTTTTCTCCGATCATCCAGGGTCAACAGCTCTGCGACCGATACCTGTATTCCTTTGCCGTCTGCTGCTGTCTGAACCCGTTCTTGATGCTCTCTGATCCATTTGATATCCAACATGACACCGCACTCCTTTTCGGATAAAAATACAAAAAGCGCCCTCATCCACATGGGACGAGGAGCGCTTTGATCTCGCGGTGCCACCCAAATTGACCAGACAGCATGACAGATGTCATAACTCTCCAATCCACTTTGCTCCGCTGTAACGGGCGGCTCCGGTTTACTTAGGTACATATCGCCATATCCTACGCTAACGTATGGTCCTTGGCGTAAACGCCTCCGAGTTGGATGCTCTTCATAGGCATAATATCGTTTGCTTTTTTGTAAGTATACGGATTTTCGGCAGGTTAATCAAGGGCATGAGTCTGTACATTGGATTAATTCCTTTTTTCATTGTGATCTCTCCAATAAAAATAAATACACAGCGTAGACTCTGCAACACATCCATGCGGATTTCATGTTTGCGAAGGGGAAAGGTAGGCTTTATTTCATATGTATATCCATTCTACTTCATCTGCGCTCATAAAACTGGAAGAATATTTAAGTAAAAGCCCCAATTTAACGTTCAAAATGGGCTATAGTCTCTATAATGACTTTTTAATTTCATGTAAAATGTAATGATTACCAAAATGGACAGCGATGGAGGAGAACATGGAGGATTTTAAAGATCGTTTACATACGATCCGCCAAGAACAGAACAAGCTGCTCAAGGAGTATCAAACATTAATCGCGGACTATGAAGCCTCAGATATCATTCTGGAGAATGAGGTTCTGCGAAAAAAGTTCGAGGATTATCAGGCTCGCTGCATTCACTTGGAAGAGCGAGTACGACATATTGAGCAGGAAAATGGAAAGCTGCGCACTGCGCTGACGGAGCAAATGCTGAGTGAAAAGGCGAATATGATCCGCATTTCGCGTGAAAAGCTGGAGACCTATTTTGCTTCCAGAACTACAGAAGGGGAAAATCGGCTGACAGCCTTTGAATATGGGGCTAAAAACCGAGTGGACCAGCTTATTCAGCAAACTACGCATGAGCTTAAAGAAGATCAGGACGAGATCGTCGCCAGATTACGACTGTTCTCAGAGGAGATTCGAGACCGAATTATGGAGCAACGCAGGCGGTTTCAGGAGGCCGAGCGTAAATTGCTTCATCAGACGGCAAGCGAGTTCCAGCAGTTCGGAGAAGAAGAGATCAGCGAAGAAACGATGCAGAAGCGCATGAAGCAAAATCAGTTTGAAATGAAGCTAGGCTTGAACTGGATTAACAAGCTGGGGATTTTGCTCATTATATTGGGTGTGGGAGCTGCTTTTAAATACTCATACTCGAACTGGTTTACAGGAAATATGAAGGGCGTGGCCTTCTTTCTGCTAGGAGCGTTGATGCTGGGCGGCGGGGAATGGCTGTACCGCAAGCAGAAGCAGACCTTTGCGCTCGGTATTTTGGGCGGCGGTATTTCTGTGTTGTATGGATCGATTTTTTACAGCTACTTTTTGTTAGAAATCATAGGAATGTATACAGGCATAGGCTTATCCGTACTCGTTACGGTGACCGCTGTGCTACTGTCATTAAGGTATGAATCCCGAACGATATGCTCTTTCGGTTTAGTAGGGGGATATCTCCCACTGTTTTCCTATATGGCAGCGAATGGGCTGGAAGGGAACGCTGTGTATATCGCCATGGGCTATTTGTTCCTGTTAAACTTGCTGATTCTGCTTGTATCCTTCCGCAAACGGTGGGTCGTCGTGCAATATATCAGCTTTTTGCTTAATACGCCCTTGATGATTGTGCTGGCGTGGTTATCGGAAAGCGCCGTAGCGAGCATGATGTATGCAGTCATTACATTTGCGATGTACCTCGGGATGACGCTGTGGGTGCCGTTCCGTTTAAAAACAAAACTGTCATGGCTGGATTTCTCCCTATTGGCTCTGAATACAGTCGTGAGCTGTTCCGTTCTGTACTCTCTGTTCGGCGATGCAGGCCTGGATGATTATAAAGGCTTGCTGGCTCTCGTCTTTTGCTTGGTGTACGGGGGTCTGGGACAATGGGTCCGTCGATATATTCCAGAGGAGAAACAAACCAAAATATTATTTTATGCGACTTCGTTGACCTTTGCCATCCTTATGGTTCCGTTCCAGTTTGGAGTTAGATGGTTATCCATGGGCTGGCTGATCGAAGCGGTTCTTCTTACATTATATGGACACCGTTACCGGTTGAAGGAATTGGAACGAGCTGGCTGGGGCATTTTATTACTGTGTCTGGGCGCATTCTTTTTCGTCGATTTCCCTATATATCTGTTGTCAGGATTTGAGACGGATTATTTTGGACTCAAATATACGCTCATTACACTGGGAATGTTAATCGTTACCGTCTTCTATGCGATTGAATTTAGCCGTTCGAATGCTTTCAAAAACAATCGGTTGTACGAAATGCATATCATGCAAGGATTCAAATATGTAGCTTTGGTGAACGTGTATTTCTACCTTTTGTATGAAGCAGGGCATTGGTATAACATCGTCTTATCCGACGAGTTTGCTCATTACACCTTGTACAAAGTATTGTTGTATACTTGCGTTTCGCTGGTGTTGGCTTATTTCCTGCCTAAGGTGAGGTTGCTGTATGATCGGGTGATTAAATACTACAGCTTGGCGTTGTACGTCATAGGCTACGCGCTGGCATTGGTGGTCACCGTAACGGTTCCAACCTTGCATGAAAATTATGCGCAAAATACGGCTGCTGATTATGTGGCATTGGTGGTACTCGCAGCCTTTAATGTGCTGGTATTCGTCAGCAGCAGGGATTTCCTGAATGCACTGATGACCCGACATTATAGAAGTAATGAGTTGTATCCGGTCATTATGGGTGTATATTTGCTGGGCATCATAACCGCCTTTCTCGGAGTTCAGTTCCGTCTGGGGGATGCTGGTCTTGTGTTCAGTCTGGTGTATTTGCTGCTGGCCATTTTGTATATTGTATACGGCTTCCTCAAGCGAGTGGTCTACATTCGCAGATTTGGATTGGGCTTGACCTTGCTGTCGACAGGTAAGCTGCTGTTGTATGATCTACATCTGTTAACGACAGGAAGCACGATTGTAGCCTACTTCTCTTTTGGTGTTGTACTGTTGGCGATTTCGTATATTTATCAAAAAGTATCTAATCGCATGGGAGAGACCATAATAAAGAAGGATGTTGAAGAAAATATGTAGTTTTCTGTTGTATTTTGTAGATACCGAACATTATGAAAATAAATCCGGTAATAGTGAAAAATTATGCATGACCTTACATCCTACTTACGCTATAATGAGTAAAAATTATTTATGTACGCATGCTCATGTTTATGCGTAAGTAGAGAGAATGAGGGGGATATAATGAATTTGAGCAAGGGGCAGAATAGCCTGTCTGATAAAAATGAACGCTTCTCGTCTGCTGGATTCATATTGGCGGCGATCGGGAGTGCGGCAGGACTAGGTAACATATGGAAATTTCCGTATATTACAGGACAATATGGCGGAGCTGCATTTTTCTTATTGTTTATTGTCTGCCTGTTGCTTGTTGGTTTGCCTGTACTTTTAGCGGAGCTTGCGCTTGGTCGTGCAGGTCGAGGAAGTGCTGCTTCTGCAATGGTAAAAGTAGGCGGTCATCCGATTTGGGGCAAGATGAGCATCATGTTTGTTATCGTGCCGTTTGTTATCTTATCGTTCTATGCCATTGTAGGCGGCTGGACACTGCATTATGCCGTTGAGGCATTTAGCGGAAATCTGTTTTCGAATAATGATTTTGCTGGACAGTTCGCTTCTTTTTCCTCCGGCTATGCGCCGTTGGTTTGGCTGTTAGTTGTTTTTGCATTTACAGCAGTCGTGGTAACTCTTGGGGTATCGAACGGGATTGAAAAGTTCAATAAAATTTTGATTCCTGCCAAGGTCATCCTGTTGCTTGTGTTGATGATTAACGCTCTTATGCTGCCAGGCTCTGGTGCGGGCGTATCCTTCTTTCTGAATCCCGACTTCTCTAAGCTAAGTATAGAGTCTGCATTGGTTGCTTTGGGACATGCCTTCTTCTCACTCTCACTGGGGATGGGAATTATGATCACGTACGGTGCGTACGTAGATCGCCGTCAATCGCTGGGTGGAGCCATGCTGGCCGTTGGTGGCGGAGATTTAATCTATGCGTTTATCGCAGGTATGATTATTTTCCCTACAACCTTCTCCTTCGGAATTAATCCGGCTCAAGGACCATCGCTGGTTTTCATTGCTTTACCGGCTGCTTTCTCGGCAATGCCTTTTGGTGCATTCTTCGGCGGTTTGTTCTTCGTACTGCTGGCGGTTGCTGCATTAGGTTCTATGGTATCCTTGCTGGAAGTTCCAGTTGCCTATGTCATGGAGCGTATGCGTTGGAGCCGGGTTCGCTCCGTTCTCGTCGTATCGGTCCTGTGCTTGATGCTGGGCGTCCCTTCTGCATTGTCCATGGGGCTGGTGCCGGAACTAAAAGTAGGGGATAAATCGTTCTTTGATTTCGTAGACTTTACCGCATCCAACATCTTCTTACCGTTAGGCGGTTTGTTGATTGTTATATTCACAGGTTATTACTGGAAGACTGCGGCTGAGCATGCGAACATCAAACCCTTCTGGTTCAACGTATGGTTATTCGGTCTTCGGTATGTTGCACCGATCCTGATGTTGTTGGTCTTCCTTCATACCTCAGGTATCATCAAATTTTAAGAGAATAGAATACTAATAAAAAGGCATTTTCTTCCTAAGGGAAGAGATGCCTTTTTTTGTATATCTATCAGTGGTTACCTAACTGTGGAAAGGAATGATATAATAAAAACATTGTCATTAATTTTAACTTCATTGAAATCATTACGATTATGAAGTTTTATATAATGAATGAAAAGGCTACAGGGCATCGCAGACGATGTGCAGGAGAGGGAAAGGGCAGAAGAGCATTGAAACAGACAGGGAGCTTGAATTTGCAAGAAGGACGGCGGCTGAAATGAAGTCTAATCGGTTGTCGTCACAACGTCGTTATATGCCAGGTTTGGATGGTTTAAGAGCGCTGGCAGTTATCGCAGTCATTGTGTATCATCTGAATCCGGATTGGTTGCCGGGTGGTTTGTTGGGTGTGGGCGTGTTTTTTACTTTGTCGGGGTATCTGATTACAGATATTTTGGTGAGTCAGTGGGATACATATCATAGTTTTAAAATGAAAGATTTCTGGTTGCGTCGTGCCAGAAGGTTGCTGCCTGCCATGTTGACGGTTGTGGCTGTCATTGTCCTGTGCTCGTTGCTTTTCGATCCGTCACGGCTCACGGCCTTGCGCGGAGATGTACCTGCCGCATTGGTGTATATGAGCAATTGGTGGTTTATTTTCCATCAGGTTTCGTATTTTGAAAGTTTCGGCCCACCTTCTCCGCTTGGGCATCTGTGGTCGCTGGCGGTGGAGGAGCAGTTTTATATCCTGTGGCCCTTACTGCTGGCGCTCGGGCTAAAATTCATGCCCAAGCGTATTGTGCTCGCAGGCTGGGTAACTTGTCTGGCATTAATATCTGCGCTCCTGATGGCCGTGATTTACGTACCGGGAAGCGACCCGAGCCGGGTGTATTACGGCACGGATACGCGTGGATTTGCTTTACTAATTGGTGCGGCGCTGGCCTTGGTGTGGCCAAGCGGCAAGCTGAAAGAGCAAGCTTCTGCTAAGGCGCGTATGCTTCTGGACAGCATCGGTGCAATAAGCTTGCTGTTGCTTTGTCACTGGGCGTGGGCCTCGAATGAATATGACCCCTCTCTGTACCGGGGCGGCCTGCTAGGCATAGCTTTAGTCACTGCTATTGTGGTCGCAGCGTTGGCACATCCGGTAAGCCACCTTGGTCGTCTGCTTGGAATCAAACCGCTACGTTGGATTGGAGCCCGTTCCTACGGACTGTATCTGTGGCATGTTCCGGTTATCACGCTAACGACGCCTCAGGTAGATACCGATGGCGTGCATGTGCTGCGTATCATTTTACAATTGCTAGCTACCGTATTGCTGGCGTCTCTCTCGTTTAAATATATTGAGGAGCCGATCCGTCATGGAGGATTCCGCCACTGGACCACAGGAATCCGTTCTGCGGTTCGTAGACAGGCGCGGTTGAGATGGATGCCTACAACTACAGCGGCTGTGCTGTTTGTAGGTATTCTCGTGGGTACCGTCCACCTGTACGTGGCTTCTCCTGATGCAACTATTCAGGCGGCATCAAGCGATGAGAATCCAGTCGCAAAGGCAAAGGCGATGCCACCGCTTCACGGAACGGTATCCGTGGCTTCCAAGGAGCCCCAAGCCATCAAGCTGCAAGGGTCCGAGGGCAGCAAGGCGCAGACCCCAGTCCCGTCTCAAACCCAGACGCCTAAGAATACGGCGGTCCAGGCTGGTACTACGGACGATGTTACGAAAACGTCGGAACCTTCGGACAAACCCAAAGAAGCTACGCCTATGACAGGTGATGGCTCGAGTGTTACCGCCATTGGAGACTCTGTCATGTTGGATGTACAGTCGTACATTCAGGAATCCTTCCCGGGAGCTGTTGTAGATGGGCGGATCGGCCGTCAGATGGCGGAGGCGCCTGCCGTACTGGAGCAGCTAAGACAGAACGGACAGTTGGGTAAGACGGTTATTATTGAGCTGGGCACGAACGGCGCTTTCACCAAGGAACAGTTATCCGATCTGTTGGCTAGCCTGAAGGATGCGAAGCGTATTATACTTGTGAATACCCGTGTACCTCGGCCATGGGAGAGCATTGTGAACAAGCATCTTGCCGAAGCAGCGTCCCAGGACCCGCGAATTACAATGATTGACTGGTATGCAGCCAGTTCTGGTAAAAATTCATATTTCGAGCATGACGGAGTACATTTAAAACCTAAAGGTGCTAAAGCTTATGCGTCCTTGTTGGCTCAGGCCTTAACGAAGCAATCGTAATAAACTGCAATGATACTCATAAATTATGTAAATGCAAGACAAGAAAGCCACCGGGAGTAGGTTGTCCTCTGGTTGAAGCACATCCCTAAATTTTCATCGGCTAAACCTAAGGGTTTTTCCAATGTCTATTCTAAGGTGTGTACATCAACCCTGATCCGGTGGTTTTTCTTATTTTAGTATGGAGGTACATAAGCTAATGGAAAAGGGCTATTCACATAGTAGGACAATGGAGCACCGCTTGAAGAGGAACAGAAAAAGACTCATTTGGATTGCTATTTTATTATTTGTGGCAGGTTGTATTACTTTCATTGCAATAAAGGTCTCAGATAACAAAACACATGCGCCAACACAGGAGCTTGCTAAAAAGACAGATTCCGTATCCAAGGACTCATCAAAAGGTAAAGCGGTCTCTCCAAAAAGCGACCCCGAAGTAGAAGATGGTGCCTTTGTCGAAAAATATTTAAAGCAGCAAATGCTAGGGCAGATGCCCGATGGAGCCGATGGTAAAAAAGTGGCCTACTTATCCTTTGATGATGGTCCATCCGTGACGGTAACACCTAAAATATTGGACATTCTGAAAAAACAGAAGGTCAAGGCAACCTTTTTTATCGTAGGAAAAGAAGCCGATGAAAATGAACATACCAGGAACATTATTAAAAGAATTGTTAAAGAGGGTCATGCGATAGGAAACCACACGTACTCTCATAATTATAAGTATTTATATCCTAACAGGCGGGTAAGCACGGACCATGTTATGCAGGATATTGAGAGGAACAATAAGGTGTTAAAAAGTATTCTAGGGCCAGAATTCACCACAAGAATGATCCGGTTTCCGGGGGGCCACATGACATGGAATAGAAGAGATCCACAGGGGATGGCTGCTTTGGATAAAGTTTTACTTCAAAAGGACTATCATCAGGTAGATTGGAATGTATTAACGAAGGATGCAGAGGGAGCATCGAAGAAAGCCCCCGGACTAATCAACCAATTTATGAGGTCAGTGAAAGGTCGAGAAAAAGCCATCATACTCATGCATGACACCTATGGTAAAGAGGAAACTGCAAAAGCTTTGCCGCAAATCATAGAGTATTTAAAGAAACAGGGATATGAGTTTAAGGTTATGAAGTAAGATATGTTTATATATAAGAAAAGGACGGGGCTGATGGCCACCGTCCTTTTTTGCAATTAGGGTTTATCGTTCGCGTGTTTAGATACGCTCTGCTTCACCCATCGCCTGAATGAAAGCTCCGATACCTTTGGGGTCGTTGGTTATAATCGGCTCGCTGATATAGTAAGCGAAGGTACCATCCCGACGATCTTTACCACCCAAACCGCTTACTTGCACCGTTTTGTTCAGATTCACGAGTCCTTCTTCAGTGATCGTGATAAATTCATCGATAATTCCCTTACGGATGATTTCTGCTTCTTGACGATATTGCTCTGGCAGATAGCCTTTGCGAACGCCCTTGGCAATAGCATAGAGAATCATGCAGGAAGCAGAGGCTTCCAGATAGTTTCCTTTCACATGGCCCAGGTTGAGCACTTGATAAAAGACTCCACTTTCTTTATCACGCACTTTCAGCAGGGCTTCCAGTGTTTCCGTCAGCATATCAATCAGGACGGGACGGTCTGCATGATCCTCTGGAATATAGTCCAGCACGTCAACGAGTGCCATAACGAACCAACCCATCGAGCGTCCCCAGAAATTTTTAGAGCAGCCTGTTTCCGGGTTGCACCAATGCTGCTCACCCTTCTCATCCCAAGCATGGTAGAGCAGACCTGTTTCAGGATCACGCGTATGTTCGTAGCAGAGCTTGAATTGCAGGGTCACATCGTCAAACTCTGATGGATCTCCGAATTCGCGGATGAATTCAGCATAGAACGGGGCACCCATGTACAAGCCGTCGAGCCAAATTTGATACGGATAAATTTGCTTATGCCAGAATGCGCCCTCGCTTGTGCGTGGGTGTTTTTCCAGCTGACTGCGTAATTGGTAGGCTGCCTTTTTGTATCGTTCATCTCCTGTGGCACGATACAGCGAGAAGAGCAGCTTGCCGTTATTCACGTGGTCAATATTGTACTCATCTACTTTATAGCGCTGAATTACGCCATTTTCGTCAACAAAATGGTCCATATGTTTTTTTATAAATTCCATGTACTTGGGATCGCCTGTCAGTTCGCCAACCCATTCCAGACCTCTGTAAATGACACCGTGGTCATATTCCCATTTTTCATAAAATTCCGGGCTCCGTTGCAGAACGGAATCGCTCATACGTACAGCCCAAGAATCTGTTTTTGTAGGACTGGTGGTTGGTTGTGATGTTGGATTTGCCATGATACAGTCACCTCTTTAGTAAATGTTTAATCTGTAATTGTTATTGTTGTTACATAGATGGAGTGTGTGTCTTAGGGTCAACGGGTTTGTTCTTGAAGCCCACGTTATTGTTACCCCAGCACCGATCGTAATGGAAGCCTGTCAGTTCCTCGAATACCTTCCGGGCTTCCGGTTTGGCTGATTTCATGGAGCCACCGTTTTTGAGGCGGTCAATTTCGGCGATTAGCTTCTTGTGGCTGTCAATATCCAGCTTCATCACGACAGAAGCAATCATACCGATGATCGCGAGAACGATAGTACCAACCACAAGTACATAAAAGATGGCGTGCTGAGCAGCAACGGGCTGACTATCAGCCCCGGATACAAAGCCAAAATGCTGTAACACCCAGCCGAGAATGAAGACGACAACGGCCCGCACCATTTTTCCGGCAAAAGTCATCATACCTGCATAAATACCTTCCCGGCGACGGCCGGTCAACGCTTCATCCACATCGGCAAGGAACGTGTATTGATTCCAAGGGATGTAGTAGACGCCCCCAGTACCAAGTCCCATGAACAGGGTGATGACATATAGCCATACCATCGTATTAGAGGCTCCCGTTATATAGAGCAGGCCGTAACCTGCTACGCTAAAGCAAACGACAACGAGTGCGGCGATGAAAGGCATACGGAACCCTTTACGCACACAGAATTGGATGAAGAAATAGGTAGAAATCAATTGAATGACAGAGTTAAAGCTGTTCAAATTGGATACCATCTCCGAGCTTTGGAACAAGGAGAAGACAATAAAGTACGTAAAAGCAGAAGTAAACAGCCACTCAGCTGAAAAGCCGCCCAGGTACATCCCGAGATGATGACGGAACGTCTTGACTCGGAAGGTAGAGGAAATGTCGACAAACAACTTTTTCATCGAATCTATAAAGGAAAGCGGAGCTTCACCTTCCAGTTCCTTTTGCAGTTCCTCACTTGGACGTTCCCAGGAGTTTTTGTATAAGAATGCCATCGCAATCAGCAGAATAGCTGCAAAAACGAGACCGGTATAAAAGAAAGGCAATGGAGAGTCTTTGCCATACTCGGCAATAAAGCGACCAGGGATAAAAGCGGCAGCGAAATTGGCAATTTTGCCAAACATGGCCTTCCATCCAGTCAATCTGGAGCGTGCGCCGAAGTCCCGGGTCATCTCCGACGCTAGTGCTTCATACGGCACCATGACAGAGGTATACACCAGTTCAAACAGCACATACGTACTCAGGTAATACCAGAAGCCCAACCCATCTACCCAAAGCATCGGATACACGAGCATCAGCGGGATACCCATCATGATGAAAAAGCGACGTCTGCCGAATTTACGGCCCAAGCGGGTCCGGTGAAAGTTATCGCTGATAAAGCCCATGACCGGATTGCTGACAGCATCTATGATGCTGGCAACAGAGAAAATGGCCGCGGCCTGAACGGGAGACAGTCCGCAAAAGGTTGTATAAAAGTACATTAACCACGCACCGCTAATAGCAAGTGCGCCACTTCCCAGCATGTTACCGCTTCCATAGGCGAGTGTATGTTTCAGTGTGATTCTTCGTTCCATGATCTGTTCACCTCATATTTTGTCTGGTTATGAGGACAATCACCGGTCGCTATATTATGCAGAATTGTCTAAGTTGGTAGATGGGCCAGGGCGTCCTGAGTTGGAAGGGGCGTTTAGCGTGCCCCTATATTAGTGCCGCTCGGTGTTCCCGAGCCGATCAGATCGCTTCCTTTGGCCAGCTTAAGGAAATCACCTAGCTGGATGGAACCGTCTGCACTTCGAGTGATAGAAGGCGTGAGACTAACAAAGTCGTCTGCACTGACTACCAGACCTTTGGCATTTGCCGATTTTTTGTTTTTCCACCAAACGCTAGAGTTGTCTTGATCTGTACCGCTTGTTTTGTCACTAGCGCTTCCCTCAAAGGAAAGATTGTTTATGAACACGTGATCACCCTTGTCAAAAGCAAAATTACTTTGTCCATTGTCCCACGAAGTATTATTGGTCAACGTAATGCTGCCGGGGTTGCTATTGTAGGTGAAGCCGTGTTTTTTGTTCTGGAAAGCAATGCTGTTTTTCACAATATGGTTGACTTTGATTTTGTCTCCACCCAGCTTAAAGCCGTTGCCGTCGCTGTTCGCGGTAGACGTTCCATCTGCGGTCTGCCCGTTGTGGTGGGCCACACTGTTCAAAATGGTTACTTCGCCGATGGGACCCGTTTCGGTTTTGCTATACAAATCCCAGCCATCGTCTACGTTGTACGCAGCCAAGCAGTTATCAAACACATTGCCTGATCCCACAGTCAATTTGGCAGCGAAGCCATCGGCATCCTCACCATTATCGGGATCAGCGTTATCGTGAGAGTAAGAATTCAAAATCAAATTGTTCGATGGCCACTCACTAGTGGAAGCGTTAGGGGAGTAACGTCCAAGCTGAAGTCCAGTATCCCGGTTGTGGTGGGTTTCCACATTTTCGATTCGGTTATTGCTGCCGCCGATATAGATACCATTATCTCCGGCACCCTTTACTTCAAGGCCCTTTACCAGCCAAAAGTCTCCGTTAAGCTGAAGTCCACGATTCGCTGAACCAAAGGCTTGAGCAGAGAAATCAAGTACCGGCTTTTCACTACCGTAAGCGACCAACCCTTTGAGTGAGCCGTTATTGCCGCTATTTTCACGCTGAATTGTAACCGTTGAGGAGTAGGTGTAGTTACCACCGCGCAGGTAAATGGTTTTACCAGGAGCAATTTGTGTAAGTGCTGCTTCGAGCGTGGTAGGACTGGATATTGTACCCGGATTGGACACGTTACCATTTGGCGCTACATACAAATCACCTGCCGCTAACGTTGTGGAGACGGTGGTTGAGTCGGTTGTACTAACTGCCTCTTCTGTGAGTGCGGAAGAAGGGATGTCGTTGGATAACGTATCTGCGTAAGCGGTTCCAATAAGGCAAGAAGAAGCAAAAACAAAAGAAACACCGAGTCTTAGAGCGTTAAAGCCGGTTTTTGGACGATCATTTCGTTTATACATGTAATTTCCTCCTTATTTGAGCTCATATTTTAAAAGAAGATAGCATCTATAAAAGTGACTCATGCTGTCTTTCCACTAAAAACAGGACACCTCCTGGGGGAACAGATTGATCTACTATTAGTCCAAAACGCTCTAAGAAGTATATGCACAGTGTAATATATGTTAACGTTTGCATCAACAGTTTTTTACTGTTTTTTTTGATATTGTGAAAAAAAGTTCACACTTTTGTTTCAACTAAAAATGCAATTTTGCCAGACTGGGAAAATTTGATTATACTTAAACATTATACATATAATAGGAATGAAAACTGTGAGAAAGGGTGGGTTTAGTGCATGGAGAGTGGAAATCATTTGACGGATTCAACTGTCGAACAATTGCAGAAAAAGCAGCCACGAGTGAAAAATGAGATGATCGATTGGCTTAAGGCCATTATTGTAGCCATTGTGCTCGTGTTCATTATACGTTGGCTATTATTTGCGCCATTTATTGTTGAGGGAGCGTCCATGGAACCGAATTTCAAGACAGATGAACGAGTGGTCGTGAACAAGGTGATTTACGATTTTCGTGATCCCAAGCCGAGTGAGGTTGTTGTATTCCATGTGAGAAAGGAACAAAGAGACTTTATTAAGCGTGTTATTGGAGTGGCTGGAGATACGATTCAGTATCAAGGCGACAATCTTTATGTGAACGGTAAGAAAGTAGAGGAGTCATACATTCAGGGAGCTATTCAGGATGCGCACGCCAAGGGAGAACTATATAACAATGTTGATTTTCCAAATGGAACCATAACCGATTCCAAGGTACCTGAGGGGTATATTTTTGTGATGGGTGACCACCGCAATAATAGTAGGGATAGTCGTGCTATTGGCTTTGTCTCTATTAAAGATATTGTTGGCCGTGCGGATGTGATTTTTTGGCCGGTGGATAGCGCACAATGGGTTAAGCATAAATAATATAAGAGCGCCTAAGAGGGGGGAATTCCTCACTTAAGGCGCTTTTTATTTTATAATCTCATTATATTTTTTTCGTAAACGGGTCAGGAAGCTTGCTATGGACGAAATGCTAAAGGCGCTAGGCCAATTTAAGGCTTAGCATGTGTACCATGGACAAGCCTGTTTAGGCCTGAACAGGTTGAAACCAAGAGGACTTGCGCGAACAACACGCAAGTCCTCTTTTTTTTGCATCTGGCTTCGATTCCTTGACTCAGCCTTTGACGGCTCCAGCGACGACGCCTTTAACAATGTATTTTTGCAGAAAAATAAATACGATGATCGAAGGCAGAACAGCCATTACCATCGCGGTCATGGCGTATTGCCAGTCTGACGTATACTGTCCGACAAAGGTGTAGGCGGCCAGCGTCAGCGTTTTGGTGCTGGGTGAGCCATTAACCATAAGTAGCGGAAGCAGAAAATCGTTCCAAATCCACATCACGTCGATAATGACAATGGTGGCGGTGACTGATTTCAGCAAGGGAAAAATCACGGAAAAGAAAAGCCGGAAGCCCGAGGCCCCATCGATTTTGGCGCTTTCATCAATCTCAGCCGGAATACCTTTCACGAAGCCGTGATAGATAAACACTGCCAGCGGTGCGCCGAAGCCCCAATACAGCAAGCCAAGTCCCCAAGTGCTATCTGCCAGATTTAAGTCTTTCGCCAGTCGCAAGACAGTGAGCATGATGGACTGAAATGGGATCAGCATCGGCATAATGCACAGCATGTAAATCACGGAGCTCCATTTGCCTTTGGTTCTTGCCAGCTTGTAAGCCGCGATGGAAGATATCAGTACGATACCTGCCAGTCCGACGACGGTGATAATGGTGTTATTCAGAAATAGGCGCGGATAGTCAATGAATTTCCATACATATACATAGTTATCCAGCGAAAGCTGCTTGGGCAGCGCAATAACGTCGGTCATGACCTCAGCGAAGCTTTTGAACGAATTGTTAATGGCGAGAAACAGCGGGTACAAAAATAACAGTGATAATACAATCATGCCCGCTTCTAGCAAAATACGTCCCGTACGGCTGCGTTGCATCAGGCTTCAACCTCCCTGCGTTTGAAAATAGACAATTGAATAATCGTAATGACCAGGACTGCAACGAATAAAATCAATGCTTTGGCTGTTCCGTAGCCATACAGATTGTTTTGGAACGTGTCCCGGTAAATATCATACGCAATACTGTATGTCGTACCACCTGGCCCGCCGCCGGTCAGAGATAAAATGACGTCGAACACTTTGATCGAGTTGGTCAGTGCCATGAAGACTGAGATCGTAATGGAAGGTGCGAGCATCGGTAGAATAATACTGAAAAATCTCCGAATCGGCCCCGCGCCATCGACAATGGCAGCTTCTTTTAAATCCTCTGGCACAGATTGCAAACCTGCAATATAAATGACCATGTAAAAGCCAATGGATTGCCAGATCGATACCGCCAAAATGGAAATAAACGCGAGCCCTTCCTCACCCAGCCAGCTTAGCTGGAAGATGCCCCAGCCTGTACTGTGTCCCAGTGACTCAAAGCCTTGCATGAAGATGAATTTCCATATAAAGCCGACAATCACGAGACTGAGGATATACGGGATAAAGAAAGCCGCCCGCAGCCAAGCCGAGCTTTTCAGCTTCATATCGAGAACGAGCGCCAGCAAAATGGCCAGCACATTCACCAATACAATGTAAAGAATGGCATACTTGACGGTAAACCAGGCTGCATGTGCAAAATTGGCGTCCCCAAGCAGGATTTGCTTGAAGTTATCCAGACCTACAAATTTCGGATGTTTGGATATGCCGTTCCACTTGGTCAGGGAATAGCGTATCGTCATCAAAAACGGAATATAAAATGCAATCGTAATGCACAGGATTACGGGCAGTGTGAATAAACCGAATTCCAGTTTACTGCCCTTATCGCCCCAAGTTCCCCTTTTTTTCAGCATAACGCACCTCTTTTTCTCAACATTTTCCGCTCTTTCGCTCCAAGCTGTTTAAGATATAATGAAAGTATAGGATAGCCCCTAGGGCCGGACCAATGGATTTAAGAAAACAGTTGAGGGTAAAAATGTGTACGCTTTCAAAAGGGGCGATTATCATGATGTCAGAGCGTGTAGGAACGTTTCTTCGCTCTATGTGGAGGAGGATCACGCAAAAATTAGTGAACAAGCTCATTCTACTTTTTACCTCGGTGATTATTCTGGTGGTGGGCTCACTCACAATTATTTCCTATCAGATGATTGAAAAGGAGTCGGTTAACCATAGCATCGCCAGCACGACCAATAATCTGTTGCTGGTCAATCAGAATTTGGAGGATTACTTGGAGGGAATGCAGCAGTTGGCTCTTCCGCAGCTTCGTTATAACGATATCATGAACGCCATTGCCAATGAGAATCGGGACTATGCTTCGAGAATGGTCATTGAAAATTACTTGCGCAGCATGTTTTATTCACGTAATGATCTGGAAGCGATCTATCTGTATGTGGCGGACCGACATCAATACTATGTGGTTACCAGGGAGACGTACAACATTACGGTGCGCAAAGGAATAAACACAGATATTCCCAAGCTTCCTTGGTATAAAGAGGCGATGGCTAGTACCACGAACGAATCATTTCAATCCTTTGTGGGGTCCCGCTCTGATATGGGTTATGTGGCGCCACAAGCCAGCTTTATGGCATACCATCGAGTGCTGAGGTCGATTGCATCCCGCCATCCGCAGGCGGTGCTGTCCTTTTATTACAATACGAGCGCCGTGGACGAAATCATGCAGAACATTCCACTGGGCAAAGGAGACCAATTGATGCTAATGAGCCCTAAAGGGGTTCCCTTTTATGTGAACAGCTTTCCGCTATATGAGCGGATGCGTGATTCCGGAGTGTTGGCACAGATCGGCAAGGGAGGAAGCGGGCGAGTAACGTGGTCAGATAGCAGTGGCAATCAGGAGTATTTGGTCGTCTATGATACTGGCGAAAAAGATGGGTGGCAGCTCATTAAGCCCATCCCATACCGCCAGATTTATGAAGCAGCTACGACAACACGGAATTGGAGCTATGCCATCGGGGCTTTATTTTTAGGTGTGTCTATTATATTAGTGACACTGACCTCGAACGCCATTACCCGACCTTTACATAAGCTGTCCACCCAGATGCAGCGGTTTAGCACCGGAGATTTTGGAGCAGCAGCTCCTGTGAAGGGACATGACGAGATTGCATATTTGTCGCTGCATTTTAACGAAATGGTCCAAAGAACCGAAGAACTTATTAATGAGCGCTATCGCATGAAGCTGGTCGAAAAGAACGCCATACTCAAGGCGTTGGAGGCTGAAATTAATCCTCATTTTCTGTACAATGCCCTGCAAGCCATATCCACGCAGGCATTAAAGCGGGAGATGTTCGACATGGCGGATATGGTGGATGCGTTGGCCCAAACGTTGCGGTATTCCATCAACGGCAAGGATATCGTAGTTGCCCGCGAAGAGCTCAAGCACATTGAACGGTATATAGGTCTGCAAAAAGCAAGGTTCGGAGCGAGATTGCGGGTCGAAGTGGTATGGGAAGAAACGCTGATGGAGCTGCCGATTCCGAGATTATCTGTGCAGACGTTGGTGGAAAACGCTATCAAGCATGCGTTGGAAAAAGTATCAAGCGATATTCTGATCGTCATTTCAGCCGAATCGAGTTCTACAAATGCCACAATTACAGTCAGGGACAACGGACCTGGAATTTCAGAGGACAAGCTGAAAATGGTGCTGGATTCATTCCATGAAAAATGGGAAGAACGGGAGAGCGAGCATATTGGTTTGAAAAATCTGAACACACGGTTGAAGCTTTTGTATGGAGATCAGGCAGGATTATTCATACTTACGGATGAAACGGGAACGGGAACGGAAATGAGAATGCAAATTCCCCGGGGAGGAAGTAGTCATGTATAACGTATTGATTATTGACGATGAGGAGCCATTGCGCGAAGCCATTCGTATCATCGGGGACTGGGACGGTCTGGGCATCGAACATATTTATGAGGCGACGAATGGAAGGTTGGGACTGGAGCTGTTGGGTCAGCACCATATAGATGTGGTGATGGTCGATATGAAAATGCCTGAGCTGAACGGTATCGAATTTCTTCGTGCTATCGAAAAGGCATATCCCCACCTGCTGACGATTGTCATTAGTGGCTACAATGACTTTGAATTTACACGGCAGGCGATTCAATCCCGGGTGGTGGACTATCTGCTCAAACCTATCAATCGTCAGGATCTGAACCAGGCACTGCGCAAAGCAGTGGACATTCTGGAAAGTCGAGAGCAAAGCAAAAACAAGTTCATTAGCCAGAACATTACGCTGAATATGTCACTGCCGAAGCTGAAAGAGAAGCTATATTTGTCCATTTTGGACGGTAGCTTTAAAAGGCAGGCCAATACGACGTTGCTCCCATTGATCGGAGCGGATCAGCCGGGGAATCGCTTTGGGGTGATCGTGCTGCGGCTGCTGAACAGGGATGAGATTCGCAGGACGCGTTTTCATGGCGATGCCGATCTGATGGATTTTGCCGTGACCAATGTGTTAGCTCAGACATCAGATGAACGGTTGAGTTGTTTTAGCTTCTCCCATCCGCGACGGGAGCGTGAGATCGTTTCGATCTGTACCTTGGCCCCAGGACAAGAAGAACATATGGCCTTACTATTGGCACAAGTGACACAGAAGGCGGTGGTGAACCTGCATGGGCTGTTCAGCATGGTGGTAGTTGCCGGATTGGGTAAGCTCTGCACAGATGTATTGGAGCTAGCGTCTGCTTATATGGATGCCAAGACGCTCATTCACAGCACGGATGTGTTGAAGATGGAAGGGGAATCCATTCTTCATACAGTGCCACGGCAAATGGGTACGTTAGAGGAAATGTCATGGACGGAGCGACTGTTGTCGATCCAAAAGGATGCTCAGACAGGTCAGGCGAACCGGGCAAAGGTACTGCTGGGCGATCTGCTGAAACAATTGGCATCAGGCCCTATTTTCCGTTTACAGGATGCGGATCGAATGATGAAGGAGTTCCATTTTTTACTGAGAGAAGCTGCGATTGAGTTGGGTGCGTCTACGTCAGCGTTGAATCAAGATGGAGCTTTGGAAGAACCGGAGCAAGTGGGGGAAAGCGATTTGTCTGCTGATTTTACGAGCTTTGTCCACTACGGTCAGAGATTGAATCGGATGCTGGAGCTTTACATTGCTGGGGTCCAACATGCTCAAGCGGGGAACCAGCCCTTTGACATAACGGACATCAAAAGGCACATCGACCGTTATTATTTTGAGAATATCAAAATTTCGTTTTTTGCCGAAACCTATTTCTTGAGTCGGGAATACCTGATGAAGCTGTTTAAGCAGCAGTTTGGTTACGGTATTCACGAATATGTACAGAAGGTTAGAATGGACAAGGCGAAGGAGCTGCTGGGTGATTCTAGCCTGAAAATACAGGAAATCTCGGATATGCTCGGCTACAAAGATAAAAATTATTTCAGTAAGGCTTTTCGTAATTATTATCAGGTGTCACCGTCTGAGTATCGCGTGAGCCTGCAATAAACCACTTTTTTACCCTTAACGCTTCACTAATCTGCCTTTTTTAATTGGAGTATATTTTTTAGAATGAGCGCATGGACGTTGATCACAAACAAATGGGGGAGTATCCATGTTAAAGAAGATGATGGCGTTATCCGGCAGTTTGCTTTTGACGGTCGGTTTGTTGAGCGGATGCGGAAGCAGCGGCGGCACAGATGCGGCGAAAGGAACTGCTGACGGCAAAGAAGATTTGAAAACGGTTACAATAAATATGTTCACAGCCTCGCCGGAGTATACGGATGCTTTTAACGCGTATATAGAGGAGTATAAGAAGGTCAAACCTAACGTGAAGATCAATCTGGAGATCATGCAGGCAGACTACAACACGATTCTGAAGTCGAAAATAGCCTCAGGTAGTACACCGGATGTATTCCAAACGACGGCAGGAGGCGACATCGACACGTATGCGGATTATAGCGCCGACCTGACCAATGAACCGCTGGCAGCAGCCATGACGGATGCCGTTCGAGCGAATATGAGTTCCAGTGACGGCAAAGTGCTGGGACTCCCGGTGAAGGGGAACCTGTTTGCGTTGATTTACAACAAAGATTTGCTTACCAAGGCTGGGATAACCTCCCCGCCGAAGACAATTGCGGAGATGCAGGATGCTGTTACCAAACTAGAGGCGAAGGGCATTACTCCATTTGCCAACGCATATAAAGAGTGGTGGGTATGGAAGCATATCTTCATGCACTATGTAGATGCTGCCGCGCAGGATGCTGGCGTAGAGCCGAAGCAGCTCGTTAATGATTTTATCGCAGGTAAAGCAAAAATCAAGGACTACCCAGTGCTGTACAACAACTTCTTTAGCTTCATCGATTTAACGGTGAAACATGGCACAGATAAGCCGCTGGAACGGGACAGCAATGCGGGAGTAAGTGATTTTGCATCTGGAAAAGCTGCGTTTATGACGGGTAAAGGTGCGTGGGATGAGGAAGCGATCAAGAAAATTAATCCTGATCTCAAGATTGGCATCATGGGATATCCGGTGAGTGACAAAGCGGATCAATCGGTCATCATTACCGGTGCGGATCAGGCGCTGCGTATCAACAAGGATTCCGAAGTATCGAAGGAAACGATTGAATTTTTCAACTGGCTGTACACTTCGGAATACGGCAAGAACTGGTTCTCCCAGGTAGCGAAGGTGATTCCTCCAATTAAGGATGCACCGCTTCCTGATCTGGAAATGCCTAAGGAAATGGAAAGCATTTTGAAAACGTCGAAGTCCGGTGATCTATCTGTTAACTACTCGCTGGATACGTTCCACCAAAAATTTGGCGAGCTGATGCAGGCATATATCAGCGGCAACATGAACAAGGATCAGGCGGTTGCAGAGATTGAGAAGGCATGGGTGCAATTAGGTTCAGCACAATAAGATTGTTCCGCAGAGGCGTCCGTAAGGGCGTCTTTTTGTGTTATAGCTAGGAGGCGGAGAGGGGATAGACAAAAAAATATTTAATAATATTTAAATATTTACTTGCAAAAAGTTATTGAGTTGTGGATAATAGGTTGTGTGCAATATATCTACACCATACGACATACATAATGACTGCAAGTTGCAAATGTGAGAGATCCCCCGTTGGAGGGAATCTCTTTTATTCCGTTTGGACTATGCCGATTATGTTTTTAATAGACCGTGTAATTTGGAGCGTATTTTTCGTTTATGTGACGAAGATAAAAAGGAGATGAACGTTTTGACGAATTCGTTGTTTACACCGTATACACTGAAAGATTTGGAATTAAAGAATCGTGTGGTGATGCCCCCGATGTGCCAATACTCGGTGACAGCCAAGGACGGGATTCCGAATGATTGGCATCATGTCCATTACCTGAGCCGGGCTATTGGAGGCACGGGCCTGATTATTATAGAAATGACGGACGTGGAACCGGATGGACGGATTACAGATTATGATCTGGGTCTTTGGTCAGACGAGCATGTCCCAGCTTATAAGAAGCTGGTTGACGGCATTCATGCGCACGGGTCCAAGGTAGGCATCCAGATTGCTCACGCGGGCCGTAAAGCTGAGGATGCAGCTGAGCCAGTTGCTCCTTCGGCCATTGCATACCCGGATGCGAATTATAAACAGCCACGCGCGCTTACGACGGAGGAAGTCCGTGGCATGGTGCAGAAATTCGCAGACGCTACCCGGCGTGCAGTTCAAGCGGGCGTGGATACGATTGAACTGCACGGGGCCCATGGTTACTTGATTCACCAATTCCATTCGCCAGTTACAAACAAGCGGGACGACGAGTACGGTAAGGATTTATCCCGTTTCGGTGTTGAGGTTATTCGGGCTGTACGTAAGCAAATGCCTGCGGGTATGCCGTTAATCTTACGCATCAGCGCGGTGGAATACGTAGATGGTGGGTACGATGTGGATCATGCCATTGAGCTGAGCCGTGCATATCAGGCGGCAGGCGTAGATGTGATCCATGTTAGCTCGGGCGGGGAAGGCCCTGCCGGCGCCAGAAAGCCGGGCAACTATCCGGGCTATCAAGTGCCGTTCGCACGCCAAATTCGCGAGGCACTGAACATCCCGGTGATTGCAGTAGGCTCGTTGGATGACCCAGCCTTGGCGCAGTCCGTTATCGGCAACGAGGATGCTGATCTGGTCGCTGTGGGACGCGGATTGCTGCGCGATCCATATTGGGCGATTCATGCAGCAGTGACGCTGCGCGGCGAGGAGCCTTCCATACCTGAACAATATCAACGTGGCTACTGAGGCCTAAGTAATCCCACGTTGTTTATATATAAACAAGGCACCTGCAACGAAGTGTACGCTTCGTCAGGTGCCTGTTTTGTTTTATGGACAGATGGTACAGTGTAAGCAATCTTACACGTAGTAGTGGTTATATTTTGTATACTTGTATTATTTAGTGATTAGGAGGTTTGAAAGTGGAATATATTATCGAAACGAAAAAGCTCCGCAAACAGTTTGGGGGGGCTGTAGCTGTAGACGACATATCCTTACATGTGGAGCGTGGCAGTATCTACGGTTTCCTCGGTGAAAATGGAGCTGGTAAGACAACCACTATCCGCATGCTAATGAGGCTAATTGAGCCTACAAGTGGGGAGGTTTTTTTATTTGGCGAGCGGCTGGAGGAAAACTATCCTTCTATTTTCTCGAAAATAGGTACAATTATCGAAACGCCTGGTTTATATGAAAATTTGAGCGCGCGCGACAATCTAAGAATTTGCTGTATGTATATGGGGGTGCAGGACGATGGAAGGATAGAACGTACCCTAACTACGGTGGGATTAGAGCATACCGGCAAAAAAAAGTTTAAGGATTTTTCCCTAGGGATGAAGCAAAGATTAGGGATTGCGAGGGCGCTTGTTCATGACCCTGAGTTGCTTATATTAGATGAGCCGACGAACGGACTGGACCCATCTGGAATTAAGGAAATTCGTCAGTTATTGAAGCGGTTGTGCGAGGAAGAAGGAAAAACGATTCTTATTTCCAGCCACATCTTGAGCGAAATTCAGCAGTTAGCTACACACATCGGGATTATACATAATGGAAAACTGTTAGCGGAAGATCGTTTGAGCCGGTTAGAGGAAGGCTTTGAGCAATATACAGATGTAAAGGTAGATGATGCAGAAGCAGTGCAAATATTTCTGCAAGAGCACATGAAGCAGCTTCAATCTAATGTAATATCCCCACAACAACTAAGAATTCATAGTCAGATTGAGAATACAGCTGCGTTAAATAAGCAGTTAATAGATCATCAGTTTTCAGTCTATGAGATACACACCACAAAGCAGACACTGGAGGAGTACTTTCTAACACTCATTTCAGAAGAGGGTGAGCGGCATGATTAGAGCAGAACTTATTAAGCTTAAAGGCTCTAAAGCCTTCTTGTTGAGCTATATTATATTACTGGCTGTTGTACTGTTGATGTTTGGATTGAGCGCTATTTTTTACAGATATTCAATTGATAATCTGGGTTGGGACTACTATTTTACAAATATTGTTTCCTTGGTCAATATTGCAGCCGGATTTATCAGCTATTACATTTTAACGGGTCATATTTTTGCAAGAGAGTATCAGGAAAACACGCATCTGTTTATGTTTACCACGCCTGTCACCAGGGTTAAATTTTATTTTAGTAAATTGATCATTATTTATGGATTTATTATTGTATCCTTATTTCTCGTTCTGTTTTTGTCTGCCTTATTAGGCATGTCCATTACAGATCGACCTTTAACGATGGCTATCTGGGTATACCAAATCCAAGTGTTTGCTAAAATGTGTGTGATGCATGCGATGTTAATTCCAATCGCCTCTTTTTTTGCTATACGCTGGAAGAGCATCATGGTGGTTGTACTCGTAGTTTGTACTGCAATATTTTTGAATTTTATATACAAAAGTGAATGGTACCCTTGGATTGTGCCCTATCTCTTATCTCCTAATGAAAGAAATGCGACTATACCTACCAATGTTTCAATAGCATGGCTCAGCTTATCCGTGATCTTTCTTCTTGGATTGTTTTTATCCATATGGACATATCAGAGAAGAGCCTAAATGAAGATTTTTTGAAAGGAGGGCTACTATGTTTGACCTGTTTAGAGCAGAGTGCTTGAAGCTGAAAGGAACTAAAATTCTTTTTCTAAGTGTGTTTATTTTAATAGCAACCGTATTTTTGACTTTTAGTACTTACGCCATAAATCCTAAACTTTCCTTGGATCGTGATGGATGGAATCAATACTTTATGGATTTGGTATCCTCCATTAATTTTCTGACTGGGTATATGAGCTATTATATTTTGACCTGCTATATCTATGCGAGAGAATATCAAGAGAGGACCCATATGTCCCTGTTTACAAGCCCGGTTCGTCGGAGTCATCTTTACTTCAGCAAGCTGCTTGTTATTTATATGTACATCGCTGTTAGCCTTCTGTTGGCATTTGGACTATCTGCGCTATTGGGTATGTTAATTACGGCCAGACCGCTAACCTTAGAAATCGTTAGGCATCAGCTTGGAATCTTCACTAAAATGATTCTTATGCACGCTATGCTCATCCCGATCATTACGTTCTTCGCTATACGATGGGAAAAATTTGTGCCCGCTATTATTGGGATGTGTACGGTTATGTGTTTAAATTTTGTTTTGGTTAATGCACCGGGGAATACCTTTTATCCATGGACAGTGCCGTTATTGTTTTCTCCCCATGGCGACATGGGCAGAACATTTACGTATGTTCCTGGAGGATTCATCAGTATTTGCTTCATTTTTGTGCTGGGACTTTTTTTAGCATTGCGAAGTTATGTTCGTATAGAAAAATAAGTAGAGTATAACAAAAAGAAATAGACCGCCCTGGAGAGGGAACACGGTCTATTTCTAATAGATAGCCCTTTTCAGCCGACCGCTCTTCAAGGCGGCTGTTGCCAAGAGTAGGGATGTTACAGCATCCTTGCTCTTTTTTAGTATATCCTTCTATAAAATATTTTAGCATATCTGAATAACCAATGTAACTGAATGCCACTGTTTACTTGGTGAAAATTTTAACTTCCTTTGGAGCAAGAGTTACGGTGATCGAACCGTTGTTAATCTGAATGGAGTCGTTGCTTAATTGGTTGGTCAGGCGAGTGCCGTTGGACAGATTATCGAAGTTGCCAATCGTGCGGGTTTGGCTATTCCAGGAGTTGTTGATAAAGACGATGGCCTCGTCGCCATTTTTAGAGCGCTGAAAACTGTAAAAGGAGTCGTCCACCCATTTTTCCTTTTGGTTGCCGTTTTGCAGAGCAGGGTGGTTGTTGCGCACAGAGTTCAGCTTAGCGATGTACTGATACAGGTCATGGTTGGCGTTGAAATTCATATTCTCCCGATTGGCGGGATCATCTCCGCCATTAAAGCCTTGCTCAGTGCCTTGGTAGATGATTGGAATTCCGCGTGACGTCAGAGTAAAGCCCAAAGCAGTTTTGAGCTGTGGCCATTTGTCATAGTTAGCACCCGGCTTGCCGGAGGCGTCATTCAGGAAACGTTTTACATCATGATTGTCGATAAATACCCCGTTGGTCTGGGCATCGCGATAGTAACGATCATCGGAGTAGCGCTCCTTGATTTTTCTCATGGATTGATCGTGTCCGAACACGTCCTTGATTGTATAATACATCGGAAAATCTAATGCGGCATCGAGATATCGGGTGTAATCCCCCACATAAGCAGGGTCGCCATGGAAAATTTCACCCATGGTGAAGGTATTGGCGGCTTGGTCAAAATCCTTCAGGAACCCTTTGGGTACATGCTTCACAGTGTCCACCCGCAGTCCGTCGACCCCCGACTCGTTCAACAGCCATTTGATCCAGTTTTTGAGCTCATTTGCTGTTGCAGGGTTGTCCTGATTCAGGTCATCTAATCCAGCCACATCACCGTTTTCGATTTTCGATTGGTTGTTGGAGCTGTAGTCTGCTCCTGTGATGTCGCCATTGTGATGATACCAATCTGCTTTGTCAAAGGGAGCCTTGGCGATGCCGTTCCCAGGTTGAAAATCGCCGGTGTGATTGGGAACTACGTCCAGCATAACAGCGATATTTTTGTCGTGTGCCTTACCAACCAGCTCTTTGAACTTGTCCATGGTACCGAGATGTCCGTCTACCGCATAAAAATCATACGTATGATAGCCGTGGTAAGCGTATTCGCTCTTTTGCATCGTTACTGGAGTAATCCAGATGGCGGTAAACCCCATATTTTTAATGTAGTCGAGTTGGTTAATAATACCTTGAAAATCGCCACCGTGCCACTTGCGTTGATCGCTGTTGTTGGAATTGAAGCCACCGTAGTTATCGTTGGATGTATCTCCGTTGCTGAAACGGTCTGTCATGATAAAATAAATGCTCTGTTTGCTCCAGTCTGTGTTGAGGGGAGTGGGCTTGGAGAGGGTACCCGGATCTATAGAGGTGAAGGCGCTCGAAAGCGCCTCCGTTTGAGCAGTTACTTCAACTTCGTTAACATTGGGTGTGTAGGTAGAAGTGCTTACATTTAAGGATACACCCGAAAGTTTTTCTGTTTGGATAGGCCCTGCCACTTCGTTGAGGTCGGTTGTGTAGGTGGAAGTCACTACGCTGACGGCACTTCCTGAAGGTGCCCCCGTTCGGATAGATCCTGCAGCTCCGTTCAAGCCGGGTGTGTAGGTAGAAATTCCAGTGCTGAAAAGGTGATTTTTAGTATTGTTGCTGTCCCAGTTGTTATTGCCGTCATTAAAAGCAGCTTCCAATTGGGAGGCAGAACCGATATCGACGGTAATTTTAGCATAGCCGCTAATTTCGGCATCCTGCATTTTCACACCCGGTGCAGCAGTCCAGCTACCACCAGCCGGACGGTAGTGAATGTAAGGCGAGTTAAAGCCTTTTTTGTAGTATACCGTTACTTTGTTAGTTGTACCGCCGCCATCCCCGGGATTCGCGCCCGATGGAGCGCCTGAAGTGATCGTTCCTGCATTGCTACTATTACCGGGCGTGTACGTAAAAGTGCCCGTGCTAAAGGAGTAGTTTTTGGTATTGTTGCTGTCCCAGTTGTTATTGCCGTCGTTAAAAGCGGCTTCCAATTGGGAGGCAGAACCGATATCGACGGTAATTTTAGCATAGCCGCTAATTTCGGCATCCTGCATTTTCACACCCGGTGCAGCAGTCCAGCTACCACCAGCAGGACGGTAGTGAATGTAAGGCGAGTTGAAGCCTTTTTTATAGTATATCGTTACTTTGTTGCCTGTACCGCCATTATTGTCAGGCTTGGCTTTGCTGATGATATATTGTTTGAATCCACTCAACTCACCGGTTGGTGAGCCATCATTGTTGACGAGATTGTTGATGCGCAATAACGTAAACCCGTGATAACCGAACTTCGTGATTTTCTCCTCGATTTTTTGGAAGCCGCTGCCGCCTGTCGGGAGTGCATTTTCACCATTCAGGCGAACACCCTTGGCATTCGCGATGGAGGAGACGGTATCAACCAGGGTGGACGGCAACGAATAATTCGGTGCTGTGCCACTGTCACTCATCTCCAGGCAAGTAAATGTCAAGTCTAGATCGGCATCCTTGAATTTCTGAATAAGACGGTTGTAATCATAATATCCACCCGCTTGTTCTGTGCTGTGAGGCATGGCAGGATTGTTCATCTGCCAGTGCAGACCGGAAATCTTGGCTCCGATACGGACACCGAACACAGAATCGAAGTTTTTGTGTGCAGCAGCTCCGATGACGCCCAGATGCTTCTCAAGCACGCTTTGGTACCACGACAGAAAATCCTTCCCATACGTGGAATTATACCCGCCGTTCGTATAAAATCCGTCCCCGTCAGTCGGCGGATTGATTTGGCTAAGGCTGCTCAGCTTGGTACCCCAGGCTGCATTAATCTTGTCCATTGATCCATACTTTTCATTCATGGCCGTGCGGAACGCACTTTTGGCTGTTTCAGTGTAGGCTTGGAATTTGCCCCGTGCAGGATAACTCCATCCCGCTGCCGGATAGTATGAAGGATATCGCAATTCTCCAGAGGGCCCACCGCTTAAATAAATTTTGGGAATGATGCTTTTGTAGCTAGCAAAGGTTTGAGCAAATGAGGCATATAGCTCGTCATATTGTTTACCAGTCCCGCTCCATAATGGAGAGAGGGCTTCGTTATTGGCAAAACCGTTTTCGTCCTTGAACTGCATTTCATCTGCACTGCCCTTGCTCGACAGCCAGCTTGGCAGTGGGATGTTGCAGTCATCTCCCACATTTCCTCCACACTTATGCGTTGAGATGATAGGAACCCACTTCAGTCCCGCTTCTTTCACGGCATCTGCATAGGTCTTGTAGTAGCTCCAATCGAACTGGTTATCTCCTGCGCTCTCCACATAGCCCCACCAGACGTCGGTAGTGATGGCATACACGCCATTGTTTTTCAACGTTTGCAGTTGCTTTTTAAAGGAACCCCAGTCATTAATTTTCGCCAGCGGTCCCATAACGGAAGCCTGAAAATCATCTGCAACCGCAGCGCTCGCCGTATTAGAGGGTGAGCCAATGAAGGCGGTCAGAGAGAGCACAAGGCTTAGTAGAAGCATACACCCTTTTTTCCATAGACTTCGATACAAGGTCAAACCGATCATCCTCCCCAAAGCATAGTCTAATTCGACAACATTTTGTAAACGTCTACAAAAATAGTATAAAGCAAGCGGTTGCATAAAAAGAAGAATTTATTGCACACTCAGAGTGGACAAATATGACATTTTACGTAAGCAACCGTGTGCTTAAAAGCTTCCAGGCAAAAAAAATAAGGCATAGGTCTGAGAAAGACGCATGCCTTTTAATGATGTGCGGATAGACAATGCCAGTATAGGAGAAAGCGAACCTAGGCGTAGAGAAGCCCTGTTCCAGTCTGTATGAAAGTATTGCCGAGGCAGCTTGCTTAATAAATAGGGCGATTCTTCTGGTCCGGAATGCCACTTTTACGGTAGAAATACGTATTGATCCGATCCCGCCATTCTTTGGCATGCTCAGTCTGATGCTCCAGCCGCTTCAGCACCTGTTCATACATGGCATCATTCAGTTGCCCTCGTAGACTAACCCATGTGTCTCGGAGATGGGCCGCACGTTCTGCACCTTCAAAATGGGTATCATAAATGTGCTGTATGACAGTTTGGCCGGAGTGGAGCAAGTGTGTATAAGGAACATGGTGAAAGAATAAAAGCAGCTCATCCGGGCAGGTGTCCGTAGATTCGTAGATATTAGTATTGGGAGAAAAATATTGTCCTGCATAGCCCGTTCCGGTTGCGGACGTGCGATCTACCCCGATCCCCCGACAATCAGCAAAATGGTAGGTGCCCCACATAGAATATTCGTACCCGTCTACATCCGGCCCATAGTGGTGATCGGGACTGACCATCCAGCCGACCCCGAGAGGGGCGGTGTAGGATTCGTAGATATTCCATGAATCGAGCAGCATCTGCTTAAGGGTAGAAATCAAATCTGTGTCGCCGTCGCTATTCCCTTGTCTGCCAAACGTCAGCCGAACCCACTCGTCAGCGATTTCGTCTGCGGACAGCTCCGGGTCCCATGCCAACCGGCCATAGCCATAAAGATTGGACTGGGCGAGCAAATGTCCGGTCCAATTGGTGTCTGCACCAATATTGGATACAGCGGCTATTCCATAGTTGGTATGCTTGGAAGAATGCAGAGCGCCACTCACGATACGCTTGATGGTGGAGCCTTTTCCTCGGGCGTAGGTGTCAAAATCCAATACCTCCTTCCATTGCGGAACAAGGTAACATAGATGTTTCTGTTGGCCGGTGTACTCTTGCGCAATTTGAAATTCCAGCAGTACCTGAGTGGATTCCAGCGCACCGAACAGGGGAGAGACAGGCTCCCGCACCTGAAAATCCATGGGACCATTTTTGATCTGTAAAATGACATTTTCTCGAAACAGTCCATCCAGCGGTTTAAAATGGTCAAAGGCTGCGCGGGCCCGATCCGTCTTGCGATCGCGCCAGTCCTGCTTGCAGTTGTAGACAAAGCAGCGCCAAATCACGCGTCCGCCATAGGGCTGCAATGCATCTGCCAGCATATTGGCTCCATCGGCGTGATGGCGTCCGTAGCTGAACGGTCCAGGCCGATTTTCGGAATCGGCTTTGACCACAAAACCACCCAGATCAGGAACGGCGGCGTAAACTTCCTGGGCTTTGGTCTGCCACCATTCAGCTACAGCTGATTCTAAGGGATCGGCCGTGGTTAACCCGCCGAGCTGAATAGGACTGGCATAGTTAATGCTCAAGTAGATCTGTATGCCATAGGCGCGAAACACCGCAGCTACTTTAGCCACATCCGGTAGGAATTTATCTGCAATCAGCTCAGTCTCTACCTGATGGACATTCACATTGTTGATGGATAGTGCTTGAATGCCTACAGAAGCGAGCAGACGGGCATAGTCACGCAGGCGCTCCATATTTGTAGTAAAGGCATTATTGTCGTAGAAAATAGATCCGCCCGCATATCCACGTTCAACACTACCATCCATGTTATCCCAGTGGTTGATCATGCGGATGGGATTAACAGGGTTGGATAATTGGTCTAGAATGGGGGCGTGCAATGATTCGGTGGTGGGCTTCAACTTCCCATCTAGTCCTCCCTGCAGGTAGCGCAGCAGATGAAAGACTCCGTACAATACGCCTTTGGAGGTCTGCCCTGCGACTGTAACGTATTGTCCTTTGAACTCATCGTTACCATGCGAAGCTGAATATGCCGGATCTGGCATCTCTATCCCGCGAATTCGGTAGCCTTCTGCACCCACTTCTGCCTGTTCCTCTGCGCTGAATCGTTCTGCGACCAAAGGATGTGCTGGGAACGTACCCAGCGCAATGAATGGCGCATTCACAGGAACGGCGCTGATCTTCGGCTGCTGTCCAAACATGGAGGTCAATCCGTGCTGAAGCTCACTCGCAGCCGATTCAAGCACTTCATCTGTCTCATGGACCACGATGAACCTGCACCAAGCGGGCAGCTTTTCTACCTTACTATTGCGGCTGTAATGCAGCCAAGCCGCATAGCCGCTCTCTTTTGGCATATCCATAAGCTTGCTCATATTGGAGCCTCCTTTTGGGCAGGTGAAGATGATCCTCAGACATGCTGTTCCTGATCCTGACTCATATGTTCAGGGAGAGTCAGACGGTTGCCGTTGCCTTCATACAGCCACAAAATGGCGGTAACTCCGCGTGGATAGTATTTGCTGCCGTGAGCAATACCGGACAGTATCTGATCACTCCAGCACCAATAGGATTCTTCAGGGTGAAGGAGCCATGAGACGTGGGCAGCGTCTGCGGCCTGCCCAGCTTCTTCCCAAGGCAGTTCCAGCAGCTCACGGGCAATAAATTGTGACAGATAGATTTTGCTCAGCCAGGAGTTGTTACTGGTCGAGGACAGCTTCCAGCCTCCGTCTTCAAACAGACAAACTCCCGGTACCAGTACAGTTTCCAAATGGCGCCGCAGTGCTTGGATATATCCACCGAACCGTCCATCAGGCTTAAGCGCAGCCTCACATCCTGTAAAGTAAGGGAAGATCAGCCCCTCAATGGCAGGAATAATCTGCGAGTCATTGCCTTCCTTAATAACTGCAGGAATATAGCCATTGTCTGTCATATGTGCTGTGATTGCGGCTGCGCATTTGTCCGCCTGTAAGCCAGCCTCCTGTGAGAGGGAGTTAAGCCCTTTTGAGGCAAATATTTTTTCCAGTGCAACATATACCGCCCAGCATTTGCTGCCTAGATAAATGTTGTTGCGGGACTGACCCAGAGATACGTCCAGACTGTCGTAGGTCGTAATTTCTGCGCCTCCCCGGGTTCTAGAGCTGTCCAAGCCCATCAAGCCGTTTCGTTGTGCCGGATCGGGGTGATCCCGCCGTAGCATGCTTTCGAAGCAGTCACACAAGACAGGCAGCATGCGTGTTGTAAATGACTGATCCTGTGTCTGCTCGATATATACCGTGGCGCAGCAAAGCCAGTTCACCAGCTCCTCATGGCTCATGTAAGAGAAGCAGTCGTCAATCCCTGCCAGCTCATAACAGGAGTATCCCTGCCGGGAGAACACGTTGGCCACGCCCATATCATGCGTAAACGTGATACCACCCGGATAGGTCTGTTCCTCTCCCAGAAAGCGTACCTCATCCCGATAGCTGTACCTTTGGACAAACCACTCCAGCTCGTTGCGTACCGTCCATGGATTTAAAATCAATTCATAGTAGAGCTGATCTGCCGTCAAATCGAGTGTATTCATCATCCGATACTCGCCTTCGTTCACAACCCAGATCGGTTCTCCGTCCGCTTGGTGACTAAGCAGTTGGGTGCTGCCGTAGTAGCTGTGGATCGCCTGAGCGAGCATGAATTCCTGGTCTGGGCTCAGGTTGGCCGACTCCATCCAGCGATTAGCCTGAACACAGGCTGCGGTGAGGTCTGTAAAATGCTTCAATGCATAGCTCCCCACGTCTTCAATATCCTTGAACAGCCGGGTATAGTAATACGATGCTTCGATGCCTGTCGTTACGATGCCGCCGCGATAGAAGCATATGGCGAAGGTATACGTGCGCTTCTCACCTGCGGGAACGTCCATCAGAAGCGCACCCGTCACGCCCAGGCCAAAGGATAAATTCTCGGCCATGGTCTCCCCAAGCAGCTTCTCCATTGCAAATCCGCTGGCAGGTACTGCTTCGCTGCTGTTGGTCACAATGGCTGTGCTGCGCCCTTGGCCGATGCCTGTGAGTCTTTCCTCCAATGGGATAGAATCCGTAGTGTCCCTGCGCGGATCTTCTCCAATAATGCGTATGCCGCTATACGGATCACTGCCCTGATAGCCGAAAAAAGCTTTTCGTGCTGCAGTTCCTTGCGTGTTATCGACGGTTAGCTCAGCGAATACCGCCGGAACCAACGCTGCTCGCAGCTCATCCATACCCGCGGTTCCCGGCTCGGGCACCGGGCGAACAGGAGAGTACAGCCGGAACGTCAAATCACCAGCCTGCCATGTATCCGTTCCTGCTTTTAGCTCACGGGTAATGTCTGAATCGGCAAAGGCCATAAGCTGTGGTTCCGTTCGTTTACCCTTTTTCTCCACGTCGTAGCGGGCACTTTCATCCTGTGTGGATGCAAAAAAGGGAAGCGCCTCGTATGATCCGCCATCTCTGGATTGCAGCCCAACATATACATTTTCATCGGCAGGCTTGCCCAGCTCCAAACCGAGTCCGCCGCGATTGCCCTTAAACCCAAGCGTAAAGCTGGAAAAAGAACCGATAGGTGCATGCTGCGTGTTATAAAATATATTTTTCGACATATAATGAAACCCCTTTCATAGTAAGGTTTAACTTTGACTAACTTCACTTAGAGCCTAGCATGGCAAATGGCGGGGAACCATTGTCAAATCGCTCAACTATTTATCCAAATCGCGCTGAAAGCGATATACTAGAGTATATCCATGTAAGTAAGCCAGGAGGGAAAACATGTCGTCACCACGTTTACCGAAGCGTCCCCATCATCCAGATCTTGCAGCTGCCGGAGAGGAATTCTTTTTTCCCGATGTGCGGACCACAGTCAATTTGTTTGCCATTCATACACGAAGTGTCGGAAGAGAGTGGAGCTATCCGCCACACGAGCATCCTCAATATGAAATTAACATCGTGCTTGCGGGAGAACAGATCATGGTTGTGGATGGTCGCAGCTATACCCAGCGACAGGGTGATCTGGTGCTGCTGCGCCCGGGTATTGTCCACTCCAGCCATAGTAACGGAGAGGGATTTACGTATTTTTGTATGCATTTCGACATTGATGATAAGCTGTTTCTCTCGCTCCTGAGTCGTCTGGAGCAGGTGCTGTTTCCAGCTGAAGGCACCGTGGCAGGTCAGATGGGACCAGCGCTGGGCAAGCTGCTCGATCTTTCAACGCCAGAAGACATAGGAATAGGTAGTGATTCGGTGGCAAAGCGTATGCGAATTCAATCTGCTGTGTTTGAACTGTTCGCAACGTTGTGGGAGGCTGTATCCAGTGAAGCGGCCCATCTGCCGGGGCGTGGATATGTGCAGGCAGAGCTTGCCCATCAGATTGCCAGTCGTCTTCAGGGCAGAGTGAATCAGCCTTATGGACAGGCTGGCTCGGTCGAAAAACAGGATGGGATCGAGGGGATTTCATCCGAGCTAGGTATTAGCGTGTCCCATTGTAATCGTGTATTCCGTAGCGTTTTCGGCGTATCTCCCCGTGTATATCTATCCGGGCTTGTGCTGCATGAGGCCAAGTTGCTGTTGGCTGATCCGCAATGGTCGGTGCAACAAATTGCCGATATGCTCGGCTATGGGGATATTGCGCATTTTAGCAGACAGTTCAAGCGCTGGTCGGGCCAATCGCCGACATCCTATCGCAAAAGCACGGTACAGGAAAGCCCATACGAATAAAAATGAGTATGTCTTAAAAATAGTTACGATATAATCCTTATAAAGGAGCTGAGAATAATATGAATTTACATAATCAACGTGTCGTCGTGATTGGCGGCAGTGCAGGTATAGGGCTGGCAACAGCCATAGAAGCAGCAAAGCAAGGGGCAAGCATCGTGATCGCTGGGCATGATCTAATCCGACAGGCAGGAATCAATCTTTAAACAAAAACCGGTTCAACACCATACAAAGTGTTGAACCGATTTTTTATGAAAACAGGCTTGGCCCTCTTGCAACTTTTTAGCTTTGCACATCTAATCCTTTATATTTTCGCAAAATACGTGGATAAATCAACTTAGACCCGATGCATACCATCGCCAGCATGGCGAACAGCAAACCGCTCCACAGCGTCCCATGGATTCCCGCTCTGGCAATAAACCACCCCCCTGCCAGCGAGCCGAGTGAGACCCCTAGGTTAATAAACGAGATATAAAGACTGTTGGCAAACGCAGGAGCTTCTTTGGCCTCATCAATCACCCAAATCTGGGCGACAATCAGTCCGCTGGTATGAACGCCCCCCCACACGATAATGATGAAGAGCGTAGGGATAAATGAAGAACTGATCCCGTACAACAGCAAATAGGTGCCCCCCAAGACTACTGGATGAAAAAGAGCGGTCCGTACCTTATGCAAGCCCATCAGCTTGCCAGCCAATAGATTGCCGAGCATTCCGCCGATGCCGAAAATAATAAGCAGAAAACTGATAACTTTGCTGCTCATCCCTGTATTTTGCCCCAAATATTCGGCAGAATAGCTATACACCGAGAACATAGCTGCAAAAATAAAAGTAGCCGCCCCGATATTGAGCCACAGCGATACTTTACGCAAAATGCCAAGCTGCTTCCGATAGGAGAACATTTCGGCTTGTGGTGTATCCGGCAGCATAAATAAAATACCGATCCCTGCAATCCCATTCGCTACCGCAGTAAACCAGAAGGAGGCCTCGTATGAAAATTGATTGGCGATATAGGCTGTAATTGGAATACCGAGTACCATTCCCATGCTCGTGCCGAGAAAGGCCTTGGCGGAAGCTTGCGTTGCTTTTTCCGGGGGATATAACGCAGTGGCAGCGACAAAGGCAAGCGAGAAATACACCGGGTGAAACAGAGCCGGAATGATACGTAAAATTACTAGTAGATAAAAGTTGGATGTATAGGCTGACAGCAAGCTTGTTATGGCAAAAACAAACAACGACATTGTCATGATTCGCTTGCGGTTAAACCTGGACATCAATATCACCATGAAGGGACCGAACAGCGCGATGATCAATGCAAATGAACTGACAAGAAACCCGGCCTGAGCTGCCGTAATATGAAAACGTTCAATGATGACCGGCAAAATGCCAACCACACCGAACTCAATCGTGTATACACCGAATAGGCCAAGCGCAATAAAAAGCAGGGGCTTACTATATTTCATTAGTTTCATTCCCTCTCCACGCCTTCCTGCTTTACGTCCTTGATTTTGCATGCTAATATTTCATTAAATCATAAAATAATAAGGCAATATTCGAAATAATACATAATAATAATTGTGTTTTTGTAATATTGCCTTGGACTTAAGGAGGCAGATTTGATGGATCAAGTGGATCATAAAATTTTGTTGTGTCTACAAAACCAGGCGCGTATCTCCATGACCGAGCTGGGTAAGGAGGTTGGGCTTTCCCAGCCTGCCGTAACGGAAAGAGTGCGGCGCATGGAGGATAAAGGTATTATCACCGGGTATCGTGCCATAGTTTCACATGAGAAAGTTGGAAAACCGATCATGGCTCACGTGCTCGTGCACACGAATCAATGCAATTCATTTGTTGAGTTTTGCCAATCTGCACCTGAAGTCATTGAGTGCCATAGAATCAGCGGCGAGCAAAATTACTTACTGAAAGTCATGGTTGAGTCTATGCTCAAGCTGGAGCAGTTCGGGGATGAGTGTGGAAAGCACGGGCACTCTACCACGTTAATTGTCCTGTCCTCGCCGGTAGACCATAAACATGTAACCCCCACTTTATTGGACCCTATTTGAGCTACCGTAAATGGCTTGGCAAAGCTCGGTTGTAAACGGACCTGACATCCCTTCGAATGCTGTATTGGTAAAGGCGACCACACTAAGTCTTAGTGCGGGATCAACGAACCACGAATGACCGTAAGCTCCTCCGAGACGCCACGTTCCGGGTGATTCTGCTGTTCCACTTTCGTCGGGATTTTGGAGTACGGTGAATCCTAGTCCAAAGCCCCGCCCCGGCCAGCCTGCCAAGGGGAGGTTCTCGGTCTGGATGGTGCCCATTTCACGGACCCATTCCTCTGAAAGTAACGGATTGCCGCCGTTTCGCAGGGTTTCCAGCAGCCGCATGAAATCTTTTGCGCTGCCAATCATACCCGAGCCACCAGAGTGGAAAGCCGTGGGATCAAAGGCTCGTGCAGGCTGAAAACGAAGTCCTGCGGTGCCTTCAAAAACCTGCGCAACCTCAAGCTCACGCATCCGCCGGGGTTCTGATATATCGTTGACATAAGGAGCCGCAAGCCGTCCGGCATCGGCGACCGCGAAACTGGTGTCGTGCATACCGAGAGGTTCTGTAACGAGCTTTTTAACAGCAGCATCAAGGGTTGTGCCACATACACGGCTAATGATCGCGCCGAGCACATCAGTAGCAATCGAATATCCCCACGCTTTGCCCGGTGTATATAACAGAGGCACAGAAGCCAAACGTTGCAAGTTCTCTTCCAGCGTAAGATTTGAAAAATCCATGCCATCTGATACGCCTGCACGATGATAGGGGCCGCCGCCTTCTTCCTCTAAAAAGCCATAGGTCAACCCGGCTGTATGTGTCAACAATTGGCGTACTGTAATGGAGGGCTGCTCACCACTGATTAATCGGGGGCGAAAATCGGGCAACCAGCGTTCAATAGATTCATCGAGCTTAATCAATCCTTGGGCTGCCAAAACCAAAGCCGCAGTAGATACAATCGGTTTGGATACAGAAGAAAGCCGAAATAAAGCATCCTCATGCATAGGACGTTGTTCTTCTCGATCAGCCAGCCCCGCCGCTCGGACATACACGGGTGAACCATCCATATATATCATGACGACTGCGCCAACCAGGCGCTTCTCGGCAAGGGTTTGATCTATAACTGCATTTACACGTCCATCCAGACCAGCTTGTATCGCAAAAACTCTATTATCCAAACCCATAAATATCTCATCCTCTCTATGATCCAGCGGTTACCGCTTGATGGAACTTAGTTTACAGGATGGGAAGACGACATTACATAAGGTAACAAAGGTATTCAGTGAGCATTTACGTTAAAATAAAATTATATGAAAAGAATGGCCTTGGATTTAAATGAATGCGATTTTACAAGAAGTTATGCTGCGTTTTACAGTGCCTTTTTAAGTTGAGATACGTTGAAAATAGGTGGTAAAATTTACAACAAAGGGGGTTTTATTTATTGAGGATTGTATCGCGTAATAAGTTGGCTTGCTTGGTTGTCCTAGGAGGGATTTTGACCGTAATTGCTACAGGTTTTGGAGGGGATAAGGAACCTTATAAACTTCCCGATAAGCCCAAAGAGGCTGCTGTCTCGACATTTTCAGAATATATGAAAGCTTCTATGAGTCGCGATTACGATAAGATGATTTCACTGTCTGATGATTATCGTTTTAAAACAGAGCGGGCACGGCTTAGTTTTCTAAAAGCCCAGGGCACACCGCTTGATTATCGTATCGTTGCTGTAAATGATTCTGACCCTTCCAAGATTGTTGTTTCGTCGATAACGAAGTATGAGGATATGGAGTTACCTTCCATTAAGCATATTCTTGCTTTTGAGGAAGGAAAGTACAAGCTACAAATGAGAAATGTTGTGATCAATATGATTCCTTCATCACCTGACTACAGAACGGTCGAGTACGAGCCTGAGAAGGTAGATGACAATTTAGAAGGTAATTTCAAGTGATTTTAATTTTTCAATTTTCTAATCCCACGGTCCAAAGCGTATCCAATGAGATACCAGAAAACTAGTGTAGTGAAGTAAACAATGGCTATGGGGATGTCTGCCTCTCGCACAAATCGAAATGATTCATACATCCAAACCAACGGGCTAATAATAGCTAATAGTATATTGTAGTCGTCGTACCCCGTAATATTTACAGTAATAACTAGACATGAGATTAGGACTAGCCAAAAACGAAAAGATTTCATTGCCTATACCTCCGCAATTGTATTTGTTGTTATAGACGAATAAAAAAAGCTGAAGGTAGCATTTATTCCAAATTTATTTATTAAAATGTATTAAAAAGAACGATATTTCGATCCTATTTACTTGTCACGACTTTTAGCCGTGCGGTATTCGTATGGATTTGAGTGACGCTGGATTCTTTCAGACTTTTCGATTTATGATATACTCTCGATATATGATTTGGATGGGATGGTGATGGCTGAATGAATCGTACACACGACCTAGGCAAGTTAATCAAACTAACTGGAGATAGAGCAAAACTGGACGCTAAAGCAAATGGCACATATATCGTCTACAAAACACCGGATGGTCAATTTGTTAAAGAGTACAGTAATGGTCAAGTCGAACGAATTAAAGAACAGGATATTTTATCATGAATGAGCCGTTTGCTACTATGTTTGTATTCGCAGGAAACAACGGAAGTGGTAAGAGTACAATTCGCAATCTAATCGTTGATAGACTGGGTGTAAGTGTTAATATCGATCCAGATGCGTTAGCGCGAGGGATTGATCGTGAAAACCCTGATCGACACAAAGTATCGGCAGGAAAGGAAGCGATTAAGCTAGCGCGGGATTGTATAAGAAATAAACGAGATTTTACCGTAGAGACGACACTTGCTGGTGGCAATGTGATTCGACAAATGCGAGTGGCAAAAGAAAATGGCTTTGAAGTTATCATGTTTTATGTGGGCCTTGGTGATTATCGTCTTAATATCGAGCGAGTTGCTGCACGAGTTCGAAATGGGGGTCACCACATTGATACCGCTGATATTATAAGACGGCATCAGACCTCACTGGACAATCTTCTCTTACATCTTAAACTTATCGATCATTTAATTGTCATTGACAACAGCAGCTCAGATGGCGTGATTGTATTGGAATCAGATAGTGAAACGATAAAACACCATATGGCGTTGTTACCGGATTGGGTTAAAATCATTGATTTTTACTTGCAAAATAAAAATACTGGTCAAGAATAAACCGACAACTGTATAATTCAGTGATCGGTTTATTCTGTATTTACATCGTATTGTGTCCACAATGCCAATTCAATGTGTATTGCACCTCAAAACGGAACCCGTTAGTAATAGACTGTTACTATTTTTTAACAAACTTTAGCAAGACGATGAACGGCATCCTGATCGTAGAGGCTTATTGTTTTTTTTCCCCTACACTTTTTTCACTGGACGTAACACTGCGTATCCGTATCCTTCTGGGAAATGCCGCTGATAATCCTGCTTTGTTTCCTCATCCCATTCATACCCCAGGCTGCTAGGGTCAAAGTTCCAAGCCTTCTCCTCCACCATTCTCATAACGTCTCCATTGTTTTTTAAATAATTGAAGGGTGGGTGGAAAAACACCAGGTAATCTGATTCGGGGATGTCCCGGCACTTCATTCCTGCGGGAATCTCTCCGGCATAGTCAGCGGCAACCGGTATTCCATAGAGATAGCCCTTCTGACCATCCTGATAAAACCAGCCCGCAGTTTGACCCAATTGTTCGGAAAGTTTGAGATGAGACATGCTTTCCAATGTTCCGCAAATTTCATCACAATTGTGACCGTTTCTCCAGAAATCGCCGTAGTTTCGAGAAGAAGTATCCCAGATTCCAATAAATTTGTGTGCTGGTATATGCTCGATTTTGACTTCAGCTTCTTGCAAATGATCCTTAACCATCTTATCCCGCTCCTTCAAATGGTAATGATAAGGAGAGAATACCTCAACACGAATGGCCAACGGAATAGGTCGGGGCTCCTTCTGGTATACAGCCGGAGTTACCTCAAACGCTTTTACAAATGCCCGTGTAAAAGCCTCCTGTGAAGAAAACCCATACTTTACTGCAACATCGAGGATGCGGACATTGCTATCCCGGAGTTCCAGTGCAGCACGGCTAATCCGGCGCATCCACACATAATCCCTTAACGTCATTCCTGTAAGAGAATGAAACTGTTTTGTACAGTAGTAAGGGGAGTAGCCTAACTGATCGGACATTCTCAACAACGAAGGTGCTGAAGTAAGATTATTATCAATCCAATCGATCATGAGCTGAACCATTTCGTTCCATTCGTACACGAGGGTTCCCTCCTTTCGACTCCATCTTAACAGCCGGAATACAGGAATATTTGACTTGAGTTGCATGCACTCTTTTGTATTATTCATGAAGCTTTAGTCAAGGGCTATGTTAGTCCTTGTTGTCTTGTTCTATTTTACTCCTCTACATAACGGATATATGGGCGTTGAAAGTACCTTTGATCAGATACGAAATAATATGGTTTGCCTATAACCAGAGGAGGGATCACAGACTTTGAGGAAATATATAATTCTTTATATTCACCTCCGCTAGAAGCATCTCTCTGTATGACATGTAGTTTTAACTAATTTAGCGGTTTCTGCTGAGTGATGATCTGAATAATAATAAATCCAGCTGAAAATCAGTGAAAAAAATATAATTCTTAAAATAGTTGCAGCCGTTTTATTCTTTGTAATCAACATTCGCGCAAACCTCCCATAATCCATTCTTTCATTTGTAATAAAATATGTATGATTGGTTATTTAACCTGTTTATGTATATTGTAAGGTGTATGATCGGTTGACGAAAGTAACTTTCACACAAAAAGCCTATCTGCCGTTGTTCCGGCAGATAGGCTTTTATAACATAAACGTCCACTATACTTCATGTTTATATGCAGTCTGTGCCTCTACATTGCAATTGCACTGACCATATACTCCCTATTGTCAGTTATTTCTACGCTGACGGGCGCGGGCCTCGCCGCCTTTGCGGCCTGCTTCTTCCCTGCTCATTTTCCCGTCGCTATCACTTTGGTCTGAATTGCCACGGGCTTCGCCGCCCTTGCGTCCGATTTCTTGATAGAATTCCTTGTCATGGTTTTTGGCAGTAGCTTCGCCACCTTTTTCGCCAATCTCCTGATAAAATTCTTTGTCGTGATTTTTAGCAGTAGCTTCTCCACCTAAACGTCCTGCCTCTTCGCGACTCAGTTTGCCATTTTGGTTGTTGTTAGCCATGTTCAATCACTCCTCATCGAATTTTAGTAAAGCGGGTACGTGTATCTATTAACCGTCATGTCAGGAATTAAACATTCTATTTTTTTTATAGAAAATGGTAAATAACTGGATATATCCGCCTCGGTCAGCGTTCCCATGCTTCTGTGTGCAGTTGTTGCTGGCGGTTAAATAATGCCGGATAAATGAACAGGCTGAGCAGCACGCTGGTCAAAATAGCAGAGGTCATGGTAGTGAATACAATTAGCAATTGCAAACGCACGGCGGCAATCGGATTGGCACCTGCGATGATTTGTCCGGTCATCATGCCGGGAAGCTGGACCAGCCCTAACGTTTTTTGCCCCTCGATGGTTGGAATCATACTGGAACGTATGCAATCCTTGAGTATAGGGAAGATGGCTTGTCTAGGCGTGCCGCCTAGCGCCAGAATGAGCATGATTTCAGGCTTGCGCAGCAGGACTTCCGACTTGAGCCGGGACACCAGCAGGCTGGACAAAATCATGGAGCTGCCAATGATCATGCCGCTAATCGGAATCATATATCGGGCTGTCGCAGGAATGATATGCAGGCCAATGAGAAATGTTTGTGTAACGATTTCCACACACAGCAGTGTCAGGAATGACTTCCACATGAGACCGGGGATAAATCGTCCTTTGCGCGCAACATTTTGTGAGGCTACGGTAATCATGAGCAGAATGAATAATACGATAAATCCGTAGCTTTGCATCCCAAAAATCAAATGCAATACATATCCAATCGCCAGCAGTTGGACCGACGCTCTGATCGTGGCGATGATCATGTCTCGGTCCAGACCGAGTTTGAAGGATTTGGACATGACGATAGCGATAAATACAAAACCGAGAGAGAGAATCAAGGCAACAATCGTCATACCCATTCTCCTGCTACAAACCTGCGGGTCTCACTATGCTGCGGAGCATTAAAAAACGTCTCCGTATCCGCTTGTTCTACCAGTCTTCCGTCGATCATCAGCCATGTTTCGTGGCCTACCCTGCGGGCTTGTTCCATATGATGCGTAATCCAGATCATCGTTGTTCCCTCTTTTTTGTTCATTTGCAGCAGCAGTTCCTCAACCTCTTTGACCGAGGCAGGGTCCAGTGCAGAAGTAATCTCATCCAGCAGTAAAATATCCGGGCGGTTCGCGAGTGTCCGCGCCAAGGCCAAGCGCTGTCTTTGTCCGCCGGACAGTTCCTGCGCCTTCTGCTCCAACAGGTCGCGAGTAAGTCCTACGCGTTCCAACAGGCCGGCAGGATCATCCAGCACCGTACCGTGCAGCCGTTCTACGGTTTGGAGATTGTATAGGACCGTTCCCTGAAGCATGGGGGCATCCTGAAAAACCAATGCTACTTTCCGTCTCAGTTCAGGGATCTCCCACTCCGATATAGGTTTGCCGAGGACACGGATATCCCCTTCATCTGGTGTCATTAGGAGGTTGCACAGTGAAAGCAACGTGCTTTTACCAGCCCCTGATGGACCGACCAACGTGGTGATTTTGCCGGGGGAAACTTTTGCCGTAATCCCGTTCAGAACAGCACGTTGCTGTCCAGACCCGGCGAAATATTTGATAATGTGATTGAATTCAATAGCTGGAAATGGATTGAGTTCCATAAATATAGCTAGCTCCTTTGTAGGGGATCGGGAAAGGGATTAGATCCGTTTTATGATCTTATTTTTTATTATATCAGTAATGACTGCTATGCTCTTCTATAAAGGTTCGATGCAGGTTGGCTGTTGTAAACGGCATTTTCTTTGTATAAACTAACAGGATTAGTTAAAATAGAATCTGGATCGACTCTGTATATGTATAAGGAACTGGATTACATAGAAATTCGATGGAAGGGGACAGGATGATGTCGCCTAGAAACGGAGTAAAACTGCAAGATATCCTGCGGGCTGCCGAGGACATTGCCAATGAACAAGGGATGGGGGATGTCACGCTCACCACGCTGGCGCAAAAGCTGCACATTCGCCCTCCGTCCTTGTATAACCACGTGAACGGATTGAACGGACTGCGCCAAGTACTGGCATTGCACAGTCTCGAACAGTTGGAGGAAACTTTGATGAGCGCAGCGGTTGGTAGAGCGGGCGAAGATGCACTGACCGCTATGGGGAAGGCGTATATGCGGTATGCTCGCGAGCGACCAGGTTTGTATGAAGCGATGCTGTATGCAACTGATCGAAATGATACCGAAATGAGGCAGGCTGCGGATCGCGTGGCCGAGCTGGTCATTACCGTCCTGTCCAGTGGTTATGGCTTTAAGGAAGAAGATTGCATTCATGCAGCGAGGGGATTCCGTAGTCTGCTTCATGGATTTGCCTCGCTTGAACAAAAGGGCGGCTTTGGTTTACCTGTGGAAGTGGATCGGAGCATTGAGGTGATGATGGCTACCTTTTTGGCAGGTCTGCGTGTGCGGCAAAAGAGAGATGTCGAGCTTACCAAAGAAGTCTGATTTCAACCTGATGCAGCTAACATGATTGCGTCGCAGACCCGAAGGGTAAAATACATCTGTATAATGTAGATGAGAGACTGCGAATACAGGAGGGGTATGAGTGAACGTACTGGTGATTGGCGCAAATGGAAAAGTAGGCAGACATCTTGTTCGCCTACTGGGGCAGAATAAATCGCATCGCGTAAAGGCGTTGATCCGCCATTCGGATCAGGCCGAAGCGCTTGAACGTTTGGGAGCAGAAACGGTGGTAGCTGACCTCGAAGGGACGGTTGGTGATATTGCCGCAGCTATAAAGGGCAGCGATGCTGTCGTATTCACAGCAGGCTCCGGTGGAAAAACAGGAGCGGATAAAACACTGCTTATCGACCTGGATGGAGCGGTCAAGGCGATGGAAGCCGCCGAACAAGCGGGTATCCAGCGCTTCGTTATGGTCAGCGCCCTACATGCGGAGAATCGGGAGCAGTGGCCTGAATCCATTAAACCGTATTATGTGGCGAAGCATTACGCTGACCGCCTGTTGGAAGCGAGCAACCTGGACTACACGATTCTTCGTCCGGGTGGTCTGACGGATGATGTGGGCACCGGCAAAGTTGCTACCGGTGAGGAGCTCACCAGCCACACCATTTCTCGTGAAGATGTGGCGGCAGCGGTGGTAGCAGCGCTGGAGGAACAGCAGACGTATCAACGTGCAATTAATCTGGTGTCTGGCAGTACGCCTATTGCTGAGGCAATCCGGCTGTAATTACGGATGAAGTTGTTGCAGAGGACGCTTATAAATGACCATAAAGCGAGAAGACGGGCACAATGGTCATCTTCTCGCTTTATGGTCATCTGGAATTACTCCGTTTGATAAAGAGGAAATAGCCAAGAAGGCTTCGTTATTAATAACAGGAGGAAAAGATGAATTCTTGTTTTGAGAGGCATCCCCGGGGGCAGAGTCCCGGGGATGCTTTTTGCTGTTTTCTCAGTACGGCCGTCCCCGTAGCAGTTCCAAGCTCCAACTCCAGCTGAATAGCAGCAAAAGTATTTGCTTAAAACTAATTATATTATTTATAATACTAATATAATTAGTTTATAATTAAGTCAAGGAGATGAGATAAATGCGTATTGTTCAGGTGCAGCATGTGTATCAATTGACGTTTATGCCCCGGCTGTTCCCGGTGAACTGTTATTTGGTGGAGGAGAAAGAGGGGCTCACCTTGGTAGATGCCGGATTGCCATACAGTACCCGTGGTATAGCGCAGGCTGCGGCGCGGATCGGGCAGCCGATTATTCGAATTGCACTTACCCATGCCCATGGGGATCATGTGGGTGCGTTGGATAAGCTCAAGGCAAGGTATCCTGACGCGCAAGTGTTCATTTCCAGGCGGGACGCACCGCTGCTACAGGGCGATGTATCGTTGGAGACAGGAGAACCGGATACTCCTATTCGAGGCGATGTACCGAAGCATATCCTTACCCAGCCTGACGTTTTACTGGAGGATGGGGATCATGTAGGTTCGCTGTTGGCGATCAGTGCACCAGGACATACGCCGGGCTCGATGGCATTTTTGGATACTCGCACCCGAGCGCTAATTGCAGGCGACGCCTTTCAGACCCGAGGTGGTATAGCGGTATCGGGAAGGCTTAAGCCGCTGTTTCCTTTTCCGGCACTGGCTACCTGGAACAAGGGAATTTCGCTGAAAAGCGCCAAAAAGCTGGCGAGTTTCAATCCATCTTTATTAGCTGTCGGTCACGGCAACATGCTGAAGCATCCGCAATCTCAGCTGGAAAGGGCGATTATGGAGATGGAACGACAATCTTCAGTATGATGATTCGGTATTCAGCCAACATTCAGCCAGAACTCACAAAGTCCTAAGCTAAGGCAGATACAATATGGGAAAATAGAAACAGAGAGAGGTGCATCGGATTTGAACGTTTGGAAAGCGAACGGTCTGAAATATATACTTCTATGTAGTCTCATATTGTGTGCTGTCGCTAGTGTCGTTTCGTTATGGAGTTATTCAGGTAGCTCCGCGTCCCAGTCTGCGGCTGTTAGGCAGGGCCCATCCGGCGGGTTTGGGGGAGGGGGCGGACCTGGCGGAGGTATGAGGGGGGCGGGACAACCTACCAACTCCTCCACTGAGGGGACATCGACATCGGGTGACAAAGGTACAACGACCGGGAATGATACGTCTGTATCGAGCGGCAGTGGTGTTGCCAGAGACGGACAGCACAGAGGCCCCGGTGGCATGTCTGGTAACGGATATGGCATGGGCGGTCCTGGCGGTGGTATGGGTGGTGGAAGAAGTGGGAACTCCTCATCTGCTTATGCTACTCCGCTGGCGATTTTCGCCGCTTTGTTCTTCGGTACGTTCGTGTTTATTGCGTACCGGTTTCGGGCTCGTGAATGGAAGCTCGGGGAACGTAATCGAGGACTGATGCTGTGGACTGTGCTGGGTGTGGGTTTCTTTTTAAGAATGGCGATCGCCCCATGGATTTCGGGTCACATGGATTTAATGCTATTCCGGAACTGGGCTACGACAGCAGCGGATAGCTTATCGGGCTTTTACACGAACGGATCAAGTGATTATCCGCCGTTCTATATTTATATTTTATATGTGATCGGTCAAATCGGCTCTACGGATGCTTTCAGTCCCTATATGTCCGTGCTGCTGCGGCTTCCCAATATATTAGCCGATATCGTGACAGCGTACATGCTGTACCGGTTGGCGAGCAAACGGGTCGGCTATGGAATAAGCCTTGGATTGGCTATATTCTACGTGTTTAACCCGGCGGTGTTTATCAATTCGACCTTCTGGGGGCAGGTAGATTCTTTCTTTACTATGCTGATTGTGGGCATGATTGTGCTGCTTGTGGAAAACCGGGTCGGCTGGTCCGCCGTATTGTTTACGGTAGCCGTATTGATGAAGCCGCAGGGGATTATTTATGGGCCTGTTTTGTTCTTTGAGTTGCTGAGACAACGTAAAATACAGCCTTGGCTGTTGTCCATTGGCGGTGCCGTTGTGACGACCATTCTGGTCATATTGCCATTTTCGTGGGGGCAGGAGCCGTTATGGCTGCTAGATCTATACAAGGGAACGGTTGGCGAATATCCGTATGCTTCGGTGAACGCGTATAACTTTTTTGCACTGATTGGTGGCAATTATACGCAGGACACTACAACGCTGTTCCTGTTCAGTTACCATACATGGGGTATGATCTGCATTGTGTTGTTGACTCTATTTACATGGTGGATGTATATCCGCAGTCGCAAACCACAATTTGCAGCAGCAGCTGCGCTGGTGCTCATTGCAGGTGTATTTACCTTCGCTTCCAGCATGCATGAACGGTACTTGTTCCCTGCGGCCGCGTTAGCTGTACTGGCGTATCTGTATTTACGAGACCGCAGATTTTTGTGGCTTGCGGGTGGATTCAGTCTTACGATTTTCCTGAACACCTTTGATATTTTCTATAGCTCCAACTCTCGGGATCAATACGGTATTATTTTGTGTGTGACATCATTGTTGAATGTGTTGTTGTTTGGGTATTTGGTCAAAGTAGTGCGGGATTGCTCCAAATCGACCACGATTGAGACTGCTCCTTCTACAGACAGAGTTTCGCCAGAACTTCCTTCAGCGCAGCCTGCATGGGGAGCGTCTTCCCAAGGTGTAAACACGACAATTGATAGTTAGTGGAGTATAAAATATGCTAAAAAACCGCCTTTTAACGAAATGGAAGTGGTTGATAGATCAACTGCAATCCATAAGTTAAAGAAGCGGTTTTTTGTTGTCCTCATGTTAGAGTAACATTGTATCTATGTGTCTCAATCCATATATTCGTTCAGTTTCTGTACATCGCAGATGGTAATCTCTCTTGTACCCCTGCTATGAATAATCCCCAGCTGTTCAAATTTTACGATTTTGCGACTGATGGTTTCGCGGGTGACACCCACATAATTAGCCATTTCCTCGCGTGAAAGGGGGAGGTTTATTTTAATGTAGGAACCATCCGGCTTGCCATATTTATGTCCAAGCTCAAGAATCATATAGGCGATGCGGATTTCCGGGTCTTTGGTAGCTAGGCTTTGAGCCAGGTTTTCGGTATGTGCCAAGCGTTTAGTAATGGTTTTGAGCAGCTTCAAAGAGATATCGGGATTGTTGCGGATCAACTGCTCCATATCATCCTTGGTGAGCATACAAATATCAGTATCTTTTAAGGCATACGCACTAAAGTTACTCAGCTCATCGCTGTTAAATATGTTCAACTCGCCAAAAAAATCGCCAGTTGTCAGAATGTGCAGAATTTGCTCCTTGCCCTGAGGCGTCATCTTCAGCAGCTTGACATGCCCGCTTTTAATAATGTACAGCGTATCGGATGCTTGTTCCTCGATAATCAGGGCTTCACCCTTCTGATATTTTCGGTGTCGGATCATGGAGCTGACCTTACACAAATCTTCGCAGGACAAAGAGGAAAAGATAGGCACTTTGCGGGCACAGGGCTCCTTTTCGCACTGGCAGGGACAGGACATCTCATTCACATTCATTCACTCCATTCATAAACCGGAAACTACAGGTTATAGCGCATGGTTGTTATTCTGTATCATCTATTGGGGCAAAATGACTTTGATCCTCACCGCAGACGGGACAAACCCAGTCTTCTGGAAGATCCTCAAACGCTGTACCAGGCATAACGTCTTCATCGGGGTCACCGATAGCAGGATCATAAATGTATCCACAGGGCTGACAAACATATTTTTTCATCTCTAGTTCTCCTTGTCATTCAAAATTTTTGTAAGCTCTGGTGCGTCCGGTTTGAGTCCCTGCATGATGGCTGTTTTGTATGGTAGTGAAGCAAGGGCATCTCCAAAGCCAATCACGCCGCAGATAGAGCCGTTTTGTATGAACATACGTGTATAAGAAGCTCGATTTTTAATAATCAGGCTGGTGTCGCAGAATTGTTCATCTACCAGACCGATGGAAAAGAGAGGAGATTCATAGCAGTTCGAAAGGGTTACAGGGAGGGGACGCTGATAGCTGACGGATGCGCCCGCCATATTAGCGCCTGCTATTTTTCCCTGCTCCATTGCGCTTTCCCATAACCCATCTACTCTACTCTGAAATTCGGCTGCATCACCTGCTGCATAGATATTGGCGGAGCTGGTCTCCATCTGCGCATTCACCAGAATGCCTTGTCCAATATCAAGGCCGATTTGGCGAGCAAGCTCCGTATTCGGTACAATTCCGATAGAGTACACGACATGCTCGCAAGGGATAACAGAGCCGTCCTGTAGTTCCACACCTTCTACGTGATCTGTGCCTTTAATACGTTTTACGCCTTGCCCAAGGTTGATCTGAGTACCCCGTTCGGTCATTTGATCGGTCAAAATAGCGGAGGCCTTTTCATCTAGCTGGCGGGGCATAAGCCGATGCGAAGCTTCCAGTATGGTTACAGCATACCCTGCTTGCTGGAAGGACCAGGCGGTTTCCACGCCTTGAATACCGCCGCCGATGATACATATCCGGTCTCCCTGTCGCAATTCCGCTTTAAGGCTATCTGCATCTTGTCGAAAACGGATAGAATGGACGTTCCTTAGAGAAGCCCCATCTAGCACAAGCTTACGGTTGTGAGCTCCTGTACACAGCAGCAGCTTGTCATAAGCAACGGTTTGTCCATCTATTGTTTTGATAGTACAGTCCTTTGGATGTATCTCGGTTATCTTGATGCCGGAATACACATGAATTCGTTGATTGGCAAACCATTTTTCCTTTTTGATCAGGATTTTGTCACTGTGCAAATCAGTAAATAGTCCCTTGGAAAGTTTGACTCTGTTATACGGAAAGGATGCTTCCTCCCCGTAAATAGAAATTTCGGCCAGCTCATCATGATCTCTAATCGCTTTTGCCGCGTTGACGGCGGCGACACTGCCTCCGATAATAACGTAATGTTGGTTACCCATTCAGTATCTCTCCTATTCGCTATACGCTACTGTGTTTTAAATAACACTAAGCAGTAGATCTGAGACAAATTCAGCGGCATTTTTAATTTTTTTCACTTTTTCAACTTCTGTAGGAGAGAAACGAATACGTACCGGGAATTCCACATGGGTCATACCCGTTGATTTGATTACATCTGAAGTGCTTTGGACCTTCATATTAGTACCGTTCAAGTAATCCTGTACAACTTCAATGGCTTCCCCGCTCCAACCGTAGGAACCAAAGGCAGCAGCCAGCTTGCCTTCCAGATTCATCTTTTGCATTTGTTGCAATAGGTCTTCCAATTTGCCCGTCATATCGGCATATTTAGTAGAGCTACCAATGAACACAGCATCTGCTGAGGCAATACTATTCAATATTTCCGTTTCATCCGCTTTATCCACGTCCCATAGCTCCACCTTGATTTGGTTCTCCAAAAAGCAGTCCTTCAGGATGTTTGCCATTTTTTTAGTATTATTTTTTAGGGTGGCATAGACAATCGCTACTTTTTTATCCTCCTTGGTTTCGGTACTCATAGAGGCGTACAAATCAATAAACTTGGCAATATCATGTCGGATCGCGAAGCCGTGGGAAGGTGCAATCATCTCAATATCCAGATCGGCAACAGCTTCGATTAATGTACGCACATATCTGCGATGTGGATGAATAATAGCCTGATAGTATCCGATAAAGTCCTCGGTGATATCAAAACCAGCCTCATCGGCAAATAGATGCTCTACAGCCACGTGTGTACTGAAAATATCGCAAGGGAACAAGATTTTATCTTCTATACAATACGTAATCATGGTTTCTTCTGTATGCAGATAAGGAGTTTCTTTGAACAGCAGCGTTTTGCCTCCAATGTCCAGTTGATCCCCATCCTTGATTACGAGGAAGTTGCGATGCTGAAGCTTGTACATTTGTTGAATTTCCGGAACGGCAATCTCAGTGCAGACAATCGTAGCGTTCGTTGCCTTGGAAGCAAGTGCCGCCAATCCGCCCGAGTGATCTGGTTCCGTGTGATTGACGATGATATATTGAATATCCAATGGATCGATCAATTCGGTTACAGCTTCGGCAAATTCTCTACCGAACGCCATATCCACGGTATCCACAATGGTTGGCTTTCCGGTTTTTAATAGATATGCATTATAAGTTGTACCCTTTGATAGTAAAAGACGATGAAAGGGAACCTCACGATTATCAATTTTTCCTACCCAATAAATATCCTTTGCCAGCTTGAATCCGGGCTTCATAGGAATAACCTCCTGCTTGTTATTGTTTTAGCATCTTGCATAATCCGATTCTAGTTGGATGTGTCGATGAAAAAGATGATTGAAATCAAATTTTTAAATATTTTAAAAGTATTTTCACTTAAATTTAGTTTTGTGATTGCAATCACAAGTCGAGCGAAATAATCCAATACAATAAAGGTATTAATCCATCTTAAGCAAATTTAATTTCAAACAGGAGCGTGAACCAATATGAAAAAATCAAATCTCATTCAATTTCAGGAATATAAGGAAGCTGCGTTTACAAAACGAATTGTGCATAAGGAAGCCGACAATGTAATTTTTATTCTCAACTTTACTCCTAATGCTGAGTTGCCAACACATAATCACCCAGGAGCGAATGTATATTTGCTTGTTCTTGAAGGCAGCGGTATTGTAACTGTGAACGGCGAAGCAACGGAAGTTGTCCAAGGGGATATCATTCATGTTACGGGAGATGAGCACTTTTCCTATCGTGGCGGTGCAGAGGCAAATTCCAGTCTGCATGTAGTGTTGACCCAAACGCCAAGTGAAAGCTATGCGCAGAACATATAAAAGAGGACACAGCAGCAACATGCTCATATAAAAAAAAGAAAAAGGTTATTTTTTTTACACTCGTATTGATAATGAATATCATTATCAAATTTTAAGAAGAGGTGTTAATAGCCAATGCAGACAGTAGATTACAAACAGGTGCCAGGGCACTGGATATTAGCAAGTCTCGGTAAGCGCGTGCTTAGGCCCGGAGGGTTAAAAACGACACGTTGGATGATAGAGGGACTTGACGTAACCGGGCAGGATGAGGTTATTGAGTTTGCCCCCGGATTGGGTATAACTGCCCAAATCACACTGCGGCTTAATCCCCGTCGTTATATTGCGATTGAACAGAATGAGAAGGCGGCTTCTATCGTAAAAACGTATGCAAGCGGAGCAAATCGGGAAGTCATTATTGCCGATGCTGAACAGGTTCCGTTGCCGGATGCCTCTGCGACGGTGGTATATGGGGAAGCCATGCTGACGATGCACACAAGGGCCAAGAAGGCGCAGATTATTTCGGAAGCCAGGCGGCTTTTGAAAGCAGGTGGGAAGTATGCTATTCATGAGATGTGCCTTGCTTCTAACCATATTGAGCCTGCGCTCAGAAAACAAATTTACAAGGATTTGGCTGTATCCATGAGAGTTAATGCGACACCGTTGACGGTGTCAGAGTGGGAACAGTTACTGAAAGAGGAAGGCTTTAAGGTCGTTAAAATCTATACGGTTCCCATGCACTTATTGCATTTGCCACGTATCATTCAGGACGAGGGCTGGTTGAGATTTGGGAAAATTGCCTTTAACCTTATGCGTAACCATGCTGCCCGGACAAGGGTTATGGGTATGCGCAAGCAGTTTGTAAAGTACGCCGACCATCTGCAAGCAGTCAGCATCATCGCTGAGCGATAGCCTGAATTCACGAATAAGAGAATAAAGCTTTTTACGCAATACGAAAAAAAGGAGACGAACCCCTATTCAGGGATTCGTCTCCTTTTTGTATATTTGCTGCTTTGGTTTGGCCGCTGGCGTGCGCATGCTTTGCACCCCTCTGTTCGTCATATAATACGCGTAACGAAAATTTCCAATTCCTGATGTTTTACATTACCATAGTGACTGAGATCATTGGAATAGTTAACCAAAATAATAAAATAGGCATACTTCAAAAGGAGGAAGCGTGTTATGAAGCTGCATCGAGCCATTGTGGTGGATGATGAAACCTTTACTCGTAAAGGGCTGCTTCAACTCATGGATTGGCAAGCCTGTGGTTTTGAAGTCGTAGGAGAAGCTGATAACGGTGAGGATGCGCTGGAGCTAATCAGCCGTATTCACCCGGACCTGGTCATTACCGATATTCGTATGCCTGTGCTGGACGGGTTAGAGCTGATTCGGTCTGTGCTCGAACAGAGTACAGAACATCCCGCGTTTATTATCTTAAGCGGCTATAGTGATTTTGCTTATGCGCAGCAGGCAATCCGCTATGGGGTTCATGATTTTATGCTTAAGCCGATTGATGAGGGTGACTTTTCGGCTACATTGCGCAAGCTGAGTGAAAGACTGCATCGTGAACAGCAGAATGCGCAACGATATCAGAATCACCATGCAGGTGGGCTGTTAGAGACTGTGATGATGAACCCAGTGGATGATGTAGTGGTGACACAGTGGGAGCAGCAGCTACGGCTTGGGGAAGCCACTTATATGTACTATGTACTCGTCGAGCTGAATGACCAACATCCCTGGCGCTCCAGTGACAATAATATCATGCTATCGCTTTTCCAATTCAGGGAGCTTATAGAGCAAGCGCTTCATCGGTTAATGGATGGCAAGTACCCTCTCTATGTTCATGAGCATCGTAACCGGATTGGTCTTATCGTACCGGATTTCTTTTTGGAGTGTTTTGAAGGCAAGGTCGAAGTTTTTATGAAAGCGCTACAACGCGAGATAGAGGGGATGAAGACACTAAAAGATCAGCTGGGAAGTCGAGTTTTCATTTATGCAGGAAAGCCTGTGAATCGGTTGCAGGATATCCAGCAGTCCTATGCCTGTGCGAAGGAGGCAGTGCTCCATAAATACATTTATGACCATGGCGGTATTGTTGTATATCTACAGGAGGAAATGCCACCACTTCACTATAAGACCATCCCTCAGGACGTACTGGATCGCTTGACGGAACAAGTTGAGGAACTGCGGTTGGATGAGCTGCGTGTGGCCGTCGATTATTTATTTAGCAGCTTTCGGGAGGAGTGTTATGCTCCTGAGGCTATGAAAATGAGTCTGCATCAGTGCGTACTTAGTATCGTTCGGGTCATTCAAAACATGCAGGGAGATGAGCGCTCACTTCAGTCACTAGAACCGATGATGAACTGGCAGGACATGAACCTGTCCCTGGGTGAACTACAGCGATTGTTTACAGCTTTTGCCGAGGAAAGTGGAAGGTATATCGGGGTTCTGCGCAAGGATTGTCAGCAAGGAGGCATCCAGCACATCCGTGCTTACATTGAGCAGCATGCCGCCGAGAATATAAGCCTGAAAAGTATTGCGGCTCGCTTTTACATGAACCCGGTATACCTCGGTCAATTGTTCAGAAAAACGTATGGTGTGTACTTTAACGAATTTCTGCTGAAATTGCGCGTTCAGGAGGCGAAACGCTTGTTGCGGCAGACGGATCTGCGGATTTATGAAATTGCTGAGCGCGTGGGCTTCGGCAGTTCAGACTATTTTGTTACCCAGTTTGAAAAGATGGCGCATGTCACACCAAGCGAATACCGCAACAGCCTGATTGTTGGCAACGAGTCAGAGAGGGCCGGCGAATGAAGATGCTGAGAATGACTCTTGATCATGTACGACTGCGAGATAAAATGCTGCTGCTTTATTTTCTCTGTGTTTTTACGCCTGTAGTGCTGACCAATCTGATTTTTTACCATGTCACCTCGCAAAACGTGAAGGAACAGCGTATGCAGGATATTTCGCGCGCACTGGAACAGATTAAAATTGAATTTTACCGTGAATTTGAAGATGCGATGGAAATCTCGTCTATCTTTTATACGGATCATCAGCTCAATGAGGTATTGGAAGAAACATATCCCCACCCTGCTGACTATATCGCCGCTTATGACTCTTATTTACGTCATATCTTGAACAACACTTACAGTCCTGCATACCATTCCGTAGGTGGAATTACGATCTACACCAATAATTCAACGCTGCTGAATTCCGGGGGAATCAGCTTTATAGATGAGGGAGTCAGAAGTTTGCCATGGTATACCAAAATCTCGCCTGGACGCCAGTCCAAGCCTATATTTGTACGTACCGATGACAGTACAGGTGAACAGACGTACCCTTTTAGCCTGATTCGGCGGATGAACTACTTTTATTCCCAAAATGGTCGTGAAAAAATACTGAAAATAGAACTGCGAATGTCGTCCATTCGGGAGATTTTCAATAACCTGAATTTGCAGGGAAGTCTCTTTCTGCTGAACGAACGAGGGGGAATCGAATATACAACGGACCCCAAAGTGGATATAAACCACAAAAATGTGGCCTATAACACTCTCAAGCTGCCCGAGGACACGATGGAGTTCAAGACAAATTATGTGCTTACGAGCAATCTGAATGGCTGGAGCATTGTGGCTGCGGTATCGAGAGATGCAGTGCTGTATGAAATGCAGGAATCCCGCAATTTTGTGCTCTTGTTAACCTGTGTAAATATGCTGCTGCCTACATTAATCATTATTTGGATTACACGTTCGTTGAACGTGAGGATTCATCGTATTTTAAAGCACATGAAAAAGGTGAAAAACCAGCATTTTGAGCTGATTCGCGGCACAGAGTCGCGAGATGAGATCGGGCAATTAACAGGGGAGTTTAATCGGATGACGCTGAAAATAAAGCGACTGATTAACGATGTCTATATGGCCGATATACAGCGAAAAAATCTGGAAATTCAGCGCAGACATGCCCAGTTGAATGCACTTCACAGTCAGATCAACCCACATTTTCTGTTCAATGCACTGGAGACGATTCGCATGCGGAGCTTGATGAAGCATGAGGATGAGACAGCGCGCATTATTCATAACATGGCACGGATTTTCCGCAATTCGCTGGTGTGGAACAAGGATCGGGTTACTTTGCGGGAGGAGCTGGAGCTGATCCGTTGTTTTCTGGAAATTCAGCAATATCGCTTTGGTGAGCGAATACAGTACGAAGTGCAGGCTCGCTCTGAAGACTTGGACAATCTGCTTCCCAAAATGGTCGCGCTGACACTGGTTGAAAATGCAAGTATCCACGGCATTGAGCCGCTAAAGCATGGAGGACGCATTGAGATTCATTTTGAGCATGAGGAAGGACAACTGATTCTAACGGTTCGGGATGATGGGGTGGGCATGTCTGAGGAACAGGTACAACGCTTGTATGGTTACATGCAAAGGCAGGAAGAAATGGGTGAGCGTATAGGTCTGCAAAATGTCATCTATCGTCTTAAGATTTACTACGGGAGCCGCTTTGAGTTTGCCATTCGCAGCGCACCCGGCGAAGGTACGGAGATTCGAATTAGGATTCCTGCGGATCGGGAGTGAGGTGGAGAGCAGTACCTATTTTGCTTTGAAGGACCTTTACCTATAGTTTTCTAAGTAACACCTTTAGATTGACAGGTGAACGAAATGAACAGCATTTTATAAAATGAAAGTGCTTACAATTTAGGTAGTGCGGGATTTTCAGTGCTTGAGGTACGTGCGCACGATATTCACACACAATCGACAAAAGAGGGCGAAAGGGGAGGGTCTGGCATGACAAGCAAAAGGTTCGGAATCATCACTCTGGTAATGGTTATGATGGCGTCTATGATCGCTGCTTGCTCAGGGAGCTCGGGCAAGGAGCCGGCGTCAGGAGATAGCAAGGAGAAGGTCACATTCACGTATTTTAATGCCACTGCGGGGAGGGACACTAATACCAATGAAACGCGGATCGGCAAAATCCTGGAGGATCAGACGGGGGTAAACTGGAAGCTGGAGCATTTGGTGGGTGATTCCAATACGAAGATCGGTACATTTATTGCCAGTAACGATTACCCGGATGTGATAGTACCGGATGGCACGATCGATAAGCTGCTGGATGCCGGGGCTTTTATTCCCCTGAATGATTTGATCGACAAATATGGACCCAATATTAAGCGTGTATATGGACCGTACTACAACTTGATGAAGGCGGAGGATGGGAACATTTACTTTCTGCCGCTAAGTGCGGTGGTAGGCGATTATTTACCTGCGCCTAACTTAGAGCAAGGAGCCTTTTGGGTGCAACGCAGGGTATTAAAAGAAGCGGGATATCCAAAAATCAAAACACTTGACGAGTATTTAGCCCTGATTCGTAACTATGCGAAAAAGCATGCAGATGAGGGATTGACTGGGTACCTGGCGTTAACCACGCAGGATAGGTTTTATGCTCTTACGAACGCACCGATGCATCTGGCAGGCTATCCGAATGATGGCGGCACGATTATTGATATGAAAACACACCGGGCCACGGATTATGGAGATATGGAAATCACAAAGCGGTATCTGAAAGAGCTAAATCAGCTCAATGTAGAGGGCCTATTTGATAAATCGTCCTTTGTGGACAATTACGATCAATATTTGGCAAAGCTGACCTCGGGTAAGGTGCTGGGCTTTTTCGACTACCGCTGGCAGGCGGGGCAGGCCCTGAATAATCTGCAGGAGGCTTCCAAGCAATCGGGCAATGATGATATGGAGTATATAGGGCTGCCTGTTGTATACGACCAGAATATAAAGGATCAGTACATTGATCCTTCGTCATTCGTTAATAACCGAGGCATAGGAATTACGGTCAGTGCCAAGGACCCGGTGCGTATCATCAAATTTTTTGACAACCTGCTGACGGACGAAAACCAGATATTATCCAACTGGGGAATCAAGGGAGAAACCTATGATGTAGATAAAAAAGGACGCTTTTACCGGACTGAGGAGCAAATTAAACAGACTGGTCAGGACGCGTTCCGCGAATCATTCGGGTTCAAATATTTTGAATACAGTTGGCCGCGATACGGTAGCGGTTCTACCCTGCCTGACGGCAACTCGGTTGGCCCCGGACGGCAGCCTGAGGTTGCGCGTATGTCCTACACCGAGGGAGATAAAAAGCTACTAAAAGTCTATGGTGTAGAGTCCTTCTCGCAAATGTTTTCCGCACCTGACGAGCGCCCATGGTATCCGGCCTGGAGTATTCCGATTGCTCAAGGCTCAACTGCGCAGCTCTTCCAGCAAAAGAAGGGGGACCTACAGCGCAAATATTTCCCGCGTTTGGTGCTGTCTGCACCGGAGCAGTTTGATGCGATTTGGAATGAATACACCACTGAATTCAACAAGCTGGATGTAAAGGCGTATGAGGAGCTGATCACGAAGGAGGTTGCCAAAAAAATCGAAAATCCCGGTAAAAAGTAAAGGAGGAAGCAGCTATGGGCCACTCGTCACCACCACCTGTCACGATCTCCTCGGATCAGTTGCCGCCCTCGCGGCGAACCGGCTTTAGGGGATTTATGCACAAGCTGAATCAGCAACGGGCACTGGTATGGATGTCCGTCCCTTTTTTAATCTGGCTGTTCATCTTCAAGTATTTGCCCATCTGGGGCTGGACGATTGCCTTTCAGGATTTTAAGCCTGCCCGCAAGTTGCTCGATCAGCAATGGGTCGGATTAAAACATTTCCATTTTCTATTTCAGGATGAACACTTTCTGCGGGTCATGCGCAATACGCTGGCGATGAGCTTTATTAATCTGGTGCTGGGCTTTGTCACCGCTATAACATTAGCGATTTTGCTGAATGAGCTTCGTCAGATCATGTTCAAGCGGGTCGTGCAGACGGTCAGCTATCTGCCACATTTTATTTCGTGGGTGGTCGCGGCTAGCATCATCAGTACGGCGCTGTCTGCGGATGGCGGCATCATCAATGAGGTGCTGATGTGGCTGGGGTTGATTAAGGAGCCTATTCTATGGCTGGGCGAGGGAAGCTATTTTTGGGGCATTCTCGGTGCATCGGAGGTATGGAAAAATGTCGGCTGGAACACCATCATTTATTTGGCCGCGATGACGATGATTGATCCCTCGCAGTATGAGGCAGCCGAGATGGACGGAGCCGGGCGTTTTCAGCGGATTTGGCATGTGACATTACCGGGGTTGAAGCCTGTATTTATCATCCTGCTCATTATGAACATTGGCAATTTACTGGAATCCGGCTTTGAACCGCAATACTTACTGGGCAACGGCATGAACGTGGATTACTCGGAGAATCTGGATATTTTCGTGCTGAAATATGGTATTCAGATGGGTAATTTCTCGCTTTCCATTGCTGCTGGGATGTTCAAAACGGTGGTCAGCTTCATCTTACTGTTTAGCGCCAATCATATTGCGAAGCGGTTAGGGGAGGAGAGGCTGTTCTAGAATAAAGGGAGTTATGGGGGGAGAAGGCCGCTCCGCGTGCGGATTGTTCTTCCGATCGCTGTTATCCCCGTATTTTCTTATTGGAATAAAGATCATAGGTTAAAATCCGGGGATAAAGGCGAACGCTCCGCTTCTTCAGAACAATTCCGCCCGCTCCGCTGCTACCCGCCGTAAAGTCACTTTTTTTGAGAACTGAGGGTAGTGGCAAGGGGAGAGTTTAAGGAAGGCGCGTGACTCGCGCTTCCTTGGGTAAATGTGCCATCATGGTTGGCTCAGCTTCGCTATCGCTTGTTTTTAGGATTGTGCTAGTGGTGGTGGTAACAGAAGGTGCATGCTCATGCATACTACAGGTGCAAGTCAGTGGATTTTTAGCAGGCCGCTTCGCTGACCTCATCAAAACCTTATCAAACGAACTAAAACATGACTTCTTATAGTACCAATAATATTTTACCAAGGTTAACTCCAATTGCCACTAATATAACCACTCAAAATAACAGTTCCAAGTAACAGCACCAACAAGCTCCAATAACAATTAGTTGAATTAGGGTGCGCGATCCAAATGCCTAAACTATTTTTTAGAAAGGAGCGGAAGTCATGGGCAAAGGGAAGGCCGTACACGGGCGATTTCGGGCCCCCTCAGATCGAATTTTTGATGCGTGCAATATCGGGTTTATGCTCTGCCTGATGGTGTTCACGCTGTATCCGTTTTTAAATACGCTGGCGGTTTCGTTAAATGAAGCGAATGATTCGATTCGGGGCGGGATCTATTTGTGGCCACGTGAATTCACGTGGAGTAATTATGAATTTGTGTTCAAGGAAGCGACGATTTTCCATGCTACGCTGATTTCTGTATTACGTACAGTTGTGGGTACAGTGACTTCGGTATTTTGCTGCGCGATGGTGGCGTATACGATCAGCCGGCCGGAATATGTGCTGCGCAAATTTGTTTCAATTGCTTTTATTTTAACGATGTATTTTAGCGGGGGATTGATTCCAAACTTTCTCCTGATTCGTGAGCTTGGGATGTTGGGGACTTTCTGGGTGTATGTCGTGCCGGGATTGATCGGGGTGTTTAATGTGATTGTCATTCGCTCCTTTATTGAGGGATTGCCGGAAGGGATTTTGGAGTCGGCGCGTATTGACGGGGCTGGGGAGTTTGCCACTTTTATGCGCATCGTTTTGCCGCTGTGTGTTCCCGTACTGGCGACGGTGTCGCTGTTTACAGCGGTGGCACAATGGAATTCCTGGTTCGATGTGTTTTTGTACAATTCATCATATGAGCAATGGAGCACTCTTCAATATGAGCTGATGAAAATCCTGCAAAATTCTAACACGTCTGTTAACGGTCAGGACTATGCGAGCCAATTCGCTGGTTCGGAAAATCTGGCCAAGTCGGTCACGCCTACCTCGATTCGGGCCACGATGACGATTGTCGCTTCAGTGCCTATTATTTTAGTGTATCCCTTTTTGCAAAAATACTTTGTGAAGGGTATGACCTTGGGCGGTGTCAAAGGATAGTAAATGAAAACCAATGGTGCCAAATACCAATTCCAAAAAATTAGAGTACGGGAGGGATTGCTTTGCGGTCATGTTGGGTTAAGCCTTTTTGTCTGGTACTGGCTGGAGCGCTGTTGTTATCGCCTGTCGGTTGGTGGGGAGCGTCTGTGGCGAAGGCAGCTCCGTCTATAGAACATTCCCCGCCCGTTTCGGATATGGTGCTATCGGCGGGTAGTATCCATAAGACCATTGGAACGTATGGATTTGAGCAAGGAAACAGCGACGGCTGGAAGCCCCGAGGAACTTATACCCAAATTGCATCCGTCACGGAAGCAGCATATGGCGGCACGCACAGTCTGAAGGCAACCGCTCGTACATCGGCTTGGAACGGGGCGGAGCTGGATGTGAAGTCGCTGTTGCAGCCGGATGTGGAGTATGAAATTAGTGGCTATGTGAAGCTGGATGGTCATTCTGCGGTTCCGAGCATGGTTAAACTTACAGTGGAGCAGCAGCCGACAGGCGGGACTACGACATGGAAGACGGTAGCGCAGACAGAGACGGCGGATACATCATGGATCAAACTTCAGGGGAAATATACTTTTACCGGGGGGATGGATGCATTGAAGCTGTATGTGGAAAGCTCGAATCCCGCGCAGGCCTACTATGTGGATGAGGTAGAAATAACACAGGTATCGAAGACGCCAACGGAGCCGGGCAATGGTATCGTATCCGGGTTTGAAGATGGTACGGCTCAAGGATGGGTGTCCCGTATGGGTACCGAGACCGTACAGGTTTCGGACGCCGATGCACGAAGCGGCTCATACAGTCTGCTGACAACAGGCAGACAAAAGACATATGCCGGACCCAAGCTGGATGTGACTGCTACGATGCAAAAGGGCAGCCGATATACGGTCAGTGCCTGGGTGAAGCTGGCGCCGGGTGAGCAGCCTGCCAAGGTGAGGCTCAGCGTACAGCGTGATCATCAAGAGGATAGTGCGTATGAAACTGTTGTAGGCGACACGGCTACTACGACGGGGGGATGGATGCATTTGTCTGGTACGTATACGCTCGCGCATGATGCAGACACCGTTTCCATGTATTTGGAAACGGCAGAAGGAACGTCTTCCTTTTATATGGATGATTTCGAGCTGTCACTTGTACCACCGCTGGCTATTGAAAAGGACATTCCTTCTTTGCATGGATTATATGGGGGACAGTTTAGCATTGGCACGGCGATTGAAGCCTTCCAGACCGAAGGGGCTTACGGTGAGTTGGTACAGAAGCATTTTAACAGCGTCGTTGCAGGGAATGCGATGAAGCCGATCTCCTTACAACCGTCCGAGGGACAGTTCCATTGGGAGGAAGCAGATCAAATTGTGCAGTTTGCTAGACAGCATGGACTGGAAATTCGCTTCCATACTTTGGTGTGGCATAACCAGACTGGGAATTGGATGTTCAAGGATAAGAATGGACAGCCGATGACGCCGACTGCTGAGAATAAAAAGCTTTTGCTGGATCGGCTGGAGACGCATATTCGCGCTGTTGCAGCCCGGTATAAAAATGTCATCACCGATTGGGATGTGGTGAATGAGGTCATTGATCCTGATCAGCCGGACGGCATGCGCCGCAGCAAGTGGTATCAGATTACCGGTACTGATTATATTGAAAAAGCATTCCGTGTCACGAGGGAAGCGACGGGTCCGAACGCACGGCTATTCATTAACGATTACAACACGCATGAGCCGAAGAAACGGGATTTTCTGTACAATTTGGTACGTGATCTGCTCGCTAAAGGTGTACCGATTGACGGGGTAGGCCACCAATCGCATATCCGCCTGGAGTTTCCCGCTATTAGCGAGATTGAGCAGTCCATAGAGAAGTTTGCTTCGCTTGGTCTGGATAATCAAATTACCGAGCTGGATATGGGGCTTTATTCCAATGACACAGATCGCTATGAAACGATTCCAGAATCTATGCTCATCCGGCAGGCTCACCGCTATCGGGCGCTGTTCGATATGTTTTCAAGACAGCAGGAACATATCAGCAATGTGACGATTTGGGGTACGGATGATGGAAATACGTGGCTCAGCACGTTTCCGATAGCCCGGTTGGATAAGCCGCTACTATTCGACGAACGGTTAAAGGCCAAATATGCCTATTGGGCACTTGCTGATCCGTCCAAAGTCCCGTCGTTGACAGCAGGGAACAACGAATAATGGTTTGAATACATGCCGGGCTTGTTTTGCCTTATTCTATGCTGTATCGAACGTCGCCTTATACAAGCATAAAAGCAGGCTGTTCTTCACATGTGACATGTAAAGAACAGCCTGCTTTGCTATCGTAAAGGAATGCATTTTATTCCAAATTGGCGTGTTGACCAAACATAGATTTGGAGGTCAGCTTGCGCAGATCCATCGTTCTGAGTACCAATGCGTCACCGTACAACAGCAGGGTTTGCTCAAACAATGAGCCCATGGGCTGAATCGTCTGGTAGTCCTTGTTGGACGGGTCCTTGGCCGCACCAGGCAGCTTGACGATGACATCGGCCAGTTTGCCAATGGTGGAACCGGGAGAAGTGGTTAGTAGCGCCAGAGAGGCTCCGAGTTTCTTTGCTTTTTCTGCCATGGAGATCAGGCTTTTGGTTTCACCAGAGCCTGAACCGATAATGAGCAGGTCACCCTCGCCCAAACCGGGAGTTACGGTTTCCCCGACTACGTAAGCTTGAATTCCCATATGCATCAGCCGCATTGCCAGCGAGCGAATCATGAACCCTGAGCGGCCCGCACCTGCCACGAATACCTTATTGGCAACGGCGATGGAATGGATCAGCTGTTCCGATTCCGTATCACTGATCAATTGTGGAACCAATTGTAGCTCCTTGAGTACCTCAGATAAATATTGAGAGGTTTCCATTGGGGTTAACCTTGTTTGATAAGCTGTTGCATTTGGGAAGCTACAGCCTTTTTGTCGTCCTCGCCAGTGATACCACCGCCGACGATAACCAGATCCGGTTGAGCCTTCACGACCTCAGCCAATGTGCTCAGCTTAATACCGCCAGCCACGGCAGTTTTGGAGTTTTTCACGACTTTTTTGACGGTTTGCAGTGCTTCGAACGGGCTTTGTCCTTCAGCTTGCAGATCGTAGCCTGTATGCACACAGATGTAGTCAACGCCCAGAGCGTCGATTTCCTTCGCACGTTGCTCCAGGTTTTTAACACCGATCATATCCACCAGGATTTTTTTGCCGCCTTGTTTTTTCGCTTCTTCTACTGCGCCTTTGATTGTTGCATCTTCAGCTACAGCCAAAATCGTAACGATATCCGCACCAGCCTCGGAAGCTTTTAGCACTTCATAGCCCCCTGCATCCATAACCTTCAGGTCAGCCAGCACTTTCAGATTAGGGAATGCTTCTTTCATTGCTTTTACTGCATGAAGCCCTTCATTGATGACAATCGGCGTACCGATTTCTACGATATCAATATACGACTCTACTTCTTTTACCAATGCAATCCCTTGCGGGATATCTACTAAGTCTAAAGCCAATTGAAGTTCCATGTTATTAACTTCACTCCTTAAGTGAATTTATATTTTGATGAACAGGTACATGCTCTGTTGAGTATCAATCTATACTTTAGTTTCATGCACAGGTTTGATTGTAAGGCCCAGCTACCCGGTTGAAAAGTACGCACTAATTCGTAACGTAGTTACCCCCACGATACTATAGCATCATAAAAACCATCCATGAGAGAGCCTACATTTTGTTTTCTTTTAGCATTATTTCTATAAGGGGAGTCAACTATTCATAACCGATAACCGTACACAGCAATGTAAGGTTGCAAAAAAAGAAGGTAGCGATGATTGAATTGACTTCAAGTTAGGTTTTGACTATATTTGTAATATAATGGTATGCAAAAAATGGAGGCTAAGAGTATAACTACCCTGAAGAGTAGCCGCTGTGCTAAGGGGTAATCGCAATTTTCAGGATAGGGAGGCGGGTTTTAGTGGAAGAGGTCCTGAACCAAAGGGAAGCCATTTATTTGTTGTCGGACAGCCACGAACTCGATAAAGCTTGTGAGTTGTTTAGAATCAGCTACACACATAATGATTGGGATGAAGCAAACAAAGTAGCAGACTATCTGCATACGTTGGCTGAAAACCTGTATCACACCCAACTGAGAAATGCTGCAGACGGCAAGTATGAGACATTGGACACCAAACACCCGCTAGTGTTTTATTATGCTTACAGTTATTTGGCGAAATCTATTTACTATCAGAATATGGGCAAGTATGAGGAAGCCAGAAACTATATTATGAAGTATAGCGAAATGGGTTGGTTTATGGGGCTGGATCAGAGCGGTCACGAAGAAGTAGAGAGATTCCGTTTCCTCGCCAAGGCCAATTTATTTACGATTGAATTACTTTCGGGGAGAAGGGAACTTTTGCCTGAGTACGTTCAATTTCTTCACGACAATGACGAGGAGCTACTTCCAGGATTGGTTGGTATTGCCGAAGCAGCTAACCTGAATAATTGGAATATAGACGACCTGCTGAACGATTTTGCCGATGATATTAAGATATTTGAAGGTTATGAAGATAGAGCAAACCGCGTATATTATTTAAAACTGGTCAACCAATTGGCCATTTACCATTTCAAGAAGAAGCAGTACTCCGTTGCCTTAAATTATGTCCTTGATTCTCTGCAATTCTCTGCCAGTGTAGAAGCGGATGCCGATTTCAGGACACTGGTTGCTCTGTTTGAGACTTATCGAGATTTGGCAACACCATCACAGCAAGAGCAATACCAAACCATTTTATTAAGGGGGCTTCATAATGAAAAAGGCATTAATCTCGGTAACTATGGTCTTGGCGTTTCTTAGTATTGCTCTTCCGTTGGGAAATATTTTGGGAGGGTTAGACCCTGTGATTCCTTCAAATCATGGTGTTTTTTCTTATACTGCTTGAGTTTCAGATTTAGACCTTCAAGCCCGATAGGGCTTTTGTACATAAAAGGAGCACACTTTTACGCATTTTGCGATCAGTGTGCTCCCCTTTTTTATGGCAAGATTTATTTTACGACATACGAAGTCAGGTCATTGGCCAGATGTTGCATCGTTTCACTCGCCTTTTGCATACGCTCCATCACTTCAGTGAAAGAGCCTACCAGAGTCGCCTGCTCTTGAGAAGAAGAAACAATTTGCTCAATTTCCTGCTCCATTTGACGAATGGAGTTCTGTACATCCTTAAGGGCTCCTTCAATATCGACCGTCGCCTTTTTGGATTCTACGGATAGCTTGCGCACCTCTTGAGCGACGATACCAAAGCCTGCTCCTGCTTCTCCGACACGCGCGGCCTCGATCGCTGCATTCAATCCAAGTAGGTTGGTTTGATCAGAAATTTCCTTGATGAACACAGCTACCTGATTGATTTTACCCGAGTTTTGTACGGCGATTTGGGTGTTTTTCAAAATCTGTTCACTGGTTGCCTGAAGCTCCTCGGAATGAGCCGCCACATGCTGTACCATATCAATGAGCTGCTCAGTGATGGAGAGGTTCTCAGATACGATTTGATCCAGTTGATTTTTGTTAGTCAAATTATAAGAGGCCGCAAACGCTGCGATGACTTCACCTTTCTCGTCAAATACAGGAATACTGATCATATCAAGAGGAAACCCTAGAATTTCAGCAGGGATGTGGGTCAGGCTGGGCTCACGTCCATTTTTAAGCATGGCAAAATCTTTATAGTCTTCGAGCAGCTCCGAACCCGTTTCAAAGCCGAGGTCCATACCCTCAGATTGGGTATACATAAGGACATGAGTGCGGTCGAAGAGAGCAAGGGTCACTTTCTCACGCATAATCTGTTGTATGTAGGGAATGGCTGCAATTAATGCATCTATTGTATTCAAATAGATAACCTACCTTTCTTTACTAGATATATTTTTTATAGTCTCGTATATAGTTGTCGGTCTAAAGACGGATAAAAGTTATAAAGATATTGAAAATTTAAAGGGAAATGAAAGCTTCAGAAAAAAAGGCATACCGTTTCCATTACGGAACGATATGCCTTCTATTTAATCTTAACGTGTCAGTGCTGTGTATAGGTAGTTCACTTGCCGCGTTGCTCGAACAGTTGTGCGATTTCCACAATAACCTTGGTAGCAAGTACCATGTTGTCCACCGACACGTATTCAAACTTACCGTGGTAGTTCTCCCCACCTGTAAAAATATTCGGGGTAGGCAGTCCCATGTAGGATAGCTGTGAACCGTCTGTACCGCCACGAATCGGCTTGATAATGGGTTCGATATTCAGCTTTGTCATTGCTTCATAAGCGACATCGACGATATGCTTGACTGGCTCTATTTTCTCTTTCATGTTGTAATACTGATCTCTCAGCTCCAGCGCAATACGGTTTTCTCCATATGCGGCCTGCAGCTCTTTGACTACATTTGTTAAATAAGCTTTCCGGTTTTCAAAGCTCTCGCGGTCAAAATCACGGATAATATAGTATAGCTTAGCTTGTTCTGCCGTGCCTGTAGACTCCAAGAGATGATAGAAGCCATCATATCCGTCTGTATATTCTGGGGCTTCGTTTGCAGGTAACCGACTGTGCAGCTCCATAGCGATTTTGGCAGCGTGGATCATTTTGTTTTTAGCCGTACCGGGATGCACGTTCACACCGTGAATGGTAATATGGGCGGCTGCGGCGTTAAAGCTCTCATACTCCAGTTCTCCGAGCGGTCCGCCGTCTACCGTATAGGCATATTCAGCGCCAAAAGCAGCTACATCAAAGCGTTCCGGCCCTCTTCCAATCTCTTCGTCCGGTGTAAAGGCAACGCGAATTTTGCCATGTTGAATTTCTGGATGGTCAATCAGGTAGTGGATAGCTGTCATGATTTCTGCGATCCCGGCTTTGTTGTCTGCACCGAGCAGGGTGGTACCATCTGTTGTGATCAGGGTGTGGCCTTTATATTGAGTCAGTTCGGGAAACTCACGTGGAGAAAGAACCACACCAAGCGAAGCATTCAGCGTGATATCGCCCCCATCATAGTTTTCCGTCAATTGCGGCTTTACCCCTGCGCCAGTCAGCTCGGTAGCCGTATCGAGGTGGGCGAGAAAACCGATGACGGGAACCTCTTTATCCGTATTGGAAGGAAGGGTTGCCATCACATAACCATGATCATCAATAGTTACGTCTGTCATACCAATGGCTTTCAATTCGCCCACCAAGAGGTTGCCCAATGTGAGCTGTCCGGGTGTAGTGGGGCAAGTGTGGCTGCTTTCATCAGATTGGGTATCTACCTGAACATATGTAGTCAGGCGGTCAATCAGTTCCTGTTTCATGTGTGTATCCTCCTTAGTGTCATTTCTATTATGGTACGTATTTTATCATGATTAGGCTTATAATATGAAAAAAATGGTTGACCCTTTTAGGAATGACGGGTTGTGTTGCACAGGGGAGACGAGTAAGATAATAGTAAAATAAAAGTAAAAATAGAGTAAAACAATTAAAGGAGTCTGCAATGCCTACGTTAAAAGATATCGCCCAGGAGGCAGAGGTTTCGATATCCACGGTCTCCCGAGTGCTGAATTATGATGAAACACTGTCTGTATCAGAGGAAACGCGGCGTAAAATTTTTGAGGTTGCCGAGCGCATGAAATATACGACGGTTAAGCGTAAAAATGGCGGTATTGGTCGTCAGCCCCGCAAGAAGGCAGAGGGACCCATCCGGTTGGGTATGGTGCACTGGTTTAGCGCGTACGAGGAACTGGAAGACCCTTATTATCTGTCTATCCGGTTTGGCGTGGAAAAAGAGTGCCGCCAAAGCGGGGCGCAGCTGGAGCGTATTTTCAGAAGAGAGGACCTGACTGCGCTGAAGACGTCATCCGAAGGGCTACATGGACTAATCGTGCTGGGGCATTTTAGCAGCGAAGAGGTAGAACGTATGCTGGAACTGCCCATTCCTTGCGTCTTTCTGGATCATCCGGTAGAGCGTACAGGGGCAGACTATGTGGTCATTGACCTTGCTCACGCTGCGGCTGATGCACTGGATTATTTGATGGGCGCAGGCCATCGTCACATCGGATATGTAGGTATGGGCAAGGATGAGCAGTCCCATGATTCCGAACGAGTCGAGCTAGATGCCCGCTATGAGACGTTTTTGCGGTATCAGGAACAGCACAGGCTATGCACATCGGATGATATTCATGTGTGCGGAGGAACGGCGGCAGACGGCTTCCGTGCGATGGAAGCGGCTATTCTGGCAGGACCAGAAAACCTGCCTACAGCCTTCTTTGTCGCGAGCGATTCGGTGGCTATTGGGGTGTTGAAGGCGCTGGAGCAGCATCAGCTTGCGGTGCCGGAACGTATCTCAATTGTTGGCTTCAATGATATTCCGACAGCGGAATATTTGACCCCATCTCTGTCAACAGTCAAAACGCATACCGAACTGATGGGAGAAACGGGCGTTCAGCTCTTGCTGCATACGGTACGCAATGGTGCAAATGAGGTGGGGCGCAAGGTCATCATCCCGACCGAGCTAATGATTCGCAACAGCAGTGCGCCGCTGCATACCGATGCCAAATAAAATTCGACGCTATGGATTTGGACAGCCCCGCCTTCCGGGGCTGTTTTTTTGATTATAAAAAGATACAAAAATGGATTGACAATTGTCTTGGAAATGCTTACATTGAACATATATTTATTTTACTAAGTTTTACTCATCATTTTTACTTAAATATTTTACTATGGTATAAGAGTGGAAAATAAAAGGTTGAGGTGACTGCCCATGCGTACCATTTTGCCGTTGAATGATCAATGGTTTTACCTTCCTGAATATGTCGAGAGCGAAGTAAGCGCAGGCATTGATGCAAGTCGGTATGAGCCAATTCAGCTGCCGCACACCAATGTAGAGCTTCCGTATAATTATTTTGACGACAAGGCATTTCAGTTTATTTCTACGTATAAAAGAGAGCTGAACATTCCGGCAGATGCCAAAGGTAAGCGAGTGTATGTTGATTTTGAAGGAGTCATGACCTATGCCCAGGTATATCTAAACGGGGTAAAAGCGGGGGAGCATAAAGGTGGATATACACCGTTCAGCGTTGAATTGACCGAACTTGCCGAGTATGGCGGCTCCAATGTGCTCACAGTCATTGTCGATTCCACGGAACGGGACGACATCCCTCCCTTTGGGGCAGTCATTGACTATCTGACCTACGGCGGTATTTACCGCGAAGTGCAGCTGCGAATAGTGGAGCCTGTACACCTTGGAACGATATTCATTCAGACACCGGAGCCGCTTGCGGTAAAAAAGGCGGTGCGCGTGGTCGTGGAGATGGAGGGCATCGGCGATCAGCAGGACGACTTGACGGTCGCGCTGCAATTGCTGGACGGAGCGAGCGTGAAGGCGGAGATCGAGCTGGCAGCGGTGACGGCGGCGGAAGTAACGCTGGAGCTGAAAGAGCTGGGCGGCCTGCAACTTTGGGATATAGATGATCCCAAGCTGTATGAAGCGAAGCTGACGCTGCTACGAAGCGGAGAAGAGTTGGATCAGGTGACCGTGCGCTTTGGCTTCCGCCAGGCTGAATTTCAGCCGGACGGTTTTTACTTGAACGGGCGGAAGATCAAGCTGCTCGGCCTGAACCGTCACCAGTCCTATCCGTACGTTGGTTATGCTATGCCCAAAAGAGCGCAGCGTCGTGATGCAGATGTGCTCAAGGAGGAGCTGGGGCTGAATATGGTACGGACATCCCACTACCCTCAGTCCCGTCATTTTCTAGACCGCTGTGATGAGATTGGATTGCTCGTTTTCGAAGAGATTCCGGGTTGGCAGCATATTGGCGGTGAAGCGTGGAAGGAGCAGGCAGTGAGGGACGTAGAGGACATGATTATCCGTGATCGTAATCATCCCTCCATTGTAATCTGGGGGGTACGAATTAATGAGTCGCAGGATGACCATGATCTGTACACGCGTACCAATGAGCTGGCACGAAAGCTAGATCCGACCCGTGCTACGGGTGGTGTGCGTTATATTGTAGGCAGTGAGCTGCTGGAAGACGTATATACGATAAATGATTTTGTTCATGATGGTGGGCACAAAAAATATTTGGCGAAGGAAATCCGCAATTTTGATACGTATGACGATACAGAAGGCGTAGATGGCGAAACGACAGGCTTGCGCCAGCCGTCTCTCGTTACAAAGCTGGATCATCCGGTCCCTTATCTGGTAACGGAATATAACGGGCATATGTACCCGACCAAGCGTTTTGACCAGGAGGAACGGGTAATGGAGCATGCACTGCGCCATACGCGGGTCCAAAATGCTTCCTATGCCGATGAGGGCATTGCCGGAGCGATTGGCTGGTGTGCTTTTGACTATAACACGCATGCTGATTTTGGTTCCGGTGATAAAATTTGCTACCACGGTGTCATGGATATGTTCCGCCTACCTAAATTTGCAGCGAGCGTGTACCGGAGCCAGAAGAACGTCGAACAGGAAATCATTATGGAGCCGGTCACTTACTGGTCTCGTGGCGAGCGGAATATCGGAGGCATCGTGCCGCTGGTCGTGTTCACCAATTGCGATGAGGTGGAGTTCATCTACGGTCATGAGCGCAAAGGTGTTTATCGTCCGAACCGAGAAAAGTACCCGGCGCTTCCTCACCCCCCTGTCGTGATCGACGAGCTGACAGGCCACTGGGGCATGAAGTGGGAACACGCTGTATTCATTGGGTACGTAGACGGGCAAGAAGTGATCCGCAAATACTATTCACGTAATCCGGTGCTGACAGAGCTACGGGTAGCTGCAGATGATATGGTGCTGGAAGCTGGCGATTGGGACGTAACCCGAGTAGTAGTGGATGCTCTGGACGAATACGGCAATGCCCTGCCGTTCTATGCAGATCCTGTTTCGGTGGAGGTCGAGGGAGTGGGTGAATTGATCGGTCCTTCAAGCTTATCCCTAATTGGTGGACGCATTGCATTCTGGATTCGTACAAAGGGTGAGGCTGGCAATATCCGCGTGAAAGTTTCCGCGCCTTCTCGTTTCGGTTCGCAGGAATTGAGCATTGACGTGCAATAAGGAAGCAAAGGCATTATACAGGCGGTTATATATCGTAAGTGGTTATCCATGATTCCCAGAAGGAGTTGTCCGCAGATTCTGCAAAGGATCTGAGAGGGCAACTCCTTTTTAGCATAGGTTAGGGTACGTTAATCTATGAGTCTTTCAAATTGTGTCTTATTACTGAGTCACTTAACGTTACGCTCGTAGATTGGAAGCATAGAATACACTATCAAGCGCAAGGGAGGTGAATCCTATGGCGATTCTATTACCTCAGCAATTCTATTCTCTCGCAGCTAATATTGGTAAATCATACTTTGAAAACTTGAACGGTGGCGCGAATGCTACAATTACCGTTAATAATAACGGTCCGGCACCGATCAATCTTGTCGTAACTCGTGTCAATGCACCTGTGATCACTTATGTTATCCCCCCAACTAACAGCCTCACGTTAGAGGTTGCTTTACTGCTGGTAGCTGCTCTGCAGACTACCGCAGCTGGAGCAGCTACGGGTACGATCCAGATTGCGACAGCTGATTTTTAACCTGTAACGACCTGATCCTCTAACTCTAGCTTTGCCGTATGGCAAGGTTAGAGTTTTTTTGTTGGAATTTTCTGAAACTTTTTTCATGTTGTGCCGATATATACATATAGCATAGCAAACAACAACATCGAAAAGGAGTACCCTGTATGAGCTTTAGCAATCCGGTTTTACGTGATGACATCTTTTTGCGCGAAGATGAAAGAGAAGCTAGTGAACAACGCATGACCATCGGAGGAACGGTGAACAAAACGTTGCTTCTGCTGGTTCTGCTCATCGTCTCTGGAAGTATTACCTGGTACATGACCTACGAAGGAACCGTAGAGGTGCTATCCTTGCTGACGGCAGGCTTTATTGGTATGGCAGGCGTAGCACTTGCGATATCCTTTTTTCCCAAAACGGCTCCATTACTCTCTCCTGTATATGCGATTCTGAGTGGTTTTGCTTTGGGTGGCGTTTCAGCTTTTATGGAGTATGAGTACCCTGGAATTGTAGCCAATGCCATTTTGCTGACCGTGGGTATCTTGTTCTTGATGCTCTTTATGTACACACAGCGAATCATCAAGGTGACACGCGGCTTTATCTCATTCGTGGTCCTGTGTACGATGGCGATTTTTCTGGTGACGCTGGTTGATTTTATCTTGAACTTTTTCGGTATGAATGTTCCCTATATCCATGAAACAGGTTGGCTGGGAATTGGCATTAGTTTATTTATCGTGATCATTGCGGCTTTGAATCTGCTGGTTGATTTCAATTTTATTGAAGAGCAAGCAGATCAAGGTGCACCCAAATATATGGAATGGTATGGTGCTTTTGCATTACTGGTGACTCTAGTCTGGCTGTATGTACGGATTCTGGATCTGTTGGCCAAATTCAGTAAGAGGGACTAAGTGCAGGGTAAGAAGAAAAGGATGGCTGAATGCCGTCCTTTTTTGTATTAAATAGACGGTTTAAAAATTGCATTTTACGTTAAATACATAGAAGTTGGGTAAAACATAAAGACAGACAGGAGAGGAGTGAGTGTATGTATCAAGTGGTACTGGTTAGGCATGGAGAAAGCGTGTATAACCGACAAAACCTGTTTACGGGCTGGACGGACGTGGACCTGACTGAACAAGGGACTCATGAGGCCATTGAGGCGGGACGTATTCTCAAGGAGGCTGGTTATACGTTTGATTTGGCATTCGCCTCTGTGCTAAAACGATCTATCCGCACGCTGTATCACATCTTGGATGAGCTGGATCATCTGTGGATACCTGTGCAGAAGTCATGGAAGCTGAATGAACGCCATTACGGTGCTCTTCAAGGGCTTAGCAAGCTGGATTCCGCCGTGCAATACGGCGAGGAGCAAGTTCATATCTGGCGGCGTAGTCTGACGGTGCGGCCCCCCATGCTGGATGAGCAGGACGAGCGGAGTCCGCATCGGGAAGAGCGTTATCGCAATATTAAGCCAGAAGAGCTGCCGCTTGGGGAAAGTCTGGAGGACACCGTGCATCGGGTCGGTGAGTTTTGGAAGCAGCGGATTGTACCTTTGATTCTCAAAAAGGATCGAGTTATTATTTCTGCACATGGTAATACTTTACGGGCCTTAATCAAGTATATGGAGAATCTGGATGAAACGGCATTACTGGATTTGAATATTCCGACAGGCATTCCACTGGTGTACGAGCTGGATGAGCATATAGATCCCATCCGGCGTTTTTATCTCGGTGATCCGAGTCATGTAGAGGCTAAGAAGCAGGCCGTGGCCAACCAAAGCAAGGTAACGGAGTGACTTTCCATACACAAAGAGGACAGGGCGCTTCCTCGCATCCTGTCCTCTTTGTGTTGGGTATAGATTAAGCGTTCGCTTCCTCTTCTTCTTCTTCTTCTTCTTCTTCTTCTGTTTCCTGGCTGTCTTCCTCTGCGGGAAGTGCCCACACCGATACACTGCCGGCACGAACGGGAAATATGCCGTAGCCATCCTGCTCAATTTTTACGGTATGATCGTGATGTCCGGTCAAATCCATCCATTCTTCCCCTGCACGTTGTTTGCCTACGAACATGCGCTTTTCTCCGTCATTTGCGTTGGTGATCACCACAGCACATCCGGAGCCTTCCAGTTCAGGCACGCCTTGACGAACCCATCCAATCGTATGGGGATCATCGAAATAATCTTTTTGCTCACCATAAGCTTTATGGTACCGGGCATATAGAAGCGGGTCTAGCTCAGCCTGCTTGCCTTTGACGGGCGTTTGCCCCTGGATACCGTAGTAATCGCCGTAGAACACACAGGGATAACCGTCCTTGCGCAGCAAGATGAGTGCATAGGCGCTGGGCTTGAACCAGTCCTCCACCCAGGATTCGAGCGCTTCATGCGGCTGGGAATCATGATTATCGACAAAAGTAACCGAGTTGAGGGGATGGGTATGAACAAGCGTATCCTCGAAAATGGTGCTTAAATCGAAATCCTTGCCACCCAAGGAAGCGCTATGTAGTTTGTAGTGGAGGGATACGTCAAATAGGTCGATTTTATAATCAATGGTATCCAGGAACTTTTGACACGATTCCAGATCCGGTTTCCAAAACTCGCCTACCATATAAAAATCCTGCCCGCGTTTTTTAATCATTTCTGTAGCAAACTCTCGTACAAATTCATGATTAATATGCTTGATTGCATCCAGACGGAATCCGTTGCATTGCAGAGTATCTACCAGCCATTTTCCCCAACGGATCATCTCTTTGCGCACATCCTGATGATTATAGTCAATATTGGCGAACATTAAATAATCATAATTGCCGAATTCATCATCTACATTTTCGCTCCAGCTTTTATTTTTACCTAAAATACGATAGATTCCTGTCCGGTCCTGGCTAGCATCGTAATCGGTTCCGTTAAAATGTTCAAAGTTCCATTGAAATGTGGAATACTGACCTTGACGGCCGGGGAACGTAAATTTAGTCCAGCCTTCGATATCAAAGGGCTCGGAAATGACTTCATTGCGGTTATCCGGGTTAACCTCGACGACCTTGAATACTTCAGTTTCATCCGCGCCGGCCTTATGATTCATGACCAGATCGACATAGACGGCCACGCCGTGGCGAACACAGGCGGCAACAGCCTCCAGCAGGTCTTCCCTGGTTCCGTATTTGGTGCGCACCGCACCTTTTTGGTCAAATTCGCCCAGATCGTAAAGGTCATAGACGCCGTATCCCGTATCCTCGGGCGATTGGCCTTTGGTGACAGGTGGAATCCATATCGCGTCAATTCCTTTGGCCTTCAGTTCCGGAGCCAGGCGGGTAAGCTTTTTCCAGTGAGAACCGTCAGCTTCGACATTCCACTCGAAAAATTGCATCATCGTATGGTTCCTTTTCATGTGCGTCCCTCCTTCATATATAACAAGTTACCCACCAAGTGAGGGGGGCTAAACGTCAGACGGTCAATATGATGCTGAATGAAGAACGAGGATCGCTGTATAACGTATGCTAAATCATTAAAATTTGTTATACCTAAGTGTTCCCAACGACTCGGGTAGCTAGAAAAGGGAACGTGAAAACGGTAAAATGAATCTAACTTAACAATAGTTCGGGTTTTGGGCAAACTGTGAAGCGTGAGAAACAGAGGAAAGGAGGAGTGGACGTGACAGAACCACAGCAGAACAAGGATGAAGCGAGCAAACCGCTGATAAAGAAATGTACGTATTGTCAGGAGATGAAACCTTTAACGGACTTTCAGCGCAGAACGGGTCGCCGGGCTGGTCCTTATTCCCGGCGTGGTCCTTGCCGTTCCTGCCGGGGGTTGGCCCCGCAAGAACGTGCGGCTACGTCCGCTCCTTCCGGCGAGGAAACAAATCCCTCGGCTGCTCCCGTGATGCAGCATAGCCTTGAAGCAAATACGGCTGCGCACAGCCTAGAGGCGTCGCTACCTATGGAGGCACAACGCCCCCGCAGGAAGCCGGTCACGGACAAAGCGCGTGAGTGCCACCGGCAACGGGTTCGGCATCTGCTTAGCAGGCTGAAGCCTGCGGATACCCGGGCGTTGCGGCTCAATCGCAATGGCATGATTCGGCTAAGAGGCAAAACCGACCAGGGGAGACGCTGGCATCAAGAGATTGAGCTTGATCTGGCCATGACCCTGGTCAGAGAGCGTATGGCGGTGATTGTTAATCCATACACCGTGCGCAGACTGTATAGCAACAAGGAATTTCGTCAATATGTGCTTAAGCGTGACCGTTATACTTGCTTTTTTTGCGGGGGCTACGGTGACACGATTGATCATTTACTGCCTCGGGCAAAAGGGGGGCACACAACGCCGGTCAATTGTGTATGTGCTTGCAATGAATGCAATCAAGTTAAGGCTGCCCGCGATGTAGATGAGTTCATTGAGTCTGGTGTACCGCAGCCGTCTCCTGATGATTTCGAGGCACCTGATAATCCTGACGCTTCTGAAGGCACCCTACATACGTAGGGCGACTCTTGGAGCGTAGATCCCTTAGTACAGTTCTACTTCAAAGCCGGATTCCTTCCAGGCTGTTGTTCCGCCTTCGATAAAAGCTACATTGGTAAAGCCCATCTGCTGGAGTGTATAAGCTGCCAATGCAGCTTGTCCGCCTGCCCCACAAGTGGTGATAATCGGGCGGTTGCGGTCACGTAGACGTTCGTCACGCAAATCCTGTGGAACCTCCAAGTCAGCGCGGATGGGCAGCATGCCCAATGAAATATTGGCGCTTCCGCGAATCAGACCGCAAGCGCCTGCATCATGGGAGTCCTGTACATCGATAACAAATGTATCTGGATTTGCCTCCATTCGCTGACGTGCCTCCTGTGAATCAATGCCCTGAACGTGCTGCCTCGCTTCTTGAACCATATCTCCAAATGTTTTAGCCATCATTTAAAACCTCCGTATGAATATATTTTGTGTTATTTTTATATTATCGAACTAAAACGCACTCTCTTTATTACCCTCCTCTAGCATAAGATGACCCTTCTTTTAAGGGAAACTTGGACAAAAATCGAGCTTATTCTAATTTTTATCTAAAATAACAATAAAAATTTTGCAGAAATTTGTGCAAATTTAAAATTTCTTCGACGATTGTGTCGTGAAAGGTGTAATATAGAGGTATAGGGTTCCGTTTCGGCCTGTTGTAGTCACGAAGGAGCGCTTCGTGGAATATTCCGCAGCAGTAACAACAGAATACCGTCTGAGCAATATACAATTGGCATCTGCGATAAATCAGTCTTGCCCTGTAGGGTATAGGCCGGTTTTAGCTGTGCTTCTTGCATGTTTAAGGGCGTGAATTCGATGAACGTTTTATTGCTAGAGTTTATGGATACAGGTTACGAGAAAGGAATGGACTTCTATTTTCACAGTAAAGGAGGACGTTCACGCATGTCTGAAAACCAACAAGAGGTGGCAGTAACACAGGAAGCTACCAAAGAGTCTCGGGATGTATTGGACCAATTGATGAAACCGGAGGTTCAGCAATCGCTGACCGTGCTGGTAGAAAATCTGCCCAAGTTGACTGAGATGGTTACTTTGATGACCGACGCTTATGATGTAGCTCGCAGTCTGGCGACTGACCCTGTCTTTATCGGAGATATGAAAAGCTCCATGGGAGAGTTTGTGAAGCCTGTTACAGATTCGGCTAAAGGATTGGCTTCTGCTGCAATTGAAGCAAATGACCGTGTACAAACTACGGACGGCAGTGTAGGTCTGTTTGGCCTGCTCAAAATGCTTAAAGATCCGAATGTACAAAAAACGCTGCGTTTCAGCCAGGCTTTCCTGGATATTCTGAATGAGCGCCAACGCGAAAGCAAATAATTACCTGATCGAGAACGGAGGATGGACATGTCGAAGCAAATTTTGATCTTGGGCGGCGGATACGGCGGATTGCTGGCCGCTCTTACAGCACGCCAGCATATGGACGCTAGCCAAGCCACCATTACAGTGGTTAACCGCTTTGCGTCGCACCAAATTATTACGGAACTGCACCGTTTGGCGGCAGGTACAATTGCCGAAAAAGCTGTTGCGCTTCCTTTGGAAAAACTGCTGCGTAACAAAGAAATTATCCTGAAAGTGGATACTGTTTCCGAAATCAAGCCTGACGATAAAAAAGTAACCTTGGCCAGTGGTGCTACGTTGAGCTATGACGCTCTCGTTATTTCCCTGGGCAGCGAAACGGCTTACTTCGGTATTCCAGGACTGCAAGAGCATAGCTTCACGCTGAAATCAGTGGCAGAAGCCAATCGCATTCGCGCACATGTGGAAGCTCGTCTGGATGCTTACAAGCAATCGGGTAACCAAGCAGACGCTACAATCGTTATCGGTGGTGGCGGTCTGACAGGCGTTGAGCTGGTGGGTGAATATGCTGACAAATTGCCTGTAATTTGTCGCGAAAAAGGTATTAACTACGAAGATATCAACTTGTATTGCGTAGAAGCTGGACCATCTATTTTGGCAGGCTTCCCTCAACCACTGGTTGATCGTGCAGTAACAAGCCTTGAAAAACGTGGCGTTCAAATCGTAGCGGGTGTTCCGATTACAGAAATGAAAGCTGACGAAGTTCTCTTGAAAGACGGACGTTCGATCAAAACGAACACACTGATCTGGACAGGCGGCGTACAAGGTAATGCACTGGTTGGCGCATCTGGTATCGAAGTAAACCGTGGTCGCGCAACTGTGAATGGTGCACTGCAATCGACTTCTCACGAAGACATCTTCCTCGCTGGCGACAGCGCAGTGGTGTTCCCGGGTGAAGGCGAGCGTCCATACCCTCCAACTGCACAGTTGGCTTGGCAAATGGGCGAATTAGTTGGTTACAACATCTTCGCTTATTTCAACGGAGCGAAAATGGAACGCTTTACACCAGTCTTCTCCGGTACACTGGGCAGCTTGGGCAGAACAGACGCGATCGGTACTGTAGGCGCGAATGGCACCCAACTGAAAGGCGCTGTAGCTACTTTGATGAAGGAAGGCAGTAACATCCGTTACTTGTCCCACATCAAAGGACTTTTTGCATTGGCCTATTAATATTCTTTATATTTTATATGTTTCATTGGAAGAGAGCGCTATTCAGCGCTCTCTTTTTTTGTAGCTTTTCTTTTCGACACTAGAGTTGCTTACGATTCATTAGTCTTAATTCACTTCATCTTCGCTAACTCTGCCACCTGTACAGGGGGGAGCGCACCTTCAAATATACTCAGATCATCAATAGATCCTTTGAACGCAGGGTCCCACCAGTTGACACCTAAGCTGAATGTTCCAGATTTGGAGGTAAAGACATCGGGGAATTCTGAACCGATAAATTGAAGCTCGCCATTCACATACACGGCTAACACCCCACGTTCTACAGTGAAGGCGAGATGGGTCCATTCATTTGTTTTGATCTTTAGGCCAGTACTGCCGGTATACCAAAGTGAGCTGCCGGACCAGACCATTGTATTATCCTTCTCGGGTCCTCTGGGCAGAAGGCTAATCCAGTGGTTACTATCCATAGCTCCAAAGAAAGTTGGTGTATGCAGAGTTAAATCGCTTGGTTTTACCCACAGTGACACGGAATATGCTGAGCTGGATATGAGTCCTTCAGGTAGAGCAATGCCTGACTTTCCATCAAGGACTATAGCTTGGCCCTTTACGCCTTCAGCGTAGGATACACTTCCTCCCTGGCGATCGATTCGGTCACCGATAACTTTGCCATAGCAAAAGCATCCTGCTGATCCTCCAGATTATTTTCAAATGTGTATGACGCAGTCAATGTTGCTTTCTCATAAGGGGATACCGTGATGTTAAAAACTTTGTCCCGACTACGTTCTCCTTTGGTAATGGTAGCCGTCAAAGTGGCAGATGCAGCCTTTTCTCCGATTCCTGGACGCTTGATTTCACCTGTATCCGTAATGACGCTTTGGTCTGAAGTTTTCCAGGTAATCCGGGTTTGCCGACTGCCTTCCTTCGGAAGATTCAGGCTAGCCGTCACCCGACTTGTATCGCCAAGATCTAACTCACGATATACACTGTCCACTACTGTCGTATCGGTCATATCAGGGAGCTTACTGCCCCAAGCCATTTCACCTTTATTCGATAAAACTGTAAACGCCAGGATGTATTGATTCGTAACCTGATCCCATTGTCTTAAGAACACCCCATCCAATACAGCACCATCCAGTGTTAATTGGATATTCGCCTCTCCCGACTTGCGCCATGTTCCTTGGACATCGCCTTCGATGGTATGATCTGCTCTAAGCTGAATGAATTGTGTATTCTTGATCGTAGCCGAAGAATCACTACCATGATTAATATATTGATAATCGCCAATGAATTGTTTCTCATCCAGCTTTGTTAGCGTCTCGCCACCGTAACGGTAAGGAGCTACGACAGGCCAGTCATCCTGATTCATAAACATTTGGTGTACACGCAGCTCATGTGTCTCCCCCTGCTGAGGGAATCGGGTATGAAAGACGACAAACATTTGTCCAGTAGCAGGATCGGTGTATACAGAATTGTGTCCAGGGGAAACATAGCCGTAGCCAGTGCCTGTACCGGGGTCTCCTATCTTACTATCGAACAAGAAATTACCTATCAACTTGTTGCCATAAGTTGTATTTTTGGTGTTTGCCGGCAAAACAGCATTCTGTCCTTTGGCATCTTTATAAGGTCCTGTCGGTTTTTTAGAACGGAATAACCTCATGTTATACCCTCCGTCGGCTGAAAGACCGCCGTAGGTTACATACAAATAGTAATAACCCGTTTTTGGGTTGTATTCAATATACGGACCTTCCCCGGACTCACCGTATCCACCTGCAATCTTGGTGCCAAAATAACGATCAATCAGACGGCCGTCCTCCGTAGTTCCATCTTGACCTGGATACATGGGTTTGCCAGTTGGCTTATCCAGCTCCAGTAAAAATATTCCCCCGGACCATGATCCATACGTCATCCACAAGCGCCCATTTGCATCGTAAAAAACGCTTGCATCGATTGCATTTGGGAACATCCGGTTCGCATAAGAACCATCGGTATTAAACCATCCTGGTCTGAGCCCCTCGAGCTTGCCTTCCTTAATGAGTTGTTGAATCGGCGTATTTGTCCATTTTTTATCTACCTTGCTATCTTTATCGAATGCAGTCTCCTTCGTAAAACCAGTGTGTATAATTGTATCCACATATTGATATGGACCCTCGATTTTGGGTGCAACTGCAATGCCGATCGCGGAACGAATGTAGGTGGAAGATGCACTATAATAAATCATATATGCCCCTTTTGTCCCATCCTCATTGACATAATGCTCATTCCAAAATACATCGGGCGCCCATACCGAGAATCCTCCCTTACTATCCGCATCATTCTCACCCGCCCAAGCGAAAGATCCAGCTAGATTCTTCGATAAGTCCCCGTAAAGTGTGTTCCCAGGCGTAGTGTAACCGTTTGCAAAAGAAGTCCAGTTTGTAAGATCTTTTGACTTCGCCGCAGAGATGTGTGACCCAAATACATAATAAGTGTCACCGTCTTTGACAATGGAAGGGTCATGAACCGATACATTAGAGAAGGTTGGCGCATCCTGCTTATTATTCTGGTCTGGCACCGTTGCCGCCGCGTCTATTGCACCTAATGGTGCGCTTGCGATTGCTAATAATAATGTTAGTGTTATTGCAATGCTTTTCCTGACTTTACGTTTAACAAAACTTCTCATCATACACATTTGCCCCTTTCTGAATTGGAGTACAGTGATATATTCTGCTTTTATTGCTAAATACCTTTATGTTTATGAGTATTATTAATGTATTTATGAATCACTTGTCTATTAGGTAAAAATTATAAATTATGGTTGACGTTGTGATTTTGTGAGGGTAATCTAGTTAAGAAAAGGCTAATAAGAACGATTGTTTAAAATAATTTTGGTTTTAGCCTAAACGCTAACAAAGGAGAGCATTATGAAAATCAGACTGTTGGTCTGCCTTATGATTCTACTAAGTTTTGCTACTGCACACTCCAATTCGACATCAGCTCAAGCTCATACCCCCATACACTTGAAGGTCAATGATCATTACGTTTTATACACCTACCCTGCATCCCCCTTTGTGGATACGAAGGGAAGGCTGCTTATACCGCTCCAAGTGGCTGAGGATATACTGGGTGGCAAAGTAACTTATAATGCAGCGAACAAGACGGCTGCTGTCGATCTGTTGGGGCGTAATGTAACGGCAACGATTGGATCACCCGAAATATCAGTTAACGGTGAGCCGATGACAATGGACACAGTCCCCATCATGAAAAGCAACGCAATGTTTTTGCCGGTATCCATTTTGTTGAAGGATACAGATGCGAAGATGGAATGGGATCCCAAACGTGGCTTATTGAAACTAAGACATGATAGCTTTACGGAAAGTCCAGTTCTTATGAGGTTTAAGGGACAAGACTTGGCCCAAGTCATTGATGCGAATGCGTTTGATCTTACTTCCTTTGATTGGGATCGCAGGAAAGGCATATTGAATATTTATGCTATGTACGAGGGCGACTTATCGCCCGCCTTCAAGCAAATTGACTTTAATCCTATGATTGTTTATAGCAAAGGGACCTATAGTGTAAATCCTTATTCTAAACCCAGTATGTTTTACAAAGTTAAAATAACCAGTCCTGGTAATCTGGTTTATACGAGAAATATAGATACGACCAATGCGGATGAAGATTATATAAAATATATTACTTCTGTTGGCAGATTAATTAAGTAGTGGAATGTATGTTTCTTGTACATCATAAAAAAGCGACAAAGGCTTTGTAGCCTTTGTCGCTTTTTTTGAAAAAAGTGCGATTTAGAACGAAGTTATCGTGTTGCTGTTTTCGCTAGACTTAATTTTACCCACTACTCGAGATACCGAGTTTCTGTTTTTAAGCTCATAAAGAACATTCTCTATAAGAGAGTTTCTTTGCGCATTAGTAAGTGTATTGTTCCAAGCGTCAGTCTTTACATATACATCCACGCTAGCTTCACTGCTGTCGCCTCTTACTGTGAAATCAAAGCCAACGCCAGCGTAATTGCCATATCTATTAACCAAATCGCGTTGAATCGTACTTGCATCCAAGGAAGAAGCTACATCCTTCAAAGTAACATCGCCTCTGCTATTGGTTGTAAAGGTTGCTAATTTATCTCTATTACTAGAGTTTTTAACCGTACCCTCTACATCGGCATCTTTATACTCTTTCAAAATATCTTCCACGATGTCCTCCAGGAAGCTTTCCTTTCTGCTGTCAGATAGCTCAGTCCATCTGGATTTTGTCATTTCGATGGTCACCGTAATATCGTTTTTGTTACCATCCAGAGTGATATCCGAGTTGGTGTTGTAGTCATCCCTGTGATCATCGTTCAGTTTCTTTTGGAGATCCTTCAAGGAGCTAGAGCTGTTTTTACTCGCTTCATCTTTTAGCGTCTGGTTGTCTTTTTGCAATTGAGCGATGGTAGCGTCTTTCGTCGTGTTTGCTGCTTTTGCTGTGTTGAGCTCTTGAGTCAGCGTCGTAATCTGGTTGTTCAACGCCGTCACTGTAGACTGATCAATCGGAACGCCGTTGTCGGCAATGACTACGCGTTTGTTTGTACCATCCCATGTTACCTTTTTATCCAAAGCTGTACCTGCCAGCTTCAGCGGGATATACGTCACGCCATCCAGCAGAAATGGTTCTGTTTTAGCATCAGCAGGAACCTCGGTTCCGTTGTAGATAATTTTAATATTGTTATATACTGCTTGGATCGGCTTAGTCACTTGTGCGGCATATGTGGATTGGCTGAAAAGAGCCCCGGATATGGCCAAGGCGGATACGGCAGTGATGATGACAGGTTTTTTGATAGATTTCAGTGATTTCATTCGTTGGTCTACCCCTTTATTTAAGAATTATAGCCTGGTTCATAGACTAGAGTAACATTAATGCCTACAAAATCCAACAGCTTGGAGAGTCATTATGGGTTGTGCTTATATTGGTTAGACGCAACAGCAACCGTAAAAGTTGCCCTGTTTGCGCAAAAGTTTTTCCAAAAGTATCCGAACAACACAAAACAAGCCCGCTGCACAAGACAGCGTGACTTGTTGGTAAAACAGTGCGTCGAGGTTATCCATTCAGGATTATTTGCCGTCCTTCAGTTTGCCTGCTGTTTCCTGAAGATGGCCTTTGGCCTTATCCAGTTTGCCTTCGGCTTGAAGGGACTTATTATCGGTAGCGTTCCCGATTTGGTCCTTGATTTCACCTTTGGCTTTGTTCACATTACCTTTGATTTTATCGCTAATTCCGTTATCCTTCATGTTGTAGCCCTCCTTATGTGATTGAACTTTCATTTAGCATGCTGTAGTTAGTCATTACCCGAGCGAGGGTAATACGAAACCAGAGGCTGTATATCACAGACGGGGGTATAATGTGGGATACGGGTTAAATCAGAACGTGAAGTGGGGAGTGAGCGCATGCTCAAAATTTTATTGTTTATTCTCGTTATTCAAATTATTTACGTATCGGCGTATACACTGCGCATGATTCTGACGCTGAAAGGACAGAAGTACATTGCTGCGCTCATTAGCACCGTGGAAGTTACGGTCTATGTGTTGGGCTTGAATGTTGTGCTTAAGTACCTGGATCAAGTGGCAAGTCTTGCAGTATACGCCATTGGCTATGCATTGGGCATTCTTATTGGAGCATGGATTGAGGAAAAAATAGCGCTCGGTTATGTCACCGTTAAGGTGATCAGCAATGAGATCAATGGAGGAATTGCCAATGCGCTGCGGGACAAGGGATACGGCGTTACAGCCTGGCTGGGCAGTGGGCGTGATGGAGAGCGCCTGGTGATGGAAATTTTGGCTAAACGGAAAAACCAGAATAAGCTGTATCAGTCCATTCTAGAGCTGGATCCTAAGGCTTTTGTCATTACAGTAGAGCCGAAGCAATTTCATGGCGGTTTCTGGACCAAGGCTATCCGTAAATAAACATTTTGGTAAAATGCGCATATTTTTCGGAGGTTGGAGCATATTAATACCCGGACAGGTGGGAATTAACAGTAAGCCGACAGGGGATATTACCCTATAAAAACCGAGGGGGGATATAGATGTACAGACGCCAGGCCCCGGAAATCATTCCAGAGGAAAATACGGCTATTTGGTCGTGTACAAACGAGGGTTGCAACGGTTGGATGCGAACGGATTTCACCTTTTTGAACGAGCCAGCTTGTCCATTTTGCCAAGCCTCGATGGGGCAAGAAATGCGGATGCTGCCGATTCTCAATCGGGCGGGCAATTCCTTTGTCGCCCAGCGCTCCTAATCCAGGATTTCGCAAAATCTACAATTGAATGTGAGTACGATGATCACACTGCAGAATTTATGAACGTCAAAAGCCGCTCCAGCGACATGCTGAGCGGCTTTTGGTTGTGGAACATTGAGAATAGGGGTGACCTGTCCCCAAGTAAGGTATGCGTTGATCATGGTCTCTCGATAGGCTGCACGGAATCGCGATATACAATATGTCCCTGCACCAGGACTCGACCAAAGCGGCTGCCGGGATGGCTTATTTTTTTCATCATTGAATCAATCGCGGTACGTGCCATCTGCTCGATGTCTACTCCGACCGTGGTCAGTTGCGGAACAATAAGAGTGGCGTATACATCGTTGTCAAATCCGACCACAGAGCAGTCTTCAGGTACGCGGTATCCCAGACCAATGAGCTTGTGTACCAGATTGTGAGCGACCTGATCGCAGTTACATACAAAGGCAGTTGGTAGCGGCTGAGGAAGCTCCATTTCAACATAAGTACCTTCGTCGTCCCGGTCACTGAGCACCCACTCGTTACGGAGGGGCAACCTGTGCTCCAGCAAGGATTTATAGTAGCCGAGGAAACGATCCTGAATACTACTGGTGGAATAGAGATTGCCCACATATGCAATATCCCGGTGTCCCTGGGCGATTAAATAGTTGGTCAGCTCGTAGGCTCCGTAAAAATTATCCGTCACCACGGAGTCGATATCGGCATGCTCATCATAAAAATCGAGAAACATTTTGGGCAGGTCCATGGTTTGTACCAGCTCAATATATGGCTTGCTCACTTGACCCAGGAGAATGAAGCCGTCCACCTTGCGGTCGTAATAGATACGTGGCAGATTAAGCTGTTCTTCGTCTTCGCGATGGAGGATGTGAAGGATACCGTAGTAGCCATATGGCTCCAGTGCCCGTGAAATTTGCTGGTAGATGTGCAGATAAAACGATTGGCCGGGGCCGGTAAATCGTTCAGGGATGACAACACCAATGTTATAGGTGAGGCCCTCCTTCATGGACTTGGCAACGGTATTGAAACGATAACCCATTTCGCCCGCGAGCGTCTTAATACGCTCTTTTAGCTCCTCGCTAACCCCATCCTTGTCATTGAGCGCCTTCGACACGGTCACGCTGCTTACTCCCAGCTTATCTGCAATATCCCGCATCGTAACGTTGCTCTTCATTTCCTGTTCCGCCTTCCAATTTTAAAAAGATAAGCACTTTGCATAATTCCAGAGAATGGATGAAAAATGCTGGGGGAATATATTATTAACTTAGCCACCTGTACAGATACAAAGACTTAGCAGCAAAGTTGTCTTGTAAAGATACAAAGACTGGCAGCATGGCTGCCCATAGAACAACTATTAGCCTGCGGGTAACAGTTGTTCTATGGATAGTATACATGGTTCCGCAAGCAGGATAAAGCCTGCGGCTTATGTCCGCTGGGAAGGACGGGAGTGTGCTTGCAATAGCGCTTCATTGTGATGGATCAGTTCACGGCGGACAGCGGCGCTGCCGAGAGAGCGCAACGGATCGGATGGTGTATTGAAGGTGTAGTCCTCCAGTCGAGCGATGGTGGTCGTCGCTACGTGGATACGGGTATCACTGGATGCGTAGTAAATAAAGACTTCATCTTGTTCGTTAACGACTGCCCCATTGCAAAAAATAACATTCGAAACGTCGCCCACGCGTTCCTCATCATAAGGAGCCAGAAAGTGCCCGCCGGGCTTGGCAATGACGCGCGTAGGGTCTTCCAAACTGGTGGCAAAGGTATATAGTACATACCGCAGCCCGGCGGCCGTATTGCGTACCCCGTGAGCGATATGAATCCAGCCGCGACTGGTTTTGATTGGGGCAGGACCCTGCCCGTTCTTAGCTTCGTACACCGTATGATAACAGCGCTCATCAATGACGGTTTCGTGTTCAATCACGGGTTGTGTAATATCTTTGCACAGGCCGAAGGCGATGCCACCGCCCGAGCCGGTGGAAATAAATCCGTCCTGGGGACGAGTATAGAAAGCGTATTGACCGTCCACAAATTCAGGGTGCAGGACAACGTTGCGTTGCTGTGGGGACTGGGTAGTGATGTTGGGAAGCCGGGTCCATGTACGAAGATCACGAGTGCGGACCAGTCCGGCCTGAGCGACAGCACTGGAGGTATCGTGAGGTGGTGCGTCAGGGTCTTTTTTCTCTGAGCAATAAATACCGTAAATCCAGCCGTCCTCATGCTTCACCAGCCGCATATCATACATATTTGTTTCTTCTGGGTCGATATCCTCCCATACTAGGGGGGCGTCAATGAATCGAAATTGATCAATGCCGTTATCGCTTTCTGCCAAAGCGAAAAATGATTTTCGATCCAGTCCCTCGGTGCGCGAAACAAGAATGTATTTTCCTTCATGATAGATCGCCCCTGGATTCAATGCTGCATTTACACCCAGCCGCTCCATGAAAAAGGGATTGGTTTGCGCATCCAGATCAAACCGCCAGTGAAGTGGAACATGATGGCGTGTGAGCACTGGGTAGATGTAGCGTTCGTAGATACCATTATAAAAGGTAGTTTTAACCTCATTGGGGCGTGTAATCAGTTCCTCTTGCTGCAACCGCAGCTCATTATATTTGCTATGGATCATTGGTTTTCCATCCTTTCTAGCATTTCTATGCAAAATCGGCTGTTGTGATAAGGGCACTTCCAGGGTCCTGCAATCTCTCTCGCATCAGGCTTACAATCCGCTTGAACTGACCAGAACCATTCGCCTCCAGGGCGCGAATCTATAATATATTGCCGAGTATAGGCCCACAGATTACGGACAATTTGCAAAAATCGTTCGTCTTTTGTACGTTGAAACGCATTATAAAAACCAACCATCCCCTCGGCCTGTACCCACCAGATACGTGAGGTGTCTACCCGCTCTCCTTCCCGCTCATTGATGAGCGATCCGTCTGGCTGAACAGCGCGCTCTGCTACCGCATTGGCAATATCTATCACCATATCCACGTATTCTGACGGGTAATAACCCAACACACTCATAGCGTCCTCAATCAACCAGCTGGCTTCGATGTCGTGACCATATGAGGTCAGGTCAAGCAGAGAGCGCCATTCATGGTCGAAAAATACCCCCAGTCGTCGGGCAGAAGCATCGTAAACACGATGATATAAAATATCCAGTACGTTCGTCAGTGCATCTCGAACCTCTTCATTTGGCCAGACGCGCAGCAATTGGGTGTACGCCTCCAAAACATGAATATGCGTATTCATGGTGATATGCGCGGTAACCCCATTTTCGCTGAGTAGCTCATTAGGCTGCGTGTTCCACGATCGGTCATATTGTTCGCCGTATGCCTGCCGGGTGGGATCATATCCTTTTTGCTCCAGCAGGTGGAACAGCTCCATAGCTAGTGGTAATGCATTCGGGTCGTCTGTGGCACGTGCATACTCTGCTATCGCATAGATCGCAAATGCCTGCGCGTATACATGCTTGCACGTGTCCACGGGTTGCCCGGTGTAGTCCACCATCCAGTACATTCCTCCATGTAATGGATCAAGCAGGTGATCCCGCAGGAATGTGAATGCATGTCGTGCGGCTTCTGCATAGGTATCTTCCCCTGTTACACGGGCAGCCGCCGAGAATGACCAGAGTAGCCGTGCAGTGGCAATCCCGCCTTTGTTAGCTTGGTTATGAATGTGCAGATCCACGTCCACCTCGCCGTAAAACCCACCGTGTGTCTCATCCTTCAGTCCAAGCCAGAATGGGAGTATGTGCTCCTTCCATTCCTGTCTAATTTCGTCCAGTAATGTTTCCAAGAGACAAAGCCTCCTTCGGAAAATGAATTATTAGGTTATCGTTAACTTTACAGGATTATCATATCTAGCTGTTTGTAAACTGTCAACCATGCTAAATTGGTGTTTTTTTATAAGATGTGACCCATTCCACTTTACAAAAAGAATATTGCAATTGACATAGTAAGCGCTAACATAATAAAATGATTTTGTTACTTTAACGATAACCTTATTCGAAAACAACAGGAGGAGTCGTCTCATGAAGTTGTCCAAGGTTTTGATGTCATTACTATCCGTGGTTTTGTTAGCGGGGCTGTTTACTGGCTGTACCTCAAAGAAGGATGAGCCAGCTGCCAGCTCTGATCCGAAGGGTGTGGAAGGTGAAATTACGGTTATCACACAGCGGACTGATATTGTGGATACCGTATTTCAGGATTACGCCAAGGAATTTAACAAACTTTATCCGAACGTGAAGGTCAATTTTCAGGCATTGGCCGATTATGAGGGTCAAATTAAAATCCGTATGGGGACCAGGGATTATGGAGATGTTTTGCTGATTCCTGGCAGTATTCCAGTTGAAGAGCTGCCCAACTTTTTCGAGCCGCTGGGTACTTATGAGGAGATGAAAAACAAGTATACCGGCCTTGAAGAACGTACGGTGGATCATAACAGCTACGGTATTCCAATTGCGATGGTTTACTCTGGTGTGATTTATAACAAAAAGGTGTTCAAGGACGCAGGAATCACGCAGCTTCCCAAAACACCGGACCAATTCCTGACAGCGTTACAGCAGATTAAGGACAAAACCAAGGCAGTGCCGCTGTTTACGAACTATGCCTCTGGTTGGGCACTGACCCAGTGGGAGTCTAGTCTGGCAACATTGGCGGGTACGAAGGAATATGTGAATGTCACACAACCGAATACAGATGACAATTTCACGAAGGGCCAGCCCCACTATGAACTGTATAAGGTCCTGTACGATGCGGCTAAAAAAGGCCTGATTGAAAAAGATCCAACGACTACAGATTGGGAGACCTCCAAGGCGGATCTCGCTCAAGGCAAAATCGGTACGATGGTGCTTGGCTCTTGGGCGATTGACCAGATCAAAAGCACAGCTTCTAACAAGGATGATATCGGTTTTATGCCTTTCCCGACGAATGCCTCCAAGGTACTTGTGCCTCTGGCTGGTGATTTTAACCTCGGTATTAACGTAAACAGTGAAAATAAACCGGCGGCCCGTGCCTGGGTGGATTGGTTTACCGAAAAGTCCAACTATGCCGTAGAGCAGGCAGGTAGCATTAGTCCGCTGAAGGGTGCCCCAATGCCTAGCATTTTGAAGCAATACGAAGATCAGGGAGTCGTTTTTGAAACGCTCACTCCGTCTCCAAAAGGACAGGAAGGGATTGTCGATAAAATCGACAAAAAGGGAGAAATCGGCTTGTGGCAGCCTGACTTCAAAAAACGCATTATTGAGGCAGCGGTCGGTAACCGCCCGGAATCGTATGATGCCATTATGAAGGATCTGAACGATGCATGGGTGAAGGCGCGTGCTGAAGTGGCTGCAAAGGAAGCAAAATAACCATCTGAACTGACGAAAAGAAAGGATCGACGTAGCAGTCGATGGACGGATAGCCAGGAGGTGCAGCATGTTAAAATTTTCGAATCTCAGCTACTCTAAACAAAGATTGGCGATTATTGTTGCCTTTTCAATTATTCCGCTAGCGCTGCTGATCACTTTTGCGTACTTGCCAGTGATCAATATGTTTAAGTACAGCTTTTCGGACTGGAATGGCTATAGTAAGCGTCTGGAATATGTGGGCTTTGAAAACTATATCAAAATCTTTACCGACCCCGAGTATTTCTCGGTGTTTAAAGTCAGTCTGTATTACTTTGTAGCCACGTTTGTACAGATGGGGCTGGCCCTTTATTTTGCAACCATTCTCAGCTTTCAAACCTGGTTTAAAAATTTCTTTAAAGGCGTTTTGTTTTTTCCTTCCCTGATGAACGGGGTAGCTATTGGTTTTATTTTTCTATTCTTTTTTAAGCCAGACGGTACCCTTGATACACTGCTTCAGGCGATGGGGCTGGGTTCGTATGTCAAGCTGTGGCTGGGCAACCCGGAGATTATCAATATTTCGCTGGCTGGCACGTCGATCTGGAGATACATGGGCTTTAACTTTATCGTGTTTCTCGGTGCGATTTCCTCCATATCCAGTGATCTGTATGAAGCGTCTGATATAGACGGGGCTAACCGCTGGCATCAATTCCGCTCTATTATTTTGCCGAGTATCAAGCGGATTTTGCAATTGAATCTCATCTTGGCGATTAGCGGGGCGATCAGTGCGTTCGACATCCCGTATATTATGACCGGTGGCTCCAACGGCAGTGAAACATTCGTCATTCAGACGCTTGATGTGGCATTCAAATACAGCAAGGTCGGTTTGGCCTCAGCGATGGCGGTCGTTCTGCTGCTGATCGTGATTGCTGTCACACTGCTTCAACGGTTGCTAATTCGGGGAGAGGAGGACTAATCATGTATAAGCTGAAAAGAATACTGGGTAGCAGCATCAAGTATGCCGCGCTTCTACTAGGTGCGTTCATTGCACTGCTGCCGATTGTCGTCATTTTGTTTGCATCTTTGAAGACGAAGGCTGAATATGCGGCAACCAGTCCTCTGACTCCCCCCGTAAACTGGCTGAATTGGGCTAACTATACCAAAGCCTTTATTAACGGAAATATGCTGACCGGATTTGTGAACACAGCTTTTATCCTGTTGATTTCGATCATCGGAGCTACGTTGACCGGTTCCATGATCGCGTATATTTTGAACCGTTTTAAATTTAAGGGCAAAAGTCTCATGCTGGGTGCGTTCTTGCTCGCCACGCTCATTCCGGGGGTGACGACACAGGTATCGACATTCCAAATTATCAACAAGCTGGAGTTGTTTAACACGCCTTGGGCGGCGATCTTGCTGTATTTGGGAACGGATATTATTGCGGTGTATATTTTTCTGCAATTTCTGGATTCCATTGCGGTGGCGCTGGATGAATCAGCCATGCTGGACGGGGCCTCCTATCTGACGATCTACTGGCGCATTATCTTGCCCCTGCTGAAGCCTGCCATTGTGACGGTGATCATTATCAAGGGCGTTAATATTTACAACGACTTTTACACCCCGTTCCTGTATATGCCCAAAACAAGCCTTCAGGTCATATCGACGGCGCTATTCAAGTTTAAAGGGCCATATGGCTCGCAATGGGAAGTCATTAGCGCGGGCATTATCATTGCCATTATTCCGACGCTGATTGCGTTTTTATCATTACAAAAATATATCTATAACGGATTCGCGCAGGGTTCGGTGAAATAGAATAACGGCGAAATAGAAAAATGATGAGATCAAGTATCTCGGTGAGAGGAGAATATACGTATGAGTAAATTGAATGTGGATTTGGATGTAGGTAACGTACGAATTGTGGGAGAAAGTCTGTCGAAAATGCCGTGGCAGGATAAGCCGGAAGGTAGCGAGGCTCCGGTGTGGAGGCATAGTGAGAATCCGGTCATTGGGCGGAATCCGGTGCCGGGCATTGCCCGTATTTTCAACAGTGCAGTAGCTCCGTATGAGGGACGGTTTGTAGGGGTATTCCGGGCTGAAACGATTAATGGACGTCCGCATTTGCATCTAGGCTGGAGTGACGACGGGTTGGCTTGGGACATTGAGACAGAACGTCTGCATTTGGTCGATGAGGAAGGAAGCGATTACCAGCCTAATTATGCTTACGATCCGCGTCTGGTCCGCGTGGAGGATACGTATTATATCATCTGGTGCACAGATTTTTACGGTGCAGCGTTGGGAATAGCACAAACGAAGGATTTTAAAAGCTTTGTACGATTGGAAAATCCGTTCCTGCCGTTTAATCGCAATGGTGTGCTGTTGCCCCGCAAGCTAAACGGAAACTTTATGTTGCTATCCCGTCCGAGCGACAGCGGACATACACCGTTTGGCGACATTTTTCTGAGTGAAAGTCCTGACTTGGTCTATTGGGGCAAGCACCGTCATGTCATGAGCAAGGGCGGACAGGGCTGGTGGCAATCGGTAAAGATTGGCGGCGGACCGGCTCCGATTGAGACGACAGAGGGCTGGCTGATGTTCTACCACGGGGTGACAGGCACGTGCAATGGGCTGGTATACAGTATGGGCGTAGCCGTTCTTGACCTGGATGATCCGTCTAAAGTTAAATATCGTTCCTCGAATTTCGTGCTGACCCCGGAGGAATGGTACGAAGAACGGGGTTTTGTGCCGAATGTGGTGTTCCCGTGTGCTACGCTGCATGATGCGGACACCGGGCGGATTGCGATTTATTATGGAGCCGCTGACACGTATGTAGGTATTGCATACACGACAGTGTCTGACATTATGAAGTATGTCATCGCAACGGATGAAGTGGTCGCAGACGACCGTGAGTCAGGTCGGATGTAGGAGGAACTTGAATGCCGGAGGATATGTCTTTACAGCAATTGCAGTCGTATATGGGGAGTAACCCGAAGCCGCCGGATTTTGACGCATACTGGGAACGGGCATTACAGGAGATGGAGCGGCAGCCGCTTGATTATACACTGGAGCCTGCTGATTTTGTCTCTCCGATGGTGGAGTGTTACCATCTATATTTTACTGGAGTGGGCGGAGCAAAGGTTCATGGGAAGCTGGCTCGTCCCAAGCACCTTACGGAACAAGGGCCAGCTTTGGCCTTGTTTCATGGATATTCCTGCGACAGTGGCGACTGGTTCGACAAGGTAAGCTATGCGGCACACGGATTCACTGTGCTGGCCATGGATTGCCGGGGGCAAGGTGGGCTGTCCGAGGACAATTTGCAGGTTCAGGGAACGACGGTACGCGGCCATATCATCCGAGGGATTGACGACCCGGACCCGGATCGGTTGTATTACCGCAATGTATTTTTGGATACCGTGCAGACGGTGCGCATTCTGATGTCTATGGAGCAGGTCGACCCTGAACGGATCGGCGCATTTGGCTGCTCCCAGGGAGGGGCCCTGACGGTTGCCTGCGCTGCATTGGAGCCGCGTGTCCGTATGGCAGTTCCGGTATATCCGTTTCTGTCGGACTATAAAAGAGCCTGGATGCTGGATGCCACTACATCTGCATATGAAGAACTGGTTTATTATTTTCGTTGGTTTGATCCGAACCATCTGCGCGAGGAGGAGCTCTTTCACCGACTAGGCTACATCGATATTCAACATTTGGCAGATCGTATTCGTGGTCGTGTGTTGTTTGTGACAGGACTGTCGGACATCATCTGTCCGCCTTCCACGCAGTTTGCGGTGTACAATAAAATCGTATCAGACAAGGAAATACTCCTGTATCACGAATACGGTCATGAGTACCTACCTTATCTGTCGGATCGTGCTATGAGCGAATTTTTGCGGCTGTAGGGGGTTGAACTTAGCCACAGGCTCCTTTATAGTAATAGCTATAACCTTCGTGAATGCGTAATAAATGAATGCCCCATTTGTATAACCTCAATAATATGGTTTGAGGGTCTCTACCAGGAACCGATAAATCCTGATTACAAAAAGTGTACGTCTTGTACATTTCTTGTGGTCAGGATTTTTTTGCGTAATACGAGGGAATTTACATGACAGCAAAGGAGCTAATGTAATGAACTTCAAAGTAGTTATTTTAACGATTGCGACCTTTACGGTGGGGCTGGTGGAGCTGATTATCGGTGGCGTGCTACCCCAAATTGCACAGGATTTGAATGTCTCCGTAAGCACGGCAGGACAGCTTATCATGATCTATGCGCTCGTGTATGCTATTGCTGGGCCAACTTTGTTGGCGTTGACAGCCAAAATTGAACGAAAACGACTGTACCTGTGGTCGATGTTTATCTTTATTCTGGGAAGTCTGCTGGCCTTCTGGAGTCCGAATTATGCAGTCTTGTTTGTATCTCGTATCATTACCGCTGCAAGCGGGTCGCTGATCGTGACATTGTCACTGACCATTGCAGTCAAAGTGGTGTCCAAGGCTTATCAGGCCCGTGTCCTTGGTGTCATCTCCATGGGGGTTAGCTCCTCCATCGTTCTAGGTATTCCAGCCGGGGTGCTGATTGGAAATGCGTTTGGCTGGCGGGTGCTTTTCCTGATCATTGCTTTGTTGACGGTCGTTGCTATGATCGTTATCAACTTGTTTATGGAGCGGATTCCGACAGAACATGTTGTACCTATGCGTGATCAGTTGAAATCCTTAAAAAATGTTAAAGTCATCAGTGCTCATTTGGTAACCACGCTGACACTGGCGGGCCATTACACGTTATATGCGTATTTCACTCCGTTTTTAGAAAATATGATGGGCTTGAACGCTTCTTGGGTTAGTGTGGCCTATTTTGTCTTTGGGATGGCGGCAGTGAGCGGTGGTTTTATTGGCGGCTCTTTGGCAGATCGGTTCGGCACAGCGAAAAGTATTCTAGTCGTCGTAGGCGTGTTTATCGCCGTGATGTTCTTGCTGCCATTCTCAATTCACTCGATTTATGTATTTGCGCCACTACTGATTATCTGGGGCATACTGAGTTGGGCCTTGTCGCCCCCGATGCAAAGTTATCTTATTGAACATGCACCCGAATCGGGTAGTATTCAGCAAAGCTTTAATTTCTCCGCGCTCCAGGTCGGGATCGCTCTCGGTTCTGCCTTGGGAGGAGTAGTGATTGAGAATAGTGAATCTGTTGCCACGAACGCTTGGGTAGGTGGGGCATTTGTGATTGTTGCTTTTGTCTGCGGCGTATTTTCGATTACCAGAGCCGGGACTTCGCAGGCTGTCAGAGGACACCACTCTGTTTCATAATTCGCTGGACCATCGTCCTCTTTCATAATACGAGCAAACATGTTATACTAACACACAATTATGAAGAAGGAGGTGAGGTAGGTGAATCACGAGATGCTGAACAACCGTATTAGCCAGCTGCCGATTGCTATGGCTGGCATTGTTCATGCTTTTCCATCCAACGGGAGAAGTCTGTCCAATTTTAATCATACGGTTGTAAACATCGCGAGAAGACGCCTACCTTAACTCGAACGGATTTCTGTATCTTCCGAAGAGTCGCGGGGTTGCTCCTGCGGCTCTTTTTTGTGTTACCTGGGTAAGGGTCTTCCTAAATAAAGGAGAGCCTGAACATGTATATAGTAAACGGTCAACAATTGAAAAAATACCACGCTGCCAATCTGATTTTGGATGGTGCATCGTTTGATATCCATACGGGAGAAAAGGTGGGGCTCATCGGCCGCAACGGAAGCGGTAAAACCACCCTATTACGCCTAATCGCACGTTTGTCCCGCCCGGATGAAGGGCAGCTCGTCATCGCCAAGGATACGAAAATCGGCTATTTACCGCAAATTCCGGCGGAGTTTGAGAGCTTCACCGTGTACGAAACGCTGGCTTACGCCTATCGTGAGCTGAAGGATTGCCGCAATCAGATGACCACACTGGAACGGGAAATGTCAGATCCGGTTGTGGCAGCGGATGCGAGCCTTCTGGAGAAGCTACTGCAATCGTATGCTGCCTTGCAGGAACGGTTTGAACGCAATGGCGGCTATGAAATGGATGCAAACATTGACCAGGTAGCGGATGGGTTGCGTATCCCCAAAGGTATGTATACGCGCAGCTTCGGCTCGCTGTCGGGTGGAGAGAAAACAAAAATAGCGCTGGCATCACAACTCATCGGACGACCGGATTTGCTGCTGCTGGATGAGCCGACCAACCATCTGGATTTGAAAGGGCTGGAATGGCTGGAGCAATTTTTGCAGGGCTATACAGGTGCGTGTGTGGTTGTATCCCATGATCGTTATTTTCTGGATCGGGTCGCCGTTAAAATGATTGAGCTTGAGGATGGCGAGGCGTTTACGTATTATACGAACTACAGCGGCTATGTTAAAGAAAAGGAAGAACGATTGCTACTACAATTTGAAGATTATAAGGAACAGCAAAAGCGGATCAAAAAGATGAAAGAGGCCATTCGGCGTTTTGAAGAGTGGGGTCGCAATGGCGACAACGAAAAGTTTTTCAAAAAAGCAGCCTCCATTCGTAAGGCGTTGGAGCGCATGGAACTGGTGAAGCGGCCTGTATTGGACCCGCAGGGGGCGGAATTTCACCTAAAGCTGGAGGATCGTTCCGGTCGCCGGGTACTGCAGTTTGAAGAAATTGTTAAAGCCTATGGAGAGCGACAGATATTAAACGGGGCAACGGGCAGCCTGGAATTCGGTGAAAAGGTGGCCTTGCTGGGCGATAACGGTTCAGGCAAAACGACACTGCTCAAGCTGCTGCTTGGTCAGGAAAGCGCGGATGCAGGCACGGTCCAGTGGGGTGCGCGTGTGGAGTATGGATATTTGGCGCAGCAAGAGAGAGAACGGAATAGCCGGGCGACTGTGCTTGCTTACTTCAAGGAGGAAGCAGGGGTGGAAGAAGGCGAGGCACGCGGGTTGCTAGCGAAGTATTTGTTTTACGGTGCTGATGTGTTTAAGCCCGTGAGTATGCTGTCCGGTGGCGAATGGTCCCGCTTGCGGCTGGCGTTGCTGGTCATGAAAAAGCCAAATTTGTTGGTGCTGGATGAGCCGACGAACCATCTGGACATTGACTCACGCGAGGCGCTGGAGGAAGCGTTAGACACCTACACGGGAACGGTGCTGGCGATTTCACATGACCGCTACTTTGTGAATAAGCTGGCAGGGCGCGTGTGGGAGCTGGAGGCTGGAAAGCTGACCTTTTATCTGGGCAGCTTTGATGAGTACCGAGCGAAGAAGCGGGAGATGGAAAACGCTCGTCTACAGAGCGAGGGGGGTACCGGGACGCGCCCGACATCTGCAAGCAGAGCCGCATCCGGTGGCGGCTCAGGCTCGGGCTCAGTTGCACATTCCGGTGCAGCGAGCAATGGCACGGGGCCGGCTGCGCATACGGGAGCGACTGCGGGAGCCGATGCGAGCCGTACACGCTCAAATCGCTTGGGCTCGCCCGCTGCCGGGTCTGGGGCACGCGGAGCGAAGGCTGCGAAGCCATCACGTACGCCCGCTGCATCCAGCGAGCGGTTGGAGCGGGCCATCGCGGCCAAAGAAGCAGAATTGGCGACAGCGGATGCCGAGCTGGAGCTGCTCGGCACAAACGGCGACACGATCCACATGGCGGAGCTGTGGGATGCGCGTGAGCGGCTGCAAGCCGAGCTGGACACGTTGCTCGGCGAGTGGGTTGAACTGGAGTAGGTGACAGGCTAGTAGTTACTGGATAGAAAACAGTTTATTTTATATAGAGGGTAGCCCTGAGGTAGATCGTTTACTGAAGGGCTACCTTTTTTTGCAGTGTAAAGACAAAAATATCATCACGAAAATTAATGACCATTAATTAAGATAAATGGTATTGATGTATTATTGTTATTATATTTTACATATAAAGAGAGTTGTTTGCATTTCGCAACATGTGATACTTTTTAAATTGAATAAATAATATGAGTCATTGTTAAAAGAAGTTTATGTTATCCATCATGATTTTACATATCAAATGCACGCGTTGGAACATGTTGTGATTTGTTATGGATGGAGGGAATAGTATGTCGGACTTCTTACTGGAGGTCAGTCAGGTAACGAAGAAAATGGGGAAAAGGTATTTGTTAGACCGTGTTTCCTTTAAGCTTCAGAAAGGGAAGATATATGGATTCATCGGACCTAATGGAGCTGGCAAAACCACAATGATGCGAATCATGACCGGATTAATGCAGCCAACCAGCGGCTCTGTAAAGATAGCTTCATACGATGTACAGACGGATCGGGAAAAGGCGCTGTCCAAGGTGGGGGCTATTATTGAATCTCCAGTCTTTTTTGATTATATGACAGGCAGACAGGTTTTGCGCAATTTGTCACGGTTACACTCTGAGATTGCGCCCTCAGATCGGGAGATACATATTAAAGAATTGTTGGAACGGGTGGGGCTGGAAAATCGTGGGGATGATAAGGTCAAAACCTATTCGCTGGGGATGAAACAACGGCTTGGTATAGCCCAATCTATGTTGGGTAACCCTGAGCTATTGTTGCTTGATGAGCCTTCCAATGGTCTCGATCCTATGGGAATGCGGGAGCTGAGAGATATCGTGCTTCAGCTACGTGATTCAGCGAATTATGCCTTTTTTATCTCCAGTCATCTGTTGGATGAACTGCAACAGATGTGTGACGAACTCATTGTTATCAAAGAGGGCAGGCTAGTTTGGCAGGGACCTGCTGATCAACTAGTAGAGGACGGCCAACGGCTAGAGGATGCTTTCATGGGATTGATGGGACTATGAAATCATTAATATACAGTGAGTTCGATCGCTTATGGAGACGAAAGTGGTTCTGGCTCATGGTGTTATGTACGCCGCTGCTCGCTTGTTCGACAGGAGTATATTTTTTGCGCACGATGAAGGTTCCTGTTGAGGTATTATCTTTAAACTTTGTCGTTACTGGTCTACGTGAGAATTTGTTTTTAGTATGCAACATAGCTGTAGCTGCTTTAGCGGCTGCTGTATACACAGAGGAATTTCGAAGCGGGCAACTGCGGTTGTTATTTATGCGCCGATTTACCCGCGGGCAAATTTTCTGGAGTAAGCTGCTGGTTTTAAATGCTACTATTTTGTTTCTTCTCATTGTATTTGCAGTATCATCGCAGGTGATCGTTGAAGTATGGACTCTTTCATATGATGTAAGTGATGCGGGGTTGTCCGAATCTCAAGGACTGCAGATGCTTAAATACTATGGTTGGGCGCTTGCCTCATTATTGGCAATAAGCTCCTTCTATTGTTTCGTCGCTATGTATAGCAAAAGTGTAACGTATGCCATCGGTGTTTGTATGGTATACAATCTGGGCTCTCTGTTGTTTGATTCATTATATTTAAAACTGGCCTCTTTTGTTTCTCATATCCCATACCTATACAATGTGATCGCATTTATGATTATTCCATATATGCAGCATACAGGATTAGATAGGTCCTTAATGGGCAATTCGTCTGTGAATGGGGCGATTATCACCGTTGTTAGTCTATATCTTATCTTGTTTACTTGGGGCGCATACCGCCGTTTTGTGACTGATGATTATCTGTATTAGGGGGATTTCCTCATGCTGGCAATCTGGCGAAGTGAAATGGAACGAATTTGGAATCGCAAATCCACTCTCTTATTATATATAACCTATATATTCATCGTGGTTGCAATTATATGGAGCCATAAAGTAACGGGTACGAAGGTCTTACGTTTTGGTGAAGGAACTGTGGTCGTAAATAATCTGAACCTGCCGTGGCTGATGATGAGTGAGGTTGCCTTATTTCTAGTTACAGCAATCCTGCCCATTCTGTACGTGGATCAGTTAAGCGGCGATCTCTATTCTGGAGCATATAGGCTATATATGCTACGACCGTATCGACGTTTTCATTTTTGGCTTGCCAAGTTGCTCGCACTATCAGCCTCAACGGCCATTTTTATGGGGACAAGCTTGCTTATAGGTGTATTCGCTGGATGGTTGTTTTTCCCACACAGCTCTACTTTTTTTAAATATGGTTCATCCGTCGCCTCTTCCCCATCAGATGCCGTACCCTACATACTTTCGTTTTATTTGGTATTAACGCTGGTTTGCTTGGTAAAGCTCATGTTGAGTAGCGCTGTATGTTTGTTCATGTCACGGCCACTGTTTGCTTATATAGTGATTCTTATCTTATCCGTATTTCTCTTTGAGTTGTTTAGGCCCCTCATTATGTTAATGGACCCATTTCAGCAAATAATGCTTGCTTTAAGAGTAGACAGTTCTTTTAATTTTTGGATGTGTGCAGGTGGATTGATTCTGGTAAGTATCATTATTAGTTTTACACGATGGGAAAAAAAGATTGTTTAGAAATAAGACTTGTAACCTGAACATCATAAAAGTAAAAGAAAGATCCAACCGACCGTTTGAGGGTCAATTGGATCTTTTTTAACATTGGTTCCTCCTGTTATCAGATTGTTGTAGCAGTATCGTTTCTTTTCCATAAGGGACGGGTATTAATTGTCTAGTCCCGCATAGATTGACATAGGGGAAAAGGAGGTATGAGCATGTGGTGTTGGGTCAAAAAGCTGTCTACACTGGCGGCGATCCTTTTATTGGCTTTTTTTGTAAGCGCATGCAACAAGGACGATGCTTCGGGTAAGGTGAAAATTGAATTTTTTCAAAACAAGCCGGAGGCCAAGGGTTCATTCGATAAGCTAATCTCTCAATTCAATCAGGAACATCCCGGTATTGAAGTGACACAGGTCAACCCGCCAGAGGCAGAGACTGTGTTATTGACCCGGGTTGTCAAAAACGATGTACCTGACATTGTAGGGCTTGGGGCCACCGATACCTACTCCATTTTGGCACAAAGTGGTATTTTTACGGACCTGGCGAATACAGAATTGCCACGTACGATTGACCCGATTTACCTCAAAATGCTTAAGGATGTAACCGGGGTCGATCCCGTGTATGGAATTCCTTATGCTGCGAATGCGAATGGTGTGATGTATAACAAAACGCTTTTTAAGGAAATGGGATTACGGGTACCCAAAACGTGGGATGAGCTGATTGCAACGGCGCAAAAGATCAAGGCTGCTGGAAAAATCCCGTTCTATTTTACATATAAAGATGATTGGCAAACGAACCTCCCCTTTAATGCGCTGGGCCCGAATCTGGTGGGCATTGATTTTTTCCTGCAACGGCGTGAAAATCAGGTCACCTTTCAGGACAAGTACCGCGAGGTTGCTGAAAAGCAGCTGGAGCTATTGAAATACGGACATGGCGATAATTTTGGCAAAAACTATGCCGACGGTAATCGTGCCTTCGCTAACGGGCAGGGATTGATGTACATTCAGGGCTCGTGGGCCATATCTGAAATTCGCAAAGCTAACCCGAAAGTGGAGCTTGGTTTTTTCCCATTACCAACAGGGAATGACGAAAAGGCGGTCAAACTGGTGTCCGGTATAGATACGCTATTAGCCGTATCGGAGAGCACTCCGCATAAAAAGGAAGCCGAGGAGTTCATTGCCTTCTTGTTGAAGCCGGAGAACAGCAAGCAATACATTACAGAGCAAACGCTGTTTTCGGCGGTGAAGGGAGTCACGCAGGATGATCCGAGTGTGGCAGAGCTGTTGCCGTATTTTAAATCGGGTCGCGTCGTTGATTTTGCCGATCACTATATTCCCAAGGCGGTCCAATTGAATTCGATTGTGCAGGCCTTCCTGCAAAACAGAGACATCGACGCTTATCTGGCCAAGCTGGACCGAGAATGGGATAAGGTAGCTAACCGCCGATAGGAGAGGAGGAGGAGACATGAATAAGCGACTAACGACTTTTTACTGGATGACGGTGCCGGCGGTGCTATTGTTTTTTGTGTTTTTGACCTTGCCTGCCTTGCAGGGCTTTTATTATTCGCTTACGAACTGGAATGGCTTTGGTCATCAGTATCACTTTGTCGGGTTTAAGAACTATATTAATTTGTTTCAGGACGACAATGTGGGGAACGCATACTGGTTTACTTTCAAATTTGCGATTGTGGTTACCATTGCGACTAATATCCTTAGTTTGCTGATTGCGCTAGGGCTGAATGCTAAAATACGGTTTCGTAACTTTTTCCGCGGTATTTATTTTCTGCCTAATATTTTGAGCGTGCTAATCGTGGGTTACATATTCAATTACTTATTCTCGAACGTGTTTACGATTTGGGGGCAAAATTTAGGTATTACCTCATTGTCGACGAACATTTTGGGCAGCGAACAACTGGCTTGGGTGGGGGTTGTCATCGTAGCTGTATGGCAGGGGATTGCCTTTAATACGATTCTCTATCTGGCCGGGCTGCAAACCATTCCGACAAGTCTGTATGAGGCGTCCAACCTGGACGGTGCGGGTAAATGGCGCGAATTCTGGAGCATTACCTTTCCGTTAATTGCACCGTTTTTCACGATTAATATGGTATTGGCGATGAAAAATTCCCTGATGGTGTTCGATCAAATCGTGGCTTTGACGAATGGCGGGCCGGGACGAGCCACCCAGTCGATTTCCCACCTGATATACACCGGGGGATTTAGAGGCGGAGAATTTGCTTATCAGTCGGCTAACTCTGTTATTTACTTTATTGTGATCGCGATCATTTCCATCTTACAGCTGCGATTCCTCCAGAGAAGGGAGATGGATAACTGATGAAAACAAGCAGACGTACCAACTGGCCTGTGCTGCTTCTGGTAGCGTTGGGGACAATATTTATCCTGTTTCCCCTCTATATGACGGTAACGATAGCACTTAAAAATCCCGAACAGATGGCGCATTCCGCCTTTGCCTTTCCGACCGAGCTGCATTGGGAAAATTTTAGTCGTGCAGTAGAAATGACCAACTTCTTCAGCGCTTTTCAGAACAGTGTGATGGTCACGACATCGACGGTCATATTGACTTTGCTAACCAATTCGATGGTCGCTTATGCGATTGCCCGTAATATGCAGCGACGCTTTTTTAAGGGATTATATTTTTACTTTGTGAGCGCCATGTTTATACCCTTCCCGATCATCATGCTGCCGATTGTAAAACTGGCCTCGGGCCTTCATATGACTAATCTGTTGGGTCTCATTATGCTGCATACGGTGTATGGTTTGGCGTTTAATGTTTTCGTGTATGTTGGTTATATTCGCTCCATTCCGGTGGCATTGGAAGAGGCGGCCACGGTAGATGGTGCGACGACATGGGGTACTTTTTGGCGCATTATATTCCCGCTGATGGCGCCGATTAGTGCTACGGTGGGAATTCTCACTTGTCTGTCCACCTATAACGACTTCCTGCTGCCGCTCATTATTATTAGCGATGCAGAGCAATATACGCTACCGCTCGTTCAGTATGTGTTCCAGGGGCAGTTCAATACCGACTTTAATTTGGCCTTTGCCTCGTATCTAATGGCCTTGCTGCCGATGATTATTGTCTATCTGATTGCACAAAAATGGATTATCAATGGCGTTACGCAAGGTTCTGTGAAGTAGGGCGTGAGTCAATCGTTTCAGGCAGACTGTGCTTTCCTAGGAAAATAAAAAGGGGTTCCCTATACCGCAGTTCACACAGGTATAGAGGACCCTCTTTTTATAGCATTGCTATTTGGATGCTTTGCTGTTGCTTGTCAGAGGCTGTAAGGGTACGGTTGTCTCTGCTTCCGGGTCGTCCGTTGTATAGTAGAACATATAGATAGAAGCTTCCTTCCCTTTGAAGTTCTTGTAGACATCCACTGCCTTGTTATTGCCATCTCCGGCGAAATTGGCTGTGATCGGCTTGCCGATAATCCGTTCTTTATCCAGGCCAATATGTGTCTGGTTAATCCCTCCAAAGTGAGCGTCCTCGCTTTCGGTTTCTACGAATAAGTCTGATCCCTGTTTGTAGTAGGTCCACTTCACAGGATAGCCACCGATTTGCGTCGTTAGCGTCTGCTTTTGCTCAGAAATATCAGTTAAACGCTGTGGCGTTTTGTCGTCCGAATGGGTCGTAACCTTGTATTTGCCTGTAAAAGTAATAGGACTATCCTTGGTAATCACAAGATTGGACGGCCGTTCAAAACGGATTGTGTTCAGATCGTGTTCCTGATCAGGTGAAGACCAACGACTACCTTCTAATGTTGTGCCGTTCACAGAAAGAAAGTACTTTTGATAAGGTAACATGGCGAATTTCTTTTCGCTTCTGATTGTGACACGGATTTGTGTAGGTGTGACAATCATTTGTTCTAGCGTAAAATTCGGATTGCCGTTCTCCAATGGAGTGTTCAGCACGCTTTTAATCGTCCCACTTTCCATTTTCTTCTTGCTTAGCTGCAGATCAAAGTTTATGGGTTCATGTATACTTTTCTCAGTTTGTGCATATTGCAGTTTGAAAGCAGTCTGTCCTTCCGGTATATCTGCTTTAGTAAAATATTGTTGTGCGGTATACTCCCCGTTATCTCCGGGTTTGCCAAAAGCCCCTCCAGGCTGCGACATCACTGGCTCGCCGCCTCTGTAAGCAACAATTTGCGGATTATCCCATCTCTTGGGTATCGACGAATCGAAGGTAATTGCCGAGGACAGCATCAGCTTATCCTTCCCTTGTTCAAATACCTGCACTTTCATATCTTGTAAGCCATTACGATCCAGCTTGAACGTCTGCATCTGAGACGATGTGATATCGAGCGGCAATTCCAGTTCTTGAACGCTGGTGAGCTCAATATGATCTACGTTCAGCCGCACGTTCTCTGTTTCTTGCTGCGGTGTCCAATCACTTTCAAAGTACCCGTTGTACCGTTGATTTTTCGGGTCCCATTGCTGAAAGTTATATTCCCCTGCACTGCTTTCCCCCGCGGCACTTTTTAGCGATACGCCTTTGACATTCCAAAACTCGTTTTCTGCTCGTTTTCCGACCTCCAAGCTGTACAGAATCACGGTCCGGTTCTCATCGACAATAGCGGTATGTAGCGTCAGCTTCACTCCGTCTCTGGTTACGGATTGCTCCAAGGGCTGTCCAAGGTCTTGATTTAATGCTGTCTGGATGCCACTTCTTCCGCGTAGCAGATTGTCCCAGTTGTAGTGGATGGCGGCATAGACAGGAACTGCAACCAGAAGTGCGCTTAGAGAGGCGGCAATAGCTATTTTGCGCCAGTTTCTGTGTCGGTGGGGAGTGAATGAATCGGAAGTGTCGGTTAGCGTAGGGGCAGTATGTCCTGTCTGTTCCATCCGGTTCCACATCTCACCGAAGTCAGGATAGGCCATTTCCGAATCATCATTTAACTTGCGCTTCAATGCCTTTTCTATGTTGTTCATAGTTCTCTCCTTCCATCTCGGGAATTTGTACCCCTGCATCCCGCAATATTTGCTCCAATAACTTTAGTCCTTTGTGAGTCCTCGATTTGACGGTTCCTAGCGGAATTTCTAGCAGTTTGGATATTTCCGCCAGCGTGAAATCATGCATATAGCGGAGTGTCAGCACAGCGCGGATTTTGGCCGGAAGGCGATTCATATAAACGGCCCATTCCTCTGCCGATTCGCGTTCTTCCACCAGCCTGTCTACAGGTTTACCTTCCGCCCCGCTAAATAGATAGGGATTAGCCGATACCTTCAAATGCAGGCTTTTCTGGCGTTTAAGGTAATTCAGACAATGATTGACCGTAATCTTCATAATCCAAGCTTTTAGTTGTTCGATCTGTTCACGATTGCTGCGAAACAGGATGATAAACACTTCCTGCGTTAAATCCTCTGCATCCGATGCATTATGTACCATGTAGTAGCAGGTTCGGTATACATCTCGTTGATACAAATCAAACAACTCTCGATTGCTCTCCAATGATGTGCTCTCCTTTCTCGTGCAGTTTATCTATATAACAACTGAGGTTCTCAAAAGGTTCATTTGGTTGCGAAAAGTAAACCGTCTGCTTCAAATGTACCACACAAAAAAAGAAGCCTGTAAATCTCAAAACTGCAGATTTACAGGCTTCTTACATGTTCCTAAGCTAGACCCTAAGGGATGACACTTCTTCACGCGAAAACCGTCAATGGATAGCTTGCGGACCTACTCCGCTTAGTCAACCAGTCGTACTAGCGTTCTTCCTTGTGAGCGAGCTGCAAGGATGTCTTCGAGCGCGCTTGGCAGGTCAGCCAATCCGACTTCGCGCTCAACGAGCTGCTCCAGCTGTTCCGGCTTCCATTCGCTGCCGAGCCGCTTCCAGATCGCTACGCGAGTGTCGTATGGGCAGAAGACAGAGTCTATGCCCAGCAGACTTACGCCGCGCAAAATAAACGGCAGCACCGTCGTAGGCAGCTTGGTGCCTGCCGTCAGGCCGCTCACGGCAACGGAGCCGTTGTAGGCGATCTGGCTGAGCAGCGAAGCGAGCGGCTTTCCGCCTACAGGATCAACAGCCGCTTGCCAAAGCTGCTTGCCCAGCGGGCGGATGCTCTCCGCACCGTCGTAGACCTCCTCGCGGGAAATAACCTCGGCTGCTCCGAGCGCCTTGAGGTAATCGAGCGCATCGGCCTTGCCACTGCTGGCTACGACATGGTAGCCTCTCTTGTTCAGCAAGGCAATGGCTGCCCCGCCTACGCCGCCCGTCGCTCCGGTGACGAGTACCTTGCCCTGCTCGGGAGTAACGCCGTTTTGTTCCAGTCGATATAACGACAGGGCTGCGGTGAATCCGGCTGTCCCGAAAATCATTGCCTCTCTCGGCGTGAGTCCGTTCGGAAGTGGAACCACCCAGTCCGCAGGCACACGTGCATATTGGCTGAATCCCCCGAATTGAGACACACCCAGCCCATATCCGGTAACGAGCACCGCTTGTCCTTCGCTAAAGCGGCTGTCCTCCGAAGAGACGACGGTTCCCGAGCAATCTATGCCTGGTACGAACGGATAGGCTTTGACAATATTGCCATCCTTGCGGGCAGCAAGCCCATCTTTATAATTGATGCTGGAATAAGCGACACGAATCAATACTTCTCCAGCAGGTAAACTGCTAGCTTCCAGAGAACGTACCTCTGCTTGAACTTCACCGTCCTGTGTCTGATCGACGACAAGAGCTTGAAATGATTGAGTCATCTGTAAAAGCCTCCTTTATTACCTTTTAACTCTATGAATGTCCTATATATTCCATATTTAATTCACAAATTATGCTTAGGAAGCATACAACAATCTTCACAACCTGTCAGCGGCAATGCTCACAGGCTCGTATTCTATTATACTCTTTAGCTCATAATTGCGTCGAAAAGACCAGACTACTGATATATTCTTGCAATATCCTGTTTCAATAAAGTTCGATAATCAATTATAAAGAGGGTGATAAATGAATTCTTACGCATTTTGCAAATCATTTTACGTAAACGGGATGTATTTTCAGAATGACTGTGCTAACATACCTTTTGATCGTTAAATAAATCTATGAAGAAAGGTGAATGAATGACAACCAGAGCACTAAAAAAAGGTTCGGTATTGTCCGAAGCTAAGGAACTGAATTTGTTCCGTTTAACATGGCCTATTTTCCTTGAATTGTTTCTGTTTATGCTAATGGGGAGCGTCGACACATTCATGATCAGTTCTGTATCTGATAATGCGGTGTCGGGTGTGGGCGCGTCCAATCAAATTATTTCAATTGCTATCCTTGTACTGGAGGTTATCGGCAACGGCGCTGCTATCGTCGTAGCTCAATATATCGGTTCTAAGAAACTAGTCGAAGCGGCCCAGGTTACAGGTACGGCCATTACGTTGAATTTGATGGTAGGTCTTTTGCTTAGCGTAATTTTTCTCGTATTTGGTACGCACATGTTGCAATGGCTGAATGTCCAGGGTGAGATTCTGGCTTACGCGGAGTCTTATATGAGCATCGTCGGAGGTGCCATTTTTCTTCAAGCATTGATTAATGCGCTGGCGGCGACTATTCGTACACATGGTTTTACCAAAGAAACAATGTATGTATCGGTTTTTATGAACGTGATCCACGTGGTCGGCAACTATGTTTTGATTTTTGGGCATTGGGGAATGCCTGCACTTGGAGTAGAGGGTGCTGCTATTTCTACAGTAGGTAGCCGCTTTATTTGTCTCCTGATCTTCTTCTGGCTGATGTACCGGGTCACTGAGGTTCGTGTTGAGTGGAAATATTACGTCCAATTGTCCAAAAAGTTCATCTCTAAAATATTGCGTATTGGTGTACCATCCGCGCTGGAGTCCATTATGTATCAGTCGTGTCAGCTCATCTTCACACTGTACGTGACTTATCTGGGCGCAGAAGCAATGGCGACACGTCAATATGCGAATAATATTTCAAGCTATATTTACTTGTTCAGTATGGCAGTCGGTATGGGTACGGCTATTGTGGTAGGAAGACTCGTGGGAGCCAGACAGAAGGATACTGCCTATAAACGTGTACTGACCAGTGTGAAATGGGCGTTGCTCGTGACCGTGATTATTGATGCGGTGGTCATCTTTTTCCGTGTTCCCTTGCTTGGTTTGTTCACGGAAAACCCTGAAATTATTCGTTTGGGAGCGCAGGTCATTTTACTTAGCATTCTGCTAGAAACTGGTCGGACCACGAATATCGTCATTATTAACTCGTTGCGTGCTGCTGGAGATGCAAAGTTCCCGGTCTTTATGGGTCTGATCTCCATGGTTTGCATGAGCTTGCCGCTTGGTTATCTGCTTGTGTTCAAGCTGGACATGGGGCTCGCCGGCGTGTGGCTGGCGATTGCTGCTGATGAATGGACTCGTGCTGTCATCATGTATGCCCGCTGGAAAAGCCGGTTATGGGAAAAGCATGCGCTGGTCGAGCACGATACACCAGATCAGTCTGCAACGCCCGTTCCGGCACATTGATGTCGAGCAGCATTTAGGGCCAGCTGGAGCCTAGCTTTTCGATAGAGTTGTGTACGCGGAGGCAGTTCAAGAGAACATCTTGAACTGCCTCTTTTTGCTGCTGAAGAACCATACTTCTACACGGGGGCACGATAGGCAACTTTGAAGTTCGACTTATATCATAATGGCATTCATAAATAGAAGTATGGTAAATTTACTAAAAAAAAGATATACTTTTGTTGCACTAACGCAGTACATGAAAGACAAGGAGTGTACCGATGAAGAAGCCGACGATTGAAGATGTTGCCCAGAAAGCAGGAGTGTCTAAAAGCACTGTCTCGCAATTTCTGAACAAACGATATAAATATATGAGCGACCAGACCAGAGACCGGATTGCCGAGGTTATTCAAGAGCTGAACTATCAGCCTAACGGGCTGGCCCGCAGCTTGAAGCAAAACCGGACGTTTATGGTGGGGGTCATTGTAGCCAACATTGACTATACCCTTTCGATCCAGTCTATCCGTGCGATTGAGGAGGAATTGCAGCGTTTTGGCATTCAGGTGATCATTTGCAACGCCGATGAAAATCCAGACAAGGAGAGCCAGTATATTGAGATGCTCAAGGCTCGGCAGGTGGACGGCCTGATCATCTTCCCGACAGGCAAGCATGCAGATATTTACAACCAACTCATTCGTGAAAAGTATCCGTTAGTATTTTTGGACCGTTTGGTAGATGGGGTAAATACGCGCAGCCTGCTACTGGATAACGAAATGGCGATTAAGCTGGCGATTCAGGAACTTGTGGCTCACAAGCATGAGCGAATTGCGCTGATTACTTTGCCCCTTGGCTTGAATCGGATTACTCCACGAGTGGAACGGCTCAGCGGATACAAAAAGGCGCTGGAGGAGCATGGCTTGCCATCTCGTGAAGAATATATGCACAGTGTGCCGAGAGAAGAAATCCAGCAGACGCTGAAGGAGCTGTTCCAACTACCGGAGCCGCCGACTGCGCTGTTGGCCGGGAATGATATCGTGTTGGCTGAGGTGTTGAAGTATGTGAATGCCCGCCGTATACGTATTCCGGCAGAGCTGTCCATTATCGGGATTGACGATGCGGAGTTTGCCCATATTTACAATCCGCCGATTACGACCATTACACAACCGATTGCGGATATGGGGAAGCAGGCGGCAAAAACACTGCTGTCCAGCATTGAGGAAGGCGGCGAATCGGTTCCGATTATTTACCGATTTGTGCCGGATATCAATCGGGGAGAATCCGTCAAAACGCTGTAACGAGCAATGTGTCATATATTAGAAAAATAGCCCGTATTCCTTTGTACGATCTGAGTATGCGTATGCTGCTCAGATCGTACAAACGCGAATACGGGCTATTGGAAGTTAAGGCTGACTTTGGATTCGGCCTTGTTGAGCTTGCGCTTATAGCGGTGAAGGTTATGCGGGGAATAAACCCGGACTAATTCGTGCTGGCACTGAGCAAAAAGGATTCCAGCTCGGCTCGTGTCGGATAGCCGTCCATATCTCCGGCTGACATGACGGCCAGTGCGCCGAGGGCATTCCCGCGTTTGACTGCTTCTGCCAGGGGCAAGCCCTCCAGCAGCGCGCTGATAACGCCTGCGGCAAATCCGTCACCGGCACCGACGGTATCCACGACATGCTCTACGCGGAAGCGTTTGACGTATCCCTCAGCATCTGCGGATTTGTAATATGCGCCTTCGGTTCCCAGCTTGATGATGACCAGCGAGGTGCCGCGATCGAGGTAGAACGAAGCTATATCCTCCGGTGAGGTGTAGCCTGTTAATATTTTACCTTCATGAATGCCGGGTAGAAGCCAGTCGCACCCCTCAGATGCCTCATTAATCGCCTCCACCATCGTTTTCGTGTCAGGCCATAACTTAGGTCTGAGGTTCGGATCAAAGGATACGGTTTTGCCAGCCTTTTTCATAAATTGCCGCGCATGACGTGCGAAATCACGGCACTCAGGGGAGAGGGCGACAGAAATACCTGTAAAATGCAGATGGCGAGCTCCGGAAAAGTAAGCCTCGTTAAAATCAGCGATGCTTAATGTAGAAGCGGCGGAATGTTTGCGGAAATATTCCACCTCGGGGTCCCCACTTGTAACTTTGGATTTAATCAGCATCCCGGTAGAGTGGTCTTTGGTAAACATGACGTTCTGTGTGTCGATCCCTTCCTGACGTAGCGCACTGGCAATGAATTTGCCGAACGTATCCTCGCCGAGTTTAGTCACGAGTCCCGCCCGTAGACCCAAACGCGCCAAACCGGCTGAAACATTCGTCTCTGCCCCGGCCAACGCTTTGGTGAATGAACGCACCTCATCCAGAGAGCCTGCTTCATTGGCATAAAACATGGCCATCGGTTCTCCGAAGGTAACAGCATCCAATGTTGCGGTCATTTGTATTCCTCCTTATGTTTAGTAAACTTAATCTGTAAGCGCATGCACCAACTGAATAAATTGAAATTATCACATAAATCGGTTTTTCACAATGATGAAGTTGATATATTGGCTAAAAACTTTTTAGGTAATACAGATAAAAAAATGTGGTTTTGTTTATCAAAAGGTAAAAAGTGTGTGAAACTTCGTATGTACTAAGGGTTTTTCTAGGAATGGTGAAGTTTTGGGTTGACACCCTCTTAGATAATTATTACAATTCTAGCTAAGAAGTAGAGTTAGAAACCGCTTTTATAACAATTCCGTTGATAAAAAAGTTTATCTAAACAGGAGGAATGTTTTTATGGAAATGCGTTATTCAACTCATCCCGAACATGCCAAGCATTTTACGACTGAAGAGTTGCGTCAGCACTATTTGATCCAGGAACTGTTTGTACCTGAGGAGGTAAAGCTGGTCTATACGCATGAAGATCGTGTCATTATCGGGGGCATTTATCCCGTGAATAAATCTGTTGCGCTGGAAGGTAACGATCAAATCAAAGCAGAAACTTTCCTGGAGCGCCGCGAACTGGGCATTTTTAATGTCGGCGGCAGCGGTACGGTCAAGGTGGACGGTGAAACTTACGAGCTGGCCACAAAAGACTGTCTCTATGTAGGCAGAGGGGGCAAGGAGTTGATCTTTGAAAGCGATTCCAGTGAAAAGCCTGCGAAATTTTATATCGTTTCGGCCCTGGCTCATACCACGTATCCGACGACGAAGCAGTCTTTTGCCGATGTACCGTCTGAAAGTCTGGGTTCGCAGGAAACAGCCAACAACCGTACGTTGCGTCGCTTTATCCATGATGAAGGCATTCAAAGTTGCCAATTGGTTATGGGGATGACGACGTTGGAGAACGGCAGTGTGTGGAACTCCATGCCGACACATGTTCATGACCGTCGTATGGAAGTGTATTTCTACTTTGAACTGGATGAGAATGCGAGAATGTTCCACCTGATGGGTGAACCGAACGAAACGCGCCATCTGGTGATGAAAAATGATGAAGCCGTTATTTCTCCACCTTGGTCTATCCACTGCGGTGCGGCTACGGGTAGCTATACCTTCATTTGGGGCATGGCCGGTGAAAATAAAACATACAAAGACATGGACCAGGTTGCCATGAGCGAGTTGCGTTAATCCAATTAGTGTATTGGGGCGTGAACCTGCAAGTGGCTGAGGGTACATGGTCATCCCATTCGTGGAAAGGATCAGGAACATGACGAAAAAGAAAGTTTTGGAACATATCACTTCAGTAGGTGTCGTCGCAGTCATTCGGGGAAACACGGCGGAGGAAGCATATCTAATGTCTAAAGCCTGCATTGAAGGCGGCTTGGATAATATTGAGCTTACGTTTACGACGCCGGATGCGGATCAGGTCATTCGAAGATTGAGAGACGAATTTAAGGATCGGGCAGTGATTGGTGCAGGAACGGTACTGGAGTCACTGACGGCAAGAATTGCTATTCTAGCCGGAGCAGAGTTTGTCGTGAGTCCTTCTTTTGAAGAAGAAACAGCGAAGCTATGCAATTTGTACGCGATTCCTTATATGCCCGGCTGTATGACGCTGAATGAGATCAAGGAAGCCATGAAATTGGGTAGCGATGTCGTGAAGTTGTTCCCAGGCAGTGCAATGGGGGCGGACTTTGTGAAGGCTGTCAGAGGTCCAATGCCTCATGTACAGATTATGCCAACTGGTGGCGTTGATCTGGACAATATGGAAACCTGGCTGCGTAACGGATGTGTAGCCGTGGGAATTGGGGGTAATTTGACGGCTCCAGCCAAGGAAGGTCGCTACGACTTGATCACAGAAAATGCAGCACGTTATGTAGCTAAATATAAGGAAGTACGCGCAGCGCTATAGGCTTCAGGAATTATAGGTTTTTATACTAATTTGTGATGGAGGCGTAGGCATGGGTCTGGACAATTTTTCATTGGATTTTTTCAGTCTAAAAGGTAAAACGGCGATTGTAACAGGAGGCAACACTGGTTTGGGTCAAGGATATTCCGTAGCTTTGGCCAAAGCAGGTGCAAATCTGTTCATTGTAGCTAACAATGATGAATATGAAGAAACAAGACGTTTGCTGGAGCCAACGGGTGTGAAGGTTGCCTTTTATCAGGCTGATCTGACAGAGAAAGAATCCATTAAAAAAATTGTAGAAGAATGCGTCAATGAATTCGGTAAAATTGATATCCTTGTAAACAATGCAGGTACGATTCGTCGCGCCCCTCTGCTGGAGTATAAAGATGAGGATTGGGACGCTGTCATGGAGATTAACCTGAATGCCGTATATCACCTGAGCCAGGAAGTGGCAAAGGTGATGGTAGAGCAAAAAAGCGGGAAGATTATCAATGTCGCTTCTATGCTTGCTTTTCAGGGTGGCAAGTTCGTTCCACCGTATACAGCGAGCAAGCATGCGGTAGCTGGTTTGACCAAGGCATTTGCGAATGAGCTGGCAGTTCATAACGTTCAGATTAATGCGATTGCGCCGGGTTATATTGCTACGGCAAATACAGCTCCAATCCGTGCGGATGAAAGTCGTAATCAAGAAATCTTGTCGCGTATTCCTGCGGGTCGTTGGGGCGATCCGTCTGATTTGATGGGAGTTGTGGTTTTCCTCGCCAGTCAGGGTTCCGACTACATGAACGGTCATATCTTGGCGGTGGATGGCGGCTGGCTGGTACGTTAAGCAGCGCTGGTCGCATCGAAGTTTATGAACTGAAAGCTGCCTCAAAAGGAAACTATCCTTTCAGGCAGCTTTTGTTTTTTTAATGAAGCTATATGCTGAACTTGAAGACTTGGAGCGCTGTATCGATCCGTCCTATGCATATGTCACGAATGCCTTTATAATTTAATGAGATAAAAATTGCTAGGCTCCAGCCGTACACTTGGTTGGAGCCTTTGAGCATAACACAGATAGATTGGAGAATGGAGAGATGAGTTCACAGCAACATCAACGAGCTTTGGTATACAAATCTTTGTGGCATGCCGGTCCTTGGGTGCTTGCCGTAGGGATCATTTTGGTAGGTGCCAATCTGCGCGCCTCGATTACCTCGGTAGGACCTCTTATCGGTTTGATTAAGGATTCTTTGCATATTTCGAATACACTGAGTGGCCTATTAACGACATTGCCGCTGCTGGCTTTTGCCCTGTTGTCGCCTTTTGTAGCCAAACTGTCGCGCCGCTTCGGGTCGTCTCTTATTATTTTTGCAGCCTTGCTGCTATTGACCGCAGGTATTGTGGTGCGCTCAACGCTGGGGGTGACCGCATTATTTGTCGGGACCGCCATGCTGGGACTGGCTATTGCCGTGTGTAATGTGTTGCTGCCCAGTCTGATCAAAGAGGAGTTTCCTCGCAACAGCGGACTGATGACCGGCGTATACTCAGTATCTATGAACGTGGTCGCTGCAACAGCATCCGGGCTGAGTATACCGCTGGCTTTGAATGGAGGTATGGGCTGGCGAGGTGCTTTGGGAATATGGGCGATTGTGGGTGTCGTAGGTATTTTACTCTGGGTGCCCCAACTCCTTAAGGCCCGCAAAACAGCCAATAAAGCGGCAGTGTCTGCCCGAACTGTGAATGTATATACATCGTCTTTGGCTTGGAAGGTGACGCTGTTTATGGGGCTGCAATCTGCCTTGTTCTATGTTCCTGCCGCTTGGTTTCCCGAAATGATGAGCGGACAGGGAATGGATTCAGAGACTGCGGGATGGATGCTGTCCGTGCTGCAGTTTTCGCAAATGCCATTTACTTTTATTGTGCCTATTTGGGCAGCGCGGGTGAAGGATCAGCGGGTATTGGTTCTAATTATGGCTGCGCTGTATTTTATCGGTTTGGGTGGATTTCTGCTTGGGGCTACACAGTGGAGTGTGATTTGGGTCATTTGTATCGGTATAGCGGGTGGTTTTGCTTTCCCGTTAGTGATGATGTTCTTTAATTTGCGGACGCGGACACCGCAGCAGGCAGCAGAGCTGTCTGGTATGGCACAATCCTTTGGTTATTTGCTAGCAGCAACAGGACCGACGCTGTTCGGTTATCTGCATGATGCGACGCAAGGCTGGACAATCCCGCTGCTGCTGCTCTTGTGTCTGAGTGTGTTGCTTATGTTTATAGGGCTGGGTGCAGCCAAGAAACGATATGTCGGAGGCGAGGTGGATGATCAGGCTACAATTTGATGCAGATGGCTACAGTGTGGTCTGTAATGCAGATCGTGTTATGTTGTTGGCTAAAGAATTTGCGCTGTTGCGCTTTCTGTACGATAACCGGAATCAGGTGTTCACCCGGGAACAACTGCTGGATCGTGTGTGGCCGCTGGAGTATCCGGTGGAACGTACGGTGGATGATCATATCTACAGATTGCGCAAAAAACTTAAGTCATGGGATGGGCTCCGTATTCATACGGTTAGAGGGTATGGCTACAGCTTGACCTTGACTGACGTGCAGCCACAGAATCATCCGTCCTTGCACGATCAGGAGGTGCAGGACGCTGTACATGGACTATTCCGGAAATACCAGCTATTGGGGCAGGGAAATTCCATCGTAGCGCTGGCTGCCCAGCAGGAGCAGATGGGTTTTCAAATGTCCGCCTTTTATCAAATGTATACCCATTTTGTACAGGCGGATGTGGCTTGGTTCTTGAAGCGGGAGGACTTTGCCCCCGTAGACCGATTGTATTGGATGTTGCTGCTATTTACGGGCACAGCAGGGGTAACGGACGAGGGGATTGCTCTATGTGAGTGTGCGCTTTCCAGCAGGCTGCTGTCCAGTGAACAGGAACGGGAATTACGCATTCTCAACATCTTGGAGGCTTATGTGGAAAATGGAGAACCTGAACGCGCACAGGAAGGTCTACCACTAACCTTGAGGGTAATGGAACGGGATAATCTCGATAAATTTGTGATGCCTGTTGCACTGATGGAGATGTACATGCATCTGGTTTCCGATCATATGGAAAAGGCTGCGGAACTGTCTGATCGTCTGGAAGGCTTGCTGTCGGAGGCTCCGTATTTGCGTGAATTGGGCCGTTATCGCATGATGCGCGGACTTATGCTTTTACGTACTGGAGATGTGAACAACGCCGAGCGGCTCATGGATGAAGGGCTGGACACCCTTGATATGGCTAAACAGGAATTGCTAAAAATCAAGGCGGTCTGCCAAATCCGCGGTTTTTTGAAGCTCTGTGGCACCTATCCCACGCTGGAAGAGAAATATGCGGCTCAATATGATCGGCTTGACCGGGACAACAGTTTAACACTGCATCGTCAGGCGCTAAGGCACTGGTTGGAGCAAACACTTTCTGTCGTCTGATGTTTTTAGCCGTCTGATTTTCCTCTGATATAGACCCGCTAGAATGTTCTTATTGCTAAAAGAAGCTGAAAATGAGAGCAGGGTGAGTAGATAATGAAGGAAAAGAAAGAACTGCAATCCACGCCTAGCATTTGGCGCAATGGCCGTTTTCGACGGATGTTTGCGGCGCACACGGCTGCCTCCTTTGGCGATTGGTTTGATGCTATCGCCATTCAGGTGCTTGTTGCCTATCGCTGGGAAGCCGACCCTATGATGATTGCACTGATTCCGGTAGTGATGGCCCTACCGGGTCTGCTGCTGGGTTCCATCGCGGGCACGTTAGCCGATCGGGTACACAAGGCCAGGCTGATGATCGTCTGCGATGCAGCTATCGCCTTATTGACGCTGGCCATCCTCGCCGTCCCGGGCCCGGCGTGGCTGCTGCCTTTGCTTGGTCTGCGCGCGGCGGCTGGCGTATTCCAAATGCCTTCACAGCAAGGCTTGACCCGCACGGTAGTCGCCAGCGACGACCTGTTTCGGGCGACCTCGCTGAATGGGCTGGTCAATCAGGCCTCCAAAGTGGCGGGCCCATTACTGGGCGCTATGACCTTGACTGTGTTGTCCCCTCAGGCATGCATTATTCTCAATGCATTGCTGCGTCTCTGTTCCGGCCTGTTGCTGTGGCCGCTGCGCGGAATCGGTCCGGCGCTGGTCAGCGCAGACCAACAAGCTGTTGCAGCCGGGCAGCAAGGAAAGTCGGCTGCGCATACGGCGCCTGAGGCTGATGAAGCCAAAATGCGGGAGGAGCATGTCCGCGCATCTCGTTTTTTCAACCAATGGCGTGAGGGCTGGGCGTTTTTATGGCGCAGTCGAATGCTTTTGCATACGCTTATATTCGGACTTTTCGGCTTGATCGCCATTCTCATGATCGACTACCAGTTCCCTACATTGCTGCGAGTGCTCGCTCCAGGTAATGAATCGCTGCTTGGCTGGCTGGTTTCAGCCATTGGTGCTGGCGCCGTCGGCTGCATGCTTGTGCTTAATCGCTTGAATCGCATAAGCGCAGGCTGGGGGCTCGGTGGTGGATATGTGCTGGTTGGCGGGGCTATTGCTGCTTTAGGCTGGGCACAACCCGGAACAGGATTTCCTGTACTGCTTATGATCGGGGCCGTGCTGGGCGTGGGCAACGGCCTGTACATTATCACCCAAAATTATATATTACAAGCCAAAACCCCTGCTGATATGGTGGGGCGCGTCTTTGGTATCCAAAGTACCGTGATTGGAGCAATCATGGTCGTTTCCCCGCTTGCAGGGGGAGTATTGATCCGAATAGCAGGGGCGGGAACGGCTTTTGTCTGGATCGGGATGACTGTTGGAATCTTGGGTTTGGCAGGCCTGCTGCTTCAATCCGTAATTTGGCGCGAGTCCCTCGCTGATTCTAGCCTGACTACGGAGCAAAATGCAGACCTTGCGTAGTCGATCTTGCGCAATAATTTGCTTTGATTTTCGTCATTTATATTTTTAGCATGGGAGAGATCATGATGACTCAACAAACTTCATCCTCAGAGCCTGTGGCACGGTTACTTGAAGGATCACGGGTATACTTGCGTCCCGTTAACGTAGAGGACACCGAGCTATACTATAATACATTGTTCGATCAGGATGTGCGGAGGCTGACAGGCACACAACGCAGCTTTACCAAGGATCAAATTGCCCGTTATATTGAAGCTAAAGGACAGGATGCCTCAAGCCTGTTGCTGTTGATTGCGCTTCGCGAAGATGATCGTGTCATTGGGGATATAGCCCTGCAGGATATGGACAGCCTGAACCGCAGTGCCAACATCCGTATTGCGATCAATGAGCAGGGAAATCAGGGGAAAGGCTACGGTACCGAAGCGCTTGTACTCATGCTGGGTTACGGATTCGGTATCTGTAATCTGCATCGGATTGAGCTGAATGTATTTGATTTTAATGAACGTGCCATTCGTTGCTATGAAAAAGTAGGCTTTCAGCGCGAAGGTGTGCAGCGGGATGCTTTATTCTACAATTATGAATACCATGATTCGATTCTGATGAGTATGCTGGACCACGAATACCGCGACCGCTATGTGAAAAAAGCAGAAAATTGATTCAACACGTTTACACGGGTTTGCAGAAGAGATATAATTAAAAGATAAGATTGCTCGTTTGCGCAAGTATGACCGACAACATCAAATGAATATATGAATTTACCGGAGGAGCCTGTCACCAAGGCTCCTTTATGTCTTTTTTAGGGGAACCTGTGCTGTATTTCGGGTTTCCCTTTTTATTTTGCGAGCCGTTTGTTTTAGGTCAGACACATATTTTGCACGTTTGTTTAGCATTTTATGATTATCAGTTTTCTTCAATATTGTGGGATATGCGCAGATGAGTTCAAGGATTAAATAAAAGGAGGTTATCAGCCTATGCAATTTATACTATATCTTCTGCTGATTCTACTGTTCACAAAAGTCGCGGGTCATTTGTCCGTCAAGCTCGGTCAACCAGCGGTGTTGGGAAAGCTTATCGCAGGAATTGTCCTGGGCCCAGCCGTATTAGGATGGGTTCAGAATGATTCGCTGATTCATGATATGTCTGAAATCGGCGTGCTGCTGCTGATGTTCATTGCTGGACTGGAGACGGATCTGGATCAACTTCGACGTAACTGGAAGCCTGCGGTAGCTGTGGCGGTTGGAGGAATTATTTTACCGTTAATTTGCGGTTTTGGTGTAGGGGAAGCCTTTGGATTCTCGGTGCATGAAGGCTGGTTTCTAGGAATTATTCTGAGTGCTACCTCGGTAAGCATTACGGTACAGGTACTCAAGGATATGAATAAGCTGAATACCCGGGAAGGCTCGACCATTTTGGGTGCGGCAGTGCTGGATGATGTGCTTGTCGTGGTGCTGCTAGCGGTAGTAATGAGTATATTCGGTATGGGTGGAGAAACTTCGCTGGGGCTTCTTGTTGGCAAAAAGCTAGTTTTCTTCGTCGTAGCTATTCTAGGGGGCTGGTTCGTTGTTCCATGGCTTATGAAAATACTTGCTCCACTCAAGGTGACTGAAGCAGTCATCACGACTGCGTTGATTATTTGCTTTGGGTTTGCGTATTTTGCGGATATGTTGGGGATGGCAGGGATTATCGGAGCCTTTGCGGCCGGGATTGCCATTGCACAAACCAGCTTTAAGCACGTCGTAGAAGAAAAGGTGGAGCCCATCGCTTATTCCATCTTTGTTCCTGTATTTTTTGTCAGCATCGGATTAAATGTTTCCTTTGAGGGAGTAGGACAGCAGCTCGGATTTGTTGTTGTTTTGACACTGATTGCGCTGGTGACAAAGCTAATCGGGGGAGGTCTCGGGGCGCGGCTGACGGGCTTCGATAACCGTTCTGCACTTGCGATCGGCTCCGGGATGATATCTCGCGGCGAGGTCGCACTTATTATCGCAGCTACCGGTCTACAGTCGGGTCTGTTGGCACAGCAATATTTTACATCGGTGATCATTGCCATCATTCTGACGACCTTGGCTTCGCCTCCGATTCTCAAGCTGTGTTTTAGCGATAAGAGGGAGACTTCCGCTCACGATACAGAAAAGAAGGCCAGCATTGACAAGTCATAACGAGAGCTTCAACAGGTCATAACAAAAAGCCCCTTCGGGTACAGCTTCTCATAGCGTGCATGGAAAGTCTGATTTAGAGTAAAGCGGACTTTCCATGCAGCATGAGAAAATGGGCAAAGGGTCTTTTTTATGCTAAATGTGCTGCAAGAATAGGGAAATTAGGACTCGGACACCACAGTGAAACGTTGGTTCAGATGTTGTGGTTTTTCGATTTCGTCCACTACGGCAACTGCATAATCTTCGTAGCTGACATAGCTTGCACCTTTGGAATTAACCAACAGCGTGTCTTTTCCCACTTGGTAAGAGCCTGTACGTTTACCCAGAGCAAATTCCGCAGAAGGACTAATGAAAGTCCAGTTCAGGTCGCTGGTACCACGCAAAATTTCCAAGTTTTTTCCTTGGTTATTTGCTGTTGGATATACGAAATCAGGGAAGCCGGGGGCATCTTTTACCAAAAGTGTTTGGGATTCGTCAGTGAACAAGCTGCCTGCACCACCTACGACAATCAGGCGAGTACCGGATACATTACGCAGACCTTCAATTAGTACGTTACCTGCATCGACATGCAGATGCTCTTGTCCGAGTGGAGCGGCAAATGCATTAACGACTACGTCAAAGCCTTTCAGATCATCTGTTTTCAGATCAAAAACGTCTTTTTGTACTACAGTAGCACGACTTTCTGTTACTTTAGCCGAGTCACGGACGATGGCGGTTACTTCATGCCCTCTGTCTAATGCTTCTTTTACGATATTACTTCCTGCTTTACCGGTTGCACCAATAACTGCAATTTTCATAATAGATAGCCTCCTATAAATATGATGTGGATGATTCATTCGTTTGATCGTAAATGTACCCAGTGCATTTACGAACTTTAATATGTAACTATTATAGTTACAATATAAAATAAAAGTCAAGTTCTTCTGTTGGGCAAACTAAAGTCCTCCGATTGGAAAGAGAGGAACTCGTTTAAATATATAAGGTGAAACTGAATGAGCAAACTTAAGCCATATTGGATATATGTAGACCACAGATAAGAAAGGAAGAGTGAACCGATATGAGTAAAAAAGTACAGCTTGAAACCGCAGCACAAAAATTTGCAGACGATAATGCCAAGCCTCCGTTTCTATATGATTTGGGTCCTGAAAAAGGACGTGAAACGGTCAATGAGGTTCAATCCGGTCCAGCAGACAAACCTGCCGCAGATGTAGAAGATCTAACTATTCCAGGTGGGCCTGGCGGTGAGGTAAATGTCAGAATTGTTCGTCCACAACAAGTGACAAGCGATCTCCCGGTCATTGTATATATTCACGGAGCAGGCTGGGTATTCGGTAATGCCCACACGCATGATCGTCTGATTCGTGAATTGGCAGTCGGCTCACAGGCAGCCGTTGTATTCCCGGAATATAGCTTGGCACCTGAAGCTAAATATCCGACGGCGATTGAGGAAATTTACGCGGTCGTTCAATGGGTGGCACAGCATGGGCGCGAGCATGGACTGAAGCCCGATACGCTGACGATAGCCGGAGACAGTGTCGGCGGTAACATGACCGCGGCCGTAACGCTGCTGGCCAAAGAACGCAGTGGTCCTTCCATCCGGCAGCAGTTGTTATTTTATCCGGTGACGGACGCTTCCTTTGACACGGAATCCTACCAGGAGTTCGCCACAGGATATTTCCTGAGCCGCGAAGGAATGCAATGGTTTTGGGATCAATATACGACAGATCCCAATGAACGAGCGCAGATCACGGCTTCCCCATTACGTGCCACCAGAGAACAGCTCAAAGGGCTACCGCGTGCGCTGGTCATTACAGGCGAGGCCGATGTGCTGCGCGATGAAGGTGAGGCCTATGCGAACAAGCTGCGTGAAGCAGGGGTAGAGGTAACCGCTGCACGCTTTCAGGGCATCATCCACGACTTTGTGATGCTGAACCCATTGTCGGAAACCGCGGCCAAGCGCGGTGCGATCACGCTCGCTACCTCATGGCTGCGCCAAGGGTTTGAGGGCTAGTACACTATAGAGCGTTTTAAGGGTGCCGTCGTGTGATTTGATCCAGTTCTTTGAACGATTGGCTGTCTTCTTCCTGCTGACATCTATTACAGGGAAGGCAGCCTTTATACATATCTGCAATGAAACCGCTTCACGTTCGTCGAACAGAGTGATAATATAAAATTTGAACGAGTTTGACTGACATTCAGCCTAAGGGGGATATTCATGCCATTTCAGGGGCAACGCATTCTACCTGCAGCTAAGCATATGAAGCAGCTGGAGGGTATTTTGGACAGTTCTTATGAGTATGCGGTTTTTCTGGATACGCATGTAGCGCAGCTGCGCAACCTGTACCAGATGGCTAGAAGTCGCAACAAGCAAATGCTTCTGCATGCCGACCTGGTGCAAGGCTTGAAGAATGACGAGTATGCGGCTGAATATTTGTGTCAGGAAATTAAGCCGTTTGGGATTATTTCGACCCGATCCGGGGTGATTGCAACCGCTAAAAAGAAGGGGATTCTTGCTGTACAGCGGGTGTTCCTGCTCGATACGATTGCGCTGGAAAAAAGCTACGCGCTGGTGGAAAAAACACGACCTGATTATATTGAGGTGCTGCCCGGTGTTGTTCCACCGATGATTAAGGAAGTTAGCGAACGCACGGGCATTCCTATTTTGGCGGGCGGACTTATTCGCACCCCTGAGGATGTGGAAGCGGCGTTGGCTGCGGGAGCCACAGCAGTTACGACCTCCAATAAACAACTGTTCGAGCATTATAAGCAATAGCTTTTATTTGAATCAAGTGGGCAACCATACATAAATATGCAAGGAGGCTGGAAAACGATGGAGCAATACATTCTTGCCTTGGATCAGGGCACAACCAGTTCGCGGGCCATCTTGTTTGATCGGCAGGGAAAAGTGGTATACAAGGCACAACGGGAGTTCCCACAGTATTTTCCCCAGCCGGGGTGGGTAGAGCAAAACGCAAATGAGATATGGAGCTCTATTTTGGCCGTCATCGCCTCCTGCTTGTCGGAATCAGGTGTGAAAGCCAGCCAAATTGCCGGGATTGGTATTACGAATCAACGGGAAACCGTAGTGGTGTGGGATAAACATACGGGTCTGCCTGTATATCATGCACTGGTATGGCAGTCACGGCAAACAGCCGGGATCTGCGAGGAATTGAAAAGCCGTGGATTTGATCATATTTTTCATAGCAAAACGGGACTACTCATTGATCCCTACTTTTCTGGCACCAAGGTCAAATGGATACTCGACAACGTCGAAGGGGCACGAGCTCAAGCGGAGCGTGGGGATTTGCTGTTTGGTACGATTGATACCTGGCTAATCTGGAGATTGTCCGGTGGTAAAGCACATGTAACGGACTACTCCAATGCGGCCCGCACACTCATGTACAACATATATGAGCTAAAATGGGATGAGGAGCTGCTGGATATTCTCGGCGTTCCTGCGTCTATGCTACCAGAGGTGAAATCATCTTCTGAGATATATGCTCATACGGTGGATTATCACTTTTTTGGGCAGGAAATCCCTATTGCCGGAGCGGCGGGCGATCAGCAAGCAGCTCTATTCGGTCAGGGATGCTTTGACAAGGGCATGATTAAAAATACATACGGTACAGGATGCTTTATGCTGATGAATACGGGAGATGAACCCTGTGATTCGGAGCATGGACTGATTACGACCATTGCATGGGGGCTGAACGGTCAGGTAAAGTATGCGCTGGAGGGCAGCATTTTTGTAGCTGGGTCTGCTATTCAGTGGTTGCGTGACGGGTTGCGTATGTTCCGTGAAGCCAAAGATAGTGAAGCGTATGCGGCGCGTGTGACCTCGACGGAGGGGGTATATTTTGTCCCGGCCTTTGTGGGTCTGGGCAGCCCGTATTGGGACAGTGACGTGCGCGGCGCGACATTTGGTTTGACGCGGGGAACGACCAAGGAGCACTTTATACGAGCGGTACTGGAATCGCTGGCCTACCAGACTAAAGATGTCCTAACTGCCATGGCGAACGATTCGGGTGTACCTGTGCGTTCATTGCGTGTAGATGGAGGTGCTGTGATGAACGAGTTCCTGATGCAGTTCCAGAGCGATATTCTCGATTTGCCTGTAGAACGACCTGCTGTGAACGAGACAACTGCACTCGGTGCGGCGTATTTGGCGGGACTGGCAGTTGGGTTTTGGAGCAGTCTGGATGAAGTCCGGGGATATGCGCAGAGTGATCATACCTTTACTCCGTCCATGAGTGAGGACGTGCGGACTGAGCTTTATGGTGGCTGGAAAAAGGCAGTTCATGCCGCAATGGCGTTCAAGTAGAGATAGTTTTAGGTAGAAGGCAGCCATCTGGCAACAGGCAGATTTCCCTTTTCATAGCGTACTGTGTGTGCTACGATATAGATAAGTTAATACTCGTCAGGAGACTTGGAGAGACCATGAACCGCTCGGCATCCGCCGCAGCGATGTTCGTGGTCTTTTTTTGTACCTTATGATGATTCGGTTGGCAGATTGCATCATGAATATATACAAAGCTGGAGGGATACATGATGGGAGAACAGGGATTTGCTGCGCAGGAGAGAACCGCTGTTTTGGAACGTATGGGAGATGAGCATTTTGATATTTTAATTATTGGCGGCGGCATTACAGGGGCGGGGATTGCGCTGGATGCGGCGGATCGTGGTTTGAAGACAGCACTGGTGGAGATGCAGGATTTCGCAGCAGGTACGTCCAGCCGCTCGACCAAGCTAGTGCATGGTGGTCTTCGTTATTTGAAGCAGTTTGAAGTTAAGATGGTAGCCGAGGTTGGGAAGGAGCGGGCCATCGTATTCGAAAATGGCCCACATGTGACCATACCGGAGCGTATGCTGCTTCCTTTTCACAAGGGCGGCACGTTTAACGCATTCACCACCTCTGTCGGGCTGCTGGTATATGATTTCCTTGCTGGTGTTAAGCGTAGTGAGCGCCGTCGGATGCTGGACATCCAGGCTACGCTAGAGCGCGAGCCTTTGCTGAAGCGTGATGGACTGAAGGGAAGCGGCAGCTATGTGGAGTACCGCACAGATGATGCTCGCCTGACGATTGAGGTCATGAAGGAAGCTGTTACACGAGGGGCGCTGGCGGTGAACTATGCCAAGGCTGACAAGCTGCTGTATGACGAAGGACGAATAAGCGGTGCAAGCGTAACGGATCGGGTAACGGGAAAGCCATACGAAATTCGAGCCTCACTGGTTATTAATGCGGCCGGACCATGGGTAGATACGTTGCGGGAAATGGATCGCTCCAAAGAGGGCAAGGTGCTACGCCTGACGAAAGGTATTCACCTGGTGTTCGATGCTGAGCGCTTTCCACTCAAACAGGCAGTGTACTTCGATACACCGGATGGACGCATGGTATTTGCCATCCCACGTGATGGAAAAACCTATGCAGGTACGACCGACACGGTGTATGAAGGGGATACGGCGCATCCTCGGATGACCGCCGAAGATCGGGCATATGTGCTTCAAGCGATCAACGGAATGTTCCCGGATGTGAAGCTGACTGTTACGGATGTAGAATCCAGTTGGGCAGGGGTACGGCCGCTCATTTATGAAGACGGTAAAAGCCCTTCAGAAATTTCACGTAAGGACGAAATTTGGGAATCCCGCTCAGGTCTGATCACGATTGCAGGCGGCAAGCTGACGGGCTACCGGAAAATGTCCGAACTCGTCGTGGATCGTGCGGTGCGGAAGCTGGGGCGCTTGCATGGGCAGAGCTTCCGGGCATGCCGCACCAGACACATCCCGATTTCGGGTGGCAGCGTAGGCGGCTCGGCGGGCTGGGACGCGTACGTAGGTAAGCAAACCGCAGCAGGTGTTGCGCTTGGCCTGTCGCCGGAAACGGCTAGAGCATGGGCAACCCGCTATGGCTCCAACACAGAGCGGCTGTTTGCCATAGCGGCACGGAGCATGAAGGAGGCTACCGAGAAGGAAGCTACCGAGAAGGAAGCGGCGCTGCCTGTGGAAGTGCGTGTCCCGCTCCTGTATGCGATGGAACAGGAAATGACGGTGACACCGTCTGATTTTTTCATACGCCGAACCGGGGCGCTGTTCTTCCAGATTGACGAGGTGAAGCGCTGGAAACAGCCCGCCATCGCATGGATGTCCGAACATGCAGGCTGGAGCGCCGCGCAAGAACGCCAATATACGGCTGAGCTGGATGCTTACCTGTATGAAGCTGTAACGCCTGTAGAGGCAGAGGTGAAACCCGGTGACGTTAAAGCCATCTAATAGGAACGAGGATGCGTACCCTTTACCGCTCCGCTTCTCTACAATCGTTTCGTTCTCGCCACTGCTTTATGCGGAAAAGGGGCCTACAAAACAAAAGCAGCGATTCTCCAATAACAAGAGAATCGCTGCTTCTTTGTATACAGATGGCTTACAGCATCAAGTGGAACAGGAACGGGGCGGCTGCCAAGGTAAAGAGAGCGGCGAGCACCATCGAGATGCTGGATATCGTCCCCGTCAGCGAACTGAACTCGAAGGCTTTGGAAGTGCCAGTACCATGAGCACCGGTACCGAGCAGCACCCCACGTGAGACTTCATTTTCAATACGGAACAGTTTTACAATCATCGGACCGATAATAAGACCGCTCAAACCGGTCAGAATAACGAATACAGCCGTGACCGTCGGATTGCCGCCAATCGTTTGCGATACATTCATCGCAATGGGTGTCGTAATGGAGCGAGGAATCAGGCTGCTCAGCAGCGAAGAATTCAGATGCATCCACTTGGCAAGCGCCATGGAGGACAACACGGCTACAACAGACCCAGACAGCACGCTAAGCACGATTTGAGTCGCGTGTTTTTTTAACACAGGGAAATATCGGTACAAAGGGACAGCAAATGCAATCGTAGCTGGCTGTAGCAGCATGGACAGCAAGTGAGCGCCCGAATTATAAGAACGGTAGTTCACACCCGTCAGCGTCAAAATCAAAATGATAACAATAGGTGTAATGAGCAATGGAGACAAATACACCTTGGGCAGTGTGCGGTACATGCGTTTGGCCATCCAGTAAATAGCGAGTGTCAATACAATACATAGAAGACCGGTCATGATGATTTATGCTCCTTTCGTTTACCAAGCAGACTGGCGACCATACCTGTGCAGGCCATCACCAGAAAGGTGCCGAGCAGCACGACCAGCATGATGCTCATACCATCGTGTTCTAGCATCGGCCAATAATTCATAACGCCGACAGCAGAGGGAATAAAGAATAATAGCAGCTCGGCAAGCAACCAGTTTGCGCCAACTTCAATCCAGCTTAGCCGGACCAAGCCGGTTTGCAGCAGAATAAAAAGGATCAGCATACCAATGATACTACCGGGTACAGGCAGGTGGAGCCAGGAGACTACCGCGTTCAGGATGAGCGAAAAGGCCATCAGGACGGCGATCTGGAGGACACCGCGTATGAAGCTTTTCATATATAATGGCTCCTATCTTTGAGATCGGTTATTTTCAAACTGTAATGAAATTTTACATCACAAGCTTTCATGAGTAAAATGCATATAAAGAATGTAATCTATTCCGTTTGTCTATGGGAGAAGGTGTAGGTTTGGATATCCGACATTTACAATATTTTTTGGAAGTCGCGCGGTTGCGTAGCTTTACAAAGGCAGCCCAGAGCATGTTTATTACCCAGCCGACGATCAGTAAGACGATTAAAAGTCTGGAAGATGAACTGGGGGTCGCTTTGTTCGACCGAATTGGCAAAAGAATCGAACTGACGGACGCGGGCAAGGTAATTGAGCTTCAAGCACAAGCGATTGTAAAGTCCTTTCAGAGCCTGTCCTCGGAGCTGAGTGATTTGATGAACCTGAAAAAGGGACATATCCGTATTGGCCTGCCCCCTATGGTCGGATCGAGCTTTTTTCCGCGTGTCATTGGAGAATTCCATAAGGCATATCCTGATGTGACCATTCAATTATTTGAGGACGGGGCGAAGAAAGTGGAACGGGACGTAGAAGCCGGGGCATTGGATATCGGGGTGATTGTGCTGCCTGCGGTTGGAGATATGTTTGAGACATTTCTGTTTGTGGAGGAAAAGCTGAATTTGCTCGTTCATCCTACGCATGCATTGGCAGAGTGCAAGGAGGTACCGTTATCTGCGCTGGCGGAGGAGGCGTTTGTACTGTTCCGTGAGGATTTTACGCTGCATGACCGTATCATTGCGGAATGTGTTCGTGCTGGCTTTCAACCGCGTGTAGTCTACGAAAGCTCACAATGGGATCTGATTAGCGAAATGGTTGCTGCAAACCTGGGAGTAGCGCTGTTGCCGGAGGCTATATGCCGAGATCTGGATTCCGAGCGTTTGCGTGTTCTTCCATTGGTGGACCCCGTCATTCCTTGGCATTTGGGGATGATCTGGCGGAACGATCGTTATCTGTCCTTTGCAGCCAGAGAATGGATATCGTTCACACAGCAATTGTTGCGGACGGAATATGGCGGGAAGTAGTCAGTCCGCGAGAAGGTGAGTACGATGCAGATGTGTACCGAAGGAGGACGAATACTGCTTACATCATAAAAAAGCTGCCCTGAGGGGCAGCGATGTAGCTTGCTTCTATGAGTGTGTTTGGTTTATTGCACGCTTGGTGTGAAGGTACTTGTCCATAATACGGTCAAGTCTGGAGGATTTGTCCAATACACGTTCATCTTTTAATCCGTGTAAGTCAGCCATGCGATTCAGTTCACGGCGTTCTTTTTCCATGAGTTTTTCCAATTGTTCGAGGTTCACAAAGCCCACCCCCCATGTCGATTGTAAGGCATGTCTCCACTAGCGGCAGAAGTTTTTTTTGATAACGATGTTATTTCCATTTTACCACTTTTTATTAACAATAATCCAGCTTTCCTGACATTTAGCGACTAATATCTATGGTTTTGCCAGTTTCACCTGATTGCGTCCTGAACGCTTAGCTTCATATAATGCCTCATCTGACTTTTCCAGTAAGTGCCTCGATGCAATGACAGGTGAACTGCCTGCTCCGATGGATACGGTTAGCGAGATTGAGGTTCCGTCATTCAAAAGAAAACGTTCATTTTCCACAGCTTTCCGAATTTTTTCGGCAAAGCTTGCTGCTTTCTGACTATCACAATTTCCAATCAGAATGGCAAATTCCTCTCCGCCCTTACGGGAGGGGTACGCCCTCGTTGTAGATTCCCGGGTTAACAGCATTCCCAATTGGCTTAAGACGGTATCTCCGTTCAAATGACCATACGTATCATTAATATTTTTAAAGTGGTCAATATCCAGCATCACAAGTCCAAAGGGTTGTTTTGTAGTCTTGGAAGTATGAAAGACCTCATCGAATAGCGCATCGAAAGCACGTGGACTGTAGAGTCCGGTTAAATGATCCCGATTTGCAGCTTCTTCCAGTAGATGAACAGCCCGTTCTGTTTTTTTGATATAGGACATCATAAAATAAGTGAACAGGCCGCCAAGCAACTTAATAGTTGTGATTATTATCATAGATTCATTATCAGGAGGGTTAACTACAAAGAAAGTAGATAACAGCGACACTACAGCAGCTCCAAGTACGGCCGACATCCACTTGCGGAGTGTTAGGCTTTTTTCTCGAATAAAGATAAGTGAAATGCCCAGTGTCATGAAACAATTGACGGCAGCAGTCAGAGAAACATCTGTCCAACCACCTGTGATGTAAATACGGTACAGGCTTATGATCAAGGTGGTCAGCAGACCGGATACCGATCCTCCCATATAAACAGATATGATAATCGCCAATTGGCGCAGATCGACCACAAAGTGCCCACGGACCCATAAACCGGTCATCATTAACAGAATGCCAAACAGACCCAGCATTAAACCGTTCATTACCCGATAAATGAATATATGTTTTTTTAGGTAACGTTCATATTTCCGGAAAAATAAATTTCCAAAGAATAAGAAGCTTGTTAATAACGCAAAATTGTTAATTAATTCTTTTAACATATCCCTATCCTTTATGCTGTATTGAGAGTTGTAGTATCGTGGGGAATAAAGCAAAAGGCCTCGTTTCTATATTTCGGTAAAAAGTAGGCATGAGTGAATACCAATTGAATACAAACGATTCTTATGTCCCTTACGTTTCGTTTATCTACGTGGTACAGTGAAAGGACTATGACCGGAACGGGTGATCGTATGAAGGAACCAATTCACATATCGGTGCGTCCACTTGTGGAATATGTGCATCGGAGCGGCAGCATTCATAGCGGCTTTCGATCGAATAGCAGTATGCTCGAAGGAACTCGCGTGCATCAGGTTATCCAGAAAGGTTACAAGGAGCATGACCGCAAAGAGGTACATTTACGTACAGAAATTCCGTATAAGGATGAATTGTTTATCATTGAAGGCCGCTGTGACGGACTGATTGAGCTGGATGGCGTATGGACGGTCGATGAAATTAAATCGACCTCTTTGCCACTCGAAGATATTCAGGGTGACGGCCAACCTGTACACTGGGCACAAGCATTTCTGTATGCCTATATGATTGCTCGTGAGGAACAACATCATTCGATGCAGGTCCAGCTTACTTATGTACAGGCACACAGTGAAGACATTCGCCGATTCAGACGAGAACTATCCTTTACTGAGCTGGAAGCTTTCGCACAGGAGATGATTGCTGGTTATGCACCGTATGCATTCCTGCTGAGAGCACATGCGGAAAAGCGGGATGCCAGCATTGCTATGTTGAACTTTCCCTTTGACACGTATCGTTCGGGTCAGCGAACGCTCGCGGGCTCCGTGTTCAAGACGATTGCCGAAGGGGTTAACCTGTTTGCCAAAGCACCTACAGGTATTGGTAAAACGGTATCCACCTTGTTTCCTGCGATTAAGGCGATCGGCGAAGGGTTGGTGAGACGAGTATATTATGTGACGGCTCGTACCACCACTCGGGCAGCAGCCGAAGAAGCTTATGCCAGAATGCAGGTTCAAGGGCTGCACATGCATGTGGTGACTTTGACTGCGAAGGATAAAATTTGCTTCAAGGATGAAAATGATTGTGATGCTGGATCATGCAGCATGTGCGAGGGCTATTACGACCGGATCAACGGTGCGGTTTCCGATATTTTGGCGAACGAGACGTTAATGACCCGGGCGGTGATTGAGCATTATGCGCGCAAGCATAAGGTATGTCCCTTTGAATTTTCCCTAGATGTGGCGTATGCCTCGGATGGTATAATCAGTGATTATAATTATGTTTTCGATCCACGGATTTCTTTGAAAAGATTGCTGGAGGAGCACAAGCGAAAAGGTGTTGTACTGGTGGATGAGGCGCATAATCTGGTAGAACGCGGCCGGGACATGTTTTCGGCGGAAATTTTGAAATCTTCTTTTTTGGAACTGAAACGAGAATTTAAGTTGCTAAGCCCAGAGATTGCTGCAGCTGCGAGTGCAGTGAACGCACATATGATTACGCTGCGCAAGCAATATGCAGATACAGGAAAAGCAGTGGAGACAGCAGCACCGCAAGAGGTACTGGAGCTGTTGGTGCCTTTTGTGGAAGCAGCTGAACGTGAACTGGTAACGGGGGGCAGTACAAGCCATGCAAGCGGTGAGGGTACGGCTTATGCATTGCTTCTAGATACGTATTTTACCGCTCAGAATATGCTGCGAATTGCAGCTTTATATGATGAACGGTACGTTACTTATGTGGAAGCAGGGCGCAGTGAAGTGAGGGTCAAGCTGTTCTGCCTCGATCCTTCTCACTTGTTGGGACAAGCTATTAAGGGCTACCGCTCAGCCATTTATTTTTCCGCGACGTTGACACCGCTTGCTTATTACCGGGACATGCTCGGAGCAAACGAGGAAGATTATACGTTACAGGTTCCTTCGCCCTTCCATCAGGAGCAGTGGGATGTACGTCTGCTGCCGCTCTCCATCCGTTATCGGGATCGTGAACGTTCCAAAGGGGCGATTGCGGATATGCTGGCTGCATTGGTTGTGGAACGGAAAGGAAATATCCTTGTATTTTTCCCGTCCTATCCATATCTGCGTGAGGTGTATGAGGAATTCATGCTTCGGGACGTGTCCGCAAATACGTTGGTACAAAGCCCGGGGATGACCGAACCAGAGCGGGATCAATTCCTAGAGGCCTTCCAGCCTGGGCAAGAGCACACCTTGCTTGGCTTTGCCGTATTGGGTGGTGTGTTTGCTGAAGGTGTCGATTTACCTGGGGATCGCTTAAATGGGGTAGTGGTCGTCGGCGTCGGCTTGCCGCAAATTGGAGCAGAGCGGGATGTGCTGCGGGATTATTTTTCGGAACAGGGACGGAATGGTTTCAACTATGCGTATGTATATCCGGGAATGAACAAGGTTCTTCAGGCAGGTGGCAGACTGATTCGCACAGAGCACGACGAAGGATTGCTGGTCCTGGTAGATGATCGTTTTGCCAAGGAACCATATGCTTCTTTGCTGCCTGACGAATGGAAAAGCTACCGTCTGACGGAACAAGCGGGATTAAGGAAGGAATGGATAGACTATGAACTTTAATTTTCATAATGACTCCATACGCGGGGTGCTGCGTAGCTTTGGACATGAAGATGCCGAAGTGGATAATATAGAGACTTTTGTGACATTTGCGCGCTTGGCTAATGGTATTTTCAGAGAAATGGATACGGATTTTAGCAAGTTGGGGGCTTCTCAGGGTCGGATTATTGTTCTTAGCCTGTTGCATTGCCATTCGCCGCATCGCATGACACCATCAGAGTTGGCGGAAAAAGCTGATGTGACGCGTGGAACCATGACGGGGCTGATCGACGGATTAGAGCGAGATGGCATGATTGAACGTGTGGCTCATGAGAGTGACGGGCGGATGGTGACTGTCGGATTAAAAGAGGCAGGACGAGAGCTGTTAAGTAAGATAGTCCCTTATTATACGAAGTTGATTCGGTCGTGTATGTCTGAGTTTACGCCGCAGGATCATAAGATGATGAAGGGTTTACTGGGAAAAATGAAAGGCGGTTTTGAGCGGTCCTTGCCGAAATGCTGAGTTCCTAACATAGGGAATAAGGAATAGGAGAGAGAACATGTTCTTTTATACAGATGAGGTCTATGAAGCCCGTGATTTTGGCTCAATGGATGCCAGAGAAGGCGAGTGGAGAAATTGCGAGTTTACCCGATGTCGCTTTCGGGGTGTGGAGATGAATGAGTCCCTCGTGGAAGGCTGTACTTTTGTGGACTGTGATTTTACCGGAGCCATTCTGAATGCATCTCACTACAAGGAGTCGGCTTTTACCAATTGTTTGTTCACCAGCGCCAATTTGTTTGTAGTCCGGTTTGATAACTGCAAGCTGGTAGGTTCAGATTTTGCGGGGGCGAATATGGATGGTATCACAATTACGGGCGGAGACTGGTCTTATACGAATTTGCGTCATGCAGATTTAAGAAAACAAGATTTGCGAAAAATACGATTCAAGGAAGCCGACTTATCCGAATGCAATTTGGAAAAAGCAGATTTGCGGGAGGCGGATCTTACCCGGGTAAGACTGCACAAAGCCCATCTTCAAGGAACAGACCTGCGCGGTGCGAAGATGGATGGCGTGAATTTTAAAGATCTGGACATCACCGGAGCCAAGTTGGATATCGAGCAGGCAGTAGCGGTGGCCCGCTCCTATGGAGCCAAGGTGGAAGGCTAAAAAGCACGGGATACAGGACCCGTCTCGATCTGCGGTACCCCGTGCGGGTGAAATGGATGGTTGACTCGAATGTGAAGAACTTAATCTTTAGGGGGTGCCGGCAGTAGTGGAATCGCTGCTCCCGGGTCCCGGTTTGGCAAATGATCAACTCCCACAGGCTCTAGAGGCTGCTGTGGAACTGTCCAGTTGCGCGCGGTATCCGCGGCAGTTCGCTGCTCCAGCAAGCGTTTGGCTACTTCATAACATTGATCGACATGCCGATTACCAATGGTTCGCATGGCAGTGAAGCCAATTGCCGCGGCTAGCCCTTGCCCCAGAAGGGGGACAAACTTGCTAACCTGCTTGGTAGCGATCCGAATGCCCATTTTTTGCAAAATCTGCACGATGACTTCACGGGTAATGAGTCGCCCGATCAGCTTGCTGCCAATCGAGGTGATAAAACCATACACCATGGATTTTGTTTCTGCGTCCAGACCTTCCAGCTGCTTCTCAGATAATCCGAATTTTCCGTTAATGGCAGGCAGCAGCTGCATCAAAATGCCAACATCAGCAAGAACGTCAGCCCCTGGAACTGGAACCAATACCGCTCCACCCGAAGCCGCAGCCCTTTTCGTCACCATGGATTTACATTCTTTACGGATCTGCTCCAACTCTTCTATTGTTCGGGCTGTCATATGCATCTCTCCTTCATACGCTTCCGATTAGGACCCATGATTCTACCCTGTTATTACACACATTTCTACCTATCTTAAGCAGGGAGTAAGCAAAAAATCCCTGATTCACGCACTATCCTACATTTACTCCTGTGAAGCGATCAGGCATAATGAAGGGTGGTTGCCGATAAGAACAAGCCTGTTTTACGGGGATAAAGGAAGGAAGAGACAGATGAGTCAGACAAACGTTTATTTTAATCATGATGGTGGAGTGGATGATCTAGTATCCCTTTTTATGCTGCTTCAGATGGAGCAGGTTCATTTGACCGGAGTATCGGTGATTCCAGCAGATGGTTACCTGGAGCCTGCGACGGATGCCAGCCGTAAAATTATTGATCGTTTTGGACAAAATAAAGGGCCTGTGGAAGTCGCAAAGTCTAATTCACGCGGTAAAAATCCGTTTCCTGCCGCTTGGCGTTTACATTCCTTCTATGTGGATGCATTACCCGTACTGAATGAATCAGGGCGTATGGAAGCACCGCTTTCATCCCTACCAGCTCATCAGCATCTGATCGAAAAGGTACGCGGAGCTGAAGGTAAGACGCTGTTGCTATTCACTGGACCGCTAACCGATCTGGCGCGAGCGCTGGATGAAGCACCGGATATTGAAGCAAAGATCGAAAAGTTGGTATGGATGGGCGGAACCTTTGAAAAAGGGAATGTGGAGGAGCCGGAGCATGACGGCACAGCAGAGTGGAATGTGTTCTGGGACCCAGAAGCGGCGTATCGGGTGTGGCAAAGCGGCATCACGATTGATCTGGTAGCGCTGGAAAGCACAAGCAAAGTGCCATTAACTCCAGCAGTACGCAATCGTTGGGCGGCCGAGCGCCGATATGAAGGCGTGGATTTCTTGGGTAATTGCTATGCTGGATGTCCGCCGCTCGTCTATAGCGAAACGAACTCAACCTACTACTTGTGGGATGTACTGACCACTGCATCCGTAGGACGCCCGGACATTGTCAAGAAAAAGACGGTGCATTGCAGCGTTATCGCAGAAGGTCCAAGTCAGGGCAGAACGGTGGAACAGGCAGAGGGACGTCCTGTGAACCTGGTATACGATACAGATCCAGAAGCCTTTTTTACGTATATGGCCGATTTGGCCAAGCTAGCTGCTCCCAAACGTTACTAAGTCTGACTATGCACAAACGTGCGGCATAGGGTGATAATACTGCCTAGTGACACGTACTCATAACATAAAGCCCGTGACGTTATGCGTCACGGGCTTCTATTACATGATGTGCTCTATATATCACAAGCTAATCTCTGTTTCAGGCAGACTCCTGGTATATTTTCAGAGTGAACTGGAGCGTTATCTCCGTCCCGCTACCAGGTTCACTGTTCCCTGTCATCTTACCCTTCATTCGTTTTAATAGATGTTTGGTAATCTGCCAACCCAATCCTGGATTGCCATATGAGGGGGAGTACCCACGGTCATGTTCAAGCCACAATTTCAATTTATTCGGAGATATACCGATTCCAGTATCCTTCACCTTCAATTCCAGTTCAACCTCAGGTGCATCGGTCACAGATCGGGTGGTTGCAGATAAAGTGACGGCTCCTGTGCTTGTAAACTTCACTGCATTATCTACCAAATTAATCAGCATACGGCGAATTTTAGCCTCATCCCCGATAAAAATAGGCGAGCTGGTGAGATTCCAGTCGAGCTTCAACTCTAGATTCCGTCGCGCAGCTACCTCTGTATACAGACTCAATACATTTTCCATCATCGTTCTCAGATCAAACGGATCTTCAATATCATCGATCTGCCTGGACTCTATATTGCTGTAATCCAAAATATTACTCAACAACGTCATAAGCGAGCGACTGCTCGACTCCATGATGCTCATATATTGCTGTTGTTCCTCTGTTAACTCCGTCGTCAGCATGAGGTCGGTGGCTCCCCATATTTCGGTTAGCGAAAACCGAATTTTATTACTCAGGGAAGAGATCAAATCCAGCTTGCTCAGGGCAGAGATCTCAGCATCTATCTTTTCTTTCTCCAGTTCCACCACATAACCCAGAAATACAGCCATAGCCTGTAGGGCCTTCAATTCGGATTCTGTCAAATGTACAGATGGCGCGTCCAAGATACAAATGGTTCCGTAAGCCTGACCATTTTTCATGCGAATAGGGATTCCTGTAAATGAGTGGTTTCCCATGGTTTTAGTCACATCTAAATCGCATGTGTGCGGGTGAATAGTCGTTTCTGAAATCGTGAGGTGATCTGCAGGATGGTCCAACACCAGACTGCAATAGCTAAGCTCAAAAGGGAGCACATCCCCTTTCTTAACGAGTATCTCTTCCCGGTTAAATGAATCAACGATTACATTCGTAATCCCATCATTAGCGGCAATGAAAATGGTATTTACATGCAAAATATCACTCAACACATCAATGACATGCGCGGTAGCCTCTTGAATACTATTATAAAAACCTGTAGGTGAAGTAGTCATGTATCTCCAATCCTGATGCAAAGTGGTGGTTATCCAAAAACTTTAGCAGTTTGTGTATCCCATTCCCGATCCTCTGAATGTGTTTTTGGAGCGTATCATTAATTATACATGATTATTTCATTATAAACCGATCTTTCTACTTCCATTTACCTATTCGCTTGCGCAAACCTTCATTTTTTAGGTCTAATGCTAGCCTTTCTGGGAAGGTTTTTGTTTGTATTATTACACATTCACGAAAATATATGATTATTTTCATTCTATTTTCATAAATTCATATGTAATCTCATGATATGAAAATTGTGTAATAAAATAGGAGGATAGAACCAGTAATATCATGTAAATATTCTATATAATAGGTTCAGAGGTGGGATTATGAATAGACAGGAAGCCCTACAACACTTCCTTAAGACCTATGCAGAAGATGCGTTGAACCAGAAATTACATCAAGCAGCGTCTTTGTATGAACAAAGAAAAGAAGAGCTCATATCTTCTTTTATTCAATCCTTTCAATCGATCTGCCTGCAAGCCCATTCTGCAGAAGTGGCCAAGACGAGGATCGGATACATTACCTATTCTATGAGGCGCACGTATCTGATGGATCGTAACTATAACTATGTCGTCGAAGCCTATGATAAAAATTGGTTCTTTGATCCTCAACCTTGTTATGGAATCTATGATGCAGGCTGGGCATTCAGCTTTTTAGCAGAAGTGGAGCCCCGTATATAAGAATATGCCTGCAGCTGCTTGCCCTGAACCTACACAGGCTTCATCAAGGTAATCAAGTTATTATAAAATAGGGATTTTGAAAGAAGGGAAAGTGTGAGTAATAAGAAGTTGTTTGTACTTGTGTTAGTTATTTTAATTCTTAGTGGTTGTGGTGTGAACAAAGAGGCCGAGGTAAAAAGTATCGCTCCTAAATCATCTACACCAACTGTTGATAGTCCTGACATAACGGAAGGTTCTAGTGAAGTTACTGTGGATGATACTGGAAAAAATACTGTGCAAGATTCTGACACATTAGATCAGTTTATAAAGAAAATTCAACCCAAGGATGAGCATCTTCAAAAAATAATAAAAGAAGATTTAGACCGTGATGGAAAGCCGGAATATGTGCTTGCTTTTGGATTAGAAAAAGAGGAGATTTAAAACATATTTGTAGTCCGGGAGGATGATGATGGGTATCTCATCATTGATAAACTAGAGGACCCGGTTATAGTTGTGCATATAAATACAGATGTGAAAATCATGAAGCTGGACCAAACAGATCAAAAATTTATCGTTGTATACTCTATAGGCGACGGAGGGGCTTATTCAGAGGGATTCTCCATATACACCTTGGAAAATAATCATATCAAGAGTATAAATTCTGATTTTCCTAATGCTACTGGACAAGGAATTCGAACGTTAAAAGATACCGACCATGATGGTGTATTTGAAAGTGTCGATTATTACGAGTTTAGCGACACTCAGGAGCATACCATCGTGGTCTATCAAAAATATGATGGAACAGGACCTGAAAAAAAGGAGATTTTGTATAAAAATAAAAGTAAAAAGTTTGCATATCCAAGCGATCCTAAGGCTGTGATATTGAACTACTTGGAAGTTGATTATCTTATGAAGTGGTTTGATTTACCTTTTCCTGAAATGGACCAGCTTGCCGATCCGGCAGCAAGGCAAACGTATGATTTTGAGGATGCTGTCGATCTTTCCGGTTTAGCATATTTATCTTACCCGGTGTTGGAACTGAGTATTAATGAGGTTAGTAGCAATGATAACCGAAAAATATTTTTGGTAAAAGATAATTCATTAGAAGAAAGAGCGAAAAAGGAAATTACGTTTACGTTAGAAAAACAGTCAGATAAATGGAAGATTATGAGTATAGAGATAAATGATAAATTGTAGAGAGCGTGATATCCAGCATGAATCATTTAAAGGGCGGTCGTATATGTTGCGTCCTGTTACTACTAATTTCCTGTGTAGTAATGAACGGATGTACGAAAGAGAATGATTCTTCAAAAGCAGAAACTAATCATACGCTTTCTCTTCAAAATGACGTTAAAACGATTTCTTATTCGGAAATGTTGGATGCATTAGTTCAAAAACTTCGTATAGTCAACGATGAAAATAAGGATTCTGATACCAGACAAAATAAGCTTGAGGAGTTCATACAGGAACTTAATTCGTTGTTAAACGAGCCTGAAAGTGTAGAGATGAAGGATGAAGAATTAGTAGAAAAGTTCGAGAATAATCTCACTATCTTAACAAAATCGTTTCCGTTAAAAAGCGGGCAGCTAAACGTTAGGGTTATGAATTATAGAGCACCTAAAACGGTGACAGGTACGATCGGAGATAAATACACATTTATTCAGTGGTGGAGTTCGAAGCAACTTGTACACGCCCAGATGCTTGAGGAAGACGGGCCAGAATTAGCTACAGATTTTATGGTTCGGGATTCAGACCAGGGAATACAGCTGTTGTTAGGGGGATATGTTTCAATATATCATCCAGACCCCGTATTTGTTGCGTTGTGGGAATTCTCCGGGGAAAAATGGACACAGAAAGAAATAGTAACAGATAAGATAAAGCTTCCGGATGCGTGGGAATTGAACGAGGATATAGATGAGTTTGTTTTAGAGAATCGGCAGCATGATAGCATGAGTATCGAAGTTTTAGACCACGGCGATGGTTTCTTCATAAACAGTGATGATTCTGAACAAAACTTTATCATTGAGTTCTCCACCAGTGGAGAAGTCCGTATTGATTCTGAGTATAGCACCGCCTCGAATACTAGTGAACAGCAAAGCTATGAACTCATTCAAGAGAAATATTCAGAACATGGGATCGTGATTAAATACCCTCAAATTACAAAACTCAAGGATATTGCAAAGCAAAAATATTTAAACCAAATTCTTAAGACTGATGCTTTAGAAGGATTACAAAACTATGCGGATTCCAATTCTGGAGTCCATGTTGAAATTGATTATGAGATCAAACGACAAAGTGAACGATTCTTGAGCGTTCAATATACGGGTATTCGTTATGTGAAGGACGCAGCCTATCCTAGTCATATGTTTTATACGACGAATCTGGATATGAAGCAGGCTTCAAGAATAAGATTGAGGGACCTGGTAAAGGTCGAGAAACCTTTTATTGAGCTTATAAAAAGCGGGAAGATTACAGCTGTTCAGCCAGAGCAACAAGGGTTAATCGGTGATTTCACAAAAGATGATTTGATTCAATTGTTAGCAAACGCGGATGTAACCAAAGGTTCGCTTGCGGAAGTAGAAATGGAATCGTTTAGTTATCTCACAAATGATTCGTTGGGGATGAGTGTACCTATGGCTCATGTAGTAGGGGACCATGCGGAGTATGAGATTCGTTTTTTACAAATTCCAGAGAATATTAGGCGGAATGAGGAACTATGGAGTGAGCTAAGTTCTGTTGAGGATCAGTCTGTTTCCACAGTTGGCGGTGAAAAATTGGATACCAACCAATATGAAATTGAAGAGTCGCAGTCTTTTCAAACTACTCTCGAAGGTTTTGGAGAAGTAAGGTTTGTATCCACATATGGGTATCCGGAAGGTTTTCGTAAATTCTTTTTCTTCCTATTGGATGACCAAGGACATATTCTTTATCCATTCCCCGATTTCTACGGGAACCGTGAGTGGGTTGCACGTTACGGAGGAGTAGAAGCAGTGGCCTTCAAGGATGTGAATAAGGATGGATTGAAGGATGTTATCATCATTGCCGATGTTGACAACGGGATTCATGGACCTGGTAGAGTTGATGAATTCCCTATAGCGGACATTTATTTTCAGAAAAAAAATAGAACTTTTACCACAATTCCTGCATTAGATGAGGCTCTTAACGATCAGGGGCATAATCAAACCATTAAAGATGTCATTCAATACGTAAGCAAACAACGGATAAACGTAAAATAACCGACATAGAGGAGCGGTAACATGGGATATCCAATCATCAAGTATAATGGAACAGTTTTATCTCTTAAAAATCCAAAAGTTAAAGTTATACAGAAAATGAATGAGCATGTGAAGGTCCTTTTGACAGGTGTGTTAACGGGTGCTCAAATGGAAGAGTATACAGATCATATGGAAGCAGGGGCGAAGTTAGTTGTTTCCTATATGAATGATGATCAAAAGCAGATTGTATTATTTAGGGGATTAGTCACGCAGTTCAGAATCAAGTTGGTGTCCAATGTAGCCTATTTAGTCGTCGAAGCCCTATCCTATACAAGTCAGTTGGATGAAGTGCTTCATAGACAATCTTTTCAAAATGTGAAGATGAAGGTGCAGGCATTGCTTGAACATGTACTCAAATCATATCCCAAAGCCAATTGTACGAGCCGCTTAAAAGATCAGCTTTTACAGGAATTTACGATGCAATTCGACGAAACGGACTGGTCGTTTCTGAAACGTATCGCGTCTCGGCTTGGTTGGGGACTGATACCTGATCCGATTGGAGACAAACCTCAGTTTTATTTTGGATTACCGGATGGTGTCAATCAAGGTGAGCTAAAACAGTATAACTACTCGATGACCAGAAAAACTAAGCCAGGGGCCAGCAAGGACGACAATCTTTTGTATTATAAAGTACAAACGACAGGGGCTAGAGATGTCCTGCTGCAAATTGGGGCGGAGGTTAAATTTAAAGGGAAAGCCTTATACGTCCTGCAATCGGTTGCGTTTATACGCCATAGTGTCTTGTGGCATGAATATGTGCTGACCACATCGGATGGAATGAAACAGGATTTGATTGTAAATGAGAGCATTCGTGGCATCTCGCTGAAGTCCAAGGTTATTGGAATTGAACAGGATCATGTGAAGGTTTTCTTTTATGAAATGGAGAAGGTCAAGCCTAACGTCAAGGAAACCTACGCTTTTCCAACGGCTACATTTTATACATCGGAAGGGAATACGGGATGGTACTGCATGCCAGAGTTGTTTGACTTTGTAGATATCTACTTTCCGACCTCTACAGAAAAAGACGCCATTGTAACTCACTCGATCCGAAAGAGATCCAAAGGCGGTGACTTTATTAAGGACCCGTCGACGAAAATCTTTATGACCAAGTACCGCAAAGCCATTATATTTGAGAAAAATGAAATTTTAATTACGGGGAACGACGATGAAGTGGTGATTCGACTACTGGATGACCATGGAATTGAACTACGAAGCAAAAAGGATATTCGTGTAAAAGCCGACGGGAACCTGGTGTTCAATGCGGGTAACACAATACAGGTCACCGCGAAGGATGCTATCGGTTTAAAATGTAAAACGAGTTTGGTAGAAATGGATGGTAACATCAAAATGACTGGAGAAAAGATAAAGACTCAATAACTAAAACCACCAAGAGAGGGTAACCATGGCTAAAGTAACTACAGGAGCAATCGTGAATGAGAAACCGCCTACCCAAGAAGACATGATACAAGAGTGGAAACGTAAAATAAGCAAAGGTGAATATCCTTTTATTCATGTAACTAAGCATAGCGCCCAAAGGTGAATAGCGTTAAATATGTTTAGCAACAAGTAAATAAGGCTCCTAAGGAGCCTTTTCTGCAATCATGGTTCAATATTCTAATTCTTTTTAGGATTTCTACTATCGATGAACCAAGCAGGTCCAGAGACGTCGATCACTTCTTTGGTTTTATAATCATAAGCAATAGATATGATTTGGCCTTCATGCCCTTTTATATAGCCACGGAGATAAACGGTAGAGTTAACGTAACTGCCAATAAACTCGTTATTTTGGTAAACAAAATCGGCATTATAATACTTCTTAATGTATTCTTTTCCGATGGGTATGCCAGATTGAACGTATGCTTCTTTTTCTGTATTTGCTGTATATTGCGTGTAACAAAAGATTCCGACAAGGATTGAAAGTAATATAAGGATGCTTCCCCGAACCTTTTTCTTCTTCAAGTTGTATTCTTCTCCTTATTATCTCCTTATTATATACCCAGGAACCTTATTGCTTTGTTTGTTAATAATAGAATAGATCATTATAGCCAATATAAGGATTAGCTCAATACAACCTCTAAAAATTATGTTCATATATGCAAATTTCTTCTAACATACAGTTACAAAGTCCTAATCGTTATTAGGTATGAATTATGATCAATAATGCAATCCTCTCCGACTTTGTTCTCATTTGTATTCCGATTGATACTCGAAATAAACATAATACATTATAATGATACTACTTCCTGAGAATGGAAGAGTGAACTTGATTACTGAATAAAGCGAATCTTATTTTATGTAACAGATACGTCTCGCTTTCTTTAGGAGAAAGGTGCATTCTTGTCTATAATTCTACTATCAATAAACCAATCCGGTCCCGTAACATTGACAACTTCTTTCGAGTCTAAATCATATGAAATAATGATGGTATCTTTATTGTTTCCTTTTATATAGCCATAAAGATGAATTCTTGCATGAACGGTATTTTCCTCTATTTCATACTTTTTTAAAGTGAAGTCGGAATTATAGTGGGATTTAATATATTTTACGCCGCTAGCTGTGGCCGCTTTTACGGTTTCTTCCTTTTCCTTACTGGACATGCTTGAGCAACCTCCTATAAGGATGGTGACTAGAATAATTGTAAGAGCAATCCTTAAATTTCTATACAATTTGATGAGCTCCTTTTTGATTATTTTACCTCTATTATGTAACTTTATAATATATTTACTTAGTAAACAAGGTGGGAATATACATTGACATTTATTGAAGACAAGATATATTGGCAGCTTGCCGACCAAGCTTACGAAAGGGAACCTCATCCAAAGGGTTACAAGGATCAAACCCCTCCAGGCTGGGAAGTAGCAAAACTTGATGAGAAACTATTACATGACACGAACGGTTCTGGATTCGATGCGACTGTATTCCATAATGAAAAAACCAATCAGGTGATTATCGGTTATAGAGGAACAGAGCCGCCGGATCGCCCCAAGTGGAGTGTAGCAATGGACTGGGAAACGGATATCAACGATGTCGTAGGTGGACGGGTGAAAACTCTGAATCAAATTCATGATTATTATGTAAATAATCCGGAAGAGGTAAAAACCTTCCCTCCACAGGTGCAAAGTTCATTTAAACAATATGAGACACAGTATCAAAATAATCAATTTACGCATGCCCAAAACTTGTACGATGAAGTGAAGAAAAAGTATCCATCTGCTGAAATCTCTACAACAGGCCATTCTCTTGGAGGAGCCGAAGCAGAGTACGTTGCGGTACGGAACGGATTATCATCCGTGAGTTTTAATGCTCCCGGTATTGTACACTTACTACCTGAGGATCTTCAAAAGAGGGTAGAAGCAGGAGAGTTTAAGAAAACAAATGTGGCTTTTGCCCATCCCGGAGATACCGTTGGCGGGGGAGCTACTAAAGCTAATCAACATGTAGGAGAAACGTATCATATTGGGAGTGATTATAAGACTGCCAATGCAGCCAAGTTTACTATTCCTGTTTCAATTCCCATGGAAAGAAAAAACGAATTGGAAAGACTTATTCTTGGCCCCAAATGGACTCCTATTGTTTATGTTCCGATTACATTGCCTATGATGCAGCAAGATGCATTCACCAAGTTCTATAATTCTTTAATAGGGGGAGAACATACTCATAGAATGGCGCACTTTACATTTGACGATCGTACCGGTAATATCAGCAATCCACTGTACACCATGGATGGACAATTGGTAGAAGGTAATCCGCGGGTGCAGGCGTACGAGCAAATGCTGGCCGCGCAGACAGAGCTCAAGCAAGTCGTGGGCGATCTGGTTGAACGTTACGGTGGACAATTAGGTGCCTTCGGGCAGTTTGCTGCTAATGCACTGGGTGTGAATTTGATGGGAGCAGGACAACAAGATGGTCGCGTTAATGGTGGGGCATATTTTGTGGGCAACAAGAATGCAGGCACAATTCAATTAACACCTGAGGAGCTAAAGCATGCGGCTAACCAGATGCGTTCCAGCCTGCATGGATTTTCTAGCGATACCCGAGCATCCATCCAGTTATTTCAGGCTCATATCGGGACAAGTGAAAGTCAGTCTTTGACCCCAATTGCGCATAGTGCAACGGCAACATTGGATCGGATCAATCGCTGGTATCAGGAATCGATTACAGAGATAGCAGAGTATATAGATCGCAAGGGCCAGGAATTTACGATGGTGGATCAATAAAAAAGAGCAGCTGGAAGAACACAACGGGAGGCAAAAGAGATGAGCAGAATATCTTTGAGCCTGGGGGATCTGCGTAGGGCTGTTCAGCAATGCGAGCAGCTAAAGCAAAGACTTCAGCATCAGGAGCAGCAGATGAGGAATATATATGGTCGTCTGCAAGACTGGAGGGGCGAATCGGCTGCTGAATTAACACGTAAAATGGAGACGTTTCTCCAAGGTACAACTGTACGAATACAGGAATTGGACGATCATAAAGAGCAGTTGAAACGTTATATTCGGAAAATGGAAGAAGCTGATCGGCGTGAGGAGAGACGTAAACGGGCTGCACAATGGTGATACAGGCAGACTGCAATAGTTAGGAGAACATCATGAAAGATCAAAATGCATTTGTCATTTTACTTATATTGAATATCGTTTATGGCTTAACGCTATTTGCCTATCCGGCCATGCTGATGGTGGTCGTATTTTCTTTCGATGCACCAACAGCTGGAGATTATCTCATCAGTTATATTTTTGCCTATGTCATAATGAGCTACCCGATAGGAGTATTTATTTCATGGAGCTGTTGGTATTTTTATCATCGTTATGCTTTTAAGAAGGCGTATATCATAGCTAACTTTATGCTGCTGTGGCCAGCTACTCTTGTAGTGTCCTCGTGGATTCAATCGGCTTTTTCTTGAAGGGGTTCCCATCTGGCCAGTCAGCTACATAACATAAAAAAAACCGTACAATCGCTAGGGGACTCCCGCGGGGTACGGTTAAATGCGTTTAAATAAAAACTACATATATAGTAGTAGAAAAAAATATTCTCCCAGAGTGGTGACGATAACGACTTTGTAGTCTACTTTAATTTTCCTGCGGGGAATATAGCAGTGTTCGAAAACTTAAGAGTTAGATGAAAAAGTGTCAAAATGTTGAAAAGCTACAAAGTTCGACATATTGTTCGCTTTTTCGCATCATATGTTATTAGATTAGGGATTTTTGTTTGCTATTTATCGTATATTTATGTATAATCTATCGTGTTGAAAGATTGATTGTACGTAATATGCTGATGAGGGTGGGTTCATGACGCTGCTCGACAGTAACGAAAGCAAGAAGCGGATGTGCCAGATTTACAATGAAGTTTCAAAGGAACTGTTCGGCTTCGGGACCACGCTGCTGCGGGCCACCGTTGAGAACAACATTGTTACCTTTGTGGCGAAGCACCGGCGTTCTCCACGCTCGGCGGCATTGGAAGTGGAAGCCCCCGGCTTGAAGCTGGAAGTGGATTTCCGAATGTCCATGCTGTACAAGAAGAGACTTCGCGAGAAGCTGATTGAGGATATGGAGCTCGATATAGAAGCTTTACTGCGTGATTATGATTCAGCAACGCAGTGGGCAATTACGAACATCATACTGAAAGAATCCTAATAAAATTGGATATTCGGCTTTTCGCTTCGGATCTATCTGAGGGGAGAACCTGTTATAACGCGCAGCGGGATCAACTTATTCTTTGTTTACGAAGAAAAGTATTCTTGTTTTACAAGAGTACTTTTCTTTTTTGTGTCATAAGGTGTGCATAATAAAAAAATAGGGGGAGTTTCATATGAAAAAATGGTTTAAAGGTTTTATGGCTGTGACCTTGGCATCCGTGGTACTGGCAGGTTGCGGCAGCAATGCTACTGGCGGTCAGACAGATGGAAAAGATGGTTCAGCTGATGGAAAAAAGAAACTAGTTATTTCCACATGGGGCTTTTCCGAGGACTTTTTTAACAAAGAAGTGTACGAGCCTTTTGAAAAAGAACATAACGTTGATATCGTGGTCGAAATTGGAAATAACGCTGAACGGTTGAACAAAATCAGTCAAGGCAGCACAGACGTCGATCTGATTTATCTGTCTGATTATTATGCCCAACAGGGAATTCAACAGGGGCTATTCGAGAAGTTGGATCGCAGTAAAGTGCCAAACTTGAACCAAATTTATGATATTGCCAAAGCACCGCTGGGTGAGGAATATGGTCCTGCTTATACAGTTGGACGCCTTGGTATTGCCTATAATCCGGAACTGGTGAAAAAAGATGTGACCTCCTGGGCCGACCTGTGGGGCCCTGAATTCAAAGGAAACGTGACTCTGCCGAATATTACGGCGACTGCTGGACCGATGATGGTAGATGCAGCCTCCAAGGTAGCGGGGAGTAAGGAGTTTAATGAAGACCAAGCCTTCGGAAAACTGAAAGAGCTGAGTCCGAATATCGTTAAGTTTTATAGCAAAACGTCCGAGTTCGTGAACATGTTTAGTCAACAAGAAATTGCGGGCGGTCCGATCATGGAAATGTACTTCAAAGATTTGCAGGCGGCTGTGCCAGGAGCGAAATTTGTAGCTCCTAGTGAAGGTGCTTACGCAGTCATGAACACGATTAATGTAGTGAAGGGCTCCGACCAGAAGGAGCTGGCTGAGGAATTTATCAACTGGCAGCTGAGCAAGGAAGTTCAAGAAAAATCCGCCAAGGCGAAGGTTGATTCTCCGGTGAACACGCAGGTGGTACTGTCCGGTGCGGATACAGAAGGAATTACGTACGGTACAGATGTAGTGAACAAGTTGACCAAGCTGGATATGAAGTTCGTTAACGATCATATCAAGGCATGGACAGATCGCTGGAACCGGGAAGTAGCACAATAATGAAAAAGGTCATATTAGATGTAGATACGGGCATTGATGATGCGTTGGGTATTTTACTGGCCGCCAAAAGTGGTCAGTTGGATATCCAAGCGATTACTACAGTATGCGGTAATGTCTCACTTAAACAAGCAACATTGAACACATGCAAAATCCTCGACCTTTTGGATAGACCGGATATTCCGGTTTATCGGGGGGCGGAGGCTCCCTTAATACGTAAAGGTCTGCACGAGCACCGTGTCCATGGAGAAGACGGCATTGGAGGTGCATTGAGTGGAGTAATCCCAGCGATGTCTGCATCCGAAGGTTTTGCGCCGGATATCATCATTGATACCGTGATGGCTCACCGGGGGGAAGTGACGCTCATTTGCACCGGGCCGCTCACCAATTTGGCACTGGCGCTGCTGAAGTGTCCCGAACTGACGGATCACGTCGATGAGGTCATTTTTATGGGCGGTGTTATTCACGGGTGCGGCAATATTACACCTGTAGCGGAGTACAACATGTATGCTGACCCTGAAGCCGCACGGATCGTATTTCATGCAGGATTTGGTCGGTTGATACAGGTGGGACTGGATGTAACACGGAAGGCTCTGCTGACTGCCGATCATATTGCTCGTCTGTCCCATCCTGCAATTCGTAATTATGTAGCTGAAAGTACGGCTGTTTATACCAAGCGTTATGAAGAACGCAACGGGGTAAAAGCCTGTGCGCTTCATGACCCGCTTGCCGTAGGTGTCGCATTGAATTCGAGGTTAGTAGATACCTCATCGTTGTATGTCGACGTGGAAACCTCCAGTCGTATATGTGACGGACAAACGGTGGGCGATGTGCAGAACCGCCTCAATCATAGCCCCAATATGAATGTGTGCGAACAGGTGGACAGCGAAGCTTTTCTGGAGCTGTTTATCCAGGTGCTGAATAAGGAATAACATTTTGATAACCGCAAGGAGCTACCCATGAAGAAAACATACTTGTATTGGCTGCTGCTGCCAGGTCTGCTCTTTCTGGCGGTGTTCATGGTCATTCCGATTGTGTTGACGATCGGTTCGACCTTCGTACAGAACAGCTCATTCACCCTAGAAGGCTATCTCCATTTCTTCAAGGACCCTTATTTTCTGAAAATATTGCTGACTACGCTGGAAGTCAGTGTCGTAACGACACTCGTGTGCGTATTACTCGGCTTCCCGACGGCTTATTATATTTCGCAAAAGGCCCCGCGTCGTAAAGGGATTTTGCTTGCGCTGGCTATCTTTCCCTTATTGACGAGTCCGGTGGTGCGGTCATTCAGCTGGATGGTCATTCTGGGTCGCAAGGGGCTGCTAAATAACGTGCTCATCGGTTTAGGACTTGTAGATGAGCCGCTGAATATTTTGTACACCCCAGCAGCGATGATTATTGGTCTGGTTCATTTGTTTTTACCGCTGATGATTATTTCACTGATTGGTGTGCTCGAAAATATCGACGGTGATCTTGTTCATGCTGCTCAGAGCCTCGGGGCTTCCAGATTCAGCGCATTTCGTAAAATCGTATTTCCGCTGTCTGTGCCGGGCCTGATCATTGGAAGCATTCTCGTTTTCGTAGGCAGCCTGACTGCATATACGACACCAGCACTACTTGGAGGAAAACAGCGGGTTATCGCTACATTTTTGTATCAAAACGCGATGACGCTAAACGACTGGTTTTTAGCTTCTGTTATTGCAACAATTATGATTGTTATTACATTTATCGTGGTCGGTCTCTTAAATAAGGCGGCCCATAAACTCAATCCGAAGGGGTAGGTGGATATGCGGGAGAAACATTACGGACTAGGCTTCTTTAGCCTGCTGGTCTTCATCTTTCTGCTCGGTCCGCTGTTGATCATATCGGTCACTTCTTTCGAGCCGGGCACGGTATTAAAATTTCCTCCGCAGGGCTTTTCTTTGCGCTGGTATGAAAATATTTTTGAAGTGGATTTGTTTATGTCCACGTTCAAAACGTCCATTGTCGTCTCTCTGCTAGGCAACATCTTGGCACTGCTGATCGGTATGCCTGCCGCCTATGCACTTAGTCGCTTTTCGTTTCGCGGGAAGGATGCGCTGAATGCTTTGTTCCTTTCCCCGTTGCTTATACCGGGTATCGTTCTTGGTTTTACACTGCTGCGCTATTTGATCATTGTTTACCATTTACCAGTATATGCTGGACTATTGATCGGACATACGGTGATTATGTTGCCGTTCATTATTAGAGTCATTGCATCCAGTTTGTCTAACTTTGATTTTGCGATTGAGGAAGCAGCGCTTAGTTTAGGGGCTGGACGGCTGGAAACCTTTTTCAAGGTAGTTCTGCCCAACATCCGCTCAGGTATTATTGCGGCTATCCTGATTGCCTTTCTGGAATCATTCAACAATGTCGACATCTCCGTCTTCATGACAGGACCGGGCTTCAGCACCCTGCCCATTCAAATGCTGACTTACGTCGAAAATTATTTTGACCCGACGATTGCAGCGATTTCGGTTATGCTGATGATTTTAACCGGTATCCTGATGTTCTTGATTGAACGACTGATGGGATTGTCTTACTTCACTAAAAGGTAATGGAGGCTTCAACCTTATGGCACTGCTTACTCTGGATCGCGTATCGGTCGCTTATGACAACCAACTGATCTTGCAGGATTTCGATTTGCAGCTCGAGCGGGGGCAATTGCTCTCGTTGCTGGGACCGAGTGGTTGTGGCAAAACGACCACACTTCGTCTCATTGCAGGATTTCTCGAAGCTAAACAAGGAACATTTTTGTTTGGCGATAAGGATTATACTCGGGTTCCGGTGAATAAACGGAACTTCGGCTTTGTATTCCAAAGTTATGCACTCTTCCCGCATTTGTCCGTTTTTGATAATGTTGCCTTTGGTCTGCGGTTACGTAAGGTAAAGGAAGATGATGTGAAACGCCGCGTTATGGCCATGCTGGATACGGTTAGCCTGGGGGGATTTGAAAAACGTTTCCCCGGTGAATTGTCAGGCGGACAGCGTCAACGTGTTGCGATTGCGCGAGCGCTTGTGATTGAACCCGATCTGCTGTTGTTTGATGAACCTCTGAGTAACTTGGATGCTAACCTGCGTGTAAATATGCGTGTGGAAATCCGCCGTATTCAACAGGAACTGGGCATCACTACTGTGTATGTATCGCATGATCAGGAGGAATGTTTTTCGATTTCTGACCAGGTTGCGATTATGAATAAGGGGAACATCGAACAATTAGATGCTCCATCGACCATTTTTAAATATCCGACGACCGAATTTGTCGCCCGTTTTATTGGGTTTAATAATTTTCTAAGTTTTGACGAGCGTACTGAAGAAGGGGATCGTATTCGACTGAATACAGGCGATCTTTCATTCGGCGTAGCGCGTAATCAGGGTACTAACCAACCGGGTGCTCGTCAGGGCGCTATTCGCCCGGATGATTTGGTCATTCGAACAGAAGGCAACGAGACAGGGGAAAATGAGCTTCCCGGTATTATTAAAGTAAGTACTTACCTGGGGCGTAGCTATCAGTACGTGGTAGAAACGGCGAAAGGCAACTTTACGGCTAATCAGGAAATGGATACGCCTTACCTGAGTGGTCAGCGGGTTACCCTGCATTTTCCGGCAGATAAAATGGTGCTGGTCCAATAATCAGCGGGTTCGATGAAGGAGATACATCATGCGTGCAGACAAAATGATTTTACAAGTTAAGGTGTATAACAGTTACTACAAGACGTTCGAAGAAGGTAATGTAGCTATACTTAATGGCAAGTTTATGTATATCGGTCAGCGTGGTCTGGAGTCTTTCGAGGTGGCTGAAATTGTCGAAGGGCATGGGAAATATATGATTCCCGGCCTGATCGACATTCATTTGCATATCGAAAGTACCATGGTGACACCGGCAACCTTTTCCTATGGGCTGATTCGCAATGGGGTAACGACGATTGTACCGGAACCGCACGAAATGGCGAATGTTTTCGGATTGGAAGGCATTCAGGAAATGATGGAAGCCAGCAAAGATTGCGTGGCTGATATGTTCTACGGCATTCCAAGCTCTGTCCCGGCAACGCCGCTCGAAACCTCAGGGGGCGAGATTGGTATTCCCGAGATTGATGCGCTACTGCAAACCGGCGAAATGATCTGCCTGGGTGAAATTATGAACTATGTGGATGTCATTCGTGATCCGGAGAGCAAGACGAATCGCATCTTACGCCATGTTCGTGAGCACTACCCGGAGCTAATCATTGAAGGCCATACGCCGCAGCTGCTTGATCTGGATCTGCATCAGTTGATCTATGCGGGAATAGGCTCGGACCATACTCACCAGAGTATTGAAGGTATGAAGGCGCGGATGGCTGCCGGGATGTTTATTGAAATCCAGGAAAAATCCATGACCCCTGAAGTGATGGACTATCTTATTCAGGAAGATGTGGCACAGCATTTTTGCTTCGTAACGGATGATGTGATGCCAGACTCTTTCGTAGAGCGAGGGCATCTGAACCATATTGTAAGTAAAGCAATCGGAATGGGCATGAAGCCTGAGGATGCCATTTATGCAGCTACGTTTACTCCTGCTGCACGGATGCGAATGCATGACCGCGGAACAATTGCACCGGGAAAAATAGCTGACTTTGTACTGTTGTCCGATCTTGGTCAATTTGATGTGGAGCAAGTCTATAAGGACGGACTCAAGGTGTTCGATAAGTTCGAGGAATACCATCAAGCACCGATAAAAAGCCGCTTCCCCGCCCATTTTTATCAAAGTGTGAAGCTTGATCCGCTTACGGAGCAGGATTTTACGGTAAAGATGGATGTAGCTGATGGCACACATCAATGTCGTATTATGATGGTCAAGGATGGCTCAACTTTTACGAGCGAACGGATTGCACCTGCACATGTGGAGCAGGGTGAACTGGTATGGGAACATGGTGAACATGGACTCATCGCTACGTTTGAACGGTATGGAAAGAATGGCAACCGTGCTTACGGTTTGATCGGGGGAGATACGATTAAACGTGGGGCAGTGGCAACCACCTATTCGCACGATAACCATAACTTGCTGGTCGTAGGGCATAACAAGCAAGATATGATACTGGCTGCGAATACGGTTTTATCCAGCCAAGGTGGCTTTTGCGTAGTTGAAAATGGCAAGGTGCTGTCCCATTTGCCGTTAACCGTAGGCGGGATTTTAACAGAAGGACCGCTGGAAATGGTTGCGGCCCATGTGAAGGAGCTTCGTTCAGCCTTGCTGTCGCTGGGCTACCGCCATTACAATCCAATCATGTCGCTGAGTACGCATTCTTTGCCGGTCAGCCCGGCCTTGAAAATTACCGATCACGGCCTGATTGATGTAAATGCAGGCAAGGTTGTATCCTTAATCGTGGAACCTTCAGAGATGCAAGAATAAAAAAGAGCCGACCCTCTTACGGGTCGGCTCTTTTTTTGTCGTGGTTAGGTATGAAGTAGGTTATGGATTTTGTCTTCAATATAGAAGCTTTAACAGACAAAATTAACATCTTCTACACTTCTATTGATGTAACCTATGTATAAAAGATAAATAAGTCTTGATTCTGGATATCCTATTGCATATAGAGTTCGATTTACAATCAATTCACGTAATCTTCATGATTTAAACCGAATTAAGACTTGAAAAACATCGACATAGTGTTATAATTAAAACAGGATTTAGATTAAGTCTAAATTAATTAATAAATATTTATTGGATTCACGCATGGGATTTTGAAGAAAATCAGACACTACTGTTAACGAGTATCCAAGCTTTAAACCAACTATATTTTGAATGAAAACGAGAGGGGATTTTAACATGAGTACATTAAATCATACGAACGCACCTACACAAGAGGCTATTCAAGAATTGCACAAGGCATTGAATCGTCAGGTAGCTACCTGGTCTGTATTGTATACGAAACTGCATTATTTCCACTGGTATGTGAAAGGACCTAAATTCTTCACACTGCATGCTAAATTTGAAGAGCTTTACAATGAAGCAACAGCTAATTTAGATACGATTGCTGAACGTTTGTTAGCTATTGGTGGCCGTCCGGCTGCGACCTTGAAGGAGCATTTGCAACTTTCAGCTATTCAGGAGTCCGCAGGTGAGCAGACAGCTGACGATATGGTGAAGTCCGTTGTTGCTGATTTTAAAACCATCACTGTTGAACTGGCTAATGGGATGGAAGCAGCGGAAGCAGCACAGGATAAAGCGACAGAGGATCTTCTTAACGGCTTGAGAGAAGCAATGGATAAACATATCTGGATGCTGAGTGCGTATTTGGGATAATTAATTGGTGTATATTTCCATGTATATGGAGATCAGGTGAACAAGATACACATCCCGTTGGTTCCAGTCTGCCACTGGAGTATAATGACGAGAAGGCGTGGAAGACCACGGGCTCTAAAGTCATGGAGCTGCCGGGATGGGGTGTATGTTATGGAAGTAAAACAACAGCTTTTGCATGAAGCGGAGCAGTTTATATATACATGTTATGAGGAGCTGGGCCGAAGCCGCGATGAAGCGGAAGCCCGGCTTCTTAATATTCGTTACGACATAGAGGCTACGGGAACGTATGATCATACTTACGAAGAGCTGGAACACGGAGCGCTCATGGCTTGGCGCAATAGCAATCGTTGCATCGGGCGCTTATTTTGGGACAAGCTTTTGGTCAGGGATGCGCGGGGCGCATCAGATGCGACGGAGGTGGTCAGCGAGCTACTGGAGCATATACGCATAGGAACGAATGGCGGTAAAATTAAGCCAACGCTTACTGTATTTCGTGCCTCCAAGCCGGGGCAGCCGAATATCCGCATCTGGAACCATCAACTCATTCGTTACGCTGGATATGAAACCGATCAAGGGATCATCGGGGACCCGATCTCGGTGGATTTTACCAATGCTTGTAAAGACATGGGCTGGCAAGGGGCGATGACTCCTTTTGATATTTTGCCACTGGTTGTGGAAGCCGGTGGGCAGCCTCCCCAGCTCTTTGATATTCCCAAACATTTGGTAATGGAGGTGCCCATTGAGCATCCAGAACTCTCAAGTATAGCCTCCCTTGGACTACGATGGTATGCCGTGCCTATGATTTCGGACATGACGCTGGAGATTGGCGGTATCATCTATACAGCGGCTCCCTTTAACGGCTGGTATATGGGAACAGAAATCGGCGCCCGTAATTTTGCGGATACCTTCCGCTATAATATGTTGCCACAGGTTGCTAAGCTGATGGGACTCGATACGACGAGTGAAACAACGCTTTGGCGTGATCGGGCGCTGGTGGAATTGAATATTGCTGTGCTGCATTCTTTTAAAAAAGCGGGAGTCAGCATTGTCGACCACCATACCGCAGCGGCACAATTCAAGCTGTTTGAGGAACGAGAAGCCAAGGCTGGGCGCGCGCTGACAGGCAATTGGACATGGCTGATCCCCCCGCTATCCCCGGCGACAACGCATATTTTTCATAGCTCCTATGATAATCGGCTTGTGAAGCCGAATTTTGGAGTTCAAGACAAGCCGTATACGTCGAGACAGGCTACTAGTACAGCAACAGACACAGTGCTTCCGCAGAAGCGCCAAGGCTGCCCTTTTCATTCCGGTTAACGATGGGAATGACCTAATGGCTGGATTAGGACTCCAGCTTATCCCATGCAACGATAAAAAGGGTAGCCAGTGGCCCTATTAATAGGGAGAGCAGAAACCAATTTAGCGCGCTCCGATTTTTGGATTGTGCCAAGCCGGCATTAATCAGGGCAAGCGTTCCCCAACCTATATAATAATCTTCTGACATGGTATTCTCCTTTGTAAAAAGGTATAATATCCTACTGTATATGGTATGAACACATCCATGATTTCATAAGTTTAAAGTAAATATAACTTTATATATCCTGGTTTGAGGAGCGAAGCTAAGTTGGAAAGAAATCAGGCAGAGCGCATTGTCGCTGAGCTGTTGGAACGGGCTGCTATAGGTGTGACAGTCAAGCTGGAGAAACGTTTTCCTGGTGGAAGGCTGATTGGGGGCAAATATGCTATAAATGCTCACGCCATTACCATGTATACGGACGTTATCGAAACACAGTGTGTACAGATGTTCGGCAGCGTTGATCGAGTTGAGGAGTATTTTACGGTTGTGCTTGCACATGAGATCGGGCACGCCGCCGATACGGAATTAGTGGACCTCTCCGATGCGTTGGAGCAAGAGAACGGGATAGGGACCCGGCAACGACTTGCGCTGCAAATTGAAGAAAACGCATGGAATTATGCGCTTAGACTGGTGCCTGAAATAGAAGCAACGTTTATTTCTGCCGTAATAGACGAGTCCTTGCTGGCCTATCGGGTCCCGGTTATAGAGCAGTCCGACATTGCGTAACGATGATGATCCAAGAGCCGTCAGGCTCTTTTTTTGTTGATTAGAACAGACGAGATCGGGTCGGATGATTTAAAGAAGTAGCTTTTTAAGCTGCGACACGCGTCCCTGGGATAGTTCGAGCATTTCGGCTAATTCTTTTTGAGATACATTAGGATGCTCCTGCATGAGCTGTTTTAGTTTATTCAGGAGATCATTCTGATTTCTGTAACTCCTTCTTTTCTTGGGCTGGGCAGGACGGGATTCATTCAAATGACTGGAAGGATTATCGCTCTTCAGATTTTCAATACAACTTTTACATATCAGATGATCCCTAAAATAGCTCAAATGATCTACGGCACCACAAAAATAGCAAGAAACCCCCGTATACTTGCGAATCATCAGTCCCTCTGGGGTAATAAAAAAATCGAGGGCATCTCCAATATTAATATTCATAGAATTGCGCAGCTCCTTGGGCAGCACAATGCGGCCCAAATGGTCTAATGGCCGTGTCATTCCTGTGTTCTTCATCATTTTTCCCCTTTCCTGAAATGCGCTTATAGTTGTAGGAATTGTATGTATATATGCTGGAAGTACAAAGCGCTTATATTACAGTTTGTTTTGGTATAGCTATGCTGAAAAAAAGCTCCGGCATGACGAACAATTACGTCTGCCGGAGCATTGTGCAGCCAATGAATCTAAGATGTCATGTCGAATTACTGTGGGTTGGTTGTCCAAATACCGGCTACTTTTAATTGAACCCGTGGAGGCAGTTTCAATGCGGCTAATGTCAGATCGGCCAAATCCTGTGGTTGAAGCATGCGATCCTCATCACCAATAGGCAATCCTGCGTTTGCTGCCAGTTCTGTATTGACAGTGCTTGGAGTCAGCGCGGTGACGCGAATATTGGATTTGCGAACTTCCTGCATCAGTGCTTCCGTGAAGCCCATCAAAGCAAATTTGGATGCGCAATATGCCGAGCCTGTTGCAAAACCTCGTTCTCCTGCCGTCGAGGAGATATTAATAATGTTTCCGCTCTTTTGTGCCAGCATGCTTGGAAGAGCAGCATGTGTAACATAATAGGTTCCCATCAGGTTTACGCGAATAATACGTTCCCACTCTTCGGGGTCCATATCTGCGACTGTGCCAAAGGTAGCAATGCCTGCATTATTGATCAAAATATCGACAGCGCCCAATTCGTGTTCCAGTGAAGCTACAGCGGCAGCGGCCTGTGCACGATCCGATATATCTGCAACAGCACTCACCACTTTCACACCGTATGTACTCCCCAGCGAATCCTGCAGCTTTTGCAGGTCAGTCAATGTTCGTGAGATTAATCCCAGGTTAACGCCTTCCTTGGCTAAAGTTTCGGCAATTGCTTTACCGATTCCTTTGCTGGCTCCTGTAATAATGGCTGTTTTATTCTTAAGTTCCATCCAGTCTCCTCCTTTTCACTCCATAACGTGGTTGTGCATGTGAGCACATGGTTACATTATACAAGGTTAAACTCATTGAACCAAACTTCGCCTCTGATGAGGTATTCATCTAGAGGTCTCCTATTTGGAAATATTAATATCCCCTGAGGTGGTTTCTACCTTTATCACGTTCACACTACCGGGAACAGATTCGGGAGTATCTATACTCCCAGAGTCAGAGTGGACATTATAAACACCTTTAAAATCGGGAGCTTGTTTAATCTTCACGTCACCAGAATCAGCATTCACTTCCAAGTTGGCTACGGCACGTTGCGTAATATTTGTCTCCCCTGAGGTTAGGGAAATAAGGCCATTACCGCTATAATCGCGAATGGTAACATCGCCTGAAGTAAGCTTCAACTCCATATCTGATGCAAGCTGACTGGCTGTAAAATTGCCGGATGTTAAATTTGCGATCAGGTGGGTACTTTGGAGGTTTGTAATCTCGGCAGTGCCTGAAGTAGCAGTGATGGAAGTATTCTGCACGGAGGCATCTTGAAGTTTTACATTCCCTGAATGTGCATCTACCTGTAGGTCAGTTAGTGTTTCGCCGGAGGGCATCTCTACGGTAATCGTTTGATCCACATCAGGGGTGATCGAAAGGAATGACAAGGAAGCGGCCGGCTCCGATTGAATCGTAAGCTTACCGTTCTCAATTCGGGCATTATGAATTTGGTCGGCTACCTTTGTCTGAACTTCTCCACTAATGCGTATCGTACCTTGGTCGCCAGAGCCAGGAGTAAACAAAATAGAGACATCATCAGAACTGTCCACTTTCAGCTTCTGTAGCTGACCACGTGTGAACGTCCATTTTTTATTAATTGCAGTTGTTTCCTTCATGACTTGTTGACTCCATGGGGCACCGTAAGCCACCATTCCGGCTGCACCGATCACAATGCACAGACCTGCTGCAATAAACCACTTTTTATTCATGTTGTTAGTAAGCTCCCCTCAGGGTAGTCTGATTCCATTTCCAGTATCGTACTGTGCCTTTGACCATAAGGAGTAAGAGATAACGTACTCCAGGCAGCAGCAATAGACCTATACCCGTCAACGTGATAGAGAAAAAGAATTTGGCCGGGTAAAAGGTGCTGTTTAGCGCATAATCAGTAACGGCGAGAAGGGGGGCTGCAATGAAGCTGACCGCTACCACGGTCAATGAAACCCATACTACCCATAGGGTAGCGATAATCGGGATGGAGATCAGCAAGTTGAGAAACAGCAGCCCTAAGAAAGTAAAAAGATTGCGTGCGAAGCTTCCCTGGCGAGGCGGAGGAGAAGCGTTCCAGGCTGCATTGGGATCATCCAACGCTTCTCGGGCAATATCCTCTGGGTTACCCAGCTCATGGGCAATCTCACTTTCGCTTTTTCCATTGACCAACCCGTAGTCAAAATGCTGGCTCAAATCACTAAGCAGCTCATTGCGTACCTCTGCAGGGAGAGGAGAAAGACGCTGCTCCACCTCTGTAAGAAACTGTTTTCTATTCATCGGAATTTCCTTCCTCCAGTAGGCTTGCGACATGATGGACAAAATCATTCCATTCCCGCGTAAGTATTTTTGTATAATGGCTTCCAGTATCAGTCAGCCGATAATATTTGCGGGGAGGCCCCTCGGTCGATTCCTGTAAATACGTTGTGCAGTATCCTTCTGATACCAGACGGCGAAGCAGTGGATATAGGGCTCCCTCAGCTACTTCAATATGACGGGAGACGGCTTGAGCCAACTCGTAGCCATAACGGTCTCTGCGTCCAATTAGAACTAGAACGCACAGTTCCAGTACCCCTTTTTTGAATTGGATGTTCACATTCACGAGCGGTGCTCCCTTCCTGGATGTTATCAATGATCATAGGTGTCGTTCGGAATAAGGGGAAGAAACGTGTGTTTGTGCATAATTTATCACGGGTACTAATTATAGAACAGTAGTCAGGTATAATTTAACATCATGTACTGATTAATGCAAGGTACTAAATTTTTAATAATAAAATATTTGTGCCGAAATGGGCAGATTTTCTTTCTTGAAGGCTTTATTGAATAGCGAATGTTGTAGAAAAAAGTATTTTTATTTGGAAATTCCTCGAAATATGGCTGTAAGCTCAAATAGGATGCTACTTTAATTTCATTCATTAAAATGATAGATTGTAAAGTATTCAATAGGGTTAAAGATTACTTTTTATGAAGAGGTGGGTAAAAGGATGGACTGGAAACACTGGTATATGGAACTGGAACAGGATGATGAGTCTTGGGATGTATCTGAGGAGATTGTTCTGCGTGGTGTAGTACATGTTAATTTTTGCGGGCAGCCCTCGGAAGTAGAAGTCGAATTTATCGTGGGAGCCGACTCCGAAGAACAGGCACAGACTATAGAAGAACCTACACAGTTGCAAAAAAAGACATGGGAGCAGTATATGGAATATTCGTCAGCTATTCATCCTCAAGTATTGGAGTCCATACACCATCATTATGCTGGCATAGTGGAAAAGTACCGTAATGCTTACAGTACATGGGGAGAGGACCCAGATGAATATGCGCCTTATGTGGAGCGGCCGGAACAATTGTTGGATCGAATACAGCTTATGTCTATACTGATTTCCGACTCATCGGCAAAGGATGAACTGTATTTGAATTTTAGTTGCTCCTGGGATCGGGAACATGGCTTAGGCGTACATATGAAGCAGATGAAAATGGAGCATATTCAAGGCGTATATACATTATATGATCTAGAATAAATCCCCCTTCCTGGCTTTTAGCAATAAGGGCCGGAAAGGGGAATACGATAAGCGAAAATGATGGCGCGATTGGATACGATAAAAAAAATTAATTGGATACAGCCAATGCAGCCCGGGCTGCTTGAGCCGCTTGTACCATTTGCCGCAAGGCGGCGACAGATTCCTCCTTGGTGCGGGTTTTCAGACCACAGTCCGGATTAACCCAGAACAAATCTGATGGCAGTACGCGCAGGGCACGCTGGATCATGCTTAGCATTTCAGATACATCGGGGATGCGCGGGCTGTGGATATCGTACACGCCCAGACCGATGCCTTTGTCGTATACCTGCTCTTCAAAGCTGACAATCAGTTCTCCGTGGCTTCGCGAGGTTTCAATAGATATAACGTCGGCATCCATATCGGAGATGGACTGAATCATATGCTGAAATTCGGAATAGCACATATGCGTATGGATTTGGGTCGCTGGCTCAACGGTGGCCGTGGTCACAAGGAAGGCTTGAACCGCCCAATCCAGATAGGCTTGCTGCTGTTCTTTTTTCAGCGGAAGCCCTTCACGAATTGCAGGCTCATCGACTTGAATCATGCGTATGCCCGCTTGTTCCAGTGCCTCTACCTCTGCCCGTAATGCCAGAGCCAATTGCAAAGCAACTTGACTACGAGGAATATCATTACGTTCGAAAGACCAGTTCAAAATGGTCACAGGACCTGTAAGCATTCCCTTAACAGGCTTGGAGGTTAACGATTGGGCGAATGCCGTTTCTTCCACGGTCATGGGCTGATCGAAGGAAACGTCTCCGTATATAATCGGCGGTTTGACACAGCGGGAGCCGTAGGACTGCACCCATCCGTTTTGCGTAAAAGCAAAGCCGTTCAGCTTTTCGCCAAAAAATTCAACCATGTCGGTCCGCTCAAATTCCCCATGTACAAGCACGTCAATGCCAATGTCCTCCTGAATATCAATCCATTCCTTAATTTGCTGTTGGATGAACGTTCGGTATTGCTCGGCAGACCATTCTCCTTTGCGATAGTGCAGGCGGGCCTTGCGGATCTCGGCGGTTTGCGGGAAGCTACCAATGGTCGTCGTAGGCAGTGGAGGCAACTTCAGCTTATTTTGCTGAATCTCACGACGCTCGGCGAAAGGAACGCTGCGTGATAGAGGCTCTTTGGCCAACAGGTCGGCCAGATCGGCAGTTGTCTGTACACGTGCCGCTGAACTGTTGAAACGGGCTACCGCATCTGCACTTTGTCCAAGCTTGGTGAGTGCGGATGGATCGTGTTTGCCAAGTGCAGCCGTCAGAATGGCGATTTCCTCTAGCTTTTCATCAGCAAAGGCCAGCGCTTGCACCAGCTCCTTGTCCAGCTTGTGCTCTGCCTCCAGGCTGACTGGCACATGTAGCAGACTGCATGATGGCTGTACGATAAGCTGCTCGGCAGTGGTCTGTTCTGCTAACTGACCCAGCAGAGCTGCTACAGCGTTCAGGTCGCTGCGCCATATATTGCGTCCGTCAATGACACCAGCGCCCAGCGTTTTTCCTTTAGGGAAGCCATGCTGCAATATATGCTGAAGATTTTCGCCATCATCATACACAAAATCAAGACCCAGCCCCTGTACCGGAAGTGCGGACAGACGCTCATAATGATCTAGGCTGCCAAAGTAGGTTTGCAGCATTATATTTAAGGAGGGCGCAGCTTGGGTCAAAGCTTCATAGACTTCCTGAATAATGTCCAGATCCTCTACTGGGAATGAGGTGGTCAGGACAGGTTCATCGATTTGGACCCACTGAACACCTTCTGCTGCTAGTTCAGACAGGACACGGGTGTATAAAGGCAGGAAGGTTCTTATAATAGAGGCAAGCTCCTTACGATCATAGCCTTTGGAAAGGGTAACGAATGAATAGGGGCCGATGAGGACCGGTTTCCCATCAATGCCTAGTTCCTGTTTTGCTTCACGATAAGCCTGTAAGGGTTTATTTTCAGTGAATACCGGGACTGCATTTGCCAATTCGGGAACGATGTAGTGATAATTGGTATTCATCCATTTGGTCATTTCACTGGCGGTTGCTCCCTTCTGACCGCGAGCGATCCCGAAATACACGGACAGAGGAACCGGACCCGCGGGACGATAGTTGAACCGTTCGGGAACCAGACCGAACATCACAGATATATCCAGCATGTGATCGTAATAGGAGAAGTCTCCGACAGGAATGCGATCAATCCCCTTGTCGCGCTGCTTGCTCAGATGCTCCAACCGTAATCTTTTCATCTCCGTCTGCAGTTCGCTTTCGTTAATGCTGCCGTTCCAGAAGCGTTCCAGTGCTTTCTTCCATTCCCGATTTTCGCCGATACGCGGATATCCCAGATTACTGCTAATTAAGCCGGACAATTCAGGCCGTTCGATAATGGACATGTACTTTCCTCCTAGCGGGTAGCTGTTTTATTTTTACGTACCAAAAAAGGCATTCTTCCCCCCAAGATTAAAAATAAGTAGGGGAAAGAATGCCTCCGTGATTAAAAAATCAAAAATACGGCGACTGCTCTTAACACCTCCCTATCTTCCGTAGGTACTTGCGATGTTGTTAAAATAGGCAGGTCTCCTGACTTACGGATCATGACGCTCAGCATTCCTTCCCAGTCTGTGGACCAGTGGATATATGAACAGCTGAAAGTTCCCCGTTTACAGTGGCGGGACCGTGCCGGATTTGCACCGGCTTCCCTTTTAAGCCTGATCTGAATAGAACAGACACCTATCTCCAAGCTATGCGGTTAAGGTATGACGAATAATTATGCACTCGTATACTTGTTCACCATCATAAGTGAAACTTACAGGATGCGCAATAGAAACTCCAATGGAATCTGTTAGCTATATGAAAAAAAGACAAGCCTTACCCATGATGGGGGCTTGTCTTAGATTAGATATAGCATTTTGCTTGCTGGGTAAGCATCGCCTTATGTCAATGAAACGGTATAACCTGCCTGAATGCTGGCTTTTACATCTACCAGACGCTGGTTGCGACTGCCCCGGAAGGGAAGGGTCAGGTCCTTTTGCTGTTCTACAAAACGACCATCCACAATCACATCGCACAAAAGCGCCAGTTCCTGTCGCTCCTGATCTGTGAGTAGATCTTCATAGACAAAGCCAGTGTAAGCCCACACGGTTCGGTCGGGACAGGCCTCGCGGAAGTCACGCACAAATTGCGAGCATTCTGCTGCTGAGAAAAACGGGTCTCCCCCGCAGAGAGTCAGTCCATCCAACAACGGATTTTCCATGATGTCACGAATGACCTCCTGTTGTCGTTGGGGGGTGAATGGCTCGCCTGCACGGAAGCTCCACGACGCTGGATTAAAGCATCCAGGACAGGCATGACGGCAACCGCTAATGAACACAACGGTGCGCAAGCCGTATCCTTCGTTCAGAGATTCCGGAATGTAGCCACACAAATTCACTTATGTTTCACCCGGTCTCGAACTTCTGCCTGTTTTGCAGCATTAAAGCGAACGGTATAATCTCCTGTCAGATATCCGGTTACCCGACGTAAGCGCTGAAAGTGTGTGTGCTCCTCATCTGTGCCACATTGGGGGCAGCTTGTCCCGATAATCCCTTCATAACCACATTCCGTACAACGATCCACCGGATGGTTGATGGAGAAATAGCCGATGTTCTGATGCAGCGCGTACTGAACAATTTTAAGAAACGCATCCGGGTTATTCCGCGCATTACCGTCCAGCTCGATGTATGAAATCGCACCAGCGTTGCATAGGTTATGGAACGGAGCTTCCAAGCTGATTTTACGAGCAGCCGGGAGCGTGTAATACACGGGAATATGAAAAGAATTCGTGTAATATTCTCGATCATTTACCTCAGGAATAATCCCGAAATCACGTTGATCCAGCAATGTGAACTTGCCCGACAGACCTTCGGCAGGCGTAGCAAATAATGTAATATTTAGATTGTGATATTCACTCATTCGATCGCAATACACGCGCATGGAAGTGATGATTCGCTGTGCCTCGCGGTATACGAAATCATCCTCTCCGTGGTGTTTCCCGTATAGTGCCTTCATGCACTCAGCCAGCCCGATGAACCCGATCGAAAGCGTACCGTGTTTTAGTACGCTTCCCACCTTATCATCTGGCGCCAGTTGTTCTCCACCTTCCCATACCCCTTCGCGCATCATAAAGTCCGAAGCTTTGGCCGGCTGGTTGGTCTGGATTTGATAGCGATGGATTAGGCCATCTACCGCAATGCGCATAACTTCTTCTAGTCTCGCATCAAAGCGATCACGGTCAGGTGTTAGGCGTTTGCCTGTGCAAATACCATACTCAATGCCAAGTCGCACCAGATTAATGGTATTGAAGGAGAGATTCCCCTTGCCACTCTGCCGGTTTCTACCGAAACGGTCAGAAATGGTGCGGGTACGGCAACCCATTGTCGCTATAATGGTATCTGGATCATCAGCACGGTAAAAAGGCAAGTTAAAGGTAGCATCCACATTCACAAAATTGGGATACATCCGTCTGCTAGAGCATTCTACCGCCCGTAAGAACAAATCATAATTGATGTCGCCTTCTGCCTGGTTGATTCCCTCTTTACATTGGAAAATATGTTGTGGAAAAATAGGAGTTTCCCCGCTGCCCAAGCCGCGAATAGTGGCCTCTAGCAGCGATTGAGTAACAAGCCGTCCCTCAGCAGACGTGCACATTCCGTAATTCAGTGAAGTGAATGGAATCTGTCCCCCCGCCCGACTGCTCATGGTGTTCAGGTTATGAATGAGCGATTCAGCAGCCTGCCGGGTTTCCGTTTCCGTTTCTTCGCGTGCGAATGCGTAGGAACGAGGGCAGACTTCTTGCAAATGGGGATTGGCCATATGTAGTTCGTCGTCAGACAGACTGGATTCTATCTTTTCCTCGAACAACCGGAGTCCCTTGCGCAGATGCTTGCGGAAGGACCGGGCAACGTATGGGGCAAGGTCCCAATCGATTTTATTGGCAGAGACACCTCCGAATTGGCTGTTTTGCTGAGACTGGAATATGATGGCGACTAGTGCCATAGCAGACATAATCGTTTGCGGTGTGCGCACAGAGCCGTTGCCTGTATTGAAGCCGTCTCGCAGTAAACGACCAAAAGGGATAAAGATACAATTTGTAGTTCCGAGTGCATATTGGTCCAAATCGTGAACATATACATACCCGTGGTCAATCGCGTTCGTCAGTTCAGGCGGAAGTACCCGCAGGCGCGCATACCATTTGGCATACTCGGACCCAAGCTTGCTCATTTTGCCGCTGAACGATTCTCCATTCAAATTTGCATTCTCCCGCAGCATGTCCAGATCTTGTGCCCCAATGACCCGCTCGCCGATGTCGTATAATTGATGTTCCTCCAGCACCTTCATCGTAAAACCCTCCATATAGTAAAATATATATATTTTTCACAAAAACAACATATTGATGATATCTTGTGTTAACCAATTGTTTCGATCTATATATTGTATATACGTATACATTGAGAGTATGTGACTATTGTCACATTGGTAGGAGCGGGCAGCATAAAAAAGCCAGATACAGAGTAAGGGACACATCCGCGGATATGCACCTTACTCTATATCTGGCCATCGTAGTTGCGATGAAAATGATAGGCTTGCGAGTACATAGTATAGGATCTTGGGATATTGTTTTGAGAAGGTTTAGAGTAGCTTTTTCAACTGGGACACCCGACCTTGGGAAATATCTAGCATTTCGGCATACACTTTTTGTGGCAGGTTCGGGTGTTCCTGAATCAGCTTGCGTAGCTTTTTTACCATTTCACCTTGCTGCACTCTAGATTGCTTGGGCTGCCAGGTTGTGTTGGTTCGGGTCGGCTTGGAATGTTCTTGAGCCTGGATAGCATCGGTGCTTGTGGCATGCACATTTTCATCGGTCTTTAATACCTGGATGCACTCTGCGCAAATAAAGCTGTCGCGAAAATAAGTTAAATGATCCACCGCGCCGCAAAATTTGCAGGAGACACCGGTGTATTTTCTTAGTACAAACCCTTCTTCATCTACGAAAAATTCAAGTGAATCACCGATATTGATGTCCATTGTGGTGCGCATTTCCTTAGGGAGTACAATCCGCCCCAATTGATCCAGAGGCCTTGTCATTCCGGTATTTTTCATTAGCGCTTCCTCCTTCAGTGATATATCCTGATTATACCAAAAAATATTATTTTTAGCTTTGTATATTGAAGGTAAAATACAACTTTTTTTGTCTTTATGCTGCGGTCTCTCTTTCAACCAGTATAGGATGCTTTCGGTTTGTTGCCGGGGTACCCCTTTTTAGCTATGATATATTAAAACGCTTTCATAAATGAACTTTTTATCATCTTAATTAAGCTAAGGAGATGACGGATATGAGTCATGAAACAACGAGTATCGAATATTTATTTCAAGATCCGAAGATTCATCTGGATGAGCGTGTACGGGATCTTGTGTCGCGACTAACCTTGGAGGAAAAGGTTGAATCCATGTTGCAATACCAGCCGGCCATTGACCGATTGGGAGTCGCAGCTTATAAGCACGGTACGGAAGCGGCACACGGGATAGCATGGTTGGGTGAGGCGACTTCATTTCCTCAGCCTGTAGGATTGGCATGTACTTGGGATACGGAATTAATGCGCCTCATCGGCTCTGTTATCGCAGATGAGGCGCGTGTTTACTATCGTCGTGATCCCAAATTAAACGGTCTGACCCTGTGGGCACCTACAGTGGATATGGAGCGTGACCCGAGGTGGGGACGCAATGAGGAAGCTTACGGCGAAGATCCATATTTGACGGGAGAGCTGTCAAAGGAGTTAGTCAAGGGGATACAGGGGGATCATCCGGTATATTTGAAAGCGGTTGCCACTTTAAAACATTTTCTGGGTAACAATAATGAAGTGGATCGGGGAAGTGGCTCCTCCAGTATAGATCCACGAAACCTGCGAGAATATTACCTAAGAGCCTTTGAGAAGCCTTTTACGGAAGGCGGCGCCCAGTCGATGATGACTTCTTACAACCTGATTAATGGAACACCTGCTACGTTATATCATGGGGTTAACGATATTGTCAGGGACGAATGGGGGATGGACGGCTTTGTCGTAAGTGATGCGGGTGATGTCATGGGGATTGTCAACGATCATCAGTATTACGATTCCCACACACCAGGTGTGGCCGAATCTATTCGGGCGGGAATTGACAGCATTACAGATGATACAGAGCTCTCCAAACAGGCAATTCGTGAAGCCTTGGCGCAAGGAACGCTACAAGAAGAAGACTTGGATCGGGCATTGTTCCATACGTACCGTGTCCGTTTTCGTTTGGGGGAATTTGATCTGGCGGCAGACAATCCTTATGCCTCAATCGGAGAGGAAGCTCTCCTGACAGAGCAAGCCCGTGAATTGTCGTTGCGTGCGGCGAGGGAGCAGATCGTATTGCTTAAAAATGAGCATGAACTCTTGCCTTTGAACCCTGTCCGGTGCGGCAAAGTAGCGGTCATTGGTACGCATGGCAATGAGGTGTACCGCGACTGGTATTCCGGTACGCTGCCCTACCGGGTTACACCGCTGGAGGCGATTCGTGCCAAGCTGCAAAACGAGGACGAGAAGGAACGCGTCGTGTACCGTGATGCCAAAAATCGCGTGACCTTGACGGCGGCGAATGACGGGGCGAAGCTCACAGTCGATTCTTCCGGTGAGATGCGCCTGTCCCAGGATGGAGACCCAACGGTATTGACCATGACGGATTGGGGCTATGGCAGTGTGACGTTACATGATGAGCATCTGGGTACTTACGTGACGAGTGATGAGGAGACGCTCCGTGTGACAGCTGATGAAGCGTACGGCTGGTATGTCAAAGAGGTCTTGGGGCTGACTCCTGTTGAACAAGGAGAGCATCTGTGGACAACATGGAATGGCAAACCAGTGATTGCGGGAACGGAGGGCTCATTAAAAGTAGCTGAAAGCTCCGCACCTAACGCTGTAGGGAGTAACGCCTCGACAGCCTCGACATTTTCAGGACAGAGCCATACAACATTCCAGGTAGAGACGGTATCAGATGGTTTAGCGGAAGCGATAGCCGCTGCGCAAGCGGCAGATACAGCAATTGTATTTGTTGGAAATCACCCGCTCATCAATGGAAAGGAAGAGAATGACCGCCCAGGCTTGGAACTTGCAGCTTCCCAGCAACGGCTTATCGAGGAAGTGTATCGCGTCAATCCGAATACGATTGTGGTTCTGACGGGCAGCTATCCATTTGCCATCCCTTGGGTTCAGGAGCATATTCCAGCGATCGTATACACGTCTCATGCGGGACAAGAGCATGGTACAGCAATAGCGGATGTGTTATTTGGAGATTACGCGCCAGCGGGGCGTTTGAACATGACCTGGGTTCAGAGCGAGGATCAATTGGGCGACATTAAAGATTACGATATTATTCGCGGCGGTCGTACTTATCAATATTTTGAAGGTGAACCTTTATATCCGTTTGGTCATGGATTGACGTATTCGCCTTTTGAATATAATGACCTGCGTACGGATGCCCCAAAGGATAGCGTAAAGTCTATTGCTACACTGGATGCCGTGGATACGCTCCAGGTGTGGGTAGAGGTGACGAATCGGGGCGTAGCTGCTGGTGAAGAGGTTGTACAACTCTATGTACGGCCCGGAGCCTCACGAGTAAAGCGACCGTTGAAGACATTGTGCGGATTTCAACGCATTCGCCTAGAGCCAGGTGAGAGGCGAACGGTTTCCTTTACGATTCGGGTGAAGGATTGGGCGATTTGGGATGTCACACGGGATTGCTATTGCGTTGAATCGGGTGAATATACACTGCTGGCGGGCGCTTCCTCAGCGGATATCCGATTGGAGCACCCTGTGTACGTTCGTGGCGAAGTTATTCCGCCACGCCAAGCCGGACAAAGTATCCGCGCTGAAAACTTTGATGATTGCTCCGACATCGTACTGGATGAAAGCAAGGAGCAAAGGGAGGCTTGTGTACGTCCGCGGACACCTCAACGTTCCGGTTGGATTGCCTTTCATGGCGTAGACATGGATACGGTGAGTGTGGTCGAGCTTCAGTGCCGCGTATCAGGCAACAGCAGCGATGCCACAATTGAGCTGCGTTTGGATGCGCCGGATAGGGAAACTGTGGCACGTGTGAACGTGGGCAATACAGGAGGGGCACAAGCATGGACTACGCTCGCGGAAGCGGTACATTCAGTCTCTGGCACACGTGATGTATACCTGTTATTGAGCGGGGAAGTGCGGCTAGCTCATTTTACTTTGGGCGCTAATGCTACAGAGGATTCCGGCTTTCAGGCTTGAACTTACTTCTGACATCACGTACAATGCATTCAACGAAGTTTCTACAGCTTAGGGGTGTCATCTCATTTGAATAGTGAAAAACGACTACGCACCGCAACGCCCAAATGGCTTGGGGTGGCGGTAAAGGCGCTTGTCTATTTGGAAAAGCACGGAGAACTCTGTGCCAGCGGTTCTATTGCTCGTTCCATTGACTGCGAAGTCACTTTGGTGCGCAGGGTGCTGACGCGACTTGTACAGGCAGATTTGATTGCAGCACGAGAAGGTCGTGAGGGAGGCTATGTGCTTACCCGCTCGGCCAACCATATTACACTTGCCGATATATACCACGCCATTGAAATATGTGATCCGATTTTCCCGGGTATGATGCATGAACCGGAAACCAATCCTTTTTGTGAGGAGTTGGCGATAGCCGTATCCGAAATTTTAGCCGAGAGCGAACAACGTATGCTAGAAGTATGGGGGTCCCATACGCTGGCTTCGCTTGCCAATCGTACATCACTCGTGGTGGGGAAATGCAATCATAATGAAGATTCAAAATGATAATAGCCGATACGACTCTCAAGAGAGGGTTGTATCGGCTATTTCTATGAAATGGTCATGCCTCAAATTATATTTCATATGAGCAAACCCGGTTACGTCCTGCATTTTTAGCTTCGTATAGTGCTTTATCTGCCTGCTCCAGCAGGGCTGCCCCGGACATATCTTCCCCGGTACCAGGAAAGGTCGTCACGCCGATGGACACCGTGACTTTAAGAACAAGATCGTCCGCTAAAATAAACTCGTGCTGATTTACTCCACTTAGAATCTGATTAGCTATGCGCAGCGCTTGTCGAAAAGCACAATTCGGCAAAAGCACGGTGAATTCTTCCCCCCCGCTGCGGGTGACTACATCATTAGGACGACATTTTTCCATTAAAATCTGCCCAAGCTGGCGCAGCACTGCATCTCCTGCCGCATGTCCGTAGGTATCGTTGACTTCCTTGAAGTGATCAATATCCAACACCAGTACAGATAAGTGCTCATGACGTTGGCGAGCTTGAGGGAGCTTCTCTTCCAATGAAAACTCAAGCTGTCTTCTGTTGCTTAAATTAGTGAGATGGTCTGTGTAGGAGGTATGCTCCAGTCGAAGTAACAGCTCATTGGATGTGTTGATAGATTCAGCAATGAGGTACAGAAGACATCCGCCGACCATGGAAATGAAGAATTGGAGCGGATACACGTGCAGAACATCATCAAGATTTTTCAAATTAATCATAAGGGGACAGAATATAATGCCCAAAGCAAAAACGTTCATAATCATCAGCTTGGGTAAACGTGACCAGGACAGATGTGAAAATAAAGCGCACCCCAGCCCAGCGAGCATCATAAAAATAGCGCCTACGATGGCTTGAGTGTTAATACCAAATAGTAATAATCTACCTACACATATAAACAGGGTAGCCATGAGTGCTGCTGGGGCGCCGATATACGTTGCGGTAGCTACGATGGCCAAATGACGAAGATCGGCAATCGTATTAAATCCTACTGGAATTGAATAGTACATCATGACAATGCCGTAGCACCCAAAAAGGGCGCCTCCAATCCAATGTATCTTACGCTTCAAGGTGTGCAGCCGGATTTTATATCTTTGTGATATAAGGCCGGTTATGTACAAAAAGGTGACAAGGATACAGGTATTTACAAAAAACGTACTGAACAAGATGCTAACCCTCCCGAGAGGCATATTCCTTCATTTTATCAAAAAAACTGACATTAAGCTTGCAAATGAAGAATTTATTGAAATTTATTACGCTGGTGCGCTTATGACGTTTCGTTCACGTGTTTGGTGCATAACTGGGAATAGATTGAGCATACTCCAAAGATACAAGAATAAGGAAAAATGGGCGGTATCTATTGCTGCCTTACTGGAGATGAGGTTGCTCATGATTCGCTATCCCTATCGCAAACATAATAAAAAGTCGGGTGCGGACAAGAATAATGAAAATTCTTCACGTTCTTTAAAGATTGAGGCGCATTTGGAAACCAACTTGCAGCAAATTAAGGAATCGACGTCAAACAGCCCAGACTTCTTGATTCGCCGTTTTAATGTCGGACTAAAGGCGGATGTTCCTGCCGCCATTGTATTTCTAGATAGTATGGTCAAGACGGATACGGTGAATGAGCTCGTCATGAAATCATTGCTTAGCCGGCCATCTGCCGAGGTGGCTGCTGAGGTAGAAAGTGCAGAAGAGCTTTACAATCGGATACAGGCTCATGCGCTGGAACTGGGTGAAGTGAAGGATTGCGATGATTGGAATTCCATGATGGAACAACTCTTGATGGGAGATACGATCATTCTGCTGGAAGGCTGTAAAAAAACCATCGCATGCGGCACACGCGGAGGAGAGACGCGGGCGGTTAACGAGCCCTCCACACAGTCTGTCGTTCAGGGGCCGAAGGATGGATTTGTGGAATCCCTGTTCACGAACGTCTCTCTTGTACGTCGGCGGATTAAAAGCTCCGATCTTACGATGGAGATGTTCAAAGTGGGAAGTACGTCCCTCACGAATGTGGCCATACTGTATATGAAAAATATTGCAGATTCAAGTGTCGTAGATGAAGTTCGCAAACGGGTAAAAGCCATCAATATTGACGCCATATTTGAATCCGGCATGGTAGAAGAGATGATACAGGACCAAAATCTCACACCATTTCCAACGATCTATAACTCAGAAAGACCGGATACGATTAGCAGCAACATTATGGAGGGGCGGGTTGCACTCATCGTCGATGGAAATCCATTTGTACTGGTGATGCCTACTGTATTTGCTCAATTTTTTCAAAGTTCTTCCGATTATTCAGAACGTTATGACATGGCGACTGTCGTCCGACTCATCCGGTATATCAGCTTTATTATTCTGATTTTAGGGCCTTCTCTCTACATCGCTTTAACCACTTATCATTATGAAATGATACCAACCCCACTGCTCATCAGTATACTAGCGCAGCGTGAATCTGTCCCTTTTCCAGCATTTCTGGAGGCGTTTATTCTGGAAATCACCTTTGAAATTTTGCGAGAAGCAGGGATTCGAATGCCCCGTGTGGGCGGACAAACGGTATCCGTTATCGGTGCGCTTGTATTGGGACAAGCGGCTGTAGAGGCTGGAATCGTCACCCCGCTGCTCACGATTGTAGTAGCGCTGACGGGGATTGCCAGCTACGCGATTCCGACATATAACATGGCGGTAGCCGGGAGACTGTTCCGGTTTGTTTTTATGGTGCTGGCTGCATTTATGGGGCTGTATGGCATTACATTGGGGTTGATTGCGCTGATCGCCCATATGAACAGCCTTCGCTCTTTTGGGGTGCCCTACATGGCCCCTTTCAGTCCTTTTGTGCTGGAGAGTCAAAAGGATGCGGTATTGCGAATGCCATTTTGGATGATGCGGAAACGTCCTAAAAGTATTACATCAACGAATCAGACACGAATGAAGGATGGAAGCGGGATTTCCCCTTCCGATAAAACTTCACCGATGCGGGAGGGGGGCGCTCAGGGTGCATCTGGAAAAGGGGAGTAACCGAGGCACAGTAACCTTCAAATGGAGAATATGGATGCTGAGTTTGGTAGGGCTTGTATTGATGCCACTCCTATCTGGCTGCTGGGATTCAGTGGAGCTGAACCAGCGGGCAGTAGTCGCGGCTATAGGTATTGATGCGGATGGGGAGTCGGGCTATACGGTTTCCCTGCAGGTAGTCGTGGCAGATGAAATAGCCGGAGCTAGAGCGAGAGGAGCCACCCCTGTCGTCTTGTTTCAGGAAAAGGGCAAGAATCTGTTTCAAGCGATCCGTAGAGCTTCACAGAGGGTTTCGCGGATCATTTCTCTGGCGCATACCAGACTGGTCGTTATTGGAGAAAAGCTGGCACGGGCTGGAATCGGCGATACGATGGATTTTCTGGAAAGGTCTACAGAAATCCGGCTGCCGGTGAAAATGATGGTGGCACGTGGTAATACTGGGAAGGATGTGCTGGCAATCATGACCGCGATCGGCCGTATTCCCGCCAATGATATTTCAGGAAAGTTGGAAACATCGGAGCGTTTGTATGCCGGGGATTACGCGGTGACTATCGACGATGTCATTCGTAGCATGTTCAATAAGGGTGGCGGTCCTGTGCTGACGGGCATTGAGGTCGATGGAAATTTGGAGCAGGCCCCAACCAAGAACAATGTGGACAATATTTTACCGAAAGCAATTGTTCATATTAACGGAATGGGGGTATTTCAAAAGGACCGGCTTGTCCGCTGGTTGGACGATGACCAGGCCATTGGACTGTCTATGATCAACAACAAGGTAAAAAGTGCCCAAACAACATTGAACTGCGGTAAGAATGGGGAAACTATTGGCATCGAAACCTTGTTCTCTGCAACCAATATACACACTCAGATGGAGCAAGGGGAGCCTGTTTTTGTGATTAACTTAAAACAGACCGGGGCGGTACAGGAAGCCGAGTGCCCGATTAACTTGCAAAGTTCGGAGGCGATGAAAGGATTGCAGGAGCAATGGACAGAGGAGACGAAAAAAGTGATCACTTCAACAGTCAGGGAGATTCAGCGTACCCGCAGCGATGTAATAGGCTTCGGCCTTGCGCTGGAGAGGAGTCATCCTAAAAAATGGAAAAAACTCTCTTCCGAATGGAGCCGTTTTTTTGCGGAAAGCACCGTCCGTATTCAAGTGACTTCTGTACTGAAACACACGCAGTCGCGGACTAACCCGTATTCCAAGGGAGAATCAGAATAGTGAAAATAGAACAAGGAGGGAAGGCCGTGAAAAAAAAGATACAGATAGATGCAAAAGAGATGATCTCTCTTATGGTGCTGTTTGAGATGGGCACATCTATGATGTCTATTCCCGGAAGGAATGCGGGTAAGGATGCATGGATCGCCATCCTCATTTCCATGGTTTTTGGGGCAATGCTTTTTGTATGCTATGGCAGCCTTCACCGACGCTTTCCCGACTTGCTCATGACACAGTACTGCAGAACCCTTTTGGGCAAGAAAGCAGGGAGTGCGCTTGCTTTTTTATATATCGTGTTTTTTCTTTACGGCGGAGCACGGGATCTTCGGGACACGGGGATCCTGATTGCCGACCGAACACTTCAGCATACGCCGTTGACAATCATCTGTGCCTTGATGATTGGACTTGTCATGTATGTGATGCATCTGGGAATCGAGGTTGCAGGCCGGACAGCCATCATCATGTTGATTTTGCTGCTGCTGCTGGGCTTGGTTACGAATATATTGATTTTGTTGGCAGGCATTGTGGATATGGGCAATATATTGCCCATAGCCGAGCATGGCTGGCAGCCGATATGGCAAGTTGTTTATTCGCAAGCCGTGATGCTCCCGTACGGAGAGATGGTTACGTTTGCTATGATCCTCCCCACATTAAAAAAGGGCTACCGTGCCAATGGGGTAGGGCTCTCCGCTATATTGCTGGGGGGGCTGCTCCTGTCTGTTGTTACATTGTCCAATGTGCTTGCACTGGGAGAGAACGTGTTCAAACGGGCGACTTACCCGCTGCTCTCGATGATCAGCAAGGTAGAAATATCCGATTTAATCGACAGGATCGATGTAATTGGAGTCATGACCGTTATTATTTTTGATTTTTTCAAAATCTTCATCTTCTATTATGCGACGGTTAAGGCTGCGGAGGATGTATTAAGAATATCTTACCGTAAACTGATCCTGCCATTTGGGCTGATCATGCTCGTTTCTTGCATATTGATGGCTCTGGGCTACCAACACCATCTTGTAATAGGCGAGTTTGTGCTGAAATGGCTGTTTCCGATATTTGCCGTGTTTTTTCCTTTCTTGCTGCTTATCGTGTCATGGCTGAAAAAGACCCGGATTAAAAAAGGAGAGGAGAATGCGCCATGAGTCAACGTTTTGCCAACAAAACATATATCAGTACCGGGCAAATGCACATTCTCATGTTTCATTTTATTCTGGGAAACTCAGTCATTATTAATTTGGATAACGAATATGAACGGAATACATCGTTATTATCTTGGGAAATACATTATTAATCTTATCGGGCAGCATTCGTCTGGAAGAGCTGATGCCCGTAATGAGTCAGGGCCTTAAGCCCATACTCAGTTCAGTGACCAGGGAACGTCTGGCTTTTCCATACGGTGAAATGATTTGCTTTATGATGTTTATCCCTTGTGTACATAAGCCTTCACAAGATGACCAGAGCAGGTTATGAGGGCATTTTAGCTGGGGGTATCGTTTTAATTGAAGTCGCAATATTAAATGTAACCGTGCTGGGTACGGCTATAACAGAGCGCTCTATTTTTCCATTACTTAAGTACATTTGCGAATGTACAGCTTTCGGAATACGTGCAGCGTCCAGATGTCATTATACTGATGTCCGTTATCATTGGAGACTTTTTTAAAGTGGCTTTGTTTTTTATGCGGCCGCGGTGGGGATATCCGATATATTTGGTTTACCCTATCGAAAGACGCTGCTCTCTTGCGGTATCCTTGTTTTACTATGGTCCCAGATAGGGGGGGCAAGCCTGAGTGAGCATTTTGAATTTGGGCGATAGTTCCTAATCTATATTCATCCATTATTTGTTTACCTTTTCCCCGTTCTGTTTTTTCTGATTGCTCTGGTGCGAAGAAGCAGAGTTAGAAGAGGGAACTCTCAGAAAACGTGACCATCGTGAGAAAAGGAAGCGAAATGCGTTTCCTATTTGCTTTTTGCCCGCGTTTACAAAGAGCAAAAGGAGCATTCCTGCCAAGACGATATATTCGGATGGACGCATAGTGCTAAAAGCCAATACCATGGGCTCCCACGGGGTATGAGTACCGAATAGCCAGTTCACTAGCAGAATGGTGCCGAGCATAAGTATCATAAAGAGTGTAAATATCCACAGTATTTTCATAAAATATTCCTCCGATGTGTATGAGCTGAGCATGTACCATGTATACATTGTGTTGCAAAGCCGTTCAATTTATCCGATCCCATTGACTTGAAATAAATTAAGATTTATACTTATTCTAAATTGATCTTTATTATGATTGTAAGTTTGTAATTAATATAATCTGCGTTGGTTAAGGGAGATGCGGCATGAGAACTTTAAATTTAACTTCGCAGCGCCAAGCGGTATATGATGTGGTTCGTGAAGCCCACGATCATCCTACTGCGGCCGATGTTATGAATCGGTTGATGGAGCGCGGATATAATCTGGCCTATGGAACGGTATATAATTCACTGCGTTATTTGACGGATAAGGAATTAATCCGTGAATTGAAGCTGGGGGAAGCTGCTAGTCGTTATGACGGACGGATGGACGATCATCAGCATATTATTTGTCAGGTTTGCGGCCGGGTAGATGAAGTGATGAGTGAAGTCCCACATGATTGGATTGACACGGTTGCGCATGAAACGGGGTATAATATTGCCCATGCCCATGTCGTATTCGGAGGAGTGTGTAAGGAATGTCAAAGCAAGCGAATCAGATAACGAATCGTTTCAAAGTGGCTGACATGCCTAGAAGGGTGAAGGGCAGTTGGACATCGATGTTAGCAGCTCCCTCTACACCTACGGTGCAGACCGTTCCCTCCAATGAGCCTTTGTATTGTCCGACTACACGTCGTATCATTCTAATCAGTTCGGTACCGGGTATAGTTCACGGGTTGGTGCGTACGTTGTCAGATGCGTGTTTTGATGTGATGGTTTTTCATCGCTGGGAGCCTGAAGTGCAGCGTCATCTGGGAAGCGATCTGTTGATTTACGATTTGACCGCCACCGAACCACAGAGTGAATTACTGGATATCCGCAATCGTCTGGAGGTAGAAGACATGAAAGACACACCGGTTATGTACGTGGTTCAGGATCGGGTGTCTGTACATGCGAATGAGCTGCTTCCTTCAGAAGAGGTACTGGTGTGGCCGCTGGCTTCCAATCATATGGTGCATGACATTGAACGGATGATTGTACGCCATCCTGCCGTTTCCCGTCAGGCAGCGCAAGCCAGCCGTCGTACGGTGTTCAAGGACATCTGGATTGACCGAGATAAAATGCTGGTATATAAAGAAGAGAGTCAACTGAATCTGACTAAAACAGAATACGATTTGTTGCTGAAGCTGATTGATGCTCAAGGCAAAGTGATCTCTCGCGAGCAAATGATGCACGATATCTGGGAGACGGATTTTGTAGGCGGTAGTAACGTTGTAGATGTGCATGTCAAAAGTTTGCGTAAGAAGCTAGATGATCGACCTGCGGAACCTGAATATATTGCAACCGTAAGAGGTGTAGGATACAGATTGGCAGATTGACCTGAAAGTTATGAATACCGATGAATTTCCGCCGGATGGAGACATTCGGCGGTTTGTATAGGATTCCATGAAGAAACTGACATTAGGTGTGACGGTTGACTTTAGCCGGATATATACACTACAATCGGTAGTGTGAGGTGCTTCTTATGAAACGACTGAATTTTAAAGCTGGCGAAACCGGGCTTAACCGATTTTTCGGGCCTCTGGAAGCCAAGATTATGGATATTTTATGGTCCACTTCGGATCGGAGTATCAAAGAAGTGCAGACCGCGTTGGAGGGGGATCGGGACTTTAACTTCAATACGGTAATGACCGTGATGAACCGTTTAGTGGACAAGGGGATACTGAGTAAGAGTATACGTGGGAGAACGTCTTTATATCGTCCAGTTTTAAGTAGGGAAGAGTTCATGGATGAGCAATCCAAGGGACTCAGTCACGAATTGGTGGATGAATTTGGTCCGCTTGCTGTCAATCATATGATTGATGCTCTGGAGGTGGCCGATCCGAAGTTGATCGAACGTCTGGAACAAAAAATTAAACAATGGAAAAAGGATATGTAGCGATGTGGAAAACACGTTCTAAATTACTGTTTACAGCAGGCGCCTTGATTTCGGGTTTCGCCCTTATACAGATGGGTATGTACGCCGGGCAGCATGTTTTCGGCTGGAAATTGAATTATAACGTGTTTCAAATTTGCAGAAGTTTGTTGCAGCACTACGGAATTGGCTACATGGTGGATGCGCTCAGCGGGCTGGTTTTCGTTACCTTCGCTATCGCCGGAGGAGAAGCAGTCAGACAGTGTATGGCTACCAGGGCAGCTTTTCGCAGACTGCACCGAATGCGTGACCTCTCTCTGACCGAGGCACTGGGTGAGCGATATCGTGAACTCGGGACCGATCGGATATGGGTCATTGATTATGCCAAGCCAGCCGCTTTTACCATGGGATTATGGAAGCCACGTATTGTATTGTCCTCTGCACTATTGTCCGTACTGGACAAGCACGAGGAAGAGGCTGTCATATACCACGAAGCCTATCATATGAAACATTATGATCCGTTGAAGACCTGGTTGCTGCAAGTGTGTGCTAAACAGCTGTTTTACTTGCCAGTGCTGCGTCACATTACCAATCATTATAAGACGGCCCGTGAAATTTTGGCTGATAACGAAGCGATTCATCGAGCTGGTTCACCAGTTGGGATTGGGAGCGCATTGCTCAAGCTTCTGAGTATGACGCCTGCCAATACTCGCCTGGTAAACTCCGCCGCTTGTTCCTCGTTTGCAGAAACGTCCATTAATTATCGTATCTCACGTATTTTAGACCCTCAGCAAGAACCTGTCATTCAAATGCCTTGGCGTTCGATTATGTTTTCCAGCTATGTGCTAGTGATGCTGACACTTATGTTCGCACTGGCGCTAATCTAGTTGGACAAGAAATGTTTCCTGCGGGTGGCGCTTTTCGCGCTCCCAATTCTCGATGTGCAACACACTACACTATGTAGTTTGTTACATGATTTTTATACAACTTAAAAGGAGATGAGCAAATGAATCAAACGCTTATGAATATTGGATTATTGTTGGTACGAATCTTTACAGGGGTTATTTTTATCGTTCACGGTGCACAAAAGTTTCAGGGATTAGACGGAACCTCCGGCTTCTTCCAAAGTATCGGACTCCCTGGTTGGATGGCCCCTGTGGTCGCTACGGTTGAGCTGGTTGGAGGAATTGCACTGGTTCTGGGTATCGGAACACGACTGGCTGGAGCGGCATTGACCATTGTTATGATTGGTGTATTGCTAACCGCTAAAAAAGGACAGCCTTTTGGCTCGATTGAATTTGATCTGCTGATTCTGTTCACCAGCCTTCAGCAAGCGCTTGTCGGTGGACGTTTTCTGGCAGTGGATCAGTTATTTGGCCGCAAAAAGACTGAAAACAGTAACGTACAGGTCTAAATGTTCATATAACCGCGTCCTTAGTCTTATAGGGCGCGGTTTTTGTTTTTCTCCTTTGTGAAATTTTATTGTAAATCATTTGCTACTTTCAGCCGATATAACTAACACGGAATGTAATTCAAATATATTGTTTTATGAGCAAAGGGGAAAAAACATGGGAACAACGCGAAAGAGAAAAACGATATGGACACTCAGGAACAAGCTAAGTTTAGGCTTTTTACTTGTTTTGCTGATTCCGAGCTTAAGTATTTCCATTGCGACCTATAAATCATCATATAATGCTATGGAGAAACAACTCCACGGGAGTGCGAATCAGGGGGTAGCGACAGCTAACTCAATTATTGAATACGCAATCGCCAGTAAAATTAAAGATGCGAGTTATTTGGCGGAGCGTCTGGACGGCTCGATGATAGATGGTCGAAACAGCCCTTTGATTCAGCCGAAGCTGATCCAATACAAGGGTTTGCATGAAGATGCCACGGATATTTTTGTTGGAACACCGGAGGGGCTGATGATTCGGGGGGTGCCCAAGGAGGATGAAGGGACATTTGATCCTCGCACACGCCCATGGTACATCGAAGCGATGAAGCAGCCCGGTAAGGTTGCAATTACGCCTGTTATTATCAATTCATCGGGTATTCCTGTTGTCGTAGTATCTCAGACGCTTTCCGACAAGTCCGGGGTTATCGGGATTTCCCTAAATCTGGAGAGTGTACGTAAACTGGCCTCCATCAAAGTGGGCCAGGAGGGGTATATCATCATTTTGGATCATACGAAGAAATTCGTAGTCCATCCTACGGCTAAAGCGGGCTCATCTCCTCAGGAGAATTCGCTTGATACGTTGTATACTGCGCCGAGTGGGAACTTCAACTATATGCATGAAGGCCGCGAGAAATATTTGACCTATGTAACGAATACAGATACCGGCTGGAAAATTGCAGGCACCTTCTATCAATCCGAGATTAGCGATGCCACCGCTGCCATGCGTTATGTAACCATTTTCGTGCTGGCTGCCTCACTGGTGATTGCGCTTATCGCGATTTTCCTGATCACCCGTTCTGTTCTGGTACCGATTCGTAAGCTGCAAAAATCAGCAGAACGAATCAGTGAAGGAGATTTGACGGGCGATTTGGAAACTGGAAAAACGGATGAGGTAGGCGAATTGTCTTCTCACTTCCAAACTATGGTCGACAGTTTGCGCACGATGATTCGAAGCGTACACGAAACGACAGATCGGGTAAGTTCTTCAGCGGAGGAACTGGCTGCGGGTGCAGATCAGACAACCCAAGCGATTGAGCATGTCACCATTGCTATCCAGGAAGTAGCTGTGGGCAGCGAACGTCAGGTGGAGAGCGTCAAGCACGGCTCCGTAAATATGGAGGAGCTTGCTCAGCAAGCAGCGAACGTATCCGAGCGTATGGTGGGCGTATCTGAACATGTGAAGATGAACGCCGAGTCGGCTCAGGAGGGCAGCAAGGCTGCTACGCAGGCTGTCCAGAAGATGCATGACATCGATGAGACCGTTAACGATCTCGGACAGGCCATGGACTCTCTCAATGAGCGCTCCGGTGAAATCGTGAATATTATCAGCGTTATATCCGGTATTGCCAAACAGACCAATCTGTTAGCTCTGAATGCGTCCATTGAGGCCGCACGTGCGGGGGATCATGGTAAGGGATTTGCCGTGGTCGCTACGGAGGTACGTAAGCTAGCTGAGGAATCAGCGAAATCGGCTACTTTGATCTCGGAGCGCATTGAAGCGATGCAGGTGGATATGAATCATGCTCTGGGCGCTATGCATCAAGCGCGGACACGGGTGACGGAAGGCATTGATTCGGTAACCACGTCTGAGCAATCCTTTGCGGAGATCAGCCAGGCCGTGGAACGAGCTATGGTACATATCAATGACATTACCGGAGTGACTCAGGAAATGGCACGGGGGACTGTAGGTGTCGTAGATATTATGAGCGATATTGCCCACATTTCGGACGAGGCAGCGAGCAACACCGAGTCGATCTCAGCAGCGGCTGAGCAACAGCTCGCTTCTATTGAGGAAATTGCTTCATCTACAGCGGACCTGAGCCAAATGGCAGAGGAATTGCGCGAACTGGTTGGACGTTTTCAGGTTGAAGGAAAATCCTAAAATGATAAAAAGCGCCCGGATACAGGAGATTGTACTCTGTATCCAGGCGCTTTTTTTAATGTGTTTAGCATAATTTCTGGTTTGCAGGGTTAGAAGTTAACGTTGGAAGGACTTGCGGCGATCCAGGCGGAAACGGACATCCCGTGAGCTGTCGGAAGGACGCAGCGAACTTCTCTGAAACATATTGTTCAGAATCAGTGCGAAAATGACTAGCACTGTCCCATATAGTTCAAAACGGCTAATGACATAACCTTGGAAGTACATGAGTACCAGCGTGGTAATCGGTACAAAGTTAATAAATAGAATTCCGTTCAGTGGAGACAGCTTTCGGATTCCGGCATTCCAGCTAAGCAGGGCAGCTAGCCCTGGAAGCAGGATCATAAAGCTCATTTCGTATTTAACTGACCACACAGCCTGCCAGTCCGGCACCACAATCCAGTTGAAAGCAGAGGCAAATGTGACGACTACGAAGGAGACGAGAGTTCCCAGCAGGCAGGTTAGGGTTGAATACCGAAGAGTAGACCATCCTGCAAAGTGGCTGCCTCCCATGGAATATACGACCCATCCGACGACGCCTACGAAAATAAGCAGCAGCGGCAGTAAATGTTGTCCGGCAAGTGTGAAAAAGGTCCATTTTCCGTTCGTGATCACAAGTAAAGCCCCAGCCAGCGCAATCACCATGCTGATTAGTGTATATTTCGGAGGCATTTTACGGGTCATGACCCACACCATCGCAATGGAAATCATCGGCATTAGCACTTCCATTATAGAAGCTACCAGAGTACCTGCTGCCCCCATCGCGTGCTGTCCCTGGAAAACGGCCATATTATAAATGGTGAATCCCATGGTCCCAAAGAATAACAACGTCTTGCCCTTGCCCTCAAAGCGAAATGCCGTCCGTCCCTCTTTGAGCCACAATAGCACGACTAAAATGAGTGTAACCGATAAATAGCGCAAAAATGAAAAGTACAGTGGATTGATATGTTGTAATGCAATGTGCGAAACCGGAAACATCGCCCCCCAGGACATACTGGCGATTAGGCATAATAAAGATCCGGTCATGATTTGTCTGTTCATGATGTACAAAAGCTCCTCCTTGCCGGTCTCAGCGGACATTTCTTATGGACACATCATAAAGGATAGGAAGCTGTTGGTAAAATGATTGAAAATAAACATTATGATCATTTAAAATGATAATAAGTGACAAGGCGCGTCAATTTTAATGGCCCCTTGTCCTTCACAATAAGGGGGAGCAGTAGTGGATCTGAACGATTTAAACATTTTCCAGACGGTGGCTGCGCATGGCAGTGTCAGCAAGGCTGCAGCCGAGCTTAGCTATGTCCAGTCCAATGTAACGGCCAGAATCAAGCTGCTCGAAAAGGAACTGCAAACGCCTTTATTTAATAGACATAAGCGGGGCATGATCCTCAATGCCGAGGGCAAGCGTCTGCTGCAATATACGAAAAGCATTTTATCGCAATTTGAGGAAATGAAACATGCGTTTCAGAATACCTCTACACCTTCGGGGGTGCTGGAGATTGGCATTGTGGAGACTGTCATTGCCCTCCCGGCCATTTTACATGCTTACTATAGCAAGTACCCGAATGTCGAGTTGTCCCTCAAGGCCGGGGTTACAGAGTCTCTGGTGCAGGAGGTTGCAGAAATGCGGCTGGATGGAGCTTTTGTGACCGGGCCGGTCAAGCATCCGCTGATTGAACAGTTTGATGTGTTTCAGGAAAAACTGGTCCTCGTATCCCAAGGAGATGACTTTTCTGTCGAGGATCTTACAACCCGTCCACTCCTGCTGTATAAAAAAGGCTGCGGCTACCGGGGACGGCTGGAAACCTGGCTCAAGATGGAGGGGATTATTCCTAAGCAGATTATGGAGTTTGGGACATTTGAGACAATTATCGGCAGTGTGGCGGCCGGTATTGGAATGACTGTTTTTCCCGAATCGTCGATTAGCGGGCTGGTGGCTCAAGGCCTTGTATGCGGTCATGCGATGCCTGAGCCGTACAATGAAGTAACAACGGTGTTTATCCGGCGTAAGGAAGCCTTTGTTACCAGTACTTTGCAGTCTTTTATAGATGAGATTATTACTCAGACAGAGGCGTAGCATTATCGCTTGGGCTCGGTTACAATGAGAGGGATTTGATCTCATTTTTCTTCCTGAAGGAGGGCTATTATGTTTACAATATATCCAGCGGCTTCCCGATTCAGCTTCGATAAGGGCTGGCTGCGGGGGAGTCACAGCTTTTCATTCGCGGAGTATCAGGATGAGAACAATACAGCGTTTGGTCCTATGCGTGTCTGTAATGACGATGTCATCGCACCGGGACGGGGATTTGGGGCGCATCCGCACAGTGATATGGAGATTGTTTCGATTGTGCTGTATGGGGAACTGCGTCATGAAGACAACCGTGGACATGTAGCGGTGACCGGTTTTGGAGGCATTCAGCGAATGTCAGCGGGCCACGGCATCATTCATACGGAGCACAACGCTTCACAAACGGAGGATGTCAGTCTGCTGCAATTGTGGTTTAGCCCGCATACGAGAGGACTGAAACCGTCATATGAGGCTACAGCATTCAATCCTGAGCGTCTTCAAGGTCAGCTTCTGCCTGTCGTTGCCGGAAAGCGTGTACCAGGCACAGAGGGTGAAATAGCTGCAATCAACCAGGATTTAACGATTTATTTAAGCAAGCTTCAGCCTGGAGAGCAAGTAGAATTCACACAGGCCGAGGGTCGGCGCGTGTTCCTATTCGTCATCGAAGGCTCGCTGCGTGTGAACGGTGAACATATTCTGCAAGGACGCGATTCCGCTCGTATTGAGCAGGAGCCGAAGCTCTCACTGAAAGCAGAAGATTCTGTTTTTTATATGTTGATTGATTTGCCCTAAAAGGAGGTGCGCACAATGGCGCAGCAGGAAACATGGCTGATCAAGCATGCCGTCACGGGACGTAGCTTTGCTGACAGCCGCAAGCAGAGTTTCGATTGTCATTTTGAATCGGTGGACGGTGTGTTTCGCTTTACGCTTCAAGAGTTGCCGCGTGAGACGGCGGAGGCGATTGTGCGTTATAGCGGGGAGTTGAACGTATTTCGTTTTGTAACCCCGGTAGACGACGGACCCGTGGTGAAGCATTGGTATTACGTCACCCCGGAAAGTGTGGAATATCATGATCAGACAGATAAGCTTACGTTCAAAGCTGGTTCTGAGATTGAATACCATCCCGAGGAGTATTGGGGAGATTAATCATTCCTTTATCATAAATTTTCAGATATATGATGGATTTTCGAAGGCTCTGCATCATTGCAGGGTCTTTTTGTTATCCGTTCAACATGTTGAGTTCATTGGATACATAATCCTTTGCAGGCTGGTACATCCTATATGTCATATTATCTGTTCGGCTCATTCGTAAAGGGGGAATAACGATGAAGAAAGGGCGCTTTCCCAAGTTGCCGAAGCCACCGTGGAGCCGGAGAGCGATTCCAGCCGCAGACCGCAAGACACGAAATTCCAATGTGCCTAAAGGACTGCCTGAGTCTTCGTGGCTGGAACAGCCGCTACGTAGCAGTGTGGAAGACAATTTGATTGCTTTGCGTGATATTTTCAAGGATTGCTCTGATATCGTCTATCGAGAGCTCATGATTTCCCCTGAACGCAAAGGGTTGTTGGCTTATTTTGAAGGTACGGTAAAATCGGAGGATTTGCAGGATCATATCCTGCGGCCTGTCATTCTGGGTATGATGCTCAAGGACCCTGAAGTGAACGGCAAATTGGAGCCGCTGGATGAAACTCGTATCTCCATGTCCCAAACCAAAACGATGGACGAATGGAAGATGGTATCGGCAGCGATACTGGACGGCAATGCCGCCTTGTTCGTAGATGGCACGCCTCGTGCGTATATTTTTAGCGCCAAGGGGGGTGTCCGCCGTGGAGTGGAGGAACCGCAGACCGAATCGGTTATTCGTGGACCGCGTGAAGGATTCACAGAGACACTTCGCGTCAATACGGCACTGTTACGTTTCAAACTGAAAACCTCCAAGCTCAAGATGTACAGCATGACCATCGGAACAGAAACTCAAACGAGCGTCGTCCTTACTTATATTGAAGGGATCATAGATCCGAAGCTGGTGGAGGATGTCAAAAAAAGGCTCAGCGATATTAAAATTGATGGTGTTCTGGAGACTGGATATATTGAGGAACTGATTGAGGATCACCCGTTTTCGCCGTTTCCGCAAATGGAATACACCGAACGCCCGGATACCGTCACGGCGCAATTATTGGAAGGACGTTTTGCTATTTTTGTAGACGGAACGCCCTTTGCCCTGATTGGGCCAGTCACGATGTGGCAGATGATGCAAGCGAGCGAAGACTATTATGAGCGTTTTTTTATCAGTAATATGGTGCGCTGGATTCGTTTTCTTTTTCTCATATTGGCTCTCTTTCTGCCTGCATTATATGTAGCGGTGACGACCTATCATCATGATATGCTGCCGACGACGCTTATTTTGAGTATTGCGGCAGCACGTGAGTCTATCCCTTTCCCCGCTTTGGTGGAAGCACTAATGATGGAAATTTCCTTTGAAGCGTTACGAGAAGCGGGGATTCGTCTCCCCAAAACGGTCGGTCAGGCTGTCAGTATCCTTGGAGCGCTCGTCATCGGTCAGGCCTCTGTACAAGCAGGGATTGTATCGGCCCCGATGGTCATTATTGTGTCGCTCACAGGTATTGCGTCGTTTACCATCCCGCGTTTTAACTTTGCCATCACGGTTCGTCTGCTACGATTTCCAATTATGCTGATGGCGGGATTATTCGGATTGTTTGGGATCATTATTGCGACAACGCTGATTGCTACGCATCTAACCAAGCTAACATCGTTTGGTGTTCCTTATATGAGCGGATATAGCCCATACAAACATATGGATCAAAAGGATATCGTCGTTCGTGCGCCTTGGTGGAAAATGACTAAACGTCCTTCCTGGATTGGTAAAGACAACAACAAACGAGCGAAGGAAAAGATGAATGGATCGCCTACAACCGAGGAGGGATGGTGATGAAGCACAAATCCGATGCACAACAAATACGTAAAGCGGCTGTGCTCTGTTGTCTGCTGCTTTGTTCTGTTCTTTTGGGAGGATGCTGGGATCGCCGTGAAGTGAACGATGTGGCCTTTGTGATGGGTACGGGTCTGGATAAAGAAGGCGATCAATATCGGGTAACGATGCAAATCGCTTTGCCCGGACAACTTGGATCTTCGGGCAGCACAGGAGGAGGGGGAGGTACAAGCGGTACGAAGTCCTACTACCTGGAGTCCAAAACAGGTCCAAGCTTTCGCGGAGCAAGCACTGAGGAACAGCGCGGAGTTTCGCGAACACTGAATTACTCCCACCGGCGGGTGCTGCTGTTCGGCGAGGCGCTGGCACGAGAAGGGATTAGTAAAATGATGGATGTACTGGCACGTGTTCCGCAGAACCGACTGTCTTCCCTGGTTGTTATTACGAAGGGATCAGCGATGGAAGTGCTTCAGGCAGATGCCCCGATTGAGCAATATCCGGCAGAAATGGTGCGTGAGCTCAACTATTCCTATATGAAAAAACCTCGTTCTATTAAGCTGCTGATAAATTCCGTCCTGCTGGATGGCATTGACCCGGTGGTGCCGGTGATGTCTCTGGTGAAGAATGGGCCTTCTAACCTTAAAGACAAGAAGACGAATATTCAGGTCGATGGACTGGCTGTGTTTCGCAAAGACAGGTTAACAGGGATTATAGATAACCACCTCAGTCGGTTTCTGCTTTTGGGTATGGAGCAAGCCAAGGAGACAGAAATATTTATCCACCCTCCCAAAGGTAGAGGCTACATATCTGTACACCTCATCGAAAATAATGTCCATATCAAGCCATATATTCGTGGGAACGATATTCGCATGACCGTTCATATGAACTGTAACGGGAATGTGAAGGAAAATGAGACGGATTTCGATATTTCCAACGAGGAAAATTTGAAGTGGCTGGAACAGCAGACAGCCGAGGAAATTAAGAGGGAGCTGGGAGAGGGTGTCAAGGTGATCCAGCAAAAATATCACTCAGACGTACTTGGTTTGGGCCGGGCTATTATTACGAGTCATCCGGATGAATGGGAACGGATTAAACCTCAATGGGATCAACTGTATCCCAAGGTGGAGGTCACTATAGATCCGGTCGTGCATATTGAAAATATCGGTGCAGTCACCAAACCATTCGGGGTCAAAAAGGAGCAAATCCAGAATGAATAAAGTATTTCTATTACCTTTATTGCTGGCTATGCTCTTCATGTATCTGATTGACCGCAAAAGTATTAGGGATGCGCCTGCCGTCAATCGCTGGATCTCACGTGTATTGTATGTTATTAGCATTGGTATCTGGATTTACGGAACATCAACGAAGAGCACTGTTTATGTGGCTACATGGCTGGCCCGTTTTATTGACATGTGGCTCCCCCCTACGTTGTAAATCGTGTAATGGATGCCTGCGGGCAAAAGGAGGATGTACCTGCATGAGACAGTTCACAACCAGACAAATCGTGCTGCTTGGTGTATTGATGGAGGTCGCTATTACCCTTATACATGCTCCGGCGCAGGCAGCAGATTACGCGAATCAACATGCCTACTGGACCTGTGTAATTGCAGCTATCGTGCTATGCTTGCCGATTTGGGCCATGTTGAGACTCAAGCGGCGTTTTCCTGATCAGGACCTGATGCAGGCCATGGTGAGCTTTCACCCTGTGCTAGGACGTATGCTGCTTGCAGTCTACCTTATTTTATTTCTGATCATTTTTGCACGGGATTTGAGAGTTATCACGGATTTGGTGGAGGTTGTACTTTTGCCGCTGACTCCGATTGTTGTCGTATCTCTTATTTTGCTTTTGACTCTGGCGTTTATGGCCAAAGGCGGAATAAGCACCATCGTGAATATGACCGAGATTTTTGTACCTTTGTTGATTCTGACGCTGCTGACCATGCCGCTTTTTTTCGGGCGTAATATGGATTTTTCGGTACTGAGACCCTATTTACATCCGGAAGTAGATGGAGTGATCAAGGGCAGCTGGCGCATGCTGGGATATATGGCCGATATCATGATGGTTCCCTTTGTGATTTCTGGGAAGAGCTATAATGGGCGTAGTGCGTGGTATGGGCATTTGCTCGGAACCGCATTTCTGACCATGCTGATGTTGCTGTCGGAGTTGGTTATTGGTGTTCCTATCTTGTCCCGGCTATTTTATCCATCCTATGAACTAGTGCGTCAATTGCAGCTAACGGACTTTCTGGATCGGTTCGACTTGTTCGTGGCCGCACTGACCGTACCGACCTTTCTTACGAAGATTGGGGTTGACCTGTACGTTACCAGTTTGGCAGTAAAGCGTATGTTTGCCCATGCATGGGGAAGTCTGATGGTTTGGCCCGTAGGTTTGTTGGGTTACGTCTGTTCGTTTATGCTGTTCTCCAACATTGTGCAAATTTATGATTTCAGCCGGGAGTGGACCGCGGTGATGATCATTTTTTTTGTTATCATGCCCTTGTTGCTATGGATGTTGCTCCGACCCAAATCTAAAGGGAAAGGCGGAGATGATAAGGCATCTAACGGAGAGCGGGATAGCAGTAGTCAGAAAGAAAGCCAGCATGGAGGCAGAACAGGACACGACCACTTATAAGATTACTGTATTTATCGGAAAAGTAATTCTTATTTGTCTTTTACCCCTCTGATTGTATACTTGGTAGAAAGAAATACGACTTCTACAAGGGAGGCAACAGAATGGCACAACGCATGGCAGGTAAGAGAGTCGCTCTTGCTGGTCCCCGTAAAGCAGAAGAAATGGCGCTGCTAGTTGTGAAGATGGGGGGTGAGCCAGTACAGCGCCCGGCCCAGGGCACCGTTTTTTTGGATGATATCGAGCTGCGCAACGCTGTTGTATCGTGGGTGAAGCACCCTCCGGACTGGTACATCTTCACGACAGGTATGGGGCTGGATGCCCTGTTCGATATGGCAGAGGATATGGGCGTAGCCGAGCAGATCATGGAGTTGCTGCAATCTTCCAACATTGCAGCGCGGGGCTACAAGACGGTCAATGGACTCAAAAAGCGTGGCTTTACGCCAGCAGTACGAGACGAGGACGGAAGTTTGATCGGATTGACAGGAGCTTTTGCCCCATACGATCTGAAGGGGAAGGAAGTACTGTTGCAACTGCATGGCGATCCAGCTCCACGGTTGGTAAAGTGGCTGGATGAGCAGGGGGCAGTGACCCGCCAGGTACTTCCTTATAAGCATATCCCACCTGAGGAAGCAAAATTGCAGGCGTTACTGGAGGATGTTATCCATCGTAATGTTGATGCTGTTACGTTTACAAGTGGTCCGCAAATCCGATTTTTGGCCCAATATGCCAGAGAGCAAAATCGAATCGAGGAGTTACTGGAAGCTTTTCGTGAGGATGTGATTGCTGTATCAGTAGGGAAGGTGACTGCACAGTCCATTGTGGAAGAAGGGATTGATCGAGTCGTGTTTCCAACCGAAGAGCGCATGGGCGCGATGATGGTGGAGCTGGGCAAATATTTTGAACATAACGATTCGGTGCATGGCTGTGGTCTGAAGATCGTGAATGGTCATTGAAATGAGATAGAAATTATAAATGCAGTATGCTAAAAAATGAACTTATATTTTGGGATACAGAGTAAAATAAAGATAAGGGCCTACGAGGTCTTTATCTTTTTTTGTTGGACATGCATCGACAAAGATTTTTGTTATAGCGAAAATATTTATCTAATATAATGAATAAGTTTCGATGCATGATACTTGAGCATTTTGCATAAATCCCAAGAGCGTTTTCAAATAAGCAATATATAGATCGAAGCGCTCTAGTTCGTCTATATATTGTACTTATGAGCGTTGGGGATCGAATTATGCTAAATGCTGACTTAGGACAGGAGCTGAGACGTTAATGAATTCTATTTGCGTATTTGCCGGGTCCAGACCTGGACATTCATCGGTATATGTTGAGGCTGCAGGCAAGCTGGGGGAAGCCATGGCTCGCCATCATATCCGTCTGATCTATGGTGGATCTAGCAGGGGGCTGATGGGAGAGGTGGCGGATGGAATGCTGGCGGGTGACGGTCAGGTCACTGGCATTATGCCCACCCTATTATTTGATGCAGAGATCATTCATCGGGGAGTTACCGAATTTATTGAGGTAGCAAGCATGCATGAGCGTAAAGCGGCAATGAGCGAGATGGCCGATGCGTTTATTGCCCTTCCGGGTGGCTTGGGAACCTTTGAGGAGCTGTTCGAGGTATTGTGCTGGGCGCAAATCGGCATTCATCGCAAGCCGATTGGGCTGCTGAATGTGAATGGATATTTTGACCCGTTAGTAGAAATGGTACGTCATAGCGTGCAAGAAGGGTTTACCGGGGCTGAGCATCCAGCGTTATTAAGTATCTCTGCGGACCCGGACGAATTGCTACATATGTTAAAAAATAAAGCAGAGAACTTGAAATAAAGCGTTTTTCGTGCTTGCACAACTGATTGAGGCAAGGTTATGATAAGACCCATAATCAAATAGCGGACAGACAAGGTGCCTTTGCGGTTGAGCAAAGGGTAACAGGGAATCGGGTGCAAATCCCGAGCGGTCCCGCCACTGTAAGGAAGAGGATTTTTTTAAATGGTCACTCGTGAAAAACGGGGAAGACAAAAGAATCTGTTGATGCCAAGCCAGGAGACCTACCTTGATCTGTATGCACCGTTAACCTTCGCGGAGAGGATGGGTGTACGAAATCAGGAAATCAGGCACACGTTGCTTTTTCCATGTTGGTTAGAGGTTTGCGTGGATATGAACGTGCAGCAGCGTTTAAGCGTAAACAGACAGGTGGAAAACAACGGCAGGTTGGAGGAAGACAAATATGTCTTCTTACGCTGTTTGTTCGTCTGATGAGAGATGCGTACATAGAAACCCCATCCGGGCAGGATGGGGTTTTTTTGAGTTACACGATGTGCATAAATCATTGAAATAGATAGCATAGCTGCCCTGAAAAGGATGAATAGGAGGAGCACGATGAGCCCATTAGGAAAATTGCTGGTGATTGGATTTGGACCAGGAGATATGGAACATATCACAAAACGGGCGCTGGATGCGCTGGCCGAAAGTGAGGTCATTATCGGCTACAATACCTACGTTGATTTGATCCGTCCGTTGTTGAACGGACAGGAGATTGTACGCACAGGAATGACAGAGGAAGTGAGCCGTGCGCAGGAGGCGGTTCGCCAAGCAGAGATGGGCAAGAAGGTAGCTGTCATTTCCAGTGGAGATGCGGGAGTCTATGGTATGGCAGGGCTGGTGTACGAAGTGCTGATGCAAAAAGGCTGGCGACGCGAGGACGGGGTTGAGGTAGAAGTCGTGCCAGGGATCTCGGCTATTCAGTCCTGTGCTTCACTGTTGGGGGCGCCAGTTATGCATGATGCTTGCACGATCAGTCTGAGTGATCATCTGACCCCCTGGGAAACGATTGTGAAGCGTGTAGAAGCAGCGGCTTCGGCCGATTTTGTGATTGCATTATACAACCCGCGCAGTGGTCGGCGTACCCGCCAGATTGTGGAGACGCAGTCCATTTTGCTGCGTTACCGCGATCCGCAAACTCCAGTCGGGTTGGTGAAAAGTGCTTATCGTGAACGTCAGCAAGTTATTGTAACGACGCTGGAAGATATGCTGAACCATGATATTGGGATGCTGACGACTGTAATCATCGGCAATTCCTCGACGACGGTGTATGACGGCTTGATCGTGACTCCGCGCGGATATCAGCGCAAATACACATTAGATGCGACCGAGCAAGCGCTCAAGCCGCATCAGCGTCTCCGTACGGAAGCAGAGCCGTGGTCGCTGGGCGCGCAAGAGGATACACCGCAGGCAGGTGCAGCCCCGACTACGCCCGCTGGACCCTCCGCGAGCGGCGCTGCGGTTGCGACGCAGGCACGCCCGCAAGCGATGGCTGCCGTGCAGGCAACGGCCGCTGTGCAAACCGGCGCAGCCCCGGCATCGCTGGCGGCAGAGGCACTAAGCCGCCTCGCTGTCGGCGGCAAGCTGCCTGGCGAAGCCAACGCTCGCTGGAGCGGGCAAGCGCCTGCTACCGAGAGCACCGCCAGAACGTCAGCGGTGGCCGGAGCGGGGGCCGCGTCCGGGATGGCGACAGGCGGCTTTGGCAAGCCTGCGCTATTTGAGGTGGGCGTTTCCCCGGGTGTGGGAAACAAGAAGTTCACCGCTCGCCAGATGGCGCTGCTCGCCGAGGTAGCGGGTGATGACGGCGAGCTGGAATACACGCCAGATCATCAGATCGTGCTGCGCGTACCGTGTGCAGACCCCGAAGAACTGGTCGGACGGCTGCGGGATGAACGATTCATTGTCATGCCGATTGGCGATGTGTTTAAGGTGAAGGCGTGCGACTTCTGCAATATGGAGAAGGATGACGCTGTGCCTGTGGCTGAGCATTTACAGGTTGTACTTGGCGGATTACAGGCACCCAAGGAAACGAGCATTGCATTGAACGGATGCGGTATGGCCTGCTATGGAGCGGTGCTGGAGGATATCGGCATCGTCTATCGCAAGGGAGGATACGACCTCTTCCTTGGTGGCAAAAAATTCGGTCGCAATGCTCATGCCGCTCAGCCCGTAGCGGAAGGGATTCCGGGTGATCAAATTACTGACATCGTGGAGAACGTCATCGCTGAATATAAGGAAAAAGGGCATCCGAACGAGCGTTTTCATAAATTTTTTAAACGTGTAGGCGTCGTTGCGGGTTTCCGGCATGAAGATGCACCAGCAACGGTAGAAGTGAATGCGGTTTGTGGTGATTAATGGACTGAAGGCCTGATGAACTGGATACAAGCATATATATAAAATAGGGCGTCATGCAGGCTATCCCTATTAAAGAGGAGGAAAAAACAGCAGTGGATGCAATATTGTTAGTTGGACATGGAAGTCGGGACCCGGAGGGGAATCAGGAACTGCTGGAATTTGCACAGGCAGTGGCAGACCGGGTACCGGATATGTGCGTGGAAACCTGTTTCTTGGAGTTGGCACGTCCCAGCATTGCTGATGGGATGCAAACATGTGTGGAGAAAGGTGCGACGCGTGTCGTTCTCATTCCGATTATCTTGTTCGCAGCGGTACATGCCAAAATTGATATTCCGATGGCTATTGATCGGGCAAAAGCAAAATATCCGCAGGTGGAATTTGTATATGGACGCCCGATTGGCGTTCACGAGAAAATCGTAAGCATTCTGCAAAGCCGCTTGAAAGAGGCCCGTCCGGTTGCAGTTCCAGCGGGAATGAATAGCGCTGTAGAGGCATTTGCCGAGGTATCCGACGAAGAAACGGCGGTACTTGTGTTAGGACGCGGAAGTAGCGATCCAGATGCGAACAGTGACTTTTTCAAAATCACCCGTATGCTGTGGGAACAGCTTTCTTATACGTGGGTAGAGAGCAGCTTTATCGGTGTGACGCAGCCTTCTTTTCCCGATGGATTGGAGCGTTGTGTACGACTGGGGGCCAAAAAGATTATCGTGCTTCCCTATTTTCTGTTCACGGGTGTGCTGATTAAGCGCATCGGAGAAATGACCCAGGAATTTGCCGAGGCTCACCCTACATTACAAGTGGAAATGGGAGGATATTTTGGTTTCCATCCTCAACTGATTGAACTGGTGCTGGAGCGAGCTAAGGAAGGCTTGTTCGGCAAGGTTACGGCCAATTGTGATAACTGCCAGTTCCGTCTGGAGGCGCAGGAGCACCACCATCATCACCACGACCATGACCATGACCACCATCACGATCATGAGCATCATCACCATCATCATGCACATGAGCACGATCATCATGATCACCATACACACAGCCACGATCACACTCATGAGCATGTCCATGCTCACAGCTATGATGACCATGATCACCATCACGAGCATTCACATACGCCATCTGTAGTGAATGGAAGCGGGCAGGTGAAGGGCTCATGATATTCATGCTATGTGGAACGAGCGATGCTCGGGAATTGGCGCTGCAAATCCGTGACAATGGCTTCAACGTATTGACCTCGGTCGTAACCGAAAGCGCGGCAGCCAGCTTGTCCGAAGCGGGACTAGACGTACGTACAGGCCGAATGACAGCCGATGAAATGAGTGCAATGATTCGGGAGCAGGGAATACAGGCGGTTGTTGATGCCAGTCATCCTTTTGCAGAAGAAGCACATGCGAATGCAATGACAGCCGCTCGCGAATCTGGAGTTCCTTATATTCGCTACGAGCGGGCGGGACTGGTGTATGACAATCATCCATTGCTCCACATCGTGTCTTCCTATGAAGAGGCCGCATTAGAAGCGAAGCAACTCAAAGGCTCTGTAATGCTTACGACAGGCAGTAAAACGCTCGGCACGTTCACCAAGCATTTACTCGGAGACCCGGAGATTCGTCTGGTTATACGCATGCTGCCGCGCTTGGACAATATGGAGAAATGCGGCGAACTGGGCATGGAGCAAAAGAATATTATTGCCATGCAGGGACCCTTTTCCCGCGAGATGAACGAAGCATTGTACAAGCACTATGGCACGACCGTGATGGTCACCAAGGAAAGCGGACGCACGGGAGCAGTGGATGAAAAGGTTCAATCTGCATTGGAGCTGGGGATTCACGTACTTTTGATTTCCAGGCCGGAAGTGGAATTTGGCACAGTATTTGATCATTTCGACGGAGTGATTGACGCTCTGCGTAAAGACAAAGAGGAGTCTGTGCTTTAAGACATAAGCCTATGAAGCTGGTCGGTCCAGTCAATCCGATGAATTTAGAACGATTTCTGGCGTGTATTTAAAATATAGTCATCTTAAAATGTGTAGTTTTTGTGTAGAGGTGTTTGTAACTCCTTAACATGAATGTCATTTTCCCTATATAAGACGAACTTGAAAAATGAACATAAAACGGAGTAGTCGGAATGGTGCTGTACAAGCGTAGTGGTCGCTTTTGTCCCCGGATTTCTACGCTGATCATAGGTTTTATTCAAGGAATCCGGGGGCGGTGGCGATGGGAAGCACCATCCGACTGCGTAGTGGAACAATAGTTAACTTTAATGTTCTAAGCTAATTTAATTTTCTAATTTTCCATAAGGGAGTGGTCGATACGATGGATTTTAAAACAGAATTCAAACCGCTAACGGTGCAGCCGCAGGAAATTGAAGGCAAAAGCTTCGAGATGATCACAGAAGAATTGGGAGAGCATCCTTTTACAGCAGAGCAATATCCCGTTGTACAGCGTGTCATTCATGCATCTGCTGATTTTGAGCTGGGCCGCAGCATGGTGTTTCATCCAAGGGCGATTGAAGCCGGGATTGCAGCTATTCGTGCAGGACAGCAGGTAGTGGCGGATGTGCAGATGATTCAAGCGGGGCTGAGCAAGGATCGTATCCGTCAATTTGGCGGGGATGTGCATGTGTACATATCTGACCCTGATGTCATGGAAGAAGCGAAAAGACTGAATACGACACGCGCCATTATTTCGATGCGCAAAGCGATTCAGGCGGGCGAAGGTGGTATCTATGCCATTGGTAATGCGCCGACAGCGTTGCTGGAGTTGATCCGTCTGGTAAAAGAAGGAGCGGCTAAACCCGGACTGGTGATTGGCATGCCCGTCGGTTTCGTATCGGCAGCAGAATCCAAGGACGAGCTGCGCAAGCTGGATATTCCGTTCATTACGAATATTGGACGCAAGGGCGGCAGTACAATTGTCGTAGCAGCATTGAATGCGATCTCCTTAATGGCTGTCCGCTAGATGCGGTTGTCCGTTTGCTGTATCATGAAATGAATTAGAACATGATCAGCAGAAGAGGTTAAGGAGGAATTGGCATGGAAAAGGAAGCGGCGTCCGCCAACAGGCCCAAACGGATGAAAAGCGGTGAAGCTCCCACGCCGGACAAGCCAATGCGGTCAGGCTTTACGACGGGAGCTTGTGCGGCTGCAGTGGCCAAAGGAGCGGTACAACTGCTCATCACGGGCATTCCACCGAAGGAAGCAGTGATATCGCTGCCCGCGGGATTCGATCATGCGTTTGAGCTGATCGAGCCTGTGTTGGACGCGGACGAAGCTTCCTGCACGACGATCAAGGACGGTGGCGATGACCCAGACGCCACGCATCAGGCGAAAATAATCGCCTCTGTTAGCTGGCGCGAGGAGCCGGGCATTGAGCTGGACGGTGGCATCGGCGTGGGGCGGGTAACGAAGCCCGGTCTGCCTGTGCCTGTCGGGGAAGCAGCGATTAATCCGGTGCCGCGACGGATGATTACGGAGGCTGTGACAGGCGTGCTTGAAGAGCACGGATCGGCCAAAGGTGTCCGTGTCGTCATCAGCGTACCGGACGGCGAAGAAATCGCCAAGAAAACGTTGAACGGACGACTTGGCATTCTTGGCGGTATTTCCATACTAGGCACGCGTGGTGTGGTCGTTCCGTTTTCCACGTCAGCTTATAAAGCCAGTGTCGTGCAGGCCATATCGGTTGCGCAAGCGATGAACTGCCAGGAAATAGTCCTGACCACAGGCGGCAGCAGTGAAAAATATGCCATGCAAATGTACGATCAGCTGACGGAAGAGGCCTTTATTCAGATGGGGGATTTTGTCGGCTTTGCCATTAAGCATGGGAAACGGCTGGGAATGAAAAAGATTATTCTCGTCGGTATGCCTGGCAAGCTGTCGAAGGTAGCTCAAGGTGTCATGATGGTTCACTCCAAGAGTGCTCCGGTGGACTTTGGCTTTTTGGCTGAGGTCGCGCGTGAAGCAGGTGTGGATGAGTCGCTTGCAGCGGCAGTGGCAGAGGCGAATACAGCTACGCAGGTGGCAGATATGATGACCGAAGCGAATGCGCTGAGCTTTTTTGAAAAGTTGTGTACCTATGGATGTCAGCATTGTCTGGACCATGCAGGTGGTGGAATTGTCGTGGAAATGGTACTGGTAACGATGAAAGGGAACGTGCTGGGGAGGGCGAGAGTCGGTGAGTAGAGTGATTCGTGTCATTGGTATCGGTGAAAATGGAGCGGCAGGTCTGTCGCAGGAGACGCTGGAGCACATTGAGAGTGCCGACCTGCTGGTTGGTGGAGAACGCCAGCTAGCCTTTTTCAAGGCATTCGCAGGGGAAAAACGAACATTAAAGAGCGGCTTATCTGCCGTGGTAGAAGAATTGGGACGGTTGCGCAAGGACAAGGATATTGTCGTGCTTGCGTCAGGCGATCCGCTTTTTTTTGGAATTGCAGGTTATTTGTCCGCCAAGCTGGGGGCTGAACATTTGGATATTTTGCCGCATCTCAGCTCGGTTCAGCTGGCGTTTGCGCGTCTCGGTGAAAGCTGGCAGGATGCGGTGCTGGAAAGCGTACATGGCCGTCCGATGACCGGATTGGCGCAGCGGATCGATGGACAGAACAAGGTCGCGCTGCTGACGGACGACCGCAATCATCCCGCCGCAGTCGCTGCCTATCTACTGCATTATGGCATGACGGAATATGATGCCTTTGTCGGCGAGCATTTGGGCGGACCGGATGAGGCGTATCAGCATTATACGTTGGATGAGATGGCGCAGAGAACGTTCCAACCACTGAATGTGGTGATTTTGCGCCGCCGTAAGGGAGAAGATGTGCCTGCAATTCGTCGGGGATTTGGCTTCGAGGATGCGGAATTTCACCAGCGCAAGCCGGAAAAAGGACTGATCACGAAGCGTGAAGTACGCGTATTCAGCTTGTCCGAGCTGCGTCTGACCGAACGAAGCATCGTATGGGATATCGGCGCAGGTTCCGGCTCTGTAGCGGTGGAATGTGCGCGGCTAGCCAAGTATGGGCAAGTATTTGCCATTGAGAAGAACGAAGGCGATCTGGCTAATGTGGAAGCGAACAAAATCAAATTCCGCACCGATTTCCCGGTTATTCATGCCAAAGCGCCTGCCGGACTGGAAGATCTGCCAGACCCGGATGCGGTGTTTATCGGTGGGAGCGGGGGAGAATTGGCCGAGCTGATTCGTCTGTGCGCTTCCCGTCTGCGTAACGATGGACGAATTGTAGTGAATGCTGCAACGATTGAGACGCTGCATGATGGGATGAAGGCGATGCAAGCAGCAGGACTCGATACTTCAGTGACGTTACTGCAAACAGCACGCAGCAAGCCGATTTTGAATATGACTCGTTTTGACGGACTCAATCCGATATATGTTATTACAGGGCAGCCGTCGGTGGACGTGGCTGACGAAGTAGCAGGGGAGTAAGCTGGTAATTCAAGAGGGGGAGAGAGACAGCATGAATACGGCGGCAACAGGAACACTTTACGGCGTAGGTGTGGGGCCGGGTGATCCCGAGCTGATTACGGTCAAGGCGTATCGCATGATTCAGGAATGTGCAGTTGTGGCTTATCCGAAGAAACGCCGGGGAGGTAAGTCGTATGCTCACGAAATCGTGGAGTTGTACGTCAACCCGGAGGAAAAGGAGATGCTGGGACTCATTTTTCCAATGACCAAGGACCCGGTTGTACTGGAGCGTGAGTGGAACAAAACGGTGGTTGCTTGCTGGGAGGCACTGAGCCAAGGCAAGGATGTAGCCTTTGTCACAGAGGGAGACCCTAATCTGTACAGTACCTTTATTCATTTGGCACGGCTCATGAAGGATCTCCATCCTGAGGTGCCGATTGTATCTATTCCGGGCATTTCGTCTGTGTTGGGAGCGGCGGCAGCGCTGGAATTGCCTTTGGCAGACGGAGATCAGCAGGTCGGTATTATTCCGGCTACGGATGATCGGGAAGCGATGAAGCGGGCGATTGAGAATCACGATACGGTCGTGTTTATCAAGGTTGCCAAGGTGCTGGATTTGATTTTGGATGTGCTGGATGAACTCCATCTTGGGGACCGTGCATCAGTCATTACCAAGGTCACTTCTCCTTATGAAATGGTATGGCGCGACGCACGTGAGCTGCGCGGACAGGAGCTTGAATATTTGAGTTTAATGGTGGTGAGCAAATGACGTTGGAGCCCAAAGTGTATATCGTAGGAGCAGGTCCCGGCGACCCGGAGCTGATTACTGTCAAAGGCTCCCGGATTCTACGCACGGCCGATGTGGTATTGTACACGGATTCACTCGTGAACGACGAGCTGATTGCCACGGCCAAGCCAGAGGCGCAGGTACTGCAAAGCTCAGGCATGGATTTGGAGCGGCAGGTCGAGATTATGAGCGAGGCTGTGCAGGCTGGACGCAGTGTAGCTCGCGTACATACAGGTGATCCGGCAGTGTACGGAGCCATTTTGGAGCAGATGGTGTTGCTGAAGCAGCGCGGAGTAGCATACGAAATCGTACCAGGCGTCAGCTCGGTCTTTGCTTCTGCGGCCGTGCTGGGTGCAGAGCTAACTGTGCCTGACCTGACGCAGACGGTCATTCTGACGCGTGCCGAAGGCCGTACACCTGTACCGGATCGGGAAAAGCTGCGTGACTTGGCATCCCATCACTGTACAGTGGCACTGTTCCTCAGCGCAACGCTGGCAAAGAAGGTGGTCGTTGAGTTTTTGGCAGCAGGCTGGAGTGAGGACACGCCTGTAGCGGTTGTGCAGCGCGCGACCTGGCCGGATCAAAAGATCGTGCGCACGACGCTTGCTCAATTACCCGCCGATTTGCGTGCTGCAGGCATAACGATGCATGCCATGATTTTGGCAGGCTGGGCGCTCGATCCGGGACTGGTGGACAAGGACGCGCATCGTTCCAAGCTGTACGATAAGTCATTCACCCATGGCTACCGGAAGGGAGTGAAGCCCGGTGAGTAATCCATTTGCCGCTGTGGCAATCACGAAGCATGGAGTGGAAATGGTCCGCAATTTGGGAGCCAGCTTTCCGGGTACGGATGTGTATTACATGTCCAAATTTGAGCGTGGCGACGAGCAGGAGCGTGGCATTCAATTGTTCGAAGGCTCGGTCAAGCTGATTTTGCCGGATTTATTTAAACAATATAACGGTATTATTTTATTTATATCTCTCGGTGCAGTGGTTCGTATGATTGCACCAATTTTGGTGGATAAAAAGGTAGACCCGGCGGTAGTTGTCATTGATGATCGTGGCGAGCATGTCATTAGCGTATTGTCTGGCCATTTGGGTGGCGCCAATGAATTGACCCGCCATGTAGCGGCTGTACTAGGCGCACGTGCTGTAATCACGACTGCATCGGACGTGCAGGGCACGATCCCGGTGGACATGTTTGGTCGGGAATTGGGTTGGGTGGTCGATAGCTTCGACAAGGCCACTCCTGTGAGCGCTGCTGTTGTGAACGAGGAGCCTGTTGCGCTCATACAAGAGACAGGCGAACGGAACTGGTGGCGTTATGACAAGCCTTTACCTGGACATATCAAGGTATATGCTTCGACGGCAGAAGCATTGCAAGAACCGTTTAACGCCGCATTGGTCGTGAGTGACCGTTTATTGGAGCCGGAGGAAGAGGAGCAGCTTCTTTCTAATGGCGTGCTGTACCGTCCGAAAAGCTTGGTGCTCGGCATTGGCTGCAACCGTGGGACTGCATTGGAGGAGCTGGAGGCGGGTGTGCTGGACACCTTGCAAGAGCTGTGTTTGTCCGTGAAAAGCGTACGGAATATTGCCACTATTGATCTGAAAAAGGACGAAGAGGGCTTACTTGCCCTTTGCGCCAAATACGGTTGGGAACTGGTGACGTATACTCCGTCAGAGCTGAATACGGTGCAGCTTCCCAATCCATCGGAAACCGTCTTCAAATACACTGGTGCATACGGGGTCAGCGAACCTTCAGCCTTGTTGTCTTCTGGTGCAGACCATTGGCTGCTGGAGAAGAAAAAAAGCGGCAATATGACGTTGTCTGTAGCGCGGGTTTCCTATGACTAACGTCATGAAGCGGGCTGTACAGTCTGATCCGTCTGCCGCTACGCGCAGAAGCCGTATTGTTGTTGCTGGCACGGGCAGCGGCGCAGGCAAAACGACCGTTACCCTCGGGCTGATGAAGGCGTTCGCCGACGGCGGCCTGCGAGTGCAGGGTTTTAAATGCGGGCCGGATTATATTGATCCCACCTATCATACTGCCGCGACCGGGACCTCTTCCCGTAATCTGGATTCATGGATGACCTCACCGGATACGGTACGTGAAACCTTTATCCGTGCTTCCGAAGGCGCGGATATTTCCGTGATTGAAGGCGTCATGGGGCTGTATGACGGCAAGGATCCGCTCAGCAACACCGGCTCGACCGCTGAGATCGCCATGCTGACGGACAGCCCTGTATTGCTGGTGGTCGACGTGCGCAGTATGGCACGAAGCGCCGCCGCTATTGTGCTCGGCTTTCAGCGCTTGGAGCCCAAGCTGCGCATTGTGGGCGTAATTGTGAATCGCTGCGGTAGCCAAGGGCACTATGGCATCGTCAAAAAGGCGATTGAGCAGGAGTGCGGCATCCCCGTGCTCGGCTGGTTAAAGCGTGATGACGGGCTGGATATTCCCGAGCGTCATCTGGGTTTAGTACCCGCTGTGGAACGCGGCGAGCTGGAGCCGCTTTTCCAACGGGCGGCAGAGCTGATCCGCGCGGGTACGGATCTGGATGCACTGCGGGCATTGGCGGATTCGGCTCCGCCGTTGTCTCTGCCAGCACAACCGTTGTTTCCCCCGGATTGGCTTTCATCAGCAGTGCATGAAGCTGATACCGGGGAACGTCCCGTCATCGCCGTCGCCAGAGATGCGGCGTTCAATTTTTACTACCCGGAAAATATGGAATTGCTACGTCAGGCGGGAGCAGAGATTGTCTATTTCAGTCCTCTGGCGGGAGAACGCATACCTAAGCAGGCAAGCGGCCTATACCTGGGCGGCGGTTTTCCCGAAGAGTTTGCCGCAGATATCGCTGCAAATACGGGCTTTTTGGAAGATATCCGCAATGCGGTGAGCCGGGATATGCCAGTATTCGCCGAATGCGGCGGTTATATGGTACTGGCACGGACGCTTACGGATCGTATGGGTAATGCCTATCACATGGCCGGGGTTATTCCGTCGGACGTCCGCATGCAGGAGAAACGGGCTGCACTGGGATACCGGGAAGCAACCGCTTTGCAGGATTGCTTGCTGCTGGAGGCTGGAGAGACCATTCGGGGACATGAATTTCATTATTCTGTCATGCACTATGATGAATCATCCGCTCCCTACTCCTACGCCTATCAAACCAAGGGGATACGTGGTCTCCAGAGCGAGGGCTATGCGAAAGGGAACCTTTTGGCAGCCTACACGCATGTTCATCTCGCTTCTCTTCCCAAGGCGGCAGCACGCTGGGTGGAACAATGCCGGGCTTACGGTCAATAGGTTTGCAAACGAGTCCAATACTTCATATAAACGAAAAAAAGCCGAGTCCCCTAAAGGGTCCGGCTTTTCTAAATTCAATAGATTTAAACCTTACATAGTATGGAAGCGTATACATTACTCTTTTGGTGATTCGCTTACATGAGCTTTTTCAGCTGGGAAATCCTTCCCTGACTCACGCCAAGCATGGAGGCGAGTTGTTTTTGTGAAGATGCTGGATGTTCTTCCATAAGCTCTCTCATTTTCTCCAAAATAACGTCTGTGCGCTGATAAATTTTTTTCATATGCATATTTTGCTTAAGTGGGGGTGAATGGGTTTCAGTCGCTGTGACCGGAACTAAATCTTCCGTTTTCATCGAGGCTGCACATTCATCGCAGATAAACTGATCTTTAAAGTAGGTGTTGGTATCAACCGCACCGCAAAATATACAGTTGGTTGATTTGTACTTACGGAGCATGAGTGTCTGGTCTTCAATAAAAAACTCTAATGGATCGCCGATGTCAATCTCCATCGTCATGCGCAACTCTTTAGGAAGCACAATTCGCCCCAAGCTGTCCAAGGGCCGGGTCATTCCAGTCCTTTTCATTCATGCAACCTCCCCGGTTTTTTAAGATTTATAGAATGTATAAGGTTTGAGGCAATTCTTATCAATTCTATAACCGCAAGCATAAATTCTTACAAAAAGCGGCCCTTCATTGTTAATCAAGCATGGACGCACTTTTTTTCTTACGAGTATACCATAAACAGGCCGAATCGCCATCGTTCAGATTTATAAATTTTGAATAAGTTTTAATAAGTTTATTCCGAGCGAACATATATGCTATAATCGTCTGCTAAAGGATTTAATAGGCTGTCTGTAGAATTATTTATATATGCCGTAGCTCGGACAATGATGGCGGTGTTATGGGAAATGGATAAGGGCCAAACGGAATTTTTTGAGCGTTTTGACCCCACAAACAAGAATAAATGACACGGGCCCCGCCTTTAAAGTCCTTATATACAAGTCAGGCAAGGAGGATTTATCATGGAAAAAAGAAAAGCATTGTTGTTAGGAGATTATTCGTATCCGGAGTTTCACCCGCTGCAAGGGGTGGACGAAGAGATTAGCCATATTTTACAGGATTGGATGACGGTACAGTGCAGTGAGAATCGTAAAATGCTGCTTAAGGAAAATCTAACCTCATTTGATCTATGTATCTCGTACTGCGATAGCCGCAAGGAGGTTCTGTCACCTCAACAAACAGCAGGATTGCTGTCTTATGTTAGCGGCGGGGGTGGATTGCTTGTGCTGCATAACGGAATCACATTGCAAGGACGGTATGAAATTGCACAGTTAATGGGGGCACGTTTCTTGCGACACCCGGCTGCGGGTCCACTTTCCTTCAAAGTAACGGAGCCGGATCATCCGATTATGGAAGGAATCGAGCCGTTCGAGATGCAAGAGGAGCCGTATCGTTTTGATTTTGATCCTTTCACTGAAAAAACACTACTGATGGAATATGAACACGAAGGCCAGTGGTGGCCGGCGGCATGGTCACTGTCCTATGGCTTGGGTCGGGTCGTCTATTTGATGCCTGGACATAATCAGCCAAGCTTCCAACACGAGGGATACCGCAAGCTGCTGCTTCAGGCTGCCAAGTGGGCTGGACGCTTTCCAGGTTAAACATAGATCATTCCATTCATTGAGGAAGGGGAGCTGCGAACTTTATGCGGCTCCCCTTTTCAGGTTATACTATAGGTAATCACAGGTAGGGGAGGATATATTATGAGCGATTTGTTCAAAAAAGCCATCTCATTGGGGTGGGGCCTCACCGTTGTCAGCAAAGAAAAGGTGGAGAAAGCCGTCGAGGATCTTGTAAACCGGGGAGAACTTGCGCCTTCGGAATCCAAAGCGCTGGTCGATCGTCTGATCGAACGAGGGGCAGAGGAACAGGGACAATTCAAAACAGTGATCCGCGAACAGGTTAGCCGCATTTTGCAGGAGCTGGAAGTACCTACCGAAAATGATGTTACAAGTTTGGAGCAACGTGTGGCATTGTTGGAAAAACAGGTAGCGGAGCTGGAAAAAGAAAAGGCGGCGCTTACGGGTTCGAGCGACACTGAAGAAGCGAACCGGCTGGATTAAAATGGCGGTTCGTATGAAGCACGCCGGTCGTTACCGGGAAATTGCCATGGCGCTGGCGCGTCATGGCTTTGGCTATATGGTGGAAGAAATGGGACTGTTCCAGCTGCTGTCATTGCCTCGCAAGTGGCTGACGAGAGAAGCTCCCGAGTCCAAAACGCTAGGTGAACGGATTCGACTTGTGCTGGAGGATCTGGGGCCTGCATTCATCAAGCTTGGACAGTTGGCAAGCACACGTGCTGACCTGCTGCCGGAGCCTATTATCCGTGAGCTGGTTAAGCTTCAGGATCAGGTACCGCCGTTTTCATCTGAAACGGCGCGTGGCATTCTGGAGCAAGAGCTGGACACGTCATTAGAGGACATATTGGTTCGTTTTGACGATGTTCCGCTGGCCGCTGCTTCGATCGGGCAAGTGCATCTGGGCAAGCTGCACAGCGGCGAAATGGTCGCCATTAAAATCCAGCGTCCTGGCGTTAATCGCATCATTCGGCGAGATTTGGACATTTTGCGGGAACTGACCGCTATGGCAGCCAAGCGCTGGGAGTGGGTAGAGCGGTATCAGCTTCGCCAGATGGTAGAGGAGCTGGGGAGATCGCTCATTCAGGAGCTGGATTACAACCATGAAGCCCGTAACACAGAGAAGATTGCGCTCCAATTTGAGCAGGACCCACATATCTATATTCCGAAAATATACTGGGATCATACCTCTTCCCGTATACTGACTATGGAGTTTCTAGACGGAACTCACTTGGGTAGTCGTGAAGAGCTATTACGCCGTGGATATAACTTGAAAGAACTGGCGCAGCGGCTGGTGAACAGCATGCTGCATCAAATTTTTATAGAGGGATTTTTTCATGCCGATCCCCATCCGGGGAATTTACTTGTTCTGAAAAATGGCAGTCTCGCTTATTTGGACTTTGGCATGACGGGAAGGTTGAGCGAAGAGATGAAGAATCATCTCGCTTCCCTCATTATTGCCCTGATGCGCAAAAATACCGATGCCATGGTTCGGTCTATCGAACGTTTGGGTCTGGTCGAACCGGACACCGACCTGAATGCGCTGCGTGCCGATCTGGACAAGATACGCGAAGATTACTCAGACGTTCCTTTCTCACAGGTCAGTATTGGTGATGCTTTGAACGACCTATTTGGCGCAGCGCAGCGCCATCGGATTGGTTTGCCGTCGGACGTCCTGTTGCTAGGCAAGGCGTTGCTGACACTGGAGGGGGTCGTGGAGCATCTGGACCCCGATCTTAGTATTATCGCTTTGGCTGAGCCCTTTGGTAACAAGCTGTTGAAGGAACGCTTCAGCGGTCGTCGTATCCGAGGCAAGCTGCTGGGTGGTGCGACTGAGCTGGTGGAGACGCTGATGGAACTGCCAGGACATGCGAGGCACTTGGCCTCGATTATCAGCAAGGGCAAGCTTAAGCTGGAGGTTACTGTGCCGGAGCTGGAAATGCTTCTGCGCAGGCTGGATCAGATCAGCAACCGTCTGTCATTCAGTATCGTGCTGTTAGCGTTCAGCATTATTATGGTCGGACTGATTATCGGTTCATCGCTGAATCATCAGGCGACCATGCTGTGGAATGTACCTGCCATTGAAATCGGCTTTGTTGTCGCTCTCTTAATGGTTGCCTTTTTACTATATTCCATTTTTAAATCGGGAAGATTCTAGATACTGACCAGAAAGGAAAACTTATGGATACACATAAGATGAATAATCTCCAAATTGCAGATGTGCCATGGCACCGCCTGACTACTCCTTATGGTAGGGGCACGAAGTTGCCACAATTGATATCCAACGGGGAGTACGCAGCAATTGCTGATCTGATAGAGCATCAAGGCACATTGTGGCAGGTTACGCCATGGGTGTTACTTTTCTTATTGCGTAATATGCATATGAGAAATTCGGATGATATCACGCGGAGTGAGTTGGAACTGTACCATGCGGTTGTTGGAGCATTGGACATGGAAAATGCACAAGAGGATTCACAGAAGTCTGTGGAATCTCTAACCATGCTGCTGGACGAAAAATATCTATGGCCAGCAGACAGCGATCCAGAAGAAGATGAACTGGAGTGGGAAGAGGAAGAAGCACGCGGTTATGATCCGGTAGCTTTTTGGAGTTATTATGACTATAGTTATCGATTATTGAAGCAAGCACTACCTGACTTTGAAAGCTTACTCCAGCAGCATGCGGACTCTGAGATTGCTGAATCCCTATCGGAGCTTGTACAGAAATTGCGAAAATTTTAATTATAAGAAAACGAATAAGATGAGCTATGACAGGAAACTAATCTTTTGCTAAGGAGTGATTTTAGTGGCAAAAAAATTAACTGATATACATCGAATACGTCTCTTAAATCTCCTTCGTGATATTGGGTTTGAACCATCAAAAGTTACTATAGAAAATAAACAGGGGGAAACTGAGGTTATTGATTTAGAGTCCCCGTTACCGAAAGGGTTGCAAGCTGTTTTAAATTCCCGAGGCAGCCTAAGTAAGGAGCAATTACTTGAGATCGAAGAGAGTGTTAAACAATCCAGAGAGGATTGGGATTAGATGGGGTATTTATTTGATACGAATGCAGCTATTGCCCTTCATAGACTTGACTCATCTTTGGATAGAGTAATACGACAAGCTGAGAAAGACAAAGAGAATATTTTCTTTTCTGTTATAACTCAGTCCGAGTTTATAGCCGGGTTGCCCACTGATACTGACTTAGATTCAATACCTTTTCTTGGCGGGGAATTTATCGCAGTTAATTCAGACATCGCAATTAAAGCGGGGCGTATCAGAAGAGAACAAAAAGATAAGTTTGCAAGAAAGCTCAAGACTCCAGATGCATTGATTCTTGCGACAGCTATTATAAACCAATTGGTACTGGTTACGGCGGATCAAGATCTACAGTTCGCGGAGTCTGAGTATGAAGTTAAGGTGATAAACTTTAGCAGGTTAGAATCTTAGAAATTGCGAAAATTTTAATTATAAGAAAACGAATAAGATGAAGATAATGATCGATATTTCAAGGAAATAGATGATTTCTTTCTGTAAACAGCCTTTTAACTCATTCGTCTCTGCGAATTCCTTACGTTATAATGATGGACTGAATGTAACGGACCGGGTTCGTTTGAGAGAGACGAGCTGAATGATAGGAGAGCCTTGGCGATTGGTCGCTGGACGGAGACCCGAAACACACGGGGTGCGAGTCAACACGCTACTCTCCGTAAATATAGGAGGCTGGAACGAGACAGTATGAATCTTAGACAACAATGGTTCGGTAATATCCGGGCCGATATACTTGCGGGCATGACCGTGGCGCTAGCACTAATTCCCGAGGCGATTGCCTTCTCGATCATTGCGGGGGTCAATCCCATGGTCGGACTGTACGCCTCCATCTCGATGGCAATTGTCATCTCTTTTGCAGGTGGACGTCCGGCGATGATCTCGGCAGCGACCGGGGCCGTAGCTGTACTGGTCGTTGGCCTGGTGAAGGATCATGGCGTGGAGTATCTGTTTGCAGCTACCATTTTGGCAGGAATCATTCAAGTGCTGCTGGGTGTTTTGAAAATAGGTCGCTTTATCAGCTTTATTTCGCAGCCAGTTATGACCGGATTTGTGAATGCGCTGGCGATCCTCGTCTTTATGGCGCAACTCACCCACTTTCATGGAGCTAATTGGATCATGTACGCGATGGTAGCGGGGACGCTGCTCATTGTGTATATTTTACCGAGATTTGTGAAAAGCATTCCTGCTCCATTGACGGCAATCATCATCATGACGATCATTACGTATGTATTTGGATTAAATGTGAAAACGGTAGGAGATATCGGTACGCTAACCAGCTCGCTGCCTTCATTCCATTTGCCGCAAATTGAGTGGTCGTGGCATACTTTGCGGATTTTGTTGCCGTATTCCTTTACGATGGCACTGGTTGGACTGCTGGAATCGCTGCTGACAGCCAGTATTTTGGATGAAATGACTGAAACGAAGAGCAATAAAAACCGGGAAGCCCGCGGGCAAGGGATTGCCAACTTTGTAAATGGCTTTTTTGGTGGTATGGGTGGTTGTGCCATGATCGGACAATCCGTCATTAATGTCAGCTCAGGTGGAAGAGGGCGTTTGTCCACTTTTACGGCTGGGGTATTCTTGGCCTTTCTGCTGCTCGTGCTTGGCGGGGTTGTAAAGGAAGTGCCAATGGGTGCATTGGTAGGAGTCATGTTTATGGTGTGTATCGGAACCGTAGACTGGAAATCGCTCCGAAACATTGCCAAGGTACCTAAGGCGGACACGTTTATTATGGTGGTCACGGTGATCATTGTGGTGGCTACGCATGATTTGTCCAAGGGCGTGATCGTAGGCGTACTGCTGAGTGCTCTGCATTTTGGCTGGAAAATGGCTAAAATTCGCATCAGCGCAACGGAGAACAACGACGAAAAGGTGTACCATGTCAGGGGTCCGATGTTTTTTGCTTCAACGACTCATTTTGTCGATCATTTCGAACCTTCGGATGATCCAGAACGTGTCGTGGTGGACTTCAGTCATTCTCATATTTGGGATCACTCCGCAGTTACTGCCATCGGCAAGGTGTTGCAAAAGTATACGAAATCCGGCAAATCCATCACCCTGCGGGGATTAAATGAGGAGAGCCGTTTAATTGTAGAGAAGCTCGGCGGCCCTCTTGTTACCGAGCCGCTCGTATGATGAATGGTATAGCATAAATCAAAGCTTGAAATGAAATTTATTCATTTCAAGCTTTTTTTATTTATTTCTGAAATAAAACAACACTTTTCTTCCTGAATCATAGATAAATATGACAAATTTTCATCAAAGTATTGACGTAATAATTGGGCAGGAATACAATCATTGTTATTAAGTAGAGCAAATACATAGGAATAATTGAAAATCGAAAGGTATACACATATGAACTTAGACTGGGAGTTTATTGTAGAGAGCTTGCCGTTATATGGAGAAGCTATGTGGTTGACGTTGAAGATCGCCTTCTTTGCTATTCTATTTTCATTAGTCGTCGGTTTGCTGTGCAGCACAGTACTGTATTACAAGGTAAGGGGAATTAGCGGCATCGTTGTTGCCTATATTGAGCTTTCCCGAAATACGCCGCTGCTTGTACAGTTATATTTTCTGTATTACGGGTTTACGAAAATAGGTCTGCATATGAGCGAAATGACGTGTGCCATTGTGGGCATGACCTTTTTGGGCGGGGGTTATATGGCTGAGGCGTTCCGTGGGGGAATGGAAGCAGTGAGTAAAACCCAGACGGAATCCGGGCTGAGTCTCGGACTGTCCAAGATACAACTGGCGAGATATGTTATTTTGCCACAGGCTTTTGCCATCAGTGTTCCGTCTCTGGGAGCGAATGCGATTTTTTTGCTCAAGGAGACTTCCATTGTTGGCGCCATTGCTTTATTAGATCTGATGAATGTGGCAAAAGACCTGATCGGCATGTACTACAAAACAACAGAATCGCTAATTCTGCTGGTATTGGCATATCTCGTTCTGCTTTTACCTTTGTCGATACTGCTGACATGGGTGGAAAGGAAGGTGAGATATGCTGAATTCGGGGATTAATGTGCTCTTTGAAGGTTCCAATTTCGAGCGTCTATTAGGGGGATTACTCGTTACGCTGGAGATTGCGTTACTTTCCATTATTATCGGTACTCTACTAGGCATTTTGATGGGGTTGCTGCGCACCTTAAAATCAAGACCGATTCGGTTTGTGCTGAAATTATATTTGGAGACATTCCGCATTATTCCAATTCTGGTGTGGTTGTATGTTGTATATTTTGGATTTACTCCTTTGTTGAATGTGAATATCAGCGGGGAATTGACAGCAATTATCGTATTCAGCCTGTGGGGAGCGGCCGAGATTGGTGACATCGTTCGTGGTGCATTGGAATCACTGCCCAAGCATCAGGTGGAATCCGGGCAGGCATTGGGACTGACATATGGACAGTTATACCGCCATGTGCTCATTCCCCAGGCGGTGCGCCGAATGCTTCCCGGTTCTATTAATCTGGCGACACGGATGATCAAGACCACTTCATTAGTGGTGCTGATCGGTGTAGTGGAAGTGGTCAAGGTCGGGCAGCAGATTATTGAGCTTGGTGTAATCAAGGCGCCCTCGGCATCCTTCTGGGTGTACGGCTTTATTTTCATATTGTATTTTCTCGTATGCTATCCGTTATCCAGACTTTCCAAAAGATTTGAACGCAGATGGCAAAATTAGCAGGATGGGGTGGATGTCATGGGAGAGGCTGTGGAGGTTTTACTCGAAATTCGAGGGCTGCACAAAAGCTTCGAAGACCGAAAAGTACTGCAACAGATTAATCTGGACGTAACGAAAGGGGAAGTCGTGGTCGTTCTCGGTCCTTCGGGATGTGGAAAAAGCACGCTCCTCCGATGTCTCAATGGTCTGGAGCCGGTCCAGAGTGGAGATATCCGTTATAGAGGGCAGGACCTGACGGATAAGAAAGTGAATTGGCGTGAGGTGCGGCAGCATATCGGAATGGTGTTCCAGAACTACGAGCTGTTTCCACATATGACGGTCTTAGAAAATATATTACTCGGCCCGCTTAAAGTTCAGCGGAGAAATAAGCAGGAGGCACTTGAGCAAGCGGAGCAGCTATTGGAGCGAGTGGGTCTGCTGGATCGCAAAGATGCGTATCCGAGGCAATTATCAGGTGGGCAAAAGCAACGGATTGCAATTGTGCGCGCCCTGTGTATGAACCCAGAAATTATGCTCTTTGATGAAGTCACCGCATCCTTGGACCCGGAAATGGTCAGAGAGGTACTGGATGTCATGCGAGAGCTGGCACAGCAGGGCATGACCATGATTATCGTGACGCATGAAATGGGATTTGCCAAGTCGGTAGGGGATCGTATCGTTTTTATGGATCAAGGACAGATATGCGAAATGACTACGCCACAGCAATTTTTTACCCAACCGGAAACAGAGCGTGCCCAGCACTTTCTGGATATATTTCAGTACGAAACGATATAAACAGGGGGATGAATACAGATGAGAAAAGGAATGAAGTTCACGACGTTATTACTGGCTTTGAGCTTGCTGATTGTTGGTTTGGCGGGATGTGCAGGAGGCGGAAATACCAACGGTAGTTCAGGCTCGGCTAAATTTGCTTCGATTGAGGACATTAAAAAGAATGGCAAGATTCGTATAGGTGTATTTGCAGATAAGCCGCCTTTTGGCTACGTGGATTCGGAAGGGAAGAATCAAGGCTTTGACGTCTATATTGCGAAGCGGTTTGCCAAAGATCTCTTGGGTGACGAGTCCAAGGTGGAATTTGTTCTGGTGGATGCTGCCAGCCGGGTCGCCTATTTGGAATCCAACAAGGTAGATATCATCATGGCTAACTTTACGGTGACGGATGAGCGTAAGGAAAAAGTCGATTTTGCCAACCCGTATATGAAATTATCCTTTGGCATTGTGTCGCCTGATAGCGCTCCAATCACCACGATTGACCAATTGAAGAATTCGGATCAGAAGCTGATTGTCGCAAAGGGAACAACGGCTGAAACCTATTTCACGAAAAATTACCCTGATATCAAGCTGCTTAAATTCGATCAATATACAGAAATCTTCTCAGCCCTCAAAGACAAACGCGGGGCTGCCATTGCCAACGATAATACAGAGCTGATCGCCTGGGCAAAGGCCAACCCTGGCTTTACCGTAACCATCCCGGCCTTTGGTGGTCAAGATACGATTGCACCCGCAGTAGCAAAGGGAAATAAGGAGTTATTAGACTGGATCAACAATGAGTTGGCTACATTAGGCAAGGAAAACTTTGTGCATCAAGCCTACAAGGACACATTGACCTCTGTTTACGGAGAAGGCTTTACAGATCAACTGGTCGTAGAGGGCGGCAAAGTGGATTAATCTGGGGTGAGTAAAGAGTGTTTGATACGTTTATATGATCATTTTGGAATGTAATTAAGTTCTGAGTGCTGTAAATCTATATATTTGCATAATGGATTCCTTTAAAGCAAAAAGACCCGAATTTCTAAAAAAATGGGTCTTTTTGCTTTGTATAGGATTATTGAAAATAACGCCACACTCTACGCAGAATTAATATTCATGGACCTCATCTTCAGGTATGTACTCGAGAACATCGTGCAGGGTTAACGGGCACCAGAAAGGCGAATTAACGTTTCCATCACTGTATTAAACGTTTTAAACTCGATCCGCTTGGATGTATTGTTACACATTTCGTAGATAGTATTGGGTCTGATTTTAGCCTCACGAGCGAGGGCATTTTTAGTAATCCCGATTTCTCGAAGCAATTCTTCAAGTTTGAAAGCAATTCCCTGTGCGTTTGACATTTTCATGTTGAACAGACCCCCCATGTTCTAACGAATTACAAAAATAATTGAGGTCATGCCTTGGTAGTCTCAATGTCCCTCAATTCCATCTTCGGGAATGTACTCTACAATATCAGCAAGAGTAATAGTCCTTGTAAATCTACGCTGGCGGGCGAATCTATTCAAAGCATCAAGGATATGGACAAGTGTTTCTAATTCAAGTCTTTTGGTTTTGCCATTTACCATATCTATTACAGTTGCCGGACGTATTTTTGCTTCTACGGCCAGTTTATTTCGGGAAATATCAAGTTCTTCTAAAATATCGCCAAGTTTAAAATGATATCTATTTTGAATCTCCATAATTTAGATTCTCCTTTTGTTTCATAGTACAAGAAAATCATAAAATCTATTGAAGTTTTACTATAGAAGTAATAAAATAGAACTACAGAAGTAAAACTTGTGGTTTGAATTCCGCTTTTTCGAGTGAATAGTTGTTAGTTTTCTTGCTTTGAATAATTAAAATCATAAGAGGGAGCTAAATCTAAATGAACAAAAGTAATTTTGAAAAAGTAAGTGTCATTCTTGGTCCCTGTGATCTTCCGCATATGTATGAGCTTTTTGAAGGCTATCTGATCAAGGATCGATACGTCATGATGATCGACAATAGCGTACTTACTCTTCGACATGTAAAAAAGGAAAGGCATTATTCGCATCTATATGTTGATGGTGACACGGGAGGAATCACTCTTGCAAGACATGTACAACGTGAAGACATAGATGTGATTACTGAGTTGGTCGAACGATTGCGCAACATGGATGCATTAAGTTTTCTTACAGATGAACTGTTATGGAACACATGTCGGGAAGATATAGACTTTGACTTAGTTCGGAATAAAGGACTATGAAAAATGGCGAACGTAAATTCTGATTCGAATTTTTGTTCTCGTTTTACTTATATAATGTAACACAGAAGCGTAAAAGGGTGAAATGGACACTGCCGTAATAAAGATACATACTTCACCAAAAGCTCTTGCATGCTAGTAGATTTCATTATATAATTTTAAATGATAATGAGAATCATAATCATTAATAACAGTCTTTAGGTGCATGCTCCCAATATGAGCCTAAGTGAATAGGATGGTGATGTACACATGGCTAAAGCAGATGTGGCAACTGCCAGAAGACAGCTTCGGAGTCCGAACAAGGTAACCCGCAGACGAGCTTTGAGAACGATCAAAGCTGCGAAACGCGCGAAGTAGCAGGTTCCAAGTTAACTGCAAATGGCAATACCAGTGTCAAATTTTTCAGTCTCCTCGTTTTGATATTGCACCTGCCTTCCTGATGGTGGTACACAGGAAAGTAGGTGTCTTTTTTTGAATAATAAAAAAGCGCCAGGCGGGTATCGAACCGTTCTGGCGCATTATTTGGAGATATAAAAAAACCAAACTTAAAATGAACATAAAAACGGAGTAGACGGAATAGTGCTGTACAAGCGAAGCGATCGCTTTAAAAGCTTTCCGTAGGAAAGCGCGCTTCGGAAGCATCACCTCCCCGGATTACTACTCTATAAAAGGCTTTGTTCAAGAAAACCGGGGGCGATGGCGATGGGAAGCACTATCCGACTGCGTAGTGGCACAATATGAAACTTTTAAGTTCGGTTTTAATACAAAAGCTACATTTATTTCTTTTGTGCAAACAGCCATTCAATCATATCCTGATTTTGCAGAGCCGGAACCCAGGAGAAGTGTCCCGTAGGTTTGATAATCCCTGCTTCGTATTCAGTGAAGTGAATGAGGTTTCCGTTTTGTGCTTTAATGGCAGCGACCATTTCTTGCGAGTTTTTAGGACTTACTGTGGTATCGTCTGCAGCATGGAAGGCCCAAATAGGAACGTTTTTCAATGCCTCGACGTGTGTAGGTTCAACAGGCGCATACATGTTAACGGCTTTTTCATAGTTGGTCAAACCGGCAATCGGCACACCTGCGGCGAACAAGTCCAGATTTTTTTCCAACAATCTCCACGTTCCCATGGCTCCTTGAGAAATACCAACAATATAGATTCGGTTGGTATCGATCGGGTATTTTAACGCCGTATCACGTACCAAATCGGCTACAGCGCTGTTGCGTGGCTCATCTGCCCAAATGAATTTATGCTCCAGGTCAATCGGGCTTTGTGGAGCGATTACGAAGGATGGGTGTTTGGCTTGCTGCTCAGGAGAAGCCCAAGTGACAGCACCAGCATTCGCTAACAGGTTGACTCCGTTTCCATCACCGCGTTCGCCGTTTCCGTGCAGGAATACAACCAACGGGTAGGTTTTGCCTGGTTCTACTTTAGGCTCAAATGTAAAGTAGTTCAGCTTGAAGCCTTCTTTATTTTCAAAGGTATTTTTTTGGAAGTCGTCCACGATTGGTGTAATTTTATCCGTTGCTTTTACAGTCTGTGTAGAGGCTGGGATGACTGTTTTCTTTGAAGTTGCAATATCTTTCTTTTGACTAATCGTATAATTCAACGTGTTGATGCGGTTAACTGCGCTTGTTGCATCGTAAGTAAGGGTACTTGCATTTTTATCTTGCGTATCCAGCTCAATCACGACATATTTGCCATGAGTACTGCGGTTGGTGATGGCTCCAGTATCATTGGTATATACACTGGTCACGGTTCTGTCTGTATATACATCATTGAGTACAGATTGAACCTGAAAGCTGGACGTGGATAAGGATGCCCCGTCAATATTGGTGCTGTATTTCAGTACGACAGCAGAAACGACTTCACCCAAAGGCTGTACCTGAGTAAGCAGGGTAGCCTGTGGCGCTGGGACATCGGCTGCTGCGGCAGAGCTGGAGGATGGGAAAAAGATCGTTAGCAGGAACACGAAAGATAATAAAACAAGGGCAAAACGTCTTCTTTGCATGAGATTAATCTCCTTTGGTGTCATTTTTTAAAGCGCTTACTACATGTTCGGGATAATTGACTGTATGCTGTGGAATTCATACAAATCAAAAAAGGCAAACTCCGGGTACACGTGTGTACTCGGGTTTTGCCTTTTCAGTAACAATCCCACTTGAAGGATAACACCTTCATTGGAATCTGACAAGTGAAAGCGCTACATTTTTGGGTGTTTTTTAAAAAAAAGTTTTACTTTCGTTACGGAGGATTCTACAAAAATCCTTAAAGCAACTTGCAATTAGAAGTGGATATGTCGAACTCATGGTATTCATCTATAGCAGGAAAACCAAGTCATAGGGGCTTTTCAACGGTAATATTGTGGTATATAATCTCCTTAACTTAACAGTGTTAACTTATATAACGATGTTAACAAAAGGGGATGAAATCATGAACCAATACGATGTTATTGTCATCGGTGCAGGACTGGGTGGCTTGTCCTGTGCAGCAAGACTTTCCGCGCTCGGTTACCGAACAGCTGTTTTTGAAAGCCATACTTTAGCTGGCGGTTTCGCAACTGAATTTACAAGAAAGGGATATACCTTTGATGTCTCCTTGCACGGTGTCGGCGGACTCGAGGAGGGCAGCTTCGGTCGGCTGTTAAAGGACTGCAATGCGGACCAGCGAATTGTTCCTCTCCGCAAAAAGCACCCTTACTCCATTCGTTGGGAAGGACAGACCATTGATATTCCGTCCGATGTTCAGGAGTATGTGCAGCTCCTCAAAAATATGTTTCCTGCTGAGGTGTCAGGCATTGACAGTTTATTCGCGGGCATTCGCCGTTTTGAAACAGGCTTTTCTGCTTTTTCTACTCTCACTTCCTGGCGCAAGGCGGTTGGCCTGCTCAAAGCAGGAACCTTCTTCCGTTGGACGCAAATGACGACCTGGGAAGCTGTAAGCCAGTTCGGTTTGTCTGACCGCTTCATAGAATTCTTTACCGCGCTGTGGGCCTATTATGGATTGCCTCCAAAACGGCTTGCGGCCTTGTATTTTTTCATTCCCTGGATCGGCTATCATTTGGAGGGGACGTACTACATTGAGGGAGGCGCACAGGCTTTATCCAATGCATTGGTTGACGCTATTAAGTCAGCGGGAGGAGAAGTTCACCTGCGCAGTCAAGTATCTGAGATTATACTCGAACGCGGTAAAGCAGTTGGAGTCCGTCTGAAAAAAGGCGATGTATATAAAGCCAACTGGATTGTGTCTGGTATCAGTCCCCATCATACGTATGGCCGCCTACTGGAAAACCATGATGCTGCCCGTCGTGAGCTGGAAGCTGTCAGCAGTCTGGAGACTGGCACGTCTCTCACCCAGCTATATCTGGGATTATCATGTGAGCCTCATGAGCTTGGCATCACCGAAGAAGACTTAATCCTGTGCAATGAGCCGGATTCGGAAACAGATTATGAAGTTATGATGAGCGGCCAGTATACCAAAGGCAACTGGATGCTCACGAATTATAACGCCATGGACCCTAAGCTTAATGAACCGGGAAAGGGTGTCATTGCAATTACATTTTTGGACAGATTGGAGAACTGGCCTGCCGCACGTCCCGAATATAAAGCCAAAAAAGAAGCCGTGACACAGCAGATACTGGGATGTCTAGAACAGCTGTATCCGGGTTTTCGCAGCAAGGTAGTGGTGGCCGAATTGGGCACACCGCGCACGATGCAGCGTTATACCGCTAATCCAGACGGGGCCGTTTATGGCTACGCACAAACGGTCCGGCAGTCCGGTATAAAAAGACTGAAGCACAAATCAGCTGTGAATCGTCTGTCATTGGTAGGGGCCTGGACACAGCCTGGGGGCGGGTTTCAAGGGGTTATGAACTCGGGTATAATGGAAGCTGATCGTATCGCCGCCAAATTGGGGTAGGCAGAAAGGGCAAGTACATCTACTCATGAAACATATCAAACGCCGAGAACGTGAAAGCAGTGAGATCCGCCGGAAAATCATTGAGGCCGCCCGGTCGCTTTTCCTGAATCAAGGATATGCCGAAGTCTCCATGCGCAAAATTGCGGATCAGATCGAATATTCACCAACAACTATTTATCATTATTTTGCCAATAAGGAAGCCGTGGTCCGTGAACTGCTGGTAGAAGGAAATACCTTGTTCCTGCAGGCTCTTCAGCAGCGTGTGGATGAAGCACAGGCAGCGGGATTGAACGCTCTGGACACACTGAAAACGGTATCTGATGCGTATGTTCGTTTTGGAACGGCTAACCCGGAATATTACAACATCCTGTTTATCAGCAACCTGGAATCTGTAAGCTTGGTCAGCCTTATAGACAGTGGGCGTTTTAAAGGCTTTGAGCTGCTTGAAGCTGGGCTCAAAGCCGCTATGGAGGAAGGCTGCATCATGCAAGGAGATGAGCGCCTGATCGCCAGATCCGTATGGAGCATGCTGCACGGATTGACTTCTTTGCTCCTGAATTTTGAACTTCCTATGGCAAAATCCAATGATGAATTGATCGCATTTACTATAGATACTTTCCTCAGGGGGTTAAGCCGCTGATGCAGCGGCTAACTTTCTTTACCTCGCATCACTGTACATGCGAATTCGCGTCTGAAAGCTGCTTAAGCACGGCTTCAATGCGACGTTTATCTTTTTTGAGCATAACGAGCTGCAAAGAAGCATGAAGCAAATCTGAGATATTGGCCCAAGCGCCTGCTTCCAGAGCGGGAAGAAGATCCCGGTGAATCATGATATCCAGCGCCTCCGTTGCAATTTTTTGATGAAGCTCGCTATCGGATAGCCATTCAATCAACTGCTCAGCTGTAGGACGGGAGTGAGCGAAAAGTATTGCCCAGCCATCCACCGGATGATTGACTTTATCCCGCATCCAGTTAATGATCTGGGGTGAACGAAAATGCTGTAGCTGCCCATTAGCGGTGTATCCTTCTAATTTGTCTTCTGCAGCCGAATCCTGTAGCAGGTGATTGCAAACACATACCAAGCCTTCCTGCTCGGGTAGGCAACGGGCGCTCAGATAGGCACGTGTGGACGCAAATGCACCCTTAGCATGTAGGGTATTGTTTTGAGCTAAAGATGTCCATGCTTGCGCGGTTTCTGGTTCCCACAAGGAGCGGACCCAATCAGCAGCCCCCATCCCCGCGGTCTCCCCTATTAAAACGGCCCAAGTAGAGAATGGAACCTGGCTATGCTGAATGTTCTGCCAGTGCTGCTCCCAGGCAAGAAAAATGTCCTTTGGATCATAGGCTTGAAAAGCCTGCAACACAGCAGGATGATCTACGCCATGCATGGTGGTGTAATGGATCAGCGTCTCCAACGACTGCGCATCCTCCAGTTTCATCGTGCAAAACATGTTCAACCAGCGTAGCCAGAGTTGCAGTGGTGGGCTGTTTAGCTGAATGCCATGCTCATCGGCCACTTTAAACCAATCCCATAGCCATAGCCCGTGCAAGGTGAGCATGGTGTCTATATAGGCAGGTAGATTTTCCGCAAGCAGCGTGAACTGGTCCAACTCGTGATGATAGCAGAACACCGCTGGCTCTGTAGTGGATGTCGCCATATCAAGCAGTATCGGATCACCCGCACCATTATAATTAAGGATCAGATATCGTTGCTCGTCCGCTACCGAGTCGGTATCTTCCCCATAGGATGTAAAATAGCCAATATACTCATGATTCCAGCCAAACTCTCCTGTGATATCGTCTAGGATACTCTGCTCTTGTTCAAGATCATTGCTGTTTTTATATGAACACTCCGGTCCATCAGCTACAATACAGTGTGGGGGGAGGCACCATAGTAAATTTAAGCTGCCACACCGCTGTATTAATTCAGACAGGGAGGCAGGCAAAGGCATCCGCAGCCGTTCCTCCAGCTCAGTTAGTTCACCTGTAGAAATCCCCTCCGTCCATTGGTATACCACATCAGGCATCCCACTTTGTCTCAGACGATCAACGACTTGTTCCAGTTTTTCTAAGGTTTGTGCAAAATGTACTGTCATTCGTATTCGTCCTCCTCTTACTCTACAACCCGACAATGCTCTTTTTGCAAGAATGCTAGAATTTCAACACGAAGTGCTATCGCTTTCGGTTCATAAATGATCGCCACTTCGCGTCCATATGCATAGTTAAAACGCACGTATCCGCCTAGAGTCTGAAGAAAAGCCATGCAGATATGCTCATTTTCAATCCATAGGTTTGAGGCAAAATGCTGTTTAAACCGCTGAGCCAATGCTTGTATGGATGCCGGAGCGAAATCCAGGGCTTGCTCGTTCGGATGGGCTGGATTGTAGGCCTCGGTCGTATCCGGGGGATTAAACAGTAGGAATGTTGCGGCTTTGTCTGGGCTGACAGGTTCGAAATAACGGGGAAATGGTTCCATCTTTCCGAATTCATCCCGTAAAATATGTTCCAGTGTTTCTGTGAATGGGACTTGAACATCTAAAGTCTTCGTAGTAATGATCTCCGAGTGTCGTGGCAGCCACAGCAAGCCTTCGACCTGAGGATGAATCGCTAGGAAGTCACCATCTATAGAGCTGCCAATGACCACGCACTCACCCAGCTGATGCGCTATAATTGGGCAATTATCATCATGCGTCCACAGTTCGTAATCCGCATAGGCTTGCAATAGTTGAGGATCAGGCCTTTCAATCATTAGCAGGCCGCAATAGGTGCCCGGCCCGTAGCGGGTGAGGAATGCTACATAGGAAGGGGGTAAAGTTAATCCATAGGTATGTTCAAAAGTTGTCAGTTCATCGGCAGCCACCGTCGTATGTTGTGTGGAAACCCAATACATGTAGGATGCACCTGCTTTCCGGCACTCTATCTATAGGGATAGAGATCAAAAGTAAATGAGAGATATGCTATAATTAGGAAATAAAATAGTTATAGATTAGTCTATCTTAATTCCATAGGAACTACAATTTGTGAGGGGACGAAGGAGGAACACATCTTATGACAACATCAGGGGTACAAGCCTACATAGATCCAATTTTTGAGGCGATTGATGAGGCGTACGCTTCTGAGCAAAAGCGCATCGCCGAATTCCAAATCAAAAGTGTCCTTCACGAAGGGATTCATGAATACTTAAAAGTTACCTGTAAGAAGGATGGGCTGTGGGTGGATACCTACGAACCGTTTGATTGGGATCATCGTAGACCGGACATGGAGATTTCTGGTTTTACGGAGGGGGTAACACTGCAGCAGGTTCAGGACGAATGGATGCCTGTGTTTAGGGAACGGATAGAGGCGCTATTTAATTCGGAAGAATTCAGTTCCATGTTCTTTCGTTATCGGCTGGATTTTCATCTGGAAGTGGTCTTGGAGAATAAGGCCAATCATTTTACATTCTCACTCCTAAATGAAGATAAACGGCAGCAACTGTTAGCCACTATCCAGCAGTTTGTGGAGCAGAAGCTCAACCCCTCCAGTAAAGCTATCCCGAAGGAAGAGGACGATTTCTTCCTAGTGAGACACTTGCTTGATCCTCATTTATACGCTATAGATGCCCAGCGGGTGTATGAGTTGCTCCATATAATGGATGCCAAAGTGAAGGTCAGCCGCAAGCGTGAGGAAGCATGGAGGTATCAGCTCAGCAGTGGCTTAAAGCATTGGGCTGAAGATGAATTTTTGCTGAAGTATGCGGATCGGGAAAAAAGCTATGGGCTGGATTATAAAGTGAAGCCCGATATTCTCCCTTCGGAAATTCCCACGCCAGCCATGGAGATGTTCCTGCTTACCGCGATGCGGGTGGGTTCGACCGATGCCGATGCACGGCAGAAATATTTGGAGATTGCTGCACAGCTAGGCTCGGAGCAGGCTTCCGTGTGGCTTGAGAGCGGATCAGGAAGCATCCCAGCGCTACATACAAGCGAGCGAGTCATCTGCCAAGCCAATGATATTTTGCAAACGCTGGAGGTTCAGATTCGTTCAGAGGAAGAAGAAAGCTATAGAGAAGCACTTGTATATTTATGCGATATTTTAAAGAAGGGCTTTACCAAGGAATATCGGATGAAGTTCAAAAGCAAGGTGAAAAACTACCTGCCTGTACCCAAGTTGGCTAAATCTACGCTACATCGTTTCTTCGCCAATGCACTTGAGTATCCGTCGCTGCATCCGTTGCTGGCTGAATATGCCGAAACCGTGATGGAAGAATTCAAATGGTATAACGATGTAGAGCCCGGTGAAAAGTCGGCGATGCCAGGAACCTATGCGGTAATGGGATTAGGACTGAAAGGAACGAACTATTTCCCATTAGTGAATCATTATATGAAGCTGGTGGACAGTGAACATCAGTCCGTACAGGACGGTTACGCGGCTGCTTTTGCCGAAGCGCATGGGCTAACACCTGACACGATCCCCGTTTGGACGAGGATTCTACTGGCAAGCAACGAGTCTGCCAAACCCCTGAAGTCATCCGGAATCGAAACTGTAGAGCAGGCACAGGTACTGGTGGAGGAGCTTGAGAAGCTGGAGGACTACGAACAAGAGGTGCTTGTTTATCGTATATGGGGTGGCGCGAAGAGACTAAAAAACAGCCTGAAGCAGGCTGTCCCTGAGGTAAAAGAGTTGCTGGAGACGCTTATTCCATAAAAGCATCATATTCATGATAATATCGCAGTCCCTGCGCAATGCGTTCAATATCCGGCTCGCTTCCGCTGTGGCGTAACACTTCAATGACATCCTGTACAGTCGCCACCTCCAGCCAAGATTGCACGTGATGGTCTGGCAGAGATGCAGGGATACTTTCATCACGATGATTGGTGACGGTGAGACCGGCATCCTCCAGCTCCCACAATTCTTCCTCGGGAATGATGTAGTAGGTAGAATTGAGCGGATTACTTTGAACACGTTCCAGATTGGCAAATACCCATTCATTGATTTCTGTTTGGTCAACGGCATGGACCAGTGCTTCAAGGCTGTCAAAAGTTTGTATGCTCATGTATGGAGGCTCCTCTCTTAGCTGCTGGCTTATGCTGTAGCTTTTGTAATATCTTTAAGATGGCCTGGCGATTCTTCGCATCCTTAATGTACTTGGGAATGGAATGGGAAGCCGTACGCATCATACCGGATGTAGGCTTTTCCCGCAACTCGGCAGAGATATAGGAGAGCAGGTAATTCAGGTGTATCCGGTTAAGAGCCCAGACAGGTTTACCCCGATAGTAATCAAGGAAGTACAGCTGGAGCTGGAAAATAGGGTCTTTTCCGTTTTGGATCACGTCCGTATGCCATTCGCGTGATTGAACACGATGCACCGGAACCTGATTGCGTGTCTCACAGTGCGGACAGTTTATATTCGTATTTTTATGGAGTTTCGTTCGGTCATCATGGATTTCGATATTAAAATACCGCTCGCAATGGTTGCATACGCCGCGTGCATAGAATGTATAAGATTCTGGCTGCTGATACGTGTAGTAACAATGAGAGCATCGAACAACGTAATAACAGTCTTTTTTGGATCTGGAAATAAAAGCTTGGCCCTGACAACGGGGACAGTGAACAGCTACTTGTTCTCCTCTCCAGATCACGGCGGCAAAGTCATATTTATATCCATGTTCATCTTTGAAGCGCTTTTGCTCCATATTCGTTCCTCCTTTTCGGAAAGAGCGTAAAAACGTACATTTTATGATTCGTATGTTATAATATTCCTCAACAACAGAATGGCTTAGATGGGCGGTCGGCTAGTCTCCTGTAAAGGAGGTGAGGCCTGTGGAGGTTAAAGACACCCTAATGTTGATGATTCAATTCGCAACGTTGGTGATCCTAATTCTTTCCTTCCATAAAAAGAAATAGACCGCCCTCGACAAAGGCAAGCGGTCTATTTCAATGATCATCCTTTGACACGGCTACCGCCCTTAAAAGCGGCTGTTGCCAAAGAGTGAGGATGTTGACGCATCTTCACACTTTTTTTAGAATATACATCTTATTCCCATTTTAACACTTGAAAATGGCCTTTTCAATGCACCGAAGGGTGAAAAGGTGAATAGGACGTGCAAAAGGAGAGGGCGAACATGAGCATTTTTACAGGGCTGCAACGTCCTCAGTTTCAGGCTTATTATGACGAGACTTTTCTAATAGAACATCGTTTTGAAAATGGTATGGGTTTTCCGCCTTCTTATATAGATTATGTCAAAACTCTTGGTTACGGGCGACTATGCGGCTTATGGAACATTCATATTCCTCTTGGCGATCACCCGGATTCATGGCTTCATCGTTATCATGACTGGCGGGCCTGGTTTGATGATTTACTCGAATCGGAAGAGGTTTTACAAGAAGCGGCGCTGGAGCCAGATGGCTTTCCAGAACTTTTGGAGCATGTGGTTCCCTTCGCTTCCAGTGAAGGGAATGACCTGCTGATTTGGGATATTCAATCGCCTGATGAACGGGGAGAATTCCCAATCTATGCTTTGAATCTACGCACATGGGGCAATTTTCGGTATGCAGCCCCGGATTTATATAGCCTCTTCGAAGCGTTGGTGGATGAAGAGCGCGTGAAGTCGGTATTAGGGACAGAGTGTACACCATTCCCGTATACGTTCGAGCCCTTTTAGCAGCGTAAATAACCACCTTGGTATCAAACTTCAAGGTGGTTATTTGTGCTGCTATTCTTCTGCTAGTGGTCTTTGTATTGGGCTAAATATCGCTGTACCAACTCATATCCAGCCACGCCCATTACAGTATATTGATTATATTCTTCCAGTTCCAGATTGCGTATATATTCATCCCCGCAATACAGATGGCCCGCACAATTAAAATATTTTAGCTGCTGTTGTTCCTCGGATAGAGGGCGCTGATCGATAATAGGCCATACTCCCTTCGTCAGATTTTGGGTGGCGGTGAATATAACTTCAAATCGGCCGCGATAATTTGTGAACGGAAGATATGTCTTTTCACCCTTGTACGCTTGATTCTGGCCTATGGATAGAACCCCGAAGGAGAACGCTTTTTTGAATCTACCATACAGTGCGCAGATCACCTGACATACCGCAAATCGGCCGTCATGCATGGGGATAACAAAAATATCGCCTTCCCGATGTTTGATTCTTTTGAACACCATCGTCAGGCCAGCTCTTCCTGAATGATCTCTGTTTTTAGACCTTTAGCGTTGGTAATCGTAATGCTGATCGCATCATAGCCGTTCCGCTTCGCATCTTCAAAATCGCATCGTTCGCCGTTGATCAGCTCTAACTGTCCATTCTCATCCACATCGTCTGCAAACTCGTCATCCCAATCCACATTATAAAAAGTGGTCAAGCTTACCTCGAAAGTATCTTCACCATCTTCGTCCAGATAGGGCAGCAGGGGAGTACGATTGTTCTGCTGTTCCTTGGTATAAACTTCGCATAGCAGAGCATCGTAACCATGGCGGGTTCCGTCAAAAATCACGATCTGTTCACCTGTGACTGCCTCTTCTGCAATAATGAGTTGGGGGGCAAATTCAGTTCCAGTGATCAGCTCGTCCATAAGTTCTCCATAATAAAAAATGTGGAATTTCGTATGTCCTGCCTGTGAACGAAGCGTACCTGTCCACTCCTGCTCGACCCATGCCTCTGGGTTTTCGGGTACAACCCAACCTTCTAAATAAGCCGGTCCCCAATTAGGGTTATGTATTTCTGTCATCAGTAGGCCTCCCTTTCTGCTCGTTGAGTCGTTCAATTACCTGATTAAAAAACGTTGTAAAGTCTGTTGCCACCAGATACAAATGTCCACATTGGTCCTGCTTCATTAATCGCTAGAAGGTCATGATTTTTGTTGGATACCTCATATCCGAAAAAACAAGTCAAATCAATGTCTCCGTTATCCACACGATCGAAAGGCACATTGCAATAAAAAGGAGCGGCTACATAAAATCCGTTATATTGTGAAAGGAAACATTTGTAGCCAGCGGGCAATATACGCTGTATCTGTTCCTCCAATGCTGCGATCTGGGCAGGCGAAAGCCCTGATTCAATTGCGAATGACATCAACAACCAGCCTCCATGATCCTAGTGAACCATAGATCTCTTTTTTGAAAATGAGACGACGCAGCGGTGCATCGTTTGTGAGATCATGTCATGGATAGGGTGACGATTTTGTTGTCCTCATCCACATCGACCTTCACATTTACTTCCAGCTTGTCCTTAAACAGCTTACTGATATTGATATAGTCATCCTTTACCGCACGGCTTGATCTACCGGTTGTGCGAGTCATCCCAGCGGTGATGATGGAACGGACGTATGTTTTATCGAGCTTGGCTTCGGGATTATAGGTATAAATGATCTGTTCCTGCTGATTGTAATAATGGGTTAATTCCGTGTATTCGTTAGCATTCTCATACTGCTTTTCCTCACGCACATAATCAGGATGGTCCATGGTGTAGTGGATTCCCCCGTCCAGAAAAGGATTTTCCTTGGAGGGTCGGAGTTCATAGTATCCGTAGGCTAGTTGAAACAGATACTCTATGCCTGAGCCCTCCGCCTGATAGTAGAGCTGACGATTGTCCCCTTTTTTATCTATAGCGGTATAGCTGCTGATTAAAGGCCAGGCATCATACTTTTTATCCTTTACCTCAATGGCAAGCTTGTAATGTACAAGCACCTTTTCATTTTGAAATAATCCAAAGCTGCTCATAATAAAATAGGCAGGCACACATATAATCCCGATAATCAATATGAATATAAATATTCTTACACGCATAAGTAGAGTGATTCTCCTTTGGTTGTCGATGATGTGGACAGCTCCCGTTTGGCAGATGCACCGAATTCCTCATGCTGCAATAATTGCTTCAGAGCATGTTGTGCGAAAGGCGTGCTTTTATGTGCGCGAAGCAGTGCACAAGCGGCCTCCTTGACTAAGATATATGTATCACTGCGGATCAACTCTCATGTCTGTAGCTTGATAAAGCTTCTTCCGGTCCGCCACCCTCCAGCAGTACCATAACCGCATAGGAGATCGTATCCATCCAATCGTCGAGGGTGTTGATCTGCTCTACGGTCAGCAGGTTGTTTCGCTGCAGCATACTATCAGGATACAATGCCCATGCCCGTGTATATTGGCAAATCCCCCACAGAGCGGCAATCAGCTCCCGTTCTACGGATGGTTTTTCCAACTCATCTGCCAGAACTTCAATGATGGTCATCAGCTCATGAAAATTATCCTCAATCAGTTCCCCCTGGAAGGGGCGGAGCATCCCTAGAAATCCGTTTTGCATTTTGAGATGATCCAGATCATCGTGAATAAAAGAATGACAACGCAACAGCTCGCGAGCCTCCTGTTTATTCATTCAGTTCCTTAATCTCTGCGCGGATACCTCTGCACAGAAAGCTACCTGACAGTCCCGACAAGGCATCGATATCAACGACCATGTCTGCTTCTTCATAGCGGAAATCAAGTTGCAAGATGATGTTTTCTGTTTCTACAGGAGTTAATACATGCTCTTTGGTTTCCAGAAATGTAAAAGTCACTGCATAGCGTGGGACGTCTTTTACTGGAGCTTCAGGGATTACAGGTACCTCAGCCGAAGGCTCCAGATCTGGCGATTTAGGGACAAGCATGCTAGCGTAGGATAGCTCAATCGTCAGCGTAATCTGGTCTTTCGTCATATTAGCAGCTGTAATTCGGTCATAATGAAAGGGAGGGAAATAGCCGAGCTTCTCGACAATGCTGTCTGCTCCTTGAATAGAAACGGTTGGAGAGAAAGCCAGTTCCAGTCCGATGGACCCTGCCAGTTGGTCTTCATATTCTGGATTGATACGTACAAGGGCTTGTTCCGGCTCTACTTTCAAAATCGTGCCTATAAAATACTGTTTGCCATGGATCAGAACAATATCATGCGGAACGAACGGCAACGCTCCCCCGGCTTGATAATGAATGAGATATTCGTTCTCTTTTTTTTCAACCTTTTGAATTTGAATTTGCATAAATTGCAGCCTCCTGGGGTTAATAGTATGACGGATTGTTTAAGTGTGTGGTAAAGGGAACGGAGTCCACGATTGAAAAACATACTTCATATCCGGGGTATCCTGCTCGAGCATAAATGGAAGAATATCCATAATAGCGCGTGCTTTACTGCCAGCATAAAAGTTACGCGAGCTGTGTAGCAGCTTGTTTGCCTTTAACCACTGGCTCAGCTTCATCATAACGTCTTCGACGATTGTTTGGTCGATATTTTCATAAACGTCCTGACGGATTGAAACGAGCATGCCGCAATGATTAGAAGATTGGCACATGGGGTCATTGGACAAAAGAATGTACACTTCCGGCGTTGTCCCTTTGTTATAGGATGATTTGATACTGGGAGCCTCGATAGCTAGCATCAGCGGAATCAATTCATCATCGGTTACAATGCGGAGCAGCTCTTGCAGGTTGTTAACCACAAGCATCCATCCTTTATTCATGAATTACCAATTCTTATATCATAATATATGACATGAAGATCGAATTCACCTTTTACATTGACTGTGGTACTGTTCATTAAAATCGTTTGGAAACCAGTTCAACTTCGCGTATACTAGGAAAGTCATAGATGGAACGGGCCTGAGCCGCATTGCGGCCGTATGTTGGTTACATGAACAGATTCAACGATAACGGATAAGCTCCCTTCCTGAAAAGGGTAGAATGAGAACCGATACAAAAATGGGAATTCTGAACTATGGAACGATAGATGTCATATGGCACATGAACCTATTTTACGTGACACATATTGAATACAGATAAGGGAAGTGAATACCACTTGAAGAATTTTGCAGCATTAGGTGTAGAGCAGCATTGGGTAGAAGCCTTGAAAGAACAGGGAATTTCATCCCCAACTCCTGTACAGCAGGAGTCGATTCCACTGTTGATGGAAGGTCAGGATGTTATCGCCGAGGCACATACGGGAACCGGGAAGACGATTGCGTTCTTACTGCCCATTTTGCAAAAAATGAATTTGGACAAGCGTCATCCACAAGCGCTCGTGATTGCACCGACGCGTGAGCTGGCGCTCCAGATTACAGAGGCAGCGAACACGTTGGCCGCTACAGAGCCAAGCTTGTCATTACTGGCTGTTTATGGAGGACAGGACGTAGAGCGTCAGCTTCGTAAACTGAGAGGCGGCGCACAACTGATTATTGGTACACCTGGGCGACTGCTGGATCACCTGAGACGTGGCACGCTGGATCTGGGTGGCATTAAAATGCTGGTCCTGGACGAAGCAGACCAAATGTTACACATGGGCTTTTTGAACGATGTGGAGACGATTCTTCAGGAGGTTCCTTACCGGAGACAGACGATGCTGTTCTCGGCTACGATGCCAGCCGGTATTCGTAAGCTGGCTCGTGTATATATGAACGAACCCGTAGATGTCAAAGTGAAATCCGCTTCTTCCGTTCCGGTGAGCCAAATCCGTCAGGTCGTTGTGCAAACAACAGACCGTGGTAAGCAACAGGCATTGGTGGATATGCTGAATACGGATCGCCCGTACTTGGCTGTTATTTTCTGCCGTACGAAGCGCCGGGCTGCCAAACTGAACGAAGAGCTGCAAGAGATGGGCTTTGAGAGCGGTGAGCTTCACGGAGATTTGTCCCAGAACAAGCGGGAGCAAGTGATGAAGGCGTTCCGGGAAGCGAAACTCCAATTGCTCGTAGCGACTGATGTAGCTGCACGCGGCCTGGATGTAGAAGGCGTCACGCATGTCTTTAACTATGACATGCCGCAGGATGCCGAAAGCTACATCCACCGCATCGGGCGTACCGGCCGTGCCGGAGGCAAAGGCGTGGCAGTGACGCTCGCTACGCCAAGGGATGTTCCAGAGCTTCGGAACATCCAAAGAGTTGCTGGTGTCACATTCACCAGCAGTGAGGGCGGCGGACAGCGTAGACCTGCTTCCGATACGGCTGATCGACAGGGTCGAGAACGCCGTTCGGGCAGAAACGACCGCCGTTCCTACGGCGGCAACGACTCCGGCGGCGGACGCCGGGGCAGCGGCCGCGAACAGGCGGGCCGTCGTGATGCCACAGGCGGCGAACGTCGCTCTAGCCGCGGCAGTAGCGAGCGTGGCGGGTATGACCGCAGCAGCGGCGGTTCTGCACGCGGAGGTCAGGGCCGCTCGGCAGGGCAAAGCAGCGAGCGCGGCGGGTATGACCGCAGCAGCGGCGGTTCTGCACGCGGAGGCCAAGGCCGCTCGGCAGGGCAAAGCAGCGAGCGCGGCGGATATGACCGCAGCAGCGGCGGTTCCGCACGCGGAGGCCAAGGCCGCTCGGCAGGACAAAGCAGCGAGCGCGGCGGATATGACCGCAGTAGCGGCGGTTCCGCGCGCGGAGGCCAAGGTGGCCGCGGTGGACAAGCCAAAGGCGGCCCGCGTGGTGGTCAAGGACAAGGAGGCCGTCGCGGACGGTCCAGATAGTTAAAACAGGAGTATTCTCATAGAATGCTCCACTATGGTTATCATAATAGCCCCGGGGAGGCTCATCTTCCGGGGCTATTGTAATCTTCATCCATACCGCTGAAGGAGCAGCACCATAAGATGACATGAGTAGCGGGGCTACCTTGAAATATACGATTAGCGTTTAGGTTACATTTTCAAAAGATAAATTTGGAGGGATTATACATCATGCAGGAACAGGATATGGGCAAGCGCGCCATGGTCTCAGCATGGATCAGCCTGATTAGCAACATCCTATTAACCGGCATTAAGATTATTACAGGACTTATGTTCAACAGTAAGGTGCTGGTAGCCGATGGTGTGCATAATGCCGGAGACGTGATTGCCTCTGCAACGGCACTGGGAGCGATGCGCATATCCAGCCAGCCGCCGGATGAGGATCATCCTTATGGTCACGGCAAAGCAGAAGTGATTGGTGCAAGCGTGGTGGCGGTCATATTGTTTGGAGCGGGCATGTTTATCGGCTATCATTCCATTGCAGCACTGTTCGAACCGATGCCACAGGAGCATATACTGGCTTTGGTGGCCGCCATTATATCCTTGCTCTGGAAACAGTGGCTGTATATTTACACGATTCGTATCGGGAGAGCGGTCAATAGTCAGGGTCTTATTGCAACGGCAAAAGATCATCTCGCTGATGTGTACGCCTCTGGGGCTGCTGTACTGGGTATCGGCTTAGGGCTAATTGGGGAGCACTGGAGCATTTCAATCTTATCTTACGGCGACCCTATTGCGGGATTCGTAGTGGCATTGCTAGTTCTGAAATTGGCGTGGGAAATGGGCCGTGAATCCATAGATGTACTTATGGAAAAAGCGATTGCAACGGAGGAAATTGAAAGCTACGCCGCAGCCGCACTGAGTGTAGCCGAGGTTCAACGTATTGACCGTATCCGTGCCCGTGAGCACGGCCATTATATCATCGTGGATATCCGCGCTTCAGTGGATGCCTCTTTGACGATTCAGCAGGGACACGATATTATCCGACTGATTAAGGGGGCTGTTATGAAGCGGGAACCGCGGGTTTATGAGGTGCTTGTCCATTTGAATCCATGGTATGCGGACGACCACTAGAACAGACGACGCGAATTGACAGATAACTTGCAGGGAGGGTATGCTTTTAAAAGCCGAACGATGATGAATAAAAGCGAGGTTACCCGAAAATATGCGAAAATTTTTAAAATGGTTAGGCATTTCTGTGACTGCTGCGGCTCTTTTAGTGGGCGGATATTATACGTATTCTATATATCATTTTACGAATCAAATTTCGGTTGCTTCGGGACAGGATTCGAAATTCAAACCGCAGGCACAAACTCAAACCAATGTACAACCTGTAGAGGTATCGCTCCCACCGGAATGGGATGGGACAGAAAGAGTGAATATTCTGCTGCTAGGCGGCGACTCCCGTGGAGAGGATTCAGGGCGTTCTGACTCCGTTATGGTTGCTTCTATTGATCCGGTTACGAAAAAGGCTGCACTTATGTCGATTCTTCGTGATACGTACGTCAATATCCCAGGTCATGGGCAAAGTCGATTGAATGCTGCTTTTTCCTACGGTGGACCGGATTTAACCAGACAGACCGTGAGCGACCTATTGGGGATACCGATTCAATATTATGTATATACTGATTTTAATGGCTTTATTGCGTTGGTTGATTCTGTGGGTGGTATTGACCTGGATGTCGAAAAAGATATGCACTATACCTCCAAGGCAGATAAACACCAGTTTGATATTGATTTGAAAAAGGGAATGCAGCACATGGACGGTAAAACAGCCTTGCAATATGTACGCTTCCGTCATGATGCGACTTCCGATTTTACGCGTACGGAGCGGCAACGCAAATTCATTACCGAGCTTGGCGGTAAAATTCAGTCAACCTCATCTCTAATTAAACTGCCGAGTATTTTAAATAGCATTTCTCCTTATATTGAAACGAATCTCAGTACCACGGAAATGCTGCAATTGGCTTCATTGGGCTTTAATATCGATGCAACAACAGTAGCGAAGCAGCAAATCCCACCAAATGAATTGGTGCGCGGGGAAACCATTAAGGGTGCGCAGGTGTTGGGTGTGGACGAAAGAAAGCTCAAGCGCTTCATACAGAATCTTTTTGAACAGGAGAACAAACCTGTGACCACGACGGTGGATGCTGCAACCACGATAAATGATACTCCATAACCCTTGAAAGCAAGCGAAGTTCGTACGATGACGTACAACTTTGTTTGCTTTTGTGTTTATTTGGGTATAACCTTGTATATTTTGTTCCAAAAATATATCGTATCTATGAAGAACGTATACTCAATTGTGTAAAGAGAAGGGGAATGTGGTGTGGAAATAACTCCGGCATGGAAAGACCGATTCAAGAAGTTTTTTCTGAACAACAAGTTTGTGTTATTCCTGCTGGTACTGCTGCTGATCGGCTTGAATATCTTGGTGCTTACCAAAATTTCATACATATTCACACCTGTCATGGTGCTACTGAAAACGATAATTCTCCCTGTCATTTTATCCGGCGTCTTGTACTATCTGCTCAATCCATTGGTTGATGTACTGGAGCGCAATAAGGTGAAACGAATATACTCCATTATTTTACTGTTTTTGCTCATTATAGGGGTTATTGCGATTGTGGTTACATCGGTGGTACCTGTAATCCGTGATCAAATACAGGGACTTATCCAGAATTTTCCTGACTATAGCGAGCAAGTACAACGACAATTCGAGAAACTGATCGGCAGCGATTTTGTAAACCAGTTCCAGAACACCATTCAAATTAATCCATCTGAGCTGGCCTCCAAAGCTTCTGAAAAGTTATCTAGCTTTATTAATAATGCATGGACGGGTGTGGGCAGCTTCTTGGGCGTGGTTACAGAAACGGTACTTGCGATTGCCACGGTTCCATTTATTCTGTTCTACTTGCTAAAAGATGGACACAAGCTGCCACAGTTTATCCTGAAAATGCTCCCGCCTATGTTTCGTAAAGAAACAGATCGCATTATGACCGAGATGAATCATCAGGTCAGTTCCTATATTCGTGGGCAGATTATTGTCAGCTTCTGTATTGGGGCGCTGTTGTATATTGGTTATCTAATCATTGGATTGGACTACTCTCTGACGCTTGCAGTCATTGCGTCCTTTACGAGCGTTGTCCCCTACTTAGGTCCCGTCATTGCCATTACACCTGCGTTAATTGTAGCCTTGGTCACCTCACCGATTATGCTGCTCAAGATGGTTATCGTATGGACAGTCGTACAGCTCATTGAGGGTAAATTTATTTCTCCACAAATTATGGGCAAATCTCTTCGAGTACATCCGATCACGATTATCTTTGTTATTCTGACGGCAGGCAATTTGTTTGGTGTGGTGGGAATCGTACTGGCGGTTCCAGGTTACGCTGTCTTGAAAGTAATCGTTACACATCTGTACAGTTTCTTTAAAAAGCGTTCGCATCTCTATGAGGCGGATAAAGGGAACACAAGTCTTTACGAAAAATAAACTTTTCCACTATAAAATCGATATTGACCCCTCTTGGGTAACTGTGGCTTTGCGTGCTATAATTAATGTCTATCCTTATTCCAAAATAGAAAGGTCAGACTTTTATGATAAAACTCAGCATTCTTGACCAATCTCCGGTATCGGAAGGCATGACGCATGCGCAGGCATTACAAAAGACCGCTGAGCTTGCTATAGAGGCGGAACGCTTGGGTTATCATCGCTTTTGGGTATCAGAGCATCATTCTGCCGCAAATCTCGCAGGCTCCAGTCCGGAGGTACTGATTTCACATCTGGCCGCACGTACCTCAACCATTCGAGTGGGGTCGGGTGGTGTGATGCTGCCCCATTACAGCGCTTATAAAGTAGCGGAAAACTTCCGTGTGCTGGAGGGATTGTATCCGGGACGCATTGATTTAGGTCTGGGACGAGCGCCCGGAGGAATGCCCATTGCTACCAGAGCCCTGCAAGAAGGCAAAATGCGAGGTGGTGTAGATCTATACCCTGAGCAGTTGGATGACCTGTTAGCTTATTTACATGACAGCACGGGCAATAATCACCGTTTCGGTTCGCTACAGGCGATGCCGCTTATAGAAACTGTACCGGAAATGTGGTTGCTCGGCTCCAGTGGTGATAGCGCAGGTCTGGCAGCCGAGCGTGGCGTGGGCTTTGCGTTTGCGCAGTTCATTAATGGTGAAGGCGGCACAGGGGCTATGAAGGAATACCAGGAAAGCTTCCAGCCTTCCCAGCATAGTGACCAACCACGTTCGCTTGTTGCCGTATTTGCGATCTGTGCGGATACCGAAGAGGAGGCGAATCGGTTGGCTTCCAGTATGGACTTGTCTCTTGTTCTATTAGAGCAGGGAATGCGCTCCGCTGGAACACCTTCCGTCGAAAAGGCACTGGCGTATCCGTATACGCCGTTTGACCGGATGCGGATTCGTGAGAATCGCAAACGTATGGTGGTCGGTTCGCCCGAACAGGTGAAGCGTCAGATTGAGCAATTAAGTAAGGACTATAATGCACAGGAGATCATGGTTGCGAGCATTATTCACGACTTTGATGCCAAAATAAAATCTATACGTCTCATGGCTGAAGCATTTGGACTGTCTTCTATACAGTCATAATGCGATTCGCCGGATTTAAAAGATCACAGCTTCGAGGAGCTGTGATCTTTTTTTGAATTTTTTGAGGGAATATTGGATGATATGCACTGTATGATATAGGAAATAAACCAGTTAACACTTGATAATGATTATCAATATCTTTATTATATAAAGATAGAATGAAGTTTTGATGAAAGTCGTGCGTTAAGCCCGTGACTATATATATTGGATAAGGGAAAGGGATGATTCCAAATGTTTCGTCTGAAAACGGCAAATCTGGATATTGCTTATGAAGATCGATTGATTGTAGAAGATCTGAACGTAGAAATACCGCAAGGGAAAATCACAGCCTTGGTGGGCGCAAATGGTTCTGGCAAGTCCACCATTCTGAAGACGATGGCTCGCATCATGAATCCTAAGGGCGGCAGTGTTCTGCTTGACGGTAAATCCATTCATAAGCAATCCACCCGGGAAGTAGCTAAGCAGCTGGCTATTTTGCCACAAAATCCGACTGCACCGGAAGGATTAACCGTGACGGAACTGGTATCTTACGGACGTTTCCCCTATCAAAAAGGTTTTGGTTCTATGAAAGCGGAAGATCGCAAAATGGTGGAGTGGGCCATTCAAGTAACGGGAATGAGCGAGTTCCACGATCGTCCGATTGATCAGCTTTCTGGCGGTCAGCGTCAGCGTGCCTGGATTGCTATGGCGCTTGCGCAGGATACGGATATTTTGTTTCTGGATGAGCCGACGACATTTTTAGATATGGCACATCAACTGGAAGTGCTGCATTTGCTAGAGTATCTAAATACTTCGGAGAAGCGCACCATTGTTATGGTCGTGCATGATTTAAACCATGCCGCCCGGTATGCTCAGCATATGATTGCAATCAAAAAGGGGAAGGCCGAGGCGGTAGGAACTCCAACAGAGGTTATGTCCCCTGATGTGCTGCGTGAGGTGTTCGGGATCGAGGCGGATATTGTAACAGATCCTCGTACGGGTGTACCGCTCTGTCTTCCGTATGCTTTGGCTGGACAGCCTGCGGTGAGCCAAGCAGTAAAAGAAATGAATGTGGAAGATAAGAAACTCGTGGGTTCTGTTGCTGAGCGACGTGATGCTAGAGCACAAGTAGCGGCAAGAGGTTAAAGAGGACATACCATGAAACCACTGGATTACGATCAGCTTGAGCAACTAGCGAAAATAGTGAGGGTCACGCCGGAGGATGCAGTATATTCCGGGCCAGTGGCCGAATGGCTTGAACCAGAGAAGAGCCGCTCTGTGATGGAGTATTACGGCGATCTTCTGCGTGCTGAAGACGATTTAACCGCAGCCGTTTATTTTGTGAACCAGTTGCGTGGTCTCGTGTTTGCACAGCATTTTATGGTGTCACTGTGTGAACGCCGTTTGGATCTGTCCGTATCTAATCTCAGATTTCATATTTGTTATGAAGGTCAATATCCCTCTATTAGCCTCCAGGTCATCGACCTAACAGAGCTGGACAATATGCGGAACAATGGGGATGACCATTCTTCCAAACAGGCTCAGCAAGTGTTACGTGACTTTTACAGTTTGCAGATGCGGCCCATATTGGAGGCAATAGCTGCAGTGGGGAGCGCATCTATTGGGCAAATGTGGGGACAGTTTCCGTTGACATTGCTGTATTTTAAGGATAGAGTACAGCCATCGTTGACTGATCCTCAGGATGTGGAGCGCTTTGAACAAGATTATATTTATGTGACACGTGAGCTGAAGGGAGAGGTATTCGGGCGTAAAAGAAATCCGTTTACGGTTCGTCTCATTGAATTGGACAATCCTTACCGCCCCGGTGAAAATACCTACATGAAACCGTCCTGTTGCCAATATTACAAGACAGGTGGAGGCCAGCGGTATTGTTATGCTTGCCCAAAAATGTCCGCTTCCGAACGCGAAGAACGCAGACTCGAAGTGATGGCATCACGGTAAAGTATCTGCGGATGTTGGCATGTCCGTCACGTTTTGGTTAAAATAGGTTATGTAACCTAAACCAAGCGACACGAAGGAGGATGCTGTATGTCTGTCTATTCACATAATGCCGTAACACCAGCGAATCAGGAGGTTTCTCTGGATACTTACACCGGTAAGGTGCTGGTTATTGCGAATACCGCCAGTAAATGTGGACTTACTCCGCAATATGGGGATTTGCAAAAGCTTTATGACGAATATAAGGATCGAGGATTAGTTGTATTAGGCTTTCCTTGCAACCAATTTGGCGGTCAGGAGCCGGGCAGCAGCGAGGAAGCGGCTGAATTTTGCCAACTGAATTACGGGGTTAGTTTCCCGGTATTCGCCAAAGTGGACGTCAACGGACCGGATACAGCGCCTCTGTTTGAATATTTGAAAAAGCAACAGCCTGGGGAACAGGAAGATGGGACAATTCAGTGGAATTTCACGAAATTCATTGTGAATCGTGAAGGTGTACCTGTGGGTCGTTTTGAACCGAAGGAGTCACCAGAAGCGATGAAAGCAGCCATTGAGCAATTGCTATAGTAGCTTTGCCTTAACTCCAAAGTATATGTTTAAAAAGGTCTGATTTCCTGCGTGTCTCCGGGAAACAGACCTTTTTTTGTTCTCTACATGTGCATTTATTTAAGGGTGGTCGCATCATGTGAAAGTCGACTCCAAGGGCATAATCAGAGGGCTTACAGGGAAAACTGAATGAAGCAAAAAAATATTTCAGCAAACAGTTGATTTTGTATATCCTTTCTTTTTTAAATGTGGACAAATTGTGAATATCACGAAAAGCTATTGTAATGTGAAAAATATCACACTATAATAAGCGCATGAAGTGAAATAAATCACAAACGCAAACGAGCTGGTTACGTGAAACTATTCACAATTATTATACATTTTATGCCCACACACCAAGGAGGAATTTAACATGAAAGTAGCAGTTATCGGATGTACACACGCAGGCACGGCAGCTATCGTCAACACAGCTAAATGTTATCCAGATGCAGAAATTACCGTTTACGAGCGTAATGATAATATTTCATTTTTATCTTGTGGTATTGCGCTGTATGTAGGTGGTGTCGTCAAAGATCCACACGGCCTGTTTTATTCGTCTCCAGATCAACTGTCTGACTTGGGTGTAGTGACCAAGATGCTTCATGAGGTAACGAGTGTGGATACGGCAGGCAAGACGCTACATGCACGTAATCTCCAAACAGGTGAAGAATTTACAGACACATTTGATAAATTAATTGTGACCACAGGATCATGGCCCATTATTCCAAAGCTGGAGGGCATTGAACTTGATCATATTTTGCTCTGTAAAAACTATAATCATTCCAATGATATCATTGAGAAAGCTCAGCACGTACAGAACATTACAGTCGTCGGGGCTGGATACATTGGTGTTGAACTGGTAGAAGCTTTTCAAATGAACGGTAAAAACGTAACGCTGATCGACAGTGCTGATCGTATATTGAATAAGTATTTGGACCATGAGTATACAGACCGGATTGAAAGTTCCCTGAAGGAACATGGCATTAAGCTGGTACTTGGCGAGACGGTGAGTCGTTTTGAGGGTACGAACGGTAAGGTGAGTAAAGTCGTGACCTCTAAAGGAGAATATGAGACAGAGCTTGTTATTCTCTGCATTGGTTTCCGACCTCAAACGGATCTGCTCAAAGGTCAGGTAGATATGTTGCCTAACGGTGCGATCATTGTGGATAACTATATGCAAAGTAGCTGCCCGGACGTGTTTGCAGCAGGTGATAGTTGTGCAATCCGCTATAATCCGACAGGTAAAACGGCTTATATCCCTTTGGCAACCAACGCAGTTCGTATGGGTACGCTGGTAGCACGTAATCTGGTACAACCAACGATTGCCTACATGGGAACCCAAGGAACTTCGGGTATCAAAATTTACGAAGACAATATCGCAGGAACAGGCTTGACGGAAGCGGCGGCAACGGACGAAGGCATGACTGTAGAAGCTGTAACCATTGAGGACAGCTACCGGCCTGAATTTATGCCAACCTCCGAAAAGGTATTACTGAAAGTGGTATATGAGCAGGAGACACGAAGAATTTTGGGGGCTCAAATTATGTCGAAGGTGGATTTGACGCAATCCATTAACACGCTATCCGTAGCCATTCAAAATCATATGACCATTGACCAGTTGGCCTTTGTCGATTTCTTCTTCCAGCCGCATTATAACAAGCCTTGGAATTTCCTGAATGCAGCAGGCTTGCAAGCATTGCCTACAATATCCGAACGGAACCCAGTTACTGTATAATTAGATTTGTCTGTGACATTGTTCATAAGTTTGTCAACAATCTGAGACGTACGGACGAATCCTTATAGTACAATATAGAGTAGCATAAGGATTAGGGGGTAAGTAGCTTATGGGTTTGTTTTATATCCTTTTTCTTGTAGTCGTGGCCCTGGTAGGCCTCGGTGGAGTTATTTGGTTCTTGAGAGCAGTTGAAAAGGAAGAATACAACTAAATGTAAAGCGCGTAGTAGCGCAGTAGATGTAATAATACAGAAAGACAGTCCTTTTTCCAAGGGCTGTTTTTTTATAGTTAAGAAAGTGATTTTTTTCACAAACATAATCACTGATTTTAAATAAAATATGAAAGAAGAATATTTTAGTGAAAAGATATTAAAGGAGCGGGGACATATGGCGAGCTATAAACCGGGGCAAATTGCTGAAAAGACGGTGGAAACAGGAGTGGCCAAGGCGAACAACCCGTGGACTGTGGCGGTGGTACTGGGATTTTTGGCAGGTGCATTTATTGCACTCGGGTTTTTGCTGGATATACGTGTTATTGCAAGTGCGCCTAAAGAATGGGGAAGCATTGCCACCTTTATTGGAGCTGCGGTGTTCCCCGTAGGTCTGGTATTAGTTTTGATCGCCGGCGGGGAATTGCTGACCGGCAATATGATGGCGGTCCCTTTGGCGAGATGGGCAGGACGGATTAAGACAGGAGCCATGCTTCGTAATTTGGCGATTATTACGCTCAGTAATTTTGCAGGTGCGCTATTCGTTGCATTTTTCTTTGGGCATGTGCTGGGTTTGACAGAAACGGGCCCTTACCTGGACAAAGTGGTGGATATGGCAGGACATAAGCTACATGAAAGCTTTTTGCAGTCTTTTATATCGGGTATAGGATGTAACTGGCTCGTAGCACTGGCTGTATGGCTGGCATATAGCACAGACTCTATCGGTGGCAAAATTATGGGGATTTGGTTCCCGACAATGGCCTTTGTCGCTATTGGATTTCAGCACGTTGTTGCCAATATGTTTCTCATTCCGGCGGCTATTTTTGCAGGCCACTTTTCGTGGGCAGATTATGTTATGAACTTCATTCCGGTCTGGCTGGGGAATTTGGTAGGAGGTAGCCTGTTTGTGGCTGGAGCCTACTGGTTGGCCTATTTGAAAAAGCCTCAAACCAACGCACTTCCAGCGAATGAATCTCCAACTACTTCTTCGGTTGCACATCAAATCCGTTAAGTGATCTAGCTTAATTACGGTACTTTAAACAGCAATGAACAAAGCAAATCCGCCATGACAGGCCCGGGGGAACGAAACCTGTCATGGCGGATTTTTTTGGGAGTGGTCCATGATTTGGCATGGAGGATGAGTGTGCTCTCGTCCCATAATGCCTTGATCTCTTTTACCCTCGGTAAGATATGATGAAACAGGATGTCGAAAAAAATTATGATTCTAAAAAAATCCGTTTTGCTCTATGCAGCAGACGGATTTTTTTAATATTTTGGAGAGCGGCTGTGTGGGAAAATCCTTCTCTTGCCATAGGCCAAAGCTGTGGATATGATAAGATCAGTGTAATTTTTGGAAACGGTAACGGAAAGGAGCATCAACACTATGGATCATCGTAATAGCGCGCCTCCTGAGGCCACGCTTCAACAAGACTTACAAATGGGGCAGCGGATGACGGAGCAGCAGGACGGTATCTTTCCAGCTGTATGCCCGTTAGATTGCCCGGATACGTGTGGGCTCCTGCTTCACAAGGAAAATGGAAAGATAGTCAAGGTGACTGGGAACCCGGATCATCCTATTACCAAAGGGGCTATTTGTAACAAAGTTCGCAATATGACGGAGCGGGTATATGATCCTGATCGGGTGCTCTATCCGTTGAAACGTATAGGCCCCAAAGGAGAAGGAAAATTTGAACGTATTAGCTGGGAGGAGGCAGTCGATACCATTACAGGTCGGTTCAAGGAGCTGATACGTATGGACGGACCGGAATCTATTCTCCCCTACAGCTTTTATGGCAATATGGGCGTATTGAGTGTGGATGGAATGGACCGCAGATTTTTTAATGCGCTGGGTTCAAGCCAACTGGATCAGACGATATGTAGCGTGGCAGGGAATGAAGGCTGGGCGTCCGTTATGGGTTTTAAGGGCGGCACCAGCCCGGAGGACACGGAGGATGCAGACCTCATTATTGTGTGGGGTGGAAATGTCATTAGCACCAACATGCATCAGGTCGTTTTGGCTGAGAAAGCACGTAAAAAAGGTGCTAAGGTGGTCGTTATTGACGTTCATCGCAACCGGACGGCGCAATGGGCGGATTGGTTCATTCCGTTATATCCGGGGACGGATACGGCGCTCGCGCTGGGTGTTATGAATGTACTGTTCGCTCAGGGACTGACGGACGACGAATTTTTACATCGCTACACGGTAGGCCATGAGGAACTGCGCGAGCATGTTAAGACATATACACCAGAGCGAGTTTCGCGGATTACCGGCGTACCGGAAGCGGATATCATCCGTTTGGCGGAAATGTACGGAACTGCGCGAGCAGCGTATATCAATATCGGCAATGGGCTTCAGCATCATGATAATGGCGGTATGAACGTACGTGCGGTTACATGCTTGCCTGCGCTTACTGGACAATGGCTGAAGCACGGCGGGGGAGCGTCACGCTCTAATGGCGCTTATGGCAAGTTTAACGGCGCCAATCTGGCGCGTCCTGATCTGCGACAGAATCCGGATGCCCGGGTGATCAACATGAACCGGATCGGAGAAGCGCTGCTACAAAAGGAACAGCCGATTAAGGCGTTATTTGTATACTGCAGTAACCCGGTAGTTGTAGCCCCCGATTCGGAACGGGTGACTGAAGGATTTGGACGAGAGGATTTGTTCACAGTCGTTCATGACCTGTTTCTTACGGATACGGCCCGTTATGCCGATATTGTGCTGCCTGCAGCGTCTTCCTTTGAAGGTACAGACCTATATAAATCCTACTGGCATCACTATGTTCAGATGCAGGAACCCGTCATTGCTCCACTCGGGGAAAGCAAAAGCAATTATGAGCTGTTTAGCCTGCTCGGACGGGCTATGGGCTTTGACGAAGCTGCCTTTACGGAAAGTGAAGAGGACATGATAGTGGGCGCGCTTGATAATTCAACGAACCCTTATCTCAACGGTGTAACTTTGGAAGCCTTAAAGAAGTCACCTTTTGTAAAGCTCGATATGACGCCAAAGGCTACTTATTTGGATCGTTTAACCACGCCTTCAGGCAAGATTGAGTTGTATTCGGAAAAAATGAAACAAGCAGGTCTGCCCGCGATGCCTTTTTATGTGCCGCTGATTGAAGGGTACGACGGAGAGCATCGACCGCAAGCGGACGAGCGGTATCCATTAATGTTTATTTCACCGCCAAACCATAATTTTCTGAATTCTACTTTCGCTAACTTGCCCAAGCATCAGCGACTGGAGCGGGAGCCCTTGCTACAAATTCACCCGGAGGATGCTCAGACAAGGGACATCGCGGATGGGGACCTGGTTACCGTATGGAATGATCGGGGGACGTATGAGCTGAAAGCGAAAGTCACCGATCTAATGCTGCCCGGTACAGTGATTAGTCAGGGATTATGGTGGGAAGGCAAAGGACGCAGACAGCGTGCCAATGTGTTAACCTCTGATCGGCTGTCGGATATGGGACAGGGGGCTACTTTCTTCTCAACGGTGGTGAATGTGAAGCGCCAATGAGATAATGCCTTTTATGGCGTCAGATGCAAAAGGAGAAACAAAAGATATGAAATGGTTGGAGTCTTATCCGAAAGAAGTGAAAGTGTTTCTCGTTGCTAGCCTGATTAATTCCGCTGGAAGTTCCCTGATGTGGCCGTTGGTTAGCATGTATGTGTTTGACGAGCTAAACCGTAGTATGGGAGATGCAGGGATTGCGATTTTAGTGCAATCTCTGGGCGGAATTTTTGGTCAAGTGCTGGGCGGAGCCCTCTATCACCGTATTGGAGCCAAGAAACTGATTGTTGGCTCACTCGCGATGAACGCGCTGGGACTTCTCGCGCTTCCATTTACCAGTGGTCATTGGGTAGCGTTTGTCATCATGATGGGCTTTATCGGCTTTTTTAATGTCGTATCTGTGCCTGCGATTCAGGCCTTTGTAGGTTTTCGTTTCGCTGACCGTCGTGGTGAGCTGTTTAATATTATTTATGTCGCTAACAATATTGGGGTTGCAGTGGGTACGGGATTGAGTGGCGTTCTGGCTGACCTTTCCTATCAGCTCAGCTTCGTGATGAACGGAGTGACTTCTGCGGTATTTGCCGGGTTCTTCTGGTCTTATCTAAGCAGGGTGGATCGGGAAGAGGGAGAAGTGCAGCTCAGTAAGTCCGTGAAAAAAAGAGAGGAAATACCAGCTCGATTGCTGTTTCGTGATACCAGACTGTATCTCTTTGTGGGGTTAGGTTCGCTTTTTTTATGGTTCGGGAATTCAATCTGGAATACAGGAGTGTCTCCCCATATTATTGAGCAGGGCTTGCCTAAAACGATGTATGGATTACTATGGACACTAAATGGTATCCTTATTTTTGCCGCACAACCCATTATTTTTTGGATAAAACGACTGTACGCTCATCACGCTTCAGCGCAAATGACATGGGCCGGAGGATTTTATTTGGCGGCTTATATTGTCATGCTGGGCACACAGAACTATACGGGAATGATATTCGCTATGGTTCTGGCGACCCTGGGAGAAATGCTGATTGCACCTGCCGTTCCAGCATTCCTGTCTGATCATGGAGGTCGGGGTGCACCCTTTTACATTGGGCTTGTGGGGGGCATTGGCGCAGCCGGACGGGTAATGGGGCCTTATATTATGGGGAAGTTGTATGATGGCGGTGGGTTACCGCCTACACTTTGGCTGGCATCAGGCGTAGCGGTGTTGTCGATCCTGTTTTTCGTCCTGCATAGCTGGTTGAACCGTTTCCGGCATCATTCGGATACTTTGGATCCTACGACGTCCAAGGTGGATGCTCCCAGTTCTTAAGTCCTAATAAAAGTGCAGTAATATGCTGTGATTATGGTACAATAGTGACGGATGGTTGTAGTTATTGCTTCAGGAAAGCCTTCACAGGAAGGATTGAAAGGAATTGTTTACAAGTCAACCCTTGACGATACGTCATTCGGAGATGAAGGATGCTCCTGATCTGATTGCGCTGGATGAATTGGTATGGAATGAACGCACGGCTCCCGCTTCATTGTCTTGGAAGTCGCGTGGAGAGTTTCTGCGCAATACGCCTCCGGGCTCTCAACTGGTTGCCATCGAACAGGAAGTACTCTGCGGGTATATTGGATTTCGTCCTCCAACGCTGTTGGCTAGTAACTGTCATGTACTCGAAATAAATATAGCTGTACATCCAGCTTATCATCGCAAAGGTATTGGGACGGCGCTCATGAACTCCATGAAGGACATTGCAGCTGCGGAGGGCATACGTAAGTTGAGTTTGCGTGTACTCTCATGCAACACGGAAGCCCTTATGTTTTATGAAAAAAGCGGTTTCGCGATTGAAGGACGTTTGCATGAGGAGTTTTACATAGCAGGCCAATTCGTAGATGATGTGTTAATGGCCTATTTCTTAAAATAGGCGGGAGGCTACAGACAGCAATTCGGTTGTATGTCCGGCCTAAACCAACAACGCCGCAGACCTGATCAGGTCTGCGGCGTTGTTGTACAATACAATATTACCGAAGTTGCTTCCATTCATTTTGGAGCATACCGTACACTGCGTGGTTCATGTAGCCGTCGGGCAGCAATTCCGCTTCGCGTACAATGCCTTCGAGCACAAAGCCCAAACGTTCCGGAATACCGCGGCTGCGGCGGTTCGTAGTTGCGCAACGGATTTCGACCCGATGCAAGTCCAGCTCCATCAAAGCATATTCAACGAATACGCGGCAGGCGCTAGTCATTAGACCTTGTCCTTCGTACCCGTGTCCAAGCCAATATCCGATGCTAACAGAGCGGTGAGTCCAATTGATCTCATGGTAGCTGATGATGCCAGCAAGCTCGTTGTCTATCCAAATTCCGGCGGTCAGACTACCGTTCTCTGCGGCTTGTTTCAAGGCGCCCTGCACGAACTGCTCTGTGTGGCTGATTTCCGTGGTAGAGTCTACCCATGGAAGCCATTGACGCAGGCGGTCACGGGACATTTCGATCAGCTCAAACAGAGGCTGCACATGCTCCTTGGTGAGCGGCCGAAGGACTGTGCGTTCGTCCAACGCATATGTAAACATGATTGATCCCCTCTTTCACTCGGAAAATCGCTAAACCAGCCAGTCTAGCATTTAATCCCATGCTACCTTATTCTGCGAGAGTCGTCAAAAGGGAGAGGAAGCTTCAAATTCAATAGGTCCCACCCGGAACCGTTCATGCTCGTATACATATTTTAGATCCAAATCCCCTACAAATTCGGTTGGGGATACACTGCCAGATACAGTGGCTTGCAGAGGAAGCTGTTCAGCATCATACATTACGACAGAGCTAAAATCGAGATACTTTGTAAATTGGGCTGGATCATCGTAAAATACGGATGCTTTAGGGTTTATCGTGTGTGTAACACCGTCAATCGTGACAGCAATATGAACCTGGCGGTTGTGGTCACGTAGCTCCACTGAGCTATGTACGCGCTGGGACACAGCATCTACTGCCGATTCGACCGCATATTCTTCCATCGTGCGTGCGTTAACAATATGCAATTCCTGCAATTCGACACCCGTTCCCGAGGCACGTGTGAGGATCACGACGGCTTCACGGACACCATCCCCGTTCACATCCCTGTAAAATAATTGTGGTGCAGTGGAGATATCCGCCGAGCCTGACCATCGGAATGTGCGGCGTTGCTGGCCGATTTCCAGTACAGCTGATTGGAATAATCCCTGTGACGGATTAACGGCATATAAGCGGACGGATGAGTCTTCTGGAGCGCTGGCTAGCGGACGAGATTGTACGGTTTCGTTCACTGGGTCCGATGAAGGATGGCCGGAAGTCATGACGGAAGAGGACAAAAGCATAGACAGCAGGATCACAATGAGTAGCTTAAACACGGGTGGGTCTCCTTTTCCGGGCAAAATAAAAGATATATACACTATAACGAATTTATTTGCCGAAAATGTTAACTCTTTTTCATAACTTGTCACTTTTTTTGCTGAAGAGAGCATAAGGATTTTCATTTTATTGAGTTATGCGGTGTGAAAGGGTATATTTAAGGGAACAGGTTTTACACAGATTATACGGAAGAAAGGTTGATTAGCGTGGAGAAGCCGATCACTCCCCCCAATTTTATTAAAAATGTTATTGAAGAGGATCTACGTACGGGTAAGGTAAAGGAGGTTGTTACACGATTTCCGCCTGAACCAAACGGATATTTGCATATTGGACATGCCAAAGCTATCTGGATCAATTTCTCGTTGGGAGATGAATTCGGAGGACGCACCAACCTGCGTTTTGACGACACCAACCCGGCGAAGGAAGACACGGAATACGTGAACTCCATTCAGGAGGACGTGAAGTGGCTCGGTTATGAATGGGAGGAAAAACATTTTGCCTCCAATTATTTCGAAGAAATGTACAAGCGTGCTATCCTGCTGATCCAAAAGGGTAAAGCCTACGTGGATGATCAAAGCGCGGACCAAATCCGTGTAACTCGTGGCACACTGACCGAACCGGGGCAAAATAGCCCTTATCGGGATCGCAGTGTGGAAGACAATCTGAAGCTGTTTGAAGAGATGCGTGCAGGCAAATACCAAAATGGTGAAAAGGTGCTGCGTGCCAAAATTGATATGGCTTCAGGAAATATTAATTTACGTGATCCGGTTATTTACCGCATTTCACACACAGCACATCATAATACAGGCGACACATGGTGTATCTATCCAATGTACTCCTATGCTCATCCGCTGGAAGATGCGATTGAGGGAGTAACGCACTCGCTCTGTTCGCTGGAATTCGAAGATCAGCGCCCGCTGTATGATTGGGTTGTAGCTGAATGTGAGATGGAAAAGGTACCGCACCAATACGAATTTGGACGGCTGAACCTGGCTCAAACCGTAACCAGCAAGCGTAAGCTCAAGCTTCTGGTCGATGAAAAGCACGTAGATGGTTGGGATGATCCGCGTATGCCGACGATTTCCGGTTTACGTCGTCGCGGCTACACGCCGGAAGCCATCCGCAACTTCGTATATGAGACAGGCATTTCCAAAGCCTACGGAGTCATCGATTTGCAGGTACTGGAGCATTTTGTACGTGAGGATTTGAAGCTTAAGGCACCCCGCACCATGGCAGTTATAGATCCGTTGAAGGTGGTTATCACAAACTATCCTGAAGGACAAGTTGAAATGCTGGAGGCGGAAAACAATACTGAAAATCCGGAACTCGGTACACGTCAAATTCCGTTTTCCCGTGAGATTTATATCGAGCGTGAGGACTTCATGGAAAATCCGCCGAGCAAATACTTCCGTTTGTTCCCTGGTAATGAAGTACGTCTCAAGCATGCTTACTTCATTAAATGTAACGACGTGATTAAGGACGCAGACGGAAATGTAACGGAAATCCACTGTACCTATGATGTAGAAACCAAGAGCGGATCAGGCTTTACTGGACGTAAAGTGAAAGGCACGATCCACTGGGTAGAGGCTACTCAGGCTGTACCTGCCGAATTCCGTTTGTATGAGCCTTTGATTAACGCAGAGAACACGGAAGAGATTGAAGAGGATGCATCGGAAAAAACATTCCTTGACCAATTGAACCCGAACTCTTTGGAAATTGCTCATGGTTATGTCGAGCCGAACATGAAAGAAGCTCAATCACAGGACAAGTTCCAATTTTTCCGTCATGGTTATTTCAGTGTCGATCCGAAGCTTTCCCAACCGGGTAAGCCTGTATTTAACCGTGTTGTATCGTTGAAAAGCTCATTCCAATTGCCTAAGCAATAGGCTGGTGGAAAGTGTGGGAGAGATGGTAGCTTCGTGCGACCAAGTTGAAAAGGAGTCTGCCGTCGGCAGACTCCTTTATTTTACGCATGCACACTCTTTATACATGATCATTGACTTGACGATACTCTATTGTCTTTGCTAACAAGCCAGAAGGGAAGAGGGGATAGCTCATTCCTCTAGTGTTGTTAAGGGGCTTCTTCTATTCGTTTGTGCCCGCTGGCAGTCCTGGCTGATAACCGTTCTTGTACAGCATATACCACATGATAGCGAATCCCGCAGATCCAAGTAGGGCGAAGAACACCCCTGCATGGTACATCATTTCTCCACCAAAGTTCTGGAATAGCCAACCTCCCGCAAAACCTGCTACGATACCGGATATACCACTCCAGGTCAAGGTATATACGGCCTGTCCGGATGATCGGTATGCTGCAGGGGTAAATAGGACGGTCAACTGGGTGCCTACATAGAAGTATCCACCGAAGGTGACGCAATGAAGTGCCTGAATGAACACAATCTGAGTCGGGTCCGTGGCCAAAGCCATCAGTTCCCAACGTAAGGCAAACAGCAAACTGACGAGTGCCAAACAGCCGACCATCACGGTCATTCTTTTCTTCAAGAAGCGATCAAACAGCAAAAATACAATAATTTCGAATACCGATGACATAAAAACAGCAAAACCGAGCATCTGTTTGGACCCACCCAGCTCGGTGATGTACAGGGACATAAAGGCGCTGTTGATCGAATTCGGGATGGATACAAGGATGCCCAATAAAATAAAGGATATAAAGTATCCGTTCATTAAAACACTGCCAAAGCCGCGCAAATGAATGGTTGCTGTCTCCACAGTGCTTTTCAGTGGTGGAATCGACAAGGTGCAGATCAATGCAGCCAGAAGAAGTACCGTAAAGATGGTGGATATGCTGGATATCCCCGTTTGGTCAATAACTATGCCGGCAACTGCTGCTGTCACAGCCCAACCGAAGGAGCCCCATATACGGAATGCGCCAAATTTCCGGTCTGTGCCCTCAATATAGCTGAGAATTAGGCTGTTGCTTTGCGCAAATAAAGGGCTTTGGAAAAAATAAAAACCAATCATCGACACATAAATCATGATATACGTATGGACATGAAACAAAGCTTGTAGCAATAACAAGGTACCTATAATCATAAATAGCAGAATACGTCGGAGGTTACGGCTCCGGTCGCTTGTATAGCCCCAAAAAGGGTTCGCGAATACGGATACAAAAGGCCCGATGGCCATCAGACTCCCGATCTCCAGCTTGTCCATGCCGATATCTTGCAGATACAACGGGAAGAAGCTGGAGAAAATGACCATAGCTCCATATAGAAAAAAATTATACAGTTTTAAGGAATATAGAGGAGTCTCTTGAATTTCTCTCTTTTGCAAGACAAGCCATTCCTTTCTTAGCCCGATAGAGAACTGCGCATCGATGCCGATCTGTGGGGAGGTTCTTTATTCCAATGTATCATGTGTTGAAAGGGTTAACAAACCAATAAATTAACAATTATGTAATAATTATTAGAAGATACTAATTTGATAATGGTTTAAGCAAACTTAAAGATTATTTCGCTATTTTACTAGTTATTGTTTTTGTTGTTCCAAGGGGCGACATGTAGACGAGCTACAGCATTGGAGACTATATATGGTTAGTCCAAGTAAATGTTTGGTTAGTTACAAAATCTTTATTTATAGATAGGTTCTTAAGACCTAAAGTTTATACATAGAATAACCGATACTTAATCCATAATCAGGAGAATTTAGGATTATTTTTTTCTGAATAAAATACATTGTCGCAGATATTACATAAAATCAGAATACTATGCTTCATAAGAAACTATATAGGTTTAATCGACTGGCCTGTATAGTTGGTTTTATGAAATATCCGGGTGGAAAGGGATGGAAAATGGCATTACAGCATCGTAGAGACAATTCCTTGTACCGCCGATTTCCTCGGCTTCTTTTGCTTCAGGCAGGAGAAGGAAGTGAGTTGGTGACTTCTGAAACCAACGAGCCCAATTTAGTACTGACTCGTGAGGGGAAATCATATTATTTGCATGATCTTGAGCAGCCTGGGCGGGAAGCAGAATTATTTATTTCGGGCTTTAAAGAAGTTAAACCTCAAGCGCACGTGATCTTTTTTGGTATAGGACTTGGGTATCATGTCCGTGAATTTCTGCGTAGACACCCGAATACCAGCTTCTCCGTCGTCGAGCCGGACATTGATGTGATGAATACTTTTTTACAGCATCTGAATGAAACCGATTGGCTGGCTGATAAGATGATCGAAGAGGTTATGGTAGGAGGAATGACTGGAGAAACAATCGGTACACTGCATAGGTTGGTTGACCGTGTATCTGGGGTCCTTGTTGTTCCATGGCTCCCGTATCGTTCCTTATTTGCTGCGCAATTAAAGAAATTTAATGAAATATTGTACAAAATGGTCTCTAACAAGAAGGACAAAATGGCTATCAATAACGTGTACGAAAAAAAATGGGCGTTAAACAGTATTCATAATTTCCCTTATATTTTACATAGTTCAAATTTTTTGCACGCGGGCTCAGAGCATATTAGGGACAAGCCAGTCTTAGTAATATCTGCTGGCCCTTCGCTTAACGACGAAATTGAACACCTGCGACATATTCGTGAGCACAATCTTGCTTATCTGTTTACAGTAGGATCGGCAGTGAACACGCTGGTGGAGCATGGCATTTATCCGCACGGCACGTTCAGTTATGACCCGAACGAATACAACGTAAACGTAATTCAAAAGGTGATCGACAAGCGAATTGATTCAATTCCACTTATTTTCGGCAGTACGGTCGGTAAACACACACTCGATCATTATCCAGGTCGTCTTATGCATATCATCATTTCTCAGGATGAACTCTCCAAGCACGTATTGCGGACACCGGAGGGAAATAAACCAACGATTATTAACGATGCTCCTTCAGTAGCGGTCATTGCACTCCAATGTCTGATCCAGATGAAAGCAGACCCTATTGTGTTGGTGGGGCAAAATTTAGCCTATCGGGATGAACAATATTATGCTGAGGGGATTACTCATGCCCAAGGTGTTCCAGCTAGTGCGGATTTGCCGCGTGTAGAAGGCGTTCATGGCCAACAGGTGGTTACACGACATTCTTTTATCAAAATGAAAACAGAGATGGAGTTTTACATTAGTACAGTGAAGGGAACCGAATTTATAAACACAACGCGTGAAGGTGCTGTTATTAAGGGAACATCTTTTCAGAACTTGGAAGAGATCATCCAGACACGGTTAAAAGGTGTTATTGACGACACGTGGCTGCAAACCAGCAGTAATTCGGAATACGATCTCTTGTTTCTGAGGTCACGCATTGAAGAGCTTCAGCGGGAAAAAGAGGTTTTTCAAGCCATTATGGAGCAGATTCATCATGTATTGCTCGGCATCAAACATAAGCTCAGTCTGAAGCAGGCCAATATGCTGAACGAGTCCTTTGGACAGTTTGACGACTTATTTGCCTCATTATTAGGTAATTGTTTTTTCAAAATATATGTTCTGCCTCGCCATCGTATGCGGTATGAGTTTTTGTACAGTAAAATGGACGCCATTCAGAGCAGCAGGAATCCTCTGATCAGAGGGGAACAAATTTTGCTATACTTCGGAGATTTCATATGGAAATGCCAGCAGGATTATATGGAAATCAAGAACGAGATTCATGAATTTCACCGTTCCATTCACACCTAGATAAAAAGGAGCACGTATATGAGCAAGAATAAAAGAAATAAGAATCATGTAAATCGAATGATTAAGGCAGGTGTGCTGACAACACAGGTGCTCAGCCTGGCAAACCCCTATATTTCAGCAGCGTTTGCATCGGAGAGCGTAAGCAGCAATACAACGGAGAATGTGTCGGTGTCAGACGGGTTCATACAAGACGCTCCTTCATCCCGCGTGGTTTCATCAGTCTATATGCAGGCGCAAATGGACGAGCCACCTCATTATGTCTATACATACCCCCGTGAATATGCGCATACGGTCACGCCAGACTTGGGAATGGCATTCAGTGAAGAGGTGCAACTGGGCGCAGGCCATCTGATGGTGCATCAGAAAGATGGAAGTGAAGTGGGAAGAATAAACATAAGTGGGGGAGCGATCACAGGGGGAGATATCCATTTTAGTGGTCGTAATGTGGTGATGAAACTGGACCACCCGCTGGCGGACAGCACCCAGTACTATGTAGAAGTTAGCTCGGGTATGTTTGTAGATAGCGCGGGTCAAGGGACTAACGCGATTTGGGATAAGAATACGTGGAACTTCCAGACAGCAGACACTACCGCGCCGAAGTTGGTAAAGAGAAGAACGCCTGAAGGATTGGAGCTCAGTGGTGCAGGCCAGTATGCAGGCTTTATATTGGAGTTCAATGAGCCGATGAAGTGGAACCAAGGCTATGTAAGGCTTCACGAAGCCTCAGGTGGGGCAGTGGTTCGTGAACTGCGAGTATCCGGTGCAGGGAATTTAAACAGTACGCTAGAAGGACATGATAATGTAGTCGAATTTATGCTATCAGGCGGGCTGGAGGAAGGAAAGTCTTACTATCTGGAAATCACCTCGGGAGCCCTAACGGATTTGGCAATGAATCCGTATGTGGGTACGCGTATTCCAGAGGAGTGGACGTTCCGCGTGCAAGATGAGAGACCCTATTATACCTATATGTCCCCCCACGGAAATATGTGGACGCTCACACCGGAGTTGGGAATGGCATTCAGTGAAGAGGTGCAACTGGGCACAGGTCATCTGGTGGTGCACCAGAAGGATGGAAGTGAAGCGGGTCGGATTAACGTGAGCGGTGGTACAGTCGTAGGTGGCACGGTACATATCAGTGGTCAGCATGTGCGCATGGAACTGGATCATCCACTGGCAGATAGCACCCAGTATTATGTGGAGGTCAGCTCGGGTATGTTTGTAGACCGTGCGGGTCAGGGGTCAAATGCGATTTGGGACAAGAACATGTGGAACTTCCAGACAGCAGACACCACCGCGCCGAAGTTGGTAAAGAGAAGAACACCTGAAGGATTGGAACTCAGTGGTGCAGGCCAGTATGCAGGCTTTATATTGGAGTTCAATGAGCCGATGAAGTGGAACCAAGGCTACGTAAGGCTTCACGAAGCCTCAGGTGGGGCAGTGGTTCGCGAACTACGAGTATCCGGTGCAGGAAATTTAAACAATACGCTAGAAGGACATGATAATGTAGTCGAATTTATGCTATCAGGTGGGCTAGAAGAAGGAAAGTCGTACTATCTGGAAATCACCTCGGGAGCATTGACGGATTTGGCAATGAATCCGTATGTGGGTACGCGTATTCCAGAGGAGTGGACGTTCCGCGTGCAAGATGAGAGACCCTATTATACCTATATGTCCCCCCACGGAAATATGTGGACGCTCACACCGGAGTTGGGAATGGCATTCAGCGAAAAGGTCCAACTAGGCACAGGCCATCTGGTGGTGCACCAGAAGGATGGAAGTGAAGCGGGCCGGGTTAACGTGAGCGGAGGTACAGTCGTAGGTGGCACGGTACATATCAGTGGTCAGCATGTGCGGATGGAACTGGATCATCCACTGGCGGATAGTACCCAGTACTATGTGGAGGTCAGCTCGGGTATGTTTGTAGACCGTGCGGGTCAAGGTACCAATGCGATTTGGGACAAGAACATGTGGACCTTCCAGACAGCAGACACTACCGCGCCGAAACTGGTGAAAAAGAGATCACCGGAAGGGTTGGAGCTCAGTGGAGTAGGCACGTATGCCGGTTTTATGCTGGAGTTCAATGAGCCCATGAAGTGGAACCAAGGCTATGTAAGACTCCATGAAGCCTCAGGTGGGGCAGTGGTTCGCGAACTGCGAATATCGGGTGCAGGAAATTCGAATTTTACGTTAAAAGGCGAGGAAAATATAGCGTACATTGAGCTATCAGGTGGGTTGGAAGAAGGAAAGTCGTACTATCTGGAAATTACCTCGGGGGCGCTAACAGATTTGGCAATGAATCCGTATGTGGGGATGCATACTCCAGAGGAATGGGCGTTCCGCGTACGAGATGAGCGCTCACATCGTTCTAAGGATAAAGAAACGTCAGCTCAGGATACCTCGTCAGCGGCTTCCCCAACAGAGACTAAGACTGGTGTCCTATTAACAGACGCTAAGAGGGTAACTGATAAGAGCCACACTATTCAACTTATTGGTTTGAATGATGGGGACGCCAGCCAAGCCCTGAATGTTACAAATGTTGACCAGAAAGAACTGATAGTTGATGCCTCGGGATACAGCAAAGCAGCAAAAGTAAGTATACCTTCTGACTTTTTAAAGGAATATGAGAGAGAAAATACAAAGGTGCCGATTAGTATTCACACGGCAGTAGCTCAGTTTACTCTTTCTGCTGAATTGGTTGGCAAACTGGCCTCATTATATCCTGAAGACAACCTAATCGTTGAAATTTCAGCGTTGACAGGCGAAAACAGTGCACAAGTAAGGCAGGCTATTGCTGACAGGGGTTTAGCGAATGTTGTGGTAAACCCGGTTGATTTCAAGCTTATGGCTGGAGATCAAGAGATCACTGAATTTTTTGGGCACTATGTGGAGCGAAAATTGATTGTGGATCATGAAGTTGATCCTGAGCATGTAGCGGCCGTATGGTTTGATCCTCAGACAGGTGTGTTGTCATCTGTTCCCGTATTGATTCGGAATGTAAATGGACTAACAGAGGCAATTATCAAATCAAATCATAACAGCATTTATGCTGTAGTCTCAGCAGACAAAAAGTTTAAGGATCTGGAGAATCATTGGGCACGAAAAGATGTCGAGATGCTGGCAAATAGGCTAATTGTCAAAGGCGTCCAGCCTGATATTTTTGAACCAAATCGGGCTGTAACAAGAGCTGAATTTGTGGCAATGCTTGTTCGCGGACTTGGTATGCAGGAGAAGCCGTTAACAGAGCCTTTTACAGATGTGAAAGAAAATGCCTGGTATGCTGGTAGTGTTGGAGCTGCGGTGGAAGCTGGTTTGATTCGTGGTTATGGGAATCAGTCATTTGAGCCAGAAAAGGTGATTACGCGTGAGGAGATCGCGGTCATTGCTGAAAAGGCTGCACATTACGCTCAGACTCTAAATGCCAGTCCTTCTAGTGAGAAATATAAAGAGGTTTACAGCGATGCATCTACTGTTTCTCCTTGGGCTCAAGATGCTATGGCGCAGGCTACAGAGCAAGGCTTAATTAAGGGTGTCTCTCCCGACTTGCTTGCGCCCAAACAGCAGGCGGCCCGGGCGGAGGCTACTTCCATAATAAAACGATTTTTGCAACTTATTAAGTTCACGAATTAAAAGTAACGAACTAGACGAATAGGCACCCTCTTTTTTGGCGATCCAGGTGGATCGCCATTTTTTATACTTTATATAGATGATATTATTAGATTTATTCGTGTTAATGATAGAGTTTGTCTAGCAAAAAGGAGGTGCGATGGTGATGGTGGAGGTGACTGGAATTATCGTGGCAGGTGGGCGCTCTAGCAGAATGGGACAGGACAAGGCGCTGCTTCAGCTGGGAGGGGTTACGGTACTGGAGAGAATAGCCGCTGTGTTGGGGCAGGTAGCAAAACGGGTTATTGTAGTGACCCGGGATACGCAACAGTATAGGGAGCTTGATCTGGAAACGACAAAAGACCTGTATCCCGGCTTAGGGCCTTTGAGCGGCATTCATGCGGGACTTTCTGCTTCCAGAACGGAGTGGGGCATTGTCGTTGCCTGCGATATGCCCTTTGTGCAGCCAGAGATATTGTGTGCTTTGCTTACTCACGCAACGAACTGGGCAGCGGCGCAAGAGACAAATAGTGAACAAGGAAAGCAACAAGTGCAAGGAGATCATACAACCTTGAGGGGAAAAGTCTCATCGCCCCAGCCAGCAGAACCAGCATTACAGGCAGTGATCGCCTCTGTGGATGGACGTATACATCCGCTGCTAGGCATATATCATCAAAGTGTGTTGCCGTCTGCCGAGCAATGTCTGCGTAGTGACCGTCTTCGTTTGATCGACTGGTTAGATTCATTGAACGTTCGTTATGAGATAGCGGGCAATTGGCCAGGTGCGAGCTTAGAGATGTGGCGGCAAGCTGTGTTTAATATGAACTACCCGCAAGATTATCAGACTACAGTGGAGCAATTGGAGCATATACAAAAACGTACCGAACGTGCACAGAACCTGGAAAAACCAGAACGATAACCACATCAAGAACGGAAGGAAATAACAGGAGATGAGAGAGAAGAAGTGTAATGATTTTGAGGGGAGTACATAACATGCTGGAAGCTATTATCCATGCTGTTTTATTGGCATTGGGATTGATTTTGCCTTTGGGGGTACAAAATGTATTTGTGTTTAATCAGGGGGCGTCTCAGTCGCGGTTTCGCAATGCACTGCCTGCTGTCATTACAGCGGGTGTCTGTGACACAATCCTGATCACGCTTGCGGTTGGGGGCGTGTCCCTTATTTTGCAGCAATTTCTATGGCTCACGAACGTACTCTATGCGGCGGGCTGTTTGTTTCTGCTGTATATGGCCTGGACTTTATGGAGATCGAAGGCGGCTTCCTCGGGAGAAAGTCAGGCGATGCGGCCGAAACGCCAGATGATTTTTGCCGCTTCGGTATCGCTATTGAATCCACATGCCATACTCGACACGGTTGGCGTAATTGGAACCAGTTCCCTTCAATATGACGGCGGGGAACGCTGGGCCTTTGGTCTGGCCGCCGTGTCCGTATCTTGGATATGGTTTATCGGTCTGGCAACGGCGGGGCGTCTCGTGGGACGTATGGATTCGGAAGGGAAGTTTGGGACTGTGCTCAACAAAATATCGGCACTGATTATTTTAGGCTTGGCTATTTACATGGCGATAAATTTCATTACTGGTATGTGATCCAAACCTGGTTAGAAGAAAAAATTCAATACAGCGAATACCCCGCTCAAAGCAAAGGGAACACCGATCAAAAACAGCATAAAGGCCAGACAGCCTGCACCATTTACACCGCCTGCAATTCGGGCGTCTCGAGGGTTAGATGGATTGTATAATACCTTGATCTTGCTGCCAACTCGGTTAAGGCTTAGGTTGGTGCTATAAGGATTCCAGAATTCTACGGCTTCACCTGAAGTTGTATAGAAGCGCACCTTTAATCGGCGGGTGTAGCTAGTATCTATTGGATCGTCTCGGTCAAAGGGAACGACATCAATGTCTACTTCGATATGCGCATCTACGATTTGCCCTTTGGTACGGACCCAGCGGCGTTTGCGATAACGATGACGACGGATCGTTCTGAATCCAAAATAGATGAGTAGCAGTCCAATCAAGCTGAACAATGGCATCAGCAGATCGGAGCTAAAATGAAACCAATACACATTGAAATCAATTGAGATGATAATCTACTCCTTTAAACAAAGCGATAATTAATATATCGGATGTTTTTTAGGAACAGTTTAATTCTTCCATAGAGATAACGACAGAGCTGTATGGAATATAAAAAGATCCTACTTCACCGGGAAGTGGATCTTTTTAATAGCTATGAGAATTACTTATTGCTAGATAAGGACATATCAAAATCAACATCCTCGATAAATTCGATAACCTCACCATTGGGGCTGTGGACTAATGCATTTGTTACAACTAGAGGAGGTTCGCCAAGTGTAAGCTGATTGGGTTCCACAAAGGTTCTTGCTCCGTGGGCAAGGGCTTTTTGATATATTTCATCCACATTGTCTACGTAAAATGCCAAGTGTAATAAAGCCCCGTGGGCAATCTCTTGCTCGGATGCAGCTTTTTTTCCTTGGGCAGGAATGACAGCATCATTATCAAAAATTTCGAGACAGGTTCTCTGATCGGGTGAGATCAGCATGGAAGCCTCTTGAATTCGAAAAGACGGAAGACTCCAGTGATGTCCTCTTTTAAATCCCAATACCTTGGTATAAAATGCAATGGTCGCTTGATAGTCACGGGCTTGTATGGCAACATGCGCTAGTCCCTTCACACTCATTTCAGATCCTCCTTTTGATTCAGGATTTTGCAAAATTCGATTCCAGTCGCTCCGAAGTGCAATATATAGACGAACTAAACCATTTCGATCTATATATTGTTCATTGGAAGTCGCTTATGAGATTTTTGCAAAATCCTCATGTAAGTGAACCTTATTATATAAATAATGATGTGGTGCTTACATATTTAAAGTAAGGCTTTTATACTATATTTATTATTAAATAAAAGTTAATTTAGATGAAAAATGTTATTTTTTAAAATTCAGGTCAGGAGGGGCTCGATATGCAGCATCACATAGACGATATAGATCACAAAATCATGAAATTGCTACAGCATGATGCTCGGATAACTATTTCCCAAATCAGTAAAGAAATTTCGATGTCACAGCCGTCTGTTAAAGAAAGGATAATCAAGCTTGAAGAACGAGGGATTATTTCGGGATATAGTACCGTATTTAATTTACGGGAACTGAATCGAGGAACGACTACATTTATTCTAATAAAGACAGAACATTGCCAAGAGTTAGTTGAATTTTGTAGAGAGGCTAAGGAAGTTACCGATTTATTTCGCATCAGTGGGGAATTTAATTATCTCATTAAGGTACAAACCGCGTCGGTAGAGGAAATTGCAGAGCTTCAGGATTCATTAGTTAAGCTGGGGCCTTCGAAGTCGCATATTTGTATGAAAAATATACTGGAAAACAGGGTTTTGCTGTAAGCAAATCGAAAACCCACATTTGGAATATAGAGCATTCGGAATAACTGTATTTGTGAAATGAAGATAAGCGAATGCTTGGATGAAATAAAAAAAATGACGCTGAATTACAACAGCGTCACCATAATGTTCTGCTCCAGGCGCTTCACGTCCTGGAGCTCGATTTTCCCGGCCATGGCGTGCAGAGCTGCCGCTGTGCCGCAGGCCGCTCCCAGGCGTAGCATGGCAGGGAGATCCAGCCCCGTAGCCGCGCCGGTGACCAGCCCGGCGACCATGGCGTCACCGCTGCCGAGCGCGCTGACAATGTCCGCGTCTGACAGGCTCACGCGGTAGCGCGCATCGCTCGTTACCGCCAGCGCCCCGTGCGCACCAAGCGAGATGACGGCCAGCTGCGCTCCAGCTTCCAGCAGCTTTGATGCCGCTGCTTCAGCGGCATCCGGGCGCGCGGCGTCAATTTCCGCGAAGCGAGCAGCCTCGTCCTCGTTAGGCTTCACGAGGTCGGGCTTTCCGCGCAGCCCCAAGCGCAGCGCCTCACCGCTCGCGTCCAGCGCTACCCGCGCGCCGCGCGCCTTCGCCAGCGTGCACAGCTCGGCGTACAGATCGGGCGGGCAGCCGGGTGGCAGGCTGCCGGAGAGGACGACCCAAGCCGAATCCTCGGCAAGGGTCTCGATTTTGCGCCGCAGTGCGGCTAATTCAAGCGGCCCAACGGTCGGTCCGCTCTCAATCAGCTCGGTCTGCGTGCGCGCGGACGGGTCGAGCACGGTAATGGCGAGACGGGTCTCCCCATGTGCCGTTTCAATGAAATCGGCGCTTACGCCTTCTGCGCTCAACCCGTCAATGAGCAGCCGTCCGGTGTGTCCGGCAGCAAACCCGGTCGCTCGTACAGGCTCGCCTAGCGAGCGGATGACGCGGGCGGCATTCACGCCCTTGCCACCCGGCACCGTCAGGCCGCCTTCCATGCGGTGGACGGCATTCAAACCGAAGCCTGCAACCGTGTAGATTTTATCCACAGCCGCGTTAAGCGTTACGGTGGTAATCACAAGGCGTCACTCCTTTAAGATCAGCAATTCGCAATATTTGATGCCATTCGCTCATGCTAAGATATCAGCTTTAATCCCAATGCTGCGGCAAGAATCATGGCGATGAATAAAACACGCAGTACGCTTTTTTGTTCACCGTACAAGAACATGCCTGTAATTGTGCTGCCAACCGTCCCGATGCCTGTCCATACGGCATAGGAGGTGCCCATAGGCAAACTTTTCATGGCATAGCTGAGTAGAGAGAAGCTAAGAACAAAGGATAGGACCATAAGCACTAAGGACTTCCAGCCTTTGCCCACCGTAACTCCCTTCATACCGATGACTCCTAACACTTCCGAGCACCCCGCGATAACCAATGCAATCCAAGCCATTATGCGCCACTCCCTTCCTGAACATCACGGTCGGTAACTAACTTCAGGCCGACCACACCTGCCAGCAAAAGGGCGATTAATAGCGTTTTGGACCATTGAAACGGTTCCCCGAATAGCAGCATTTCACCTACGACCGTTCCCCCTGTCCCCAGTCCAGTAAATACAGCATATACCGTGCCTACAGGCAAACGCTTCGCAGCCTTCATGATCAAATAAAAGCTGGCCACCACAGCCAGCACGGTTACAGCCCAGGCGAGTATAGAATCCGCATGCTTTAAACCCGATACCCATACGACCTCAATCAGGCCTCCAACAAAAACGTAAATCCAACTGCGATTCATGATGAATGTTCTCCTCAAAAATAAATTTTATAAGTTCGACGGCTTCACGCTTCATGAGGTGAAGTTAACGTAATCCCACGCCAAAAAATAGGCCATGCAGCGTTCAGTCTCCGGTGGTAATTGATGCTTCCACTGTACAGGAGCTCCACCATGACCCCGTCCACCAGTGTCATGTAAGCCAAAGCCACATCCACGGGCTCCATATGCCCAAAGGGTTCCCGATCCCGTGTATTCCGGAGGCGGCGAGTTAATTTTCGCTCCATTTTATCCAGAAAAGGATTAACAATATCCAGCACCTCGTGATACAACGATACAGGCGGAAAGAAGGAAAAACGAAGCATAAACTTGGCTGAGTCGTTGCTCTCATATTCCTGTCCCATCCAAAACAAGAAGTCATGCAGGGTATGCTTAAGCGGCTGATCTTTACGTTCCGTAAAGTATTCGAAAATACGTAAATTCTGCTCTTGAAAAGCGTACCTAGCCACCTGTAGAAACAGATCCTCCTTGCCTTGGAAATGCGCGTATATAGACGGTTTTCGGATACCAACCTCAGCGGCAATACTGCTCAAGGAGGCTCCCTCATACCCATTGGTGGCAAATTGAAAAAGAGCGGCCTTTCGAATCTCTTCCATCCCCATTATTGTCACCTACCTAACGTTCGTTAGTTTATTCTTGCACGAAAAAAAGTAAGTGTCAACCCAGCATCATTGCGTTTTGTATAAAGCTTTTCTTTGGATTTTTTTTATCAACATTTTAATAAAAAAGTGGGAAGAAATAAGAGGCTCATGTACAATATAATGAAGAATACTTGTCAAATGCAGTCCACTGGAAGTGAGGTTAGTTATGAGGCGAAGCTTACTGGCCGTATTGATCGCGGCTATGGTGTTTATTATTTATTATTTTGGCTTGTTTAATTACATCGGCAAAAATGAAGGAACTGTCATCAGTATTTTTTCCACCCTGACAGTGATCTCCATCAGTCTGATTATTTTTACGGAGAATCGTAATCCCTCCACTACGATGTCCTGGATTTTGCTGCTGGCATTGCTGCCAGTCGTTGGACTTCCTCTTTATTTTCTGTTTGGGCAAAATGTATTCAAGCGTCGCAAGTATGATAAAAAGGCATTGCGTGACCAACAGGCTTACGACCGCATAGAAAAGGATGCTTTGCGAGTCAAACGAGATCTGACCTGCTTTACAGATGAGCAGCAGCAGTTGATGCGTTTGGCCCGCAGACTGGCCCGATCCCCGATTTATTTTGCGACAGAAACTCAAATTCTGAACAATGGGGATGAAACCTTCTCCACTTTGCTGGAAGAACTGCGCAAGGCGCAGCATCATATCCATATGGAATATTACATTTTCCGGTCGGATGATATCGGTACCAGCATTCAGAAAATTCTGATCGAAAAGGCTAAAGCGGGTGTTAAGGTTCGGTTTATGTACGATGCGGTGGGCAGTATTCAGTTATCGAAGTCATTTTTAAAGGAAATGAGAGATGCAGGAGTAGAGGTCGTTGCGTACGGCGGCGCTCGGATCTTGTTCTTCTCCAGCCGGGTAAACTATCGTAATCACCGTAAAATTGTAGTCATCGACGGTAATATCGGATTAATTGGCGGTCTAAATGTGGGAGATGAGTATCTCAGCCGCAACAAAGCCTACGGCTTTTGGCGTGATACGCATATGATTGTGAAGGGCGAAGCTGTACGGACGTTGCAGCTTATATTTCTACAAGATTGGCTTCACATGACGGGTGAGTCGGTGCTCGATAGCGAATATCTGTCTCCCAATATTGAACCAATTACGGACGGAGGCGTGCAGATTATTGCCAGTGGCCCGGATAATGAGCGGAGAGTGCTCAAAAATCTCTTTTTCTCCATGATCACGTCCGCCCGAAAATCAGTCTGGATTGCCACTCCTTATTTTATCCCGGATGAAGATATCCTGACTGCCTTACGGATGGCTGCCTTGTCCGGGTTGGACGTGCGTATTCTGTTTCCCGCTAAACCGGATAAATGGCTACCGTTCCTCGCGTCTCATTCGTACTTCCAGTCGTTACTGGAGGTTGGAGTCAAGGTATATGAATATGAGAAGGGGTTCCTCCACTCCAAGCTCCTCATCATTGACGGGGAAGTTGCGACGATCGGGACAGCCAATATGGATATGCGTAGCTTTCATTTGAATTTTGAAGTTAACGCTCTGTTAATTCAAACGCACAGTGTGCAGCAGATGGTAACAGACTACGAACGAGATTTGCACTCTGCCAGTCTGATTGTACGTGAAGAATTCATGAAAAAACGTCTGTTCAAACGTTTGATGGAATCGCTCGCGCGGCTGCTTTCACCGCTGCTGTAAGCATAAACGAATTCGCTACAGCAAGTATCCCGTAGTTAAAATGTAGTAAAGCCTAAAATATCCTGTAGACGGTATATAATATCTTTCCAAAATGTTGAATGATCCTCGTAAGCTGCTAGATCCAAACTGTATTCAGCCCCCTGATTATTCCATAGCTTATCAAAATAGGCCGCAACCTGTCGGGTCAGCTTGCTGTCCGCCGGAGCGGCCACCCACAACTCATTTTCCAGATTCAAATCATCCAGATTACGGGGGGTCAGATTGGTAGAGCCACCCCAAATGATATGCTCTCCTTGCGCCTTGGCGATATAAATCAGTTTGGTATGGAACTGCTCATGGGTGGTATGATACCAGCGAATTTGAATGTTCCCGCCCGATTTATCGGACAACTCCTGGGCAACCGGACGATTGGGGATGCCGATTTTTTCCTGACCAAACGCGTTTTGATTGGGGTCCAGCAGCAATTGGATGTTTACACCGCGGGCAGAGGCATCCAGCAGGCTGTTCAATACTTTGCGGTCAGCCAAATAAAACATGCCCATATGAATGCTGTCACCTTTCTTCGTCTGCCCGATGCCATCCAGAACCGAGGTGTACACTTTGCCCTCAGTTAGATATTTGATCCGGTAGCTGTCCTTACCCGATGGAACTTTGGGTTCGGCCTGTGGTGTATAGGCAGGAAGCTGCCCACCACCCGAGAAGTCCAACACCGCCTGCTCTGTTTGTAAAATGTCTCCGATGATAGGCCCCTTCACCTCCAGCGCTACATTGGAGTGATAGGCGCTCGCGTCGTGCACGTTGCCTGTAGAAATGAGCGCTGTCTGTTCGTTGGCAACCAATTTTCGGTGATTGGCCTTGACGTTTAACAGCTTAAGATAGGAGCGAGCCGTAACATCAGGTCCGTCACTGGCCATAAGGTTGGGAATCCAGCCTGTGCCCTGCTGCCCGAACCATTGGAAAAAGGTACGCCACACCGCCGAATAGATGGGCGTGGAGTCCCGCAACGGGTCTACATCGGTCTGCACGACTTGAATCCCTGCTCGCTTCATATTCTCCAACAAAGGATTGGGGGCAGAATTGTAGTTGGTATTGACTTCATCTGTAATGAAAAAGATAGGCATATCCGGATGAGCTTTCTTTTTGGCAATAAGATGATCGGTCATTTGTGCGCTGACTTGGGGGAAGTGCTGACCTTTATGCTTATAGTCATTGAACAGAAACAGGTCGATGACAATAAATTGTTGGGCTTCATCAATGATCCCGAGCATACGATTCAAAATTTGACCTTCATGCTGTACAGTGCTTCCATCCCCGGTGGGATAGGTCAAATCTGTCCAGAAGTTTACCTCATGGGTCGAATACTCCTGACTCTCATAAGAGACGAACGGAGGCAATGGTTTATGGGTCTGATACAGCATGATGGCAATCAGCCAGAGGATAAGTACCAGAATGGCGATTTTAAAAGCCCGACCCTTTTTCTCAGTTCTTCTTTGATATTCCGGCACAGAATGCAGCGGATCACGTGTAGTCATATGACGATCAACTCCTCAATTGAATGCTGCATTCCATTTTATCGTGCCGGAACATGCAGTTTTATGATGGGATACTGTCAAGTTATTAACGCAAGTGTGCAGGATTGACGCGGATAATAAATGGAATTAAATGGAATATAATTTACTATTCGTTGAGGACATATGTCCTTTATAGGAAGTCTGCCCTATAATTTAATATATATAAAAGTCATTTACATGGGGAGAATAACGATTTATGAGAGGAATCTTGTTTGCTTTTCTGGGAGGAGCGTGTATTACGCTACAGGGGGTAGCGAATACACGGATTAGTCAGGATATCGGTACATGGCAGGCGGCCACTGTTACTCAGCTAATAGGCTTTATTTTGGCAGCATTAGTCTGGATGTTTACAAGGGATGGCAATGTGGCTGAACTGAAACAGGTAAAGCCGATGTATCTTTGGGGCGGTGCCTTTGCAGCAATTATTATATTTAGTGAAGTCACGGCAATCCAACATATTGGGGTTACGTTCACGATCTCGGCGTTGTTGATTGCGCAGTTGTGTTTAACCTTCCTGGTAGATATTAAGGGATGGTTCGGTATAGTGAAGCAAAAGATGAAGCTGCCACAATTTATAGGTATTGGTATGATGATCGCGGGTGTAATTATTCTGAAGCTTTAAAATAGAAATTTAACTTGTAAAGAAAGCTTAGAATGAAGAGATTGAAGGTGAGCTTAGGAATGAGAGAAATTCAGGATCAAGAGCAGCTAAAATATTTTTTGCAGCTGCATGAGTTGGAATCCATACTCTACGAGCCACTACATCCTTATTTGTCGTTGCATCGTTTGGAGCAAGGGGAAAAGCTCTGTTTACAGGGGGACCCCATCGAGCATCTATATATACTGGTGCAGGGCAAGGTCAAGATTTATACCAGCTCTACAGAAGGGAAAACCCTGATCCTTTGCTTCAAAACACCGATCGAGGTTATAGGAGATGTTGAATATATTCGGAGTAGTCACGTCATCAACACAGTAGAGGCAGTGTCTCCGATCTATGTGATCGGTATTCACCACCAATGGATGAACAAATACGGCAGAGACTATGCTCCTTTGCTGCAATTTCTATTGGATATTGTCACGCGAAAGTTTTGCCTGGACTCCGACTTTTCCAGTTTCAATCTCATGTATCCGGTGGAAGTCAGGCTGGCGAGCTACCTGCTATCGGTTTCTTTTGACGAATCGAATACGGCTTTTCATGAGGAATTACGTGCATCCAGTCTGGTAGATGTGGCGAATTTGATCGGAACCAGCTATAGACATCTCAACCGTGTTATTCGCAAAATGATTGAAGATGGATGGGTTGAACGGACAAAAGGCTACATTGTCATTAGAGACAGAAAAGGTTTGAGCGAACTGGCAGGACATAATATTTATGAATCATTGTAATATGGGCTTTTATAAAAGCAGAAGAATATCAAGGATCATCAAGGGAGAGTTAACATATGTTATTAGGAATTGTATTGGCGATTATTGCAGGTGCCTTGGTCAGTCTGCAAACGATATTCAATAATAAGGTGAATGAACGGACAGGATCGTGGGCTACAACAACATTGGTGCTGGGAACAGGGTTCGTGGCTTCCTTACTCGGAAGTCTTATTTTTGAAGGGAAAAATACATTTACTTTACAGCATATGCAGCCGTGGTACTGGTTCAGTGGCATGATTGGTGTCGGTGTTGTGTTCTGTCTGGTGCAAGGAATGAAGCGACTTGGCCCGACCTATGCGATCTCCATTGTATTGACGGCGCAATTAGGTACGGCCCTGTTGTGGGATTCGTTAGGATGGCTGGGATTAGAAAAGATTCCGTTTACATTTAACAAGTTGATCGGAGTATTGGTCATTATCGGTGGTATTCTGGTATTCAAATTTGGACATGGGCGTACGAAGGAGCAAGCAGAAAGCATTTCATCTGTACCTGATTCAATGAAGGGATAGAGGAGATTGTAAATGGCCTTTATCTTGCTGGGATAGGGATCGTCCTTTCAAATAGGCATTTTGCAGAAAAGCGGCAGCTCAATTAGGAGCGGCTTTTCTGTAGAGTTTCCGAAATAACTGGTTTATTGCAAATTTTGAACATGGCCATGGGTAAGAAAAAATGTTCACGATCGTGTATATATTTTTCCATCCATGATACAATGAAAGTATCTTAAAATAGCCACTTTAAGGGTTACGATATTTGATATAAGAGACGATAAATAGATCGGTTACCGTGTTCGGGAACGGTCTTATTTGTGCTTCTTGAACTTGATACAATAAACAGAGTGACTTTGGATGAGGTGGAACATAGATGAGTAGTACAGAAAATGAAAAAGGAGCACCTGACGGTTTTAATAGATCCGGCTCTTTGTTGCCTGCCGCGAGGACAGGCGAACGGAAGATTGAGCACGTCCGCCTTTGTTTGCAAGAAGATGTGGCCGGACAAGGCATTACCAGCGGGCTGGAGCGATATGCCTTTAAGCACTGCGCTCTGCCGGAGTTGCATTTTGACGAGGTTCGTCTGGATACTACTTTTTTAGGACGAGTTGTACGAACACCACTGCTTATTAGCTCCATGACAGGCGGCAGCGCCGAGACAGGAGCAATTAATGAGCGATTAGCAGAGACAGCGGAGAGACGCGGCTGGGCATTGGGCGTCGGTTCGGTACGGGCTGCGGTGGAAAGGGAAGAACTGGCTTCAACCTTTGCGGTTCGCCGTCTGGCACCCAGTATCCCGATCCTTGCCAATCTGGGTGCGGTGCAGCTGAACTACGGATTTGGCGTGGACGATTGTCGCCGTGCAGTGGAAATTGCGGGAGCAGATATGTTGGTGCTGCATTTGAACGGATTGCAGGAGATTTTTCAACCTGAAGGGAATTTGGATTTTAGCGGTTTGCTTAAGCGCATTGAGGAGTTGTGTCGTCAGCTTTCAGTGCCTGTAGGAGTGAAGGAAGTAGGTTGGGGCATAGATGGCGAGACGGCATCGAGACTGTATGATGCGGGTGCAGCCTTTATAGATGTCGCTGGCGCAGGTGGGACAAGCTGGAGCCAAGTGGAGAAATTTCGCAATCCTGATCCTGTGCGTCGCGCGGCGGCGGAGGCGTTTGCGGATTGGGGCAACTCGACCGCTGATTGTATCGTGGAAGTCAGAGCCGCTCAGCCACATGGTGCTCTGATCGGCAGCGGTGGACTGAGAGACGGTGTCGATGCAGCGAAGGCGCTTGCTTTGGGAGCTGACATGGCAGGCTTCGGGCGTTCTTTGCTCGGTTCTGCGGTTGCCTCTAGGGAAGCGCTGGAGGCACGTTTGGAGCAGGTCGAACTGGAACTCCGCACGGTTATGTTTGGTATTGGGGTAGATGGAATAGAAGGACTCAAAGATACGACTCGACTAAGAAAGAAGGTAAACGGATGAGCGGACTTATTACATTGGTTCCGATGAATGCGGAGCAATATGATCGATTTGAACAACGCTCGCTTGCCGACTATGCGGATGAGAAAATCCAAGCAGGTACATGGACGGTAGAAGAAGCACCAGAACGTGCGGCAGAAAGTTTTGCTCGATACCTGCCACAGAGACTAGACACACCTCATGCTCACCTGTATATGTTGATGTTTTCCGATGCCGGGGGGCAGAGTCAGGAGGAAGCTGGCTACATCTGGTTCAATATTACGGACGGCGTGCAAGGAAAAGAAGCTTTTCTACTGGATATTCTTGTATACGATTCATACCAGGGGAGGGGTCTAGGCACGCTGGCGATGGAGGCTTTGGAACAGGAGGCTCGCAGACTGGGAGCTGTACGCATCGGTTTGCATGTATTTGGGCATAATGAGCGAGCTTTGCATGTATATCGCAAGTCGGGCTATCGGATTACAGATATCCAGATGAGCAAAGAAATCTAAATAGGGATATAGCAATATCCTGAATTTCATAACCGTATGCTTGCCGCGTGTATAGGTTCTCATATATAATGTGGGTTGGTAAACTAACGGATGGCATAACGCATATTTTATATAAACGGGAGTTGTTCTGATTATGGCTTTAAAAGCGGGGATTGTGGGCTTGCCGAACGTGGGCAAATCGACACTTTTTAACGCAATAACGCAGGCGGGTGCGGAATCCGCAAACTATCCATTTTGTACGATTGACCCCAATGTAGGCGTCGTTGAAGTACCAGACGAGCGGCTGGATAAGCTGACCGAACTGGTTGTGCCGAATAAAACGGTGCCAACGGCATTTGAATTTGTTGATATTGCAGGACTTGTGCGCGGTGCGAGCAAGGGCGAGGGTCTGGGTAACAAATTTCTGGCTCATATTCGTGAAGTGGATGCGATTGTACATGTGGTACGTTGCTTTGAAGATGAGAACATTACCCATGTGGACGGCAAAATTGACCCGATCAGCGACATTCAGACCATTAATTTGGAACTGATTCTGGCGGATATCGAAAGTGTAGACAAGCGTATTGAACGTTCCCGCAAAAACATGAAGGGTGGCAACAAGCAGTACACCCAAGAGGTAGAAGTGCTGGAGCGGATCAAGGAATCGCTGTATGCTGATAAACCTGCGCGTAGCTTAGAATTGTCGGATGAAGAACGGTTGATTGTACGCGATCTTCATTTGCTTACGATGAAGCCTGTACTCTACGCAGCTAATGTTAGCGAAGATGGCGTAACGGAAGCGGATAGCAATCCATATGTGCAAAAGGTACGCGATTTTGCCATAGATGAAAATGCAGAAGTGGTGCCGATCAGCGCTAAGGTAGAATCTGAAATTGCTGAGCTTGAAGGCGAAGACAAAGCGATGTTCCTCGAGGAGCTGGGATTAGCTGAATCCGGATTGAACCGTCTGATTAAAGCAGCATATCGCTTGTTGGGCCTGTATACGTATTTCACAGCAGGTGTGCAGGAAGTACGCGCTTGGACGATTCACAAAGGAACGAAGGCACCGGGTGCTGCGGGCGTAATTCATACGGATTTCGAACGCGGATTTATTCGTGCTGAGGTTGTATCCTACAACGATTTGGTCGCTGCTGGTTCGATGAACGGGGCCAAGGAACGTGGTCAGCTTCGTTTGGAAGGTAAGGAATATGTAGTGCAGGACGGAGACGTTATGCATTTCCGTTTTAATGTTTAATATATAATTTCCAGAATACAATACTCGATTCGGATATATAAAAGACGATGACTTAATGTATGTGTGTTCTGAAAGGTGCTAGATTACGTGGTCGCTGCCCATATTAGGGCGGCGACTTTTTTTTATTGTTTTGCATGTTGTGTGGATTTTTGCAAAATCCTAAATTAGTCAGTATTTCTTGTAGCTAATTCATGAATTAGTTGGTATAATAAAGAGCTGTAGCCAGTGGAATTGGAGCTGGTTTCATATTAATTTAACTGAAGAGGTGAATCGCTTGTTGGACCGATTGCAATCATTGGCGGACCGCTACGATAAACTGAGCGAACTGCTCTGCGATCCGGATGTAGCGAACGATAGCAAAAAACTTAGAGATTATTCCAAAGAACAGTCTGATTTACAGCCTGCTTATGAAGCATATACCGAATATAAAAATGTCGTTGAAGAGCTGGAAGCTGCTAAAACCATGCAGGGTGAAAAGCTGGACGACGAGATGCGTGAAATGGTCAAAATGGAGATTGAAGAACTGAGTGTTCGCAAGCGGGAGTTGGATGAAAAAATCCGTATTTTGCTGCTGCCGAAGGACCCGAACGATGATAAGAACGTTATTATTGAGATTCGTGGTGCAGCGGGTGGTGACGAAGCGGCACTGTTCGCAGCTGACCTGTACCGGATGTACACTCGTTATGCCGATACCCAAGGCTGGCGTGTAGAGCTGATGGACGCGAACATGAATGACCTCGGGGGCTTTAAAGAGGTTATTTTCATGATTAACGGTCGTGGTGCATACAGCAAAATGAAATTCGAAAGTGGTGCACACCGCGTACAGCGGATTCCGACGACAGAATCAGGTGGACGTATTCATACGTCGACATCTACAGTATCCGTTATGCCTGAGGCAGAAGAAGTGGATATTGAAATTTCCGACAAGGATATTCGCGTGGATACATTCTGTTCCAGCGGTGCGGGCGGACAGTCCGTTAATACGACCAAGTCGGCGGTGCGTGTAACGCATATGCCAACAGGTATTATGGCAACCTGTCAGGACGGCAAATCCCAGAACTCCAACAAGGAGAAGGCGCTGCAAGTTTTGCGTGCCCGTATTTCGGATATGCTGCGTCAGGAAGAGGAAGCCAAATATGCAGGCGAGCGTAAGAGCAAAGTAGGTACCGGAGACCGCAGTGAGCGTATACGTACCTACAACTTCCCACAAAGCCGTGTAACGGATCACCGTATTGGACTAACTATGCATAAGTTGGACCAGGTGATGAACGGGGAGATCGAAGAAATCGTATCGGCGCTCACGATTGCAGAGCAGGCTGATTTGATGGAACAAGAGGTTTAAGTTTTGGGAAACGAACGCGATTGTGTGTATCGGATGTCGCCGGAACGGAACATGAGTGTCAGAGAAGCCTTAGTTGAGGCTTCTTCTTTTTTAGGAAGCTGTGGCGTTCTGGAGCCGCAGCATAACGCCCGCTTGCTGCTGGAGCATGTACTCGGGTTGGAAGGCACGGCGTTTTACGCCGCTCTGGGTGATCCGTTCCCTTCCTCCGCCAAGGAGGCGTGGGAACGGATCATAGCCCGCAAAGCTGCGGGTGAACCGGCGCAGTATATTATCGGACGGCAGGAATTTTATGGCCGCCCGTTCATGGTTTCGCCATCGGTGCTGATTCCACGCCCCGAGACAGAACTGCTCGTCGAGGCGATACTCCAGCACGGCGATCGGCTGTGGCCAAGCGGCGCTCCGCAGGCGCTCGACATCGGCGCGGGCAGCGGTGCGATTGCCGTGACGCTGGCGGCTGAGCGACCGAGCTGGCGCGTGGCGGCAGGGGATATTTCGGCTGCCGCGTTAAAAGTTGCGGCTCATAACGCCGCTGCGAACGGCGCAGTCGTAGAATTCCGCGAGGGCGATCTGCTGACGCCATTTGCGGGAACGAGGGTGGACATTCTCGTGTCCAACCCGCCGTACATCCCGGCTGCTGACATCGCTGGCTTACAGCCAGAGGTACGCGACCATGAGCCGCGGATGGCGTTGGATGGTGGTCCTGATGGGCTCGGCCCGTATCGGGCAATGCTGGAGCAGCTCGGACTCCTTCAGACTCCGCCCCGGCTAATCGGGTTTGAACTGGGGATGGGACAGGCCAGAGACGTGGCTGGCCTGTTGGAACAGGCAGGTCATTGGAAGGACATTATAATCGTTCCTGACCTTGCAGGGATCGAACGACATGTCCTAGGCGTCTCGGAGTAGTGCTGCATTTTCTTTTTGCGAGTCTTTCCTTTAGAATAAGAGGGGTATGACCGAGAAACGGCTCAGGGGGAAATCATGCTTCAGAAATTGAAAAAAATTGACGGTCCGGTTATCTTTATTCTGGTTTTGCTCATGGCGATTAGTATCATAACGGTATACAGCGCAGGTAGGGGCCCTACGAACTTGGCAGAGCACGGCAATGACTACCAGAAGATGATTGGGTATTATATATTGGGTTTTGTGGCGATCTTGGGTTTAGCGATAGTCGATTTTCGGATATTCATTAAAAAAGCCCTGTACGTATATGGGGGCGGAATATTCCTGTTGGGTCTCGGATTTTTTGGCGGGACGGTTAACAACTCTCAGGGCTTTTTGAAAATTGGTGGCTTGAATCTTCAGCCTGCTGAAGTATTCAAGCTGGTCCTTATCATTTTTCTGACTTATATGCTGATCAAAAAGCGCAAGAGCAAGCTGTATTTTATTCAGGATGTTCTTCCAGTCGCTCTGGTGAGCTTTGTCCCGTTTGCCATGGTTATGGCACAAAATGACTTGGGTAATGCGCTCGGTTACATTGTCATCGTCATCGGTATGCTATGGATTGGTAATGTGAAGGCATCTCATGCGTTAATCGGATTCATCGTATTTGCAGTCGCTGTTGGTGGCGGGATCAAAGCTTATATTTCGTTTCACGATGAGATTGACTCCTTTATGAAGGGGATTGGCCGTAGTCACTGGGTTGAGCGTTTGGACCCTTGGTTGGTACCGGAAGAGGCAACCGCAAAGGCGTCTTATCATACCAAAAATGCCAAGCTGGCGATAGCCTCTGGCGGGATGATGGGCAAGGGCTTTTTGCAAGGAACCTCGGTACAGTCCGGGCGTGTTCCTTATACGTACGCGGATTCTATTTTTGTGGTCGTAGCGGAGGAATTTGGCTTTGTAGGCTCTTCAGTGCTGCTATTGTTATATTTTATTTTGATTCACCGCATGATCCTGATTTCGCTGGAATGCCGGGATCGCGCCGGACCGTATATTATTGTCGGGATTGTGTCCATGTTGCTGTACCAGATTTTTGAGAACATTGGTGCGTTTCTGGGCATTATGCCGCTTACGGGGATTACGCTCCCGTTCATAAGTTATGGTGGTACCTCGTTGCTTATTAACATGGCTAGTATCGGCTTGGTTATGAGTATTAAGGTGCACGGCCAAGAGCTGGAGGACGATCTGCCGCAGCCTTCCAGAGTAAGCTTGACGAAGGCGAAAAAAGCCTAGTGCAGGTGGATTTTGGCTTGAAACTGATTGGTATTTGTGTGGGTTGAAACGGTGCAACGAGAGAGTCCAGATTGTGAAATCTGGGCTTTTTTATATGCCTCGGTGAGGGTCAGAAGCTTGGTGTAGCATGATTTGAGGTGTATTGAAGAAAATCTGTAAAGTGTTCCTGAATCTTTTATAAGATTCATAGGTTTAGACTCTCCCAAACCGGACAGACTGATAGACATGATAGAGTTTGGGTTTGGGGGAGACGAAGATGAACAATTGGATCAAGCAAGCTGCAATGATACTATTTTGTATTTCGATATTAATGATGTCTTGGGAAGGTCAAAAGACGGATGCTGCTATGACCACTGGAACAAGAGGAACCTTTGCATCAGGAGTAGCTACAACAGGGCTGAATGTGATTCCACATGACTCCATTCGACTGCGTATTTTGGCCAACTCGGATCGTCCGGAGGATCAGCTGGTTAAACGCGAAATACGGGACGCTATTGTACAGCAGATGAATGCCTGGGTGGGTGAGCTGGAAAACCCGCAAAGCTTAGATCAAGCTAGATCATTGATTGGTGCTCATTTACCTGAAATTGACCGTTTGGTAGGTACGGAACTGGCTCGTCGCGGCATTGCATATGATCATCAGGTGGAACTGGCGAGCGTACCTTTCCCGACGAAAATGTACGGTGGTCTGGTCTACCCAGCAGGGAATTATGAAGCGCTTCGGGTTACGCTGGGGCAAGGAAAAGGGCAAAATTGGTGGTGCGTGCTGTTTCCTCCGCTGTGCTTTATTGATGCAGGCAGTGGGGAAGCAGCGGCACAAACAGTATCAGCAAAAACGGATCACGGAGAAAGTCGGACGAATGCCGCTGACAAGGAGCCGGAAGTACGTTTTTTTCTGTGGGATGCACTTGCGGGACTGTGTAGCTGGGTGAGTGGCTTGTTTGCCTAAACGTTGAGGAGTGTAAGTTTCCCCATATGCTATAATGGAGCTTACGATAGATATACACATGGCAGAGCCAAATAAACTGATCTTTCAAAGTAGCCTTAGAGGATCAAGCGAAATCACTGGCCTGTATATGACAATAAGATATGGGATGATCTGATATGAGTGATAAATCGAATCAAATGCAAGACTTGCGCGGAGATTTTGTGCAAAAGGAAAAATCGGAGCAAAAGCTGGACGAACAGGAAAATTGCGAGCTGAAGCAGGCATTGAGGTCTTCCCATACCCAATGGTGGGATGTAAGATGTTTGGTTCCTGTGAGCAACATTGACGGGGATGTTTCTGACGAAGTTTGGGCTGAACAGACTCGGATCGCGGCGGAAAAGGGCATACGGGAGGCCGGCGTACTCCTCCAAGCTGGAGAGACGGTAGCCTTTCCTACGGAGACCGTGTACGGCCTGGGGGCCGATGCTCGTAGTACAAAAGCGGTGGAGGCGGTATTCGCTGCCAAAGGACGTCCCTCCGATAACCCGCTCATTGTACATATTTCTAATGCTGATCAATTAGAGGGGTTGGTAGCAGAAATAAACGATACAGCCCGAGCGCTGATGAATATGTTCTGGCCGGGACCGCTGACTCTCGTATTGCCGGTAGTGCCGCAGGCACTATCATCGCGTGTGACAGCCGGGCTGGATACAGTCGGTGTGCGCATGCCGGATCATCCGATAGCGCTTCGTTTGATCGCTGAAGCGGATTGTCCACTGGCTGCGCCAAGCGCCAACCGGTCGGGAAGGCCCAGTCCCACCCTTGCACAGCATGTGCGAGAGGATCTGGAGGGCCGCATCGGCGGCATTTTAGACGGAGGTCCCACTGGGGTGGGGCTGGAGTCCACGGTGGTGCAGGCGGGTGACGACGGAACCGTCACCATCCTGCGCCCTGGCGGCGTGACGGCCGAGCAGCTCGCTGCGGTTGCTCGCGCCGTCGTGCTGGACCCGGCGTTGGCCGCTACGCCCGGGGAAGACGCAGACAGCCCGGCGCCGCGCTCGCCGGGCATGAAGTACACGCACTACGCGCCGCGAGGCCGCTTGAGCGTGGTACAAGGCCCGTCGTCCGTTGAGGTGACGGGCTGGATTCGCGCCGCGCTGGCGGAGGCTTCCGCGCGCGGGGAGCGCACGGCAGTGCTCGCGTTCGACGAGCATGCCGCCGGCTACGCCGGAGAACGCGTCTACACGCTAGGCAAGCTGGACGCGCTCCATGAGGCAGCGCAGCGCCTGTACGGCGTGCTGCGCCGCTGCGACGAGGACGGCGTCACCTACATTTTGGCGGAATCCTGTCCGCCGAAGGGATTGGGAGACGCCGTCATGAACCGCCTGCTTAAAGCGGCAGGTCACCGAATCGTCCGCTTGTAGCTTCTGTCGAATCAGAGCCTCTTATATTAAATTTTCCTCCCTCCTCGTCTCGGTATTGGGTACTTTCAGTACATGCTTGTACTGATTTGCCCCTTGTCCGCATAACGTGTACAAGAACAGACGGATAATGGAGGGATGGAGTATGCTGGCAGCCTCTGCCCATGCCGGGCAGGTTGTAACGATTCTGATCATGGCGGTAGCGCTAGGAATGGATGCGTTATCGCTGGGCGTAGGGATCGGCATGAAGGGGATACGCCTGCGAGACGTGCTGCGCATCAGTACTGTCATTGGCTTTTTTCATATTCTGATGCCATTACTGGGAATGTTCACAGGCCATTATATGAGTTCTTTATTAGGTCATGTGACGGCCTACTTCGCAGGGGGTCTACTCATCCTTTTGGGCGGGCATATGGTGTATAATTCCTTTAAAGGGGACGGCGTACAGGTATTGGATCATCGTTCGCCTTTAGGCCTTTTGCTGTTTGCACTTGGGGTGAGCGTTGACTCATTTTCTGTAGGAGTGTCACTAGGTATGTTCCAGAGTGATCTGGTGCTGTCCGTTCTGGCGTTTGGTTTTTGCGGGGGAGCAATGGCGATGCTGGGCCTGCTGCTGGGTCGCAAGGTCAGCCGTAATCTAGGAGATTATGGGGAAGCAGTGGGTGGTGCCATTTTGTTGGCATTCGGCTTTATGTTTATGTTTTGATTTTAGCGTAGACAGTGTAAAATAAGTGCAGGGTTATCGTAAAGGATTAGGATTATAGTAATCCTCTGTTTATATATTTTTTTAACATACGGGGGGTGAAAACGTTGAAGAATATCTTATTCGTATGCACAGGGAATACCTGTCGCAGTCCAATGGCTGAAGGGATGCTACGTAAGTTGGCTGCTGAGCATGGGCTAGAACTGGAAGTGCGTTCTGCGGGAGTAGCCGCGATGGAAGGCACGCCGATATCCCGACATGCAGAGGCGGTTCTACGTGATCACGATATATCCGATCAGATCACTTCAACCCCTTTGAGCGACGGGCTTGCCGGGTGGGCGCATCTGATCTTAACCTTGACGCAAGGACATAAACAGCACGTAATTCAGCGCTTTCCCCAAACGGCGGGCAAAGTATTTACACTTAAGGAATATGTGGAGAACCGGGATGCGGTGTTGAATGATGTACAGGAGTTGGATGGTTTATATGCTTCACAGCAGTTGATGGCTTCACTTGGACAAGAGCTATCGGCGCAGGAGCGTGAACGAATGATTGAATTACACCAACGGATTCCGGGCTTTGATATTTCAGATCCGTTTGGCGGTTCGCGAGAAGACTACGATGTCACAGCTGCAGAAATCCGTACGGCGCTGCACAAGCTGCTGGACAAGCTAAAGGCTTCTTCCGAATAAAATTGGTATTACTCATCTGTTTTGTACGGAATCTGTTGATTTTCGGCGGCTAATCCGTTAAGATAAGGTGGAAAAATGAGAATCCGATGTAACTGGCGACAAAAGTGGGATTAACCACGATGGAGCATCGGATATACGGCCGGTCGCCTGGGCAAAAGAGCAATTCCACATAGGTGTGGACTGCTCTTTTTTTCATATACAAGTTGAGCCAGATTGTTAGCTGAGAGTTGATTCCTTTAAAGGTTCTTCCATTTTTTCTGCTCGAAATCTGAAACATCGGCTATAATATAGTCAGATTGTGATCAGGAGAGAGTGTGTTGAACTTGGGGCATGAGACCGTGCCTAGTCTCTGAGAGACTGTTCAACCAAAGGAGGTTCCAATAGTGGGACAATTGGATCATGAGATTTCGCTGGAAGCACAGACCACTTCTGTTGTGCGGGAAATCGCAGAAGCAGCCAGTCTCAAGGCTGGCCGCCTGCTGGTTATTGGCGTTAGCACAAGTGAAGTGGCTGGAAGTCGGATTGGTACGGCGGGAGCGCTCGATGTGGCTCAGCAACTGTTGTCTGGAGTAGAGTCCGTTCGCAGGGAGTATGGCTTTGATGTGGCGTTTCAATGCTGTGAGCATTTAAACCGAGCGCTGGTCGTTGAACGGGCTGTGCTGGAGCGACTGGGACTGACGGAGGTTGCAGCTGTTCCTGTTCGTACAGCAGGAGGCTCTATGGCCACCGTCGCCTATCGTTCTATGAGTGACGCGTGTTTGGCGGCGAACGTGCAGGCCCATGCCGGGATAGACATCGGCGAAACGCTGATTGGCATGCATCTGCGACCCATTGCTGTTCCATTTCGCCCAAGTCTTCGCTGGATTGGCGAAGCACGTGTGACAGCGGCATTCACCCGTCCTCCACTTATTGGTGGACAACGGGCAGTGTATAGTCTGGAGCAAGAAGTCGGCGGAAACTGCGATTAGCATTTGGCATGGCGGCATGTTTGTACTAATCTTTTTTGCATTGATGATGAGGTACCCAACAGAGGAGCAGGCGTTTGCTTGTATACCCAACAATTGACTATGGAGAGGGAGTAATCAATCATGATGGAACACCTGCGTAAAAGTGACCCGGCAGTGATGGAAGCAATGGGACTTGAACTGAAACGACAACGCCACAATATCGAGCTAATCGCATCCGAGAACATTGTCAGTGAAGCAGTAATGGAAGCCATGGGCTCCGTGCTGACGAATAAATATGCTGAAGGTTATCCGAACAAACGCTACTATGGTGGCTGTGAGCATGTAGATATCGTTGAAGACATCGCACGTGACCGCGCAAAAGAATTGTTCGGCGCCGAGCATGCTAACGTGCAGCCTCACTCTGGAGCACAAGCCAACATGGCGGTGTATCTGGCAGCTCTCAAACCTGGAGATACTGTACTGGGTATGAATCTGGCGCATGGTGGCCATTTAACACACGGAAGTCCGGTTAACGCTTCCGGCTTGTTGTATAACTTTGCTGCTTACGGTGTACGCGAAGACAACTTCCGCATCGACTACGATGAAGTGCGCAAGGCAGCCTTTAAGCACCGCCCTCGTCTGATTGTAGCTGGCGCGAGTGCATATCCGCGTACTATTGATTTTGAAGCATTTGCTTCCATTGCCAATGATGTAGGTGCTCTGTTCATGGTGGATATGGCACATATCGCAGGTCTCGTGGCAGCGGGAATTCACCCAAGTCCAGTTCCGCATGCCCAATTTGTAACAACAACAACACACAAAACGCTGCGTGGTCCGCGCGGGGGTCTGATTCTGACTCGCAAAGCATGGGCGCAAGCGATTGATAAAGCTATTTTCCCTGGTACTCAAGGGGGGCCACTGATGCATGTGATCGCGTCCAAAGCGGTTGCTTTGGGTGAAGCGCTCCAGCCATCGTTCAAAACCTATGCGCAAAACGTAGTTCGCAACGCACAGGTGCTGGCTGAAACATTGTTGGCTGAAGGGATTAACATTGTATCCGGTGGTACGGATAACCATCTGATGCTGTTGGATACGCGCAATTTGAATATCACAGGTAAAGAAGCAGAGCATGTATTGGATTCGGTGGGCATCACGGTCAATAAAAATGCGATTCCTTTTGACCCGACCAGTCCATTCGTAACAAGCGGAATTCGTATTGGTACACCTGCTGCAACATCTCGTGGTATGGATGAAGAGGCTATGGTCAAAATCGGTAAAATCATTGCTGAAACCCTTAAAAACCCGAAAGATGATACTGTATTGTCCAAAGCAAGCCAAGCGGTTGGCGAGTTGACAGATAAGTTCCCGATTTATCCAGGAACTCAATACTAATTCATCGACATTCATAATTTTTATGTTATAGGCTGTTTTCCTTCCGTAAGCCGGAGGAGAACAGTCTTTTTTTGCTTCCGAACGACTCGAAACATACATTTTTGGGTAATAAGCGATTACAGTAAGGGTTTATGCGCGCTATCCTTCATGATCTACGACAAAGGAGTGATTGCATTGAGTCAAAGAAAATCCCCGCAATTATTGCAGCAACTCGTATTTGTAGGACCGATGGCGTTGTTTTTCGTCTTGATTATGGTCATTCCGTTCCTGCTGGGGCTGTATTATTCCATGACGAACTGGGATGGAGTATCTGAAAATATCCGATGGCTCGGACTAGGGAATTACGTTCATATTTTTAGGGATGATCCAGATTTTCGTAATGCATTCTGGTTTACGGTCCGGTTTACCGTATGTGGTGTCATTCTGACGAACCTGATTGGCTTTTTCCTAGCCTATGCACTTACCAAACCGTTGCGTACCCGTAATGCACTGCGAACTGTATTTTTTATGCCCAATATGATTGGCGGCTTGCTGCTCGGCTTTATCTGGCAATTTATATTTGTACGCGGCTTTTCTGCAGTAGGTGAGGCAACAGGGCTTTCTTTTTTTAAACTGCCGTGGCTGGGTGATGGGCCAACTGCTTTTTGGGGAACTGTCATTGTGTTTGTGTGGCAATATGCAGGTTATCTCATGGTTATTTACATATCCTCGTTAAATAATGTCCCGCATGCCCTTATTGAATCGGCACAAATCGACGGTGCGAGCCGAAGACAGATTCTGCGTCATATTGTAGTGCCACTTATTATGCCAGCGGTGACCGTCTGCTTGTTCCTGGCGATATCCTGGTCCTTTAAAGTATTTGAGTTGAATTTGGCTCTCACAAAGGGGGGGCCTTTCAAGTCGACAGAGTCTGTAGCGTTGGACATATATAATGAAGCGTTTACAAATAACCGACTTGGATTAGGGACTGCCAAAGCTATGATTTTCTTTGTGGTCGTTGCAATCATTACCAGCATTCAGGTGCGTCTCACGAAGAAAAAGGAGGTCGAAATGTAATGGGAAAAACGTCAAACTATCGTTTGGGCACATGGGCTGCTGAAATATTTCTAATTGTGATCGGGTTAATCTTTCTGGTTCCGTTTTATTTTTTGCTCGTAAACTCCGTTAAATCCTTTGGCGACATTTTGGCCCATTCCGCTTCGTGGCCGACAACCTTCCGTTTTGAAAACTATGCTAACGCCTGGAATAAAATAAATTTTCCCACAGCACTGGGGAATTCACTGATTGTCACGATCGTCAGTAATGCGCTTTTGCTACTAATCAGCTCGATGGCCGCTTACCAGATGGTTCGGCATGACACTCGTTTTAACCGGTTCCTGTTCGGTTTGCTTGTGGCTGCGATGGTAGTTCCCTTTCAATCGATTATGTTGCCGCTTATGGAAGTGTCCAACGTATTGAGCTTGAACAACAGTATACCGGGACTGATCTTATGTTATCTGGGTTTTGGAGCGCCTTTATCCGTTTTTCTTTTTCATGGCTTTATTAAAACGGTACCTATTGAGATCGAGCAGGCGGCAAGGGTGGACGGTTCATCCCGGTACGGGGTGTTCTTTCGCATCGTTTGTCCGCTGCTGCTGCCTATGTTCGTAACCGTGCTTATCTTGAATACCTTATGGATCTGGAATGACTATCTGTTGCCTTCGCTCATTTTGAATGATCCTGAGCTGCGCACCATTCCGATTGCAACCTATATGTTGTTTGGTCAGTACACCAAGCAATGGGACTTGGCGCTGCCAGCACTGGTGTTGGGGATCACGCCAATTGTTGTGTTTTTTCTGGTGATGCAAAAATACATCGTTTCTGGCATTGCAGCCGGCGCGGTCAAAGGCTGAAGGGAGAGATAATCGATGAAAAAAACAGCGTTACTTGTCATCTCCTTGATGGTGCTGCTCGCATGTACACTTGCAGGTTGTGGAAATACGAAGGCTCAACAGAGTGAGACAAAAACGATACACATTTATCAATTCAAAGTAGAGATATCGGAACCGTTAAACAAGCTGAAGGCTGAATATGAAAAGACCCATCCTGGCATCAAGCTGGATATCCAATCTGTCGGTGGTGGTACGGACTATGGTGCTTCGTTGAAGGCTAAATTCGCATCAGGCGATCAGCCGGACATTTTTACAAATGAGGGCTACCAAGACCGCGATACGTGGTTGGAGTACTTGGAGGATTTGTCGGATCAGCCATGGGTGAAGGATCTGGACGATTTCGCTCGTAAGCCGATGACAGTTAACGGTAAGATTTATGGACAGCCTATGAACCTAGAAGGATTTGGATTTGTTTATAACAAGGATTTATTTAAAAAAGCGGGCATAACCAAACTGCCTCAGACGATAGATGAACTGGAGGAAGCAGCCAAGCGACTGAAAGCGGCAGGGATTATACCTTTTGCTAACGGGTATGCGGAATGGTGGGTTCTAGGGAACCATTTTATCAATATCCCGTTTGCCAGACAGCCGAACCCGGAAAGTTATGTTGAGGATTTAAACAAAGGAACGGCTCGCATCCCCGGTAACCCCGTGTTCGATCAGTGGGTGAAGTTGCTTGACCTGACTATAAAATATGGGAACCGCAATCCGCTCACGACGGATTACAATACACAAGTGACACTGTTTTCGACAGGTAAGGCTGCTATGATGCACCAGGGGAACTGGACGCAACCGCAAATGGATGGAATTAATCCTAACTTGAATTTGGGTATTCTCCCTGCGCCTATAGACAATGATCCCTCCACAGGAGGTAGACTCGCGGTGGGAGTGGCCTCGAACTGGGTGATCAATAAAAATTCGCCTGTGAAGCAGGAGGCAAAAGAATTTCTCAATTGGTTGGTCACATCAGAAACAGGCAAACATTATATCACCAAGGAATTTAAGTTTGTTCCTGCCTTCAAAAGTATCACGTCTAGTGACGAGACGACAGGTGATCTAGGTGCAGAAATATCTCGGCATGTGAGGGAAGGCAAGATATGGAGTTGGAACTTTCAACGCTTCCCGAAAGGGCTAAATCAGGATTTAAGCAGTAGTATGCAAGCCTATATTGCAGGGGTTATCACGAAGGACGAAATGCTTCAGCAATTTCAGGGGGCGTGGGATAATTTGAAGTATAGATAAAAGAATACCGCTGCATGAGGAAGCAAAGGCTATAGCATGGGCAGGAATTTTAAAGCCAGCAGGCTTTGACGGTCAAGTGCCGTCAGGGCCTTTTTGATGTGATTTTATGTGACGAAAGTCACACGTGAAGTGGTCCTATTAAGTATTTTACATGTCATATCTTTCCCTTGACAAAAGGTTACGGTGGCAGGTGTTAAATCAATCAAGGGAATGTTATAATAAACAGGATTTACAGGCACGCATTGCATCTGTGCTTATTTGGTTTGTGCAAATAGGTTACATAGATCCTTTCGACTCAGGATAGTTCGATATACTGGCGCGAAAGAACGTGACGATAATACCGGAGGGAATATATTATGGCGAAACTGGTGGTTTGCGATCACCCTTTGATCCAACACAAGCTTACATTTATCCGCGATGTGCGGACCAACACCAAGGATTTCCGCGAGCTGGTGGATGAAGTAGCAACATTGATGGCTTATGAAATTACACGGGATATCCCGCTGGAAAGCATTACGGTGCAGACACCGGTTGCTGAGACAGAAGGTAAAGTGATTTCAGGACGTATGCTGGGTCTTATTCCGATTCTGCGTGCAGGCTTGGGTATGCTGGATGGCGTAGTAAAGCTGCTGCCTGCAGCAAAGGTAGGCCATGTGGGACTGTTCCGCGATCCTGAGACGCTGCAACCCGTAGAATACTATACGAAGCTGCCTACAGATGTAACTGAGCGCGAATTGATCGTGATTGATCCGATGCTTGCAACGGGTGGCTCGGCAATTGCGGCGATTGATGTGTTAAAAAAGAGAGGCTGTACTCAAATTAAAATGATGAATCTGATTGCTGCTCCTGAAGGAGTCAAAGCTGTGCAGGATGCACATCCTGATGTAGACATCTATGTCGCTGCATTGGACGAGCGTCTGGATGATCATGGATACATCATTCCGGGTCTTGGCGACGCGGGAGACCGCTTGTACGGAACCAAGTAGACTGCCCTTGGCGGTTCGGCAAAATCTATGGACGTTATGACAGGTCGTTTTTCTGAATAATGGAAGACCTGTGAAGCGGACATTTATTATGAAAAGGGGTTCAACAGAAAATGTCCAAAATCAAAGTGATGACAATTTTTGGTGTGCGTCCGGAAGCGATTAAGATGGCTCCTCTTATTTTGGAGCTTCAGCGTCACCCGGAGCATATCGAGTCCGTGGTATGCGTTACGGCTCAACATCGCCAGATGCTTGATCAGGTTCTGGAAGTTTTCAATATTCACCCTGACTATGATCTGGACGTAATGAAGGATCGCCAGACACTGAATGAAATCTCCATGCGGGTACTTCAAGGTCTGGAACCTGTATTGCGTGAGGCCAAGCCCGATATCGTGTTGGTTCACGGTGATACGCTGACGACTTTCCTGGCCAGCTATGCAGCTTTTATGCAGCAGATTGAAGTAGGGCATGTGGAAGCGGGTTTGCGGACGTGGAACAAGCTTTCTCCATATCCTGAAGAAATGAACCGTCAGCTCACAGGCGTGCTGTCTGATCTGCATTTCTCGCCTACTTCTTTATCGGCTGGAAATTTGCGGAAGGAAAATAAGCCTGAATCGCGAATATATGTTACAGGCAATACAGTAACTGATGTATTTCAGTATACGGTTCGCCAGGATTACGAGCACCCTGTACTGGACTGGGCTCAGGGCAAACGTCTGATTCTCATGACAGCACATCGCCGGGAATCCCAAGGGGAACCGCATCGTCAGATTTTTAATGCGGTTAAGCGAATTGCGGATGAGTTTGAGGATATCGCTATTGTTTATCCGGTTCATCCGAGTCCGGCTGTGAAGGAACCTGCATTTGAGATTTTAGGCAACCATCCGCGTATTAAGCTGATTGATCCGCTGGATGTCGTGGATCTGCACAATTTTTATCCACATACACATCTGATCCTTACGGATTCCGGTGGGCTTCAGGAAGAAGCGCCTTCGTTCGGAGTACCTGTTCTGGTGCTGCGTGATACGACTGAAAGACCAGAAGGAATTGAAGCGGGCACCTTGGAACTGGTGGGTACGAGTGAAGAGAACGTGTACAATCGGACCAAAGCACTTTTGACAGATTCCGCTTTGTACGAATCTATGAGCCAGGCAGCGAATCCTTACGGCGATGGACAAGCATCAGTAAGAATTGTCAATGCGATTTTGCACCATTATGGTGTTCAATCCGAACGCCCTGAAGAATTTCACACAATGTTCACAAAAGGTGTTCGTCCGATATAATTATTCTTTACAAGGCAAGCATACAGTTAAACTGTACGGTTACCAAGGGATACAGCAATTTAAGATGCTTTGTCGTTTGATTTTATACTTTAGGGCACTAAAATATCTCAATTGACAAAGTATCTTATATTTAAGTAAAATGGACTGGAATTGCAGGGGTGACATGGAAAAGTGGTCAAACCTTCCAAGCAAAACAACAACCGAAATAACACCGGAAATGCCTTTAAGGCTATAGGACTGGTGAGCGCGATCGGCATTGATTTGGCGATATGCACACTGGGTGGTTTCTATGCAGGAAAATGGCTTGATGCCAAACTTGGTGGCTCCGGAATTTGGATTGGCGTAAGCGTTCTCGCAGGCTTGGTTGTAGGCGCATTAAGTATTGCCCTTGTGATCGGAAAGGTACTGAGGGATAACCATGAATGAGATGACCCGTATGCAAAAAATGTTATGGATCGTAGCGCTTGGTATTATGGCTCTGTGTTTCCTGGTCTCCGCCTTCATGCCCCAACATCGTGACATTGCTCACGGAATCATTCTGGGAACGGGAGTAAGCTGTCTAAATGTGCTGTATATGGCCTACAAAATTCGACAGGTTGCGAGTGCGGCCGCCGGTGAAAGAAAGAAGAGAGTGTTTGGTATTGGCTTTGGCGTTCGATTAGGGACCTCAATTTTGGCAGTGGTGCTGGCGATAGAATTTCCGGCCTATTTCCATGAGATCGCTGTAATGGCAAGCCTGGTGACTGGGCAATTTCTTCTGTTAATTATAGGCATCATATTCGCGCTTCAGGAAAAATGATGGCTCAACTGAGAAAGGGGTGAGAAAACATGTTGCATGAATCACCGATTATCCAATTGGGCGGGTTTAACATTGACTTGTCCGTCATTATTATGCTTATTGTGACTTGTGCGATTGTATTTGGACTGGCATTTGCTGCAACGCGCAATTTGTCTGTGGACAATCCAAGCAAGCTGCAAAATTTTATGGAATGGGTCGTAGAATTCGTTCAAGGACTGATTACCAGCACGATGGATTTGAAAAAAGGGAAGCCATTCCTCTCCTTGGGGATGACGCTGATCATGTTCATTTTCGTGGGGAATATGCTGGGCTTACCGTTCGGGATTGTGACCGAATTCGATAATGCGCAAAGTGCCCAAGTATTTGGACATGAAATCATTCCAGTCAAAGAAGCATTAGAACAAGCACAGGCGTCTCACCCGGGCGAAGCTGCCCATGTAGGCATCAGCTGGTGGAAATCACCTACTGCAGATGCAGGGGTATCTATTGGACTCGCTTTGATGATCTTTGTCCTGGTTCATTTCCTGGGGATCTTCCGCAATACCAAAGCTTACTTCAAGCATTACGTTCAGCCATTTCCATTCTTTTTGCCAATTAACTTGATTGAGCAGTTCTCAAAACTGTTGACACATGGTATGCGTCTATTCGGTAATATTTTTGCCGGTGAAGTTTTGATCAGTGTTCTGCTGAAATTGACAGCACTTGGTGTAGGAGGCTGGATTGCTTCCGTATTGGGACTCGTTGTTTGGCAAGGATTCAGTATTTTTGTCGGCAGTATTCAAGCGTTCGTCTTCACGATTCTGACGTTTGTATACATTTCGCAGTCCATTGACACGCATGAAGAAGAGCATTAGACAAGCTTGTTTTCCGGTTTTTAGTTAAGTTCAGGAGTACGCTTCGCTCTTAACTGCAAATACATGTACAATACAAATACACATCACTAAGGAGGATTTTTAAAATGGGAGTTTGGGCATATATCGCAGCTGCAATCGCAGTAGGTTTGGGTGCGCTCGGCGCAGGTATTGGTAACGGTCTGATCGTAAGTAAAACAGTTGAAGGTATCGCTCGTCAGCCTGAAGCAAAAGCAACGTTGCAAACGGTAATGTTTATCGGTGTAGGTCTGGTCGAAGCCCTGCCAATCATCGGGGTCGTTCTGGCATTCATTTTCTACGCAGGTGCTTAATTGAATGGAAGCAAGGTTTGGCGGGGAAGGCACAGCCATCCGCGCCTTCTTTGTTCGTTTGAACATGAAAGATCCAGAACCGACGTTCACCGGAAAGGAGTGACTTCAATTGAGTTTAAATTGGACAAGTATCGTTTTCACAATCATTGCATTTTTGATCTTGTACTGGTTACTGACGCGTTATGCATTTGGCCCTCTCTTTTCCGTTATGGAGAAGCGCCGTCAGCTTGTATTACAGCAAATGAATGAAGCGGCACAGACGCGTGAACAGGCTGCTGCTTATGTTGAGGAGCAAAAACAGGCTCTCCAGCAGGCACGTAAGGAAGCGTACGACATTATTGAGCAGTCAAAACAAACAGGTAACAAGCAAGCGGAGCAAATTATTGTTCAGGCTAAAGACGAAGCTGTCCGCCTGAAAGACGAAGCTGTTCGTGAAATCACAAGCGAGCGTAATAAGGCGGTTGCCGAACTGCGCAGCGAAGTGGGTAAAGCTTCGGTACAAATTGCTTCCAAACTGATTCAAAAGGAAATCAAGGAAGACCAAGTCCAAGGAGAGCTTGTCGACCAATACCTTAAAGAGGTAGGAGGCAAAGCATGAGCCGGGATACGGTAGTTGCCAAACGGTATGCGAAAGCTTTGTTTGAAGTGGCAGAGCAAGAACAGACCATTATGGAAACCGAGCAGGAGCTACGTGCTTTTGTAGAGGCTGTATCGGGGGATGCTGAAATCCGTAAATTCATTAATTCTCCTAACATTACGGAAACGGTCAAGCTTCAAGTTCTAGCTAACAGTTTTGAAGGCAAGTTGTCTGCCTCGCTAATTAACACGATCAAACTGTTGATTCAGCGTAGTAGAGCAGATTTGTTCGAATCTCTCCTTGCCGGATACCTCGATATTCAGGAATATAAGCTGGGACTTGCTCATGCAAAGGTGTATTCGACTTATGCTTTAAGTGATCAGGAAAAAACAGCGGTAGCCGAGCAATTCGGAGCCCGTGAACATAAAACAATCCGTGTGGAAAATATAGTGGACCCGAGTCTGCTGGGCGGATTGAAAGTGGTTATCGGCGATACACTGTACGACGGCAGTCTGGCCGGCAAGCTGGATCGTCTCGAGAAATCCTTTAACAGACGAGTATAGAAGATAGGGGTGAACACACTTGAGTATCAAACCTGAGGAAATCAGTTCATTGATTAAAAGTCAGATTGAACAATATAAAAATGATATCGAGGTCGTTGAAGTCGGCACTGTTGTTGAAGTCGGCGACGGTATTGCCCGCGTCTACGGACTGGAAAAAGTTATGGCCGGTGAATTGGTTGAATTCGACACTGGCGTATTGGGCTTGGCGCTCAACGTGGAAGAAAGCAATGTCGGTGTTGTTATTTTGGGTCAATTCTCCGACATTCGTGAAGGCGGTCAAGTAAAACGTACAGGTCAGATCATGCAGGTCCCTGTAGGGGAAGCACTGATCGGACGTGTAGTTAACCCACTGGGACAACCGGTAGACGGTAAAGGGCCGATTGCTACAACAGAATTCCGTCCGGTTGAAAGTCAGGCTCCAGGTGTTATGGCCCGTAAATCGGTACATGAGCCTATGCAGACGGGGATTAAAGCTATTGATGCAATGGTTCCGATTGGTCGTGGTCAACGTGAGTTGATCATCGGTGACCGTCAAACAGGTAAAACTTCTATCGCAATCGATGCAATTTTGAACCAAAAAGGCAATGGCATGAAATGTATTTATGTCGCTATTGGTCAAAAACAATCCACGGTAGCTCAAGTTGTTGAAACATTGCGTCGTCACGGTGCGCTGGAATACACGATTGTCGTTACGGCATCTGCTTCCGAACCATCACCATTGCTGTACATTGCTCCTTACTCTGGCTGCGCCATGGGTGAGTATTTCATGTACAAAGGCGAGCATGTCCTTGTTGTTTATGATGACTTGACTAAACAAGCGTCAGCTTACCGGGAACTGTCCCTGTTGCTGCGTCGTCCACCGGGTCGTGAAGCTTATCCGGGTGACGTTTTCTATCTTCACTCTCGCTTGCTGGAACGTGCAGCGAAGCTGAATGATGAGTTGGGCGGCGGATCACTTACCGCATTGCCGTTCATCGAGACACAGGCTTCCGACGTTTCTGCATATATCCCAACTAACGTTATTTCCATCACGGATGGACAGATCTTCCTGGAAGCTGACTTGTTCTATGCAGGGCAACGTCCAGCGATCAACGTAGGTATTTCTGTATCTCGTGTAGGTGGTTCTGCTCAGATTAAAGCGATGAAAAAGGTAGCAGGTTCCCTGCGTCTGGATCTTGCTCAATATCGTGAGCTTCAAGCGTTCTCCCAATTCGGGTCCGACTTGGATAAATCCACAAAAGCCCGTCTGGATCGCGGCGCACGCATGATGGAAATTCTGAAACAGGGCGTTAACCAACCGCTTGCTGTAGAGCAACAAGTAGTGAGCTTGTATACTGCTGTAAAAGGCTTCCTTGATGATATCCCTGTAGCGGATGTAAAACGTTTTGAAAAAGACTTCCTGTCTTTCATGGTGTCTGACCATCAGGACGTGCTTCAATCTATCCGCGACACGAAAGACTTGGTGGCTGATAACGAAGCGGCTTTGAAGGCGGCTATCGAGAAATTCAAAAAATCATTCGCCACGTCGGTTTAATACATTGGAATTGCCTGTTTATGATGAAAGATGTCCTAAGGAAGCGTGCCCTCCGGGTTTTGGCTTCCTTGGCATGTTTTACCCTCTATAACAGGCCCTTTAACATATGTCCGGCTGGATTTGAATCTTACGAAGTGCTTAGACTTGGTCCAAGCTAAGCTAAGGGATTGCTTACGAAGTTAGCTTTGGCTTTGCTAGAGCTTAAAGGTGGTGAAATCATGGCAAAAGGTATGCGCGAGATTAAACGTCAGATTAAAAGTGTGCAGAGTACGAAGCAGATCACGAAAGCGATGGAAATGGTCGCTGCATCCAAGCTGAGAAAAGCTCAGGAGAAAGCGGAGTCTGCTCGTCCTTACTCGGAAAAGCTTAAGGAAGTTGTGAGTAGCATTGCTTCTGGAGCGAATAACATCAAGCATCCAATGCTGGAAACGCGTCCGGTTAAAAAGACTGCTTATCTCATCATTACATCTGATCGTGGTCTGGCTGGTGGTTATAACGCCAATATTTTGCGACAGGTTACGCAGACGATTGCTGAACGTCACCGTTCACAGGATGAATTTGTGATTTTCATCATTGGGCGAAAAGGACGGGATTATTTCAGACGTCGTGAATTCCCTATCGCTGAATCGGTAACAGATCTGTCAGATACACCTGCTTTTGCAGATATCAAAACAATTGCAAGCAAGGCTGTACAAGGCTTTGAACTTAAAGAATTTGATGAGCTTTATCTATGCTATAACCGCTTTGTCAACGCATTGACTCAAATTCCAACAGTTGACCGTCTGTTACCAATGGCAACACCGGATTCAGCTACAGCTTCATCCTCAATTAACTATGAGTATGAGCCTTCACCAGAAGGAGTGCTGGAAGTATTGCTGCCGCGTTACGCGGAAACGCTCATTTACGGCGCTTTGCTGGATGGTAAAGCTAGTGAACTGGGAGCGAAGATGACGGCGATGGGATCTGCTACGAAGAATGCTTCCAAGTTAATTGGTGAGCTTTCCTTGACCTATAACCGTGCTCGTCAAGCGGCTATTACCCAGGAAATTACGGAAATCGTTGCAGGGGCAAGCGCTCAGTCTTAATCAGGCTTGTTGCGACTGTTTTATAGCATGTCTACACTATTATGATAAATTGCGGGCGCAAAACAAATCAGAGTGGTTCGGATTTGCGGCTGTGCAAGCTTGTAGGAGGGAAACCAAAAGATGAACAAAGGACGCGTAGTGAGCATCATGGGTCCGGTTGTTGACGTTGAGTTCGAACGTGGACAGCTTCCGGAAATCCTGAATGCCATTCATATTGGGACTGTGCTGGAGAGCGGAGTCAAAATTGACCTGACGCTCGAAGCTTCAAAACATCTAGGTGACAACCGTGTGCGTTGTATTGCCATGTCTTCCACAGATGGTCTGGTTCGTGGAGCTGAAGCCATAGATCTGGGAGCACCTATTTCAGTACCTGTCGGCGAAGCTACTCTTGGACGCGTATTTAACGTACTTGGAACGCCAATTGATAATGGTGCTGATATGAGTGAAACGGCTAGAAATCCGATTCACCGTCAAGCTCCTTCTTTCGATGAGCTGACAACTCAAGCAGAGATGCTCGAAACAGGTATTAAAGTTATCGACTTGCTAGCTCCTTATGCCAAAGGTGGTAAAGTCGGATTGTTTGGTGGTGCTGGTGTAGGTAAAACCGTAACCATTCAAGAATTGATTAACAATATCGCTCAGGAGCATGGTGGTATTTCTGTATTTGCGGGTGTAGGTGAACGCACACGTGAAGGAAATGACTTGTATCATGAAATGAGAGATTCCGGCGTTATCAACAAAACAGCGATGGTGTTCGGACAAATGAACGAGCCTCCGGGTGCACGTTTGCGTGTAGCTCTCACAGGTCTGACGATGGCGGAATACTTCCGTGACCAAGAAGGCCGTGACGTGTTGCTCTTTATTGATAACATTTTCCGCTTTACTCAAGCGGGTTCTGAGGTTTCGGCTCTGTTGGGACGTATGCCTTCAGCAGTAGGTTACCAGCCTACGCTGGCTACTGAGATGGGTCAATTGCAAGAACGGATTACTTCTACTAAAAAAGGTTCTGTTACTTCCATTCAGGCGATCTATGTGCCTGCGGATGACTACACTGACCCGGCTCCTGCTACGACGTTTGCCCATTTGGATGCTACAACGAATCTGGAACGTAAAATTTCCGAAATGGGTATTTACCCGGCGGTTGATCCACTCGCATCAAGCTCCCGTATTTTGGCTCCAGACGTTGTGGGTGAAGAGCATTACAATGTAGCTCAAGGGGTAAAACAAATTTTGGCCCGCTACAATGAGCTTCAGGATATCATTGCGATCCTGGGTATGGACGAGCTGAGTGAAGAAGATAAAATGTTGGTAGCACGTGCACGTAAAATCCAGCGTTTCCTTTCTCAACCTTTCCACGTTGCCGAAGCATTTAACGGCTTCCCAGGTAAATATGTGCCGGTTAAAGAAACTGTACGAAGCTTCAAAGAAATTTTGGAAGGCAAGTATGACCATCTTCCAGAAGCGGCTTTCCTTTTTGTAGGAGCCATCGAAGAAGCAGTTGAGAAAGCTAAAACGCTGTAAACAACAGGCAAAGAATAGCCGAGCCTTACGAAGTGAGCTGTCTGTGGACAGCTTCCAGGAGGGATTCAAGTGAGCACGTATTTACTAGAGATTGTGACGCCGGAGCGCCTGGTCTATACAGAACAGGTAAACAGCATCAGTGTTCGCGGCTCGGAAGGCGATCTTGGGATTTTACCCGGACACCTTCCCTTGGTCACTCCCTTGAAGATTGCACCGATACGCATTAAAATCGGTGGTCAAACCGAAGTGATCGCGGTCAATGGGGGCTTTCTTGAAGTCCGCAAGGATAAAGTGGTCATTTTGGCTGAGAGTGCGGAACGTTCCGAAGAAATTGATGTGGAGCGTGCCCGTGCGGCAAGGGAGCGGGCAGAACTGCGGCTCCAGAGCAAACAGGAGCAGATAGATCACCATCGGGCGGAAGTAGCTCTGCAACGGGCGCTTAACCGTTTAAATGCTACAAGCATTAGAACCAATAAGAATTAATATTGGATTTTAAGTGGAATTTTAAAAGGGTTCGGCATAGTATACGGATGGAACGACAAGGAGACCACTTCATAACTTCTGCCAAAGAATGTCCGGTAGAAGGTGAGGGAGAACCTTGCTTCCTTCGATCACTGTGATCGGGCCCTTTTTTAGCTGTTATTACCAAATGTACAGTCCTATTTCTTGCCCGGTTGCTAGGTATTTAGTACCTTTTAAATTCACGAAACAGAAGTGATCAATCACATTTTGTCGAAATAAATGTCCTAAAAGCAGAAATAGCACTGGCATATTAGGCGTTCGCCGAGTATTATAAAGAAGTCTGTGACGCAGATGGGAGGAATTATGGTTGAACGGGAAACAGCAATTGGCTGAACAGCTAAGTCAATCGGCGAGTATGACCGCGCTGATCTCCATGATCGTGTCGCTTATCTGTATAGCGTTAGCTTGGTGGGCTTTACAGAGCTTAAAGCTGGATTTGTTAATTCGGCAACCCAAAGGACCGCAGGGCAGATTGCTGCACTTGTTTCTTGCTATAATCTTGGGACAGTTGGTTTCTGGGTTCCTGTTGAGCTACATCTCTTGGAGCCAGATGCTCTAGAATTTGTTTTAACATGAAGTAGGCGGGTTATATGACCTTATGACTGTGTCTCTGCGGGAATTGTCGAATAACATCGCGTCATATTGTTAACAATGGTAAACAAAAGAACCATACATGTATAGCTGGCTGAATCAGTTAGAGTACAATGGTCATCAAGTACAAAAAACGCTTGTATACTTGTTTTAATCAGTGGTATGATGGCAGTTAGGGTATTAGTAAAACCTTGTTTTTTTATGTAATGAAAAAGCAAGGCATGAAAATAGCGGAATATGTTCTTTTTTTCCAGAATGGAAAAGGGAAATGACGCGCGGAGGGAACCATAGATGAGCAAATTTATCGTCCGCGGTGGCAACAGATTGACCGGGAGTGTCAAAGTCAGCGGAGCCAAAAACTCAGTTCTGCCGATCATCGCCGCTTCTCTGCTAGGAGAAGAAGGAGAAAGTGTTATTATTGATGCACCTCCTCTAGACGATGTGATGACCATTAACAAAGTGCTGGAGTCCTTAGGAGCAGGCGTTACATACCAAGATGAGGTCATTCGTGTTGACGCGCGGAAGATAATTTCCTGTGAAGCCCCTTACGAGTGGGTTAGGAAAATGCGCGCATCATTCTTGGTTATGGGACCGCTGCTTACACGTTTGGGACGTACAAGAATCTCGCTTCCAGGCGGATGCGCAATCGGAACGCGACCAATTGATCAGCATTTAAAGGGTTTTGAGGCATTGGGCGCGGAGATTAGCCTGGGCCAAGGTTTTATTGAAGCTAAAAGTAACGGGCGTCTGCGTGGAGCTAAAGTTTATTTGGATGTAGCCAGCGTAGGAGCAACCGAGAATATTATGATGGCCGCTACTCTTGCTGAGGGCGTAACTACCATCGAGAATGCTGCTAAGGAACCTGAGATTGTTGATCTCGCAAATTTCCTGAATGGAATGGGCGCCAAAGTACGCGGTGCGGGCACGGGCGTTATTCGTATTGAAGGCGTCGAGAAGCTGCATGGTGTAAAACATACCGTCATTCCCGACCGGGTAGAAGCAGGTACTTATATGGTTGCTGCTGCGATCACAGGCGGGAACGTATATGTAGAAGGCGCAATATCCGATCATTTGGGACCGGTTATTTCCAAGATGGAAGAAATGGGTGTAACCATTCAACCTGATGAGAACGGAATTCGTGTCATTGCAGATAAGCCGTTAAAGGCCGTTGATGTTAAAACATTGCCTTATCCTGGTTTTCCTACCGATATGCAGTCTCAGATGATGGCACTTCAACTTGCCGCTGAAGGAACGAGCATTATTACGGAAACCGTGTTTGAAAATCGTTTCATGCATGTGGATGAATTTCATCTCATGAATGCCGAAATTAAGGTCGAAGGTCGTTCCGCCATTGTAACTGGTAATGCTAAGCTGACAGGTGCGAAAGTAACCTCTACAGATTTGCGTGCAGGTGCTGCGTTAATTCTGACCGGACTCATTGCGGAAGGTACAACGGAGGTATCCGGCGTACATCACATCGATCGCGGTTACGTTCATTTGGCTGAGAAGCTGACTGGATTGGGAGCGGACATTTACAGAGTGACCGTAGAAGAGTCCAAACTGGATCATTCACCCAGTACAGAGCGCGTAATGCCGGAAGAGACGTCGGGGAATCTGTTTAAGAAGATCCAGCCTTCCCTCGCCTAAGCCTTAACATATGTAGCTTCATGTTGCATAAGTATATTCTTGAACAATAAGGAACCAAGTCCGAAAGGGCTTGGTTTTTTGTTGTTTGCAGCCAGTCTTTTTCATTCTTTCAGTTCTCTTAAAATGGTTCTATCAAAGTGGACGACTTCATATGATTGAAAATATCTGCTGGAGTATATCTGTACTTCCAGCCGGATACTTAGCCCTTTGATGGAGGTTTCAGCCTATGAAAGATTCACAGGTTCGCATCCGTATACCCATTCATCATCCTAAGGAACATTGCCAGGCTTCACTTGCGGAGGAACGCTCTGGCTCTATAGCTACTTCGTTCCAGAAAAATAAGCTTATGCAACAGCAGCCGGACACAAAAGGTACATTGCCGACTGGCGTCAAGCCCAATCGGCGTACAACAGCCGTGCCTTCCGCTGTGAACTCCGTCGATACGGCTCTGCCTATCGCTGGAGCAGCGGCCCATGACACACGCGCTGCAACCCCGCTGCAAGTGACGCTGCCGCACCTGCGTCCATCCGCCGGGCGTACCCCGCGCTGGGGCAGCAGACGCCCATGGCTGCCATTCGCTGCCATGGCAGGGGTGCTGGTGCTTGCCATGGCTGTGCCCGCGCTAATGGCGTGGCCTCGCCAGACGGCGCAGCCGTTGCCGCCGAGCAGTCGCACGGCAGCACCAGATGCGCCTAGCGTGACGGCAAAGGGCGGGACGCCCGTCACGCGCTTGCCGGGCGTCCCGCCGATACCGGCGGTGCCCGCTGCTCCAGCGCGCAGCGTGCCGGTGGCAGCAGAGCCGGACGTGCGCGTGTACGTTACGTCTACCGGTCGCACGGAGACGTTACCGCTGGAGCAATACATTGTCGGCGTAGTAGCTGCCGAAATGCCGCCCAGCTTCGAGGGCGAGGCACTAAAAGCACAGGCTATTGCCGCGCGTACCTTCATTGCCCGACGTTTGCTGGCTGATGACACTAGCGGTGCGCCTGCGGGAGCAGATGTGACGGATACGGTTAAACATCAGGCTTATATCTCCAAAGCCAAGCTTACTAGAGAATGGGGGCGTTCTGGTAAATCCGCAGAGCTGGCTAAAATTCAGCAGGCTGTACGAGACACCAAGGATACGATCATGGTATATGAGGGGAAGCCCATAACGGCATCTTTTTTTTCTACTAGCAATGGCTATACCGAAAATTCAGAGGATGTATGGGCGAAGCCAGTACCCTATTTACGAAGTGTGTCAAGTCCATGGGACAAGCAGTTGGCCCCACGTTATACAGAAACCGTCACACTGAGTCGTCAGAGTGTGTTTGATAGATTGGGACTGAGTCGTACTGCGATTGCTGCTTCTACTGGAGGAGGGGGTATGCCAGAGATTCGTATACTCTCCAAGACAGAAGGGCATCGCATCAAGAAGATTGAGGTTGGTGGCTCAATCTTTACAGGGCCGGAAATCCGTAACAAACTGGGGTTACGTTCGGCTGAGTTTACGTGGAAGGCTGAAGGGGATCGGATTGCTATAACAACCTATGGTTATGGTCATGGTGTTGGTATGAGTCAGTGGGGAGCCAATGGAATGGCCAAGGAAGGTCATACTGCCACTCAAATTCTCCTTCACTATTATACTGGCATTTCTTTTGCGCAAGCCTCTCGTATTCTAAGTTAGTAAATATTTCGAAACTTTGAAGTATAAAAGAGTTGCACCCGGTAACACTGGTTACTGAGGTGATGAGCAAATGAATGAACAAAATAAAAACCAGAACCAAAACCATGAAGAAACACCCAAAACCTTTCAGGGTGGAAGAGCTTCACGGCCGTCTTCGTGGAAAAAGCTGTTGTCCAAAAGGTGGGCATACCCGGCAGCCTACATTGCCGCAGCAGCCATTATACTAACCTTAGTGTGGGTCTATCAGGATGCCAGCCAGAAGTCTTTCAAACCTGACCCAGCTAGTCCATCGGTACAAAGCACAAGTGCAGTGAATACCGATGTTAACGGACAACAGCCAGAAAGCGTGGAAGTAGTTGCCCAGTCGGAAAATATCGCATGGCCAGTGACAGATGCTGGCGCAGTACAAGTCGTAAAGCCGTTCTTTGATGAGAACGCAACAGCTGATGAGCAGGCGGCAGCTATGGTAGAGTACGATAAAACATTTACCGCTAACACTGGAATTGATCTTTCCCGGGCCGACGATCAGGCGTTTGAAGTGAGAGCCGCCCTGAGTGGCAAAGTATCCCGTGTAGAACAACATCCGCTGGTAGGTAATGTCGTAGAAATCACGCATGATAATAATCTCAAAACGGTGTACCAAAGCTTGAGTGATCTGAAAGTAAAAGAAGGCGATCAAGTGAAACAAAACGATGTGATTGCTTCAGCGGGTCGTAACGAGCTTGAAAAGGATTTGAAAACACATCTGCATTTTGAAGTGTATCAGGATGACAAGCCGGTGAATCCAGCAGGTCTGCTTCCTAAAAAATAAATTTGGTCATGGCTTTGCATGCAAAGCGGGGAATCCATATTCCCTGCTTTTTTCTTGTGTAGTTTTTGTGCATAAGGTAAACATAAGCTGCTTTTGCCAAATAAATAGGCCTTCCGAAGCATGTCTTCCCGCCAAACCGCGAATATATAGGCACGCTCCTCATATAATGTACCAAACTATCCACAGTAGGGAGGCGGGAGCGTGCACGATTACATCAAGGAACGGACCATCAAAATCGGTCGCTGTATCGTGGAAACAAGGAATACGGTCCGTACGATTGCCAAGGAATTTGGTGTCTCCAAGAGCACGGTGCATAAAGATCTGACCGAACGGCTGCCTGAAATCAACCCGGATCTTGCCGATCAGGTGAAGCACATTCTCGAATACCATAAATCCATCCGCCATCTGAGGGGAGGAGAAGCGACGAAAATTAAGTACAAAAAAACGAGTGGCAAACGAAGGGAGATTCTCGTTTCCGGCAAGTCCTAAAAATATATAGTGAATTGGCTGGCAAAGCCATTGAATCAACCCCCTGAAGTATGATATGTTAAAAGATGGTACAAGACGAAAAATGACATGTAACCGTAGGTTTATACATATATTTGCCGCTTCTTGTCGAATCTTAGCTTTTAAAATATCACTTTGGGGGCCTTTTTAATATGTTCAGTAATGATATCGGTATCGACCTCGGTACGGCCAACGTGCTTATCCACGTCAAAGGGAAGGGGGTTGTTCTTGACGAACCTTCCGTTGTCGCAATAGAAAGCGATACAAAAAGAGTTCTGGCTGTCGGAGAGGAAGCGCGCCGTATGGTGGGACGTACTCCTGGTAATATCATAGCCATCCGTCCATTACGTGATGGTGTCATCGCCGATTTTGAAGTAACAGAAGCGATGTTAAAATATTTTATCAATCGGGTAGGGGGAAAAAGCTGGTACAGCCACCCTCGTATTCTAATTTGTGCGCCGACGAACATTACCTCAGTGGAGCAAAAAGCGATTCGTGAAGCGGCGGAGCGTAGCGGGGCCAAGGAAGTATTTTTGGAGGAAGAACCAAAAGCGGCTGCCATCGGGGCAGGAATGGATATTTTTGAGCCTAGCGGCAACATGGTAGTGGATATTGGTGGCGGAACGACTGACGTTGCAGTCCTCTCTATGGGGGATGTCGTAACAGCTTCTTCCATTAAAATGGCAGGGGATAAATTTGATACAGCCATCATGAAATATGTAAAAACGAAGTACAAGCTTTTGATCGGGGAACGTACGGCTGAGGATATCAAGATTGCTATCGGAACCGTGCATCCGAGCGGACGGCGTGCAGAAATGGACATCCGTGGACGGGATATGGTATCCGGATTGCCCAAAACGTTAAGTATTTCTGCGGATGAAGTGCAGGATGCGCTTAGAGATCCTGTGTCGGCGATTGTTGCTGCGGCCAAGTTTGTATTGGAGCAGACCCCACCGGAACTGTCAGCTGATATTATTGACCGTGGTGTTATTTTGACTGGTGGCGGTGCCTTGCTTAGCGGATTGGACGAGCTGCTTGCTGAAGAGCTGCGTGTTCCGGTACTGGTTGCCGAAGATCCGATGCATTGTGTCGTTAAAGGTACAGGAATTATGCTGGATAATTTGGATCATGTGGTTAAGAAAAAGTTCTAATCTGCCGATAGTGACTATAAGAGACTCGTGTGCGGTCAGACAGGTTGCCTGCCTCCGCGCGAGCATATGATTTTAGCAGAGTATAGGATTGGGGTGCACCATACATGTTGAGAGGTTTATATACTGCGGCCGCCGGATTGATGACACAACAACGACGCCATGACACCGTGACGCAAAATATTGCTAATATGAATACGACGGGATACAAACAGGAGAACAGTGTTCAGCGTTCTTTCCCCGAAATGCTTATTTCCATGACGGGTGGTAACCCTGATAACCCGGACCGTACGGTCGGCAAGCTCAATACTGGCGTTTTTGCTGAGGAAAGCCTCTCCCCTTACATTCAGGGAGCATTAAAGGACAGTGGACAAGCGACGGATTTCGCGATACAGTCCAATATTAATGTGAACGACCCAGCTACTGGTCAACCTATGGCTTTTGATCAGGCAGGGAAATTCATCAATGCTAACGGTGAAGTCACCTACCGTCCAGAAGCGTTTTTTACGGTGCGGGACAGTAATGGTAACGTTCGTTATACACGTGATGGACATTTTCAAGTAAATGGAGCAGGAGCATTGCTTTCATCGACTGGCTCAGCGGTGCTGGATACGAATGGAAAGCCAATTCAATTGACGGGGGCTGTCTCAGCGCTTAAAGTAAATGAGCGGGGCGAATTGGTAGATAGCCAGTCCAACCAGACGTTAGGGACGACGCTCGGTATTAGTGTCATTGATCGTCCGTACCAGCTCGTTCGTGAGGGCAATGGAAATTTCCGCCTGAATGATACGGACGGTGCTACAGCTAGAATGATGACCGCTAATGACGCTGTATCCGTTCGTCAAGGTTATCTGGAGGTATCTAATGTAGATGCTTCACAGTCGATGGTGGATATGATGGCTGCGTTAAGAGCGTATGAGGCGAATCAGAAGGTAATTCAATTTTATGATAAAAGCTTGGACAAGGCCGTTAATGAAGTAGGCCGTGTATAACAGGGGGTAAGTGATGAACAACTCCATGATTGGCGCAATGGTATCTATGGCCAGTGTGCAGCAGCGTTTGGATTTAATTGCCGATAATATTGCTAATATCAATACAGTTGGTTATAAGAGTAAACAGGGTTCCTTTGAAGATGTATTGGCCAATGTGCAGCAACAGCCTTCAACGTATCTCCAAAATGGACGAGCCATGCCGCTCGGCTATAATTTGGGCTACGGAGTTAAAACGGCCGCAATCATGAAAAATATGGAGCAAGGTCCGCTCAAGGAGACGGGACTTCCTACCGATCTGGCGATTCAAGGTAATGCCATGTTTGAAGTCCAGGGGAATGGGCAAAAAGCTTGGACCCGTGACGGTAGCTTTCATTTTGTTCCTGATCCGAATGATAGTGCGACGATGATGTTGACCACTGCTGAAGGTTACTCCGTGCTGGATAACAATGATGTTCCTGTGACTGCTCCAGCGGGTTCCAAGGTGGCTATTAACTCGGATGGCGAATTGCTGATTCGTGCTAATGGAATTGGGAATCCGACGGTTGGTCAGAGAATCAAGCTAATGGATGTACAGCGTCCAGAGGGACTGGAACAGCGGGATGATAACCTATTCGTGTTGTTGAATGGTGTAACAGAGGCAAATGTATTCGGAGCAGCAGGTGTGGCAGGTGCTGTTCCAGCGGACGTATCTGTGCGTTCCGGTTATCTTGAGGAATCTAATGTGGATTTAGCGGGCGAAATGACGGATATGATGCAAGTTCAGCGGATGTATCAAATGGCGGCACGGGCACTAACTTCTAGCGATACGATGATGAACCTGGCCAACAATCTGAGGGCTTAAGGATTTGGTGATGAAAGAAGAACAATCTGATTCCCGTCCGGTGCCTGAAAAGACGAAGTCCCGCTGGCGTACTGCTCGTTATTTCATAGTTCCGTTGCTGCTCCTGTTATCGCTGTTAGGCGGCTTAATTGCAGGATATGTAATTGTAGGTAAGCAAGGGTTGTCAGGCGTGTTCGAGTGGAGAACCTGGCAGCATGTCATTGATCTTATATTTGCGCCTTAGTTTACTTTAAATGAGTGGGGGCGGGAAAAGGTCGCTCCGCGTGCAGATTGTTCTTCCGATTGCTGTTATCCCCAGATTCCTTTTGGTTTTAAAACATTGGAGGTTTGAATCCGGGGATATAGGCAAACGCTGCGCTTCTTCAGAACAATTCTGCCCGCTCCGCTGGCTACCCGCCATCAGGCCACTTTTATTAAAATAAACCACCCGCAATTTGTGTGGGTAGTATATAACAAAACCCTGTGCCAGTGGCGCAGGGTTTTGTTATGCTTTTAAGGGAGGGGCCTCCAGCGTAGCACGCATGGATTGTGGCCAATGAAGGCCATCATAGAGGCCTTCGGTTTTCTCTGCCCTTCACGGCAAGCGAGCATTATTGAAGCGAGCTTTCTTTTTGAGCCAAAAGTAACTCGGCGGAGGGGATGGAATCGTTCTGAAGAAGCGATAGCGTTCGCCTTTAACCTCGGATTTTTACCCTTGAATTATTATACAATGAAAAAATCCGAGGTTAACAGCGATCGGAAGAATGATCCATCCCCGCAGCCCTTCCCCCCTTGGCTCAAATGAAACTTCGCTTCACCCCATAATAGGAGCACCCAATATGGTACTTCCGCGTAATTTTCTTTTTGCATCTGATAACTGTATAATGATGGGGAAGTTTATAACACTGCGGGGTAAAACCAAGCACGGGCAAAAGGGCTTCTTCGCGCCTCAGGTTGCATAACCGGCGGAAAAAGCCCCTTATCTCAACCTCCACTTCTGCAGTAGGTGAAGGATATCTAACATTGTTGCCGTTATGAGCTGTTTTTATGCAGCGTAAGCGGGGTAATATTATGCTTGCAGTAACTCATGACTGATACAGAGTCAAACCTGCAAGCGGGAGGAGTTATTAAGGTAAATGGACAAATTGCAATTGGATGTTAATCAAATTCAGGAGATTATCCCACATCGAGCGCCTTTTTTATTGGTGGATCGTATTATTGAGCTGGAGGAAGGGAAAAGAGCGGTAGGCATTAAAAATGTAACGATGAATGAGCCTCATTTCATTGGACATTTTCCGGGGTATCCTGTTATGCCTGGTGTGTTGATCACCGAAGCACTGGCTCAAGTTGGGGCTGTCGCATTACTGCATCTAGAGAGCAATCGTGGCAAAATCGGGTTCTTGGCAGGGTTGGATGGTTTCCGTTTCCGTGGGCAGGTGGTTCCTGGGGATACATTGACGCTTGAAGTGGAAATCACTCGTTCCAAAGGCGCATTTGGCAAAGGGAAAGCTACGGCTAAAGTAGGCGATACGGTAGTAGCTGAGGGCGAAATTATGTTTGCTTTATCTGACCCTCCCCAATAAATAAAGCTCTGCCGACATAAGCACGACGTCTGAACCGAGTGCATGTGTACATAGAAATCCTGTTTTGACAACCCAAAAATGGAGAGGGGAAATTCCGTATGACGCAGTTGAGTAAAAAAGCACTAGAAGGCATTGAGAGCTGGCTGCAAGACCCTTATATTGATGAAGAGACCAAACAGGAGTTGCGCGCATTGGAAGGCAACGAGCAGGAACTGGAGGATCGCTTTTACAAAGAGCTGGAATTTGGTACAGGCGGTCTGCGTGGAGTGATCGGGGCAGGAAGTAACCGGATGAACCGTTACGTCATTGGACGTGCGACTCAAGGGCTGGCTCGCTATATTTTAGAACAGCATGCTGGTAAAGAAGGCAAGCCTTCGGTTGTTATTGCACATGATTCGCGTCACTTTTCGCCAGAGTTTGCTCTGGATGCAGCTTTGGTGCTGGCGGGCAATGGTATCGTGGCTAAGTTGTTCCCTTCCTTGCGTCCAACGCCACAGCTTTCGTTTAGTGTCCGTCATTTGGGAGCCAGTGGAGGGATTGTTGTGACAGCGAGTCACAATCCTCCTGAGTATAATGGATACAAGGTATACAACGATGAAGGGGGTCAGCTTGTTCCAGATCAGGCTGAACAGGTAATTGGTTATATCCGCGAGGTTCCTTCGTTTGCCGACATTCGCAGTCTGACACGTGAGGAAGCAGAGGCACAGGGATTGTTGGTTTGGCTTGGAGAAGAGGAAGATGAAGCGTTTGTAGATACGGTAGCCAGTGTAAGTGTGAACCGTGAGCTGATTGCAGCCGGACCAGGCAAAAACTTCAAAGTTGTGTTTACACCTCTCCATGGCACTGGAAATGTACCGGTTCGCCGTGTGCTGGAGAAAATCGGTTTTAAACAGGTGCATATTGTGCCTGAGCAAGAGTTGCCAGATGCTGAATTTTCGACTGTCAAGTCGCCAAACCCAGAAGAACGTGATGCGTTTAAGCTGGCAATTGCACTGGGTGAGAAAATTGGTGCAGATCTGTTGATCGGAACAGACCCTGATGCTGACCGTATGGGTGCAGTTGTGAAAAACCGTGATGGCGAATATGTGGTATTGTCCGGTAATCAGTCTGGCGCGATCATGGTTTACTACTTGTTGAATCAACTGAAAGAAACAGGCAAGCTTCCGAATAATGGGGCTGTTATCAAAACCATCGTAACCAGTGAAATGGGTGCAGTCATTGCCGAACATTTTGGAGCAACCGTGTTTAACACGCTAACTGGCTTCAAGTATATTGGCGAGAAAATGAACCAATTTGACCAAACTGGCGAGTACACTTACCTGTTTGGCTATGAAGAGAGCTATGGTTATTTGGCAGGGAATTATGCTCGCGATAAGGATGCTGTCTTGGCGGCTATGCTGATCGCTGAAGCTGCTGCTTATTACAGCACACAAGGTAAGACGCTCTATGATGTTTTACAAGAGCTGTACGAGCAGTTTGGCTACTTCCTTGAGAAGCTGGAGTCTCGTACCCTTAAGGGTAAGGATGGAGTGGCACAAATTCAGGGCAAAATGACCGATTGGCGTAGCAACGCGCCTCAAGAGATTGCAGGCGTGAAGGTAGACAAGGTACTGGACTACTCACAAGGTCTGAACGGACTTCCACAGGAAAATGTACTCAAATTCTTACTGGAGGACGGTTCGTGGTTTTGCCTGCGCCCTTCGGGCACAGAGCCGAAAATCAAAGTATACTTTGCGGTACGCGGTTCCTCGCTGGCAGACGCGGAGCAAAGAATCAGCCATTTGGTCGATGCTGTTATGGCTCGCGTAGACGCTTGAGAAAAATCCCTTTATAATAGAATAGGTTAAGGTAATTGGATAAGATATAGTAATCGGTGACCTCTCACGGCAAAGGGCAGTACGCCGTGGAGGTCATTTCTGTATTGCAGAATAACCTGGAAGAGGCTTTGGGAAAATAGGCTTATTCCGGCAACGGAGGATTTTGCAAAATTCAATGAGTGACCTACCAAAAGGCTGAGTATAGCGAGGTGGGCAGCATTGAATTTTGTAAAATCCCGAATATTAAGGAGGTTCTTTGGTGTATCAGAAATGGCAGTATTGGAATACGGCTTCTCGAAAATGGTTATGGATTTTGGTGGCTGTCGGCTTGCTGGCTTCCATTCCGGTCATCGCCGATCGTATGAAGACAGAATCCTCGAGTAAAAAAGTAGAGATTGTATTCGATTATCGGGATTTGACAGAGGCAGCCTCGTATCAGGCTCACCCGCAGGACTATCTGAATGAGCAACTTGACCGCTTACAGCAAGCGGGTGTGAACAGCATGGCGATGTATGAAAGTACGTTGGATGATTTCCGTAAAGCGGGTCGCGTCGTAACCTATACGACTCAGAACATTGCCGATATGGAAAAACGGCTTTCACCTGCAAATGAGAATTTTACGTATATTGTTTTCGCTGATAAAGAAAATGCCGAGGCATTAAAGCCGTTAATTTTACGTACGTTTACAAGCCTGGACATCAATGTAAAACCTTGGACTTATCAGGGACAGGAAGGGTTAGTTGTGGAAACATCTCCAGAGGATGCGTATCTCAAGCCCATGCAGCCTGACCCGATTGCGATGAAGCAGCTTCGGAGCAAAGGATTTTTTATTGTTCCACGGATGAGCGATAGTCTTCCTTACAACCAGGAGTTGACGGAAGAGATACTTGCTTCCTTTCAGCAAAATGGTGTAAAACGCATTTTGTTTGAAGGTGATTCAGTCAAAGGCTTCACCGATAACGAGAAAGAGCATAGCTTAGTGGCATTTGCTAAATTGCTGAACAAATACGATATTGGCCTAGCTGCTATCGAAAACTTAAAAAAACCGCAAGCAGGCTTCAATAAGCTCGCTTACGATATCCACTATAACGTTGTGCGTTTATACTCATTGAGCGATAAAGATTCAACGCTCGATGTTGAAACGTTGGCCGATCGTTTTGCATTGGCCACCAAGGACCGTAATATTCGCATGTTGTATCTGAATACTGCGCCTAGCCGTAGTATTGCTGAAGCCAAGGTGAAGGATTCGGTAGATAACCTAATCCACAGCTTGGACAAGCCGGGTAACGCTGTACAACGGATGGAGAAAAAGGGGTTTGAACTCGGACAGGCTGAACCGTTCCAAGTCGTCGATTCATCCATTCAGCGCTATCTGAAAATGATTGTCGTACTAGGTGCACTGGCATTCTTCTCCATTATGGTGTCCTATTTCGTCCCGGCATTGACTTTGCTGGCATTTGCACTTGGCTTGGTAGGTTCAGCAGGACTTTATGTTTTGAACTCTAGCTTGATGGAGCAAGGCCTGGCCCTACTCGCAGCGATTAGCGGACCTACGGTTGCAATGATCATCGCTGTGCGTACGATTAGAATTAAACGTGAACAGGGTGCTGAACTTTCTGTAGGTCAGCGTTTGATTCAAACGTTTATACTGTACGTGCAGACGGCGATTTTGTCGCTGGCTGCGGTGCCTTTCGTTATTGCGCTGTTGAACAGTATTGCCTACAGCCTTGTGCTGAATCAATTTAGAGGTGTAAGCTTGCTTCACATTCTGCCGATCTTCTTGGCAGCGATATATATTTTCTTTTATCGTGGCGTTTCTATACGGGAGGAAATTTCCAAGCTGCTACGTACGCCGATTACTGTATTGTGGGTTATCGCACTGGCTGTTATCGCAGCCGCAGGTTATTACTATTTGACTCGTACCGGAAATGCGGGTACGGTGTCGAACACGGAGTTGGTCTTCCGGAACTTCCTTGAAAATGCGTTTGGTGTACGTCCGCGCAATAAGGAATTTTTGATGGCTCACCCACTGTTTATTGCAGGGGCATTCCTGGCTTTGAAATATCGCAAAGCAATCTATTTGCTGATTATAGCTGCTATTGGTCAAGCCTCTATGGTGGATACCTTTGCTCACATTCACTCTCCAGCGGCATTGTCGCTTAGTCGCGGGCTGTTAGGATTGGGCTTGGGCCTGGTGCTGGGAATCATCGCAATTGTCGTGTGGCAAGTGCTGGAAGGGTGTTGGAAGAAATGGTCACCACAGCTCAAACGATAATCATCTCGGGTTATTACGGCTTTAACAATAGTGGAGATGAGGCGGTGCTTAAGTCGATTTTGACAGCTTTAGAGGAGGAGAGTCGTCAGGCGGGGATTACAATCAAGCCTGTTGTTCTGTCTTCTGACCCCGCTTGGACACAGAAAATGTACGGAGTAGAAGCTGTACCACGGATGAGTCTGGGGGAAGTTCGTAGAGCGATTAAAAACAGCGATGGGCTAATAAGTGGCGGCGGGAGTTTGCTCCAGGATGCAACAAGCCCTAAAAGTATTCCGTATTATCTGGCGATTCTGAAACTGGCCCAATGGGCTGGAAAACCGACGTTTGTATATGCTCAGGGCATTGGTCCGGTACAACGGAAGATATTTTATCCTATGATCCGTTCTGTGTTTCAGCGCTGTGAATATGTTTCTGTAAGAGATGAGCAGTCTGCCGCACTACTGGGTACTATGAAACTAAAGAACCCGGTTGTCGAAGTTGTTCCTGATCCGGTAATGGGGCTTCCATTGCCCTCGGGTTCCGAGCTGCATAAAGCAGCAACTGAAACGGATAAGGATAAACTTCCGATCGTTGGTGTATCTGTACGTTACTGGGATAAGGAGCGTCGCGATTTAACGGCTATTGCGGACGGCTTGAAAAAATTAGCTGCTGAGCGCCGTGTACACTTACGCTTTTTACCTTTCCATCTGCCTGATGACGAGCAGGCTTCAAGGATGGTAATGGATTTGTTGGGGGATATTAGGGGGACGGGAAGCCTTGTCAGCATGTGCGATCAAGTCACCGATCCTCAACAGATGCTTTTGGAAGTCAGTCGTTGCAGTTTGATGATCGGGATGCGATTACACAGCTTGATCTATGCAGCATCCCACCAGGTGCCTCCGTTGGGGATATCCTACGATCCCAAAATTGATCATTTCCTCAGCCGTGTCGGTAGCCAGCCTGTAGGCACTACAGAGGCACTGGATGGACAAAAGATGGCTAATGAGTCTATGCGGTTGCTGGATCAGCGAAGTCAATGGATCGAGAGCCAGGGAGCGGCCATTGCTTTGTTAAAAAGTGAGGCTCGCTTACCGGCACAGCATATCGTTAATTACTTGTGTCGCAAAGGATGATGGATACAGTGACAGTTGATAAGGTTACGAATGTGCCTACCGTCCCGATTTTCGGTGTTCCGGTATCAAGGCTTAATATGAAAGATACATTAAATGTATTAATTCAAGCAGTGGAGTCTCGCCGGCCCCATCAAGTGATCACTGCCAATCCGATTATGGTAATGGCTGCATTGGAAGATCCAGTGTACATGGACGTGATGAAACAGGCAGAGTTGATTGTTCCAGATGGGACTGGCGTGGTCTGGGCTGCAAACTATGTAGGACATCCTGTACCTGAGCGGGTAGCGGGCTTTGACTTGTTACATGAATTACTTGCAGCTGGAGAAAACTATCATTGGAAGGTTTATTTACTGGGATCAACATCTGAGGTGATTCAAGCGACCGCAAAGCGGGTACATGAGCTTTATCCCCGGATTACGGTTTGTGGCAAGCGTGATGGCTTTTTTGGACCTAAAGAGGATGAAGCGGTGATTGCAGCCATTCGTGAAGCAAATCCCGATTTGTTGTTTGTAGCACGTGGAGCGGACACACAGGAACCCTGGATTGGTAAATATAAGGAACAACTGGGTGTACCGGTGATGATGGGGGTTGGCGGTAGCTTCGATGTTATATCAGGCAGAACCAAACGCGCACCTAAATTGTTCCAAAAGCTACGGGCTGAATGGTTATATAGACTCCTCAAAGAGCCAAGCCGATACAAAAGAATGCTTGCGCTGCCGAAATTCGCCGCGAAAGTGATGCGCGAAAAAGAAAACGTCACAAAAGTGTGATAAATAGCTTGAATCTGCCTTCAAAACCCGCTAATTTGCCAGAATATGAAGCTTGGTATTTATTTTTGATCAGAGTATAATTCAATGCGGTTACATCTGAAAAGGGATTGCTTTAAAATTGGGGGTCGAATGATCAAATGTTATTGATCTATATTATTGGGTTCATCATGGCACTGGGACTTGCGCTGTTACTGACACCGCTCGTCAAGAAATTCGCTGTGAAGGTTGGAGCCGTCGATGTACCGAATGCCCGAAAAGTACATACCCGAATTATGCCGCGTCTTGGCGGACTGGGGATTTTCTTGGCATTTCTGTTGTCCTTATTGGCGGTGTTACCTTTTGTGCCTGACGGAATGCTGTCCTCTCGGGATATTAACTTTATCGCAGCCTTTCTGATTGGCGGCACGCTGATTACACTGATTGGTGCTCTCGATGATCGTTTTGATCTCAATGCAAAATTGAAATTTTTGGCTCAAATTGCCGTTGCGTGTATGGTCGTGTTTGCTTTTGATATTCGTGTAGATTTTGTAAATGTACCTTTTCAGGATGCATACTCATCTTTGGAAAGCTGGATTTCCATTCCGCTTACGATTTTCTGGATCGTAGGTGTAACGAATGCCATCAATTTGATTGACGGTCTGGATGGACTGGCTGCAGGTGTCTCAGGAATTGCGATTGGGACTATCTTTGTGATGTCGGTATTGATGGGCAATTACATGGTAGCTATGCTTTGTCTTGTGCTGCTGGGCAGTATTATCGGATTCTTATTTTTTAACTTTCATCCTGCGAAGATATTCATGGGTGATACAGGGTCATTATTTTTAGGTTTCTGTCTGGCCATGCTATCCATGCTTGGTTTCAAGCAAATTGCTATCGTATCTTTTATTACGCCATTGATTATTATCGGTGTACCTTTGTCAGATACATTCTTCGCTATCATTCGTCGCAAGTTGCAGAAAAAACCGATTTTTTCTCCGGATAAAGGTCATTTGCATCACTGCTTACGCGAACTAGGTTTCAGTCACAGACAGACAGTGTTGATTATCTACGGTATTGCTGCATTTTTCGGTGTATTGGCCGTGATTCAATCGTCTGCTGCGCTTAATGAAGCGAACTGGGTCACCTTTGTCGTGATTTGTATTATGATGTTCTTCCTACAGATTGGTGCAGAGGTTATTGGTCTTGTTGGCAAAACCAAACGCCCAGTTATTAATACACTGATTCGGTTGCTGGCTAAGCCAGATTCACAAACACGTTCGAAATTATAATTTCAATTTAAAAGTAAGCCTTCAAGCTTGGCGGTATACCGCGGGTTTGAAGGCTTTTTTGATGTTTGCTGTAAAAAAACTCCCTCCTTTTTTGAGAATTTACTAATTTTTTGTATGTTTACTACCGATAAAAAAAGTATTGAATGATTACGTACCCCAAGGTGCGACAGAATCAAAGGAGGACAATGATTTGAAACGATTGCTATCCATGTTGCTGACGGTTGGTCTCATCATTGGCTTGGTGCCGGCGGCCCTGGTAGGTACGGCTCATGCTGCGACGGGAACTTATTTTATTTTTCCAAGTGAAAAATATGATGTGGATTCGGCTAGAATGGTAAACACTGACCGAGTTACAGTTAACGGTACGATTAACGGAGTGAACGGAAGTACTATATCTTATAGTGTATTCCAACTCTCTAAAAATGGAACAAACCTTAACGTGGTTAATAAGAACGAGAGTCAAAAAGGCGGAATTACAGTCAGTGGCTCTACGCTTAAAGTTACAGACATTAAACTGTTTCCTGGTTTGAACCGGATTACATTTCAAAGTAGCCAAAATTCGGCTGATATGAAGGACTCCATTTACATTGAGTATCAGGATGGGCCTAAGCTTTATGATCTATCTGCTACGTTGAATGGTGAAACCGAGCAGTTGCTTGAGAATCAGACAGCGGTGCTGACAGACGCACGCAATAGCGGTACGGATGATGTGAAAGTAGTCATTCAAGGTACGGCTCCTAATGCTGACAGTGTAACGCTCACGTCTGCAAAAAGCAGTAATACGTATACAGTTAACTCTTACACTGGCTACAAACTAACGGGTAGTGTTGTACTGAGTCCGGGTAAAAATATAGTGACCATTAAAGTGAATAACGGAACTCAGGCTCTTACAGTTACACGTGAAATTACGATTTATACGGGTAAACCGGAATTTTCTGATTTGACCCTGAATAAGGATGGGAATGTTTCTGCTGATTTGGCCACTTCGCCTGACTTTACCGTATCGTCTACAAGTGGTGTGGTTTTAAAAGGTAATGTTTTGGTGCCAGGCGGTGCAACTGATCCAGGAGTGGCCACAATCAATGCACGTTTTACCGATGTGAGTAACAATGGTAGTGCTGTGGGTAGTGCGACTGGGGTTGATGCCACAATTGATACTGCAAATGTAGTTACTTCAAATGGTTATAAAGTATATCCATTTCAGGTGACTGTACCTTCGGAAGCTGTACTTGATCATTTGACCAGAGCATCCCTGGGCATAACTTATACGGATAGCAGTACACCACCGGCTCCATCGGCTGTCCAATTTACATTGCGCAGCAGCACTCAGCCGTATATTGATGATGTTAACTATCTTCCTGATTTTAATACTCAATTGTTGAATAGAACTAATGGAAGCGGGTCTGATCAGGCAGCTGCCCTAGATGAAGCTATGAAATTAACAGGTAGCTCTATGAAGAACAAGACTACAGATGCTGCATCTGTACCTGTAGGTATGGAGTTTATCGTTGTTAATGGCGCACCTTCTTCAATTAGTGAGCTTTCTGGAGTATCGGTTCATATTGTAGGATCGCCTCAAGATGTGATTCGTACAATCAATGGTAAGTCAACGCAAGTGAAGAAAATTGTTGCTTATGTAGACACTTTGCCTAAAGAAGGACAAAATGTACTGAATTTTTATCTGAATGGTGACTCGACCAAGTTAATTAAAGCAACGGTGAATCTGTTGCAGGGTCCGTTCATGAAATACGATACGATTTATGATGGGCAACAAATTCCGTTGAATACATCCAGCTCAAACTTGAATACCTATAAATTGACTCAACTGGGCTACTTTAAAGGTAAATTGCTTGATGTGAGCAATGCAGCAGATATTCATTACACTGGAAGTAACCGAAATGTATTCCTGTATATTAATAATGTATTGGTTGATTTGGATGGTTCAGGAGCGGACTTCAAACTTGCTGCTTCCTCGGACACAGCCGCAGCCAATGCTTTGGCAAACGGGAATAATGAAATCAAGTTTGTATACAAGCCAGGTATTGAGTACAGCAATACGGTAAAAGTAAACTTTACACAGACGAATATTCCAGTAATTCCTGTTCCCAACACACAAGGAATCATCCCTTTTACACCAGTTAGCGGCTTGAGCAATACGCCGAAATATAGCGAAATTGCTCCGAAATCAAAAGATGCTAATTTCACCAAAGTGGATGATACTAACTACAATACATCTCTGAAAAATATCAATGTATTTGGTACTTTCAGTATTGCTGATTTGGGTAAAGCAGATCAGGTAAATGGTTCGTTAAGTGATATTGCTAATAAAGATCAATATATTTTGGAGATTAAGGGATCGGATGACAGTGAAGTCAACTGGACACTGAGTAACGAGTTTTTCTCAGCAGAAGATGCTAAGACAACATACAATTCCGGTTCTACTACAGATAAATTTACAAATAAAGATTTAAAAGACCTGCTTGTGTACTACCATCCAGACAAAAAGTATTTCAGCTTTGTGTTGAAAAACCAAACTATTTCGCAAGATGGAACACCGGTAGCTTATAACATTACCTTGTACAATAGCGGCAAGAGCGGACCATTTGCTACTTTCCGACTGCAAGTATCCGGTCAATCCACATCTTTTGATATTTTGCGTCCGCTCCCTGAAAAGAGAATCGTGAATCAAAACTTTGTGCAAGTTGTTGTAAATGCAGGTAATGCAGATAGTGTTACGGTAGGTAAAGAAATAGCAGTTCAAGAGGGTTTCGACTCTGATTATGATGGCACCATTGATTATCCATCAACTTACAAAGCCATCGTTACAGGTCTAAAAGCCAACAAAGATAATAAAATTGATGTAGTGGTTACTGTAGGCAAGGAAAAACTGAAACAGACCATTACTGTTAAATATGTGCCTACTAATATCCCTGGCGAGCAGTACATGGAAGCGATGAAAACATCGCACAAAGTGTTCGATGGTAATCTTACACTTGCTTTTGCAAAGGGAACGAGTCTGATTCGTCGGGACTACGATCAACCGCAACAGTTCAAAAACCAGGTATTCTCTGGTCACAATTTGTACTTTGCAATAGCAAATAGCGAAGATGGTGTGGTTGACCGTCATGAATTTGAAACTGAAAAAGCATTGTCCGATATGCAGAGCTTGATTGCAGATGGAAGTAGATACTTCAACAGAGATTTTCCGGCCCGCTTTAATATGTCGAGTCCGGTATTCTGGATTGATCCAGGTACAGCAGATGACATTAAAACGGATGATTACGATCCAGTAACTTATGGTGCTGATCCTTATCAATTGGCTAACAAGTCGCAAAATGACAGTAGTAAGATCAAAAACTTCTACTGGCGCGACCCATCTAACGAGTTAGTACCATCCAAGCGTGCTACATTGACGCTGACGTATGATAGCAGTATTGCTCAGGATGCAGGGAAACAAATGACAGTGTTCTATTTCGATTCTGATCTTAAAGATTGGCAGAACATTGGTGGTGTGGTGGATCCGAAAAAACATACCATTAAGGTACCGTTTGATCGTTTTGGCTACTATGTAGTTGCTAAGGTTGGAGAAACGTATAGTGATGTCATTAAGCACAAATACGCTAGAGATTACATCGAAGCTATATTGGCCAAAGGTGTCATGAACCCAATGGATCCAATTAATAGCTTTGGACCTGACAGCTACATTAAAAGAGGCGAATTCACGTCTATGATTGTCAAAGGTCTGCAAATTCCGCTTAATTTCAGTGGAGCGAAGCATTTCGACGACGTGTCTATTCCAAATACGATATCAGCAGATGCTCTATACGATTATCGTTATATTGAAACAGCTGCGCGTGCCGGTATTGTCAAAGGTTCACAACCAAGAATCTTTATGCCGGAAGATGTAATCACGCGTCAAGATGCAGCAGTCATTATTGCCAAGGCATTGAATTTGAAGCTGGAAACAGATCATGACAAGATCATGAAGAACCTGTCTAAGACCTTTAAAGATGCGGACAAGATTGATTACTATGCGCAAGCATCTATATTGGCTATCGCCAAGAAAGGCTTTATCACAGGGTCACCTGTGGATGCAAGTGATCTGAAAAAAGGATATATGTTTAATCCTACTTCCTTGACCTTGCGCGGAGATGCAGCAATTATTGTGGCTAAAGTTATGGCTGATAAAAAGCTGCTTCCTAAAATCTAATCAACAAAACACCTGAAATTATTAAACATCCCTCCATGCGAAATGGAAATTCCCTTTCATATACATGAGAGGGATGTTTTTTATAAATCAGCTATTTGACTGGAATTAAGCGCCTATGCCATAATATCAATGAGGTAAAAACTGTGGATTAGCCTTACAACGTTTTTTATTTTGGATTTGGCTTAAACGTCTGTAATTAATTGCTTTTTTTTAAGCTTTTATCTCAAAATGTGTTTATTATTTTTTTATATGTTTTTTTTACACATTTATCTGAAACTTTACGCCTATTTCATCGTAGTAGAGGATGTGTGTGTTTTAATATTACATAGAGAAGTGAGTGGGGAGTGATGAGATGTCTCAGTTTTCAATACGCCGTCCTGTAACAGTATTTATGTTAATTATTGCTTTGCTAATCGGGGGCGGTATTTTTGCGTTAAGACTTCCTGTAGAGCAAATGCCGGATATGAAGCTGCCATTCGCTGCAGTGGTGACTAGTATTCCAAATGCAACGCCTACAGAAGTTGAGGAATTGGTTACTAAACCTATTGAGAAAAGTCTGGCTTCTATTGAGAACGTGGATAAAATCATGTCCGAGTCTTCAGAAGGAACATCTATGGTCATGATTCAATTTAACTGGGGAGTAGATATCAATCAAGCAACCCTTGACATGCGAGATAAAGTTGATGGGGTTAAAGGGTCTCTTCCCAAGGCGGCTAATTCGCCGCGTGTCCTTAAGGTGGATCTCAACGCAACGCCGGTTATTACGCTCTCTCTTACAGGAGACCAGGATATTAACAAGTTGAAGCCTATTGCTGAAGATATTATTGAGCCGCGGCTTGAAAGAATTGCGGGAGTAGCTGCAGCCAACATGTCAGGTGGGCAAGCTCGGCTTGTGAAGATTACTGTAGACCAAGCCAAGCTTCAAAGCTATGGCATTACGCTAGATCAAATTAACCAGGCGCTATCGTCTAATAACGTAGCTGGTTCTGCTGGTTCGGTCTATCGAGGCACTACAGAAATTCAACTTCGGGTTCAAGGTGAGTATAAAGCTGTTTCAGAAATGGGTGAAACGCCAATTCCAGTAGGGAAGGGAAGCATTAAGCTAAAGGACATCGCGACAGTTGAAGATTCCTTGGATGATGTTACAACCATTTCTACCTATAACGGAAAGCCGAGTATCAATATTTCTGTTACTAAAGCCACAGGGGGGAATACCCTTTCCATCGCCAATTCTGTGAAGGAAAGTTTAGATTCAATACGGAAGGAATTGCCTCCGGGAACTCAATTGGAGATGGTAACAGATGCATCCAAACCCATTAGCGACTCCGTACACTCATTAGTAGAGCATGCTATATTGGGACTTATTATCGCAGCTATTGTGTTGCTGTTATTTTTGAATAGTATACGTTCTACCATTATTGCTACTATCGTTATTCCAATTTCCTTCGTAGCTACGTTTATGATGATGTATTTCACCGGACAAACCATTAATATTATTTCACTGAGCGGTTTGCTTCTGGGGTTAGGATCCTTTGTCGATTTTGCGGTTGTTATTATTGAGAATATTTTTAGACAGCGACATGAAGGGAAAAGCATGCTACAAGGGGCTATTGATGGCTCCAAGCAGGTGGGTAATGCCGTTATGGCATCTGCACTTGCGCAGATCGTAGTATTTTTACCAGTTGTTTTTGTTGATGGAATTGCGGGAGTTCTATTTAAACCGTTGGCGTTAACCGTTATTTTCTCTCACATTGCAGCCTTGCTTGTATCCCTTATGATTGTGCCGATGCTGGGATCACGTTGGCTACCTACCGTGCCAGATGAATCCATTTATTCTTCAGGTACTTATAAGGGTGTTAACCCTATTGTGTGGTTTAATATTGGCTTCGAGAAATTTAAGGGTGGGTATCGCCGTATACTGAAGTGGGGAATTAACCATAGAAAATCTGTGTTAATTATTACTTTATTAATGTTTGTGGCAGGCGGGGCTCTAGTTCCATTCGTTAAGGCTGAATTTATCCCAGCATCCGATACTGGGGAATTCACAATTAACGTGAAACTTCCTAATGGAACGGTCTTGGAAGAAACGGAAAAGGTTGTTCAAGATATAGAAAAAGAAATTTTGAAAGTTCCGGATCTAGATAAAATGACAGTGACTGTTGGTTCTGGTGGCAATTCTGGTTATTCAGGGGCAGCTCCAACCAACTCAGCAGATCTAAGTGTAACACTGAAGGATGGACATCAGGCAACAGATGTTATAGTTGATGGCCTTCGTAAAAAATTTGATAGCATTCCGGATGCAGAGATTACAATGGCGTCTACAACAGGCCTTTCAAGCGGAGCGGCTGTTAATATTAACTTAAAAGGTGACGATATTGACGTCCTGAGAGAACTCTCGGACAATCTCGTTGCGGACGTGAAAAAGATACCAGGTACCGTTAATGTGAAAAGTAGCTTGAGTGCGGTTCGTGAAGAATATGAGATTACTGTTAATCGGGAGCTTGCGAGTCGATATGGCTTATCAGCGACTCAAATCTTATCTGCAGTGAATACGTCTTTTAATGGGTCAGTCGCCACAAGCTATCGTACAGGTGAAGATCAGATTGATGTGAAGATATCGTTGCCAGATCAAAACCGCCATGATTTGTCAAATCTACAAGCCTTGCGGATTACCACTTCACAAGGTATTGATGTACCTTTGTCTTCCGTAGTAAGTATTGATAAACGGTCTGTACCCGATACTGTTACTCGTGATGACCAAACGCGTCAAGTGCAGATTACAGCTGATATTGACGGAACAGGGGATATTCTTACTATTAATCAAAAAATAGATGCTCTTTTGAAGACTACTCACTTCCCAGAGGGCTACAGTGCAGATACGGGTGGCGGCCAAAATGAACAGATGATGGAGTCTTTCATGAACTTAGCGATAGCTATTTTGCTATCTGTCGTGCTCATTTATATGGTTATGGCAGGACAGTTCGAATCGTTGCTCACACCGTTTGTTATTATGTTTTCCGTTCCACCTACGGTAATTGGTGTGCTTATCGGTTTAGCTGTAACCGGGGCCAGTCTCAGTGTTTCAGCTTTGACGGGTTACATCATGCTCGTCGGTTTGGTCGTCAACAATGCCATTGTTATGATTGACTTTATAATTCAGCTCCGAAAAGACGGCCAAGATCGGGATGAAGCTATTATTCATGGAGCGTCTGAGCGGTTGCGTCCGATTTTGATGACCACGCTGGCTACTGTACTAGCTTTGCTCCCAATGGCATTCGCTACAGGAGAGGGTAACGAAACACAAGCACCGATGGCAGTTGTTGTTGTATTCGGGTTATCCTTCGCAGCTGTTATTACATTGATTCTTATTCCGGTAGTCTACGTTATCATGGATAATATGATACAAAAACGTAAGAATCGGAAATTAAAAAGACAAGCGAAGAGAGAATTAAAAAAAGAAGCGAAACTACAAAAAAGTGTTCATATATAAGGTGAGGTGGAGAAACATAATGAATAAAAAAAGTGCTCTGATTGCTACAACTTTGCTTTTATCAGTTGCATTAGCGGGTTGCGGTGGGGGGGAGGCCCCTGCCGCATCGACTACGGCTCAACAAGCCACTCCGGTCCAAGTGGCAAAAGTCACCAAGGGCAGCATTAACGATTCAACAGGTATCATTGGTAGCTTTGCTCCTAAAGAGACGGCTCAGGTGTCTCCGAAAATTAGTGGCAAAATTCAAAGCATTAACCTTACAGTGGGGCAAAAAGTAAATAAGGGCGACACATTGTTTACTATAGACCAAAAGGACTTGCGGGACTCGATTAAGCAATCCCAGGAGTCGTACCAGGTTGCCCTGGCCAATTTGAAGCAGGCAGAGTCAGGTGCAGCGCAATCGGTGCAGCAGGCAGAATCCAGCGTGGATCAAGCCAAAAGTGCGCTTGTCCAGCAAGACAACACGATCACTCAAGCTCAGACCAGTCTGGTAGATGCTCAGAGTTCCGTGCGTGATGCTCAAAATACGCTCAATCGCAACCAACAGCTGTTTAGTGCGGGTGCTCTTTCTCAATCCGAGTTAGAGCAGTCTCAAATAGCGCATAGAAGGGCTGTAACTGCGGTGGAGAATGCACAGATCACACTTCATAATGCACAAACGTCTAAAGAAAGTGCGCAAACAACATATAATAATGCTCAAAAATCATTACGTCTTGCACAACAGAAAACGGGCATTGACGTAGCTCGTGCTTCTGTCAATCAGGCTAAGTCCAGTTTAGACACAGCTCGTAGTCAATTGGTGGATACTGTAGTCAAAGCTCCAATTTCCGGCACGATATCGGTAGTAACAGGAACCCAGGGGCAAATGGTTAGTGCACAATCTGCGGTTGCTACAATAGCGAATACCAATCCTATTATTGCCAAAGTTAACGTTTCTGAATCTGAGCTTCTTAAGTTGCAGGTGGGTTCATCTGTGACTGTAGGTGTGGACTCGTTAAATAAGCGAATTGAGGCCAGAGTATCGGCCGTCAATCCGGTAATGGATAATGATCTCAAGGCATATCCTGTCGAGATTTCGGTTCCTAATGGTTCTGGTGAATTAAAATCAGGGATGGTTGTAACTGTATACATGAAATCAGAAGCTCCTAAAAACATTTTGGTATCGCAGGATGCCATTACGGAGCAGGCAGGGAAGAAGTATGCTTATGTAGTGGAGGGAACTGTTGCTAAGCGGGTAGAAGTGCAGACAGGCCAGGAAAGTGCCAAACAGGTTGAGGTAACCAAGGGGCTTGCTGAAGGACAAAATGTTGTCGTTAAGGGCGTTAGTCTGCTTACGGATGGCGCGAAGATTAATGTAGTGAAGTAATTTGTCTCGGTTATATATACCGTAAATCACTGTTTCTCCGTCATTCCTACTACTTAAAGTGTATTAGAGTATTAGATTTCAAGAGAATCTATAAACTTTATGTGCTTTATATATTCTATGGATAATTCTTAACGAATATACTCCATTAAAGACCGACTTAAATGTACGAAAATAACCCTTGTACATTTAAGGTTGAGAAGGTAAAAGTTGTAGGATGACGGAGGAACAGGTTCAATAGTATAATTATGACTGTGGAAAGCGGAATACATAATCAAAAAAAAATAAAATTTTTTTTGAAACGTACGCAACTTTTTGAACCCATGCTACGTCTAATTGGGTGAGTATGAAACAAAGGGGTACAAAAGCGTAAAGACAAAATTCGCTAAAAAAAATCTTTACTGCATTGTTATCACATTGTATAATACTGGAGTACGTCATAAATGGACGCTTTCTTTCAACTAGATTCCAAGCTTCTGTGATATTGTCACAGATATCATTTTATAAGGGTTCTCATAAAGCTCGGAAAGGAGGTGTAACGACTGATGAGTGACAAGATCCGACAAAAAGACAAAAATAATATTTCTGGTTATATTCAAGGAGGAGAAAAAAAGGTTATGACAAAGTTTAACAAAAAAATGATCAACGTGCTGGCAACAGCAACATTGGTTGCTGGTGTTGCAGCTCCAATCGCAGCATTGACTGCACCAACTGCAATCCATGCGGCTTCTAGCTTCAATGTAATTAGTACTCCTAGTATCAACTCAAACCAACAAGATAATGCTGTTTTGGGTAGATCGAAAATAAGTATTAGCCAAGCTTCTATTGCTGACGGTGCTTCTTTCACTATTACTTTGCCTAAAGGCTTTGAATTTGGTAAATCTGGAGATCTTCAGGTTGGCCGTGCTACTTCCGCTACTGACGCTACTTATGGTTTGGGTATATATCTTGATCCACAAGATAACTCACTCGATAAGAATGTCGCAGCTACTGGCTATAATGAAGCTACTGCACTGAAAGTTGAAAAATTGACTAACAACTCTGCAAAAGTAACACTGGGCTTTGATAACTCCAAAGATAGCGCTGATGTATATCTGAACTTTGCTAACATCAATGTAAGTGGACCTAGCAATGGACCTGTAAAAGCTACAATTGATGCTTCTTCCCTGAGTGGTATTACTAGCGGTGAAGTTACAATTGCAAACGTAGTATCTTCCGGTCAAGTATCTTTGTCTGCTTTGGATACCGTTTCTAACACAGACAATTTCACTGCAACGTTGAAAGTGAAAGAACAAACAGCTGGTGCTTTGGCTAACAATAATAACATCAAACTGAAATTGCCTAGCGGTTTTAAATGGAACGCTCCAAAAGATGCTAGCATTCTCTTTGGTGATATCGCATCTGGTGATGTAGTTTCTAATGTCGATGGTGACACTCTGACTGTGTCTTTGAAAAAAGAAAGTAGTAAAGAAACAACATTTAACCTGCCTTTGAGCTTCTACGTTGACGATGAAACTAACGCTAAAGAAGGTGATGTTACTGTTAGTATCTCCGGTAACACAACTACTGACGTTAGCTCCCTTGTAGTTGGTAACTATGGTCAAATCGGTGGCGGTGTTTCCGTAGCTTCTCCAACAACAATTCTTGCTGGTCATGACGAGCAAAAAATTGGTGATATCGTAATTAAAGAAAAAGTTGCTGGTTCTTTTGTTAACAACCGCACTGTAACATTGCGTTTGCCTGAAGGTGCTCGTTGGCAGTCTACTTTCGAAAGTAACTCTCCAGGTAGCAACTTTTCCGGATCTTTCGAAAACACTAACGGTTTGGGTGGAGCAGAGGTATCTTACACAGATTCCGACAAACGTACTTTGAGATTGACTTTCAAGAACGTTAATAGCTCTAAAGATCCAGGTACTTTGAAACTGAAAAATGTTGAAGTTGCCACACAACCAGGTTTCTCCGGCGATCTGAACGTTGATGTTGCTGGTAGCCAAGGTCTGAGCGGTACTGTTAAGGTTGCGACTGTGAAACAAGCAGTTACTCTGGCTGCTGCTTCCAAACCAACCCTGACAATCGGTCTGGGCGATCAACAAGTTGGCGATATCACAATCACTGAAGCTGCTAAAGAAGCTTTCGTTAAGAAAGACGGTAGCCGTGAAGTAATCTTGGAATTGCCAACAGGCGTACGTTTTGCTTCTACTCCAGAAGTAAAAGTTACAGCTGGTGACGTTAAAGTGAAGAGCGTATCTACTGATACTTACGGAGAAAGCAACAAAGGCCGTCTGAGCTTCTACATCGACAGCGAAAGTGCTACTCCAAGTACAATCACAATCTCGGCTCCTAAGTTGACTGTTGACCGTACTGTAGCTCAAGGTGACATCGTTGCTAAGCTGAAAGGTAGCGCAGTTTCTTACACTGCATACAAAGGCGCAACTGACAACACTCAAAACTGGAAAGACAACAACACTGCAGCTGCTGAAGTAGCAATCGCAACTGTTGGAACTCCAGCTCCAGGTGCTACTAAAACTAAAGCTGTCTTCACACTGGGAAGCACTTCCTACACTGTGAACGGCGAAAGTAAAACTTCTGATGTAGCTGCTTATGCTGAAAACGGACGCACTTACTTGCCAGTACGTTATGCAGCTGAAGCTTTGGGTGTATCCCCACAAAACATCCTGTTTGACAAAGCAACTTCCACAGTTACCCTGATTAAAGGTGACCGCGTTGCTCAAATCAAACTGAACACAAACCTGTTGACTATTAACGGTTCTGTGGTTCGTATGGACGTTAAAGCTGTAACTAACAAAAACCGTACTGTACTGCCTATCTTCTGGGTGAGCAGAGCGCTGGATGCATCCATCAACTATGATGCAACTGCTAAAACAGTAACTGTTGAAAACAACAACTAATTTAAGAGCAACTCTTTTGAGTTAACTGAATTAGATGAGAAGAGGGTTCCTTTTGGAGCCCTTTTCTTTTATTAGTCTTATTGACAAAGGAGAGAAATTATGAAACGTTTTGGAGTGGCAGTACTGTCCACATTGGTTCTTTCTTCTGCGTTCGCCAGTCTTGCAGGAGCTCAACCAGGTGATATAAAGGTTATTATTAACGGTGTAACTCAGCAATATACCCAGTCCCCGGTTGTTAGTCAAAATACAACCTTAGTGCCTCTCCGTGGTGTTTTTGAAAGCTTGGGTGCGAAAGTCGATTGGGACAGCAAAGCTAAAAAAGTGACAGCATCTAAAAATGACGATACGTTAACTTTAAATGTTGGTTCTAAACTTGCTTATAAAAATAGTAATCCTGTACAGCTCGATGCAGCAACTCAAATTCAAAAGGGTCAAGTACTTGTTCCTTTACGTTTTGTGAGCCAATCATTAGGCGCCAAAGTAAATTGGGATCAGGCTACACGAACAGTGACCATTTCCAATCAAGCTAATGGTAATACTACTACTGTTGATCAAACCAATAGTTTATCCAGTAAGCCTCTCACAGCTCCTGTGACCAAAGTTACTTATGATACCTATTATAATGATTCTTTGACTTATGATGATGCAGTTAAACTGGCCATAGCTGATAGTACTTCAGTTAAAACAGCAGCAACGAATATCGATCAGGCTGGGAAAATAATGAAAGAAGCTGGCAAGGATATTAACTTTGTTCCAGCAGAAGCAGGTGATGAAGCACAAGACAAAGCTTTTAAAGGTTATGCCCAAACGAACCTTAATTATGAGGCTGCTAAAAAGAACTTGGATATGACCAAAGAAGGCATTGAGTACAATGTGAAGGATCTTTACAATAAGCTTCTTCAAAAACAGAATGCCGTTAAACTGGCTGCATTGAATATTGAAGATGCTGAGCGCAAGCTGAAAGTTGCACAAATTAAAAGAGATAATCAAATGTCGAGTGATTATGAGGTTACGCAAGCAACTAATCAGTTGACTCAAAATCAAGCTGCTTTAGAGAAGGCAAAAAAAGATCTAGATAGTGCATATGTATCTTTGAACCAAGTGATTGGTTACAAACCAGAGCAACGTTATGAATTAAAGGATAAACCTGTATATTCTGAGTTTAAAGATAATGTGGAAACTAAAGTAAGCCAAGTACTTACCAGCAGCACGGCTATTTGGCTGAGTGAGCAAAAAGTGGATTTGGCTGAATTGAGCTTGAAGCTTTACAATTTTAGTACGCCAGGTAACACACCTTACGAAGCCGAACAGCTTAATGTTGAGAAAGCTCAGTATGCAACAGAGGGTACAAAAAGACAACTCGAAGAAGCAGTAAGAACAATCTACAACAACATCAAAGCATTGGAAAGCCAATATTCACAGATTCAAGCTGGCTTGGTGAGTGCTAGAAGTGCGGCTGATATGGCTAAGAAGCAATTTGATGTTGGGTTGGCTACAGAGCTTCAGGTTTATGAAGCTAATTTGAAAGTCACTACTGCTGAGCAACAGGCCGAAGATATAGTTACAAATATTGATACTTTGAAGTTGGCTTTTGATAAGCCTTGGGCTATGCAGGGTTCTTCTGGAGCTAGCGCACAATAATTAAAACTTAACTATACTTGCTATAACCTGCTGTAGGAGGACTTCATGAAATCACGCTATAAAGTATCATTGGCTGCTGTTTTACTTGGAGGAGGAATTGTTGCTGGTTCCTTAATGAACAATTCAGTTAATGGTGCCTCCAGTTCTGGACAACCTGGTACAGCTGATGATCCAGTCGTAACCAAAAGCTATGTTGACCAAAAAATTGCTCAGGCAATTAAAGGTGGAGTACCAGCAAGTAATACGAGTAGTAAAACGACTAGTTCGAATGCTCCAGCAACAAACACTACTTCTAACACAACGGCGTCAGGGACCTCTGGTGCAGGAAAAACTTCCACACCAGAGCAGACAGAGGCTTTAAAGGTAGTTGATGTAAAGCCTGGCCAAAAACTGATTGCCAAAGCAGGCTCGGAATTTATTTTACGTAATGGTTATGCTGTTGTGTATAGTATGGATGCCAGTGGTGCTATTGATATTACTTCTGGAACGGAAATTGTCCATAATCAGGCTGTCGAAAAAAATCATTTATTATCCTTTCCTAGAGAAGGAAGAGGTATTCAAGTAAAAGAAGGTCAGAAGTTTGGTCTGGTCGTTATGGTACGAGGCGGTTATACTGTTCAGTAAACTGTTTTTGTATATAAGCTGCTTTCGGTGGCTCTTTTTCTTAAATACTGCTTGGGATAGTAAATTGTTCTTGGCTAAATTGAACCTAATCGCTACACACTAACCCCATGAAAGACAATATGTTTAGTGGAGGGTGTATACGATGGCGTCAAGAGGTCAAAGACGATTAATTCCCGAAAGCCGTGCCAGGTTAGATGATTTGAAGTATGAGATCGCTGCTGAGTTTGGGCTACCAGTTTATAATCCTCAATATACTCATATACATCCCAATGCTGACAGTGAATTTGCTGCAGAATTGGGGGAGTTTTCGGGGGGCCAAAATGTAGCATGGCGTGATTTGACTTCAAGACAGAACGGTTCAGTTGGTGGTGAAATTACTAAGCGACTGATACAATCTGCTGAACGTAGCTTATCTGAATTTGGTACATTGTAAATAGCAATAATTTTCTAAGTTTTTGATTATATAGTAGCGTATAGACTAGGGTTATTTACATGTGAATCGAAAATGATTTGCATGTAAACTTACCTCAATTTCGAATGTTGTAATTGGGCTGCACGAATTGACACCTTGTTTTAAATAGGATATCATGGCATTTGAGGCTTGTACGCAACCTTTTCCTACCGGAAAAGGTTCATTTTTTATTAATAAGGTAACAAGATATCTTCCGCCATTTGTTAGCTTGAAGTTATCTGAATAATGCCATTGCCATGTCAGGATTTTTTAATAAATCCTCATGTATTTTAATTGTGGGAGGTTGAAATTCATGTCTGTAAAAGGCCGCCATTTGTTCACGTCCGAGTCTGTAACAGAAGGCCATCCGGATAAAATCTGTGATCAGATATCCGATGCTGTATTGGACGCCTTTCTGGCTAATGACCCTAATGCACGGGTAGCATGTGAAGTATCGGTAGCTACTGGTCTCGTTCTCGTCATTGGTGAAATCAGCTCCAAATCGGAATACGTGGATATTCCATCCATTGTACGTAATACGATTAAAGAAATTGGCTATACACGTGCGAAATACGGTTTCGACTATAATACTTGCGCTGTATTGACTTCTTTGAATGAACAGTCGCCGGACATTGCTCAAGGGGTTAATGCTGCCTTGGAAAGCCGTGATCCTGCTGAAGTAGATAAAGAAACGGAAAACATTGGGGCTGGGGATCAAGGATTGATGTTTGGTTTTGCTACGAACGAGACACCTGAGTTGATGCCTTTGCCTATCGCTATGTCTCACCGTATTGCACGACGTTTGTCTGAAGTACGTAAGGATGGAACACTGAATTATCTTCGTCCAGACGGGAAAACTCAAGTAACGGTAGAGTATGAAAATGGTAAACCTGTTCGTATTGATGCTATTGTGGTTTCTACGCAGCATGCGGAAGATACTACTTTGGAGCAAATTCAAGCAGATATCAAAGAAAAGGTTATTTTGCCAGTTGTTCCTGCCGAATTACTGGATGAGCAAACCAAATATTACATTAATCCAACAGGACGCTTTGTTATCGGTGGCCCTCAAGGAGATGCAGGTCTGACAGGCCGTAAAATTATTGTGGACACGTATGGTGGTTATGCGCGTCACGGCGGGGGAGCATTCTCCGGTAAAGATCCGACCAAGGTGGACCGTTCCGCTGCTTACGCTGCTCGTTATGTAGCGAAAAACCTCGTGGCAGCTGGATTGGCAGACAAAGTGGAAATTCAGCTTGCTTATGCCATTGGTGTAGCTACGCCTGTTTCGATTAACGTCGATACATACGGTACGGGTAAAGTAAGCGATGAGAAGCTAGTTGAATTGATCCGAAATAACTTTGATCTGCGCCCAACAGGCATCATTCGCATGTTGGATCTGCGTCGTCCAATTTATAAGCAAACTGCTGCCTACGGTCACTTTGGCCGTACAGATTTGGATGTACCATGGGAGAGCGTAGATAAAGCTGAAATTCTAAAAGAACAAGCGGGGCTGTAATTCCTCGTATATTATCAAAATAAAAGCAATAACCCAAAAAGACTGTTTCATGCTTTGCATGAAACAGTCTTTTTTTGATGTGTTTCGCTGTTAAGTATGAATTTGCACCGAAGTACCGAATACTGAGTGACTACTCGGATATCGGTGCATGATCCAATAAATTTTTAAGTAAACGACAAACCTTTTGCAGTTCCTTGTACTGCTCCAAATACGCAAAAAGGGCTTTCAGGAGGCCTTTTTGAGGGTTCGATTTCAGAGCCTCTTCCTTTAAATGAGCGTAGATTTGCTGACACTCCTGTTTCTCCTCTGAACTCCACGAAGACAGCAGTATACTGTCTTCCAAGGAGTGGAGAAGGCTGTTAATTTGGCGGCCTTGGTCAAAGGGATTACTTAGAGCACTTTCAGGTAACCAGCCTTGCTTGCTCCAGAACAAATGTGGAGCTGAATCAGCATTGTTCAGGCTGGTTGCCAAGGAACTGGATAAGAAGATAATAAACTGTGTTAGATGTTCAATCGTTTCATCATTCATCCGATCGGCAAAGAAGCGAATATATTCAAACACAATGCTTTTAAGTACAAAGGTCATATCCCATGCATGATCTTCAATGCTCGGTCCAAAAATATCAATCAGGCAGTCGCGAACCCATCTGTACAATTTGTATTCATGATTCTCGAATGCGTAATTGAGTTGTTCATTCTGAAAAATAAGCATGGAAGGCTCAGGAAGATCCATCATGAGATACACTTTGTTTTCAACGAGATTTTTCAAGTAAAGTACAATAAAACCGTGCAGTTTATCGTGCTTAGAAAGATTAGGTTTGCTGTAGAGAGCCCGGATGTCTTGTTCAATGTTATTTTCCAGAATGATACACATTTCTAGAGGGAGTTCTTCTTTTCCTTGAAAATATTTATAGAAGGATGCTTTCGCCATCCCACTTTCTTTGGCTATTTCTTCAACAGATGTTGAATAATAGCCTTTTCTGGAGAACAGCCGAATGGCCGCCTGTAAAATATCATTTTTTTTACTTTCCATACATACTTCCCCCTAGGGACCGGCCAACTCGACAGCATCGAATTCACTTCATACATCACAAAGGTTGGTCACGTGTGATAACTGTGTGTTGCTGTTTTTTGAGTTGACGGCGCATCTTGTACTTGGCCATGATCATATACAAGGACGGCACGACAAACAAGGTTAACAAGGTCGAGAATAACAAACCAAAAATGACGGTAAACGCCAGTGGCTTAAAGAGCAGGCTTCCCAATAGTGCTAATGGAATCATACCTACAATAGCTGCCAAAGATGTCAATAAAATCGGTCTGAAGCGAGCAGCGGCCGCCTGTATTACGGCTTCCTTTAATTCCATTCCTTCATGTCGTGCATCCTCGATAAATTCAATTAACACAATCCCATTCCGCACAACAATGCCCGCGAGTGCAATAATTCCCATGATGCTCATAAAACCAATAGGCATACCGGTCAAGAAAATACCAATAATCCCGCCGGCTGCTGCCAGGTACACGGTCGTCATAATAATAATAGGAATGGAGAGGGAATAAAATTGCATAGTAATCAAGAGTAAAATGAGCAAGACTACAACGATCGCCAGCTGTCCTAAGTCCTTGAATATGGTCGATTGGTCAGAGGTTTCCCCACCAACCTCCCATTTGTAGCCTTCTGGGAACTTCATTTGTGCCAGCTTACTTTCAACATCAACCATCGCTTCGCTTGCAGTTCGTCCGTTCAAATCGGCTTCCACCGTAATCGTCCGCTCCATATTGTAATGCTTGATTTGCTGAATAGCAAATGACGGCTTAATCTGGACAAGCTGGTTTAATGGAATTTGCTTACCAGCTGCATTAACTACACTTAATTGTTGGAAAAGCTTACTTGGCTCCTCGTCGCTGTGATTCAAATACATTTTAATATCTACCAGACTGTTTCCAGTATCAAATTGGCTGACTTGGGCTCCTTCTTTTAATAGAAGCAGGGTGCGAGTCAAATCTGTGTAACTTACCAGGTATTGATCCATCGCTTGTTTGTTGACCTCAAGCTCCAATGCATATCGTTCAATTCCTATATCATCCACGATGCCTGTTGTGCCTTCTACTGTCGCGATCTGCTCCTTTGCCTTCTGGGCAAGGGTTTGCAGTTCATTCAGATCCTGACCTGAGATACGAATAGAAACGGGCTTACCCACTGGAATCCCAAGACGAGGAACATACATCGTAACTGTAACTCCAGGGTAGGATTTCTTAACATGTTGCTCCCAAGCATCAACTGTCGTATTGAGATCGAATACGTTTTCTTTGCCGACGACAGCAATCTGCCCCACCGTTTCGTTATAACTAATATTTCCACCCATACTATTAATGTCACTAAACAGTTGTGGGGCAGTTCCTCCAGCGCTGTAGACGACCTTGGAAGTTTCAGGTTGCTTTTTCACCCAGCCTGCAAGGTCTTTAACGACCTGGTCGGTTTCCGCAATTGAAGTGCCTACAGGCATTTTTACATTTAGTGCGACATGAGGATCTTCCGACTCAGGAAAAAGTTCAACTGAGGTAAAGGGAACTAATCCATAGGCGGCTGTTCCAAGCATGAGTCCGACCATGGCTGTCAACAAGGGACGCTGAATGACCTTAGGCATCAGTTTTTGTGCATAGAGCTTGTTTAAAGAATGAATCTGCTGGCCGAGCAAGCCTGCTGGTTTAGACTTACCCTGAGGGTGACGAGCCTGTCTGCGCTTCTCATACCATTCTCGAAAAATAGGGATGATGGTGAGCGACATGATCATAGAGGCAAGCATGGTCAGGGAGACAATAGCAGGAATAGGTTTAATAAAGGCACCTACATTTCCAGGAAGAAACAACAATGGCGCGAAAGCTGAGATGGTAGCCAGAGTTGCAACCAAAATAGAAAGCATGACCTCTTTGGTACCTTTTACAGCTGCGACTGAGGGTGATTCTCCTAATTCCGTAAGTCTACGCTCAATATTATCATTTACAACTACGGCATCATCCACGAGTATGCCGAGTACGATGATCAGACCGACAACGGAAATCTGATTTAGAGTGATGCCGAACATAGGCAAAAAGATAATGGCAATCGAAACCGAAATAGGAATGGCCAGTGCAACAAATGCAGAGGTGAGCAAATTCAGCCCCAACATACAAACGAGAATAACGGCCGCAATCGCAAGAATCGTTTCACGCTTTAAGTCGTCAAAGATATGGCTTACCTGATCCTTTTGTGCAAAAAGAGTTTGAAAGTGAACACCTGCGGGAAGTGTTTTCTCCAGTTCTTTGAGCTTGGTATTGACCTTTTCGCTCATAGAAGGGATGTCTGTGCCTGTTTCTGCTCCAATACTTAGCGTAATGGCCGGTTTACCCTCTACATAGGCAAAGTATTCTGTATTAGGATGTGCCAGCTCCGTTGTGCCGACATCTCTCAAATATACAGGATTACCTTCTTTGGTGCGTGTCAAAAGGACCTGATTCAATTCATCAGCTTTTTCGGTTTCGCGAACAATAAGTTGATAGGTACGTCCGTTGTATTCAATATTACCAGTAGGAACCCGATCAATTTGAGACTGGATCGCTTGAGCTACTTGTCCCCATGACAGCTGGTATTGCTGAAGCTTCTGGTTGTCAATATGAACACGTACTTCTTGATCAGGGAGACCATTGAATTTGACGCTAGATACGCCAGAAATGGTGTTGAGCTGATCTTTCCAAGTTGTTGTTAAATCATTTAGTTTATACAGTGGTGCGGAAGAGTCAGCTGTTAGGGCATAGGAGCCGATAAAAGAGCTGGTTAGCTTGTCATTTACAACAGGCACTTCAGCGCCTTGAGGAAGATCAGCTTGTGCATCCTGCACTTTTTTACGCATATTATCCCAAACCGTTTGAGGATCAACTCCGTTTTTGGATTCGATTAAAATAGAGGAGAATCCGTTACCAGAAGTCGAACTAATCGTTTTAACACCTTCAACTTCCTTAATGCGTTTCTCCAGCTCTTTAGTTACGGTTTGTTCTACTTTTTGTGGTGAAGCACCGGGGTAGACTGTTGTTACCATAGCATTCTGTATGGTGACATCCGGCATTTCCTGCTGTGGTAACTGGAAAAAGCCGAAGATTCCGACCAAAATCAGCATGACAAAAAACAGCAATGTAATTTTTCGTTTTTTTACGATGTACTCAATCATGGGCGTCCGCCTTCCTCCGACTGAATCGCATTTCCATCAAACAGGTTTTCTGCCCCTTTAACGATAATACGTTCGCCTTCACGAAGTCCCGATACGATTTGCAACTGATTATCTACAACTTGATTACCAAGCTCGACAGGGGTTTTAACAGCTTTTCCTTGAATGTCTTTGAAAATAAAAGGCTTGCTTCCCGTGTTAATGACTGCTTCGGCAGGAACGAGAATCCCATTCTTGTCGGTCACCTGTTGAGCAGCTTTAATGACCTGACCGGGTAACCAGTCTCGCTGTGGATTGTTTATAACAATCTCTACGTTAACCCTTCCCGTGTCGGTGCTGGTTGAAGGATAGACGTTAGACACCGTACCTTGACGAGTCTCTTCATAGAGCGCCACTTCTACTTGTTGACCCTTTTTCCAATCCTTAATTTCACTGTCTGGTACAGGAAGCAGCACTTTGAGGCGGTCGATGGACCCTATGCGATAGACGGCTTGCCCTGACGCGACCAAATCACCTGTATTCACGATTTTGTCTAAGATTACACCGTTCACAGGAGAGATTAGACGTGTGCGTGAAAGTGCCAGTTCTGCCTGCCCCTTGGCAACAAGGGCTTTTTCGTAGTTGGCATGGGCTTGTTTTTGGGAAGCTGCAGCCTGTTCACTGGCCGCAAGGGCTTTGCTTTTACCTGCAAGCGCATCTTGAAAGGAAGCTTGGGCGGATTGATGATCTTCGGCTGTGGCTCCTTCCAGCAAAAGGGACAGGGATTCCTTGGCTTGTTCCAGGTCTTTCAGGGCTGCGGTAGCATTCAGGCGAGCATTTTCATTATCTGATGCGGTAGCAGCGCCTGCCTCAAACAGCTTCTGTGTACGCTCGCTATCCGTCTTGGCCTTGTTATAAGCGCTTTGTGCCTTATCTACAGTAGCTTGCGCTTGTTGTTTCTCTTGAGCACGTGCGCCTTTATTGACCTTGTTAACATTCGCGCGAGCTCCTGTAATGCCGGCATCGGCGGATTGAATCGCGGAGGTAGCAGCCTGTAAATTAGCCTGTGCGTTATCAATACCAGCCTGTGCTTCCAAGATGGAGGCTGTCGCCTGTGCCACCTGAAGCTTGTAGTCAGCGTCATCCAGACTAGCAATAACGGCGCCCTTCTGTACAGCAGTACCGACAGTGAGATATGCACTGGCTACAGTGCCTCCATTTTGGAAAGCCAGTGTGTTCTCCTCATAAGCCTGAAGAGTGCCTGACAAGTTATAGGCCGTATGAAGTGGCGTGGATTTGACGATTGCGGTGCGCACAACGGTTGGCTGTGCAGATGAACCTAGAGCGGCATCTTTTTTTTCTGTAGAACATCCGGTCATTGCGATGCTCAGGGATAAAGTGAATATGATGATGGCCCGTTGTTTATTCATGATTATCAATCCTTCCGATAGGGTCATAATTGGAGTTGTGAACTAATCAGTATTATTTGAACTAATAAGTTCAAATGTATTATAGTGCGCCGATATTGCATTCGTCAATTCATCGTTTTAGATTTTATGAATTAGTTGACGGGATTTTCGTAACTTTTGCCTATATAATAAGTCTATTAACATAAGAGGATTTTTTTGTTTATTGATAGAGTACACGTGCGGAATAAAACCGTTTGAATACACTGAAGATGGGAGCTATTATCCAAATGTTTTTAAGTAATAAGAAACAGAGTGAAGTGAAAGTAAATGGCAGAGGAATTGCTAAAAGATGGGCCGTGTTAACACTGGCAGGGGTATTATGGGTCGGTCCGGTTGCTGGAACTGGGGCTCTAATGCCCTTGAATAGTTGGATGTCTGCTCCAATCGCAAGTGCAGCCTCTGGTTCAACTGTAAAATTGGGCGAAGAGATCATTACTTCGGGTGCAACATTATTGAAATATCGTTTTAAAGGGTCCAAAGGAACAGCGCTGGCTGATATCATTCGAGTGGACTTACAAAATCCGTACGTCAAGCTGGATGTCATGACGGGGAAGAATGGACAGTTTACGACCCGTCAGAGTACAGGTGGCATGGCAAAAGAGACCGGGGCGGTTGCTGGTGTAAACGGAGATTATTTTAATACCTCCAGCGAGGGAGCGCCGATCGGTGGACAAGTATCCAAGGGTGTGTTGATGTCTACTCCGTCTGATTTAACGGGTATGTATGCCTTTGCTGTAACCAAGGATGGTTCTCCCATGGTGGAGCAGTTTACTTTTGAAGGTACAGTAAAAGCTGGAGATGGGTCGTCCTTCTCTTTGGCGGGGATGAACAAGGCTTCGTATTCGCCTGAGACGAGTGGGGGCGGCTATAGCCACTCTAATGCTATGTATATTTATACATCTGCTTGGAAAGCGATTGAGCGGCCCAAAAACAGTTCGACAACGCCCACCGAGATATTGGTACAAAATGGTGTGGTTACACAAGTCTCCGACAATGCTACGTTGAATATGACCGTTCCGCAGGATGGCTATATTTTACGTACTCATGGTAAAGCTGCTGATTATGCCAAAGCGCATCTGACCGTGGGACAGACGGTAGAAACAAGCTATCACCTTCGTGTTAAATCGACAGGGAGCGAAGTAGATCCTTCTAACCTTCAAATGATGATTGGTGGACATACCATATTAGTAAATGACGGTCAGAAAACCTCTTTTTCTCGAAGCACAACAAGCATAGGCGGGACGCGTGCGCGTACAGCTCTGGGATATTCTCGTGACAAGCGTTACGCTTATGTCATTGCTGTTGAGAAGAATGGGAACAGCGTTGGTGTATCCTTGAGTGAGCTGCAAACACTGATGAAAGATATTGGCGTCTGGAAGGGTATGAATCTTGATGGGGGCGGCTCTACCACCATGGTGACTCGTGATTTGGGAGATACGACAGCGGGGCTTACGTTCAATACAGAATATGGCACAGAGCAACGTAGTATTGTAAATGGAGTGGGGGTTTATACCAATGCTCCTAAAGGAACGCTCAAAGGCTTCACCATCAAGGGCAATAAAACGTTGCTGATTGGTCAGACCGGAAGCTATTCCTTCAAAGGTTATGACAATTACTACAATCCATTCGATACCTCGAAAGTACAAGTGACGTGGAAATCCAGCAATCCGGCTGTTGTTTCAGTGAGCGGCGGCGCTGTAAAGGGAGCCAAACCGGGAACTGCTACTTTAACGGCATCCAGTGGCTCAGCCAGCGCTACAACCAAGGTCACGGTGCTTGGAGCAGATGAAATTTCATCACTTACCGCTGGCACTGGAAGTGGCTCGCTTACCGCTGGAGCTAAAATCGCTGTACCGGTAACGGCAAAGACAAAAGATGGACAGAGTGTCAGCATTACCTCAGATGCGCTCAAATGGGAGTTCATCGGCTTTAAGGGAAGTGTCAAGGACAATCAGCTTACGGTAAATACAGTGGATGCAGGCGTGAAAACGGGCTATGCCATCGGTCGCTATGATGGTTTCAGCGCTGTCGTCTTCCTGTCTGCTGGCGGAGCAAGTACAAACAACTGGGAGAACTTCGAAAATGTTTCGTATCCGGTTGATTTTACTTCGAATGTGGAAGGTGTTACCGGCACAGCGGCTGTTGTACAAGGAGATGGCGACCATGCCAATTCCAAAGTGCTAGAGCTGAACTACGATATGACGAACGGCAGTGGTAAAATGTATGCTTACGCTCAATTGAACGGCACATCCGGGAAAACACTTGAACAGGCGGCTACTTCCATCTCGATTGATGTCAGAGGGGATAAGAGTCTGAACTGGTTGCGTGCGGAGTTAGAGGATGCTCAAGGCAAAACAGCATATATTGATCTCGCTAAAGTGATCGACTGGAACGGCTGGAAAACCATTAACGCAGATATGAGCGGTTTGAATATTTCGTATCCGGCGAAGCTGAAGCGTCTTTATGTGGTCAATGTAGCGGAGGGTCAGGACGAGCGTGCTAAAACAGGTAATATTGCTTTTGATAATATTTCTTTTAATACACCGGGAACGGTCGGTACAGAAGGACTCAAAAAAGGAACAGCTCAAATGACGATTGGACAAAAATCAATGACGGTGAACGGAACGCAGACCACGATTGATGCCGCTCCGATGACTCGCGATGGTTCAACGTATGTTCCGATCAAGTATGTACTGGACGCATTTGGCGGACAAGCCAAATGGAATGCGGGCGATCAGCGGATCACCATTATGCGCGGCGGTGTGCTGATGGATTTGACCGTAGGGAAAAAAGAAGTTGTTCTGAACGGGAAGCGTCAAAGCACTGATGTTGCACCCATTGTGCTAGGGGGTAGGACTTTAGTCCCATTAAGACTCGTATCTGAGCAGTTAGGAATGACTGTAAAATGGGAACAAGAAACGAAGACCATCACCCTCCAGTCATGATATGGTATGATATATACTTGAAATGCTAGGATTGGAGTAGAACATTTGTGGACTTTCAAGCCGATATCATAGACCGAGTCATTAAAAATGCCATCCAGGTGATGGAGAACAGCAAATATCAGATGTTCGAAATATTGGACACGGCCCGGACCGAGCTGGTCACGTTAAATCAGGAGCTCCAGAGCGTCTTGAAGGAAACAGCAGAAACGATCGAAAAGGTGGACCAGCTGGAAATGAACTATCGGCGGTCCCGCATTCGGTTGACTGAGGTCAGCCGCGACTTCGTTCGCTATTCGGAAGAGGATATCAAGCAGGCTTATGAGAAGGCAACACAGCTTCAACTCGATGTGATGATTTTCCGCGAGAAGGAAATGTATCTCAAAGCCAGAAGAGATGATCTTCAAAAGCGGGCCAAAAGTGTCGAGGCTTCTGTCGAGCGCGCCGAAACCATCGGTTCGCAGATGGGGGTCGTGCTGGAATATTTGTCGGGTGAATTGGGGCAAGTGACGCGGATCATCGAATCGGCCAAAAACCGGCAGTTTATTGGTCTGAAAATTATTTTGGCTCAGGAAGAGGAGCGCAAACGTATATCCCGTGAAATTCACGATGGACCTGCGCAGCTCCTTGCGCATCTAGTGCTTAGGACGGAAATTGTGGAAAGAATGATCGCCAAGCAGGAATTTAAGATGGTTCAGGACGAAATAGTAGACTTGAAGAAACAGGTTCGCTCCAGTCTTGAGGAAATGCGAAAGGTCATTTTCAATTTGCGTCCTATGGCCCTGGATGACCTGGGACTTATTCCGACGCTCCGGAAATATGTGCAGGATTTTGAAGAAAAAACGAAAATTAGATCGCTTTTTGAAACAAGGGGCAAGGAACACCGTCTCTCTTCCGCGATGGAAGCAGCCATTTACCGTCTGATCCAGGAAGCTTTGACCAACGCTGCCAAGCATGCTTATCCTACCTATGTGCTTGTTGAGATTACCTATCAGGCGCAGCTTGTAAAAATCGTGGTGCAGGATAATGGTTTGGGCTTTAAGCCAGAGCTTTTTCAGCAAAAAAGCAAAGATCATGGGCATTTTGGTCTGATTGGTATGCGGGAAAGGGTTGAACTGCTCGAGGGGAGAATGGAGATCGAATCAGCTGAGAATCAAGGCACCAAGATAGTGATTCATATCCCAACCAACGTGGAAAAGGGAAAGGAGTAACAACATGGAAAATCAGGAAATTAGCAATGCACCCATTAAAGTTCTCTTAGCGGACGATCATCAGTTGTTCCGTGAAGGACTTAAACGTATTTTGAATATGGAGGACGACATTGAGGTCATCGGAGAATGTGGCGATGGTATTCAAGTGTTGGAATTCTGTAACGTAGAGAAACCAGATATTGTTCTGATGGACATTAATATGCCAATTGAAAATGGTGTAGAGGCAACCGAAAAACTGCGTGAGATGTTCCCGGATGTCAAAGTTATCATTTTATCCATTCATGATGATGAAAGCTATGTATTCGAGACGTTGCGCAAGGGAGCCAATGGTTATCTGTTAAAAGATATGGAGGCCGAGTCCCTCATTAATGCAATTCGTTCGGTTCATGAAGGATATGCGTTTATCCATCCGAAGGTAACGGGTAAGCTCATTCAGCAGCTTCGCCGGATGACCTACCTGAATGAAACAGGGGCTATGGCTGAAGGTCATACGAAGGAAGCCGGCGTGAAGTTTGTCGCAGGTGAAAATAATCCATTGACCCGTCGTGAAGCTGAAGTGCTGCGTCTGATGGCTGAAGGTAAGAGCAACAAGATGATCGGTGAATATTTATTCATTAGTGAGAAAACGGTCAAAAACCATGTCAGCAGCATTCTGCAAAAAATGGAAGTTGATGACCGTACACAAGCAGTTATTAACTCAATTAAATATGGATGGGTTACGCTGTAAAGTGTAGTCTTTCCATGCATTAGTCGATGCAGCTGCTAATAGATATGAATGCTGTACCGCCTTTCTTTGGGAGCGATATGTCCGCTCATACGGAAACCCAGTACATAACCGTGACACCTCTTCCTGTTATACGGCATATATTGTCGCTATAGGAGGAGGTGGAACCCTCGTGACGGCTCACTTGGTTTGGATATTGCTTATATACGGTGTGGGAGCCGCAGTCGTTCATCTTATGTATATACGACAGGCGGTTCAGGCTTATCACAATGGTGAAGATTCACGCGCAATATCTCCGGGTCATCGCGCGACTCGCTATATTGTGATTACGTCCAATGACGGAGATCGTGTGGAATGGGTGATGCGTTCGCTGAACATACTTGCCTGGCTACACCGGAGGCCGCTACATGTGACGGTACTGGATGATGAATCTATGGACGATACGCTACCGATTCTGACACGGCTACTACGCTATAGTCATATGGATGTTTCAGTCATTTCAAGTCGTTTTTCACCGGGGAACCCGGTCTTACCGAAGTCAGGCGGTGAAAAGCAGGTTGTTATTGATCTTAGAACGGTCAAGTCGTTGGCGGACGCCCCATTTGTTCCTTAGCGATAGGGGATTGTGGACATCGTGGTTAAAATTGGATATAAATGTTTTGAAACAGTTGCATAGGCAAGACGACAGGGATTTCGTTGAGATCTACTTGATGTGAAGCACACTTCAGGCTATTAGCCATAGGAGTGTGCTTTTTTGCTGTTCTCTGGGGTAACAAGAACCGCAAAAATCATGAATGGGAGGAGCAGGGGAAGGTGAAGATTTCAGTATATGCAGTGAGGTATAAAGGGAATTGGACTCTCCGATTATCTGTGGATATTCGAGTAGATATGACATGGTGGATGAATCAAGATGAGGGGCAGGAGAATGTTGTCGAAAGATGGGTGTTATTAGGAGATGAGCTTCCCTTGTCCTGGGGGACAAAGTTGTGCGAAACATTTAAGGGATTGGCAGATATGGAGCGATGGGGAAAAGGAAAGTGGTGGGCTTATATTCTCGCACAGCTAAAAAGTGAACTGGCTCTTGAGCCTTTTGATGGAGAACGAATTTTATCTGGAGGAGTAGAAAATATATGCATTTGGGATCATGTACAAGGGTGGACTTCCTGCACAAAAGGTGGGGATGAGGGACGGGAAACAAACGGAATTTTACGTTCTATTCAAAAAAGAAGTCTCATCACGGGAATTGATGGATTGGATAGGGAGTGTTTAACACGACAAGCGAATGAACTGGCTAATTTGTTGTCAGGACGCCAGTTACTCGTTCCGGAAGTCGAAGCGCTGCTGGCAGAGGCAGCGCCAGGTTTGGAGCATACTTGGCGATCCGCTGCACAACTTGCATATCTGCAAGGCCGACTCTGCTTTGCTGCTGGCCTCGCTACAGCACCACGTACGCGCTGGTCTGCCGCGCGTACGCATGAACTTCGCTGCAATCGTTGTGGCAGCGGGGTAGTGCACCGCACGAGCTGCGCATCGTGCGGACGTAAGGCGTGCGCTTACTGCGAGACATGTCTCGCACTGGGGCGAAGCTGTGAATGCTCGCTGCTGTTGCGCGGTGCAGCGAAACTCGTCCTGCCGCGCACAGCAGTCAGGGCCCCGGCGACGGAACTCGACCGCTGGGGGCTGAGCCCTGCACAACGTGCCGCCGCCGAAGCGGCGCTGCGCTTTTTGGCCGCACCGCACGGCGAAGTGCGGGGACGTTTTCGCCCGGAAGGCCGTGGGCTCCGGGCGTTGTTCCGGCACGATAGGGTTGCGCGCCGGGGATCAGATGCTGCCGCTTCGCATGGCAGCAACCTTGCCCGCAGCAGGCAACCTTCGCCGAAACCTGGAGAAGGTGCGAGGCATAACGCTGATCGGCAGGTACCTGATACCACGGTAGAACGTTTTCTGCTCTGGGCTGTAACAGGCGCAGGCAAGACGGAAATGATGTTTCCGCTATTGCAATATGTGTTGGACCACGGAGGAACGGCACTTGTGGCAACACCACGCCGTGATGTGGTACTGGAGTTAGCGCCTCGTTTGGCCATTGCTTTTCCCGATGTGAGCATGGTGACGCTCTACGGGGGAAGCGCAGAACGGTGGCAAAGGGGACAGTTGACCCTGGCTACGACACATCAGCTATTGCGTTATCGTCAAGCCTTTGATTTGGTTGTGATTGATGAGATAGACGCGTTCCCTTATCACAATGATCCTATGCTTGCCTTTGCTGCACGAGCAGTATGTAAGCCGAAGGGAAAGTTTATCTATTTGTCTGCTACACCACCGCAATCCTTGCAGAAAGAGGCTGCACGCGGTCTACTGCCACACGCCAAGGTTCCCGTTCGTTTTCATCGTCATCCCTTACCTGTCCCATTTCGCCTGGGGGCTGCTTCAGTGCAACATTGGCTGCAAAAAGGTCGGCTTCCCCTATCCTTTATTCAACGCCTACGCGTATCTATACAACGTGGGGCACAGGTTTTCCTATTTGTGACACGAATCTCACATATTCAGGGACTTGTGAAGCTGCTGATTAAACAATTACCTGATGTACCTATTGCAGGCACCTCCTCACAGGATGAAGAAAGAACCGCTAAAGTGCGCTTATTTCGAGCTACTGAAATACGTGTTCTGGTTACAACGACTATTTTGGAGCGAGGGGTAACTGTTCCACGGAGTGATGTGTACATATTAGACGCGGACAGCAGTCTTTTTGATGAAGCCTCTCTTGTCCAAATGGCGGGTCGTGCAGGAAGGTCCAAGGATGACCCATGTGGAGGTGTTATTTTTACATCCCCCCAATGGACTCGAGGTCAAAAGAGAGCAATTAGACAGATTAAACGTATGAATGCACTGGCTCGGAAAAGAGGATACCTGAAGGAGGCGAAGCACTAAATGCATTAAATAAAAAAAAGTTTTTTTGGAAATGTGAAACCTGAAACAATGTCAGTACGTAAACTACCAAGAAAGGTGCATTCTGGTATGAGGATGATTCCAACAACCCGTCTATTTTTGAATTGGCTATTCCAACGTCAGTCCCAAACATGTATCGCTTGCGGCACTCTCACAGGGCGTTTTTCTGAATTCCCCGGAATTTGTACTTCTTGTTCGCTTCAAATTCCTTGGGTTTACAATATTCGTTGTGTTTATTGTGGACGTCCGACGTCTTGCCCGGATTGCGTAAGGCTTGACCGATTAGTACGTTACTATGTGTGCAATCGAAGTGCAACCAGCTATACACCGATGATGAGAGAATGGATTGGACAGTTCAAATATCGTGGAAATGAAAAGTATGGTTCCCTGCTGGGTGAGATCATGAATCGAGCCTATCAGGCGATGAGGTATGAGTTTGCAAGTCTTAAACATTCTCGTTTCAAGCGATCTTTGTGGAGTGTGGATGTAGTGACCTGTGTCCCGGTAAGTGAGAAGAGGCTGACAGAGCGAGGCTTCAATCAGGCTCAGATCTTGGCAGAAGAGATTGCTAGGCGGAATAAGCTCCCCTTCCTATCTTTACTTGCTCGTCCACAAGATACAGGCAAACAAAGCTTTAAATCCAAAAAGGAACGCATGAACACCATGAATAATGCGTTTTCTGTCCATCCCAATATGACAAATTTGCTGAAGTCTTTTATTTTAAAAGCTGAATCTCAATGTGTTACGGAGAATAAGCTTTCCGTTACCGTTTTGCTTGTAGATGATATTTATACAACGGGGAGCACATTGCAGGCGTGTGCACGTGCTTTGAGAGAAAAGGCATTAGAGCAAGGAATGCATTTGACTATTTTTTGCCTGACCTTAGCAAGATCATAAGTCTAAATATCTAGTATTTTCCATGAAATTTTGCTTGAAACTATGAAAAAGAGGTTATAACTCTCTAGAAAAAAGGATTAAATGATAGAGCAAAAGTCTTTTAAGCCGTACAATCAGCAGGATTTGACAACGAGCTAGAGAGAGGTATATAATAAAAATATAGAGACAAACAAAAAGTAAGGAAGTGAGGGATGAAAACAGAATATTTCAATTTAGAGGTTGATTTTTTTGGAAAAGAGGAGTACAATTTCTATCTGTTGATAGCTAACATGATTGGTAATAAGTGATTAGCTAATGACTAAAGAGCGGACATTGGGAGTGTCTCGCTCAGTAGTAAAGCAGTTAATTAAAATTTAAAGCTAAAAAGAGGAGAGAAAAAAACATGAAAAACGTAATGAAAAAAGTAGCGGTATCTAGCATGTTGGCAATTAGTTTGGGTGCAGTATCTTTGTTGAGTCCACTTGCAACAGGTCAAGTAATGGCGAAATCCCACTCCGATGACGAAAAGCAACAATTGGAAGACCAAATCATGAGAGAACAACAAGAAGCAGCACAAAAAGCATTTGAAGCAAAAGTTTTTGGGACTGAAACTACTGAAAAAGCAGTAACTACAACACCAGCTCAACCAGCCACTGAGAACAATAATCAAGCAACAACCACAAAACCAGCAACAACTGTAAATACAATTACTGTAAATGTTCAAGATGGCGACACACTGGCTTCTATTGCTGAAAAATACGGTGTAACTGTTGAAGAACTGGTTAAAATCAACAACCTGATTAAAGCAGGCCAAGAACTGCAAGTACCGCAAACAAACTCAAATAAATAATTATCATTATAAATGTATAACGACATGTGTTTTTTAAACCAAGCGTTTGACTATAGTATACGGGAAGGCCTCTATTAAAACAATGCTTTTTTGAATAATTATTTGTGAAATAGCTTGTTTTTTTGGGCTGCAAATTTCCACTGATGTATCTAGCTTGATTTCAGATAGGTTATAAGTTGAGATGATGTTAGGTCCATGAGATTTATGAATACCCACACTCCATGTGCGGAGCATTCGTATGGGCGCCGTTCCCCCGGATTTACAGGGCTATCTTGATATCATTCGGGGCACAGGTGAACATGAATTCTTCTGAGGATTGTTTCGCCCGGTTTTTCCCTCATCTTGATAATTAATTTCTGCATTTACTCATATTCATATAGCTATTTTAATTTTATAATGAAGCGCTATTCCCGATAATAACTGGAATGGCGCTTATTTTATTTTCTATCTAAAGTACGGTGTAATGTTTGACGATAAATAGATACATGCACTAGGCTGAGCTATTAGCTTTCATGGGCTTTCTTTATTTTTATGTCATTGCATATTGATGCATATAAATATAGAGAAACTTTTGCTGATGGATCATTCTCTCTTATACTTTTAAATATGATAACTTATAAAATGTGCAATTGTGTAAAATCTGAAAATCTTTTTTTGAAATATTTGCTAGACGAGGCTCTTCATTATAAGTTAATGTAAGGATAAAAGTAATTAAAGATCGGAAATTGGAAAGGGGCGCTACAGAGGATGAATTTGGATAACTGTCCTCGCTGTGGAAAGCTGTTTATTAAGAACGTCAGGGGAATCTGTCAGAACTGTATTAAAGAAATTGAAATTGAATACGAACGCTGTGTCAAACATATACGTGAAAATAAGGGCATTCATATGCATGAGCTTTCAGAGGCTACTGAGGTATCTGTAAAGCAAATCACGACATTTATACGTGAGGGACGTATTTCCATTGCTAATGCGCCCAATATGACGTATCCTTGCGAGGTATGCGGGATACCGATTCGTGAAGGGCATATGTGCGATTCTTGTCGAACACGTCTGACTAAAGACCTGCATCAGGCTGTACGCGAAAGTAGTAATCAGGATCAAAGTAATAATATGGGCTCAGGTACCTACAGCGCGATTGATAAACTTCGTGGAAAGTAGTACAGGGGAATTAAAAACGCATTCAGCTATTCAAAAAGTTTCAAATACCGCCGATAATCTTTATAGAGCTTATCGGTTTTTTTATTTTTAGCAACCATGCACAAAATAAAGAAGTGAGGCATAATACGAACCATGTTCGACGCTATGTCGTCTGATACATTCTGACCATATCAAATAACTAAGGAAGGTGGAAGTTATGAAAATTAACGAGACCAACCGCATCGGAGCTATTAATCCATACCAACGAAATATTGAAACAGGACGTCAAGAGGAGCAAAAGAAATCCCGCCGCAAGGACGAGGTTTCCATTTCTCCGGAAGCGATGGAAATGCTGAACCGCAGCAGTGATGCAGATCGTGTTAAGAAAATTCAGGAGCTTAAGCAGCAAGTAGCTTCTGGTACCTATCGTGTGGATGCCGATAAAATTGCAGAGAAGCTGTTACCTTATTTCAAGCAGTCTTCTGAAAGCTAGGTGAAGGAATATGCCTTTAGAGCGATTGATTGATGTGCTAGAGCAGCTTAGAGAGGCTCACGAGCAGTTGATTGCATTAGGAAATCAAAAAAAAGAAGCACTGATATCAAATAAGGTAGATCAGCTCATTCTAGTCATGAACCAGGAATCGAAGATGTCCAGACACATTGAACAGCTGGATGAGCGACGCCTGCAGGCAGCATATGAATTTTTGCAGGAACGTGGTATTAAGTCCAAGTTGAATCTCAATATTACGGAGTTGTCTCGTCTTGTGTTTGATGTAGAAGACAAGCAGCGCCTCCTTCACATTCAAAAAAATCTAGCGGATACACTTGTAGAATTGAAAAAATTAAATGAGTTGAATCAACAGCTTATACAACAGGCGCTTTCCTATATTGATTTTTCTATTGAGAGTATGTCATATTATGCGGAATCTGAAGCGGTTTATCAGCGTCCAGCTGACAAAAGCACCTCTACTGTACGAGCGGGACTATTTGATACACGCGCCTAATTGAAGGAGGAAAACATGGTCTCAACATTTCATAGTATAGAAACAGCGAAAAGAAGCTTAAACACACAAACGGCAGCACTTAATACAACCGGACACAATATCTCAAATGCCAATACAGCTGGTTACTCCAGACAAGTGGTTAGTATGAAGGCCTCGGAATCTATGGAAGCCTATGGTTTGAACCGTTCCGTTGTACGAGGTCAAATGGGTACAGGGGTTGAATTCACTGCTATTGAGCGTGTTCGTCAGACGTTTCTGGACGATCAGTATCGTAATGAAAGTTCTTCTCAAGGTGGATGGGACATCCGTTATGACACACTGAACAAGCTCGAGACCATTATGAATGAGCCTTCTGATACAGGTATCCGTAAGGTCATGGATAATTTTTGGGATGCATGGTCCGATCTGAGCCAAGACCCTCAGGATGTCACGAATCGCAAAATTGTAAAAGAGACTACACTTGCTCTGACAGATGCAATGAACCAGGCTAGCAAGCAACTGGATGCACTCAGTTCTGATTTGACTACTAACGTTACATTAAAAACATCTGAGATGAATTCGTTATTGCAGTCTATAGCGGACCTGAATGGTAACATCTACAAGTTAGAACAGCTTGGGGATAATCCAAATGACTTGCGTGATCAGCGGGATTATGCAGTTGATAAGTTGTCCAAGCTTGCGAACGTGCAGGTAACTCAGCTGGATAACGGTTATCAAGTAACCGTGGCAGGACAGATAGCTGTAGCGGGCACAGAGGTAACTGCTATTACGGCGGCTGGTCTTGAGGCTGCATATCAAGGTGGAGCGTTAACTGGTGGTGAAGTGTATGGTATGATTTTATCCAGAGATAAATATGTAGCAGATTACAAAACCCAGATGGACCAGTTAGCTAATACATTGGCGAATGGTAACATTGAAATTACTTTACCCGCAGGTACAGTTCTGCCTGAGGGAACGGTACTGAATTCAGGTGTCAACAACGCAGCAGTGACTTACTCAAATGCGAATAACAACAGAACCTTGACCACGGATTTGAAAGTAACTGTACAAGGAATTAATGGACTTCATCAATTGGGATACACACTCAGTGGTACGACACCACAAAAAGGTGGGGCATTCTTTACTTCCAAAGATGGAGCTGCTATAACAGCGGGTAACATTACGCTGAATAAAGATATTCAAGATGATCCCAATAAAATTGCCAGTTCTTTGCGTGTAGATGGAACGGGAACAGCTAATGAAAAGGTAACTGTAGGTAACAATGCTTTGGCATTGTCTATGGCGAGCCTGAAAAATGTAAAATTTGGTTTTAATACAACTCAAGCGCAAACTACCACTGTAGATGATTTCTTCAGTGCAATTGTTGGGCAATTAGGTGTCCAAACTCAGGAAGCAGAGCGACAATCGCAGAATGCGCAGCTGTTGACTGAGCAAGTGGACTTGAACCGCCAATCCGTCAGCGGGGTGTCACTTGATGAAGAAATGTCAAACATGATCAAGTTCCAACATGCTTACAGTGCAGCTTCCCGGTTCATGACAACTTTTGATCAACTGCTGGAAAAGCTGATTAATGGTACAGGCCGCGTAGGTCTCTAGTATAATGAGAAGGTGGAGTAAGCCATGCCAATTCGAGTGACTTCAGGGATGACTAATATGCAACTGCTCAGTAACCTGAATCGAAACAATAATAATATGGGTAAAATGGAGAATCAGATTTCGACTGGTCGTAAGTTGAATAAGCCTTCAGATGATCCAGTAGGGGTAACTTATGCGCTACGGTACAGAGCCGAGTTGGCTTCTAATGAACAATATAAGACAAACTCAGATGCAGCTGTTAGCTGGTTAGATTTCACTGATACAACCATGCAACAAGCCAGTGATGTAATGAAGCGTCTTAAAGAGCTGACAGTTCAAGCTTCAAGTGAAACCCTTCCTCAATCCGGCTTGGATTCAATTAAACTGGAAGTTGATCAGTTAAAAGAACAAATGATGAATATTGGTAACAGCCAGCTTCGTGGGAAGTATGTTTTTAATGGACAAAATTATGATCAGATGCCGTATCAGCTATCTGCTACGGTAACAAGTTATGATCAGATTAATCCGGATCAAGCCGCGGTCAGCTATGCAGTTGGAGACCAAGATGCATTTCGGGTAAACACGTCTGGTAGCGATTTTTTTGGGAAATCGACAGATGCAGATAATGTTTTTAAAGTCATGGATGCTATATCTTCTGCACTAAGTAGTGGAAATAGTACAGCAATATCGAGTCAACTTTCAAGTATTGAATCCCGCTTTACTAAAATGCAGACCAGTTTGTCTGAAGTGGGCGCACGTACGAATCGGGTTGAACTGATACAATCCCGTTTGGAAGAGCGAAATTTGAATTTGACGACACTTCAAGCTAAAACGGAAGATGCGGATGTTGCTAGTCTGATGATTCAAGCTACATCTGCCCAAACCATTTATGAAGCCGCCCTGAAATCATCAGCTAAAATCATGCAGCCATCCCTGATGGACTTTATGAGCTGATTTTTATCTTTGACATTTATAATTTGAAGCTATGGACGAGTGGTCCGTAGCTTTTTTGTTACTATATATAGGAGGAGTTACTTATGACCCCAGAACAGAGATTAGATGAAGAGAACCGAGATGAAAATACTAGTCTTTATGTGTTTCCGAAAGGAATACCAGGATTTGAACAACTTCGGGAATTTCAGCTACAGGAACACAATGAATTATTTAGTCTTTTCAGTGCAGTAGAGCAGCCAGCTACTATTTTTATCACCGTAAATCCATTTGATTTCTTTAAAGATTATGAATTTGAGTTATCTGATGATGCTTTAGAGGATATTGGCATTACAAGTCAGGAACAGATATCAGTACGATGTATTTGTACATGGAACAGTGATCAATCCAAAACAACAGTTAATTTGCTTGCGCCTTTAATTTTTAACATTGAACAGCGGACTGGAAAACAAATTGTTTTGCAAAATACGAACTATACAATTAAGCATCCCTTGTGGAATGAATTAGAGTCCAGCAAAGGCGGTGAGTCCTAATGCTGGTATTAACACGTAAAAAGGGTGAATCGATTGTAATTCAGAATGATATCGTCATAACAGTTCTTTCTGTTGAAGGAGATACTGTGAAAATCGGTATTTCTGCTCCTAAGGATATCGATATTTACCGAAAAGAAGTTTTTGATGCTATTCAGCAAAATAATCAAATTGCTGTTATGGATTCGAATGCTATTCAAAATGCGATGTTGGAAATGGATAAGAGGAAGTCCTGATTTAACAATAATTGCGATTGTGAAAGGCCGACACGAGTAAAGTGTGGGCCTTTGTTAGGCTCATAATAAGCTGTCAGATTTGCCTTGGACAAGTCGTCATTAGGTAAAAGTGTAAATCGATATAACCGAGTCGTAACTCCTAAGAAAATATTTCAAAAAAAATCGAAATGCTATAAACAATTCTAGTCTTGGGGTCGATATATATTTTAGAGCGGTAATTCTTCAGGGCGGCCGACCTGTGAAGACGCTTATACCACAAGGACGTGGGAATCAAACCATTTCAGGGAGGAAATTAAAATGATTATCAATCACAACTTACCTGCAGTAAATACACACCGTAACATGCAATTGAACAACACGGCAGCAAGCAAAAACATGGAAAAATTGTCTTCAGGTCTGCGTATCAATCGTGCAGCTGACGATGCTGCGGGTCTCTCCATTTCCGAAAAAATGCGCGGTCAAATCCGTGGTCTGGAACAAGCGCAACGTAACGTTCAAGATGGTATCTCTTTCGCACAAACATCTGAGGGTGCAATGAACGAAGTATCCTCCATGTTGACTCGTATGAAAGAACTGACTGTTCAAGGATCTAATGATACTTACAGTGCTGGCGATAAATCCAACATCAAAGCAGAGCTTGGCCAATTGGGTAGTCAAATTGACGCAATCCTCTCCAACACTAAATTCAACGGTATTTCAATTTCCGGTGGAGCAGGTGTGAAAATTCAAGCTGATGATAATGCGTTCGTTATCACTATTAAAGGTATTAGCTCCGCTGGTTTTAGAGGTCTTACATCGGGCGTAACACTTGCAAGTGCAACTAAAGCAATTGAAGCAGTTGCTAAGCAACGTGCGAACCTCGGTGCTATGCAAAATCGTCTGGAATACACTTCCAACAACTTGGGTACAACTGTAGAAAACCTGACAGCTTCCGAATCCCGTATTCGTGATACTGACATGGCAAAAGAAATGGTTACTCTGTCCAAAAACAACATCTTGTTGCAAGCTTCACAATCCATGTTGTCACAAGCAAACTCCGCGCCACAAGGCGTACTGTCGTTGCTGCGTTAATTTTAAACGACAACCATTACAAAAAAAGATCCTGCCTTTCGCAGGATCTTTTTTTTGTTTTATTTTAATTTTTTCGTAAATAATTGCACCTATTTACCGATATATAATGTATTGGCTTTTCAAATATAGAACGGTTTTATTGTGTGAAAAACTACTAATGGAGGTTATTCTATGGACTCGATGATCCCCCCTAGCACCGGGAATCTGTTGCCGGTTCAGTCATCAGCAGGAATAAAACGTGAAGCCCCTTCGGATGCCGAAACAAATTATGCTGCTACACAAGATGCTGCCCGAACAGCCAATAGAGGCGGCACCGGTCAGAAGCAACCATCACATGAAGAAGCAGTTTTGGAGCTACAGAAAGTAATTGATGCTATACAAGGCCCACAGAAGACGTTTGAGATCTCTGTGCATGAAAAGACGCATGCAATCATGATAAAGGTGATGAACAAGGAAACGGGCGATTTGATTCGTGAGGTACCTCCCGAGAAAATTCTGGATATAGCAGCTAGAATGATGGAAATTGCAGGAATCATTATCGATAAAAAAGTATAGGGGGATATATAACCATGGTAACTAGAATAAGTGGTCTTGCCTCAGGCATGGACATTGATGCAGTAGTTAAAAAGCTGATGACTGCTGAGCGTGTACCTCTCGATAAGCTGACTCAACAAAAGCAGCTAATGGAATGGAAACGAGAAAACTATCGTGAGTCCAGTACTAAAATTGTTTCATTTCTACAAGATAAACTGACGACATTAAGCCGTACTGCTTCAATGAATCCGCAGAAAGTAACAGTATCGGGAAATAGTGACGCGTTGACTGCATCGGCTTCATCGTCTGCCAGTGGAGTATTGGATATCTCGGTAACCAATCTCGCTACTGCCGCAAGATCTGTCTCAGACAGCTCATGGTCTGAAAAGGCAAGCACCGAGCTTGCCTTTGCCGATGGGGCGGCTCGTACGGTTCAGGTTGGTGGGGACACCATTGATGTGGATGCAAACGAAACCATTGAATCGTTTGTTAAAAAAATTAATGATAACAGTAAGACAGGAGTAACTGCCCTGTACGATCCCAAATCTGGTTTGTCATTAACTAGTAAGACTACGGGGTCGCAAACATTCAATATTGATTCTCAAATTAGTAGTGAATTTAAATTGTCTTCAACAAACGGAACGGATGCTGTGATAAAGGTAAATGGACTTGAAGTCAAAAAGTCATCAAATAATTTTACCATTAATGGCATTGATATTACACTGAAGACAGCCGGTGGTGCTGCGACAAGAATCGAAGCTACCAAAGATACCGATAAGATTGTCGAAAATATTCAAAGTTTTGTCGATGCATATAATGACGTTCTTGCTACACTCAATGGCAAGGTTGGTGAAGAGAGGTATAAAAAATACGCTCCGCTTACGACGGAACAAAAAGCCGCTATGAGTGATGATGAAGCCAAGCTCTGGACAACCAAGGCCAAGAGTGGCATGCTTAGAAACGATCCTATCCTGCAGGATACATTATCTGAGATGCGTAGTGCCATGATTCAAGGTGTAGACATCGGCAGAGTTGATGCAAATGGTAAGAATAAACCCTTAATGATGTCTGAGCTTGGGATCACTACGGGTACGTATGATACCAAAGGCAAGCTTATTTTGGATGCAGACAAGTTGCGTGCAGCGGTTGAAAAGGATCCGGATATTGTCGCGAACTTTTTCGGGAAACAGGACCCAAGTACCCTATTAACAAATAAATATACACAACAAGATGGTGTTCTTGCTAAACTTAAAAAGATTTCGAATACCTCACTTCAAAGAATGGCCGATACAGCTGGTACTTCAAAAGTAAGTAAGGATCTAACAGCTTCATTTCTTACTACGAGCACAATGGGAGAGCAATTGTCGAGCCTGGACCGCCGAATTAGTGACATGACTAGCCGTCTAACGATGATTGAAACTAACTATTACAAAAAATTCACTGCGATGGAGACGGCAATCAGCAAGTATAATAGTACATCTTCGAGTCTTACAGGCATGTCGTCATAAAGGAGGTTTTACAATTGATCAATACACCCTATCAGAAATACCGGCAGACTCAAGCGCAAACTGCATCCAAGCCTAAACTGCTGATTATGCTGTACGATGGGGCTATTCGTTTCGTACGTGCGGGGATTGAGGGGATAGAGAATAGGGATAACGAGAAAGCAAATAATAATTTGTGTAAAGCGCAAGCGATTGTACACGAGTTGATATCTGCGTTGAATTTTGAGTATCCAATATCCCATGACTTATTACGAGTGTATGAATATATGCTGCATGAGCTGATCGAGGCGAATGTTCACAAAATAGCCGCTCCGGCACAAGAGGTGCTGGAACATTTGACTGATCTACGGGAAGCTTGGTTGGAAGCCATGAAAATGCCTGGTGTAGTTGGTAGTGTGTAATGGCAGATCCTAATATGCAAGTACTCCTTGAAGAGCTGCAACATAGGACAGAAGCAGTGTTATCTAACCTTATGAATTTAAGTGAGGAAGAGTTTGAACAGTTTGCCGATCAAAGACAACGCATTGTAGAACAGATGCAGTCCTATCAACCATCGTTAACGGAAAATGACAAGCAGAAAATTCGTGACATATTAAGTAATGATTCTGTAATTTTGCAGCGTATGCATGTACTAAAAGATGAGGCTGGTCACTGGATGGAGAAACGCGGAGCCATTCGTGTGCAGCAGCATGCATACCAGCAGGCTTATTCTGTAGACAGTTTGTTTATTGATCATCGCAAATAAAAATACTTTTTGGAGCGTACCCCCTATTCGATTTAGAATGGGGGTATTTTTGTGAAAAGGTTCATTCCATTAAGAGTAAATCCGATATACTAATTAACAAATATTAATGTGAAACGGTGGTATTACCTTGTCTCAACTACAAATAAACCATACAATTCTAGAGCAAAGGTTTCCTCATGTTGCAACCCAAATCAATAGTTTGCTGAATGATGACTTATCTATACCTTTGTTTACTGAGTCCTTTGAAAGGGATATCGCTTGGCTCAATGCTGTCGATGGAGCTATTGGAAATGGAAAAATCATTTTTGTATATGGGTTTGAAAGGGGACTCAGTATTGCTGATCTCCTCGAATTGTATCCGAATCATTGGTTGTTTGTGTACGAGCCGGATGAGCAACTTTTTCTGAAAGCCGTGACGGAGTATGACCTCAGTCTTTTGTTGGAGCATCCCAACTTGTACTGGCTATCCGTGGGTGATTCTCAGCTCAATATGATGTTTCATATGTTGAGTAGTTATATGATGGAAGACTTGGTGTTTATCGCACTACGTAAGTATTTATCAGACAATATGAGTATGTTACGTGAAGTGAAAGAACAATTCCAAGATTACCGTCAGAGTTTTTTGGTAGATAAATATACAGAGAATCGGTTTCGTGAAGAATGGACGCGGAATTTCCTATATCACCTATCTGATGTGTTATACACTCCCTCCATTGAGCGATTTTTTTATGCTTTTGAAGGCGCAACTGTAGTTGTTGTATCATCGGGACCATCGTTACAAGAAGATATCGAATGGCTGAAAAAATTACGTCCTCATGTACTGATTATTTCAGCAGGCTCCAGCATTCAGGCTTTAGCAAAGCATGGAATACAGCCTCACCTTGCTGTCATTATGGATGGACATCCAGTCAATAAGAAGATCTTCGCTTCTTCTGTAACAAGGGAGCAGCCTTTATTGTTTACCTCCTCATCTTATTATGAAATCTCTGATCAGAACTGCGCAGAGAAAATTCATAGTATTATGAAAAGTGATGCTGTATCTCAGTATTTCTTTGGACTCAGTAAAGAGGAACTCTTTATATCCCCCACAGAAACGGTTGCAGGAACGGCTATTCAAGCAGCAGCATGTTTAGGGGCTAAACGGATCATACTTGCAGGTCAGGATTTGTCGTTCCCTAATAACAAATTTTACGCAGATGGAATTGAACATTTTGCAGCCGAAGCTACTGAGAAGACAGTGCAAGAAGCGCCTAAGAAAGTACTGAATGTAAAGGGAACATACAATACTACAGATGAGAGTTTCTCTTTGATGAAGGATGGACTCGAAAATCTCATTACGGCCCTTCCGAGAATCGAATTCGTTAATTCAAGCCGCAATGGTGCAGTGATTGAGGGTGCTCCTTTCAAGCCCATGGAAGAGATGTATAAATTGTTAGCTTCAGAATCTGTTCATCCTGATGCAATTGCCGATTTGATAAATGAAAAAAATGTTGCTGTTGATATGAATAAGGTGCAGGATGTTAGAGATAAGCTGATAGCGACACGTGAGGACCTTTCCAATGTACGCTCTGAGATTGCAGCCATTCACAAGCTTATGAATAAATTACGCGAGTTTAGCCGAACTAAACCGGCAAAGGCTCAAAATATGATGGAATCCATAGAGCAGATGTGGGGATTGATTGCCAACAGGAACTGGTTCTCACCTATATTTGAGTCCATTATGCCTATCGAAATTGCGCGTTTTGATCAGGTGCTTCCTGTGATTGTGACAGAACATCAGTTGACTCGTAAGTCTGATTTAATTTATGAGCACGTTGGTAAGATTTTAAAGGATATTACAACACAAATCCCAATACTTGAAGAAATGTTTTCGGAATCGATTTGCCGTTTAGATAAAAAAACAGATAGGGATGCAGTGGTCCATAAAAATATATAAATTAATCGTTTTACACTCCGGAGGTCATTATGTTTACCAACAAGATTGTACTGGTTACGGGCGGCACAGGCTCAATTGGCAGTGAAATTGTACGCAATATCTTATCGTATAACCCTAAAGCTTTACGGATTTTTAGCAGGGATGAGAGCAAGCAGTTTGATCTGCAGCAAGAATTAAAAGAATTTACGAATATCCGTTATCTGATCGGTGATATCAGGGACAAGCAAAGACTGAGCTACGCCATGGAGGATGTGGATTATATCTTTCATGCTGCTGCTCTCAAACATGTGCCTGCATGCGAGTACAACCCTATGGAAGCAGTGAAAACGAATGTTATTGGCGTACAAAATCTGATAGAGACGGCTATTGAGCATAATGTAGAAAAAGTAGTAGCCATCAGCACAGATAAAGTGGTAAACCCAACGAATACGATGGGGGCTACGAAGCTGCTATCAGAACGTTTAATTTCTGCCGCCAACTTGTATAAAGGGAGCAAACGTACCATCTTTTCTTGTGTCCGCTTTGGAAATGTTATGGGATCCAGGGGCTCTGTTATTCCTTTATTCCGTGACCAGATTGCTAAAGGGGTACCGGTGACGGTCACACATGCAGAGATGACTCGGTTTATGATGTCTATTCCTCAAGCCGCTCAATTGGTCATAGATGCGGCGCACTATTCGCAAGGCGGAGAAGTATTTGTACTAAAAATGCCGATTCTCAAAATTACGGATTTGGCCCAATGCTTGGTTGATTCGTATGAAGAGGCAGTCGGTAAACCCTATCGTGGAGAAATCATTGAGACCGGAATACGGCCGGGTGAGAAGCTATATGAGGAACTCATGACGCTTGAGGAATCGGAAAGAGCATTGGAGAATGGACAGATGTATATCATTCCTTCGTTATTCCATACCGCAGAGCAGGATTATGAAGGTTTTAAAAAGGCTATTCGTCAAGAATATTCTTCGATGACTGCACCACAGATTTTCCCGAAAGCCATTCGGGAGCTTATTGAACAGAACGGATTGGGCTTCACAAAGGGTGTTGTATGATGAGCAATCACAAATGTTTGGCGATTATTCCTGCACGGGGTGGATCAAAAGGTTTACCTGGTAAAAACGTAAGATTGTTACATGATAAGCCGCTCATTCAATATAGCATTGAAGCCGCGCTAAACAGTGGTTGTGTAGACGAAGTTATAGTTTCAACGGATAGTAAAGAGATTGCTCGTGTGTCAGGCCAAGCCGGAGCGGCTGTTCCGTTTATAAGGCCCGATGAACTGGCTACCGATGAGGCCAAAAGCATTGATGTATTGAAGCATGCAGTTGAATTTTATGAGCAGACACAAAATCAATTTTTTGATGTTATTATGCTGCTGCAGCCCACATCTCCACTGCGAAATGCTATGGACATCAAAGAGGCATATAAAATATTTTTAGATCATCAGGCTGATTCACTTCAAAGTGTCACTTTGTCTGGAGTGCAACCCTATTTACTAAGGGAAATGGATAACGGGCGGCTAACGCCCTACCTGAAAGGTGAAAGGAAGCATTTGAGGAGACAAGATCTGAAAGAACTACATGCTCTAAATGGAGCCATCTATATCGTAAAAAGAGATCTGTTAATGAATAGTGACACTCTGGTTGGTCCTAATAATTGTGGCTACATTATGCCTAAAGAACGATCTATTGACATAGATGACGAGTTTGATTTAAAAATGGCAGAGTTTTTTTGGAGAGAATCCAATCACAAGGAATCCTTGCAGTAGGAGGGAGGAATATAACATGCAAAACCTCTTATCAAATAATGAAAACCACCCTATCTATATTATCGCGGAGGTAGGAGTCAATCATAACGGATCATTGGAGCTTGCATTCGAGTGTATTGATCAAGCGATTTTATGCGGTGCAGATGCGGTGAAATTCCAAACCTTTAAAAGCGAAAAGCTGGTAACCAAGTATGCCCAGAAGGCTAATTATCAGACGGAAAATACCAATTCAGCTGAAAGCCAACTAGATATGCTAAAACAGTTGGAATTGAGCTTTGAGGATTTTGTTCTTTTGAAAAGGTACTGTGAGGATAAAGGGATAGATTTCCTTTCCACACCCTTTGATGAAGAAAGTGCTGAGTTTCTGAATTCAATTCATATCGACGCATTCAAGGTAGGATCAGGAGATATGAACAATATCCCCTTTCTTCAGAAGCTTGATAGTTATGGGCGTCCGATTATTCTATCCACTGGGATGTCCAATCTCGATGAAATTAGAGAATCGTTAGAAGTAGTCAAAAAAAGTGATGTTCTATTGCTACATTGTACTTCCGACTATCCAGCACCATTGGAAGATGTAAACCTGCTGGCCATGAAGACTATTTCTACAGCTTTTGATAAAGTCACAGGATATTCTGATCATACGGCGGGCATCGAGATCGCTATAGCAGCTTCAGCATTAGGAGCGAGAATTATTGAAAAGCATTTTACATTGGATCGAAATCTTCCAGGTCCTGACCATAAGGCTTCACTGGAGCCTGCTGATTTCTCGAAAATGGTTCTTGCGATTCGAAATGTGGAGCAGGCTCTAGGGGATGGGGTTAAAAGGTGTATGCCTTCCGAGGAAAGCACCAGAGCCGTTGCAAGAAAAAGTATTGTGATGGCAACATCCAAAAAGGCTGGCCAGCAATTAACTCAAGAAGATCTGCTCATCAAGCGCCCAGGCACTGGAATAGAGCCTAAATATTTTGATGACTTGGTTGGTAAGCAGCTTTTAAAGGATGTACATGAAGATAGTTTGTTATCATGGGATGATGTGCAATGAAGAAAAAAGTATTGGTGATTACCGGAACACGAGCTGATTATGGGATATATTACCCGGTTTTGCGGGCTCTTGAGGAAGAACATGCTCTGGAGCTCCACCTGTTGGTTACAGGCATGCATTTATCTCCACAGCATGGGTATACATTGGACGCTATCCAAAAGGACGGATTTCGTGTATCTGCTAAGGTAGACTGTCTGCTGCAAGGATCTACTCATGCTAATATGTCTCGCTCTATTGGAATAGCAATCATGGGCATGACACAAGCCGTAGAAGCTTTGGAACCAGATTTCGTTGTTGTATTAGGAGATCGGGGAGAAATGCTTGCAGCTGCGATTGTATCTTCTCACATGAACATTCCGCTTGTTCATTTGCATGGTGGAGAAGTATCCGGCACGATTGATGAGTCTGTTCGGCATGCGATTAGTAAGTTGGCCCACATCCACTTTGTGGCTACAAATGGAAGCAGAGAGCGTCTAATCAGGCTTGGCGAAGAACCTTGGAGAATTCATGTAGTCGGTGCTCCGAGAATTGAAACGATGATGAACACTTCCCTGCCTGAGCTAGAGAGGACGAAACGTAAATACGATCTAAATATAGATAACGATTATGTGCTGTTTGCTTATCATCCTGTCACCACGGAAGAAGGGGATATGCACATCCTTGGTAAGATGATGGAAGTTCTCTTGGCTGGGGAGAATGAGGTAATTTGTGTGATGCCCAATTCGGATGCTGGAGCTGATGCGATCGTTGATGTATATAATCGTTTTTCTACAAGAAAAGGGATGCACCTTGTAACTAGTTTTGAGCAACTTGATTATCTGACGATGTTGAAAAACGCAAAAATATTAATTGGAAATTCTTCATCGGGGATTATTGAGGCTGCCTCCTTTCATGTTCCAGTCATTAATATCGGAACTCGCCAGACAGGCAGAGAACGTTCTGTGAACACAATAGATATTGCAGCTGACGAGCTCGAATTGACTTCTGCAATGGAGTACGCAATGTCTGAGCCTTTCCAACAAATTGTTAAAGCAGCCGACAATATTTACAGTAGAGATAACACAAGCTCTCGCATCGTAGATATATTGAACCGAACATCCAAGTCAGAGCAGCTTATACAAAAGACAATTACCTATTAAGGAGGATCGGCCTTGAGCTATATTGTTTTTGGAGCAGGAGGACATGCCAAGGTTATTGTGGATATTTTACGGTCCTGTGGTGAAGAAATCATTGGTATTCTGGATGACCATAGTAAAGAAGAAGCATGGAACGGATTGCCGATCTTGGGGGGCCGTAATCAGATTGCTCAACTATTATCTCTGTATCCAGAGGCGCTGTTCGTTGTGGCAATCGGAGATAATACAACCAGAAGGAAGATTGTAAGTCAATTAAAAGTTGCTTCAGTCAAATTTGGTACTGCTGTTCATCCAAGCGCTGTAGTCGCACCCAGCGCATTCATTGGGGAGGGGACGGTTGTCATGCCTAATGCTGTAATTAACGCTGATGCGTATGTTGGAGAGCATGTCATTGTTAATACGGCGGCTACTATAGATCATGATTGCCGAATAGAAGACTTCGTGCATATTTCCCCAGGTGTACATATGGCAGGTGGAGTTCAGATCGGGTGCTGTGCTCATATCGGAATAGGTGCAAGTCTTATACCTGGTGTTCGTGTAGGGTGCGATACCATCGTTGGTGCTGCTTCTTGTGTCATCCGCGATTTGCCAGAGAACGTCATAGCTGTGGGTTGTCCGGCCAAAGTAATAAAAAACCTATAAGGATAAGGGATGAAACAAAATGTCCAATCGAGATAGAATTTATTTATCTTCACCGCATATGGGCGGGCTTGAACAGCAATATATCGCAGAGGCCTTTGAAACGAATTGGATTGCTCCACTAGGTAAAAATGTAGACGCTTTTGAATCAGAGGTGGCAAATTACTTAGGATGTGGAGGCGCAGTTGCCCTAAGTTCTGGAACAGCAGCAATTCACTTGTCTTTGATATTGCTTGGTGTGGAGAAGGATGATATTGTTTTTTGTTCTTCTCTTACCTTTGTTGCCAGTGCTAATCCGATCTTATATCAAGGTGCAATTCCTGTCTTTATCGATTCGGAACCAGACAGCTGGAATATGTCCCCTGAGGCACTAGAGCGAGCATTCAAGACTTATGCAGATAAGGGAAAGAAACCTAAAGCTGTAGTTATAGTCAATTTGTATGGGCAGAGTGCAGACTACGATCGGTTGAAAAAAATATGTGATTATTACGAGGTGCCAATTGTAGAAGATGCTGCGGAATCACTCGGAGCAACTTACGGCAATCAGATGAGTGGAACGCTTGGGAAATTCGGTATCCTTTCATTTAACGGAAATAAGATTATTACTACTTCCGGCGGAGGTATGCTGGTTTCAGATGATTTAGAAGCACTGAGCAAAGCACGCTTTTATTCAACACAAGCAAGAGATAAGGCGATTTATTATCAACATAGTGCGTTGGGTTATAATTATCGTTTAAGCAATGTACTTGCAGGGATTGGTAGAGGACAATTAAAAGTTCTAGAAGATAGAATTTCGCAAAAAAGAGATATTTTTGGCTTGTATCACAAAATGCTATCAGAAATAGATGGCATATATTTTATGCCTGAGACGGGCTCTGGTAAATCCACACGATGGTTAACTGCTATGCAGATTGATTCAACGAAAGTAGGAATTGATGTACATGAAATAGTTCGTTTTTTAGAGAAGTTAAATATTGAATCACGTCCAGTATGGAAGCCATTGCACTTACAGCCGTTGTTTGTGGAAACAGACTATTTTACACATGAAGCGGGAAGGGATATCAGTCGAGAGTTGTTTTCAAACGGAATTTGTCTCCCATCTGATACGAATATGACTCAAGAAAATCAAAAGTTTGTTATTGAACAGTTGAAAAAAAATTTCTAAGGTATGTTTCAGAAAATTATATTACTAAATAAAATATAGAAATTTTAGGGGATTTTTTTAATGAGAAGAAAGCCGATTCAGCAACGCATAGAGAAATTGAAAAATATAAACCATACTATTAGAGTTTCTTTTGATAACAATAATCCATCAACATTGGAGGAAGGCATTAATAAATATATTGAGATTACAGAAGATGCGAACCTAGTCTCGATTAAGAGCAACTACTTTTTCCAAAAAGGCGATTATGAGCAAGCTACGAAAATTTTAGAAGAAGGAATTAAGCTATATCCATTTAATTTTGATATTAACTTAAATCTTGGTATTGTTTATGAAATGCGTAATTTTTTTACTGACAGTTTTCATAGGTATCTCCGTGCATTCAAATATGCTAGTACGGTAGAAAAACAGGAATTAGCTGAGACGTATATTAATCGAATGAATCTTTTATTGATGGAAACTTATCAGACTCATCAGGCTGAATTGTTTCAAATTATTGAGGAGGGCAAGAGATTTTTAGGAGAAACAGACTATCGATTATTTCCCATTGACCATAACCGTCTAAGCACGATTCGTCGACCTCAGGCAACCGGAACCTCAGATGAATATATGACCAATTTTTACAAATCATATAATGATGCTGATATTGACGAAATTAATAGACACTATCATATGACAGAAACTTTAAAGGGCCAGATATGTAACTTTGAACAACAAATATCATTAGCAGGTCAGACATTACTACCTGTTTCCGCGCTTGAGGGAGAAACGATGCTTAATTTTAGTCTGAACGGGAAGGATTATCCTTTTTCAAATAAGGATCTTCCTTATAATCAATATAATTATTTGCGCTTTAATGAAAGTGGTTTATTAAAGATAACAACGGATAAACCTATATTTATTGGAACACCTATCCCGTTGCAAGAAAAGTCGAAGAAAAAGCGGTTAATCTTCAACATTTTCATTGACGGGCTCTCATTTGAATTTTTACAAAAACATGATTTCCAATCGATTATGCCCTATACACATGCTTATTTTCAGAAAGGATTTACCTCTACCAATTGCTATGCAACAAGTGAATGGACATTTCCAAGTGTAGCTAGTATGTTTACTGGTAAGTATACAACCAGTCACGGCGTATTCCACCCTGACTTTAATCATGCATTTACCGAAAATAATAAAATGATGCAAGAGCACTTTAAAGAGGCTGGATATCTTACCGCACAAATCGGAGGAGACTGGCGGGTAACACCTGCACATGGATATCATAAAGGTTTTGATCGTATTCTATTTCAAAATTTTATGGGTGGGATGGATTGCAAACAGATTATTACGGAATCAATAGAGCATTTGGAGTCGTTTAAAGAAAGAAATAACTTTATGTGGATATCTTTGGCGGATGTACACCATGTTCCAGACGAAATGGACCGCAATCTCATGACACAAGCACAAATTGACATCAGTAAACGTGTCAGAATAAAAGAAAAAGGGAGTACTACCGTTTTAACTCCTTATGATATCAATAAACATGAAAAATATATTTTAGAAATTAAACGAATCGACTTTTACTTGAACATTCTTTATACCTATTTTGATCAGCATTTTCAGAATGAGGAGATCCTGGTTCTGTTTCATTCTGATCATGGTCAATCATTCTTAGAAGATCAACCGTTTCTCCTTCATGAGAGTAGACGCAAGGTTCCGTTTATGATTAGAGGCGGGGATGTTCCAGTAGGAGAATCAGACGAATTTATGGAGCTGATTGATATACTGCCGACGCTACTTCATTACAGTGATCTGCCTGCTCCTGAAGATATTGATGGTCACCTCCCTGCATGTTTAGGGGGCGAGGAAGCCCGCAAGTTTTCTTTTACGGAAGCGATACATCCTAATCAAACTTATAAAGCTGCAATCACGGATGAAACTCATATTTTTAGGTTTGAAAACGGACAACCTATTCAGAATGATGGGCTGGTAGATTTAAATGAGTATAAGGTTCAATTGATCAATAAAGAAACTAGTAGCAATGAGACTGATGTGTTCCCGGACAAAGTTGATCACTATGAGGAAGTTGTATGGAAACATATTCGTAAACACATAATAATTAGTTAATAGATTTTAAAATACAAACTTATAACAAGTAAAAGGATGAAAGATTATAATGAAAAAAACAAAGTTGCTCAAACAAATGATTACAAGCTCCAAACTTGATTTCATTATGGAAGCACATAATGGGATATCAGCAAAAATTGTGGAGGAAGCAGGTTTTCAAGGAATCTGGGGTAGTGGACTTACGATCTCTGCTTCTCTGGGTGTTCGTGATAATAACGAAGCATCTTGGACACAAATCCTCGATGTTATGGAATTTATGAACGATGCGACGAGGCTGCCTATACTGCTAGATGGAGATACCGGTTACGGTAACTTCAACAATATGAGAAGATTGGTCAGAAAACTTGAACAGCGTGGTGTGGCTGGTGTATGCATTGAGGATAAACTGTTTCCTAAGACAAATTCTTTCATATCTGGAGAAACACAACCGCTTGCGGATATGGATGAATTCTGCGGTAAGATACAAGCTGCCAAGGAAACGCAAAGTGACGATGACTTCTGTGTAGTTGCGCGTTTGGAATCCTTTATTGCTGGATGGGGGCTGGACGAAGCTTTACGCCGAGCGGAAGCATACAGATTGGCGGGAGCGGACGCCATCCTGGTTCATAGTAAAAAAGCTGACAGTTCTGATATCGAGGCTTTCATGCGAGAGTGGGGTAATCGCCATCCAGTTGTGATTGTGCCTACTAAATATTATTCTACGCCTTCCGATCGGTTCAGGGAACTTGGAATTAACATGGTTATTTGGGCGAATCATACTTTACGGTCAGCTATCCATTCTATGCAACAGACAGTGCGACAGATTTACAAAGATCAATCTTTGATTAACGTAGAAGGTAAAATTACAACTGTGTCTGAAATTTTTAAGTTACAGGGTGCGGATGAACTGAAAGAAGCGGAGAAAAAATACCTGCCTACATCCGGAAAAAATGTAAATGCGCTCATTCTTGCGGCGAGTCAAGGAAACTTGGGAGAACTCACAAGAGAAATTCCTAAAACACTGCTGAAAGTTAGCGGGAAACCGATCCTGAGCATGCAAGTGGATGATCTGAACAAGGTTGGTATAAAGGATATTTCAGTCGTACGCGGATTTGCAAAAGAGAACGTGAAGCTGAATAATATTTCGACTATTGACAATGATCAATTTGCTTCAACCCAAGAACTGTACTCTCTTTATCTGGCCAAAGATAAGATTGGTAGTGATACTACGGTGATTAGCTATGGAGATATTATTTATAAGAATTACATACTTAATGATCTTCTTAACGATACAAACGATATTACAATTGTGGTCGATGCGGATGCTGAAGTTTCTGAAAACAATCAAGATCTTGTTGTGACTGAAAAACCTTATTCCAAAAACTTGTACTCTAGCGCTGTTAAGCTAGTAAGTGTAAGTAAATCCGGTGTTGAACAAAAATCCAATGGTGAGTTTATCGGGCTTTGGAAGGTATCCGCACAAGGAGCAGATATAGTAAAAACAGTGCTGGAACGCTTATCTAAAGAAAAAGACTTTCATACTCTTACTCTGACCGATCTATTTAATGAACTAGTTAAGATACATTCTGTTGCAGTGAGATTTATTAAAGGAGATTGGCTGGACGTGGACACGATTGTCGATCTTCAAAAAGCAGGTGAAATGCTGTGATAGATACAAAGTTGTTCGGGAAAGAGATGAAATCATTGGGGTACGACTTCTTTACTGGAGTACCGTGCTCTTTTTTGAAGGATCTGATTAACTTTTCAATTAATGAGTGTGATTATGTAGGGGCTGCCAATGAAGGAGATGCAGTTGCAATAGCTAGTGGAGCCTATCTGGGGGGGCGTAAGTCTGTTGTTTTGATGCAGAACTCGGGTCTTACGAATGCCGTTTCTCCACTAACCTCCTTAAATTATACTTTCAAGTTGCCTGTTCTAGGGTTTGTCAGTTTGCGTGGTGAAGCAGGTGTCGCTGATGAACCTCAGCATGAGTTGATGGGACAGATAACAACACAACTTTTGGATTTGATGCAAGTGAAGTGGAGCTATCTTTCGAAAGATTTTGAAGAAGCTAGCAAACAATTGCATGAAGCTGATCGTTGGATTTCAAAAAATCAGCCCTTCTTTTTCGTAGTTAAGAAGGGAACCTTCAGTAAAGAGGTACTTCAAGTATCTGATGTAACAACGATCCGACACAATGTCTTGGAGGTGCAGGGGAGCATTAAGAGGCACCCTGAAAACAGGGCATCCAGATATCAAGCGTTAGAAGCCTTGAAACGCTGCAATGATCCAAAAACAGTGTATCTGGCTACCACTGGATATACTGGGAGGGAACTGTACGAGGTTGAGGATTCCGAGCAAAATCTATATATGGTAGGTTCTATGGGGTGTGTGAGTTCGTTAGGGCTTGGGCTTGCTTTAAGTAGCTCCGAATTGAACGTAATTGCTATTGATGGTGATGGTGCTTTAATCATGAGAATGGGGAATCTAGCTACTAATGGGCGTTATGGTCCAGGTAATCTGCTCCATTTGCTTTTGGATAACCAGTGTCATGATTCGACCGGTGGACAAGAGACAGTTTCAGCAAATATTGATTTTCCAGCTTTAGCAGCGGGTTGTGGCTATAAAAGAGTAAAGTGTGTAGAGGATACGGATCAACTTATTGAATTTATAGAAGAATGGAAGTTACAACCTGAACTCACATTTTTGTATATGCCGATCTTAGGGGGGGCAAAAGATGATCTCAGCCGTCCCAATGTTAAACCTCATGAAGTCAAAGAGAGATTGGTGAAGTTCATCCATGGATAATTGGAGAAATATTTGGTCACGTACTCGGCAGCTTCCGAATGCTGATCCAAACCTGCAATTTTTAATCGATGCGGACGGTTTTAATTCCGGAGCGGGAAAAATCAGTGAGGAAGCTTGGTTTACTTACGTGAGGCATGCGGCTAGCCTTATGAAGATTCAGCCAGATGACTCATTGTTTGAAATAGGCTGTGGTAGTGGTGCTTTTTTGTATCCATTCTATAAGAATGGACACCGAGTAAGCGGGGTTGATTATTCTCCTTCTCTCATTGGAATTGCAGGTTTTGTTATGCCGGAGATGGACTTTAGTGTACAGGAAGCTGCTCATGTAGATTCCACACGTCGATTTGACATTGTCTTGGCTAATAGTGTTTTTCAATACTTTCCAAACCTAGAATATGCGGAAGAAGTGCTTCGGATCATGTGGGAGAAAACAAATAAAATGCTAGTTCTACTTGATTTGAATGATATCCAGTTCGCAGATGAAGCGTTAAGAATTCGGAAAGGATCGCTATCTTTAGGTGAGTATGAGAAGAAATATGCCGGTTTGGAACATCTTTTTTATGAACGGAACTTCGCTGAGAAAGCACTTAAGGGCAAAAGGTTTACAATAAATACTTCTAATCAGCAAATCAATAACTATGGTAACAACAAATTCCGGTTTAACGTGGTGATCGAAAAATGGTAAATACAGCAGTTATTCTGGCAGCTGGACTGGGTAGCCGATTAAAAGAACGTACGGCACATAAGCCAAAGGGCTTCCTAGAAATCGACGATTTGTCTATTATAGAACGCTCGATCCTTCAATTAATTAAGAGTGGTATTGAACATATCTGGATTGGAACCGGTTATTTAGCACAGGAGTATGAACGATTAGCAAGGAAGTACCCTGAAGTGAAATGCGTGCATAACAATCGCTATAAAGACAGTGGGAGCATGTACACCCTGTATAACATGCGGGATTCTGTACATGAGGACTTTCTACTATTAGAGTCTGATCTACTCTACGACATAGCGGGTCTGAAAAATCTGCTGGCGGATACGCGTAGTGATGTAATTCTGTCGAGCGGCGCGACTCACTCTAATGATGAAGTTTATATAGAGAACGATGGAGAAGGTCACCTCATTGCGATGTCCAAGCAGATTGAACTTTTAGGCCGAGTGGATGCTGAACTTGTAGGGATATCCAAGGTGTCTTTGGATACGTATCAGCGAATGTGCCGACTGGTAGAAGCTGACTTTCATAATCACTTGAAATGGGATTATGAACAGGCATTGGTTGAGGTAGGTAAAGGAAAACCAATTGCTGTAAAAAAAATCGAGAAATTTATTTGGTGCGAAATTGATACAGAAGAACATTTACAGCGTGCCAAAGAAGTGATCTATCCGAAATTAAAGCAACCAGCAGCACATTTATTATTACCCATCAAAAGAAATATTCTACTTAATCCTGGACCAGCAACAACAACCGATACTGTAAAGCTAGCGCAAATTGTGCCAGATATTTGTCCGAGAGAACAGGAATTTGGAGATCTAATGGAGTGGATAGCTGAACAGCTTACTTTATTCGTTGCGCCAAAGAGTGAGTATGATACTGCTCTATTTTCAGGGTCGGGCACGGCTGCAGTAGAGTCGGTTATTAGTTCAGTGATCGGAGAAGGCAAATTGCTAATTCTCAGTAATGGAGCTTATGGAGAGCGAATGGCTGAGATTGCACAAGTCTATCATGTTGATCACGAAGTTTTGGAGAGCTCATCTATGCTACCGTTATCCCTGGATGCTGTTGAAACAGCGATTATAAGGAATAAAAATAAGCTTACTCATGTAGCGGTTGTTCATAATGAAACGACTAGCGGTATTTTAAACGATATTGATGCTATCGGAAAGTTGTGCGCTCTGCATGAAGTAGATCTGATTGTCGACGCGATGAGTTCGTATGGGGCAATACCGATTAATATGAAAGCGAGTAAGGTTTCTTTTCTTATATCGAGTTCAAATAAAAACTTGCAGGGAATGGCAGGAATTAGCTTTATCGTCGCATATAAAGAAAAACTCCAAAAGATTAAAGATTATAGTCCAAAATCATATTATCTGGATTTGTATAAGCAATATGAGCATTTCCAGCGTACCCGTCAGCTGCGATTTACACCACCAGTTCAAACGTTTTATGCACTAGAACAAGCAATTATTGAGACGCAAAATGAGGGGATTGAACAGCGTTATAAACGCTATACAGAGTCGTGGCAGACCTTGATTAAAGGATTGGATCGCCTTCAGCTTCAGTATTTAGTACCAATACAGCATCATTCTAGAATTATTACCTCCATTAAGGAGCCAGCATCTAGGAACTACGAATTCGCTGCTATGCACGACTATTTGTACAACAATGGTTTTACAATTTACCCGGGTAAAATCGGTCAAACTGCTTCTTTCAGAGTGGCTAATATAGGGGCAATTACTTACCAAGATATCGAACGATTCTTGAAGTCCATGGAAGAGTATCTGTCTTTGTAACAAATTAAACCTATTTAAAAAACTTAAGTTTGTAACTGTTTGGAAATAGATCAATTATTTATTAATGGTGTTGCTCTAATCAGTCCAAATAATGTAAACAGAGTCTATCTCAATTTTATTGGGGCAAGGTTCTGCTTTTATTATGAGATAAAGTTGCAGTTGTAGAAATAGTTAATTGCCAAACATCAGACTATATAGACTAATTTTCGATTTTCCAGTGTCCAGATAACGCATTTTTTTTGATTTTAAACCTTTTCTGTTTATGGAGGCTATACTTCAAGAAGTTGTAATGAATTAGAGGTTCGTATAAAAAATCTCTGAAAACAATTAGATTTCAATGACATAGATGGAGACCGGAGTCTTTTATATGATCTAGATGAAAAGAGAGTAAATAAGAAACAAGAAAAATTCTAATTAATTTTATTTTATGAGTTTCAAACATTCACAAAGAGTTTACTATACTTGTATAGTAAACTCTTTGCTTAATATACCATTTCAATCTATAGAAATAGATTGCTTTGTAAAATTGGAATAACTATGAATGAAAACATTATCAATTCCAATTGACAATGGATAACTTTGGGTGGTATAGTCGGAAATGTGGGCGAGAGCTTCACTTCATTTGATGACGAAGGGAATGTTAGTGCATGCAAGGTAAAGTAAAATGGTTTAACGCAGAAAAAGGTTATGGTTTCATTGAAACGTCTGACGGCGGCGACGTATTTGTACATTTTTCCGCAATTCAAACAGAAGGCTTCAAAACACTTGAAGAAGGACAAGACGTGGAGTTCGACATTGTCGAAGGCGCACGTGGACCACAAGCCGCTAACGTAACCAAATTATAATCATCCCCGGCATAGCCGACCTACATAATTGGTAAGATGGTTAGCAATGGATAACGCGCTAGCAACTGCCCTGGAATATATTCCAGGGCTTTTTTATGTTTTCTAATTACATAAAAAAGCCCCTTACCCGGTGGTAAGGAGCTCAACACAATAGAAGGTTTACTCTAGAGAACCATCAAAGTCAGCCATCTCCACAAAAATGGTATTGGAGGAGGCAGATTGTTTCTCTACGCTTCCGTCTGGATAGCGGAATTGATAGCGCAGGATGACCTGGGCGATCAGATACGCGCGGAGCGCAGATTCGATGTCGAAAGAAAAGACGATGACGGCTTTGTGGTCTGGGTCAAGCCGACCTAACGGAATACCTTGGAGCAGGTTAGGATGCGGAAGCGGCACAGAATTCACGGTGACCGTTCGTAGCAAAATGAAATCTTCGGCTGCAAATGGTGCAGTGAGCAAGAGCTCTTCCAGTGGGGTATTTCCGATGTTTTCCACATGGACGGTAAAGGACAGGGTATCTTCTTGGCCGACACGCAAAGCGCTGGAGCTAAGCGTAAGTTTAGGGATGGCTGCAATAACGGTCACGCCGACGGTGTTGGTTTGGGTTGTTTCCTGGATGGTCTCTCCTCCACTACGACGTGAGGTATATTCGATGGTGGCTTGGTTGCTGAATGTTCCATCTGCTGGTGCTTCACGAATTTGCGCCTGGAGCGTAAGGGTGAGCGTCTCCCCTGGTGCAATATCCGGGAGCGTGATACCTACAGCGGGATTAGCGCCTGGCTGTGCTTCTTCTTGGATAGTAAGGCTGTTGGGTACATAAATGAGTCCATGCGGCAACGGGTCTGTGAACAGCGGATACTGCGCTGGGATTCCTCCTTTGTTTGTAATCTGTATGGTGAAGGTGAGTGTGTCGCCTACAGAGGCATCCGTGGTACTCACCTTTTTAACTAATTCGAGCAGCGGGAATACCACTGGGATGGTAACGGTATTCGTAGTCAATGTTCCCAACACGGTTCTTCCTCCAGGTAACGTAAACGAGTAGGCAAGGGCAGCTTGATTTACGATGTAACCGGATGGAGGCGTCTCCGATACGGTCACTTGATAAGTCAGTGTCAATGACTGCCCAGGTTCCACAGACCCAAGGCTAACACCGACAGTAGGATCGGTTCCTGACAGTGATTGACCGTTCAACTGTATGCTGTCAGGAATCAATAGAGTCCCGGCAGGAATGAAATTTTGCAGTGTAACTTCGGATGTTACGTTGCCAAAGTTGTTGAGCAGTACCGTATAAGTAAGGCTTTCTCCTGCGATGGCCTCCGTATTTTCCGTAGAGATACTTGCGGCAAGCTGTGGATCAAAAACAGTTATAGTCACGGTGTTGCTGGTAACCTCGCTCGCACCGTCACTGCCAGCATATTGAAGCCGTACGCTATTGTTTAGACGTCCTCCGAGAGGCAGAGACTGAACGTTCACGCTGTAGGATATATCCATTGTCTGTCCCGCCTGTAAGCTGCCGATAAATAATGGTTCACCCGGCTTGCTTGAAGCAGGTGGAGAACCGTTAATTCTCAAGCTATCCGGGTTTATGATGGTTCCATTCGGTACGTAATCGGCTAATACTACATGGGTAATGACCGAGCCTCCATCGTTAACAAGAGTCAGCTGATAAGGTACAGCATCCCCTAATGCGACAGTAGACACTGTTGTGCGTAGCACGGCTGACAAGGCTCCTCTAGCAGTAGGGGCTACTTTAACCGAGACAGAAGGTGAAGCAGTTACCAGATTCGTGCTTCGTCCGTCCGGCAGCTGGTAGGAGTAAGCCAGCGAAGCTTGATTCACCAGTGTGCCAGACTCGGAGGCACGAACGACAAGCGCGGAGAAGACGGTAGTCGTTTTTTCTCCTGGTGCGATGGTGCCTAGGGCAATGCCTTGCCCTGGACTGACTCCATATTGAGGGGTTCCATTAACCGAAACAGAGCCAGCAACAAAAGAAAGCTCCGATGGCAATGAGTCCGTTAACAAGCCAAACGCACCGATATTTCCCGTATTTTCTGCGACGATGGAATAGGTGATGCTTTGACCTGGCTGTACGCTCTCCGTGCTGGCTATTTTCATCAGTTTCACCACAGGCTGAAGTAAGGCAATGGTGACAGCATTGGACAAAACAGCACTCGCTTCTTCACCATTTGAGAGTAACAAGCGCGCCTGATTCGTACGTGGCCCTGGCTGTTCTGTCGCTGTGATACGGACATCAAAGGATATGACAGTCTTGGTATTCGCTTCTAACGGTGGCAAAGGTATGCCGGTTCCGGGATCGCTTTCTGCCACCGTAGATCCATTAATCTGAACTGAACCTGTAATAAACTCGATGTCCTCTGGCAAAGTATCCAGCAAACGGGCATCTTGCACGGTATTCGTATCCTCGTTGAGGATCACGAGTTCATACGTCAAGGTATCGCCAGTAGTGGCGAAAGGTGAGCTTACGCTTTTGCTTAATGTGATGTCTAGGGATGAAACGGCAACCTCAACGATGTTGGATAAATGGAAACCGCCTGCCTCTCGTCCATCTGGTGCATTAAAGCGATAGTCTACCTCAGCCTGATCTACCAGCAGTACGGTTGCAGGGATGGAAGATACCAGCACTTGGAAAGTGACGGTTGCCGATTGTCCTGGTGGTATGACTGGAGTCGGGATGCCGGAAACCGGGCTTGCACCGGGAGCTGCAATGCCGTTAATCGAGACTGTGTTCGGAAGGAATACAGAGCCGTCCGGAATATTGTCACTTACAGTAGTTGAGGCTGCAATGTTACCCGTGTTGGATACGACAATCGTGTAAGTGATGATGTCTCCGACGGTGGCATTATTGGTATTGCTTGTTTTGACTGCTGTCAGGATCGGCTGGAAGACCGGAATGGTTATTACATTAGATGTTGAGCTACCTGTAAATACTCCGCTGGTAAAGCTAACGGATGCCTGATTAGTTAATTGTGCCGGTGTTGGCAAGAAGTCGACTCGAACCTGGAACGTAACGGTAGTAACAGCTCCTGGAGCGAGCGTACCGATGGCAATACCAAATCCAGGGTTTCCATCAGGGAAGGAAGTGCCGTTTATGGTAACACTGCCATTTACAAAGGAGCTTCCCGCCGCAATTATATCTGAAACCACTATATTATTGGCTGTACTGATCCCATTGTTGGAGACAGCCAGTGTGTAGGTGATGATATCGCCAATAATGGCGTCGGTAGCCGCCGTTCCTTTGACAATGCTAACGTCTGGTGAGGATACAGAGATACTAACTGAATTGGATACAGCTGATCCGGATACAGTTCTGCCATCTGGTGGTTGGAAAGTGAATGAGCCTGATGCCTGATCGACCAGTACCTGTGGATTAGGCAGAGTATTGATAACGGTTTGGAACGTTACGGATACCGTTCCGCCTGGCAGCACGGATCCAACTGGAACGCCAGTTTCGATGGACAACCCAGGTTGCGGACTGCCAGCAATGCTGACACTGTTGGCAAGGAAAGTCGATCCGGCCGGGATGTTATCGCTGATGGTAAGCGCTGCTGCAATATTGCCGCTATTCATGGCTGTAATCGTGTAGGTCAGTGTATCGCCGACGGAGGCGTTAAGAGTGCTGGATGCTTTAGTAATTGCAATTAACGGTTGGAACACAGGTACGATGAGTGGATCGGAAAAGGCAGTGCCAGTGAACGTTCCGCTAGTAAACGTGACGGCTGCAATATCTGTGAGCAGTGGTGGCTGCGGCAAAGACTGGACAGTTGTCTGGAAACTGACGACGAATGTATTTCCAGGTGCGACGTTTCCGATGGCAATTCCAGCAACCGGAGAGGCATTAGGGAAGGCTACTCCGTCGATTAGGACACTGCCCGGAACGAAGGAGGTACCTGCAGGAATTGTATCGGTTACAACAGTATCTGTGACTGAATCCACGCCACTATTCGTGATGCTCAGTGTATATCTGATCGTATCTCCGACTACAGCGGCTGCCAGGCTGGATGTTTTAATCACCTGAATATTAGGTGCAGACACAGCAACATTGACTGTATTCGATGTGACAGAACCGCTCAGTACTCTACCGTCAGGTGGTGAGTAGGTAAAGTCCGCTTGCCCTTGGTCGGTCAATATAGGCGGAGTTGGCAGAGACGAGACGATGGTTTGGAAACTCACTGTAATACTGCCTGAAGGGGCCAGTGATCCGAGCGTTATGCCTGTAACTGGTGAAGCTCCCGGGACAAGGATGCCGTTAACGACTACGCTGTTAGGCAGTAGTTCAGAACCTGCGGGGATGTTATCTGACAGCACAGGTATAACGGCAATATTTCCGGTATTAGTTAGCGTCAGGGTATAGACCAATGTTGATCCGATCTGTGTGTTGACGGTATTGACGGTTTTGGTCAGGCCGATGATCGGCTGATAAACGGGTAAGGTAACCGGATCGGATTGCGAAGACGAAGTCAACACGCCTGAAGTAAAGCTGACGGTCGCTTGATTGGTTATTTGCGGCGGTTGCGGCAGACTAACGACGGAGACCTGGAATGTAACTGCTGCCGAACCACCTACAGCAATGGTGCCTACAGGGATACCGGAGCTTGGCGACGCAGCAGGCACCGAAGTTCCATTCACGGTTACGCTACCCGGAACAAAGCTGGTACCGGGTGGCAGTTGATCAGATACAACGGCATTAACGACTTGACTGATTCCGTTATTCGTAGCAATCACAGTATACGTAATGGTATCTCCGACTACGGCATCTGTAGCGGAGGCTGTTTTGATAACGTCCACATCTGGTGAAGAGACCGAGACGGTCACGGACGGAGATACTGCACTTCCAGTCAGGACACGACCATCTGGAGGTTGATAGCTGTAAGCTGCAGTCGCCTGATTGACCAATGTACCTGATGCGGGCAGTGAGGTAATGACTGCCTGAAAGGTCAGAGTGATGGTCGTAGCTGCACCTATGATACCTAATGGAATCCCAACACTTGGATCTGAGCCAGGTGCGGCGGTGCCATTGATCACTACACTATTAGGGATAAAGGCAGCCCCTGCCGGGATGGGATCACTAAGGACGGTATCTGCGCCGATGTTTCCAGAGTTCGTAACGGAGAATGTATAGGTTACCGTATCTCCAACCGTAGCTCTTCCCGTTCCCGCGCTTTTAGTTACAGTGACGATCGGTTGATACACAGGGATGGTAACGGGATTGGATACCGAAAATCCGTTAAATGCACCTGAAGTAAAGCTGACGGTCGCTTCATTGGTAATGGACGCTGGCGAAGGCAGTGATTGTACGTTAAGCAAAAAGCGAATGGTGGCTCCGCCCCCAGTTCCAAGCGTTCCGACAGGAATGCCGTTTTGCGGGTTGGCTGTAACAACAGGAGTACCATTGATTGTAACGCTGCCCGGGACAAAGGCAGTTCCAAAAGGAATAGTATCCGTGACGATTACGTTAGTAACCGGATCGAGTCCGTTATTAAACGCAGTTATGACATAGGGGACAGAATCACCCACGACAGCGACAGCCACATCAGCTGCCTTCGTGACTGTTACATTCGGTGACGAGATTGGAATGGATACAGGCAGGGCCGCTCCGCTTCCGCTCAGCGTTCGTCCATCGGGCAATTGGAACGTGTAGCTCACAGTTGCCTGGTTGGTCAGTATGGACCCAGGTGGTACCGATATGACCACGGCGCTGAACGAGACGGTTACCGTCGCGCCTGGGGCAACTGAACCGATATTAATGCCTGTAATCGGGTCTGCTCCGGGAATGGGCGAACCGTTGACCAGTACGCTATTTTGATTCAGACTAAGCGAGCTGGACAACAGATCAAGCACGACCGTTTCTGCGGGCGCGTTGCCGGTATTGGTTACAGTGATGAAAAAGCCAAGTGTATTCCCTACGGTTGCACGATCTGCACTGAGGGTATTGGTCACATTCAAAATTGGCTGAAATACAGGCAGGCTGACCTGATTCGAGGAGGATTGACCTGCGAAAGCCCCGGAATTAAAGGAGACCGTTGCCTGATCCGTTGACAAACCTGACGCTGGCAAGGATGTTACCGTTGCCTGGAAGGTGACCGTTACTGAGCTGGCAGCAGGGATAGTGCCTACGGATACGCCTGTGGCGATGTTGGCTCCCGGTATAGTGACACCATTGACTTGTACGGAGTTAGGTATAAAAGTAGTGCCATCAGCAATCGGGTCGATAAAGACAGTTCCCGTTACGGGTGTAATGCCGCTATTTACTGCGTTAATGGTATACGTAATGGTATCGCCGAAGGCTACAGAGGTCTGATTGACCGTTTTGGTCACGGTGACATTCGGATTGGATACGGGAATGAACACCGGATTCGATTGTGCGCTTCCATTTAATGTGCGGCCGTCAGGTGGCTGGAAGGTGAATGTGGCCGAACCTTGATTTAATAGACCCAGACCAGCAGGGACAGCGTTAATGACCACTTGAAAGGTAAGGGCGACAGAAGCCCCTGCTGCAATGTTTCCGACCACTATCCCTGATTGAGGATTGGCTCCAGCAACAGGCAGACCGTTCACGGTGACGCTATTCGGTATAAAGGAGGAGCCTGATGGAATGGCATCGGTGAAGGTGGCAGTCGCTGCTAGATTACCTGTATTTTGGGCGGTGAGTGTATAGACTACGGTGTCGCCTACCGTTGCTTGACTCGTATTTGCGGTTTTAACAAGACTGATAATAGGCTGGTAAACAGGGACGACCACTGTGTTGGAGAGTGATGTAAAGTTCAGTGTACCGCTGGTAAAAGAAACTGTAGCCTGATCACTCAGCTGAGGTGGGTCAGGCAGGCTGTTGACAGACACGGAAAAGGTGACGGTTGTTGACGCTCCAGCAGCGATGGAACCGATTGGTATCCCCGTTAAGGGGCTGGCTGACGGCAATGTCGTTCCATTTACAATAACCGAGCCAGGAACAAAAGTGGAGCCCGACGAGATCGTATCGTTTACCCGAACATCCGTCACGGTTTGGACTCCGCTATTGGTAGCTGTAATGGTATAAGTTATTGTATCACCGGGAACTGCGTCAGCTACCGAAGCACTTTTGCTTACCTGCACATTGGGTGATGATACAGGAATTGTGACAATATTGGACGAAACATTGCCGTTAACAATCCGGCCATCCGGCGGTTGAAAGGAAAAGCTGATATTCGCCTGGTCGGTGAGTTGGGGAGGTAAAGGCACGGAAGTAATCACCACCTGAAAAGTTGTTTGAGTCACGGCTCCAGGTGCAATGGAGCCAATAGACAGACCTGTTTCGGGACTGGCACCGGGAATAGGAACACCGTTGACAACCACACTGTTCGGTACCAGTGCTGAGCCTGCGGGGATATTGTCTATCAATGTGGCAGCAGCTGCAATATTACCGCTGTTGGTTACTGCCACAGAGTACGTTACGATGTTTCCGACTGTGGCTGATATAGGCTCAGCGGTTTTGCTTACGCTTAACACCGGAGCGTTCAAAGCCACTGTCACCGGGTTAGATACGGATACGCCTGAAAAAACACCGCTGGTGTAGCTGACACGCGATTGATTGGTGAGCTGCGGCGGACTTGGCAATGGAGAGGATACCGTTGCCCTGAAAGTGATCGTAGCTCCCCCTCCAGCGGCAATGCTCCCAATTACGATACCTAAAGACGGATCTCCACTGGTTATTGTGGAGACATTCAGCGTTACGCTACCCGCAGTGAATTGAGAGCCGGCCGGGATAGGATCGGAAACGACCACATTGCTCACGGTCTGGATTCCGTTGTTGAGTACGGTCAGGGTGTATAACACCGAATCACCCGGAATGGCGGTGGAACGGTCTGCAGTCTTCGAAATGGACACATTCGGCGCTGACACAGGAATGGATAACACGTTGGACGATGTGCTATCTGTTCGCACTCGCCCATCGGGCAAGGTAAAGGAAATGGCGGCGGTGGCCTGGTCTGTCAGTTGGGATGGTGTTGGAAGAGAAGCCACTACAGTTTGGAATGTCAATGTGATAGGGCTTTGCGGCGACACGGTTCCGATGAAAATACCTGCTGCTGGACTGGCTCCGGGCTGACTAACACCATTGATTACCACGCTGTTCTCCATAAATGTGGACCCGGCAGGAATAGCATCTGTCAGCGTTACAGAAGCGTTATAGTTGCCGCTGTTCGTGACCAACAATGTGTACAGAATCGTGTCGCCTATCGTAGCTGCTGTTGTATTTGCAGATTTGGCCACACTGATGCGAGGCTGATAAACCGGCACAGAGACGGTATTTGTCTGGGATGTTCCGGTAAAAGCACCGCTGGTGAAGCTGACACTGGCTGTGTTTTGCAGCGGCTGTACGGACGGAACGGCATTGACCAGCACAGCATAGGACACCTGTACGGATGCGCCTGCGCCAATGGTGCCGACTGGAATGCCACTTCTTGGGTCGGCTGTGCTCACAGGTGAACCACCGACGGTTACGCTTCCGGGCACAAATGACACGCTGCCGGGGAGTGGATCGGTAATCACGGTGTTTGTGATGGGGTCAATTCCGTTATTTACGGCGTTCACGCTGTAGGTTAGCGTTTCGCCAACACTAACGGATGTGAACCCCGCAGACTTGGTTACTGCTACGTTGGGAAGCGAAATCGATACGGAAACAATATTGGAGAGAAGCGAGCCCGACAGGGTTCTTCCGTCTTGCAACTGATATGAATATTGGAGCAGGCCCTGATCGTTTAATCCACCCCCAGGTGGTAGCGAATCCACTGTCGTCCGGAATGAGACTGTAATTTGTGCACCAGGGCTTACGGTGCCCACTGAAATTCCCGTATTAGGATTGGCACCTGGCACTGAGGACCCGCCGACAATGACGCTTCCGGGAATAAAGGTGGAGCCTGTCGGTACAGTTTCCGTCAAGGTCGTGTTTAATACGACAGTTCCGGTATTAGCGATGAGAAATGAATAAGTAATCGTCCCGCCAACGCTGGCACGGTTGGAGCTGGCGCTTTTGGTAATCGTCGGCGCTGCAATAACGACAGGTATGGTTACAAGATTGGACAAAGATGATCCGGTAAAGGCCCCGGAAGTGAAGCTGACAGTTGCACGATTGTTGATCTGTGCAGGAGAAGGCAGAGAATTAATGGCTGCCCGAAATACAACCGTAACCGATGCGCCTGGAGCTAAAGTGCCGATCGGAATACCGTTCCCAGGTGTAGCAGTCGCAGAAGCAGTTCCGTTCACGGTGACGCTGCCAGGTACAAAGGCAACTCCGCTTGGCAGCGGATCGGTAACGACTACATTGGTCACATTGGCGATTCCGTTGTTTGTGGCGGTTATAGTAAATTGAACAGTCTCTCCGACTGCGGCTGCCGCCAGGGAAGAGGCTTTTGTCACGGTCACATTTGGTGAGGATATGGGAATGGTGAGCGTATTGGACGTCCCGCTTCCGTTCAATACACGTCCGTCAGGCGGTGTAAAGGTATACGTGTAAGCTGCCTGATCGGTCAAAAACCCAGAGGCGGGAACCGCGTTGACGAGGGTTTGGAAGGTCACGGGTATAGTAGCACCTGTATTAATCGTTCCTACTGAAAAACCAGTAGCGGGATTGGCAGCAGGCACGGAAGAACCACCAATGGTCACACTGCCCGGTATGAAGGATGATCCGGTGGGAATGCTCTCCGAAAAGCTGAGATTTGCAGCAATGCTGCCCGTGTTGGATATCTGGAATGTGTACGTAATCGTATCTCCAACTGTAGCAGCCGTTGTATTGGCACTTTTAACAATCCCAATAACAGGTTGGTAGATTGGTGTACTGGCAGTGTTGGACGGAACGTTGCCAGAAATGACAGGCCCTCCCGGCACGGTTTGGAAGGAAAAGGATGCCGATGCTTGATTGCCCAGCTGGGTGTTTGCTGGCAATGAAGTGACGGTTGCACGGAATGTAATGGTCGCCGTGGAAGCAGGAGCTACACTGCCCACTGTGATACCTGTAGCGGGATTGGCCGTTGGCTGGGCTGTGCCCGCGACAACAACACTGCCGGGTACGAAGGTAGCCCCGGCTGGTATGGTATCGGTAAGCACTGTGTTGGAAGCACTGACGAGCCCCGTATTCGAAATGTTAATCGTATAGGTCACTGTATCGCCGATAACCAAGCCTGTAGAGCTGGCTGTTTTGGTCAGGGTCACCAGCGGAGCATTGATATCAATTTGAATGGCATTGGCATTTACAGTGTAAATGTCGCCATTTGTTGTCAGCTGGAGGACACCTGTGGTTTGGCTGTTGAGCAGCGTGGAGGATATATCGACATTGGTAATGTCCCAACCTTGCCTTCCGCCCGTCACCTGCGTTCCAGGTGCCCCATTTACGGCATTAGTTGTACCGAAGGTCCCGGTCGTGACCAATGTACCGTCGTCTCCGTTAATTTGGGAAGCAAAAAAATTAGTTGAAAAATTATTAGGCCCAGACAGCGCAGTCAAACTGGATGTGGTAGGTCCAAACAACGCACGGTCACCAGTGATGTCCACGTCACCCTCTTGGGCGCTAATCAGCGCCCTACCACGCAAAGTCCCCTGTACGGGCGTGGCAAAGCCACTCACCACCACATTGACCGAGCCTGTAGCAGTACTGACCCCTTCACCACCAACACGTAGCGACAGGTTACGGAAGGGCAGAGATGGGTTATTGTACACCACAGCCAGCGTCCAGCCGGCATGGTTGGTGTTGGTGGAATCGGGAACCGTGATGGTGCCCGTCACATTTCCGACTGTGTATGCCCCTGCACCGCCTTGACTGACCAGATTTGTGACATTCGCTGTTCTCACATAGGTACTGAGACTAGTGACGTTGACTGATGTTGCAGATTCAGGGCTGACCGTAGTAGATAAAGCAGGTGTCTGAAATGTGACCGGGTTGCTGGCGCTAGACAATACATTAGTACTGCCGTTGGCATAACTTCCTCCCCAAATAAGCTCAGCATACAGCACCGTACTGCCCGTAGGGAGCACAAGGAATGCTGTCGATGAGTTACTGGTAAAGGCAGAAGTCGTGCCAAATGGATACGTGCCGAAGCGAGAGGCTGTATTGGTTGTGATGAACGCGCCAATGCTGGTCGTTGTTCCCGGCACTCCTACCGAATTAGAGCGTGCCAGCCCAAGTGTATTCCCTATAAAGGTGACAGCCCCCGTCTGGTTCGTTACGTAACGCTGAATAAAAGCCATGGATTAGCTTCCTACTTTCCATCTCTTCCAAATCCGTTATCTTGGGATCTCCGTATAGGGAAGAGCCAGCTAGGCTGGGTGTAATAATCCTTTCGTATAAATTGTCTGGGTTGTAACCAGGCCTTGCATACCGCACAAGTCCATGTACCTGTCCAGCGGGAAAGGGACACCCCCTTTTTCGATAAAAATCGCTTAGCATGAAGCCAAAAATAGTTGTTTGTCATGACGTCAGCGGGGAATATTTATATATGCACTCATTATTCACATATGTATGCAAATCAATTTTAAACATACCTGTTTTCAAAGAATGACGTTATCGGAAGCGTTTTAGCGAAAAAAGAAGAATTTTGTAAAATAGCTTCGAAATGTTGGTCTCTTTTTTTACTTGGCGTTAACATATGTGCTATACTGAAGGAGCAAAGGAGGCGTGCCCTATGAACTTAACAGTACGAGGTCAACAGATCGAGGTTACCGACGCTTTGAAGGACTACGTTGATAAGAAATTCAGCAGACTTGAAAAGTATTTCGATGCACCCCCGACGTCTGATGGAAGTGTAACGTTAAGCACAACCAGAGATTTGCACACTGTAGAAGTAACCATTCCTTTGCCGGGGCTTGTACTCCGTGCCGAAGACGAGAGCGATGACATGTATTCATCCATTGATGCCGTGGTAGACAAGCTTGAACGGCAAATTCGCAAGCACAAAACCAAGCTAAACCGAAAATTCCGTCAGGAAGGCAGTTTAAAAACCCTTTTTGTGGAAGATCCGGCAGGTGGCGTGGCTGTTGCTGAAGATGAGGATGTAGAACTGGATGAGCTGGAAGTTGTCCGCACCAAGCGTTTCTTATTGAAACCTATGGATGTGGAAGAAGCTATTCTTCAAATGAACATGGTTGGACATAATTTCTTTGTGTTTTCCAATATAGACAACGAAGAAGTTAACGTAGTTTACAAGCGCAATGATGGTAAATACGGTCTGATCGAACGGGAATAGCCTGTAAGTAGGAACTTTTTACATTTTAAAATGAATAGAACGATTTCGATTGAAGCATGCTTCATGGATATTAGGAAAATGAAAACAACACGAGCCTTATCCTTGCGAACCTGGCGGGATAGGGCTCTTTTATATGTTTTTTTGTAAATGTAAGGAAATTTAAACTTGGATAAGTGTAACCAAGTTGTGTATTTCGTGCGTCAATTGTTTTGGTATCTTTAACCGGATGCAAATCTGGAGGCTGCTTGTGTTGCGGCATGTCCTACAAACTGTTACAATTTATGCAAAGAACATCGCACGATGGGCTGGTACAGCCGGGCCTGTCAAACATATCGGGAATCAATTTCATCATGGACCCTTTCTAATTGTGAAATTGATTCTATTAATTGTTTTGCGCGAAAGGGGTAAACCATGCTAGGAATTGTTAAGAAAATCTTCGGAGATACCAATGAACGTGACGTCAAGCGTTTAATGAAGACGGTTGAACTGATCAATAAGATAGAGCCGGATTTTGAAAAGCTCTCGGATGAGGAGTTGCAAGCGAAGACGGCGGAATTTAAAGCTCGGGTCGAACAAGGGACTACGGCTGAAGAAATCTTGCCGGAAGCTTTTGCAACTGTTCGTGAAGCGTCCAAGCGGGTGCTGGGCAAACGTCATTATGACGTACAGATGCTCGGCGGTATTGCGCTGCATGAAGGTAAAATTGCCGAGATGAAAACCGGTGAAGGTAAAACACTGGTAGGAACACTGCCGGTTTATTTGAATGCTCTGTTGGGTAAAGGCGTGCACGTGGTTACGGTCAATGACTATTTGGCGCAACGTGACAGCGGAGAAATGGGACAGATTTATAACTTCCTGGGAATGTCCGTAGGGCTGAATTTGGCCAACATGGATCATGCCGCCAAGCAGGAAGCGTATGCTTGTGACATCACGTACGGTACAAACAATGAGTTTGGGTTCGATTATCTGCGCGATAATATGGTGCTTTATAAAGAGCAGATGGTACAACGTCCGTTGTACTTCTGTATCATTGATGAAGTGGATTCCATTCTCGTAGATGAAGCTCGTACACCATTGATCATTTCAGGACAAGCTCAGAAATCGACCGAGCTGTATTTTGCGGCTGACCGTTTTGTGAAGAGCCTGAATGTTGAAGAAGATTACACGCTGGATATTAAGGTGAAGTCAGTTGCATTGACTGAAAATGGCGTATCTAAGGCTGAGAATTTCTTTGGTCTTGAAAACTTGTACGATCAGGAAAGTGTTACAATCAATCACCACATCGTACAAGCCTTGAAAGCTAACGCTATTATGCGTTTGGATGTGGACTATGTCGTAGCTGATGGTGAAGTCCTGATTGTCGATGAGTTTACAGGCCGTTTGATGGCTGGACGTCGTTACAGTGATGGTTTGCACCAAGCTATTGAAGCGAAGGAAAACATCATTGTACAAAATGAAAGCATGACACTGGCGACAATTACATTCCAAAACTATTTCCGTATGTACCGCAAATTGGCGGGTATGACGGGTACAGCTAAAACAGAAGAAGAAGAATTCAAAAAAATATATGGTCTGGAAGTGCTCCAAATTCCGACGAATCGCCCCAACCAGCGTGTGGATATGCCTGACGTAGTGTACAAGAGCGTGAAAGGTAAATTCCATGCAGTGGTAGATGAAATCCTGGAGCGTAACAAAAAGAACCAGCCGATATTAGTAGGTACGGTTTCTATTGAAAACTCGGAGCTTCTTTCTGAAATGCTGAAACGCAAAGGCGTTCGTCATAAAGTGCTTAACGCTAAGTATCATGCTGAGGAAGCTGAGATTATTTCCCGTGCAGGTGAAGCTGGCGCAGTAACCATCGCTACCAACATGGCTGGACGCGGTACTGACATCGTATTGGGCGAAGGCGTATCAGAACTTGGTGGTTTGCACATTATCGGTACAGAACGTCATGAATCCCGTCGTATTGATAATCAGCTTCGCGGACGTGCAGGACGTCAGGGTGATCCAGGCTCCACGCAGTTTTACTTATCGCTGGGCGATGAGTTAATGAAGCGTTTTGGTGCGGACAACGTACTGAATATGATGGAGCGCTTGGGCTTCGAGGAAGACCAACCCATCGAAAGTCGCATGATTACACGTGCTATCGAATCAGCTCAAAAACGCGTCGAAGGCAACAACTTTGATCAGCGTAAAGTTGTTCTCCAGTATGATGATGTAATGAACCAGCAGCGTGCTATTATTTACAAGCAACGCCGTGAGGTGCTGGAATCAGAGAACATCAAGGAAATTGTGTTTGACATGATCAAGCCTGTCATTGAGCGTGTGGTGGAAGCTCATTGCGGTGATGACATTCCTGAAAACTGGGAGCTTGAAGAAGTAGCAGAGTATGTGAATAACAACCTGCTTGAGGAAAATACACTTACGCGTGACGACCTGTGGGGCAAGGAAAAAGAGGAGATCGTGGATATGATCTTCGAAAAAGTTACCAACAGATACCACAGCCGTGAAGAAATGATTGGCGAAGATATGGTACGCGAGTTCGAGAAAGTTATCGTACTGCGTGCAGTCGATAGCAAATGGATGGACCATATTGATGCTATGGATCAATTGCGTCAAGGTATTCACTTGCGTGCTTACGGCGGTACTGATCCGCTGCGCGAATATCAATTTGAAGGCTTCGAAATGTTCCATGCTATGATTGCTAGCATCCAAGAGGAAGTAGCGACATACATCATGAAAGCACAAATTGAATCCAATCAAGAGCGTCAAGCTGTCATCGACGAAGACAAAATCTCGACAAGTGGTGAACCCGCGGCTCCTAAAAAGAAATCCGCTCCTTCGCGTCCGCGTAGAAAATAACGGATTGAAATTAAGGGAGAAATCTTGAGATACACTATTCCCTGCAGTGCATATAATGGCAGGCGGCAGTTCAACCACTGACCGTCGGCCATTTTGTGCCATACAGGGGTGAGACTGATGTGTTCAATTTATAGTTCTTCTGTTTGAGGGTCAGTTTGAATATTGATGAATGGCTAGATTGCTCTCAATTCTTTTAAAACAATTATGACAAGCAAGCAGGTATCTGCTTGTTTGTCAGTTAACTCAGCAGTTAATCTGGCTCACATAACCAGAGCCAGTTATTTAAAAAGCAGTTTGACTTTACGGCGTTTACGGCGGTCGGTAGCGAAGCGGAGGGTTTGAATCTGGAGAAGCGTCAGCGTTCGCCTTTGCAGTGAGATGCCCACCTTTGAATGTGTTAATCCAATCAAGGGCATCTCGCTGCAACAGCGATCGTAAGATCAAATCATTCGCGCAGCGTCTCCTCACCCAGCCGTAACTCACAACGCTCCACTCCCCCTAACCATATATTAAAAGGAGAATGACATCATGATTGATCCAAGTGTAAAGCATGATTTGCGAGAAATAGGCAAGAAACTAACAAACCTTAGGGGGTCTCTTTGACTTAGATCTCAAACAGGAAATGATCGCAAACTTTGAAGTAAAGATGGCTGCACCTGACTTTTGGGATGATAATGATAAGGCTCAAGGTGTAATTGCAGAAATGAACGCTGTTAAGTCATCAGTAGACAGCTATGAACAGCTTCGTCAGGAATATGAAGACGCTGGTATGATGGCTGAGCTGGCTGATGAGGAGGGCGATGAAACACTGGCTGGAGAGATCGAGAACAGTGTCACTTCTCTGCTGAGTAAGCTTCAGGAGTTTGAATTGCAATTGCTTTTGAATCAGCCGTATGACAAACTTAATGCCATTCTGGAGTTGCATCCGGGAGCAGGTGGAACTGAGTCCCAAGACTGGGGACAAATGTTGCTACGGATGTATACACGCTGGGCAGAAAAACGGGGCTTTAAGGTAGAAACCCTGGATTATCTAGCGGGTGATGAAGCAGGGATTAAGAGCGTAACCCTTTTGATCAAAGGTTACAATGCCTACGGCTATTTGAAAGCAGAGAAAGGCGTGCATCGGCTTGTTCGTATCTCTCCATTTGATTCCTCCGGCCGTCGACATACATCGTTCGTATCCTGTGATGTGGTGCCTGAAATTGCGGATGATGTGGACGTTGAAATCCGCACGGAAGATCTTAAAATTGATACGTACCGGGCCAGTGGTGCGGGCGGTCAGCATATTAATACGACTGATTCAGCCGTTCGGATTACGCATTTACCTTCCGGTATTGTCGTGACCTGTCAGAATGAACGTTCCCAGATCAAGAACCGAGAGCGTGCCATGACGATGCTCCGTTCCAAGCTCTACGAGCGTAAGATCGAAGAGCAGCGTCAGCATTTGGACGAAATCCGCGGAGAACAGTCCGATATTGCATGGGGCAGCCAAATTCGCTCCTACGTGTTCCATCCATACAGCATGGTTAAGGATCACCGTACTAGCGTGGAGACTGGTAACGTAGGAGCTGTCATGGATGGCGATCTCGATCCGTTCATCGATGGTTACCTGCGCAGCCAAATTAAGCTGGACGCAGAATAATAGCCTGTACGTTTTCCTACAGTCCGCAGACCATGTGCCTGCAGACTGTAGGAATTTTTGTGTAACGGTATTTTTTAACTAAAGGAGAACACGAATGATGTCTCAATTAAATCCTCCCGCTGCTCGCCGAAGACGACGCAAGCCTCTGATTGCCGCCAGCGGACCCGCACGCAACGTGACCGATATTTTACTGATTATACTCGGATCTTTCATTACAGCGCTGACCTTTAACATGTTCTTGCTCCCGAACCGGATTGCATCCGGGGGGGTATCGGGCTTGTCTATCTTGGGCGAGGAGCTGTTTGGCCTGGAACCCGCCTATACGCAGTGGGGAATGAATATTCCGTTATTTATAGCAGGGGTCCTGCTGTTAGGGAAAAAATACGGTTTGCGTTCTCTGCTGGGAAGTATTATGCTGCCACTATTCGTTTATGTGACGAAGGACTGGGCAGTTCCGACAACAAATCCGTTGCTGGCTTCGCTATATGGTGGAATCGGAGTAGGGTTGGGTTTGGGTACCGTGTTTCGGGGCAGGGGCTCGACGGGTGGACTGGCTATTTTGGCGCAGATTATTCAAAAGTATACGGGGTTTAGTCTTTCTCTCTGTGTCATGTTGATGGATGGCACAGTGATTACACTGGCTGGTTTCGCCCTCTCGCCGGAACGGGCGCTGTATGCGTTGATCGGCTTGTTTGTAACGGGCAAGGTCATTGATGCCGTGGAAATGGGACTGAGCTACTCCAAAGTGGCTTACATCATATCGAATCAGAAAGAAACGATCACGCAGGCTATTTTGCAGGATTTGGACCGGGGATTGACAGAACTGGCGGGACGGGGCGGTTACACGAACGAAGAACGTCCTGTGCTTATGGTTGTAGTCGGACAAAACGAGGTAACTCGCCTTAAAACGCTCGTCCGTTTGGTAGACCCGGAGGCTTTTGTGATTATTAGTAATACTCGTGAGGTATTGGGTGAAGGGTTTAAGAAGGAAAGCTGAAACAAAGGGGCCTGTCTGAGGCATGCTCTTAACTGAATCAATGCAGGAGAGCCCACTAATATAGTAGGCTCTTCTCTCTTCAGTATGGCTTTACTAGATTCATTTTACTAATCGTTCAAGCCAATTTGCAGGTTGTCCTTGATTAAAATACGAGGTTGGCGTTCCTTTCACCCCTGTTTTGACCATGAATAGACCGCCTGCTAAGGGTTGATCGGCACTATCATCATCTTGAGCAGTCGTAATATATAACTCATCCAGATGTTCACCGCCAAAAGCACACGAAGTCACACAATTGACGGGGAGCGACACCTCAGCAATCACTTCTCCATGAGCAGGATGGATACGGGAGACACGTTTACCGCCCCATCGCGCGACCCACAACATGCCCTCTGCATCGATTGTCATGCCATCTGGATACCCTTCACTTTCATCCAATCTAGCCACCAGTTGCTTATTCCTAATAGTGCCTTGTGCCACATCGTAATCGAAGGAGACGACTTCCAATGTTGGAGTATCAATGTAATACATTGTACGATGATCTGCGCTCCAGGCTAATCCATTAGATATGGAGGCTTTATCAACCAGTAAGGAGACGTGGCCTTTAGTGCTCAGACTATACAATGCTCCTTGCGCGTGTTCGTCATTTAAGCTCATTGTTCCTGCTAGAAAACGTCCTGCAGGATCGCATTTTCCATCATTAAAACGATTACCTAGTCTACCTTCCTCAGGATCATGAATTAATACTTTGGCCCCTGTCTCAATATCCAAACAATATAGACCGCTAATCAGCGCTACGATCACTTTATTTTTGAGATAAGGTACAACTGCACCAATATGTTCACCAACCTCTATTGTACGATCTGTGCACGTAGAAGGATCGTAGATATGCAGTTGAAAACCTTCAATATCGACCCAAAATAACCGTTGAAACCGCTGATCCCAGCTGGGACCCTCGCCTAACTTTGCCTTTGCATCTATAACGATATTCGCTGTATATGTTTCGATGTGTAGCACTCCTAACGTTTTGGTTTATTTTCGACCCCAATTATCCGCTTTAGCGGCTCCTCTGCGCAGATTCACTAGATGCAGCCCATGTGATTTGCTTGTGTGTAGTGCTACGTGTACTTCCCTTCATGTTCAACAAGTTCATAAAGTGCAGCAAATGACCAATCGAGATGAATACCAATATGTGAAATAATTTAAAGGGAATATCCCCCTTTTCTTTATGCAAAACGGCAGACTGTATTCAAGAGGCTCTCTGTCTATTTTTTATTTCCTTTATTATAGCCCGTACAGCCTGCCCGTCAAAAGAATAGGTAAGAGCGCATATTTTAAATTTAGAGGAATAACATGACATGAGGTGTTGTATTTATATGAATAGAGTCGTATAATAATACATATTTCATAGGAACGGAATGGAGGAAGGTCTGTGAGCAGCAAGTTAAAAGTGGCAATTGTCGGTTCCACCGGGTATGGCGGGGTGGAGCTGATTCGTTTTTTGGTTCATCATCCGCAAGTAGAGATTGTATCTGTTATTTCTTCATCCAGCGCGGGTGTCCCAATCAGTGACGGGTTTCCACATCTGACGGACATTGTGGTGCAGGATTTGGACGGTGTCGAAGTCCACGAAATTGCTGCCAAGGCCGATCTGGTTTTCACTGCTACGCCATCGGGCGTTAGTACTAAGTTAGTGCCGCAGCTTCTTAATGCCGGACTGAAGGTCATTGACCTTTCCGGGGACTTTAGGCTTCGAAGCGGAGAAACGTATGAAGCATGGTATAAAAAGCCTGCGGCTTCACCCGAGTATCTCAAGCAAGCAGTATACGGACTCAGTGAGGTGTATGCAGAAAAGCTGGCGGGCGTTTCTTTTATTTCTAATCCAGGCTGTTATCCGACCGCAACATTGCTGGGCATTATTCCTGCACTGAAAGCGGATTGGATTGACCATCGCTCGCTGATTGTAGATGCCAAATCCGGGGTATCCGGCTCAGGTAGGGGAACAAGCCTCGTTTCGCATTATGCGGAAATGAACGAGAATTTTAAAGCTTATAAGGTGAATAAGCACCAGCACATCCCTGAGATCGAACAGGTACTGGGTGATATTGCGGGCGAGGACGTTACGATTACGTTTACAACACAACTTGTTCCCATGACCCGAGGAATTATGAGTACAATTTATGTCACGCTGAAGGGTGACCATACAGATCAGGATCTTATCGGGTTATACCGGGATTATTATAAAGGGCATCCTTTTGTCCGCGTACGTGGCGAAGGTATATGGCCAGCAACGAAGGAAGTATTGGGTTCGAATTACTGCGACATCGGTTTTGCAGCAGATGCTCGAACCGGGCGCCTTACGATTATTTCCGTCATTGATAATGTTGTGAAGGGTGCCGCTGGACAGGCGATTCAGAATTTAAATTTGATGATGGGATGGGAGGAGAACCTCGGGCTGGGCTTCATACCGGTATATCCGTAAGTAGCAAGTAACCGCAACATGGATACGGAAACGTCAGCGAGCGGAATTTCGAATACAGGCAGCTGTCATTCATCGAATATGTTGCGAACGAGGGCACATAATTATGGGCAAATTAGAGTTTACAGTAGTAAACGGAGGCAACATCGTAACTCCGCGTGGCTTTACAGCCGGGGGATTACACTGCGGACTGAAAAATTCGAACCGCAACGATATGGGCGCGATTCGTTGCGAGGTAGAAGCGACAGCTGCTGCGGTGTACACCACCAATGTGTTTCAGGCTGCACCGCTGAAGGTGACGCGCGAGAGCTTGGCAGATGGTCGATTGCAGGCAGTAGTGGTGAACAGCGGGAACGCCAATGCCTGCACGGGACAACAAGGAGAGCAGGATGCCTACGCTATGCGTTCGGCTGCGGCTCATGAACTGGGTGTTGCTGAGAGCAATGTAGCCGTCGCCTCGACGGGCGTGATCGGCGAGCATTTGAAAATGGATTGTGTGCTTGACGGTATATCCTCCTTACCTGACCGTATGAACGGGGCAAACGATGGAGCAGAGCAATTTACGCAAGCCATTCTGACAACGGATTTAGTTAAAAAGGAAGCGTGTGTGGCGGTTGAAGTGGACGGTGTGACCGTACACATCGCCGGGGCGGCCAAGGGATCTGGCATGATACATCCGAATATGGCAACAATGCTCGCTTTTATGACCTGTGATGCAGCGATCGGACAGACGGCGCTTCATCAACTATTAAAGCAGGCAACGGATACCAGCTTTAATATGATTACGGTGGATGGGGATACGAGCACGAACGATATGCTAATCGCCATGGCGAGCGGACTGGCTGGCAACCGTGAACTGCACGTAGGGCATCCCGATTGGGACGCTTTTGCCGAGGCGTTCACCTATATCTGCCGAGAGCTGGCGAAGGCAATTGCTCGCGATGGAGAGGGTGCTACGAAGCTAGTAGAGGTGTCTGTAAGCGGAGCGGTAAGCGATGCGTCCGCTCAAGCGATAGCTAAGACGGTGGTTGGGTCCAGTCTGGTCAAGTCAGCCGTCTTCGGAGCAGATGCGAATTGGGGACGGATTATTGCGGCCGTAGGGCGTGCTGGAGAGCCCGTTAATCCAGATACGGTAGATATTCGCTTGGGTGATATTGTTGTGCTAAGCCAATCGAGTCCGGTCGCTTTTGACGAAGAAGAGGCGCTAGCCTATTTGAGGGGAGATACGGTGCAAATTATTGTTGATTTGCATCACGGGAACGGAACCGCTACAGCATGGGGCTGTGACCTAACCTATGATTATGTGCGGATTAACGCTGCTTATCGGACATAGAGACCAGAATAAAATACGGATTGAATAAGGATAGTAGATAATAGAAGCAACGAGCGGATGGAAGTCCAGTATCATTTGGAAATTGCACGGATATGCAGAGAAGAAAAGGAGAGATGATATGCAATCGGCAGTGGAACACGCGGATCAAGCGAATCATGCGGGAGTGGCACGTCGTAATTTTGTGATGAAATGCGGAGGAAGTACGCTGGCTGCGTTACCTGATTCCTTTTTTGAAGATTTGGCGCGTTTGCAGTCGGAAGGTCTTCAACCTGTCATTGTACATGGCGGTGGCCCTGCGATTTCCGACAACTTGGCGAAGCTGGGGATCGAAACAGAGTTTATTCATGGATTACGCAAAACGACCGAACCCGTGCTGGATGTCGTGGAAATGGTACTGGCAGGCAGCATTAACAAGCAGATTGTACGTAGAATAGGGATGCATGGGGGCCGAGCGTTGGGGTTGTCAGGCAGTGATGGCTATTTAATCGAAGCCAAGCCTGTGTCGAACGCCGCTGAGGTCGGTTGGGTCGGAGAGGTAACGTCCGTTCAAGCCTCGATTATTACAGGTGTACTGGATATGGACTATATGCCTGTTATTGCACCCATCGGGATTGATCGATCTGGTCAGCGTTACAACATTAATGCGGATACAGCGGCGGGTGCGGTAGCCTCTCATCTGGGGGTCAGTCGGATGATCGTCGTTACAGATGTACCAGGCATATTGAAGAAGTATGGCGGAGAAAAGAAAGTGCTGGATTCTATCACCGTACAGGAGATTGAGGATATGATCAGCACAGGTGAAATATATGGTGGTATGATCCCGAAAGTGAGAGCGGCTATTGCCTGTATCCATGGCAAAGTGAAGGAAGTCGTCATTGTGAACGGTAGCGAACCGCAGGTACTAAGCCGTGTGCTGGGCGGAGAATCGATTGGAACACGCATCGTGCGTATGCAGTAATTGCAACATATAGCTCGACCTATATAACCAAACGATAAAGGAGCGTGAACATAATGAGTAAGGAACCGAATACGCTGGTGAGCGAGGAAATGCCAAGTACGGATGGAAGCGGAGTGCAAACGGAAAAGGTGTCGGCAAAAGCGCAGACAGAAAGCTCCCTTTTTCCAACCTACGCAAGATACCCGCTTACACTCGTGAAAGGACAAGGAAGCTGGCTGTGGGACGATCAGGGCAAGCGTTATCTGGATTTCATGTCAGGCATTGCCGTTACCAATCTCGGCCATGCGCCTCAAGCAGTAGCTGAACGATTGAAAAAACAGATCGATGAATTGTGGCATGTATCCAATCTGTTTCATATTCCGGGGCAAGAACGGGCTGCTGCGTTGCTGACAGCAAATAGCAGTGCAGATGCCGTGTTTTTCTGCAACAGCGGGGCCGAAGCGAACGAAGCTGCAATTAAGCTGGCGCGTCGTTACCACCAGAAGGTAAAGCAGACCGGTCGCTACGAAATCATTACGTTCACGCAATCCTTTCACGGACGGACGCTGGCAACCTTGACCGCTACGGGTCAGGACAAAGTTAAAGAGGGTTTTTTACCGCTTCCTGCCGGGTTCAAAAGTGTTCCGCTTCATGATCAGACGGCGCTTGAAGCAGCCATTAGTGAGCACACGGCGGCAATTATGCTGGAAATGGTGCAGGCCGAAGGTGGCATGTATCCGGTAGACCCTGCTTTCGTAGATGTGATTACAAAGCTGTGCCGCGAGCATGGTTTGCTGCTGATCATTGACGAGGTACAAACAGGTATGGGACGGACGGGCAAACTGTTTTCCTTTGAGCATTATGGTATAGAGCCGGATATCTTTACATTGGCGAAAGGACTGGGCAGTGGTTTCTCTGTGGGTGCGATGCTAGGCAAAGGATATTTGCGTGAAGCGTTCACAGCGGGCAGTCATGGTTCTACCTTTGGAGGTACGCCACTTGCTATGGCAGCGGTTCAAGCTACTATTGAAACGATTATTGATGACAAGCTACCAGAACGTGCAGCTGAGATGGGAGATTACCTTTTCCATAGTCTGCAAAAGCAGCTTGGAGATAGCCCTTTTGTAAAGGATATCCGTGGAAAAGGTCTGATGGTTGGTATTGAGTGTGCGGAACCGGTAGCGGAGCTTGTTTTGGCAGGACAGAAGAAGGGCATTCTGTTCATTACAGCAGGACCAAACGTGATTCGTCTGTTGCCTAACTTGTATGTAACGAAAGACGAAATAGATCAGGCTGTAACCTTGATTGCTGAATTGTTTCGGGAGCATTTGGCTTAGTGTAAAGGCCAAATTATCATAGACTAGAGTGTAAAAGGAGACGAGAGCATGAGCCAGAGCGGCGCACTGCAGCAGATGAATTTGAAAGGACGGGACTTCCTGGAGCTGGACGATTACTCTCCAGAGGAAATCCAGTATTTAATTGATCTCGCCATTGAAATTAAGCGTAAGCACAAAAACGGGGAAACTTATCAGCCGCTAAAAGGGAAAACGCTCGGACTGATTTTCGAAAAATCCTCTACACGTACACGGGTATCTTTCGAAGTCGGTATGTATCAATTGGGCGGGCATGCCCTTTTCCTCAGCAAAAATGACATTCAACTGGGACGCGGCGAACCGATTAGCGACATGGCTCAAGTCATGTCACGTTATCTGGATGGCATTATGATTCGTACCTTTGGGCACGATAATGTGGTAGAGTTGGCACGTTATGCGTCCGTTCCTGTGATCAATGGATTGAGTGATTTGGCGCATCCATGCCAAGTACTAGCCGATTATCAAACCTTGTATGAGCAAAAGGGTAAGCTAAAAGGGCTCAAATTGGCTTACATCGGAGACGGTAACAATATGGCTCATTCCCTCTTGATTGGGGGAGCGAAGCTTGGAGTGCATGTGTCCATTGCAAGTCCAGTTGGATACGAGCCGGACCCCAGTGTGGTCGCAGCTTCCCGTGAAATTGCCAAACAGACAGGGAGTGAGATCGTTATAACCCAAAGTCCGCAGGAAGCAGTACAAGATGCGGATGCGATCTACACAGATGTGTGGGCGAGCATGGGGTTTGAGGAAGAGCAGAAGGAGCGGGAGCTTGCTTTTGCCGACTTCCAGGTGAATGAGGAGCTGGCCAAGCTGGCGAAGCCGGATTATATATTCCTGCATTGTCTGCCTGCGCATCGTGGGGAAGAAGTAAGCGCAGGCGTAATCGATGGTCCGAATTCGGTCATCTTTGATGAAGCGGAGAACCGTCTACATGCGCAAAAAGCGTTGCTAGTTGCTTTAATGGCATAAGGTTGATAGGTATTGATAAGTAAAGAAGATAAAGGCTAGAAGCATTCGGGGAGGACTTTAACAATGGCAAAAGAAAAAATCGTACTCGCATATTCCGGCGGTCTGGATACGTCGGTCATTCTGAAATGGCTCAAAGAAACTTATGATGCTGAAATCATCGCATTCACCGCAGATATCGGTCAAAAGGAAGAACTGGACGGTTTGGAGGAAAAAGCACTCGCTACAGGGGCTTCCAAAGTGTACATTGATGATCTGCGTGATGAATTCGCCAAGGATTTTATCTATCCGATGTTTCAGGCGGGTGCTTTATATGAAGGACAATATTTGCTCGGAACGAGTATTGCACGTCCATTGATCGCTAAGCGGATGGTCGATATTGCGATTGCCGAGGGAGCAACAGCCATTGCTCACGGGGCAACAGGCAAAGGTAACGATCAGGTACGCTTCGAGCTGAACGCGGCGGCGTTGACGCCGGATATCAAGGTGATCGCACCTTGGCGGCTGGAAGAGTTCCGCAATCAGTTCCCGGGCCGTGCAGAAATGATTGCCTATGCGGAAAAACACGACATTCCGGTAACTGCTTCTGCAGCCAAACCATACTCCATGGACCGTAATCTGCTGCATATCAGCTATGAAAGCGGCGTGCTGGAGGACCCTTGGTTTGATCCAAGTGCTCCTGAAAATAAAGGAATGTTCTTGCTCAGCAACGCGCCTGAGGACGCTCCTGATGAAGCAGAATATTTGGAGTTGGAATTTGAAGCAGGTAACTGCGTCGCTTTGAACGGAGAACAGCTAAGTCCATTGCAAGTGATGGAAAAACTGAATGAGCTCGGCGGCAAGCATGGTATCGGACGCGTGGATATGGTAGAAAACCGTTTTGTCGGCATGAAAAGTCGGGGAGTCTATGAGACGCCGGGCGGTACGATCCTGTTCACAGCTCACCGCAAAATGGAATCCATCACGATGGATCGCGAGGTTATGAATCTGCGTGATAGTCTGATTACCCGTTATGCTACCTTGGTTTATAACGGTTTCTGGTTCGCACCGGAACGTGTCGCTTTGCAGGCTCTGGTTCATGAGAGTCAGAAAAATGTCAGTGGTACCGTGCGTGTGAAGCTGTACAAAGGCAACGTTATCGGTGCAGGCGTTAAAAGCCCGGTTAGCTTGTACAACCCGGACATTGCAACCATGGAAGCCGACCCGACACAAGCCTACGATCAAGGCGATGCAACAGGCTTTATCCGCTTGAATGCTCTGCGTTTGAAGGTCAACGCGGGCGTAACACAAAATCATAAATAATGATGTAACCTAAAAAAATGTACGGGATGCGGGCCGCTCTTGTCCAAACGACGAGGGCGGCTTGTATTGCAGAGAGGGGATCATGCAATGAGTAAGCTATGGGGCGGACGGTTTACGAAGCAAACGAACAAGTTGGTAGAGGAATATACGGCTTCTATCGGGTTTGATCAGGCGTTGGCGGAAGAAGATATTCAAGGCAGTTTGGCTCATGTGACCATGCTGGGAAAATGTGGAATTATTCCTCGGGAGGATGCAGACACGATCAAGGAAGGACTGCACACGGTCCTGGAGCGTATCCGCCGTGGGGAAATTGAATTTTCTGTTTCGGATGAGGATATTCACATGAATATCGAAAAAAATTTAATCGAGGCCATTGGTCCGGTCGGAGGTAAGCTGCACACGGGGCGCAGCCGTAACGATCAGGTAGCAACGGATATGCACTTGTACTTGCGCGGACGTGTGGTATCGCTGGTGGGTATGCTGCATGACGTACAAGCTGCATTAATCGGCCAGGCAAAGGATAATCTGGACACGATTGTACCTGGCTACACACACTTGCAGCGTGCGCAGCCTATTTTATTTGCACATCATCTGCTGGCGTATGTGTCTATGCTGGAACGTGATATTGACCGACTCAAAGACAGCTATAAGCGGATTAACGTGTTGCCGCTCGGTGCTGGCGCTTTGGCCGGGACCACTTTTCCGATCGACCGTCATTTTGTAGCCGAGCAGCTGGGATTTGATGGTGTATATGAAAATAGCCTCGATGCCGTCAGCGACCGGGATTTTATCGTAGAGTTCCTGGCTGGCGCCTCGCTGATTATGACGCATTTGTCTCGTCTGAGCGAAGAATTGGTGCTATGGAGCAGCACGGAGTTTGGTTTTGTCGAGCTGGATGATGCTTTTTGCACAGGCAGCAGCATTATGCCGCAGAAGAAAAACCCGGACGTACCGGAGCTGGTACGTGGTAAAACCGGACGTGTCTATGGAAACCTCGTCGGCTTGTTGACTGTATTGAAATCCTTGCCGCTGGCATACAACAAGGATATGCAGGAGGACAAGGAAGGGATGTTCGATACCGTTGCCACGCTGGAAGGAGCCTTGCAACTGTTCGCACCGATGATCGCCACGATGAAGGTGAACAAGGATCGTATGCGTCAAGCGGTCAATCAGGATTTTTCCAACGCAACGGATATTGCGGACTTCCTGGTCGGCAAAGGGCTCCCGTTCCGTCAGGCGCATGAGGTCATTGGCAAAACCGTACTGTATTGCATCCAGCATGGAAAATACCTGCTTGATCTGACACTGGACGAATTCCAGCAGTTTTCGGATCTGTTTGACGAGCGTATCTATGAGGTACTTCAACCAGAAGCGGTGGTTAATGCACGGAATGTATATGGCGGAACCGCTACCGGGCAGGTACAGGCAGCTATTGGGCGCAGTGAACAGCTCCTGGCGAATACATCAACATGGTTTGAAGGGCACAAGCCAAAAAAATAATCAGTAAAGAAAGATATTATTCTCTTGCATAGCAGCGGGATGCTGTGTAAAATCAAATTTTAAGGAATTAGCAATCTAAGTTTCAAAGGCACCGTTCGCGGTGTCTTTTGTGTTTTTTGGGGCATTAATTCATAGTTCCAAATACCTATTAATACACTAGTGTGAAAGTTTCTAGAATTTACATTTTTGTATACTACGTCTACCATGATTATGGTAGAATAGCACTAAGTTTTTCATTGAATTACCAATTCAATAGGGAAAGAACTATATTCAATAAATAAATGTCAAGTTACTAGGGGCTCTTTTGCTCAGGCGAATTTCATAAATGTGTAAATGAAGGGTTTGAATGAGAACGGAGGTATGTCCTGGTTTCGGGAGAACGGCAAGTAAAAGCTTTAAAGTAGCGACGTAGCAGAAGGCAGAGTCGGGATGATCCAGGGAGGTATTATGAGAACTAAAAGGACGGCGCGTCAGTTAAAGAGCGCTTGGATCGGTTATCGCGCTTCTGAAGCCGATCAACTGATATCTTCATTGCATGAGGAACGGGTGCAAGCGGAGGAGTTACTGCGTGAGGAGCGGGAACTTTTTCACGCGGCGCTGGAACGGAAAAAGCAACGGGATGCGGAGTTAAAGCAGCTGCTTGCGGATGCGCTTGCGGAAGAGCGGCGCTGGATTGAGAGGGCGGGAATTCATGGGTGACAAGCTTAGGTGGCAGGTTGGAGGAGTTTCAATTCGCCAAACCAAGAGAAGAATAAAAGAAGAGCGTCAGCGAATCGAACAACTGCAACAACAGCTAGAGGCTCAGCGGTCAGAGCAGGCCCCGGTGCTGTACAAGCTTGATTTTCATATCGAAGAGTTGGAACGGCGACTTCAGGATACAGAACTTCGTATCCAGGCGATACAGAACGCCAATGATACAGCAACAGCTGTGGAACAATTGCTGGATGAAGGGTTACAGGAGGGACAGGTGCAGGAGGCTCAAGTCCAATATGCATCTGGGCAGGAACAGGTAGCGGCAGGAACGGCTATGGGCACTGCTTCCAGTATCCCTGGTACGGAAGGCGAAAAGGCCGCAACAGGAACGCAGAGCGGACGAAACGGCAAGGCCCGTCTGGGCGATCAACTGGTGGAGAACGGGATGATCACCCGCGATCAGCTGACAGATGCCATCCGCAACCAGAAGCGCTACGGTGGCAGGCTGGGCGATATTCTTGTAGAGATGGGCTTCATTACAGCTGAGCAGCTCCAGGAACAGGTTGGCGGCGACGAGTCCAAAGAGCGCCTAGGCGATATGCTGGTTCGTTCCGGCTATATATTGCCGGAACAACTGGAGCGCGCACTGGAGTTCCAGGCGAAGAGCGGTGGGCTGCTCGGCGACATCTTGCTGTCATTGCAAATGCTGGAACCTGCGGATCTGTACCGCGCGATTGCTACACAGAACCGAATCGGGCGTATTGGTGAGGAACTCGCGCTGGATGCGGCGTATAAACTACCCGAGCAAGTGGCGATGGCATATGGCGTGGTCGTCATCCATCAATATATGAACCGTTATATTGTGGCGGTCAGCGATCCACTGCCAGAAGAGCGACGCTTGAAGCTGGAGGAAATTTTGGGTATGCCGGTAGAGCAGGTGCTTGCTACGAAGGAAGAGATGGAGCAGCTCTGGGGTAAAATCTACGGTGAAGAAATGATGCAGGAGAGCACGACCGGGCTATTGGAAAAAGAACCGCACAATTCGGCGCGGACGACTTTTACAAAGGGACAGCTGTGGGTGTTCGCGGCCATGGGTATGATTACACTGCTCGGTCTCTTATGGAACAGTTGGAAAACGGTGTTGATCATCAATATGATGATTCAGCTGTTTTATTTTGCGATGACGCTATTTAAGTTTGGCATTATTTATCTCGGTTCCCGGCGTGGAGCGCAGCTTCGTTTCACGAAGGAAGAGGTTGACGCCATGGATGAAAAGAAACTGCCGATCTATACCATTCTTGTACCTATGTATAAGGAAGCGGGCGTGCTTCCGATGTTGTTGCGGAATTTGGAGCAGCTGGATTATCCAAAGTCCAAGCTGGATGTGCGGCTGCTGATTGAAGAGGATGACATTGAGACGATCGAGCTACTTCGGGAAATGAAGCTGCCGGCCTATTACACGACACTGGTCGTTCCAGACGGTTTGCCAAAAACCAAGCCGAAGGCATGTAATTATGGACTTATTCGGGCACGGGGCGAGTTTGTCGTGATTTACGATGCTGAAGATCGTCCCGACGCTGATCAGCTTAAAAAGGTCATTGCGGCGTTTGATTCACTCCCTGAGCATTATGCGTGTATTCAAGCGAAGCTTAACTACTTTAATAGTACGCAAAATTTGCTGACCCGCTGGTTCACTCAAGAATACAGTATGTGGTTCGAGTTACTGCTACCGGGTATTATGCAGTTAGATACCCCAATTCCGTTAGGCGGCACATCCAATCATTTTCGGGTATCTGTATTAAAAGATATTAATGCGTGGGACCCCTACAATGTAACCGAGGATGCCGATCTGGGCATACGTCTGTATAAAGGCGGCTACAAAACTGCTATTGTCGATTCCCGCACATGGGAGGAAGCTAACAGCCGCGTGGGCAACTGGATTCGTCAGCGGTCACGCTGGATCAAGGGGTATATGCAGACATGGCTGGTTCATATGCGCAATCCGGTTAAGCTGGTGCGCGAAGTGGGCTGGAAAGGCTTTTTCGGCTTTCAGGTGATGATTCTGGCAACTCCGATGTTGCCGTTGCTGAATCCGATTTTTTGGGGGTTGCTTATTTTATGGTTTGGCTGGGAGTTGTCCTTTATTCCCAAGCTATTCCCGGGTTATGTGTATTACCTGGCCAGCGCGGAGTTTTATATCGGTAACTTTCTGTTCGTATTCAGTAATGTGGCCGGAATGTATTGGGTCATCGGGGAACTGGAAGAGCGCGGTGAACGAACATTTTCATACGCGATGGTCAAATACGGGCTACTCTCGCCGTTATATTGGGTACTTATGAGTATAGCTGCGGTGAAAGCAGCTTGGCAGCTCATTACCAAGCCGTTCTATTGGGAGAAGACCACGCATGGTCTGACCGATATGCACGACTTGGATGATACCCCGGCACAGTCCTCCTGAATATGAAGAAAGAAGGAGCAAGAATGGAGACAAAAACACCTTTTTTATCCGTCGTCATTCCCATGTACAATGAAAGCTCGCATCTCGAGCGTTCACTTAAGGTAATTGATGGGGTATTGTCTGTTGTCACCTCACGCTATGAGCTCATCATAGTAGATGATGGTTCCAAAGACGATACGTGGCTTAAGCTGTCCGAATTGTCCCGTCGTATGCCCTCTTTGCTCGCGCTCCGGCTGAGTCGGAATTTCGGTAAGGAGCTGGCGTTGTGCGCAGGTCTGGAAAATGCCTCTGGCGATGCGATTATTGTCATGGACGGTGATTTGCAGCATCCTCCTGAAATGATTGGAGAAATGGTACGTTTATGGCAAAATGAAGGTTATGATTTGGTCGAATGTGTGAAAGAATTTCGGGGAGAAGAGTCGGTGGGCAAAAAGCTCGGAGCTTCTTTGTTCTACGCGACCTTGAACCGATTGACAGGCTTTAATCTCAAGGATGCCTCCGATTATAAGCTACTGGATCGACGAGTGGTGGATGCCTGGATGGCGATGCCAGAGCGGATGCCGTTTTTCCGCGGGATGACAGCCTGGCTAGGTTTCCGCAAAACCCAGATTTCATTCCGGGTGGCTCCACGCGAAGAGGGGCCAAGCCGCTGGAGTCCGTTAGGGCTGATTCGACTGGCAGCAGAAGCGATCGTTTCATTCTCGACAGTACCGTTGCGGGTAGTAAGTCTGATGGGCCTCATTTTTATGCTGATTTCAGTCGTATTGGGGATTCAGACCTTAATGCGCAAATTAACGGGTGACGCTGTGACCGGTTTTACCACTGTGATTTTGCTGCTCTTGATTATTGGCAGTGTACTCATGCTGTCGATTGGAGTGGTAGGAGAATATATTGCCGCCATATATCACGAAGTCAAAGCTAGGCCTCGCTATCTGATAGCAGATAAACGGGCGAATGCTGACCGATTGTGGGTGGACAGGGAGTTTAATCAACATGATCAGACGTTCATATCTAAAGTATCCAATCATTAAATACGGTATTGTGGGGTTGCTGGGTACAGGTATCCATGTTGGTGTGCTTGTGCTGCTGGTGGAGTTGTTTACGGTACCAGCAGTAACGGCTACTACAATCGGATTCGTGGTTACATTGCTCGTTTCGTATGTGCTGAACCGAAACTGGACGTTCGAGCCTACCGGCGAGGGAAGCCGCACCCAGTTTCTTAAATATTTATTGGTCTGTACCTGTGGCTTGCTCTTAAATGCCGCTCTGATGTACGTGACCATTCACTGGATCGGTTGGTCGTATCTGATCGGTGAAGTACTAACTACCATCATCGTGCCTGTTCATAATTATTTTTGGAACCGCTACTGGATCTTCTCCGTTCCGCAACAGCGTCAGAAAGAGGTTTCATGATTTTAAGAAAACACGGAAAATTTCTATCATTGTTTGTTTGTATTACTGCTCTTGAACTGGCCGTGGGCGTGTATTTTGCATGGTATCTTGGTTATATGCATACCGATGCTCTCAGTCGAGTGGCTAACGCATTTTATGTGCTATACAGTCGTGACCCACACTTGGGTGCTATCGGGTTTGTATGGAATCCCCTGCCCAGTTTGATGGAACTGATTGTGCTGTTGTTTTATCCTTTATTTCCAGTACTCGCTTCCCACGGGCTGGCGGCAGTGATTGTGAGCAGCCTGTTTGCAGGGGCGAGCGCGGCATTATTGTATGCGACAGGCAAACAGTTGGGGCTTCACGGTGCAACCAGCTTGCTGATTGCGCTATTATTTTCACTGAATCCATTTATGTTTCTGTTTGGCTTCAACGGCTTAAGTGACTCGCCATATATCTTTTTCATCCTGTTGACAGTGAGTCGATTTTGTATGTGGTTGAAGGATCGCAAGGCGGCGAATTTGATCGTATCCGGTTTTGCGCTTGCACTGGCTTTTTGGGTACGCTATGAAGCGGTTCCGCTTGGCGTTGCGATGGCCTTGGGTGTATTGCTGACGATCTTTTTTCTGCATAGGTGGCGTACAAACAGAGAGATGGTTAGAACGGAATTGTCTTTAAAAGAGCGCCTGTACAAGGTGGAAGCGACATGGCTTCTATTGTTGTTGCCACTTGTTTTTTCCGGTCTGCTGTGGCTCTTTTTTAACTGGATTATCATGGGCGATCCGCTTTATTTTTTACGCTCGCAATATTCCAATTCCACACAATCAGCGGCTTTGTTAGAGGATCAACGCTTTGTGGCCATGTTTGCCCACCCTGTGCTGATGCTAAAGTTTATCGGGCAACGAACCTTATGGTATGCTGCTCCGCTGATTGCCATTTTGCTCATACGACTATTGGACAAACGTCTGTTGAGCTGGAGCACGTTAACGCTACTGGCCATTTTTTTATCGGTGCCAGGACTTCAGCTTTTGCTGATGCTCAAGCAGTCTTCTTTTGGATGGTTCCGATATTTTATGTATGTATTCCCGATTACGGTTGCCTGGTTGCCGTATGAGCTGAGTTTATTGAAGGGAAAAATGAGGGGGATCGGAATCTCTCTGGTAACAGCAGGAATGTTGGTAACAGCAGGCTTGTTATCCTACGCACTGACGAACCCCGCGATTGCAGCAGATGAACACAGCTATTTGACGCATAGTGGTAATGAAAGCTACGAACGTCAAATTATTGAGCGGAAAATAGCGCCGTGGCTGGATGAGCATTATGGTACATCTCTCATTTTGACAGATTCTTATGCCGCCTATCCGATCATTTTGAGCAGCAAAATTCCGAAGAAGTTTATGATTACGAGTGATTTTGATTTTGGAGAATCTTTGATGGATCTGCCTGCTTCCAAGGTGGATTATGTGTTGGTCACGCGGTTGGTGAATGGGGTACCGCTGGATCAGGTAAACCGGAGCTATCCTGATTTATTCGAAAAGGGAGCGTCGTGGGCCTCACTGGTACATGACTTTGACGGGCAGTGGCGATTGTACAAAATAGAGCATGAAGAATCGAAATAATTATTATATTTTAGTGCATCGTAGCGGAGGGAAGAATACAGCTGTAGGGTGTGAGTGGGCTACAGCTGTATCACCGCAAGAAGTTTGAGGGGGAACGAGAGGAATGTCCTTTCGCAAATGGTCTGCAAGCAGATGGATGTCTATAGGTCTGTTTGTATTTATACTTGCATTGGAGTTGTCTGCGGGCATCTATTTCAGCTATGTTCTGGGATATATGCACACAGACGCGCTCAGTCGCGTAGCTAATGCATTTTATGTGTTGTACAGCCGTGACCCGCATCTGGGCGCAATCGGATTTATCTGGAATCCACTACCCAGTCTTCTGGAGATGGTGATTCTACTGCTGTATCCAATCTTTCCGGCATTAGCCACCTATGGATTGGCTGCTGTCATTCTTAGTGCTACCTTTGCCGCTTTGACCGCTATGTTGCTGTATCGGGCGGGGGTCAGAACAGGGCTTAGCTCAGGGATGAGCATCATACTGGCACTGTTGTATGCACTGAATCCGTTTATTCTACTGTTTGGTGCCAATGGGCTGAGTGATTCGCTATACATATATTTCATTATGATGACGGTGATTGAGTTTGCATTGTGGCTCAAGGATCGCATGACGGCAAGTCTGATTGTTTCTGGATTAGCGCTTGCCATGGCGTTCTGGACTCGCTATGAAGCGGTTCCTCTGGGCGTGGCAATGGCGGGTGGAGTGGTATTGGCGATCCTGTTTCTACATCGAAACATGGGCAGACGCGAGTTGGCCTTGCGAGAAAAACTGCACAAGGTCGAGGCAACTTGGTTACTGCTTCTGCTCCCCGTGGTCTTTTCCGGGCTGTTGTGGATTTTCTTCAACTATCTCATTATGGGGAATGCTTTTTACTTCCTGAATTCTGAGTATTCGAACACAGCCCAATCGGCAGAGCTGCTGAATGATGATAAGTTTGTAGAGATTTTCTCCAATCCGCTGGTGGCCTTGAAATTTATTGCTTCCAAAACACTCTGGTATTCGGTACCGTTGTTTGCTATTCTGTTCATTCGTCTGTTGAGTGGACGCTTGTTCCGATGGGGAACACTGATTATTTTGCTGTTGTTCCTGTCAGTGCCGGGGTTGCAGTTTTTACTCATGATGAAGCAATCTTCGTACGGATGGTTTCGTTATTTTATGTACGTGTTCCCAATTACTGTAGCCTGGTTGCCCTATGAGCTGAGCCAGCTTCAGGGACGATGGCGGAGGGCAGCCTTTGGCCTGGTGTCCGTCAGTCTGCTGCTTACCGCTGGATTACTTTCCTATGCGTTGACTCGCCCGGATATTGCACCGGATGAGAACAGCTTTCTCACACGGACAGGTAATGTGAACTACGTGAGACAGGAGTCAGATCGTAAGATTGCCGTCTGGTTGGATGAGCATCAGCCGAAGTCTACCATTATGACCGATTCGGCTTCAGCCTACACCATGATTGTCTACAGCCAACATCCCAAACGCTTCCTGATCACTAGCGATTATTCGTTCAATAAAGCATTAAGTTATCCGCAGGATCACCATGTGGATTATATCCTTGTACCTAAGATCATGTCAGGCATGCCACTGAGTAAAATCAATATGGTATATCCGAATTTATATGAAAAAGGCGCTCCATGGGTCCAGCTTGAACGTGAGTTTAACGGTGAGTGGCGCTTGTACAAGGTGCTACCCAAGTCACTAACTAAAGAATCTCCATCGACGGAGACCACGACAAATCCGTAATGTGCAAAAAAATCCCCGAGCCTATCCCTTAGCCATGGTGCGATGAGGGAAGCTGCGGGGATTTTTTTAACCTGTTTAGTGCTCTTTGAGTGGTAGCCACGCCAGTACATCCTGAATTTTCGCGTCCCAGTATCCCCATTCATGAGCCCCAGGACCTTCTTCGTAGGTCAGCGGAACTCCGGTAGTATTACATCTTTCACGGAAAACCTGATTTCCCTTATATAGGAAATCCTCCGTGCCGCAGCATTGGTAAAGCCGGGGAAGAGAGGTCCCCAAGGCCGCATGACGTTGTAACAGTTCCAGCAAGTCGTGATCCGTTCCACGCATTTCACCTGGACCAAAAATGTTAAGCCATTCCGCTGGACTCATCGCATTTTGCATAGGATCGGTGCGTGATGCGTGTAAATCCATGACTCCCGAAAGGCTGGCAGCGGCTGCAAAACGCTCTGGATGCTGGAGTGCCAGTTTGAAAGCACCATATCCCCCCATAGAAAGCCCGGCTACAAAATTGTCTTCACGCTTGTCGGACAAAGGAAAGAACGAACGTGCCAAAGACGGCAATTCTTCACTGATAAAGGTCCAATAAGCCGCTCCTTGCTCCATATTCGTATAGAAACTCCGATGTACCTGGGGCATGACGACAGCTAGGCCCAATGAGGCGACGTAGCGTTCAATGGAGGTTCGACGCAACCAGGTTGAATCATCGTCCGACAGGCCATGCAGCAAATATAGCGTCGGATGTGGCCCGGTTCCTTGCTTGCCCTCCAGTCCGATTTGCGAACGGGTTGCCTGAGGAAGAATAACATTCATGGATGTGCTCAGACCTAGAACTTCCGAATAAAACTGACATTGAATAAGAGCCATAAGAAGACCTCTTTTCTTAGGGTTTTGTGACCTCATTGCGGTGTTCCAGCATATGACCGAGTATTCATTCAGTATACCTTAGCCTGTCTAAATATACATATCCAAGTGAATAACTAGGTATTAAGTCCCGTTTCTTATTTATCCTACATTAGGTGGGGGTATGGTTATATGGGACGATTTTTTTAATTTGGGGGTTATTTGGGTTTGATTTCTGGTAAAGTGTTTAAAAAAGAATGATGAATCCAATCAGAGGAGGAATTTATAGCATGGGAAAAAAGTTAAGAAACACAGTTACAGGTGTATTGAGTACAGGTCTTATTCTTAGCGCATTCAGCGCAGCGGCAGCTGCTCCCCAAACTACAAGTGGACATTGGGCGGGAGACCAGGTGCAACGCTGGTCAGCCACAGGGCAATTGGACGGGGCGGTGAAACCGGATGCAGCAATCACACGTGCTGAATTTATTGTTCTTCTGAATCGCAGCTTGGGAACGTTCACACAGGAAACTCCAGCAGTGACAGACGTAACATATGCGGGTGGTGTGAAAGTAAACGGTAATGGAAGCAGAACGTTCACAGATGTTCCAGCTTCGCACTGGGCATACAACGAGCTGACAAGTGCCGTGAATGCAGGCTACATAAGCGGCTATGCAGATAACAAGCTCAAACCAAATGGTAAGGTAACACGTCAAGAGGCTGCGGCTATCGTAGGCAAAGCTATTGGACTGACTGCGGGTAACGCAGCAGATGTTACTAAATTCATTGACTCCGACAAAATTGGATCTTGGGCGAAGAAAAGTGTAGCGGCAGCTGCGGAGCAAAAAATCATCAACGGTTATCCGGATGGTAAATTCCAGCCACTGAAGTCGCTGACTCGTGCAGAGGCGATTGCTATTCTGGACGCTGCTTCCGGTTACAACCTGAGCTCTGTCGATAATCTGACGACGACTCCTGGTGGAACGGTGACGGACTCCACATACAGCAACGTGACAGATTCCACTTATGGTAACACGTCAACTACTTCTGGCAGCGAAACAGGAGATAGCAGCACAAGTACCAGCACAGATAGCACGACTACGGACAACTCTACAACAATAGATACCAACACAGATACCGACACAACTACGGATACGACTACGACTACAGACACAGTTGCAACTACGGAAGCACTGAAAGTCAACGATGTGCATGATGGTGAAGGTACAATTACAGGGACAGCTAAAGCTGGTTCCACAGTTACTGCCTATTCCAACGATCTGCCTATCGGTAGTGCAGTTGCCAAAGATGATGGCACATTTAGTATCAGTGTGCTTACTCAAAAAGCAACGGTTAGACTGGTAATCAAAGCTAAAGATGCAGACGGTAACGAAAGTGAGCCTGTAGAAATTTCTGTTTTGGGTAAACGCAGCGAGTAATTTATAGCTAAAATCCCCCTTTCACTCTGTCTGGAACAAGTCCAGCCGACAGTAGAAGGGGGATTTTTCGTTTATTCGCTTATACCGTCCTCGACAATAGATCTCTCGGGTTCACGTGTTTGTGGCTCAGACGATGTGCCACCGCCATAACTAGCTATAATGCGTTGCTGCGCTCGATACGTATCGCGGCTGATTCGGGTGCGATCTACAGTTTTTCCGTCTACCTTTTTTACCCGGAATGTTTCTACCACATACCCTTCTTTGCCTTGCCGAAGTACTTGATAGAAGCCGGGGGAAAGTGAGTCATTACGGAGTCTCTTCTCCGGTATGGGAAGTACGCGAACCGTATGGGATTCCAGTTCATACGAAACATTGGATGGAAATGTACCAAAAAATTTAACAGTAAGCGTTCGGTTTTGGACAGCGGCACGAAGCAGTAAATGCTTGCCTGTATTGTTTCTAAAACGAAAATTAATGGACCCTGTAGCAAAAGTCGCATCCTGACCTTTGGGCAGGTAGCTGACTGGCAAAGAATGGTTGCGGCGCTCAACAATGTCCAAACCGACTCGCAGCGCTGCATTATATACCGTGCTGGATACCTGACAAATCCCGCCGCCTATGCCGGACTCCAACTGACCGTTGACGATCACTGGAGCTTCACGAAAGCCATGAGTGCGCTCAGCCTTGGCAATCAATTGACCGTAGTCGAATATGTCGCCTGGCTTAAGAATTAGACCATCAACGGTGCTTGCCGCTGAATTAACGTTATACACACGTCCTTCCGAGCTACTGCCGAGACTGGTGGAGAATTGGACGATTTTTCGCTCAATCCCTTCGTTCCGTAGACTGTCCACCGAAATTTTCGGTTCCAGCTGACGGAAAGGTAATTCCACTCGTACTGGCTCTTCCGAATCGGTAAAATCCTTGGGCAGCGCCTTATCTAGTGCGGCGTCCAATCTGGGCCAATCCAGGCGTCGGGCAGAACGCCCCGGAATATAACGAACCTGATCATTCCCGTCAATCTGACGCACAGCATTGATAGGCATGCCGTATCGTTGCTCCTCCCAATCGACTCCGAATCGGGCCCTTAATATCTCCTCCTGTCGGAAAGATGTGATAGACCATTCCTTTTCGAAGCTAAAACGTGTCTGCACACGAGTCCATAGATGCTCCGAGCTGAGTGACTTCACGGCATTCCGAAATGCCTCCGCTTTATAATGAATTCCTGCTTCCCCGAGTGTAAGTTTTATATCCTGTGCACTGCTGTCACTGTCCGTCAGAAGCAGTCCACGTTGCTTCAATGTATCCAATTTTTTATCCACCAGCCGAAGAGCGGCTGTGTGATCCATGCTTCCTACGTTCATTCCTCCGACCCTCACTCCCTCCGGCAGCGTTTGTCTGTCGGCGTACAGATGAAGTCCTCCCCACAACATGGCCAGCGCCAGAACACCAGACCATATCCAAATGACAGATAAATGAATTTTTTTCATAATGCAGATGTCTCCTGTCTGATAAGCTTGATAGCGATTCGTGTGCCATAATATTCATATATATGTGCCAAAAGCAGAAAACTTTCGGTACTATTTAGGTAACAAATTTGTTACAATGATAAACGGTATGATGAAATAGAGAAGTTTTTAAAGGAAATGCATGGAATATGTCGAATGGATATTAGGTTATGCGTAATATGATTAAGCAGCGGGAAGTGATCGAGTGATTGAAATGCAGGATGTGTGGAAGACCTATACTAACGGAACCCACGCACTTCAAGGAGTATCGGTCAGAATTGACCGTAATGAATTTGTATACGTAGTCGGCCCGTCTGGAGCGGGGAAATCGACTTTTATGAAGCTTATTTATAGAGAAGAAGTACCTACCAAGGGGCAAATTTCAGTCAATGGTTTTAATATCGGGAAGCTCAAGCAGCGTAAAATTCCCTACGTTCGTCGTAACATCGGAGTCATTTTTCAGGATTTCCGGCTTTTGCCGCGTTTGACGGCTTATGAGAATGTGGCTTTTGCTATGGAAGTTATTGAAGCTCCTAAGAAGCTGATTCGCAAACGGGTACCAGAAGTGCTTGAACTGGTTGGCTTGAAAACAAAAATGAATCGTGAGCCTGCCCAACTTTCCGGTGGGGAGCAACAGCGTGTAGCAATTGCACGGGCGATCGTGAACAATCCTTCCGTGATCATTGCCGATGAACCTACGGGTAATCTGGACCCCGAAACATCGTGGGAGATCATGCAGTTGCTGGACGAAATTAATTTTCGGGGCACGACTATTGTAATGGCGACCCACAATAAGGACATCGTGAACTCCATGCGTAAACGTGTAATTGCCATTGAAAATGGCAACATCGTAAGGGATCAGGTAAGAGGGGAGTACGGATATGACTTTTAACACCTTCTTACGTCATGTGCGGGAAGGTTTCAAAAACATATTCCGCAATGGCTGGATGTCCGTGGCATCCGTCACCTCGATTATTGTGTCATTACTTATATTGGGCGTATTTATCATGCTGGTGCTCAATGTCAATTCCCTGGCTGATCAGGCAGATAGTCAGGTGGAGGTTAACGTATTTCTGGAGCTAAATGTAGAGCAGAACATGCGCGAAACACTGCAAAAGGAAATTGCGGCGATGCCGGAAATCAGCAAAACGACCTTTGTGACTAAAGCTCAGGGTTTGGAGGAGCTGCGCAAAGATCTGGGAGACAGCGGCAAGGAGCTGCTGGAGGGTTTTGATAAGGACAGCAATCCGTTACCGGACAAAATTGTAGTAGAAGTTATTGAACCAACAACGGTTCCATTTGTGGCCGAAAAGATTGAGAAGCTGAATACGTTGCATCCAGAGAAGCCGATTTTAAAGGTTCGTTATGGAAAAGGCACCGTAGAGACACTCTTTACAATTACGAAGCTTATTCGTAATGTAGGCTTTATATTCGTCGCCGGACTGGCGATCATGTCCATGTTCCTCATCTCGAATACGATTCGCGTGACCATATTGGCACGACGCAGAGAGATTGGCATTATGAAGCTGGTCGGTGCAACCAACTTTTTTATACGCTGGCCGTTTTTTATCGAAGGTGCGCTTATCGGTCTCATTGGTTCCCTTATTACTGTAGGTATTTTATTTACTGGCTATCAGCGTTTGCTCACAGCCGTACAGGGTGATATAGCTCTGAATATGTTGAAGCTTATGCCACTTGAAGGCATTTGGATTCAGTTGAGTGCATTGCTGATTATTTTGGGGATGCTGGTCGGAATTGTTGGCAGTACCCTGTCCATGCGCAAGTTCTTAAAAGTATAAGAAGCGCGGGTTGGACGTCGTGGTCGATAAATTAGTACGGGGAAGCCCGGTGTTATTTTGCGATAAAGGATGGGGAGTGCAAGTTGAAAAAAACAGGATCTGTGTTGGCCGCTACCTTGGTAGCCGCATTGCTAATCCAGCCTTCTGACGGATATGCCAAAAGCATGAGTGAAATCAATTCGCAGCTGAACAAATTGGAAAAGCAGGCCCAATCTGCCAAGCAACAACAGGAAAAGGCTGCTCAAGATAAACAGTATGCTCAACATTACAAAAATAAAACCGTGCAAAACCTGAAAATTGTGCTTGCTCAGATTAACAGCGTCAGTGATCAGCTGACTCGTGTTGCGGTTCAGATTGATCAAACGGAAGATAATCTGCGTGCGACTAAAAAAGATTTAGCCGAGGCCATTGATCGTATCCAGTCACGGGAAAAAATGCTGGAAACTCGTGTGCGCTTGATGTATACGGATGGAACCGTCTCATATATGGACGTGCTGATGTCTTCGTCCAGTTTTAGTGACTTTCTCAGCCGGGTAGATTCCCTGAAAACGATCGTGGAGCAGGATCAAATCCTGTTGGACGAGCATAAAAAGGACAAGGCATTGGTCGTAAGCAAGAAGAAACAGCTGGACACGGAATATAAAAATGCCAAGAAGCTGTATGCGCTCAAGCAGGACGCTAAAGCAGAACTGAATTCGAAAGAGAAAGAGAAGCAAAGACTGATTTCCAATTACGATCATGATATTGCTGAGTCAGATGAAATCAGCGAAGAGCAAAATGACATGCTGGTAGCACTCGCTAACAAACGTGTGGGTCTGGTGCAGGAGAAGAACAAGCTTAGAGCGGAGCAGGCTGCCAAAGCAGCACGCGCTAGAGCGGCTGCACGTGCGGCTGAAGCCAAACGATATGCATCTTCATCGTCAGGCGCCGCCTCGAATTCCAGCCATGCGGCAGCCAGTACGTATACGGGTGGATCAGGCACGTTGGCTTTACCTGTATCCCATTACCGACTCTCATCTACTTTTGGCATGCGGGTGCATCCGATTACCGGCAAGCTTAAAGGCCATACCGGTGTTGATATGGCGGCTCCGCAGGGAACCGATATTCATGCAGCCGAAGATGGTGTTGTCATTGTTGCCGAATGGTGGAGTGGCTATGGAAATACGGTTGTGATTGACCATGGAGACGGGCTATGGACCCTATACGGACACATTCGCAATGGCGGTACGGTGGTTCATACCGGGCAGACTGTGAAACGTGGTCAAAAAATTGCAGAAGTTGGTTCGACGGGCAATTCCACAGGACCTCACTGTCATTTTGAGGTGCGCGAAAATAACAAACCTGTAAATCCGATGAACTATTTATAGTAGATAAGGTAAGCCCTATTTATAGCCATTACGGTTGTAGATAGGGCTTTGCTGTAATGGTTAATATCCGATGAAGAACATGTGCATTGAGACACGGAGTAGGATACAATTAACATATTCCGTACAAGCTAGACGTATACTTCGTGGATGGATATGCGTTGTAAGGTAATAGGATACAAGATAATGAGAAGGCGGTGGACGATTAGATGTTGAAAAAAAGTACAGCGATACTCTTGATGGTGATCGGGCTGCTTGGCGGCAGTCTGCTCACTTTTGCCTATACTGGAACGACTACAGTAGGGAACAGCGCTCTGGGCGAAGGACTGCTGGCGAGTGTGACAGGTAGCAGTTCTACCTCCAGAAGTGATATCCGCAAAATCGAGACGGCGATGGACCTGATTCAGGGACAATATTATCAGGATGTGGATCGTACCAAGCTAGTGGATGGCGCCATCAATGGTATGATGGAGTCGCTCGGCGACCCGTACTCCTCTTATATGGGTAAAGAAACTGCCCAACAATTCGAGCAATCCATAGAAGGTTCTTTTACCGGGATCGGAGCCGAAGTAGCGGCCGAAAACGGGAAAGTAGTTGTAGTCACGCCAATTAAAGGCTCCCCGGCAGAGAAGGCAGGGTTACGCTCTAAGGATATTATTTTGTCTGTTAATGGTGAAACACTGGACGGATTGGATCTAAACAAGGCCGTTTCCAAAATCCGTGGACCTAAAGGCAGTCAGGCAAAAGTCAAAATTCAGCGCAGTGGCTCTCCTGATCCGCTCGAATACACGATTACCCGTGACAACATTGATATGGAAACTGTAACGGCTCATATGGAAAGCGACGGTGTAGGCGTCATCACGATCACCCAGTTCTCCTTGAATACAGCAGAACGTTTCAAGGAAGAGTTAGCGAAGCTCGAAAAACAAGGGCTTAAAGGGCTCGTCATTGACGTGCGTAATAACCCGGGCGGCGTGCTTTCCGTGGTCATTGATATTGCACAGCAATTTGTACCTTCTGGCAAAACGATTGTACAAGTGGAAGACAAGAATCAGAAGCGTGAAGAAGAGAAATCCAAAGGATCACGTAAGAACTATCCAGTGACTTTGCTAATGAATAAAGGCAGCGCAAGTGCGTCCGAAATTCTGGCAGGTGCTCTCCAGCAATCAGCAGGTGCTGTGTTGATCGGGGAAAATTCCTTTGGTAAAGGTACTGTACAAACCAGCTATGACAAGCAAATGGGTGACGGTAGCCTGCTCAAAATCACGATTGCCAAATGGTTAACGCCAAATGGAACGTGGATTCATAAAAAAGGGATTAAGCCGAATATTGCGGTGGAACAGCCTGAATACTTCACAGCAGCACCGTTGAACAAGGAAAAGTCCTTGAAATACAATATGAATAGCAGTGATGTGAAAAATGCACAAATCATTCTGCAAGGCTTGGGATACAAACCAGGTCGCGAGGATGGCTATTTTGACAAAGTAACTGAAAGCTCTGTTATTGCTTTCCAAAAACAAGCGAAGCTGACGGCTAGCGGCATCATTGATGCGAAGACAGCAGCAGCGATGGAAGCCAAGCTGATTGAGAAAATTCGTGATCCGAAAAATGATAATCAACTCAAGCAGGGGATTGAAGAGATTCGGAAGGAAATGAAGACAAGCGCAGCGAAATAATAGTGAGGCTACAACAAGGGGGCTGGAAACAGCCTCCTTTTATATTGGGATTTATTTGCAGTCTGTCGGTTTGTCTTCCCTACGTTGGCAATTTCATATAGAATAAATGGATATGAAATGTACGTGATCCGCTATACAGCGGGCCAGGGGCATAAGGAGTGTGAATGGACTTGGAATGGGCATTACAATGGGGATGGAGCGTCTTGAATGCTTGCTTGTACCTGCTTTTGCAGCCGTTTTATTATATCTCAATACTCATTGTAGCACTTGGTTATCGTCGGCAAATGCTGCTGGAGCGCAAGCTATTTCATACCAAAATGCATAGCTGGACTGCAGAGACCTGGCGTGTCGTATGGAGTGGTTTGCTTGCTGGAATGGCGCTATCTGCTCTGGGAATGTTCGTCAGTGTGCATCTGAACTCGGCTTCCATCGTGTGCCTGTGGGTAGCGACATTACTGCTCATGCTGGTACGCGTCCGTTACCTGTGTCTCGCTTATTCGGTAGGTCTGCTAGGTGTGGTTCAGTTTTTCTTAAACGTGGCCAGTGGCTGGCAACCTGGAGGAGCGCTTGGAACATCAGTCGCAGCCATCCGCGGATTGGATATTCCAGCACTGTTGGTGTTGGTCGCCGTGCTGCATGTGGCTGAGGCGCTGTTGGTTCGCTGGCAAGGGGGGAAGGCGGCCACTCCGCTGTTTGTCGAGGGCAAACGGGGAAGATTGGTTGGCGGTTATCGTATGGAAGACCTCTGGCCCATTCCGTTGTTGTTGTTGGTACCGACTCAGGGAGGCTTCATGCTTCCCTGGACACCTTTGTTCGGCGGCGATGCCGGAACCGGGTATATGCTGGCAGCCTTGCCAGTCCTGATGGGCTTCAGCAGCGTGACGCTAGGCCAGCTACCACGACAGAAGGCGGTACTTACTTCGAACCGTTTGCTCCTGTATAGTGTGGCTTTACTTCTGCTGAGCTTGCTGGCTGCATGGTGGAGTCCGCTGATATTGTTAGCAGCGTTATTCTCCTTTCTGGCTCATGAGGCGCTGATCTGGTATGGTAATATAGAGGAAAGTCGTCTTAGCCCGATGTTTGTTCATCCGGAGCAAGGGATGCGTGTTCTCGCTGTGCTGCCAGACAGTCCGGCGACAGCCATGGGCATACTGCCGGGCGAGGCCATTTACCGCGTGAATGGGATTGTTGTGAATACCCGTGCCGAGTTACACCAGGCCTTGCGGATCAACTCTGCTTTTTGTAAGCTGGAGGTACGCAATCTGCAGGGCGAGAGCAAGTTTGTGCAGCGAGGCATGTACGATGGCGATCATCACCAGCTAGGGGTTGTGCTTGCACCTGATGCAGACGCGAGCTGGGCCGTATCCATACAGTCAGCCTCCATCTACCGGATTGTTGCCATGCACATAGGCGCACGCCAACGTAAAGCTGGACAGGCATCGCAGGCAGAGAAGGCACATTTGGATACCATGGACAAATAGATGTTACAACAAGAGGGTAGTCATTATTTGATTAGAGTCGAATAAGGCTACGCTCTTTTTATATGCCGACAGTAGCCTGCTTGAAATCAATATTCTGATCGGTATACAATGAATATGTAATAAGAAGCGTTGATGAACCGAATGCCTATCATGTGTGACAAGCAGGGAGAGGAAAAGATGAACGCGATCCACTTTATTCGAGAGTACATCAGGCATCCACGCAGCGTAGGCGCTGTTATACCCAGCTCAAGACAGTTGGCCAAACAAATTGCCACACCGATTTACTTTGACAAAGCATCGTGCATTATTGAATATGGTGCAGGAACCGGTGTGTTTACGCAAGAGCTTATTTTGAACAAGCGTCCAGAAACGCTACTTTTAGTGATTGAAGCTAATGAATCGTTTTACAAAACGCTACAAAGCAAGTACGGACACTTGGAGAGGGTACACATTATTCATGGATCGGCTGAGCATGTAGCTCAGTATATACGACAGTATGAGGTCCCAAAAGTGGATTATGTCGTGTCAGGGCTCCCTTTCACCAGCTTGCCCGCTGCATTATCCAGCCTCATTTTGGGACAAACGGCTGAGGTTTTGGGCCAGGAAGGCAAATTTATTACGTTCCAGTACAGCAAGGTCAAACACAATTTTTTTCGCACCTTTTTTGCTGACATTCAGATTAAAAAGGTAAACTGCAATGTTCCGCCCGCTTATGTGTTCACTTGCAGCCTGTAACTTTGCAGCTATGTAGAGGATTAGAATAAATACGAATGTGAATATACGGATGATTATGAGAAGACTTGGTCAGCGTCATTGAGATGCTGAAACGGTCTTTTTTTGTTGTGCACTTTTATGGATATATAAGAAGGGGATATGTTAAAAAGCAAAATTCATTTAAGGAATCATATTTTAAAATGGGGCTTAACCTATATATTACATAAGATGGAACCTGCTAGATTTTTGTAAGATTCATGATAAATCTGAACTTTTGTTAAAGGAGATTTATATATGGTAAAACCGCTGATATTCATGCGTTGGTGTGAGTACTATGAGTTAAGTGATCGTGAGACGGATTTTGTATCTTTTTTTATGATGAATTTCTCGGCTGCCCGTTCAGGTAATCAACCGAAGCTTAGGGAGCAATTTGTTGAAATTCAGAAAAAAACCTTTCCTGAGTACCCGTTTGATATTACCCCGGAAGAACTGGATTACTCCAAATTCGAAGGCTTGATGAAGCAAGTGCTGAAAATTCATTTTGACACGGCCGAGCTGCTATACTCCTTCTATCTCCAAAAGCTGTGCGCGCCTTTGGCAGAATACATTTTATCCACTGGAGAGTCAGAGCCTGCACGCATCTATTATAAGCTTATTCAAAAGGATAAAGTGCGCTAGGGAAGACGAGTGTGGATGAGCAAGAGCTATTGGGATACTCAAGCTATATGGTTATTTAAGAAATTAATACTATCTAATTAAAATAGTAGTTAAAAATGTCAATATACCTTTGTGTTAAGGTAATATTATAAATCCAGTTTCAAAGAAAGAGGGTGTTGTCTTCGGCTGGAACATTTCAAGCAGGGATATGACGCTGCAACGGAACGATAAGCTCGTTTGGGGACAGGAAAGGGGCCTTAAAGCCTCAAGGAGGGGCATTCGTATGGGTGCCGCTCTTTTTAAATTGAAGGGAGGAAGAGGCATGAAGGGGAAAAATTGCAGGGGTATTTTGTCCAAGCGTTCCAAATGGCTGCCGATCGTCATGGCATGCACGATTATAGCAGTGGGGGCTGTACCGGCTCCAGCTGTAGTTCACGGTCAAACGGCAAAGACTGTTACCATTAAAGTCGATACATCCAAGGATCGTAAGCCTATTAGCCCTTATATTTACGGTACGAATCAGGAGTTGTCAGGCGATGAGAATCTGACTGCCAGACGACTTGGTGGCAATCGAATGACCGGATATAACTGGGAAAACAATATGTCCAATGCAGGAAGCGACTGGATGCAGTCCAGCGATAGCTATTTATGCGACAACGCCGGATTGACAAAAGCCGAATGTGAAAAGCCAGGTGCGGTGGCAACCTCGTTTCACGATCAATCGCTGAAGCAGGACACATATTCTTTAGTCACACTGCCGATGGCCGGTTATGTGGCCAAGGATGGAAACGGAAGTGTGCAGGAAAGCGAAAAGGCTCCTTCCGCTCGGTGGAATGAGGTCGTAAACGCTAAAAATGCGCCGTTTCAATTGCAGCCTGATCTGAAAGACAATCAGGTTTATGCGGATGAATTCGTCAACTTTTTAGTGAAAAAGTATGGCTCTGCTTCAACAAAAACAGGTGTGAAAGGATACTCGCTCGACAATGAACCCGCTCTCTGGTCGCATACGCATCCGCGCATTCATGGTGAAAAGGTCGGAGCGAAAGAGTTGGTAGAGCGGTCGGTAAGTTTATCCAAAGCCGTTAAGGCGGTTGACGCGGGTGCGGAAATTTTTGGGCCCGTCCTTTACGGTTTTGGCGCCTATAAAGATCTTCAAACTGCACCTGATTGGAACTCTGTAAAAGGCAACTATAGCTGGTTCGTGGACTATTACCTCGATCAAATGCGCCTCAGCTCGCAAGCTGAAGGCAAGAGATTGCTGGATGTTTTCGATGTGCACTGGTATCCTGAAGCGATGGGTGGAGGCATACGAATTACAAATGAGGTAGGCAATGACGAAACGAAGAAAGCCAGAATGCAGGCGCCTCGTACCTTGTGGGACCCGACCTACAAGGAAGATAGCTGGATTGCTCAATGGAACAGTGAATTCTTGCCTTTACTGCCTCGATTAAAGCAGTCGGTGAATCAGTATTACCCGGGAACCAAGCTGGCTTTGACTGAGTATAGCTATGGTGGCGAAAATGATATTTCCGGCGGTATCGCTATGACTGATGTGCTGGGCATCTTGGGCAAAAACGACGTCTATATGGCAAACTACTGGAAGTTGAAGGATGGTGCCAACAACTACGTTAGTGCCGCTTACAAGCTTTACCGCAATTATGACGGAAAAAGCTCTACTTTCGGTGATATCAGCGTTCATGCGCAAACGTCGGATATTGTTAATAGCTCGGTGCATGCTTCCGTAACGGATGCATCCTACAAAGAACTGCACCTCGTTGTCATGAATAAAAGCATGGACAGTGCATTCGACGCCCAATTTGATCTTTCCGGCGAGACGACTTACGGTTCCGGTAAAGTATGGGGCTTCGACAAAAATAGCTCGCAAATTAAGGGAGCAGCGCCAATCACGCAAATTTCAGGCAACCGCTTTACCTATACAGTACCGCCTTTGACGGCTTATCACATCGTGTTGACTGCTGGCAATGATACGTCTGTGCCACCTGTGGAAGGTCCTGAAAGCTTTGCCCTGAGGGCTGAGGCTGGCGATGGGAAAGTCGATTTATCCTGGGACGCTTCCAGCGGAGTTGTAAGTTACAGTGTACAGCGGGCAACGTATGAAAACGGTCCTTTTGCTGCTGTAGCATCCAACTTGGTCGAAACGTCTTATACGGATACGAACGTAACGAACGGCACTTCTTATTATTATAAAATAACCGCACAAACAAAGGCGGGAACGAGCGAATCCAATGTTTTGAAAGCGGTTCCGCGAACGCCTGTAGACGGACAGGATCGCTATGAAGCCGAAGATGGCACGCTGAAGGGAACCATTGTGGAATCCAGCGGGACCGGCTTCTCCGGTACTGGTTATGTAACCAATTTCCACAATGCAGGGGATTCCCTGACGATGACGATTCAGGCAGAGGCGGCAGGCTTGTACAATCTTACAATCGGCTACCGTTCGCCTCATGATGACAAACGCACCAACTTCTCTTTAAACGGCAAAGCGTCTGGCGAGCTGGTACTTTGGAAATCGGCTGATTTTAAAGAAACCTCCGGTGGTAAGGTTCTGTTGAATGCAGGGGCGAATACGATCGGTTTTGAAACAGGCTGGGGCTGGTATGATATTGACTACGTCAAGCTGGAGCCAGCTGCTGACCGTCCACCACATGCAGTAACCAAAACGCTCACCAATCCGAATGCGACGGTAGAAGCAAGAGCATTGATGAACTATCTGGTTGATCAATACGGGAAGAATATGCTTTCCGGTCAAGAGGATATGCCCGAAATTGATTGGCTTCAAGCAAATGTAGGTAAAAAGCCGGCAATTGCAGCGCTTGACCTGATCGACTATTCGCCAAGTAGAGCGGAACACGGTCTTAGTTCCACAGAGACGGAAAAGGCGATTGAATGGGATAAGCAAGGGGGAATTGTTACCTTTGCATGGCACTGGAATGCGCCGAAAGGTCTGATCGATACACAGGGAAAAGAATGGTGGAGAGGCTTCTATGCCGATTCGACTACATTCGATATAGAATATGCGATGAATCATCCAGAGTCCGAAGATTATAAATTGCTTATTCGCGACATCGATGTGATTGCAGGGCAATTGAAGAAGTTGCAGGATGCGAAAGTTCCTGTCCTGTTCCGTCCTTTGCACGAAGCGGAAGGCAAATGGTTCTGGTGGGGCGCCAAAGGCCCTGAGCCTGTTAAAAAATTGTATATTTTGATGCATGATCGTTTGACGAATGTGCACAAATTGAACAATCTGATCTGGGTATGGAATTCTGTTGCTCCGGATTGGTATCCGGGAGATGAGTATGTGGATATTTTGAGCTTCGACTCTTATCCACAAGCAGGCGACTACAGCCCGCAAATTGCAAAATATGAAGACCTTGTTACATTAGGCAAGGATAAAAAGCTAGTTGCCATGAGCGAAAACGGACCTATCCCGGACCCTGACCTGATGAAGGCGTATCAAGCCCATTGGAGCTGGTTCGCTACATGGTATGGGGATTTCTTGAGAGACGGCAAACAAAACAGTCTTGAGCATCTGAAAAAAGTGTATAATCATCCGAACGTCATTACGCTTGAAAAGCTCCCGACTAACTTGAAAACGTATGGCATTACCGAGCAGCCATCAGTACCGGGCAGCTTCACGCTGAACGCAGCGGGCGAAACGGCGAAAGTAAAGCTGAGCTGGACAGCATCGGCGAATGCGGCAAGCTATGAAGTGAAGCGTTCGACGGCTGAAAACGGCGCTTTCGCCACAGTAGCGAGCGATGTATACGGAAGCAGCTACACCGACACAGCCGTAACAGCAGACACGATGTACTATTACCAAGTCGTAGCGAAGAACGATGCAGGTCAAACGGTTTCGAACACGGCTAGCGCAGCGCCGAAAGCGGATACTCAGCAGCCGACAACGGGATTGGTGCTCCAGTATCGCACAGCGGATACAAATGTGAACGACAATCATTTGAACCCGCATTTCCAAATTGTAAACAAAGGTACAACCTCCGTACCGATCAACGAGTTGAAAATTCGCTACTACTACACGATCGACGGCGACCGCACGCAGACATTCAACTGCGACTATGCGACGCTGAGCTGCTCGAAGCTGAATGGTAAGTTGGTTAAAATGGATAAAGCTGTAGGAGGCGCTGATTATTATTTGGAAGTCAGCTTTAACTCGGATGCAGGCGTGTTAGCACCTGGAGGAAGCACGAGCGGAATTCAAACCCGTATTCATAAAGCAGACTGGTCGAACTATAACGAAAGTGACGATTACTCGTACAAAGGCACGCAAACTTCATTCGCCGATCATGCGAAAGCTACGTTGTACCATAACGGCATACTTGTCTGGGGAACCGAACCGACAGCTAATTAAAATGATATAAATACTATCGCTGAAATAAGCAGGGGGATTTAGTATCCCACCTGCTCATTTTTTTGTACAAAAATACTCCAAGAGATGTGTTTGATTATTATATTCAGGTTTAAGGAATCACGAACCAAAATTACCTTATAACGTTAGAAGAGATGAAAAATATAATTTTTCAAGCTAAAGAGAGGGATTAGCATGGAACATACACCTACGATCCGCTCGAAGATAGAGACAGAACTAAAGCAAAGGGGATATACATTTAGCAGTTTCAGTAAAATATCTGGAATTAACCGTGGTACAGTTAGCACCATGTTGAACAGTAACCCACCCAAGCCAATCTCTGTTCGGCAGATGGACCTGATTACCAAGGCATTGGGATATCCCGAAGGCTGGCTGTATGAGTTATACATAGATGAATGCTTTTACGAAGGGAAAGGCACTGGAAACGGATTAAGCCTTTTTTATTGCGTTGTGTAGAGTTAGGGAGAAAAGACTGTATTCAAAAGGTATTGTGGAGACTGACCGAGGACTTGTCCTATGTACCGACGATATTTGAGCTTGCAGAAGAACTACACGAAGCAGGAAAGAAAAAGAAGTCTATCCCCTTTTATGAGTGTGTAATTGAAAATGAGAGATATCGTTATTCGGAGCGGTTAGCTATAAGCCAATACAGGCTATTTTCTTGTTCTTTAAACAAAGATCTGGAGAATAATCGTCAACAAGCTATAAAATTTGCTCCTTATCGCAAAAATTTGCCTGAATCTCATCATTTGGACGCTTTATTAAAGCTGGCAAATGTGTACTACCAAGTTGATGATTGTGAGACAACTATACAATATGCTAAAGAACTTGAGGAGATCACCAAAAATATTTTTGAACAGCAGATTCTAACTAGGCTGAAAAAACATGAAATCAAGCCTCTAAATACAGAAAGACATCTAATCGTCTATTATGGTCAAGCCTATTTATTACAGGGAGTTGCCCTTGAAAAGCAAGGGCTGTATGAAGAAGCAATGAAACTTATACCTTACTATGAAAAATTGACTTCTTTTAAAGGGCTAGATGAAGTGGGAGTTTTAGAGGCACAGAAATTTGAAATGTGGGCAGAGGCAAACCGTTTGAATTTAGAAATTCTGATGGGAGATATGACTAATTTACCTGCCTATGTAGAACTTATTAGGAATAATCCTCAGGAAATATTACTTGGGTTACTAACCATATTAGAGTCTGCCAATACTTATAATTATATGATAGACGAATATTTAATTCTTTTTGGAGAGAATATTAATGAGTTTAGAGATTTACGTACAAATATTTCTTATTACAAGACGAATTATAATCTAGCAAACTATTCCCGTTTTTTTCTTGAGCTTAGTCGCTACTATTTTAATAAAGGGAACTATTCTGAGGCAATAGACTGTATGCTGAATAGTTTAAAGGCAACTTCACAGTTAAACGATAAGGCTTACTATATCAAGTCTATCACGTTGTTGTTTGAGAAATATAAGGATCATTCGACACATGAACAACGGATAGAATATGAAAAAGTGATTAAAGCAGTGGAGAACAATATCAAGGAAATGACTTTTTAGAATACAAAAGGGCTATATAATCTACTACTCTAAGTAAATTATATAGTCCTTTTGACCTATTACGTGTATGACTACTCGGGAAAAAGTTAATTTTTTAGTTAGTTGTCTGAATCATCGAAGTTATTTTCAGAAAGCTCACGCTCTGAAGAGGTAAACAGTTCTTTTAAAATACGATAAGCTTTATTCTGATCCGCTTCACTCTGCTGGGAAAGGATATGAACGCATTCCCATATCCAGGGCTGACTTTTGAGTTCTTTAAAAGGATTAAAATCAAAAAATGCAAATACATTGGTGTTTAGCGCTTCGGCTATTTTCTCCAAAGTTTTAATTTGTACATTGACCTCACCGCGCTCCAACTTGCCGATATAGGAACCTGTTGAATCGGATGCTTCTGCTAACTGTTCTTGTGTAATACCCCGCAATTTTCGAAATTGACGGATTTTCGTTCCTAATAGTTTGGTTGTTTCCATAGACACCCACACTCCTATAGTATGAGTGTAGACAAAGCTGGATTAAGCGTGGAGGTAATTAAATTACCTTAATTATTCGATATTTAGTTCTTGTAAGAACTATTTTAATAAACATCAAATTCCATAATATAATAAAACAGTGTAGAAAAGGGGTTGACCGTCATCCAATTTATTCATATAATTTCTAGTATATTGTAATTGATTGTCGAGGAGGGTGATTTTTTAAAATCATCTGAATACGCCGGGGGTGTTTTTATTGGAAAATGCAACCACGATCCGTTCGGAAATTGAGAAAGAACTAAAACTTGGTGGCTACACTTTTAATAGTTTTGGACAAGCTACGGGGCTTAACCGGGGCATATTTAGTGCTATGCTTAACGGCAATCCGCCTAAACCTATCTCTGTAAGACAAATGGACTTGATTACCAAAGCATTTAATTATCCAGAGGGCTGGTTGTATGACCTGTATGTGGATGAATGCTTTTACGATGGAAGACCTCATTGGAAAAGAGTTAAACCATTCCTTATACGTTGTGTTGAAGTAGGAAATCTGAGGTGTGTGGAGAAAGTGCTCTCACGCTTAATGGAGGATCTTAATCATATTCCTACAATTTTCACTTTAGCAGAAGAGTTGTATGAGGAAGGAAAGCTAAAGGAAGCTATTCCTTTCTATGAATGTGTTATTGAAAATGAAAAGTACCAACATTCTGAGAGATTGGCAATCAGTCATTATAAATTATTTGTAGCTTCGATAGGTAAAGATTTAGAAAGGAACTTGGAAGCGGTTTTAAGATTCATCCCCTATCGTAACCGACTTCCTGAAAATTATCATTTAGATGCTTTGTTGAAGTTGGCTAATATCTACTTTAGTCTTCACCAATGGAAAGAGGTGGAAAGGTATGCTGACGAGCTACGAAACTTAGCAACAACTGTATATAAAAATGAAATTCAGAAGCGAAAAAACATAAATAAGTATAGACAATTAGAGACCGAAAGGCCGCTTGTTGTTTATTATGGACAAGGTTATTTACTTAAAGGCAATGCTTTGGAACTACAAGGAATGTATGAAAAAGCAATGGAATACATTGAAGGTTACGCTGATTTAGGCTGGTTTGAAGGACTAGATGAATTAGGGTTAGAAGAAGTTGAACTTCTCAAATTATGGGCAGAAGCAAATAAACTTAACTTAAAGGTTCTAATGGGTGAAAAGGGGAGTTTACCTTCGTATGTTAATTTTCTTAAGAAAAATCCCCTTGAAGTATTGCCTGGTTTGCTTACTATTGTTGAGTCTGCTATTAAATATAAATTTAGTATTGATGCGATACTTTCCGATTTCTCAGAGGAAATTAGAGATTTTAATGATAGTTTCTTTTTGGATAGTGGATATTATCAGCTAGCGCCAACTGTGGACAGATATGCTGATTTACATTATAAACTGGCAATTTACTATTTTGGTAATGAAAAAATCGATCAAGGTCTTGATTCTATTTTAGAAAGTCTGAAATTTTATAAAAATATTAATAATAAAACAAAGTTTGTAGAATGTGTTGCTTTGTTTGAAAAGTTCAGAAAAGACTCCACATCTCAGCATAGAAAGAATTATGAATTTATAATGGAGGAGATATTAAATGATGAAAAAATTAACGATGTTCTCCTTGTTGGCACTAAGTCTAATTAGTTTTGTTAGTTTTGGAAAAACGCTTAATACTAATTTGGATATATTCGGGCATGGAAATGGGAACTATAGCACTTATGGGCATGGAAATGGACATTAGTAGAATTAGAAATTATGCTTCTAAGCCAATTCCTTTGAATTGGCTTTTTTGATTCGCCCCGTTAAAGGGATGAATTGGGTTTTATTATATTTTTAACCTGTAGGGAAGGTATCAGCTTGTAAACTGATGTAAATACCACACCGAACAGGAGGTTTATTGATGTGAAATGGAAACAATTGGAGGAATGCATCGAAGAAAAGCGGAAGGAACTAAATGATTTGGCGAATGAGGTGGGATTGAAGGATCGGCGGGTGTTAATCAAGTCCATGGAGTTGGATCGACTCCTTAATAAGTACAGCGACTGGAAATATAGCTATCGTAGACAACAGAGCATCCCCCAAAGTTCACAAATACAAGAGAAGCAACACGAGCTTGTCCTATCTTACTAATCTTCAAGTATCATGAAAAGATAGAATCTAACTTCACCAGGGCTTCTAATACATAGTGGGATATAGAATAAACAAAATAATCTCTATTGCATCTAGTACGCCGCTCTTATCCACGTTGTTCGTACGGTTTATTGTTCTGCGTCTACATCAGAGCGGAGGCCATGTATTAATGATGAATATGTATCAAAAAAACCTCCCGATTCACGTTATTGCGTGACTCAGGAGGTTTTTGGGTTTTACTGTTGAAGCTGGCGCAGCACAGTGATTTCGACACGGCGGTTTTTTTGTCGTCCAGCTTCGGTGCTATTGTCACCAACCGGCCGGGTATCTGCGTAACCCGCATACTGAAATCCTGAGGGTGAAAGTTGCTCTCTGTCGAGAAAGAATCGGAGTACGGACAGTGCCCGTGCACCGGAAAGCTCCCAGTTGTCCTTATACGTCGATGAGTTAGAGGAGCGCGTGAACGGAATGTTGTCTGTATGGCCCTCAATGCTAATCGGTGTTTTCAAATCTCGAAATAGACTGGCCAACTTGGATAGCGTGTTGGCAGAGCCTTGCTTGAGTGCAGCTCTACCTTGATCGAATAAAAAGCGGTCATTCAGTGTAATGACAATACCACGCGGCTGATCTGACACGAAAATCTGGTTTTCCAGTTTGTTGTCCGTAATATATTCTTGAATGACACCCATTAGATTTTGCAGCTCTTTTTCCTGCGTGCGGAATGCTTGTTCACGTTCGGTGAGCTTTGTCGATCCAGCTTCCTTTTTATTGGCTGCCGGTTGCTTGGTCGTGGGTGGATTTTTGCTGGTGTAACGATCGGCAGTACCTGTAATGCCCGAGCCTTGCTCCAAAATAGAATCTCCCTTGTGGAACGTATCCTGGAGGGATTGAACAACGACATCGTATTTTTTAGCATCCAGACTACTCATGGCATACATCACAACGAAAAATATGAGCAGCAGGGTGATCAGATCGGCATAGGTAATCATCCAGCGGTCACGATGGTCTCCGCCGCCTCCTTGACCCCCACGGCGCTTACCGCGCGCTCTCATGGAAGTCCTCCTTTGGAGAAGCGTCCTCTGTGCGTGAGCGACGAGGCGGTTTGTGATCTATTTTTTGCTCTGAGCGGATAAAGAACTCCAACTTTTTGCGTACAAGCTTTGGATTCTCTCCGTTTTGGATAGCCAAAATACCTTGCAGCAGCAAATCCATAGTGATAATTTCACTCTCACTGGCAGCTCTTATTTTGGATGCGATGGGCAGGAAGATCAGATTGGCGCTAGCAACGCCATATAGTGTTGCGATAAAAGCAACAGCAATGGACGGACCAAGCGCAGTAGGCTCGGTCAGGCTGCCCAGTACATGGATCAGGCCCATGACAGTACCGATAATCCCCATCGTAGGGGCATAACCGCCTGCGGATTCGAATATTTTGGCGTATCCTTCATGTTTGTGTTCAATGGCATCTAACTCAAGCTCTAAAATCTGTTTGATCTGCTCCTGCTCGGTGCCGTCGATGACCAACTGAAGACCTTCACGCAAAAATGCATTCGGATGCTCTGATGAAGTACGCTCTAGCGCAAGCACACCGGATCGGCGTGAGGTGGCAGCCATGGAAACCAAATCTTCTATATATTGCTTCGTAGGATTGTCCTCACGGCTAAATGCCATTCGTAGAGCGGTGGGGATCGTCTTCAGCTTGGAAGCTGGGTAGCTGATCACAACTGCGGCGAAAGTTCCCCCAAATACAATGAGAGCCGATGTACCTTGAAGCAGCCCTGTAAATTCGCCGCCTTCCCATAAGAAGCCACCGATTAATGCTATGATTCCGGCGATGATGCCCAATACGATGGTGATATCCAAAATTTAATTCACTCCTATTCAAGACTTATCGTTTGCATCCACGGTAAGAAAGAGGTATAATACGGGAACAAACATTCTTATCCAACCATATTTCCCAAGTATCATTGCTCGGGAAATATCGACATAGAGTTACAGGTAAAGACGTTAAAGCTCGACTGGTGTAAAATCATGATGTTTCCATTTTAGACGATAAGGGTGATGCAGGGCAATGAGTGATATCGTTGTTAGCGATAAGACTTTTGAAATTCAGTCGGAATTCCAACCTCAAGGCGATCAGCCTCAGGCCATTTTTGAATTGGTAGAGGGAATTGCAGAAGGAAAGAAGCATCAAACGCTATTGGGTGCTACGGGAACAGGTAAGACGTTTACCATCGCACAGACCATTGCCAAGCTGAATCGGCCTACGCTGGTTATTGCACATAATAAGACTTTGGCTGCTCAACTGGCGAGTGAGTTTAAAGAGTTCTTTCCGAATAACTCCGTCGATTATTTTGTCAGCTACTATGATTACTATCAACCGGAAGCATACATCCCGTCTTCCGATACGTATATTGAGAAGGATTCCAGCATTAATGAGGAGATTGATAAACTGCGCCACTCAGCGACAAGCTCTCTGTTTGAGCGTCGTGACGTTATTATTGTAGCGAGTGTCTCCTGCATTTATGGTCTGGGTTCCCCGAAAGAATATTCAAGCCTGCTGCTTTCACTTAGAGTCGGCATGGAGAAACCCCGCAATCAGATTTTGTCCCGCTTGGTCGATATTCAATATCAGCGGAACGATATCAACTTCGTGCGGGGTACTTTCCGTGTACGGGGGGATGTTGTCGAGATATTCCCAGCTTCCCACGGGGAACACGCTATACGTGTAGAACTGTTCGGGGATGAAATTGAACGAATTACCGAGATTAATGTGCTTACGGGTGAATTGATCGGTGAACGTGATCATATTGCCATTTTCCCGGCATCTCACTTCGTTACTCATGAGGATACGATGAAGGTAGCGTTGGTCAACATTGAACGTGAGCTTGAAGAGCGATTAGCGGAGTTGAAGGAGCAAGGGAAGCTCTTAGAGGCACAACGTTTGGAACAACGTACCCGCTATGATATCGAGATGATGAAAGAGGTTGGTTTTTGTTCCGGCGTCGAGAATTATTCAGGTCCACTGACATTCCGCGAGCGAGGAGCGACACCATATACGCTGATGGATTATTTCCCGGATGATATGCTGATCGTCATTGACGAGTCCCATGTTACGTTGCCGCAGATTCGTGCCATGTATAACGGTGACCAAGCACGTAAGAATGTACTGGTAGAACATGGATTTCGTTTGCCATCTGCATTGGATAATCGCCCGTTGAAGTTTGAAGAGTTCGAGGACAAGGTAAGTCAGATCATCTATGTATCGGCTACTCCAGGACCTTATGAGATGGAGAAATGCGAAACGATGGTACAGCAGATTATTCGTCCTACCGGGCTTCTTGATCCGATTATTGAGGTGCGTCCGAGCAAGGGGCAGATTGATGATCTCATTAGTGAAATACGGCTTCGCATAGAACGTGAAGAACGGGTGCTGGTGACTACACTTACGAAGAAGATGTCTGAAGATTTGACTGACTATTTAAAAGAAGTAGGCATCAAGGTTCGGTATATGCACTCCGAGATTAAGACGTTGGAGCGGATGGCTATTTTGCGGGATCTTCGTCTAGGGACCTTCGACGTGCTAATCGGGATCAACTTGTTGCGGGAAGGCCTCGATTTGCCGGAAGTATCGCTGGTCGCGATTTTGGATGCGGACAAAGAAGGCTTCCTGCGTTCTGAACGCTCTCTGATTCAGACGATCGGACGGGCAGCACGGAACAGTGACGGTCGTGTTATTATGTACGGCGATAAGATTACCGATTCTATGGATAAAGCGATAAAGGAAACGGAACGTCGTCGTGCGATCCAAATTCAGTATAATGAAGAACATGGGATTACCCCGCAAACCATCCGTAAAAAGATTCGTGATGTTATTGAAGCAACCAAGGTGGCAGAGTCTAAGAATGATTACCTTCCTAATGAGACGGGTAAACTTTCCAAGAAGGAGCGTCAATCACTCATTCAGCGTCTGGAAGCAGAGATGAAAGATGCCGCCAAGAACCTACAGTTCGAGCGGGCAGCCGAGCTGCGTGATGCTTTGCTGGAGTTGCGAGCTGATTAAACATTGAGAATAAGCTAGAAGCAAAACATATGAAAATAAAATGTTTGATTGCTTTGCTTTTAAAAATAGTGAGGGCGGCCTATGTGGTCGTTCTCTTTGCGATATATCACTTCCATGGGATAATCCAATGCGATATAGCATGACGTGAACTACGGCTAAGGAGATGAAACATTTGGCGAATGAAAGCATCATCATCAAAGGCGCACGCGCGCATAATCTCAAAAATATTGACGTGACGATTCCACGGGACAAGTTCGTCGTCCTGACAGGGCTTAGCGGCTCAGGTAAATCGTCACTGGCTTTCGATACGATCTATGCGGAAGGGCAACGGCGGTATGTGGAATCTTTATCTGCGTATGCCCGTCAATTCCTCGGGCAAATGGAGAAACCAGACGTTGATTCGATTGACGGTCTGTCTCCTGCCATTTCCATTGACCAAAAAACAACAAGTCGGAATCCGCGTTCTACTGTCGGAACGGTTACCGAAATCTATGACTACCTGCGGTTACTGTTTGCTCGGGTGGGTCATCCTCATTGTCCTGAACATGGCATTGAAATTACTTCACAGACCGTTGAACAGATGGTAGACCGCATTTTGCAGTATCCTGAAAAGACAAGACTTCAGATTCTGGCTCCATTGGTATCCGGCCGCAAAGGTGAACATAAAACACTGTTCACGGATATAGCCAAGCAGGGCTTTGTACGGGTACGTGTGAATGGAGAACTACGTGAATTATCTGAGAAGATTGAGCTGGAAAAGAACAAGAAGCACTCGATTGAAGTGGTCGTAGACCGCATCGTAGTTAAAGAAGATGTGCGTGCGCGTCTGTCTGACTCTATTGAGACGGCACTGAATCTTTCAGGTGGGCAGTTGCTTGTAGACATTATGGGGCAAGAGGAGTTGCGTTTCAGCTCCAACTTTGCATGCCCTATTTGTGGATTCAGCATAGATGAACTGTCTCCAAGAATGTTTTCCTTTAATAGTCCGTTCGGCGCTTGTCCAGATTGTGATGGGTTAGGAGTTAAAATGGTAGTTGATCCTGATCTGCTCATTCCCGATCCTGAAAAAAGTGTGGAAGATGGAGCGTTTCAGGCTTGGAGTGGTGGAACTTCCACTTATTATCCTCAATTTTTACAGTCAGTATGCGAGCACTACGGTATTCCGCAGGACATTCCTGTTAGTCAATTGACGACAGAACAAATGAACCTCATTTTACATGGAACGGGTGAGCAGAAGATCCGTTTCCGCTATGAGAATGATTTTGGTCAACGTAAGGAAGCCTATGTGACCTTTGAGGGGATTATCCCCAATCTGGAGCGTCGTTATCGTGATACGGCTTCTGAAGGTATACGTGAATTTATTGAAGGCTTTATGAGTGCAAAGCCATGTAACACCTGTAAGGGACACCGACTGAAAAAAGAAAGTCTGTCGGTAACCATTCAAGAGCGTAATATAGCTTTTGTGACAGCTTTGTCTATCGGTGAAGCTTCAAACTTTTTCCATACACTGGAGCTGAGTGAGAAGGAGAAGTCGATTGCCAATCTCATTTTAAAAGAAATTAACAGCCGTCTGGGATTCCTCGTTAACGTTGGTCTGGAATACCTGACTTTAAGTCGTGCGGCAGGCACGTTGTCAGGCGGTGAAGCACAGCGTATCCGGCTGGCGACACAGATCGGGTCCAGTCTGATGGGTGTGCTTTATATTTTGGACGAGCCTAGTATCGGGCTGCATCAGCGAGATAATGACCGTCTGATAAGTGCTTTGGAGCATATGCGGAATCTCGGCAATACGTTGATTGTGGTGGAGCATGACGAAGATACGATGATGGCGGCGGACTATATCATTGATATTGGGCCAGGAGCTGGAATCCATGGTGGGATGATCATGTCGCAGGGGACTCCGCAGGAAGTTATGGAAGACCCGAATTCCTTAACCGGGCAGTATTTGAGCGGACGTAAGTTCATTCCGGTCAATACCGAGCGGCGCAAGCCTGCTGATAAATGGCTGGAGATTCGCGGAGCCAAGGAGAACAATCTCAAAAATGTGAATGTCAAAATTCCGCTGGGTGTTTTCTCAGCTGTTACTGGTGTATCCGGCTCTGGAAAATCGACACTGGTCAACGAAATTTTGTACAAAACGTTGGCGCGTGATCTGAACCGGGCGAGAGTACGTCCAGGGCAGCATAAAGAAATTCGCGGACTAGAACATATCGAAAAGGTTGTTGAGATCGATCAATCGCCAATTGGCCGTACACCGCGTTCCAATCCTGCAACGTATACTGGTGTATTTGATGATATCCGTGACTTATTCTCGCAGACGAACGAGGCCAAAGTACGAGGCTACAAGAAAGGCCGCTTTAGCTTTAACGTTAAGGGAGGTCGTTGTGAAGCTTGTAGAGGCGACGGCATCATCAAGATTGAGATGCATTTTCTGCCGGATGTGTATGTTCCATGCGAAGTGTGTAAAGGCAAGCGTTATAACCGGGAGACCCTAGAGGTTAAATACAAAGGGAAAAGTATTGCCGATGTGCTGGAGATGACGGTAGAGGATGCAACGGAGTTTTTTGAAAATATTCCGAAGATTCATCGCAAGATCCAGACACTGATGGATGTAGGTTTGGGGTATATCAAGCTGGGTCAGCCTGCGACTACCTTGTCTGGCGGTGAAGCACAGCGTGTGAAGCTGGCCTCCGAATTGTATCGTCGCAGCACAGGCAAAACCATTTATATTTTGGACGAGCCGACAACCGGTCTGCATGTTCACGATATTGACCGATTATTGACGGTGCTGCATCGTTTGGTTGATTCAGGAGAGACGGTGCTGGTCATTGAGCATAATCTGGATGTGATTAAAACAGCCGATTATCTGATTGATTTGGGACCAGAAGGCGGAAGCGGCGGTGGAACGATCTTGGCTACCGGCACACCGGAGCAACTTGTGAAAGTCGAAGAATCCTATACAGGTCGATACTTAAAGCCGATCCTTGAACGGGATACAGAGCGTAGCCAAGCGCTTCAGACAGTCGATCTATAGATACCGTTTAACATAGTTTTAAAAGCCCTGCATAGGCAGGAAGGCAGAATACGAGCTACTGTATTGATGCCTTCGCCTTGGCAGGGTTTTATTTTTTTTGTAAAAAAAGAAAACTTTTATCAAATTCCTGCGTTAAAGCATGTGACACATAGTTTACCAAGCGCTGGAATAATAAATCTATACGTATATTCATCGACAGAAAGTCTCTGAGTAGGCTCTAAATTTTGGAGTTTTGAATGTTTAGGCTCGGGCTTGAAGAGGTAAATATATAAATCATGATTATATAGCATCATACGAAGTTCCGTGCCCGCGTGACAACCATTACAAGTTGAAGCGAAACCGTCTGTAGTTTTATCACATCTAAGGTTCATACAACATCTCTGAGGAAGTCATGAAGGGAGCTGGAACGCTTGAAGGTTAAGCAAAGTAGAGTTTTACGTACACGTGTGTATACATGGGCAGCAGGAGCTGCTTTGGCGGCATGTTTGATGGGTTATAGTGCTGCACCGTCCTATGCCTCCGAGGTGTCCGAGGCGTTTGCGCCCAAACAAGCCGAAATCGAAACAAGTGCAGCAATTGGCAGTATTAAGGATTTAGAAAACGCTCATGATTACATTCAACCCGCAGCGAATGGTGGGTTTTTAATGCTGAACGTCGAGGACGATACAGAAGCAAGTGTAGTACACGTCACATATGGCAAGCTGGACAGTTCTGTGGAGGCTATATGGAAACATCAGCAGGACCTGAACGTACAACCCGGAACAAGCAGCAGGGGAGTCCAGCGGGAGACGTCGGATGGTGGCTTGCTGTTTCTGATTGATTATACAAAACCGAACGGAATACGAGAGGTGCAGGCTTCACGATTGGACGAGGGTGGAAACACCTTGTGGTCCAAAACATTACCCACAGATGGCTTGATCTCTCATGGGCAGGATTCTCAGGTTGGTTTGGAGACACTGGAGGATGGCAGTTTCCTGGTCTCCTATCTAAACCTTGCGGAGCAGTCCTTCACTGTACTCAAATACACTGAAACTGGCGATCTACAATGGAATCGAACGACGGCCGGAGTGACCTCGGGTTGGCTGGTCGGCAGTCACAATGGATATTATGCGCTTTTGAACAGCTCAGATGGTCCCGTTGGGGTACAAGCAGATGTATATGGTCGCGATATTCGTGACATCCATCTGGACTTAGGATCAGGTAAAGAAATTGCCGCAGTACGTGAGTTGCCGAGCGGTCATATTGCTGTAACAGGGCTTAAAGGAAACAGCAAGCGTACACAGGTGCTTAGTAATGGTCTGCAATTATTTAGTAATACAGAGGACTATGCGGCTGACCGGGTGTATCTGCCTGAGGAGCAGTTGTATGTCCAGTTCAGTGATCAATATGATCCACTGGGTAAAACCACGAAGATGCATGGCATCACCATTACAGGCCTGAAAGGAAACGGTACGAAGGTGTGGGAAACGAGGACTCATTATAAGGAGGATAATTCCTTCGGCATCCGATACGATACGGGATTGATATACAAGATACCTTCAGGCTACGTGGTGGTGACATCTACAACAGGAGCTCATAAGCCAACAGTACTGGATTTTGCGAAAATATTGATACCGGAGTAATCCGGTGTCTTTTTTTGTGAAATTGAGGGAAAGGATATTGCGAGGTTGTATGACGATAAGAAACAGCCTGCTTGTATATGTGATACAAGCAGGCTGTTAATAGACTCTATATTTAGGATGCAACGTGGCTGGATTGTAAAATGGCAGACAGCTTTTCCTGGAAAGTCGGAATACCTACACGCTGTACATATGCGTAAAAGCTTTCGCCAGCGCTCCTATTTTCTTTGTAGAACAGAATGAGCTCTGCCAGTACAGGTCCAACCTGATCCCCGCGTACGCGACCTTTGAGCGCCTTGTTAAACTGGGCGCCTGCTCCAAGCGCTCCGCCGACAGCGATATCGAACGCGTCGACCAAGCCTTCCGGTGTCTTAATAAGCGAGCCTTGCAGACCAATGTCCGCAATATGCTTTTGACCGCAGGAATTCGGGCAACCGATAAAATGAATGCGCACTTTTTCATCCAATTGTACGTGCTGATCCAAATACTCGGCAACGTCAACCGCCCGTTTTTTGGTTTCCACTATCGCCAGATTGCAAAACTCATTTCCTGTGCACGATACTGTACGGCTCATAAAATGCTTGGGCTGTGGTGTCAGGCGTTGCAGCACGGGGGCTTCCAGTAGTTCATCCACTTGCTCATCCGGCACGCCGCTCAGCAAAATATTTTGCGACATCGTGGTACGAATCTGACCATCGCCATAGCGGTCAGCCAGGTCGGCCAGTTCATGTAACTCATCAGCACTAAGGCGACCGACAGGCACGTTCAGACCGACATAGTTCAGACCTTTTTGAGCTTGAGGATGCACACCGTCAAAATAGGCGGCTTGCCAGCCAATCGTTTTGTCCTCGCCTCGTCCGGGCATTTCACCGATGTACTCGGTGAGCTTAGCCAGAAATTTGTCTGGGCCCCAATCGGCAACGAGGAATTTCAAGCGGGCATGGTGCCGCTTTTCCCGATAGCCGTAATCACGGAAAATGGTGGTGACAGCAATAGCAACCTTCAGTACTTCCTCAGGACGAACAAACAAATCCAGAGACTGTGCCATATGTGGCTTGGCGGACAAACCTCCACCAACCATCACATGGAAGCCGATCACTTCTTTTCCGTCGAGGATCTTGGTGGCCGGAGTGAAGGACAGGTCGTTAATTTCAGCCTGTGCATTGTTGTACGTATTACCGGAGATAGACATTTTGTACTTACGTGGCAGATTGGAGAAGTCTCGATTTAATAAGAAAAAGCGGTTTACTTCATCTACAATCTCCTGGGTATCCACCAATTCATTGGGATCGATGCCAGCCAGCGGATTACCGACAATGGTACGCGGGCAGTCTCCACAGGCTTCAAAGGAATACAAATTGACTTTTTCCAGTCTTTCGAAAATATCGGGCAAGCTTTCGACCGTCAGCCAGTGAAATTGAATCGCCTGGCGAGTGGTGACATCCACAAGACCGCGTCCATATAGCGCGGATATGTCCGCCAATGCATGTGCCTGTGCTGAAGTCATGATCCCTGTGTTGATGCGGACCCGCATCATGAAATGACCATCCTTGGGCTTTTGCTGATATACCCCAGCCCATTTGAAACGGTCCATATCGTCCGCAGAGATCGAGTCATAGCCTTCGTTGGCATAGTTTTCAATAATGGTACGGATAACGTCGAGACCGTCCTTTTCCAGCTTGACTAACTCGAATTTGTTAAGCTTATCGGGATGAGCGTTCCAGATTGGTTCGTAGGCCATTCTTTTAACCTCCTGTAGGTGCTTATTTATACTTTAGTGTTTTGGATAGAGGATTCATGATTTTATTCTTTATTTCCGACAATAAAACTAAGATATAATGTGATGGTATCACAGTTGGTTATGCCCGTAAACGAAGGAATGACCTAAACGGTATAACGATTATTTATCGTTTTTGCTTATTTTTTTGATATAAGGATTTGGAAAATTTATAATATAAATAGCATGAGAGGACAGGGATGTAGCAAACGGCGCCTTTTAGAAAAAGATAGGGCTTAAAGCGATTGTATACGTGTCCCCTCTATGGTAGATTTGGACTAACTGATAGAACAGGGTCATGTAAGAGAGGAAATGGTGAGTATATGCGTAAGATGGGGAAAAGGGCAGTTGTTCTGGCTTTGGGCAGCGCTCTATGTATTTCTGGAACGGCAGGTGCAGCCAGCAGTGGGACTGCGTTAAAGGCCAAAGTCATTAATGGTGGGGTCTATGTTAATGTAAGCGATATGAATAAAGCATTAGGAACCAGCGGCGCATATAACAGCGCAAATGGTACATATACGTTATCGGCCGATCGTGTGCCGCAGGTGGTTAAAAATGTATCTCCTTCTGTGGTCGGTATCATTGGCCGTTCAGCCACGGGAGAGACCGTGGCAGGAGGAGATCGATACAACCTGGCTCACGGCACGGGTGTTATCATTCGTACCGATGGATGGATTGTGACGAATGCACATGTTATCGAAGGATTAGGTGATGCCGTGGTCGTAACCTCGGACGGAAAATCTTACGGAATCACCGACAGCTACAGCGATCCGATCAGTGATTTGGCATTAGTCAAAATCAAGGCAAGCGGCCTCAAACCCGCCACCTTGGCAGCTTCAACGAACAGTCTACAGGTAGGTGAGCAGGTAGTGGCTATTGGTACGCCTATATCCTTTTCACTTCGCAATTCGGCAACCTCAGGTGTTGTTAGCGGGCTGAACCGTGGTGTCAACGCTGCTTATCGTTTGATCCAAAGTGATACCGCGATCAATCCTGGTAACAGCGGCGGTCCGCTGGTCAATCTCAAGGGTGAGGTCATTGGAATCAATACGATGAAATTCTCGGCGGTCGGCATTGAAAATATGGGCTTTTCGATTCCGTCGGATACGGTGAAATATGTCATCGGCCAATTTTTCAAATACGGAGAGGTTCGGCGCGCCAGTCTTGGTCTGAGTCTGGAAGAGAGCTGGTCAGCTATCGTTGGATTACCTACCGAGGACCCTCTGAAAGTTACGAAAATTACCTCAGCCAATGCCATTCAGGCCAAAATCAAGGAAGGCGATGAGCTGTATAGCATTAACGGTAAGCGTGTGGCTTCGGCCATTGATGTCAATGAGCTGCTTAAAAACTATCAACCAGGTCAAACGGTGAGTGTACTAATGCAGTCGGACGGTGATATTGTGAAGCGCAAGCTAGTACTGACACAGGATAATGGTGAAATCTATGAGTCCATTCAGTCTGGAGAAGATGGTGAAGATTCGAACGGTTCGGAGGCCGCTGAAGATGGCGGCGTAGCGCTTCCTAAGGAAACATCGGAGCCAGCTCAAGGGGCAACTACTGGAAAGTGAACAATTACGGCACTTGAATCTATAAAATAAAGCTAAAGGGAGATTTACTGTGAAGCATATTCAAAGAAAAATGATGCGTAAGCTGGGGGTCGGCGCTGTCGCATTGTCCCTTCTGCTTTCCGCTTTGCCAGCAGTTGCAGCAGATCATGATAAAACCATGCTGGAATTGCGGTTGCAAAGCGGCAGCAATACAGCCATCGTGAACGGCCATAATGCCAATATTACGAAGCCATATTCAAAAAGTGGTGCACTGATGGTTCCAGCTGGTATTTTTAAAAAGGCATTTAACAGCAAAATTCGATTGGCTGAAGATAATGTGGTTAAAATCACTAGCGGAACTCATGTTGTATCGCTGACCATTGGTAGCCGTACTGCTTGGGTGAGAGGTCACAAGGTGACACTTCCAGCTCCACCGGAAATGTCATCAGGTATTCTCATGGTGCCTCTGCGTCAAGTAGCAGAAGGGCTTGGCGGTAAGTTGGAGAAGAACGGCGCCGGAATCATTATCCGGATGGAAGCACAAGAAGAGGCGGGCACGGTAGCTGAAGAGACACCGAACATTGATAATGATGAGGGCAAGACGCAGATCGGGAACAGTTACTATGGCTGGTCTATGAACTATCCAACAGGTCTCGTCATCGGTCAGGGAGGTGGAGATGAGAGTATCTCCACTTTTATGGATGAGAACAGTGCCTACTATATGGAGGTGCACACAGCGTCACAGCCGGTTCCACTGAATGCGGACGATCTGTTGCAACAATTAGTGCAGGCAGCCAAGGAAACGGGAGAAACTGTGATCGATCGAAAATCCTTCCCGAAAGCGAAGGTACCTTATGCTCGTGTCATTACGAAGGATGGGGACGGCGTACTGTGGGAAAATCGTCAGTACTATGATAACGGGCGATTGTATGTAGTTTATTTTTCCGATGCTAAAGCAACGAATTATAAAGATCTGGCTCAGTATGCGGGACTGTTAAATTCCTTCAAGACCTCTTTTAATGCGCAGGATAAAAGTATTAAAGACTTGTCCACTGTCGTAGGAGGCACACGCGAGGCCGGAAATCCAGACTACGGTGTGTCACTCAGCATACCCGCAGGCTGGAAAATGGACGATCAACGGATGCAATATGAAAGTAATGATGGATCGAGCTTCCGCATGAAAATAACCTCGGCTCCAGCGGATGGAAAGTTGGAGAACTGGGGCCAGCAACTGCAAAAATGGCTGAGCGATTCATTTGTGTCTACGGCTTATGAGGCACAGAAGACGTATCCGCTGGAGGTTGCAGGCGTTCAAGGATTAGTACAGGAGTACCGCTATAATTTTGGCGATGGATGGGTCAAAGAGTACAATGTGCTGATTCAGCAAAATGGATACCGCTATTTGGCTGAATACGCAGTGCCTGAAAAAGTAAGCAAAGGAAATGATCAGTTCAATGCGCTCATTTCCTCGCTTCAAATCGATTTTCAAACCGTAGCAAGTAACTTTGGACAGTTGGAAGAAGACGACTATTTGACGGACAAAACGAAAACGGTCAAAAAGACGTCAAAAGCCTATGAATATACGGTGAATATCCCACGATATTGGACCGCGATTAGCGATCAATTTGAATTGGGTGATGTAGAGTACCAGTTTACCGGAGGACGTTTTTCCATCAAAATCGACAACGACCAATCATTTGAACTAACGGTATCCCAGCTCAAGGACTTCTATGATAAGCAAGCAAAGAACTACAAAAACCTCAAAGTTGAGGAAGTTAAGGACGTAACGTTTGCTGGTGTTCCGGCAGTGTCCTTTACATTCCATCGTATAGAGGAAGGCATTGGCTACACGGGCCACCAATTGGTTTTGGAACGTGACGGAAAAACGTATACTGTGACAACAACATTAAATGATGCGAACAACACGGCTGTACAGTCTAACGCACTGGATTCGACGTTAAATTCGTTTAATTTTGTGAAGTAGAAGGTGTAGGTAAAAGATTAGCGAGGTTGTGGGGGAAGCGCTACGCGGGCCATTTGAGCCTACGAGCGCTGACGCTTCTTCGGATTCAAATGGCCCGCTTCACTGGCGCCCGCCAAATACCGCCAATCTTATAATGAGTGAAGTAAGCACTAGGGAAGTCTATACGGATTTCCCCGTATAGGAGGAATCCAAAATGATTACGCTAAAAGCAGTCGACAAACATAATTGGGAAGCATGTGCCGAACTTGAACCGACACCTGAGCAAAAAAGATTTATGGTATCTAACCTTTTTTCGATTGCGGAATGTCAGTTTTTAGATGGATTTTTATCTAAAGCAATTTATAATGATGACGAATTAATTGGTTTTACAATGTATGGTTTAGACCCGGATGACGGAAATTACTGGGTTTACCGATTTATGATTGACGAAAGATTTCAAGGTCAAGGTTATGGCTACAATGCGATGTTGCTGGTTATCGACGAAATAAGGAAAGCCAGTGATAGGACGGATGTTATCATGATTGGGTATAAACCAGACAATGAACTAGCTAGAAAGCTATACAGTAAATCAGGCTTCAGGGAGAAGGGAATATCACCCTGGGGAGAAATGCTTGCGAAGTATAGGTTTGCCTAGTTAATGATAGGATGACTCACCTCCAAAGCACCGCTTGACGGGATTGGAGGTGTTTTTAGTATTATTTTTTAAAGGAATCGCTTGGAAAGTGTAGAAGCTTAGGTCGCAGTCTGGTACACTAGATTAGTTACAAGATAAGAATGATTCTGCCGCAGATGTTTGTGATGCGGATTTTTTGAGTTGGATGTAATTCACGCGAGGAACCGATGGTTCAGTGTGTGGATGATCGGACAAGATGATAGAGACGGATAGGATTTAAAATATGATTCTTAGTAGGCTTCCATTCCCCTGACCATGATCAGCTTTGGAATGAGTCTATGGAACATCCATGAGATTACCAAGTAAGCAGCATAGCTGCCCTGAAAACAACGATTATTCCTCGGGGGATCATTCGTTTTCAGCATATGGGGAGGGCAATAATGAAATCAGCAGTACGAAGAGAAGATGTTGAGCTTCTGGCACCAGCCGGTGACTGGGATTGTATGCGTGCGGCGGTGGCAAACGGGGCTGATGCGATCTTTTTCGGGGTGGAAAAGTTCAACGCACGAGCACGGGCGAATAATTTCCGCATGGAGGAATTGCCTGAAATTATGGCGTTTTTGCATAGCTATGGGGTTAAAGGTTTTTTAACATTCAATATATTGGTATTTGAAAACGAGTTGGAGGACGCTAAGGAGCTGGTCGATGCCTGTATTGATGCTGGAGTCGATGCCTTAATTGTCCAGGATATGGGCCTGGTGAAAATGATCCGCGACATTTCACCGGATTTTCCGATTCATGGTTCTACCCAAATGACGATCACTTCGCCGGAAGCGGTAGAGTTTACAAAGCCGTACAATATGGAACGGGTCGTGCTTGGACGCGAAAACAACCTGAAACAGATCCAAAAGATAGGCGATCAGGCGAGACTTCCAATGGAGGTATTCGTACATGGAGCGTTATGCGTATCTTATTCTGGCCAATGCCTGACTTCAGAAATGTGGGGCGGCCGCTCTGCTAACCGTGGTGAGTGTGCACAGGCATGTCGTTTGCCTTACGATCTGATGGTGGATGGAGAGCAGAAACCAATGGCAGATGTGACGTATCTGCTGTCACCTAAGGATCTGGCAGCGATTGACTTGATGCCTGAACTGATCGACGCGGGTGTTGTTTCTTTTAAAATTGAAGGGCGACTGAAAACACCTGAATATGTGGCAAATGTGGTCAGCAAGTACCGCAAGGCCATTGATAAGTATTTTGATGGCGATACGTCCAAGACCAGCAAAGAAGATATCCGCGAGCTGCAGCAGAGCTTTTCACGCGGCTTTACGCACGGTTTTCTCGAAGGAACCAATAATAAGAAGCTGGTTGACGGTACGTTTCCGAAAAGCCGTGGGGTGTATCTGGGCCGAGTGGAACAAATCCTTCGTGATGGCGTAGTATGCCGTATTGATGCCCCGCTCAAGCGTGGCGATGGGATTGTATTCGATGCGGGAGATCCCACGCAAAAAGAAGAAGGCGGACGCGTATACGATATCCGCCGCAAAGGCGTGAAGATTGAAGGCGAAGCCGGAGAAGGCTGGATCATCGACATCGTAGCGGGACGCAACGATGTGGATCTGCGCCGTGTGCACGTGGGCGACCGCATTTGGAAGACCAACGACCCAGCGCTGGACAAACGTCTGCGCCAGTCGTACGACACGGACAAGCCGTACCGGGTCTTCCCGGTACATGTGCGGGTCAGCGGCTCCCCAGGGCAGCCGCTGTCGACATGGTGGACCGACGTGCAGAAAGGCACAACGGTCCGCGTGGACTCCGAGCTGGAACTCGAAATTGCCCAGAAGCGTCCGATGACGCATGAACTGCTCGAAGAGCAGTTCGGCCGACTGGGCGGAACGGTGTTCCAGCTGGAAGAACTGGACGTCCATCTGCATGGGGACGTCATCGTGCCGATGCGCGAGCTGAACGGTATCCGCCGTCAGGCGGTGGAACTGCTCGCGGGCGAGCGTCCCAAACCGCCCGTGTACACGAAACGGGCGGTCGAGGTGTATGACGATGCATCGGCTCCGGCATCGTCTGTGGCACGCGGTCAGGCAGAGCTGACCGCGTTGTGCCGCAGCCTCCCTCAGGTGGAGGCTGCGCTCGAGGCCGGCGTGGAATTCATCTACGCCGACTTCGAGTTCATCAAGCAATTCCCGGCAGCTGTAGAGGCTGTGCACGCTGCAGGCCGCCGAATTGCGCTGGCGACCCCGCGTATTCACATGCCGGGTGAAAATGGCTACCACAACAACATCCTGCGCTTGAAGCCGGATGCTGTGTTGGTACGCAATCCAGGGGCACTGTATTTCTACTTGCGACATCGGTTGGAGAACCCGGACGCACATCACCCGCAATTGATTGGTGACTTCTCGCTGAACATAGCCAACCATAAAGCGGCTGATCTGTTCCTGGATTCCGGCTGCGACCTGGTTACGCCTTCGTACGATCTGAACATTCAGCAAATGGTCGATATGCTCAGACGTACACGTACTGATAAGCTGGAGATCGTGATCCAGCAGCATATGCCAATGTTCCATACTGAACATTGCGTATACTGCACCTTTATGAGTGAAGGCACCGACTACACTAACTGTGGACGTCCATGTGAGGACCATCGCGCATCCCTGCGTGATCGAATTGGTATGTCTCATCCGGTCCGTGTGGACGAAGGCTGCCGCAACACGGTGTACAACGCGATTGAGCAATCCGGCGCGGAATATCTGTCCAACTTCCTGGGGCTGGGCGTGTCCCGTTACCGCGTGGAATTTTTGGAGGAGACACCGGAGCAAGTGCATGAGGTTATTGATCTCTATAACCGTGCCCTGCGCGGAGAAATCAGTGGAACACAAGTATGGAAGACGCTGAAAGCGACGAATCAGTTGGGTGTTACACGTGGGCAGCTGGTGAAGTAAAAGGATGCTATAGGTTATCACAGTTATTTATTTTGATATTTGAACGTAGAAAAAGAAAAAATAGGGTATGTGCTTTGAGAGCACATACCCTATTTTTATCAATAAGTCCATTTGAAATATTATGAATCTCGTATTGTTATACTTTCTGGACTTTCGTTTTTTTGGAAAAAACAATGAATTTTTGCCCGACATAATTAATTAAAGTATAGAAGATATTCCCGATTAGGATGGACAGATTGCCTAAAATTGCATTGTTTTTAATACTCAGACTTGAGATCAGGAAGTGGCTGATTAGATAGCTGAGACAATACGATAGTAAATAGCATATCAATATGATAAAGACAAACTTCCAAATGGTCTGTCCATGGCTTGCATTGTTTTTGAAAGTAAATCTTTTGTTTAAGAAATAGCTTACAGTGGCACCTACAGAATTACCAATAAAGGTCGATAACCAGTAGTTAGTCCCTAAAGTATTAAAGAGCAGGAACATGACGGACATGCCGCATATTGTATTTAGGACACCTACGACAAGAAAACGGAAAAAGCTATTCTGAAATAAAGTCAAATTAGTCACCTGTTCGCATCTGTTTATTGGACAGCCACAGCTTCCCTCTCACTATTTTTCACTTTTTTTGTGTTTTCAGTATCTAGGGTGCTCTGGGAATCTAATAGGGTCTCAATAATATATTTGGGTCTTTGTTTTACCTCTTTATATATTTTACCGATATATTCGCCAATGAGCCCCAGTGCTACAAGTTGCAGACCACCTATGAACCAGATGGACAACATTAAAGAAGACCAGCCCCAGACAGTGGTTCCAAGGAGCTTACTAATAATGGTATACACAGCTATTAATAAGCTTATGCCAAACATTGCAAAACCTACCGCTGAGATAAGCCGGATTGGGGTTATACTAAATGAAGTGATTCCATCGAAAGCAAAAGCGAGCATTTTCTTTAAAGGATATTTGGATTCTCCTGCAAAGCGTTCATGTCGATCGTAATAAACTTCAGTAGACTTATAACCTATTAACGGAACTAGACCACGTAAAAAGAGATTTACCTCTTTAAAGTTGCTTAATTCCTGGAGAACTCTTTTGCTCATTAAACGGTAATCCGCATGATTGTATACAATATTGACTCCCATTTTACTCATAACACGATAAAAGCCTTGGGCTGTTGAACGCTTGAAGAATGTGTCGGTGGTTCTACTTTTTCGAACCCCATATACGATGTCATAACCTTCTTTGAACTTTATTATAAATTCTCGGATGGCATTGAGATCATCCTGCAGGTCAGCGTCAACGGATATCACACAATCAGATGTCTCTTTAGCTTCCATTAACCCAGATAATAGGGCGTTTTGATGGCCGGCATTTTTCGCCAATTTGAGACCACTGACAAAAGGATTTTTTAGATTATATGATGCTATGATGTCCCATGTTTTATCACGGCTACCATCATCAACAAACAACATTTTACTATGTTTAGAAATGAGCTGGCTCTCTGCCAACTCCTCAAGAATGACCGTAAGTCTGCTTATAGTTTCAGGCAGTACCTCTTCTTCGTTATAACAGGGAATAACTAACGTTAAAACAGGGTTACTGATTATTGAATCCAAAGAACTCTCTCCTTAAATTTTGGCATATCTGGTACTCAAATTTCTATCCTTTTTAGTTTATAATATGGTTTACTTAAATTATATAACATTGCAATGACTAAGTGCTATAATAAACTATTAGCAATTTACAAACGTTAATCGAATTATTGAATAATTTAGTAAGTTTTGTTGAAAAGGAGTTTTAACCTATGAAAATCCGTAAAGCGATTATTCCTGCTGCGGGATTAGGAACCCGGTTCCTTCCTGCTACGAAAGCCATGCCTAAAGAGATGCTTCCCATTGTAGACAAACCAACAATTCAATATATTATTGAAGAGGCTGTTGCATCTGGTATAGAGGATATCATTATCGTTACTGGTAAAGGCAAAAGGGCGATTGAGGATCATTTTGACTACTCCTTTGAGCTGGAGCATAATTTGACTGCGAAGGAAAAATGGGATCTGCTCAATGAAGTGCGTAAACCATCGGAGATGGCAGATATCCACTATATTCGTCAAAAGGAACCTAAAGGGTTGGGGCATGCCATCTGGTGTGCACGTAAGTTTATCGGTGACGAACCTTTTGCCGTCCTTTTAGGGGATGACATCGTTGAGTCTGAGAATCCGTGCCTCAAACAGATGATAGACGTGTTCGATGAGTATCAGCGTTCTGTTGTAGGTGTAAAACAAGTGGATTGGAACGAGGTACATCGTTACGGCATAGTTGAAGGTCATGCAATTACTTCCAAAATCTCTGAGGCGGAACGATTGGTAGAAAAGCCAAAGAAGGAAGAAGCAACCTCCAACTTGGCGATCATGGGACGTTATATCCTGACGCCCGATATTTTTGATATACTAGGTCAACAATCCGCAGGAGTAGGCGGTGAAATTCAGTTGACGGACGCATTGTCCAAACTGGGAGAGAAGAATCCGATCCTGGCCTACGAATTTGACGGGAATCGCCATGACGTTGGCGAGAAATTGGGATTCATTGAAACTACTATTCATTATGCTCTGCAGCATAGCGAAATCAAGGATGAAGTTCTGGCTTATATGAGACAGGTTATTGAAAAGATTGACCAACAAAAATAAACACCTCACCAAACCTCTCTTTCTCAAAATAAAAAAGAGACTATCGAATGATATAACATCATCTGATAGTCTCTTTTTGTGTTACTATTTCTCCGATTTCAACTGAGCAATTTGCTCTTTCTCCTTCGGATCAGCTTTTATTAGTTTATCGTACAATGCTTTGTCATCCTGCCCTTGCTTTTGCAGAGCGACGATATAATATCGAGCAATCTCACGATTTGTAGCGTCGCTCAGGTCGTCTTTCAAGCCGTTTTTGAGGATGCTTGCAGCCTCTGCAGGCTTGCCTGACATGAATTCAATTTTGCCAGTGCTGAGCGCAATACCTGGAGTTACCTCAAAAGTACGTGTCAACTGAATTTCAGGTGGAACCGTTTTAATATGAGCTACCCCATCCAGAACCTGCTGGTAAGCAGCAAGGCCTGCTTGGAAATATTTCTGCTCCTTGGCGGTGTCCTTCTGTTCACGTGCCTTATCACCAATAGAGTAAGCTTGAGTAATCAACATGTTGTACCAGTCATTGTCCCATTTGAAGTTGGAAATGTTATTTTCCAAAATACTGAAGGCTTGCTCATGCTCACCTTTTGCTTTTAAAAGGTTAACTTTGGAGTTATACATGATTTTATTATACGGTTCTGCCTTCAGGCCCGTATTAAGTACCTCTATTGCAGCATTATAAAATTCCTCTTTTTTCGTTTGATCATACACATTCTTGTACAGTGCAGCCAATCTTATAACCGAATCTGGGTGCGTAGGACGAAGTTCAAGATCCTTATTAATGGCACTTTGGATTTCCTCAAAAGATGTGCTGACCGCCATGATCTGTTTGGCAGATGTGGCAGCATTGGCCGATTGCACGAAGCGGAGACCTGCAAAAAGCACCACAATGCTTAGAATGCCGATGACTGCACTATACATGATTCGGAAACCAGAAGTACTCATGGACAAGCGTCTAAGAGGTTTGCTGTCCATAGCAGCGGCCATACCACCAAGACTCATAAATATCAGTATGCCCATGAACACGTAGCTCAGATTAAAGTCCAGCAAGCTATGAAGTAAGATCGAGAGCGCCAAAATGAGATACAGAAAGTGAGAATCCCGTTCTTCATCATTTTGTCTAATATAGTTACGGATATATTTGTAGAAAATAAATAAGATAAATGACATGAAAATTACAAAACCGAGAATACCAACTTCAACCAGGTACTGCATGAAGAAGTTATGGGCCTGACGGCTTGTGTAAGGATAGTCTTGGTATTTCTCATATAAAGTAGCCCAACCGCCGCCGCCGGTGCCAATAACAGGATGATCTTTAATCGATTTGGCAGCATCCTGATAGAATACAAGTCGTTCTAGTACACTATGCTGCCGGAAATTGATATTTTCAAACCGGACCTGGACGTTTTCTGGTAGTACGCTGCGCAGGCCAGTTCCAATAAACAGAAAAGCCAGCAAGCCAATCACGACAACTGATCCGACAGGCAGCCACAGGTTGGATAACTTACGGGAAGTCCAGCCTGTGAGGGCACTTTCCAACTTCGGCGCCAGATAACGTTCAACAAGCCACAGTACAACAGCTACAGCAAGGGAGACTCCAATAAGTAATCCCCAAGCCTTGGCAGCCTCTCCGCCGTTGTAGGTCTTATTGAGTTGTAATCCCATATTTGTAATCGGCGACAAGATAGATATTGACGCTACACCAGCAATGGCGCAATGCAAAATCCATATAATTTGGCGTGCAGGTTTAAGGAAAAGCAAGAGCAGGACGAACACGACTGGCAGCATAACCAGACCGCCCCGTGATAAGGTCAGGAACAGCGAGACCAGAATGGGCACCAACATGAAACCATGAGTAGCTTTGCCATACCATGATTTTGATTTCATTAAACAAAAAACGGCAGCGAATAGAAAAGCCATTAGAAAGGCCGCATATGTATTCGCATATTGAAACACGGATGTCAGCCGGAGACCATTTGTATCTGTCATAACTGCATTGGTATAACGATACTGATATACATATTGGGTAAACCAGCCTACCATCTTGCCAGCAATTACCCACTGTCCGAACCAGTTAATAAAGCCAAAGCCTACAATGACATAAGCAACAGTCATAATCAGATTGTGAATAATCTTATTGCCTAAGCGATCCTGGAGTAGATAGATTGAGATGATAAACAGAGCGGCATATATGCACTGTACCACCACCATATTCATGGCCAGGTAATGCGAAGCTGCTGAAGTCAGTGAAAGCACATAAGACAGGGGAAGCAGCAGTACTAATACAGCCAGCCAATCCCTTTGCTCTTCCAGCTTGAATTTTTTATAATAAGATACGATTGCCAGGATCAACAGAATCGAGGCGATGATAACAGCCCAATAGAGAGGCTTTTCAAAATCGAGCATTTGCCCATTAAAAAGTGCAGCCTGGAAGGGAGCCCAAGCTAAAAACAAAATCATGCCAACAATTAACACCCAAAACATAGCCGGCCTTTTATCGTCACGGGTCGACGTTTTGGCCTGTTTCCCGTATACTGGATTCGACAAGGTTTACAATCTCCTTTTCTTGTAGATACGTCAACATTTTAGCATATCGTAGCTGTTAGAGCCATATCGCAACAAAGAATCTACCAATTTTTTACACTGCTTGATTGTAAGAGACTTACCAAACCATGTTTAAGGTCGTGACACACTCGTATGAATTTAACTGAAAACTTATCAAAAAATTTAAAGTTACTCTGGGAATTGTCTAAAAAAGATATTAAATCTAGATACCTTGGTTCGTTTATGGGGGTACTCTGGGCTTTTATACATCCTATGGTATCTATACTTGTTTATTGGGTCGTATTTCAGGTTGGTTTTAAAAATGTACCTATTGGAGATACTCCCTTTATACTTTGGTTATTAACAGGAATGGTGCCTTGGTTATTCTTTTCTGAAAGCTTAGCAACTGCAACCAATAGTATTATAGAAAACAATTATTTGGTAAAGAAGATTGTTTTCCGAGTTGGTTTGCTGCCGATGGTGAAAATTTTGTCTGCTCTTTTTGTACATGTATTTTTTATCATTGTTCTTTTCATTATGTTTAAAATATACAATGTTGAATTTACGATTTATAACATTCAAATCCTTTATTATTTATTAGCCACGATTTTTCTTTCCTTGTCCATTTCTTACATAACAGCGACATTAGTTGTTTTTGTAAAGGATGTTGGTCAAGTTGTTGCGGTATTTATTCAGCTATTCTTTTGGCTTACGCCGATCTTTTGGAATTTAAATATTGTTGAAGATAAGTATCAGTTTTTCTTTAAACTAAATCCTGTTTTTTATATCGTCGAAGGATATCGTGATACTTTTATTGATCACAAATGGTTCTGGGAGCATCCATCAATGACGATCTACTTTTGGGCTATTGTGATTATCGCAGGTACTATAGGAATCAAAATTTTCAAGAAAATGAAATCTCATTTTGCAGATGTATTGTGAGGAGAAAATGATGAATCAAACAGAATCAGTTGCTGTGGAAGTTAATAATGTCACTAAAATATATAAAATATATGATAATCCCAATGAGCGATTAAAAGAGGCCGTTCATCCCTTTAAAAAAAAGTATCATTCTGAATTTAAGGCCATCAGTGACCTGTCCTTTTCCATAAATAAAGGACAAGCGATTGGTATTATTGGTAAAAATGGTTCTGGAAAATCGACTCTTTTAAAGATGATCACAGGCGTGATTACTCCCACCAATGGAAGCATTAAAGTGAATGGGAAAGTTGCTGCTCTTTTGGAATTGGGCGCGGGTTTTAATCCGGATCTAACAGGAATGGAAAACATATACTTGAACGGAACCCTTATGGGGTATAGCAAAATAGAGATGGATGGTAAACTTGAATCTATTGTATCCTTCGCGGATATTGGGGACTTCATTAATCAACCAGTCAAAATGTACTCCAGTGGTATGTTTGCCCGTTTAGCCTTTGCAGTAGCTATCAATGTTGATCCAGATATTTTGATTGTGGATGAGGCCTTGTCTGTTGGAGATATTTATTTTCAGGCAAAATGTATTACCAAAATGAAGGAGCTCTCCAAAAAAAGTACGGTTTTATTTGTCTCACATTCCATGGATACCATTAAAAGTTTTTGTGATACAGCGCTGCTGATTGATAAAGGACACATGGTCGAAATTGGTCCAGTGAAACGTGTAGCACAAATTTATGAAAACATTGTTAACCAGGAAATTGCAGATATGAAACGTGTTCAATCCTTGGATGTATTTGTTAATTCTGAAACAGATAAAAAGAGTTCGCTGTTGCTATTAGAAGAGGACCCTGCTTTTGCAAAACGTGCCAATGAGTTTCGTTCTGGAACGGGAGATGCGCGCTTTATAAGAGCGGACTTGTTAGTCAATGGAGAAGTTGTTAACCAGGTCCCTTTTGGCGAAATGGTTACTTTGCGTTTATTGGCACAATATTATAAAGATATAGATTCTGAGGGAACCATTGGCTACATGGTTAGAAACCATACTGGTGTCGATGTGTTTGGCATGAATATCTATAATAAAGCAAAATTAGTTCCGAAAATGCAAGCGGGAGGCATTCTGGAGGTTAACTTTAATTTCCGTAATCTGTTATCTGAAAGTGGTAAATACACCATTTCTATTGGTTTGAAGCCTAAGCCTTTTGAGCCTCTTTATTTGGATAGCGTAAGTATAGCAGCTGTTTTTGAGGTTCCTAAGCCAGAGAATAATTACGTACCAGGATTAATATTTGTAGATAACACAATAGATTTGCAAGTCATTAATTAAGGCTGGTGATAAAATGTGTGGGATTTTGTTTTCTAATGTAGCCATAAATAAAGAAGTATTTCTTAATTCTTTAAATATAATGAAACACCGGGGGCCTACGGCCCCACTTTGTGTATATCAGAGTGAAAACTTTATGCTGGGGCATAACAGATTAAGTATCTTAGATTTGGATCGGAGAAGTGATCAGCCCTTTTTCTCTGATGACGGAAGATATGTGATTATATTTAACGGAGAGATTTATAATTATAAAGAATTAGCCTCCAATTATTCAATTCGAATGAGAACAAACTCAGATACTGAACTTTTATTGAAGCTTTATATTCAATATGGTCCCCAAATGTTGAATTGGCTTAATGGAATGTTCAGTTTTATTGTTTTAGACGTCCAGCAGAAATCATTTTTTGTAGCACGAGATCGTATGGGAGTAAAACCGCTTTATTACAACAGATATGGGGAAGAGTTCATTTTCAGTTCTGAAATTGCTCCATTGCTCCCATTAGTCCACAACATTTCTATAGATCAAGAAGCCGTAAGACAATATAAAAAGATGAGATGCTTTTTTAATGATCGTACTATCTATAATGAAATAAAAGAGTTTCCACCAGGATATTATTACGAGAATGGCGAATTTATTAAATATTGGGAAATTGATTACTCTGAAAAAGAACCTCCTTCCGATGAGGAACTTGAGTTTCTAATTCGCTCTGCAGTAGAGTACCGTAAGATCGCAGATGTTGAAATTGGAAGTTACCTAAGCGGGGGATTGGACAGCACGATTATTACCGCACTTGCCAAAGTAGAGCATACTTGGACTGTTGGTTTTGAAGATTATAATGAGTTTCAGTGGTCTGAAATCGCAGCAACAAGATACAATACCATTCATCATCCGATATTGTTTGAACCTGATCACTTTTTATCATTAGCTCGAGAGCTTATAACTGTAAAAAAAGAGCCTCTGTCTGTGCCCAACGAAGTGTTACTGTATCATATGACTCAGCAAGCATCTGCTAAAAATACAGTCATATTAAGCGGAGAAGGCGCTGATGAGCTTTTCTTTGGGTATGACCGTATTTTCAGATGGGCTAGTAGCGCTACAGACTTTGATATCCGAGCCTTTAGTGAACTCTACACCTACGGATCTGAAGATGATATAGAGATTGTAGAAGACGCTTTAGCACCTTTCATGAAGTTAAAGTCACCTCAAAAAATCGTAGCTGCATTCTTCCAGCAAGCCCACTTGAGAGGGTTACTTAAAAGGCTGGATAGTGCCTCAATGTTAAATTCCGTAGAAGCAAGATCCCCTTTCTTGGACTATAGATTAATTGAAAGGCTTGCAGGTGTAAACTCTATGTACAAAATGAAGGATGGGGTTGTTAAGGCTCCTCTCAAGAGAATTTTTAAAGATATTGTCCCTGCAGAGATTGTAAACAGAAAAAAGGTGGGTTTTCCTGTTCAACTTGAAAGAGTCCTATCTTCTGAGAAAATTGAAGGGAAAACGACATTCGACAAATGGTTTAACTTCAATTTAACTACGTTAGGAGAAATCTTATGATTATCGGCTATACTTCCGGAGTCTTCGATTTATTTCATATTGGGCATTTGAATTTGTTGAGAAATGCTAAATCACTATGTGATAAACTCATTGTTGGCGTGACAACAGATGAGTTAGTTTCCTATAAGTATAAAAAAGCAGTAATTCCTTTTGAGGAAAGAATTGAGATTGTCAGAAACATCAGCTTTGTTGATACTGTAATTCCTCAGGACTCCATGGATAAATTTGAGGTTTGGCAAAAATTAAAATATGACGTAATGTTCGTTGGTGATGATTGGTTTCAAAATGAACGTTGGGACCAGTATGAGTTGCAGTTTAAGGAAGTTGGAGTGAAAATTATTTATTTTCCCTATACGAAGAGTACATCATCGACTTTACTGAATGAGACATTACTGAAATTAAGAAAATAAGTATAAGATTTTTGCCTGAAAGGAAGAGGTTTTGCAGTGAATATGAACAGATCTATAGCTTTTGTCATTCACAATCTAGTTTTATATGAAACGATTAAGCCTTTAATTGAGGAGTGTGAAAGAAAGCAGATCGTTTGTGATATTTATGTCCCTCACATTGAAGAAGAAGATTGGGGAGACATGTCCTTAGATACCTATCATTATTTGAAGAACAATGGTATAAAAGTGACTCTAACAAGCTCTGTACCTGACAAGGCATATAAAATAGCTTTTTATCCTTATCTTCCTTATTATTTGGAAGTTAAGTCCGATTATAAGTTTAGATATCAGTATGGAATGGCTAAGCCAAACTGGAATTTAGACACATGGAGTCGAAATTTCGATTTTATCTTTTGTAATGGGCTGTATGATTCCTCGGTTCTGGCAGCGTACACTCAGACTGAAATCGTAGGAATGATTAAATACGCCAAATTTCAAAGGAAGAAGCGCGAAACGGATAAATATAATTTGCTTTATTTGCCTACGTATGGGAATGAGTCGTCTATTGAGCTTGTTATGAACCATATTGAAGAAATGTCAGATACCTTTAATATGAAGGTGAAATTGCATCATGGCACTTCTTTTTTGGAGCATGATCGGGTTAGTCTAGTTAAGTCTCATGTTCCTAATGTGCTTGATCACAAGGCTTCTCTTGTTCATTTAATAGAGGAAGCTGATGTGATATTGTCTGACGGCTCTGGGGCTATATTTGATGCGCTGTTTACGGACACTCCAATTGTAATATTCCAACATCCCCAAACAGAATCTTTCGAGGGGATTTTACCTTTGGAAGAACAAATAGTTCAGCAAAACATTGTTCCTTTTGTGAGCGATAACGGCAATATTAAACAAACCTTACTTAATGCAATCTTAGATGAACAACTAATACAACAAAGAAGGAAATTTACTTTAGAGATGTTTCCGGTTAAAGGAAGAGAGACGATAGATAAGTGTATGGATGTAATTAGCAGATTTCTAAAAGATGACGTGGACCATGCTTATAGAGCAGGGCATACACGCCTGAATAATGAATTTAATGAATTACAAGCTCATAATCATGCTCAAAGCCAAGAAATAGAGCAGCAAAAACAACACATTGTTGAGCATATGGATCAGATTAACACATTGATTCAAACGCGAGATCATCAGGAAAATGTAATAAGTAGCATGTCAGCAGATTTTAAATCTCTGTCTGAAAAGAAAGACGAATTAGAACAGAAATATGTTCAACTTACACAGGATTATAATAATGAAAAAAACAACTTGGATATATTAAATCATCAATATAGACAACTATTTGGTCAATATAATGAATTGAACACCCAGTTCAGTGAGTTGGAAGAATATAATGGAAGACTGTCTACAGAGATTCACAATATTTATAACTCTAAAAGGTGGAAAATGGCGAATAAACTTAAACATATCTTACACAAGTCCAAAATGATATATGTTCTTAAGGGATATAGAGTATGGAAAAGTTATGGCACCACTATCTTACTGAAAAAGATAAAATCTAAAGTGTCGCATAAGCTTAAAAGAACGAACGCGGGGGATCAGCCGATTGATCTACGCAAAGATGAAGGGAATTACAATCAGTTATTAACCTGGTATGAGTATAAATTTTACAATTATAAAGTATCTAAAGATAACTCATTTTCTCTGGAGCTTGATAAGTTCGAGATTAAATTTGAGAAGGATCTTATATCGGTCGTCCTTCCTGTATATAACGGTGAGGATTATGTATCAAAAGCTATTGATAGTATTCTGCAGCAATCTTACAAGTATTTTGAACTCATTATTATTAACGATGGTTCAAAAGACTCAACGGCAGAAATTATTGATGAGTATGCTAAAGCAGATCATCGTATCAGAGTAGTTCATCAGGAAAATCGTAAAATACCAAGAACATTATCCAGAGGTTTTAAACTAGCCAAGGGTGAATATCATACGTGGACAAGTGCAGATAATATCCTCCCTGAAAATTTCCTGGAGAAGATGGTAGCTGATCTTAAAAGTGATGAAAATATTGGTATGGTATATGCGAACATGAGGTTAATCGACTCTGCTGGTCAAGTGATTTCCAACCATGGCTGGTATGAAGAACCACAGTTCAGTGGCAATGTTATGCTGCCTAAGTCTGCATTGGAGTTAAACGTATATCCTAACAATACGATTGGTGCAGCTTTTATGTATAGGGCCAAGGTAACCCAGTTATTGGGTGACTATTCTAGTTATAAGCATACCCTTGAAGATTATGATTACTGGATGAGAGTGAACTCTCTATTTGAGCTCAAACATGTGACGTTCGATGAGCCTATATATGATTATCGCTGGCATGATAAGTCACTGACCGCTTTAGATCAAGAACTGGGCATCACCTCTAACAGATATAAACTCATGGTACTTGATGATTTTAGAAGAGATTTTTATCTGACCCCATTAGTATGGATCATTGAGGGAGATGCTACTGAAGTTGGTGAGTTTAAGAAGTATGTTCTTGCTAAAGGACATACTGTGGTTGGAAGAGATGAAGTGAATACGATTATTGGTCTTAATTTGGCAACGCCTATTTGCTATTTATATATAAAAACAGGCGAAGTCCATGATTTTGAATTTATTGATTCTAATGCTTTATCGTCTATGTATGCACTGCTTATAGATAAATCAGAGCATACAACAGATACATTTGTAGCTGACTATCCGTGGGATCTGAAAATAAAGGATAAAATGAATAATGAAACAGATAGCAATTATGACTTTTTTGCACAGGATACGGAAGTTCTGTTCTCTCTTATAAATACGAAGGTTAAGAACGATCACTTGTACCGTATTGAGGCGGTCATTGAAAGTGAACCCGCTTATAATAAGAGATTATCAGTTATTATTTGTACTTACCAGCGGAGTGAAAAGCTATCGAATGCGATTAAATCTGTCATAGAACAGTCGTTGGATAAAGCAGACTATGAAATTATCGTTGTAAATAATGATTATTTGAATGATGAGATTCATCATTTGGTTCGTGATTTCAGAGCAACCTATAATATTGACGAATCCTTCCTGCGATATATGGAGGCTCCATTAAAAGGTCTTTCCTTTGCACGTAATGTTGGTTTATTTGGGGCAGAAGGAGAGGTCATACTCTATATTGATGATGACGCTATTGCAAACTCTAACTTGCTTGAGGAAACCATCAGAGGGTTCTCAGATCGTCCCGATATCGGGGTCATGGGTGGGAATATCATACTCAATTTACATGAGGAACGGCCTGAAGTGGTTAAACCAGGTACTGAAGCATACTGGAGCCAGCTTATAGTGGAAGGCGAAGAAATTATCGATTCTAATTTTCAGTGGGAGTTCCCTTATGGAGCCAATTTTGCGGTTAGACATGCTGCGCTAATGCGAATTGGGGGCTTTAGAAGCGCCTATGGGCGTAAAGGAAACAATTACGCTGGAGGAGAAGAAATTGTTGTATCTTTTGCTATGAGAGAAATCGGCTATAAGGTTGGTCTTAATCCTAAAATGAAGGTCATTCATGATGTGGACACCTCCCGATATACTGTTGAGCATGTTAGAAAGACAATGCGAAACAGTATTTTGACTAATTACCAATTGCAAAAGGATCTGTATGCGCCGATGGAATCGGATATTGAGGCAGATAAGAATCACCTCGAAATTGTTAAAGCTGAATTAGATCATTTGCAGAAGATTCCGACTAAAAATCGAGACGTTGAAATTGATATTCTGTATAAACAATACACAGTTGAAGCGTATGAAGAATTAATACAAATGAAGGAAAACGATATAAATTCCCGAAAACAGTTGGCAAGAGCATATAGATAATTAATAAAACTTTAAAGGCGCCTCTTTTATAAAAAATAAGGGGCGCCTTTATTAGTATGGAGCGGTTAAATGAAAATTTTATATTTCTCTCCAATCTATTGGAATGATTTAAAACAACGTCCGCAACATTTGGCCGAAGAGCTTGCTAAAATGCCGGGGGTTCAGATCACCTTTGTAGAACCCTCCATTAGCATACTTAATAGTATTGTAAGGCAGAACTCAGATTATAAGAGAAGAAATCAAGTCATTAATGATAGTCTTCAAATATTCAGGCCTTCGGGCAGTCTGAGATTCCCTAGAAGCTTTGAAAGCTTAGACATATTCCATTTGAATCAATGGTTTGAAAAAAGACAGTTGAAAGATCTAGTTTCCAGTGCAGATATCATTTGGTTAGGAAGTCCAGTCTTTTATCCTCTTATTAAATCAAATAATAATAAGAAGATTGTGTTTGATCGAATGGACGACTATGTATTTCTAACTAACAATGCATTAATGAAGAAATTACTCGAAAAGTGGGAACTTGAATTACTTGCCAAGGCGGATCTGGTTATTTCTACAAGTAATCATTTGCATAAGCATTCTCAAACATTGTGTAGACAATCTTATTTAGTGAAAAATGCTGTGGATACAGCTATACTAAACATAAATGTAGATAGCTTGGTTGCTGATGAAATGAGACGTTTAAAGCAAGAGGGCTACTATATTTTTGGCTATGTGGGAGCGATTGACCACTGGTTTGATGTAGAAGCGGTTAAGGCTATTACTGATTTTGATGAGAAATTTGTTGTATGTTTGGTTGGGAGAAATAACCTGAATTATAATTTTGAACAGTATAATAGGATTAAATATTATGAGACTGTTCCTAAATCAGAAATTGGTGCAATTATTGATGCTTTTGATATTTGTTTATACCCCTTTTTGAGGAATTCGGATAGAATTGATACGATCAATCCAGTAAAAGTTTATGAGTATTTGAGTTTTAATAAAGTGATATTAGCGGTGGATAGCGAAGAAACAAGGCTCTTAAATCAGGAAGGGATTTATCTATATCATAGTTTAGAGGAAATAAGAAAATGTCTAATGGATATAGATACCCTACAACGCCCTTTTTATGATCAAGAGCAACTGGAAAACTTCGTAGTCCATAATAATTGGGAAGCTCGTGCAAAAACCATTATGGGGCTGCTTATAAAAGAGCTTCAATAGGAGGAACTTAGATATGAAAGGGATTATATTAGCTGGAGGGACTGGATCTAGATTATACCCCCTTACTAAAGTTACAAACAAACATTTGTTGCCGATTGGTAAATATCCGATGATATATTACTCTATTGATAAACTCAAAAAGGCGAATATAAATGATATTTTAATCGTTACTGGAAAAGAACATATGGGAGATGTGGTCAATCTCTTAGGAAGTGGTGTCGACCTTGGAGTTACTCTGACTTACAAAGTGCAAGATGAAGCCGGGGGGATTGCACAGGCTTTGCTTTTAGCTGAGCATTTTGTTGGCAATGACAAGATGGTTGTTATTTTGGGGGACAACGTTTTTAAAGATGATATATCATCGTTTGTTGAAAAATTCAAACTTCAAGAATCAGGAGCGAAATTATTACTTCATAAAGTGCCTGATGCTAATCGCTATGGAGTACCAGAACTACAAGGCGATAACATTGTAAATATTGAAGAAAAGCCAGAGGTTCCTAAGAGTGATTATGCAGTTACGGGCATTTATATGTTCAATCACTCTGTATTCAATATCATCAAGACCTTGACTCCTTCAGCAAGAGGAGAATATGAAATAACAGATGTTAATAACGCTTATATTCAACGAAATCAACTTACATTTGATATTTTAGAGAACTGGTGGACTGATGCGGGAACACATAGTTCTTTGATGCTTGCTAACAAATTAGTAAGTGAAATGGGTTATGAGCTGTTTTCTTAGTATTATCATAGAACTAAAGATACCTTATGCTAAATAATTAAGAAAGCGAGTCTATTTAAATGCAAATTGTAAAAGCTCTTCCAACTAGAATAAAGTGGGTGGATGTACTAAAGGGATTGGCGATTATTTTTTTAGTATTCTCACATTTGGTGCCCCATGGTTTTAAAGGTAATGAAATGATGGATAAGAGCTTTATTATAGGCTATTTTTATTCCTTCCATATGCCTCTTTTCTTTTTTGCTTCTGGGTTTACTTCTAATTTTCAGAAGTATAAGTTTAGTAGTTTTTTGTGGTCTAAAATCAAAACAATCCTTTTACCATATACGACTCTGTATATATGCTCACTACTGTATTTTGGTTGGATGCATTGGATGGGGATTGTCGGAACGCTCGATCCAATGGTTGTTATTGAAACTTTTTTATATGCAGATGGAGATCACTTAGGTATTCTAAACATGTCTCTTTGGTTTCTACCTTGTCTCTTCTTAGCCCAGATCATTTCGTACTTGGTCTTGAAAATTTCGTCCAAAAGAAGTTATATGTATATATTTTGGATATTGCTAACCATACTTGGTGCATTCTTAAGCAAGCTTGACACACATGCACTTCCTTGGTCATTTGGCACGTCAATTAATGCAGCCTCTTTAATTATTTGTGGTTATATATTCAAATTGAATGAACAATATTTTATTGAAAAAATTAGAATTAACAAACCATATTTTGCTTACGCAGCGGGATTTCTGGGTCTTTTATTATTTTTAATAAATGATAAACCAGGCATGTCAGGAAATTACTATGGACATAATTTTGTATTATTTTATCTGTCGGTATTGGCTAGTTTAATATTTTATATATACTTATCCAAAAAAATTGAGTCATCTAGTTTACTGTCCTATTTTGGTAAAAACTCTTTAATTATATTTGGTCTGCATGGATTAATACTTAGCTTCTGGGAGAATGTGAATTTTTACGAGAAGTTTTCTGTTACAACAAATATGTATTTAGATGGAATTTCATTTGTTGTTATTTCTACCTTGCTTGTCTTCTTAAGTTGTATTCTTTTTATTGAACTATTTAATAGATTCTTACCTTTCCTGATTGGCAAAAAATTTAGTTCTGGTAGTTCTAATAAAACAGCAACAATTGCCAGTAAGATTGTTTAACGATTAGCCCTCGAATAAAAATCGAGGGCTTTTTTGTATGCATCGACATCTGTATTGAATTAGAAAAGATCTGGATTATCAGGGTATATTTTTTTGAATTGTGAACGTATTAGTTCAACTTTTTCCTTCGTGATGGATGATGTCTTTTTCAAGACTATGGCTTTAACGTTATTATCAAGGGCATAGCTCTTTAAAGGTTTATAATTATTTTTAAGAGATCCGTTCATAACCTCTTCTGCGAGTATACCTACAACTTTTTGACCACTTTCACCTAAATGGTATTGTGTAGGTAATGCGATCACGACATAATCGGACTCAAAAAACGACACTGGAAAACCATCTCTTAAATCAACGTGATGGGTCAGATTCATAAATGGAAGAGCGTTGCTATTGTCAGGCATTTCAATCTGTCTGAGTATGTCATCATTAAGAATTCCAGAGCTAGACAGAACATATACTTTATGCTGCTCTGATGAGATTTCCTTAAGATAAGTCGTTAATTGTTTTAAAACAGGTATATCTGTTCTTACTCTAGGTGTTTGTTTAAAGTCACTGAATAAAGAAGAAAAATAGGTAACAGGACGTGCATTTACATTAGTGAACGTTACCAAGAAATTACAAGCGACTAAATAAACTAGAATAACTAAGAAAACATTTTTTGCATATTTTATCTTGGACAAATAGTTTAGAATAAGAATAACGCCACAAATAAATAAAATTAATACGTTCACGGTAAGAAGATAATAATGCTGAGAAGCTAAGCTTTGAATTCTTGTAAAAAGAAAGTACGTAATAAACAAGTTTGTAACTAGAAAGATTGATATATACCTAGTTTTACTAATAAATAACAAGCCTATGCAACCAACAAGAGCTATCAGAAAAATGAAGGCACCATAATGATAAAATAAATTCTGTAAGTTACTTAAGACGTCACCAAAATAATAAGCTGAGTAGGCGTTTTTAAAGTTATTGGTTAGGGCTCTTTGAATAAATTCATTGAAGAATATAATAAGAAATAATGCACTTGAAGATCCTATAATGAAAAAATTTAAAATAACCTGCAAGAGCTGCTTGAAGCGAAACTCTTTTTCTAGAATCCATTTGAGCAAAAAAGCGATACTGATCGAGCCAAAAAGAGATACGATCCAAAACCCATACCATCTTCTTGTGAATGTTAGTAATACCAAGCAAGCAGCTAAGAGTAAAACTGCTTTTAAATTTAAGCGTTCAAAGTCATTATTAAATAAGATAACAAGCGACAAGCAAATAAAAATAAGTCCTATAGAATCCAGATATCCACCTAACATAGGAGCTATCATAATTGGAAAGGTAAATGTAAGTACAAAGATCATGAAAATGTTCAATTTTGTGTTTAACTGGATTTGATCAGCAATCTTGATACATAATAAGAAAAGTATTAAACAAGAAGGATACAAGAAGCAGGTATAGATTGCCAAGACATAGCTCATGTAGCTTGTACCTAAGAACTTTAATGGTAAAGAGAGAAAGATTGTTGGGAAAACGGAATAATCATCTCTTAAAATGCTTGCATAGATTTGTTTAGAAGCTGCTATAAAATCTGTACTTAAAAGGTTATTAAATTGTATGGATGTATTCCAATAGGCTGAAAAGTCCCAATAATAAATGAAATGTTCCCTTTGAAGGAAGGCGTAAATGAATATTATTCCAACTAGATAACCGCCAAAAGCTAGGTACTGCACCATTATTTCTTTCTTGGCATATGTTAAGATACCACTAATGTGTAAAATGTATGTAGCACCTATGACAAACGACTGTGCAATATTTAGACCGAATAATATGGAAATATAGTAAGAATCGACTTTAAACAGTATTAGAATCGGGATAAGTAGCCACGTCAAAACCAAATAGGACCAAACAAAATTTTTATTAACTCTCGATAAATTCAAAAGCATATTCCCTCCCAATATAGTGTGCTTATTAATTTTATAGTAATCATAAATGAAAGTATATACTCAAGATGTTGGAGGTTTCGTGAATGATAATAAAGGAAGTACTTTCAGGTGCAAAAATCATTGAACCCGTGGTTCATGGTGATCACCGTGGTTTTTTTATGGAAAGTTACAATGAACAGATCATGAAAGAAAACGGAATAGACCATGCTTTTATTCAAGATAACCAATCCTTGTCTGCAGAAGCTGGTGTGATTCGTGGTTTGCATTATCAGCTTAATCCTAAAGCACAGACCAAACTCATTCGTGTGCTTTCTGGAGCTATCTACGATGTGATTTTGGATATTCGTAAAAGTTCTCCAACATTCGGTCTATGGGTTGGGGTAATCTTAAGTGAACATAATAGACGTCAGCTACTGGTGCCCAAGGGTTTTGCTCATGGGTTCTGTACGCTTGTTCCGAACACTCAAGTGCTGTATAAGGTAGACGAGTATTATTCACCTGAAAATGATCGTGGAATTCTGTGGAATGATCCAGCACTAGGGATTGATTGGCCAACTTCTCATGCTATTCTTTCAGAGAAGGATCAGAAGCATCCGGCACTGGCCGACGCTGACATTAATTTTGATTAGAGGAATAATAAGATTTAGGAGGTCAGTATGAAACTTCTTGTCACCGGCGGGGCCGGATTTATAGGCAGTAACTTTGTATTGTACATGTTAAAACAGCATCCAGATTATGAAATTGTAAATATAGATGCTCTTACCTATGCAGGTAACCTGGAAAATTTGAAATCCATTGAAAATAACCCCAAGCATAGCTTCATCAAAGCAGATATTACCGACGCACAAGCGATTGACCAACTGATGCAGCAGGGGATTGATGTGGTGGTTAATTTTGCAGCGGAGTCACATGTGGATCGAAGTATTTTGGAACCGGAAGTGTTTGTGAAAACAAACGTATTGGGTACGCAAGTGCTACTGGATGCAGCCAAGAAATATAACGTGACCAAGTTTGTACAGGTATCAACAGATGAGGTGTATGGATCTTTGGGAGAAACAGGATTGTTTACGGAGGAAACTCCGTTGCAGCCTAATAGTCCTTATTCTGCATCCAAGGCAGGCGGCGATCTGCTAGTTCGTGCATATCATGAAACCTTCGGTTTACCAGTGAACATCACACGTTGTTCTAACAACTACGGTCCATATCAGTTTCCTGAAAAATTGATCCCGCTAATGATCTCACGTGCATTGAGCGACCAACAGCTACCTGTATACGGGGATGGCTTGAACATTCGCGACTGGTTGTATGTAGAGGATCATTGCAGCGCAATTGATCTAGTCATTCATCAGGGTAAACTGGGTGAAGTATACAATATCGGGGGAAATAACGAGCGGACAAATGTGCATATCGTCAAAACAGTATTAGAGGAGCTGGGCAAGCCGGAATCTCTGATTTCGTATGTGCAGGATCGTCCAGGACATGACCGCCGTTATGGCATTGATCCAACGAAGACCATGAATGAGCTGGGCTGGAAGCCAAAGCACTCTTTTGAAACAGGCATTAAAGAAACGATTCGCTGGTATTTAGACAACGAAGAATGGTGGACTCGTATTCAATCCGGCGAATACCAACAATACTATGCTAAACAGTACGGTTCCCGCTTGGGGGATGCGTAAAATGAAGGTGCTGGTTACTGGAGCATCCGGTCAACTTGGTAAAGATGTAGTAAACGTTTTTCAGGGCCAAGGACATGATGTTCTTGGATACGATCGGGAACAGCTGGATATCACGGATTTGGAGCAGGCTGTGAAGATCGTGGAACAGTACCAACCTGATGCCGTAATCCACTGTGCAGCGTATACGGCTGTGGATGCAGCAGAGACTGATGTAGACGGGGCTTATCAAGTCAACGCGGCAGGTACACGTAATATGGCAATGGCTGCGGAAAAGGTTGGAGCCAAGCTGGTTTATATCAGCACAGATTATGTGTTCGATGGAACGGCAAAACAGCCATATCATGAGTACGATAATACCAATCCGCAGAGTATCTACGGGAAGTCCAAACGGGCGGGGGAGGTATTGACCCAAACACTTTCCTCTAGGTATTTTATTGTTCGTACATCTTGGGTATATGGATTGTACGGGAACAATTTTGTTAAAACGATGCTGAAGCTTGGACAGGAGAAGCCGCTTCTCCAGGTGGTGAATGATCAGAAGGGTTCACCTACCTATACGGTGGATCTGGCACGTTTTTTGGCGGAATTGATTCAAACGGAGAAGTACGGCATATACCATGCATCCAATAGTGGTTCCTGTACCTGGTATGAATTTACGCAAGCTATTTTACAGGATGCGGCGGAAATATTAGATGCCAAGATCACAGCGAAATTGGAACCATGCAGCACAGAGCAATTCCCCAGACCTGCAGCGCGGCCACGCAACTCTGTTATGGAGCATATAGCGATCCGAACCAATGGATTGAATGATTTGCGCGACTGGCGTGAGGGATTGCGTGATTTTTTGCAGGAGTGTCTTAGTACATCCGAGTAAATAAAACCTTATTATAAATATCAACAATCTCCCATCAGTTCATGATTGGGAGATTTTATTATATTAAGGCCTATGTTGATTAAGGACGATGAGCATTATAATGTATAAGCAGATGCAACATATTGTCCCTCTATTGCACATTTTAAAAGAAGGAGGTCATTACTCTGAACAGACCTAACGTACAAATTTTATTATCTACATATAACGGAGCAGCTTACTTAGATGAGCAGATAGAAAGTCTCATCAATCAAAAAGACGTAGAAATTCAGATTCTAATTCGTGATGATGGCTCGACAGATGATACGGTTGCCAAGTTGAGCGCGCTGAAGCAACGTTATCCTCAACAGATTTTTTTATGCCTTGAGAGCAATGTAGGGGTTATTAAAAGCTTTTTTGATCTGATTCAAAGATCGTCTGAGACATTCGACTATTACGCTTTTTGTGATCAGGATGATGTGTGGATGCCGAATAAACTTGCTCAGGCTGTGGCTCATCTCAGGGAGCAGGATGGGAGCCGACCGCTGATGTACTGTTCTGCTACTCAAATGGTCTCTCAAACATTGGAACCACTCAAAGTATGGCCAGCTTACATCCCCCGACCTGTATCCTTCTATAATGCTCTCATTGAGAATGTATGTGTAGGTTGTACCATGGTGATCAATAAAGAAACACTCAAGCTCGTGAAAAAGAGAATTCCGACTTCTTTGGATAATATTATCATGCATGACTGGTGGATTTACTTATGCACTTCCTCTTTTGGTGAGGTTGTTTTTGACCCCGATCCGTACATTTGGTATCGGCAGCATCAAAACAATGTGCTGGGAGGTTCTACGGATGGCTGGGTTAGCAAGTGGAGGAAAAGACTAAGTAGATTTGCAAAAGGAAAAAATCGCTATATTTTAAGCAAACAAGCCCAACAATTTATTCAACTTTATGGACAAGACATGTCTCCTCAAATGTATAGAGATATGGATCAATTCCTGGACAGCTACCAAAAGGGTGTGTTTTCTCGTATGAAATATATTTGGCAGTCTCCATTTTACAGGCAGTCACGGTTGGACAACTGGATTTATAAGTTGGTTTTTGTATTGAGGAAGTTATAGAGGTATGGAAAGAAAAAATATTGAAACTTTTTTCCATATATAAGCGTCAAATAGTCAAAGGTGCAAATGAATACTAGATAAAATACCATCGAATGCGTGTTCCTTTATGGAAAAATATAGTATAATTGAAACGTGCAACCGATAGAGCTGCCAAGGGCGGTCGGCTAACTCTCCCGAGGAGGGGGGTGAAGCCTGTGACAGTGTTTGAGGCGCTCAGTTTAATGCTGACGTTCGGGGCGTTAATCGTCACACTGTTAGAGTTTAACAAACGAAAATAGACCGCCCCCGCAAGGAAGGGTCTATTTTCGGCCTGATTGTTCCAAAACCGTCCGCTCTTGGAGCGTTGGTTGCGCAGGGGCTGGCTGGCACCAGCCCTTTTTCCATGTATATCTTACCACGATGAATTTTAGACCTCAACCGAGGATTTTACAAAAATCTAATAAACGACTTCCAATGAACAATATATAGATCGAAATGGTTTCGTTTGTCTATATTTGCACTTTGGAGCGACTGGAATCGAATTTTTTGAAATTCTGTTAACTATGTAAGGTTACAAGTTATGTGCTTTTTTGCGCCCCGTGGTCTGCGCGGTATGCTATAATAGGCGATAGTAGAATAGATTACTGAATTTGTCAGGAGCGTTTTAAATATGGATGTAAGCATACTGGTCGTCAACTATAATACGTGTCGATTGACGCTGGATTGTTTGCAATCGGTGTATGCGTCAAAGTCGCAGTACCGATATGAAGTGATTGTGATTGATAATCACTCTAGTGACGGATCTGTTGAGGCTATTCGTGCTGCATACCCGGAGATTACGTTGATAGCCAATAAGAATAATACAGGTTTTGCCAAGGCGAACAACCAGGGGATGGAAGTAGCCAGCGGGCGTTATGTATTGTTATTGAACTCCGATACGTTGGTGCAACCGGACACGCTGGATACAATGATTCAGTTTATGGATACGCATCCGGAGATGGGAGCATCGGGCTGTAAGGTCATCTTGCCAGATGGCTCGCTAGATAAGGCTTGTAAGCGTGGCTTTCCAACGCCGTCAGCTTCTTTTTACTACGCTTTCGGCTGGTCGAAGCGTTACCCGGATAACCCGAAGTACAATCAATATCAGCTTGGGCATCTAAGCCCGGACGATGAGTATCCTGTAGATGTACTGGTAGGTGCTTTTATGCTGGTGCGCCGGGAGACAATTGACCAGGTTGGTGGCTTGGACGAAACCTTTTTTATGTATGGTGAGGATATTGATTGGTGTTACCGGATTAAGCAAGCCGGGTGGGGCATTTACTACTACCCGCGCACATATATTATTCATATCAAAGGGGGCAGCGCTCGCCGTCGTCCTTTGAAAATTATTTATGAGTTTCATAGAGCTATGTGGGTATTTCATCGTAAGCATTATAAACAGCAATACAGTTGGATCACCAATATGGCTGTATATGCGGGAATTATCGTAAAATTTGGAATGGCCTTTCTGAAAAATAAGTTGTCCGCACCGGTCAAGCCGGACAGCGGGGAACAATCTCGTACTGAGGTGAAAGCATGATACGCAGAAATCAGCGTTTTTTAACCCAATTATATATTGTGGCGGATTTCGCGGTCATTCAGTTGTCCTTTCTGATCGCTTGGTTTTTCAAATTTGAAAGTGAATGGATCACCTATAAAGAACCGCTTCCTATTCAAGTATATGGAGGCTGGAGCTTAATCTACGGCCTGATTGCCGTAGTGCTGGGGATGTTATTCTCGCTCTATTCGCCCAAACGCAAAAAACGATTTGCAGATGACGTATTCCGCGTCACCCAAATTCATATTGTTGGCCTGTTCGTGTTGTTGAGTGTGATGTTCTTCGTGAAGCAAATCGACATTTCGCGGTCCTATCTAGCGATCTATATGGTTGGGAATGTGCTGCTTATTTTGTTTTACCGGTTCTTTTTGAAGCAAGTTCTTAAAGCTCTCCGTCAAAAAGGGTACAACAAGCAGTTCATGCTTATTCTCGGGGCGGGTACTCTAGGCCAACGATTTTATCATAATCTTGGACAGTATCCTGATCTAGGATACGAGGTAGTGGGTTTTCTGGATGATAAGCGGCATTGGAGTGAAGAGGAAGCGGCGCATTTCCGCCCGATTCTTGGAGGCTTAGATCAATTGGAGGCTACGCTGTCGCGTCTGATGATTGACGAGGTCATTCTGGCGCTTCCGCTGGATGCCCATGATAAGTACCCCAAGATTATCAACATGTGTGAAAAGGCTGGAGTACGCACGCTTATAATCCCTGACTTTTTTGATTATTTGCCGGCTCGTCCGTACTTTGATAACTTTGCAGGTATGCCGATGATTAATGTACGGGATATTCCACTGGATGTGGCGGGGAATCGATTGTTTAAGCGTCTATTCGATATTTTATTCTCTTTATTCGCGATTCTTCTGACGTCTCCGATCATGCTGGCAGTGGCGATTGGTGTAATGATCACATCCAGAGGGCCCATCATTTTTAAGCAGGAGCGGGTGGGCTTGAATCGTCGCACCTTCCGAATGTACAAATTTCGTTCGATGAAGGTGCTGCCTCCTGGAACTGAAGATACGGGCTGGACGACTGCTAATGACCCAAGACGCACACGTTTTGGTACTTTTATTCGTAAAACGAGTCTCGACGAGCTGCCTCAATTTTTCAACGTTCTGCTGGGTGATATGAGTGTCGTTGGTCCACGCCCAGAACGCCCCTATTATGTGGATCAGTTCCGTGAGGAAATTCCAAAATACATGGTGAAGCATCATGTTCGTCCTGGAATCACAGGCTGGGCACAGAGCAACGGGTTGCGTGGAGATACATCTATTGAGGAACGGATTAAGCATGACATCTTCTATATTGAGAACTGGTCGCTCTTATTCGATATTAAAATTATTTTCCGCACGATTCGCAACGGTTTCAAGAACGCGTATTAATACAGAAGCACCCTTCGGTTTAGCCGGAGGGTGCTTTTGCGTCTGGCAGTTGTTTTGAGCATGCGTATGTGGGGTATTGACCTGTACGAAAAGGATGTGACACCCCATGAAACGATTGATTGTTTCGGTTATTCTTTTAATGTTAATCGGCACATTTTTACTGGCATACAAAGGAAAATCTACAGAAGAACATACTGGCTTTACCATGCACCGTGTGATTTCGCATGCCATGGGAGCCGTTGATGGTTTGGCCTATACTAATGCGCGTGAAGCGTTTGTGGAAAATTATAAAAAAGGCAGCCGCGTATTCGAGGTCGACCTGATGTTTACATCGGATGGACAATTGGTGGCGCGCCATGAATGGACAGAATCTTTTACAGAGCAAATGCAACAGGAACATGCAGTTGCTACGGAACAGGGCGGAAAACCTTGGAGCTATCATCAATTCAAGAACACCCCCATACACGGTTCCTATACCCCAGTAGATTGGAAGGATGTATTGGATTTATTGGAAACATACCCGGATGCTTATATTGTGACCGATACGAAAGAACAGGACCCTGTCCAAATCAAACAGTTGTTTGCGCAACTGACCCGTCAGGCACAGGAGAAAAATCCCGAGCTTTTGTCCCGTATAGTTCCTCAAATTTATAATGAAGAAATGTTGCGAACGTTACGAAGTATTTATCCTTACCCATCCATTATTTATACGCTCTATGCCACAGAAGATAAGGACGACCAGATCATTCGATTTGTACAACAAAATGATATAACGGCAGTAACTTTACCAGAGAATCGGGTGAGTGGTGCTTTAGTGGAAAGTTTGCGTCAGGCAGGAGCAGTGTGCTACGTAAATACCATTAATGAGTTGAAGGATGCGGCTGAGTATGAACAGATGGGTGTGCGAGGTTTCTATACAGATATTTTAACGGAAAAAGAACTTAGTGAACGCAGTTGGTTGTATGCGTTACGACCATGAGTTGTCTGAACGAGGTGTTCCCATTTGATACGAACATTGACACCTTTTAAGCACTATCATAGACTTAGCATAGAACGCTTTTGGATATTGGAATTCGGCTAGCCTGGATCATGACAAAAGCAATGAATGCTGGAGGAATGTGTGTTGGCAGATTCAATTCAATCATGGAGGCATGTGTTTAAGCTTGATCCTGACAAGGAACTGGATGATGGTGCGCTTGACGCCGTGTGTATGTCTGGTACGGATGCGATTATGGTAGGAGGTTCCTCAGGTATTACCTATGAAAATACGGTGGATTTGCTGTCACGAGTTCGGCGTTATGAGGTGCCGTGTGTGCTTGAGGTGTCCGATCTGGAGGCTGTAGTGCCAGGGTTTGATCTATATATGATTCCCATGGTACTGAATACTACTGACAGTAATTGGATTCTAGGGCAGCACCAACGTGCGATTGAACAGTTTGGTTATATGATCCCGTGGGATTTGCTTGTGGCGGAAGGATATATTGTTTTGAACGGTGATTCTACGGTCGCTAAGCTTACCGGAGCAGATACTTCGCTGGGTGCTACATCAGCCGCCTCATATGCACAGATTGCTGACAAGCTCATGCATCTAGCGATTGTATATGTGGAATATAGCGGTGCTTTTGGAGATATGGAGCTGGTGCAGAAAATACATCGCAGTACGGAGCGCTCTCGTGTCCTATACGGGGGAGGTATCGTGGATAAATCTACCGCGTTACAAGCGGCTGCCGTTTGTGACACCATTGTAGTAGGAAACATCATTTATCGTGACTTGGCGAAAGCGCTGGAGACGGTAGCTGTGAAATTGGAAGTATAGAACGTGAATTTATGGAAGCTCAGAGAAAGGAGCATGCACGCATGCAATCAATAGATATACACGAGGCGGTAGCTCGTCTTAATCCGCCTCAGCGTCAGGCTGTGGAGGCGGTAGATGGTCCGCTGCTGATTATGGCTGGCGCAGGCAGTGGTAAAACACGGGTGCTCACGCACCGAATAGCCTACCTCATCGCGACCCGCAAGACGGCTCCATGGGGCATTTTGGCGATTACCTTTACGAACAAGGCCGCGCGTGAGATGCAGGATCGCGTATCCAAGCTGATTGGCCCACAGGGAAGAGATGTATGGGTATCCACCTTCCACTCGATGTGTGTGCGTATTTTACGTCGGGATATCGAGCGGATTGGATTCACCTCGAATTTCAGCATTTTGGATTCTACGGATCAATTGTCTGTCATTCGGAGCTGCATGAAGGATCTGAATATAGACACCAAAAAGTTTGAACCCAAAGCGGTTCAGTCTATGATGAGTACGGCTAAAAATGAACTGGTCACTCCCGAAATGTATGAACGCAAGATTGGCGACTATTTTGAGGGGATTGTGGCGAAGGTATATACCAAGTACCAACAACGACTCAAAAATAACAACTCTCTTGATTTTGATGATTTGATCATGGCAACGATTCAGCTTTTTAAAGAAGTACCTGAGGTACTGGATTTCTATCAGAAGAAATTTCAATACATTCATGTTGATGAATATCAAGATACGAACCGTGCGCAGTACATGCTGTGCAAAATGCTGGCCGACAAGCATCACCGGATTTGCGTAGTAGGTGACAGTGACCAATCCATCTATCGGTGGCGGGGGGCGGATATTAGCAACATTTTGAATTTTGAAGAGGACTACCCGGAAGCGCGCACCATTTTGCTGGAGCAGAACTACCGGTCCACCTCAAATATTCTCAATGCTGCCAACGAAGTTATTGGTCAAAATACAGGCCGCAAGCCGAAAAAACTATGGACTGACAAAGAAGGCGGAGCCAAGATTAAAGTTTATCGTGCTGACTCTGAGCATGATGAGGGCTACTTTATCGCCTCCGAAATTCATAAGAATATTAATGCGGGCAAAACCTATAGCCATCATGCCATTTTGTACCGTACGAATGCTCAGTCTCGGGTTGTCGAGGAAATTTTGATTAAATCCGATATTCCTTACCAGATCGTGGGCGGTATCAAGTTCTATGATCGGAAGGAAATTAAGGATTTGCTGGCGTATCTTCGCCTGCTCTCCAATCCTGACGACGACATTAGCTTGATCCGAATCATTAATGTGCCAAAACGAAGCATCGGAGACACAACCGTCGGCAAATTGCAGGCAGCTGCAGCAGAACGTGGAGTTTCAATTTTCCGTGTCCTTCAAGTTGTAGACGATTTGGGCTTTGCAGGACGTACGCGCAATGCGTTGGTAGAGTTTTACGATATGATCGAAGGTTTAAGTCGGATGGTAGACTACCTGTCGGTTACCGAGTTAACAGAAAAAATGCTGGAAACCACCCAATATCGCTTGGAGCTGCAAAACGAGAATACACTCGAGTCGCGCTCACGTTTGGAGAATATTGATGAGTTCCTGTCGGTAACCATGGAATTTGAAAAAGGAGCGGAAGACAAGTCACTCGTCTCCTTCCTGACCGACCTTGCGCTGATTGCCGATATTGATTCCATGAATGACGATGAAGAAGAGCAAAGCGATGCGGTTGTATTGATGACCATGCATAGCGCCAAAGGATTGGAGTTTCCCATCGTATTCATTGTCGGTATGGAGGAGGGAGTATTCCCTCATAGTCGTGCCTTTCTGGATAACGAAGAGCTGGAGGAAGAACGCAGATTGGCGTATGTCGGGATCACCCGTGCAGAGGAGCAACTGTTCCTTACATGCGCACAGATGCGCACTCTGTTTGGCCGCACCACAGCTAACCCGCCTTCCCGCTTTCTCGAAGAGATTCCGGACGAGTTAAAAGAGGATACGATCATCAAACGTGACCGCTACCGTCGTTCAGGCAATGTAGGCGGATCTTATGGTGGGCGCGGACTGAATAAAGGTAGTGGCAGCAACTTTGGTGGAGAACGCTCGTTTGATACGATGAGCCGTAGTGGTTCGTCCGCTTCCGCGTCACCCCGAGTAACAGTAACGACATCTTCATCCACGAAACCCACTCCGGCTGCTTCGGCAGGAGGTCCCTCCATTTTTGCTGCTGGAGACAAGGTACAGCATGGTAAATGGGGGATTGGAACTATTGTAGCTGTAAAAGGGACGGGCAATGATATGGAGCTTCAAATTGCTTTCCCGGCTCCAGTAGGGGTTAAACGACTGTTAGCTGGCTTTGCACCGATTACAAAAGTAGAATAAATCTCAAACATCATTAAATCTCGAACCTCATGAGTGGCAGCTTGGCTTAGGATCTCTGCCCTGATGAAGTTCCCGGAGGGATACGCCTGCATGAACCCAATGCACAGGATGGAGCAGCTTGTTGCTGAACTGAACACATATAACTATCATTACTACACACTGGATGAACCCAAGATCAGCGACAAAGAATATGATGTGCTTTATGACGAGCTGGTAGCGCTTGAACAGACGAGCGGTCTTGTGCTGCCGGATTCGCCGACACAGCGTGTGGGCGGGGAGTTACTCAAAGGGTTCACACCGCATCGCCACCTTGCCCCATTATGGAGCCTTGATAAAGCTCAGAATATGGAACAACTGCGTGCATGGAACGCGCGTGTCGTGAAGCTGGTCAATGATTACAATACCAAGAAC
>NZ_CP151948.1:5040000-5102500 GCF_038592955.1 Paenibacillus sp. FSL H8-0168 | reverse complement strand
TCAAACTCCGAATGCCATAGATTTAGTTCCGGGAGTCAGACAGTGAGTGCTAAGATCCATTGTCGAAAGGGAAACAGCCCAGACCATCAGCTAAGGTCCCCAAGTGTGTGTTAAGTGGGAAAGGATGTGGAGTTGCACAGACAACCAGGATGTTGGCTTAGAAGCAGCCACCATTGAAAGAGTGCGTAATAGCTCACTGGTCGAGTGACTCTGCGCCGAAAATGTAACGGGGCTAAACACACCACCGAAGCTATGGCTTGATGCATTGCATCAGGGGTAGGGGAGCGTTGAATGCGGGTTGAAGGTGTACCGTAAGGAGCGCTGGACTGCATTCAAGTGAGAATGCCGGTATGAGTAACGAAAAGATCTGTGAGAATCAGATCCGCCGAAAGCCTAAGGGTTCCTGAGGAAGGTTCGTCCGCTCAGGGTAAGTCGGGACCTAAGGCGAGGCCGATAGGCGTAGTCGAAGGACAACAGGTCGAAATTCCTGTACCACCGTAATCCGTTATGAGCAATGGGGTGACGCAGTAGGGTAGTGACGCGGACTGATGGATGTCCGTCTAAGCAGTGAGGCTGATGTGTAGGCAAATCCGCACATCGTTAAGGCTGGGCTGTGATGGGGAGCGAAAATTGTAGTAGCGAAGGTCATGATCTCAGACTGCCAAGAAAAGCCTCTAGCCAGGAGAAGGTGCCCGTACCGCAAACCGACACAGGTAGGCGAGAAGAGAATTCTAAGGCGCGCGGAAGAACTCTCGTTAAGGAACTCGGCAAAATGACCCCGTAACTTCGGGAGAAGGGGTGCCTCGGTAGGGTGAATAGCCCGAGGGGGCCGCAGTGAAAAGGCCCAAGCGACTGTTTAGCAAAAACACAGGTCTGTGCGAAGCCGCAAGGCGAAGTATACGGGCTGACGCCTGCCCGGTGCTGGAAGGTTAAGGGGAGTGGTAAGCCCTTCGGGGCGAAGCTATGAACCGAAGCCCCAGTAAACGGCGGCCGTAACTATAACGGTCCTAAGGTAGCGAAATTCCTTGTCAGGTAAATTCTGACCCGCACGAATGGCGTAACGACTTGGGCGCTGTCTCAACGAGAGATCCGGTGAAATTTTAATACCTGTGAAGATGCAGGTTACCCGCGACAAGACGGAAAGACCCCATGGAGCTTTACTGCAGCTTGATATTGAATTTGGGTACGATCTGTACAGGATAGGTGGGAGCCGTAGAATCTTGAGCGCCAGCTTGAGAGGAGGCATCCTTGGGATACCACCCTGATCGTATCTAGGTTCTAACTTGGTACCGTGATCCGGTGCGAGGACAGTGTCAGGTGGGCAGTTTGACTGGGGCGGTCGCCTCCTAAAGAGTAACGGAGGCGCCCCAAGGTTCCCTCAGAATGGTTGGAAATCATTCGAAGAGTGCAAAGGCAGAAGGGAGCTTGACTGCGAGACCTACAAGTCGAGCAGGGACGAAAGTCGGGCTTAGTGATCCGGTGGTACCGCATGGAAGGGCCATCGCTCAACGGATAAAAGCTACCCTGGGGATAACAGGCTTATCTCCCCCAAGAGTCCACATCGACGGGGAGGTTTGGCACCTCGATGTCGGCTCATCGCATCCTGGGGCTGAAGTAGGTCCCAAGGGTTGGGCTGTTCGCCCATTAAAGCGGTACGCGAGCTGGGTTCAGAACGTCGTGAGACAGTTCGGTCCCTATCTGTCGTGGGCGTAGGAAATTTGAGAGGAGCTGTCCTTAGTACGAGAGGACCGGGATGGACGTACCGCTGGTGTACCAGTTGTTCCGCCAGGAGCACCGCTGGGTAGCTATGTACGGAAGGGATAAGCGCTGAAAGCATCTAAGCGTGAAGCCCCCCTCAAGATGAGATTTCCCAGTATGTAAGACCCCTTGAAGACGACGAGGTAGATAGGTTGGGGGTGGAAGTGCAGTAATGCATGGAGCTGACCAATACTAATCGGTCGAGGGCTTATCCTAAAATAAAACGCAAATGAGTTTCGGATCCAGTTTTCAGGGTGTAACCTTGAAGGTAGAATTTACGATGTAAATTCATGTTTGGTGGCGATAGCGGAGGGGTTCCACACGTACCCATCCCGAACACGACCGTTAAGCCCTCCAGCGCCGATGGTACTTGGACCGCAGGGTCCTGGGAGAGTAGGACGTCGCCAAGCAAAAGTGAAAAGGATGATAATCTCATTGAGATTATCATCCTTTTTTTATGCGTTTTTAGATGACCACCTGTTTCTAAGGTTGACAGAGAGAATGGGGTTTGCCACACTCTAAGTGTGTAATCTTTTTATGGATGCCCAAGTATACAAGCGAGGTGACGAAGTTATGGAGATCAGACAATTACAACGTAAGGAATTTGAAGCGGCTATTGAATTATCTCAATATGCTTTTCAGTTTACAATGTCCCTGGAGGATCTGGAGAAAGCTAGGAAGAAGTTCAAACCAGAGCAAACATGGGGAATATTCGACGGACATGAATTGAATGCTAAACTGACTTTGTTACCGCTACAGGTATACATAAACGGTCAGGTTTTTGATATGGGAGGCATTGCTGGTGTGGCAACATGGCCAGAAAGGCGTCGCGGAGGCATGGTTTCACGTTTGTTGACGCATGCGCTTGAAGAGATGAAGTCTGCGGGACAAAGCCTTTCTTTTCTGCATCCCTTCTCCTTTGCCTTCTATCGTAAATTTGGATGGGAAACGTATATTGAATACAAGAAGTATGTCATTCCCATTGAAAAATTCCCTGCAAAACTTAAAACAGAAGGTACAGTCAAACGCGATGTCAAAGATATTTTAGAAATGGACCAAGTGTATCAAGCGTATGCATCTCGTTATAATGGCACGCTGGTACGAGATAAGGAATGGTGGCAAGAGCGGATTTTAAAGGAGAACTATCGAACTGCGATATATTACTCAGAAACAGGCGAACCTCAGGGATATGCACTATACAAAATTGAAGATAAACAGTTGAATTGTGATGAGTTGGTTTATGAAAATGAGGCGGCCCGTCAGGCTTTATGGACTTATTTTGCAAATCATGACTCCATGATAACCCATGGTAAATTTATTTACGTTCCAGCAGATGACAATCTGCCATTTTTACTTGATGATCCGCGAATTCAACAGGAGACCGTGCCTTATTTTATGGGCCGTATTGTGGATGCAGCTGCTTTTGTAGAAAGATACCCTTTTGAGCAGGTTGGAGAGGAAACACGTTTAACCTTAAATCTGACAGATCGATATGCACCATGGAATGAAGGAGTATGGAGATTAACAATTACTACGGAAGGGCAAGGACATCTGGAGAGAGTGGATACAAGCAATTCATCTGAAAACGCTATGGTAGCTGACTTGAAACTTGGGATTCAGTCATTGACGACTCTGATGCTTGGCTACCAGCAGGCTGATGATCTGTATAAGTGGGGGCGTATTGAAGGGGACAGTGAATCTGTGTCTGCACTTAAACGTGTAATACCAGTAAAACAAACGTTCTTATTGGATTTTTTCTGATAAAGGCCCATTTAGGTCTTCTTATGCTTCGTTTTTCAGGAATATAACTTGTGTGATTATTATAATTTTCAAAACTCTTTCTGTAATTGGGAAGAGTTTTTTTATGGTATTGTATAAAACATAATTAGATTGCGAAAAATGGTATTGACCCCTTGGCAAAAATGAATAATGTGCTATAATATGAATATAGTCAAAGAAAGTCAAAGTCAATCAAACCTCGTGAGGTTCTGTAGAAGTATTTTGGTGGATTGGCCGTATAAAGTAATTTTGATAGCAAAGAAGCAAACGAGGATCGAAATGATTTGCGTATAGTTAGGAACTGCCTTTTATGAAAATAAGAGAAGTGTATGACTAATCGCAAATAAAGGCCACACTAGAGACAAAACGGTACAATTCCAATGAGTGTAGAATAGGCAACAGCCTGAATACAGCTTAGATTCGTGACTTTACCGTTTGGTTAAGTTCAATATACGGCGGACTCTGTGGAGCGTGAAATGTACTTGAATACTTGCGTTTCCGTTAGTGGAGGATGATGAAATGCGCAATGTTTCCGATATTATTGAACAATATTTAAAGAGTATATTGCTGGAAAGTCCCCAAGGTTTAGTGGAGATTCAGCGCAATGATCTGGCTGACCGCTTTTCCTGCGTGCCGTCGCAAATTAATTATGTAATTAGCACCCGGTTTACGCTGGAAAAAGGCTATGTGGTGGAAAGTAAACGCGGTGGCGGGGGCTACATTCGTATTCAGCGAATTCAGCTGCCTGCACAGCATGCCATCCATACACATCTTCATCAGAGCATCGGGGAGGAAATAAGCCAATCGGCAGCAGAAGGACTGATTTATCAGTTAGAGGAGGCCCATTTTTTAAGCAAAAGGGAAGCTAATCTAATGAAGGCTGCTTTATCTAGGGATACATTATTACTGAAGCTTCCCTATCGTGATCAACTGCGAGCAAGATTGCTTAAGGCTATGCTGATCTCGTTGCTGGCGACCAAATAGTGTGTGAATAGAGACTAACGTTTGGATGTAGGGATTGGTATAAATCCTGACATTAAAGGAGGTGCTTTTATGCTGTGCCAAGAATGTAATATGCGGCCGGCAACTTTGCATTTCACCAAAATTGTGAATGGCGAAAAGACAGAGTTTCATATTTGTGAGACGTGTGCCAAGGAAAAAGGGGAGATGATCCCTGGAACACCTAACGGCTTTTCGATTCATAGCTTGTTGTCGGGGATGCTGGATTTTGACTCCAGTACAAAGAGCCAGTCTCCAGGCCACAGTGGTCCGCAAAACCTGCAATGCAAGGATTGTGGCATGACCTATGCACAGTTTAGTAAGCTGGGACGTTTCGGATGCCCGTCGTGCTATCAATACTTTGATAGTCGTCTGGACCCTCTGTTCAAGCGTGTGCATGGCAGTACGAATCATGTTGGTAAAGTTCCGGTTCGCACTGGAGGCCGCCTGAAGGTTAAACGGCAAATTGACGATTTGAAAAAAGAGATGCAACAGCATATTGTACAGGAAGAATTTGAATCAGCTGCTGAGCTTAGGGATCAAATCAGAGAGCTTGAAAAAGAAATGACTGAAGAGTAAAGTTTGTGAAGAGTAGGAGGGATGCGTAATGCCCAATATTCGGTTTACGGAGAAGCCGCTAAGTGACTGGATGCGTGGTGATGCTGCGGATTCGGAGATTGTCATTAGCAGCCGGGTGAGAATTGCGCGTAACTTGCAGCATCTGCCTTTTCCCATGCTTGCTACCAATCAGCAGTCGGAAGAAGCACTTCAACGCTTAACGGATATCCTTCAGTATGATGATTTAGGTGGTTTTGGTACTTTTCATACGTTGAAAATATCCGAGTTGGATGAGATCGACAAGCGGGTGCTGGTTGAGAAGCATTTGATTAGTCCTAATTTGGCGAACGAATCTCGTAACGGTGCTGTTTTAATTAGCGATGATGAATCGGTTAGTGTTATGATAAACGAAGAGGATCATCTGCGAATCCAGTGCTTATATCCGGGATGTCAGGTTAGGGAAGCTTGGGAACGCGCTATGATTATTGATGATGCATTTGAAGCGCATGTTGATTATGCATTTGATGATCGGAGAGGTTTTCTGACCAGTTGTCCGACGAATGTCGGCACAGGTATGAGAGCTTCGGTGATGATGCATTTGCCTGCATTAGTCATGACTCATCAAATCAATCGTATATTGTCTGCTGTTTCACAGGTAGGTCTTACGGTTCGCGGCATTTACGGTGAAGGTAGCGAAGCTGTCGGAAATTTGTTTCAGGTATCTAATCAGATTACACTAGGACAAACCGAAGCGGAAATTATAGAGAATCTACATGGCGTGGTGCTACAAATTATTGAGCACGAGCGTTCTGCCAGAGAACGGCTAATGAATGAATCCATGCTGCGAATTACAGATCGGGTGATGCGTTCGTTCGGTATTTTGTCATATGCAGCAGTATTGGATTCCAAGGAGGCTGCACAGCGGCTGTCCGATGTGCGTCTTGGCGTAGATTTAGGAATTTTGGAGCGTCCTTCCACCGCAGCGATGAATGAGCTGAATGTGATGACACAACCCGGGTTCCTGCAAAAAAGCTTTGGGGATAAAATGAATACCGAAGAGCGCGATATGTACCGGGCGAAGCTGATCCGGCAAAAATTAGGCACAACCCTTTAAGATATAGAATGATCTGAAATACACACTGTGGAGGTGCAGGATATATGATGTTTGGAAGATTTACGGAACGTGCACAGAAAGTGCTTGCTTTGGCTCAGGAAGAAGCTGTTCGATTGGGACACAACAACATTGGCACAGAGCACATATTGCTAGGCCTCATTCGTGAAGGTGAAGGAATAGCAGCGAAAGCCTTAATTGGTTTAGGACTGGGACTGGAAAAAATCCAGGATGAAGTGGAAACGCTGATTGGACGCGGTCAAGAGCAACCGACGAACATTGCCTATACTCCACGCGCCAAAAAAGTCATCGAACTGTCTATGGATGAAGCCCGCAAACTGGGCCATACCTACGTAGGTACAGAACATATTTTGCTTGGTCTTATTCGTGAAGGCGAAGGCGTAGCAGCACGTGTACTGAATAACCTGGGCATTAGTCTGAACAAAGCGCGTCAGCAAGTGCTTCAATTACTCGGTAGCAGCGAGGCTGTTTCCAGCCATCACGGTGCTCCAGCTAATGTCAGCACGCCAACTCTGGACAGTCTGGCACGCGATCTGACGGCATCTGCGAAGGAAAACAACCTGGACCCTGTTATTGGGCGTAGCAAGGAAATTGAACGCGTAATTCAGGTACTCAGCCGCCGTACAAAGAACAATCCGGTTCTGATTGGTGAGCCTGGGGTAGGTAAAACGGCGATTGCCGAAGGATTGGCCCAAAAAATCATAGCGAATGAGATTCCCGAAACGTTGCGTGACAAGCGCGTAATGACACTGGATATGGGTTCTGTGGTAGCAGGCACCAAGTATCGTGGTGAATTCGAGGATCGTTTGAAAAAAATTATGGACGAGATTCGTCAAGCGGGTAATATCGTGTTGTTCATTGATGAGCTGCATACGCTGATTGGTGCTGGTGGAGCGGAAGGCGCAATTGATGCGTCCAACATCCTGAAACCTGCTCTGGCGCGTGGCGAGCTGCAATGCATCGGTGCGACCACGCTGGATGAATACCGCAAATATATTGAGAAAGATGCTGCTTTGGAGCGTCGTTTTCAACCCATTACAGTGGATCAACCTTCTCCAGAAGAGGCGATTCAAATCTTGTATGGTCTGCGTGACCGTTACGAAGCGCATCACCGTGTAAAGATCACAGATGAGGCTATTGAAGCGGCCGTAAAATTGTCAGATCGTTATATCACCGACCGCTTCCTGCCAGATAAGGCTATTGACCTTATTGATGAGGCGGGCTCCAAAGTAAGGCTGAATTCTTACACTGTACCGCCAAACCTGAAACAGCTGGAAAACCGTCTGGAAGATATCCGTAAGGAAAAGGATTCAGCGGTACAAAGTCAGGAGTTTGAAAAAGCGGCAGCGCTGCGTGATACAGAGCAAAAAATCCGTGAAGAGTTAGACGTGACGAAAAACCAATGGAAAGAACAACAGGGTCGTACAGATTCCGAAGTTACCCCAGAGGATATCGCTCAAGTCGTTGCAATCTGGACAGGTGTTCCAGTCAGCAAGCTGAAAGAGGAAGAAACACACCGCTTGTTGAATATGGAAGAGTTGTTGCATGAGCGGGTAATTGGACAGGATGAAGCAGTTAAGGCAGTAAGCCGGGCGATTCGCCGGGCACGTGCCGGACTGAAAGATCCGAAGCGTCCAATTGGTTCCTTTATTTTCCTCGGTCCAACTGGGGTTGGTAAAACAGAGTTGGCACGCGCCTTGGCTGAATCCATGTTTGGAGATGAAAATGCGGTTATCCGTATCGATATGTCCGAATATATGGAGAAACACTCCACGTCCCGTCTGGTAGGGGCGCCTCCAGGGTACGTTGGATATGAAGAAGGCGGTCAACTGACTGAGAAGGTACGTCGTAAGCCATACTCTGTTGTGTTGCTGGATGAAATTGAAAAAGCACACCCAGAAGTATTCAATATTCTTCTGCAAGTGCTGGAAGATGGTCGTCTGACAGATTCCAAAGGTCGTGTCGTTGATTTCCGTAATACACTCATCATCCTAACATCTAATGTTGGTGCACAGGCGATTAAACGTAACTCCACGCTTGGTTTTACAGCTGTAGTGGACGCTGGAGCGGATTACGATAATATGAAGGGCAAAGTGATGGATGAACTGAAGAAAAGCTTCCGTCCTGAGTTCTTGAACCGGATTGATGAAATTATCGTTTTCCATTCTCTCGAAGAAAAACATATTGCCGAAATTGTATCACTCATGTCTGAGGAGCTGCGTAAGCGCCTGAATGAGTATGAGGTGGACTTCGAGTTGACAGACAACGCTAAAAAATTCCTTGCCAAGGAAGGCTTTGATCCAGCGTATGGTGCGCGTCCATTGCGTCGTGCAATCCAGAAGCATATTGAAGATCGCCTGTCCGAGGAACTGTTGACTGGCAACATTACTAAAGGTGACTCACTCTTCATTGATGAGGAGAACGGTGCATTGACTGTAACCAAAAAGGATAATGTATCTGCCAAGTCCTAAAGCAGTTTACTAAATAAGATAGCAGAAAAGGGTGTCTCGCAAGCTGGAAAGCTATTGCGAAGACACCCTTTTTGTGTATAAAACACGGTGAAAAGGTTGGGTAAATGCTTTGGGAAAGTTTGTGATATTGCTTTACGTCCGCCAAGCTTCAATGGTAAACTTTTATTGTTACAGCTCTTTCTGGGCTGTATGAACATAAATTTGACATCATCGTCGTCAATAAGGAGCCAGGGAACAAAGTATGGCTAAAGTGAAAACTAAATTTTCCTGTACGGAATGTGGTTATGAATCGCCCAAATGGTACGGAAAATGTCCTGGATGCCAGGCATGGAATTCCATGGTCGAAGAAACGGAAAGCGTTGTAAAAACTCAAGGAATGGGGTCTTCCCTTCTTACTCATAGCACAAAAGACAAGCCACTCCCTATTATAGAGGTGGAGAGTGGCAAAGAAACACGAATTTTGACGGGAATTGGCGAATTGAATCGAGTACTCGGTGGAGGTGTGGTGCCGGGTTCACTCGTTTTGGTGGGCGGTGATCCGGGAATCGGTAAATCTACGCTCATGCTGCAAACATCTAATGAACTGGCTTTAACTGGTTTAAAGGTGCTGTACGTGTCTGGTGAGGAATCTGTCCGTCAAACGAAACTCCGTGCAGATCGGCTCGGTGCCTTGTCCCCCAGCCTATACGTATTATGTGAGACGAATTTGGAGACGATTGAAGAAGCGGTGGACAGCTTGAAGCCGGAGTTTTTGGTCATCGACTCGATACAGACTGTATATTTGCCTGAGGTGACGAGTGCACCAGGTAGTGTGGCTCAGGTGCGGGAGTGTACTTCACGCTTTATGCGAATTGCCAAGGGGCTAGGTATTGCTACGGTATTGGTAGGACATGTGACCAAGGAAGGGGCCATTGCTGGTCCACGTTTGTTGGAACATATGGTTGATTGTGTACTTTATTTTGAAGGAGAGCGTCATCATACGTATCGGCTTTTGCGTGCAGTTAAAAACCGTTTCGGTTCTACAAATGAAATTGGTATTTTTGAAATGGCTGAAAGCGGTTTGCGTGAGGTGTCGAATCCTTCTGAACTATTCCTGTCTGAACGACCACTGGGGGTGGCGGGTTCTACTGTTGTAGCCAGTATGGAAGGAACCCGACCTGTATTGGTTGAACTGCAAGCATTGATTGCAGCTACGCATTTTCCCTCTCCACGCCGAATGGGCACAGGAGTCGACCATCATCGAATGGGATTAATCATAGCCGTGCTAGAAAAGCGGATGGGCATGTTTTTGCAAAACCAGGACGCTTATCTCAACGTAGCCGGAGGCGTGAAGTTGGATGAACCGGCGGTGGATTTGGCTATAGCTGTGAGTATTGCTTCCAGCTTTAGGGATGCTCCTACAAAGCCGTATGATGTGATTTTTGGCGAGGTGGGGCTGACAGGTGAGGTGCGTGCGGTATCCCGAGCGGAACAGCGAGTACGAGAGGCGGAGAAACTAGGTTTCAAACGGGTGATCATGCCGGAGAAAAGCTTGAAGGGCTGGACACATCCGAAAGGGATACAAATTATAGGAGTAGGAACGGTGGCAGATGCACTGGCAGCCGCATTAGATTAGGGGGCATTGAGAATGAAAGAAGCGAGCCAACTGGATAAAATGAACGATTTGCTGCGGCTTGTGGCACCGGGAACTCCCTTTCGCGACGGGTTGGAAAACGTTTTGCGTGCCAAAACGGGTGCTCTTCTGGTCGTTGGCTATAGCCCAGAAGTTATGGAAGTCGTGGATGGCGGTTTCTCCATCAATTGTGATTTTTCGCCGAACTATTTGTATGAATTGGCTAAAATGGACGGCGCAATCATATTGAGCGAGGATTTAAAACGAATTTTATATGCCAATACACAACTGATTCCGGACTCCTCCATTTCTTCTATTGAAACAGGAATTCGGCACCGGACAGCAGAACGAGTTGCAAAGCAAACTGGCAAATTAGTTGTGTCTATTTCCCAGCGGCGTAATATTATTACCTTGTATCAGGGGACATTACGGTATGCGCTCAAGGAAATCGGAGTTATTTTAACGAAAGCTAATCAGGCTATTCAGACGTTAGAAAAATATAGATCCGTGTTGGGGCAAGCCTCTACCAATTTGACAGCATCTGAATTTGAAGAGCTGGTTACCATGCCAGAAGTCGTTAATGTCATCCAGCGGATCGAAATGGTGCTGCGCATCAAAATGGAAATCAAACGATTTATTAACGAGCTCGGAAATGAGGGCCGTCTGATTAGTATGCAGATGGAAGAGCTTGTCAGCAATATTGAGGAAGAAGCTTGGTTGCTGTATAAGGATTATGCCAAAGACGATAGCGACGAGAAGATTCGTGAAATTATATTGGGACTCAAACGTTCTACGGACGACGAATTGTTGGATGTGAATCATATTGTACGTTTACTAGGCTACCCTTCTTCAGCTGCGACATCAGAGGAGTATATTGCTGCACGTGGCTATCGGGTACTGAACAAGATACCGCGTTTGCCGAATGTGATTATTCATAATCTGGTGGAGCGGTTTGGACGTTTTCCACATGTCATCACAGCAACGATAGAAGAACTGGATGAAGTGGATGGTATTGGAGAGGTTCGTGCGCGTACGATTAAAGAAGGTCTTAAACGTTTGCAGGAACAAGTTTTCATTGACAGGCAAATGTAAATGTAATACAGTGAAAGGATTATAATGGAACAATTCATACATTGAGGTGAAGAGATGATTACCAAATCAATTCCGAACATGTGTACCTTAGGTAACTTGTTTCTCGGAATGATCGCCATTTTATTGGCTGTAGACGGAAAATACAGTCTTGCCGCTATTATGGTTATTGTCGCCATGTTGTTGGACGGACTGGATGGAAGAATGGCCCGGGTCCTGAATGCCCAAAGCGAATTCGGTAAAGAACTGGACTCCTTATCAGATATGATATCTTTTGGTGTTGCTCCCGCAGTTATTATGTACATGGTTGCTTTTCATGATGCGAATTCGGCTCTCGCTTGGACGGTTACTGCCATTTTCCCTATGTGCGGAGCGTTGCGTTTGGCTCGATTTAACGTACGTCCTGGTGTACCAGGTTATTTTACGGGTTTGCCAATTCCGGCAGCAGGTGGCGTATTAGCCACTTTGTCCTTATTTCATAACGATATTTCATTGTTATACATGTCGATTGCCATGTTGCTGGTTTCTTATTTGATGGTCAGCTCCATGAGATATCCGAATTTTAAAAAGGTCGGCCTTCCGAAAAAGGCGATCTGGGTTGCTCCATGGGTCGTAATTGCAGCGGTGGTGTTGGCTGTTAAATTCCCTGACCAGCTGTCGAAGCTGATTTTTGTACCGCTGGTGCTGTATGCATTGTATGGTATGAAGCTGAACATTCGTAAGCTGTCACGCAGACGTGGACGTGATCGGGAGCGTTCCAGTCAGGAAGAACAGGACGATCAATATCGTCATTCACAGCGCTAGTATCAAGCAAGAACAAGAATAAGCATTTATTTCCTTGAATCATTTTAGGGAGATAAATGCTTTTTTTTTATGCATAAAAAGTGAAAACACAGGGTTAGTTATGTGGGAAATGGATCATACTGGTAAGAGAAATGCTATGTATCCAATAAGCAGCAGACTATATGCAACGAAAATAAAGGAGGTATAGAGACTCAATGTGGAGAAAGGCTATTTTAACTTTTACAGGATTGTGCGGAGCATGGTTTGGCTATACGTTATACCAGCGGGTAGGAGGCATTGTATCGTGGATGCCACAATGGTTGAGTGATGGGTCTTTACCGGGAATGATTGTTTGGATGATGGCGGGAGCAGTGCTATTTATGGCTGGGTGTTCATTCGCAGGGGCATCCGTGGCAAATCGATTGCAGCAGGGCATTGAAGGCTTGGTACGAATTCCGATGAACGAGATGATGGCAGGTGTGATTGGTTTAGCGGTGGGATTGATGCTTTCCTTAGCAGTTTATCCGCTTTTTTCATGGTTGGGGGCCCCAGGTCAACTTATCCAGACCGCTGTTACCGTGATATGCGGATATGTAGGATTGATGGTTGGACTAGAAAAGCGGGACGAGCTGTCATCCTTTTGGAGTTCTGGTTTTTTTGGTCGGGGAACGGGTGTAGAAGAACGCAAGCTGGAGGAGCATAAAATATTGGACACCAGCGTCATTATAGATGGGCGTATTGCAGATATTTGCAAGACAGGTTTTATTGAAGGAACGATTGTGATTCCTGAATTTGTGCTGGAGGAGCTTCAGCATATTGCAGATTCATCAGATTTACTTAAGCGTAATCGTGGACGCCGGGGTCTGGATATTTTGAATAAAATCCAAAAAGAGCTGGATGTGAATGTGCTCATTTACGAAGGTGATTTTGAGGAAATTTCAGAGGTCGACAGTAAGCTGGTCAAGCTGGCAAAGGTGTTGCAGGGTAAAGTTGTAACTAATGATTTTAACCTGAATAAAGTATGCGAACTGCAAGGTGTATCGGTGCTGAATATTAACGATTTGGCGAATGCAGTGAAGCCTGTCGTATTGCCCGGCGAGGAAATTATGGTGCAGATTATTAAAGACGGCAAGGAGCATGGGCAGGGTGTAGCCTATCTGGATGATGGCACGATGATTGTTGTGGAAGGCGGACGTGACTATATTGGCTCTCTGATGGAGGTACTGGTCACGAGTGTACTTCAGACCTCTGCCGGCCGTATGATCTTTGCTAAACCAAAATTATTGGAAAAAGCTCAATAAACGCGGTATGATGAAGTAGATGTGTTATCATACGGATCGTCCAAAGCGATCAGGGCAGGAGTTATTTGAATGAACAATCGGGTAGGAGTTGTCATTGTGGCAGCAGGGCGCGGCTCCCGTATGGGGACGCAGGAGAGCAAGCAATTTCTGCTTTTGCGGGACAAGCCCATCTTCATACATACACTTGAAATATTCGCAGCTATGCCCGAAGTGGATGAAATGGTGATGGTGACTGGGACAGGAGATGTGGAACGCTGCCGTGATTGGATTCATCAATACAAAATCGGTAAAAATGTACGGGTGGTGGCTGGTGGCAATGAACGCCAGCATTCGGTTTATCGCGGTCTGCGCCACTTACAAGCGGATTGGGTGATGGTGCATGATGGTGTGCGTCCACTCATTCAACCTGAGCTTGTACGTTCATGCCTTGAGGCAGCCCAGCGTACTGGTGCTTCTGTAGCGGCAGTACCTGTAAAGGATACGGTCAAGCAAGTGAACGGGGATGGTATCATTACAGCAACGCCGGATCGCCGAAGTCTGTGGAGTATTCAAACGCCACAGACTTTTCGTCTTTCCGATCTGCTGCGAGCCTATGAGGAAGCGGAGCAGTCGGGATTCTTGGGAACAGATGATTCTATGCTGATAGAGCGGCTAGGAATTCCGGTTACTGTCGTTCAAGGCAGCTACAAGAACATCAAAATTACTACGCCTGAGGATTTGGATATGGCGGCGTTATGGGTAAAAACAGAGGGAGAGGATATAAATTGATCAGAGTGGGACAAGGATTTGACGTCCACCAGCTGGTGGAAGGAAGGCCATGCATCATCGGAGGTGTGAATATTCCGTATGAAAAAGGTTTGTTGGGCCATTCCGATGCAGACGTGCTGCTGCATGCCATTAGTGATGCTATCCTAGGCGCGCTTGGCTTGGGAGACATCGGGAAGCATTTTCCGGATAATGACCCAGAATTTAAGGATGCCGACAGTCTTAAGCTACTGGAGCATGTGTGGGGGCTAGCTAAAGAGCGAGGATATCGCTTGGGGAATATTGATTCTACGATTATCGCACAAAAGCCCAAAATGGCATCGTATATTCCGCAGATGAATGAAGTCATTGCACGGGCTTTGGAAGCAGAGGAGCTATCCCAGGTGAACGTCAAGGCGACCACGACAGAGCAACTCGGGTTTCCCGGACGGGGTGAAGGAATCGCGGCTCAATCGGTTGTCTGTCTTATCAAGTAAATGCTATCATCTTGAGTAATTCAATTTGGAGGAGATTATATGAGCACGGAAGTTCGTGTACGCTATGCACCAAGCCCTACAGGGCATCTGCACATTGGAAATGCCAGAACGGCATTATTTAATTATTTGTTTGCTCGCAATCAAGGTGGAAAATTTATTATTCGTATTGAAGACACAGATGTGAAGCGCAATATTGAGGGCGGAGAAGAAAGCCAACTTAAATATTTGAAATGGTTGGGTATGGACTGGGATGAGAGCGTAGACGTGGGAGGCGAGTTTGGACCTTATCGTCAGACGGAACGCTTGGACATATATAAAACGTACTGGCAGGATTTGCTGGATCGTGGTTTGGCTTATCGCTGTTACTGCACTGAAGAAGAGCTGGAGCGCGAGCGTGAAGAACAGACGGAACGTGGGGAGACACCACGCTATTCTGGAAAGCATCGTGATCTAACAGAAGAACAGTGCCAGGCATTCGAAGCAGAGGGCCGTGTACCAAGTATTCGTTTTCGCGTACCGGAAGATCGTGAATATACGTTTGATGATATCGTTAAAGGTCAAATTACGTTTAATTCCAAGGAAAGCGGCGATTTTGTTATCGTCAAAAAGGATGGTATTCCGACATATAACTTCGCTGTAGCGGTTGACGATTATTTGATGAAAATATCGCATGTACTACGGGGCGAAGACCATGTTTCCAATACACCGCGGCAGTTGATGATCTTTGAAGCTCTCGGCTGGGAACCGCCACGATTCGGTCATATGACGCTGATTGTAGGCGAGGATCACAAAAAGCTCAGTAAGCGTAACGAATCCATTATTCAGTTCATGGAGCAGTATGACAAGTTGGGCTATTTGCCAGAAGCTATATTCAACTTCATTGCACTACTGGGCTGGTCCCCGGAAGGCGAAGAAGAGATCTATGATCGGGAACAACTGATTTCGATTTTCGATCCTAATCGTTTGTCCAAAAGTCCAGCTGTGTTTGATACCAATAAGCTTGCTTACCTGAACAATCACTATATTAAAAAGGCTGATCCTGAGCGTATTGCCAGCATGGCGATTCCACATCTCCAGGCAGCGGGGCTGTTGCCGACTGACCTGTCTTCGGAACAACTGGATTGGGCTAAGGCCCTTGTTCGTTTATACCAGGAACAGATGACTTCTGCATCCGATATTGTAGCGTTGTCTGAGTTGTTTTTCCGTTCACATCTGGAGCTGGATGCTGAAGCAGTAGCTGTATTAGCCGAAGAGCAGGTTCCTGAGGTACTTAGAGCTTTTACAGGTAAAGTTGAAACGAGCGAGGAATTTACAGCTCCACAAATGGCTAAGCTGATCAAGGAAGTTCAAAAGGAAACGGGTTTTAAGGGAAAACAACTATTCATGCCGATTCGTGTGGCTCTTACAGGCCAAACGCATGGACGAGATCTGAATGAAACCATCTTTTTGCTCGGACGTGACAAGGTACTAGATCGTCTCAAGGCACAAATTAAAGGCTGATATTTCTTGTCAATTTGTTGTCTTTTCGCTATAATGACTCCATTGATACGGATTGATATTTACGTGTAAAGGCTGCGAACAGGAGAAGTACACTGCATATGGGCATCTGCCAGAGAGGACGGTCGAGGGGAAACTCCAGGCTGAGAGCCGTCCAGATGACCTGCGGAGGAAATGCGCCTGGGAGCCGTGCGCCCGAACTTTCATTAGCGTCAAATGCTGATGTGACAAGGGCGTGCCGAGTCGTTCCCGTTACAGGACGCCAAAGACGGACTGTCTGCTTTTTATGCAGCAGATATGTTCGAAGCAGAGTGGGACCACGTTCATGCGTCTCTGCAGCTTAGGCTGCGGAGACGCTTTTTCTTTTTTATCAGACTCAGACTCGTTATAGATTGAAAAATGTCGAAGAGTGCTGGTGGATGCGAAAATTGGCGGAACGTGAAGTGTTGTGATGATGCGGCAAGGATATGAAGGGAATAGGAGGGCGACATGTTCAGACATTTCAAATCCGACATTCAGACTGTTTTGGATAATGATCCGGCCGCCCGGAGTAAGCTGGAGGTCATTTTTACGTATTCCGGCGTTCATGCCCTTTGGGCACATCGAATCGCACATTGGTTTTATTTGCGAAACTGGTGTACTCTAGCCCGTGTTATATCCCAGGTATCAAGGTTTATGACAGGCATTGAAATTCATCCTGGGGCTCGTATCGGAGATCGGCTGTTCATTGATCATGGCATGGGAGTTGTCATCGGTGAAACCTGTGAGATTGGCGACGATGTCATATTGTATCAGGGGGTCACACTCGGCGGGACTGGGAAAGAGAAAGGGAAGCGCCATCCGACCATTGGGAATAATGTTGTTATCGGCTCCGGTGCAAAGATATTAGGTTCTTTCACGATTGGGGCACAATCCAACATTGGCTCTAACTCGGTTGTGCTCAAAGAAGTTCCACCAAACAGTACGGTGGTGGGCATCCCTGGGCGAGTTGTCAGACAGGATGGTAGGCGTCCAGACCGACTTAGTCATCAATTGCCTGATCCGGTTGTGGACTCTATGCGAGAACTTCAACGGGAAATAGAACGTTTGCGTGCAGAAATGTCTGATTTGAAGGATGGGGCATCTGCTCAGAAACATCAGGTGACCCAAGAGAATAAATTAGAAAAATGATTTTCATGAGGGAGGAATATAACAATGCCGCTTCAAATTTATAATACAATGACGAGGAGTCGGGAGCCTTTTGTGCCACTGGAGCCTGGAAAGGTTAAAATGTATGTATGCGGACCTACCGTGTATGATTACATTCATATTGGCAATGCACGACCTGTAATTGTATTTGACGTGGTGCGCAGCTACCTGGAGTACTTGGGCTATGATGTAAACTATGTGGTGAATTTTACGGATGTCGATGATAAATTAATCCGCAAAGCTCGGGAACTTGATATGGAGGTTTCGGCAGTTGCTGAGAAATTTATTGCTGCCTACCATGAGGATCTGGCAGGATTGAATGTTCCTGCTGCCAGTATGAACCCTCGTGTAACAGAGAGCATGGACCTGATTATTGATTTTATTAAGGAATTGGTAGACAAGGACTATGCCTATGAGAATGATGGCGATGTGTTCTATCGAACCAAAAAGTTCAAAGATTACGGACAATTGTCAGGTCAAAATCTGGAAGAGCTTCAGTTCGGTATTCGCATCAATGTGGATGAACGCAAGGAAAATGCTGAGGACTTTGTACTCTGGAAGGCAGCGAAACCGGGCGAAATTTATTGGTCGAGCCCTTGGGGAGATGGACGACCAGGCTGGCATATCGAATGCTCTGCTATGGCTCGCCATTATTTGGGGGATACACTGGATATACATGGGGGCGGACAGGATCTGCAATTTCCGCATCATGAATGTGAATGCGCACAATCCGAAGTGATCACGGGTAAGCCATTATCTCGCTACTGGATGCATAACGGCTATATTCGCATAGATAATGAAAAAATGTCGAAATCACTCGGTAATGGTATTTTGGTTAAAGATTTGCGCGCTCATCACAAGCCGGAGGCTTTACGTTATTTTATGTTGTCGACGCATTACCGGAATCCGTTGAACTACAACCAAGAGACTATGAGTCAGGCGGAGAACAGTGTCGAGCGGATCGCCAATGCAGTTGCCAATGTGAAGCATCGTTTAGCTAATGCGCTGGAAGGTAATGGGGGAGTATCGACGGAACTGCAAACGAAGCTCGACGGAATTTTGAAGCAGTTTGGCGAAAAAATGAATGATGATTTCAATACACCTGATGCGATTACTGCTGTATTTGATTGGGTTAGCGAAGCAAACCATTTGTTGCAGCGAGATGTCGTACATCAGGCGGAACTACAAGCTGTATTGCATACCTTTCAATCGATGAATAACGTTCTTCGCATTTATTCGGAACCGAGTGAAGAGTTGCTGGATGACGAAATTGAGCAGTTAATTGCAGAACGTGTCGAAGCTCGTAAGACCAAAAACTGGGGTAGAGCTGACGAAATTCGCGATCTGTTGGCTGCAAAAGGCATTGTGCTTGAAGATACGGCGCAGGGTATGCGGTGGCGGCGAAAATGAGTGATAAGCCACTGAAATCAGGAGCATCGGCAGGTACGGGGAACTGGTTCCCGTACCCTGCGTCCAAGCCAGCTCGTTTGATGCCCCCCATTGCACTAGCTTATATTGGTGATGCAGTGTATGAGGTAGCTGTCCGGCAATATTTGTTGGCACAGCCCAACCTGCGTCCAAATCATCTGCACCGCCGAGCCACAGGGCTAGTCTCCGCCAAGGCGCAGAGTCGCATGTTGGGGCTATTGGAAAAGGTACTGACGGAAGAAGAACGCGATATTGTGCGACAAGGAAGAAATGCTAAATCAGGAAGTTTGCCCAAAAATGCTGATGTGCTTGAATATCGGCACGCCACTGCACTGGAAGGGTTGATTGGATCTCTTTATTGTGATGGACATTTGGACAGATTAAGAGAGTTGATTACGTACGGAATTGCACAGATGGAAAATACAGAAAAATCATAAATGGGAACGGACTGGATGGAACAAGCATCGGCCGTTTCCCGGGAGGAAGCTAGAGATGGAAGAAGAATGGATTGCCGGTAAGCATTCGGTAACGGAGGCATTGCGTTCAGGCAGAACGATAAATAAAATATGGATTGCGGATAATGCACAAAAACATTTGACGCTGCCGATTACAGCTGAGGCCAAAAAAGCAGGAATTATTGTCTTGCAGGTAGACAAGCGTAAGCTGGATCAAATGGTTCCGGGCATTCAGCATCAGGGAGTGGTCGCGCAAGCTGCGCCTTTTGCCTATGTTGAAGTGGAAGAATTGCTCGCCACTGCTCGTGATAAGGGAGAAGAGCCGTTTTTAATTTTGCTGGATGAGATTGAAGATCCTCATAATTTGGGCTCCATCCTTCGTACAGCGGACTGCACTGGAGCACATGGTGTTATTGTGCCGAAAAGGCGCTCTGCAGCTGTAACTGTAACAGTGTCCAAAACATCGGCAGGTGCTGTGGAGTACGTCCCGGTGGCGCGTGTAAACAATCTGGGACAAACCATTGATCGTCTTAAAGAAGAAGGTGTATGGGTAGTTGGCACGGATGTTACAGCGACAGATCCTGTCTTTGGGAATGGAGTATTCACGGGGCCAGTAGCCATTGTCATTGGTAACGAGAATAAAGGAATGGGCCGTTTGATCCGTGAAAAATGCGATGTACTCGTCAAGCTGCCAATGGCGGGGCAAATTAATTCCCTTAATGCTTCTGTAGCTGCGGGTGTTGTCATGTACGAAGTATTGCGCGGACGACAGGCACGGGGCTAACGATATGGCTGACACGCGGGATGTTCTGCTTGTGGACGGTTACAACATGATTGGAGCCTGGCCCGAACTTTCCGCACTGGTACAATCTGGTATGCAGGAAGCGAGGGACAGACTTCTTGAACGACTGGCGGATCATCAGGCGTATTCCGGCAGAAGAGTCATCGTCGTATTTGATGCTTACAGGGTGCCAGGATTAGGTAAAACTTTTGCTCAGAGCAAAGTCCAGATTTATTTTACCAGAGAAAAAGAAACTGCTGATGAGTGCATCGAGCGATTGGTTCGGGAGCTGAGCAGTAAGAGAAGAAGTATTTACGTAGCGACAAGCGATCAGGTAGAGCAACATGTCGCATTTGGACAAGGTGCACTCAGGGTGTCGGCGCGGGAATTACTGATCGAGATTGAGGAATCCGAAAGGGAAGTGCAGAAGCGAATCCAGCAGGATAGTGCCAAATTGTCCCGTAACTCGCTAGATGCCAAACTGAGTCCGGAGCTTCGAAAGTTGTTTGAACGATGGAGAAGAGAATAAACCAATAATTGGGCACTCCTCCATTTTGAAACCATTGACAATTTTGTTAGCGCTCTTCTTTTTTAGGTTGTTGTGGTTGACGGTATCAGGTTACATCGCGTATACTTGTCCTATATTTGAGAGAGTAACGGGTACCTTGCGTTGCAGCCGGAGGGATTGTTAGTGAGTGTGGACCTCAAGGATATCATGTTGTCAAAGTTTGATTACAAAAATGATGAAGACATTGTCGGAGCAGTCCATGAAGGTGATGGGGAAGCACTGGAGTTTCTGATTAACAAATACCGGAACTTTGTGCGGGCCAAGGCCAGATCCTACTTCTTGATTGGTGCTGATCGCGAGGATATTATTCAGGAGGGCATGATTGGTCTCTACAAATCCATTCGTGATTTTAAGGGAGACAAGCTTGCTTCGTTCAAGGCTTTCGCCGAGTTGTGCATTACACGACAGATTATTACGGCAATTAAGACGGCTACACGACAAAAGCACATTCCTCTGAACTCTTACGTATCTCTGGACAAACCCATCTATGATGAAGAGTCAGACCGCACGTTGCTCGATGTGATTTGCGGAACACAAGTAAGTGACCCTGAAGAGCTGATAATCAATCAGGAAGAGTTTGTGGGCCTTGAGGACAAGATGTCCGAGATTCTGAGCGAGCTGGAACGCAAGGTACTTATGTTGTATCTGGACGGACGTTCGTATCAGGAGATTGCAGAGGATCTTGACCGCCATGTGAAATCCATTGATAACGCGCTGCAACGGGTCAAGCGTAAACTTGAAAAGTATCTGGAAGTAAGAGATAGTTGAAAGTAGAGGCTGACAGGGAAAAGGCTCGAGTCCGAGTCTTTTTTTATTCGTTATGGGTAGGCTATGCAGGTTTATAAGTGTTACAAATGATTTATACTAAAAAAGATGAATAATAGATATCGCCTTGATTTTTGAAGCAGCTTTTCGGAGAACAGTTTTAAAGGATGCACAGATGTTAAAATGCACCACAGCCGGGACTGCGAATTGTATGCAAACATTCGTTGACATGGAAAACCCCGTGTGATAAAGTGTTTTAGGTAGGCCTAAATTCGCGGTTTTTTTTAGGATCAATTATGAGACTTCCGGTGTTGGATGTCTTCGGGAGGTGCACATCATGCGGGTAATTATTACTTTGGCTTGTACAACATGCAAACAAAGAAATTACACAACGACGAAAAACAAGCGTAATCACCCCGACCGCATGGAGATGAAGAAATTCTGTAAGTCCTGTAACGAACAGACTTCTCATCGGGAAACCAGATAGTTTTTGGAGGTGTAGTCGGCGTGAAACGCAGTTTCAAGTCTCTGTTTTCCTTTTTCTCTGAAAGCTGGGCTGAACTCAAGAAGGTTCGCTGGCCCAATCGTAAAGAACTGACCAACTATACGTTGATTGTCATAGGGACAATTGCGTTCGTCACGATTTATTTTTGGGTTCTCGATATCGGCATTTCCGCTGTGATCGAAGCGATTATCTAGGAAGGGTTCCAGGTGGCTTGATATGGAAAAAAGATGGTACGTCGTTCATACCTATTCAGGGTATGAGAACAAAGTCAAAGCCAATTTGGAAAAACGCGTTGAGTCCATGGGCATGGAAGACAAGATATTCCGTGTTCTTGTTCCTATGGAAGAAGAACTGGTAACCAAGGACGGTAAGAAAAAAACCGTTATGCGTAAAGTCTACCCTGGTTATGTCTTAGTCGAAATGGTCCAAACCGACGACTCTTGGTATGTTGTACGCAATACACCAGGTGTTACGGGATTTGTAGGGTCGACAGGCTCGGGTTCCAAACCGACGCCATTGCTTCCAGAAGAAGTTGAACAGATTCTGAAGCATATGGGCATGGTAGAGCCGAAACCGAAGATTGAATTCGATGTTAAGGAATCCGTGCGAATTAAAGTTGGTCCTTTTGCGAATTTTGTGGGCTCCGTGGAAGAAATTTTGGTTGAGAAGAGCAAGCTTAAAGTTCACGTCAACATGTTTGGACGGGAAACCCCGCTTGAGTTGGATTATACTCAAGTGGAGAAAATATAGATTTTTCTTACAGGTTTCTTGTGGGAGGATCGATAGGTCCGTCTACCACTATTGAGTCAAGGAGGTGTCATCCATGGCAAAAAAGGTAATTAAAATGGTAAAACTGCAGATTCCTGCAGGGAAAGCTAATCCAGCGCCTCCAGTAGGTCCAGCTTTGGGTCAAGCAGGTGTCAACATCATGGCATTCTGTAAAGAGTTCAATGCTCGTACTGCTGATCAAGCAGGCCTGATTATTCCGGTTGAAATTTCGGTATTTGAGGATCGTTCTTTTACGTTCATCACCAAAACTCCACCGGCTGCTGTTCTGTTGAAAGTTGCTGCTAAAATCGAAAAAGGTTCCGGTGAACCGAATAAAACGAAAGTTGCAACTGTAAATCGCGCTGCTGTTCGTCAAATTGCAGAGCAAAAAATGCCTGACCTTAACGCAGCTTCCGTAGAATCGGCAATGCGTATGGTTGAAGGTACTGCTCGCAGCATGGGTATCACCATCGTAGATTAATTTTATTAATCTACGTGTGCCGGCAGTTTGACTGTCCGGCAAGTGTGGGAGGAATATCCGCTAATACCACATAAGGAGGAAAACATTATGGCTAAACATGGTAAGAAGTACCTGGAAGCTGCTAAGCTGATTGACAGCGAAGCAACTTACGAGCCTTTAGAAGCCGTTGAACTGGTGAAAAAGGCTGCGACTGCGAAATTCGACGAAACCGTTGAAGCAGCAGTTCGTCTGGGCGTAGATTCCCGTAAACAAGACCAGGCTGTTCGTGGTGTTGTTGTCCTGCCGCACGGTACGGGTAAAACACAACGCGTTCTGGTATTTGCAAAAGGTGACAAAGTGAAAGAAGCGGAAGCGGCTGGCGCTGATTTTGTTGGCGATCAAGATATGATCAACAAAATCCAACAAGGCTGGTTCGAATTCGACGTCTGCGTTGCGACACCTGATATGATGAGTGAGGTTGGTAAACTGGGTCGTTTGCTCGGTGGTAAAGGTTTGATGCCTAACCCTAAAGCAGGCACAGTTACTTTCGACGTTGCCAAGGCTGTTCAAGAAATTAAAGCCGGTAAAATCGAATACCGTCTCGACAAAGCCGGTCAAATTCACGCGCCAATCGGCAAAGCTTCCTTCAGTGCTGAACAGCTGAACGAGAATCTTAAAGCCTTGGTTGAAGCCTTGAATCGTGCGAAGCCAGCGGCTGCTAAAGGTGTATACCTGAAAAACATCGCTATTTCTTCGACTATGGGACCAAGTGCACGTGTGAACGCATCTGTTTACAGATAATATTTTGATTGACATGTTCAATCAAATTTGTTATTCTATAAAAGTTGTGAGTCCTTGTGACTGACCATTAAAGTTGAATATGCTTACCGTAGACAGTAGGTGCCTTTGGGCTTAATTTCCTACCGAGGTGTTATGATAGAACGTTTCATGTGACGGGCTTGTCCCGTCCATGTAGATTTATCAAGCCTTCGTACTCTACGGAGGCTTTTTTCATGCTTATGAAAGCAAGCTTTGTAAGATCACCAGATTGGGTGCTTCGAACAAAGCGGATAAATTGATCAGGAGGTGTACAGTTTGGCAAATGCAAAGGTGATTCAAGCAAAACAAGAAGCTGTTGAAGTTGTAGCTGCAAAATTGCGCGAGAGCGTAACGACTGTGGTTGCAGACTATCGCGGTCTGAATGTTGCCCAAGTAACTGAGCTGCGTAAGCAGCTTCGCGAAGCCGGAATCGAATTTCAAGTGCTGAAAAACACACTGCTCCGCCGTGCAACTGCGGCAGCAGAATTGACTGAACTGGACGCAGTATTGACAGGTCCTACTGCAATCGCGTTCGGCAAAGATGATGCAGTGTCTGCAGCTAAAATCTTGAACGATTTCGCTAAGAAGAACAATGCACTGGAACTGAAAGGTGCAGTTGTAGAAGGTCGCGTTATCGGTGTTGAGGAAATCAAAGCACTGGCAGAACTGCCATCCCGCGAAGGTCTCCTTTCCATGCTCCTCAGCGTGCTTCAAGCTCCTGTGCGCAACTTCGCGCTTGCAGTTAAAGCTGTTGCAGAAAAAGAAGAGCAAAGCGCATAAGTTAGGGATTAAACCTGCTGTATAGCAGTTGAGAACAAAAAAATACGAATTTAAATGGAGGTTCAACCATGAGTAAAGAGCAAATCTTGGAAGCAATTAAAGGTATGTCCGTATTGGAACTGAACGATCTCGTGAAAGCAATCGAAGAAGAATTCGGCGTAACTGCAGCAGCTCCAGTAGCTGTAGCAGGTGGCGCAGCAGGTGGCGCAGCTGAAGCTGAGCAATCCGAGTTCGACGTAATCTTGACAAGCGCTGGCGCTTCCAAAATCAACGTTATCAAAGCAGTTCGCGAAATCACAGGTCTTGGCCTGAAAGAAGCAAAAGAACTGGTTGACAACGCTCCAAAACCACTGAAAGAAAAAATCGCTAAAGAAGAAGCTGAATCCATTAAAGCAAAATTGGAAGAAGCAGGCGCTTCTGTAGAAGTAAAATAATTGACTGCTTTCTAGCAGACAATGGACTAAAACAAACCCCTTGAGGTGATCTTCAAGGGGTTTGTTGCTGTAAAACGGTAGTACCAGCATGTCTGAAAGGTTATTGTAAAGGCTATGATGGTAGTACAACCGAAAGAGGTGGGCATGAATGGCTGATCATTATTACTCCAAGCGGCCAGAGACGGCGCATGAACGACGGAGCCTGGAAACAGTGCTGCGGGGGCGGTCATACCGTTTTGCCAGCGATTCAGGCGTTTTTTCGAAGCAGGGAATTGATTACGGGAGTCGTGTGCTAATTGAAGCGATGCAGCTTCCTGCACAAGCCTCGGTATTGGATGTAGGATGCGGTTACGGCCCGATTGGTCTGGCGGCAGCCGCGCTTGTCCCAGAGGGACACGTTACAATGGTTGATATTAATGAGCGAGCCGTTCAACTTGCGATAGAGAATGCGGAACGTAATGGGGTTAAGAATGTCACCATTAAGCAAAGCGATTTGTTTGCGGAAGTGAAGGATGAACGCTTTGACGTGATCTTGACGAATCCTCCTATACGTGCAGGAAAAGAAACAGTGCATACCATTTTTGAGCTTGCTTATGAGCATTTAAACGAAGGTGGAGCTTTGTGGGTAGTTATTCAGAAAAAGCAGGGGGCCCCTTCGGCGAGTGCTAAGATAGAGAGCCTTTTCGGTCATGTAGAGGAAGTTACAAAGGATAAAGGTTATCGAATTTTGAAGGCTGAAAAAAGTTTTTAAGAAAATGCAATAGGACCATTGACATGAATCCTGGTCTGTGATATTATTATAAAATGTCAGTATTAGGATGCCCTCCATGGCTTTAGTTTGTTGAAATGTCAATAGATTTATGCGTAGTAGGTATAGTATTTATCTCTATTACGTATAATACAACCATTTTGGGCAAATCTACAAGTGATGAAGATCTTCCGGTAAGAGGATTCTGCAGATACGGTGCTCTTTTTTCGAATGCATTCGAGTAAGGGCTTTTCTGTATTTGTAAGATTGAATCTTCTGTATGTGTCTTATTATAAGGTCACAAACAGAGGTTCGCAATGTATTTTTAAAGTGAGTAGACATGAGGGGTGAGTTTAAGTTGGCAGGACATCTTGTTCAATATGGTCGACGCACTCGGCGCAGTTATGCACGTATTAATGAGGTACTCGAGGTTCCGAACCTGATTGAGATCCAACAAAAATCCTATGATTGGTTTTTGGAGGAAGGATTACGGGAAATGTTTCGGGATATTTCTCCAATTCAGGATTTCACTGGAAATTTGATTTTGGAGTTTATCGACTATTCTCTCGGAGAACCCAAATATACCGTTGACGACGCAAAGGAACGCGACGTTACGTATGCAGCACCGCTTCGGGTAAAAGTCCGGCTTATTAATAAAGAAACCGGGGAAGTGAAAGAGCAGGAAGTATTCATGGGAGACTTCCCGCTGATGACTGAAACGGGTACGTTTATTATTAACGGTGCGGAACGGGTTATTGTCAGCCAGTTGGTTCGCTCTCCCAGCGTCTATTTCAGCACAAAAGTCGACAAGAATGCGAAAACAACATACACCGCAACGGTAATTCCTAACCGGGGGGCTTGGCTCGAACTGGAGATGGATGCGAAGGATATTATCTATGTCCGGATTGACCGTACCCGTAAAATTCCGGTTACGGTGTTGCTGCGTGCGCTGGGCTTTGGCACTGATGCTGAGATTCTGGATTTGCTCGGCAATGACGAATATATCCGCAACACACTTGATAAAGACAACACGGATTCCACCGAGAAAGCGCTGATTGAAATTTATGAGCGTCTTCGTCCGGGTGAGCCGCCTACACTGGATAACGCAAAGAGCTTGCTAGTTGCGCGCTTCTTTGATCCTAAACGTTATGATCTGGCCAACGTAGGCCGTTACAAAATCAATAAAAAGCTTCACATCAAAAACCGTTTGTTCAATCAACGACTTGCTGAGACTTTGATTGATACAACAACTGGTGAAATCATCGCTGAAGCTGGTCAAATGGTGGATCGCCGCCTGTTGGACGAGATTTTGGCCCAGCTCGAGGAATCAGTAGGACATCGTACGTATCATGTTGCTAGTGGTGTGTTAGAAAGTAATGATATTCCACTTCAGACGATCGATGTATTCTCACCAATTGAGGACGGTAAAGTAGTCAAACTGATTGCTAACGGAAATATTGATAAATCGGTTAAGAATATTACGCCTGCCGATATTATTTCCTCCATCAGTTATTTTATTAACTTGCTTCACGGAATCGGAAGTACGGACGATATTGACCATTTGGGTAACCGTCGTTTGCGTTCTGTAGGTGAGTTGCTCCAAAACCAGTTCCGTATCGGTTTGTCCCGTATGGAACGCGTAGTGCGCGAAAGAATGTCGATTCAGGATGCTAATGTAATTACGCCACAGGCATTGATTAACATACGTCCAGTAATTGCTTCGATTAAAGAGTTCTTTGGTAGCTCGCAGCTGTCTCAGTTTATGGATCAGACGAATCCGCTTGCTGAATTAACGCACAAACGTCGTCTGTCCGCACTCGGACCCGGCGGTTTGACGCGCGAACGCGCGGGCATGGAAGTGCGTGACGTCCATCCGAGTCACTACGGCCGTATGTGTCCTATCGAGACACCAGAGGGACCAAACATTGGTTTGATCAACTCTTTGTCCACTTTTGCACGCATTAACGAGTATGGATTTATCGAAGCTCCTTATCGTTGGGTAGATCCAAAAACCGGAAAAGTTACAGACCAGATTGATTACCTGACTGCTGATGAAGAAGATAACTACATTGTAGCTCAGGCGAATGCGGAATTGACGGAGGAAAACACCTTTAAGGATGAGGTTGTCATTGTCCGTTATAACAAACAGTCTGATAACATTATTCCGATGGCTAGTAGCCGTGTCGATTACATGGACGTATCGCCTAAACAGGTCGTATCGGTCGCGACTGCACTGATTCCGTTCTTGGAGAATGATGACTCTAACCGCGCATTGATGGGTTCCAACATGCAGCGTCAGGCTGTCCCGCTTCTGATTCCGAAGTCTCCATTGGTCGGAACAGGAATGGAGCACAAGTCTGCAAAAGATTCCGGTGTTTGCGTTGTATCTAAATACAACGGAGTTATCGAACGTTCTTCGGCTAACGAAATTTGGTTGCGTCGTATCGAAACTGTAGATGGCGCTGAAGTGAAGGGCGACATTGTTAAGTATAAATTACACAAATTTATGCGATCTAACCAAGGAACTTGCATCAACCAACGTCCGATTGTGAACAGAGGAGATATTGTCAAAGTTGGCGATATTCTTGCGGATGGTCCATCTACAGAGATGGGTGAGTTGGCGTTGGGACGTAACGTTGTCGTTGCCTTCATGACTTGGGAAGGTTACAACTACGAGGATGCGATCTTGCTGAGTGAGAAACTGGTTAAGGAAGATGTATACACCTCAATCCATATTGAGGAATACGAATCCGAGGCTCGTGACACGAAGCTTGGACCTGAAGAAATCACTCGCGACATTCCAAATGTCGGTGAAGAAGCGCTTCGCAACTTGGATGAGCGTGGAATCATACGTATTGGTGCTGAAATTGGCGCAGGTGACATTCTCGTTGGTAAAGTAACACCTAAAGGTGTGACTGAATTGACAGCTGAAGAACGTCTCTTACACGCAATCTTTGGTGAGAAGGCACGCGAGGTTCGCGATACTTCTTTGAGAGTTCCTCACGGAACAGACGGGATTGTTGTAGATGTAAAGGTATTTACACGTGAAAATGGCGATGAACTGCCACCAGGTGTAAATCAGTTGGTTCGAGTATATATTGCTCAAAAACGTAAAATCTCCGAAGGCGATAAAATGGCTGGACGTCACGGTAACAAGGGTGTCGTTGCCCGTATTCTGCCTGAAGAAGATATGCCGTTCCTGCCGGATGGCACACCAGTACAGGTCGTTCTGAACCCGCTGGGCGTACCTTCACGGATGAACATCGGACAGGTGCTTGAAGTCCATCTGGGTATGGCTGCAATGCGTCTTGGTATTCATGTGGCAACTCCAGTATTCGATGGTGCCAAGGAATATGACGTATTCGATACAATGGAAGAGGCAGGCATGCAACGTAATGGTAAGACTGTGTTGTATGACGGACGTACGGGTGATCGTTTTGAACGTGAAGTTACTGTCGGTGTCATGCACATGATCAAACTGGCGCACATGGTCGATGATAAAATCCATGCTCGTTCTACAGGTCCTTACTCTCTCGTTACGCAACAACCATTGGGTGGTAAAGCTCAATTCGGTGGACAGCGCTTCGGGGAGATGGAAGTATGGGCATTGGAAGCCTACGGCGCGGCGTACACGCTTCAGGAAATTTTGACTGTGAAATCTGATGATGTGGTTGGACGTGTTAAAACTTACGAATCCATTGTCAAAGGTGAAAATGTACCTGAACCGGGTGTTCCAGAATCATTTAAGGTCTTGATCAAAGAGCTGCAAAGCTTGGGTATGGACGTGAAGATTCTGTCTGAAGACGAACAAGAGATCGAAATGAGAGAGCTTGATGATGAGGATGACACAACCGGCGATAAGCTGAGTTTGAATCTGGAAGGCTCTGAGGTTGGCGTAGAGTAGTTTGACTGCTGACTGACTCATATCAGCTTTGTTATATACCTTGATCCATTCTAGGATGGATCAGGTTTCTTGATACCGCCCGGTGCTGCTGGGCGGTATCAAACCTAAAAACTCAGGATTTGGTTAAGGAGGGTTGCTCCTTGTTGGACGTTAACAATTTCGAATATATGAAAATCGGGCTTGCTTCCCCCGAAAAGATTCGTTCTTGGTCCCGCGGAGAAGTCAAAAAACCGGAGACGATTAACTATCGTACGCTTAAACCGGAAAAAGAAGGACTATTTTGCGAGAAAATTTTCGGACCTACGAAAGACTGGGAATGTCATTGCGGTAAGTACAAACGTGTACGCTATAAAGGTGTTGTCTGTGACCGTTGTGGAGTAGAGGTTACTCGCGCTAAGGTTCGCCGTGAGCGTATGGGCCATATTGAGTTGGCTGCTCCTGTATCGCACATTTGGTACTTTAAAGGCATTCCAAGTCGTATGGGTCTTGCTCTTGATATGTCTCCAAGATCTCTTGAAGAGATCATTTACTTCGCATCTTATGTTGTAACCGATCCAGGAGATACGCCTTTGGAGAAAAAGCAACTCCTGTCTGAGAAAGAATACCGTAGCTACCGTGAGAAATACGGCTATGGCTTCCAGGCAGGTATGGGTGCTGAAGCGGTTAAAAAGCTTCTTCAAGATTTGGATATAGATAAAGAGTTAGAATTCTTGAAAGAAGAGCTGCGTACAGCTCAAGGACAACGTCGTAACCGTGCGATCAAACGCCTTGAAGTTATTGAGGCATTCCGTAACTCCGGCAACCAACCGGATTGGATGATCATGGACGTACTTCCTGTTATTCCTCCTGAGCTTCGTCCAATGGTACAGTTGGATGGTGGTCGTTTCGCTACTTCTGACCTTAACGACTTGTATCGTCGTGTTATTAACCGTAATAACCGTCTGAAACGTTTGTTAGATCTAGGTGCGCCAGATATTATCGTGCAAAATGAAAAACGGATGTTGCAGGAAGCTGTTGACGCCTTGATTGATAATGGTCGTCGTGGTCGTCCTGTTACAGGTCCAGGTAACCGTCCTTTGAAATCCCTCAGCCACATGCTGAAAGGTAAACAAGGACGTTTCCGTCAGAACTTGCTCGGAAAACGTGTTGACTACTCTGGTCGTTCCGTTATCGTTGTAGGCCCGTACTTGAAAATGTATCAATGCGGTTTGCCAAAAGAAATGGCACTGGAACTGTTCAAACCTTTTGTTATGAAGGAACTGGTGAATAAAGGTTTGGCGCACAATATCAAGAGCGCGAAGCGTAAAGTAGAGCGTGTGAGTGCAGAAGTATGGGATGTCCTGGAAGAAGTAATCAAGGAGCATCCAGTTCTTCTGAACCGTGCCCCTACGCTGCATAGACTCGGTATCCAGGCGTTCGAACCGATTTTGGTTGAAGGCCGTGCAATTCGTCTGCATCCGCTCGTATGTACTGCATATAATGCCGACTTTGACGGTGACCAAATGGCTGTTCACGTTCCGTTGTCTGCGGAAGCCCAAGCTGAAGCTCGTTTGCTTATGCTAGCATCCGGGAACATTTTGAATCCGAAAGACGGCAAGCCAGTTGTTACACCTTCCCAGGATATGGTTCTTGGTTCTTTCTATCTGACTATGGATAACAAAGAAGAAGAAGGAAGCAATATGATCCTTCGCAACATGAATGAAGCTATATCGGCTTACCAACGTGGTACAGCTGGACTTCATGCTCGTGTAGCTATTCCGGTTAAAGCTTTGAATAAAACGAGCTTTACGGAAAAACAACAGGAAGCGATGTTGATCACAACGGTTGGTAAAATTATCTTTAATGAAATTTTCCCGGCAAGCTTCCCGTACATCAATGATGCTACCCGTGCGAACCTGCTTTATGGTACTGCGGAGGAGTTCTTTGTTTACGAGAAGGGTGTAAATCTTACAGAAGCCATTCAAAACGCTCCGCAAGCTAGTGGGGTAGGCAAGGATTACCTTGGTAATATCATTGCCCGTTGCTTTGAGACTTACCATACAACAGAAACAGCTGTAATTCTGGATAAAATCAAGCAGCTTGGCTTTACGTATTCCACTCGTGCAGGGGTAACTGTTGCTGTATCGGACGTAATCGTGCCGGTGGAAAAACAAGAGATTCTTAAGGGATCCGAAGATAAAGCGCAAGTTGTGACGAATCAGTATCGTCGTGGTCTAATTACGAATGAAGAACGCTATGACCGGATTATCGACATTTGGTCTAAAGCGAAAGATGATATTACCGAAGTATTGATGAAGTCCATGGATCGCTACAACTCCATCATGATGATGGTGGACTCCAAAGCGCGGGGTAACAAATCACAGATTACTCAGCTCGGCGGTATGCGTGGTCTGATGGCCAATCCATCCGGACGTATTATCGAACTCCCAATCAAATCAAACTTCCGTGAAGGTCTGACAGTACTCGAGTACTTCATCTCCACTCACGGAGCGCGTAAAGGTTTGGCGGATACAGCCCTTCGTACGGCTGACTCCGGTTACCTGACTCGTCGTCTCGTAGATGTGGCGCAGGATGTTATCGTGCGTGAAGAAGACTGCGGAACGGATAAAGGCTTCACAGTAAGCCGTATCCAGGACGGTAAAGAAGTAATTGAGGATCTCTATGACCGTCTGGAAGGTCGCTATTGCTTTGAAACGGTACGTCATCCTGAGACTGGTGAGATTTTGGCTAGACGTAACGAATTGATTGACTCCGATAAAGCCGAAGCGATTGTTAAAGCTGGTGTACACAAAGTTCAGATTCGTTCTGTACTAAGTTGCCGTGCTAAACATGGCGTCTGCAAGAAATGTTACGGTCGCAATCTGGCTACTGGTAAACACGTTGAGATTGGTGAAGCAGTTGGTATCATCGCTGCACAATCCATCGGTGAGCCAGGAACACAGCTTACTATGCGTACGTTCCACACAGGCGGCGTAGCGGGTGACGATATTACACAAGGTTTGCCTCGTATCCAGGAGCTTTTTGAAGCACGTAATCCTAAAGGCCAGGCAACTATTAGTGAAATTGACGGTACAGTTAAAGAAGTTCGTGAAGGTAAAGACCGCCGTGAGATCGACATTCAGGGTGAAGCCGAAACGAAAACATACTCAGTAACGTATGGTTCCCGCCTGCGCGTAAGCGAAGGTATGACTGTTGAAGCTGGGGACGAACTGACAGATGGTTCGATTGATCCTAAAGAAATGCTACGTATTAAAGGTATTCGCGGGGTACAGAACTATATCCTTCAGGAAGTTCAACGCGTATACCGGAACCAGGGCGTAGAAATCAACGACAAGCACGTAGAAGTTATGATTCGTCAAATGTTGCGTAAAATCCGTATCATTGATGCGGGCGACACGATCTTACTTCCAGGCTCCTTTGTTGATGTCCATGAGTATGAAAATGCAAACAAGATAGCGATTCTCAGCGGCCAAGAACCAGCGGTAGCCAAGCCGGTACTGCTCGGTATTACCAAGGCATCTCTGGAAACTGACTCCTTCTTGTCAGCAGCATCCTTCCAGGAAACTACTCGTGTCCTGACTGATGCAGCTATTAAAGGCAAGGTCGATCAGTTGCTTGGACTGAAAGAGAACGTAATTATTGGTAAATTGATTCCTGCGGGAACAGGTATGAACCGTTACCGTAGCGTGAAATTTGCCCAACCGGAAGAGGGGCAGTCTCCATCTGAGGAGCTCGAACCAATTTCGGCCGAGTAATATAAAAATAGTATGATTGCCGGAACACCGTAGACATAGGCTTTGCATAAAAGCTACAGCAGACGGTGCTCCGGTGCTTTTTTAAAAAATGAAACGTTCTATTCTGTTTAAATGAATTATAGTTTATAATTGTCTTGACATTACTTATAGTCAATGCTAATATAGCAAAGGTGCGTGAGCAGCCTATATGCTATTGGGTCTTTTCGGAGGAATGAGATATGTCTAAAGAACAAGGACTGCAAGATGCTCATGTCAAAATCGGTACCAAACAAACCATTCGTATGGTAGAATTGGGCTTTGCCTCAGAAGTATATGTGGCAGAAGACGCAGATCAGCGTCTCACTTCCAACATCATTGCTTTGTGCAACAAGCAAGGAGTCAAAGTGACTCTCGTAGACACAATGAAAAATCTCGGAGCTGCATGTGGGATTGAAGTGGGAGCCGCAATGGCTGCTATCGTAAAACAATAGGGTAAGGAACGTTTTTGTCTAAGGAATTGTTATTCTTGGCGGCAAAGACTTTTCATTTGTTCTTTTATGAACCGCCTGGGTCTGTGGGCTTAGATAAGGTTTGTAAAGTAACAGCAAAAATTGAGGAAGGGGGTGGCAACCAACATGCCAACTATTAACCAACTGGTTCGTAAAGGACGTCAAGCCAAAATCGAGAAATCGAAATCACCGGCTTTGCAAAAAGGTTTTAATGCCTTGAAACGTGAAGCTACCGACATCAGTGCCCCGCAAAAACGCGGAGTGTGCACTCGTGTAGGTACTATGACTCCGAAAAAACCAAACTCCGCACTTCGTAAATATGCTCGTGTTCGCTTGACGAACCGTGTAGAGGTGACTGCTTACATTCCAGGTATTGGACATAACCTTCAAGAACACAGCGTAGTGCTGATTCGCGGCGGTCGTGTAAAAGACCTTCCGGGTGTGCGTTACCACATCGTTCGCGGTGCTTTGGATACTGCAGGCGTAAACAACCGCATGCAAGCTCGTTCCAAATACGGCGCAAAACGCCCTAAAGCTAAAAAATCCTAATGAATATAAACCGCGTATGTCGGTTTAACATGTAAGAAAGGGGGATATCCATGCCACGCAAAGGTCCAGTTACCAAAAGAGACGTGTTGCCAGATCCGGTATACAACAGCAAGTTGGTTACCCGCTTGATCAACCGCATCATGCTCGACGGAAAACGAGGCGTTGCTCAAAGCATTCTGTACAATGCGTTCAAGCTTATCCAAGAACGTACGGGGAATGACCCGATGGAAGTTTTTGAAGCAGCTATCAAGAATATCATGCCAGTCCTGGAAGTTAAAGCACGCCGTGTCGGCGGTGCCAACTACCAAGTACCAATCGAGGTAAAACCAGAAAGACGTACGTCCCTGGGATTACGTTGGCTCGTAAACTACTCCCGCAACCGCGGTGAGAAAACAATGGAAGAGCGTTTGGCGGCTGAAATTATTGATGCTTCCAACAACACAGGCGCTTCCGTGAAAAAACGTGAAGACACGCACAAAATGGCTGAAGCGAACAAAGCGTTTGCTCACTATCGTTGGTAGGATTCAGCTCAAAAAAATAACTTCAATTTTGAAGGGAGACCCATTTCATGGCAAGAGAGTTCTCCTTGAAAAATACACGTAATATCGGGATCATGGCTCATATTGACGCGGGTAAAACCACAACAACAGAGCGGATCTTGTTCTACACAGGCCGTACGCACAAAATCGGTGAAGTTCACGAAGGCGCTGCGACAATGGACTGGATGGAACAAGAACAAGAGCGCGGAATCACGATTACTTCCGCTGCGACGACCGCTGCCTGGAAAGGTCACCGCGTCAATATCATCGACACCCCGGGGCACGTTGACTTCACTGTTGAAGTTGAACGTTCCCTTCGTGTATTGGACGGAGCAGTTGGTGTTTTCAGTGCGAAAGAAGGCGTTGAGCCTCAGTCCGAAACCGTGTGGAGACAGGCTGATCGCTACGGCGTTCCACGGATCGCATATGTAAACAAAATGGATATCATTGGTGCCGACTTCCTGAATGTTGTCTCTGACATGCGTGATCGCCTTCAAGCGAACGCAGTTGCGATTCAATTGCCAATCGGCGCAGAAAATGATTTTACTGGTATTATCGATATCGTTGAACAAAAAGCTCATATGTACAAAGATGATCTTGGTCAAGATATCGAAGAAGTAGAAGTTCCTGCGGAATTCAAAGATCAAGTTGAAGAACTTCGTAATGAATTGATCGAGAAGGTTGCTGAACTGGACGAAGAATTGACAATGAAATACCTGGAAGGCGAAGAAATTTCGGTTGCCGAAATTAAAGCCGCTCTCCGTAAAGGTGTTGTAGAAGTTAAAATCTTCCCAGTTATCTGTGGATCTTCTTACCGCAATAAAGGTGTTCAGCTGATGTTGGATGCTGTTCTCGACTATTTGCCGGCTCCTATTGATGTGCCAAGTATTCAAGGGCATTTGGAAGACGGTACGGAAGTTGAACGTCACTCTTCCGATGAAGAGCCATTCTCCGCATTGGCATTCAAAATCATGACGGATCCTTACGTTGGTAAGTTGACATTCTTCCGCGTATACTCCGGTGTTCTTCAATCCGGTTCTTACGTATTGAATGCAACAAAAGGTAAACGCGAACGTATCGGACGTATTCTTCAAATGCATGCGAACAGTCGTCAAGAAATCACTGTAGTTTACTCTGGTGATATTGCGGCTGCCGTAGGTTTGAAAGATACAGGTACAGGTGATACACTGTGTGATGAGAAGAGTCCTGTTATTCTCGAGTCCATGAACTTCCCTGATCCGGTTATCGAAATCGCGGTTGAGCCTAAAACCAAAGCTGACCAAGATAAAATGTCTGTAGCTCTCGGTAAGTTGACTGAAGAGGATCCAACTCTTCGTGCTCATACTAACGAAGAAACAGGTCAAACCATCTTGGCGGGTATGGGTGAGCTTCACTTGGACATCATCATTGACCGTATGCGTCGTGAGTTCAAGGTAGAAACAAATGTGGGTAAACCCCAGGTTGCTTACCGTGAAACGTTCCGTGCTCCAGCACGTGTCGAAGGTAAATTCGTTCGTCAGTCCGGTGGTCGTGGTCAATATGGTCACGTATGGGTTGAGTTCGAACCGCTCGAGCCAGGTACTGGTAGTCAATTCGAAAGTAAGGTAGTCGGCGGCTCTGTTCCTAGAGAGTACATCGCTCCTGCTCTTGCTGGTATTGAGGAACAAATGAAAAACGGCGTTATCGCAGGCTTCCCGCTTGTGGACGTTAAAGCTACAATCGTGGACGGATCATACCATGATGTCGATTCCAATGAAATGGCATTTAAAATTGCCGGATCAATGGCGCTGAAAGCAGCGAAAGACAAATGTAAACCAGTATTGCTCGAGCCGATTATGAAAGTTGAAGTAACGGTTCCTGAGGAATATATGGGTGACGTAATGGGTATGTTGAACTCCCGTCGTGGTCGGATTGAAGGTATGGATTCCCGCAGTGGAGCTCAAATCATTCGTGCGAAGGTGCCTTTGTCCGAAATGTTCGGATACTCGACTACACTTCGCTCCGGTACACAAGGACGCGGCGTGTTCTCCATGGAACTCTCTCATTATGAAGAAGTACCGAAGAGCATTGCTGAAGAGATCGTTGCCAAAACCAAAGGCGGCGAGTAATACAATGTATCAGCTGACCGGTATGCTTAAGGTTTTACCAAAAAGACATCCGGCAGCCTAAAATAAAACAAGTTATTGAGGAGGAATTGTTCAAATGGCAAAGGCTAAGTTTGAACGTAACAAACCGCACGTTAATATCGGTACTATTGGTCACGTCGATCATGGTAAAACTACTTTGACTGCTGCAATCACAACTGTATTGTCCAAAACTTACGGTGGTGCTGCTGTAGCATTCGATCAAATCGATAAAGCTCCAGAAGAGCGCGAACGCGGTATCACAATCTCCACTGCACACGTGGAATATGAAACACCTAACCGTCACTATGCACACGTTGACTGCCCAGGTCACGCCGACTATGTTAAAAACATGATCACTGGCGCTGCACAAATGGACGGAGCGATCCTGGTTGTATCCGCAGCTGACGGCCCAATGCCGCAAACTCGTGAGCACATCCTGTTGTCCCGCCAAGTTGGTGTTCCTTACATCGTTGTATTCCTGAACAAATGCGACATGGTTGAAGACGAAGAGTTGCTGGAATTGGTTGAAATGGAAGTTCGCGACTTGCTGAGCGAGTATGACTTCCCAGGCGACGACACTCCAATCACTCGCGGTTCCGCTCGTGAAGCACTGCAAAACCCAGATGGCGACTGGGCTAAAAAAATCGTTGAAATGTTCGAAACAATCGACACTTACATCCCAACTCCAGAACGCGACACTGACAAGCCTTTCCTTATGCCTGTCGAGGACGTATTCTCCATCACTGGTCGTGGTACAGTTGCTACAGGCCGTGTAGAGCGTGGTACAGTTAAAGTGGGCGACGAAATCGAAATCATCGGTATTCAAGAAGAATCCCGTAAATCCGTAGTAACAGGCGTAGAAATGTTCCGTAAATTGCTTGATTCCGCTCAAGCTGGTGACAACATCGGCGCACTGCTTCGCGGTGTAGATCGTGCACAAATCGAGCGTGGTCAAGTATTGGCTAAACCAGGTTCTGTTAACCCACATACAGAATTTTCTGCTCAAATCTACGTTTTGACTAAAGAAGAAGGCGGACGTCACAAACCTTTCTTCACTGGTTACCGTCCACAGTTCTACTTCCGTACAACTGACGTAACTGGTATCATTACTTTGCCAGAAGGTTCTGAAATGGTAATGCCTGGTGATAACATCACGGTTACTGTTCAACTGATCAACCCGATCGCTATCGAAGAAGGAACTAAGTTCTCTATTCGTGAAGGTGGACGTACAGTTGGCGCTGGTGCCGTAGCAACAATCTCCAAATAAGAAGGCTTTAGCCTTTAAATAGAGTAACAGTGTACTGGAACGAGTAACGTTGTATTGGAACGAAGCTAAACGAGCCCCTGCCCTGGTGCGGGGGCTTTTCTCTTGGGGAAAATCGCGAGCTGCGAGCACAACTGCATCTTTTGAAAATAAGATGCATTGTTTTTTCGTTTTTGCTTGCAATAGGCAGAACTATTCGATATAATAACTAATGTTGTTTGTGACTGTGCGATGATGTGAGAGGTTACTGACACACCCGGCCCCTTTGCCATGGGAGGGCTGTCGGAAAATTTTCACGGAGTATGTCCGATACCAAATTGGGCGATAGAAGGAGGGACTAAAATGGCAAAGCAAAAAATTCGTATTCGTTTGAAAGCTTACGATCATAGAATTCTTGATCAATCCGCTGAGAAAATTGTTGAAACAGCTAAACGTTCGGGCGCAGGTGTATCCGGGCCAATTCCGCTGCCAACTGAAAAACAAATTATTACTATTCTCCGTGCGGTACACAAGTACAAGGATTCTCGGGAGCAGTTCGAAATGCGCACACACAAGCGTTTGATCGACATTGTTAACCCGACTCCACAAACTGTGGATGCCTTGATGCGCTTGGACCTGCCGTCCGGTGTAGATATCGAAATTAAATTGTAATATGTAATTAGGAAAAGAAATGAGGTGTCAACATGAAAGGTATCTTAGGAAAAAAACTCGGAATGACTCAAGTGTTTACCCCTGAAGGTAACGTACTTGCTGTTACGGTTATCGAAGCAGGTCCTTGTGTTGTTCTGCAAAAGAAAGATCTGGAAAACGATGGATACGAAGCTATCCAACTCGGTTTCTCTGATAAGAAAGAAAAAAGATCCAACAAACCTGAAGCAGGACATGCGAAAAAAGCAAATACTGCACCTAAGCGCTACGTTCGTGAACTTCGTGGCATCGACCTTGCTGCGTACGAGGTTGGCCAAGAACTGAAGGCTGATGTCTTCACAGAAGGCGAGTTCGTTGACGTAACAGGTATTTCTAAAGGTAAAGGTTTTGCCGGCGTTATCAAACGTTGGGGACAAAGCCGCGGACCAATGGCACACGGATCGCGTTACCACAGAGGTCCAGGTTCTATGGGTTCCATTCAAGCTAACCGCGTTCCTAAAGGTAAACACCTTCCAGGACACATGGGGCATGAAACGGTAACGATCCAACGTCTTGAAGTTGTTAAGATCGATACAGAACGTAATGTATTGCTCGTGAAAGGTTCCATTCCAGGACCTAAAAATAGCTTCGTTAAAGTATTAGAAACGGTGAAAAAATAAACAACTGAAGAAAGGAGGAACACGAAATGCCAAAAGTAGCACTATTTAATATTAGCGGCAGCCAAGTTGGTGAAATTGAATTGAACGACGCAGTGTTCGGTATCGAGCCGAATAAGCACGTTCTTCATGACGCTGTTGTTATGCAATTGGCTTCCCTGCGTCAAGGTACTCACAAAGTAAAAGGACGTTCTGAAGTACGTGGTGGCGGACGTAAACCTTGGAAACAAAAAGGTACTGGCCGCGCTCGTCAAGGTTCGATTCGTGCACCGCAATGGGTTGGTGGCGGTACTGTATTCGGTCCGACTCCACGCAGCTATGCTTACAAATTGCCTAAAAAAGTTCGTCGTCTGGCGATCAAATCGGCGTTGTCATCCAAAGTGATTGAGAATGAAATTATCGTATTGGACGCTCTTACACTGAACGGACCTAAAACGAAAGAATTCGCAGCCATTTTGAATAACCTTAAAGCTGATCGTAAAGCATTGATCGTAGCTCCTAGCTATGATGATAATGTAGCACTGTCCGCTCGTAATATTCCTGGTGTGAAGTTTGTAGCCGCAGACGGCATTAATGTTCTTGATGTGCTCGGACACGACAAACTGATCATTACGAAGGAAGCAGTTCAGAAGGTAGAGGAGGTGCTCGCGTAATGAAGGATCCTCGTGATATTATCAAACGTCCGGTTATCACCGAACGTACGGCTGGTATGATGAATGACTTGAAATACGTTTTCGAGGTTGACATTCGTTCTAACAAAGTCGAAGTTAAAAAAGCAATCGAAGCCATTTTTAACGTGAAAGTAAGTAACGTAAATACGCTTCGTGTTCCTGCAAAACCAAAACGCTACGGACGTCATTCCGGCTATACGAGCGAGTGGAAAAAAGCGTTCGTAACGCTGAGCAAAGACAGTAAGCCGCTTGAGTTTTTTGAAACGGTATAATTGAAACTGTAAAGTAAGGAGGGAAACTCAGTGCCAATTAAAAAGTATAAACCAACGTCCCCGGCCAGACGTGCTATGTCTGTATCTACTTTCGAGGAGATTACAACTAATCAGCCCGAGAAATCGTTGCTGGCACCTCTGAGCAAGCAAGCTGGACGCAATAACCAAGGTAAAATTACAGTTCGTCATCAAGGCGGCGGACACAAACGTAAATACCGTATTATTGACTTCAAACGTAACAAAGATGGAATACCGGGCCGCGTTGCTACGATCGAATATGATCCAAACCGTACGTCCAACATCGCACTTATCCACTATGTGGATGGTGAAAAACGTTACATCATCGCTCCTAAAGGTCTGAAAGTAGGAGACGAAGTGGTATCCGGTGCAGGTTCCGATATCAAAATCGGTAACTCCTTGCCGTTGGAAAACATTCCAGTAGGTACGGTTATCCACAACATCGAATTGAAACCGGGTAAAGGTGGCCAACTCGTTCGCGCCGCTGGTACGGAAGCCCAACTTCTTGGTAAAGAAGAAAAGTATGTTACAATTCGTTTGACTTCTGGTGAAGTTCGCCGCATTCTGAAAGTTTGCCGCGCTACAATCGGTTCTGTAGGTAACGAAGACCACGAACTGGTGAAAATCGGTAAAGCTGGTCGTAGTCGCTGGTTGGGACAACGTCCTGAAGTTCGCGGTGTTGTAATGAACCCTAACGATCACCCACACGGTGGTGGTGAAGGTCGCGCTCCAATCGGACGTAAATCTCCAATGTCTCCATGGGGTAAACCAACCCTTGGTTACAAGACGCGTAAAAAAGGTAAAGCATCTGATAAGTACATCGTTCGTCGTCGTACTAAGTAATAAAACGTGCGCTTAAGTCGCACGTTAACATATTAAGGAACGACTACGTTTTAACGAAGGGAGGATTCATAAATGGGTCGCAGTCTCAAAAAAGGACCATTCATTGATGGTTACCTGTTGAAAAAAGTAGAGGTTTTGAACGAGTCGGACAAAAAAGTGGTAATCAAAACTTGGTCCCGTCGCTCTACGATTTTCCCACAATTTATCGGACATACGTTTGGTGTATACGATGGTCGTAAACACGTGCCAGTATACGTAACGGAAGATATGGTCGGACACAAATTGGGCGAATTTGCTCCAACACGTACGTACAAAGGCCATACGGATGACGATAAGAAAACAAGAAGATAATCAACACAGCGTAGTGTTTGAGAGGAGGTAAACTCAATGGAAGCAAAAGCACATGCTAAGTCCGTACGGATTTCTGCTCGCAAAGTGAAACTTGTTATCGATTTGATTCGCGGTAAGCAGGTTGGTGAGGCGATCGCAATTCTTCGTCACACTCCAAAGTCCGCTTCTCCAGTCGTTGAGAAATTGTTGAATTCTGCGATTGCAAATGCAGATCACAACTACTCTTTGGACGTAAATAAATTGGTAGTATCTCAGGTTTTTGTAAACCAAGGTCCTACAATGAAACGATTCCGCCCGCGTGCAATGGGTCGTGCAAGTCGCATCAACAAACGCACCAGTCATATTACTCTGGTGGTATCTGAAAAATAAGGAGGGAAAACGTGTGGGCCAAAAGGTAAATCCCGTCGGACTCCGAATCGGTATTATCCGTGATTGGGAATCCAAATGGTATGCAGGCAAAGATTTCGGTGATCTTTTGCTGGAAGACGTTAGAATTCGTGAACATCTGAAAAAAAGATTGAAAGACTCCGCTGTATCCCGTGTTGAAATCGAGAGAGCAGCTAACCGTGTCAACGTAACGATTCACACTGCGAAACCAGGTATGGTTATCGGTAAGGGTGGTTCCGAAGTTGAAAATCTGCGTAATGAAATTACTAAAATCGCAGGCGGTAAAAAGGTACACATCAATATTTCTGAAATTAAAAATCCTGAACTGGATGCAATTCTGGTTGCTGAAAGCATTGCACAACAATTGGAACGTCGTGTTTCTTTCCGTCGTGCTTTGAAACAAGCAATTCAAAGAACTATGCGTTCCGGAGCAAAAGGAATTAAAACTCAAGTAGGCGGACGTCTTGGCGGTGCCGAAATCGCTCGTTCCGAAGGGTACAGCGAAGGAACTGTTCCACTGCATACGCTTCGTGCCGACATTGACTATGGTACAGCGGAAGCTCATACTACTTACGGTCGTCTTGGCGTAAAAGTATGGATCTATCGTGGAGAGGTTCTTCCTCCAGCTAAGAAACAAGCTCCTCAGGAAGGAGGCAACTAATCATGTTGGTACCAAAACGCGTAAAACATCGTAAACAACAACGTGGTCATATGAAGGGTCGTGCAAAAGGCGGTACTACACTGAACTTTGGTGAGTACGGTTTGCAAGCTACTGAACCTGCATGGATTACTAACCGTCAAATCGAAGCTGCACGTATTGCGATGACTCGTTACATCAAACGTGGTGGTAAGGTTTGGATTAAAATTTTCCCTGACAAACCAATTACTCAGAAGCCTCTTGAGGTTCGTATGGGTAGTGGTAAAGGTAACGTAGAAAAATGGGTTGCAGTAGTGAAACCAGGCAAGATTATGTTCGAACTTGCTGGTGTTCCGGAAGAGATTGCTCGTGAAGCAATGCGTCTTGCCGCTCACAAACTGCCAATCAAAACTAAGTTTGTGAAACGTGAAGAATTGGGTGGTGAAGCAAATGAAGGCTAGTGAATTCCGCAACCTAACCACTGCTGAAATCGAACAAAAGATCTCCGGTTTTAAAGAAGAACTTTTCAACCTTCGTTTTCAACTCGCTACCGGTCAGCTTGATAACCCGACTCGGATCGGCGCTGTGCGTAAGGAAATTGCTCGTGCTAAAACTGTGATCCGTGAAAGAGAACTTGGGATTAGCTAAGATATCAGACCGGGTGGGAAATCCGCCTGTAATTAGGAAGGAGGCCAACAATGAGCGAACGTAATGCCCGTAAAGTATTAGTCGGTAAAGTAGTCAGCGACAAAATGGATAAAACGATTGTGATTGCTGTAGAAACTTACAAAAAACATGATCTCTACCATAAACGCATTAAAGTAACTAAGAAATTCAAAGCTCATGATGAAAACAACACCGCACAAATTGGTGATACTGTTAAAATCATGGAAACTCGCCCTTTGTCCAAAGACAAAAACTGGAGACTGGTCGAAATCGTTGAAAAAGCTGTTATAATCTAATGTAGTGTAGTTTTTCCGAAAGGAGGATAAATAAATGATTCAACCATTTACACGTTTGACTGTAGCTGACAATTCCGGCGCGAAGGAACTGATGTGTATCCGTGTGCTCGGTGGTACGGGACGTCGTACAGCTCAAATTGGTGACCTGATCGTTTGTTCCGTAAAACAAGCAACACCAGGCGGCGTTGTCAAAAAGGGTGATGTAGTAAGAGCGGTTGTTGTTCGTACTAAACGTTCTATCCGCCGTAAAGACGGTTCCTACATCGGATTTGACGAAAACGCAGCAGTGGTCGTTAAAGAAGACAAGAGTCCACGTGGTACTCGTATTTTCGGACCAGTTGCTCGCGAACTTCGTGACAAGGACTTCATGAAAATCGTTTCCTTGGCTCCGGAAGTGATCTAAACTCACCTTAAAATGTGCCCGTAGGAGGTGTACGAAATGCCAAAAGTGAAAAAAGTTCTGGAATCCCATAACAACAAGCTGCACGTCAAAAAAGACGACACTGTTCTGGTGATTACAGGTAAAGATAAAGGTAAAAAAGGTCGCGTTATCGCTGCTTACCCTCGTCAAAACCGTGTGCTTGTGGAAGGTGTTAACATGATTAAAAAACACCAAAAGCCTAATCAGCTGAATCCACAAGGCGGCATCATCGAGAAAGAAGCTCCGATTCACGTTTCCAACGTTATGCACATTGATCCGAAGAGCGGAAAAGTAACCCGTGTTGGTTACAAAGTTTTGGACAACGGAAAAAAAGTGCGCATTGCAAAACGTTCTGGCGAAGTGATCGACTAATTATTTTTTGAAGAAAGGAGGTATATGATTCATGGCTACAACAAGAATGAAAGAACGTTTCTTGAAAGAAATCACTCCTGCTTTGATGCAGAAGTTCAACTATACAACAGTGATGCAAGTGCCTAAAATCGAGAAAGTTGTAATCAACATGGGTGTTGGCGACGCAGTCCAAAACTCCAAAGTACTTGATTCAGCTCTCAACGACATGCAGCTGATCGCTGGTCAAAAACCAGTAATCACTCGCGCAAAAAAATCTATTGCAGGTTTTAAATTGCGTGAAAACATGCCGATCGGTGTAAAGGTAACACTTCGTGGCGAGCGTATGTATTATTTCTTGGACAAATTGTTCAACATTACTCTTCCTCGCGTACGTGACTTCCATGGTGTATCGACAAAAGCTTTTGACGGACGTGGTAACTACACGCTTGGTCTGAAAGAACAGTTGATCTTCCCGGAAATCGAGTATGATCAAGTTGATAAAGTTCGTGGTATGGACATCGTTATCGTAACGACTGCCAAAACTGACGAAGAGTCCCGTGAGCTTCTGACTCAGCTGGGCATGCCTTTCGCAAAATAATGTTGGCATAACGTTTCGGGCGTCTGATTTTAAAGACACCCTGTTCTCCGAAACTATTTAGGAGGTGTCAGGCTAAGTGGCAAAAACTTCAATGAAAGTCAAACAACAACGCGCACCAAAGTTTAAAGTTCGTGCTTACACTCGTTGCGAGCGTTGTGGTCGTCCACATTCGGTACTGCAAAAGTTTAAGATCTGCAGAATTTGCTTCCGTGAATTAGCTTATAAAGGCCAGATTCCTGGCGTGAAAAAAGCAAGCTGGTAAAAAGTCCTGTTTGGGAAGGAGGTTTATACACAATGACTATGTCTGATCCAATTGCAGATATGCTTACTCGTATTCGTAACGCGAACACAGTTCGTCACGAAACAGTAGAAATGCCTGCATCTACAATGAAAAAACAAATCGCCGACATCCTGAAACGTGAAGGATTCATTCGTGATGCGGAATTTGTTGAAGATAGCAAACAAGGGATCATCCGTATTTTCTTGAAATACGGTGCAAACAACGAGCGTGTTATTACAGGTTTGAAAAGAATCAGTAAACCAGGTCTTCGCGTTTACACGAAGAGCAATGAGATTCCACGCGTACTGGGTGGACTCGGGATCGCAATCATTTCAACATCCAAAGGTATCATGACTGACAAAGAAGCGCGTCAGTCCAAAGCCGGCGGAGAAGTTGTTTGCTACGTTTGGTAAGATAACGTTTAAAAGATAGGAGGTGCAACAGATATGTCCCGTATTGGTCGTAAACCAATCACAGTACCAAGTGGTGTTGACGTGACTTTGAACAACACAGCAATCACAGTTAAAGGTCCTAAAGGAACATTGACTCGTGAGCTTCATAAAGACATGTCCGTTACTGTGGAAAACAATGAAATTAATGTAGTTCGTCCTTCGGACAACAAACTTCACCGCTCTTTGCATGGAACAACCCGCAGCGTTGTCAACAACATGGTAAGTGGTGTAACTGAAGGGTTTTCAAAATCTCTGGAGCTGGTTGGGGTCGGATATCGTGCAAGCAAATCCGGAGATAAAATCGTTCTGAACGTTGGATACTCTCACCCGGTTGAAATCACACCGGAAGCGGGCATCGAATTCGAAGTTCCTTCGAACACTAAAATCATCGTTCGCGGAATTGATAAAGAGCGTGTAGGTGCCTACGCTGCTAAAATTCGTTCCGTTCGTGAACCTGAACCGTACAAAGGTAAAGGGATTAAATACGAAGGCGAGCGCATCATTCGTAAAGAAGGTAAAGCCGGTAAGAAGAAATAAGTTTCTTACCGACTTTGTGCGGTCTTTCTGCTGGAAAGACTTCGTACTTCTTTTTTACCCAGTGCGTCTTAGTATAAAGTTTTAAAAGGCAAACTGAAGGGAGTGAAAACTTGAGATGATTACAAAACAAGATAAAAATAAAGCACGTGTCAGAAGACATCTGCGTGTACGTAAGAAAATCGAAGGTACGGCTGTACGTCCTCGTTTGAACGTGTTCCGTTCTTCCAAGCATATCTACGCACAACTGATTGATGATGTAGCTGGTGTAACATTGGTATCTGCATCCACTATGGATAAAGAACTGAGCAGCGAAATCAAAAACGGCGGTAGTGTAGAAGCAGCTCGTAAAGTTGGCGAACTCGTTGCTAAACGTGCGAAAGAAAAAGGTCATGCTAACATCGTATTTGACCGTGGTGGATACTTGTATCATGGACGGATTCAAGCTTTGGCTGATGCAGCTCGCGAAGCAGGCCTTGAATTCTAAGACATTTCTCAAAAGGAGGTTAACGACTTGCGTGTAGATCCGAATACTTTGGAACTGACTGAAAGAGTAGTAAATATTAATCGTGTAGCTAAAGTTGTCAAAGGCGGACGCCGTTTCAGCTTCAGTGCTCTGGTAGTAGTGGGCGACGGCAACGGCTGGGTAGGCGCTGGAATCGGTAAAGCTGGCGAAGTACCTGATGCAATTCGCAAAGGTATTGAAGATGCTAAGAAAAACCTGGTTCACGTTCCACTCGTAGGAACAACAATTCCTCACCTTGTTACAGGTAAGTTCGGTGCTGGCCGGGTTCTGTTGAAACCGGCATCGGAAGGTACTGGAGTTATCGCTGGTGGTCCGGTTCGTGCTGTACTGGAACTTGCTGGTGTAGGTGATATCTTGACAAAATCTTTGGGTTCTTCGAATTCCATGAATATGGTCAATGCGACTTTGGAAGGTTTGTCCCGCTTGAAACGCGCTGAAGAAGTTGCAAAATTGCGCGGCAAATCCATCGAAGAGCTGCTGGGCTAAGGAGGGAATATCATGGCGAAATTAGAAATTACCCTCGTTCGTTCGTTGATCGGCCGTCCTGGTAATCAGAGAACGACTGTTAAAACGCTCGGCTTGCGTAAAATCAACCATAAAGTAGTTCAACCCGACAATGCAGCTATTCGCGGGATGATTAATCAAGTTAGCCATTTGGTTTCTGTTAAAGAAATTGAGGCTTAAGAAATAAAGTATTTTAACAATAATCAAGGAGGTGCAACGAACGATGAAGTTACATGAGCTTTCCCCAGCTCCAGGCTCCCGCAAAGAACGTAAACGTTTGGGTCGTGGTCCTAGTAGCGGTACGGGTAAAACTTCTGGTCGTGGTCATAAAGGTCAAAACGCTCGTTCCGGCGGTGGTGTACGTCCGGGCTTCGAGGGTGGTCAAAACCCACTGTATCGTCGCTTGCCTAAACGCGGTTTCGTAAATCCTACTCGTAAAGAGTATGCGGTTTTGAATATCGAAGATTTGAACAGTTTTGCAGCGGGTACAGAAGTAAGCCCTGAGTTTTTGCTGAACAATGGCATTGTGAAAAACGCCAAATCCGGAATTAAAATTCTGGGTAACGGTGAAATCACTGTGAAGTTGACAGTTAAAGCGAACAAGTTCTCTCAATCTGCGGTAGAGAAAATTGAAGCTGCCGGCGGTAAAACCGAGGTGATCTAATGTTCAAGACCCTGAAAAATATATGGCGGGTTGAGGATCTTAGAACCCGAATCCTGTTTACCCTGTTTATACTCTTTGTATATCGTATTGGCTCCTTCGTGCCGGTTCCCGGCGTGAACAAGCAAGTCTTTACTTCTCAGGATCAGGCAGGAAGCGAGTTGTTTGGACTCCTTAACACCTTCTCAGGGGGCGCATTGTATCAGTTTTCGATCTTCGCCCTCGGGATTATGCCATATATTACAGCGTCCATCATTGTACAGTTGCTGTCAATGGACGTGATTCCGAAACTTGCGGAATGGGCTAAACAAGGAGAGCATGGTAAAAAGAAGTTGGCTCAAATTACGCGTTATGGTACGGTAATACTTGGCCTGATTCAAGCATTCGGAACGTCGATTGGCTTTAATCGACTGTACGGTGCAGCGATGATTCCAGGAGCCAATTTTGCAGATTATCTGGTTATTGCCATTGTGCTTACAGCAGGAACTACGTTCCTTATGTGGCTCGGTGAGCAAATTACTGAAAAAGGAATCGGCAACGGTATCTCTATTGTTATCTTCGCAGGGATTGCGGCGGGTATTCCAAGACATATTCGGACGGTTGTAGAATCTCAGTTTATTCAGGCAGATCAGCTGTTTATGAATATTCTGAAGGCAATTATAATTGCCCTGGTGATTGTTCTGATTATTGTTGGTGTTATCTACATCCAGCAAGGTATTCGAAAAATCCCGGTACAATACGCGAAACGTGTAGTTGGCAACAAAATGTACGGTGGCCAGAATACGCATATTCCGATGAAAATTAATGCGGCAGGCGTTATTCCGGTAATCTTTGCGGTATCATTGCTGCAATTCCCGACAATTATTGCGAGTTTCTGGGCAGATCATGCTTGGGCTAAGTGGATTACCACTTACTTGTACTATGACAAGCCGCTGGGCATGGTTTTGTATGTCGTAATGATTATCGGTTTCACATTCTTCTATACCTTTGTACAGATGAATCCGCAGCAAATGGCCGACAATATGAAGAAGAACGGCGGTTATATTCCGGGAATTCGCCCGGGTAAGGCCACGGAGAAATACTTGACACGAGTAATGTCACGTTTGACAATGACAGGAGCTTTGTTTCTGGCAGTCATATCCGTTTTGCCGGTATTCTTCGGTTCGCTTTCGGGCTTGCCTCGTTCCGTGCAAATTGGCGGTACTTCATTGCTCATCATCATTGGTGTAGCATTGGATACAATGAAGCAAATCGAAAGCCAACTGATCAAACGCCATTACAAAGGCTTCATCAACAAATAGGCAATAGGTACCGGCTTAGGATGTTCGCATGCTTACCGGCACCTTTTGTGCTGTTTCTTGTGTAGGGGTCGTCTTGAGGAGTGACAGATTGTGAATATTTTGATCATGGGCCCTCCGGGGGCTGGTAAAGGTACACAAGCAGATGTCATTGTGAAGGAATTCGGCATTCCTCATATCTCGACAGGTGATGCTTTTCGCCTAGCGATGAAACAGGGAACACCTATTGGCATTAAAGCTAAAGAATATATCGACAAGGGTGAACTTGTTCCGGATGACGTAACAATCGGTATCGTTGAAGAACGGCTACAACAGCCAGATTGCAAGAAAGGGTTCTTGCTGGACGGTTTTCCAAGAACTTTGGCTCAAGCTGAAGCCTTGGATCAAATTTTGGGTCGTTTGAATACGAAGCTAGATGACGTCATCAACTTGAAAGTGGATAGTGACAACTTGTTGGCACGAATCACAGGACGGCGGGTTTGTAAAAGCTGCGGAACTAGCTATCATATTGTCTTTAATCCTCCTAAGGTTGAAGGCATTTGCGATAAAGACGGTGGGGAACTCTATCAGCGTCCTGACGATAATGAAGATAGCGTAAGAACACGACTTGAAGAATATAGTAATAAAACAGCACCACTCCTCACGTTTTATGAGAACCAGAATCTTCTGCGTCATATTGACGGAGAACAGGATATTGATGTGGTTTCCCAAAATATCGTGTCCTTGTTGCGGGGTTAGCTGTAATGATCATTTGCAAGTCGGGGACGGAATCAAGCTTAATGAGGAAAGCTAAGAGAATAGATACGGAGACGGATCATCTCTTGGCAGGACACATCGAGCCCGGTATTACGACCGGTGAACTTGATCATTTAGCTGATCGGTATATTCGCAGTCAGGGAGCTGTGCCGTCTTTTAAAGGTTATAACGGTTTTCCTGCTAGCATTTGCGCTTCAGTCAACGAACAACTGGTGCACGGATTTCCCGGCAAACGCAAGTTAAACAAAGGCGATATCATCGCGAAAACTCGCCAGTTTACAATGTCGCATGCCATTCGGCAATATATTGAGAATCCAAACCGTGGTATTCCTGAGCAGGGGCCGAGGCTGAAAACCGGCATTGGGCTGGCTATTGAATCTATGATTCAGATAGGTTCTCACCATGTAGGGACGCTGGAAGACAACTGGACGGTCGTTACGATGAACGTAACCTCATGTGCTCATAACGAGCAAGCGGTGACGTACGAAACGGGCGGCATGGACATTTTCACGAAACTGAGTGCGTAGGTGATTGGAATGATTCAGCAAGGAAACCTGCAAATCGGTCAGCTGGTGAAGATTCTGAAGGGCAGAGGTGCCGGACAGATTGCGGTTGTCGTTTCAGTAGCAGATAGCAGGTTTGTATATATTGCGGATGGGGATAAACGAAAGTTTGATCAAGCGAAGAAGAAAAATGTTCTTCATTTGGTGCCTCAGCCAAAGATTAGTAGCGAGATTGTAAACAGTTTAAACGAAAGCGGTCGGGTGACGAACGGAAAGCTGCGCCATGCAGTGAAAACTTTCCTGGACTCGTCCGAATACCAAGCTGAAGAGAAAGGAGACTGACTTTGGCCAAAGAAGATGTCATTGAGGTTGAAGGTACGGTAATCGAGCCACTACCGAACGCTACGTTCAAGGTAGAGCTGGAGAACGGTCATCAAATTCTTGCTCATGTTTCCGGAAAGCTGCGGATGCACTTTATCCGTATTTTGACAGGCGACAAGGTGGTTGTACAGTTATCGCCTTACGATTTAACCAAAGGCCGTATAACGTACCGCAAGTAATTCATGCAGGTTTTTATTAAACGTATGTCATTTAAAAAAACTTGTTTTGCTCGGCAAAACGATGTGAATGTTCACGAAGCGAGTTTTACCAGGGTAAAGCTTGGAGGAGGTAATCAACATGAAGGTAAGACCTTCTGTAAAACCTATTTGCGAAAAATGCAAAGTCATTCGCCGCAAAGGGAATGTAATGGTTATTTGCGAAAATCCGAAACACAAACAAAAACAAGGTTAATAGAAGGGGGTGTAGCGTAAAATGGCTCGTATAGCTGGTGTGGATTTGCCACGTGACAAACGCGTTGAGATCGCCTTGACTTACATTTTCGGAATCGGTAAAACGACTTCTCAGAAAATCTTGAAGGAAACAGGCATCAGTGCAAACACGCGTGTTCGTGATTTGACTGAAGATGAAGTGAGCAAATTACGTGAAACGATCGACAAAGAAGTTAAAGTAGAAGGCGATCTGCGTCGTGAAATTTCCTTAAATATTAAACGTCTGACTGAGATTGGCTGCTACCGTGGTGTTCGTCACCGTCGTGGATTGCCTGTTCGCGGACAACGTACTAAAACTAATGCTCGTACCCGTAAAGGTCCTCGTCGGACTGTAGCGAACAAAAAGAAATAAGAAGGGAGGATAACATTCAATGGCTAAACCGAAAAAAGTTGTACGTACAAAACGCCGTGACCGTAAAAATATCGAGACTGGCGTGGCACACATCCGTTCCACGTTCAACAACACGATCGTTACGATCACAGATCCACACGGTAATGCAATCTCTTGGGCCAGCTCAGGCGGCATGGGATTCCGTGGTTCCCGTAAATCCACTCCATTCGCAGCACAAATGGCCGCAGAAACTGCTGCTAAAGCTGCTATGGAACACGGCATGAAAACTGTCGAAGTCATGGTTAAAGGACCTGGTGCAGGTCGCGAAGCAGCAATTCGCTCTTTGCAAGCTGCTGGTTTGGAAGTTAACCTGATTAAAGACGTAACTCCGGTACCTCATAACGGATGCCGTCCTCCAAAACGTCGTCGCGTCTAGTGAGATTTCTCCTCTGCGTGTAGTATAGATCCGGCACAAACTGCCAAGAATGGATGTTTAGGTATACTGCATGATAGACTATGGATAAGGTGAATGTTTCATATAGGAGCGACGTTTTGAAGGAGGGATATTGCAGTGATAGAAATCGAAAAGCCGAAAATTGAGACGGTTGACGTCAATGATGATGGCACCTATGGAAAATTCGTAGTAGAACCGCTGGAACGCGGATACGGTACGACGTTGGGTAACTCGCTTCGCCGTATTCTGTTATCCTCGTTACCGGGGGCAGCAGTCACATCGGTTCAGATCGATGGGGTTCTGCACGAGTTTGCAACGGTTCCCGGTGTGAAGGAAGACGTAACGGAGATCATTCTGAACTTGAAAGCTTTATCGCTTAAAATCCACTCGGATGAAGAGAAAGTACTCGAAATCGATGCGGAAGGCGAAGGAGTTGTAACGGCAGGAGATATCCGTGCGGATAGTGATGTGGAAATTCTTAATCCGGATCTTCACATTGCTACGCTCGGACCGGGTTCGAGACTTCACATGCGTATTTTTGCCAATCGCGGTCGCGGTTACGTTAAGCAGGATCGGAACAAACGTGATGACCAGCCGATCGGCGTCATTCCCGTCGACTCCATCTACACTCCGATTGCACGCGTGAACTACGGCGTAGAAAATACGCGTGTCGGCCAGGTTACGAATTACGACAAGCTGACACTTGAGGTTTGGACTGACGGAAGTATTCGTCCCGAGGAAGCAGTGAGCCTTGGAGCCAAAATTTTGACCGAGCATGTGATGTTGTTCGTGGGTCTCACGGACGAGGCAAAAGATGCTGAAATTATGGTTGAAAAAGAAGAAGACAAGAAAGAAAAAGTTCTTGAAATGACGATCGAAGAGCTGGATCTCTCCGTCCGTTCCTATAACTGCCTTAAGCGCGCTGGTATCAATACGGTACAAGAACTCACGACTAAATCTGAAGAAGATATGATGAAGGTCCGTAACTTGGGTCGCAAATCTTTGGAAGAAGTACAAGAGAAGCTTGAGGAACTTGGTTTAGGACTTCGTACGGAAGAATAGTACAGCAACGTTTTTGTGAAGGAGGGGAAATTACATGGCATACCAAAAATTGGGCCGTAACTCCAGTGCCCGTAAAGCTTTGTTTCGTGATTTGGTAACCGATCTGTTCTTGTATGAGCGTATCCAAACTACTGAGGCTAAAGCGAAAGAAGTTCGTTCTATTGCTGAAAAACTGATCACCAAAGCGAAAAAAGGAGATCTGCACGCACGTCGTCAAGTGGCTGCGTTCGTTCGCCGTGAAACTTTGGATGGTGAGCAGGATGCAATCCAAAAGCTGTTTAGCGAATTGGCTACACGTTACACTGAGCGTCCAGGTGGATACACTCGTATCTTGAAATTGGGACCTCGTCGTGGCGACGCCGCTCCAATGGTATATCTGGAATTGGTTGACCGCGCGTAGACAGGCGAAGATGAGGGAAGGGTGGACAGAATCGGCTTGATTCTGAACAACCCTTTTTTTCTCTTGGAGGAGTCCTTGAGGGGCTTCTCCTTTGTTATGTTCGGTTATTCCTTGTAAGGCCAGAGACTACCCCTATAAAGGTGTGAGAAACATGCGGAACTTGTGCATGAAGGTGAACTATGACGGAACCCACTATGATGGCTTTCAGACGCAGCCTGACGGTAACACCATTCAGGACTGCCTTGAACATGCTATTTACTCATTGACGGGCGAGCGTCTTAAAATTACAGGCTCAGGCCGTACAGATGCAGGTGTACATGCATACGGGCAGGTATTCAATTTTCACACTGAATCGCCGATTCCGTTACAGCGCTGGTGTCTGGCACTTAATGCCTGGTTGCCTCGTGATATCATCGTTACGGATGCGAGAGAGGTGCCACTGTCCTTTCATGCACGCCGCATGGCGAAGCGGAAGACATATCGGTACAGCATTAATGCGAACCGATTTCCGGACATCTTTCACCGTCGTACACAGGCCCATCATCCAACGAGACTGGATGTAAGAGCGATGGAGGAAGGGTTGGCTCATTTAGTGGGCACCTTTGACTATACTTCGTTCGCATCTCGACGTTCCCAAAAGACGAATCATGTTCGCACTATTTATGAAGCCTATATGACAGTAGACCATTCCTTTTCACGTCCGGGCTCGGATGACCAGGGAATTATCCATACTTATATTACAGGTAGCGGATTTTTGCAGCACATGGTTCGGATTATTATGGGTACTTTGCTGGAAGTGGGAGAAGGCAAAAAATCGTCGGATGATATTCCTTCCATTTTGGAGGCAAAAAATCGTTCAAAGGCTGGACCTACGGCCGTTGGACACGCTTTAACGCTCTGGAATGTAGAGTACGACGAAAACATCAAAAAACATTGATTTTACCCTTGCGGAATTGATGGTTATCCTGTAATATAAAAGTTGTGTTTTCTTAATGGCTTTCCCACAGCCCCAATTAAGATAATCACTTTAAATTAACATCTAATCCATCAATAATGCAGCAACTTAACGAACGAAGATAAATGATGATTTCTGTTAACGAACTTAAGGAGGATACTTTTCATGCGTACTACGTATATGGCGAAGCCAAATGAAGTTGAGCGCAACTGGCACATCATTGATGCCGAAGGCAAAACGCTCGGCCGTCTGGCAAGCGAAGCGGCTGCGTTGATTCGCGGCAAACACAAGCCACAATTTACACCACATGTGGACACAGGTGATTTTGTTGTTGTAATCAATGCGGAAAAAATCGTATTGACCGGTAAAAAAATGGAGAACAAGAAATACTACCGTCACTCCCTGCATCCGGGTGGTCTGAAAGTAACGGTTGCACAAGAAATGGTTAAGAACAAGCCTGAGCGTATGTTGGAATTGGCTGTTCACGGTATGCTTCCTAAAACTCGTCAAGGCGAGAAAATGAAGCTGAGACTTAAAGCTTACAGAGGCACTGAGCATCCACATGCAGCACAAAAACCTGAAGTTTACGAACTTCGCGGATAATTAAAAGGGAGGACAGTTTCATGGCACAAGTACAATACTATGGGACAGGTCGTCGTAAACATTCGGTAGCTCGTGTTCGTCTCGTACCGGGTGAAGGACGCATTGTCATCAATAAGCGTGATATTAATGAATATTTTGGTTTGGAAACTCTCAAACTGATCGTAAAACAACCACTGAACCTGACAGAAACAGTTGGCAGCTATGACGTACTCGTTATTGCTCATGGTGGTGGTATCTCTGGTCAAGCCGGCGCAATTCGCCACGGTATTTCCCGTGCTCTGTTGAAAGCAGATCCGGAATTCCGTCCAGCTTTGAAAAAAGCAGGCTTCTTGACTCGTGACCCACGTATGAAAGAACGTAAAAAATACGGTCTCAAAGCCGCTCGTCGTGCACCACAGTTCTCGAAACGTTAATATTTCGAATACAGAAGAACCTTTTCCTTATGGAAAGGGTTCTTTTTTATTTAGTCATTTCCTGATCATTATCCACATGTGGATAAGTAGACCTACTCTAAAAGTTACAAGCTTCAGCATGTTTCAGCGAATACATAAATAACTGCATGCAAATGCACGGAATACGAAAAGTTATCCACGATGGAATTGAAGATGATATTGTTATACACAAATACAGTTTGCTATTTCAACGCAGTTTATTCTGTAATGTTTATAACCTGTGACTAAAAATATAATGTTCGGTTATTCAATATAGCCTCATCTTAATATTTTCTGCTAAGTGCTGTTTCACGAGGATACTTTGCTTTCACTTGTTTATGTAAAGTCCTCCTTGATATGTTCTGGCTGGCACTGTCTATGCCTCTTGTACAGCTGTTTTGGGCTTAGCTAGGGATACGGCAAGGAATACCTCTTTTTATTTGTATGCCGGTGCAGAAAGACGGTCCTTAGCCTAGCAGTGTCCGCTTCCTAGGCTACTGCAATTGCAACGGCGATGTACATGTTACTGGTAATAGAAATAGTCTACACAGCAATCGCTCCAAACTATAACCGGGAGTACCATGTATTGTCCGACTGTCTACCCTCATAATATCGCCCCTCATTGATGACAGGCTTTAAATAGGCTTCCAGTAGCGATAAGAGTCTTGCTTGTGTCCAGTGATCAATTCCTCGGAAATTGCCGCTACGAGCGCTTTGGGATTGAATAGAGGTATAATAAGAGTTTAGCGCGCAGTCATTCCTTTTATAATTTTCAGAATGAAGGCATCGCTGACCCAGAGCTCCGGAATAGTATAGTGGGTTTCACTTGCTTTCTTCTACAGATGGTTCTTGCTTGATCAAAGCAACCCAAAGCTGTTCAGCATTACCGATGGCTGCCGCGCACTGGGCCTATGGTCCATTTTCAAAATGTTTGGTATAAGAATATTTTATATAAAGTCAATGAACTTGATTGGATACGCAAGAAAGCATTAAAGAATGCTGACAGAGCAACATTCCTGCAAATTTAGGTGGATAAATGCTTGCATCAGGACATTTTGCCGTGGATTGACAATGATTGTGAAAGTTTTATACTGTATTTAATCTTATTAGTTTAGTCGGTATTGGAGTGACACTTATTTATGAATCTTCATATGGAGGCGCATTGATAATGAATTTATTGGAGAAAGAAGCGTTGATTAGAGTCAAGGCAATTGAACTGGAAGAGGCTACGCCAGAGGAAATTATCCAGTATGCTGTTCTTACATTTCCCAATCTTACCTTTGCTTGTAGCTTCGGAGCAGAAGATGTAGTACTAGTAGATATGCTTCAAAAAATTAGCCCTTCCACCGACATTTTTTACTTGGACACCGACTTTCATTTTCAAGAAACTTATGATACGCGAGATCAGATGAAAGCCAGATATAACTTGGATTTTGTTAGGGTCTCTCCCTTAATTACTCCTGAAGAGCAAGCGGCTGAACATGGAGAGGAACTGTGGAAAACAGATCCAAACACATGTTGTGGTATACGCAAAGTTGAGCCGCTGACACGTATTTTGTCACAATACGATGCATGGATTACCGGTATTCGCCGGGATCAGGCCCCTACCCGTGCGAATTCAAAAAAGGTAGAGTATGACGAAAAGTTTGGACTCGTTAAATTTAACCCCTTGGCAAGCTGGACATCCGAGGATGTATGGAACTATATCCGTACTCATGAAGTGCTGTATAATCCATTGCATGATCGCAATTATCCCAGTATCGGTTGTGAGCAATGTACCCGTGAGGTCCTACCAGGTGAAGATCCTCGTGCAGGTCGCTGGTCAGGCAATGAGAAAACGGAGTGTGGGCTCCATCAATAAAATGGTATTCAGGTAGCTATGAGTCATATTTATGAAGAGAAGGGAAGTGCATTATGACTGCAATTCTTCCGCATGGCGGAACACTTGTTGATAAAATCATTACAGGACCGAAGCAAAAAGCACTTTTGCAGGCCGCAGAGGAATTGTTCCCAATCCGTGTAAACTCATGGACCATTTCTGATCTGGATTTAATTGGAGTGGGGGCATTTTCTCCTTTGACGGGGTTTATGAATGAATCTGATTATCGGTCAGTGGTAACAGATATGCGTCTTGCCGATGGTACAGTCTGGAGTATTCCCATTACTCTTGCAGTTGCAGAAAGTGTAGCCAGTGAATTGAAATTAGGTCAGCAGGTGGCTTTGGTGGGTGAAACAGACGGTACTATTTATGCTGTACTTGATATTGAAAGTATTTATCAGGTAGATCAGGCTGAGGAAGCCAGACGAGTATTCAAGACGGATGACCCGGCTCATCCTGGCGTAAAAAAACTGTTAGATCGACCTGCTACGTATGTTGGTGGATGTGTGCAAGTGCTGAATCGGCCGGAGCCCACACAATTTAGTGAGTTTTACTATACACCATCACAGACACGCGACTATTTTGCAGAAAAAGGCTGGAAAACAGTAGTCGGATTTCAAACACGAAATCCGGTACACCGGGCACATGAGTACATTCAAAAAAGCGCGATGGAGATTGTGGATGCTTTGTTTCTAAACCCACTCGTTGGTGAAACCAAGTCAGATGACGTTCCGGCAGATGTGCGTATGAAGAGCTATCTGGTGCTGTTGGACAATTATTATCCGGCTGATCGGACTTTTCTGGGGGTATTTCCTGCTGCCATGCGATACGCGGGTCCTAGAGAGGCCATTTTCCATGCTATTGTGCGAAAGAACTATGGCTGCACCCATTTTATTGTTGGAAGGGATCATGCCGGTGTAGGAGACTATTATGGTACCTACGAAGCACAGGAAATTTTCAGGCACTTTACACCTGAAGAGCTGGGGATTACTCCATTGTTCTTTGAACACAGCTTTTATTGCACCCGATGTGGAAATATGGCCTCAAGTAAAACATGCCCACATCCCAAAGAGCATCATTTAACGCTCTCGGGCACCAAGGTACGGGAATTGTTGCGCTCTGGGGTTTGCCCGCCACCTGAATTTACACGACCGGAAGTCGCTCAAGTGCTGATTGAAGGTATGAAAGAATTTGTTCATGCCTGAGTTGTACTATCTACACGCCTCGTCCCATATAGATTATTAGTATCTGTATAGGACGGAGGCGTTTTGTTATGCAAAAAAATAATCGTAAAAACGAGGTTACACTGTGGATTCGCTATCGGACGTTGCAAAAAATGCTGTTGGGCTGTTGTCTCGCCGTTCTATTTATTACACTGGCATTGTATGAGATACCTGCTTCGAGAGCTTGGACCCATTGGAGTTTACCCCTTACTGGTAAAGTAATTGCCCTAGATGCTGGACACGGAGGGCCTGATGGAGGGGCGGTTAGCAAAGAAGGGATTATTGAAAAGGATATTAATCTGGCAATCGCTTTTTATTTGCGGGATTATTTACAGCAAGCAGGTGCTGTTGTTGTCATGACACGTGAGGATGATCGCGACCTGGCGCAGCAAGAAACGAAAGGTTATTCCAGAAGAAAAACGGAGGATTTGAAGCAGCGTGTGCGTATAATTGAGGAGCAGAAAGCAGACCTCTTTCTAAGTATCCATATGAACAGTATTCCGTCGAGCCGTTGGAGTGGAGCCCAAACCTTTTACGTACCTAACCATGCAGATAACGGGAATTTGGCGTCTTTAATTCAGGAAGAGATCAAACGCAACTTGGAAAATACGGACAGAGTGGCTAAGACCGTGAACACAGTTTATTTATTGAAAGCTCTCAAAATGCCATCAGCCCTTGTAGAAGTAGGATTTTTGTCCCATCCTGAGGAAGCTAGACGACTTAGTGACGTGAACTATCAAAGGCAGGTGGCGGCGTCCATATATAAGGGGATTTTGCGTTACAGTGCCGGGGAAAAGGGGATCTCACCAGCACCTTAAGCCAGATAGTGGTATACTGTAAGTGTTTACCACTCCGTAATTCATTAAAGCAGAGGTGCTGATAATTCATGCAATCAAGAGAGCAAGTTATAGAGCTACTTCAACAAGTGCGGGAGCCTCATACAGGACGCCGTCTAGTCGATCTCCATTTTATTCGGGATGTGGTGGTTAAAGAGGATCGGGTATCCTTGACTGCCATTACCCTGAATAGCCAGGAAGAGACGCTGAAAGAGTTGGAACGAGAAATACGGCAGACATTAGAAGAGGCGGGATTAAGTCACGTTCATATTCGTATTCGTGAGGCATCTGAGCATGAAAAGTCTGCCCTTCAAAATGGAGAGGAGACCGAGGAAGCGGCTGACCCGGTTTTGACCAAAGGACATGCTGTTGGCATGGAAGAACATGAGCTACTTAGCCCAGCATCTGGCGTACGATTTATTGCCATTGCAAGCGGAAAAGGTGGTGTCGGAAAATCGACAGTAGCTGTAAATTTGGCGGCTGCTTTAGCTAGACAGGGGAAGCGTGTGGGTTTGATTGATGCGGATATCTATGGATTCAGTGTGCCGGATATGATTGGAGTAGAGGATGTGCCTACTGTCGAAGATGGTATCATTCAGCCAGTGGAGCGATTTGGTATCAAAATCATGTCTATGGGCTTCTTTGTTAGAGAAAACAACCCGGTGATCTGGAGAGGTCCCATGCTGGGGAGAATGCTCAGACAGTTTTTTAGTGATGTCGAATGGGGAAAACTGGACTATATGATTCTCGATTTACCACCAGGCACTGGCGATGTAGCGCTTGACGTACATCAAATGATTCCGCAGAGTGAAGAAATCATTGTCACTACTCCACATGCAACGGCGGCTTTTGTAGCTGCACGTGCAGGCGCAATGGCGCTTCAAACGGATCATAAGGTCATCGGCGTTGTGGAGAACATGTCTTATTATGTGTCCTCCACTGGAGAAAAGGACTATGTTTTTGGGCGAGGAGGGGGGGCTATGTTGGCAGACACTCTTCATACAAAACTTCTTGCTCAAATTCCGCTGGGTATTCCAGATAACCATCCGTCAGAAGCCGACTTTTCTCCATCTGTATATAAATCTGAGTCTGCCACGGGGACCATTTACAATGATATTGCTGCTCAGATTACGATTTTGCACACGGAATCTGAATAAAGAAAAAAGGCTGGTTTATTAAACCAGCCTTTTTATTATTGGCTTCCTCCTTGTTCTCCTTCGCCCCCACCTTCGCTGCCTCCACCACCTTGCTTATCGCCGCCTGCACCGCCTTGCTCACCACTTTTTTTCTCAACCTTGGGTTGAAGCTCCTCTTGTACGACGGTTTTGAGTAAATTCATAACCTCAAGTCGGAAAATTGGATTTTGCATGGCATCATGCATGACTGTCATAGATTGTTTGCGATATTCAGGGGTTTTAGTTAAGTCCATATACATTTTGGTTAATTCTGGTGACTTGAGCATTGCTTCAATTGATTTTTGATAAGAAGGGTCTTTTATAAGTTGCATATGAAGCTGTTTGCTTTGGCTGTTGATGGCTTTGGCAAATTCTCCGGCAAAACGCGGATCGGTCATAATCTTTTCGATTTCTTTTTTATATTCAGGTGATACCAAAGTATCTTTGACTGCGATCTTCATCTGTTCAGCCGATTGCATGGGCATAAGCATTTTCATTCCCATGCTGCCACCAGATCCACCACCAGCCCCACCCTCTTCACTGCTTTGACCGGATTGTCCTTCTTTTGAAGTGCTTTCCCCGGTTAAAGCCTCCTCTACGGCTTTTTTTCCGTCATCGCTTTTCAAGATATCGACAACCATCGTTTTCATCTCTTTATAACTGTTCTGGGGGGGCGCAGAACCCTGATCCGAGCCGCATCCACTCAGTGCAACGCCCAGTACGCATATCGTGCTAACAAATCGCAAACGAGTCCAATTCATGGCCGTATTCCTCCTTCATCATGAATGTGGATAGTATGCGGATGAATGGGGAGAAATATGTCGATTTGCTTTTGGTTTTTAGCTGAGAACGATGTAAAATAACTCCTTAAAGACCCAGTGCCTGATCGCGTACCTCTTTGCCTTTTACTGTACCCTGTTGAAGCAGTTCAGATACAGTCACGAATTCATAGCCTTGTGCTCGCAACTTGTCGATAATGACCGGCAGGGCTTCATGCGTTTGTTTACAGGAATCACTGGCATGCAGAAGGACGATATCGCCAGGATGCGCTTTATTTACAACACGGTCGATTATGACCTGAGTACCAGGGTTTTTCCAGTCCAGGGAATCTGTATCCCACTGAATGGTTTTGTAGCCTAAAGTGCCGGCAACCTGAAGGACTCTTTTATCAAAGTCGCCATTAGGCATACGGATCAACTTCGGGGACTGTCCTGTCAGTTCGGTTAATGTGGTATGAGCAATTGAAATCTGCTTACGAATATCTTCATCGCTTAAGCTGCTGTAATTTTCGTGTTTATGGCCATGACTGCCGATCTCAAATCCGCTTTCTTTAATCTGATTCACAAGTTCCGGATGTGTTTTACTCCAAGGGGCAGAAAGAAAAAAGGTGGACTTGGTCACTTTCTTATCCTCAAGGACTTTTAAGATGGGGGCAGTGCGCTTATCGC
>NZ_CP151948.1:1725000-5035000 GCF_038592955.1 Paenibacillus sp. FSL H8-0168 | reverse complement strand
AAGTGGGAAAGGATGTGGAGTTGCACAGACAACCAGGATGTTGGCTTAGAAGCAGCCACCATTGAAAGAGTGCGTAATAGCTCACTGGTCGAGTGACTCTGCGCCGAAAATGTAACGGGGCTAAACACACCACCGAAGCTATGGCTTGATGCTTGCATCAGGGGTAGGGGAGCGTTGAATGCGGGTTGAAGGTGTACCGTAAGGAGCGCTGGACTGCATTCAAGTGAGAATGCCGGTATGAGTAACGAAAAGATCTGTGAGAATCAGATCCGCCGAAAGCCTAAGGGTTCCTGAGGAAGGTTCGTCCGCTCAGGGTAAGTCGGGACCTAAGGCGAGGCCGATAGGCGTAGTCGAAGGACAACAGGTCGAAATTCCTGTACCACCGTAATCCGTTATGAGCAATGGGGTGACGCAGTAGGGTAGTGACGCGGACTGATGGATGTCCGTCTAAGCAGTGAGGCTGATGTGTAGGCAAATCCGCACATCGTTAAGGCTGGGCTGTGATGGGGAGCGAAAATTGTAGTAGCGAAGGTCATGATCTCAGACTGCCAAGAAAAGCCTCTAGCCAGGAGAAGGTGCCCGTACCGCAAACCGACACAGGTAGGCGAGAAGAGAATTCTAAGGCGCGCGGAAGAACTCTCGTTAAGGAACTCGGCAAAATGACCCCGTAACTTCGGGAGAAGGGGTGCCTCGGTAGGGTGAATAGCCCGAGGGGGCCGCAGTGAAAAGGCCCAAGCGACTGTTTAGCAAAAACACAGGTCTGTGCGAAGCCGCAAGGCGAAGTATACGGGCTGACGCCTGCCCGGTGCTGGAAGGTTAAGGGGAGTGGTAAGCCCTTCGGGGCGAAGCTATGAACCGAAGCCCCAGTAAACGGCGGCCGTAACTATAACGGTCCTAAGGTAGCGAAATTCCTTGTCAGGTAAATTCTGACCCGCACGAATGGCGTAACGACTTGGGCGCTGTCTCAACGAGAGATCCGGTGAAATTTTAATACCTGTGAAGATGCAGGTTACCCGCGACAAGACGGAAAGACCCCATGGAGCTTTACTGCAGCTTGATATTGAATTTGGGTACGATCTGTACAGGATAGGTGGGAGCCGTAGAATCTTGAGCGCCAGCTTGAGAGGAGGCATCCTTGGGATACCACCCTGATCGTATCTAGGTTCTAACTTGGTACCGTGATCCGGTGCGAGGACAGTGTCAGGTGGGCAGTTTGACTGGGGCGGTCGCCTCCTAAAGAGTAACGGAGGCGCCCCAAGGTTCCCTCAGAATGGTTGGAAATCATTCGAAGAGTGCAAAGGCAGAAGGGAGCTTGACTGCGAGACCTACAAGTCGAGCAGGGACGAAAGTCGGGCTTAGTGATCCGGTGGTACCGCATGGAAGGGCCATCGCTCAACGGATAAAAGCTACCCTGGGGATAACAGGCTTATCTCCCCCAAGAGTCCACATCGACGGGGAGGTTTGGCACCTCGATGTCGGCTCATCGCATCCTGGGGCTGAAGTAGGTCCCAAGGGTTGGGCTGTTCGCCCATTAAAGCGGTACGCGAGCTGGGTTCAGAACGTCGTGAGACAGTTCGGTCCCTATCTGTCGTGGGCGTAGGAAATTTGAGAGGAGCTGTCCTTAGTACGAGAGGACCGGGATGGACGTACCGCTGGTGTACCAGTTGTTCCGCCAGGAGCACCGCTGGGTAGCTATGTACGGAAGGGATAAGCGCTGAAAGCATCTAAGCGTGAAGCCCCCCTCAAGATGAGATTTCCCAGTATGTAAGACCCCTTGAAGACGACGAGGTAGATAGGTTGGGGGTGGAAGTGCAGTAATGCATGGAGCTGACCAATACTAATCGGTCGAGGGCTTATCCTAAAATAAAACGCAAATGAGTTTCGGATCCAGTTTTCAGGGTGTAACCTTGAAGGTAGAATTTACGATGTAAATTCATGTTTGGTGGCGATAGCGGAGGGGTTCCACACGTACCCATCCCGAACACGACCGTTAAGCCCTCCAGCGCCGATGGTACTTGGACCGCAGGGTCCTGGGAGAGTAGGACGTCGCCAAGCAGAGCTTTATGATTAATATTCCCTGATAGCTCAGTTGGTAGAGCACTCGACTGTTAATCGAGTTGTCACAGGTTCGAGTCCTGTTCGGGGAGCCATTTGCTCTCATAGCTCAGCAGGTAGAGTGCATCCATGGTAAGGATGAGGTCACCGGTTCGAACCCGGTTGAGAGCTTGTTATAGGATGGCCCGTTGGTCAAGGGGTTAAGACACCTCCCTTTCACGGAGGTAACAGGGGTTCGAATCCCCTACGGGTCATAGGATAGTATGGAGGCTTAGCTCAGCTGGGAGAGCATCTGCCTTACAAGCAGAGGGTCGGGGGTTCGAGCCCCTCAGCCTCCACCATTTTTCATCCTCTTACCTGGATGAAATCTTGGGGAATTGTGAATCATATGCATATTGGGGATTAGCCAAGCGGTAAGGCAACGGACTTTGACTCCGTCATGCATAGGTTCAAATCCTATATCCCCAGCCATTAAGAGCCATTAGCTCAGTTGGTAGAGCACCTGACTTTTAATCAGGGTGTCGAAGGTTCGAGTCCTTCATGGCTCACCATTGTATTACATGCGCGTGTGGCGGAATTGGCAGACGCACTAGACTTAGGATCTAGCGTCTTTGACGTGGGGGTTCAAGTCCCTCCACGCGCATCTTGTTTTTGCGGACGTGGCTCAGCGGTAGAGCATCGCCTTGCCAAGGCGAGGGTCGCGGGTTCGATTCCCGTCGTCCGCTCCATATTTGCGCCCTTAGCTCAGCTGGATAGAGCGTTTGACTACGAATCAAAAGGCCGGGAGTTCGAATCTCTCAGGGCGCGCCATATTTAAAAAAGTATAATATCGGGATGTAGCTCAGCTTGGTAGAGCACCTGGTTTGGGACCAGGGGGTCGCATGTTCAAATCGTGTCATCCCGATACTAATTTGCGGGTGTAGTTCAATGGTAGAACTTCAGCCTTCCAAGCTGATAGCGTGGGTTCGATTCCCATCACCCGCTTACCGATTACCTAGAAGCCGAAAGGCTTCTTTTTATTTTGTCCACATTACATTTACTTCTATGTATATAAGTTAATGCAGTTATGTCTCCTGTCATGCACAGTTGGGGATGACTTGTGCATATTGTACATAGGCTCTTGTTACTTATGACATCTAGATCCCGAATTTCCCCTCTAGCGTACCCCCGATCTCCTGCAGTAAGGCTAATTTCGTGATCAAATCCTTTGAATATAGGAATCCTATAGCTATTATGGTACGAATTCATGGTGATAACTCTGCATCTGCTCTTGCGTTGTGCACATTCCCCTTTATTTATGTGGGTAAAAAGCGAAGTCTTAAAGAGAAAATGCCCTAGAAACACTGAGGATATGGCTAATTTGTGTATATCTTTGTGGATAGAAGGATAATAGGGTTGACTTTGTCAACAATTAATAAACATATACACATCATGTTGCATGAATTTGCACCTTTAAAACCACACTCTTTATAAGAGACTGTGCATAATGTTTCACGCATCACTAGTGTATACATTCATTTCTATTATCAATTTCATCCTTTTGCATAAAAATCCAATATTTTCTCAAAAAAAGTATTTCAAAAACATGATTTTTTACTGTAAATTTTGCAGCTTTTCATGCGTTTTTATTGTATGATGTTAAGAAAGTGTCAAATTTCGTGTGTATACGTACCTTTGCTACAACTGTATATGGTGTGGAACAGATCAGATGGGGGGAAAAGCATGACTGAGCTTACGTTAACCGCTAACAAAAACCAATCCAACAATCTGCTGCGGCGGGACGTTCGTTTTCTAGGGAATATTCTTGGTGAGGTTTTGGTTCATCAGGGTGGCAACGAACTTTTGGATATCGTGGAGAAAATACGTGAGACAAGTAAATCGTTACGTGCCGGGTATCAACCGGAGTTGTATGAGGATTTCAAACAAATGGTCAGCGGACTGGATACGGATATTCGTCACCAGGTTATTCGCGCGTTTGCGATTTATTTTCAGTTGGTGAATATCGCTGAGCAAAACCATCGTATTCGTCGTAAGCGGGATTATGAGCATTCCGCTGGTGAAGATGTTCAACCTGGTTCCATTGAAAGTTCCGTTCAGGAGCTTAAACAAGGGGGCTTCTCCGCCGAGGACGTTAGCAACTTGCTGAATGAGCTCTCTTTGGAACTGGTCATGACCGCACATCCTACAGAAGCGACACGACGAGTAATACTTGATATCCACAAGCGCATTTCCGAGGACGTCATGCTGCTGGATAATCCGATGCTTACCTTACGTGAGCGGGAACAGGTACGGGAGAATCTGCTAAACGAAGTAATTACGCTGTGGCAGACAGATGAGCTGCGTGATCGCAAGCCAACTGTATTAGATGAAGTAAGAAATGGAATGTATTATTTTCACGAGACCTTGTTTCATGTACTGCCAGATGTGTACCAAGAATTGGAACGATGTTTGGACAAATATTATCCCGAACAAAAATGGCACATACCCACTTATCTGAGATTTGGTTCCTGGATCGGTGGAGACCGGGACGGCAATCCGTCTGTGACAGCTCATGTGACTTGGGAAACGTTACGTATGCAGCGCAAGTTGGCTTTGAGAGAATATCAGCACACGTTAAAGGAACTCATGGGTTACTTGAGTTTCAGCACCAGCATTGTGCGAGTTTCCGATGATCTGCTGGCTTCTATTGAAGAAGACCGTACTCATATTACACTTAAAAAGATGGAAGTATGGCATAACGAAAAAGAGCCTTACCGCATTAAACTGGCATATATGATTGCTAAAGTGAACAACATCCTGGATGAAAGCAAACAGGGTACCAATGAGCGTTATAATTCTGCGGAAGAGCTCATTGCAGACCTAAATGTTATTGACAACAGCCTGCGTCATCATTTTGCCGATTATGTGGCAAACACATATATTCAAAAGATGATTCGCCAGGTAGAGTTGTTTGGATTCCATACAGCTACGCTGGATGTGCGTCAGCATAGTCAGGAACATGAAAATGCGATGACTGAAATTCTGTCTAAAATGAATATTGTATCGGATTACAGTAAGCTATCAGAAGAGGAAAAAATAAATCTGCTGGAAAAGCTGCTGAATGAACCTCGTCCGATTACTTCACCGTATTTAAAATATAGCGATAGCACACAGGAATGTCTTGACGTATATCGTACGATTTATTTGGCTCAGGAGGAATTCGGCAAGCAGTCCATTACAAGCTACTTGATCAGTATGACTCAGGGAGCCAGTGACTTACTGGAGGTTATGGTCTTATCCAAAGAGGTAGGCCTGTTCCGCATCGAGAAGGATGGCACTGTTATCTGTACGCTGCAATCCGTCCCTTTGTTCGAAACGATAGATGATCTGCACGCTGCACCCGATATTATGAGAAGATTGATGAACTTGCCTGTATATCGACAATCTGTGGCTGCGATGGACCAGCTTCAAGAGATTATGCTGGGATACTCGGACAGTAATAAAGATGGCGGTGTGGTTACAGCGAACTGGGAACTTCGGGTCGCTATGAACAGCATTACGGAAGTAGTTAATGAGTTTGGCGTAAAAGTGAAGTTTTTCCACGGTCGTGGAGGTGCGCTGGGTCGTGGAGGAATGCCACTTAATCGCAGTATTTTGGCTCAACCTCCTCATACGATTGGAGGCGGAATCAAAATCACGGAGCAAGGCGAAGTACTATCATCCCGATACTCGCTTAGAGGCATCGCGTACCGGAGCTTGGAGCAGGCAACATCGGCGCTGATTACGGCTGTAGCATATCATCGTTCCGGGAAGAAGGAAGTGTTTGAGGAGAGCTGGGAGGAGATTATCGCCCGCATTTCGCAAGTTTCACTGGATAAGTATCAGGATTTGATTTTCCGAGATCCGGATTTCTTCAACTTCTTCAAAGAATCTACACCGTTGCCTGAGGTGGGTGAGCTGAATATTGGATCTCGTCCGTCCAAGCGTAAGAACAGCGAACGTTTTGAGGACTTACGCGCCATTCCATGGGTTTTTGCATGGACACAAAGCCGTTACTTGTTACCTGCATGGTATGCGGCTGGAACAGGTTTGCAAAGCTTCTATCAAAACAATGAGGATAACCTTAAAGTGCTGCAAACGATGTTTAGGGACTCTGCTTTCTTCCGGTCACTTATTGATACACTGCAAATGGCAATCGCTAAAGCGGATTTACTGATTGCAGAAGAGTACGCTGGGATGTCGGATAACGAAGAGGCCCGGCAGCGTATTTTCGGGCAGATTTCAGCGGAGTTCAAGCTGACATCTGAGTTGATTTTGAAAATAACCGGACAATCCGAGATTTTGGACGACGTGCCGGTTATTCAGGAATCTATCCGGTTGCGTAATCCTTATGTCGATCCGTTAAGTTACTTGCAGGTTCAATTGCTAAGTGAGTTACGGGAGCTTCGGGATCAGAACGGTGATGACACTGAAATGCTGCGTGAGGTATTGTTGACAATTAACGGAATTGCAGCAGGCTTAAGAAATACGGGCTGATATAGTACGGTTGTACGAATACAGGCAATCGGGTACTCATGGGGTGCCCGATTGTGCTGTTTGTATATTGATGGCAGGCGTGCTTGCAGTTAGTAACAATACTACAGTTGATTTCCGGATAAAATTAAACTACGATGAATAATCATAAACATGTAATAAGTAACCCATCAGCAAGTCTGGGGGAGTATAGAGTGGATAATATGGAAAGCCGCTTGGTAAGGCTGGTACAGAAAGGCGATCAGCGAGCTTTTGCGGAGTTAGTCGAGTTATATAAAGATCGGATTTTTCATCTTTCCTACCGGATGCTAGGTAATCGCCATGAGGCGGAGGATCTGGTGCAGGAAACTTTTTTGCGTGTGTATCGTAATTTGGAAAAATATGATCATGGACAGAAGTTCTCAACCTGGATTTATCGAATTGCTACAAATCTGTGCATTGATCGTCTGCGAAGGAGAAAACCTACATACTCACTTGATGCTGAAATGAATGATCAGGAAGGTGTCGATGGGTACGCCATGCTCGCCAGTGAAGAGCTTACCCCTGAGGGGAGTACGCTTCTGTCCGAAACGCAGGCTTTGATTCATGACGCCATTGACAGCCTTCCAGATAAATACAGAACGATTATGGTTTTACGGTACTTGCAGGAGCTTTCCTTACAGGAAATCAGCGATGTGCTCAATCTCCCAGTTACCACTATTAAGACAAGAGTACACAGGGGGCGGGATTTTCTGCGCAAAAAACTGGAGCACAAGCTATAGATCATACGCTTAGATTCTAGGAAAAGAGTCTGCATAGATGTTTTTATGAAACATAATGCTCGTTGTAACGTATGTAAGATGAGCAAAGTTTCTAAGCCGGAGCATGTTATGTTGAGAAACACGGAAGAATATTAGAAAGGATTGGCTCATATGGATTGCAAACAAGCCGTCTCTTTTATGCATGACTATCTAGATGGCGACCTGTCTGAGCAGGACAAACATGAGTTGGAACAGCACTTGTTAGACTGCCCGGAATGCCGCATGCGTTTTAAAGAGCTGGAGCGGACGGATGCGATGCTTTACGGTACACGCTATCATCAAGTGCCGTGTGTATCGGATGAGCTGACATTTCGCATTATGAATGCTTTGCCGCCGCATAAAAGACAGACTGCGGTGCCTATGCTGACGTGGGTGAAAAGGCATCCCGCTGTAACAGCCGCTGCCTTCTTCCTTATTGTTATATGCTCAAGCATGGCCAGCTTTTCTAGCACGGACCATCAATTGGTAGTCAAAGGAAGCCAACTGGATCAAGTCGTTATTCAGGGTGATACTGTGATTGTGCCTGAAGGGAAATCCATTGCCGGAGATTTAACAGTGCAAAATGGTGAAGCCCGTGTATACGGTGATGTGGAAGGAAATGTAACTGTGATTGATGGTTCTTATTATCAAGCGTCCACCGCCCATATTGCAGGACAGGTTAAAAGTATTGATCAAACCTTGGATTGGATTTGGTACAAGGTTACTGATTTGTTCGGGGGACCCTCTTCTCCATAAAAGAAGCTTGAAATGGCAAGGACAATATCGAGCGCCTCTTTCCGCTGGAAAAGGCGTTTTTTTGTATATGAAGCTGGCGAATTGTACTGTATTTTACTGATTTTAGCGGTTCTTTTGTCACACAGCTTGCAACGTGAGCCTGATCGTTATAACCTAGATAGAGAGAGCATACTGTGTACATATTACACCCACTCACTACAGAAAATTGCGGGGGCATGCGCATGTTGGATTATTTTGCGGACCTGACTTGGAAAGAGTCCATTAAAGATATTATCGACATTTTGATCGTAACCTATATTATGTATCAGCTTATTTTACTTGTTCGCGGAACGCGTGCAGTTCAATTGTTGAAAGGGATTCTGTTTCTAGTTGTCATTTGGGCGGTTAGCACCTGGTTTGATTTGTATACGCTCAAGTGGTTGATGAACCAGATGTTCACCTTTGGTGTGGTGGCTATCTTTATTATTTTTCAGCCTGAGTTGCGTCGTGCGCTGGAGCAGTTGGGGCGTGGCAAATTATTTGGGCGTTCGTCTGCGGATGATGAAGAGATTAACAAGTTAATCGGAGAAATGATTAAGGCGCTGAATTATCTATCACGTAGGAAAATAGGAGCTTTGGTCGTATTTGAGCGCGAGACAGGGCTAAACGAATATACGGAGTCTGGTATCAAGACACAGGCCGTAGTCAGTTCTGAACTGCTAATTAACATCTTCATTCCTAATACGCCTTTGCATGATGGTGCGGTGATTATTCAAAATAAACAGATTGCTTCTGCGGCCTGTTATTTGCCATTATCGGAAAATCCGTTCATCAGCAAGGAGTTGGGAACCCGTCACCGGGCTGCGATTGGGGTGAGTGAGGTAACGGATGCCGTAACTGTCGTGGTATCGGAGGAAACAGGGCAAATTTCTTTGGCCATTAATGGACAGGTCGTGCGCGACATTAAGGAAGAATCCCTAATCTCCAAGCTGTATGAGGAGTTGCGGCCAACACCGTCTTTGAAGGAAAAACGCGGCTCATTCTGGAATCGGAGGGGAGGCCGTGGAAATTCATGATGGACAAATGGATTAACAATAACACGATTTCCAAGATATTGGCGCTTGCGGTTGCTGTTCTGCTGTGGGGAATGGTCCATCTAGATACAGGTACACCTTCATCTACGCTGACCGTTTCTTATAATAATAAAGTGATTGATAATGTGGGCATTCAGGCTAGTGGTCTGGATGATTCAAAATATGTATTGTCTACCATGGATACTGACCATGTTAAGATGGAGGTCAGAGGACAGCGCTCTGTGCTGACTTCTTTTTTCGCGGATAATTATCAGGCAAAGCTAAACTTAAACGGCTTAGGAGCAGGTACTAAAACATTGCCACTCGAACCGGACTTGCCGGATGGAGTGGAGTTGGTGTCTATGACTCCTAACCGTGTTACAGTGACGATTGAGGAAAAACAAACGAAATCATTTAATGTATCTATAGTTCCTAAAGGAAACCCAGATGGGGGACTGCAGCTTGGGAAGCCTGTAATTGCTCCTCAAGCCGTGAAGGTTACCTTGCCTAAAAGCCAGTTGAGTACCGTTACTGCCGTTCAAGGGGCTGTTAATACGGATGGTATCTCAGAAAAGTTTGAACAGAAGCGTGTAAAACTGAAGGCTTATAACAAAAAGGGACAGGAACTTACAGAAGCGGTCATTGAGCCATCCACTGTGTCCGTTGAAATTCCGGTAACTCAGCAGGCGAAATCTGTGCCTGTTAAGATTGTCTATGCTGGAGAGTTGCCAGACGGATTGGCGCTTTCTAAAGTCAATGCAAACGTGAAGGAAGCGGCGGTATATGCATCGCAGGATGTATTGAGCAGCCTCAGCTCTTACGTCACGGCTACATTGGATTTAAGTCAATTCACGGAAGCGGGAACTCGTACAGTTCAAGCTAATTTGGCAGCCCCCTCAGGTTCTGATAAAATCGAGCCAGGGTCAATACAAATTCAGGTGACCGTCGTCCCTTCCAATGAAGTCACAGATACGGAACGGACGCTGTCAGGCATCCCAATCGTTTTACAAGGTGCAGGAGATAAAGCGACTACTACTGTTACAGCACCCGCAGGTAAGACGATGGATGTTACTGTGAAGGGCCCGCAGGATATGGTAAACAATTTAACCAATGATGATATTAGTTTGGTGGCAGATGTAAGTGGCCTCGCGGCTGGTCAACACGAGGTTACTCTGAAAGTAGGCTTGCCTAAATATATTACGCAAGCCGGAAATGCTGGCCAACTAAAGGCAACGGTCAACATTGAGAGCCCTTCTACGCCTGCTGTAACGAATCCGAATGATGAGAATGAATCAAACCCCTCTGGTAGTGGCGAAAAGGGGCAGGAGAGGCCACAGGAGGGGCAAGGCAGTCAAGGTGGGGATTCTGACGCTAAGACCGGGGACAACGCAGCTGCGGAGGATAAAACAAATCCTCATAACGGCGCAGATTCTTCTGCGAATGGAACCTCGGAGAACAGTCAGCCATAACATGTTTTATCTGTAGTAAATAATCAAGATTTATTAGACAAAAAAAGGGAGTCATTTTACATGGGGAAATATTTTGGTACAGATGGTGTACGAGGCGTTGCTAATCAGGAACTTACAGCCGAACTGGCATATAGCATTGGCCGCTGCGGCGGATATGTTTTAGCAGGTAATGTAGAGAAACCGACAGTTGTTATTGGTATGGATACACGGATATCCGGACTGATGCTGGAATCGGCTCTTGTAGCCGGTTTGCTGTCCATTGGGGCTAATGTGGTTCGTCTAGGTATTGTTTCGACACCTGGGGTGGCATATCTCACACGTCAATTGAAAGCTGACGCTGGTGTAATGATCTCAGCATCACACAATCCAGTTGAAGACAACGGCATTAAGTTTTTTGGCGGTGACGGTTTTAAATTGACAGACGAAACGGAATTGAAAATTGAAGAGCTCATGGATGCAAAAGAAGACCAACTGCCTCGTCCGATTGGCGGTGGATTGGGAACGGTTGTTGTAGACGAGCATTCTCGCTACGATTATCTGGAGTTCTTGAAAACAACAATTAGCCATTCTTTTGAAGGGTTAAAAATTGTACTGGATTGTGCTAACGGAGCAGCTTATGAGCTGGCACCGAAGCTTTTTGCAGAACTGGGAGCTGAGGTACACACTATTGGTGCCGAGCCGAACGGTTTGAACATCAATGATCATTGCGGCTCGACTCATCCTGAAAAGCTGAAAGAGGAAGTACGACGCTTGAAAGCAGATATTGGTTTGGCCTTTGACGGCGATGCCGACCGTCTGATCGCGATTGATGAGAACGGGGAAGAGGTAGACGGCGACTATATTCTCTGCATTTGCGGAGATGCAATGAACCGTGCGGGAAAACTCAAGGACAGCACCATTGTATCGACAGTGATGAGTAATATCGGTTTTTATAAAGCTACTGAAAAGCTGGCACTCAAGACTGCAAAAACTGCGGTCGGGGACCGTTATGTGATGGAAGAAATGCGTCGGGGTGGATTTAACCTAGGCGGTGAGCAGTCTGGCCATGTTATTTTCCTGGATCACAATACGACAGGCGATGGCATGCTGACTGGGATTCAGCTGGTAGATACCTTGAAAGCTTCCGGCAAGAAAATGAGTGAGCTAAAATCGCTCATGAAACAGTATCCGCAAGTGCTCGTAAATGTGCGTGTGCAGGACAAACGCAATTACGAAGGGAATCCTGCCATTGCAGAAGCAATTGAGCAGGTGGAACAACAATTGGGCGATAATGGGCGTGTATTGGTCCGTGCTTCAGGCACAGAATCACTTATTCGTGTGATGGCCGAAGGTCCGGATAAGGACGAACTGGAGCAATTTGTCGGTCAGATCGTAGATGTCGTGAAGAAAGAATTAGTTTAAAATTTTGTAAACGTCGGTTGCCTGTGAAAAAGAAGCAGGCAACGGCGTTTGCGGTTATTTACTAACGATTTATGGCCTTCATGGTGTAATTATGAATAAAGTGTCATTGCCAAATGATACTTAGCTGAATATAATATAGGGATGCTGTGACTCAGATAGAGAAAGCGAGGGTTGTAAGGTAACGTAATACAAGCGCCAGAGCTTGATTTTGTGCGGGGGAACTTGGTGGAGAAGCAACGGATTCAGTTGAGATAAAGTTGCTCGCAAATCGGTTCACGACAAAACAAGCTGACGAGGTGAAGGTGTTCGAAACATTCGGCGGGGACCTTCCGGTGAAGCATCGAGCCGTAAACCGGCAGCGGAAAATGAACAGGCAACTGTTTACACAACGCACCGGTAGATGCCTTTATTATTTTATAACCTAAATTATAAGATTCATTTCATGAATGTGCGGCCATCATCATTGGCGTGCGCGGTTTGGGAATTTCGTTACATTCGTGAAGAGATGCCTGTAAATTCTATAGTTATCATTGACAACTTCATAGATGAATGAACTTTATTCCACAATCTACCGCACACGTTAGTCCTGTGATGAGTCGCCTTGTGAAATGATGATCGGGAGGATAACGAATATGTGTGGCATTGTAGGATATATTGGTAATCAGAATACGCAAGAGGTATTGATTGACGGATTGAAAAAGCTGGAGTATCGCGGTTATGACTCTGCGGGTATTGCCGTGTTTACAGATTCAGGATTGCAAGTAGCCAAGGCTAAAGGTCGTCTGGCGAATCTGGAAGCTAAACTGGATGGTACGCCGTTGGTAGGCCATGCAGGTATCGGACATACACGTTGGGCAACGCACGGTAAGCCTTCTGATGAAAACTCCCATCCACATTTGGATGAGAGCCAAAAGTTCTCTGTAGTTCACAACGGAATTATTGAGAACTATCTGGAGCTGAAGGAGCAGCTGATCAGCGAAGGTCATACCTTTATTTCCGAAACGGACACGGAAATTATTTCCCATCTGGTTGCGCGTGAATATAAAGGGGATATCGTTAAAGCAGTACAAAAAGCAATTACCTTTATGCGCGGTGCTTTTGCACTGGGTGTGCTGACAGAGCACGAGCCTAATAAGCTGGTTGCTGTTCGTCAAGCTAGCCCGCTGGTTATTGGTGTGGGAGAAGGCGAGAACTTTATCGGTTCCGACATTCCGGCTATTCTGAAATATACACGCAATGTATTTATTTTGAACGATGGCGAAATGGCTGTTTTGACCAGTGATGCTGTCGAATTAATGACAATCGAAGGCCAATTTATTTCTCGGGAAATGATTCATGTCGAATGGGATGCTGTAACAGCGGAAAAAGGCGGCTATGAGCATTTCATGTTGAAAGAAATTCACGAGCAGCCTAAGGCTTATCGTGATACAATGTTGGGCCGTATCGATAAAGATACTAAAAAAGTTGTTCTTCCTGAGCTGAAGCTGACAGAAGAACAAATTAAAAATATCCGCAACATTCAAATTGTTGCGTGTGGTACAGCTTACAATGCTGGTTTGATTGGTCGTACAGTTATTGAAAGTCTGGCTCGTATACCGGTAGAAAATGATGTGGCTTCCGAATATCGTTATCGTTCACCTATCGTAACACCAGAGACATTGGTGATCGTGGTGAGCCAATCCGGTGAAACTGCTGACACGTTGGCAGCCCTGCGTGAAGCACAAGCAAATGGCGCTCATGTACTGGCGATTACAAACGTAGTCGGTAGCTCCATCGCCCGTGATGCAGATGATGTGTTGGTTACACTGGCAGGACCGGAAATTGCCGTAGCCTCCACTAAAGCATATTCTTCACAGTTGATTGCGTTCTATCTGTTTGGTTTGTATCTCGCTCAAGTGCGTGGCACACAAACAGATGAGCAAGTAGCTCATGTGCTGGCTGCTATGGAATCCCTGCCAGAGCAAGTGGAAGAGATGCTGGGTAAAGCAGATGCGATCAAAGCCTATGCTGAGCAAATTGCAAGCCACAAGCACCTGTTCTTTATTGGTCGCGGTCAGGACTATGCTGTAGTACAGGAAGGCTCCCTGAAGCTTAAGGAAATCTCCTACATTCATTCCGAGGCTTATGCTGCGGGTGAATTGAAGCATGGTACACTGGCATTGATTGAAGACGGCATTCCGGTTATCGCTTTGGTAACACAGGAATCCGTGTTGGAGAAAACCGTGAGCAACATTAAGGAAGTCAAGGCTCGTGGTGCAGATGTTCTTGCGATTACGTACGAAGAGCACGCAGTTGAGTTGCTGAAGTCCGTGGATCAGGTATTTGCCATTCCGAAGACACTTCCAATTCTGTCTGCTGCAATTTCAGTTGTATCTCTCCAATTATTGGCTTACTACGCTTCTCTTGCACTGGGTCATGATGTTGATAAACCACGTAACCTGGCGAAAAGTGTTACTGTAGAATAAGCTTTAAGTTGCTTTTATGACTTTTTGTTAAAAGAAAATAAAGTATTAGACTGAAAAATAAAGTATTAGACTAAGAAAATAAAGTTGTAGACTGAGAAAATAAAGTATTAGACTAACAAAATTGGCCATACTACTACTAGAAGCTCTTCTACTGTCTACAGAACTGACATCCAGATTAACATCATGACTCCAAACGGGGCTGCCTTCGGGTAGCCCTGTTTTCTTATAAGGAGGCGTAACCATGGCAAAGCGTAAGCGTGAAATCACGGATGCCAAAATTGATAGATTCATCAAAGAAGGTAGAGGCCAAGGAACAGGAGCCGACTATCTTCCTTGGTTGCGAGTACAGGATGTGCCTTCTACTGGCAGATCGACCCGTGGTGTTGGTTGGACAACGGGCAGGCAGCATACCTTTCTGTCCGATTTAGAGCGAGATTATTTTTATGCATTGGATTATGCCGATGAGGTAACAGACATTCGAGAGCAATTTCCCCTTCTTCCACTGGAAGAAACGAAGCTAATCGCGGACAAGCTCGGTATAGAACATCCAAAAGATCCTAAGTCAGGCGTGGATATCGTCATGACTACGGACTTTTTAATTACATATAAGGACAAGGAATACGCAAGAACTGTGAAGCCAGCTAAGGACCTGGAGAACGAACGTATACTTGCAAAATTTGAAATTGAGCGGGTGTACTGGGAGACGCACCATGTTGATTGGGGAATTGTAACTGAACGGGATCTACCATCTACGTTGATCCGCAACGTAGAGTGGGTTCATAAAGAGTATTCCAACGCAGATGTCGAAACGCTAGGAGTATTTTGCATCCAAAGCTTAGAACGTACGCTGGCAACTTTGCTATTATCAGGTGCAACAATAGCAAAGGCGTGTCTTGCCTGCGATGAACAAATGGGATTGGAAGCCGGGACATCTTTAGCGATGTTCAGGCACTTTATAGCTCAGAAGATTTGGGCAGTTAATATGCATGAAAAGATTAATCCTTCGAACAATGCTAATGGGTTTAGTGTAATTAAGACAAACGATTTATTGGCGAAAGGCGGCTAAGGTATGCAATTACTCTATGAAAATATGGTTGTCGAATGGCAGTTGCCTGAGTCGGACTTGTGTCAGGTTGAGAGAATACTATGGATTTCTCCTAACAAAGAATATCTCTGTTGTATTGCAATGGATGATGATAGGGCCTTTCCTGTTATGAAGCCTTACTCGGAATATGCGGTGGGTCTTGATTCTAAAATGTGCAAGTTGGTCGAGTGGGTTAACGATAGTGTTCCTGTGGTTGATACTGATATTGCTCCAGAGCATCTAGCGCTTCGTGAAAAGTCATGGGATGTCATCAAAGATATTGTACTGGATGAGCCGAATTGCTTCGACAAAAGTTTCAGGGGAGCTCGAATCCGCGAAGTTCAGATGCGAACAACTGTTCATAAAAGCACGATATACCGCTATTTGCGCAGATATTGGCAAGGCGGCAAAATGAAGAACACTCTGCTGCCTCACTATAATAATTGCGGAAGTTATGGCAAAGATCGCTCTCCTACCGATGTCAAACGGGGACGGCCTCGAAAGTTTGAAAATGAGCCTGTCGGCATAAATATTGATGAGGAAATTAAGCAGTTGCTGAGATCGGGTATTCGATTGTTCTATAACACAAAGGAGAAATCTCCTTTAAAACATGCCTATCAGAAAACGCTGGAGAAGTTTTTTGCAAATGGGTATCGGAAAGAAGGACAAGCTCTTGTACCTATTCTCCCTCCTCCAGAGAAGCTGCCCACTTTCGGCCAATATAAGTACTGGTTTCAGAAAGAAATGAATCTTGAGGATACGTTGAAAAGCCGGCTCGGAAAAAAGAGATACGAGTTGAATTACCGTCCGATACTTGGAAGTTCTACTCATGAGAGCTTTGGACCGGGGTCACGATTTCAAATTGATGCTACTGTTGCAGATGTTTATTTGGTAAGCGAATATCAACGGGAATGGATTATTGGCCGCCCGATTATATATATCGTCATTGATGTGTTTAGCCGCTATATAACTGGCATGTATATTGGCTTGGAAGGTCCGAGTTGGGTAGGTGCCATGATGGCATTAGCCAATACAACGGCTGATAAAGTCAGGTATTGTGCCGAATATGGCATTGAAATAACCGAATCCGAGTGGGTGAGTAGTCATTTGCCGCAAAAGCTCACAGCAGATCGCGGTGAATTGGAGGGCGACAAGCCGACTCGACTTATAGATGTTCTAGGGGTGGACGTTGAGAATGCACCGCCCTACAGAGCGGATTGGAAAGGGATTGTGGAACAGCAATTTCGACTTGCTAACTTAAGAAGTATTCAATTTATGCCTGGAGCGATCAAGGAACGCTATAGAGAACGCGGCGAGCGCGATTATCGTCTTGACGCAAAATTAACGCTTCGAGAGTTTACTCAGATTATGATCCGGTACGTTCTTTATCATAACAACAACCATCATATGCTCTGGTATGATCGCAATGAATTTATGGTAGCCGATAATGTATCACCTGTGCCACAAGAGCTATGGCAATGGGGAATTGTAAATCGGACTGGTCGTTTGAAGAAGCTTCCCGAGGTGATTGTTAAGCTTAATCTGCTCCCTCAAGGAGAAGCGACCGTGACATCCGCTGGTATTCAGTTCAAAGGTGTCCATTACAGCTGCGATCTGGCGATGCGAGAACAATGGTTCGTTAAAGCCAGAGTCGGCAAGACCTGGCGTGTAAAAGTATGCTATGACCCGCGATCAACCAACGAAGTCTACTTGTGGTTGGATAATGGAAGACAATTTGAGGTATGTACCCTGCTTGATCGAGAAGAAAGATATCTCAATAAGAGGTTTGAGGAGGTAGATGATCTACTAGAAATTGAGCGTTATCAAGGCAGGCATCATGAGGTAAATAACATGTTATCCAAAATCGACTTGGATGCACAGACTAGGGCAATTGTAGAGCAAGCGACGAAAAAGACAGACGAAGCGTTGCGTCATAGTGATAAAAGTAATAACCAGCGCGTCAAGGGGATCAGAAAAAATCGGAGTGAAGAAAAGCAGTTAAATCGGCAACAAGAGGTCTTCCAGTTATACGAACCCCATGCAGCAGAAGACAAGAGTTTCATAGCCGATAATGTCGTACCAATGAAACAAGACGAACCGCCTAAAGCAAAAGAAGTGTACATTCCTCCAGCGGACAAGCTGTCCAAGATTAAAGCCTATTTGCAGGAAGAAGGTGATGAATAGTGAACGAGATAGACGTTCCGTTGTTTCATTTTAGTCGAGGACAATTTATAGAAGCCGATTATCAAGATCCTCTACTTGAGGATTATCGGAATAATCCGCTCTTGGAGGCTTTGCCTCCTATCTGGGATGACAAAACGGTGGCCAAAAATCTCGCACACAATCCGAGTTTTAAAATATCTGAACGAGAATTACCCGTCCATTTGAGAATGCATTGTGTGCAGCGTATTTCAAGAGATTTCTTTCGACCATTATCGAGGCATCTCGAACTGCAACAAAGTCTCTCCAGATTGATCAGGGATGGTTATGTGGGTCGTAATCCTCTTACCCCTAACTATGCCTTCAGAGCCCGTAAAGATGCATATGAGCTCATTCTGAGGGGGAATACAAGCGGTTATCCTGTGAACACACCGACATCGGCAGGTTTTGCTCTGGTTGGTATATCCGGAATCGGGAAATCGAGCAGTCTAATGCGTATCCTCCGGATGTATCCGCAAGTGATCTTGCATCGGAAGTATAAAGGGCAAGACATGCCTGCTCCCTATCAGATCGTGTGGCTAAAAATGGATTGCCCACATGATGGTTCAATTCGAGGCTTGTGTTTGAACTTTCTTCTAGCTGTCGATAGCTTGGTCGGAACGAAATATTACAAAAAGAACACCACAAAAACGACGGATGAATTATTGCCGATTATGGCTCAAGCGGCTGCCGTACATTGTCTTGGGGTGCTTGTCATTGATGAGATTCAAAATTTGCAAGAGGCTAAGGATGATCGTGCCGCGCAGATGCTGAACTTCTTCGTCCAACTGGTGAATACGATTGGTCTTCCGGTCATTCTTGTGGGTACCTATAAAGCGTTGCCTGCCCTGAATGGAGAATTCAGGAATGCGCGGCGCAATAGCGGACAAGGCGATGCCACATGGCATCCTTTTCAAAAGGATGAAGAGTGGGAATGGCTTCTGCAAGGACTATGGAAGTATCAGTGGACAGATAAAAAGGTTGAATTGACGCCTGAGTTCATCACTGTAATGTTTGAGGAATCGCAAGGCATATCAGATATCGCCATTAAGCTATTTATGCTGACCCAGTGGCGTGCGTTAGACAAAGAGATTGAGCAAATTACGCCAGAGATGGTGCGATCCGTTGCCAGAGACCGATTCACATTGATTAAGCCAGCACTTGAGGCTTTGCGTTCAGGGAAAAAGCAGCAAATTCAAAAATTTGCAGATATCTATGACAGTGTATCTGTAGATGATTACCTAGATCGAATTGAAGCGGAAAGACGAAAAGCAGAGCGTCTTGAAGTTATAAAGACGGAGCTTGGCTATGATCTTAAGGAACAGACGATTGCCGAAATTCATGGTTGGCTGATTGAAGCTGGTATAGAAGAAGCCAGCGCGTTGAAAGCAGCACAGGCAGTAGCCTTGAAGCATCTGGATGAATTGGATTCCGTTGATGTGCATAAAGAAGCGCTCAAGATCGCGCTACATGAGCAGAATGAATCAACTGCATCAAAGCCACGGCAGCGTAGTAAAGCGAAAGCGAAGTTGCTACCAACAGAGCCGAGTGATCTGCGAGTTATTGTGTCTCAAGGGAAGAAACAGAAGTTAGCAGCTTATGAATCATTAAAGGTCGCGGGATATATTAAAAATCCGTTGGAGTTTATCGGCTAAGGGGAGGTGACACGGATGAGCGAATACAGCTGTTTGCCTCTCCCCTACCCAGATGAATTACTTTATAGCGTAATTACACGTCACCACTTGCGGATGAGCAATACCAGTCCAAAATGGACGTTAAGAGAAGTGTTCGGTACAGAGAATGTTATACCCACGGTGGATCTTCCCAGTCATATCAAGGATCTCTCCAAGGGAAGCCAGTTGATTGGTATATCCTCCGATCAATGGATTGACGATCATACGTTATTTGCATTCTATGCTCCCTTCCTTCCATCGGAACGCTGTAGACGCCTACGGCAGATGATGAAAAGCAAAGATGGGGCTGGCATTCATACGCTGACAGGAATTACGGCCAGTACGGTTGATAGAAGCAGTAATTTGAAATTCTGTCCTATTTGTTACGAGGAGGACATAACGAGGTATGGAGAACCCTATTGGCATAGGACCCTTCAGGCTACTGGAGTAATGACCTGTCCAAATCATGGTGTTGTACTTCACCGAATAGTTGATCCGGTAGCAGATCGTCATGGATTAACGGTATTGCCAATTGCGAGGTGTTTATTTCAATCCGAGCCGGTGCTGATGGATCTTTCAGAAAAAGTCCTGTTACGATTGCAAGAGATTGCTCTGGATGTTCAATTACTGATTGGTATGGGGCAGTCGCATGAGTTGTATGACTTGAGGGAGTCACTACTGTATAAATTGAGTGAGCAAGGTTGGCTGACGCCAGCTACACGAATTCGGCAACGTGAACTTGCAGAACAGTTTACTGTCTATTACGGCAAAGAACTGCTGGAGGTACTGGGATGTATACTCATTGGGAACGATTATTCCTGGCTGACCTTGGCAACAAGGAAGGCTCGAAGAGCTGGGCATCCATTAAGGCAACTGCTGCTTATACGTTTTCTCTTTGGTTCTTTTAAGCTCTTTTTAGAGCAAAGGAATATCAGGTATTCCCCTTTCGGAGAAGGACCGTGGCCCTGTCTGAGTAAAGCTGCAGATCATTATAAAGAATCGACTATAGAGAGGGTACAGATTACTCGCTGTACAGATACGGGTAAACCGGTCGGCACATTTACGTGTAGGTGTGGCTTTTCGTACTCCAGAAGAGGACCGGATCAGACATTGCAGGATCGTCTAAGAATTGGTCGTATAAAAGTCTTCGGTCCTGTTTGGATGAATCAACTGAAAGTTCATTTGCAGAATGGTTTGTCATATCGGGCTACTGCCGAAAAACTTGGGGTCGATACGAATACTGTCATTAAGTACGCACTACATGATCAGGTAGAGCAAGGATTGGATTACAGTAAGACTCCATCAGGTTTGAAATCTAAAAAAGTAAAACTTTCTGGGAAGAAATCTGCTACAGGTTACATCCGAGTTGATTGGAAAACACGCGACCTTGAAATAAGTTGGGAAGTTGAAGCAGCCTGTAAAAGACTACTTGAAGACAGTCAGGCGAAGCCAGTTCGGATCACTGTTGCTTCAATCGGTAAGCGTATTGGGAAGCTTGCGTTACTTGAGAAGCATAAAGATCGACTTCCTGTAACTACAGCAATCTTAACTAACTACATGGAGTCGGTCGATCAATTTCAGATACGAAGAGTTCAATGGGCAGCGAAACAAATGAAAGATGAATTTCCCATCAAACGATGGAAGCTTATAAAAAAAGCTGGATTAAGACCTGGCTATTCGTGGACTGTGTCAGAGACTCTTGATTACTATAGCGGTCAAGGACTGCATACTTTGAGCATCACAGGTGAGGTGACATCGCAGTGGCATCAATAGAATTTCGCCCTTGGCCTTTCTTAGAGAATGAAGATGTTGAATTGTTTTGGTTTGGATCTCCCTATACGGATTATAAGGGTGATTGGAGAATTCGTATTGCTTTTAAAAGAGCATCCGGGGAACTGAAGATCTTGACGCGTGCTTGGGGAACAATTCCTTTATTACGAGTCGGACAAATTTATACGAATGGTGTACTTAATCAAGTTCGTCCAATGAGTGGATCTTCTTATACATTCACCATACCCTCGCTTGATACTGGTGTGGTTGTGAATGCATTTCAAATGCCAAAGCGCCTTATCGATTTTGGGAAGAATCCCGAGTTGGGTATGCAAAAAATCGTTCAGTTTACCATTGGGAATATAACTTTGTGTATTCCTGTTGTAGAGCTTGTCAGAGCGATGTTTATTAATTCAAAGCTAATGGCGTATTCTTTGATGCAGCCACATGGCTTGGAGCAACTCATTGAAGATTGTGAGTTTGAAAAGAGTATTCTTCATTTTCATTTAGGGCCTCGTGTTCCTAATACAATGGCTACAGAGAGCAATGCTCGTCATTTGTCGTGGATTTATCTAGACTTCAAAATGAAAGCTATGTGGGATTCGGTTTACCAAGTATTATTTAGCCAAGCAATAGCTGAGTCCCCTACTAACCCTGCAAAGATGCTAAGAAAAGGAGCTCCTCTTAATGTAGAGCTACCTTCTACTGGTCCCGTTGAACTGATCGTACGCGGCGATAAATTTATAAATATGATCTTGGTGAAAGAGATTTTAGGATTTTCTGGGTTCACGCATCCAGCCAATGAAATAAAATTTTGGCATCACTCCAAAAAGCGGCAGGAATCCGTCTTTGGAGACAGACGTTTGAGAAAGACATCTCATTCCAAGAATGATGACTTCATAATAAATGATGAAAGTGAAAATGCCAGAGAAAATACGAATCAGGATGTGCTAGACGCTCCTCCCACTTTCATGAAGTTCATTAATTATCCCGTAGTGAGAACCCGAAAGAAAAGTGTAAGGCAAACGAATGCTGGAAATGATGTAATCGTTAGCTCAGGTAGAGGTGGTAAGAATTCAGGAGAATCAAGGGAAGTCAGTGTTCAAGATTCAGTCGTAGGTGGCGATTTGCCTCCAATTGATTTCAAAACATTAGAAATGGTTCCTATTACTGAAGCCTTCGGGCTGGAAGATTTCTTTCAGATGATCAGTATTTTGAAGGAAATGACATCGTATTCTATTCGGATGTCTGTAGTACGCATTCCTCCCGGGAAGCGGTTTTCGATTTGCCCTAACGGTGTTCGACGGACTTGCGCTATTGTTCAGGTGTCTAACGCTGTGTTCACTAAGTATATTTTGGAGGTTGCTCGACCAGATGATTGGTCGATTTCGACACTTATTTTAAGTCCGTTAGATCAAAGTGAATTCATGATAACAGAACAGCATATAAAACAGATCTTAGATGGATTGGTTAGGAAAAGTGGACATTGGGATCAGATTATGTTGGAACAAGCCAGTAGAGTGACTGTTGAAAAGCTAAAGCACTATCAAAATGATTCAAAACATGATTGGGCTTATAAACTTATGGGGAAAATAACGCAAATACAAAATATAATTCGCCATATGAGCCCGTAGAACTTGTAATAATGTTCAGAGACATATGATAAGTCTTTATATAGTTGCAGTGGCAAAACCAGATGACTGGTCTATCACGACAGTAATTCTATGCCCAGAGGTAAAATTATATAAGAGAATTTGAATAAAACCTTACAAAACTCCTGAATGATTTGTTTTGTAAGGTGGACATTGGGATTAATATGCACTCAATCCATGTAACGTAATGAGTATCACCAAACTAAACTATAGGGTGATATTGTACAAGACAGGGCATTTTGCAGACAAACTAAAGTTTTGTATTGACCACTCTAAGTCCCAAAGTACGAAATCCCTTAAATCAGAGTAGTTAGTTTCACATTTTGTAAAAATTGATCATTTCAATATTTTCGTCAGGACGACAAAAAACGACAATATTTTCAGTGGGCATATGATACTATTTCTTTTGTCCTATGTGATTTATTTCTAGACAGCAAGGAGATTACGCTAACTTGCTCTATTAGCGAGTAAAAACATATTGCTAGGAGGATTGTGCATGTATGAAAAACCTCGTTTTAGAGAGATGCTTGTAACTGAATTAACTCTATCAAAAACAAATCCTAGATTTCCTAAGCCTGTTACAAGCGAGGAAGAGGCAATCCTGACTTTCTTTAAATTGAAGAGAGTTGGACCAAAAAAAATAGAAGCTATAATACAAGATATCGTAGAAACTGGAGGTGTACTTGAAGATTTTATTGTACTTCATAAAGACAATGAATATATCGTCTATGATGGAAATAGAAGATTAACTGCCTTAAAATTATTATTAGATGATACAGCAGAACTTATAAAAGATCTCTATCCAAGAACTTACCGTTATGTAGAAAAAGTTAAGCACAGTATTGATGTAAAAAGGATGAATCTTTATGCTAAAATTTATTTAGATCCTGAGGCAATGGCAAACCATGTAATAAAAATTCACTCTGGCGAACAGTCGGGTGCTGGACAAATCACATGGGATTCTAATGAAAAAGACACATTCACTTCTGAGTTCTTTAGCAAACCCTTAAATATTGGAAATATGATTTACAGAAAACTTGAACAAGCTACTGATAGGAAAATTCTTTATGATAATATCAAAAACAACGGCTATGCTACCACATTTGAACGAATATTTAATTTCTCAGATATTAGGACAAGAATATTTAGATTAGAACGTGGAGTCAAAGTTGATTTGGACAACGTCGAACAATTTAACAAGGTATGTGAAATGATTGAATATTTTATTACAGAGGATGCATCGGTTGCAGATGTATACACTGCTGAGTTGACAAGTACTTTTTTTGCTGATATTTTGCCAATTGAATTAATTGATCCCAAAGATGCAGAAAAGGAACCGAATTCAGGAAATAAAACCGATTCTACTAGTGAGATTGGCTTCGATAGTGATATTGATACTAGCGCTGACAATGATACTACTAATACTGATACTATGCCTAATAATGTCAGTGATGCTGAAGACAAAGATACTCAACCGTATAATCTGTTTTTGAATTTAAAATCTGTTAAAAAAAATGTGAAATTATATAATGATTACGATTTGAACGATTTAATAGAAGTCGCTACAGATTCTAATGGTGAAAATTTAAAAAGTAAAGTTCTATTTAGTTCAGAGGGGAATTATATAAGGGAGAATATCTTTTCAGGAAACGCACCAACAGGGAACTATATAATACAGGCAAAGTTAGATCATAACGGGGTTTTCATTTCGAGAAGTGTAGAAATCTGTGTATATTTACCTAGTAAAACTATCAAAATTGATCAACCCAAAAATGAATTTTTCAAGTCAATTGCTTCATTTACCGAGGGAGAAGTGAAAATCAATATAAACAATACAGTCAATATGTTAATAAATGAAATTCAATCCTTGGATAATGCGAAAAACTATAGATACATGATCGCTTCATCAGTGAGACAATTATTAGAGCTATCAATAGACAAAGTGATAAAAGACAAGAATCTTAGAAACCATGGAAATCCAAAGCAGAACTTGAAATTTCTAATTGAACAATTGACTAATAGGACATTATTGAATCAGATTTGTAACGGAGATAACAAGCTTAAATTTCAATATACTAAAAATTTACTAGGAGCAATTGAGTCTGATAAGTTATATGATTACTTAAATTTGATAACTCATGATAGCTATGCTGCAGGATATGATGAACTGGTTGAAAAGGTAAATCTAAGAGTTACACCAATTTTAGTTTTTTTTCACAACTATTTACATTTATCATAGAACGGCTGGCCAAGAGGAATCAAATTTGTTACTATATCAGCGAGGTGGTTGCATGTGGCCAGTATATCTCCTTTAAGATATCCAGGTGGTAAAAATAAAACATATTATTATGTTAGGCATTTAGTAAGAACAAATAATTTATCAACTTATATAGAGCCCTTTGCTGGAGGAGCTGCTGTAGCTCTTCGTTTACTAATAAATCGTGATGTAAAAAAAATTATAATAAATGATTATGATCGAGGAATTTACGCGTTATGGAATACTATCATCAATCGGTCTGAACTATTAATTCAACTCATACAGGATACTCCTATAGATATGGAGCAATGGTATATTCAAAGAGACCTCCAAAAACAAAAAGATACTATTGACGAATTGTCTTTGGCATTTTCGACACTTTTTTTAAACCGAACTAATAGATCGGGAATTATAAAAGCAGGAGTTATTGGTGGTAAGAATCAAAATAAAGCTTATAAACTAGACTGCAGGTTTAATAAGGAAACGATAATTAATAGAATAAGATTGATTGCTTCTTATTCGAAGCAAATAAGAGTTTGTAATTATGATGCAAAGGACTTTATTGAGGCTGAGATAAAAAAAACACGAAATTCACTTACATTTTTTGATCCACCATATTACGATAAAGGACCTGATTTATATACAAATTTCTACTCCCATGATGATCATGTTGAGTTGGCAAAGACCATACGATCGAAAATGAGGAATAGATACTGGATTCTAACATATGATATTGCTACTCAAATAGAAAAGCTTTATCGAAAGCAACTTCATACGAAATACTACTTGAATTATTCTATAGCAACACCTACAGAAGGACAAGAATTTATGTTCTTTTCAAACAAAACAGAAGTAGGTAATATTGGGGAATACTTAAAAATTGTATAGACAAAACTATACTTAGTTGAACTAAAATAGCCGGGAAAGAAAGATTGTGACCTGCCCTCCGTTTTAACAAGGATCGAAAATGGGAGGTAGGCCACAACTCGTGAAGATTTTTAGTCAGCCTGGCTTTTAATTATTTCAACGATAGCTAATCCTTGAGTTACGGTTCACTTCGGGGGAGTAAAGGATTTCACAAGCATCTTCAATTGTAATATCCGAAATTAAGCAACCGTGAGTACTGGCGAGAAAACGAAAGTCTAATACTTTATTTTCTCAGCTTTTGCTGAATGTTCAGCAACGGTTGTATTCAGTCTAACACTTATTTTTCAAAAGCTGACGATTTTCAGACTCAAAAACCGTGTAAAATCAACAACTCCAGTCTAATACTTTATTTTCTTTGGACACTTTTGTCTGGTGATAAAAAAAGTGTGGAACCAGTAAAAAAAGTCTGGAACTAGTCATTTTACAAACATCAAGAAAGATCCCGATAATATATCGGGATCTTTTTAGCTTAGGAGGGTAATTATGTCTACAATAGGCCAACGAATTCGAACTATTAGAAAACAAACAACTTAAATCAAATAAAGTTTGCAAATATAATTGGAATTTCTCAAGGAACGTTGAGTGAGCTGGAGCAAGATAAATACAGACCCTCTCTTGATATAATTATAGCAATTAAAGAAAACTTCAATTCCCATATAGAGTGGTTAATCTTTGGAGATACGCCTGTATCAAAGAACACTATTTTTAATTTAGCCATTGAAGCTCAGGAATTAGAACTTATTTCTTTGTTTCGAGAACACCCCACGGTATCTGTTTCAGCAAGTTTTTTATACTTGCTCAAGAGCCATACGTGAGAAATGGTTTGAAAGAGCTTTGAAAGAAGGCGATTGGAACCTCAGCATTAGATATACCCCAACTGATCTAAAATCAATTTACATAAGAAATGAATTTGAAGATTATGAAGAATGTAGATTGGTGGTAAAAGAATCATTATAAGGTCTTAACATAGAGACCTATTTACAGAGTGTGCAACTAATGAAACTTGCAAAAGAAATATTGAAAGACTATCCCTAAAAGTAAAACTTCAGCTAACACAAAGTTAATTAAATTGTAAAAGAAGGTGTGAGGCGCTACTTCTTTAAGCGAACTAATGGGTACTAAAATTTTCTATTTACTATATGTTTTCTTTAAAGGAGAGACAAAATGCTCCATTAAAAAGGTAATATTTTTACCGATTAGATTCAAATCTTCTTGTTCTAATACCTGCCCATTTAATTCAATTCGAAAACCAGAATTTAGAAATGATAAAAAGGATTTTTTGATTTTCTCGTTATTAAGGTCGGAATGAATTGTATCAATCAATTGAGTCCACACAGTAGGGGAACGTCATTTGATTAGCAATACAAAGTAAATAATCGGTTGTAGCATCAAAAATCTCTGCTAAAGATATTAAATGATTAATTTCAGGTCGTGCTACATTTCGCTCCCAATTAGAAACAACCTGTTTGGTTACCCCGATTTTATTAGCAAGTTCCTCTTATGTCCATTTATGGAGTAGTCTTAAATTTCTACATCGCTGTCCCAAAGTATTCATGAGTTCACCTCTATTGAGAATATCAAATAGGTTTTAACCCGACCCATCTGCTTACTAATTATACCTACTTATAGTCCATATTATAGCTTATTCATACCCTACTGTACCCTACGAGTAGCCTATGAATAGGATACCAAGTAAAATATAGCTAAAAAATATTACTTTGCTATTGTATAAAGCTGTGAGTTGTTATATTCTACATTTGTATTTTGAAGTAAAACTAAAATATATTTTAGGAGTAGAAAAAGGTAACTGAACTTTACTCTGATTTAGTAGTTCTAAAAAGAAGGTGAATAATGAGCAAAATTCGATCAAGTAACTCTATAGCATCTATTCAACGGAAAATCAAAGAAGGAAGAGGTCAAGGCCACTTTTCGGAATATAAACCTTGGTTGACTGTACAAGATGTACCTTCAATAGGGATAGTTACTCAAATTCTTTGTTGGAAAAGTGGTCGACTTCACCATTATCTGTCTGAACACTTTGAATTGGCACATCATTACCAAATGGAGTGGTCAGAGCAAGAGATTGATATTCGCGAACAATTTCCTTTATTACCCCTAGATAAAGCCTCTATATTGCACAAAAGTTAGGCATTAAACATCCAACTGACCCCAAGAATAAGCTTCCCATCATTATGACTACAGATATGTTACTTACAGTAAAACAAGAAGAAAGTATAAAATTTATTGCACATTCCGCAACCCGTAAAGCGCCAATATATCCTCAAGAAGGATGCGGATCGGGCATACGAGATCATTCGAACGATAATGGAATGTCTGGAATTAACGTTACACCCGACCAAAACGCGAGTATCCAACGGATTTTCCAGCAGAATATCCAGCTGACATCCAGTCACGTTTCCAGCCAGGCTTCCAGAAATTCGTCAGGTAATCATGTTAAGTTATCGCAAAGCGCAAGGATTCGGAGCACCGGCAGAGAATGTCTACAGGGAAGATCTCCCAAATCGGCCGGCACCCCGCCTGAATGTCGACACGCGTCGAATTCCTCGATTGATGGCAAACCATTCCCAGCGTTTCTTCTCCATTCGCTCTTTTTAGGCAAAATATTAACACCGTGTTGACCAAATTTAACTGAATTTTTACTATACATTATTGGAAATTTTGATATAATTCTACCTAGGTCAACTTTCCAATTATGATAGAAAATAGAATTGGATGGTTTTTATACCTACCCAAGCTGTGTGCGAGAGACCAGTCCACTGGCTACCCAGCAAGCCGGCATGCGGAGACCGACAATTGTGGAAAATGACATCCGAGAATATGTTGATCCATGACGTCAGAAGGTGGGGACCTGTTATATTCTGAGGACGGAAGAGCATATATTGATTTTTTTGCAGGTGCCGGGGCACTGAATTACGGTCATAACAACGATTATATCAAGGACCGGGTTCTCGATTACTTGACCTCCGACCGGATTTTGCACGGTCTGGATATGTATACAATGGCCAAGCGCGAATTCTTCAAGAGCTTCTCGGAGCGGATCCTGGAGCCGAAGAAGCTGAATTACAAGCTTCGAGTCTGCGGTCCGACGGGGACGAACGCGGTGGAAGCGGCCCTTAAGCTCGCACGCAAGGCGAAGAAGAGAACCGGGATATTCGCATTCATGGGCGGCTTCCACGGCATGTCGATCGGCAGTCTGTCGGCGACAAGCTCCAAGTCCATGAGGGAAGGGGCGGGGCTTCCTCCGGGCGGAGTTACGTTCATGTCGCACCCGAGCGGGGCTTTCGCAGAAATGGTTACGCTCGGCTATATCGAGAATATCCTGACTGATTCGCACTCCGGAATCGACAAGCCGGCCGCCAAGGCCGCTCTCGAGTTCCGGGACAGAGCTGCCCTGGAAGCCCAGGTGAAGCAGAAGGAAGAGTTTGTGCGCTCGTTCCTTGACAAAGAAATCAAGCCTCTGCATCCGTCCATCGCCCTCTGCGGACTTGGCCTGATCTGGGGCATTGACGTCTCGAGCTTCACGGATGAAGCCGGGGCGAAGGCGGATGACGGAGATCAGCTTCGAGAACGGGCTCATCATTGAAAGAGCCGGCAGAGGAGAACGCGTACTAAAGATCATGCCTCCGCTGACCGTCTCGATGGAGCATCTGGCCGCCGGCTGCGACATTATCAAGTCCAGTATGCAGCAGGTGATCTCTCAGGAGACCCAGGATTTGCTGGTAACGACCTAAGCTCGGCCAAGCCGGTGGCCGCCCCGGCAAGAGGCACGGAAGTGCCTTCCGGGGGCCGTGCGGCCCTGATGTTAAGATAACGTTTTCACCCCATTGGAAGATTTTCCCTCCATACTGCCTGCGGTACCGTCAGACAGCATGGAATTCACCGCCAATCCAAGGGCTGTCCCGTTCATGCCATACGGAGCATTCTTTGAGCCTCATGCAGCACCATCGTCACATCTAATCGTCAGGAAAAGCTCACTACCCCACAGCCGGATCTTTACTTATCCACACCAGGCGGGGGAATATACAAGTCGTACATAGAGTGTATCAATATCCCTTAAACATAGGCTTCGACAAAGGCAGCTCCGGTGCCGAATCCGGAGGTACGGCCGACTTCCTGCTGGCCGGCCGGAATCCTACAGCAAGCCTTACATCGATGGGAGGAACATCCCTTGTGCACCCCCAAATCCAATTCCGAACCCAATGTTAAACCAAAGCCCGTCTTCGGGCGGCTCGTCCGCAGCAAGCATATTGAAGCAGAGGAGCCGGAAGCAGCCGCATCTCTTGCGTAGAACGATGCTCTTTGTTGTTTTTCACGCATGGGAGCCGAGCGGGACAGCTGCTAGGCAGAGGATTGCCGCATGCGATCAACCGGGCAAGCGAAGCGGTGACCTGGCGAAAGCCATTGACATTGTTGTCACATGTTTGAAAAGGCGGGGAGCGTTGCTGCGGCATATGCTCCGCCGGATTGCTTTTACCGATGAAGAGAGGGGAACGATCCAGATGGCTTTTGAAAAAGAAACGTTGTTTTGGAACGAAAAATTCGGTAGCGACGATTATACCTTGACGCGGCTGCCTTACAGCAAAGCTCCAAGCTCCCTGGCGCCCATTATGACAACCGTCGGCGGGACGCTTTCGGAGGAAGTGGCGCAGCGCGTCCTTCAAATGAGCAAGGGCGCTCCGCTGGCCACTTTTATGATTTTGCTCGCCGGTGTTCAGTCGCTCTTGCATAAATATACAGGCGCTTCTGACATTCTGGTCGGCATTCCGGTTGTACGGAAACCGACGGAGACGCGTCGATCCGTTAATCATACGGTCATTTTGAAAAACTCGCTTTCGGCGGGTGCGACTTTTAAAACGCTTCTGAGCGAGCTGAGGACTTCCTTGCCGAGAGCGATTCAGCATCAACATATTCCGTTCTTGAAAATGACGGAGAAGCTGGACCTGCAATATGCAGGCGGGATACCCGTCGTCCATACGCTAGTATCCCTTAAGGAGCTGCATCTGGACGAAATCGGGCAAAATGTGGTCACGGATTGTTCCTTTGAATTCAGCTTAACCGACGGGACGATACAGTTAGCGCTGTCATATAACGAGCACTTATATGACTCCGAGTTCATGACTCGGGTCGTCGGCCATCTGAATCGCCTGCTGGCCGTGGGGCTTCACGAGTTGGAGCTGGACATCGTGCGGGCGGACATGCTGTCGGAGGACGAGAAATTTCAATTGCTGCAAAGCTTTAACGATACCGAGAAGGACTATCCCCGTGATCGGACGATTCATCAGCTCGTGGAGGAGCAGGCGAAACGGGTGCCCGAAGCGACGGCGGTTGTCTTTGAGGGGCGGCGGCTTTCGTACGCGGAGCTGAACGAACGGGCGAACCGGCTGGCGCGGACGCTGCGATCGGTCGGCGTGCTGCCCAATCAGCTGGTAGGCTTGATGGCCAGGAGATCGCTGGAGACGGTCGTTGGCATTCTGGCGGTTCTGAAAGCTGGCGGTGCCTACGTGCCGATCGACCCGGAATACCCGGAAGAACGCATCCGCTACATTCTGGAGAACTCGAACGCGCAGCTGCTGCTGACTCAAAGGGAGTTGCAGCAGCAGGTGCCGTTCGAAGGGACCGTGGTAGCGCTGGATGATGAGCAGGCCTACAGCGACGATGGCTCGAACCTGGAGCCGGCCAGCGGTCCGAACGATCTAGCTTATGTCATCTATACATCAGGTACGACGGGCAAACCCAAAGGGGTCATGCTGGAGCATCGCGGGCTGGTCAGCCTGAAACTGACGTTTGCCCATACGCTTCACACGACCGAACAGGATCGAGTGCTGCAATTCGCCAGCCTATCGTTCGATGCGTCGTGCTGGGAGATGTTCAACGCTCTGTATTTCGGGGCGACCTTATATATACCGTCAACTGAGACGGTTTTGGATGATCAGCTGTTCGAACGTTTCATGAACGAGCATGCAATTACGATCGCCACTTTGCCGCCAACTTATGCGGCTTATTTGAATTCAGACCGCCTGCCGAGTCTGAGCAGGCTCATCACGGCGGGCTCCGCCGTTTCAGCCGAATTCGTGCAGCAGTGGAAAGACAAGGTACAGTACTATAATGCGTACGGTCCGACGGAAGCCTCGATCGCCACATCCGTGTGGGCGGCGTCTACGCATGACACCGAACGCAGAGCGATACCGATCGGACGTCCGATCTGGAACCATCGCTTGTATATACTGGGCGCACAGAATCAGCTGGCGCCTATCGGAGTGGAGGGAGAATTATGCATCGCGGGCGTCGGCCTCGCCCGGGGATATTGGAACCGGCCGGATCTGACGGCGGAGAAATTCATCGAACACCCGTTTGAGCCCGGAGAGAGACTGTACCGGACGGGCGACTTGGCCCGCTGGCTGCCGGACGGAAATATTGAGTACTTGGGCCGGATTGACCATCAGGTGAAAATCCGTGGATTCCGGATCGAGATCGGCGAGATTGAAGAGCAGCTTCTGAAGATCGACTCCGTGCAGGAGACGATCGTAATCGCGCGGGAAGGCAAAAGCGGGCAAGAACTGTGCGCTTACCTGGTCGCGGGCCGCCCGCTTACGCTCGGCGAGCTGAGAAGCGCGCTGGCGCAAAAATTGCCGAATTACATGATTCCAGCGCATTTTGTTCAGCTTCCGCGGATGCCGCTCACGCCGAACGACAAAATCGACCGCAAAGCTTTGCCCGCTCCGGAAGGAAACGCGCTGACCGGCGGCGCGTACGTAGCTCCCCGCAATGAAGCTGAGCGGACGCTTGCCGATGTGTGGCAGGCGGTATTGAACGCCGATCGCGTAGGGGTAACGGATCATTTCTTCGAGCTGGGCGGAGACTCGATCAAGTCCATTCAAGTATCTTCGCGGCTTCATCAAGCCGGGTACAAGCTGGAAATCCGGGATTTGTTCAAATATCCGACTATCTCACAGCTCAGCCTGCATGTGAAACCGATCGGACGTACTATCGATCAAGGCGAAATAACGGGTGAAACGGCGCTGACGCCGATTCAGCATTGGTTTTTCGAGAGCTCCTTTGCGGACCCGCATCATTTCAGTCAGTCGGTGATGCTGTACCGGAAGGAACGCTTCGACGAAGAGACGGTACGTCAGGTGCTGCAAAAGCTGGCCGAGCATCATGACGCCTTGCGGATGGTGTTCCGCAAGACGGAACAAGGGTTTAGCGCGCGGAACCGCGCGATTCAGGAAGGCGGGCTGTTCACGCTGGACGTGTTCGACTTCAAGGATGCGGAGAATACCGCGCAGGCTGTGGAAGCGAAGGCAACGGACATTCAAGCGGGCATCGATCTGGAGAACGGGCCTCTCGTGAAGGTGGGACTGTTCCGGTGCGCGGACGGCGATCATTTGCTGCTCGCGGTTCATCATGCCGTGGTGGACGGCGTGTCTTGGCGCATTTTGATGGAGGATTTCGCTCTGGGTTACGAGCAGGCCGGCAAAAGCGAGGAAATTCGTTTCCCGGCGAAAACGGATGCGTACCGCACTTGGTCCGAGCAGTTGGCCGCTTACGCGCAAAGCCCGGATATGGCGAAGGAACGGGCCTATTGGCAGGCCGTGGAACAAATTGCGGTTCCGGCCGTGCCGAAGGATCTGGAGGCGGACGTTACGACGCAGCAGGACAGCGAATCGCTGTTCGTCCGTTTGACTCCCGAAGAAACGGAGCTGCTGCTGAAGCGGGTTCACCGGGCCTACAACACCGAAATGAACGATATTTTGGTAACGGCGCTCGGCATAGCCGTTCGCAAGTGGACGGGACACGAACGGGTGCGGATCAATCTTGAAGGACACGGACGCGAATCGATCGGAACGGATATCGACATCACGCGCACAGTCGGCTGGTTTACGACCAAGTTTCCGGTCGTCCTGGAGCCGGAAACCGACCGGGATTTGGCCTATCAGATTAAACAGGTCAAGGAAAGCTTGCGCCGCATTCCGAACAAGGGGCTTGGGTACGGCGTATGCCGCTATCTCTCCAAATCGGAGGATGGCTTTGTTTGGGGCGCAGAGCCGGAAATTAATTTTAACTACCTCGGCCAGTTCGACGATGATGTCAATCAGGACGAGATCGGCATATCTTCTTATTCCAGCGGCAGCCCGGCCAGCGACCGGCAGGCCCGCAGCTTTGTGCTGGATATCAACGGCATGGTGCTGGACGGCGCTTTATCGCTCGATCTCAGCTACAGCCGGAAGCAGTATCGCAAGGAAACGATGGAAGCCTTCGCTCAGCGGCTTGAGCAAAGTCTCCGAGAGCTCATTACCTACTGCGCAGGCAAAGAAAACACCGAATTGACGCCGAGCGACGTGCAATTTAAAGGCTTGACCATCGCGGAATTGGAGCAAATCGCCCAGCGCTCGGGCCATCTCGGGGAAATCGAAAATATTTACTCGCTTACGCCGATGCAGAAGGGCATGTGGTTCCACAGCGCGCTTGACCGGCAAACGGCCGCTTACTTCGAGCAGACGCGGTTTACGATGCGGGGAGCGCTCGACGTCCAGCTTTTCGAGAGGAGCTGGATGGAGCTTGCGAAACGTCATCTGGTGCTGCGGGCGAATTTTGTGAAAGGACCGGCGGGCGAGCCGCTGCAAATCATATACCGCGACAAGCCGGTCGGCTTTGAATATGAAGAGTTGCTTCATTTGCAGGCGGACGAGAAACAAGCGTATTTGGATAAAAAGGCCGAGGATGACAAGCTTCGCGGCTTCGACATGGAACATGACGCGCTCGTTCGGGTTACGATCCTGCGCACCGAAGAGCAAAGCTATCATGTGCTGTGGAGTTTCCAGCATATTTTGATGGACGGCTGGTGCCTGCCGCAGCTGACGCAGGAGCTGTTTGAGACGTACTCGGCCTTGGCATCCGACAAGCAGCCAGCGGGAGATAAGGGATCGGATTATGGCGCTTATATCGAATGGTTGGAGAAACAGGACGATCAGGCGGCATCCGGCTATTGGACGGCATTCCTGGCAGGTTATGAAGGGCAAACCGTACTCCCGGGACAAAAGGAACCGGCGCCAAACGGCAGATTTACGGCTGATCACGTCACCGCCGAGCTGGGCAAGGACTTGAGCGAGCGGATGGACCGGGTGGCGAAACAGCGCCTGGTTACGGTCAATACGCTGCTGCAAGCCGCTTGGGGCGTGATGCTGCAAAAATATAACGGAACAAACGATGCCGTATTCGGCAGCGTCGTGGCCGGAAGACCGGCGGAAATCCCGGGCATCGAGTCCATGATCGGGCTGTTCATCAATACGGTGCCGGTCCGCGTCACGAGCGAAGCGGACACCGTGTTCGCCGACCTGATGGCGAAGCTCCAAGAGCGGGCGCTGGAGTCCGGGCGTTATGATTACTATCCGCTGTATGAAATTCAAGCCCGCAGCGTGCAAAAGCAGAACCTGATCAACCATATCATCGCTTTCGAGAACTATCCGGTGGACGAGCAGATGGAGCAGGCGGGCGACCAGCAGCACGGCGACCTGACGATCGCTGACGTTCAGATGGAGGAGCAGACGAACTATAACTTCAACGTGACTGTGGTGCCGGGAGTCGAGATCGAAATTCGATTCGACTTTAACGCCGAAGTGTTCGATAAAGACAGCATCGAACGGCTCAAGGGGCATCTCGTCCATCTGCTGGAGCAGGTGACGGATAACCCGGAAATTACCGTGGGCGAGCTGGAACTTGTGACGGAGGCGGAAAAGGCCGACCTTCTCGGACGTTTTAACGACACCACCACGGAATTTCCGCGCGGGAAGACGCTCATTCAATTGTTCGAAGAGCAGGCGGAGCGCATCCCGGATGCAGCCGCTATCTCCTTGAATGAGCAAGAGCTGACCTACCGCGAGCTGAACGATCGCGTCAACCGCCTTGCCCGTACCTTGCGTAGCCACGGGATATCCAAAGGCCGTCTGGTCGCCATTATGGCTGAGCGTTCCATCGAAATGGTGGTGGGCATGCTGGCGGCACACAAAGCCGGAGCGGCTTACGTACCGATTGACCCGGAATATCCCGAGGAGCGTATCCGTTTCTTGATTGAGGATTCGGGAGCGCAGGTCATGCTGACGCAAAGCCGCTTGCGCGAGCGCCTGGCGGGTTCGGACTCCGTGATCTTACTGGATGACGAGTCCTTCTATCACGAGGACGGCACAAATCTAAATCCGGGCACCGAAGCGACGGATCTGGCCTGCGTCATCTATACGTCAGGCACGACGGGCAAGCCGAAAGGCAACCTTGTTTCGCACCGCAACATCGTGCGGATCGTGCGAAATACGAATTATATCGACATCACCGAACGGGATCATGTCCTCCAGCTTTCGAGCTATTCGTTCGACGGAGCGATTTTCGATATTTTCGGCGCTTTGACCAACGGGGCGCGGCTGGTGCTGGTTCCCCGCGAGACTTTGCTGGAAATCGTCCGGCTGGCGGATCTCATCCAGCGTGAGCGCATCTCGGTCATGCTGATTACGACGGCTTTCTTCAACGTCCTTGTAGATGTGAACGTCGATTGCCTGCGGGATGTCCGGGCGATTTTGTTCGGAGGAGAGCGAGTGTCGGTCGGACATGTGCGTAAAGCGCTCGCCCATATCGGACCGGGCAGGCTCAACCACCTGTACGGCCCGTCGGAAAGCACGGTTTATACCACGTACCTTCCGGTCGACTTCGTCGATGAGTCGGCGGTTACCGTACCCATCGGACGGCCGATCAGTAATACGAAGGTGTATATCGTCGACAGCCGGAATAAGCTTCTGCCGATCGGCGTGGCCGGGGAGCTTTGCGTCGGCGGAGAAGGCTTGGTACGGGGCTACAATAACCGGCCGGAGCTGACGGCGGAGAAATTTGTGGACAATCCGTTTGTGCTGGGAGAGCGCATGTACCGGACGGGGGATTTGGCGAAATGGCTGCCGGACGGCACGATCGAATACGTGGGACGGACGGACGACCAAGTAAAAATCCGCGGCTTCCGCATTGAGCTGGGCGAGATCGAAGCTCAGCTTCAGAAAGTGGAGGGAATTCGGAAAGCGACGGTATTCGCGAGGGAAGACGCCTCCGGCGAGAAGCAGCTTTGCGCCTATTATGAAGCGGACCGCGAGCTTCCGGCGGCCGAGCTGAAGAGCGTGCTTTCCCAGGAACTGCCGGCCTATATGATTCCGGCGTACCTGATCCAGTTGGAGCGGCTCCCGCTGACGACGAACGGCAAGGTCGACCGCCGATCACTCCCGGCGCCGGAGGAGAGCTTGCAGCCGGGCGAAGAACGTACTCCGCCTCGGACTCCGCTGGAAGCCAGCTTGGCGGGAATTTGGAAAAGCGTGCTCGGACTGGAGCACATCGGGGTTCATGACAACTTCTTCGACCTGGGCGGCCATTCCCTGCGGGCGACGACACTGGTGAGCAAGGTGCATCAGGAGCTGAATGTCGAGCTGCCTCTGCGCGACGTATTCCGCTACTCGACGATCGAAGAGATGGCTCTCGCCATCTCCCGGATCGGAGAGCAGTCGTTCTCGTCGATTCCGCTGGCGGGCGCAAGAGCATATTATCCGCTTTCCTCAGCTCAGAAGCGGCTGTTTATCCTGAATCAGCTGGAAGGGGCCGATCAGAGCTACAACATGCCGGGCGTGCTGCTGCTGGAAGGATCGATTGACCGGAGCCTGCTGGAGAAGGCTTTCCGCGGACTGATCGCACGGCACGAAACGCTGCGAACCGGCTTTGAGATCGTACAAGGCGAAGCTGTACAGCGCATTTACGAGAGCGTCGACTTTGCCGTCGAGTACCGTCATGTGAGCGAGGAAGAAGCGCCCGAAGTCGTGCAGGCCTTCATCCGGCCTTTCGACTTGGCGAAGCCTCCGCTGCTGCGGGCGGAGCTCGTAGAGCTGGCAGCCGAACGTTATTTGCTGATGTTCGACATGCACCATATCGTCTCCGACGGGGTTTCGATGGACGTGTTAGTCGAGGAACTCGTTCGTATGTACGGCGGCGAGTCATTAGAGCCTTTGCGCATTCAATACAAGGACTATGCGGTATGGCAGCAGTCGGACGAGCAAAAAGTGCAGTTGAAACGCGAGGAAGCTTACTGGCTGGACCGTTACCGGGGCGAGCTGCCGGTTCTGGAAATGCCGACGGACTATCCGCGTCCTGCCGTGCAGAGCTTTGAGGGACAAACGCTGACGTCCTTCGTGGACGAGGCAACGAACGAAGGCTTGAAGCAGCTGGCCGCTCAAAGAGGAACGACGCTGTATATGGTGCTGCTTGCGGCATATACCGTGCTTTTGCATAAATACACAGGTCAGGACGATTTGATCGTCGGAACGTCGATTGCGGGCAGAACGCACGGAGACACGCAGCCTTTGATCGGAATGTTTGTCAATACGCTGGCGCTCCGCAATTATCCGGCTTCGGAGAAGACCTTTCTGTCGTATCTGGAAGAAGTGAAAGAAACGACCTTAGGCGCTTACGAGCATCAGAATTATCCGTTCGAAGAGCTCGTCGATAAAGTGCAGGTCAGCCGGGATTTGAGCCGCAACCCACTGTTTGACACGATGTTCTCCCTGCAAAACTTGGAGGATAAAGAGTTTGAGTTGGAAGGGCTGAAATTGTCCCCGTACCCTAGCGAATACGGCACGGCCAAGTTCGACCTGAGTGTGGATGTTACGGAAGAAAATGGCGGCCTGGAGTGCAGTTTTGAATTCGCAACGGCTCTTTATAAAGAAAGCACGATCCGGCGGCTGTCGACTCATTTCGGACATTTGCTCGTAACGATCGTAAGCCGTCCGGATGCGAAGATCGCCGAGCTGAACTTGCTGACGGCAGAGGAAAAAGAACAAATTCTCGGCGCGTTCCACCCGGCGCAGCTGGAAGCGGCTCCTGCGGCCGCGTTCCACCGGCTGTTCGAGGAACAGGCGGAGCGCACGCCGGAAGCGGAGGCCGTCGTGTACGAGAACGACCGGCTGACGTATGCGGAGCTGAACGAGCGGGCGAACCGCTTGGCGGCCACGCTGCGTGCAAGCGGCATCGGCCGGGAGACGATCGTCGGCATTCTCGCCGAGCGTTCGGTGGACTTGCTGGTGGCCGTGCTGGCCGTCTGGAAAGCGGGCGGGGCGTATGTGCCGCTCGACCCGGATTATCCGGCGGAGCGCGTGCGGTTCATGCTTGAAGACAGCGAAGCGAAGGTACTGCTGACGCAAACGGCGCTGCGAGAGCGTGCTGAAGCCTGGCTCGACGAAGAGGAGATGGCGCTGGCGGCGGTGCTGTACCTGGACGACGAAGCGTCGTACAGCGAGGAGCGGGCGAATGCGTCGGTTGTCTCCGGCAAGCTGACGGATGCTGTGGACGACGGCGATGAGAGCCATCAGCATGTTGGCACCGACAGCTTCCATGAAGCCCGTCCGGAGGATCTGGCGTACGTGATCTATACGTCGGGAACGACGGGCAAGCCGAAGGGCGTGATGATCGAGCACCGCAGCCTGGTGAACACGGCGGCGGGCTACCGGCGGGAATACGGGTTGGATCAGTTCCCGGTGCGGCTGCTGCAGCTCGCAAGCTTCTCGTTCGACGTGTTCGTGGGAGATATCGCGCGGACGCTGTACAACGGAGGCACGATGGTGATTGTGCCGAAGGACGACCGGATCGATCCGTCTCGTCTGCACTACTGGATTGAGCGGGAGCGGGTCACCATCTTCGAATCGACGCCAGCGCTGATCGTGCCGTTCCTGGAGTACGTGCACGAGCAGCGGCTGGATATGAGCTGGATGGAGCTGTTGATCACGAGCTCGGACAGCTGCAGCGTGGCGGATTACCGAACCTTGCAGGAGCGCTTCGGCTCGCAGTTCCGTATTATTAACAGCTACGGCGTAACGGAAGCGGCGATCGACTCAAGCTTCTACGACGAGGAGCTGGCGAAGCTGCCGCAGACAGGCCATGTGCCGATCGGCAAAGCGTGGCTGAATGCGAAATTCTACATCGTGGACGCGCATCTGAACCCGGTGCCGGTCGGGGTGCTGGGCGAGCTGGTTATCGGCGGAGTCGGGGTAGCGCGCGGGTACTTGAACCGTCCAGAGCTGACGGAAGAGAAGTTCGTAGACAGCCCGTTCGCCGCGGGCGAGCGGCTGTACCGCACGGGAGACTTGGCGCGGTGGATGGAAGACGGCAACGTGGACTTCATCGGCCGGATCGACAACCAGGCGAAAATCCGGGGGTACCGGATCGAGACGGGCGAGATCGAGTCGCAGCTGCTGCGGGTGGAAGGCGTGCGCGAAGCGGTGGTGCTGGTTCGAAGTGACGCGAACGGGCAGAAGGCGCTATGCGCGTATTACACGCCGGATACCGGAGCGGAGCTGGCGGTGAACGATTTGCGCAGCGCGCTGGCGCAGGAGCTGCCGGGCTACATGATCCCGTCGTACTTCGTGGAGATGGAGCGCCTGCCTCTGACGCCGAACGGAAAGATTGACCGGAAGGCGCTGCCGGCGCCGGAAGGGGAAGCGGGAAGCGGAACGGAGTACGTCGCACCGCGCAATGAGCTGGAAACGAAGTTGGCGGCGATTTGGCAGGAGGTGCTGGGGCTTGCGAAGGAGATTGGCGTTCACGACAACTTCTTCGACATCGGCGGCCACTCTCTGCGGGCGACGACGCTGGTCAGCAAGATTCATAAAGAGTTGAACGTGGATCTGCCGCTGCGCGACGTGTTCCGCCATTCCACGATCGAGAGCATGGCGGCCGCCATTTCCCGGCTGGATGAGCAAACATTCGTTGCCATTCCGATGGCGGATGACCGAGAGGTGTACCCGCAATCTTTTGCTCAAAAACGTCTCTTTATCCTGAATCAACTGGAAGGCGCGGAGCTTAGCTACAACATGCCGGAAGCGATGCTGCTGGAGGGTGCTTTAGACCGGGCAAGGTTCGAAGAAGCGTTCCGTAAGCTCGTGGCGCGGCATGAAATGCTGCGCACCGGGTTCGAAATGGTGGATGGCGAAGCATCGCAGCGGATTTACCAGGACGTGAATTTTGCCGTGGAGTTCTATCGAGCGGATGAGCAAGAGGCCGAAGAGACGGTTCGCCGTTTCGTCCGTCCGTTTGACTTGGCGAAGCCTCCGCTGCTGAGGGTAGGCCTTGTTGAGCTGGCTCCGGAACGCCATATTCTAATGTACGACATGCATCATATTATTTCCGACGGCGTCTCGATGGAAATCTTTGTTGAAGAATTCGTCCGCTTGTACGGCGGCGAGCAATTGGAGCCTCTGCGCATTCAGTACAAAGACTACACCGTTTGGCAGCATTCGCAGGAGCAGAAGGAACGGCTTCAGCGTCAGGAGGCGTACTGGCTGGACATGTTCCAAGGCGAGCTTCCGGTGCTGGAAATGCCGACCGACTATCCGCGTCCGGCCGTGCAGAGCTACGAAGGCCAAACGCTGGAGTTTTTCTTTGACGCTTCGAAAACCGACGGCCTGAAGCAGCTGGCCTCGGAAACGGGCACGACGCTGTTTATGGTGCTGCTTGCGGCGTATAACGTCCTTCTGCATAAATATTCAGGTCAGGAAGACGTGATCGTCGGTACGCCGATTGCCGGAAGGAATCATGGAGATGTGCAGCCGTTGATCGGGATTTTCTTAAACACGCTGGCTATCCGCAGTTATCCGGCTTCGGAGAAGACATTCCTGTCATACCTGAACGAAGTCAAAGAAACGACCCTCCACGCCTTCGAGCATCAAAACTATCCGTTCGAAGAATTGGTGGACAAGGTGCAAGTCACCCGTGATTTAAGCCGCAATCCGCTCTTCGACACGCTGTTTACGATGCAGAATACGGAGAACGAGGAATTTGAGCTGGAAGGGCTTCGCCTGATTCCTTATCCGAGCGCACTGGATACCGCGAAGTTTGATATCAGCTTGGATGTGGGCGAGGAGAACGGCGGCTTGGATTACAGCTTCGAATATGCGACGGCTCTCTACAAAAGGGAGACGATCGAACGGCTGGCAAAACATTACGAGCAGCTGCTCGTAACGATCGTAAGGCGTCCGGATGCGAAGATCGCCGAGCTGAACTTGCTGACGGCAGAGGAAAAAGAACAAATTCTCGGCGCGTTCCACCCGGCGCAGCCGGAAGCGGCTCCTGCGGCCGCGTTCCACCGGCTGTTCGAGGAACAGGCGGAGCGCACGCCGGAAGCGGAGGCCGTCGTGTACGAGAACGACCGGCTGACGTATGCGGAGCTGAACGAGCGGGCGAACCGCTTGGCGGCCACGCTGCGTGCAAGCGGCATCGGCCGGGAGACGATCGTCGGCATTCTCGCCGAGCGTTCGGTGGACTTGCTGGTGGCCGTGCTGGCCGTCTGGAAAGCGGGCGGGGCGTATGTGCCGCTCGACCCGGATTACCCGGCGGAGCGCGTGCGGTTCATGCTCGAAGACAGCGGAGCGAAGGTGCTGCTGACGCAAACGCCGCTGCGAGAGCGTGGCGAAGCCTGGCTCGGCGAAGAGGAGCTGGCGGCGGTGTTGTACCTCGACGACGAAGCGTCGTACAGCGAGGAGCGGACGAATGCGCCGCTGGAAGCGGATGATCACTTGCACGAATGCCGTCCGGAGGACCTGGCGTACGTGATCTATACGTCGGGAACGACGGGCAAGCCGAAGGGCGTGATGATCGAGCACCGCAGCCTGGTGAACACGGCGGCGGGCTACCGGCGGGAGTACCGGTTGGATCAGTTCCCGGTGCGGCTGCTGCAGCTCGCAAGCTTCTCGTTCGACGTGTTCGTGGGAGATATCGCGCGGACGCTGTACAACGGAGGCACGATGGTGATTGTGCCGAAGGACGACCGGATCGATCCGTCTCGTCTGCACGACTGGATTGAGCGGGAGCGGGTCACCATCTTCGAATCGACGCCGGCGCTGATCGTGCCGTTCCTGGAGTACGTGCACGAGGAGCGGCTGGATATGAGCTGGATGGAGCTGTTGATCACGAGCTCGGACAGCTGCAGCGTGGCGGATTACCGGACCTTGCAGGAACGCTTCGGTTCGTTGTTCCGGATCATCAACGCATACGGCGTGACGGAAGCGGCGATCGACTCAAGCTTCTACGACGAGGAGCTGGCGAAGCTGCCGCAGACAGGCAATGTGCCGATCGGCAAAGCGTGGCTGAATGCGAAATTCTACATCGTGGATGCGCATCTGAACCCGGTGCCGGTCGGGGTGCTGGGCGAGCTGGTCATCGGCGGAGTCGGAGTGGCGCGCGGGTACTTGAACCGTCCGGAGCTGACGGAAGAGAAGTTCGTAGACAGCCCGTTCGCCGCGGGCGAGCGACTGTACCGCACGGGAGACTTGGCGCGGTGGATGGAAGACGGGAACGTGGACTTCATCGGCCGGATCGACAACCAGGCGAAAATCCGGGGCTACCGGATCGAGACGGGCGAGATCGAGTCGCAGCTGCTGCGGGTGGAAGGCGTGCGCGAAGCGGTGGTAATGGTTCGAAGTGACGCAAACGGGCAGAAGGCGCTATGCGCGTATTACACGCCGGATACCGGAGCGGAGCTGGCGGTGAACGATTTGCGCAGCGCGCTGGCGCAGGAGCTGCCGGGGTACATGATCCCGTCGTACTTCGTGGAGCTGGAGCGCCTGCCTCTGACGCCGAACGGAAAGATTGACCGGAAGGCGCTGCCAGCGCCGGAAGGGGAAGCGGGAAGCGGAACGGAGTACGTCGCACCGCGCAATGAGCTGGAAAGGAAGCTGGCCGCGATTTGGCAGGAGGTGCTGGGGCTTGCGAAGGAGATTGGCGTTCACGACAACTTCTTCGACATCGGCGGTCACTCCCTGCGAGCGACGACGCTGGCGGGCAAGGTATTTAAGGAATTAAACGTCAACCTGCCGCTGCGCGACGTATTCCGTCACTCGACGATTGCGGCGATGGCCGAGGCGATCGCCCGGATGGAACGGCGGGAGCATGAGGCCATTCCTCAAGCGGAGGAGAGAGAGTACTACCCTCTGTCCTCCGCGCAGAAACGGCTGTTCATTCAGCACACGCTGGATGGAGCGGATCAGCTTTACAACATGCCGGAGCTGGTGCAGGTGGAAGGCGAGTTTGATTTAGACCAGTTGGAAGCCGCCTTGCGGAAATTGATAACACGGCATGAATCGCTGCGCACCGGTTTTGAAATCGTGAAGGCCGAAGCGGTTCAGCGGATTTACCCGCAGGTCGAGTTTGCTATCGAGCATCATCAAGCGGATAAAGAGGATGCGGCTCAAATCGAGCAGATCGTCCGCAGCTTCGTTCGTCCGTTTGATCTCGGCAAGCCGCCGCTACTGCGCGCCGGGGTCATCGAGCTGGAGCCGAACCTGCATATTCTCCTTTTCGACATGCACCATATGGTGTCCGACGGCGTATCGATGGCGATTGTGATCGATGAGTTCTCGAGTTTCTACGCCGGGGAAGAACTGCCGCCACTGCGCATTCAATACAAGGATTATGCCGTTTGGCAGCAGTCGAAGGCCCACCGAGAGCGGATCGGGCGGCAGGAAGCGTACTGGCTGCAAACCTTCGAAGGCGAGCTGCCGACGGCGGACCTGCCGATGGACTACGAACGGTCTGCGGCTCGCAGCTACGAAGGCGCGCATCTGGAGTTCGACGTCGAAGCTTCTCTCTCTGCGCGGTTGCGCGAATTGGCGGCCGAGCGTGAAAGCACGCTGTTCATGGTGCTGCTTGCGGCTTATACCGTGCTGCTGTCCAAGTACAGCGGGCAGGAGGACTTGGTCGTGGGCACACCGGTGGCGGGAAGAACGAACGCCGATTTGGAACCGGTCATCGGGATGTTTGTCAATACGCTGGCGATCCGCAATCGTCCGTCGGGCGACAAAACGTTCTTGTCTTACCTGGAAGAAGTGAAGGAAACGGCTTTGGGTGCTTTCGAGAACCAGGATTATCCATTCGAGGAGCTCGTGGAGCGTTTGAATGTGAAGCGGGAGCCGGGCCGCTTCCCGCTGTTCGATGCCGTTTTCGACTTGCAAAATATCGAAGAACGAGACGCCGAGCTGGAAGGGGTCAGCCTGAAGACTTACGAGCTTGACCATTTGGAAGAAGCGAAGTTCGATCTGACGCTGTTTATGTATGAAAACAACGGGGCGCTGAGCGGGGGCTTCTTCTACGCCACCAAGCTGTTCAAAGAAGCGATGATCCGCACCTTGACCGAGGATTACCTGCGGGTACTGTCTCAAATTGCGGAAAATCCACAACTCGAGCTAAGCCGGATTGAATGTCATAAACCGGCGGCAGGCGCAAAGAGTGCCGTCGATACGATCGAATTCGCGTTCTAATCCTACAAGCGCGCCTCCGCCGTCAAGCGAAAGCGGCGCGCATCCCAAGGAAGACGGCGAACAACGTCCAAGCCCGTAAACGCGCAGGCCGAAAGCAAGCTTTTTCGGACCTGCGCCGGGGCATGCGGTCACTTCATTTTTAGGGGAGGTACAAATGAAATCTTTGTTTGAAAAGGAAGAACGGTACTGGAGCGGCAAGTTTGACGCCGATGACAGCCTGAGCTTCCTTCCCTACAGTCAATCCTCCAAATTATCCGCCGACGGGGAAGCTGCGGCCGAGCCGGGCTTGCTTCACCGTACTCTGCCGAGCGAACTCTCGGAGAGAATCATTTGCCTCGCCAACGGTTCGGATTTGGCTTTGTACATGATTGTTTTGGCAGGAGTAAAAAGCCTGCTGTTCAAATATACCGGGCGGGACCAAGTGCTGGTCGGCATGCCTTCTTATAGCGCAGACCCCGACGGGACTCCGCCGCCGCATGACATCTTGGTGATCAAGACGTCCGTAAGCCGCCAGACTACGCTGAAAACGCTGCTTGGGGGCATCAAAGCCTCCATCGGCGAGGCGCTGGAGCATCAGCACCTGCCTTTTCGGAAAATGGTGGAGCCGCTCCATCTGGACTATACGGGGGACGGCCTCCCGGTCGTCAACACCGTCGCATCCTTCGCCCCGATTCATCCGGAACCGCTGGGTAACCGGGTGGCGGCCGATACGGTTTTTCGCTTCGACCGCCAAAACCACTCTATCGAGCTGGAAATAAGCTTTGACGGGCAGCGGTACGAGCGGGCATTTGTGGAACAGGCGGCCGACCATCTTGTTCGGCTGCTGTCCGTGCTTTTATTTCAGCCGGATCTGGAGCTCGGACAAGCCGATGTGTTGTCCCCAGACGAGAGGGAGACGCTGCTGAAGCGATTTAATGACACCGAAGCCGGGTTCGAGCGGGGGAAAACGATTTACGGCTTGTTCGAAGAACAGGCGGAGCTTTACCCGGACAACGTGGCCGCCGTCATGAACGAGCGGCAGCTGACCTACCGCGAGCTGAACGAGCGATCCAACCGCCTTGCGCGGAAGCTGCGGGAGACGGGAGTAGAAGCGGACCAGCTGGTAGCGATTCTGGCCGAACGCTCGCTCGATATGGTTGTCGGCATTCTGGCGATTCTCAAAGCGGGCGGAGCATACGTGCCTGTCGATCCCGACTACCCGGAGGAGCGCATCCGCTTCATGATCGAGGATTCGGGCGCGCCGTTATTGCTGATTCAAAAGCATCTGCACGAGAAGACCGACTTTGCAGGAACGCGCCTCGAATTGGACGATTTCGTTTGGGGCGACAGAGGGGCGGACTCCGCCGATGCGCTGGACGCTTCGAACCTGGAGCCGATTTCCGGGCCGGGCAACCTGGCTTATGTCATCTACACGTCGGGAACGACCGGCAGACCGAAAGGAACGCTGATCGAGCATAAGAACGTTGTGCGGCTCCTGTTCAACGACAAGAACCTGTTCGACTTCGGGTCGTCCGACACGTGGACGCTGTTCCACTCGTTCTGCTTCGATTTCTCCGTCTGGGAAATGTACGGAGCGCTGCTGTACGGAGGCAAGCTGGTCATCGTACCGCCACTCACGGCGAAAAATCCGGCCGATTTCCTGGCGCTGCTGGGCCGCGAACAGGTCACGATTTTGAACCAGACGCCAACGTACTTCTACCAGCTGCTGCGTAAGGTCTTGGCGGACCATCCGTACGATCTGCGGATTCGCAACGTCATCTTCGGGGGCGAAGCGCTGAGTCCGCTGCTGCTCAAGGGCTTCAAGACGAAGTACCCGGAGACGAAGCTGATCAATATGTACGGCATTACCGAGACGACGGTTCACGTTACGTATAAGGAAATAACGTGGGTCGAAATGGAGGCGGCGAAGAGCAATATCGGCAAGCCGATCCCGACGCTGAGCGTGTACGTCCTTGATGAAAACCGCCGCCCTGTGCCGATCGGCGTAGCGGGCGAAATGTATGTGGCCGGGGAAGGCCTTGCGAGAGGATACCTGAACCGCCCGGATCTGACGGCGGAGAAGTTCGTCGATTCCCCGTTTGCGGAGGGGGAGAAACTGTACCGCTCGGGCGACTTGGCGGCATGGCTGCCGGACGGCAACATCGAATACCTGGGCCGGATCGATCATCAGGTGAAAATCCGTGGGTACCGGATCGAGCTGGACGAAATCGAGACGCAGCTGCTGAAGATCGCCGCCGTGCAAGAAGCCAAGGTGCTCGACCGCGACGACGCGAACGGCCATAAGCAGCTTGTCGCTTATTACGTCGCGGAAACGAGGCTGGCGGCGCATGAACTCAAGGAGGAGCTCGCCAAGCAGCTCCCGGGGTATATGATTCCTTCGCACCTCGTGCAGCTTTCGCGGATGCCGCTGACCCCGAACGGGAAAATCGACCGCAAAGCGCTGCCCGCGCCGGAGGAAGCCGCGGCCGGAGGAGCGGAATATGTCGCGCCGAGAACGCTGCGCGAAATGAAGATCGCCCGCGTCTGGCAGGATACGCTTGGCGTTCCGCAGGTCGGCGTAAAGGATAACTTTTTTGAGTTGGGTGGCAATTCGTTAAGTCTGATGAGGCTCGTTCAAGCCGTTTACGATGAAACGGGCATCGAGATACCGCTGAACCGCCAATTCCACAATTTAACAGTTGAAGCCATGGCTTTCGGAGAGGGGGATCTGGGCCTGGATAAAGGGGGAGACTCCTTCATTAAGCTGAATAAAGCAGGAGATCTGAACGTGTTCTGCTTCCCTCCGGGCAGCGGCTTCGGCATCGGTTACCGAGAGCTCGCAAGCAGGCTCGACGGCCGATTCGTGCTCTACGGCATTGATTTTATCGACGATGCCGTCGATTACGAGGTCATGCTGAACCGTTATGTGGACGAGATCGTCCGCATCCAGCCGGAAGGACCTTACGTGCTGCTCGGCTACTGCTTCGGAGGCAACCTGACGTTCGAGGTAGCCAAAACGATGGAGAAAAGAGGGTATTCCGTAACGGACGTGCTCATGGTGGACTCGTGGATTAAGGACACGCTGACGCCTTCCGAAACGTCGGAGAAAGAGCTTGAAGAAACGCTTGCCGATTTCGACGAAGAAGAGAAGGAATTAATGAGCAACCTGCTCGTGCGGGAGCGGGTTCATCGGAAGGTCAAAGCGACCTTGGCGTACGAAGCGCAGCTTATTAATTCCGGCACGATCCCGGCCCGGATTTACGAACTGATTGCGAAGGACAGCGAAGCGTTCCGCCTGGAGCACCAATCGCCTTCCTGGCGGGGGGCAACGACGCAAGCTTACGCCGATTACCGGCTGGAGGGCGCGCACGAGGAATTGCTGGAACTCGCTCGCGTGGAAGAAACGGCCGTCGTCATCCGGGACATCTTAGAGCAAGTCAAGCGGCAGATCGAAGCGGAGGCTGGGGTACTGCATGGAAGCTGACCGCCAGCCGTCTGTTCTAGAACAAGGCACAGCGGCGCCCTCCAAGCGCCAAACCGCTTACGCCGCCTGGAAAGCGTTCCGCTGGCTGATGTCCTATGTAAGCCGTCACAAAGGCTGGATGATCGTCGGTATCTTGTCCGCGATTGCCGCCGCCGTTATTGAGATATGGATGGGAAGTTTGATCGAGCAGCTGACCACCCAGGCCGAGAAGGGGGCGGGGCCAATCGTTCTGCGAATCGTGTACACGGTCTTTGTGGTTATCTTGATCGGTGTGCCGGCGAAGTTTTTCATGAGCTTCGGCGTGGAGCGGAGCAGCGCCTCTGCGGTGCAGGATATCCGCAACCATGTCATGCGTCATATCGGCAAACTCCCGGTCTCCTACTTGGAAAAGCAGCACTCCGGCGACGTATTGTCGCGGATCAACAACGACCTGCAGCTGATCCAGCAGTTTATGATTCGGGACCTCGCCCAGTGGTTTTATCATCCGCTGGTGTTCATCGGCTGTTTCGCTTATTTGATCTACCTCCAATGGGAGCTGATGCTGTACAGCCTGCTGTTATTTCCCGTAGCGCTGCTGGTTTCCCAATGGATCGGCAAGCAGTTGGAGCGGTTGACGGAGGAAGCCCAGGCGAACATGGGTCGAATGAACGTCAACCTCCAGGATACGCTTGGGGGTATGCCTATTGTAAAAAGCTACCTGCTATCCGGCATGTTATCTCGCTCCTACCAAGTGCTGCTGCAATTGACGGCCCAAAAAAAGCTGGCCGTGAAAAAGCGGGAAGCCTGGGTCAACCCGCTGCTTTCCACGCTGATGATCAGCCCGATCATTTTCGCCGTCAGTTACGGAAGCTATTTGATCTACAAAGGGCAGCTAGGCGCGGGAGAGCTGATCGCCTTCCTGTACTTGCTGAATCTGTGTCTGGAGCCGCTGGAGCATATTCCCGAGCTCATCACGCGGACGTTCGAAATGGCCGGTGCCCTGAGAAGGGTCTCCGAAATCGTCGAGCAGCCGACCGAAACGGAAAATGGCCGTTCGCTTTCGAAAGCGAGCGCCGCCCCCATCGAGTTTCAGAACGTAACCTTCGGGTATGAGGAGAGCTCTCCGATCCTGCGGAATGTTAGCTTCTCGGTGCCGGAAGGGAGGACGATCGCGCTTGTCGGAGCGAGCGGTGGAGGGAAGAGCACGGTGTTTAAGCTTGTATGCGGCTTTTATCCGCTTCCGGAGGACCAGGGCGAGATCCGCGTGTTCGGCAGCCTGATCCACGGCGCCGATCCGGAGCAGCTTCGGTCGCATTTTTCCGTGGTAACCCAGGATTCATATTTGTTTAGCGGCACGATCGCTGAAAATATCGGCTACGGGCGGGAAGTAGCGTCGATGGACGAGATTATCGAAGCCGCCAAAGCCGCTCAGGCGCATTCCTTCATTATGCAGCTTCCCGACGGCTACCAGACGTATGTCGGAGAGCGCGGAGGCCTTTTGTCCGGCGGGCAGCGCCAGCGCATTGCAATGGCCCGGGCTTTTCTTAAGGATGCTCCCGTTCTGCTGCTGGACGAGCCAACGTCGGCTCTTGATCCGGAGTCGGAAAGCGCGGTTCAGGAAGCGCTGGGCGTATTGATGAAGCAGAGAACGACGATGGTTATTGCCCACCGGCTTTCTACAGTACAAAACGCCGACGAAATTTGGGTCATGGAACAGGGGAGTATTGTTGAAAAGGGCACTCATGAACAATTGCTGAAGATGAAGGGACTGTACGCCCAGTCGTACTATCAGGAATTTACCGAGTCTGCCGAACGCAGGGAGGTGGCGTACACATGAAAAAGGGCGGATGGCTCTCGCAAGTGAAAGAACTCGGCTACTTGCTGATGTTTATGAACCGCAAGCGCAAAACCCAGTACGCCATTGGCCTGGCCGTGACGGCGCTCACCCAGACATTGTTCCTGATCGCCTTCAGCTTGGTCGTACATAACTTGGTTGATTTCGCCGTGTCACGAGATACGTCCCTGATGGTGGAAGCCTTTATTATTTTGGGCGCGGCCTTGTTCCTGGAAAATGTGATTTCTCCCTGGTTCATTTACTTATACCAGCGCAGTGTCGAGTTGACTGTGCTGAATATCCGCGAACGTCTTTATGACAAGCTGTGCCGGGTGCGGCCGAGATTCCTGGAGCAGACGCACCATGGGGATTTGCTGTCGCGGGTGAACAACGACGTAACGACCGTTGAGTTTACATTCTCGCAGGTTTACTTCGTTTTGCTGCTTCAAGTTGTCTTTTGCATCGGCTCCATTGTCTCCATGGTGTTGATCGATTGGCGGTTTGCCGGCGTATCCTTCGTCATTCTGCTGCTGTCCTCCGTGGTCAGCCTGAAATTTGCGCGGGATATTCGCGCCTTGTCCGAACAAGGCTTGCAAACGCTCGGTAAAATGACCGAAAAATTCAAAGATTTTATGGGCGGCATTCAAATTGTGAAGCTGTTCCGCATCCGCACGATTTACGGCCAGTACGAGGCGTTGAACGAACAAATGACGCAGACGCTTCGGCAAACCGCGCAGAAGAACGGCATGCAGGCTGCGGTGAATCATTTTATCAGCTACGTCACGTTCTGCGGCATCATCGTCATCGGCAGTCTTCTTTATGCCTACGGACTGATGGGAATGGGAAGCGTCGCTGCCCTGGCAGTTCTGCAAGTGAATCTGACGCACGCCTTGTTGAACTTGGGGATGGTTCTGTCGATGACCCAAAATTCGATCGCGGGCGCTCACCGGATTCAAGAGGTACTAAGAGAGGAAGAGGAACCGGAGCGTTTGGGATCTCCTCACAGCGAGCTCGTGTCGGAGGCTGCGGTGGAGTTTCGCGATGTGGAATTTTCCTATCAGGCGGATAAAAAGGTGCTTGTCGACATCTCCATGCAGGTGTTTCCCGGCCAGGTCGCCGCTATCGTGGGGGCCAGCGGCAGCGGCAAAAGTACGCTGATCAAGCTGCTGCTCGGCTTTTATCCTGTGGACAGCGGAGAAATCCTGCTCCAAGGCAAACCGTTCGGCCATTACACGCTGGACGAAATCCGCAGGCAGATTGCATACGTTCCGCAGGAGCCGTTCTTGTTTACCGGCACGATTGAGGAAAACATCCGCTACGGCAACCCGGATGCAACGGATGAAGAAGTGATCGAAGCGGCCAAAGCGGCATACGCTCACCATTTCATTCAGGAACTTCCTGAACAGTATAAAACGCCGGCGGGAGAGAGAGGAGCGTCGTTGTCGGGCGGACAAAGGCAGCGAATTGCGATCGCCCGGGCGATTCTCAAAAACGCCCCGATTCTGCTGCTGGACGAAGCGACTTCCGCGCTGGATAACGAATCCCAGCATTGGGTACAGCAGGCCCTGAACGTGTTGATGAAGGGGCGCACCACCATTCTGATCGCCCACCGTCTCAGCACCGTGGAACATGCGGATTTGATTACCGTCATGAACCAAGGGACGGTCGTCGAGCGGGGCCGCCATCAGGACCTGCTGGCGCTCGGGGGTTATTACGCCCGGCTGTACGGCTAGACCCGCTTTACGGCGGGCGGCTTCCTGCTTGCGAATGCGACAGAGTCTTTTAGTAATCCAAGGTATGACTTTATAACCGGTAGTTACCAGAAAACGCAGACACGAAAAAGGGGACAGAGTCCGAAGGAGCCGTTCCGGGAATGGCCGCGCGGTTCTTCTAAGAGTGACTAAGTGACATCTAGGTACAAAGCCTATCTATAAAGAATCTCTAAACCGGGAGTGTGTCGATGTGAAAGAGAATACCAACGAGCAATATGGATTAACGCAAGCCCAGCGCCGAATATGGTTCATGGAAATTATGAATCCGGGAACGTCCATCACGATGCTTTCCGCGACCTACCAGATTACGGGCGAGATCAACACACAGCTTCTGGAGCAAGCGGCGGCAGAGATCGTCAAAACCTATGACGTTTTCCGAATCCGCATTAGCGGGGATTTGCAAAATCCAACGCAGTGGTTCGAAGAGCCGGAGAATGTCCAAGCTAGGATAAGCCGCCTCGAAATAGGCACAACCGAACAATTCTATGCTTGGGTGAAAGAAGTAAGCGAAAAACCGGCCAGCGTGTTCGACGAACACCTCTACCAATTTACGATTATCCATTTTGCGAACGGCCAAGTATGGCTCAATTTGACGGTAAATCATATTATCGCCGACGGCTTGTCCGTCAATGCTTTGCTGCATGCGGTGATGGAAAAATACCTGGAACTGCGCAAAGGCATCTCCAGCAGTTACCAGGCCCCTACCTATCTGGATTATATTTCCGCGGAGCGTGAATATGAGCAATCGCAGCGTTATCAAAAAGGCAAGGAATACTGGCTGACGAAGTACAACACTTTGCCTGAAACGACCGGCATTAAATCGTATCCGCCATTCTCGATCGGCAGCGAATCCAATAAACTGGCCATCACTTTGGACGGTTCCCGGTATGAACGCATTCTGGCCTTCAGCGAACAATATCAGGTCAGCTTATATACGTTATTTCTGTCCGCCATGTACACCTTATTGTACAAGCTGACCGACAGCACCGATGTTCCGGTCGGCACGGTTTTCGCCAATCGCACCAGCAAGAAGGAAAAAGAAACGATCGGCATGTTCGTCAGCACCGTGGCTACGCGGATTCGTCTGAATCCAGACGGGCACGTGCTTTCCTTGATCCAAACGGTTTCCAAGGAAAATACGGCGGATCTGCGGTATCAGAAATACCCTTATAACCAATTGATCCAGGATTTACGCGAACAACACGGCCGCAACGATCTTTCGGGGCTGTTCCGCACGTCTCTGGAATATCTGCCTTTGAAAATCGTGGAGTACGAAGAAATCAAGGTACGCCTGGAGGCTCACTTCGCTAGGCACGAGATGGACGATTTGCTGCTGCGCTTCGACCATATGCTGAATGAAGGCCATGTAATTCTCCATGCTTCCTATCGTACCGGCCTGTTCGAGACGGCCGAGATTGATCGGATTATGGAACAGTATGTAACCGTTCTGGACCAGTTTCTTCAGACTCCCGAACTGCCGGTACGCGAGATTTCTCTGCTGAGCGATGAGGAGAGACACCGCATTCTCAACGTTTTTAACCCGCCGGTGGCAGGGCTGAGCGAGGGAGAAGCGTTTCATCGGTATGTTGAAAAGTTTGCCCGGGAAATTCCGGATCATCCGGCAGTCGTCTACATGGACAAACAGCTGACCTACGGCGAATTGAACGAACGCGCCGAGCGGCTGGCTTCTCTCCTTCGCGAACAGGGCGTGGGAAGGGAGACGATTACGGGGATCTGGGCGGAGCGTTCAGTGGAACTGCTGGTCGGGGTGCTCGCCGTTTGGAAAGCCGGCGGAGCCTATGTACCGCTGGACCCCGATTATCCGACGGAGCGGATTGAGTACATGCTCAGCGATAGCGATGCATCGGTGCTGCTTACGCAGCGTCATCTGTTGGAGCGGGCCAGAGGTTGGTTGGCCGATGACCGGCTGAAGCTTCAAGCTGTCTATGCCATGGACGATGAACAGATTTATAACGGGGATGCCTTAACCGTGGAATTTGAATCTGCCGACAGCGCCCCGCAAGACTTGGCTTATGTGATTTACACCTCGGGTACGACGGGACGCCCGAAAGGCGTCATGATCGAGCACGGTAGTCTCGTGAATACGGCAGATGCGTACCGTCGCGAGTACCGGTTGGATCAGTTTCCGGTGCGGCTGCTCCAGCTGGCCAGCTTCTCGTTTGACGTGTTCGTCGGAGACATCGCGCGAACGCTGTATAACGGAGGCACGATGGTGATTGTGCCGAAGGATGACCGGATTGATCCGAACCTCTTATACGGCTGGATTCGGGACCAAAACATTACGGTATTCGAATCGACGCCTGCGCTCATCCTGCCGTTCATGCAGCATATTTATGAAGAAGGGCTGGACGTTAGCTCCATGCAGTTGCTGATTACCAGCTCGGATGCTTGCAGTGTCACCGATTACCGATTGCTGCAGGAAAGATTCGGCGGACAATTCCGCATCATCAACAGCTATGGCGTTACCGAAGCGGCCATTGACAGCAGCTTTTACGGTGAGCCGCTGGATAAGCTGCCGCCGTCGGGGCATGTGCCGATCGGCAAAGCTTGGCTGAACGCCCGGTTTTACATTGTCGATGCCGCGTTAAAGCCGGTTCCTGTAGGGGTTCCGGGCGAGCTTGTCATCGGCGGCGCCGGGGTGGCGCGCGGGTACTGGAACCGTCCGGACTTAACCGCTGAGAAGTTTGCGGACAGCCCGTTTGTGCCGGGCGAACGTCTGTACCGGACAGGCGATTTGGCCCGCTGGCTGGAAGACGGCAACGTCGACTTCATCGGCCGGATCGACTATCAGGTGAAAATTCGCGGGTTCCGGATCGAACTCGGCGAAATTGAAACGGCCCTGCTGCGTTTCCCGGGCGTCAAGCAGGCTGTGGTGACCGACCGTACGGATGAGCAGAGGCAAAAGTATTTGTGCGGCTACGTCGCGGCGGATGCTTCCTTGCAGCTGAGCGATCTGCTGTCCCAATTGAAGCAAGAGCTGCCGGCCCATATGGTCCCGGCCCGGCTGGTGTCTCTTGATAAGCTTCCGCTCACGCCGAACGGCAAAATTGACCGTAAAGCGCTGCCTGAACCGACCGGAGAGGTAGAAGTAGGCCGTGAGTATGTGGCTCCTCGCACAACGCTGGAAACAAGACTTGCTCTCATTTGGCAGCAGGTGCTGGGTATTGCGCGAGTTGGAGTCCAAGACGATTTCTTTGACTTGGGTGGTCATTCCTTGCGGGCCTCCACGCTGGTTTCCAAGATTAGGAAAGAGTTGCAAGTCGAGGTTTCGCTGCGGGAAGTTTTCCGCTACACCACGATCGAACAGCTAGCCCAAAGAATCGGCGGTTTAAGGCAGCAGGAGACGTATGAGATTACAAAGGCGGCTGAGGCCGAGTACTATCCGGTTTCATCCGAGCAAAAGCGTCTGTACGTCCTGCGCCAGCTTGACGGGGCCGAGCGCAGCTACAATATGTCGGCGGCGCTTCTTCTCGAAGGCAAGCTGGACCGCACGCGCGTCGAGCACGCGTTCCGGGCGCTGATTCAGCGCCATGAGACGCTGCGTACCGGGATCGAGCAGGTTCAAGGCGAGCTTGTCCAGCGCATCTATGACGAGGTGGAGTTTGCTGTAGATTATTTCCAAGCGAGCGAGCGGGAAGTGGAGCAAGTGGTGGAAGCTTACTATCACCCGTTTGATCTGACCAAGCCGCCACTTCTCCGCATCGGCCTGATCGAAGTCGCCGAGGATCGCCACATTCTACTGTTCGATATGCACCATATCGTCTCGGACGGCATTTCGACAGCGCTGCTCTTCGACGAGTTCAGCCGCCTGTATCGGGGCGAGGAGCTGGCCCCGCTGCGCATTCAATACAAAGATTATGCCGTTTGGCAGCATTCCGAAGCTTACGGGCAGATGCTCCAGCCGCAGAAGGAGTATTGGCTGGAACAGCTGTCGGGCGAGCTGCCGGTCTTGGAGCTGCCGACGGACTTCCCGCGGCCTGCGGTGCAAAGCTTTGACGGCCGAACCGTGAAGTTTTATATCGAGAAAGGTCGGACGGAGAAGCTGAAAGAGCTGGCGGCACGGACAGGGACGACCCTGTACATGGTGCTGCTGTCGGCTTACACCATCCTTATGCATAAATATTCGGGTCAGGAAGATCTGATCGTAGGAACGCCGATTGCCGGAAGAACGCAGGAAGAAGTGCAGCCGATCGTAGGGATGTTTATCAACACGCTGGCCATTCGCAGCCGTCCGGAGCGTTCCAAGCCGTACCTTACGTACCTGGAAGAAATCAAGGACATCACGCTCGGGGCTTTCGAACACCAAAATTATTTGTTCGAAGACTTGGTAGAAAGTCTTCACATTCCGCGCGCGACCGGCCGGAATCCGCTCTTTGACACGTTCTTCTCCCTACAAAATACGGAGAACGAGCAAATTGTCATCGAGGGGCTGGAGCAATCGTTTTATCCACTAGAAAACCAAACATCCAAGTTCGAGCTGCTCCTGGATATTTCGGAGCTGGACGGTCAGCTCGAATGCCGGTTGGAGTACGCTACGGCTCTGTATAAACAAGAGACCGCGGAGCGGTTCGCCAGACATTATGACAAACTGCTCGAAACCATCGCAGCAGCGCCGGACGAGGATATTGCCTCGCTGGAAATGCTCACGGAGGAGGAAATCCGCGAGCTGGTGCGCGGTTTCAACGATTCGGAGGCGGACTACCCGCGGCAGCAGACGATTCACGGCTTGTTCGAAGAGCAGGCGGAGCTTTACCCGGACAACGTGGCCGCCGTCATGAACGATCGGCAGCTGACCTACCGCGAGCTGAACGAGCGATCCAACCGCCTTGCGCGGAAGCTGCGGGAGACGGGAGTAGAAGCGGACCAGCTGGTAGCGATTCTGGCCGAACGCTCGCTCGATATGGTTGTCGGCATTCTGGCGATTCTCAAAGCGGGCGGAGCATACGTGCCTGTCGATCCCGACTACCCGGAGGAGCGCATCCGCTTCATGATCGAGGATTCGGGCGCGCCGTTATTGCTGATTCAAAAGCATCTGCACGAGAAGACCGACTTTGCAGGAACACGCCTTGAATTGGACGATTTCGTTTGGGGCGACAGAGGGGCGGACTCCGCCGATGCGCTGGACGCTTCGAACCTGGAGCCGATTTCCGGGCCGGGCAACCTGGCTTATGTCATCTACACGTCGGGAACGACCGGCAGACCGAAAGGAACGCTGATCGAGCATAAGAACGTCGTGCGCCTCCTGTTCAACGACAAGAACCTGTTTGACTTCGGGCCATCCGACACGTGGACGCTGTTCCACTCGTTCTGCTTCGATTTCTCCGTCTGGGAAATGTACGGAGCGCTGCTGTATGGAGGCAAGCTGGTCATCGTACCGCCACTCACGGCGAAAAATCCGGCCGATTTCCTGGCGCTGCTGGGCCGCGAACAGGTCACGATTTTGAACCAGACGCCAACGTACTTCTACCAGCTGCTGCGTGAGGTCTTGGCGGACCATCCGTACGATCTGCGGATTCGCAACGTCATCTTCGGGGGCGAAGCGCTCAGTCCGCTGCTGCTCAAGGGCTTCAAGACGAAGTACCCGGAGACGAAGCTGATTAATATGTACGGCATTACCGAGACGACGGTTCACGTTACGTATAAGGAAATTACGTGGGTCGAGATTGAGGCGGCGAAGAGCAATATCGGCAAGCCGATCCCGACGCTGAGCGTATACGTCCTTGATGAAAACCGCCGCCCTGTGCCGATCGGCGTAGCGGGCGAAATGTACGTGGCCGGGGAAGGCCTTGCGAGAGGATACCTGAACCGTCCGGATCTGACGGCGGAGAAGTTCGTCGATTCCCCGTTTGCGGAGGGGGAGAAACTGTACCGCTCGGGCGACTTGGCGGCTTGGCTGCCGGACGGCAACATCGAATACCTGGGCCGGATCGATCATCAGGTGAAAATCCGCGGCTACCGGATCGAGCTGGACGAAATCGAGACGCAGCTGCTGAACGTCGAGGGCGTGGAAGAAGCGGTGGTGCTAGCCCGTCAGGACGGCGGGGGCGAGAAGGCGCTTGTCGCCTACTTTGTGGCGGACCGGACGCTGACGGTCAGCGAAATGAGAACCTCGCTGGCCCAGGAAATGCCGGGGTACATGATCCCGTCGTACTTCGTGCAGCTGGAGCGCATGCCGCTGACGTCCAACGGAAAAGTGGACCGCAAAGCGCTGCCGGAGCCGCAAGGCGGCTTGCAAACGGGCGTCGAATACGTAGCGCCGCGTAACCGGACGGAGTCCCAGCTTGTGAAGATCTGGGAGGAAGTGCTGGGCTACTCCGGCATTGGAGTCCTGGACAATTTCTTCGAGCTCGGAGGCCACTCCTTGCGGGCGACGAACCTTGTCAGCAAGATTCAGAAGGAAATGAACGTCGAACTTCCGCTGCGCGATGTGTTCCGCTATACGACGATAGAGTCGATGGCCGGGGCTATTGCCAGCTTGGAAGAAACGCGGCACAGCTCGATTCCGAAAGCGGAAGAGAAAGCGTACTATCCGGTTTCCTCCGCGCAAAAAAGGCTGTACGTCCTACACCAGCTGGATGGCTCGGAGCTGAATTACAACCTCCCGAGTGCCTTGCAGTTGGAAGGGGCTTTGAACGAGGCCAAAGTGGAAAAGGCGCTGACAACTTTGGTGGCCCGGCATGATATGCTGCGCACCGGTTTTGAAATCGTGAATGGGGAGCCGGTTCAGCGTATTCATCCGCTCGTAGCTTTCAAGGTCGAGAAGCTTCAAGCAAGCGAAGATCAGGTTGCGGCCATTCTTGAAGGCTTCATTCAGCCTTTTGACTTGACCCAGCCGCCTTTGCTGCGCGCCCTGCTGATCGAACTGGAGAAAGAGAAATTCCTGCTCGCGCTGGATATTCATCATATTGGTTCCGACGGCCTTTCCATGGACGTGCTGCTGCGCGAATTCGTGCGGCTTTACAATGGGGAAGAATTGCCGGAGCTGCGGATTCAATATAAGGATTACGCCGTTTGGCAGCAATCCGAGGAGCAGCGCCAGCGCATCAAACGGCAGGAGGAATACTGGCGCGGGGTATTCAGCTCCGAGCTTCCGGTTCTTGAGCTGCCTCTCGACTTCTCCCGCCCGGCCGTCCAGCAGTTTGACGGTCAAACGCTCACGTTTACGCTGGATGCGGAGAAAAGCGAAGCTCTCAAACGGCTTGCCGGCGATTCGGGGGCGACGCTGTACATGCTTCTGCTGGCTGCGTACTCTGTATTGCTTCATAAATACGCGGGACAGGAAGATATAGTGGTCGGCACTCCGATTGCCGCCCGTTCTCACGCCGACCTGCAGCCGATTATCGGCATGTTCGTCAATACGCTGGCCCTTCGCTTGGGTCCGGCGGCGGAGCGGACGTTCCTGGATTACTTGCAGGAAGTGAAGGAAACGACGCTTGGAGCCTACGAGCACCAGGACTATCCGTTCGAGGAGCTGGTGGAAGCTCTTCAGGTGAGCCGGGATTTAAGCCGGAATCCTCTGTTTGACACCATGTTTTCTTTGCAAAAACACGAAAGCTTGGATTTAACCCTGGAAGGCTTGCAATGGTCGCTGTTCGACATCGAGGAAAAGACGGCAAAGTTTGATCTTAGCCTTGATATCGTGGAAGCCGATAACGAGCTGGTTTGCAAAATCGAGTACGCTACCTCGTTGTTTAGACAGGAAACGATGGTACGGCTGGCGGGTCATTACGAGCAGCTATTGGCGTCGATCCTGGCTCAGCCGGGTGCGCGGATTTCGGATTTGGATATCTTGACGGACAGCGAAAAGCATGATTTGCTGATCGGGTTTGACGTGTCGTCTTCGGCTCTTGCGAAGCAACACGCCGCAGAGGGTACAGGTTTGGAAGCGGATGAGTCGTGGGGAGAGAGAACGTTCCACGAGCTGTTCGAGGAGCAGGCGGAGCGCACTCCGGGAGCGCTGGCGGTTGTCTACGAAGACAGCAAGCTGACGTATGCGGAGCTGAACGCCAAAGCGAATCGTCTGGCGTATGCACTGCGGGCGCGCGGGGTGAAGCCGGAGCAGGTGGTCGGCATTCTGGCCGGCCGTTCGGCGGAGCTGTTGATCGGGGTGCTCGCCGTATGGAAAGCGGGCGGCGCTTATGTGCCGCTCGACCCGGACTATCCGGCGGAGCGGATCGAGTATATGCTCGCGGACAGCGGGGCGTCGGTGCTGCTCACACAGACCCGCCTGCTGGAGCAGGCGGAAGCTTGGCGCAGCGACGGAGCTCTAGTGCTGCAAACGGTGCTTGCGCTTGACGACGCCGCGACGTACAGCCTCGGAGCGGCGGAAGCGGCTGTGGGCGAAGCAGGCGCAGAGGCGGAGGCTTTGGCGCAAGCGGAAACGGCTGCTGCCGAAACGTCCGCCACGGCAGAAGCCGAGAAGACCGTACTAGCGGCGGATCTCGCATCGAATCCGGCGAATGTGAACAAGCCGCGCGATTTGGCTTACGTCATCTACACCTCCGGTACGACGGGCAAGCCGAAGGGCGTGATGATCGAGCACCGCAGCCTGGTGAACACGGCGGCGGGCTACCGGCGGGAATACCGCCTGGATCAGTTCCCGATCCGGCTGCTGCAGCTCGCAAGCTTCTCGTTCGACGTGTTCGTCGGCGACATTGCGCGGACGCTGTACAACGGCGGCACCATGGTCATCGTGCCGAAGGACGACCGGATTGATCCAACCCGCCTCTACGGCTGGATTCGCGACTACGCCGTGACGGTATTCGAATCGACTCCGGCGCTGATCGTGCCGTTCATGGAGCATGTGCATGCCGAGGGTCTGGAGCTCAGCTTGATGCAGCTGCTGATCACAAGCTCGGATGCGTGCAGCGTAGCGGATTACCGCACCTTGCAGGAGCGCTTCGGCTCGCAGTTCCGTATTATTAACAGCTACGGCGTAACGGAAGCGGCGATTGACTCCAGCTTCTATGACGAGCCGCTGGAGAAGCTGCCGAAGACGGGCAGCGTGCCGATCGGGAAAGCGTGGCTGAACGCCAAGTTCTACATCGTGGATGCGAATCTGAAGCCAGTGCCGATCGGGGTGTTGGGCGAGCTGGTTATCGGCGGAGCGGGTGTGGCCCGCGGTTACTTGAACCGCCCGGATTTGACGGCGGAGAAATTCGTAGACAGCCCGTTCGCCGCTGGGGAGCGGCTGTACCGGACGGGCGACCTGGCGCGCTGGATGCCGGACGGCAACGTGGACTTCATCGGCCGGATCGACAACCAGGTGAAAATTCGCGGCTATCGGATCGAGCTTGGTGAGATTGAAGCGGCCATGAAAAATTTTGCCGGCGTGCGTCAAGCGCTTGTCATCGACCGGACGGACGAGCGGGGGCAGAAATATTTGTGCGGGTATGTCGTAGCGGATTCCAGCTTCGATCTGGAAGGGCTTGTGGCCCATCTGGACGCCGCGCTGCCTTCCCATATGGTGCCTTCGCGCATCATGTGCCTGGATCAAATGCCGCTTACGCCGAACGGGAAGATCGACCGTAAAGCGCTGCCTGTACCGGAAGGAAGCATTCGTGCCGAGGCTGCATACACGGCGCCTCGTACTCCTGCCGAGCAAGCACTTGCGTCGGTCTGGCAGTCGGTGCTGGGCGTGGATCAGGTCGGCACGATGGACAATTTCTTTGCGCTCGGCGGCGATTCGATCAAGGCCTTGCAGGTATCGTCCCGTCTTTTGCAAACGGGGTACAAGCTGGTCATGAAAGATTTGTTCCATTACCCGACGATTTCCGCCCTTAGTTTGCAGCTGCAAACGGCGGAGAGAACGGCAAGCCAGGCCGAAGTGACGGGAGAGGTCGTCATCTTGACCCCGATTCAGCGCTGGTTCTTTGAACAAAATCCGGCCGACGTGCATCACAGCAACCAGGCGTTCATGCAGTTCTCCAAGCAAGGCTTTGACGAAGAAGCTTTACGCCAAGCGGTGCGTCAGCTTGTCGTGCATCACGATGCTCTCCGTACGGTTTACCGCCAAACCGAGAACGGCTATACCGCCTGGAACCGCGGCGCCGGGGAGAACGAAGCGCTGTTCGATCTGGAAGTTGTCGATTTCAAGGGAGTCGGCGACGTGAAAGAAGCGGTAGAGGCTAAGGCGAATGACATTCAAGCGAGCATCGATCTGGAAAACGGTCCGCTGGTGAAGCTCGGCTTGTTCCGCTGCGACGACGGCGACCACCTGCTCATCGCGATCCATCACTTGGTCGTAGACGGCGTATCCTGGCGGATTCTGCTTGAGGATTTTGCTGCCGGCTATGAGCAGACGCTGCAAGGGCAGCCGATACGTCTGCCGCTCAAAACGGATTCATTCCAAACGTGGGCGAAACAGCTCGCTGATTATGCGAACGGTCCGGCGATGGAAAGCGAGAGAGAATATTGGCAGCATATCGAGCAATTGACCTATGAGCCGCTTCCGAAAGATTTTGAACAAGGCAGATCCAAGCTGAAGGACAGCGGGCTCGTGACCGTTCGCTGGACGGCGGAGGAAACCGAACAGCTGCTGAAGCAGGCACACCGTGCTTACCATACGGAAATGAACGATTTGCTGCTTGCCGCGCTTGGCCTCGCGGTACAAGCTTGGAGCGGCCGGGAACGCGTGCTGGTGAATCTCGAAGGCCACGGTCGGGAAGATATTTTGCCGGATGTGGACATTACGCGCACGGTAGGCTGGTTTACAAGCCAATTCCCTGTCGTTCTGGAGTCGGGTCACGCCCAGGCGCTCGGTCATCAGGTGAAACAGGTTAAAGAAAGCTTGCGCCGCATTCCGAACAAAGGAATCGGCTACGGCATCCTGCGTTATTTGTCGGCGCCGCGTGACGGCGAGCGCTTCGCTTTGGAGCCGGAGATAAGCTTTAACTATTTGGGGCAGTTCGACCAGGATTACGAAAGCAGCGGCTCGAGGCCGTCTCCGTTCAGCCCGGGCTCCGATTCAAGCCCGAATGCAGTGATGGATTATGTCCTTGATATCAACGGTATGGTGTCGGAAGGAGTGCAGGAACTCACGATCCGTTATGGGGAAACCCAGTATAAACGGGAAACGGTAGAGCGCCTGGGCACCCTGCTTCATTCGAGCTTGCGTGAAGTCATCAGCCATTGCGTATCGAAAGAGCGGCCGGAGCTTACGCCTAGCGACGTACTGCTTCAAGATGTGACGTTGGAGGAACTGGAGCGGCTGGCCGAACATACGGCGGCGCTCGGCGAACTGGAGAATGTATACACCCTGACTCCGCTGCAAAAAGGGATGTTGTTCCACAGCCTGCTGGATACCGATTCGGAAGCTTACTTCGAACAGGTGACCTTCGATCTGTACGGAAGCCTGAATGTCGAAGCCTTCACCCAAGGATTGGATACGCTGGTGCAGCGGAATGAGGCGCTGCGGACCAACTTTATTACCGGCTGGAGAGACGAGCCGATTCAAGTGGTATTCCGCGAGCGGAAGTGTGAAGTGTACTTCGAAGATATTCGCTCGGTAAGCGATGAAGACTCAGAGAAGACGATAGCCGATTTCGTCAGCGCGGATAAAGCGAACAAGTTCGATTTGGCCCGAGGCTCTCTTATGCGCGTGACAGTTTTGCGCACGGGCGACGAGTCCTACCATGTGATCTGGAGTCACCATCACATTTTGATGGACGGCTGGTGCATGTCCTTCATGATCAAGGAAGTGTTCGACACCTATTTCGCGTTCCAGGAGAAGCGGACGCTGGAGCTTCCTCCGGTTACCTCGTACTCCCGGTATATCGAATGGCTGGAAGCTCAAGATGCCGTGAAAGCTTCGCGTTACTGGTCCGAGTATTTGGCGGGTTACGATCAGCAGACCAAGCTGCCCCAGGAGAAAACGCAGCTGAAGCAGGGCGCTTTTGAAGCGGCTGAAATCGATGTGGAACTCAGCAAGGAACTGACCGGGCAAATCGAGCGGGTGGCGCGCCAGCAGCAGGTGACGCTCAATACGTTCATGCAGACCGTATGGGGACTGGTTCTGCAGGTATACAACAACAGCGAGGATGTCGTATTCGGCTCCGTCGTATCCGGGCGTCCGGCGGAAATTCCGGGCATCGAAAGCATGATCGGCCTGTTTATTAATACGATCCCGGTCCGTATTCAAGGCAAAGCCGAGGAGACGGTAGCCGATATCTTGAGAAAAACCCAGGATCAAGCGCTGGCATCGGGAGCTTACGAAACGTTCCCGCTGTTCGAAATTCAGTCGCTGAGCGAGCAAAAGCGCGACTTGATCAACCATATCATGGTCTTTGAAAATTATCCGATGGAAGAACAGATTGAGCAGGTCGTCGGCGGAGATAAAGAAGCGCTGAAAATCGGTAATATCCAGTCGCCGGAGCAAACGAACTACGACCTGGACATTACCGTCATTCCGGAAGAGCATATTTTGCTGCGGTTTACGTACAATGCGCTGACGTTCAGAGAGGAAGACATCAGGCTGATCCACGGTCATTTTGCCCGGGCACTGGAGAAGGTTGCGGCTAACCCGAACATCCGCGTGAATCAGTTGGGGCTTTTGACGTCGGCGGAAAAAGAGCAAATTCTTGGCGTGTTTAACCCGGCGCAGCCGGAAGCGGCTCCTGCGGCCGCGTTCCACCGGCTGTTCGAGGAACAGGCTGAGCGCACGCCGGAAGCGGCGGCCGTCGTGTACGAGAACGAGCGGCTGACGTATGCGGAGCTGAACGAGCGGGCGAACCGCTTGGCGGCTACGCTGCGTGCAAGCGGCATCGGCCGGGAGACGATCGTCGGCATTCTCGCCGAGCGTTCGGTGGACTTGCTGGTGGCCGTGCTGGCCGTCTGGAAAGCGGGCGGGGCGTATGTGCCACTCGACCCGGATTACCCGGCGGAGCGCGTGCGGTTCATGCTCGAAGACAGCGGAGCGAAGGTACTGCTGACGCAAACGGCGCTGCGAGAGCGTGCCGAAGCCTGGCTCGGCGAAGAGGAGCTGGCGCTGGCGGCGGTGCTGTACCTGGACGACGAAGCGTCGTACAGCGAGGAGAGGGCGAATGCGTCGGTTGTCTCCGGCATTGTCTCCGGCAAGCTGACGGATGCTGTGGACGACGGCGATGAGAGCCATCAGAAGGTTGGCACCGACAGCTTCCATGAAGCCCGTCCGGAGGATCTGGCGTACGTGATCTATACGTCGGGAACGACGGGCAAGCCGAAGGGCGTGATGATCGAGCACCGCAGCCTGGTGAACACGGCGGCGGGCTACCGGCGGGAGTACCGGTTGGATCAGTTCCCGGTGCGGCTGCTGCAGCTCGCAAGCTTCTCGTTCGACGTGTTCGTGGGAGATATCGCGCGGACGCTGTACAACGGAGGCACGATGGTGATTGTGCCGAAGGACGACCGGATCGATCCGTCTCGTCTGCACCACTGGATTGAGCGGGAGCGGGTCACCATCTTTGAATCGACGCCGGCGCTGATCGTGCCGTTCCTGGAGTACGTGCACGAGCAGCAACTGGATATGAGCCGGTTGGAGCTGTTGATCACGAGCTCGGATAGCTGCAGCGTGGCGGATTACCGGACCTTGCAGGAACGCTTCGGCTCGTTGTTCCGGATCATCAACGCATACGGCGTGACGGAAGCGGCGATCGACTCAAGCTTCTATGACGAGCCGCTGACGAAGCTGCCGCAGACAGGCAATGTGCCGATCGGCAAAGCGTGGCTGAATGCGAAATTCTACATCGTGGACGCACATCTGAACCCGGTGCCGGTCGGGGTGCTGGGCGAGCTGGTTATCGGCGGAGTCGGAGTGGCGCGCGGGTACTTGAACCGTCCGGAGCTGACGGAAGAGAAGTTCGTAGACAGCCCGTTCGCCGCGGGCGAGCGGCTGTACCGCACGGGAGACTTGGCGCGGTGGATGGAAGACGGCAACGTGGACTTCATCGGCCGGATCGACAACCAGGCGAAAATCCGGGGGTACCGGATTGAGACGGGCGAGATCGAGTCGCAGCTGCTGAGTGTAGGTGGCGTGAAGGAAGCGGTCGTCGTCGTCAGGGAAGATCAAGAAGGTCAGAAAGCTTTGTGCGCTTATTATACAGCAGAAGAAGGCTTGACGGCGGCAGACCTGAAACGGGCGATTGCCAGTGAGCTGCCGGGGTACATGATCCCGTCGTACTTCGTCGAGCTGGAGCACCTGCCTCTGACGCCGAACGGGAAAATCGACCGGAAGGCGCTGCCGGCGCCGGAAGGTGGAGCAGGCGGAGGCCGTGAATACGTGGCGCCGCGCACCGAACTTGAGGCGAAGCTGGCCGCCATTTGGCAGGATGTGCTTGTTCGGGAGAAGGCGGTAGGCGTAACGGACAACTTCTTCGACCTCGGAGGACACTCCCTGCGGGCGACGACGCTTGTCAGCAAAATGCATAAGGAGCTAGGCGTTGAATTCCCGCTTCGCGACGTATTCCGCTACTCGACGGTTGAGGAAATGGCCGCGGCTATGGAGCGGCTGGAGATCGGCTCGTTCACGGCTATTCCGGCTGCGGAACCTAGCGAGTATTATCCGCTCTCTTCTGCTCAGAAACGTCTCTATATCTTGAACCAGCTGGAAGGAGCCGAGCTGAGCTACAACATACCGGGAGCTATGCTGCTAGAAGGGGAGCTCGACCGGCAGCGGTTTGAAGAAGCGTTCCGCGGGCTCGTAGCTCGTCATGAAACGCTGCGTACCGGTTTTGAGATGGTAAAAGGCGAAGCAGTTCAGCGGATTTACGAAGAAGCCGCCTTCCAGGTGGAATATGTGCAGATCAGCGGGGAGCAGGCGGAAGAAACGGTGCGCCAATTCGTTCGTCCGTTTGATCTAGCGAAGCCGCCACTTCTGCGGGTAGGCCTTGCCGAACTGGCGCCGGACCGGCACATTTTAATGTTCGATACGCATCATATCGTATCTGACGGCGTTTCGATTGACGTACTGATCGAAGAGTTCGTCCGCTTGTACAGCGGGGAGCAGTTGGAGCCGCTCCGCATCCAGTACAAAGATTATGCGGTATGGCAGCAATCGGACGAGCAGAAAGCTCAGCTTGCCAAGCAGGGAGCCTACTGGCTCGACATGTTCCGCGGAGAGCTGCCGGTTTTGGAATTGCCGACGGACTATCCGCGCCCGGCTATGCAGAGCTACGAGGGCCGCACGCTGCAATTGTTTATGCATAGCGAGAAAAGCGAGGGTCTGAAACGGCTTGCAGCCGAGAACGGCGCAACGCTTTACATGGTTCTGCTTGCTGGTTATACAATATTATTGCATAAATATACAGGGCAAGAAGACGTGGTGGTCGGTACGCCGATTGCGGGAAGAAATCACAGCGACGTTCAGCCGCTGATCGGGATGTTCGTCAATACCCTGGCCATCCGCAGTTATCCGGCTGCCGGTAAGACGTTCCTTGACTACTTGAAGGAAATCAAGGAGACGACGCTGGGCGCTTTTGAACATCAGAATTATCCGTTTGAGGAACTGGTGGATAAGGTGAACGTGGCTCGCGATTTAAGCCGCAATCCGCTGTTCGATACGATGTTTGCTTTGCAGAATACAGAGAATTTGGAAATCCAGCTTCCCGGACTCCATTTGTCGACGTATGCCAGCGAAGAAATTGTTTCTAAATTCGATCTCAGCTTGGACGTAACGGAGATCGAGGAAGGCTTGGAATATCTGTTTGAATACGCCACTGCTCTTTATAAAACCGAAACGGTGGAGAAATTGGCCGCTCACTACTTGCAGCTGCTTGAATCTATTCTCCGCAACCCGTCGGCGACTATTGCCGAGTTGGGTATTTTGACACCGGCGGAAAAAGAGCAAATTCTCGGCGCGTTTAACCCGGCGCAGCCTGAAGCGGCTCCTGCGGCCGCGTTCCACCAGCTGTTTGAGGAACAGGCGGAGCGCACGCCGGAAGAGGCGGCCGTCGTGTACGAGAACGACCGGCTGACGTATGCGGAGCTGAACGAGCGGGCGAACCGCTTGGCGGCGACGCTGCGCGCAAGCGGCATCGGCCGGGAGACGATCGTCGGCATTCTCGCCGAGCGTTCGGTGGACTTGCTGGTGGCCGTGCTGGCCGTCTGGAAAGCGGGTGGGGCATATGTGCCGCTCGACCCGGATTACCCGGCGGAGCGCGTGCGGTTCATGCTTGAAGACAGCGGAGCGAAGGTACTGCTGACGCAAACGCCGCTGCGAGAGCGTGCCGAAGCCTGGCTCGGCGAAGAGGAGCTGGCGCTGGCGGCGGTGCTGTACCTGGACGACGAAGCGTCGTACAGCGAGGAGCGGACGAATGCGCCGCTGGAAGCGGATGATCACTTGCACGAATGCCGTCCGGAGGACCTGGCGTACGTGATCTATACGTCGGGAACGACGGGCAAGCCGAAGGGCGTGATGATCGAGCACCGCAGCCTGGTGAACACGGCGGCGGGCTACCGGCGGGAATACCGGTTGGATCAGTTCCCGGTGCGGCTGCTGCAGCTCGCAAGCTTCTCGTTTGACGTGTTCGTGGGAGATATCGCGCGGACGCTGTACAACGGAGGCACGATGGTGATTGTGCCGAAGGACGACCGGATCGATCCGTCTCGTCTGCACCACTGGATTGAGCGGGAGCGGGTCACCATCTTTGAATCGACGCCGGCGCTGATCGTGCCGTTCCTGGAGTACGTGCACGAGCAGCAACTGGATATGAGCCGGTTGGAGCTGTTGATCACGAGCTCGGACAGCTGCAGCGTGGCGGATTACCGGACCTTGCAGGAACGCTTCGGCTCGTTGTTCCGGATCATCAACGCATACGGCGTGACGGAAGCGGCGATCGACTCAAGCTTCTACGACGAGGAGCTGGCGAAGCTGCCGCAGACAGGCCATGTGCCGATCGGCAAAGCGTGGCTGAATGCGAAATTCTACATCGTGGACGCGCATCTGAACCCGGTGCCGGTCGGGGTGCTGGGCGAGCTGGTCATCGGCGGAGTCGGAGTGGCGCGCGGGTACTTGAACCGTCCGGAGCTGACGGAAGAGAAGTTCGTAGACAGTCCGTTCACCGCGGGCGAGCGGCTGTACCGCACGGGAGACTTGGCGCGGTGGATGGAGGACGGGAACGTGGACTTCATCGGCCGGATCGACAACCAGGCGAAAATCCGGGGGTACCGGATTGAGACGGGCGAGATCGAGTCGCAGCTGCTGCGGGTGGAAGGCGTTCGCGAAGCGGTGGTGCTGGTTCGAAGTGACGCGAACGGGCAAAAAGCACTGTGCGCGTACTACACAACGGATGGCGAACTGACGGCGGCAGACCTGAAACGGGCGATCTCCAGGGAGCTGCCGGGTTACATGATCCCGTCGTACTTCGTCGAGCTGGAGCTTCTGCCTCTGACGCCTAACGGGAAAATCGACCGGAAGGCGCTGCCGGCGCCGGAAGGGGGAGCAAGCGCAGGCCGCGAATACGTGGCGCCGCGCACCGAACTGGAGGCGAAACTGGTCGCCATCTGGCAGGACGTGCTCGGGCCGGTCACGATTGGCGTGACGGACAACTTCTTCGACCTCGGCGGGCACTCCCTGCGGGCGACGACGATGGTCAGCAAGGTGCACAAGGAGCTGAGCGTGGATCTGCCGCTGCGCGATGTGTTCCAGCACTCGACCATCGAAGCGATGGCCGAAGCGATCAGCCAATTGGAGCGGCAGGAACACCTCTCCATTCCGGTTCTGGATAAGAGGGATTACTATCCGCTTTCCTCCGTGCAAAAACGGCTGTACATCCAGCAGCAGATGGAAGGCGCCGAGCTTAGCTACAACATGTCCGGCATGACGGTTCTCGTCGGGCGCTTGGAACGGAATCAATTCGAGGCGGCGCTCAAAGGATTGATAGCTCGTCACGAAATTTTGCGAACCGGCTTCGAGTTGGTCGACGGCGAACCGGTACAACGGATTTATCCGGACTTGAAGTTTGCCGTCGAGTATACGAAAGCGACGGAAAGTGAAACGAAGAGCATCGCAGACGGCTTTGTGCGCGTCTTTGATTTGGAGCGGCCGCCGCTGCTGCGTGTGGGCTTAGTCGAATGGGAAGCGGAACGGCATCTGCTCATGCTGGACATTCATCATATCGTCACGGATGGCATGTCGATGGGCATCTTCGTCGAAGAGCTGCTGCGCCTGTATAACGGCGAGACTCTGGAACCGCTTCGGATTCAATACAAGGAATTCGCCGCTTGGCAGCAGTCCGAACCTGTAAAAGAGCGGCTGAAACGTCAGGAAGTCTACTGGCTGGACGTGCTGGAAGGCGAACTGCCGACGCTTGAACTGCCTACGGACTTTGTCAGACCTGCCGCTCGCAGCTTTGAGGGAGATGTGCTGCCTTTCAGCATCGACAAGCAGATGACCGACAGCTTGCAGCGCATCGCCGATGAGAACGGTGCCACCCTTTATATGGTGTTATTGGCGGCCTATTCAATCCTGCTCAGCAAGTACTCAGGACAAGAAGACTTCATTGTAGGCATACCGGTTTCGGGCCGCACACATGCCGACCTGGAGCCGCTCATCGGAATGTTTGTCAACACTTTGGCGATTCGCCATTATCCGTCCGGGGAGAAGATGTTCCTCGCTTACTTGAACGAAGTCAAAGAAACGATGCTGGGGGCCTACGACCACCAGGATTATCCGTTCGAGGAGCTTGTGAAAAAGCTGCAGGCGCCGCGAGATCAAAGCCGCAATCCTGTATTCGATGTCATGTTTGTTCTGGAAACCAAGGAAGATAATGTTCAAAGCTTCGGGGATATCAAGATCGAATCTTATCCGGAAACTCATACGGTTTCCCAATTTGATCTTACCTTGGTCATTTCGTTGCTGGATGAGGGAATGAACGGGCAGTTTGAATATGCCACCAAGTTGTTTACGCGCAATCTGATCGACAATTTCGCTCAGGACCTGCTCGTGATCATCACCCAAATTTGCGAACAGCCTTCGGTGCTGTTGAAGGATATTTCCCTGAACGGGCAATCCGAACAGGAGCAAGATGTGCTAGAGGCCATTGATATTATTTTCTAATCCCTTACCCGGCTTGGGTGTATGCCGTATTTCTCTCGGTACGCATCCTGCCGGGTGTTTTTTTCCAAATGAAAGGGAAAAATCCACCACAGGAATCTGACGTCAAGTGCCGCTGAGCAACTTTTTCGATTTATTGGAAAATCGACAAAACACAACAGAAATCGTAGTTTACCTTTGGCATACTAAGAATCAAACCATTCCATAAGTTCATTATTTAAAGAATGAAGTAAAATCAAGCTATCATTCGAACAAAAAAAGAGAATTAATAAACTAGCTAGAGATATAATGGCACAGCACTTCTTGAACTCTCACGAACTACAGGGCGGTTAGTTCAAATATATGGACAATGGACTAAAGATGGACAAATTATTAGAGATAATTCTTTGAAAAAGAAAATTGATCATTTAAGCACGTTATATGTGACATTCAGTATATTGAGGAAATGGTTATGAAAATTATATTATCGTAATAGTACAAGTTTCCAACTTTCTCTTTATGGTAATTTGTGGTGGTTTCAGACTTTTTATTTTTCGTGTTTATCAGGTGCTCTGGCAAACGCAGTAAAATCAACAAAATTGGTTCACGACTTTTTTATCACCTGACAACTAATTGTTCAGTTACATTAAAGTTGGTATCTTAACATTATAGTGGGTTCTGATCTTTTAAAACCGGTTGTCCTAGTTTAGGATGACCGGTTTTTTTAGTTGCTGATGTCAGAAGAAAATAATGTTTTAGACTGAGAAAATAAAGTATTAGACTGCCGATGCTTCATTAAGCTAACGGGCAGGATAGTTTAATAACATATCGAATTTTTTAAGAGTGTAAGGGTATACGAGGTGAGACTTTGCTTAACTGAAGCGTGAAGTAGAGGTAATCAAAAAGGAGATACCCAGATGGAAACAAATCAAAATATTCGTTTAGCAATCGAAGAATCTATACAGTTCCTTGAATCTACTCCCCATTTGGGGATGACTCACGGCGAGTGCAGCCGTCGAAAATGGGATGGAGCTTGGTGGCATATGGCTGCTCTTTATGAAATGGGAGAGGTGAAACTAATTCCCGAGTCTGCTATTGTCGGAGCAAAATATTTACTCGAAACTCAGGTCTGGCCGACCTTCATCATATCCGCCGATGACCATCCAACAAGTGAAAGTGATAAGATGAAGATGGATTGCTGCCATTGTGAACTTGCCGTATACTATATGATTCTAATGGCGTATGGCTGTGATTTGGACAAGGAACTGCCTTGGATTCGCGAATGGCTCTTAAAGCATCAGTTACCTGATGGCGGGCTGAACTGCGACCCTGAAGCTTATACTCATTCTAAAAAGAGCTCTATTGTTTCAACACTTCCTCCGCTTGAAGCTATCTTATGGCATACAGACCGTGAATTTACTGAACAGGAAGTCGTTTTCTTAGATGAAGGCGCACGTTATTTAATTGAGCATCGTCTTGTATGTTCTAAACAAAATAGAAGCGTCATCGATATGGAATGGCTGAAGCCTTGCTTTCCGAGGTTTTTTGAATATGATATATTACGCGGCATGTCCTTCTTGGCAGAATGGTCCCGACGTAGGAACAAAACGCTGCCGGTCGGGCTGCTTATTGAAGGATTGGAACGATTGAACATCTTCAAGGAAACAGGAGGATTGCGAATCGGTAGACAAGTCTTTGATCCACGAGGCCCATGGAGTGGGCAACCCTTTCCCTTGTTAGAAGCAGTGGCTGGCATTGGTGACGTTTCGCCTTATCTAAACAAACAGTTGGATCGAGTTATCGAAAGATTGGGACCGGAGTATACCTATGCATAAAGACTTTCTTTAGAAGGGAGCTCATGGGGAAGAGGAACGGACCAGGATGAGGAAGGCTTAGAGGGGAAAGTTGCAAATTTCAATATGTAAAATGATTGTCTAAACACTGATTGAAGCCGTAAAATGGGGAGCAAAAGAAGAGGTCTTTGTTGAGGCAACTCAATAAACCATGAGGCTGCCGTGGATTGAATGGCAGCCTTGTTACGCTAACGGGCAGGATAGTTGAAAATGTAAAATCCGTGTCAGAGATAACGCTATTGACAATTCATCTACTACGTGATACTTTATAGCGGTAGTAAGTGACACTGCATACCGGTTATACAGAATAGCAAGGAGTGATTGTGCTGGAAAACCTAACGGAAATGCTCAAAGGCGTGCTTGAGGGCTGTATCCTTGAAATTATAAGCCGCAAAGAAACCTACGGCTACGAAATCACGCGGCGGCTGAACGCCCTCGGCTTCACAGATGTTGTGGAGGGAACGGTGTACACCATCCTGATCCGGCTTGAAAAAAACAAGTTGGTGGAGATCACCAAGAAGCCCTCCGAAATGGGACCACCGCGAAAGTTTTTTGCGATCAACGACGCGGGGCGCGAGGAACTGCGGAAGTTCTGGGAAAAGTGGGAGTTCGTATCATCAAAAATTAACGAGTTAAAGGAGGGAAAAAATGAATTTTTGGGAAAAAATCACAGGCGGCGACATGACTAAAGAATTCAAAACTTTTGAATCGCGAGTCAAAAAGCTGCCGGCTGATTATCAAGCGGCATGGGAAAAAATTAATTCCAATCTTTGGGGGTACTCAGATTTCACCGGTCGCAACCTCATGCCAATTCTTGACGGTGTGCTTGGCCTACTAGAAGAAACGGCGGCGGACGGTCAGAGTGTCCAAGAGGTTTTGAGTGACGACATCAAAGGCTTTTGTTCAGCGCTGGCCGGCGAAGAAGGGGCAAAGTCTTTTCGCGACAAGTGGCGCGAGCAACTAAACAATAATATCGCTAAAAAATTAGGTGAATAGGAGGAGGATAAAATGAGAATACGAAATATCATCGAAGGCAAAAAAGAGTGGCGAGCGCACGTGGCGCGTGTCAAAGCGCTGCCGCAAGATTATCAGATTGTTTATAAAGAGATTCGAAAATATCTCTTTAAGGTCGGCCCTGTTGAGCTAACCGACGGGGCGGGTTTACTCTCGGGAATTATCGATCTTTTTGAAGAGGGCGCGGCCTTGGGGAAAGGCGTGCTCGAAGTGACAGGCAGTGACGTAGCGGCATTCTGCGACGATCTAATCAAAGATTCAAAAACTTACGCTGACATCTATCAAGAATCTGTTGACCAAGAAGGTAACAAGGCCATGAAAAAGGTTACGGATAAAACAAAGTAAAAGGGGGATATCGGGATGCGAAAGTCTTTCAAGGACATAGAAGTCCTAAAAGGCGTGGATTTTTAAGTGAAGCGAGGGGAGATTTTCGCCCTGCTTGGCTCCAACGGCGCGGGCAAGACGACGATTGTCAGAATCCTCACCACTGATTATATTCAAGCTGCGCATCGGGTGATCGCCAGCTTTGAATAGACTTCTAGCAATCTTCTTCATGGCCGGAACATGGCTAAATCAATGATCACAAAAAAAGCAGCCACTACAGGGCTGCTTTTGTGCTACGGGCTAATTGCTCGTGTATTTTACCCAATCGTATTCGGCGTATAGCGGATTCGCTCCATTATACGAACCCAGCCAGTCGTCAACGCCGGTGCCATTCCATAAATTCATCATAATCTTGCCTGGCGTGCTCGGTATATTCGTAGTTGCTGTATGCTTTAGAACCCCGTCAACATACCACTTAATGTACCCTGGCTGCCAATCGAAAGCATAGGTGTGGAAGCCTCTTGATGCATCAAAGCCCAGATCAACAATCTTCTCGTGACCACCGACCCCGTTTGTATAATAGTTGAATTGCACTTTTGTCGTGTCTTTGCCTAAAAATTCAATATCTATTTCGTCCCATTGCGTGCCATCAGTAGGTCCCGTATACGTAAAAAAGGAAGATACGATCCCAGTATTTTTAGCAGGCTTCATGCTGACCTCGTATAAGCCGTATCTGTAAGTGTTCGTCGATCGATACTCTCCACAGTCAAATTTATTGTACGCAGAACTTGTTAAGCCAAGCTTCATTTTGCCATCGTTCGTAAAATTGACATTATTGGCACGCCAAGTGCAATTAAACATGTTCCCATTGGAATATCCATCCGCCTTTTGCCATGCACCAGAATTGAAACCATTAAGTGGTTCCCAAAAAACATTCCCCGCATAAACGCTTACCGAAAAAAACAGAGAGACAATACCCGTGACCATTAAAGTGAACCAAGATTTCTTCTTCATTTTACACCTCCATAAAAGATTGACCAAACATGAAAGAAACGGCTGGCAATGATACATTATTTCAAGTATTGACCGGCTTATCGAAAAAATATAAAACGCTTCCATATTTGGCATCTTCATTGTAGCTTGAAATTGAGGCGTAGACTATAGCAAACTTAAAGATTGAAAAATAATTTCAAAAAAACTAAATTTTATCAAGTTGTGGTTTGGAAATGTAAGTTATACAATTAGATGCAAGAAATACAAATAAACGTTATAATTTTCCATTAAGGGAGATGATGATTTTGCAATAGGATAGACTCAGGAAGCGGAGCCACTACATGTTTATACCATTTTATTCTTTTGGCATAATAGTCAATTAAATTTTTGAGGAGGAGGCCTTTCTTTGAAAAAATTAGGTATGGTATGTAAAATAGTTCTGATACTTGTATTCATATTGCCTTTAAAACCGGTGTTTGACCAACATATAGATGCATGGTCAGGTATGCCCATGGGAGAGCTCCATGTCAGGGGCAATCAATTGGTGAACAGCAGCGGAAAACCTGTTGTTTTGAGTGGCTGGCATCAGCCGTCGGGAGCATACTGGACCTATCAAAACAGTAATTATTATCTCAAATTGAATGGTAACAATCGTCATGCAGCAATTTTGGCTTATTTGAAGGATATCACCGACACCTTTACAGACACCAGACCGAAGTATGGAAGCAACCACGGTTGGTATATGAATCAGGTCCGATTGTTTATTGACCGCCAGGATATGGGAGATGTGGCCGCAGGGTCATACAACTTCGCCGGTTTACAGGCAGTTACACAAAATGTGATTATTCCATACATCAATTATGCGAAAACAAAGGGCGTTTATGTTACCCTTGGTCTTGATTTCACTTTGGCTAACGACCAGGCTACAACACAATCCAATTTGGACAAATTTAATCAAATCTGGGGGTATCTTGCCTCGCAGCCGGCTATTAATAGCGCGGATAACGTCATGTTTGAACTGATCAACGAGCCAATTAAGTCGTATGCGAATGGGCATTGGGGAGGCTATCCCGGCGAGAATGATTTTCTTGACCATTGGAATGATCTGAGAAGATTCCAGAACTCTATTATTTCCACGATTCGAAGTAAAGGAGCGGATAATGTCATCTGGGCTGCAGGACTTGGATACAACCAATTTTACAGCCCGGTGGCAAAACACCCGCTGACAGACCCCTTGAACAACTACGGCTATGCTGTCCACTGGTATCCGGGCTACGGAGCTTATGATAACAAGGACAAGCTGCAATCGCAATGGGATTCCAACATTAAGGCGGCAGCTCAAGCCTATCCAATAAATGTTACAGAATTTACCTGGTTCAAAACACAACCCGGCGATTCAGAGTACTGGAATTTGTTTAACGGCTCTAATGATGGATTTGGGAAAAACACGAAGTCCATTTTTACAGCAGCCGGTAATGTCAGCATGACCGCACACATGAATGGCTTTTTGCTGGAATCTGGAGCAAGGAGTTCATTTGCGGACCCAACAGCAGGGTTAAAGTGGGATGGCGATACCCGACGTCAGGCGATGGCCCGCTTTTTGTTTGGCTGGTACTATGAGCGTGCACAGGCCTATCCGAGAGCACTACTCCAGAACAGTGAATCAGCAACGGATAATGTGCCTGCGGATGCACCGACTGATGTGCTTACAGATACATACATTAATGCACCGACTGACGCACAATCAGAATGATGTTAATACTTTCAGCTACCGACAGCCTATCCAATTGGATAGGCTGTTGTATTATTTTATAGAATTGAGAACTCAAAATCACTCAGCAGGCGGTGAACAAATGGAAGAAGAAAGCTCTTCGCGAATTATGTATGATGATCAGTTTATGAAGTTAGTAGAACTTGCTGTAACCTCGAATTTGGGATTCGCAAAGTTCAGTCACCTAACATTTACGTCCATTTTTAGGCTTCTGTTATGTAAGGTTGTTGAAATGATGAGGAGAGAGTATAGTTTGTATGTATTTATTTTGTGCGGGAAGAGGTTAATATGGCGACAATTCATGATGTAGCATTAAAAGCGGGCGTGTCGGTCACAACAGTATCCCGTGTAATGAACAACCGGGGATATATCAGCGAAACTACACGCAAAAAAGTGTTCGACGCAATGGAGGAACTTAATTATCAACCGAATGAAATAGCACGATCCCTATTGCGCAAGCAGTCTAATATTATTGGCCTGATTATTCCCGATGTCTCGCATCCTTTCTTCAGTGAGCTTGCCAATCAGGTCGAGTTCTATGCCTATCAGCAAAACTGCAAGGTCCTGCTGTGCAATTCCCATATGGATCCCGTGAAGGAAAAAGTGTATATCGATATGTTGAAGCGGAACCGGGTGGATGGCATCATTATGGGTAGCCATACATTAGAAGTAGAAGAGTACCGACATTTGAATTCACCGATTGTGACATTTGATAGACAGATTGACCCGTGTATTCCTTACATATCCTCGGATAATTATCGCGGAGGCGAGCTGGCTACGGAGCTGCTCATCAGCAAAGGCTGCCAGAAAATTGCGCATATATGCGGAAATCTGGAGCTGAACATGCTGTCCAATGAGCGGACCAAAGCATTCCGGGATGTCGTGGGCAGGGATGGTGTCCAGCATGTGATCGTTCAAACAGACTTGAATGTGTTCGACCAGAAGGAGTACGAGCGAATCATTTCAAAACTCGTTCATGAACATCCCGATGTTGATGGAGTGTTCGCAACAAGTGATATTATTGCTGCTTTTGCGCTGAAAGAATATATTCGCGCTGGAAGGCATGTGCCAGAGAATGTGCGCATTGTAGGCTTCGATGATGTAAGCGTTGCTTCCTGGCTGACGCCGGAACTTACATCGGTAAGACAGCCGATTACAGACATCGGCAGACTGGCGGTCGAGCTGATCCGCAGGCAGGCGGAAGGGGAGCAGGTACAACCTGTCAATCTGCTGCCTGTTGAACTAATTGAGCGTGCAACGACCTGAATGAAAATCTGTTCCTCTAACAAGGGGAACAGATTTTTTTTAGTACATGTTAAAAATTCAACATGTCAAACGATTGACACAAGTTAAACCCTTGACATATAATCCGTTTGTAAGCGTTTTATTTAAGTGTTCAGAGCCATTATATAAATAAGGGGATGACAACAATGAGGAAATTCAAAAGAGTTCAATGGATGGTAATGCTGCTTCTTTTGGTTATGGTGGTGTCTGCATGCAGTGGCTCCGGAGGAGAAGGTAATTCGGCTTCTGGAGGGGGATCAGGGGATTCGAAAAATGTGAAAATTACGCTTTTGAACTCCAAAGGCGAAATCCTTCCACAGCTGGAGGAAGCTGCGAAGGCGTTCCAGAAAGACAATCCGGGCATTACTGTTGAAATCCAGCCGGTTCCGACTGGTGGATCTCCTTTTGAGCGTGCCTCTGCATTGTATGCATCAGGAAACCCGCCGACCATGATCATGCTAGATACAGGTGATGTTGAGAAATTTAAGGACCGTATCCTCGATCTAAGCGGGGAAAAGTGGAATGCGGACACTGTTGAAAACGCTACCAATGCTACGACATTTGATGGTAAAAATTACGCGTTTCCACTGGCTGTTGAAGGCTACGGATTCATTTACAACAAAGCCGTTGTAGATAAAGCGGTAGGCGGAAGCTTTGATCCCACCACAATTAAAACCCGAAATGACCTTGAAAAACTGTTTCAGCAAATCGAGACATCCGGAAAGAAAGCACTGGTGATTTCATCAATGGACTGGTCCCTGGGCGCTCATTATTTGCCTCTTGCTTATGCAGGCCAGAACAAAGACATGGCTGAAGTGGACAAATTCATGGCGTCACTAAAAGCGGGCCAGGCGGACTTGGCTAATAATCCTGTATTTAACGGACTTATGGATACATTCGACGTCATGATGAAATACAATATCGATCAGGCTTCTCCGCTAGCAGGAACTTATGAACGCGGACCGGAACTGCTCGGCAAAGGTGAAGTTGGCATTTGGTTCATGGGCAACTGGGCATGGCCGCAAATCAACAGTTTTGATACCGCTAACAAAGAATATGGTTTTCTGCCTGTACCCATCAGCGACAATGCCGCTGACTACGGCAATCAGGAGATTTCGTCTGCTGTATCCAAGCGCATTGTTATTGACAAGGAGAAGACTACTCCGGAACAGCAAGAGGCGGCGAAGAAGTTCCTGAACTGGATCGTCTATGAAGAGAAAGGCCAGGATTTCCTCGTGAACCAAGCGAACATTATCCCGGCGTTCAAAAATATTACACTGCCTGCGGCCGACCCGCTTGGCAAGTCCATCCAGGATTATATCGCAAAAGGCAAGTCAGAGCAGTCGATGAGCATGCTGCCTGCCGACCACTGGTCCAAGACAGGATCTTCCATGCAAAAGTATCTGGCGAAACAGGGCGATCGCTCAACACTGGTTAAAGAAATCGAAAACTACTGGAAAACCGTTAAATAAGGTTGTTTTCAAATTACCTGGAATAGAGAGAGAAACCCGGAACAAAGGGAGGGATCATCATGATTACGGAAAAAGGAGTATGGAACCGGCTGCGGACGCGGCTGCTGTTTACCGGCCCAACCTTGTTTGCCTTCATAACGGTAATGATTATTCCATTTTTGTATGGCATCTATCTGACGTTCACAAACTGGGACGGTATTTCCACCACACTATCGCTAGTTGGCATCCAAAACTATCTGTCTGTTTTTAGAGATATTGAGTTTTGGAAATCGTTCGGCTTGACGCTCAAGTATGTGTTTTATACCGTTGTTCTTATCAATGTGATCGCTTTTATGCTGGCTTATGTGCTGACTAAAGGGTTAAAAGGACAGAGTATTTTCCGGGCGGGATTTTTCCTGCCCAACCTTGTCGGCGGCATTGTACTCGGTTTTATCTGGCAGTTTATATTCAACAACGTGCTTGTCTATTTGGGACAACATGCCAGCATACAGTCGCTCAGCACGACTTGGCTGGCTGATCCCGACAAAGCGTTCTGGGCACTCGTGATTGTAACCGTGTGGCAGAACGCGGGTTACATGATGGTCATTTACATCGCAGGATTGACGGGTGTGCCGAATGATATTATGGAGGCCGCAAGCATTGATGGGGCAAACAGCTGGACCAGACTACGGAAAATGGTACTGCCCTTGATGGTTCCTTCTTTCATCGTATGTATATTTTTGTCCCTGCAACGCGGATTTATGGTCTATGACGTGAACCTTGCGCTCACAAAAGGTGGGCCGTTCAGCAGTACTCAAATGGTGTCGATGCATGTGTATGAAAAGGCATTCCTTTCCCGTGATTATGGTGTGGGGCAAGCAGAAGCATTCGTGTTGTTCCTGATGGTTGCTCTCATCACTCTGCTTCAGGTTTATTTTAGCAAGAAGTTGGAGGTGGAGGCGTAATGACAAGAAAAAGAGTTGCTTCCTCCGTGATCAAATTCATTGTGCTGACAGTCATACTCATATTGTTCATCGTACCGTTCGTCTTTCTACTGATCAATTCGTTCAAGGAAAACATGGCCATCACCTCAAATCCGTTATCGCTTCCAGAGAGCTTCAGTATGGTCAATTATATGAATGCATTTGATAAAATGAATTACATCGCTGCCTTCACCAACTCATTGGTCATAACGGTGTTAAGTGTTCTGTTTATTTCACTGTTCGCGGCGATGACGGCCCATTATTTTGTCAGAAACAACACCAAGTTCAACCAATATACATTTATGCTGATGGTTGCATCCATGATCATTCCATTCCAGGCTATCATGATTCCATTGGTGAAAATCTACGGGTCACTTGATCTGCTGAACAGCAAGTGGTCGCTGATTTACATGTATATCGGTTTTGGCAGCTCGCTGGCCGTCTTCATTTATCATGGTTTTGTAAAGAGTATTCCAAAGGAACTGGAGGAAGCGGCGCTAATTGACGGCTGCACGCGGTTTCAGACATTCTTCCGGATTGTGTTTCCGGTACTGATGCCCACGACTGCCACCATTTCCATTCTCAATGTACTGTGGATCTGGAATGATTTTCTGTTGCCTTCCCTTATTCTGGTCGATCCGGAGCAAAGGACACTTCCGTTGTCCACGTACAACTTTTATGGAACCTATACAGTGGATTATGGTCCATTGATGGCAAGTTTGGTACTGACGATATTTCCGATCATTATCATCTATCTGTTCGCCCAGAAGTATATTATTCAGGGTGTTATGCAAGGCTCGATTAAATAACTGCAGGGGGAGGATGCTTTATCAAACAGACTAGAGCGTATACGAGAGAGCGTGCAGATCAATTTATTTCCCAATCGAAGCATATGCTTCGGCCAGATTATCGGCTGCACTACCATTTAATGGCTGAATTGGGCTGGATGAATGATCCGAATGGCTTCATTCAATATAACGGGCAATATCACTTGTTCTATCAACATTACCCGTATAAATCAGTATGGGGACCGATGCACTGGGGACATGCAGTCAGCCGCGATCTTATGAAGTGGGATTATCTGCCGATCGCTTTGGCACCGGACGATGAGTTCGACCAGGATGGCTGCTTCTCTGGCAGTGCGATTGAGCAGGACGGAAAGCTTGTCCTGATGTATACCGGACATGTTGTAACCGGGCCTGACAAAGATCAGGATTACAAGCAGTCGCAGGGAATTGCAGTATCAGAAGACGGAATAACGTTCGAAAAGTGGGAGGGCAACCCGGTCATCGGTTATGACGCTATACCGGACACGATCAGCCGTAAAGACTTCCGTGACCCTAAGGTGTTTAGGCACGAAGATCAATATTACGCCGTTCTCGGCTCTAATGATGCCAAAGGGAACGGACTTGTACTGCTTTACCGTTCTGAAGACCTGAAAAGCTGGACGTATGTCAATGTACTAGCCGTGAGTGACGGACGCTTCGGCGATAATTGGGAGTGTCCAGATCTGTTCCCGCTCGGTGGTCGGCACGTATTTATGCTATCCCCGCAGCGCATGCCTGCACAGGGGGAGGCTTACCGCAATCTGCATTCCACTATGTACGGTATAGGTGATTTCAATTCCGCTGCCGGAACATTTACGGCAGAGCGGTATGCTCAGGTGGATCACGGATTCGATTTCTATGCACCACAGTCAACCTTGGATGATAAAGGGCGGCGTATCGTTATCGGATGGATGGATATGTGGGAATCGGAGATGCCGACTCAGGAGGGGCACCATTGGGCTGGTGCGATGAGTCTTCCGCGGGAAGCGGTGATCGACGGCGCCAGGCTGCTGTTCCGTCCACTTGAAGAGGTAAAGAATTACCGATGCAATCTGTTCGAGCAGCGAGATATCTTACTGACAGGTGAGCAGATTATGGACACGCGCGGAGATAGCTACGAACTGAAGGTAGTATTTGAGTTCGAGGCTGGCCATACGGATGAATTCGGCTTGAAGCTGCGGGTGGGCGACGAAGAGGAGACTGTACTCTCGTATCGTCCTGATGACGGTCTGTTCCGTTTTAACCGTGAGCGTGCCGGTATCGGACCGGGCGGAGAGAGAAGAGTGCCCTTGGAATTACAAGAGGGGCGTCTGGAGCTTCGGATTTTCGTCGATAAAAGCTCTGTGGAGATATTCATCGGCGACGGCGAATACGTTCTCACAGGAAGAGTGTATCCCGGAATGGAATCAACAGGTATTCGTGCATTTGCGAACGGAAACTGTACGATTGCCTCTTTCCAGAAGTGGGATATCCTCGCATAGAATCGCATACAAACAGGAACCTGACCGTGGATGGTCAGATTCCTGTTTTTTTGTGGCCATTTTGCTCGTGTGATTTTAGGCGCGCTTATGTTGCAGATAAGCATCAAGATAAGCATCAATTTTTGCGAGAGCTTCTTTTGTACCGCCGGATTGCTGGAAGCTGTCATTTATTTTTTGTACGCCCTCTTTATACGCTGCGTTTGACACTACCTCATGTACGGCATCTTTTAACGTTTGTGTATTGATTTGATCCTTAGTTATTCGATAGCCAGCCTGAAGTTCTGTTAACCGCTGTGCGACCATGGGCTGATCCTTGTCCTGAGGCAGTACGACCAAGGGTACATTAAAGTGAATTCCTTCATTCACACTGTTCATTCCACCATGAGTAATAAATACATCTGAATGACGTAATACCTCTAATTGAGGAACATAAGACGAGATGATAAAGTGCTCAGGAGCCGGGTTAATTTTGGTAAAGTCAGCTTTCTCGCCAGCTGCAATCACGACGATGCCTTCAAAATCGGAAAAAGCCTCAATGCAGGTGTTAAAAAAGTCTTCAGTGTGGTCCAGCACCGTTCCCATCGAAATATATAAAACCTTTTTACCCTGTAGTCTGTCCAGCGGGAATGAATTTTCTCCTTTGCGCTCCGGGAAGCTGGGGCCAATAAAAAGATGCTCGTCCCCAAATTGTTCACCATTCGGTTGAAAATATCTGCTCGTATATACAACATTCAAAGCTCCTGAATTGTTCATAAATTGAACCAGATCTTTGGGAGCAACACCGAACCTTTCTTTCATGAGATGCAGTGAAGACGTGACTTGTTCATCAGGCTGAAACGGTACTTTAGCGTCGGAGCGGAAGAGATTGGCAGCCATCAGATGATTTGAAATGAGAAAAGATGGGGATGAAGAAATGCCTGGAATATTTAAATAATCTCTTACTAATTCACCAGCTCCGAATCGATCATAGAACACCAAGTCAAATTGAATACGCTCGGACAGCTCCTGAGTGATGGCTAAGATGTCCATCGAAGTCTGGATATGAATATTCATAAATGCGTTCAGTCCTGCCGGAGTGTTGGTATCAATGGAAGCAGTCCTGACCAGATCAGGATGCAGGTGAACCTTCGCTCCAACTGCTTCGAGTCTATTCTTGTATTTCTCAGTTGTAATGTAATGTACTTGGTCCCCTCGTGCTGCAAAGGCTTGCGTGATCCCAAGCGTGGGGTTTACATGTCCTTCTGCCGGAAAGTTAACCATTAATACGTTTAACATTCATCATTACTCCTTTTCTCTACAATTAAGATCGCAGTTTTCACTGAATCTCTTAATCCATAATAACAATAATATTTATTTTTTCAAATGATATCCTTTCATGATCGTGAAACACATGTTGGCATGAAATGTGTATAACAAATATTTACCTCGTGCATAGTAAAGACGAACGCTATTTAGCAAGGGAGGTTTTTTCTAAATGAATGTTCAAAGAGCACAAGAAATAGCGTCCTCTTCCATTATGGCGAATGTGTTGTGTGATGGGTTACCCATTTATATTCAGCATGTGAATGAACAGCGTGAGACGGCACGGATCTATGCGCTGAACAACCCGGAAGAGGAACGAGAAGTACCTTTGTACGCGTTAACAGAACGAGATCAGATCCTTGAATAGAAAGGAGCGACATGAAAAATGAAACCGAACCAACAGAAAGAGATTGAGGCAGATCGTTTGAACTTTCGTGATCAGACGGATGATGTGGTTAGAGAAGTGCCGGCCACGACGGATGCCAGCGAAGCAGTTGCAGCAATGACCTCACATATCAATAAATACGATGTACCGGATGAGTTGGAGGAGAAATAGAGAATGACCAAGCGCGCACAGGGTAACCTGCTGCGTGCTTTTTATATGATGCATATTTGGCTGGAGTCGAACAAATAGTATTTAATGCCCAAACGTACAAATGATGTTGCCCATGTGTACGTTTTTTTCTGTTTGTTTTTTTGTAAAATAATATATAAATGATTTCTGTCCAAACTAAATGGATCAGGCCCTCATAGCGGCATGGTCTCTAATAAGTTGAAAAGCCGAATTCAGAATTGTAGGAGGAATTATGATTGATGTATTCAATGAACAGGTCCAGAATGTAGATACGGAAATAAGTGAAAGTGAAGGTGAATTTGAGAAGAAAGATATTTCAAAAGTATTAACTATAATATGGATTTTTATAATTTATAGTGAGTCTGTCATTCTTCAACATTTGTCTAGTGGACTAAATCTTCTGCAAAGTGTCTTATTTACTGTAATTGTCATATTACACATCCTCTTGTACTTGCATGCTCAAAGAGTTGCAAAATATTTTTCATGGGCTTATTTTGTTGTACAAGGAGGATTGATCTTTTCAAGTGCATTTCTTCTACCTGACAGTTTTTCGATTGTACTGGTTGGGTTAATGCCAATTTTGGTGGGTCAGAGTATAGGTATTTATTACAAGCCGCTTAAGGTCATTCTTGTATTTTTGATCTCCTATGTACTTTTTTGTGTAGCTGTGGTCTGGCATAATGATGGCAGGCAGTTTGTGTTGTTCATCCCGCTATTTTTTCTAATTGCAGTTGTTATAGTAGCTTATGCCGTTCTTTTTCTCAAACAAGTCAAAGCACGAATCCGAACGCAAAACGTTCTTAAAGAACTTGAAATCGCACATCAAAAGGTCGAAGAACTTACAATTGCTAACGAACGACAACGTATGGCCCGTGATCTTCATGATACGCTGGCTCAAGGGCTTGCTGGGCTAATCATGCAACTTGAAGCCATTGATGCCCATCTGACAAAAGGGAGTACGCAAAGAGCTCAGGAGATCGTCCAACAATCGATGTCACAAGTGCGAAGAACATTGTCTGATTCAAGGCGAGCTATAGACAATCTGCGTTCGAAAACCATCTCGGAAGTTGATTTTGCAGAAGCAGTAGAGGAAGAAATACAGCGATTTACAATGGCTACGAGCATTCGTGTAATACGCAACATCAAAATTAAAGCTTCCGTCCCCAGACTGTTGTTCGAACATGGATTGTTTATTATAAGCGAGTGTTTAACCAACGTAGCGAAACATTCACATGCTAATACCGTATGGATTCATATTTTAGATAAAGAGGGCATGATTGAAATTGAGATTCGCGATGATGGAAAAGGATTTGATACGGATATTATTGCCAAGCAAACAGGGCATTACGGAATAATAGGTATACATGAACGTGTACGGATGCTGGGTGGAAAAATCAATATCAGCAGTATATTTCAAGAAGGTACAGCTATAAAAATAGAGGCGCCTCTTACTAAAGGAGACCTATCATGAAATACAAGATTTTAATCGTTGACGATCATTGGGTAGTTAGAGAAGGATTAAAGCTGGTGCTGGAGACCAATGACAGTTATGAAGTGATTGGTGAAGCTGGAGAAGGTGTAACGGCTCTTAAATTGATCGAAGAACTTCAGCCACATGTCATATTGTTGGATTTATATATGCCACAAATGAGTGGTTTGGAAACCATGAAAGCCCTCAGAGAAAAACAAAATGACACACCAGTCATTATCCTGACGACCTATAACGAAGATGATTTAATGATTAAGGGACTCTCTTTGGGAGCAAAAGGATATTTACTAAAAGATACCAGTCGAGAAAACTTATTTCGCACTATTGAGTCTGCGCTAAGGGGGGAAACGCTGCTTCAGCCAGAAATAACAGCAAGGGTATTTGCTGCTACGAATAAGAGAGAAGCAGAGATAGAATCACACGAAAGAAACTTAGTTCTGACTGATAAGGAAAGACACATATTAAAGTCTGTTGCACATGGTTTTAAAAGTAAGGAAATTGCGTTTGATATGGGAATTTCCGAGCGTACCGTAAAAGCACATTTAACGAATATTTATAACAAGCTTGGTGTTGATTCCAGATCCGAAGCCGTTGCCGTTTCGTTGGAACGTGGTATTTTACAGCTTTAGAAATAATAACTGAAAATATGTTATTTATTTGCCCAGTCGTACATAAGGTGCTTGCCCCTTTGTACGATTTTTTTGTTTGTGCATTGTTATAACATGAAAAAAGAATGAAAAAGTTTACTTGACCCACGGGTTGCTGATAGCACCTTTAGAAGAGAGAATCAGAGAGGATGACATTAGTTGAAGAGAAAAGAAATCAGGATAATGATTGCAGGGGTTGCATTAGCTTTAGTAGCTTCCGGTTGCTCCAGTGCATCGGAGAACTCTGTAACAGAAGCCAGTCACCCGGTAAAAATTGAGAAACTTGCAATGAAACCTTTGGCCAATGATTTTAATTTGGCGGGAACATTGCAGGCAAGTAATGAGGTCAATGTTTCCTTTGAAGCGGATGGACGTATATTGAACACCATGGTCGAGGTTGGGGATTCAGTAGAAAAAGGGAGTGTCCTTGCGAAGCTAGATACATCTGCTTACCAGTTACAGCTAGATCGGGCAAAGGCAACCATGGAAAAGGCAAAGGCTGGTGTAAGCCAAGCGGAGGCTTCTGTTCAATCGGCCCAGGCGGGCATTCATAGTTCACAATCCCAGGTCAACGCGGCCCAATCCAAATTGCAGGAATTGAACAATGGCGCCAAAAAGCAGGAGATTGCACAGTCTCAAAATGCGGTTACTGTAGCAACTAATAATTATAACAAGAAGAAAGCGGATGCCGCACGGTCCCAAAGTCTATTCCAGGCAGGTGCAGTATCATTAACGGAAAATGAGAATGCGCAGCTGGAATTAGCAAACGCACAAAAAAGCTTAAGTGATGCGCAAGAGAAATTGTCTCTTTTGCTTGCAGGGGCATCCCAGGAACAGCGTGCCCAAGCTTCGGCCGGGGTAGATCAGGCCAGGGCAGGGCTGGAATCGGCTAGGGCTACTATACAACAAGGGCTAGCCAGTAAAGCTCAGGCGCAGGCTACCTATGAGGATGCATTGGCTGCTTATGAACAGTCAGCCTTGTCACTGAAAAAAGCTACTTTAACTTCCCCGATCACGGGTGTTGTGATTGAAAAAAAGATATCTGATGGTCAACTGGGCTCCAGCGGGAGTGAGGCATTTGTTGTCGGAAATATCAAGACTTTAAAAGTACTCCTCCCTGTACCGGACAGTGAAATCTTATCGTGGAAGAAAAACCAAAAAGTAAATATATCTCTCTACGATGAAATTAGAACAGGGACCGTTACTCAGATCTATCCATCGACTAACTCCAAAACGGGAAGCATCAATGTGGAAGTTAGCATTCCCAATCCCGAACTGAATTGGAAACCTGGTCAAGTCATAAGCGCATCTAAAAGCATGAATCAAAACGAAGCGCTTTTAGTGCCCGTAGAGGCCGTAATTAGTACGGGAAATGATCCTTATGTCTTTAAAGCAGTAAACGGAAAAGCCGTCAAAACACCGATTAAACTGGGGAAAGTGACTAATAATCAGCTCGAAGTGGTCTCTGGACTACAGGCAGGCGATCAAATCGTTATACAAGGAGCAGGAACCTTATTTAATGGTGATTTAATTGGGAATGATGTACTTGGGAAATCGGAGGAGTCGTCCGAATGATTAAATATATCGTTAAAAAACAAAAAATTACACTCATTTTCTTTGGCATGTGCATTGTGCTAGGGCTCTACAATTTTACATCGTTACCTAAACAAGAGCAGCCCGATGTTATTCCCTTGTCAGCCAGTGTTACAACCATCTATCCGGGCGCCTCACCCGAAAGAATCGAGCAAACCATTACTAAGGTCATGGAACAGAAAATTAAAGCCGTACAAGGTGTCAAAACGGTTTCTTCCACTTCATCTAAAGGCCAATCCAGTATAACTGTAGAAGCTTTTGAAGATGCAGACCCGACAAAGGTATGGGCTGATCTTCGTACAAAGGTACAGGATGCACAGTCCGAGCTTCCAGATGATGCGATGCAGCCGGTTATCAATGATAGCATGACAAGCTCTTTCATTGGTTCATATGCGATTACTTCTGATAAAATTGAGAATTTATACTCGTTGAATGAATTAATGAACAAATGGAAAGATCAATTAAAAACGGTCTCGGGTGTTTCGCAAGTTAATATTCAAGGAATACCAGATCAAGAAGTACGAATCAGTTTAGACACACAAAAGATGCAACAATATAACATCTCCTGGGAGCAGGTTGTTCAAGCAATCAAAAATGAGAATGAAAGAGTTCCTACAGGTAGTATGGATTTCAATGAGCGTACTTATCAGTTGACGGTAAATGCCTCTACCGATCCATCCATTCTAAATAACGTCCAGATTTCAAGTAATGACGATGGATTCCCGATATCTCTGAAAGATGTAGGGACAGCCTCGCTTGTTTTTAAAAAAGCAGCTAGTTATACGTATGTGAATAACAAGCCTGCTATTTCGATCAGTGTGAGTGGAGATACAGGCACAGACGTGCCAACGGTATCTAAAGCGACTACAGCCAAAATCAATGAACTTGTGAGCAGTTTGCCGAAGAATGTACATTTTGAGCTGCTTTTTGCGCAAAATGATCGAGTAGATGAAATGTTTGGAAACCTGACCAAAGAGATGATCATCGCTATTATATCGGTCATTGTGATATGTACATTAGGTTTAAATTTGCTGACTTCTGCATTTGTGGCCTTGGCCATTCCTGTTTCCATCGCCATCGGCTTTATTTTCTTGCCCACAACAGGAATCACGCTGAATCAAATTTCAGTCATCGGATTAATCATCGTGCTAGGGATATTGGTTGATGATGCCGTCGTGGTCAATGACAATATTGAACGCCGACGCACTGAATTTGGGGAAGATGCTACGGAGGCAGCCATTAAAGGAACGAAAGAGGTATCCTTATCAATCATTACAGCTACACTAGCTACGGTTGCAGCATTTGCCCCGCTTTTATTCCTGCCGGGCACCATTGGTGACTTTATTAAACCGATACCTACCGTTATTTCGTTAACGATGCTGGCTTCCATGATTATGTCATTAACGATCATTCCTATTTTCCGTCAATGGTATGATCAACGTCGTAAAGGAAAAGAGAATAATAGGACAGTTAAGCCACCTGGACTTCTGGGGAATCAAATCCAGTCTCTATCCAATGTGTACTCTAAGAACTGGATGCCAAGAATACTGCGACGCCCACTTTTAACAGCGCTTATTGGTCTTATGATGGGTACAGCAGCTTATGGACTACTTGCTGTTGTTCCTATTGAATTATTTCCGGATTCCGATCAAGCGGATGCCACGATCAGTGTAACAATGCCAGAAGGAACATCGTTGCAGGCAACCAATCAGGTTATTAACGAGATTGGCATGTGGGTCAAAAAACAGCCAGAAACAGAGCGGCTGGCGGCAACGGCAGGTGGAGGAGCGCCTCAGCTGTACAGCGATGTTGCAGGTGGTCACGGCTCTGGGGGAGCGGTAAACGGCCAAATTGCTGTCGTTGGAAAAGAAGGGCTATTTGATCTCAAAAAAACAGTGGATAACTGGACCCATACGCTACAAGCTAAATATCCATCTGCATTAATCAGTATTCGTGTTCCCCAATTAGGTATTCCGGTCGGCAGTGCGGTGTCTATCCGTATAAAAGGAGAAGACATGGATAAGCTGCAAAACATGACAACTAAAGTCAAAGAAATGGTTGCGGGAACCCCCGGAGCTGTAGATGTGACCGATAATATGGGTATGCAAAGCTATAATCTGAATTTCCAAATTAATCAGCAAGCCTTGGATAAATATCAGGTTAGCTATTCCGATTTAACGCGTACTTTGCTATTAATGGGTGACGGGGTGAATGTAACGGATTTTGATACGGGTAAGGAATTGCTTGATGTCAATATATACATGAATAAACCAAACCATGATCCTGAGGTATTATTCCAACAATTAAGTGTGAACAATGCGGCAAGGGAGCAAATCCCCTTATCCCAATTAGCCACGATGAAACCGGACTTTTCCATCCAACAAATCCACCGCTATGATCTGGAACGGACGGTAACGATCTCAGCCAATGGAAATGGGCGTACGGCTACAGAACTCACTAATGATATCCGTAGCAAACTTACAAATACCCAGTTTGAACCAGGCTACACCTGGGAGATGGGAGGGGAAACATCTGCGCAGTCTGATATGTTTAAGGATTTGGGCAAATTAGCTGTGATTGTTATTTTTCTTATTCTCCTCTTAATTACCATGCAGTTTTACTCGGTTTCCACACCGCTCATTATTATGACCACTGTTTATCTGGCAGCGGCAGGAGGAATCCTTGGAAGTTTTATTTCAGGGATGCCAATTGGATTTATGAGTATTATGGGTATCATTTCACTTGCTGGTATCGTCGTGCGTAACGGTATCGTGCTGATAGAGTTTATTGAAGATGCGCGGCGTGAAGGCGCTGATTTAACAGACGCCATTCTAATGGCATGCTCTGCCCGTTTCCGTCCGATCCTGCTTACTTCGCTAACTGCGATTGTGGGTATGATCCCTATTGCCACAATAGGCGAGATCTTGTTCAAACCGTTGGCAACGACCATTATTTTCGGACTAATTTTTTCAACTATTTTAACATTGTTTGTAGTTCCGACGCTGTATATGGTCGTAGCTCATCTGAAGCTGAAACGGAAGCATAAGAAGGAAAAGGCTATAAATAGCGATAGCTCAATGACCTTATAGGTAAATATAGAAAAGAATATACTTCATTATCTCCTTATTACTATGAAATCGTGCATTAGACGAGTGTCTTAATGTACGATTTTTTCTTTTGTCGATATTGATTATTATTTCATTGACAGAGTCCACAAAAATCATTACTATAATTGTTGCAAAAGTCCACTAAATAGGGGGAGTTATGATCAATATAGATGCTAATATCATAGCGGATATGAGGCGTTTTAATCGATTCTATACGAATATACTGGGTGTTTTAGATAGACATGTGCTGGATAGCGGATATTCCTTTACTGAGGCCCGTGTCATTATAGAGATCGGGTTGATCGAGCCCTGTATTGCGAATACTCTAGTCGAATATCTTAAAATTGATCGCAGCTATATGAGTAGGATCATTGCTAAATTTTGCAAAGAGGGCTTTCTTGTTAAGGAAAATTCAACGTTGGATAATAGAACAAATCTGATTCGTTTGACTCCTAAAGGAAAAGCATTCTACAACCAACTGAATGAAAGGTCTGATGAACAAATTCTAAAATTAGTTCAAGGACTTTCAGAAGAAGAGATTAAGGAATTACATGCTTCTATGTTGTTAATTCAGAAGAAATTGGATAATTTGGAGAGGATACAGAATGATACGATTTGAATGCGACTATACCGAAGGTGCTCATGAGCGCATATTAAAGCGACTACTGGAGACTAATGATGAACAAACTCCAGGTTATGGTGTCGACGATCATTGTGAAAAAGCCAGAGCATATATTAAAGAAGCATGTGACTCCCCAAATGCGGATGTACACTTTTTGGTTGGAGGTACACAGACCAATACCACCGTCATTTCTTCTATTCTGCGTCCGCATCAAGGCGTCGTTGCGGCAGTTTCTGGACATATTGCCGTACATGAGACCGGAGCGATTGAAGCTACTGGGCATAAAGTACTTACTTTGCCAAGTGATGATGGGAAAATCCGGGCCGAGCAGGTAAAGGAGCTATATGACGCTCACTGGAAGGATGCCGCTCCTGAGCATAGTGTACAGCCCGGGATGGTTTATATTTCCCAACCTACTGAAAATGGAACAATTTATAGCAAATCAGAGCTAGAAGTATTAAGTAGAGTCTGTCAAGAGTGTGGTTTACCACTGTTTATAGATGGAGCCCGATTAGGCTATGGCTTGGTGGCCGAAGATAGCGATGCATCTTTAGCAGATATAGCACAGCTTTGCGATGTGTTTTACATTGGCGGGACAAAAATTGGAGCATTGATGGGAGAAGCAGTAGTCATTCTAAATGATACATTGAAAAAAGATTTTCGATATATGATCAAGCAAAAAGGAGGACTGCTGGCTAAGGGAAGAATGTTAGGCATTCAATTCGAAACTTTGTTTGAAGACGGTTTATACGTTGAAATTTCCAAACACGCTATAGATATGGCAATGCTGCTTCAAAACGGATTATCTGAGCAAGGTTTTTCTTTTCAATACCGTTCTACAACCAATCAGCAGTTTCCGATTTTACCAGATCGTATACTAAAGGCATTGAGTGAAAAATATACTTACTCCTTTTGGGAAAAGGTTGATGATACACATAGTGCAGTTCGATTCTGTACCAGTTGGGCTACGAAGAAAGAAAATGTTGAAATGCTGATTCAGGATATTAAAGCATTGCAATAAAAGTCATAGAAAGAGTAATTTATAATTTTAAAGATGGAGAATGACTATGGAATAGCCATACTTCGTTGCATGCATTGCAGCGAAGTATGGCTTTTTTGTACATTTTACTTATTTCAAAGCGGCTTGTCTTTAGTTCCATGAAAGAGCAAGTGGATATAAAAATGGAAAAACAAGACAAGAGCGGAGGTATAAAATTGGAGTCTAATTCTTTACACTGAATATCTACCGAACCTGCTTGCGGTACTGAAGAGGGGAGAGCCCGGTTATTTTTTTGAAAATTTTATTAAAGTGGGAAGCATGACCGAACCCCACTTCCTCTGCAATATGCTGGATTTTGTCTTTGGTGGTTCGGAGTCTGGTTTGGGCCGCTCTGACCCTCACTACGCGGATGTATTCGCTGAAATGAAAACCAGTCAACTTTAGAAAGATACGGCTTAGGTAAGCTGGACTAATGAAAAAGCAGGCGGACACTTGTTCGAGAGTTAACGGTTCATTGTAATGATCCTGAATAAAAGAAGAAATTTCCGTGATTTTCTGATGCATGGGATGAGAGGAAATAGGTTCACTACGCTCGATCGATTCCGATCGGTGCACCAGGATAAGCATTTCCAACAGTAAATGCTGTACGCAACGGTCATGCAGAGGCTGCTTATTCCTGCATTCGGTATTCATCTGTAGGAATAAACGTTCAACCTCCACTTGCTCTCTCGCAGGTAAGCGAAGCAACGCGGATTGCTGATACGGCGGCAGGTCAAGAATGTCATGATCCTGCTGTGGGAGAAATGTCGGAGAAAAATGAATCAAAATGCGCTCCGTTTCCTGCAATTGCGTACTGGCAGTAGAGTGCAAGTCATGAGGAAGGATGAATATCAGATCCCCCTTGCGAGCGGTGTATACCTTGCCATTCATAAAATAGATACGTTCTCCTCGCAGTAAGAGATACAGCTCATAGTTCTCGTGGACATGAGGCCGGGGCATAACCGTGAAACCGGTACGATAGATGTGATGAATGGAGAATTGTTGTTCGCCAATGACATATTTATCTTCTTTCATTTCATTCATGTGCTTCTTCCTTTACACATTAAGATAAGTAAGCGCATTCATATACCACCAGTATATATGACAACCTGCCAATGATAAAAGCAGAAAAGATTGATGAAGGGAGGTGAAGGCGCTTCTGAACGTCTCGGATCGTGTTTTTATAAAAATATGCGCTGATGTGGAAGAAAATCTTAGGGAGGAAACAGAATATGAGCAAGCAGCGTACATGGAAAAAGGTGCTATGTAATGTGGTTGTGGGTTCATTGTTGTTGACCTTGTGCCCACCACTAATCCAAGCGGAGACTACGGTAGGAACAGAGATCGCAAAGGTGGCGACGGATATTCCGGCGTTTCCGGGGGCGGAGGGTGGCGGTAAATATGTTACCGGTGGACGCGGAGGTGAAGTGTATGAGGTTACCACGCTGGCAGACTACGGCAAAGGGGAACAGATCATACCCGGATCTCTTCGTGCAGCGGTCAGCTCCGATAATCGGACGGTCGTATTCCGGGTGGGTGGAACGATTCATCTCAAGGAGCCACTTAAAATTTTGGGAAACAACCTGACGGTTGCTGGTCAGACAGCTCCTGGCGAAGGTATAACTGTAAGCGATTACACAACAGGGATTGATGCAGATAACGTCATTCTCCGTTACCTGCGTTTCCGATTGACCGATCGTTACTCCAGTGAGGATGACGCGTTAGGGGCCAGATACCATAAAAACATAATGATTGATCACTGTTCCTTTAGCTGGTCGGTGGATGAGGTACTGAGCCTGTATGACAACGTCAATACAACGGTACAATGGTCCATTGCGTCCGAAAGTATGCTAATGACCACGCACCAGAAAGGTCGCCACGGCTATGGTGGCATATGGGGCGGACGAAATTCCACCTATCATCATAACTTGTTGGCTCACAATGCAAGCCGTAATCCGCGTTTTCCAACCGATAAAAAACAAATTGACGCTGTGGAAATGACCAATAATGTCATTTATAACTGGGGATTTTTCTCTTCATACGGCGGCGGTGAAGGATCGTATAATGTGCTAAATAACTATTATAAGTATGGCCCCAACACATATCAGGACGTTCGCGGTCAAATCTTTGTAGACGTAGGTAGTAAAAAATATAAAACACGCATCTTTATTGGTGGTAACTACATGTACGGCAATGACTCGGTTACGAAAGACAACTGGCAGCTTGGCACATCCATTGGGTCAATTATTGATCCTTCCACCCGTTTGGCGGAGCCGATTGAAGTCAGAGGGGAATACGACAACGGAATTTCACCGGATGCGTATGGTCCATATCAAGCGACGGATGCACAAACCGCATATACGGAGGTGCTTGCCGGCTCAGGAGCCACGCTGCCAAGAAGAGATGCGGTGGACGCCCGAATTATGAATGATGTGAAGAATGGAACGGGTGCGTTTATTAACTCTCCGCGTGAAGCAGGGTGGATTTACGACGATTCTAACGTAACGACGACGGAGATTTCTGACAGTGACCATGATGGAATGCCGGATGAATGGGAACGTGCCCATGGGCTGGACCCCAATAATGCAGATGACCGTAACGGTCAGAGGCTTGCCGGTACAGGGGCGTATGCTCATTTTGCCAAGGGTTATACGAATCTTGAGGTCTATTTAAATGATCTTATTGAGAAGCTGTCGAATGGAAATGAGGTGGATAATCCAGAGGCCGTCGTTCAGGTGTCGGATGCAAACGGACGTTCACTAAAGCATAACGATATTTTGGAAGCAGGCCGTGATGCGACCATAACAGCAACAGCCAAGGACAAAGACGGTATTGCTCATGTTGAATTTATCATTGACGGCAAACTTGTTGGTAAAGTAGAGACCGCGCCTTATCATCTCGATTGGAATCATGTAACAGACGGTACCCATAATATTATTGTACGGGTGACCGACCGCAAGGGGACTGCTGCATTTTCCAATCCTGTTACCATTCACGTCAATACGACTGCGCCATCGGGAAGTTGGCTCAGCGAAGAGATTGGCTCTGAGGGCAACGATGGTTATATAAAAGGGCATACTCAGGTCTTAAAAGAAGATACAAGCGGCAGCAGAATACGACTGAAGTCAGCGGGAGATGTTGACGGTAAGGCAGATATTTTCCATTATGCTTATCAAAAATGGGAAGGTGACACTGAAATTACAGCCCGTGTGGAACAAATTACCCCGGTGGATGATAATGCCGAAGCGGGTGTAATGATTCGTGAATCGCTGAAGCCTGGATCAAAAATGGCCTTTATGTCTTTAGCATTTGTTAAATATGGCAAACAGGGTATTCTTATCAGTCGTGATCAAACGGATGGTAAGACGAAACGTGCGTCAATGGAGACGTTTATTGCAACGCCATATTCGGTTCGTCTGGTACGACAAGGACAAAAGGTTACGGGCTGGGTATCCGCAGATGGTGTGACGAACTGGGAGAAGGTTGGTGAAACTGTTATAGATGTGCCGGATAATCAGCCGCTATTGTTCGGGTTGGCCACCGATGCATCCAAACAACAAAACGATGTATGGAATTACAATACGTCGGAATTCAGCAATGTCACCATCCGCAACCTGACAGACTCAGGAGGAACTCATCCCACTAGTGTGGTGGTAGCGACCTATGGCCCTGCTGACTTTACATCTCTCCAGGCAGCGATTGATGCAGTCCCTGACGACAGCAACACAAGGACAGTTATCCATCTCAAAAACGGTACGTATCGTGAAAAAATAAAGGTGAATTCCTCCAAAAAAAATCTGAGTATTATCGGAGAAGATCGCGACAAAACGATCATTTCTTTTGATGATACGGCCAAAACCGTGGTGGACGGAAAAGAATTAGGAACAAGCAACAGCTATACAATGCGTGTGCAAAGTCCCGATTTTGTGTTGGAGAATGTCACGGTTGCCAATACAGAAGGAACTGGGCAGGTGCAGGCTGTAGCGTTATATGCCGAAGGCGATCGTGGTAAGTATCATAATGTCAAAATTACCGGCCTACAGGATACGTTGCTTGTGAACCGTGGCAGACAGTATTTCAAGGACAGCTACATCAGTGGCAGTGTAGATTTTATATTTGGCAATGCACCTGCCGTGTTTGATAATTCGATCATACACAGCCTGCGTGCTGGATATGTGACAGCAGCTTCAACAGAAGAGAACAAGCCGGGCTTTGTATTTATTCAATGTCGGCTGACAACAGAAAATGGCTTGACAGGCAAGGTGGATCTCGGACGGCCATGGCGCCCTTACGCTCATGTTACTTTTTTGAAGACCTATATGGATGACCATATCAAGCCGGGCGGCTGGAACAATTGGGGCAAGGAATCCAATGAGCAGACCGCAAGATTTGGAGAGTTTGACAACTTTGGGCCAGGTGCAGAAAGTAGCGGGCGTGTACCTTGGGCCAAACAGCTTACCGCCGATGAAGCAAGCCAGTACACCGTTGAAGCTGTTCTGAGCGGGACAGACCATTGGGATTGGCGTCTTTAAATTTGATGTTCAATGGTTAAGCGGGGCAAGCGCTTCTAGCGTTCAGCCTCGCTTATTTCTATAGTTTGAGTAGAGGATACATACTTAATTTTCGGTGTTGAAAATACTTGTTTATATGGTAAATGTTTGCTATGTTAAAAGTGCATTTATTTCAAATTGTAATTTATTATTGATTTGGAGGTGTAAGGTATGGCACGTGTGTTAGTAGTGATCACGCCTGCTGAAGGCCATGTTAATCCGACACTAGGATTAGTGAAAAGGTTGGTAGACAGTGGGGAGGATGTTGACTATGTGTGTACGGAAGAATATCGTACGAGAATTCAACAGACAGGAGCACAGATGATCACCTACCCTTTTGTTGATGATGCTTTTTCTAAAGACTCTGATTTAAAGCCAGCAGAATACAAACATCATTATCAATTTGTGTACATGATGGTAAAAGGTATGATTCTTCCGATTATTCCAGAGGTTTTGAGAGTTATTGAAAACAGAACCTATGATTATTTAATCTATGATTCTTTGATGGGCTGGGGAGGAACGATTATTGCAGAGAAGCTAGGAATCCCTGCTGTGTGCTCTATCGCTTCTTTTGCTTTCGTAGAGCCGTTGGGATCGGGGCAAGGCATGAATGACAATGATCCGGAGGTAAAAAAGTTGTACACGGCTACGATGCAAATAACGCATCAACTAGCTAATGAGCTTCAGGTTGACGCTCCGGCTATAGAAGAGATTGCTCCTCATGGCGGGCGCTTAAGAATCGTTTATACAAGCCGCTATTTTCAACCGCAAGCCGAAAAACTGGATCACAGTTTTATTTTTACAGGTCCTTCTATTGTACCGCGTAAAGATGCTCCATCTTTCCCGTTCGAACAACTTCGTGTTCTGCATCCACAGGCGGTTTACATTTCAATGGGTACTATTTTGAATAAAGACTTGGAATTTTATAAGCTTTGTTTTGCAGCATTTCGCGATTTGCCTGTGCAGTTTGTGCTGTCTTCAGGCAATTATACAGACATGGAGCCCTTGGCCCCGTGTATCCCTGACAATTTTATAATCAAGCCTTATATTCCGCAATTGGAAATGCTTCAGCATGTGGACGCTTTTGTTACACATGCGGGGATGAACAGTACAAGTGAAGCCCTATATTACAATGTACCGCAGGTCATGATTCCTTTAACATCGGATCAGCCGATCGTAGCCAGTCGGGTGCAGGAACTGGGAGCGGGGGTTGTTGTGGATAAAAATGAGCTTACACCCGCTAGTTTGAGAGCTGCCTTATTAGAGGTATTGAGTCATCCAACCTATAAAGAACAGGCTCATGTGATCGGTGAATCATTACGCCAGGCTGGTGGGTATAGACATGCTGCAGATACAATTATGAGTCATTTCTCCACCATAGAAAAATAAGGCGCAGTCTATATACTGTGATTCCTTTCTTTTAAAGCAGCAGATTTTCCAAACTCTAATTTCTTCGAAATTGCCAGGAGACCCAGGGAGCAGATAATTAGGGCCAAAGATACCCAATAGGTGTTTCGGTAACCCATCCATTGAGCGGTTAATCCGCCCATCAAGCTCCCTACCAGTCTTCCTATGGTTGTCGCATTGGAATATAGCGTCGATGCGTACCCTGGAAGAGAGGGTAACAAATCCTGCATGTAACTAATGCCAATGGCAGAAATCACTGCAACAAAGAAAGCTAGAAGAAGCTGTCCCACGAATAGCTGCCACATCTCCGTAGACATAAGGACAAGGATATAATAGACAACTCCTGTTAATGCCCCTAAAAATACAAGCAAACGGTTGGAGTATTTAGCTGCTAGTACGCCTAGCATGAGCATCAAAGGTATTTCTAAAATGGCACAAATACTGGATACTAGAGCAACGTCACTCGTGTCACCTTTTAAATTGTGAATGATGAACAAAGAAATATTTAAACTGTTCATCCAGTGAGACGTATAGAGCAGAGTAAGAACTAAAAAGGGGATCAGTATCTCAATATTTTTATGTAATGTAATGTTATGAAGTGAAAGTTGATTCTTATGATTAAGCTGAGCGGGAGGCTGCTGGATAAAAAAGAATAAAAGAACAGCAATTAGAACAAAAATAGAGGTCGTTCCCATAAAGATACCCTTAAAGCCCGTATGTGCAATCAAAAAGGAACCAAAAAGCGGCCCGGTAATAAAGCCAAGAGAAAACATAGACCGAAGCGTTGAATTAGCAAAGGCGTGATCCGCAGATTTACTGCGATCTACTGCTTCACGTGCACTGGCAAATAACTGCGGCATCCCAGGAGCACCAATGGCCGTAAAGATCGTCATATAAACAAAAAGTACATAAAAATTTTGGATTACAAGATATCCTGCAAATGCTACGGCATTAAATAACGTACAAATCACCAAAATTTGTTTACGATCTAATCCGGTATCAGAACGTTTGGCAATCAGAGAGCTTATCCATATGCCACAAATCAAAGTTACCGCTGTAAACACACCAAAGGTTCCCACAGATACGCCAAGTGTACTTGTAAAATATACAGCTAAAAAAGGTGCGCTGATGGATATAGCCATGCCTTGCAATAACATGCAGATCATGAACAATGGGTAGTTAGGGATAACAAAAAGATTCTGAATACGCTTTAGCATTTCATTTTTACACTCCTTCCGAATACATACCTATCCCAACCAAACTATATATGACTTTAGCATAATTTGTATTTTACTTGGTGTAAAATATTATATATTATTTTTCACTTTGATGAGCAGGTCAATATACAGGCAAAGATACAGTAACAGGCTAAGCGTCAAACTCTCCACACCTTCAACTCCTAACCTAGCTATGAGATCATGAGATTAACCTGACTGTTCCGCTGTCTTCCGGTAGTCATGATCGTGGGCAAGACAGTAAAGAACAATGTCTATTCGTTCCTGATGATTGGTAGACCGCCCCTTGCTCATAGCTTTCGCTCCCCCATTCCGTACAACTCATAGCGATGTCGCCATTTCACTAAGGTGGTAACGCTGATGTTATGTTTTTTTGCTACTTCCACACGGCTGCTCTGTCCTGCTTTTAACTCCTGTATGATGGCTAGTTTCTCAATCGCATTGTATGCGTTCTTCTTAGACAAAGGAAAACTCCCCTTCAAGTAGCGGTTATTTATTAAACCTGCCTACTTGAAGGGGAGCATATCAAAATCGGTAGCCTGTTCCGTAATTTATAATAGCGAGGTTACGAACTTCACCTCCGGAAAGCGGCTATCCGGTCCTTTCATTAAGATTCCGCCTTGATTTTTCAGATACCTATCGAAGAAATCCAGCATATAGGCATTGATAACGGAGTTCGCTCTTTCGGGCGCAATCTTTCCTGTAATGCCCAGCATTTTGAAAATCGGAGAAATGAACTGTACGTCGGCAAAATTCAAATGCTCCGTATTTTCGATATAGAGGACTTGTCCCCCTTCGTCGACCGTTTCGCGCATCCGTTCAAGCTCCAACTTTTTATCTTCCGTTACTTGATCCTCCCACTCTCTTGTTGAGCCCATACGGTTAAGCTCTGCATCCGTGTAGACCCGGTTATCCATCACCATTTTTAATTTTTCGAAATAGCTTTCCGAGTTGATGAACAAAAACGGCTTTCGCAGACCCTCTCTGTCACGCAGTCGATAAAGCCCTCCATCAAGGTCTATTCCAACCGCGATTCGCGGATCGTAAGAAGCGTCATAGGCCGTCGCTCCGCCGATGGAATGACCGAACACCCCGACATGACCGAGATCAATCCTCCCTTTTAGATGACTTAGAATCTGCCCCGATTGGATGAGCTCGAATTGGTCCAGCGCAAACGCCACATCGCCGGTTAAAACTTTTCCCAACTTGTCGCGATTTCCTCTACTCGTCTGGTAATCATGGGCGGGCGAGAATAAGTCGTTGGTTGTGCTGGTCGTGATTCGCCCGTCCGGAAACTCGGTTGCAAATGTATTGTAGGTGTGGTCGATCACTGCCACGATATATCCATGACTCGCAAGATTTTCGGCTTGCGACGTGTGGAGGAACCTGGAAGAGCCATTGCCGGGATTCGCAAGGATCAGCGGGTATGAAGTCTGTGCCGAAGAGACTTCGGCCCCCGAATAAGCATGACTGGATACGTACTTCAGGTGTTGAAAAGTAAACTCAGGAAGGCCATAGTCCGCGGCCATATAACGTAAAATCTGGGTATCGGGAATAAAGGGAGCGTACTTGTCGGTGTCAGCTTGAGCCGGATACCATACCTGAACCATCAATTCCCTTTTGCCTGTCGCAGTTTTGCCAAATGTCTCCTCCCGGCTTGGATCGATGAAATGAAAGACTTGCGTGCCTACCTTCAACTCGCCGGTTGGCGCCGGAAAGTCGAATACGGGAAACACATAGAGGAAGCACGCCGTTGCGATTAGCCCAATCACGATAAAAAGGCGGCCCAGCACCCTACGGATTCGCGAGGCAGTCCGAACGACTTTCAGCGTTATGAAAACGTCTATAAGCGAGAGCATAAGCATCAGGATCGTAAATCCGTATAAAAATAAAAGCTGAACCCTGTATCCTTCGACAAGCAAATGTATCACTAAAAAAATGGAGCCTGCTCCGCTTGTCAGGAGCAAAGCTGGTCTTCGGATACGTTGATTGATAATGAACAGGAGTGCCAACAAACAAGCACTTGAAAAGAATAGCAGCATTTCAAAAAACCTCACGCCAACTCCCCCTTAAAAATAATCCTATCAATGGATTAGTATAGAGGAGCAGCTAGGTTGATACCATTGATCTAGATGACAATTGCCTAACACTCTTGTAAGATTGCGCGATGATGGCGCAGAAAACGGCATGTAATGTGCTGATTCCTGCCTTTCGGCCGGGGTCCGGAAAGGAATGCCCATCCGCCGCATGTCATGGCCAACGGATGTTGACAGGTGGGGGGCTATTTGACGCTTAACGTAACAGGAGTGGGATGTAGATATGTATGTGGAATTATCCTGTAGGATTTGCTTTAAAGGCTGAACCGATCTACGAACTGCTTGATCAGTTCATTCAATAATCCGGCGGCCTTCGTAGGAAGGCGATGATCAGCTTTCTTAAGGAAAACCAGCTCACTATTTGGTAATTGTTGATGCAATATTTTGGCATAGGGATGAAAGTGCTTATCTTTTTCACCATAAACGAGCAGGACAGGAAGATGGATTTCCCCGAGCCGTGAGGTGCAGTTGTACTTCAAGCTGTATCGATAATATTGTTCGACATTCCTGGGATTTCCCTGCTTCGCATCGTTGAATAACTTACGGAATAAAGATAGCTGTTTCGTTTGTGACCAAGCATTAGAAAGGGCAATCGTACCGATTGTGCCGATTTTGGAAAGAGCAATGCCCAAAGAAATTTTATTTCTTAGTCGCCATTCGTTTACTTCCGACATTCCACTGATAACAATGCCTCCCCATGCCCGATCTGGATAAGTCAAGAGGAATTCAAGTACTATCGAGCCCCCGGTAGAATATCCACACAGAAATACTTTATCAAGGCTCATCCGGTCCATCAAATGTTTAATATCCAGGGCGATGAGAGGGTAAGTAACCGTTTGCTCGGAAGGCTGACTTTTACCGTGTCCTCTGATATCAAAAGCTATAGTTCGAAAATGGGGCGAGAGTCCTTGAATTTGGTATGTGAAATTTAAGCTTGTGAGTACTGGAGGGTGAATGAATAGGATGGCCATTCCTTCACCGGAATCCATATAATGCATGGAGTATTCGTTTATGTTTGTCGTAGTCATGGTTATGCTCCCTTCCTGAATGGTTTGATCTTAAATTTGGCCTATTAGATCCAAAAAATTCATGGAGGTCTAACTTTAATTGCTTGTATGAGATACCTTTGTCCCGATGATCCAATGCAGGAATAATATTTTTAGTACAAGAAAAAAATAAGAGGATCAAGTTTTTCTAAGAAAGGGACACATACATGGGTATGAAAAATAAAGTTACCATTGCAGTAGTGCTAAGTTTATTGTTGTTGATCTTGGGCTGTAGAGCGGACTCCAGTCAACAGTTAAAACAACAGAGTGTGAAGCCACCTATCACAGTAAATCAAATGGGCAAAAAACCTGTCATTGTGATCTTGATTGATTCGTTAATGGATAAGCCTTTGCAAGACGCGATTCAAGCAGGCCGCGCACCGGCAATGCAATATCTCCTGAAACATGGGCAATATTTCCCGCAGGTAGTGAGTTCATTTCCTACGATGTCTGTGACAATCGACAGTACATTATTAACGGGAACGTATGCAGACCAACATCATGTGCCTGGACTTGTTTGGTACAGCGACCAAAAGAAACGCATGATTCTCTACGGCAATGGTGCCAAAGAAGCCTTGAAGATAGACCAACTGCAAGTATTCTTAGACGCAATTTACCAATTAAACCAAGTTCATTTGAACAAAAAAACGAAAACCATACATGAGGAATTGGCTGACAAAGGTAAAGAATCCGCGTCCATCAATGCTGTTGTCTTCAGAGGGAAAACGAAACATGCCTTAAAGGTGCCTGACTTCATAGCGAATAGCAACAGGGTGCCAGAAAAAATGATAGTAACAGGACCTAAATGGTTATCTTATGCAGCTCTGGCACAATTGAATCCGAAAAATAGCTGGAATACTCCTTTGTGGAAAAAATTTGGGATGAACGACGAATTTTCCGCAAAAGATACCACTTTTCTAATAAGTCAGAAGAAACTTCCAGACGTAACCATCACATACTTTCCAGAGAATGATAATTTGGCGCATAGAAAGGGCCCGACTCAACTGGAGGGAATCGAAAAAGCGGATCAAGCACTGCAAACTGTGTTGAATGCATATGGTTCGTGGGAACAGGCTGTAAACAATGCGACATGGATTGTCATGGGTGACAGTGCGCAAAGCGCTATTTATAATGATCGACAGGTAGCAACGGTTGATTTAAAGTCGCTTTTGAATCATTACCGGATTGCAAAATTAAATCAACCAGTAAGAAACGATGACCAAATCGTGATTGCCGCTAATGAACGGATGGCCTATATCTATGCAATAAACGATAACGTAGAGCTATCCGATGTGGTGAAGTCTTTACAAAAGGAGAACAAGCTCGACATTATCGCTATGAAAGATGGTACAAACCATATTCATGTTACAAAGGGGAAAAATGGTGGCCTGTTTTCTTATCGTCCCGGTGGGAAATTGACCGATGAATATGGACAATCATGGACATTATCGGGTCAAACAAATCTAGTGGATATTACGATAAACAACAACCGGATCAAATATGGAAAATATCCAGACGTTTTGGCGAGGTTACACGGGGCAATGAATTCACATGAAGGAAGATATGTTGTCGTCACGGTCCAACCCGGATATGAACTCGTCGGTGAAAGTTCTCCCACCCACATCGGTGGAGGTGCTCATGGATCGCTGCACGAAAAGGATTCCCTTGTCCCATTAATTATTTCCGAAACGAATACACGCCCCAAAACACTGCGAATTGTGGATATAAAAGACTGGATTCTGCAATTGGTAAACGAATAAGTATTATTCGGTTCTTGATATTAAGATTGAACTCCATTAGCATATAAGCATGTAGTTATATAACCGGAAGGGGGTCACACTTTGGAGCAACTTGGTTATGTAGCCGATCATTTAAAGCTACTGGGAGATAAAAACCGCTTGGCCATGCTTTCCCTGCTAAGAGAAAGAGAATGGTGTGTTTGCGAATTTGTAGATATCTTTGATATGTCGCAGCCAGCAATTAGCCAACATTTGAGAAAATTAAAGTCGCAAGGGATTGTAAAAGAAGAACGACGAAGTCAGTGGGTATACTATTCCTTAAATGTAGACGATAAGCCGCATATTCAAGCTGTTCTTGAGAGTATGCCAGACTCTAAGCAGATTTTAAAAGGGCTGAATAAAGAGGAGCCGATCGCATCTTGTGGACCGGATTCCTCAGCTTGTTCATCCTAAAGGCTACTCCGTTTATATCCTTGGGGATAAACGGTGTTTTTAATATAAGTATATGTTTATAAGGTAATGTAATGGGGGTTTAAAACATTGATTTTGTTGGCATGCATTATATTTTTAGCCACTTTAGTGTTGGTGATCTGGCAGCCTAAAAATTTGTCCATCGGATGGTCTGCCTGCGGCGGTGCCATACTCGCCTTGCTGGTGGGTGTCGTCGATTTGCATGATGTTTGGGAAGTTACTCATATTGTCTGGAATGCGACACTGGCTTTTGTAGCCATTATTCTGATTTCGTTGGTGCTTGATAAAATAGGCTTCTTCGAATGGGCGGCGCTTCACATGGCACGAGCTGCGCAAGGAAGCGGAACCCGGATGTTTGTTTATGTGACCATTCTTGGCGCCGTTGTTGCTGCTTTTTTTGCGAATGACGGTGCCGCCTTAATACTGACACCGATTGTACTGGCGATGGTTCGGGCACTTAAATTGGATGAGAAAATGGTGTTTCCTTTTATCATAGCGAGCGGTTTTATTTCAGACACGACGTCGCTTCCGCTTGTGGTCAGCAACTTGGTTAATATTGTGTCAGCCGATTTCTTTGGGATCACCTTTATGGAATATGCGAGTCGCATGATTATACCTAATTTATTTTCTTTAGCAGCCAGTATAGGAGTACTGTATCTCTTTTTTCGTAAAAGGATTCCTAAAACGTTTGATGCGACACAATTAATCAGGCCTGCGGAAGCGATTAAAGATCCAAAGATGTTCCGTATGTCCTGGATCGTTCTCGCGGTTTTGTTCGTTGGCTACTTTGCATGCGAATTTTTTAATATTCCCGTTTCGGTGGTGGCCGGTATTATTGCTATCTTTTTCTTATTGATGGCGCGTAGAAGCCCTGCAGTGCCGATGAAAGAAATCATTAAGGGCGCTCCATGGGCTATCGTATTTTTCTCCATCGGAATGTATGTTGTGGTGTATGGTCTACGTAATGCCGGTTTGATGGATCTGCTGGCCCATGTGATTCAAGCGGTTGCCAATCAAGGTATGTTTGTGGCCACCATGGGCATGGGTTTTATTGCGGCGATTATCTCGTCGGTCATGAATAACATGCCTACAGTCATGATTAATGCGCTTGCTATAGATGCCACCCATACAACAGGTATGGTCAAAGAGGCACTGATTTATGCTAACGTCATTGGGTCGGATCTCGGGCCGAAGATAACCCCAATCGGTTCGTTAGCCACATTATTGTGGCTGCATGTGCTTCGTTCGAAAAACGTGAAAATTTCTTGGGGGACTTATTTTAAAACGGGTATCATCTTAACTATTCCTACACTTTTTATGACCCTACTGGGCTTATATCTGTGGTTAATCATTTCATAATTGAACATTGAAGGAGACGGTAATGATGGAAAAGAAGAAAATTTACTTTTTGTGCACTGGTAATTCTTGTCGCAGTCAAATGGCAGAAGGCTGGGCCAAAAAATACTTGGGAGACCGTTGGAATGTATACAGTGCGGGCATTGAAGCACACGGCCTTAACCCTAAAGCGGTGCAAGCGATGAATGAAATAGGGATCGATATCTCCGGTCAAACTTCAGATATTATAGATCCTGCTTTGCTGAACAGCGCGGATTTCGTTGTGACCTTGTGCGGAGATGCTGCTGATAAATGTCCTATCACACCTCCGCACGTTCGTCGTGAACATTGGGGGTTTGATGATCCGGCTAAAGCACAAGGAACAGAAGAAGAGAAATGGAGCGTATTCCAGCGTGTACGGGATGAAGTTGGGGCTCGTATTCGGAAATTTGCGGAGACTGGTGAATAAACAAGGTGCACAGCTATAGTATTTCAAACAAGCACGCCTCCTTAAAGAGGTGGTGCTTGTTTGGCGTTTTTTTCCTTCACAGAATACTCTTCCAGTACCTTTGTTTTATCTCCATAGATCCTATCCAAATGATCTTCTCCCCATAAGCAAAAACGATCAAGCAGATCTTTAAAATCCCATCCATATTCACTAAGCTCATATTCCACTTTGGGGGGAACTTGGTTATAAATGATGCGGTGGATGATTCCATCCTTTTCAAGCTCTCTAAGCTGTTGGGTGAGCACTTTTTGGGTGATTTTCGGAATGAGTTGACGAAGTTCGTATGTACGTTTTCTGCCGCTGGTTAAATGATGTAGGATAATGCCTTTCCACTTTCCACTGATGACCTCCAAAGTTGCATCGATCCCGAGCATATAGGTTTTGGCTTTGTCTTCCATAGACTTTCCCCCTCTCCGACCTGTAGTACAAAAGGCACTAAGGAACCTTAAAGTACCTACAGTACATTGAAGTGCGTACTTCACACTTTAATGTATAACATCCATAATAGCATCTGTAGACAGGGTTCAACAATTATGAGGAGAAAGAAGGTTACGGATACATGAAAGTTCTATTGGTCGTCACGCATCCTAGAGAAGATTCACTTACTCTTGCGGTCATGAATCGTTTTGTAGAGGGATTGAAAGAGAATAAGCACGAGGTAGATATTTTGGACTTGGATCGGGATGGATACAATCCGGTGTACAGCGCTGCAGATGAGCTGGATTGGAATACGCCCCATAAACAATATGCTCCTGAAACACGGAAAGAGATGGATAGAATAGTGGCTGCGGATGCTCTAGTCTTTGTGTTTCCATTATGGTGGTATAGTGTCCCGTCCATGCTAAAAGGATACCTGGATAAAGTGTGGAACATAGGTTTACTTCAGGAGTTCACGACAAAGCAGGTTCTGTGGATGTGCTTGGCGGGAGGGACGAAAGAACATCTGATCAAGTATGAATATCACGATTTGGTTACTAATTATTTGAATAAAGCCATTGCTGGTTACGCAAGAGTAAGAGAGTCCAAGGTGGAGTTCTTCTATGATACTTTGTCCGAATCGAAAGAATACATTGAAGGATTACTGGAGCACGCTTATCAATTAGGTCTGGCATATAAGTGAATTCTATTCTGATAACAATGAGAATTTAATATTATTGAGGATTTCGCAAAATCCTGATTATTGAAAAAGGGTTAAGGCTCGTTAGACGGCACTTAACCCTTTTTTATTTTACAGACGAGACTCTATCCTTTTACAGGCTCGTGCATAGGTGCTGACGGTGCCCCTTGCATAGATAATCCGCCGCCAGGTGTGCTTGCTGGAATAACGGGATGTGGTAATCCCTTTTCAGAAGCAGTGCCCGCAGTCTGCTTGGCCAGCTTCTGTTTCTCCCATAGGGCTCTGGCGATCACCAGCATGGAGAGTACACCCACATATAGTAACAGAGAACCGAGTTCGGGAAGCATCTCCTGCAAGGGTGCACCACGCAGACCCATGGTGCGCAGGAATTTATACATCCATACAAAGGGGAAGAAATCACCGATTTGAATCGCTAAAGGTGGAAACAGTGATCTGGAAAGAACAGCCCCCGATAGAACAAAAGCAGGCATGAGTATCATCACCATTCTGCCAATGGCTATTCCCGGATGTGCAGCGCCCCATGCAACCAGGACATTGATACAAACGGTACCGAATACATACAGGACAACTGGAATTATAAAGAGAATTGGATTGGCCTCGAAACGGCCTCCCCCAAACACTTTAAGCATCCCGAGAGAGAAGATTAAGCCAGCCGTCGAAAACAGCGTATAAGGAAGCATACGCAGCAGGATGTTGAATGGATTTTGCAGCTCAGAAGCCAGCCTCTTGGAAACTCGGAGTCTGGCGACCAGAGGTAAACTATTTATATTCAGTATCATAAAAGAGAACATACAAGTGAATGCAAGTATCGTCGTATTCTGATAGTCATTCGTTGGATTAAACAGGGAACGCACTTCCAAGGCGATACCATTGAGGGCCCCTTGAGCCTGTTCTGCGTTCATCCCTGTTTTCAACATAGCTGGAACAGACAATTCCATATTCTCGGAAACGCTAATTTCCTGCATAGCTGTACGAATCGAAGTAATAGATTGAACATTGGTATTATCGAGAATGAGACCCACGCGGCTGGAAAGGGAGCGATTGTGATTATCCTCTAAACCATGCGGCAGGGAAATAACAGCCAAATATTGCTCATGATAAAAATACTGTTCAGGGTTGTCCGTATACGAAACAATCTCAGCTACGTTCATATACGGGGAAGCATCTATTTTCTGAATGAACTCACGGCTGTAAGCTGTGTTATCTTGATCCACCACTACCACGTTAGCGTCGTTAATTTGGCTGCTTGGGAGCAACAGTGAATACCCCAGTACGGCAATCAACGGGAAGATGATAGCTATGATCGGATACTTGGAGTGAACCAGATACGACCATTCATCACGAAAAGATTTCATTTGTATTCACCTCAACGGTCATGCCTGGTAGCAAAGCTGCTTCTCTTGTTACATATACACGTACCTGGAATGTAGCGGTATCTGCTTCTCCTTTTTCACGGGACATCTTCACATTAGCGAATTGTGGTGCAGCAGTTACATAGCGTACCGTACCTTTCAAGTCCTTATTGAGACCAGAGATATGAGTTTTAATTTCTTGATTGGCCTTGAATTTCCCCGCTTGTTCTTCATTCACATAGAGATCGTAATATAAATCGTTGGTTTCCAGGGTAATCACAGGAGCCCCTTGCGCCACATTTTCGCCGACTTTGGTACTAATCGAAGTCACCTTGCCATCCTGTGGTGCTTTTAACACCAGGCGTTCTTTTTTGAGCAGCAACGTTTTAAGCTGAACTTCCTGTGTGTCTTTTTGTTGCTTTAAGAGGTCAATAGCCAGCTTCTGATCTGCCAACTGTTGACGACTCTGCTGAATGGTTTCCAGCTGGGTCTTGGAACGATCGACGGACAATTGGGCACCGCGAATTTCTTCCTCGGCTTGTTTTACCGAAACGGCTGCTTGCGTCGTCTGTTCACTGGCCTGCATACGTTCTTCGGAGGTGGCACCATGAAGTAGTTTTTGAAGAGACTCTTTTTGCTGGCTCAACTGATTTGTCGCTAAAGTCAAAGAGGATTCGGCATCATCCAACGCTGCTTTGGATGCACTTCCTGCATCATAGAGTGCTTTATTACGCTTATAGTTGGTTTGCGCCGTCTGAACGTTTTTGGTAGCGGAGGCTACGGCAATTCGTTGCTGCTGAACATCTTCATCCCGAGCCCCGTTATTGACCTGTTGTTCCGCAGCAGTGGCTTGACGCTCAGCCGCTTGTGCCCGCTGCAATGCCGCCTGACTTTTACGCTCAGTCACTTGAGCTTGCGCGATATCTAGCTGTGCCTGTTTTTCCTGAGTTGCTGCTCGTGTATACCCTAAATGGATGGATTGTTGTTGTTGGCTGATTTGCGTATTGAACTGGGCGATTTGTGTCCGCAGCTGCTCAATTTGCAGATCCACATCTGTGGAATCCAAAGTCATAAGGACAGTTCCTTTTTTCACCTTAGTTTCTTCTGTTACCGGGATGTTCAGGATTTTGCCTCCTACTTGTTCAAACGATACATGAATGCTATCCGCATTTAGTGTTGTGCCTTTAACGGATCGAGAAGCATTGACTTGATCTTGTCCGTTGGTCTGGAGTAGGAACCCCCCGCCGATAAGACAGGCGATAGAAATGAGAGGGATGATGAGGCTGGTGACTTGTGTGCGATTCATGAGTAATACGCTCCTTAAATTCATAAAATGAGTTAAACAGGGACCCGAATAAATAAATATCCTGATATGTACATTTTATTTATTCTTTTATTTAATAATTTAAAAGTTAGTCGGCTAACTAAAACGCAAAATTAAAACTTATTCTGGTTTTGCTGCTTTATATATCTCTTTTGCTTGAGGGATGCCGCTTTCTATTTTTTGCATTAACGTCAGGAGCAGCTCTTTTTCATCGGTGGACAGGTGGCTCATCAGTGTGGAAGTGCTTGTAAAATGTATAGGCAGCAGTCTTTCCATCATTTCTGTTCCTTGATCGGTCAGTTTAACAATGCTCATACGGCGGTCGGAAGGATGAACAGATCGAATAATAAGCCCATCGCGTTCCAGACGGTCAACGAGACCGGTAACGGTTGGCTTGCTAACCCCTACTTTTTCCGCAAGCTCTGTAGCCAGTAACCCTGTATGGATGTTGCGATACAGAAGAATTAATATCGAAAATTTACCATGAGATATACCGAACTTCTCAAAACCCTCAAAGCTGACTTTAAAGATGCTGGAAGATACCCGCATAAAAAATAGCATAGCTTCTGTCGCTCTAACATCAATCTCGGGGATACACTTAGAAAATTCTTGTAGCGCCTCGCGAGTGGGCAAGTCCCGTAAATCAAAATCCATAGGGTTCTCCTTTCTCCTTACAGTATGTTCCAATCAACAAATTAGTTAGCCGACTAATCTTAATCTATTCAAAAATGAATTTCAAGCTAAATTTTGTTAATCGTCATGCACATTTCTCACCAAATGGAGGTTGTTCGTGCCATGGTTCAAGCTTTTCCCTGCATTGATATTTACAATGAAGTGCTTGATAATAAGTGGATATTGTACGAGACAAAGAACCTAAAAGTGAGGAATCTGGAATGACGACAAAATTATACTACACTGCTCCAAATCTTACGGAGTGGGACACTCATATTACACAGAGCATGGAAAGAGACGGAAAATATTTGGTTATGCTGGAGGAAACGGCCTTTTATCCGCATGGCGGAGGCCAGCCTTGTGATACAGGAACAATTCAGGGCGTCCGTGTATTAGATGTTGTTCTCGAGGATGGGGATATTTGGCATCAGGTAGAGCATTTGCCGGAGGATAGGAAAGTAGCCTGCCAATTGGATTGGGAGCGCAGATTTGATCATATGCAGCAGCATAGCGGGCAGCACTTGCTGTCAGCGGTTTGTCTGGAGTTGTTGGGTGCGCGTACTGAAAGCTTTCATCTGGGACAAGAATATGCCACGATTGATGTGAACTGTTCGGATGTAACGCCTGCGCAGCTATCGGCAATCGAGCAGGAAGTAAATCAGCAAATCTATAGTAATCGCAGCATAAAAAGTTTTTTTGTAACCAGTGAGCAATTGAAGGATATTCCGCTGGTGAAAACGCCCAAAGTGACAGAAAATATTCGGATTGTCGAGATCGAGGGCATTGAATATAATGCTTGCGGCGGCACACATGTAGCTCAGACCGGGGAAATTGGGATCATTAAATGCTTAAAATGGGAGAAGCAGAAGGGGATGGCAAGAATCCATTTCAAATGTGGCGTTCGCGCACTCCAGGATTTTAACGATAGTGTTCAGATATTGGACGTGTTATCTACGAAGTTCAATACCGGGCGAAAAGATATTTTGACCCGATTCGAAAAGTGGGAGCAGGAGCATAGGCAGCTTAAGGCGCAAGTGGAGCTCCTACAAGAGGAAAATGCTTCGTACCAGGCGAAAGAGTTGCTATCTGCTGTGCAGGGGCATGTTCTTGCTCATGTATTCGAGCAAAAATCGCTTCAGGACATGCAGCAATTGGCTACCAAGCTAACAGCTGAGCATGATCTGCTTGTTTTATTTGCCACAACAGCAGAAAACAAAATCATTCTGGCACATAACGGCACCCAGTCTGTTGCCTGCGGAGCATTTTTGAAAGAGAATCTGGGCGCGTTTCACGGTAAGGGGGGCGGTAGCAACCAATCTGCTCAGGCAGCATTCGCGTCCCGCGAAGACCTTTTGAATTTCTTTGAAACGGCCCAGCGGCAGTTCATTCAGGGCTGATGTAATGGAGGATTAGTGACGCAGCGGCAGCTTCCACTTTTCCTCTTCTGTAAATAAAATAAACGAAAAAATAAGTACAACAACAGCGCCCCAAACGGCTTTATCCCCAATCGTCAAAGTCAGAAATCCCCCCAGCAAGGCTCCTACCAAGAAGGCTGCCAAGATGACACCATAACGCATCGCTCGAATGGCAGCGTTCGTGTCCTTGGTCGTCATAGCGACATAGACAGCCTCGATAGCTGATCGAAGGTTACCGGTGCTGACCGTGGAGGTGTACGGCACATCAATGAGCTTGCGGAAGGAAGTCATTTGCACGGAAGCGACGAACGAGACGATCACCACCACTACCGTATTGGGAACTCCTTGCGGAATCAGTCCCACGATGAAAAAAATCGCAATTTCCAGTAAAATAATTGTGCGGGTCCAGTCCGGAGTTAAACGATGGGTTGATTTTCGTTTAATCCCTTCTGCAACAAAAACGCCCAGTGAAAAGGCGATCAGGGGTGGGATATAGGATAACGCCTGAATCCAGTGCCCCTGAATGACTTTGACAGCCAGCAGCACGATATTGCCTGTCTGTGCGTTGGCGAAAACACCGCCTCTTCCAACAAAGGTATATGTGTCCAAAAAGCCCCCTACTAATGATAGTAAGGCGCCCAGTCGTAACGATTCGGACGTTACCTGATGTAAATGGATTTTGCCTTTCATAATCACGGCATAAGCCTCCTATGCTAAACGTCGATTCTTTAAAGCTAACACGAAAATCCAGGACCATACAATTAAATTAGTCACTTCAGCATGAAAATGACACAAAGAAGCCACATCAGGTCCCATACAATAGAAAGGACGTGATGCGGCTTGTTAGAGTGCTGTTTAAAGTGCCATCCGGAACTTTGAGAATGTGCTTATTGCAGAGCCTGAACGAGGGCTTTACCAAACTCCTGAGCACCATCTGGGCCATCGGCTGTAATAATGTCGCTATGCGCAACGACATGCTGCGCCACATATTCGGCTTGATGCGATTGGAGCTGATCTTTTTGTACATCCACTGGATAGCATGTAGCCGTTCTACCAGAGAGTAGTCCAGTTTGAGCCACGGCTACTGAGCCTGCGCAGATGCCAGCCAATAAAGTCTTTTGCTCATGAGTTTGTTTTAGCAGAGCTTGGAGATCCGCGTTATTCCACAGATGGTCATTCGTACCTGATCCGCCGATCACAGATACTACATCATAATCAGCCAGCACAGCGTCTGTAAAAACAAGATCAGCTATCGCTTTACCGTTGTAGTCACCCGTGATTTCGCCTGTTTTTGTACTAGCTAGCGTCACAGTAACACCTGCTTGCTCTAGTGCTTCCTTTGGTTTAAACAATTCATCCTCATTAAAGCGCTCTGGGGGTATAATAAAAAGAGCTTTTTTACTCATACTTTATTCCTCCTTGAATGTGTAACGTTATCTACTATTGTAGGGTGGACTCGTCAGGCTGTGAAGAATGCACTTTCAAGTACGGAGGTTACCTGCAGGTTACTATTAGAGTGCAAGACCATGATGATTTAGAAGGGGTTAGTTGATATATGACTGATACGCTGAGAGAAGAAATACGGGAAAAGATCGTTAACGGAGACTATAACTGCGAAAAGGAACTAACCTTGTCAGTGTTAAGCGGAAAATGGAAGGTCGTCATTTTATGGCATCTGGGTGTGGAAGGAGCGCACCGTTTCAGTGACCTGCAAAGGCTGTTTCCGAAGCTGTCGCATAAAGTGCTGACCAATCAGTTGCGGGAGTTGATGGAGGACGGTATTGTGCACCGGGAAGTGTATCCCGAGGTACCTCCAAAGGTGGAGTATTCGATGACCGAGCTAGGAATGACGATTTTACCGATTGTGGAGATGATGTATGACTGGGGGAAAAAACGGGTGCAATCCATTCGTGAGGAAATGCAACGCAGCGGTGAGGGGAACGTTTAAAGTTCCTTCATATGAAAAATAGAACGCCTTGCACTATGAGTACAATTGTACTTAGAGCAAAGGCGTTCTTTGGCATGTTAGCAGTCTGTGTTTTTATCACATTAGTCTAGGAACAATAGCGGTAGCCGTGAAGCTGCTTCAATAAGAATCATTGCTGTTCAAGTGCTGGTAGAACCTCAATCCAGCGTGTAGCCCAAGTACCGATATGGTCAAACAAAGGAGCTAAATCGCGTCCCTTATCTGTAAGAGAGTATTCAATCCGTACAGGCTTCTCAGGATAAACCATACGTTGTATGATTCCTTCTTCCTCCAGCTCTTTCAAACGGTCCGAAAGGACCTTTCCACTTAAATTAGGAATTGAATTCTCAATAGCGACGAAACGTTGCGGACCATTAGTTAGTTGAAATACGATCAACACCGTCCAACGCTTGCTTAGTAGCTCCATAGCCTTTTCAAACCGTGGGCACATCTGCGGAATGTTCATATGATCACCTCATGCTCCTATTATTAACGATTCACTGTTAAAAGTAAATGATTTTACTTTACATAAATTTATTACTTGACGAAACGACATGATATAAATATACTTTGTTACATAAAGTAACTTATTGGATTCGATACGGAACTTAAGATGTAAATACTTAAAATTTGAACTTAATTTGATATTATTTTGATATTATTAATGATGTAATTAAATGAACAGGTACGAACTAATCGTTGAGGTTATGGTTTGGGCGTAGGGGGAAGTCAGATGAAGTTGGAATGTGAAGTTTGCGTAGTTGGAGGGGGACCCGCAGGGACTTTGTTGTCCTGTCTACTGGCGGAGCAGGGTGTATCCACGGTATTGATTGAGCGGCAGAGCGTGGCGGGTAAGGCTTTCCGCGGTGAAATCTTGAATGATGAGGGTCAGGAAGTGATCCAAAAGCATAAGCTGCTCGAACAAATTCATGAGGACTATGTTCTCGCCTCTACAAGAATCGAATATTGGGAGCATCAGCAGCAGGTGAAGACGGTCAAACCAGCTTCAGTAAATAATAATGTGGGGGTTCATATTCCACAGCCTCGATTTTTGGAGGCTCTGCTCAAGCAGGCGGCAACCTACGAGTCCTTCCGTTACCTGGCCAGTACAACGGTGACTACCTTGGAAGGTAACAGCGAGCAGGGGTATACAGGCTTGACCGCCCGCGATAAGAACGGCCATGAGATCACGATTGACAGTTCGTTGATTGTAGGGGCAGACGGTCGCTACTCGACTGTGCGCAAGCTGGCGCAGATGCCTGTGACGAACATTCGACACGGCTATGATCTGCTATGGGCGAAAATTACGGCACCTGCTGGATGGGAGCCCGTCACTCGTCTGGCACGGGTCAACGGAGGGCAGTTGGCTTTATTCTCGCAGGCTGAGGGCTATATTCAAATTGGCTGGAATGTGGAGGAAGGTAGCTTTTCAACCCTGTTTAAGCAATCCTTTGAACCCTTTATACAACGGTTTACAGAGGCTTTTCCAGATTTGAAGCATAGTGTGCATGATCACATTCGTTCATGGAAGGACTTCGTACCGTTGGATATTTTCAGCAGTCGCAGTGACACCTGGGCGCAGAACGGACTGGTCCTTATCGGAGATGCGGCGCATACCATGACACCTACGGGAGCTTTTGGCTTGAACGCAGCTTTGAAGGATGCCGATGTGCTAGCCAGTGAGCTTCTTCGTTTACGGCAGAAGAACTATACCGCAGGAGACCTAAAGGCGTTCGAAGACGGACGACGACAGGCTGTCACCGAGCTTCAGGAACGGCAGCTGACGATGGAATCCACGTTTCATGAACATTTCTTACACATAGTTCAATGATTTGTACCCTGACAATAACGATTAGCCTTTGAAGAATTAGGCATTTTCTATATAGAGCTCATATAAAGGATGGTGCAGAGAGATGAACCCAAAAGATGTAGCTACGCTACTTAACGATAAAATTCAAACCGTTCGTGGAGAGCAATCTTCGACGATTTTGGTAGGACCGATCAAGCTGCCAGTTAATTTGGAAGGAGAAACGGTTGTTTTTCAGTGGTACTGCTGGTTGCCTGTACGGGATGAGGAAGATCGTCAGGACTTACTGAATGCCACCGCTGTGACGATTGTGAAGCGATTGTCCACACTGGATTTGGCAGAGGGACAACAGTCAAGCGTTTTGGTGTACGGTGATCTTCAACAGTCGGAAAATGCATTAGTTCGCATGCATAGTATTTGTCATACTGGAGATATTTTTGGTAGCAAGCGTTGTGATTGCGGATTTCAACTCCACCAGTCCATGAAAATGATCGTGGAGCATGGAACGGGTGCGTTGTTCTATCTGGCTAACCATGAAGGCCGCGGGATCGGTTTGTTTAGTAAAGCAATGGCTTATATTCTGCAGGAAGAAGGCATGGATACTGTCGAAGCCAATCATCAATTGGGTTTTGAAGATGATACACGCAACTATGCGGATGCCATTAGTGTGCTCCGTCACCTGAGACAAAAACCGGTAACTTTGATTACAAATAATCCTAAAAAAATGGATGCCTTGAAGAAATCGGGTATGAATGTGGCGGGTCGCATGCCGCTCTGGGGCGATGTGTCGCAATATAATGAACGGTATTTGAATACAAAAGTGGAACGATCCGGCCATTTGCGGGATTCCGATCTCAGGGAGGTTCTATGACCATTCACGAAAAATATATGCGCCTGGCACTGGAAAATGCCAGAAGTGCTAAAGGGCAAACAGAACCGAATCCGCTCGTCGGATCAGTCATTGTCAACAACGGTCGTATCGTTGGGATCGGCGCTCATCTGAAGCCCGGCGAGCCACATGCCGAGATTCATGCGTTGCGTATGGCGGGTGAACACGCTCAGGGAGCGACGATTTACGTAACGCTGGAGCCGTGTTCCCATCACGGCCGGACAGGCCCGTGCGCGGAAGCGATTGTGAAGGCTGGCATTCGTCGAGTGGTGATTGCAGCGCTGGACCCGAACCCGCTGGTTTCCGGCAGAGGGGTACAGATTTTGAAAGATGCGGGCATTGAGGTCATTGTCGGCGTATGTGAGCAGGAATCCATCCGCATGAATGAAGTGTTTAACCAATATATCGTGAGCAAGCGTCCTTTTATTACGATCAAATCGGCAGTAACACTGGACGGTAAAATTGCAACCCGGACCTCGGAAAGCAAATGGATTACGTCTGAGGCTGCACGGGAAGATGTGCATCGTCTACGTAACGAGCATGTGGGAATCCTGGTCGGTGTACAGACGGTGATTCACGATAATCCCCAGCTTACGACTCGTCTACCGGATGGACGGAATCCGATTCGTATCATTTTGGATAGCAAGCTTCGAATTCCAGTGGATGCCCGTGTCATTACAGATGTGGAGGCACCTACCTGGATATTCACAGGGCGCGTTTATGATGAAGGCAAGCGTAGCCAGTTGGAACAACTGGGTGTAAAGGTATATCCGACTCAGGATGAAAACAGTGATCGGGTTAACCTGCCGCAAATGCTGGATATTTTGGGTGCGGCAGAGGTGTCATCGGTGTTCGTGGAAGGCGGAGCCGAGGTGAACGCTTCGTTCGTGCAGCAAGGGCTGGCAGATAAGCTGGTGCTGTATATTGCACCGAAGTTGGTAGGAGGACGCGCGGCCCCGGGATTTCTCGGGGGAGAAGGCGTGTCTGCGATGAGCGATGCGGTGGCATTGCATGATTTGAGCGTGACACAGGTTGGTGTAGATTGGAAAATAGAAGGGTATTTTGGGCGGGGAAAATGAGTGAGTTGTTTTCGGTGGAGGAGGCGCTCCGCGAAGGGGTTGATCTTCCGATCGCTGTTGCAGTGGGATTCTTCGGATTGTATAAGACATTTAAAGGTAAGAATCCCACTGCAAAGGCGAACGCTACCGCTTCTCCAGATTCAACCCCTTCGCTCCGCTGCTGGCCACCGCAAAGTCACTCATTTTTCGAAATGGTGGGGAGCATGGGAAGGGGAAAAGCTCAAAAGCTCATATACTTAAAAGAACAGAGAATCTGAAGGGCTAAAAGGCCTGGAGGATTCTTTTTTTATATACTAAACGTTTATTAGGGTGAATGGTTAATGGGGTGAATAACTCATAAGGTGAACGTCTTATGGGGTGAAATCGAAATGACATAATTACATAATATTTGGGTTTTTCGTCCTGGTTTCTTATGTATTTTTAGAGACTTTCGCCTCGTTTAGTTAGAATATAGAAATAAAAGGATTGACCTGGAAATTGAGATCGAGCACAATGAAGTTGAATTCAACTTGGAAGAGAAAGGGAAATCCTTGCAGTGAAAGGGATTATAGAATTCAAAGGAGGATGTAGGTTGTGAAAAAGATGATATTATGCTTGTTAAGTGCCAGTCTGATATTTTTAGCTGCACCGGTTTCTACTAAAGCCTTTTCGGGTGAGGTCACACAAGGCGCTGGCTCATATTCAACTACACTACCTGCCGGAGCAGCAACACCGCAAAACGAGATTTACAAAACAGCGAATGTAATCAGCCCAATGCCTACCAATGACTGGTGGAGCAGCCTGGCCTGGGTACCGTACTCCGAGGCTCAATATCCGCATCCCCTTGCCTTGAAAAATCAGCAAAACGGTTTACGCATCTTTAACCCGAGTGGGAAAATTACGGTAAATCCGGGATACATCGCGGGCTGGATGGATGATGTGAACGATTTTACCATCGGTCATTCTGTAAGCGCTTCATTTCCGGATGCCAAAGTGGACGGTTTCAGCGACTGGTTTGTCAAATCATTATTTCAAAGCGGCAACAATAAAATGAGTGCTACCTATGGACACGGCTCCCCTTATGTTTTTTTTGAGTTTGGCGGTGGCAATCCCAAGCTTTCATTTAATGGGGTGCCAGAGGTTTGGTCTGGGTCAGCTAGTTCCCCTGTGCTTGGCATTACAGTCAATGGCTCACACTATGGTCTGTTTGGTCCTTCCGGCAGCACCTGGTCTGGCCTCGGGTCGAGTACGCTGATCAATCAATTAAACGGGAAAAACTATTTTACAGTGGCGGCTTTGCCTGACAAAACAACCGCGACATTGGACAAATTTCAGCAATACGCCTATTCTTTCGTTACAAACTCCAAAGCACAGTACAGCTATAACGAAGCCTCTTCCGAGGTAACGACCACCTTTACTGTTGCAACGACAGCGAAGGAAGGCACACAAAGCGGCACTATTTTTGCCTTATACCCTCATCAGTGGAAAAATTCATCACAACCCCTGCTAGGCTATACGTACAATTCTGTACGCGGTCTGATGAAAACAGCAGAGGGTGCGTCTTTTCAAACGAAAATGAAATTTACAGGAGTACTGCCTTCCCTGCCCGACTTGGGGTCCTACGATAAAAATACGCTCAACAGTTATATAGACGAAGCGAAAGCGGAAGTCTACTCTGGCGATAGAGACACGTACTGGACGGGAAAACGTCTGGGCAAGCTAGCAGCGCTGGCGCCGATTGCCGACCAGGTTGGCAATACCGCAGCAGCGACCCAGTTCCGCAATGAGATCAAAAGCCGGCTGCAGGACTGGTTTAAGGCTAGTGACAACTCGGGGAATCTGAAAAGCTCCAGTCTATTTGTGTATAACAACCATTGGGGGACATTGATCGGTTATCCCGACAGCTTTGGCAGTGCGGTAGAATTAAATGACCATCACTTCCATTATGGATACTTTATCAAGGCCGCAGCCGAAATTGCACGTGTGGACAAGAGCTGGGCATCCGATTCCCAATGGGGACAAATGGTGCAGCTGCTCATTCGCGACATTGCCAATACCGACAGGTCTGATTCAAAATTTCCGTATTTGCGTAATTTTGATCCCTATGCCGGACACACTTGGGCTTCCGGCCATGCCAAATTTGGTGATGGCAACAACAATGAATCCTCCTCGGAAGCGATGAATGCTTGGGCAGGTCTTATTTTATGGGGCGAGGCGACGGGAAATACTCAAACTCGTGATCTCGGCATCTATCTATACACAACTGAAATGAATGCCATTAACGAATACTGGTTTGATGTGCATGGCACAAACACTCCTGCAGGGATGCAAAGCGCGACGGCAAGCATGATCTGGGGCGGTAAAACGGTAGGGAATGCAACATGGTGGACCGATAATGCCGCAGAGGTGCATGGTATCAACTGGCTACCGATCACCTCGGCCTCCTTGTATCTGACGCAATATTCGGAGTATGCGGCTAAGAACTATAACGATCTGCTGCGAAAAAGCGGTGGGAACTTCAGTCCGTGGGAAGATATTGTGTATATGTACAGAGCAATCTCGAACCCGTCCGATGCCAAGGCGAAATTCAGTGCACGCGTAGCAGCCATGACACCGGAAGCAGGGAATTCCAAGGCGAATGCCTACCACTGGATCTACAATTTGGATGCTTTAGGCAACATCGACCGCAGCATCACCGCTAATTCACCTATTTATGCCGTATTTCATAAAAACGGTGTAAAAACTTATGTGGCCTACAATTTTACAAACCAAGTCAAAACAGTAACCTTCTCAGATGGGCACAGTATTACCGTGCAGCCGAATAGCTTTAATACCGGAAATGGAAGCGGCGGTGGCAATCCGCAACCTGATACGGAGGCTCCGTCCATCCCGGCGAATGTTCGAGCTACGACCAAAACGGCTTCGGTAGTCACTCTGGAGTGGGATGCAGCTACAGACAATGTTGGCGTTACGGGTTATATCGTTTATAAGAACGAGGCCCAGGCAGCAGAGATAAGCGGTACTTCCGCTTCAATTACAGGGCTGAATGCAGCTTCCACTTACAGCTTTACCGTTAAGGCTCGAGATGCAGCTGGTAACCTATCTGCAGCAAGCAATGCGGTAGGGGTAACGACAGAGCCAGCATCTGGTGGTAATGAGGGTGGCGGGGAAACGGAGGATTATAAAGTAGGAGCTCGCTTTGTCAGCGATCATGAAGCATTGCTTCAATTTACACCCAAAACAGCCTCGGCCTATGTTGATGTGCATTATACTTTAACTGGTGGACAACAGCTCAATTACCGAATGACAAACAACGGCGGTGTCTGGGAGCAGCGGGTTACAGACCTCGATATCGGGAAGGCTGTCAGCTATTGGTTTACCTATGAAAAGGCGGGATTGCAATACGAGACCCCTTCATTCAGCTATACACACCAGCAGACTGCTTCTACAACAACAGACGTTCCACAACTTCCACTACCGAGCGTCGATCCCGTTTTCGAAAAAACATCCTAGTGGATCAGACCTAAGATACGAACGCGACAGTTAATTATAGAAAGAAAGACACAAGGGAAGCACATACGCTTCTCCTGTGTCTTTTTTTATAGGGTCGTAATACTTTCGCCATGTTCGTGAGTTCCAGGTTGCGCGATAATGATAAAGGCTGATACAGGAAGATATTACCGAGGCGTGGATTTCCAAAGGTCCCACAGTGCCTACCCTGATGGGGTCAGGTATCCTGTAAATCTGATGTATCCACCAACATTAGGGTTCAATTCCCAATCGCCTTCCACGCGACTTCTGGTAGAGTATTCGAATGATCGAATAAAAACAATGAAAAGACCCGGATAAGAGCATCCCATGTCTGGTCTCGATGACAGATACCGGGGCGATGGCTATGCGGTCAGTGGATACCGGAGAGAGCAAGCGCCGACAGGTTTTGAGGTCTCGGGGATACAGATTCACAGTCGATGTTGGGCTGATGAATCCCATCCCTAGAACACGGAAACAGACGGTATCTTTCTTTTTCCTTAAGCTTGACCCCGCCGTCCACACCGGAGGGATGCTCTGCAAGGGTCAATAACCCTACTACAACAAATAAAAAATAAAAAATCCTCATTTTAAAAGTGTGTTGATTTTAAGGCGGATAGCAGCGGAGCGGCCCATTTGAATCTGAAGAAGCGAAGCGTTCGCCTTTGCCACTGAATTTTAACCCTTTAACGGGTTCATCCATTCTAAAAATTCAGTGGCAACAGCGATCGGAAGATCAATTGGACCGCGGAGCCGCCACACATAGAAAGAAGCATACTTTTAAGTGGAGGATTTTAATACTAGGAGTGATACGATGTTTAAGAAGATAACGATTAAATCTGATGAGCGCGGGCTGCTGTTCAAAAAAGGAAGCTACCACAAGTTGTTGCATCCAGGAACTTACCTATTAAAGACATTTCAGCAGGAAGCAGTTGAAATTTTGAATGTAGCCGAACCATTTTTTGTACCTGATCATGACATTCGTTTGTTTTTGACAGATCCCCTATTGCTTGAGCAATTGAATGTCATTGATGTAGAGGACCATGAATATGTGTTGCATTATGAGGATAATCGATTTGTGGAGCTACTGACGGCAGGGAAATATGCTTTTTGGAACATGCTCAAGAAACATCGTTTTGTTCGTGCAGATACTCGGCAGCCTGCGATTGATAAGGCATTGGGGCAAGCATTCTTGTCCAAGACACCGGGCTTCTGGAAGGCACTTCAGGTGGGCAGCTATGAATTGGGATTTTTATATTACGATAATGTGTTGCAGGGTGAGCTGAAACCGGGAAAATATTATTTCTGGATGTCTACAGTGAATACAGAGATCAAAACGATAGATATGCGACAACAGCAGATGGACCTCATGGGACAGGAAATCATGACAGAGGACAAAATCACGCTACGCCTCAACTTTGTCTGTCAGTACCGTATCATCGACCCGTTGCGGGCGTTGGAATTCAGGGCATACGAGGAACAAATGTACATTATGCTTCAACTGCTGCTGCGCGAATATGTTGGCACGATGAAGCTGGATGATTTGCTGAAAATGAAGCAAGAGATTGCGGAATATGTTTTGACTCGACTGAATGAGCAGAGTGGCGAATATGGAGTGACTTTTACGTCAGCAGGGGTGAAGGATATTATTTTGCCGGGGGATATCAAGGATATTCTGAATACCGTGCTGTTGGCAGAGAAGAAGGCACAGGCCAACCTCATCACACGACGTGAAGAGACGGCATCCACTCGTAGTCTGCTCAATACGGCCAAGCTGATGGACGAGAATGCCACCCTCTTTCGTCTTAAAGAACTGGAATTCATGGAAAAAATCTGCGAGAAGATTGGCACGATTTCGCTGACTGGCGGAAATACGTTGCTGGAGCAGCTGAACACACTGGTTCACATGAAAGAGGGGCAGGGACTCCAATAACTGAAAATACTCCCGAACGATGAGTGCAAGCCGGCTCAAGGTTCGGGAGTATTTTTTGCTTTTTAGTTCGTCTTGGTGGATGCAAGAAAAGCGTCCATATCGATCACCGGAATGAGGGTACCCTGATGCTCCATCACTGTAGGGAACAACTCGCGTTGCCACTCTTCCTCATTGCTTTGTAGCTGACTGTCCTCAGCAGAAGCTGTGTCTTCCACCTGATCGACAAGCAGAGCAATCTTCGCACGGCTGAGCAAAATCATTTTGTCCTCGGCGGAATCGCTTGATGCAGGAAGAAACAGCTTTTTGCGTAAATTAAGGATCGTAAATACATTGCCGCGAATAGTCACCATTCCTTCATGCCACGCCTCGGAAAAGGGAAGCGGCGTTCCTTTTTTGGCATTCATGACTTCTTCTACTTCCACAAAGTTTAAAGCGAACTTTTTGTCCGCCAGACTGCACACAATAAATTCAGACATAGCAATTCTCCTTACATATTCAGATAAGCCATCACAGATTGTGAATGAGCGGTAAAATGGTTTAACTATTGCGTTTTGACAGATGGAACGATAAAGTTGAGGATGCGGTAAAGTAGTTGTAGTTAATCACAGAATATCACAAAAGAGCAGTTAAATCTTCCAAATTAACAACTATACGGCCAAGGCGTGGCTTCAAGTTTCCCTTCATATATAATGTTTGGGACTAAAGCTGTGTCCGCTGGCACTACATTTTAAGATAAGCGGGTTGAGGTAGAATGGATCATGAAAAGCAGCGATTAAGTATCGAGGCAGCCAGATTATACTATCTAAACGACTACAGTCAGCAAGATATCGCGGTCAGACTCGGGGTTTCGCGTCCTACGGTATCGCGGTTACTGCAGGCTGCCAAGGAACAGGGATACGTGCGGATCAGTATTGTGGACCCGATGGAGGATATGGACGCGCTCGGAGAGCAGGTGAAGAAGAAGTACGGACTGGATACCGTGTTAGTCTGTTATTCGCCGTTAAATGAATATCAGGAGATCAAGAAGCATATTAGCAAAAAAGCAGCCGATTATTTGCATGAAACGGTACAGGATGCTGATATTATTGGAGTGACATGGGGAACAACGATGCATGCCGTAGCGCTTCATCTCCAGCAAAAGCAGGTCAAGGGTGTTGAGGTGGTTCAGCTCAAAGGAGGCGTGAGCCATTCGCATGTCAACACATATGCCGTGGAAACCGTGAACTTGTTCGCAGAAGCCTTTCATACCATAGCACGGTATTTGCCGCTGCCTGTGATTTTCGACAGTCACGCCGTTAAGAAAATGGTCGAGGAGGATCGGCATATCCAGCGTATCATTGAACTTGGCAAGCAGGCGAACATCGCTGTGTTTACGGTGGGTACGGTCAAGGAGGATGCGTTGCTGTTCCGATTGGGCTATTTTAACGGGGAAGAGCAGAAGCTACTGCAAAGAATTGGCAAGGGCGATATTTGCTCGCGCTTTTTTGACGCTGAGGGCAATATATGCAGTCAGGAAATCAATAGCCGTACCGTCGGGATTGATTTGCCTGATTTGCGAAAGAAGGAGAAGTCCATTCTCGTCGCTGGAGGCCAGCGTAAAGTGGAGGCCATTCGGGCATCGCTGCGTGGCAAGTATGCGAATATTTTGGTGACGGATCAGTTTACGGCTCAAGCACTTTTACAATAGAGCAAGTCGTCTCAACCCAGCAAAATATACGGTTATGGCACGTCCCTACAGGGAAATATGAATTGTAGGTGACGCCTTGTGCATAAGCTTGAACATAATTTCAAAATGTGTTTTACATATGTTCAAAGCCGTGCTATGATGGTCTCATCACAGAGAAATAAATGACTTTTGTCTTCACACTATTTATCTAATGAAGGAGCTTTTAGATATGAACATTGCAGCATTAATCGACCATACATTGTTGCGTGCAGATGCGACGAAGGATGAAATTACGAAATTGACTGCCGAGGCCAAAAAATATCAGTTTGCTTCTGTATGTGTGAACCCGGCGTGGGTAGCTTATTCGGCAGAGCAACTGGCAGGTACGGGCGTGGCCATCTGTACGGTTATAGGTTTCCCGCTGGGAGCGAGCACGTCCGCAACAAAAGCATTTGAAACGAAAGATGCTATTGCTAACGGTGCGACTGAAATTGATATGGTTATTAACATAGGCGCTTTGAAGGCACGTGATGTACAGCTCGTCGAGCAGGACATCCGTGCGGTCGTGGAGGCAGCTGCCGGTACACTGGTAAAAGTGATTATCGAAACTTGCTTGCTGACAGACGAAGAGAAGGTACTGGCATGTGAGCTGTCCGTCAAAGCGGGAGCGAATTTTGTGAAAACCTCGACAGGCTTCTCAGCAGGTGGAGCTACTGCGGAAGATGTGGCTTTGATGCGCAAAACGGTAGGACCTGAGATTGGTGTTAAGGCTTCAGGCGGTGTACGCAGTCTGGAAGACGTGCAAAAATTAGTAGAAGCTGGCGCAAGTCGGATCGGTGCAAGTTCCGGTGTGAAGATCATCGAGGGCGAGCAGTCTACATCTTCCTACTAAGTTTATTTTAAAGTCATGGAGGGATTCGCAATGAAGGATCAATTGATTCAAAAAGCGCTTGAGGCGCGTAAACAGGCATACGTTCCGTATTCGAATTTTCAGGTGGGTGCTGCGGTTCTCGGAAGCGATGGCACGATTTACCACGGATGTAATGTGGAAAATGCCTCCTACGGCTTATGCAATTGTGCAGAGCGGACAGCGATTTTCAAAATGGTATCCGAAGGCTGCCGGAAAATTGATTCGATTGCGGTTGTAGCTGATACGGAAGGGCCTGTGTCTCCATGTGGGGCCTGTCGTCAGGTCATTTCCGAATTTGCTCATCAAGATACCAAAATTTATCTGACAAACCTTCATGGCAACACAGAAGAGTGGACGGTGGATCAATTACTGCCGGGTGCCTTTCGACCTGCGGATCTGGGGAAATAAAAAAAAGAATGCCTCTTTGGGGCGCGTTCTTTTTATGGGTAATGTAAGCGCTTAATGTAATGAGGGGGAAATTAAATGAAATATGTAATCGCTCTGGTGGGACTGCTCGTTGTATTTGCACTTACTTACGTTGCCAGCAGTGACAAGCGCAAAATCAGGTATCGTCCGCTGGTGGTTATGGTTGTTCTGCAAGCAGCGCTTGCTTTCGTATTACTGCATACAGGAATTGGCGAATTTTTGGTCAAAGGCTTTGCAGAAGGTTTTAATAGTCTTTTGGCATATGCAACTGAAGGGATTAACTTTGTTTTTGGCGGAATTGCGAATGAAGGAGCAGCACCGTTCTTTATCGGTGTACTGCTGCCAATCGTGTTCATATCCGCGTTGATTGGTATTTTGCAATATGTAAAAGTGTTACCTTTTATTATTAAATATATCGGGCTTGTCTTGAGCAAAGTAAACGGAATGGGTAAACTGGAATCCTACAACGCTGTAGCTTCGGCTATCTTGGGTCAATCCGAGGTGTTTATTTCCGTTAAGAAGCAAATTGGTCTGCTGCCAAAACATCGGTTGTATACGCTGTGTGCGTCTGCGATGTCTACAGTGTCCATGTCGATTGTGGGAGCTTACATGCAAATGTTAAATCCCAAATATGTGGTCACAGCTTTGGTATTGAACCTGTTCGGCGGCTTTATTATCGCTTCCATTATTAATCCGTACAAGATTGAGAAGGAAGACGATTTACTGGAGGTTCAGGAGGAAGAGAAGCAGTCCTTCTTCGAAATGCTCGGGGAATATATTATGGACGGTTTCAAGGTTGCTATTACGGTAGCTGCGATGCTGATCGGTTTTGTGGCGCTGATTGCCATGGTTAACGGGATTTTCTCCTGGTTGTTTGGAATCAGCTTTCAGGCGCTGCTTGGATATGTGTTTGCGCCTTTCGCTTTTGTCATGGGTATTCCGTGGAACGAAGCCGTTCAGGCGGGCAGCATTATGGCTACCAAACTCGTATCCAACGAATTCGTGGCCATGCTGGATCTGACCAAGCAAACAGGCTTGTCGGAGCGCACGGTCGGGATCGTATCGGTATTCCTCGTATCCTTTGCTAACTTCTCATCCATCGGTATCATTTCGGGGGCTGTGAAGGGGTTGCATGAAAAACAGGGAAATGTGGTGGCCCGCTTTGGTCTGAAGCTGTTGTACGGGGCAACGCTGGTTAGCGTGCTGTCGGCAACGATTGCAGGGTTGTTTTTGTAAAAAAAACAGCGAGTCAGGAAAGGATTTTTATGATGTCTAAATTCAAACGGATTCACTTGGTGGTTATGGACTCGGTTGGTATCGGTGAAGCGCCGGATGCTGCCCAGTTTGATGATTACGATGTAGATACGCTCGGTCATATTGCCCGCGAACGCGGTGGCCTGAAGATGCCGAATATGGGTAAGCTCGGTCTGTCCAATATTCGTTCCATAGAAGGAGTGGCAGCGGCCGACAAGCCGCTCGCGTATTACACTAAGATGCAGGAAGCGTCCAATGGCAAGGATACGATGACGGGCCATTGGGAAATCATGGGCTTGAACATTGCGGTTCCTTTCCGTGTATTTCCTGATGGGTTCCCGGATGAGCTGATTCAACGCATTGAGGAGCACACAGGTCGCAAAGTTATTGGCAATAAGCCTGCTAGCGGAACGGAAATCATTGATGAGCTGGGCGAAGAACACGTGAAAACTGGAGCGCTCATCATCTATACCTCGGCGGACTCTGTGCTGCAAATTGCGGCGCACGAGGAAGTTGTATCTTTGAAGGAACTCTATGAGATTTGCGAGTTCTGCCGTAAAATCACGCTGGAAGATCCGTACATGCTGGGTCGCATTATTGCACGTCCGTTCGTAGGCGAGGCAGGGAACTTCTCCCGTACCTCCAATCGACATGATTATGCGCTCAAGCCGTTTGGCCGCACCACCATGAACGAGCTGAAGGATGCAGGTCTAGATGTGATCGCCTTGGGTAAAATCTCCGACATTTATGACGGTGAGGGTGTGACAAAGGCGGTGCGTACGGTGTCCAATATGGACGGCATGGATAAGCTGGTGGCTACGCTCGATGAGAATTTCACCGGATTAAGCTTTCTGAATTTGGTGGACTTTGACGCTGTATACGGTCACCGTCGTGATCCGCAGGGATATGGTCAAGCTTTGGACGATTACGATGCGCGTTTGCCAGAGGTTTTTGCCAAAATGACCGATGACGATCTGCTAATCATCACTGCAGACCATGGGAATGACCCGACGTATCGGGGAACGGATCACACCCGCGAATACGTACCTTTGCTGGCATATTCCCCGCGTTTTACAGCTGGGGGCAAGGAGCTTGCGGTTCGTAAAACCTTTGCTGATATTGGAGCGACCGTAGCAGATAACTTTGGTGTGAAACTGCCTGAACACGGAACGAGCTTTTTGGCAGAGCTTCAGTAATCAAGGACCAGCAAGAGTACAAGCAAGATTACTAGTAACAATATAAATAACGATACAAGCATGGACAAATGGGACGGAGGAATAAAAAACATGAGTGTACACATTGGAGCCAAACCCGGAGAAATTGCAGAAACGATTTTGCTGCCAGGAGACCCGCTACGGGCAAAATTTATTGCTGAAACGTATCTGGAGGACGTGACCTGCTACAATGAGGTTCGCGGAATGCTCGGATTCACGGGTACGTACCAAGGCAAACGCCTGTCTGTACAGGGAACTGGGATGGGGCTGCCTTCTATCAGTATTTATGTCAACGAGCTGATTAGCGAATATGGTGTGAAAAACCTGTTCCGCGTAGGTACATGTGGCGGAATGAAGGAGCATGTGCACGTTCGTGACGTCATTTTGGCACAGGCATCCTGTACGGATTCCGGCATGAACCGCCATATCTTTGGCGGCTACGACTACTCGCCGATTGCCAGCTTCGATCTATTGAAGGGCGCTTATGATCGTGGTGTTGCCAAAGGCCTGAACATGCATGTCGGTAATGTATTCAGCTCAGACAGCTTCTACCGTGATGACAAATCAGTGGTACAAAAGCTGATGGAATACGGCGTGCTGGGTGTAGAGATGGAAACTTCGGCTTTATATACGTTGGCAGCCAAGTTTGGCGTAAACGCACTGACGATTCTGACGGTAAGCGATCATTTGCTGACGGGGGAAGAAACGACCGCAGAAGAACGGCAAACAACCTTTAAAGAAATGATGGAAGTTGCACTGGATACAGCAGTATCTCTGTAAACGATCATACGCACAGTGAGGAGAAATGACATATGAGAATGGTAGACTTGATTGAGAAAAAACGTGACGGAAAAGAACTGAGTACGGAGGAAATTAATTTTATTATCCAAGGCTACACTCAGGGTGAAATTCCCGATTATCAAGTCAGTGCATTGGCGATGTCCATTTTCTTCAAAGATATGACTGAACGCGAACGCGCTGATCTGACGATGGCGATGGTTCATTCGGGTGATACCATTGATCTGTCCGCGATTGAAGGTGTAAAGGTCGATAAGCATTCCACTGGCGGTGTGGGTGATACAACAACGCTGGTACTGGCTCCGCTCGTAGCGGCCTTGGACATTCCGGTAGCCAAAATGTCAGGCCGCGGCCTCGGACATACCGGAGGAACAATCGACAAGTTGGAGGCTATTGCAGGCTTCCACGTCGAAATCAGCAAGGACGAATTTGTGGATTTGGTGAATCGCAGCAAAATTGCGGTCATCGGACAAAGCGGTAACCTTACACCTGCGGACAAAAAGCTGTATGCCTTGCGTGACGTTACGGCGACGGTCAACTCGATTCCGCTGATTGCCAGCTCGATTATGAGTAAGAAAATCGCTGCCGGCTCCGATGCCATCGTGCTCGATGTAAAAACAGGTGCAGGCGCATTTATGAAAACCGTAGATGATGCCAAAGCACTGGCACATGCTATGGTGAGCATCGGTAACAATGTGGGCCGAAAAACGATGGCAGTCATTTCCGATATGAGTCAACCGCTGGGTGTAGCCATTGGTAACTCACTGGAAGTAAAAGAAGCGATTGATACGCTGCGTGGCCAAGGACCGAAAGATCTGGAAGAGCTGTGTATGACTTTGGGCAGTCAGATGGTATTTTTGGCAGGGAAAGCAGATTCCCTCGAAAACGCCGAAGAGAAGCTCAAAGAAGTCATTCGCAATGGCAAAGCACTGGAGAAATTCAAAGAGTTTATTGCGAATCAGGGCGGTGACGCTTCTGTAGTGGATCATCCTGAACGCTTGCCGCAAGCACAGTATCTTATTGAGGTGCCTGCGAAGCAGGACGGTGTGGTAGCTGAAATCGTGGCTGACGAAATCGGTACCGCAGCGATGTTGCTTGGAGCAGGACGTGCGACCAAAGAATCCGAGATTGATCTGGCTGTCGGCTTGATGCTGAACAAAAAGGTCGGGGATGCTGTTCAAAAAGGCGATTCACTGGTTACCATCCATGCGAACCGTGAAGATGTAGCTCAAGTACTGGAGAAAATCTACGCGAACATCCGTATTGCGGATCATGCGGAAGCACCAGTGCTGATCTATGGAACAGTGACAGAGTAAGCGGTAAGCCCTATTCAAAAAGTCGTATTGGGTGCCTTTGATCAAGTTTGAAAAATATGACAGCCGGACTCATAATAGATATGAGTTCGGCTTTTTTTATTGTAAGGCGGAGGGCAAGAGGGAGAGAGACATGTTCAGATTATACAGCGATGTTCGGGGAGCAGCCTATGAAAGACTGATTGATTATGCTATGGAACGGGCAGACACGTTTATGCTAGGCATACACTGCATTCTCTGAACCATCTGACCATTTTCGAGCAGGATATACGAACACTACCGCACGCTTTATTCGAATTGGAATCGTTGGAGTCACTGACGATACGAGTAGCGGATTTGGAAGAGCTACCGGCTGACATTGCCAAGCTGACCCGGCTCAAAAGCCTGAGGATCAGCTGTGGATGCTATGATCGCCCGGCACCAGATGTTAAAGTAATTCCCAAAGAGGAGCTGGCATTCCGGCATTTGCCTCCTGAAATTGGAGAGCTGCAACAACTGGAGTATCTGGATATCCAGTATAGCGGAATCCGTACGTTGCCTCCTGAAATACAAAACTTGAACAATCTACGCTCTTTGGACATTGTGAACGGATTCATCGAATCGGCACCCGATTTTATATATAAAATGACTTGGCTGGATCGCTTCCTTATAGAAGATAAGCCGTTCCATCTGTGCAATCATGGTGACGACTGAAGGATAGATAAGAAAAGGAGGAAATCAAATGATGGAGAAATGGGTTTGGATGGGGGTTGCAGGGGCAATTGTGGGTTATGCCACTTTTGCTAGTTTTCCGACACACACATATACTACATCAACGTCGAGTGTGACGCATCCAGCAATACCGCTAAGCGTGCAGAATAAGCAGGGAGGCACAGCGAAGCGTATCGTACATGATCAAAGAATGCATTTTGAAGGACAAGGCGAAACGAACTTTAAATTTGAAGAGGGGCGCAAGCTGTACATCAGTATCAAGAATGTTGGAAAGCAGCCCATACAATACAAGCTCAACAGTTCGAATGGATCGGACTTGCAAGGTACAACGAGCGGATTTTCCAGTCGAACGTTGCAGCCGGGAGAACGCCACGATCTGCTGTTTGTAAAGCCAGAGGGGCAGGATGAAGCTGCAAATGACTCCTTGAAAGAGCTGATTTTGAAAGTAAGTACGGACGATGGATCGCAAGGAAACGTTAAAACCTTCGCATAATATTACACTGTAAGCCCCTTCCAGAAAGGGTGCGACATGCGGTCATTAGTCTACTTATGTTACAATAGAACGGTTGAAGACTTAATGAACAGAATAGGTCAGAGCAGAAAGCAGAAAGGATGACCCGTTGTGCCCAAAAACCATGAATTCGGTAATCAAAAGATGTCACGGAGGCTGTCACTCACAGCCATTTTACTTACACTTACCTTTGTAGCACTTACTGGCTGTGGTCAGGATAAGAATGCTGAAACCATTGATACTGGAAGCAGTACAAGCGTAATCGAGAACGGAGCCGGTGGTAATCGTAGCGGTTCAGCCCAAAGTGACAAAGCAGCGAAAGAGAGCGAGAGTGCAGAAAACAGCGGTACGGATGCACAAAAATCAACTCCTTCGGCTCCATCTGCTTCATCGGATACATCTTCTTCTCCGGCAACCTCCAATCCATCGCAAAATCCATTTGAGGTAGCGGGTATTCAAGATCCTAAAGCGTTTTTGAACACGTTCAAAGCGCTGCAGAAGGCAGTTGCCGACAATGACAAGGAAAAAGTGGCCAATTATATTTTGTACCCTCTGCGTGTTAATGATAGTGAAAAGTCGCTAACGATTCCGAATAAGAAAGATTTTATGGCCAAGTATGATCAGATTTTTACGGACGCAATTCGCGAGGCGCTGGTGAATCAAAAGACAGATGATTTGTTTGTTAATTATCAGGGAGTCATGGTGGGATCGGGTGAACTGTGGTTGAGAAGAGCTACGGACAATCCGAAGCTTTTTGGAGTCTTTTCGATTAATCTTGAAACGGTTGCCAACTAAGTCGTACTTCGTGTGTAAATGACCTCTAAACGGTCGGAAACATATATCATGTTTCTGACTGCCCCCTCTTAAAGAAAGAAAAGTCCAGATGATACATACCAAAAAAAGGTTTGACATCACTCCTAAACTCTCGTATTATATCCATATAACTCATTAAACAGGTAGGAATTAAAGAATTAATGTATGATCTCGCCATTTTGGCGGAGAACCTCTAGGAACAGCAGGCAGACACTGTCCACGTGACAGGTTTGACCTATCAGGGCTGCATCAGGGAATTCTCCGCTCTTTTTTTGATTATGTCTGTCAATAACAGGCGTAAATGAATACAAATTACATAGAATTCGGGGTGTCTTGATGAAAAGGCAATGGAAAAGTGGACTTATTCTCGGACTATCTTTGGTTTTAACGATGATGCTGAGTGCTTGCGGGGCAAGCAAGGGAGGGACGCAGGCGGATGGTAGTTCTGCTGCCGGTTCCAAGGAAGTGGAGTTGCTCAATGTTTCTTATGATCCGACCCGTGAGCTGTATGAGGCATATAATAAAGCGTTTGCCGCCCATTGGGAGAAGGAGAAAGGGCAGAAAGTTACGATCAAGCAATCTCACGGAGGATCTGGCAAGCAAAGTCGTTCTGTGCAGGACGGACTGGATGCGGACGTGGTAACTCTGGCCCTGGGCTATGATATTGATGCGCTACAGGAAAAAGGACTTGTTAAAGAGGGGTGGCAAAGTAAATATGAGCATAACAGCGCCCCGTACACTTCAACCATCGTGTTACTGGTGCGCAAAGGGAACCCGAAAGGGATCAAGGACTGGGACGATTTAATCCGTGGCGATGTGCAAGTTATTACTCCGAATCCTAAAACTTCGGGTGGAGCACGTTGGAACTATCTTGCAGCCTGGGCCTATGCGCTCAAGAAGAGCAATAACGATGAAGCCAAGGCCCAGCAGTTTGTACAGGAGCTGTATAAGCATGTGCCGGTATTGGATAGCGGAGCACGTGGAGCGACAACGACTTTCGTAGAGCGTGGAATTGGCGATGTGCTGATTGCATGGGAAAATGAAGCACTGCTCTCCGTGAAGGAGCTGGGTGCGGATAAATTCGATATCGTATATCCATCGATCAGTATATTGGCTGAACCCCCGGTAGCAGTAGTCGATAAGGTGGTAGATAAAAAAGGTACACGCGAGGTGGCGGATGCGTACCTGAAATATTTGTACAGTGAAGAAGGGCAGACCATTGCTGCCGAAAATTATTATCGCCCAACACTGGAGAGTGTGACGGCAAAGTTCAAGGATCAATTTCCTAACTTAGAGCTCGTAACCTTGAAGGATGTATTCGGGACATGGAAGGAGACGCAACAGAAGCATTTCAGCGACAAAGGCATTTTTGACCAGATTTATGTACCCGGCAATTCATAATATAGGTGGACTGTGTAGGCGATTGATCGGTAGCCGCGAGTGTCATAGTGAATGGATTCAGAGAGGGATGAACAGAACATGAGTCAAGTGCAAGCCACCCGAAAACGCGTACTTCCCGGGTTCGGGTTAACAATGGGTTATAGTGTGCTGTATCTCAGTCTGGTGGTGCTGGTGCCTTTATCGGCACTGCTTCTGAATTCAACTGGACTGACGTGGGAAAAATTTTGGGACGTGGCGACTGATGTCAGGGTGCTAGCTTCCTACAAGGTAAGCTTTTTGTGTGCCGCGGCTGCGGCGCTGATCGACCTGTTTCTCGGTTTATTGATAGCCTGGGTGCTGGTGCGTTATGAGTTTCCGGGGAAACGAATTTTTGATGCGGTGATTGATCTGCCCTTTGCTTTGCCTACTGCCGTAGCGGGGGTTGCTTTGACTGCTCTGTATGCGCAGAATGGCTGGATCGGTTCATTGTTTGAACCGCTTGGATGGAGGCTGGCATACTCACAGACGGGAATTACGCTAGCATTGATGTTTATTGGCATTCCGTTCGTCGTACGGACAGTGCAGCCGGTGCTGGAGGAGCTGGACAAGGACGAGGAGGAGGTTGCTGCTACGCTGGGAGCTGGCAGATGGCGTATCTTCCGCAGCGTTATTGTGCCAGAGCTGGTGCCACCGCTGCTGACGGGTTTTGCGCTCGCCTTTGCTCGTGGCATTGGCGAGTACGGCTCTGTCGTCTTCATCTCTGGCAATATGCCGATGAAGACGGAAATTGCTCCACTGCTCATAATGTCCAAGCTGGAGCAAAATGACTATGCAGGAGCTACGGCGGTAGCGTTGATGCTGTTGGTGATTTCATTCGTGCTGTTACTCGTGATTAACAGCATTCAGCGCTGGTCACGGCGCCGTGCAGTTTAACGTAACTGCCTAAACGCAACTGTCTAATGTGACTATCTAATGTTAACATGCAGGGCTGCGCATGATACCCACGTTCTAAGGAGGGATAGATTATGTCACAAGCGATAACTGGGCAGGAGCTTGCTTCTGCACCAGTGCCTTCATCTGCACCGCCCAACAGGGTCACGACCGAGGCCGCTTGGGTGAAGTGGACGCTGATTGGTGCTGCTTTTTTAGCTTTGCTCTGGGTACTGGTATTGCCGCTAATCGTCGTGCTTACCGAAGCGCTCAAGCAAGGATGGGGCGTCTACGTCGAAGCGTTACGGGACCCAGATGCCATGTCTGCATTGCGGTTGACGCTGCTGGTGGCAGCGATAACGGTACCGCTGAATACAGTATTTGGTGTAGCTGCCGCTTGGCTGATCACGAAATTTCAATTTCGCGGCAAAGGCTTGCTGGTCACCTTGATTGATTTACCCTTTGCCATCTCTCCTGTCGTCGGAGGGCTGATGTATGTATTAGTGTTCGGCGCACAGGGCTGGCTTGGACCGTGGTTGGACGAGCATGATATTAAAATTATATTTGCTCTGCCTGGTATTATTTTAGCGACGCTGTTCATCACCTTTCCATTTGTGGCGCGAGAACTCATTCCAATGATGGAAGATCAGGGACAGCAGGAGGAAGAAGCGGCGGTCATGCTGGGCGCGCGCGGCTGGCGCATTTTCTGGAAAGTGACGCTGCCGAACATCAAGTGGGGTCTGCTGTATGGCATCATTTTGTGTAATGCGCGAGCCATGGGTGAGTTCGGTGCAGTGTCCGTCGTCTCTGGACATATCCGGGGAGAGACGAATACACTGCCGCTGCATGTAGAAATTTTGTATAACGAATATCAGTTCTCGGCATCTTTTGCGGTGGCCTCGTTGTTATTGCTACTTGCTCTGGCTACTTTGGTGCTTAAAAGCTGGTTTGGACGCAAACGCGTGCATTAATTTATGATTTTGTATATGATTTCTCAGGGCCTCTCTTTGCGTCTATCGTCTGTTAACGGCGGGAAGATGGGAAGAGAGGCCCTTGTTCTAAGGTGGCTTATATGGATAATAAAATGATCATATCAAGGCACGTTGGTGTGCCCAGGAGGAGCGAAGGGAAAAATGAAACATCCGTTTCAGTCCTACCGTCAGCTGTTTCCAGTGCTGTCCTCACATATCCATGTAGGGAGTTGTTCCCAGGGGGCCGTATCAAGGCCGGTTTCCGCTGCCATTGAGGAATATCATCGAAGTTTGCTGCAACACGGTCATAACGGCGATCTGTCTATGGCACGTTTGGAGGAGGCTAGAGAGCATTTTGCCAAGCTCATTGGGGCGGAGCCTGACGAAATTGGGGTCCTGTCCTCAGCCTCTGAGGCGATTGCCGGGGTGGCCACAGCCCTTCCTTATGTACCGGGAAAAGAAGGCATTGTGTATGCGGACACCGACTTTCCGACGGTGGGACACATCTGGCAGGCACAGGAGATGTTCCGGGATCACATCTGCTGTATCCCTTCCATCGAGGGAGAAGTGACGATAGAGCAGTATGAGGAGCATGTTACGGAGAAAACTGCGCTCGTTATGGTGTCACAAGTGAACTATACCAACGGATTTCAGCAGGATTTAAAATCCATTGCCGATATAGCCCACCGAAAGCAGGCGTTGCTGTTTGTGGATGCTTATCAGTCTGCAGGGATCGTTCCAGTGGATGTAAAGGCAATGGGCGTAGATATTTTGGTCGCGGGAGCACGCAAATATATGCTTGGAATTCCAGGCGTGGCTTTTCTTTATGTAAGCAAGGACCGAATAGACCGCTTCAAGCCCCGTCTTACAGGCTGGCTTGGGCAGGAGCCCGCTTCCCGGTTTGATATTGCTCACCCGGTTCCGGCGGTGGGAGCCCGACGCTTTGAGACGGGATTGCCTTCTTTCATTAGCATTTTTGCCGCCAATGCGGCCTTAAAGCTGCTGCTGGAGATTGGAGTCACGAATATTCAGGCCTATATGAGTGAGTTGTTGGATTTTTCCGTTGAATATGGACGGCGCAAAGGGTTACACATACGTGTACCTTACAGGGGAGGCGCATTACCAAGCCTGCTCGCTGTTGAAGTAGCCGACGTGTCGGCTGTGGAAAGGAATTTGAGAAGCCAAAATATGATCGTTTCAGCACGAAAGGATGTTATCCGTGTGGCTCCGCATTTTTACAATACGGCTGAGGAAGTCCGACGAGTCATAGATGAATTGGCAGGGCGATGTTGAACGAACGGCAAAAGCCTCTTCCGAGTGAATGGGAGTATAACATCCCTTTTTACACAGGAGAGGCTCTTTGGACGTTTAGAATTCTAATTATACGATCCGTTTGCGCAGCCAGCCGGAAATCAGATCCGTCAAAATGATCAGGACCACAATGCCGAGCAAGATAACGCCTACACGGTTCCAGTTGCGCATTTGGAGTGCAAACAGTAGCGGAGTACCGATACCACCTGCACCGACCAGACCGAGCGTGGTAGCGGAACGGATATTAATTTCAAAACGGTAAAGCGAATACGAAAGAAACTGTGGAATCACCTGCGGTAGCACGGCGAAGAAAATCACCTGCCAACGGTTGGCACCGCACGCGATCAAAGCCTCTTGTGGCCCGTGATCGACACTTTCGATCGTTTCCGAGAAAAGCTTCGCTAGCATGCCGATGGAATGAATGCCGAGGGCAAGCACACCCGCAAACGAACCGGGGCCAACGGCTTTGATAAATAGGATGGCGACGATCATTTCTGGAAAAACCCGGATGACACTAAGCACAAATTTCCCGCTACCCGATAAGGGGCGTAGACGGGTCATATTGCTGGACGCCCAAAAGGCGAACGGAAGGCAGACAAATGCGGACACGAAGGTTCCGAGTACTGAAATGACCAGCGTATCCAGCAACCCGCGCAGTAAATCCTCTCCCTCAGGGATGTAGACGAACGACCAGTCGGGATGAAGGAAGCCGTCCAATATAGCGACAGAGACACTTTTGGCCGTTCCCTGTAATCCTTCAAACTGCATCCCGCGAAAAGCCCAAATATAAATGATGATTAGCAGAATAGCTATCGCCCATAGGCGTAGGCGGGAGCCAATAGGTCTGCGAAGCGTAGGATCATTCATAATAATTTCCTCCGTAGCAGGTTACTGCCGTAATCAATCGCAAGGACGATGACGAGGGTCAGTAGAATAATGATGCTTGCCCGATCATATCGGAACAGCCCCAGAGAACGGTCAAGCAACAGACCGATACCACCAGCCCCGACCAGGCCCAGAACGGAAGCCGCGCGCACATTAACCTCAAAGGTATACAGCAAGTACGACACAAAATAAGGAAGAGCCTGCGGAACCACACCAAAGGCTATGACTTGAATGCGACTCGCGCCAACAGCGGTCATGGCTTCCAGCGGCCCGGGATCAATGGCTTCAATCGCCTCAAAGGTCAGCTTGGCTATGATGCCAAAGGAGAAGAAGAGCAGGGCGAGCATCCCTGCAAACGGCCCGATGCCGAACACCGCCACAAAGATTGAGGCAAACAGCAAATCAGGAATTGTCCGTACTAGGTTCAGGATCGTGCGCATTGGCAGCGAAATCAGTTTGCGCGGCATCACATTATAGGCACACAGCAACGCGACAGGGATCGCCAATATGGCTCCCAGTGTCGTGCCGACAATGGCGATCTGGATCGTTTCCAGCATCGGTTTCCAGATGGTAGGCAGATAGCTCCAGTCGGGTGGAAACATTTCGCCCAACAATTTGCCCATCTCCGGCAAGCCGATGATCAACTGGTAAGGTGTGGCATCCGTATGAATGGAGCAGGCTACCAGCACTACGATAAAAATCATCCAGGTGGCATAACGCTTGTAACGTCCTGGCAAAGGTGGCCCTGCTGGCGGCTTACTTGGCTGCGGCGGTCCAGCATGCGGTGACGGTTGCGTCGAAGAGAGCGGCTGGGCAGTGGAGCCGGGCTTCATGATCCCACTCCTAGCAGCTCATCATGCTTGATGGCCCGGCCGTAGATCTCCGCAAAGGCCTCATCCGTAGCCTCCTCCGGTGTGCCGTCAAAGACCACTTCTCCGGCGCGCAATCCGATGATCCGCGTTGCATATTCGCGCGCGAGATCAATGAAATGCAGATTGACGATGGTCGTAATCTGCATTTCACGGTTGATGCGCTGGAGGTCATCCATGACCTGGCGGGTGGTCAGCGGATCCAGCGATGCGACAGGCTCGTCCGCCAGAATGATTTTTGCCTCCTGCGCCAGGGCGCGGGCGATGGATACGCGCTGCTGTTGGCCACCGGACAGTTCATCTGCCCGGCTGTAAGCTTTTTCGCGGATGTTCACGCGCTCCAGCGCTGTTAGTGCCAGTTCGATATCCTCCTTCGGGAAGAGACCGAGAATGGTCCGCAGCGTCGAATGATAGCCGACGCGGCCGGAAAGTACATTGCGGAGCACTGTCGAACGCTTAACCAGATTGAAGCTTTGAAAGATCATGCCGATATCACGGCGAATGCGCCGCAACTCGCTGCTTCCAGCAGACGTGACGGACCTGCCACCCACGACAATGTCGCCGGACGTAATGTCATGCAGTCGGTTAATGGAACGGAGCAGGGTAGACTTACCTGCACCGGATAAGCCGACAATGACGACCATTTCTCCCTCCTGAATCGTCAAATTAATATGGTTCAACCCTTTGGTGCCGTTCGGGTATGTTTTCGATACGTTACGGAATTCGATCATATGCTCCCAACTTTCTCCCCCGATGGGGTGGAATGAAAACAACACCGCCATGAATACATGGACGGTGCTGCCCTGTCATTCGTAAAGCCTGTTTCGTAGCTGTTACTTCATTACAGTATCTTGTTTGCTCCGATTACTTAACCGCTTGGCCAACGGCTTCGGCGTATTCACGCACGGAGTCGAAGTTTTTATCGTCGCCCTTTTCATAACCTACATGGGTGTAAATTTCTTTAATGATCTCGCCGCCTGCAGGGTCTTTGGCAATGTCAATAAAGGCTTGGCTGATCTTGTCTCTCCACGCTTGATCCATATCAGAACGTACGCTGACGGTGTCATTTGGAATTTTAGCTGTGTAATGAATGACGCGAGTTTTTTCAAATACATCCGGGATTTCCTTCTTCACCGTGTTACGTGCATCCTGGAAAACAGCTACCGCATCAACTTGACCGTTCAGCAACGCCAGAATAGCAGCATCGTGGCCTTTGATTGTCACACCCTGCACATCCGTGTCCGGGTCCACTCCAGCTTTTTTCAGCTCTGCTGCAGGGTACACGTAGCCTGCGGAGGAGGTTACATTTTGCCAGCCAACCTTCTTGCCTTTCAGATCAGCTAGACTTTGAATCGGAGAATCCTTTTTCACCACGATCATTGCTTTATAAAAGTTTACTTTTTCAGTCGTGTCCTTACCTGTAGCATCTTCAATGCCGTAGCGTTGAGCTTGCAACAGCAAGTCGGCTGCTTTACGGTTATCGTGGGCCAGTACATAAGCATTCGGCGGAAGGAATCCTACATCTACCTGTTTGGAAGACATGGCTTCCACAATTGTATTGTAGTCAGGAGATACCGTTACTTTCACCGGGATTCCAAGCTTGTCACCCAGTAGATTTTCGAGCGGTTTGGCTTTGGCTTCGAGCGTATCTGCATTTTGAGAAGGAACGAACTGTACCTTTAACTCTTTAGGAACATAGGCTGTGCTTTCGTTTTTAGAGCCGTCTGTACCCGGAGTGGACGCGCTGTTGTTATTGCTTGCATTGGAGCCACAAGCGGCTAGACCCGCTGCCAGTGTGAAGGTCATGCACAAGGTCAGTGCTTTTTTGAACAAAATAATTTCCCCCTAAACATAGTGATAACGAAAATAAAATTAAAAACCTGTAAATGCTGTGACAAACCAAATCTTAACAGCTAGTCCCACAGCTAGGGTAAAAACCACTCCTGACTTTGGTAAAAATGATGTAAAATTTATCGTATGGTAAAACCATTTTCTGGATTTATGCGAAATGCTTATTTTAACATTCTCTTAACAGTGCTCTGTTAGACTTGTTCAAGCTCTATGACCGAAGCTGAGGGAGAGAACAAGAGTGGATATTTTTGATGTTAACGAAAAGGCAGACCAAGACAATGTAAGCCTTGTGAGAGTGAAATTCCGCATTATGGTTACAACCGATTTGCATGTCAGTTTGTGGAATTACGATTATTATACGGATCAGGAAACGCTGCATTACGGTCTGGCGCAAACGGCCAGTCTCATTCAAACAGCCCGGGCGGAGGTACCCAACCATATGCTGCTGGATAACGGAGATGTGATTCAGGGGAATCCAATGGGAGATTATGCTGTACAGCGAATCCAACAGGACCCAAGCGCGGTGCATCCCGCCTATAAAGCCATGAATCTGCTTGGATATGAGGCTGGCAATATCGGGAATCATGAATTTAACTATGGACTGGAATACTTGCAGACTTGCCTTCGAGGAGCGCAATTTCCTTATGTGAATGCCAACATTTATATAGCAGGAGAACAAGAACGAAATTACTTTACACCTTATCTATTGCTGGATAAGACGGTAGAGGATGAAGCAGGCGGTAAGCATCTGTTGAAGGTAGGGATCATCGGCTTTGTTCCTCCGCAAATTATGCAATGGGACAAGGCGTGGCTGGAGGGGAAAATCATTGTCAAAGATATGCTGGAAACGGCAAGATGGTTTATTCCACAAATGAAGGCGGCGGGAGCCGATCTGATCATTGCCATGCCCCATGCAGGCTTTGAGGATATTCCCGAAACGCTTGATATGGAAAATGCGGTGCTGCATCTGAGCAGGGTGGAAGGGATCGATGCCATTGTGTTTGGTCATGCACATAAAGTATTTCCCGGACCTTCGTTTATGGGGAAAACAGGTGTTGATATAGAGCGAGGTACCATCCACGATATTCCAGCAGTGGAGCCGGGCTTTTGGGGGGATCATCTGGGGATCATTGATCTGGAGCTGACCTTTAGTGGAGGGAAGTGGCAAGTGGCTGCATCTGCTGCCGAGGTACGCCCGGTGTATGATCCGATACGCAAGGAGGCGCTGGTACAACCGGATACTGCCATTCAGCTGGCGGTAGCAGAAGAGCACGCCGGAACATTAGAGTATATTCGTGCACCTGTAGGTCAGACGACGATGGCGGTGAACAGCTTTTTTGCTCAGGTGATGGATGATGCTTCGGTTCAGCTCGTGAATGATGCGCAAATGTGGTATGTGAAGCAGCAGATGCAAGGGAGCGAGTACGAAGGATTGCCCGTTCTGTCGGCAGCAGCTCCTTTTAAAACAGGCGGCAGATATGGCCCGTCGTACTATACCCATATTCCGGCGGGGACGTTGGCGATCAAGCATATCGCCGATCTGTACAATTTTCCTAATACGCTGCATGTCGTTCAACTGACCGGAACGGAAATTCGGGAATGGCTAGAGTGGTCTGCTGGACAATTCCGGCAAATTGATCCTTCAGCAGAACAAGAGCAAGAGCTGATTAATTCTGATTTTCCAAGCTTTAATTTTGATATCATCGACGGCATCAGGTATCAGATTGATGTAACACAGCCAGCCAAATATGATGCTGACGGGGGCCTAAAGGACCCAGATGCACACAGAATCATTCAGATGTCTTTTGATGGCGAACCGATGGATATGCAGCGAAATTATCTGGTTGTTACGAATAACTATCGCGCGTTTTCCTCTGCGCTGGTCAATCCGGGTGGAGAGCGAATTATACTTGCTTCACCGGATGAGAACCGTCATGTGCTGACCGAATACGTGCGGCATATGAAGACGTTGACGCCAAAAGCTGACGGCCATTGGTCCCTCGCCCCATGGTCGGGGCGTCCGCATGTGACGTTTCTGACCTCGCCGCAAGCAACGGATGCCGCTAATGCCTGTTCGGAGTTGCTTTATGAAGGGTTAACGGTAGAGGGATACGCTAAGTTTGCCATCGATTTCGGACGTTCACGGTAGAACTGCTAACTAGTTTTTGTCCTATAAGTCCAAGCATCAAAATAATAGAAATAGACTGTCCCGCAGAGGACGGTCTTTTTTCATAAAACAGTTTTAAAATCGTACAAAATTCGTGATTTTATATGTCCTGAGTCGTGTTTAAAGTTATTGACCTCTCGTATAAATAGACATATACTTTGATTAAACAAATTTTGGTTTAAAAGGTAATGAAAAAGTCACCATCATTCGTTTGAGGGGGTGTCCCTTTGGAAAAAAACACCACGATCCGCGCAGAAATAGAAAAGTATATTCAAAGTGAAGGCATTTCAATGCAATGTTTTGCAGATGCTTCCAAGGTAAATCCGGGTACACTTAGCGGTATACTTAATCGGAACCCACCACGGCCTATCTCAGTCAATCAGCTTGATCTGATTACCGAGGCCATGGGATTGGAAGAAGGATCTTTGTTCGAGATGTATGTGGATGAATGTTTTATTCATTCCTTACCACACTGGAGGAGGTTGCGTCCGTTTCTCCTACGTTGCTCAGAGTTGAACAAGCTGGAGTGTATACGCAGTGTACTTGGCTATTTGATGGACGATTTATCGAACGTTCCTGCTATTTTTGAGACCGCAGAAGCGATGTTTGAGGATGGCAGACATGAAGCCGCCATGCTTCTGTATGATTGTGTCATCGAGAGTGAGAAGTATACCCACTCTGAACGGTTGGCGATCAGCTATTTCCGTATATTCCAGATTCAGATCAAGGATAACCAACGGAACTTGAAGGCTGCTGTACAATTCCATTTGTACCGTAGTCGTCTACCGGAAATTTACGCACTGGAAGGCTTACATATGCTATCTCAAGTGTTTGCTTTAAAAATGCAATGGTCCGAGATGGAAATGTATGCGGACGAGCTAAGAGAGCTGGCGCAGGCATTGTATCGCAATCGGAACCGTTTTGGAGATGAGCACCTGGAGCTGCTTAAGCCGCTCGTTTATTACTATGCTCAGGGGCATCTGCTCAAGGCCAGCTGCTATGAGTTTCAGGGCAGATATGAGGAATCCAAGCAATGGATTGAGGGTTATGCAGATTTGAGCTGGTTTGAGGGTTTAGACGAAGAAGGCTGGAAAGTGGTCAACCTGCATCGTGTATATGCACAGGGCAACCGACTTTGTATTGAAATTAAAATGGGCAACACTTCTGCAATCTATGAATATATTACTTACCTGCGTGAGCATCCGGATGAGATACTGGAAGGCTTGAACACCTTGCTCGAATCGGCGAACCGATTCGGTTATTTCGTGGATGCCGAACTGGGACTGTTTAGTCAGCAACTCAAGAGCTTCTGGGAGCTTGCACCGGAACGATGGGACACTCATTATCGCAAGCACTTTAATGCATTTCGCTTTGCATCCTTTTGTAAGGTGTATGCGGAGTATTATTTCCGAAAAGGCGATTACCCCGAGGGAGTGGGACAAATACTGCATTGCTTGCAACTGTCTGTCGATAATAGCTATACCGAACATATCATTGGTTGTATGGCTTTATTTGAGCAGCATCGGAATTTTGCTACACCGGAACAGCAGCAGTTGTATCAGAGTCTGTGCCTGGGCGTACGTGCAAATGAAAAGAATCATGCCTATGATCACAGTACCGGTGGATATTTATAATTCCAAATTTCATTCGAATTCTTCATATAACACGTTATTGCGAGGATGTTCCCGTTTCAAAAGGGGATGTTCTCGTTTTTTAGCTGCTGCTGTCGCTTGTGACTTTTAGCATAGAGAGGACCGTTTTGCGCGTTGACAAGTTTTGCAAGCGGGATTAGGATAAATGCAGCACAGAAAGTGAAGGAGAGCATGTACAAATGACGATTCCCAAAACATTAACGATAGCCGGCTCCGACACAAGCGGTGGAGCGGGTATTCAGGCAGACCTGAAAACCTTTCAGGAGCTTGGCGTATATGGCATGACCGTATTGACAACCGTAGTAGCGATGGGTCCTAAAACCTGGGATCATCTTGTATATCCTGTTGCGTTGGATGTGGTAGAAGCGCAGCTGCGTACTGTATTGGAAGGTATCGGTTTTGATGCGATGAAAACCGGTATGCTTGGTTCCGTTGAAATTATCGAGCTGGTAGCCAGCCATTTGAAAAAGCATGATCTGAAGCGGATCGTAATTGACCCGGTTATGGTCTGCAAAGGCACGGACGAAGTGCTTCAGCCGGAAAATACAGAGGCGATGCTGGAATTGTTGATTCCTGGCGCTGACCTGGTAACACCGAACTTGTTCGAGGCTTCGCAACTGGCGAAGAATGGACCAATCACGACACTGGAGCAGATGCAGGAAGCGGCTGCGATTATCCATGAGCGTGGAGCTAAGCATGTACTGATCAAGGACCGTGGCAAAATTCGCGCAGGTAAAGCGATGGATCTGCTATATGACGGAATCACTTTTGACTGGTTTGAAGCCGATGTTGTAAAAACAAACTTTACCCACGGTGCAGGCTGCACTACTTCGGCAGCGGTAACGGCTGGTTTGGCTCAAGGGCTGACTATACGTGAAGCAGTGGATCAGGCCAAGAGATTTATTACACAGGCCATTGAAGGTAGCTTCAAGCTGAATGAATTCGTCGGTCCGACCCTGCATGCGGCACATCGTTTGCAAAATCAATAAAGCATGAAGGTATGCGATCTTAGAAAGACTTATAAATCTCCATCAGGCTGAATATATATTAGATTGTTTTAGACCATGACTTTTTTAATATATAGAGTTAGATGTGGCTCAAAAGCCGCAATACATAGTATTGCGGCTTTTGAGGTTGTATTTTTTTGGAATTGCAGCTTCCAGTTTGGTCTAATCGTACTGTATAATAAGCATCAGATTTATTACATTTAAGGAGGAACCGAAGCAATGACATTATTCAGCCAAATGGCTTACAGTCGACCAGAGCAACCTGAAATTGAACAGTGGTTTAAAACGCTGTTGCAGCAGTTTCGTGAAGCAGACAGCGTAGAACGTCAAAATGAAGTGATTCATGCAATTAACAAGCTGCGCAGTAATGTGGAAACACAATTGCAATTGGTGGAAGTTCGGCACTCCATTAATACGGAGGATGCCTTTTACAAAGCGGAGCAAGAGTATGCTGATGATTTCATGCCGGTTATTCAGGAGTATGTAACCGATTACTACCGGGCATTGGTGGATTCTCCATTCCGAACCGAGTTGGAGAGTCAATGGGGCAGCCAGCTTTTCAGTATTGCCGAGGTAGCACTCAAGTCGTTCCATCCGGATATTATTGAGGATTTGCAGCAGGAAAATAAGCTGACCTCGGAATATGCTCAATTGATTGCTTCAGCGAAGATCCCGTTCGAGGGAGAAGAACGCACATTGTCGCAGCTCCTGCCTTTTGAAATGGCTACCAACCGGGAGACGCGCAAACAGGCCTCCGAGGCTAAATATCAATTTATGAGTGAGCATGAGGACGAGCTGGACCGGATTTATGATGAACTGGTGAAGGTGCGCACGCGCATGGCACACAAGTTGGGCTATGACAACTTCGTAGAATTGGGCTATGCCCGATTGGGACGTACAGATTATAATGCCGAAATGGTAGCCAATTTCCGCGAGCAGGTGCTGAAGCATATCGTTCCTCTGGCAACCAAGTTGAAGGAGCGCCAGCGCGAACGGATCGGAGTAGATCAGCTTCGCTATTATGACGAGGGCTTCAACTTCCTGTCAGGCAATCCTACGCCTAAAGGTGACCCGGAGTGGATCATTCGTAATGGAGCACGTATGTATGAGGAACTTTCAGCGGAAACACATGAATTTTTCAGCTTTATGATCGAACGTGGATTGATGGATTTGATCAGCAAAAAGGGCAAGCAAAGCGGAGGCTATTGTACATTTTTGAGCGAATATGGCACACCGTTTATTTTCTCCAATTTCAATGGTACATCCGGTGATATCGACGTATTGACGCATGAAGCAGGTCATGCCTTCCAGGTCTATGAAAGCCGACATTTTGAAATTCCTGAGTACCATTGGCCAACGATGGAGGCGGCTGAGATCCACTCTATGAGCATGGAGTTTTTCGCATGGCCTTGGATGAATCTGTTCTTCGAAGAAGATACGGACAAATATCACTTTGAACATCTATCTTCATCATTGCTGTTTGTGCCTTACGGTGTAGCCGTGGACGAATTCCAGCATGCCGTATACGAACATCCGGACTGGACCCCAGCCGAACGTAAAAGCGCATGGCGCTCCATTGAACGTAAGTATAAACCGCATCTGGATTATGAAGGCAACGAGTATCTGGAGCAGGGCGGATTCTGGCACAAACAGGGGCATATTTTCCAATCTCCGTTCTACTACATTGACTATACACTCGCGCAACTGTGCGCGTTCCAATTCTGGAAACGCATGAGTATCGACCGGACAGCGGCGTGGGAAGATTATTTGAAGCTGTGTCGTGCTGGGGGAAGTCGATCCTTTACCGGATTGGTTGAGCTGGCTGGACTGATCTCGCCCTTCCAAGATGGCTGTATCGCCTCTGTAATCGGAGAAATCGAAGCATGGCTGAACAGTGTGGATGATAAAAAGCTGTAAGCATAACTAAAAAGGGCATTTCGCTTACCTGTCAAAGCTGAAAAGCTTGCAGATAGCGGAATGCCCTTTTGTGTAAATGAAACTTCAATTAATGTTTGGTGTTAAGCGGTTTGAGATTGGCTTCAATAGATGCGCGGCGCGATTCCAAAAATGGCGGTAACGCCAGCGATTCACCCAGAAACTCCAGTTCTTCATCCGTATCAAAGCCGGGCCCATCGGTGGCCAATTCAAACAGAATGCCGTTCGGCTCACGGAAATACAATGAACGGAAGTAAAAGCGATCTACAAAGCCTGAGTTGGAAATTTGCAGCTGCCCAATACGGTCTACCCACTGTTTGAGCTCTTCCTCAGTTTCAACACGGAAGGCTACGTGATGCACACTGCCGCGTCCTGGTCGCTCTTGTGGCAGATCGTTGCGCTCTTCCAGATGAACTTCGGTTCCTGTACCGCCTTCACCCGTTTCATAGATAAGCACATCCGGTTGTCCAGCAACAGGAGAAGGATAGGAGCCCTTTTTGCGGAAGCCCATAACCTGTTCAAGAATAAGAATGGTATTCTCCGCTTTGGGAATAGTCAGATGAACCGGCCCCAGCCCTACAATGCCGTATTCGGCAGGGACAGGGCTTTTCTCCCAAGGCGTGCCGCCGCGCATTCCGTGATCATGCTCATCTGAAACGAGGAAGAAGCGTTGTCCTTCAAAATCCTCGAACGAAAGTGCCAGGCGTCCCGCTTGATCCGTAATTTCACCATGTTTTACATCCAGCTGCTCAAAGCGGTTTTTCCAGTAATCCAGTGCCTTGTCGTTCGGTACCCGTAAGGAGAGTGCTGAAATGCTGTTATTTCCTGTACGAGTTTGTCCCGCATGTGGAATTTCAAAGAAAGTGACTTCTGTACCCGCAGTTCCACGCTCATCTCCGTAAAAAAGGTGATACACACTAACATCATCTTGGTTCACCGTTTTCTTGATCAGCCGAAGTCCCATTATCTGAGTATAAAAATCAACATTTTTAGCCGCTGCCGCTGTAATCGCCGAAACGTGATGCAATCCTAATAGTTTCATGTCATTATCCTCCTTGGTTTTTATATGATTAGGTTTTTCTAAACAAAATAAACAGTCGAAAAACTTTTCTTTATATTTATTATCTTGATATTAAGATATATGTTTTTTGATTGTTTGTCAACTTGAATTATACACTAGCTACAAAGACGGACAAAAATAGAAATTCGAAATAATGCAAAAGCAGATACAATAAAGCCCGATATAGCCCAATATAGATAGAACAAATTTTATTATAAAAGGAGTGCACTAAATGTATACGGATAAGGATTTAACGATTAGGCCTGTTACAGAAGAAGACCTGCCGGCTCTTTGGACGTTAACTTTTAAGGAAGAAGCACCGGAATGGAAGCAGTGGGATGCACCTTACTATGAACATAAGCCACTTTCTTTTGATGATTATTTAAAAGAGAAGGAAAAACGAATCGGACAAGATGACTTTTGGATCATTGAAGTGGAAGGCAAGATCATTGGATCGGTGAGCTACTATTGGGAGCATCAGCCTTCACAATGGCTTGAAATGGGGATAGGTATCTTTGATTCGCGGTATTGGAGCGGTGGGTACGGTACGAGGGTGCTTCGACTGTGGATCACGCATTTGTTTAATACATTACCTCTAGTAAGAGTGGGCTTTACAACCTGGTCAGGAAACCATCGGATGATGAAGGTTGGGGAGAAGCTGGGCATGACCCTCGAAGCCAGGCTTCGAAAGTGCAGATATTATAATGGAGAGTATTATGATTCGATCCGAATGGGGCTTTTACGGGAAGAGTGGAGGTTATAGTTGTTCTGCAACTAAAAGCCTTTCTAAGCATAAAAAGATGACCTCTGAATGGATTAGAAGTCATCTTTTTTGACGCTTATGGGTATTTTAATTTCTTATTTTTAGGTGCATCTACTCTGATTCTCGAAGTCGCTCCACAATACTTTGTTTGTTGTTCATAGAATAGACTGCTACTGGAATAAGTATCCCAAGCAATAATAGTACAGGCAATAAGGCTAGAAGTGGCCAGATTATAAAGTGATAGCTTAAAAACCACATCATACTGCTTAGGGGTTTCACAATTGAAATAGAGAATATGATCCCTAATAAAATGGAGGATAGGGCGGTGCCGAGAACATAATATAGCCCTTCATAGATCAGCATACCCCGCAATTGCTTTTTGGTCATGCCGATACTTTGCAGCATGGCAAACTCCTGACGTCGGGTCAATATACTTGTCAGAATTGCGTTTACAAAGTTGAGGATACCAATCATGCCGATAATCAGACTGAGCGTGCCTCCGATCATCATGATGGTGTTTTGCATACCGGAAAACTCATTCATTGAAGTGAATTTGGATGTGTAGTTCATTACCGGCTCTGTAGTTTCGGTGTAACTTTTTAAAAAGCTCTCCATGGCATCTTCCTGATCAGGGGATACATTAAAGGCGTAGCTCATCACAGCAGGCTGCTCCGCAAGCGGCTTGTAAATATTCGCCGGAAGATAGAAGTTATACTTACTTGAAAAGCGATCAGAATTGGTACTATATTTAATTGCAACATGACCAAGCACTGTGAATGCATGCGTAGTATACTCTCTATCCAGCGGAGCTTCTGCTGCTCCCATATAACTGTGAAGCGTGACCTTTTCACCCACCTTATAAAGAGCTTCTTCCATCTGGGGGATGTCATGGTCATCTAAATCTACCCCTTCCAATATATACTTACCGGAAGCCAGCTTCTCAAAGTCGAGCTCACCGTCTAGTAATCGCAACCGGTGCAGTGGTAAATCTTCCAGCCCATATACTGCCGCAATGAAGTTGCCGCGAGAATCAGTCTCATCGTCCTCATGGGTGTCTTTTCCATTCTCGACAGTAAGCACTAATCTGCCGCCGTACAAGCGACCGCCCTCTTCAAAGCCGGGCTGTGTCTGTACAGCCTGAATAAAACTCTCGGAGGTCTCATTTTTAGGGCCGCTAAAATAGGGACGATGAAAATATTCAGCATGAGCAATGAGAAAGTCAGTGTCATTGAATTTGGATACAAACTTATCCATATCAATGCTCTGAGACAGGGTGAACGCCGTGTTAAGAAGTACAAGGCTTAACGAAAGACTGATGACTACCAACACGGTACGCTTTGTATTGCGCCCCAAGTTGGAGCGAGCCATGTGGATCATTTTAGCGCCTTCGGTGGATTTTTTCAGCTTACGGCTGCCCTTGGTATTTCCGTCTGTGTATCTTACTGCCTCAACCGGCGAAACAGCTGCCGCAATCCTGCCTGGCTTGAAAGTGCTGATCATTACGGTAATGAGCGCGAACAAAGCCGATCCTATAAAAATCCATGGGTTGGGAGATACCGATATCTCGGTACCAGCAAAGGTAGTGTTGTTCATAAGAAGTGGTATAAGTGCTTTACCGACAAAAAAACCTGCTATTAATCCAAACGGGATTCCTATCACTGAAAGAACTAACGCCTGTCTGCGAATGATCCGGCGGATCTGCTTGCCGCTTGTGCCGATCGTCTTTAAAAGACCATAAAAACGAATATCTCGCATCACTGATATTTGGAATATATTATATATGATCAAATAACCGGTAAACATGATCAGTAACAGGGCAGAAGTTAACGCTATGATGGTCTCTGTATCTAGACTAAAATTGGTTGAGATGTATGCCCAATTTACATTACTCGCGATATAGTTCGGTGCATCTTCGTCAAGCGAATATCCGCTTTCGGTAATCACTTTATTGAGCTTTCCTCGCGAATCAAGGCTATTGTCGAACATCATATATGCACTAATGGTTCCTGTATAGAAATGATCTTTTTTATAGGTGCTTTGTAATTCCTTTGCATGAGCATCGACATAGGATCTGGAGGCGAATATTTGTCCTGTGTTAAACACAGGATCGCTTTTCCACCAGCCGGAGAGGATAAAATCACGCTGTACTTCTTTACCTCGTATGTCAAGCTTTAGCCTCAAAGGTGCTCCAACCTCCAGTGGAACACCCAATAGCTGCAACGTCTTGGAGTCTGCGATCACTTCATTTTCCGCCGCAGGCTTGTGCCCCTCTTTAAGCTCAATAAAACCAAGCTTCATCCCTACATCATCGTAATACCAGAACTCTGTGTGGCGTTTTAGAAATTTATCGTTTTTAACTTCGTCGCTTAATATACGGTTATAAGCTATTTCCTTGATCAACGGATGATTCTTGACATGATTAAATTCGTCATCCGTTATATATTTAAGTACGGCATGCCCATCTCCACCGGCCTGGCGCATGGTCGCCCGTTGTAAGCTTTCCCCAGCGCCAATCCCCATAGTGAACAGTGTTGTAAATAGCAATGAGGTTAGTGCTATAGCAACAATAGCAATGAGGTTACGGGCTTTGTTTACTTTGAAGCTCTTATCTGCCAGCTTGCGGATTACTTTTTTGTTCTTTACCTTGATCATTCGCCTTCACCGCCAACTATTTTACCGTCCTCAATGCGGATGATACGGTCTGCCATCTGCGCGATTTCTTCATTATGAGTAATCATCACTATCGTTTGGCGGAACTGCTGGCTGGAAACTTTGATCAATCCCATCACATCCAGACTGGTTTTACTGTCCAGGTTTCCAGTGGGTTCATCTGCCAAGATAATGGCGGGCTTGGCTGCCAGTGCTCTGGCAATAGCTACACGTTGCTGTTGTCCACCGGAAAGATTGTTTGGCAGATTATTCATTTTGTGGTGAAGGCCCAAGGTATGTACAATTTTATCTACGTGGGCTTTGTCCGGTTCTTTACCGTCCAGTTCAATAGGAAGCACAATATTTTCGTAGACATTCAAGACAGGTACCAGGTTGTAATTTTGAAACACGAAGCCAATCTTTCGTCTGCGAAAAATAGTCAATTCTTCGTCTTTCAGTGAAGAAATATCCTTACCATCAATCGTAACGGTTCCACTTGTCGGACGATCAAGTCCACCCAACATATGCAGAAGGGTAGATTTGCCGCTCCCCGAAGTACCGACAATAGCGACAAATTCGCCGCTTTCCACCTCCAGATTCACACCATCTAAGGCATGAACAGCAGTATCTCCGTTCCCGTAATGCTTCCTTAATGCCTGAGTTTTCAATAGGCCCATATACGTTCTCCTCTACAAAAAATGTCTGGATCGTAGTCATCTACAGTACAGACATTAACACACTGATCTTTCTACAATCTTTCTGAAATCTAACGGTATTGAAAGAATTAAGTATCCATAGAAAGAAAAATAGAGAAGGTAGAACCACGGCCGTAGCGTGATTGTACCTTGATGTAACCCCCCTCTGCAGCGATGATTTCTCTAGCTAAAAACAGTCCAATACCTACACCCTCCTGCGAGTTAACAGTGGGAGAGCGATAGAAGCGGGTAAAGATTTTACCTTGTTCTTCTTCTGCAATGCCTATGCCGCTATCGGTAATATCAATTCGGCAAAACAAATCGTATGCCATTACTTTTATATTCATGCTTCCGCCTGTCTCTGTATATTTTATGGCGTTATCCATAATGTTATAGACAGCTTCACTCGTCCACTTTAGGTCAAAATAAGCATGGGTAACTGTGTCCTCCATAACAACTGAAATCCCTTTGGCGTCAGCTTTTGGCATCATTTGCTCCAGTGCAGCATCAAGGAGCTTTTGAACAGATTCTCGCCTTGGCGCTACCGTGATAATCCCCGTTTCAAGCCGCGATGTTTTCAACAATGCCTGGATCAGAAAGTTAAGCTTTTCGGCCTGTGCAGATAGAGCTTTCACACAAGTGGAGGTATCCTGTGATAGTTCGTATTCGCTAAGTAGTTGGGAATAAAGCAGGATGTTGGCCAATGGTGTTTTCGTTTGGTGTGAAATATCGGAAATCAGCTCATTTATTTTATTCTTTTCAGCAAGCAGATTTTTGGAGGACACGGAACAAATGGAAAGAAATTTCGCAAATTTAGCTTCTATTGCAGAGAGAACGGATTCATCAAAGACATCCTCTGAGAAGCTGCCATTTATCGCGGCATCCAGCATGTTTTCAATGGTTTTCATTGTTTTATGGATGCTCCTGCGATAAAGCATAATAGCACCCACAGCGGTGCATACAGCAACAACGGCAATTCCTGTACATATATAGAGGAGTGTTGTCATTTCAACGCCCATGTGTAGCCCAGCCCATAAACCGTTTTAATATATTGTGGGGAAGAAGGATGATCCTCGAGCTTGTCACGTAGCCTTTTTATCGTAACTGACAAGGCATTTTCACCTACATATTCAGCCCCGTCAGTCCAGATGCTGTCTATCAAATGATCACGCGAAACGGTATTTCCTCGATTGTTGATTAGGATGCGCAACAATTTTTGCTCCGTTTTACTTAGTTCAATAGGTGTACCATTCTTAATAAATTCCATTCTCTCGAATGAAAAAGAAAAATTGTCTAGCTGAATGGAGTCTGCAAGCGAGTATCTGGATTTCTTTAGCTGAACGCCAACTCTTGCTCTCAGTACCATAAGACTGAAGGGTTTGGTGATATAGTCGTCAGCACCCAGCTCAAAACCAGTGACGACATCTGTTTCCATATCATTCGCAGTCAGAACGATGACGGGTATAGTTGTTTTTTTTCGTATATCTGTTAAAAGATCAAGCCCGTTTCCATCTGGTAAATTAATATCAAGAATCACTAGGTCAAAGGCAGTAACATTCAAATGTTCTTTTGCAGTAGCTATGTCATGCGTTTGCGTAAATACGTTGTTAGGTTCTTTAAGAGCAAGAACAATACCGTTACTCAAGGCGATATCGTCCTCGATGATTAATATGTGATTCATCATTCTCCTCCTATTTTTTTACTAACCAAAGTCATTGAACTCGATTTCCAGAACTACTCATCATAAACATAAAAAAGAGGCTCCCAAACTCTCCATTTCCAGTTTACCGGATTTTACTCTTATTTGCTCCTTGGATTGCCTAGGCGGGATGTCGAGAAAGTTCTCAGCAGCTTTTTTTGTCCTACTTTAAAACCTCCTCACATTGACAGATACGAGTTGACTGATATAATTTATCCTAGTTGATTTTTGATAATGATTATCATTATTGGAGGGGAGGACAGGGCCGAAGCTTGGTAGAGGTTATTGGACAGGCTCCCTTAGTTAGAGATGAAATTACGTTATTTAATACTGGCTTTTCTGGTACTGGCCTTCGCCTCGGTTTTTATTGGTGTTCATGATGTAACTCCACTTGATGTGTTCCACTTAACCAACGATCAGGCGCAGGTACTCCTGATTAGCAGATTCCCACGATTGATCAGTATCATTATCGCAGGGGCGAGTATGAGTATCTGTGGATTGATCATGCAGCAGCTTACCCGAAACCGATTTGTATCGCCCACCACCGCAGGGACGATGGATGCGGCACGACTAGGTGTGCTGATGGCTATTATGGTGTTTGGAGCGGCGGGATTTTGGACGAAGATGCTGACGGCTTTTGGATTTGCTTTAGGGGGAACGCTGATTTTTATGAAAATACTGGATAAAATTCGTTTCAAGGACCCGGTATTTATCCCGCTTGTCGGCTTGATGTTTGGAGGTATTTTAAATTCGGTAACGACCTTTTTTGCTTACAAATACAATCTGATCCAGGGCATTTCTTCGTGGATGCAGGGGGATTTTTCTCTAATCATGAGTGGTCGCTATGAGATGCTATATCTTAGTGTTCCTTTGGTTGCGCTGGCGTACATATATGCGAATCGTTTCACAATTGCAGGCATGGGCGAGGATTTTGCGGCGAATTTGGGAGTTCATTATAAGCGCACCGTCAATGTTGGGTTGGTGATCGTGGCTTTGGTTTCCTCTGTTGTCATCTTAACGGTCGGGACGATTCCCTTTTTGGGGCTGGTTGTACCCAATCTGGTCAGCATGTATATGGGGGATAATCTGAAAAAAAGCCTGGCCCATACAGCAATCCTGGGCGCCGTCTTTGTGCTGTTTTGCGATATTTTGGGACGGGTGATCATTTATCCGTATGAAATTTCTGTAGGGCTTACGGTTGGCGTGATCGGGAGCGCGTTGTTCTTGTATTTGCTGTTGAGGAGAAGGGCTTATGAATCCTAAATTAAAAATCGGAATATTAGCCGCTGCCGCGCTTGTGTTGATTGCTGCTTTCGTGTTTATAGATCTTCCGCATACCTGGCATTACGCGCTGCCACGACGATTGAAAAAGATCGCAGCCTTCATTCTGACAGGTGGCTCCATTGCTTTTGCAACCGTTATTTTCCAGACGGTTACGAATAATAAGATTTTGACTCCCGGTATTATCGGACTGGATTCACTGTATATGCTGATTCAGACGACGATTATTTTTGCATTTGGTTCCGTCCCTTTCATTTCGACCAGCAAAGAATTGAACTTTTTGATATCGGTGGGGCTGATGGTGCTGTTCGCAGGACTGCTATACAAATTAATTTTCCGCAAAGATGGACGCGGGATTTATGTACTTTTGCTGATTGGTCTGGTGTTCGGCACGCTGTTTAACAGTTTATCTACCTTTATGGAGGTACTGATTGATCCGAACGAATTTGCGAAAATCCAGGACAAGAGCTTTGCTAGCTTCAGTAACGTAAATACCGAGCTATTGTGGCTTTCTGTATTCATTCTTGTGCTCGTATTCGCTTATGCGTGGAGATTCATCAAGTATCTGGACGTGCTGTCGCTCGGACGAGAGCATGCGATTAATTTAGGTCTCCCTTATGGTTTTATTATCAAAAGGTTGCTAATTATCGTAGCGATTCTTATCTCCATATCCACGGCACTGGTCGGGCCGATTACGTTTCTCGGATTAATTGTGGCCAATGTGGCTTATCAGGTGATGAAAACCTATCAGCATCGTTATATTATTCCGGCCTCTATCTGTGTCAGCGTCATTGCGTTGGCAGGATGCCAACTGCTGGCAGAAAGAGTATTCGACTTATCGACAACGGTCAGCGTCATTATTAACTTTATCGGGGGGGTGTACTTCCTGTACCTTTTGCTGCGGGAGAATAAATCATGGTAGAAGTCAGAAACGTATCCAAACGCTACGGGAATAAAAATGTGGTGGATCAGGTATCCGTCACTGTACCTAAAGGTACGATTACCTCCTTTATTGGACCTAACGGCGCTGGAAAAAGCACTTTGTTGTCGATGATTAGTCGCCTGACTGACAGTGATGAGGGAGAAATCCTCATTGACGGGCAGGCCGTGAGCCTGACGAAAAGTGAGGAGCTAGCCCGGAAGATATCTATTTTAAAACAGACGAACGATGTCAATATCCGCTTAACCGTGAAGGAGCTGGTTAGCTTCGGCCGTTTTCCGTATTCCAAGGGTAGATTGAACAGCGAGGATCGCAAAATGGTGGAGCAGTCTATGGCTTACATGGGACTGGAGGATATGAAAGATAAGCATATTGATTTGCTTAGTGGGGGACAGCGACAGCGGGCTTTTATTGCCATGATTTTGGCTCAGGACACAGAATACATCCTGCTGGATGAGCCGCTGAACAATCTGGATATGAAGCATTCGGTTCAGATTATGAAGACGTTGCGCGGTTTGGTGGATGATCTCGGCAAAACGATTCTGGTCGTGTTGCATGACATTAATTTTGCCTCCTGCTATTCAGACTATATTGTAGGGATGAAGGATGGCAGGTTGCTAAAACAAGGAACGGCTGACGAGATGATTGATAGTCAGGTATTAAAGGATTTGTACGATATGGATATTCCGATTCAACAGATCGGTGACCATAAAATTTGCGTTTATTTCACTTAGGGGGAATGTTAAATGAAGAAAAATATGATGTTTTTAACGCTAATGCTTGCATTGGTACTGATTGTGTCGGCCTGTGGCACAGCAGCTCCGGCAACACCGGAAGCGACTGGAAACGGCTCCTCTGCTGCAACAACGGAATCCAAAACTATCTCGGTCAAACACGCACTGGATGAAAACCCGGTCCAAGTCAAAGTTAATCCAAAAAATGTCGTTGTCTTTGATTTTGGTTCATTGGATACGCTGGATAAGCTGGGTGTTGACGTTGCGGCAGTAGCGCAGCAGGATCTTCCTACGTATTTGAGCAAATATAAAGATTCCAAATATGCAAGCGCGGGCACGTTGTTTGAACCGGATTACGAGAAAATCAGTGATCTGTCTCCTGAACTCATCATCATCGGCGGCAGACAAGCTGATGCATATAAAGAGTTGAGTAAAATTGCACCGACCATTTCGATGGCTGTAGACACCAAGGATTATATCAATTCCTTTAAGAAAAACGTTGAAACACTGGGTCAAATCTTCGACAAAGAAGATGCTGCCAAGCAGGAACTGGCTGCGATTGATAGCTCCATCAAGGCCGTACATGACAAGGCTGTAGCGAGCAAAGCTAAAGGACTGATCGTGCTGACGAATGAAGGAAGCCTGAGCGCATATGGCTCACAATCCCGCTTCGGTATCATTCATGATGCTTTTGGCGTAACCCCTGTAGATCCTGGCATTAAAGTATCCACGCATGGACAAAAGGTTTCTTTTGAATATGTACAGCAAAAAAATCCGGATTATATTTTTGTCGTTGACCGTGGGGCTGTGGTGGTCGAAGAAGGCAAGGAACAGGTTACAGGCAAACAAACCATGGAAAATGAACTGGTGAAGAAAACCAATGCATTTAAAAACGGTCATATTGTATACCTTGATCCTAACTACTGGTACCTGTCAGGTAATGGTCTGGAATCCGTATCTGAAATGATCAAGGAAATGGATGCTGCACTGTAATGAATACATTCACATCATGGAGGACTGTGTAGGATGAAAGGTCATATAGATGAAATTCCATTAGATGGGTACCTTGTGCACGTCTATACACCTCCCGTCTCCATGAATCATAATGAGCTGTATCCTGTGCTGTATGTGCAGGATGGCAGCTCTTTATTTCTAAGCGGGTTGGATGAGCTGGAAAGAGGTTTTTCTACGGGAGAACTGCCCCGTGTGGTGCTGGTAGGTATTCAGCCCGTAAATCGACTGGATGATTATACGCCTTGGAAGGCAGCTGCTTTAGTAGAAGGAAGACCTGCTTTTGGCGGTGTCGGAAATGCCTATCTGGCGTTTGTGGTTACAAGAGTAATGCCGTACGTCGAGGCAAGATATCCAGTGCGCACTGGATCGGAGCATACGGGCATCATCGGCGCCTCATTGGGCGGATTAATTTCCATGTATGCCGCCTTCAAGTATAAGGACGTATTCGGACGCGTCGGTTCCATCTCAGGCTCGTATTGGTATCCGGGTATGATTGATTATATGCGATCTGCATCTTGTGCAACTGTGAGGGATGGGATACATCGCTTTTATATATCTGTTGGGACCCGTGAAGGTGAAGGGAAAACGAATGTACAAAAAGATATGGTTCCGCTGACCCTCCAGGCACACGAGATGCTGCGGACACAGGGACTGGATGCAAAAGATGTGCTTCTTGAGTTGGATCAGGATGCAGTGCATCGTGTGGATTGTTTTCAGCGTCAATTTCCTAAGGCCGTCCAATGGCTGTTCGGATAGCATGAATGGAATACGAATCTCATACAACAACCTCAAAGGATTGGAGAGCGTGGAGTCTCTATGTCTTTGGGGTTGTTTTTTTTGTATATTTTTTTCGTATAATAGAGGAATATTAAAAATTTAAAGTTATACGTTGTTGGAAGTGAGGGGAGCATAAATGAAAAAAAACCGCCTGGGATCATCGGATTTGCTGGTAGGTGAAATTGGTTTGGGATGTATGTCGGTCGGTACGGAGGAGCAGCAAGGTGTTTACTTGATTCATGAAGCGCTAGACAGGGGCGTAAACCTGTTGGATACGGCAGATTTGTACCAGCACGGACGCAATGAAGAAATCGTGGGTGCAGCGATCCGTGGACGGCGGCAGGAGGTCATCCTGGCGACCAAGGTCGGCAATCGGCGTCTACCGGGGCAGGAGGGCTGGGGATGGGACCCATCCAAGAAATATATTCTGTCTGCTGTTAAAGAGAGCCTACGCCGCCTTGGAACGGACTACATCGACCTGTATCAGTTGCACGGAGGGACGATTGACGATCCGATGGACGAAACCATTGAGGCTTTTGAGCAATTGCAGCGGGAGGGCGTCATCCGTTACTATGGTATTTCCTCGATTCGCCCTCATGTCATCCGTGAATATATCGAACGTTCGAATATCGTTAGTGTTATGAATCAGTATAGTTTACTGGATCGGCGTGCAGAGGAGGAGGTACTGTCTTTGCTTCAGGAGCGGGGAATTAGCGTGATTGCACGTGGGCCTGTGGCCAGTGGTGTATTGGCTGACGAAGGGGAAGGGAAGATAGCCAAGGGATATCTGGACTACAATGAAGCAGAGCTGTTGGATGTGCGTAAGCAATTAAAGGCATTTGCAGGGTCCGACCGTAGTATGGGGCAGACAGCGATTCGTTATAGTCTTTCACATCCGACTGTCGCTGCTGTGATCCCGGGTGCAAGCTCTTTGGGACAATTGGAGCATAATATTTCTGCTGCGGATATTGCACCGCTAACCAGGCAAGAGCGGCAGACGCTACAGCAAATCAGCCGAGCCAATCGTTATGATGCGCATTACCGCTGATAAGGGCAATGATGGTACAAAAGCGTGTTCATCTGTTGCTCCTAGCTATAAACGCTACATTTCAGTCTATAACCAAGTACACGCTTGAACATGTACCTATCCCAGTTGCAATTTATAAAAGAATCATTACAATATAAGAATAAGCTTCGGTTTATTATTCATATGTGAATATGGAGACGTTATAAATACACTCTAGGAGGGACCAACGAATGGAACGCATCGAATCTCAGCAGCAATATCAGGATTTAATTAACGGTGACGGTCTGACCGTCGTGAAATTTGATACAACCTGGTGTCCGGATTGCAAGACACTGGATAAATTTATGGACGGTATTATTGAGGAAAACGCGGATAAGCGTTTCTTTGCGCTTGATGCAGAGAAATTTCAGCCGATTGCCGACGAAAATCAAGTGCGCGGCATTCCGAGTCTGCTCGTGTTCCGTAATGGCGAAAAAATTGCTCATTTGCACAGCAAATACGCTAAAACGCCAGCTCAAATCTCGGAATATTTGACTACGCTGGAATCCAAACAATAATCAGAACGCATGATAGGGATAGTTCAGTACGATCTATCCTTTCTGCAAAATAGTAAAAGGGATATCCAAGGCTGATCATTCAGACCCTATGGATATCCCTTTTTAGTTATTGGTTATTGGTACCAAACAATGGCTTATAAAATAATGAAAAAGAACACAGCCGCCAGCACGAAGCGGTAAATGGCGAACGTAGTCAGGCTCAAGCGTTTGAGCAGACCGAGGAATGTTTTGATCGCCAGCATTCCGACGATAAAGGCAGTAATAAAGCCGGCTGCGAACACTGGAAAATCACTCATAGACAGATGATCCATACTTTTGATCATATCAATACCCGATGCACCCAGCATGATCGGAACAGATACGAGGAATGTAAATTCCGCGGCTGCCGTATGGCTTACACGTGCGAATAGGCCCCCAGACATGGTTGAGCCTGAACGGGAGAAGCCTGGCCATAGAGCTAGGACTTGGAACATACCGATGGTAAATGCTTGTTTGTACGTGATCTCATCCAGCGTATGTGATCTAATAGGCGGATGAAATTTCTCAGCCGCGATCATGAGCAGGCCCCCGATCACCAAACTGTACAAAACCGTTTCAGGACCAAACAGGTATTGCTTAATTACATCACGGAACAGTACGCCAATCAGGCCCGCAGGGATCATGGCTAAAATAATATGTAACAGGTTTAGACGTGGCTGGCTCGAGATTTTGCGTCTGAAATCAAACAGGCTCAGGAATCTGCGCCAGTATAATACGACGACTGCCAGCACAGCACCTAATTGCACGATTACCTCAAACGTTTTGACCGTATCATTCTCTGTGTTTAATCCTAGAAGATTAGCCGTGAGGATCATGTGACCCGTCGAAGAGACCGGCAAAAACTCTGTCAGTCCTTCAATAATTCCCATAATAATAGAAGATAAAATATCCACTTTACTAGCTCCTCCTTACACGCGTGCAGGGCAAACGACCTAAGTCGTTTGCCCTGAAAATATGTCATTTCAGTAGGAGTGAACGCAAGTGTCACAAGTGCAAAGATAAACGCTCAGGTCACACGGTTCACTCCCGGGAAGAAGTGTCCGATTCTGCTTCCAATTCAGATGCGGGGGATGTATGGTGTAAAATAATCTCCACCCGACGAATACGATTTTTACCCATTTCACGAATGATAAATTTCACATTCTCTTCTATGAATTCCTTGCCCTGTCTAGGTTCCGGAACCCGGCTATACACCCACCCTCCGACAGTATCCACGTCTTCATCGTCCAATGCCAAGCCCGTCAGATCACTCAGATCGGAAAGCATCACTTTACCATCCATCAAATAACTGTTCTCCGTCAGTTTCTCGATTTCCTTCCGTTCATCCTTATCAAATTCGTCCCGAATTTCGCCAACAATCTCCTCCAAAATGTCCTCGATGGTAATGAGGCCGGAGGTTCCACCGTATTCATCGACCAGGAGAGCGATATGAACCTGCTCCTTCTGCATACGTTTCAGCAGCGTGTTGACGGGGATAACTTCCGGAACGGTCAAGATCGGTTGAATCAGGCTGTCGAAAACAAGCTCGGGATTGCGATCATACTCAAGGAAGAGCTGTTTGGTATTAATCATACCAATGATCTGATCCTTGCTATCTGTCGCCACCGGAAAACGGGTATACTGCTCTTCGTGAATAGTCAGCATGTTTTCTTGTAGCGAGCGATTCGTAAACAAGCATACCATATCTGTACGTGGCACCATAATTTCCTTGGCAACGGTCTCGTCAAAAGCAAAGATACGATTTACGTAGCCATATTCGGTGTTATTGATCTTACCACTTTCCACGCTTTCGGACAAAATGATCTGAATTTCTTCCTGAGAGTGCGCTTCTTCATGCTCACTAGCCGGTTGAAGACCAAACAGACGAACCAGACGATTGGCCGAGCCGTTAAGGAGCCAAATAAACGGATACATAATCCGGTTAAACCACACGATGACTGGAGAGGTTAACAGACTGACAGCTTCCGCTTTGCGGATCGCCAATGTTTTGGGAGCCAGTTCGCCGATCACCACGTGCAGGTAAGTTACAATGACGAATGAAATAATAAAGGCCAGGATATGTGAAAAATCCCCATTGATGTTGAGCTGTTGAAAGAGAGGCTCCAGCAATTTGACTACGGTCGGTTCACCGAGCCAGCCGAGTCCCAACGCTGTAATCGTAATACCAAGCTGACAGGCGGACAGGTAGCCGTCCAGATTATTGACGACTTTTTGTAGCGCCAGTGCGTTTTTACGGTTCTCCACGACCAGCTGATCGACCCGGCTGGAACGGATTTTAATAATCGCAAACTCGGTAGCCACGAAGAAAGCACTAAATAAAATCAACACCGCAAACAAAAATAGACTGACACCTATACCCATATAATTTTCACTCATCCCTTTTTCGTTCAATTTTTTAAGGAACTCCATTTTAAGTTCACTTGAACTTATTTTAAGAACTTAAAAGGAAATATACAAGGTTCATATGGAATCGTAGCAGGTCACCTACCTCCAATTTACACGGAAAATAAGGCATAATAGAACCCGCACGGCTCATTGCTTCGCTTTACAAGCCTAGTTTGAGGGCGTATGATGAGTTCAAATGAACTTGAAATGTAAGAAAGGGAGGAAAGCAGATGGAGTCTTTTACCCTTACTCGTCGTGATATGGCCCATTTGCTGCTGGCCATGGAAGGTCGCCGCGAATTGCAGCCTCTGGCCGTTCTGCAGGACGCCTGGAGGCGCACTCATAGCCATCTCGCCCGTTCCGGGAGCACGATGCCGACATTTTTATACACCGACGTGACACCTGTGCTAGATAAAATCATCAAGGGTAAGCACAGCGCAGCCTTTTCGCTGCAGGAGATCGTTTCCCTGGGTCAACTGGTCGAATACAGCCATGTCTCACTGGCATCTATGCAAAATTGGGTCAAACGCGACTTCAAGGAATTTCTCGGCGCTCCGAAGATCGGCAAAAAATACTCGGTCAACCAGGCAGCTATATTGCTCATTGTGGAAGATTTAAAATCATGTCTTGATTTTGAATCCATTCGTCAGCTATTTCATATCCTGTTCCAACAACCCGAAGATGATACGGACGATCTGATTCAGCCGGTCGATTTGTACGCCGCCTATTCAACTTTGTTTGAGGAGCTGGATGCGAACGGAGACCAACTGCTCGATGTTGCTGGAGCAGGCTATGCAAAGGACAACGGAAATTCCGTTACAGGACAGCAGCGTCAGGAAGGTGCGACAGAGGAGCTGCTGGTTCAGGCGGCTGATCAATACACCAGTCGTTTACAGCATTTGACCCCTAACCAGTGTGAAGCAGTGCGTAATACTTTGCTGGTGGCAGCAGTTGCGGTGCAAAATAGTTATTTTTTGTCCATGGCACGTCGGTATGTGAATGCGACGTTGTTTCTGGACTTCCAAGGGTAAATCAGGATTGGCACTAGAAGCCAATCCTATTTTTTTGCTCTTTTTAGAGGATTTCTACCCTTTTGGAGACTGAAAAAGTATACAAAAGAGGTATATACACTAAAACGCTGTCAAAGATACAATAAACATATATAATCCAGCAATTGGAAAAACTTTGAATATCTCTTCCAAAGCATCTGGATACACACACAGGAGGTAATGGCATGTCCGATGTCTCCATCATCATTTGTACCCGCAATCGGATCGAAGACCTGACACGCTGTATACAATCTATTGCAGTACAGCAGCAATTGGAACATACGGCTGTAGAACTGCTAATTGTTGATGACGGCGATATTTCCGACCAACAGATCGAGCAGTACCGTCACATGGTATCCGGATTGCCTCAAAGCGTTTTGAAATATTATAAAAAAAGTCGTCCCGGCGTTTGGTTATCCCGCTATGAGGCCTTGTCCCTTGTGCGGTATGATATTGTGCTGTATTTTGACGATGATGCAGAACTGGACGATAAACTCTATATCCGGCGCTTGCTCGATACCTATGATCAGGATAAAACGATTGTGGGTGTTGGAGGGATTGCAAAGGGATTATATTCGAGCCGGGCAGGAAAGCTGCTGGGCGTTTTGACATTTCAGATGTCTTCATCCCTCGGCAAGCTCTCGCCTAGTAGTCTGGCAGGTTCCTTGCTGCGCTGGGGCGAAGCAACGGAGGTTTTCGATACAGAATTTTTCCATGGCTGCAATATGTCATTTCGGAGAGATGCGCTTCGGGACATGAAGCCGTATCCGTGGATGACCAGTTATGCCGTGGCTGACGATTTGTACATGTGCCAGTTGGCGAGCCGTTATGGCAAATTGGTTATCAATCCTGACTTAACCATCATTCATCATGAATCTCCAAGCTCGCGCGATAAGGCGGGCAAAGTAGCCAAGGCTACAGCGATTAACCACTATTATTTTCTTGCCTTGAAAAAGGCTGGAGTGATTCAGTATGGAGCCCTTTTATGGACCTTATCCTACTTGATGCTCAAAGAAACGCTGCGCCGCAATTTTAATGCCGCAGATGGATACAAGCAGGGGGTGTTGTTCATTCTGAATCCGCGCAAGCAAAAATATAACGAATATTTAGGCCCGGCGGTTCAGTAAACTGTTTTTTTACACACTGACAGGATAAAGGGGGAGTATGATGTTAAGCTTGTCCATTGCTCTGTGCACCCGAAATCGGGTTGATGATCTGACCCGATGCATTAATTCAATTGCCATTGGGGGAGCACCGGAGGCATGTGAAACCGAGCTATGGATTATTGACGACGGAGAACTGCCGAAGCATGTGCTGGAACGTTATGAGCGTCAGTTGGGCAGAGCGGGAATTACCTACCGATATCATCGTAAGGAGCAGCCGGGATTATGGTTATCTCGTGTAAAGACAGCTGAACTTGCGCAGGGTGACATCATTTTGTTCCTTGACGATGACGTTGAGCTGCCGAGCAACTACTTGAATGAGTTGATGCGTACCTATGAGGCTTACCCGCAGGCCGCTGGTGTCGGCGGTATTGCACAGGGAATGAGTAACAGCTTCATGGGAACAATTCGATGCTTGCTGTCATTCCAGCAGTCTTTGTCCAAAGGAAGGCTATCCCTCAGCGGTCAGTCCGGCTCGATGTATAACTGGCATAAGGCCAAGAAGACGTTTAGAACCCAGTTTTTCCATGGCTGTAATATGTCATTTCGTCGTGAAGCGATTCGCGGTCTGGAGCCGGTACCTTGGTTGCAAAGCTATAGCGTAGGCGAGGATTTGTTACTTTCGCGCATCGCGATGAAAAGCGGTCCGTTATACATTAACCCGGCGCTTACGCTGCTTCATCACGAATCGCCGTCCTCACGCGACAATATGGAGCAGGTTACTTATATGCGGGTGATGAATCATATTCATCTCTTGCGTGAAGAGGGATCTGGGCCGATCGGTTATGCAGCACTATACTGGACGACGTTGTATCAGATTTTGAGAGAAAAGCCCAAGAAAAATCATACTGCCATTCAAGGCTATAGAAGAGCGTTGAAAGCGATCTTTTCAAGCCCGAAGGAGCCTATTGGCGGGGGACAGTTGCCTGAACGTAATTCAAAAAAAACGGTAGGCTGATGGAGGTGCGTCATAAGACGCGATTGAGCATAGAGACGAGAGGCTTAATAAGGAACAGGAGTTGGACGTAACATGAGCACATGGACAGCAGCAAGGAAAGTATTCACGGGTGACAGTCTCGCTAAAACGATCATGCGCACGAGCTTTAACAATTTTTTTGTGCTAATCGTCACGACCCTGACTTCCATCCTGACCGCACGTATGCTCGGAGTAGAGGGGAAAGGAGAACTGGCGGCAGTTCTGTTCTGGCCTACGCTGATCGGCAGTGTGTTGAGCTTCGGATTACCAACGTCGTTAATTTATAACATCAAGAAGAAAACAGGCACGACGGAAGAACTGCTGGCGTTGTCGCTCTGGATTCAGTTGCCTGCCAGCTTGTTGGCGGGAGCGGTGGCCTGGATATGCATGCCGCTGTGGCTGAATGGTTATGGTGCGGACATCATCCAACTGTCCCAGCTTTATTGTGCGGCAGCCATACCGCTGGCAGTGCTTACAGCGCTGACGACAGCATTGTCGCAAGGGCTGGATCGATTTAGCGTATATAATGGTCTGTTGTTTTATTACCCATTACTGAATTTCATTGGTCTGGTGACACTGTGGCTGATGGGCCTGCTCAATGTGCAACTGGCTGGGGCAGTGAATTTTGCCGCGAGTTTCCTTGCACTAGTGTGGGCGTTCCTCCGTTTGCGCAAGTATATGAATATGCGTGCTTTCCGCCCATTTACCAGCCGCCAAGTGCTTCGTCCTTATTATAGCTATGGAGCGAGGGTTTACGGGATGGAGCTGATGGGGACGCTGTCCACACAAACGGACAAAATCGTTATTGTGGCGCTGCTATCACCCAAAGCGTTCGGTCTATACTCTGTCGTCTACGCCTTGTCTCGTGTGTTCAATGTGGTGCAAAATGCCGTCACTAACGTTACTTTTCCTAAGGTGACGGGGATGGAGCACAGCAAGATTGTCGAAACGGTGGGTCGTGCTTTTCGCATCTCTATGGCTGCGATGCTAATCGTCATTGTGCCTGCTCTCTTCATTGGACGATACATGCTGGGTTTGCTGTACGGCCCCGCTTTTCTGGAAGCATCGCTAACGTTCTACCTGCTATCACTGGAATGTATCATTGGTGGCGGCTCATGGATTCTGGCTTCGGCCTTTAACGCGCTGGGACGTCCGGGACTGGTATTGTTCCGGCAAATTGTAGCCTATGCAATCACCGTCGGTCTATTTTTTATTTGTACACCGATCTTCGGTCTGGACGGCATTGCGATTGCTTTGCTTGTAGGCGCTTGTGTACGATTGGCGTTCTCACTGTTCTCATTCCCGATGTTTTTCAATGTTCCGCTATCACGGATCATTTTTGATAAAAGTGATATTACATTTGTCATTCAGACTATACAAAAGAAGCGCAGGAAGGGAGAACTGAAAGATGCCGAATTTGCATCCCATGGCTAAACTGAAAAATAAGCTGAGCGTCATTCTCGACGTAGTCCCCCAAGGTTCGAATATCATTTATGTCGATTATCCCGTCTATAATAACGGTGGGGATGTACTCATCATGAAAGGCACCGAGGCGTTCTTCAAGGATAATGGCATCCGTGTCCGTGCCCGTTATAGCGCTATGGATATTCCCGATCGGCTCCAAATTCCGGGTGACTGGATTATCGTGTGCCACGGCGGCGGCAACTTCGGCGATCTCTATTCAAATCACCAAAATTTGCGAGAACGCATCGTTCGCGATTTCCCTAACCACCGAATTGTGATTATGCCGCAGACGATCCACTTTCAATCTGAACAGAAGGCTAATGAAGTCGCTGCCTTGTTCAATGCTCATCCGGATCTACATATGTTTGTGCGGGATACACGCTCTTATCAGTGGGCTAAGGACAAGCTGAACCAGTGCAGTATCACACTATGTCCTGATATGGCACACCAGCTCTGGCCATTGAAGCCGACTACGGAAACTGTGAAGGATGTATTGTATTTCCTGCGCACAGATATTGAAACGGTGGGTGGACAAAAGAAGTTCGATGACGAGGCAGATGCCGCTCACCGGCTGGACTGGGATACTTTGTTCACTCCGCTGGAAGTGAAGGGAATTGTCTATTTCCAGAAGTTTTATCGACTGGATAAGAAAATTGGTGGCCCGTTGCCTACGCGTACATTCTGGTACAAGTATACAGACCATCTCATGAACAAAGCGGTTACGCTGTTCAGCTCTTACCGAGAGGTTCGCACTTCACGGCTGCATGGTCACATTCTGGCCTGTCTGCTTGATATGCCGCACGTTGTCATTGACAACTCCTACGGCAAGAACTCGCAATATTATAATACCTGGACACAGCCGAATCCAAAGGCGCAGCTGTTTAGTGAAGCTCCCAGTGCGTTGGAGCAGCCATCTTAATAGTAAGAAAAGATACGTAGATTAATTTCAAAGGTATGATAACGGCAAAAAATCTCCTGACCACTTCATTGGTTAAGGGGGTTTTTCGTTTAAGGATATATAGAGCATCAGTATAATTGTTAATTAGATAAACCATTAAGGCAATGAATATTTAATGGCTTAAATACCGCTTCATTTTGACAATTCATTTCATGAATAGATATAATTTATGGGATAAAACTTGTAGGAATATTGGGAACTCCCTAACTTTTGCAGAATAACATGAAAGTATATTTATTTAAATGAATCGAGGCTGACGAATGAGTAATCAATCGATGGACATGCTTCTCACGAAGGATATCGTGCGTGAAGGGGAACCGATTTTGCGCACAAAGGTTGAGCCGGTATGCCTGCCGCTGTCTGAAGAGGACCTGCAACAGATGCAATGGATGCTAGATTATCTGAAAAATAGCCAAAATGAAGAGCTGGCTGGCCGCTATGATCTGCGCCCGGGTGTGGGGTTATCTGCGAACCAGGTAGGTTTGAACAAAAGAATGTGCGCTATTTATTATGAAGATGGGGACAAAACGGTAGAGTATGCATTGTTTAATCCGAAGCTGGTCAGTCACTCCACGTCCATGATTTATTTGGAACAGGGTGAGGGGTGCTTGTCTGTAGATCGGTACGTAGCCGGATATGTACCGCGTTACGAAAAAATTCGTATTAAGGCCACTTTACCAGACGGAACACAGGAGCTATTGACTTTCAAAGGTTATGCAGCGGTTGTCGTGCAGCATGAAATGGACCATTTGGACGGCATTATGTTCTATGACCGTATCAACCCGGAAGATCCGCATAAGCTGCCGCAGGGAGTGCATATCGAACCTTTTGTACGTAAATAGTTTAGGAATCGTAAAGTGTGGTGACTCCGTTCGCCACATTTTTAAATTTTACAAAAATATAGATATAGAGGTTACGAAGCTTTAAACTGGAAACGTGTAGATTGTGATAGAGAATGTGAAAATACATAAAAATGTAAGCGCTTATCTTATGGGAGGGATGGCATGAATCGTGGAGTACGGCTTTTGATGAATAATATGCGTATGCGGAATAAGCTGCTGTTCTCCTACGTACTGATTGTCATGATCCCGGTGCTGGTGGTGGGCGGCTGCGTTACTTTTTATTTGCGAGAGCAGGCATTGAATAGTGCAATTGCCCAGACGGTAAACAATGTGGAAAAGATCAAGAGCCAGACGGCAAATTTACTGCGTGTGCCAACGGATATTTCAAATGGGCTCATGTTCGATAAAAGGCTAAAGGAGATGGCGAACCGCCGCTATTCGGGCATGCTTGAGCTCATGAATGCGTATCATCAATACAAGGATTTTAATGAGTATACTCAGCAATATAGAGAAGTTGCTACCATCCGGTTCTATTCGTACAATCCGACGCTTGTCAATAATCTGGAGTTTATTCCTGTAGATTCTAATATTGAGCGGCAGCCGTGGTTCCAGACGGCTTTGAAGGGGACGGCGATTAACTGGTTTTACATTCAGGATAAGGAGGATAACCCGGTTAATCGCCTGAGCCTGATACGGCAAATTCCATTTCCTGAATACAATACCAAGGGAGTTCTGATGATATCGCTGAGCCAGACCGAGTTGAATCATATGCTGAGCAAGGAGCCTTTTGAAACATTGATTACGGATCGTAACGGGATTGTAGTCGCAGCTACTCGTCCACAGTCGGTGGGTCAGACGTTGGGAGATTTACATTTGGGCTTTGACGTCCAGCGTGCGGGTAAGGGAATATATGAAGCGAAAATCAACGGAGTGCCCTCCAACATCATCGTGGATGAGCTGCTGCCCGCCTCCAGTGTGAGCGGATTTACGATTATTTCAGTGTTTTCGACGGAGCATATTGTACAGGGAGCCAACCGAATCAGCCTGATTGGTGCTTTATGTGTTCTTGCAGTGCTGGTTATGGCACTGATTCTAATCACCATCATTTCCTGGCTGATTACCAAACGACTACAGCGGTTGAGCTATGAGCTGGGTAAGGTAGCCGCGGGCGATTTTCATGTGGTATCGAGTGTGGAGGGAAGAGATGAGATCGGGGATTTATCCCGCCGTTTCAACTATATGGTGAGTAGTATTCGCCAACTCATGGCGCAGGTCTATGAGACGAGTGAGCACAACAACAGGCTGGAATTGGCACAAAAGGATATCAAGCTAAAAATGATGGCCAGCCAAATTAATCCGCACTTTCTGTTTAATGCGCTAGAGTCCATTCGAATGAAAGCACATCTGAATGGGGAAGCGGAAATTGCAACGACGGTGCGTTTGCTTGGCAGGCTGATGCGCCGGAATCTGGAGATTGGCAGTGGTAAAACGACGGTACTACAGGAGCTGGATATGGTGCGATCCTATTTGCAAATTCAGCAGTTCAGATTTGGAAATCGTTTGATCTATGAAGTGAATTTGGAAGAAAGCGCGACGGACATGTCGATTCCTCCCTTAATCATACAACCGCTGGTGGAAAATGCAGTCATTCATGGCCTGGAAAATAAGGAAGAGCCAGTTACCGTGAAGGTAGATATTACAATAGAACAAAGAGAGTTGAAAATTAAAGTAGAAGATGACGGGATCGGCATGGAAGCTGGGCAACTGACCCGTCTGCTAGCTCGGATCAGGGGGGCGGATGAGCCGGAAGGGAGCAGTATTGGCCTGCGTAATGTACACCAACGTCTGACATTGATGTACGGCGAACGTAATGGTCTGCATATTGAAAGCGCATTACAAGTAGGAACAACCGTATACTTTTCCATACCAAGGGAGGAAGAGTCAAATGTATAAAGCAATGATTGTAGATGATGAGCCTGCGATTCGTGAAGGATTGTCCTCTATTATTGACTGGGGGAATTGTGGCTTCCGTATTGTTGATACGGCAGGGAACGGACGCGAGGCTCTGGATAAGTTCGGAGAGCATCGGCCGGAGCTGGTCATTGTAGATATTCGTATGCCCGGGATGAGTGGACTGGAGGTCATACGAAGCATACGTGAAAAGAACGGAGAGCCGTTTCATTTTCTCATATTAAGCGGATATGCAGACTTTGATTATGCACGGCAAGCCTTGGGCTTCGGGGTAGATGGCTATCTACTGAAGCCAGTTGATGAGGAAGAAATGACGACAGAGTTGAAACGGGTATGGCAAAACATTGAGGACGAGAAAGAAGACGGTAAATGGGGAAGTACGCCTTCCCATGAGCGTAATTGGATCGAAGCATTATTGTTTCCGGTTCATCGAGAGCATGCTCGTAATGCCGTAGAAAGCAGCGATTCTCCGCACAAAGCATCCGAGCAAGCTGAACATCAAAGCGGTAACGGAAAACATGGACAACAGCCTGCGTTACCAGCGTTGGACTGGAGTAGCTATCAGGTTATTCTGCTGGATTTACGTATTCCTGACTGGGATCGGCAAGCTCGGCAGTCGGCAGCAAAGCAGCGGCTAACGGAATTGTGCCATGAGCAGGGCAGAGGTATCGTGTTTGAGGCTGGAATATATATGGGTCTTTTGCTTCCCGCCACGTTAAAAACGGAGAAAGATGCTTTTCAGTTACTGGCTGCTTGGCGACAGGAGCTAAAGCCGTGGGCAACGGAAATTTATGTGGCTGCCGGTGATCCTGTATCCATTCTTAACGACATTCCCAGATCTTTTGAGCAGGCACTACGATTGTTAGAACGTACGTTTTTGTTCCGGGCAGAAAGAGTCTTGCTTTCTGGAGACCTACACGAATTGGAGACAGTTGAGGCTGAAATGAGTGGAGCGTCTGATCGTGCTACAAATGATCCCCTACGTTATGCAGAAAAGCTGTACTATGCGCTAGATATGGCTAATAGTGAAGCTGCAACCCGTGTCATTAAGGAAATGGAAGACCAATTTCCACGGATTTATCGCACAGAATCTGCAATCAAGGCGGCGTTCGCCCAAACATTCACACTGGCGTTGAACAAGTATGCAGCCGGACAGGATCACAGCCGAACCGTGGTGGAGGAGCACTCCAGCTTTATAACCGATGTATATGCTTATTCCACATTGGGCGAGCTGGTGGATCACTCGCTGGAGCATGTGTTGCAATGGATTGGCCAGACTGAATCTGGTGGCAAGGGCATCATCATGAAACAAATGATTGACTTTATACATAGTCATTATGATGAAAATTTGCGACTGGAGTTACTGGCAGATATGTTCAATTACAATAGTGGATATTTGGGCAAACTGTTCAAAAGTCATACTGGCGAGGCCTTTAATGCCTATCTGGATAAGGTGAGGATTGAGCGAGCAAGGGAATTGCTTGCACAAGGAATTAAGGTACACCAGGTGGCGGAACGCGTGGGATATGCGAATGCAGATTATTTTCATAGTAAATTTAAAAAGTATGCTGGAATGTCACCTTCCTCCTACCGTAATCGGGTTCAAAAGAATGGAGGAACAGATGGCTGTTGATAGATTCCTAGGTTTAACGCTATGAAGTCTCTCTTGCAGATGTCGGAGGTATAACCTTCGAACGAAGAGAGGCTCTTTTTTTATGGTGAAAAAATGGATAGATCAATCGAAAATGTCACATTTATTATGGAGTTTAGGGCGTTTTCATCAAATCGACACCATTATGACACAGCTTCGACACGATGTTCACATTTTCGATTCTATTTCATTTAAATTTATTCTATATAATGGGGATAATCTGAAGCCGGATCATGACAGCCATGGTGAAGGTACGGAGTGAGTCATTTTCTAAAAAGTGACCGCTGCATATGTAAGAATGTGAATACTATCACAAATGTAGAAGACTTCAGATTACAGACACTATAAATCATTGTTAAGAGAAGTGCAGGGGGAGGAGCAACATCATGGACGTATTGGATTTGGCACGGTTGCAGTTTGCAACCACAACGATTCTTCACTTTGTTTATGTGCCGATCTCTATTGGATTGTCGTTATTGGTGGCAATTATGGAGACTATGTATGTTATCAAGAAAAATGACTTGTACAAAAAAATGGCTCAATTCTGGGGAACGTTTCTGCTGATTAACTTTGCACTGGGCGTAGTCACCGGGATTTTGCAAGAATTCCAGTTCGGGATGAACTGGTCGGACTTTTCCCGTTTTGTCGGTGATGTATTCGGTACGCCGCTGGCGATTGAAGCATTGCTTGCATTTTTTCTAGAATCGACGTTTATCGGATTATGGGTATTCGGTTGGGAAAGATTGTCCAAAACGGTCCATTTAATCTGTATGTGGTTGGTATCTATCGGTACGATGTTATCGGCATTGTGGATTCTAGCTGCTAATTCATTCATGCAGCGTCCCGTAGGATATGAGATTCAAAATGGACGTGCAGAAATGAAAGATTTTGCCGCTCTGCTAACGAACGAACAACTGCTATGGGAATTTCCCCATACGCTGTTTGCTGCTTTTGCGACAGGAGCATTTCTGATCGCGGGTATCAGTGCATGGAAGCTGATGCAAAAAAAGAATATGGACTTTTTTAAACCTTCTTTCAAATTGAGCATTATTGTTGCCTTAATCAGCGCCATAGCTATTCCTTTGTTTGGTCATGGTCAGGCTCAATATTTAGTGAAAACACAACCGATGAAGATGGCTGCCAGTGAGGGCTTATGGGAGAACAGCGGTGACCCCGCTCCTTGGACAGTTATCGCATGGATTGATCCTGGAAACAAGGAAAATACCTTTGAGATTAAAGTTCCTTTTGCTTTGAGTTTTCTATCCTATAGTAAATTTACCGGCTCTGTGCCTGGTATGAATGAGCTTCAGGCAGAATATGAGAAAACCTATGGTCCGGGAGATTATATCCCGCCAGTAAGAACCACGTTCTGGAGCTTCCGCATTATGATTGCGGCGGGATGTGGCATGATTGCACTCGCTTTATACGGAGCTTACCTGACGTTCCGTAAAAAGTTGGAAGGTTCACATCGCTGGTTCTTCCGTCTTATGATATGGGGGATATCCCTTCCATTCATTGGGAATACTTCAGGTTGGATCATGACTGAAATAGGTCGCCAACCGTGGACTGTATTTGGTTTACTTCAAACGAAAGATTCTGTTTCGCCTACTGTTGTGGCTGGAGAAGTGTTGTTCTCGTTCATCTCATTTACCACATTGTATTTAATTTTAACAGGTGTGCTGGCGTTTCTGTTTTACCGTACGGCTCGCAAAGGTCCAGATATTGAGCCGCATCAGCAAACGGTAATTCATGATCCTTTTGCTCAAGGGGGTGACACCATTGTCGCTAAATGATTTATGGTTCTTATTGATCGCAGTGTTGTTTACTGGTTTCTTTTTTCTGGAGGGCTTTGATTTTGGCGTGGGGATGGCCACGGGATTGGTACCGCGCAATGACCAACAAAAACGTTTGATGATCAATACGATTGGTCCATTTTGGGATGCCAACGAAGTGTGGCTGATTACAGCAGCAGGTGCGATGTTTGCCGCTTTCCCGCATTTTTATGCAACTATGTTCAGCGGATATTATCTGGTATTTGTCTTTATTTTGCTAGGTTTGATCTTGCGTGGAGTTTCTTTTGAGTTCCGCGGCAAGGCTGAAGGGAAATGGTGGACAGGAACGTGGGATGCCTGCATTCTGATTGGTAGCTTTCTACCGCCGATGCTGTTCGGTATGGCTTTTGCGGCTTTGGTGAAAGGTGTACCTATTCAGCAAAACATGGATTTGAAAGCTGGATTTTCCGATGTATTCAATGGATACACCATATGGATTGGACTGACAGTGGTCGGAATGTGTCTAATGCACGGACTGACGTTTATTTCCCTGCGGACGATTGGAGAAGTACGGGATCGCGCTCGTGTGATTGCGTCCAAGTTTCTTCCGGTATTGGGCATTTTACTTGTGGGCATGGTGGTATGGACTTATTTTGCAACGGATTTATTTGCACGTCGCGGTCCCTTTATGTATGCTGCGGTAGCAGTGGGAATTGTCGCCTATGTGCTGACATGGTACTTCCTGAAGCAGCGCCGCGAAGGATGGGCCTTCGGGATGACAGGTGCAGTGATTTTACTGACCTTCGTTTCGTTATTCGTCGGTTTGTTCCCAAGATTTATGGTGAGCTCGATTAACAGTGCTTTTGATTTGACGATTTATAATGCAAGCTCCAGTCATTACACACTGAAAGCCATGACGATTGTTGCAGCAACGCTTTTACCCTTTGTGCTGGCTTATCAGGCGTGGAGCTATTTTGTTTTCCATAAGCGCCTCAGTGAGAAGGATCATTTGGAATACTAATGGATAAGGCATGGTTTGAATTAAAGGGCATTCGGCCAGTGATGCTGCTACTGGCTGCCCTTTCCCTGCTCCAGGGGGCCGCTGTGATTGCACAAGCAATCTTCTTAGCAAAGGCTGTTACGATTTTATTTGATAAAAATCCGCTGGTGATGGCTTGGCCGTCGCTGGCGTTGTTTTTCGCAGCTTTTGCAATGAGGCATACGATGATCTGGCTGCAACGCCGGACAGCCGGCCGTTTTGCCGAAGTTTCAGGCGCTTCCTTACGGGAGCGTCTGCTTGCACGTTTGTTCGAACGGGGGCCGGGTTTTGCAGCGCAGGAAGGCAGCGGCAAATTGGTGACGCTAGCGCTGGACGGCATGGATCGTTTTCGCACGTATTTGGAACTGTCCATTCCTCGAATGATTGACATGATGGCTGTAACTATACTTGTACTTGTGTATGTTTTCACATTGGATGTCATTTCAGGTGTGATTTTGACGACTACGATGCCGATTCTGGTGGGTTTCTTTATTTTGCTCGGCTTGGCGGCGCGGAAGCAGGCAGACAAGCAATGGCGTTCCTATCGTTTGTTATCTCACCATTTCACGGATTCGCTACGTGGACTTCAGACACTAAGGTTTTTGGGTCGTAGCCAAGAGCATGGGGAAACGGTTGGGAAGGTCAGCGACCAATACCGCACAGCAACGATGCGCACGCTGCGGGTAGCGTTTCTTTCCTCATTTGCCCTCGATTTTTTTAGTATGCTATCGGTCGCTTTTGTCGCGGTAGGCTTGGGGCTGCGCCTGATTAGTGGCTCGGTGGGTCTGGAGGCAGCGCTTGCGGTGCTTATTCTGGCACCAGAATATTTTATGCCCATACGCCAGTTGGGATCAGACTATCATGCTTCACTGGATGGTAAGGAGGCTTGGGGAGCAATACGCTCCATTCTCAGTACAGAGGATGATGCGACCAAGCCGAATAAACAGGCAGCTAACGATAAAGGATTGGACATCACGGGACAGGACATTCTTGAGCTGTCTGATGTGTGCCTCCTGAATGAAGACGGTTCGGCTCGGCTTGAACATGTGTCTGCACATGTTGAACCGCACATGAACATGATCGGCATCGTTGGAGCTAGCGGTGCAGGTAAAACGACGCTGCTTAGTCTGCTTGGCGGCTTTGCTGATCCGACTTCAGGCGAGCTACTCCTGAATGGATGCGGATTGGCTGGGGAAGCCAAAACTGAATGGCAACGGCATATTGCCTATATTCCACAGCATCCTTACCTGTTTAGCGCTTCTTTGGCAGATAATATCCGCTTTTATGAACCTGAGGCATCCAACCAGCAGGTAGAGTGGGCGATTGACGCGGTTGGACTGCGTGAACTGGTAGACGGTCTTCCGGGTGGAATGAATGAACCCATTGGTGAAGCAGGTAGGACACTGAGCGGAGGGCAGGCGCAGCGGATTGCATTGGCGCGGGCATTGCTCAGTAACCGTCCGGTCATTTTATTGGATGAGCCTACGGCGCATCTGGATATTGAGACAGAGTGGGAGCTAAAACAGACGATTTTATCGGTTTTGAAACACAAAAGAGTGTTTCTTGCCACCCACCGGCTACATTGGATGCCAGATATGGACTGTGTCTGGATGATGAATCAAGGTCGTCTGGAAGAAGTAGGTTCCCATCAACAATTGATTGCCCGTAAGGGGGCATATTACCGATTGCTGACGGGGATGTCGGAAGGAGGGAACGGACGATATGAGAGTAACGGACAATAGCAGACAAGGCTGGTTTGTGACGTATCTGAGACAATATTTTTGGGCCTTTCTGGTAGCTGCTCTTATGGGTGCATTGGCCATTGGATGTGCGGGCGCGTTGCTCTTTACGTCCGGTCATCTGATTACCCGTTCGGCCTTAAAACCGGAAAATATATTAATGGTGTACGTTCCCATTGTGCTTGTGCGAACATTTGGCTTTAGTAAAGCAGTTATTCAGTACCTGGAGCGCTTGGTAGGGCATGATGCCGCACTGCGCCTTGTGTCCCGTATGCGGGTACGCTTATATCGGGCAGTGGAACCGCAGGCGCTGATGATTCGCAGCAAATTCCGTACAGGGGACCTCTTGGGACTGCTGGCAGAGGATATTGAGCAGCTTCAAAACATCTATTTGAAGCTAGTTCTGCCTGCGCTATCGGCTTTGCTAATTTATGCAGCAGGCATCTCGGCGCTCGGACGGATGGACGTTACCTTTGCCTTGCTCATGGCACTATATGGTGGATTTTTGCTTTTTATTGCCCCAGCTATCTCACTATGGACCTCACTCGCCAAACGGCGAGTGTTCAAGCAGGAACGGAGTAAAGCCTATCAGGAGCTAATGGATGCTCTGTTCGGCATGAGTGATCTGGTGCTGAGCGGACGGACTGGGCATTTCCTGAGCACCTTTACACAACGACACAATAGCGCTGCCGTAATGGAAAATTCACTTCGCCGGAGCGAGTGGCGTTCTCATTGGATCGCACAATGCGTTGTAGGTGGCGGGGTTGTGATTATGACTGTGTGGGCCGGGGGACTGGTAGCACAGAATCGTATAGAAGCCACATGGCTGGCATCCTTTGCCCTTGTGGCTTTTCCATTGCTGGATGCCTTCGTTCGCGCTGGAGAAGCAGTGGTTCATGCGCCGGAGTATCAGGATTCACTTCGACGGTTAAAGGATTCGGAGAAAGACACACCTACACCTGGAGCAGGTGGAACAGCAGACACTCTAGAGGAACAGGCTACCGCTATGCGATTGGGCCACGGAGGAGACCTGCTGCTGAGCAACGTAAGCTACCGCTATGCGGCAACACAGGAATGGAGCGTTCGTGATATCTCTTTGCACGTACCACAGGGGGGCAAGGTTGCATTGCTTGGTCGCAGTGGTGCGGGCAAGTCCACGCTGCTGAACCTGATTCAGGGAGCATTGCAGCCTGATGAAGGTAGCGTCACTGTCGCAGGGATTCCCGTATATACAGGTGGAGCATACTCCAGTCTATTTGCAGTGCTAAACCAACAGCCGTATTTATTCGATACAACGGTAGCGAACAATATTCGGCTGGGACGACCCGATGCTACGCTGGATGAGGTTCGTGCAGTAACAGAGCAGGTAGGGCTTGGAGCCCTGATTGATTCTTTGCCAGAGGGCTACGATACCCGAATGCAGGAGACGGGGCTTCGTTTTTCCGGTGGAGAAAAACAGCGAATTGCACTGGCGCGGATTTTGCTGCAAAATCACCCGATTGTTTTGCTGGATGAGCCAACAGTGGGACTTGACCCACTGACAGAGCATGAACTCATGCAGACGATGTTTCGTGTGCTGAAAGGCAAAACATTGATCTGGATCACGCATCATCTGACAGGAATGGAGCATATGGACGAGGTGATCTTTATGGAACAGGGCACCATTTCCATGCGGGGCAGTCATGAACAGCTGTGGCAGGAGCAGCCCCGATACCGCAACCTGTATGAGCTGGATCATCCGAGCCTGTGAAATGAGGTATTTAAAATTTTGATTAACTTTTATATACTGGTTAGAGTTGATGCGTCACATGTAGACATTCAACAGGAGGGGCTGATATGAATGAAAACACTTATCTCTAAGCATTGGCATTTGATGCTGATTGGTTTTGTAGCCCTGAGCATGGGCGGGTTTGTCTTGTTTTATTTTCAGGGGAGCGTGTCGTCGTTTCCGGCCAGTCAACCTAAACAAGCTCAGGAAGAGCCAGACAAGACCAAATATGAGATTGTTACAGTGGGTGTAAAAGGGGACGGTTTCTATCCTAAAAATATTGAAGTGAAATCCGGCGTTCCAACCAAAATCAATTTCAAGAAAATGACATCCTTTACTTGCATTGATGAAGTGCAGTCGTTGAAGATCGGAATGGACGTTTACCTGGATCACGAAAATAATTATTTTACCGTCAAGGATTTGAAGCCAGGGGTATATGAGTATAATTGTGGCATGTACATGTACTTCGGGACGATCACGGTAAAATAAATCAAAATAGCTTTCTAGCACTTTGATGCTAGAAAGCTATTTTTTTCCTTTAATCAATCAGGTTAATTGCGACAGTCTGTATATACCATCATCCACCTGTGGTGCAATATGCATTATCCTTTATCCTTTATCCTTTATCCTTTATCCTTTATCCTTTACCTCTGATCAGCTTACATTGCTGATCTTTTGTTTTTTACAAGACTTCTCTCAGAAAAAATTTACATGAGAACGGAGCAGGCGGAATGGTGCTGGACAAGCGAAGCGGTCGCCTTTGTCCCCGGATTTCTACCTTTGGTTGCTTATTCAAGAAATCCGGGGACAACAGCGAGGGAAGCACCATCCGCATGCGTAGTGGCACGAATGTAATTTTTTTCATCCCATATATCTAATTTTGAACTGATTTTTCTCCTAATTCGTCGGGTACCCGCTTTCAAGCCAGCAAAGTATGATAATAGTATCTAGAGATGAGGAGGAGCTTGTTATGGGATCTTCAACTGAAACCGCTTCCAACAATGGTGCTGTGATTCCTGAATCCAACCGGGGAAGACCGCGCAAGGCTCGCGGACCGAAGCCTGAACGTGGTAGAAAAGGCTTGTGGGACAGTGTGAAGCAGCAAAAGTATCTTTATTTTATGTCCATTCCTTTCGTCATATGGGTGTTTGTTTTCAGCTATCTGCCGCTCTGGGGCTGGACGATGGCGTTTCAAAATTATAAGCCAGCCAAATCCTTTACGGACCAGAAATGGGTAGGGCTGAATAACTTTATTGAGTTATTTCAGGACGAACGATTTTATCTAGTATTACGTAATACACTGGCGATGAGCCTGATGGGGATTATATTTGGTTTTGTCGTACCGATCTTCTTTGCAATTCTGTTAAATGAGCTGCGTGGTATGTTGTTCAAACGGTTTGTACAGACGATATCCTACCTCCCGCATTTTGTATCCTGGGTAGTTGTGGCTGGATTGGTCACGAAAATGCTGTCCATTGACGGAGGCATTGTCAACGATATATTGGTAGCGCTTCATATTGTGGATGAGCCGATTCAGTTCATGGCAAAGGGGAGCTGGTTCTGGTACATTGTAACCGCTTCCGACATATGGAAAGAGACAGGTTGGAATACGATTATTTATTTAGCTGCAATCACCGGAATTGATCAAGAACAGTATGAAGCATCGCGCGTAGATGGAGCGAGCCGTTGGAGACAGATGTGGCATATTACACTGCCGGGTATCCGCTCGACGATTGCCGTTCTGTTCATTATGGCAATTGGACATCTGGTGAGCAATGGTTTTGAAAAGCAGTTCTTGCTTGGCAATAGTCTCGTGACGGATTATTCCGAGGTGCTGGATCTGTACGCGCTCAATTACGGGATTAATTTGGGTCGCTTCTCTTATGGGACGGCAATTGGTATTTTCAACTCGCTGGTTAGCATTCTGCTGTTGTTTACGGCGAACGGTATATTTAAAAAACTGACCAAAGAAAGCATCATGTAGGGAGGGAGAAGCGAAATGACGAATAAGGCATTTAATGCTACCCGGTCTGAGAAGCTGTTTGATCTGTTCAACTATATCCTCATGGCTCTGATCGTGGTGTTGACGCTGTACCCGTTTCTGAACGTACTTGCGATTTCCCTGAACAATTCAACGGACACGGTTCGCGGTGGTATTTATATATGGCCTCGCCAATTTACACTCGAAAATTACAAAACGATTTTCCAGTACGATGGCCTTCTTCAGGGCCTGCAAATATCTATTCTTCGTACTTTGGTCGGGACGGTACTTGGATTGATCTGCGCGTCTATGCTTGCTTTTACATTGAGTCGGGTCGAGTTTCGCGCTCGTAAGTTTATTTCTACGTTTTTGGCGTTGACGATGTATTTTTCCGGCGGGATGGTGCCCGTGTTTATTTTGATGCGGGATCTGCATCTGCTGGGTTCGTTTTGGGTGTACATTTTTCCAGGCTTAATTAGCGCATTTAACGTGTTTGTTATTCGTTCCTTTATGGACGGTTTGCCGTATGCGCTGCAGGAGTCTGCCAAACTCGATGGGGCGAATGATTTTACGATTTACTGGAGAATTATTTTGCCGCTGTGCAAACCAGTATTGGCGACGATTGCTCTTTTTCTGGCAGTAGGTCAGTGGAATGCTTGGTTTGATACGTATTTGTATAATGGTGGGGCGCCGCAATGGACGACGCTACAGTATGAGCTGATGAAGATACTGCAAAGTACGCAGCAAGGCGGCTCCAGTATGACGAATAGTAACGATATGGCTAAGCAAATGGCTCAAATTTCACCAGAGTCGATTAAAATGGCAATCACGATTACAGTTACGCTCCCCATCCTGATGGTGTATCCGTTCTTGCAAAAATATTTTGTAGGCGGTATGACGCTGGGGGCAGTGAAATCATAAAAATCGGGATACCGGTAGTGAAATAGAAGTTATTTGCAGGAGAAGTCATCATAGGAATATAGGAGGATTTATACATGAAAAAACACTGGTCCAGATTTGCACTGATTCCCTTGCTCGCGGTGTCTCTTACCGCACTCGCAGGTTGTGGAGGAAGCGATAAAGCAGCGAAGGAAGGCACGTCCAGCGGCACAGACCCGATTACGTTTAGCTTCTTCGGAGCAGATACAAGCCCGCAATGGAATGGAATGAAGGATGAAATAGGCAAGGAAATCACCAAGAAAACAGGTGTAACCTTGAATGCGGAATTTGATGTCAGCGGCGGAGGTGGAGATGACCGAATTGCTTTGATGGCAGCAAGTGGAGAATACCCGGACTTGGTTTCTCCTAAAGCAAATATTAACAAGCTTGTGGATGCGGGGGCCATGATTGATCTGACAGATCTGATCAACGATCACGCACCCAATCTCAAAAAGCTATATGGACCCTATATGGATCGTTTGAAATACAGTAATAAAGATCAATCCATCTATGTCCTTCCTACGTATGCAGGTGTGGGACAGGAGAGTTTTGACGCGACGGGCGGATTTGAAATTCAGCATAAGGTGCTCAAGGAGTTAGGTTATCCAAAGGTAAGAACGCTACAGGATTATGAAAACGTACTCAAAACCTATACAGCCAAGCACCCAACGATCAATGGCAAAAAAACGATCCCACTCACGCTGGATGCAGACGACTGGAGAATTATGATTACCGTAACGAATCCTGCCTTCCAGACGACTGGAGCGCCAGATGATGGTGAATATTTTATTGATCCCAAAACATTTGAAGCGAAGCTTCATTACAAACGTCCTGAAGAAAAGGAATATTTCCGTTGGTTGAACCACATGTACAATGAAGGGCTGCTCGATAAAGATTCGTTTGTGCAAAAAAGTGATCAATACAAATCCAAAATTGCCAGCGGCCGTGTCCTCGGTCTAATTGATCAGGAGTGGGGGTATCAGGATGCCGAAAATGCGTTAAAAGCTTCAGGCAAGGCCGATTCCAGCTACGCGCATTTTCCAGTTACACTCTCGGAGAAATACAAGGATAGCTCCTTTCAGGATACGGGCTTCGCGTCCGGTTATGGTGTAGGTATTACGGAAAATTGCAAGGACCCGGTGCGGGCTATTCAATTCCTTGATTATTTAGCTTCCGATGAAGGACAGGTGCTAGTGAACTGGGGGATCGAGGGCAAGCATTATGAGATCAAAGACGGCAAACGCGTCATTCCGGCTGATGTACTGGAGCAAAAAACGAACAATACAACCAACTTCAACAAATCCACGGGTATAGATTTGTACACGCTCATCAGTGGACACTATGGTGACGGCGTGAAGGACCCTACAGGCAACTACTATACTGCCAAATTCCCGGAACAAATTATCGCGGCTTATTCGAAGCCAGAGAAAGAATCGCTTAAAGCGTATGGCGTAAAAACGTGGAAAGATCTGTTCCCGGACAAGAAAGAATTTGATGTAAAGCCTTGGGGCGCAGCCTATAACCTGACAACAGACAATGAATCCAACTATAACGTTACATTCAAAAAAACGACAGACATTATCCGCAAACGTATACCCGAAGCTATTTTAGCACCAGCTTCCAATTTTGATACGGTATACGACAACATGATTAAAGAACTGGATGCCGCCGGAGCTGTCCAAATGGAACAGCAATACACGCAACTGGTAAAGGACAGAGTGGAGTTATGGAGCGGTAAGGCTTCTAAGTAGCAGACTGCTTTTAACGAAAATTTGAATGCCGGAATGACAGAGCGCTTGTCCTTATGGTCCATACGGGATTAGCGCTCTGTTTCATCTTGATGGGGGAGGGTTTGATGTGACGAAAGGCAAAAGGCCACAGTCCCTGCGTTTATGGTATCGCCAGCCTGCTGAGGCATGGGAGGAAGCATTGCCAGTCGGCAATGGAAGACTGGGAGCTATGGTATTTGGCGGAATCAGAGAGGAGCATTTGCAATTAAACGAGGATACGCTCTGGTCCGGGTTTCCCAGAGACGGCGTTCAGTATGATGCTTTGCGATATTTGCAACCTGTCAGAAAGCTGATTGCAGATGGAAAATACAAGGAAGCGGAACAACTGATTAATGCGAATATGCTAGGTCGCGATACGGAAGCCTATCAGCCTTTGGGAGATTTGTGGATTACGCAGGAGGGCCTAGGGGAAATTGTGCATTATGAACGGGAACTGGATTTGCTGACTGGAACGGCAGCGGTCACTTTTCAAAGTGATGGAGTCCGCTATACTCGTGAAGTTATCGCCAGTGCGCCAGATGGAATCATGATGGTGTCACTGACTGCGAATAAGCTTGGGAAGATCCATGCATCTGTGCGCATCACTTCCCCCCATCCTTGTGAAGACGAGGTTGAAGAGGATGCACATTTTGGTGATTCATCCAAATGGGATAGCGATAATGGCGATCCATCCGATGAGCCGATCAGGGACTTTATTACGTTGACTGGGCGAGCGCCCAGTCATGTGGAATCTAATTATCATGGCAATCATCCACAGTCTGTCGTTTATGAAAATGATTTGGGGATGGCTTTTGCAGTTCAGGCGAGGGTTATTCCTGAGGGAGGAACCTTGACGAAGGGTGCTGATGGAGCACTGATCATCTCGTGCGCGGATAAAATCACGGTGTATTTGGCAGCAGCTACCGGATTTCAGGGATTTCATGCTATGCCGAATAGTGATGCAACGGAATCAGCAGAAGCATGTCAAGTCATTTTAGACGAAGCAATTTCGCTGGGAAGTGAGCAGGTGTGGCAACGCCATGAACAGGATCATCGAAAGCTGTTTGACCGCGTTGCATTAGAACTGGGAGGTGATACTCTAACCGACGACTCCGTTCTACCGACCGATCTGCGATTAGAACGTTATCAGAAAGGTCAGGCCGACCTGGGGCTGGAGGTGCTGTTATTTCAGTATGGCCGCTATTTGCTCATGGGCAGTTCGCGTCCGGGGAGTCAGCCTGCCAATCTTCAGGGCATCTGGAATGACCGTGTGCAGCCGCCGTGGAACAGTAATTATACAACCAATATCAATACTCAGATGAACTATTGGCCCGCAGAGGTATGCAATCTTGCCGAGTGCCATGAACCATTGCTGCACATGATTGGAGAAGTGGCTCGTACGGGACGGAGGGTAGCCTCCATCCATTATGGTGCTCAAGGGTGGGCAGCTCATCACAATGTAGATGTGTGGAGATACGCCGGACCTTCAGGGGGCCATGCCAGTTGGGCGTTTTGGCCGCTTGGGGGTGTATGGCTAACTGCTCACCTATGGGAGCGCTATCTGTTTACCCTGGATACAGCCTATTTGGCAGAACAAGCTTATCCCCTCATGAAGGGGGCGGCAGCCTTTTGCATGGACTGGCTCGTGGAAGGCCCGGAGGGTCGGCTTGTGACATGTCCATCTACATCACCTGAAAATAAATTCAAAACGTCGGACGGCGAGGATTGCAGTATCTCTATGGGCTCCACCATGGATATGACGCTGATTCGGGAGCTGTTGGATAACTGCATTCAAGCTGCGGACCTGCTGGAATTAGACGATGAATTCCGCAACCGCTGCGAGGAGACACGGGCACGGTTAATGCCCTATCAAATCGGACGTCACGGCCAGTTACAGGAATGGTTTGTCGATTTTGAGGAAGCGGAGCCTGGGCATCGACATGTTTCGCATCTATATGGGTTATATCCCGGTCGACAAATTCACATCCGTGATACCCCGGAGCTGGCTGAGGCAGCCCGCATATCGCTGCGTCGACGGCTTGATCACGGTGGTGGTCATACCGGATGGAGCTGTGCCTGGTTGATTAACCTGTACGCTCGGCTGGAAGATGGCGACGCCGCACATCGGTATGTTCGCACCTTGCTGTCGCGATCGATCTATCCTAATTTATTCGATGCTCACCCGCCTTTTCAGATCGACGGTAATTTTGGTGCGACGGCGGGGATTGCAGAAATGCTGCTACAAAGCCGTCCGGGAGAGCTGACGTTACTGCCTGCCTTGCCAACGGCATGGTCGGAGGGACGGGTCAGTGGATTGAAGGGGCATGGCGGGATGACGGTCGGCATGGAATGGTCTGGTTCCAGGCTCGTCCGTGCTGAATTGACCGCGTCTGTCCAGACGGGAAGCTGCACGATTCGCTATTCACATCCGTTTAGCGCAGATGCTCGTCAGGCTCTGCCTGATCCTGAGCATGGAGGATTTATTTTGTCATGGATTTTTACCAAAGAGCAGGAAATAACGAACAGACATACGATTATAATTGAAAGAGAGGAAGAGACAATATGACCATTTTTCAATTTCCGCAGGACTTTATGTGGGGGACCGCGACGGCAGCCTATCAAATCGAGGGAGCTTATAAGGAGGATGGGAGAGGTTTGTCAATCTGGGATACCTTTGCCCATACGCCTGGCAAAGTATTCAACGGTGATAACGGCAATGTAGCTTGTGACAGCTATCATCGCTACGAGGAAGATATCCGCCTAATGAAGGAACTGGGCATTCGTACATACCGTTTTTCAGTGTCCTGGCCGCGTATATTTCCCAATGGTGACGGTGAAGTCAATCAAGAAGGATTGGACTATTATCATCGCGTAGTCGATTTGTTGAACGAAAATGGGATTGAACCGTTTTGTACACTGTACCATTGGGATCTGCCTCAAGCGCTTCAGGATGCTGGAGGATGGGAGAATCGTCGCACGATTCAAGCGTTTGTCCAGTTTGCAGAAACGATGTTCCGCGAGTTTCACGGTAAAATACACCATTGGCTAACATTCAATGAACCATGGTGCATCGCCTTTTTATCTAATATGCTGGGTGCTCATGCTCCGGGTCTGACAAATCTTCAGACAGCCATTGATGTAGGACATCATTTGCTAGTTGCGCATGGTCTTTCTGTGCGCCGTTTCCGCGAGCTGGGCACCAGTGGTCAGATCGGTATCGCTCCCAATGTCTCCTGGGCTGTTCCTTACAGCACATCTGAGGAAGATAAAGCCGCTTGTGCGCGCACCATTTCCCTGCACAGTGACTGGTTTCTTCAACCTATTTATCAAGGCTCGTATCCTCAGTTTTTGGTAGACTGGTTTGCGGAGCAGGGAGCCACCGTGCCTATTCAGGATGGGGATATGGATATTATCGGCGAGCCTATTGATATGATCGGTATCAATTACTATGCTATGTCAGTTAATCGTTTTAATCCTGAAGCCGGGTTTCTTCAATCTGAAGAAATCAATATGGGGCTACCTGTAACGGATATCGGTTGGCCAGTGGAGTCGCGTGGGCTGTACGAGGTACTGCATTATTTGCAAAAATACGGTAACCTCGATATTTATATCACAGAGAATGGGGCTTGCATCAATGATGATGTCGTGAATGGCAAGATTCAGGATGACCGTCGTATTTCGTATATGCAGCAGCATTTGGTGCAGGTGCACCGGGCTATTCATGACGGCCTTCATGTCAAAGGATATATGGCATGGTCACTTATGGACAATTTTGAGTGGGCAGAGGGATATAATATGAGATTTGGCATGATTCATGTCGATTTCCGCACACAGGTCCGCACCCCGAAGGAAAGTTACTATTGGTATCGAAATGTAATAAGTAATAACTGGTTGGAGACCAGACGTTAAACGATAAACGAAGAGATGTTTTGAAAATAAGGCAGATTTAGGCCTGTCTCTGCTCCCTTTTGTTTGAACACTGGGTCTTCCGGGGTAATAATAGTCAAGATATGCAGAGGGTTGTTTCAGGTATGTAGAGACCAAGGAATAAAGAAGCAAGATATGTGCATACTGACAAAAATACCGGACGAGGGCGTTGAAAATTATTTTAGACCGAAGGGAGTGGAGGGTATGGCTGCAAATTTTAGGAAATCAGGATCAACTGACGGGCAAATGAGCCGGACGGTATCTGTTATCGCTTGGATCGCCTGTATTGCAGGTATTATCCTTATTTTGCTTGATATAGGTAATTTAACTGATCGGAATATATATTTAATGACAGGTATTGGCTGCGTTGTTGCCGGGATTTTTATTTTTCTAGTTGGGAAATCATTTGTCATTGCCCGCAAGAAGGAAGACCAGGAAAACGGCCGCAGTTAATACAATTTAAAAATGATTTAAAGCAAATATATGCTGAAAACAACAATGTGGGGCTTCGAGCAGTGTAGGATGATAACTGTAAGGAGTCCCGCTTTTTTCTTTAATATAACTTCTTTAAGATACACAAATAACGTTTTTATTATGTCATCTTTGTATTAATAAGAAATTTTGAATTTGCAAGAGAAATTTTATTTTTAGAGATGTTTTTCACAAAAAACGGACAAATAATCGACAATTCTGTTAACAATAAAAAAAGTGGCCACTTTTCTGCTATCTTATATAGGGGCAACATTACAGGAGTTCGTAAAGTTTTGAGTAATTTATTATTTAAGGAGAGGGGAACAACATGAACAAAAAACCAAAAGCGATTATTGCGTTGGTTTTGACCGTGCTCACGGTAGCATTGCTCATTTGGACGTGTTTTTATGCTGGCGGAAAATACGTTGTTTTCGATCCGAAAGGACCCGTTGGGCAAGCACAAAAAGAGCTGATCATTCTTACAACGGCATTGTCTGCGCTAATAATTGTACCGGTCATGATTTTGACTTTCTTCATCATTTGGCGGTATCGTGATACACCGACAAACAAGGTGAAGTATCAACCCCACTGGGATGACAGCAAAAAGCTGGAGACCACATGGTGGGCTATTCCAATTATCGTTATCTGTATTATTGCGGTCATTACTGCAAGATATACCTACTTGCTGGAGCCTTCCAAGCCGTTGGCAAGTACGCAAAAGCCAGTAACCATTCAAGTGACTTCACTGGACTGGAAATGGCTCTTTATGTACCCAGAGGAAGGTATAGCTACAGTTAACCAAGTTCACATTCCTAAAGGTGTTCCAGTCCGTTTTGAACTGACTGCTGACGCCCCGATGAACTCGTTCTGGATTCCGCAATTGGGCGGACAAATCTACACCATGTCAGGCATGGCTATGAAACTGCATTTGCAGGCCGATCACGAAGGAACTTACTTTGGTTCGGGTGCAAACTTTAGTGGTGAGCATTTTGGACAAATGCGTTTTGATGTAGAAGTCCAGTCGGATGAAGAGTATAAAAACTGGGTCGCTGACATCAAAAAGCAGTCTAAGCCGCTGACGAAAGACGGCTATTTGGCGCTTGCAAAACCAGGTTTGTCCCAGCCTGATGAGTATTCTTCGATTCCAGATGGCTTGTTCAAAGACATTGTTAACAAGTATGTAGTGGAGGGTGCTTCTAACCCACATGCTGGACATGGTGAAGCTACATCCACAGAAGGTTCTTCTCAGTCCGGCACAGAAGATCATGCGGCAATGGACATGAGTCATATGAATATGAGCGGACACAATTAAATGATTATAGGGAAGGAGGCCCCCAATGCTTGACAAAATAAAAGAGTTTGCATCCACTTTCTTCGTTACTGGAGACCCAATGATCTATGGAGCGGACGTCTCCATCGCATTAGCGACGATCGGGATCGTGTTTGTGCTCACTTATTTCAAAAAATGGGGCTGGCTTTGGAAAAACTGGTTGACTACTGTTGACCATAAAAAAGTCGGTATTATGTATATTCTTGCGGCCATCTTGATGTTATTCCGCGGAGGCGTGGATGCATTATTGATGCGTGTTCAACTGGCTACACCGGATGTTACACTACTGCATCCTGAGCATTACAACCAGATTTTCACAACACATGGCACGATCATGATCCTGTTTATGGCGATGCCGTTGATGTTTGGTTTGTTTAACATTGCCGTACCACTTCAAATTGGTGCGCGTGACGTTGCGTTCCCTTTCCTGAACGCATTGAGCTTCTGGCTTTTCTTTATGGGAGCGATGTTGTTCAACCTGTCCTTCGTTATCGGTGGTTCGCCAGACGCAGGTTGGTTGAGTTATCCACCGCTTTCAGAACTGCAATTTAGTCCAGGCGTCGGTCAGAACTTCTATATCTGGGGTATTCAGATTTCGGGTATAGGTTCATTGGCTACGGGGATCAACTTTATTGTGACCATTATTAAAATGCGTGCACCTGGTATGACTTGGATGAAAATGCCTGTCTTTACGTGGTCCGTATTTTCGTCATGTGTTATTATCATTTTCGCATTCCCGATTCTGACGGTTACTTTGGCATTGCTGTTCCTTGACCGCTTCGGAGGAGGACACTTCTTTACGCTTGATTTCGGCGGTAACCCGATGATGTATATCAACTTAATCTGGATGTGGGGTCACCCTGAGGTATACATTGTAGTTTTGCCTGCCTTCGGTATTTATTCCGAGGTCATCAGCGTATTCTCCAAAAAGAAATTGTTTGGATACAAGTCCATGGTTTACGCCATGTTCATTATTGCGATCTTGTCCTTCTTCACCTGGGCGCATCACTTCTTCACGATGGGATCAGGCGCAGATGTTAATGCATTCTTTGCGATTTCGACGATGGTTATCGCAATACCGACAGGGGTTAAAGTATTTAACTGGCTGTTCACGATGTATCGGGGTAAGATTACATTCAAGACTCCTATGATGTGGTCAATTGCTTTTATTCCGAACTTCTTGATTGCTGGTTTGACGGGCGTCATGTTGTCTGTAGCGCCTGCTGACTTCCAGTTCCATAACAGTTACTTCCTGATCGCTCACTTTCACTCCGCTCTGATTGGTGGTGTAGTGTTCGGTTACTTGGCAGGTCTGTACTATTGGTGGCCTAAAATGTTCGGTTTCACATTGCCTGAAACGCCTGGTAAATGGGCTTTCTGGTTCTGGAACATCGGTTTCTATGTATGTTTTATTCCGCAATATTCTCTCGGTCTGATGGGTATGACGCGTCGTCTGAGCACTTACGGCTGGGATACCGGCTGGCAGCCGCTTAACCTCGTTTCGACCGTTGGGGCATTTTTGATGGGGATTGGTTTCTTGTTCCAGGTTCTTCAAATTCTTTTGGGCATCAAGAATTACCGTAAGCTGAAGGATACAACAGGCGATCCTTGGGGTGGCCATACGTTGGAATGGTCGATTCCTTCACCTGCACCGGAGTACAATTTTGCTACCATTCCACAAGTAGAAGAACGTGATGACTGGTGGGCAGAAAAAGATAAACGTGCAAAAGGTATTTTCAGAAAGCAACCGCCAATTGAAGCGATTCATATGCCGAAGAACTCGGCGATTCCATTCATTATGTCGGTATTCTTTTTCATTGCAGGTTTCGGGTTCGTATTCGGATGGTCGTTCTTCTATATTCCAGGACTGATCGGTGTGGCAATTTGTATGATTTGCCGTTCGTTCTTCTCCTATGATGGCGACTACTATATCCCTGCGGATGAAGTAAAACGCACGGAAGCGGCAATAAGGGGGTCTGTATAATGGCACAAGCTGCAGCACACCAAAGCCATGATCATGACCACGGGCATCACGATCCGCAAGAATTGAAGATGCTTGGTTTTTGGATCTTCCTCGTAACGGACGTAATCCTGTTCAGTACCTTGTTCGCAACCTTCGTCGTCCTTCGGAACAACACAGCCGGAGGACCGGGTGGCGCAGAGCTGTTTAACATGACGGGCGTTATTATTGAAACGTTCCTCTTGCTCACGAGCAGCTTCACAAGTGGTCTGGCTGTGTTGGCCATGAACAAAGGAAGCATGAAGGGATTAATTAACTGGTTAATCGTGACGGCGATCCTGGGTCTTGGTTTTATCGGTTTTGAGGTTTACGAGTTTGTTGAGTTGGTACACGAAGGAGCCAATTTTGGAACCAGTGCGTTCTTGTCGGCATTCTTCACTTTAGTCGGAACGCACGGACTTCACGTTTCGTTAGGTCTGGTTTGGATGATTGGACTCATGTTCCAGTTGAAAAAACGCGGGCTTACACCAGAGACGAAGGGGAAAGTTTCGGCATTGAGCTTGTACTGGCACTTTTTGGACGCTGTCTGGATCTTCTTGCTGACAGTCGTCTATTTGATGGGGGTGATGTAGATGGCACAGCATCAAACAGGAGCGGGTTCGCATGGTCATGATGATTCTCACGGTTCAGTGAAATCCTATGTTATCGGGTTTATTCTGTCCATCGTACTGACCATCATTCCTCTCGGTGTGGTTATGAATCATATGTTGAGCCGCACTTCGACCATGGTTGTTATTTTAGCCGCGGCAGTGCTGCAATTTCTGGTTCAGCTTTTCTTCTTCATGCACATTCGTGAGAGCAATGGACCGCGCTGGAATGTCATGACTTTGATTTTCGGGGTAGTTATCCTGTTGACTGTTGTTGGTGGTTCTGTATGGATTATGGAATACAACATGGTAGCACACTAATAAGTTGAAATTTTTGCAAAATCACTCAAGTACAAACGAATTAGGAAAGAGGAAGCGGACTTAGAGCCGCTTCTTCTTTTTTTGTGTAGCTTATTAAAATAAAAACTGTGGCTTCTTGAACTCAAGTTTACATATGTGTAAAATGGAATTGTATAACAGTAGAGTGAAAACGATAATACTAGTGGAGAGCGGAGGAAAAAGTAATGAACACAGAATTACTGTTTAAACCTTTTAAGTTAGGTAATTTATCTCTTCCCAATCGGATTGTTATGGCGCCAATGACACGGAATTTTTCTCCTCAAGGTATTCCAGGGCCTGACGTGGCTGCGTATTATCGTCGCCGTGCCGAAAATGCAGTTGGATTGATTATTACAGAGGGGACTGCTATTAATCATCCCGCAGCTGTGGAGCACACAAGCATTCCTAATTTTTATGGTGAGGGATTAAAGGGGTGGGCCAAGGTAGTTGAGGAGGTTCATGCGGTAGGTGGCAAGATTATACCGCAGCTCTGGCATGTGGGTGCGGCCCGTAAAATAGGTGCAGATAATCAACCGAATCCCGAGGCATTGCCTGTCGGTCCATCCGGTATCTCTCCCGCCGGCGAAAAGGTGGTTGAGCCATTGACGGAGGCTGAGATTGCGGATATTATTTCAGCTTATGCACAGGCCGCTGCCGATGCCCAGCGAGTGGGTTTTGACGGTATTGAGCTTCATGGAGCACATGGCTATTTAATCGATCAATTTTTCTGGGACAAAACCAATAAGCGCACCGACCAATACGGAGGCAACTTGGTCCAGCGTACTCGGTTTGCGGTGGAGGTCATTGAGGCTTGTCGTCGTGCAGTAGGACCGAATTTCCCAATTGTATTGCGATTCTCCCAGTGGAAGATGTACCATTATGAAGAAAAGCTGGCCCAAACACCACAGGAACTTGAACAGTTTCTCACTCCATTAGTGAAGGCCGGGGTGGATGTATTCCATTGCTCAAGCCGCCGTTTTTGGGAACCGGAATTTGAAGGGTCTGATCTAAACCTGGCAGCTTGGACCAAAAAGATAACAGGCAAGCCAGTGATTACTGTGGGCTCGATTGGTTTGGAGAAGGCGTTTTTGAGTGATTTGGAAAATAATAATCGTCAAACCGATCAATCCAGTAGTGTAGAGGCAAGATTAGAACAACTCGTGGGGCAAGTAGAACGAGAGGAAGCTGATCTGGTTGCGGTTGGACGTGCTTTGCTGGTTGATCCAGCGTTTGCGGTGAAGTTACGTGATCAAAAAATAAATGAAATTATTCCTTACAGTGATGAAGTATTAAAAACGTTGAATTAAGCTTTATTAAGCTCTAAGTAGTGTAAAGCTGTAGTGTTAGGCAAGCATTGAGACTTGGAAGTTTTCTGTTACAGGGCAAGCTGTAATATAAGCTATTCGTAAACTCTACGAATTTGCTATAATAGGAGCATCAAGTCGAAATACACGGGGTGAAAAGGATGAATTCTGAAACGGAAGCTTTGGATTGCGAGCCGGCTTGTCACGGTTCAGATCAGGAAATTGAGCGCATAAAATCTTCCCTTGTTGAGGATTCCATCGCATACAAAATGTCGGAGCTGTTCAAAGCACTGGGTGACCCGACACGAATCAAGCTGATTTATGCCCTGGCACAAAAAGAACTGTGTGTTCATGATCTGACCCAGGTGTTGAACATGGGACAATCTGCGGTATCCCACCAGCTTCGTTATTTGCGCAACCTGCGTATTGTCAAACGACGCAAAGAAGGCAAGACGGTGTTTTATTCACTGGATGATAATCATGTGGAGCAGATTTTTTTGCAAACCCATCAGCACATATCACATCAATAATTTTTGGGATAAAACAACAGAGGGCGCCAAGCGATTGGCGCTCTTTTGGCGTTTGTCCGTTGAAGTCGATTTTTTTGTTAAAAAAGGGCTATAGTCATTGACTTTTGACCCTGATCCTGAATATAATGGCCTTAACAAATAATATATGAACAGTTGCTCATATATAGTTAATTGGAGGCCAATGATTATGGATGCTCTAAAAAGAACGGAACGGCATGAATGGATTTTGGAAGGTTTGGATTGCGCCAACTGTGCTCTAAAGATTGAAAATGGAGTCAGTAAAATAGAAGGGGTCCTGGATTGCTCGGTCAATTTTGTTACGAAAACGTTGACGATGACCACAAGTTCGGATCAAAAAGAAGAGGTTTTTCGCCAGACTGAACGGAAGGTTCAAAGACTCGAGCCGCATGTTCGAATGGTTGTAAAAAATGCTCGTGGCCGCCTGCATGAAGACAGTCGAAGCAATGCTGGTGCAGTACAGTCAGACTGCACAGATGATTGTGCATGCGGTCATAAACATAATAGTGAAGGTGAAGGGCATACACACGAGGTCGAGCAACATGCGGCTCACAGCCACGCTGATCATCATCATGGAGCACATGGCAAGCAAGCCCATACGCACGATGGACACAACCACGGCGATCATGGACACGAGCATCACAACCACCATGCAGAGCACGAACATGGTGAAGCCAACCACGCTCATTCACATTCGCATGGAGATGATGGCCACGCTGGGCATACGCATGATCACGGTACGGACGGTATGCGCCGCATGATTGCGCGTTTGGCTATTGGTGCGGTCGTTGCGGCTGTTGCCTGGTGGTTACCTGTCGAAGGTGTAGGCAAGCTGGCCCTATTTTTACTGGCATATATCATCGTTGGCGGTGATGTTGTCTTGCAGGCTGCACGCAGTTTAGTGCGTGGAATGGCCTTTGACGAATACTTCCTGATGACGCTGGCTACTGTTGGTGCATTTGCCATTGGGGAATACCCGGAAGGCGTAGCTGTCATGTTCTTTTATCAAATCGGAGAGCTGTTTCAAGGCATCGCAGTTAACCGTTCACGTAAGTCCATCAGTGATCTGATGGATATTAGACCGGACTATGCCAACCTGAAGACGGCTGAGTCCGTACGGAGGGTGTCCCCAGAAGACGTTCGCATTGGGGATTTGATTGTGATTAAGCCGGGCGAGAAGATCCCGCTGGACGGTAAGGTTGTAGATGGTAAATCGCATGTGGATACTTCTGCGTTGACTGGTGAATCGGTGCCTCGTACCGTAGAGCCAGGAAGCAACGTGTTGAGTGGATTTATCAATACGAACGGACTTCTAACGGTAGAGGTTAGCAAAGAATTTAGTGAATCCGCGGTCTCTAAAATTTTGGAATTAGTGCAAAATGCGAGTGCCAAAAAAGCGCCGACTGAAAAGTTTATCACGAAATTTTCCAGATACTATACTCCAGTAGTGGTTATTGTAGCGCTGTTGTTGGCGGTTGTTCCACCGCTTGTTGTGCCAGGTGCACAATTTGCAGATTGGGTATACCGTGCGCTTGTTTTCCTCGTTATTTCTTGTCCTTGTGCGCTGGTAGTATCCATTCCACTGGGCTTTTTTGGGGGAATTGGGGCAGCCTCCCGTTCAGGTATTCTGATCAAGGGCGGGAACTATCTTGAAGCTCTGAATCATGTGAAATACGCTGTTTTTGATAAAACAGGTACACTCACCAAAGGTGTTTTCCGTGTAACAGGGATTTATCCTGCCGGAGATTTTACAAACGAAAGCTTGCTCGAAACCGCCGCTTTGGCGGAGCTGCATTCCACACACCCTATTGCTGCGTCTTTGCGTGAATCCTACGGTAAAGAACTCAGAGCAGACCGAGTTCAGCAATATAGTGAAATATCGGGTCACGGGATTCAGGCACAAATAGATGGTCGTCTGGTATCGGCCGGGAACGCCAAGCTCATGGAGCGGGAGCATGTGGCTTTTAACGCGGCGCAGCAAGCAGGGACGCTGGATGAAGGAACGGTCGTACATGTGGCTGTAGACGGAACGTATGCTGGGTGCATTCTGATTTCAGATGAGGTTAAGGAAGACGCAGCCCAAACGGTTGCTTCACTGAAAAAGTTGGGTGTGGTGAAAACCATCATGCTGACGGGTGACAATCGGACAGTTGCCGAGGCTGTAGGACGACAGCTGGGTTTGGATGAAGTACGGGCAGAGCTGTTACCTCAGCACAAAGCTGAAGCTATCGAGCAGTTGTCTGCAAGTAAAAAAACGAGCGACAAAATTTTGTTCGTAGGCGATGGGATTAATGATACACCCGTACTGGCACTGGCAGATGTCGGTGTAGCGATGGGCGGTTTGGGATCGGATGCTGCGATTGAGGCGGCAGATATCGTAATCATGAACGACGAGCCTTCAAGGCTAGTTACGGCGATCCATATCGCTAAGCGCACACGTCGTATCGTATGGCAAAACATTATATTTGCGCTAGGCGTCAAAGCTGTGTTTCTTACGCTGGGAGCATTCGGTATTGCTACTATGTGGGAGGCTGTATTTTCCGATGTAGGTGTAACATTGCTAGCCGTATTGAATGTGATGCGTGTATTGAAGGTTCGTTCTTACGAATAAAAATAAACACCCCTGGGTTAGCATTGGATGTATAGGCATCCTGTGAAGACCGGGGGTGTTTATTTTATAGGTTCCTTTTTCGAGTGGTCTTGTACCATCAGGATAGAGATTTATTTTGGGATGTAGGGTAGTTGTGCCGAAATGTATAAATGTGTGGCGTGCCTAATACGTTAAGGTAGGGGCTTTACAAGTAAGGCCCATGTAAAATTCGGTTGCTCCATTATGGGTAAGCGTTTTCTTTATTTGGAGGGGTACTCGAATTCGTGTGTGCCAACTTGCTGACGGAAGAAAGGATGGATTAATAGCATGGAGGCTAAACTGATGCATGTATTCGCAGAGCTGTTGGGTGGCAAAAATAGCCGGGATCTCAAAGTTCCAGAGCCGGGTATGGAGGCTGCTGCACAGAGGTTGGCTATGGAGACGCTAAAGGCAGGCAGCCATGAAGTATCTGCTACGCAGGAGGAAGATCAATTGGGCTGGCTGGTTGGTTTAGCTGAGCAGGGCGTAATCAGTCGAGCAGAGGCTTTGATGGCTGCGAATCCGGAATTACTTGAGGAAACGATGCTGAATAACGGCAACGATATTGGGCAAGCAATGGGCACACTCCTAAAATGGAGCGATGAATACAGGCGCACCTCCATACGGATTTATGCCGATGCTCCTGCAAGTTTGAGTCGTATAAGCACAGAGACAGCATCAGAAATAGGCAGTTATGACGGTTATAGTCTTCTGCATGGTCCCTTGTCACTGGCATCTGGCCGTGTAGGGAAACTATGCTATGCCTATCTGGACGTAGCAGAGTCTGGACAGACGATTCATGCCCCTGACGGGGAGCCCGATCCCATCCTTATTCCCGGTTCACGTGCATCTGACACGTACAAAACCTTTAACCAGGCATCTGGCCTGCCTGGATTGTGTGAGCATTTGTCCCGTCGAATTATCAGTTTGCTGGAAACACAATATGAAAGCTTATTCGAGTCTTTGAACGGATCACCACTCACTATAGCCCTAATTGAGCAGAACAATGCAGTGGGTATTGGAAGCTTGCAAGATATGCAGCTGGAGGCATTACTGCGTGCGGCGTTGCGGAGCGTGCGGCAGGGGGGAGAACCCAAGCTGGAGATTATAGTGCGCAATCCGGCTGACGTGGACGAATTCCGGGCAACGCGAGACTGGATTGACGGCGTTGCAGAGCAGACTTTATGCGGGCGTCTTCGGTGCATTCCATATCGGGTAGGTGTGCTTTTGACAGTTGACCCGTCTTTGGTGCCTAACGTAAGCCAAACAGGGAACAGGCAAGCCGCACGGTCGGGGGAGTCAGCCAATTCCAATAACATGTCCGAAGTGAGCGTACGACAGATCAAGCAGGTAGCTCAAGCTGCAGATCTGGCACGTTTTGCCGATACGGTCATCTTAGAAGTCATACCAACTTCATCCGATGGCATTAGGGCTGAGGATCAGTTGATTCCATCCGGTGTCGATGGTCATGAGAATAATAGTGATACGATAAAATGCATAATGGAAGCTGTTCGACGTGTAAAGCCTGAGCTTCCTTTATGGGTAGCAATAGATGAAATTAACCATTCTCTGGATAGAATTTCGATCTTGGAGAATGAGTTGACGGGGGTCATTTGCCCGGACACAGCGGTTCCCACTGCACGCCTTGCGGCTGCGCGTTTGGGATTGCAACAGCCCGGAGATCGTCAGCACACTTCAGGAACTGCACACAATCATGCGTGGAAGTTTCCTTTAGCCTGAAGATAACCGGAATTCTTGGAATAGGATGCTTTAAATATGGAGGATACCTGCGGTGTTTGCGCGGGTATCTTTTTTTATTTAGGCCATTGCTGGTTTACAAGTGGAAAAGAAAAGATATATAATAAAACAAAAGTTTCGCTAATCCAAAATAATTGTATAGATGCAAAAATGATTATCATTCTCATTGTCAAACATGCTGCTTCGGACTTCCCGAAGCAGCATGTGCTATTTTAGGGCACTTAACAATGGATATCATTCTCAATGAAATGCTAGTACAAGGAACAAAATATGGAAAGGAACGTGACATGATGCAAGCTGCTCAACGATTACAAGATACATTGTCTCCCTCTAACCGAACCCTTTCAAAAAACAGTGGCAGCGGACGACCCGGTCCGAATCGCAAGCCGCAATTTCAGCTTAAAAGCATGCTGAAAAATAAGGAGATGCAAGCTGCTCTAGGTAGTGGATTGCTGATGCTGATGGCATGGGGAGTCTCACATTGGTGGCAATGGCTATCGGTCATTCTGTATGTAGTGTCCTATGCCCTTGGGGGCTGGTCCAAAGCCAGAGAAGGGGTCGAAACACTGATCCGAGAACATGATCTGGATGTTAATCTGCTCATGATCGCTGCCTCCCTAGGAGCTGCGGCCATTGGCTATTGGAATGAAGGAGCCATGCTGATCTTTATTTTTGCACTCAGCGGTGCGCTGGAGAGCTATACCACCGAGCGTAGTAGTAAGGATATTTCTGAGCTCATGGCATTGAAGCCGGAAACGGCTTTGCGCTTGTCTCGCGAGGGGACGGAAACAGTCGGCATTGAGCAACTGTTGCCAGGCGACCTGCTGCTGGTGAAGCCGGGCGAACTGATTCCGGCGGACGGCCGAATCTCCAAGGGCGTTTCGGCAGTGAATCAGGCATCTATTACCGGTGAGTCTGTTCCGGTAAATAAGGTGGAAGGTGACGAAGTATATGCCGGCACCATCAATGGAGAAGGCGTGCTATATGTAGAGGTTAGTCAGTCCTCAGAGGACACTTTATTTTCAAAAATCATTCGTATGGTGGAAGAGGCCCAGACCGAAGTTCCCGATTCCCAGCGGTTTATTAAAACGTTCGAATCGGTGTACGCCCGAATTGTTGTTGCTGTCACGCTGATCGTCATTGCCGGTGCACCCATAGCATTAGGCTGGACGTGGGCAGCAGCGTTCTACAAGGCTATGGTGTTCCTCGTCGTGGCCTCACCCTGTGCGCTCGTGTCATCCATTATGCCAGTGATGCTATCGGCCATTTCCAACCGTGCCCGACGAGGCATCCTGTTCAAAGGTGGTGCACATGTGGAGAATATGGCATTGACTTCTGTTGTTGCTTTTGACAAAACAGGCACGTTAACGATGGGGTCACCTGTCGTCACGGATTGGATTACCGCCGCAGAATACGATGCCGATGAGCTATTGCACATTGTTGCTACAATTGAAAGTTATTCTTTGCATCCGCTGGCGCGAGCGATTGTAACCAAAGCGGAAGCTGAATTGGGACAGAGAGATCTTCTCCCAACCGAGCAAGTGCAGGCACTCACCGGATGGGGAATGGAAGGCATCATAGGCGGGGTGAAGTGGAAAATCGGTCGTACAAATGTACTGGATGGACCTGGTTCTCTGGCAGAGCCAGATTGGATGGAGAGTCGGGCCCGGCTGGAAGCTGAGGGCAAAACCGTATCCATTATCCTCGCGGATGATCAGATTGCCGGGATGCTGGCACTACGCGACGAGCTGCGTCCGCAGGCCCAAGAGTCCGTGAAACGCCTGCAAGCGCAGGGGATCCGGGTCGTCATGCTGACCGGAGACCGCCCAGAAACGGCTGCTGTGATCGCGGAGCAGGCCGGAGTCGACGCCGTATATGCTGGCTTAATGCCGGAGGACAAAGTCAGCCATATTCGCATGCTGCGGGAGCAGTACGGGCATGTCGTCATGGTCGGCGACGGTGTGAATGACGCTCCAGCGTTGACTGCGGCAACCGTAGGACTAGGCATGGGGATGCATGGCAGCGGAGCAGCGCTAGAGGTCGCTGACGTGGTATTGATGAACGATGGAATCGAGGAGATCGCTCCGACGATAGCACTGGCGCGCAAGGCGCAGCGGGTGGTCAAACAAAATATGATCTTCGCGGTAAGTGTCATTTTGCTGCTTGTGATCAGCAACTTTGTGCAAGATATAGCCCTGCCATTTGGGGTGATTGGACATGAAGGCAGCACATTACTTGTCATTTTGAATGGCCTGCGCTTATTGCGGTCATAGGACTAATAATCACAAGATGACAAACAGAAAGGAGCATTCATACCTCTTAAAATCCAAGGGGTGAATGCTCCTTCTTTTACAGTACCAGCCTGTCTGAAAGGCAAGTTCATCTTATACCTCTTGTTCGCCAACGCTGTACGTCTATCTTCGGCGCGGCGTAGACCGTCGCAAGAACAAGGAAAACAATAGCCCCGCTAGTGCAATCCCTGTAGCAATGATGAAGGCATCATTAATGCCATGGATCGTTGATTCTGTAACGGCACTTCGGTACACCTGTTGTAGCGCCAACGATGAACCACTTTCTGTTGAAATGCTCGCTGTTTGCGCGAGGGTTTGTCCCAACTGTGCTACCCCTTCGGTTAAAGGAACATTGGCGGTGGTAGCGACATTCGCATAATCCGCTACATGAATCGTGGTCCGGCTACTCATTACAGTTATGAGCCAAGCGGTACCGATAGACCCGGCAATTTGCCGTACTGTATTGGACATGGCTGTACCATGGCTGCCGAGATGGGGAGGCAGCTGGTTTAACCCTTCTGTCTGGACGGACATCATCAGCAATGACATTCCGAAGCTGCGAATCGTATAGATGATCATAATATGTCCGTAGGTGGTGGCATCGGTCAGCAGACTGAATTCCCATGTCGTGACTGCCGTAATAATCAGTCCAATGATCGCCAACGGCCTTGCGCCTATACGGTCAAATACTGCCCCTGATATCGGTGACATCACACCCATCAGCAGTGCACCCGGCAACAGCAGCAGACCGGATTGCAGCGGTGTAAAGCCGCGTATATTTTGCAAATAGATCGGTAGCAGCAGCATCCCGCCAAACATCGTCATGTTGACGGTAGCCCCAACTAAGGTCGATACAGTAAAAATATCATATTTAAACACACGGAACTCCAGCATCGGCTGTACCATATTCAGCTCGCGCACGATAAACAATACAATAAACACAACCCCGGCAGCGAGTGTAAGTATTACCGTATTGCTATCCCAGCCCTTGTCTCCAGCTGAACTAAAGCCATACAGCAGGAAGCCAAAGCCCAGTGTGGAAAAGATGGTTCCCAACAGGTCAAAGTTCGGTTTTGTTAGCTTGGATACATTTTTGAGCCAGCGTATGGCAAACAGAATATCAATGATTGCCAGCGGAATAACGAGTAAAAATAGCAGTCGCCAGCTGTAATGCTCCACAATCCAGCCGGATAAAGTTGGTCCAATCGCCGGGGCAAACATCATGGCGATCCCCATGGTACCCATGGCGGCGCCCCGTTTTTCCGGAGGAAACACAGTCAGGAACACGTTCATGACTACAGGCATGATAATGCCTGCTCCGCTGGCCTGAATAACGCGTCCAACCAGCATAGGCGCAAAGCCGGTACTGGCAGCGCAGACGACAGATCCCGCAGTAAATAACCCCATCGCGGAGATGAATAGCGCACGTGTTCCGAATGACTCAATCAGAAAAGCGGTGATAGGAATCAAAATCCCGTTGGTTAGCATATATCCGGTGGATAGCCATTGAACGGTCGTGGCAGACACATTGAAATCATTCATCAAGTGTGGAATGGCCACGTTAAGCAGCGTTTGATTCAAAATCGAAATGAAGGCGCCTAGCAGCAGCACGGACAGAATACGTCCGACGGACATTTTTTGATCCATGACAGCCTCCTACTTGTGAACTCTGATGGTCGCACTCATTCCCGGGATAATACCCAGCCCCTTGTAACCTTGAATGGAAATATTGACAGGTACGACCTGCGTCACCTTGGTATAGTTGGCAGTGGTATTGGAAGTGGGCAGTAGTGAAAAAGTCGATGCGGTTGCCAGGCCGATCTTTTCGAGTTTACCGCTCAGGGACGTATCCGGGTAAGCATCAATATATACATCAACGGTCTGTCCTACTTGAAGATCCTGTACAGCCGTTTCATCTATATTGGCAGTAATCCATAAATTGTTTAGATCAAAAGCCTTCGCTAAAGGTGTGCCCGCCCCAACAATCGAGTTGTTGACCGCAGATTGCTGCACGATAGTACCATCGGTTGGAATCGTAACGCTAATTCGGCTTCCGCCTCCCTCAACACTACCAAGTGTGCTTCCAGCAGTGTAGGTTTTGCCAACTTCAGCATTCCAGCCTGTGAGCTTGCCCGCGCCTGGAGAGGCAACGGTAACTGCTTGTCCGCTCACTTGGGCATTATCGGTTTTTATGTAGTTGGCGGATTGATTGTAGTAATAGGCGGCGGCTCCACCACCTGCCAGAATAATGATAATAACTAGCAGGTTGACTAATATGGCGCGTGAATTCATGTTTACATGCCTCCCTAGTTCTTGGATTTTCAAAGTATGCGTCAAATGATTCATAATATTCAGATGGGTTTTGGGCAAGGTTAAGAGCGCATGCGAAAAGGATGATTTTGTTGACAAAGGATGATGCGCATAATGACGACCAGAATCATGATTGTATATGACAGTGAAAATGGGCATACCGAACGTCTCGCTCAATCGATCGCAGAAGGAGCACACCTTGAGCACACGGAAGTGTTGTTAAAGCATGTGAATGAGGCTGATGTGAATGAGCTAGTAAGTGTGGACGCGATTATATGGGGCTGCCCAGGCCATTTTGGTACGATCAGCAGCGGTCTGAAAAGCTGGATTGATAAGCTGGGGTATCTGTGGGCACAGGGCAAGCTGGTGGATAAAATCGGCGCTGTGTTTTGCACAACCGCTACCGTTCATGGTGGATTGGAATCCACGCTTCTAAATTTGATTACTCCGATGCTTCATCAAGGCATGATTATTGTAGGACTGCCCGCTAATATTACGGAAAATGCGTTATACGGCTCCTATTACGGCGTAGGGATAACATGTCCGGTGGAGACAGACCCCAATGGACCGCCTAATCTTCCAACGGGTGATGATCTTGCACTAGGTCGCTCTTTGGGCAAACGGGTCGCTGAGATAGCGGGACGGTACCGTAGCGCTGAAAGAGAATAGGAGGCCGCCGATGACCATTGCTTTTATCGTAGTAGCTGCGGTTGCCTTTATTTTTTTGCTGGTATTTAATACGAAGATGACGCGCAAGTCCTCTCCCAAGACTCGGCCCACCGAAGAGGATACACGGCAAAGAAGCAAACGTCCTTATCCTGTGCAGGTAGAACCCGAGGTGCGTGAATTGACAGATCAAACGCGAGAGATGCAGCATAAAAATCTCGACGTCGAAGAACACCATGCCGAGGAGCATCGCAATATGCCTGATATCCAGACGGATAAGAAGGTGGAAAAGGATCGCGAGAATATCAAAGATGCTTACGGAGATCAGGATTATCGTGCGGCTTTACGTGGTTTTGCCAAAAAGGACGAAGAAAAGGATAGACGTTCCCAAATATCCAATGGAGAGAAGGAGACTCACAAAAGTGAGGACGAGCAGTACCGTGAAGCACTGCGCTCCATGAACCAAAAAAAATGAGGTATCTCCATGTGAACATGCTAAAAAGGCTACTTATCTGTCTGGATTACAGGCAGAAGGCAGCCTTTTTGTGTTGCTCGGCTATAGCCATTCGGTTAGCCCAATCATCGTAATTAAGCCGAGAATAAAAGAGAATGTGGCGATCCGCTGGTTGCCATCCCCGTGACTCTCGGGAATCAGTTCCTTGTAGACGATAAACATCATGGCTCCGGCGGCAAAAGCAAGCCCGTAAGGTACCAGTCCGTTCACCCAGCTGCTCAAATAAAAGCCGATCAGACTCGTTATGATTTCCACGGCTCCAGTGAGGGTGGCAATGCCCAATGCCTTGAAACGGCTGATGTTTTGATTCACAAGGAATAGTGCTACGATAAAGCCTTCCGGGGCATTTTGCAGGCCGATAGAGAAGGCGATCAGATTGCCGAGATTGTGAGTCTCACTCGCATAGCTGACCCCAACAGAGAGTCCTTCTGGCAAATTGTGCAATGTAATAGCTGCGATAATGAGAAAAGATTTGGACTCCAGTTGAAAGGTCTTGGAGTCTGGGTCCTCCAAATCCGCATGGGGAATGTACATTTCCATCACCAGTAATACGAGACAGCCGAGCAGGATTCCCGCAGTCAGCACGAACCAATTGGAATGCTGGATTGCTTCGGGAATGAGGTTATACACGGATGCAGAGGTCATAATTCCTGCGGCATAAGCCAACAGAACATCGCGAAGCCGATGCGTGATATTGCGCATAAACAGTATGGGCACGGCGCCGAGTCCAGTGGACAGGGCAGAAATAAAGCTACCTACAAAAACGTCATTCATAATCGGGATAATCCCTCCATACCTGATTTATCTTTAAGCTTCGCTTCATGAAAACTTCATTTGACTGTTTACAGCTATTTCCGCATAATGAAATTAGGATTTAGAATCAGTCTAAGTCATAAGAAGCTACAAAACAAGTGATTCGTTTTTGCAATATCCGGGTGTCCACATTTTGGGATAAGCTTCTGGTGGAATTACTTTTAGAGTATATGCAGTTGCCCAGCACCCGGTGCTGAAAACTCGTTATATAATACTTATGATATTTTAGGAGGAACCAAGATATGTACAAGTCCATTATTATAGGTACCGGCCCTGCCGGTTTGACCGCTGCAATTTATCTGGCACGCGCTAACATGAGCCCACTGGTGATCGAAGGACCACAGCCAGGCGGACAGTTAACTACGACTACGGAAGTCGAAAATTTCCCGGGTTTTCCTGAAGGAATCATGGGACCCGATTTGATGGATAATATGCGTAAGCAAGCGGAGCGTTTTGGCGCTGAATTCCGCACCGGCTGGGTAAACAAGGTAGACACAACGGCTCGTCCATTTACATTGGATGTAGAAGGTTTGGGTGAACTGGTTACTGATACACTGATTATTTCCACAGGGGCGACTGCCAAATATCTGGGTATTCCCGGTGAACAGGATAATATCGGACGTGGCGTAAGCACTTGCGCAACATGCGACGGCTTCTTTTTCCGTGGCAAAGAAATTGTTGTCATCGGCGGTGGAGACTCTGCCTTGGAAGAAGCCAATTTCCTGACTCGTTTTGCTTCCAAAGTAACGTTGGTGCATCGTCGTGAAGAAATGCGCGCCTCCAAAATTATGCAGGATCGTGCTCGTGCGAACAACAAAATTGAATGGGCGCTTAATCGTACTCCTGTAGAAGTGATTGCGGACGAGAACGGAGTCACTGGCTTGAAAGTACTGAATAATGCAACAGGTGAAGAGGAAATCATTACAGTTAGCGGCGTGTTCGTGGCGATTGGTCATCATCCAAATACGGGCTTCCTTGAGGGACAAATTACAACGGATGCGAACGGTTATATCGTCGTAAATCCGGGTACTTCCGAAACAAACGTGCCTGGCGTATTCGCTTGTGGTGACGTACAGGATACTCGCTACAGACAAGCGATTACCGCAGCAGGTAGTGGCTGCATGGCTGCTATGGACAGCGAGAAGTACATCGAAAGCCTGGAGCACAGCGCACTGGCCCTGTAATGATCCTTGGAAATATGAATAAATATGTTGTAACAAAATAAATGATGAGGTGATATTCATGGAAAAAGCAATAGTATACACATCTACAAACTGCCCGCATTGCCGTCAAGTAAAAAGCTATTTGAGTGAAAAAGGCGTAGAGTACGAAGAACGCAACATTGAAACCAATGAAGCTTTTGCACAAGAGGTTTGGGATATGGGCATTCGTGCCGTTCCATTGACTTTGATCGGAGAAGAACGTATTTCCGGTATGAACAAAACCAAGTTTGAAAAAGTATTGAACGCTTAATCCAACCTAACAGCATCTGTCGGTCCTGTGGATCGTCATAGGGCATAGATAAGGCCTCCATCGCAGTTACATACTGCGATGGAGGCCTTTTTATAGTCCCTAATCTTTTTTATAGGATTTTGCAAAATTCCGAGAAAAGTGGGCGTACAGGAACCTGAGTGTTCCCGTACGCTTTTTTTCTTATAAAGACACGCGTACTCGCCCCAGAAAAGGAGCTGTTGCTGCATAGGCGGCACCTAGCATCGTCGAACGGCTGCCAAGCGTGGAGAAACGAATCTGTAGTTGCCGACGGTGATAGGGCAGGGCACGTTCGTCAATCACATCACGCATGCTTTGCTCCAACCAAGGTCTGGCTTCCGCCAGTGGACCGCCGATGATAAGCATTCCGGGGTTGAGGCTGTTCACAATGTTGGTAATACCCACACCCAAATATCGCCCAATATCATCAAGGACGCTTAATGTACTTGCTTCACCTTGCTGAGCAAATGGCAGTAATTCCGCTGTATTCTGTGCAGGTAGTTTCAATGTGGATGCTACATACGCCTTCTCTGAAGCATAGAGTTCCCAGCAGCCGCGACTACCGCAGGAGCAGAGTCGTCCGTTCCAATCAATGGTCATATGACCCGTCTCTCCGGCGTACCCCCAAGCTCCTTGATACGGTTTGCCATCAATGATAATCCCGGCCCCGATCCCGGACCCTGCACTGATGTAGACCAGATTCCGCACCTGCTGTCGGTGATCGCCGTCCATCCCATAGTACAACTCGCCCTGTGCGCCGACGTTAGCTTCGTTATCCACTACGACGGGCAGACCTAGCTCGGTCTCAAGTTGCTGCCGCAGCGGAACCTCTTCCCAGCCCAGATTGGGTGCGAACAAAACGGTTCCGGTTTCATCCACCATACCCGGCACCCCCAGCCCAATGCCGACAATACCGTGAGGGGAGGGAGGAGTGGCCTGCATGAGCTCCTGAACGAGCTTTCGAATCTGTTCCATAACAAAGGCGGGATCATGCTGAGTAAGGGAAAGGGTAAGCTCAGTTTCAATGGTACCTGCCAGATCAGTCAGAGCGCCCTTGATGTACTGTACGCTCACCTCAATACCGAGTACAAAGCCTGCACGGCTGTTGAACAGCAGCATTAAAGGCTTACGCCCGCCGCTGGATTCCCCTAATCCCGTCTCATATACAAGTCCATCGGTGATGAGCTCTGCCACCAGATTGGAAACGGTAGCCTTGTTTAATCCAGTTTGACTGGATAACTGTGCCCGGGATAGCGGAGCATGAAGGCGAATACGCTCCAGCACAATAGATTTATTTAGCTTTTTGACAAGCGCCTGATCGCCAGTGACATTCATGGTTAATTCACTTCCTGTTGGTGTAATTCCTGATATTATATCATAAAAACAAACTTAGTTTAAGCAATAGACAAAGTCTTTTGGCTGTGCTAGAATCGTTTTTGTAAACGTTTACTATAAAGGAGGAACTTATAATGGCTTATTTCGAACAGGTATCTAAAATTAACTTTGAGGGCAAGCAATCCGACAATCCTTTTGCGTTCAAATTTTATAATCCACAGGAAATTGTAGCGGGAAAAACGATGGAGGAGCATTTGCGTTTTAGCATGGCCTATTGGCATACACTGGTTGCAGGCGGCTCCGATCCTTTTGGTGTAGAAACAGCGGAACGTCCATGGTCCAAGTTTACCGGGTTGGATTTGGCGAAGGCCCGTGTGGAGGCTGCCTTTGAGCTACTGGATAAGCTGAATTTACCTTATTTTGCTTTCCACGATGTGGATATTGCACCAGAAGGTGCGTCATTGAAGGAATTTTACAGCAATCTGGATACCATCGTGGACCTGATTGAGGAACATATGAAAGCTACGGGGAAAAAACTGCTGTGGAACACGGCGAACATGTTTAGCCATCCACGGTATTTGCATGGAGCTGCCTCGACTTGCAATGCAGATGTATACGCCCACGCAGCTGCTCAGATTAAAAAAGGATTGGAAGTTGGCAAACGTCTGGGCGCAGATAACTATGTTTTCTGGGGAGGCCGTGAAGGCTATGAAACACTGCTGAACACGGATTTGAAGCTGGAGCAGGACAATTTGGGACGTATGTTCCATATGGCCGTGGACTATGCGCGTGAAATTGGCTTTGACGCTCAGTTCCTGATTGAGCCAAAACCGAAGGAGCCAACGAAGCATCAGTATGATTTTGATGCCGCGACGACGATTGCCTTCCTGCAAAAATATGATCTGGATCAGCATTTCAAGCTTAATCTGGAAGCTAATCATGCAACTTTGGCGGGTCATACTTTTGATCATGAAGTACGTGTAGCACGGATTAACGGCATGCTGGGATCACTGGATGCAAATCAGGGAGATTTGCTGCTGGGCTGGGATACGGACGAATTCCCGGTTGATCTGTATGATGCCACACTAACCATGTATGAAGTGCTGCAAAATGAAGGCTTGGGCCGTGGCGGTATCAACTTTGATGCCAAGGTGCGCAGAGCATCATTTGAGCCGGAAGACTTGTTCCTTGCGCACATCGCAGGTATGGATACGTATGCGAAGGGACTGAAGGTAGCCGCTAAACTGATCGAGGATCGTGTGTTTGAAGACTTTATTGAGAAGCGCTACAGCAGCTTTAAAGAAGGTATTGGAGCAGACATCGTATCCGGAAAAGCAACGCTTGCTTCTCTGGCTGAATATGCTTTGGCGAACGAAGCACCACGTAAAAACGTATCCGGTCGTCAGGAATATCTGAAAGCAACATTAAATCAATACATTTTGGCTGACTAATATCAGAACTTATAAGGGCTGTACGATAACAGGGAAGGAGGAACTCCAATGCAGGAGAAGCTGAATCAGGAGCAGGAACGCTATGTCATCGGCGTAGATTTGGGTACCAGCGCGGTCAAAACGGTGCTGGTCAACCGTAAGGGGCAGGTAGCTTATGAAACCTCCCAGTCTTATCCGCTCCATCAGCCGAAGGCAGGGTATAGCGAACAGCACCCTGAGGACTGGGTCAGTGGCACGTTAGCATCACTGAAACAGCTTGTGGAGAAGGCCGGAATCGGCGGCACAGATGCCGTAGACGGTATTAGCTTTTCGGGACAGATGCATGGGCTTGTGCTGACTGACAAGGAAGGCCAAGTGCTTCGTCCGGCTATTCTGTGGAATGACACGCGTACAACAGCACAATGCCGTCGTATTGAAGAAAAGCTCGGATCGGAGCTGCTGAACATCGCACGTAATCGCGCGCTGGAAGGCTTCACGCTACCCAAGCTGCTGTGGGTGCAGGAGCATGAGCCAGACGTGCTGGCCCGTGCGGCACATTTTATGCTGCCCAAGGATTATGTGCGCTACTGTCTGACAGGAGAGCTGGCGACGGAGTATTCGGATGCGGCGGGCACGCTGCTGCTGGATATTGCGAACAAGCAGTGGAGCGAAGAGATCGCTGCCGCGTTTGACCTACCGTTGTCACTGTTCCCGCCGCTGGTGGAATCCTTTGATCAGACGGGTACACTGTTGCCGGAGATTGCGGAGCAGAGCGGGCTTTCGCCTGAAACGAAGGTCTTTGCAGGTGGTGCGGACAACGCATGTGGCGCGATTGGCGCCGGCATTTTGAGCGAAGGCCGCACCCTGTGCAGCATCGGCACCTCAGGGGTTGTACTTTCTTATGAGGAACGCAAGGATATTGATGTGCAGGGGCGGGCGCATTTTTTTAATCATAGTGAGCAGGATGCTTATTATATTATGGGGGTTACGCTCGCGGCCGGATACAGCTTGACTTGGTTCAAGGATACCTTTGCACCAGAGCATTCTTTTGATGCACTGTTGGCAGATGTGAACTCTATTGAACCAGGCAGCCGAGGGCTGCTGTTCACGCCTTATATCGTCGGCGAGCGTACACCTCATCCAGATGCAACCATTCGAGGTAGCTTTATCGGGATGGATGCGGGGCATAAGCTTGCGCATTTTACACGGGCAGTACTGGAGGGAATTACGTTTTCGCTCAAGGAATCCATTGATATTCTGAGAGGAACGGGCAAAACGGTGAATGAAGTGATTTCCATCGGCGGCGGTGCGCGTAATGAGGCATGGCTGCAAATGCAGGCAGATATTTTTAACGCGGATATCATTAAGCTGGAAAGCGAACAGGGACCTGCCTTGGGAGCGGCCATGCTGGCTGCTTATGGTAGCGGCTGGTTTGAATCTCTGCAAGCGTGCGCTGAAGCTTTTCTGCGTGAAGCAGCGAGATATTCCCCGAACCCAGAACGTGTGGCACAGTATGAAGGCCTATACGAGCTGTACCGTGAAGTTTACTTGCACACGCGAGAGCTAAGTGAGCATTTGGCAGTATATCGGTGAATACGGTGAGCTTTAAGCGTAAATAAGAAGCGGCTCCGGGTGTAAGAAACCCCCGGAGCCGCTTTTTTCATGTAATGATGAGTTTTTGAATTAAATACTTTTCTTGATTTTCGCATGATCTTCATTCATAGAACTCACGGCACAGCCAGGACATGACTTGCTCGACGAACACCCCGCACAGGCGCCTTGACGGCTTTTTCGTAAAAATCGTACCAACACCCACGCGCTATAACCGAGGATCACCAATAAAATGATGATATTGATCATGGAATCCACTTCCTTTTATTTACTGTAGGGCCTGACTTAACCCCAACCTAATAATCTGCCACATTGATAGATCAAAACGGCGATGATATATGCGACGGTCAAAGGATAGATCACAGAAAATGCAGTCCAACGCCACGAAAGGGTTTCTTTACGAATGACCGCTACCGTAGCCAGACACGGAACATACAGCAGAATGAACACCATAAAGCTAAAAGAGGCAAGCGGTGTAAAGGCCTGTCTGACTTGTAGTTCAAGTCCCTGCATATCAGGAACGTGGTAAATAATATTCATCGTTGATACGACAACTTCCTTGGCCATAAAGCCTGTGAGCAGGGAAGCTCCTGCTTGCCAGGTGCCAAAACCGAGAGGGGCCAGTAATGGAGCGAACCAACCCCCAACGGTGGCAAGCAGGCTGTCATTCATTTCTGCCCCGAAGCCCTGCGGACCGAAATTGGACAAGAGCCAGATGCCAACGGAACCTGCAAGAATAATGGTTCCGGCTTTACGGACGAAGCCTTTGACCTTCTCCCATGTGCTGCGGAATAGTGTAAGAGCCTGCGGCACTCGATAGGGAGGAAGTTCCACGATGAAGAGGGAGGGCTCACCCGACAAAATGGATACTTTGGAAAAAATTTTGGCAAGTATAAGTGAAACGATGATTCCTAACACATACATCAGCATGATAATGCTTGCCGCATGTGTTGGGAAAAACACACCCGCAAACAACGCATATACCGGCAGGCGGGCTGAACACGACATAAAGGGCACCAGCAACGTGGTAATGAGACGTTCTCTGGGCTGTTCAATGGTGCGTGCCGCCATAATCGCAGGGACATTGCAGCCAAATCCGATAATGAAGGGAATGAAGCTTTTCCCGTTCAAGCCAACGGCTTGCATCAGGCGATCCATGAGTATCGTGACCCGTGCCATATAACCAGAGTCTTCGATCACTGAAATTATCAGAAATAAAATAGCAATTTGAGGCAGAAAAACAAGCACACCCCCGACTCCAGCTACGATGCCGTCTACGACTAGACTTTGCGTAAAAGCAGACGCGTTCAAGTGAACGAGTAACTCAGAAATCCAAGTGCTGAGTGTCCCTGAAAAAAATCCATCCAGCATATCTGAAAGGATCGTACCCGCCCAATCGAAGGTGAACTTGAAGGTAGCGTACATCAACAGCAAAAAGATCGGAATCCCCAGATATCGGTGAGTTAATAGTGAATCCAGCCTATCCGTCAAGCTGTGCGGTCTGAGTTTGGAGGTGTCGAGTGCCTTGGTGCACAGATCAGCAATCCATGCTGTTCGTACAGAACGAATATGCTGAGCAGGGGTGATGGCATGGCCTTCACCGAGAAGTTCTTCCTCGCAACGGTGGATGCGTGCAGTTACTTGTTCACGCTGTACCTCATTCGTCATCCATTCCATGACGACAGGATTGCCTTCCAGACATTGCAGTGCGGCCCACCGCAGTTGCGGCACAGGTGCATTTGGCAGCAAGTCGCAAATATCGGTAATAGCAGCTTCAACGGTAGGGCCGTAGTCCAATTGAAAAGCATTGGATGTACGTCTTACCTCCCGAAGAGAAGCGAGCATTTGCTTACTTCCACTGCCTGTACGCGCCACCATAGGAATGATGGGAACGTTCAATTGATCGGCTAACAATTCCTTGTTTACACGAAGACCCGTGGCATCGGCTACGTCAGTCATGTTTAAGCCAAGTACAAGCGGACGGCCATACTCCAGTAGTTGTACGGTCAGATAGAGATTACGCTGGAGCTGGGAGGCATCCACAATGTTGATCAGGGCCGTAGGAGGTTCTTCCAGCAAATATCGAGTTGCGACACCTTCATCCAGCGAAAGAGGGAGTAAAGAGTAGGCGCCCGGCAAATCCACCAATACGGCAGACTTGTCACGCAGGATTCCTGTTTTCTTTTCCACTGTGACGCCGGACCAGTTTCCTACTTCTGCATACGTACGAGTCAGCTTGTTAAATAATGAGGTTTTTCCTGTGTTGGGATTACCGAATAGAGCGATCATGTCCATGTTGGAACAACCTCCAGTTGTTTCACCTGATTTTGGCGAAGGCCGACCAGCTGGCCGTTGCATTCAATGACAATAGGACCGCCCAATAAACTGATTTTTTTTAACCGTATGATGGAACCTTCGTTAATGCCCATGTCTGTTAAGCGGCGGCGCAATGAGGGATGAAGAGGGGCGAGAGATTGCAAACGCACAGTCTGACCCAGTGGCGTACGAAGGAGTGAGATACATTCTGGCATGGTGCTCAGCCTTTCTGATCTAGAATGAGAATCAATATCATTTACTTCCGATGCCAGTACCATATCATGAGGAAGTCTAGATTGCTGTGATAAAACTCTCTACGAACGACATGTCTGCTCATTATCCGATCTGTTATATAGCCGAGTATGATGTCACAACCTGTCTTGAACTGCACCCTTACTCGTCTGCAACCGACAAAACTAGAGCGTTTGGGGCAACTGTTTTTATGGTAAGATATAGCTGTTTACAACTATGCTAAGAAGGGCAGGAACGCTCTGTATGAACAGAAAAATCGGGGTTAGGCTTGTAAAATGTCTGGTTGCGGGTGCAGCGCTGGCTGTGTTGCTGCCGCAGGCTGTGGAGTGGGGCAGCAATGTGTATGCGACGTCGGTTAAGCCGGCTCCATCCGTATCATCGCAGCAGCTTCAGAACAAGCTTTTACAGGCAATGGCTACGCGGAGTGAAACGCTGACCTTTACATATCAAGGGCGAGTGAACGGTCTCAAGCAGCAATTACAGACGGCCATCCAACAGGCCATGGAGAGCGATCCGTATGTGAATTATACGATCAAAAGCTACGCATTCAGCTATACAGGTACAACGACCTCCGCTCAGGTTACGATTCGTCTAAGCTACCGGGAGACGAAGGAACAGACAGCATATGTGGATAGCACAGTTAAAGCGGTGCTGGGGGATATTATTACGAAGGGAATGACGGATCATGAGAAGGTAAAGGCCATTCATGATTGGATCGTCGTTCGCCTGAAGTATGATGAAGCACAGCAAAAGTACACAGCCTATGATGGCCTGAAAACGGGAAGCACGGTCTGTCAGGGTTATTCACTGCTGGCCTATAAAATGCTGGAACGTGCAGGCATTACGAACCGGATTGTGGAAGGAAGAGCAGGGGGCCAGCTGCATGCATGGAATCTGGTTTTATTAGATGGTCGATGGTATCACATGGATACGACATGGGATGATCCAACCCCGGATCGCGCGAACGAGGTAAGCACTTCATATTATCTGCTGACGGATACCGAAATGCGGCGGGATCACTCCTGGGTTAAGCCGTATCCTCAAGCGAATACATCGTATCGGGAAACCTTATCAGCACTGGTAACTGCCGGAGGATCAAAGGCTGCTGTGTATCAAAAACTGTACAATACCCTCGAATATCCGCTGCAAGACGGCAAGGGTCTGGTTAAATCATCTGCCGACATTAAGGAACAGGTACGTAAGATTGTAAATAAGGGAGGGACGACACTTACCTTTGCCTATCAGGGAACGGAGCGAAGTCTCAAGGAGGATTTACAATCCTTATATCAACTCGGTTTGAAATCCATTTCCTATCAGATTACGGATCTAGGAAGTACCGGCAATCTTCGTGTAACCCTGAAATGGACCTGATCATCTTGCTGTAAAAAGCTACATTAACAAAGGAGTATTTTATTTATATGCACAAGCGTTCCTTTACCTATTTGCTTGGCACGCAGACCATGTCTAATGCGGCCGACATTCTTTACATTATGGCACTTGTGTCTCTGGTTTTTCATGAAACGGACTCCATCTTCTCTTCGGTGCTCGTTCCGTTGCTGCGAATGGGAGCACAGATGATCAGCGGCTTTTTAGCACCGCTCATTTTGGCCCGATTCCAGCTTCCTTTTATTTTATTCGTTTCTCAGTTCGGACAACTGGTTTTCTTCGCTATTCTGCTGGGCCACTTGTGGTCAGCGGGTACGGAGCCGATATGGGTGATTGTGTTTACGTTGGTGGCAGCCATGTCCTTTCTGGACGGCTGGACCACGCCTGCACGTAATGCGCTGATTCCCCGCCTTGCGTCCGGGGAAGGACTCATGCGGGCAAACAGTCTGGTATCGGTCAGCGATCAGACGGTGCAATTAGCGGGGTGGGGGCTTAGTGGGGTGCTCGTAGCCATGCTAGGCTCGGAAAAAACACTGCTAGTGGCTGGCGGACTCTATATGGTAGCAATGATCTTCACCAGCTTGATTCGAGATCCACTAGAGGGCAAAGCCCATTATTTGCTGCAACCTGGAACAAGGGTGCGAGGTGGAGATGTTTCGGTTTCCGAAGCTGGTACTGAGCCCGGGCAAGGGCATCATGACTTGCCCCCTTCACAGTTGGAAGATACATTGTATGGCCCGGAATCAGAGAGCCCCGCACTACCTCCCAAACGTAAAAAGGAAATACTTCGTGAAGGCTGGAGCCTTATCGGAGCCAGTCGCAGACTGAAAGCTCTTATTTTTATGGATATGATTGACCTTCTAGGGGGTTCGGTTTGGGTAGGCGCGTTCACGCTTGCTTTCGCCCAGCAGGTTTTGCACAAGAGCGAGGCATGGTGGGGATACATCAATGCAGCGTATTTTGCAGGAGCGATTGGCGGCGGCATCGTTGTCCTCGCCTGCGTCAAGCATTTGCAGCGCAGGCTGCTGCCCGCCATGTTGGCGGGGATGGCAGGCTACGGGCTGCTGACAGCATGGTATGCACTGAACACATTACCGCCACTGACGCTGCTTATCGTGTTGCTGATGGGACTACCTGCGGAAATGTCCGTCGTATCCCGCCGCACGATGATGCAAATGAGTGTGTCCGTACAAGATTTGCCCAAGGTGCTGTCTGCCCAGGCCACACTGACAAGTTTGACCTTTTGTATTTCGCTCCTGTTAATGGGCTGGATTGCAGATCATCTAGGCATCGTTAATTTGTACTTGTTTTCTGCAGTGCTGACGCTGATTGCTGTTATATACGGTGTTTTTAGTCGTCGTGCCTTATCCATGTCTTTGTCAGCTTCATTGGAACCTTCCTCCAAATAAACAGAAAAAGCCCGTCTCCGGGCATATACAGGTGAAAATGCGGATAAACGGTCTTGGACCAGGCTTACCAGCGTGTTTTCCCTGATATGTGGAGACGGGCTTTTTTTACTGTTTTCTATTATTTATCCGAAGAAGCATCTGGACTCAAATCACATTCTTTTAACGGAACGATTTTAGTACGTTTGATCCATTTGTAGCCGAGCCACAGCAGAAGGAACAGCGGCACACTCATATACGTAGCGATCATCGTTTTCCAGTCAATCTCCTGTCCGGTGAAGGCATCCGCCCCTTGCCCGATAATGACAATGATACACAGAGCGAAGGCAAACAACGGCCCAAACGGGAACCAGCGGGCTTTGTATGGAAGCTCACTCAGACTGTGGCCCTGTGCAGTAAAGGCACGGCGGAAACGATAATGGCTGACTGCAATCCCGACCCACGTAATAAACCCACACATTCCAGAAGCATTCAGCAGCCAGTTATAGACTACACCGTCTCCATACAGGGAGGCGAGAAAGGCTAGCATACCGACAGCGGTCGTGATCAGCAGCGCGTTCATAGGAATGCCGCGTCTATTGATACGTCCGAGGAAACGCGGGGCTTTACCTTCCCGTGCCAAAGCGTATAGTACCCGAGTTGCCGCGTACATACCCGAGTTACCTGCCGACAATACGGAAGTCAAAATAACGGCGTTCATAACAGAAGCAGCAATCGCAAGCCCTGCTTTTTCAAATACGAGCGTGAATGGGCTGACCCCGATGTCACTGATATCTCCCCGCAGCAGATTTGGATTGGTGTATGGAATGATCAATCCAATCACGAGAATCGCGAGAATATAAAAGAACAGGATGCGCCAAAAGATTTGACGGATGGCGCGCGGCACATTTTCACGCGGATTTTCGCTCTCTCCAGCGGCTACCCCAATCAGCTCCGTTCCCTGAAAGGAAAAGCCCGCTGCCATGAATACGCCCAATACAGCAAAGAATCCGCCATGGAACGGGGCGTCTCCTACCGTGAAGTTGGCAAAGCCGACCGCAGGACCACCCATAATGCCGAAGATCATCAGCACACCTACGGTCAAAAAGATGACCACGGTCACAATTTTAATCATGGCGAACCAGTATTCAGACTCACCGTAGCCTTTGACTGTCAATGCGTTCAACGCGAAGATTACGGCTAGGAATAACAGACTCCACCAGGCAGAGTGGCTTTCCGGGAACCAATATTTGATGAGCACGGTCGCTGCTGCTAATTCGGCAGCAATCGTCACCGCCCAGTTGTACCAGAAGTTCCAGCCCATGGCGAAACCAAAAGCCGGATCGACGAAGCGACCTGCATAGGTGTTAAAAGAGCCGGATTCAGGCATAAATGTAGCCAACTCACCGAGGCTGGTCATAAGGAAGTAGACCATGAGGCCAACTGCTGCATAAGCCAGCAGCGCACCGCCGGGTCCAGCTTCGGCAACCGCGCCTCCACTGGCGAGGAACAGGCCCGTACCGATAGAGCCGCCGAGGGCGATCATCGTCATATGGCGGGCTTTGAGACTTTTACGCAAGGTTGCGTCAGGTGTTGCTTTGTGTTGCACGTTCAAACACTCCTTCATGAAATTGTATTTCATGTCAGGGCAAGAGCCAGAAGGAGGGGGAGTATATAAATCAAAAAACCGCAGGGAATACGCCTGCGGTTTTGTCTATGCATTCCGCACCATACCTTCTTCTATAACAAGATAGCTCAACACACGTGTCTGTGTTAGGACAGCGTGTGACAGTTCTGCTCCTTTCGGTTAGCAGCCCCAGCATTCGGAGTATTTACAAAGAGTCAGCTCCGCATACTTCGGCGGGTGTACCTTTCCACTGGAATCTCAGACGGCTCTTATCGTCTCCTCCGGTGTACTGATTACATCCGCGACCTCTACCTCATCATAAAACAGGGTTGATGAGGTGTATGACATGATATTTTATTGTATAGCGAACTACAGTATATCGTACCTGTACATCTTCTGACAATCGACAATTTTTTGAAAATCACTCGTAGAATCTTAAATTAAGAGTTCCGCTTGGCCATCTGCTGCCAAACTGTGCCCGCGGCTTGTTCGCCTGATTCGATACGTTCCAGCGCCATTTTAGCCTGCAGACTAACCTCGAATTCGGGATCATCGACAGCCTTCTCCAGCGCATCACGTGCATCCTCGGTTCCAACCTCGTATAAAAAACGTGCCGCCCGCCAGCGCACCAACTTGCTGCTATCCGACAGGGCTCCGATCATTGCGCTGGTAGCGACCGGGTCGCCGATGTCTGACAACGTGTCGCCTGCGGTGCGGCGTACTGCCGCTGAAGGATCGCGCAGCGCCTCGGCTAGCAGATCCATCGCCTCTGGTGAGCGAATATCGCCCAGATAGACGACGCCCAGCCGCCGTAGCTGCATTTTGTCGTCATGCAGCGCTTGCCGGATAAGCGGCAAATGCTCAGGCGTCGGCTCCAGCCGATCCAGCGCAGCGTAGCGTGTGCGCCAATCCTCGTGCTGCAGGGCCTTCTCCAGCTCGGCATCGCTCCATTCGCGGCGTTCCTCTACGAATTCGCTGTTGTTTGCGCCGTGGGCAATCGCCTGTTGGATAATCTGCTCCAGCCGATCCTGTGGAAAGGCTGCCTCCAATTCCTGCTCGACCTCGCGTGCAATGTCCGGCAGTTCACCGTAGCGGACGCCGTAATCGCTCAGCTTGCGTTCCTTGATCAGCGTTGCACTCGCTACACGGGTAACGGCCTGCACGAAGCGGTCGGACAAGGAAATTCGTTCCTCCTGCTGCCCCGCCTTGACTCGGATTTGCATTGGAATGCCGCGAAAAAATTGCACAAAGACCTGTGCCTCGCCAAATGCTTCTCCAGAGGTTTCCTCTGGCAAATCCCAATTGGCGTCAGCGCCTTCCTCGCCTAGCCGATCCCGGACTTGACCCAGAATGGTTGACCAATCTGCATTCCCTTTGCGGTCAAGGGCTACAAAGTCAGTCGTATGAAACACACTTTTGACCCCTTCAATGCCCAGCATGCGCCGGATAAATGGGGGAGCGGAACGCTCATTGTCCCGTGTATATGTTCTGCGGATACCCGCTTCCAGTCGCTCATCCAGATGCAGCATCATGGTGTTCGGACTGGGAGTTGGCTCGATAGATGTTATTTTCATAGCTCAGTACAGCCTCCTGTTCAAAAGTTCTCCATATATAGCTTATCTGTATTGTAACTCATTCTGCGAATGTCTCCAAAGATAAGTTCGTGTATACAGGAAAAACACAATGACATATCTCACACTAATTCGGGTAAACTTGTCTGATGAATATGGAGTTTTTTAATAAAAACAGGATGCTATATAAGCCAAACTCGAAAAATGAACATGAAAACGGAGTAGGCGGAATGGTGCTATCCAAGCGTAGCGGTGGCGATGGGAAGTACCATCCGACTACGCAGTGGCACTATAGGTAGCTTTTAAGTTCGGTTTATAGTTTGATGCTGTACTATGCATCCCGCTTCAGCGGATCGTTCTGGTGGCTGCGAATGAGCACGGAGGCGATAAAGCCCGCAGACAGAACAGCTGCCAGCATCATAAATGTAGTTGTCTGATTACTGCCATTTCCCATCAAACGAATGGAAAGCGTAGGGGCTAGACTCGTACCGGCAAACAGGACGAAGGTATACAGTGAGACGGCTATAGCCCTTGCTGCACCGCCGAGCTGGCCGACGATTGCTATAAGTGAAGGGACACTCAGGGCAATGCCGCTGACAAAACATACACTCAATACTACGATAGCTATCAGAGAATGCGTCATTCCCATTAGTGCCAAACTGAGGATAGCAAGAATAAGGGCTGTACGTAATATAATATGCACACCGAATTTCTCGCCCAGCTTTCCGGCGAATGGTGAAAGAAGCATGCCGATGATACCAGCGGATCTGACATAAAGCATCTGTCGGCTATTCAGGCCAAATTCAGGGCCGCTAAGATAGCTACCCAAAACCGTATACATGCTCACAAAGGACATCAGGAGAACAAAAGCGACCGTGTAGGTTAACCATAAAGGATACGAGCGCAGGACGGTCCCTAATTGACTGAAAGCTGACCAAATGCGAATACCTCGTTGAGGGGAAGGGGTTTTAGGTAGGAAAAAAAGGACGATTAGGAAGGTAATTGCATACAAAACGCCTAGCATCCGAAATACCGTATTCCATCCCATTTGTTCGCTGATGACAATACTAAATACCTGTCCAGCAATGCCCGCTACTAGAAAACCGGTGCTGATAAAGCCGATAGCTGTTACCCGTTTTTCGGCCGGAAACATATCGACGGCGTATGCGAGAGCAACGGGAGAAAAGGTGGCTGCAGCCAAACCTTGAAGCAAGCGCAGTATAACCAATACAGAATACTGACTGGTTAAACTGATGGACAAAGAAATAATCGTTAGCGCGAGCAGTCCGGTGACGATAACCTGCTTTCGTCCAAAGCGGTCAGACAATCCACCATAAACAAGACATCCTGCCGCAAAGCCTAAGGAAAAGATACTGCCCGGCAGGGCTGCTTCAGCAAGCGTTTTTCCAAATACTTTAGCAAAGAAAGGGAGCAAAGGGATCGTCACATACAGGCTGGACATGACGACAACCGCCGACCAACATAGGATTACAGTCATCCATGCATAAGGGAGAGCAACATTTCCTTTCTGTATAACGGTATGATGGGTTCGTAATTTACTCATTAATTAAACACTCCTTAATCATAAAATAAGCAGCTTGTTAATACAAACAATTGAATATATTAGATAACCTAATTATATGTTTAAAAAATTTATCTGCCCACCCCCAGTCTGCCTTCCATATAATGATGGATTTTTTCTATAATCCGTGAAAAAACGACCTGCTCCTCAGGCTCCAAAATACTCGCTAGTGAAGCACAGGAAGACCAAAAAACAGGGAGCACCTGCTGTACAAGATGAGAACCCGCTTCTGTAATGCGTACATGAATTTTACGTCGATCTGTAGAATTATGTTCTCTGATAATCCATCCTCGTTGCTCTGTCCAGTCCAGGAGGGATGTAACAGATGCACGCCGGATTCCTAGACGGTCGGCAATCATAGAGGGGCTCATCTGAGCCTGAGATTGGTGCAGTGTCAACAGCAACAACAGATCGAGCTTACTCTCTGTGAGGCCGTAAGCAGATAGATCTAGATCTATCGCGTCGAGCACGTTATCGCTCGTCCATAGCAAGAAGAGACCCATGCGGGCAAGTTGTCGGTCCGTTCCTGCAAGGGCAGTTTGATCCATTAACTCCAGATAAGGTTCTGGACCCAGACGGGGAAGAGGTTGCTGGACGGTGTCCCGCTTACTTTGTTTTGGTGGCATACATTCACTCTTTTCATATAATTAGGTTATCTAACTATATATCAATATAGCGTATTGAAATGCATAAAACAATATCTAAAAAGAAATACTGCTACATTCAATGCAGAAGCAGGGTTAAAACTCGATAGAATGAACCAAACTGTGAATAGGTTACCAAAATGCGCCAATAGATAAGTGAAGGAGGCGTTCCTATGTTCCGCAAGCAGGAAAGAACGCTCATTATTGTATGTATAGTAATTGCGGCCATCATGCTATATGCCGTAATTAAAAGCATAGCTCGCTTGACTCCTTAGTTGGTAATCCAGAGTGATCTGCGATGTTTAAAATGTGAAATGAAGGAGTGAAACCCATTTGTCTTTACTGGACCCTGTATTGCTAAGCCGGATGCTGACCGGAATTACCCTGTTTGTTCATATCGTATTTGCATCCATCGGCGTCGGCGTACCCTTAATGATTGCACTAGCAGAATGGCGCGGGCTGCGAACTGGTGATCCGCATTATACACTGCTGGCCCGACGGTGGGCACGAGGGTTTGTCATTACCGTTGCCGTGGGTGTCGTTACAGGCACCTCCATTGGTCTGCAGCTCAGCTTGCTTTGGCCCACCTTTATGCGGGTGGCTGGACAAGCGATTGCGCTGCCCCTGTTTTTGGAGACGTTTGCTTTTTTCATCGAAGCTATATTCCTGGGCATCTACTTGTATACCTGGGATCGGTTTAAAAGCAAATATTTTCACCTAATGCTGCTCATCCCGGTAGCGATTGCCTCGTCTGCCTCAGCGGTTTTTATTACGACTGTGAACTCGTTCATGAACCAACCTCAAGGCTTTACACTCAAAAATGGAGTCATGACAAATATTCATCCCATCGAGGCTATGCTAAATCCGGCTACGCCAACCAAAGTGTCCCATGTATTGGCTTCTTCGTATACATTGAGCGCTGGTGTGCTGATGGGGCTGGCTGCTTACAGCATGCTGCGAGGGCGTAATCACCCTTATTTTAAAAAGGCGCTAAAGCTGACGGCCATCTGTACCATTGTGTTTGCCATCAGCACCGTGATGATTGGAGACGCATCCGGTAAATTTCTGGCCAAATATCAGCCGGAGAAGCTGGCTGCCGCCGAATGGCATTTTGATACGATGACGCACGCCCCCTTCGTATATGGCGGATACATGGATAAGAACGGTGAAATCAAATATGCCTTGAAAGTGCCTTATGCACTTAGTGTGTTGGCTGGTAATTTGCCCAGTACGGAGGTTAAGGGATTAAATGACTATCCGGTGGAGGAGCGTCCGCCGCTGTCTATTCATTATATGTTTGACCTCAAGATCACCACAGGAGTGCTGATTCTCGTCATCCCACTGCTGTATCTGATCCGTAAGCGTTTGCCAGGCCGCAAACCGTACCCCAGATGGCTACTGTTGGCGCTCATTCTGGTGGGGCCGATGGCGATGGTAGCTATTGAACTCGGATGGATGTTTGCGGAGGTCGGTAGACAGCCGTGGATTTTACGCGGATATATGAAAGTGTCCGAAGCAGCAACCACTTCTACGAGTGTCGGGTGGATGCTGGTGTTGTTTGTTATTTTGTATCTGGTGTTGTGTTTCTCGGCCATTAAGGTACTCAGCAAGCTATTCCGCAATAAGGATGCGGTGGAAGAGATAAGGCAGCTGGGCCTGGAAGGGGCTGAAGGCAAGTGAGCTATGAAATTGTAGGTATCGCCATTTTGTGGACGTTCCTGTTCGGATATTTGCTTGTGGCATCCATTGATTTTGGTGCAGGTTTTTTCAGCTTTTACAGTGTGTTAACAGGCCACCAGAACAAAATCCACAATATTATTCAACGGTATCTATCCCCGGTGTGGGAGGTAACAAACGTATTTCTCATCTTTTTTGTGGTGGGATTAAACGGGTTCTTCCCGGATGCGGCATATTACTATGGCACGGCGTTACTCGTTCCCGGCAGTATTGCGATTGTGCTTCTCGCCATCCGGGGAGTGTATTATGCGTACAATACGTATGGGCATTCTGGTAAAAATAATATCGTCTACATGGCGTTATACGGTGCGACAGGGTTGCTGATTCCGGCGGCACTGTCCACAGTTCTCGCTATTTCGGAGGGCGGCATTATTGTGGAAAACAGTACAGGTGTACACCTGCAATGGGGTCAGCTATTAAGTAATCCCTACACGTGGGCGGTTATTATTCTGGCGCTGGTGAGCGTGCTGTATATCTCGGCGATGTTTTTGGCCTATTATGCCAAAAGGGCGGGAGACAAGGTCGCTTTTGAAATTGTACGGGGATATGCGCTGCTTTGGAGCGGTCCAACGATTGTTGCGAGTCTGCTCGCATTTTTTCAGATTAACAAACAAAATCCAGATCATTTTACCAATATGCTGAACATAGCCTGGATGTTTGTTGCATCCTTCATATGCTTCGCGGGAGCAGTTTATCTGGTATGGCAGCGGCGGCATCTGGGGGTTTCATTTATATTGGTGATGCTGCAATTTGCATTTGCCTGGTATGGCTACGGCCGCTCGCATCTCCCGTATGTTCTGTATCCCTACATTAATGTCTACGACAGCTTTACAAATTCTACGATGGCGTATGCGTTGATTACGGCGTTTGTTGCGGGTCTGCTGGTGCTGATCCCTTCGCTGATTCTGATATTAAGATTGTTTCTATTCGATGCAAAATATGTGCGCGGACATGAAGGGAAGAAAGGGTGAGTTAGAGTGGCTGCTTTCGAGCATTTTACGATTATGTACGAGTCACCTATCATTATTGTCGTGGCGATTGTGTTTTTGTTTATTTATTCGGCACGCTTTAAAAATCCACAGGACTGACAACTACAGGTGGAACAGGCCTTCCTGATTGATGCGGGAGGTCTGCTTTTGCTGTATTATCGCAGAATTTCCTTTACAGACGTGATTGAATTATACTTTACATATATCAGGATGTTGCATCATTTCATGTTCACACTCGAGTGACAATATATAGTTAAATGGAACCGCTGTGTTTTTTGGAGAACGGGTTCATCAGGGAGGGAGCTGCATCATGCCCAAAGTGCGTTTTAACAATATGGATCATGTAAATACCGATAAAACAATCAAGCAATTCAGACAATGGCGGCAAGAGCGACGCAGCAAAATAAAGGATTATACGTTCGTTGTGCCAAACCATCCCCCGGAGCTGGAGTTCCTGCATAGCAATCGGGAGATGGCGACAGCGACCTGGGTGGGACATTCCACCTTTTTCATCCAGTATCTTGGGCTGAATATCGTCACCGATCCGGTATGGGCAGAGCGTATGGCTTTTGATAAAAGGTTGGCTCCGCCTGGCATTCGTATTCAGGATGTACCACCACTGGACATCATTCTGCTGTCTCATTCACATTATGATCATTTACATTTAGAATCGTTGCGGAAATTATATCGTGCAGATACGCTGATGCTTGTACCCTCGGGGCTAAAGGCGAAAATGATCCGCAAAGGTTTTCGAAACTGTCATGAGCTGCAATGGTGGGAGCATTTTACGGTAGGAGGGGTACGATTTACGTTTGTTCCAGCCCAGCATTGGACACGACGCACGCCGTTTGATACGAACACTTCGCATTGGGGGGGATACGTTCTGCAAAATGAGCAGCAGGTGATTGGCTCTGCCACGTCCGTCACGGAATCCCATCCTCATTCGAATACAGACTCAAAGGATGCACCAACGTTGTATTTTGTGGGAGACACCGGATATTTTCGTGGGTTTAAAGAGATTGGCGAGCGCTTTGCCATTGATCTGACCTTTATGCCGATTGGCGCGTACGAACCGGAATGGTTCATGACCTCGCAGCACGTGACACCGGAGGAGGCATTGCAAGGGTTTGTAGATTGCGGCGCAGATCAGATGATTCCGATGCACTACGGAGCCTTCAAGCTGGCGGATGATACGCCAAGAGAGGCGCTGGATCGTCTCGAAGCGGAGCGTGAGCGTATGGGTATTGCGAAGGAACGCATTCATGTTCTTGGGCACGGAGAGACGCTGAAAATTGGACGTCGCTGCTCAACTACAATTTGAGGAATTCGACATAATCCTTATATAAGAGGATTTTGCAAAAATCCAATAAGCGACTTCCAATGAATAAGATATAGATCGAAATGTTTTAGTTCGTCTATATCTTGTACTTCGGAGCGACTGGAATCGAATTTTGCAAAATCCTGATAAAAAAAGCGACTCTGCGGACAAATGATGTTGTCTGCGGAGTCGCTTTTTTTGTTTTTGGGCTGTGATGCAGGATTAAACTGCTTCGGAATCACTTGCCAAAGAGGAATCGCTGTTGGCGATGGGATGACGAACGATTTTAACTTCATAGAACGTGATTTTATTTTCAATAATATAGTCCGGAATATGACGATGGCTATGGGATTCGCGGAACGCTTCGCTTTTCGTCCAGCCTTGGAAGTTCTCTTTTTCTTTCCAGCGTGTACTGATGGTTACTTCCTCATAATCCTTCGTGTTTTCAGTCAGCAGCACTTCCAGACCGAGAAAACCTTCCATTTTTTCAACTTTTCCTTCTTTGTTAAATCTTTCGATGAGTAGATGTGCATTGCCCGGTGTGATTTTAGATGTATTTGTAACGATAACCATATTAAATTCCTCCTGAATGATGTGGTATGGTCGGTATAATAACCGGATAGCCATCCTCAAATTTGATGGTAGCGTTCATTTCATAAATGTCGCGAAGAAAAGCAGACGTCAAAATCTCACGGGGTTCGCCGGCAACGGCGATTCGTCCCTTTTTAAGTGCAATCATATGATGACAATAGGCCGCAGCTTGCTGCAAATCATGCAGTACCATAACAATCGTCAAGCCGGACTCGTGATTGATACGCCGCAGCATATCCATAACTTCAAATTGGTGGGCGATATCCAGAAAAGTGGTCGGTTCATCGAGCAAAAGAATACCTGTTTGTTGGGCCAAAGCCATTGCAATTCGCGCTTTTTGTTGTTCACCTCCTGATAGAGTATGGAACATTCGATCTGCATAGGGCTGGATGCCCGTGATTTTCATGACATGGTCCACGATTTGCTGGTCCTGTCCGGTATGGCGTACCCTCAAGCCTTTGGCATGAGGAGATCTCCCGTAAGCGACCAGCTCACGGACCGTCAATAACGGCAGCATATCCTTCATTTGCGGCAGCATTGTAATCGTCTGGGCAAAGTCACGCCGCTTGTACTCCTGCACGGGTTTGCCCAGCACGGAAACCTGACCCTGATCCTGCTTGAGCAACCGGGTCATAATCCGCAAAAGCGTGGACTTGCCTGAACCGTTCGGTCCGACGATCGCGGTGAGCTGACCAGCAGGCAAGGTGATATTCACATCGTCCAGCTGGAAATACCCACGTTGTAAGGAGATATGCTCACCCTGAATGGCTGTCATCCGAAATTCCCCCGTTTCTTGAGCAGGATTAAGAAGAACGGTGCCCCGATGACGGCCAACAAAATACCTACAGGCAGTTCAATCGGGTCAAACCAGGATCGTGCCACCGTATCTGCCAGGACAACCAGCGTTCCACCGCCCGCAATGGAAAGGGGAAGGAGGAAACGATAATCTTCCCCGATTAGCAGCCGTATGACATGGGGAACAACCAGTCCTACAAAGCCAATCAACCCGGCTACACTGACTGCTGTACCGGCAAGCAGGGCAGAAAGCAGGATAATGAGCATACGTTGAAGCTCTACTCGCTGGCCCAGCAGCTGTGCTGAATCGTCGCCCAATAGCAATAAATTAGCAGGTTTAATCGCAAAGAAAGAGGCGATTAAACCAATGATGGCGTAAGGCGCCATGAACTCCAGATGATGCCAGCTTCTTCCGTTTAATCCGCCGGATAACCAAGGAAGAACGGCCTGTACGCGGTCGCTGTACATGACCATTACGCCGTTGGTAAGTGCGCCCAGCAGCGCGTTGATCGCAACGCCAGCCAGCACAATTTTGACAGGGGAAGCCCCTCGGTCCCAAGCCAGCAGATAAATGACGATTGCGCTCAGAAAGGCTCCCAAAAAGGCCGTTATCGGAAGAAGGTAGCTGAGCTGTGGAAGCATCACCATCGTAATGACGGCGGCAAGTCCACCTCCAGCCGATACACCAATAATGCCAGGGTCAGCCAATGGATTTTTCATGACACCTTGAAGAAGTGCTCCGGAAGCTGCAAGACAAGCTCCTACGAGTAAACCTACTAATACTCTGGGTAGCCGGAGATCCATCAGGATCGTGCGATATGTAGAATCATCATTATGTAGCAAAACATGATAGATTTCTTGAAGTGGAATCGACACCGAACCGTAGGCCAGACCGTACACAGAGACGGCCAGCAGTAGAATCGGAAGGGTAATCCAGGCGATGGTGCGTCTTCTGGCGCGCTGTAGTTTGTTCATCTCCATCGCCTATTTCGCCGGATACAGCTTTTGATGCATCAAATCCAGCGCTTTAGTGACACGTGTGCCCGGATTCGTACCGAACAGATCTGAAGGTAAAACCTCGACCTGATTATTTTTGACTGCTCGGATTCCGTTCCAAGCTGCATTTTCCTGCATTTCTTTTATAAATGCAGCTTTAACATCTTCCGTATTGCCATGAGTCATGATGAAGATGTAGTCAGGGTCAGCCTGTATGATGCGTTCTGTGTTCAGCTGCGCATATTGCGGGAAATTTTGCAGGCCCGGAAAATCAGCGGCGATGTTAGAGCCACCCGCAGCTTCCAGAATGTTTCCACTCAATGAATTCGGCAGTGCAGCCATGTACGTGGCCGGGGCTCCGTAGACGAGCAACACCTTCGGTTTGGAGGCAGAAGCGGTTTCCTTTTGCAGCTTAGCTATTTGTTGGTCAATTTGCTGATTTAGCTTCACGGCCTGAGCCTGCTTTTGCAGTAATTGTCCGAACAGCGTAATTTGCGACTGAATATCGTGAACTGAATTGGCTCCCGTCAGCAGCAGCTGTGAACCGACTCCTTCAATGGCTGGAATATCTTTTTCATTCATAGGATAATTGCCTAGCACGACATCCGGTTTGAGCATCGTAATTTTCTCCAGATCGACTTCATGAGTGGAGCCTACTTGCTGAACGTTCTCAGCAGCAGGTACGATGGCAGGTCCATTGGAGTTGGGCCTGCCCACGGCAGTTCCACCCAATGCGTATATGATATCCAGATCGCCATTGCTGAGCGCAATGATATGTTGAGGGACCTTTTGAAACGCTAACGTCCGTTTAGAAAAATCAGTAACTTGAATCACCGCACTGCTTGTCGTGCCAGAAGTGGCAGATACGGATGCACTGGTTGGTTTGTGATCTGCGGTCGGGGCACCATTACTACATCCGGTAACTGCCAATAAAAGCGCTGCGGACGACCACAACACATAAGATTTCATGTTATTCCTCCTGCAATTTTGAGTTAAACAATAATGATAATCATTTTCAATTATGTATAAGAGAATGATAATGAATATCACTGGGGAATGTCAATTGAAAAAAGAAAATTTTTAAATAAATTTTGAACTGAAAATAAAAGGGATATATACGAATTAAAGAAGAAGGAACTACAAATTTTTCTTAAAAAATAGCATATATCAAGGGATTACGTACACGCAAATACATATTGACATTTTCGAAAAGTGTAAGATATATTGGTGATGGGTTTACTTGATTTTGCGAAATTATGGAATAGAGAGGTGGGGAGACAAGCTCGGAAAGAGCTATTTTTTTTAAATTATCAATTGAGAATGATAATCAATTAGTTTATTCTCGTGGGGAGGGACTGCTGTCAAAATGAAGAAGGGGTATTCTGCAATTATTGCTGTGTTTCTGCTGGTGAGTGTGCTGAACTTTTGGCCAACTTCGTCATCTGTAGTAGCCGCTGCGGCTTCTCCAAAATTGGCGGATGGTACATACACGCTCAAATACAATATTCTCAAGGCAGAAAATGATTCGGTGTCCATGGCTAATGATTATTTTGAAAAACCAGCTAAGTTGTATGTAAAAAAAGGTCAAATGACCATGCAAATTAAGCTGAATCATAGCGAATGGACAACTGGGTTTAAAGTAGATTACAAAGGCAAAATCATCGATACAAAGGTCATCCATAAGGATGCCAAAACCGATACCCGCACCGTACAATTTCCAATTACGAGTGTGAACAGCCCGCTAATCTCTAAAATTCATGTTACTGTCCCTGCGTATAACTACGATCATGATTATACGATCCGCTTCGCTTTTGATTCCAAAAGCGTCAAAAAAATAGCAGCCGTCCAGTCAGCGAAATCAACTAAATCTTCCAAGAAGTAAATTCAAGCCATCTTTATCGTTCATAAAATCAACACAAATTGAAGCATAAAAAATTGAGGAGTGTGTGTAGATATGAATATGGTAATGAATCGCTTTGAGCAATTTTCTTTTAAGAAGGTATTTGTAGCATTGATCATGACAGCGCTTGTTTTTGCACTTGTTGCTCCATTCTCAGCTAAAGCGGCAGCAGCCGACGGCACGTATAACGTAGACTATACCGTTCTGAAGGATCAAACCAATGAAACTTCTCGATTGGATAGCTACCTGACGAAGCCTGCTCAGGTTACGGTAGCTAATGGCAAAAATGTCGTTCGTCTGACTGTGAAAAGCAGCAATCTGATTACAACGTTCAAAGTAGAGCAAAATGGCGTACTGCAAGATGCGACTGTGGTAAGCACAGATACTGCGAACAACACTCGTGTAGTGGAATTCGAAGTTGCTGATCTGAATGCAAAAGTGAATGCTTACGCTGAAATCACAATTCCAGTAATCGGCTACACAGGCAAGTACGATGTACAACTGCAATTCGACGAAATCTAATCCAAAATAAAACGTAAAAGGAGATTAAGAACATGAACATGATTATGAATCGTATGGAAAAATTGTCTTTGAAAAAAGTAATGCTTACTGTACTGATGGCAGCGCTTGTTTTTGTGGTACTAGCTCCATTTTCTGCCAATAAAGCGAACGCGGCTTTGCCTAATGGAACGTATCAATTGCCTTATACCGTTTATAAAGATGGAACGACTCAGCCATCTTACATGGATACAAATGGTTATGTGAAAAAACCAGCCACACTGATTGTTACGAATGGTCAATATAAAGTGAGAGTAGCTATTACCAAAAGTGCTTGGGTTACTGAATTCAAAACTCAACAAAACGGTCAGTATGTGAATGCGACTGTAGTAAGCACATCAGGGGATACAAGAATAGTCGAATTCCCTGTAACTAGCCCGTCTCAAAAATTGAACGTTAAACTGCATGTAAGTGTGCCTGCAGAATACACTGGTGGTATTCCGTACGATCACGACTATATTGTTCAATTCCAATTCGACGACAGCGATATCTAAGACTTCTTTTTGAAAATATAATTTTGAATTGAATACTCATTTGGAGCTTAGTTTCAAAGCTCCAAATGAGTATATTTTAAGTAGGGGGATACATCACCTTGAAAAGCCGATTTAACAAATTTATAACGACATTTGCTGCTATTCTAATGTTGTTTTCTTTATTTTCACCATACGTAGGAGCAACACCTGAGGGTGAGTCCACTTCGTCGAATTTGCCAGATTTAAGCACTACAGTCACTAGTGCTACTTATGCTACTTATGAGATTCCGGTAGAAGTGCCCAGCACATATGCTGAGCCTACCAATACTGTGACCACTACTGATGCGACCTATGCAGATGGAGAATACCTGATTGATTACAAACCTTTAAGAAAGACAGTCAGCGGAAGCACGAGGGATTCAAGCTTCAAAACAAACTATACCTATCCTGGAGATTTGATCATTAAGGATGGAAAATACCATTTTTCATTTAAGTTTGCGGAATCTCAAGGTCTTTCGAAATTTTTAGTTGAACAAAACGGGGAAACAGTTCCCGCAAAAATAGAGGTGGATTCTGGGAAAACTTCCGGGACTGTAAGCTTCGATGTTTATGATTTTCATCAAAATGTAAATACGGAGTTTGGATTTAATAGCAGTTCTCCATGGTATGTAGATACCGATCCAGACCGTTCAGTGAAGGAATGGATTGAGTTTGATCCTTCCAGTTTGAGACTTAAAAACTCAACGGAGAATCCAACGGTTCCACCTGTAACACCACCGGTAACGCCTCCTAATACAGGAGAGAAACTCGCTGATTTGGACTTTACCCTTTTGAAAGATGAAAGCAATGAAAAGTCAATGATGGATGGGTATACGGAGAAACCAGGCTCTCTAATTGAGCGTGGTGGTAAACGATATGTCCAATTTACATTAAAGAACAGTAAGCAGATTGATGGTTTCAAGGTAGAGCAAGATGGAGTGTTAACCGACACCTCTGTTGTAAGTGAAGATCAAACTGCGAATACACGAATGATCGAGTTTGAAGTAAAAGATCTGCCTGCCAAGCTCAACGCATGGGTGAGCATCAACTGGCCTGAGCTGGGCTACGTGAATACTTATAATGTAGATCTTCAGCTGGCTTCTGTACCCGTACCATCAGATTTGGCGGATGGAACGTACTCGATTAACTTTAACGCGCTGCATGCCACAAAAGATCAAGCGTCAGCCATGGCACAATATCTGTTGTCTCCAGCGACTTTGACGGTATCGAAAGGGCAAAAAGAAGTTTCCTTTACCATTAAAGACAGCACCACAGTAACGGAGTTCAAAACAGAACAAAACGGAACGTTAACAGATGCGGATATTGTAAGTGAGGACAAGACAGCCAATACGCGTGTTGTGAAATTCAAAGTAGCGGATTTGGACGCGATTTTAAATGCACAAGTACATGTGAGCACGACCTATCCAGGTGGGGTTTATGAGATGGATCATAAGCTTCGTCTGCAATTTGATAAGAATAGTATTACAGGAAATGGAACCTCTCCAGAAACAAGTTCCAATCTGGATTTCACCCTTTTAAAGGATGGAACCAATGAAAAGTCAATGATGGATGGTTATACAGAGAAACCAGGCGCTTTGATTGAACGTAATGGCAAGAAGTATGTACGTTTTACATTGAAAAACAGTAAGCAAATTGATGGCTTTAAGGTAGAACAAAATGGACTATTAACTAATGTTGCTACAGTAAGTGAAGACAAAACTGCGAATACACGAGTTATTGAATTCGAGGTTAAAGAAATACCTGCTAAGTTAAGCGCATGGGTAAGCATCAACTGGCCTGAGCTGGGCTACGTGAATACTTATAATGTAGATCTTCAGCTGGCTTCTGTACCCGCACCATCAGATTTGGCGGATGGAACGTACTCGATTAACTTTAACGCACTGCATGCCACAAAAGATCAAGCGTCAGCCATGGCACAATATCTGGTGTCTCCAGCGACTTTGACGGTATCGAAAGGGCAAAAAGAAGTTTCCTTCACCATTAAAGACAGCACCACAGTAACGGAGTTCAAAACAGAACAAAACGGAACGTTAACGGATGCGGATATTGTAAGTGAGGACAAGAATGCTAATACACGTGTTGTGAAATTCAAAGTAGCGGATTTGGACGCTATTTTGAATGCACAAGTACATGTGAGCACGACCTATCCAGGTGGGGTTTATGAGATGGATCATAAACTTCGTCTGCAATTTGATAAGAGTAGCATCACTAATGCAACATCCCCGGTTGATCCTGGGACGCCAGGTACGCCTGGAAAAGTTTTAGCTGATGGAACGTATTCGATCCAGTTCAATGCATTGCACGCAACAAAAGATCAAAAATCGGCAATGGCGCAATATTTATTATCTCCGGCAACACTGACGGTATCAAAAGGCAAGTATGAAGCTTCCTTCACGATCAAAGACAGCGCCACAGTGACGGAGTTCAAAACAGAACAAAACGGAACGTTAACAGATGCAGATATCGTAAGCGTGGACAAGAAAGCGGACACACGTGTTGTGAAATTCAAAGTGGCCGATTTGGACGCTATTATGAATGCACAGGTACATGTGAGCACGACCTATCCAGGTGGGGTTTATGAGATGGATCATAAGCTTCGTCTTCAATTTGACCGCAGCAGCATTGCGGTAAAAGGAACAGACGGCGGCACAACTCCCGTGACTGAAAACGGCAGATACAGCATTGATTTCTCTGTACTTAAAAACGGAAGCAATGAAATATCTGTGATGGATGGCTATATGCAGAAACCAGCCACGCTGCTAAGACAGTCCGGTAAAAATGTGATTCAGATCAAAATGGACAAGAGCAGCTGGATCAAAACCTTTAAAGTAAATGGTGCAGAAGCTCCGGTGGTTGAGCAATCGACCTCCGCAGATACAAGAACAGTACAATTTGAAGTGCCAAATCTCTCGGATAAAGTGACAGTGAATACGCATGTGATCGTACCTGGATTGGATTTGGGCGGCATCCCATATGATCACGTATATGATGTGCAATTTCAATTCGAGCCTGCTACTATTCGCAGCTTTGTCGAGCCTTCCTCTACAGGAGCTACAGATCCTATCGTAAAATTGGATTTTGACAAGCTTGTCAATGGGAAATATGCCTTGAAATTCAGCATTCTGTTGTCGGATGGTTCCACAGGAGTGGATTCTCCAGCTCAACGCTTTATCACTAATGAACCAGCGCAATTGGTCGTGGAAGGCGACAAACGGTTTGTAGGTCTGAAGCTGCAAAACAGTAATGAAGTGAAGGCGTTGCGCATTTGGGACAACGCAAGCGGGGACTACCGAGACGCAGAAGTGACCCAGGAAGATGCAGCAAGCAATACGAAGCACGTTCGTTTTAGCGTAAATGACTTTAAAAACAATGTAAAAGGCCAACTAGTTGTCTATGAAGCCCCTAAAGTGGCAAGTGCCACTCCGATGGTCTTTAAGACTGAGGATCGGGTAGAGAAAGTATACGATTTTGAATTTAAATTCGATACCAGTAATGTAGCTTATTACAACGACAAGAAGTCGGCTGAAGCAGAAAAAGGGAAAAACAACTTAGCGGATGGAGAGTACACTGCGAACTTCCGTGTGCTTGCGAACGGAACGGACAAGGAATCTCTAGCGGCTCCTTTTGTACAAAATCTAGCGAAATTGATTGTGAAAGATGGTAAAGTTCAGGCCCATGTAACCGTTACGGACAACCAGGCTTTGAAGCTATTCCAAACGGATTTTGAAGGCCGTTATGCCAATCCGACGATTATGGATTCGGACACCAAAGGTGATACGCACACTATTGCGTTCGAAGTGCCTGATCTGGATAAAAAGTTGAGTGTGTACACACAGGTATATCTGCCTGAGAAATACATTCTAAATGAGAAATTCGGCGGACAGATTCAATTTGACCGTGCATCGCTTAAAGGTGAGGGAGTCAATGCAGCTACAACTGCAACCGCAACTGAACCAACAGTAGCTTCTACGGACAAGGCAGCAGAAACGACCACACCTGTGGCTGAAACAAAACCAGTAGTTGAGCAACCGGTTCAAACGGCTCCTGAGAAGCAATACACGATTAATTACAACGTATTTAAAGACAAAACGAGTGAAGCTTCCGTTATGGACGGTTATCTCGACAAGCCAGCTACACTGATTGAAAAGGGAGACAAGCGCTATATTCAAATTACTTTGAAAAATAGTTCCTGGATGCCAGCTCTCCAAGTAGAGCAAAACGGTACCCTGAAAGATGTGGAAGTAATCTCGACATCCGGCGATACACGTGTCGTTCAATTCGAGGTAGGGGACTTGTCTCAGAAAATTGGTGCTTACACACACGTCATTGTGCCTGGTTTGGTTCTTGGCGGAGTGCCGTATGATCACTGGTATACAGTTCAGTTCCAATTTGATGAAGAAAGCCTAAAAGCGAAGTAGCCTCAGGTTGTGATAATCAATGTAGTCTGAATAACAGCAAAGTTTGTACGCGAGCAAGTCTTGGTGCCCCGGCATCAAGACTTGTCAGCATTTACATACCCGAGGAATTTGCAAAAATCCAATAAGCGACTTCTAATGAACAATATGTAGATCGAAATGGTCTAGTTCGTCTATATATTGCACCTTGGAGCGACTGGGATCGAATTTTGCAAAATCCTGATACCCGAAAAGTTGGGGCTCCTACTGTTTTTCTATATTTTGAATTGAGGTGACTGGATTTTCATGAAACGGTATATAGCATTGGCTCAAGGAAAAACATTTGGTTTATATATGTTAATCGGCATCGTGATCTTGTTGCTGGCTGGATGTTCGGGAGGGGCACAGGCCGGGCAGAATCAGAGCGATGGTTCGAAATCAGCGGCAACATCTAATGCAACCGGAAAGTCGTCTGACGGTAAAGCTCAAGCTCCTCGTATTGTGGCGACTACGGTAGCCATTGCGGAAATCACGGATGCACTGGGCCTGGATTTGGCAGGCAAGCCGACAAGCACGAAAGTGCTGCCTGACCGTTACAAGGATGTGCCTGATGTGGGTAATCCGATGAGCCCTGATATGGAAAAAGTGATGTCATTGAAGCCGACGGACGTACTGTCGGTGACGACACTGAAATATGATCTGGAGCCTAAATTTAAAGATTTGAAAATCAATGCCGAATTTTTAAATTTTGAAAGTCTCGCGAATATGCAAACAGAAATTCAAAAGCTGGGAGACACGTTTGGCAAAGCCGATAAGGCCAAAGAGATTAATGGAGCTTTGGATACGAAAGTAGCCGAGATTCAACAAAAGATCAAAGGGAAGAAATCCCCTAAAGTATTGATTTTGCTGGGAGTACCGGGAAGCTATCTGGTGGCTACAGAGCATTCCTATATTGGGGATCTGGTTAAAATTGCAGGGGGAACCAATGTGGTTCAGGGCGAGAAGGTGGAGTTCATTGCCCACAATACCGAAGCCTTGCAGCAATCCAACCCCGATATCATTTTGCGCGCTGCACACGGGATGCCGGATGAAGTAGTGAAAATGTTCGATGAAGAGTTCAAAACTAACGATATCTGGAAGCATTTCAACGCTGTGAAAAATGGGCATGTCTATGATCTGCCTGAACCGTTGTTTGGCACAACAGGGAATTTAGCGGCAAACTCGGCGCTGGATGAGCTGATGAAAATGCTGTATCCTTCGAATTAAAGGAAGCTGATGACATGTCCAAAAAAGGTTGGAGCCTTATTGTTGTAATTGTCTTGCTCGTTGGCGTCATGCTGTATTCAGCGATGACAGGCAGTCTCAAGGTGGATTTGAGTCAGTTGGTGACCGGATTGTGGACAGGTACAGATGATCAGGTGAATGTGGTCAAGGACCTGAGACTACCGAGAATTTTCGTGTCCGTAATGGCAGGTGCAGCCCTTGCAGTAGCGGGTGTTTTACTGCAAGCCGTCATGAAAAATCCGCTGGCGGATGCTGGGGTTATCGGCATTTCTTCGGGAGCGGCATTGATCTCGCTGATTGCGGTGACGGTCTTTCCGGCGCTTTATTTCTGGATGCCGTTCTTTTCATTTATTGGCGGTGCGTTAGCCTGCCTAATGGTTTATGGATTTTCATGGAAATCTGGCTTGCATCCGATTCGTCTCATTCTGATCGGGGTAGCTGTGAACGCCATTTTTTCCGGCCTAGGTCAGTCGTTTAACTATCGAGGCAGTTATGCAGTCACCAGCATTAATCAGGTTACCACTTCAACCTTGTCTATGAAAAAATGGGTAGATGTCGAGGTTATTGTGACCTATGGCGGGATTGGGCTAATTTTAGCCATGCTCGTGTTCTCTTGGTGCAATTTCTTGTCCCTTCAAGATAAAACAGCTAAAAATCTAGGATTCAATGTAACGCGCGCACGACTTTTGATTTCTGTGATTGCAGTGCTGCTTGCAGCAACGGCTACAGCCATCGCAGGAGTAATTGCCTTTATCGGCCTGCTCGTTCCGCATTGTGCCCGCTACCTGGTTGGCTCGGATCATAAGTGGCTGATTCCATTTTCCGCATTATGTGGCGGCTTGCTGTTGCTGCTCGCGGATACACTGGGGCGGACAGTGCTTGCTCCCAATGAAATCCCGGCTTCTATTATTATGGCCGTCATTGGCGGGCCGTTCCTGATATTCCTGATCAGAAAGGCGGATCGCACCTATGGACATTAAGGATATAACCTTCTCATATGATCGGAAAACGGATCGTCTGCACGCTATTAATGCTGTTATTGAGTCGGGACGGATTACGACCATAATTGGTCCCAACGGATGCGGCAAATCGACGCTGCTCAGCGTGATGTCCAACAATGCTGTTCCCCGCTTGGGCCAGGTGATTCTGGACGGCAAGGAGATAGCCCACTACAAGCCCAAGGAGCTGGCCCGTCAACTGGCAGTAGTCCATCAGCAGAATGAGGCACCTTCCGACTTGACTGTAGAAAAACTCGTCAGCTTCGGAAGGTTGCCCCATAAGAACATGTTCACAGCGAGACGTGATGAGGATGAGGAAGCGATCGAGTGGGCGATAGCCTGTACTAATCTGAACGAACGTAGAACTCGCACGTTGGATCAGCTCTCAGGAGGAGAACGGCAGCGTGTATGGATTGCAATGGCCTTGGCACAGCGGACGCCAATTTTATTTTTGGATGAGCCGACCACCTATTTGGATATGTACTACCAGCTTGAAATTTTAGAGCTCATTCGGCAGTTAAACCAGGAACATGGACTGACCATCGTGATGGTGCTGCATGATATCAATCAGGCTATTCGGTATAGCGATGTGATGATTGCCATGAAGGAAGGGCGTATTATAGCGAACGGCCCACCTACAGAGGTCGTTACATCTGAGCTGATCCAGGCGGTCTATGACGTGGAGGTCGTAATCAAACAGGATGATGAAGCGGGCATGTACCTCATTCCGATAGGTGTCGGGGTTTCCTGACATTTACAAGCGCACGGAACAATCAATGCTGCGACTGAATAACGCGTCTGTCCTCACGGCATCTCAACGAATTTAAAACATGAAAATGGTTCTGGTCCATGTGTTTGTCAGGTGACAATCGTGGAGACAGAAGCATTTTTTATTTTATTTATAAGATATTGGATGAGATTCAGGGGCGGTTATGCTTATACTACGGTTCGAATCCGATCTTTTGTGTGTTATACTATTGCCGTCGGTAATTTTGTGTTTAGCACTTTACTAATGATAAGGATGGTATGCTTATATGATCAGTACAAGCGGCGTAACGCTTCGTTATGGTAAACGCCCACTTTTTGAAGACGTAAATATCAAATTTACTCCTGGGAACTGCTACGGCCTGATTGGGGCGAATGGCGCGGGTAAATCCACCTTTTTGAAAATTCTTTCCGGTGAAATTGAAGCCAATTCTGGCGAGGTTCACATGACACCGGGTGAACGGATGGCAGTCCTCAAGCAGAACCATTATGAATACGATGAATTCCCGGTTCTGGAAACCGTTATTATGGGCCACACGCGTCTGTATGAAATCATGAAGGAAAAGGATGCGCTGTATGCCAAAACGGAATTTACCGAAGCGGATGGTCTACGTGCCGGTGAGCTTGAAGGTGAATTTGCGGAGCTGAACGGATGGGATGCCGAGCCAGATGCAGCTTCCTTGCTGATCGGTCTTGGTATTCACCGCGACCTGCATGACAAGAACATGTCTGAGCTGAGTGGTAATGACAAGGTACGTGTTCTCCTGGCTCAAGCGTTGTTTGGTCGTCCGAACAATTTGCTGCTTGATGAGCCTACCAACCATTTGGATCTCGAATCCATTCAATGGCTGGAAAATTTCTTGATGGACTATGAAGGCACCGTCATCGTTGTATCCCATGACCGTCACTTCCTGAACAAGGTATGTACGCATATTGCGGATATCGATTTTGGTAAAATCCAGATGTACGTCGGAAACTACGACTTCTGGTATGAGTCTAGCCAGCTTGCGCTTGCCTTGACTCGTGATGCCAACAAGAAGAAGGAAGAGAAGATCAAGGAACTGCAAGCCTTTATTCAGCGCTTTTCCGCGAATGCTTCCAAGTCCAAACAGGCTACTTCACGTAAAAAACAACTGGATAAAATTACGTTGGATGACATCCGTCCATCGAACCGTAAATATCCTTTCCTGAACTTCAAGCCTGAACGCGAAGCAGGCAAACAACTCCTGACAGTAGACCGCCTCAGTAAAACCGTTGAAGGCGAGCAAGTACTGAATGAGTTCAGTCTGGTTGTGAACAAAGGCGATAAAATCGCGTTTGTTGGCCCGAACGGTTTGCCTAAATCGACGCTCTTCCAGGTGTTGATGAACGAGATCGAAGCGGATAGCGGAGAATTCTCTTGGGGGATTACAACTAGCCAGGCTTATTTCCCGAAAGATAATTCCACCTATTTTGAAGGCGTGGATATGAATCTTGTGGAATGGCTCCGTCAATATTCCAAGGATCAGGACGAAACGTTCCTGCGCGGTTTCTTGGGACGTATGCTTTTCTCTGGAGAAGAAGCGCTTAAGAAAGCAAGTGTACTGTCCGGGGGCGAAAAGGTTCGCTGTATGCTGGCGAAAATGATGCTGAACGGTGCCAATGTGTTGCTGCTGGAAGAACCGACCAACCACTTGGATCTGGAGTCCATTACAGCGCTGAACAATGGTCTGATCGACTTTGACGGTACTATATTGTTCACATCTCATGACCACCAGTTTATTCAAACGATCGCGAACCGCATCGTAGAAATTACACCAAACGGCGTAATTGACCGTACGATGAGTTATGATGAGTACTTGGAAAATGAAGAAATCGCGAAATTGCGTGAACGTATGTATCCGGTAGAAATTGGCTAACTTCAGCAACTAGATAAACGAAAGAGGAGCTCCTTCAGGCCATTAAGATGGCAGGGAGACTCCTCTTTTTCGTTTTTGTACCATGCCCATAGCTTACTTGGTTCTGGCAGTGAGGTACGCCAGACCTTTGATACCCTATAAAGGCTATGAGGTGGATTATGATCCGCCTGTACGACGGCGTTGGTTGTTCGGCTTCTTCGTATTTTGGCTTTTCAGTGTTTTGGTGGAACCGCCTTGAAAGCCGCCCTGCTGTGAAGCGCCGGACTGCTGTTTTTTTTGTGCCAGCTTTTCCCGAATGGCATCTGCGAGATTAACTTTACGTGGTTCATTGGCATCGCTCATGAATAAATTCCTCCTGTTGCCGCCAGATTCATGTCAATCATGCTGGATTGAAGAAAAACGCGGCTGTGTCCTCATTTTATACGTTTTTAAAAGAAGGGACAAGGGCAACAATGATAACACACATCTGGGGTGGGGTGGAAGAGAAAACGTCTGTTTTTTGTGTGAAGGAAAAAATGTTTTGTGTAACCTACAGGAATGAGGCCTGGCAATACTTTTTCGTTGTTACTACAGCGATGCAGAGCGGAAAGACTGTTTCTCTAGACCCACACAAAGTTCGTCTGCTATCCTGAAAATAACAGTTAACCAAAGAAAAATTGTTATTATTCAGGGCAGCAACGCTGCTATTTTTATTTTAGGCCCGGTGAGATCGTTCTGCTGGAAACTATATATTTGAAGGAGTGTCCTACGTTGTGGTAAATGTCTATGAAGAAATACGAAAAGGCGAGCGTGGGGCGTGGGTGAGCATTGCTGCTTATCTCTTGCTATCCGCCTTTAAGCTGATTAGCGGATATATATTTGCTTCTAGCGCGTTGCGGGCGGATGGGTTCAACAATGTCACCGATATTATAGTGTCGGTCGCTGTACTGGTTGGACTGAGAATTTCCCAAAAACCACCGGACTCTGACCATGCCTATGGACATTTTCGCGCAGAAACGATCGCGGCGCTGCTGGCGTCCTTTATTATGGCTGTCGTCGGTTTGCAGGTGCTTATTGATGGGATAGGGAGCATTTTCAAGGGCGGAAAGCAAATACCGGATATCACCTCCGCGGGTGTAGCTGTGATTTGTGCAGTGATTATGCTGGGAGTGTACCTTTACAATAACAGACTGGCACGGCAAATTAACAATAAGGCTTTGCTGGCGGCGGCCAAGGATAATCTATCGGATGCACTTGTCAGTGTTGGGGCAGCAGTTGGCATTATCGGCGCACAGTTCGGGCTACCCTGGCTGGATACTGTAGCTGCGATCGCGGTAGGATTTATCATTTGTAAAACAGCATGGGATATTTTTAAGGATTCCACGCACAGCTTGACCGATGGATTTGATGAGCAAGAACTGTCTGACTTACGGAGTACGATTGCCTGTATACCTGGAGTAGAGGGGATTCGGGACGTTAAGGCACGTGTACACGGCAATCATGCGCTGGTGGATGTGGTCATTGAGGTGGATCCGCAACTCAGCCTGATTGAAGGGCATCGGATCAGCGACCGGATTGAGGAGCGCCTGCAAGAGGTTCATAACACGATGCATGTCCATGTCCATGTAGAACCCAAATTATAGATTAATTATTGAATAGTTAGTATTAAAAGTGACTTTAGACCTATATGCAAAAGCCGTATACGCTTCCTTTTGTGACGTTTGGATTATATCTCTCTTCCTGCTGCTTTTACTATAATGAAGGCATGTCCGGCTATATTCGTCGGAATTGGATATGCTCTTCAAATTCGTAAAAACAGCCAGGAGGTGCAACATTGAGAAGACGCGTGATGGGAATGCTCATGACGTCAGCCGCGCTGTTGGCAGCAATTCATGTGGCGGCGGGTCAAGTTGACGCAGCGGCATCAACAGCATCCACAGGACAGAAGGCGGTTATTCAGGCGGCTGTAAAGCTTAGATCCGGTCCTTCGACTACAGGGGATGTAGTCAGCTTTATGAAGCAGGGAGAGGCCGTAACGGTATTGGAGAAAACGAACAGCTATTGGTATAAGATCAAGACTTCTGATGGAGTAACCGGATACACTAGCAGCTCCGACAAGTACATAAAAATTGGCGCTACCAGCGTCGCTGCTGCTGTCACCCCGTCTACCACTCGTAAATCGGAAGCCACCGAGTCAGTTAAAAATGTTTCAGCTAAAGAGGCAGTGGCCTCAGTGAATAGTTCTGCCGGTCAAACGAAAGCCACGATTCAAACGTCCGTTCGTTTGCGGGCGGAGGCATCCACTTCTTCCGAGGTTTTGGGCTATTTGAATGCAGGGGATGTCGTTACGATTACCGACCCAAGTAATGCTTATTGGTTCAAGGTTACCAATGCTGATGGTACGGTGGGCTACGTCAGCTCGTCTCCACAGTATATTCGTATTGGTGAGGGCGTTGTTGTGCAGCAGCCTGTGTCTGCTCCGGTGACAACCACTCCTGATACTACCGCAATACCTGCGACAGCCTCTCCTGTGTCAACTATGAACATGTTTTCCGGTGATGCAGCGGCTGCAATAGAGCAGGTTATTAACACGGGGATGACTTATCTCGGAACTCCATATGAATATGGTTCAGATCGCAACAGTACGGCTACTTTTGATTGCTCGGCATTTACCCGTCAAATTTTCCGTCAGGCTGTAGGTATCCAGCTTCCGGCAGATTCTCGTTCACAGGGTGAGTGGATCAAGCAAAACAGTCAGCCGAATACGGACATGACTACGCTGAAGCGTGGTGATTTGCTCTTCTTTACAAATTATAATGCATCTTCCGGGGCGTACACGTCCTTGGATAATTCCTCCCAAACGATTACACACGTAGCTGTATATTTGGGAGACAACAAGCTTCTCCATACGTTTTCTGTAGCGGGTGGCGGTGTAAAAGTTACGGATTTCAGCAAGCCTTGGCAGGATCGTTTCCTGTTTGGGGGCAGCGTGATTCAATAGAGCGCTGCTAAATGTTAAAAAGCTGTATCAAAAAAGGATGTTCCACAGCCCTGTTAACCAGGGTGGGAACATCCTTTTTTTATAAACATTTAGAATATTACTTTTGTGCAGCTAGCATCCGATAACTATGAAACCCGTTTTCTTCCGGTAAAGAGTGAAATGACGAACAATACCAGAAATATCACAAATAATATTTTAGCGATTGTAGCAGCTATGGACACGACGATACCAAAAAAACCTAAGATCCCGGCGATCACAGCAAAAATTAAGAATAAAGCGGACCATTTTAGCATGTTCTGTATCCTCCTTTAATTGTATATAATGTGGCATACTCACGCTCCGATAGAGCGTGGTTGCAGATGACAATGACTTCTATAGATTATTCGTGGCTGTGCCATCGTTATATGGTGTTTTAAACGGTGCGAGAGTCCGTGAATCATAACGTTTGGAGCGGAGAAGAAGCCAGCCTGGACGTTGTTTCGTGTCTGAATCTAAAGGGTAACTATGCAGTAATCATAAACATCATCGTGAAAGACGAAAGAGAGGTTACGCTATGTTAACACAGGTCAGCATTTTTATTATTGCTATCGCATTTGCAGTTCTCGTTATTTTCCTCATCAAAACGTTAAAAGCAGCACAAGGCTCTCTGGATAAGGTGACTCAAACCTTGCAGGATGTACAAAAAACGATAGATGAACTGAGTTATGAAGTAAAACAAACGGTTCGACATGCGAATGACATCACCGCAGACGTTGATCATAAATTGAAGCAAGTGGAGCCAGTGATGGAATCGGTTAGAAACTTGGGAGAGGTACTCAGTGAAGTGACGCTGGCTGCCAAGCAGGCTTCAACAGCGTTAATGACACGGTTTCAGAAATCGCATAGCGCTGCGAGTAATACTTCCAGAACAGATCACGCGATCAAGGCAACGACACCGAATAGACCTTTGACCGCAACGGAGCGGACGGTTCAGAGCTACAATGCGACTTATGAGGAGCCTGCGGCCAAACCGGGTAAAAACTGGTTGGGTTATGTAGACATCGCTGCTGGAGTGTGGCAGAAAATGCGTCAGTAGCATAGTGGCTGAACCGTAAACTACAGGAAATTCATTGAAAGGGTGAGATTTATGATGAAGACGTTATTACTAGCTGCTGGTTTGCTCACTCCCTTTTCCGGACAGGATACGGTTCAGCAAACCGTTTCCCCGCAAACAGCGGGGCATATGGTTAGGACTGTACAGACGATACCCGCTCCACATGCTGTACCAGCAGATTTTCATACCTTAAATGGCATATCTTTGGATGACACCCGTGCGGATGTGTTGAAGAAGCTAGGCAAGCCACAACGAGTCAAAAAGGATATGCTGCTGCTTTCTACAGAATACCAATATCCAGATGTTGTTGTAGGTATGCGTGAGGACGTCGTTTCTTATGTGCATGTAGATCCTGCTGCTGGTCGAATCAAGGTAAATGATAAGTGGCTGCCGCTGCAACGGAAAACGCTGGATCAGGCGCTGGGTGGCTCGCAATTCACGGCGGAAGACGGAGAGGTCTATGTACGCGGACAACGTGCAATCAAAGTGTTTATGGATGAGACGTCTGATAAACCTAAGTATGTTGAATTTTTTGATGAAACGGAGTGGTAATCGATTTTTTTGAGGCGTGACATAACATGGAAGTTTCAAATGGATATGTGAAGTGTAATAGTCAGAGAAGTCAATCCTTAAAGGAGCGTGAGAAACATGAATCAGACCAATCATAAATCTTATGCCAAAGTGGTAGATAACGGTGTACAAGCCGTTGAAGCAGTAAATGAGTTGCGTAACACGGGCTATCGTTATGAGGATGTGTTCGTGCTCGCTCATGATCAGGATCGGACAGATCGTATTGCCGATACGGTGGATGCCAAGGAAATCGGGATTAAGGAAGAGGGCGTTTTCGATTCATTAGCCAACTTGTTCCGTTCCCGTGGCGATGAGCTTCGCGCTAAAATTACTTCTTTGGGATTTACAGATACCGAAGCTGACTTTTATGAAAAAGAACTGGATCAGGGTAAAGTGCTGGTCATTGCTAAAAAAGCGTGATATTGCTGTTCACCATAAAAGCTGAGTGACATTAGATTCGAAAAAAAGGAAGTTGACCGCACCACAAGTGTTTCGCGGGTCCTCCAAAAACATAGATAAGGAATGGGGTTTTAGCCTCATTCCTTATCTATGTTTTTGGAATGCCTTCTTACGGAAACACTACTTCCAATCAACAAGGGTGTTGCCGTATAAGCAGGTATAGTATAATACATGAGTTACAGATAAGGAGAGGCCAATGAGAATTCTAATTGTTGACGATAACCCGACGAATGTCATTATTATTCGTGAAATACTGAAAAAAGAAAATTATCGGGATGTGATCTCTGCTAGCTCGGCCGCAGAAATGTTGGAGCATCTGGGAATCGGCGACCGTACCATTAGTCTCAGGCCCCGTCCTTCAGATATTGATCTGGTGCTGCTGGATATGATGATGCCTGAAATGGACGGCATTGAAGCTTGCAGTATTGTACAGGAATATGAGCATTTAAAAGATATCCCGATTATTATGGTAACGGCGGTAGGCGATTCCAAAAAATTGGCCGAAGCTCTAGATGTGGGAGCCGTCGATTACGTCACGAAGCCAATCAACAAGGTAGAGCTCATGGCGCGAATCCGGTCTGCCTTGCGTCTCAAACAGGAGAAGGATTGGCATAAGGATCGGGATCAGCGAATTCAGGATGAGTTGAAGCTGGCCGCGATGGTGCAGCAGGCGGTGCTTAGCCCTGCCATCCATGACCCAGTGCTGCAAGTGAATGCGCTCTATCAGCCTTCCTTTGAACTGGCAGGGGATTTATATTCATGGTATCCGTTAGGGGAGGGGCGATATGCCATCATTTTGCTTGATATGATGGGGCATGGCATTTCTTCCTCGCTGTTCTGCATGTTCATTGCGTCTGTACTTAAGGATACGGTGACCACATATGTGGAGCCTGAGAAAGTCATACAAGAGCTGAATCGGCGTTTTAACCAACTGGATCTGGGCAAGCAGCTGGTACAGTATTATTTTACGGCGATTTATATGGTGATTGATACCCGTTCACGGCGAATTGACTATGTAAATGCGGGACATCCTCCCGGTTTGCTGTTCAATCAGGATGGCAGCATTACCAAATTTGACCGTGCATGTAGCCCGGTTGGTTTGTTTGATAAGATTGATGCAGAAATGCACACGATTCATTATGAAGGAACTGGACATATCGCTTTGTATACGGATGGCTTGCTGGAAGCGGTGGAAGGTGAATATGAGGAGCAGTTGGAGTATCTGACTGAGTGTCTACGTAAGTATGAGGAATGGAACGAAGAAGCGATGCTGGATGCATTTTTTCGTAATGAGACGCCACAGGATCGCGATGATGATAAGTGCCTGATCTGGATTTCATTGAAAGAGGGAGAGAGCTTGCATGAAAATCAGAAATAAACTGCTGATCGGCTTTGGATCGCTTATGGCGATCCTCCTTGTGCTGACGCTAATCAGCTATGACCGTATGGGGAACCTGAATGAGCAGCTGAATCAGGTTTACCAGGACCGATATGTGAAGGTCCGGAAAACAACAGCTATTCGTGGTCAGGTGAATGATATGGCTAAAGTTATGGCCAACTTGATTTTAAATCCGGGCTCCTCCGTCGGCGAGGCCAAACGTGAGCTTGATGATATTTCTGCTACTGGAACGAAAGTGCTGGCAAGTTTGCAAACAAATTCAGGCACCAGTGAAGAGCAGCAGCAGGTTGATCGGGTAGCCGTCGCCTGGAATGAATTTCTAAGTTACGAACAAAGGTTAGTTTCCTTACTGGGACAAGATCGCATTGATGAGGCTAACGCTTTCCGCAATAGTACTGGTTTGCCTGCTCAAGAGGAGGCAATGGATAGCATTAATGCCCTTGCCGTTTTTCAGGATCGGGAGATTGATAACGACATGAAGCAAGCCAATCAGGCTTATGAGGAATCTGTGCAGATTACCACAATTCTGATGGCCGCCGGTCTGATCATGGGCTTACTGGTTATTTTGTGGGTGCTCCCAAGCATTGCCAAAGGTCTAAATATCGTTAATCTCATGATTAATGGTTTTGGCAAGGGGAAATACAGGGCCATTAGCCGAATGAGTGTTTCTTCCAAGGATGAAATCGGGGAGGTCGCTCGTGTATTTCAACAAATGGCCGGAGACTTGGAAGAAAAGCGGAGATTTGAGCATTCTGTCCTTCAAACGCAGAAGGATCAAACTTGGCTTAATGCCAATACTGCTCGGGTAACTGAGCTGTTCCGTGGTGTGAATTCACTGGAGCAGGTTGCTCAGATGTTCATTAGTGAGTTTACGCCCATCTTGGGAGGTAGCTATGGAGCCATCTATTTGCAAGGGAAAGATGTAGAAGACAACCGTTTTAAGTTATACGGTTCCTATGCAAAGGTGACTGGCGAAAATTCGATTAGGGACGTTATCCATGTGGGCGAAGGCTTGCTCGGACAATGTGTTCTGGATCGTAAGCCGATCTTGATTACAGAGGCTCCTGACGGATATTTGTCCATAGGCTCTGCCTTAGGAGAAAGTAAGCCCGTGGGAATTATGATTTTTCCTATTTTGTTCGAGGATGAGTGTATCGGTGCTGTAGAAATAGCGTCACTGGATCGCTTCAGTGATCTGGAAACGAAGCTGTTTGCTCAATTAGTAGAGAGCTTGGGGATCATTCTGAACAACATCAAGGGACGGATGCGTGTAGAGCAATTGCTGCGCGAATCTCAGGCACTTACTGAGGAATTGCAATGCCAATCCGAAGAACTACAAACTCAGCAAGAGGAGCTCAAGCGCTCCAACGAAAATTTGGAGGAGCAAACAGAAGAACTCAAGCGTTCAGAGGAATTGTTACAACGTCAACAAGAAGAATTGGAGCATTTTAATACTGAACTGATTGCCAAAACTAGAGCGCTAGAAGAACAGGTTCGAGAAGTAGAAGAAAAGAACGATGAGATCGAACGTGCACGAGCTCAGTTGGAGCAACAGGCAATGCAGCTAGGAATCACCAGCAAATACAAATCCGAGTTTTTGGCCAATATGTCTCATGAGCTGCGTACTCCGCTAAATAGCTTGCTTATTCTTTCTCAGCTCTTGTCTGAGAACAAGGAAGGCAATCTTAAGCCAAAGCAAGTGGAATATGCACAAACCATTTATATGTCAGGCGCCGATTTGTTGAAAATGATTGATGAAATTCTGGATTTATCCAAAGTGGACGCTGGAAAAATGGATATTAACCATGAAGCGGTCCACTTGAAGGAACTGGAACTGTTTGTGGAGCAGAATTTTGCTCCGGTCGCAGCCCAACGTGAGCTTCAACTGCATACCGAAATCGAAGAGAACCTGCCGGATGCCATTATCAGTGACGGTTATCGTCTCAAACAAATTTTACGTAATTTGCTGTCCAATGCGTTTAAGTTCACCACGGAAGGTTCTATTAGTTTCAATGTATCCCGTGCAAACGGAGAGCAGCTTCCTGGTCTGCTAAATCCACGAAGATCCTATCTGGCTCTATCTGTGCGTGATACGGGCATTGGGATTGCTTCCGATAAAACGGATCTGATCTTCGAAGCCTTCCAGCAGGTAGACGGTACAACCAGCCGGAAGTACGGGGGGACAGGACTAGGTCTGTCGATCAGCCGCGAGCTTTCCAGATTGTTGGGCGGCGTTATTACGGTAGAATCCGAGCAGGGACAGGGCAGTTGCTTCACACTGTATTTGCCGGAACAAACGCCAACGGCTGAGGATATGGATTCTCATTCGAGAGAGGAATTTAACGGTACGGTTGTGAATTCGGATGTTGAGAATGTCGCAGCCTCGGCAGAAACGGATCTTCCCATGATTATGCCTGCTAAACGGTTGCCATTATATCAAATGCCTTCGAAAAACAAAGCGGCGGACATTATTCATCCGGGGGACGACCGAAACGAGATTACCTCACAGGATAAAGTGCTGCTGATTATTGAGGATGATATTAATTTTGCTAATATTTTGTACGATATGGCCCGTAGCCGGGGCTTTAAGGCCCTGATCGCTCTCCAAGGAGACGATGGGCTCAACATGGCTCAGTCTTATTTGCCGGACGCTATTATATTAGATATTCAATTACCTGTGATGGATGGCTGGTCTATTTTGGGCGAGCTAAAAGGAAATTCATCGACACGTCATATTCCAGTGCATGTTATTTCGGTCATAGATGATGTGAAGCAGGGCTTGATGATGGGCGCGATTGCCTATCTCAAAAAGCCATCTTCGAAGGAAAGTCTGGATAAGGCATTTTCACATATCAAATCGTATACGGACCAGATGGTCAAACGTCTTCTTGTGGTTGAAGATGATGATAATCAGCGTAAATCCATTATTGAGCTGATCGATCATGATGATGTTGCCATTACGGCGGTATCGACAGGTCAGGAAGCACTAAATGAGCTGGCTACCCAGCGGTATGACTGCATGGTACTGGATCTGATGCTGAGCGATATGACTGGTTTTGAACTGCTGGATCGTATTCGAGAGAATGAACAGCTAACTGATCTGCCGATCATTATTTATACAGGCAAAGATCTGGATAGTAAAGAAGAAACGCAACTTCGTAAATATGCAGAGTCTATTATTATTAAGGATGTTAAATCGCCGGAACGGCTTTTGGACGAAACAACGTTGTTCTTGCATCGTGTAGAGGCGAACCTTCCTGAGGACAAACGCAAAATTTTGCAGAAGCTATACAACAAGGAAGAGCTGTTTGAAGGTAAAAAAATATTGTTGGTAGACGATGATATTCGCAATGTATTTGCTCTGTCCAGTGTGCTGGAAAGCTATCGTATGGAGGTTACCTTTGCGGAAAATGGAAGAGAAGCACTGGAACTGCTGGAACAGACACCTGATTTTGATCTGGTGCTGATGGATATGATGATGCCGGAAATGGATGGATATGAAGCGATGCGACGTATCCGGCTAATGCCACAATTCGAGAAGATGCCTATTATTGCCCTGACAGCCAAGGCCATGAAGGATGATCGTTCCAAGTGTATTGAGGCAGGCGCTTCCGATTATGTAAAAAAACCGATTCAAACCGAACAGCTTTTATCATTAATGCGGGTGTGGTTGTATTCGTAACCCAAAAAAATGGGTAATATAAATCGACACATGATTGGAGCGGCATAGGCAAAACCTATTTAGGAATTGGAGAGAGATTATGACATCTAAGGATATGGCGGATAATGCTGCTAATGAAGTGAAATCGAATGATACTGAGCGGGAATTGATTGAGATTGAGCTGTTGCTGGAAGGTATACATCGGCTGTACGGCTACGATTTTCGTAACTATGCTCTGCCTTCGATTAAGCGGCGTGTTTATTATCATGCGCAGTCCGAGAATGTAAGCACGATATCAGGACTTCAGGAGAAGGTGCTGCATGATCGCAGCGCCTTCGATAGACTGGTACAAAGCCTTTCCATTCCGGTGACCGAGATGTTCCGTGACCCGGAGCTGTTTCTAAATTTCAGGCAGAAAATCATTCCTATTTTGCGAACGTATCCGTACATTCGAATCTGGCATGCAGGTTGTTCCACTGGTGAGGAAGTATATTCTATGGCGATCTTGCTGCATGAAGAAGGCTTATATGATAAGGCTCGCATTTATGCGACGGATATGAATAACCTGTCTTTACAGCAGGCGAAGGAAGGCGTATACGGGATCGACCGAATGAAGCTGTATACCAAAAATTATTTGGAGTCCGGGGGAACACAATCGTTCTCTGAGTATTATACAGCCAAGTATGATTCAGTGATGTTTCATCCTTTTTTACGGAAGAATATTATTTTTGCGGAGCACAACTTAGCGACAGACCGGTCCTTTAACGAGTTCAATGTGATTTTTTGCCGGAATGTCATGATCTATTTTAACGACGAACTTCGCAACCATGTACATGGGTTGTTTTATGATAGCTTAAGTCATTTTGGTGTGTTGGTGCTTGGGGCCAAGGAATCCATACATTTTACCGATTATAGTGATTCCTACGAGCCGCTAGACCGGATAGAAAAAATATACCGGAAGATTAAATAGAGATGCTTAGGAGGATTCCATGGGGCTTCATGAACCGATTCATATATTGCTGGTAGATGACAGACCTGAGAACCTGCTCGCTCTTGAGGCGGTGCTGGAGAGTGAACAATATAATCTGGTAAAAGCCACATCCGGGGAAGAAGCGCTGCGATGTCTATTAAAAGATGAATTCGCACTTGTAGTCCTTGATGTGCAGATGCCGGGTATGGATGGAATTGAGACTGCAAAGTTAATCAAGGCCAGAGAGAAAACAAAGGATATTCCGATTATCTTTATTTCAGCTAACAGCAAGGAAGCTGAGCATTTGTTTGCGGGATATTCAGCCGGTGGTATTGATTATATGGTGAAGCCGTTCATCCCTCAAATTCTCAAGTCCAAAATTGAAGGCTTCGTGCAAATGTATCTGACAAACAAACGCTTGAAGACACAATCCATGCTGCTTCACCACAAGACGCAGGAGCTTGAGAAGATGAACAGCGAACTGATTGCCGCCAAGGAGGCAGCAGAGATTGCTGCCAATGCCAAAACGGAATTTCTGGCAATGATGAGCCATGAAATCCGCACACCTATGAACGGCGTCATTGGCATGATTGATTTGCTGATGGAGACGGAGCTGCAAAGCGACCAACAGGAATATGCCGATATCATCCGTCGTAGTGCAGACGCGCTGGTAGCAGTCATTAATGATATTCTGGACTTCACTAAGCTGGAGTCAGGCAAAATGGAGGTAGAGGAATATCCTTTTGATCTGGTTTCCTGTATCAAGGAAGTTTTCAGCCTATTTACGGTAGAGGTGAACCGAAAGAACTTGGAACTGGTTTATTTCCTCGATGAACAGATGCCTCCTGTGTTATATGGAGATATGGGAAGATTGCGTCAAGTATTGATTAACCTGGTATCCAATGCCGTCAAATTTACAGATCGGGGCGGGGTGTATGTCTTCGCATCTGTCAAAGAGCAAAGCGACAATGGACTTACCGTTGAGTTTTCTGTGAAGGATACAGGCATTGGTATTGATCCCGCTAAGGTTGGAAGGCTGTTTCAGCCCTTTTCCCAACTGGATTCTTCGATGACGCGTAAATATGGTGGAACCGGGTTAGGACTCGCCATTTGTAAAACCTTAGTGAATATGATGGGCGGAGATATCCGCGTAGATACGAGCGGAGAACAAGGCGTGACGTTTCATTTTACAATGAAGCTTGGCTTTGCTGAGGAAAATGAACTGGAGGGGGAGTCCAGCCACGATTGGGAAATTCCACATCAGGAGTCTCCAAGTCGTAAACCTGTACTGGTGGTGGATGACCATCCGATCAACCAGAAGCTAATGGTTAATATACTGGATAAGCTCGGTTTAGCTTCAGATGTGGCAGCAGATGGGCAACAGGCGCTTGATATGGTCATGGCGAATCACGACTATGACTATATCTTTATGGACTTGCAGATGCCCGTGATGGACGGTCTGGAATGTACGGGTAGAATGCGTAAACAATTGGCGGGAAGATCCCAACCTGCCATTATCGCCATGACGGCTAACGTCATGGAGGGTATTCAGCCTCGATGTATTGAAGCTGGGATGAACGATTATATTAGTAAGCCCGTTAAAATCAGCAGTGTAAAACAGGCGTTGCTACGGCATTCTCCGGACCATTTTCCAATGCAGCCGGGTAAAGATCAAATCAATGAAGCCTAGATGGTGGCATTTGGTAGTATTTAAAAAGTTATACCGTGATTCAAACGCTCGTATAATGGGTTAGTATGTAGGGAAATCTTTTTTCGGGAGAGTAGGCCTATGAATACAAATAAAAATGAGAAATTTAATGCAATTACAGAAACAACCGATGGCGTAAATACCGTTTATCTGAGTGGAGAGTTGGATCTTTCGGTAGCACCTGATTTTCGTCTGGTGATGGAGCCTTTGGTGGGGGAGTCCAGCCAAGATTTGATTATTAACTTGAGAGACCTTAAATACATTGACAGCACGGGTATTGGTATCTTGTTATCCATTTTAAAAGCAAGGCATGGGATGGAGTCTCGCTTTGCTGTTCAAGAGGTACCGCCTCAAATTCAAAAGCTGTTTGATATGACCGGTATTGCCAAATTCTTTGTCCCCCAGGAGAATTCCCAATAGGAAAGGAAAGAAAAAGAAATGAATGCTCAAATTCAAAAAGTAGTTCTTAATTTACCGGCAACTGCTGACTTTGTTGATATTGTAAGATTAAATTTATACGGTATTGCCGCGAAAATGGGATTCTCTTATGAGGATATTGAAGACATGAAAGTGGCTGTATCGGAAGCCTGTAATAACTCTGTCCTTTATGCATATGGTCATGAGGGGGGAGTCGTGGAAGTAACATTCGAATTTGATGAAGCTTCGTTGTCCATTCGTGTCAAAGATGAAGGGGAGAGCTTTGAACGTGTGGAGGACCCGTCCCGTATCGCATCCTTGCATGACAAGGAGTTGAATGATGCGCAGATAGGCGGATTAGGCTTTTATCTCATGCAGGCGCTTATGGACGATGTCCATATCTTGAATGAGACAGGAAAAGGCACCGAAGTGGTGCTGGTAAAGCGCCTGACCAGAAGTGAGGAAAGAGTATGAATGAAAAGGTAACTCCCCCGGAGTCGATGGATGAAGCCGTTGGTCTAATCTGGGAGTACCAGCAAACAAAAGATAACGAGATTGCTACCGTGCTGATCCGCAAGTATGAGCCAATGGTCAAGATGGCTGCCGGGAAGATCTCCCGTAACCGTCCGGACTTATACGAGGATTTATATCAGACCGGTCAGATGGCTTTGATACGTCTGCTTCAGCAATACGATATCAGCTTGGGTATCCCATTTGAACCGTATGCTATGAAAAGTATGTTGGGACATATGAAAAATTATTTGCGCGACAAATCCTGGTACATCCAGGTTCCTCGCCGTATTAAGGAAAAGGGTGCGCTTGTTCAACATGCTATTGATGAACTAACCGTTAAATTGGAACGCTCACCCAATGTGGATGAGATTGCGACCTATTTGGATCTTACCGTGGAAGAAACGATTGAGGTGCTTGCAGGCCGTGAGTGCTATCACTATGTTTCACTGGACTCGCCTTTATCCCAGGAAGAGAGTGCAGCTACGTTAGGCGAGCTCATTAGTTCGGATGCTAACGATTATGACACTGTGGAAAAACGAATGGATTTGCAGCAGGCTTTAAGCCAACTGAAGGAGCAGGAACAAAAGGTGCTTCTTCTGGCATTTCAGGACGGTCAATCTCAACGTGCGATTGCACAGACGTTGGGCGTATCGCAGATGAGCGTTTCCCGTATTCAGAAGCGGGCAACGGAAAAGCTGAAGCAGATTATGTCTAATTCCTCTATTTCATGAGAAGACCGCGGAATTCTTGGCTTAACATATTTGACGTCACATCGTAAGGACACGTTATTCCGATATGGGAAGCGTGTCCTTTTTATAAAGCGAAAAAGGTTGGGAGGAAGGTTGGAATCCATGACAGCATTTGAACAGATTTCTTCCTTTCGTGGAGGATGGGAATGGTGGGACATCAGTGCTGGGAATTGGCAAGATTCGGTCATACAGCACTTGAAGGAGAAGCTCCCAGAAGCCGCAGAATGGCTGGACAAGGTAGAGGACATTCCATCCAGCTTTATATCTGTGCGCTTTCCAGATGGCAATCAGCCCTTAATGTACGGGTCGTTGATTTACTCCGTTCAGGAGGAGATCGACAGTCAGCGTAATTGCAATAAGTTTTATTTTCTGGTTCTAAACCAAAAGTTAGTGACTTTAAATTTGGATCAAAATACCCGTGAAATCATGCACACCGCGGAACGCCAAAAAATGCTGGAACAGTGTGAGGATGCAGCTGACGGCATGTTTGTATTGGCGAGAGCCGTGCTTCATTATTTTCATACAGGTATGGATAAGTTCGAGATCAACCTGAGAAGACTGGAAGAGGAGATGGAGAAAAGGAATGCCCGTACGCTGATGGATTCTATATTGAATGCACGTTTCGAGCTTTTGTATTGGAGCAATATGTTCATTCCTTTTTCAGAGCTGGTGACGGCTTCTCGGGAGGCATATCTGGATCAACTGGAGGAGAATCGTTTTTTTAAGCAGTTACTTTACCGTGTTACTCGGATGGAAGGACTTTTCCTGCATTATGAAAAGGAAATCGACACATTGATCTCCATTGACGACGCCATTTCCGCATTTAGAGGGAATGAGATTACGAAGACGCTGACCATTGTCACCGCCGTATTTACACCAGCAACCGTAGTAGGCGCTATATGGGGCATGAACTTTGAAAATCTGCCTTGGATTAAAACAGGCTGGGGCTTTACCACCGTGATTATTGCCACACTGCTAAGTATGGCGGGAATGTACGGCTGGCTGATGATGAAGGGGTGGACAGGAGACTTATTGAAGGCTAACAAGCGCAACAAATTGTAGCGGCTGACTACAGCTGTTACAATTTACAAATAAAAAACGATCCATCGTAACTGGAGGCTCTTTGAGGAGTCTGTTACCGGTTACGATGGATCGTTTTTAAATGAGATAGGGACAATTACTTAGTACCTTGGCTCATTTTGATATATCCTAATAATTCGGCGATGAAATCTCCGATGACCGGAAGATTTAATTGCACCAGGAAACTGAGCAACCAAGCGAGCAAGGCGAGTATGACCACTGTACCCAGCGTAAGACCGAGACCACGTGCAATGCCTGCGGTCAGATTGCTCATAATTCTTCTTTTAGTGCTGGAGTAGTTCTCTAGAATATCTTTGAATTCTGCTCTTTCAAGCGTATCTGCTATTTGATCTAAGCGTTTGTTAAGCCGCTTGACCTCATGGCGCAGCTCAAAAGGATGCTCATTTACATCAAAGTCTCTCTCCTGATCATGTGTTTTAACATGATTATGAGTAGAAGAAGTCTGCTTGGATGAAACTTCATCTGGCTGATCTTGAGCCTGTAGGGGATGAAAGGTTCTTTTGTTGTTCGCGGTAAGATCATCTCCATAGGAATTTGGCTTGTTCATTGTCATCCCAGCCTTTCTATCATTTAAAAACAGCCAGCTTCTTGCATGCTGGCTGTTCAGTGTAGGCTTATTTTTTGCCATCAGAATGTGTAGCTGTTAGGAATTTGCATTCAATTGTTTTTGCGTATCCTTGGCCGCTTGAGCCGTTGCATCCATAACTTCTTTATCCGCTTTGGCTGCTTCATTAGCGACATCTGCAGAAGCTTTGGTTACGCTGGATACGATGTTGTCTTTACTCTCGGATACCGTTTTGGCTACATCTGCTGTTTTGGTGGAAACGGTTTTGGCCAAATCTGTCGCTTTGCTGCTCACTACAGATGCCACGTCCTTTGTTTTATCGGAGACGACTGTAATTTTATCAGACAGATCACTACGCAAATCACGACCCGGCTTCGGCGCGAACAGCAGGGCTGCGGCAGCACCAATCAAACCTCCAATAAATAAACCTTTTGCAAAACCTGAAGTACTTGCCATATTTTGATTGTCAATGTTACTCATGTTATATCACTCCTCTTATAGAATTAAAGAATAAAAAATATATATAAAATTTTAGGTAGCCCTTCTTAATAGCCTGGACGCTAGTCCGAGCAAGAACACGAACAATGCGGTTCCGAGTATGGCTGGAATGACGGCAAAATCTCCGATGACCGGGCCCCAGTCTCCCAATAGCATGACACCTAGCCAAGCTCCTACAAATCCAGCAATCATAGAGCCCGCAATGCCGCCAGGCATTTCATGACCAGCCAGTGCATCGCCAATCAATCCGATAATAATAGCCATTACAATACTTAGTACAATTCCCCACACAAGGATCGCCTCCCTTATCCTAAGTTCACAAAACCATAACGCTTTTGATGAATGCTGAGCTTCGATATTGCTGAGCCTTGCTTACTTCGTATATAAACGTCGTGACCCGGAGTGAAACAAAAAGCCGACTCAGACATTTACCGGTGGGGAGTGGAAGGAAGCTGCATGCGCGCTCGCCAATAGATCACAGGAACGGTAAACACCAGCCAAATTATACCTGCAATATAGCCACCCACAATATCTGTAGGAAAGTGAACGCCTAGATATATGCGGCTTAATCCAATCAAGAGAATCAGTAGTACACCCAGAGCGCACGGAAGAAAGAGCGAACGCCCACGAATCTTTCGTTCTATGGCCCAAATGGCAAATATCATTCCGAAAAATCCCATGGAAATCATCGCATGACCGCTGGGAAAACTATAACCCCCGGCTTCAACCAAATGTTGAAGTGACGGGCGTTCCCGTTGCAAAATTTCCTTAATGAGCGTATTCAGCACCCACATCGCCGTAAAGCTGCTTAGGATCGCAAAGGAATAAGCTTTTGAACGAAGACTGACCCAACACAAGGTAGCGGCACCGAGGGCGATGATCAACGACATGCGGAATGAACCGAAAGATGTAATGAATATAGCGATGGTTAGCAGTTGGTAACGAGCAGTTGCTGTGTCTGGAAAAACGGCATCCTGTATGCGTTCATCCCAATATAGAAAAGGAGCTGTGCCAATCCACTTCACAGAGTAGGCGATGAGAAGCAACACAGCGATCATGATAATAGATGCATACAGACTACGACGCAAATAGCTTGGTAGGAACCGGGATGGTTGGGGTTCATGGGATAGCATATGTAATAAATCTCCTCCTTATGGCTGTAATAGATTCAATTTTTCGTACTATTAACTTAACTAATAATGAACTTAAGAGCAAAACCCGACGGCGACGACAGGCTGATTGAGGCATATAAGCCCGGGGTAAAGGGATCGTATCACAGCGTTTGTAATGCCAGGGCCGGAAGTGGAATAGTCATCACGAAGCAAAGCTGCTTTACGGAACTGTAATCCATGGAGGTGTTAAGGATGATTAAAATAGTGACATCGGCAGAAAGACATACCTCAAATAAAGGATGGATTCATAGTGAGTTTAGCTTTTCGTTTGCCGATTATGAAGATCCGAGCAATGCCCATTTTGGCTGTATGCTAGCCCATAATGATAACGAGCTTGAACCGCAGCAAGGCTTTAAAAGACATCCGCATCACGATTTGGAAATCGTCACCTACGTGATTGAAGGCCAATTGCATCATAGCGACAGCCTAGGACATGAGCAGGATTTGAAAAGCGGCTCGATCCAGGTTCTGAGTGCAGGCACCGGAATTGAACATGAAGAGCGAAATACTGGGGATGAAAGACCGGTTCGTTTTTTGCAAATGTGGTTTTTACCCGAGAGTCCTGGCATTCAGCCTTCTTATCAGGTGCAAAGATTCAAGCACAGTGAACGTCTAAATCGGCTTCAGCCTGTTGTGTCTGGTTCAGAAGTGGAGGGAGCGTTATCCATCGCGCAGGATATAAATCTGTATCTGAGCAGATTGGAAAAAGGACAGCAGCTTGAATATCCGCAGCAAGAGGAGCGCCGCACCCATATTTATGTAGTTAGCGGTCATGTGGAAATTACGTGCCAGGATGGAGATTTTCAGTTAGGACCTGGTGACGCCGCGCGAATTCAAAAAAGCTGTTCCTTAAAAATACTAGCTACAGGTAATGAGGATATATCTGAATTGGTGTTAGCGGATTTGCCTTGAAGCATCTTTGAGTGAGTGAAGAAGTGTATGAAAATCCGTATATGCAATCGAGAAAATAAAGCTCGTATCCCGTTGCACGTCTGTTGAGACGACCGGAGATACGAGCTTTATTTACGGTGACAGGGCACTATCATGAAGGCTGTTGTTCATGATGATAGGTTGTAATACAGCTAAGCTGTATTCCTATAAGCTATTCAGGAGGATTTGCGTAATCTGCCCAGTTCAGAAACAATAGCTTCAACCTCTGAAATGCTCAGGTTAGGCTTGCTTATCACCATATCATAGACATCATGGATGTCCTCGTATTGCTCCAGCGAGAAAGCGGATGCCTGCATAGCAGCACCACTCGCCATACGGAGCTTGGTTTTAATACCCTCAATCATATACTCAATGTTGGCATGAGACGGTACAGACAAATCCATCGTTAATTTTCCATCCTTTCATAACAGGGGAAGTTGCCTGTATTGTATCATGTTTTTGTTGTAGAATGTACTGAAAGCCAGATTACTGATATACAACCGAATCAAGGAGGATGGACAAAGTTGTCTTTGTATAATCGAGCTTCCGCACCCGGTCGCTCGTCCTTAGAACATAATGTAAAGAAAACAGATCGAGATGGACTCGCGCCGTTTTTCCGAGAAATTTATCAACAGCATGCTATAGATAAGTTGACTTTTGTTTGCATCGGTACAGATCGCTCATCGGGTGATTCACTCGGGCCACTGGTAGGCACCATGCTCAAGGAGCAAGGCTTTCCGCACGTGATTGGCACAATGACGGAGCCCTGCGATGCAGATCATCTGGTTTCATACTTGGAGTGCATTCCCCAAGATCATCATGTGATCGCCATAGATGCTTGTCTTGGACAGCACGGCTCAACGGGAATGTTTCTTATTGCGCGTGAACCGCTAACTCCTGCGCGATCGGTGGGGCTGTCTCTGCCGTCTGTTGGTCATTATAGTGTTGCAGCGATTGTGAATGAGCGCAGTCCCAAACCCTATTGGACACTCCAAATGACGTCGCTTCACTTGGTCATGACCATGGCTGCGCATATTGCTAATGCGGCGGCTTATGAATTTGGTTTAAAAACAGCTTCGCAAGATTTTCCAGAGGGTTACCGTTTCAGATATTGATGGTCTGCTTAATAATATACATCAGCATGTTCTACTCACTAATATATTCAGATCCAATAGATTATATACAGAGAAGGAAGGGTTCCACATGGAAAAGGTATTATGCGAAGGAACGACGATCTGCTATGCCGAACAGGGAAAAGGAGATCCGATCATTCTATTGCACGGATTTTGCGGAAGTTCTTCCTACTGGGATGAGGTTGTTCCCTTGCTATCCCCAAGCTATCGTTGTATTGTTCCAGACTTGCGTGGACACGGACGCAGCGATGCTCCACTAGGAGCCTATACTATTGATCAAATGGCAGATGATGTGCTTAAACTTCAAGAACAATTGGACATTCCTCAGGCTGCCTGGTTTGGTCACTCCCTAGGAGGCTATCTTGCCCTTTCGGCAGTGCAGAGACATGCAGAGCGCCTGACAGCCTTTGGACTGATTCATTCTACAGCATATGCAGATACGGATGAAGGTAAAGAAAAGCGGAATAAGGCTGTATCCACCATCCAAACGGAGGGGATTACGACCTTTGTAGATGGACTCGTACCGGGACTGTTTGCTCCTGATCATGTGGAGTCAATGTCCAGCCAATTACTTAAAGTCAAAGAAATTGGCTACAAAACACCACCACAAGGAGCCGTAGGAGCATCACTGGCTATGCGCGAGCGTACTGATCGGCGGGATGTGTTGTCGGCTTCTGCATTGCCAGCCCTTTTAGTAGCGGGTGAGCAGGATCAGGCGGTTCCTCCAGCGCGGACGTTTACAACAGATCGGGCCGGAGTAACTCAGGTTACCCTACCGGAAGCAGGTCACATGAGCCTGTTCGAGGCACCGGAGTTATTAGCGAACACCATCTTGACATTTTTAGAGCAAAACTTGAAAAGGTAGACTAAGGTAAGCCCAAAAACCGGAACCTTCTGATGTGATAAACAGAAGGTTCCGGTTTTTGGGTAGTCAATTATTTAGGTGTGTAAGGTGTCTAATTTATATTGCTTTTGTTAAAGGCAAACGCTGTCGGCAAACCGTCAATACTCTCCAGATTTTTCTCATAGGCATATTTTTTAAGTGCTTCTTCTCCCATCTGAATCGAGACTTCCTTCAGCTTTTCCCGTTCGTTCGTGTATGTCATGAAGGGAACCGCAAAACCACATGAATTCTGCACCATGTGAACGTCCACAACAATGATTTGTCTTGCGCCGGGAAGCGGGTTGAAGAGAGGGTACAGTTCATTCCATTGCTTAGTATCGGGCAGCGCGACGGTACCAGTACCATAGAGCTTTAGTACACTGGGAGCGCCCTCAAATGCACAAAACATGATTGTTACCCGTCCGTTCTCGATAATGTGGGCGCTTGTCTCGTTGCCGCTTCCCGCCAAGTCGAGATAGGCTACCCTTTGGTCCGATAGAATACGAAAGGAATCATATCCCTTGGGGGAAAGGTTAACGTGCCCTGTCTTGGATAGCGGTGCTGATCCTACAAAGAAAATGTGCTGCCGCTGTATAAACTCTTGATGTTCCGGTAATATCGAGCTAAATTGTTTACCCAAACTCCATCATCCTTTCTCACAAAAATATTCATATAAATTTTGTTTCTGAAGAAAATAATTATTATAAATAATTTTATGGAATGTTTAAATATACTGATTATTTTTTTGTTTCGTATGAAACAAAAATATCACAACACTAATGAAGAAGCAATATTGATTTAAAAAAAACGTCATTCGCTAGTCACATGATCTGCTACAAAGTGCTGTACCGTAGGAATTCACTGCCATGTGTGAGCATTCTGACTTCCTGATCATTGATGTTGTTAACTGAGGGTGAAGGTTATAAGTGGTATTTCTGCATGGTAGGGCATTTGGCTTTTAGACAAGGATGTCATACAATCAGAAGACAGAGTTTCTGGTTGTCTAGGCATCGGGATGAAAGGAAGGGAACGGCTTGCTTAGAAAAGATTATTTGCTCAGTATGATGGAAGAATTGACATCCGCAGTAGCATCGGTGCTCGGTCTAAGGCGTGAAAATAAACACGTCGAAGCGCTGAAACAACTAGATGACCTGCTCAACAAGCAGTTTCGTCTTCGTTCAGATTTGCTCAGACGATTGCCGCCGGAACAAATTATTGAGCTTTTCCGATTGGGCCCTGGAATTGAAGCGGATAAGCTTCAGCAGGTGGCTCGCATTTTAGAGGAAGAAGCCGTGATTTACCTGGAAACCAGCAGAACAGACGAGGGCATACGAATCTTGATGAAATCTCTTCATTTATATTTGTACAGCGATACGAATGGCGCGACTCGTGATCTGCAGGTCTTGCCTGAACGAATAGCGTGTATCATGAAACTGGTGCGTGAATATGAGCTTCCCCCTGAAACCAGCAAACTGTTGGCTGTTCATTACGAGCGGGAAAACAGGCTGGACGAAGCCGCCGATGTCTGGTTTGGATTGGCATGGGAGCAGCCAGAGCTGCTAGCGGAAGCGGAGACGTTTTATAGTCAATTACTGGATAAGACCAATGCAGAGCTGGAGCTGGGTGGAATTTCACGCCAGGAAGTCACCGAGGGTTTGACCGAGATCACCCAATTACATGAAAGAAAGTGAGATGTACCTTTTGGATTCACTGCGCGAACTTATATACCAATTGACCACGGGAGGATCCCTCATAACAGCGACGCTGAGTCAGCTTCGCAAACGGGAGGATGCTTCTTTTACTAAAGTGCAAATCAAACCTGTAGAATTGAAAAATAAGCTGTATTACCAGTTTGCTTTTCATTATAGCAACAAAGTCATTCATGAAAATCTGACCCCTGACGAAGCTAATGAGCGTATGACTGCCTTGTTTGAGGACACGTTCCGCCAAGGACTTCTATGCGCCAAGGATGCAGACTACCAAGTGCTGATCAGTAAAAAATATAAAGTATCCATTCTGACAAAGTCACCGAGCAAAAGTAAAGCCGACCTGTCTCATAATCGCAAAAAGCAATATGTGCTCGAAGAAGGGGAGCGAATTCCTTTCCTGATTGAGCTTGGGATTATGAATGAGGATGGTAAGGTACTGGCCCGCAAGTATGATAAGTTTCGTCAAATTAACCGGTTTCTCGAAATGGTGCAGGATGTATTGCCCAGCCTTCCGGTAGGCCGCCCATTGACGATTGTAGATTTTGGCTGTGGCAAATCGTATTTGACCTTTGCGCTGTATCACTATTTGGCTGTACAGCAAAAGCGACCATTGCAGATCGTTGGTTTGGACTTGAAGGCAGATGTCATTGAAACCTGTAATGTTCTGGCTCAAAAGCTGCAATATCGACAGTTGGAGTTTCTGGTCGGTGATATCGCAGACTATAACGAACTGGAACAGGTGGATATGGTTGTTACCTTGCACGCTTGTGATACAGCAACAGATGCGGCGCTGGAAAAGGCCGTCCGCTGGGGAGCATCCGTTATTTTGTCGGTTCCGTGTTGCCAGCATGAGCTGTTCAGCCAACTAGAAAATCCGGTATTGGAGCCTTTGCTATCTCACGGTATTTTAAAGGAGCGTTTTTCTGCACTGGCAACGGATGGAATCCGGGCCAAACTGCTGGATATGATGGGATATCGGACACAGCTATTGGAATTTATCGACATGGAGCATACACCTAAAAATATTCTGATTCGTGCCGTCAAAGGGCAGGCGGGAGAACAATCCGTTTTGTGGCGTGAATACACAGCATTTCGGGATTTTATTCATGCTGATCCTTATTTGGAACGCGCTTGTGCGGATTTGCTTCCCGAAGGAGCGGGGAAGAAGCAGACACATAGCTAACAATATAGTAAAAGTGGAGCCACTGCGGGGTGGCTCCACTTTTTTGTAGTTTACAGTTCATGGTTGCAGTACGCCAATATCTATCCGCCATAGGCGCTTCTAAAAGCGGTGCACAAGACATCGCGATCCACCTTCCACAATGCCGCGAGCTCCTCGCTGACATCTTCGTCCCACCAGTCGCATAGTAGTTTGCGATTACTATGGTTTTCCGCAATCCAGATAAGGTGTCCGACGACCTTGCGGCAGTATAGCTCCTCGCCCTGCTTGACCAGATCAGGAGCAATGTGAACAGGCAGACGTTTGCAGGTTCGATACAACTCTTTGGTACATGCGCGGCGGATACCACGAGCCGTGGGTAAACGGGATTGTGAATTGTCATGTTTGGGGAATTTGCCGGGAGCCATATTGTACCCCCTCCTCTCTCTCCCAACTTATGCGGGCAGAGGAGCCGGGGTCACTGACCTCCCTATTTGGGCGAAGTGGCGACTTGTTCTGCCGCTGTGATACACTAATGAAAATAGAGAAACAGGCAGGGAGTGGGAAGAGAATTGGACCAAATATCTAGTATCATTAATTATTTGTTTGAGATCATTCGTAGTCTTGGGTATTTTGGTATTATGCTAGGCTTGATGGTTGAGGTCATTCCAAGCGAAATTGTCCTCGCTTACGGTGGCTTTTTAGTATCCTCGGGTCATATTAATTTTTTTGGCGCAGTCGTTTTTGGAACGATTGGCGGGGTTCTGGCCCAGTTGTTCATTTACTGGATTGGACGCTATGGCGGCAGACCGGTATTAGATAAATATGGAAAATACATACTTATCAAAAAAAGTCATGTCGACCATGCTGAAGCCTGGTTTAACAAATACGGTACAGGGGTCATTTTCACAGCTCGCTTTATTCCTGTTGTGCGTCATGCCATCTCAATCCCTGCCGGGTTGGCTCGAATGAACGTATGGCGCTTTATTATTTTGACGACGCTAGCGATTATACCTTGGTCTGTTTTGTTTATATATTTAGGTATGCTGCTAGGAGACAAGTGGGAGCAAATTGACGAAGTGGCAGCACCTTACATCAAACCGATTTTGCTGGTTGCCCTTGCGCTCTTGATCATTTATTTTGTTATCAAATGGATTTTGTCCAAAAACAAAAAAGGAAGTGTATAACATGAGCCGTACTAATGTATCGCAATACTTCGGAAAGGGCTTAAGCCCTGAACAGTTTATGGAGGGCATGGAAAAGAACAAAGAAGCCTTCCGCTCTGGGTACGATCAGTTTGTGTGGAATCGCGAAGAGGATCGAGAGTATTTTGAAAGCCTGAACCATAGGGATGATCTGCGCGTGCTTATTTTGGCTGCCGACTGGTGTGGGGATGTGGTACGCAATGTGCCAGTTGTGTTCCGTGCGCTGGAGAATAGCGGGATTCCGACCGAAGTATTAATCTTGGAAAACCATCAGGCGCTGATGGATGACTTCCTGACAATGGGCGGACGTGCTGTACCGATTGTGATTTTTGCGGATACAGGAGGTCACGTACTTGGCCACTGGGGACCACGCCCTGCACATGTCCAACAAATTATGATCGAATTCAAACGTGAAAATCCAGATCGGGAAGCCGATGATTATCAAGAAAAAATTGCAGTTGCTCGTAAAGAAATGGCTGAAAAATATGGGGAGGGAACCGAGGTCCATCCTGTGATTGTTCAGGAATTACGTGAGCTGATCTCGGGATTTTAACTTATGGTGCTATCTATTCGCAGCTTTAATCTCGGTCCACTTCAGACGAACGCTTATTTGCTTCAAGGGGATGATCCACAGCGCGCCATTATTATTGATCCGGGAATGAATCCGGGTCCTTTGCTGAGGGCGATTGAGTCTCTGACTATTGAAGCTATCCTGCTGACCCATGCCCATTTTGACCATATTGGTGGGGTGGAGGAGATTCGCAATGCCAAAGGATGCCCGGTGTATTTGCACGCCTTGGAGCAAGACTGGCTCACATCTCCTAAGCTGAATGGCTCCTTGATGTGGCCAGAGGCATCTCCACCAATCTCAACCGGTCCTGCCGAATATGATTTGGCGGAAGGTCAGCAATTGAACCTGATCGGGCACACGTTCAAGGTGTTCCATACACCGGGCCATTCACCCGGAAGTGTCAGCTTTTTGTGCGGCAAAGATCTTTTTTCCGGGGATGTGCTATTCCGTCAGGGCGTTGGACGCACGGATCTGACGGGTGGCCGGGAACGGGATCTATACGATTCTATTCAAAACAAATTGTTTCCGCTCGGAGATGACGTTACAGTCTATTCCGGTCACGGTCCCAAAACGTCCATCGGTTATGAGAAAGCTAACAATCCGTATATCCGGTAAATGTGATGAACCTTTCAGGAGGGGCAAAATCAAAGGTTTGACAGGTTTTGCCCCAATTCGACAACAAATTATAAATTATGTATAGACAAAGGTTTTTATTTTTGTTAACATAAATTTATTAAAGTTACATACTAAACTCGCGAAGCACGCAAGCTGTGGATGAATCCCGGTTTGCGTTCTTTTTTTTGCCCATTAAGAGGATAAAGAGGCATGAGGCCGTCAGATCACAAGGGGGAGCAAGAATGAAAAGAAAACATATATATGGGGTACAACGTGAGATTGGAGGTAGTTTCCGTGTTCCCAATATAATAGATATTGAAGATTCTGTGGTAGGTTCCGAACCGAAGATCATAACTTGGAAAAAGGTGAAACGACGGGGCGGAATCCCTTCACAAAACTGGCATGTGAGATTGAATGAACACAGGTTGGGACGTGGAGACGGTCGATTATGAAGATACATAGATGATATAGACAAGCTACTTTTTTTTTAGTAGACTTAGCAGATAAGTTCAGACAAACGGGGGGGCTAACGATGCATCATTTAGGAGCTAGAATTATGATCGTCGCGGATGCTTTTGAGCAGAATCTTCCTGTGGGCGAACATGGTTATATCATTGCTTACGACCGTAATGCGGACAATGCTTTTGACTATGTCATTCGCGTACCGAAGGTGAACCGCAATTTTTTTGTACCATCCGGGGACATCGAGCTGGAAGAGAGTATTCTCAAGCTAGAAGCCGAGCGGATTGAGCGTGAAGCGCTGATAGATTATGCCCTTGCTACTCATAATGAGCAACTGTTCAAGCATGTAATGAACGGTGGTCTTGATTCGGTAGAGACTGAAGAAGAAGAAACCGCGGCAGAGTTGTTGTCACAGGCTGATTTTATCAGACAAGTCAATTTGCGTGCTTGGATATAGGGGTCGGCTACTGCCGACTCTTTTTAAAAATATATAATGGGCACAATCTCAGCTCTTATAGTTATCTCGAAAGAGCACCGAGAGGTGCTTTTTTTATATTCTTTTAGCAACATTTCCCTCATTGATGTACAGTTTGCTTCTGTACCGCGTCAAAGATTGAATTGTAAAGGGTTCTATCCTATAATTAAAAACGTTATTTCAAAGTTCGGTGCAGCATTTTTTAATATTAGGATTTTGCAAAATTCGATTCCAGTCGCTTATTGGACTTTTTGCAAAATCCTCATATACATGAGGAGGGTTTTGTATGAACATTTCCACGGAAGATGTCCGTCACGTAGCCAAGCTATCTAGGTTGAATCTGACCGCGGCTGAAGAAGAAACGATGACAGGACAATTAAACGCCATTCTCCATTATGCGGAGAAGCTGAATGAGCTGGATACGGAGCAGGTAAAACCGACCACTCATGTGCTGCACGTCAGCAATGTCATGCGAGACGACGAAGTTCGTGAAAGTTTGACACATGAGCAAGTGATGCGCAATGCACCTGAAGAAGAAGACGGACAGTTTAAGGTTCCTGCTGTTCTGGAATAGATCTCATATTTGAAAGGAGGATGCAAATTGAGCTTGTTCAATAACACATTGCCCGAGATACATAACAAGCTGCATCAAAAGGAAATTTCCGTGAGTGATCTGGTGGGACACGCTCTGGAGACGATTGGTGCGCGGGAAGACAAGATCAGAGCTTATATTACCGTTGACGAGGAACAGGCCCGTGCATCCGCACGTCAGCTGGATGATCAGCTGATTTCCGGAGAGGAAAGAGGGTTGTTGTTTGGTCTGCCGGTTGGTATTAAGGATAATATTGTGACAGAAGGGCTGCGTACAACATGTGGCAGTCAGTTTTTGAAAAATTTTGATCCCGTTTACGATGCCACAGTTGTTAGCAAGTTGCGCGCAGCGCAAACTGTGACACTCGGTAAAATGAACATGGACGAATTCGCCATGGGCGGCTCTAACGAGAACTCCAGCTTTTTCCCTGCACGTAACCCTTGGGATTTAGAACGTGTTCCCGGCGGTTCCAGTGGCGGCTCGGCTGCGGCTGTTGCAGCGGGTGAGGCTTATTTCACGCTCGGTTCGGATACAGGTGGTTCCATTCGCCAGCCTGCTTCTTACTGCGGTGTAGTTGGCCTGAAACCAACCTATGGTCTAGTATCCCGTTTTGGACTGGTGGCTTTTGCCTCCTCTTTAGACCAAATTGGACCTATTACTAAAAATGTTCAGGATTCGGCCTATGTCCTACAAGCCATTGCAGGTTATGACCAGAAGGACTCCACTTCTGCAAAGGTAGACATTCCTGATTATTTGAACGCTTTAACCGGGGATGTAAAAGGACTTCGTATCGCTGTGCCTAAAGAGTATCTTGGTGAGGGCGTAGATCCACAGGTCAAGGAAAAGGTGCTCGACGCACTGAAAACGCTGGAAGGATTGGGCGCGGTATGGGAAGAGGTATCTCTTCCGCACACGGAATATGCGGTAGCGACATACTACCTGTTGGCTTCATCCGAAGCGTCGTCCAATCTGGCCCGCTTTGACGGCGTGCGCTATGGTGTGCGTTCTGACAATCCGGACAACCTGCTTGATCTTTACCATCAGTCCCGTACGCAGGGTTTTGGTCCCGAGGTGAAGCGTCGGATTATGCTGGGTACCTATGCACTCAGCTCCGGGTACTACGATGCTTATTATTTGAAAGCTCAAAAAGTGCGCACACTGATTAAACAGGATTTTGATCGTGTATTTGAACAATATGATGTAATTATCGGACCTACTGCACCGACAACTGCTTTCAAAATCGGCTCACAAGTGGATGATCCATTGACGATGTATTTGAACGACATTTTGACGATTCCGGTGAGCTTAGCTGGTGTGCCAGCCATCAGCATTCCGTGTGGTCTTGCGGATGGAATGCCAGTCGGACTACAAATTATTGGAAAGGCCTTTGACGAGTCTTCCGTGCTACGCGTAGCTCATGCTTTTGAACAAAATACCGAATTTCACAAGCAGCGTCCGCAGCTGTAATTTGCTAAAAAGGAGGGAACCTATTCATGTCTACAACTACATCCAAATATGAGACGGTCATCGGACTTGAAGTGCACGTGGAATTGCATACGAAGTCTAAAATATTCTGTGGATGCTCGACATCCTTCGGAGCACCACCCAACTCTCATACATGTCCGGTCTGTCTCGGTCATCCAGGGGTATTGCCGGTATTGAACCGTCAGGCCGTTGATTATGCAATGAAAGCAGCAATGGCGCTGAATTGCACCATTGCTGATGTGAGCAAGTTTGACCGTAAGAACTATTTTTACCCCGATTCACCTAAGGCTTACCAAATCTCACAATACGATCAACCCATTGGCGAAAATGGCTGGATTGATATTGAAGTGAATGGTGAGACAAAGCGTATCGGTATTACCCGACTGCATCTGGAAGAGGACGCAGGAAAATTAACACATGTTGATGGTGGCTACGCATCTTTGGTCGATTTTAACCGGGTCGGCACACCATTGGTCGAGATCGTTTCGGAGCCGGAAATATCTTCGCCGGAAGAAGCCAAGGCCTATCTGGAAAAAATACGTGCCATTATGCAGTATTGTGATGTATCCGATGTGAAGATGGAGGAAGGATCACTTCGCTGCGACGCGAATATCAGTCTTCGTCCGCATGGACAAAAAGAGCTGGGAACTAAAGCGGAACTGAAAAACATGAACTCCTTCCGTGGCGTACAGCGCGGACTGGAATATGAGCAGTTCCGACAGGAGCAGACGTTGGACGAAGGCGGAACGATTGTACAGGAGACACGTCGTTGGGATGAGGCACAAGGTAAAACCTTATCCATGCGTGGTAAGGAACAGGCCCATGACTATCGTTATTTCCCAGACCCGGATCTCGTTACACTGCATATAGATGAGGAATGGAAAGAACGCATCCGTGCTTCGATTCCTGAATTGCCTGACCAGCGTAAAGCACGCTACACTTCGGAATATGGATTACCTGAGTATGATGCCCAGGTGATTACGTCCTCCAAGCCATTGGCCGATTTGTTTGAGGATAGCCTTCAATTCACCAAGGATGCCAAAGCAGTATCCAACTGGATTATGGGGGATTTACTTGGTTATTTGAACAGTGCCAGTGTGGAGCTGTCGCAGGTTAAATTGACCGGACGGGGCTTGGGTGAAATGATCGGACTGCTGGAGAAGGGAACGATCAATAGCAAAATCGCCAAAACGGTCTTCAAGGAAATGCTGGAAAGTGATAAACTGCCACAGCAAATTGTTGAAGAAAAAGGGCTTGTACAGATCAGTGATGAGGGTGCAATCTTGACCATTGTCGAACAAGTTGTAGCAGCTAACCCGCAATCGGTCGAAGATTACAAAGCCGGCAAGCAAAAGGCCATCGGCTTCCTAGTCGGTCAAGTGATGAAGGAGAGCAAGGGAAAGGCAAACCCTGGCCTTGCTAATAAGTTGCTGACGGAAGTGCTGAACCGCTAATGGCATAGATTTGACAGGGGCTTGTCTTTTAGGGACAGGCCCCTTTTGCATAGACGCTGAGAACGATTGGCGCAAACAAGCTTTAGAATCCTGATGGCATTTTATGAGTTTCCTTAGGAGGGAAAACAGCATGGTTACCCTATGTTCATTGGAAGATGATGATATCGTCAGTCAGATATGGCGTCTACAGCACGCTGCCTATAGGCTGGAAGCTGAGCTGATTGGGTTTGATGAGATTCCTCCACTGATGGATACATTGGATACGCTGAGAAGCTGTGGAGAGTCTTTTTATGGGTGGCTGGAGGAAGGTGAATTGCTAGGGGCACTGGCTGTGCAGTCTGAGTCGCCCGATTCGCTTACTCTTACACGTATGATGGTTCACCCAGATCATTTTCGAAAAGGTATTGCAGACTCTTTAATGAAGCATGTTTTGAATGAATATCAAAATATCCCGTTGTTTATCGTCTCTACAGGAACTTTAAATACTCCTGCCGTGACATTGTATCGAAAACATGGCTTTCGCCCCGTATCTGCGGCGGAGGTCGCCCCAGGCGTGGAATTAACCACCTACCATCTGCATAAGTTGGAATAGCATTGAGTTATCATTAAATTGGCATTAAAAATGCACATAAGCCCACAAACCGCGCACCCGGAGTGGGAAGCACGACATAACCGGGAGGAGTAACTTGAATGAATAATCCGTGGATTATAGACGATTCACATATCATTTTACGGCTTTTGCTGTCCATGCTTCTCGGTGGATTCATTGGCTTTGAACGCGAACGTTCCAATCACGCAGCTGGTTTGAGGACTCATATTATGGTCAGTCTTGGTTCGACGCTGATTATGCTACTCTCCATTTACGGCTTTGCCGATTTTATTAAAGAAGCTAATGTACGCATAGATCCCGCTCGTTTGGCTACGGCTGTAATCACTGGCGTAGGCTTTTTGGGTGCAGGGACGATTATGTTCACAGGTAAATCCATTACCGGACTAACGACTGCGGCTTCCATTTGGGTCGTGGCTGCCATTGGTCTTGGGGTCGGAGCAGGCTTTTATTTCCCGTCTATAGCGGCGACAGTGCTCGTATTTTTAAATTTATGGGTATTTAACAAAGTCGAACTTCGGTATATGCGTGGACGCAAGCGTCATCTTATTACATTGTACGGATTGTCGTCTCACGGATTGCTGGAGCAGATTTCGACTTATTTAGAGCAAGAAAAAGTGGAAATACGTAAAATAATGATTAAAGAACATGAAAATGTCCCATTTCACGAATTACATCCAGATCGGCAGAGTATGGAGGTTTCCCTAGAGGTGCTGTCCCGTCATGATTTTAATCCCGTACGTATTGCAGCTGATTTACGACAATGGGAAGATATAGCTGCAGTCTCTGTTGAGTAATAGCCTACCTTTTTTTAACAGTTACTCTTAAATCCGATTGGGGTACTATGTAAGCATTGAAGTATTTTTCAGCGGAGCCACGCATGGGATTCAAAGGGGAGGATGGCATGAACTCGGAACAACCGTTACCGTCTGGAGAGGCTGGGCAGCTACAAGCGCCGGAACAGCGGGAACAACCCAGACAGGGGAAGCGTCTAAAATACGCTAAATTTCGCAAAGTGATTGCCATTATCATGGCCGCATTGTTACCCGGACTGGGACATCTTTTTTTAGGGCTGTTTATTAGGGGGCTTAGTTTTATTGTGTTGCTCCTGCTAGATATTTTTGCGATGCTGTATGTTTCTTCTGATGGCTTGAGGATTAACATCCCATTACTTATTTTGCTTGGATTGTTCATACCCGTTTTATATTTTTATAATGTATATGATGTCTTACAGTCAGCAGATTACATGGTTCGTTATCGGCGTAAGCCAGATCGTTATGCACGAATGGATGCTAAAGGCCAGCAAAGTAGTCCTTTTTATGCATGGGAGAGAGGCTTTGCTTTTGCTGTGCTGATGGTGGCAGGCGGTGGGCTTATGATTTTGTTTCGCATGAAACCTCGCTGGTTGAGCAATTTCTTTGAGGATTATGGATTCCTGACGCTGGCCATTTTATTAATGATGATCGGTTTATCCCTTTTTCTAAGGGAAGCCTTTCTGTCCTTTAAACGTAAAAAGTTGAAAGAAAGAGGGTGAAGCTGGCGTGCACCGTAAAATAAGAGTCGGTCGCTACACCTCTTCGCTTCTGTTGATGGCTGTAGGCATTTTGCTTATTGTAGATGTGTTTCAAAATACTGAATATATGCTTCAGCTCCTCGTTTGGTGGCCCGTAATCTTCGTGCTTTGGGGACTGGAATATCTGATTTTTTTTGCTGTGTACTATCGGAAAGAAGGCAAGTCTGACAACGGAAGGCGATTCAGACCTGACCTAAAGGGGATTCTGTCCGCTTTGGTAGTGGCAGCCTCGGTTTTTATCGTGACCCAGCAAAATCATTATATGTATCTGTGGAACCGGGTCAGTCTCAATCTGACGTCAGCCTCTATGGATTTTAGTCAGGCTAAAGAGAATCGGTATGATATGGGTGGTGTACTGGTACCTGTAACTATGCAGACGTCCGATTTAGTAGTTGATTCGGTTAATGGTGATGTAACACTGATCAGACGGCCTGTGTCCAATATAGAGGTACGTGGGACTCTATGGGTGGATCAAGCGCCTGCTGCCGAAGCGGACAAGATTGCTCAAGCTTCTTCACTGACTTCTACCGACGGCAAGACCATCCAGATTCGTCCGGAGGCACAGTCATACGGAGCTTCAAGCAAACGTCAGCCCCGTGTGAACATGCTGATCACCGTGCCGGAGGACCGGCGGTTCAATGTGCAGATTAGAACCTCCAACGGGAATATTACCCTGAATGGAGTTGATGCTATTGATAGCATTCGGCTCGAGAGCGGTAATGGAAATCTCACCGTTAATGACGCTATCGGCAATGTCAAGGGAGGCACGCTGAACGGTCAGGTTAAATTGCATCGGATTTCTGGAGATGTAGATGTGCGCACGAACCGTGGCGATATGCAGGCAGGAGATATTGAAGGAGCTGTGACACTACACACCATGGTAGGTGATATTCAGCTCGCTCGTTCGGAAGGGGACATCACCGTAGATACTCAGAATGGTGACATGAATGTGCTGAATTCTACAGCCAAGCTGAATGCAAATTCGCTTAATGGCTCTATCAAAGTGCATAGCGAGCAGGTGGGCGGAGATTGGAAAATATACAGTGCTGTCGGTGATATTGTATTGGATCTTCCGTCGAATGGAGATTTTCAGTTAGAGGGTTCAAGCAGTTATGGTAATCTTCAATCCGATTTTCCATTTAAAATAGACAGTAAAAGTATTTCAGGCCAAAACGGGACAGGCAAGTATGCGATCAACGTAGAGGGTAACAGTAATTTAACCATTAAAAAGTTACTGATGCCGTCGTTACCTGACTTGGATGATTCCGGGGGTACGACTGCGCCCGATACATCTGAAAGCTCTACGGCTGAACCCGGAGCTCCTGAGTCAGATACTTCTATAGGAACATCCGGCGACAATACGGCGCGTTGACAAGAAACTTGAGTAGACCGTACAATGTGAGTAGGTTTAGAAGTAAGTTGTAAATAGATGCGTGGTAATTGATAGGATCGTAAGTAAGGGATAAGGCGGTGGACATATATGGCGGCACGCGTCCAGCATGCTTTGGAACTTCTGAAGAAGACAGGTGTACGCATAACACCCCAGCGTCATGCCATATTAAACTATTTAATGGAAACTATGGGGCACCCGACTGCAGATGAAATATATCGAGCGCTTGAGTCCAAGTTTCCAAGTATGAGTGTGGCTACGGTTTATAATAACTTAAAGATGTTTATAGAAGCGGGTATGGTACATGAGTTGACCTATGGAGATAACGCCAGTCGTTATGATGCCAATATTTCGGAGCACTATCACATCATTTGCGAAAAATGCGGAAAAATTGAAGATTTCAGTTATCCCTATTTGGCTGATGTGGAACGCCATGCCGCGTTGGAAACAGGCTTCGAGGTGCATGGACATCGAATGGAGTTACACGGAGTATGCAAAGCTTGTAGTAACAAACAAACGTAACGAAACAAGGAATAGAAGTTTTTTGTGCGGTATGTATATATTGTAATGGATTGGAAACGTGAGGAATTCCCCATAAGCGGGGATTTACCGCGTTTTTTTATTTAAATCACTGTATTTTTGTTTTAAGTAATCTGTTGTGGTTACAAAATACGAGAATTCAAAGTTCATACAATGGAGGTTCAATATTGGCCAGAAATCATTCCAGACGCCGCCGTAAACGTTCGCGATTCAGAGGAGCGGCAAGCCTGCTATTATTTGCAGCGATTATATGCGCAATTACTGTCGTATGGTTTGGTAATCCCCTTCACGAGAAACCCGATTGGCAGGGCAGTGTCCGTCCTATTTTTATGCAGGGCAAGTTGACTGGGTATGAAGCTCAAAGCTCGGGCAAGAACATGCTGATGCCGTTTAAATTGGTGCAAAGTCAAATTGATCCTACGGTTCGCTATGAGGATGATAGCCAAACCGTCATTATGGCGACGAGACAAAGCCTGCTCTATATGAAGGTTTCGAAGGCACAAGGGGAACTGAATGGTAAGACATATGCGCTTAGCGTAGCCCCTCAGGTGATCAGTGGAGAGGTATATATCCCGATAGAGGCTGTACGTGAAGTATACGGCGTTTCTATACACGAAGACCCTGTAACTGGTGCTGTCATCCTAATGAAAGCTGGAGAGAAGGTCAGGCTGGGGAGTGTAGAAAAGAAGGATGGCTCACAGGATGCTAGAATTGCCTTACGTAAAGAAGCCTCTAACCTATCTTTTATTTTGACAGATATATCTCAGCGGACGAAGGTACGTATTTGGTCCAAACAAGGAGATTGGTATTTTGTTCAATTAGACAATGGCTATGCGGGATACATTAAGTCAGACCATATCGCTGAAGGAGAAGAGCTTGTGATCCCTTCGGCTAAAGACGATTTGTCCATCTCGGAAAAACATTGGGAGGGTAGGCCAGTAAACCTCGCTTGGGAAGCTGTCTATAATCGTAAGCCCGATCCTTCCAAGTTTGATCCTATGCCTGGAGTAAATGTGGTGAGTCCTACGTGGTTCAGTGTCGTCGATCATGAGGGCACTGTAGAAAGCAAGGCAGATCCTGCCTATGTCAGCTGGGCACATCGCAAGGGGATGGAGGTTTGGGGCTTGTTGAGCAACAGCTTTAATCCCGAATTAACAACTGAAGCATTGTCTACCTTTGAACGTCGAAAGTCGATTATAGATCAGATGATTTCATTTGCCCTAGAAAATGATCTGGATGGTATTAATATTGACTTTGAAAATGTTCATACGAAGGATGGCCCCAATGTCACCCAATTTTTGCGGGAACTTAAACCGATGGCTCGGGAACATGATTTGATACTGTCCATTGATGTTACGCCTAAATCTCAAAGTGAAATGTGGTCAGCTTTTTTGGATCGAAAATCATTGGGCACCATCACAGATTACCTCATGGTAATGGCATATGATGAGCATTGGGCGGCTAGTCCAAAGGCTGGTTCTGTCGCCTCGCTACCATGGACGGAAGCGTCAATTAAGCGAATTATTCAGGAAGATGAAGTGCCGCCTCAAAAAGTGATTTTAGGTATTCCGTTATATACTCGCGTGTGGTCCGAGACTCCCAAAGAAGGGAAGATTAAGGTCACCTCTAAATCACTTGGTATGAAGTCAGCAGCCGGTATCATAGCCGAATTTAAGTTGAAGCCCAAGTTTAGAGCTGCTGAAGGCCAGAATTATGTCGAGTATACAGAAGACGGCGTGGTCAAAAAGATTTGGCTAGAGGATGAGGTATCTCTGAAGGCAAGAGTAGAACTTGCCAAATCGCTGAAGCTCGGAGGAATTGGGGCGTGGAATCGAACCTTTGCAGATGAAAACGCTTGGGTATCACTGAAAAAAATAAGTGAATAAGATAAAAATTTATACAATTGAAGAAGGAAGTTTCTTATTTATGTAGAAATGATCACATGTATCCAAATATCCAATTTGCGGTCATAGCCGCCTTGCAGGTATGGAGGGAGAAGTGCAGCTAACCAAATTAAACCTAATGTATGATGAAATGTTGCAGGAAGATTCAATAGGTATTATTTCGTACAGAAAGCCGGGAGAGTATTTTCACGGTTCGATGTTGTATGACTTTGATGAACTCATTCTAATTATTGGAGAAGGCACCAAGCCGGTTCGTTCTATTCAACACTTATTTATGAATGGCTTAAGATGCCAAGTGTTGTACGCAACGCTCAGTTGTCTGAAGGAATGGATTATCGCTGGTGAACAAGCCAACATTATAGATTATGTGCTAGAAGGTCGTATTGTCTGGGAACGGGATGACGGGGTCCGTCTTTTAAGACAGGAAATTGTTGATTTTAACGATCCACTACGGGAGCAGAAGCGATTTCATGAGTTCTCCCGCTTTCTGGTCAATTACGTTCATGGTAAAAGAGCGGTGCGAGAAGGGCGGATCATTGACGCTTATCAAAGTGTTCTGAAAGCATTGGATCATTGGGCATCTATTGAACTCATTGAACGGGGGATTTATCCAAAGACTCACTTATGGGTTCAGGTACAGCCTCTGGATCGAACGATTGACAAACTGTATAACGAACTCACATTAAGTACAGAAACCTTGGAACAACGGGTTGAACTAGTATTGCTTGCTTGTGAATTTTCAGTGATGTCAAAAATGGAGGAGTGCTCATCTCCGCTATTCCGTATATTAGGCAGCAGACGGGAACCCTGGTCTATAAATGAACTTATTAACCATTCAGAGCTAAAGAATCTTCAATTGGATCTTACCGTCGTGCTCCGTAAACTGGTATATCGTTCACTTATTAGAGAAACAGCTGCCGGGGATTTTAGGGATCGTGGGCAAAATCGTGAACTGCGTTACTCCCTTATTTGATGTGCAGGGGTTGATTTGTCAGGAAGAAAGGTTGTTAAATCGACTTTTCTTCCTTTTTTTGTACGTGATTTAGTATTTATAGATAGTTAAAAAATATAAATTATTAATTTAGGTTGACGAGTATATAAAATATGTGCTAAGTTATAACTCGCCCCATTAAGCAGCATGAATAATTTAGAACTGTTTAAAGCAGGATAAACGTGTTGCATCAAGCGTAAAAATGAATTTTCAAAAAAAGCTTGACGAAAAATGAGGTTATGTGTTACATTATTTAAGTCGCCGCTGAGACGCGGTGGTGAAACAAAGTAAGACAAAATGTAGGTTTGATCTTTGAAAACTGAACAACGAGTGAGTAAAACGGTTTTGTTCGCAAAATCAAACAAGAGATATTTTTATCTCGTCAGTTTCAACATGAGCTTATCGCTCTTTCTATAAACCAACTTTGGTTGGTCTTTAATGGAGAGTTTGATCCTGGCTCAGGACGAACGCTGGCGGCGTGCCTAATACATGCAAGTCGAGCGAGGTTGTTTAGAAGCTTGCTTCTAAACAACCTAGCGGCGGACGGGTGAGTAACACGTAGGCAACCTGCCCACAAGACAGGGATAACTACCGGAAACGGTAGCTAATACCCGATATATCCTTTTCCTGCATGGGAGAAGGAGGAAAGACGGAGCAATCTGTCACTTGTGGATGGGCCTGCGGCGCATTAGCTAGTTGGTGGGGTAAAGGCCTACCAAGGCGACGATGCGTAGCCGACCTGAGAGGGTGATCGGCCACACTGGGACTGAGACACGGCCCAGACTCCTACGGGAGGCAGCAGTAGGGAATCTTCCGCAATGGGCGAAAGCCTGACGGAGCAACGCCGCGTGAGTGATGAAGGTTTTCGGATCGTAAAGCTCTGTTGCCAGGGAAGAACGTCTTGTAGAGTAACTGCTACAAGAGTGACGGTACCTGAGAAGAAAGCCCCGGCTAACTACGTGCCAGCAGCCGCGGTAATACGTAGGGGGCAAGCGTTGTCCGGAATTATTGGGCGTAAAGCGCGCGCAGGCGGCTCTTTAAGTCTGGTGTTTAATCCCGAGGCTCAACTTCGGGTCGCACTGGAAACTGGGGAGCTTGAGTGCAGAAGAGGAGAGTGGAATTCCACGTGTAGCGGTGAAATGCGTAGAGATGTGGAGGAACACCAGTGGCGAAGGCGACTCTCTGGGCTGTAACTGACGCTGAGGCGCGAAAGCGTGGGGAGCAAACAGGATTAGATACCCTGGTAGTCCACGCCGTAAACGATGAATGCTAGGTGTTAGGGGTTTCGATACCCTTGGTGCCGAAGTTAACACATTAAGCATTCCGCCTGGGGAGTACGGTCGCAAGACTGAAACTCAAAGGAATTGACGGGGACCCGCACAAGCAGTGGAGTATGTGGTTTAATTCGAAGCAACGCGAAGAACCTTACCAGGTCTTGACATCCCTCTGACCGGTCTAGAGATAGACCTTTCCTTCGGGACAGAGGAGACAGGTGGTGCATGGTTGTCGTCAGCTCGTGTCGTGAGATGTTGGGTTAAGTCCCGCAACGAGCGCAACCCTTATGCTTAGTTGCCAGCAGGTCAAGCTGGGCACTCTAAGCAGACTGCCGGTGACAAACCGGAGGAAGGTGGGGATGACGTCAAATCATCATGCCCCTTATGACCTGGGCTACACACGTACTACAATGGCCGGTACAACGGGAAGCGAAATCGCGAGGTGGAGCCAATCCTAGAAAAGCCGGTCTCAGTTCGGATTGTAGGCTGCAACTCGCCTACATGAAGTCGGAATTGCTAGTAATCGCGGATCAGCATGCCGCGGTGAATACGTTCCCGGGTCTTGTACACACCGCCCGTCACACCACGAGAGTTTACAACACCCGAAGTCGGTGGGGTAACCCGCAAGGGAGCCAGCCGCCGAAGGTGGGGTAGATGATTGGGGTGAAGTCGTAACAAGGTAGCCGTATCGGAAGGTGCGGCTGGATCACCTCCTTTCTATGGAGAATCGTTTCCTGCAATGGAAACATTCAAATATGAAGCGTATGCTTCAAAAACTACTCACTCGTTGCTCAGTTTTGAGAGCTCAAACTCTCAGGAAAAGCTGGTTGTTTACAGCTGTGCACCTTGAAAACTGGATACCGAAACGAAATTGCGTTTTAGAATATTCCTTTAAGCTGATCTTGTGTAAACAAGTGAAATAAAGGTAGCTGCCTTGAATTTCATTCACACATTCGTGTTGAACCGAAATTCAAAGCGAATCGTATTTACCATGTAAATACTAGGTTAAGCTACAAAGAGCACACGGAGGATGCCTAGGCGCCAGGAGCCGACGAAGGACGTGGCGAACAACGATAAAGCCTCGGGGAGCTGTAAGCAAGCTTTGATCCGGGGATGTCCGAATGGGGAAACCCGGCTGTCTTCATCGACAGTCACTTTCTGCTGAATACATAGGCAGAATAGAGGCAGACCAGGGGAACTGAAACATCTAAGTACCCTGAGGAAGAGAAAACAATAGTGATTCCGTCAGTAGCGGCGAGCGAACGCGGATTAGCCCAAACCAAGGAGCTTGCTCCTTGGGGTTGTGGGACGTCTCACATGGAGTTACAAAGGAACCGGTTAGATGAAGAGGTCTGGAAAGGCCCGCCAGAGAAGGTAAAAGCCCTGTAGTTCAAAACTTGTTCTCTCCGAGACGGATCCCGAGTAGTGCGGGGCACGTGAAACCCCGTATGAATCCGGCAGGACCATCTGCCAAGGCTAAATACTCCCTGGCGACCGATAGTGAAGCAGTACCGTGAGGGAAAGGTGAAAAGCACCCCGGAAGGGGAGTGAAATAGATCCTGAAACCGTGTGCTTACAAGAAGTCAGAGCCCGATCTATGGGTGATGGCGTGCCTTTTGTAGAATGAACCGGCGAGTTACGTTCCCGTGCAAGGTTAAGGTGAAGAGCTGAAGCCGCAGCGAAAGCGAGTCTGAATAGGGCGAATGAGTACGTGGACGTAGACCCGAAACCGGGTGATCTACCCCTGTCCAGGGTGAAGGTGCGGTAACACGCACTGGAGGCCCGAACCCACGCATGTTGAAAAATGCGGGGATGAGGTGGGGGTAGCGGAGAAATTCCAATCGAACCCGGAGATAGCTGGTTCTCCCCGAAATAGCTTTAGGGCTAGCCTCGGAAAACAGAATCGTGGAGGTAGAGCACTGATTGGGTGCGGGGCCCGCAAGGGTTACCAAGCTCAGTCAAACTCCGAATGCCATAGATTTAGTTCCGGGAGTCAGACAGTGAGTGCTAAGATCCATTGTCGAAAGGGAAACAGCCCAGACCATCAGCTAAGGTCCCCAAGTGTGTGTTAAGTGGGAAAGGATGTGGAGTTGCACAGACAACCAGGATGTTGGCTTAGAAGCAGCCACCATTGAAAGAGTGCGTAATAGCTCACTGGTCGAGTGACTCTGCGCCGAAAATGTAACGGGGCTAAACACACCACCGAAGCTATGGCTTGATGCAATGCATCAGGGGTAGGGGAGCGTTGAATGCGGGTTGAAGGTGTACCGTAAGGAGCGCTGGACTGCATTCAAGTGAGAATGCCGGTATGAGTAACGAAAAGATCTGTGAGAATCAGATCCGCCGAAAGCCTAAGGGTTCCTGAGGAAGGTTCGTCCGCTCAGGGTAAGTCGGGACCTAAGGCGAGGCCGATAGGCGTAGTCGAAGGACAACAGGTCGAAATTCCTGTACCACCGTAATCCGTTATGAGCGATGGGGTGACGCAGTAGGGTAGTGACGCGGACTGATGGATGTCCGTCTAAGCAGTGAGGCTGATGTGTAGGCAAATCCGCACATCGTTAAGGCTGGGCTGTGATGGGGAGCGAAAATTGTAGTAGCGAAGGTCATGATCTCAGACTGCCAAGAAAAGCCTCTAGCCAGGAGAAGGTGCCCGTACCGCAAACCGACACAGGTAGGCGAGAAGAGAATTCTAAGGCGCGCGGAAGAACTCTCGTTAAGGAACTCGGCAAAATGACCCCGTAACTTCGGGAGAAGGGGTGCCTCGGTAGGGTGAATAGCCCGAGGGGGCCGCAGTGAAAAGGCCCAAGCGACTGTTTAGCAAAAACACAGGTCTGTGCGAAGCCGCAAGGCGAAGTATACGGGCTGACGCCTGCCCGGTGCTGGAAGGTTAAGGGGAGTGGTAAGCCCTTCGGGGCGAAGCTATGAACCGAAGCCCCAGTAAACGGCGGCCGTAACTATAACGGTCCTAAGGTAGCGAAATTCCTTGTCAGGTAAATTCTGACCCGCACGAATGGCGTAACGACTTGGGCGCTGTCTCAACGAGAGATCCGGTGAAATTTTAATACCTGTGAAGATGCAGGTTACCCGCGACAAGACGGAAAGACCCCATGGAGCTTTACTGCAGCTTGATATTGAATTTGGGTACGATCTGTACAGGATAGGTGGGAGCCGTAGAATCTTGAGCGCCAGCTTGAGAGGAGGCATCCTTGGGATACCACCCTGATCGTATCTAGGTTCTAACTTGGTACCGTGATCCGGTGCGAGGACAGTGTCAGGTGGGCAGTTTGACTGGGGCGGTCGCCTCCTAAAGAGTAACGGAGGCGCCCCAAGGTTCCCTCAGAATGGTTGGAAATCATTCGAAGAGTGCAAAGGCAGAAGGGAGCTTGACTGCGAGACCTACAAGTCGAGCAGGGACGAAAGTCGGGCTTAGTGATCCGGTGGTACCGCATGGAAGGGCCATCGCTCAACGGATAAAAGCTACCCTGGGGATAACAGGCTTATCTCCCCCAAGAGTCCACATCGACGGGGAGGTTTGGCACCTCGATGTCGGCTCATCGCATCCTGGGGCTGAAGTAGGTCCCAAGGGTTGGGCTGTTCGCCCATTAAAGCGGTACGCGAGCTGGGTTCAGAACGTCGTGAGACAGTTCGGTCCCTATCTGTCGTGGGCGTAGGAAATTTGAGAGGAGCTGTCCTTAGTACGAGAGGACCGGGATGGACGTACCGCTGGTGTACCAGTTGTTCCGCCAGGAGCACCGCTGGGTAGCTATGTACGGAAGGGATAAGCGCTGAAAGCATCTAAGCGTGAAGCCCCCCTCAAGATGAGATTTCCCAATTAGTAAGACCCCTTGAAGACGACGAGGTAGATAGGTTGGGGGTGGAAGTGCAGTAATGCATGGAGCTGACCAATACTAATCGGTCGAGGGCTTATCCTAAAATAAAACGCAAATGAGTTTCGGATCCAGTTTTCAGGGTGTAACCTTGAAACAAATGCTTAATATTCCCTGATAGCTCAGTTGGTAGAGCACTCGACTGTTAATCGAGTTGTCACAGGTTCGAGTCCTGTTCGGGGAGCCATATGGAGAGGTGTCCGAGTTGGCCGAAGGAGCACGATTGGAAATCGTGTAGGCGCCAAAAGCGTCTCGAGGGTTCGAATCCCTCTCTCTCCGCCATAATTGATTTGTAGCATGGCCCGTTGGTCAAGGGGTTAAGACACCTCCCTTTCACGGAGGTAACAGGGGTTCGAATCCCCTACGGGTCATAAAAATATCATAAAAGGGATTGCAATAAAAAGTTCATTATGGTATAATATGAGAAGTGCTTAATTGTGGAGGCTTAGCTCAGCTGGGAGAGCATCTGCCTTACAAGCAGAGGGTCGGGGGTTCGAGCCCCTCAGCCTCCACCATTTGAAAAATAAATATTTATTACTGTCGCGGGGTGGAGCAGTTCGGTAGCTCGTCGGGCTCATAACCCGAAGGTCGCAGGTTCAAATCCTGCCCCCGCAACCAATTAAAATTTATTATGGAACTGTGGTGTAGAGGCCTAACATGCCTGCCTGTCACGCAGGAGATCGCGGGTTCGAATCCCGTCAGTTCCGCCATTAGTAATACAACGTTTAATGATGAGTCTTAGAATAAGGCTCGGTAGCTCAGTCGGTAGAGCAGAGGACTGAAAATCCTCGTGTCGGCGGTTCGATTCCGTCCCGAGCCACTTTTAATTGAATATTTTATGTGCCGGTGTAGCTCAACTGGTAGAGCAACTGACTTGTAATCAGTAGGTTGGGGGTTCAAGTCCTCTCGCCGGCACCATTTTTGGAGGATTAGCGAAGTGGCCAAACGCATCAGACTGTAAATCTGCTCCCTTACGGGTTCGGTGGTTCGAATCCATCATCCTCCACCAGTTTTATAGGGGCATAGTTTAAAGGTAGAACAACGGTCTCCAAAACCGTTGGTGTGGGTTCAATTCCTGCTGCCCCTGCCAATCATTCATTACTTGCGGCGGTCGTGGCGAAGTGGTTAACGCACCGGACTGTGACTCCGGCATTCGTGGGTTCAAGCCCCATCGGCCGCCCTTTACTTATTGGGGATTAGCCAAGCGGTAAGGCAACGGACTTTGACTCCGTCATGCATAGGTTCAAATCCTATATCCCCAGCCATCATTATGCGGACGTGGCTCAGCGGTAGAGCATCGCCTTGCCAAGGCGAGGGTCGCGGGTTCGATTCCCGTCGTCCGCTTTGTTACACTCTGGCGCCATAGCCAAGTGGTAAGGCAAAGCTCTGCAAAAGCTTTATTCCCCAGTTCAAATCTGGGTGGCGCCTCCATAATTGAATACGCCGGCGTGGCGGAATGGCAGACGCGCTCGACTCAAAATCGAGTGGGAAACCGTGGAGGTTCGAGTCCTCTCGCCGGTATTAACTAAAAGAGTTCATTAGAGACATTTTCTAGTGAGCTTTTTTTATTCGAGTTTTAGTGCCTCACTCATTGTTTGAGCTGAAGATACTTTCGAGTTGTATTCCATAATCACTGTGACCCGGCCATTCCTGAACTTCTTTCATGCTTACCCCTAATACATCTACATAAATATACTCCAGGTATTCAAGACAATAAGAATTGTCAGAAGATAGGATTCCTGTTATTCCTTCATACGAATCAGAAGCTCATAGAACGTGTCCACCAGTGGCAGTATACGGCGACTGGCTTTATTCTTGGTTCGATCCTTTTCAATTTCAATATATCTACCATTCAAATTGCCCGATGTGGCGGTATGTTTAATATTAATAGTCCAATTCAATAAATCAATAGCCGACCATTTTAATCCTACGACCTTGCTTCGGCTTAGCCCATAAAAGGCAGCCAGGATAACGAAAAGCTCAATTCTTTCGCCTCGGATTACTGCGAGGAGTTGATTCAGCTCCTCGGCATTGTAGAAGCTCACGACGTAATTGTTCTTTTTTGGGCTTTCAACTAAGTCAGGGAGATTCGCCACAATCGGCTTTATTTTCACGGCATACTGAAGGGCTCTGCAAATGTTCGCGTGGTAATGAATAACGGTATTGGCGCTGACACCTTGCACATTCATTTCATGGGTATACAAGGTCTGAAAATCTTCTGTAGTTAAATCATCAAGCAATACATCCCTTTCTCTCGGAAAAAGGATCTACGTGGCCTTTTACAGTGTCGGAATAGGAGATATAGGAGATAAGCCCGATACTGTTTTTCATCATCTCTAGCCATTGAAGCATAAAGTCTGCGAACAGCCTTTTGCTATTACCGGATGGAGTAGCCGCTTTTACTCTTACAGCATATCTTCGTTTTCAACCGCGAGTGCTTGTCCTTCCATATGATAATTCTTCCTGGCTTCCTGAAGCAAGATTTCGGCTCTTTTCTTGGTTCCTTTTATCTTAAGCCCCGTAGGGATCCATTTTGGTTATCGTTTACCATTCTTATCTTTACAGTTAGGCGGATGTCCCGTTGCGCTTTCTCCTCTTCCAACAACTCCAGAGGGTGAACCCGATCCTTTTTCAAATACCGGTTGGGCTTCCGAATGGATTTGCTACAAAAGTGGTAGCTGAATCCGCCGATGGATTGCTTTAGCGCCCAGAAGGTGCATTTTATTTTGAACCGGGCGGTATAAAGTTCGATGATCTAAGTCGCCTCCAGTGTCAGATCGGTGCTGGCTAGAATGGAGCATCGCCTGTTCGGATTCACCAGCAAAAACCACAGTTTTTGGTATACTCTTTGGCCCCATACCATATCCAGACACAGGTAATTGACGGATTATTCTTTGCCATACATGCTCACGATAGCGTACTCAAACGCGGCGATACGGCTTTAAAACAGCTCGGCCAAGCACCACCTTTGTCCTCTTTTTACGGTAGCGCCCCCGGTCTGTGGCAGGTGTACCATGACGTTCATAGGCAACGGTATTGGACTTGGCTTCGGTTACCAGATCCATCCGGGTGCTGCCGAATTGGTTCCATTGTTCAACCCCCGCAAAGCAGGATTGATCAGAGGTAGGCAAAACCATTTCCAGGACGTGCCCTAGTCAAAACACAGCATGAGGCCGATGACAATGACAACAAACCCATGAAAAGCGCCTCCAAAATTGCGTCACATTCAACACAATTGATATTGATTATCAATATCAATTGTGTTAATATGATTTTGTTCACTAGTGAACAAAAAATAATCTAATGGTGACACTGAACTTGATCTGCAACTACTACAAGAGAGGGGAGATTGGGAAATTGGAGTTTCAAAATCATTTTAAAGGTCATCTTTACGAGCAATATATTAAAATGCTACATCTGAATGAGCTGTATACTGAACAAGAATTTAACTCGTTTCGGCAACAGGCCAGAAAGTATGAGATTGACATGCTCTCCAACAATATTACTAGTGTACACGTTATTGATTGCATTGGTGATTATGAACCGATAAATCATACCGGGATTGTGGAGAAGATGGGGTTGTCCAAAGCTAGCATTACTAAAATTAGTGCAAAGCTGCTGGAAATGGGCTTCATTATGAGAAGTCAACTGAACAGCAATCGTAAGGAGATTTACTTTAGTTTAACGGATAAGGGAAGACACGTTTATCATTTGCATAAAGAACTGCACAAAGAAAAAGAAGAAAGGTTTTACCAATTCATTGAATCCTATTCAGAGGTTGAACTGCAGACTATTGGAAAATTTATGAGTGATTTGGTGGCGCGTGCCGAAGAATACTCCGAAGGGAAGTTTACGATAAATGACGACATTAAAGATTGAGGAATTAAGATCCAAGATTGAAGGGAAAGAAATTTTAAAAGGGCTCACAATGGAGATTCATGGCGGAGAGATTCATGCGATTATGGGGCCTAATGGGACGGGAAAAAGTACATTGGCTTCAGCTTTAATGGGCCATCCCAAATATGAGGTTACTGGCGGTAAGGTGACATTGGACAATGAAGACCTTCTGGAGATGGAGGTGGATGAGCGTGCCCAGGCAGGCTTGTTCCTCGCTATGCAATACCCAAGTGAAATTGCTGGCGTGACCAACTCGGACTTTCTCAGAAGTGCCATCAATGCACGGCGTGAAGAAGGCGATGAGATATCCTTAATCCGTTTTATCCGTGAAATGGAGAGCAAAATGAAGGGGCTGGAGATGAACCCGGAATTTGTGCATCGTTATTTGAATGAGGGATTCTCTGGCGGTGAAAAAAAGCGGAATGAGATTTTGCAAATGATGCTACTTGAACCCAAGTTTGTGATCCTGGATGAAGTGGACTCAGGGCTTGATATTGATGCACTGCGTATTGTGGCCAATGGCGTAAATGAGATGCGCAGCCCGGATAGAGGCTTTTTAATCATCACCCATTATCAACGACTGTTGAATTATATTACCCCGGATTTTGTGCATGTCATGATGCAAGGCCGGATAGTTAAATCTGGCGGTCCGGAGCTTGCACACCGTTTGGAGGCTGAAGGGTACGATTGGGTGAAGGAGGAACTTGGGATTACGGATGAGACGGTAAGGGAAGCTTAAAAGCCGGAGAGGAGGAACAGCACGTGGATATACAAGCTAGAGTTTCAATGAATGTGGACGATTTACGCGCATGGTCAAGCGCTAAGAATGAACCTCGTTGGCTGATTGAACGCCGCGTTCACGCACTCGAACTGGTAGGGACGCTGGAGTTGCCTAAAGTGGAGAAAATCAATCTCGAAAAATGGGATATCTACGAAAGTGGAGATTACAAAGCCGAGAATGCGTGGTCTAGTTTGGAGGAAGCGCCGGAGGTTGTTCGAGGTTTGGTTGCTTCTCCGGTGAAAGGCGGACTAATCGTTCAGTTCAACTCGGATGTAGTGTATACGAAATTGTCCGAGAGCTTAGCCGCCCAGGGAGTCATTTTAACGGATTTGCATACTGCGGCAAAAGAGCATGAGGAGCTGGTTCAACGTTTTCTCTTTCAGGCAGTAAAGCCAGAAGAACATCGTTTATCTGCTGCACACAGTGCCTTATGGAGTGGTGGCGTTTTTCTATATGTCCCAGACGGTGTAGAGGTTGAAGCACCTATTCAAGCGATCTTTCTTAACGATACAAGCGGTGTGTGTTTTGCTCCTCACGTCTTAATTGTGGCAGGGAGCAACAGCAAGATCACTTATGTGGATAATTGTGTATCGAGTGGTGATGATGTCAAGGTATTGCATAACGGTGTGACGGAGGTCTTCGCGGGGGCGGGCTCAAAGGTGCAAGTAGCTTCGGTTCATCAGCTTGCTGCAACTACAACAGATTTCACCCAGCGACGGGCGGTCGTTCTTGCTGATGGGGGTGTGGAATGGATTATCGGTGAGATGAACAATGGTTATACCGCCAGCGATACCAAGACTTTGCTACAAGGCAACGGGGCGGTCTCCGACAATAAGGTGATTGCTATTGGCACGGGCAATCAAAAATCGAGCTATACAACTCAAGCTCAGCATTTTGGCAGAAGCTCGGTAAGCCAGATGATTACGCGTGCAGTCATGCTTGAAGAAGCTACGGCCATTATCAACGGCATTACAAAGATTGAAAAAGGTGCAACCCATTGTGATGGTCAGCAAACAGAACGCGTGCTTATGCTAAGTCCTAAAGCTCGCGGCGATGCCAATCCGATCCTGCTGATAGATGAGGATGATGTAACCGCGGGTCATGCTGCATCCGTGGGGCAAGTAAATGCAGAGCAAATCTATTATCTGATGTCGCGCGGGATATCACGGAGTGAAGCCGAACATCTTGTTATTTTCGGATTTCTCGCTCCTGTCATTTCGGAGATCCCGCTGGAAGGTGTTCGCAGTCGCCTAAAAGATTTAGTAGAAAGCAAGCTCGGCAGATCATAGCAAATCAAAATGAATCTTGAAAGGTTAAAAAGGAGTGATACTAATGGCTAAAAAAGCACCAGATATGGGCGAATATAAATATGGGTTTCGCGACAAGCACCAGTCTATTTTTCAATCTGGAAAAGGTCTGACGGAAGAGATTGTCCGGGAAATTTCCCGAATCAAGGAAGAGCCGGAGTGGATGCTCAATTTTCGGTTGAAAGCTTTGAAACAATTCTACAAAATGCCGATGCCTGAATGGGGAGCGGATTTGACCGGGCTAAATCTTGATGACATCCAGTATTACGTTCGCCCTTCTGAAAAACAGGGAAAGACCTGGGAGGAGGTTCCTTCCGAGATCAAAGCAACCTTTGACAGGCTGGGAATCCCTGAAGCGGAGCAAAAGTTCCTGGCGGGCGTATCCGCTCAATATGAGTCGGAAGTAGTTTATCACAGCATGCGGAAAGAACTGGAGGATCAGGGCGTTATTTTCCTTGATACGGATAGTGCATTAAAGCAATACCCCGAAGTGTTTAAGCAACATTTTGGGACGATCATCCCTCCCGCCGACAATAAATTTGCGGCGCTTAATAGTGCGGTTTGGTCAGGCGGTAGCTTTGTATACATTCCGAAGGGTGTTCAGTGCGAGGTTCCTATACAAGGTTATTTCCGTATTAATTCTGAAAATATGGGTCAATTCGAGCGGACATTAATTATTGCCGAAGAGGGTAGCTTTGTCCATTATGTTGAAGGATGTACAGCACCTATTTATAGTACCAGTTCTCTGCATAGTGGAGTTATTGAAATTATTTGCCGGAAAGATTCCCGTGTCCGTTACACGACCATTCAGAATTGGGCTCCTAATATCTACAACTTGGTAACCCAAAGGGCTGTGGCAGAAGAAAATGCCACAATGGAATGGGTGGACGGCAACATCGGCTCCAAGGTAACAATGAAGTATCCGGCAGTATTATTGAAAGGACGGGGAGCCAAGGGGTCCATCCTGTCTATTGCCGTAGCCGGTAAAGATCAGCATCAAGATGCTGGCGCGAAGGTAATTCACCTTGCTCCCGAGACAACATCTACGATTATATCCAAATCCATCAGCAAGCAGGGCGGAAAAGTAAACTACCGAGGGTTGTCCAGCTTCAGCCGCGATTCCGCAGGGTCCAAGTCCAATATTAAGTGCGATACGTTGATATTGGACAACATGTCAACATCAGATACGATTCCGTACAATGAAATTAAAAACGATCAGATTACTTTGGAGCACGAGGCAACAGTATCCAAAGTGTCCGAGGAACAATTGTTTTACTTAATGAGCCGCGGGCTTACAGAACAAGATGCTACACAAATGATTGTAATGGGCTTTATTGAACCGTTTACCAAAGAATTGCCAATGGAATATGCCGTTGAAATGAATCGGTTGATTCAATTTGAGATGGAAGGAAGCATCGGTTGATTCATTAATTTAATAGATCAAACCTTTATCATTCTTTAAAGAAGTGCGAGGTGCTAGTAATGAAGAAAAATAATTCGGACGATTCAGAACTAGCTCAAATTACCCGAGAGATACGAAAACTTCAGTTCTGCTTCAATATGCTGTCAGGATTGAGCGCAAGTTGTGGTGTGATGATACCTTTAGACTCTATTCATACGCTTATAAGGGAACTTTCGGATCAACAGGTCACTCTTAGGCAAAAAGCAAAGGATCACTCAGACGATCTAGGGTGAAAAAAGGTCTGAATTGACGGTTGGTAAAACAATGGGAGGAGTTGACATAATGGATGAAAATGGAGTTTTATTCGATGAAGTATCTGAAGTTCTTCTCAAACTACGTCCTTTCTTACTGCGTGACGGTGGAGATGCTGAACTGGTCGAGGTTGAGAACGGTATAGCAAAATTAAGATTTTTGGGAGCTTGCAATGGTTGCCCAAGTGCTACGATTACGTTAAAGGTTGCTATTGAGCGCGCAATTCTTGAGGAAATTGATGATATTAAAGAAGTTGTACAAGTATTCTAAATTCCTTGATACTGAGCAACTGAGTTAGTCCTGTCGCAGACCATAGCTACGGAAGTTGATCCCGCTGCTCAATACCAAAGTACATCGACAGATTACTTTGCGGGTCGAAATCGACGAGCAACACTTTTTTCCTTCATCAAACAAGGTATTAGAAAGATTGTATTCGGTATCGAGTGGGAAACCATGGAGGTTCGAGTCCTCTCGCCGGTATACACAAAAGGATAATAAAATGCTTAAAGGCATTTTATCATCCTTTTTATTATGTATTCATGATTTTGGCAACAAGGTTAACATGGATTTGACCAGGTCTTTAATCTTATAGTAAGATGGTGGTACTGAAAAAACATTTTTAGTTTATTAAGTACAAGAGAAATGAGGATGAATATGCAGGAAAGAATTTTGGAGGCTTTTGTAGATGAAGTTCATGAAAATGGATTGAAATTTACGATGGATGATCTTGCGAAAAGACTCGCTATTAGTAAGCGTACATTGTATGAAAATTTTTCGTCTAAGACGCTTATTTTAGAAACACTTATTGAGCGTACAAATGATGATATGATTCGAAAAACTGAGCAGATTATCGAAAATAATGAGTTATCTTTGTTAGACAAGATTAAGCAGTCGATTAGGGTCATGCCTCTGTATTATAAGTTTTACGATTTAAGAATATTGGACCAGATGAAAAAGTATTATCCTGAGCAATGGAAAAGGGTACATGCCGATTTAAATGACTGGTCTCCGATTAGAACATTAATTCAGGAAGGCATCCGTGAAGGAATTATTGTGAACAAAAATGAGGCTCTGATCATGAAGCTTATTATTGAATCTGTAAATTTAACGCTTGATCAGCGTTTCTTTCTGGATAACAGTGTGACGGTAGAGGAAGCAACTTATTCTATTGTAGATATTTTGTTGTTCGGATTGGTCGAAAAATAAAAAATAGCCTCATCAATATGCTGCATATTTGAAGAGGCCATTTTTTTATATGAAAACTAAGAAAACAATTTTAGTTTCAATTGTTTTTGAAAAAGAATAATGAAGTTTACCTAATGCTGAATAAAGAGATACGGAAAAGGAAGGGTGGAAATATGTCTATACTCACAAGAAATCGAGGAGCAATGCTGTTATTGATGCTTAACATTTTTTTGGCATTCATGGGGATTGGATTGGTTGTCCCTGTGTTACCTAAGTTTATAAGTGAGCTAGGGATGAATGGTTCCTCGATGGGACTGATGGTTGCAGCTTTTGCGTTGACACAGCTTTTGTTATCACCATTGTCAGGAAAGTTGTCTGATCGTTATGGACGTAAAAAGTTGATTGTTTCTGGGATGTTCATCTTCATGTTATCAGAGCTTGTTTTTGGACTGGCGAATTCCATTCCTACCCTGTTCATAGCACGAATCATGGGTGGAGCAGGGGCAGCGTTGCTTACTCCTTCTATTATGGCCTATGTCGCTGACGTGACCTCGTTTGAGGAAAGAGGCAAGGGAATGGGCATGATCAATGCAGCGATCAACACAGGCTTCATAATCGGGCCAGGGATTGGCGGATTGCTTGCCACATATGGAATACGCATTCCCTTTTTTGCGGCAGCAGGAGCTGCGGGAATAGCAGCTATCTTGTCTCTGTTAGTACTGCCTGAGTCTTTAAGCAAGGAAAAGCAACAATATAATAGAGAGCTTCCACGTCAAAAAGAAAATCTTTTGCAGCAATTTGCCAAGTCATATCAATCTCCATATTTCATGGGTTTACTCATTGTATTTGTCGTTGCTTTTGGGTTAGCGAACTTTGAAACAGTATTTGGACTGTTTGTTGACCATAAATATGGTTTTACACCGATGGATATTGCCATCATCATAACGACAGGCTCCATTTTGGGAGCAGTTGTCCAAGCGACTATATTTGGATGGATCATTAATCGTTTTGGAGAGAAAAAAGTAATTCACCTCTGTTTGGCTATTGGGGGCCTGTTCATTTTTCTAACCCTATTTGCTGAACAGTACGTGATGATTATGCTGACGATCTTCATCATTTTTCTGGCTATGGATATCCTTCGTCCGGCAGTAAGCACTTCTCTATCGCGGCAGGCTGGAGATGAGCAAGGCTTTGTGGCAGGCATGAACTCGTCCTATACCAGCTTGGGTAATGTGATTGGACCGCTTGTTGCGGGATTGCTGTTCGATGTTCATATTAATCTGCCTTATATGGTTGCAGCTATAGCGTTACTGGCTTGTCTCGTCCTTTCACTACGTTCCAAGCAAGCGGGTGAGCAACACTCGATAGCCCGTACAGCAGAACAGCGTAGATGAGGATAGCCGCAGGTCTATACTCATCCCCGACTTAGGTCTAGGTTCAAAAACCGTCTGGGGTCCGTTTTGTCAAACGCTAGTTCAGCGTACAATAAGGACATAAGCAAGACACAGTGAAAGGCGGTGAGAGATGATGAGAGTTAACAAAGGGAATGGGTTAGCCATTGTACTGATCGTGTTGGGTTCGATTATGCTGCTCGGTAAGTTTACTCCGTTTTTCGGTCACTTTTTAGGACATCTGATTGGTTACTTAATTCCGATAGCTATGGTGATGCTAGGCTACTACGGTGTGAAAAAAGGAAATGCGCTCTTCGGCTGGATCGTACTCGTACTTGGGGTACTGATTTTGCTTGGCAAACTGTCCTGGCTTCTGGGACCGCTACTGGCAATCGGATTAATCATATTTGGTGTTTCCCTGCTGAGTGACCGTAGAAGACGTTACTGATTTTAGCAGTTTAGCAAGAATTAAGAAAGATTTCAGTAACTAAGTGTTGAATTATGGAATACGAATTGTGAAAGGAGCAGACGCAAATGAGTGTTTTTCGAAGAATGCGCGATATCACGGTAGCGACCTTCAATGAGCATTTGGAACAAAGCCAAGACCCAGTGCAACTGATTGACCAGTTCTTGTATAATACCCGCCAGGAAATTGCCGAAGCGGAAAAACTCCATCAACAGTATGCGATGCATACAAGACAGATGAAGCAGCAGTTGGATCATGCATTGTCCATGCAGACCAAACGGGAGGAACAGGCGCTACTGGCTTTGAAGGCTGATGAAGAACATATCGCGAAGCTGGCCCTTCAGGAGAAAATGCTATATGCAGAAAAAGAAGAGCAGTATAGAGAACTGTGGGAGCAGAGCCGTGAATCACTACGTGAGCTAGAACAACAGCTAGATACATTAAAGACAGAATATCAAACGGTACACAGCAAGCGTCAGTATTATGCGGCACGTGTACAGACGTTGAGACTCCAGCAGCAAATGAACGAACGGGCTGGTACATACGGTGGACGGAATGTTCCCCGAATGTTCAACCGCTTGGAAGACCGGGTAGCCGATATGGAAGCAGAAACGATGAGTCTGCGTGATTTACGTCGGGGTGAGGGCGACCATGCACAGGATGCCCAAGGCGGTGGATCGCTGCTCGAACAAGAGTGGGCGAGACTGAAAAGCAAGCTGAACAACAGCGGGAAGGAGTAATTTGATAATGACCCGAATTTACAGATCAAGCCGGGATAGAGTAATAACAGGTGTATGTGGCGGTCTTTCTGACGCAACAGGAATGGACTCAACATGGATTCGTATTCTGGTTGTGATCAGTTTCTTTATTACAGCAGGAACCACATTTATGATTTATGTGATTGCGGCCCTAGTTATCTCCAAGGAGCCGAGATCTCCTTTCGATGGAGGATTTGGCCCTGACAGCGGACCCTACAATCAACAGGATCCACGCTATTATGGCAGTAACAATACAAGATCGCAGTATGGGCCGGGAACTGGTTACAACCAGGGCGGTGCATATGGCAATTCGAACCCGTTTTTTGGTCAAGATGCCCGCAACTCATCTAAATTTAACACAGGTCAGAACAGTGACCTGGATTCCATGATGGAAGATATCGAGAAAAAGGCAATGAAAAAAGAATTGGCAGAGTTACGCAAAAAAGTAGAGCAATTTGAGAAGGGAGATCGTAAATAATGGGGATCTTTAAAAGAATGAAGGATATGACAAGAGCATCGGTGAATGAAGTGTTGGATAAAGTGGAAGATCCGATTATTATGTTGAATCAATATCTGCGCGATATGGAGGCGGAAATTCACGAGGCTGAGGTAACGGTTGCCAAGCAAATGGCGAATGAACGACGTATGAAACAGCGTTTGGAGGAAGCGGTACGTGTATCCAATGAGCGTGAGAAACAAGCTGAATCCGCATTGCGAAATGGTCAGGAAGAAGTAGCGCGCAAGTTGTTGGGAGAGAAGATTTATTTTGTGCAGAAGCAGGACGAATACCGCGACTTGCATACACAAGCTGAGCTTCAAGCAAAAGAATTGGTACAGCAGCTTCACGACATGAAAGATGAATTCTATAAAATGCGCAACAAGCGCAATGAGTTGGTATCCCGTGCTCAAATGGCGAAAGCTAAAAAGCAAATGTCTCAAATCAATAGTTTGCACACGATTGAAAGTGGGTCTGCTTCACTGGGCTTCCACCGTATGGAAGAAAAAATCATGCAAATGGAAGCTGAAGCTGACGTACTGCGTGCTCCTTACCGTCAAGCTCCAGGAGAAGCATATGTTAATCCGGCTGAGGCTGAAAAACAGTTTAAAGTGGATGAGCAGCTTCAACAGCTTAAGTCCAAAATTCAGACAGGTGCTAAACCAGTCGATATGAAGAAGGACTGACTACTCGGAAACAAGACATTATGATATGCTGTATGGAATGGACATTGGTCGATGATCGTGCCTAATCTGTATGGTTCAGGAAAGCCATATGGCGGAATGTTGCGCCACTATGGCTTTTCCGTCCTGTATAAACAAAAAGGGGGTGCAGCATGGAGAGAAGAAAATCGGCCTTGGCACTGGCAGGGATTGGCATCGGGATTATCATTTTATTCGGTCAGTGGATTGGGTTCCTCTCCGTGGTTGCACTGATCCTAATGTTGGCCGGAATATATAAGATCCGCAATTCCAAAATCAAAAAGGGCTACACGATGCTCGCGATGGGTGCTGGACTGTTAGTACTGGATCATTTGTTCCTGTTTGTGGTAGTTACACTAGCATCATTAGCTGTATTCTATTCACGTTCAAGGAAGCTGCATAAAGGTCAAAGCTCCATATTCAAGCACAATTTTATATCCAATCATAAATGGGATGAAGTGCCTTGGAGCCTGCGCAGCACAAGCATATGGCATGTGGTTGGGGACGTGGACGCCGACCTGACGTTGGCTCTCCCAGAGGAACGTGAGCCCGTTATATTTTTACAGGGGATCTTCGGTGACATTGACATCACCTTACCGGATAATTACGGTGTAGAGGTGGAGATGTTCATATTGTTCGGACAGATTCAGTTTGACCGGGATCATGAGGCGGGGATGCTCAATCGACTGGTTTGGAAGTCTCCCCATTTTGAGCAGAGTGAGTATAAAGTGAAGTTTGTCGTTTCGTACTTGGCGGGCGATGTCCGCGTCCGATTTTATTGAATCAGGAGGAGCCGGGATGAATCATAAAAAAACGTCCAACATGGTAACCCGCAGTATGGGTGAAGGTATCCTCCTGTGTGTTGTTGTGGGCGTAGTTGTCTTTTATATGCTGTATACATATGGATATGTGAAGTCGTTCCCAACCTGGGGAATGATATTGAAAGTTGCAGGAGCCGTTATATTGGTGTTGATTGGTACAGGGGCAATGTACGGATTTTATGAAAGCTACCGCTTTAAAAGCAGACTGGAAATGTTGAGAGAGACGTTGCTGATGTGGGAAAAGGGAACGCCAGCACGTGAGTTGCCGCCCCTAGGGCATGATGAGCTTGGCAGGCTGGGTGAGCAGCTGGAACGGATTGGGCGTAAATGGCAGGAACAAGTTACGTCTTTACAACGCTTATCTACGGATAATGCTCAGCTGGCAGAACAGGCACGGATGACTGCGATTGTGGAGGAGCGGCAGCGGCTGGCCAGAGAGTTGCATGACGCCGTATCACAGCAATTATTTGCTATTTCAATGACGGCAACGGCTGTGGGGAGGACACTGGATAAGGATTTTGATAAAGCGCAGCGTCAAGTTGCGCTAATTGAAGAAATGTCTTCCGTGGCACAATCCGAAATGCGGGCGTTACTACTTCATCTGCGGCCTGTCTATCTGGAAGGGAAACGGCTTGAGCAGGGTTTGCGTGATTTGGTACAAGAGTTGCAGGCAAAGGTACCGATGGAGATTGATTTTGAGATTGAAAGCGGAGTACAGTTGGTTAAAGGCATTGAGAACCACTTGTTTCGTATTGTTCAGGAAGCGATGTCTAATACATTGCGTCATGCCAAAGCAACCCGTATGGAAATTCGTATCGTGCAACGTCCAGATTCCATCAGGCTGACGATTCGGGACAACGGTATTGGTTTTGAACTGGATGAGAAAAAGCAGACTTCATATGGATTATCCACAATGCAGGAGCGGGTCAGTGAGATTGGGGGAGCTATTCAGTATATAACGGCTCCGGGAAAAGGAACACGGATCGAGGTGTCCGTGCCAGTTATTAATGATGAAAGCGGAAGGAACGATGATCATGGAAACGGAATTACCGATTAGCGTACTGCTGGTAGACGACCATGAAATGGTACGGATTGGTCTTGCGGCGGTGCTGGGGACGGAAGAAGGTATTGAAGTGGTCGGCGAGGCCGGAAGCGGAGAAGAAGGCATACGGTTGGCTTCTGAATACAAGCCAAATGTGATTTTGATGGATCTAGTCATGGATGGCATGGATGGCATCGAAACGACACGCCAAGTAACTCGCCTGCTTCCAGAGACCAAGGTGATTGTGCTGACGAGTTATTTGGACGATGAGAAAATGTATCCGGTCATTGAGGCAGGGGCATTCAGCTACTTGCTCAAAACGTCTCGTGCTTCCGAGATAGCGGATGCCATCCGTGCAGCTGCACGCGGACAGTCCGTACTAGAGTCACAGGTGGCCTCCAAGATGATGAATCGATTCCGCCAGCCACAGGCTGAGGCACCCGCGCATACGGAGCTGACTGATCGTGAGATGGAGGTGCTTCGCCTGTTGGCACAAGGGAAGTCTAACCAGGATATCGCAGATGAGCTGATTATCGGGATTAAGACGGTAAAATTCCATGTCACGAACCTTCTCGCTAAATTAGGAGTGGAAGACCGTACACAGGCGGCAATCTATGCCTATAAGAACGGATTAGCAGAGTAGAAGTAGAATAAACGAATACAAAGAACCGGAGACGACAATAGTCCTCCGGTTTTTTTGTGTTCCATAACAAGTTGTTTAGATCAGGAGGAATAAAAAGGCGATTAAAGCCAGATCAAGTGCAAGCCCTGCCCCGTATCCATATCCGCCGTACCCACCGCGATAGCCTGTTCTACCATTTCCATAATTACTATAGCCCTTTCCAGCAAAGCCGCCTGCGTCATAAAGAAAGGATGGACTCAGAGGTGCGTTGGGCGGCTTAATTAAGGCATTTAGTTTGGCAGAGCTACGAGCTTTGTTTGTAGGATTCCTTTTTTTCTTTTTAGAGGAATTCTTTTTGGGGGATTGTTTTCCTTTGTTACTGTAGCTCCCGGCATAAAGACTGCCAGGAAAAGAAGGTGGATATCCGTTCAACATCAGCTTGCCTTTGCTACACCCACTTAAGATGCCGATGTGTCGTGTACCATCACGCATAACGGCACAGACCAGACGTCCACCATGAGGTGCCACATTGGCTTCATTTACAGGATAAATCGGAAACATGATTTCACCTCTTTTGGTGTAAGATGCATTGTGATCATAGTCTATTCTTACGGTGCCTACGATGTATGGTCGAACACCCAGTAGGCAGATGAATATTTTAGAAGGGCTTGGCCGTAGTGCTGTGTGTATAAAACCTCTGACAATGGGAATGCTATTGATAGATTCATAGATTTCAATCCAGCCGAAAAAGAAAGTATCCAGAGCGTAGGTGTGGGAATCGGATGGTTGTGGAGCGGGGGGAACGATAATGTTAAAAGCAGAGCTGATTAAAAAGGGGATTATTGTAATTTTGGTATTAGGAACGGTGCTGGTACTAGCTGGCTGGCGTTACGGAACCCTTCAGACAAACCGAAATGACTCCCGCGAGGCAGAAACGGCTTTACGCTCATTGTTAATCATCTCGGATCAGACCCCGGGTACGTTGGATAAGCTGGTTGTGAAGTGGCAAGGCGATTGGATTTCTAACCATGAAGAGCCGGCAGATGTGGCGGCACAGATAGCCGATCAGCTGAATATACCCACAGTAAACAAACTCGTAGAAAATGGACACACGGTTTATCGTTCTGTTCGTCATAGTGAGGATCTAAGAATCCGCTTAAATGTGATGGAACGTCAAACTGGACAATGGTATGTAGTTGTTCAACTGGAGAGTAATAATGCAGGACGTGAGCGGTTGATTCAGCTTCATAAGCTTTGTGCTGAGCAATTAAAATCTATGGGGATTCAAGCGCAGTGGAACACAGCCCTTCAGCGTTCGCTGCATACAAAGGAATCCAAAGATCAACTGTTGAAACTGACAGAGGCGAGCTTAGCAGAGAACATCTCCATGCAGGCCAAAGAAAGATATACGGATGCGACTACTGTGGCTATATCCTATGAAGCTCCAGAGCTGCCGTTAATGATTCAAAGCGGTGAGCATCAGGTCCAGATGCAGATGGCTGTACATGAAGATAGGGAGCAGCAGAATACACGTATAACGCTCGGTTTCCCGCTCATCACGATTGAATACTGACTTATAAGGTAAATTTATGATTCATCGGATAGCTTATCCATGTAGGATATGATAAAATATCATCAAATCTTTAGTTCCATGTTTTTCGAAAATCAAGTATGATCTTGTATAAATATACACAATACTACATGCGGATTTCGGGGATTGTGGATTGCGGAATCTTGACATGGGAAGAATGAGGTACTTCATGGCTGACATACCTGCTAAAGAATCTGTTGTGACGCAAGGCGCAGTTCTGTTTATTTTTGGCGCTACGGGCGATTTGGCTCGTCGCAAGCTTTTTCCTGCTATTTACAGCTTGTACCGCGAAGGCAAGCTTGCTGAAGATTTTGCCGTTATTGGGGTAGCAAGGCGTCCGCGCACAGAGGAAGAATTCCGTAATGACCTGTATGCTTCCATACAGGAGTTTAGTCGCTACAAAGCAGAAAATGATCAAGAATGGCAGGCATTTGCCGAGCATTTTGAATATAAATCGCTGGATATCAACAATGTCGAAGGGTTCCATGAGCTGAGACAGCAGACGGAGTCTATAGAAAGCAAGTTTAACATACCGGGAAATCGGTTGTTTTATTTGGCCTTGGCTCCTGAATTATTCGGAAGCGTGTCGAAGAGCTTGAAAGATGGCGGCATGATGGATGGAAAAGGCTGGAATCGCCTAGTAATTGAGAAGCCATTCGGTTATAACCTCGAATCTGCACAAGAATTGAACGTTGAAATACGAGAAGTATTTGCCGAAGAAGAAATTTATCGGATTGATCACTATCTTGGCAAGGAAATGGTACAAAATATTGAGGTGATTCGCTTTGCGAATGCCTTCTTTGAACCACTGTGGAATAATAAGCATATTGCCAATGTGCAAATTACGCTTAGTGAAACGGTAGGGGTGGAGGAACGAGGAGGTTACTACGACCATTCCGGCGCCTTGCGGGATATGGGACAGAACCATATGTTGCAAATGCTAACGATGATTGCGATGGAGCCACCTAGTCGCTTGTTGCCTGAGGATATCCGTGATGAAAAGGTAAAAGTGCTGCGTTCGCTGCGCCCTTTTGAAACGTCTGAGGATGTGAAAACCAATGTGGTGCGTGGTCAATACACCGAAGGCAGTTATCGCGGTCAGCAGTTGCCGGGGTATCGCCAAGAAGACAAGGTTGATCCACAGTCGAACACAGAGACTTATTTTGCTTCACGCGTGTTTGTTGATAATTTCCGTTGGTCTGGCGTACCGTTCTATATTCGTACGGGCAAACGTCTCCCTGTAAAAACAACGGAGATTGTTGTGGAATTTAAGAGCATGCCAACGAACGTGTACCTCGGTCAAAAGCATAAGCTGGAACCGAACTTGCTCGTGATTCGGGTCAATCCCATGGAGGGCATTTACATTAAAATCAATGCCAAGAAACCTGGTTCGGAATCAGATATTGAGCCACTGGCTATGGATTTTTGCCAAAGCTGTATGGTGGGTATCAACTCACCGGAGGCTTATGAACGGTTGTTGATGGATGCGATTGAGGGTGATTCGACGTACTTCACGCGTTGGGATGAGGTTGCCACGGCATGGGGATTCGTCGATCGAATCGCCAAAGCATGGCAGCAGACCCCGGATACGCTGGAAACCTATGCTGCAGGCTCATGGGGACCGGAAGGTGCTCACAAGCTATTGGAGCAGGATGGCTTCAAGTGGTGGCCGGTTAGCGGTCAGGATGAAGATAATGTCATCTGGCGAGTAGGCGGTGTTCAGTAATCCCGATTTGTCCAGCATCCCCCTATGTCCTGTTCAGGACGTAAGGGGATGCTTTGCGTTCGGAGTGTGCTATAATAGCTTAGTCTCAGGTTTTCAGTTTGCAACTGATTATAAGTTAAAGGCAGGCTAAAACATGTAAATAGATCGTATTTATAATGAATATGGTAACGGAGTACGCCGAATACTGGAGCTAACGGCAATGTAGCCGATAGAGCCGATAAACTTATGAAAACAGGCGTGCATCATGGCCTTTTTATGAATAGCTTGAGCAGTAATGCAATGGATTTGATCATGAAGGGATATGTGAAATGAGTAAAACAACAGATATACTTCAACAGGAAGTCGACAAACGGCGTACGTTTGCGATTATTTCTCACCCGGATGCGGGTAAAACGACACTGACGGAAAAGCTGCTGCTGTTCGGGGGCGCGATTCGTCTTGCGGGTTCAGTTAAAGCGCGTAAAGCAAGCAAACACGCCACGAGTGACTGGATGGAGATTGAAAAACAGCGGGGGATTTCTGTAACATCCTCAGTAATGCAATTTGATTATAATGGTCACCGCATCAACATTCTGGACACCCCAGGTCACCAGGATTTCAGTGAAGACACGTATCGTACATTAACAGCAGCAGATAGTGCAGTCATGCTGATTGACGTAGCGAAAGGTGTGGAAGCGCAAACGATTAAGCTGTTTCAAGTTTGTGCGAAGCGTGGAATTCCGATTTTCACCTTCATTAACAAACTGGATCGTGAGGGACGCAGTCCTTTTGATTTGATGGAGGAGCTGGAGCAGGTGCTTGGCATCCGTTCGGTGCCTATGAATTGGCCGATTGGTACAGGACGCGAGCTGTGCGGTGTCTATGACCGTGTCAAAAATCAGGTCGAGCTGTTTCAGGGAGATGACCATTCCACGATCAAAGTACAGAAAGTGGAAGATTACAATGATCCGATCATTCGTGAGATGGCGGGCGAATATTTGCATGACCAATTATGCCAAGACTTGGAGTTGCTTGACGTCGCGGGTGACCCTTTTGACATGGAGAAAGTACAGCGCGGAGAATTAACACCTGTATTCTTCGGCAGTGCGATTAATAATTTTGGTGTACAAACATTTTTGGAAAACTTCCTTCAGCTTGCTCCTAAACCGGAGCCGCGCCGTAGTACAGCTGGGGAAATTGAGCCAACAAACGAAAAGTTTACCGGCTATGTATTTAAAATTCAAGCGAACATGAACCCGGCTCACCGTGACCGTATTGCATTTTTGCGTATTGTCTCCGGTAAGTTTCAACGCGGGATGAGTGTTAAGCATGTACGGATGGGTAAGGAAATTAAGCTGTCCCAGCCACAGCAGTTTCTGGCACAGGACCGTGATATTGTCGAGGAGGCTTTTCCTGGCGATATTATAGGATTATTTGACCCGGGTATTTTCCGTATTGGTGATTCACTCAGCCAAGGTAGCGAGGTTGTGTTTGATGAATTGCCGACCTTCTCGCCTGAGATTTTTGCCAAGGTAACGGTGAAAAATGCCTTGAAGCACAAACAGTATCTGAAGGGTATTGATCAGTTGACCGAGGAAGGTATGATTCAGGTGTTCCGTACGGTGAGCTTCGACGATACGCTACTGGGTGTTGTCGGCCAACTACAATTTGAAGTATTTGAGTACCGCATGAAGGGTGAATATGGCGTTGATGTACAGCTTCAGCGTATGCCATTCCAATTTGCACGTTGGATTGTGGATGATCAGATTGACCCAAGCAAGTTCCGTATTAACTCTACGCTGGTAAAGGATAAGAAAGGCAATTATGTCGCCTTGTTCGAAAACGAGTATGCGATGCGTACGGCTATGGAGAAAAATCCGACAGCTAAGTTCTTAGAAATGGCTCCATAAGATTGAATAAGCAGAACAGTTTAATCTCGGTCATTTAGTGTATACCACGAATAGTCCACTCGATGTTAATGCGAGTGGACTATTCTCATTTTCGAATACGGGTAAAATAATGAGCACAATTAAATCGGAACCAATTGTTAAATAGCTAGAGCTAGGTTAAGGGTACGGGTTTGATTTTATCGATTTGTTCATGTGCCAAGTGGACGAAATCGTGCTGCTGGTTTGGACTCATATGCTTCCAAGCAATTTCAAGAATGACACCCAACCCAGGCAAAGCGGCCTCCGGTCCGTCCACTGACCCAATAATCATGTCCGTAAGATCAGCTTCTGATTTGCCGTGTACTTTGTGAACAATTGCTTGTCGTAAATCCATTGTAATGGGCATGTGTACCTCCCGTATGTTGTAGTAGTGGTCGAATGTATTATGGCTTGGGCTGTTGTCCAGTATACATGGAGAAGCATTTGGCATAAGTATGTCAAAATTTATGTTTGTAGCATGATATGCTATACTATGACGGACAGTATGGTGATCGGGAGGTAAAGAAGGAATGGCAAAAAAACAGTATGCGGTCATTGGTATGGGCCGTTTTGGTTCCAGTGTTGCCAGTGCGCTGAGTGAGATGGGTTTTGATGTGCTGGCTATTGACTCGGACGAGCAGCGTACACAGGAAATGTCGAATATTGTGACGCATGCGGTGTCTGCCGACTCGACGGATGAGGAAGCGCTGCGAGCGCTGGGTATCCGTAATTTTGACGTAATCGTAGTTGCGATTGGTGAAGATATACAGGCCAGTATTCTGACGACATTGATTCTCAAGGACATGGGCGTACCCGCTCTTGTGGTCAAGGCACAAAATGAACTGCATGGGAAAGTGCTGCAAAAAATAGGTGCGGATAAAGTCGTTTATCCTGAACGGGATATGGGGTTGCGGGTAGCCCATCATTTGACATCTCCCAACATTTTGGATTATATCGAGCTGTCCAAGGACTACAGTATTTTGGAGATGAGAGCCGCCGATTCCATGATTGGCAAAAACCTGAAAGAGCTAGACATACGTGCACGCTTTGGCTGCAATGTGATGGCGATTCGCAGAAATCAGGAAATGAACATTTCACCTTATGCCGAAGATCGTCTGGAGCCGGGTGATGTGCTGGTCATTGTAGGCCACAAGGATGATCTGACCAAGCTGGAGCTGGCTTTTGCAGCCTAATGAGGCTTGGTGTTAAAGCAAAAGTGATACATCATTTATGTTTAAAGAAAAGGACCAAAGAAACGGAAGGTTAAACGAATGGAAATCATTTCACCGAATAATGCGCGTGTAAAAGAGTGGGCGCAACTGCTGGAGAAAAAGCATCGCACACGGCAGCATAAATATATTGTCGAAGGTATTCATCTGGTGCAGGAAGCGCTGCGTTCGGACGTGCCTGTCGAAACCGTCGCCTATGATTTGGACAAGGGCATTCCCGCTGAGCTGAATGGCCTAGATCAAGCCGACCAGCCGGTGGAATGGGTTCCCGTGTCAGCGGCGGTCATTGCAAAATGCACCGATACGAAGACGCCGCAGTCGGTCTTTGCCATCGTGCGTAAGGAGGAGCGCAGTGCATTCCCGGCATTGCTGGGGCAGCCGGATGCACTGGTGATGGTGCTGGACGGGGTGCAGGACCCCGGCAATGTAGGCACCATCATCCGCAGCGCGGACGCTGCTGGAGCCGCAGGCGTAATATTGGGTCATGGCTGCGCCGACCTGTACAATCCCAAAACGATCCGCTCCACGATGGGATCGTTGTTTCACCTGCCGGTGATTGAAGGCAGCCTGGAGGAGCTTTTACCGCAGGCCAAAAGTAAAGGTGCCCGCTTGCTCAGCACCTCACTGGATGCGAGCTTGTCATGCTATGCCATAGATTTGCGCGCTTCCACTTGGCTTGTAATCGGAAACGAAGGCCAAGGGATTTCTGCTGCTACCGCGCGCATGGTGGATGAGTCGGTATTCATTCCGATGCAGGGGCAAGCGGAATCACTGAACGCAGCTATGGCTTCTACGGTGCTATTATTTGAGACGATGAGACAACGAAACGAAACTTTTAAACTAAAATAATTCCTGTCTATGTGGTTTATAAAATCAAATAAGACTACTTATAACATCTAAATGAGACAAACTATCTACCAGTAAACCCAGTAAGAATGGGGATAAATTGATGGAGGTTTCTTGTTTTTATAGTAAAAAAGGGCAGGATATTTTCTATATGATGTTGTAAGATAAACACTCTCCTGAGGACAACTTAATAACTATATGCCACTGGGTTACAACTCCTCCTGAAGGAACATCTACGCCTGCACCGGGTCTTTCTTCCGCCCTATAGTACCAATCTGAATCCAGTCGAGGGGCTATGGCTGTGGCTTAAATCCAATGTGGCGAATAACGTGTTTTTTTAGAGGTTTTATAAGATTAAGCTTCATGTCGGCCAGTTTATGAAACGAATCAATAAACAACCAATGGAAACAATTAGAATTTTAAATATTTTGAAAGATATTCTTTAAAAAGCTATTTTATTTGAACATCCAAATAGAAAGGTTTTTGGTTATGATATTCATTAACAAAAAAACTATTAATAAGCTAACTGAATCGCATAGAGAACCTAACATGCTTATCTGCTATTCAACTCCTCAAAGCCTTTCGGCTTGGTCAAGTCGGGCTATATTACTCCTAAATAATGATAAAATTATTATCCTTTTCCTCAATCTATTTTCCACTAAAGTAGTACAAAAAGTTGAATTTGAAGTAGCTGATTTACAAGAACAAAAATATCATTCCATATATCTCTCTTCTGCAATATGGTCATTTAACAGTAAAGGACAGCATTGGAGGTTCAAGATAATCAAAAAAATTATTCCTCTTGGCTCTATGCAAAGGGATTTTCTAAATTTCTTGCAACAAAATATTTTAAATTAGCAACTGAGTAGATCACCGATTTCTTCGTTCTTCATGTCTATCGCCACCTTGGGTTGGGTCTTTCTATTGATTACCCAATAGATTGAAGTAATGCTGTTGGTTAGTTAAATGCGTGTTATTATATCAAATGAATTTGACAGGTTCCCAAATCTTTGTTAGAGTTTCAATCAAATACGTATAACCTTTTCATGGGATGTTACCGATAGGGCATAACCTGAATTGGCTTGTTTACACTGTAAGTGTATACAGGCTGGTTTGGGTTTTTTTATTATCTATCATCCATCGGAACCCCTTTTATCACACATTTGGAAGGAGAATGTTTATGTCCAGTTATATTTTTCCTAAAGACTTTTTATGGGGCGGTGCTCTTGCTGCCAATCAGGCTGAGGGTGCTTATTTGGAAGACGGTAAAGGATTGAGTCTGGTAGATTTGCTGCCTACCGGAGAGAAGAGAAGAAACATAATGAAAGGGAATGTTCCTTCGCTGACTCCACTTGAAAGCGAATTCTATCCTTCCCACGAAGCCATTGATTTCTATCATCACTATCGCGAGGATATCGCGCTATTTGCAGAAATGGGATTTAAGGCGCTGCGCGTTTCCATTGCCTGGGCTCGTATTTTTCCAACAGGAGAAGACGCTACTCCAAATGAAGCAGGTTTGCAATTCTACGATGATTTGTTCGACGAGTTACATAAACATGGCATTCAGCCAGTCGTTACCCTCGCTCATTTTGACGTGCCGGTAGATCTGGTCGAGAAATATGGAAGCTGGCGGAGCCGGAAGCTGGTAGGCCTGTTTGAAACCTATGCCAAAACAGTATTCACCCGCTATAAGGATAAAGTGAAATACTGGATGACATTCAACGAGATTAACATGCTTCTCCATTTGCCGTTTCTCGGTGCCGGGCTTGTTTTTCAAGAAGGTGAAAACGTTAAACAAATTCAGTACCAGGCTGCACATCATCAGCTTGTCGCAAGTGCGCTGGCTGTTAAAGCGTGTCACGAGATTATCCCGGATGCCCAGATTGGCTGTATGCTTGCTGCCGGCAGCTTCTATCCGTATACATGTAATCCCGAAGATGTATATCAGGGCATGGAAAAAGACCGCGAGTCCTACTTCTTTATTGATGTACAGTCACGCGGCGAATATCCTGGTTATGCGAAGCGCTTCTTCAAGGACCATGGATTAAACATTGAGATGGAATCAGGCGACGCAGCCATTCTGAAAGATCATACCGTTGACTATATCGGATTCAGCTATTATTCGAGCCGGACGACCAGCACAGACCCGGAAATCGTCAAGAACATGACCAGTGGTAATGTATTTGGCTCCGTGGCCAATCCATATCTGGACAAGTCCGAATGGGGCTGGACGATCGATCCAAAAGGATTCCGCATCACAGCCAACCAATTGCATGACCGTTACCAAAAGCCTCTGTTCGTAGTGGAAAACGGTTTTGGTGCCAATGATGTGGTTTCGCCTGAAGGAGAAGTTAACGACGATTACCGGATCGACTATCTCAAGCGGCATATTGCCGAAATGGGTGAGGCTCTGCAAGACGGAGTCGAAATTATCGGTTACACAAGTTGGGGACCTATTGACATTGTCAGCGCTTCCTCAGGAGAGATGAAAAAACGCTACGGTTATATTTATGTGGACCGTGATAACGAAGGCAACGGTTCGTTGAAACGGATTAAAAAGAAAAGCTTCCACTGGTACAAAAATGTAATTCATTCCGACGGCGAAAATCTGGGCGAATAATCGTACCATAAGAAAATAGGATCGGACGTCCCGGGCCCACGGGGATTTCCGATCTTCGTTTCTTCATTGAAAGCGTTGACAATCGTTCCTCTTCGGGCTATACTTGACGCAATTCCATCATTTTTAGGATTGTTACTGCGTAGCAGGCAAAACCTAAGCCACGAATAAGCGGATGTTACAGTCTTGTTTATTTGGCGTGCTTCGGTTTTTTTCTGTTTACAATAAAGAGGATGGAGCATGTGTGGCTCTTGCTGGCATATGGAACGGGGGATCGAGATGAACATAGCAAAGGTCATTAACAACAATGTAATCAGCGTCTACCAGACGGACGGCACCGAACTCGTGGTGATGGGTCGGGGGATTGCTTTTAAGAAAAAGCCTGGTGACAAAGTAGACGAAACCAGAATTCAGAAGGTATTTGCTCTGAAAAACAAGCAGACGTCCGATAACTTTAAAATGCTGTTGCGTGAGGTACCTCTTGATTTGATTGTGATTGTGGAGGAAGTCATTAATGACGCCAAGCATAATCTGAATAGGAAGCTGAACGAAAATATTTATGTTTCGCTGACTGATCATATCAATTTCGCTGTTGAAAGATACCGGGAAGGATTGGAAATCAAAAACGCGTTATTGTGGGAAGTCAAGCAGCTGTACAAAGAAGAATTCGCGATGGGTCTGAAAACGTTGGAACAAATTAAAAAAAGGCTCGGTATTGAACTGCCTGTGGACGAAGCGGCTTATATTGCGATTCACATCGTGAATGCTGAAATGAACGAGGAAGTCATTACGACCATGAGTATCACGAAGTTTATCCAGCAAATTATCAATATCGCAAAATATCATTTTAAGGTGGAGTTCGACGAGGACTCTCTGAGCTATTTCCGTTTTATTACGCATCTGAAATTTTTCGCCCAGCGCGTATTTAAGGGAAATCACTACGAAAATAACTATGATCATTTGTATGACATGATTAAGGAAAAGCATAAGGAAGCGGCTGCTTGTACAGAGAAAATCGGAGCTTTTGTGCAAAAAGAATACAACCACGAATTGACGAACGAAGAAAAATTGTATCTGACCGTGCATATTGAACGGGTGGTGAACAGATAAATCGAACGTTTTCAACGAAAAAAGACCAAGAATAGACGATTAAAAGTTTTTGTTGACAAATATGGTAGATTGGTTATATTATGAGAGTAACAGGAATTTAATAAGTTTTAACTGGGATTGTTACTGGTTATGCAGGCAAAACCTAAGTCATGAAAAATTGCGGGACTAAAGTGCCACCATTTTTCAAGGCTTAGGTTTTTTGTGTGCCTAAATATGTAAAAAGCCCCTTAGAACATGGAGGTGTCCATCATGAGTTATGAAAAACTGGCCAAAGAAATTGTACACCTGGTAGGTGGCGAAAAAAATGTAGTATCGCTCGTTCACTGCGCCACACGCCTGCGTTTTGTGCTAAAAGATGAGGCAAAAGCGGACAAGGGAAAGTTGGAAAAAACCGACGGAATTATCACTGTGAAGCAGAGCGGTGGTCAGTTCCAGGTTGTAGTCGGCAACAAAGTACCAGAGGTATATAATGCAATCGGCAATGTATCCAATATCTTGAATGAAACTGGAAAAGAAGATCATTCAGCTAAAGGCAACAAAGGATTTGGTGCCGTAATCGACGTAATTTCCAGCATTTTTGCACCTTTGCTCGGAGTTATGGCGGGGTCCGGTATTTTGAAAGGTCTGCTGCTGATTGCGAGTAACCTTGGTTGGTTGCTACCGAAAGACACTACCTATATGATTTTGTATGCTGCGGCCGACAGCTTGTTTTATTTCCTCCCTCTCTTGTTAGCGGTTACAACGGCACGGAAATTTGGAGGTAATATCTTCGTTGCCCTGACCATTGCCGGAGGGTTGCTTTACCCGACCATTGTCACGCTAAAAACGGAAGGTACACCTACGGACTTTTTCGGTATTCCTATTGTTATGATGAGTTATTCATCTACCGTTATTCCGATCATTTTAGCCGTCATCGTCATGAGTAAGCTGGAAAAATGGTGCAATCGAGTGATCCACGAGAGCGTTAAAAACTTTATTACACCTTTGATTCTACTTGTAATTATGCTTCCTCTGACCCTGATGGTCTTTGGTCCAGTCGGGGTGTATGTGGGCAACGCAATCGCTACCGCACTCGTTGCTGCGTTCAGCTTTAGTCCGTTGCTGGCTGGAGCAATCCTTGGTGCTTGCTGGCAGCTGCTCGTTATTTTTGGTGTTCACTGGGGGCTTATACCTGTATTTATTAATAACATTGCTGTCAACGGCCGGGATGGCATTAAGCCCGCTGCTTCGGCTTCCGTCTTTGCTCAAACCGGCGCAGCGTTCGGTGTTATGCTGAAAACGAAAAATAAAAAGCTGAAAACGCTGGCGGGTTCCGCTACACTTACCGCTTTATTCGGCATCACGGAGCCAGCAGTTTATGGGGTTACGTTGCCACTGAAACGTCCGTTTATTGCAGGTATTATCGGCGGCGCCGCCGGTGGTGCCATTATCGGTCAAGCGGGAACGCAAGCATTTGCCTCTGGCGCACCTGGGTTGCTGACCTTACCAATCTTTTACGGACCTGGAGGACAAGGATTCCCGGGATTGATCTTAGGGATTACGGTTTCATTCCTGGTGTCGGCTATTTTGACCTATATTTTAGGATTTGAAGATCCAGTTGAAGAAGAGGAAACTACTAACAATTCGGCTAAAGAATCGACCTCTACAGTTGTTGTTTCTAATGAAGAGGTACTCAGCCCAATTGAAGGAACTGTGGTCGCTTTGTCGGAGGTTCCCGATCCTGCATTTGCTTCGGAAGCTATGGGCAAAGGGATCGCCATCCAACCGACAACGGGCAGAGTCGTGGCCCCGTTCGATGGAACCATCACCGTGGCGTTCAAGAAAAAACATGCGCTTGCAGTTGTTTCGCATCATGGCGCAGAAGTTCTGATTCACGTCGGAGTAGATACGGTCAAGCTGGACGGTAAACATTTTACGTCCCATATCAAAGAAGGCGATCAGGTGAAAGCTGGGGACCTACTGCTCGAGTTTGATGTTGAGCAGATCAGGGCAGAGGGTTATCCTACGATTACGCCAGTTATCATTACGAATTCTTCCGAATATACTGAAGTCCTTCCAATCGCTCAAGGAGAGGTAACGGAGCAGGCCCCACTGTTGAAACTGTCTAGTGCTTTGAATGAGAAAGAAAGCATTGCCTAAATGTCTTAAGGACAAGGCTCTGATGATCCATATTCTCGGATCATCAGAGCTTTTTTGTCGTCATTTTATGTAGCTGGTAAGCCCACTTGTAATTGACAATATGTCAATTAAATTAACTTGTACGGGGGTAAAAACTAATCTATAATTTTTTGTAATTATGCAAATTTTCTGAAAACATAGACTGGAAAATCAATTGATTGATCAGGGGGAAATACAAGGAATGTTAGAGCAGTGGGCAGAGGCAGTAAACGGCGTCATTTGGAGCAATCCTGTGGTATATGTCTGTTTGGGTGTGGGGCTATTATTTTCGATCATGACTCGCTTCCTACAAATCAGGCATTTCAAAGAGATGATCCGCCTAGTATTTAAAGGGAAAAGTTCCGAGGCAGGTGTATCCTCCTTTCAGGCCTTTACGATGGCACTATCGGGGCGTGTAGGGACGGGGAATATTGCTGGGATTGCTTTGGCGGTTGGTATGGGTGGACCTGGGGCGATATTTTGGATGTGGGTCATGGCCTTTATCGGATCGGCTACAGCTTTTGTAGAATCCACACTGGCTCAGGTGTATAAGGTAAAGCGAGATGGTCAGTACCGGGGCGGTCCAGCCTTTTATATTGAAAAAGGGACAGGCTTAAAATGGTTTGCCGTCATTTTTGCGGTTGCTGCGTTGGTCGCGATGTGTTTACTGATGCCGGGAACTCAATCGAACTCCATTGCTGTAGCTTTTCACAGTTCGTTTGGCATGGATATGAAGGTTTCAGGGATTCTAGTAGTCGTGTTGCTGGCGCTTATCATTTTTGGTGGTGTAAAAAGGATTGCCAATGTGGCTCAGGTTGTCATTCCGTTTATGGCACTCGGTTACATCCTCGTCTCTTTCTACATTATGATGACGAACATTACTGCACTTCCCGATGTATTTTCGCTAATCTTTCGTAGTGCCTTTGGCGTGGATTCTGTGTTCGGCGGTATGGCAGGGACGGCGATTGCTTGGGGTGTAAAGCGGGGGATTTATTCCAACGAAGCCGGACAAGGCTCTGGTGCGCATCCGGCAGCCGCTGCGGAAGTATCTCATCCGGCGAAGCAGGGGCTGGTCCAGGCATTTTCCGTGTACGTAGATACCTTTTTGGTCTGTACGTCTACGGCTTTTATGGTTCTGTTCACAGGTATGTATAACGTGAAGGGACCCGGTGGCGACTTTATTGTGCACAATCTTCCCGGTGTTGAAGAGGGGACCCAGTATACACAGGCTGCTATTGAGTCAGTATTTCCGGGCTTCGGCTCCAGTCTGCTGGCAATTACATTGTTCTTTTTCGCGTTTACAACCATTATCTCTTATTATTACATCGCAGAAACAAATATGGCCTATCTGGTTGCAGATTATAAAGCAAAATGGCCCATGTTCGTCCTAAAGCTGGTTATTCTGGGTTCGACGTTCTACGGAACGGCGGTCAAGGAATCGGCTCTGGCGTGGACACTGGGGGATATGGGCGTCGGTATTATGCTCTGGGTGAATCTAATCGCCATGATTCTGCTGGCCAAACCTGCTTTCCGCGTGCTTAAGGATTACGAACGGCAGCGAAAGCAAGGGCTAGATCCGGTGTTCAACCCGGAGAAAGCAGGTATTTCAAATGCGGAGTATTGGTCAAAGGAATATCAGCCTCCTGCAGATGAGTTGACGATCACCGCTGAACCGAGCAAACTTCAAGCCTAAGTAATGATAGCTAAGTAAGATCAAAGGTGACTCCGCGGGGAGTCATCTTTTTTTCGTTATCTTGCCTTTACATTCCAAGAAGGGTACATATGTTCACTATTTAGTCTATAATTTAGACAGAAGGATTTTGAATAGTCCTGCCATGGATATGTGGGGAGGCCACATTTGCATCAGAGAGGTGATTTGAATGAGAACATCCGATTTATCCATAACTGACGACAAGTGGAGCGCTATTGTAGAAAACGACAAGTCTTATGATGGGGTATTTTTGTACGCTGTGAAGACAACGGGAATATTTTGTCGCCCCTCCTGCAAATCCCGTCCTCCCAAAAGAGAAAACATCCGTATATTTAAAACAGCAGAGCAGGCATTGGCCGAGCATTTCCGTCCATGCAAAAGATGCAAACCGACAGGACAACGATTGCCTGATCATGAATGGATCGCACTGGTTACAGAATACGTGAATTCTAACTATATGAAGGACTTAACATTGCACATCCTGGCTGAAATAAGCCATGGAAGTCCGTATCATTTACATCGTACCTTCAAGCGGATCATGCATCTAACTCCGATGGAATATATACAGCAGACCAGGTTGGAACAAGCGAAGAAGCTGCTCATTTGCTCAGATATATCTGTTGCGGAAGTGGGGGAGAACGTAGGTCTGTCCAATACACCTTACTTTATTACGTTATTTAAAAAGAATACAGGCTACTCCCCATTGCAATATCGCCAATTCAAATTGAAAGCAACACAAAATGGAGGTACACAGCATGGCACAGCAAATAAATAAAACGATCTATTGGTCATTGTTGACACATGAGGATTGGAATTTATATATTGCAGCTACATCGGAAGGACTATGTTATGTAGGTTCGCCCAATCAACCTGTAGAGGAATTGTTTTCATGGGCGGGAAGACGATTTCCCGGCAGTCCTTTAGTTGAAGAGGATGCTGCTTTACAGTCCTATGCCAAGGAGTTGATTGAATATTTCCAAGGGAAGCGCGCCCAATTTACATTGCCCTTTGATTTTCATGGGACTGCGTTCCAGATGGCGGTTTGGAATGCGTTGTGTGATATTCCGTATGGGGAAACACTATCCTATTCAGACATTGCCAACGCTATTCAAAAGCCAGCCTCTGTTCGTGCGGTGGGGGCTGCCATCGGTGCTAATCCGATTTTGGTCACGGTCCCTTGTCATCGGGTCATCGGTAAAAATGGAGCTCTGACCGGATATCGTGGTGGTTTGGACATGAAGGTGAAGCTTTTGCAGCTCGAAAAGGAAAGTGTGGCATCGGTTCAGTATGAAAAATGAGTATTACAAATCCCCCAAGACTCTTCTGAATAAAGGGACCGGCTTCTTGTCAGGGTATACACATTCGTTGAACCCGTATACAGGTTGTACCTTTGGTTGCTCGTATTGCTATGTACGCCAATTGCCAGTCTCCACATTTCGGAAGGAAGCGTGGGGGACATGGGTTGATATTAAAAATCAGGCGGCAGATATTCTTCGCAAGGAGCTTCGTAGAGCCAAATCCAAAGGTAAAGTCACGATTTTCATGTCGTCAAGCACAGATCCTTATCAGCCTGCCGAGTATAAGGAAGAGGTGACCCGGTCTCTGCTGGAGGTGATGGTGGAGGATCCACCGGATTTTCTCTTTTTACAGACGCGCAGTCCACTGGTACGGCGGGATACTGATTTACTGCTCCGATTGGGGGATCGTGTTCGTGTGAGTATGACTGTAGAAACAGATCGTGAAGATATACGCAAACATTTTACCCCGGAAGCTCCTCCCATCCAGGCTCGTCTCCAAACGCTGCATCTTTTAAAGGAGGCAGGTGTATCGACGCAAGCTACGATTGCTCCGATGCTTCCAAGCAGTGAACATTTTGCAGACAAGCTTTTGCCTCTGGTCAACCGTGTCTGTATTGATGATTATTTTATGGGAGATGGCAGTGGGGGGAGACGAACGCGTAGCTTAAAAATAGGCGCGCTGTACGAGTCATTGGGGCTGGAAGAATGGTATCATCCTGCTGCCTATAAGACGGTTTATGAACGTTTTCTCCATGTTTTCCCGAAAGAACAACTCTACGTGAGCAAAGAAGGATTCGAACCTTGATGCAACAGCAGTCTATGCCATTGAATCATGAGTGACCATATAAGGGGGCAGCGGGAGAACGAATGCAAACCGTAATGACCAAAAACTTTGATTATGGGGAAAAGGAAATCAATTATCTAAAAAACGTAGACACCGTACTTGGTGCAGCGATGGCGCAAATGGGCAAGGTAGAACGGGTAATCATTCCCGACCTGTTTGCGGCGCTCGTTCATGCGATTGTGGGACAGCTTATATCGGCCAAGGCGGTTCAGACCATATGGGCAAGGATGCAGGAGAAGTTAGGCGTGATCACTCCACAAAATATAGCCGTTCAGACGGCTTTAGATATTCAAAGCTGTGGCATCACCATGAAAAAGGCCACATGTATCCTTAATATAGCCCAAACGATCGAGCAGGGCTTATTGGACTTACAGGAATTATATGAGCTTTCCGATACACAGGTAATCCAGAAATTGTCCTCACTGCAAGGGATAGGTCCTTGGACGGCTGAAATGATGCTGATTAATTGCATGGAGCGTCCGGACGTCGTCAGTTGGGGCGATATGGCTATTCGACGGGGAATGATGAAGCTGTACCATCTGGATACATTGACCAAGCAGCAATTTGAGGAGTACCGCCGAGTCTATTCGCCTTATGGCTCGGTGGCCTCTATTTATTTGTGGAGTATTTCATTTCGTTAAGAATCAGGGAGTGGAAACGATGGAGAAAACAATCAGAGAACAGATACTGTCATATGTGGATGCGGATTTTCAGAAATTCACGGCTGCATTGCTTCCGACGATTAATAATGTGCTGGGTGTACGCCTGCCAGTGTTGCGTAAGCTAGCTCAAGATATTGCCAAAGGGGATTGGCGTCTCTATCTGGAGACTGCTGAAAGTGAGCACTTCGAAGAAGTCATGCTGCAAGGCATGGTGATTGGTTCTGTAAAAACGGATATAGAGGAAGTTTTGAGTTATACCGCCAAGTTTGTTCCTAAAATTGATAATTGGTCCGTATGTGATAGTTTCTGTGCCGGATTGAAAATCACAAAACATCATAAAGAACGGGTGTGGGAGTTTATTCAGCCCTATCTATTCTCCAAGAAAGAATATGAAATTCGGTTTGGTGTAGTTATGCTTCTGAATTTTTATATTGAGGAACAGTATATGAACCAGGTGTTTATTTTACTGGATCAGACCCATCGTGAGGATTATTATGTACAAATGGCGGTAGCATGGGCGATATCGATCTGTTATATCAAGCTACCTGAGGTAACCATGGCGTATTTAAGTCATAATACATTGGATGATTTCACCTTCAACAAAGCACTGCAAAAAATCACGGAATCATATCGGGTGGATCAGGCAACGAAAACGACCATTCGCGGTATGAAGCGAAAAAGAAAATAGGATAGGGCTCAGCAGCCAGGTACGCACTTTGCTTTTTTTGGAATCTAATAATAAAATGGAAGTAACTTTCGAAAAGGAGATGACGTGAATTGGCAGAGCAAGTGCGTATTGGAAAAACAGATCTATATGTAAAACCAATCGGTTTGGGTGCAAATAAGGTGGGAGGACATAATCTCTTTTCCGGTTTGAATGATGAAACGGGTAAAGAAGTTGTTCGCACAGCTTTGGACAACGGCATCAATTTTCTGGATACCGCTTTTATTTATGGACCTGAGCACTCAGAGCGGTTGATCGGTGAGGTGCTGAAGGAGCGGGGCCAACGTGAGGAAGCGGTCATTGCGACCAAGGGGGCACACAAATTTGTGAACGGAGAGGTTGTTTTTGACAACTCGCCTGCTTTTTTACGTGAATCCGTCGAATCCAGTCTGAAAAGATTACAGACCGATTATATCGATCTGTTCTATATCCATTTCCCCGATGAAGCTACGCCGAAGGCAGAAGCAGTCGGAGAACTGAAGAAGCTCAAGGACGAAGGCAAAATCAAGGCTATTGGCGTATCTAACTTTTCCATTGAACAACTTAAGGATGCGAATAGCGACGGTTATGTAGATGTGCTTCAATCCCAATATAATTTGTTTCAACGGGAAGCTGAGAAGGATCTGCTGCCTTATACCAAGGAAAATGGGATTTCGTTTGTACCTTATTTCCCGCTAGCTTCGGGACTGCTGGGTGGTAAGTATACAAAAGACATGACCTTCACGGACATCAGAGCGAAAAATCCATTGTTTCAGGGAGATGCATTTGCTCGTAACTTGGACAAAGTGGAGCAGGTACGGGAGATTGCCAATGCGTTGAATGCAGAGGTTGCTCATGTTGTGCTCGCATGGTATTTGACCCGCGATTCAATTGATGCCCTCATTCCAGGGGCGAAGGGGCCGGAGCAGGTGCTGGCGAATCTGAAAACGTTGAATGTCCAACTGAGTCAGGCTGATATCGAGAAGATTGACCACATTTTCAAATAATGAGTACACCTTATATTTGCAATTATATATGTATTCCATCTAGAGAAGCTGCCGGACGGGCGGCTTCTTTTTCGTGCACCCCTCGCATATCCTTGTAGGGTAAGTTCAACGCTGCGGGGGGATCAGAATGAATAGAAAACCGCAATGGCACAGCAGACCCAACAAAAGGCGACGCGGCAGACGCAGGATGTCGCTCATTGTGGTACTGGCGCTGCTGGTAGGAATCATACAGGTGGCTGCTTATGTGGAGCAGCATTTGAAGCCGCCCATGATGCACCTGGCAAAAGTACGGGTCAAACAAATGGCGACGGAGGCTATTAATTCAGCAATTACAGCACAGGTCGAACAGGGGAAGACGGCTGATAATCTGATCGAATGGAGAACGGATGCACAAGGAAGAACCTCCGGCTTTATTCTGAATTATGCGGAGCATATGAGAATTACGTCAGACACACTCAAAGCAGTCAAGGCAACGATGGACAGCATGAGCCATTTTGATGAGAGCGTTCCGATTGGTCAGGCATTGGGCAGTCCGTTGTTGGCAGCTTATGGACCAACGGTCCCCCTAAAGGTGGAGCCGCATGGAGCGATCAAGGTGGATTTAAATACGCGTCAACAGGATGCGGGCATAAACATGATCTTGGTGGAAGTGTACATTCGGATTACGACGGAAGTGTCCGTGGTTATACCGTTTGAGATGCAACCTCAGATTGTGGAGACGGAAATCCCCGTTTCTTATTTGCTGGTGGTGGGCAACGTTCCGATGTACTACTATGACAATCAGGGGAAACCAGTGGGTAAAAATGGTGCAGCTGCTCCGCAGTTGGCGTTGCCTCCCCATTCCATAGAGAGTAACGGCGCTATAGATTCCAGCATAGTAAGTGTCCCAGAGGTACAGGAAAACCCAAACTCTTCTAGTCAGCCCCCAACGCCATAGAGCAGAGTGGAGTGACGTGAGTTGCTCAGGAAAAATAAAAGGCACCCTATGATGAAGTGCACCCTGTCAAGTAGACAGACCAAAAAACAAAAGTGTTCAATCCTCTCGGTTATCAAAGCCGAGGGGATTGTTTTTTGTCGTTAAGCTGTTCCTCGATATTCGTTAGGGGATAAACCGTTTAGTCGTTCGATGTACCGATCATTATTGTAATAGCGCATATAGGTTTTTACACTCTGCAGAAGATCATCGTACGTGTCATACTTCTCCAGATAATAGCTTTCTGCTTTAAAGGTACCCCAGAATCGTTCAATGGGTTGGTTATTCAGGCATCGGCTTACACGAGACATACTCTTCTTAAATTTGTATCTCTTTTGAAGTCGTTTATATTCAACCGAAGTATACTGAAAGCCTAGATCACTGTGCAAAAGCGGCTTAGTACCTCGGTTTCTTCTGCACGCTTTCTTTACGGTATCCATAACAAGCTCATTGTTATTGGAATGGCTTAAAACCCACGAAATAATCGAGTTGTCATATCCATCAATAATGGCACTCAGGTAGGCCTTACGACCATTCCCGTACTTCAGTTCGGTCACATCAGTGCACCACTTTTGATTTGGAGCATCCGCCTTAAATTCTCGGTTCATGACATTCTCAGCGATATGAAGGGCTGGAGCTTTCACGTAATTTGGCCGCTTTTTTCGAATGACTGCCTTGAGTTCAAGTGCGCGCATGATACGGTAATACCGTTTGCGGTTGTAGTTCTTTTTCAGCATGTAGCTCTTGAATTGCTTGATAGATGTCGCCGAGCTAAGGTTAGCGTGTATTTCTTCGCCGGATCTCTGCCAACTTTTTTGCAAGTGCTTTCTCCATTTCAAGGTACTCATTACGCGCTTCGAGTTCCTTAATCCGAAGCTTTAGTCGTTCCTGCTCATCTAGCTCCTCTAGTGGCTTTTTACACCCTCGATGATCTTGTAAGGCTTCCTGACCACTAGCTTTATATTTACGAACCCATGCGTAAACCTGCTGGTAAGAGACACCGTATTTGTCGATCGCCTTCTGGTAATCTAAATCATTGGCGATAGTGAATTGTACAATTTCGATCCGTTCTTCGTATGTCGTTTTCCGTCCTTTAGTCAAAAGAGGGGCTTCTATCCTTTTCCGAGTTGGATTCATATTGCAGGCAGCGCCTTACGGCCCTTAGCTTTATTTCAGATGAAATTGGGCTTCTTTTGGACATTACAAAAACTCCCATCATGGTAGAAGTAGAGTTTTGTTTTTCTACTGTCGACTTTGATGGGAGCATATCATTCGAGCAGCCTCATCGGATATTTGAAAAGCCTGCTCTTGGGAAATACTGAAATCGAGCAGCAACATTTTGGGCCATAGCACCTGCCCGGCAATTACCGCCATAAATTCGTGGGCTGTTTTTGCCGCGTCTGGCAGGTTTAGATTACCCAATTGAACTTCATCTAATAAATATTGTGTCAATTTCTGATGGACAGCGCCTTCTCCCAATTGATAATGGAGAAGACTGAGCTGGGGGAACTGCGTGGCCTCTGCAATGACGACTCGAAACAAAGGGGCCATTCCATCACGTGTCAGCACGCAGGCGTAGTTTCGTCCGTGCGTTGTTAATCCTTGCAGGGGAGAACCGGGAACCGGTGGATCGGCCCATTCGGGATCAAGCTCCCAAAAATGCTTGACGATGGTTTCGAAGATCAATTCCTTGGTTGGGAAATGATTGAATAGTGTTCCGGTGGAGAGCCCGGCCCGCTTGGCAATCTGAGCTAAAGTGGTGCGTGCATACCCTTGTTCAAAAAAAAGTTCGGTTGCTGCGGCAATCGTACAAGCCTTTTTTTCTTCCTTTATACGTTCATGGTAAGTTGATTTCGTTCCCATAGCGCCACTCCAAAGTTGGATTTTTGTAGTCCTGTTCAGAGGGGGAATACCCTCTGTACTACTATAAAACATAGGACCGTGTTTTAAAAGAAAAAACTGCCCAAGGCCCCGATGGGCTTAGGCAGCAGGGAGTACACATTAGAGAATGGTTTGAGCGCCATCCAGAAGCAAATCAACGCCAATGGTGAACCGTGACTCATCTGAAGCCAAATAGACAACGGCTTTGGCAATCTCTTCGGCTGTTCCCATGCGTCCGGCTGGAATACCGGCACGTATGCCGTCAATAATTTTCTCGTGAATTTCGGCAGACACGCCAAGTTTGTCGTAAAGCGGTGTATCAATCGGTCCAGGGCTCACAGTATTGAAGCGAATTCCGTGAGACGACAATAAGTCGGAGTTCCAGGCTTTGGTCAGGGTGGAAATGGCACCTTTAGTAGCCGCGTAAGCATTAGAAGTTGCATATCCGGCATGCGAGCTACTCGATCCCATTAGGACGACAGAGGACGGGTTCGCCATCACAGGAACCAGGGCCTGCATCAAGAAAAATGGAGCTTTTACGTTGATGTCAAACAAGCGGTCAAAGCTATCCTCATCGATTTGGTCGAATGGACGCCAGTGGGATACACCTGCGTTTAAAAAGGCAATATCCAGCTTGCCGAAATGTTGTTCAACACGTTCAGCCAGTTGACGTTGGGCGTTGAGGTCTCGGGAATCTGCCTGAAGCACAAGGACTTGATTTCCCAGTTCCTTTTGCGTTTTTTCTACATTTGCCGGGGTTACTCCGGTGACAATCAATTGAGCGCCTTCAGCAAGAAATTGCTTGGCCGTTTCCAAGCCAATTCCGCTGGTGCCGCCCGTGATAAGTGCCCGTTTACCATTAAGTCTGTTCATGTCAAAACCTCCAGTGCAAGATACTTACGAGGATAAGTATAAGGTGATAATAATCCTAAGTCAAGTGACTCAATTTAGTTACTGTTGTTCGTCTGAGATAATGTCACTATGGGACAGGAGACAGTGACATTGACGAACGCAGTGATGAAGAAGGTATTGGTTGTAGAGAAAGTGTTGGATGGACAACTGACGAACGAGAAGGAGCAGCCCTGCTGGGGCTCTCAGTTAAACAGGTTCAACGTTTGAAGAATCGTTATCAAGTAGGAGGAGCTGGGGGGGATTTTCCATCGCAAAGAAACAACGAAAGAGACTGTTGTCTGCGAGAGTGTAGTTGGGCGTACAATCGAATTAGGGTAAATCTATAAGTAGCTGTCATCGTATAACGGATCTTATTGCCTACGTAGCCGAGGATATTAGAGCTTTTGTCCAAGACTACGTTTACGTTTACCTGGAGTCCAACGACGCTATTCTTCAGAAATTGATTCTGATTGGATAATAGGCAAGTTTTCAAGGCTGCAAATGCAAGAGGTATTAGGAACGAAATGATATATTGCGTACTCTTGGAACTGGTGAAGTAAAAGCAATCAAGAGTAGCCTTGGAGATTTTAGAAGATAATTATTCGAGTTGCTAATCTTGTTCGCCTCAATGGAACGAAATCGAATAAATGAAAGATAACAGTTTCCCAAACATAGCAATATGCGAAAATGCTCAAGTAGACAGTAATTAAAAAGCAACATTAAGCAACCTGAGTCCGATACTCATACGGGCTTAGGTTGTTTAATTTTTGTTGAAAACGTTGGTAGTTGTAGAAATGGATATAACGTTGGACAGCATGTTTCACTTCGGCACCTGTTCGGAAAGTGTAGCGATCAAAACACTCCATCACAAGCTTCAAGTCATTTCTACGACTGATCTGATAGGCGATGATCTCGTTGTTATACAGGTCTTTAATGGCGGATAGGTACAGTTTCTGTCCATTAAATATGAGATAGGTGATATCGGTGACCCATTTCTCGTTGGGTCTTGCAGCGTGGAAATCCCTATTCAGAAGATTACTTGAAATGACATATGCTTCTTTTTTGCCGTAATAAGGCTTTTTCTTGCGGATGACCGCTTGGATTCCCATCTCGTTCATCAAGCGCTGGACTCGTTTGTGGTTTACGGTCTGTCCGTATTTCTTCTTGATCCATACTTTGACCCGTCGATATCCGTAAATTCCTCTGACTTCTCTACAGCACTCCGCAATCTTCATTTTGATCTGTTCGTCCTCGCGCTGTTTGGTGGAAATGAACTGCTTCCTTTCCACGTTTTTCTAATTTTCCCCATATAAAATCCCCCCATAATAGACAGAGTAATGTGCCTGCTTTTTTCTGTCCACTATGAGGGGATCATATCATGAGGAGGTCCCTTTTATTTTTCCTTTTTTGAGCGCTTTGCGTTCGGACTGCTCCCACTGTCTTAATAACGGATACGGGTCAAAGGACCAATCTGCCCAACCATTGTCCCGATATATACCATAGTGCAGATGCGGTGGAAACTTGCCTTGGGTACCGGGTTTTCCATAGCCCGAGCTTCCGACCCAGCCAACCGTCTGGCCGGGTGTAACGATGTCTCCGTTGTGGACGGTTTTGTCAAAGCCGGAAAGATGCGCATAGTAGTGATAGCGGTTGTTGAGATCTCGAATCCCGATTCGCCATCCGCCGAAGGGATTCCAGCCCTTCATTTCAACTACACCGTAGCAGGTACTGCGAACTGGAACTCCATAGCCAGCAAACAGATCAGTTCCTTCATGTATCCGGTAGCCGCCCCAGCTGCGACGGCTTCCCCATGTGCTGCGGTAGCTATAAATGCTGCCTAAAGGAAGGGGGAAAGCTTGACTGCCCAGATCCAGCTTGCCATACGTCCGATACAGCTTAGCAAACTGCTGAACTCTTTGAACTGCGCGGCTGTTATGGTAATATTCCCAAACGGCAATACCAAATTCATCCTCGTTGTTTCCATACTTTCCGAGATAAGATGCGATGCTGAACAGCAGATCCTTGTCATTATTACGGTCAGCGATTCCATCACCCGAACCGTCTTGTCCCAGCCCGGAAAATAGTTCAATGGAACGCGGATTTTGATCCTCCGAATCAGGGTTCATCAGGCCGGACCAGACTGGTCCCGTGATGAAAATACCTATGATCCGTTCCGCATGCTTCCGATCCCTGGGATGGGCCACTGTAAGTGTGCGTTCATACTGGTCGATGGCAGCCAGCCTGTACCAAGGAACTCCAGTCAGGGCTTCGATGGAATGATATAAAGCTAGCCTGGACGTATACGACGAAGACTGAGCATGTGAAGCATCTACATTTGCGGTCAGGCTACTTCTGGCGGACGAGGACTGTAAGTGATTGGCAAAGGCACGAGCAGGAAGCGGACAGGCCGTTGTCAGTGTAGTAGCGCATAACAGCAGCGATAACAAACGAACAGCTCGGGCTGTCCGCGTAGGGTAAGGCACGTGAACCGACCTCCTATAGAAGGGCTTAATCGCCCGATAAATTCTAGGCCCGTATTCAATAACGTGAAAGGGGCGCTTTTGTTTAGATTGAGCCATATCCGCCGCTTTTATCCATGTAAAGAGTTTACTTTTTCCGGCATCAATGTCATATCAAAAAGGGAACAATGAATGGAGGTTTTTCCATGGCTTTCATGTTATAATGTATGGCAATGACAGCTTAAGCTTATCAGAAAGAAGGTCTATGCCATTGTCTAGAAAAGTAAAGGAAGCTAAGCCCGACTGGATTCGTATTAAACTTACGACAGGCGATAACTATCAGGAAATCAAGAGCATGATGCGTTCCAAGACATTACATACCGTATGTGAGGAGGCACGATGCCCTAATATATATGAATGCTGGGCCAATAGGACAGCTACATTTATGATTTTGGGTGATATTTGTACGCGTGCGTGTCGTTTTTGCGCAGTAAATACGGGAATGCCTACGGAACTGGACTTGCAGGAGCCTGATCGCGTCGCGGAAGCGGCAGGGAACATGAATTTGAAGCACTGTGTCGTAACCAGTGTGGCTCGCGACGATTTAAAAGATGGGGGCGCTACTATATTTGCAGAAACGGTTCGTGCGATTCGCGGCCGATTACCTTTTTGCAGTGTAGAAGTATTGATTCCCGATTTTATGGGCGATATTGAATCGCTGCGAATCGTCATGGATGCCAAACCAGATATTCTGAATCATAATATTGAAACGGTGGAGCGCATGTCCGACAAGGTTCGGGCTAAAGCGAAATACCGTCGCTCTCTGGAGCTGCTTCAACGTGCGAAGCAATTAAATCCGGCTATTCCAACGAAATCAAGCATCATGCTAGGTGTAGGGGAAGAGTGGGACGAGATCTTACAAGCCATGGATGATCTGCGTAAAGTCGATTGTGACATTCTGACAATTGGTCAATATTTGCAGCCGTCCGAGAAACATTTATATGTGCAAAAATATTATCCACCGGAAGATTTTGCGAAGTTAAAGGAAGAGGGATTACAGCGGGGATTCAGTCACGTCGAATCTGGACCGTTGGTCCGCAGCTCCTACCAAGCGCATGAGCAGGTGAAGTCAGCCGCTCAGCATAAGGAAGAAAGCGCCCTTTCGCAGGCTTGATCCGGGAAAGGCGGTCAGAATAGCTTGTTTCAAATCGGTGGTAAAAACTATGAATTGTTGCAGGATCACAAGAACGGATGGAATCCCGAAGCGTTTCGTGATCGGTATAGTGAAGTGCTGGATCGCTATGACTACATTATTGGTGATTGGGGTTACAATCAGCTACGTCTGAAGGGCTTTTATCGAGACGGCCATCCCAAAGCAAATAAGGATACATCTATAGTGGTACTGGACGATTACATTAATGAATACTGCAATTTTGGCTGCGCCTATTTTGTGTTGCAAAAAAGCCGTGAATTGGTTAATAAAAACGGCGCCAATGATGAAATCATTGCTCCAGATATTCAGCAGTTGGTAGATGCTCAAAGGGAACAAGCGGGAACGTTAGAACCCGAAGAGCAGCAAGAAGTATTGCAACATACAGCTGGAGAACAGGAGTGGCCGCAACCACAGCAGGATTCCACAGCTACGGAGGAATCGCGAGTGGAGCAGCCTCGAGAATCCCGAGAACCACGTGAGATGCAACGTCGGGAACCGAAGGATGCCCAGGAAGTACGTGAACGACAGCCGCGTGAAGCTCGGGAAAGTCGTCCATCCAGAGAAAGACGTGAAGCAAAGGATGGACGGAATCCGGGTGAAGGGCAGCAAACCCGTGAACCACGTAGACAGCGCAATCAGCAGGGAAGTTTCGATAAAAAGGAATCGCGTGGACCACGCTATGAGCGTCAATCAAAGGAAAATCGGGAGGGACGGCAAGTTCGTGTCTCTCGTGAACCTGAGGTCCAGCGTCAGACCCAGCCAGCTGCTAAAGCCGAAAGAGCTGAGGGTAAAAAGAATAAATCATTTACAGCTCCACAACAAAACGGTTCCTGAATTTTCAGGAACCGTTTTGTTTGTAAAAAAAGAGCCGAATTCGGCTCTTTTATAGGTTCTAATTAAGAAAAGCGTTGCGTACTCGATCCCAAAATGGGAAAGGACGGTAACGAGCGAAGCTGATCTTCTGACTTGCGACCTGACATCGAACAGAGATTAAGTCATCGACAGGAAAGTTCAGGTGATCTACTGTCAATAAAAGACGCTGATCTTTCCGTGAAAAAATATCACAATGATGGTGTTTGGGCAGTAGCAATGGCGATCCCAGTGTCCGATACACGCGGTTATTAATGGAAGCGATCTCAGTCAATTGCAATGCTTCAATGGTGGGGTGAACCATAGCTCCGCCAAGTGCTTTATTATAGGCGGTCGTTCCTGAGGGGGTAGAAACACATATACCGTCACCGCGAAACATTTCAAAGGTGATATCGTTAATATCCACTTGGGCAACGACAGTGCCATCCACCCCTTTTAACGTAAACTCATTCAAGGCAATAAAAGAAGCATTGCCTGACTTCTTGTGAATTTCCAACTCAATCAGTGGATACTTAACGATTCTCGGGTTAAGCGGTCCCTCAGATCCGCTTTGGCTCATCAGGTGGATTAGCTCCTCCAGCTCGTCCGCACGCCAATCAGCATAAAAGCCCAGATGACCGGTATGTACACCAACAAAGGCAATATCCGGAATGCGGTCGATGAAGGTATGAAACGCATGAAGCATCGTACCATCGCCTCCAATAGACACGACGATTTCCGGCGATTCGGCATCCAGCTTGAAATTCTTTTCTTGGGCAAGACGGTGAAATTGCTGACTCAAGTCCATGGAGTGCTGATCCCCGCGATCCAGAACATAATATCTCAAGATGAAAAGCTCCTTTGTCATGGGTATATATCGATCATAATCAATTATGAGCAAGAACACAATCGTTCATTGCCTGTGTGTTCTTCTCAAACGTACGTATAAGCGACTTGTACCCACACTCAACCATGAGAGACTAAGCATTCCAGCCAGTATAAAGACAAGAACTAGCAGACTTTGCAACAGCATGGCGGACGAGAAGCCAGGAGACCACGCGATGTCGTATATTGGAGAAAAGACGGGAGAGCTTCCCTGTCCCATCAGAGGCCGCCATAACACGAGAGCTAGCAGTGCTGAGATGATGCCGTGCGCAGCCCGGGCCAACAAAAATGGCATATAGCGGAGATTTGTCATATTTAAAATACTTGCAACCTGCGCATGAACCGACAGCCCGCCCCAGGAGAGAACAAAAGCGGCTGCGGCTACCTTGAATGGTAACGCCGCTGTCGTGGCTTCACCTGCGGCTTGCGCTCCTAAAGTGACTTCGAAAATACCACCCACGATGGACTCCGTTAACGTAGGAGGAAGACCACATGCAGTCAATAGGCTTGCCGTAAGCAGGTGAAGCCCGCTCATTAAACCGGAGTTCGTCAAAGCTTCTAAAATGACGCAGAAGAATACAACTAGCCCTCCTACGACAATAATAAGGCGTAGGGAGGAAGTAATCGCCTGACGAAGTAACTCACCCAATGGGCGACCATCTTCCAAACGAGCTGTATGCATGGCATATAATGCTTGGCGTAGGGGTCCAGGCTGACTATTGCGATCTGCTGCTTTTGTATTCTTGGACTTCGACCAAGCTTTTTGAGTAGGTTGAGGGCGGTCGCTGCGAGTATCTGTTTCCCCTGAACGGGAACCGTGAAAGCGCATAAGCAGCCCGATGATGAGCACGCCACCATAATGGGCCGCGCCCAGTACGAGTGCAATTTCTGGTTGATGGAAGAAGCCAACGGAAACCGCACCGATCAAAAATATCGGATCAGAGGAAGTCGTAAACGCAACCAAACGCTCTCCTTCAATGCGTGTGATCCATTTTTGCTCCCACAGCTTGGCTGTTAGTTTAGCTCCAATCGGGTAACCGGATGCACAGCTGACCGCAGCGACAAAACCTCCACAGCCAGGTACACGGAATAGAGGCTGCATCAGCGGATCCAACAGCGCACCTATGAAATGAACAATTCCGAAACCGAGGAGAAGCTCGGAAATAACGAAAAACGGGAATAAAGACGGAAACAGCACGTCCCACCAGATGGCAAGCCCCCGAAGCCCGGCATTCAGAGAAGATTGCGGGTATACAGCCATAAGCATAAATAAGAATAGCAGTGTAAGGATGAGCAGAGGAAGTGAGTAACGACGGTATAGCGACATAGAGGCCCCTCCTTTGGAGTTGTACTAATATACCTATGTGGGGGATGGACAAAGAGTACAAAAAATCAAAGAAAACGGTTACATCTAATGCTGTATTTTTGTAAATAGTATGTTAAAATAGGAAAACAACGATCCATAACCTTAAGGATGGAGTGATCAGGATGAGTATCGTTGCCGGTCTGTTCGTATGTGCTTTTGTGTATGTTATTCGTGCCTCTCTCGTCCATCCCGGTGAAGAGGATTGGCGGAGTTATTAGTTGTGTTTATAGAATGACGAAGCTGTGTGCAACGAAGCACACCCTCTTCATATGTTAAATTGATAAAATGACGCTTATTTTTAGCGTCATTTTTTGTTTTTTGTTATAATACGGGTGTATATTTATTACCATAGCACAGAAAGTTGGAGAAAAGTGAATCCTAGCCTGAGCATTTATGACAACCTTGGGGGTGCGGAAGGTGTTCGTGCTATTATTGAGGCCTTCTACCCGAGAGTTTATAAAGATCCGTTGTTAAGTCCCCTGTTTCCTAAAGACATGGAACCGGTTAAGGAAAAGCAGTATATGTTCCTGAGCCAGTTTTTTGGAGGACCGTCTCTTTTTTCTGATGCATATGGTCATCCGATGTTACGTGCCAGACATATGAAGTTTCCCGTAACGGAGGAGCGAGCAGAGGCATGGTTGTCTTGTATGGCAGGTGCGTTAACGGATACGGGCATTGAGGAGCCGCTTCGTTCAATCATACTTAACCGTTTGTCTGGTCCTGCGCATCATTTTGTAAATACCCCGTAAGCTTTCGGGGATTGCCGAATTTTGGAGAGGGTTGTAAAAACATTGGAACTTGAACCGTTATATCAGATCAAAATCGCTTGCCCACATTGTGAAGAAGAATTTCAGACATCCCGTGTCAGACCAAGCCTAAAGAAGGCCATTCGTACGGATTCAGATTTTTGTGCTTATTATAAGAATGAAAATCCGGATTTTTATGTCGTAAGGGTCTGTCCTCATTGTGGATTTACCTCGACAGAGCACTCTACCGTTCAGTTAAGCGATCAGCAAACCAAGATATTTAAGGATAAAATCGGTAATCGCTGGCAGTCTCGCGAATATGGCGGGCATCGTAGCTGGGAAGAGGCATTAGAAACGTATAAACTGGGTTTACTCTGTGCCCAGGTCATCGGAGAAAAGGAACGCGTAGTAGCCAGTCTATTACAGCATATCGCATGGATGTACAGATACCAGGGAAATGAGGAGCAGGAGCTTCGCTTTCTCAAATTTAGTCTGGATTCGTATGTTCGGGTCTATGAGCTGGAGGGTGTCGGGGCGAATAATGCCAAACTGCTTTATCTGATTGGTGAACTGCATCGACGTACAGGCAACTTTCACGAAGCAGTACGCTGGTTTTCGCGTGTCATAAATGACAAAAAGATTATGGATGCAGCCATGATCCGGGCTTCCCGTGAACAGTGGTCTGTACTGCGAGAACAAATGTTGGCTAAAAATTTCCAACTGCCGGAGGAAATGCAAAACGCAAGCTCCTCTTGAAGAAATAAAGGTGTGCACTATGGCCGATTTAGGCTCATGGTTCACACCTTGTTTGTAAAACGGGTTATCTTATCTTACAACTGCTCATGAATTAATGATGACGCAATGTGGTATCTGACAGCAAATAATCGTCATCACAATCCACCAAAGTAACCTTGTTATGGCAGCATGGAAACACAAGCAACTTTTTCATACCTTCGTGTATGAGCTTAAGTTCTTTTGGCTTCAGGGGCAGCAAAACATTATCATGGTTGCAAAACGGACAAGACTGTACATAAACGTCTCCCATGACGATGTCATAAGGCCAGGTTTTATGAAAAGGGATCATGATTTGTCCGATTCTCTGCCGTTCGGGTCAGCGGTTTCTTCTTTAGCCAGTTCGGCCAGCTTTTGCATCAAAATGTGCTGGGGTGTATGCATAAGGTGTTCCAGCGGAATGCCGAGCTTTTCGGATAATTTCACAGCCGTTTCCGGCGAAATTTGTAAGGGTCTCATCCTGTTTTCCTCCCAATTGTAGTGATTTACTATCACGATGTAGCTTTATTGTATATGAAACCACATGAATTCGCCAAAAAAGAAAGGTGGAACTATTATGAAAACACCGTTAAAGCAAACATGGGATCTGGAATCTATTTTTAGCGGAGGATCTTCCTCTGCCTCATTTCATGCATTTTTGGAAGAAATGGAGAGCAAGGTCCAACAACTGCAATCCCAGCTTAAAGCAGCCAAAGTACCACAAACGGTATTGGACACCGAGCGTCTGGATAGTGTACTGAATAGCATACAGGAGCTGTTTAATGGCGCGTCGCAGGCGGGCTCCTTTGTCTCTTGTCTAACTGCTCAAAACCAGCACGACAAGCTGGCTGTTCAACTGGGGGCGCGTGTCAACACGCTGTATGCCCAAGGGAAAAGTGCTTTAGTATCTTTCCAGAACTTGCTGGCACAAACCAGTGAAGACATTTGGCAGAAATGGATGGAGCGCGAAGCTATCCAGCCGATTTCTTTTGTCCTGACTGAATATCGGAACGAAGCACGTGAAAAAATGGCTCCTGAGCTGGAAAGCCTTGCATTGGATCTGGCAGTGGATGGCTACCATGGCTGGGGCGACTTTTATGATACCATTGTCAAAAATATGACGATCCCTGTGCCAGAAAATGGCGAGATCGTAAACCTGTCTGTAGGTCAGGCTGCTAATAAGCTGGATGAAGCAGACCGCAGCGTACGTAAAGACGTGTTTGCACGTTGGGAAGAGGCATGGACTCAGGTAGAGGACTATTGCGCGGATACATTGAACCATTTGGCAGGCTTTCGTCTGAAGCTATATGAAAAACGAGGCTGGACAGATGTGCTTAAGGAACCGCTGGAAATCAGCCGTATGTCTGCACAAACGCTAGATACGATGTGGCAGGTTATTAATGAAACAAAGCCTATTGTAGTCAAATACTTGGAGCGGAAAGCAAAACTGCTGGGCTTAGAGAAGCTGTCCTGGCATGACGTTGAAGCTCCGCTGGGGACGTCAACTACTAAAATCCCTTACGACGATGCTGCTGTAACGATTGTTGAGCAATTTGGTAAATTTAGCTCGAGAATGGCTGACTTTGCCCAAATGGCTTTTGAGAAAAGCTGGATCGAAGCAGAGGATCGTCCAGGCAAACGTCCGGGTGGGTTCTGTACATCTCTGCGTCTGAGCAAAGAGACCCGTATTTTTATGACCTATGCCGGATCACCATCCAACGTTTCGACACTGGCCCATGAGCTCGGACACGGTTATCATCAGCATGTGATGAATGAATTGCACCCATTGAATCAAAACTATGCCATGAACGTAGCTGAGACGGCATCGACGCTGGCAGAACTAATTGTATCAGATGCTTTACTGGAAGCTGCCGAGGGTCAGGAGAAGGTCGCTTTGCTGGAGGATAAAATTCAGCGTGGTGTAGCCTTCTTTATGAACATTCATGCTCGTTTCCTGTTTGAAACCCGTTTTTACGAGCTGCGGAAAAAAGGAGTTGTGGGAGCACAACAATTAAGCGAGTTGATGGAACAAGCGCAGCGTGAAGCGTTTAGTGGTGTCCTGGATGAGGCTCATCCTCATTTTTGGGCATCCAAGCTACATTTCTATATTACGAACACTCCTTTCTACAACTTCCCGTACACATTCGGGTATATGTTCAGTGCAGGAATTTACGCTTTTGCGAAGGAAAATCCTGACGGCTTCGCCGACCAATATGATGCCTTGCTGCGTGATACGGGTCGCATGACAGTCGAAGAATTGGCTTCCAAGCACTTAGGTACCGATTTAACACAGGCTGACTTCTGGCGTAATGCTGCGCAAGTTACTGTTCAGGATATTGAGCAATTTTTACAAATGACAAAATAACAGATTTACACTTTTGAAAGGTCTCCCATAAGGGAGGCCTTTTTTGTTATTTTTGCAGAAGATGATGAACAAAGTCGCAAAATGTCGAAGTGTAATTAACATTACCTGTTGGTGAAATTTAAAATGATGGATATACTTAGAAAATAGTTATAAATACCCAATTATGTTGGTTTTGATTGTAAGGTTAAAAATCTTCGCATATAATTGAGCCGTAAGACCTATTAATTATTTCTTGATAAGGTATATAGGAGGGTTTTTGTGATGGATGAAGTAGGTCAATTGTCGTTAGCAAGGCAGATGGATATCGTTTTAAAAGAACTGGATAATGAACTGGCGGGTTTGTCGTCAGGTATCGTATTTGTACAAATACGTAACAATGTAGTTGGGAAATTTGGGATTCGCCATAACCCGCTTGCAGGTAAAGGGGGCACATTTGCAGCAGTAGAACCGGGGTTATCAGCAAAGCATCGGGAGGATTTTCGGCGTATGGCTCTAGAAACGCTAAATCATAAGCGTAGCTGGACTCATGGTGAGATTGCTTTCGATTTTGCCATTAGACAAGGAACGATTTTGGTAGATGCAACACTGGAGTCCAACTACAACATGGCGAATCTCATGATCCGCTACAACAAGCCTACATACCGAGCGGCTAATTCGGAATAATTATCAATATGAGGATTTTGCAAATCCATAAGCGACTTCCAATGAACAAGATATAGATCGAAATGGTTTAGTTCGTCTATATCTTGCACTTCGAAGCGACTGGAATCGAATTTTGCAAAATCCTGATTTTAAAAAAAGAGTAAAGAAAAGGCGGCCTTCCTAGGGAAGACCGCCTTTGTTATATGCCCGTTATAACGCATTTTGGTAAATTACGATGAACGGAATGCTCATGTGGAATAATGACGCTTATTGACCTGAACGACCTGATAATTGCTGTTCGGCCAGCTGTACCAAGCGTTTAGTGATATAACCTCCCAGAGAACCAGCTTCACGGGATGGCATGTCACCGTAGTAACCATCTGCCGGAATGGTGATGCCCAGCTCTTGTGCAGCTTCATATTTCAATTGTTGCAATGCGTTGTTGGCTTGAGGAACAACTAAGTTGTTACTGCGACGGCTTCTGCCTTGATTAGCTTCATTCATGTGTAGTCACCTCCTTCGGCTGTGATGAGGTTAGTATGCGACAGAGTTATGAAAATATGCGCCGAAGGAAGAAAAGTGACTAGAGGAAAATTACGGATATATGATATGAATCTGAGTTTTGAGATCGATGGATTGCTGAGGCTCCAAACGGATCAGTCCGGCTCCCCCGACAGGATCAGGTGAATTGGGCGCATCAGGCAGACATGTATAAGGCTCAATGCAAAGATACTGGTCGCATTCACCTTTGGTATATAAAACCCAATACTTATAGTATTGCTCATCTGCTATGTAGCGGATTTGATAACCGTCGTCACGAGTCAAAAGAGCTTCAGCAGGGCCATCCGTTGCCCGCAGCAGAGTGTCTAGATTTGTTCCTTTCAGAGAAAGTCCCGAAGAGAGCTGTTCCAAGTCATCTAACGAAGTAATGATACCTGTAGGTAGCTGTTCAGCATCCTGCTCATATACGCCGTTCACAGGTAGCTTTAGACGCCAGCGCTCAGGTTCTCCGTCCACCATAAACCAAGTGTGATATCCCAAGCCAAATGGGGCTGCTTTTTCGCCCAAATTCGTTACGCGCAGCGTTTGACTTAATACAGCACCCTGCAAGCGATACGTCATCTCCAGACGTAAAGGAATGGGGAATTGTTCCATCCAGTGCGGATCACTTTCTGTTAAAAGCTCGGTAGTAACACTGCAACCTTCTTCATCCTCTTCAATATCACTGCAGCGCCAGGACTGATTACGATGCAGACCGTGTATATGATTGTCATTGGCTGTATTTCGGTCGAACTGATAAGGAACACCGTCAAACTCAAATTGTCCCTTGCGAATTCGGCCTGGAGGAATCAAAATGGGCAAGCCAAAATGATAAGGCTTTTGTAAATAGAAAGCCAATTCTTCCTCACCGGGCCGACGTACGATATCCCGGTCGAGCTTCAGATCACGCACTGAAATAATATTATTCCCGAGGCGAGGGATCATCGTAACTTCCAGTTCACCACTATGTAAAACATACGTGTCGTAACCGTTCCAGTGTTCTTTGGTCACCTGTTTCATATCCATGCTCCTTTGTCCACTATAATCGGTTGAAGCTTCGTGTCATTATGATAACAGATTTTTGGTCGTAGGGCACAATCGTCATTTGACAATAACATTATGCGGAATTATCATTAATGTAGTTTAGAAAGTAATGACATGGATAACGCGATGATGAGGACAAGTAAGCTTTCGCATAAGCTCTTCAGAAAGCCGGTGGTGGATGGGAACCGGTGAGCCTGCACTGCTGAATGGACCTTGGAGTGCCGCACAGAACAGGAATTTACTGTCCTCAGTATGACGGCCGATTGCTCCCCGTTAACGGAGCTTTAAGATTGCAGGCAGCCACGGAGCATAGCTCCGACAAGTAATAGGTTGACGGCAATGAATAAGGGTGGTACCACGGTCTCGCGTCCCTTGAGGATGCGGGGCCTTTTTGCGTTCTAATTTTGAAATACTGAGGAGGAAGAATATGAAAACTGTACTTTCAGGTATTCAGCCTAGCGGACAACTTACTTTGGGCAATTACATTGGTGCCATGAAAAACTTTGTCAAATTGCAAGAGGATCATCAATGTTACTTTATGGTCGTAGACCTTCATGCAATTACCGTACCGCAGGAACCGGCTCAATTACGTGAGCAGTCGGAGGCGGTAGCAGCATTATTTATCGCAGCAGGTATTAACCCGGAGAAATCCAATGTCTTTTTACAATCCCATGTTCCTCAGCACGCTGAGTTGGGATGGTTGATGACAACACTGACGAATATGGGCGAGTTGGAACGGATGACTCAGTTTAAGGACAAAGCGGCAGGCAAGGACTCTGTAGGAGCAGGGCTGTTCGTATATCCATCGTTGATGGCAGCTGACATTTTGCTCTACAACGCGGATCTCGTCCCGGTAGGCGACGATCAGAAACAGCATCTGGAGCTGACACGCGATTTGGCGGGTCGCTTTAATCACCGTTATGGAGATTATTTTACTGTTCCTGAACCGTATATCCCTGAAGTAGGGGCGAGAATTATGTCCCTGGATGATGTATCCAAAAAAATGAGTAAGAGCAATCCGAATGCAGGCAGCTTTATTGCGCTACTAGACGAACCGAAAGTCATACGCAAGAAAATCAGCCGCGCTACTACCGATTCCGGTAGTGAGGTTAGATATGATCCGGCCAATAAACCTGAAATTAGTAATCTGATGGGCATCTACAGCCAGTGTTCCGGTTTGTCACTCCAAGAAGTGCAGGATCGTTATGAAGGTCAAATGTACGGAACATTTAAAAAAGAACTGGCAGAGACCGTTGTAGCTATGCTTGAACCGATTCAGCAACGCTATCGCGACATCCGGGAATCCGGTGAGATTGGACGTATTTTAGCCCAATCCGCAGAGCGTGCACAAGAGGCGGCTGAAGTCACGCTGTCTGCGGTCAAAGAGCGCATGGGCTTTCTGCCACGTGTACGCTAAAGCATATTGAGACGAAACGGATTAGGCCTTTTAAAGGATTGGATTAGGAGCGGCGTTGTCGGGCTTTGACCACGAAACCCCAGCCGATATTGCCGACAGATAATAGCCCCAGTAGAATGGCAAGCCATGCGGAATAACTGATGGATATTGCGGCCGCGGTCAGCAGGACAATGGATGAAACGGCGAACCATAGGGATAAACCTTTGCTCATTGGTAAAAACCTCCAGTGTTCGAATGTTGAATTTCAGGAATAAGTAGTTGTAAGCGAGCCATAATAATCTTGCAAGCTTGCAATGAACCTCACTCACAAAGAACTGAAAGGAGATTCAAATATGAGCAGACGTCGTTCAAACAACCTGCAAGTACCGCAGGCCAACGCCGCTTTACAACAATTAAAATATGAGGCAGCTCAAGAACTTGGCATCACCATCCCTCAGGACGGTTACTTCGGTAATGTTGTTTCCCGCGAAACAGGTTCTCTTGGGGGATATATCACGAAAAAGCTGGTCCAACAAGCAGAACAATCCTTGTCGGGCAGCAGCCGTTTGCAGTAATACACATAAACACTCCATCTTGGAAGCTGTATTATGAGCAACTGTGATGAAGAAAATCCGGAGCGATCATGCTCCGGATTTTTTTTACGCATGGCTTATGACCATTGTGAATCACGCAAGTCCGCTTCGTCAAGAGGGCGCTTTCATGAGATGTGATTTTTGGCGCGAAAGACCCAAAAAAACAGCAAGCTCCCAGATTAAGGGGGAACTTGCTGTCTCTTGTTCATAAGGCTGGTTGTTAGCTTGGAAGCAGTTTTAATTCGTATGCAGGGAAAGGCGTTTTTGCATCTTTTCGTCACTGAGCCATCCGATATAACTGTTGATCAGTCCGAACTGCTTATCCATCGCGACCACAGCCACGAATGGATATTGTCTCCGGTGTCGGTACCTGACGTCTCCCCATCGCACAATGTAGCCCCATTCCAGTTCTTCCACCTCGGCAACGGCAAAGGAGGAAAAATAGCGAAATGCCTGCACATCGCGATAGGATTTGGATGCTTCTACGGCAGGATGTGTGGATGGAATTGCATGTTTCGTCCAAAATAAGTGTTTGCCATTTAAACCGCCAATGTCATAACTTCCATTCTGATGAGCTTTTACCACATGCCACCGGTTCCATGATACGGTGGGAATGATATAATAGATGTCGCCCTCCTGACGCTCATTGTCCATATCACGTACCGCTTTCCTGGTTATAAAATGACTCCAGGTTCGCCAAATGTAATATAGGCCAATAATAACGTACAGCGTAATAAATAAGGGAGCGGGTGGAATCAATCCGGTGACCCACAGCATAATCGCAGCAACATGGGTGCCAAAGATAAAGGGATCGAAAATATGGATGATATTCCAAGATATCCACTTGTTTGTAAACGGCCGGAATGCCTGTGTTCCGTACGTATTGAATAAATCTGTGAATACATGCAGGCAGACAGCAATCGTTACCCATAATGCTACATGACCTGGGGGCACATCTCTGAAGATCAGGCAAATCAGTCCTGTTATGGACAAGATCCATATCAACCAGAAGGGAATTGAATGCGACAGTCCACGGTGATTGCGAATGTAGGCTGCATTGTTTTTCAACCGAAGCAAAGTGTCAAAATCCGGAGCTTGTGACCCTACGACTGTAGCGAGCAGTACGACTGCGGCCAACTTTGGATCTCCGGCGACGACAGGATCAGTGTAGGCCAGCCCGGCCAATCCGATTCCCATGACAAAGTGTGTGGCTGTATCCATATCTGTCGCTCCTTTTGTATTGTTTCCTGTACTTATTACTACCCAAATTTACTGTAAACGATCAACAGGGGCGATTTGCCATCGGAATTGTGAACGTTTTGTGCGTTTTCTGTCAAACTTTTTGGGGTAGGTATATGATAAAATTTATATCGGAGTTCAACTTACTCCCGAATTCATACATCTCTAAGGGGGAGTTACTCACAATGGATAATATAAGTTATAAGACTTCTTCGGATGCGGCTACCTATTCTGTAAAATCTAAACCACCCGGCAAAGCGGGCACTTGGAAAGATTTTATTACAGTTACCAAGCCAGGCATCCTTCGTACCAATCTGGTTGCAGCCTTTGGTGGTTTTTGGTTAGCATCGCAATGGGACGTTGATTATATAAAGCTAATTCTTACACTTTTAGGTACAATGCTGGTTATGGCGTCTTCTTGTGTTTTTAACAACTATTTTGACCGTGAGCTGGATTTGAAAATGGAACGTACACGTAATCGCTCACTGCCAACAGGGCGTCTGACCCCTACAACGGTGTTGTCATACGCTATTATTTTGGGTGTTGTCGGGTTAGCTGTTCTATTCTTCTTCTCTGGTGTAAAGGCAGGATTACTGGGATTACTTGGTATGTTCGTCTACGTCGGTATTTATACACTTTGGTTAAAACGTTCGTCTACATGGAGTACATCCATTGGCGGTATTTCTGGTGCAATGCCTCCTGTGATTGGTTATGTGGCCGCTTCGGGACGTATTGATATGGGCGCTTGGCTCTTATTCGCTCTCCTGTTCTTATGGCAGCCTCCTCACTTTTGGGCACTTGCTATTCGCAGAGTTGAGGAATATCGCGCAGCAGGATTTCCGTTGTTGCCAGTCGTAAAAGGTATTCATCGGACCAAGATCCAGATGATTCCTTATATTGTATTGCTAATTCCGGTACCCATCCTTATGTATGCTTATGGATATGCCGGTATGATTTTTATGATCGTGTCCGTGTTACTGTCCGTGCTGTGGGCATTCTATGCCTTTAAAGGTTTTACGATTAAGGAAGAAGAAACAGATTCCTGGGCCAAAAAAGTATTTTTCTTTTCCATTAACCATCTGACACTCAGCTTCTTGCTGATGATCGTCGATACGGTTCATAAGTTCTAACATTTTAGAGGCATTTTATAGTGCATCATATAGCTGTCCAACAGGCATAAAAGCGGCCTGAGGACAGCTTTTTTGTTATTTTCAAGACTAAAGAACAGGTGGCGGGTATATAATGTATTCTTCCAATCCTGCTTTTTCCAATTGAGCGATCACATATTCGTCTGGAGTCCCTTCTACGCCAGCGTATCCTTTGCGGGTATACATATGGTAGGCATCTGGAAAAGAGTCTGCAAGCACACCCCTTATTTTTTTCCCTGAGCTGTCATTGTCCATAAATAAATATATTTCGTCGTGCTTGGCTCGCTTGTGGAGGGATTCCAGTTTTATAGAGTTTAGTGTGCCGAAGGTGCATAAAATGTGAACCTCCGGGTCAAGTAATCGGCGAAGTTTGCTGCGGTCATTTTTCCCTTCGACGATCACGGTTATCGCCATTTAGCTCACCCCTTGTCTGATACATATGCTCGAAATTCCCCGGGAAATGAAGAATATGTGTATAGTGTAGCTCCAAATAGGGTTCTCATGCAAAAAATAACAAAACAGCCTGCCAGAAGTGGCAGGCATGGGTACAAGGGGCAACATGTTAGGGCAATTCAGACATTAAAACCAGCAAGTACGGAGAATGATGACGAGCAGAATATAAAGAACAAGAATGATGCCAGTTGAAGTTCCAAAAACAGAACAAGGGTTTACAGGATGACAGTGGCTCACAGGCTGCACCTCCCTTTGTTAGTGAATGTTCAGTCAAAATAGTCTATGTGGATAGAGGCATAGCGTACTGTGCATTTGTCCTCTGAAACGACATTTTGGGCTTTAAAGGTAGCATATTAGCGTACCGCTGTCTCAGACTAGCTAGGAATGATAAGGTCCTGAGGCAGACAGTGGCGGCGTCGGAGATAATCGCTTAACGGGAACGAATAGCAGGCCAGCCATCAGAATCAGAAATGCGATAAAAAAAGGGGATATGTGATCCGGAAGCTGACCCGCCAGTACAGGCCCGGCAAAGGAGCCGATTGACGTTGCAATGGATTGCAGGGCAAAGGTTTTGCCCAGTCGCGCACCTCCAATTCGTATGAAAAGGGAGGCCAGCGCTGGAAAAATGATGCCTTTGGCTGTTCCTAAAATAAAAAGTATAATGCCAATCGCCGCTTCGGGCGTGGTGGCGAGTGCGTAAAAACTTAGAGACATCAAAATAATGCCACAAAGTAGTCGCACCATTGGTGAATATTTGTTCAGAAACAGCAGACTGAGCGTGCAAAGTGCTCCCAAACTAATGATGGAAAAGAGCAATCCGGTGGACATCATAGACGCAGAACCGTTATTCCGTAATGGAATTTCGTAAAATAAAATGCCTTGTGCACACGCCAAAACAAAAGGCAGGAGCAGGTAACGCCAATTGAATGGTAAACGCGTCTTCTGTACCCCGGATAGTGGAGCAGATGTCGCATGACCATCTGATAATTGGGCCTGTGGAGCGGGTGCTGTTTTGGGCAAGGTGAAATAAGCCATAAGCCCCGTGACTACGAGAATGATGCCAAGGGAACTAAATGTCTCACTAAAGCCGAAACTGGCTACGATAAATGCGCCGGCGGCTGGAGACAGGACAGAGGCGAGCGTGTGAACGACACCGTGTCCCGACATATATTTGCCTTGCGTAACTGGATGATCGGATAGCTGTGCCAACATGGCCAGACAGGCCGGAGATAAAAAGGCCAACACAAAACCGCTAATCGCACGAAGAAAAAGTAATTCCCAAGGTGTGTGGATGTACGATTGAATGATGAGGATGATGCCTGCGGCTGTTAGGCTAAACATAATATATCGGCGGCTGCCGTGTTTGTCGACCTTGGGACCGGCCATCAAATTACCAGGCAGGTGAGTTAGAGAGTAAATCCCCATCATCCAGCCGATAAAAGTAGGTGCTGCACCGAGGGAGATGGCGAATGGTGTCAAAATAGGATATTGTGCATGCAAATCGAAAAAGGCAATGAATAAAAAGAGATACAGCCAGAGGGCTGTTTTCATAGGATGACCCCCTTCCCTAATGTAAACTTTCATGTTGCACCACGTATTGGCCCTTCCTAAGTTGTACGCTGGAGTGGACGAACATAGACCACTTTGTATGGACAAGAATTGAATAACAAGGTATGTAAAAGAGCTAAGCTGACAGGGCATCACGTAATCATGTATAATTACAGAGACAATTTTGTGATTTGAATGATGTAGTTGAAAACGGGAGTGTAGCGAAATGGATAAGGGCGTCTGGACAGAGTTTTTGGAACATAATTGGCAGATCATTCAGGATAACTGGCTGTATATATTAATTGGGCTTGTCCTACTGTTAGTCATATTAAAGATTGTAAGAACTCTCGTAAAATGGCTGATTGTCATTGTCGTAATTGCAGGCTTGCTTATCTACAGTGGCATTTCCTTTGAACAGGTCGGCAAGGTCGTTACTCAGGCAAAGGATGATGCGATTAACAAGGTTCAGAGCGAGGCTTTGAACATGATGATCAAAGAGGGACGGGATGCCCAATACACATCCAACGCGGATGGTACGTTTTCGGTAACCAGTTCCAACCTGGAAGTGAAAGGTCCATTTGATGGTGACAAGGTCAAGGTATGGTTCCAGGGGATGTCGCTGGGCGAGTGGAGTATGGGCGATACCGTCAAGAAATATATCGAAGGTGCGAAAGGCTCGGCTGTAACACAGTCGCCACAGTCGCCGTAGAGACAGGAGGAACACAATGAAACCATCCTGGCTGGAGCCTATTCTTCATTGGAATGGCGTGACGGTGTTTTTGATTGTCATTGTACTGCTGTCGTTGATTCAGGGCTGGAGACGAGGAGCTTCGAGATCTGTAGGGGCGCTGTTCAGTCTTATTGTAGATGGCATACTGACTGTGGCGGGTATTTTGTGCTCGCTCGGGTTAGCCATGTGGCTTTCACCAAAAGTACAACAGTGGCTGGCGACTTATATGGAACATTTGCCTCAACGAGAACTAAGCGGGATTGAGCAATTTTATTATACGTTGGTGGCGGGGTTAGAAGGTTTTCCGCTGCTGCGGTTCGCCGTATTGTTCATGCTCAGTTATGCGATCGCCCAATTTGTACTACGTGCAATTTATGTATTGATGGTAGGTGGCAAGTCAGATTCTTCTTTCCATGAGCATGAAAAAAAATCAGGCTTTTTCAGCAGGGTGGCAGGGGCTGGAATAGGTACTCTTATTGGTGGAGCACGCGCTATCATGGTTATAGCCCTGCTATTCATCGGCGTAAGTCTGTATCCAGACAGCGGGTTTAGCAGCTACGTCCAAGCTTCACCGATTTATAAGCAGGGAGCGCAATCGGTCATTGAGCCGTTATCCGGTACACTGATTAAGGATAAATTGCCCGTATTTACGCAGGCCGTTACCAAGGAATTAAACGGTATCCTGCAGCGTAAATACGAAATGATTGACCGGGAAATTCCGAACGATATCGATCAAGCTGCAGCCAAGATTACACAGGGGATGAGCGGTGATGAGCAAAAAGCCAGAGCGTTGTATGAATGGGTAGGTACCCGTATTAGCTATGATTTTGGTAAGGTAGAAGCCTATGAGCAGCGTGGTGACTGGCATGAACAGACCCCTAGAGATACGTTTGATACACGTAAAGGAGTCTGCATTGATTATGCCCGCCTGTATGCGATGATGGCTCGTTCGCAGGGATTACAGGTCAAGGTGGTGACAGGGCTTGGTTATAACGGACAGGGAGGATACGGGTCCCACGCATGGAATGAAGTGTATTTGAGCGCACAGGATCAGTGGGTACCGTTAGACCCAACCTGGGCGCAAAGTGGGGACTGGTTTAATCCACCTGGTTTTGCCCAAACACATATCAAGGATAAAGTGATTTAAGAAGGAGTGGAAAAGGGCACATGAGAAAGATAGACAACGAGCAGGGAAAAGACAATGAGATGTCTGATCGAAAAAGATTCAGCTTTCGGATCAATCTGTTCTTTTTCAGCTCGTTCATTATATTTACGGTCATTATTGTAAGACTAGCGATACTTCAATTTGTAGATGGACCTCAGCTTAAGCAGCAGGAGGCCAGTAATGTTACCAAAAATGTACCGCTTACGCCGATTCGCGGAACGATTTATGATTCAACCGGACAGAACAGACTGGCGTATTCGACACCTGTACAATCGCTGTATATCACGCTCTCCAAGAACTATAGTGACAACGTGGAGAAATCGCGTAAGCCTGATAAAAAGCTGTTGCCTGAGCTGGAAAACATGACACAAAAGCTGGCAAATCGATTTGCCCAATATGGTAATAAAGATGAGCCGAAAATGACGGCAGAACAAATTATGGACGCTATGGATCGGAACTATCAGCGATTTAGCGGTTTTACGCCGCGTCTGATTAAAACGAATCTCAGCAAAGAAGAAGTCGCCTATTTTATGCAGCATAAGAGCGAGTTTCCCGGAATAGATGTGGTCGAGGAAACGGTACGCCATTATGATCCTGATACAGTAGCTGTTCAAACGGTCGGTTATATTAAAAGCTACAAAAGTGCACGTGAAACGTTGGATAAATATAAGAATATTCAAAAATCCATGTCAGCTGAAGATGACCCGGGTCTCATTTATATGGATAACGAATCTGTTGGTTTTGATGGGCTGGAATTTCAATATCAGGAACAGTTACGAGGGAAAAATGGTTATAAAACGGTTCCGATTGATCCGCGCAATATGCCGGAAGGTGTAGATTCTGTTACTCCTCCGCAAAAAGGGAATAACATTTATTCCACCATTAATAAAGAGATTCAGGTCAAAACAGAAGAAGCCATTACGGATCAATTGAGATGGCTCCATTCACACGCTGTATCTGGCAGGACTCATCCTTATGCGAAAACAGGCTTTGCTGTCGCGATGGAAGTGGATACTGGTAATGTGGTAGCCATGGCGAGCATGCCGGATTATGATGCGAATTACTGGCAAACGGGTACAATTTCCACAGATAAATATAAAGAGATTGAACATGTGTATCAAAACGCCACAATTAAGAACGTTGGCTCTGGCCAATCTGGACAGCACCCTGATTCTACTGTACTTCTCGGATCCACTATTAAACCGCTGTCCGTTCTTATTGGATTGGAAGAAGGACTGTTTACAACAAATACGTACTATCAAGATACAGGAGCGGCTTATTTCGGACGTAACAACTCCTCACGGGTGCGCAACTCATCTGGTCATGTGTACGGTTCAATGGACCCGGCAACCGCTATTCGCCATTCCTCCAATGCCTTTATGGTCGATATGGTTGGTAAACGCTTATATAACAAATACATCAACAATGCCGCAGAAGACCAGGGCGTTAACGTATGGGATCGTTATATGAAGGAGTTTGGATTAGGTGTTTCTACTGGAGTAGACTTGCCCGGTGAGTTCCGGGGTTGGCGGGAGTACACGAAAAAATCAGAGTCAGCACTTTCTAAATTGGCATATGCATCCTTTGGTCAACAAGGTAAATATACACCTATGCAACTTGCCCAATACACAACGATGATTGCTACCAAGGGCAAACGGATGGAGCCGCATTTGGTCAGTCAAATTAAAGATACCAACGGTAATGTAGTTCAAACAATTAAGCCGAAGGTACTGAATGAAGTGAAATTTCCGGATGCTTATTGGAATGAAGTTATACGCGGGATGTCAACAGATGTCAGCGCATTTAAAGGTTTCCCTTACGACTTTGCTCGCAAAACGGGGACATCGCAGCAAAGTGTAGGAAGAGAATTGAAAGATAATGGAGTATTTATCGCCTTTGCACCACGTCAGAATCCCAAACTTGCAGTAGCGGTTGTTATTCCTGAAGGGGGCTTCGGGGCTTGGAGTGCTGGGCCTGTTGCACGCAAAATCTTTGATGCTTACGATGAAGTGTACGGTCTGGACGGTGTTCCAAAGAAAAAGGATGAAACAGCAACCGATCCTAATGCAATCAAACAGCCATAATCCTTTTATACGATGTCATTTCATGAAAGCTTCCCTTAGCCTTTGGGCTGAGGGAAGCTTTTTTATGTCTTTTCTACGTTTTCTTACAAAATTGTCATCTTAGAATTCATCGTTTATTGTTTTAGATATGGTAGGATCAGGGAATATGAAACCTATTGGAAGGAGTAATGCAGCTAATATGGACAGAAGAAGTTTAGATAAAAAGTTTTCATTCAAAAAGAAAAATCAAGAAGAGGATGAAGAGTCACGAAAAAAACGGACGGTTTTACGAACCAACCTACTGTTTTTTAGTGCTTTTGTGTTGTTTGCCCTGATCATTACCAGACTAGCTGTATTGCAGTTTGTACAATCGGACGAGCTGAAGAGTCAGCAGCAATCCGTAAATACGAAAAATGTCCCGTTAGTCCCGAGTCGCGGCACGATTTATGATTCCACAGGTACGGTTAAGCTGGCGTATTCGACTCCAGTACAGTCCCTATATGTAACTTTATCTAAGGATTATAGCAAGCATACGGAGAAAGACCGCAAACCAGGGGAAAAGCTGCTCCCTGAGCTCAATGCTTTTGCTACCAAGCTTGCTGCCAAATTAAACGAACTGGGGCGTACCGAAGGAGAGCAGCTCAATGCAGAGGAAATAAAAAAACGATTGGACCCGGACTATAATCAATATAGGGGATTTACCCCGCGTTTGGTCAAATCCGACCTGAGTCGGGAGGAAATCGCTTATTTTCTGGAGCATCGGACAGAGTTTCCTGGTGTAGAGGTTGTAGAAGAAAGTGTACGCCATTATGACCCGGATCGGGTGGCGGTCCAAGCGATTGGATATATGTACAAGTTCAAAGGAGCTCGAACGAACCGACCCAAATATAAAGAGCTCTATGAAGCTAATTCGGAGGTCCTAAGACCGACACAGGTGTATTCGGAAAGTGAAACGGTCGGATATGATGGCTTAGAGCTTCAGTACCAGGACGAGCTGAGAGGAAAAAATGGATATAAAACGGTAGAGGTCAATCCTCGCAGCATGCCAGAGGGCATTGAATCCATTACTCCTCCTGAAAAAGGACATCATTTATATTCCACCATCAACAAGGAAATTCAGCAGAAAACCGAACAGGCCATTATGGATCAGCTTCGCTGGCTTCATACTCATGCCGTATCGGGGAAGCTTCATCAAGACGCTACCACTGGCTTCGCTGTAGCGATGGAGGTAGAGACTGGAAATATCGTGGCAATGGCCAGTATGCCGGATTATGACTCTAATGTATGGAAAAGTGGAAGTACCTCGCCTTCGGTATATGACGAAATTCAGCATAAAATGGGAAATGGAACCATTAAATCCGTGCCTAGCGGAAAAGCGGGTCCACATCCAGAATCCTCAGTGCTTTTGGGTTCAACCATTAAACCGCTAACCGTGCTGATCGGGTTGAAGGAAAACCTGTTTTCTCCCGGACAAACTTATCTGGATACGGGAAGTGCGTACTACGGCAAAAATCGCTCCAGCCGGGTTGGGAATTCTAGCGGACATGTGTATGGTTCTTTGACACCTAGCAGGGCAATTGAGGTCTCGTCGAATACGTTTATGGTAGATATGATCGGCAAGCCGCTGTATGGCAAATACGGAAGTAATGCAGGGGTGCATCAGGGAATTGACGTATGGGACAAGTATATGAAGGAATTTGGATTAGGCGTACCGACAGAAGTAGATCTGCCGGGCGAGTGGGCAGGCAGACTCGAGTATACGAGCAAAAAGGAAAGTGCGTTGACACGTTTGGTACAGGCATCCTTTGGTCAGCAGGGAAAGTATACGGCCATGCAGCTGGCCCAGTATACGACTGTACTGGCAACAAAGGGCAAGCGTATGCAGCCTCATTTGGTCAGCAAAATTGTAGATGATCAGGGGAATCTCGTACGTGAGTTTAAGCCGCAGGTGCTGAATGAGGTCGCCTTTTCAGATACGTACTGGAATACAGTGATTCGGGGTATGGCTACGGATGTTAAAGCCTTTAACGGATTTCCTTATGATTATGCCCGCAAAACAGGGACTTCCCAGCAGGTGGTAGGACGTACGGTTAAAGATAATGGGGTGTTCATCGCTTTTGCTCCGCGTCAAAATCCGAAGCTGGCGGTAGCGGTCATCATTCCTGAAGGGGGCTTTGGTGCGACGAGCGCGGGACCGGTTGCGCGTAAAATATTTGATGCGTATGACGAAGTTTACGGGCTAGATGGTACTCCTAAAAAGCCTCTTGCAGCCAAGTAAGGACTTGAATACTTTTGTGGGCTTCTCTTTTTCATGGTAAAATGTCGTTGGACATAAGGGACAACAGGAGGAAGAGAGACTATGGGAGAAAACCAATATAAATACAAACTGCTTGCGCTCGACATGGATGGAACTTTACTGAATGATAATCATGAAATTTCCCTGGAAACGATTAACTGGATTAACAAGGCGATTCAGGAAGGGATTCATGTATGCTTATCCACCGGACGTGCAGCGATGCATGCTCTGCCTTACGGTCAGCAACTCGGCCTGGAGACGCCAATGGTAACCGTAAACGGTAGTGAGGTGTGGAAATCACCCCACGAGTTGTGGCGCCGGTATTTACTTGATAAGGAGCTCGTTCGCAAGATGCACCAGATTGCCGTAGAAACAGGCTCTTGGTTCTGGGCTTACTCCACGGAGGAATTATATAACAGAGATCGCTGGCCGGATACATTGGACACACAGGAGTGGCTCAAATTCGGTTATAATACGGAAAATGACGAAATTCGCCACCAAATTTTGCTTAAGCTTCAGGACATGGGTGGACTTGAAATTTCCAATTCTTCGATGACAAATCTGGAAATTAACCCGGCTGGTATATCCAAAGCCAGTGGAATCGCTGAAGTGTGCGACCTGCTTGGCATTACTCTGGAGCAGGTGGTTGCCGTTGGCGACAGTCTGAATGATATGGCAGTGATTCAAGCGGTTGGACTGGGCGTAGCAATGGGTAATGCTCAGGATACGGTTAAAGAAGCCGCTGATGTGGTCGTGGCTTCGAACAATGACGACGGCATTGTAGAAGTGATTCGTGATTATGTGCTTGTGTAATAAAACGAATGATGCAGCTAGCAGGATGAATGGACGAGAAGGAGGAGGCCCATGGACGTTGTAGGCTGGATTGTTGTTATTGTGCTATTCATTGTGGGCATGGCCGGGGCGGTATATCCCGTATTGCCAGGGGCGCTCGCCATCTATTTTGCATTTTTTGTATACGGCTGGTTTTTCTCGTTTGCTCCATACAATGCATTGTTTTGGATTATACAAACACTAATCGTCGTTGCCCTTTTTGTTGCGGATTATGCTGTGAATGCGTGGGGAGTCAAGCGATTTGGCGGCTCGCGTCTGTCGGCGATACTGAGTACCATCGGGATTATTATCGGCCCCTTCGTTATTCCGGCATTTGGTCTGATTTTGGGGCCATTTATCGGCGCTGTGCTGGGTGAGCTAATTGGCAAAGCCCCGCTGGACCGAGCTATTAAAGTGGGCTTTGGCTCTGTATTAGGCCTTTTTACCAGCACCGTGATGAAAGTGATTTTGCAGCTTGCCATGATTATTGTATTCTTGATTTGGGTGTTATGACTCGAGATTCGTTTTCGTTTATTATGATTTGCAGAGACAGAATCGACATGCGGCTCCGCACCGGTGATGGCTCAGGCCATGACTGTTTGTGCGGGGCTTTTGCATGCGTGTGAACAGCAAGAAAGAAGGGAACGCATTTTGTCCAATAAAGAAACATTCCTTAAAGGTACGCTTATTTTAGCCGCTGCTGCCTTGGTGGCCAGAGTGCTTGGTCTGGTACAGCGTGTTCCATTGGAGCATCTGCTTGGTTCCGTTGGGAACGCCTCGTTTACCATTGCGAACAACGCTTATTTGATGCTGCTCACAGTGGCTACGGCCGGTATTCCAAGCACATTGAGCAAAATGGTTTCAGAACGTTATGCACTGGATCGGCCTTCGGAAGCGCGACGTGTGTATCGTGCGGCTTTGATATTCGCGGCCGCGGCAGGCATTATCATTACAGCGCTACTGTATTTTGGAGCACCTTACTTTGCCGAGCATGTAGCGGGGGTTCCGCAATCCGCTTTGGCCATTCAGGCTTTGGCACCAGCATTACTGCTGTTCCCTGCCATCGCCATGATGCGTGGATACTTCCAAGGGCGCGGTAATATGACCGCAGGCGGTATTTCACAAATTGTGGAGCAGGTTGCACGGGTAGCGACCGCTATTGTACTCGCTTTTATTATTTTGAAGCTAGGTTATGGAGATCGCGAGGTTGCGGCCGGGGCCTCCTTTGGAGGTGTCATGGGAAGTCTTGGCGCTCTGGCGGTCATGTTGTACTACACGGTGAAATTGCGTCGCCAGGATCGACAGGATCGTCAAGATCAATTCCAAGAGGAAAGCTCCGCGCTACCGATGATGCGCATTTACAAAGATATTTTCAAGCTTTCCATTCCGATTGTATTGTCGTCTCTGACGGTTCCGGCGGTCAACTTTATTGATACGTCGATTGTGGTGAGACTGCTATCTGGTCAAGTCGGATTGGATCAGGCGACTACTCAGTTGGGTTATCTAGGCTCTCGGGCACAGAGTGTGGCGGGAATTCCCCCGATTTTGGCCATTGCGCTCAGCCAATCGCTCATTCCGATCATTTCAGCGGCATTTGCCCGTAAGGATGAGCAGCATTTACAAAATCAGATGACGCTGGCCCTGCGTATCTCTATTTTGACTGGAATGCCAATTGTGCTGGCTTTATGTGTAACCGCCTATTCTATTAATGGTTTACTGTTTAGCTCGCTTGGAGGCAGTGGTATCATCGCTGTTCTGACACTCGGAACGATATTCCAGATTACGATGATGACTTCTAATTCAATACTGATCGGTATGGGCAAGCCGCGTATTTCAATGGTTAATGTCATGGTCGGTATCGTCGTCAAGTTTGCAGCGAGCTGGCTGCTGGCTGGTTGGCTTGGGATTTACGGGATCATTGCCGCAACCGGATTATGTTTTCTCGTGATCACGTTGCTGAATTTGCGTGTGCTTAAAGGGATCGTCTCCTTTTCCATCATGGGCCGTCGCTGGGCAGGGTTCTTAACCGCAGTCGTCGTCTCGGGAGCTATCGGATACGGTGTAAATGAAGCCTGTATTCTGCTGGTGCATCTGATGCCTGCGCGTGTGGCCTTCTTCATCGCATGCTGCATTGCCGGAGCGACTGTACTGGTATGCTACTTGGTGTTGCTGGTTGTACTGCGCGTATTGCGCAGGGACGAGCTGGGCAACTACCCACGTATGTTGCAAAAGGTACTGCGCCCGTTAATGCGTCTACAGCGTGAGTCCATAGGACAACGAGGCTAAAAGAGTCCTCCAGTCTTTCAGTGGAAAGGTTGCAAGCTGTTATGGGCAACGTGGGCCATTGCTGTTTTTTGGATGCCATGGCGATGCTCATGGCGCATGGCAAATAACAGCGGTCGCCTTGGTTCGCTGAGATGTCCAAGTGTGGAGCCGTCCTGAAACCAGTCATACCGGGGGATTGGATCATAAGCTGTATCGGACCAGACGGCGTTCAGCTCCGGGCTGTACAGACGTTGTCCTGGCGGTAGCCATTTATGTGCTAAAAGCGTTGCACTTTCATCTGGAGAGTGCAACGCTTTTTGTTCATTCGGTGTGAACAATCCGGGCCAATAGTCGCTGCGTGAACCCGTATGCGGCACACTGTTAGCGAATGCTGATACCTGGTCCAGCACCTGCTGATGGCCGAAGAGCATAGCATAGAGACTTTTGCCAAAGCCGATCCGCTCATCCAAATGGCCGAAACGCTCCATCACTAGTCCAGCAAGTCCACCATTCAGCCCAAGTGGAAATATAACCTGATTAAGCTGGAGCCAGTCATGCAAATAAAAGCCCGGCTTGTGTGTCACAAATTTCTGAAAATACGGATCTTTTACCACACGTCCTTCAATATAGTTTTGTTCATTAATGATGAGCGCCACAGTCAACAGAGAGCTATCACGCCAAGCCCAGAAACGTTCCCAAAAGGGCTTCATAAATGGCGAAACGTGAAAATAAGGCAACAAATGAAAGCAACTCCGACCCAAATGGCGGCTGTGCATGTAGAGTTGCAACTGCGGATAAGCGTCCTGAAAAATAAGGGCGTTACAGCGCTCCAGTAGCCGATACAGCCATTCCTTTTCCTGTTCGCCGAACAGGTTGCTAATCAGTCCCCCTTTCAGATCGGTCATATTATAGCCGCCATTACGAGAAACCAGGTGGGCCAGTAATGCCCAGTGTAACTCCGGGTAGCCACGATAGCATTCAAGGTAAGCAGCAGTCCGAGTGACGTTGCTGCGATTCTCCTGTGCTGTATCGTTCTTGATACGCTCCAGCAGCTCACAGTCTGTTTCGCATAAGGGCATATTCAGAGAAGAGGGACGCGTTGCGGGTCCGTTCACCAGCATTAACGCTTCAGCTTCATTCATAGCGGCCTGTGCTGTATGATAATCCCACGCTAGTTCACGCAAGGGGTAGCGTAATTTGCGGGATTCGGTCCAAGCCGCCCGTTTGCCCTCCCAAGCTTCCTCTGCAACACGGGGAACGGAACCCAGTAACTTTAGCCCTCCTTGAAGCTGTCGAGATGCTGTATGGAGCCATTCGGTAAGAGACATGACTAAATAACCTCCTTTCCAACTGCAAGCATCCCCGTATCCTGCCAAGTAAGTTGGGTATGCTGTTAGGATGTCGTCGCTTATGTGGATTCTTAAGTATATCTTTAGTATGCCTCAATGAGAGGGCTTCCAATCGGCATGTGAGCAGAATGGGGGAGTGTGCAAAAGCTTCACTTGGCGTTACAATAGAAAGTGCAATCTTTTCAGCATAAAAAGAATTTAAGGAGGAATCATCCATGCAAAAAATCGTCTCTCATGAAGACTTTAATAAGGCAATATCTACTTCCGGCGTAACGGTGGCTGTATTTAAGGCGGACTGGTGTGGGGATTGTCATTTCATTGATCCGTTCATGCCTGATGTGGAACAACAATATGCAGATAAGCTTACATTAATTGAGATTGATGTAGAACAGGCTGAAAGCGTCAGCCAAGAGCAGAATGTATTGGGTATTCCTAGCTTTATCGCCTACAGTGAAGGGAGAGAACTGGTACGTCTGGTAAACAGACTGCGCAAATCCCGCGAGGAGATTGAGCAATTTTTGGATCGGGCTGTTGAAGTCCATGCGAGCTTGGCAAAATAATGAATGCTGTACATGCATGCATAAAGGTTCCAAAGTGAATTTTAAACATCAAGACATTCAGAAAGCCGCTTCCTTTCAAGGAGGCGGCTTTCTCACGGACACGTTCACATTTTGTCAACAAAGCTCGTATGTCAAGGAACGATATATCAGTTATAATTACTATAAGTGATCATTTCACAACATATAAAGTGAATAAATATTATATTTGGAAGGATACGGGTGAATTCTTTGAATAACAAAATCAGAATATTAAAATGGCTGGCACTCGTAACATGTATTGTCATGTTTTTGGCTACCTTCGGTGGAGGTGTAGTGACACGGACGGATTCAGGTCTTGGCTGTGGCCGAGAATTCCCGCTTTGCAATGGTAAGCTGGTTCCGGCACATACGATCGCATCCCTTATTGAGTTCTCTCATCGCTCCGTCAGTGCCATGGCCGGGATTCTTTCTATCGCCTCATTTGTTGGCTTTTTGCTGTTTATGAAGCATCGGAAGGATTTGCAGCTATTCTCGCTGCTCACGCTCATGTTTGTCATCATACAAGGTGCAATGGGGGCATTGGCTGTAATTTTCTCCCAATCGGCTGCAGTCATGGGACTGCATTTTGGCTTTGCGCTTATCGCCTTTGCCAGTGCGACTATGATGACGCTGGGGGCCTGGCAGGAGCACGCGGACTCACGCCACACTCCGCGTCTGATTGCTGGGCGTGTCAGTCGGGGCTATCGCAACTTTATATGGCTATCGACGATCTATACCTATATTGCTGTCTATTCAGGGGCGTTGCTTAGTCACTCGGTCATCCAGAAGGTTGTAAATATTGGGGGCTTCATATCTCCACTGCTGCTTCATCAGATTTCAGCCGGTCTGCTGTTCGTCATTATCTTGGCTGTGGGTCACTACTCATACCGTTATCACCCGAATCACCGAGATATCCGTATATTGGGTGTCGTATCGGTCTTGTTAATTTTGCTTCAAGTGGTGATTGGAATTATCTTGTTGTACGTCAACAGACCTGAAATCTACATGTTTATCGTGCTGGGACATATGCTGGTGATTGCATCGTTGTTCTCCATTTTAGCTTATCTGAGCTATCGTGTATGGCAATTGTCACCGGACCGCAAGCTTGTTCCGACCCAAGCACAACGTACTTAAGCATTTCATAGATCATAGTGAAGCGGATTTTTGCCCAAGAGGCGTTTAAACACGTATAATAGCATATAAGAAACAAACCAGGCCCACGAGTTTCTCGAGGGCTTGATTTGCTTAGGAGGAGTCGTCCAGTTGATCTACCAGAATTTGCGCCAATTTATTGAAGCGCTGCGTAAAGAAAATCATCTTAAAATCATAGAGGCACCTGTCGATCCTTACTTGGAGCTGGCTGAGATTCATCGAAGAGTCATTGAGGAAGAAGGGCCAGCACTGCTGTTCACGAATGTAAAAGGAACCCCGTTTCCTGTAGCCAGTAATCTGTTTGGCACGAATCGCCGTGTGGATATGGCTTTTGGCCCGCGACCAGAGCAACTGATGGATGCGATTGTCGGAGCCACCAAAACATTGTTTCCACCTACACCCAAAGCATTGTGGAATGAACGTGGCCTGATTAAGGACATGCTAAAAGTAGGGCTAAAAACAGTATCTCACAGCGAGGCCCCTGTGTTGGGAGTTCGCCGTACAGAGGCTCCGTTAGCGCCACTGCCTAAAGTGACCAGTTGGCATGAGGACGGGGGGCCGTTTATTACGCTTCCACTTGTGTATACCGAGAAGCCAGGTCAGTCCAAGGATCATAATCTGGGGATGTACCGCATTCAGATTTATGATGATCAGACGACGGGCATTCACTGGCAAATTCATAAAGGCGGCGGTTTCCATTATCATGAAGCGGAGCTGCGTAATGAGCCATTGCCTACGACGATTATCATTGGTGGCCCGCCTGCCCTGATTGCGTCTGCCATTGCTCCAGCACCGGAAAACTTGCCTGAGCTGTTGCTGGCTTCGCTTATTATGGGAGGCAAGCTGCCCATGACAGAAGACCCGCTTGGGGGTCACCGGATTCCAGCAGAAGCAGAATTTGCAATCAGCGGTTATGTGCCGCCTCATGAACGCCGTCCGGAAGGCCCGTTTGGCGATCATTTTGGATATTATTCATTACAGCATGATTTCCCTGTATTTCATGTCAAACATATGCATCACCGCAAGGATGCCATTTATCCGGCAACCATTGTAGGTAAGCCTCGGCAAGAAGACTACTATCTCGGTGAGTTTTTGCAACGTCTGCTGTCGCCTGCCTATCCGCTTGTGATGCCTTCCGTCAAGTCCCTGTGGGCGTATGCGGAAACGGGCGTACATGCGCTGGCAGCGGCAGTCGTACGTGAAAGCTACTCCCGTGAAGCGCTTGTATCCGGTTTTACCATTTTGGGTCAAGGTCAATTGTCGTTGACCAAGTTCCTGATGCTGACAGATCGAGTCATTGATTTATCTGACTTTAACCTGCTGCTGGAAACCATTCTGGAGCGATTTAATCCAGCAACGGATTTATTTATTTTCAATCACACGTCACACGATACGCTCGATTACACAGGTCGCAAGCTGAATCATGGTAGTAAGGCGATCCTGATGGGGATAGGTGAGCCTGTACGTGAATTGCCTCGTGCTTATGAGGGAGGCGATCTGCCGGGAATTCGTGAAATTAAGCCCTATTGCGGAGGTTGCCTCGTCGTATCGGGTGCGTCCTTTGAGCAGGAGCCTGAGCTGGCGGCACGTGTTTTGGAGCGATTAGCTGCAGGTGAGCAAGAGTGGCCGCTCGTCTTCATTGTGGACGATGCCAAAGAAGTTGTTCGCTCTCAAGCCTCGTTCCTGTGGACAGTGTTCACACGCTTTAACCCGGCTACGGATATGTACGCGGACAGCGAAGTGCGTTTGCATCATCTGAACTATAAGCTGCCGATTGTAGTGGATGCGCGTATGAAGCCGGGGTATCCGGATGAGGTGTTACCGCGTGAGGATATTGTTAAGCTTGTAGATCAACGATGGACGAGTTATTTCGCTTGACGCCCTAATTAAACCTACAGCCGGATTTTACATTTATAAGGAGGTGTAAGCATGATACGCAAGCTACTGGGTGAGCCGCCACGTGTGAACAAGGGCATCCTGCTAGATGCCATGAATAGCATGTCAGATATGTTGAACCTGCTGGAACGGCAAATTCAGGCTGGTGGAGATCCGACCCACGATTTTCGAAAGGCGGATATTTTGACACGCGGTCTAATGTCATCTCTGGATGAACTGGAGCAGAGCCATCATGCTGCCGCCTTTTTCCGAATGAAAGTGAAAGCCGGATACGCTGAAGATATGAGCGAGGATGAAAAATCCGATTATGCATTATATGTTTTCTTTTATAAAGATGGGTTTGTTCGGGTTTTCTCTATTTTGGATAAGCTTGGTAACTGGCTAAATGATCTGTGTGATTTAAAAACAGGGCAGTATAAGGCGCATTATTCGTATTTTACCGTGTTGCGGCAGCTCAAGTATCTAAAAATGCATCCTGTATTGACCGATAATTTAAATGATATCAAGGACACTTACAACGATGCCATCAATCGGCTGCGTAAGCGTCGGAATACGGAGATACACTATATGAATACGGAAATGCAGGATGATCTCTGGCAACGACACCGAGCTTTGTATGGAAAAATCCAACTGGAGGACCTCGATCACCATTTGGAAGATTTGCAGCAGGGCTTGGAAATGGTATGTCGATCGCTGTCAAACGCCTTTACTTATACTGCGAAACAATGGGAGAATCGGGCAGTACGCCCAAGAATATGATAGAAAATATCCTTTGACAAAGCAATGTAAACTATCTATACTGAAACCTAGTTTCAGAAAAATGCTTGAATTATGTTTTTTTATATAAACTTAACGGACAGCTAAAGCTGGAGTTTAACATATTTTTCTTATCCAGAGAGGTGGAGGGACTGGCCCGATGAAGCCCGGCAACCCGTTCTTTCCCGGTGTAATACACTGGGAGGGAACATGATGGTGCTAATTCCTACAAAACCGCTAGAGTTATAGCGATTTTGGCAGATGAGAAAAGGATCGCAAGGTGGGGCCCTTTTCATTCTGTGAAAGGGGCTCTTTTTTGTATGAATAAATAGCCATTTTATGCAATCCTGAGAGATAAGAACTGTTAAAAGGGTAAGGAAGAAGTGAAGGGGGTCGCAGCACGTTGATAGAGCTTAAGCAGTTAACCAAGCATTATGGCAAAGGCAACCGACGCGTTAATGCGCTGTCTGGGTTGAATCTTTCTATAAAGCGTGGAGAAATATTCGGAGTGATTGGTCACTCCGGGGCGGGGAAAAGTACATTGATTCGCTGTATTAATTTATTGGAACGCCCTACTTCAGGTGAAGTATGGGTAGACGGGGTAAACCTCACTACTGTGAGTCAATCCCAGTTACAAATGCAGCGCCGAAAAATCGGAATGATTTTTCAGCATTTTAATTTGTTGTCTTCGGCGACGGTATATGACAATATTGCATTTCCGTTGCGGCTGGTAAACACGCCCAAGCAGAAGTTGGACAAGAAGGTCCGTGAACTGCTGGAACTGGTGGGTCTGGAAGAACACAGTGGAAAATATCCGTCACAGCTCTCAGGTGGGCAGAAACAGCGGGTAGGAATTGCACGGGCGCTGGCTAGTGATCCTCATGTATTACTGTGTGACGAAGCGACTTCTGCGCTTGATCCGCAGACGACGGGGTCTATCCTGAAATTGCTGCTGGATATTAATCAGCGCTTTAATTTGACTATCGTGCTCATTACACATGAAATGCATGTCATCCAAAGCATTTGTGATAAAGTTGGCGTCATTCATCAGGGTGACATCGTGGAGCAAGGTCCGGTGGCGGAAGTATTTTTGAAGCCGCAGCACCAGGTAACCAAGGACTTTATCCAGCGGGAGTCAGAGCATCCCGAGGAGTTGCAAGCAGCGATTGCGGCAGCAGGTGGCGGCGAGTCGGCGCAGGTGGTGCGTATCTCCTTCTTGGGCAGCAAAACATATGATGCGATTCTGTCGCGTACGGCTCGAAGCACTGGTGTTGATTTTGCGATCTTGCAGGGAACCATATCTACCATTAAAAATGTACCCTATGGACAGCTAATCGTTCGTTTTGAAGGAAACCATGAGGATATAGAGCATACGCTGCGCGAAGTGTCTGGGCAAGGACTTGATGTGGAGGTGATCGGACAATGAGCGAACTTGATTTTTCACAAGTGAGTTGGGATGAGCTAGGGAATTCTACGCTGGAAACCCTTCAGATGCTTGGGGCATCCGCATTGTTCACCCTCATCATTGGTTTGCCGCTCGGCATATTATTGTTTCTGGCGAGCCGCTCCTCGTTGACTCTGATGAAGGTGATATACATTGTATTATCATTCATCGTTAACATTTTACGTTCCGTACCCTTTATCATTTTGATCGTTGCACTTATTCCTTTTACACGATCGCTGGTAGGTACCTCGACCGGGGTGCTGGGAACCATCCCACCATTGGTTATCGGGGCTGCCCCATTCTTCGCACGTCTTGTCGAAACGTCTCTGCGTGAAGTGGACAAGGGCGTCATTGAAGCCGCACAAGCGATGGGTGCCTCGACAGGACAAATTATCCGGCGTGTGCTGTTACGTGAGGCACTTCCGGGTCTGCTCGCCGCATTAACCATTACCGTCGTTACGCTCGTATCCTACACGGCAATGTCCGGGATGATCGGGGGCGGTGGACTAGGTACACTGGCTATCAACTACGGCTATTATCGTTATGAAACGGCTGTAATGATCGTTGCGGTCGTGCTGATGGTTGTATTGGTACAATTGCTGCAAATGGCGGGAGATCGCCTCGTGCGGCATTATACTCGAAAATAGGGAAAACATATAGATATCCTTATTGATCAGGACGTCTGCTCCTGAATATTACAAACTTATTGGAGGGGTAATAACATGAAGAAATGGGTATTGGCTGTATTAAGCTTGACATTAATTGCGGTGCTGGCTGCTTGTGGTACAAAGAGCACAACATCGGATACAAACAATGCGAACGAAAATACAGGCGGATCACCACGTGAAGTGGAGCTGAAAGTTGGAGCTTCTCCTGTGCCGCATGCGGAAATTTTGGAAGCAATCAAGCCTCAGTTGGAAAAAGAAGGGGTTCGCCTCCAAGTCGTTCAGTTTAACGACTATGTACAACCGAACGTTCAATTATTTGACAAGCAGCTGGATGCTAACTTCTATCAACATGTACCTTACTTGGATGTGATGAACAAAGAGCGCAAAATGGACCTGGTTTCTGTGGGCGCAGTTCATTTGGAGCCATTCGGTATCTACTCCCAAAAATATAAAAAGCTTGATGAAATCCCAGATGGCGCAACTGTAGCCATTCCGAACGATGCGACAAACGGAGGCCGCGCATTGCTCTTGTTGGAGAAACAAGGTCTGATCAAGCTGAAAGACGCAAGCAACATTGAAGCTACGGTAAAAGATATTACTGAAAATAAGAAAAACCTGAAATTCAAGGAGCTTGAGGCGGCTATGCTGCCACGTCAGTTGCCTGAAGTGGATATTGCGTTGATCAACACGAACTACGCTCTGGAAGCGAAGCTGAATCCAACGAAGGATGCACTGGCACTGGAAGATAAAGATTCTCCTTATGCTAACGTTCTGGTAGCACGTCCTGATAATAAAGATTCCGAAGCGATTCAGAAGTTGATCAAAGCTTTGCAATCTCCAGAAACTAAAAAATTCATCGAAGATAAATACCAAGGCGCAATTATCCCGGCATTTTAAGTAGGGAACAAGAACGCATTGCACGCAACCCCCAGATTCTCTTGAACAAGAGGACTGGGGGTTTCTTTTTGAATGGAGTTGTAGGGGAAGCTTAAATATTTTATACTTGGGGGTGACCGGTCTCTGTGAACAGGAGGAAAATTGTTGAGAGATAAAGTCGCATTCATAACGGGCAGTGCCAAAGGTTTAGGTAAAACGACCGCTCTGCGTCTGGCGGATGAAGGCTGTAATATTGCACTGAATTATGTGCATAGCCAAGCAGAAGCTGAAGCGCTTAAGCGGGTGATTGAGTCTAAGGGAGTACGCTGCTTGTCTTTACAAGGGGATATCTCTGTTCAGGAAGATATTACGAGGCTGATTGGTGAAGTACAGGATCGGCTAGGCGGAGTCGATATTATGGTGAACAATGCCGGACCGTTCATCCGGGAACGCCGTCTGTTTGCGGATTACAGTGTGGCTGAGATTCATGCCATGATACAAGGGAATCTGGTCGGTACCATGTTGCTGGATCATTTGGTATTGCCTCACATGCGTAGCCAGCAATGGGGACGTATTATTCATTTTGGCTTTGGTCATGCTGGAGAAGCGAGGGCTTGGCCGCATCGCGCCGTCTACGCAGCCGCCAAGGTGGGGCTGGTGTCTTTTACGAAGTCATTGGCTGTGGAGGAAGCTCCTTATGGCATTACGGTCAATATGATCTGTCCAGGGGATATTCGAGGAGCAAATAAGGAAATGTCAATCGCCGATGTCATCGGCATGCAGGATAAAGAGACACCGCGTGGACGTCCGGGGAGCGGAGAGGACATTGCGCGAGTGATCACCTATTTGTGTGAGGAGCATTCGGATTTTATAACAGGTAATATTATGGATGTATCGGGAGGGTTGGACCCCATTCGGCCAACCATATAAGCTTGAGTGATCCCTCAGACGCTGTAACACAAAAAAGAGTCTTGAGCTTCGTTACCGAAGTCAAGACTCTCATGATCATTATGCATCAAGCATTAGAATACTTGTACCACTTCTTGGACGCCGTCGACTTCTTCGAGAAGAGCACGTTCAATCCCTGCTTTCAGCGTGATCGTGGAACTTGGGCAACTGCCGCAAGCGCCTACCAGCTTCAGCTTAACGATGCCGTCTTCAACGTCAACCAGCTCAACGTCGCCACCATCGCGTTGCAGGAACGGACGAAGCTTATCCAGTACATCTGCTACTTCATCATACATTTGAACGCTTTGTGTTTCGCTCATTAGAATTCAACTCCTTTCCTATACCTTTATTATTATATTACAAAGCGGGCCAAATTAAAATGCCCGTCATCCAAAGCAGGTGAAAAAATGTTAAGACCTATTATTGAGTTTTGCACCAGTAATATGCATTGGGGTACCGATGAAATCATGTCCAAGCTGGAACAGAATCCAGATTATGATGTGATTGAATACGGCTGCCTAAGCAATTGCGGTCAGTGCAACGCCGAACCCTATGCGATGGTCAACGGCGAGATTGTATCCGCAGATTCAGCAGAGCTTCTGTACGAAGTGATTATGAACAAAATTAAGGAAGCTGAAGCATGGGGTAACCTAGATTTGGATTGAAATATAATGCTCTGTTAGCCAGTTTCTTTTTGTAGAGAATATACATCATGCAAGCACTCAAGAAACAAAGAAGACCTGCTCTGAGAGCGGGTCTTCTTTGTTTGTTTAGCATGCGGTTAGCCAAAATGGCGTTTGGACTTCCAGAGCACACCGCTTTTAAGCAGGCGTGGTACTCGTCCGCGCAATGAAGTACTACCCATAAAGCCATAGCCGAACCCGGCCTTCTTGCCAAGTGCGCCTAATGTACCGCGCAGCTTTAAAGGATGCGGGTGAGGCGTTTGGCCTTTCCACAGGTCGCGTACAATGTGTGCGATCTGCTCCCCTTGCACTTCTGCCGCTTGAGCGCTTGGAGAGTAGGGAAGACTCGCACAGTCTCCGACCACATACACCTCAGGATGATCCGGTATTTGATAATATTCGTTGAGCACGATGCGGCCCTGAGGGTCTTTAGGGACGGCTAAATCCTGCACAATTTTTACCGGCTGAATCCCCGCTGTCCATACCACTGCATCCGTTACAATTTGCTCGTCACGGTTATAAATAGCCCCCGGCTCAATACGGGAAACCGCAACATGATTCAGGGCATTAACCTGATGCTCCTTGAACCAAGCATGTACATAGGCAGACAAACGTTGCGGGAATGCCGACAGCACCCGCTCGCCCCGATCCATAATGGTAATATTCAAATCCGTGCGGCTTTCACGTAACTCCGCAGCAATCTCAACACCGCTAAGACCGCCGCCTACAATATGGACATGTCCATATGGCTTGATTTCGTTCAAGCGCAGATAGGTTTGGCGGGTATGGTTAAACGACTGGATCGTACAGCTGTGTTCTTCAGCCCCCGGTGTATTGTGAAAGCGGTCCGTACAACCCAACGCAATGACAAGCTGGTCATAGGACAAGGGTTCACCTTCCTGAAAATGGACCGTTTTATTCTCCAGATCCATCGAGGTGACCTCTCCATATTTGCGAATAAGACGTTGTTCATCTGGAAAATGCACCCGCAAATCAAAATCAGATACCGTACCTGCCGCAAGGGCATAGTATTCTGTTTTCAACCCCTGAAAGGGCATCCGATCCACTAAAATAACTTGAACATCGTCGGGAATGTGTTTATCCAGCAATTCTTTGGCAATAGTAAGGCCGCCATAGCCGCCCCCCAGAATAACGAAATTTTTCATCAAAATCCGCCTTCCTTTCGCTACCGTGTCCCCGGCAAATGGTCTGGTGTCTCGTTGATCTAACACAAGTTTTTGTTGTTATAAAACCCGAGAATCGGGCCTGCCTTTGGTAGGCAGACCAGCGTATTCCGAGGCAGCATGATGCTGCATGGTGTGTGTAATGGGGAGGAAATGCTCGCGGGAAATCTGAATCCGATATTACATTTATTCGAAAACTTCGATTTCGTTATAGAAGGTGTCCCGTTCTACAGGTATGCGTCCTGCACCTTTGACCAGCCAGATCAGCTCTTTACGGGTCAATCCGGCAGGAGTCAACGCACCTGCGGCATGGCTGATCTGCTCACGCACAATCGTACCATGGACGTCTGATGCGCCAAAGGTGAGAGCGACCTGCGTCAATTGCGGGCCAATATTAATGAAGTAAGCTTTGACATGGTCGATATTGTCCAGCATCAGGCGGCTGATCGCAATGGTTTTGAGATCTTCGTAAGCGGAGTTACGACGCATGATGTTGGCATTTTTGCTTTTCGGCTGCATGGACAGTGGAATAAATACCATAAATCCATTCGTTTCATCCTGTAATTCACGAATTTGCAGCATATGTTCAATACGATCCTGATACGATTCGACCGAACCGTACAGCATGGTCGTATGAGTTTTCATGCCGAGATTGTGGGCCGTGCGATGTACTTCGAGATAGCGGTCGACGTTGGCTTTCGTAACACGCATCTTCTTCCGATATTCGTCGGACAAGATTTCTGCGCCACCACCAGTCAGGGATTGAAGTCCAGCCTTTTGCAGCTCCTGAAGCACTTCTTTAATACTCAAACCGCTTATGCGTGTGAAAAAGTCAATTTCTGCTGCAGTGTAAGCTTTCAGTGTAACGTGGGGATACTTTTCATTTAGTGCCTTCAATGAGTCTACATAGTATTGGAAAGGCACATGATTATTATGACCACCGACGATATGAAATTCTCTTACCCCCGGATGGATGTGTTGCTCTACATAATCAATCATTTCCTGCCCGGACAACGTATAAGAGCCGTCCTCCCCCTGATCCTTGCGGAAATTGCAGAACGCGCAGCGCGCTTCGCATACATTGGTGAAGTACAGGCTCATGTTTTCGATAAAATAAACCTTTTTTCCGTTCTTGCGTAAATTAGCTTCGTTAGCCAACTGACCCAGTGTGAGGATATCGTCAGTTTCATACAAATATATACCGTCTTCAAGGTTCAAACGAATACCGTTCTGTACCTTTTCTACAATTTCCGCCATTCTGCGGTCTGTAAAAGGTGTAACTAATGTGGACATGCCTATTCCTCCTTCAAGTTGCTCTGTGCGAGGCTGTCCGCCAAATCAGCGGCACAAGCGCTAAGTGCGCACAGGATGTCCCGTTCCGTCGGTAAGAATCCGGCAGCGCGGATATACGATATGTGAAAAATGTTACAATGCCAGGCTACAATGATGAATATCTCAAAATATCGCCTTTGAAATGACAAATTTCCGACAGTTTCTTTTACACACTCTTCACCTATTATAAACCTCACACCACTGGTGTTCAATACAAACGAATAGAAAAACAGGTCTTTAAGCCTGTAAGGGAAGGACATTCCATGACTTGAGCACCTGCAAATAGTGGAGTATACTGAAGGAGAACATGAAGTAAAAGAGGAGGATGGAGCTATGATTAACATCACCGATTCCGCTGCTGAGCGTTTGAAAGATATGCTGGAGCAGCAGGAAACGCCGAATATGTTTTTGCGTCTGGGTGTTACGCCGGGCGGTTGCACTGGATTCTCGTATGCAATGGGCTTTGACGACAACGAGACGGATCAGGATATATATATGAACGTACAGGATATGAAGATTGTAGTGGAAAAGGAAAGCATCCGCTACCTGGACGGTCTGGAAATCGACTTTGAAGAGTCCGGAATGTCAGGCGGCTTTACGATTCATAACCCGAATGCTGTAGCTACATGCGGCTGCGGTTCAAGCTTCCGTACGGCTACGGATGCCGGAAAACCGAACGAAGAGCCTTGTTAATTAAGGTTTTTCGAGTAGTGGTCTGAATTATAGAAGCCTAAATGTCAGGATGGTTCCCTAAAACATGTGTTTAGGTTGCGGATAACGGCCTTTGTAACGGGATTTTACTCGTTGCGGAGGTCGTTTTTGTGTTGTTTCTTCTGTCTAATATCATCATTTGCTTTTGAAATACCGATATAACATGGAGTTTGGAGAACTATGTTCTACATAAATTTTACCTAAAGGAAGTGGAAAGAGATGTTAAGAAAGAAATGGCTTATCACCCTGTTGGTTGCGGTGGCACTGTTTTTTAGTCAATCCGCATTCGCGGCAAATACGTTTACTGATGTGAACGGGACAAAATATGAGTGGGCTGCTGAATCTATTCGTTCGATGGTCGACAAAGGTGTTGTCAAGGGCTATGCGGATGGCACCTTCAAGCCAGGCAAAACCATAACGAAAGCGGAATTTGTAAATATGTTTCACAAGCTTTTTCCAGAGATCAATCATTCGTCTGGAAAAGCTTCAGAATTTGTTGATGCGCGTAAGCACTGGGCGAATAAAGATTTTGCAGCATTATTCAATGGGGATTATGTTTGGGGCTTCACTGAAAGAGTAGGAGGCAAATATCCAAACTATCAATTCTATATCAATCCCGACAAACCGCTGACCCGCTGGGATGTGATGATGATTGCTTCCGTTCGGACGGATTATACGAATCAGACTCTTCATCCTGAGATCAAGGAAGTAATCTCTGCAGCTGCGCAGTATAAGGATATAAAAATTCGTCAGGCGAATTACAATGACAATTACTCGTTCAGCTATCCAGTAATATACATCGACACGACTCAAGAGGAGCCCTTTTATGAAGATTCCCAAACTCAAAAGGCAGAAGCATTCTACACCCTGACTAATATGGGCGTCCTTACCGCCAATGATGGATACCTTCACCCCAAAGCGCTAGTCACACGGGCTGAAGCGGTTACCATTTTACAGCGTTTGTACGAAGCCACAAAGCAATCGAAGTGATGATCAGACGAAAGCAAGAAAAGATCCAACTATAAATGAAGGCCTCTATAGCGGTATAGTCGCGTACTATATTGCTAAGGAGGCCTTTTTGAATGTGTTTAATGATCATTATCACTACGTGTGGATTGGACAAATTTACTCAGGGCATTAAAAAAGGCAAATACAACTGTAAAAAGTAAGAGTGCTACGGGTTTAATTTCAATCTCAGAAAAAACACTATATAGAACTAAACATGCAAAAAAGAGTACTGAGGTATTTATGTTTTGTTTTGTGTACATCGATTTTATAAAGTGCATTGTATCACTCTCCATTTTATTATAAGTGATTACTCTGGCATGACTTATAAAGCAATGGAGCAACCTATCAAAAGATCGAATATATAAATGGAACTTAAAAGTTACTTTAGTGCCACTCCGCAGACGGATGGTGCTTCCCATCGCCACCGCCCCCGGATTTCTTGAATAAAGATTATGTTAGGGTAGAAATCCGGGGACAAAAGCGACCGCTTCGCTTGTACAGCACCATTCCGTCTACTCCGTTTTTCGTGTACATTTCTTACTATATAGCAAAAAATTGAACTAATTGATCGGTTCCTTATGCAGCGGGTAGATAACAATAGGAAAATATAGTTAATAAAAAAGGAAGAGCGCTATCCTCTTCAAAAAGGCTAGCGCTCTTTTTCTGTATCTAATGGTTGCTCCTCTATAAACTCTACAACCTCTTCAATTCTACAGTCTAATTCCTCACAAATGCGTGCAATGACACTCATAGCTACAAATTCCCCATTAGACATTTTCGCCAAAGTGGATGGTGATATTCCTAATTGAGTGCGAAGGTAAGTTCGTGTTTTATCTCGTTTAATTAGAGTGATTTCCATTGGTTTATAACTTGGTTTCAATCCCATGAGCAATCCCCCTCAACTTATTATATGTACTTAAATCTTAGAGAAGTCAAACCTAAATTACAATAATGCGTACATTTTATTCGATAAGTGTTGAAAATGTACATGTGAAAGTGTATTATATGTATAAGAAGTCGTACATTAAATACATATATACATAATTTTTGTTATTTATTTGACAAAAAAATTAATCAATCCAGAAGGAGAGAAATTATTTATGACGGAATCGGTTGAATTGAATAGAGTTGCCATGGTATATGGACCTGATGATGATCCTCATATGTATGAATTATTTGAGGGAGTTCTGTATGATCGTAGCTATTTCTTTTATCTTGAACATGGGATATTGTGTCTGCGACATGTACGAAAGGTAGAACAACCGGATCATCCACATCTTTATGTGGATGGGGAAAGTGGGGGTCTCCAACTAGCGAACAATGTACAGCGTGAGATTATGGAAGTCGTTACAGAACTGATCGAGCGTTTGCGTAGTAAGGATGGATTGGCGTTTTTACTGGATGAACTGCTATGGCTACATGGTCGAAGTCATATTGAACTTAACCTCGTAAAAAATAAAGGATGATATATTTCTATTGAAAACCAACAACCTGTAGCTACATTATGCTTCTTTTGAGAAAGAATCTGTTAATATGGTTGCTGTGTACAGCTGTGTTCAGTGACGCTATTTATCAATCATTTCATTTTTTCATCATATGATTTGTAACCTTCCCCCACGGAGTTGGCACTTAAGATTAAGAACACGAAAGAAAAGAGGCTAGGAACGTATGAGGGAGTGGGTTGAAAAGGCGCGGCAAGGGAACGCGGAAGCGTTCGGGCAGCTGATGCTGCATTTTCGCGGAATGGCATATGCCGTGTCCTATGACATGCTGAAGGATGTCCATCTCGCGGAAGATGCCGTGCAGGATGCGTTCATAGAGGCTTATCAGAATCTGGAGAAGCTGCAGACCCCGTCCGCTTTTCCAGGCTGGTTCAAGACCATTGTCGTAAGACAGTGTCAGCGGATGCTGCGGCGCAAGCATCATTCGGTGCTTCCTCTGGATGAAGCTGTGCAGGTATCGGGAGGAGTACCGGGTTTGGCAGAAATTGCGGAGCGTAGAGAGGAGAGCCAAGTTCTGCAACAATCGGTGAAGGCACTGTCTGCCAAGCTGCGCGTGCCTCTGCGGCTGTTTTATTTTTACGGTTACTCTCTTCAGGAAATTTCCGATTATCTGGGCACTCCGGTCCCGACGCTTAAGAAGCGGCTGCACGATGCACGCCGAAAATTGAAAGGTACACTCCCGGTGGCCGACCTCGTCTCCGTGTTCAATCATTTGTATGAGGGAGGGCAAAACATGCTACATATTGTTAACGGTGATGTTGTAGGTGACATGTTGAAGCAGGGTGTTGTACAAGGTGACGTGCTTGTATGGAGAGAGGTATATCCGGCAGGACCGATATTTACAAATCCAGCGGGGGCTGAAGAACGGGTACTGCGGGCCCGGGTCCTGGAGGAAACGATGGGTATTCCGGCCAGCGAATACATTACGGGGTGTGAGGAACAAGAGCAGAAACTTCGTGAGTTTATTAAGTATGATGAAGTCGTGTTGTGGTTTGAACATGACCTGTTTGATCAGAGTATGCTCGCCTATCTGCTCCACTGGTTCAAGAGACAGAAACTGGGCCGCACGAAGCTGAGCCTGCTCTGTATTGGGGAGTTTCCGGGAATCGAACGGTTTCATGGTCTGGGACAGCTCACTCCGGCACAGCTTCAGACATTATCCGGGACCTGGCGGACCATTGGACGGCAAGAAATGGAGCTCGGAAGCGAGCTTTGGCAGGCGTATGCTTCTCCCGATCCTGCCCAAATGGCTAATCTGCTGGAAGACAAGAAGGCAGAATTGGCAGCCTCCGGTCTGCCTTTTGCCTATGAAGCTTTCACAGCGCATCTCAAGCGGTTGCCCTCGGAGCGGAATGGTCTTGGCATTGTGGAACAGACCACGCTTCAGACCGTTCATAATGGAGTGGATACGCCATTGGAATTATTTCGTCAGGTAACAGACGTTCTGCATGTGCTCGGCATGGGTGATCTCGAATACTGGAAATTTATTCGTGCTTTGGCTCAAGGCGAACATCCTTTGCTGATCATTGACGGGGATGAGGCCGGCTTGGATTTCAGACAAATTCCGGATTTTCTGAACCGAAAGGTAATTCTGACAGAGTTGGGTAATGAGGTACTGAATGGATCAGTGGACCGCATTGCAGTTCAAGGGATCGACGAGTGGTTTGGGGGGCTACATCTCCATGGACATGAGGTTTCTTGGCGATGGGATGATTTGGCTGGTGGATTGGTCCGACATTGAAGAAAGTATAGAAGCAGATTGTTTAAAGTGCGAAAGAGTTTTCCGTTTATGGAAAACTCCTTTTTATTTTTTAAGTACACCATATTAAGACAAGAAAAGTATTTAGGAAACATTATACACCTGCCAAAATCTCGTTACCGATGCTTCTACTGCTTCGAATCCGTAAATAGCTCCTGCGCGGTCCGCACAAATAACTGTACAGCAAGTGAAGCATTATGCAGGGATGGTACAGCGATACCGATTTGGCGTGTGATCAGAGGTGAAGTCTCCTTGACGGTCAGATCATGGGGGAACGTGGACAAGGCGAGTGAAGAGACAATACCCATACCTAGTCCCTGTCGAACCATGCTGACCAAGGTGCTGATATTATGAGTAATGAACTGTGCCTGCAACTGACTTTGCTCGCGTTCAAAACCTTCCATAATGGCGACCTCATGTCCACCTTTACAAAAGATCATATCCTGCTCATTCAAGTCTCGAATGGCGATTTTGTTGTGCGATTGTAGAGGGTGACCGTCTGGCAGGAGAATAACCATGTCATCCTGACATAATGGGATGACATCTACCTGAGGGTCTGGCAACAGGATGATACCCGCCTCGATTTCTCTGGTATGCACCCACTCCTTGACTTCATTCGTGGAGCCTTCATGTAGATCGAAAACAAGGTTCGGATAATGCTGACGAATATGATGAATAATCGGGGGTAGAAAATAGGCTGAGGCAGAAGGAAAGGCACCGATCGTGATCGTGCCCACGTCCAGCCCTTTTTCAGCAGCTACCTGCTGCTGTACCTTTTCCATGCTTTGCAGCATCATACGGAATTGCAGCAGTACCTTGTGCCCGATATCTGTCAGCAGCACTCCTTTTTTTCGGTCGCGCAGCAATAGCTGGACATCCAGCTCGTTTTCAATGCTGGCGATGGCATGGCTGACCGCGGGCTGCGTCATATGCAGCTCATGGGCAGTTTGGGTGAAGTTTAGCGTTTCAGCTACGCGAACGAAGATCATAATTTGAGTAATGGTCATAAGTGAAAAGTTATCTCCCTCATTGAAAACATTCATTTTATTTATTAGTGACCACAGTATACGCTAGTAAAGCAAAACTTTGCAAACGGCTATTCAGATTTTAGTCGTAAGCAATGAGCGATGAAAATTTAAGGGAGAGAAGACATCTATGAAAAAATTAACACCTAAAGCTACGCTGTGGCTTGTCTTGATATTAGTGATGGTATGGGGGATCAACTGGCCTTTGACCAAGCTGGCCTTGCCAGATACACCGCCGATATTTTTTTCAGGAATCCGTACCCTACTGGGTGGTGTGATTCTGCTATTGTTCGCTATGCGTCACCGGGAAACCTTGCGCTTTAGACAGAATGCGTGGACTTATCTGGTGCTGGCCATATTTAATATTGCAGGCTACTATGGCTTGCAGACGGTAGGGTTGCGTTATTTGCCTGCTGGGTTATTTTCCACTTTAGTATTCCTTCAGCCGATCCTGTTGGGATTATTCTCCTGGATGTGGTTGGGGGAGCGTATGTTTCCCCTGAAGGTCATTGGACTGGTGCTGGGTTTTGGCGGGGTGATTGTGATTAGCTCTGGTGGAATGGCAGGGCATTTGTCGGTACTGGGCATTGTGTTGGGGCTAGCTTCAGGACTGTGCTGGGCGCTCGGAACAATTTATATGAAGAAAAAAAGCCAACAGTTGGATTCCATTTGGGCGGTGACGATGCAGCTCGTTTTGGGAGGGATTATACTCAATGGCATTGGATTTACGACTGAGAAATGGAGCGATATTCACTGGACGACATCCTTTATCGCAATTTTATTGTTTATTTCGATATTCGTGATTGCGATGGGCTGGATGATTTATTTTAAACTAATCGACAACGGAGATGCGGGAACCGTCGGCTCCTATACGTTTATGATACCGGTGTTGTCGACGGTCTTTAGTATGGTAATGCTCAAGGAATCACTTACTTTGACGTTTGTTGTGGGGCTGGTGCTGATTGCAGGCAGTGTGTATCTGGTAAATACAGCATCTCCCGGAAAACGAAAGAACCGAAGCTCAAAGGCTGATGAAACGAATTCCTGTACAAATGCATAGTAATATGCAATTAGGAAAAATATACTAGATTATCAGAGAGGGGGATAGTAAAATATGACTATATAAGTAGAGAGGGAGTTTGGTATGGGAGAATTAAGCAGTCATACTCAGTCTGTGGAGCCGCAACCACATTCTGTTCGTAAGCTCGCAGTTGTAGCAACAGTCATTTCAGGAGTAGCCGTACTAGGATGTATAGCCTTGGGGGTATGGAATTATAATCTGAATACGAAGGTAAATACTTTAACTAGTGCGAACGCTTCACTAAATAAGACAACACAAGTATTAACGAAGCAACAAAACGATACAGCGGCGCTACTGGAACGAGTTAGATTAACAGCAAACCTGTCAGCCATAACGCATATGTTAGAGCAGACATCTGTCGTCACCGATGATTTTGTATTGGAAAAAGTGACTTTTGATGTAACAGAAGATGGCACGTTGAAGGGTGTGCTACTGAATGTGAACAATCAACCTAATCTCAGTTTTGGCGGTGCTTATCAAGGTTATGGTAAATATAATATGTCCTCTGCTGCATTGACGAAGAAGGCGGAGGAAGTCATAAACATAGCTATGAAAGGGTACGGTACATCTGACAAGCTTCCGGTATGGGATAAGAACACGAAAGTGGAAATGACGGTTCAAAATTATCCGCTTGGTAAGCGGGAAGGTGGCACTTTCAAACTCACCGGTCAGCAATAGGAGGAACCTATGAAGGATTTTGACGTAACCAAAGCCAAGTATGATCCAAAACAGGAAGAACAGGTGAAAAAGGGATTTTTCAACAAGGTGAAGTCCACGGCTGGAAAAGTTCCCTTTGTGAAGGATGCGGTGGCTATGTACTATTGTGCGATAGATCCTGAAACGCCTCTTTATGCCAAAGGGGTAGCATTCGGAGCCTTAGCGTATTTTATTTCTCCATTAGATGCTATATCAGATGTTATTCCGATGTTGGGTTTTACAGATGATGCGGGGGTTGTGCTAGCAGCTTTGAAAGTGTTGGACATGCATATCAAGCCTGTCCATCGGGAGAAGGCGAGCGAATTTTTGTCTTAAGGAATGCAAGTGGAGCGGGGGAGCTAAGGAATGGACAGATATACACCTACAGCGAGGGAACGCTGGCAGATGAAGCAGAGTGAGCCGCAGCAGCAAGGATGGTTGCTCGCTTTCTTTGGCTGGATTTTTGCAGGTTTGGGGTTCATATTTAGTTTTTTTGTCTTTGGAGGCTTGTTAGGGATCATAGGTCTTGTTTTCGGAATTTTGACTAAAAAGATGGAACAAAGAAACACGCAGGGTATCTTCATTATCGTAATCAGCTCCGTAGCTATTGGCATTGGACTATTGATTTTTATGATTTTTTTTGCGCAAGGTTTTGTAGAAGGTCTGAGAGAAGGGTATAATGAGCATTATTAGGTCAGGGAGGTAACATCATTGAGCGTCATTATTTCACAGCAGATCTCGGCAACGGGCGTGAAGGAATATACGAAGGTAATGAAAACATTTGATTCCCAGTTTACACCTTTGGTTGGACAGAAAATCAGGGATATGGCATTTGGCGATATGCAATATTACGATGTCGAGGACGTATTTATTGATCTAGCGGAGAATGAGTATTGGGCAATTCTACCTGCCGTTTTGCTGCATTCTGATGATATTGAGGATATACGAGACGCTGTGCGTGAGTATCGTTCACACGGTTGGGAATGTACGAAACCTCTGTAAATGCATACCACTTAAGCATCTATACGGAAACGTCTTTCTTTTGCGAGATAGGCGTTTTTTTGTGTATTTGTGTATAAACTATTTCTAATGATTGGCATGAAAAGAAAGAATTTATGCTGAAAATGCGCAAATTGTATCATTTTTTATCATAAAACGACAAGTTGGGAAATGAAAACGGCCTTAATGTGTTATACTTAGTATATCAAAGGACAAGAGTCTAAAACGACCGGTAAGGCCCTTTCTTTGAAGAGCCTCTGAAAGGTTCAACGTTTATCCAAAATAAATGGTCAAAAGGAAAAGGGGAAATGCTAACGTGAGAGTGAATTTGAAATTTACCAACAAAGGGCAAGTTGCAGTTGAGAAGTTCAACAATGAGGAGCTTATCGAAATCTTTACCCGCTACATTAAAACGTTAAGCAAGAAGTATGATATCTCGGTTACCGTACCGGAGGATCTGAATGAGCAGATCTTGGCAGAGGGCACCGTAAAGGTCGTGTTGGATAAGATTAATTGTGACATGGACGCTTTTTTCAAGGAGCTGAGCCGGGATATCAAGGTACCACTGGTCAAAAGATTGGGTACCAAATTGGATAACGTATTTAAGACCGAGGTTGTGGAGCAGGAACAGAACTAAGAATAAGGATCAAGCGAGTCCGAATGTGGATTCGCCATATGAAATGATAAAACCTCCCGAATGGGGCGCATGGCTAGGCCATGTGCTCGTTCGGGAGGTTTTATATGTTTAAACTAATCTATTCAGCAGGAAAACATGCATGGCATGTCTGTTCCTTTTAACGTGTTGTTGTGGAAGTAGGGCGCAGTTGGGCTAAATCAAACGAAGGTACCAGCCCTTCCTGCGCTGCGCGACCGAGCAAAGCTTCGATGGCGGCATATCCGCTGTCGCCCAGATTGGCGGTAAAATCGTTAACATATAGGTCGATATGCGATTGGGCGACATCGGGTGAAAGCTCCTGCGCATGAGACAATACATATTCACGCGAAGCTTCTGGATGCTTCCAAGCGTATTCGACAGAGGCACGTATCCAGTTTGTGATCGCATCCAAATCCAGCGTACGGCGGGCAATAATGGCTCCGAGCGGGATCGGCAGCCCTGTATCTTCTTCCCACCAGTTCCCCAGATCAACTTGCTTACTAAGTCCGTAGGACGGATACGTGAACCGTGCTTCATGAATGACCAGCCCGGCATCCATCTGCCCGTCACGGACAGCAGGCATGATTTGGTCGAACGGCATCACGACGATCTCGCCGACACCTCCCGGCACATGCTTGGCCGCCCACAGGCGGAACAGCAGATAGGCGGTGGAACGTTCACTTGGAACGGCTACACGCTTGCCAGACAGGGCTTCGGGGCCTTCGATCGTTGAACCTTCCTTGGTCAGCACGAGCGGGCCACACCCCCGGCCCAATGCGCCTCCGCAAGGCAGCAGGGCATATTCATCCAGCACCCAAGGGAGTGCAGCATACGAAATTTTCATGATATCGAGTCCGTCTGGTGTGATCGCCAGATTGTTGGTGATATCGATATCGGCAAATGTAATGTCCAACGCGGGTGCGCCCGGAATCAATCCATGCGCCAGGGCATGGAAGACAAAAGTGTCGTTGGGACAAGGTGAAAAAGCAATTTGCATCTATATAACCTCCGTTAATGTAGAAAATGCGGCTTCCAACGCTTGCAAAGCCTCTTTGATCCGCCAGGCTGCACGGTCACGTGGACCGACAGCATTGGAAATCGTACGGATTTCCATCGTCGGCAGTTCCAGTCTATTTGCCGCCACGGCTACGCCGTAGCCTTCCATCGCTTCGGCAGCAGCTCCGGGAACGCGTTTGGCCAGCCGTTCCGCTGTTGCCGCCGTACCGGTGGCTGTGGAAACGGTCAGGATCGGCCCCGCAACAGCCGTCTGTCCAGCGGCACGCAACGCCTGAACGAACCGCTGCGCGGTGGCAACGTTCACGGCAATTCGGCTTGAGCCGAAACCCAGCTCGTCCACGCTGCTGAAGCCCTCTGCCGTTTCTGCTCCCAGGTCGGCGGCAATGATCGCGTCAGCAACAACGACGCTCTCCAGTGCAGCGACCTCGACGAAGCCGCCACCGATTCCGGCGCTGATGACCAGACGGTAGTCACCAGTTGCCGCCAATGCTAAAGCGGTTGAAGCCGCTGCGGACGGTGCGCCCACGCCAGCCAGCTCGACCACAAAACGGGTATCGCCTTTCAGGCCCCGCAGTACAGCTTCCCGTTCGGCTTCAACCGCGGTCATAACCAGGATGCGCCCATCTGATGTCGTATGCTCCATCGGTTGATTCCCCTTTAAATTTAGGTAATATGCTCCCTTATCATACTGCTTTTCGAAACGATGTTCAAAAAAAGTCGACAAAAAAAGCGCTCTGAGGCGCTTTTTGGAAAATCTGCAAGATTCAGCAGATATCAAAATCGGTAATTGTAATATAAAACAATTCTAATCTGGAAGAACAGCGCAGGCATAGCATATAATAATTATATCGGCTGATCCTTCGTGATTAACTGAAACATGGTGATATTGCGGTCATAATGGCTTGGGGTTCCATCTTGATTGCGCACCCGAATCATCTCGCTACTGAATAACTCGATATATCCACAGCCAATCTCACAGTATACACCTGTAGGGTCCTCTTGCCAGACCGAAACGAGGTGTTGAGATAGCGCCGCGGTGAAAAATTCGATGTTTTTTTGCAGTACGCGTGGCGTTTTCTTGGGTTCCATAACGTAAATCCTCCCTATATCATGCCATTTGAAAATCAGCAATTGAACGTGGCTACTAAGTGATTACTACACATCATAATGAACATAAACAACTGAAAAAGGAACGGTTCGTCAATCTACTCTATGAAACAGACGTAAACACTGTACCGCTTAATGCTATTTTTGTAAAGCATCCGAATGACCTTTTCAAACATCCAGTTTGTGTTTACACACATTTTACATTGCGTTTACACTGCTGTGATGCTAGCGCGTTTCATCTAATAGTACAATAAAGGGTAACTATACTGCATGAATTGATGGAGGCCATATGTTGATAGAGAGTCAGAATAAGGATAAAGCCGGGTCAGAACGTTACTTTAACCGAGATTTAAGCTGGATTGAATTTAATCGCCGTGTGCTTCAGGAAGCTCAGGATGCAGATACACCGTTGCTGGAGAGAGCCAAATTTTTGGCGATTGTATCTAGCAATTTGGATGAGTTTATGGCTGTTCGTGTTGCAGAGACGCGCGAGAAGATCAAGGCGGGTTTTATGCAAAAGGATTTTACGGGATATACCCCCTCCGGTTTGTACAAACGGCTGATCAAGCGTACCGCCTCGATGGTATCGGAACAATACCGGACCTATCGTGATATTTCTCGCCTCTTGACGAAAAAAGGTCTTTTACTGCTCGAATATGAAGACTTAAATACAACACAGCGAAAGTCGCTGGATGCATATTTTCATGAAATTATATTTCCGGTACTCACGCCGATGGCGGTCGATCAGAGCCGTCCTTTTCCACTCGTTCACAATAAATACGTATATTTAGCGGTCGTCTTGAGACGTCCCGGGGATACGGAGGAGGATAAACCGCTTTTTGCCATTGTGCAGGTGCCTTCGAATATTCCACGTGTTGTTACGGTGCCTTTGCGGTCGAACAGCAAGAAGAAATCATTTATTTTAATTGAGGAACTAATCAAGCATCACATCCAAACGCTGTTCACCGGATATGTTCCGGAGGCGGTTCATGCCTTTCGTGTTACGCGTAACTCCGATTTATCCATTAATGAAGAAGAGATCGAAGATTTGCTCGAAGAGATTGAAAAAGAGCTGCGTCGAAGACGCCGGGGGGCGCCGGTTAGACTGGAAGTAGAAAAAGGGATTCATCCCTATGCCTTGATGGAGCTTCAACGCGAATTCAAGCTGTTCGATCATGTGTTTGAGATGGACGGGCCGTTGGATCTGACATTTTTGTCGTCTTTTGCCGATCATTTGGAGGGGTATTCGCATTTGAAATTTCCGGCAATCAAACCACTGTATCCGGAAGAACTGCCCCCACAAGAGGATATTTTCAACGTACTTCGCAAACGGGACGTGCTCGTGTACCATCCATATGAATCATTCGATGCGGTAACTGATTTTATCATTGAGGCATCAGAAGACCCGGATGTGATGGCAATCAAAATGACCCTGTACCGTGTCAACGGGGAATCGAAGTTGATTCCGGCATTGGCACGTGCGGCCGAATCGGGCAAGCAGGTAACGGTGGTGGTGGAGCTAAAAGCCCGTTTTGACGAGGAACGTAATATTGCCTGGGCGCGTAAGCTTGAAAAAGCAGGCTGTCATGTAGTGTATGGGTTGGTTGGCTTGAAGACGCACGCCAAAATCATTCTTGTCATACGTCATGAGCGCAACGCACTCAAACGATATGTGCACGTAGGCACAGGCAATTATAATGAAAGCACGGCGCGCGTGTATACGGATATCGGATTGTTTACGTCAGATCCGGTACTTGGCGAGGATGCCTCCGAACTGTTTAATGAAATCACGGGATTCTCTGCGCTCAAGACTTTGCAAGCTTTTACGGTGGCTCCAACGGGAATGAAGAACAAGCTGTTTGAACTCATCCGTAGGGAAGCTGAGCAAGCATTGGCAGGTAAGCCCGCCCGGATTATTGCCAAGATCAACTCCTTATCCAATCAAGAGATGATCGATGAACTATATGCAGCTTCCCAGGCAGGTGTGAAGATTGATCTTATCATTAGAGGGGTTTGTTGTTTGCGTCCCGGTGTGGAAGGATTCAGCGAGAACATACGTGTCATCAGTATTGTAGACCGCTTCCTGGAGCATTCCAGATTGTTTTATTTTGAAAATGGAGGCAAGTCCGAGTTATTTCTGTCCAGTGCAGATTGGATGACGCGCAATTTGACCCGCCGAATTGAACTGATGTGCCCGATTTATGATGACGGGATCAAAGAAATGCTGGCAGATATTCTGCATTTATCGTTAAGGGATAATGTGAAGGCGCGCCAGCTTTTGCCTAATGGCAGCTATCAATTTGTATCCAGAAACGACAAAGAGGCTCCTATCAGGAGCCAATCTGAAGCGATGAAGGTTAGAAATTGGAAGAAGGTAGAATGGACCACGACAATGTAAGGTTCCACGCCTTTTGAAAATCCTTGGCAACCGATTCTAGCTCCCGTTGTTCTAATATGGGTTCACTCTTGCTTTCCAGACGAAGATGCAGTGCGTCATCCCCTGTAGTGGGATTGATGCTGGTAATCATTCCCGACTCACTCCGATCCATGCCAATCGCGAGCTGGAGCAGCGAGCCGAGCCGATGTACACGTTCCTCGTCGGAAGGCTCCAAAATATCGGCATGTGTGCGTAGCAAACGGGGAGTCCGGTTCTTGGGATGGTAATCCGCGATCAACGCGGCTAGTACTGTTTCCCTATGGGATAAACCGCCAATGCCTGCATGTAAAATCCAGAATACGGAATTCTGGCGGAAATGATAGTAATTCAAGGCAGCCCCCGTTTTGTAAAGAGTTGCTGCGGTCAGTAACAAGCGCTTGTCCATAGCAGCTGAGGTTCCGTTAGCTAATGTGTCATAAAGACGGACGGCGTACTCGTTAACCCGCTTGACATGCGCTTCGCTAACCGGGACAGCAAACGAAAGGATATTGCGAATGGATGTGATAAGCGGATTAGCTACCACGGGCTGTTCCGCGTTGACCAGCTCATGAAATAGGCCGTCTCGCAGCCCCGCTCCACTGACCAAATACGCGGAGCCTTGAGCAGCTTCAAATATCGTTTTCAATATAATAAGACCCGGTACAATGATGTCGGCTCTGTCCTTGGACAGGCCGGCTGTTTTTTTGCGTTTTTCATAGGGAAGATGGGGCAGACTGCCATAGAAGTAATCGACATCTTCTATCGTCATTTCGTAATGGTGCGTCACAGGAAGTGAGTAATCCTGCCGCTTCTGATTGATTTTAGCCAAAGTACGCAGGGTTCCGCCCAGCCCGATGAATGGCAGATCCGGATTGGAGAAGATCCAATCATGATTTTGCAGTGAAGAACGGACAAAGCTCTCCATTTCCTCAATCTGCTGAGGAGACCATTCGCCATTCTTGACCTCACGTCCAAAGCGCCAGTTCATATTGACGGCGCCAAAGGGAAATGACACCGTATGCAGCCGCTCTCGATCGCGGAACAGCGTAATTTCGGTACTGCCACCCCCGATGTCAATGATGATTCCGTCACTCACATTCATAGTGTTCACTACGCCCAGAAAACCGGCATAGCCTTCTTGCTCTCCGCTCAGTATTTCCAGTGTTAAATTTGTCTCCTCCGCGATCCATTGGACGATTTCGTCCGAATTCGTGGCATTGCGGATGGCTGCTGTTGCTGCTGCACGCATACGGACAACCCCGTGCATATGACATACCGCCATAAATTGGCGCAACAATGGAGCGATGCTTCGAATCGCCTCCCGTTCCATACGGCCGTTGGCCCCAACCTTTTCGCTCAGTCGGGCAGCTTCTTTGCATTCCTGCACAATTCGATAGGCTCCTGTCTCTGTCATTTCATAGATCACCAGACGTATGGAGTTTGAGCCAATGTCCATGATGCCAATTTTGCTATTCATGAGTTGACCTCCTTGTTGAAAAAACGATTTGCCGGTAATTTCCGCTGCTCCGTGCAAATGGTAGTAGATTATTGTCATTGTACCAGTGATATTCAGTGCATGCTACCGTTCGCCATGATCTTGTCGAAATAGGCACATGCCGCGGACAATCATCCAAGAATAGAACATTCCTGTTGAGTATGTATAAGTATAACTGACGGCGAAAGGAGAGGGTTAGATGAGACAACTTGCAAGCAAATGGCTAAAGACGAAGGCGCTGCTCCACCATCCACATACCGCCGTTTATATACCGGAAACCTGTCTATATAGTGAAGAACAATTGCGCATGATGCTGCGGCGGCATGCTTTTGTATTTATAAAACCAGTGAAAGGAGGCGGAGGAGTCGGAGTCATGCGTGTGGCAAAGGAGCGTAGGGGATACACCTGTACGCGTATGGAGCACACGCACCGGTTCAGTCATTTTAGAGCGCTTGTAATCGGAATCCATAAGCTCCGAATCCAACGTCCATATCTCATTCAACAAGGCATCCAACTGGCAAGTATTCAAGGTAGACCTGTCGACTATCGAGTCAAAGTTGTGAAGGAAGGGCAGAGATGGGATTTTCGTGCGGTGGTTGCACGTCATGCTCGGCCTGGGCTGGTCATTACGAATCTGTGCAAGGGGGGCACTTTGCTGAAGGGAACAGAGGCACTTCGGATGATATATCCCCGGCGGCTTGCTATTCAAAAGCGGCGAGAGATCATTGAACTTACACAACGCTGTATTCCTGTACTGGAAAGGAGATTTCCCGGGATCGGACAACTGGGATTTGATTACGGGCTTGATCAGAATGGACGGGTATGGATTTTAGAGGTTAATACAAGACCTCAATAACTTCTGTTTTCTTCAATAAAATTCCAATTTAATCTATTAACAAGACGCTAAATATAATATATTTGTATAAATAATAAAAATATTTTTTTTGTGTTCGAGCGTCAAAATTCTGTGTATAAATATTGTCCACATTATCCCCTGTCACATATATGGGTTAACGACACTTACCAACAATTTATACACAGGATTTCCACAATTGACTGTGGATAACAGAACGCTTGTTCCGATTTTGGTATTTTGATAGAATAGATTTTGAAATAAAAGGAAAGGTTGTGTCGAGGATGGCTATGCTGACGGATGAAATGCTTTTGGATTCCTATCAGATGGCAATCGAGCTTAAACTTGAATGTGACTTCATTGCACTGTTGCTGGCTGAGATTCACAAAAGAAATCTAGAGATGAATACAGCCGTAGTCCTTCATTAGACCGGACAAGCTCTCGTACTGCGACTGTAAAGTCATTCAGGGTTCGAATGACTTTACAGACAATCACTGCAACGAATAGGCACACCGTAAAAAAGGGTATTTCACTCCAAAGATTCAAATTTGGAGTAAAATACCCTTTTTTGTCATAGTCTAAACTAGACACTACAATTTCATGTTACTGCTGTGGCCGGGAGACAACTTGGCATCTGGATCTACATAGACCTTGGCGTTGTTGACTGCCGTAGGAGCTTCACCAAAGCCGACCGCAATCAGCTTAAGCTTGCCTGGATAGGTCGTAATGTCCCCTGCGGCGAAAATGCCGGGAATATTGGTTTCCTGGCGAGAGTCGACCACGATAGAGTTACTTTCGATTTCAATTCCCCATTCAGCAATCGGGCCAAGTGTGGATACAAATCCAAAGTTAACGATCACATCGTCCACTTCAATTTCCTGTGTTTCTTTGGTTTTTACATGAGCAAGAGTGACTTTGGTAATCGTGTCTTCTCCATGCAATTCTGTAATTTCCGTTGGTGTAATAACGTTTACTTTGGAAGCGAGGAGGTTTTCGACACTGTGTTCATGCGCACGGAATTTGTCACGGCGGTGAATCAATGTAACCTGTTCTGCAATCGGTTCCAGCATAAGTGCCCAGTCTACAGCAGAGTCACCACCACCGCTGATTAGCACTTTTCGGCCTGCAAATTTGCTCAGGTCGCTGACAAAGTAATGCAGGTTCGTTTTTTCAAAACGCTCGGCACCTGGAAGCTCCAGTCTGCGCGGCTCGAAAGCACCAACGCCAGCGGTAATAATAACCGCTTTACCATGATACTCGCCACCTTTGTCTGTTTTTACGATGAAGTGGCGTTCTTCCTTTTTCTCTAACGATACGACTTTCTCTTCTAGCTGCACCTCTGGATTAAAGTGGTTCATTTGTTGAACCAAATTGTTAACCAGTTCTTGTGCAGTCACTTTAGGAAAGCCAGCAACGTCATAAATATATTTTTCAGGATAAAGGGCTGCAAGCTGGCCGCCCAGTTGGGGCATACTTTCAATTAAGGTGACGGATGCCTGACGCATTCCTCCGTAAAAAGCGGCGAAAATACCGGCTGGACCGCCTCCGATAATAATCAGATCGCGGATCTCCGCACCTGTGGATTGAGCTGTCACTCTAAAAACACCTCCGAAAGGGATAGTATGGGATTTGTAGATATTGAATCAGCCGCATAGAGGTTCAGATAGCCGCCGAACGCATGATTCACTGTTTATCATTATAAACTGCTGGGTTCCGCTTGCAAAGTTAAAGCGATTAATATTTGATGAAGACTTTTCTGTGAGTATCAATTAACCGTTTTGAGAGAACAGCTTTGAATAATTATGTATATCGGAAGGGGTAGAAGCATGAGCAGTATTCCCAAAATTGTCATTGTGGGCGCCGGATATGGCGGTATATTGACGGCACAGCAATTGCAAAAGGAGCTCAAGCACAATGAGGCGGATGTCACGCTGATCAACCGTCATGATTACCACTATATTACGACACATCTTCATATGCCTGCGGCAGGTACAGATACGATTGAACATTCAAGGATTCCAATTGCGCAGCTAATCGATGAGTTCAAGGTGGATTTAGTCAAAGGAACGGTTAAGGAAATCATACCAAAGGAGAAAAAAATCGTGCTGGAGGATGGCTCGCTGTCCTACGATTATTTGGTCATCGGACTAGGCGGGGAGCCCGAAACATTCGGTATTCCGGGGATGGATAAGTTCGCGCTGACGATTCGCAGTATTAACTCGGTTCGCCTGATTCGTGAGCATATTGAATACCAGCTGGCCTTGTATAAAAATGACGGTAAGCCAGGTCGCCTCAATTTTGTAGTTGGGGGCGCTGGTTTCAGCGGCATTGAGTTTGTAGCGGAGTTGGCGGATCGTTTGCCACAGCTCGCTAGAGCGTACGACATCGATTTCAACCGGATTCAAATCATTAACGTCGAGGCAGCTCCTACGGCACTGCCAGGGTTCGATCCTGAACTGGTGGAGTATGCGATGGATGTCCTTAAGCGTAAAGGAGTTACCTTCCGCATTGGAATTCCGATTAAGGAATGCTTGCAGGATGGTGTAATCGTTGGTGAGGGTGAGAAAATCGAAGCCTGCACGGTGGTCTGGACGGGAGGGATTCGTGGGAACGGATTAATTGAGAAAGCCGGATTCGAAGTGATGCGCGGAAGGGTGAAAATTGACGATTTTCTGCGTGCACCGGGCCACGATGATATTTTTATTATCGGGGACAGCTCCCTGATGTTTAATCCCGAAGGACGTCCTTATCCACCGACTGCCCAAATTGCGATGCAGCAAGGGGTCCTTTGTGCCAAGAATCTGGCCGCTACTCTTCGCAAAAAGGAGCTGCACAAGTTCGTATTTTCCAACAAAGGGACGGTTGCTTCGCTTGGAAAAGGCGAAGCCGTCGCCGTGGTGGGCAAACGCAAAATAAAAGGCTGGATCGCAGCACAGTTGAAAAAAATTGTCGATCTCCGCTATCTGTTCATCATTGGCGGGATTCCGCTAGTGCTGAAAAAGGGACGGTTTTTCTAAGGCAGAAAGGTTTCCACGACTCCAATACAGGAGCTTGGAGACCTTTTTTAAGTAGAAGTAATCAAAAAAAGGTATTGACTTATAACTATATGGCGACGTATAGTATGGTTACAAATTATAGAGGGGGACCTTCACGTTGAATTCTGATTTTAACATCAATGCTGATCCCAGGAAAATAAATTTATTGACTGAAAAGTTTCCAAATGTGGATTCCCGATCGTTGAATACGTTAGTACTTTTCGTGCAGACAGCTCACGAGGTGTACAATGGGGTGTCTTCCAGACTGTCTGAGTATGGGGTATCTATTGGAAATCTTAAAATTCTAATGCCTTTGTATTTGTATGACCGTTCATTAACTCCGTCCGAGTTGGCTGAGTATTCCGGAGTTACACGTTCAACAGTAACCAGCGTAATTGACAAGCTGGAACGGGACGGGATCATCCGAAGAAGTACGTTGTCGGATCGACGTATGACCGCGATTTCTTTGACTGATGAAGGAAAACAGTTAATGACGGAAAGAATTCCACTGTTCATTCAGCTTTTTTCGGATTTGATGAATGAATTTACGCAGGAGGATCATGATCTTTTTGCAACACTCTTACAGAAGCTTTCCTCAGGTGTTGAACGGATAAAACAGGAATAATCAAATTTCCCGGCTTAAATAGTTAGACGTCGTACTATAAGGCTCCTTATTTGTTTTTGACTATTATTTTTAACTATCATTGGCTAAATCATCATGAAGGAGAGTTTATTGTAATGAACAAAAAGATCATCGTGTACGTTTTACTTGTTGTCGCGTTAGGTACCGGGGGTACGCTAATGGCAATGAGCGGCAAGGATGCTGTGAGTATGGCAGCCCAACAAAAAAATACACTGCTTACGGCAGATACCGTGAATGTTGCTTTTCAGGGCGTAGGGGGAAGAGTAAACACGATTGAGGTGAAGGAAGAACAACAGGTGAAAAAAGGGGATGTGCTCATGACCCTCGATCCTGTAGACCTTGATTTGCAAATTGAGAAATTAAAAACGGATATCGCACAGGCTGATGTGAAAATAAAACAGGCTAAAGACGGGTTGCAAAATCAGTCGGAGAAAATTTCGAATTCAGAAAAACAGGGGCAATTGGACATTCAAGCCGCGCAAGCGGGAGAGTCCTTATTAAACCAAGGCACACGTGCGGAGGATATTGTAAGACAAAAGCTGGCTATTGAAGCAGCACAGCAATCGTTGGACGCAGCTCTGACAGGAGTAGAGACAGCCAAAAGAAATGCGGAAATTGCACAAAAAACAGTATCATCCAGACAACAGGCTCTGGACTTGGCTAAAGTGAATTACAACCGTATCAAAGCGTTATATGATGCCGGAGCTGGAACCAAAGCAGAACTGGATAACGCTAAAAACCAACTGGATAATGCCCAAATCGCGTTAGATACAGCTAAGGATCAGGTTGAAATTGCCAATAACCAGATTACAGCGGCTAGCAAACAATCGGACATTGCTAAAAATGGGATCGCTCAGCAGCAAACCGCTTTGGATAAAATGGAGGCGGGTGCAACTGCTGAGGAACGCCAGCAGGCTCGTATCAAAACAGAAAAGGCCAAGGAAGCCTTGACTCAAACCTCGCAAACACGAAAAGATGTTAAGAATAGCGAATACAATGTGGATCTTCTGGCTCAACAAAAGCAGGCATTGAGTGTTCAACTCAAAACTTTGGAATTGCAGCGAGGACGTATGGTGCTGAAGGCATCCACAGATGGTAAGGTGTCGCGTATTGTACCTAAAATGGGAGAGATCGTTTCTACGGGGGCAACGGGCGCCGTTATTGAAACCAATCAGCTATACTACGATATTTATGTGGGCGAGGATTCCATATCACAGTTTAAAGCTGGGGGAAATGTGACTTCGCACGTTGTAGCTTTAGATAAAGATGTCCAAGGCAAGGTGAGGTACATTACTTCTGCTCCTCAGTATACCAACATGAGAATGAGTCGGGACAAAGGTCTGTCGGATATAAGCTCCTTCCAAGTACGGGTGGATGTTCAGCGCACATCTGAATTATTACCTGGAATGACGGTAGAGGTTGTGACGAAATGAAGGCGTTTATAGAAGAATGGAAGCTGTTGATCAGCGGTAAGATGGTTTTTGTTATGCTGCTCGTTCCTATCGTAGTAGCTGTAGCCTTTGGATTTGTTTTTAAAAATAATCAGCTTAACGATGCCTCTGTAGCTGTAGTCGATTTAGATCATAGCAGTTATAGCCGACAGCTTATTAATAAATTAGATGCATCGCAGTATATTGATGTACGCCATGTGCAAGAGAATGAAGCCGATCCGAATTTACTTTTATATAATGAAAAGTTTTTTGCGGTGATTTACCTTCCAGCTGGGTTGGAGGAAAATAGGATTAAAGGAGTTCAGAGCAACATCGGTTTTTATGTAGATAATACGGTAGGTCAGGCTACTGGAAATCTACGCTCGGCAGTCACAGAGATCATGGCGACAGAAAATGCGGTGCTGGCTGGTGGTGGATTAAAGGGGATGGGAATGAGTGACAGCCAGATTACAGGGCTTACTTCCAATATGCTGCTTCAGCAGCGCCTATTATATAATCCTACCAATGCTACTTTAATGACCTCGGTTATGGGGTTCATTAATACGGTCATGATTTCACTGATTGGTGCTACTGTACTGACCATTGTCCCGCGATTGCGGGAGCAAGGAAGATTAAAAGAGGAGCTTCAGCATTCGTATAGCTTGATTCTTAGGGTGTTGCCGTATGCGTTAGTAGGATGTGTGTCCTTTTACTTGTCCATTGGTTTGCTCAAGCAGATTGGCGGACTTCGGTTTGAAGCGAATGTATGGCAGCTCAGTATTCCATTTCTCCTGTACACGATTACGTTGAGTTTGTTTGCGATGGCTTTAGGGTGGAGTGCGGCGAATCCGGGAAAAGCTTCCCCACGCCTCATGCTAATTATACTGCCTTCGTTTTTACTGAGTGGCGCTCAATTGCCAGTAGCTATGCTGCCTACATCGCTGCAATATATTAGTAATATTCTTCCATTGACCTGGCATTTCAAGTTTTTGAGAGGTATGGGCTTCAAAGGTGGGAGCTTAAAATATTTTATTCCCGAGTTGGGAGGCTTTTTGGTCTTACTAAGTGGTTTGCTGCTTCTGATCTTTATCCTGATCGCTTTGGAGAAAAGAAAGCTGGCGAAAAGTGAGGATACATCCGTAGGGGTCGAGCCTGTGCTGCAATAATCGGAGATATCATTCCTTGGCTATGACTGGCATTCATAAAGAATACGATTTAATCAGGCACCCGTGAGGGGCCTTTTCTCTTCTATTATAGTTTTAGGTCTTATAAAAAAGGATTCCGTCGTCCCGAAAGTGGGAGTTCGCGGAATCCTTAATTGTATGCTGCGAATGGTACTGACGGTTGTGCTTTACAGCTTCAACATGTCTTCAAATGTCTCTTCATTCAACACACTGCCGACATAGAAGGAGCCGAATTCACCGTAACGGGCACTGACTTCATCAAAACGCATTTCGTAGATTAGCTTCTTGAACTGAAGTGCGTCATCGGAGAACAGTGTTACACCCCATTCCCAATCGTCAAAGCCGACGGAACCGGAAATGATTTGCTTTACTTTGCCAGCATAGCTGCGTCCAATTAAACCGTGGCTACGCATCAAGGTGCGACGCTCGTCCATCGAAAGCATGTACCAGTTGTCATCCAGATCACGTTTTTTGTTCATTGGATAGAAACAAATATAACGGGCCTTGTTTAATACAGGCTTCAAGCGTGCGACAATTTGTGGATTTTGCATAGGATCTTCATCCTTGCTCAAATAATTACTTAGTTCCACCACACTCACATAAGAGTAGGTTTTGGTTGTATATTTGGCGAAGGTTGTTTTGTTAAAGTCATTTTCCAGTTTATTGAGGTCTTCCAGCGTTTCGCGCAGGTGCATCATGACAAAATCAGCCTTTTGTCCGACTATAGTATAGACAGCTGAGCTGCCCAGACCCGCTTCCTCGGTAGTGCTCCATTCCTTCATAAACTCTTGAAGCTCATCCAGTGCTCCAGCACGTTCCTCATCATCTGCGGTTTTCCATGCTGTCCAGTTGATGGACCGGAAATCGTGAAGCGCATACCAGCCTTCCAGTGTGGAGGCTACTTCGTTAGGTGTTGCTGGGGTTTGTTGTGGTTGATGTTGACTCACGATCTACACTCCTTTACGATCTGTAAATGATAATCGGCTTAGCCGAACTATGTGTACTTCCTTATATCTTTCCTGTATCCAATACGTGATGCTTAACCATTATATTGTAGCTCAAAGTAAAGCTTTTCACCAATGAAAGAAGTGTGAAGAATTTTATTTTTACCATGATGCAGGTCACAAAGTCATAAAATAGTTAGTATTCTCGAAAAAAGTAGAACTCAGACGAATATGGCTGCCAAAAAGGAGAACAATTGCCCTTATTTTGTTGGCCCCACCAGAAGGCAAGTATGATAGAATAGAAAAACATCTTGGAGACCGTTATGTCAGGAAAGGAAGAATGTTGGAATGCGGATGAAAAACCTGCTGCACTATACTGAGAACCACCGCTATTGCGTTTATCGGGAATTTGGCTTGAGCGCACTGGATGAATTGATGCTGGGAAGCGTCTATCAGCCGATGGTAGGCGCATTTGCGGTCAGTCTGTATCGACTGTTGTTCCAGCATGTGCCAGTTGGACAAATTGGTTATTCGCCGTTGGAACAGCAGCGTCGCCTTTTTCTGACACTGGGACTGGAGCCGAGTGAAAAGGGACGCAAGTATTTGATTGAACAGACCTCCAAACTGGAGGCCGTCGGTCTGTTACAGACGTCCAGGCTGTATGCACCCGAAACGGACGACTATATGTATGAATATGAGATGCAGCCGCCGCTCGCACCTGCTGAATTTTTCAGAACGCAGCATCTCACCCTTTTGTTGAGAGACAAAATCGGTAAGTTTGCAGTGCTTTCTCTGAGAGAATCATTGTGGAGCAGAGAATCTAGCGAATGGTCGCAATCTTCCTATAATAAAGAGAATATTTCGATTCCTTTCTACGAGTTATTTGAACTGAATACCCATGTTATAGATTATGAACTGGAGCAGGCGCTGTCCGAGGTGTCCACTAGCCGTCAGACTGGAGCACTAGCGTCAGAATCGGAGGAAGCATTGAATTATGCAGATATTATTCTCCGTTTTCCGCGTGAATCTGCCAATCGTAAGCACGTGGAACGTCTTCGGTTTGAGCACGAGCAGTTAGGCATGGTCAATTACGTTGTTCGCAAATTTGACCTTTCTGTACAGGATATTAGTCGCTTGCTGGATGAGGATGGTATTTTTACCGAAGCAGGCGATTTGTTGCTTGACGAGCTTCAGCTTCGGGCTAGTCAGCACTCCAGACAGGATCGGAAGCGTCAGGAGGAACAGCAGGTACAGGCCGCCAAAGTAGTCGCCTTGCGCCAGAGGGAAACTTCCACATCTGAAGAGCCGCCTGCAGAACAGGCTGTGGAAATGGAATTTTATGTGGAGGTTCCACCACAATTCACAGCCAAATGTGACATTCACCAGTATAATATGATGTTGCGCAACGAGCCTTATCGTCGCTTGCTGCAAACCTTTTTCCCCGGCACGGTTCCCGGTAACCTGCTGGATATATTCGAGAAAATTGATATCAGCTATAAGCTGCCCGGTGAAGTCATCAACGTGCTGATCCATTATTTGATGTCACTGCTCGTATCTGGGAGCGATCAGCGGATTAACCGCAACTTTGTCGAGGCCGTTGCTTCCAACATGCTGCTTAAGCAGGTAAACACTTACGAGAAAGCCGTTCAATATATAAGGGATCAAGCCAAGGTAAAAGGAAAACAGTCCTCTGCTTCTCCTTCCGGCGGCCGATCCCGCGCATATGCCAAAAATAATGGGCCTGCCAAGCCATCCATTCCAATCGTTCAGGATCACCCTTCCGAGGAGTCTGTATCTGAGGAAGAATTGGATGAATTGCTGCGTCTGGCTGAACGAATGCAATCCGGAAAACAGAAAAAGGTGTAGATAGATTTTAAGGTGTCCATAACTCTGCACATTTTAAGAAAGGAGGAGCGTTCTTGGAATCACTGGGCGATTTGCTACAGCAGATGCAGAACCCTTCGTTTCGCCAGCGCACTCGCAATGTAGCCGATCAAGTTCTAAATGATCCGCTCGTGCAGGAGTTTTGTGCTGCGCATCCTGATGTGGACGAAACACAATTGCGACTCAACATGAGCATGCTCTTTCAGTATGCCCGGGATCGTCGAAATTGCGACAATTGTCCGGGGCTGGAACAGTGTCCTAACGATTTTCAGGGCCACTTTTGTAAGCTGGGCGTGGAATATCCGAATGGAACAGCCGAAATCGTGGACATTCGGACCCCATGTGCGAAGTTGGTTGCTTCCCAACATGAACAACGGGTGCGTCAGCGAATTAAAAGCTTTTATGTGGATGAACGCGCCCTTCTGGAGGGATATAACGCTCTTGAAATTGCGCGCAAAGATTCACAACGTATGCCTGCCGTCACACAGCTATTCCGTTACATTGAAGAAACGAAAAGTCAGGGTCTATCCAAAAAAGGACTGTATCTGGAAGGTACATTTGGTACGGGTAAAACTTTTTTGATGGGCTATCTATTGCACGAGCTGGCCCTGTCGGGTCTGAACGGTGTGATCGTGTATATGCCTGATTTTGTGGAGGACTTAAAGTCCATGATTCAGGACGGGCAGAAGCTGAAGGAAACGACCGAAATGCTCAAAAATTGTGATCTGCTCGTATTTGACGATATTGGTGCTGAAAATTTAAGCCCGTGGGTACGGGACCATGTGATGGGTTCCATACTGAATTACCGAATGAATCGCAAACCGACCTTTTATACTTCCAATTACTCATTGCAGGGGCTGGAGAAGCATCTCAGCTTTACGAGCAAGGACGGAGAGGAAATATATAAGGGACAACGCTTGATGGACCGGATTCGTCCTTTTGTAGATGTCATTACCGTAAAGGGAAAAAATCAGCGGGGGTAAGCGGTTTTCCGTCTGCTATTTTGATATCTTACAATTAAAAGACTATTGTGATATAATTAAAAGGTGTCGAAACAGACATTACAGGTTATAATAATCTTGACTTTTCTATAAAGGAGGAACATACAATGGCAATTGTTAACGTGTCCGATCAATCCTTCAACGCAGAAGTCGAAGGCACAGGAACCGTTTTGGTTGATTTTTGGGCGCCATGGTGCGGTCCTTGCAAAATGATCGCTCCTATTCTGGAGGATCTGTCCACAGAAGTTGGCGACAGCGTCAAAATCGCGAAGGTGAACGTGGATGAAAATCCAGAGTCTGCTTCCCGTTTCGGCGTGATGAGTATTCCTACCCTGATCGTCTTCAAAGACGGACAGCCTGTCGATAAAGTGGTAGGTCTGAACTCCAAAGAAGCACTGAAAAGCATGCTTACTAAACACCAATAATCATCGCATGTGACCCATGCTCCCGCGGGGGCTTGGTGGAGCGGCCATGAAAGGTCAATGCCTCCGGTTGTAAATACCGGGGGCGTTTTTGTGTACTATTCCTATATATTATAAATAGTTAGTTGAGTAATCATTAAGAATGGAAGGAGGAACCGGGCGAATGAAACCTTATGCGGAGGACTTGCAGAATCAGGAGAAGGCGCTGGAGAACATACGGCACAAATTAGCGTTACTGCCGGATGCATCAGGCTGTTACCTGATGAAGAATAGCGAAGGCACCATTATTTATGTCGGCAAGGCCAAAGTGTTGAAAAACCGGGTCCGTTCCTATTTTACAGGTAGCCATAACGGCAAGACGCAGCGACTGGTTTCCGATATCCGTGATTTTGAATATATCGTTACAGGCAGTAATATGGAGGCGCTCATTTTGGAGTGCAACCTCATTAAAAAGTACCAGCCTCGTTATAACGTGCTATTGAAGGATGATAAAACCTTTCCGTATTTGAAAATTACGAACGAGGCACACCCCAAGCTGGAGGTGACCCGTCGCGTTCTGAAAGATAAAGCAAAATATTTTGGACCGTACCCCAATTCCTACGCGGCACATCAGACGAAGAAGCTGCTGGATCGTATGTATCCGTTACGCAAGTGTGGTGTGATGCCCAAGGAAGTGTGTCTGTATTATCACATGCATCAATGTTTGGGGCCTTGTGTGAAAGAGGTCGAGAAGGAAACGTATGACCAGATTGGTCAGGAGATTGGTTCCTTTTTAAGCGGGGGACATGAGGAAATTAAAAAGGATCTTCAGCGTAAAATGCAGGAGGCCGCAGAGGAATTGTACTTTGAGCGGGCCAAGGAGCTGCGAGATCAGATTATCAGCATCGACGCGATGATGGAAAAGCAGAAAATCACCACATCGGATGCGAAGGATCGAGATGTATTCGGTTTTTCAGTAGATAAGGGCTGGATGTGTGTACAAATCCTATATGTCCGCAAAGGTAAAATGATCGAGCGCCATATGTCGACTTTTCCTTTCTACGGTGAAGCTTACAGTGATTTTATGTCCTATGTGACGCAATATTATAGTGACAACCCGGCAGTGCCGCAAGAAATATTGCTGCCAGATTCTCCTAGGCTGATGCAGGCAGAACAGGTCAATGTCGATCAACCGGTTGCGGCAGAAACTGTACTCCACAGTGCAGCTACAACCGATGCTACCGGACAGATAGATGAGAAAGCGATACAAACGGAGACAGAGCCTTCTGCTGACTCATTGCTGGTGGCTGAAGAACGGGCAACTTATGCAGCAACAAATCAAGACCAAGTTGGTGACCAAGATACCGGAGTAAAGGAAACAGAAACCCAACTATCCGGTGGACTGGAGGACCCGAGTACGGCGGCTCTCGCTCTGGCTGAATGGTTGGATGTAAAGGTACTTGTACCGCAGCGTGGACTGAAAAAGCAAATGACAGGCATGGCGACGGAAAATGCACGTGTTGCTTTGGATGAGAAGTTTAAGCTGATCGAGCGGGATGAGGAACGGACATCCAAAGCTGCAAGCAATCTCGGACGTGCCATTGGACTGGATAGCTTGCACCGGGTGGAGGCGTTTGATAACTCCAACATCCAGGGTTCCGATCCAGTCTCAGCCATGATCGTGTTTATTGATGGCAAGCCTGCCAAGAAGGAGTATCGAAAATATAAAATCCGTTCTGTGCAGGGACCCGATGATTATGAAACAATGCGTGAGGTTATCCGACGTAGATATGAACGTGTGCTTAAGGAAAATTTGGAACGTCCCGACTTGATCGTTGTCGATGGTGGACGTGGACAAATTAAGGCGGCGACCGATGTATTGCAAAATGAGCTGGGTTTGTTCATTCCTGTGTGTGGGCTGGTGAAGGATGCCAAACATAGAACTTCCCAACTATTAGTGGGAGAGTCCTCTGAGGCCGTGACACTTGCACGCAATAGCGAAGAATTTTATCTGCTGCAACGGATTCAGGACGAGGTTCACCGTTTTGCCATCACGTTCCACCGCGAGCAACGCGGCAAATCTATGGTAACTTCCCGGCTGGACTCTATTCCAGGCATCGGCGAGAAACGGCGTAAGTTACTGCTTAAGCATTTTGGATCGCTCAAAAAAATAAGAGAGGCCAGTGTCGAAGACTTCCGGCCTCTCTCTATTGGGGATAAGCTTGCGCGTCAGATTATAGCTGCCCTTCGGGAGGAGGAGTCGTAGAATACGGCTCCTCTTTTTTTATAGGTTCAAACATAATTCGATTTGGCTTTTTAGGACTAAACCAATAAATGATGTAACCCACGATGGCTGGAAGTAAGATCCAGAATAGACCAGCGCTCACATTCACAGTGTCTCCCAGGCTCATCACACTAAGTCCCATTAAAATGCTGTCAAAAATAACGTGGCTGAACATGGCGGCAATAAAGCCGTAACGCAGGAACACAAAACTGAACAGCAAACCAAGAAAAGTCAGCTCAATAGGTCTGGAAATCACCGGATAGATTGGATAAAGTGTATGTCCCAGTGCCCAAATCAGCGTGGTGATCAGACACGCAACAAAAGTATTTTTCACTATTTTTTTGACCATCGGAATACCAAACAGACGGTAGACAGTCTCTTCTCCAATACCTGCCATCCAGGCCATAATCGGCAGTAGCCATGGATAAGCCATATTGTAAGGGGATTGCGTGGCATCTGTGGTGGAGAATGTATTAAATGTGCGCTCCAGTATAAAGAACAAAATGGATTGTACCCCGAGTAAAATAAAGGCCCACAAGTAGCCAACATACATACTGCGAAGCACATACAGCCCGTAGCCCGGCTCTTTTGCACGTGGCCATGCATTCAGTCCAACCTGACGCATAAGCCCGTCACCGCCGACCAAGGAGAAGTAGAGCGCTACAGCCATGACGAAGGTAACACCAATCTGGAAAACCATAAGAAATATAAGCATGCCCTTACCGCCTGCTTCTGCTTGCAATAAAGGCAGCATGTTCATGGTCCCAGCTATACTAGCAATAAAGTATACAACGGATAGAACAATGCCGCGTACAAATGAAGTATGTCGTCGGGTGAGTGACGCATACACAATGGCAAGTACACCCAGTACAAAGCTAAATAGGGCATAACCCGCATAGGTCATCCAATTCGCCCAAAATGTTTGCTTTTCGATATAATCGGTATAGGACGACGGGGCCGAAAAGCTTTGAGTGAAGGAGCGAACATCACCGTCTTCAAAAGTAAAAGCCAATGTAAGTACCGAGGCGCCGATTTTTTTATCGTCTACGGTATACTTTAATCCGCCTTCTTGTTCAGTGGTCGCAAGCTTCAAATCCGACGGCTTAAAGCCAAAGCGCTTGACCCATACTGCGGCCGCCTGCTCCTTGGCTTCGAGGGTCATGCCGTCCTCAGCCACACGTACAAGCCTGTTACGTGCTTGTTCATCCGTAGAAATATCAGCCTGTGTGTAATTGGTATTGGAGGTGATTCGTTTAAAGCTAACGACCTTGCCAGTGGATAAATCCACATGAATTTGCAGCTTACTCTTCGCTGAGGATTCAGGCAGATCGACCCGAAAGGTTTCGTAAGGGTAACGTTTTTTCCATGTACGGTCGTACTGTTGAAGCAGTTTTTCTCTAGATAAATAACCGTACAAATCTGTTTCGGCCTGATAGGTCACGACGGGCTCCTCAGGCTGTGATTCAGTATAGCCCAGCTCGGAGCGGGCGAAGTCCAATGCGTGTATGACCGCTTCTTGTTTGCTGATGACCTTTGCGTTCATTACTGATTCTGGACTCGGATTGCTAAGCGAGGGAATAAGCAATTGAAAGATAAAAAAGCAAATCAGGCCAATCCCGCCCAGCAAGCCTAATTTTTTGAAGTTGGCCGTGAGCACGACCGGTTTCCCGATAGGATTCATGAGTTTCCTCCTTAATCTGTAAATAAGAACATCCATTAAAGATATCATACTGCACAGGTTCCCGCCAACAGACTAGCGATATTCATGAAAATAGAGTGAAAGCACTTTAAAGTTCCAATAAAATTAGATAAGCTGCGATTAAACGATGCCCATTCGCAAAATAAAGCCAATTTCACGTTTTTTCGGCGAAATCGGTTTTGTGATCTGGATATAGAAGGATTATAATCTTGAGGCAATGCCTATAAAATACATAGGTAATGATATACAGTTGAGCCGAATTTCTATGGGAAAACGGGGGAACCATGTTACTGGGGTGAATTTTACAGCCGATCCTGCTGGATCGGAAGTGTAAATAGGGCATACTGTGCTGCCCGAATCCGTCAGCTAACCTCGTAGGCTATGAGCAGGAACCAAGTCAGGCACTCGGTTTTCCGGTGTCTTTTTTTGTGCGTATAAAAGTGTTTGGATTGGTTAGACCGCTGCGGGTGCAGATTATTCTTCCGATTGCTGTTATCCCCGGATTTTTTGATTGTATACCCCCTTTAATGGTTAAAATCCGGAGATAAAGGCAAACGCTTCGCTTCTTCAGAACAATTCTGCCCCCTTCGCTACTGCGCGCCATTAGCACAGGGGGATCGAATAGTGCTTGACATGCATTCTTCCTGTATTCAGGGAATGCTAATTATAGTTACTTAAGGTTTGGAAAAATCAAAAAATTCAGGGGCAACGACGATCGGAAGATCAAATGGAACGCGTAGCGAGCTTACACCGTATTAAATCACTGTTTTTATAGTTTTAAGGATTAGGAGAGAAGTGATGAATAGATGAATCCCAATGCAAGCTGGCTTCGGCTTTCTCCACCGCAGATATTCGTTGCGGGCTTTGCCATTATCATTCTTATAGGTAGTTTATTGTTAATGCTGCCGATCTCCAATACAACAGGAAAGCCACTTGCGTTTATAGACGCTTTGTTTACTGCCGCCTCTGCGACCTGTGTAACCGGGCTTGTCGTAAAGGATACCGGGCTCTTTTTTACCACTTTTGGTCAAGTTGTCGTCGTTGCGCTGATCCAGATCGGCGGTCTTGGCTTTATGACCATGGCTACCTTGATTGCACTGGTGTTCAAGCGTCGGATTTCCTTGCGGGAGCGTCTCATTTTGCAGGAAGCGATGAATCAGACTTCTGTAGAGGGAATTGTCGGGTTAATCCGTAAGGTATTACTGTACTCACTGGTTATTGAAGGCGTATGCGCTACGATATTCTCGGTTCGCTGGTCCTTTGATATGCCTGTAGGCAGGGCGATTTATTTTGGAATCTGGCATGCCATCTCCATGTTTAACAATGCTGGTTTTGATTTATTCGGTGAATTTCGCAGCTTGACAGGTTATGTATATGATCCGATTGTTAATTTTACCGCAATGTTTCTAATTATTTCTGGCGGCATTGGTTTTGTAGTGATGTCAGACCTGGCAGAATATCGCAAGCGCAAGAGACTGTCCTTGCATACCAAGGTGGTACTCAGCATGACGGGCGCTATGATTGTAGTCGGCACGCTCGTGATTTTTGTATTTGAGTTTACGAATCCAAAGACTCTTGGCTCGCTTGATTGGGGTGGTAAGCTACTGGGATCTTTATTCCAGTCCGTTACTCCCCGTACCGCAGGTGCCAATACGCTGGACATCGCAGGCTTGCGGCAGGCTACGCAGTTTTTTATCATCATACTCATGTTTATTGGGGCTTCCCCTGGCTCCACTGGAGGCGGGATTAAGACCACAACATTCGCCCTGCTCATTGGAGCAGTGATTTCGATGCTGCGGGGGCGGGAAGATATTGTACTGTTCAAGTACCGACTTGCGCAGGGACGAATTTACAAGGCTTTGACCATTACACTGCTGGGGTTGCTGTTCGTGATCGGGGTGACCATGATTTTGTCGGCAACCGAAGATCATCATTTTCTGATGATCTTGTTTGAGACGGTGTCTGCGTTTGGTACGGTGGGGCTGTCGATGGGGCTTACACCTGATTTAACAGTCATAGGTAAGCTGGTGATTACCCTGACGATGTTTGCAGGTAGACTGGGGCCACTCACGCTAGCTTATGCACTGGGGCCGAAAAAGGGTAAAGAATTATATCGTCATCCGGAAGGCAAAATGATTATAGGATGAATCATTTCATATACATTTCGTTGGTTTAATCATTTCAGGATTTTGCAAAATTCGATACCAGTCGCTCCGAAGTCAAGATATAGACGAACTAAACCATTTCGATCTATATCTTCTTCATTGGAAGTCGCTTATGGGATTTTTGCAAAATCCCCATTTATGAAATTGATTCAGATAAGGAGTTTTCGAGTAGATATGAAAACGCAGCAGTTTGTAGTTATTGGCTTGGGGCGGTTTGGCTCAAGCCTGGCTTTGCAATTGGTGGATATGGGGTGCGAGGTGCTAGGCATTGACCGGAATGAGGATGTTGTGGACAGTATGAGTGAGATGTTGACACATACTGTCGTGGCGGACGCTACCGATGAAGACTCGTTGCGATCACTGGGCATCCGTAATTTCGATTGTGGCATTGTTGCTATTGGTGATGACATTCAGGTAAGCATCCTCACCGCCATTTTGCTGAAGGAGCTGGGTGTGAAAAAAGTTGTAGCCAAAGCCATATCTGTGCTGCACGGGCGTGCGTTAGAAAAGCTCGGTGTGGACCGGATTATTTATCCAGAACGGGATATGGGTATCCGGGTGGCTCACCAGCTAGTCACGCCTAATTTGCTCGATTATTTGGAGTTGTCTAAGGAATACAGTATTGTGGAACTCAATGTACCTGCATGTCTGAATGGCAAAACGCTAGCAGAGCTAAATGCCCGTACTCGCTTTGGTTGTAGCGTCGTGGCGCTTCATACAGCGAACGGTATCCTGATCGCACCGACGGCTATGGATCGGCTAAAAGCAGACGATATTATGGTCATCATCGGTTCGAATGACAATATCGGTCGCTTTGAGGATGAGGTTGTTAATGTTAATGAAGAGGATTAAACCCTCTACACCATACGGTAGCCTGCAAACGAAGCCCGTGTCTCGCTAATCCAGCGTCGTGCTGTCGGACCGAGATCGGTCGTCTCCGAGTAAATGAGGGAGGTCGTTCGGCGTGTCTCCTTCAAATCGGGCAAGTACAATGCAGTGAGTCCATTATCCCGCAATAGTTCGCTACGCAAATAGGATTTGGGCAGCAAGGCTGAAGCCTTACAGGTTGGAAGCAGGCGTACAATCGCCTCGAAAGAGTCGATTTCCATACGGATATCCGGCATGATGCCGCTGCGCTGGAACAAGTCATCCGTCAGACTGCGGTACCAGGTCCCTTTGGAGAAAATAATCATCGGCAATCCTTGCAGATCTTTCATCGAGGCTGTTCCTGTCTTGACCGTTAATTCATGTCCGATGGGAACGACGAGCTCCAAATGATCATCAAATAGCGGAATGCAACGCAGTCCAGCTTCATGAATGGCAGACCCGACAATACCGGCGTCTGCTTTTTTGTCACGTACAAAGGCGACGATTTCATGGGTTTTACCGGTGAGCAGCTTCAGCTCGGTTTGAGGATGCTTGCTCATGAAAGCTTCGACGAGGGTAGGCAGCGTCGTTTGGAGCGTCGTGAGGCTTGCGCCGAGTGTAAGCATACTCTGGGCTTCATTTTTGTGCTGGGACAGCTTTTGTAAAAAGCGAAGCTGTCGTTGCCGTTGCTCTAGCGCGAATGTATAAACAAATCGGCCAGTGGACGTAATTTCGAGCCGTTTGCCCCGACGATCAAAGAGATTCACACCCAGCTCTTCCTCCAGCTTGGCAATTTTGCGAGACAGGGCAGGTTGGGACAGATTCAGCAGTTTGGAGGCTTTATTCAGGCTGGACTGCTCGACAATGACGGCAAAAGCGTTCAAATCCTCAAACAAATCATCCACTTCCTCTCTATATGCAAAAAAGACATAATAATTAATACGTATATTGCAATTCCATTATAAGCCGAAAAGGAGTAACATGAAAGCGACACAAGATGTTCACACTTTTGTTTTTCCTTATAAGGGACACCTTGTTGGACATTTCCTGTCGGAAACTGTCAATTTATATGTTATATTACTATTGAAAACGCTATTATCGGGAGAAGGGAGCATGACCTAGATGAGAGGATTTTATTCCAGAAAGCTGCATTCGCTTCTTGGCGTCATTCCGCTGGCTCTATTTTTTGTTGAGCATTTGGTGACGAACTTCACAGCGGTGGAGGGCGGCAAGGAAGGATTTAATCGCAGCGTGGCCTTCCTGAATGGTTTGCCACTGGTTATTGTGCTAGAAACGTTATTCATCTACTTGCCATTACTGTTCCACGGAATTTATGGCTTGTATATTGCTTATCAGGCTGACCCGAATGTCAAAAGATTCGGCTATTCACGTAACTGGCGCTTTCTGTTCCAGCGTATTTCCGGCGTCATTACATTTGTATTTATTATCTGGCACGTATACGACACGCGCTTTCAGGTGGCTCTGGGTAATGTAACCCATGAGGAGCTAGGCGGAGTCATGCATGGCATCGTGACGAACCCGGTTTATTTCATTTTGTATTTAATCAGTGTCGTTTCGGCATCCTTTCACTTTGCTAACGGACTGTGGGCATTTATGGTTAGTTGGGGGATTACCGTGGGACCACGTGCGCAAAAAGTATCTTCTTATATCTGTATGACCCTGTTCGTGGTGGTGTCTATCGGCTTCATCGCTTCCCTGCTTGCATTCCGCAGTGCGGAATTTCAGGAAACGGCAACTGCCTTGGTGCAATGCGGCGCTTTTAAACAGCTACTATAAACGACTCATATCAATTATACATCGTGTTGAGATTCTATTTTCAAACGTAAAAGGGGATTTGGTTAAAATCCTGAAAAAAAGGAGTGAGCAGAAATGGCAGCATCCAACATTATTGTCGTGGGCGGCGGTCTGGCAGGTCTAATGGCTACGATCAAGGCGGCAGAGGCGGGAGTTCACGTTCATTTATTTTCTTTGGTTCCGGTCAAAAGGTCCCACTCCGTTTGTGCTCAAGGCGGCATCAACGGTGCGGTTAATACCAAGGGTGAGGGAGACTCACCATGGATTCACTTTGATGATTCAGTCTATGGGGGGGACTTTCTGGCCAACCAGCCTCCGGTAAAAGCGATGTGCGAAGCGGCTCCGGGGATCATTCATCTCATGGACCGCATGGGCGTCATGTTTAACCGGACACCGGAAGGACTGCTGGACTTCCGCCGCTTCGGCGGTACCCAGCATCATCGGACCGCCTTTGCCGGTGCGACGACAGGACAGCAGCTTCTGTACGCTCTCGATGAGCAGGTACGGCGCTGGGAATCTGCGGGTTTGGTAACCAAGTACGAGAACTGGGAGTTTTTACAGGCTGTACTGGATGATGAAGGCATCTGTCGAGGGATTTGCGGGCAGGATTTGCGTACGATGGAAGTGAAGACTTTTGCGGCGGATGCAGTTATTTTGGCGTCTGGTGGCCCCGGGATTATTTTCGGTAAAACCACGAATTCCGTCATTAATACGGGCACGGCTGCCGGTGCAGTGTATCAGCAAGGCGTACGCTATGCGAACGGTGAGTTTATCCAGATTCATCCGACGGCTATACCAGGTGATGACAAGCTGCGTCTCATGTCCGAGTCGGCAAGGGGAGAAGGCGGTCGTATTTGGACGTATAAGGACGGTAAGCCATGGTATTTCCTCGAAGAAAAGTATCCGGCTTATGGAAATCTGGTCCCTCGTGATATTGCGACACGTGAAATATTCAGTGTATGCGTTGATGATGGACTGGGTATTAATGGCGAGAACATGGTCTACCTCGATCTGTCCCACAAGGACCCGAAAGAGCTGGATGTAAAGCTGGGCGGCATTATTGAAATTTATGAAAAATTCGTCGGTGACGATCCGCGCAAAATCCCGATGAAAATATTCCCGGCTGTTCATTATTCAATGGGCGGTATGTGGGTCGATTACAATCAGATGACGAATATACCGGGCTTGTTCGCGGCTGGTGAGTGTGAATTCCAATATCACGGTGCGAACCGTTTGGGTGCGAACTCGTTGCTGTCAGCCATTTACGGCGGGATGGTGGCTGGACCTAAGGCTGTGGAATACATCAAGGGCTTGAAAAAATCTGCACAGGATATAGCTACCTCCGTATTTGATGCAGCAGTTCATCAGCAGACGGAGAAATATGAGCGTATTTTGCATATGGACGGAAAAGAAAATGCTTATGTTCTTCATAAAGAGCTGGGCGAGTGGATGACGAACAACATGACTGTCGTTCGTTATAATGACAAGCTGGAAGCTACGATCCACAAGATCAAGGAGCTGAAGGAGCGTTACTCTAACATTAACATCAATGACGCTTCGCGCTGGAACAATGCGGGTGCGGCGTTTACACGGCAACTGTGGAATATGATGGAACTGGCTGAAGCGATGACCAAAGGTGCGCTATTACGCAACGAAAGCCGCGGGGCCCATTACAAACCAGACTTCCCGGATCGCAACGATGAGGATTTCCTGAAAACAACGATTGCGGACTGGACACCGGAAGGACCACAAATCTCGTATGAAGCGGTGGATGTTTCGCTGATCAAGCCGCGTATTCGGGATTATTCCAAGAACAAATAACGGAAGGGAGTGTATTTAGATGTCGGAGCAAGCAGTGAAGTCGAATAAAACAGTGAAGTTCGTTGTGACCCGTCAAGCTGATCCTAAAGCCAGTCCCTATACGGAAGAATTCGAATTGGCTTATCGTCCGGGGATGAATGTGATTAGCGCGCTGATGGAAATTCAGCGTAACCCGGTGGACAGCCACGGTAAAGAGACGGCTCCGGTATGCTGGGAGTCGAATTGCCTGGAGGAAGTATGCGGAGCATGCTCCATGGTGATTAACGGCAAGCCGCGTCAGGCCTGTGCAGCACTCGTCGATAAGCTGGAGCAGCCGATTACGATCGCGCCGATGAGCACATTCCCGGTAGTTCGGGATTTGGTCATCGACCGCAGCCGGATGTTTAATGCGCTCAAGAAGGTCAAAGCGTGGATTCCGATTGACGGTACCTACGATCTGGGCCCTGGTCCTAGAATGGCAGAGAAAAAGCGTCAGTGGGCGTATGAGCTGTCCAAGTGCATGACCTGCGGTGTCTGTCTGGAAGCTTGCCCGAACGTCAACGAGAAGACGACGTTCATCGGACCAGCGGCGATATCTCAGGTTCGCCTGTTTAACAGCCATCCGACAGGGGAAATGAATCAGGAAGAGCGGCTGGAGGCGTTGATGACGGACGATGGGCTGGAAGGATGCGGGAACTCGCAAAACTGCGTACGCTCTTGCCCGAAAGGCATTCCGTTGACAACTTCTATTGCCGAAATGAATAAGGAAACGACCAAGCATATGTTCAAGCGCTGGCTGACTGTATAGCAAATAGGTTATGCCCAAACAGGCTTTTTCTCAAACTGGAGAAAGCCTGTTTTTTTGCGCTCAGAAAAGATGGAGGGTAACATGGAGGAAGGAGCGCGGATAGCAGTTATGGTATAATTATGGTATTGTGTATCGTTTTTGGAGAAAAGGAGGCTGGACAGGTGACTGTGCAACCGATAACGAATCGACCTGTCACTAGGTCGGATGTCATGAAGGGATTAAAGGAGCTGGGAGTTCGGAGCGGCATGACATTGCTTGTTCACTCGTCGATGCGCAGCTTTGGACGCTTTATTCCAGGCGGGGCCTCGGCCATTCTTGCCGCGCTAACCGAAGCGGTTGGCCCGGAAGGGACGCTGGTGATGCCGACACAGTCTCATGACTTGACTGATCCCTCGACTTGGATGAACCCACCTCTGGACGAGTCATGGTGGGAATTGGTACGCGAGGAAATGCCCGCTTATGATCCGGCCTGGACGCTGACCGGGGGGATGGGCATCATTGTAGAAACGTTCCGTGGCCTGCCGGGAACCAAGCGCAGCGGGCATCCGCATGTTTCTCTGGCGGCACGTGGACCTGCTGCTTTGGGATTACTGACAGATCATCAGCTCGACTATGGGCTGGGTGAGCATTCGCCCTTGGCAAAGCTGTATGAGGCAGATGCCTATGTGCTGCTGTTGGGGTGCGGACATGACAGCAACACGTCCTTGCATTTGGCGGAATATCGAACAGCCTATAATGGACGAGAAGTGATCATGCATCAAGCTCCTATGATGGTGGATGGAGCAAAAGCGTGGGTATCTTTTCAGGATTTTAATATTACCTCAGATGACTTTGAGAAGCTGGGACTTGATTTTGAACGGGACTGTCCCTCAGCTTTTACGCGAGTGAACATTGGAGAGGCTTCATGTTTTTTCGCGAGGCAACGTGATTTGGTAGACTATGCGGAGCAGTGGTTGTCCACCCATCGCTAAAGCTTCTGGACAGTAAGAGTTTCTAAAAAGTGAGATCAAGGAATAGATCGCAAGGGGGAACGCATATGGAGAAGACGCCGCACACCCGCCGCGAGAGTCAGGATGGCCCGCATCAGGGGGCCGCTATCCCTCCCGGTTCTTCGCGGCGTTCCATTTCAAATGAACCAGCCAATCCTTCGCGCCGTCATTTTTTGAAAAAGGCGGCTTTAGCCACAGCCGGAACAGCGCTTCTGGCTGGAGGATATGCTTCCTTATGGGAGCCTAATCATTTGGAAATTACACGCTTCAACTTGACTCTCCCTCGTCTTCCGTCTGCTTTTGACGGAATCAGGGTCGTACATTTCAGTGATGTGCACTTGGGTTTTCATATGGATGAGCAGGATCTGCGCGAGCTTGCGGACCGTATAGCAGGTCTGAAGCCAGATTTGCTCTGTTTTACAGGCGATATTGTAGATGACTATGCAGTATCCATGAAGGCTGCTGTTCCAGTTATGGCTTCGATGCACGCCACACTTGGCAAATATGCTATTTTGGGCAATCATGATTATAGAGGCTTACCAGCCGGAGTTCAGGAATTGTATCCGAAAACCGGGTTTACGCTGCTGAGAAACGAGCATGCGATTGTAGAGCTTGCGGGACAGCGTGTAGCCATGGTCGGTTTAGAGGATAACATTATGGGCAAGCCCAATCCGCAGCGTGCCATTCACGGGCTACCTGATGAGATGTGCAAGCTGCTGCTGATGCATGAGCCGGACTATGCAGATGTAGCGGCGCAAATGTCCTTTGATCTTCAACTGTCGGGGCATACGCATGGAGGACAGGTACGCTTGCCGGTCATTGGAGCACCAATGCCGCCTCCGGGTGGACGCAAGTACATCCAGGGATTATTTCATGTGGGAACAGAGAGAATGCCGCTGTATGTCAGCCGAGGCATTGGCATGACACATTTGCCGATTCGCGTGCTGTGCAGACCGGAGCTTAGTGTCATTACGCTAAAATCCGGCCAATAGGCCATGATCTTTTTTTCATCTTTATCATATATGTTGGAACTACATAAAGATGGCTTGAATGTAGTGTAGAGATGTAGTCGTTTCGGACAAAGGAGTGAGGTTCAGATGGATCGTATTGCTGTCATTTCAGATATTCATGGCAATTGGCCTGCCTGTGAGGCGGTGCTGGAGGATATTGCTTCCCGAGGCATTAGCCGTGTGTTTTGTTTGGGGGATCTGATCGGCAAAGGGCCTAGCCCGTGTGAGGTTCTGGATGCTGTCCGTCAACGTTGTGAAGTGGTCGTGCGGGGGAATTGGGATGAGCTGGTTAGTATTACGGATGATCTCAATTTTAGCTGGCAAGCCGAGCGCTTGGGGGCAGAACGAGTGCAGTATTTGGCACAGTTACCGTTTCATCATGATTTCAGAATGAGCGGACGCCGTATCCGTCTGGTGCATGCCTCGCCGCAAAGTGTATATCACCGTGTGCAGCCATGGGATGAGCCGGAAAAACGGCTTGCCATGTTCGATCCGTTAGCAGAAGAAAATGGAAAAGTTGCTTTTGCTCCAGATGTTGTGGGATATGGTGATGTGCACAATGCTTTTATCCAGCATTTTCAGGGAAAAACCCTTTTTAACGTCGGCAGTGTCGGGAATCCGTTGGATGTTACGCAGGCTTCCTACTGCATTTTAGAGGGCGAGATGGGAGAGGAGCAGCCTACGTCCTTCTCCATTCATTTTGTACGTGTACCTTATGATATAGAACTGGCGGTAGAACAAGCGGAGGAAGCTGCTGTGCCTTCTTTGCCGTATTATATTCGAGAGCTGCGCACAGGAATTTACCGCGGGATTCAGGACCTGGATTAAGTATGGAAACATTCATTTCTAAAAGCCAATCCATCCGCAGGGGGGAACATTGTGCTGACCAGAGAAATGCTTCGTCTTGGGCTACCGGAGCTTTACGCCCGCCGAGTCCGATTGCGCCAGCTAAGAACGGAGGATTATCCCGCGCTGGAACGGATTCTATCCGATCCATTGGTGATCCAATATGTGAATCGAATTCGCAAACCAGTCAATACACGAATGCGGGGTCTGGTTGCGCAAATTAAAATATCTGCTGATTCACTAGATTCCCTGCATTTTGCGGTGGAATGGCATCAGAGAAATACAGGAGAAAGCAATCTACTTGGTGAATCCAATGAGCTTACCTCCTCACCGTTGCTCGGTATCGTCTCTTTTCAGCAATGGAATGAAAGAACGGGTGAGGCACAGCTGGGCTATATTCTGGATCGTCCTTTTTGGGGACAGGGGCTGGCTACAGAAGTGGTGGGAGAAATGCTGAATTTTGGTTTCGGATCTTTGAAGCTCAAGCGGATCGAAAGTCGTTGCCAAGAGGATAATCAGGCTTCCATGCGCGTACTTATTAAAAATAAGATGCGCCTGCTGCGTACAATTGGTGCTTATGATCCCTCAGGAGAGGTGCCGAGTGTATTGGTATTTTCGATGAACCAAGGGGATTATGCATAGAAATGGCAGTGGAATATTTTGTTACAAAGATGAAATATAACTGCAAAACAACTCTAACACAGGACGGGTACAATACAGACATGACCCCCTTTTGAATAATATATGTTGCTGGGACCCGAAGCTTCGGGTCCTCTTTTTTTGTGTTTCTATTGCAGCTACCTACGATTACAGGCGATTTCTATGATTCATAGGAACGGTTCAAGCTGGCTACCAGCTCTGGAAGCCATTCATGTAGGGAAAGAAACGAATACCCCTCTGCCAGCGCTTGCGAATCGGTACGATCTGTACAGATCCGTTGAACACAGTCACCGAACGATCGCTTGTTTGGCCTCGTGTGAGGATCGTAACGGAGTTTTCGGATTCCTCCAGCAGCCGTTTCACCCAGCACCAGTATTTTTCTCATACGTTGATCACTCCTCTAGGAATTAGTTTTGTTAAGGTAGACGAAATAATGATCCCAAAGGGTACGAAACGATAATAACCCAATTTTACGACTGGACAAACAGATCTTTCAGCACGTTATATGATTGAAAACCAAGAAGAGTGAGAATAAAGATGCAGGAGTTACTTAGACAGGTTGTTTTAGCAGCTCAATATGTACTCAAGATTAAGTATTGACATCCTTAGTACGATCTTGTATTTTTGATATTAGGTCGTACGTCCGAATTAATTGTTGGACAGCAAAAATGATTTACCTGTTATACCGAGAGGAGAGAGAACTGTGAACGAACGTATGGTTAACCGAATTCAAACGTGGTGTGCGTGGTCTGGAGCGGCTTTTGTTATTTTCTATGGTTTTACCTGGGTGATATTGGGACATAACTATCCGCCGCCAGATCCGAAGTTTACTGGAGCAGAGCTTGTGGCAAACTTTTATTTCCCGCACCGCGATACTATTTTATTAGGGCAATCCTTATCTACTTTTTTTGGGATGTTTTATCTCACCTGGTCCTGTCAATTGACGGTACAAATGTGGAAAAGGGAGAAGACACCGATCTTGTCGTTGTTGAATCTCACGGGGGGGCTGTTGACTGCTTGGGTGCTCTCCTTTGGCCCGGTGCTTTGGGTTTGGTGTGCTGAAATGGCGGGAACAGCAGATCCAGAGCTGATTAAGGCTGTTCACTTTATAGGTTGGTATACTTACGATATGACATACATGATTACGACGATTCAATCCTTTGCTATTGCTTTGTTTATATTTTTGGATAAGAAAAAACCTGCTATTATGCCTCGCTGGACTGCTTACTTGTCGATATTCACTGGAGTTTCCTTTCTGCCCCTCACCTTTTTACCCTATTTTAAAGAAGGCATATTTGCGCTCAATGGTTACTGGTCTTACCACGTTGCCTTTATTTCATATGGTTTGTTCACATTTGTAGTCAGCTACTATATGGCTAAGGATTTAAAGAGGGCTAAAGTTACCTCTGCGCCAGGCATTGGGCAAGCCGTGAGCCACCAGCATTTTGACTAAGCGGCAGCTATGAAATTAATAGAGTGAAGGTGTTATGATATGAACCTACAAATGGAGCCTGAATTCGTCCAAGTTACGCCGGTTAAACCATACATGTTATGTGTTATAGAGGATCGCACGAAAAATGAAGGGCACGGTATTGTCCGTATGAATCAGGCAGATATGGTCCGTTTGGGTCTGAGCCATGGGGATATCGTTGTTGTCACAGGCAAGCGTCAAAATGTTGCTCTCCTCAAACTCTCGGAGCTGGATGCCGGGGAAGGAGAGATTCAGATGGACGGTATTCTGCGGAAAAATGTTGGAGTGGATATCGGTGAGCAGGTACATGTTACCAAGGTAACTCATACACCGGCTCGCAACGTTACATTGATTCCATCCTCCCATACCCAGTCCTATTTTATAGAGGAGGATCAGGACCGAGGCTTTTTCACACGCTTCATCAGAAAAATTCGTCCAAGTGAAAAAGAAAAGCAGGAAAGTGGAGAGGATATTCGGAAGTATCGGCGTGTAGTCGCTGGATTGCCAACACTCAAGGGAGAACGGATATGTGTGGAGCTTTTTGGTCGTTCATTTGATTTTAAAGTTGTAGAAACGGTTCCTGAGGGGGTTGTTGTGTTTAATGATTCAACAGTAACATCCATCATAGGTGGGACTAAATTACGTGCGCAAGGGGCAACGATTTCCTATGAGGATATAGGTGGACTTAGCAAGGAGGTTTCCAGAGTTCGGGAAATGGTGGAGCTTCCATTGCGCTATCCTCAGTTATTTGAGCAGTTGGGTGTCGATCCCCCCAGAGGATTGCTTTTGTATGGCCCTCCGGGGTGTGGCAAAACGCTCATTGCCCGGACGGTTGCTCAAGAATCAGGCGTTTATTTTATCCATGTCAACGGCCCTGAGATCATTCAGCAACATTATGGTGAGTCGGAACAAATGCTACGGAGAATCTTCGAGGATGCGCAGGAGCATTCGGCAGCGATCATCTTTTTCGATGAAATTGATGCGTTGGCTCCTAATCGGGATACCGTGCTCGGTGATATGGAAAAACGGGTGGTCGCCCAGCTTCTTGCCCTCATGGATGGCCTTACATCGCGTGGTAGGATCATTGTTATTGCGGCTACTAATCTTCCTAACAATGTTGATCCTGCGCTGCGGCGTCCGGGTCGATTTGATCGGGAAATTGGTATAAATTCTCCAGACAAGGAAGGGCGGCTTGAGATCCTGAATATTCACACTCGGAAAATGCTGTTGGCTGATGATGTCCATATGGAACGGGTAGCCGCAATGACGCATGGTTTTCTGGGTGCTGATCTTGCTGCACTATGCCGCGAGGCTGTTATGGTGTGCATTCGTGAGGCTATGCCCCGCATTGATTTTATTCACTCCCAGCTTTCAGGTGAGCAACTTGCCGATATTAAGGTCAGCATGAAGCACTTTGATATGGCTTTGAATGAGATTGAACTTTCAACGATCCGGCAGGTTTCAACCGAAGTTGTGGATGTGAGATGGCAGGACATTGGTGGTTTGGAGGAAGTAAAGGATATTCTCCGCGAAGCGGTGGAACTGCCCTTGAAATACAGTGATCGTTTTGAGTATGCTCATACAAGACCCCCCAAAGGTATTCTTCTCACAGGTGCTCCAGGGACGGGCAAAACATTGATGGCTAAAGCTGTAGCGACGGAGAGTGAAGTGAATTTTATTTCAGTGAAGGGACCTGAGCTGCTCTCTAAATGGGTGGGTGAATCGGAACGAGGAATTCGTGAGATTTTTAAAAAAGCCCGTCAGTCTGCACCTTCGATCATTTTCTTCGACGAAATTGATGCTATCGTTCCCGCACGTGGTAAAGGGGATGGAGGTTCACAGGTGAGTGAGCGTATGGTCGGCCAATTTCTTTTGGAAATGGACAATATAGAGGACTTGCAGGGGGTGTTAATACTTGCAGCCACCAACCGTCCGGATCTATTAGATAAGGCCTTGCTCAGACCTGGACGCTTTGACTTTATTGTTGAACTACCTATTCCTGATTATGATACACGGTTGTCTATTCTTCAGGTACGTTGCCAAGGGCGGGCACTGGGGGAGGATGTTTCGTTTGCCAGTCTTGCCAAAGTAACCGAGGGAATGACAGGGGCTGATCTGGAGGCGCTTTGTCAACGGTCAGCTATGCTTGCGATTAAGGAATCTATTGAGCAGTATCCCGAAAAACGGTTCTCACGTTTTCATATTGAGCAACGTCATTTTGATACTGCCCTTAGGGGCTTAGGCAAGTTCGTCAGCAAGACGATTTTAGAATAAGCCAACGTTTAAAAGTCAATATGCTCCAATCCAAAAGGCCATGCTTTCGTCCCTGCAATGGAACGTAACATGGCCTCATTTGGCTTAACGCTTTCTGTAAAAAGTTATTTAATGACGGCATGAATAATATTCAAGCCATCTAAAACCTTCTCGTCATCCGGGTCTAATATATATTGAATGGCAATGCCGAATATCGAGCCAATAACCATTCGAGTGATTAATTTGGGAGAAGCTTGTACATTCTCATTGATCGAATAATCACTGGCAATGTACTTTCCAATCACATCCGAAACTTCCTTAAAAAAGGCGCTTAACTCTTTGTTAAATGATGTGGACCACATGGCCATATTAAAGAAATCTAGTAGCAAACGGTATAGATCCGTGTTTTCCTTGATCAATTCCTGGCAGTACTCAACCAAAAAGGATACCTTTTCTGAAGTCGTGTCTATGTTCTGTAATTTATTTTCGATATTATTCAAATATTCTTGCTTTACAGATTTAAGAAGCTCCTTGAATAATCCTTCTTTATTATTGAAGTAATAATTTAATTGACTTAATACTACGCCTGCTTCTTCAGCTATATCACGCATGGAAACGTTAGCATAACCTTTGGCAGATATACATTTAAATGCAGCAGCGAGTATTTTATCAGATGTACCATTTCCTCCCTCAGTCATGTAGAAATCCCCTTCATTTGAATTCGGTCGTCCGTGCAAGAAAAGTATAAAATTTTATTCTAACCCTGTCAATTATCCACAGCGGCAACCGACAAGAAGTTAAACTGTTTCTAAAGCAACTTAAAGGCGGTTGGATCAGCCTACAGATGCTTATTGAGAATCCATTTTACAGAGGTGTGGAATATGCTTTAGAGAGCTAAGAGGCGGGTTGGCAGCGGTGCGGAGGATTTGAATCTGGAGAAGCGTGAGCGTTCGCCTTTGCAATGGGATTCTACCCTTTAAAGGGCTTATATAATCCAGAGAATCCCGTTGCAACAGCGATTGTAAGATCAAATCATTCGCATAGCGGTGGATCACCGTCGAAGCCTATCCATTTATTCCCCTAGAAGCTTCAGGAAATTGGCCGGCACCGTAATTTGCTGATTATTAATCGTAATCTTCCGGAGCTCCTCTATGGAGTCTTCTTCACCTCTAGCGTCTTTAATCTCCTTAATTTCACGATGCAGCCGCTCCATTTGAAGATCGAGCGCATTAGCGGAATCCGCTGCGTTCTTTAATTCACGTGTCAGACTTTCGGGAACGGACTGGTTGTACTTATAAAAGATTTTATGCTCCAGGCTGGCCCAGAAATCCATCGCAATGGTTCGAATTTGCACCTCTACGCAGACTAGCTCCTCACAATCCGACATGAATACAGGAACTTGAACCAGTAAATGCAGGCTCTGGTAACCGTTCGGCTTGGGATTCTTGATGTAATCCTTAATTTCCAGTACCTTCAAGTCACTTTGTCTCTGAAGCATGTTACTGACATCATAAATGTCAGAAATAAAAGAGCAAGTAATACGCAAACCGGCGATATCCTTGATATGATCCTTGATAGCATCCAGCGATAACTCGCTATTTTTACGGATCATTTTATTCATGATGCTCTCAGGAGATTTAAGGCGTGATTTGGTATGCTCAATAGGGCTGTAATCGTGCAGTGCTTGAAATTCCTGCTTTAATATTTCAATCTTGGTTTCCATTTCGTCGAGCGCAAACTTATAGATGAGCATAAATCGCGTAATGTCATGCTTTAGCTTTTTGAGCTTGTCCATAGGATCTTCCAAGTGCATATGTAATTCTCCTCATACATAGATGTCATAATCTTGCTAAGCGTTCGCCTTTGCAATGGGATATTACCTTATAATTTAAAATTCCCAACAATCCCATTGCAGCAGCGTTCGTATGGTCAAATGATTTGCGGAGCGGCAATCCCCGCCTTGAATTTTAAAGCGCCACAGGAATTTTACGTTTTTCTTTAAAATAAACCCATTCGCGGAAGCCGATATCCTTCAGCATTGCCTTTACCTCTTCCCAGTCATCGCCTACACGCGAAGGCTTATGAGCATCCGAACCAAAAGTAACCTCCACACCAAAATGGTGCGCTCTCTCTAAAATAGAAGCAGACGGGTACCATCCGCCACTTAGCTTGGTTTTACCCGAAGTGTTAATTTCAATCGCCACATTGGATTCCGCAATTACCCGCAAGGTTTCATCAATGGCTGCATCAGCAGGAATGTCTGAAAAGGCAGGGAAGTTCCCCTTCATTGCGTCAATATGGCCTAAAATCTGAAACATGCCGCTTCGCGCAGATTCCTGAATGAGCGCATAGTAGGCTTGTTTGACCTCGATTTTACGAGCATCGCTTAATTTGTTCCAACGGTTACGGTTAAAAATGCTGTCCCCTTCGACATTGTGAATCGACCCAATGAGGTAATCAAATGGATAAGGAGCCAGAGTGGAACGATATAATTCAGCAAAATCAGGAAAATAATCCGTTTCCAAACCGAGGAGCACGTCAATACGGCCTTCGTATTCCTTTTTAAGCTGTTGTACCTCTTCTACGTATTCAGCAAGCTGTGACTTAGCCATATAAATTTTAGGAAAAGCCTGATCTTGTTCGCTGCCCAAGAAAGGGGAATGGTCCGAAATACCAATCGCTTGTAAGCCCGACTGAATGCCTGCTTCAATGTAATCTCGAATGTTTCCGTCTGCATGACCGCAGCGGAAATGATGGGTGTGCAGATCAAATTTCATAGCCTGTCTTCCTTTCGTAATCAGGGTTTATATTTCGTATGGTGTTCATAGTGAATTACGTTATTCAGAACTGGTAAAATTCGTCTCCGGCATCCCCTTCAGATCACTTAAAAATTGCTGCATGGCTGAGTTTAGATATCGGCCGGATTTATAAATCACTCCTACAGGATGACTAACTTCCAGCTCGGGAATATGGATCATTTTTAATGTGCCTGCACGCAGTTCAGAAGTGACCGATAGTCTGGAAATAATGGCAGCACCGAGATTAATTTCGACCATCCGTTTGACTTCCTCACTGCTGGACAACTCGATCACGACATGAGGCACGATTTGGTGCTTTTTAAATACATCATCCACGAATTTTCGTCCCACCGTATCGGGAGAGAGCAGAATCAGCGGAATTTCCCGAAGGGCTTCAATGGTAGCATGTGGTTGTGAAGCCAGCGGATGAGTAGGAGACACGACTAGCTCAAAGGAATCGTAATACAGAACCGAAGTGCTTAAATTAGGATTACGTTCGATCAGATAGCCGATGCCAACATCAATAAGTCCGTTCTCCACCTGCTGATAAATCATGGAGGAAGCCATGGATTGAATGGAGGTTTTGATAAGAGGGAACTGATCCTGAAAGTAGGAAAGCACGCGCGGTAAAATTTGAATAGCGATGGATGTTGTGGTACCCAGCGCAATGTGACCCTGTGGTGTTTCGTTTAGATCGTACAATTTTTGTCTTAATTCCTCAACAACCTCCAATATGCGCTCGGCGTGTTCCAAAAAAACAGCTCCCCGGTCGGTCAGGGTGACAGGCTGGTTGCGGTCAATCAGAATGGTTTTGAACTCATCCTCTAGACTTTTAATTTGGGCGGACACCGCCGGCTGCGTCAAATTGAGAAGTTCTCCGGCTTTGCGGAAGCTCATCGTTTTGGAAATCATGATAAGTGTTTCAAGTTGACTGATGTTCATGAAGTTCCTCCTCTCTTTTCTTAATCTTGTCGCAGCTGTATAGAATGAATATTTTTAGCCAATCCATAGGTTCATATGTAAAACCGTCGTTATGCTTTATTTCATTAAATTATAGGTTATTCGAGCAGGAAGGGCAATGAATCGAAGCAGAGCACCTTAAAGTGTGGTATATTGGGAAATAAAGACTAAAGTCCTGATATCCTTCAAAAATAATCAATCTAAAACCGGTAAGAAGAAAGATATAGGACATTATTCACATTTTTTGTGGTTTAGCTATAAAAAATTACCGGGTAGCTGTCGATAAGTGATATAGAGAGCATTTTATTGAGGATCGATTCGTTTTACAGTAATATTTAATTAAAAAATTCTAATTTAAATGGGACTTTTGTTGTGTGTCTAAAAGCCCATCGTAAAGGGGCGCTTTGATCGTGAAGGCAGAAGTGATAAATCCTTTTTTGGAGTCGGCGCGACGGGTCATTGAACAATTGATCCAAGTATCTCCTTCACCCGGAAATCTTGGTGTGAAAAATGTCGAGCTGGTGGACGACCACATCTGGATTATGATCGGGATGACCGGACAGCTTAGCGGAAATATTGTGTTCGGCCTGAATGAACAGGTGGCGCTACGTATGGTATCAGCGATGATGGGCGGATTTGTGTTGACTGAAATTGATGAGATGGGAAAAAGCGCAATTTCAGAATTGGGCAATATGATTAGTGGTAATGCCAGTACGATTTTGTCCAGTCAGGGAATTGTCGTGGATATTACGCCTCCGCAGGTCATGAAATCAGAAAACTTGACCACTTTTGTGCCTCAGCGTGCCCTTTATATTCCGCTTACGGTGGAAGGAATTGGTGAGCTGGATATTCAGGTGATGATCTCTTAATATTAAAGGAGCAAGTTTCTTTAATGCGGAGGGATGACCGTGAGTATACTACAGGACAAGATAGTTGTGATTACAGGTGCATCTAGTGGGATTGGCGCCCTTTGCGCTCAGTTGTTAAGCGAAAAGGGCGCGATTCCTATTTTAACAGCACGCTCACAGGAGCGACTGAAGCAAGTATCTGCGGGAATCAGCGGCAGACATGAGCTTATCCAACTGGACGTCACCCGCCAGGAGCAGGTAGAGGCTGTTGCTGCCCGAGTATTGGAACAGTACGGACGGGTCGATATATTGCTTAACAATGCGGGCTACGGAAAGTTTGAGTATTTTAATGAAACCGACCTGACGGAATTTGAACAAATGATGGACGTGAACTACATGGGTGTTGTTCGCTGCATCAAGGCGTTTCTGCCGCAAATGACAGAGCGGGGCCATGGACAGATTGTCAATGTAGCATCAATGGCTGGGAAAATCGGGACAGCCAAATCGTCTTCTTACACGGCGACGAAGCATGCGTTGCTCGGTTTCAGCAATGCGCTCCGGCAAGAGCTGCGCGGGAGTGGAGTGACTGTAACGACGATTAACCCCGGGCCGATCGACACACCGTTTTTTGAACTGGCAGATCCTTCAGGAGGATATGTTCGAAATGTAAGCTGGTTTATGCTACAACCAGATAAGGTAGCACGGCATATCGTAAGAGCGATGGAGCTTGGCAAGGAGGAGGTTAATCTGCCACGGTGGGTATCTCCTTTTCTCAAGCTGTATCAGTTAGCTCCCAGACTGACCGACAGGCTGGGGCATGGTATGATGAATAAGAAATAAAAGATGTCCCGTAAGCCATTAGCTATGGTGAGGGACATCTTTTATTTTTGTGATTTGGTAACAGGGCTATTTTCGCATATAATGGAGAGTAACGAATTTACGTATAGGGGTTGGACCTTTTCATGACATTGAATTTTGAATCGCTCGGCGTTGAACAAGATCTGTTGGACAAACTGACTGAGCATGAAATTACACAGCCTTCGCCAGTTCAGGCAGAGGCTATACCGGAAATAATGAAGGGAAAGCATGTATTGGCGCGCTCACAAACTGGCACAGGCAAGACACTGGCTTATTTGTTGCCGCTGTTGCAAGCGATTGATCCACAGAAAAAGGCTACGCAAAAGCTGATACTAGCTCCAAGCCAGGAACTGGCCATGCAAATTGTACGTGAGGGTCAGCGCTACGGAGAGCATCGTGGAATCCGTGTACTCGGTCTGATTGGTGGGGCGGCTATTAAACGTCAAATCGAAAAGCTCAAGGATCATCCACAGCTTGCCGTGGGCACACCAGGACGTGTACGGGAACTCATCGCTTCGAAAAAGTTGAAAATGCACAATATTACAGCCATTGTCATCGATGAGGTGGATCAGATGTTCCAGCTCGGCGGAGCAGGCGATGTAACCAACATATTGGGCACCGCCCAACGTGATCGTCAATTGGTATTCCTGTCCGCAACGCTGAACGATGAGATTCAGTCGCTGGCGAAACGGGAGATGCGTGAATACGTAGAAATTGGGATTGATCCCGACCAGAAGACGGCCAGTGGACTGGAACACTATTACTTTGTATCTGAAGAACGGGATAAGGTGGATATGCTGCGCCGTCTGGTGCGTCATTTTAATCCGAGAAAAGCGCTGGTGTTCGTGAATACAACCAATGCCATCGGGGAAATTGAAGCCAAGCTCAAGCATATGGGGCTGACTACGGCGTCCTTGTATGGAGATGCGGATAAAGTTACGCGTAGCAACGTGTTGGCCAAATTCCGCGAGGACAAGCTCAAAGTGCTGGTCGCTTCGGATGTGGCAGCTCGTGGTCTGGATATTGAGGGACTTGAAATGGTCATTCATTTTGACCCGGCTACGGATAGTCAAGCTTATGTTCACCGTGCAGGACGGACAGGACGGATGGGACGCAAAGGATTGGTGGCATCGGTTGTCACCGACCGTGAAACGTTCATCATGCGTAAGTTCTCCCGTGAACTGGGCATTGACATCGCAGAGCGTGCGTTGCACGGAGGTCGAGTAGTCGTGCCGCGTCCGGCGGATGCCAAGCGTGCACCTGTAAGACCATCCGAGGGCAGATCCACATCTGACGGAGCACTGACAGAAAACCGTAAGGCACCTGTCCGCAACGAAAACGGACGTCCTGGCAGGAATTCCGCGAACGGTTCAGCTCCAAGCAAGAGCAAAGGAGCAGCCTTGTCCAAAGCAGGAAAAGCACAGCGCGAGCGTGATCGCAAAAACAAGGGTGCGCCAAGATGGCTGAAGGAAAAAGGATCAAAACCGAACGAGTAAGGGAGAAGAGGGGGAGCCATGGAACAACAGCCTGTGTTGCAAATTAACGGACTGACCGGCGGATATAGCGCCAAGCGCCCGGTGCTGCATCAGATTTCGCTGGATGTGAAACCGGGCGAAATGGTAGGACTGATCGGTCTGAACGGGGCCGGGAAAAGTACAACCATGAAGCATATTTTGGGTCTGATGACACCGCAGGCCGGAGAAATTCGTGTGCAGGGGCATAAGCAGGATGAGAATCCCGAGGAATATCAGGGAGCCATTGCTTTTGTACCTGAATCTCCAGAGCTGTATCCTGAAATGACGGTGATGGAGCATATGGAATTCACGGCCAGAGCGTACGGAGTTAGCGAAGCAGATTTCCGCTCGCGCAGTGATCAAATGCTGGACTTGTTCCGTATGCGGGATAAAAGTGGGAGTATGTCGATGCATCTGTCTAAAGGGATGCGCCAGAAAGTGATGATTATGTGCGCATTTTTAGCGGGACCGCCGTTGTATGTCATAGATGAACCTTTTTTGGGTTTGGACCCGCTGGGTATTCGTTCCCTGCTTGACTTTATGTTAGAGATGAAGCGTTCAGGTTCGTCCATTCTGCTCAGTTCTCATATTTTGTCCACGATTGAAAATTATTGTGATCGTTTCATTGTACTTCATCAGGGTGCCATCATTGCACAGGGTACGCTGGACGAAGTGACAGCACAGGCGGGTAAGCCGGGCATGCCGCTGGAAGATGCATTTTATGAGCTGGTACAGGGCAGGGAATGAGCATGGATTTGCAACGTCTGCATAAAGAAAGACGTGTAGCGTTCTGGGGACAGGTACTGCCCTATCTGGGCTATGTCATTCAGAGTGGTCTGGCGGTGGTCTTCGGCTTTGCGCTGATTGCCTTTGCCGCATGGTACACGTCGCTACTAATGCATACTCCACCGGATTTGCCCATCCGCTGGATCATGCTTATTGTGGCTATTCCGATTGCTCATTCGAGCTTTCGTACGTATTTAAACGCAGCGGATATTGTTTTCCTCCGTCCACAGGAGCATGCGATGCACCATTATTTTAAGGCCAGCCGGATTCGGGGTGTGGTGTATAAAATATTCGGTTTGCTATTGCTGTCTATTATCGTGTGGCCGCTGTATATTCGCAGTGATGCGGCGCCTAAGCCGTTGCTACTGACCCTGCTACTGTTTGTGCTGTTAAAGCTGCTATTCAGCTACGGCGGCTGGCAAGAGCTTCGCATGGTATCGATTGGCGGGAGTGTAGGCTATCGTCTGCTTCGGTGGGTATTGGCTGTGCTGATGGTAGCCGCATGGCTATGGCAGCCTCCACTACACAGCGTGCCATTTATCATATTGGTCAGTGTGGTGTACGTGCTTGTTCTACGTTTTCCGGTCAAGCTTCTAGTGGCTTGGGAAAAGCTGATTCGCACAGAGGGTATGCAGGCTGCTCGGGTGATGCGCACTTTGGGCTGGTTTGTCGATGTGCCCGCCCTTACGCAGAGAGTGACGCCACGTCGTTGGCTGTCCTGGTTGGGAGGTAACATACCTTGGAACAGAAGGGGAGCGTATCGTTACCTGCTGTTTAAGACATTCCTGCGTACAGAGCCAGCAGGTATTGTCATTCGGCTTGGAATTCTGGGGTTGTTAATTATATATATCACCCATGCTAGCTGGATTGGGATTGCAGTATATTTATTTTTCATATTCCTCATTGGTGTACAGGTTACTTCACTAAAGCAGTATCACAAGGATTCGTTGTGGCTTCAGTTATATCCGATTCCTGCGCATAGTCGTCGTGCGTCTTTTCTCGACTTTGTTGTTCGGTTGACGTTGCCGGCTGCTGTGGTTCTGTGGCTTCCTTTTCTGGCAAAAGGAACGGAAGATCTACTGTCTACACTGCTCACGCTGCTTGGGGGAGTTGCAGTAGTGTTTCTGTTACGAGGCGCTCAAGCCAAAAAATGGCGTTTGGACGGTCAAGATGAGGAAGAAGTGTAATTTGTATCTATGTGAATAAAGTAAAGGCTAATTCGCAAGCAGCAAGAGCTGTCTGCGAATTAGCCTTTTTTTGTAAGCTCACTGCTATCGTAGCCGTGGGTGCAGATATCCGTCTGCTTATATAAAGATCGTTTTGCTGATGATAACTAATAAAATGAACAGTACCAGAATTGTTCCTGTGCTTGTGAATGCGCCGTAACCACCGTAACCGCCTCTTGTTTCTTCTGCTCCCATGCTCATTCTCCTCTCGGTCATTGTGATAAAGGATACATCGTATCTTATGAAGTGGATTTTCAGATTGCGTGGGCCAATGCTCAGGTGTGTTGCCGAATCGCCTTATATTTTTCATCAGATGTAGGGGAGGATAGAGGAAAAGACACGTATTATCGAGAATAGAAGAAGTACGTAGTCATTATCACTTGGAAAGTGGGAAAGACGAGATGCTGGTAGATAAGCTGCTCGTGAACATATTTCTTGTGTTTGTACCGTTATTAGTATATAGCGCTTTGTCAGATCATCGGCATAGGAAACATACCCCGTTGCTTATGGGAGGGGTGTTGGGTGTGTCTTCTGTGCTTTGCCTTATGTTTTCGTACATTTGGTATGGATTATATTGGGATCTCCGATATGTTCCTTTGATCCTCTCTGTTTTATATTTTGGTCCTAAGGCAGGGCTTCTGAATATAACGCTGATAGTGATGGCTCGTATGTATATAGATCCTGAGTCTATGGTGGTGAGCTTTCCCAGCATGATGTTGTGTTATTTGGGCCCTCTCTTGGTAAGAAAAAAGTTTATGCAGCTCAATAGTATGTTGCTTCGGGTGGGCATGAATATGCTAATGAGTATATGGACCAATATTGCCATGCTTATATTTTTGTTAATACATTCCTGGGCCAATGGCAGGCTGGATAAGGATGAGGTCGAGCTGATCCGGGCAATACTCTGGTTCGGTGTGATTCAATTCCTAAGCATTGGAGCCTCCTCTTTCTGGATGGAGTTTAGTTTGGAACGGGAAGAAATGAGAAGAAAGATTAAATATGCTGAGCATCTGAATACCTTAGGTGAACTGGCTGCCTCTATGGCTCATGAAGTAAGGAATCCGTTGACCGTGGTTAAAGGGTTCCTGCAAATGGTTCAGTCAGGGCTAGAAGGGAAAAATCGCAGATATATTGCTTTGGCACTAGCAGAGGTCGATCGGGCTGAAAGAATTATTAGCGACTATCTGAACTTATCCAGACCGCAGATTGGGAACACAGAGCTGATGGATCTGTCTGGCATGGTTCAACAGATTGTTTTGCTTTTGAAACCGATGGCGACCAAGCAAGGCGTAAGACTGTATACTGAGCTAAGGAATGAAATATACGTACATATGGATCGTAATCAGCTGTTACAGGCGTTAATACATGTGACGAAAAATGCGATCGAAGCTGCGGATGATGGGGGCAGGGTATACATAAAGCTGGCGATTCAGGAAGAGAAGGCATGTCTGCATATTAGGGATACCGGAAAAGGCATGAGTCAGGAGCATCTGGAGCGAGTGGGTACTTTGTTTTTTTCAACCAAAGAGGTAGGAACGGGACTGGGAACGGTTGTCTCCTTTCGAATCATTGAAGCCATGAACGGAAGTATACACTATGAGAGTGAGCCCGGAGTCGGAACCGAGGTAGTCATCCTGCTGCCACTCGCACAGAAATCTTTGCTCGCTGCTGAAGGATAGTTTGTTGCGAAGTGTGACTTACAATGGTTCAGCCCATTAAAAAGCGGTATGCCGCAACATCCGGCATACCGCTAATGATGCTATATTTAATCTGTTACATATTAGGCGTTCAACAAATCTTGTGCGCCACGGTAAACAATGTCATACAGGTCTTCCAGATACTCTTCCTCGATACATGAGAATGCGATTCGGAGATCATATTCACCCAGCGCAATCGTCCCTACCCCATATTGTTCCAGCAAATGTGTGCGCAGTCGTTCAGCGGACAAGCCGTTCAGCTTGAGGCACATAAAATAACCCGAATTGAAAGGATAGTAGCTCCATACATCTCCGTATTTTCCACTATCGAGTAACGCTTTGACTTTATTAGCCCGCCCCTTCATAATTTGGAACTTTTCTTTCTTCTGTTGTTCAAAGTCCGTTGATTTTAGGGCATCCAGTACGAAGGTTTGAGATGGGTGAGGACCGCTCGAAATCGTTGCCCGGATAATCCCTAATGTTTTTTGTTCCAGTGCGCTCAGTACATCCTGATGTTCCGAAGCAAAGGTAATAAATCCGACACGGAAGCCCCAAACGAATTCTTCCTTGGTAGCTCCGTCAATTTTGACTGGTAGAATTCTCGGATGAAGTCCAGCTAACTGACCGAATAGTGATTCGTGCAGGGAGTCCTCGAAGAACAGACCAAAATAAGCGTCATCCGTCACAACTACGACATTGATGCCTGCTTCCGCGGCTTCCTGGATGGCAGCAACAATCGCTTTACCCTCTTCGACTCCCGGTGTGTAGCCCGTCGGGTTATTCGGGAAGTTCAGCACAACGATCGCTTTGCCATATTCTTTCTGTGCCAGTAGAGCGTCGCGTAATCCTTCACTATTAAAACGTTGATCCTCTGTGAACAACGGGAAATTCACCAAACGTCCATGACGGCGAATACCGAAAGTCAGCTCATAGTTTTCCCAGTTTTTGTCTGGGTAAATGACAGCATCCCCTTCATCCGTGAACAGGTCGGCAACGATGCTCAAACCGTGGGTCAGCGCGTTCGTAACTACGGGAAGGCCGTAACTTTTTCCAGCCAACGAAGGGTTTTCCTTCAGCATTTTGTCGCGCCATACACTACGTAGTTCAGGTTTGCCCGCAGGGGGAGCGTAAGGGTATAAATCCTTGGGATTGTAAGCGGACAGCTTTTCCTGAATGACCTCCAAATGCATAGGACCATTGCCTTCTGTAGCAATGCCAATCGTAGCGTTGTACTTTTTAGCAAGCTTCCCTGCTTCTGCGGATTGACTCAAAATCCCTTCTTTTGGGAAATAAATTTCTTTCCCTAAAAGAGAAAGCATTTGATATACATGCTCGTTGCCTGTCTGAATGTTTTGGTTTAACTGCGCTGCCAGTGGATTCATTCCCGTTTCATCCTTCCAAGTCATTTTGATTACATATTATAGCATTACACACGGTAAGCGTCACGCAAAAGCATCTGGAACATAAAAGCGCATTTTTTTGCTTAATGACGGCGCTGAGCTTATATTATAAATTAACGGGATAGAGGACAACCAAAGATTAACAAAAGGAGGTGCAGATTTTGCTGGATACATCTGCGTCATCGTTTATCCTGTTGTCGGCCTTCGCCAAAATTGTGTGCGAGCCGGGCTGGAAGTGGCAGGTACGCGAGAAGCCGATGCCAAACTATGATTTATTTTATGTATGGAGCGGAGAAGGAACAGTGGTCTTAAACGGGACGTCGTATCCGGTGAGCAAGGGGAGCTGCTTCCTGTTCAAGCCGGGGGATGATACCCGTGCCACACATAACCCGCAAAAGCCGCTCATACTTACCTATATTCATTTTGATCTTATCGAACAACCAAAGCTAATTCCTGCAAGCTACCGTATGCTGGAGGAAACGTTCGAGGTAGAGCATATGCTTGCCAGATACGTTAGACTACGCCTAGAGCGTGCTTACGGAGCTGACGAAGAAGGCAAGCTGATCCTGAAACAACTGATGATTCATCTACTGCGTGCGGACCGTAAGGAGCCTCAGGAGCAACAAGCCAGTAACCAGCTCACCGAGGTCATTCGAGAAACGGCCAACTACGTGCGTCAGCATCCGGGACTTCCTCATCGCGTCGAGGATTTGGCTGCACGAGCGGGGCTGTCACCGCGTTATTTTTCAATTAAATTCAAGGAGCTGCTGGGTGTTTCCGCGCAATCTCATATTATCAGCATGCGGATTGAGCGTGCACAGCATCTATTACTACATGCCGGAATGAATGTGACCGAGGTGGCAGAGGCTTTGGGGTACCGTGACATCTTTTTTTTCAGCCGTCAATTCAAGCAGTACACGGGGAAAAGTCCGTCTGAGATCCGGTAATGCTATGGACATTGGACAAGCTGTTTCGGATTTAGGCGTGAAGAATATAATGGATAAATTCCAAAAAAGGACCCGGGCAGTTACGCCGGGTCCTTTTTTATATGAGCAATTTAACATCATCCATCCCAATGCTCATATGTGTAGCTATAATCCTGTTACGATAAATTCACTTATGCTTTGGGATCATGTCGAAAGCAACCCAGACGTTGTCCCATTTTCACCGCATCCCCCGGCTTCAATGCGGGGTCTGGCTCAAACGTGCCGTTCTCAGTTAGCAAAACGACAGTTGATCCAAATTCGAAATAGGCGAGATCGTCTCCTTTTGTCCATGAGACGGCCTTATCATCCGTATATTTGATGCTACTCACATTCATTGCGCCAACCTTGACGACCGCCACCTCACCATATTCATGGGCAATGTACGTAATCTGTCGTTCATTGCGGCTAAGAACTGCTCGCATATGTTGCAAGCCGAAGTCATTCACTGGGTATACCTTGCCGCGCAGATGTTCTTTTTCTACCAGTGTACCGGATACTGGTGCATGAATGCGATGATAATCCGTCGGGCTGAGATAGAGCACAAAAGCATAGCCGTGTGTGTATTTTTCAAGACGCGGAGAACGGTTAAGAAGCTCTTCCAGCGTATAGTCCTGCCCTTTGACATCCAAAAGAGTGCCGGACGTAATTGGGCCAGTGAAAGTAATCCGTGCATCCACCGGACTGGTCATCACCTCGGCGTTCGTATCAATCGGGCGCATGCCCGCTTTTAATTTGCGTGTAAAATAGGCGTTTAGGGAACGGTATTCCTTCCATTCCTGTTCCGCCTCATGCGTCTGGATCTGGTACGTACGTATAAAGGTGGGGATAAAAAGTCGGCTTGCACCGCTTTGCGCGAAGGAGCCTACAATCCGGCACACCCACTTGCGCGATGATAGCTCCGTCATGAGCCGCAGCCACTGTTTTGCCATTACAGATCCCCCTTGTTCATTTCCGAGCCGTCTTGGCCGGAACCTGTCCGGCCGCTCTGAACTATATTGACACAGAATGTGACGTAAATCAATACAGTGGACGGCCTGGTGAACGTTCGGTGTCTGACGAAGGCATCCGTTCGAGAAGCCAACGAGCGTAAGCCATCGGCTGAGTGTATGTTTCTTTCCAGACATTGTGCATGCCCGCCTGGCTGAAGCCATAGCGCTGGTCACGACCGTTGCATTCGATAAAAACAATCTTGCCCTCATGGGTAATTCCCAGATCCAGACCGACGTCGGCGAGACGGGGAAGGTTTTGTGCCAGTCGGTGCACGATTTGTAACGAGAGTCTCTCCAGTTCATTCATCAGCCGGACTGCGTTCGAAGTCTGAACCGTCTCGGTTTGTGATAATACCTCCAGTAGGGAACGGGCCGTACCGCCCTGTGCCACATTGGAGACGAAGGTGTGGGAAGGGGCAATTTTAGCATACATGCCTGTCACACCCCAGATACCGCCATATCCGCGCTGAACCGACACACGGACATCAAACGGACGATTGTTGTACAAAGCAAGCGGTATGGTTTCCTGTACGATATGAGGCACATGCAGCAGTCGCTTGTGCAGAAATAATGGGAGTTCTCCGACATTCAAACGTAGGGTGGACCAACGCTCAGGTATAGCCGGATGAGCGCATTGCAAAGTCCAGCCTCCGCGGGAATGTCGCAGACGCATAATTCCTCTACCCACGCTACCGCTACTGGGTTTAATTACAATATCTCCGGTTTCCTCCATCAAGGTATGGATGGAGGACAGGCTGCCTTGCAATGTTTTGGGGAGGTGGATGCGTAGCAAAGGGTCTTCCTGCAGAATTGCATGTATATGGTCTTTGTGGAAACGGTTTTGTTCATTAAAAATATAGAATCCCTTTTGTACAAGCTTGTTGATATCTCTAGCATTTTCATTTTGCCGATAGAGAGTCCGATTGTGGATGACCGGCGGCAACGGAAGAATCATCTGCCGATACTCGTTGCCGTGTTTAACATAAGCCCGGCATGTTCCGGTCGCTATATGAATATCCTCCAGACGAAGAAAGCAGGGGATGAGCTCGTAGCTTAACCCGGCGTCCTCGTAATTGGCGATAGATTCATATCGCGTCCTCATGGCGGGAATGCCCCGGTAGGTTGCCGGGTTGAGCATGACGCCGACATGCAACATGAGTATGTCCGCCCTCCTTGTAGTCACTCCAACTGATCATACTGTGATTCTAGTCCATCATATGTATCAAAGATCGGCCAGGCATGGACGCTTGCCTTGCGGTAAGCCCAAAGTTAGAAGCGAGGCACATTTCAGCGAGGCAGACGATATGATAAAAGATGAGTGTTGAAGAGTGTTGGAATAAGCTCAGAAAGTAGGTGAGGTAATGCAGAGGCCGAAGGTAGCAGTCGTTACACCGGGCTCCTTTGTTATACCTTCGCCCCGCAGCAGTTCTGTGGAGCGGGTAATTGCCCGCATGGTACCGCTGGCTAGTCATGAGCTTCAAGCGCAGATCTATGGCATAAAGGGAGCAGAGGCACCGGATCATGGCGATGTCGACGGAATTCCCTGCATGCGTTATACGCGGGGAGCAGGCTATATTTTTGAGGTGATTGCTGATTTAAAGAGATGGTTACCAGCGGTAGTAGATGTACACAACCGCCCGGCAGTTGCGTATGCCATTCGCGAGGCTTTGCCCAATAGCCGAATTGTGCTGACTTTGCATTCGACCACGTTCATCCGAGAGCCCCACCTCAAACGGGAGAACATGGGTAGGCTGCTGGCCTCGATGGATCGCATTATCGTGAATAGTGCGTATTTAGGGGCAATCGTAGCTTCTGACTGTCCCGACACGGTCAGGGAACGCATTGTCATAAACAAGCTGGGTATCCATCCCGGCGATTTCCTACCAAGGTGGACTCCAGCAGCAGAAGCGGCCAGATCGGCGCGATTAGACGATTTCGGCTGGTCAGGCCGCCAAATCGTGTTATTCGCGGGCAGACTGATGCCAGGGAAGGGCGTTCACCGGCTGCTCAAGGCCCTGCGGCATGTCGTCCGCGCCTGCCCGGATGTACTGCTGCTCATTGCAGGTAGTGCCTATTACGGGCATGACCGCCTCACGCCGTACACGGCGTCGTTGCATCGGCAGATGCGTAAACTAAGGTTGGGGAAGCATGTGCAATTCCTCGATTATGTTCCGCATCCAGCATTGGCCTCGCTATATCAGCTAGCCGATGTGACCGTTGTTCCTTCAGTCAAGGATGAGGCCTTCGGGCTGGTCAATCTGGAAGCCATGGCGGCAGGAGTGCCTGTGGTCGCTTCACGAATCGGCGGTATTCCAGAGGTTGTACAACACGGCGAGACAGGCTGGCTTGTGTATCCGTCTCACGGTGAGCAGGAAATGGCCGATGCCATCATCAGGCTGCTCCAGCAACCTGGCTTGCGACGACGGATGGGAGAAGCCGGACTTGGCGAGGTACGGAGACGATTTTTATGGCAGCACTCAGCACAACGCTGGGCACAAATCATAACGGACTGCGTAACGGAGTGACGTAGGCGCTGTTACGCGCATAGGCTATCTTATAGGCATTAGCCATGATTCCCAGCCGGGTGAATGAAGCGGAGCGACCGCTGGTTCACTCCTGTGCCAAAGGAGCGGTCATCATGAACCATCGTACGAACCATAGCCCTAAGGATAAAAGAACAGCACGGCGTAACCTTTCCCATGCGGTTCCCTCCCCCCGTGTTAACAAGGAGAAAGCGGCTTCGACTTCCGGCAGTCATAGACCGAACCAACGCGGGACGGCAACGGTACCTGCCCCTGTAGAGAAGGATACCTCGGTTCAAGCTGTAGAGGAAGCGGCATGGAAGAAGCATAAGCTCCCCAAAACGCTAGAGGAAGCGATGCAGATGAATCGAGCATCTGTACTGCTGTTGTCTGTGCCTGAGTCAGATACGGAATGCAGGATGGATAACGATAAACCGTCTATTACGACGGAAGATCAGGCAGAGCAAGATTCATTACTGGATTGTTCCATAACCAGTATTCACATTGCTGAAGGAAGACCACGCCCAAAGCAACGCGTGGTCTTGTCTGAGCAAGATATCGATCTAGCTTTCGATATGGAGAAAGAATTAAACCTGAATGCCATTCACGACGGATCAGCGACCAGTGACGAGGCTTCTGACGATCATATAGCTTCACCTCAATATGGGAGCATTTCTTTTCACCTCCCCGCACGAGCGGATAGGGGTGAAGTGAGCGTTGTATTTGAGAAGCCTTTTATAAATACACAGTATGTAATCACTGCCAATGCGAGTATACCGGGAGTGATGGTATCCGTCACACAACGTCAGAGGTATTCAGCAGTACTTACTGTGGAACGCATACACTCAGGTCCGCTATGTGAAGGGTTGGTCCTTTGGATTGCGATGGGGCAATAATAAGAAGCCGGAAATATAGTTGCCAATAATCAGCTTTATACTAGAAAAAAGGCGTCCCATCGTGGGACGCCGTATACATAAGAGAGAAGGGGGGAGACTTGTAATATCGGGGAAGTTTATATTATTTCACTTATCTCACACCTACAGCGTCAAAAGACTTCATAGCAGAGGTTACTGCTATTGAATTTTCACCATAACCATCTTTGGCCGCTTGGATCACAGCGGCTCGCGCAGTGGAGAAGTTAGACGTGGAAGTCAGATAATTGGTGAAGGCATTATAATAAATATATACGGCTGCATCACGTCCGATTCCATCTACCTTGACACCATGGAAAGTGCCTCCTTGTGCCAGTAGATAGTAGGCTTTATTAATAATACCACTATTAATGTGGGCTCCACCATAATCCTCGTTGTTAGGATCAGGATAGAGATTGCTGTAGTGATCGACTTGACCGTATTTGACAGGATCGGAAAGGGAGCGAATGGCGTCGCCCTTAATATTAGGGGTATAAGCGACTTTGCCGAAATCCCAATTGGTGCGCTCAATGTCGTTGCCTATAATATCTGAGATGGCTTCACTTAATGCACCAGATTCAGCGAAATACACGAGCCCTGATGAATGCTCGGTTACACCGTGTGTCAGCTCATGGGCAACAATTTCAAGGTCGCTGCTAAAAGGGGCAAATAACGTGCCGTCTCCGTCTCCATAAAGCATATGAGTGCCGCCCCAGTGGGCATTATTGTAGTTCTTTGCGCCGTAATGGACTGCCGAAGCGATGGCCATGCCATGCCCGTCAATGCTGTCGCGTCCAAATCTATCCTTGTAATAATCGTAAGTGCGGATAGCGTAAGCGTGGGCATCCACCGCAGCCGGATCTTCCCATACGTTATCGGAATCTGTATACAGGGTGCCGGGGAGCGTCTCGGTGTTGTGGACGTTATAAGTTAGGATTCCTTTACCACGAGTCGTATCTTTTAGTTGATACTTCTTACCCGAAGCTGTTGTTTCAAATGTTTTGGTATCACCGAATACACCGCGCCCTGTGCCGATCACTTCGTTAAGAATGTCATACTTGAATACGATTTTTCCGTCATTAGCGTCAATAAAGTAACGTGTGCGCAGCAGAGCGGGCTGTAAAGTATTAACTTCGGTTACATAGACGAGACGTGTTGAGTCTCCATCGGGATAGATGTACAGTTCTGCTTTAGGGTCCACACTTGGTTCCAGATTGGCAATCTTGGGGATAGAGGATGCAGGCTCTACCACTTCCAATTTACTGTTCTCCAGTTCAACTGCTTTATCCAAATCCAAGGAGTCCTTATCAGTAGTAATTGATAATTCATTGTTAGATGCTTTTTCGTAAGTGTCTTTACTAACACTACTTGTATCCTCGTAAGGTTCAGGAACGATTTGGACGGAGGAGGAGAGAGATTGAACCCGTATAGCTGCATCTTCATATGCGGTATATACAGCCTCAGTAGCACTGATTTTTGGAGTTGTATTTTCTTTAGCATTGGCTTGTTGATCTTCCGAAATGACCGCTCCCAAATAAGAGGTGATTTGACCAGATTTGTTCACATGGATGGTCTGTTCGGCTCCAAATACGGGAATTCCGTTTACATATTGTTTTAACCGATAATGCTTTGTACCAAATTTGTCACTGGTGCGATCCACGATACGAAATTGCTCGCGCACATGGGAGCTGATGTGGGTATCGTCCAGACTCAATAATGTTTTTTGTTGTCGATTTAAAAAGCTCCAGACCAGATTGTCACCTGTTACCGTTGAAGGAGACTTCCAGTTCACCGTTTGGAATGTTGGTGTAAACTGAGTCGGATCGGGAACAGAATTTTCAGCTGCGGAGGCCCCGGGCGCTATAGATCCTAATAACATAGCTCCTCCTAAAAGTGAAACCCATACTTTTTTCAATTCATACTCACTCTCCCTTGTTAATGTTGAGGTAAAAAACACCCTGTTTGAAGAAGTATTGCGTCATATATGTAAGTCTTGTTGCTCCTTTGAAACGTGAAGAGGCTGGATAAAAATGACCTTATGTAAAATATTAAGGTTTATTTTTTTGCAATTTCATCGTCTCGGCTCTGATATTAGCACAGAGGTTGTCGAACGAGAAGATTAATTTTACAAAATACCCCAAAATGAATCTTTAGTCCCTGATTTACTGTTTATTTGTCTTATTTAGTCGAAAATGATCGAAGGGACCCGATGAACAAGAAAAGGGCGCCCCTTTGAGGGGACGCCATAAATAAGGGGGGAAGGGGCGCAGACTTGTACACTGCACCCCTATTTTTTCGTCCATTATGAGCAGGCCTAAGTGACAGTTGCACAACGGCAAAGGTCTATGGACGGGATATGAGGATTATAGCGTATATGATTTAGTTTACGCCTACAGCGTCAAAAGATTTGGCAGCTGCCGTTGCTTCTGCCGAGTTCGCACCGTACAGATCATTTGCTGCTTGGATCACAGCAGCGCGTGCGTTGGAGAAATCGGAAGAAGAAGTCAGGTAGTTTGTAAAGGCACTATAGTAAATTTGGACCGCTGCATCGCGGCCAATTCCATTTACAGTTACACCATGGAAAGTACCACCTTGTGCCAACAGATAGTAGGCTTTATTGATAATGCCGCTGTTCGTATGAACGCCACCGTTATCGGAGCTGCCTGTATACAAGTCGGAATAGTGATCTGGTTGATCGTACAGCGTAGGATTGGACATAGAGCGAAGGGCATCGCCTGCAATGTTTGGCGTATAAATATCATCGCCTACAAGCCAGTTTTTACGCTGAATGTCATTGCCGATGACGTCCGAGAAAGCCTCATTTAATGCACCGGACTCTCCGTAATATTCCAAATTCGAAGTATACTCTGTGACACCGTGAGTAAGTTCATGACCTACCACATCGGGGTCCCCACTGAATGCGATAAATGTGCTACCGTCCCCATCTCCATAAGTCATTTGGGAGCCATTCCAGAAGGCGTTGTTGTAGCGGCTACCGTAATGGACTGTCGAACGGAGTTGCAGCCCGCGTCCGTCAATGCTGTTGCGTCCGAATTTGGACTTATAGTAATCATATGTTTTGGCAGCATACGCATGGGCGTCTACGCCGGCTGGATCATTCCATACATTATCGGCATCGGTCAGAAGGGTACCTGGGATGCTTTGACGGTTGGAGGCCGTGTAGGTCACAATACCATTACCGCGTGTTGTATCTTTTAACTGGTAGCTACTACCGGAAGCCGTCGTGGTGAATGATTTGCTATCACCAAGCACACCTTTACCTGTGCCTGTCGCTTCATTAATGATGTCATACTGGAATACGATGCTGCCATCATTGGCATCAATAATGTAGCGAGTACGCAGTGGAGCAGGTTCTAAAACATTGACTTCTGTTACATAAACCAGCTGCAGGTCATCCCCTTTAGGATAGAAGTACAGATCAGCTTTAGGATCTACTTCTGGCTGCAGATTAGCGATTTTGGCAATGGAACTTTTTTCTGTCTCCACCGCCTCAATTTTGCTATCTTTCAGGGCAGATGCTTTATCAAGACTCAGCTCTTCCTTATCAGTAGATAGCGTTTTTCCGTTGTTATCTGCTTCGGCGTAAGTGTCTTTGCTTACACTGCTTTGTTCCTCAACATCTTTAGAAATCGTATCGTCGGAGGTAGGGAGGGCTTCAATCCGTGCAGCTGCTTCTTTATATGCAGTGTAGACTGCTTCAGAAGCGCTGATTTTTGGAGTTGTACCTTGCGTAGCTTCAGCTTGCTGATCCTCAGTAACCACCGCTCCTAAGTAAGAGGTGACCTCACCAGATTTGCCCACATGAATAGTCTGTTCAGCTCCATATACGGGAATCCCGTTTACATACTGTTTCAGCCGATAATGGCTCACACCGGACTTGTCGCTTGTGCGATCAACGATTCGGAATTGTTCACGTACACTAGAGTTGTCCGCACCCAGTAACGATTTCTTTTGCCGATTCAAATAGCTCCATACAATGTCGTCCCCGGATACCGAGGAAGGGGCTTTCCATTGCTCGGCGTGAAAGGTCGGTGTAAGCTGAGTTGGCCCCGAAACGGAACTCTCCGCTGATGCACCAGACGCGACAGACCCTAATAACATAGCTCCTCCAAGAAGCGAAACCCATACTTTTTTCATTAAAAATTCACTCTCCTCGATTATTGTCAGGATGAATCATCCTGTCTTGAATAAGGCATTGCGCCATTTATGTAGGTCGTGTTGTCGTCTGGAATAGAAGAAAATGGAACATGAAGAGAAATACCGAAGTGTTTTTCATGAAGCGTACGTGAAAAGAGGGTACTGCAATATGAAGCATGTAGCCTAATAAGGTGACAAACTCCTCCTTTCCTGTCGTATAAAAAGAAAATAGAATAATGGTGGATAATGGAAAAATATTAACTTATGCAAAAAAAACAAATGTTGATTTTTTGAACTCCCATCATCTGGCTCTGATATTAGCACAGAGAATGACGGACGAGAAGATCTATGTCACAAATTTATCCAAAATGATTCTTTAGACCCTAATAACTCATTTATTTAATAGGATTAATAAGTTATGTAAAATAAAGTCGAAAATTGCTGTGTCGAAAAGACTCCACGATTGCCGTTACACACGGCTTTTGGACCGCATAGGTTATGTTGAACTGTCCTAATCATGCTGTCCATCTATACAGCAGGAAGGGAGGTGAGACGGGAGCATGAAGAAACAGGGAAGAGCTGGATACAAGATCAAACGGAGGCGGCATTCCGGCGCTTACTATCATTCTAAGATGTGGCTGCCGTTACGAATGCCGAACATGCATAAGAATCCGGTAGCCCCTGCCATGAGGGAGGTACTCGACACGGAGAGAGGGGCACAGATCGGCGAAGAGCGACCATCTGAACCGTCATCAGTGGGAAAGTTTTTCGTATCTGTCATTATTCCGGCCATGAATGAGCAAAAAACAATCGGAGCTGTGATTCGCGAAGCGCGCCGTGTCCATCCACATACAGAGGTTATCGTCGTTGAGAACGGATCACACGATAGAACGGCGAAGGTGGCAGCAGCGGCGGGAGCTCGTGTGCTTTCCTTTCCGGAACCGCTCGGACATGATGTTGGCCGTCGTATTGGAGCGGAGGCGGCATCCGGACAGATCCTGCTTTTCCTGGATGGGGATATCGTCATTCCCTGCGTTAGACTCCGGCCGTTTATACACGCCATATGTGCAGGGGCGGATGTGGTGCTGAATGATTACCATGGACCTGTGAATCGTACGCCCGTACATCCTGTAGTGGAGGCAAAGCATGTATTGAATATCTTGTCGAATCGTGCTGATTTAGGGGGAGCATCTATGACTGGCATTCCACACGCCATAAGTCAAAAGGCTCTAAAGGAAATAGGTCTAAAGCCCTTGGAGAAACCTCCTTTATTTCAAGCTATGTCCATCGCCTCCGGGTTACGAGTGGTGACTGTATATGGAATAGCTGTCGGTAAAATAAATGCGACACGTAAAAAACAGAACGGCAAGGACCCGCTGGCAGATGTAATTGTTCAGGATCATCTGGATGCCATTGCCTGGCTTACATCGCGTCTGGGAACGCGTGCGGGATATACGGATTTGGGGCGCAAACGGATCAGAGACGAGGTGAAACTGTGAGTAGACAGTATCGCAGAGGGAAGCGTGAAGAACCGAGCTGGGGGATCAGACGTGTGCAGCGAAAACGAGGAACGACGACTTCAATGCATAGCCGTAGGGTGAGAAAGCCCACACCTCGGGCGAAAGGAATGACCGAAGTGACTCCGCCTGTGGAACGCGAAGTTCCGGGAGATACTATGTTACAGGGAACGGCAGCGGCCGTGGTCAGCGCCTGTAATGAAGAGTCAACGATTGACCGGGTACTGGGCGAGCTGGAAAAACTTCCGCTTACGGATATCATTGTCGTATTGAACGGCTGCACGGACGGCACGCGCTCCACCGTAGCCAAACATCATCCCAGTGTGACTCTTGTCAACGTGCCGGATCGACTGGGGCATGATGTTGGCCGGGCGGTAGGCGCGCGTATGACGCAGGCTGATATTGTGCTGTTCGTGGACGGAGATTTGCCGATTCCAGCATCTGATTTGCTGCCTTTTCTCCACGCGGTGGATCAGGGAACGGATGTTGCGCTTAATGATCTGGGCAGACATTTGCCGCCCTATGCCCAGCAGGACAGCGTGACACGGTGCAAAGCATTCCTGAATCGCGTACTGCGCAGGCCGGATTTGGGAGCAAGCTCATTAACCGCCGTACCGCATGCATTATCTCGGCGTTTACTGGATCAGCTTGGCTCAGCAGTGCTTGCCGTACCGCCAAAAGCCCACGCCATGGCAATTCTGCATGGCATGATCGTGGCGGCAGTACATGCTGTCGATGTCATTAAAACAAACCGTAAGCGGACCTTCAATGTTGGCAAAGGGAACGCTATGGAACAGTTGATCGTCGGTGATCATGCAGAGGCACTGACGGCGTTGTTTCAGGTAGCCGGGTATTCCCCGCTCGGGCCTGTTCCAACACGGGTAGACGTTGCCAAAGGGAGGAATGCACAATGAGTCTGACGAGCATCATTATTCCGACTTATAACGGCCTACATCTGTTAAAGCCGTGTATTGAAGCAATTCGGACACATACGATAGATGTACCGTATGAAATCATTGTTGTGGACAACGCTTCGAATGACGGAACGGATGGTTTTTGCGCATCCGAGCGGCTGATCAGCATACGTCTTCCTGAAAACAGGGGCTTTCCAGCAGCATGTAATACGGGGCTCCGGCTAGCTTCGGGTGATCAGTTCGTTATTTTAAACAATGATGTGACGGTTACGCGGGGATGGCTATCGATTATGTTGGCTGCATTGCAGAGCGAAAGCATGGTGGGATTGGTGGGACCGGTGACGAATTACGTCAGCGGTATTCAGCAGATACACGGATTGGAAGGAGATTTGGCCAGTTGTCTGAGATATGCGGAGCAGAATAATGCAAGTAATCCCTCCAGATGGCAGGAGGTCAAGCGGTTGGTCGGGTTTTGTTTGCTGTTCCGGCGCGATCTGATGGAACGGATCGGATTGCTGGATGAACGGTTCAGTCCCGGACATTATGAGGATGACGATTATTGTCTGCGCGCACGCGTGCATGGCTACAAGCTGCTCATGTGCAACGACTGTTTTGTCTATCACGAGGGGAATGCGAGCTTCTCACGCTCGGAAACTTCCTGGATTGAAGAGCTGATCGAGCGGAACTATCGTTTGTTTATAGAGAAATGGAGCATAGATCCCAGAATGTTCATCGAAACTGGAAACACTGGGGTTGCATGCACTGAACATGCTGTCGAAGGAGGAAGGAAGATATGAAAGGGGTTATTCTCGCAGGAGGAACCGGATCGCGCCTTCATCCGTTGACTACATTAATCAACAAGCATCTGCTTCCGGTCGGCAAGTATCCCATGATCGTATATGGTATCGAGAGGCTACGACAGGCTGGAATCACCGATATGCTTATTATTATTGGTAAACAATCGGCCGGGCTGTATACCGATTTTTTGGGCAGTGGCAGTGATTATGGTGTCCAACTGACATACCGGATTCAAGAAAAGGCGGGCGGCATTGCGGAAGCACTCGAACTGGCAAGAAGTTACATGCAGTCAGAAGAGCAATTCACTGTTTTGTTAGGTGATAATTTGTTCAAGGAAGACTTGGGACCTGTGATCGAACGGTTCAAGCAACAGCCCCCGGGGAGCGCCAGAGTGTTGTTGAAAAAGGTGGCAGATGCTCGTCGTTACGGGGTACCCGTATTTGATCCTGAGCGCCCGGAGAGCATTATGCGGATTGAAGAAAAGCCGCAGCATCCCCAATCCAAATATTGCGTTACGGGTATCTATATGTACGATACTGCCGTGTTCGATAAGATCCGGCAAATTACACCTTCGGCACGCGGTGAGCTTGAGATCACGGATGTTAACAACTGTTATGCAGCTGAAGGCAAGCTGGAATATGATATTTTACGGCGCTATTGGAGCGACGCAGGAACCTTCGATTCCCTTCAGGAAGCTGGAGTGAAAATGAAAGGACTTCTACCCTGATCTCAACGAAACACCATCCGGCCGGGCCAGGCATATAGTATAGGCATAATGCCACCCGGAGGAGTGAACGGCATGAAACGCCTGAGTATGCAAAGGAAACACAGCAAGCGGCTCGGAAAGAAAGGCTATTGGTCAGGATATAAAAGGGGGCAGGAGCAGGGCAACAGGTTGGGCCAGGCTTCGTTCGGCAAGGTTTTTGAAGGTGTCAGTATTATCATTCCGTCCTGCAATCAGCTTCAGCAGCTCCGTGCATGCATTCACCGTATTGAGGAGAATACGAGCCATCCTCACGAAATTATTGTGGTGGACTGCGGATCGACGGACGGGACACCCACCTATTTGCTCCGTAAAAGCATCGCTGTGCGTTATGCGCTGTTAAAAAAAGATGTTCAAATGATAGGTTGCCTGAATCAGGGGCTGATGATGGCAAAAGGCACAACTATCGTGGTACTGGATCAAAACTCTATGGTGACCCCCGGCTGGTTGGATCGGTTGTTAGGGTGTTTATACAGCGATCCGCGTATTGGTGTTGTTGGGGCTGTAACGAATGGTCCATTCAAAGAACAGCAGATTGAGGTTCCTTATATGAACGAAAATGGAGCTCGTCAATTTGCCATGGCCTTCAATATTCCCAATCCGGATGCATGGCGAGAGACCGAAAGCTTAGCCGGATTTTGTTTATTGCTGCGCAGAGAGACATTGGAAAAAACGGGCTATTGGGACGAAGGCTGCCACAGTACTGAGGAAGCCCATGCAGATTGGCTACTGCGTGTGCGTTTGTTGGGGATACGTATGGCAATTGCTGGAGATGCTTTTATCCATTATGAAGAAAGAGATCGGGATACGGTGTATGGTTTTCCTCAAACGACCGAAAAAAGCGGTTCAATGGAGGAAAGCAGCCGGAACCGATCCTTTTTTGTACAAAAGTGGGGAGACGCGGATAAGCTAATCCGCAATCTGGAATTCAGTACAGCGGAGACGGACGGCCAGATATCAACAGGTAAGGAAACACACGTATCAGGGGCAAGCTTTTATCCCATCGGAGCGGTTGTTCAGGGACCGTCCGGTGCAGTATTTCGGTTAGAGCCGGGAAGAAGGCGATATCTGCATGGAGTCAGTGCTGCGGGAGGTGAAAATGTGCGCCCTGTTAGAGTGTCTCAGCTGGATTTGTTGGTGCTTCCCTTGGTAGGGAAGCCGGAGGCTACAGTTTCCGGCAACATTGATGCACCTACAGCTGAGCTGCCAGAGGAACCCATTCCTGTACTGGCAGCTCCCGATCTGGAGAACATGTCCATGCTGCCCACACTGAATATACCGGCTCAACGCAAGCGATGGATCGAGGTATTGTATGCTGAGGGCGGGCAACTGTATCAAATCGGTAACGGCTGGAAAAGGCCGTTCCTTACTCTGTACGCTGCGATGAGCTGGCGGGCAGAGGACTACCGAATTCAGTTTTTGTCTCCCGGAGATTTGTCGGCTTTGGTGGAGAAGCAGCCTATTATTGCTCCACCAGTGCTGCACGGGCATCTGTAATGATCTGAATAGGCGCTTTTAGGCGGAACCGACTACTCGCTGCGGCATACGCTGTAGTAGCGGAAAGCCCGTAGGTAATTCGTGCGTTCCGCACGGCGGAGCACATAAAGGAGGGGCTTATGCATAACGAGTTAGATGATTTGCTGATCCACATTTCGCACTCGCAGCAGCAGATGTCAAGGTTGTTGGATGCGGAACGGCAGGTGGTTGTGCGCATGGCGCAGATCATACATGAACTGCCAGATGAGGAGCCGCGTTTTGACGGAATTCCGGGCATTCTCGAAAGCTCGGGACAAGTAAACAAAAGCATTGTGGCCTATCTGAACGGCATTGCCGATCTTCAGGAAGCAATGGCTGAAATGCTCGTTCGTGTCGTGAAGGAAACGGCATACCCGGAAGAGGAGTAACGTAACAACCGAGGGCAGGGAGTGAACACATGAGTAGGGAACAAGCAATGATTCACATGCTGGACGCGGCCTCCAAAATGCAGCGGAATGTGTCTATGATCCTGGAGGCCAAGGCGGTCGAAGCAGAAAAAGTGCGTAATTGGGCGCTGAACCATCTGGCGCCCCACGCCTTTGACACCGATGAAGAACAGTTGGGGCGACCTTTGGAGATTCACGAGCAAATGGTGGAAATGCTGGAGGGATTAACGCGGCTTCAGACTGGACTTTGCAGCAATCTCAAAGCATTGCTGGATCAGGATGAGCAGCAGGGTGGCGGCATGGAAGGGATGATGGGAGGAATGGGCTCGGGGGATATGAACTAATGAGCATGAGGCGTGAACGTGAGATCAAGCTGGATATGATGGAGTCTATTGCTGCCAGCCAGCACGCCGTTGCTCGGATGCTGACCAGTCTTGCGGACTTGACGCCCCATGCGGATATGTCGGCTACCCGTCTGGAAGAAACCATTCGTATACTCAGCAACTACCAGGGAGAAATCACGCAAATGTTGGCGGGTATTCCATTAAGACGGCAGGTATATGGAAAACCGACTAAGCCGTGGCTCCGTGTGCCTGTTCAGAAAAATGAAACCACCACGAGAAAGCAAAGGAGGAATGAAAATGAGTACAAGGTGGGAACGCGCCACTCGGGACAAAGCCCGCAAAAGACGTAAAGATGCCCGGCGTTCCAGCATTCGCAGATTAAAACGAAGAAGAAGACGTCTCCTTGCTCTAAGACGCCGTAAAAGGGGGCTTTATTCTGAACGTAGAAGACATCCTCATTTGCGGCGGCGGAAAAAACCTCAAGCTAACCCGGTGGCAGCCCCTTCTGCGGAGAATCCACAGCCCGGGACTGTTGCATTGGAGCATGATCCGCAGGCATTTCAGCAGGGATATGATGCAGCTTACAACGAGGGTTTCAATTCAGGTTTTGCCAAAGGTTATGAAGATGGACACCAGCTCGCTTACAAAGCTCAGTAAACTGGGCAAATCATTCTATTACTGTTCACCCCCGAAGCTAACAGCTTTGGGGTTATTTGCGGTTCGGCAGTTGGACGGGCAAACGCCAATTTTGTCCGGGCAGTGGCAGTCGTCCATGATGCGTTTGACCCCTCCGCATATAGTTTAGGAGTGACAGAAGTTTATCCTACAACAGGACAGGGTGAAGGATGTGAACGATCAACAAAGCGGAAATGAACGCGAAGCGTACCGATGCGGCTATCGGGAAGGACGCAGAATGGGCGGTTGCACGGCTGCTCTGTCACAGGTCGTGGCAATACAGCCTGCTGTTCGTCATTTGAAAGTGTTGTATATTCCGCAAGGTTTCGCAGCTATAGACACAGGTGTGCAAGAGGCATTAGGTCAAATATGCAGCTCATGCGTCTTCGGTACGCCTGCTACGATGCTAGCTGACGCCGAGGCTCAACGTCCAGACCTCGTGCTGGTCATGAATGGGCTGCATGTTTTTCCGGCGGATCATCTGGAGCAGGTGCAGCAAATACGAGCCCTAGGCATTCGGACGGCCATATGGTTTGTAGATGATCCTTACTTTACGGAGGATACGGCGTTGATCTGTCAATCCTACGATGTCGTATTTACGCACGAAATTTCTTGCCTGCCGTTTTATCGCGATCAGGGAGTAACGAGGGTTCACTATTTGCCGCTGGCTGCGTCAGCTCGTATCTTTTATCCCCGAAGGGTAGAGCGGGAGCATCAGCATGATATTTGCTTCATTGGAAATGCCTTCTGGAACCGTGTGAAGTTGTTCGACTACCTTGCTCCCTTCTTGGCGGACAAAAGAGTGCTGATCGTAGGTGGGCACTGGGATCGGTTGACCCGTCGGGATGTGCTGGAACGCTTTATCCGTCCGGGTTTTATGGAGCCGGAAGAGACCGCTCAATATTATAACGGCTCCAAAATTGTCATCAATATGCACCGCCCGACAGACCCCGGACTGGATAATCGGAATACACACCAGCTTTCAGCGGAGTCCATCAATCCTCGGACATACGAAATTTCTGCTTGCGGCACGCTTCAAATGACGGATGTTCGGAAGGATTTGAGCCGTTATTACCGACCAGGCTATGACATTGAAACCTTCTCTGGAGCAGAGGAACTGAAAGTGAAGCTGGACTACTATCTCAAGCATGACTGGGAACGCGAACGCATGGCCTGGCGCGCATTGTACACGACTATGCAAAAGCATATGTACTCCAATCGCATGGAAGAACTGCTGGACAAGGCGATGGCCTAAAGTAAACACCATAAACAGTGAGGAGTGAAAGTGATGACGATATCTACGACAGGACCGTATGACCCGGCTGTTCACCAGACGGCGGCAGCCTCCTGGGAAAGGGGGAGAATTGCGGGAGTGCATGACGGATACGACGAAGGATATCTGCGCGGACGTGCTAACGCAATTGTTGCACGGATGAAAGCAGTTTTCCCTTTTCGACAAATCCATGTACTGTATGTCGTCTCAGGCAAAGGCCTTCCGTATTCTCCGCTCGATGAGGCGGTCATTACCACGTTGCAAAGCATGACGGCTCAGGTTACCGTAACAGACCCACGTCAGCCGGTAGGAGATATTGCCGCTCAGCTCCGTCCGAATCTGATGCTGGCACTGGATGGAATGGATCTTCCGTTGGAGCAAGTTACTGCGGTACGCCAGTTGGGCATCCCCACCGCCATCTGGCTAACGGACGATCCATATTACACCGACACGACGACCAAAATTGTTACGAATTATGATTATGTGTTCACGTTAGAAATGAACTGCATGGAGCTGTACCGTCAGTTGGGTTGCACGTCTGTGCACTATTTGCCCTTTGGAGCATTTCTGACTCACTATTTCCCACTCAGCTCGCCCGCTTCGGTACGACGTGAGATTGGGTTTACAGGCTCAGCCTACTGGAACCGCATCTATTTCTTCAATCCGATTATGCCGCAGCTCATGGCTCGTAACATTAAAATCAACGGAATCTGGTGGGATCGTCTCCCGGATTATCAGTCGTATGGCGACAAAATTGAGCTGGGTCGCTGGATGTCTCCGGTCGAAACCAATGATTCGTATAACGGCAGCAAAATCGTAATTAATCTTCATCGTTCCCATCAGGATGATTCGGTGAACAACAACTCACTGAAAATTCCGGGGGCTTCGCCCAATCCGCGCACGTTTGAAATTTCTGCCAGTGGCACGTTGCAACTGACAGATACAAGAGATGATCTGGCTCGTTTTTATAAGCCGGGGGAAGAGATAGAGACCTACAGCTCTCAGCAGGAATTGCTGGAGAAGGTTGAGTTTTATTTGACGCATGAAAAAGAGCGCCATGAAATTGCCCTACGTGCTCTGGAACGAACCCTGCGGGAGCACACGTATGGTCACCGGATTGACCAACTGTTGTCGGTCATATTTCCATAAGGTGATTCACACGTCCGATGGTTGCTATTTTAAAGGAGGTGAACTCCGATCAAGCCGAAAATGATGCTATTCAGCCATGTTAGCAACGTCCGCAGTATTACGGGGGCAGAGAAGCTGCTATTGCAATTTTGTCTAGACATGCGTACGTACTTCGATTGTATTCTCGTAACGCCTGGTGAAGGGCGGCTGACCTCAATGGCCCGCAAGCGCGGAATCACCGTTCTGACACAGAACCTGTTCATGCTGCATGGCATGTATACCCCATATGAGGGATTGGCGCAGGATGCGGAGAATTTGCGGACCCATGTGGCGTATGCACCGTTGTTCCAGATGCTTCGGCATGCTCGACCTGATGTGGTGCTGGTCAATACCTGTGTGAACGTCATGCCTGCAATGGCTGCCCAAGAGCTTAATATTCCGGTGATCTGGAAAATAACCGAGGTCATTAACCAGAATGCGCATACGCCAGTTTCTGTTTCTATCATTGAGCGCTATAGCCAATGGGTCATCGGCATTTCGCAAGCTGTAATGCGTCCTTTGCATGGTGGGGGACTGACACGTCCGCATACGGTGTTGTCTCCCTGCCGGGATATGGATATGCCATCTCCCAAAGAGCATGTGCTGGAACGGAAAAGGAAACGTGAAAAACTGGGGCTGCGGGATTTCCATATTTGCATTGGTTATATTTCTTCCTTTATTTACGAAGCCAAAGGGCTGTTGCCTTTTGTCCAAATGGCTCTAAAGCTGTGCGAAACCAATTCGCGGTGTCGTTTCTGGATCATCGGCAGCTCGGTGGACTCGGAATATTACGTAAAATGTGTCTCTTTAATCCGCCAATCTCGTTATAGCCGCCGCTTCCAGTTCAATTCATTCGAGGAATCCGTGTCAACGGCCTATAGCGCAATGGATATTGTTGTAATCCCAAGTATGGTGGAGGAAGGCTTTGGCCTGACCGCCCTGGAAGGGCTGGTTTACGGTAAGCCCGTGGTAGCCTTTGCGCAGGGTGGACTTGTGGAGTTGATGGAGGCGACCGGAAATACAGATTTTTTGGTAGAGCCGGGCAACAGCGACATGCTGGCGCAAAAAGTGGGCTATCTGCTCGATCATCCCGAAGAAGTGGAACGGATTGGTGTGCGTAACAACAGTGCGGCTACACGTGTATACGGACCTGATTCCTACCGAGGTAGTTTACACCTCATGGTCAGTCAATGGGTATGTCATCATCCGCATTGGTTCCCGTTGATTCAGCAGCCGGGTGGACCTGTATGGACGAGGGAAGGCGAAGGGTTGCGTCAGGTCACCGCTATACCGGAGGGATATACCAACACGATTCGAGAATTTCCCGAATCGGTGGTGTGTCAACTGCCTGTGCTTGGCCTGCCACCAATCGAATATGCAGCTATTCAAGGCTTGCCACAACCAGTATCCCCTCTACCTGACTCACCACCCGAATTGCCCCGCGGCAAGCGTAGTATTCGGGCGAGATGGCCAAAGGGCCGCAAGCGTACCCGACTGCGGAATCGCAGGTATAAGAGAAGCGGCGGCAAGAGTCGCCTCAAGAAAATTCACGGGTCCCCGTTGTCGAAGGGACTTTATCCGAAAACCAAGTCCAGACAGAAACTCAAGCGGAAATTCAAGCACCGGTCACGGCGACACAACACGCACAAGCAGAAGCGAGTCACGCTCAAGGCTGGACAGCATACAAAACAACGGTCCGGGTGAACCTACGCCGGACCGTTGAGATGAACGTTAAGCTGGAGCACAGCCAGTCTGCTGGATGGCTATCCTTCATTGAACGCCACAATTCAATGAAACAACGACAGCAAAGGTGGGTTCCAAAACCATGAAAATATTGACCGTGCTCGGCACAAGACCGGAGATTATACGGCTCAGCCTGATCATTCCGAAGCTGGACCGCCATGCAGATGAACATGTGCTTGTGCATACGGGCCAAAATTACACCGAAAGCCTGAGCGGGCAGTTCTTTCGCGAGCTGGGACTGCGTGCCCCGGATTATGTACTTCAGGAGAAAGCGGGGACACTGGGCAAACAGTTGTCCGCCATGTACTCGCAGATGGAGGATATTTTAAACAAGGAACGCCCCGATCATGTGCTATTGCTCGGTGATACGAACAGCGCTTTATGTGCCTTACTTGCGGAACGTATGGGTTATCCGGTCGTGCATATGGAGGCGGGGAACCGCTGTTATGATCTGGATGTGCCGGAGGAGAAGAACCGGCGTGTCATTGATGCGATATCTACCATTAATATGCCTTATACGGAGCAAAGCAAGCAGCACCTACTACGCGAAGGCTTCCCAAGCCAACGAATTATACTGACTGGAAATCCGATCTACGAAGTGATGCAGCACTATAAGAAAGAGATATCGAGCAGTGGAATTTTGAAAAAGTTGGAACTGTCGCCGGGAGAATATTTCCTGGTCACTGCCCACAGAGCTGAAAATGTGGACCATCCACCGCATTTGCTGGCTATTTTAGATGGTCTTAACCGGGTAGCCCAGCAGTTCGGGCAGCGGGTCATTTGCAGTATTCATCCCCGCACTGCCGCCCGAATCGCAAGCCACCCGCCGATCCAGCTTGATCCGCTAGTGGAATTTCACGAACCGTTCGGTTTTTTTGACTTCGTTCTGCTGGAGCGGCATGCCCGCTGCGCTTTGACGGACAGTGGTACCGTACAGGAAGAATGCTGTGTCATGGGGGTGCCGACGGTTACGATGCGCCGGACGACCGAACGGCCGGAAACGGTAGATTGCGGCAGCAATATCGTGTCTGGTCTTGATGGCGAGGTTATAGCAAACGCGGTAGCCATAATGACCGGGATGACCCATAAGTGGCAATGTCCCGCGGGCTATCTGGCGGAAGATGTGTCGGATAAGGTAGTTAAATTTCTGCTTGGAGGGAAACGGCATGTTTGAAAACCAACGTATCTTGGTTACCGGCGGTACCGGCTCCTGGGGGCATGAGCTGGTTACCCAGTTACTGCCGCGTAACCCCAAAGAGGTCATTATCTTTTCACGCGGAGAATCCAGTCAGGTTGCAATGAACAGGCAGTTTGAGGATGAACGGCTCAGCTTCTGTATTGGAGATATTCGGGATAAGGATGCGCTGACCACCGCTTGTCAAGGAGTGGACTATGTATTTCATTTGGCAGCGCTCAAACACGTTCCCGTCTGTGAAGATCAGCCCTACGAGGCACTCAAAACCAATGTCGTAGGCACCCAAAACGTGATCGAGGCCGCTGTTGCCAATCAGGTAAAGAAAGTCATTTATATATCGACTGACAAGGCAGCGAATCCGTCCAATTTTTACGGCATGACGAAGGCGATTGGAGAAAAACTGATTGTTTACGCCAATCTGCTGAATAGCGATACACGTTTCGTGACGGTGCGCGGCGGTAATGTTTTAGGCACCAACGGAAGCGTGGTGCATCTGTTCCAAAGCCAGATTCGCCAAAAAGGCAAGGTTTCGATCACAGATATGAACATGACCCGCTTCTTCCTGACCTTGCGTGATGCGATCAGTCTCCTGTTCAAAGCCTCGGTGGAAAGTGTCGGCGGGGAAATTTTTATCATGACCATGCCAACCTGCCGTATTTTGGACTTGGCTGAGGTGCTCATTGAGGATTCAGGTGTGGAAAACGTAGAAATTGTAGAAAAAGGTGTGCGTCCCGGCGAGAAAATTCATGAGATTTTGATGAGTGACTTTGAAAGCCTGACGACGGTAGTCTATGACGAGCAATATTTGGTCATTCTCCCAACGCTGAATATTCCTCAATTAAAGGACCGCTATAATCAGTGCCCTCCCGTGTCATTCAGCAGCTTTAGTTCGGAGTTTAATTTGATGTCGAAAGAGGAGATTCGCAGCATTCTCCAAAGCGGGGGGTTCATCAAATGAAGCTGCTTATTTTGGGTGGTAACGGCATGGCAGGCCATGTTCTGGTTAAGTATTTCCAAAACCAGAGCGGGTATAACGTGTTCTACACCACCCGTGATCCCGAAAATAAAGGCGGCCTGCTGCTGGATGTAAAGGACAGCTTTATGGTGGAGCAACTGGTACGGAGTGTACGGCCAGACGTTATGATTAACGCGGTAGGCGTACTGAATCAGCATGCCGGAGAGGATCAGATTGCAGCATACCAAATCAATGGCTTGCTGCCACATCTTCTCCGGCGGATAGCGGACAGTATTGGTGCCCGATTGATTCATATCAGCACGGATTGCGTATTCGAAGGAAATCGGGTACCTGGTTTATATAAGGAGACGGATCAACCCGATGGGACAAGTGCCTATGCTTTGACGAAAATACTCGGAGAAGTAAAGGCCGCAGGGCATCTGACTATCCGTACCTCCATTATCGGGCCGGAAATTCGGCCGGGAGGCATTGGTCTGCTGCACTGGTTCTTGCAGCAGAGCGGAGACGTTAACGGGTATCGCCGAGTCTTTTGGAACGGGGTTACGACGTTGGAATTAGCGAAGGCGATACAGGTGCAGATGAATGAGCCGCTGGACGGACTCATTCATCTGGTTCACCCTGAACCGATCAGCAAGCATGATTTGCTGCTGCTGTTCAAAGACATCTGGAAAAGGGAGGATATTCGGATCGTGCCGAAAGATGAGCCGGTGCAGGACCGGACGCTTCGTTCTACCCGGGCCGATCTGCTCTACGATGTTCCTCACTACAGCATCATGCTGAAGGAGCTGCTGGAATGGACGGAAGCACAGCGGAACAACGTCGGCCTGTCATAGTCATTACCGGAGCGGCGGGCTATACCGGGATGCATGCCTGCCGCCATTTTGCAAAGCTCGGTTGGGAGGTAGCGGCGCTGACTCGCACTGCCGATTCCGTCCCAGAACTGATCTTACTGGCTCACGATGATGAAAATAACAGCCCAGAGGCGGAGACCCGTAGCTGTATTACGCCTTATGTGTGTGACTTGCTCGACAAGAAACGTCTAGGCGAAGTCATTAGACAGATTGCTCCAGATTACGTGCTTCACCTAGGTGGTAAAAATTCCGTCCCTGAATCTTGGCAAAACCCCCTGCTATACATGGAATCCAATGTACTGTCCACTCTGTATCTGCTCGATGTACTGCGACCTTTCCCCAAAGCCAGAATTGTTGTGGCGGGTTCTCGGCTAAAGACGGCTTTGCAAGCACCGTATCATCCAACGCATCCATACAGCCTTAGCAAAAGCCTTCAAGAGGCAGTCGCGCTCTCGTGGGGCGCGCTGTTCGAACAATCCGTCATGCTGGCAGAGCCTTGCAACTTGATCGGTCCGGGTCCATCTACCGGATTTTGTGCATTACTCGCGGGGTATATCGTTCAGACGGAACGTCTGGAGGGGCAGTCCGTAACTGAAATTGCCCCGTTCCGGGTATCTTCCCGACATGCGCAACGTGATTTCCTCGACGTTCGTGATGCTGTTCGCGCATACGGGGTGCTATTGGAACAGGGTGTGCCAGGCCGAGTTTACTCGGTCTGCACAGGCCGCATTGTGGAACTGGGCAATATCGTAGAACGTATGGTTGGGCTGGCCAAAACATCTATTCCCATACAATGGGGGGATGTGTCAGAGTCAGCATCCACCGAGGCATACCGTGCGAAAGAGCTGGAGGACATGGGCTGGAAGCCGACCATACAGCTGGCGCAATCTCTGGAGGATATGATTCAATACCGCCGAGCTGGAAAGGAAGGAACGATATGAGACCGAAAGTAACGATCGTCATTCCCTTTTATAACTGTGCATATGTGGATCAGGCTTTGCAAAGTGCACTAGAGCAAACTTATGGGCCCCTCGAGATTATTGTCGTCGATGACGGGTCCACGGAACATGTTGATATGCTTCAGCCCTATCGTCCATATATACATTATTTAGGGAAATCCAATGGTGGAACAGCCAGCGCCCTGAATCATGGTATCCGACATGCCAGCGGGGAGTATATTGCGTGGCTCAGCTCCGACGATACCTATCATAGGGACAAAATTAATAATCAGGTTTCTTTTATGGTGGAAAACGGTGCGTACATCTCCCATACCAATTTCAATTTCATTAATCAATACAGCCAAGTCACAAGCTACCAGGCAGCTGCCGTGTTTCCGTCTATGACGGAGTTTTACCGTTTTTTTCAGCAAGGAAATCCGGTCAATGGATGCACGGTTATGTTTAAAAGGGAGCTGTTTGCACATATTGGTTTGTTTGATGAACTGCTGCCGTACACACATGATCTGGATATGTGGTACCGAGTGATGCTGGCGGGATATCCATTTCCTTTTCTGAACGAGTCCTTGGTTAACTACCGCTGGCATGATGAAATGGGAACCAAAAAACATTGGCCCGCTGTGGAGCGGGAGTACAACATAACCCAAGCACGTTATCGAGATCGCTTCAGTCAGGTGTTGAGCGGTTTATCCTCATGAAGCCGAAAGTCTGTCAGGGGGGATTGATATGGTAGATACGGGGATTGTTATGCCACTGTACAAACAGGATATCGGCTATCTGCAAGCTGCGATCTCATCCGTACTAGCCCAGAGCTATAGGGCATTTCGCTTCATCATTGTTATTGACGGAGCGCCGGAAATGGTAGGGCCGGCGCTCAACGCAGCAATGGGGGACCCGCGCGTTCAGTTGGTTACACTCCCTCAGAACAAAGGAGTATCCCATGCCCTTAACCGGGGATTCGACGAGTTGTTTAAAGATCCGGCGATCAAGTATGTGACCTGGGTATCCAGCGACAATGTTTATAATTCATCCTTTATCGAACGATTACGGTGGGAGCTGGAGCAGGGGCCAGATTCGCTCGGGCTTGTGTTCTCCACTTTCCGCCAGATTGACGCTGCGGGTAACCCGTTGTACGACGAGCAGCATCAACAAGCGTTGATCCGGTACCAAAGTCAGCCGGATCACGAATTGCTGAACGCCAGCATCGTTGGGGTTTCATTTATGTACAAAAGCCAATATGCCCGTCAGATTGGGAGTTATCGGCTACAACCTGTGGAGGATTATGATTATTGGCTGCGGCTGACCGAGACGTGCAGCATGAAATTCATCCCGGAAATCCTGATGGATTACCGGGTGAATTCTGCTTTTAGTGTATCGGCCGGCTTGCACAGCCAGAAGGAGCACCGACGCTGGCGGCACGCATTCCAAATCGCCAAGCATGAGGCGAGAGCACGTCGGGGCATCCCACTTGAAATGACGATTTTAATGCCTGTCACGGATATGGCTCAAGCTGAATCATTGCTGGATAATCTGCTGGAGCAGCACTACAGCAATTGTGTGGTACGGTTGCTGGATGTAACGCCAGAACAGGGAGCCAGCGCTTTCCTGCCGATGATGCTCGATCCTCGGTTAATCGTAACGCCGAGGCCGCATTATTCTGTCCAAGAAGCACTGGTTCAGGCTATTGGTGAAACAACGACCCGCTTTGTAGTATGCTTCGGTGTCAAACCATATATTGCTGTGACGGATTTGCTGTATCTGACGGATTTGTTGCGCCCATTACAGGATACACATGCCTTTTCCTACTATACAGATGATCATTCAAACATCGGCAGCGGTCGAGGAGTGCAGTCAGTACCGCCGGAATGGAATTACGTGTATTACACGCACAGATTGCATCAGGCCCTGGAGCAGGGCTGTTTTTAGCTGACAGGAGACAGCGCCGGAATTGTGGTCAGCTCCGACTGAAGAACACGATGCTCCTGTACAACATTACCAAACTGATCTAGTCCAAAGTTGGAGAGCACAACATTGGAAGGTGCAGCGGAGACTACGTTGTATTGAACCTCATAGGCAAGTACCCCTTGTACAAAGAAGGTACGTCGGGCAATGGAGTTTGCAGGTACGTTAATCGATGTCACGTACAAGGGGATCTTGGTATCCGGTACGAGTGAGAAAAAAATTTGTACCGTTACGGTTGCCGCGTTCACTGTATCCTCGTTGACCAAATTTACAACGACATTGGAGCAGGCAGTACCAAAATCTCTAGTGTTGGTCATATATCCGGTTGTAAAAGCCAATCGAATCATCCTCTCAAAAAACAGAATATTGGAAAAATCCCTGAAGGGATGCTTCTATACTATGAATCTATCGAAAAGAAAGCTTGTATGGTTGTCTGTAGGCTGTGCTGAAAAAAGTACATTTTAATAGAAACACTTCAGGCATGTCCATTTATATAATGAAGGGAATGCTCGCAATGCCCTTTAATTTTCAGGTTACACCCAGCGGGTTGCCCAAATTTGAGCCCAGTGTCGCCGTTAATTTGTTGAATCCGAATATTGTTGTGGCTGTCGCTGTTGACTTTAGTAGCGGGCCCCCGCTCATTGGACTGTATCGTTCCTTGGACGCTGGGGCGAACTGGACTGATTCTTTACTGCCAATTCCACCGGGATATACAGGAGCCGAGGCAGGAATGGTAGCCTATCTGTTCCCGAATATTTTTATCATATCCGCACATGTGTTTCCGGGAAATGAGAACGGGGCTGTCGTGATCTATCGCTCTACGGACGATGGGGCCACCTTTTCCCCCCCGGTGGTCATTAATCCGGGTTTTGGAGATTACATTAATAATGACTGGACTAATATTACGACGGATAATGCGGGGGCAAGTCCCTATCTCGGGCACGTCTATGTCACGTATAACCGCCAATATAATGTAGATTTTAATGCTCAATCTGCGGCGTTCTACCAGCGTTCCACCGATGGAGGACTAACTTGGGATCGACCGTTATTGCTTTCGAATATCCAATCTTCCACAGAACGACCTGAGCCTGCGGTCGACAAATATGGAAGTGTCTATGTCAGTTGGATTCGTACGGGTCCGCAAACACCGGCTTATTTTATCCGGCGATCCTTCGATGGAGGCGCTACCTTTAGCGGGGATATTCTCGTATCCAACATAACGCTGGTGCCCAATCCTTTGCCCGTCCCCGGTTACAGCTTTAGGATACTGAATATTCCCAGCTTGGCTGCTGACTGCTCGGCTGTGCCGTCCACAACAAATACGTTATATGCCGTTTGGCAGGACTTTGGTCAGGGATACAGCAATATTTTGTTGTCCAAATCAAGCGATTTTGGCGGTACTTGGAGTGCTCCGATCATTGTGACAGACAGCCCGCCTGGCTCGCAAAATTTCTTTCCTGCGATTTCGGTGTCGCCTAAGACGGGACTGGTCGTTGTCGTGTACTATACCAATCGCTTGGACGGCTTTAATCTGGATGTGTTCGCCGCCCAATCGTCAGATGGAGGCAACACCTTTACGAACAGCCGTCTCACGACGACCTCCTTTAATCCGAATGTCGGTGGAGGCGAATCAGAGCTGATCGGCGACTATATTGATGTCGCCATTGTACCGCCGAATAGCTACATTTCCGTCTGGACGGATACGCGCACAGGCAGTTTGACAATTTTTGCTGGTGTACCGGGAGGTGGGGACTGATGCCGAACGTACAGCTTACGCCTAACGGAAGGCTGGCGCAGGAACCGAGTGTAGCTTTCAACCTGCTCGACGGTACCATTGTGTCTGCGGCTATCGATTTTACGACAGGGCCGCCGTTGACGGCGGTATACCGTTCAGGTAACGGCGGTGTCTCCTTTACACAGCAGATTTTACCGCTACCAGCCGGCTATGTAGGGGCGGAATCCCATAGCGTCAGCTACGGTTTTCCCAACTTGTTTGTCATAGCCTGTCACGTATTTACCGCAGACGGCTTGAGCGGTACTATCGCTACCTATGTATCTAGAGACAACGGTAATACATTTGATCCGCCCGTGATTGCCCAGCGGGGGTATGGGACATTTGTCAATAATGTTGAGGTCAGCGTGAAATTTGATACTTCTCAGGTCAGCTCCTATACCGGAAACATCTATTTGTGTTATACGCATCAATACAATCCTGACTTTTTCGGCGGGTCCGTCATGTTTTTCCAGCGCTCACAGGATGGAGGGATCACGTGGGATACACCCGTGGTGCTCACCCCTGGCTCCAATCAGATTACGCGTGGGGAAATCACCGTGAGCATTACAGGGGTGATTTATGTCGGGTACATTGTGACGAATCCGGTTAACCAATATCAGGTCATTGTATCCTTCAATGGGGGGACAGCATTCAGTTCTTCGCTGCCTGTGTCTTCTGTTGTCCCGGTTCCAAGTCCGTTGCCCGTGGCCGGTTTTGGCTTCAATGTGCTGCCGATGGCCAACATTGCGGTGGATCGCTCTACTAGCCCGAATCAGGGAACACTTTATGCGGTCTGGCAGGATAATCGGGCAGGGTATGCGGATGTACTACTCGCCCGGTCGGTGGATGGTGGATTAAGCTGGACTGCACCGCAATCGGTGACAGGAGCCAGTGCCGGGGCACAGCATTTTTTCCCGGCTATTGATGTTTCGCCTGTGACCGGCGTGATTAAGATCGTATATTATACCAATCAAATAACGACCTCTTTATTAGACGTATTTGTGGCCGAATCAGCGAACGGAGGGAATACATTTACGAACCTCAGAATAACAGACAGCTCCTTTAATCCTAACGGGATTAGTCCGGTTCCAGTCGTTACGATCGGTAATTTTATTGATGTAACGATCGTGCCGAATAATGGATTTTTTGCGGTCTGGACAGATGCGTTATCGGGTTTCCAGCAAATTTACGGAAGTAACGGAATGTAGCTCAGCGTACGAGACAGAGGAGGTGAGGCTGTTTTGAAAATTTTGTTGGCTACGTACTGGCCGATTCCTCATTTGGGTGGCGTATGGCCCTTTATGCTGCAAATTAAACGGAGACTGGAGCTACTGGGTCACACGGTAGATTTGATGGGGAACGGACCGGATACACCTAAATACCATATTGTTTTTGAAGATAGGGAGCTACTGAAGGATCAACTGCTGCCCCTACTGCATACGAAGCTGAATGAATCGGCTGTCCCTGTATTACATCTGGATTCATGGGTGCAGACGGTGGAAAAGGATCGATACTGTATGGAGCTGGCAGCGGCGTATTTCGGGGTTGAGCAGTATGATGTTATTCACACGCAAGATGTTATTGCGACGCGTGCTCTAAGTCGGGTCAAACGTAAGGACAGTGCGTTGGTAGCGAATATTCATGGCTCGCTGGCTCGTGAAGTCATGATGGCTCTGGAGCGGGATCATGAGGAGGGTTACCGTGAGACGCTGATGTGGAAATATTATTGGGCGCTGGAGCACTATGGCGCTCTATCCGCGGATATTACCATTACGTCTACAGAATGGATGAAACAGACGCTCGTGCGTGAGTTCGAAGTGCCTGAGCAGCAGATTGTCACTTTTCAATACGGATTGGATACCGAGCACTTCTGGGAAGTCCACGCCCGGGGAACGGACGTAGTACGACCTGAGGGGAAAAAAGTTATAATTTGTCCTTCACGGCTGGTCTATATCAAAGGGCTGCATTATTTAATAAGCGCTCTTGGCCTACTGAAAGCAAGTCGTACGGATTGGGTTTGCTGGATTGTCGGGGAGGGAGATAAAAGGGAAGAGCTTCAAACACAGGCGAAGGAGCTAGGGCTGGAGGAAGACGTGGTTTTTCTGGGGCATCGTGAAGATGTACCTGCTCTTTTACAACTGGCGGACCTTTTTGTCCATCCGAGCATACAGGACAATCAGCCGTTTTCGGTCATGGAGGCGCAGATTATGGGGCTTCCGGCAGTGGTATCGGATGCGGGCGGACTGCCGGAAATGGTGAAGCATGAACACACCGGACTGGTCTCCCCGGTTGGCGATGTGGAGGCACTGGCAGCTCATTTGCAGCATTTACTGGCTCAGGATGAAGTGCGGATAGCTATGGGAAAACGTGCCAAAGCATGGGGGACCGCGCATTGGTCTCTGGATGTTATGATTGAACGGCTCGTGAATATTTATGGGCAAGCGCTGAATCAAGTACGTTGAGTACGTTGATTCAACAGTTAGGAGGCAGAGCATGACTTTTCCTGTTGTTGGAGACTTGTACAACCGTATTTTTGAAATCCAGCAGTCGCACCCGGATCTGAAGGTCGATTACGCAATATGGAACCGAATTAACACCTCGTTGCCGGAAGATTATAAGCTGCCGGACGTTGACATTTTGGAACGACTGAAACAACCCGCACCATGAGAGCACAGACCATATAAAAAGGCAGGTCGGGCTTAAAAGTCCCACCTGCCTTTAGTTTATTTCAGCTCATTGTCCATCCAGGTTTTCGTTAATCTTCATAAACGGAGCCTCGAATTATGAGCGGTCCCGTAACAACAGCACGACGGTCAGCTGATTGTACGGTCAAGCAGTATACATAAGGCTCTGCCTGTTTTCCCGTTTCCTCATAGCTTAACTCAGCAAATCCCTCCTGATAACAGGAATCCTGCAACCAATCCAGCATAGGTCCCCGCTCATCATTGCGACGCAATCGAATGTCTAGCTCCCCGATATCCCAGTTGAGCAGCGGATTTTCCCATGCCAAAGAGACTTCAATGACAATACGTCCTTCAGATTTACTTGCAGGAATGATTAATGTAGAGAGCACACTCTCCTGCTCGGTGACCTGAAAAGGCAGTGCATATGTGCCTGGCTCAGCTTTATTTTGAACTGAATATTTCAACATACCTTCTTCCTCCTCTGCCCGTTCATTAGGGCGTCACGGTAAAATGACTGGCTGTACGTTTAGCGACAATGTTCCCGTTTTCCAAAAATTCAGCCAGGATAAACAGCGTTTCCGGATTGTAAATACTCGTCACCACTCGCAGGTAAAAAGGATTTTGGGCGGTCTCCATATCCTTGAGTTCTAGCACGGAGCCAGCTTCGGGAGAAGGGCTCAATCGAAGGAGCTGCCGTCGGAAAACGCCACTGTCATTTCCCATTTCCAGCAACACATCGACGGCTCTCTTTTCACGATTGAAAAAGGTCACATGGCAGCTTTCTATATGGGCGCTGTGGTAAGCGAGATGGTGATCGACGGTTAAAAGAAACACGGACATATGATGATGCCTCCTTGAATTCCGTTAGGTTACCAGCCTTAATAAGATATGAAAAATAACCGGGATTGGACTGGATAGTTGTACGCCTCTTTGACAAAAAGCGCATTGGTGTCCAACCCTTTTCGCCGTGCTGTGCATGTAATGTAGAGTGGAACATACTACGGCCTGAAGTCCCTTTTCGACTACAGAAGAAGGGTCGCTGAGGGAAGGGGCGTATTAAAAAAGGAGGCACGGCTATGAGACTCGCACAGCTGGCAGGGGAATATGAAGCGGTCTTCAGTCTGGGACAAAACTGTACACCTGCCATTCAATTGGAAAAGAACCGTTTGCGGCCGTTTGCCGGGGTACTGGATTGGATGATGTCTGACACGCTGTCCGATGTGAACCGCTTGCTAGAAAATCGGTTTGCCGGATTTATGGATTTGCCCAATTTAAGTGTCGTTGGTACGAGCCAACTGAATTATATGGTCAGAGATATCGCTTATAATGTGATCTCGGTGCATGATTTTCCACAGGAACGCAATACGTCCTCAGATCTGGTGACCTATCCCGAGTTCAGGGAAAAGATAGACCGTCGTATCGAACGTTTTTTTGCAAAAACACAGATGGCGAAGCGCAGCTTATTCGTCCGTATGCTGGGAACCTATGAAGAAGTAGAGGAACTGGAACGTATTTTGTCAGGCATGGTAGCGAATGAATTTCGTTTGTTGGTGGTGAATTGTTCCGGTGTAACGGAGTTGACGGAGGTGGATTGGCAGCTTCCGCATGTATGCGCGGTGGAAATGCCTTTTGCCGATGTATGGAATTACAAGAGTGATCCGCATTGGCGTACCCTTTTTAAAGGGATGACCTTGTCTTCGGAAAGGGGAGGGCGTCGTGCTTGAGCGGTTGCAGGGGGATTATGATGCTGTATTCAGTCTGGGTGGACATTGCTTGCCTTCCATTCAGCTGGATAAAAACGGACTGCGTCCCTATGCGGGTCCGCTGGACTGGATGATTTCCGGTAACTTGTCACAGATCAGTCGCTTGCTGGACGCCCGTTTTGCCGGTTTTATGGATGTTGACAGTCTGCGTGTCACGGGGCACGATTACGGCGAGCATAACTTCATGGTCGAGGATGCAAACTATGGGATTACAGCGGCACACCATTTTCCGGTTAGCGAGAATACATCGGAGCAGCTGACTTCCTACCCCGCATTCAAAACGACGCTTGATCGCCGCATCGCACGTCTACTAGATCAATTCACGCTTGCGTCCCGTCTGCTACTGGTTCGTCTCGGGGGCAGTCGGGAGCAAGCGGTGGAACTACATGATGTGTTATTGCAGAGGATTACACACGATTTTCGCTTATTATACGTGGATTATACAGGGACTGATGGTGTGACGGAGCTGGATTGGGGATTGGAGCGGCTGGTTTCAGTGGAGCTACCGCCTGAGGATATATGGAACGGTCAGGATGAGATGTGGCGTTATATGCTGGAAAATGTCAGGCTGCATGTCTGAGGTGGTGAGATTCCAGAGACACATTATAGATTGTCTTCGGACTGTGCTTGTGCCTGCGCCAAGCTATAGGGAGTCGCATAACATGATGCGAAGGGAAGTCATATGCTTCGGTTCAAAAGGAGGGTGAGCTAGTGAAGGCTTTGGTCACCGGGGGAGCCGGATTTATTGGTTCTCAGCTGGTACATGCGCTTGCTGATTCGGGCATCAGAGTGCATGTGCTGGATAATCTGACGACCGGGAATATCGCAAATGTGGACCCGCGCGCAGTCATGCATATTGCGGATATTCGCAGCTCTGAAGCTAGGACGCTGCTGATTCGGGAAAGCCCGGATATTGTGTTTCACTTGGCCGCACAGGCGGATGTGCAGCAATCCATTCATCAACCCGATGAGGACGCGGATGTGAATGTACTGGGGACGATTCATATGTTGCAGGCTTGTCATGAAGCTGGTGTGTCAAAATTTATATTTGCGTCCACGTCCGGTGTATATGGAGAGCTACAAAAGCAATGTATACAGGAAGACGATCCCGTGGAGCCGATTTCAGGCTACGGACTGTCCAAGCTGACCGCAGAATCGTATATTCGACTTTTTTATCGGCTGTACGGTATGAACTACACGATTTTGCGTTATGGAAATGTGTATGGTCCCGGTCAGGCTGCGAAGGGAGAGGGTGGTGTAGTCGCTCTCTTTATGGAGCGGCTGAAAAAAGGAAGCCCCTTGCTCATTCACGGCGATGGGACACAAACCCGCGACTTTGTGTACGTCAAGGATGTCGTTCGAGCGAATATGGCGGCTATTCATGCAGCGGATCAACGCACAGTACATGTAAGTACGGGACGAACGACGTCTATCAATCGACTGGCCTACGATTTACTAAAGCTGCACGGTTCGTCTGTCCGCCCTGTATATTCACCGGCGCGAGCTGGAGATATTCACCATAGCTGTCTTAGTAACGCAGTCGCCAGACATTGGCTTCGTTGGGAACCGCTATACGGCATTTCTGCTGGTTTACAGGAAACGTATGTGAGTAGTATGGGCTCAGGCAAAGAAGGTATGTGATCAAAAGCGCGCGGATATCAAGAAAGAGACTGAGGAAATACTCAGCCTCTTTTTCATTTGAATAGCAATTAGATGTTCTCGCCAGCCAGCTTCAAGGCTTGATCTAGGACAGCTGCACCGTTTCCTCTACCATAAGCCAACGTGTCAATGACATCTACAGGAATGCTATAGGGAGCAGCAATTTCGGTTACTGCCTTTTTACGCATGCGTACTTGAGGTCCGAGCAAAATAGCAATCACAGAATCTGTAATGCCTTCCAGCTCTTCCTTAATGGTGCTTTCGGGGATGGCTTCGATGTTCAGCTCTATGGATCTTGCTGCTGCTTCTTTTTTCATTTTAGAAACCAAAATAGATGTGGACATACCCGCAGCACATGCCAGAATAATTTTTTTCATCGTTGAGCGCCTCCAGAAATTCATTTTTAACTACTTATACTCTTCATCCAGATCAGCAACAAACGAGCGTTCCTTGATAGCAGCTTGATACCAGTAGCCGGATTTCTTCAAATGCCGACTTCGATCATTGTCTAGGTTAATTTCCACCAGTCCGTAGCGATTTTTAAAAGCATTCATGGGAGAAACGTTGTCTGTAAAGGCCCACAGCATATAACCTGTACAGTTGGAGCCCGCTTCTACAGCTTGTAATGTGTAGTATAAATGCTCAGTTATAAAGTCAATACGATAGTCGTCCTGAATAATGTGTTCCTCATTTTTGAAAGCAACTTCATTCTCAATGCCCATACCATTTTCCGCGACAAACCACTCGATATTGTGATATTCGTTCTTGATACGCATTCCCATATCGTAAATGATTTTCGGATAAATCTCCCAGCCCCGTGACTTGTTCATTCTTTTACCCGGAAGATCAAAATGCTCATAGTAGTAAGAGGGGTGAAAGGGGGTGTTTTCATTCCACGCTTTACTCTGCGCTTTGACCCGGTGGGGATAATAGAGATTGATTCCGACGTAGTCAACGGTATTTTTCTTAATCACGGTCAGCTCTTCCGTTGTAGCTTCAAATGTAATATCATGCTTGCCCATGAGATCGAATAATTCTTGTGGGTATTCGCCTTTAATAAGCGGGTCCAGAAATACTCGATTGTAAAATAAATCATACACATGCGCCGCGTATTGGTCATGAGGGGCGCTTGATCGGGCATACGTGACTTCGGGATTCAGAATAACGCCTATTTTAGCCCCGTGCTGACTATAGTTTTTTGCTTTGAAAAGCTGTACACACTTCGCGGTAGCCAGCGTTTTATTATAGTTCCATTGCATCCACTTCCGCGTATTTTGTTCATAGGGATAGCGGAGGGCATCTAGATAGACACGCGTTTGTACAACAATGGGCTCATTAAACGTAAACCAGTGCTTGACCCGATCGCCATACCGTTCAAACACTTTTTCCGCATATTTTACAAACAGTTCCACTACATGCTTGGAGGACCAGCCCTCATATTTGTCCAGCAAATAAGCGGGTACCTCATAGTGTTCCAGACAAATCATCGGCTCGACTCCGCTTGCAATCAGCTCATCAATGACCCGGCCCATATAATCCGCATACGCTTCATCCACCACTACATTCTCATAATCCGTTAAGAAGCGGGACCAATTAATAGAAGTACGATAATGGGTTAGTCCAATCTGCTTCATCAGCGCAATATCCTCGGCATAACGATTATAAAAGTCGGTTGCAACCGCGGGTCCATATCCATTGTGCCAGACATAGCGGTCATTTTTGTACCATTGGTCTAGGTATGAGTCCTGACCTTCTTTTTTACCGCTCCATCCCTCTGTCTGCCAAGCGGAAGCCGCTGCACCCATGATGAAATTCGACGGAATTTGTATCGTATGTTTAGCCATGACATGTTTCTCCTTTTCATTGTATAAAGAATGCGTTTTCAATTATTGATGTATTTCTATAGTAACGCATTATTCAGCCGTTCGCTTGTTGGCAATTTTGACGAACGGGAAATAAATGATAATGGCTACCACAATACAAATGATCTGAGTTACGACGGCGCCAATGCTTCCACCTGTAGACAGGTAGGCATTAATAATAGGCGGAGTAGTCCATGGAACCATGACGACGGCTTTACCTGCAAATCCAAGCAACGTCGAGAAGTAACCAATCGTTCCTGTGATGAGCGGAGTAATAATGAAAGGGATAGCCATCAATGGATTCAACATAATCGGAAGTCCAAAAATGACAGGCTCATTAATATTAAACAGACCCGGACCCAATGAAAGCTTTGTTATTTCCTTCATATCTTCACGCTTGGAAGCGATCATAATACAAATCAAGAGGGCCAGCGTAATTCCTGAACCACCGATACTCATGTATACGTCCCAGAAAGGCATCGTAATAATGTTCGGAATGGGCAGTCCTTGCTCATAAGCAGTCATGTTGACGGTAATCGCGCCAAGTAGCAGGGGTTCACGAATGGGCTTTACCATTTGGTTCCCGTGAATACCGATCACCCAGAAGATTTGCGCAACCAGCATCAGCACCAGTATACCTGGCAGTCCCTGTACTACGGTCTCCAGAGGTTTTTGCACCACATTATAGACGGCATCGTACAGGTAGAGACCTGTAAACTTATGAAAGAAAAATCCGAGCATTGAGAAGACTGTCACCGTTATGATGGTTGGTATCAATGCAGAAAAAGAAACGGCCACATTGCTGGGAACACTTTCAGGCATTTTGATTTTTAGCTTATCGGACTTGCCCAGCTTACTGTACAGCTCAACGGATAGGATGCTTATGAAAATACCTAAAAACAAGCTCTTGGTATCCGTAAATTGACGGGCTAAGACGTCTGTTACTTTTTGCATGTCACCGTTAACCATCAACTCTATCGTGGTTGGTGTCACAGAGATAAAACAGATTAAAGCAAGCAAACCGGGGAAGAGATTTTTCTCACCGTTAATTTTTCCTAGCTCCAGACCAATCATGAAAATAGCCAGAATGGTAAGGATATTCAAGCTGGCATAGTTAATGCCCGAGAAAATCGGTTTGTACTCAGCCAGGAATGAGAACGGCTTAAAATGCGCAAGACCATTGACCGGGTCCATGACCATATTAGAAATCAATACAGCAAAGGCACCGACAATAATAACAGGCATCAATGTGATAAAAGCTGATTTGATCGCTATAATATATTTAAAATTATTGATTGCATTTGCTACTGATGTGAGGCCATCGACCAGTTTGTCTTTGAATGCCATGGGATAGCGTCCCTCCCTCTACGATTTCGGTACGAATTGATCAATGCGTTCATACAGGTCTACAAACTCTGAGGCCATATCGCGAATGGTGATGGCATTCATCAGATGATCTTGAGCATGTACCATCATGACGGACATCTCTGTTTTTTCACCCGCTGCTTCATTGCGGATAATTCTGGTTTGAATTTTGTGGGAGGACACCAGTTCTTTTTTTGCTGTGGCTAATTCATCTTTGGCTTCCCGAAATTTCCCCGCCTTTGCAAGCTCAATCGCCTCCATGGCCGAGCTGCGTGCATTCCCTGCGTATAATATAATTTGGAATACAATCTCTGTGTCATCCATGTCCTCCATGTTCACGTCGTGCTCTGTAGATTCATCATTATTCACGTGATCCTCTCTCCTTTCAATCATCCTCGTCGTATGGCTATTATAATTTGGAATCGCTTTCAACATAACGCACATTATTTCCTCTTCTTAACGGAAATAAATCGTTCTTTCTAGTTGAAGTCTTATCATTAAATATAAAAAGAGAGAAACCCCAGCCCTGTAGGCTTTAGATTTCTCCTTTGTTCACATACTCCTTGTGTTCAACAATTTTTATGCAACACTTCTATGAATTCTGTATATGATTTGCAGCGAATAAGCTGCTGGACGAGCTGTTCATTATTTAAAATTTCAAGCAAAATATGATACATAGTCTGTAAATCTTCTGATTTGGTGCGCTGTATACAGAGCATACAAATAAACTGTACCGGCTTGCCATCCCAGTCGATAGCTTTTTGTAATGTGCAGATGGCCCAAAACGTAGAATCTGCGAAAGGTTCCATCGGATGCGGGATCGCGACCAAGTTGCCAAATGAAGTGGGGGAAACGGCTTCACGCTCTATTACAGATTGCAGCAGGGGGCCTTTTACAAGATCTGCTTCGTGTATTTTTTCGGCTATAAATTCAAGCACTTGGAGCTTGTTCTCAAACTTCTGCTGAAGAAAGACCAATTTTTTTCGTACATACTGCACAGCAGGAAGTCTGGCCTCAGAAATGGCTTGCTCAATTTTAGTAATATCGGAACCGCCTAAAAATGTATTCACATGGATCATGGGGATAGAAAGTGGTTCTGAAATGGGGATCGTGCTAATGACAAAGTCCAATGTATCCAACGACATTTGTTTCAGCTTATAAAATTCAGTGGTTCCTACGATATCCAACCTGGAACCGAAGACCGATTGAAGCTTATAATACAGCAGCTTAGCGCTGCCGAGTCCAGAAGCACATACGATCATACATCTTTTGGGCGCGTCCTCCATTTTCTTTCTTTCCATCGCGACTCCGATATGAATGGCTAAATACCCAATTTCATTTTCCTCGATGTGTATATGAAGCCGCTGCTTGATGACTTCCGCAGCAATGATACCTGCTTCAAAGGCAAGCGGGTAATTGGCTTTGATTTCATCCAGCATAGGATTACGCAAATTCATTCCGTATTGATAACGGTTGATCACCGGTTTGAGGTGAAGGCAAAATGCAATTAGCAATTCTTGATCGTTATGAATGTTCATCTTCAACTGCTGATCAATTTGGTCTAGTATTTCGATAGTCAGTTCGTAGATATCTTTATCAATGATCTTTTTAATCTCCACCTCATCCATACGGGCACTAACGACGGTCCTTACACCCAACAGGTGAACAGCAATGTACGCAACTTCAACAAGTGGAAAGGAGTGCTTCATGATTTGTTCCAAGGCGGATACGATCTCAGTCGCCACCCTAAACTCTTTCTGCGCTTCAATTTTTTTCATCTCTTGCGGATAATACGACACATACCTTTCTTCGCGAATACGCTTACATGCTATAGCGATATGAATGACCAGATTGTTCAGGGCAATGTCCGACAACTGAATATCATGGATCTCAATACGATCCAGAATCACTTCTCTTATGAATTCCATCTCTTCGTTAGAGATCAGAAGAGGGGGGGACACCTGCTGCTCGCCTATTTCATCTAACCTGTTAAATATATAGTCGGAAATGCAATAACGCAGCTTGGCCTCATTACCTTTGACTCGAATACCATGATAGGGTCTATTCTCCAGAGATAGTCCGTAAGTTGCCAGTAACTTGCGCAGTTCTTTGAGGTCATTCTGTAAAGTAGATCGACTAACATACAGGATCTCGGCTAAATCATCAAGTTTGACATATGCATTGGTAAGCAATAGCTTTTTCATTAAAAAACGGTTTCTAGCTTCAGAAGAACTCGCTAATGGATAGGGCACATGATGATCATAATCCTTTAATTGCTTCAGTAGATGATGAAATGCTTGTTCGTCCCGAACCTCTAACTTGTATCCTGTTCCTTTAAGGGGCTTAACTGCTGCTCCATGCTTTGACAACAGAGCACCCAATTCCTTTAAATCCGTTCGTATCGTTCGAGAAGATACCTTCAATGCATTTGCCAAGTGTTCTCCTTTGACCATCTGTTCTGCAACCAATATACGAAGAATATCAAAAATACGCACAACGAGCCCCCTTTCTTAGCTGTTCTGATGAACAGTATACAACGGTTAGAGCGTAACCAAAAGAAGGATTAACAGCAGCCTGAATGCTAGATGACCTTGACACACTAGCAGATTCGGGGATATAGTGGATACAATAAGTCTTTGATTGAGGTGTAGTTATGAAATTTACAAAAGCAACGAATTATGCTCTGCACACTATGCTCATGCTCGTTACGGATTCGTCGGTGAAGCCGGTAGGTGTTCAGCAACTAGCCGAATCCCAAAATGTTTCACCAACTTATCTTTCGAAAATTTTGACAAGGCTTGTGAAGGCTGGGATGATCGAATCGGTTTCTGGAGCCAATGGAGGCTATCGACTATCTCGTCATAAAGAGGACATTACCTTTTTGGATATTATCCATGCCATTGAAGGAACCAATTCTTTGTTTGAATGTGATTTTGTCCACGGCTCCGAGTGCCTGATTCAAGTTGTAATGAGGGAAGCAGAGGAGAAAATGGAACGACATCTTAAAAATACGAAATTGTCCGATTTGGCGCAAAAGCAAACGCAAGTTTCAAAGTAAGCGACTTTATATAGAAAGAGGGTGGTTGCCAGTTATGTATAGAGTTTTTTTTGTTTTATCATAGATATAAAGAATCTTTAATATCTTTTAAAAGGAGTTGGGTGTTATGCTGTACGATTGCGCTATTATTGGCGGAGGGCCCGCCGGATTGAATGCAGCCCTCGTGCTTGGCAGGGCCAGAAGAAGTGTGGCTTTGATTGATAATAATCGGCCCAGAAATGCGGTTACGCATGCGTCGCACGGTTTTATTACGAGAGACGGCGTAACGCCGGCCGAGTTCCGCCGTGTAGCTTATGAGGAAGTGTTGCGTTATCCGTCTGTCCATCATCTGCAAACCGAGGTTGTTTCGATTACAAAAAACGAATCTGGATTTGAGGTACTTGATTCGTCAGGCCATCGCGTTCAAGCGCGGAAATTGATATTGGCGACGGGCGTAAAGGAGATATTCCCCGAGATTGAAGGTTTTTATCCGTTATACGGGAAAAGTTTATTTAATTGCCCTTATTGCGACGGCTGGGAGTTGCGGGATAAACCGCTTGTTCTCGTCTCTGAATCGGCAGCTATATTTCATACAGCCAAACTACTCCTTAACTGGAGTAAGGATTTGATCGTCTGTACGAATGGTCAGGCATCCCTGTCGGACGAGCAAAAAGAACGGCTCTATTCTAAAGGAATCATCGTAATGGAGCAACCTGTTGCGGCGTTCATCGGTCACAATGGAAAGTTGGAGCATGTGCGCTTTACGGATGGCACTCAAGTCCCGAGGGTCGGCGGCTTTGTGTCTCCCCAGTTTGTACAAAGTGCACCGTTTGGAGAACGTTTGGGCTGTGAAAGAACGGAGTCGGGTGGGATCAAGACGGATGAAGCGGGGAGAACCTCCATACCTGGTGTATATGCTGCCGGGGATTCATCGTACTTCATGCCTTCCCAGTTGATTTTTGCCGCGGCCGACGGCAGTCGAACTGCTGCGAGCGTAAATATGGATTTGACAGAGGAAGATTTCAACGAATGACGATAAATTGAAAATGTCCAATATGGAGTCCGAAAATAGAAAAGGCCGCCAACATGGCGGCTTTATTCTAAAATCATAGAGAGAGCAAGCAATAATAAACCAATGATCATAGGTCATTTCAAGGCTACACAAGATCTTCTTTGAATAACCTCCGTATTCACAAGAACCTGAGTATGATGCCCCTGATGATTGTTAAGCCTCTCCATAAGCAAGTTTACAGCAGTTCGGGCCAAAATATCCTTTTTCACATGAATGGTTGTGAGTTCCGGGCTAATCACCTTGGCTTCATGTATATTATCAAATCCCATGACGGAAATTTGCTCAGGCACTCGAATGTTCATTTCTTGAAACGTTTTAATGGCACTGATCGCCATATAATCATTTTCACAAAATAGGGCCGAAGGTAGCTCATTCAGTTCATGAATAGCTGTTTTAAATACGTCCTGTGACATCACAAGCATGGGATGCATATCAAATGTAAGCCCATTTTCTATGGAAAGATTGTGCTCCTCTAAAGCCGCAATAAACCCTTCCTTTCGTTTTGTAAAGTTAAGAATCCTCGTACTGGATTGTACGTATCCTATCTTTCTGTGTCCTGACTGAATTAAATATTGGCCTGCCTGATACCCACCAAGATAGTTGTTAATAGATACGAAACTGGCATCGACGTGTTCAAAGCAAGTATCCAGAATCACAATATTGGAATGAATGGATTGTATGGAATGAATAATCTCAGAAGTTAAATTGGTACCGAGCAGAAGTATGCCTGAAGAAGGCTGATCTTTTTCCAAAGCAGATAATTCTTCTTCGAGGCTATGGCTATCAAAAGACGAAAAAATCAAGGTGTTTCCATGTTCTCTCACCTGATTGGTAATATGATGAATTAACTCATTGAAAAATGGAAGTGAATCATAATGTTCTGTTACGATGTCTGTATTTTTACAGGCCACAAAGCGTATCACATGATGATTTTTAATAACTTCCTTGCTTGTCTTCATGGTGCGTGGTTTATATCCATGCTCTTGGGCTATTTTTAGAATTTGCTCCTTGGTTTCTTCACTCACTCCGGGTTTGTTATTAAAAGCAAGAGAGACAGCAGATTTCGAAACACCTGCAAGCCTTGCAATATCATCAATTTTCAATGTGGAACCCCCTATTGAACTAAACTACATAAATTATATCATTACTCTGCAAGAAAGTTTAGTTTATAAACTAAACTAAACTAAATAACTAAAAATAAAAATTTGTTGACCATTTATGATTTATAGTGTTAATATTCAAGTGTAAAGCGCTTTAATTTAGTTTATTTTGCGAAATAATCATATAAATTTAGTTATTTATTTAGTTTTGTTTAGGTGATTTTGGGAATACAGCAAGAGAGGAACGGTGATTCATTTGAGTTTAAACATGGCTGAAAATCAAAGAAGTTTTACAAAAGAGGAAAAACCGTTTTTTTATTTGGCAGATACGGTTTGGAGTGTATTTACCAACGCTACGATAGAAGAGTGGAGCGATTATCTTGACTATCGGAAGATGCAAGGTTTCAATGTGTTGCAAATCAACATGCTCCGACAATGGGACGCAAGTGAATCGGATCTGAACCTACAGCCGTTTGCATTACTGGAAAATGGGGATTTTGACTACCATACATTAAACGAAGCTTATTTTGACCGGGCAGAAATCATGTTGAAAATGGCTATAGAGCGTGGATTTGTTCCAGCACTGGTTTTGTTGTGGTGTAACTATGTGCCGGATACATGGGCTGAAATGTTCCAAAAGGGTAATAAAATGCCGTTTAAATGCGTTGAACCCTATGTAACATACGTCGTAAACCGTTTTTCTCCATTTGATCCTATTTTTCTGATTAGCGGGGATAGTGATTTTCCGACCGAACGTGCCAATTCCTATTATTTAAAAGCACTGGAAATTGTACAACAATTAAGCCCTGCAAGCTTAACTACGCTGCATATTCAAGGGAGATTGAGAGAAATTCCTCCAGCCTTTGAGAAACACAAGGGTCTTGGATTTTATATGTATCAATCAGGACATAATTCCGAGTTTCAGCATGTGGGTCACGAGATTGCTCAACATTTCTACCATAAGCCAGATATACGGCCTGTCATTAATGGAGAGCCATGTTATGAACAAATTAGTTATAGCCGCAATATGTATGGCAGATACACTGCACTGGATGCCAGAAAAGCGGCATGGCAAAGCCTCCTTGCAGGCGGGGGAGCGGGCATCACCTACGGGGCGCATGGGATTTGGAGCTGGCACAAAAAAGGAAAGAAATTCGGCATTGTAGAAGGGGAAGGATTCGATAGTCCCTATGATTGGAGAACAGCATTGCGATTTGAAGGTGCGTGGGATTATTCCTTTATTAAATATTTATTTGAAATGTATAACCTGATTGGCGTAAAGCCGCTAGATATTGTTTTAAACAAGACAGAGGAAATCAGAGCTGCGGGGAACGAGAATTCCATGATCTTGTATGTCCCATTTAACACGAAGGTACGACTAAGTATCAACGTGCAGGATTACAAGTTTACAACGATTGATTTAGCCGGGAAGCGTTTTGCCCAAACCGACGTGTCCGTCCAAAAGGATCAATCGGTGCTAGACATGCACAGCTTTGAAAGTGATGTTGTCATCATCGGAACAAAATAAAAACAGAGAAGAACGTGGATGGAGTGAAGCAACATGTGGAAAATCGGCGTTATTGGAACGGGATATTGGTCGGAAAAACATATAAAAGCATGGCAGTTTATCTCGGATGCAGAAATCACAGGATTTTGTGATCGAAATAAAGGCTTACTTTTTGAAAAAGCAGCTCAATTCCATATCCCTACTGAATATTGTTATACCAGCCTGGAGGAGATGCTAAGCGAAGCGGATATTGATGTCGTGGACATTATTACACCTCCTGAGACACATCTGGAACTGGTTAGACTGGCGGCCGCAGCCGGAAAACATATTATGTGCCAAAAACCTTTTGCACGTTCTGTGGAGGAAGCCGAGCAGATGGTAAGTATTGCTGAAGCAGCAGGAGTCAGACTAATGGTGACCGAAAATTGGCGTTGGCTTGAACCTTTTCAAATTATAAAAAAATTGCTGGCAGAGAATATCGTTGGGAATATGAATGTTATACGTTATACGCATACCGATTTTTATTCGCCGAGGTTTGCTCCGGAAAAAGAGCTGCCGCAGCCATTTTTCAGAGATATGCCCAAGCTCTTGTTTTATGAAATGGGAGTTCATTGGCTGGATACTTGGCGTTTCTTATTCGGTGAACCTCAGCGTTTGTATGCGGAAACCAAGCGGGTCAGCCCATACACACAGGGAGAAGACACGGGCATTATCATGTTAGGTTATGAACATTATTTTGGTCTTATGGACATGAGCTGGGCGACTCGTAGGGAACTGAATGGGCAGCTTCCAGAGCAGGTCCTTCCCGATCATAAAGAACAGCTGGTGATTGAAGGCGATGAGGCCACCCTAAAACTGTATAACACAGGTAAATTATCTCTCATTAATAATCAGGGAGTCGAAAAAGTATTGGTTGAAAAGACTGAATTAAACTATGAGGAAAGCCATAAAAAGCTACAGGCTCATTTTATAGATTGTCTCAACACAGGAAAAGAATTTCAAACGAGTGGTCACGACAATATCAAGACCCTTCAGCTTGTATTCGACACCTATGACAGCGCAGAAAATCATAAAGTTCATGTGTATTAAGAGGCAACAGGATGTCCATTAACGATATTGTGATGTATGTTATTGCTCTTTTTTTAGTGCTGGGTGCATTGGATCAATGTTTGGGAAATCGCTGGGGGTTGGGACAAGCCTTCAACAATGGGCTCATGACCATGGGTTCTCTTGCTCTGGTCATGATAGGAATTGTTTCCTTGGCTCCTGTGCTCGCCTCATGGTTGATTCCTATTGTTTCACCATTATATGTGGCAATGGGTGCCGATCCGGCATCCTTTGCCAATACGATATTGGCGGTAGATATGGGAGGATACGCGCTTGCGGCAGAAATGGCGCACAGCCAGCAAGCGGGTTTATTTTCCTGGGTTTTTCTAGGGACCATGTTTGGCCCAACGCTCGTATTTACGATTCCGGTTGCCCTCGGCATTTTGGAAAAAAAGGATCATCCATATTTTGCAAAAGGAATCTTAATCGGTACCAGTACAATTCCCGTTGGTTGTTTCATAGGGGGAATAACCGCTGGTTTTGACGTGATAATGATTTTAAAAAATCTGATTATTCCCATGCTTCTTTCAATAATCATTATGCTGGGTTTACGTCTATTTACGGAGCTTACGATCCGATTGTTCAAGTGGTTTGGTAACGGCATTAGGCTTCTATCCCTTGTCGGTTTGGCAGCGATTGGGGTCGAAACCTTAACTGGATTTGTTATTATTCCCAATATGGCTCCGTTGTCTGTCGGTGTGCAAACGGTTGGAACGATTGCTATTGTATTGGCTGGTGCGTTTCCGTTGGTTGCTTGGATTACAAAAATATTTAAAAATCCGCTTCAACGGGCAGGACGTTTGCTAAACATAGATCCATCGGCTACTGCAGGTCTGGTAGCTAGTCTTGCTCATAATATTCCTACGTTCACTTTAGTCAAAGAGATGGAGCCCAGAGGCAAAGTGATCAGTATTGCTTTTGCTGTCAGTGGATCTTTCGTTCTGGGGGGACATCTTGGCTTTGTAGCAGGAATGGACAAGAATATGGTGATTGCCATGATCGTGGGTAAACTTGCAGGCGGGATCAGTGCCGTAATTGTCGCAGTTATAGCACATCCAGCTACTACGAATAGAAAAATAGAAAGCGCATCCAAGAAGGAGTGAACATGATGGATCATAAAAAAACAGCCAAAGAAGTATGGAGTGCCGTGGGCGGAAATGAAAATGTGAACAGTGTCATTCACTGTGTCACTCGATTGAGATTCAAATTGAAGGATAATCAATTACCAGATAAAGAAAAGATCAAGCAGATTGACGGTGTCATTACCGTCGTGGAAAGTGGTGGCCAATTTCAGGTGGTCATTGGGAATGAGGTTCCCAAAGTATACGAAGCTCTTCTGGATACAATGGGAGTAAAGCATGGAGATCAGATGGTTGAAGATGATCAAAAGAATGAAAAAGCGAGCCTATTCAGCCGATTTGTCGATGTAATTTCAGGTGTGTTTATGCCCGTTGTGGGTGTGCTCGCTGCTGTGGGGATTCTAAAAGGACTATTGGCCTTATGCACATCCCTGGGCTGGATGACTGATCAGATGGGCACGTATAAAATTTTATATGCGACAGCAGACGCAATGTTTTATTTCTTTCCGGTTATTCTAGGGTTTTCAGCAGGTAAAAAATTTGGAGGAAACCCGTATCTGTCTGCCGTTTTGGGAGCAGCGATGGTGTACCCGACCATTACTTCCGCCTTTACGGATAAAACGGCGCTGTCCTTTTTGACCATACCTGTCGTTCTGATTAATTATACTTCTTCTGTTATACCTATCATTATTGGAGCGTTCTTGGCAGCAAAGGTCGAAAAAATGATAAGTAAGTTTGCACCTGCCTCCATTAAAATGTTCATGGTGCCTTTTCTGACCTTGCTCATCATATCACCGCTTGTTTTTCTGGTTGTCGGACCGATAGCAACTATAATCAGCGATGGGTTAGCCAAAGGCTCTATGTGGATTTACCAGTTAAGTCCGGCTGTAGCTGGCCTCGTTCTGGCCGGATTCTGGCAGGGCATTATTATCTTCGGTCTGCATTGGGCGTTCATTCCAATTCTCCTGAATAATGTAGTTACGAACGGTTTTGATCCGATTAACGGTATGCTTTTCTGTACGACTTTTGCGCAAACAGGTGCGGCATTTGCCATCGCTTTGAAATCACGGGACCCTAAATTAAAACCTATCGCCACTTCTGCCACAATTGCGGGTTTGATGGGGGTTACTGAACCAGCTATTTACGGGGTTACTTTACCCGCCAAAAAACCATTTATTTTAGCCTCGATCGCTGGAGGTATAGGAGGAGCTGCTGCAGGCTTACTCGGCTCAACGGCATATGGATTTGCTTCAGGCGGCATTTTTGGTATACCTCTATTCATTAATCCAAAAGGCATGGATGCAGGTTTCATCGGCTTTATTATATCTTTGGTTGTAGCTTTTGTAGTCGCATTTATTTTGACCTATCTTTTCGGTTATAAAAATGCAAAACCTGCGTCTGAGATTAAAATTGCAGATGAAAACAAAGAAGAAGAAAAAGCGGTATTCAGTCCTCTACACGGTGAATTGATTCCTTTAACTGCAGTAAAAGATGAAGCTTTTTCCAGCGGTGCGATGGGCCAGGGGGCCGCAATTATTCCGAAAGAAGGAGTAGCCTATGCGCCATTTAACGGAACTGTTGTTACCGTTTTCAAAACCAAGCATGCCATCGGGCTTATTTCTGAGGATGGAGTTGAACTGCTCATTCACATTGGGATTAATACGGTCAGCTTGAAAGGAAAACATTTCACTTCCTTTGTGTCTGAAGGGGATACGATTCAAAAAGGGGACAAGCTGGTTGAATTTGATCCCAAGGCTATAGAGGATGAAGGATATGATATTACCACATCCGTCATTGTAACCAATACAGCCGTGTACACGGATATTTTAGTTGAGGATCCCAAGGATATTCATGCAGGAGACCGCTTACTAAAGATTAGATAGATTCCAATATTCCATAATAAAAAAGCAAGTTAAAGCTGACGATGACCCGTATATAAAAAGGGTTGTCGTCAGCTGTTTTTTAGTTACCTCACACCCAGCGTATTCATCATCTGCCTGAAGGAGCGCACATATTTATCCGGTGCCAACAGACTAACGATTCGTTCCAGCCCTTTCCTGCGGATAGATTCGCGTTGAGGTACGTTGTTCATCAGGTCTAGTCCTTGCAGTATCGCCTGCAAGATGTCCCCCTGCTGATAAAATTTACCGGTTTCGTTGTGGTCAATGAATGCTCGTACTCCGTCTGAATCAGAGCTTAATACCGGGCAACGACAGGCCATCGCCTCAGCAACCGCATAGCCGAAGCCCTCTACCAGCGAGGTCGATAGCAGGTAGCCGCCTGAGTCGCCAATCATGGAGTAGTACAGGGGCATTTGGGCATGAGGTACGCTTTTAAAACGCTCGATAATGGAGGACATGCCAAGCTGAGCAAGCATGTTCTCGAATTGTATTTTATCCTCCGGCTGAGACAAGGTGTCATCATAAAACATCCAGATTCGAAGATCCGCACGGTTTTGCAGCATCCAGTAAGAAATGTCGACAAAATGCCTCCAGTTCTTGTTGGGCTCCAACCGCCCAACCCAGGCAATAATCGGATTGATCGGAGGAGTGTTAGGTACATAATTAAATACGCTGGTATCCAGTACGTTTGGAAATACATAACGATTAAGCCATGGACACATGTCGGTAAATAGCTGCACCAGATGAGTTGTATTGGGCAAGAGCACCGCGTTGGCATGTCTCTGAAGATACGGAACTGCATCCGCGACCACCCAAGCAGCCTCTTCGTGAGAACCAAAGCCCTGCGATTCATAGATTAATACCCCCTGATAGCCCAACATTCGCAGTCTGGGGAGCATAGGATAATCCGATGAGACGATAATTGCATCATAGCGGTTAGTAATTACCAGCATTCGAATTTCTTCTTCAGAGGAAGTCATGAATACAGGAATATCGCCGTTCAGGTTTTGCATCCCTGTACCTTGCTGATAATAGAGAAGATGACATTCAATCCCGTCCTGCATGAGCACTTTACAGCGTTGGCGGTTCAAGGTTTCTACGCCGCCGCTCGGTATATAAAAAGTAAATAGAACTTTGATCTCAATAACCTCCTTTGCCAATCACAAGCTCCTATACCAAGTTATTCAACCTACAGGACGGGGTGTGGGTTTCTATGGAAGCCTAGATTGAATTAGCGCATAATTATGGCTAAGGCGAGAATCGTCCGGGGAGCGCTCTGTTGCTTCTCTCGCAAATTCACAAGCTTTGTGTAAAAGGCCTAACTCGTAGCAAGCGAGGGCACCAAGATCATACAGTGTGGCGTCCCAGCAAAAATCTTCTTGCATGTACGTATCGGGTCGTGTTGAAATACGCAACGCTTCTTCAACCATATGATAGACGGCGGACCAGTTCCGTGTATGATAGGCCAGCTGAGCCATTTCCGTGTAAGGTTCACGTAAATACGGCGCTTCCGCAATAGCCCGGTATAACCAACGTGTTGCCTCCTGCCATTGTTCACTTGCTTTATAGGCTCTAGAAATAAAGCGCATCGAAGCGCTGCGTTCATCTGCCCAGCGTGCCTGCGGCATGGCAAGATGTTGTTGCAGTGTAGTAATGCACTCATCCCAGCGGCCATGATACATATATTCTCGCCCCAAGTAATGCATGTTGCGGTCATCCTCGGGAAACTCGCGCACAGACTGCTCCAGCAGCGGAAGGTATTGGCTGCGGGATTTGTGCGGATCGGGATCATGATACAAGCGGAGCTGATCGGATCGAATGCTGCGTTCTTCACCCTCCCCGATATATTCAAGCACCTCGTGAACCGGGCGTACCCAGCGGTAACCGTGACGAGTGTGTATTTTTTCTTTCCAGAACCATGTATAAACGGTATCTTGCCCAGGCTGTCCATGCGTAAAGGCATATAGCATCCGGGTAGTTCCTTCCTTCCAGTTCCGTTCCAGCCGCGACCGCCAACCTTCCTCCCAGACTTCGTCCAGATCCGTACAGACACAAATATCTATATCGTCAGGGACCAGCCGTAGGGACTCATTGCGAGCCTTGTCAAAACGCCAAGGAGTTACCTCGATACGATGCACCTCTGCACCCGCTTCGCGTAGCAGGGAAACAGTATCGTCTGTAGAGCCGGTGTCCGCTACAATGACAACATCGGCTTCACGCATGGTGTGCATCCAGCGTTTGGCGAATCGGGCTTCATTTTTGCTAATGGCATAGACAGCTATCTTGTACCGATTCGATTGTTGCATTCCGCTTGCTCCTCCTTTGACTTACTTAAAGATTGAGGGGTGAGTATGGGAGACATCTCTATTGGGGAGGATTCAGGATTGAGCTGAAAAATTGCCGATTATGCAGGACATGCGGGTCGTTGGGAACGTACATTGCAGCTTGTTCGTTGTGCCAATTCGCACGTGTGTAATCCTTCATCCGAAAATGGCAAATGCATAGCTGGATATGAGGAAACCACGTTTGGTACGCGTCCTGTACCGGGCCCATCGTGTCGGGAGGATTCAGAGTGGTAGCCATGTCGTACCAATAAATAGCTTTGGAGATCTCATTTTTATGCAAAAAATAATGACCTATCCGACAGCATAGATCTGCCCTGGGCGTATCGAAGGTCAAACTATGGAGAGCCGCGGTAATACTTTGCTCCAGCTTGCCAAGTTGTTGCAGACAGTCGGCCATTTTGCTACATGCACTAATCGCATCCTCTACCCAGCACTGTCCGGTATCTAGAAAATTCTGGTAAGCCTGCACGGCCTGCTCATATCTTTCATTATCTCTTAACTCGTTAGCGTAATAGTAGAGGTCACGAGGAGAGAAGGCATGACCTTGGGCGAGCAACTTCTCATAAATTCGCAGATTTCTTCCTGGAGAGACCGTATGTGTTCTGGTATGAGTTATGGCGATATCGGCATGTTGAATATTCCCGTCTACGGCGAGGTACTCATGCACGGCTCCGTGCCAACGGAATCCGGCTGACCTTCTGATCAAGCGGTTTCGGCGAAAATGTAGGGTGACATTGCCATGATCATCAAAGCCATAATGATAATTCATAGACACGGAATCGACGGTTGGTACGGCTAAGGAATCAAGGGTTTGCTTCAGCTCAAGCAGCTTGACGGCATCCTGCTCCTTCAAAATATCATCGGCATCAAGCCAGAGAATGTACTCCTGCGTAGCTTGCTCAAACGAGTAGTTACGTGCAAGGGCAAAATGATCTACCCATTCAAATGGAAAAATTCGATCCGTAAAGTTGCGACATATGTCAATGGTCCGATCCTGTGAACCTGTGTCCACGATGTTGATTTCATCCACAATAGGATGGACCGATTCCAGGCAACGGCCAATCGTATTTTGGTCATTTTTGACGATCATGCACAGGCTGATACTGATCAATTGAGCATCACTCCTTTGGGAACCATCTAAGGGTTCAGGTCAAACATAAAGTTGGATTTAAAAGAGGTCTGATTTATAGAAGCCCTGCCACAATCGCGGCAGGGCAAGGATAACAAAGCTTTTAACATGCTGTGCGGCTTTGTCGATAAGGTATGGTACATCGCTTAAACATGATGTGGTAGAAAAGGAGGTTAGAGTCCGGTAGGCCCCGTAGGTCCAGTCGGCCCCGTAGGTCCGGTAGGTCCAATCGGTCCTTGTGGACCAGTGTCTCCTGTTGGCCCAATCGGGCCAGTAAATCCAAACGGTCCGGTAGGTCCAGTCGGCCCTGTAGGTCCCGTGTCGCCCGTAGGTCCGACAGGTCCAGTAGCGCCTGTGTCGCCGATAGGCCCGATAGGCCCGATAGGTCCAGCAGGTCCTGTATCACCCGTGGCACCCGTAGGCCCGACAGGTCCGGTAGCACCTGTGTCCCCCGTGGCACCCGTAGGCCCGACAGGTCCGGTAAATCCAAGGCCGAATGGTCCAGTAGGTCCAGTCGGCCCTGTAGGCCCGGTATCACCCGTAGGCCCGATAGGTCCGGTAACGCCTGTGTCCCCCGTGGCACCCGTAGGTCCGACAGGTCCGGTAACACCTGTGTCGCCCGTGGCACCCGTAGGCCCGACAGGCCCGGTAGCGCCTATGTCACCTGTGGCACCCGTAGGTCCGACAGGTCCAGTAACACCTGTGTCGCCCGTGGCACCCGTAGGCCCGACAGGCCCGGTAGCGCCTATGTCACCTGTGGCACCCGTAGGTCCGACAGGTCCAGTAGCACCTGTGTCGCCCGTGGCACCCGTAGGCCCGACAGGTCCAGTAACACCTGTGTCGCCCGTGGCACCCGTAGGTCCGACAGGTCCGGTAGCGCCTATGTCACCTGTGGCACCCGTAGGTCCGACAGGTCCGGTAACGCCAGTGTCGCCCGTAGCGCCTGTGGCACCCGCAGGCCCCGTAGCACCTGTAGCGCCACTAGCGCCTGTAGCACCAGTTGGGCCGGCAGGTCCGGCTGGACCCACAGCTCCAGCTGCACTTGCTTTAACAAGAGCAATGGAATCAATAGCTACATCAGCGGTGTTAGCCATGGCATTTTTACTAATAATCAAAAAGGCATAGGCTGCGTTGGCTGGTACAGGAGCTGTTACTTCGTATAGGCTTTGCCATGTCCCATTCACAGCGTCTGGCAATGTACCTGCACTCAAATAGGTAGTCAGCCCCGTGCCAAGGAAGCCAAAGGTTGCGTCATAGTAATACAGAAAAATGTTAACTTGAGGACTGGACAGACTTCCTATTTTTGCAGCTGAAAGGCTTAACGTATAACTTTCGCCTGGTGCAGCAAAAACGACCTGGGAAAGAGATGCATCTACTGCGCCTCCTGCCAGGATCGCACTATAAAAGTTTGTCTTTTTTACAGATAAGTTAGTGACAGTCACATTGACAGAGCTCCAAAAAAGGGTTGATCCGATCTCGAAGTCGCCGTTAGAAACTAGATTGGTAAACAATACACTCATCGCTTTTATACACTCCCTTCACACGTTGTAATGATAGTAGATGCGAATCCATACCTTAGCGAACCGTACAAGTTTCTGAGGGTATATGTGTAATTTTGTGTTCACATTTCAGACACATTATTTTAAGCTTCTATTTAAGTGACGTTAAGCTGGAGTTATATGTGGGGGATTATTATTAGAATTTAAAAGTGTAGCATAAGGTGCGGGAAGACCGCTCCGCGAAGGCTTTGGGCTTCCGATCGCTGTTGCCGTGGGATTTTTCTGTGATTAAATAAGACATGTAAAGGTAAAAATCCGAAGGCAAAGGCGAACGCTGACGCTTCTCCAGCTCCAAATCCTCCGCTCCGCTACCCGCTACTGATGCAACATTTTAGGTGGAGGGAAGTAGGAGGAGGCCGCTTCGCGAAGGCTTTGGTCTTCCGAACTTATCGCTATGGAATTCTTTTGATATGTGTGTGTAGTTCGAAATGATCTGTCAATACGATAAGGGAAAGGGTGGGACATGTGCTCAAAGTGCAGCAGGTGAGCAAGTGGTATGAGGGCAACCGGGGTGTACATAAGCTGGATTTTGAAATGCAGCGCGGTGAAATTGTTGGTTTCCTCGGGCCGAATGGTGCGGGTAAAACGACGACGATGCGCATGATTACAGGGTATCTTCAACCCAACGAGGGAGTGATTACGATTGATGGTATCCCGATTCAGGATAAGGGTAGACAGGCCCGTTCCAAAATCGGTTATCTGCCGGAGACTCCCCCTTTGTATGAGGATATGTCCGTAAGATCCTATTTGAAGTTTGTAGCTAGTATTCGGGACGTGCCTGCGAGAGAGCAGAAGCTGCGTATTTCGGAGATGATTTCCAGGCTAGGACTGAATGGGCGGGAAAAACAATTAGTCCGCAGTTTGTCCAAAGGGTATAAACAGCGCTTGGGACTGGCAGGTGCGATTATTCATAACCCGGATTTACTGGTGTTGGATGAACCGACCTCGGGTTTGGACCCCAATCAGATTTTGGAGATTCGTCAGCTCATTCAGGAGATTGGCGAAAATCATACGGTATTGCTTAGCACGCATATATTGCCTGAGGTGGATGCGTTATGCAATCGTGTTCTCATCATCCATGAAGGGAAACTGGTCATGGATGGGCGCCCTGACGCGCTCGGCGGTTCGATGGAAGATGGATTCAAGGTGAAGGTAGAGGTCAGAGGGAAGCGTGAGCAGGTGTTGGATGTCCTTCGTACTTGGGGAAAAGTAGAGGTTGAATCTATGACGACCACGCTGCCTCCAGCGAACACGAAGCTGACCGCCGCAGAGCCAGATATGACCGGATTGCTACTCACAGGAGCCTCCGGTGAGGATTTTCGCGAAGAACTATTTTATGTGCTGTCTGATGCGAAGCTTCCGATTTTGGAGATGAAAAAAGAAAGTCTTAGCTTGGAAAATATCTTCCAGCAGTTAACGACCCGCGAGACGGAAGAAGGTCAGGTCAGCGATCCAGCAGTACAAGACCTACATTCCTCGGAGAATGCAGCCCCTACGGCTATCACGGTGGAGCATGGAGATGCTGCGTCCGGCGACGATAAGGCTGAAGAAGATAAGGATACAGGAGGTAATCGGTCATGAGGCGTTTGTTCGCGGTCTGTCAAAAAGAGCTGCAAGCCTATCTGTGGACCCCAACGACCTATTTTGCGCTTGCAGTGTACATGCTGCTGACGGGGTTACTTTTTTATACAAATTTTGTTATGTATCAGCCTAGCATTCTGGACTATCGGCTGGTACTCGGTGACACCTTGTCCATGCTGGTGTTCGTCGTCCCATTACTCACGATGAGGCTGGTTGCGGAGGAATTCAGGCAAGGTACGGATGAACTGCTGCTTACCTCCCCTGTGAGTGTGACGGAAATGATCGTGGGTAAATTTTTGGCGTCGCTGGGCATGTTGCTCATATTAGTGCTGTGCAGTCTAGCGTATCCGGTCGTGATGTCCTTTTATGGGTCGCTGGATTGGACACTGGTATTTACATCTGTGATCGGTCTATTTATGCTTGGCGCAGCCATGATGGCGATCGCCTTATTCGCTTCGACGCTTTCACAGCATCAGATGATGTCAGCGGTCGTCGGTTTTATTATTTTACTTATGTTCTGGATGCTGGATTCGTTTGGTGGACAGACGGGTGCATCTGCGGCGGTGCAGCAATGGCTGGAACCTTTTTCACTAACCGCACGGTTTGACAGTTTCACCAAAGGATTGCTGAATGGAGCCGATGTGATGTACTACGTGACGGTGGCGGTGCTCTTTTTGCTATTCAGCATCCAGGTGGTTGAACGGAAACGGTGGAGGTAATGAATATGAAAAAATGGCTGGGTCATACCAATAGTGTGGTACTATCAGTTGCTGCTGTAGGTATTTTTATTTTATTGACGTTATTTCTGCGGTCTTTGGGTGGCTTTCAACTGGATCTGACGGCAGGCAAGCAGTATACGCTGTCTGACCAAACGTTGACGACCATCCAAGGTGTAAAGGAAGACGTACGGCTCATTGCTTTTACCGTATCTACTTCACAAAATCAGAAGCTGAACCGGGATGTTACGGACATGCTGAATGAATATGCCAAGCGTAACAACAAGCTTAAGGTCGAACAATACGATCTGAATCAGGAACCGATACTGGCCAAGCAATATGGTGTTACTTCAGCATCTATTGTGTTGGTGCAGGGGGAGAAGAAGCGGGTTATAGATATTGGGAGTCTATTTACGCAAGCTCAGGGGAGTGGTGAAGGGGCATACCAATTTACCGGGGAAGAAAAGCTGACTAGTGGACTGCTGGGATTATCATCTACCCGTCAAGGGAAAGTGGTCTTTCTAACTGGACATGAGGAAATCCCATTGTCCCAAATGACTGAATTAAGCAGCTCACTGTCACAAGATAATGTGAAAACAGAGGAAGTTCAGCTTAATCAGGCGGGTAGCGTGCCCAAAGATGCGTCTATATTGGCTATTGTCGGACCAGAACGTGATATCAGTGCAACGGAACTGAAGAGTATTCGTACGTATCTGAATGATGGCGGAAAGCTTTTTATGGCACTAGGCTTTCACCCGAACATGGGGTCCGATTGGAAAAACCTTGATGCATTAGCAGCTGATTATGGAGTGAAGGACACTCATGCCATCGTGGTGGATCAGGAACAGACGAATACACTTGGACCTCTATGGACGGTTCCTACCTTCGGCAGTCATGCGATCACCGATAAGTTGGCAGCTTCCAATCTGTACCCGGTTCTTTCACTGTCTATTGCTTTGCAGGCAGGAGAGCAGAAGGATTGGAAGACGACGCTTTTGATGAAATCTTCTGCAGCCAGCTATGGTGAAACGAATATCCAAGGACTGCTGAACAACGAAACGCAGAAGGATGACAAAGACCCGCAGGGGCCGCTGAATCTCGGTTATGCGGTAGAAGGAAAAGACGGCAAGCCCAAAGCCGTTATTCTCGGAACGTCGGCCCTCTTAAGCGACACTGAGATCAGCACAGGAGGCAATCGAGACTTTGTGCTGAACAGTCTGAATTATGTGCAGGAACACTCTGATGGGCTCACCATTCGTCCTCGTCAGGAGCAGGATTATAAGGTAGCTTACTTGACTCCTGCACAAGCGAAAACGATATTGACCATATCTGTCATCGGATTGCCGTTGCTGTTCGCGGTCATCGGAATCTTATTATGGTGGAGGCGAAGAAGAGCATGAGAAAATGGATACCCACAGTGCTACTGTTAGTTGTATTGGGAGCGGGTATAATCTATGCAAAGAGCCAAAACTTCTTTCGTGAACAAGCGCCGGCGGCTCGCCAGCTGGTTCAGCTTACGCAAGAGAATATTACGTCTTTCGCGATCACTGGAAAGGACGGCAAGTCGGTGGAACTTGAACAACATGATGGTCATTGGAGCATGAGCAAGCCACGGACTTACCCATTAAACCAATATACAATAGACAATTGGCTAGCGGCGATTCAAAATGTAAAGTTGGGTGAAGTGGTGGAATCTTCTCCTACAGACGTAGCCAAATATGGGATCAGCGCTACCCATGATCAGATTGAGATTAAGACCAAGAAGGGTGACGTTCGTACCTTTGCCTTCGGTGAAACGTTGCCTTCCGGAGATGCTGTTTATGTATTATCAGACAAAAAAGAGATAGCTTCTGTACCTATCGATACACTTTCAGGGTTGTTGCTGGGTGCTGATGATTTTATAGATACAACGCCGTTCGATTGGGACGATACCAAGCTGAGCGGAATAGAGTGGGAAGGCCAAAATGCTTCATGGATGCTCAAATCCTCCGGTAACAGCGGAACCGGAGACAGTGCTTCCACATCTTGGACGCTGAACGGAAAGTCAGTAGCCAGTGACACGGCGACTTCCCTCTCGCAGCAAATCAAAAACCTGGCCAGCAGTCAGGCCTTGCGCAAAGCCTCTGAGCTGAACAAGCCTGTTCACCGCTTTACGCTGAGCATATCACTGGGTAAGGATGATTCCCAGCTGGTCTATCAGGGCTGGACGCTTAGCGATGATCCAGATACCGTATGGGTTGTACCGCCACAAAGTAACTGGGCTTATGGTCTGTCAGTATCTGACGTAAATCGTGCTGAGCAGAATGGCCACGACCAAGCTCAGACTGGAAAATAATCATTAGAAATTAAATTAGCGCACAAAGAGGCTCCAACGGCGGATGATCGTCGTCTGGAGCTTCTTTGTGTTCGTTATTCGTCAGGTTTGCTGCTTTTGGAAGAAGAGCTGTTAGTGTCGTTTAAATCTTGGATAACCTGAATCAGCTCATGAAGTGAGAGATCCAGCTTATCCAGCTTTTCCTCCATCGTGTGCAGGATGTGTCGCAACAAAATAAAACAAAGTCCAGCCGGAAAGCCTACGTTGGTAACCATAGAAAGAGCATCATCCATTTGCAATGTATTCCCTCCTTTTTAGCCATATATAAAGGAAGGTAAATTAAAAGAACCATATACAACTGCATGTAAAAATAGTATAATAAATAAGAACAAATGTTCTGTTTTGGTTGTAAAATAGGTTTGCAAATTACCCTATAGTATGAGGATTTAGAAAAAGTCAAATCCAAAGAGAAAGGGTGATTTACAATGGATAAGTCTCAGCTAACATTGGTGGAACAATATCGAAAGAAGCTGTACCGCATTGCCTGGAGAATCCAGTATCGTGCTCGGGTACAAACCAATCATGAATTTGTAATGGAAAAGAACGAAGCCGTCAGCGCCCCATCTTTTACAGAATCTTCAAACTCTAATATGTACACATTACAGCTTATCAACTCTCTATCTTCTGAGATCGGAAAAATGATCATCTTTGACCTTTACATACTAGATAAAACCGAAGCACAGATTGCAAAAGAGTTAAAGCTATCCCAACAGGCGGTGAATAAATGGAAAAAGAAAATGCTCAAAGAGTTATTTCGGATGCTGAGTTCGTCCAATTGCTAAAATTAGTACGAAGTGGAGATCAGGAGGCCATGTATAGGATACTTCAATTGTTCGAGGAAGACATTCAAAAGACCAGTCGGTATATTCGTATGTCCCGTGAAGATGCTGTCCAAAGCATTGTGACTGATTTTATAGAAGAACTGCGACAAGAGTTAAAGACAGTAAAAAGTGGACAATGGATATAGCCTTGGCTATCCTTATCCGTAGGTTTACTTATTTAACGGAGGGCTTATAAGTTTATGAGTGATAACAGGGCTTCTTTTGAGAAAAGTATGAAGATGTACCCAGTCAACAGTATTCGTTCCAATGTCATCATTCTTGTTTTATTACTGTTAGATCTGTTTCTGGTTATCCCCTTAGTGGGAAATCCATACATTGCAGTTTACGTTTATGTACTGTTGCCACCGATTGTTATGATAAACATTTGGGCTCTAGTACTGGTCATCATGCCACGCAAATTGCAGTTGAATTACATTTTATTCCGTGGTGTATTTGGTTTGATTTGTTCTATGGGCTTCATGATCATGACACAAAAGTTTGCTTATGGCATGTTGGGTCTGGATACTTCATGGTATTTTATAGGTTCTTTTGCCCTTTATGGAGTCGCCTTGTATTCCTTTATAAAATATAATTTGGCGAAATTCAAAGATCCTTCAAAACATAAGAAGAAACCAAAAGTTAAGGAAAAAAACAAGAGAGCGCCTGTAGTGACGATCACCACATTTACTGGGGCTGGTTATCTGATAGCTAATGTTTCCCTCGGATTTGCTACACAACAATTAGTTGCCACAGTATTGATCAGTGTATACTCCATGCTGGCATTTGTTCTTTTCCATTTTATTATGGATTTACACCGCTACTATTGGCTTCATAAGCTGAGGAATCAGAATCAAACAACCGATTGAACACAAGAATGGAATTACAAAGTATTACCACTATCAAGAAGTTTTGTAATGAATAATAGCCTGCAAACGCCCCATATATGTAGGGGTTCGCAGGCTTTTTAGGTTGTACTAATTAGTCAACATACTTATTGCCGTCAGCATCAATATAGATGGATTGAACAGCTGTGCGACGGTACGGATAACCTGCTTCTGTGGTGCCGCTAATTTCATAGGTTACAGAATAGATGCCGGGCTTGTCCGCTTTGGATAGCTCTATTTGTCCGGTAGGTTTAACGGTTTTTTGCTGTACCGTCAAACCTTTGGAGGCAGAAGTGACTGCTTGCTGCGGATCACCATAATATTGAACTTGGTAGGTAACTTGTGTAACGCTGTCCGGGGAATCCTGTGGTTTCAGGTTTAGCTTCGGGCCCACTGCATTCAGATTGTATTTCAGCTCTGGAACTTGAACAGCCTGGTAACGTGCAATCAGGAGATATGCTCCTTGATCAGGAACTGTGACGTTCAGTTTATAGGTGCCCGGTTTTGGATTTTGAATGACGGCGTTATGATGCCAGGCACCAGCAAAAATATCGTCATCATAGCCTGCTTTCAGATTAATAATTTCACTGGTACCGTCAGGCTTGGTTAGTTCCAGCTTACTCACACGTTTATCGCTGATCCAGTCCAGATCAATGGATTTGACACCATTTTCAACAGTGAGGGTTTCTGAGGCTTTTCCATTATAATCGCCGCCTCGGATAAAGTAAGAATTATCGATCTCGTTATAGGTGGATTGTACAGCAGAAGCAGTTAGGGAAGAAGCTGAAAGTGCTTCAGTTTCCTGATTCAATGCTGGAGTGTTCGCTTGGAGGTAGGGTTGGATCAGGGAGAAGACGTAAGAACCGGTACGAACCTTGGCATGATCCCAAGATCCGATTTTAACTACACGTCCGCCGGGGAGCTTAGCGTTGTCGACTGTGACCACCCCATCATTTTTACCAAAGGTTGAGAGGTAAAGTCCGCCCAGTATGTAGGAAGCAGTGCCGTCAGACCAGTTATCACCAGCAAACGTGAAGAATGGAATTGTAGTTGCGTTGCTGAGTGCATCGGTCTTGGATCGGAAATACTTCATATAAGATGTTTGTAAAGTGGAGGTACCGGGATTTTGTGAGCCGACGATGTCTGCCAGCCATCCGGCCCAGCTGCTGTAGGCGAGATCTGCAAGTTGTGATCCATGATGGGGACTGCTGAGGGTGATGACACGTTGAACATAAGGAGCGGCTCCGTTATATACGAGAGCGGTTTGAGTATCCACTCCACCTTTGCTGTGGGCGATGATAATGAGCTTTTTTCCAAAGTGGTTACTGATGACCTTGATTTTGTCGGCTAAAAGCTTACCATTGTCCCACATATCCTGGGATGTACCATTTGTATCGTACAGATTAATGGTGGCCGTCTGGTATCCGGCGTCACGTGCGCGATGAAGCATGTCGTTATTATTTTTGGTCCAGACTTCAGCGCTACTGTTCAAACCATGTACGAATAATAATGCAGGTTTGGCAGGATCAACGCGATTAGGTGGTGGGCCTTCTGCCCAGCTTCCGGCGGGATCTTTCGGGGGTTGGGGTGTAGTGGAGCCTGCAAAAGCGCCGACGGGTACAAGGGTAACTGATAACAAAAAAATGAACATTAAAACAGTGATCTTTTTCAAACTGAAAATCCTCCTTTGTAAAATAAAGTATTTTTCAAGCTTATTATACATGCCATCTTGTGGTAAATCATCAATTGTATTTCATATTTACATTAAAATTTTATTTTTTTAGTCATTTTTTAGTCAGGATATCCCTATGATTCATAGCGCATGATAATCTCGTCACACATTTTATAATGTATGGAGGATGAGTTCATGCCAGGAACTAAGAAGGTCATCAGTTTTACGATTTCTGCTGCTTTACTCGCCAGTATGGCTGCTTTGACCGGGTGCGGAAATGCCGATCATAACGTTCGTACGAACAGTACACGCTATAACGCGCAAAGCACACATCATATGGATGGTGTGAACCGTAATGGTATGGATGGTGTGAATCGTTATGGGGTTAAGTCGAATGGTATGGACGGGATGTCATTGAATGAAAATGTCAACCGAACCGGACATCCAGTCCGTAATCTGCAAGTCGATCGCAATTTGTCCAAACGTATATCTGAGATGCCGGATGTAAAGTCTGCGACAGTGCTGGTCGGTGAACGACATGCCTATGTAGCCGTTTCCTTGAAAGACCAAGCCAACGGAACAGGTGTCGGTGCTCCAAGTGTTGACGGTACTCCAAGTGCTAATAGTATTGGACGTAACGGTAATGTACCGAGTGTGAATGGCGTTAATGGCACTAGAGGAAACCGTACTACGGATACTACAACGCCTGGAATGACAGACAATGGAGTTGCCGGAAATGGAGTTACCGGGAATGGAACACCTGCGCGTCGTGATGACGGTTTATTCGGTACGATGGGTACAGGCTCGTATGGTATGTTGCGTGGCTTGGCGAACAACAATGGCACAGATAACAGAAACACCACAATCGAGGGAGCAAGAACTGCATATGAACCAAGTGATGCAGTCAAGAGCCGAATCGCGAATAAAGTTAAGCAATTTGCACCTTCGATTGAACAGGTGTATGTATCGGCTAACCCGGATTTTGTCAAACAAGCCACTGACTTTACACACAGTGTGCAAAATGGTCATCCGATCAGAGGCTTGAGCAATGAAATGGTGGATGTGATTGAACGTGTATTCCCGACCCCGGCGGCTGGTACAAACCGTCCAATGGAAAATACAGCACCCACACGCCCACAAAATCATACGCCCGCGCCGATGAATCATCGCTAATTCAAACCCTATAAGTGTGTGCAATGCCAAAGAAAGAGCTATCCATCTCAGCGAATACGCTGGTGGATAGCTCTTTAGTTTTGGGGAATGATAACTATAACTGAATTATTTGCGCAATCCTTTAATCCATACGCCTTGCAGCTTTAACTCTCCATCCAGTAACAGGATATCTGCTTGTTTACCTGCTTCTAGCGAACCTGTACGATCAGCAATGTGCAAGGATCGAGCCGGATTTAGGCTGGCCATTTGTGATGCCGCGGGAATACTCATACCCACATGTTGAACCAAATAGCGGAAGCCTTCAATCATCGTTAGTGTGCTTCCTGCCAAAGTGACCCCATCCTCCAGTCGCGCTACACCGCCCTGCACGATTACCGGCAAATCGCCGAGCGTATATTTCCCGTCTTCCAGACCAGTAGCAGACATGGCATCTGTGATGAGAATGAGATTATGATCCTGCTTTAACCTAGCGAGCAAGGAAATGGCGGCGGGATGCACATGAATGCCGTCCGCGATGATTTCTGCTTCAATGCGCGGATCAGCAAGTACGGCTCCGGCGGCTCCCGGCTTGCGATGATGCAGCGGAGTCATAGCATTAAACGCATGCACCGCATGGTTCAGCCCCGCCGTCGTTGCCTGTTCAACCTCTTCATACGTAGCATCTGTATGACCGAGAGCCGCGGTAATGCCATGGCTGCGCAGCCATGCAATCAGTTCCAGCGCTCCTTCCCGTTCGGGCGCAAGCGTGAGCTGGCGAACAAGGCCTGGATAGCGCTGCTCCCATTCTGCCACCCATGAGAGATTCGGTGGCACGATATGTTCCGGGTTTTGCGCTCCCGGCCAGTTCGGACTGATGAACGGCCCTTCCAGATGTACGCCCTCCAACTGAGCATAGGGCATTGGTAGTGCCATATAAGCGTGAACTTCACTCAATACTCGGTCAATCTGTTCCTTGGGCGCGGTCATGGTGGTAGCCAGCATAGCCGTCGTTCCTTGTGAACCGTGAAAGGAGGTGATCGTATCCAGCACCTTTGGACTGGAGTCCATAAAGTCCTCACCGTTACCGCCGTGAACATGAATATCAATAAAGCCTGGTAGCAGATAGCCTCCTTCCAGACGCACAATTTTTACCGTTCTCGCTGCACTTTCTTCCTGATTTGCCAAGACTACCGATGTCCAATCGGCCGGCAAATTTCCCTCGGAACCAGCATAAACAATGGACTGCCCCTCAATGACGACAACCCCTTTTTCAATGATGTCATTTCCAACGACAACTTGCCCATACAGTAGCTGGGGTACGTTACCACTCATTTCATCTGACTTCAATTGAACCATCCTCCCGCTTTCTGATCCAGTAAAATAAGTACGTTGGGGTGACATTGCAGCAAAGAAGCCGGACACTCAGTCGTGACAGGTCCAGTTAAAGCCTGTTTTATAATGTTGGCCTTATCCGCACCAAAAGCCACCAGTATAATTTGCTTCGCCTTAAGAATCGTGCCTACTCCCATCGTAACTGCTTGCCTGGGTACAGCATCTATTTCGCCAAAAAATCGAGCATTTGCCGAGCGCGTACTTTCTTTCAAATCTACAACATGTGTGGCTCCAGCCAAGCTGTGACCGGGTTCGTTAAAGCCGATATGCCCATTATGACCAATGCCAAGCAACTGCAGATCCACGGGGCCATGATCCAGAATAGCCTGCTCGTGCGCTGCACATTCTGCTGCCAGATCTAGTGCATTCCCGTCAGGAACACGTGTATGGGATATGGGAATGTCGATATGCTGGAACAAGTGCTCATTCATAAAGCTTCGATAGCTCTGCGGATGTTCTGGGGGAAGACCAACATATTCATCAAGATTCACGGAATAGGCGCGTGCAAAACTGACCTGTTCCTTGCGGTACATATCTGCAAGATGTTGGTAAATGCCAATCGGCGTACTACCGGTGGCCAGGCCAAGCATAGCCTGTGGTTTGGATAGCAGCAAGCTAGCGATCACAGCGGCGGCAGTAGCGTTCAGGTCTTCACGGCTGTTCAAAATGCGTATGTTCATCTTAGTGACCCCCTGGTTGTTTTTTGAGCTTGCTCACTTGTTGATATGAACCTTCCAATCTTGGAATATATTTGTCAAAATCTGCGCTCACCATACCTGTAAACAGAATATCTATAATATGAAGCTGGGCGATGCGAGAGGCCATATCCCCACGTCGCATTCCTTCCTCCAATGAAGAGGAAAATAGCGCAATATCCGCAAGGCCTGCCAGCGTATTGTTTCCGAAGGAGGTTAGGGATAGTGTCTTGGCCCCCTGTTCCTTTGCACAGCGTAGAGCCGCAATGGTCTCCTGGGTTTCCCCTGAATAAGAGACGGCAAAGGCGACATCTTCCGCTCCGAGCGAGGAGGCAGAGGTGATCTGCATATGGGAATCTGCAAAGGCAGTGCTGTTCTTGCCAATACGGATGAGCTTCTGGTAAAAATCCTGGGCCACAATCGACGATGTCGCCATGCCATAAAGATCAATACGGCTCGTGGCTGACAGCCATGCAATGGCCTGCTCCAGCTTGTCGAAATCCAGCAGTCGGGTCGTGTCTGCAATGGATGCGGTATGGTTCGCCTGAATAGCCTGCACGATTCGGGAAAGTGAATTTCCGGCGACAATATCCTGATAGGATTCTTCACCATTACGGTTGGAATGGGACAACTCGGCGGCCAGTTTCATTTTGAAATCGGGATAGCCTTTAAAATGTAGTGATTTGCAAAACCGCGTAACGGTCGCCGCACTTACACCACAACGCTCTGACAGCTCCCGAATACCCAGATGCAACACATCTTCCGGGGATTGCAGGATGGATTCCGCCAGCTTGCGCTCCTGTACGGGAAGCTGCTCCAGTCTATGGGCTAATGTATGAAGAATGGGGGACATGAGCTGTGCTCCTTTGGCTGTAGAGTGTTTGTGTGAAAATAAGTATCGTATATAAGGAGGATATAAAGAAAAACATTTTCACGTGTATTGTAAAATAATTCTGCTGCTCATGCAAGAGATGTGAGAAGAATTTTTATTAGATTTTGCGAAAAAATAGCCAGCGAAAATTGTAGAAGTTATCATACATTAATTTACATATTGCGAGTTTTACTTACAAAACAACCTATTGACTTGTCTCTTCATTGGAGGAGTATAATTGAATAAAGTTCCAGTGAAGGAATTTTTCTAGGAGCTTTCTTTGCAGAGGGCATCGTTGGGTGGAACGAACAGAATCTCATTCACAAGGAGGAGTTTGCTATGCAAAGCCAAGTGATTGAAATGATCAGCGCGGTTAAGGAAGATCCTGAACTGGTCGCTAAGCTGGATGGACATTCGGACATTATTCATGATGCGGGACTGGATTCGTTGCAGTTGGTTCATTTCATGCTGCAAGTGGAGGATGCGTTTGATGTGGAGATTGATTTTGATTCCTTTGAGCTAGAGCATTTGAGCTCGGTAGATGCGTTTTGCAGCTACATTCAGGGGATCAGCGATGCGGAACAAGCGCCGCATCTGGAGGGAATGGAGACGGTCTGACGTACAGCTAGGTACATGTGCCTGAAAATCCATTAAACGAGGTGTTAGCATGCAGCCCAAAAGCAATGTGCTGATTGATGAGAAAGCGTTCAAGCTCATCAAGCGTAACCTGAAAAACGCTTCTGTATCTTACCGTAACGCCACACAGGACCCTACTTTCAAAACGGACATGCCCCAGACGATCGGCATTAAGCTGACTAACCGCTGCAACCTGAGATGTACACACTGCTTTGAATGGAACGAGGAAGGCTACCATCACCAAATGGATAAAGAAGAACAAAACATGGATCTTGCTCCGGACATGCTCCGGCAAATTTTGAGCGAAACCAAGGAAGCCAAGTCCAGACTGTACATGTGGGGCGGCGAACCGATGTTTCATCGACGTTTTGATGAAATTTTGGACGTGCTGGCGGAAGATCGGCGCGAAATGACCTTTTGTACAAATGGGTTACTTATTGATAAATATTTGGACCGGATTTTGGATTTGTCCGAAAATCTGGAGTTATTAATAGCGATTGAAGGTTTTGAAAGAGAACACGATTTAATCCGCGGTAAAGGCACTTTTCAAAAAACAATGCGGCAGATGGATAAGCTGATTGAACTGCGCGACCAGGGATTGTACAAGGGACGGGTAACTGTCCATGCGGTCATTAACGATAACATGATCGGACGGATGTACGAATTTCTGCAAATGCTGGAGGACAAAAGGCTGGATCTGGTGCTGCTGACGTTCCCCTGGTACATTTCCAAAGAAACCTCCCTCAAAATGGATGAATATTTTACACGTAATTTCTCCTGGCTCCGACAACTTGAAGAAAAAAATATTAGTAGCTGGCATGCTTTCAAATATAAAATCAACCCGGATAACATCGATCCTCTGATGCAGGAACTACAGCGGATCAATGAGCGAGTATGGAACATTCGCGTGCGCTATCAGCCCGGTTTGGATTATGAGGAAATTGATAAATTTATCCATGGCGAGGAAATGGTCAGCCGTTGTTCCAATCATTGTTTGGCGCTCACCTCCAGAACAGATATTTTACCAGACGGGAAGGTCATGCCTTGCAAATTTTTCAGTGAATTCACGATTGGAAGCATGCGTGAGCATAGTCTGAAGGAGATATGGAACTCGGATGCGTATGAGAAAACTCGTCAAAAGATTAATCATGAAGGATTGACTCCGGTGTGCTCCAAATGCAGCGTATTGTATCTGCATGGGGCAGGCTCTCTGAAGTACATTTAGTTTTCTATGGATGTTGTTTGTTACTGGATGGAAGAGAGAGGGATGATGACAAGACGTGACGACTAAAACTATTAACCTTGTGGAAGCGCTTGCGCATGAACGAGACCATGGAGTCCTGATTTGGCTGTTTAATATCGGCGCAGAGCAAGTGTGGCATCCATCCCCCCGCAAGGGGGGCATGGTAGACCGGGATGAACAGCAGGTCGTAAACCGGATGGAGGAAATGAATCTCCTGCTATGTCGAAGTCAGGATGTCATTGTACTTCGGGAACAGCCGGATGAGGCGTTTCTGGACATGCTTCAACGGTTGGGCTTTAGCCTGCCGCGTATTGAGGTGCCGGAGCCTTCTGATCCCCTTACGCCGATTTCAGAGCTGGTGCTGGCGGATGAGGCGCTTTTGGCACGACTGCGTACGGTTGCAGATGCAGGCCACAGCAGCAGCGGAGCCAAAGCGTGGCTCGTCCCCTATGCGGTCACACCGCAGGAGGAAGCGATCGCGGAGCTTTGCGGGCTGGAGCTGATCGGCGCTCCATCCGCGGTCAGTGCTCAGGTGAATGATAAAATATTCAGCCGCCTGACCGCGCAAAAGCTTGGTTTTGCTGTCAGCGAAGGCGCTGTATGTGCAGACGAATCGGCGATCCGCAGGGAGTGTGCCAGACTGGCTGACTTATCGGATGGACCTGTGAAGCTGATTATCAAGCAGCCGCACGGTGCCTCGGGACAAGGCATGTATATGCTGGACGAGCTGTCCAAGCTGGACACGCTGCTGAGTGTGATGAGGCGCTTTGGCGGCTCGTCGCCATCTTCCGGCGGCTGGCTGGTGGAGCGCTGGCACAATAAGCAGATGGATCTGAACTACCAGCTCTGCATTGACGAGGGCGGTGGTGTGACGATGTTTTCGCTAAAAAGACAAAACGTGGATGGCACCGTATATATCGGATCTCAAGTGCCGGCTGAGATTGGCGATGCGCTGGAGGAAGAAGTGAGACGCTGCGCCTACCAGCTGGGTACGTATCTCTATTCTATTGGGTATACGGGAATGGCCTCTATTGACGGTTTTGTTGACGAAGAAGGTTTGCTGGTTCCAGTTATTGAGATTAACGGTAGGTTTACGTTGTCTACCTATATTTCATTCCTGTCATCCGTCCTGGGAGAACAGCATAAAACATTATCCCGTTATTACCGCAACGTTACTGCTACACCTCTCACCTACAGCCGCTTGTGCGGGTTGCTCGCAGAGGAGGGCTTGCTCTATACGCCCGAACGTCCAGAAGGGGTGTTTGTGTATACGGCGGGTACATTGTCTGGTATTCCTGTGAAGCGGGGCTATGTGAACCGAATTTTCACACTTATTTTGGCAGACAGCTGGCAGGAAGCTGATGCGTATGCGCACAAATTGGAAGGTATCATTGCTGGATTAGGATGCTCATAAATTGGAGGGAATCAAAAATGAAAACAGATGTATACCATGTAGTACCCTTGCTGGAAAAGATTTTGAAGCTGGCTCCGGGAGAGCTGGAACAGTTGACTCCGGATCAGGATCTGCGAACCTTGGGGCTGAATTCCTTATCGGCTGTGGAATTAATTGTAGAGTTGGAAAATGAGCTTGATATTACGATGGAGGACGACGATCTAGTGCTGGAGCATCTATCTACACTGCAAGGCATTGAGCGTCTGCTGGGCAAATATGCATAAGGGCGCCGAAAAGGCAAGGTTGATGCAGGGATCCGATATGGAGACTCGTCATGATTCCGTTGTGGACTATGGTGCAGAAGAAGTGGCAAACGCTCTTCCAGGGAAACATTGTGTATATTCTTCCCTGCGTACCTCATTGCGGAGGTACGGGGTGAACATGGCCGAATCCGAGCTATTCATGCTGTGTGGGAGTATGTGCGCAGAGTACGGTGGAGATTTGAAGCGCTTCGGACCTGAGAAATATCCAGAGCAGCTTCAAGAAATGGCAGCCAGTGGCGGACCTGTTATTCGGGTGGAACCGTGGGTCGCTGGTGTCAGCGATGAAACCGACCTGTTGCGGGTACTCACATCGGGCTACGGTACCATGCTGCATACGTCGAGCACCGCTTTAACCTATCACGATGTATATGTGAAAAATTACCCAAGGGGCCACGTGATTGAGTTGTGCGGGTTGGACTTGCAAGAACGGACAGCACAGGTGAATGATAGCTTCCTGCTCGATTCCTCGGGACATGCCATGACTTATGTAGGCTCAGCTCGGCTCGACGATCTGATGCAGGGCATTATTGAGTATGCATGGCTGGTGGAGCAGCCTGCCCCGCTTTCGCCAAGTGAGATGCATGCTGCGTGTGCTCATCATATTCGACAGTATTTGACTGGACACGAAGCCATCTGGAGAGGCGTACCTACGTCTAATGAGTCGGAAAATCAAACGGGGAAAGCTGTAACAGGCAAACAGGTCAAGCGGGGAGATGAGGGGTACCGGGCATTTGTCGGTGACTTCCGTCTGTTGGCAGACATGGAGGATCAGGATTTTCGGACGTACTGTCATGAAATCTATTACAATCTGCGATTGGGCAGTGCCCTTCATTTGACGGATTATACAGCTGATTATTGCTTGCTGCATCAAGCCACGCTGGGGCCACAAACACAGCACGTAATTGAATTGGCACAGGGGCTGTACGCGGATTGGCACAAGCTTAATCTGCATATTTACAAAACAGGGCTTCAACTGCGCAAGCATCGGATGCCTGAGATTACGGAACGAGCTTTGCATTTAATTGAAAGACAGCGGCATATGCTGGAGGAACTGATGATTTTAGCAGAGCAAGCAGCCGAGTAGTTCAGAGCACTCGGCCTTATCAGGCACGTTCATCCAGGGGTTACGCGCAGAGGAAAGAGGAGGGGAATTGATTGCCGTCCATTACATTAAACCAATTGTCGAAAACATTTACGTACTACAAAAAGGAGCCGGGCGTGCGCAAATCGTTACAAAACTTGTTCAGGCGTCAGCAGCTGACCAAAGAGGCTGTACAAAATGTCAGCTTTAGCATTGAGGAAGGCGAAATTGTCGGATTTCTCGGTCCAAATGGAGCGGGCAAAACAACGACGCTCAAAATGCTGTCTGGCATTCTCCATCCCACGGACGGGGAGGCATCAGTACTCGGCTTTACCCCGTGGAAACGACAAAAAGAGTTTAAACGTCAGTTTTCCATTGTAATGGGACAGAAAAACCAGCTCTGGTGGGATTTGCCTGCAAGCGAGTCATTCGAGCTGAACAAGCTTATCTATGAAATCGATGACAACCGTTACAAAGAGACGCTGGATGAACTGGTCACCCTGCTTGGGGTGGAGGAGCAGCTTCATGTGCAGGTTCGGCGGCTGTCTCTCGGCGAGCGTATGAAAATGGAACTGATCGCCGCGCTGCTGCATCGTCCACGGGTCATTTTGCTGGATGAGCCGACCATCGGACTGGACCTTGTTTCTCAGCGGCGGATTCGAGAGTTTTTCAAAGCCTATAACCGCACGCACCGGACGACCATCCTGCTGACAAGCCACTACATGAAGGATATTGAGGATTTGTGCAGTAGATCCATCATTATCAGCGGGGGCAGATTGGTCTATGACGGAGACTTACACAAGGTGAATGAGGTCATCGGTGCCCGTAAATTACTTAAGGTTCGACTGGAGACCCCTGTATCCAACCTAACATTGGCGAGCCTCGGCAAACTTCGCTCCAACTCGGAGATGGAGGCGGTATTTGAGCTGGATGCAGAAGATACCTTGGCTTGGTCCAAAAAGATTTTGGACGCACTGCCTGTCGTTGATTTTACGATTGAGGACGTCCCGCTGGAAGAGGGGATAGCCAATTTGTACGATGGGGGCAGGCTGGCCGATGCGAAATAACAAATATGTGAAGGTACTCCAGCTTGGCATGCAAAACGAAATGGAGTATCGGGCTAATTATTGGCTCCAAATGGCGGGATTCATGCTGCCGATCATGACGCAAATTTTTCTCTGGCTAGCTGTATTCGGTTCTTCGGGACAAGCAAGAGTGCTGGGCTACTCTCTGCCAGAAATGCTGGTGTATGTGGTCATGGCGGGAGTAACTGGAAAACTGATTGCTACGGGCTTTGAATACGAAATTGCTACAGATATCAAGGAAGGTGGACTGGCAAAATTCATGGTACAGCCTGTGCATTATTTTGCTTACCGTTTTTGCCGGTTTATCGGAGGCAAAGTCATACAGTCCGCGGTCGTGCTGCTGGCGGCTGCTATTTTGCTGTTATGTCTTAGCCTGGAAGGACAAATCAGCTTCGGGCTATCGTACATCTTGCTTTACATATTGGCGTTGCCGGGAGCGCTTGTGCTTAATTTTGTGGTCTATTATGCGCTGAGCGGCATAGCCTTTTGGGTGACAGAATCGGCGGGGCTATTTTATACACTGTCGCTTGTCATTTACGTAGCTAGCGGTACCGTGTTTCCGCTGACGATTTTTGGAGATGTTTTGGCCCGTCTGTTCAGTCTGCTGCCGTTCAGCTACACTGTATTTTTTCCGGTGAATGCGTTAACGGGCAAGCTGACTTTGCTGGAAGCCGCTAAAGGCATTAGCGTGCAATGGCTCTGGATTGTAGTGCTGGCGGCCGTATCACGCTGGGTGTGGCAAGCCGGGGTCAAACGCTTTGTCTCGGTGGGGGGTTAACATGAAAAATGTTTTCCGAAACGTTTTGCGCTACATCAGACTGTACTGGAAGTTTGTCCAGTTTTCCGTCATGTCGCAGATGGAATACCGCATTAATTTTATAACGGCATTTCTGGTTGAAACAGCTTATTTGCTTATCAAGCTGCTGTACGCATCGGTTCCATACCGCGCCGGGACGGACATTAACGGCTGGTCTCCTGACGCCATATTGTTATATATCGGCGTGTTTACGATGATGAGCGGATTTTATAGTGGATTGTTCTACAGTAATTTTACAAGCCTGCCTGACAAAATTCGTACCGGCTCACTGGATGTGCTCATGACCAAACCCGTATCGCTGCAATTTATGGTGACACTGCGTCAATTTGAGCTGGGCTATACCGTGCCGAATGTAATTGGCGGCGGAATTATGACAGGGATTGGCTGGTATCGACTCGGATTGTCGTTTAATTTTGAAACCGCGGGAGGGTTCTCTGTGCTGCTCGGATGCGGAGTGCTTACGGCATACTCCGTATTTTTGCTCCCCCAACTGCTGGCCTTCTGGATTATCCGCACGAACGGCGTTACGGAGCTGTCCAACAGCATTTTCGAGACAAACTATGTGCCGATGGCCGTGTACAGTAATCTGATTCAGCGTATCGGTTTGTTCGTGCTTCCGGTGTTTGTCATTTGTAATTTTCCGCCCATGTTCATTCTCGGCAAAATGGATACCGGGTTGGTGGTATGGGCATTTCTCGCACCTCTCTGGCTGCTGGCGATCATCCGCCTGATATGGCAGTTTGCTCTACGTGATTATACGAGCGCGAGCCAGTAGCGCTACCGTGTAGTGGGCCAATAATGAAGCAGGAAAGGAAGCGAATCATATGAATGCGATACCGAATCAGCGTCATTTGTATATGGGAACGTTCGAAGCGGAGGCTTACTGGCGGGATGCCCAGTTAGCTTCCCTGCCAGCCCTGCCTGACCGGGCTTCTTCTGCGATTGTAGCAGCCATGGATGAACTGCTGTTCAGCTTTTGCCAGCCAGGAGATGCGTTATTGACCCGTTATGCCATTTCGCCCGTACATCGTCAGTATATCGCGCAGTTGGGCTTTCATCCGGCTGTCAACGAACGAGATTTGACCGACGGAATGGAGCGTGCAGGTAACGTATCAGCCGCTTCAGTATTTGAACTGCTGGGCAGTCGTAAGGCCGATGCTGGAGAGGGGTTTCCTCAACTGGAAGGCTGTGTGCTTAGCCCGTTTGCGGGTTTACCGCATGTGGAGGAGGCTGCACGTGCTTGGGGTATAACACTGCATCAGCCGCCGCTGGAAACGATTCGCAAGGTAAATGCCAAAACGTATTCCTCTGATCTGAAACGCAGTCTCGGTCTGCGCAACCCGGGCTATATTGTGACTTCGTTTGCAGATGTCGCTGAGGCGGGGCGTAAGCTGCTGCGGGATGGAAGCTTTTTAATCAAGGATGATTTTGGTGTATCGGGCAAAGGAAACCTGCACATTACCTCGACACAAATGCTGGACCGGATCGTATCGTATTTGCGTGGACAGGAGCGTAAAGGCAAACAGGTGCTTTTCCTTTTGGAGCCTTTTCAGGAGAAAGAGCAGGATTTTTCATGCCAATTTACGATTGGTGATGATGGAAGTGTCGATATCCTATCTGTACAATGGCTGGCTAATACTCAATTCTCTTATCGGGAATCCTTGTCGCCGGACGTGGCTTTTTTAGAGCGGCTGGAGCGCGAGGGCTATTTTAGCTTAATGCAGGATGTGGGACGGCAATTGTATCAGGATGGTTATTATGGCGATGTATGCATTGATTCCATGACACTTCGTGGTGGGAAGCTGGAGCCTATTATCGAAATTAATGCCAGAAAGTCGATGAGTTTGATCAAGTATCAGCTCGATACCTTTCTGGCCGGGAAAAATATGCGTGGCACGCTGACGAATTATTCACTGTCCCATGATGGCAGTCTATCCTATGAAGAACTGCTGGAAGGGCTGAAAGGTGAAGGATTGTTGTTCACAGGTGAACGGGAAGAAGGTGTCATGCCTCTGGGTGCCAATACATTATATGTGAACACAGGTGGACGAGATGGCGAGAACAAGATTGTGGGCCATACAAGCACGCCAAGCAGAAATGCAACCGGGCGCGGAGGCAGATCGCCTGTCAAGCAGGTTCGTGTGAGCGGGATTGGGGCCAGCGATGGCGGATCAGAAGGGAACGGCATGGCTAAGCCGGACTTGAATGGTAAAAAAGAAACTGCTGGAAGCGAACGGGCACGAGGTAAGGGGCGTCTTTATTTAGAGCTGGTTGCTGCGAGCGATGAGGATAAAATGCGATTGACTACAAAGCTGGAGCGTTTTTTGGCAGAGCATCATTTTACAGTGCTGAATTAAACGGGAGGCGTATGAGCATGCGTAAGAGTACGGATAAGCTTATGAAGGTAACGATTTTGTGTTCCGGTTTCGGATTGGGCTTTTATACCCCTGGCTTGTTGTTGCAAGCGGGTCTTCGCAGGCTGGGCGTGGATACGGCGATTCATGTATTTGAAAATGTGCTGCCAGAATCGGCCCGTCTCAAGGTCGACAAAAGCCGCAAAGCTTACCATGACAATTTTGCGGTGGCCTTAATGTCACAAAAGGTCCCGCAGGATATGCGTAATTCACTGGATCTCGCTGCAATGGAAGTGCTGCTGAACCAATGGATGGAGGAGGATCGGCGGTATTTTATATGCTTATCCGGTCATTGGATGTATGTACTGGAGGAGTATCGCAAGCGCAGAGAACCGGAGTCGGTGCATGTGGACATCGTGTACATGGATTCGACACCTTCTCCTTCCTGGAAAAATCTAGCCAAGCATAACCCGCGTTTTGCGGAGGGCTGTGGGGAAATGACCTTTTTTGAAAATGATAAGAATAGAGTCAGCCACTATATTGATGTGCCGGCCGTGGAGTATGTTCCGTTTGAAGAGCGGCAATCCCGCTTATTCGTACATGGCGGCGGCTGGGGCATGGGCACATATCGTGACAAGGTTGGACGGTTGGAAGAAGCGGGCTGGGAGCTGGATCTGCTGTTGTATGATCAGGATCAACCGGATGAACAGCGGGAAAGTATACGCTATTTTCAGATGGACCCGCAGTGGAGGACATGGCAGCGTAATGAAGCCGGGGAGCATACATTTCCGCCTTTCGGAGAGGTGAAAAGGGGCGAGAAGACAGTATATCAGGTCGGACCGGATTACCATAGCATGCTGGACCAAGCATGTCGTGTCCAGGCCATTGTCAGCAAGCCAGGTGGTGGCAGCCTAACCGACTCGTTCGCTACAGCCACTCCACTCATTATGCTGGAGCCATTTGGTGTGCATGAAAAGCATAATGCAGATCTATGGGAACGGCTGGGACTTGGTATGCGATACGATACGTGGATACAAACCTATGACGGCAGTGCTCAGATCCTGGAGGATATGCATCGCAGGATCGTAGAGCTGCGCAGTCGGACGCCGCGTTATATAGAGTCGTATGTGAATAGCATACAAATGCAGGCAAGAGCATCGGGAATGGAGCAGGGGTTATGAACGCTGCGGCGGCTGCGCAAGAGCCTGCGATGCGAGATATTCGCTTTGGGATCATTGGCTGTTCTGCCATTGCTCCCCGTGCGTTGCTGGAACCGATCCGACATGTTGCAGGGGCACGCGTGACCGCGCTTGCGAACCGCACGGTTGCCAAGGCAGGAGAAATGGCAGATCGTTTTGGCGTCAGTGTCGTTTATCGGCATGCTGAGGATATGCTAAAGGACCCGGAGATCGATGCTGTATATATTGCGCTCAGCAACGACTTACATGCCGAGTGGATTGACAAAGCATTACGGGCTCATAAGCATGTGCTGGTGGAAAAACCGTTATGCCTGAATACGGCTGATCTGGCTCCCTTGGCAGTGACAGTCGAACAGAGTAGCGCTTACCTGCTGGAGGGAGTGATGGTGCAGCACCATCCTTGGCAGCATGAACTGCTGAGGATGGTAGAATCGGGGCGTTATGGTCGCTTACGCTCCATAGAGACGAGTCTATGCATTCCGGCAAAAGAAGGACATGCGGACAATTACAGATCTCGTCCGGAGCAGGGTGGGGGATGCTTTTGGGATCTGGGCGTGTACTGGCTACAGCTGCTTCAAGCCGTCGTTGGATTAGAGCAGGCGGAATTCCATAGTCAATCGGATTTCGATGGTCCTCATGGCTGTGACTGGACATTTCGTGCGCAAGCCCGTTATCCGAGCGGATTGGAGGCATCTGCCCTCTTTTCATTTGAGCGCCCTTATCGCTGTGCTCATGTACTGACCTTTGATTCGGCAGTAGTCACTTTAAAGGACTGCTTTCGGGCCAATTTAGGTTTTTATAAAATGACACTCAAGACAGAAATAAAGAAGGATATCATGCCGAATATAACGGATGTGGATGCACTGCCTGTGTTATCACAGACATCTTCGCATACCAAAACGGTTTTCGAGCCTATGAACTATTATGTCAATCAGTTGAATACCTTTTGTAGCATCATCCGGGGAGAAGCGGAGCCCATTCCATTTCGCGAGGCTGCTGAACGCGTCAGACTGCTGGCAGCCATTCATGAAGCAGCACGCTCGGGCGAGACGATTTATGCAGTATGAGTATGATTGTGTTTTCGAGCGGAGGGAAGCAAATGATGCAAAATACGGAGTATCAAGGCAAAGAGAGGAGGGGAACTCAGGTGATGGATAAAAAGGACGAAGCCTTACTGGAGCGTTTCGGCGAGCATCCGACGCCATTTTACTATTATGACGGGGACGCGCTGCATGCCCACGTCAGCTCGTTGCTATCCCGATTGCACCCGGACGTGCGTGTACATTATGCGCTCAAGGCTAATGGTAACGTAGCCTTGGCTGGGTTGCTGCGTTCGTTAGGTTGTGGTGTTGAGATTGCTTCGGCTGGAGAAATGTTCGTCGCTATGGAGGCCGGGTATGCTGCGGAAGACGTGCTGTACGCCGGACCGGGAAAAACAGTAGCCGAGCTGAACGAGGCGATAGCCTATGGAATCGGCTGTATTCATGTCGAATCGGTGAGGGAGCTGCGTCTGCTGGAGGACATTGCTGCCCAAACGGGCCAGCTTGTCAGGGTAGCGGTCCGCATCAATCCCGATAACGATCTGTCTGGAGCAACGATTAAAATGGGTGGTGTTCCGCGCCCCTTTGGAGTGGATGAAGGGCAGCTGGATCACTTTTTTAAGGTGCTGGAAGATTGCCCACACGTCCATTTTCAAGGTATTCAGGTATACACAGGTACGCAAATGTTGAAATCGGATCAGATTTTAGCTTCATTTGCGAATACGCTGCAGTTGGCAGAACGGGTACAGGCTCAGTATGGTGTGGCGATGCATACGGTCAATTTGGGCGGCGGATTTGGTGTACCTTATTTTGCTCATGAGGAGCCGCTCGATATGGATCACGTCATTGACGGACTGAACACACTCGCGGAGCAGACCCGAACCCGCATGCCCGGGGTTAAGCTAATCATCGAAAGCGGCAGGTATCTGGTTGCTCAATCGGGCATGTATGTCTGCCGAGCATTGTATACAAAGGAATCCAAGGGAGAGAAGTTTGTCGTGGCTGATGGTGGCATGAATCACTACGCCGCAGCTACTTTTCGAGGACGCCGCATTAGGGACAACTACCCGGTGAGAATTATGCGCAGGCAAGCGGGAGAATCGAAAGAACCCAAAGAACGAGAAGTGGAACCAACCCTACGGATGGGACAGAGAGACGCTTCTGCTCAAACGGCTGTTGCTGTCGAACAATCACTAGAAGAGGTTGCAAACCGAGTAGGAGGGCCTCTGGAAGAGGCATCCATAGAGCTTGAGACGGTAAGCGTTGTTGGTCCGCTTTGTACACCCGAGGATTGTATTGTGAAAAAAGCGCAGCTTCCCCCGATTCACGAGGGCGATTATATTGTTTTTCCGAATGCAGGTGCCTATGGATTAAGCTATAGTCCACTACAATTTCTGGGACATGCTACCCCGGCGGAGCTGCTCGATTTTCGTGGGGAGGTGCATGTCATTCGTGAACACGGTGACCGCACAGACCTGCTGCGTCATCAGCGCATGATTCCGTTGCCTGAGGATGTGCTGTAAGTGAGCATTTTGCATAAATCCCAAGAGCGTTTTCAAATCAGCAATATATAGATCGAAACGCTTTAGTTCGTCTATATATTGTACTTACGAGCGTTGGGAATCGAATTATGCAAAATGCTGAAGTATGTAAAAAAACGCCAAACTCATGGGAACCGATACAAATCGGACCTGTGATTTGGCGTTTTTTACATGATGAGTAGGGTAGTATCGACTTAATGTTGCTTGGAACTGCGTATTTCCTGACGCACAAGCTGCCATACCATAAAGATCAGTACAGCGATTTGTGGGACAAAGGTTTCCCAAGTTGGATACATTCCCAGCCAGCTAATAGACGGAAGCGAGGAGGCAGTGTGCCCCGGAAGCTTGCCAGCCACCTGAAGCGAATGAATACTTTCGCCCAGAAATCGGAATACGAGATAGTAAATCAGTACAGTGGCAGTCAGGAAAAATGCGCGAATCGGCAACCGTACACTAAATTTAATGATCGCAAACGCCAGAATGACCAGAATAAACGTCGCCGAGCTAATGCCGATCAGCAATTGCGAGGTTTCGATGGCTGGAGCCATACCGACATAAAAGATAGCTGTCTCGGCTCCTTCACGCAGAATTGCGAGCGCAGAAACCGCAAATAGCGACCACAGGCTTCCCCGTGCCAGCGCGTTGCCCACGCTGTTTTCCACAAAGCGGTTCCACGCGGCAGCATTGGATTTGCTATGCAGCCAGCTACCAACGGTCAGCATCAGCACGACCGCCACCAGCCCGGTGACACCCTCCAGCAACTCACGCATGCTGCCTGATGCGGCAGCTGCCACCAGTGTGGTGAATAGTACTGCCAGAATTCCGCTCAGCACCAGCCCCGTTCCGGCTCCTGCCCATATCCACCGTCCAGCCACGGCTTCGCCGCTTTTTTTGGCATACGCCAGCAGAGCTGCGAGCACGAGAATGGCCTCCAGGCCCTCACGCAGCAAAATCAGCGCAGCATCCCACGCAGTGTAAGAACGTTCTTCCGTCAACGGACGGAGTCTGTCCAGCATCTGATCAAGAGTCTGAATGGCTTTGTCCGTATTCGGTGGAGAAGACAGCAGATATCCTGAAGTCTCGGTCATTTCATTTTCAATTGCAGTGTAAGACGTCGGATCGGCAATTTGTACATGTCCTTCGACAGAAGGCCACAGAGCGATAAACTGCACTACCTTGTCAGCCGCTTGCTCTGATTGATTAGCTACAGCATCTTGGCGTGCGGATTCGAGCAAGGTGACTGCATCGCCTAGGGAAGCAGCCGAACCATTCGCCGTTCCGGCAGCCGTATTGCCTGCATTCGTTCCTTGACCTGTGTTCATAGATTTACCCTGACTATAATCAGACAGCAGAGTCGTTAATTCCTGCATTTCCTTGAGAGCCTGTTCTTGGCGAATAGGCTCAGCTTGCATGGAGATGCGGATGAGACTGATTTTAGTTTCGAGCGAACTGTATACCGGGAAATTGTCCAAACGAATCGGTGTTTCTACTTGATACCAGTCTTTGACGATTCGATCGTAATCCACCCGGGCAGCAGCCCAATCGCCTTTTTGCATGGCGGCCAGACTGCCCTTCGCCATGGGAAGCAGTTTTTCCGCTGCTTTGGCTCCAGCCGGGGCTGGTTTGTCCCCTTCGGCAGCAGTGACGTACTCATTGACCGAGCGCGCCAGCACGGATAAGGCAGCTTTCGCTGGTTCCCCGCCGCCACTGGCGAGTGTCTGCTCCGCATCGGTGAGTGCTTGATCTACAGCTTCGATGTGAGCTGAATCTCCGCCATTTGTTTTGGCGGTCTCCCACAGCGTGCGGAATTCTTTCAGATCCTTGGAGGCTTCCGTCCATTGGGCTTGTCCCGCCTCCACCAGTGCTCCGCCCACTACAGGCATTAGCTGATCATTGGTGACAGCTTTGGCATCTGTTTGTGCAAAAGCGACCGACCCGGAGCCGGAAATGAACGGAGTTACGGTCAGCAGCAGAGCTGCCACCAGCACAAACACCCACCCCAAGCTTTTATTGCGCCGATTCATATAAATCCCCTTCCTTGCCTGCTGTTAAAATAACGTATCCCCGATGTAGCCACCTTGCGATACACCTGGGAAGCAGGCGAACACCGCACTGCCTTTGTGTACAATGTATTCGTTCAGCTTGTCATTGCGTGCAAGCTTCTCCTGAATATGAACGAACTGCTTGAACAGATCACGCTGATAGCTGATGAACAGCAGCCCAGCATCCAGCTGTCCTGTTTGCTTGTCCAATCCGCTTGAATACGAATAAGACCTCCGCAAAATATTAATGCTTCCGTCCCCATGAGCCAAAGCCACATGAGAGGTGGGAGGTGTAACCGGCTTGCCTTCCGGATTTTTGGCCGCCAGATCAAGCTTGTCGAACTCCTTGACCTTACCGAGTGGGGCCCCGCTGCTGCGATGACGTCCAAAAGTATCCTCCTGGTCGCCCAATGTTGAGCGATCCCACACCTCTACCCGCATGCGTACACGGCGAACAGCCATATAGCTGCCGTTGCCCATCCATGCTGGTCCGTCACTGGTCTGTGTCCACACCAGCCGATTCATCTCGCCTGCCTTGGAGGTGTCGGGGTTCCCTGTACCGTCCTTGAAGCCCAGCAAATTGCGCGGTGTGCTTCCCGCAGGATCGGCCTGTGCTGTCCGCTGGAAGCCTTCCTGCGTCCAGCGAAGCACCGCCGTTCCTCTGGCGATACGTGCCAAATTACGCAGGGCATGGAAGGCTACCTGCAAGTCATTGGCACATACCTGCACTCCGATGTCGCCGCCGCACCATTGCTCCTCCAGGGCATCCCCTTGAAAACGGGGCAACTCACGGAACCCGACAGGTTTAAGCCCGGCCAGGCCGTATCTTCCATCAAAAAAGGATGGGCCCACACCAAAGGTGATCGTCGTGCGGGATGGCGACAATCCTGCCGCCTCGCCCGTATCGGAAGGAGGGAGGTTGAGGTTTTCATTATCGTTGCCAAGCAGCACGCCAGAAGTCATTGTAGCGCTTGCTTCCGTCCAAGCTTTGAAAAGGCTGCGTACCTGTTCCTTGTCGCTGGTTGTTAGATCGAAAGCGGCGAAGCAGATGAAATCCTGCGCCGGAGTCACAATACCTGCCTGATGCTTACCGTAAAAAGGGATTACATCTTTGGTATCCGCATCCGTCATCATGCTTTCGAGACGTTGACCGGCTGACAGCACGGCTCCCACGCCCCCGCCGCCAAGCAGGAGGCCTAGTCCACCTACCCCGGCCAGCTTCAATAGGTCTCGGCGTGATACGGATTTGCTTTTTCCTGACGGCTCATCTTCCACTAGCTTCGCATCCTTTTTTACCAGATCGCCCTGTTCATTATGGGATTCCGCATACTGCGGCTTTTCTAGCCCTTTTTGCCGCTTAAAGCCTTTCATATCATTACACTCCTAACAATTTCCCCATTTGGGACAACGGTTCTGCCAAGGCATCGAGGTTTTGGCTCAGCTTTTTAACTTCTTCCGGTTTCAGTTTTGTATACGACACATAGCCTTCTCCGTCCTTAAAAGGAGCCAACTCTTGCTGTAAGGCCGTAAAGCGCTCACCGATTTGTTTTTCCAACGCCGCATCTTTTTGGTTCAGATCTGTTTTCAAAATGTCATATATCTTTTGTGCGCCTTCTACATTGGCAGCAAAATCGTACAAATCCGTATGGGAATATCGCTCCTCTTCACCCGTCACCTTCGAGGTAGATACTTCATTCAACAACTCGACTGCACCCGTTACCATCAGGCTGGCGTCAATATTAACTGTTTCTACTTTGGCACGCAGCAGCTTGGCATCACTCAGCAGTCGGTCGGAAAACTCGTCCATTCCTTTGGTTGTGTTTTCTTCCCATAATGTTTTTTCAATACGGTGAAAGCCGCGCCAATCCGCTGCATCCACATCACCGTCACGTGCATCAATATTCGGGTCAAGATCACCCAGCGCTTCTGCAATCGGTTCAATCCGTTCATAGTACATACGTGCAGGGGCGTACAGTGCCTTGGCTTTATCCAGCTCGCCAGCTTTGACCGCGTTCGTGAATTCTTCTGTCTTCTTCACAAACGTATCGCATTGCTCGATGGCATAGGTGCGGTAAGCTGTTACCGCTTGATCAAAATTGGGGGCAGAAGCGGCAGGAGTCGTTGTCTGTGTTGTTGCTCCTGCATCTTTGGTCGTTGCGGCAGGCTGTTGAGTAGCAGTTCCGGTTTGTCCGCAACCTGTGAACAGAATAGAAGAGACCAGCACTCCGGCCGGTACGGCATAACGTAGTTTCATAATCAATGAACACCCTTTCTGGCCAAACTGGCCTTGAACCATAGTCTGTTGCGCGATATCTATATCGAATTTTTATTTTGATAATGATTATCAGTCGCGGTTTTTCTTATCATAAGGCTGGCCCATATGCCTGTCAATACATAAATTAGACGCAGAGTTCAACCCTCCATCGGAGGGGGATGGTAAGGTGCCTATGCCCATTTTTATCCGCATATTGAACCATACCTGAGCACATGACATAAAATGTGTTGACTGTATCCCTTAACCTTGTTACACCACACAAAACCCGAGCAAGGAGGGGTGAAATTGACGAAGGGTAACGACCACAAAAACAAGTTTTTGTTAACTCACCGTGAACGTGAAGTATTTGAACTGCTCGTGCAGGACAAAACAACACGTGACATCGCCGGACAGCTATTCATTAGCGAAAAAACGGTCCGAAACCATATTTCCAATGTGATGCAAAAATTGAACGTAAAAGGTCGTTCACAGGCGGTCGTGGAATTAATCAGGCTTGGAGAATTAAAAATCTGACCTCTCGTTCCTTGCGGGGTACAAAGTCTTCTCGATGATCCTTCGACAGTGAAGGGTGGTCGGGAAGGCTTTTGTTTTGTGGTATGTAAAAAAGTAAAACGATTAAACCGCTGAAATATGTGGGAATTTGCGTGTAAATGATGTACTATATATATAAGGAAGAAACTACCATTAGGGATCATAGTGCAACTAACAGGAGTGATCAAAACATAAGACTGTACCACAAAGTTATACTAAGATAGAAATGCATCTGGTGATAGTCTAAGAATATAAATCCCTACAAAAGCAGTATTCAGCATGACGACAGGATGGAAGATGGATCAGGTTTTGAGCTATACTTTTATATATAGGTGTTGAAGAAGAATCACAAGGCAGAAAAAGCTCATTGCTTCAGGTAGTAGGAAGTAGCTTTTGCCTAGAGCTACCTGTGGTATATTCTTGATCGGAGGTGAATGTTAAGACATATGACACCCAACCAACACTTGATGACTTATACGCTGAACAGCGGTATAAAGGGAACTGTCGACCTAACCAGTAAGCAGGTGCAGGAATGGATCAAAGCATATCGAATTGGCAGCAAGTTTGTAACGGTTGTGGGGAAACAGTATTTTGGTTTAAACCCTGAGTTGGTAGCAGATTTCAAGGTACATAATGAATACTCGGAGCAGAGAGAACACATATCCATAATACAGCCTGTAATAGAACGCAAAGCTGTAGAACTGGACCCACTGGTAGAGGCGTACAGCCAGTATAAAACATTAATTCAGGTAGAATGTAAATGTGGTGCTTCCTATATAGAAGAGTCACCGCACAAAAGAACCAAGTGGTCATGCAAGGAGTGTAATAACATTGTGTTCCTGGATCGTAAAAAGGGCATGGTGGATACAGATAAAGGCAAGGCATGGTACATGACCAACAAATACTATGTGGAAAGACAAAGCAACTGACAGATTGTCAGTTGCTTTCTAACTATACACTCACACCTCTTGTGTGCCTACCAAAATGATATTAGGTCTTTTGCCAAATAATAAAATTGATGTTTTTTACGCTTTGTAGTACATTATCAAGTGTATTATAAGGAGGCTTCTCATGTACGGACATAGACAAGATGATACTTTATACATCATGACTTACACATTAAATAGTGGTATCAAGGGCACAGTGCCTTTGTCTAATCAACAGATACAGGAATGGCTTGAGTGTTACAGAATCGGCAAGAAATTTGTAACCGAGATTGGCAAAGAGTACTTTGGACTGCATTCGGAACTGGTGGCTGATTTTAAGGTGCATAATCAGTATTCTAGCTATCAGGAGGTTATTATCCCGATTCAACAGCCGGATACTGGCCTAAAAGAGTTGTCCCAGGCTTACAAATCAACTGAAACCTTAATTAAAGTAGATTGCAAATGTGGTACATCGTATGTAACAGAATCTCCCTTTAAGCGGACCAAGTGGTACTGCACCAAATGCCGGGAGATTGTTTTTCTCGACAACAAAAAGGGAATGGTGGATACTTCCAGAGGCAAGGCCCATTATATGACCAATAAGTATTTTGTAGAAAGAGAAACAACTGGCGTATAAGCCGGTTGTTTTTTTTCGCAAGGTTTGTATACGTCCTGACTTTTCAAAGCGGATTGCGCTATAGTGAAAAAGGGGAAAGATGAATCTTGATATAACGATAGTCAGGTGGTGAACGTCATACGGGAAGATCATACGAATGGTGCAAGAAACCGCATGAGCACAAACAATGTGTACATAAACGAAACGCTCCATATGGAACAAATCATAAGTGACCTACGGGTGATGGGCTATGTGGCTTTTCATCATCATCCGCAAATCACAGGTGAGCTTGAAGAGCTGGAGGCGTTAAAAGAGCAACTATTGTCGTTTTTTCAACAGCATCATGTATTGTGGATTGAGCTTGACCCGCTAACGCAATATGTGGTGGTGAATAACATGGGGAAGGCCACGGTGCTCAAACTCATGGGTCGAAAAATGAACCCGCTACGGGATCTGAGAGCAAACGCTGCTTTGGCTGGACAGCCGCTGCATGAGTTGGATCGGGAGATAGAACGGCTCAATCGGCTAGCTCACCTGTTGCGCTACACCCGTTTTTCTTAAGCGACGGGACTAACGTAAAAAAAGCATTCACGAAGCATGGATGGTTCCATGCTGTGAATGCTTTTTAGTATTCTATTTTTTACCGCATAAGATGAGCAAATCTACTGTGACATACGGTAAATGTATTTCCTGCACTTGCTGCCAGTCTGCTTCCGTAGCTCCCCACGATAAGGGAGTCATATGGAGCAAAGGTTTCATGAGGTCGGCATTTAACATAAAACGATAGGTTAACCGTTCGGCGGATAGAAGTTTAAAATGATCTTTAAATCGGCTTAATATATTGTCATTCGAATAAGCAGGCTTATTCTTTTTCTGTTCATACAAGCATCTCAATTCCCGAAGATAATATTGTTCGGGAATGACCTTCAGGACGCAGCCGTCCTCCGAAAGGATTCTTGTAAATTCAGCATAATTAGAAGGGGATAAAATATTGAATACACCGTCAAATTGTTGATTTGAAAACGGACAATGAGCCAGATCCGCAACACACCAGAGGGTATGAGGATATTCTTTGGCTGCGGCCACAATACCTTCTTTAGACAGATCCATACCTACGCTTGTAAGCTCGGTGATTCCCTTCCAGGTTAGCTTATCCTGAATGTGGCTCAAATGAGAGCCTTCCCCGCAACCTGCATCCAGCAAGTAAAGGTGTGCTTTTTGATCAAACAGCGGCTTCATAAATTTCATTATAGTGCTGCTTATGGCTTCATTTAAGGGATCGAAAAATCCGCTATTGCAGATCATTCTTCTGGAGGTAAATAGTTGTTTATCATATTTGGTTTTATAGGACCGGGCGGATAAATGTAAATACCCGTATTTTGAAAGATCATAGCAATGCTGATTCGTACATAGGAGGCTTTTACCTTCCACCATACGCATCGGTTGAGAGCATAGAGGACACCTAAAGAGATGTTGATGCTTCCCAATTAGGCCAGCCTTCATCTCGTGTTTATTCCATTTGGACACAGAAAAGCACCCCGTTCATTCGTATTTGGTGAATAAAAAAGGCACAGTCAAATAGACCCAACACATTTTTCGAAAAAATGGTTGAGTTTTACATGAACTGTACCTCACATTACCGTAAACGAATGAACTGAATAATCATATTGTGCAGCGCTCCTCTAAAAAAATAGAAAGGGCTTTCGCCCTCTCTATTGTAACTTAGCCATAAGAAGTTGTCATGTGCTTACACCGATTTCAAAAACTCTACAATCGTCAGCAGACCCTTATCAAAATTATCCAAGTTAAAATGCTCGTTAGGCGCATGCAAGTTCTCATCTGGCAAGCCGAAGCCCATCAGCACGACTGGGGCAGTCAGCACACGGGAGAAGGTTTCCACGATTGGGATGGAGCCTCCATCCTTGGTAAAGAGGGCACGCACACCGTATACTTTCTCAAAAGCATCGGCTGCCGCTTGCAGAAACGCGTGGGACGGGTCGATGTTAAAGGCGTTTGCTTTTTCACCCTGTTGAATATCCAGAGTAGCTCCTGCCTGAACATGAGCGCGCAAATGGCCCTCGATTTTGTCCAGAATGTCTTGCGGATTCTGGTTAGCCACCAAGCGGCACGTGATTTTAGCATGAGCTTCTTTCGGAATGACCGTTTTCGTGCCTTCCCCTTGGAAGCCGCCGTACACGCCGTTCAGCTCCAGTGTCGGACGCGCCCCAACACGCTCGACGAAGCTGAATCCTTCTTCGCCATAGAGGGAATCAAGTGCAAGATCCTGTTGCAGCTTGCTCTCATTGAAGCCTTGCTTCACGAATTCTTCTCTCATCTCTGCCGATAATGGAGCGACATCGTCGTAGAATCCTTCGACGCTAACGCGGCCTTTGTCGTCATGCAGGGTTGCCAACAAGGACACCAGAGCATGCAGGGCATTCGGCACGCCACCACCGAAAGAGCCGGAATGTAGATCTGTGTTCGCCGTGTGAATGGCGACTTCCAGTGAACATAGTCCACGCAAACCTGTGCAAATGGCAGGCTTCCCTTTTTCGATCAAGGAAGTGTCGGACACCAGTACAGCATCGGCAGCCAGACGTTCAGCTCCAGTTTGCAAAAACTCAAGCAAGTTCGGACTGGACACTTCTTCCTCGCCTTCAATGCAGAATTTGATGTTCAGCGGCAATTTGCCTTCCTGCTTCAAAATGGCCTCAACTGCCTTTATGTGCAGGAAAACCTGTCCTTTATCATCTGTCGCTCCGCGCGCATACAATTTTCCATCACGGATGGATGGCTCAAACGGCGGCGTTTCCCACAGGTGAAGCGGGTCTACGGGTTGTACATCATAGTGTCCATACACAAGGATCGTTGGTTTACCAGGTGCGTGCAAATGATCGGCGTATACCAGCGGGTGCCCTTTGGTTGGAATGATTTCAACGTTTTCCAGACCGGCAACAGTCAGTTTGGCAGCCAGCCAATCAGCTGCTTGGTTAATGTCCTTTTTGTGCTCCGATAATGCTGAGATACTCGGAATGGATAACCACTCCTGTAACTCGCCCAGTTGTTGCTCTCTGGCTTTTTCAAAATATTCGGAATAACTCATAAACTATGTATCCTCCTTTTTCAATGTAAATCGTGTGAATGTTTCGCTATCCTCCGAACCGAGGTTGTGGACGATATGTCTAGTTTACTACGTTTTGTGCTGAACGAAAAATAGGGAGATACAAAAACGATTCTACCCGGGTCTGTTCAGACCTGAGCAGAATCGCCCTTAACCAAGCATATGGATGCACTTATGCGCGAATGTCCAGTTGACCCCCGAGATGAGGCTGTACGCTTTTTTCCATCATCTGCACTAAAGCCTGTCCTTGTTCACTGGCCTGATCCTTAGCCATACTTAATACTTTCACACTTACGGCTTGAGCTAAGCTGGCCTGACTCATACCTGTGGATAATGCTGCGATATCCATGTTCCAACCCTCCTTCATTGTGAAGACTCTTTCTCTGTATTTATCGGTTGGAACGGTTATTTTGTTTCATCTAATTGGAATTGTGTCAGTAAATCTTGAAGCTGCTCTGCCAGACGGGTCAAATCTGCGGCAGACGAACCGATCTCTTCCATGGAGGCGAGTTGCTCCTCTGCGGCTGCGGACACGGTCTCTGTATGGGATGCCGCTTCTTCAGCGATGCGTGTAATTTCCTCCATGCTGCTGACAACTGTACTCGTTCCATCTGCGACGCCAGCGGTAGAAGCTGCGACGTTATCAAGCTGCTTCGCTGATTTGGCTACTGCTCTACGGATGCGAGAGAAGGAGCGACCGGATAGGTCAATGGAATTGATACCATCATTTACGCGTTCCTTCGCTGATTCCATAGCAACCAGAGCTTCAGACACACCGTTCTGTATCCCTTGAATTTGTTCACGAATTTGTTGTGCGGAATGAGCTGAGTTTTCAGCCAGCTTGCGGACCTCTGTCGCCACGACAGCAAAACCTTTGCCATGCTCTCCTGCACGTGCTGCCTCAATGGAAGCATTCAATGCGAGCAGATTAGTCTGGCTGGCAATTTCCGTAATGACAGTGACGATCGTTCCGATTCGTCCAGATCGGTCACTCAAAGCACCGATAATCGTATCCAGTTCTTCCACGGTAGTACGAATGCCGTCAATGGAGACGACGCTGTTGCCGATATGCTCACTGCCTGCATCCGACGCTTGAATGGCCTGTGTGGAGTAAGTGGTCATTTCAGCCATAGTTTCAGTCATCGCGGTGATGTCTGTTGCCATGTCGCTAACCCGTGTCTGATTAGCTTTAGCGCTGCCCACTTGGCGTTCGCTGCCTGCGGCCACATCTTGAATGGCTATGGTCACATGCTCGATAGCCCGGGTCGTTTGTTCTGCACCTGCTGCAAGCTCCTGCGAGGATGCCGACAAATTGCCTGTCATCGCTTGAATTTCTTTTATCATGTTACGCAGATTATCTACCATTTGTTGAAAATATCTTGATAATTCACCAATTTCATCTGTGCTGGTCGTAGCTACGTTAATCGAAAGATTACCTTTGCTGATGGCATCCATAGAATTACGTAATCTTTGGATGGGCTTAAGTATACTGCTGATTAGCCACATTGCGAGTACACCAATGATGATGGCTGCAATCACCAACACGACGATGGTCGTGATAAGAATCGGTTGGGCTGAGGCACTGGTTTCTGATTTATCCATCGTTCCGGCAATTTTCCAGCCTGTCAGCGCATTAGTTTTGAAAATCAAGTGTTTGTTTACGCCATTAAGATCGTAATTAAAGCTGCCTTCCTTGGAGGCAAACAGTTTGGGTATGGTTTCCCCTATTTTGGTACTTCCGCTGACTTCTGTCGGGTGGGTAACGATACGTTTGGTACCATCCAATATCATAATATAACCATTTTGTCCGATTTTTAAATTTGTGATTTCTTTCAAATTATTCAGGTTCAGAGAAAGACCGAGAACACCGCTGTTGTCGGGAAGTGTGCGTGAAATATACACAACGGGGACCTTAGCCGTATTGAGTCCAACAGGGCTGATTACGGTTTGTCCGGGTTTCTCCATGGCCTGTTTGTACCACGGACGCTCACGAGGATCGTTTGTGGAGCCTACGGCTTTGCCAATAATGAGTTTACCTTCGGGAGTTCCTACAAACATATCAACAGCTTCTGCATGCATTTTTAAATATACTTGTAATTTTTTCAGAATGGCATCATCTGCTTCAGCACTGTTATCACTAACCGTCATCGTTGTAGAGTAATATTCGAGATCAGCGATTTTGGCCTGAATCGTTTGAGTAACAGCACGATCAGATGCGGTAACGCTAGACGTTGCACTGTCCAGTAATTGACGATCTGTCTGGTTGTACGCTGCCTGATAGGAGAAAGAGCCCACAATAATACTAGGAACAAGCATGACCAGTAGAAATGCTGCTGTCAATTTCTTGCGTAGTGTTAATGTTTTCAGTCGTCTCAGTTGTTTCATCAAACCCCTGCTTTCTATCTACATATTCATTTCTGATATTTATACCATATGTAATTACTATCGGTTATTTTAAGCTGAATTGATAGATTTATTACTAATTTGTCCAATACGCTAAAGAATTTCTTGCATAGCATGGAGTATCTTGCAATTTGGAGGGATAGGGTATGGGTTTTTTTCTGGATATGAGAAGCTCCACCAATTCATCAAAAACAGGTGAGGGTCCCGATATACAGCTGGGTCCTATACCGGAGCGGTTCGGTTTGATCACCCTGCGAACCTTTCTTGTGCCGGGTCCGATTGTAACTTTTAGTGGTTCCATTGGTCTGATCGGTGAGCTTGGTGATACGTATGCGGTTGAAATCGTGCGTGGAGCCGACTATAATCCGAGCGAAGTAGTCTACCGCGCCGAGGGGGTACTGTGCGTGACAGGGGCTAATGAAACGCAAGCTTTTAATGCACAGGATCTGTCCGCTCCCTGGGCATTACAAACAGTATATTCTTCTTATATTTCTGGTGTATCGACCACTGTTCGTAATGGTCCAGAGGTATTCACGGGTATTGCTTCGACTCCGGTTTTGTAAATATATCAGGTGAATATTTTTTTAGTAAATGCTCGCTGCCTGTTCGTGGTTCTCCTAGGATAGGCCGCTGCGCCCAAGCTATCTAGCCACGAGCATAGACAGACATCTGCTGCAGACTCGTGGCTATAATTCTCAACAACACCCAGAACACAAATGACCTAGTTGTTGTAATTTCCTTTATGAGCGTGTTCTACAGAGTTGATTGTGCTTCTCGGATTCTATTTCTTAAGAATCTCTCGCAAATACACTGTCAACTCATCTGCCGCTTTGGTATGGGCGGGGAGCCCGGGATGGCTGCGAGACCCTATCGTTTCTTCCGTCGTGTTAGGCAGTTGGAATACAGACACATTCCGATCCCTCGTTCTTTTCTTGTATGCATCTACCGCTCGGTAGATTGAGGGCATCATCGGAGTACCCAGCATCCCATAGGCCCACACAATATGGGCAGCAGGATTGCAGGTCCGAAGCTTGACAAGAAAACGCTCGATAGCGCTTTCAAAAGCTTGTAAATCCTCTTCATTGAATGTACCGTCCTCGTTCAAGCGTTGCTTGTACACTTTCCCGCTTGCTGGGTCCGTCCATGCAGGAGAATAAAAGGCTCCCCCGTCATTAGTCCCCAAATTCACTACGACCACGTCCGGCTGCCATGAGGTAAAATCATGATCTGAAAATGCCCCTAATGCTTCATTTCTCTCACCGGTTAGCACACCACATACCTGCTCATAATATGCGGGTATGTTTGCATGCGGATTATTATCCCAGCTTGTTAGGACACCCCATCCGCTTTGTGATAACACTCGGTAGTCCGCATTCAGTGCTTCGGCTGTTATGGCTGTATAATTGCGTAGTGCTGTGAACAGCATGGGAACCCAGTCTGTCTCCTCCTTCGCTCCAATCGTTCCTTCTCCCGAGGTAATGCTGTCACCGATAAATTCCACCTTGAGGGATTTATCAGTGACTGGCAGCAATTCCCCGTCAACCTTCAGGGCATGGATTTGCAACAAGCAGCGCGAGTCCGAACTCATAGGCTGGACATCCTTGACCACACGGACATTTTTGACCGTATCAGGGTTCAACCCTCTCAAAACACAGATCCAATGTCGTCCTGCGGTCACCATCAGGCGACTCATCGGAACACCATTGATGACAATACTGATCCAGGGTTCATACACCTGGTAATCGGCCTCAATTTCAATCCACAGCTCTGAGCCTTTGATATTCAATTCAATGCCACTGCCTGTCCAAAACAGAGTAAGAGGTTTACGTGTTTGCGTAGTTCGACCATGAACCTTTACATGCTTTGCTTTAGCAAGTGGGTATGTCTTCAATCTCTTGTTATGTGACATTTTCGATATCCTCCTCATAATTTCTAAATGAATGCTAGTTTCTGTAATATTGTAAAAGAAGTGACAGGGAATCTCAAATTCTATTTCTAAACAAGCAAGGGTCCAAGGCTTTATATGGATTATTCTTTTCGATCATGGACTTAGGACAACATATGATATCAAAAAGCACCCGTAAATTTCAATTTGCGGGTGCTTTTTGATATACGGAGCAAAGATTACTTACTAAGTAGTTTTTTCACAAATATTATTTTATCTATTAATTAGCTTTGCCAAACATGACAATATTAATCGCCTTGCCGAAGTCTATACCTATTTTGCCAGTTAGCTCTGCTGTTTTTTGTGCTAACACGACTGCATTGACACCACAAGAGAACAGCGCAATATCGAAGTCATCTTTGTGTGCTGCGATCCATTGGAGTGTTTCAGGCATTTGTTCATATTGATGAAATGCCAGCGTGTGGGCGATATGCAGCCTGTACGGATCAGCCTCAAGAACAGGCTTTGCTTCAGCGGCCGTCCGGGTGACCAGCAGGATGCGTCGATTTTTCAGCATCTCCCAGAAAGCGGGTGTCTCAGCCAAATACCGATTCAGGCAGGCGTGACAGGTCAGCGCGGGGGAGAGAGCATAGTGAGCAAAGACCTGATCGGTCAGCTCCCGCTTCATATAGGATGGTGCTTTAATAGATTCGTCATCATATGGCAAAATGCCAACAATGCTGGCTTTGCTCACTGCCTCAGCCACCGCGTCCCGTAGTTCCGTATTCGGTAGAAACAGTCCCTTTTGACCGAGATTGGCTTTGACCGCCCAACGTTCCTGTAATACCTTTTCCATCGGCCAGACGGTGTCCTGCGACAACACCAAATTTTCACCATCCCCAATACGAATGAGCGAAAAGGAATGGTGCTGATCGAGTGCCAGCTTCAATCGTTTCAGTACCTCGTCAATCTCCAGATACTTTGGATTCGTCATATCATGTTACCTCCCTGTCGTTACTGCTTGTTCAACTTTTCAGATGGAGTAAAAAACTTTGTATTCTATCATATGTCGAAAGCGAAAAGGTTTTTGTATGAACGGCTATTCTTTTTGGATTCTACCTATTTTTACAAGATTCGTTGCATCTGTACGTGCCGTTTCGGGAGCGTCTTCATAACTTGAGAGAAGACGGTTGAAAGGGAGGAAGATCAATGAATCGCAAGATTGTAATTGAAATTAATTTTAATAACTATGGGATGAATCCCAACCGCCTGACACGTGAGTGGATCAGTGAGCGACTGGATATATTCAGAACCTTTACGCTGCGCAGTCTGCTCAGTCAGACGAATACGGATTTCTTATCTGTCGTCAAGCTGGCGGGCGGATGCAGTGACATTGTGGAAGAGGAACTGGCCCGACATGAGCCCATTCCCCACCACATCCGTTTTGGTACGAGCATCGAAAGTAAACGTCGTATCAATGCGTACATCGAAGGTGCGGACGAACTGCTCATTGCTCGAATAGATTCCGACGATTTGTATCACCAGTCATTTGTACAACAGTTGCATGATTACAAGTTTCAACCGGAGACGGTTGCGCTGGTGAACCAGATGGGTTACCTGTGGGATGCGGTTGAGGGGCAGATGGCACCGGTGTTTCACCGTTCGCCTTCTTTTTATGTGTTTCGCTATCAAGTGGAGGATTTTCTAAATGATTACCGTGTCGTCATTCCTGGGAAAGGCACGCACGGATATGTAACGGAGCTGCCGCATGAGGTCATTCCGCTTCGCAACTATGTGAACGTCATTCATGCCGCAAATACTTCTGTGAAAAAAGTGCCGGTAAAGGATCGGCTGTCAGAGAATGAAATGAATGCTGTGTTGGCTGAATTTCTGGGAACAGGTATTGCCAATTCGTAACGGTCAGGAGGAGATTATATTGTTCAAAGGAAAAAAACTGCTGGTGACCGGAGGAACGGGATCTTGGGGGCAACGCCTAACGGCTGAATTGCTGAAGGAGGGACCGGCGGAAATTCGTATTTTCTCACGCGGTGAATTTGCACAGATTGCCATGCAGCGGCAGTTTCAATCTGATCCTCGCCTGAATTTCATGATTGGAGATATTCGAGATCTACAGGCATTACAGGAGGCATGTCGCGGAGTGGACTATGTATTCCATTTGGCGGCATTAAAGCATGTCCCTGTGTGTGAGAGACAGCCGGAAGAGGCTTTCAAGACGAACGTACACGGTACGGAAAACGTGATCCGGGCCAGCATTGAGCAGGGAGTCGCCAAGGTAATTGATGTCTCTACAGACAAGGCTGTAGATCCGGTGAATGTATATGGCATGACGAAGGCGATAGGTGAAAGACTGATGATCCGCGCCAACACTTTAAGTGAGCGTACTCGCTTTGTGTGTATTCGCGGCGGCAACGTGTTGGGGACGAGTGGAAGTGTCGTGCCTCTTTTCAAGCGCCAAATCGCGGAAGGGCAGGATTTAACGCTGACGAGCCCAGATATGACACGCTTTTTCCTCACGCTCGGAGAAGCGATTGGCTTGCTGCTGAAGGCTTCTGTCACGGCGATTGGGGGAGAGACACTTGTGATGAAAATGAAGGGCTGCAATATTGCAGATCTGGCAGAAGTGATGAAAGAACAGGCGGGTCAGCCTGCGTTGAAAGTGAAGGAGATTGGTATACGTGGTGGGGAAAAGCTGCATGAAGTGCTGATTTCGCCCTATGAGGTGCCGCATACGTATCGCTATGATGATCGCTATTTTGTTATTCTTCCCCAGCAAGCAGACAAGCGCTTACTGAGCCAATACGGTGGATTGGAACGAGTGAGCTTCGATCAATATCGCTCGGACGATGAGTTAATGGATCGCGCTGGAATTGCTGAGCTACTGCGAGGCATGGAGTAACGATGAAAGAGGTGGGTATTTTGCAGCTTATGGAAAAAATAACTAAAGGAACTGTGAAGGTTGCGGTAATCGGCCTCGGTTATGTAGGGCTGCCCATGGCAGTGGAAATGGCAAAGGCTGGTTATGATGTATATGGTGTGGATTCCGATCCCGTCAAAGTAGCCAAGCTGCTTCAAGGAAAGTCGTACATCATAGACATTGGTGACGATGCATTGGAAGGTCTGATCGGGCAGCAATTGCATCCGGTTACGGATATCAAGGTGCTGGAGCATGCGGATGTCGTTGTGATCTGCGTGCCTACGCCACTGACGGACGGACACCAGCCGGATACGTCCTATATTGAAACGGCTATTGATCAGGCCATACCTCATTTGCGTAGACAAACACTGTTGATTCTGGAAAGCACCACCTATCCCGGAACGACCGAGGAACTGATTCGGCCGGTGATAGAGCAGCGCAGGGGCTGGACAGTAGGTAAGGATTTTTATGTGTGCTTTTCACCGGAGCGTGTTGATCCGGGCAGCGTTCATTTTAACATTCGCAACACACCCAAGGTGATCGGCGGTTGCACACCGGATTGTCTGGCAGCGGGAGTAGGTTTTTATGGGTCCTTTTTGGACCAGATTGTACCAGTCAGCTCGACAACCGTGGCGGAAGCCGCCAAGCTGTTCGAGAATACATTCCGCAGCGTCAACATTGGAATGGTTAATGAGCTGACAGCCGCCTGTGAGAAAATTGGCATCAATATATGGGAGGTACTGGATGCGGCGGCAACCAAGCCATTCGGTTATATGCCTTTTTATCCGGGACCTGGGATCGGGGGGCACTGTATCCCGGTTGATCCGCTATACTTGTCATGGAAATCCGAGCAGCATGGTTTTCCACTGGAATTCGTGGACTTGGCAGATCGCATGAACCGGCGTATGCCGCTGTATATCGCGGAGCGAATTGAAGCCATGCTCGCTCAGAAAGGTAAAGCCATAAACAAAGCCAAAATTATTCTGGCAGGTGTGGCCTACAAAAAGGACATTGATGATGTTCGGGAATCCCCAGCTCTTGTCCTGTTTGAACATCTAATAAAACTGGGAGCTTCGGTGAGCTTCACCGACCCGTATGTATCGAGCTTTAAGCTGAACGGTGAAGCAATCTCCTCTCGAACGGCAAATGCCCAGTTATGGGAAAGTGCAGATATCGTAGTCATCACGACAGACCATTCTGTGGTGGATTACCAACAGCTGGTCGACCATGCCCCGCTGGTCTTCGATACACGTAATGCGACTGCACATTGTACAGGTGGACATGTCGTCATCTTGGGGCATCCCGGTGATGGAGGGGGCGCCGCTGTTGGCTAACCGTGATCAGGTAAATGAACGTTATTACGGGCAAATCAATTCGGAAGAGTCCCATGAAGCCACCCGCAATAGAATTCACTGGATTTGCCGCCATGTACAGGGCCATACTGTGCTGGATGTTGGGTGCAGTCAGGGCATAACGTCCATTTTGCTTGGGCGGGAAGGATTTAAGGTAACAGCCATTGATTTGGAAGAGGGCAGCATTTCTTATGCGAAAAAAGAACTTCGCCAGGAATCCGCACCCGTCCGGGGAAGAGTCCACTTTCAGTTAAAGGACATTTCACAATTCGAGCGTCCTCCCGGTGGATTTGACACCATTATTTTAGGGGAGATTTTGGAACATTTTGCGCATCCTGACACCCTGCTGGCTCATGCTTATCGCTTGTTGAATAAAAAGGGAACGCTCGTCTTGTCTGTACCTTATGGATACCATCCGTTTCATGATCACAAGCGGACTTACTATGCTGGGAGCCTCTCCCGTGTGTTGTATCCTTATTTTGATGAACAAGCGCTGGAGGTGCATCACAAATATTTGTGCTTTGCCGGCCGCAAGAAGTCGAAAGAACTGCGTGAGGCCAAACCAGGGGTAGAGCATCTGAATGAGTGGATGAAACTAGACGAGGAGCAATTTCGACTGGTGGAGCAGCAGCATGTTCGCAAAATGAATCAGCGAAAGGCCGCACTCGACAAGGCGGTACAGCGAATCCGGCATATGGAGGAACAACTTTTGACGTTGCACAGGTATGCACGTGTCGAACAGCTAGACAAGACGCAGGCTGAAAGGAGAGGTGCATATACTGATGGCGAGTCTACCGGAAAAACGACGGCAGATTCAGCCAAAGGTAAAGGGGAGACGTGAAGTCATGACTGAGCATCCAATGACTATCAGCTTGTGTATGATCGTAAAAAATGAGGAGCAGACACTGGCCCGCTGTCTGGATTCGGTCGCAGACCTGATGGATGAAATTATCATTGTGGACACGGGATCGACGGATCAGACGAAGACGATAGCAGCCCGCTATACGGATCGGCTATATACGTTTGAATGGAGGGATGATTTTGCAGCCGCCCGTAATGAATCGTTTGACAAGGCGACCTGTTCCTACATCATGTGGCTGGATGCGGACGATGTGCTGCTGGAGCCGGACCGTGAGCGTCTGCGTGCCTTGAAGCGGCGTTTGTCTATGGATATCGACGCAGTGGTAATGCCACTTCATTTGGCAGAGGGGGAGCAGGGTGAACTGTTGTTCACCTCACGCCGTATCCGTCTCGTGAAGCGGGAGCGACAATACCGCTGGGAAGGGCGTCTGCATGAGGATCTGGTGATACCTCAGGGGCAAATCGTTCATTCAGATGTGGCAGTAACACACCGACGAATGCAAGACCACACGCTCCGTAACCAACGTATTCTCGCCCGGTGGATCAGCGAAAGCGGCAAGCTGGAGGGGCGTCTGCTGTATTTTCACGCCAATGAATGTTTTGACCGTAAAGAATATGCCGAGGCGGTAGAGGCGTTCAATCTTCTATTGGAGGAGCCGAGCGGCTACCGTGAGGATCGGATTACCGCTTGTGCGCGGTCGGCGGAATGCTATCTTCACCTCGGGAAGCCGGAGCAACAGCTGGATCGTCTGTTACGCTCCTTTCGATACGGTGTACCGCAATCAGACTTGTGCTGCATGATCGGTGACTGGTTTTTCACACGAAACGAATGGACCACCGCCGCATACTGGTATGAAAAGGCATTGGAGCAACAGCATCACCTTCCGGGTATGCGACCTGTTCCACTACCCTGCTACTCCTGGTTACCTCATGTGCGGCTTAGCCATTGCTATGCCCATATAGGTCAGCTGGACGCTTCGTATGAGCATAACCAAACCGCTTTACGCTATTTGCCCGACGACCCGTATTTACTGGATAATGCATGCAAGCTCAAGGAGGCTATTTCCAACTCCCCACCCTCAGCCCGTTCCTCAAAATAGTTCAAGCTGCTCCGGCCCGTTATCCTCTTCGGGTGGCTTGCGAGGGGGAAAAGGTTTAGGGTCCATGCCAAGCATGGTCATGAGCTGCTTGGCGTTAGCAGCGGCGTCTCCACCTGAGTTGTTATTGAAAATAACACACACCTCACGGCTTTGTTGCTCCAGCTCTAGCAATCTGTCTCTCCATTCGGTCAACTCTTGTTCATTGTACCGATACAGATAACGAATCTCCCGCCAATTAGGCGCGGAGCTTTGATTCCAGCCCGATATGTTCCGTCCGTGGAGACGTACGACTGTCAGATTGCTGTCTGTAGCCAACGGCACAATGGGAACCGACCCCGGTCCCGCCTGCGGCTCGTCGCATACGCTGTGTATCCAGCCTTCTTCACGCATGAATGCCAGCGTTTGTTTCCGAAAATCGGGTGTGAACCAGCTTTGATGTCTGAATTCAAGTACGGATGGGACCTCTCCCATCCTTTTTTTCGTGTCTCGCAGTACAGCGACATTCTCACGTGTACAGTCGAACCAGGGTGGGTACTGAAACAGCACGGCTTTGAGCTTGCCCGCTTCGTGAAGAGGCTGTATCGATGCATGCAGTGCTTCGTACATGGCATCTATTGTTTTGAAGTAAGGCTGCTTGCCGCGGGTATGTCCAGTCATGCCTTGGTAGGCTTTGACGAGAAATGAAAAAGAGTCAGGGGTTTCCGCCGCCCAGCGTGCCATACGATCTGTGGGCTGCACCGCATAGAAAGAACTATCCATTTCTACTACCGGAAAATGGCTTCCATAGATACTTAGTTTTTGGTTAGCTTTGGTACCCGTTGGATACAAGTCATCGTGATCGCCCCAACCCGTAAGTCCAATTTGAATCATAATTTCCCCGCTCCTTTCCTTCATGAAAACTTCGAAAGGCGTTCCCATGAATCATTTTAATGATAAAATGGGGTGAATCACATGAAGTTGGTATGAAGTTCCTATGAATATTTAAGCTCAAATACGGTTATTGTAACACGGTTTGATGTTCATGATTTTGTAAAAACCTTATTCGTAATGCTTTTGAGTTTCCAGTTTGAAAAAGCTAATATAGTATGTAATAGAGCGAAATGAGTTCATGGAGGAGAAACGATATGGCAGAATGGTACGAGCAAAGCTTTGGGGAAGATTATTTATTGGTATACAAGCATCGCGACTTTCAGGGAGCCTATCAGGAAGTGCAAAAAATGATCTCCTGGCTCAAATTACCGCAAGGCTCCAGCGTATTGGATTTATGCTGTGGGATGGGCCGTCATTCGCTTGCGCTCGCAGATGCAGGTTATCAGGTGACAGGTGTGGACCTTTCCAATGTGCTGCTGAGAGAAGCACGTGCAGCAGATTCCGAAGGGCGGGTAAGTTGGCATCAAGGGGATATGAGAGAGGTGCCGCTGGATGAAAGCTATGACGCGGTGATGAATTTGTTCACCTCCTTCGGTTATTTTGAAAAGGATGAGGAGCAGCTTAAAGTACTAAAGGAAATATATCGGCTGTTGAAGCCGGGAGGACGCTTTATCATAGATTATTTGAACCCTGCTTACGTAACCGCTCATTTGGTACCGCATTCGTCACGGGAGGATGAAGGGAATTGGATTGAGGAGCATCGGGTCATTGAAGATGGCTTTGTGAAAAAGCAAATTGCGATTCGGTCAGCTGCATCCGTTACAGGCACTGAAGCAGCCTCTGCTCTGGGAACGACTCCTACTGAGGGAGAACCTGCGCGCGTGTATCATGAACGAGTGAAGCTATATCCATATGAAAAGTTTCGTGGATTGCTAGAGCAAGCCGGACTATCCGTAGAGCAGGTACACGGAAGCTATAATGAAGATCAATATATCGAAGATGCTTCGCCTCGAATGATTTTTGTCGGCGTGCGGGCTTGAAACAGAAAGGCGGATGGAAGCCATGAAATTGCCAGAGCTTACACCGTGTGAGCGAATAGACGGAGGCTTTCAGGTCAAAATATCCATGTCCTTTCCGCTGCGCTGGGTGAATAGCTATGTGCTCAAGGGACAGCACGGTTTTACCATTGTAGACCCGGGGCCGCGCAATATGGATACCGAGGCAGAATGGAGGCATGTCTTCCAACAGTTGGGGATGTCCTTTGGGGATATTTCGGACATTGTGGTCACTCATCATCACCCCGATCATTACGGATTGGCGGGCTGGATGCAGCAGCAAAGTCAGGCTCGTGTACATATGTCAGCTCGAAGCCATAAGGAAGCGATGATGATGTGGGACGCTCCAGAATCGACGGTCTCTATGGAGAACAGGCTTCCCAGCTTTTTTGTCCAGCATGGCTTTCCTTTGGAGCAAGTGTCGGCCTTGGAATTACATATGCGGCAGGCATATTTGCAAGTGAATCCACAGCCTGAAATTACCGTTATTCCTACCGGAATGAACGCTCGTCTGGAATGGGATGGACGCAGTTGGCTACCCGTCGAGACAGGAGGACATGCGCCCGGACATATGTCCTTATATGACCCCAATAGCGGCGTTATCCTCTGCGGTGACGCAGTTTTGCCGCAGATTTCTCCTAACATCAGTCTGCTGCCAGACAGTGATGCCCAGCCGTTGAAGTCTTATGTAGACGGCTTGCAGCGTCTAGGTGAGCTGGAGGTAGCGTGGGCATATCCGGGGCACCGCAATCCGTTTGGTTATTTTCGGGAACGGACGCAAGCGTTGCTGGCACATCATGAAGAACGGCTGGAGAAATTTCAGCAGCTGATCCAACCGGAGGGCAGCACAGCCTATGAGCTGTGCATTGCCATGTTCGGTGGCAAGCTGGGTATTCACCAGCTAAGGTTTGCCATGTCCGAGACGCTGGCTCATCTGGTGGAGCTGGTGCGCCGTGAACGGGCCTCTATGAGCGAGACGAACCCAATCACGCGCTTCTATCCCCTTTGCCGTCAATAGTCGCGGAAAGTTGACCAACAAGGGACATGACGAAGCAACATGACAAGCGGCATGCATGCCGGAAAAGAGGACTTTATGAATTTGCTGCTGCTGGGAGCTACCGGACGCGTAGGACGGTACATATTAGATTATGCATTAGCGGACGGCCATGCCGTTACGATCCTTGTTCGTTCACCAGACAAGCTGGAGGATTACATACCTGGATACGGGAATCAGCTGCAAATCGTACAAGGCGATGCCACTAATGCAGAGGACGTAGCACAGGCGCTGAAGGGTGGGGCGACGACTGTGATCAGTGCGCTGAATACGGATGGAACGACTACCTTATCCGCTAATATAGCCCTGCTGATCCGGCTCATGCAGGAGCGGTCCATTTCTCGGCTCATTACGGTAGGAACGGCAGGAATTTTGCAAAGCCGGACCGAACCGGACCTGTATCGTTACGAGTCCTCCGAGACCCGGCGACGCAGCACTCGTGCGGCCGAGGAACATCGGCGAGTGTACGAATTGCTGCGTGAATCAGCACTAGACTGGACAATCGTATGTCCAACCTATCTGCCGGATGGAGCGCGGACAGGGATTTATCGTGTGGAAAAAGATTTTTTGCCTGAAGGTGGCTCACAAATTAACACCGCGGATACGGCTGATTTTACCTATCGTCAATGCAAGAGTTACGAATTTGTCCGTACACGGGTAGGCATTGCCTACTAATCATGGAACGCCAAACATAGCTTCATTTTTAAGTATTCAACCAGAGCGCGGTAAGTGTACCTACTCATTGCGTTCTTTTTTTAATTTGACAAATACTCAGGCTTAGAATACTATGATTCTTAAAGGAAACACTGTTTCCTGAAATCTTGTGTAGATCTTTAATTTATTATAGTAGCATCAAGCGACAGTTCTTAATAAGCAAAAGGAAGTGTATTGAATCATGTCCGAGCCATCGCATCCCTATAAAACCTATTCGGAAGTGAAGCTACAGCAGCAGCAATTGCTACGTAAAAATGTCATCGATGCGGCATGCATCCTTCTTGCGGAAGAAGGGCCAGAGGCCGTGACCGTGCGGCGAGTTGCGCAGAAATTAAGCTGTTCCACCAAGATCATTTACAGTATTTTTGGCAGTAAGGACGGTCTTGCCAATGAGATGTATCTGGATGGATGTCGGCTATTGGCTGAATCCTTCCAGCAAGTACCTGTTACCGAAAGCGTACTCGCTGATCTTGAAGCTCTATGCTGGGCGTACTGGGAATTTGCGCAGCTTCATTCAGCCTATTACAAAATGATGTTTGGCGGGGCGTTATCTGATTTCAAGCCGGATGAACAGAGCTTGGAGGGTACCACAACGGCATTGTCACGAATTCTGCACACCGTCACACACGCTGTGGAGCTAGGGGCACTGAAAGAGCAAGATCCGCTGCTGGTTGTCCGAATGCTGTGGTCTGCTTTACATGGAGTCATACATCTTCAGTTTGCAGGTCATTTTTCAGATGTAGATATGGCTCAAGGAGTGTATGCATTTACACTGAAGAATACGCTCGTAGCATTTAACACATCCTCATCCCCATCGTAAATATGAAGTGTACTGAGGTCGTCATAGTAGATGACTTCAGTTCATTATAGAGTAGTGGTAACAATGTTTCTAAAATAAAACAACGATACTATGGAGGTTATCATCATGTTTATGTACGCAAATAAAACAGCTCTGATCACAGGGGCTTCATCCGGGATTGGCGAGGCCTTTGCCTATTCGCTCGCAGCTAAGAAATGTAATCTCATTTTGGTAGCACGCAATGAAACCAAATTAGAAACGCTGGCTAAAGAACTCTCAGATAAATATAACGTAAAAGCAACGGTGATTTCGCTGGATCTTTCCACACCAGGAGCATCACAAGCATTGCATCAGGAGGTTCAAAAGCAACAACTAAAGGTAGATCTCTTGATTAATAACGCGGGTTTTGCCACCTATGGATACTTTGAGCAGGTTTCAGGAGAACGACAGCATGAGGAAGTGATGCTCAATGTGGCTGCTTTAGTCGACATCACACATGCATTTATGCCTGATTTATTGCGTAAGCGGGATGGTGGATTAATCAATGTTTCTTCCACAGCCGCATTTCAGCCTGATCCGTATATGGCCGTATATGGAGCAACCAAAGCATTTGTGCTTTCTTTCACTGAAGCTCTATGGGCCGAAAATCGGAAACGGGGGCTTAAAGTTCTGGCCCTTTGTCCAGGCTCAACAGAAACGCCTTTTTTTGATATTGTTGGCGCAAGTGAAGCGTCAGTTGGAATTAGGGAAACTCCCCAAACCGTTGTGAAGAACGCGTTGAGAGCATTTGAAAAGGGGCGTAGTCACATCATTTCCGGTCGCCAGAACTATTGGGTAGCTCAGGTGTCCCGGTTATTCTCTCGTCAATCCACGCTGGGAATTGTAGAACGTGCACTGCGTCCAAAAAATGGATTGTAATTTATGAATGAAGGTAATCTGGGCTTGAAATGTCAGGATTGCTAATCAATATGTTGTGAGTTTTATGCACCGGGTCTGATCGTTTCTAACTCGACTTGAATCAGACCCGGCGTTCCTATTTGTATAGATCAAGCACTTAGACCCTATTCAAGCCCTCGGGAATATAGTAAAATTCCATCCCGTTTCTCCCAGCCGTTAGCTGACCAGAAGCGTTGACCCCCTGCGTTATGCTCCATTACAAACAGATGACATTTATCAATGCCTTCTCTCAGCAAAGCAGATAACGCCTTATCCACCAGTCTGGGCGCGATCCCTTGACCACGATGTGCTGTGGCTACACCCAGATGATACAAAAACCCCCTGCGAGAATCGTGACCCGCTAAAATCGTGCCTATAATGTTTCCGTTGTACTCACAGACAAAGCTAAGTCCTTCGTTCCGTTGTAAAAAGCGTGCAATCCGCTCCCGTGAATCGGCCTCGCTTAATCCCAATCCGTCTAAGCCATTCCAAAGCTCAATAGCCTGATCATAATCGTCAGCCTGCATCGTACGGAATGTATATCCTTCAGTTACGTTTGCCATGTCTAGTTCTCCTCTAACCCTGTATATATCTGTTGTATTCCAAGCGTTGTTTGTTATTTAACGTGTTGTATTCGGTGCGCTTTCTTCCCCAAGCTCCTGCTCGCGCTCTGCCTGTTTGCGATGGGCGATACGGCTGCTGGCCGAAGCTGCGATAGCGCCCACGATGTCGTCCAGGAACGTATGGATCGGCCCGAGGCTTTTATCGTTCAGGCGTTCCAGCACACCCGGTTTGAGCTTATCGACATAACCGTAATTGGTAAATCCAATGCTGCCGTACACATTTACGATGGAGAAGGCCAGAATCTCATCCACTCCGTATAATCCCTCATCATTCTCAATCATGTCCTGCAATGGGGGAAGAAGAGCGCCCTGTTCGGCAAGGATGTCCAGCTGGATGCCCGTGAGCACTGCATTTTGAACCTCGCGCTTCATCAGCACCTTGTCCACATTCTCAATACATTCTTCCATCGTTAGGGTCGGGTAATATTTCTTTTGTAAAAGCATGACCAGTTCTGCGATTTCAGTCAGGTGTACACCACGCTTGTGCAGCAACTCGCGGGTGGCATCGGCTACCTTTTTACTATTCAGGCTGTATGGTGCTTTTTTCTTGTCCATAAAGTTGAAATTCCCTCCTCGTATAGATCCTGATTTCTACTGCAATTATGACCAGTGTGTCCAGTCTGCTGAAAAAGTAGTTATTTTTTACGCGAGGCTCGTATACATATTAGTACAATCTGTACAAAATTGTTAGGGAGGAACTTCACTTATGAATATAAAACACCCATGGCGTATGACCTCTGTAGCTGGACTGCTATCCCTACCGCTGTTGTTGTCAGGCTGCAGCCTTTTCGGCGATGAATCGGCATCTATTGACCCCCCGCCGTCCACGACAGAGCAGTCCATGATTAAGGCTGTAACCGGAAAAGCACCTGCCAGTACAGGGCAACTGAGGGCTGTTTTTTTGCAAGATCATAACGGTTTGCTGGCCCCGGTATCTTTACCGATTGCTACAGGTGATGTGCAGGCAGATGCCAAGTCAGCGCTAGAAACATTGGTTGAGGGCGGGCCGTATGCTGGATTATTACCAGAGGGATTTAAAGGGGTAATACCCCAGGGTACAGAAGTAAAAAGTGTGACAGTGGACAAGAATAACAAGCTGGCTGTTGTCGAATTCAACAAATCTTTCGCCAACTATAAGCCACAGGAAGAACGCCAATTAATGGAGAGCTTGACTTGGACCCTAACCGACCGTCCCGATATTGAGAGCGTACAGATCTGGGTGGAGGGCAAAAAGCTGAACGAAATGCCTGTTGGCGGCACACCGCTGGATCATCCATTGACGCGTGCAGTAGGTATTAATTTGGAAATTGGTCATGGCGTGACACCCCTGGATTCCAGTCCAGTCACCGTGTATTTCTCTTCATCTTCTCCTGCTGGAGTCCAATATTATGTACCTGTAACACGGTTGGTCAGCCCTGAAAAAGATCGTGTCCAGTCAGCGCTGCATCAATTGATTCAAGGGCCGCAGACCAAGGATGGGTTACAAGAAGTGATGACAGGGGAGACGGCGCTGAAATCGGTAGAACGCTCGAAAGACAACGTAATAACGGTATCTCTCTCAGATGATATGTTTGCTAAAGGAGAAGCCGTGCCTGCTGAATTTTTGGAATCGGTTGTGCTGACAGCGGCAGACAATTCAGATGATGCGGTCAAAACAAAAATTCGGATTGAACTGAATGGTGAAAAAAGCGTGATTGGACAAAATAATCAAAATTATGGAGAGCCTGTAGCCAAGCCGCAACATATTAACGAAATCCCTCTTTAAGGGCGGAATCGTCCTTGGGGTGCTTTTGCCTGCACACTTTGGTAAAATAAACATATAAGAACAGGTTGCATACGACGTAGGAGGAAAAAGCATGAGTAGATCTAACGGACGAAACGGTGATGAGCTGCGCCCGATGAAATTGACAGCAGGAGTAAATAAATACGCGGAGGGCTCTGTTTTTATAGAGGTTGGCGAGACGAAAGTCATTTGCACGGCTACTGTAGAAGAACGCGTACCCCCCTTTATGAAGGGACAAGGAAAGGGCTGGGTGACCGCAGAGTATTCCATGCTTCCGCGTGCGACTCATAGCCGTAATCAGCGTGAAGCTGCGCGTGGCAAGCTGACAGGCCGTACCATGGAAATTCAGCGTCTGATTGGAAGAGCGTTGCGTTCGGTGGTCAATTTGCAGGCGCTTGGTGAACGGACGATTACGTTGGATTGTGACGTCATTCAGGCGGACGGCGGAACACGCACAACCTCAATTACCGGTTCTTTCGTAGCGTTGGCGATTGCGGTCAATAAAATTGCCACCCAGCACAAGCTGCCTGTTTTTCCAATTACCGATTTTCTGGCTTCCGTCAGCGTAGGGGTTGTTGGTGAAAAAGCGTTGCTGGATCTGAACTATGAAGAGGATTCCAAGGCCAAAGTAGACATGAATCTTGTCATGACTGGCAGTGGAAAATATGTTGAGCTGCAAGGTACAGGTGAAGAAAGCCCATTTGACCGTAACGAATTGGATCAACTGCTTAGCTTGGGCGAACAAGGGATTCTGCAAATGATTGAGCGCCAAAAAGAAGTGCTTGGACCGATTGCTGATAAGATCGGTGCTGGACGTACAGGAGCTGGCGCCTAATGCGGCTGGATGGCCCGGTCGTCATTGTCGCTACGAAAAATAAAGGAAAGGTGCGGGAATTTGCGCATGCTTTTGCGCCGTTTGGCAAGGAAGTCAGAAGCATGTACGATTATCCCGACATTCCTGATGTCGTTGAAGATGGCAAAACCTTTGCCGAAAATGCACTGAAAAAAGCTAAAGCGGTTGGAGATGTGCTCGGTTTGCCCGTACTGGCCGATGATTCCGGCCTCTGCGTGGACTTGCTGGACGGTGCACCGGGGGTATACTCTGCCCGTTATGCTGGAGAAGGTGCCAGCGATCACGAAAACAATATTAAGCTGCTCGACGTTCTAGAATCGAAGCAGCTGGGTGATGATACGGGACAGCCTTTGCTAAGCCCGGCTCAATTCGTCTGTACCTTGATTCTATATAATCCGCAGACTGGCGAGACGTTGGAATCGACAGGCTCTGTGGAGGGCTGGATTACTACTGAAACCGCCGGCAGCGGCGGGTTTGGGTATGATCCGCTGTTTTATTTGCCAGAGTTTGAAAAGACAATGGCCGAGCTGACGTTGGAACAAAAGCAGTCTATCAGTCACAGAGGGATAGCTCTGCGTGATTTGGCAACAAAACTGGGTAATCCACAGGCATAGCATTGGTAACAGGGGCGAAATCATCCCCCATTCACATAACGAAAAAAAGGCTATCCGTCAGCCATAAGCTGCGGATAGCCTTTTTGTGTACTTTCTGTTCCCCATATAGTACACAGCGAAAAATTGCCGCTGCCGCTTAGAAGCTCTATTGCTTCAGCATTCAGCGTAGCTTATCGAATAGCAACCTTGTAAGTGCGCAACCAGTTATCCACTTGAGCCAAGTAGGCGAACAACTGGGGACCCGACATCAGCTGACCAAACCAAGGCAGATTGGTGGATGCCTCCGGTGAGGCGGCAATATCACGTACCTTTTGCGCATCGATCAGCTTGAGCAGTGGGGAAGAGGAATCATCCAGCAGCTGCAGCGCCTGCTTTTTCACAGCGGCAAGATAGGAAGGATTATGCGTTTTAGGATACGGGCTTTTTTTGCGATACAGCACATCATCCGGCAATACACCCTCCAGCGCCTTGCGTAAAATACCTTTTTCACGTCCGCCTGTCATCTTGATACTCCACGGAATGTTCCATACATATTGTACCAATCGATGATCGCAATACGGCACCCGCACTTCCAGTCCGGCCCCCATACTCATCCGATCCTTGCGATCCAGTAGAGTAGGCATAAAGCGGGTGATGTTCAAATAGGACATGACGCGCATTTGCGCAGCTTTTCCTGTTTCCCCCGGTAGCTTCGGCACTTCTCCTACCGCTTCTGAGTAGCGATCGTTCAAATACTCCAGCGGCTTGATCCAGTCCCGTACCTCGGGAGACAACAGACTGGCTCTCATATCGGGTGCAACTGCCCACGGGAATGTACCTGAATTCAGCATATCCTCCCGGTGGAACCAAGGATATCCGCCAAAAACTTCATCCGCAGCCTCGCCGGAAATAGCGACCGTAGCTCCTTTTTTAATCTCCCGGCAAAAGAGATATAGCGACGAATCCACGTCCGCCATTCCGGGTAAATCCCGCGTTAGCGTGGAGTTGTTCAGAGCTGCTACGACTTCTGGCGTATCGAATTCAATCCAGTGATGATTTGTCCCTAATTCATCCACCATCCGCTGAATCCAGGGGGCATCGGCTCCGGGTTGAAACGCATGGGCTTTAAAATGCTTGTCGTTATCCACATAATCGACCGAATACGTATGAACTTGTCCCTGCCCGGTACGCTTGTAATAATCGACAGCTAATGCGGATAGAGCGCTTGAATCCAGCCCGCCAGACAATAAGGTGCACACTGGAACATCCGAAATGAGCTGCCGCTCCACCGTATCCAGCAACAGTTCTCTTACCTTAAGTGCCGTTTCTTCGGTGTTATCCTCATGCGCAATGCTTTCCAGTGTCCAGTAGGCATGGATGCGCACGCCGTCGCGGCTGTAGGTTAACGTATGCCCGGGGCGTAGCTCCTTCATAGACGAATAGACGCCGTGTCCGGGGGTACGTGCAGGCCCGATGATAAAAATTTCGGCCAATCCCTCGGCGTCCACTGCTGCCTCTACCGCTGGATGCTGGAGCAGTGCTTTGGGTTCTGAGCCAAATACGAATACTTCTTCGGTTTGGCTATAAAATAGCGGCTTCACTCCCAGCCGATCCCGTGCCAGAAATACCTGCTCCCGCTCGCTATCCCAGACCGCAAATGCAAAAATGCCGTTTAACCGATCCACACATTCAGGGCCCCATTCGATATAGGATTCGAGCAGTACCTCCGTGTCGCATTGTGTACGGAAAAAATGCCCGCGCTGTTGCAGCTCTTTTTTCAGCTCAGGCGCGTTATATATTTCCCCGTTATATACAATCGTATAAGTGATATCCTCCAGCTGCCGGATCATGGGCTGAGCGCCATTTTCCGGGTCCATAACACTCAATCTTCGGTGTCCGAAGGCACACGGGTTGGATATCCAGGTACCCGCAGCATCCGGTCCGCGATCGGAGAGCGTTTGTGTCATATTCAGCAGCAGCTCAGATTGATGCATTAAGTCTCCGTTCCACTGTATGAAACCTGTAATTCCGCACATGTCTGTTCATCCTCTCTTTGTCGTGTTCATCCAGTGTTGGAATGAATCAAAAACTAAATCCCCAGTTCATCAGTATATATGCCGAAAAGAAGCATAAAATGTCTGTCCGTTCCGAAAACTACAGATGGGGCAACCCGTCTACTCGCAAGGAAGGAGGGAGACCATGTACTACATCAAGGATGCTAAAATACGCCGGTTCACTGAACTTGACGGAGTGCGCTGCGCTGAGGTAGAGGTGCGGCCCGGTGCTGCAGATGACCCGGAACTGCTGGTCTATATTACGGCCAAGGATCAGACGGATGGTCAGCATGACTATGACATGGTACGGATCATCCGCAATGACGCCGATCTGGAGCTGGATTGGTACGACAATAATCTGCATTCGGCATTTGAGGAAGTGACAGACAAGGCTTTTACCGACTCTACACACATTACTGCTGGTGAGGAGCGAGAGAAGTTTAAAAAAGAATTGCTCTCCTATGGGCAGCTCAGCACAGAGTTCGCCAAGGAGTTCGGGGCATGAGGATATGGTGTGCTATGCCTCGGCTTTTGTTGATTTGGGCCCCGGCGCCATCGCCGGATCAGCGTGAAAGGAGGGGGAAATCATAGACGGCAAAGCGAATTATAAGAAAAATAAAGGCAGCAGTTATATTCATAACAATGAGTTCGCGGAAGAAGTGCTGGAGAAAAACGTAAGACATGAAGTACGGAGAAGTCCTAAACGCTTTGGGAATAAATAAGCAGCCATTGAACCAAATAGCAGCAGCAACTCATCAAAAATGACCCTTAAGAAGCCTCCGTATCCCGCCAAATTAGCGGTATGTAGGAGGCTTCTTTTTGAACTAAGCCGCTTCACGCAGCGTCATAATCCCTTTGTAGATGTTATAAACAAAAACCCCGAGATAGACCACTACGAATAGCAGTACAAACCCGATCACTGAACCTGCATGATTCGCCGTAATAATAAAATACACGAGCGGAATTGCCGCAATAATGGGGAAAATGTGCGATAAAATAGCTTTTTTTGCATGTCCCTGAACATATTCGTCCCGTACTGCAATCCACACAATGACAGGCACTAAAAAAGGTGCGAAGAAAATGCTGAAATAACAAAGTGACGACAAAAGACCTCTCACGGATTAACCCCTCCTTTATGCATGGTTCTTTGTACATAATACCCCGTTAGCGTCCAAATGATTCCTTTTGCAGCCCACTTCGCTATATCATGAAAAAATGCTTTTGACAGTTGCTCGAAATGTGATATAATAATCAATGCGCTGAATACATAAGGTTTTATTGATCACCATCTTGTCCCAGTAGCTCAGCTGGATAGAGCAACGGCCTTCTAAGCCGTCGGTCGGGGGTTCGAATCCCTCCTGGGACGTCGAAGCGTTCAGATATGTAAAGTTTGAACGAAATTAAAAATGCTTCAAATCCTTGATATATAAGGGTTTGGGGCGTTTTTTTTTCTTTTATTGGGGTTACGATAGAAAACGTTAGAAAAAGGTGTGATTAATACACCTGTTTACACAAATTATACACACGATTTTTACACGCTATATAAACTAATACCCCTAATAGCACGCCTGTTGAATAACCACAAAATGGCAGAAAAAAGATCGTCTTTTCTGCAGAATCGTTGGTACCATCCAAACGAATCCGAAAGAAGACGATCTCATGAAAAATTCTATCACGATTACATCTATCCTTCAATCCATGCTGACTCCTGAAGAAGTTCAAAGGGTTGTGAAGTTAATAGGTTATGAAGACAAAGCCCGCAAGTTTACGGTGTACCATTTACTCCAATACTGATGCATGGCTGCGTTGGAACAATGGGGTAGCTATCGATCCATTGGGCTCCTTATCACGGAGAACGTGCAGGTATTAAACTTCATGTCGCTTTACGAGCAGAAAATGGGCAACCCCTTCAGGGGGTCGAAACAGATCAATAAGGCTTGATGGCAGATTGAAGTCTTCTTTCGTTGGATCAAGCAACATTTGAATATTCCAACGCTGTTCGGTACGACTGAAAATGCGGTCTAAGGGCAATTATTCTGTGCTCTAATCGTCTATGTCCTGCTCAATTGGCTATTTGTTGCTGCTCAGACTTCATGACCCCAACATGCCGTTCTTTCCTTTGCGCGATTTTCTCTTCTATTTCTTCTTCAAAACTACCTGTTGAATGGCTGATTCAGATTCGGCGCGTTCTTCTTCAGTGCACCTCTTGTTTCATGAATTGAGTTACTTATTTTGGTTATTCAACAGGCGTGGCAGAATCTAAAAGTATCTATAATCATAAAAGATTTATTCCACTTTTAGATAAGGATTGAGAAGACCATTTCAGCTAACTGCGGCTTTAGTTTAATAACAATCTTCCATAAAAGAGCGCGATTCTATAATAAGGATCAGTTCGTTTTCATTAAAGGGCCATATTATATTTTTTAATTTAAGTGAAACTGCCTAAAAAGTATGTTAATATCAGATTTAACAGACAGACAAACTAGTATTTATAGAGGCGAAATTATGAAAAAATATAGAATATATCAAGTAGACTCATTTACAAAAAATAGATTTCATGGTAACCCTGCTGGGGTTGTTCCAAATGCAAATGGACTTACAGATGAGCAGATGCAGAGAATTGCAAGAGAATTAAATAATTCGGAAACTGCATTTATTTTTGAAACAGATTCTTCAAATTATGATGTTGAAGTAAGATTTTTTACTCCAACAACAGAGGTTCCAATTTGTGGTCATGCAACAGTAGCAGCGCATTATATTTATGCAATTGAGAGAAAAGCTGAAACTGGAAGAATTATTCAAAAAACAAAAGCAGGTATATTGCCTGTTGATGTTATAAAGTATGAAGATGACTATTCTATTGTAATGACACAGGGAGAACCTTCTGTATCAGAGCCTTTAAATGATGAAATAAGAAGTCAGATTGCAAATGCGTTAGGTATTTCTTGTAAAGATATTTGCATGGAATATCCAGTTGCAATATCTTCAACAGGTCATTCTAAGGTAATGGTTCCGATTTACTACAATGAAATACTACATAGTTTAAAACCTGATTTGCAGAAGCTTACAGAAATCAGCAAGCATATTGGATGTAATGGATATTATGTTTTTACATTAAATCCACAAGAGGATATATTGGTTCACGGAAGAATGTTTGCTCCTGCAATTGGAATAGCTGAAGACCCGGTGACAGGAAATGCAAACGGACCGCTTGGAGCCTATTTGGTACACTATAACATTTTGCAAAATGAGAATGAGCAGTCTTTTGATTTTGATATTTTACAAGGTGAGGCAATCAAAAGAGAGGGAACAATGCATGTTCATGTGAAAAAGGAACAGGGAAAACCCGTATTAGTTCAAATTACGGGGAAAGCGGTTATTGCTTTTTCAACGGAGATCATACTTTAAAAAAGTCTAACAAATTTATCAATAAGCTTAATGACGGATTGTCAAGCCAAGTACAAACCAATAACACCAATGTCCCAGCAAGTACTCCTGGGACGTATAGCAAAAAGCTTCCTACATGTAGGAAGCTTTTTTGTGTTCCAGCAGGATGATTGCTGCTAGCTTTATACCGTCGTCTTCGCTTTATGAGCAAAGAACTGCGGCAGATGCTCTTTGTGTGCTTCTAGTAATTCATCCAGTACGGTTTGAGCAATATCCCCGCTTGGCACGAGCGGATTCAGGGTGAAGGCTTGTAGTGCGGTTGCATAGTCACCGGTGACCGCCGCTTCAATCGTCAGCTCTTCCATTGCCTTCATCACTTGTAGCAAGCCCCGCTGTGCAGGTGGGAATTTGCCAAAGTTGACAGGTTCGGCACCATGGGCGCGAATGACACTAGTCACTTCGATGGCACTATCATAAGGAACATCATCAATCGCACCATTGTTGCGTGTACTAACGACCATCAATGTGCCTTTGTTGTTATAAATGGAATTAATGATTTCGCAGGCTGCATCGCTGTAATGCGCACCACCGCGTTTGGATAGTTCCTCTGGTTTGTAATCCAGATTCGGATCTTTATACAGTTCGAACAGACTTTCTTCCAGACGTTTGACTACTTGGCCCCGAGTTCCTTCGTTTTTGGCTTCCTCTAATTCTTCCTTGAGCATATTATCCGTCATATAGTAATACCGATGGTAAGGACAAGGCAGCATTTTCAATTGACGAACTTGATCATACAGGAAGCGCATGTTCTTAATATTTTCAACGACTTTCTCTGGCTTTGCACCCGGAGCGTACAGTCCTTCAATAACTTGCTCTGTTAATTCGGCCCCTGTTTTGTCATAAACTTTGTGCCAATGAAGGTGGTTAATTCCTGCAAATTTAAAGAACAGCTCTTCTTCCGGTTTGTCCAGCACAGCTGATGCACTCTTGATCGCGCCGATTGGAACATTACATAATCCGATGACTTTATCCCACTGACCATAACGAAGCACGGCTTCGGTGACCATACCCGCAGGGTTGGTAAAATTAATCAACCATGCATTCGGACATAGTTCTTTCATATCTTCGACGATACTGAGGATAACGGGTATGGTGCGAAACGCCTTGAACATTCCTCCGGCCCCATTGGTCTCCTGACCGATCATGCCATGTTTTAACGGAATACTTTCATCCTTAATCCGGGCTTCCAGCAAGCCTACCCGAAATTGGGTCGTTACAAAATCGGCGTCCTTCAACGCTTCCCGACGATCCAGCGTCAAATGTACCTCACAATCAATGCCTGCGGCCTTCACCATCCGTTTGGCCATAGCACCTACGATCTCCAGTTTTTCACGTCCTGCCTCAATATCTACCAGCCACAATTCCCGAATGGGAAGCTCTGCATAACGTTTGATGAAGCCTTCTACTAGTTCTGGTGTATAGCTGGAGCCTCCGCCAATGGTTGCAATCTTTATGCCTTTTTTCATAGTTAGTGCCTCCTAAGTATGTTTTGTAAACCGCTTTCTTAAGCACAAATTCACTGTAATCCCTGTAATGCATTACAGGTCAAGCGCTTTTAAAAAACTTATTTTGGGAGGTGACAATTATAGGGCGGACACTACGAACATGCTAAACACGAACATGCTAAAATAGAAAGAACGAGGTGAGAAAAATGGCGAATATTCATGAAATTGCAAAGCTGGCGGGGGTATCCTCGGCTACGGTATCCCGTGTCATTAACAACCATCCGTACGTGAGTGAACCCACAAGGCAGCGTGTGCAGGAGGTCATAGATCGGCTGGATTATGTTCCCAATTTAAATGCGGTATCTTTAAAAAAGGGCATGACCAAGCTCATAGGGATTATTTCACTTTCTTTTAATGATTCATTGGGTTTATTTGTGCGTGGATTTACAATGTATGCCCAGGAGCATGGCTTTAATATAGCGCTGTTTATTACGAATGGGGAGAAAGGAAGAGAACTTGAAGCGCTGGAAATGTTGCGGAGAAAGCAACTGGACGCCTTGGTCTGCATGATTCGCGTCAATGAGTGGAGTGTGATTGAGCATTATACAAAATATGGTCCGATTGTGACCTGGCAGCGTGTAAACATTGAGGCAATCCCGTCTGTATTTATGGATCAGTATCAGGGCTATACGCTGGCATTGGAACATTTGTACGCTCGAGGATATCGGAAAATTGTGAATGTGTTCGGCAGCATGCGGGGATTGAATACAAAAGAACGCATTCGAGCTTATCATGACTTTTGTGAAAAATATGATTTGGATGCTGAGGCCTTCCCGCATTTTTATGATTTAAATTCAATAGCAGCTGGTGAACAAATAGCTCATTGGTGGGCAGAACGAGCACAAACTGACAGGCCGGACGCCTTTGCCTGTTCTACCGATTATTTGGCAGCAGGTCTTTTGACTGAAGCACGGAGACTCGGTGTTTCTGTGCCAAGCGATTTTGCAGTAGTAGGCTTTGATAACACCGAAATATCGCATTTGCTTGATTTGACAACGATTCATTACCCGATAGACAAGCAAGCTGAGAATGCGTTCATTATGATTCGAAATGCCCTCGAAGGGCTGGATGAAACGATACATCATCTGGAATTCAAATTAGTAGAGCGAGCGACCACCTGATTCCAAAAGGGACTTCATGTTAGTGGTTATTAATTTCCATATTCAAGTTTATATAGTAGGAATAATGGAAGAAAAATGTTGACACATGTTAAAACATGGTGAATAATTTGAGGTGAAAGTATAAAATTTGGATTTTTTGTATGAAGGGTGGTTATGACTTGGGACATACACCTACGATTTTGACGAAGTTAGAGGATTATTTAGGGGAAAACAATTTGACGCTGGCACAATTTGCCGAACATTCAGGTGTTCATCAAAGAACACTTAATAATTGGATTGCCAAGCATCGTCCTGTTGCTATACATCAGCTTGATCGAATCACTTGGGCTATGGGACTACCAGAAGGTTTTTTTTACGAACTATACATAGATAACTACATCATTGAGCGTTCCCCGGATTGGAGGCGAATTGAGCCGTTGTTGTTTCGCTGTGCGGAACTGGACAAGTTGGATGCTATCCAGCTTGTAGTGGGACATATTATGGACAACCTTCTATATTCCCCAAAGTTATTTGATGCAGCAGAAAAATTATTCGCACAAGGTCGGCACAATGCTGCATTGTTGCTCTACGAAGGGATTGCGGAAGGCGAGAAGTACCAGCATTCTGAACGTTTGGCTATCTGTCAGTATCGTCTGTTTACCATTCAGGTGGGTAACAATCAGATCCGAAATCTCAAGGCGGCTACACGATTTGAACCCTTTGTCGAACGTCTGAATGAAATAGATCAACTCGATGCGTTAAAAGATTTGGCGAATGTGTATCGTTCTCTGCGTGAATGGGACAAGCTCGATGCAACTGCTCGAAAAATGAGAGCCAAAGCGGAGATCCAATATTCTTTGAAACATCAACAGAAAAAGCGAGAGTGGGAGGAGTCTGAAAAGAGGCTGAGTCGCCCGATGTTTGTGTACATTACCTATGCTGATTTACTGTGTGCGAGTGTCTGTGAAGCCCAAGGCGATTATCAGCAAGCATTACAATTTACAAATGCCTACGCAGATTTAGATTGGGTGATCGAGACAGACCAGAAAACTCAACACTGGGTCAACTTGTTCAAGCATTGGGCAGAAGGTAATACTTATGTAAATAAACTCCTATCTGGAGATACGAATGTGCTTCCTCATTATGTTGAATATATTGCATCCACATCAATCACTACCGAGAATGAAAAGCTATCCAAGTTGCTGAACGTTATGATAGCTGCTAACCGATATGCAATAGATATCAATGATGTCCTTTCACGTTTTGAAGTGGAGATTAATTCTTTTGCTCTGCTATCACAATCTACTGATATGTACACCCAACAAGTGATGCCGGATTATTTTGCATGGTTTGGTTATGAACTGGCTTATTACTATTTAAGACGGGGAATGTTCAATGATGGCTTTAAACACTTAATATATGCATTGGTAAAAGCCCACATACTAAATAATGAGACTTATTTTATAAACTGTACGGGACTTTTTGCACATTTCCAAGCACATGCGCTTCCCGAAACAAGGGAAGAGTATTTCAAACTATTAGAAAAGGTGTGGTTAGACAATGTTGAAAAAAATGATTCTGCTGGTCAGCGCAGCTAGCTTCTTGTTTATTTTATCAATGCCTGTTCAGTCGCATAACCAAAATCAAAGAATAACGCCTCAAGTACAAATTGGAGGTGCTTAAAACGGTTAGGTTGTATGTTCTAATATTCATTGAATCTTTTTATGAAAAAGAGCCTCGGTCCCGCTTTATTCGGGGGGACGGAGGCTTTTTTACGTGGATTTTGGGGCTTTGCTGTTTATGCAAACTTTTGTGATGTTCTTTTTTTGTTAGGCGCATCATTTGAAAATCCAAAAAACGTCTTTTTGTTATAAAATATGACATATAGGAGGGATCATGCTGATGAATCAAAGTGTGACTTTACTTTGTGTCGAAAGGGCTAGGAAGAAACTGTACCAGGTCCAGAAAAAGTATGGATTTTTAACACATCCCAAAGTAATAGAACAATCTAAAAAGCTGGATGATCTGTTGAATCAATATCAAACATGTAGATCGGATCATTGAGAAATGAGACCATATTTTTCTTTAATTCCTTGACCGCACCTCTAACCTGCTCTGTCTGTGTCACGGCTGAAATCACCGCTACACCATCTGCACCTGCACGTGCGACTTCCTTAACACGGTCCACTGTAATACCTCCGATTCCAACAATCGGCACATCAATTCCCGCTTTACGCATCTCATATAAAATTGCCGGTCCCTGTACGGCATGGGCATCATCTTTCGAGATGGTGGGATAGATGGGCCCGACGCCGAGATAATCAGCACCTTGCAGGATGGCTCGACGTGCTTCCTCAATGGTATGGGCGGAGACGCCTAAAATTCGATTTCCGATTCGCTCGCGGACGGAATCGGCGGATTCATCGTCCTGACCGATGTGAACACCGTCGGCGTCCAGTTCAAGAGCCAACTCCACATTGTCATTGATGATGAAGGGGACACCAGCGTGACGGCACAGTTCCTGTAGCTGGCGCGCGAGTTCGAACATAGGAACGCCCGTTAACGCGCCGAGACCCTTTTCTCGGAACTGGACCATGGTTGCCCCGCCAGCCAGAGCCTCCTGCACGACCCAGCCTGGTTCCGCGAGGCAATTCACGCTTCCAAGCACCAGGTATATCTGTAGATGGCGGCGCACCACCTCTGACAATATTCTGCCGCTCATAGAAGCATCTCCTGACGACGTCGGTAGGCCCAATGATTGGTTGGGCCGTGTCCCTGTCCCAGAGACAACGTATCCTCAATCGCCGCCTGGATGAAGGCTTTACCATTCGAGATAGCCTCCGGTACAGACATCCCTTTCCCTAATTCCGCGGTAATCGCTGCCGAGAAAGTGCACCCTGTTCCGTGTGTATGGACAGTCCGTACTCGCTTGCCGCTCAGCTCTATAAAGGCGGTTCCGTCAAAAAGCAGGTCAACAATTTGTCCGCTGCTCTCGCTCTCGTCAGCGTGGCCACCCTTGATCACAACGAATTTTGGTCCCATACTGCTAATATGTCTCGCAGCCTCGCGGCGATCCTCCATCGTATGGATACTTATCCCTGTCAGGGCTTCCGCCTCCGGGATATTCGGTGTAACGACCAGTGCCAAGGGGAGCAGGTCGTCCTTCAAAGCCTGCACCGCTTCCAGTTGCAGCAGTTCAGCGCCTCCCTTGGCAATCATCACGGGATCGACGACGACCTTTTTCCAGCCGAACTTTCGGATCTGCTCGCTCACAAGACGGATGATGCCGGCATTAAACAGCATACCAGTCTTCAGGGCATCCACTCCAAGGTCTAATCCTACGGCTTCGATCTGTTCTGCTGTTGCTTCCTCTGGTAGCGGATATACGCCGTGGACTCCTAAGGTATTCTGTACGGTAACGGCTGTAATAGCCGACATGCCGTACACGCCAAGTTCTTGAAAGGTTTTGAGATCAGCTTGAATTCCAGCCCCGCCGCCACTGTCCGAACCAGCAATCGTCAGCGCTCTGGGTACACGAACGTCTGTCATCGCGCACCACCTGCTGCTGTTGTTCCGGCTTCATGGATCGAGACATGCCCCTCTAGTGAACCTGTATGCAGTTTGGCCAGCTCGTCGAGAAAGGCAATCTGGAAGCTGCCGGGCCCCAGCTCTGCGGTACGTGCTGCGGCTCGAGAAGCTGCTGCACCGTAAAATGCCAAACCTGCTGTACCTGCGAGCAGCAGGTTGGGTTCAACAGCTGCAAAGGCACCTAACACAGAGGTCAGCAGACAGCCTGCTCCGGTTACCTTCGTGAGGAGCGCGTCTCCGCCGCTAATCATTCGTGCTTCGGCCCCATCGGTGATGACGTCCTCTTTTCCAGTAATGACAACCATCGTATTGAGCGTTCGAGCAGCCCGAATTGCCAGATCGACATGGTCGCTGTCAGCACTGTCACCGGCATCTACGCCTTTAATCTCACGCGCTTCTCCAACAAGATGTGCGACTTCGGCTGCATTGCCCCGCACCAATGAGATTTTGACTTCACTCAGGATTCGCAGTGCCGATTCAGTTCTAAAGCTCGTTGCTCCCGCACCGACCGGATCTAGCAGCACCGGAACACCGTGTGCATTCGCCGATTGTCCAGCAATGATCATGGCATCCACCAGTTCGCGGTTCAGTGTACCGATGTTTAACACGACGGCGCCTGCTATTTTTGCCATATCTGCTACTTCCTCAGGTGCATAGGCCATCACCGGGGAGGCGCCCAATGCATACAGACCGTTGGCCGTAAAGTTGGTGACTACCACATTGGTCATATTGTGAACGAGGGGTTTGCTGTTTTGTACCTTCGTCAGGAGATCCGAATAACTTTTTTTCCATGTACTCATAATGATTATCCTCTCTATAGTTGGTGGTTCAACAGGGCATTAACCGTACTTCACGCATCGAATCGCCAGGCTGACTATTCCAAGACCGCTGCCTGCATCTGGACCGGCCATTCTTCCTGCTTATAAGCCATATCCCAGAACTTATATTCCAGCTGGCAGCTCAGTATAAAATGCTCAATCATCCGCTCCCGCTCAGCAGCCGTTGCGTCTTTCGCCCAAGCATCTACACGTTCTCGGAACTTGAGTGTTGTATCATCAAGCTGGTCTCCATAGAAGCCAATCCATTCATAGAACGGATGAGACTCATCCGGCTTTACTTCATCCAGCAGCCTGCGACCAATCTCGGCATACGTCCACATACATGGCAGCAGCACAGCCAAGATCTCGCCCAGGCTACCCTCATGCGCAACCGTCAGCATGTGACGGATATAGTGATGAGCCGACGGAGCGAGCGGATATCCCTGCAACTCTTCATAGGTCACCCCTGCGACAGCACAGAAATTTTGATGCGGATGAACCTCGCTGTGGAGAATAAAAGAGATTTGTTCATTTAATACAGCCATATCCTCCCGATTGGTGCATTTGGAGATTGCGATGCCGTATATCCGCATGTAGGCGTTCAAATATTCAAAGTCCTGTTTTACATAGTGAATCAGCTGTCCCCTTGTCAAACTTCCTTCAGCAATACCTCTCACAAAGGGGTGCTCAAAAATCGCTTGAAAAATGCCGTCCGCCTGCCGACGGAGTTCTTGTGTAAAACTCAATTTCCCCACCTCCATCAAATTGAAGAGCAAGAAGTCCTGTAAGAATATAATTCCGGAACAACGCTAAAAAGCCGCCCCGGAAAAATGGGAGCGGCTTCAACAATAGGCCCAATACGCAAAAAACGCTTGAAACCTTATATACGAAGGCTCCACTTTCCTACGCTAGTACGAACTAGATCAGGTTCAAAGGGTCCAAGATACGTTCTTGTCTCAGCCATAGCGGCTCCCCTAGTGGACTTCTATTCTTTTGACTATTACTGTACATACGTTCATACGCTATGTCAAACATAGTGTGCAAAATATGAAATTTCCTCTAGTTAGGTGTTTTGAGCTTAGTGAGGGTGATGAATTACACTTTCCACAGCTTTGACCTTGGCATATTCCGGTTTCCACATTGCATCTCGTATAGCTTGTTCCACATCTGAAATGTGCGCCTGAGCTACCTGATCCTGTATCGCGGCTTTTGCAACCGCAATCGCAACAGCGTACGAAACTTCGCGTAATTTTCGGATATGAGGGAGTAGCGCACCGCCAGGCGTATTCGAATCTACACCATTGGCAACAGCAACTGCTGCCGCTGTAAACATCGCAGGGGTAATCCTTTTGGCTTTAACCACAATCGCACCCAGACCCAGTCCCGGAAAAACAAAGGCATTGTTCGCCTGTCCAATCTCAAATTTCGTACCGTTATAGGTGACGGGCTCAAAAGGACTTCCGGTTGCAATCAGTGCTTTGCCATCGGTCCACCGGATCAAATCCTCGGGTACTGCTTCTGCAAGGTTTGTAGGATTGGACATGGGCATAATGATCGGGCGTTCTACATGTTTTGCCATCTCCTTGATGATCTCTTCAGAAAAGGCACCTGCTACACCGGAAGTTCCAATCAATATCGTAGGCTTCACCTGACGGATGACCTCTAGCAGTGGTATTTTGCCGTCACCCGACCGGGTCCATGAGCTGACTTCATCCTTTTTGCGCACATACGGTTTCTGATATTCCAATACGTCTTCCATATCTTCCATTAACAGCCCGCGATAATCAAAGGCCCAAAAGGACTTGAAGGAATCTTCTGCGGAAAGGCCGTCCTCGATCATAGCACCCCGAATTTGATCAGCATTACCGATTCCTGCTGCCCCTGGGCCGAAAACAAGTATTTTTTGTTCACGCAGCGGAGTCTTGGTGACACCCACCGCCGAAAGAATCGCAGCCAAGGTCACCGCTCCTGTACCTTGTATATCATCGTTGAAGGTGAGTATGCTTTGACCGTATTTTCCTATAATATGGCGTGCATTTACGCTGCCCACGTCTTCCCAATGTAAAAGCGCCTTTGGGAATTGCGCTAACGTTTTGCTGATAAAAGTATCAATAAACTGGTTATAGGCTTCTCCGCGAACCCGTTTATGGCGGTTTCCGATGTACAGTGGATCATTCAGCAGCTTTTCATTATTTGTACCTACATCTAGTACAATTGGCAGCACCCGCCCGGGATGAATGCCTGCCGCAGCCGTATACACTGCAAGCTTGCCGATAGCAATGTTAATCCCCCCGACTCCCCAGTCACCAATCCCTAAAATACTTTCGGAATCTGTCACGACGATCAGATCCACATCATGGCCGCTCAAACCGGAATTATAGAATGCTTGTCCAATGCCATTCGGGTTATCTATCGACAAATATATGCCTCCAGGGCGGTTGTACTCGTGACTATATTCTTGAATCGCGGTTCCTACGGTCGGCGTGTAGACTACGGGCAGCATTTCACTCAAATGATCGGTTAGCAGCCGGTAGTAGAGTACGACATTTCGGTTGTGAAGGTCGTTGAGAGAAGCATTTTTTCGCAGCATGGTGGGTTGTGCCAGAAACTGCTGATATGCCCGTACGCTCTGTTTCTCCAATGAAAGGACGGTTGGAGGAAGGATTCCTTCCAAACCCAGCTCCTTGCGTTCTTCTTCTGTAAAAGCGACACCTTTGTTCAAAAGGGGATTTGCCAACACATCCTTTCCCCGTAATGGAGTAGATAATGACCCATCGCGATTGACATAAAATGCTTCCATAGAAAGACCTTCCTTCTCTTCATTTTCATAACTATTCATAACGAAAGATGACATGTTGTCCATAGTATGGACGTGCAAATATGTTTTATTCTTGCATTTATCTATGACAAAATAACCATATTTGTTTCTTTCTAACGATATAAAAGAACTAACTTTCAATATAGACTCGCTAACCATTCCTGATGACTTTGGTTCTAATGAATCAGGTCTAAGTGCTCTGTTTTTATCAAATATGAAAATTAGTTTTTCTTCTCTTATCTCCATATATATCATGGAGTGTCAGCTATTTTGTTAAGAAAATATGAAGCATTTGGACATTAATTTAATCCCTATAAGCAAACATTCTTAATTCTTTTTCAACAAAATAGAACTATTCGGAGGAAAAGGAGAGGTTTGTGTGCAGGGACCTATAGCCATTTTTAGCGATAATGACAGGGCTATTGATTATCCCAATGTGATTTGTTTTTACCAATTTATACAGTGCGAGGACACGGAGGCAGCTTCAGTCTACGAGAACGCATGTTGTTGCCTGATTGATTATAGGGAGCCGGGGCAGGCAGTACGGAAAGCCAATCAGATCCGTAGCCAATTTCCGCAAATGCCATTGTTACTGGTGACGGATGTAACATTTCCGTTCAGTGATCAGCATATGGTGCAAATCATCGGAGTAGGTCGTTTGCGGCTGCTATTTTGGCAAGCCAATGACAACGAAGAAATGCTCTCGGAAATACAAAGCTTGCTCTATCCCGAGTATTCGACCAAAAGCCAACATATTGCATTTATCTTGTCTGTATATAACGAAGAGCAACGTTTTGTTCATGTCAAAACCTTTGCTGAACGATTGCAGGTCTTTATCCGCAGCCATATTATTGAAGGTTCGATTTATCTCATTGATGATGGCAGCTACGATGGTACGAATGCCTTGATTAAAGCGCTGGAGGCAGCCACGGACTTGTCCGTAAACCGGATTAATCAGAATCTTAGCCCGCTGCTTCAAACAAGGGAATTGGGACGCAATACACGTAAGGCAGGGACGTATCTGGAAGGGATGCGGACCATTGGTGCGGATTACTACGTATTTGTGGACGCAGATGACTCCTTTTTTATTGAGGATATTGCCAGAATGATTAATGTTGTTCAGCAGGGCTATTATGATGTCGTGATCGGAACCAAGGATATGACCGCTGAGAATCGATCTTTATTGCGATCTGTCGTCAGCTTTGGTAAGCGAGTCATTTCCCGTCCTTTTTTACCCACAGGTGTGGTGGATTCCCAGACTGGGCTTAAAGTGATGAGTTCGGTTGCAGTGAAGCGAATGTTTCCGCATTTAAAGGAACAGCTCGGACTGGCGTTGGATTTGGAAATGATGTTTATTGCCAAGCGACTCCAGCTTCGTGTGCTGCAATTACCCGTCAAATGTATTGACAGGGATGGCTCGCACATCCATGTCTGGAAGGATTCTATTCGTTTTTTGCGCTCCATCATTGATATTTGGCGACTGGATCGGCGGGTGAGATAACAACGTGAACAACCGAGTACGATCGTTGATGTTTCCTCTCTTTAATGTGCTGCTTAACGGATTTAATTTTTTCTTCCACATTGCAGCGAGCTGGTATCTTACCGGACAAGCTTATGGCCAGGCGAATGCGCTGCTGGCGCTTTTTGCGCTTTTATCCGTTTTGGGTTTATCCATCCAGCTATTAACTGCCAAACTGGTCTCTAAGGGAGACCAAAAGCTTGCGCTACGAAGCTTACCGCTCGGTTCTCTATTACTCAAAGCACCTCTGGTGCTAACCGTGCTTGCCATGATCATTTTACTCATCTTTCATCCGTTACTGCGTTCGCTATTAGGCGTCGAATCCGGCCCGCTGTTCATGCTGTATGGCTTGATCGGACTGCATATTCTTGTGAGTTCGTGCCGCGGAGATTTACAGGGCAGGGAACGCATGTTGGCGCTCAATGTGAACTATTACATTGAGGTATTAGGGAAGCTGAGCCTGTTTTTTGTTCTGGCTGCACTGGGGTTAAAGCTGGAAGCCCTACTGTTAGCGAGCTGTGGAGGAATGTTGCTGTCGCTGCTCCACGGCTGGATCGTTTCGGCTCGCGGCTTGTCCCTTTTCACATACAGTGGAGAACATATCCCTTCTGGGCTATGGAAATCATTGGGTCAGGATTTCACCGATAGCCTTATGACGAATTTATTTATTTTGTTTTGCATCTCCATCGACATGTTGTATGTACAGCATTACTTTCCCGAGCAGGCCAGCAGCTATGCCATTGCGCTGAAGTACAGCCAGTTGGTCTATTACGTTTCGTATAGCCTCATTGCTGCCTTTATTCCAAAGATCGGTGCGCAGGGGCATGACCGCCAAGCTTTGGGCAAGTTGATTGCCGTCTATGCCGGATTAATGGCTGTAGCCGCGATCTGTGTATATGTGGGCACGACCTTTGTGTTCCCATCCTCTATTCCCATATTATTCGGAGCCTCTTACCAATCGGCCAAGACTTATATTCCATGGGGAGGATGGGTGTACTGGCTATTTTCCATCGTACTGTTTTTTGTGCATGTGCACGTATTGGTGGGCAGACGCAAATTTATGTTTAGTCTGATGGCAGGAGCCGCGGCCTTATTAGTAGCCTTTCATATAGCCCACACAGACCCGGTAGATTTTTTGCTATCTGAGTTCATTGTTTACGGAGCTATGGCTCTCTACTTTGTGATAGACGCCTATGTGCATTTGTTCAAAATAAAGATAAAGGGGGATTTACCCCATGAATACCATACATGAACAGGACGGTAAAACCGTAGTTCTATTGCTTTCCTGGCGTGACATTCGTTCACCTAAAAGCGGGGGAGCAGAAATTTTCACCCACGAAATGCTTAAACGCTCACAGCAAGGCCGCTTCCAATTCATTCATTTTTCACCTCAATTTGAGGGGATGTCTGAGCATGAAGTTATTGACGGTATTACGTATATTCGAAAAGGGAACATATACAGTGTTATTTATTATGCGATGCGCTATTACCGTCGTCATCGAAGGAAGATCGATTATGTGATTAACCAGGCAAATACGCATCAATTCTTTACCCGATTTTGGGTGGAGGCATCCAAGCGGATCTTTTTCATACATCAGCTAACAAGGGAGATATGGTTTGAGAACGCCAAATTCCCGCTAAATGTTATTGGGTTTCATATGGAGCCCTTGATGCTTAAGCTGGCTCGTAAGGATCGGACGCTTACGGTATCTCCGTCTACTCGATACGATCTACTTAAGCTGGGCTTTCACCCGGATCGTGTCCATCTTTTACCGGAAGGCATTGAGTTTGATCATTGGCCGCGCGAACAATTTTTAACGAAGGAGCCTAATCCGACCTTCATGTATGCTGGGCGCTTCGTCAAATATAAAGGCATTGATCTGGTTGTTGAGGCCTTTGGGCAGCTCAAGGAAAAGTTCCCTCAGGCTATGTTATGGATTGCCGGAAAAACCGATAAAACCTATGTGGCAGAACAATTGTTGCCGATTATGAAACGATATGGATTAACATACGGAGAACCGGATGAACAGGGGCAATCGCAAGCCGATATTACCTTTTACGGATTTGTTTCAGCAGAGCATAAGCTGGAGCTGATGAGTCGTTCCCACGCGCTGGTGTTTCCTTCCTTGCGTGAAGGCTGGGGGTTGACGATTACCGAAGCGGCAGCCGTTGGAACGCCCAGCATTGTCAGCAATTCACCGGGGCTGGTGGATGCAACGGATTTCGGAAAAAGCGGGTATCTATGCTTTCACGGCGACATCCGGGGATTATCTGAACAAATGGAAAGAGCAGCGAAGGGCGGCGAAGATTACATGGCCATCCGTGAGCGGGCGTATCAATATGCGTTAAGATTCCATTTTGATCATACGGCTGCTGCGTTTGAGCAGTTGATGGAAGATTGGGTAGAGGAGGCGGAACAGAGTGGACAAAGTGGTCATTCTCTTCTCCACGTACAACAATGAGCGGACGATAGAGCCTTGTTTGCGAAGCTGTATGGGGCAAAATTACAAGGATCTGCATATTGTAATTGCTGATGATGGCTCCAATGACCGGACCGTCGAGACGATTCGTATGCTGTCGGCAGGGAGTTCAGTACCCGTAACGGTACTGGAGCTTCCCCATGGGGAGCGGGGAGTCGCTAGGGTCAGGGCGGTTGAGGAAGCAAAACACTTGGGGGCCGAATACATATTTGTATTGGATTCCGATATGATTTTAGCCGAACATCTGATTCAGCAGAGCATCGACTTTTTTAACGATCATCAGGATATTGGCGCCTTGGTCATTCCGGAGGAGGCGTATTCGGAAGCGGACAATTTTTTTTCCAAAGTGAAAGTTTTTGAGCGAAATGTGATTAACAATGCGGGTGAGACCTTGGGAAAACGCTCCATTGAAGCGGCACGCTTCTGGCGAATGAGCGCTTATGAATCGACGGGCGGTTTTAATGCGGAGCAGATTGCTTTTGAAGAAATACAGCCAACCTTGCGTTATATAGAGTCTGGCGGAGTTATTCGCCGGGCGGTATTTACACGGGTATACCATGATGAAAAACAGGTGTATCTGCACGATGTATTACGTAAAAAAGCCTACTACTTTTCGGTGATGGATCGTACGATGTCATCTGAAGAGGGCGGATTGCGAAAGGCGCTGGAACGTTGGTATTTCTTCCGTCCGGTGCTGTATACATGGGGGAATATGAAAAGCTATATCCGTCACCCCTTGCTGACGATGGGGATGTTGTGGATGTATGTATGCCTGACTGTGATTGGGGTAGCCGCCGTGTTAAAGGGCGGCACCCGTCACTCAGGCGATCTCGCTAAGGCGGATAAGGCGTAACGATGAATGGCCGAGGGTCAGTGTATCCAGCGTGTACAAGTCGGGATCGGAAGATTCCGACTCCTCATACGGTATATATAATGAATGCGTGGTTAACTGAATACCTTCCCCGTCAGGATGACGTAGTGAGCAGCCGACAGGATACAGCTCAGCGAGTGCAATGTGTACAGCGGTTACGATATCTTGTTCATTCAGCAGCACATAGGGTCGGTACGGAGCGTTCAAAATGCTGTCTATAAATGCTGACAGGTCGGAAGCTACGTTCTGTTCTGCATGCAGGCTATTTCGGTTGAGTTTGGCCTGATCAAGCGCCTCATACAGTATTTTTTTTAGCGTATCATCATCCAGCTCCAGCGGTTTCGTCAAAAAACGGAACACACCGACTTGATTAATCGCCGATAAAATGGACTGCGTATGCAGGTGACCAGACAAAATGATTCGTACGATATGTGGATAATCCTTCTTAATCATGCGAAGGAAGGTAATCCCATCCAGACCAGGCATGAGCAGATCGGAAACGACCACATCAATTGGGTGCTGTTCCAGCACTTGTAAGGCTTCTTTGGGTGTGTGAGCGGTATGTAAGGTAAATGCTTCTTGCGTCAAGGTCCGTTCAAGCAGGGACAGAACCATAGGGCTGTCGTCAACAAATAGAATGTTTTGGGGTGTCATAAGAACTGCGCAACTCCAATCAGGAAGTAAGAAATGAGGAACTACATGTATAATATCAGCGTTTTGGCATTTTTGAAAGATGTCAATACAGAACGGGCGTTGCGTCTTTTTTGTGAACGATTTGATTCGGCTGAACATGCCCTCTGGGAAAAAGGTATGCGTCTCCTTCATCAGTATCATGCTGCACGGCATACAGGGGTAACCCTGGCTGTCTCCAGCGCACTTCAGCATATGGACGATCGTCATGATATTTACGTTGTTGATCTGCGAGAATACGGCGAGGAAGAGCTGGATCGCTTATATATCGCAAAAACATGCGAGTTGATCCTACTGACGGACGGGGCAACGGAAACCGCTGCGAGGTTTGCTGCCCTCCAGCGTCGCACTCCCCGGTTGCTGTGCGCACGGCTACCGCTGGTCAGCTACGAGCTGGAATGCCTGATGCAGGCTATTTTGAGCCGTCTTGAACAAAATGGAGGGGACAGGGAAGCATGAAACAATGGGCTTTGTTGAAACCAGGTTGGCAAAAGCTGATCCTGTACCTGATCGTTCTGGGTGTGACAGTGTTTTTGGCCGCTGTGCTTCAATGGTTTGTCGTGCGACAATTCAGTGTTCACTTGGCGGAGATTCAGAACGAACAGCTCCAGTATGAGGTACAGGAACTTTCTAGCAGCATAACCGAGCGTTATGCCGCATGGCAGGCTGAACTGAAGGAGCTGTCGTCCAGTCTGGGCAGAGATATGCTGAATCAGGGAACACGCCAGTACCCTGAGGGTTTTAAGCGTGAAAGCGGGGCCTTTTATGTGCTGGATGAGCAGTATCATGTGATGGTCGGACGAGACAATCGTGAGATGAAAAGTGTAGTCCAGCAGATTAAATGGCTGCAAAATGGTTGTGCAGTAAGCTCTTTTGTGACAGAGGATCATCAGCCTGCCCAGTATATAGCATGCAGGATTCAAGGGGCGCAGCTGGGCGGTTTTATGGTGCGCACGGTTGACGCTGATATGCTCAGCGGGATTATTAAAAGTAAACCGATTAACCAGCATGAGACTTTATTTTATAACGGTCAATTTAAGGTCGTAGCTTCCCGAAGTACTTCGGATATTAACCGAACGGACATCACGGGCGTAACCCGTAGGTTGCTGGAAGGCAATACAGGTATCATCGAAGATGGCGGAGAGAAACACGGAATAGGATTCAGCCGCATTGGGGAAGAGGCCCTTTACATATCGGTTAAGGATGTCAGTGAGGATACAGCTCAGCGAATCAACTCCTTTCGCAAACAGTTATGGATGGTCATGGTTTTGATATTGTTCATTCTGTGGGCCATGCTCATACAGTTCCGCAAACGGATTGTAAAGGATGCCATCGTGAACAATCAGGTGCGTGACCAACGGCGAGATGAAGATATGCGACAGCAGCAGGACACCTATTATTTGCCGTTAATGCAGACGATTGAGCAGCAACTACAAGAGCTGCAAGAGCAGACTAGCCGTCTCACAGGCGGTGATGATTTGAAGCTACTGGGATTTTATCATGATCTAGCAAACCGCTTTGAAGCGGCTTCGAGTCAGGGAAAAGGAGCCTCTCATGAGGAACTGGAGTATTTTCGCGAGTTGAATGAAAATTTCATCCAGGGTCGTCTCAGACAGGAATCCTCACTGGGAGAGTTACTGACGGGAGTTCGTAGCTTGCGCGATGAGCTGGAAGAGAAGATGCATGATAATAGTGGAATTAGCTTTACAGATATGAATGAAGTATTGTCTGAGTCGCTGAAATGGGCGAACCGTTCATTGAACATGAAGAACATTCAAGTGATCTTGCGGCAAGAGCCTGTTCCATCCATTGCAGCACAAGCACCCATGCTGTACAAAACGATTCAGGGGCTGCTGGAAAATGCAGTGCAGGCCATGGGCCAAGGTGAAGAGCAGCCTGACGATCAGGAAAAGGGCCGAACAGGTCTGCGGTCCAAACGGCAATCTCAAGTGCTCAAGGTTAGTTCACGGCTGGAAGAAGGAGAAATTATTATTATCATTGAAGACACGGGCGGCGGGATTGATGATAAAATGCGTTGGAGTTATTTTCAGCCAGACTATTCCCAAAACTCGCAGGAGCATACGTTCAGCCTGTATCATATGGATGCATACCTGAAGACCATAGGCGGTCGTTTAAAGCTGCGTAATACCGACCAGGGCTTGCAGGCAATCGTTCGTTTGAGAAGATAGGGCCAAGATAACCGACAGATATACGAGAAGTTTAAGAGAGGGGGACAAGCATGAAAAAATGGATATTTCGCTACCGTTACGATATGGCGGCAATGATGTTGATGCTGATTGCGATTGTTGCATATCTTGCACCCATCTATGGACCAGGGCAAATTGTGTTTAGCGACATTGCTTTTGGAGCCACCTCTCATCGGTATCTGGAGGAAATAACCGGGGTATGGAACGAGCGATGGTCTACCTCGACCTTGTTCAATGCTCCACGTATCCTGTACATCTTGCCCTTCTATGGACTGTCACTCTTATTTGACGAAAGCGGCCCGGTCTTGCTCAAGTCGTTTATTACAGGCTTGTTATTTGTTTCGGCATTTTCGATGTATGCCTTTGCCAAGCGATTGGTCAGCGTGTATTATTCACCAAGCTTTACGAAGACCCGTATTTTTGCCATCATGGTCGGCTCGTTGTTTTATGCGCTGAATCCGTGGGTTATTTTCCGCATCCAGCATATTTATTTGCTCTGTGGATATAGTTTGTTTCCGTTAATGCTGCGATTCTTTTTCAGTGCGGTGGACCCCAAATTTCAAATTCAACAAATAAAAAACTATCATCCCCACAAGTTGTATCAGCGGAACTGGATCGACCTGTTTCTGTTGGCTGCGGTATTCACTGTTAGTGCTGCGGCCATTCATTATTTTTTCTTCGGCATGATTTATTTGGGCTTGTTCACCATGTTGCTATTGATCAAGTTGACCTGGACCCACCGTAAGGCCGGTCGCACCTATTTGCAGCCGTTATACGGCAATTTTTTGCGTAAAGGGATCATTTTTGGCGTCTTTTTCGGTCTGCTCAGTTTTTATTGGTTGTCTCTATATGTCGGTAGCATGTTGATGGACGCTCAAGCGTCTCAGCATAATATCAACGTCGTGGATACGTTGTCTCTGTTCAGCCGCAACAGCAGTTTATATAATGTGGGTTATTTACTGAGCTATTGGTGGCCCATGTTTTCCTTGTCCTCACTGCCTAGCATGTTTTATGTAGGAGGGGGATTTTTGTTGCTATTGATCGGGTATGCGATGGTGACACGTTCATATAAAAATCCGATCATTCTAATCTTCTCGCTACTTACGTTGCTGTTTCTGGTTGCAGCTACCGGGACGACGTTCCCATCCATTGCCAAGTGGTTTGTCATTTTGGTTACGAAAACCCCTGTGATTGGTTCGGTTTTCCGTGATCCTAACAAATTTATTGGACTGATTGCCCTTAATTTCGGGGTGTTGTTGACCTTTGGTGTTATTCAATTTATGGAATGGTTCGGATCATCCCCGTTGCAGCGTGTATATAAAAGGCTGGCAGTTATTATCGTTGTCTTGTGCCTCGGGGTATATTTTGCTCCCTTGCGTACTCAGTTCATTGAGGGGTACTACAAGCCGGTACAAGTGCCGGAGGCTTATGGTCAAATGGCTGAAAAGCTGACTGACCCAGATCGTTTCGATAGCAAGGCATTATACTTTCCGATTGCTGACAATATGATTCAAAGCTATAACGGAGTAGCCACGCCCAAATGGAATAAAGGGAAGACCGCAAACGAGAAGGCAACCGGAGATTTTCAGGTATACTCTTCTCCTAAAAATACGATTTTTCATCATGAGGGGAATGATCCCGGCATTACATACTATATGAATTTTCTGCAGTATGTCATGGACAATGGATTAAGCTCCCGATTAGGCTGGCTGTTCTCTACCTTTGGGGTCAATCAGTTGGTCTACCATGATGAATATGTGGGGCAGGAGAAGCGGCAGGATTTCCACCTGTCTCAGCTGGAAGGTCAGACTGGGCTGAAACGTACGTACCAGAACGGGCTATTTTCCATATTCAATCTCGATCAGACACCGCCCTATATGAATATCCTTGCGAGTAAAATTGTAACACCTTACGGTTTTAGCCGACTGGAGAGCTACAGCCATCTGCCTGGTTTTGATTTTAGCCGCTTTGGAGTGCTGTTCAGTGCGTTAAAGCCTGAGCTAAAAACCATCCAGACGATTAACAAAGGGGATTATGTGGAAGCGGCGTCCTTTAATGACTTGTTGTTGTCACAGCTTCCAGCAGAGGATTACTTACGGCCTTTTGATGCTATTGAGGATGGTAATGCCTTTTTAAAATGGTCCAAAACCTTTGCCTCGACTAACGATTGGTTATGGTATTTATCCTCCCAAAATATACGGAACTTTCCGTTCGATATGGAAATGGATGCAGGGATTGCGGTCACCTTTGCCAGTAAGAAGCTGGATGTGGCCCCGTATCAGATGAGCAGCATCGATGGGAAGACGGTCGTGGACTTTGATTCCATGTTGCGGACCGAAACCTTCTTCAAGCCGGATAACCCGCAGTTGTTCAGTGTGCAGGCTAATCCCCGTGAGGAATTGAATGATGTGCCAACTCTGCACGGCGAAATTATGAAGGGAGACCCGAGTAATATATGGCAGGTCGCTAGATCGGGTTTGCTGGAAGCCAAGGAAAATAATCCGTATCAGTTCCAAATTACTGTTTCCGGTCGCGGGACGAACAAAATGCATGTGAAAATGAGATTTTACGATAAGCAAATGCGTGAACTGGGGGTTAGCTATGTCGTGGCGCCTTCGGAGGGATATAATTTTGACAGTGTGAAATTTTACGGGGAATACGTGTCGCCGCCCGGCAGCTATTGGATGCGAATGGATTTGTTAACCCTACAGCGTCCACAGCAAAAAAATTACTGGTGGATTCATGATATCCAGCTGCGTGATTTGGGGCAATATAGCAAGCCTAACACGTTTACGATGCACAAAAAACTGGATCAACCTCAAACCTCGCATGTATATGCCAGAGTGTTTATGAATAAGGCAGGCGGGAAATTACAAGTCACACTGCCGGACAAAGAGGTTAGTATCAAGACTCAGGATGATAGTTTAAACCAATTTCAATGGGTGGACCTGGGAGAACATGTTTTTCCCAAAGGAGATACTCCAGTCACGGTTAATAACCTGCAAGGCTTTAATGCGGTCAATAAATTTGCGATTGTGCCTGTGGATCAGCTAGATCAGCTATCTTTTCCAGTGGAGCAGGCATTGAAGCGGGGCAAGCTCTTTTTCACCTTGGAGGCAGAGAACGATTTTAACGCCCAAGGCAATGTGCAGACGGAACGTGCTTTACCAAGACTTAGTATGGGGCGGGGGATCAGCTATCAGAAGGGGACGTTAAGCAGGGATGTGGAAGTCGCAAAAACGGGAACCTATGCCACAGCTATTTTGGCTAATCTACCTGCAGGGTACCATGGGTCATTAACGATGAAGTGGATGAATGAAGAGACGGGAGAGGTGCTGACCAGAACGATTCGTACGGAGGAGTCGTATAAGCGGTTACCTGCTACCTCTTTATCCGAAAAGCAGGTTATTGAAACGGTGCCCAATCAGGATGGTTTTGCAAAGAAAATCATACAAATTCCCGGTCTGCTGAACGACTACGGCCGAGTCGAATTTAAAAATCTGTTCCTAACCAAGGGGAAGTATCGCTTAACCCTTGTGCTGGATAGTCAGGTGCCGTCATTGAGCCGTTTTGGAGATATTCATCGAATGGCTGCGCAGGAAGTGACGGTGATGCCGGGGGAGGATACGAAGGAATCATTGAGCACGACGGATGTCGGATGTGTGGCGGATATTCGACCTGGGCAGACGAATCTGTCAATCAAGGACGAAGGACTCTCTATCCGTTACGCACCTAGCTATTCCTGTGACTGGAATATTTATGCGTCCAAGAAAATGAAGGCAGAGCCGCTGCAAGAGTATGCCGTTCAGTTGGATGCGCGATCAGAACAAATTGGAAGTCGGCATATGAAGGTCATTTTTTTGAATAAAGCGTCCCAGGTTCTCCAAACCTCCTATATTGATGAGGTGGAGGAGAGAGATAAGGAACAATGGAATCATTATGATCAAATTGTGAAGGCTCCGGCAGGAACTGCCTTGATTCAGTTTCAGATTTTGGCGCATGCGCACAAGAAGCAGTCAGGCTTATTTCAAATGAAGCAATATTCCATCATCCCTTATCAAGCCATGATTACAGTGGATCAGTTTACGTTGTTTGAGGGAACGGATATGGATACCTTTTTTATGGCTCCACATGCATCGGAGAGCATTCAGGCAACTCGTGAAAATTCCATGGAACGCAGTTTTACGCTATATAATCCAACGCATGAACAGGTGCTGATCCGGGAGACCGAATCACCCAATCCACTGTGGGAGTTCAGGCTAGGTAGCGAAAATCAGCGAGCCCGTCTGTCCGTCAATGGAGTGACTACCGGATTCATTACCAATGGTAACGGGAACGGGAAAGTCGTCGTTATTCTGGCTTCCGCCTACCGTTTCGGCTGGGTACTGTTCCTCATAGGGATACTGGGTGGAGCAGCTTGTTTTCTTCCTTATCGGCGATGGAAGAAGCGAAATCTTCCATAAAAAGCAAGCTGCTCAGTGGGGAAATAGGTAGCCATGATACGGCTACATCTCATATTTGTAGCCTCTGCCCCAGACGGTACGGATATGCTGAGGATTTTTAGGGTCACGTTCTATTTTTTTGCGAAGGCTGGAAATATGTACGTCGATGGTACGATCCAGATAAGCGCCATCTCCGCCTTTGATCCGATCCATCAGCTCGCTGCGGGTAAAGACTTTACCTGGATTGCAGGACATCTCTTTTATAATGGAAAATTCAATTTGAGTGACTTCTATTTCTTGGTCATCGACTAACAGGCTATGACGGTAATCATTCACCCAAACCCTTACCTTTTTAAGCTTTTGAGTTACCGTTTGCGATTCAATGGGCATGTTGGGGCCGCAGCGGCGCAGCAGGGCTTTGATGCGGGCATTTAACTCTATCAGGCTGAATGGTTTGCATAAGAAGTCATCTGCTCCGTCGTCCAGAGCCTTTATTCTTATATTCAGCAGGGTGTTATTAGAGATGACCAGCATAGGGACTGTGGTAAATTGACGGATTTGGCTGATCAGCGCACATTCGACTTTACCGGAAAACATTAGAGCGGTCACAATAATATCGGGCTTAAAACGCATAAGTGTAGGAATTGCAAGTTTAGAGTCATAAATAAGCTCGGTATGATAGCCTTCCTCCTGCAGATGAAGAGCAATCATATCTGCCAAACTTTTTTGATCTTCAATGATGAGTATTTTTATGGGCATGACTGACATCTCCTGTACAGACAAAGATACAATAGCAGTGCATAAGTATGTATTTTCCACAATAATACATACTTATGTATTCGGCAGAAATGCGAAAATCGAACAGTCCTATAATGAAAGAAAAATATTAATTTAGAGGAAGAAGGTTGCATCTTTGCGAATGATTTTATTATCTGGAGGTTCGGGTAAACGTCTATGGCCCTTATCCAATGTGAACCGCCCCAAGCAGTTTCTTTCTATTTTACGTCATGATGAACGTCCAGAAAGCATGTTGCAACGAATATGGAGGCAATTAGATGAGGCGAATTTGGCAGATGAGGCCTATTTTTCGACGAGTGGAACTCAGGCCGAGCTGATCCGGGGGCAAATTGGCGGAGGTGCTGTAGTCATTGAGGAGCCTACTCAGCGGGATACCTTCCCGGCCATTTCCCTGGCTACGGCCTACTTGCATGACGTTGCAGGCGCATCACGCGACGAGATCGTAGGGGTCATGCCTGTGGACGGGTATGCGGGGGATGAATTTTTTGAACATCTGCGCAGGCTTCCTTCAATATTAGAGCAATCAGGAAGCCATATCGCATTAATGGGGGCTGCGCCAACGGAGCCCTCTGATAAATACGGATATATTGTGCCTTCAGCCTCTTCTTCACTTGACCAGCCATATTATAGAGTTAGTTCATTTGTAGAAAAGCCGGATCTGATCCGTTCAGAAGCGTTGATCCGCGAAGGGGCCTTATGGAATTGCGGGGTGTTTGCTTTTAGACTGGGCTTTTTGTTGGATATTCTGGAGCAAATGGGTTTACCAGCCGACTACAATTCTCTTTCGACAAATTATGCAGACTTGCCTAAAACTAGCTTCGATATTGCAGTAGTAGAGCATACTCATAAGCTCTCAGTGCTTCCATACCATGGAGAGTGGAGAGACTTGGGCACATGGGATTCGTTGGTGCGGGAAGTAAGTTCGAAGCTAAGTGGCCCGGGATATATTTCAGAGGCTTCACATGACTCGCATATCATCAATGAACTGGAGATTCCGGTTAGCATCTGGAATGTCCCGGACATTATTGTCGTTGCTGGTCCAGATGGCGTGCTGGTTACGGACCGACAGTCGTCAACAGGAATTAAGGATATGGTGGCGGAAATTGAAATCGGCCCGCGTTTTGAGGAGCGCTTCTGGGGAAAGCAAACTGTATTATCCCATCAACAGGCGGCAAGTGGATTGCAGACAGTGACCAAACGCGTGGTCATATCGAACGGAAGATTTATCAGCTATCATGAGCACCAGTACCGTAAAGAAGTATGGACCATAGTTTCTGGAACCGGAAGTGTCTCTATCAATGGTGTGACACAGATAGTCAGCCCAGGTGAGGTTATCGTCGTAGAACCCGGTACAAAGCATTTTATAGGGGCAGTAGAGGGAGATTTAGAATTCATTGAGTCACAAATCGGACATATCGTATCCGAAACAGATATTATCCGATATGAATTTCCTGATTCGATTGACGACCATACTCTATAAGTGCCTACCATTATAGGGACTGATAGATATGAATGAGCGTTTATCAGAACGCAGTGAAGAGTAGGAGGAACTATTTTTTATTAGAGCTTAGATGACCTGTACATTCCTAAAAAAGGTATTCATGCATTATAGACATGAATACCTTTTTTGCATAAACAGTTCTTTGTGTTTGTAATAAAAGGAATAGAAAAGAGACTTATAAAATAATTTTCTTGGAAGTCAGCCACTCTTTTACGGCGTCCGTACTGAGGTCTCTTTTAGGTGTCCATTCTATTTTATCAACCAGTTTGCCGTTTCTGAATTCTGCAATGGTGGGGGTGTATTTAACGTTGTAATCCTCTTTGAATTTATTCCATTGGGACTTGTCCTTATGGATTTTGTGAACGTTCAAAAAAGTAATTTTAGAGCCTAGATTATACTGCTCAATCATCTTGTTAAAGTTAGGCTCAAACCGATTGCAGTCGCCACAACTCGGTCTGCCGACATAGACAAATACACTTTGATCCTGTTGAATCAAACGCTTAAAACCATCAACTGTAACCGCATTCAAGTGGTCATATATTTCCGGGTAATTGCTTTTGCTCGCTTGGATTTCTTTGTCTTTTTGTTGAACAACCTGCTCCAGGTCTTGAAATTTAGCTACAGCTGAAATAGCGATACCAATGATAAGTAATACAATGACACTTAACCCGGCGATATATCCTTTTTTCACAGAAATCCTCCTTTTTTTACAATCTTACACTTACAGTAAATGATATTTCCATTTTTAGCTGTAACACTTGTCTCATTATGTATAAAAAAAGAAGCTTTCCATTGTTGGGAAAGCTTCTTTAGTCAGCATTTTGCATAATTCGATTCCCAACGCTTGTAAGTACAATATATAGACGAACTAAAGCGTTTCGATCTATATACTGGTGATTTGAAAACGTTCCTGGGATTTATGCAAAATGCTCTAGTCTGAAAGTTAAATGTTAGACCACTACAGTCAACAAGTAATCCTCACGCTTCACTTCAGTTTCCATTGTGTTCAACACATCCAGGTATTGAGCGGAATTTGTTACGATAATTGGTGTAGCTGTAGTATAGCCTGCCGCCTTAATTTGCTCGATATCAAATTCAAGCAACAATTGTCCTTGCTTAACCATATCGCCTTCCTTGACGCGCTTGTCAAAGAATTGTCCTTTCAGCTTCACTGTATTCACACCCACGTGAATCAGAATTTCTGCTCCGTCATTGGAAGTAATACCGATTGCATGTCCGGTCGGGAATACTGTTGTAATCGTTCCATTGACAGGAGATGTCAGCACACCCTCTGTAGGATCAATGAGGATTCCTTTTCCCATAGCACCTGAAGCAAAAGCAACATCAGAAGATTGTTCCAAAGGCAATACTTTACCTTGCAGTGGGCTTACGAGAATTTCTTTCTCGATTGCCACTTCTTTCTTTACGGGTGCAGCTTCTGTTTTTGCAGTTTCTTCTTTTGGATCTTCAAAGCCCAAAATCATAACCAACACAACTGCGAGTACAAAGGCAACGAGCAAACCGATGACTACCCACAAGAATCCAGGTCCGAAATAAGTCGGCAACGCCAGTAGACCCGGTAATGCAAAGGATTGTGCGTGCGCTCCGCCAGAAGCGATAATCGCCCCGCCGATTGCCCCGGAAATACAAGCATAAATGAACGGTTTTTTCAATTTTAAAGTTATGCCATAAATTGTTGGTTCTGTAATCCCGAAAATAGCCGCCAGTGTAGAGGAACCTGCCAAAGCCTTCATCTGAGTGTTCCGGGATTTCAGGAATACCCCCAATGTTGCACCAGCCTGAGAAAGTACGGCTGCTGTAAGCATCGGAAGCATCGTGTCATAGCCCAATGTTGCAATATTCGACAGCATGACCGGAACGAAGCCCCAGTGTACGCCGAAAATAACAAATACTTGCCAAAATGCCCCGGCAACAGCCCCAGCGATCAATGGACTTAAGTTGTATACCCATGTAAAACCGTTTGCCAAGCCCTGACTGATCAGGTTACCTACTGGACCAAAGGCCAGAAATGTTAACGGAATAACGACCAAGAGCGAAAGCATCGGCACGATAATGTTTTTAACCGATTGATGGATAAAGGAATTGAACCAGCGCTCCACATAGGACTGAACCCAGACCGCAAGAATAATTGGAATGACACTGGAACTGTAATTAATCAGAATGATCGGAATACCTAGAAACGCCAATCTTTCTGGATTGCTTACCGCCGCTATAACTGCTGGATAGACCAGAGCTCCGGCGATTGCCACCGATACAAAGGTGTTTGTCTTAAATTTACGGGACGATGTAATAGCCAAAAACACAGGTAGAAAATAGAAAACACTGTCGGAAGCTGCACTTAGGATCAGGTACGTACCGCTTTTATCATTAATCCATTGAAAAGATAAAATTAACGCCAGTAGTCCTTTAAGCAAACCCGCCCCGGCAAGAGCACCGAGAATGGGAGAAAAAATGCTGGAAATGATATCGACCGCTTTGCCAAGAAAATTCGTTTTTTCGGAAGAATCTTCCTTTTTCGCATTTGGATTATCTGCATCCTGTAAATTTGTTTCTGCCATCATATGCTCAAACACTTGACCTACATTGTTGCCGATGACCACTTGAAACTGGCCGCTGTTTTCCACTACTGTAATGACACCAGGGGTTGCTTCCAGTGCGGCTTTGTCTGCTTTTGTACGATCATTTAATTTAAATCTCAAGCGTGTAGCGCAATGGAATACCGAATTGACATTCTCTTCGCCACCAACGAGGGTCACTATTTTTTTAGATAGTTCTTTATCACTCATATTCAGAACTCCTTATGGGTTATTCTTGCTACTGATAGGGTTTACTGTTTACAGCTGTTGCTAAGATGCGCCGGCGTGCATCTTTTTAAACTCGTAAACAAGAAAAACCTAAACTCGTGGTGAAAACTACGCACTCTCCTATAGAGGAACGTCGATTTCACCATCAGTTTAGGTTTTGCCTGCCTTACCAGTCACAATCCATGAACGATGAAAGTATGAAGTTGTTAGTCTTATATGTTATTACGCTCAGTTACCCGATGAATATGGATAGTTAGATATACGTATTCATCCTTGCTTAAATATTGATCGTATGTTTTTTCCAGATACTCATTGATCTTTTGAGCACAAGCAAAAGCTTCGGTATACGTCTGCTTCACCTGGTTGTACAAAAATTCTTCGCCACTGTGAATGACTTCTTTGCGAATCACTCGCATCGCAAAATATTGCAAATGTGTCAAAAATCTTGAATAGCTAAAAGAAGACTCATCCAGCACAATCCCGTAATGGTACGTAATAATGTTCAAGATATGTTGGACGATCTCAGTCATTTTCAGCGTAGCTTTCATTTCGTTACCGTCGATTCGTGCATTCACCATATGCAATGCAATAAATCCCGCTTCATCTTCGCCCAATTTTACTCCGAGCGTATTTTCAATTTTTTGGAGAGCATCCAGTCCAACTGCAAATTCTTTTTTGTAAAAGCGTTTAATTTCATACAGCATCGCGTTTTGGAGTGCCAGTCCTTTTTCTTGCCGTTGTATGGCAAAATGAATATGGTCGGTCAACGTTAAATAAATATTATCGCTTAACTCCGTATCCAGCACTTCCGTTGCATGGGTTACGATTTCATTCACGACCTCCAGATGAGACACTGGAATATCGTTCAGCAGCTCAGTTAATTTAGCCGTGAACTCGTTTTCATTTAACATGAAAATCTTATCTATTTTATCATCATCGACTTGATCGCCAGCCACCTTTTTGAAGGAAATACCTCTTCCCATCACGATGACCTCTTTACCTTTATCGTTTTTAGTCAATAGGACGTTGTTATTGAGCACCTTCTCAATAATCATTGAAGTTCCCCCTCCCATCCTTTACCAATAAAAAATGCCTAAGCACAATTCAATACTATTGTTAGCAATAGCACTCAATTGAACTCAGGCATTGCCCGCATCACCGGTCACAATCCTTCGATATAGTGCTATTGTAGCACAAAAAAAAGCGATTTCAACATATTTTATTCTCTTTCGACAAAAAATATTTCATATCAAGGCCCTTTTGCCTAATTTGCAAGTAAATCGTTACCTTATGTAGTCGTACGTTCAATGAGGCTGTACTCTAGCGAATGAAGCTTCATTTGGCGTCCAATCAGCTGAGGGGAAAGCATGAAAAAGGCATTTTGTGCTTGAGCCATGATAGGATTTTGAATCGTTGTAATCCCCAGTGTATGCGCCAGCTCCGTGTTATCGAATCCAACAATTGCCAGATCTTCCGGTACGTTCAGTTTTTGTCTGCGTGCTTCGCAGAGAATGCCCACTGCTACATAATCATTAGCACATAAAATAGCCTCTGGGAATTCGTCCCGATGCTGTAACAAATTCCGTACGACCTGTTCGCCATCACGGATATTATAAATAGAAGAGTGATTCCAGTGTTGCAACACTGGCAGATTGTGCTCACTCATGATCTGTTCGTAGGCTCGTTGTCTACTATGGGTATTGATGCTGCTCGGACGGCCAAAAGCATTGGCTATACGAGTATAGCCTTTTTGTATCAAATGTTTGAGCGCTAACATATATCCTTCATACTGATCCATAGCGACGGAGCGAATATCGGTATGCTCCATTCGTTGCCACGACACGATCGGGCCATATTTGCAATAGGTGCTCAAAAAATCAGTGTCATTCACGCAGGAAATGATGACCAGCGCATCGACTCTTTTTCTTTTTAAGTCCTCAAAGGCTTGAAGCTCTTTCTTTTTGTCTTCTCCCGAAGTATAAATAATGGTTTGAAATTCATATTGGCCCGCTACTTCCACAAAGCTGTCCAGAAAAGCGAGAACAATTTCATTAATAGTTGAAGTAATGATACCGATCTGAAGCGTCTGACCCTTGGATAGAGAAATGGCATTTCGATTAGGAACATAATCTAATTCCTGCATGATTTTCAAAATTTTAGCTCTTGTTTCGTGACTAACATGGGGGGACTGATTTAATACTCTGGATACCGTAGCTTTGGAAAAGCCCGCCAGTTTTGCAATTTGATCAAGATTCGACATGGTGCTTCTCCTCACATAAGAAAAAAATAAATTCTTGACATGAAACGCGTTACAACGATTAGGATGCTTATGAAGGCATTACGTTTATTTTAAAGTATCTGTCAATGCATTTCAAAGGAGAACGGTTATCGTTAGGTATTGATTCATATTTGCAGTACTTGATGGGATGACTTGACCAAAGTAAAAATCTTAAATACGGAAAGAGGTTTTTATACTATGACGAAGACGCTAAAAGGGTTTCCGAAAAACTTCTTGTGGGGCGGGGCAACCGCAGCCAACCAATTGGAAGGCGCTTTTGACGTAGATGGAAAAGGATTGTCCAGCGCAGACATGGTTGCCTATGTACCCAAAGCAGAGCGCAAGAACGATCACGCTATAGAGATTTCGTCCGAACGACTCGAAGACATTTTGGCAGGCAAAGTCAATGCACGTTTTCCAAAGCGTGAAGGTGTAGACTTTTACCACCATTACAAAGAAGATATTGCATTATTCGCTGAAATGGGCTTTAAAGTATTTCGTATGTCCATCCACTGGTCGCGGATTTTCCCGAATGGCTATGATGCCGAGCCGAATGAAGCAGGATTGCAATTCTACGACAATGTATTTGATGAGCTGCGCAAGTATAATATTGAGCCCTTGGTAACATTGTCACATTACGAAACACCGCTAGGTCTGACTCAGAAGTATAATGGCTGGCTGGGACGTGAAGTCATACAGCATTACGTAAATTATGCCGAAACGGTGTTTACGCGCTATAAGGATAAAGTAAAATACTGGCTGACCTTTAATGAAATCAATGTAATGACCATGAGTCCGTTCACCGGTGGCGGTGTGGTTATTGACCGTGTAGAAAACAAACAACAAGCGATATATCAAGCATTGCATCATCAATTTGTAGCTAGTGCACTGGCGACCAAACGGGGACATGAGATCATCCCGGGCGCTCAGATCGGCTGTATGCTGGCACGTATTGAAAGCTATCCACATACGTGTAACCCAGAGGATATACTGAAAGCCCAGCATGAAAATCAGATGAACCTGTTCTTTACGGATGTGCATGCCCGTGGGGAATATTCTAACTACATGAATCGTTATTTTGAAGAAAATAATGTTGTAATACACACAGAACCAGGCGATGCCGAAATATTGAAAAATAATACGGTTGATTTTATCTCATTCAGCTACTATATGACCTTGACCGTATCTGCAGGTCCAGAAGGCGAAAAAGCAGCAGGAAACCTAATTGGTGGCGTGAAAAATCCGTATCTGCAGTCCTCCGACTGGGGCTGGCAGATCGATCCGATCGGCCTGCGTGTTACGCTGAATACGTTTTATGACCGCTATAAAAAGCCGCTGTTCATCGTGGAAAATGGTTTGGGTGCGTATGATAAGGTGGAAGAAGACGGCTCTGTGCATGACACGTATCGCATTGATTACTTGCGTCAGCATATTGCCCAAATGAAGGAAGCGATTGCCGACGGTGTTGATCTGATTGGTTACACCAGCTGGGGCCCTATCGACCTTGTGAGCATGTCTACTTCCGAAATGTCCAAGCGCTACGGATTTATTTACGTCGATCTGGATGATGACGGTAACGGAACGCTCAAACGCTCCAAAAAGGACTCTTTTAACTGGTATAAAAATGTGATAGCAACCAATGGTGAAGAATTGTAATTTCATATCATCTCGGGCGGGTATAGAAGAGGACATCCTAAGGATGCAATCTGCTGTACCCGCTTTTTTATAGACACAATAATAATATTTCAGAGGGCTTCACAAATTTTTCACTTGTAATAAGCTGAAAGTTTTCTGTATAATGAATAAAAATTTCATATGTCTGGTTGATGTTTGCGGGAGATGGAACGAAGGTTCCGACCGAAGGGGCAAAACTCTCAGGTGCTTAGGCTGATTACAGCAACAAGCGGGGACCGTAAACGGACAGAACTCTGGAGAGACCCTTAATTGGGCGCCGAAGGTGCACCGCAGATAACATCTGCTTAAACTCTCAGGCAAAAGGACAGAGACGCGAATAACCTGTGACAGGGAATGCCCTAGGCTTTTTTATGAGCTATTAGAGGTAGAAACCTGCACAAGATGGTTGTATTTTTTCGTGCCTTTAACCTCTCCAGGAGTCGAATCAGCGGATTTGACTCTTTTTTGTTTTCTAATATGCTGGAGGAGCGGGTTGAAATGAATTTGGTACATGTGTTAGAAGCGATTAGTAGCTGGATATGGGGGGCGCCTCTCATCATTCTTGTCATGGGAACGGGGTTATGGCTGACCATACGTTTGAAGATGCTGCAGGTATTCCGCCTGCCCCTAGCGATCAAGCTGATCGGTAAAGCCCCGAATGAAGGCAGCGGGGATGTAAGTAGTTTTGCGGCTTTGAGTACAGCGTTGGCGGCTACAGTTGGCACAGGAAGTATTGTCGGCGTAGCGACAGCCATTAAGCTGGGTGGGCCGGGTGCCTTGTTCTGGATGGTCGTTGCCGCCTTTTTTGGGATGGCGACAAAATATGCGGAAGGTGTACTTGCGGTAAAATACCGGGTGAAAGATAGGAATGGACAATTTTCCGGCGGCCCGATGTATTATATTGAGAAAGGTCTTGGACGCCGTTTTAAACCGCTGGCGATGCTGTTTGCTTTTTCGGGCATGCTGGTAGCGTTGTTCGGGATTGGAACGTTTCCGCAGGTCAAAGCGATTGTATCTTCGACCGAGAACAGCTTTGGCGTTCCGCCTATTGTAACGGCACTGATTATTGCGATCCTTACAGGACTGGTTACCATTGGAGGACTCAAAAGCATTGCCAAGGTATCGACGAAGGTCGTTCCTTTTAAAACAGGCTTGTACGTACTGATCTGTCTCATCGTACTGATTCGGTTTGCTGACCAACTTCCTGCCGCAATCGCGCTGGTGCTTCATTCGGCATTTTCAACTACATCTGCAACGGGCGGATTTGCCGGAGCTACGATTATGCTGGCGATGCGAAGTGGGGTAGCCAGAGGTATTTTTGCCAATGAGGCCGGATTGGGGAGCGCACCGATTGCAGCCGCAGCTGCTAAAACCAAATGGCCTGCGGAGCAAGGGCTAATTTCCATGACAGGCGTGTTTATTGATACGATGGTTATTTGTGTGATGACCGGATTGACGCTGCTGGTTAGCGGTGTGTGGAGCGGGCCTACCGATGCGGGCCTGATGACTCAGCAAGCATTTTCCAGCGCATTCCCGCTGGGGGCAGAACTGCTCACAATTATTCTGATTATGTTCGCGTTCACCACCATGCTCGGCTGGAACTATTACGGGGAACGCTGTGTTGAATACTTGCTTGGGGTCAAGTGGATTAAGCCATACCGTTATCTGTTCATTCTACTCGTTGCCGGGGGCGCGTTCATTAAACTGGATGCGATTTGGTTGCTGGCAGATATCTTTAACGCAATGATGGCTTTCCCGAACCTGATTGCACTGCTCGGCTTATCAGGAATTGTAGTTGCGGAAACCCGAACCTATATGGATTCTCTGAATTCTAGTAAGAAAAAGGGCATTCTTGCAGGTGCCAGTGTAGGGGCAGCTATTCAAGTAGAAGAAAAGGGACAAACGGTTAATTCATAAATTCCAAAAGGGAGTGCCCTCAGCCATCAGAGGCTTGAGGACACTCCCTTTTGAATGTTATAACGATGCACGCAAAATAGCTAAAATATCTTCTTGATTTAGCTTTTTATAATTACCAAAGCCTCCGTATTCCATTTCACGGGCTGCAATGTTTGCGATTTTTTCCAATTGCTCATCATTAATATTGTAATCGGCCAGGGTGGAAGGGGCACCGAGACTTGTCCAGAATGCACTAAGACGATCAATCCCCTCCAAAGCAATTTCCTTATCCGTTTTACCAGTGGTATCTAAATCAAACATGCTGAGCATCAGCCGCTTCATGCGTGCAGCATCCTGATCCACCGTATGTCTCATCCAGTTGGGGAACAGGATCGCCAGACCGCCAGCATGAGGAATATCATATACAGCGGATAATGCATGTTCAATCGTATGCGAAGCCCAGTCCCCGAAGTAGCCCATTTGCAGTGTTCCGTTAAGAGCAATCGTTCCGGCATATAAAATCGTTTCACGATGCTCGTAGTTGTGCAAATCCTCCAGCAGTTTAGGTGCAGTTTCGATCACGGTTTGCAGCACGGAAAAGCACATACGATCTTGCAACGGTGTATTTTTAACATTGTGAAAATACTGTTCAAACACATGGCTCATCATATCCACCATGCCATATACCGTCTGATCACGTGGCACAGAGAAGGTGTTTTTTGGGTCCAGAATCGAAAATTTCGGATGCGTCACCGCGCTGCCCCATACGTATTTTTCGTTCGTTTCCCAGTTGGTGATGACAGAATCCGGATTCATTTCTGAACCGGTGGCGGCGAGTGTGAGGATGGTGCCGAATGGTAGAGCCTCGGTCGGCATGTGCTTTTTGTTGATAATATCCCACACATCGCCGTCATATTTAGCCCCTGCTGCGATGGCTTTGGTGCAATCAATAACGCTTCCGCCGCCTACTGCAAGTAAGAAGTCGATGTTTTCATTTCGGCAAATGTCGATGCCCTTCTTAACGGTGGACAAGCGCGGATTCGGCTCTACGCCGGACAATTCATGAATGTTAAGATGTAGTGGCTCTAACGCGTTTAATACCTGGTCATACAGACCATTTCGCTTGACACTTCCGCCTCCGTATATCAGTAAAATATTTTTGCCGTAATTCAGCAGCTCCTGCTGCAGTTCTTCAATTTGATTGTCTCCAAATATTAATTTGGTGGGGTTATAATATGTGAATTTGTTCATCTGGAAAGTTCCCCTCAGTTCATAGTTCATGTTCAAATCGTAAATCGCTTAACCTGATTGCCTGTTGGATACCTAACTTCATCATGTAAGCTATTTGAAATGACGATTAACTATTATACATGAAATGAATAAGGGAATTCAAGTAAATCTAATCTTTGACCGCTCCAGCGGCAAGATCGGAAATAAACTGGCGGCTAATAAAAAGAAACAAAATAATAAGTGGCAGTACAGCCAGCAGGGTGCCCGCAATGACCATCGCATAATCCGTATTGTAAATTCCGTTCAATTGTGACAGTGCAATCTGGAGCGTGAATTTACGCTCATCCGTTAAGACGATTAACGGCCATAAATAATCATTCCAGGCTCCTATAAAGGTAAAGGCGCCGAGAAAAGCGAACGCAGGACGTAGAATAGGCAGTGCTACATTCAAGTACAGTCGAAAAAAGCTGCATCCGTCCATCCGGCCCGCATCCAGCAGCTCCTTTGGGATGGATTCTTCCGCATATTGACGAATCCAGAAAATGCCGAAGGCATTTACCATCCCCGGGATGATAAGCGCTTTGAACGTACCTACCCATCCAAAGGAGGCCATCATGACAAAGGAGGGGACAAGCGAAAGTTGTGAAGGGACCATCATCGTAGCTAGCAGAACGATAAATAGCACTTTTTTGCCCGGAAAATCAAACTTGGCGAATGCAAAACCTGCCAGTGAATCGAAAAACAGAACTAATAGGGTAACCGAACCGGCTACAAAAAGGGTATTAAAAAAGGCTCCGGCAAAATTAATCTGTTGTAATACTCTCGTTATGTTATCCAAGAAGTGGCTGCCAAACCACAATTGCGGTGGAAAACGATAGATGTCTGAAGTGGTACGAGTTGCCATGACGATCAGCCAGTAAAATGGAAACATCGACAGGATGATTCCCACCAACAATCCGGCATATAAAACAAAGGATTTTGCGCGTGTCTGCATCATGTTGTGAAGCTCCTTCCCATCGTTATTTTTTACCTTGAACGAGTTTCCAGTTTATGATGGAGAATAGAGCAATGATGAGGAACATGCCCCATCCGACGGCTGCACCATATCCAAAATAGTTGTTAATGAACGACTCGCGGTACAGGTATAAAACGATGGTCATGCCACTTGCCCCGGAACCGCCGTCATTACCGACCAGGACCTGTGGCTCGGTGAAGAGCTGCATACCGCCGATGGTGGACGTAATGACTGTAAACAGAATGACTGGGCGCAGCATGGGGATAGTGATGCGGAAAAAAGCTTGCGCTCCGGTTGCCCCGTCTATTTTGGCGGCCTCATACAGCACATGCGGAATACTCTGGAGTCCGGCCAAATAGATGATTGCGTTATAGCCCATCCATCTCCATACGACCATAGAAGAAATGGCAATTTGGATACCCCATGGCACATTCAACCATTGAACCATGGGTAGTCCCAAGAGTTGCAGAAGGTAGTTGAGAAATCCAAAATTGTTGGCAAATAAGGCACCAAATATGATGGCAACAGCCACAATAGACGTCACATTGGGCAGGAAGAATCCAACTCGCCATAAGGTGCGCATTTTCACAAAAGGGGCATAAAGCAGAAAGGCAATAATCAGTGCGAAGAATAGCATCGGAATCGTTGCATACACCCAGATCACAAAGGTGTTGCCTACAGCCTGCCAAAATTCATTGTCTGTCACAAGGTAGCGAAAGTTGCCCCAGCCGTTGTAGGTCATGTCCCCGATCCCGTCCCATTTGTGAAACGCTAGATATAATGAAAAACCAATCGGAAACAGTCCAAAGATGCCAAACAGCAGATAAAACGGCGAGATCGCAGCATAAACGGCACGGTGCTTCCAGATTTCTCTCAGCATAATGTCCACACGCCTTTTTTGAATTTTGTTTTTTACCGCTGTAATTCTCGTTCGATTCGATCCATGGTTTCCGTCCATAATACATCGGAATTGGCATCCTGCTTGGCGACATTAGCAAGGCGACGGGTCACAATGCCGTGGATGACAGGATAGCGCTCGCCGAAATAGCTGCTTTTCACATGACGTGCGGAGGTGGCAAAGATGAGTCCGGTGGCCTGACCACCAAAGAAAGGCTCGGGTGTCCCCATGATAGGATCGTTATAGACGCCGGGAGTGGACGGGAACAGTCCGATTTTGTGGTAGGCTTCCAGCTGGTGTTCCGGGTTTTGCAGCCAGGTCAGGACTTCAAAGGCTTCTTTGGGATGTTTGCTGGATTTGAGGATAGAAATGAAAGAACCACCCAGGTTGCCGTCTCCTCCAGGAGCACGGGCGACTCTCCATTTGCCCGCTGTATCCGGCGCGGCCTCTGTGAGAACTTGCTTCATCCAGATAGCCCCTACAAAAGAGGCAATTTTGCCGTTATTGACCGAAGCGTTCCATTCGGGAGTCCAGCCATCCGCATTGGCGAGCAGATGCTTCTTGTGGAAATCGACAGCGGTTTTCCAGCCCAGACGGATGTCAGGAGATTGATTGCCGATGTAGCTGCCATCCGACTTGAAGTAAAGGTTTGTGTGCTGAGCGAGCACTTGATTGTAAACGTTTACAATATTATCAGCCAAAAATGAACGGCTTCCGAATTTCTGCTGAAGTTGTTCTCCGGCTGCCATGTAATCATCCCATGTGCGGATGGAGGCACTAACCTTTTCAGGATCACTAGGCAAGCCTGCTTGTTCAAACAGATCACTTCGGTAGAAGAGGGCGGTAGGCCCAGTATCCATGGGAAATGCAATCATTTTACCATCAGGAGTGATCCCTTGATTCCATTTCCATTCCAAATATTGATCCTTCAAGCGGTCTGCTCCGAGTTCCCTTAAGTCATAAAAACGATCCGCACTGGGGAACAGCTCCACCATCCAATCGTTCAGAGCTACGATGTCTGGTTCACCGGAACGGGCTGCGAGCGTTGTCTTCAGTTTGGCTTTGAAGTCACCGCCTATTTTTTGAGTTTTTAATTCAATGTTGGGAAATTGTTTTTCCGCCTGAGCGAGTAGTTCATCGTCAATGGAACGGTTCCAGTACCACAATGTAAGCGTTATCTTTTTTTCGTTTGACAAATTAGTTTCAGATGATTGACTTTCAGAGGACGAGGGTTCACTACAAGCACTGAACATCGTGAGAAAAGCAAGACATAATACCAGCCATTGTATTGTCTTCACATCATTTCCCTCCTTGCTGTCTGAGATAATCTGCCTGCTAAACAAGTTGTAAATGGTTTAGCTCCATCATATGAAGCTGTTACCCATTTATGTGCATTGACTTAACCAAAAACAAAAAAATTGAAACAAAGCATGTATAGAAATTAAATACTCTAAAGATATTGCTCCTACTAATTCGAAGGATGATAAAACAATAAGGCAGATATTATGTCAAAAGGAATCTAAATCGTCAATGCTGAGCAATATCCTGGAAAAATTCAATGATGAATTCGAAGAACGATTTCTCTATATCAGTGTGCAGTTCCCCAGCAGGATAGGACAGATAGATTGTTCGCATACATCGAGGCTCCCTGATTTGAAGCAGCTTGATGTCTTCGGTTACGACGTTCCTCCACAGGATAGAAGGAATAAAGGAGATGCCAAGTCCTGTTTGAATCAACCCTCTTACCGTAGCCGGATCATCACTTTCAAAGACGATGTTCGGTTCAAAAGGGATATGAGTAAAAAAGCGGTCCGTTGTTTTCCTAAGCGAATTACCAGGTGTAAGGCTGATAAACTTCTCATGCTCTAGATCTTTCAGTAATACGGTGTTCTGAGCGCTCAGAGGGTGAGAATTTGGTACGCCAAGCAAAATTTCCTCCTCCAGCAGGATCGCATGCTCGTTGTCTGCCAACTCTTCGGACGTAATCGCAAAATCGTACGCCAGTCCTTTCTTCACCATCGCAGGGTGCTGGGTCAGGTTGAATCTAATTTGAGGGTAGAGATCGCGAAACTTACCGACAAGGTTGGGTAATAGCATAGAGCCAACGGCGACGTATAACGTGATGACCTCTACCTTTTCGTTCTTCATTTCTTTGACTTCGGATACGCCTTGCTCTAGCGCTGAGAGCGACTGATTCACTCTTTTCAGAAATTTCTTTCCATATTCATTCAGTACGATATGTTTTCCTTCGCGGTCAAATAGCTGCACACCCAATTCTGTCTCCAGGTTTCTAATCATTTTACTTAAGGCAGGCTGTGAGATAAACAATTCGTTCGCGGCACGTGTGACATGTTCATACTTCGAGGTCACTTGAAAATACTTAAGCTGCAAATAATCCATTATGGAGTAGCTCCTTTATAACCATTAGGTTATCGATTATATGTGAATATATATATTTTACAGGTATTTGCTCACTTATTACAATTGACAATGTAAGAAATTGAATCCGCTAAAGGTGGTGAGATTCTGAACATCGTTTTTACATTTCCCGGCCAGGGGTCACAGGTTCCTGGAATGCTCCAAAATGTGCCCGAGTATGTGAAAAAGGCAACAAGTATCATCGGAAATGAACTGCGTGATGATGAGAAGGCTATGGGCTCAACGGTCTGGATTCAGACGGCACTCTTCGTTAAGGAGACGGCAATAGCCTATCGGTTGATCGAGCAGGGGATCCGGCCCCAATTCGTGGCAGGGCACTCCATTGGTGCATTTCCTGCGGCGGTCATCGCGGGAGTTCTTTCGTTCGAGGATGCGCTTCGGATCGTATGGCTCCGTGCCAGGTTGATGGAAGAAGCCTTCCCTGAAGGCTATGGAATGGGTGTGATTATGGGGCTTACGAAGGCAGAGGTTCAACAAGCCGTGCTTCTCTCCCATAGTGAGGCGACGCCAGTCTATCTCTCGAATATAAACTCAGAGCAACAAATCGTCGTATCCGGATCATTGGTAGGGTTAAATAAAGCATTTATGCAAGTGAAAGAGCTTGGGAGCGCTAAAACGGCGCTTCTGAAGGTTCCGATTCCTTCACACTCCCCGTTGATGTCAGAGGTAGCCAATAAGCTATTGCTGAAAATACACACTTTTTCTTTGCGGGACGCTCAAATACCCTATTTGGTGAATCATACGGGCAGAAAGACGAAAGCCAAGGAAAAAATTGCGGAGGACCTTGCCCTAAACGTAGCAAATCCCGTCCAGTGGATGGATATGGCGGCTGTCTGCGTCGAATCGGGAGCTGACTGTTTCATCGAAATGCCGCCGGGCCATACTCTTTCCAGACTTGTTAAGCAAGCCCACAAGAGTACCCGGCAAATGGCCGTGGACGAAATCGGTCTGGAAGCGACTCAGTATCTGATTAGAAAATGGAAGGAGCAAGAAGAATGAATAAAGTACTGCGATCCTGGTCACAAAAACGTGATAAAAAGCAGGAAAAGTTAGGAAAGGTGGAAAAGTGGCTCGACGGAAAATACATCGACTCCTCCCGAATTGTCGACCTGATGGAGGCGCTAATTGATCCAGGCGCGAAGGTCGTCCTGGAAGGAGATAACCAGAAGCAAGCGTCTTTCCTTTCCCAGAAGCTGCTGGAAGTCGATCCTGGCAAAGTGCATGATTTGCATATGATTATGTCCAGCATTTCAAGACCCGAACATTTGGATATTTTCGAGAAGGGCATCGCCGGGAAGCTGGACTTCTCCTACAGTGGCTCCCAAAGCCTGCGTGTTGCGCAAATGATTGATGACGGGATACTTAAGCTCGGTGACATCCATACGTATTTGGAATTGTTCGGACGTCTCTTCATTGACCTTATTCCAGATGTGGTGCTGGTAGCGGCAGACAAATCAGATCGCGAGGGCAATCTGTATACCGGAAACAATACGGAAGAAACTCCGACGATCGTGGAAGCGGCGGCTTTCAAGGATGGGATCGTAATCGTGCAGGTTAACGAAATCGTGGATGAGCTACCGCGAACCGATATTCCAGCGTCCTGGGTCGACGTCATTGTACAGGCCGAAAAACCGTACGCACTGGAAGCACTGTTTACCCGTGATCCGCAGAATATTACTGAACTGCAAATCCTGATGGGCATGATGGCGATCAAGGGTATTTATGGAAAACATCAGGTGCAGTCGCTTAATCACGGCATTGGCTTTAATACTGCAGCGATTGAGCTTTTGCTGCCGACCTATGGTGAACAGCTTGGCCTGAAAGGGAAGATTGCCAAGCACTGGGCCCTGAATCCGCATCCAACTTTGATTCCGGCGATTGAATCGGGTTGGGTCGAAAGCATTCACAGCTTTGGAGGCGAGGTCGGTATGGAGAAATACATTGCGGCTCGTTCAGATGTGTTCTTCGTCGGCAAGGACGGATCTATGCGCTCCAACCGCGCGATGTGTCAGGTTGCAGGCCAGTTCGCTGTAGATATGTTTATCGGATCAACGCTACAAATGGACTGTGCAGGTAATTCGTCTACCGTTACTTCCGGCAGATTGTCCGGTTTTGGAGGAGCGCCGAATATGGGGCATGATCCTCGGGGGCGGCGACATGCGACTCCTGCCTGGCTTGACATGATCGAGCGCCCGACGGAACTCTCTAAAGGCCGGAAATTGGTCGTGCAGATGGTTGAAACATACGGTGCCAACAAAAAGCCAGTATTTGTAGATTCGCTAGATGCCATCAAGGTGAAGGATGAATCTGGTCTTGCCATTACGCCAGTCATGATTTACGGGGATGATGTCACCCACGTCCTTACCGAGGAAGGCATTGCATACCTCTACAAGACGGACAGCATAGAGGAGAGAAAGAAGGCGCTCGCGGCAATCGGAGGCGTAACGCCTTTAGGAATGGAAAGTAATGAAAGCGATGCAAGCCTGTTGCGTGACAGAGGGATCGTGGCCTATCCGGAGGATCTTGGGATCATGCGCAGACAAGCCAAGCGCTCGATGCTGGCAGCACAGACGATTAACGATCTCGTAGATTGGTCAGACGGATTGTATGATCCGCCGGCTAAATTCCGGAGCTGGTCTTAAAGCCATGCTCACGATGAAGCATACAGCTTTCGCGGCTTCTCTGGCTGCCAAAGCTGTAAAGGCACTGATGGAAGAGGCTCTTCTTACGCCCAAGCCTGGACTTGTCGATGCCAGAGACAATGGCTCTCATACAGATATGTCCATCGAGCTAATGCTTGCATCCGCGAGAGTATTGGAGGATACGTTTCGGGAAATAGCCATTGTGTCATACCTTCACCCGGTGGACCAGACTTTGCGCGAAAAGATAGCTCTAATCGGACGGGAGGGCGAGAAGGTGATGCTCAGTGCAACGAACGGTATCAATACACATAAGGGTGCCATTTGGGCCCTTGGCCTTTTAACCAGTGCACGGGCAGCATTTCCAAGGGAACGGGATCCACATCAGATTATGAGTATTGCAGGAAGAATCGCATCGTTCCATGACCGGTATCGCCCGGTGCAGCAGACGAATGGACAATCGGTTAAGAAGAGATACGCGGTAGTAGGGGCAGAGGAAGAAGCGAAGCTAGGCTTTCCACACATCCGGGACGAAGCTTTGCCTGCTTTGCTGCGCGCCAGGGCTTGTGGGAAGACAGAGGTGGAAGCACGCATAGAAGCTTTATTGGCCTTGATGGCAAGTGTGGATGATACCTGCATCCTGCACCGCGGTCAGTTGACGGATCTGATGGCGATTCAGAGAATGTCCGCAGCGTTCCTTGCAGCAGACGGATTAAGAACCCAGTCTGGCAGAAAGCTGCTCTACCGCTTGTCCGAGTATTGCAATGTTAGACAACTCTCGCCCGGAGGCAGTGCCGACCTGCTAGCTGCCACATTATTTCTTATCGATTGATACTTTTAATTGGAGGTGTTTCTGAAGGATGGAAAAATTACAGTTTCAATACCAGACTGCGAAGCCCATCTGTAAGCCGGCACATATCGGTGTTGTCGGTTCGGGAGATTTGGAGATTATTGTAGAGCCTGTAAAAGGCCAGACCACCAACGTCAGCATTTTAACAGGCAGTGAAGGATTTGGACAAGTATGGGAGAATGTCCTGACCCGTTTTTTTAACCGTTATCCGATTACTGCCAATATTACAGTTCATGACTTCGGAGCTACTCCGGGTGTAGTAATGCTTAGATTTACGCAAGTGCTGGAGGTGCTGGATTATGCAGAATAGTTTTGTGGAGCTGAATGGACGCGAGAGAGCCAAAGCGCTGCTGGACGAAGGGACTTTCCGTGAGATACTTGGGCCGTTGGACAAAATCCAATCCCCTCACCTAGAGCCGCAAGGCATTGTTCCTCAGAGCGATGACGGGATCATTCTGGCTCTTGGCGAAATACACAAACAGAAGGTCTTGATCATTTCGATGGAAGGCGCTTTTCAAGGAGGGGGGATTGGAGAAGTCAGCGGGGCCAAAATTTCCGGAGCGCTCGAACTGGCACTGGAAGAGAATAAGAGAGGGAACAAACTATATCCCGTCATGATCTTCGATACAGGAGGCGTTCGGCTACAGGAAGCGAACTATGGATTGTTGTCGATTTCGGAGGTTGCCACCCAGATCGTTGCCCTGCGTAAATACGTTTCTGTTATCGGATTGATCCCGGGCCGCGTAGGGGCATTTGGGGGAATGTCCATTACTGCAGAATTGTTTACCACTCTGATTGCTACGAAGAAAGCGCGCCTCGGTCTGAACGGGCCGGAGGTCATTGAGCAGGAAGCAGGGGTTATGGAGTTCGATTCAAGCGACAAAGCCTTAATTTGGAACACAATCGGAGCCAACCAGCGCTTCCAAACCGGATTGATTGACGAAATGGTGGAAGATACGACGGATGCAGTTATCGAAGCGATTGATACTGCGCTCAAGGCACCGGCGAAGCCTGCTAAAACAGAGCAAATCGATTTCTATCTGACCCTGTTGAAAAATCTTGATCCTACAGAACCTTGGACACCTGATCGTTATCGCGAATTTTACAAGCAGATACAGCCTGTGAAGCAGCCTGTCCCGCTGGCAAAAGAGGGCGCAACCGACATGTCGGACAGTAGAGGTTATCGCTGGTTCTCCCGCTTGACGGGCATTGCTCACCCGGTCAGCGATGTTCCTTCAGTACTTGCGGTCGACGTGGAAAAGAACGGGCAATTGTGCAGATATATCGCCATTGTTCCGGATGCCTCCAACCGATTCCCGCGTGTCAGAAACGGCGAGGTTGGTATGCTTGAAGGCTGGACGGTGGCTCAAATTATTAGGGACGCAATCCGTCAAGATGAGAAAAAAGAAACCAAACGTCCGATCATTGCCATCATTGATGTACCGAGTCAAGCCTATGGCTATAAGGAAGAAATGGTCGGTATCAGTCTTGCACTGGCTGCAAGTGCAGATGCTTACGCAACCGCTAGATTAGAAGGTCATCCAGTCATCGGTGTGATTGTCGGTAACGCGATTTCCGGAGGCTTCCTCGCGCATGGGCTGCAATCGAATCGTTTGATCGCACTGGATGACAGCAAGGTCAATATTCAGGCCATGTCCAAGGCTTCTGCTGCTCGAATTACCAAGCGGACGATTGCCGAGCTTGATGAAGCTACCAAGAAGGTTCCAGCTATGGCCTACGACGTTCGTAGCTACAGTACTCTGGGGGCATTATATCAGATGCTGAGCGGTATCCATGCAGACGATCCACAGAGCAGCGATGTAGCCATCGTGGAAAAGACCGTTTCCGAGGCTATCGAGAGTACGAAAGGAGCGCCCCGTGACCTTAGCTTCCGATTGCAGACCAAGGAAGCTATGGCGGGCGGGCGGACTGCAACCCGTAGCGTTCGAGATGCGCTTTTGGAGCAATGGTAATCCATCCACATGATCTGATTGAAGTGTCCAATTTGAAATATCTCTCCTTAAATGAAGACAAGGAGTGGGTAACCGCCTCGCTGAGGCGGACCCCCTTTGTGGTCGTTCGCCGATCTGATCCGTCGGCGGATGGTTGTATTCCCGTCGGAGTACGTGGACAGGAACGGAATCAACGGGAAGCTGCATTTCTGGACCCGAAGGGGGTGTGCCAGATCGTGTCTCCCTACGCGATAGCGAAACATCAGATGTGGAACTCCTTGTCCACAGAGAGACGACAACAGCCTGTTCTTCAGTTGATGGACGTTGTAGCAGAAATGATGGCGGATTGGCGCTGGGGACCAGCAGGAAGTGCAGGATTCGAAATAGTGACGGGATATCCCGCTGTGAAGGCAACCAGTGATCTTGATCTCGTAATAGATGGTTCTGAGGCTATTGATTATTCTACAGCTGAAGGCCTCTTGCGCAAGCTGGAGCAGTTGGACGTTCGAATCGATATTCAATTGGAGGTGAAGGACGGCACCTACGTCTTGCGCGAGATCCTTGAGAGACGGACCAGCACCGTGGTGCTGCGAACTTCTTCAGGTCCGAAGCTCGTCCGCAATCCTTGGCAATGATGGATGTACTATACCAACGGCAAAAGGGAGGAATGCACGACCATTTGACGTAAGCCAACATAAGCTCTCAAAGGGGAAGTGCGTATTATGGAAAACACTACCGGCCCAAAAGTTAATATTAATGAAAGCGACATCTTAAAGGTGTTTGCCGTCAGCGGAGCGATCCTGCAAAGCGTTCTGGGCATGTTACTGAAGTATGCCCACACTAACACGGATCTGGCCTTACTAGGCGTTATTTATAATTTAGTGAAATATACCGCGCCAGTCTTTATTTTTGCCATCGTGTATGGAATGGTGATGAATAATCAGCATACCAGGGTATCACATTTTTACAAGGAAAAATTCAGCGAGCTCGTGATTCCTTATTTTCTGTGGGCGTCAGCCAGCTTGCTCTTCTTCCCGCACATACAGGTTAATCAACACGTTACTTCGTTTTGGACGCTCATTGAGTCTTATGTGCTCGGTAATTCATCACCGCAATATTGGTACACAGTGATGATGCTGCAATTTCAATTACTGATGCCAGTCATTATTTTCGTCTGCTATAAGTACCTGGCTAAGCCTTTACGGGTCATTCCGTTGCTTATTGTGAGCTTTATAATCTTCGGCGCCTGGGTATGGATGTATTATACCTATGTATTCCACGGAGCTTATGCGTCCAGTTTGCTATACCTTGACCGCTTTTTCGTCAGCTATTTTATATATGCTCTACTAGGCGGAATCGCTTGGGTGTTCAAGGGAAAATTTGACGGGGTGCTTCGACGGATTCAGTTCATACTCATTCCGGTGATGCTACTTATTCTCATTTGGATAAATCGCGAATTTTTAAGCTTTGGATTCAAGCATATGTCATTTGGCAATCTGATTTATCTGAAGCCGTCCATGACCTTGTACAGTTTGGTAGTGATTTTCCTGATTTACATGCTGGCAAGACATTTGATCAGCGTAAATTCCCGTTCACTTCCCTATTACAAATGGTTCTCTACTTATGCGTACAGGGCCTTTACAGCGAACGTATTCATTCTGGTCATCGTGCTGCGCTTGGTCGGTGACTTGGTAAGTCAGCTTCCTTTATTTGTAGCGTTGCTTTTGGTTTATCTGACGACTGTGGCCTGCTCCTTCGGCGTCGTCTATGCCTTTGCGCAGATAAAGGTAAAGGTATGTCGTGAATGGTTATTGTTGAAACAAAAAAAGAGCGCACAGCACCAATCTAAGATAAGTACCTAAAAGAAAATAGTACATGTAACAACGTATATATTATACTATAATTTAGGTGTACCTAAGTTATTGGCAGATTGACGGCAACCCAAAAGGGTATCTCGATGATTGAAGAGATACCCTTTTACTTACATCAGCCGCTGTATTTCATCTTTCAGAATTTCGGACCGAGTCCCGAAAATAACCTGCAGGGTACCATTACCAAGCCTGATGATTCCCGACGCTCCGAGCTGCTTGAGAGCTTGATCGTTAACCGCTTTGTCGTCTTTGACGACAAGACGCAGCCGCGTGATGCAGGCATCAATGCTTTGGATATTGTCTGAACCGCCGAGGTAAGTTAGTACCTTGCCTGCCTGACTGGACTGAGTGTTGGATGTGGTGCTTGCCTTTCCATTGGGTACAGATTCGTTAGCCTCAGACAGGAGACTGTCTTCTACATCGTCTTCACGCCCAGGAGTTTTTAGGTTGAGTTTGAGAATGATGAATCGGAACAGGAAGTAATACACGCCGGCAAAGGCAAGCCCGACTGGGATCATTCGCAATGGGTGGGTGGAGAGCTTCATATTGACCAGATAGTCAATGAGTCCTGCTGAAAAAGAAAAACCGAGTTTGACATCCAGGAGATACACGACTAGGCCACTCAGACCTGTCAGCAGAGCATGAACGCCGTAAAGCAATGGTGCAATGAACATAAATGAAAATTCGAGGGGTTCGGTAATTCCAGTCAGGAATGATGCCACCGCAGAACCGATGAAGATGGAAGCGATTGCTTTACGTTTTTCCGGTTTGGCTGTATGAATGAATGCGAGGGCCGCTGCCGGCAGAGCGAACATCATAATGGGGAAGAAGCCGGACATGAACATACCTGCCGATTTATCGCCTGCGAAGAAACGCGTCAGGTCACCATGAACAACCTCACCTGCAGCATTGGTGTAGTCACCAATTTGAAACCACGCGATCGAGTTCAACACATGATGCAATCCGAGCGGGATCAGCAGCCGATTCGCAACCATGAATACCATCGACCCAATTCCACCAAAGCCGACAATCCAGTTGCCGAAGGCTGCAATCCCATCTTGTATCGGACTCCAGATCATACCGAGCAGAATGGCCAGAATCATGGTCGTGAAGGCGGTGATCATGGGGACAAAGCGTTTGCCTGAGAAGAAGCCAAGCCAATCCGGGAGCTGAATATTATGATATTTTTTAAACAGAAAAGCAGACCATCCACCGATAAAAATACCACCCAATACGCCCATGTCCAGCTTGACGTCGTCTGGAATATATGCAAATATACCCGGCACTGCCGCCAAAATACGGGTCAGCACCATATAGGCAATGACTGCCGATAATGCGGCTACTGCGTCGCCTGCCAGACCAATGGCAACACCAATGGAGAAAATGAGCGCAAGGTTACCGAAGATGGCCCCCGCCCCCTCGTTCAGAAAAGGTGTGACATAATGATTCAGAAATCCGCCAACTCCGGGACCAAGTGGTATATCCGTTTCATAATTAATCAGAGCTAATCCTTGCAAGATCCCTGCAGCGGGTAGAGTGGCTACTGGAAGCATTAACGACTTGCCGATTTTTTGCAGAAATTTCAGCATAACATTCTTCCCTTCTTCATCGAGTTTGGGAGTGTCGTATTCATCCTGAAATCCTCACATTAAACCATTTTTTCACATCATAAATCGGAGAATCTAACATGGTCAACGATTATTTTAAGCTATGAAGAAACGTAAATCCGCAGTTGACATCGCTTACATGCTTATATAGTATCAAATTTAAGTTAATAATCGTGACGGAGACAAGAGAGCCACGCAGACATCCCATGGTACAGCACAGGGTTGGTTTGTGATGGCTTTTCTTTTTTTGTGCGATGAAAACGATCAAAATCGGATGATCTATTGAGGAGGTAGGTTGTATGTCGCCATACGCAGCCGAATTCATAGGGACAATGATTCTTATTGCCCTAGGTGGCGGAGTGTGCGCAGGGGTATCCCTGAAAAAGTCATTTGCCCACGCTTCCGGCTGGATTGTGGTCGGAATGGGTTGGGGGCTCGCGGTAGCTATTGCGGTGTATGCAGTGGGTCAAATCAGCGGAGCGCATTTGAATCCGGCAGTTACACTGGCGTTGGCATTTCAGGGTAGTTTTCCATGGCAAGATGTTCCCGGCTATATTGTGGCTCAGCTTCTTGGAGCTATGGCAGGTGCAGTGATCGTTATTTTGCATTATTGGCCCCACTGGAAAGAGACGGAGGACACAGCAGCCAAACTCAGTGTATTCGCGACAGGACCAGCTATTGATCATCCGTTTGGCAACGTGCTTAGTGAAATGATAGGTACTTTCATCTTTGTTCTTGCTTTACTGTCGTTTGGCGCCAATTCATTTACAGACGGCCTGAAACCGCTGATTGTTGGTTTTTTAGTTGTCAGTATCGGTTTATCCCTTGGAGGCACAACGGGCTATGCCATCAATCCAGCGAGGGATTTTGGGCCGCGTCTGATGCATTATTTACTACCGATTCCCGGTAAGGGGGCGTCCAACTGGAAATATGCATGGGTGCCCGTTATAGGACCGCTATTGGGGGGATCTTTCGCAGGGCCATTTTATCAGGCCGTTTTTAAGGGGAGTGTGACTCCGGCTTTTTGGATTTTACTAGGGATCATCGTGGTTGTACTCTTGATTACCTTCCGTATGAGTCGAACTTATAAAAATCATAAAATGGATCACAAACTTACAGCGTAAAAACGATGGATTTACACGGGGAGAGATGAACAATGGGAAAATATATTTTGTCACTAGATCAGGGAACGACAAGCTCAAGAGCAATTTTGTTCAATAGCGAAGGAGATGTAGTGTACTCGGCTCAGCGAGAATTTCCGCAGTATTTTCCTCATCCGGGCTGGGTAGAGCAGAATGCGAATGAAATCTGGAGCTCTATTCTCGGGGTCATTGCCTCCTGTCTTTCCGAATCCGGTGTAAAAGCAAATCAAGTGGCTGCCATCGGCATTACCAATCAGCGAGAATCGGTGGCTGTATGGGACAAAAATACAGGAGTGCCTGTGTATAACGTACTCGTATGGCAATCACGCCAAACCTCGGACATCTGTGAAGAATTGAAGCGGCAAGGGCACGAGGAGCTTTTTCACAGCAAAACAGGCCTGTTGATCGACCCGTATTTTTCAGGCACTAAAGTAAAGTGGATACTGGACCATGTGGAGGGCGCGCGGGAAAAGGCAGAACGAGGTGACCTGTTATTCGGTACGATTGACTCGTGGCTGATCTGGAAACTATCCGGCGGAACGGCACATGTAACGGACTACTCCAATGCAGCCAGGACGCTGATGTACAACATTTATGAACTAAAGTGGGACGAAGAGCTGCTGGACATTCTGGGTGTTCCGAAAATCATGCTACCTGAGGTAAGACCTTCTTCCGAGGTATATGCGCACACCGTGGATTATCATTTCTTTGGTCAGAATGTACCGATCGCTGGTGCAGCAGGTGACCAGCAGGCAGCCTTGTTTGGTCAGGCATGTTACGAAAAAGGGATGATCAAAAACACTTACGGCACAGGCTGCTTCATGCTGATGAATACGGGGGATCAACCAGTGGAATCCAAGCACGGCCTGATTACGACCATCGCTTGGGGACTGGAGGAAGGCAAAGTGCAATACGCACTTGAGGGGAGTGTGTTTGTAGCGGGGTCGGCGATCCAGTGGCTGCGAGACGGGCTACGTATGTTCCGTGAAGCGAAGGATAGTGAACCCTATGCCGCCCGTGTTTCGTCTACGGAAGGAGTGTATCTTGTACCCGCTTTTGTCGGACTGGGCAGCCCCTACTGGGACAGTGAGGTGCGCGGAGCGATGTTCGGTTTGACACGCGGGACCACGAAGGAGCATTTTATCCGCGCCACATTGGAGTCACTCGCTTATCAGACCAAGGATGTGCTTACAGCCATGGAGATTGATTCAGGTATTGCAGTGAAATTGCTGCGGGTGGATGGAGGAGCTGTATTGAACAATTTTCTGATGCAATTCCAGAGCGATATTTTGGATGCAACAGTGGAGCGGCCAGTTATCCATGAGACGACGGCACTGGGGGCTGCATGTCTGGCAGGTTTGGCTATTGGATATTGGAAGAGTACGGATGAACTTCGCAAGCGGGTGAGGGTGGAAACCTCTTTTGCCCCGAATATGGATGAAGCAACACGTGAAAGCTTGTATGAAGGCTGGAAAAAGGCTGTGAATGCGACGATGGCCTACAAGTAATAGATTAAGCGATGAGTCTATAATATTAAACTGCAAAAAGATGACTTCTGAATTTATCAGGAGTCATCTTTTTTAAGGCATATGCTAACTCTTGACCTTCGTATGGTTCCAATGTTGCCGGGCTCCGCAGGAGCTACGAATGACTAGTTCCGGCTCTACTTTAATACATTTCGTATCCATTTGTTTATTCATCAGGTCAAACAGCACCATAGCGGCTAGACGGCCTATTTTTTGCTTGTCTTGTTTTACAGTCGTCAGTGGAGGTTCGGTATAACGACAGGCTTCTATATCATCACATCCCACCACAGCAATATCCTCGGGTACCCTCAAGCCGCTTTCCTTGAAAGCACGTACGGCACCAAAAGCAAGCAGGTCGGTAGCTGCAAAAATAGCTTTTGGTAAATTTCCTTGCTGTATCCACGCCTTAGCGACCTGGTATCCATCTTCTGCCGCGTAGTCCTTACCATACACGACCCATTCAGGTCTAACATCAAGACTAAACCGTTTTAGTGAAGCGATAAAGGCATCCTCTCTCTCTTTAATAACTAAGGAGGGGCGTTCAATGCCTATAAAACCCATTTCGCGGTATCCATTCATGTAAAAGTGCTCAACAACTTTCATTGAAATCTTCTGATTGTCGGACATAATGTAGCAGGAACTAGCTCCGGTTAGCTCAATATCGACACCGATGCAGGGGATAGGGCTGGCGTCGAGATCAAAAACACTCTTCTCCACCTCATCTCCAGCAATAATAATGCACCCGTCCACTGAAAAATATTTCGAGCGAGCCAAATAGTCCTCTCCATTATCCAGAAATTTCTCATTTGAGAAAAATAGCAGATCGTAACCGAGCAAGCCAATCTGTTTTTTGAAGACATTAATGATATCTACAAAAAAAGGATGACTAAAATCAACATTCAGCTTGCCGGCAAATATAACGCCTACCAGATTAGATTTTTTGGTAGCAAGCGTTTTGGCCGAGGAGGAGGGTCTATAGCCTGTTTCCTCCATGATTTTAAGTACCCGCTGTCGGGTTTCCTCACTGATGTCTGTGTAATTGTTAATGATTTTCGAAACCGTTGCCACTGAAACGCCTGCCATGCTAGCTATTGTTTTTATATTCATGGAATCCTCCGTAACTAAACTGATTTAGTTAAATTGACTTTTCTTTTCAAACTTAATGATTACTCGTATTCTATGCTACCTCATAGAAGCGAGTCAACAGTGTGAATAAAGGATGTTGCCTAATATTTTAAGGAGTAATAACGGTGATTTATGTTTTATTTGATAATTTACAATTCTCTATTTACAAATACAGGCTATCCGATACATAATAGTAGCTGTAATTAACTAAACCGCTTTCGTAAAAGTAAATGCATTTATTCTAAGAGTACAGGGGGAATTTTGCAATGCTGAAAAAGTGTTTTTCTTTACTTATTGTAACCGCTTTAATAGTGGTGTTGGCCGCTTGCGGCAAAGGTGGTGAAGCTGGACAGAACGGGAATAAAAAGGTCACGTTAAAGATTATTCATTGGCAGCAGGAAAATATTAATAACTATATTAAGGAATTTAATAAAAAGTTTGAAGATAAGTATCCCGATGTTCAGGTGGAGTATACGACGGTTCCTGCTGATTCAACTTATGATCAACTGATGCAAACGCGTATGAATGCTGGTTCGACCGGTGATGCAGACATTATTCCTCTGAAATTCAGCTTCGTAGGCGCACCGCAGGAATGGTCTAAGGGAGCTGCTGATCCGATGTGGAAGCAGTGGATTGAGGGAGGACTCATTGCAGATCTGTCGGATCAAGCTTTTATCAAAAACTATAATCCTACAGATGTCAAAAATGCCATGACCTATAACGACAAAGTATACGGCGTAAACATGGGAAAGGTGGCCCTGACAGGTCTGTTTTACAACAAAGAGATTTTTGAAAAATATAATCTTACTGTGCCGACGACATGGGACGAACTGGTGAATGTGATGAAGGTACTCAAGGATAATGGCGTAGAGCCGCTTGGTTTTGGCGGTAAGGATGTATGGCCTATTAACCTTGCTGTCCAAGGACTTCAAGCCTCTATCCATGATGATCAGCTGGAGTATATCAAAGGGCTGTGGACAGGTAAGACGAAGCTGACAGACCACGCCCAGCTTGAAGTGCTGGAAAAAACACAAGTTTTGATGAACAACGCCATTGGTGGATTTATGGGGATTGACTATGGAACCTTGCCAAGTTTGTTTGCTTCAGGACGTGTAGCTATGATTGCGGATGGTACGTGGGATGCAACTACGATCCAGACAGCCAATCCAGAGCTGAAATTTGGTTATTTCCCGATTCCGGGCAGTAACGATCCAGCCAAAAATAAAAACCTTGCAGGCAAGTACGATATGACCTGGCTGGTATTGGAAAAATCGCCAAACAAGGATTATGCGATCAAATGGCTTGAAATGCTCTCCGAGAAGCAGAACTATACCGATTTCGTGAACGCTGCTGGATTTTTGCCAACACAGTCTGATGTGAAGATAAGCAGCGACTTTGTTAATGAAATCCAGCCTTCACTGGAAAACTTCAAGCTCTCTTGGGATCAGCTGTTTATCAATCGTAAGAATGTTGGACAGTACATTAAGGAAGCCAGCGTACATGCGGAATTTTTGGCGCCTGCCGGTCCGTTAAAGACGCCTTTGGAGCTTGCCCAGAAATCTCAGGCAGACTGGGATGCGGCAGCCCCTAAATAAATCTATAGATTTTACAGGAGAACAAATGGGCAACTGCAAAGCTCCCATAATAATGTAAAAAGGTGTGAGACCCATGTATCCCTTCGGAAAGGGTGCGGCCCGGATAATGCCCTATCTTTTGCTGAGTATTCCGGTGCTGCTCTATTTGCTTCTTGGTTTTGGACCCTCTATGGTAACCGTGCTTTTTTCCTTTACAGATGCTACCGGGGTTCCGGGGCAGACGTGGCATTTTATCGGATTCGAGAATTACACGACCTTTTTCACCTCCTCCGACTCTGGAGATCGCATCGCTTCCATTGGCCGTTCCTTATATTTTGCCGTAGCGGTGGTTGTGATTCAAAACGCAGTAGGGCTGTTCATGGCCATCCTTATTAATAAAAAGCTCAAAGGGGATATGTTGTATCGCTCTGTATTTTTCCTGCCGGTTGTGCTCGGGGTAACGGTATCCGGCCTGATCTGGCAACTGCTTGCCAATCCGCTTGGGGGTCCTGCGCAAGCCTTGATGAACTTTTTTGGAACCAGCTCCAACTTCTTCGGGGATTACGATATTGCATTTGAGTTAATTATTTTTGTGCAAATTTGGATGTACATGGGTTACTCGATGACTATTTTCTTAGCCGGACTCCAATCTATCCCCAGTGACTTATACGAAGCAGGGTATATGGACGGTGCCTCTGGATGGAAAGCGTTCAAAAATATTACTTTTCCGATGATTGCGCCTTCCTTTACCGTCAATATGCTGCTGTCCATTATCGGCGCATTGCAGACCTTTGACATTATTTATGTGCTGACAGGTGGTAAATTCAACACGACGACACTTGCGTTTGATGTATATGCAACTGCCTTTGGTACTGGGACGTCAGATTACGGCCTTGCTTCCGCAGTTGCTATGATCCAGTTCGTGTTCGTGTTTACGGTATCTATGATTGCCCTGTATTACTTACGTAGAAGAGAGGTGGAAATGTAATGAGCAGTACCAAAGGAGCCAAAATACTGAGCTACATTATCGTACTGCTCATGCTTTCGTTGTATGTGTTCCCGCTTTTCTACCTTTTTAATGTATCGATGAAGACTCAAAGTGAGTATCTGATGGACCCTGTAGCTCTAGCCAAGAGTATACGCTTGGAGAATTTCATGGATGCTTGGGAAAAAGGAAACTTCTCTCAATATATGTGGAACAGCATTTTGTATACAGGTGTATCTACGTTATTAACACTGATTATATCCGTGTTTGCGGCTTTTCCGCTGGCGCGGGGATACGTTAAGTACAGCACCTTCTTTTATGTGTTTTTCCTGATATCCATGTATCTCCCGAATCCGCTGATTCCGCAATTTGCTCTCATTAATAGCCTGGGACTTTACAATACCCAGCTTGGTTTTATTTTGCTGAAAACAACAGGTACCGGCATCGCTTTTCTGATGTTTGTGGGGTATATCAAGTCTGTCTCCCGAGAGCTGGATGAAGCGGCTGCCATGGACGGGTGCGGATATTCACGATATTTGTTTACAATTCTTGTCCCGCTGATGAAGCCGGTGTTGGCGACAGGCATTATTTTGACAGCGATTGGGGCGTGGAACGACATTATAGGTCCTACTATTTATTTGTCTGATCCTGCTTATCAGCCAGTGACCAAGGGATTGTTCTCCTTCTACGGACAATACATGAACAACTGGCCGCTGCTCGCTTGCGGCATTCTGATTGTTACACTACCGCTCGTTATTTTGTATATTTTCCTCCAGCGCTTTATTGTCGGCGGTGCAATGGCCGGAGCTGTGAAGTCTTGATTCCTGAAAGGATGATACCAAGTATGAGTGAGAATACCTATACATTCCCCACCACGTTTATGTGGGGAACTTCGACCTCTTCTTATCAAATTGAAGGTGGCGTGGATGAGGAAGGAAGAACGCCTTCTATTTGGGATACTTTCTGTCGAGCACCCGGGAAGGTGATAGGAGGGGACTGCGGAGATGTGGCTTGTGACCATTTTCACCGCTTTAAGGAAGACGTGCAATTAATGAAGCAACTTGGCTTTTTACATTACCGTTTTTCCGTGGCCTGGCCGCGCATTATTCCCGCACCCGGCGTGGTTAACGAACAGGGGTTGCTCTTCTATGAGCGTCTGCTGGATGAGATTGAGTCGGCCGGGCTAATTCCAATGCTGACGCTGTATCATTGGGATCTACCGCAGTGGATTGAGGACGAAGGCGGTTGGACGCAGCGAGAGATTATCCAACATTTTAAAACGTATGCTTCTGTAATCTTGGATCGATTTGGACAGCGTATAAGCTGGTGGAATACGATAAATGAGCCCTACTGCGCCTCTATTTTGGGCTATGGCACAGGAGAGCATGCCCCCGGCCATGAGAACTGGAGGGAAGCCTTTACTGCCGCTCATCATATTCTGATGTGTCACGGGATAGCCATGAACTTACACAAGGAAAAGGGCCTGACGGGCAACATCGGTATTACGCTGAACATGGAGCATGTCGATGCAGCCTCTGAACACCCCGAAGATGTAGCCGCTGCTGTCCGGCGGGATGGTTTTATTAATCGATGGTTTGCCGAACCATTGTTTAACGGGAAATACCCTGAGGATATGGTGGAATGGTACGGGGCGCACTTGAATGGATTGGATTTTGTACAGCCTGGTGATATGGAGCTGATTCAGCAGCCAGGGGATTTTTTGGGCATCAACTACTACGCCCGCAGTATCATTCGAGCGACTACAGACGCTTCGTTGCTTCAGGTCGAGCAGGTTTCCATAGAGGAACCGGTAACGGATATGGGATGGGAGATTCACCCTGAATCCTTTTATAAGCTGCTAACGCGGATTGAGAAGGATTTTTCCAAGGGATTACCCATCCTGATTACGGAAAACGGAGCAGCGATGAAGGACGAACTGGTGAATGGAAAGATTGAGGACATTGGACGTCAGTATTACATTGAGGAACATTTAAAGGCATGCCATCGCTTTATTGGGGAGGGAGGTCATCTTAAGGGCTATTTTGTCTGGTCATTCCTCGATAACTTTGAATGGGCCTGGGGATACAGCAAACGTTTTGGTATTATACACATCAATTACGACACGCAGGAACGGACACCCAAACAAAGTGCGCTGTGGTTCAAGCAAGTGATGGCGAATAACGGGTTTTAAATAGAAAAGGGGTGCACGATGCAGCAGTATTATTTTGACGATCAAGGACGTTTTGTGATTGAGAATTATGCGCAGGCTAAGCCCTTTTCCAGTTTTCTACCCGGTATTGCTGGTGTTCAGGGAATTCCTCTGTGGGCGTATTATGTTAATCGTGGACAAGGAATTGCGAGCTTTGGTGTGGAGGATAAGAATGGAGCAATCATGGAGTTTTTTCCGGCCAACCGCAGCTATAGTCTCGTGCCGATACATGGCTTTCGAACGTTTTTAAAGGTGAAGATGCAGGGGGAGTGGAGCTATGTGGAGCCATTTTCGGCTGTGCATCCTGTGGAGCGTGAACAGCAAAAAATGCTGATATCCCGCCATATGCTGGAAATACACAGCTCTAATCCAGACACAGGGCTTGAGGTGCGTGTGCAATATTTCACACTTCCTCATGAAAGTTACGCTGCTTTGGTGCGCAAGGTGGAGATTGTCAATCATTCCGCTCAAGAGCTTGAACTGGAGGTGCTGGACGGCATGCCTGCCGTACTGCCCTTCGGTATTGATAATGCGGCATACAAGGAGCTTGGACATACACTGAAAAGCTGGATGGATGTGTATAATCTCAACAATAGCATTCCTTACTATAAGGTACGTGGAAGTACAGCAGATACAAGTGAGATTCATCAAATTGAAGCGGGACATTTTATGTACAGCTTTGTGGAGGAGGAGGGCAAGACCAGGCTATTGAGTCCAATTGTCGATCCGTCCGTAATATTTGGTGAAAATACGGCACTGACCTTCCCGGATCGCTTTATCCAAACACGCGTCGAAGACTTGGTTTCACAGCAGCCTGTGACGACGAATAAAGTGCCTTGTGGGTTTAGCGGCTACACAGCACGACTGGCGGCAGGTACTGCCGTCAATCACTGTACGATCATCGGGCATGTGAATGATATTCACTCTATCAATGAACGGATTACGGAAATCGCAACCATGCCTTATATCGAGCGGAAGGCGGAGGAAGCCAAAGCGTTGATCGAAGAGTTGACGGATGAAATGGCAACGCGGACATCCATTCCGTTATTTGACGAATACTGCCGTCAGAACTATCTGGATAACCTGTTACGTGGTGGTTATCCATTGCTGCTGGACAACGGCACTGAGCAACCATTTGTATATCATGTATTTTCACGCAAGCATGGGGATCTGGAACGGGACTATAATTTCTTTAAGCTCCAGGCGGGATATTATTCTCAAGGAAATGGTAATTTTCGCGATGCAAACCAGAACCGGAGAAATGATGTGTGGTTTAACCCCGGCATAGGAGATTTCAATATCCGTTTGTTTATGAGCCTGATTCAGCCGGACGGCTATAATCCGCTTGTTGTAAAGGGGTGTAGCTTTCAAATACGAGAGCTGGAACCGTTGCTGGGACAGGTGGAGGTGGCAGATCATTCGTCTTTGCGTGCTTTTTTTCAATCGTCGTTCACCCCGGGTGAGCTGATTCAACATATCATTCATGACAACATCGCGCTAAAGCAAACGGTTGAGACGTTTGTAACCGAAGCTCTCAAGCATTCCGAACAATGCTATGAGGCTGATTTTGGTGAAGGTTTCTGGATCGACCATTGGACATATAACATGGATCTAATCGAAAGTTATCTAAGTATCTATCCAGACAAACAAGAGGAACTCTTGCTAACGACCCGAGAGTACATGTATTACGACAGTCCGGCATGGGTACAGCCACGTCGAAACAAATACGTGCAGATGAAGGACGGACGTATCCGTCAGTACGGGGCGGTCGTAGAGAGCAAGGAGAAAGAAGCTCAGCTGCACGCCCGGGATCGCGATGTTCATTGGGTTCGAACCGAACATGGAAGCGGAGAGATTTATAAGTCAAATTTATATGAAAAGCTGCTGTCATTAGCAGCCATCAAGCTGTCCACGCTGGACCCGGAGGGCTTGGGAATTGAGATGGAGGCGGGCAAGCCGGGATGGAATGATTCCATGAACGGACTTCCGGGGCTGTTTGCTTCTGGATTCAGTGAACTGTGTGAATTACAGAGACTCGTAAGATTTTTAATAAATACACAGGTGAAGCTTTCGGGCGATTCTGTGCTACGGTTGCCGCGAGAAGTTGCTAAGTTGATCCAACAGCTAAGGCTCACAATGGAGGAATACTACCACGCTTCGGATGAGGCTGATTACAGGAATGAAAGCAAGGATTACAGCTTCTGGTCACGAATTTCGGATGCTAGAGAAGCGTACCGCGAATCGATTCGTTTTGGATTTGAAGGAACAGAAACACCACTAGCGTTTGAAGATGTACTGGTGTTTTTGCGCCAGGCTGAACGTAAGCTCCAACAGGGGATGGATAAGGCTCTGCTTATCGGTGAGGGGATATACCCAACCTTCTTTTATTATGAAGCCAGAGAATTCGAGGTACAGGAGGATGACTGCGGGGGCAAGCTCGTAAACATACATTCCTTCGAACGTAAGGATACACCATATTTTCTGGAGGGACCGACCCGGGCTATGAAAGTGGTTGGTGACATTGTAAATGGGCAGAAGCTGTATCGGCAAATCAGGCAGAGTGGACTTTACGACAGGAAGCTGGGCATGTATAAGGTGAATGAAAGTCTGGCGGGGCAGCCGTTTGAACTCGGTCGTTCCAGAGCTTTTACGCCGGGTTGGCTAGAAAATGAATCTATATTTATGCATATGGAATATAAATATTTACTTGAGTGTTTAAGGGCGGGTCTATACACTGAATTTTTTTCAGACATTAAAAAAGCGTTACCGCCTTTTATGGACCCAGAGGTCTACGGAAGAAGCACGCTGGAGAACAGCTCCTTTATTGCTAGTATTGCTAATCCTGATGCAAGTTTGCATGGAACGGGATATATTGCGAGGCTGAGCGGATCTACGGCAGAATTTATTCATATGTGGATATGGATGATGACCGGCGGGCAACCGTTTGGCTATGATCATAGGGGCCTATCCTTGAGACTGGAGCCCAAGCTGCCAGGCTGGCTGTTCACAGCTACAGGTGAGCTATCTTTCTGTTTTCTCGGAAGCTGCCAGGTGACTTATTTTAATACGGATCGCAAGGATACTTATGCACCGGAATGCATAGTGACCCAGTATGTACTGCATTACGCCAGTGGCGAAAAGAAGACGATAAGCCAGGCTGTATTAGATCAAAAAGAGGCGCAAGATGTGAGAGAGCGGTTGATTTCCCGTATCGAGGTATATTTGGGGAAATAGCTCCATTAATTAAAGCCGTCATGCTGCAATAACAGAGCATGACGGCTTTTTAAGACTTCATAAATTCTTGTGTTAGGGCAGGGGGACCTATGCTGAAATATCTTTCAAATCCAATATCACAGGGCAGTGGTCACTGCCTGTAATATGACAATCAATGCTCGCATCCATCAATAGCGGACGAAGTCTCTCCGAGACGAGGAAGTAATCAATCCGCCAGCCGATATTCCTTTCTCTCACCTTTGGCATGTAGGACCACCAGGAATAAACATCCGTCCGGTCAGGATAAAAGTATCTAAAGGTATCTATAAATCCGGCGTCTAGTAGCTGTGACATTCTGTCCCGTTCCTCAGGCGTAAATCCGGCATTTCCGTAGTTGGCTTTGGCATTTTTGAGGTCGATCTCCTGATGAGCTACGTTCAAGTCCCCACAAACGATGACAGGCTTCAAAGCATCCAGTTGTTGCAGGTAGCTGCGAAAACGGTCTTCCCATTCCAGTCTGTAGGGTAGTCGGGATAAGTCCCGTTTGGTATTCGGTGTGTACACATTGACGAGATAAAATTTTTCGAATTCCAAAGTAATGGTTCGGCCCTCCGGTTCTTCATTTTCTTCAAGGCCATAGTGCACAGAAAGCGGCTTGATTTTGGTGAAAATAGCCGTGCCGGAATATCCTTTTTTCTCAGCATAATTCCAGTATTGTGTGTATTCCTCCATGTTCTCCATGAGGATCTGCCCTTCTTGAAGCTTGGTTTCCTGTACGCAAAAAATATCGGCATTTGTTTCTTCTAGATAAGTATAAAACCCTTTGGTCACACAGGCTCTTAAGCCGTTTACATTCCAAGATATTAATTTCATTTGTTAATCTCCTTGCTAATTCACGCGGTCAAGCGATGTGATTTGTATATCCTTTGTTGACATAAGCTTATAAATGTCTTCTAGCTGGATTTCATAGGTTTTTCATCAAAATGGTCCTGAAATGGTGCAACATGATAGATGATAGCAATTTCTGCGTTTTTTTGAAAGAGTAGAGACTTGAAACCAGCGCCTAAAGTAGTGATGGGCAGACTAATCTTTCTACATTATTTATAATGAAAAAAAGCTCCCTTGCGGAAGCTATTTTTGGTGTAATTATTAAGAGAGATACTCTCCCTATGGTCGGCTGCGAAGTATAGGCTAACGATACCGATGACCCGACGTTCCCCCGTGGTTTATCTCATGAAAACAAAAAAAGCCTCCATTATGGAGGCTTCTTGTTATGACGTCCCAGGAGGGATTCGAACCCCCGACCGACGGCTTAGAAGGCCGTTGCTCTATCCAGCTGAGCTACTGGGACATAAAATTCAAGCGAATATTAATATATCATATGGATAAAAGAAATTCAAGTCTTATTTTGCATATATCGCTTATTTAGGCTTTATACAGCATAAATTCTGAGTAGACGTAGTTTTTTTTGCCTTATAAAAGGGTATGTTAGAATACAGGTGAATATGTGTAAGACGAGTGGTTGGACTTCGGCTACTGTTTCTCATATAATCTACAAATACTTGAGCTTGCGAAGGAGAGGGGGTGCCTTGAATAAAGGACTCCAAGGTGACGACAAAAGAAAATAATATTGTATTGTTTCCGAAGACACTGGACTATTATCAAATTCAACTTACTGTGATGCTTGAAAACGAACGTTACGGAGAGGCGATGGCGATGCTGCGTTTTTTAATGCAGTGTCAGGGACAGGAGCAGAAGCAATACGATGAATGGAACGCTCTATTACAATGGCTGGAGGCTGCATTTCCACAGTACGCTGACAGCGGGGCGGTAACGGACGCTGTGGAAGAAGAGGTCAGTGAAGTAGAGTTAGCTCGCCGTCATGCACGCTTTAAGCAGGAGCAGGATGCAGGCTACGGCAACAAGCTGTTGCGGATGGCTATGGATGAACCCTTATCCGAACAGACGATTTTAGCGTTGGAGCAGTTGTCCTATCTGGAACTGCCAGAAATCGACGATGCCTTGCTTCGCTGGATTACGGAACGGGAAATCCATCCCTTACTTCAATTCCGTGTTCTACAGACAATGCGACGACGCGGAATGGAAGGGACGATAGAAATCAGACGGGGTGATGAACAAGCGGAAATCGACATTGAAACGGTTCCGTTACAGCCAGGTGATTTTCCAGAGTCTATTATGCGTATTTTGGAACGGGTGGCCGATCAAACTGAGGTGCACGAGCCTACACTATTCTATTTTGCACAGGAGTTGTGGTCACAGTTTGTGATGGCGGTATACGGTACAAAAGATTATAGATCAATGTTGGTGGAAGAGGACGGAATGCCGGATATTTGGGCTGCAGCACTCCATCAGACAGTTTCGGAAAGTTTGAACGGAAATAATAATGAGGAAGAAACCCGTGCTATATATGGTATTACAGATGCGCTGCGCTTCCGTTTTGAGCAGGCGTATCGGTCGATGCGACTATTCGTAGCGGCGGGAATGAACACTCCTTAATGACCGGAAACGTTTACCTGTGAAGCATTCAAAGGGCTGCTCTTGAAAAAGACAGTAATGTTAGATATACTATAGTGGTTATTTTGTGTGCGTTGATTGTAATGAAAACTAAGTGAAGATTTTGTTGGAGGGGAAAGCATAAAATGAAAGCAACTTGGGAGAAAATAGAGAAGAACCTTGGGGTTCTTGAAGTTGAGGTTGACGCGGATCGTGTAGCCGCTGCACTCGACAAAGCTTTTAATAAAGTGGCAAAACAAGTAAGTGTACCAGGATTCCGTAAAGGTAAAGTACCACGTCCTATCTTTGAAAAACGCTATGGTATTGAAAGTCTGTACCAGGATGCAATTGACATCCTGTTGCCAGAAGCTTACAGCCAAGCTGTAGAGCAAACAGACATCTTCCCGGTTGACAGCCCTGACGTTGAAATTGATCAATTTGCTAAAGGCGAATCTTTCAAATTCAAAGCAAAGGTTACTGTTAAACCTGAAGTGACTTTGGGCGATTACAAAGGCGTAGAAGTGCCTGTAAGCAAACTCGAAGTAAGCGACGAAGAACTGGCTCAAGAACTGGAGCGCCTGCAACAACGTCATGCTGAATTGGTTGTCGTTGATGAAGATGCTGCTCAATCCGGTGATACAGCTATTATTGACTTCGACGGTTCCGTGGATGGTGTACCATTCGAAGGCGGACAAGCTGAGAAGTATTCTTTGGAACTGGGCTCTAACACATTTATCCCTGGTTTTGAAGAGCAAGTGGTTGGTTTGCACACTGGCGATTCCAAGGACGTTGAAGTAACGTTCCCTGAGAACTACCATTCTGCTGACCTCGCTGGCAAAAAAGCGGTATTCAAAGTGAAGGTTCACGAACTGAAACGCAAAGTTCTTCCTGAACTGGACGATGAATTTGCTAAAGATGTAAGCGAATTTGACACACTGGCTGAATTCAAGGAAGACTTGAAAAAGCAATTGTTGGATCGTAAGGAAAACGAAGCTAAAGCAGCCCGCGAGGGTGCTGTAGTAGAGAAAGTTGCTGAGAATGCAACAATCGACATTCCTGAAGCAATGGTGAAGAGCGAAGTGCAAAACATGGTTCGCGATTTCGACAACCGTTTGCGTAGCCAAGGTATGAACCTTGAAATGTTCCTCGGATTCTCTGGTCAAAGCAAGGAAGACCTGGAAGAGCAAATGAAAGCTGATGCTGAGAAGCGCGTACGTAACAACCTCGTGCTGGAGCAAGTGGCTAAAGCAGAAAACATCGAAGTTTCCGAAGCGGAAATTGATGAAGAACTGAAAAACATGGCTGAAGCTTACAAACGTTCAGTTGAGGAAATCCGCAGCATTCTGGAAGGTAACGGCTCGTTCGCTAACCTGAAAGAAGAAATTTCACTGCGCAAAACGATTGCTTTGTTGGTGGAAAACAGCAAAGAAGTAGAAGCGCCAGTTGAAGCTGCTGAATAATTCAGACGATAAAATATACGGAGTATGCTGTAACAAGCTGCAACGTAGCAATTAGATAGGGATAAGGCACGTAGTGAAAGTTACGTGCCTTATTTTTACCTTTGGTAACCCAAATTTTAGTCGTTTATGGAAAGTGCTGTGAGTCGTGTTTTTTGTTTTACATAAGTCACTACCGTATATTTGCACATACATACGAAACATGGTTAAATATGAGAAGGTCTCGGCAGAGTGTACTTTAAACAGCCCGCACTGCATATATGAGCGCATGCAAATATGACACGAGACTCTGAACATGTTAAAATATTTTGTAAGGTGTTCACGTTTCATGCTTGCTGCTTCCGTTTTAATGGGACATAAGGAAGCGGATGAATACAGGTGTTCATTTTAATAAAGAAAAGAGGTTGGTCGTGATGAGTCTCGTCCCTATGGTTGTGGAACAAACGAATCGAGGAGAACGATCTTACGATATTTACTCGCGGTTGCTTAAGGATCGTATTATTTTCCTAAGTGGCCCGATTGATGACGATGTCGCCAATCTCGTCATTGCACAGTTATTGTTCCTTTCTGCGGAAGATCCAGAGAAGGATATTAATTTGTACATTAACTCGCCAGGCGGTTCTGTAACTGCGGGCATGGGTATATATGATACAATGCAATTCATTAAGCCGGACGTATCGACGATCTGTGTAGGCATGGCTGCAAGTATGGGTTCGTTGCTGCTCACAGCGGGTGCGCCAGGCAAGAGATACGCGCTTACCAACAGTGAAGTCATGATCCATCAGCCGCTCGGTGGCATTCAAGGGCAAGCCTCCGATATGCTGATTCATGCGGACTGGATTATCAAAACACGTGCTAAGCTGAATCAAATCTATGTAGAGCGTACGGGTCAGCCCCTCGAAAAAATCGAACGTGATACTGACCGGGATTTCTTCATGGAAGCGGAAGAGGCAAAAGCATACGGTATCATTGACCAGGTGCTGTCTAAACCGATTAATCTGTAAAGGGGTGGCTCTATGTTTAAATTTAATGATGAAAAAGGACAATTGAAATGTTCTTTCTGCGGTAAATCTCAGGATCAGGTTCGCAAGCTTGTTGCTGGACCGGGCGTATATATATGTGACGAATGCATTGAGTTGTGCACGGAGATTGTAGAAGAGGAATTGGGTCATGAAGAAGAAGTAGATCTGAAAGACATTCCGAAACCAATGCAAATCCGTGACATTCTGGACCAATATGTCATTGGTCAGGATCAAGCGAAAAAATCGTTGTCTGTAGCGGTATATAATCACTACAAACGTATTAATACTCAAAACAAAATTGATGATGTGGAACTGCAAAAAAGTAACATTTTGATGCTTGGACCTACTGGTTCGGGTAAAACGTTGCTTGCGCAAACCATGGCTAAAATTTTGAACGTTCCTTTTGCTATCGCAGATGCCACTTCCCTTACGGAAGCAGGTTATGTGGGTGAAGACGTTGAAAATATTTTGTTGAAACTGATTCAAGCTGCCGATTATGATGTGGAAAAAGCCGAACGCGGCATTATCTACATTGACGAAATTGATAAAGTAGCCCGCAAATCCGAAAACCCGTCCATTACGCGTGACGTATCGGGTGAAGGTGTACAGCAGGCGTTGCTTAAGATTTTGGAAGGCACAGTTGCTTCTGTACCTCCGCAAGGCGGTCGCAAGCATCCACATCAAGAGTTCATTCAAATTGACACCACGAATATCCTGTTCATTTGCGGTGGTGCCTTTGATGGTCTGGAGCAAATGATCAAACGCCGTATCGGTAAAAAGGTTATCGGCTTCAACGCTACTAGCGAACAAAAAGATCTGAAACCAGGCGAATATACTTCAATGGTATTGCCTGAGGATCTTTTGAAATTCGGCCTGATTCCGGAATTTGTAGGACGCTTGCCAGTAATTTCTACGCTGGAGCCGCTTGATGAGAACACATTGGTTCGTATTCTGTCCGAACCGAAAAATGCGTTAACCAAGCAATACCAGAAGCTGCTTGAACTGGATAATGTGCAACTGGAGTTTAAGCAAGATGCTCTGGAAGCCATTGCTCGTGAAGCGATCAAGCGTAACACGGGTGCCCGTGGCCTTCGTGCGATCATCGAAGGTATTATGCTGGACGTAATGTATGAGGTTCCTTCCCGTGAGGATGTGACTACTTGCGTCATCAATGAGCAGGTTGTAAAAGACAAAATTGCACCGGAACTCGGTGGTACAGATAAGGATAAAAAACAAGAAGAGAGCGCCTAAGGATTGATACTTCGCGATCTCTAAAACATGAGAAGCCGGATCTCCACTTCACTAAACCTGTATGAGGTTTTAAGGGGTGGAGGTTTGGCGTTAATGGGAGAGAAAAGTACATGTTCTTAAGACAAGACACACGTCCCGTTAAAGTCGGGAATCTGACGATTGGCGGCAGCAATGAAGTCATCATCCAAAGTATGTGTACAACCAAAACAGCAGATGTGGAAGCGACTGTAGCCGAGATTCTTCGCTTGGAAGAAGCTGGATGTCAACTGGTGCGGGTTACCGTCAACAATGAGGAAGCTGCCGCAGCCATTAAGGAAATAAAAAAACGGATTCATATTCCGTTGGTTGCAGATATTCACTTTAATCACAAGCTGGCTCTACTGGCAATTGAAAATGGAATTGATAAGGTTCGCATTAATCCAGGTAACATTGGACGACGTGAAAAAGTGGAAGCTGTCGTGAAGGCATGTAAGGAAAAAGGGATTCCGATTCGGATTGGTGTGAACGCCGGATCATTGGAACAGCATTTACTTGATAAGTATGGCTACCCTACGCCAGAAGCGATGGTAGAAAGCGCACTGTATCATATCGGGATACTGGAAGAACTTGATTTCCATGACATTATTGTGTCACTGAAAGCGTCTGACGTTCCTATGGCGATTGCAGCTTATACGAAGGCCGCTGAAATTATTAAGTACCCGCTCCATCTGGGTATTACCGAAGCGGGTACGCTCTTTACTGGTACGGTTAAAAGCGCGGCAGGTATGGGCGCTTTGCTGGCCTCAGGCATCGGCTCTACAATGCGTATTTCGCTCAGTGCTGATCCGGTGGAAGAAGTGAAGGTAGCACGTGAGTTGCTCAAGACATTTGGATTGATCACAAACGCAGCTACACTGATTTCTTGTCCGACGTGTGGACGTCTGGATATAGATCTGTTCTCTATTGCCAACGAGGTGGAGGACTACATTGCAAAACTCAAGGTACCGATTAAAGTATCAGTACTGGGTTGTGCAGTAAATGGCCCGGGTGAAGCGAAGGAAGCTGATATCGGAATTGCTGGGGCACGCGGTGAAGGCCTTTTGTTCCGTTATGGAAAAATGATTCGCAAAGTACCAGAGGCTGATATGGTCGACGAATTGAAAAAAGAAATTGATATCATCGTCAAGGCTTATGAGGAAACAGGGAAAATCCCTGGACGTGAAGAACGTCATACCGCCGAGAAGGTGTAGGCAAAGCAGTTATATAAAGAGGCATAGTCATAATCTATTGTCATCATTTAAACGCCGTGGAGAGCAGCTCTGCTACAGAACTGTTCTTCACGGCGTTTTTGTATTTCTCTCTGATCTTTTGAAAGACCGCCGTTTAGCTATCGCGGAAAAGGAAATACTGTTTTTCATAGAGCGGCATTTTTCAAATTGCTGAGATGAGAAACGGAGGAAATACGATGGACTTGACTATGATTTTGTTATTGGTGCAAATGTTTTTCGGGATTGTAATTGGTCTGTATTTCTGGAACCTCCTGCGGAGCCAGAAAACGAACCGTAGTGCGGTGGATCGGGAATCCCGCAAGGAATTGGATAAGCTGCGCAAGTTGCGCTCTATTTCACTTACAAAGCCGTTGGCTGAACGCACACGTCCTGCCACATTACAGGATATCGTGGGTCAGAAGGACGGACTGCGCGCACTCAAGGCAGCGTTATGTAGTGCGAATCCGCAGCATGTCATTATTTATGGCCCGCCGGGTGTAGGGAAGACGGCTGCTGCACGCGTGGTGCTGGAAGAGGCTAAGAAGAATCTGTCCTCCCCGTTCAAGGGAGATGCCAAATTCACGGAGATTGATGCTACGACGGCCCGCTTTGACGAGCGCGGTATTGCGGACCCGCTGATAGGTTCAGTGCATGATCCAATCTATCAAGGGGCAGGAGCGATGGGGGTGGCGGGAATCCCGCAGCCTAAGCCCGGAGCTGTGACGAAGGCGCATGGGGGTATGCTGTTCATTGATGAGATTGGTGAGCTGCATCCAACGCAGATGAATAAACTGTTGAAAGTACTGGAGGATCGCAAGGTATTTTTGGAGAGTGCGTATTACAACTCGGAAGATTCGAACACTCCTGCTTATATCCACGATATTTTCCAAAACGGTTTGCCAGCCGATTTTCGTTTGGTAGGTGCGACGACCCGTTCGCCGCATGAACTGCCACCTGCGATTCGCTCCCGGTGCATGGAGATTTATTTCCGTGCCTTGCAGCCACAAGAGATTGCTCGTATTGCAGAGGATGCTGTCCACAAGCTAGGCTTTGGCCCTTGCCCTGAGGCGGTAGAAGTTGTACAGCGTTACGCAACGAACGGTCGGGAAGCGGTCAATATGATCCAGCTGGCTGCTGGTTTGGCACTTACCGAGAAAAGGGAGCGTCTCAATGCTTCCGACGTGGAATGGGTAGCGGGCAGCAGTCAAATTCAACCACGTCCTGACCGAAAAATACCGGGCTTGCCGCAAATCGGATTCGTTAACGGATTAGCTGTATATGGCCCGAACATGGGGATGCTGCTGGAAATTGAAGTTACAGCAGTTCCGGTTCCTGAGGGAAAGGGAATTTATAATATTACGGGGGTCGTGGATGAGGAAGAAATTGGAGGTGGGTCCCGCACGCTGCGCCGTAAGAGCATGGCTAAAGGTTCTGTGGAAAATGTTCTAACCGTTTTGCGTACGCTCGGATTGTCTCCATCGAATTACGATTTGCATATCAATTTCCCTGGGGGTACGCCAGTAGATGGCCCGTCCGCAGGAATTGCAATGGCAACAGCTATTGCTTCCGCGATGCGGGGAATTCCGGTGGATCATGAAATTGCTATGACTGGCGAAGTTAGCATCCATGGTCGTGTCAAACCGATTGGTGGTGTATTAGCCAAGGTTGAAGCCGCTTTTCAGGCTGGAGCTAAAAAGGTGATCATTCCGCAGGACAACTGGCAAGCTCTTTTTGACGGTATTGAGGGTTTAAAAGTCATTCCTGTACAGTCAGTTACCGAAGTGTTCCGACATGTGTTTGGGGAAGAGATGACGTCAGATTTGCCTGTGCATGCGCCAATTGAGACTTTTCGCCCATCCCAATCTTCCTTGTTACAGGCTGATGGAACGCATAACGGGACGATATCAGATACAGGATCTTGCTGATGAACCACCCTTTCATTGGTTTTTTCATAAAACATTTGATAAAATATGAAAGATAACAACGTGAGGATTGTAAAATCCGGAACCTGAGAATCACTGGAGGTGCGAAAGCGATGGGACCCACCAAGACAAAAGGTCGTCGTTTTCCTTTGCTGCCTTTAAGAGGACTTCTGGTCTACCCGAGCATGGTTCTGCATCTCGATGTGGGCCGGGAAAAATCGGTCAAGGCTTTGGAAAAAGCGATGGTTGAAGACAATTTGATTCTCCTGTGTTCTCAATCAGAAGTAAATATTGAAGAACCTACACAAGAGGACATCTTTCGAGTCGGCACGGTAGCCAAGGTACGCCAGATGCTCAAGCTTCCTAATGGAACCATTCGAGTATTGGTGGAAGGGCTGGAACGCGCCGAGATTATTCAATATACGGACAATGAAGAATATTACGAGGTAATGGCGAAGGAGCTGCACGAGGCAGAAAACGTACAGCCTGAGACGGATGCGCTTATGCGCACTGTATTAACTCAGTTCGAGCATTATATCAACTTGTCCAAAAAGGTAACACCGGAGACTCTCGCTGCGGTATCCGATATTGAAGAGCCGGGGCGGCTTGCAGACGTGATTACAAGTCATCTGACGCTTAAAATTAAGGAAAAGCAGGATATACTGGAGACGGTCGACGTTACTCAGCGTCTGGAGAAGCTTCTGGATATTTTGAACAATGAGCGTGAAGTACTGGAGCTGGAACGTAAAATCAACCAGCGTGTGAAGAAGCAAATGGAGAAGACGCAGAAGGAGTATTATCTGCGTGAACAAATGAAGGCGATTCAAAAGGAACTTGGCGAGAAGGAAGGCCGCGCAGGAGAAGTTGAGGAACTGCGCAACCAGCTAAGTGAACTGGAGTTACCTGTTCCGGTGAAGGAGAAGGTCGAAAAGGAAATCGATCGTCTGGAAAAAATGCCGGCAAGCTCTGCCGAGGGTGGCGTCATCCGTAATTATGTTGATTGGTTGTTAAGCTTGCCGTGGAACAAGTTTACCGATGATGATCTGGATATCGTCAAAGCTGAAGAGGTACTCAATAACGACCACTACGGACTCGATAAACCGAAGGAACGTGTATTGGAGTATTTGGCTGTGCGCAAGCTGGTGAAGACCATTAAGGGACCGATTCTGTGTCTCGTAGGCCCGCCAGGGGTCGGCAAGACCTCGTTGGCCCGTTCGATTGCCAAATCCATGGGTCGGGAATTTGTCCGCATTTCTCTCGGAGGTGTGCGGGATGAAGCGGAAATCCGTGGTCACCGCCGGACTTATGTTGGCGCGATGCCGGGGCGGATCATTCAAGGGATGAAGACCGCAGGAACGTCTAATCCGGTATTTTTGCTGGATGAGATTGATAAAATGGCTTCCGATTTTCGGGGGGATCCATCGGCGGCATTGCTCGAAGTGCTTGATCCTGAACAAAACAATACGTTCAGCGACCATTTTGTCGAGCTGCCGTTTGATCTGTCCAATGTAATGTTTGTAACGACAGCCAATGCTGCACACAACATCCCGCGTCCGCTAATGGACCGTATGGAGACACTCTATATTCCAGGCTACACCGAACTGGAAAAGCTGGAAATCGCCAATCGGTACCTATTGCCCAAGCAGAAGAGAGAGCATGGCTTGAACGAGGAACAGTTGGTCATCGGGGAGGATACGCTCCTGCGTGTCATTCGTGAATATACCCGTGAATCCGGTGTGCGGAATCTGGAACAGCAAATGGCTTCTCTGTGCCGCAAGGCGGCGAAGTCCGTTGTATCTGGTGGCGAAGGGCCGATTCAAATCACACCGGATAATCTGAAGGATTATTTGGGTATCGCTAAATTCCGTTACGGTGTTGCAGAACTGGAGGATCAGATCGGTACGGTTACAGGCTTGGCATGGACAGAGGTCGGTGGTGAAACACTGATGATTGAAGTGACGGTCGTACCTGGTAGTGGTAAACTGATTCTTACGGGTAAACTGGGAGACGTTATGAAGGAATCTGCCCAGGCGGCATTCAGCTACACTCGTTCCAAAGCAGTTGATCTGGGCATTGAACTGGACTTTTATGAGAAAAATGATATCCACATTCATATTCCTGAGGGTGCGATTCCGAAGGATGGCCCATCTGCGGGAATTACTATTGCTACCGCATTAATTTCAGCTTTGACCAACCGTCATGTATCCAAGGATGTAGCTATGACAGGCGAAATTACTTTGCGCGGCCGAGTATTGCCGATTGGTGGTTTGAAAGAGAAGTCGCTGGCTGCCCATCGGGCAGGCTACAAAAAAATTCTGCTTCCCAAAGATAATGAACGGGATTTGAAGGATATTCCCGACAGTATCCGGCAGGATGTTGAATTTGTCCCCGTTGCCCATATGGATCAGGTGCTAAAGCATGCTTTGGTTGAGCAGGCAAGGGTACATTAGAGAGGAATTAAGAACACAATGAAAGTAACAAAAGCAGAATTTATAATAAGTGCGGTTGGCCCCGATCAGTTTCCTGTGGACGCTTTGCCAGAGATTGCTCTGGCGGGGCGCTCCAATGTAGGAAAGTCTTCACTGATTAATCGGTTGATTAACCGTAAAAATTTGGCGCGTACCAGTTCTACGCCAGGTAAAACCCAGCAACTCAATTATTACCGGATTAATGATGACCTCTATTTTGTCGATTTTCCCGGTTATGGTTATGCCAAGGTATCCAAAACGTCTCGCAAGGCTTGGGGGCAGATGATTGAGTCTTATTTGCTGGAGCGTGAGCCACTTAAGCTGGTGCTTCAAATGGTGGATTTGCGTCATCCGCCGTCCAAGGACGATATCATGATGCACGATTGGCTGCGCCATCACGGGCTTCCAGTCTGCGTTGTAGGCACTAAGGCAGATAAAATCCCTAAAACGCGGCGAGAAAAGCATTATAAGGTAATCAAGCAGGAACTCGGAATACTTCCCGGGGGATTGTTTATCCCCTTTTCATCCGAAGAAGGTATGGGCAAGGAAGAGCTGTGGTCTGTCATCTCCAGCTATATAGAGAATGACGACGAAGAGCAGACGGAATTGTAAGGTTAGGGACGTCCTTGAGGGCGTCCTTTTTTCATGATTCGGGCTTCACAAAATATTAAACTCACTAAAATGGTGGGAATAATATATAATAACTAAAGGAACTCGTGGAATTTAAGTAGAAGAGTGAGGATATGGGGTATAATGCAGTCTCAACCCTATCATTTTCCGTTTATTTCCGATGTATGGCGGAAATTTATGATTTGATGTGCAAGAAAAGCGTTGTAGGTCTGATGTATAATAAAGCATAAAGCTTAAACTTATAGGTTCAGGAAAGAATTGAGGAGATTGGTATGGCTCAGCGGTTAGCCACAGAGTATGTTAAAACCACTTTGACCTTGTCGGAAACTCAAATGGACGAATTTTTGCGGGCAGTGGATGATCCCCAGGTGCATTACTATATTAAAGTTCTAGATAACGGAAGACAGGAAATCGTTCTGGAGCATAGTGCGGGTGAGGAAGTTCATTTGTTTTTTGAAGCCCAAGAGGGAGCGTTTGTGTGTGAATTGACTTGCCGCTTAATTCATCCGCAACTAACCCTGTTTATACGCAAACTTTTTGTTCGTTTTAAGGGCGAAGGCATCGTTTACCGAATGTATCAAGGATTCACTATGGTGTATTTTTATAATGAAGGTACGGTTCGTAAAATTATGGAGAAGAATGCCGTAGGCTCCAGGCTGGTATTTGAATATAAAAATACGGTTCAGGAACTGCAACAGCTTTTTCAGCATCAGAACGTCGAAAATGAAATATCAGACGTATATCATCTCATTAATTCGTTGCTTGACCAGCGGAATTTGGCGCGTACTTTCTCGGAGTTGGAACAGATTGACCACAAGCTTCGAATGAGTTGCTCGAAATTATTTGCACTGGAAGCTTAATAAGGCATGAATACATGGAATGAATCGTTATGCAGTGTAGTCCCTTTCTTTACCGAAAGGGGCTTTTTTATTCCAAAAAAATGATTGCATTTGCTGCACATAGATGTTATTTTTAATCTCGTTGAAAATGAATATAGGAACCAGGATTCACTCAGGACATTGAATGTTGCGAGAGGTTATTCCCTCGGGAAGTGAATGACGTAGGTCCTAGCGGATGAAATTTTTTCAAACATTTTATTCCTAGGAAGGGGGAACCGAAAGATGGAATTGGAGTACTCAACTTTCGGAAGACACGTTGCCGTAGATACTTGGGGTGTTGAGTTTGAATTACTGAATGATGCGCAGTTTTTGGAGGCTCAATTAGTTGAAGCAGCTGAAGCTTGCGGAGCAACGGTGATGTCTGTTCAATCCAAGCAATTCGAACCACAGGGAGCTACCGTGCTTGTACTGTTGTCGGAGAGTCATCTCTCTATTCATACGTATCCTGAGAGAGGATTTGCCGCTATTGATTGTTATACTTGCGGTGAGACTGTCGATCCGCAGCTGGCTATTGATTACCTGGTATCCGTTCTAAAACCGAAAAAAACATATGCGAAGAAGCTGATTCGCGGCTTGGGAGAACTTCAGGTGGAATCACCGGAGTGCAAGTTGGCTGAGTTGGTGTAAATCGTTCTTTTATGGAGCCATTTGTGCGTCCTATATTATAACCATGGAACATTTCCATGGTTATTTGTTTTAAAAGTGGTCTACACTAAATCAAATCTTACAGAACATGCTAGATGTTCATGAACGTCATCCAATTTTCATAAACAATTCATAAAACAGCCGGAGGAGATTCGGACTTCTGTGATATAATTAACATAGTTTATGATAACAGTGGTTATTCTTATTACAGTTTAGGCAGGTGAATTTGCAATGCACATCGTCGTTGTTGGGTTGAATTATCGTACGGCGCCTGTGGAAGTCAGAGAGCGTTTTACATTTGCAGAAGAAGATTTGCCAAAAGCGCTGGAACAACTCAAACTTACCAAAAGTGTGTTGGAGGGCGTAGTTGTCGCAACCTGCAATCGGACTGAAATATATGTTGTGGTGGACCGCCTTCACATGTGCGGTTATTTTATACGCAGTTTTATGGAGCAATGGTTTGGTATTCCGCGTGATCAATTTACACAACATTTATATATATATGAGGACGAGCAGGCGATTCGGCATTTGTTCCGTGTGACTTGTGGCCTTGATTCTATGGTAATCGGAGAAACACAAATTTTGGGACAGGTAAAGAACGCTTTTCTTCAGGCTCAATCCCAGAAAATTACGGCAACGTGGTTTAATATGTTGTTTAAGCAGGCCGTCACATTGGGCAAGCGTGCCCATTCGGAGACGTCTATTGGAGAAAGTGCCGTATCTGTCAGCTATGCAGCAGTTGAGCTGGGCAAACGGATTTTCGGGATGTTTACCGATAAAAAGGTACTGATTCTCGGTGCTGGTAAAATGAGCGAGCTTACCGTTAAGCATTTGTACAGCGGTGGAGCAGCCGAGGTTATTGTAGCAAACCGAACCTTGTCCCGTGCGGAAGACCTTGCCTCCAAGTTCCATGGAACGCCGGTTACGATGGAGGAAGGTATGAATCGGTTGGCGGATGTGGATATTGTCATTAGCTCGACAGGTGCCCAGGGTTATATTCTGGATCGGACTCGGGTTGAAGCAAGTATGAAACGTCGACAGTCCCGTCCTTTGTTTATGATTGATATTGCGGTTCCACGTGATCTCGACCCGGCTATTGGTGAATTACAGAATGTTTTCCTGTACGATATTGATGATCTGGAAGGGATCGTGGAGAGCAATTTGGAAATGCGCCGTACCGAAGCTACAAAAATCGAGCATATGATCGAAGATGAGCTTAGCGAGTTTTATCAATGGTTGAAAACGATGGGAGTGCGTCCGGTGATTCGTGCATTACAAGAAAAAGCGGAGTCTGTACATCAGGATACGTTGGAAAGCTTGTTCAATAAGCTTCCCGAGCTGGATGAACGGCAACGCAAAGTGATTAGCCGCTTGACGAAAAGTATGCTGAATCAGATGATGCATGATCCGATCAATCGGGTAAAGGAACTGGCTGTTCAAAAGCAGGGAAATGAGGCCCTAGACATGTTTAGCCATATTTTTGCTCTAGAGGATCGTTTGGATGACGCCGCTCAGAAAGTAGATAAAAGCGATGCGTCTGCGTTAATGAAACCGGAAGCCGGTGTTCATGAAAAAACCGTTCAGGCTCAGGCTTTGCCAGCGTCGTTTGCGCCGGCCAGCCTGTAAAGGTGGGTGAACAGAAGTGGCTTCAGGCATGCTTATATATGATTCAATGATTTATGTTTTTGCCCTGAGCCTTCTGTTTGTATTCTCGGATGGGATTCGTCGCAATGCGAATGCTAAACGGACAGGTACAGGGCTTCTTGTTGTCGTTCTGGTGCTCCAGCTTGCTTATATGGGGATAAGAACCTGGAATGAAGGGCATCTTCCTATTTTTGTGACCTACGATTTTCTATTTCTGTTCTCAGTTATTTTGGTACTGATTTCTTTGATTCTGACACGTTATCAGCGATCCGAATTTGCGGTATTGTTGCTTAATATTATTAGTTTTGCAGTGCTAGTGCTCAACAATATATGGATGGAGCCTCTCGACAACCCACTTGGAAATTGGCATACAGTTCATGGTCTGCTCCTGATTCATATTGCGCTGGCTAATCTTGGTTTTGTAGCAATGACGGTAGCAGCTGTATTTTCGGGGTTATATCTGTTTTTGCATCGTAAATTGAAAGTAAAGAAATGGAATGACACGATCAGACGCCTGCCGAGTCTAGAAATGATGGACCGGTATACGCATATGGCGCTGTTGATTGGTACTCCTTTGTTGGGGGTCTCAATTGTAGTTGCCGTTATTTCAATTATTGCCGAGGAACGCTGGCGTCTCTTGCTAGATACCAAGGTGCTGATGACAGCGATTGCCTTGTGCGTGTATATTATATTTTTAGTGAGCAAAAGATTGAATCAGCGTTCAGGGCTTGTCATGGCAAAGTGGGCATTGGTGGGCTACACGCTATTGATTCTTAATTTTTTGCTGAATTCCTGGTCTGTATTTCATCAGTGGACGGGAGAGTGAAAGCCTTTTGCAGCATTTTGTCCCGATTTCGTTGAATTGTAAGAATAAGATCTGTTGTGTTGTAGGTGGCGGTAGGATTGCGGAACGAAAGGTAAAGGGGATGATGGAAAGTGGGGCATTCATTACCGTCATTAGCCCGAATATAACGCCGGATTTACAGGTTCTGGCGGATCACAAGCAGCTCCACTGGGTAAATCGCGTATATCGCGAGGGTGACCTCCAGGGAGCCTTTCTTGTATATGCGGCGACGAACCAGAGAGAAGTGAATTATGAGGTTGCGCATGAGGCCAGACAAAGGGGTATACTGGTAAATGTGGCGGATCGATCGGAAGAGGGAGACTTTATAACGCCGGGTATCATTCGACGAGGAAGACTGACGATTAGTATTTCCACAGAAGGGGCTGGCCCTGCTGTGACCACTGATATTACATCAGCTTTGAATACGTTGTTTGGTAGCGAATACGAGCCATATCTGGATTTCATGCACGATATGCGACAGATCATCAAACGTAAGATAAGTTCCCCACAGCAAAGGACCAAACTACTGAGGCGCTTGGCGAGTAGCGGAATTTTGGATCAAATACGGCGTCATGAATTTATGGCTTGGACCGAAAAAGAAATAGACCTATGGATTGCGCAAAATCAGGAGGAATAACATGCGAACAATTGTGGTAGGCAGCAGACAGAGTGCGCTGGCGTTAACTCAGACCGGGCATGTCATTGAAGATTTGAACGCGCTGTGCGCAAAGCATGGAATGGATTTGCAATTTGTCGTGAAGAAAATCCTGACCAAGGGTGATCGAATATTGGATGTAACCTTGTCCAAAGTGGGTGGCAAAGGGCTTTTTGTCAAAGAAATTGAACAGGCCATGCTGGCTGGTGAGATTGATATGGCAGTACATAGTATGAAGGATATGCCTTCCGAATTGCCGGAAGGGCTTGTTAACGGCGCTGTGCCGCGCCGTGAGGACCCGCGTGATTGCCTGATCACATTGGGCGCCAAGAGCCTGGAGGATTTGCCTCAAGGGGCAAAGGTGGGCACGAGCAGTCTGCGCAGAGCCAGTCAAATCAAGTCCATGCGACCTGATCTACAATTGGAGCCTGTGCGTGGTAATATTGATTCCCGTCTGAAAAAGCTGGAGACGGAAGGTTTTGACGCTATCATTTTGGCGGCAGCAGGCTTGCATCGGATGGGCTGGAAAGAGCGAATTACGTCCTATATACCGGAAGAAGACTGTTTGCCGGCAGTCGGGCAGGGAGCGCTAGGTATTGAATGTCGTGCGAGCGATGAAGAGCTACTGGCCTTGCTGCGCCTTTACAACGATCGGGATACCTCGGCTACCGTTGCGGCAGAACGAACCTTTCTGGGCGTGTTAAATGGGGGGTGCCAAGTGCCGATCGGGGCTCATGCGGTCTGGGCTGGTCAAGAAATCAGCCTCACGGGCATGGTAGGCTCGCCAGATGGCGAGGTTATTTTGAAGGAAACGCTCCAGGGAAATGATCCGCAAAAGCTGGGAGAAGCGGTGGCGGCCAGTTTGATAGCCAAAGGAGCGGAACAGATTCTTGCGCAGGTGAGGGGATGATAGCATGGCAGGAAAAGTATATTTGGTAGGTGCAGGACCAGGAGACGCAAGATTAATTACGGTCAAGGGTTGGGAATGCATTCAATTGGGCGATGTCATTGTATACGACAGACTGGCAAGCCCGCGCCTCTTGGGATTGATGAAGCCAGGTGCCCAAAAAATCTATGTCGGCAAGTTGCCAGATCGTCACACCATGAAGCAAGAGGAAATTAATCAGCTGCTGGTGGATTTGGCCTTGGAAGGAAAAACAGTTGTTCGTCTTAAAGGGGGAGACCCCACTATATTTGGACGAGTCGGCGAGGAAGCCGGGCTACTGCGTAAACATGGTATTTCTTATGAAATTATACCCGGCATCACATCAGCAATCAGTGTGCCCGCCTATGCGGGCATTCCAGTCACACACAGGGATATGGCCTCATCGCTGTCTATCATTACAGGTCATGAAAGTCCCGATAAACTCGACAAAAGTATTCATTGGGATAAAGTGACGAACGCAACGGGCACACTGATCTTTATGATGGGTGTAGCCAAGATCGGCTATATCAGTGAACAGCTGATAAAACACGGCAAGCCGTCAAATACTCCTGTTGCCTTGATCCGTTGGGGGACCCGCGCCGAGCAGGATACGCTGGTGGGTACGCTGGCGGATATTGAAGCTAAGGTGAAGGCCGCGAATTTTCAACCTCCCGCCGTCATCGTTGTCGGAGAAGTGGTCAATCAACGTGAACAGTTAAAATGGGCTGAGGACATGCCTTTGTTTGGCAAGCGGATTTTGGTTACTCGCGCGCGTGCGCAGGCCAGCAGTCTGGTTCACCGGATTGAGGAGCTTGGCGGCGAGCCTTATGAATTTCCAGTTATTCAGACTGTCGCCCCTTCGGACGAGTCAACCAAACAGGAAATTAAAGAGGCATTTGCGCGACTACCTGAATATGATTGGGTGTTTTTCACTAGCGTTAATGGAGTTGAATACTTTTTCACGCACTTAAAGGAACAGGGCAAGGACGTACGCATGCTGTTCAAAGCTCGTATTGCCGCAGTCGGACCAGCTACAGCAGCTGCGCTTCGGACACACGGAATTGTGGCAGAACAGATCGAAGGCCCTTTTCAGGCAGAAGGCTTGCTCGAAGGGTTTGAGCAGGATTTGCAGGCAGGGCAGAACGTATTTCTACCTAGAGGTGATCTAGCACGGCCGTGGCTGCCAGAAAAGCTGAGGGAGATGGGGCTTCATGTGACCGAGGCTGATTTGTATCAAACTGTGCTGGCAGCCAACACACAGGATGACGAGCTCCTCAAGCTGCTTGAGGAACGTGCCATTCATGCGATTACGTTTACGAGTTCCTCAACCGTCACCTTTTTTCTGGAAGCGCTCAGGCAAATGGGGATCCATGATCCATTGTCGCTGCTGGAGGGAGTTACGATTGCTGTAATAGGTCCTTTGACCGGTGAGACAGCTACCCAAGCCGGTTTGACTGTGAGTTTTATGTCAGAGAAGGCAACCATTGAAAGTCTGATCCAATCGTTATGTGACTGGAAACGATCAAGTACTCTTATGACATTATAATTTTTTGTTTTTGCTAATGAATGTATAAAAAATGGAGGTTTGTATTCATGAGTGTTCCTTTTACTAGACATCGTCGTTTGCGTCAGTCGTCTGCAATTCGCAGTATGGTGCGTGAGACGGTATTGAATCCCGCTGATTTTATCCAACCGATCTACGTAACATTTGGCACTGGGGTGAAACAGGAAATTAGCTCTATGCCAGGTGTATACCGTTTTTCTCTGGATCGGCTGGAGGAAGAACTGAAAGAGATTAGTGAGCTTGGCATTCCCGCCGTGCTCCTGTTTGGCATACCGGAAACAAAAGACAGTGTAGGGACTTCGGCTTTTGTGGACGATGGTATTGTTCAGGAAGCTACTCGTTTGATCAAGTCTCGTTATCCCAAACTGCTGGTTGTGGCTGACACTTGTTTGTGTGAGTTTACGGACCATGGTCACTGCGGTATGGTACAAATGCATGAGCATGATGGTGAGGTATGCGGTGAAGTATTGAATGATGAATCTCTGGAGGTGCTGGTACGTACAGCCGTTTCTCAGGCCAGAGCTGGTGCGGATATTATCGCGCCATCTAATATGATGGACGGTTTTGTACAAGCGATTCGGCAGGGGCTGGATCTGGAAGGCTTTTCACATATTCCGATTATGTCGTATTCCGTCAAATATGCGTCTGCTTTTTATGGTCCTTTCCGGGAAGCCGCAGATTCTGCGCCGCAGTTTGGTGACCGCAAATCCTATCAGATGGACCCTGCCAATGCACGTGAAGCATTGCGAGAAGCGGAGTCTGATGTGCTGGAGGGTGCGGATATGCTGATGGTGAAGCCTTCTCTTTCTTACCTGGACGTGATGCGCACGATTAAGGATCAATTTGATCTGCCTATGGTGGCTTACAACGTTAGTGGTGAATATGCCATGGTCAAGGCAGCCGCTCTTCAAGGCTGGATTGATGAAAAAGCAATGGTGCTGGAGATTCTGACAAGCATGAAGCGTGCGGGTGCAGATATGATTATCACCTATTCGGCCAAGGATGCGGCAAGATGGTTGAAGCAATAAGTCTATTTTCAGAAGATAGGAGTGGTCAGATTGATCGACGAACAACGGAAAGTGCGCAAGGATACGAACTCCAAAGTAGCCTTTGATGAGGCAAAACAATACATTCCGGGTGGCGTTAACAGCCCGGTACGGGCTTTTAAATCTGTTGGGATTACACCTGTATATATTGACCATGGCGAAGGATCGCGTGTATATGATATTGATGGTCAATCCTATTTAGACTATGTATGTTCATGGGGACCGCTTATTATGGGCCATGCACATCCCGAAGTGGTTAAAGCTTTACAGGCTGCTGTTGTAAAAGGAACCAGCTTCGGCGCACCAACGTTGGCAGAAACCGAAATGGCCAAGCTCGTATGTGAGCGTGTTCCTTCTATGGACATTGTACGTATGGTTAACTCCGGAACTGAGGCGACTATGAGTGCGATTCGACTCGCACGCGGATTTACGAGCCGTAGTAAAATCCTTAAATTTGAGGGATCATATCACGGTCATGCGGACAGTTTGCTGATTAAAGCAGGCTCTGGTGTTGCGACATTAGGCTTGCCCGATAGTCCGGGTGTACCTGAAGTCGTAGCCACCCATACCATCACCGTCCCTTATAATGATTTGGCTTCGGTGAAGCTAGCTTTTGAGAAATTTGGCGAAGAGATTGCCGCAATTATTGTCGAGCCAGTAGCAGGCAATATGGGAGTTGTACCACCACAGCCTGGATTTTTGGAAGGTTTGCGTGAGGTAACCCAGCAGTACGGAAGTCTGCTGATTTTTGATGAAGTGATGACTGGATTCCGGGTTGGACTTCATTCGGCTCAAGGTCGCTTTGGTGTGACGCCGGATCTTACCTGTCTGGGTAAAGTGATTGGTGGTGGACTCCCTGTAGGTGCTTACGGCGGACGTCGGGATATTCTGGAGCAGATTGCTCCATCGGGGCCAATTTATCAAGCGGGTACGCTTAGCGGAAATCCGCTGGCTATGGCAGCAGGTTATTCGACACTTAAATTGCTGACGCCAGAAGTATACGATCGCCTGGAAGAGCGGGCAGCAAGACTTCAAGCCGGATTCGAACGTAATGCGAGCGAGCTGGGTATCCCTGTCACGATCAATCGCGTGGGTTCCATGGTTTGTCCATTTTTTACAGAAGAAAAGGTTGTCAATTTTGACACAGCTAAAACGAGTAATCAGGACCACTTCCGCCGTTACTTTACTGAAATGGTGAATGAGGGAGTCAGTGTGGCACCATCTCAATTTGAGGGTATGTTTGTGTCGGGCGTGCATACGGTAGAGGATATTGATGCCACCATTGAGGCGAACTATCGCGCGCTCAAACGTCTATGAGCTGGCAAGGTGGCTGGAAAAGAAGAGGACCGTGGCTGGAAGTCACGCCAGGACGGGAAATCACAGACGGGGAAAAAAACAATGCTGATGTTGTAGATCAGTGGTTGCTGAATCGTTTGGAATTACCGGAAAAGCTGTGGCGCAGACTGCGTCATGCAAAAGAGATTGAACTTACAGGGGACCGGCTGCGGCTGGCCCTTTTTCCTGTAATGAACCTTGGAATCACCCCTCGTTGGTATGATTTGAAGGTACTGTATGAAGATGATTTTTGCCTGGTAGTGCATAAACCGGCAGGTATGGCAGTACATCCGGACGGCGCTGTGCAGGATGGTCCGCTGACGTTGGATCATGCTGTCGCATCCTACTATGAGATGAATGGCATTCATGCGGCGGTACGGCATGTGCATCGTCTGGATGTGGATACGACGGGCCCAGTGCTATATGCCAAAAATGAATTTGCGTTGCTCAAGCTGGACGAGCAAATGCGAGCTAAGGATATAGGCCGCAGGTATGTAGCTTTGGTACGAGGGAAAGTACCCCCATCGCTGCGAACGTTGGATTGGCCGATTGGCAAGGACAGGCATCATAAGCAGCGCCGTCGTGTATCTCCAACTGGGCAAAAGGCGGTTACCCATATTGAACTCGGAGAAGTATGGGGAAGCGGTCCAAGTGCAGTGAGTCTCGTATATCTGACGCTGGAGACAGGCCGGACGCACCAGATTCGCGTACATCTTAGTCATGCTGGCTACCCGTTGCTTGGGGATGTATTATACGGGGGGCGGGCTACTGATTTTGGCAGGCAGGCGCTGCACGGGGAGCGTCTTACCTTCCGTCATCCGCTGAGTGGCGAAACGATTACCGTGGAGGATGCTTGGCCGGATGATTTTCAAAAGCTACACAAACAGCTATAAAAGATGGCATGCCTTCTATTTTGGCGCATATACTTGAACCTAGAAACGGTTTGCAATATGGAGTTTCCGTGCGCCTGACCAGAAGTCAGAGGATGTGCGGAGACTGCCCAAAGGAGGATGCCATCCTTGAACAAACAACAGAATGATCAGCCGCAAGGCTTGCGTTTTGATATTTATGAACGCATTCATTTGACGGAGGAAGCTGCCGGGATTGCTGAGTTGGAGGAAATTGAGCTTCTGCCACGCATTCAGGTTGTAACCCACGGCGACCATGCCGCTTTGCGAGGGCATTTGCTGCTGGAGGGCGTGTACCGCACACCTGAACAGATCACGAGCGAGCTTCATCATTTGATCCCTGTGGAAATTACCATTCCGCTAAACCGCGTAGGGAGATTGGAAGATATCTCTGTCGAGATTGAAAATTTTGATGTGGACCTGCTTTCTTTACGTAGTCTAAACATTACAGGCGTTCTTTCTTTGCATGGCGTGGAAAGCTCGCACGCGGAGGAGACGGCGGTTTGGCTGGATGAGGAATTTACCGTAGTGCATGCACCTGAGCAACCGGTTCAATCCCTTTCCGCCGATGGAGAGCATCATCATGCAGAGGCCTATTCTACCAATGACTCGTCCTCCGATTACGTTACAGATCCTGAAACTTCCTACAGAGTGCCAGCACAACAGGAGTCCGTTTCTTGGGAACAGCCGTCTAAGGACCATGAGGAACAGAAGTCATTGTCGGAACAGCAAGCTTATGAGTCGGCAGTAGATCCTAACCGATTCTATGAGCCTTGGACGGGCAAAGCAGTTGAAGACAGCTCTCCCGAGGTCAAGCATGAGCATGGGTCTCCGGAAGTGTGGGGATTTCAGCAAGAGGAAGCATGGGCAGGGGGAAATGAGCCTAAAGTATCTTCCGCATCTCCTAATATAGTATATGAACCTTTGCTGTCTGAACCGCATCATGCCACGGAGTCCGAGGTCTATCTGGAGACACAGTTGGAAGCGAGTCAAGTAGATAACTTCGACTTCAGGCCTGAAGCGTCAGAACAGGTTAACCACGAGGCCCATGATACCTTTACTGAGGATAAGCCAGAGATGCGTGTAGCGCTCAACAGTAAAAAGGATGAAGGGGCAGACGAGCCAGACCCGGTTGTCTACTCATCATTGCTCCAATCCAGCCGTTCGGTGAAGGAAGCCGAATACCAGCAGCAGTTGGAGCAGGAGCCGCAGGATCAGGATCATAAAGCCGAAGAAGAGCGAGAGAATGCCAAGTGGAAGAACCTTTTTTTTCATACACAAGATGAAACACCTTTTCGTAAGGTGCGGTTATGCATTGTACAGCGCGAGGATACACTGGAAACCATAGCTGACCGTTATCAGCTCAGCACACGTGAGCTTCAACTGTATAACAGATTGGCGGAGCATCATGTGGAAGAAGGACAGGTATTGTATATCCCTTGATCCGGTTGCTGAAAAATGCACGGCGGGTGTTGACTATAGTCAATGGGAAATGTATGATGTGGTATAGTTATTGAAAGACTGAGATCGGGAAGAGTAGGCAGCAAGCCCTTCAGAGAGTGGAATTGCAGCGCTGTGAGGTTCCGCAGGAAGCTACTGGCCGAAGTCACCCGGGAGTCGCCTGTTTGAACGGTTCCTCATTTAATTCCTACGGAAGATAAGAGGCTCACGGTAGAATAAGGCCGGTCCGCAACCGTTATCTGCATAAAGTGTCACACCATGTGTAATGGATCAGTGGATACATACACAAGGGGTGAAACAAAGGTGGTACCGCGAGAGAACAGCCTTTCGTCCTTTGAGGATGAAAGGCTTTTTTTATTTGCCAATTGAAAAATCATGGAGGTATCCTGATATGTCAGAACAAGACAACAAGACAACCTTGGAAATGCCAACAACGTACGATCCAAAATCAGCAGAACAAAAATGGTACAAAACGTGGATGGAGAAGGGCTATTTCCGCGCTGGGCAACATCCAGAGGCAGAGCCTTTTACAATCGTTATTCCACCACCGAATGTTACAGGTATGTTGCATATTGGACATGCTCTTGACTTTACTTTGCAGGATATTATTATTCGCGCCAAGCGGATGCAGGGGTATGATGCCTTGTGGCTGCCAGGGGCAGACCATGCGGGTATTGCTACCCAAACAAAGGTAGAGCAAAAGCTGCGTGAAGAAGGCCTGACACGTTATGATTTGGGCCGCGAGAAGTTCTTGGAGAAAGTGTGGGAGTGGAAGGATCTTTATCTAGATAATATCCATAACCAATGGGAAAAGATGGGCTTTTCTCTCGATTATTCTCGTGAGCGTTTTACGCTGGATGAGGGACTGTCCCAAGCGGTACGTGAGGTATTCGTTAAACTGTACAAGAAGGGTCTGATTTATCGCGGTAAACGCATCATTAACTGGGACCCTGCTGCACGTACTGCATTATCGGACATTGAGGTGGAATACAAAGAGGTGAACGGAAATCTGTATCACCTGCAATATCTACTGAAAGACGGTAGCGGATTTATTACGGTAGCCACTACACGTCCTGAAACGATGCTGGGCGATACAGCTGTAGCTGTACACCCGGAAGATGAACGCTACAAGCAAATGATCGGCAAAACGCTTGTGCTCCCAATCATCGGACGGGAAATTCCGGTCATTGCGGATGACTACGTTGATAAAGATTTCGGTAGCGGCGCGGTTAAAATTACACCGGCTCACGACCCGAATGACTTTGAAATGGGACAACGTCACCAGCTGCCACAAATTACGGTGATGGACGAAACGGGAACGATGAATGCCGAAGCAGGCAAATATCAGGGCCTTGATCGTAGCGATTGCCGTAAGCAAATCGTCGCTGATCTGAAAGAGCAGGGTGTACTGATTCGTATTGAAGAGCACGTACATCAAGTAGGCCACAGCGAACGTACAGGTGTAGTTGTAGAACCTTATCTGTCCACACAATGGTTTGTGGAAATGAAGCCTCTTGCAGCTAAAGCGATTGAAGTGCAGAAGGCTGGCAACGGCGTAAACTTTGTACCGGATCGCTTTGAACGTACTTATCTGCATTGGATTGAAAATGTGCGTGACTGGTGTATTTCCCGTCAATTATGGTGGGGACACCGTATTCCGGCTTGGTACGATGAAGAAACCGGAGAAGTTATTGTATCGGCGGAGGACCCTACAACTTTGCCTGAGTATGCTGGCAGAAAGCTAAAACAGGATGAGGATGTGCTGGATACTTGGTTCAGCTCGGCTTTATGGCCGTTTTCGACACTGGGCTGGCCTGAGCAGACAGAGGACCTCAAACGATACTATCCGACTAATGTCTTGGTTACAGGCTATGACATTATTTATTTCTGGGTATCGCGTATGATTTTTACCGCGTTGGAGTTTACGGAAGAGATTCCGTTCAAGGACGTACTTATGCACGGGTTGGTTCGTGATGCGGACGGTAGAAAAATGTCCAAATCCCTCGGCAACGGTGTTGATCCGCTTGACGTGATTGACCAATATGGTACCGATGCCATGCGTTATATGATTTCCACCAGTAGCACGCCTGGGCAAGACCTTCGTTTCCGCTGGGAGCGGGTGGAGCAGGCCCGAAACTTTGCCAATAAAATCTGGAACGCGTCACGCTTTGCGCTGATGAACCTGGAAGGCGTCACTTCGGCAGATATAGACATTACTGGTGACTTAAGCACTGCTGATCGTTGGATTTTGCATCGTCTAAACGAAACTTCACGCGACATCACGCGTCTAATAGATGCTTATGAATTTGGCGAGACAGGCCGCCTTCTGTATAACTTTATTTGGGATGATTTGTGCGACTGGTACATCGAGTTTGCGAAGCTTTCCCTATATGGCGAAAATGCAGAGGCGAAAAAGAAAACGCAGTCCGTACTTGCATATGTATTGGATCGGACACTGCGCATGATTCATCCGTTCATGCCGTTTATCTCTGAGGAAATATGGCAGCATCTTCCGCATGAGGGAGAGACGATTACACTGGCCGCTTGGCCTGTTTATGATCCTTCTTTTGAGGATAAGGATGCAGTTGCAGAAATGAATTTGCTGATCGACGTAATTCGCGCTGTGCGCAATATCCGTGCTGAAGTCAACGTGCCGATGAGTAAAAAAATTGAATTACTCATAAAACCCGGTGATCAAGCCGTTCTCGATATCATTAACCGCAATGGGGAATATGTACGTAGATTCTGTAATACGTCTGAATTCGACGCGGGATTAGAATTCACCGTTCCAGATAAAGCGATGACATCTATAGTTAGCGGCGCAGAGCTATACCTGCCGCTGGCCGGACTGCTTGATATTGCCCAGGAAATTAGCAGACTGGAAAAAGAACTTCAGCATTTGAACAGTGAAGTGGAGCGCGTGGAGAAAAAGTTATCTAACCAAGGCTTTGTGGCGAAGGCACCAGCTAAAGTCATCGAGGAAGAGAAGGCCAAGCAAGCCGATTACTCAGATAAGCGCGCTAAAGTTATCGCACGTATTGAAGAACTCAAGGGATAATTTCACTCACAATAAAATGACCTGAAGGTGAAGAGGATGTCAGATACGATCAGGGGCGGAGACACGGCTCCTTTACAAAGCTATGATGAAGCAGTGGAATGGATTAACGGCTTGATTCCGTTTGGTATCAGACCCGGATTGGAACGAATTGAACAGCTAATGAGTAAATTGGGTGATCCGCAACGACATCTGAAATTTGTGCATATTGCGGGAACCAACGGTAAAGGCTCAACTTGTGCCTTTCTGACCTCTGTGCTACTGAAATGTGGGTACGATGTCGGAACTTTTACGTCTCCGTACATCACCCGATTTACGAACCGTTTTCAATTCAATGGGACCGATATTCCCGATGAAACGCTGGTTTTGCTTGCCAATCGCTTGTATCCGTTGGTGAAAGAAATCGCAGATAGTGAATTGGGATCACCTACGATGTTTGAGGTATCGACAGCATTGGCTATTTTATACTATGCTACGGTATCTTTCCCAGATGTTGTGGTATGGGAGACAGGTCTCGGGGGAAGGATGGATGTAACTAATATCGTGAATCCAATCGTCTCGGTTATTACGAATGTCGGCTATGACCATACGGATATCTTGGGAGATACGCTCGAACAGATTGCAAGGGAAAAGGCCGGTATCATCAAACCGGGTGTACCTGTCGTCAGTTGTGTTTCCCAACCCGAGGCTATTCAGGTCATACGTGAAACGGCGACAAAGCAAGGAGCTACCTTGTACCTGGCAGGAGAACAGTTTACGTATGAACGGCTAAAAGGGGATGAAACAGCTCAAACCTTTTCATTCGCGGGGCCCTTCCGACATATGGAAATTGACATCACGTTGTTAGGCGAGCACCAATGTTCTAATGCGGCAGGAGCTATGATGGCACTTGAGGTCCTACGTCAGTATATGGCTTTTGTGTTGGATGATGCAGAATTGCTGGAGGGTTTTAGGCAAACTGCCTGGGCAGGGCGTCTCGAACAAGTCAGTACCTCGCCGAGGATTGTCCTTGATGGAGCTCATAATCCAGAAGGAGCACAGACGCTGGCCAAGAGTCTTCCTCAAGTGTATTCGTACAAAAAATTGGTTTTAATGATGGGAATGCTGTCAAACAAGCATCATGAAGCATACTTGCAGCATATACTGCCACTAGTGGATACGCTTATCCTGACCGAGCCCGATTTTCGCCGCAAAATGAATGCCGCTGAATTGGCTCATCTCGTGGAGAAGCTGCGGCCGTCTTATGCCAAAACGGATTTAAAAATAATTGTAGAAGGTGACTGGAAAAAGGCTCTAGGCCTGCTTCAGTCACATACGGAAGCGGAAGATCTGGGGGTGGTGTCCGGCACGCTGTACCTTATTGCGGATGTACGGGCTACCCTTATGTATCAAACCGATTCGGAAAAAGGTTGGTGAAATTTGTTGATTACTTCGGAACATGTTCATTTTATCGGTATCGGCGGCTACGGGATGAGCGCGATTGCTCGGGTCATGCTGGAGATGGGTTATACTGTGACTGGCTCAGATGTGGCATCACAGGAGCTGACAGAAAAACTGGCGGCAAAAGGCGCAAAAATATATATTGGACACACACCTGAGCATATTGCAGGCGCGGATATCGTCGTCTATTCAACAGCATTGTCACGTGACAATGTGGAGCGGGTGGCAGCGGAGGAATTGAATATTCCAACTCTGCATCGTTCGCAAATGCTGGCTCGCTTGCTTAACGAACGGAAGGGAATAGCTGTTGCGGGTGCGCACGGTAAAACGACAACCTCTTCCATGATCGCTCTGGTTATGGAAAGATGTAACGTTGATCCAACGTATATTATTGGCGGCGAAATCACGAATTTGGGGACGAATGCCAAAGCAGGTAAAAGCGAGTTTGTCGTTGCTGAGGCGGATGAGAGTGATGGTTCTTTCCTGCAATATCATCCTTGGCAAGGCATTGTAACCAATATTGAAGCGGATCATTTGGAAAATTACGATGGCGACTTTAATCGTCTGAAAAGTGCCTATGTACAGTTTTTGAGTCAAATTCGACCGGATGGGGCGGCTATTGTATGCGCAGATGATCAGAACATCCGGGAAATGTTGCCTCAGCTCCAGACTCGGGTCATTACTTATGGAGTGGAGCATGAAGCGGATTATATGGCGACAGATATCCAATTAGGTGACCGTCGATTAAGCTTCACTATGAGCCGTAAAGGAACAGCACTCGGAACGATCGAACTATCAGTGCCGGGTAAACATAACATGTATAATGCGATGGCTACTGTGATTTCCTGTTTGGAAGCAGGGATTCCATTCGATCAAATCGCTGCTACTATTGTAGAATTTCACGGAGCGAAGCGTCGTTTTCAAGTACTAGGTGAAAGCAATGACATACTGATTATTGATGACTATGCGCATCACCCAACAGAGATTGAGGCTACGATTAGCGCAGCGAGAGCGACTGGCAAGCGTATTATTGCTGTATTCCAGCCGCAACGCTATAGCCGCACCTTTTTCCTGCTCGATGCGTTTAGCCGTGCGTTTAGCGAGGCTAGTGAAGTCATCATTACCGATATTTATTCACCAGCGGGAGAAAAACAGATTGAAGGCGTGCATTCTTCCAAGCTCGTGGATTTAATCGTCCAAAACAGCAATGCTAATGCAATCTATTTGCCGACCAAAGAAGCCGTGATCGAGGAGTTGAAGGATCGATTACAGCCGGGTGATCTTGTGCTGACGATGGGAGCGGGAGATATTTGGAAAGCAGGTGACGCGTTAGCGCGCCATCTTCGCGGACAGCAAGTGTAATACGTATAAAAAAGAGCTGTTACGCCAATGAATTACATTTATTCAAGGGTATTCCGAACACGACTGTGTTTCGGGATACCTTTTTTTGTAATGCTGGGGCATATATTCTTAGCTTGACTCATACAACAGACTATGAGGAAGTATGGGACAAGGAGGGAGTGCATCCATGAACAAGACCAAGATGACATTCCGGTTCGACCAACAGTTGCCGGAGACAAGCCGGGAGGATAAGCTACAGGTGCTTCCGTACAAAAACGAGTCGATTACGAACGAACAGCGTGAAACGATTAGAGATAAGGGGTTATATCAAAAAGATAAGCTTCATCAAGCTGATAACCCGCAAAAAGGAACGGATCGAATTAGAGGAATGAATAAAAATGCTGTAACTACGCAAGAAGCAGAGCTCAATGAGCCTGAGGATCTGAATAAACGCATTTCAAGTCGGCGCTTTGCTCCGACATTAAGAGTACAAGAGGGATGGGATGACCCCTTTGGCCGTTCGGCGGCTTCTTGGTCAGATGCGGACGTTCTACCAGATAGCCTAGAAGAGAATGAGGAAGCTTATCATTCTGGCCAAGAGTACAGAAAACGTCCGCCCCACCCTTCTAGATGGAAACTGGTTGGTTCTGTAGCCAGCGCACTGGTGACCGGGGGTATGTTTGGATATATTATGTTGTTACTGTTTAACGGAGGAGGCATGGTCCCGGGAGCAGATCCCTCAGTAGAGGAGGCTGTACCGGTCTTTAAAGAATCCGTTGGTGTGGATGCAATATCTGCAAAAGAGAATTCTGTCCCTGTCACTGTCATAGAGGCTCAGGTACCTCCACAAACCTACTATTTGCTGCAATATGGGGTTTTCAGCACTCCAGAACGGGCCTTACAAGCAAAAGAAGAACTGTTGAAGGCAGGCATTGCAGCAGGAGGGGATACCGAGGACCAAAACCGGGTATATGCAGGAATATCACCGGATAGGGAGCAAGCTAAGTTACTCAGCAATCAGTTGAAAACACAAGGAGTCGAATTGTATGTTCGTGAGCTTGAATTGCCTGGATTCGAAAAAGCGGCTTACGGAGGCGAAGGCGATAAACTCACTGGCTTTTTTCAGTTAAGTAGTTCATTGGTGGGTAAGTTGAGCGGACTTTCCTCAACCTTGCTGGGAGAAGGAGGTGCGAATACGGTGCCAGCCTCCGACATGAAGGAGCTGAACGACCTGCATCAGCAGTGGACACAAAATATCACTGCACTTCCTACCGGTCTTCCAAAGGAAGCGGTTGCTTCCGCAACCTCACTTGAAAAGGCGATGAACAGCGCGATCTCTGCACTTGGGGAATACAATAAGAATACAGCCAAGGAACACATTTGGGAGATTCAGTCCTCCATGATGGAATATGTTTTGCGTGAGAAGGAATTTATCCAATTCATAAAACAATAGACTAACCATATTTTCCGGCAAGGAACTGGAAATAGTTCCCCTTGCCGGATTTCTGTTTGTATTGCAGTACAAATCACCGTATAATAATGAAGGTGTCAAAAAATGGCGAGGGAAGATCAGGATGAAAAAAAATGTAGGAATGCTTATACTGTTTTTGTTGCTCGGTTGGCTCTTGGGTGCATGGATTGCCAAAGCTCTTCAATCGATCAAGTTCCTTTCCTTTCTGACCCACCCCACTAGGATATCTTGGTCGCCGAGAGCGGACCTGGATATTATCAGCTACAACATAACGATAAATTTTGAATTGAGCCTGCTTAGTCTGATCGGCATCATTGCCGCGTTCTGGCTGTACCGCAGGCTCTAACTGATGAAAAGGAGCTTCCCTTATGGACGGGAAAATTACGCCCCGCATTATTCTGGCATCGACTTCACCAAGAAGGAAGGAATTACTCGCATTTTTGAGACTCCCCTTTGAGGTGGTGCCGAGTCATGCGGATGAGAGCACGCCTGAGAGCTGGACGCCTCAGCAAATCGTGGAGACCCTTGCGGCACGCAAAGCCGAAGCGGTCGTGAACACCGCCACTCAGTCGAAGGAAGCCGGACTGGTGATTGGCAGTGATACCATTGTCGTGCTGGATGGTTCGGTACTGGGCAAGCCTGCCGACCATGCGGACGCGGTTCGCATGCTGACTGCATTGCAGGGAAGAACACACCGTGTGTACACCGGGGTAGCCTGCATACATACCGGAACCGGCGAAATGCTTGTCAGACATCGCCAAACGGAGGTTACAATGAAGCCTCTGAGTCAAGAGCAAATTGTGGCATACGTGAATACTGGTGAACCGTCTGATAAAGCAGGAGCGTATGGCATTCAAGGCATGGGTGCTACGCTGGTGGAATCTATTCAGGGTTGTTATTTTAACGTCGTAGGATTGCCGCTTTCCTTGCTGTCGGACATGCTGTCCGATTTTGGAGTGAATGTGTTGCGTCCATAAAGGGGATAAACATATGCTGGAGTCGCCAATACTGATGCTTCGCGACCTCCCCCATGAAGAACGACCAAGAGAGCGCATGATGACATATGGGGCGGATGCCTTAAGCAACGCGGAGTTGCTGGCAATATTGCTGCGTACAGGAACGCAAAATGAGTCTTCGGTGCATTTAGCGCAGCGTATTTTGCAGCAGGCAGGAAATTTGCGTCAACTGGTGGATATGAGCTTGAGCGAGTTGACCCAGATTAAGGGCATTGGGGATGCTAAAGCGATACAGCTAAAAGCGGGTATCGAACTGGGGCGTCGATTAGCATTGTCTCGCCATTTGGAGACCCCGGTGATTAGTTGCCCGCGGGATGTGGCAGATCTGCTGTTTGAGCAGCTTCGTTATTTGCAGAAAGAGCATTTTGTATGCTTGTTCCTTAATACTAAAAATCATGTCATTGCTCAGGAAACACTATCTATGGGTAGCCTGAATTCTGCCATCGTGCATCCTCGTGAAGTATTTCGGGCAGCAATCAAATGCAGCAGTGCTTCAATAATTTGCGCTCATAACCATCCGAGCGGTGATCCGAAGCCAAGCCCAGAGGATGTTCAGTTGACTCGCCGCCTGATGGAAGCGGGCAACATCGTGGGTATCGACGTGCTTGATCATATTGTGATCGGGGACGGGACCTTTGTAAGTTTGAAGGAACAAGGTCTGATATAATATAATATTTAAATCAAACATTTAAACACGACCGGATAATCCGGCCTGAATAAACCGTTTATACATGGATAACAGATTTCAGGGAAGAGAAAAGGAGATTACATCATGCTGGGTGGCTTTACAAAAGATTTGGGAATAGACTTGGGGACGGCAAACACGCTTGTATACGTAAGAGGTAAAGGAATTGTGGTTCGTGAACCATCTGTAGTTGCTTTGCGTACAGATACAAAAACCATTGAGGCTGTTGGTGAATCTGCGAAAAAAATGATCGGTCGCACACCGGGAAATATCCGTGCGATTCGTCCGATGAAGGACGGTGTCATTGCTGATTTTGATACAACAGCAACGATGATCAAATATTTTATCCGTCAGGCGCAAGCCCAACGCTCTTTGTTTCCACGTCATCCGAACGTGATGGTTTGTGTGCCTTCAGGCATTACTGCAGTGGAGCAGCGTGCTGTTGAAGATGCGACGAAGCAAGCAGGTGCAAGAGAAGCATATACGATAGAGGAGCCGTTTGCAGCAGCAATTGGCGCTGATCTTCCTGTATGGGAGCCAACAGGAAGTATGGTTGTCGATATCGGTGGAGGTACAACCGAGGTGGCAGTCATCTCCCTGGGCGGGATTGTAACAAGCCGCTCCGTGCGTGTGGCAGGTGATGAAATGGACGAGTCCATCATCCAATACGTAAAGCGTCAATACAATCTGATGATTGGTGAACGGACTTCAGAGCAACTGAAAATGGAAGTTGGCTCAGCTATGCCATTAGAGCAAGTGGAAACCTCGGAAATCCGCGGACGTGATCTGGTAACAGGTTTGCCGAAGACAATTACGATTACTTCTGATGAAATTAGCGAAGCATTATCGGATACAGTCAATGCAATAGTGGATGCGGTCAAAGTAACACTGGAAAAATGCCCTCCCGAGTTGGCAGCGGACATCATGGATAGAGGAATCGTACTGACTGGTGGTGGAGCACTTCTGCGTAATCTGGACAAGCTGTTGGCAGGTGAAACCGGAATGCCGGTGATCGTAGCAGAAAATCCTCTGGATTGTGTGGCAATCGGTACAGGCAGAGCGCTGGAAAATATTCATTTGTTCAAATCGCGCAGCAGTTCTGCCGTCCGTTCCAAACGTTGAATCGGGGGTGTAGGAACTGTTTAAGCTGTTTGGCAATAAAAGACTATTTGTTCTATTGATCGGAATCGTTCTGTTTATTGCCCTTATGGGGATTACACTTGGACAGAGAAATTCCTTAACTTGGCCCGAGAAGTTCGCCAGAGATTCAATTGGCTTTGTGCAAGGTATCTTTTACAGGCCCGCTTCAGCAATAGCGGGCTTCTTTGAAGATATCGGAAATATGCGCAGCATCTACGAAGAAAATGAACGATTAAAAATTGCTGTGGCAAAGCTGACTCGTGACCAGATTCAGACCCATAATTATGTTGAAACAAATGCCAGACTGCAGAATGAACTGAAGTTCACCCAAACGCAAAAGGCGAAAAATAATTATGATTATCGCGTTGCTCAAGTGAACAGCGTCAGCAATGATTCCAAAACGCTTGTGATTGATATTGGTGAGAAGGACGGAGCGAAGGTTGGTCAGGAAGTCAGTTCGCTTGAAGGATTTGTAGGAGTCATTAGTCGTACTGGGAATTTTACGTCCACCGTTACGTTGTTGACTACATTGGATCCTAAAAATCCGAATTCTTATGCTATTGCAGCGACAGTCTTGGGCAAGGAAAATCAATCGTTTGGTATGATTGAAAGCTATGATCCGGGTACGAACAGATTTCAAATGACTCGCATTGAAGAAAAAGACCCAATCGCAAAGGGCGATCAGATTATTACATCTGGTGCAGGTGGGAAATTCCGCAAAAACCTAATGATTGGAACGGTAGAGAAGATTCAGGTTGGGGAATTTGGCAAAACACGAACAGCGATTATTAAACCGGCAGCCAGCTTTGTGGATTGGAAAGAACTGCTCATCCTTTATACTCCTGAGGTACCGGAATAATGAAGATGCGCGGTCAGGTTCTAATACTGCTGCTGTTTGTACTGTTTATAGCTGAAGGGACGATTCTTCCGTGGCTTCTTCCGGATAGTTGGCATTCAAGAATGGTTCCGAATTTTGTATATGTCGTGATCTTGTTTGTGTCTGTGTATTACAGCCGTCATACAGCATTGGTGCTAGGTATTGTTTTTGGACTTATTCATGATGTAGTGTTCTACGGGTTTATCATTGGGCCTTACTCTTTTGCAATGGGGTTGTCTGCATACTTATTGGGGCTTGTTTTTACAGCACGACGTGCGCCGATGCCCATTATGATGGCAGCCGTGTTGATTGGTAGTTTCCTGCTGGATTCTATGCTTTTTGCTATTGATCAGCTGTTCCAGCTGAATCATCAGACTTTCAATTGGGCACTTGCTCAGTATATGATTCCTGATTTATTTATCCATTTTCTGTTCGCCCTCATCATTTATGTCCCGGTTCGCAAGCAATTGCAGCGTTTGGGTACCCGTGTGAAAAAGGAAGAGGCCGTCTAGGTCTTTTTACACACATTTTGTCCGGGTTAGCAGGGATTTGACGTCCCGGGGACGAAATGATTGAGATAGGAGGGACAGGCTAATGGCGGTGAAATCGAATCATGTCACGATTAAAGGCATCAAAGATGGCCTGGTATTCCTGCTGGACGATCAATGCGAGTTTGAGGATTTGCTAGGTGAGCTGCGTTTTAAGCTGGAGCACAGTCATCAAAATATTTTAACAGGCCCGATCATTCATGTGGATATTAAGCTGGGAAGCCGAGAAGTGACAGAGGAACAGAAGGAAAGTATTCTGGAGATCTTGAAGCAAAAGGGGAATCTGCTCATCAGGTCTGTAGAATCACCTGGACTGCCTGTGGAAGTGCAGGGAAAGCCCCCTATTCACACGGTGACAGGGATTATCCGTTCTGGTCAAGTGCTTCATCACAATGGGAACCTACTCTTTTTGGGAGATGTAAACCCGGGTGGAATTATAACATGTACTGGTGATATTTATGTCCTCGGCGCTTTGCGAGGCATGGCGCATGCAGGGATGGAGGGAAATAGTGAAGCGATCATTGCGGCTTCCTATTTTGCACCGACACAGCTGCGAATTTCCGAAATGATCAGCCGTCCACCAGACGAATGGGAGACACGTGAATCCGGTATGGAATTTGCGTATCTCAAGGATGGCGCTATGCAAATAGATAAAATGAGCAATATTGTGCGTCTGGGCCGCGATTTTAACGTGTTCAAAGGGGTGTAGCACATGGGAGAGGCTATCGTCGTCACTTCAGGAAAAGGCGGCGTCGGCAAAACGACGACGTCAGCCAATATAGGAACAGCGCTTGCACTGCTCGGCAAAAAGGTATGTTTGGTGGATACGGATATCGGTTTGCGTAATCTAGACGTTGTGATGGGTCTGGAAAACCGGATTATTTATGACCTTGTTGATGTAGCGGAAGGTCGTTGCCGTTTAAATCAGGCACTGGTTAAGGACAAGCGTTTTGAGGAGCTGTATATGCTGCCAGCCGCTCAAACCAAGGACAAGAGTGCTGTTACGCCGGAGCAAGTTAAGGATATTATTTTGGAGCTTAAAAAGGATTTTGAATATATATTGATCGACTGCCCTGCGGGTATTGAACAGGGCTTTAAAAATGCCATTGCCGGGGCCGATCAGGCCATTGTTGTGACCACCCCGGAAAATGCAGCCGTACGCGATGCAGACCGGGTAATTGGTTTACTGGAAAGCTCACATGTGGTATCACCCAAGCTGGTGGTTAACCGCATTCGCAATAGCATGGTTAAATCCGGAGATATGTTGGATATTGATGGGATTTTACAAGTGCTTAGCATAGACCTTATTGGGATTGTGCCGGATGATGAAATGGTAATTAAAGCCGCTAATACAGGGGAGCCTACCGTTATGAATCCAGATTCACAGGCCGCGATTGCTTATCGTAACATTGCGAGACGAATCTTGGGCGATACAGTGCCCCTCATGCAGCTGGACCAGAAGAAAAGCGTGATGACACGCTTTAAGAAGTTTTTTGGTATGGGTGGATGAGAAAATTGTAATACTAGACACTTAAATAAGTGATAATCTTATTTAAGTGTTTTTGGTTTATCTTTTTAAATTCCTATAATACGGTTTCTCAAAATTTAGAGTCACTACATAAATATCATAAATACAAAACATATCCGGTGCGCTAGCGCCGGTTTTTTTGATTTTTAGGTGCGTAATCCCGAACCGGACAACATAAGTTGAAGCCCGTCCTCATAAGATGTATCAAACATACCTCGCTGAGGGGGCTGAACAGGATGAATAAAAATTCCGGAATCAAGCAGCGCAGAGAAGAACGTATACAGCAGCTAATCGCGGGAAGCAAAGCGGAGATGTATCCCTCTGGCATATATCAGAACAGGCACGGGGATAAAGATATGAAGTCGATGCCTATAGTCAGTGCCAACTCGCCCAGAGACCCAGAAACTGAGTGGAAAAATGAACGGCAACGCTGGCAGCAATCTTTTGAGACGAATCGTGGTCCGTCTTTTTGGACTTCCTTTTGGCGAAGATCAGTCATAGCAACGGTGTTATTTGGAATGGTATGGGGAATGTTTCGTTGGGATATTCCCTATGCAGTGAATTTGAGAATGTTTATTGCGGATGCCTTGAATAAGGATATGGATTTTGCAGCCGTCGGACAATGGTATGAAACTTATTTTGACGGAGCACCTTCCTTTTTGCCGATTTTTGGCGAGGAGCATGAAACGCACAAGGTAGACGCAAGTCGAAAGGGCTCTCCACCGATTGAAGGCAATATAACACAGCCTTTTGTACTGAGCCTTAAAGGGGTAGAAATTACGCCGAATGTTACCGATAACGGGGCAATCGCTGTTAAAAGTATAGATGCAGGTCGAGTATTAGACATATTAAATCATCCCAAAAGCGGGATTTCGATTACAATTCGACACACTGGCGGTATCACAGCAACTTACGGAAGGCTTTCCCGCTCTACCTTAAAAGTGAACGACTGGGTTCAGGAGGGAGATGAGATCGGTGTACTGCCAGCAAGTCACAGCGGCAGCGAGGCGGCGACTTTGTTTTTGGCAGTTCAGAGAGGGGATCAATACATTGACCCGTCGGAAGTGGTAGCTCTTGATTAATGTCCGAGGGGTGACCTTATCACTACATCCACTGTTTGTATTGGTTATGCTGACCTCTATATTAACTGGACATTTTATCGAGATCATAACTTTATTTACATTGGTATTTATTCATGAGCTAGGCCATGCGACAGCTGCTTCGTTGTTGGGTGCGCGGGTGCTTTCCATACAGATGTTACCCTTTGGAGGAGTGGCGGTCATTGAGGATCAGGGGAAGCTCAATGCGTGGAAGGAGATTGTCATTGCGCTAGCGGGGCCCCTGCAAAACGGAATCATGATCATCATCCTTTTGTGGTTCAGAAATGTGAGTGGACTGGAGTATGATTATGTAAATTATATCATTCAGGGGAATGCAGTTATTGCACTGTTTAATTTGCTGCCCATTCTACCACTTGACGGTGGAAAAATATTGCAGGCACTGATTAGCTTATCTTGTTCTTATCACCGCACATTAGTGTGGACTTTTAGAGCCAGTATCGTAACGAGTTTGCTATTTTGTATATATGGTATTTCGCCGTTGTTAAGGCAAAATGGACCTATCCATTTAAATCTGCTGGCGGTAGGGATTTTTTTGCTTTATTCTAATATTGTGGATTATCGGAATATCCCTTACCGTTTTATACGGTTTTTGCTGGGGAGGGACGAGCTTTTTTACCACGAAGTAGCTAAGGGAAGTATTGCCTTACCTATTGTATCCCTGCCAGTGAAACATTTGGAGCCTATTTTGCGTCTTTTCAGAAGAGATCGGTATCATATGGTTTATGTTATGAATGAACAGGGACGGATTGTAGCCGTACTGCCGGAGCAACGTCTTATTCGCTCTTATTTTGCGACACGCCCGCCAGATGGTGGAGAACCCAAGCCCAAATAATGTTTTATGAGTTAAGGAAGAGGCTGTATCCAGAGAGGTTGAAAAACCATGAAGCAAATGATTGTACAATGCCAGCAGCAGATGACCCAAATGGCGCTGTTGGAAGAGGGACGATTGGTTGAATATGCGGCTGAACTACCGCGAAAACGGGGAATTCTAGGTTCTTTTTTTAAAGCGAGGGTGGTCAATGTGCTACCAGGTATGCAAGCCGCCTTTGTTGACATTGGACAGCGAAAGAATGCCTTTTTGTATGTAGATGACGTACTTCATGCTCATTTGGACAAGCAGCCGGAGGTAAAGCCATCCATTTCTGAAGTGTTAAAGGTAGGGCAGGAAATTGTAGTGCAGGTATTAAAAGAGGCTGTTGGTAGTAAAGGAGCCAGGGTCACCACTCATTTTTCACTTCCGGGTCGCTGGATCGTATATATGCCCCGTGCTGATTATGTGGCCGTATCTAAGAAGATCGAACGTGAGGGCGAACGTACCCGTTTGAAAGCAATGGGAGAGCAGCTACGCACAAGTGAGGAAGGACTCATAATCCGTACCGTTTCGGAGGACATGAGTATAGAGGCGATTGAAAATGATTTAAATCAACTGCGTAAGCAGTGGGTGGCTATTCAGCGTAAAGCTGGTGAACACTCGGCTCCGTGCGAATTACACCGGGATTTAAGTATTGTTCAGCGGTTGATTCGGGATGTGTTTACACCTGAACAGGATGAACTGGTCATTGACAGTGAAGAGCAAGCAAAGGATGCAGAAATAATGCTGCAACAGATTGGTCCTGTGAAAGCTCATGTAAGTATATTTCGTGGTCCAGAAGAAACAATTTTCAAAGCTTATGGCATTCATGAGCAGCTGGAACGCGATTTTGCGCGAAAGGTATGGCTGCATGGCGGCGGATACATTGTCATTGATCATACGGAGGCATTAACCGTCATTGATGTGAATACCGGGAAGTTTACGGGAGGCAGTAATCTGGAAGAAACGGTGACCCGGACTAACATTGAAGCAGCTGAAGAGATTGCCCGCCTGGTACGTGTGCGTGATATTGGTGGTATCATCATCATTGATTTTATTGACATGGAACAAGAGGAGAACCGTCGGGAAGTATCCTCTGTGCTGGAAGCAAGATTGAAGAAGGATCGGACCAAATCTTATGTTGTTGGTTGGACGCGGTTAGGTTTGCTGGAAATGACCCGCAAAAAAGTGCGTGAGGAAAAGACGCTCGTGTAGAGCGATGCGTAACCAAAAATCATTTTAAAACTAAAGGTTGAATGTGTACAAAGCTTGTGCTACAATCATTTAGTATGTGTGATGCGTAAGATTGGCTGCACATGCTGTAACCGCTCCAATCAGGTACTGAAGTGCAGTATCCTAAGGGAATCTGCCACCTGCTATTAGGCGAGTCTGAGACATAAGGAGGTGCAAGCAAATGTACGCAATTATCGAAACAGGTGGTAAGCAATACAAAGTTCAAGAGGGCGACGTATTGTTTATCGAGAAGTTGGAAGCTAATGATGGTGAAACTGTAACGTTCGATCGTGTTCTGGCAGTGTCCGGCGACAATGGCTTGACAGCAGGTACACCGCTTCTTTCTGGAGCTTCTGTAACAGCTAAAGTTGAGAAACATGGTCAAGGTCAAAAGGTCATCGTATACAAATACAAACCTAAAAAGAACTACCATGTGAAGCAAGGTCATCGTCAACCGTACACGAAAGTGACGATTGAAAAAATCCAAGCGTAAGAGGGTGCGATAAGTGATTATCGTGCGTATTACACGACTGGAGGATGGCAGCATACAGGGATTTTCCGTTAAAGGACATGCAAATTTCGCTAAATCTGGCGAGGATATCGTATGTGCTGGCGTTTCGGCGGTAACAGTAGGAACTGTCAATTCGATTGGAGCTCTTACGGACGTTGAGATGGAAACGGAAATGGAAAACGGCTTTTTAAGCGCGTATCTTTCTCCTGAAAGTTATCATGATGCGAACGCACAGGTTCAACTGTTGCTGGAGTCCATGGTGATTATGCTGACAAGTATTGCTGAATCATACGGTAAGTATATTCAAATAGAAAATAATCAAAGAAGGAGGTAGACATCATGTTGAAATTGACATTGGATCTTCAATTATTCGCATCGAAAAAAGGTGTAGGTTCCACAAAAAACGGACGTGACAGTAAATCGAAACGTCTTGGAGTGAAACGTGCTGACGGTCAAGCAGTTACCGGCGGTAGCATCCTGGTTCGTCAACGCGGAACGAAAATTCACCCGGGCACGAACGTGGGCATCGGTAAGGACGACACTCTGTTCGCGAAAGTGGACGGCGTTGTGAAGTTCGAACGTTGGGGCCGTGATCGTAAAAAGGTGAGCATCTACCCGATCGACGTTGCTCCAGTAGCAGCTACTGTAGAAGCTTAATAGCGGCTTAGACACGCTGAAAAGCCTCCGGCACTTTTGTCGGAGGCTTTTTTGCATGATGGTAATGAACTGGAAAGTTAGTCTGTGCTATACTGGATTTAAGGTTCTTTAATAATCCATTTAATTTCGCAGAACGGAGAGAAGCCATGTTCCAGAGGATAAGAGCGCCTTATCTGGCGTTGGGTTCCATTCTGATTCCTTTGGTTTTTTCACTGCTCTATCCTAAAGTATTAACGATTATCTTATTAGCAGTATGGTCTGTAGTTGCTGCATGCTTTGGTATTTGGTATACGCAAAGACAGATTGAGTATGAACGGAAAGCTGCTTTGCGTTCTTTTGAACGTACAGCGATTTCAATGCTTAACCATCATCGGCATGACTGGATGAATGACTTGCAGGTGCTTTATGGATATATTCGTATGAATAAGCATGATAAATCTGTTGCTTATGTGGAAACAATAAAAGGGCGCGTGGCGGAAGACAGTAAAATATCTAAGTTGGGTATTCCCTCACTGGTGTTTTATTTGCAGTCTTTTCGCGTGAACGCCGGTAATTTACAGTTGTCGGTACAGGTTGAGGAGCAGTTAAAGTTAGACGCTGTCATGTCTCCCGAAGACGGCGAGTCGCTTGCCTCGGCCGTCATAGAAACGGTGCGTGCGTATCAATATGGCGGGGGCCGGTCGTCCTGGGGAGAAGTGCGCAGATTGACACTTTTTTTCGGTATGGATCAGAATGATGTTATCGTCCGTTTTGAAGGAAGTGACATACCTGCGGATTTGAATATCCTAAAGCAGGTCAGATCCGTACCCGGAAGTAAACGCATTCGAACAGAGAAGCTTCCTACGGGCGAAATGCTTCAAATTCGGATGCAGTGCCAGACATAAGGAAGGTGTAACCATGTTTGTAGATAAAGCGAAGATTTTTGTTAAAGGCGGTGACGGTGGAGACGGATTAATTGCGTTTCGCCGTGAGAAATACGTTCCTGAAGGTGGCCCAGGTGGTGGTGACGGAGGGAACGGTGGTGACGTAATTTTCCGTGTAGATGAGGGTTTGCGTACCTTGATGGATTTTCGGTACCAACGTCATTTTAAAGCCCAGCGTGGAGTAAAAGGTCGCAACAAAAGCCAACACGGAGCCAATGCGGAGCACATGATCGTACGTATACCACCGGGAACGGTCATCATAGATGATGATACTGGTGAAGTAGTAGCAGATATGACACGTCATGGTCAACAAGTCGTCGTAGCTAAAGGAGGACGCGGAGGACGCGGAAACATCCGTTTTGCTACGCCGAGTAATCCAGCGCCTGAGTTGGCTGAGAACGGCGCAGAGGGACAAGAACGTTATATCACGCTTGAGTTAAAAGTAATGGCTGACGTAGGCTTGGTCGGGTTCCCTAGTGTTGGGAAGTCTACCTTGTTGTCGGTTGTATCTTCTGCAAAACCGAAAATTGGGGCCTACCACTTTACAACGATTACTCCGAATTTGGGCGTTGTGGATGTGGGTGATCATCGTAATTTTGTGATGGCGGATTTGCCTGGTTTGATTGAAGGAGCTCATGAAGGTATTGGGCTAGGACATGAATTTCTGCGGCACATTGAGCGGACGCGTATTATTATCCATGTCGTGGATATGGCTGGCTCTGAAGGACGTGACCCGTTTGAAGATTGGACTAAGATTAACGACGAATTGAAGCAATATAATGCAGCATTGGCTGAGCGTCCGCAAATTGTGGCGGCCAATAAAATGGATATGCCAGAAGCTGAAGAAAACTTGGCTCACTTCAAAGAGCAGATTGCTTCTATACGTCCTGATCTTGAAATCATGCCTATTTCCTCACTGACACGTCAAGGTGTGAAGGAACTACTCTACCGGGCTGCTGATTTGCTGGATCAAATACCGGACGAGCCAGTTGTTGAGGAAGTAGCAGAAGTCAATGAACGTAAGGTATTTAAGTTGGATACAGCAGAAGACGATGGCTTTACAATTGTACGTGAAAACGACACATTCGTGGTGCAGAGCCCTAAAATTGAGCGCATGATGAAGCGCATGCAGTTGAACTCGCATGATGCCATTTTGAAATTAGCAAGAACGTTACGCCACATGGGTGTGGATGCTGAGTTACGCAAGCGTGGCGCCAAAGATGGTACATCTGTACGCATTGCTGATTTCGAGTTCGAATTTGTTGAAGGCAGCAGCTACTACTAAAAATCAAATAAAGGTCTAAAACCTGAACGGTTACTGTACTATAGGAAACTCTATAGAAGGCAGTAGCCGTTTTTTGCATTGTTAGCTTGCCGATTTTCATGAGTTTCGATATAATGTCCTCTATATAAAAACATAAGTCTTTGAGGAGAGGACGTTCTTGAAAGAGCGCTATTACTTGGTACGGGAAGATATTTTGCCTGAAGCTATTGTTAAGACCATACAGGTGAAACTGCTACTGGCTTCAGGAGATGTTAAAACCGTGCATGATGCCGTGGAGCAAGTTGGGCTAAGCCGAAGCGCCTTTTATAAATATAAGGATGGCATACATTTGGTTAACCAGCTGGAGCGTGAGCGAATTGTCAATATCTCTATTGATTTAGAACATCAATCCGGAATGTTGTCCAGGGTGCTTGGCAGAGTGGCTGATTTCGGAGGCAATGTGCTGACGATCCAGCAAAGTATTCCACTGCAAGGCAGAGCCAACGTAGTTATCTCGGTAGAAATGTCCAGACTCAGTGAAGAGTTGGGTGTTCTACTGGAGGGCTTGGAGGACATCTCTGGAGTCAAACGTGTTCGCCTGATTGGGCAAGGTTAAGGCAATACAGTTCATTAGATATAAGTTTGCGGGAGGGGAATGGATGAAACCGGTCAAAGTAGGATTGTTAGGTTTGGGGACGGTAGGAACGGGAGTCGTTCGAATCGTAGAAGGCAATCAGGAAGATTTGAGCAGACAAGTCGGTTCACCGATCATCATTGAAAAAATAGCTGTAAAAAACATAGAAAAATATCGTTCCATTGAAGTGGACACGGCCAAGCTTACTGAGGACCCATGGGAAGTTATTCGAGACCCTGAAATTGATGTAATTATCGAAGTCATGGGCGGGGTTGATCAGACGAAGGAGTACATTCTTGAAGCGTTGGAGCGGGGTAAACACATCGTAACAGCTAACAAGGACTTAATGGCTTTGCACGGTTCTGAAGTATTGGCAAAGGCGCAGGAAAAGCAATGTGATATTTTTTATGAAGCTAGTGTAGCAGGTGGTATCCCGATTATTCGTACACTCATTGAAGGTTTCTCCTCCGACCGTATTACCCGCATTATGGGGATTGTGAACGGTACGACCAACTTTATTTTAACAAAAATGAGTCAGGAAGGAGCCTCGTACGAGGAAGTTCTCAAGGAAGCGCAGGAGCTTGGGTATGCTGAATCCGATCCGACCTCAGACGTGGAAGGACTGGATGCAGCTCGTAAAATGGCAATTCTCGGCACGCTCGGTTTCCGCTCTAATGTAGAGCTCAAGGATGTAAGTGTCAGCGGCATTTCAAAGGTAACCAGTGAAGATATTGCTTTTGCTAAAAAACTAGGATATGAAATGAAATTGCTCGGCATTGCAGAGCGTCAGGGTGATGAATTTACGATTAACGTTCAGCCGACCATGGTACGCAAGCAGCATCCATTGGCTTCGGTGAACGGGGTATTCAACGCGGTGTATGTGCATGGTGAAGCAGTGGGTGAAACCATGTTTTATGGTGCGGGTGCAGGTGAAATGCCGACGGCAACATCGGTTGTAGCTGATTTAGTAGCTGTAGTGAAAAATCTCAAACTTGGTGTCAATGGACTTAAAGCCATCGTTCCTTACAACCCTAAAAAAATTAGTAACGACGAAGATGTGTATTTCAAAAACTTCGTGCTTCTGCATGTGGATGATAAAGCAGGGGTGTTGGCACGGATTACGCAAGTATTTGCTGAATTTAATGTCAGTCTGGCATCTGTTGTGCAGCAACCGAATGAGGTTAACCCCGATGCTGAAATTATTATCGTGACTCATTTAGCCAGTAAAGCGAGTATGAAAAAGGTTTTGGAGCATTTTGAAACTTTAGACGTCATTCGTCGCATCAAGAGCGTATATCGAGTAGAGGGATAGTCAATAAAAGCAGGAGGAATTGTCTGTATGACCGTTTTAAAAACAGCAAGAGTGCGTGTGCCTGCGAGTACGGCCAACTTGGGTCCCGGCTTTGATACATTGGGCATGGCATTGTCCTTATATGCATGGATTGAAATGAAGGAGGCCGAACAGACGGCTTTTCATTTATACGGAGATGAAATGAATGGTGTTCCCCAAGATAAAACTAATCTGATTTTCAAGGTAGCACAAATGGTTTTTCGGGAAGCAGGTGTATCTGTTCCTGAGCTCGATATTTCGATGTACTCGGATATTCCGCTTACCCGCGGTTTGGGTAGCAGCGCTTCTGCTATTGTGGGCGCCTTGGTCGCTGCCAATACGTTGATTGGCTCGCCTCTGCCGGATTCCAAACTGTTCGATATGGCAAGCGCCATTGAAAAACATCCGGATAATGTTGGAGCTTCCCTATTTGGTGGTATTATTACAGCGATGTGGGATGGCGAGCATGCTAGGCATTTACGACTTGAACCGGATGCTAATCTGGAGGTTATGGTAGTTATTCCAGATTTTCAGCTATCCACGTCGAAAGCCAGAGAGGTTCTACCCGCGCATGTATCATTGAAGGATGCCGTATATAATATAAGTCATGCTTCCATGCTAGTAGCAGCATTGGCGTCGGGAAGAACCGATTTAATTGCCGAAGCGATGCGTGATCAGCTTCATCAGCCTTACCGTGCGGCGCTTGTGCCGGGTATGACAGAGATCCTGCAGGATGCGCACCATTATGGTGCCTTGGGTGTGGCTCTCAGTGGGGCTGGACCGACGCTGCTGGCATTGACGGATCAACGGGTGAATCGGAAAGCGGAGCTGGAGCAGTATTTAACGGATACCATGAACAAAGAGGGGATCACTGCTTCTGTTTTAAAATTGCGCCCTGAGAGTGAAGGAGTTAAAGTATATACAGAAGGGAATACACTCCCTTTTATGGATATGATTAAAGGGGAACTTACGATATGAAACGAATTGCACTTCTTCCTGAGGGGACCGTTTCTCATGAAGCGATTAAGTATTTGTTAGGAGATACGCCCCATGAATTACTGTTTTACAAGCATATTGCGGACGTATTTCAGGCAGTAGACAAGGGACAGGCAGACTATAGTGTAATTCCCATTGAAAATACGATTGATGGCTCTGTAAGTTTGCATATGGACTGGCTTGTACATGAAGTAGACATTCAAATGCAGGCGGAATGGGTATATCCTTCAATTCAAAATCTTATTGGACATCGTAGTGAGTTTACGAAGGATTTGGACAAGCTGGATTTGAGCAAAGTGGTCAAAATTATGTCTCATCCTGTGGCGCTTCCCCAGTGTAAAGAATTCATACAGGCTTCCGCTCCTCAGGCCGAGTTGGAGAGTGCAGGAAGTACGGCAGAAGCCGTCGAAATTGTTAAACATAACCCCGGTAAAGGCTGGACCGCTCTCGGAACCAAGCTTGCCGCTGCCAAACACGGATTGGATATTTTGGCCAGCAAAGTGACGGATCACGATAACAACTTTACCCGCTTTGTCTTGATCGGTCATCAACCTATAAGTCTCCCGGGTACGCCTGAAGGTCAGCGAACCAGTATTTTGGTCACGCCGCCGCAGGATTTCCCGGGAGCGCTGCATCAGGTTTTATCCGCATTTGCATGGCGCAGGTTAAATCTGTCCCGTATTGAATCGCGTCCGACCAAAAAGCAATTGGGGAATTATTATTTTTACATTGAAGTTTTGGAATCTCTGCATTCCGTGCTGCTTCCGGCAGCCTTTGCAGAGATCGAGGCTTTGGGGTGCCATGTACGTGTTCTTGGCTCTTATCCAAGCTACAAGTATGTTGAAGCAGCGATCGAACCTATTTTAAAGGAACATTAATCGGAGGTGTGGTTTTAATGGCAGAACAATGGATCTATCTGGATGGGCAGCATGTGACTAAGGAAAACGCAAAGGTTTCCGTATATGATCATGGATTCTTGTACGGAGACGGTATATTTGAGGGCATTCGTATCTATAACGGGAATATTTTTAAATGTAAGGAGCACTTGGAGCGTCTGTATGATTCTGCGAAATCCATTCAGTTAAACATTCCTTTGTCTCCTGATGAAATGTTGGAAGCAATGGCTGAAACGATTCGTCTTAACGAAATGCGTAACGGATATATCCGTCTGATTGTATCCCGAGGTGCAGGAAATCTAGGTTTAGATCCTCTTCGTTGTGCGAAGGCGAGTGTCATCATTATCGTGGAGCAGCTCGCCATTTACCCGGAAGAAGCTTACTTGACTGGCCTGAAGACAATTTCTGTCTCTCAGCGTCGCAACATCCCAGACGCTTTGAATCCGAAGATTAAATCATTGAACTATCTCAACAATATCCTCGTGAAGATCCAGTCTAACTATGCTGGTGTAGGTGAGGCTATTATGCTCAATTCCCAAGGGTATGTGACGGAAGGCTCTGCGGACAACATTTTCATTGTCAAAAACGGAGTGTTATATACACCTCCTTGCTATTTGGGGGCGCTTGAAGGGATTACTCGTAATGCTATTATCGATTTGTGTGCTAAGCTTGGATACCCCCTTAAGGAACAACCTTTTACACTGCATGATGTATATGTTGCGGACGAGGTGTTTTTTACAGGAACTGCGGCAGAAGTTATTGCAGCTTATGAAGTGGATGGTCGTACGATCGGCTCCGGCGTTGCTGGCCCAGTGACTTTGGAGCTCCTGTCTGAGTTCCGGAAGATCGTGGATCAGGATGGCTACAAAGTGTGGCAGGACTAAAATAAAACCGAATCCTTTTAACTGAATGCTCGCGTGAGTATTCGGTTGAGAGGATTTTTTTGTTTGTATGGGGTCATTCGCCCGGGAGGTGCATAGGATGTAATAACAGAAGCCGGGCGTTTATCCCGCCCGAACGAAAGTCTAGGAGGTTTGTGACCTGTGAAAATACACATCGTCAAAAAAGGTGACACTCTGTACTTGCTGGCACAGAAGTATAATGTGACGCTGGAGAAAGTTATTGCCGCCAATCCCCAATTGGCAGACCCTAATCAGTTGAGTATCGGCGAGAAAATTAAAATTCCAACAGACCCTGTTACGATGGAAACACAGCCGTCAACGGTATATCAACACAAGGTTAAGCAAGGAGATTCATTGTGGAAGTTGTCCAAGGCGTGGAATGTACCGCTTAAGCTAATTATTGATGCCAATTCCCAGCTTAAAAACCCGAACGCACTTCTGGTTGGAGAAACAGTTAATATTCCACACTACAAAGAAGAGACGTCTGATTTTACTGAGAATAAAAAAAATACCGCAGTCAAAGAAGAGATGACACAGCCTAAACCTGAATCCCCAACCAAGCAAGAACTTACCCAGCCCAAGGCGGAGTTGACGCAGCCTAAGCAGGAGAATATGCCTAGCCCCAAAGAAGAGATGACACAGCCGAAAGAAACAGTGAATCCTCCTAAGCTTCCTGAATTGAAACTGCCTGAAGTTCCTATGGCACCCGTAAATCCTGCTCCACCTCAAATGCAGCCCATAGTTACTCCACCTGCTCCACCTCAAATGCAACCTATAGTTACCCAACCCATCGCATCTAAGCCACAGCTCCCTACAACTATTGTGAAGCAACCTGTAGCTGAAAAATTTTGCGGCTGCACAAAATCGGAGCCGATGGTAAATTCCGAGTGGTCGATACAACAGCCGACATTTGATTATAGCCCACAAATAAATGCAATGCCGAACTCGTGGTATCCGGGGATTGAGTCTCCTCAAACTTGGGGGAATGCGCCTATAAATACCTCCTTAGCAGAACACGCCTCTCCTACTGTAGTTTCTGATCAGGGCTATCATCATGATTGTGAGCATCCATGGTGCTGGGGGCCTGTGCAGACACCACCTATAAATGCCCATCCAATACCTTATCCTGCCTATTCAGATTGCTGCGCCCCTGGATATTATCCGAGTCATGAGGCGTCTGAAAATGCATCCTACCCTGTCTATCCTCCATTTATCCATCAAGGGCATCCACAGCAGTATCCAGAGAGTACAGTCCAGGGCAGTCAATGGAGCCAGGCATGGGGAGGACCTCCATATGGTTCGCCTGCGGGTGGGCACGTGTCCGACTATAGCCAACTACAAGGACAACAATCTGCGAATTCCCCTTATCATCCGTTTGCGCATGGGAATGCACCTATGTATCCATTAGAGGGATATACAACACCCTATATGTTTATGCCAGACTGTGGATGCCGGGAAGAGAACGTCCAGTCGGCACCAGCAATTCCAGGAACGCAGGAGATTGGTAACAATCTGACTATTGCATCCCAAAATGAAGTTGGTTCTTCTTCTAAACCAAGGGATCGTAGCGTGCGTAAAGGTAAATCAAAAGACAGCTCTGGCAGTACATCCAAAGAAGAGACATCCAAAGCCAAGGTTTCCAGTAAAAATGCTACTAATAAAAAGCAAAAATCCCGCTCCTTATCCTATAATGCACGTTCGCGTAAAAATCCGTGGATTAAGGACTGACGTGGCTATATGTAAAAGGAGAGGAACCTCCTGGTAGTGCCCGGCTTTATTATTTATTAAGAGGAAGAAATGAATGTTAAAGAGACTGTTATTCTGCTTGTGGGAATAATGGTCTCTTTATTTAAATGCAGTGATTTTAAAGATGAGAAAAAAACTAAAAAAAGGTGTTGCCTTTTATCGTAATTTTGTGGTATATTCTTATAGCTGTCTTTTGCAAGATAGTTAGCAACACGAAAACAAAGTAGAATTGATTAAAAAATTCTTTTGAAAAAAAGTGTTGCAAAGACGTAGAAAACATGATATATTATTTAAGTCGCCGCTGAGATGCGGTGGTGAAACAGAGTAAAACATTATGCAGGTTTGATCTTTGAAAACTGAACAACGAGTGAGTAAAACGATTTTGTTCGCAAAATCAAACAAGAGATATTTTTATCTCGTCAGTTTCAACATGAGCTTATCGCTCTTTCTATAAACCAGCTTCGGTTGGTCTTTAATGGAGAGTTTGATCCTGGCTCAGGACGAACGCTGGCGGCGTGCCTAATACATGCAAGTCGAGCGGGGTTATGTAGAAGCTTGCTTCTACATAACCTAGCGGCGGACGGGTGAGTAACACGTAGGCAACCTGCCCACAAGACAGGGATAACTACCGGAAACGGTAGCTAATACCCGATACATCCTTTTCCTGCATGGGAGAAGGAGGAAAGACGGAGCAATCTGTCACTTGTGGATGGGCCTGCGGCGCATTAGCTAGTTGGTGGGGTAAAGGCCTACCAAGGCGACGATGCGTAGCCGACCTGAGAGGGTGATCGGCCACACTGGGACTGAGACACGGCCCAGACTCCTACGGGAGGCAGCAGTAGGGAATCTTCCGCAATGGGCGAAAGCCTGACGGAGCAACGCCGCGTGAGTGATGAAGGTTTTCGGATCGTAAAGCTCTGTTGCCAGGGAAGAACGTCTTGTAGAGTAACTGCTACAAGAGTGACGGTACCTGAGAAGAAAGCCCCGGCTAACTACGTGCCAGCAGCCGCGGTAATACGTAGGGGGCAAGCGTTGTCCGGAATTATTGGGCGTAAAGCGCGCGCAGGCGGCTCTTTAAGTCTGGTGTTTAATCCCGAGGCTCAACTTCGGGTCGCACTGGAAACTGGGGAGCTTGAGTGCAGAAGAGGAGAGTGGAATTCCACGTGTAGCGGTGAAATGCGTAGAGATGTGGAGGAACACCAGTGGCGAAGGCGACTCTCTGGGCTGTAACTGACGCTGAGGCGCGAAAGCGTGGGGAGCAAACAGGATTAGATACCCTGGTAGTCCACGCCGTAAACGATGAATGCTAGGTGTTAGGGGTTTCGATACCCTTGGTGCCGAAGTTAACACATTAAGCATTCCGCCTGGGGAGTACGGTCGCAAGACTGAAACTCAAAGGAATTGACGGGGACCCGCACAAGCAGTGGAGTATGTGGTTTAATTCGAAGCAACGCGAAGAACCTTACCAGGTCTTGACATCCCTCTGACCGGTCTAGAGATAGACCTTTCCTTCGGGACAGAGGAGACAGGTGGTGCATGGTTGTCGTCAGCTCGTGTCGTGAGATGTTGGGTTAAGTCCCGCAACGAGCGCAACCCTTATGCTTAGTTGCCAGCAGGTCAAGCTGGGCACTCTAAGCAGACTGCCGGTGACAAACCGGAGGAAGGTGGGGATGACGTCAAATCATCATGCCCCTTATGACCTGGGCTACACACGTACTACAATGGCCGGTACAACGGGAAGCGAAATCGCGAGGTGGAGCCAATCCTAGAAAAGCCGGTCTCAGTTCGGATTGTAGGCTGCAACTCGCCTACATGAAGTCGGAATTGCTAGTAATCGCGGATCAGCATGCCGCGGTGAATACGTTCCCGGGTCTTGTACACACCGCCCGTCACACCACGAGAGTTTACAACACCCGAAGTCGGTGGGGTAACCCGCAAGGGAGCCAGCCGCCGAAGGTGGGGTAGATGATTGGGGTGAAGTCGTAACAAGGTAGCCGTATCGGAAGGTGCGGCTGGATCACCTCCTTTCTATGGAGAATCGTTTCCTGCAACGGAAACATTCAAATATGAAGCGTAAGCTTCAAAAACTACTCACTCGTTGCTCAGTTTTGAGAGCTCAAACTCTCAAAAAAAGCTGATTGTTTACAGCTTTGCACCTTGAAAACTGGATACCGAAACGAAATTGCGTTTTAGAATATTCCTTTAAGCTGATCTTGTGTAAACAAGTGAAATAAAGGTAGCTGCCTTGAATTTCATTCACACATTCGTGTTGAACCGAAATTCAAAGCGAATCGTATTTACCATGTAAATACTAGGTTAAGCTACAAAGAGCACACGGAGGATGCCTAGGCGCCAGGAGCCGACGAAGGACGTGGCGAACAACGATAAGGCCTCGGGGAGCTGTAAGCAAGCTTTGATCCGGGGATGTCCGAATGGGGAAACCCGGCTGTCTTCATCGACAGTCACTTTCTGCTGAATACATAGGCAGAATAGAGGCAGACCAGGGGAACTGAAACATCTAAGTACCCTGAGGAAGAGAAAACAATAGTGATTCCGTCAGTAGCGGCGAGCGAACGCGGATTAGCCCAAACCAAGGAGCTTGCTCCTTGGGGTTGTGGGACGTCTCACATGGAGTTACAAAGGAACCGGTTAGATGAAGAGGTCTGGAAAGGCCCGCCAGAGAAGGTAAAAGCCCTGTAGTTCAAAACTTGTTCCCTCCGAGACGGATCCCGAGTAGTGCGGGGCACGTGAAACCCCGTATGAATCCGGCAGGACCATCTGCCAAGGCTAAATACTCCCTGGCGACCGATAGTGAAGCAGTACCGTGAGGGAAAGGTGAAAAGCACCCCGGAAGGGGAGTGAAATAGATCCTGAAACCGTGTGCTTACAAGAAGTCAGAGCCCGATCTATGGGTGATGGCGTGCCTTTTGTAGAATGAACCGGCGAGTTACGTTCCCGTGCAAGGTTAAGGTGAAGAGCTGAAGCCGCAGCGAAAGCGAGTCTGAATAGGGCGAATGAGTACGTGGACGTAGACCCGAAACCGGGTGATCTACCCCTGTCCAGGGTGAAGGTGCGGTAACACGCACTGGAGGCCCGAACCCACGCATGTTGAAAAATGCGGGGATGAGGTGGGGGTAGCGGAGAAATTCCAATCGAACCCGGAGATAGCTGGTTCTCCCCGAAATAGCTTTAGGGCTAGCCTCGGAAAAAAGAATCGTGGAGGTAGAGCACTGATTGGGTGCGGGGCCCGCAAGGGTTACCAAGCTCAGTCAAACTCCGAATGCCATAGATTTAGTTCCGGGAGTCAGACAGTGAGTGCTAAGATCCATTGTCGAAAGGGAAACAGCCCAGACCATCAGCTAAGGTCCCCAAGTGTGTGTTAAGTGGGAAAGGATGTGGAGTTGCACAGACAACCAGGATGTTGGCTTAGAAGCAGCCACCATTGAAAGAGTGCGTAATAGCTCACTGGTCGAGTGACTCTGCGCCGAAAATGTAACGGGGCTAAACACACCACCGAAGCTATGGCTTGATGCTTGCATCAGGGGTAGGGGAGCGTTGAATGCGGGTTGAAGGTGTACCGTAAGGAGCGCTGGACTGCATTCAAGTGAGAATGCCGGTATGAGTAACGAAAAGATCTGTGAGAATCAGATCCGCCGAAAGCCTAAGGGTTCCTGAGGAAGGTTCGTCCGCTCAGGGTAAGTCGGGACCTAAGGCGAGGCCGATAGGCGTAGTCGAAGGACAACAGGTCGAAATTCCTGTACCACCGTAATCCGTTATGAGCAATGGGGTGACGCAGTAGGGTAGTGACGCGGACTGATGGATGTCCGTCTAAGCAGTGAGGCTGATGTGTAGGCAAATCCGCACATCGTTAAGGCTGGGCTGTGATGGGGAGCGAAAATTGTAGTAGCGAAGGTCATGATCTCAGACTGCCAAGAAAAGCCTCTAGCCAGGAGAAGGTGCCCGTACCGCAAACCGACACAGGTAGGCGAGAAGAGAATTCTAAGGCGCGCGGAAGAACTCTCGTTAAGGAACTCGGCAAAATGACCCCGTAACTTCGGGAGAAGGGGTGCCTCGGTAGGGTGAATAGCCCGAGGGGGCCGCAGTGAAAAGGCCCAAGCGACTGTTTAGCAAAAACACAGGTCTGTGCGAAGCCGCAAGGCGAAGTATACGGGCTGACGCCTGCCCGGTGCTGGAAGGTTAAGGGGAGTGGTAAGCCTTCGGGCGAAGCTATGAACCGAAGCCCCAGTAAACGGCGGCCGTAACTATAACGGTCCTAAGGTAGCGAAATTCCTTGTCAGGTAAATTCTGACCCGCACGAATGGCGTAACGACTTGGGCGCTGTCTCAACGAGAGATCCGGTGAAATTTTAATACCTGTGAAGATGCAGGTTACCCGCGACAAGACGGAAAGACCCCATGGAGCTTTACTGCAGCTTGATATTGAATTTGGGTACGATCTGTACAGGATAGGTGGGAGCCGTAGAATCTTGAGCGCCAGCTTGAGAGGAGGCATCCTTGGGATACCACCCTGATCGTATCTAGGTTCTAACTTGGTACCGTGATCCGGTGCGAGGACAGTGTCAGGTGGGCAGTTTGACTGGGGCGGTCGCCTCCTAAAGAGTAACGGAGGCGCCCCAAGGTTCCCTCAGAATGGTTGGAAATCATTCGAAGAGTGCAAAGGCAGAAGGGAGCTTGACTGCGAGACCTACAAGTCGAGCAGGGACGAAAGTCGGGCTTAGTGATCCGGTGGTACCGCATGGAAGGGCCATCGCTCAACGGATAAAAGCTACCCTGGGGATAACAGGCTTATCTCCCCCAAGAGTCCACATCGACGGGGAGGTTTGGCACCTCGATGTCGGCTCATCGCATCCTGGGGCTGAAGTAGGTCCCAAGGGTTGGGCTGTTCGCCCATTAAAGCGGTACGCGAGCTGGGTTCAGAACGTCGTGAGACAGTTCGGTCCCTATCTGTCGTGGGCGTAGGAAATTTGAGAGGAGCTGTCCTTAGTACGAGAGGACCGGGATGGACGTACCGCTGGTGTACCAGTTGTTCCGCCAGGAGCACCGCTGGGTAGCTATGTACGGAAGGGATAAGCGCTGAAAGCATCTAAGCGTGAAGCCCCCCTCAAGATGAGATTTCCCAGTATGTAAGACCCCTTGAAGACGACGAGGTAGATAGGTTGGGGGTGGAAGTGCAGTAATGCATGGAGCTGACCAATACTAATCGGTCGAGGGCTTATCCTAAGAATAAAACGCAAATGAGTTTCGGATCCAGTTTTCAGGGTGTAACCTTGAAGGTATGTAGAAATACATACAACAAGCGCATGGCTATTCATTCACACGATAAGTGATGAACTGAATAACCGTACGGTAGAATTTACGATGTAAATTCATGTTTGGTGGCGATAGCGGAGGGGTTCCACACGTACCCATCCCGAACACGACCGTTAAGCCCTCCAGCGCCGATGGTACTTGGACCGCAGGGTCCTGGGAGAGTAGGACGTCGCCAAGCAGAGCTTTATGATTAATATTCCCTGATAGCTCAGTTGGTAGAGCACTCGACTGTTAATCGAGTTGTCACAGGTTCGAGTCCTGTTCGGGGAGCCATATGGAGAGGTGTCCGAGTTGGCCGAAGGAGCACGATTGGAAATCGTGTAGGCGCCAAAAGCGTCTCGAGGGTTCGAATCCCTCTCTCTCCGCCATAATTATTTTATTGTATGGCCCGTTGGTCAAGGGGTTAAGACACCTCCCTTTCACGGAGGTAACAGGGGTTCGAATCCCCTACGGGTCATAAGTAGTATGGAGGCTTAGCTCAGCTGGGAGAGCATCTGCCTTACAAGCAGAGGGTCGGGGGTTCGAGCCCCTCAGCCTCCACCATTTATTTAAAAAGCAGTACCTAATATTATCGCGGGGTGGAGCAGTTCGGTAGCTCGTCGGGCTCATAACCCGAAGGTCGCAGGTTCAAATCCTGCCCCCGCAACCAATTAACTTTTGAATGTAAACTGCTATGGAACTGTGGTGTAGAGGCCTAACATGCCTGCCTGTCACGCAGGAGATCGCGGGTTCGAATCCCGTCAGTTCCGCCATTTTTACAAAGTTATATTACCCTGTTGGGAGCCATTAGCTCAGTTGGTAGAGCACCTGACTTTTAATCAGGGTGTCGAAGGTTCGAGTCCTTCATGGCTCACCATTCATGAACTTATATGTCATGGATATAATGATATTGCGGACGTGGCTCAGCGGTAGAGCATCGCCTTGCCAAGGCGAGGGTCGCGGGTTCGATTCCCGTCGTCCGCTCCATATTTGCGCCCTTAGCTCAGCTGGATAGAGCGTTTGACTACGAATCAAAAGGCCGGGAGTTCGAATCTCTCAGGGCGCGCCATTAACTTCATAAGCCGGTGTGGCGGAATTGGCAGACGCGCGCGACTCAAAATCGTGAGGGAAACCGTGGAGGTTCGAGTCCTCTCACCGGCATCTATTTCGGGATGTAGCTCAGCTTGGTAGAGCACCTGGTTTGGGACCAGGGGGTCGCATGTTCAAATCGTGTCATCCCGATTCAAAAGGAAAGTCGTTGGAAGCAGCGGCTTTTTTTTATATTCATATCTTTTTGTATAAATCAGTAATCCTCAGGTCACACTAACACAAAAAGTGGGACGGAAGGGATTACTGTGAAGCGATTAAGTTGGAAAAAACAGATGAAACGGCGCTGGAAACAGTGGAGAAGAACAGTGTGGGCTTGTAGCATTTTTGGTGCGGCTTGTTTGCTGGCAGGGTTGGGTATTCTGTTTTCGAATTATTTGCAGGCTATGTTGTCACAGCCACTCGCTACTACCGTCATGGCAGAGGAGAGCATGGAGGAGGCTCCACATCTGAGTCCAACTGAAGATCACTCCTCACAGATGCAACTATTGCAAAGTATTCGTGCTTCCGGTATAAGCAGGAAGACCCGTCTGTTAACCACCTACGTGTGTGGTACGGAAACACTTTCCTTGGGAACGCTAAGTTCACAGCAGCTAGAGACCTTACTGAAGCAACATCCCGATTGGAAGGGACGACTTAATACCAAAGGAGAGGTGTGGCTGGAGCGCAGGGTGGAAGACTTGTCAGAGTCATGCAAAGAGCATGGATACATGGGGTTAAGCACTGACGGGCAGCTTACATTGTATGAAGGGCTACCTAAAAAGGAAAAAGTTATCCGCACTTTTTTTCAATTGGATGTGGGTTCCATGGAGACGGCCTTACCAGAAGGGGTATATAAACAACTTCAGCAGGGAATACGTGTACAGGATATAAATGAGTATAACAGTGTAATCTCCACTTTTAGTGACTTTGCCCTGGAGCGAACACAAAGGGTATTAAAGCAGCACTATTGATTACAACTACGAGACGTTAGGCATTGCCCATGTGGTGAGGCTTGAAGCGTCTCTTTTTATGTTTTTACTCACGTTTAAATTTTTTCCTCTATTAGATACAAAGTTTTGTTATAATGAAAAGAACGACACATATGTTCGCTTTATATGGTATTTGACCATAATTATATTCAGGATAACGCTGGCTTTTGGTTGGGTACGCCATGTTTGAGCGATAGGGGAGAGATTTTTTTGCGTTTTTTAGGAATTGATCCGGGTATTGCCATTGTGGGCTTCGGGTTTGTAGACAAGATTGGCAGTAAAGTAGTTCCTGTGCAGTATGGCTGTATCCAGACGGAGGCTCATACACCGGAAGAAGAAAGGCTGCTTCATGTGTACGAAGGCATGTTGCAATTAATAGATAAATATAAGCCTGATGCGGTAGCACTGGAAAAGCTCTTTTTTAATCGCAACGTTACAACCGCTATGTCTGTAAGTCAGGCACGTGGGGTGCTGGTATTAGCTGCAAAACAACGTAATTTGCCTATAGGTGAATACACGCCGATGCAGGTAAAGCAGGCTATTGTAGGGTATGGTAAGGCTGAGAAGAAGCAGGTACAAGAAATGGTTAGAATGTTCCTAAAGCTTCAAGTTGTGCCCAAACCGGACGATGTAGCGGATGCTTTGGCGGTGGCTATTTGTCATGCGCACTCCTATGGACTAAATTCAAAATTAAATGAGGTATTGCGAAAATGATAGATTTCTTGCGTGGTTCTGTGGCCCATTTGGAAAATGAATATGTCGTTTTAGATGTGCAGGGTGTAGGGTACCGGGTATTTTGTCCGAATCCTTACGCGTTCGCCAAAACTGAAGGTCCAGTGGTTATTTACATTCATCATCATGTAAGGGAAGATGCTATTTTACTGTTCGGTTTTGCGACCCGTGAGGAGCAGCAGCTTTTCCGGAAACTGATTGATGTATCTGGTATTGGACCGCGTGTTGCGCTTGGTATTTTAGGAGGCGGTACGCCTGCTCATGTGGTAACGGCGATTTATCAGGAGAATATCACATTTCTCACCAAGTTACCGGGGATCGGTAAAAAGACGGCACAACGTATGATTCTGGATTTGAAAGACAAGCTGGACGGTATTGGCTCGTTGGGGATGGCAACCGGATTGTTTGCTGAGCCTGTTGTAGAAGAAGGCGAAGGTTCATATTGGGGCGAGGCCCGTGAGGCGCTCAAGGCGCTGGGTTACACTGATGCTGAGTTGGATAAGGTATGGAGCAGAATGAAAAAAGATGCGAAACCTGATGAATCTGCCGATATTTTGATGAAGCGGGCTTTGCAACTGTTGTTTGCCGGATAGGACGATGATGTCCGTTAACAAATGTCTGGTGAAAAGAGGAGCGATGGAATATGGATGACCGGATTATTTCCGCCAATTTGATGATGGAAGACCAGACGGCGGAGCTGAGCCTTCGCCCCCGTTATCTAAATGAATATATCGGGCAAAATCAGGTTAAGGAAAATCTGAAAGTATATATTGAAGCGGCCAAAATGCGTAAAGAAGCGTTGGACCATGTACTGTTGTACGGACCGCCTGGGTTGGGTAAAACAACTCTTGCTAATATTATCGCTAATGAGCTGGGGGTTAATCTGCGTACGACTTCAGGTCCTGCAATTGAAAGGCCGGGAGATTTGGCAGCATTGCTGACCAATCTTCAAGAGGGTGATGTTTTGTTCATTGATGAGATTCATCGCCTTCATCGTACGGTGGAAGAAGTCATGTATCCGGCGATGGAGGATTTTGCGCTGGACATTATGATTGGTAAAGGCCCGAGTGCACGTTCGGTCCGTCTGGATTTGCCACCCTTTACCCTTATAGGGGCCACTACGCGCGCTGGGCTGCTCTCTGCGCCATTGCGTGACCGGTTTGGTGTTATTAGTCGATTAGAGTTTTATACGACAGACGAGCTGGCTTACATCGTGTCCAGGAATGCGGATATTATGGAGATTGAGATTGTTGGGGATGCGGCGGAGGAAATCGCATTGCGTTCACGGGGGACCCCGCGTATTGCTAACCGACTGTTAAAAAGGGTGCGTGATTTTGCCCAGGTTGCCGGAGACGGTATTATTCATTCTGAGTTGGCTGCAGAGGCGCTAAAGAGACTTCAAATAGATCCACTCGGACTGGATGAAATTGATCATAAAATGCTTAAGGCCATGATTCATTCATTCCGGGGCGGGCCTGTAGGATTGGACACCATTGCTGCAACCATTGGTGAGGAGAGCCAGACAATTGAGGATGTGTACGAGCCCTATTTGTTACAAATTGGCCTTTTACAAAGAACACCTCGGGGACGAACAGTGACTCCGGCGGCATATGGCCACCTTGGAATCCCAATGCCAACGGATCCACGGTGATTAGGAAACATGATGCACTTTTCAAAAAATCATTGCATGATTACACGCAAGTATGGTGAATACGATATCGGCTGACGGATGATTGAGGGAAGTGAGAGTGTAAGTAAGATTCGAGCGGGTTCATATTTTGGTTTATTCCGCCGATGTATTTAAAGGGATAGACAAGGGTCGAGATCCCGATAAATTACGCAATATAAGTGCTAGACAGCTAGATTGGGGGAGCCAGAAATGAGTGGAGAAGCATTTAACCGAAAAAGTAATTTCGGTGCATGGATGGGCCGGGCCAAACGAGCAGCAGCGATTATGGTATTAGCCACAGTGTGCATACCTTGGTCTTCGGGCGTTCACGCTGCTGCCGCCCAAGAGGATATTCGTGTAGTGATTTTTGCGGATCTAGGTAGCAAATATAAAGCGACAGTCCCCGCTGTAACCTTGAAATCATCAGGAGGTCTGAGTGTTGGACAGAACAGTGGGGGCAGTTTTCAAACTTGGATGGGACTGCCAGACAGTACGGCTCGTTTTAGTGTAGACAGCTATCGGGTGAAGGTACTTGAAGGAAATGAAGCAGCGGCGATAAAAGCGGCTCAAGCCCTGCAAAAGACTAATGATAAACCTACGGTTTTTATCGGTTCAAAAAACGGTAGCTCTGTCTATCAAGTGTACGCGGGAATATATGCTAGTGAACAGTCTGCGCAGGCTGCTGTACAGCGGATTTCCTCCGCAACCGGAGCGCAGGCCGAGGTTAAGGGAAACAAGCATTGGTCCACAGGTAGCTACGGAAGCGAGCAGGAAGCTAATCTCGTTCGAACGACAATTGCTGCGGCAGGCTTTGATGCTTTTACTGTAATTCAATCAAGAGGCCAGTATGCTGTATGGGTTGGAGAAGAAAGTAATGACAGCAAGCTGTCGGCTTTGAAAACAGAGCTGGAGAGCAAGCAGCCGAGACTCACGTTGTCTAAAGTTAATACTACTCAAACCGGCCTCATTATAAGACAGGAAGCAGGAGTCACGACTGGCTCGCAGGTGATGTCTCATTACATGCTAAGTGGTTCTGATAATAGCAAGGTAATTGTCAACGGCGGTAATGATGGAATACAAGTGATGGAAAGATCACAGCGTACATATCGCGGCGAGATGGAGATTGGCATGACGTCAGGCCAGCTGGCGCTTGTGAATGAAGTTCCTTTGGAGCAGTATTTGTATTCCGTGGTAGGAGCAGAGGTCTATTCCTCATGGCCAGATGAAGCGCTCAAGGCTCAAGCGGTAGCGGCTCGCAGCTACGCGCTTGCCCAAGGCAATCGGTTTCAGATCGGCAATGTAGTAGATGGCACGTTAAGCCAGGCTTACAACGGTAAGAGCTCGGAACATGCAAATGTCAATGAGGCTGTAGATGCAACAGCTGGTGAAGTCATTAAAAGTGGCGGCAAAGTGATCGAAGCTGTATTTTCATCTAATGCGGGCGGTGTGACAGCAGATGCTTCCGAGGTGTGGAACAGTGGTGGCGAAGCCTTTGCCAGCGTAGACAGCTCGGGAGATACTTCGGCGCAAAAAGGAGCACAGGAGTGGTATCATGTACTTCTCTCCAGTGGCAAGACAGGGTATATTCGTGAGGATAATGCTAAGGAACTGGAGGGTGTCACAGAAGCGGGGTTAGACAAAATCACCGTCACTGCGGAAAATACAAATGTGCGTCCTATTCCCCAAATTCAATCGACGGTTACACCAATAGCTAAGGCGCAGCCGGGCGAAGAGATAATTGTATTAGAAAAGGTGCCTCAGTCCGGAGACTATGCATGGGTGCGGGGGCCCTTTACGTCAGCTCAGCTTGCTAGATCCCTGCAAGGGAAAGTAACGGGCACAGTGCCTTCCTCTATTAATCACCTCGATGTCACCAAACGTGGTCCATCAGGGCGAGTGTTGGAGGTTGAAGCGAACGGATCCCCTTTGAAAGTGAAATATCCGGATATGTTTCGCTCAGCAATGGGCGGACTCCCGAGCACACTGTTTGATATTGCGAGTACCGGAAGTTATACTGTATTAGGCGCTGATGGGGCTACTTCTCATGTAAGTGGTACACAAGGCACTCAAATCCTGTCCGCATCTGGCAGCAGTACTTCAAATGGTAACGGGGTGATCGTCATGAATGAAGATCGTCATGCACGAGTCATTGACAAAACACAAAGCTTTATTTTTACAGGTAAAGGGAATGGTCATGGTTTGGGCTTATCCCAATGGGGTGCCAACGGTTTGGCCGAGCAGGGGTATGATTACAAGAAAATTTTGCAACACTATTACAAAAATGTGGATATAGTTAAGGACTGACCAATATATGAATGTAAACGACTACGATTTTGAACTGCCTGAAACATTAATTGCACAGACACCTTTGCTTGATCGGAGCGCTTCCAGATTACTGACGTTAAACAAAAATAACGGTGAAGTGGGTCATCATACGTTTTCGGATATTGTGCAGTATCTCCACCCAGGGGATACGCTGGTATTAAACGATACGAGAGTGATTCCTGCACGCTTGTTTGGCATCAAGGAAGACACGGGAGCTAAGGCTGAGGTTTTGTTGCTTAAGCAACTGCAAGGGGACCGATGGGAAGCATTGGTGAAACCCGGTAAAAAGCTAAAAAAGGGTGCTGTTATTGTTTTCGGTGATGAGCTGAAAGCAGTAATTGAGGAAGAAGGAGATATGGGCGGAAGGGTGCTTTCATTTTCATATGACGGTATTTTTCAGGAGATCTTGGACCGTCTGGGGCAGATGCCGCTTCCGCCGTATATCAAGGAACAACTGGATGACCGCGAGCGTTATCAGACCGTTTATGCTCGACATGAAGGTTCGGCTGCGGCTCCAACGGCAGGGCTGCATTTTACAGAAGAATTGCTGGACCAGATTAAAAAGAAGGGCGTTACCGTTGCCTTTATCACACTTCATGTTGGCTTAGGGACGTTCAGACCGATGTCTGTGGATACGATTGAAGAGCATGTCATGCACGAAGAGTATTATTCATTATCACAGGAAACGGCAGATGTACTTAATGCAACCAAGGCGCGCGGTGGGAGAATCGTGGCAGTGGGAACAACCAGTTGTCGAACGCTGGAGACGGTGGGCAATACATTCGCAGATGGAGTGCTGCAGGCCAGCAGTGGCTGGACACAGATTTTTATTTATCCAGGCTACGAATTCCGTGTGGTGGATGCGATGATTACGAATTTCCATTTGCCTAAATCCACCTTGGTTATGCTGGTCAGCGCACTGGCGGGCAGGGAGAATATTATGCATGCTTACCAGGAGGCGATTGACCGACAATATCGGTTCTTCAGCTTCGGGGACGCAATGTTCATTTATTAATTAAGGATGGTAGAGAAAATATGGCACCAGCAATAAGATACGAACATATTAAAACCTGCAAGCAATCGGGAGCTCGTCTCGGGCGTGTACACACACCTCACGGAGTTATTGAGACACCAACCTTTATGCCGGTGGGAACTCAAGCGACTGTTAAAACGATGAGTCCTGAGGAACTGAAAGCGATGGATGCTCAAATTATTTTGAGTAACACGTACCATTTGTTTCTTCGTCCCGGCCACGATATTATTCGTGAAGCGGGTGGGCTGCACAAGTTTATGAATTGGGATCGCCCTATTTTAACAGACAGCGGCGGATTCCAGGTGTTTTCTTTAAGTGAAATGCGTAAAATTTCAGAGGAGGGTGTTCATTTTCGCTCTCATTTAAATGGAGATAAGAAGTTTCTTTCACCAGAAGTGGCGATGGAAATTCAAAACTCGCTTGGCTCAGATATTATGATGGCCTTCGATGAATGCCCGCCGTTTCCGGCTGAATATGAGTATGTGAAAAAGTCACTGGAACGCACCAGTCGTTGGGCTGAGCGTTGTCTAGAGGCACACGCGCGTCCTCATGATCAAGGTCTGTTTGCCATTGTTCAGGGAGGCATGCATGAAGATCTGCGCAAGCAAAGCGCTGCGGATTTGACTTCCATGGATTTCCCGGGGTATGCTATTGGTGGACTGAGCGTAGGTGAACCGAAACATTTGATGTATGAAGTGCTCGATTATACGGTTCCTCTGCTTCCCACCAACAAGCCACGTTATTTGATGGGCGTGGGTTCGCCTGATGCTTTGATTGAAGGCTCCATCCGTGGTGTGGATATGTTCGATTGTGTACTTCCAACCCGAATTGCTCGCAACGGGACAACGATGACCAGCCAAGGTCGTCTTGTCGTTCGCAATGCCCAATATGCAAGTGATTTTGGCCCGCTTGATCCCGCTTGTGATTGTTATACTTGTCGCAATTATTCACGTGCTTACTTGCGACATTTGATTAAAGCGGATGAAACCTTCGGGCTCCGACTGACAACGTATCATAACTTGCATTTCTTAATACAATTGATGCGTAATGTCAGACAAGCGATTATGGATGACAGGCTGCTTGATTTCCGAGATGAATTTTTTGAGCAGTACGGTCTTCATGATAATGATAAAGGCTTTTAAGTTTTAGGGAGAGTATACGAAAGGGGGATTTAACATGTTTCATTTTGCTACAGCCGCTGCTGCACCCGGTGGAACTGGCGGACTTTTCCAAATGATCTGGCCACTGGCTCTGATGTTTGTAATCTTCTATTTCTTGCTGATTCGCCCGAATCAGAAAAAACAAAAGCAGCGTCAAACGATGCTTCAAGCTTTGAAAAAGGGAGATAAAGTAATTACAATCGGAGGTCTTCACGGTACAATTATGGAGATTACGGATGATGTAGTAGTTTTGCGTGTGAATGATGTCACGAAGCTGACCTTTGACCGCAGTGCAATCAGCAACGCGATTGCAAAAGACACGGCATCTGAGGAAGTTGTTTCCAAATCGTAAAATGCTGGTGACCGTTATGCAAAAACCGAGCCTTTGAGGAGGCTCGGTTTTTTTGTGTTGTTTTATTACATGGATACAAACATTGTGATTACTTGTTGAGATTAATGCCAAACATCCCACCACCTGCGCCTATGACAAACGCGAAACCTAAGTGTAACAGGTCCTTGCCGTTCATGCCCGCATCCAATGCCAGAAAACCGACCAGAAGAACGATTAGTCCATACAGGATGCCTGTCATACCGCCTTGATACCAGCCTTTGTTTGTGGATCTTTTACCGGCGACGAAGCCGCCAGATAGCATGGCGAATGCATGGACGATGTACGTATACAATGATAAGTCCTGTTCCTGCATCTGTGTCAGCCACAAGAGTAATGAAAGAATCAATGCGCCAAGCAGCATCCATGCAAAAGCATAAAATAAACCGGATAAAATGGGATGGGCCAGACGAAACGAACACCAGCGGCGAATGAGCTCCATTGATAATTCCTCCTGTACCAAGGTTTGAACTATTATCATTCTATGGCCAAGCCTCCCGGCTTAGTACCAAGTCGCAAGCAGTCTTTCTCTTTATTTCAATAATTTAGCCTTTTGTTTTTTGTATGAGCCAAGTGAGGAACGGTCAGAATACGTGTACAATGAACGACTAATGTCTTATTGCAAGTACAGGAGAGGAGGCGAACATATTGAGTCACGATATTTTTGCTCATATTTTTCGGACGCTGCTCATGTATTTTATTGTATATCTGGTGATGCGCTTGATGGGTAAAAGGGAGATCGGCAAATTGTCTGTTTTCGATCTCGTCATATCCATTATGATTGCAGAAATTGCTGTATTTAGCCTGGAGGATATAAAACGTCCACTTTATGAAGGGTTGATTCCTTTAGGAGTGCTGTTAATTTTGCAAATCGGGATTTCATTTTTCAGTCTGAAAAGTCGGCGACTGCGCTTACTATTTGATGGTAGGCCCAGTGTATTGTACTCTAATGGACAATTAAACAAGGATGAAATGGTAAAACAACGTTACAATTTAGATGACTTACTGTTACAACTTCGCGAACAAAATATAGAAAGTCTGGACGAAGTTGAATATGTTATTTTGGAAACGACAGGTAAGCTAACGGTTATAGGTAAGGATGATAACGATGGAGTGGAACACGAAAAAATGAAGCAAGAATTAAACGGAACAGATTTGACAAACAAAGAGCAACAGGTGAATAAAGTCCATCCTTCTCCACAAATCGGTGGAAAGTTTAGATATGAGGGACTGCCTATTCCATTAATCATGGATGGCAAGGTGCTGGATCGAAATTTGGAACGGATGGATATGAACCGTTTTTGGCTTAAAAATCAGATTCAAGCGAAGGGACACAAAGATTTTAAGGATGTTTTTTTATGCTCGGTTAACCATAGAGGTGATGTGTACATTACACCACCGGCCTATGGAAAATCTTTGGATTAGATTTTTATGCTTTAAACCATCTTCTCAGGATTGGAATGCGTGTAAGGTTGTCCCAATCAATCATTTTGATCAAGGTCATCAGGAAAAGGTACAGTATAATTCCCAAGCCTGCAGCAAAAATAAACTGAAGCCACATTTGGTTGAACATCGTTAGATGTCTGTAGGTATATAATACTGCTGCTGCCATGATGATCATGCCTATTCCAGTCTTCCAGAAATCGAGCAAACGTACGCGGAAGCGAAGCAGTCTGCTGACACTGAAGCCGTGAAGAAGAGTAACAATGGCACTGTTAATACAAATGGCGATGACAGCTCCATAGATACCATACTGAGGTTGGGAAGCAAGCCAGACAATCAGTACAATTTTGAAAACGGCTCCGATAAAGGTATTTAATAAGGCACTTCCAGGACGGTCTAACGCCTGAAGTGCTGCCTGAAGCGGGGCCTGAATGTACATAAAAATTGCAAAAGGTGCCATGAGCTTAAGCATGCCTGCAATATCGCCATTATTGTAGAGTAGCAGACACAGAGGTTCTGCCAATACATACATGATAACGGCAAATGGGGCTCCTGCAACCAAAGCGAGCCGAAGCGATTGATGTAAACGTTTGTGAATGGCTGTGATATGCCCCTTGGCTGCTGCTTCGGATAACGAAGGAACGAGTGAAACTGCTAGCGAACTGGTAAGAACTCCAGGTAGTAATAATACAGGAATGACCATGCCCTGCATGGCTCCATATTGTGCGGTTGCCACGCCAGTTGCAATGCCTGCTACGGCGAGGCTACGCATGCACAAGATAGATTCGAGCAAATAGGATAAGGAACCAACAAGCCTTCCAGCAGTAACGGGAACGGATATAGACATAAGACGTGACAAAACGGATGATTGCTCGGGTTGAACCTCAGAGGAGGGGATAGGCGACTTCGGCTGAAGGATGCGATCTTTTCGATGGTTACACACGTATTGCCATAGCAGCACAATCATGCCAATGAATTCGCCCGCCAGAGCACCGAGCATGGCACCTGCAGCAGCGTAGGCTACCCCATGAGGAAGTAACAAGTAAGCAAACCAAATGACACAAAAAATGCGCATAACGGTCTCCGCAATGGAGGAGGTGGCAGAAGGAATCATATTTTGCTTTCCCTGAAAATAGCCCCTATAAGCCGAGGAAACAGCTACAATGACTATCATTGGGCTCATGCTCACGAATGTATAATACACGCGGCTGTCGGTCAGGAGATGGCTTGTGATCCAAGGCGCGAACACAAGACAGAGCACCATGGCGATCAGACTGAGTGTAATGGTGAAGCGCAGGCTGGTGTGCAAAATACGCCGCGACATTTCGGGCTGTCCCGCCGTTTCGGCTTCGGCTACTAGCTTGGCTACCGCAAGAGGGATTCCCCCTGTAATAAGCGTCACCAGAACGATAAAAAAGGGATACCCCTGTTGGTACAAGCCAACTCCTTCGGGGCCGATGATACGCGGGAGTGCGATTCGGGGAATAAAACCTAGTATCCGGTTGATAATTCCCGCTGCCAATAAAATAATTGCTCCATGGATGAATGTCTGCTTTTTCAATCGCAACTCCCTCTTCCCCAAAATGTAATTCTGCGTCTATACATTACTTTAGAAGATATGCTGGACCTGTCCATCTTCATGACAAGCTTTTCCGTTCAGAAACAAAGTGATTTAGACAACAAGAGGGAGAGTGGTGAATTCTGCTATTGACGAGCGAAATGAATGCATATATTGTTGATTTAAGGCTATTTTCAACGAAAAGAAGGGTTTTCCAGGATCAGGACAGAAATGTTCTACAAAGCAGTCAATAACCCCGCTAATTGCTGATCTGCGGAACCGGTAGTCGCTGGGAGGAGGAACGGCCATCGTGGGTATGGAAGAGCTGGATGAGCAGGATTGGGATGACGCAATTGAGATGCTCTGTCAAAGTAAGGCGGACGAGTTGATTCTCGTAGGCTATGAGCATGTCACAAGTAAGGACGTGTGGAATTGCGTCAGCCATAAATATGAAAAGGAGGGTATCCCTCCGCTGCACAAGCTCGTTAACGATATACTTTCCCTTAAAGCGACGAGCTTTATGAACTATTTGACTATGTCCGCATTACGGGGCTCCACTTTCGAATAGAAGGGGGTCTTTTTTTGCGTTCAAATTGACTGCTTTTTGAGGGGTAGCTATAATAGGAATATTGAGAATGAAAGGGGAACATGGGACGGAATGAAGAGAATTCTAAGTTTCATCGTGGTCGTGCTCATAACTACTGGTGTTATGATCGGGACAAGCCCGGGCCTACTGAACAGTTTAAAATTAGGCCTCGATTTAAAGGGAGGCTTTGAGATTTTATATGAAGCCCAGCCTTTGGAAGCCGGGCAGAGTGTAACCAGACAGTCTCTTATACAAACAGCTCAAAGTCTGGAGAGACGGATTAATGCGCTCGGTACGACTGAGCCGGAAGTAACAACAGAGGGAAGCAACCGAATTCGCGTGCGGCTTGCTGGTGTCACTAATGAGGCAGAAGTCCGCTCCATGCTGAAAAAGCCTGCAGAATTAACGTTCCGCAGTGCAACGGCAGCAGATGCTAAAAAGCCAGGCCAATACAGCAAAATTGAGCTCCGCGGTAATGATTTTGTGGAGAATGGCGCTGTTGTAGGCTATGACCAGCTGAATCAACCTGAGATTAGTATCAAAGTGAAGGACAAAGCTAAATTTGCAGAAATCACAAAGCGACTTCTGAATAAAGAATTAGCTATTTTCCTGGATCAGGAATTGCTGTCTGCACCTACAGTACGTGGGGAATTAACGGACGGTAGCGCGTCAATCACAGGTAGCTACACTCGTGATGAAGCGAATAAACTGGCGGATACGATTAATCTGGGTGCCCTTCCGCTCAAACTGACGGAAAAATATTCTCAGAGTGTAGGTGCTACGCTGGGTCAATTGTCACTGGATCAGACGATTCGTGCTGGGTTGATCGGCTCAATCATTATTCTGGTATTTATGATTGCGATGTTCCGTATACCAGGATTAGTGGCCAGTTTTTGTCTCATCGTTCATACTTGGCTGGTGCTTGCGATCTTCTACTTGGGTGGATTCGTGCTCACGCTCCCAGGTATCGCCGCCTTCGTGCTCGGGATCGGGATGGCAGTCGATGCCAATATTATTACGTATGAACGGATTAAAGAAGAAATCAAGACGGGCAAAACGATTCGTTCTTCCGTTATCGCAGGTAGTAAGGCTTCGTTCCGTACCGTTATGGATGCCAATATTACGACAATTATAGCGGCAGCGGTTATGTTTGGTCTCGGAACAGGCTCCGTTAGAGGTTTCGCTCTGGTGCTTATCGTTGATATTGTCACCAGTATCTTGACGAATATCTTCTTCTCCCGCTTCTTGCTCAATCTGCTGGTTAAAGCGGATGCTGTGAAGAAGCCCAAGTATTTTGGTGTGAAGGAGAGTGATATTAGTGCGCTTTAATTGGGACTATAAATATATCAAGATGAGCAAGTGGTTTTACACGTTCTCGATTATTATCACACTGCTTGGTATTCTGAGCTTGTCGATATTCGGCTTGAATTACGGGGTAGACTTTCGTTCCGGTTCCAATGTGGATGTCAATTTGACTAAAGTCGTTACGCAGGAACAGATTCAAACTTTGCTGGACAAGCAGAAGATCGGTAAAGAGGTGGATTATACACCGGGGAAAGAGCGTTTCGGCATTCGCTTCTCACAAGTTTTGACGGATCAGCAAGTGAATGACTTTAAGACTTCCTTTAATAAAGAGCTTGATCCAAAGGCTTCCTTTGAGGTCAATACAGTAGATACGGAAATGGCACAAGAACTGGAGCGGAATGCAATATGGGCGATTTTGCTAGCATGTGTAGCCATCGCGGTCTATATTTCGATCCGGTTTGAATGGCGGTTTGCCATTGCAGCCATCGTTTCGTTGTTGCATGATGCCTTCCTCGTTATCAGTATTTTCTCGATTTTCCGGCTTGAGGTGGATTTGACCTTTATTACGGCAATTCTAACGATTGTTGGTTTCTCCATTAATGATACCGTCGTTATTTTTGACCGTATTCGGGAAAATCTACGATTTGCGAAGAAGAAGTCCAGAGACGACTTAGAGCAGGTAGTTGATCACAGTATTGCGCAGACAATGACTCGTTCACTTGCAACCGTGTTTACGGTGTTTATTGCCTCCGTATGTTTGTTCATATTTGGCGGCGAATCGATCCGTATGTTCTCACTTGCAATGGTCATTGGTTTGTTGTTTGGTGCTTATTCCTCCATTTTCATTGCCAGCCCGCTGTGGGTGGCATTGAAAGGAAAACAAAAATCCCCGACAGCTGGCGGGGGCGCGGTCAAAACTGCAAAGTCTTAAGTTACGCAAATACCAGTAGTATAAATTAAAGAGAAAGCCGCGTCTGCTTGGGCGCGGTTTTCTAAGGTTTTGAGATTTACCTTGAGTAAGGGCACAATAGTGGACACTTAATGTGAATGGTTTTTTGTTTTGAGAAATTTCGGTTATTTTAGAATGGAGCTTTATTAGGAAAGGGTTAGTTCAGGATTGAGGGGGAAACGTTGTGAATAGCGAACGCAGCCGATCATTGGAAACTGCGGCGTTGAGCGGGATTGTAGGCAATCTCGCGCTGGCTGTTCTAAAGGGAACCGTCGGTTATGCGGCAAACAGCAAGGCGTTGTTGGGGGATGCACTGCACACGGCTGCGGATAGTGCTTCCCGTTTGCAGGAGCTTCTGTTTTCCAAGGGTGCTACAGGGCACGGAATGCTGGCACGGTTGCGGAACGGTGAAAAAGTTCGGACGGTCATATCTGTGGTGCTGGCTATTTTAGTGCTGATGAGTGGTCTTCAGCTAGCTATTTCGGCGGTTCGTTCATTAAGCAGTTCGGAACCGCAGGCTCCCGGTCTGTATGCATTAATTACCGTATTTATTGCGTTGGTGTTGAGAGAGGCGTTATTTCAGTTTCAATATCGCTACTCGATTAAACATGGTCATAAAGCGGAAGCAGATCGGTACGCTAACCATGAACGTTACTCGCTGTATGCATCGTTGATTGCATTGATCGGCATGATCGGTGCAATGACTGGCGAAGCAATGGAATGGCCTGCATTATTATATCTTGATCCAACCGCAGCTTTGCTGGTAGCCTGTCTGGTGCTGCGCAAAGGATATTTGATGGTAATGAATACCGCTTACCAGGTTCCTGCACAGCCCTTGCAGGAGGAAGACTCCCGACGCTTTATGGAGACGATTCAACGGGTGTATGGTATTGTAACGGTTGAGCACTTACATGCCCAGGAAACAGGCCATTTCATAACAGTGGATGTAACGATAAGTGTGAACCCGCGGATTACGGTACAGGAAGCGCAGGAAATCGCCGATCGAGCAAAAAATTTACTGTTAGCCCGTTTTCCACAGGTGACCCATGTACAAATGCAGTTCATTTCTTATCAAGCCGGGTATCCTTACAAATCCAATCATGAACTGCCAGATAATGATGTGTCGTCGTTGCTTCAATAGAGTAGGACGACTATGAAAGAAAGGTGAACAGGATTGCTTCATTCGCAGTACAGATGGAAGACCCCAGAGGCTAACCTGGAAGCGGCTCAGCTGTTGACAGAAGAGCTGGGGATTTCACCATTGTTGTCCCGGCTTTTAGTGAACCGGGGCGTCACTACCGCCGGGGAAGCAAACCGCTTTTTGTACGGAAGTGTGGACGATGTACACGACCCTTATCTGCTTCTTGGTATGAAAGAGGCCGTACCGAGAATTCGCCAGGCTTTGGAACGTGGCGAGCATATATTAATCTATGGCGATTATGATGCGGACGGCGTGTCCAGTACATCATTGATGATTCAGCTCATGCGTTTTCTGAAGGCTTCTTATGATATTTATATTCCCCATCGTTCTAATGAGGGATATGGTCTGCATAACCATGCCCTTGATTGGGCTCATCAGCAGGGAGTTACACTGGTCATTACGGTAGATACGGGAATTAGTGCAGTCGAGCAAATTGCTTATGCAACTTCCTTGGGGATAGATGTTATTGTGACGGATCATCATGAGCCGCCTGCTGTACTTCCCGAGGCATATACTTTGATTAATCCAAAGCTACCTGGTTGCCCATACCCATTTAAAGGTCTTGCAGGTGTTGGTGTTGCCCTGAAGCTCGCTCAGGCGCTGTTGGGTGAGGTGCCAGAGGAATGGTTTGAAATCGCCGCTATCGGCACGGTAGCCGATCTGATGCCACTACATGGTGAAAATCGGACGATGGTACGCAGAGGCATTCAATCCATGAGAAACTCTGCATTTCCGGGTATCCGTGCGTTGCTCCATGTAGCGGGCGTGGATATATCTACAGTGACTTCAGTCAACATCGCATTTGCATTGGCTCCGCGGATTAATGCCAGCGGGCGCCTGGATCATGCGGGACGAGCAGTTTCTCTGCTGACGACAGAAAAAGAGGAAGAAGCAGACCAACTTGCGCATGCGCTGGATCTGCTCAATCGTGAGCGTCAACAGGTGGTCGAACGTATTGTGGAGCAAGCCGAGCAACAATTAGCATCCAAACTGAATGGAGGCAAGCTACCGTCAGTTATTGTGTTGGCTGGTGAAGGCTGGAATGTCGGCGTTGTCGGAATTGTGGCATCCAAGCTACTGGATCGCTATTATCGACCGACCATTATTCTTGGTATAGATGCTGAGACAGGCACGTGCAAAGGTTCTGCCCGGTCTATTCCTGCATTGGATATCTACAGTGCTCTTACGGACAGCCATGAGCTTATGGAGCATTTTGGTGGTCATCCTTCGGCTGCGGGTATGACGCTGTGCCGTGACAATCTGAAATTGTTTGAAGAACAGCTGAACCGCTATGCGGGTTCCATTCTGACACCAGAAGATCTCATTCCTGTAGCTGAAGCTGATATGGTCTGTCGTTTGGACGAGGTATCTTTGCAAGTGGTTGAAGAACTGGAATTGCTTCAGCCTTTTGGTATGGGGAATCCTTCTCCACGATTCGTATTACAGGGTCTGCAATTGCGCGAGGCTCGTAAAATGGGACGTGAGAAAAATCATGTGAAGCTCCTGCTGGAGCAGAACGGTTTATCGCTGGACGCGATTGCCTTCCGTCGTGGCGATTTGGCTGATTTTTTACAGCAACAAACGGAGATAGATCTGCTGGGTGAATTGTCAATTAACGAATGGAACGGTAAAAGGTCTCTTCAGCTAATGATGCAGGACATTCGAGTGCAGGCGCCACAAATTTTTGATTATCGTGGAGTGTCGGACCCTTTTGCCGAATTAGAGCGGGGACTGAAGATTTTTCATCCACGTATTGAGGAAAGAAAGAAAGACGTTGCGGTGTTGATTCATCCGTCATCCAGGCTTCGTCCATCGAGCTCCGTGGATGCTGAATCCTTTTGGTTATACGATAAAGATGGCAGTGTTATTCCCAGTGATGGTCAAAGAGGTGCACAGCACTCTGTAAAGTCGCTGTTCGTACTGGAGCCGCCGGATACACCGGATCAGTTTCAGGCATTATGGTCTACCTTTGAGAATGTAGAGAACGTATTTCTCCTTCATTCGGTCAGTGAGCGTGGCGGTCGACTCGTAAGCCCCGACAGAGAGCTGTTCAAGCGCATTTACGTTGTGCTTTCCCGAATGGGAACACAGCCTATTGATGAAAAGGCAATGCTGCCTGCTCTTAGCCGACAGTGTTCCTGTTCAGTACGCATGTTATCCAAAGTATTGGACATCTTCGAAGAGCTTGAGTTTATGACGCGTACAGATGGTCAATTCCGTTTTGTATCCAATCCGCCTAAGCGGGATTTAACCGCTTCTCCACGCTATCAGGAATTGTATAATATGGCTGAAATGGAGAAGTATTTGCTGGATGCGGACACTACCCAGATGACGAGCTGGATTATGTCGCTTATGAAGGGTGCGTCTTGAGATACTATTTCGCAATTTATGTTGTAAAATGTATATACTAATTTGAAGTTACAGTAGGAGGAACTAAGTTGGACTACAAAGAATATATTCGGGTGATTTCCGATTTTCCACAACCAGGGATTAGTTTTAAGGACATTACGACCCTGATGAAAAATGGTGAACTGTACCGCAAGGCTATCAACGATATGAAGGAACTGGTATCGGATTTGAAAATTGATTTGATTGCAGGGCCAGAAGCACGTGGGTTCGTTGTTGGTGCTCCTTTGGCTTATGCGCTTGGTGTTGGTTTTATTCCCATCCGTAAAAGTGGCAAGCTCCCTGGGGAAACCATTGAGGAAGCATACGGTTTGGAGTATGGTAAAGATACACTGGCGATGCATAAGGATGCTATAGAGCCAGGCCAAAATGTTCTGATTGCTGATGACCTGCTTGCTACAGGTGGAACTATTGCTACATCCGTGAACTTGGTACGCCAGCTTGGTGGCAATGTGGCAGGGGCTGCTTTTCTTATCGAGCTGTCTGATCTAAACGGTCGGGCGAAACTGCCTGATGTAGATGTATTCACTCTGATTACGTATTAAGTATTTCGAAACCTGGGTTTCCCGGGAAATAATTATGAACGGATCGCCTAAATAGTCCGATGGAACATCTCTTTATCTAAAGAGTTGCTCCATCGGACTATTTTGTTTAGCAGTGTTTTAAGTTTGGGCTTTGTTTAATTGGTTCAAACTACCATGCATTTTATTGGAAATAGTAATAAAAAATCTAAAAATAACTGTCGATAAATAGTTAAAAGGGAACAGGGGTGGTTATATTGGGTTTATTTCGATTTAAGAGTTTACAGGCACGGACATTTTCTACCTTGATTCCGCTTGTACTTATAACGCTGATTTTAATCAGCTTTTTGTCTTATTTTTTTGCCAAGCAGAAGCTGGATACGGAAATAAGCCAAAATGCTGCTCATTCCTTGTCGAGGGTTAAAGCGGATATTGCAGCTAACGTAGATCGTCATGCTTTACTTGTTTCGATGCTGACTAAGAGCGCGGAACAACTGGGAGCAGGAATGAACATTGAGGGTTATGGACGTTATTTTGAACAAGAGCTGGCTTTAAATGATATGTCATACGGGTTGGGCATTTATTTTGCTAAAGGTGCGTATGATCCGGGAGTGACTTACCGTTCCATATATGTGCATAGAGATGGCCAGCTAGTGAAGCAAACGATTGAATATGATGATCCACAATATGACTACTTAACACAGCCATGGTATACAGAAGCCGTGGAACGTGGTAAGGATATAAATTTTACGGAGCCTTTTTACGATAGCAGACTGAAAATCAATATGATTACTGCAGGGAAAGCATTTTATGATAGGGAAGGGAAGCTGTTAGGTGTCATTACTGGCGACCTGAACATGACAAACATTCAAACGTTTATTGAAAAAATGAAGTTTGGTGCTAACGGTAGTGCGATCTTGATGGATAAGAATGGAGCCATTTTGTCATCCGGTCTTCCGTCCTTAAAAGCAGGCGAGCCGTTAACAAACACGATGAATGCGGAAGCAGCACAATCTATTCAAATTGGTACGTCCGGACAACTATCCGTACCCATTGATAGTGAGGACTACCGGATAATGTACGAAACACTCCCGCAAACCGGATGGAAAATCGGCGTATTACTGCCAGAATCCGATTTGAACCGCTCTGCGAACGAAATGCTTAAACTTCTTCTTATTGTTAGTGTTATAGGCATCTTGCTAATTATGGGAGCGTTATTACTTAACAATTCAGGTATGATCAAAGAGATTAAAAAAATTATGCAGATAACCAATCGTATGGCTCTTGGGGATTATAACCTTGAACTAACACATCAACGTAAGGATGAATTTGGCCAAATGGCTGACGGGATCAATAAGGTGATTGCGGCAACCAGAGGAATGGCATCACGTTTGAGCGAAGAGTTAGATGTTATCTCAGGCGTATCTATAAAAATTTCCCAAGAGATTTCTGGGACGACTAAAGATGCCCAGCACAATGCAGGAGAACTGGCTAAGGTGAAGGAAGGGGCCGAGCTTCAGTTGGCTGCCGCAGCCGAGAGTGCGACAGCGATGGAGGAGATGGCAGTTGGCATACAGCGTATTGCTGAATCTATCCAGCATGTATCCGAGGCTACCACTGAGATTGAACATAAGGCACAACAAGGAAATGAACGGTTGACCGTGGTCAACCAAGGAATGCATAAAGCGAAAATGTCTATGGATGAGGCAGGCAGGGTAGTAAGCTCATTGAATGAGCGGTCCGTCCAAATTGGCAGCATAATTGGAATGATTCAGGAAATTAGTGGGCAGACCAAGTTGCTATCACTGAATGCTTCCATTGAAGCCGCACGTGCAGGGGAGCATGGCCGAGGGTTCGCTGTGGTGGCTTCAGAAATCGGCAAGCTGGCTGTAAACGTGAGCGAGTCTGCGGAACAAATTACGAGTCGAATCCGATCCATGCAGGAAGAAACCAAATTAGCTTTGGAAGGAATGCAGCAGGGTGCTCTGGAGATGGATGAAGGAGTATCTATTTTGCTTGAGGTGGAAGAACGTTTTATTGCGATGAATCAAGATATTCAGCAGGTGGCGATAGAAGTGCAGGAGGTTTCATCTGCCTCAGAAGAAATGTCGGCAGGTTCAGAGGAAGTTGCAGCCTCTATTGGATATCTTGCAGACATTGCGAAAGCTTCAGCTAAACGTACAGGGCAAGCCGCGGAACGATCCGAACGGCAACTTAAGGATCTGGAAGGTATGGACAGCTCTGTCAAGACGCTTACAGGTGTTTCTGATACGCTTAATCAGGTCGTATCTCGCTTTCGTGTGTGATATCTTTAGAAAAAAAGGCCGTGCATAAAAAAACGCCGCTCCATGAGATATGGATCTTTACACGCTTGTCTATACATTCTGAGCGTGTTGACCCATAACTTACATGGAGCGGCGTTTTAAAGTTGAAAAAAAGACATCAATCTGGTGTTTTCTCGGTTAAAGGTTCCTGCGATTTATCGTTGGACCAGCCGAGCACGTCAATCAGCTTAAAGAACAAGCTGAGGATGATGCCGATGATTGTAGCCAATGCCATACCTTTCAAGGTTACAGCGCCCCAAGTGAGCGTAGTACCGCTGATTCCGACAACAAGCACGATGGTCGCAAGCAGCATGTTGGTTGGCTTGGCGAAATCAACCTTTTGCTCAACGAAGATTCTTAGACCGGAGGCAGCGATGACACCGAATAATAGTAAGGATACGCCACCCATAACTGGAGCTGGAATATTAGAAACAATCGCTGAGAACGTGCCTGAGAAGGACAATAGGATGGCAATGACAGCCGCTCCGCCAATGACCCATACAGAGTACACTTTAGTTAATGCCATGACACCAATATTTTCACCATAAGTCGTATTAGGTGTAGAACCCACAAAACCGGAAATGACGGTGGAAATACCGTTACCTAGCAGAGAGCGATGGAGACCAGGATCTTTGGACAGTTCGCGCCCGACAATGTTGCTAGTCACAAGCAAGTGACCAATATGCTCTACGATGACGACCAGAGCAACAGGAAGAATCGTCAGCATAGCAGAGGTATTAAAAACTGGAGTGGTAATTGCAGGATGTCCGAAAAAAGGAGCGTCTGCAATGGCTTGTGTATTGACCATGCCCATAAAATAAGCAAGTACATAGCCCACTACGATACCAATCAGAATATGAATGATTTTGGCAAACCCGCGAAACAATACCGCACCCAGAACAGTGACCCCGAGTGTAACGAGCGAAAGAGTAATCGTTTTGGGATCTGGAGTCCAGGCCTTAGTAGGATCGGCATTGATAATGCCTGCCATGCCTGCTGCAACCGGAACCAGTTCCAGACCGATTAAGGCTACGATGGAGCCCATAACAGCTGGAGGAAAAACGACGTCCAGCCAACGGGTTCCGGCATATTTGATCACCAGTGCGACGAGGCAGAAAATAATACCTGTAACGATGAAAGCACCGAGGGCCATAGCATAGCCGTTGCCGCCGGGATTGTTTTTAAGCACAAGACTGACGGGAGCGATAAAAGCGAAGCTGGAGCCGAGATAGGCGGGAATTTTGCCGCGGCAGATCCATATGTACAACAATGTGCCAATACCGTTCATTAGCAAAATCATGCCGGGATCGACGCCGAAAATATTCGGCACCAGCACAGTGCTGCCAAACATGGCAAACAAATGCTGTACGCTGAGCAGGAACCCAGGTCCTGCCGGAAGCTTTTCATTAACTTGAATTTCGCGTTGCAACGCAGTTCACTCCTTAGTTCTTTCAATTATTCTTATATACATTAATTACTTTTCGTAATTTTTTCAATATAATTCGTTTCATTTCGTCAACAATCCTGATTTTACTTACCATGTGTGACAGAATAATGCGACAATGCCAAACCTGTAATAGTTGACGTGTGACGTGCTAACCGTCATAATTGTAGGAAATCACTTTTAAAAGGGAACCTTTGCGCGACATTGATCGGCGGGTTCCATTTTGCATAGAAAGGACACGGAATAGAGCAGAATGGGGATAGAGCAATTACTTAAAAAGGCCGGGGCCTATACCAGAGAAGCAGATCTTATCCGCATCAGGGACGCCTATGATTTTGCCGAGCAGGCCCATTCCGGCCAGACTCGTAAGTCCGGTGAACCTTATATTCTGCATCCGCTTGCGGTTGCTGATATCGTCGTTAATATGCAGATGGATACCATCTCCATTATCGCCGCTCTTTTACATGACGTTGTGGAGGATACGACGGTGTCTTTGGCGCAGATTCGCGAGCATTTTGGCGATACATGTGCGATGCTTGTCGATGGTCTGACGAAGCTGGAGCGTATTCAGTTCCGTTCCAAGGAAGAACAACAGAACGAAAATTATCGAAAAATGTTTATTGCTATGGCGCAGGACATTCGTGTCATCGTCATTAAGTTAGCAGATCGTCTGCATAACATGCGTACTTTGAAATATCAGTCAGAGGAAAGCCAGCGTCGGATTGCTTATGAAACGTTAGAGATTTTCTGTCCGGTTGCAAACCGACTGGGTATTTCGGCCATTAAATGGGAAATGGAAGATATTGCTTTACGCTATCTGAATCCTCAGCAGTATTATCGCATCGCTAATTTGATGCATAAAAAGCGGGCAGAGCGGGAGCAGTTTATTGATAATGTCATACAGCGTATCAGAGAAAAGCTGGAAGAGATGGGCATTCAGGCTGATCTGTCCGGACGCCCTAAACATATTTACAGTGTGTTTAAAAAAATGACGACGAAGAACAAGCAATTCAATGAAATATATGATTTGCTGGCGATTCGAATTATTGTGGATAACATTAAAGACTGTTACGCCACACTGGGGATTATCCATACATTGTGGAAGCCGATGCCGGGGCGGTTTAAGGATTATATCGCTATGCCTAAGGCCAATATGTATCAGTCCCTTCATACGACAGTAGTAGGTCCCAACGGGGAGCCTACCGAGGTACAAATTCGCACAGTGGATATGCACCGTACCGCTGAATTCGGGATTGCGGCCCATTGGGCCTATAAAGAAGGCAACGGAGCAAACAACACTAACTTTGAGGATAAAATCACCTTTTTTCGAGAAATTCTGGAGCTGCAAAATGAAGCGAAGGATGCGTCGGAATTTGTGGAATCGCTCAAAATGGACTTTTTCTCAGACCTTGTGTTTGTGTTTACTCCTAAGGGAGAGGTCATTGAGTTGCCGGCCGGATCCGTTCCGCTGGACTTTGCTTTCCGTATTCATACCGAAGTTGGCAATCGAACGATTGGCTCTAAGGTAAATGGAAGAATCGTACCTTTGGATTATCGGCTTAAAACCGGTGATATTGTCGAAATTATGACGTCCAAGCACTCTTATGGACCTAGTCAGGACTGGCTCAAAATTGCTCAGTCCTCTCATGCGCGCAGTAAAATCAAACAATGGTTCAAGAAAGAAAAGCGTGAGGAGAATGTTGAAAAAGGCCGCGAAAATCTGGAACGCGAACTGAGAAAACGTGATATCGAGCCATCGGTGTGGATGAGCGACGACAAGCTTCAGGAAGTGGCACAGAAGTTCTCTTTTAACGATTCCGAAGATATGCTGTCTGCGATTGGCTTTGGTGGTATAACCGCAGCGCAGGTCTGTACACGTTTGACAGAGAAGCTGCGTAAGGAACAAGAAGAGGCCCGGTTGATCGAATTGACGACCGAGGTCAAGGAGTACAAGCCGCAGGGCGAACGGAAAAAAACACCGACCAACGGTGTCAGCGTCAGAGGCGTCGATAATTTACTCGTTCGTTTTGCACGATGTTGTAATCCCGTACCGGGAGATGACATCATTGGCTATGTAACACGTGGACGCGGCGTATCCGTTCACCGGACGGATTGCCCGAATATTCCTTCGGGTACGGGCGAAGACCAGGCACGTGTGATTGAAGTAGAGTGGGAAGAAGCAGCGGAAGTCAACTACAGTGTCGATATTGAGATTACGGGGCATGATCGCAACGGTTTGCTGAATGAAGTGCTTCAGGCCATTTCTGAGAACAAAACCAGCTTCTCGGCCGTTACAGGTCGTACAGATAAAAATAAAATGGCGATGATTCACATCACGATTCTCATTCGCAACACGGATCATTTGCATTCTGTTGTCGAACGGATCAAACGGGTGAAGGATGTATACACTGTGCATCGGATTATGCAATAACCTTATTAAGCGTACAGATAGGTTTATAGCCTTTGTAACACATCTTGGGTAGAAAGACCCATGGGTTGCTAAAAGAGCCATAATACGGCTGTGAGCACCTTTTAAAAGGGAAGGTTAAAGGAGATATCGGATAGGCGATGAAGATCATTATTCAGCGCTGTAAAGACGCTCAGGTAACGGTGAATCAAAAGGTGGTCGGCAAGATTGGAACCGGATTAATGCTGCTGGTTGGTATTGGTCAGGGAGATACTGCAGCCGATGCCGTCTATTTGGCGGATAAAACAGCGGGATTACGTATATTTGAGGATGCTGAAGGTAAAATGAATGACAGCGTTCTGGATGTCGGTGGAGCCATTTTGTCTGTCTCTCAATTTACGTTGTATGGTGACTGCCGTAAAGGGAGAAGGCCTAACTTTATGGGGGCGGCCAAACCTGAGGAAGCGGAAAAGCTGTATGATTTCTTCAACAGTCAGCTTCGAGCCAAGGGCTTGGAGGTCGAAACGGGAATTTTTGGGGCTATGATGGATGTTTCATTGACGAATTGGGGCCCAGTGACACTGATTTTGGATACCGAACGTTCGTAGCTATGCGTTGATGGCGTGATCTGAGTAGAATAAAATAGCTGTTCAGAGGGACCATAATGTCATCCCGATTGGTGATTAGCCAGGCGGATAGCCTAAGGGTGACAGGAGAGACGAAGCTATGCGTCAAACCCCAAAAATGGACGGGCCTCGAAGCACTGTGCTGCTTTTTCCCGGTAGCATGCAGGAGGCAATCAGCCTTACTCGTAATGCTGATACGTTATTACAGCATGTTGCAGCAGCCATCGACAAGCCGGGACGCGGTGCTTTGCCACGCAGGTAACATCGGGTTAATTGTACCGTTATGAGGTGCTACCCGAAAGTAGCACAAAGAGGCCAAAAATAAAATATGTAGCATTGAATTAGTGCAGGAGCCGAAAGGCTCCTTTTTCTTTTCCGCCGCTGCGATTGTTATAAAAACAGATCAAGCGGGTAATAACAAATCGTGGTAGACAAACAAACTTAATTTTAACTTTTTCGAGGATAACCGGAAAGGAGATCTGAACATTAATGAGTAAAATTGCATTTTTATTAGCTGACCAATTTGAAGATTCTGAAATGAAGGTACCTTATGATGAATTAAAAAAGGCTGGACATGAGGCAGATATTGTTGGGCTGAAGCAAGGTGAGAAAGTGAGCGGTAAGCAAGGTAAAGCAAGCTACACTATTGAAAAAGCCATTGCAGATGTGAAATCAAGTGACTATGATGCAGTTGTTATTCCCGGCGGATCCTCCCCGGAAAATCTGCGATTGGATGCACATGTTCTGAAATTTGTGACTGAAATTAACGAGGCCAAAAAAACGATTGGCGCTATCTGTCACGGGCCACAAATTTTGGCGAGTGCCGATTTGTTACAAGGCCGGACGATTACTGCTTATCCTCCGTTGAAAGATGACTTAATTAATGCGGGTGCTCATTTTGAGGATCGAGAGGCGGTTGTGGACGGTAACTTTATTACGTCTCGGACCCCTAAGGATGAGCCTGCCTTTGTGCGTGAGTTATTAAAAGCATTGTAATTTGAATATTTCCTTAGATTAATGCCAGTACAATTCCCAAACGAGGAGGATTTGATATGGCAAAACAGATTCAGGCTTATTTTCGCACAGAAGATGAAGCTGAGGGTGCCAGAGCCTCGCTTCAAGCTTATAGAACTGAACATTTGGAAGTAGGTGCTTTGGATGATGCGCTCGGTCGGGAGACGAGAGTTTTAATTCCGCTGGTCCCCTATAACAATACAGGTTCTGTGAGCACAGGAGGCTCTGCAGGTGCGGCAATCCCTGCGGCGGGTGCTTATGGCGAGAATATTCTACCAGATGCGAAGGAAGACCAGATTAACTCTGGCTCAGCCCAAAGGGATCTGAATGAAGATCGGGGTGGAACAACGAATCATGACGGAGGGTTGCTCCGTGCGACAGATGTGTATATTAACGGTGATCAAGATGAATTACGGTATGTATTATCAGCAAAGGTGAATGATGCCGATTATGATGAGGTCATTTATAAGCTACGTTCCAATCGTGGATATGTATCGCAGTTGGATTAAAGCTGAGAGCCGACACAAGAGATTGTCGATACTTGAGAAATTCAGCTACAAGAGAGTGACTGTAATACAATTGTAATATTCGAAACATCATTCCTTAATATTCGTTGTTTATAATAACAGCATGACCCCCTTTTGATATATCTTTTTGAACCTGCGGACCGTTTCCGCAGGTTTTTTCTTTTTATAAGCCTTATTTGTCCGATTATAGGGAGAATGTCTTGACTTTGTCGAAGCGGTTCATTAAAATCATAAAATAATGAAAAATGATTTGATGACGGGACCAAGTACTCCGAACCCACAAGCGCAGAGAGGAATTTCCAGGCTGTAAAAATTCCCTTGATGAGCGGATGAATGACCTCCCCGAGAACAGGCGGCGAACAATTGAGGAAACCCTACTGAAAGTACATTGCAACTGTGCCGACAGTGGATGGTCCTGCATAATAGCCGTACTGCGCGTTACGGGCGTTATACGTATGAGCGGAGTCAGTATAATGCTGACGGGCAATGAGTGATTCTTATGCTGGTTGTCTGGGTAAACTCCGGAATGTGGGTGGTACCACGGGTGATTTGTAAACGACAATCCCTCGTCCCTGTTAATGTTAACAGGGACGAGGGATTTTTTGTTTTATTTGAAAGTGGAGCAATAAGAAAGTGCACAATACGAAATACAACGATGGGGGGATACGTTAATGGCCTTTCAAAAACCGACGGGAACACAGGATTTGCTGCCGGGCAGTGTAGAAAAATGGCAAGTTGTCGAGGAAAAAGCCCGTGAGATTAGCCGCCGCTTTAATTACCGAGAGATTCGTACGCCCATGTTCGAACAAACGAATTTGTTCGTTCGAGGTGTGGGTGAAACGACGGATGTGGTGGAAAAAGAAATGTATACTTTTGAGGATAAAGGGAAGCGCAGCATGACTTTGCGTCCGGAAGGAACAGCAGGGGTTGTCCGCTCCTATGTGGAGAACAAACTATACGGGGAGCCGGATGTAACTAAGCTGTATTATATCGGCCCGATGTTCCGGTATGAGCGTCCACAGGCTGGGCGTCAGCGCCAGTTTCACCAATTTGGAATTGAAGCATTTGGTGCGGTCGATCCTGCGTTGGATGCAGAAGTTATTGCTTTCGGGTATCAATTCTGCCGTGAACTGGGCTTGAAAGGAGTACAGGTGGAGATTAACTCCGTCGGTAATGCAGCCAGCCGGGCAGCTTATCGTCAGCATCTGGTAGACTTCTTGATGCCAATTAAGGATACGTTGACCAAGGAGAGCCAAGCACGCATTGAGCGTAATCCGCTACGAGTGCTGGATAGCAAAGATGACCAGGACAAATTTGGAGGTGCACCTTCGATTTTGGATAGCTTGGACGAGGAATCCCGCACACACTTTGAGAAAGTGAAGCAAAATTTGGATGCCATGGGCGTGGAATATACAGTTAACCCTCGCTTGGTACGGGGGCTGGATTATTATACGTTGACAGCGTTCGAATTCAAAGCCGAAGGAATTGGTGCCATAGACACGATCGGTGGAGGCGGCCGCTACAACGGATTGGTTGGAGATCTGGGAGGACCGGATCAGCCGGGCATTGGTTTTGGCATTGGACTGGAGCGAATTCAGCTGATCTTGGAGCATCAAGGTGTCAAACTGAACGAAGCCAAGCCGTTAGATATCTATATGGTAGCGTTGGGAGAAGCAGCAGAAACGGAAGTAACCAAACAACTATTCAAGTTGCGTCAAGCCGGATTTTCCGCAGAACGAGATTATCTGGGGCGTAAAATGAAGGCGCAGATGAAATCAGCCGATCGCTTTAAAGCAAGGTATACTGCGATTCTGGGTGAGGATGAGCTGGTTCAGGGTGAAATTGCACTGAAAAACATGGAAACCGGCGAGCAGCGTACCGTTAAGCTGGATCAGCTGGTGGAAGAATTAGGATAAAAAATAATGTAACATCAGTCAGGGGAAGTTTCCCTCTGGCTGTCATATAGCATTAACTACTAAACATAAACAGGAGTGTGTATTATGAAAAGGAGTCATCAATGCGGCGCATTGACTCATGCGCATATCGGAGAAACAGTTACATTGAACGGTTGGGTACAAACTCGTCGTGATTTGGGGGGCGTACTTTTTATAGACCTTCGTGACCGTAGCGGAATTGTACAAATCGTGTTTAATCCGGCATATTCCGGTGACGCACTGCAAATTGCGGATCGTGTCCGTAGTGAATACGTGCTTGAGGTTACCGGTACTATTGTTAAGCGTGATGCAGAAACGATTAACCCGAACCTGCCTACAGGTGAAATTGAGGTACGCGTCACTGAAATCGAAGTATTGAATGCGTCTAAGACACCTCCGTTCTTCATTGAAAATGGTGTAGAAGTGGACGAGTCTCTGCGTTTAAAATACCGTTATTTGGACCTGCGTCGTCCGGAAATGTACCAGACCTTGAAACTGCGCTCTAAAGCAGCAAAAATATTCCGTGACTTCCTGGACGGAGAAGAGTTCGTCGAGGTGGAAACACCAATTTTGACGAAAAGCTCCCCAGAGGGCGCACGTGATTATCTGGTACCTAGCCGGGTGCATGAGGGTGAGTTTTTCGCCTTGCCGCAATCGCCACAACTGTACAAGCAATTGCTGATGGTGGGTGGCCTGGAGCGCTACTACCAAATTGCACGTTGTTTCCGTGATGAAGACTTGCGTGCTGACCGCCAGCCTGAATTTACGCAGGTCGATATTGAGACCTCCTTTATGCAACAGGATGACTTGCTGCCAATGATGGAGCGTCTTATGGTGAAATTGTTCAAAGAAACAGTTGGGGTAGAACTGGAAACACCGTTCCAACGGATTACACATGCAGAGGCAATGGACAAGTATGGTTCTGACAAGCCTGACCTGCGTTTTGGTCTTGAGCTGATAAATGTTAATGATATCGTGGCAACCAGTGGTGTGAAAGTATTTGCTTCCGTAATTGAAAAGGGTGGCGAAGTTAAAGTCCTTAATGCCAAAGGATGTGGCACGTGGAGCCGTAAGGACATTGATGACCTGGGTCCTTTTGCAGCGCGTTATGGAGCAAAGGGCTTGGCTTGGATTCAAGTGAAAGAAGGCGAATTCAAGGGGCCTATCGTTAAATTCTTCACACCGGAAGAAATCGAAGCCTTGAAAGAGCGTACGGGAGCCGAAGAAGGCGATCTGTTGCTGTTCTCTGCGGATAATAAAAAAGTAGTTGCTGATGTATTAGGCGCGCTTCGTCTGAAAATTGGCCGTCATTTGGGGCTCATCGACGATAACAAATTCAAATTTGCCTGGGTCGTAGACTTCCCGCTTCTCGGCTATGACGAAGAACAAAAACGTTATGTAGCGGAGCACCATCCGTTCACTCGTCCGAAGGAAGAAGACCTGGCCCTCTTGGACACAGATCCAGGTCAAGTTCGTGCTCAGGCCTATGATATCGTGCTGAACGGCTACGAAGTGGGTGGTGGCTCGATGCGGATTTTCAAACGTGAAGTTCAGGAAAAAATGTTCAAAGCGCTCAATCTGCCGCCTGAAGAAGTGAAGGATAAATTCGGTTACCTGCTGGATGCATTTGAATATGGTACGCCTCCACATGGTGGTATTGCCTTCGGTTTTGACCGTCTTGTCATGCTGCTTGCAGGTCGTACAAATCTGCGTGAAACTATTGCATTCCCGAAAACAGCCAGCGCGACAGACCTGCTTATGGATGCACCAGCCGAAGTGGATCAAGCTCAATTGGATCAGCTTCATATTCGTCTTGCTCCGAAGCCTGTTGCGCCTAAAGCTTAAGACGAACATTTGGCTTAGCAAGTGCCATCCATTGGCATGAGATAGCTTATAGAATGCCATGAACCCGTTACCCTCATATGGATAATGGGTTCGTGGTTTGTATGCTGGAGTTCAGGCATAGAGTTTAAATCAGTGAGGGAGGATATACCATATTGTTGCATCAATTTTCACGAACGGAACTGGCCATCGGAACTGAAGGTCTAGAAGTTATGAAAAATAGCACGGTGGCCGTGCTGGGTATTGGCGGTGTCGGTTCGATTGCAGTGGAAGCACTGGCGCGCACGGGTGTTGGACGCATCATTTTGATTGATAAAGATGTTGTAGATATCACCAATATTAATCGCCAGATTCATGCGTTGACAACGACGGTAGGTCAAAAAAAGGCTGATCTGATGGTAGAGCGTGTGAAGCTGATTAATCCTGAATGTGAAGCGATTGCACTGAACATGTTTTATACAGAAGAAACATATGAGGAGCTGTTCAAGTACGACTTGGATTATGTGCTGGATGCTTCGGATACGATTATATACAAAATTCATTTGATTAAGGAATGCCTGAAACGTGGGATTCCGATGATCTCCAGTATGGGCGCTGCGAATAAAATGGATCCGAGTCGGTTTCAAGTAGCAGATATTTCCCAGACGAGAATGGACCCGATTGCCCGTGTCATCCGCACCAAGTTGCGCAAGGAAGGCATTACCAAAGGCGTCAAAGTTGTGTTCTCCGATGAGGAACCCATGAAGCCACGTGAAGAAATTACAAAAAAAATTGTACCTGCAAACGCACCTGAAATCCGGAAGGCGAAGCAGCCACCTGCAAGCAATGCATTTGTACCTCCGGTAGCAGGACTGATCATGGTTAGTGTAGCCGTGAAGGATTTGTTAGAACACGCTGGTGTGTAAGTTGCAAAAATAGCATGGCAGTGCATTCGTAGATTTACATCAGTATGTATTCACTTTAAGACCTGTAGTTCTGTGCATCACATCCTTTGTGTCACAGTTGCTACAGCTCTTTTTTGTTTTGAAAAAGCGCAGCTTACTGCAAAAAGATTGAACAACTTGCTGGAGGGTTTTGGTATGAAGGATGGACTATGGTCCAGAAGTCTCGGTTTCAAGCCCGAGCATCATTGGAAAAAGGAATTAGCCGCTGGGGCCATTTCTTATTTTTCCGTTGTATACATTGTTATGGTTAATGCAACTATTTTGGCAGATGCCGGGATTCCCCTCCAAGGGGCAATGCTCGGGACGCTGCTGACATCGATGATCGGCTGCCTGCTTATGGCTTTTGGTGGGAAATCTCCAATGGTCGTTGTACCCGGGATGGGAATTAATGCTTTTTTCACATATACGCTCGTACATTCTATGAAGCTGAGCTGGCAGGAAGCGCTGATGGTGGTTGCCGTCACAGGGATTTTATTCGCCATTGTGGCTTTTACATCATTGTACAAGCTGATTAGCCAAGCGATTCCCCATAATTTGCAGCACGGAATTACGGTGGGCATTGGATTGTTTTTAACCTTTATCGGATTGCAAAAAAGCGGCATCGTGATTGCTCATCAGACGACTTTTGTGGCTATTGGCCATTTTAATGATCCCAAGGTAATTACGGCTTGTGTAACGTTGCTGCTCGCTATTATATTGTTTGTGCGTAACGTTCAGGGAGGTTTACTAATTAGCATTTTGGCGGGAACTGGACTTGCTTATATACTGGGAGCTGTAGAGCCTACAAGCACGGTACGAACCTCTGAAACGGTACGACAGTATGGGCAATTGTTTGGAGAGCTTTCCTTTTCAGGCATTGTCTCGGTAGCTTTCTGGATCGCTATCTTTTTGCTCCTACTCATTGTGCTATTCGAGAATATTGGTATGATTACTGCACAAACCAACATGATTGGAAGACCGGATTTATTTAAAAACAGCTTGCGTGTGTTGGCTGTAACCAATATCTTTGCCGGTATTTTGGGTAGCAGTCCGGCAGTAGCCGCTGCGGAATCGACGGCTGGCATTGCAGCGGGGGGACGCTCGGGAATGACACCGCTGGTAACTGCTATTTTATTCGGAGCGACGTTTTTCTTTATTCCTCTGTTGGCTTATATTCCTGACAGTGCCATTGCGCCCGTGTTGATCATCATTGGGGGTCTAATGGTGCAAAATGTGCGAGAGATGGATTTCGGTGATTTTACTGAAGCGTTTCCTGCATTTCTAATCATGGTGATGATGCCCTTTACTTACAGTATTGTAGACGGGATGGCATTTGGTTTTATTGCATACCCCGTAGCCAAGCTGGCAGCAGGACGGGGCAAGGAAGTGCCTGTTGCATTATATATCATTTCTGTACTGTTTGTGGCTAACTTTGTGCTTCATTCTCTGGTGTAGTAAACTCGAAGATAGATTGTACTGTTCATACCCGCGCAGAGCGCGGGTGTTGTTGTTTGAACAAGAATGGTCAGACAGGAAGCGAGGTTGATGGTATATGGAAAAAGAACATCATACACACCAAGATGAGCAGGAGGACCAGATGAAGGAAAAACCGGGTAAAAGACCGGATAAGGCTGGCATGGGGCGGTTTATCAAATTGATTGCGAGTGCGCATCCGCCCAAGGCTATTCTGATCATCGCCCTGGTTCTGACGCTGATTCAGACCATTGCTGGTTTAATCGTACCCATGATGACCAAAGGGTTGATTGATGGCTTGACCTTTTCTTCACTAAACCGTATGGTCATTGTTGGTCTGCTTGGCGCTTTTGTGCTTCAAGCGGTGGCTTCGGCGGTTTCTATCTATATGTTGAACTATGCCGGGCATAAGATTGTGGCTAATTTGCGCAAACGTTTATGGCATAAAATCTTATCTCTACCTATCCCTTACTTTGATCGGAATCGGTCAGGAGATACGATGAGTCGCGTCACCAATGACACAAGCCTGATTATGAACTTAATTACGGAGTATCTAGTCAATCTGATTTCTAATGTGATCGCAATTATTGGTGGTATTGCATTGTTATTTTATCTTGATTGGGTGATGACGCTCATTATTATGGCCATTGTTCCGCTAACAGCCCTGATTTTATTTCCGGTAGGCAGAAAAATGTACCGCATCTCCAAAAAACAGCAGGATGAGATGGCAGATCTGACCTCAGTGTTGAGTCAGGTTATCGGCGAAATCAGACTGGTGAAGGCCTACGGAACCGAAAGCAGAGAGGCTCAGGCCGGTGAGGATCGTATTTACCGGATGTTCCGCTTCGGTTTGCAAGAGTCACGTATCCTGGCCCTTGTAGGTCCCATTTCTACCTTCTTGCTGACTGCAGTGCTGGTCATTATATTGGGTGTTGGTGGTGTTCGTGTCGCATCGGGTGTGCTGACCGCTGGGGATTTGGTGGCTTTTATTTTGCTGCTGTTTCAGGTGATCACACCGATGGCACAATTCACGACCCTGTATTCACGTCTGCAAAAGGTGGTTGGGGCTACTGAACGGATTCAGACGATTTTAGATCATGAAGAGGAACCGCTCGAGTTGAAGCAGGAAGCGGCAAAAGAGAGCAGAGATATCATACTTCGTGATGTTGCCTTTTCTTATACCGAAGGGGAAGAGGTCCTTCATAATGCGAACTTGGTCATTCCGGCTAACCGGACGACAGCATTCGTGGGGCCGAGCGGAAGTGGGAAGTCCACCTTGTTTTCATTGTTGGAACGCTTTTATGTGCCAGATACAGGTGAAATTCGTTATGGAGACGAACCGATATCGTCATATACACTTTCCTCCTGGCGCTCCAAAATTGGTTATGTATCGCAGGAAAGCTCAATGATGACTGGAACGGTCAGAGATAACATTACATATGGCTTGGGGCGCGAAGCTGACTTGGAAGAAGTGAGACGAGCAGCCACGATGGCGTATGCGGATACATTTATTATGGATCTACCTCAAGGCTACAATACTGAGGTGGGAGAACGGGGAATGAAGCTGTCCGGAGGACAGCGTCAACGGATCGCTATTGCACGTGCGCTTCTTCGTAGCCCTGACATTCTCATGCTGGATGAGGCTACATCTAGTTTGGACAGCTCATCTGAGCATGAGGTACAGAAGGCCCTAGCGAACTTGATGGAAGGACGCACGACAATTGTCATTGCTCATCGTTTGTCTACAGTGGTTCACTCCGATCAGATTATCGTGTTGGACAAGGGCAAGGTGACCGGTGCAGGAACTCATACTGAGTTATTAGAGTCCCATCAGGTGTACCGTGAGCTGGCTCAAAAGCAGTTTGTGGAGATGGGAGAAAAAGTGGAGCTTTAGAGACTGCTACGCGCGAGTGATATGATCCTCCGATCGCTGTTGCCTCTGAATTCCTCTGATTGTAATGAGAACAAGGGGGATTTAGAGGTAAAGGCGAACGCTTCGCTTCTTCGGATTTCAAACCTCCCGCTTCATTGATGTCTCCAAGGTTCATACTTGGGTAGATAGCAGATGTTCCATTCACAACAACAAGTGAGATAAAATTATCTTTTTCCAAAATATTAATGAAAAGGGTTTACAAAGATATTAGACAAGGATTTAGTTTTTTTAACTTGTATGACATACAACATATAAGATTAGTTAAAATGATGCTAGACTAAAAGGTGGAGATTGAGAAGCGAGAATAAACTCATTTATATAGCAAATATCTGAAAAATGTTGGTTATAAATAATAAAGATATGTTTTTGTATTGATATAAAGGGTTTTCGTAGGAGGACTTTTAGAAAGGAATGGGTCAAGAAGAATGAGCAAACCGAGAGTATTGGTCGTTGATGACGAAAGGGCTGTTAGAAAATTGATTAAAACAGTTCTTGAAGCCGATGGGATGGTAGTACTTCAGGCTGAAAATGGCACGGAAGCGATGCGGATGATTAGCGAGGGACCATTCGATCTCGTCCTCTTGGACATTATGATGGAAGATATTGATGGCTATGATGTGCTTGGTCAATCACGTAATATGGGCATCCATACGCCAATCATTTTTCTGAGCGGGAAAAAAGAAGACACAGATCAGATCATTGGACTTGGACTTGGGGCAGATGCCTATATTACCAAGCCGTTTAGTCCTCCTGTGCTTTGTGCTCAGGTAAAGAACCAGATTAAAAGATATCGCCAGCTTCAGGAATCAAAACAACAAGCTCCGCGCATTGCGTTGGGACCTTTTCTATTCAATCATCATACCTTTACGTTTCAAAAAAATAATCAGGAAATTGCGTTGTCATCAAAAGAAATACAACTCATGAAATTTTTTATGGAACACCCCAATCAGGTTTTCTCGAAAGAACAGCTATATCAAAACATCTGGAAAGATACGGTTGTCGATAATAATACGATTATGGTTTATATCAGGCACCTGCGCACCAAAATTGAGGAAAATCCTACGAATCCGAAATATATCAAAACCGTTTGGGGAATCGGATATCGTTTTTCCGTTGAAAGATAGATTAATTACATACTTCTGTCTAATTGTATACGCTCTCTTGAAGGCACGCCGATGGTTCGGGGGGCTTTTTTTTATGGGTGATGATTTTTAACACCATCCCTATTTTAGGATAAAAGGAAATACATAACTTTGGAGCGTGGCATCACCCTCACACAAATAATGACTTTTTACTTTGAAAGCGCTGACATATTTTTGTCACAGGGTTCTTAAAAACATTTAAGGATTACTCAGAATACTTTAAGATTTACTTTTTACAATTTAGTTATCTCGAATCATCCAATGAGCGAGAGCGTTACTGAAAATCTTGTGAAAACCCGGGCGAGCGATTGATTCGAGGATATAAGCAGATTGATTATCTAGGAGGCGATGAAGTGGTCACTAATAATCTACAAGAAGCCGCAGAACTTAAGCTACAGCCACGAACAGAGTCCAAATGGAAAAAGGTGTTGAATTACAAGATTGGAGGGGTCATTCCTGTAGGCCTTTACATCCCGTTTATGGCTGTTGTCTACATGCTGATGAACACCGGAAAGCTCGCTAGTGATATGCCTGGGGCTGTATCTGTCATGGTCTTATATGGCTTTATTCTGGCGGAAATCGGAAAGCGCATCCCTATTCTAAAGGATATCGGCGGCGCTGCAATTATGGCAACGTTTGTTCCTTCTTACATGGTGTATGCTCATCTTCTTCCGCAGTCAGCCATTGATTCTGTTACTGTTTTTATGGATAATACCAATTTTCTGTATGTGTACATCGCAATTGTTATCGCTGGCAGTATCCTTGGCATGAACCGGGAACTCATGATCAAAGCGGTCGTTAGATTGGCAGTCCCTTTGGCGGTCGGATCTATTGTCGGAACAGGCGTCGGATTGCTTACAGGTGTGGCTTTGGGAATCCCAGCGTATGATACCTTGTTTTACATTCTTGTTCCTATCATGGCTGGAGGCGTTGGTGAAGGTGCAATTCCACTCTCTATCGGCTACAGCCAAATTTTAGGTTCGACTCAAGGTGAGCAATTTGCTATGGTTATTCCTGCGGTCATGCTGGGTAGCTTGTGTGCTATTATTTTGTCCGGCTTGTTGAAACAACTGGGAGATAGAAGACCGGAGCTTACTGGTAACGGCACGCTACTCAAAACAGGGGATAGCGATGTTTTGGAACTTGCAGAGGATAAAAACAAAAAACCGCTTGATCTTTACCAAATGGCTGCTGGAGCAATTTTAGCTTTCGGGTTCTTCATGTTAGGTACCTTAGCCGCTGAGTTTGTTGGTCTACCTGGTCCGATCGTAATGCTTTTTGCGGCATTTTTGGCAAAATATTTTGGCTGGTTGCCAAAATTCCTTGAAGATGGAGCGCAACAAATGCAACGTTTCTTTGTTATCGCTGTAACGTACCCGCTTCTGCTTGCCGTAGGTGTTGCCAAAACACCATGGGAGGCACTGATTTCTGTAATTAGCCCTGCTTATTTCATCACCATTTTAGTAACTGTATTAGCTGTGGTTGTGAGTGGATATTTTGCTGGTAAGTGGATGAAAATGTACCCGGTTGAAGCCGCAATTATAACTTCTACTCGATGCAGCCAAGGTGGAACAGGAGATGTTGCGATTCTTTCTGCAGCTGATAGAATGGTGCTCATGCCATTTGCCCAGGTATCCACCCGTCTCGGGGGAGCAGCAACGGTAACACTTGCTATTTTCCTGCTGCGATACCTTACACACTAAGATGGTGAAATCTTAAAAAAAATTAATAATTTTACAGAGTACTTTAAGATCTTGTTATTACAATGAAGTTGTCTTGAGACACCATTTAGTAGACGAACGTGAATAACTGATATACTCGGAAGCGAACTGGCCCTAGCACTAGGGCTAGGGACTGATGGGCTACTAGCTCGATGGAGAAGGTAAAGCAGGATGAGATTTTCACGAGAGATACTGTTTCATTATCGAAGCCATTTTTCATTTCTCACTATGCTAGTGCTTCCGATTTCTTTTCTAGTTCTGCTATGGATGGCCTATGGCTCGTATATGGACGGAGAACGTACCGTAATTGAACAACAGCAGCAGCAATTGCTGACGATTGCCAAGTTAAACAGCACGTCTATTGAGTCCTTTTTCGACGAACAAATGCACTCCCTGCAAATATTGGCAGGAAATCAGCAGATGTCGCTCGCCATATCCAATAAGAATGAGACTGTGATTGACGAAAACCTATCTGCTTATTATACCGCCAAAAAAGATAGCATCTATCAGATTAGCCAGGTGAACCTGGAAGGAAGAGTAGTACACACTTTTCCGAAGCGCAATCGTACAGATGCGATTAAAGCCTATGAATTTATCAAGGATGATATTCAAAGGATGCTGCGAGAAAAAAAAACGTTCATCGCAAGGGCCAAGCTGGAGAGGCAAGGCAATTATATTGTGCATCTGTTTCAGCCTGTTTATCTTGATGGGAAATTTCAAGGTGCGCTGATCAGTGTGGTAAATCTAAACGCTGTGTATGAGAAGCTGTTGAAGCCGATTCGCGTTGGGACCAAGGGTTATATCCATGTCAAGGATCAGCAAGGCCACTATCTCATGCACCCAAGCGAAGAAAATATTGGGTTATCGCTATCAGCGATGAAGGCCAAACACCCGGGGCTTGATTACGGCGATCTGGAAAAATTGTTCAAAATGCAGCTTACCCAGGAACAAGGCTCAGCTCTCTACCATTCGTATTGGTGGGGGGACGAATGCTATACCAAGACGAAAAAGATTGAGGCCTTTTCCCGTGTTCATCTCGGTGACTCGTTTTGGGTGGTTGCCGCGGCCATGAACTACGAAGATGTGAGAGAACCGATTGCCAAAAACCGAACTAAAACCATTGAGATTTTTTCAATGATCGTCCTGACGTTGGCTTGTGCCGTTTATATCATCATGAAGACGAAGAAAAATAAAGAGGCTCTGGAATACGAGACAAGATATTTGCGGGAACTGAATAACAAAAACGAGCTGTTGAGAAAAAAGGACCTTCAATTGCAGCACTCGCAAAAGCTGCAGTTGATCGGTACGCTATCAGGGGAAATTGCTCATGATTTCAATAATTTTTTGACTCCTATCAAAGGTTATGCAGAAATTATGCTCAGCAGTATAGAACCTACTGAAGAAATTTATGATTACGTCAGTGAGATTTATGATGCTTCCGAGAAAGCAAGATTAATAATCGAGGAAATCCTGCTATTGAGCAGGCTGGAGAGTGGGAAGGTCAAGAAAAACGCTCCGGTCAAAGTAGAAGAGCAGGTCGAAGAAGCACTGGGACTCATAAAATCCTTTCTCTCGCCCAGCGTGAAAGCTGTGTTCAAAAAACAGGTAGAGTCAGCCGTTATCTTTGCAAATAAAGTACAGATTCACCAAATCATTATGAACCTGTGCAACAATTCCTATCAAGCTATGAAAACAACCGGGGGCGAACTAAAAATTATATTGGATACCATGCCCCTGAAAGAAGTGAAAAAAATCCGGGAGAGCGTTCTGGAAGTCAGCGATTACGTTACTTTATCTGTTTCCGATACGGGCAGAGGGATGAGTGACGAAACCTTGCAGAAAATCTTTGATCCTTTTTTCACAACCAAACCGGCAGGAGAGGGTACGGGGCTTGGATTGTATATCGTTCAAAGCATTCTCGAAAAACATCAAGGATTTATTGCCGTGGATTCAGAGCTGGGCAAGGGTAGTACCTTTACGGTATATCTGCCGAAAACGGAGTTTGTAGCCAAAGATACAGAGATCGATAAGAGCCCTGTGTTTACTGAACAAAAGCGCATCCTTCTGGTCGATGATAAACAGCGTGTGTTGAAAGCGATGAGAAAAGGACTGGAATTGTATGGTTTCCAGGTTGAGACAGAAGCAGACAGCATGGAAGCATTACAGCGGTTTGAAAAGTCTCCAAACCATTACGATCTGGTCATTACGGATCAGGCTATGCCTTATCTGACGGGTACGGAATTGGCTGAACGTATCAAGGTAATCAATCCAAGTATGAAAATCATCCTGATTACCGGTTATGTCGAGGATCATGTGGTGGCATACAAGGAGAGATTGATCATTGATGAATATATGTGTAAGCCTGCAGCAGGTTCAGATATGGCACAAATGATTTATAAGGTTCTGCAATCCTGAAGATGGAGAGTATCTACCATCCAATTGGAAAAAGAGGTGTAGACATTGATTATTCAGCAAGTAGGCGTGGCCGGCACACTGGAATCAAGCGATATTATGATTTCCATCGAGCCGAACGGCACGAAGGGGATTGAAATCGAGTTGAAAAGTACGGTAGAGAACCAGTTTGGGAACCAGATTCGCAAAGTGATTCTCGAAACATTACAAGAAATGGGCATTGAACATGCATATGTCCAAGCGAATGATAAAGGGGCACTGGATTGTGCTATTAAGGCTAGAGTCATGACAGCCGTAAACAGAGTGGTCGAGGGTGGCTGCCGACCATGGGAGGCGGAATAGATGCAGAAACTGAGAAGGACCATGTTGTATGTATCAGGGAATAACCCAGGGATGATCCGCGACGCCCATATCTATGGGGCAGATTCGATTATGATCGACCTTGAGGATTCCGTTTCCCTATACGAAAAAGATGCAGCACGTTTGCTGGTTTACCAGGCTTTGAAAACCTTTGATTTCGGAGGCACCGAGGTGCTGGTCAGGGTCAACCCGCTCAATACGCCATATGGCAGAGACGATTTTGAAGCGATTGTACGAGCGAAGCCAACTGCCATTCGATTACCGAAAACAGAGACCGCCGATGACGTGATGGAGGCGGATGAATTGATTACCGAAATTGAACAAAAGATCGGCATGGAGCTTGGGACGATCAAGCTTTTTGCAGCGGTTGAGAGTGGTAAGGGCGCATTGAATGCAGCGCAAATTGCGGTTGCCAGCAAGCGGCTGATCGGCATCGCCATTGGAGCGGAGGATTTCGTTACAGACTTGAAGACAACGCGCTCGCCAGAAGGCATTGAGCTATTGACAGCACGAAGCCTTATATTATTTGCGGCAAGAGCTGCTGGCATTGCTGCTGTCGATACAGTCTACTCAGATGTAAATAATGAGGAGGGCTTTGCTAACGAGGTCAAGCTGATCAAACAGCTGGGCTTTGACGGCAAATCCATTATTAACCCACGTCAGATCGAGATTGTAAACCGCATCTATACGCCGACAGAACCAGAGATCCAAAAATCAAAGCGGATCATTGAGGCCAGCCTCGAAGCGGAGGCAAATGGCTCAGGTGTGATCAGTCTCGACGGTAAAATGATTGACCGTCCGATTGTAGAACGTGCACGCAGAGTACTTGACCTGGCGGAAGCGGCAAAAATAAACGTAGAGTAAGGTGAATGTTATGCTAAACGGTGCTGGGAGAGAAATTCCTCTAGCTATTGAGGGGCTTGATGCGGTAACTCCCTTTGATCGCAAATCGACTTACGGGCAATTTAAAAATATAGAGCGGTTAAAAGACAGCCAGCAAAATCCTGCCAAAAATAAAATCATTGATTCGATAGAGAAGGCCATTGAAGCTACTGGCTTGCGTAGTGGGATGACGATCTCCTTCCACCACCATTTTCGCAATGGGGATTTTATTGTGAATATGGTCATGGATAAAATCGCCAAAATGGGGATTCGTGATCTTGTCCTGGCAGCCAGCTCCTTGACAGATATCCATGCCCCATTGATAGAGCACGTGCGAAACGGTGTCATTCGCAGAATCGAGACCAGTGGCCTGAGAGGCGAGCTGGCTCAGGCATATTCCTACGGATGGTTTGACATTCCGGTGACGATTAACTCTCACGGTGGTCGCGCAAGAGCAATTGCATCAGGGGAATGCCCGATTGACGTCGCCTTTTTGGGCGCTCCTTCTTGCGATGCATACGGCAATGCAAACGGAACTTGCAGCATAAACGAAGCTCCATCGGCATGCGGCTCCTTGGGATATGCCATGGTAGATGCACAGTATGCGCGCAACGTGGTGATGATTACTGACCATTTGGTCCCCTATCCGAACACTCCATTCGCCATTCCTGAAACTCTGGTGGATTATGTGGTCGTCGTGGATCGCATCGGTGATCAGAAGGGTATTGTCTCAGGGGCTACCCGTTACACCAAGAATCCGAAGGAACTGTTAATTGCTAAAAACGCGGCAGATGTGATTGAAGCATCAGGATATTTCATGGATGGATTCTCATTGCAAACTGGCTCCGGGGGGGCTTCGCTTGCAACAACCAGATTTCTGCGGGAAAAAATGCTTGCCGCCAATATCAAAGCAGGCTTTGCCCTAGGTGGTATTACCCAACAAATCGTTGATCTGCATGAAGAAGGATTGATTGAAAAGCTTTTGGACGTGCAGAGCTTTGACCTGCGTGCTGTAGAATCGCTGAGAAAGAATAAATTCCATCAACAAATTTGTGCGGAATATTATGCAAGCCCTGAAAATATAGGCTGTGCTGCTCACCAACTGGATGTTGTTGTGCTGAGTGCGCTGGAGATTGATTTGAATTTTAATGTGAACGTAATTACCGGGTCTGATGGGGTCATCCGGGGAGCTTCCGGCGGACACTGCGACACTGCCGCAGGCGCTGCAGTATCTATCATCGTCGCTCCGCTGATTCGCGGAAGAATGCCTGCTATTCTTGATCGTGTAAATACCATTATCACACCAGGCCATACGGTTGACGTACTTGTTACCGATCAGGGCATCGCTGTGAACCCTATCCGCCAAGACCTCCTGGCTAACTTAAAAGCAGCCAAGCTCCCTGTCTTCACGATCGAAGAGATGCAAGAGAAGGCAACACGGATTGTCGGCAAACCGGAGCCGATACAATGGGAAGATAAAATTGTAGGTGTTGTTAAATATCGTGATGGTTCTGTAATTGATGTCATTCGTCAAGTGAAACAAGGACGCTAAAATTATAAACCAAGGGGAGGAAGTATTGAGCAGCTGCTCAGTACGAACAAACTTATGAATATAAAAGAAGCCGCCTTACAGGCACACCGCGTCAGAAACGGTAAACTGGAGATTACAGGGACAGTACCGGTTGTAAGTAAACAGGACTTAGCGATAGCCTATACACCTGGCGTTGCCGAACCATGCAAGGAAATCGCCAAAGATAAGAGCAAAGCCTATGAATACACGATTAAAGGGAGCAGCGTGGCGATTTTGACGAATGGGACAGCAGTGCTGGGCCTGGGGGATATTGGTCCTGAGGCAGGGCTGCCTGTCATAGAGGGCAAGGCCTTGTTGCTCAAAGAATTTGGTGGGGTGAATGCGTTCCCTATTTGTATCGACACCACTGATCCAGACGAGTTTGTGCGCACGGTTGAAGTGATCGCACCAGGTTTTGGAGGCATTCATCTTGAAGACATCAAGGCTCCAGAATGCTTTTATATTGAAGACAAATTAAAAGAAAAACTGAACATTCCGGTTTATCATGATGATCAGCATGGAACGGCAGTTGCTGTGCTTGCAGGGTTATTGAATGCCTTGAAACTTGTGGGCAAAAAAGTGGAGGATGTGCGAATTCTCATCAATGGAGCAGGAGCTTCGGGGATTGCCACCGCCAAGCTATTGCTTGCTGCAGGAGCGGAGCATATGGTTCTCTGCGATATGAATGGTGCCCTGGTCGAAGGAGACACCTCTCTCAATGAGCCTCAGCAGCAAATTGCCAAGCTGACGAATCGTGATAAAGAAACAGGCAGCCTTGCAGAAGTCATCAAGGACAAGGACATCTTTATTGGTTTATCGGTTGCAGATGTGATGACCAAAGAAATGGTGCAAAACATGAGCAATGAAAGCATCATTTTTGCCCTTGCCAATCCGATTCCAGAAATTTTGCCGGAGGAAGCATACAAAGGCGGAGCACGAATTGTTGCGACCGGCAGATCGGATTTTCACAACCAAATCAATAACCTGCTGGCATTCCCCGGTATTTTCAGAGGCGCGTTTGATGCCAAAGCTACGGACATCACGCTGGAAATGAAATTAGCGGCAGCCAGCAGCATCGCAGCTCTGGTAACAGATGAGGAACTTGACGATACCTATATCGTTCCAGATGCGATTGACAAAAGAGTAAGTGCTGCGGTTAGTAAAGCAGTAAAAATCGTCGCAGAACAAAGCGGTGTCGTAAGAAAATAAAACCATCGAGAAAAACGGTGATCATGATGGCTATGTGGATGGAACATTTGCGTGAAGAGATTATAAATCCTGCCTCTGAAGACGCTCAAAGAAAGCTTCGCGATTTCCTTAAGCGCCAAGGTCTTAGAATAGACCATCCAATTGAATATACGATGGAAATTGTAGATGGCGGCGACATTGCCGCTACGGGTTCCTTTTCAGGCAGTGTACTGAAGTGTATTGCTGTGGATGAAGCTTATAAAAATCAGGGGCTATCGGCACAAATTGTTAGCCATTTAGTAAATGAAGAATATAGGCGGGGAAGGGATCACCTGTTTATTTATACAAAGCCACTAAATAAACAAATTTTCAAGGATCTCGGCTTTTATCCAATCATGGAGGAATCCTTCAAGGCTGTCCTGTTGGAAAACCGTTGGGATGGTGTCAGGCAGTATCAGCAAGATCTTTTGCAGGAATCGGGCGATCTCGTGCCTTCGGCTGCGATTGTCATGAACTGTAATCCATTCACACTGGGACATTTGCACTTAATCGAGTATGCAGCAGCGGTTTGGGAAAAGGTACATCTGTTTGTAGTCTGGGAGGATCGATCCATTTTTCCATCAGCTGCTAGATACAGACTAGTTGAAGAAGGCGTAAGGCATTTGGACAATGTGGTCCTGCACAAAGGCAAAGACTATATCATCTCGGGCGCAACGTTTCCTTCTTACTTCTTTAAAAATGATGAAGAGGCGGCAAGCACGCATATATCACTTGATCTAAAAATTTTTATCCAATATATAGCTCCATTGCTAAATATTCAAAAACGGTATATTGGTCAGGAGACAAACTGTGTCTTGACCCGAAGGTACAACACGATCATGAAAAAATTACTGCCTTCCGCTGGAATCGACGTAGAGGAAATACCGCGACTGCTATGGGAAGGGGAGGACATTAGCGCCTCTGCAGTTCGTAATTATATTCGTCTGGGTCACATGGAAAAAGTGAAGCAGCTTGTACCGGACACAACCTATCGGTTTTTATTGTCAGGGGAAGCTGGAGAAATCATCAGGCGTATTAGAAGGATGTCATAACATGTATTCGTATGAGGTTACCCTTGAGGAAATGCTACAGGCACGCGAAAACCGGGCGAACAGACAAAGACAGCTGATCAGTAGGTACGCGGTACCTTTGCTCAGCATGACGATCAATATCCCAGGACCACAGAAGTCCTCTCCAACTAGTAAATACGCTTTTCATGAAGGCTATCGTATTTTGATGTGTCAACTGGCAGTGAACCAAATGACACCGCTGCACCGTGAAGCGTATCATCTGCCGACAGGTCCAGAAGCATATATTGCCGTTCAGGCAGACACACAAATATTGAAAAAGTGGGCCATTGCGATTGAAGATGAACATCCACTAGGAAGATTACTGGATCTGGATGTGATTGGACCCAATGGAAGGGCAATCTCCAGAGATGAGCTTGGCCTGGACAAGCGAAAATGCCTCATGTGCGAGCAAGCTGCGCATATATGTGGACGGAGTAGAGCGCACGCACTTCCTGAATTACTGGAAGCTATCAAAGCGCTGGTGGACAGTTATACGCGAAATCGTCAAGTGGTCAAACGAGTATGATCGGCGAGGAGCAACTATGATGCCAACAAGCCTATTAAGTGAAAGCCTTGCTCAACAGGCTGTCCTTGCGCTGCTAACAGAGGTCTCCGCCAGCCCAAAACCGGGACTGGTAGACCGATTGGATTGTGGTGCCCACAAGGATATGGACTTCTTTACGTTTATGTCTAGTGCGGCCTCACTTTCCGGCTATTTTGAAAGATGTGCTAAGGCGGGAGGTTCCTTTCATGGACAGGATCTCCGTATACTATTTGAGAACCTGCGCCCCTTGGGACAGGAAGCGGAACGGGCTATGTTTGCCGCAACCGATGGGGTAAACACACATAAAGGTCTTATTTTTTCGCTAGGCATTATTTGTGCCGCCGCCGCGTATTGTTGTACGACACGAGCAACTGCTAGCAGGCTGGATGAACAAGTCATTTGTGAGACCATTGCTCAGATGACCAAAGGTTTATGTGCAAGAGAGCTTGCATCCCTAAAAAAATCAACAGGCTTAACGGTCGGCGAACGGTTGTATAAGGAGTGGGGGATGATGGGCATACGTGGCGAGGTGGAAGCAGGCTTTCCTACCGTGCGAGCGTATGCTCTGCCCGTCTATCGTGAGTTGAAGTCATCACAACGTTACCATGTGAATGATATCTGTGTTCAAACACTCTTACAACTGATGGTTGTCAACGAAGATACGAATATTGTTGGCAGACACGACCGGGAGATGCTAGCCTATGTCCAGCAATATGCCAAGCAGGTGCTAGAGGCGGGCGGTATCTTGTCTGAAAGAGGTGTAGCCATGATTCATCAGATGAACGATGATTTTGTGCAGCAAAATGTTAGTCCTGGTGGCTCCGCTGATTTACTGGCAGTCACAATCATGTTGGAAAACTTATATCTAACGCCATTGCAATATAACGGCAATGCGGTTCATAGCGACCCATTTTAATATAAAAGGGCTGTCTTCCCTAAAGTGAAAGGTTCTCTTTACACCAGACAGGTTCATTTGTAAAACCTGCTGCTGTAAGGGGGATTTTTTTTATGTAAACTATTCGTTTGTGTTTTAGTTAGAGGTCTTTCTTATATGAAAACAGGCGTATGAAGAAAATAAGGTTGGATTTTTATGGCTAAATGTGTTACGCTTACTTTCCTTTTTTTGTGTCGGAGCAAGTGGTTGCGATGCAGAAATCGAGACTTGATATTCTTAGGAGGTAACTGAAATGGAGAATGAGTTTCAAAGTGCCTATCAAGAAGAACAGCACAGGCTGTCGCTTGCTATGGAGGAAATTGATCGGAGATTGGAACGGCTTCGCAATACGCCGGTGTACACCGGGCATGATTTTACGGAGCAAGTGCTAGAATCGGCACGGGAGGAAAAACGTCAGGCTTTGGCCAAAAGCTCGCAGGAGCCTTATTTTGGTCGTATGGATTTTGACGAACGTGGCAGAGGGCAGCGGAAGCCACTTTATATCGGTAAAATTGGAGTGGAGCGTGAAGAAACGTCAGCGTATCCGCTGGTGATTGATTGGCGTGCACCGATTGCCAGCTTGTTTTATTCGTTTACAGGTGGTGAAGAAACCGCGTCTTACGAAGCTCCTGAGGGAACCATTGAGGGCTTGGTCTATCTGAAGCGTAATGTTGTCATTCGGAAAAAAATCCTGGAACGGGTAGCCGATACATATAATCGTGAAAGCGACGAGCCTGCCGTTTCTGATGAGTTTCTCGTTTATCGTTTGGGAGAAAACAAGGATAACCGTTTACGGGATATCGTATCTACCATTCAGGCGGAGCAGGATCAGATCATCCGCGCGGCCAAAAATACAGCCCTCGTTATTCAGGGGGTAGCGGGTAGTGGCAAGACGACGGTAGCGCTGCATCGGCTCGCATTTTTGCTGTATCAATACAAGGATCAGGTATCAGCGGACAAAATGGTAATTTTCGCACCAAACCATATGTTCCTTGACTATATTTCAGATGTACTTCCAGAGCTGGGGGTCGGGAATATTCAGCAAAGTACATTTGCAGACTGGGCACTGGACTTATTGGGTTTGGATTTACCTTTGGCTGATCCTGCCGAAACATTATCTTATTGGTTTGAGAGTGGCAGTCTGAGAAAGGAATCCATGGATGAGGCTCCGGGAAGATTCAAGGGCTCGGTTCACTTTATGGAGTTGCTTCAAGCTTTTGTTGAACGACTGGAGCCCATCTCCGTGCCTGAGGGGGATTTTTCACCATGGGATGGAGCGGTGCTGCCACAAGCTGAGATTTTGAATTGGTTTAATGAGGAATATAAGCCTTATCCGCTCGCGAAGCGGAAGGAGCGTGTGCTGGCAAGAGTGCACCGCTGGATTGAAATGGAACTGAAAAAGTCGCCTTCGGCGGCAGCGCTCAAGGAACGCAAGAAAAAGGCAGGAGCACGGGAAAAGGCATATGCTAAAAAATGGCCACAATACGACGCACTGACGCTCTATAAGCAGCTTTTTCAGGCAGCTAAAGGGTTACCCGCAGATACGGCTGCGGAGATGAAGGCTTCTCTGCCGCATGCTATTTTTAAGACCACACAGTCGGATCTGCGAAAACAGATTATCCGTGAAGAAGATCTGACTGCGTTAGTGTATCTTCACGTGCTGATTCATGAGGTAGAATCATCCCAACGTTTTGACCATGTGGTCATTGATGAAGCACAGGATTTTTCACCTTTTCATATCGCATTGCTGGATTTGTTCGTGAAAGGGCATTCCTTTACGATATTGGGCGATTTATCGCAGGGCATCCATGAATACCGTGGTGTACATGCGTGGGAGGAAATGAGTTCTCTTTTTGCGCCGGAACATACCGGGTATTTTGCACTTACGCGGAGCTACAGATCAACCTTGGAAATAATAGAATTTGCAAACACGATTTTGGAGCAGGGAGTTCGCGGCGGTATTACGGCAGTTCCGGTATTTCGTAGTGGCGATCCGGTGCGCACCGTGTCTTACGACTCATCCGTGCGTGAGCAGAGTTTGCTCACCGCTCTAAAAGAGCTGTCCTCCAAGGAGTATCGTACTGTTTCTGTGCTGACACGCACCTTAAAAGAGGCTATGGAACTGCATGAGGTTTTCATAAGCGCGGGGTTGGATGTGAATTTGATTGACGGTGGTAAAAAGCAATATGAAGGCGGTTTGTCGGTACTGCCTGTGTACCTATCCAAAGGTCTGGAGTTCGATGCAGTTATTGTGGCGGATGCCGACCATGAGCATTATGGAGAACGGGCATGGGATGCCAAACTGCTGTATGTAGGATGTACCCGTGCGCTGCATGAGCTGTGGCTATTGCATGATGGCTCACTTCCTAGTTACGTACAGGCACAGACGGAGTAAGCAGAAAAAGCGTTGTAAAGCATCGCCTGAGTTGTTGTATTCCTTTTTGTACTGTTTATCTTAGTGATGGAAATTATGAAGTTATGCCAGTCGAAGAACAGCCACGAAATTCATCTTTCGTCTAAGGCTGTTCTTTATTTTTTTTTGTAGGCGACTGACTTGTAGATCTACAGCCGTGCCGTGACCATGCTATCTGCAACTTGTTAACGGATATGGTAGAATAAGAGGCGGTTTATACCGTATCAGGATTATAGATGACTTGAATTTTCATGATTTTCAACCGTATGAGCGAACATAGTATAGTATCTTTTCAAAGAAAAAGAGAAAGTGTTCGTTCATAAACCATAAGGAAGTGAATGAAATGGACTTATTTTCATATTCCCAAGAGTCAACGCCAAGCAATCGGTTGCTTGCGGATCGCTTGCGTCCGACTTCGCTGGATGAATATATTGGACAGGAACATGTTGTGGGTCCAGGTAAGCTGCTGCGAAGAGCTATAGAGGCAGATCAGGTCTCTTCTATTTTGTTGTACGGACCGCCGGGGTGCGGCAAAACAACACTGGCACATATCATCTCGCAACACACGCAAGGCGATTTTGTACGTCTGAATGCTGTAGAAGCATCTGTGAAAGACGTAAGAGAAGTCATTGACCGGGCACAGACGAATAAATCGATGTATGGCAAAAAAACCATTTTGTTTCTCGACGAGGTACATCGTTTTAACAGCTCGCGTCAGGATGCACTGTTGCCTGCGGTGGAAAAGGGCACGATCGTGTTTATTGGCGCCACCACTGAAAATCCCTTTCACTACGTCAACGGCGCTTTAATGAGCCGTTCTACGTTGTTCCAGCTTGAAGCGCTAACGCAGGAGCATTCGCTGGCTGCTATGCGCCGTGCCTTGAGCGATGCGGACAAAGGGCTCGGCTACATGCAGCTTCAGGTAGATGAAGCTGCACTGGCTCACATCGCGTCCATGGCGAACGGTGATATCCGCCGCGCTTTGAACGCGCTGGAACTGGCGGCGCTCACGACGCCTCCGCTGGCAGACGGCACGATTCACGTGACACTGGAAGTCGCAGAGGAATCCATCCGTCGCCCGATTGTCAAAGCAGATGAATCCACGCAGTATGACGTGCTGTCGGCCTTTCACAAAAGCATTCGCGGCTCCAGCGACGCCGCGCTGTTCTGGTTTCTGTACGCCGTAGAAAAGCTCGGCATGGACCCGATGACCTTTATCCGCCGCCTCATCGCTGCGAGCAGTGAGGACATTGGCCTAGCGAACCCGCAGGCAATGGTGCAAGCGGTGAGTGCGCTTGAAGCCTATCGCAATAACGGCTGGCCCGAGGCCAAACTGAACATTGCACAGGCCATTTTGTTTGCTGTGGAAAGCCCAAAATCGAATGCCGTATATACGGCAATTTCACGGGCCATGTCGGCTATGGACGATATCAAATCGGCCGAGGTGCCACTCCATTTGCGTGACGCACACTATAAAGGCTCGGAAAAGCTCGGTCATGTTGGCTATCAATATCCACATAATTATCCGAATCATTATGTGAAGCAGCAATATTTGCCCGATTCGATAGCAGACCAAACCTTCTATCAGGCTACTGAGCAGGGGAATGAGTCAAAAATCAGGCAAAACCAGCGCTGGCGGGATTCACAGTCTTGATATATATGTGTGACTTCATATACAGAGTGTGTACGATATCGTCACGTTACACCATGATCGTGCAAGAGCGAAGAAGGAGATAAAAAGATGAAAGACGTGCTATTCGTTGCCGCGGGCGGAGCGCTTGGAACCTCTACCCGTTATGGCCTGCAATCGCTGTTGCCTGCGGCGGGTGCGGATTTTCCACTTGGTGTGCTGCTAATCAATTGGATCGGCTGCCTGTTTCTTGGTTGGTTCTTTACGGTAACCTTGCGATCATGGCGGATCAAGCCGCGATTGCGACTTGCCATCGGAACAGGCTTTACAGGGGGCTTTACCACCTTTTCCACTTTTGCAGTAGATGCTGTACGCCTCACGGTTCATGATCGTATGCTGACGGCTGTGTTGTACCTGCTGCTTAGCGTAGGCGGAGGGCTGTTTTTGACATGGACAGGTATCCGCCTAGGTACAAAAATGACGCAGGCTGCTCCCAAGGAGGAACGCTTATGATCTGGTGGGCGGCGGCAGGCGGGATTATGGGTACACTAGCGAGATACGGGCTTGGCATGTGGGCCGGAAAGAGGTTCGGTACCGTATTCCCGTGGGGGACGTGGATCATTAACGTCAGCGGTTCATTGCTGTTAGGCTGGCTCTATGGCCAGTTTACGCAAAACCATTTGTCTCCGGCACTCTGGATGCTGCTAGGAACAGGTTTTTGTGGCGGCTACACCACCTTTTCCACATTCGGCTATGAATCTCTTCAACTGATGGAGCGTAAAGAATACCGACGCATGGCTACGTATGTACTGTCCTCTGTCGTGGTAGGAGTTGTAGCTGCGGCTATCGGGTACAGAGTCAGTTAAGCTTATACATTTTTGAGATAACACGTAAAAATGCAATAAAAAGCTTCCAATCCCGTCTCAAGGCATTCTCAGCCGTGATAAGGTTTGGAAGCTTAGTGCTGTACCTATACAGCTATTTTTTATCTCGTTCTTTGTACAATTCAGGTAAAAGGGATTCAAGTTCAGGTCTTGGATCAGGATCAGACAACTTCATTTCCTCCAGCGTTTGGACGGCAATCCGTAGCACAGTATAATCCCTATACCAACGGTTGTCTGAAGGAACGACATACCAAGGAGCTTGTTTGGTTGCGCTTAGCTCTAATACATCCTCATAATACTGGGTATATTGCTTCCAAAATTTTCGTTCCTGCAAGTCACTTGGATCGAGTTTCCAGTTTTTGTGGGGCTTTTCAATCCGGTCGATCAGCTTTTCTAACTGAAATTGCTTTGAAATATGTAAAAAGATTTTAACCACCTTTACACCATTATCCAGCAACAACTGTTCAAAATGCTTGATATGCTTAATATTCCGTTTGGCCTGCTTATCGGATATCTGTCCGTGAACACGTGTAATCAGCACATCCTCATAATAAGAACGGTTAAATGCTGCAATATATCCACGTCCTGGGGTAACGCTATGAGCACGCCACAAGAAATCATGACTTAATTCCTCAGCCGTAGGTGATTTAAAGCTGTGGACAGTCACCCCCGCAGGGTTAAGGTTGGAAAACACCTGTTTGATGACGCCATCTTTGCCGCTGCAATCCATACCCTGAAATACAAACAAAACGGATTGTTTTTTCTCTGTAAATAATTTGCTTTGTAATTCCGTGAAGCGTTCCTTCAATTGATCTGTTTCCTGTCGGATTTCTTCTTTATTTTTGATATTCTTCGTATCCTTAGGGTCCCATTCTTTCAAAGAAACTTTTTTACCCGGTGTCAGCATTCCTAATGAATCAGACATAAAGGCACGCTCCTTTTCAATTGAAGTATGATCTTGTCTACATCATATACCCAAATGAGGATGTTATCAAAAGTTCCTTATGTATTAATGATCTTTCAAGTTAATTCGAAAAGGATTACATAGGCAATAAGTTAGAAGTCCATTGTAGCGCTCTTATTTAAATATGACGTTTTCTATTTAAAATGGAAAGTATACCAATGGATTAAAAGGGACGTGTATACACCATGGAAAATTTTTTGCGAGAAATGTTTGCTTAGCATGACAGACATCATAAAGAGCAGATTATGAACTCTTTTTCAATCATTAAATAAAAACATCTTTCATAAAAAAAAGTCGCCCCTTCCAAATCTGGAGAGACGACTTTTTTTAATTCCTACTATATCAATGAAAAATGGTCATTCATTTAAACTGTTTCAGGCTGAAGTTTTTCAACCTTATCAATGGTTCCTCCACCCAGACAGCGTTCCCCATCATAAAATACAACAGCTTGTCCAGGCGTAATGGCCTTTTGATGTACATCGAATATGACATGCACGGTTCCATCAGCAAGCCATTGTAAAGTTACTTGCTGATCAGGTTGGCGATAACGGAACTTGGCTGTGCAACGGAATTCGCCGGACGGACGAGTATCTGCGCCTTCAATCCAGTTCACATCTGTTGCAATCAGGCTGGTAGAATACAGGCTGTGGTGACGATCACCTTGTACCACATATAGAATATTCTTCTCCAGATCCTTATCCGCTACAAACCACGGTTCACCTGAACCTGAGCCGCCAATGCCCAAGCCTTGTCGTTGACCCAGTGTATAGTACATCAGACCATCGTGGCGTCCTTTGACTTCACCAGTAGCGATATCCACCATGTCTCCACCTTTTGCAGGCAGATATCCACTCAGAAACTCCTTAAAATTACGCTCGCCGATAAAGCATACGCCTGTGCTGTCTTTCTTCTTGGCCGTATACAGTCCTGCAGCTTCCGCTATTTTACGCACTTCTGGTTTCGGCAGATGACCGATAGGGAACATGGCTCGGGACAACTGTGTTTGGCTTAATGCATTTAGGAAATAAGTCTGGTCCTTATTGCTATCCACACCTCGCAGCAAGGTAAAGTGGCCGTCTTCTTCCACAACCCGTGCATAATGTCCAGTAGCAACATAATCTGCTCCCAAATCCAGCGCTTTATTTAGAAACTCGCCGAATTTAATTTCACGGTTACACATGACATCCGGGTTGGGTGTGCGTCCAGCTTTATATTCATCAAGAAAATAGGAGAATACTTTATCGAAGTATTCTTTCTCAAAATTGACGGTATAGTAAGGAATGTCGATCTGTTCACAGACGCGGCGCACATCCTCCGCATCCTCCTCAGCCGTACAACGGCCAAATTCATCCGTGTCATCCCAGTTTTTCATGAAGATGCCGATTACGTCATAGCCCTGCTCCTTCAGCAGCAGCGCGGTAACGGATGAGTCGACGCCACCGGACATCCCGACGACGACACGGGTTTCATGATTGGCTTTAGCCATGGTCATCACCCAATTCTTTCAATATTGTTGTAGAACCCACCTATTGTAACATAAACGATAATAAGATACGATGTTTGGACGATCCAACGACACGGCGAACGATGGAAGAAAGCTATATAAAATGGGCTAAATCTGTTCCAAATCGCCCGAAAGCAACTTTTTTTAAGATTGTTACCGTAATGTTTCCCTTTACCTGCCCTAATATGTTAACATAAGCTGAGGGTTAGGATCGGAATAGAGAGGTTTACAACACCAGTTATTCCGCGTGTTTAACGGAATTGTTACTATAAGTGAGGTGGCACAATTGAAAATATCAACGAAGGGCCGTTACGGCCTGACCATTATGATGGAACTTGCAGCCAGGTTTGGCGAAGGCCCAACTTCTTTGAAAAGTATTGCCGAAAAAAATCAGCTGTCAGAGCATTATCTGGAACAGCTCATCGCGCCTTTGCGTAATGCAGGTTTGGTAAAAAGTATCCGTGGTGCTTACGGCGGTTATATTTTGGCGAATGAACCGGCAGGAGTAACAGCGGGAGACATCATTCGTGTACTGGAAGGTCCGATTTCTCCGGTCGATTTCACGGAAGAAGACGATCCGGCAAAACGTCAGCTGTGGCTGCGAATTCGTGACAGCATCGCTGAAGTGCTGGATTCTACTACACTTAAGGACTTGATCACATACCAAGAACATGATGAATTGGACAATTACATGTTCTATATTTGAGGTGGATTAACATGAACAGAATTTATCTGGATCATGCCGCATCGACTCCTATGCATCCTCAGGTTGCGCAGACTATGATGGACATCATGACCGGTCAATTTGGCAACGCTTCGAGCGTTCATGCTTTTGGTCGCGATGCCAAGCGCACCGTCAGCGCTGCTCGGGATGCCGTTGCGGCCTCTTTGGGCTGCAAGCCTGAAGAAATTATATTTACAAGCGGAGGGACAGAAAGCGATAATCTGGCCCTGTTTGGGACGGCTACGGCAGACGGCCGTACTTCCGGGCATATGATTACAACCGCAGTTGAACATCACGCAGTGCTTCATGCTTGTGATGAGCTGGAAAAAGCGGGGTATGAGGTGACTTATGTCCCGGTCAACGGTTTTGGACGCGTGAACCCTGCGGATATCGAGGCTGCCATTCGACCGGACACTTTTTTGATCAGCATGATGTATGCCAACAATGAGGTGGGCGTTATTCAGCCGATCTCAGAAGTAGGGCAGATTGCGAGAGAACATGGCATTGTATTCCATGTAGATGCGGTTCAGGCTTTCGGTCATATATCCATCGACTGCCGGAATCTCCCGATTGACTTACTGAGTGTGTCGGGTCATAAGATTAACGGACCACAAGGGGTGGGTGCATTATATATCCGTCAGGGTACACGCATTCAGCCGCTAATGCATGGGGGACTTCAGGAGAAGAAACGCCGTGCCGGAACAGAAAACATCGCTGGTATTGCGGGTCTGGCTAAAGCCGCAACTCTTGCTAATGCTTCCATTGAGGAGCGTGGGGGGCACGATACAGTTCTTCGCCAGACATTGCTTAAAGGGTTGGAAGACACTCTGGGTAGCCAAAATTTTGTGATTAACGGTGACCCTGAACATTCTTTACCTAATGTCCTCAACGTTAGCTTTCCGGCCATTGGTACAGAGACCATGTTGATGAACCTTGACATGGAAGGAATCGCAGCAGCAAGCGGATCAGCCTGTACTTCCGGATCTCTAGAGCTATCGCATGTATTGCAGGCGATGGATCTTCCTGAAGATGTTTTACATTCAGCGATTCGGTTTAGCTTCGGATTGGGTAATACTACGGAAGAAATGGAATACACGGCCAAGAAAATTGAAACCATATGGAAGCGGCTGCGTACTAGGTACTAGGGATTTCTCCGCATTTTAATAAGAAGGGAGGGGCGGTTTTCCATTTCATTGCATGAACGGAAGCAAGGTCTGACAGGCATGTAGGAAAATGACCGCACCTTCGTTCGGATTGCAGAATGAGGAGGTACCCTATAATATGAAGCTTCAAGATATGATCGGACTTGCCGTTTTCGATGTGGAGGACGGGAAGCAGATTGGCAAAATACATGACTTTATGGTGACAGCTGATTGGCGAATCACAGGGATCGAGTTGGAAGGAAAAGGGCTTTTTTCTTCTCACGTGAAAATGGTTGCTTGGGATGACATCGTTGCGTACGGTGAGGATGCGATCATGATTCGCAATCAGCAGGCTGTCCGTAAAACGGAGGCCCATGATATACAACATACGTACTTGCTTGGACCCGGTAAACTGAAGGATCTATCCGTGCTAACAGAGGAAGGGCTTATGCTCGGGCACATCTCGGATGTTTATTTTGACCAGGAAATGGGCAATAACATAATAGGCTTGGAAATCAGCGATGGTTTTGTATCGGATATTATAGAAGGGCGGAAATGGCTGCCCTGCACCGAAGATATGTCCATCGGGGAAAATGCCGTTATGGTTCCCCCGTTAAGCGAGCAGCGTCTGGAAAAAGCCATATATTCTGTTAATGGATAGGGTGAGTTTATTGAGATGTCCGAATTGTAATTCCAAAGATATCGGCAAAATCGGCTCCCATCAATTTTATTGCTGGGGATGCTTTATCGAACTTCAGGTGAATGGTGAAAAAATGTCTGTCTACCAAGTGGAAGAGGATGGAACGCTCAGTTCGCTGGACGACCTATTCTTTGGAGACGAGATGGCACAACAGGACTTGCCGCAAATTCATGCTTCTTCCTAAGCTTTGACACCGAAAGTGGACAGGCTGCTTACTAAGAGGTGTGATCTACATACGGCTTAGTAGGTTGGATAACGCTTGATAAAAACAACGAAGAGGGTGCCCCGAACGGCCATATGGCCGTTCGGGGCACCCTCTTTTGTATACCATATTTATGAAGATGGTTAGTTTTACAATTTAAAGCGTTTGACCTCTTCCAATAGAAGATCAGCGTGAGAATCGAGTTTGGCAGAAAGGTCGGCAATATTGTTCATGGCATGACCTTGTTCTTGTACAGAAGAAGCCACTTCCTCTGTAGATGCTGCACTTTGTTCAGAAACAGCGACAACGCTGGAAATGACATCGGAAATATGTCCAGCATTCACACGGAGATGATCTGCGGCGGCGGTAACGTCCTCAATTTGGGCAAGCATATGCTGAGAAGCCCCACGAATGGATTCAAACGCCTGTCTCGTCGCAATGGCAGCATGCTCCTGTTCTACTGTTACAGCAAGTGCTTTCTTCATTTCCTCTGCGCTTTGTACTCCTGCAATTTTAATTTCTTCCAGCTTCCTCATGATACTGTCACTGGAACTGCCCGCTTGCTCAGCCAGCTTTCTCACTTCTCCCGCGACGACGGCAAAACCTCGTCCGTGTTCCCCGGCCCGTGCTGCTTCGATGGATGCATTGAGGGCCAGCAGGTTTGTTTGTGCGGCGATATCGTGAATGGCCCCGGCCAGGCGCTCAATATCCTGAGTTTTCAGCGCGAGCGAATCTACGGCTTCTCCTGCCGCAGTCGTCGTTTGTCTGGACTCGGCGGCCAGTTTCGCTTGACGTTCTGCTGTTTCATACCCTGCGAGCACGGCAGAATCTGTTTCGAATACAGCAGTTTGGGTCCGTTTGACACTTTCGCCAATCTGGTCGATGGAGCCTGTCATGTGAGTCAGCTTCTCAGAGCCGGAATATACAGCCTCAGCTTGATCGCTCGCTCCTTGGGCAAGCTCCTGAACTGCACTGGAGATTTGTGACGCGATGGTTCCAGTATCCTTAGCGTGCTGATGCATATCATGGGAAGCTGAGCTGACATCGCCCGCCGTATCTGATACCTTGCGCAACAGGTGAGAGAGATTATCAGACATGATATTAAAATCTGTTCCCAGGCTGGCAATTTCATCTTTACCCTTAACATCTACGCGAGCGGTCATATCACCTTCAGCTATACGTTTGACATTCGCTTGGAGTCTGCGAATCGGCTTAATAAAGTTGTTTGCCGCCCAGATTGCCAGCAGCATAGCGACGACCAAGATGATAGCAACCGTAATAATCAACGTATTACGAGTGGAGTAATACTCCTGAAAAGCAATTTCTTTGGAAATAGACAACCCTACAATCCAGCCTGTGCTAGGCATCTTTTTAAAATAAAGCTGACGGTCACTTCCATTGTAGTTATAGTCTGTTCTTCCCGAAGCGGCGCTCAGCAGGTCCGCGGTTGATGAGCCCAACTCGGGGGTGTCCTTGAGGTTTTTGCCAGCCAGCTTGTTGTCTGGGTGCGCGATCACGGCTCCATTTTGGTCAATCAGAAATGCGTAGCCCAATCCGTTCAGGTCTATGCTTTTAATCATTTTTGTCATATCGTTGAGCATAATATCCTCGCTGACCACACCAGTGACGGAGCCATTCGAATTTTTGAGAGGCTTTGCAATAGAAATGGTGAAATTCGTACTATTTGCATCAATGTACGGGGACGAGTAATACATTTCTCCCTTGGTTTTGGCATCCTTGTACCACGGTCGAACGCGAGGATCATAACCTGCTTCAAACCAGCCAGATCCATCCCAGTAGGATCCATCTTCAAAGCCTGCGTAAATATTGGAAATATTTTGATCTTTATAGTTTTGAAAGGCTGCTTTCAGAGATACGGCTTTGGCATCTGATGAAATATCGCTGGATTCCAGGCTCGCAGCCAGTGTTTCAATAATTTTGGCGTTACCACCTATCCATCCGTCGAGCTGATTGACGGTTTCGGAGGTTTTGCTGTTCATAAGCTCTTGGATATCATGGTTGGCCTGATTTTTAACGCTTGTCATGCTAATGATCGACAATGGCCCAGCTGCAACGATAACAATACAAGTAAAAAGGAGAATAAGCTTGATTTTTAAGTTCATGTAACGACCCCCGATGTTTCAGAAATGTGAAAGCTTAAAGTAGTGCTTTGTACTTATATCGTCAGATGGAATGACTTTGTTAATTGTTTTCATTCGTTTTCATCATTTTTTTACAATGGTAATCTATAGGGCAATCCAGACTTGCGGGAAGGATTAAAGTGGAGGTACAGGCATATACTTAAAGGAGGCTAGTCCAGTAAGGGGGCACGAAATGGAGCAATTAACGAAAAGTAGACTGTTCCGGTACGGAATATGGACGCTGCTGGGACTTGTCATTCTATATTTTATCTGGCTGCTGCGACCTTTGTTTTTGCATTTGTATGAATTTCTGAAAACAATCATTGCTCCGTTTGCGGTAGCGATGATCATCTCCTATGTACTTAATCCCGTTGTTAGTATGCTGGGCGGTCGCAAGGTGCCTCGAAGCGTAGCTGTGCTGCTCATCTATGCTGTGTTTTTAGCCAGTCTCGTTGTGATTCTGATGAACCTGATTCCGATGTTCATTGAACAACTGGATGAGCTGAATGAGCATCTGCCTGAGCTGACCATGCATGCACAGGGATTAATGACGAGTATGGATAGCGGCATTTTGCCCCAAGGGGTGCGAACGGGTATGAATCAATGGTTTTTCCAACTAGAGAATCGGATGGCAACAGGGATTTCTACCTTTATGGATAACATCGGCGGGATGATCAACATGCTGTTCAATGTGTTTATTGTACCGTTCCTCATTTTTTATATTTTGAAGGATTTTGATGTGTTCGAGCGGACGATTGTGTCTTACCTCCCGCGTTCTCGTCGCAAGGCGATTGTAACGGTACTTAAGGAAATTGATCAGGCGCTTGGCAACTATGTCAGGGGACAATTGCTGGTATGCGTCATTATTGGAGTGATGGCTTATCTCGGCTATATGCTCATTGGCATGCCTTATGCGCTGTTGCTGGCAGGAGTGGTTGCGGTTTTTAACATCGTTCCGTATTTGGGCCCCTTTTTGGGAGCTGCTCCGGCAGTAGTCATGGCTTCTACGGTCTCCTTAAAAATGATGCTTTTGGTCGTGGTCGTTAACACCTGTATTCAAGTGTTGGAGAGCAATGTCATCTCTCCCCAGGTGGTGGGACGAACGTTGCATCTGCATCCGATAGCCATTATTTTCGCTCTGCTAGTGGGTGGGGAAATTGCGGGAATTACCGGCTTGATTTTAGCGGTTCCCGTGATGGCGGTTTTAAAGGTAGGACTTCAGCATTTTTTTGCTTATTATGTGAAGCGGAAAACAATCTGATTTTGTCCATACACCGTATGTATCTTGTCTGAAATCGCGTTGACACGGCTAAATGACACGGATATACTGAATTGAGTATGTTTAAATGTGTTTATCCAGTAGGGAAAGCTCATTTCGAAGTGCGGGCTGAACCCGCCGGGATGCTCCCGTTACCAGTGAAAACAAGGCGATCGATCGTCCGTTAAGCAAATGTTGGTGTGCAGCTTGCGCATGGGCATTTCGTACAGAGGGGACGGCGTTAACCAGGGTGGTACCGCGATACAATCGTCCCTGATCCGTTCAGGGGCGTTTTTCTGTTTTTTTATGGCCAGTGCCAGGAACCAGTGACACCATAATTAGGAGGCTACTTATATGAAAGCTAGTGAAATCCGCTCCAAATGGCTGGAGTTTTTTGAAAGCAAGGGACATGTGATTGAACCAAGCGCACCGCTTGTTCCACATAAAGATCCTTCTCTGCTGTGGATTAATGCGGGTATGGCGCCGCTTAAGCCTTATTTTGACGGACGTGTGAAGCCGGAAAATCCGCGTATTGCCAATTCGCAAAAATGTATCCGGACGAACGACATTGAGAATGTCGGTAAAACGCGCCGTCATCATACTTTTTTCGAAATGCTCGGCAACTTTTCCATTGGTGACTATTTTAAGGAAGAAGTCATTACATGGGCATGGGAGTTTCTGACGGATCCAAAATGGATTGGTTTTGATCCGGAACGTCTGGCTGTAACTGTGTATCCTGAGGATGAGGAAGCGTACAAGCTGTGGAACGAAAAAGTTGGACTTCCTGCCGAGCGTATCATCAAACTGGAAGATAACTTCTGGGATATCGGTGAAGGCCCTTGTGGACCTTGTACGGAAATCTTTTATGATCGTGGCGAAGCCTACGGTAGCGACATGACGGACCCTGAAATGTATCCGGGGGGAGAAAATGAGCGTTATCTGGAAGTGTGGAACCTCGTTTTCTCACAATTCAACCATAACAAAGACGGTAGCTATACGCCGCTTCCAAACAAAAATATTGATACAGGGGCTGGATTGGAGCGTTTTGCATCCATTCTGCAAAATGTGGATTCCAACTTTGATACGGATATCTTCCAGCCACTAATTCAAAAAACAGCGGCGATGGCAGGAGTGAAATATAACGAAAATGTGGACAGTGATGTGGCTCTTAAGGTTATTGCTGACCATGTTCGTACCGTAGCTTTTGCAATTGGTGACGGTGTGCTGCCTTCTAATGAAGGACGCGGTTACGTGATCCGCCGTTTGCTGCGCCGGGCTGTGCGCTATGGCAAAATGCTGGGCATGAACCGTCCATTTATGTTTGAGCTGGTGGAAACCGTTGGGGATGTCATGGGTGTGTATTACCCTGAGGTAGTGGACAAGCGTGATTTCATCATCAAAGTGATCAAAACGGAAGAGGAACGCTTCCATGAAACACTGACAGATGGATTGGCAATTTTGTCCGATATCAGTGCTCAGGCGAAGGCAGAAGGTCGCAATGTCATTAGTGGAGCAGATGCCTTCAAACTGTATGATACGTACGGGTTCCCATTCGATCTCACAGAGGATTATGCAGACGAGCAGGGCTTGAAAGTAGACCGTGAAGGCTTTGATGAAGCGATGCAGGAACAACGCAAACGCGCCCGTGATGCACATCAGGACAGCGCCAGCATGAAGATTCAGGGCGGAGCTTTGTCCGATCTGGCGGTTAAAAGTGAATTTGTTGGATATAATGACCTCGTAACTGAGTCTAAAATTGTGGCGATTGTATATGAAGATGTACTGGTGGACACTGTTAGTGAAGGGCAGTCTTGCCAGGTCGTGCTGGATGTGACTCCTTTCTATGCCGAAAGCGGAGGACAAGTCAGTGACCAAGGCTTGCTGCGTGGAGGTACGGTAACCGCGAAGGTCGAAGGATTGTTTAAGGCGCCACAAGGTCAGCATGTGCATCAGGTTGTTGTAGAAGCTGGTGAGCTGAACGTTGGCGATACGGTGAAAGCTGAAGTTGATCAAGCTTCACGTGGAGAAATTGAGAAAAACCATACGGCTACGCATTTGCTTCACAAAGCGCTTAAAGAAGTGCTGGGTGACCATGTCAATCAGGCGGGTTCTTTGGTAGAGCCTGGGCGTCTGCGTTTTGATTTCTCCCATTTTGGAAGCATTACACCAGAAGAACTGGCGGATATTGAACTGCGTGTAAACCGTGCCATCTGGAGCCAACTGGACGTTAATATTGAACTGAAACCGATTGATGAAGCCAAGGCTCTCGGAGCAATGGCGCTGTTCGGTGAAAAATATGGAGATATCGTGCGGGTCGTTAAAGTAGGCGATTACAGCATTGAACTATGCGGTGGCTGTCATGTCAGCAATACTTCGCAAATTGGCTTGTTCAAGCTTGTCAGCGAGAGCGGCATTGGATCAGGTGTACGTCGTATTGAAGCGGTGACCGGACGTTTTGGTTTTGAATATATGGAAGGTCAATTAGAGCTGTTGAAGGTATCGGCTGGACTTGTAAAATCCAAGCTGTCTGAGGTACCAAAGCGTATCGAATCATTGCAGCAACAAATTAAAGACCTTAGCCGTGAAAATGAATCGCTGCAGAGCAAGCTGAGCGTTATTGAGGCAGGCCAGCTGACCGATCAGGTCGTGCAAGCAGGCGGGGTGCAGCTGCTGGCTGCGCGCGTGCAGGCTTCCAGCATGGACGCGTTGCGTGCGATTGCTGATGAACTGAAAGGGAAACTTCCGGCTGCTGTGCTGGTGCTCGGCGCTGCAATGGACGATAAAGTTAATTTTGTCGTAGCAGTTCCGGCAGAGCATACCAAGGCCGGACTTCATGCAGGCAAGCTCGTGAAAGAAATTGCTGCCGTATGCGGTGGCGGCGGTGGCGGACGACCTGACATGGCGCAAGCCGGTGGTAAGGATGCCAGCAAGCTGGATGAAGCACTTCAACGTGCGCATGAACTGGTGGCGGCAGCCTCACAAGGATAAAGTTCGATATTTTTTGCAGATTTTTGGGAAAAAACGGGCTTAGATATTTCCTTGTAGGGCTTTGCTTATGGTATGATGTAAAAGAATAAGCTGGCATAAACATGTACACATGTTTTGTGGAAGCGAGGTGTCAACAATGGATTCCATGGACAAAACGGTCAAATTTAATGTCAAGGCAGATGAAAAGGAAGCTTCTGCTCAGGAGATTTTGTTGACCGTATATGATGCGTTGGTAGAAAAAGAATACAATCCGATCAATCAAATTGTCGGCTATTTGCTATCCGGTGATCCGGCTTATGTGCCACGGCATAATAATGCTAGAAGCCTGGTACGTAAAAAAGAACGCGATGAGTTGATTGAAGAGTTGGTTCGTTTCTATCTTGCTAAGCATCGTTAGGAGACAGGCATGAAAGTAATGGGATTGGATTACGGGGATCGCCGAATTGGGGTCGCCGTAAGTGATGCCTTCGGCTGGACCGCCCAAGGATTGGAAGTCATAGAACGACGCGGTGACGACAGCGAGTTCGGTAAAATTGCAAATTTGGTTCGTGAAAATGAGGTCGGCGAGGTTGTTGTTGGCTTGCCGAAAAACATGAACGGAACCGTGGGTCCACGCGGTGAGATTTGCATCGAGTTTGCGAACCGACTCAAGGAGTTACTGGGTTTACCCGTTCACCTTTGGGATGAACGGCTGACGACGCGTTCGGCGGAGCGTACGCTTCTGGAGGCCGACGTCAGCCGAAAAAAACGCAAGCAGGTGGTAGATAAACTGGCCGCAAGCCTGATCTTGCAAAACTATTTGGACGCACACAGTACAAGGTGAGGGGGATTTCGTAATGGCTGAAAATCAAGTGGGTATGGAAGAAGAGCCGGAAATTATTTATATTGCCGATGACGAGGGCAACGAGGAAGAGTTCGAGGTCATTATGAAGTTTGAGGTAGATGGTTCCGAAGCGAAGTACATGATGGTTGCGCCAGTGGACCCTGAAGCTGATGAGTCCGATGTGTACGCCTTCCGTTACGAGGAAGAAGGCGATGATATTAAATTGTTTGTGATCCAAGACGATGCCGAATGGGAAATCGTCGAAGAGACCTTTAATACATTCGTAGAAGAAGAGGAAGAGGAAGAGGAAGACGGGAAATGACGAGCTATTCACGTGAAGACCTGAGTTGGACCTCTGATTTGAAGGAAACGTTCGACGGCGATGTAGAGTTGCAGGATGAACAGGGCCATGCGATTCGCATGGAATTGGAAGCAGAGTTCAAGGTAGGGGAGCAACGGTACGCCGTATTGCGTAGACCCGGGGCTGCTGTTGGCGAACATGAACTTTACCATGTAAGCTCATCCACAGACGGCGAAATCTCTATCACCACCATTGAAGATGATGATGAGTGGGAAGATATTTCCGAACTGTACGATGAATGTACGTTGCCGGAAGAACTGTAAGTCTGGATAGCGATGAGATCAAACCTGAAAGGGCGGACCAGTCCGCCCTTTTTGGCTGTGAAGGAGTTGGGTGGATGTGAAGCGAAGGACGAGGATGTTTACGTTGTTGCTACTGCTTATCATTATAGCAGGAGGGGTAGCCCTCTATATTTGGAATGCCATGCAGCCTGTTCAGCCCCAAACACAACCCGTTGCTTTTACGGTGGTGCAGGGAACAGGAACATCGGCAATCGCAGATACGCTGGAGCAAAAGGGACTTATACGTAATGCGCTCGTGTTTAAGGCTTATGTAAAATTCAAACAGCAAGGAAGCGCATTTCAGGCCGGAAAATATGAGGCGCAGCCTGGCGCAACCTTTGATCAGTTGATTACTAAGTTATCGGCTGGAGATGTTGTCAAAGAGGAAATGATTCGTTTTACAATCCCGGAAGGTTTTACGATTAGACAGATGGCTGATAAGCTGCAAAAGGAAGGACTGGCAGACCGGCAGCAATTTTTGCAGCTGGCCAACGATCCGTCCGCTTTTGACGTCGCGATGGTGCGGGACATTCCAAAGCAGGCGGGGCTTCGCTATGCGCTGGAGGGCTACCTTTTCCCGGAAACCTATGAGCTGAAAAAGGGCAGCACGGCCAAAGATATGATACAGGTGATGCTAGAACAGACACAAAAGCGGTTGGAGACTGTTTCCGATCTGGATGCCAAGCTGAAACAGCGGGGTGAAACGCTGCATCAACTGCTGACGGTTGCTTCTTTGGTAGAGCGCGAGGTGGTTGTGGAAGATGAGCGGTCTGTAGTAGCTGGCGTCATTTATAACCGGCTCAAACAAGGTAAGAAGCTGGAAATTGATGCTACGGTTCAATATATGCTGGACAAGCAAAAAGAACGGCTGTATTACAAGGATTTGGCTGTGGAAAGCCCTTATAATACGTATTTGCATCTGGGACTTCCACCAGGGCCGATTGCAAGTCCCAGTCTGAACTCAGTGATAGCGGCTTTACAGCCGAAAGCTACAGATTATTTATTTTATGTGACCAAAAAAGACGGGACACATGAACATTTCTTTGCCAAAACGTATAAAGAACATTTGCATAACATTCAGGTAAGTAACCGTAAGACAAATTAGGAGGTGAGCCTATGGCTTACAAACCCGAACTACTGGCAACTGCCAGCTCTCCGGAGGATGCCCGCCATATGCTGGGGGCTGGAGCTACTGCATTACTTATTGGAGATGACCGCTTTGGAATGCGACTGCCGGGACATTTTACACCGGACCAAATCCGTGAAGTGGTAGAAGAAGCACGCAAGCATGCGGCGCAGGTATATGTATCTATGACGAATTTGATGACGAACGAGCTATTGCCGCTCATTCCCGAATATGTGCAGACCCTAGCTGGATGCGGCATAGACGCCATTGAGTTTAATGATCCCGCAGTGCTTATGGCCGTGAAGGAGTATGCCCCGCATCTGAAGCTGTTCTGGAACGGTGAGATGATCTCTACCAACTTCGCAACCGCCAACTATTGGGGTGAAAAGGGGGCTTCCCGGGTCATTTTGGCTCGTGAGCTGAGTATGGATGAAATTACCGAAATGATACCAAAGTTGAACATAGAAGCACAGGTTCAGGTACATGGCATGACTAATATTTATCACTCCAAGCGTAAGCTTGTTCAAAGTTATATGCTGCACCAGGGACGTAATGTAGAAGGGGATTTGGGTAGAGGACGCGGCTTGTTTCTGATTGAAGCAGAGCGGAAAGAAGAGAAGTTCCCTATTTACGAGGATATAAATGGGACACATATTATGAGTTCAGATGATTTTTGCATCATGGAGGACCTGCATATTCTAATGGAGGCGGGCGTGCATAGCTTTAAGATCGAGGGCTTATTGAAGCCTACGGCCTACAATGAGGCGGTTGTTCGTGCTTATCGTAAAGCAATAGATAGTTATACAGCCGACCCGGATGCTTACGCTTATGATGAAAGCTGGCTGGATGAAGTCCGCCGTCTTCAAGATCCTGAACGGGAACTTTCCTTCGGATTTTTCTATAAAGAGCAGGTTTATTAATTTTAAAATGAATTTACAGAGGGGGGAACGTCATGGGGACGATAACCAAAACGAGAAAATATATAGGTAAACGGAATCGTTTGGACAAGCCGGAGCTGTTAGCTCCTGCCGGAAATCTGGAAAAACTGAAGTTTGCCGTTCACTATGGCGCGGATGCTGTATATATTGGTGGACAAAAATATGGTCTGCGTTCTAACGCCGATAATTTCAGTTTTGAGGAAATGCGCGAAGGTGTAGAATTTGCGAACAAGTATGGTGCTAAAGTGCTTGTGGCCACCAATATCTATGCCCACAATGAAGATATTGCCGGAATCGAGGAGTACTTGCGCAATCTGTACGAGGCAGGAATTCATGCCGTTATCGTCGCTGATCCGGCTATTGTATCCGTGGCATTGCGCGCTGTTCCTGGATTGGAAGTGCATTTGAGCACACAGCAGTCCACGCTGAACTGGCAAGCAGTAAAGTTTTGGAAAAACGAAGGACTACCGCGTGTGGTACTTGGACGTGAGACCAGTCTGGAGGAAATCGAAGAAATTAAAAAGCATGTGGACATCGAAATCGAGGCTTTTGTCCATGGTGCGATGTGCTCTTCATTTTCCGGCCGCTGCGTGTTGTCCAATCACTTTACAGACCGTGATTCCAATCGTGGGGGATGTTGTCAGTCTTGCCGCTGGAAATACGATCTGTTTGAGGATGCCCGCCCAGGTGAGGTTTGGATATCTGAGGAAGAGGCACAGGATAGCAATGCACTGAAACAGTTCCAGCTCGGTGTTAACCAGCTTCCATTGTTTGAAGAGAGTGATAATGCTTTTTCTATGGGTTCCAAGGATCTATGTATGATTGAAAATGTCCCTGATCTGATTGATGTAGGTGTAGACAGTTTTAAAGTAGAGGGACGGATGAAGTCTATCCACTATGTGGCAACGGTCGTGAATGTCTATCGTCAAGCGATTGATTCCTATATGGCTGATCCTGAAAATTATGTGCTCAAACCAGAATGGATTGAAGAAATTAACAAGGCAGCTAATCGTCCGCTGAATACAGGGTTTTTCTACGATACACCGGATCATGAGGATCATATTTATGAGCCGGAAGAAAAGGCAGTCCCTTATGATTTTGCTGGACTAGTTATGGACTACGATGCCGCGAGTGGGATCGCAACTATTCAACAACGGAACCATTTTAAACCCGGTCATGAAATTGAATTTTTCGGTCCGAACGGAACATTCTTCAAACAAACGGTCGGAACGATCTGGGATGAGGAAGGCAACGAGTTGGATGCTGCTCGTCACCCGCTTCAACGAATTAGAATGAAGGTAGATCAGCCCGTATCGTATTTTGATATGATGCGTAAAAAGAAATAAATAAGCCTTAAGTCACAGATGAAAGAATCAAAAGCCTCTCCTATCGGTTGGAGAGGCCTTTTTTTGAATAGTTTTCTAGGAAAAAAGTTTCACAAAATTTAGTCGATGCTCAAAGGAAAGCTACATTCCTTGTCGAATAGTTCCGATAGAAGTTATATAGATAATAGATACATAATGGATGACGTGGAATTAGAAACTAATTATATGGTGGTAGGTGAGAGGAATGGGTTTACGGAAAAAAGAGGGGAATACAGTAAAAAGGCAACCCAAGAAAACGGATCAAATGCAGGGTTTGAAAGGCAGTAAAGCAACGAATAAAGGGGAACAAACGGTTGCGATGTCTTCGAAGGTTGCGCCCTGGTTAGCTAAGGCGATTCGTAAGGGTACACACAATTTAAAGCGTTTACTTAAGCCAGAAAGGTACAGTAAAGATTTCATGCATTTGGTCAAAAACTATAATCCGATACGTTCGGTTGGAATGAAGTTGTTTCTGATCTTTTTTGCGGCAATTATGTTATTTGTGGTCAGCTTGGGGATGCTCTCATACTACAAGGCTAAAAGTACGATTGAGCAAAATGCAGCAACGGCTTATCAGCAGACCGTTCAGCAAACTTCAGAAAAGCTTGACATTATTCTAGAGCGCTTTCAAGACACATCGACACAGGTATTTTTTGATACTGAATTAAGTGATCAGTTGCAAAAGGCTGTAAAGCAAGATAAAAATCCCTTTGCATCTTTTGTTGCTATGGGCGAAGTAAACAAGAAGTTAACGAATATTGCTTTTACGAATAAAGCGATTGATTCATTGTACTTGTACCCGGAAGAAACCAAGTTTGCTGCTATGGGCACTGGAACACAAAAAGATGTACGGCAGGAAGCATGGTTTAAGGATATTTTGAAAAACAAGGGAATTGTTTGGTTACCTACACAGGTGAATGACAATGGCAGCAAGACCTTTCGCCTAGCACGCTCCATGAACAGTATGTCTGGGTTGGGAGGGACTTACGTTCTGGTTATGGATTTAAAGTCCAGTGCGGTGGAGGACGAGTTGAAAGGTGTTAATTTGGGCTCAGGCAGTATGATTAGCCTTGTGACAGACAAGGGTGAGTTTGTAGGTTCTAACAATGAGAGCTTGGCAGGAGGAAAGACAAAGCTGGATTACGTTTCCAAGCTTGAAGGGATTGAAGGAAATCAAATTATGGAGCAGGTTGCAGATGGCAAAGAGCAAAATGTGCTTACAGTTCATAATACGCTGGGAACTTCCAAATGGATTCTCGTGGGTGTAGTACCTGTATCTGAGCTGGTGAGAGACGCTAAGGGGATTCTAACCACGACCTGGATATTTGCTGCAGTGGCTGCACTCATTGCATTGTTCATTGGCCTGTGGATCGTGCGCCTCGTGGCTCGTCCATTGACACACCTGAAGGATTTAATGGTCGAAGGCGCCAAAGGCAACTTGCAAATTCGAACGAACTATAAGGCTCAGGATGAAATTGGGCAGTTGTCAGAAAGCTTTGATATCATGATGGAGCAAATTACATTGCTGGTAGAGCAGACGAATGCCTCAGCTCAGGAGGTTCTGAATACAGCGACAGAACTAGGCGATGCCTCGAAGAAGACAGCCATTTCAGCTAAAGAAATTGCAGCAGCAACGGAAGAAATTGCTCATGGAGCCGCCAGTTTGGCAACAGAGGCTGAACGTGGTAGCGGACTAACCGGGAATATATCTCAGCAAATGGATACGGTGATGGCTTCCAATCATGAAATGAGTCTGGTCGCACAAGAAGTTGAACAATCCAGTGAACAAGGGACAGTTCAACTGAAAAATCTATTGAGCAAGACTAAGGTTACGGAAGAAACTACGCATGCTCTGGTAGGCAAAGTAGATGAACTGAAGAAGACAACTTCCGATGTCTTTAAGGTGCTGGACGTATTACAGGATATTGCGAAACAAACGAATATTCTATCACTGAATGCGACGATTGAAGCGGCACGAGCGGGGACGTCGGGGCGTGGTTTTATGGTGGTAGCTAATGAGGTTCGGCAGTTGGCTGAACAATCACGTCAAGCTATTCGTACGGCTACAGGCATTACTAACAACATCGTCAATGAAATGAATGAAACGGTACAGGCATTATCTGAGGTGTATCCGCTGTTCCGGGAACAGATGGGAGCCGTGCAGGAAACAACGGACATTTTCCAATCGGTGCAGCAGCAAATGGGAGAGTTCGCGCTACGATTGGGAACGGTTACCGCCTCCATTCATCATCTGAGTGAATCGCAGACCACTTTGTCCGAGGCAATGACCAATGTAAGTGCGGTGGCCGAGCAATCCTCGGCTACTTCGCAGGAAGTCGCTTCGCTCAGCACTGAGCAGGCCAATATCGGTAATCAACTAGTAGGTTTGTCGGATAAGCTGGAAGGAGTATCGGTGAATTTGAAGGAACAGCTTTCGCGGTTTACGGTGTAGATATAACAAAACCATGGGAATCAGGAATGTCACTGATCTCCGTGGTTTTGTACTTTTTATTTGGATGTGCTTAAAAATCCCTCAAGAAGGAAAGCAAAAGATGAATACAAACACAAAGGTAGCTTGGGTTGTGCTGGCCATTACTATTTTTATTACGTTTTTTTATTCGTTAGACGAGATTTTAGATTGGAGTCCAGAAGCAGACATCACAAGATACAAATAAATTCGGAAACCCATTCACGTTAAAAGTTGAGTGGGTTTTCTTTTTCAACTACAGGACATACTACTGGAAAAATGATGAAAGAAGGATGGGTGTGCCGAGGCGTGGTAGCAGTTTCATACGAAAACGTCGAATTGCATATATGGCCTTGGGGGTGATGGCGCTACTGCTGATTTTATTATTCCGACTGGCTTGGATTCAGGGGACAGCGGGCATTCATATGTCTGTTTATGGAGGGCATTCGCTTAGGGAAATGTCAGCACGTCAGCGACAGGAGGGCATTTCTATCGACTCTGGACGTGGACAGTTTACGGACCGGCATGGGCAACCCTTGACTGGCGAAGTCGTATGGGCGCCAGTGCTTTTTCCCGATGTAGATGGCAAAGCGGCTATACATGGCGAAGAACTGGCCGAGCTACTGCGTACGAGTAAGAAGCAACTACTGACACGCTGGAAAGGACTGCAATCCCCGCTCATATGGCGTGATGGGGGTGGAGAGCCCGTACAAATCAATCCGAATGAAGCAGGCAAACTGCTGAAGCTAGCCCCTTCGCTTATTGAGCTTGTACCTTATGCGAAACGTTACAGGGATTTGCCCAATGGCAGGCAATGGCTTGGCTTTCTGTATAATCGTGCCGACCGAGCGAGTGAACTGCCGATGGGGGCAGCCGGGCTGGAAAGAACGCTGGAGCCGCTACTGAGCGGCGTCGGTGAAACGTTCGTCTCCCGATTTGTAGATGCGCAGCGTCGTCCATTGACTCATGTACCGCTGCGTGTCAGTGCTCCATCCAATGGTCACTATCCATTACAGGTACAGACTACAATTGATCTACCTATACAGGAACAGATTGAAAAGCTGACGGAATCTAGTCATTTGGCAGAAGGGGCGGTGGTAGTGCTCGATGCAGGCAACGCGGATGTACTGGCGATGGTGTCTCGCCCTTTTTATAATCCCGGTCATGTTGATCCCCAGAAAAAAACAGACTGGTCTAATCGTGCACTTAAGGCGATAACGCCTGGTTCCATTTTTAAGTTGGTTACGGCTGCTGCTGCACTTGAATCAGGTGTTGTCCAACCGCAGGAACAATTCCATTGTCATGGAACTTATGGCAAGTACGGTTTGGCTTGCTGGAAAAAAGAAGGACACGGTACCCTGAACCTGGAGGAAGGGCTTGCCGTATCCTGTAATAGTGTGTTCGCTCATCTCGGTGAACGGCTTAATCCTGAGCAAATTCAGGCCACAGCCTCTGCACTAGGATTGGGCCGAACTGTGGGCTGGCAGGAGCGGAATCTTGCAGGGCTACCTCAATTCAGACCGCTGGATCACGAAGAAAAGGGAGCCGTATTCGGCTCCCATACGAACGCGTCTGATCCGGGCGTACGTGTACAGACAGCTATCGGTCAGCGCGATGTGCTGGTAACGCCTCTCCAAGCTGCTAATCTCATCGTCACCTTGCTGCACGATGGTCAAGTACATGCACCACGCCTCGTCAAACGCATCAGCTACGCAGATGGTAGCACCTTACTGGAACTACCTGCTCATGCTGCACCTTCACCCGAGGGCAGCCGCTTGATTCACACATTGACGGCTCGCACGCTTCGTGAAGCAATGGAAAAGGTTGTGACACAGGGGACGGGTGCCTCCTTGCGTAGTAAATCATGGAATCTGGCCGGCAAATCAGGTACGGCCCAAGCTTTGAAGAACGGTCACCCTATCAATCACCAGTGGTTTATAGGGTATGGTCCGATAGAGCAGCCTCGTTATGCGGTCGCCGTCCTTGTGCAAAATGCTTCAACACATTCTGCAAATCAAGCTACAGCACTGTTTGGTCAAGTAATGGATCTGTTAGCTCAATCCTCCTGAGTTCCACGGGTAGCTTCACGATCTTCCTCCTGGATTTTAACGATAAACGGAGGCTCGTCAAATTCCTCTGTCGGAAAGCGAATCCATTTCTGCAGATAGCCTTGCTGCCACAATTCCTTGAGCAAAATGATCAGAATGGGAGACAGGATTAATCCGGCTAGTCCAAAGATGGACAACGATATAATGGCAAAGGAAAGCATCAGATAGGCAGATGAAACACCGATGGAATTACCAGTGATTTTAGGCTCTGCCAGCTGGCGGACGATCACCGTGACAGCCATGACAATAAGCAGACCTACAGCCAGGCCGGTATTGCCTGTGATGAACAGATACACTGCCCACGGAATAAAAATAACAGGCACACCCAACAAGGGCAGGATATCAAACAAAGCTGCCACGAGCGCCAATGAGAGGGCATTATCCACTTGCAAAATGAGTAAACCTATAAATACGAGAACAAAGGTAATCCCTACCAGCAGAGCTTGAGCCTTGAGAAAAGCGGAGATAGCTTTAAGTACGTGATTTTTCAGAAAAAGGTAAGCAGTTTTTAGTGTCTTGGGTGTTTTACTACGGGCAATTCCCTTCCAAAGATTAATTTCCATACTTAAAAAGAACGCTAAAATGATCGCAACCGCAAAGTTGCCCATAAAAACAGTGAAAGAACTGAGGAACTGTATGAAAAAGGATAATCCTAGCTGTGCCCATTTCGTAGCAATGGTGGTGGCAGTCGCAAAATATTCATTCACACGTTCGGTAACACCTGGAGGTAAAGCAGCGATTTTATCTTGAGAAAGATGAAGATACCGCGTGAATTCCGCTTGGATAATCTGAGTATATTGTGGGAGGTTTTGCGCGACTTTCGTAAATTGCGTAACCAGAATCAAGCCCAATCCGAAAAAAATAGCAAGTAAAAGGATGATAAACAGCAATACGGAGAGTGCGGAGGCAAAAGGCTTTTTCATTCCTTTCCGATGAAAATAACGGGCTGCAGGTTCAATGCACCAGAACACGACAAACGAAAGGAACACAGGTGCGGCAAGTTGATAGAGTTTGCTGGATACGAACATAATTAAATACACGGTTAATACGATCAGACCGATATCAAAAACGGTACGCCAATATTTTTTGTACAATGGAAGCATATGTATACAACGACTCCTTTTAGATTTTTATTTATTGTACACTAAATTGGACCTCAATGCTGACCATATGCAATAGCGAAATCTCGGCATGTTTGCGTCATTGTGATAACATATAAGTAAGTGAGTTTTCCTCAGGAAGCCTGCTTGGGGAGTTCAGAATAGAAAAGTGGGGATAAAACGTGCAGACTTTGCTGTTATGGATGTTTTACATTTCAACTTTTTATGCTTTTATTCCGGCGCTGGTTAGTCGTATATTTGGTTTCCGGGTGTTCAGGCGCGGCAAAAGTGAGCAAGAATATGCGCTCACCTTTGATGATGGCCCTGATCCAGTGTATACATCACAGCTGCTTGATTTACTGAAGCGTTTTGATGCCAAGGCTACTTTTTTTGTTGTTGGGATGAATGCAGAAAAACACCCTGAACTTCTGAAACGCATGCATGATGAAGGTCATCTGATCGGTATTCATAATTATGTGCACAAATCGAATTGGCTGATGCGGCCTGTTACCGTCAGAAGACAAATTGCCCAGACAGAGTCAGTTATCCGTCGAGTAACTGGCGAAGGAACGACCTTCTATCGTCCGCCTTGGGGGATTGTGAATTTTTTTGATATTTCCAACACCAATGGTCGTCGAATCGTATTATGGTCTTCCATGTTCGGGGACTGGAAGGCCGGCATCGGAGCGAAACAATTGGCGGAGAGAATGCTCAAAAAGCTAAGGGGTGGCGAGGTGATGCTGCTCCATGACTGTGGTACGACATTGGGGGCAGACGCGGAAGCGCCCCAGAATATGCTAATCGCGCTGGAGAAGCTGCTGAGGGTCGCCCAAGAACGACAATTACGCAGCGTACGGGTGGATACATTGTTTTGCCGTCAGTCTGTCAATCAACCTACTGCCTCCGAGATGTTCAGTACGAGCTGGTCAAAAAGAACGCTGGTATGTGGATGGCTCCAGTATGAGCGGCTATTCCATGTTTTGTTTCGTCTTCGTCCCGTAAGTCAGGAGGATACGATCTTTTATTATCGTCGCCGTATCTATCATGGGCCAAATGTAAATATGGAGAACAGCAGGTGGCTAGAAAAAGGGGACCCGATAATTGAGCTTCATTTTGATAATAAAAAGTTATTTCAATTGGGTTCGACGGCAAAGTCGATGGTACATTTAGCTATTCAATTGGTTCGGATTGTGAAAAAACAACTTCCTGATCTGGCCCAACGCATTGTACATGATTCTGAAATGAAGGGTGTAAAGGCGATCTATGCAGTAAGTATGATTCATCGGGGACCAGAGAAGTTGGGATTTCAGGTTCGGGAGCTTCCCAAAGGACTGTTCAAGCATGTGTCCACTGTATATCTAAAGCTGTTATTTCGTGTTATTCATCCTTCGGGTTCAGAGCAATTGAGTGAAAAAAAAGATGTAATGGTACCGAAACTGATTGTGATGCCAATGGATACCTTGTTTGACCGTTTTCATCAGGGAGACTCACACTGCTCAGACGAAGCTCTTGAGCAAACAGCTCAGAGAGATGATGTCCATATACTCAACAGCGAAATGACTGAATAGCTAACCTAATGACCTAATAAAAAAGCCTCTCGATCCATTGTTAGGGATCGAGAGGCTTTTTAGCCGTTCATAAAGTAATCCTATCTTGGCAAAGCATTTAGATTTTCATAATTCCGCCGTTACTTGCGTTCGTCACCAGCTTGGAATAACGTGCCAGGTAACCCGTTTTCACCTTCGGCTCAAAGCCTTTCCAGTTGGCGCGACGACGTTCGAATTCTTCGTCCGTAATGTGGAGCTCAATCTTACGATTGTTCAAGTCCAGCTCAATGATATCGCCGTCCTCAACAAAAGCGATAGGTCCGCCTTCTGCGGCTTCGGGGGAAATATGACCGATGGAGATACCACGGGAAGCACCTGAGAAGCGTCCGTCTGTAATCAGACCCACCTTGGCACCAAGCCCCATGCCCACGATTTGTGAAGTTGGAGCGAGCATTTCAGGCATACCAGGTCCGCCCTTTGGACCTTCATAACGGATAACAACAACGTGTCCTTCATTAATTTTACCGTTGGCGATACCTGCCAGTGCATCTTCCTGTGAATCAAAGCAGATAGCAGGACCTTTGTGATAACCACCAACCGAAGGATCAACTGCACCGACTTTAATGATGGACCCTTGCGGTGCCAGATTACCGAATAATACAGCCAGACCGCCACGTTCAGAATAAGGGTTGTCCAGTTTATGGATAACGTTAGTGTCCAGAATTTCCTGACCCTCTACGTTTTCACGAATGGTTTTTCCGGTTACAGTAATACAGTCACCATGCAGTGCGCCCGGTTTCTTCAACAATTCATTCAGGACTGCGCTTACGCCGCCTGCATTATGAACATCCTCAATATGATAGTCGGAAGCAGGTGCCAATTTGGACAGATGAGGTACGCGGTTTGCGACTTCATTAATACGTTCGATAGGGTAGTCAACTTCTGCTTCATGGGCAAGTGCCAATGTATGCAATACGGTATTCGTGGAACCGCCCATTGCCATATCCAGTGCAAATGCATTATCAATAGCTTCTTTAGTCACGATATCACGTGGTTTAAGATCCAGCTTAATCAATTCCATTAATTGGCGTGCAGATTGTTTAACGAATTCTTTACGTTCTTCTGCTACTGCGAGAATGGTGCCGTTACCCGGCATAGCCAGACCCATCGCTTCTGCGAGACAGTTCATGGAATTCGCTGTGAACATCCCTGAACAGGAGCCACATGTCGGACAGCCATATTGTTCTAATTCAAGCAAGCTTTGATCGTCGATTTTACCAGCCTGATATGCACCTACGCCTTCAAAGACGGAGGTCAGGGAAATAGAGCGTCCGTTCTTGTCTTTACCAGCTTTCATAGGACCGCCGCTGACGAAAATAGTTGGAATGTTAACGCGCAATGCGCCCATCATCATGCCAGGGGTAATTTTATCACAGTTAGGAATACAAACCATGCCGTCAAACCAGTGAGCGGAAACGACAGTTTCCAGAGAGTCAGCTATAATTTCACGGCTCGGCAGAGAATAACGCATACCGATGTGCCCCATGGCAATGCCGTCATCTACACCGATGGTGTTAAACTCGAAAGGTACACCGCCTGCCTCACGAATGGCTTGCTTGACAATTTTGCCAAATTCCTGCAAATGGACGTGGCCCGGTACGATATCAATATACGAGTTGCATACCGCAATAAACGGTTTGTCAAAATCTTCTTCCTTGACACCCGCTGCGCGCAGCAAGCTGCGGTGTGGAGCGCGGTCAAAGCCTTTTTTAATCATATCGGAACGCATTTTCGTCTTAGCTGTCATGATGCTGGTTTCCCCCCAAAGTATAAAAATAGTATGGCGTTCAATGGACGCCGTAATAGCGCAGATGTTTTCTAAAGAGTCTATCATAGATGTGAGCTTTTTTCTACATATATGAAGATTTTGAAAAAGTACAAGAAGTGTTCTGTAATCAACAATATATAGATATGACTAGTTTTATTTGTCTATATATTGCATTTAGAAAAGGTTGAATTTGATTCTATTAGAAATATGTATACTGATAGGTTTGCGTATCAGGTAAAATATGAAAAGCCCATTTCGCAATAAAGCGGATGGGCTCAGGCTTGTTTTTATGTTAAAGGAGGGCGGAATATGACACTACACCTTAATTTCTGCCGCCTTTACGACCGATGTCTCTGTAGAAATTTTTGTCATGCGACTCAGCTGTAGCATCGCCGCCCTTTTTGCCGATTTCCTGATAAAATTCTTTATCATGAGAGTTTGCGGTTGCTTCCCCGCCTTTTTTACCAATCTCCTGATAAAATTCCTTATTGTGCTTCTTGGAAGTAGCTTCTCCACCCATACGACCTGCTTCTTCGCGACTCATTTTCCCCTGATTTTGATTACGTGCCATTACAAATCACTCCTTAATAAAAAAGTTGTTTTTTGTTGCGCGCATCCTTTACTTACCACATCACGCCTGTATGAAACAGGCTCTAAGTGGAGTAAAGAGAGGGTAGACTCGCTTACATGTTCGTCTGTGAGTGGGTTGTCGCGTGTTCAATGTTAAATAAAAAAGGGATAAAAAGATTACGCGGACCGTCTAAAAGGATAGGGAGCTGGCTTTAGCATCCACTCTACCTGTGGCTCAATCAGAGGTCTTGTTGCAGTTCGAACCCAAGGCATGGTCAACATACAGCACAGACCTGCAGCACACACTACAATCAACATGACTTCTACTGGAGTATCTATATATTCGTAGACTCCCTTTGCAACGACGGTACGGACGATCAAGCCATGGAGTAAAAAGACATATAGTGTCCGTCTTCCCATCTCAGTTATACGTCCTGTCACGGCCGGAACAAAGCTTAGAAACGCCATCGATGCTATCCATTGAACTCCATAAATGCCGATGCGGTAAATTCCTGCGTACCATTCGGTATGGCCCAATTCACCGTAAGTCATATTGCCATACAGCCAGCCTGCCGGGATGCCGAAATACGACGTTCCCGCCAGTACCATAAGCAGAAGAGATACAATCCCAGCGATTATGCGGACTGGTGTTGTGAAGAACCGTCGAACGTCCGCATAATTCAAATGATAACCTGCTACAAAGTAGGGCAAATAAACAAAGGTTCTGCATACGCTCAGCCATATACCATCCACAGGGAGATACCCGACAAGGATACCCAGCAGCACGGATATACCCAATTGGAGGACAGGTGGTATTTTCTGAAAAGTCAGCATCAGCAGTCTCCAACAGATATGGCTGGCAAGGAACCAGAGGAGCAGATAAGGAGCAAAGAACGAATGATGGATATGGGGAACGTGGAAGAGTGCAACATCCAAGATCGAATAAAGAGATTGAAAAATAAGATATTGCATACCGATCTGAAGCAGAACTTTTTGGCCTGCGGGTCCGGTCAAAGATGATTTGGCAAAGTAACCTGTAACGAGTACAAACAACGGCATATGGAACATGAATATCCAGCTGAACCATTGTTGGGCAATATGAAGTGAACCGACTAGAGGCTCCAGAGCATTTCCTGCAAATACGCATATGATCAACAGAAATCGCAGATTGAGAAAGAAGCTTTCCCCTTGTACATCATGGCTTGTCGTCATGTGTTTCCCCTCCGAACGGCTTCTGCCGACTAAACTATTTAAAAAATAATTCTTTACAAGGAACAAGGTACGATACTCTGGACTTTATCATTGTGATTTTTTTCACAACGGTAAGCGCTACCATGTCCTTATTATGTGGCGAAAGCTTGAACACGGGACAAAGATGGGCTAATACCTGGAAATGTATGCTGATTTGACCCTGTATGTACAACGATGTTACCCTAACAAGGCTATAGTTACGCTGATGAATACAGCGACACATTTTATATTCAAATTACGAATTTCGAGGTACAAAAGGCGAAAGGAACTTTTACAATGAGAAGAAGAACAAGAAGATCATACAATTCATATGGGACACGTGGTCCTCGGAAAATATGGAAAATTCTCTTAGGCATCCTGATTGTCATTGTACTGATCGCAGGGTGGGGGGCATGGAAGGTATTTACGCCTTATCAGCCTGATGAGACGGCGGCTGCTGCATTAGCCGAAGTAGCGGATGCTGTGAAAGTAAATGAACAAGAACATTGGGTTGGTTTTGAGCCTGTAAAAAGAAGCGGAACTGGAGTCATTTTGTATCCAGGGGCGTTGGTGAAGCCCGAAAGTTATGCGCCCTTAGCACGCCGTCTGGCGGAAAAGGGTCATCATGTGATCATTGCAAAAATGCCACTGAACCTTGCATTGATCTCCCCGGATTTAGCGAATGAAGTGCTAAAGGCATATCCGAAAGAAGCGTTTGTTATTGGAGGCCATTCGTTAGGGGGTGTGATGGCGGCCCGATATGCAGCTGCACATCCTGATCAGGTCAAAGGTGTATTTTTCCTCGCCTCCTACCCGGATAACAAGGGTAATTTAAAGGATAAAAATCTGCCCGTTATTTCTCTACTGGGAAGTGATGATGGAGTCGTCCAGATGGAAAATGTTCAAAGTGGAAGAACTTATTTACCGGCCAACACGCTGTATTTTACAGTCGAAGGGGGAAATCATGCCCAATTCGGCAGTTATGGTGTCCAAAAAGGGGATAATCCTGCAAAAATTAGCGCTGCCGAGCAATGGAATCAGACGGTAACGGCTTTACAGGACTGGATGAAAGAGAGTGTGGATGTGGCTGCTAAGAATCAGTAAAGGAGGTGTGCTGCATGTCTGAGCTGATCGTGCAGGGGGAGCGGTACCCATGCCGTGGTATTTTATTAGATAAAGATGGAACGTTGCTGGATTTTATTCAGTTGTGGGGCCCCTGGGCTCGTTCTATACTGGATATGATGGAGCAGCATCTTACCGTGGCAGGTGCCGGTTTTACGGTGGAAAAAGGTACCGTTCTAGGTACTGTTCACGATCAGGAGGGACGCGTGATCGGTTACGACCCTTCTGGCCCGCTGGCCATGGGGACGGTGGACGAAAGTACGGGGGTACTGGCTTGGCAGCTTTATAATGCTGGTGTACCGTGGAATGAAGCTGTACGGCTTGTCCGCGACTTTAATAAAACGGCGATGGCTGATATTCGGCGACATCGGGCAGCGAAGGTGTTTCCAGGGTTGCGGACATTGCTGGAGCAAAGCCGCTATGCCGGGCTGAAGCTAGCGGTTGTGACCTCTGACAGTACAGAGGCTGCACAGGAGCATTTGGAGTGGATGGGGCTGACATCCTATTTTGATGAGATTATCGGACATGATAGGGTTACATATGGTAAGCCTGACCCGGAAATGGCTGAAAAAGCCTGCGCATTACTAGGATTGTCGCCGGCGGACGTGGTAGTCATCGGAGACAGCAATGGGGACATGCAGATGGGCAAACGTGCCGGAGTGCGGCTCGCTATTGGATTTGCGCCAGAAGCAGAACGTTCTGGTCATTTGCTGGATGCGGATAAGGTTGTTCGTGGATATGAAGAGCTGGAGGTGCGTAGGGTATGAAAGTTAATACGTTGGCGGAATGGATACAGCAATCGCAGAATATTGTTTTTTTCGGCGGAGCAGGGACATCGACGGAAAGCGGTATTCCGGATTTTCGTTCGGCAGCAGGCCTGTATCAAAGTGAGGAGAAATTGCCTTATTCCCCTGAGGTTATGCTGAGCCGTTCATTTTTTGTGAAGCATCCTGAGGTGTTCTTCGACTTCTATCGCAGCAAAATGCTGCATCCCGATGCGGAGCCGAACGGTTGCCATCATTTCCTCGCGTTATTGGAAAAGCAAGGCCTTCTTAAAGCGGTTGTGACCCAAAATATTGACGGTCTACATCAGGTTGCCGGTAGTATGAATGTACTAGAACTTCATGGCTCGGTGCATCGCAACCACTGTATGGAATGCGGACGCTTTTACAGTCTAGATGAAGTGATGAACAGCTCTGAGGTTGTACCCAAATGTCCGATAGATGGAGGAATTATCAAACCGGATGTCGTTTTATATGAGGAGGAGCTGAATCAGGATACCATTATTCAATCTGTTCAGGCTATTTCGCAGGCTGATTTGCTGTTAATTGGAGGAACGTCGCTTACAGTACATCCTGCTGCGGGCTTGATTACTTATTTTCGTGGTAAACATACGGTGCTGCTGAATACGGATCCCACCTCGTATGATCATAAGGCGGATCTTTTGATCACTGATCCAATCGGTAAAGTTATGGAAAAACTTGCTCATCAATTAGGTCTGTAATCGTTTTCTTGTCAACGCCTGGATAAAAGCGCTATGATGATGTTGTGATGACATTACAATGTTTCGAGAGAGGCTGGGATAGCATGGTTTATTTAGCTGGCGAAGATCGTTATGAAACTATGAAATATAACCGTACAGGGAGATCAGGTCTAAAACTGCCCGCTATTTCGCTGGGCTTGTGGCATAATTTCGGCGGGATTAACAACGCGGAGAATGGCCGTAGCATGATTACTCGCTCCTTTGATCTGGGAATTACGCATTTTGATTTAGCTAATAACTATGGCCCTCCTGCGGGATCAGCTGAGGAATTTTTTGGACAAGTATTAGCCAGTGATATGAAACCGTATCGAGATGAGTTGGTCATCTCCACCAAAGCGGGCTACAATATGTGGGCAGGGCCTTACGGTGACTGGGGATCTCGCAAGTATATGATATCTAGTCTGGATCAGAGCCTGAAGCGGATGGGGCTGGACTATGTCGATATATTCTACTCTCACCGATTTGATCCTGATACGCCGCTGGAAGAAACGATGGGAGCACTGGATCATATCGTACGATCCGGCAAAGCGCTGTATGTGGGTGTGTCCAATTATAGTGCGGAGCAAACAGCAGAAGCAGCTCGCATTCTGAAGGAGCTGGGAACACCGCTTCTGATTCATCAGCCGAAATACTCCTTGCTCGACCGCTGGATTGAAAACGGATTACAAGATGTACTGGACGAAAACGGGGTAGGCAGCATTGCCTTTTGCCCGCTGGCGCAGGGATTGCTGACCAATAAATATTTGAACGGAATTCCCGAGGATTCACGTGCAGCGAGTACTTCGGTTTTCCTGAATGAGAACCATGTGACGCCAGAGACACTTCGCAAGGTACGCGCCCTGAATCAGATGGCTGCTGCACGCGGACAAAGTTTGGCTCAATTTTCGCTGGCCTGGGCTCTGCGCGGCGAACGTCTGACCTCTGTCTTGATTGGGGCAAGCCGTGTAAGCCAAATTGAAGAAAATGTTGCTACCTTATCCAATCTGGACTTTTCTCAGGAGGAATTGGATCGGATTGATTCGATTCTGAATGCCGGGAACTGACAGAACGGCGGCACAGCCTAATAGCGAAAGTTAATTTGTAGTCATCGGCCTAATTTCGCATCCTTTTATACAATATATAACCAACAGCCCGCATCCGTTTGAAGGATGCGGGCTGTTTAAGTCTGTTTTACGACTGTGGATACTGCTTAACCTTGCTTCGGTACTCGGTTGGAGACTGACCACAGAAGCGCTTGAATTGACGTGAGAAATATAAGGCATCGGTTAGTCCGACCGAAGCGGCCACTTGCTCTACCGATAGTTCAGGACGCTCACGCAGCAGTTGACGTGATTTGTCGATTCTTAGCTTAAGTAGATAGGTGACGGGGGAAATGCCCGTTTCCTTTTTGAATATCCGTGACAAATACGCACGATTATAACCAAGTCCTTCAGACATTTGCTCAATGGAAACGGGATGTGCGTACTGAGTGGACATATATTGAACCATCTGCTTGACTGTACGTTGAATTTGCGAATCCGCCCCGGACGGATCAGTCCAGTCACTCAGGTAATTGCCTGCTTCCCCCATAATCAGATACAAATAGCCCAAGGCTGATAGATGAGAACTAGATTTTCTACTGTAAAAGGCCAATTGCATTTGCTCCAAATAGCCGGGGATGGGGCTTTGATCGGAAGCATGGAAGACAGGCTGATGGACACGCAGTCCTGCTTCCTGTACCACCTGCTCAGTATGGTGTCCGGTAAACGCAGACCAACGATAACGCCACGGTTCCTCTTCATCAGAGGTATAGCTCACCAGCTGACCGGGATGAATAAGGAAAAAATCGTTTTCTTCAAGCTGATATGTGTGCTGTTCCGTTCGGAAGATACCTCTGCCCGATTCTACAAAGTGTAGCAGATAGTAATCATAGATTTTCGGCCCCACGGCATGACCGGATTTGGTTTGGCTCTCTCCTGCAAAAAGCACATGCAGCGGGCTATTTTCATAAAACACCGGATTAGAGGCGACGGCATAACTATATGAATGCGCTTGCAAAGTAGGATCATCCTTCCTGCATTTGTGAATGGTTTAGCGGATGCGGTATACTTACATTGTACATATCCAAGTCACATTTATCCATAGCTTAAACACATGGATGCATTACATTGTGTGACGCTTTCATTTATACTGAAATCATAAGAGATGTCAACCTGATTAAGATGTTACAGGGAAATCAGGAGGGTCTTTACTAACGGTATATGAGGTGGATGCGGATATGAACTCTACTGAATTAAAGAAACATTTTATTGAAAAATATGGTGAAAGCAGCAATGAACTGCGGATATTTCATGCACCTGGACGTGTCAATCTGATTGGAGAGCATATCGACTATAACGGTGGTTATGTACTCCCGGCTGCGCTGGAATTCGGAACGACGCTAATCCTTCGTGCGCGCAATGATGATGAAATTCATTTTGCTTCGACAAACCTGTCGTATGAAGTGTCTATCCCCCGTGGAGAAATAGGTAAAAACAAAACGGATGAGTGGGTGGACTATCCGGTGGGTGTGCTGGTGGAGTTGGCTGAAAAGGGAGTTCATCCGTCTAACGGATATGACCTGCTCTATCATGGAGAAATACCGAATGGTGCTGGATTATCCTCCTCAGCCTCCATTGAGGTTGTTACAGGATATGCGTTTCTCACGATCGAAAAACAGGAAACAGATACGGTCGAAATCGCTTTGTTGTCCCAGCGGGCAGAAAACAATTACGTTGGTGTCAATTGCGGCATTATGGACCAGTTCGCTGTAGCGAACGGAGCAGCTGATCATGCAATTCTGCTGATGTGCGATACGTTGGAGTACCGTAAAGTGCCATTCCGCACGGGGGCTTATAAGCTCGTGATCGGCAATACAAACAAGCGTCGCGGTTTGGTGGACTCAGCCTATAACGAGCGTCGTAGCCAGTGTGCCGAAGCACTGTCCATTTTACAGCAGCAGGAGCCATCACTGGAATACCTCGCTCAGCTGGATGAGGCGCGTTTCGGAGAGCTTCAGCATCACATCGCGGACCAAACAGTGCGTCGGCGGGCACAGCATGTAGTGGAGGAAAACGCTCGTGTGTTGGCCTCTGTCGATGCTCTCGCAGCGAATGAACTTGCAGCTTTTGGTCAGTTAATGAATGCTTCTCATGATTCATTGCGCGATTTGTATGAGGTCAGCTGCACGGAGCTGGACGTCATGGTTGAAGAAGCACGACGCATTCCTGGCACGCTGGGTGCTCGTATGACAGGAGCCGGATTTGGAGGTTGTACGGTTTCATTGGTTCATGAGGACGATGTGGAACGTTTTGTGAAGGAAGTCGGCGAAGCTTATCAGACCCGCACAGGGCTGGAAGCCAGCTTTTATGTATGCAAGGCAGGAGACGGAGTAAAAGAACTGAAGGAGGACGAATAACATGGCCATTTTAGTCACAGGTGGAGCTGGATATATCGGTTCACATACCGTAGCAGAACTGTTGGATCTGGGAGAAGAAGTTGTGGTGCTGGATAATTTGCAAACCGGGCACAAAGCAGCATTGCTTGGAGGCAAGTTGTATGAAGGGGATTTGAGGGATAAAGAATTACTGTCCAAACTGTTCTCTGAAAATAGTATCGACGCAGTTATCCATTTTGCAGCCAACTCGCTGGTTGGAGAAAGTATGCAAAATCCTGGTAAATATTATGACAACAATGTATTTGGCACGCTGAGCTTGCTGGAGGCAATGAAGGATGCTGGAGTGCGCCGAATCGTGTTTTCCTCTACTGCGGCTACCTACGGCGAACCGGAAAAGGTACCGATTGAAGAGGGAGACCGTACAGAGCCAACCAACGTGTATGGTGAAACAAAGCTGATGATGGAGCGCATGATGTCGTGGTTTGATAAAGTTTTAGGCATCAAATATGTGTCTTTACGGTATTTTAATGCGGCTGGTGCGCATGAGAGCGGCAAGATCGGTGAAGATCACCGACCAGAAAGCCATCTGATCCCGTTAGTGCTCCAGACAGCCTTGAAACAGCGTCCACACATCGCTGTGTTTGGTGAGGATTATGCGACACCTGACGGCACGTGTGTTCGGGATTACATTCACGTGAGTGACCTGGCGGATGCTCATGTGCGTGCAGTAAATTACTTGCGCGAAGGCAATGACAGCAACGTATTCAACTTGGGCAATGGACAGGGCTTCTCTGTGAAAGAAGTTATTGAGACGGCACGCAAGGTCACTGGACTCGACATTCCAGTTGTGACAGAGCCACGCCGCGCAGGCGATCCAGCGATATTGGTTGCATCTTCTGACAAGGCTCGTTCGGTGTTGGGCTGGAGTCCAGCACGTACCCAATTGGAGGATATTATTAGCGGAGCATGGGGATGGCATCAGTCGCACCCTCACGGCTACGGCGACGAATAGACGGGAGACGATAACATATGAGCGAGCGCCAATCCGCAGATAAAGGCCAAGGCCGGGAACATTCCCGGCATCTGGCCCATGACATCGACGAAACTGTACAGCAATCGGCTCTATATGCGGTGGAGCAACTGGTTGCATTCGCACAAAATAGGGGCTTGATTGGTCCACAAGATACAGATTACAGCCGTAATTTGCTATTGGATCAGTTTGGTTTTTCCGAGCCTTATTCAGGTGGGGAAGCAGGGGGCATTATGGCCCCCGAAGCCCTCCAGCCTGTGCTAAATGTTTTGATAGATTATGGTTTTGCCACTGGACTTATCCCTGAAAACACAGATACGTATCGTGATTTGCTGGATTCCAAAATCATGGGGCTGTTGATGGCGAGACCATCTGAAGTCATCCGTGACTTTCATCAAACGGAGACTGAACGTGGCATAGAGGCGGCGACAGATGCTTTTTATCAATTATCCATCGATTCGAACTACATCCGAATGGATCGGGTTGCTAGCAATGTGTACTGGAATCAGTCGACATCTTACGGAGATATGGAAATCACGATTAATTTGTCCAAGCCAGAAAAAAGTCCCAAGGAAATTGCGATGGCGAAGCTTTTGCCGCCGCCTGTTTATCCCAAGTGTCAATTATGCCGTGAAAACGTCGGATATGCAGGAAGAGTAAATCATCCGTCCCGTCAAAATTTGCGCATCATTCCGGTGGAATTGAATGGGGAACCGTGGTTTTTTCAATATTCACCCTATGTGTATTACAACGAGCACTGCATTGTGTTCCATCATGATCATGTACCGATGAAGCTTACGAAGGATACACTGCGCCGATTGCTGGCCTTTACGAAAGCGTTTCCGCATTATTTTATTGGCTCCAATGCGGATCTGCCGATTGTCGGCGGATCGATTCTGACCCATGATCATTTTCAGGGTGGTCGTCATACATTCCCAATTGAAAAAGCGGGTGTGGATGGCGAATACCATAATGAAGCGTTCCCGCAGGTTACAGCAGGGATTGTAAACTGGCCGATGTCGGTCATCCGTTTTACGTCAACAGATGCCGAGGCGTTGTTGGAAGCGGGAAATGCTGCTTTTGAAGCCTGGAAAGCTTATAGTGATCCTGTAGCTGATGTCCTCTCTCATACAGAGCAGGAAGGGGAAACGATTCCGCATAATACCGTGACGCCGATTGTGCGCCGTGATGCCGAAGGCAGGTACCAGATGGATCTCGTACTGCGTAACAACCGAACGAGTGAAGAGTATCCGGAAGGTATTTTCCATCCTCACCGCGAGATGCATCACATCAAGAAGGAAAATATCGGTCTGATCGAAGTTATGGGACTTGCCATATTACCGGGGCGGCTCAAGGATGAACTGGATGGAATTGCAGATATTTTGTGTGGGGATGACGAGCTGGCTGTGGCTATGCAGCAGGAAGGACATCCACTGTTTAAGCATGCAGACTGGATTTATCAGTTAAACACCCGGTTCGGTCGTTTGCCTGACAAGGAGACGGCTGTTCGTACCGTACAAAATGAGGTTGGACTGAAATTCAGTGAAATTTTAGAGCATGCAGGAGTGTATAAACGAAATCCGTCCGGTCATCAGGCCTTTGGTCGTTTTATGAAACAATTGGGATATACTTTGGGAGAATAAAATTGCTTGCGCAGCACATAATACTCTACGAGAACCCTCCCAAGATATGACATGGAACCATGCTCCTCAAGGAGTGTGGTTTTTTTCTGAAAATAAAGCAGATTTGTTTCCTGTAACCGAAAAGGTTATAATAGAGTAGTTTCTTAACATTAAACTTTAGAACTATTGGAGGCGAGCGTTTGCGATGAAAGCATTCGAATTTTATAATCCTACACAATTGATCTTCGGTAAAGGACAATTGGAGGCTCTCAAGCGTGAAGTTCCTAAATATGGTAAACGTGTACTGCTTGTATATGGCGGCGGCAGCATTAAGCGCAGCGGTTTGTACGATAATGTAATAAGTTTGCTTGGTGAAATCGGTGCAGAGGTAACGGAACTGGCTGGCGTAGAACCGAATCCTCGCTTATCTACAGTACATAAAGGCGTTGAATTGTGTAAAACACATCAAATCGACCTCGTTCTGGCTGTAGGCGGTGGTAGTGTGCTGGATTGCTCCAAAGCCATTGCTGTTGGTGCAAAATATGATGGCGACATGTGGGATTTTGCAGAGCGTAAAGCGGCACCACAGGCAGCATTGCCACTAGGTACGGTTTTGACCATGGCAGCTACCGGTTCTGAAATGAATGCGGGTTCTGTTATTACAAATGAAAAAACACAGGAAAAATTGGGCTGGGGCAGCGTATTTGCGTTCCCTGCGTTTTCTATTCTTGATCCGGTGAACACATACTCACTGCCACAAAATCAAACCGTTTACGGAATCGTAGATATGATGTCACATACGCTGGAGCATTATTTCCATTTGGAATCCAATACTCCGGTCCAACTTGGCTGGTGCGAAACGATTTTGCGTACGGTCATGGATGCGGCTCCAGGTCTGGTCAACGATCTGGAAAACTACGAGCTGCGTGAAACGATTATGTATTGTGGTACGATGGCGCTGAACGGCTTCCTGAATATGGGGCTGACAGGTGACTGGGCTACTCACAATATCGAACATGCGGTGTCTGCTGTTTATGATATTCCACATGGTGGAGGACTGGCTATTCTGTTCCCGAACTGGATGAAACACAATTTGCATGTGAAGCCTGAACGCTTCAAGCAACTGGCGGTCAATGTGTTCCATGTGAAACCAGAAGGCAAGAGTGATGAAGAAGTGGCGTTGGAAGGTATTCAGGCGTTGCGTGATTTCTGGAACTCGATTGGTGCACCAAGCCGTCTGGCTGATTACGATATTGATGCGTCCAAAATCGATGTTATGGCTGATAAAGCTGTGAAATTCGGGTCTTTTGGTGGCTTTAACAAGCTCAATCGCGAAGATGTAGTCGAAATTTACAAAGCATCCCTGTAAACCGACATTTGTATCATTTTAAGCACGTTTGTGCGTCATTAGACGTACGAACGTGCTTTTTTGGGGTTAATTTGGGATATTAGAGGAAAATTTTGAAACTTTTTAAGGTTGAATACGTAAACATAGTTATAGACTGGAAACCAGACTGAAAAGGTACATGGAAGGAGGAGTCGCATGGAAACCATATTTTGGTGGTTACTCGCAGGGGGCGCTATCTTTACCGTGGTCAGTGTGCTGATTGGAGATGTACTCGGTGGTTGGCTGGATGGTGCATTGGAGCTACCGGGCCTCGATTGGTTCAGACCTGTCGTTTTACTTGGAGCCATGACCGCTTTTGGCGGAGCTGGAGTACTGCTGACAAAGTATACCGGGCTGAGCATGGGGTGGGTCGTCGTGCTTGCTTTAGGGATTGCGTTTGTCATCGGAATTCTCGTGTTCTTTGCGTTTATCAAACCCATGGCGAATTCGGAGGTATCCAGCGGCTTCTCCATGCGTGAGCTGACTGGCCGAATCGGTGAGGTCACCATTCCTGTACCTGAGGTTGGTTACGGGGAGGTTATGATCCGCTTGGGTGCAGGCAACACCATACATACAGCATCTAGCTTCGATCACAAACCGCTTGCTGCGGGAACCCGTATCGTCGTGGTTGAGGTCGCAGAGGGCGTCGTCCGCGTAGCGTACCTGGACACATAGACGGCGCATTCGCTTAACTTGAAGGGAGCGTGATCGGGAGTGTCAAATTTGCAAGATATTGTGTTGGTCCCTGGGATTGTTGTCATCGTTATCGTTATATTAGGGATCGCTTTTTGGGCCCGTTACAAAACGGTAGGACCGGATGAAGGGATGATCGTGACGGGCTCTTTTCTGGGAAATAAAAATATTTCCGAGGATGACTCTGGACGAAAAATTAAAATTGTACGCGGCGGGGGGGCCTTCATTTGGCCAATTTTCCAGCAGTCCGAATTCATCTCTCTGTTGTCCCATAAACTGGACGTAACCACACCGGAAGTGTATACGGAGCAAGGAGTTCCCGTGATTGCGGATGGTGTGGCGATCATCAAGGTCGGCAGTTCTATTGAGGATGTGGCTACAGCAGCCGAGCAGTTCATCGGGAAGCCACTGGAGGCTCTTAGGGGAGAGGCTCAGGAAGTGCTGGAGGGGCATTTACGCGCAATCCTCGGCTCGATGACAGTGGAAGAAGTTTATCGTAATCGGGATCGGTTTGCGCAGGAAGTGCAAGGCGTGGCTGCTCGTGATCTGAAAAAGATGGGCTTGCAAATCGTTTCATTCACCATCAAAGATGTGCGTGATAAGCACGGATATCTGGATGCGCTTGGTAAGCCGAGAATTGCGGCTGTGAAACGGGATGCTGAGATTGCAGAAGCCGAGGCTGTGCGGGATGCCCGGATTCAGAAGGCGCGTGCGGAACAGGAAGGCCAGAAGGCCGAATTGCTGCGGGATACCAACATTGCCGAGGCAGCCAAGGAGAAGGAACTGAAAGTGGCTTCGTTTAAGAAAGAACAGGATACAGCGAAGGCAGAAGCCGATCAGGCTTATCACATCCAGGAGGCCCGTGCCAAGCAGACTGCTGTCGAGGAGCAGATGAAGGTCGAGCTGGTGCGCAAAGAACGGGAAATTGATCTTCAATCCAAGGAAATACAGGTACGTGAAAAGCAATATGATGCGGAAGTGAAAAAGAAGGCAGAAGCCGATCGGTATGCGGTCGAACAAGCGGCGGAAGCAGATAAATCGCGTAAAATGCGTGAGGCTGAATCGCTGCAATACTCGATTGAGACACAGGCTAAAGCGTCAGCTGAACAAAAACGTCTAAACGGGCAAGCAGAAGCGGATGCCGAACGCGCCAAAGGTACGGCAGACGCAGATGTCATCCGTTTGCGTGGACTTGCAGAAGCGGAGGCCAAGGAAAAACTGGCGGAGGCGTTCCAGAAGTTTGGAGAGGCCGCCGTGCTCGATATTATCGTAAAAATGTTGCCTGATCTGGCTGGACGTATTGCCGAACCGATTGCGTCCATTGATAAACTCACCGTAGTTGATACGGGAAAAGGAGAAGGAGCAGCGCGTGTCAGCAATTATGTCACCGAACTGATGGCTACGGCACCTGAGATGCTGAAGAGTGTATCCGGCATTGATGTGGAGCAGTTAATCAAGGGGCTGACGACTGGGAAAAAAGGCCTTCATTCCGTGCCGTCCTCCGGTGAAGGGAATAAGCAGCATCTTCCAGCCTCGGTGGAGGCAGCACTAACAGATAAAGAATAACGATAAGTCTTTGGGGAGCATCTACCCCTAACCAAAAGACCGCTTTTCATCACAGCATTTCCCGGCAATGTGATGAAAAGCGTTTTCTTTTTATTGACCTTTAGCCGAATATTTGGTACTTTAACGTGGATTCCTCTGAGCTTCATGCTATAATTCTTAGGATCAAGGTTCTGATAAAAGAGGTGCGGATGTGAGCAGCCTAAAAGTGGCCAAAGCGCTGAATAACAATGTGATTATAGGGATGCATCCCGAGCATGATGAGGTTGTCGTGATTGGAAAAGGAATCGGTTTCAATCGCAGACCCGGCGATCTTATGCCGTTGGATTCAGTTGAAAAATTATTTATATTAAAAAGCCATGAAGAACAGGAGCAATACAAACGGTTGCTTCCTGAACTGGATGAAAAGCTCATTGAGGTCATCGGTGAGGTGCTTCATCTTGTTCAGCTTCAAGCAAAGAAGCCTCTAAATGAGCACATACTGATTGCTTTAACTGACCATATCGCTTTTTCCATCAACCGTCATAAACAGGGAATTACGATTCATAATCCGTTTTTGTATGAGACTAGGGAAATATATCCTCAGGAATACAAGATGGCTGAGCAGGCTGTTGCTCTAATCAGGGATAAGATGGATGTAGATCTGGGAGAAGATGAAATCGGATTCGTGGCCCTGCATATTTATAGCGCCATGACAAACCAGCATATCTCCGAGGTGAGGAAGGATTCTCGTCTGATTGCTGATATGGTTCAGGTTGTCGAGACCACACTGGATTATCGTATTCCTCTCCAATCTCTTGATTATTCTCGACTGCTGACTCATCTGAGGTTTGCGATTGAACGTGTGCGCCGGGGAGAAATTGTGCAGGAGATTTATCGGTTGGACAAGCTTTTGAATGAGGAGTATCCAGAAATGTATATGCTGTCCTGGAAACTCACGAAAATTATGGAGAAAAGACTCCGTAAATCTGTGTACCCGGCTGAGGTCAGTTATTTGACAATGCATCTGCAACGGTTATCCCAACGCAAAGAGCAGGGGGAGCAACAAAAGTGATAAAACAGGAATAAAAAAGTATTGCCTCGCATTTAGCGGGGTGCTATAATCAATTTTGCAATGAGGAAGACAACAACTGAACATTTAACGTGTTACTGATTCGATCAGGCATGAGTTGTTTTAAGTTATGATTGTTTACAGCCTACTGGGGCAAGCTATATCCCAAGGTTGTTTTCAAACATACTTAAATCGGCTCATGCCTTTTTTGTTGTTTTGCCTCTGTTCTAAATTTCAGAGAAGGATGTGGAAGGTATGTTTAAAAAGCTTTTCGGCGTTTTACAGCGTGTCGGTAAAGCATTAATGCTTCCTGTAGCGATTTTGCCAGCTGCGGGGCTTTTATTGGGTATCGGTAACATGCTGGTCAATCCTGATTTTCTCCAGTACATTCCGGCATTAAATGCGGGCTGGGTTCAATCGGTAGCGACGATCATGATGAATGCCGGACAAATCGTTTTTGATAATCTGGCACTGTTGTTCGCAGTCGGCGTAGCTGTCGGTCTGGCGGGCGGTGAGGGTGTAGCAGGTTTGGCTGCCATCATCGGTTACCTCGTTATGAACATTACTCTGGGTACAGCCGTGGGTGTCACACCTGGCCTGATTGCTCAAAAAATACCGGGTTATGCAAACGTGTTGGGGATTCCAACGCTTCAAACCGGGGTGTTCGGCGGGATAATCATCGGTATACTGGCCGCGGCCATGTACAACCGCTTTTTCAAAATTGAGCTTCCATCGTATCTGGGCTTTTTCGCGGGTAAGCGTTTCGTTCCAATTGCAACGGCGGTATCCTCACTGATTGTCGGACTTGCACTGGTTCTGATCTGGCCTCCAGTTCAACAAGGACTTAACGCAGTATCTCACTTTATGGTGTATTCCAACCCGACTTTGTCGGCGTTCCTGTTCGGTGTTATCGAACGCGCGCTGATTCCATTTGGTTTGCATCACATCTGGTATTCACCGTTCTGGTTTGAGTTTGGTGAATATGTTAACAAGGCAGGTCAAACCGTTCACGGTGACCAGCAGATCTTCTTCAGCCAGCTTCGCGACGGAGTGGCGTTGACAGCAAGTACGTTCCAAGTGGGTAAATTCCCATTCATGATGTTCGGTTTGCCGGCAGCAGCGCTTGCAATGTACCATGAAGCAAGACCAGAACACAAAAAATATGTAGCAGGTATTATGGGTTCAGCAGCATTGACTTCGTTCTTGACAGGTATTACGGAGCCACTGGAATTTTCCTTCCTGTTCGTAGCTCCACTGCTGTTTGCAGTACACTGTATATTCGCAGGTCTGTCATTTATGACCATGCAAATTTTACATGTCAAAATCGGTATGACCTTCTCAGGCGGATTTATTGACTTCCTGATTTTCGGGATTATTCCAACCCGTACGCCTTGGTGGTATGTAATTATCGTCGGTCTGATTTTGGCAGTTATTTACTACTTCGGATTCCGGTTCATCATACGGAAGTTCAACTTGAAAACACCAGGACGTGAAGAAGCTACAGATAATGTGGATGGCGCAGCAGTCGGTAGTAGTGATGAGCTCCCGCACAACATTTTGGCAGCTTTCGGTGGTTCATCGAATATCAAGCATCTGGATGCTTGTATCACACGTCTTCGGATCGAGGTTAATGAGAAATCGAACGTTGACAAAGCTCGTCTGAAACAACTTGGCGCATCAGGTGTCCTTGAAGTCGGTAACAACGTACAGGCAATTTTCGGTACACGTTCCGACACCATTAAATCTCAAATGGCTGATATCATGGCTGGACGTACACCTGCACCAGCTCCGGCGCAACCTGCTCCACACGAGGAGAAGGAAGCTGGGGAAGAACAACAAACCATTATTGTAGAAGATATTGTAATGCCTGTTAACGGCGAATTGGTTGATATCTCGACGGTTCCCGATCCGGTATTTGCAGAACGTATGACAGGTGACGGCTTTGCGGTCGTGCCAAATGATGGAACGATTGTGTCCCCTGTTTATGGTAAAGTATTCAATGTATTCCCGAGCAAGCATGCGATTGGTATTCAATCCGATGGCGGTAAAGAAGTGCTTGTTCATATCGGGGTGAATACAGTGAAGCTTAAAGGGCAAGGATTTGACGTTTTGGTGAACGAAGGCGATCTTGTGTCAGCCGGCCAGCCTATTATGAAAGTAGACCTGGAATACGTGAAGGCAAACGCCAAATCCATCATCTCACCTGTCATTTTTACCAACCTTCCAGAAGGTTCTTCGGTAACTTTAAACAAAACTGGAGTATTGAAGGCTGGCGAAGATGGTATAATTACGATAAAATAAACTCTATGTGTTTCGGATTAGTTGATTAGGCGGCTTAGGCCGTCTGATCAATGATCTGGTATACTGCGTGTAAACAAATATTATCTTTAGGAAAGTGGGAGGAACAAATTATGCAAACAACTTTTAGAATTACGGATGAAGACGGTATCCATGCACGTCCTGCAACTGCACTGGTAAATACAGCTAACAAATTCAGCGGTGCTGAATCTTTTGCCGAAGCTAACGGTAAAAAAGTAACTTTGAAATCCATTCTGGGTGTATTGTCTCTGGGTCTGGAACAAGGTGATACTATTAACATTATCTGCGAAGGCGCTGAAGCTGCCGAAGCACTGAAAGCTCTTGAAAATGTAATCGTTAACGAAGGGCTGGGCGAAGTTCATGCTTAAAATTTCCGGGATTGCCGCTTCGGCAGGCATAGCCATTGCCCGGGCGTTTATCTTGGAGCATCCGAATTACGCTGTAGAGAGACGCGCGGTTGGTGATGTTGAGGCTGAAATCGCGAGATTAGATGCGGCTTTGGTAAAATCTCAAACCGAATTGGAATCGATTAAGGAGAAAACGCTTCAGGAGCTGGGAGAGAAAAAAGCAGAAATTTTTGCATCTCACCTGCTCATCCTGAATGATCCTGAATTGATCGATCCGGTTAAAGCTAAAATCAGAGACGAGCAGCTTAATGCTGACTATGCTTTGAATGAAGTAGCTACACAGTTCATTTCCATGTTTGAAAACATGAAAAGTGCCTATTTGCAAGAACGCGCATCGGACATGCGTGATGTAACCAAGCGGATCCTGAATCACCTGCTTGGTGTTCATTTTGTTAGTCCTGCAGAAATTGCCGAAGAAACGATTGTGCTTGCAGAAGATTTGACACCTTCCGACACAGCTCAGCTGAACCGTGAATTTGTTAAAGGTTTTGCAACGAACATCGGCGGACGTACTTCGCATTCGGCTATTATGGCTCGCTCACTTGAAATTCCTGCAGTTGTGGGAACGAAAAATATATTGTCTCAAGCTAAAAGCGGCGATTTGATTATCGTTGATGGTTTGGATGGTCACGTATTCGTGAACCCTACCGAAGAGATTGTTGCGGAATACCGTGCTAAACAGGTGGCATACGACAAGCAACGCGAAGAGTGGCGCAAGCTGCGCGGCGAAGCTACAGTTTCTGTCGATGGTGTCCATGTCGAACTGGCAGCCAATATTGGTACGCCTAATGATGTAGCTGGTGTTCTGGACAACGGTGGTGAAGGCGTGGGCTTGTACCGTACGGAGTTCTTGTACATGGGACGCGATAAGCTTCCATCCGAAGAAGTACAGTATACGGCGTACAAAACCGTTCTGGAAAGAATGGAAGGTAAGCCGGTTGTAGTCCGTACTTTGGATATCGGTGGCGACAAAGAACTTCCTTATCTGGACCTGCCGAAAGAAATGAATCCGTTCCTCGGATTCCGTGCTATTCGTCTGTGTCTGGATCGCCAGGATATTTTCCGCACTCAATTGCGTGCTTTGTTGCGTGCGAGTGTGCATGGTAACCTGCGCATCATGTTCCCGATGATTGCTACGCTGAACGAATTCCGTGAAGCTAAAGCTGTTTTGTTGGAAGAAAAGGAAAAGTTGGTAGCCGAGGGTGTATCCGTATCTGAAGAAATTCAGTTGGGCATCATGGTAGAAATTCCTTCTACAGCGGTATTGGCTGACCAATTCGCAAAAGAAGTGGATTTCTTCAGTATCGGTACAAACGATCTGATTCAATACACAATGGCAGCGGATCGCATGAACGAGCGGGTTTCTTACCTGTATCAACCATACAATCCATCCATTCTGCGTCTGGTGAAAATGGTTATTGACGCCGCTCACCGTGAAGGACGTTGGGTTGGTATGTGTGGTGAAATGGCAGGAGATACAACAGCAATTCCGTTGCTGCTGGGTCTTGGACTTGATGAGTTCAGTATGAGCGCAACTTCCATTCTGCCAGCACGTAGCCAAATCTCCAAGTTGTCCCGTGCGGACATGGAAAAACTGGCTACAAAAGCTCTGGACATGCAAACAGCAGAACAGGTTGTTGAATTGGTTCAAAGCATCGAAGGCTAAGGAAGGGTATTACATTTCAAAGGTTATATCTTTTTCCAACAAAAAATTGCTGTGTACATACAGCAGCCGGTATCTATTTAGATACCGGCTTTTTTGCATCCTTTATTCAGAATTTGTTTTTAACTGCATGAGCAATTCAGTACAGGTTTGCGGGCTGCGGTAGTTTCGTCCAATCGTGTGACTGGAGTGGTATATGGTGCATTGAGCACCAGCTCAGGGTTCTCTTCTGCTTCCCGTGCAATATGAATCATAGTGTCGACAAAAGCATCAAGTGTTTCCTTACTTTCCGTCTCCGTGGGCTCGATCATGATGCACTCCTCTACATTCAGCGGGAAGTAAATTGTAGGCGGATGGTAGCCGAAATCAAGCAGCCGTTTGGCTACATCAAGCGTGCGCACTCCAAATTTTTTCAAGCCTCGCCCCGACATTACGAATTCGTGTTTGCAATGTCCAGGGTAGGGCAGGTCAAAATGTGGAGCGAGCCGATGCATCATGTAATTGGCATTGAGCACAGCGCATTCCGATACACGCTTTAAGCCATCAGGACCGTAGCTACGGATATAGGTGTAGGCACGAACGAGAATACCGAAGTTGCCGTAAAAGGCCTTAACCCGTCCAATAGAATCTCCCTGTTCCCGGTCCCAGTGGTACACCCCCTGCGGATCCCGTACGACAAGCGGCTTGGGCAAATAAGGGATGAGCCGTTGCTTTACGCCGACAGGCCCAGCGCCGGGGCCGCCGCCGCCGTGCGGGGTACTCATCGTTTTGTGTAAATTGAGATGCACTACATCGAAGCCCATATCGCCGGGGCGGGTAATTCCCATGATGGCGTTGGAGTTCGCCCCGTCATAGTAGAGCAGACCACCCGCGTCATGCACGATGGCAGCAATGTCAGTGATTTGCTTCTCGAACAGCCCAAGCGTGTTCGGGTTGGTCAGCATGAGCGCAGCGGTGTCGTTGCCTACGGCTTGACGTAACGCATCCAGATCCACCAGCCCCTCAGGGGTGGAGGGAAGGGTGACTGTTTCGAAGCCTGCGACGGTTGCGCTGGCGGGGTTCGTTCCGTGCGAGGAATCCGGCACGAGCACCTTGGTACGTCGCTCACCACGTGCTTCGTGGTATGAGCGAATCATCATCAGCCCGGTCCATTCGCCATGGGCGCCCGCGGCGGGCTGAAGCGTGACGGCATCCATGCCAGTTAATGCAGCCAAATCATTTTGGAGCGTATGCAGCAACTCCATGGCACCCTGGATGCTCTCCTCGGGCTGATATGGATGGATTTTGGCGAAGCCTGTATATCGGGCGACATCCTCATTCACTTTCGGATTGTATTTCATCGTACAGGAGCCGAGCGGATAAAATCCGTTATCCACGCCGAAATTGCGCCGGGACAAGGCGGTATAATGCCGAATAACGTCTACTTCGTATACCTCGGGTAATGCCGCAGGTTCGCTGCGCAGCGCATAATCTGGCAAAAGCTCTGCCACCGGGCGACGGGGAACGTCGCACTCGGGAAGGGAATAGGCGATGCGACCCGGACGGCTCAATTCAAAAATGAGCGCTTGATCGTGTTCCTTCAACAGCCCTTGTTTTTGATCCTGTCCGGTGTGTGTCATAGCAATCCCCCCAAGGTGTGTACAAATTGGTCAATCTCTTCTTTGGTTCTTTGCTCCGTCACGGCAATCAACATGTGACCAGCAAGTTCCTCATAGTCCCGGCCCAAATCGTAGCCAGCGATAAATCCAGCAGCTAGCAGTTCGGCCTGGAGTTTGCTCATATCCGTACCCTCAGGCAGTCTAAGGGCAAACTCGTTAAAGGTTGGTGCGTTAAATGAGGCAGTTACGCCCTTCAAGCTCAGCAATTGCTCTAAAGCATAACGGCTTTTATGCAAATTTAGCTCGGCTACTTCCTTGATCCCCTGTCTACCCATGACAGACAAGTATACAGATGCAGATAAAGCTAGCAACGCTTGATTGGAGCAAATGTTAGACGTGGCCTTTTCGCGGCGGATATGCTGTTCCCGCGCTTGCAAGGTCAGCACGAAGCCGCGTTTACCGTTGCGGTCAGTGGTCTGACCCACAATACGGCCGGGGATACGGCGCATATGTGCCTGAGAAACGGCAAAGTATCCACAGGTCGGACCGCCGAGAGAAGAGGAGATGCCAAGTGGCTGCGCGTCTCCTACCACAATATCCGCGCCCTGTTTGCCGGGTGTCTCCAGCAAGCCAAGTGCCAGTGGGTTGGCACTGACGACCAAAAGACCTTTGTGCGCATGGATGAGATCAGCCATCGGCTTCAGGTTTTCCACGGCTCCGAAAAAGTTGGGGCTTTGGACCAAAACAGCCGCGGTCTGTTCCGATACGGCCGCCGCTAGCGCATCAGCATCCGTTACGCCGTCCGAACAGCCGATCTCCACGATGTCCAAATCCAATCCGCGTGCATAGGCTGCCAATACCTGACGTGCCTCCGGATGGACGGACCTTGATACGATAAGCTGTTTACGGCGGGTAGCTGCGGCGGACAGTGAGCCCGCTTCCGCCAGTGCAGTCGCTCCGTCGTACATGCTGGCATTAGCTACAGCCATGCCCGTCAGTTCGCAAATATACGACTGAAACTCGAAAATGGCTTGTAGCTCGCCTTGGCTTACTTCCGGCTGATAGGGGGTGTAGGCTGTATAGAATTCCGAGCGTGAAGTGATGTGCTGGATGACAGACGGAATATGATGATCATAAATTCCTGCGCCAAGAAAGCTGGCATGTGTGTCTGTATTGGCGTTGTGTCCGGCCAGCTCGGCCAAATGTCGGGTCAAGGCTCTCTCGTCGAGCCGAGAAGAAAGAGGAAGTTCCCCTTGATATCGAATGGCCTCTGGAATGTCACTGAATAAATCATCGATGGATGAAACGCCGACCACACGCAGCATTTCGGTTTGATCCTGTTCAGTCATAGGGAGATAACGATGCTGCTTCATAGGTTCTTGGCTCCTTTCGAAAAGCAAAATTTAAATCGTAAATTAGCTAATAAAAAAGTGTGAGATGAAAACCCGGAAGTTCATATCTGACATGTTTGCTTTATTGAAATGAAGAGAGTTTAAGATCGGCGCAGGCGTTTATAAAAGGGGGCTGCCACCACCTCGGCACGCAGGCGTTTGCCACGAATCTCAACCTCCAGCGGTGTGGAGAGGGCGCTAAAACGACTGTCTATCAAGGCGAGGCCGAGATTACGCTTCAAGGTGGGCGACTGAGTTCCCGTTGTGACCTCACCGATGTGTTGACCTTCTGCGAATACCGGATAATGGGCGCGTGGGATACCGCGATCCATCATTTCCAGCCCGATCAATTTGCGAGGAATCCCTTGATCTTTCTGACGTTGCAGTGCTTCTCTACCGATAAAATCTCCCTTATTCAGCTTGACGAAGAACCCTAGACCGGCTTCGAGTGGTGAAATCGTGGAAGATAACTCCTGTCCGTACAGCGGCAACCGTGCCTCAAAGCGTAGGGTATCCCGAGCACCAAGTCCAGCGGGAATCAGTCCATACGACTCACCGGAACGAAGCAAACCCTCCCATACGGCTGGTGCTTCCGCGGCAGGTACGTAAAATTCAAAACCGTCTTCACCCGTATATCCGGTTCGTGAGACGAGTGCTTTTGCTCCGAACAATGGCACATTCTCATGGAAGCGGAAAGATGCCAGATTCGTAATGTCCGTATCTGCCACGGCTGCGGCAATACGTGCTGCTTCCGGTCCTTGCAACGCCAGCAATGCTATCGCATCAGACACATTCTCCATGTGAACGGATGCAGGCATATGGCGAATTAGCCAATCCCAATCCTTATCGATGTTAGAGGCGTTCACAACGAGCATGTAGCGCTCCGGCCCTTTGCAGTAAACAAGCAGGTCGTCTACTACCCCTCCATCGGGGTAACACAGGAGTGAATATTGTGCCTGACCTGGTTCCAACTGGCTAACATCATTCGTGGTCACCCTTTGCAGAAAAGCTTCGGCCTCTTTGCCTTCAACCAAAAATTCGCCCATATGCGATACATCGAATAAACCCGCACGTTGCCGGACGGCCTCATGCTCCTTTTGAATGCCGCTAAACTGAACGGGGAGCTCCCAGCCGCCAAAGTCAATACAACGAACCCCAGACTGCGTCCCGTAGGACGAATATAGCGGTGTTTTTCGCAAATTAGTCATTTTTCCACTCCTATCGGGTGTGATCGGCTAAACAAAAAAGACAGGCCGAAAAAAACGTATAGACGGCAGTCTACACTCTTTTTTCAGCTCTGTCCTTGATACCAGAAAGTTACCCCGGTATGTACCGGGTTTCCCCTTGGGTGATCCGCTCCAATAGCGAATGCTCTCCAGAGATGCGTCCGGCAGAGGTCCTTTTGCCTGAGAGATTCACCTGCAATGCAGGCTTACTCCTTCGGCGCTACCTTCGGGATCAACAGTATATTACCTGGCTTTGCAGATAACAACTTGATCCGATTCGCGTGCAACTTATGTCTCATAAGCGGCAACAGCTATGCGAATCTTTTTGGCAGTCTCTCCCTCCGCGTTCATCCGCGTTTGCAGTTGTCGGGGTGTTTCCCAAAGCATTTGCTATAACCCATTAATACGCAAATTCATTCGAAATGTCAATAAAAATGTCATCAAAAACAATAGAAAAAACATTTAATATATAAATAAGGATATGTAAGCGTTTGTTATAAGTTATCATATTTTTATATAGTACGCCATATGAGGTCATATGAAGTATTTTTGTTAGTATTATTGACATGAGTGTTCCTGTTGTCATAATCTTAACCTGTCTAATACAGGTGAGCAAAAGCGATTTTATTCATATGGAAGCGAGGGGAACAGGATGGGTGAAGTAAAGCAGCAACTTTGGTATACAGACGAACATGAGTGGGTTCAGCGCACAGAGAATGGAACGTTGCGGATTGGTATTACAGACTTTGCACAGCATCAACTGGGTGATATTGTTTTTGTAGAATTACCGGAGGCGGGAGTAACGATTGAGCAGGGAGCGGAGATCGGTACGATTGAATCGGTGAAGACGGTATCCGACCTTTTTGCCCCGGTGACGGGAACCGTATTAAAAGTGAATGAAGCGCTGGAAAGTACGCCTGAGCTAGTAAATGAATCTCCCTATGAAAAAGGTTGGATGATCGAAGTAGAGATGGGTAAAGATGTGGAGGAAGCATTGGGCAAGCTACTGTCTGCGGATCAATACGAGCAGTTGATTTCCGATGAGCAGTAATGGAGCAATGTAGTATGGAATAAGAGTGTTATTTGTCTGCTCGATTTTTGTATACAACAGTCGCTATGATTTGACATAGCGGCTATTTTTTTGTCTTTTTTCAGACGTAATTACGTGTTTTATTCTGATGTAGAGAGTTGTCCCTATAGTAAGAATCATATATAAACCAGCACGGTTTTTCGACTAATTTCTATAGCTACAGGTCATATTAAGAAGAATTATGCAGGTCTAATACCTTCTCGGATAATTTAAATTTAAATGTTGTCATCAACGTTCATGACGAAAGTACGTTTTCATTTCGTTGATGAAGATAGCGCTGTCATTTAGTATGAATTTTAAGAAAAGGTAGTGATGCTTACCTACAAGGAGGATTTGAATATGAGTACATTGGACGCAAAGCCAAGTTCAAAAGGAGGCACTCGTGTCGCCGTACAGCGTTTTGGCCGTTTTCTCAGCGGTATGGTTATGCCCAATATGGGAGCCTTTATCGCGTGGGGATTGATTACGGCACTCTTTATTCCGACCGGGTGGTTCCCGAACGAAGGTTTTGCACAACTGGTTGATCCGATGAAAAATTATTTGCTGCCGCTGCTGATTGGTTACACGGGAGGCACGATGATTCACGGACAACGTGGAGGTGTGATTGGTGCCATTATGACGATGGGTGTCATAGTGGGAGCCGATATCCCGATGTTCCTGGGCGCGATGGTCGCTGGTCCGCTGGCTGCGTGGATATTGAAGAAGTTCGACAAGGCCATTGAAGGCAAAGTCAGATCAGGCTTTGAAATGCTGGTCAATAATTTTTCGGCCGGGATTATCGGTGCCATTCTAGCACTGCTTGCCCATGTGGCGATCGGCCCGGTTGTACAAATGATCAGTCAAGTATTGTCGGCAGGGGTACAGTTCCTCGTGAACGCAGGGCTACTGCCGCTTGTCAACCTCATTATTGAGCCCGGAAAAGTATTATTTTTAAACAACGCGCTGAATCACGGAGTATTAAGTCCGATTGCGTTGGAGGAAGCTGCAAGAACAGGGAAATCCGTACTGTTCATGCTGGAATCCAACCCTGGGCCTGGGCTCGGTATTTTGCTGGCCTACTGCCTGTTCGGTAAAGGCTCTGCGAAGTCGTCGGCTCCTGGCGCAGTCATCATTCATTTTTTCGGCGGGATTCATGAAATTTATTTCCCTTATATTTTGATGAAGCCGATTTTGATTCTTGCTGCTATAGCTGGGGGCGTTGTGGGAACCTTCTGTTTCATGTTGACAGGTGCCGGACTGGTTGCTGCTCCTTCACCGGGCAGCATCATCGCCTATTTTCTAATGACGCCAAAAGGCGGATATTTGCCAATGTTAAGCGGGGTGATCGCTGCTGCGGTCGTATCTTTTGCTGTTGCCGCAGTGTTACTCAAGACTGGTAAGCAACAAGAAGAGGGGCTGGAGGAAGCTGCATCCCGCCTGAAAGATATGAAAAATCAAAGCAAGAGTGCAAGTGCTAACGCCACTGTAATGGAAGATAACCACGAATCTGATCGTGCTGCAGAAATTGCTGCAGATCGAACGCTCAAGAATAAATCCGAAGTGAACAAAATCGTCTTTTCCTGTGATGCAGGTATGGGTTCAAGCGCTATGGGTGCTTCAATTTTACGCAAAAAAATGAAGCAGGCGGGTGTGGGCGTAACAGTTACGAATACGGCAATCAGTGAAATTCCACAGGATGCGGATATTGTCATTACGCAAAAAACGTTGACAGACCGGGCTAAAACAGTAGCTCCGAAAGCTGAGCACATTTCCATTGACAATTTTCTGAAGAGTCCTGAATACGAAGCGCTGGTTGAACGTCTGAAATCCGATTCTTAATCCCCATCGAAGTCAGGCGGACTGTATGCAATGTACGTCTCCTGCTGGAGGGATGAGCTTGGGAAGGAACGGTATGCGCTTATGAATATTACGAAACGACAACGTGACATCGTGGAATATCTTCTGGAGCAGTCCAAAGAGGTTACAGCCGGGGAAATTGCCACGAAGATCAATGTCAGCACAAGGACGGTTCATCGGGAACTGGGCGCAGTCGAGCATTGGCTGGCAGCTCATGAGGTGAAGCTGGAGAAAAAGTCAGGGATCGGTATCTGTATAGATGCTGATCCAGCTCAGCTTGTATGCCTGCGGAAACAATTGCTGCATACGAAGTCAGACGAATATTCGGCTGAGGAGAGAAAGATCGTGGTACTCTGCATGCTGCTGGATACACGGGAGCCGATCAAGCTGTTGGCGCTGGCTTCAGATCTGAAAGTCACGGTAACTACGGTCAGTCATGATCTAGACGAATTGCAAGACTGGATTGAGGAACGTGGACTCATGCTTGTGCGCAGACGGGGGTACGGGGTCGAGATTACAGGGCGGGAGACAGACAAAAGACGGGCGATTTCCGAGCTGGCTCTCGAATATTTGGATGAATCCGATCTGTTTTCAGCCCGAGAAGAACTTCGTCCTGTAACCCGTGTTGCCGACAAGTTGCTGGAGATGATTGGCAGAGATAACCTGCTAATCGTGGAAAAGGCCCTCTGGCAGCCTCATGAAAAATGGTTAGAAAACATGGTGGAAAGCAAATACATGGAGCTGCTGATTCAAATTTGCGTTTCGCTGGTACGTCTGCGACTCGGGTATGTTATAGATCCTCTTCTCTCGTATTTAAAAACAGATTCGGATGAAAATATCATGCTTCGCACAGCTATGGTGGAACGCATATGCACGGAGTTGTCAGAGGCGCTGGATATTGAATTTCCAGAGCCGGAACGATCTTATCTCAGGCTGCTATTTCGTGATGCCGAAGATCACTCTACCCGACTACTGCCGTTGGATGATCTCGTACTGTTGGAGTCGGTTCATGAGTTGATTCGTCGTGTGGAGGAAGAGACAGGCACGCCATTGAAAGAGGACCGTGTTCTGCGTGAAGGACTGATTGCCCATATGGCTCCGGTATTCAAACGTTTGAAGGAAGGCAGGTCGATTCGTAACCCTCTCCTTCAGCAAATCCGCAAGGATTACAGCAGCTTATTTGACTCAGTGAAAAAGGCTGCGGCGAGCATGACAGAAATGAAAGTGCCTGATGAAGAGATCGGATTTCTCGTCATGCATTTCGGCGCTTCGTTGGAGCGGCTGCGACAATTACGGCGGGAGGTGCGGGCCATTGTAGTCTGCACGAGCGGCATTGGATCATCCAGACTTCTGGCAACAAGGCTCGCCAAAGAGCTCCCACAGATCAAAATTGTGGATAGGGCTTCATGGTACGAGGCGGCGCGGATTCCCAAGGAGGATTATGATCTGATCATTTCGACAGTAGAGCTACCGCTTGAACCAGATCGGTATCTTAAGATCAGCCCGCTGCTGACGCAGGAGGAGAGTGATCGTCTGCGTCATTTCATCCAGCATATTACACTCCATCATCTCAATGATCATCAGCAGGAACAGGCCGTTCAGCCTGGTCAGGATATGGAGTGGCTTACCGGTCTGCGGAAAAGTCTCGAGGAAATTGTACACATTGTACAGCAATTTCAAGTGTATCCGCTGGAAAATCAGGGGATGGATATGGCGGCGACCGTAGAGGCGATATGCATGTTGGAGACGGGGCGGGGGAATGTTACAGAGCCTTCTGCGGTTGCTGTACAACTCATGGAAAGAGAGCGCCAAGGTAGTCAGGTGATCTCTGATACCTCCATTGCTTTAGTTCATACGCGCAGCCACTATATTCGCAAGCCTTCGCTTACCTTGTATAAGCTGGCAGAGCCACTGTTGGCGGATACAGGTGAACAGGTAGAATGCGTGCTGCTCATGTTGGGACCTCGTGAGCTGCCGAGAGAGAGCTTGGAGGTATTAAGCGAGATTAGTGCATTACTTTTGCAGGAAGACATGGTTACGCTACTGGAACACGGTAGCAGGGATCATATTGTCAATTATATATCGAGTGAGCTGGCTGAATTTTTCCACAGTAAATTAGGGACAGGGAGGAACCTACCGTGAGTATTATGACGATAGACAAAGTAAAAATGAACGCAATCGCCAAAGACAAATATGAGGCGATTCGTATGGCTGGACAAATCCTGCTGGATGCAGGACATATTTCAAGTGATTACATTGACAAGATGCTGGAACGCGAGGAGATCGTGTCCACCTACATCGGGAACGGGCTGGCTATTCCACATGGCACCAAGGAATCCAAGATGCTTATTCAATCCACAGGCATCTCCATCGTTCAGTTCCCGCAAGGCGTATATTTTGGGGAAGAGAAAGCATATATGGTGATCGGCATTGCAGCACAAGGCGGCGATCATATGGAGATTTTGACGAGTATCGCTGTGGTGTGTGCGGAGGAAGAAAATATGGATAAACTTCGCAACGCAGTGACCCCACAGGAAATTATAGATCTGTTCGAAAGTGAGATGGAGCTATGAGAGCCGTCCACTTTGGAGCAGGAAATATCGGTCGCGGCTTTATCGGATTAATTCTGTCGCGTGCAGGCTATGAGGTTGTTTTTTCAGATGTCAACGACACCCTTGTATCCGAGTTACGCCGTCGTAAACAATACACCGTAGAATTAGCCAATGATACAAAGGATACGGAGCTGGTCACGAATGTAACGGCAATTGACGGCAAGGATGCAGCGGCTGTAGCCGATGCGGTAGACCACGCTGATCTGGTAACGACCGCAGTAGGTGTCAGCATCCTCAAGCACATTGCAGCAGGTATTGCGGAGGGAATCAAGCGGCGGGTAGAGCGAGGAGCAAGGCCGCTGCATGTGATTGCCTGTGAAAATGCAATCGGAGGCAGCGCCCAACTGAAAGAGCATGTTTTTGCGCTATTGGATGAGACGACCCGTGCCAAGGCTGAGGTTTCGGTGTATTTTCCAAATGCTGCTGTAGACCGGATTGTGCCGATCCAGCACCACAAGGACCCGTTACATGTGCAGGTAGAGCCTTTTTACGAGTGGGTGGTGGATCGTTCACAAATGGCACCTGAGCATGAAGAAATCGAAGGTATCCTGTACGTTCAAGATCTAGAGCCTTACATTGAACGAAAGCTGTTCACGGTGAATACGGGGCATTGCGTGGCAGCCTATCTTGGTTATACCGCAGGTTATGCTACCATCCAGGAGGCCATGAAGGATAGCAAGGTGGTGGATTCGATACAAGGGTCACTGGAGGAGACAGGAGCAGTGCTTGTGAAGCGCTTCGGTTTGGATCAAGGGGAGCATAAGAAGTACATCTCTAAAATTTTGGATCGCTTCCGCAATCCTAATCTGACAGACGATGTTACTCGGGTCGGACGTTCACCGTTGCGCAAGCTGTCTCCCAATGATCGTCTTGTACGTCCCGCGCTCCAAGCGCAGGAGTATGGCATCCCTACGGATCATCTGGCGTTAGGAATGGCTGCTGCCTGTAAATTTGATATTACGGAAGACCCCGAGGCAGTCGAGCTTCAGCAGGTGATCCGCAGTGAAGGACTGGGTGCGGCGCTGACGCGTTATACTTCCATAACCGCAGACCACCCGTTACATCGGCAGGTATTGGAGCAATATGATATTATAAATTCATAAAACAACGAATTATAAACATCTACTTTCGGTAATCCTCTTGAAGACAAAGCATCCACATCAACACTAACGTGTTCTGTAGAGATGTGCTTCAAGAGGCTTTTTATATGCGTGATTTACATCACATAACAACCTGCTTAAATTGTTTATATTGATAATGATTATCATTATCTATAAAATGAAATCATTACTATTATAACTATTAGGGAGGATTATAGTGAAACCGATCTATATTACCTTAGGGTTTTTATTTTTGGCGCTTGGAGTTATTGGTGTAGTGCTACCGTTGCTACCGACTACACCGTTTCTGCTGCTAGCGACCTTTTTCTTTATGCGGGGGTCTGAAAGGATTCACCAGTGGTTTTCGAATACCTCTCTGTACCAAAAGCATCTAGAGAGTTTTGTTCAAACAAGATCGTTGAAGCTGTCTACGAAAATCACGACATTGGGCTTAGCGTCAGCGATGCTGATTACAGGCTTTATTTTCACGCCTAATGTGTGGGGGAAAGCGCTCATCGTCTTGGTCATCCTTTTTAAATATTATTACTTTATATTCCGCATCGGAACAATAAGAAATGCTGCAGCAGAAATAACGCCTTCATGTTCATCTGAACCTATACCTACACCTACTCCCAAAAAAAGGTCTAAAATGGTCGATAGCCGTCTGCTCGGTCTAGTGGAACATTCTCGGAAATATATCGTCTTGGGTGTGCTTGTGCAGTGGATTGGTCTTTTGGGGAGTATAGCCGCTGTGTTATCTATGGCCTTTATTATGCAGCAGGCATGGGAAGGACAAGTGACTCGCAAGCTGATTATATCTATGACGGTCATTGTTATTGCTGCTGTTGCAGTTCGCTGCCTGAGCAATTATGCAGCCAGTATGTTATCTTATCGTGCTTCGGTAAATGCTAAAAAAACGCTGCGCTCGCAAATTTACGGCAAGTTGCTGAAGATGGGACCCGCATATACAGATCATACCTCCACCTCGGGGGTTATTCAGGTTGCTGTAGAAGGGGTAGAGCAGCTTGAAACCTATTTCGGTAGATATATGCCTCAGCTATTTTACAGTCTGCTTGCCCCCGTCACGTTGTTCATCACCCTCTCTTTTGTCAGCTTCAAAGCAGCCATTATACTATTGATCTGCGTTCCCTTAATTCCAGTGTCGATCATTGTCATTATGAGGATGGCTAAAAAGCTGTTTCGGAAATATTGGGGCAGTTACGTCAATCTGGGCCACAGCTTTTTGGAGAATGTACAAGGTCTGACTACGCTCAAAATGTACGGAACAGACCAGGACAAACATCAGGAAATGAACACAGCAGCTGAGGACTTTCGCAAAATGACGATGAAAGTGCTGACTATGCAGCTTAACTCCGTGGCCATTATGGATCTTATCGCATTTGGTGGTGCTGCTGCGGGTGTACTAGTCGCGATAAGTGAATATTCTTCAGGCCATATTGGCTTGGCAGGAGCGATCATCATTGTTTTGCTGTCAGCAGAGTTTTTCATTCCTCTGCGTTTACTGGGTTCTTACTTCCATATCGCCATGAACGGAATGGCAGCAAGCGACAAAATATTTCAAATGTTGAGTACAGAGGATCTTATACAAGGACAAGAAAGCATAGAAAACACAGATATTCGACTGGAGCAGATGAGTTTTGCCTACGACGAAAGAGATACCTTACGAAATATATCCATGGATATTCCCCAGGGCAGCTTGGTTTCAATTGTTGGGGAATCAGGCTCTGGTAAAAGTACGGTAGCCGGATTGATCGTTGGGCATCACGAGGGGTATCGAGGAAGTCTGACGATTGGAGGAACCGAGCTTACCGATATTTCGGAAGAAAGCCGCATGCGTCACATGACCTGGATTGGTTTTAACAGCTATATTTTTAAAGGCACAGTTGAAGCAAATTTAAAAATGGGCAATGAGCACGCGGATGAACAACAAATGCTGGAAGCTTTGCGACAAGTGAAGCTGTATGATTTTATTCTTTCAGAAGGAGGACTGGAAGCAGAACTGGAGGAGCAGGGGGCAAATCTGTCAGGAGGACAGCGCCAACGGCTAGCACTGGCCAGAGCATTGCTGCATGATAGTCGTGTGTACATTTTTGACGAAGCTACCTCTAACATTGACAGTGAGAGTGAGGAAGGCATTATGGAGGTAATACATGCGCTGGCAGGTCAAAAAACAGTGATTCTTATCTCTCACAGACTGGAAAATGTAGTTCAATCCGACTGTATCTATGTGCTGCAAAACGGATTGGTGGCAGAATCCGGAACGCATCATGAACTGTTGAGCCAGCAAGGACATTATGCGGAGATGTATCTCAGTCAACACCAGGTAGAGCAGTTTGCAAAAGGAGGGGCTGTATATGCGTAGACACGGATTACGGATCATGGGCCAATTATTGATATTGGCGGGACCTCTTTTACCTGTACTGCTCATCACGATTGTGACAGGAGTGCTTGGTTTTATTTGTGCTATTGGCATTATAGTGTATGGAGCCCTTGCTCTGCTTACAGCAACGGGCATCACGACAGGCTACACCATGTCGTTTTTGCTGACGTCGATCGTGGTTTGTGCCGTACTGCGCGGCGTATTCCGTTATGGCGAGCAAATGAGTGGTCATTATCTCGCTTTCAAGCTACTGGCTGTACTGCGTGACAAGGTGCTTCAAGCCCTGCGCAGACTCGCTCCAGCCAAATTGGAAGGCAAGGACAAGGGGAATCTGATATCACTCATTACGAGTGATATTGAGCTGCTGGAAGTATTTTATGCGCATACGATAGCGCCTGTAATGATCGGCATCATCACTTCACTGCTCATGGTATTTTTTATCGGTTCTTATGAGCCTCTATTAGGCTGGCTCGCTGCGCTTGCTTACCTAACTGTCGGTTTATTTATTCCCTTACTCACGTCACGTATGGGCAAACGTCAGGGGATGGAATACCGAAGCAGCTTTGGCAAGCTCAGCAGTTATTTTTTGGACAGCTTACGGGGGATGAAGGAAATTGTGCAATATGGACAAGGAGAACAACGTTTGAATGAGATTAACCGTCGTACGGATCAATTGGATGCCAAGCAGAAGGACTTGAAGCATCATGAAGGCATCACAAGAGCGATCACAGATGCGGCTGTAGTTGGATTCTCATTTTTAATGCTGCTGGCTGGATTGTACGGTATGTCTAAGGGTCAGGTTGACTTTACAGGTATGCTAATTTCTGTTATTGCCCTGTTTAGTTCATTTGGTCCGGTCGTCGCACTGAGCAATTTGTCTAACAATTTGCTTCAAACGCTGGCGAGCGGGGAACGAGTGTTGAGTCTATTGGAGGAAACCCCGGAGGTTGAGGAAAATATCGAAGGGATGAGTGTTGCCTTTACTGGGGCACGAGTAGACAAGGTGACTTTTGCATACGATGCTCAAACGGTGCTGAATGATGTAAGTCTCACGATACCGCATAAGCGGATTTTAGGCATTCAGGGTAAAAGCGGCTCTGGCAAGTCTACACTGCTAAAGTTGCTGATGCGATTTAGGGACCCGCAGCAAGGTCAAATTTTGCTATCCGGACACGATTTGAAGGAAATTGGGACCCGACATTTGAGAGGCTTACAGAGCTATGTAGACCAGCATACGTTCCTGTTTGATGATTCAATTGCAGCTAATATCAAAATTGGAAAGCCTGATGCTACACATGAGCAGGTGGTGGAAGCAGCACGTAAGGCATCCGTGCACGATTTTATTATGACCTTGCCTCAAGGGTATGACAGCCGAGTTGGAGAATTGGGGGACAGGCTGTCCGGTGGAGAACGTCAACGCTTGGGACTGGCCAGAGCCTTTGTCCATAATGCTCCTCTCTTACTGCTCGACGAGCCTACCAGCAATTTGGACAGCCTGAACGAGGCAATTATTTTAAAATCGTTAAAGGAACAGCAGCAAGATAAAACGATTGTCCTTGTTTCGCACCGAAGTTCTACCATGCGGATTGCAGACGATATTTTTGAAATGGATAACCGTAGATTGTCCTGACTTTTCTAACTATTGTTATACCTTGAGGGCAAAAGCTGTAGCCTGTTCATAGTTTTGTCATAAAATGGAGTGTGCGTTGAAATGGAAGCGTCATCCTTATTTAAATCATCCAGCTTTTCAAGCTTGTCTTATTTTGATAGCCTATTAGGTGAAGATTTTACAAAATCCTGAGGTATATTGACAAGTCATAAACATCATAAATGATGGATGAACAGAGGCTGTAAGCCGATGTACAGAAATGGGTGGTGAACAGGAATGTCAGATTTCAATCAGCTCAATGAGCTTGAGCACACAACATATCCCATATATGAAGGCTATGATTTGGGTCTTACTTATACGCCTGCGGGCAGCAAGTTTAAGGTATGGGCACCGACTGCGCAGCAGGTCCATATAGCGTTGTATAACGATGCGGGGGTGTACGATCAGGAAGGGAACGTTCAGGAGCACGGCGGTGGTCAGGAATTTCTCATGAGCCGTGATGATCAAGGTGTATGGTCTATAGAGCTGGAAGGGGACTGGAACAAATATTATTACATGTACAGGCTGGAGTGGGCGGACAACACCATTCATTATGCTGCCGATCCATATGCCACAGGGGTATCAGCCAACGGGCAGCGTACAGCGATCATTGATTTGGCTCAAACCAACCCGGACGGATGGGAATTGGATGCGGGGCCTACACTTAAGCGGCCGACGGATGCCATTCTTTATGAGCTTCATGTACGTGATTTTTCGATGGATACCCATTTTAATACGGGGGAAAAAGACTTATCTGCTGCTCAGGGACGGTTTGAGGCCTTTACGTATACGGGATTGAAGGATACTGAGGGGAACAGCATCGGGCTGGATCATCTGCTGGAGCTGGGTATTACACATGTTCATTTGCTTCCAGTGGCTGATTTTCATACGGTGAATGACTTTGCAGAATTAGAAACTGAATATAACTGGGGCTATGATCCACAGCATTATAATGTGCCGGAGGGGTCTTATTCTTCCAATCCGGCTGACCCGGAGACGCGTATACGAGAACTGAAACTGCTGGTACAGTCTTTGCATACTGCCGGCATCGGTGTCATTATGGACGTCGTGTACAACCACACTTATTCGGTGGAACAGGGGCCATTTGAGCCTGTTGTACCTGGATATTATTACCGCACGGATGAGCAAGGGCAGCTCACCAATGGATCAGGTGTAGGTAATGAGGTGGCAACCGAACGTCCGATGGTGCGCAAGTATATCAAGGATTCACTACGCTATTGGGCAGAGGAATATCATATAGACGGCTTTCGATTTGATCTGATGGGGCTGATTGATACCCCAACCGTGGTGCAGCTTACCCAGGAGCTTCGCTCTGAAGTGCGTCCTGATCTGCTGATCTATGGTGAGCCTTGGACGGGAGGAGAATCTCCGCAACCCTTGCTTACGCTAAAAGGAACGCAACGCGCCAAAGGCTTTGCCGTTTTTAACGACAACTACCGTTCTGCTATAAAGGGGGATAGCGACGGTACTGGGAGTGGGTTTGCCACGGGGGCAGAACATCAGGAGGAACAGGTGCTCAAAGGTGCTTTTGGGGCTATTCATGATTTCACAGCTCAGCCATCGGAGACCGTCAATTATGTAACAGCCCACGATAATCTCAATCTGTGGGATAAAATTTTGACGGTAAGACATTTGCGGGAGCACTGTCGTTTTCCACAATGGGAGCAGGGGAAGCCACAGGATGGGAGGACACCGGAACAAGCTGTTGCCGAAGCAGACCCGTATTGGGAACTGGATGAAGATAACTTGCTAGAGAACGAAACCGTACGCAAGTCCCTGTTGGCTAACGGTATGGTACTCACATCGCAAGGCATCCCTTTTATTCATGCAGGGGATGAACTGCTGCGCTCCAAATATGGAGACCATAATAGCTACCGAAGCTCAGATGTGGTGAATGCCATCCATTGGGATAACAAGGCGAGGTTTCGCCCAGTGTTTGATTACTACCAAGGCTTAATTGCTTTGCGGCGCAACCACCCGGCATTCCGAATGGACCATCGTGAGCTGGTGGAGCAGCATATGGAAGTGCTGCAAAGCAGTGGGCATGTGGTGGCTTTTGCTTTGAGGCACCATGCTAACGGCGATGCCTGGAATCATATTGTGGTGATTTATAACGGCTCGGATACAGAGCAAACGATATTATTGCCTGCGGAATCGGATCGTTGGCATGTGGTCGTGGACGCACACGGGGCTGGTAATGAGACACGGTATGAAGTGGTAGGCCATCGTGTGACTGTATCGCGCTGGTCGATGATGGTGTTATATGATCAGGAAGAACCTGCACGAGTCTCCTTTTTGACTGAACAAGATCAGGTTAATCGTCAGGCGGAGAACGAATTGGAAGACTCGGATGAGGGAACAGATCAAGAAATTGCAGGTACAGCTATGACGTTGACAGATGTGCAGCTTGGAAACGATAGTGAAGTCGCTCCATTTCGCACGATTGAACTGATCTACGAGCGTGCAGATCGGCAATACACTGGCTGGAACGTATGGGTATGGGGAACTGGGCACCGCGACGGACATGTCGAATTTCGTGATTTGGATGACGGTCGTGCAATAGCGCGTATTCAGTTGGCTCCTGATATACAGCGAATTGGCTACATTGTCCGGCTTAATCACTGGGATGCCAAGGATGTTGAGGCAGATCGATATATTGATATAGACCTGAACCAGTCTGTGATGCAAGTATTGATTCATAGTGGCAGAGAAGAATATTTGTTACTGGTAAATGATAATCGGGCCGGATAGACTTGTATGCTTGGTCGCTATATATACGAAAGTAGCATTTTTCGATCATTTCGAGAAATGCTATTTTTTTATGCAAACGTGTGTCAGTTTCAGAAAAAAGGGGTAAAATAGGATTATGGACTTGTTTAGTTTTGCCAGCTTGCTGGCTTATATCCTGTAGTACGACTGGTAAACAGGCAAGATTCTTGGAGGAAAATCATTTGTAAGGTAACCTGAAGGAGGTTGTATATCATGAGTTCTAATGGAGGAAGTATTCAACTGACCGCCCAGCCGAGAACAGAGAAGAAGGGTTCGGCTATTCGTGAATTGAGGTTAAAAGGACGGATTCCAGCTGTGGTTTACGGCTCTGAGCTTGAAGGAACCCCTGTACATGTCGATGCCAAGGAATTTAATAAAGTAGTCAAAACCGGACGTTCAGAGGTGTTTAACCTCACTGTAGAGGGTGGAGAAACCATTCCGGTTATTATTAAAGATTATCAACAGCGTGACAATCAATGGCTGCATGCCGATTTTTTGAAAATTGCCAAAAACAAACCGCTTCGCGTGCGTGTTTCTATTGATTATCAGGGTACACCTGTAGGTACAAAAACAGGCGGTATTCTGCAAGTTCAGGAAACGGAAGTTGAAGTCGAAGGTCTTCCTGCTGATTTACCATCTACCATTGAGGTGGATGTATCCGCACTGGATGTTGGCGACAAGCTGAGCGCTAGCGACTTGAAGCTCCCTAAAGGAGTAACACTGCACGTCCCTGAAGAAGAACTGCTTGCTTCTATTATCGTTCCGCGTGCAGTTGAAGTAGAAAATGCTGCTGTGGAAGGTGATGCAGCGGCAACTGAAGGCACTGAAGAGGCTTCCGAAAACAAGGAATCCTAATGTTTTCAGTTGGTTTATGAATCTTTTTCAATTGCAGAAGATCATCAAAAAGGTATTCAAAATCGCTCCCTGCTAGGGGGCGATTTTTTGCATTCATTTATTTACACTTACATACTCTTTCTCTTTAAAAAGTTGTCCTGTTGTGATTTGGTGTTTAAAAGGGAATGTGGTGTTTGTACGATTTTCATTCAATACGCGTTCTGATATGACGATATATATAGTATGGTATTTACATTTTTATTTTATAAATACCTAATATATATCTAAGGAGCGCGTACACAATCATGGACAGAACGAATGAATTGTTGTGGCAAAGAAACAAATTGGTGATCATTATTTTTTGGATTATGACCTTGAGCAGCACCATCCCGGCATTATCTAATCCATCGGTGTGGGTGTCTAGTGGTGTAGGATTTGTAGTCGCCGCAGTTTTGACGATTCTGAATATGAAAAAGAAAGGAATCCGCCTTATTCCTTGGATTATTACGTTGTATAGCGTATTAATATGTATATTTGTAAACTTATCTAGCGTGGAGGCAGTGACTACGATCTTTATTTGCTCATTGTTGTTGCTCTACCCATCTTACCGATACTTTTTGATAGCAATGGTCTTAAATCTGTGTAATATTTTCATACAAATTACCATCGGTACGCCAGCAATTCCCCCGGCTACCGGTCCTTTGCGTTATGTGCACGAGTTTATTATTGTTTTACTGATTGGTTTGCTATTGTTAGTGGTATCGGTGTTAAATCAAAAGCAGTTTAAGAAAACGGAAGAGCAAAATAAAGATATGGATGCCACAAGGCAACGTATTGATTTTTTGTTTGAACAAGTTAGACAAGCTGTAACTGGACTGCATAGCTTTACAGAACGATTCAGGAATCAAGTGGATGCTACCGGCAGCGTGACGAATGAAGTCGCCATCGGGTTTCAGGAGGTTGCCAAAGGGGTAGAAATGCAAGCTTCGAATATCACTGAGGTAACGGATAACTTGGCTCAGTCTGACCAGCACGTGCGTGAGGTTGCCGATCATTCCCGAGAATTGAAGCAGCTCTCCGAAGATACGAAAAGTGCCGGGAGCAGAGGGAGCAATCAACTGCTTGCATTAACGTCTCAAATTAAGGATTTGGGTCTGGTTATGAGTCGTACCAAAGAAGAGTTGGACGAGTTTAAAACACAAAGTGATAATATGTCTGCCATGCTCAAAGATATTACTCAAATCTCGAAACAAACTAATTTGCTGTCCTTGAATGCATCCATTGAGGCCGCCAGAGCGGGAGAGCATGGAAAAGGATTTGCCATCGTGGCTGGCGAAGTGCGTAATTTGGCTGAAATGGTAGGGAATACCTCGGTGGCAATGGAAGGTATTTTAACCCAACTGAGAACTCAGATGGATTCTGTCGTAAGCCAATTTGACATGGGACAGCAAAGACTACAGCAGAGTATGGAATCGGCCCATTCGACCGAAATTGTACTGGAGGATATCCTGCAAAATGCCAATAAAGTGCTGCTGCAGGCCGTGGAGGTGGAAGCCAGTACGAATAGTATGCAGCAATTCTCATCTCAGGTCGTTCAAGAGATGGAGGAGTTTTCAAGCGTTACAGAACAAGCGAGTGCAGCGTCAGAGCAAATTTTGGCTGGAGTAGAGGAGCAACGAAATATAACCTCCAATATGGTGACAGGGTTTAATGAGCTGGAGACGTTGATTATCCAGTTAAAAGAACTGGTACATGATCAGAAGGAGGACAACATTCCTACCGAAATCAGCAAAAGCAAATAACTGAAATGCTTCATTATCGGACTAGAGATCCGGGGATTATCGCTATCAAGCGGTACTCTCCGGTTTTTTACTGCGTTTGAAGAAGGGAAATGAAGAGGGGATTTCTAGAAGCTATAATTAGATGGAAGTTGATGGTATAATTTGTGGCAGTTTAAATGCTTTGTAATTAAGGGGGAATAAATTCTTATGGAGCTTAAATATTTGTTGATCGGCGTGTTGAGTCTATTGGGTAGCGGAGTGATTTATACGATGGAGCGCTTTATATCGGTCATTCAATGGGCTGCGAATTCCGTACCTGTTAAATTAAATAGTTCGGGCATCTCTATGTCAGAACCTGATATGCCGAGTTTTGTTGACAATATATTTGTTATTATTTTATTCGTATGTGGCTTGATGATACTTGGGTATGGTGTGTATGAACGACGTACACGATAACACAACCTATGTAGGCATATCCGTTTTTATTTGGGAGGAACGCAGGTGAACGCCTTGTTGGAAATGCTGATGCAGCTATTTGAGCGCGCAGCGTTGTTACTGATTTGTTTGTTTTTTATTACACGTATCCCACGATTTAAGGAAACCTTGCAAAAGAACAGTCACTCCCCGGCAGAGCTAACCTTACTAACGTTGATTTTTTGCATGTTTGCACTGTTCGGTACGTACACCGGGATTGAAGTCGAAGGTTCGCTGGTTAACGTTCGAATCATTGCAATTATGGCGGGCGGTATTTTGTTTGGACCATGGGTTGGGATCGTTACAGGTATTGTATCAGGGATCCATCGTTATCTAATTGATATCGGGGGAGTGACCTCGATTCCGTGTCTGATTACAAGTATTCTGGCAGGTGTGGTGTCAGGATATATCGGCCGCCAAGTCAACCGTTCCAAGAGATGGCTGGTCGGTATCGCCGCAGGTATGGTCTGTGAAGCGTTGACGATGCTGCTCATTCTGGTGATGGCACAACCCCATGGCCTTGGTGTGGACATCGTTTCCAAGATCGGTCTACCCATGATTATCGGAGAAGTCAGTATCGGTTTAATCGTTCTGTTGATCCAGAGTGTGGAGGGGGAAAAGGAGAATATCGCGGCCAGACAGGCCAAGCTGGCACTGGATATTGCCAATAAGACGTTGCCTTATTTTCGCTCCATTAATGCGGAATCCTTGCATACCATTTGTTCGATCATAAAAGAAGATATCAAGGCAGACGCGGTAGCGATTACCGATACCAGAGATGTGCTGGCCTATGTCGGTTTTGGCGAAGAGCGTTATCACATCGGAGATGAGATTATTAGCGATGTGACTAAATCGACGATCCGCAGCGGTAAAATCACGATTCGCAACCATATTGCAGACGATAAAACACCCCAAATCCAGTCTCTGCTCATTATCCCGTTAGAGGAGCGGGGAGAGGTAACTGGCACCTTGAAGATTTACTATCGCAAAGCTTATAAAATCACGTATCCGTTGCAGACGATGGCGATTGGCTTGTCTCAAATCATTTCCACGTTAATGGAAGTGTCGCGTGTGGAGCAAATTAAGGAAGCGGCGAATAAAGCCGAGCTAAAGGCGCTCCAAACGAAAATTAATCCCCATTTTCTGTTTAACGCGCTGAACGCCATTGCCTCTACGACACGCACCAAGCCGGATAAGGCACGAGAGCTGATCATTAATTTATCGGGCTACCTGCGCTATAATTTGGAACTGAATGATGATTTGATCGAAATTCATAAAGAGCTTCAGCAGGTGTCTGATTACGTGGAAATTGAGAAAGCACGCTTCGGCAACCGGCTTCAGGTAGAATATGTAATGGATGAGGTGTCTGTGCGTATTCCAAGTCTTATTATCCAGCCCTTGGTTGAGAATGCGATTAATCACGGAATCCTCAAGAAAAAGGGGTCAGGTACAGTAACTATTTCTGTAAAGGATCGTGGAGAAAAGGTGCGTATTTCTGTGGCAGATACCGGGGTAGGTATACGCGATGATGTTGTGGATAACCTCTATCATGATCGGGTTCCGGCTAAACAGATCGGCTTGTACAATGTGCACAGACGGCTCAAGCTTATGTACGGCGAGGGAGTTATTATTCTAAAGCATGAGCCGGGCACCGAAGTTTATTTTGACATACCAAAGGAGAAGTCATGAAGGCCATAATTGTAGAAGACGAGCTTCCGGCACGTGAAGAGCTGGAGTATCTTATTCAGACTCATAGCAACATTGAGGTGACTGATAGTTTCGAGGATGGGCTAGATGTGTTTCGGTTTCTGCAAGATCAGGAGACGGACGCGATCTTTCTGGACATTAACATTCCTTCATTGGACGGGATGCTACTGGCACAGAACATTAGCAAATTTGCTAAAAAGCCCTATATTATTTTTACGACCGCCTATAAAGAACATGCGGCGCAGGCTTTTGAACTGGAGGCGTTCGACTACATCCTCAAACCATATGATGAAAAAAGGATCGCATCTATGCTGCGTAAGCTGGAAAATGCTTATGAGCAGCAGAACGTTCCAATACAGGAGCCTGTCCAGACGGCGCAACCCCGAGCTGCCGAGGCCAGCACCGTTGCTGCGCCAGGTCGTATTAATCTGCTGAAAAATGACAAAATCATCGTGACGGATGCGAACGATATTTACTATGCGTGTGCGCAGGAAAAGGTGACCCGTGTCTTTACAAGGCACGAAGAATATACGATGCCCATGAGCATTTCGGAATTTCATGCCCGGCTGCCGCAGCAGGACTTTTTCCGCTGTCACCGATCGTACACGGTGAATCTGTCGCAGATCCGTGAAATTGTACCTTGGTTTAATCATACGTATCTCTTGCGTTTGCGTGGACTAGAAGCTGAAATTCCGGTAAGCCGTAGTAAAGCCAAGGAATTCCGGCAAATTATGCGACTTTAAAGGCATTTCATTCCGCTATATGTGCATTTCATTCCTCAAACGATTTCTGGCTAACATGCAGGGTTATAATAATCGATGTAGAGAGAATCCTTACAGACTTGCTCCTCCACAGGCGCAAAGCGTACTGGATTCCCGGTTATCATGATAACAAACTGACGCTGTAGAGCCGGAATGAAAAGAGGAGATTGAAATGAAAACAAACAGCGGAAATCGTTGGCTTGTCGTGCTTGGAACGATAATTGTCCAGATGGGATTAGGAACCATTTACACATGGAGTTTATTTAATCAACCGTTGGTGGACCGCTTTGGCTGGAATCTCAGTTCGGTTGCCATTACATTTTCAATTACCAGTTTTGCACTGGCGTTTGCTACATTATTCGCAGGCAAACTACAGGATAAATGGGGACTACGTCGTTTGATTTTGTGTGCAGGTGTCGTGTTAGGAGCAGGGCTCATGCTCAGTTCGCAGGTAACATCGCTGTCCCTGCTTTACATTTTGGCGGGTATTGTCGTAGGTTTTGCGGATGGAACGGCATATATTACATCACTGTCGAATCTGATTAAGTGGTTTCCTGAGAAAAAAGGACTTATTTCCGGTATTTCGGTTGGGGCATATGGAACAGGCAGTCTTATATTCAAGTATATTAATGGTTCGTTGATTCAGTCCGTTGGAGTATCACAAGCGTTTTTATATTGGGGAATGATCGTGCTGATTATGATTGTGGGTGGTTCTTTCCTGGTAAGAGAAGCTGTAGTCGTGAACAAGCCTTCGGTACAAAATGGGGTTGTACAGCGAGATTACACCGTCAAAGAAATGCTGCGCACCAAGCAGGCATATCTGTTGTTCGTAATGTTCTTTACCGCTTGTATGAGTGGTCTCTACCTGATTGGGGTAGTCAAAGATATCGGCGTACGGATGGCCGGCCTAGATGTAGCAACAGCTGCTAATGCGGTCGCTATGGTCGCAATTTTCAACACGGCGGGCCGGATCATACTGGGTGCACTATCGGATAAAGTAGGTCGTCTGAAAGTAGTAGCGGGTGCGTTGCTGACAACGGCGGTCGCAGTCACAGTGCTGAGTCTGGTACCGCTGAATTATGGTTTATTCTTTGCCTGTGTAGCAGGAATTGCTTTTTGCTTCGGCGGCAACATTACAGTCTTTCCTGCCATTGTAGCTGATTTCTTCGGTCTGAAAAATCAAAGCAAAAACTATGGTATTGTGTATCAAGGCTTTGGCCTCGGTGCGCTGGCGGGGTCATTTATTGCAGCCTTGCTCGGTGGATTCATCCCGACCTTTACCACGATTGCTGTGCTGTGTGTCGTATCGTTCCTAATTGCCCTCACCATTCGCACTCCAGAACAAGGCAAAGGCAAACTGCGCAGTGAACGGAAGAAAAATACGAACAGTGTGCGCAGCATGAAGCCTGGAACGAAACTGGGTTAAACGATTTGAGAAAAAAGAACCAGATGAATGCCAAAAGACCTGTCATCATTTCTCTAAGGGAGATTATGGCAGGTTATTTGTTTTTCCAATAATCTATTTTACGGTATAATAAAAAGATGTGTAATAAGCCGATATATACAAAAGACATAAGCTAAGAACCTGACAGGAGGACGAGTCATGATCGTGGATACAAGCGGGAATCTGCTTGCCCGTAATACGAAGCTGCGAAATACATATCAAATTCGAAGCGCCTTGTCCCGCAGTGAGCTGGCCATCGTGTATACGGCAAGGCTGTTGGATAACCGAGAAAAGGTCATTGTGAAGGAATTTTTTCCGAATGCCCTGGCTTTGCGAGGGATGGATCGAAAAACGGTCACTTGCGGTGCTTCTATGCAATCCAAATACGTGGAGTTTATGCATTATTTTTTGCGTGAAGGGCAAATGTTGAAGGAGTTAAGTCATCCGGGAATTGTCGGTTATATAGATCACTTTGAGGAAAATGGAACTGCCTATCTGGTCATGGAATACTGTGCAGGCAAGACATTGGATCGAATGATGAAAGAAGAAGCTGTGCCAACATCTGATCCCACTTTTTTGTACCACACGGTGCTACCTTTAATTGATGCCATGGAGTATATTCACGACAAAGGAATTATTCACCGGGATATTAAGCCGGGCAACATTATGATTGGGGAAAATGGCAACATCAAGCTGATTGATTTTGGTTCGGCTGTGCATTTTGAAGGCAAAGAGCATCCGATCTTTACCACGGCGGGCTATTCTCCGCTGGAATTTTACTCTAATCGTTCGCAGCAGGGACCTGTGTCGGATATCTATAGTTTGGCCGCCACGCTGTATTATTGCCGAAAAGGAACACCTCCGCCAGATGTGCCGGGCCGATTGTTTACAGATCATTCCGAGCGGATTCAGATTGAAAATGCAGGACTTTCTCTGCTGCCGTATGTCATTCGGCGTGGTCTGGAGGTACAGGCTAACAAGCGTTGTCGCTCACTTCGATGGTTTAAAGCCGCACTACGTGCGGAATATTGGATAAAAAAAGGGAAGCGCCCTACTCTTACGGTTCATTAATCGTAAGAGACGGTGCTTCTCTTTTTTTTACGTTGTGACGGACATTATCCTGTCGGAGCTTGGATATGGTCGGTGTACACTGAAGTATTCGGTTTAATCGCTTTGTATCGCAGCTCGATTTCAGTGACACCATCCTCGAATGTAATGTACAGCTTGTCGCTGTACTCCATGACCGCTTTTTTGTTACGGGCTAATCTGACCTTTCCATGCTGTAAGGCACAGCGTGTATCATGTTTTACGATTAGGCTCCCTTTTTTACCTGCGGAAAATACGATCCGTTCCGCTTCTGGCAACGGTTCGTGAACGTCAAGCGTACGGAACAATTCCTGCAAGCTGACCTTACGGCCCGGAAAGGAGGTGAGCGGCCAAGATTTTACCGGAATCTCCTGTCCACTTGCTGTAGCGAGAAAATATCCTTCAATTCTTCCGGCAAACTGCGGTTTCGGCCGCAAGAACCAATACAGAAGAGCAGCTACTACGACACTGATGGCTACCGTCCATTTAATGGCTGTATATCGGGATTGTACGGAAACGGTTAGTGTAGCGCTGCTGGATGCTCCTTCCGGATCGGTAGCGGTAATCTTCAGCTGAGAGTCACCTGTGTGGAGCTCGGATAGCAGCAGATCATTACCGTTAATCTCAGCATGGATCGTATCCCCAGAGGCTTCTGAATCCAGCTTATAGTTCAGCTTGTCATGATTCGGGTCAACAATAAAATCTGATAAACTTCGACGGGAATCACCGTCTTCCTTTACCAGGTGAATCGTCAGGTCTTTTAAGACCTGTGGTGCTGCATTGGCCGCGTGAACCTTATGTACAATTCCCTTACGGTACCATTGCGGACTATCCAGAGATAGCTGCCATGTATAATCCCCGGTTTGAGGGAACGCATATTCGGTATGAAAGGCTCCTGACTTATAGGTCATAGGCACCTTTTTGGCTGTGCCCCCCTTGGGAGTAACTACAATATGGGCTTGGAGAGACGTATATACGGCTTCATCTGTAAGCTTTTGATTGTCCGGCAACAGAAGCTGAGCTTGAAACGGTGTCGCTTGACCTTTCAGCAACTGCACAGGCTTGTCGCCATCAGTTGCCGTTGCTTGCTTTGCTCCCATGGTAGCTTCGGCTTCCAGTCGATAGCTGCCAAGTAAATTGATTTTCACCAAATCCCCGCGTATGCCCCGTAGCTTCAACTTCACTTTACCTGCCTGTGGATGCTCGATTTTTAAAATCGCATAGCGGCTCGACTTGTATCTGCGGACATTTTCTGAATTGGAATATAGCTGTGTTTCCAGAAGGGGATGCTCCGACAAAAGCACCAAATTGGCTTCCTCCATACTAGAATCAGGTAGAGTTACAGTTAATTCTTGCATCTCGCCAGTAGTCGTAATTGCAGCAATTGGGACGAGCTTGGAACGAATTTGACTGGCGAAAATACGGTTCAGAATTTCCGGCAGATCCTCAGCACTACTCGTAATAAAAGAAGCTCCACCCGTTTGAGAAGCGATCCGTTCGAGTTCTTGTCGATTCACTGTGCCATCATGGTTCAGACCAATTGTGTACACCGGATATCCCTTGGTCTGTGCAGATTTGATGACAGAGGACACATCGTTATTGGAGTCACCTTTGGATCGGGAACCAGAGGAGGCACCAAAATCAGTCTCTCCATCAGACAACAGAATCATAAAAGGCTGACGCCCTTGGGATGCTCCTGCCGCTAGCAGCTCTGAGCCTTTGCGCAGCCCAAGTCCCAAATCCGTATAACCGGAACGGTTTAGCGTTCTGATTTCCTGTTGGATCTGGGATTTTTGCGCTGCCACGGCAATCGAAGTCAGTGGTTTCGAGGCGACCACATGGTGATTGTAGGCAACGAATCCGACGCGCGTACGGTCTGCATCACTCAAATCCATAAACATATTGATGACTTCGGCCGCAATGCCTTCAGGATCGGTATCCCTCATGGAATAACTGGTATCCAGTACAAAAACGGCATCGTAACCCTCGATCGGGACAGCACCTAAAGATGCTGCATTAGCCTGATTTACAGTGCAAATGACCCCGTTTAGGCTCATTTGTAAAAATAGTACAAAAGTCATGAAAACGATAATCCCTAGTTTCCTTATTCTGAACATAAGCTCCTCCATCGCCGAGGCCAACGTGGGGGGATCAGCTCTCCTAATCCTTGGGATATAAGGGATAAAGGATCAAAATAGCTGATAACCCTCACATTAGCCATGAATTTGATTCTTTTACGCTTATCAGAAATATCCAATGGACTTCTATCGGTAATTGAGTTCCATTTGTGAATATTTCCCTGAAGAAACAGGTCTAACATATCATGAAAATTACGTATTCACGCATAAAATGAGTCAAAATGCCCTGTTTCAATCTGAGACTACAGAAATTGACAAAACTGAAGGGTGCTTTGTATGATAGCTCTCGTATCAACGGCAAAAATTGGGATTGAAGTTAGGAATACGAAATCATAAATTTAAAATTTCTGTGTTATCTGACTTTTCATTTTGGAAATACATCTCATTTGCATGCTTTGCCGTTAAAAGCCGAATAACGCTTCGGACCGATTTTCGAGGTTACATGCCTGTACCTTAAATGTGGTATAAGCTCAATCCTTTGACGAATTTAAATGTTAAGTAGGGGGGGGGAGGCAAAAGAACTAAAAATGAGTTTCGTCCGTTTCAAATTGGACATCCCATGTCCGTATATGGAGCAATGGACCTATAACTCATACTTTGTTCATTTGCCGACAGCGATGGAAATCATTTATCAAACCAACCGGACAATGCTTTTTGAAGAGATTAACCCGGAAAAGCTGGACCTGATCACCATTGTAGGTGATGTGAAGGGTATTGACAGCTTGAGCGATGAGAAGATCAAGGAAATTAATCAGCACCTTCTGGTGCGCAGCTTTGACGAATTTTTGGATAAGTTTTCACCGACCGTGTATTCGTTTTTTAACGCGGCCAATCAAAAAGTCGTCTACACCCTTAAAAAGCCAGAGGGAATTGATGAGGATAGTATTTCTGAAATTCGTGTAAATCAAAGTAATGATTTTCTGAAAATGTTGTTTACGCTCATTGATACCAAGCGCAGTCAAGGAATCACCAATGTAGATTTCAAATTTGAAAATCTGCTGGATATGATTTCACCGAAAAAGGTTATGGATGATATTCGTCAAGTCCGCAAAGAGATTCACTATATGTACGGTGAATACGACAAGCTGGATGATGGCGATCCGAAGAAACTCGACATGGGTGACAAGCTGAATGGAATGTTCGAGGAAGCGAGTCAGAACTATAACAACGTTATGGCTATGCTCCCACTGGCAATTGAGGACATCAAAACCCGCCTTCTGCTCGGTGGCGCCCAAGAGGAAAACTCCGGTGAGCTGATCCAGGTGGGTATGCTCTCCATTGGGGAAAGCGGCGAACTGAAAATTATTGAAGCGCCGAAGAGCGACAGTACTGAGCTGATGCTGTTGGATGAGAACAGCACTGGCGATCTCTCCCAAGTATTCGAAGAAGATTATAACTCCATCACAGATACGCCTTCTGACTATGTGAAGGATTTAGTGGTTCGCACATTTGTGCCACTGCCAGCTGTTCAGACGAAGGTGGATACAGCGGTTGAAGTTCAAAACTACAACACGTATCTGGAGTTCTATAAAAATGCCAAGGACGATTTCGTAAAGGCGGTTAAGCCGCTTGTGGAAAAAATCCTCGGTGTCAAAATGTTCTTCGATCAATATGCAACGAAGAGCAAAGGTATGCTGCCGACAATGCTGGTGGCGAACAACAAGCTGGACATGCTGGTGAAAAGCAGCAATATCCCGCGCCTGGAAACGTACCTGAACACTGTGAATGCTAAGAATGAATTCAGCGACACGATCTGGTTCGGTATCGTTCCATCCGTTGAGCTGGAAGCAGCCGGTAAGGTAAAGGTTTCACGTGAACGCTTCAAGGGTAACGAGAAGGTCGTTAAGCAGGGCGGAAATTCTATGGAATCGCTCTCGATGCTGCTGCAAGTCGTGAAGGATTACAAAATTCAAATGTTCTTTAACTTTGAATCCGGTGAAGAAACGACTTTCAACAGTATGGCGACAGCAGGCATCGATAAATATGTCGATAAATGCGCCAGTCTCGTTCGCAGAGAATATAGCGAATTTGCCATTCCTTGTGTACCGAACTTTACGATTATTCCGAAGGACAAATCGGGTGTCATTATCGACAGCAAAATGCTACAGACCGAAGATGGTGTACAGCTCTCTAAGGAGAAAGAGGATATTCTCAAGCTGTGGATCGAGGGCGTTTATGTGGGTGCAGCCTATGTTGCCGCCGGCTTGGTCGCTTCCTATCAGTGTCCTGAATACCTGCGTGAGACGTTCAAAACGGTCAATAAGAACTTCCCTGGCGTACGCTTCGACATTGAAGCGGGAGACAACAGTCTGCGCACGGTGACGACGATGGCCAAGGAAATCACCGGATTCACCAACACGATCAAGGATGCCATCAACCGTAAAAACTTCGGCTTTGTATTCTCGTCGGAGAATGCTCAGATCCAGGATAAGGATATCCGCCGGATTACCGTCTACAAGGCGAGAAGCATGGCGATGTCCGAGGACGGCTTTGACTCCATCTACAAGACGCTGGTCAGCACGTACATTGAACGTATTTTGCGCTACCAGACAGGGGACTTCAAACACGAAAATATCGTCCGCTTCTTCAGTAACAATCCGAGCAGTCAGAAGAGCAAGTGGCTGAGCAGCAGAGGATCTGTTAACTCGATCATTCAGGACGGAGACGATATGAGCTTCATTATTGATGAGAAAAGCAATATGTGCCATATCGATCTGGTCTTCAACGGTAATGTGAAGAACCTGGAAGTCATGATCACTAAGGGAACCAGCTCGGTCAAATCATGATCCGAGCACTACGAAAGATGTTAGAGGCGTTTCTATCCAGAACCGCCTTTATACATAAATCGCGGAGAAGCTCTGCATCTCCCGCCATCATATTACCTAATTTCAAGGAGGCAACACACATGGGATTCAGATTGAAAGTAGAAGGACAAGAAACAATCGAGCTGGGCTTGGATAACATCCAAACGGTTATTTATGACACCGATACACCGGACGATTCCAATGCACGTTCCACTGACGTAGGCTCCACGCTGCGCATCAGCGGTAAAATCATCACAGCAGTAGACGGTGACAGCGCGGATGACACGCTGAAACTGGCTTTGTGGTCTCTGGTTCCTGCTGAAAAAGCAGACAGCTACCGTAAAGTAACACTGGAAGTTATCGCAGCTGATCAAGTTGTGCGTAAAATCCACTTCCCGAATGCTTTCGTTGTAGACTACACCGAGCACTTCGGCGACACAGAAGGTGTAGGTGCATTTACACTCTACATCAAACAAAAGAAAGACAAAACCGAGTTGGCTACAATCGACGGCGGATATCCGGTTTAAGCTTAACGTCTTCACGTTAAGTGCAGCTTAAACACACACTCATCCGGCACACAAGTGCAGGGTGGATAAATATTAAGAGGCCTACGGGTCTCTTAATATTTATTTTTTTCGGAGAGGGGAACATCACACAATGACCAACTACTATGAGCTGCTCGGTGTCAGCCGGGATGCTTCGGAGGCAGAGATTAAGCAGGCTTACCGTAAACTGGCCAAAAAGTATCATCCTGATACCAACCAGGGAAGCGAGGAAGCAACGCGCAAGTTCAAGCTGATTCACGAGGCTTACAATACCTTGCGTGACGAAGCATTGCGGCAGGCATACGATGCCGAGCTCATCCGAAAAACTGAGGGAGCTGGCGGGGAACAGCAAGAGAGAGGGAGAGGGGCTGCATCCTCCGGCAGTGCACGTACGGCAGCCAAAGGTTTCAATCCGGCTGATATAGGAACTGATTTTGAGCAATTTTTTGGTTTTCATCCGAAAACGAAGGAGGGCTCACCAGGGAAAAAAACGAAAAAACCCGGTGATCCGACGGATACCTCAGCGATGTTTAACCAATTTTTCGGTATTCGTAAAAAGTGATGATTTCAGGATAGAAATGGGGGAAGCAAGCAGTGAAAACGGCGCAGAACAGATGGGTTTTCATCATAGATGTTGCCATGTTCGGGCTGATGCTGGCGATCGCCTTTTATGTGTTTAATCGTACAGGCTACAGCGGTTTGAAAACCGTGGTCGCGATAGGTATTGGAATCGGCGTGCTTGTATACATATTGCGCAATCTGGTGTCCGTTGTACCCGTGGCCAAGCCAAAGGCGCAACGTCAGCGGATTGCCAAGCTGGTGTTGATTGATGAAGAGGGCGAGTCCATTAAAGAATGGTATATCGAAGGCGAAACGTCGCTCTTAATTGGTAAAACAACGTCGCGTTCGGAGGCGGATATTGATTTGGTAGGTACAGATTATGCCTCCCTGGTAAGTGTGGAGCATGCGGTACTCAACCGGGTGAACAGCGACTGGTTTGTGGAGGATGTGGATTCCGGTAATGGTACAGGCTTGCGGTCTGCCAACGAAAGTGTAACCAAGAAGTTGGAAAGCGGTGAGCCATACCGGATTTACTCAGGTGATTTATTATATATTGCCAATACGAGACTGCTCGTTAAATAGATGAGGATGCTGCAAAATCCTCAGATCGCTGAAAAGACAATCATGACAATGGGGGAAGGAACCGACTATGAGTTTGACAAGATGCCCGAACGGACACATGTTCAGTACACGAAAGCACGGAAATACGTGTCCTTATTGCAACACGGTAGTAAATGTAGCTGCACCCAAGAGCGCAGAGCCAGTGGCGAAAACAAACGTCGCAGGAGATAACGACAAAACAATGCCGTATTTGGGCGAGACGGTGGGCATTCATCCGGTAACCGGATGGCTGGTATGCATCGAAGGAGCACAGGTGGGTCAGGATTATCGCATTATGGCGGAGAAAAACTTTATCGGGCGCGCAGAGGAAATGCATGTCCGCATTATCGGGGACAACACGATTTCCCGTAGAAATCATGCGGTCATTGTGTATGATCCGAAGAAACGTAACTTTTACTTGCTGCCAGGCGATTCATCAGGTTTGGCGTACCACAATAACGAGGCGGTATATTCACCAGCAGAGCTGGCTGCCTATGACGTGATTCAGCTGGGACACAGCAAATTTATCTTTATCCCGCTGTGTGGCGCCCATTTTGAGTGGGATAACGAAAACTAGGACGGAATTGGGCAATGGTGCAGGGAGGTAACGATATGCAGCCTTATTTTGTTGTAAGTGGAGCTGCGGTACTATTCGCTGTTCTGCTCATGATCCGTATACGACTGACGCGAAGTTCCGGCAGCCGTACCGTGAGTGGAATTGAGATCGGAAATGGTCAAACGATCGGGAGCCGGAGCGAGCAGGATGATTATTTTTCCAGTATGACGACACCTGTCGGTACGCTGGCTGTTGTCGCAGACGGTATTAGTGGGCTGGCCAATGGGCGTATGTCCAGTACCTTGGCTGTGACGACTTTTACGAAGGCGTTTGCCAAGCTGGAAGATGCAACGAATTTGAATGGATATTTTGCAGAGGCGGCAACTCAAAGCAATCGCGGCATTTTGCAAAATTTGAACGGACAGGGCGGAGGAACGACGCTGGCTGCGGTCATTGTGTGCGGCTATCAGCTGTATTACGGAGCGGTGGGCGACAGCTTGATTACGATTTACCGCAATGGTCATTTCCAAACAGTCAATTCCAAGCATACAGCAGAAACACTACTGGAGGAACGAGTGCTTGCTGGACAAATGACCTCGGAGGAAGCCAAAACGAGTCCAGTGCGCAATCAACTGGTCAACTACTTGGGCTATGAGGGCTTTGAGAGCATGGAAATGGGTAATGCACCGATTCGTTTGTATTCAGGCGATCATGTGCTGCTGTGCAGCGATGGCATTCAGGAGGCGCTGACGGAGATTGAATTGGAAGAGATTATGCGCAAGGGTGGAACACCGCAGGAAACAGCGGATGCCATGATCGACGCCATTAATGATAAAGGCTTTAAAAGTCAGGATAATGCGACAGTACTTATTTTGGCGATAGGATGAAACAAGAAAGACGGGGGTAGCGATGCGCAAGGACAACAGCGATTTTAGTACCGCCTTTGTGTCGGAAGCGGGCTCTTACATAGACAACCGGGACTATTTTGCATTCATGGAGACGGACGACATGGCCTGTTATGTCCTCGCAGACGGTCTGGATTCGGATCAGGAGCTGCGCAGCGCAGAAATGGTTGTCAAAACGGTGCTGGAAAACTTCATGGAGAAGCCCTCGATGTCCAAACGGCGCTTGATGAGAGATCTGCGTGAAGCGCAGGAATGGCTGCAATTTGAAAGCCGTCGTGTTCGGCTTAAAGCCAGTCTGCTGATGGTAGTGACCAACTATAACAAAATGGTGTATGTTTCGTGCGGTAATGTGCGGCTCTATCATTTTCGTAATGGAAGGCTTAATTTTCGCAGTAAGGATCATAGTCTGGCTCAGTCATTGGCAGATGATGGACGCATTCCAGACGAAGCGACCAGCACACATGAGGAACGAGGTAATCTGCTGGAATACTTGGGAAATCCGAATGGAGTTCATGCCCATTACGCCAAAAAGACGCAGCTTGCAGATGGAGATGTAATCCTGCTTGCCACCTCAGGGATGTGGGAGGACGTTGAGCTGGCGGAAATGCTGGGGGCGCTGGAGGAAGCGAAGGACCCGGTCATGCTGACGGACACCTTGGAAGAGGTTCTGCTAAGCAAACAGCACCGGACGGTGAATAATTACACGGCTGCGGCCATTTATGTAAATAAAGTTTTTCAGGAAAAGCCTAAAAACCGCCGCAAGTTGATCAAACGGATTTTGCTTGCGTTGCTTGTTTTTATTGTTGTGGGCGGGGGAGCATGGATTACGCTGGCTCGTATGGCTGCGAATAAGGCAGCTGCACTGGAAACGATGATCGAATCAGCCCAAGCCGCAGACGATTATGCAAGGACAGGAGATTATGCGAAGGCGCTCAAGTCCTACAGCGAAGCGAAAAACGCGGCGGTTAAAATTAACGATAAGATTCATAAGCGACTGTATACAGCCGAGCAGAAACTATCTCAATTGCTGGTGGACGGAGACGGCTACGTGGAAAAGGCGGACTTTACCAAAGCTGAAGCCAGCTACGAGAAAGCACGGAAAAGCGCCGGGCTATATCCACCATTTAATGTGAAGGATATTGAGCATAAAATCGATCAATTGGACAGCTATGCCGAGACAGCGAGCTGGATGAAGGACGGAGATTTAAAATTTCAGGGCGGCGATTACACGAATGCGCTTAAGCTATACAAGAAAGCAAACAAGGCTGCGATGGAATCCGGTTATACGTCCGCGCAAAAAGAACTGGAGAAGAAAATTACCGAGGCCAACGATAAATTGACAGCTATTCAGCAGCAGCTCAAGGAGATTCAAGCTGGAAAACTTCAGGCCAAAGGGGATCGGATGATGAAGGATCTCGATTATGAAGGGGCCATTGATGCCTATAGCGGGGCACAGGAAATTTATCAGGAGATTGATAAGCTCGAAAGTGTTCTGGCATTGGAGCGGAACATTGCCAAGGCGGAGGAAAAGCAGAGCGCGGAACAGCAGAAAAATGGTCAGCTTCCTGCTGGATTGGGATTGTCTGACGGAGCGTTGAACGACACGGACGCAGGGGACACAGCGGGTGGAGCTTCATCTTCCACTGCTGCAACCCCTGCTGCAGAATCGCAAACGAAGGCTGCGCCAACGGCTTCAGCGGGAACTACACCCGCGAAGAAGGAAGCCACTTCGGCTGCAAAGAGCATGGGTACAGGCGATGGAACTGCCCCTTCGGCCAAGGTGGATACCAACAAAGAGCAAGGAACTGCTGATTCCGCTTCTAAAGCAGCAGGGGCGTCTGATTCAGAGAATCAAGATCGGGCTGCTGCGAACGGAAGTTAAGTTTTTCATGTTCAATGAATGCTGGAGCCGGAAAGGAGTGAAACGTCGTGAAAGAGCTGGTACAGGACCGTTTGAGCAAGATGGACGATTTAGAGCAGAGACGTTTACTGAAAAATATGATGGCGGGGGTATTTATGAACCTCGTCGAATATCAGGAAGAAATGACCCGCCAGCTAGAACGGCGGGTATTTGAGGAAATTGAGAATACAGAAGAAAAGATTGATGTGTACGTGTCATTGACATCGCGTGAGGACTATGACCCGATTCATGAATTTTTATATCCTGTGTTACCGTCTGATACGGAGGAAAAGCAGATGGACATCAGCCGTGTGGCAGAGGTGGTACGCGAAGGCGGTGCGATGCCGTTGTTTACGCTTTTTCTTGAGATGGAGACCGAACGAATCTCAGCGTTAGTGCGCAGCAAGCGAATTTTCTCGGGAATGTTGGTCACGGAAACTGGCAATTATCCGATTCGTTTTCGTCTGGAGCATAACCGTTCTTATATTTTGGAGATTGAACAGTTATATCACACGTTTATGCAAAATGGCATGCCGTGGAAAACAATTAATCACCCGTACGCTTATAAGTTTGTGGACTGTGTATTGATTGGTGGAGACGGCGAGCCGGCTGCCCACGAAGAAATTCATGAAATTACAATTTCATTGGAGGAATTCGACGTTTTTAAGAAGGGCGACGTTTTTCCGCTTTGGAACATTGAAAGGCTATCTCTAAAGAACAGCGGTTTTCCTATACCCGCTACGGATCGTGTGAATTATGAGCATGTGCTGCCTTTGCGAAAAACAGGTCCTGAGCATGGTTATTTGATTGACGGGACTGAAGGCGATATCCGGTATATCAAGCGTACAGAAGAGGAACTGACGATTGTTACACCACGTGATAAGTCTGGCGAATGGAATGTGTTGAAGGTTACGAAGCCTGTTACAACGAGACTTAGTCGTCAGACTTATCCGTTATTGTCCAATCGGCGACAGGACAGCTTTTTGGGCCGCTATGCAGGAAAACAGGCCGTGATCGTCCGTGCCAAGGCGGAAATCATGCGCATCGTAAACTCGTTTGAAGCAGCGCAGGGGCTGGAGCTGGAACGTGTGGAAATCTGGGGAGGTGCAGGGAGAAATGATGTAAGCAACCTTTTAACCAAAACCCAGACGTATCCGTTAAATCCGTTTGTCAGCGATAACGTACGGACAGAGGAAGGCAAGCAGATCATGCGTTTGGGGTTCAGACGTGGTTCAGACGATGTTTTGCCCACCGCGCCTGCTTATATTTTATCCGATTTAATGAGCTTTCTGGTATCGGAAGTGCAGATGTATTTTCCAGAGTACAAGTGTGAAGGAGAATGGGTGTGAATTACGTCTGGGATTTGCTCATGCGAGCGAGAGAACAGGGGCTGGATGTAGATAAATTCCGCTTCGTACCCGCTGTCAGCTACTCTCCGTATATGGAGCTTAGTCTGGCAGAGTTGAATACTTCCCATTTGGAGCAGGTAGTGGAAATCAATCCGTACTACCGCTTTTATTCTATTTTTCGGGATCTATTTCCACCGGATGCTGAAGAGTATCTGGAGCTGAGAGAATCGCTATTTGATATTATGATGCATTTTCTGGCGGAAATGGACTTGTATCAAGGGATGAATCGGCGGGAGTACCATATCCAGTTTGTTCGGCGTGATATTGCAGAGGGCATTTTTGGCCCGAAGGTAAAGGAAGGCTTTGGACAATTAAACCGTGAGGATCAGGACGCGATTGCTGAAGGACTGCTGCGCCTGTATGAGACGGGAGAAGCCGTACATCTGCTAAAAGAAACGATGCGGCGCGTCTTTCATCGCTCAATCATTTACACCAATTGTGAGGAAAAAGACGAATTACTCATCTATATCGGCCAAGAGGAGACGCCATTGTCACGGATTAAAGTGGATTTGATTTTGGATTTGTTTCTTCCGGCACGTTTTACGACGGAATTGTATTGGACAAGTCATTTCGGCATTTTAGAGGAAGATCCTACGATGAAAATAGACGCTATCGCCCTCTATTAAGGCTAAATGGCTAAGAAAGGACATGTGAACGATGAACGGACCCTATACATACAGGTTGCTAGACCTGCTCACCGATCGAAAAAGCATACGCTTCACGGCGAAATACACGCGGGCGGAATTGGAGCAAATGACGACCTTTCAGTTACGCGGGATATGCGATAAGGAACGACTGGTCGAGGGATTTGCCAATCGCCTGGCACGTGAAGAATTGATTCGCGTGATTTTGCGATTTCGGAGTGCGGAGGAGCATCTACTCATCACAAGGCCGAACCCTGTCGGTTTTGAACGCATGGAATCGGCACTACAGCGAAACTGGAACGACCGTCGGCAGGAGAGCAGCGGTATCCGGGTTCCCGCCAAAATCACACTGTATCAGGGTGTACGCACAGGTCGCATGGACAACTACCGGATTGAATCCGATTTGCCTTGGCTGAGCTCATCTAATGTGCTGCTGGTGAATGCGACAGGAGAACTGTGCGGTGTTTTGAATTTGGTGAAGGATGAGGGACGAACAGGCGTATATTATCTTTCTCGTCATCGTGATGCTGAACTGCGAGAGACGTCTAATCATAGTTATAGCCTATTATTTCTGCGAAGACAGGAATCAGAATATTTTTATAACCTCTACTATGGAGATAAGCCAATGCTGCCGCTGAAGCTTCAAGGTCACCGGGTTCCGGTGGCAGAGTTGATCATTCGGGGTACGGAAACAACAGATGCGGTACTTGCGATTGATTTTGGCACCTCGAACACCACAGCAGGTGCTTATTTGGATAGTTCCTACGTTACGGCCCCTGATACAGGTATGAGCAGCACGGTAAGGCTGAACGCCATCAATTATGTGTCATTCCCCGGCCCAGAAGGGGCAGAAGGCGACTGGATCGAAGTATTGCCGACTGTTATTCGCGTCGCAGACTGCTCCAATCCAGAACATATCCTTTATGTATTTGGGGAGGATGCACTACGTGGATCTGACGTGGCAGGCAGCCGTGCGACAGTATTGCGAGGGATCAAGCGGTGGGTCAACGATTATAAGCGAATCGAGGAATTAATGGATTCCGAGGGGAATACAGCAACCGCTTCCCGCAGTGATATTTTAGCTGCTTTTATCCGTTATGTGATTGCCACAGCCGAGCAGCAATTTAAGTGTCGGTTTCGCAACCTGCACTTTTCTGCTCCCGTAAAGCTGCAGCCCCAGTTTATAGAGATGTTTAGTGATATTTTGCCGGATTACCAGATTGAAGCGGAGGATGCGCTGGACGAAGGGCTGGCTGTGCTGTACAACACGCTGGCAGACCAGATGGAACGAGGGACTTTTGCGGACGGTGAGGAGTATCAGGCACTTGTCATTGATTGTGGAGGAGGCACGACAGATTTGTCTTCCTGCCGATTCCGAATTGAGGACGGACGTATTGCTTACAAGCTGGATATTCACACAACGTATGAAAATGGGGATACCAATTTTGGTGGAAACAATCTGACGTATCGGATTATGCAGTTTATGAAAATTGTATTTGCAGGTTATTATGCTGCCGAGACTCGTTTGCCTGACACCGATATTGATGCCCTGATCGGCATTCCTTCGGGAGATTTGTACCGTCATGTGGATGAGTTTGGCGTAGATGCTGTATATGCGGGACTGGAGGAACGCTACCGAGAGGCAGAGGCCATCTTGCCTACCGAGTTCAAACAGTATGAGCATGCTACACGGGATGAATATCAGCGGGTACTGAGTAATTTTCATCTGTTATGGAGCGCGGCAGAAAATATGAAAAAGGAATTTTTTCTACGTACGGGGATCTTGCGCAGTCGCTTCGAATCTGAGCAGGTATTATCTGCTGAAAGCGACCTGAACATTGCAGTGATGGACCGTTGGCTGGTATCAGTCATTGAGAACGGACGGTTTCGTGATGAATATGGTTTGCCTGATGTAGTGTTTAACATTCGGGAAATACAGCAGCTTCTTAAGGCAGACATCTACAATATTGTGCGCAAGTTTTTGGATGAATTTTATCTGGAGGGGCGCTTGCAGAATTATTCGATTATCAAGCTAACCGGGCAGTCCTGCCGGATTGACGTATTTCGCGAAGCACTCAAGGAATTTGTACCAGGGCGCAGTATTGAGTTCCGTCAAAAGGCAGAGGACCTCAGCCGGGTACCTGAGTTGAAAATGGCCTGTCTGCGCGGGGCTATCCGTTACCTGAACGCTAAAAAAATGGGCACGATTGAGCCTGTCATTACCAATCATATTCCGGCCATTCCGTACACGGTCAGCGCATGGACACATACGGGACGCGAGAAGGAGCTGATTGCGAGTTTGGAAAGCAACCGGGTACGCGGTTCTATTTCCCGGCCGTCTCATGCGGCTGAGGTGGAGTTCTTCCTGACGGCCGACGGTGGCAAGCTGCGTCAGCGCCATGTGTATCGTAGTCGGCCAGAAGCTTTTGAACCCATGCCGTATGAGGAAATTGCCGTGCTGTACGGGCGGGATATCCCGCAGGATGATACGGACTCCATTCGTAATGGGGAAACGAAATATTTTGTTTTTGTCGGGGATAGCCGCTGGGGCTTTTATGTAGTCCCGATTACCCGCCGAGATGAATTGCTGCATCTGGGACCCAAACGCTTTTTTGCTTTCGAAAATGATCTCTCCGAGCTGGATTTCTTTGACGGCACGAAATAGTAAATTAAGGATTTCACAAAATGCTGAAATCAGAAAAGTACACAACACATTGGAGGGGATAACGTGCTGTATGCAGGTTTTTGGAAGCGAACTTTGGCTTATATCATTGATAGCCTTATTTTAGGATTTGTATTTATGATTATTGGATTGATCTGGGGTGTAATTCAGCTTTTTGGGAACTGGGCGCCATCTCCGGCAGAAACCTCTATGCTGACAGACGGGTCGACTGCTATTTTCACCATGCAATTATTGGGGCAAACTCTGATGAATTTGGGGGCTTCATGGCTGTATTTTGCGATCATGGAATCGTCCAAATGCAGAGCTACGGTGGGCAAGCTGGCTCTTGGTATCGTTGTAGTAGATGAATTTAACCAAAAGCTGAGCTTTGGACGTGCGAGTGCCCGCTACTGGAGTAAAATTTTATCGAGTATCATTTTGTGGATCGGTTTTATCATGGCAGCCTTTACGGCTAGAAAACAGGCCCTCCACGATCTAATCGCTCGTACCTATGTTGTGGACAAACGCGAGCTGGACTATATCCTTCGTGAGCAAGCTCAACGCGGAGCCGGGATGTAAAGGTGGATAAATAGATTTTAAGATCATAATGAACCGTAGTCTTCAAACAGGGGGAGCAAGATGGATATACGCAGATTTTTAGAAAAGAATTTTCGCCTATTTACTGGACTACTTGGAGTAAGCAAAGCTCAACCCATCGATGATACAGTTCCTGTTCCACCTCCTGCGCCCGGTGTGAATCGGCTATCAGTTCCCCTAAATAAAGAAGAATAGAGAAAGGAGGGGAGCACCATGTTAACGCATATCGTTCCGAAGTTTGAGAAGGGCCGTATTCTAAAAACCGAGATGCTGGAGAACCTGCGAGACTACCCGCGCAGTTTTCTGGATATCCGGTATCAGGATTTTTCGGATGGCATTATCACCGGAATGAACGTAACTGTCGGGGAGAACACGCTGACCGTTGGTAGAGGCATCGTGAAGCACAAGGATAGACTATACCTGCTGGAGCAGGAGCAGGAAGTGCCGTATGCGGCTACAGGCCGACTATCGGTGTTGAAGTTGCTCTTTTTGGAACAAACAGATCGCCCGGATTTCACAGCCCATCATGCAGATATCGTGCTGGAGGATGAGGCAGAGATTGGTCTGGATAAGATGGAGCTGGGCCGATTCAAGCTCAAAGATGGAGCCGTGCTTCGCTCGGATTATCAGGATTTTGCCGACATGGCAACCGAATTCAATACATGGAGTGATATCCATGCTCCTTTTGCGGGTTTGAAGCAGAGTACATTGCGGCCAGAGACGATGCGCTACTTCGCATCCGAGCTGCTTAAAAGTGGTGCCACAGATCCGATGGATTGTATGTTTGCGCTCATATGCCTGAACTCAGAAGCCGTAGACAGAGATTCCATTCAGCATTACATTGCAAACCGAAATGGTGCGGAATACAGAGATTATTCTCATGCTCAGTTGCATAGACAGCTAGTTCTTATTCTAGAAGGCGCCGGACGTGGAAAACGAACAGCAGGCCGTTGGCAGGGCGGCGGAGCCGGACGGATGATTGTGGATTAGAAAATCAGGTAGAGGAGTGTGCATTATGAAATATGAGGATGAAAAGATTTTGGATCAGCTCCGCGAGATGGAGAAGCTGAAGAGGCCTAACAATATTTTAGCAGGACCCATAATCATTGACGGTCAAACCTATGTGTTTGAAGAGCGATCTTTCTTTAAAGATCGGCTGAAAATGCATGTCCCCTCTATCTTTAGTCCAATGCCCAAGCATTTGCAAAAGATTAAATATCCTCATGAGCAACGTCCAGAAATGATTTTGACGAATGATTTGGGCAGTGTGGATGTTACCCTGAATCGGGTGGACCAGACGCTACAAGATGAATGGGTGGAACAGCTCACTTCTGGCATGAAGGCAATGATGAAAAATATGAATCCTGCCCATGTATTTTATGAAGAAAAAATAGAAGAGGTACATGGTAAGCAGATTGGCTATTTTGACTTTAAAAGTCCTGCACTGGACCAGCCCATCTACCACAATATGTTCTACTTTGAGCTGGAAGGAAAGACGGTCATGGGAACATTTTGTTGTCCGTATAAGCAGTATGCTGAATGGCGGGATGTCGCCCTGCAGATGATTCGTACCATTCAAACGGTTGACGAGGCAGAAAAGGAGGGATATGAATGAGTAACCCCATTTACACCACAGCAGATGTTCAGGTGGCCCCTTATCAGTTTCAGCGTGTATTAAGTATCCATCTCATTAAACAGTTAAACGAACATGTGAGCTTCTGCATACGTGGAATTGTTTCGGAGGACAAGCTGGATCAATACGTAGAAAAAGCAGATGAAGATGAGCGCATCGAAGTCTTCTTAAAAAGTGAAGGCAAGGAGATCCGGTTTTTTCAGGGAATCGTTACGAATATTGCTGTAAAAGCTGTAAACGGAGTACGCGAGCTTACGATTGAGGCTAGCAGTGAAACCTTAATGATGGACATTCGCCCCAAACGTCGTTCATTCCAAAAAACAGAGGATTCATATAACAATCTATTTTCGCATGTTACAAGTTCATATACTGATGCAGAAGTGATTGATGAGGCTTCTCATGGCGCAGCTATCGGTGAATTATTAGTGCAATACAATGAAACAGACTGGGCTTTTGTCAAAAGAATTGCTTCTCGGCTACATGCTGCTTTAATTCCAATTACGATGCAACAAGGACTGAAATATGTGATTGGTGTCCCCCATTCTAGTGCCCCTCAACCGCTGAACGAACATAACTATTCCATAAAAAAAGACTTGAAGGAGCACAAGCTCATGTCCCGTAACGGACTGCCGGAATATGGCGAGTCTAACAGCTTGAGCTATGAAGTGACCAGCAACAAAGTGCTAGAGCTCGGTAGCTCCGTCATTTTTCATAAAAGAACGCTTTACATAACTAGGGCGGAGACGACCACAGAAGGAAATCTGATCGTGAATCGTTACATTTTACGGGATGCACATGGGTTAAAATGCCCAACCGTCTATGCCTATGATCTGTCAGGAGCCTCTCTGTTTGGCAAGGTGATTGATATTTCCAAAGAAAAAGTGAAAATCAAGCTGGAAATTGATCAAGGCTCGACTGCATCCGGGGCTATGTGGTTTCCCTATTCTACGGTTTATTCTTCTCCTGATGGCAGCGGCTGGTATGTTATGCCGGAAGCAGGGGATCAAATTCGTCTGTACTTTCCGGATGAACGGGAGCAGAATGCTTTTGCCGCCAGTTCTGTCGATCTTGCCTCCTCTGATCCCGTTAAAAGAAGTGATCCTGCGGTAAAAAGTATCAGCACCAAGTACGGCAAACAAGTCGTTTTCAAGCCTGGTGCAGTAGAAATTATCAACAGTGGGCAAATGCTCATGCGTCTCACGGATGAAGGCGGGATCGAAATTAACAGTAACAAAAAAATAACCCTGTCTGCTCAGGAAGATATCCAAATTACAGGGGGAGCGAAAATTATTATGGAGGGGAAAGAAGGCGTAAGTTTTATTCAATCCGGAGCCAAACTCGACATCATGGACGATGTGAGATTAACCGGGGGTAAGGTGAACATTGAATGAAGCTCATGGATCGGGATGCTGCGTTGCAGGATTTGCTGGAAAAGCACGTATTTACGGAATGGATACATGATTTGGCTCTTATTGAAAACAACTTTCTGACGCGCCAGCAAGCCATTGAAGACGAGCTTATAGCAGCTTTAGAGTCGCTATGCCAGCTCGCTACCCTTCAGCACGAGCAAGGTCGTAAGGGGGATATTCGATATATTTATATCTCCTTGCTCAGAACTCGTGTTATGAAAAATAAAGCGGTTTATCGTATAGATGCCTATGATGAGAATTGGTTTCTGGATAAGGCTGAATGCGCTGTGGAATGGTCGGCAAACTTTGTTTTCGAGCCTCTGTTCAATCGCATGGCTAAGCTGGAAAAGCTCAAGTCCGATTATGCCCGTAAGATTACCACGATGGATATTGAGCAAATTCAACAAATTGAAGCGGTTAAATACCATCTGCTCACCGTTGAGTTTCTGAAAAGTCAGATGCCCGCCTTCGTTGCTTCCCCTTCACTAGAAAGGTTGCCGAAAGCTGACATATGCACGATATTTGCCGGAGAGTATCGAGATGATAGCGAAATATTGTGCCGTTTTACGCATAGTGAGGGAGCCGAGACACGAGAGGGGGAATCTTCATGGATTATTTTCTCTTAAAGCAGGATGTGCGGTATACCAATGTTCCTAGGCTACAAAAGGTGATGGAAACGATTGATCCGTGGAAGCTGTATGATTTGCAGCCGGAGGATATTGTCAAGCCATTGATGTTTCACGTGAAGGCAGATGCAGAAAGTATTTTTATTGATTATCTAGAAGGTCCCATTCCTCTTATTTCAGATGCTTTAAAGCGTCTTGTCCAGGCCTATGTGCCGGAGATGCCTATGAAATTAACGATACTTACTCAGATCGAACAGAGGATACAGAAGTATTACTATATTCCTTTTATGGAGCGGCTTGCAGCAGTACATCCAGAAAGCGAATGGAATTTGGATCAAAGTGTGCTTCGAAAGCTGGTATTACGTGCAGATGCTATTCGGGGCCACAAGATATTTAGAATCCAGGAGAGTGCTACCTCGATGATCATTGTCCGTTTAGACGTGGCGGAAAGTATATTGCGGCGTGATTATACCGGGATCGCTTTGGAACAAGTCCAGGTGAAATAGGGAGGGAAATGGAACATGTCAGATAATGAGTATTATGTCGTACGGGGGGCCTGTATGCGTTGCACTTGCGGGACGCATCCTCGAAAGATCAATTTGCCGAACAGCCACGGGGCTTTTGTTAATGGTAAACCCATGATGAATGAAGGAGATTATTCTCCTGAAAATGTCCCTCATTTTGGAATTTGTAACAGTCCGGAACAGCCGAGTGCCGAGACTATATATCTGATCGCTGAAGATGGCTCCACAATCTCAGGGAAGCCATGCCTGCCGATGCTGACGGATAAGTGGAAAAACACAAAAGAACCGACAAAGGTGGAAGGCCAGCCAGCCTTGACGACCTCTTCATTTCAGACTTGTTTATATCATGGATTTATCGAATTTCATACGAATGGCCAGCAGGAGGAGTAGCTGGAATGGAGGTTTGAAAACATGATAGGATATGATCAGATTCGAATAGATTCCCCTTACCCCATTCAGGTCTTAAAGGATGTTCAGATCGAGTGGAAGCCGGGGGAGCATGGGCGTATTACACTCACAGGCATTTGTAAGGAGTCGAGTCATGCCACGGCTGCGCTAGATGCGACCTCAGAGGATCAGCTACATGTGTATGCGCAGAATGGACAAGAGGAAATCAGCATATTTAAGGGTGTCGTCCATACGGTGGAAGTTGAGAACCATAATGGAGTATATACACTTACCCTGGAAGGAATCAGTGGCTCATTTGAGCTGGATATTGTTAAAAGAAAGCGGTCTTTTCCTGAGGAAAAACAAACATATAAACAGTTAGTGAATAAGCTTGCTCAAGGCTATGAGCGAAGTGATGTCTTGTTCCAGACCGGAGAGCAGTCGGTAGGCGAAGCCATTTTACAATATGATGAAACCGACTGGGAGCTTATGAAACGGATGGCGAGCCGTTTACATACAGTGGTGGTCAGCGACATATGGGAGTCCGCAGCGCCGAAGCTGTATTTCGGCATGCCAGCTGGCACCCAGCGAACGATTCGGAAGGATATGCCTTATACGGCAAGTAAAGATTTAAAGGGCTATCAGCGGGCAGGCGGAACGTCAGCCGGGCTACATGATACCGACTTTTTCAAATACGAGATCGAAAGCGGAGAACGGTATGCTCTTGGAGACGAGGTGCAATTTCGCCAGAAAACGATGATTGTAACTGAATTGCGAAGCCGCATGGAAAAGGGGCATTTGCTATTCAGTTATGTGTTGGCCCGCGCGGAGGGCATTCGCAGCGATTTCATCCCCAATCCCAAAACAATCGGAATTTCTCTGGAAGGAGAGGTTCTGGCGGTACGGGGAGAGGAAGTGAAGCTGCGGCTGGCGATTGATAAGGATGACGGGGTATCTGAGCCGCATTGGTACCCGTTCGCTCCCCCAACGGGAAGTGCGATGTACAGTATGCCGAAGGTGGGAACACAGGCAAGCCTGTATTTTCCAGATGCGTCTGGTTCCAGAGCAATGATTTTGGGTGCGGTTCGTACAAATGGAGACGGTTGCGCGAAAACGAGTAATCCCAATGATCGATATTTTGGTACGGAGCATGGAAGTGAGCTGAAAATGGCACCGGGTCGCATCCATATCATGGGTGATCCGGGTGGGACATTGCAGATGAGTCTGGACGATGCTACTGGGATTGAAATAACTAGTCCCAAGAAGCTATCGTTAGAAGCAGAGCAGGAAATCATTCTGAATACGCCGAAGAAAATCATTATTGACGGAACTAGTCAAGTCATGGCGTATCAGTCGGGAGGAAGCACGGGGCTTTCGGTAGAAAACGAATACCACGTGTTGGGAGGAAACGTCTGGGCGGACGGTAGCGACCGAACTGCATACCCGCCGTTTGATGATGAACCGAAGGAAGGCGAGCCACCTCCACCGCCGCCACCCCCTGAACCGTTTAACTGGGGCAAGCTGGGGATGAATATTTTGGGCGGTTTGGCGGTTGTGGCAGCTGTAGCCGTGGTGGCGGCCGTTACGGTAGCGACGCTTGGAGCGGGTACGGTGGTCATTGCGGCGGTAGCCGGAGGAGCACTGCTTGCAGGCGGCTTGGGCGTAGCGAGTTTGGCGGCATCGGATATCGCCCGAGGAGAAGTGAGCGACTTTAGTGACTATGCCCTGACCGGTTTAAAAGAAGCGGGGATCGGGGCAGTGTCTGGAGCGATCTTTGGTCCACTCGGTGTAGGAGGAACGTTGCTAAGAAAAGCAGCGATCGGCGGTGTAACAAATGCCGCGGAAAATTTGGCGAGTCAGGTGCTAAGTGGTGAAAAGATCAACTGGGGTTCAGTAGCAAAAGACGCAGGACTGGGCTTTGTCACCGTGGGCGTACTGGATTCCAAAGTAGGCAAGGCCATCGGCGGATTCGCGGAAAAGGTAAGCAGTAAAGTTACACCGCAATGGATTAGCAAAGGTGTAGATGCAGTCGGGGCAGGCTTTGGTAAAGCTGTAACCAAACTGGAGCAGACCGGCAGTAAACTGGGTCAGAAGTTCAATGAGCAACTAAGTAAAATGGCAGACGGCCTCAGCCCAGGTAAGTTGTCCACAGCCAATGGAGCGCCAGTTCCGCACGTTAATAAGATGGACAGCGGACCACTTCCACAGACGGATGTGCAGAAGAATTACAACAAGGTCATGAAAGAAATGGAAGAGAGCGCGGCGAAAAAGGTTGAGGGGCCAGTAGGAAGTAAAGAAAAAGTAACTGTTAAGAAGTATGGTGAATGGAAATATGATAAATCAGGGAAGCAAAAGCATCACCTTAATCAAGATGCTGCATTTAAAAAAGATGGAAATGGAAAACAGGTAATCCCGTCAGATGAAGGATATACTATAGAATTAGAGGGCAACGCATTTAAGGATGTTGGTTCACCACATTTTATGGCACATAAAACTATGGAAGAATTTTTTAATAGATATAGAAAAGGGGATAAAAAAGGTTTAATCCCTACAAATGCTGAATATAACGTAGCATTATATAAATCGTTGAGAAAGGCAGGATTAACTAAAGAACAAACGTTAGATGTGGTTGAGAAAGCCAGGAACCAACGATTAAAATATGGTTTGCAAGATGATGATCCAATACCAAAAATACCAGGTCAAATAAATTCTATATATAAATATTTGTTTCAAAAAATAAAATTAAAATAAGGGGAAGACAATGAACGAAGTAAAGGATTTTTATGATAATAAAATATCTAAAATTAACTTTTTCAGTAACTGTGGGGAAGCTATTAATGCTACATTCAATGTTAATGTTACGCAAGTACGCAACTGGGTTGATGTTGAAAAAAAAGTTAATTCTACTTGGGATAATGTTAGACTCCAAATAAGAAATCAATTAACTTCGACTCTGCATGAGAACTGGCGAGAAGAATACAGACAGTGGAATAATATTACTATGGAGGCTAAATTATTACTTAAGGAAGGAGTCCTTAGAAATATTTCTACATTTATACAAGAAAATAAATTAAATAATTGTATATATGAGAGCGTTGAGTGGGATTTGCTTACTGCATTGATGGAATATGCATATAGCACGTATGTAAAACCAGGTTTTCATACAGAATTATTGGAAATATATAATTCAGGACATATACCTTGTGGTTGGAAAGGTAAGTGGCCTCAAGGAAGCCTGTTGGTATTCTAACAACCTATGGGGGAACTTTAATATAAAGAGATTGCTTAGAAGAGGAAGTGAAAATATTGGATATAAATGATCAATTATTAGAACATTATAAGAAATACATTGGTGAGCCAGATTTAATAAACATAGAGACCGTTTCAGAAAGTCTAAATATAAACTTAATAATTTTTCGAGCAAACGAACAACGAGACTATCATACTATTATAACGTCAGGAATGAGCTTATTACCTGCACAAGTTTCAGAGGATAATAAAGATTGGGAATATACAGAACTCATCATGTATCTTCCGACATCATGGCCTGTGGCTAAAGAAGACATTAAAGATTTTAAAGATTATTGGCCATTTGGTTGGCTAAGAAAACTTGGCAAGTTCCCGAATGAAAGAAGCACTTGGTTTTGTTATGGAGACACTATACCTAATGGGGATCCTCCAGAACCAATTGCAAATAACAATGATTTTACTTGTATGCTATTATTACCTCCAATTCGTGAAGATGAAGGATTTAGTTCGTTAATGTTAAGTGAGGATAAAACAATACAATTTTTGGTTGTTTTTCCAATATATCGGGAAGAAATGAAATATCAATTATCACAAGGCTTTGGTGCTCTTCTTGAAAAGTTTGATGAATATAACGTAAATGATATTGTTAAAGTTAATAGATTAAATACATGTAAGCAAGGATGTTAATAGCTAATTAAAGAGAGCAAAAACAACAGATTGTGAAATGAAGTTACACAATTAATTGACTCCAAAAATTATAATTGATCTTTAAAAAACTTATTTCACTCGAAAAATGAGAGGAATAAGTTTTTTACTTGTAGAGAATGACCAGTTGTGTGCTCATTCAAATACTGGTGAATAACTCCTAGCCCCCAAAACAAGCAGTAAACTTGTATGGGGGCTTTTCAATAATTAGCTTATTTCTAATCAATCAATCTTATGAAAGCCTATACATTCTTTTAAATAAAAAAGTTGACATATATTTAGAAATAGGAAAAAAGTCACTAAGACTAAATTCACTTGTTAGATGAATGATGCATTCCTTAATCTGATGAAATTCGGAATTTTTTATGCTAGATAGATTGTCCGAAATTAAGCTAGAAGTCAATGGGGTTGTCGTATCAAGGAATAAGCCCTTTTTAGGAATTCATAAGTAGAAACCGGAACGGAGAAGTAGTGCCATTGCGCAATTGTGCTTGTCCTTTATGAGTTTTTCTTATCGCTCATTCACATATTATTAATTCAGTTCGATTAGATTAGAATATTTGCATACATATGTATAAAAATGAGTATTAAGTCTCAGAAACTCCCTTTTCTACTGATAATTGACAAAATATGAAGCAGTGGCTAATATGGTTGGGAACACGGGAGATATTGGAATTTATAAAGGGGTAGTGAGTTTTGAACAAGAGACTAGATAACACATGTAGTAACAAAATGAAATGGGGCCAAACGATTTTTGGAGCGCTGTTGGCGCTTAGTCTGGTGTTGCTCAGTGGGGGCAAGGCGTGGGCCTCATCCAATGAACAATTAAAATGGATTGAGGGTGGCCGAAAGATAGACCTGGGAAAAATGGCTACGGTTGAACTGGAATCATCTCTTCTTTTCTTGGATGCAGCTAACACAGCAAAGGTAAGCGAGATGAATCATGAGAAGCCATCTGGTAAGGAGATTGGGAGTATATTTCCGAAAGATGAAAATCAAAATTGGGAAGTTGTTTTTGAATACTATGAACTTGGACACATCAAGGATGATGAAAAAGAAGACATCGATGCGGATGGCATTCTAGATAGTTATAAATAGGGTACGGAAGAGAGTAACAAGGAAAAAGCGGAAAGTGATCGCCTGTATGTTACGGGTTGGGATGTGGAGCCTTTTTATAATGAAGCGACCCATAATCTAACCTGGTCTATGCTGGCGGAGGATGGGAACAAGGAAAAGCTGATCAATTATAATGTTCGTTTGCTCACTCGTCAGGGTTATATCTCTGCAATATTAGTGTCCGATCCTGCGCATTTGGACGCAGATAAGAAGTTTTTGAATGAGAACATATTACCCAAGCTGACAGTCAAATCAGGTGAGCGGTACGAGGATTTTAATGCTTCAACGGACAAAATTTCCGAATACGGCCTAACCGGATTGATTTTGGGAGGAGCAGGCTTGGCAGTAGCTAAAAAAGTAGGCTTGTTGGCATTACTCATTGCTTTTTTTAAGGGCGCGGGAATTAAGGTTATCATACTTATCGGTGCAGCTTGTGCAGGTATGTTTGGTGTGATAGGCAAGTTTTTTGCCAAATTATTTCGTAAGAAAAAATCGGAATCCATGCACAATGAAATGAACGCTCAGGATCAGTCAGAAACACTACAGTAAAGATAAAAAACACTCCAACATAAAATTGCTGATAAAAAGGGGATGGTGATTGAGCGCAAATCACCATCTCTTGCAGCTTGAGAAGCACACCAGGACATAAGTAGCTGAGCAGAACTAATTTACATGAACAGATGATCATGGTGACCTTAGACCCGTGAATCATCTGTTTTTCGTTTATTTTATCCCTTGTAATACTTTCGGTACACCGCGGGCGTTGTGCCTTCATATTTTTTGAATATTTTAATGAAATATCCCGGCTCATTGAAGCCGAGCTCGCTACTGATCTGAGATACAGGAATATCTGTAGCTTCAAGCAATTGCTTCGCCCATTTAATCTTCAGGCGGGAAAGATAGCTGGAAAAGTTCTCCCCCGTTTCCTTCGCAAACAGCCGACTAAAATAGCTTGGGCTAATGTGGCACAAGTCAGCCATGGCTTTCAGAGAAAAAGTTTCACCCTTGTGCTCAAAAATATATTCAAAGGCGGGTTTTAGTACGGGATTTCCGCACGGAATATCCACATCTCCTGAGGAATTCAGATAGGCATCTGCTAAGAAATTATTCATTTCTTTCTTAAGGTTTTCGATATGTTCCAGCGAGTAGCCAGGAAGGATCTCGGACAACTGCGGAGTAGACTGTGTGGCCGACGCCTTCTCGAACATTTCTGCGAGAAGATTTTTGTTCATCGCTTCTTCAACAATATAATTACACAATAAGGATAACATGCTGGAGATCGTTTGGATTTCCTGATAGGTCATGGATGGCAGATCGGCGTAGTCGTTCTTAAGTTCTTCCCATTTGGAACTGTACAGTTTTTCATTTTTTGAGGTGAGGATTTGCTCGAGCTGTAAGGCGCTCGAAGGATCGGCTAAGCGGACCTGACCTGCCATGACGGCGCCGATGTACTTATCGTCGATAATGATCGGTACCGCGATGTCGACGATGTCATAATGACAGAGATAAATATAAGGTTTGTTGGAACGCACCGCTTCAAGTCCACCACGAGAGTCACATTTTTGGCAGTAAGGAAGGAGATTCTCATCCTGGCGAACCTTTTTGCAGAACGATTGGCATTGGCTGTGGCTAGTTACGGGATTCCCTTTATAATCGACGGTGAGAATGGCTAATTTGGTAACGGATGCTAATGAATCCTGCAACTGCTCCCACTTTTTCAAATCAAAGATTTTCTGGATGCTCAAATGTTCACGTATCAAGATTCTCATCCCTTAATGGTAAATTATCCTGTAAGCGATAACAAAAAAGTACAATTTGTGATCTTCAGTGCAAAAAAATACGATTGTAGATTATAATATATTCCTTGATTCCTCCAATGTAAAGTTTACATGGTTCGGTTATAGTTTTAATCAGAACGAAGCCAACACAATCATAAGGAGGAATTATAGATGAGAAAAGCTTTTATCAGCCCAAGCAAATATGTACAAGGTGAAAACGAATTGTTGAATTTGGGTTACTATGTGAGCACTTTCGGCAAATCCGCTTTACTGATTGCGCATCCTGATGATGTGGCGCGGGTAAAAGATAAGCTTGATTCCACTTTGGGTAAATATAACGTAACCTTTATTGAAAGCGGTTTTATGGGTGAGTGTTCCAGACAGGAAGTGTCTAGACTTCAGGAAATTGCTACTGCGAATGGATGCGATTGTATCGTAGGTCTCGGCGGTGGGAAAGCGATCGACGCGGCGAAATGCGTGGCTCAAGGGGAAGCGCTAATCATCTGTCCGACGATTGCTGCGACGGATGCACCGACAAGTCACTCGGCCGTTCTTTACACCCCAGAAGGCGCTTTCGACGATTACGCCTATTTTAAGCAAAGTCCGAGTGTCGTATTAGTCGACACCACCGTAATTGCTAATGCACCAACCCGATTCCTTGTATCAGGTATGGGTGATGCACTGTCGACTTACTTTGAAGCCCGTGCGACCTCCCGTTCTTACTCTAGGGTCAATGCCGGACTGCCTAACGGAGTGCGCGAAGGACAGTGTGCGCCAGCAGTAGGTACAAATGCGGCGATTGCACTTGCGACGCTATGCTATGAAATGCTGTTGAAAGACGGTGCCAAAGCAAAAGCGGCATGTGATGAAAACCAAGTTACGCAAGCACTCGAAAATATCATTGAAACTAATATTTTACTCTCAGGCCTCGGCTTCGAAAGCGGCGGACTTGCGGCGGCCCATGCAATTCATGATGGACTCACGATTTTGGAAGGCACACATCATTATTATCATGGAGAGAAAGTTGCATTCGGCACGATCGCACAGCTGGTGCTCGAAAACGCACCGACGGAAGAATTACATCAGGTCCTTGATTTCTGTTTAGCCGTCGGTTTACCGGTCTGCTTGGCTGATATCGGCGTCGATCATATCAGCCAGGAAGAACTCATGGAAGTAGCTGCAAAGGCATGCATTCTGGAGGAATCGATTCATTCCATGCCGTTTCCGGTCACAGTGGAGCAGGTTGCAGCGGCAATCACTGCGGCCGACCGTATCGGGAGCCAGTACAAAGCGGAGGTAAAGTAGCATGAAAAAGGTCATCAACCGTGCGGAAAATTTGGTCCTTGAGATGTGCAGTGGTATTGCGCTTGCTCATCCCGAATTGGAATTTCTGCCAAAATACAAAGTGCTCAAGAAAAAGGAATTGAACGCGGAGAAAGTAACGCTCATCAGCGGCGGTGGTAGCGGGCATGAGCCCGCCCACGCCGGCTTCGTTGGCAAAGGGATGCTCGATGCCGCGGTCTGCGGTGATGTCTTCGCCTCTCCCTCACAGATTCAAGTATATCAGGCCATCCGAGCGACAACCGGGAAAAAAGGTGCGCTGCTGATTATTAAAAATTACAGCGGCGATATTATGAACTTTAGAAACGGCGCCCATTTGGCCACTGAAGACGGTCTGGAAGTGGACTATGTAAAGGTTGAGGACGACATCGCTGTAGAAGACAGCCTATATACAGTCGGACGGCGCGGGGTGGCGGGAACGGTACTCGTCCATAAGATCGCGGGTGCAGCGGCGGAAGAGGGCCGGAGTCTGGCGGAAGTTAAAGCAGTGGCCGAGAAAGCCGCTGCGAATGTACGCAGTATCGGATTCGCATTGACTTCGTGTACCGTGCCGGCGAAGGGCACGCCAACATTAGAGCTCGGGCATGATGAAATCGAGTACGGCGTCGGCATTCACGGCGAGCCTGGGACCAGCCGCGAGAAGCTGACGGATGCGGATACGCTGGCAGGCAGAATGGTAACCGATCTCCTTAGAGACATGCAGATCGAAACTGGCTTCAGCGGAGAAATCGCCCTGTTGATCAATGGTTTCGGCGGTACGCCTCTGCAAGAACTGTACCTTTTCAACCATTCGGTCACTCGCGAACTAGCAGCGAAGGGGATCACGATCGATCGCACTTTTGTCAACAATTATATGACGAGTATCGATATGGCAGGTATCTCGGTTTCCATCATGAAGCTGGACAACGAACTGAAAACGCTCCTCTCCTATGAAAGCAACGCACCTGCGTTCAAGGTGGCTGGACCTGTTGATCATGTCGTATTCACGGATATTTCAACTGTAGCAGACGAAAATCGGCAAGTATCCTTTGAGGTAGAAACGGACCCTGCCTTCGCGGTTATTAAGAACAACAAAGTTACGTTGAACAATCTTATCTACCTAGTCGATAAGATGAGTGAGGTTATAATCAAGAATGAGGTATCTTTCTGCGATCTTGACTCTCATGCAGGCGACGGAGACTTTGGCATGAGCGTTGCTAAGGGATTTCGTCAGCTGAAACGGGAATGGAGAGACATCCTGAATCAAGATTCTTTGACGATGGGAGCCTTTCTTCATTCATGCTCGCTCGTCATCATGGAGTACTGCGGTGGCGCGTCGGGTCCGATCTGGGGCTCAGCATTTCGGGCAGCGGCACGATCTGCGGGCGAACGAACCGAACTCACCGTTTCTGAATTCGCGGATATGATGCAGGATGCGGTGCAAGGCATACAATCGACAGGCGAACGTTCTTTCGGCAGAGGAGCCGCCGTTGGCGATAAAACGCTTATAGATGCATTAGTGCCATGTGCGGATAGCTGGGTGGAGAGCGCGAAATTAGATTTTGACGTGAAGACAGCCTTTATAAGAGGTGCTCAAGCCGCTGTATCAGGGGCCAAAAAGACGGAAGACATCGTGGCGCGCATGGGCCGTGCTGGAACGGTAGGAGAGAGAAGCCTTGGTTATCCAGACGCGGGGGCTTATGCGCTTGGAGTGATTTTTACGGAGCTTGCTGCATGTTTGAACTAATTCTATAAATCTAAAATTACTGGCGCGAACACTTCGTTTAGATATCCTTCCTGCCTGTAACACTCGCTAATTCTTAAAAATTCAAGGTTTGTTCATTGCAATTGATGTGCATTAGGTTTATAATTTCAGACGGATTCAAAGGGCTTATCCCGGAATCCATGGGAGTTCATCCCATCTGAGCTAGCTTACTGCATGCTCAAATATGAATTAAGCGAGGGATTTACAATGAAAACCTGCTGCACCATCCAAGTTGACGAAGACAGTTTAGTTATTGATTTGCCAGAAGAAGGAACCACGCTAGAGTCCCTGCTCGGTGATATTGAGAGCTGTGGAGGTAGTGAAGAGCCTTGGCTGCAACTTATTGACAAGGTAATAGGTAACTCATCTGAGACTGTACTGACAGATCAAGCGACGGATGGCGGCGATATGAAGGAAGATCAGACGACCAAAGAACCTCAAGCAACTGCTCAGGGGTAATAGGGAGATCCTACGTTAAGACGAAATTTGTAACATTATTCGATCACATATAAGATCATTTATAAGACTGCTATACCGAGCCAAGGCATCGGGAAGCAGTCTTTTTTTATTAAACAACTAAAATTATCCAAATTTCGCAATTGGTAAATGAGTCTTTTGTCCCTTTAGTACTCTATAGTAGCCAACTAAGCAGAACACATCCCAAAACCGTGACTTCCTGTTCATTTTCTATCATAAAGTCGAAATGTAACATGAAACTAACTATAATAGTAGTATCATCCATATACAGGTAAGTGACATCGATGTTTGGACCTGATCCTCTTGTTGTATGAAGGAGGGGGCGAAAGAGCGGAGAACAACGTACTGATAAGTCTCATCTACTTTATAAAAAGGAAGGAATGTGTAAATGATGAATGGGCAATGGGTCCTGCCAAGGATCGCAAAAAGAGTAGCGGTGATGCTAACAGCAGTATTGCTATTAACGTTAACGAACGGATTCAACTGGAATACGCAAACAGCAGAGGCTGCCGGGACGACCCCTGTGGAACGTTACGGACAACTTTCGGTAAAGAATGGTAAACTGGTGGATAAAAACGGTAAACCTGTACAACTCAAAGGTATTAGCTCTCACGGTGTCCAATGGTTTGGGGATCTGGTAAATCAGGACTCTATGAAATGGCTACGGGACGATTGGGGCATTTCCGTATTCCGGGTTGCACTGTACACTGAAGAAAATGGTTATATTGCCAACCCTTCTTTGAAAAATAAAGTGAAGGAAGCGATTGAGGCAGCACAGAAACTGGGCTTGTACGTCATTATTGACTGGCACATTCTTTCAGATGGCGATCCGAACATTCATAAAAATGAAGCCAAAGCTTTCTTTAATGAATTTTCGACTCAGTACGGCCATTTGCCTAACGTAATCTATGAACTTGCCAATGAGCCAAATGGGAATGTGAACTGGAACAATCAAATCCGACCTTATGCGTCTGAGGTATCTCAGGTTATTCGAGCTAAGGACCCGGACAATATTATTATTGTAGGAACAGGCACATGGAGTCAGGATGTACATGATGCAGCAGACCATCCACTTCCAGACAAGAATACAATGTATACCGTACATTTCTATGCGGGTACGCATGGACAGTACTTGCGCGATCGGGTCGATTATGCGCTGAACAAAGGCGTGGGCATATTTGCTACCGAGTGGGGTACAAGCGATGCTTCGGGTAACGGTGGTCCGTTCCTGAATGAATCCAAAATATGGACTGATTTTCTTGCAAGCCGTGGAATCAGCTGGACTAACTGGTCGCTGGCAGATAAAAATGAGACCTCTGCTGCGCTGTTGCCTGGTGCTGACCGTAAAGGCGGATGGCCTGATTCACAATTATCCGCTTCTGGCAAATTCGTAAAACAGGCGATTCTGGAAGGCTCCAGCAACAATGGTGGAGGCGGAAATAACGGTGGAGATGGCAACACTGGCGGTAATAACGGTGGTGGCAACAACGGCGGCGATAACGGCAACGGAGGAAGTACACCAGGCAGTAACGATCAAGGAATTGTGCTTCAGTATCGCAGCGGTGACACAAATGTCAAGGATAACGCAATCCGTCCTGAATTTAATATCAAAAACACAGGAAAAGCAGCTGTGAAGTTGAGTGATCTAAAAATTCGCTACTATTACACAGATGAAAGCAAACAAGCTCAGCAGTTTTTTGTAGACTGGGCCAGGATTGGCAATGAAAAGGTAAAAGCAACATTTGTAACATTGCCAAATCCAAAGGCCAAGGCTGATAAATATGTGGAGATTTCTTTTACAGATGGAGCTGGAACGATTCAGCCCGGCGGGGAAAGTGGAGAAATTCAACCCCGTATTCATGCTGCAAATTGGAGCAATTTTGATGAGACCAACGATTACTCCTATGGCGCTACCCAAACAGCATTCGTAGACTGGAACCATGGCACCGTATATCAACAGGGTAAGCTGGTTTGGGGCATAGAACCTTAGAATCCAACCGGTACTAACTTTATCGGAACGAGTAAAGATATGGGACTTTAGGGTACAATCTTTCCAAGCTTTGGAGTATAAAGCATACGTCTTTGGTATATGGATACTGGAACTTTAGGAGGGGACGACCCACCCTTCAGTGTCGGTTTATGTACTACCAAAGTACCATATGATATTCGACTTTTGTAGTGCTTGAATTACTTCCGTAGTGCAGAGGGGTTGGTTCCAATGGACCCTCTCTACGACAAACCCCCGCTGTTGCCATCATAGGCAGGCGGGGGTTTTTATGTTTCTGAAGCTCAGCCTCCGTTCAATTGCGTCTATACCAAAGCAAAAGCTTTGGCCAGCAGACGGTAGGACTGAACACGTTTATCAAAGTCATGAATGGATGAAACGACCAGTAACTCATCGGTACGATACTGCTCAGCCAGTCTTAGTAGCTGTTCTTTACACTGTTCAGGGGTACCAACAACACGCCAGGCTGCGGACTGACGCAGCCGCTCACGATCCAACTCCGTGTACGGATAAGACATTGCTGTTTTCACCGACGGAAGAGAACTCATTTCTTTACCTTGCATGAGCAAAAGGAAATACAAACTAGCACTGGACGCCAGTTGCTCAGCTTCCTCTTCGGTTTCCGCGCAGGCCACCGTAACTGCCGCCATGGAATGGGGCTTATCACCCAGGATCGAAGGCTGGAATTGCTCGTGGTAACGTGCGGTAGCTTCTACACCACCTGGAGTCCCGAAAAATTGGGCAAAGGCATAGGAGGCACCCATCATCGCAGCCAATCTAGCGCTTTCTCCACTGGAGCCGAGCAACCATAATTCAGGAACGGTCGATATCATCGGGGAGGCATGAAGACCGGCAAATCGATGATTGTCAGGCACCGAATCATGGAAGTAATCGATTAAATCGAGAATCTGCTGTGGATATTGTTCGACAGATTGATACTTGCCTTCCTGCAGGGCACGAGTAGCCAGGGGTAAACCACCGGGAGCACGTCCTATTCCCAGGTCGATGCGTCCTGGATGGAGCGCCTCCAGCAAGCGGAAGTTTTCGGCGACTTTATACGCGCTGTAGTGTGGCAGCATAATACCGCCTGAACCCACACGAATGCGTGATGTGTGAGCAGCCAAATGCGCAATCAGCACCTCAGGGCTGGAGTGCGCTAGTGTTTTGGACGCATGATGTTCGGATACCCAATAACGGCTATATCCCAGTTGCTCAGCTTCACGCGCTAAATCTGTTGTATTGGATAATGCATCCTGAGCAGTACCGCCTTCAGGAATATGAGACTGGTCCAGTATACCCAGTTTAAGCATTTATAATCACCTCTTACACAACTGTATCAGACACAACTCATTAGGTCAAAACTCAAAAATGGATAGGTTGGAGTTTGGGGATCTTTTCGTTATAATAAAGGATGTGTAAAGGATGAGAGAACATCCTTGCTTATGGAGAGGGGATTAAATTTGTGTTAAGAACACCTTTGGGGCGTGTCCGACTCATGCTCTGGATTCAAGCTATAGCTTATTTGGCGATACTATTCACCCACCAGCCCCTGCAAGCCGCGGGCATGACCCAGGCGGTTATGGTGATTGGTAACATATACCGAGTAAGCTTTTTGTTGCTCCTCGTTGCTTTAATCTATGGAAAAACAGCATTGCAATGGTCTATACGGCGGCCTCTTTTTATTATGTTTGCCTCCTTCATCCCGTTTGGTCTGATGATTATGGATTTTGTTTGGGTGCGAAAATGGACAGGGGATTCGGCAGCAGAACAGCGGGCTGCATCGTAATCTTAGAAGATTTTTTCGTGTGAAGTGTCGAGGAGTTTGTCTATCGTAAGCGGGACTGGCCCCGATGCAGTAGAAAAGAACATTACGCAGTTTGATGCGTGGTGTTCTTTTTTTGTGCACCGGAGGAATTATGAAAAATGCTGAACTAAAAATTCTGCCGTTTTGCGTCTTTGAAAGCCTTCAACCCAATGTCCGGTAAACGGATAAATTTCAATCGTTTTCGGTGATTCAATACGGTTATAAGCGGCGAAAATCGTCTCTGGCATACACACCGTATCCTTGAACCCTACCGATACCATGATCGGGGTACGAATGCGATGAGCCAGATTCATCACGTCAAAATAACTTAATGTATGTAGTACCTGCTCCAAATGCTCCGGAAATCGGTTGGCGAATTCAGCTGCTTCCGTCAGTGAACTGGTAGAATTCATCATACCAAAATCCATATGACACATATTGGGGATATCCGCTACCGTAATGGCAGCTTTATCGCTGAGCGCAGCCACCATTAATGAAAGTCCGCCGCCCTGACTGGCGCCACTGATTGCGATTTTAGCCGAATCGACATCCGACTGCTCCGCTACCCAATCTACGGCTTTAAGGGCATCGGTTGTAATCGTTTTGTAGTAGCAGGTATCCTTGTCCAATATTCCTTTCGTTACCCAGCCTTTAACCGTACCATGAGGATCACCCAGACGGTCTCCCGTTTCTCCTCCCTGGCCACGCACATCTACGGCCAATACCGCAAAGCCAAGCATGAGCCAGGAGGAATAATCTTCAGGATAGCCTTTTCCGCCTGTATAGCCATGAAACAGAACGATACACGGCAGTTTTTGATCTCCGGCAAATTGGGGGCGTACATACCAGGCATGCAGAGGCGTATCATCAACACCCTCAAAAGTAACCCTATAGGCAAGGATATGAGGATATGGTGTTTCTACGGGAGCTTTGAACGCACGTACAGGTTTGGTGTGGACTTCTTCCAATGTTTTGGCCCAGAATAAATCGATATCCTTCGGGGCGGTAAGATCGGGCCGATATTGCTTCAATTCGGCAATTCTTTTTTCAATAACATTCATAATTAAAATTCTCCTTCATATAGAATGAACTTCTCCTTAAGCTTTACCCGGTAAAGTTGACTCCTCCAGCTCTCTCAGCAGTTCAAATGCTCTTTCATTAGTGCTTCCACACGTATCCTCATCAGCATGGAATCCACTGCATACAACTGGGCGCTCAGGTTTGCCAAACAATCGGCAACGGTAATCGGAAGTGAGCTGAGGGCAAGGAACACCAGCTGGTTTTCCATCTGGCATGCCGGGAATAGGGGAAGAAATCGTAATGGCAATACAGCACGCGGCACATCCTACTCGACACTCCAGTTGGGGTCACTCCTTAAAATCTGTTATTTTTGTAACTTATGCATGAAGTGGCATTAATGAAGCCATAATGTGAGGATGGCACAAAAAAAGCAGGAATACAAGGATAAACGCATATTAGACACACTTTTCACACAAGGGGTATAAATAGTCGTAGAGGCACGTAAGATGGTATCAAGTCCCTAAATTAGTGTTCCGTTCTGTGGTAATATTAACCAATTGTATTTTGTGTGTTCAAAAGGAGTTCGAGTGGTTAATAATAGAACACAACGATAAAAACTTAAACGAGGTGACGCAAAATGAGTTGGTTATGGGCATTGATTGTTGGTGGTATTATTGGTTGGTTGGCAGGAATTATTGCAGGTCGTGATGTCCCGGGTGGCGTGATCGGTAACATCATTGCTGGTTTTATCGGCGCATGGTTGGGTAGCTTGATTCTGGGAAACTGGGGTCCTGAGATCGGATCGTTCTACATCGTTCCTGCATTAATTGGTGCGATTGTGCTGGTCGTGATTGTAAGCTTGATCTTCCGTTCCGTTGGACGGAGTAGAGGCTAACTTTACGAATCATTGAATAGACTAGCCCTATGGGGCGCAAGGCTAAAATGGAAAAGAAGCTGCTTCCGCAAGGTTCGAAAATGAACCTGTGGGAGCAGCTTTTTTTGAGGGGAAATTACGAATTTTTCCTATTGAAACCGCCTGATATGCGGAACACTTAGGACGCCAAGTACGATACACATGCCGATGGTTGCAAACATGCCAATTGTGATCATACCACCAAGCTTGTCCGCCACAGCACCTACTGCCAGATAACCGACAGGGAGCAGGGCAAAGGAAAACATTAGATCCAGACTAGCTACACGTCCAAAGGACTCGGCTGGGACTAATTCCTGAAGGCTTGTCTCCCAGATAATCGCAAATATCATAATGCCAAATCCTTCGAGCATCATGCTCATAATCAGTCCTGGCATCCAGGTGACTACAGACAACAGTAGTAAAGCAAGACCGCTGACAAAAGCTCCTAAGTAAGCGAGCAGACCGCGATGCTTCCAATGCTTACGTGATCCATACACAAAGGCCCCCAGCATAGCGCCAATGCCGCTACTTGCCATCGCAATGCCGTATACGACTGGATTGTAGCCATGATGAACCTTGAACAGCCACGGAATGAGTACAGCGATAATGCCTGAATAACAAATATTAATGAAGGAAAAGGCAAGAATCGTAATCCATAGCCAAGGATGGCTTTTGAGAATGGTAAAGCCTGCGATAAAATCCTTGAGAAAATGCTGTCCACCCTGATCTTGCTGTTCTGGATCTACCTGACCTTTGCCGATGATGGAGGCCAAATGAGCGCTCAGCATCCAAAAGCAGGCAAAAGATATGAGATAAGCGATAGAATCCAGTCCAAAGCCGACACCAGGTGAGGAAAAAGATACAATGAAGCCTCCTAACGGAGGGCCAAGTAGACGGACGGCTTGTATACTGATCTGACTAAGCGCGTTGGCTGCATTACGTATGTCCGGTGTGAACACCTGTGCACGTAAGGCAGAATAAGCAGGATTAAAGATACCGTCCATCAATCCGTACAACGCTAGGCCAACGAATAGTAGCGGCAATTTCATCCCGCCTGTAAACATCAGCACCGCCGCAATGAACATCAGTCCAAACCGGGCGATATTCGTAAACAGAAGGAGACGGATTCGGTCAATTCTGTCCACGATCATGCCTGCGAAAGGCAGAATAAGTACGTTAGGCAGCATATAAACAGTCATCGCCAGTCCCATGATAGTAGTTGAGCCTGTTAGGGAATAGATAACCAGTGGCAAAATGACTGTGGTGACTGAGCTCCCCAACATTGCGATCCAATGTCCAAGCCACAACAAGGTGAACGCTTTGGATTGTTTTAAAGGTGAAGTGAAGGTAGCCCAGGCCGAGTGACTTCCTTCAGGTGATGTAGAGGATAAGGTTGAATTTTGGGTATCCATGATCACACTCCGGTATATTTCTAAACTGCATATTAAAACCTATTATACGAAATCTCTAACGTAAGGGTACAGAAAAAGTTGCTGTGAGGGGAGCTGTAATGAATAGCCTGCCAATGAAAGAGTCAACCTAGAATAACTATAGGCTGAAAAGATATATAGCTTACCTTTTGCATAGGGATTATTGGATAAAAGCATTGACGCGTGAAAATGAATGATGTACTATTCAATGACCAGCCGCGTGCTAGGTTATCAAGAAAAAGGGAAAGAGTGTGGATACCATGAAAAAATTTAGTTTTTTGCCGATTGTACTCATCGTGATGGCATTGCTGGTTTCGGCCTGCGGTAACAACGATAAAGGCGCCAGTACCAATAATGCATCTACCGGAGATAACGGATCTAATAATGGAAAAGCAGATACTACTGCTACAGCTACTCTTGAATCTGTAAAAGCAAGCGGCAAGCTGAGAATTGGCACGGAAGGCACCTATGCTCCGTTTACCTACCATGATGCTGCAGGTAAACTGACAGGCTTCGATGTCGATATTGCGACTGAAGTGAGCAAACGCCTGGGTGTACAACCGGAGTTTATCGAGACGCAATGGGACGGCATATTCGCAGGGTTGAACTCCAAGCGGTTTGACACGGTGTTCAATGAAGTATCCATTACAGATGAGCGCAAGCAAAAATATGATTTTTCTGATCCGTATATTGTCTCCAAGGCAGTTCTGATCGTAAGCGAAGACAATACAGATATCCAGAAATTTGCTGATCTAAAAGGGAAAAAGGCTGGGCAATCCCTGACCAGTAACCTGACTCAAATCGCGAAAAGCAACGGAGCAGAAATTGTGGCAACAGAGGGATTCAACCAAGCCATTGACCTCCTGACTTCCAAGCGGGTGGATGCGACCGTCAATGATGGATTATCCTATCTTGATCTGAAAAAGCAAAAGCCTGACGCACCAATTAAAAAGGTGGACGAATCTTCAGATGCTTCACACAGCGCAGCTGTATTCAATAAGGGCAGCGAAGATTTGATCAAGGAAGTAAACAAAGCGCTGGCTGATATGAAGGCTGACGGTACGTACCTGAAAATTTCCGAAAAATATTTTGGAGCCGACGTATCCAAATAATAAATGAAGACCCAACGTTCGCCAAGTCGAACCGAATCTTCTCAAACCTATCTTTTCAAAGGATGTCTGTACAATGGATGATCGCCAAATACAAATCATTATCGATTCATTATTGCCTCTGCTAAAAGCAGGGGTTTCTTTTACGATTCCGCTCACGCTTATCTCCTTTGCTCTTGGACTCGTGCTGGCGCTGATTACAGCGTTGGCCCGGCTGTCCAAATGGAGAATACTCAAGCTGATTTTCGGCTTCTATGTATGGGTGATTCGAGGAACTCCTTTGCTGGTGCAATTGTATATTATTTTCTATGGTTTACCTTCCGTAGGTATTACACTGGACCCGTTTATTGCTTCAGTGATCGGCTTTACCCTCAGCGTAGGGGCTTATAGCTCTGAAATTATGCGTGCGGCTATCATATCCATTCAGGAAGGCCAATGGGAGGCGGGGTACTCTCTGGGGATGACGCGCTGGCAAGTATTGCGTCGTATCGTGCTTCCGCAAGCATCCCGTGTGTCCGTACCTCCGTTGGCTAATTCATTCATCAGCTTGGTGAAGGATACCTCACTGGCAGCGACCATCACCTATGTGGAAATGTTCAGAACGGCTAACCAGATTGTAGCTACCACATACGAACCGCTATTGGTGTATACCGAGGCGGGAGTTATTTACCTGCTATTTAGCACCATTTTGACTGTGCTGCAAAATTACCTGGAGAAGCGACTAGGCCGTTTTTCCGTCAGATAAAGGAGATTGTACCGGTGATCCAAATTCGGAATATACACAAATCGTTCGGCTCGCTGGAAGTGCTTAAGGGTGTTGACGTGACGTTGGGTAAGGGGAAAGTGCTTGTTATCATCGGTCCTTCCGGTTCTGGTAAAACAACGCTTTTACGCTGCTTGAATTTGCTGGAGGTTCCTGACCAAGGAGAGATCCAAGTAGGGGATATTGCACTGAATTTTGCGAAAGGAACGAAGCTCCGGCAAGAAAACATATTGGCGCTGCGCAAGCGGACAGGGATGGTATTTCAATCCTACAACCTCTTCCCGCATATGACAGCCGTACAAAATGTGATGGAGGGACAAGTCACGGTTCAGAAAAAGAGCAAGGACGAGGCGCGCAAACGTGCATTGGAATTGCTAAAAAAAGTGGGGTTGGCTGATAAAGCGGAATCCTATCCGCATCAGTTATCGGGAGGACAGCAGCAACGGGTCGGTATTGCCCGGGCAATGGCGGTCGAACCTGAGGTACTATTGTTCGACGAACCGACTTCTGCGCTTGATCCTGAGTTAGTAGGCGAGGTGCTCAAGGTCATAAAGCAACTGGCTGCTGAAGGGATGACCATGGTTATTGTCACCCATGAAATGAAATTTGCAGCCGAGGTGGCAGACCATGTGATTTTGATGGATCAGGGTGTAATCGTTGAGCAGGGTACGCCGCATGAGGTCCTGGAGCAACCCACCAGTCCACGGGCTATTCAGTTTTTGAATCGTCTAAGCGGGGAAGCAGAATAAAGGGAATTTGAGTGTTTGTTAAATATAAGCGATTAACTGAATAAAAAGGCAGCTACAGGCGGGCGTTGAAAAATAAGCCCCACACCCGTAGCTGCCTTTTACTCATCAGTTGTCCTCTTTTATTTCATTTTTAATGTAAGCAAAAAAGTACCCAATAGAATACAACAGCCTGCTATGAATGGTGCGAACATATTTGTATCAAATAAAAATCCCGCTAGAGTGGGGCCGACAATATTTCCGACACTCATATAGGCATTATTCATACCAGCTACATATCCTTGCTCATTCCCTGCCATCTTCGATAATTGTGTATTAAGAGCTGGACGAAGCATAGCGGTAGCAAAGAAAATAAGGGAAGTGAGAAGGAAGATACTCCAAAAATCTATGGTGAAGAGAAACAAAATATAAGCAGCTGAGGTGAAAAGAAGCGAACCTTTGATCACCCTTTGTTCACCAAACTTATTAATTATTTTAGCAACAACTAGTGCTTGCATACCGACTCCGATCACAGCACCTGCGGTTAGAATAATTGAAATATCTTGCGGCGAGAATTGGAAGCGGTTCGTTACATATAAACCAAGAACAGATTCAAAATTAGCGAGCCCAAAGGTCATCACCAGGACAAGTACAAAGAGCATCGCATACTTTGACTTTAACGATCTCACATATTGTTTGTACATAGATTCCTTCCGAGTAATTCTTGCCCGAGCTGCCTTCATTTGTTCTTTCGTCAAACTTTCAGGTAAACAAATCATTGAAAAAATAACTGCAATAATAGCCGCACCCGTTGCTATATACAGTGGCACTCTCGTTCCATATCCTGCAAGAAGACCACCAAGTCCAGGACCGATGACAAATCCGAATGACATGGCTGCGGCTAGCAGGCTATTTCCTTTGGCTCGTTCTTCGGTTGTTGTAATATCCGCCACATATGCCATCATGGGCGGAATAATCAGGGCTGCTGCCATTCCTTCCAGAAGTCTTGAGGTATACAGCATCCATAACTCATCTCCGATAGCAAAGATAAATTTAGCTACAGCAAAAATAATGCCACCTACGACGATGAATGCTTTTCTCCCATATCGATCAGACAGTTGCCCAGTCATTGGAGAGAGCAGGAATTGTGTCACTCCATAGGCTGCTACCAATAAACCGATCGCCCGCCCACTGGCACCAAATTCAATGATCAGTTCTGGCAGGATGGGGGTAATTAAACCAACGCCCACCATAACGATGAAGATATTAATCATTAGGATTCCAAGTATTCTTTTCATGCAAAAAACCTCCTGATCCATTGGTTTCTGGATAGGAGGTAGACGTACGAACAAGAAGATACACTGCTCCCGTCAAAGAAGCAATGCGCTTATTGTTAATACCCAAAGCCTACACTAATCCTATCCAGAAAATTCGTAAAATTACGATTTTTTCTTTGGTGGAATAGGATTAGTAGATCATTGGCTTAAGGTCACCCTTTCGATACTTTATTGTTTATCAACATAACATAAATTTCTTTATAAGGCAATGAAAGGATAAATCAGAAGAACCCAACACGTCCTTCGGCCACATTTTTTAACCAGTCCTGCTTACGGCTCTTATCGAGCTCGCCTCGCATACCTTTAATAATCAGCTCAATATCGGCTTTTCCCTGCTCATGCCACTCCAGAGCAGTGCTGACATACAGTTCTCCGAGCTGTGCCAGCGAAAACCCGTCAGTCATGGCTGCCGCCTTCTGTGTACCTGTTTCCCCTGCAAAAACAAGGAAGTTGCGCAGCTTGAGATATGCCAGTCGCAGCGCTTCGTCAGGCAAACTGATTTCATAGGCCCGATCGAAACGCCCTGCCCGGTTCATCAGACCCGGGTCGATTTTTTCGGGATAATTGGTCGTTCCGATTAGGAAGATGCCCTCCTTGGATGTAGCACCGTCGAGGGTATTCAGGAAAAAGGAACGCACCTCCTGAGGCATGGAATCAATGTCCTCAATGACTAGCACCATTGGAGCCAGGCGAGTAGCCGCCTCGAACACCTCTTTGACCGATTCACTGGTTGTATACTCCGTAATTTGCCAGTAGGCTGCCGGGCCCGGTACACTGCTGGCAATAGATTTTACAAGTGTTGTTTTACCGTTGCCCGGATGGCCATATAGCAAAATACCACGCTTATAAGGAATGTTATAAGTCTGATAGAAGGTACGATCCGCTTCAAAAAACTGATCAAGTGATCGGAAAATATCCCGTTTGATTTCCGCTTTCAAAATCACGTCATCCCGCGTAATTGCGCGGGTTATCGGCTCTGCCTGCCGAGAAAGTCCACGGCTTGTGTCGGTAAAAACGGTGACACGCTTCATATTCTGCTTACGTTCACGACCGCGTACTCCCGCGAGGAAGCCTTGCAGCTCCTGGTCGCCTATCGCAAATACGTAATCTTCATTGTACACGCCATTCTCACGGAAAAAGGGAACTCGCGCCAGCGCGATGCCCCACTTGGGGTAGGCGAATACATTATTACGCATCGACAGATGCACGCCGTATTCAGGAGTCGGTCCGTCATCGTCATACTGGATGGTGCGTTCCTCCAAACGATCGAAGACCCGTGCCACATGCTCCAGATCGGGACTGCCTGAACGAATATCTTCCTCCAGCAGATCCCAATACTCAATATTGGGATCATCGCTGGCATACAGCACGTATTTTACGCCGTAGCGGTTATAGAGTGCTTCACTGATACCGTCGATCAGACGGGCATAAGCGGCATAACCGGTAATGCGTCCATCTGTACGTTCATCAAATTCGTAAATAGCTGGGATGTCTATACTCAAATTATTTGGCTCCTTTCAGGGCGGCTAGCGGCTTGCATTTGGCTACAACTGCTGCGAGTCCTGCCCCGGTGACACTTTCGATAATATCATCTACATTTTTGTAGGCTTGCGGAGATTCGTCGATAATGCTTTCCAGTGATGCCTGATTGACCACAATTTCGTCGTCTGTCCCTACACCCAGGGCCCCTGCAAAATCGTCCACACTGACGAGTCGTTTGGTCGCAGAACGCGAACGAATACGGCCTGCTCCATGACAAATGGAGTGGAAGTTATCCTGACCGCCCGGTAAACCTACCATAATATAAGAGGCTGTCCCCATAGAGCCGGGGATCAGGGCTGGATGCCCTGTCGCCTGATAAGGCCGCGGATTGTCGGGGTGTCCTGCTGGAAGAGCACGCGTAGCACCTTTACGATGCACAAACACGCTGCCGTGATCCGGATGGGATTCCTCCCAAGCATAATTGTGCATTAGATCGTACAAAGTACGCAACTCGCACTTTGTACCAAAGACATCGCGGAAGGCTTCACGCACCGAGTATGCGATGAGATGTCGGTTCACCACAGCGTAATTCAGTGCCGAATACATCATATCGACATAATGTGCAGCCTCGGGGTGATCCAGCGGTGCGAATACTAGTCTTGGGTCGGAGGTACCGAGCCCGAGACGGCTCATTGCCTTGGCAATGGCAGATGAGCTGGCCTGGCTGACTGCTCCACCCCAAGCCCGTGATCCCGAATGAATCATCACAGCCACCTGACCGTCGAACATCCCCCAAGCTTCAGCTGTTTCGCGGTTTTCCTCCGCGATTTCAATCGCCTGAATTTCAACGAAGTGATTGCCTCCACCCAGCGTGCCGAGCTGTCGGTGAGCCCGATGCCATGTACGATCTTCGACAAGATTCAGCACCTCCTCGTCAAAGGAGAACTTACTGTGCTCTACATGGGTGAGTGAGGTGGATTTCTTAGGAGTGTAGCTGTCCGGAATATATTTGTTGGGTAAGCCGTGCAGACCCTTGCGTACAATATGCCCCAGTCGGATATCCGAATAATGCCCGCGCTGGTGGGCTTCCATGGGCAAGTATTTGTCAATGGTTTTGACCAGCTTACGGCGCAGCTTGGTTTCCTTCAAAGCATCCTTGTGCAGATTGGTCAGGTGTACGCGCATGCCGCAGCCAATATCACTGCCAACGATGGAGGGAGATACATAGCCGTCCTCCATTCCCCATACAGCAGTCGTACCGATGCAGGTTCCGACGCCTACATGTACATCTGGTGTGTATCCCATATAGCGGATACCTGGAATTTGTAAATTGTTATTAGCCATCTCGAACACCTTGTAATCCAGTGAGGAGAAAAGTTGCTGAGAAGCATATACGGTCAGATCACCTGCCGGAAGCTTCATCAGATGGCTGTATGTTCCTTCATGCAAGGACGAGTCGGTTGTATGTTGTATATTCATATAAATGGGTAGTTCCCTTCTTCAAGTAAATTCATAAATACTTGCATAAAAGATTAAAAAAACAAAAAAAACCGCAGACTTGTCGTCTACGGCTTCCTGCACCGAAAGTGTCATTACATTTTATGATCAACACATCATAAATACGTAAAATAACCTGTTCTTCCAATAGCATAAAAAAATAAAAAAGCCTGGCTAATCACGCCGTCAGACAGCGTGATATCACCCATCATGTCGCCCGAACGGGGCCGATGAGACGAAAACTCAAATATGTGGTTGTATCGTGCTGTCTGTCTGTCGTTATCATGTAAAGCTCAGTCATGTCTGTCGGCCCCCTTTTCTTAAAGTTAATTGCTATGTTAATGGAAACCTGTGGAAGCTGTCAACCCTGAAAGATAGAAGTGTGGGAGAATGTGCCTTTACTCATGGTGAAGTGTGAGTAACATCATAGTTCAATTGGCCCAAAGCTGTTATTGTACTGAATATTCAAATATTCAGATATTGTTGATCGTTTATAGGACAATTCTGTGAGGGGGACGGAGCAGGCGTGGAAGGAGATCTCCAGAAGTTTAAGGCCGACTTTTTCAAAGCATTGGCTCACCCTCTGCGCATCCGCATTTTGGAGGTGCTGAGTGAAGGAGAACGGAATGTGAACGAGCTGCAGACTGCGCTAGGTTCCGAAGGTTCTGCCGTATCGCAGCAATTGGCCGTTTTACGGGCCAAAAATTTGGTGAACAGCTTCAAGGAAGGTACATCGGTTGTGTATTCACTACGTGATCCGCTTTTGACGGAGCTGCTTGCGGTGGCGCGGCGGATTTTTGACAATCATTTGGTCGAAGCGATCTCGTTGCTGGAAGGTATACGTAACGAGAAGTAATGCTATTACAGAAAAGAAGGGTTACAGGAATGAAGTGGATAGGAAGGTTCGAAGGCTATAACGCAGGGGCTTTGCGAAAGGATCTCATTTCCGGAAGTATTGTAGCGATTGTGGCGATTCCGCTCGGTATGGCGTTTGCTATTGCATCGGGAGTAAAGCCGGAATATGGGCTGTATACGACCATTGTTGCGGGAATTTTGGTTTCGCTGTTGGGAGGGTCCAAATTCCAGATCGGAGGACCTACAGGTGCATTTATTCCGATTTTGCTGGCTATTGTCATGCAATACGGTTATGAGAACTTACTCATAGCCGGTTTTATGGCGGGCATTATGCTCATTTTAATGGGTGTGCTAAGGCTGGGGGCACTGATTAAGTTTATTCCCAAGCCAGTAACAATTGGCTTTACGGCCGGAATTGCCGTGACGATATTCAGTGGTCAGATTGCTAACTTTCTCGGCTTGCGCGGGGTAGAGCGGCATGAAACTTTTCTGCCTTCCATGGCAGAGCTCATCCATCGACTTCCTTCACTGAATGTATATAGTATCCTGACGGCTTGTATCTGTCTTGCCGCGCTTATTTTGGTGCCTAAAAAATGGCCCAAGATACCCGGCTCACTGGTTGGTCTACTCTTGTCAACACTGGTGGCAGCTTTACTTTTTCCAGGGCAGGTGGCTACGATTGGCTCTGCGTATGGCGCAATTCCAGCATCTTTGCCTGAGCTACATATTCCTGCGATGACGTGGGATTTGATCGTGAAACTCTTGCCGCCAGCACTTGTTATTGCAATGCTGGGAGCTATTGAATCTTTGCTTTCAGCGGTGGTAGCTGACGGTATGACGGGAGCCCGGCATAACAGCAATCGTGAACTGGTTGGACAAGGGATAGCTAATTTGCTGACACCGCTGTTCGGTGGCATTCCTGCGACAGGTGCAATTGCCCGCACCGCCACAAATATCCGTAACGGTGCTGTTTCTCCTATGTCAGGCATCGTACATGGGTTCGTGGTGCTCCTCATCCTGGTGCTTTTCGCACCTTATGCGTCTAACATTCCGTTGGCCAGTATGGCTCCGGTGCTGATGGTAGTAGCTTGGAATATGAGTGAGCGCAAGCATTTTGCGCACATTCTCAAAACGCGGACAGCGGATTCTATTGTGCTGGTTGTCACCTTTTTGCTGACAGTTTTTACGACGCTGACAACGGCTGTGGAGGTAGGTTTAATTCTGGCAGTTGTATTGTTTGTTAAACGTATGAGCAGTACACTTTCAGTAGATAAGGTACTTCCTGATCCTTCTGTAAAACATGAAAAAGTAGGAGCCCATATGGTCACAGATCAGCATGATTGTCCACAGGTGGCTATTTACAATGTGGAAGGCCCTTTATTTTTCGGTGCAGCCTCGGTATTGGAAAACTCAGGTGTGGGAGGTCGGACTGACCACCTACAAGGGATTTTGTTGTTGCGTATGGGGAAGGTCCCTTTTATGGATATGACGGGAGAAGGTAACTTTACCGCATTAATTCAGAAATACCGGAAGTCTGGCGGAACGGTGCTTGTTTCCGGGCTCCAGCCTCAACCGCTGGCATTACTACAGAAAACCGGATGCTACGACATGATTGGACAAAAGCATTTTTTCGAACATACAGGAGAGGCCCTGACGGCTGCCCTTGCGCTGGTGAATCAGGATCATTGCTATGGATGCAGGCAAATGGCTTTCCGAGAATGTACGAGTCTGTGCCGCAGATCGCAGCAAACCAAATCTTCCTTTCCAGATGGAGCCGTTTCGGTTCCCATACCTGTAAATAGCGGCAGATAACACTCTTTTAAATTTGTTGCTGAATGCCGAAAAATCTCTTCTAATCCCCGAAACCAAGTGCATAATGAAGACTTGCATTTGCTTCGAAAATGGAAGAGATTTTTCTCTTCTTAAAGAAAAAAAGGAATAAAATTCAAAAAAAATGCTTGAATATCTGATTTTATGACCCTATACTAGATTCAAAAGATACCATATGTTTCATTCTTTTGTTTTAAATTGTATTTTAATACTTGCTTATCAACCTCCTCGATCACTTCTAGTTTCTTACCCTACCTTTTTCTTCATTTTTTTCACTTACTATTTTCAAACTTGTTCACCTGTTTCTACCCGATGCTTGTTCTTTGCGGTCTGCACCAAGGATTGTTCACCTCAGAATGATGACCTATGGATTTCACCCCAGCGGAATCTATATTTTTTAAAGGAGGTGAGTACCAGAGGCTATTTTGTGAGCTTTTGACGTAGCTGCCTGGAAGGTTGTCCTTGAGAATTAAAAAAACCAAGTAAAGGGAGGTGAAAAGTATTGATTAAGTCGAAAAATATCAAAAAGACGCTGTCGGTCAGTTTTACCGCTCTTCTTGCTTTTTCTCTGATTTCTCCGGTATATGGTGATTCCAGCACAACCACCTCAGCAGGAGCATCGACGATTTCCGCCAAGGTTTCTGCCAAGCTGAACCAACAATTCAGTGCCAGTGAGTATGTCACCTATCTGGTTAAATTAAAAGATCAGGTGGATACGGAGTCAGTTGCCAAGCATGCTTTCCAAAAGGCCTCTGCAGAGCAAATTTCACCCGCTGCTACTAAGCTTTCTGTACGTACAACGGTTGTGAACTCTCTCATGGATACAGCAGAAAAAACGCAACAATCCGTGGAGGAATACTTAAAGAAGGAAGTCAATAACGGAAACGTCAAAAAGTACAAGAGTTACTTTATCGTGAACGCATTTGCGGTAACCAGCACCAAAGAGGTCATGGATAATCTCGCCACACTTCCTGAGATCGACAAAATTTTACCGGATGAAAAGCGGGAACTGCAAAAGGTAGAAATAGATAAGGATGCCCAGCCCGTAGTTGAGGAATCTACAGCTGACCAAGCGGTTGCAGATCAGGCCGCTGTAGATACGGCTGTGACGGAAGAGAATGCGCAAAAATCGGTGGAAGAATCCGTGTATAAGGATGCGGTAACGCCAAGCCGTGTCGAGTGGAATATCTCTAAAATCAAAGCACCACAGGTTTGGGCCAAAGGCATTGACGGCAAAGGCATTGTTGTCGCCAATCTGGATACAGGCGTTGAATATACTCACCCGGCGTTGAAAAGAAAATGGCGTGGTCTGAATGCTTCCGGTCAGGTCGTTAATCCAGAACTGAGCTGGTATGATGCGGTTGATGGAGCATCGTTGCCGACTGATTCAAATGGACATGGTACACATACAATGGGTACGAGCGTTGGCTCGGACAGCAACGGTACGAATGAAATCGGTGTTGCCCCTGGCGCCAAATGGATTGCGGTTCGAGTATTCAATCCAGATACGACCGACTCCATCTTACTGGACGGTGGACAGTGGATTCTTGCTCCTGTAGATAAAAACGGTAAAAAGCACCCTGAGCTTGCACCGGATGTGGTGAATAACTCTTGGGGCGGTGGACCTGGCCTGGATGAATGGTATCGACCAGTCACCAAGGCGTGGAGAGCGGCTCAGATTTTCCCTGAGTTCTCCGCAGGCAACACAACATTGTCCAATCCGGGCGGACCTGGGTCTGTAGCCAATCCGGCAAATCTGCCGGAAGCCTATGCGACAGGAGCCACGGACATTAACAACAAGCTGGCCAGCTTCTCGCTGCGCGGTCCTTCTCCTTATGGCGAGGTGAAGCCTGAAATCTCGGCTCCTGGTGTCAACATCCGTTCTTCTGTACCGGGTGGGGTGTATGAGGGGGGATGGAACGGTACCTCCATGGCAGGTCCGCATACTGCTGGATTAGCAGCATTACTGCTTCAGGCCAAGCCATCTTTGACTGTGGATCAACTGGAGGATGTTATTTCAAAAACAGCGACGCCGCTGACAGATAGCCAGTATCGGACTTCACCGAACAATGGTTACGGATATGGTCTGATCGACGCGCTTGCTGCGGTGAACTCCGTACTTAAGTGAGGATTTTGCAAAAATCCCATAAGCGACTTCCAATGAACAAGATATAGAGCGAAAGATAGGATTAAGAAAGACCCCCAAAATCCCTTTGAGCGGCTCGTACAGAGATTGCATACACCTGTTAACCGTGTAATGCACTATTACGTAGCCGCAAAAAAGGGGTTTTCGTACATAAAAGAATATAAAAGTCATAGAATTTCAAGAAAAATGCAAAAAAATGACTTGTATATCTGTTTTGATAACTTTATACTATTCCATAATATATGATTATATATCAATTTTTAATATAAACTGTAATGATATAACATGTTTTTCTTCGAAGTTCTCCTGCTTTTTCTCCTTGGTTTCTACTGAATTTCATCGCTTCTTATTGGGATAGTAAACTCACCTATGAAGTACCAACACCTATGAACAGCCAAATATTTTTGTGCCTCTATATTCTATGAAGGAGGTGGTCGCCAACCATATCGTGTTGCGCAACCCGTGTGTTTGATGTGTAAGGTATGAGGTCTTACTCTGTACAGGTTATTCCAGAAACATTAAACCTAGTAAAAGGAGTGGAGAAGTAATTGATTAAACCTAAACGATTCAAGAAACCACTATCTATCGGACTATCTTTGCTAATGGCCTTTTCCTTTGTTCAACCTGCTTTGGCGAATAACACACCGGATGGCTCCAAGTTGGAGCTGAAATCCGCCTCGCACAAGGTCACGACCGCGAAGGTATCCCCGAAACTGACCAAACAGTTTGAGGAAAATAACTATGTTACCTATCTGGTCAAATTAAAAGAACAGGTAGACACCAACAAGGTTTCTAAAAATGCACTCCAAAAGGCCTCACTTGAGAAAATAACACCTTCCGCTGCAAAAATGGCTGCGCGCAGCCATGTGATCAGTTCTCTGCGTGAAACGGCTTCAAGAACCCAATATGGGCTTGAAAATTATTTGGATAAGCAATCAGAGAGCGGCGGAGTGAAGGAATATAAAAGCTTTTTTATTGTGAATGCATTGGCTGTAACAAGCACCAAGGAGGTGCTGGATCATATTTCGCAGTTGCCTGAGGTCGATAAAGTCTTGCCGAATGAAACGCGTTATCTGCAAAAGGTGACGGTTGACAAGCAAGCAGAGGGAGCAAATGCCAAAACGGCTGAAACAGCTGAAACAGCTGAAACAGCTGAAACAGCCACAGCAGCAACGGCAAAGTCTGCAACGGTAGAGAAGGCTGTAGAGCTGGAGAAGGACGATGGCAAAACATCGGCTAAACCTGGCAATGCAGGTAAGAACGCTGTAGACCCATCTACGGTGGAATGGAACATATCCCATATTAACGCACCACAAGTGTGGGAAAAGGGAATTGACGGAACCGGAATCGTGGTTGCCAATCTGGATACAGGTGTAGATTATACACATCCGGCCCTTCATCGTAAATGGCGGGGTTTGGACGCGGCAGGCAATGTCGTCAATCCCGAGCTGAGCTGGTACGATCCGCATAGTCATGCGACGCTTCCGGTCGATCAGGAAGACGATTCCCATGGTACACATACGATGGGCACGATGGTCGGCTCTGAGGAAAACGGAACGAATCGAGTTGGCGTTGCACCTGGTGCGAAGTGGATTGCGGTTCGGATTTTTAATCCGGAAACGACGGATGCAATTATACTGGATGGCGGTCAATGGCTGCTTGCGCCAAAAGATGCCCAAGGGAATCTTCATCCCGAGCTTGCTCCAGACGTAGTGAACAACTCGTGGGGAGGTGGACCGGGTCTTGATGAATGGTTCCGGCCTGTGGTTCAGGCATGGCGGGATGCTCAAATCTTCCCCGAATTCTCCGCAGGTAATACCTCTCTTTCCAATCCGGGCGGACCTGCCTCGGTAGCCAATCCGGCAAACTATCCGGAATCCTTCGCTACTGGAGCCACGGATAGCAATGATAATCTGGCCAGCTTCTCATTGTTAGGACCATCACCCTATGGTGAGGTGAAGCCAGAAGTTTCCGCACCGGGTGTTAATATCCGGTCATCTGTCGCTGGTGGCGCCTATAAAGGCGGGTATAACGGTACTTCCATGGCGGGACCTCATGTTGCGGGCCTTGCAGCTCTGTTGCTGCAAGCGAATCATTCGCTTACCGTAGATCAGCTTGAGGAAATTTTGATGAACACAGCTACACCGCGCACGGACAGCACATATCCTACTTCGCCAAATAATGGCTACGGACATGGTGTTATTAATGCGCTGGATGCAGTCGGTTCGGTCATGCAAGGTCTGGGCTCCGTGTCTGGTAAAGTTGTAACGGGGGGCGACGATCTGGAAGCACCTGTTCTCGAGCATACACCGCCCGCAGCGGCATTCGAGGGTATTGATATACCTCTGACTGCTCATGTAACGGATGATGTCGGCGTGACAGCCGTTGAGGCATTTGCCAAAACAGCAGGTACGTCAAACTATGTATATATTCCGTTAGAACGGACCTCCGGCGACAGCAAAGATGGTACATATCAAGCGTCTATCCCGACTTTTTTGGTGGACAGCGCTGGTCTGGAATACTATATTCGTGTAAATGATTATGGTAATAATGGATTTGAAACTGAAGTATACAAGGTTAAAATCTCCAAAGGCGTAAAACCAGGCTACACACAAGACTTCGAAAAAGACATTGCCGGTATTAATATCGGTGGACAGGGCAGTGTTTGGAAATGGGGAACTCCGACAAGCGGCCCTAAAAACGCACATTCGGGTACAAAGGTCATCGCGACTAATCTCGAAGGCCAATATCAGGCCAACTCCAACAGTTATTTTATGGCCCCTCCGATTGATCTGACCGAGAGCTCAAAAGGGGCACTGGTCAGCTTCAAGCATTGGTACGATCTTGAAAACAATTCTGATTTCGGCAAAGTGTACGTAGCAACCACAAACAATCAGAATGCGTTTGAGCAGGTATTATCGTTTACCGGCACCAGCAACGGCTGGAAAACACAATATCTTGATTTGCGGGCATTCGCGGGTCAAAAGGTATACCTCCTGTTCAACTTTACGAGTGACAATACGGTTGTGAAAGATGGCTGGTATATTGACGATCTGTCGATTCAGGAGCCAGACACCGTTGCACCTGCTGCGCCGAGCAATTTGACTGCTGAAGCAGATACTGTGGGCAACGTTACACTAGCATGGAATGCTTCCTCCGATGAGGATGTAAAGCAGTACAAGGTGTATCGTTCTACCCAATCAGGCAAAAATTATACTTCCATCGGTACAACCTCAGCACTGACACTCACAGATACCATCACGGTCGGTGGAGCAACCTATCATTATGCAGTGGCGGCTGAGGATTATAGTGGCAATGAAGGAATCAAGTCGAATGAGGCTTCTCTGAGAGTAGACGTGCCGGATACGCTGTATAGCGATCATTTTGACGGCAGCTCGGATAATGGCTGGACTCATTCCGGTACCAAGGATGAGTGGGAACGCGGCATTCCCAAGGAAGTAGGACCAGAGAGCGCAGCGTCCAGACCCAATGTGTGGGCAACCGATCTTGATAGCAATTATGAGAACGGAGCTGAATTTTCGCTGGTTTCTCCCAAAATTAATTTGCAGGCTGTACGCAACGCAACACTGACCTTCAATCACTGGTTTGAAATTGAGGCCGGCTATGATTACGGTTATGTGGAAGTGTCCAAAAACAATGGCGACACGTGGAGCGAGCTGGGCAAGTTCTCTCACAACACGAACGGGAAAAAGTGGACTCCAGTTTATTACAATCTGGATAGCTACACCGGCAATGAGATTCAAATTCGCTTCCGTTTGAAATCGGATAACAGTGTGAACAAGAACGGCTGGTACATTGACGATTTCCGTGTGCTGGGCATTCCAGCTACGACAGTGACCAAGGACATCGTACCTGAGTCGAATATCAAGCTGGAAAAAGCGGAAGAACAATTCCCGCTGTACAAAATTACAAGCACTGAAAAGAGTGAATTCCAGGAGAAAGTGAAGCCGGCAGAAACAACGGTGGATAGTGGACGTGTCGGGCTCGACAGTCTTCCAGCCAGCGCTACGGTTACGGTATTGGAAACCGGACGTTCGGTGAAAACGGATCCGACCACGGGCAAATACAGCTTCACCCATGTAGCGGGCGACTATACGCTGAAGGCTGAAGCCTATGGTTATGTGCCTCAAACGAAAGCAGTCACGATTGAGAATAACAAAGTCATCAGAGCAAACTTTAGTCTTCAGGCCGTACCTCACGGTACGATTCACGGGGTCATTACCGACAAGCAATCCGGTGAACCGATCCAAAAAGCGAAAGTGTTGGTGCTGGAGGATGCGCGTATTGCTCCGGTAGAGACGAATGAGGCTGGAGAATTTACGCTGGACGTGCTGGAAGGAACATACACATTGTCCATTTCAGCTGAGAATTATTATAGTGACAGTGTATCCGTTACTGCTCCTGCGAACGGTAGTGTGGAAGCGAATGTCACGTTGAAACCTTTCATCGGGTTCCAGGGAGGCATTGCCTACGATGACGGGACAGGAGAAAATGCTAGAGCCTTTAACGCGGCAGGCAATTCATGGGCAGTCAGAATGACGCCTGAGTCGGAAGTGGCTCAAGTGACAGGAGCATCGCTTTTGTTCTGGAACTCTGCCTTCCCGAATCCGGGAGGAACGGCATTCCAATATTCTATCTATGACGCCTCTGGTGCGGCAGGAGCACCTGGACGATTATTGGCTGGTCCATTCGATGGGACTGCCGTAAGGGATGAGACACAATGGACGACGGTGCAGCTTCCAGAGCCGGTAACGGTTCAAGGTGACTTCTACATCGTATATACACAGTCTGCTGTAGGCACACAGTCGCCGGGTCTTGCTACAGATGAGAGTGGCCCGAATGCACTTCGCAGCTGGCAAGGTGTAAGCGGAGCATGGAGCCAATCACCTGAGGAGGAAGGGAACTACATGATCCGGGCTATCGTCAGATATCCGGTAAATGCCCCAACGATTACGACTCCTACGAAGGCTACGTATACGCAGGAAGAGTCGATTACCGTAACAGGAACTTCCCCGGCAGAAGGAGCCGATATTCAGCTCTTTAACGGTAAGGAGTTGGCTGGCACAACGAAAGTGAAGGATCGTCAGTTCAGTTTGTCGGTTGATCTTCAGCCAGGTGCTAATCCGCTAAGTGTTCAAGCAGCGGTATACGGCAAATTAACGGATCGTTCCGAAACGGTAGTTGTGACGCTCGATCAGACTAAACCGGGTCTGATCCTGACTTCTCCTGATGAAGGAGCCCGTACGAACGCGGGTGTAGTTAGTGTTATCGGTACCGTGTACGACGAGTTCCTCACCGAATTGACGATTAATGGTGAGCCCGCTGAATTTGGAAGTGACGGCAGCTTTAACAAGCGGTTGCTTATCAACGAAGGTGAAAATCAAATTACGGTGACGGCCAAGGATCTTGCCGAAAACGAAACAAGTGTTACGCGCTCGGTGTATGTCGATACAGCTCTGCCGAAGCTTGAAAACATCAGCCCTGCTGAGGATGTGCGTATTACTCCAGGGCAGCCGGTACGAGTATCCTTTGACAGTGCATCCGGTTTGGAGGCGTCCTTCCATGTGGAGCTGCCTTTCAACCTGTCCACTTTGGGCCGCAACGATATTCCATTAAATGAAACTTCGTCAGGCCACTATGAAGGTACTTATTTCACTTCATCTTCTCTGAACCTGGAAGGCGGAGTCATCGTGATCCGGGTAAGGGATGCAGCGGGAAATGAAGTGGAGACGGAGGCGCCGGGAAAATTGTATGTAACCAATGGTGGAGGACAGAACCCTGATCCGAATCCACCTACATCCAATGAAAAGCCAGTAGCCATTATTCAGGCTAATGAATCAGCTAAGAAGAACAAAAATGTACAATTTAACGCCAAAGCTTCCCGTGATGTAGATGGTGAAATCGTCAGCTACAGCTGGAATTTTGGCGATGGCGATACGGCAGTCGGTTCCAAGGTGAAGCATAAATTCACCACAGCTGGAACGTATACCGTAGAGCTAACGGTGACGGATAATGACGGCGCAAGTGGTAAGACTGTGCATACGATCACGATCCGTTAACAGCCAGTAGGAAAGGGAAGGCTTCTTTTAGAATAGCAATGAAGGCCCACAGAAAGCCACGGTTTATAGAGGCTTCTGTGGGTCATTTTTAATTGTCGAGCCGTTCAGGAAGCGATACAATGAATAATGCTCATAAAGTGAATTGTTTCACAAAAATATTTTTAGCAGGAGAGGATTATATGATTCATTTGCAAAAAGAAAACGGACGTATCCGTCTTGTGCTGGATGCCTATTTTATGGGGGAAGATATCATTGTACTCATTTCAGGCGGTGATCAGCCTCATTTGGGAACGATTACAGCAGGGGCCAGGCTCGAGCCGATTCAAACTGTGCAATTACAAAACCATAAGGAATTTTATATTACCGAAGAAATTGCAGTTCGCTTGCGAAAAGAGTTTGCGGGCAATTTTGCCATTTGCTGCGGAGCACATTTGGATCATGCAACCAAGGACGAAATCAGAGTGCTGACAGATATGGCTATACAACTGGGAAAAGAGCTCATTGGAAAACTCAAGCAAGAACGCTAGTAGCGACCTTTTTAAGTGAACTCCCGAAAGAGCAGATTGCGATACGGATACTTGCTAAAGGGATACTTAAAAAGCAAGGCAAAGCCATCATCCTCAATTTGTACGGATTTCAGCGCAGAGGATGGAATCAAACTACGGATCATGACATGAACTGCACGCTGGTCTTGTCTGTTGATTGCTTTGGCTAAGGCAGAAGCAAAACATGGATTGCGTGCCAATTCGCGATACAGTGGAAAAACGGCTTTTGCGATGGCGCGATGAACTCTCGGCTCAAACGTAAACTGCACAGTCCCGGGTGGAATCGTCGTTCCATTCGTATAATAGAGCATCGATGGCTGAGCTAAAAAGGAAATAAAGTAGCCAATGCCATTCGTGCCTAAGCCTTGTTTGGCGGCAAATGGCGCTACTGAGCAGAGAAGGGATTTCATCCGATCCAAATTGCCCTGAACGACAGCTCGTGACCATTGGACGGCAAAAGCACGTCGGGTTGCAATAGCTTTGTAAAAGGGCAGCATGGCAGCGGATATTTTCCTAAGTGTATCTGCATTTAATCGTTTGTGAGGCGAGCCCTTTCTGCGGGATGTTGCACGATATAACATAGCTCCGACCTCCTTGGCAGGATGCTCTCATGGAGCGCAATTGATCTGTAACAGGTAAAATACTGTATGCCCGGTTACCTCAAAAAGTGCTAATATCGCTATGTTTCTTCTTTTTAACGTTCTAATTTAAAAAATTGAAATAAGTACTGTCCTGATTTGTAAGATTGTGGTACCCTAGAACTTATATAATTGCTATTTTACTTATTGGAGTTGAATTTAACGGATGAGTGATTTGTACAAGGAGCCTCGATCTTCCGATCCTTTTCAGGAGACGAACGATTATAACGCCCCATTTAACCCGCCCCCAGTAGTTCCACCTACGAATAGTAAAGCTGTTGCCTCGATGGTGCTCGGGATTTTATCTGTGGTCATTCCCTATATCGGGTTGATTATCGGAATTGTGGGTATTATTTTGTCCAGTCTTTCCCTGAAGGAAATTAACCGTCATGGCGAACAAGGCAGAGGTATGGCCATTGCTGGACTGGTATGTAGTATTATCGGTACACTGATTTATACACTGATCATCATTTTCTTGGTCATTGTTTTTGTTGTGGCAGCCTCCAGTGGCGATCCGGATATTTTTTCAGACATTTAATGAATTGAAGAATGCTTGAGTCAGACAAACCATTCACGATTTGACTATTGGATGTTATGATAAAAGGAGTCCAATGAAGGAGAGTGAAGCCGTATGGCACGTACTCAAACACAAAAAGCGCTGAGCAAGGCAAAACGCGCTGGAATCTATTGTGCGGCACAGAGCCGCAAAACGAATGGCCATTATGGCGAGATTTCACAGCACATACGAATGAAGCCGACCAAGCAAGAACAATTACAAAAGGTCAAGCACAAGAAGCGAATCGTTCAGAGCGACGCTTCTTTTTTTGTTTTTAGAGAGAACAGCAGGGTCCTTTTCGGCGTGGCTTTATAAAGTAGCAGAGAAATGATTGTATACAAGCGAATAGCATTTTTTCTGTACCGAAAAAGGACTTGATAATAATTATCATTCTTGTTAGAATATCATAAGAAAGAAGGAACCCGGGCATGGGCTCCTTCATTATAAAGCTTAGGCTTGAAATCAAAGATTTACTTGGCTTCGAAGGTTTTGCAGTCTGTTTCTTCGGATTTGTGAGTGTCTTCAGGTCTGTTGCTTACGATATAAATGGAGCTAGCGCTACATTTATTTTCTTGGGCCCAGTACGTACATGAATTGACTTCACACAGAACGTCTTTTGCCATGTTGTACACCTCCTTATATGGTTGTGATGGGCTGAGCAAATAGTATCACGGTCAGTCAAGGTAGGACTTGTCCAACTGTGTTTCCCTCTTGTTAGGAAGAGGGATTTTGCTATGCCTACTTGTACAATATCAAATGAAATTTAAAATTGCAATGTTTGCTACATTTTGCAGTTCGAAGCGGACACAAGTGTCCCTTTTAATTAAAAAACAAAAGCTGTCCTCCATGCAGAACGAAATGTTTCTCTGCTGGAGAACAGCTTTTTTTGTTTTTCTGACATAATGACGATATGAAAAGACTTAGCGCACGTTAGGAATATTTACGATGGGATCGATGTCAGCATCATAGTCTACGCCCTCGAACTCAAAGCCGAACAGTTGGAAAAATTCGTGACGATATCCTTCAAGATCTGACAATTCGTAGATATTGTTGGTCGTCAGTGCCTCCCATATCTTCTCAACCTCTGCCTGCACGTCTTCGCGCAGTTCCCAATCATCAATGCGAATACGTCCTTCTTCATCTACAGGAGTTTCTGGTGCATACAGACGCTCAGCAAACAGGCGGTAGCTCTGTTCTACGCACCCTTCATGCAGCCCTTTTTCCTTCATTACCTTATATAAAGCAGAAATATACAGAGGAACGACAGGGATAGCAGAGCTAGATTGGGTAACGAGTCCTTTGGTGACTGCGACGAAGGCGCGTCCGCCTGTAACTTTCAGCTGATCGTTCAGCTGATGTGCTGTCTCCTCCAAATGATCCTTTGCACTTCCGATACTGCCTTCTCTGTAGATGGCTTGCGTAATATCTGAACCAATATACGAAAAGGAGAAGGTTGTTGCAGTATCAGCCAATACACCGCCTTCACGCAAGGCGTCAATCCACAATTTCCAGTCCTCACCACCCATAACCTCTACCGTTGCTTGTACTTCTTCTTCTGTTGCGGGTTCAAGCGTCACGCTGCTGACTTCCCCGGTGTGGAAGTTAACGGTCTTGTTTGTGTAAGGCTTACCAATAGGTTTGAGCACGGAATTAAACGTTTCGCCTGTGCGAGGATTTGTACGACGACCTGAAGCGACACTGTAAACCACCAGATCGACTTGTCCCAGTTCTTCGCGAATGGCTTCCACCGTTTTGGCTTTGACCTCATCCGAGAAGGCATCGCCTGTCACGCTTAAGGATTTAAGCCCAGCTTCCTGAGCAGCTTTTTCAAATGCAGCAGAATTGTACCAGCCTGCCGATGCTGTACGTGTGGCAGTAGCATTACTAGGGCGATATACACCAATTGTATTGGCACGCGCACCGAAGGCAGCAGTAATGCGAGAAGCCAACCCATATCCGGCAGATGCCCCGATCACAAGTACATTACGCGGTCCCTGGATAGCAGGACGAGCCTGTACATAGTCAATTTGCTCCTGAACATGTTGGGCACAGCCCACCGGATGAGCAGTGGTGCAGATAAAGCCACGTGTTCTTGGTTTGATAATCATGTTATTGTAATTCCTCTCTTCTTGTAGCGATCTTCACCCTTACTATTTTAACTTTTAACTATTTTTTTTCAAACGTGGATTTCAGTAAGTATCCTTTTTACCCAAAAGTGTATCCTTGCACGGGGTGGCAAGTGCCTAAGGGCCTGCATATGATGCTGTAACGATAAATACGAGAAGGGAGAGAGCTGCTTGAAGAATAAGAGCCGTAAAACCATAAGAAACAAAAAGCCGCTCTATAGTGTAATTGACCCGGATATGAATGAATTAAGTATGATACAGCGCGTGAAGCCACAGCCTGCGGAGAGGGAGACAGAAGCAAGACTTCATCAAGTTGCTTCTCCGCCTCCCCCAACCAAAGAGGAGCCGGAGCTACAGACTGTTGTCGAACCTGAAATCGAGGTTTCGCATGAGACAGAGGTTGAAGGTGCGGATGCAGAGGAGACTCAAGTGTCGATGGAGGAACCCCAAGAGCTAGAACCAGAACCAGAACCAGAACCAGAACCAGAACCAGAACCAGAACCTGATCCAATTGATGTGGAGGAAATTTTGAGCAATAAGAAGGCTCCTCATGTAAACAACGCTTTCATCTATACAGACGATTTGAGCGATTTCGCTGTGACGGGTGAGAAGATCGCTCCCGCTTCCATAGATTTCAGCAAGCTGAAACAAGAGAGCATCCACACGGAATCTCTGGCGGATTATGCCGTTCAAACGATTAAGATAGCCGACGGTGCTGTGACTTCTTCGAAGATTGCCGCAGACTCCATTACGGTGGAACATCTGTCGGACGCATCGGTGTCAGGCAGTAAATTGCAGGATCGCTCCATCGGTGGTGAAAAACTTCGAGATGGCAGCATCACTCCTGAGAAGCTGGCTGATAAGATTATCAGCGGCGATCATATTGCGAATGGCTCCATTGAGAGCCGTCACTTCAAGCAATGGATCGTGTCTTCAGATATGCTTCAAGATCAGTCGGTCACCTCGGATAAAATTCGCAGTGGTACGATTCAATCGAACAATTTGGCTAATGAAGCTGTTGATAGCTCCAAGCTGGGCGATCAATCTGTGACCACTTCCAAACTGCGGGATGGTGCTGTGGATGGAGCTAAAATCCAAGCAGGCAGCATTGAGAGTTCACACCTGACCGAGCATGCCGTTCATGCAAGGCATCTGGCCCCCGGTTCGATTAATCGCAAGCAGCTATCCAATGGAATTGTGGGCAAGGAACAATTGGAGGAAGGTGTTGTCAGTGGACGTCATCTGGAGTCTGAGGCAGTGACCAGTGCGCACATTCAGGCTGGAGCGATTGAAAGAAAGCATCTGAGTCCTGGCTCCATCGGGGAAGAACAGCTTGGAACAGGCCAAGTAACAGCCCGGCATATCGCGGATCGGAGTATTCAGTCCAATAAACTGGCAGATCAGTCTGTAGGCTCATTGCAAATTGTTGATCAATCCGTCACTTCATCCAAAATATCGGATCAGAGCATTCTCCCACACAAAATTGCCGATGAGGCAGTACTTACCAGACATATTGCAACAGCAGCCATACAAGGGCCTCAGATCTCTCCGGAGGCAGTCTCTTCCGTGCATCTTCAATCCGAAATTATTCGGAAAGATCATATTGCATCGGAGGCGGTTACGGAGCAACATTTGCATTCCGGGGCTGTGACGAGCGAAAAATTAGGGAAGGGGGCAGTGTTGGAACACCATGTGGCGAATCAGGCTGTCAAGGAAAATCACATTGCTTCGAGCGCGATTAAGTCTGACAAAATTGCTGACGAAGCAGTGACAGAACCTAAAATTGCCACAGGAGCGGTAACTGGAAATAAGATTGCCCCTCAAGCCATTACACACGCACACATTGCAACGGGGGGAATTCGTGAAAACCACCTTGCCGACAACAGTGTGGGTGGAAAGGCATTGCAGGCTCAATCCGTCGACTCGACCCATCTGGCCCAGAGTTCTGTGCTGAGCAAACATCTTGGGGAAGACAGTGTTGGAACCTCGGCTTTGCAAGAACAGTCCGTTACCGCAGACATACTAGGGGAAGGCGCTGTTCAAACCGCGCATTTGGCCAGCGGAGCGGTGTACTCCCATCATTTGCAGGATCATGCCGTTACTTCACTGAAACTATCGCCGGAAAGTGTGGCCACGGATAAAATCAATGATTTGGCGATTACGGCTCCTAAGTTAGCTGAGGGTAGTGTCACTTCCTCTAAGCTGTCTGCTCGTTCCGTGCAGCCGTGGCATATTACGGATAAAGCGGTGCAGAGTAACCATCTGGCTGTTGAAGCGGTGGAGGCGAATCATCTCGCTCCGGAATCTGTCACCTCTAATCATTTGCAATCTGCATCGGTCCAAACCAAACACCTCGCCCCCGACAGTGTATCCGGTCATGCACTTCAGTCAGAAAGTGTCACCTCTGAGAAGCTAGCGGCCCGTGCTGTGCAGGCTTCCAATCTGGCAGAAAACAGCGTGGGTCCCGGACATTTGGCTGCGCAAGCCGTACACACTCAGCATTTGGCTGCAGGAGCAGTGCAGGAGACGGAATTAGCCCAGAACGCTGTAAAGTCTGTACATCTTGCGCCCGAATCCATCCAATCGGAGCACTTGCAAAGCGGGGTCATTCAGGGAGAGCATATCGCATTGCAGGCTATAGCGACTCCGGCCTTACAGGATGAATCGGTCACCTCTGCCAAACTGTCGGAGGGAAGCGTAACTCCCACCAAACTTTCTGCCCATGCCGTGCAGTCCGGACATATTATGGACGAAGCTGTACAAAGCAACCATTTGGCTGTGGCGGCCGTGGATTCGGCACATCTGGCTGCAGGAGCGGTCACCTCGGTGCATCTACAGGCTTCCTCGGTGCTCACGAGACATTTGGCCCCGGATAGTGTGTCCGGTCGTGCGCTTCAAGCGGAAAGCGTCACCTCGGAAAAGCTGGCAGCGCGCTCGGTACAAGGAATGAACCTCGCGGAAGGCAGCATCGGCCCTTCACATCTTTCTGCGCAGTCGGTGCACACTCGGCATCTGGCAGCTGGAGCAGTACAGGATAGAGCACTGGCAGAGGGGGCAGTGAAGTCCGTGCACATCGCACCGGAATCCATTCAGCCACATCATCTGCAAATTGGAACCATTCAGGGAGAGCACATCGCGTCACAGTCCATATCGACCGATGCTTTGCAGGATGAGTCCGTTACATCCGATAAACTGGTGGATGAGGGTGTGACTGCCGCCAAGCTGTCAGCCCACTCGGTCCAGCCGTGGCACATTACAGACGAAGCGGTGCAAGCCAAACATCTGGCAGAAGAAGCCGTCCAGTCCAATCATCTGGCCCGGGAATCTGTCACCTCTGCCCATTTGCAGGCTTCAGCGGTGCTTGCGAGCCATCTGGCTCCAGATAGCGTATCTAGTAGTGCGCTTCAAGCAGAAAGCATCACCTCGGAAAAGCTGGCGGCACACTCGGTGCAAGCGACGAATCTCGCAGAAGGCAGTGTCGGCCCTCCACATCTGTCCACGCAAGCGATACACACCCGGCACTTGGCAACGGGCGCAGTACAGGACAGAGCGCTAGCAGAAGGGGCAGTGAAATCCGTGCACATCGCACCGGAGTCCATCCAGTCGCATCATCTGCAAACGGGAACCATTCAGGGTGTGCATATCGTCTCACAGGCGATATCGACCGATGCTTTGCAGGATGAGTCCGTTACGTCCGACAAGCTGGTGGATGAGGGCGTGACTGCCGCCAAGCTGTCAGCCCACTCGGTCCAGTCGTGGCACATTACAGACGAAGCGGTGCAAGCCAATCATTTGGCAGAAGAGGCTGTCCAGTCCAACCATTTGGCCCGGGAATCCGTCAGATCTGCCCATTTGCAGGCTTCGACGGTGCTTGCGAGCCATCTGGCCTCGGATAGCGTATCCAGTAGTGCGCTTCAAGCAGAAAGCGTCACCTCGGAAAAACTGGCGGCACACTCGGTGCGAGCGTTAAATCTCGCGGAAGGCAGCGTCGGCCCTTCACATCTGTCTGCGCAGGCGATACATCCCCGGCATTTGGCACCCGGCGCAGTACAGGACAGAGCGCTGGCAGAAGGGGTAGTAAAGTCCGTGCATATTGCACCGGAGTCCATTCAGCCGCACCATCTGCAAACGGGAACCATTCAGGGTGTGCATATCGCCTCACAGGCCATATCGAACGATGCTTTACAGGATGAATCCGTTACGTCCGACAAATTGGCGGATGAGGGCGTGACTGCCGCCAAGCTGTCAGCCCACTCGGTCCAGCCGTGGCACATTACAGACGAGGCGGTGCAAGCCAATCATTTGGCAGAAGAGTCTATCCAGTCAAACCATTTGGCCCCGGAATCCGTCACCTCTGATCATTTACAGGCTTCCTCGGTGTTTGCGAGACATCTGGCCCAGGACAGTGTGTCAGGTCGTGCGCTTCAAGCAGAAAGCGTCACCTCGGAAAAGCTGGCGGCACGCTCGGTGCAAGCGACGAATCTCGCGGAAGGAAGCGTCGGCCCTTCACAGTTGTCTGAGCATGCCGTACACCCCCGGCACTTGGCAACGGGCGCAGTACAGGACAGAGCGCTGGCAGAGGGGGCGGTGAAGTCCGTGCATATCGCACCGGAGTCCATTCAGCCGCACCATCTGCATCTTGGAACCATTCAGGGTGTGCATATCGCCTCACAGGCCATATCGACCGATGCTTTGCAGAATGAATCCGTTACGTCCGACAAATTGGCGGATGAGGGCGTGACTGCCGCCAAGCTGTCTGCCCACTCAGTCCAGCCATGGCACATTACAGACGAAGCGGTGCAAGCCAATCACTTGGCAGAAGAGTCCATCCAGTCGAGCCATCTGGCACCTGAATCCGTCACCTCTGATCATTTACAGGCTTCCTCGGTATTTGCGAGACATCTGGCCCAGGACAGTGTGTCAGGTCGTGCGCTTCAAGCAGAAAGCGTCACCTCGGAAAAGCTGGCGGCACGCTCGGTGCAAGCGACGAATCTCGCGGAAGGAAGCGTCGGCCCTTCACAGTTGTCTGAGCATGCCGTACACCCCCGGCACTTGGCACCTGGCGCAGTACAGGACAGAGCGCTGGCAGATGGGGCGGTGAAATCTGTGCACATCGCACCGGAGTCCATCCAGCCGCACCACCTGCACCTTGGAGCCATTCAGGGTGTGCATATCGCCTCACAGGCGATATCGACCGATGCTTTGCAGAATGAGTCCGTTACGTCCGATAAACTGGCGGATGATGGCGTGACTGCTGCCAAAATATCTCCTCATTCGGTCCAGCCGTGGCATATTACGGACGAAGCGGTGCAAGCCAATCATTTGGCAGAAGAGGCCGTCCAGTCGAGCCATCTGGCTCCTGAATCTGTCACCTCTGCCCATTTGGAGGCTTCGGCAGTGATGACCCGGCATATTGCACCCGGGAGTGTATCGGTTCACGCGCTTCAGGCAGGCAGCGTGAACGCTGAGAAGCTTGCGCTTCGGGCGGTGCGTGCTTCGAATCTGGCAGAAGCCAGCGTAAACTCCGTGCATTTGACGGAGCATGCCGTACACGCTCAGCATTTGGCCGATGGGGCGATCCAAGGGTCAGCACTGGCAGAGGGCGTGGTGCAGTCCAGGCATATCGCGCTGGATTCAATCCAGTCGGAACATCTGCAAGCAGGGGCAATTCAGCCACAGCATGTAGGCTGGCAGGCGGTAGCTGAGGATGCTATACAGGAAGGTGCGGTGACGTCCAGCAAGCTTGCAGATGGAACGATACAGTCCCGCCATGTGGCTGAGGAAGCTATTGAAAGCCACCACATTGGAGAGGAAGTTATTGATTCGCATCACCTAAAGCCGGGCTCGGTGACACTGGCTCAGCTGTCCACAGATATTCATCTCTCCGGACTTTTGCCAGAGGAAGGTGTCAGTGGCGACAGACTTCAGGCAAACAGTATATCTCGCAGCCATCTGCAAGCTCAGGCCGTCGACAGCGAGGTGCTGAGCCCGGAAGCTGTGGGTCCAGAGCATCTGCAGGCTGCTGCGGTACAAAGCCATCATGTGGCAGAGCAGAGCATTGAGGGTCATCATCTGGTGGAAGGCTCTGTAGGCTCACGTGAGTTGGAGCTGAACGCAGTGAAGCCGGAGCATTTGAGCATCACTCCGGTCCGTACTTGTGCGAATCAGCCCGCATTGCAGCAGTTTGGCAGAGCCCCGTTTCTTTTGAAAGGTAGTGAAGGAGAGACGGAAGTGACCATTGTATTCGGGGAGCCTTTTGTAAACCCAGACTACACGTTGGTAGCGATGACGAACCACCCTCTCTTTCATGCGACGCTGAAATCTCAGACGCCGAATGGAGCAGTGATCGTCGTAACCAAGTGGAACGAAACCTCGCATAACTATGGTATTATTTCCTGGATCGCCATTGGCTAGTGAAGATGGTTATTGTAGAACTCATAGCGTACAGACTCATGTAATTTCTAAATACATGAGTCTGTACGCTATTTCATATACTTTTCACACATTTGCTCCACAATTATCCCGAATTCTCCTGATAAGCTAAAGATACTTTAAAGGAGAGGTGATTCAATCATGAAAAAATGGACTAAAAATGCAGCAGCTGTATTGACCGTAGTAAGTGTACTGGGAGGAGCAAGCAGTGCATTCGCTGCTACAGCAACAACGACTCCAGCGAGCACTGCACCAGCGATCAAAGCTCCTGCGGTTACGACTCCGGCTACCAAAACACCGGTGAAAGAACCTGTGACGAAAACACCTGTGGTGAAAGCACCCGTTAAAAAAGTTGCAACAGCTCATAAAACAACAACCAAAGCGAAGAAAGCCCCTGCCAAAAAATCCGTTGCGAAAAAAGTGGCAAGCCACAAAACAAAAGCAGTGAAAGTGCAGCACCGTACAGTTAAACATCATGCAAAAAAACATAATGTTGTTAAACACAAAGCAACAACTCATAAAACTCGTGCACATCATGCCGTAGCTAAAAAAGTGACCCACAAAGCTCCAGTTAAGAAAGTCGTCCCAGCAAAAACAGTGAAAACAGCGCCAAAAACAGCTGCTAAAGTAGTAACAACCAAGAAATAAGATTGATGTGTAATTAGTTTTCAGCTCGCCTGGCATATACAGCAGCGATTCATGATAAGAAAGACGGGACCGGGAACGGTATACCCGTCTTTTGTCTATTCTGCTGGGCTTCTGTTAAGCTTAAAGAGAGGATGGAAGCATCCAGAACAACGGCAAGGGGTTAAGGCCATGACAAAAATAGTAGTAGTGGATGACGATGTGTTCATTCTGCAATTAATATCTGAATATTTGAAAAAAGAATCCTACGAGGTCACTTCCTTTTCCAGTGGTAAAACACTGGTAGAGCATATCCGTACGAACCGTCCGGATTGTCTCGTTCTTGATATTATGATGCCTGGCATTGATGGGCTTTCTCTACTGACTCAGCTTCGTGATTTTACAGAAATGCCGATCATTATGATCTCTGCCCGTGGAGAAGAAAACGACCGTATTCACGGACTGGAGCTGGGATGCAGCGATTTTTTGACCAAGCCCTTTAATCCAAGAGAGTTGGTAGGAAGGGTCAAAGCGATGCTGAGGCTGAGCAAGGCCGGAATGTCTGCATCGGACGATAGGCAAGCGGCAGAAAGCGCAGATATATGCCATGCGGGCAATCTGTGTATTTTTGCTGACTTTCGTAAAGTCACAGTGGACGGACAAGAGTTGAATTTGACCTCACGTGAATTCGACCTGCTGCTGTTTCTTGCGAATCATCTGGAGAGACCTTTTGGCAGAGAACATCTGATTCAGCAGGTGTGGAGCTATGATTTTATAGGTGATGTGAGAGTCGTGGATGATCTGGTCAAACGGATTCGTAAAAAGTTAGCTGAATATCACTCTACGCTCGTCATTAACACCGTATGGGGTTTCGGCTATAAAGCAACGGTTCAGGAGTTGTAACCATGCGTACGATGAGAGCTAAAATACTGCTTTCCCTGTCCATCGCCATGCTTATTACCGTCTGTATTACGGTCGTTTTATTCATCAGGCTTATCGACGACATTCTGGTGAATCAGGCTAAATCCAAGCTTCATGAGCAGGCGCGCAAAGCCGTCCATATTATGAGCGACGGAGGATTTGATCGACTGGATAATGCTGAATTCAACTATGTTATCAAGGGCGTGCTTTTATCTGCCGATTACTTTATTTTAAGCACGGATAACCGTATCATCGACTCAAGCGTCTCTGGAATGGAAGGCAAAAAGATTGAGCGTTTGCTTTTGATCCGCCAGGGATTTTTTGCATCGGTTCATCCGTCTCCCCAGGATCTGACCGCTACACATGAAGGGGTAGCTGTGCTTCAAGGTAAAAAGGTACTGTTTACGAATGAAGAATTGCCCGGACAACCTTTTCGTATTTTTGTATACTCACCCTTATCTTCCTTGAGAGCACTGTATGTACCGTTAATGAGAACCACATTACTGTCTATCATCGCGGGGTTTTTGGTGATTCTCGTCATTGGTCTGATGGTTGTCTCACGTCTAGTGCGTCCACTCAAACGATTGAAAGAGGCGGTAGGCAACTACGAACCGAATCAGCCACAGGATAGTGATTTTCCGCAGGCGGATAAAAGTGAGATTGGCGAGCTGATCGGTACCTTTCATTCCATGTCCGCCCGTATTCAGCAGCACCACCAGGGTCAAATTGAATTTCTACAAAATGTATCTCACGAGCTAAGGACACCGTTAATGTCCATTCAAGGCTATGTATATGCCATTCAGGATCAAGTGGTATCCCAGGACGAGGGGCTGAGTATCATCAAAGTGCAGTCCCAGCGGTTAATTGACATGGTGGAAAAGCTGCTGCAGCTATCAAGGCTGGAAGCGCTGAATGAGGAATGGCCTGTCTCTCTCGTTGATCTTAGAAGCATGGCGGAGGATGCTGTTCATCTATTGATGCCGGTGGCTGCTGAACGTTCTATCTCGCTTCGAGTGGAGGGAGAGGGCCTGCATGTGGCCGTTCCGGCCGAGCAATTGTTCCGTATGATGTTGAATTTGTTGCAAAATGCAGTTCGGCACACCTCTACGGAGGTTGTCATTCATTTGGAGACAGGGACAACATCGGAGGTTGTATGGGTTATGCATGTGGATGATGATGGGGAAGGGCTGACCGAACAAGAGGCAGCAGAGGTATTCGGAAGATTCTATGCAGGCTCGAATGGTGTCACAGGTCTTGGATTGGCTATTTGTCGTCAAATTGCTACCCGATTGAACGGAGAACTACTCTGCACCCGTTCGCCATTGGGTGGAGCGCGCTTCAGCTATATCCAGCGCATGTTATAAATGAGTACAGAAATGGTTAAAAATGATTGTTTTTTTGGACAAACATCCCATTTATATAACATGTAATGACAGGTTTTTGATGATATTTTAGATATAGCTTGACTGGTAGGTAGTAAACTGAGTAAAATTAATCGTATATACCTTGACTCCTGGACGTCGTTTTTTTAGATAGTGGTCAATAATAGTGATGAATAATAAATGAAAGAGTGATGAGATGAACCGCCTTTTGGAAGTGAAGGACTTAACGATATCTTTCAAGACCCGTCAGGGACTAGTGCAGGCCATTCGTGGCGTAAACTTTCATGTCAATAAAGGAGAGACGCTGGCGATTGTGGGCGAATCCGGCTCAGGCAAAAGCGTAACCTCACAAGCTGTTATGAAGTTGATTCCGACCCCTCCGGGCATCTATCAAAAGGGTCAAATTATGTTTGACGGACAAGAGCTGATTAATAAAACAGAAAAGCAGATGCAAAAAATTCGTGGTAAGGAAATTGGCCTGATTTCTCAGGACCCAATGACTTCGCTTAACCCGACGATGAAAGTCGGCAAGCAGATCACGGAAGTGCTTTTCAAGCATGAAAAAATATCCAAGGATGCTGCTCGCAAGCGGGGTATTGAGTTGCTGAATCTGGTAGGTATTCCACATCCTGAACAGCGTTTTAACCAATATCCGCATGAATTTAGTGGCGGTATGCGTCAACGTGTCGTCATTGCGATGGCATTGGCTGCTAATCCGAAACTTCTGATTGCCGATGAGCCGACGACTGCGTTGGACGTAACGATTCAAGCTCAAATTTTGGAGCTGATGAAGGATCTTCAGAAAAAGATCGATACTTCCATCATCTTTATTACGCATGACCTCGGTGTTGTGGCGAAGATGGCGGACCGTGTTGCCGTTATGTACGCAGGACAAATCGTGGAAACAGGTACGGTTAATGAAATTTTCTACAACCCGAAACATCCATATACATGGGGCCTTCTCGCTTCTATGCCAAGTTTGGACAGCCATGGTCAGAAGCTGGCAGCTATTCCGGGAACCCCTCCGGATCTGCTTCACCCACCTGTAGGGGATGCTTTTGCAGCCCGCAGTTCTTATGCTATGAAAATTGACTTTGAGAAAGAGCCTCCACTCTTTCAATTATCCGATACGCACTTTGTGAAATCATGGTTGCTGCATCCAGATGCGCCTGCGGTTGAGCCACCAGAAGCGGTAAAGGCTAAACTTCGCAAGTTGGATAACGCATTTGAAAAGCCGGTTTTGGTAGAACAATACGGCAGTTAATGCGCAACGTAATTTATAACTAAACCAATGAGAAATAAAAAAGGGCTGTTCTCTCCGTGTGGAATCCATTCTACGGAGGAAACAGCCTTTTTGGTGTAAAATCGCAGGTTGTAGGAGCCTGTAGTTATTTGTGTTAGCGGGCGGTGCTTACAGCTTACCGGAACCGGCTTGGGAAGTGACTTCTGCCTTCACGCTAGCGGATGGGGAAATCTTATCGTTCAGCGATGGTTTCCAGCCTACAGAGGAGCTAAGACCCACGCTGGAGCCTGCGTTAACAGCTTGTCCATTCAGGATTGTGCCCGTATCTGACAGGGCAGTTCCTCCAAAGACAGTCACGATTTTAGCTGCAGATAAACCGGCAACGTCAATGACATTGTTTTCGGCGAAGATTTTGGAGGATTTACCTGCGCCCCATATATACAGTGAAGGATATTCGGAGCGCTTTACATCACCTGTATAGTAATTGTTGTACAGATGGACTTGTCCATACCGTACACGTGGTGTGCGTTGTACCGTGTTTTCATAATAGTTGTGATGCAAGGTTACACGTAAAGCCCCTTCGTCTGCTGTTTTGCTGTCACTGTTGCCAATAATCGATGATTTATCATGATCGTAAAAATGATTGTAAGAAACCGTAACAAGATCGCCTTGGTTAATCACATCGAGAAGTCCATCATGATGCTGGTATTCTTGGCCGTAAAAGGTGCCATTTTGGCTATCGGGGTGAGATCCATCATTGAAGGTATTGTGGTCTACCCACACATGTGTGGCCCCGTTAACTGTAATACTGTCATATTCCGAATTCCAATTGCCTGTGCTGCCGTCCGTTGGGTCCCACTGAGGAAAATAATCGTAGGCATCCTGGAATTCGATATTACGGATAATAACGTTGTCTGTCCCTTTTTTCAGTTGGAAGTTTGCGCCATTAATGACCGCGTCGCTTCCTAGACCGACAATCGTAGTATTGGACGGAATTTCAATGACGACACGACTGGCCTGATTTTTTTGTGAAGCCTCACGTGCCTTTTCCAATGTGCCAGACGGGGCCTTTTTACCCCATGTGGACGGGTCATACGCTTTGAGGTAGGCGTCAAACTCATATTTAGAGTCCTTGTAGTCGTTCAATCCTAACGGTTTATTATTGTCATCGACGTTGGCGTTGATCGTGCCTTTGACATAAATGATTTTAGGCGTACTATTGCTGTTTTTGCCCAAAGCATCAACAAGTTGTTTGCGATTCGTTACGGTGAAAATATTGGAGGTAGTCGCCGCAGCTCCACCTGTTGTGCCTGTAGAAAAGGCTGCCCATCCGTTTTTGCTGCCGAGCGTCTCCTTGCCAATATCGCTGGCTGCATGAGCAGGTGCACCTATAGGAGCCAGAGTAGTGAACAGTAGAGCCGCTGCGATTCCGAGTGAAAATCTCTTTTTCATAATATACCTCCGTATAGTGGATTAATGGAGTAGATGAACGAAGGGAGTCCCGGGTGCTCCTGTGGTTTCTACATTTTCTATCATACTTTGTGTTCCAGTATTTGTTAATATAATAAAAGTTACATACTAAAATTTTTGTCGAATTTTTTATATAATTCAATAGACCCCTTCTTTTTCCAATCAAGACGTATATGTAATAATGAAAACGTTAACAATCACACGGAATAGGAAATGTATATATGAATATATGGAATTGTTTATGTGTTTTTCTCAGAATGTTAACGATTTCATTTCGATTTATAGATTTTTGAAGAATCCTCAGGTAAAATGGCTTGTAATAAAGCTGAGGAGGAATGGGCATCATGGCAGAGCATTTAGCAGATATTTTGAAGTTGTTGAAGCAAAAAGAATGGGTAGATTTGTCCCACGCTTTTTATCCTGAAATCCCTCATTTTCCAGTATTCGATAATGTTCAGGTGGATACCCTGTTTACCCACGACAATGGCTTTTTTGTAAAACAATACTGCTTTCCCGGTCAGTATGGGACTCATATAGACGCACCCGTTCATTTTGTGAAGGGCAAACGTTACTTGCATGAGCTTTCGTTGAAGGAGCTGGTATTGCCGCTAGTTGTCATTGACCGTTCAGCAGCCGTTGCAGCCAATTCTGACTATGAACTTACGGTTGCGGATATTTTGGACTTTGAGAAAGAGCATGGACGCATTGCTGATCAGTCCTTTGTCGCTTTTCGCAGTGACTGGAGCAAACGTTGGCCTGATTCAGATGCCTTCTCAAACAAGGATGACGCTGGAGATGCACACTGTCCGGGCTGGTCGCTGGAAGCGCTACGCTTTTTGGTAGAAGAACGGAATGTAGCTGCCATTGGACATGAAACACTAGATACTGATTCCTCTGTAGCTTATCGCAATGCTGGCAAGCTGGTAGGGGAATATTACATATTGGAGCAGGATCGGTATCAAGTTGAGGTGCTGACGAATTTGGACAAGCTACCCCCGACGGGCGCGGTCATATATAATATTGTTCCGAGCGTTCAGGATTCCCCTGGATTTCCGGTGCGCTCCTTTGCTATTTTACCTTAACCATACAGTACCCAGTCATTTAAAAACGATTATATAATCATCTTGAACTAAAAGACCGATTCAGATATCGACATCTGAATCGGTCTTTTCTAGCTTATATGGGGTAATGTACAGCGTGAATGACCGTTCAGTCCATCTTGAATCAAAATAATGAAACGTCTTAAGTGATAATAGTGACCGTAGGCGCAGAGATGGTAGGCTGAGTTGTGATAGAAGAGGTCGTGCCGCTAAAGTCGGATATTTCTATAACAACTGGGACACCTGGTGTAATATCTACGGAGGCAATGACCAAACTTGCTGTGGTTAGGGTGAATAAGGAGCTTTGCTGAATAACTCCGTTAATATAAAAATTAGAAGAATCCGTAGCCGCTAATGTCGGCAGAGCAACAACTGGAGCATCTGCGTCATCAACAAAGCTTGCGGCAGGAACAGTTGTTGTTGTTGCGCCGATCATCCCGGCTGTAATGGTTGCAAAAAAACGAGTCACGGCTGGGGTTACAGTCGTGGTTACGGCACCACCAGTTGCTACGGGAGCAGTAGCTACTGCTGTATATACAGGTTTTATGATTGGCATGGTTCTTATCTCCTTTCTTTGTGGTATGAACCATTTTGCTGGCTCTTAATCAATAAATGATTTTTTAACCTATTTGGAAACGGCATATTAACCTTTCTATTAATAATAGGGTAAATGGAGAAGCCCTATTTTGCTACAAATATAAATGGAAGCGGATACTTGGGATCGGCATGCTACAAATGCCTAAAACCCTAAAGGGGGATATGCATACAATACATAAATAAGCATGTGAGAAGGAGGTGTATACGGCTGGTATGAGGAGACGCGATTCATCACTAAGAAGGCAAGGAAAGAGAACTGTACATTGCAAGATCAACAAACGTAAAAAGTGTAAAACAAGTTATCCATTCAAAGGTAGAACAAAAACGGGCTTCCATGCCAAAAAGCTTCCAAAGCTAATCATGCAACGGCGGTGTAGAAATATTCCTGTCATGCGGAGGAAAAGAATGGGCCAGACTGGAAAGCGAGGTGTTCCGGGTTCGGCAGGAGCACAAGGCATTCCCGGTTTGACAGGGTTACAGGGTGAAACTGGTTTGACAGGAGTACAAGGCATTCCAGGTTTAGCAGGAGCGCAAGGCATACCGGGAACTGCGGGAGCACCGGGAGTCCAAGGAATACCAGGAATACAGGGTTCAGCAGGAACACGGGGAGCGCCAGGAGTGCCAGGTCCGGCTGGAGTTCAAGGTATTTCAGGTGCAACAGGTGCACCCGGCCCTACTGGAGCACAGGGTATAGCGGGCCCTACTGGAGCCCAAGGTATAACAGGCCCAACCGGCCCGGCAACTGACATTTCAAATATTGAAATTGTTCCTACGGCTGAGCGGTATTTTTATTTTGCGCCTGCTACAATTGAATCTTCAATCACGATTATGGCAGATCAATTTTCTGTAGATGGTGTACAGGAGGTCTTTCAGCGTTTTAATGTCGGAAGCAACAGTTACGCCAATCTATACATTAATGGAATGATACAAGAAAGCATATTGTACAGCCTGACACCTGCATCGCTGACGATTCGCCTTAACGAAGGAGAGGCAATTCTCTCCGGCACACCTATTATTGTGGAAATTGTTCGGTTTAGTGTGCGATCCAGTGGATGATACTGTTCGCGGTGAGGCAACCCAGAGGCAGATATAGCTGTTTCTTGGGGCAACGAGCCTTTGCGTCCGACATGCCAAAGCTGTAGACTATCTTTGGAGCCTTGGTCATGGATGGCTTGCACGACTTTTTGCAGCGGGGAAATGTGCTCGTCGCTCCATATACCGAGACTGCCTGAGTCTTTTCCCTGCTGGGTGACTGCATGCACCTCAAGCATAATGAGCCCCACCTGTCCTAGTGCCCGTTTTATTCGGTTACATATCTATTTTATATGAATAAAATGTGGTGATACACGTATCATTTAAACGTATTTAAGAACATCCACTTATGAAAAATGGTATTTTTGGTTAATTACAATAGATTTTAAATGAAGGTATTAAAGAAGGAATGAGCCTGCATAAATATAATTTGCATTTTAGTTAGTTATCACTTACTATAATCTTATGAATAAGAAAACACATATAGACAGCAAAAAGAAAGATATTCTGCAGGCAGCGATGTGCTTATTTGCAACCAAAGGAATTGACGGGATTTCGGTCAAAGAAATTGGAGAGGCTGCTGGTGTGACGGATGCCGCGATTTATAAGCATTTTAAGAGTAAAGATGCGATGGCCTTGGAAGTATTCGGGCAGTATTGTAATAGCTACACCACATTAATTGACTTCTATCGCAAGCAGAGTGGGAGCTTCGTGAGTCGTTTCCATCAACTGGTGGATGAAGTGCTGGATATGCATGATGAGGACCAGTATGGATTGCTTCTACTATCACAGCACCATGAGCTGTATGTTGAAGCAAGTCAGAGCCAGAATGTGCGTCAGCCGCTGGAGGCGTTGACTGAATTCATCGAACAGGGGATTCAACAAGGTGAACTGCCGAAGCAGGATGCTCAGCTATCCGGTGTGCTCATCATTGGAGCTATTACACGCTTGTCCGTGTCCAGCCTGGAAGGTGAACTTCCACAGCAGTTGGTTCCATTTGCAACAGAGGTCAAACAACGTTTAACTGCTTTATTAAGTAAAGGTCAGTAGTGACCTTTTCTTTTTAAATATAAAGTTAGTGTTTTCTAACTAAAATCATAATATGAAGGTAGGAAGTGGTTTATATGTCTAAAAAAATATTGGTGATTCAAGGGAATCCGGTCGCTGGCAGTTATGGAGAAGCGTTGGCTCAATCCTATGTAAAAGGAGCGAAGGCTGGAGGGGCAGAGGTTCGTTTGTTGCAGCTATCCGAGCTTGATTTTAATCCAAATCTATTAGGTGGATATCGTAATAAATTGCCGCTGGAACCTGATTTGATCCAAGCACAGGAGTCGATTAAATGGGCAGAACATCTCGTTTTTGTCTTTCCGATCTGGTGGGGCAGCTTGCCTGCATTAATGAAAGGATTCATTGACCGTACCTTTATGCCGGGGTTTGCGTTTAAGTATCAAAAAGGAAAACCCCTGCCTGACAAGCTTCTAAAAGGAAGAACGGCCCGCCTCATTACAACGATGGACGGTCCACACTGGTACTACCGATTTTTCCAGGGACAGCCTGGGCATCGAATGATGAAGGATTCCACGCTGCATCTATGTGGTGTCAAACCAGTGCATTCTACTGCGATTGATCTCATGAATAAATTATCGGATCAGCAGCGCAACGATTGGCTGAGCAAGGTGGAGCAGTTGGGACGAAGCATGAGCTAGGTTTTCACCTGCCCCAAATCCATTGGCCTACAGGTAAACCATGACGGTAACCGATCATAATTGACCTGCCAAAAGGAAAAAGACCACAATGGGAGCAACTGGCCCGCATTGTGGTCTTTGGAATAGCTCATGTTTTGCAATCAACGTTATATAAATATCGATGCAACGATTAAAATAAATCCGATCGCTAGACCGGCAGGGCCCCAATAATGCATGGGGATAAAAAACAGACTGTGCTGGGTTCCCATTCGATGGGAAATTTACAATGTGTAAAACTGGAAAGAAGGCGTCAAGAAGAAGAGGAAAGCTTAGCTGTTATTGTACTGTTTTGATTCTTGAAAAAAATATGACCACCATTTAGCTATAGGCGGTCATATGATGAATCCAAAAACGTTCCTGTTAGTGGAACATTTGAGAACAATTATTCAGGTCTATTGAGGAGCCTTTGTTCGAAGAAGATTTAATCCTAATCCGATGAAGATTATCCCGGTTATTTTGTTTAAATAGCTGCTAAGCCTTTGGTTGACTTTTATTTTATGGGTAATGTAAGAGGAAAAATAGGCAATAAACAAGCACCATAACAATCCAGTGAACGAAAATGTAAGTCCTAAAATGATAAATGGAATGGGCCCAGAAGCCTTTGTATCAATAAATTGTGGAAGAAAGGCAATGAAAAACAAAGAAACCTTGGGATTCGTAAGACTGGTCAACATCCCTTGTAGATATGTTTTTCTGTTGCTGTGTTGTTTATTGGATTCAGATGCTCTAAAACTTGCATTTGTTTTATCTAATAGCATTCTAACCCCTAGATAAACTAAATAAATAACTCCAATTATTTTAATCATGTTGAACACGATAATTGACTTTGTAAGTATAATTGATAAACCAAAAGCAACTAACAACGTATGGATCAAAGAACCACTAATGATACCGAAAACAGAATACACACCGGCTTTTCTCCCCTGTGCAATGCTTTTCCCAATTATATACATGGTGTCTGCACCAGGAATTAGATTTAGGAGGATTCCAGTAAGCAAAAATACTTCATAATTTACGATTCCAAACATTTTGTGAACACCACCTATTCATTATGAAATACATTAAAAGGTAATGATAATTTAGTAAATAGCTCATTGTCAATCTTCAATATCTGTTATACGTATATGTAAGTTTACCTAAAAAAACCGCTTTTCACCCCTCTATAGGTCTGGCATGACCTGATCCTGAAGGGGGAAAAAGCGGCTTTTATAATGAGGATACTACGTAGTTACTCATTCACGATAATCAGCAAAAAACATGGGCAGTCTGTCCTGTGTCAAATGCCCAAAGGATGGGCCGTTGTCATACACCCGCGGAGCAGGCGACAGGCTTATTCGGCGGTTGCTTTCACTTGTTCCGCTACGAAAATAACAGGCTTCATAATTCGACTCAGCATATCTTGCTTCGGACGATTCCAGGTAACCCAATCATCCAGTAGCAGACCGCCTGTGTCGCCGCTATTCGGATTCAGGGACCAGTACGTAAAGTACAGGTTGTTGGCACCAATATAGTCTACGAGTGCATTTTGCCATTTCCCCTCAGTAGTAGACAAATCAACATTACGACCGCCGAATTCACCGACCAGCACCGGAGCTATGTTTTGCTTGCTGATGTAGCCCCAGGTTTGATCCCAGATCGCTGGCAAGTTGGACGGGAAGGCCGGATCGTTGAACCATGGCTGCGAAGACACACCAGGGCCGTAATCATGTGGAGAATATACGACACGGTTCGGTACGTCCAGAACGACAGGATAGTTGGCTACACCTGTCAGGTTGCCACCCCACCAGTATTGGCTATTGTTGCCTTGTACATTGTGGTCTACACCTTCTACGAGAATCAGCCAATTCGGATTCACGGACAGAATCGCATTCCCTGCACGTTGTGCCGCCAGACGCCAGTCTGTGGAGGCATTGCCTGTACCCCAGCTTGCTTGACCGTGTGGCTCGTTGTGCAAATCCGCACCAATGACGGTTGGGTTGTTTTTATAACGTTCAGCCAACATTTTCCAGTCACTAATCCAGCGAGACTCAGGGTACTGGGATGTGTACCACAGCTCGGATTGCCCACCTGAGCTTGGACGGTGACGGTCAAGGATAATCTGAATACCGCGTTGTCCAGCTTTTTCGATCAGCTTGTCCATAATTTGAATCGGAGTTAATCCGACCAGATCAGGGTTTTTGTGATAATCAATACTGTCTGGACGAGAACTGGAATCGAACAACTGATTGCTGTAAGGCAGACGAATCAGATTGTAGCCTTCTTTCTTCACTTGATCTAGCATGTCGTCCATTGAACGGCTCCACAGTCCATGCAAGGTATAATTAGGGGTTTCCAGACCGAACCAGTTCAGGCCGTTAAATGCCGCTTCTTTCCCGGATTCGTCTACAATCTTGTTTCCTTGGGTGTGATAATATCCTTTCACACTGGCTGCATCTGCTGAAGCGGGAGTATAGCCATACAGTGTGAAGCCCATTACGAGGGAGGCAATGACGAAAAATGTTTTTTTCAGTCCTTTTTTCTTCATGTTTTTGCTTCCTCCTTTATATGAATGTTTTTGTAACCGATTACAATTTCATTTTATGTTCAAATCTTCCATCAAACAAGTTCATAAAATTCGTATATTTCTAAGATTTCGTTCGAATTCAATAGATTCGTAGCAACGGATGGTTAAGCTAAGTGTCCAGCTTTTGTGGGAGCGGTTGTTTAGGGGCTGAGGGCACGCTCTAACTCCTCATTTATTATATTTTCCTGCTGTAAAAGAAGGTATATAATAAAGTGAAATTCACTTTACATACAGGTTGCAGAATTATATTTGAAAATTAATACGCCTGACATGCAGAAAAAGAAAGGAGGGTAATTATGGTGACAACGATGAAGGAAGTTGCAGAACGTGCCGGGGTGTCGAAGAGTACAGTTTCGCAGTTTCTGCAAAAGAGGTACAACTATATGAGTGAAAACACCAAGAAGAAGATCGAGCAAGCGATTGAGGATCTCAGTTATATACCTAATGAGGTGGCACGTAGTCTCAAGCAGAAGAAGACCTTCATTGTGGGGGTTATTTCTTCAACCATTTTATCGAGATTTACAACAGAAGTCGTGCGTGCCATTGAAGATGAATGCCAACTGGAAAATGTCCAGGTCATTGTCTGCAATACCGATGATGATTCGCTCAAAGAGAAAAAGTATGTCCAGTCGATGATTGCTCGGCAAGTGGATGGACTTATCATTTTCCCGACGGAAGAGAACAAGAAATTATATGTTTCCCTTGTCAAAAATGGCTATCCTTTCGTGTTTGTGGACCGAAAAATCGATGAAATCAGCGTAGACACAGTGCTGTTGAATAATGAAAAGGCCAGCGAGCTTGCGGTTGAAGCACTCATTGAGCATGGTCATAACAACATTGGGATTATCACGTTCCCCTTAGGCAAAAAAGCGATCACCACACGAAGTGAGCGGCTGTCAGGTTATCGAAATACGTTGGGCAAACATGACATATCAGTGAATGAAAACTATATCAAAAGCGGCAGGTTGGATGAAATGCCTAATCTGATTGGACAACTATTCCACATGGAGAATCCGCCCACCGCAATTATTGCTACGAATGACATGATTTTGGAGCAGGTGCTGATTTATGCAAAAAATAATCATCTGACCATACCTAATGACTTTTCCTTGATTGGCATCGATGATGTATCCTTTGCATCTTTTTATAATCCGCCGATCACAACCGTTTCCCAGCCGAGTTTTGAAATGGGGAAAAGAAGTGCGAGGCTACTGCTGGAGAAAATTGATCAAAAAGAACAGGATCTTGAGGAGCTGTCAGAAATCATCCGAATGAATCCGGTCATTAACCACAGAGAATCTGTCCAAAAACTGAACTGAATGATTGAATAAGTCCTTTTCATCTTTTTGAAAACGTTTTTATAAATTCTATTGTAAAAAGAAAATAAAGAGCTATAATGATCTTATGATTCGAGTCATGAATACCCTTTCATTTATGTATGTCCTGATTTTAGTGATGATTGTGATTGAAGAGAGGGGAGGAATGGAACTTAACGAATAATGTATGGGGTAAGTTGTGATTTAATTCACAAAAAATGATTCTGCTTCTTTTTACATTCCCGAGAGGGAAATTTTTTTCGAGTATTACTAAATCGATTTAGTAAGAATGGAAAATAAATAAAAGAAAGTCGGAGATCACTATGAAAATGTTTATGAGCATTATCAGGGAGCCATCCATCATTATCGCGATTGTGACATTACTCGGCCTTATATTCCAGAGGAAGAAAGTATCAGAGATCATTACGGGAACTACCCTTTCTTTTATGGGTTTCACCATGATCAAGGTCGGCGGCGGCATTTTAGGTGGCGTTCTCACTAACTTCAGCCAAATTTTTTCTTATGCGTTCAACCTTAAAGGTGTCGTACCAAGCAATGAAGCCATTATGGCACTGACCATTGATCAGATCGGGGCGGATGCTGCGCTCATTCTACTCTTTTCCATGATCCTTAACATCGTGCTTGCACGCCTGACCAAGTTCAAGTACATTTATTTGTCTCTTCACTTGATTTTGTTCATGAGCTTTGCCGCTACAGCCGTTATGAAAGGTCTGGGTCTCAGTTCGCTGACTACGATTATCGTCGGTTCTTTGGTAATTGGGAGCTATATGGCGGTGTTTCCTTACCTACTCCGGAATGCCAGCAAAAACATTATTAAATCGGATGAATATACGATTGCTCATGCTTCCATGACCTCTTACATTCTGGGTACCTATTTAGGGAAAGTTTTTGGCAACCGTGAAAATGACACCGAAAATGTGAAAATTAATGACCGCATCAGTTTTTTGCGCGACCCCAATGTTGCAACGACCTTGACGATGCTTGTGCTTTTACTGGTATCTGGACTGGTTGCTGGTTCTGATTATGTCAGCAAATTATCGGATGGCAAAGAATATATCGTCTTCATTCTCGAACAGTCAGCTATTTTTGCTGCCGGCTTGTATATCGCAAAAGCAGGTGTTAAGCTTTTTACAACTGAAATTGTACCCGCTTTCAAAGGCTTCTCCCAAGTGTTCGCACCTGGAGCAATCCCTGGTGTGGATGTTCTGGTACTGTTCGATAAATCACCCAATTCCGCGTTGGTAGGCTTCTTGGTCAGCTTCTTCACAGGCGTTGCCTGCGTCTTTCTTTTCCCGTTTATCGGATTGCCTGTCATTGTGCCGGGGATCATGGCCTGCTTCCTCGCTGGTGGTGCAGCCGCGATATTCGGCAATTCCAGCGGTGGTTTCAGAGGAGCTGTTATTTCCAGTTGTCTTAATGGATTCTTGCTCTGTCTGCTGCCGGCCCTCACCTTGCCGCTCTTTTCCTTTTTGGGTGCCGAAGGAGTAACATTCGCCGATCCCGACTTTACTACCCTTTCAGGAGTACTTTGGCTTATTTTCCGCTGGTTTTAAACTAAATCGATTTATGAGATTTTTCCAAAATAACTTATCTAAATCATTTGCGTCAAAATCATTTGCGCTTAAAAAGAGGAGGAATTATCCATGTTTTTTAACGATCAAGATATTCAAATTGATATCGTTGACAGTAATACCACCCGGAAAGTGCTGGCCCACAGTGACCAGCTTATGTATGTCAAAGTGATGTTTGCTAAAGCCCAAACAGGGGAGATTCTGTTGCATAAGCATGTCCATGAACAAGTCACTTATGTAATAAAGGGAAGCTTTAAGTTCATGATCGATAATGGCGAAACCAAGGAAGTGCAGACCGTCAAAGAAGGAGACAGCATCCATTTTCCATCCGATACTCTTCATGGCTGTATCCCACTGGAGGATGGCGGTATTCTGCTAGATGCATTTACACCAGCACGTGCAGATTTCCTGTAACGTCCGATCATTTCATTTTTATCTTTTTTAGAAGAAGACCTGCAAGTATGTTATATTTAACAAACGGCAATCGTGATGAACAGTAATATAGTGATTTTTAGAAAAGGATGAGATGATTTTGGAGAACAACGAAACTCAGCAAGAATTTGCAGAAGTATATGAGCAGCTTAAAGTAGCTGCAAACCGAACCTCCGATTGGAAAACACGCCTAGCCGCGGTAAATGATCTGGGTGCATGGAAGAACCAGCAGACGATTGACTTGCTGACACACCGTTTGAATCATGATACGGTATATGCCGTTCAGGAAGCCGCTTACCGCAGACTTCAGGAATGGGGCGAGAATGTACAGCCGCCTGTGCGCAAAGAGGGTGAACTTGTTAAGGGTCTGACGAAGATTCTGGTGCGGATTAAAAAAAGCCTACCAGCCGACCATACCTATAACGATTTTCGCGAGAAGCTGCACAAGATGAGAGTCGATATTTATGACATCTACGAAGGCGACAAGGGTGCTGAATTTGATCAGTGGCTGGAGCAAAAATGGGCTTCGTTATCCACAAGATAATGTCTGAACCCTGTAATTGAATGTATTTTTAAGGATTGTTGCTGGTGATGCAGACAGAGCCTTAACAAGGATAAGGAATTATCTTTGTTAAGGTTTTTTTATATATATACTTCGGCAATATGGTACGATGGGATCGGATTATTTTAGTGTGTACATGGGAGGGACTAACATGAGCAAGGCGAAGCTGTGTTTTATCGGGGCTGGCTTTCACGCTTCAACGAATATATATCCTGCTGTTATTGGGGCAGGTGCTGAAATTCAGGCGATTGCGACTAGAGATCTAAGCAGATCGAAGACGGCACTCCAGCGGTTTGGAAGCAGTGGCACACCTTATGACAATTACAAGGCTATGCTGGAGCAGGAAGACTATGATGGAGTTGTCGTGATTGCACAAGCGGCAGATCATCCTTCGCTCGTACTAGACTGCATTAAGGCTGGAAAACATGTTTTTGTAGACAAGCCACTGGGCTGGAATGCCGAGGAAGCGGCCCAAATTGCAGATGCGGCAGAAGCAGCGGGTGTCGTGCTGATGGTCGGTTTCATGAAGCGCTACGCGCCTGTATACATAAAATTAAAAGAATTGATTGAGGGTGGCTCACTTGGAGCCGCACGCTCGTTTCAGGCGAAATTCCTCGTGGACAGTACCCTGTTTTGCAAAACTGGCGAAGATTTCATGAAGCTGGCGGCGGTTCATATGGTCGATCTGGTACGTTATTTGTTTGGAGAAGTGGTGCAGGTTACCGGATTTGCGAACGATAACGGCGAGTGTATTTCCCATACGATTGCCCTGAAATTTGAAAATGGTGTAGTAGGTAGCCTATACTTCGCAGGTATGACAGCATGGACACGCGAGAGCGAAGGGTTCACGGTAACCTTTGATCATGGTTTTGCGAACGCGGATGAGGTGAATACACTGATCATTCACAAGTCGGAGAGTCATACAGAGCTTCCTTGGAAATCCCTTGCGGAAAACGATACGGTTCTGACACCGTCAGCCTCCGCGATGTCGGGCGGATACCGTGATTTGTACTTGCGCGGTTTTGTTGGTGAAATCGCACATTTCATGAACTGCTGCCAAGAAGGACGGACGCCTGATTCAAGTGGACGGGATAACGTGAAAACGATGGAGCTGTGCGACCGCATTTTGGCTGCGCTCCAATAGGATACCCATTTCATATACAAGTTTCGGAGCCTAGACGGTACCTTAGTTTGGGTGATTTGAAAGAAGCTTCGGTGTAACTGGTCAGTAGATGGCTCCTGCATTTGTCGGGAGTCATTTTTTTCGTTTACCCTACGACCTTTCTATTTCATAGCATTCCTGCCCCTTTTGATTAATCTCTGCTGAAAATATGCCAACAAAGACGAACGATGCGATAGAATAGGAAAAGGAAAGCGTTATCATCACCCATTTTTCTGCGATGGTTCAGGGGGAGAAGGCTTATGCGTTCAAGGTCAAGGTTTCAGCCATTAAACACATTACGTAATCAGATTTTTATCGGATTTATACTGGTGATGCTCATTATGATGAGTGTGGCGGGTGCGTTCATTTATCTCAATGTGTCTCACCTGTTAAAAGACAGTGCCGAGCGGCATATTGGTCAGACTGCGGTACAAGCAAGCGGTAGGCTGGATGCATTAATCGGCCAGATGGATAGCTTGACGGAGCAGGTCGCGAATCACCCGTCTGTTCAGCATATTCTGCTGGAGGAGCGCAACGGGGTCAAGGTGAATTTCGGACAGCGTCAATCACTACTGCAAGTGATGCATAGCTATCAGGCATATATGCCGAGTGTCGGCTCACTGGAGCTGTATACCGCCGAAGGAAAGATGTTGTTTCCGATTAGAGAGGGCAGTCTGGAGGAACGTATTGGACAGGCAGACATCCGGGAAGCGAATCAGATGAAAGGAAGACTGGTCTGGATCGGCATTGATCCCGAAGACTCCCGGTCACTGCTGGCAATTCGGCAGGTGAGCCTGGTGGATCGCTGGTTCTCGCGCGGAGGGTACCTGATTACCCGTATGGAGCGAAGTTATTTTGGGCTGAATGGTGCGACAGCGGTCAATGAAGAAGCGGATGAAACTATGCTGCTTGTAGATCGACAAGGCCAGCTGCTGTCGGGTGAACCAATGAACCAGACGGATTTGTCAGGTGTACTGCATAGCAAGACACAGACGGTTCATATTGGGGAGCGGGAATATGTGAAGGCAGTTCAGCAGTCGGAGCGGACGGGCTGGTCGCTGCTGATCCTGATTCCGGTTAGTGTCGTCACAGACGGAATTACGGTTTTACGGACTACACTTATCATTTCCGCGTCTCTTGGTGCCGTGCTATTCCTGTTCATGTCCTTTATGTTGTCTACGTTGATTACAAGACCGATAGGTCACTTGATTCAGGCGATGCGTCGTTCACGGGAAGGGGCATTGGCACTGAATCCAGAACCGGCAGCAGCGGTCGAGCTGCGAGAATTAAATGCAGAGTACAACACAATGATTGTCGATATTAATGAATTGATCCGTGTTATTTGCGAGAAGGAGGTTTTACAAAGCCAAACCGAGCTTAAAGCTCTGCAGGCGCAGATCAATCCGCATTTTCTTTTTAATACGCTGGATGCTTTCAACTGGTCGCTACAGGAGAAGGGAGAGGAGGAGCTTGCCGGGCTGATGGTGTCCATGTCGCGGCTGTTTCGTTATGTTATCGAACCTGCTCACCATGACTCTTGGGTGACACTCGGGGAAGAAATGGCGCAAATCCGTCGTTATCTGGAACTGATGGAGATGCGTCTGGGTGAACGTCTGAGCTGGCAAATTCATATGCCTTCGGAGGCAGCCAGAATTCCGCTTCCTAAACTGCTGATCCAGCCTATTCTAGAGAATGCCATTTTGCATGGTGTCGAAAATCGCATCGGCAACGGCCGTGTTGAAATTAGTGTCACTCCTTCGACCAGATCGGGTTGGACCAAGATCGCGGTCATAGATAACGGACCTGGAATGACACTGGAAGAACTTGCAGCTGTGCGTACAGCGTTGATGGGGGGAGCAGCCTGCCAGAGCAAGGGAACCGGTATGGGACTAGTGAATGTGCAGCGCAGGCTTGCTCTTTATTATGACAGCGCATCTTATTCAACGGATGGTGTGCTGATACATAGTGCTGAGCAGGAAGGAACAGTGGTCGCTTTTGAAATTCCTGATGAATATGGAGGGCGGTAGGAATGAGTGTTTCATCCAAAACCATTGTCATTGTAGACGATGAACAGCGAACACGTCAGGGGATACACCAGACACTGGAGCAATGGGCCGCCGGGAAATACCGGATTGTAACATTCGATAATGGTTTGGAAGCGTTAAATATACTGCGAGCGGAGACAGTTCATCTGTTGATTACGGATGTCCGGTTGCCGGAATTCAGTGGGCTGGATTTAATCCGCTCTCTGGAACGGGATTCACGACGACCAGCGATCATTGTCATCTCGGGTTATGCGGAGTTTGATTATGTCCAGCAGGCTCTTCGTCTGGGAGCCGTCAATTATTTGCTCAAACCGATTGATAAGCAGGAGCTGCTGAATGCGGTCAATGAAGCGCTTCGGCTGGAAGAGGAGCGGCAGCGGTACGAGAAGCTGGACAAGCTGGCTGACCCTGTTCTGCTAGAGCTTGATCTCCAGGCAACTACTCTTAGTGATCCGGTACGACGTGCCTTCACCTATATGGCGGAGCATCTTCACGAATCCATTACGATGGCGCAGACTGCCGCGCATTCACACCTGAATGCCAGCTATTTTAGTGTTTTATTCAAGGAGCAAAGTGGTTTGTCCTTCAGCGATTATCTGCATCGGCTACGGATCCAACGGGCTAAGGAGTTGCTGCTGCATACTCAGTTAACGATTGCCCAAATCGGCGAGCGATCAGGCTACCGAACAGATAAATATTTTATTAAAGTATTCAAAGCGACCGAGGGGGTAAGTCCCAGCCGCTACAGGCAGCAGATGCGTACAGGGCCGGAGAATATCGACTGACGTATAGGCAGATCAAACCCAATAAAAGTGGAATTATACCCAATGAGCGTACCCTGTTGGAAGCAGGAATGGAGTGCTAAACTTACAAATGATAACGGTTACAAAAAAATATAAATACAACAAACGGAGGTCTAACGATGTCCAACAAGTATGGTTTACGTAAGCGCTCACATCAAAAATGGTTTGCTGGGTTGACCCTGCTGCTGTCATTCATGCTGGTGCTATCCGGTTGCGGTGCTGGTAAGGATGGTCAAGGTGGTTCCAGTGGAGAAGGAGGAAAGGTTACACTCAAAATGATGCACCTGTGGCCAGAGGGAAGCTCGGCACAGCAGAGCAAGCTTGTGACTCAGATTATAGATCAATACCAAAAGGATCATCCGAATGTCGTCATTCAGCAAGAAGTGCTGGAAAATGAACAATATAAAAACAAGCTCAAAGTGCTGTCAGCTTCCAATGAATTGCCGGATATCGGAATCACCTGGGCAGCGGGCTTTATGGAGCCTTACGTTAAAGGTGGATTATTTACACCGATGGATGACCTGTTGAATGGTTCCAAGCTGAAGGACAAATTTGTACCGGGAACGACCGAAGCTTATGCGCTGAATGGCAAAACGTATGCGCTTCCGATTGAATTGAATATTACACCTATTTATTACAACAAAGCCATATTCCAAAAATACAACTTGAAGGTACCTGTGACATTTGATGAGTTTAAGCAGGTTGTGAAAACACTTACGGATCATGGAGTTGCACCGATTGCATTGGGCAATAAAGACCGCTGGACCGGCTCACTCTGGTACATGTATCTGGCAGAGCGTATAGCGGGTAACGAAATGCTGAAAAAAGCGATTGACGGTTCAGGATCGTTCGATGACCCTGGTTTAATTCAGGCGGCCTCCGAAGTCCAGACGCTTGTGGATATGAATGCCTTTAACAAAGGATTTAACGGCTTGTCCAATGATGAGGGAAAATCCGAGTTTATGAACGACAAGGCAGCGATGTATTTGATGGCTACTTGGGAATTGCCGAATTTTACGACCAATCCCGCAATCCCACAAGCATTTAAAGATCAAATTGGCTTCTTTAAATTCCCGATGGTTGCAGGCGGCAAGGGCAACGAGAACAGTTGGGTAGGAGGTCCGGGAGTAGGCTTGTTCGTTTCGGAAAATTCCAAGGTAAAAGAAGAGGCCAAAGCGTTCGTTGAATACTTCGTAGTCAAATGGGGAGAGCAATCGGTCACACAGGCGGGCGTAATTCCGGCGACGAAAGTGGACACCTCCAAAGAAAAATTGCCCAAGCTGTATGTCGATTTGCTGAACGGACTGAATCAAGCCAGCAGCATTACATTGTTCGCCGATGTACAGATGAAGCCGAATGCAGCGCAGGTACATTTGAATATGATTCAGGCGTTGTTTGGTAAAGCGGTGACACCGCAACAATTTGCCGAGCAGCATAAGGCTGCCATCGAGAAAGGAAATTGAAATTGACCACCTAAGGAGGTCCGACCGTGGAAAAGGTCATGTCCAATAAGCTTGTCATTGCTCTCTATGTATTGCCTTCTCTGCTGCTGTTATTCGCCGTAATATATGTGCCCATCGTTCTGACCGGCTATTACGGCCTGAATCAGTGGAATGGAATCGGCTCTATGACTTTTGTGGGGCTGGACAATTATCAACATTTGCTCACTGACAGTGCATTCTGGCAAAGTGCCTGGCATTCGCTGCTGTTGGCCTTGTTTTCAGGCATCAGTCTGATCGGTTATCTGGTCATTGCGATGATTTTGTCAGGAAAAATCAAGGGAGCGAATCTGCTGCGGAAAATTTATCTGATTCCCATGCTGTTGTCATCTGTAGCGATCGCACAGCTGTGGCTCAAAATGTATCATCCAACGAACGGAGTGTTCAATTCCATACTGGCGTCGGTCGGAGTCCACAATCCGCCTGAATGGTTAGCTAATCCGTCCTTGGTGCTGTTTGCTTTGTTCATTCCGATTATTTGGCAATATGCAGGCTTTTATATCCTGATCTATTATGCCGGGCTGAAAAACATTCCCGAAACGCTAATGGAGGCTGCCCGGATCGACGGGGCCAGTGCCTGGCAGATTGCGACTCGTATCAAATTGCCCCTGCTGCGCGAGGTGATTAACGTTACGATCATATTGTCCATTGTCGGTTCGCTCAAATATTTTGACCTCATCTACGTCATGACGGATGGTGGACCGAATGGAGCCAGTGAAGTGATGGCCTCTTACATGTACCATCAGGCATTCCGCAGCTTTGATTTTGGATACGGCAGTGCTACAGCCTTTGCCCTGCTGCTCATCTGTCTAATCGCTACGTGGCTGATCCGCAAGGTTACGGCTACTAGTGACACCATCCAGTATTCATAATGCAGTCTTGCTAATAGATGAGGGTAACAAAGGACAGGAAGAGGGAGGAACGGATATGAAAACCCAGGCAGCCGCCAACTATCCGCTTGGAGTCGCTACCCGCGGCAAAATGTTAACTCGGGTCGGTTATGCCGCTTTGTATATCATTTTAATCATCTTGGCGGTGACGCAGCTTTTACCGCTGGTGTGGCTGATGCTGTTCTCGCTTAAAAATAATCAGGAAGTGTTTAACCTTCCGCCGTTTGCACTCCCGTCCCAGCCGCATTGGGAGAACTATATGAATGTGTGGACCAGCGGCAATATCGGGCGGTATTTCTTCAATAGTGTGTGGATTACGGTCATATCCGTGGCGCTGACGGTGCTGCTAGCCAGCTTTGTAACCTTTGCCATTACGCGTATGCGGTGGAAAGGAAGCCAGCTGGTCCTCGGACTCTTTATGGTCGGACTAATGATTCCAGTTCATTCCACCTTGATTCCGTTGTTCAGTATGTTTCTCAAACTGCATTTAACAGACACTTCACTCTCCATCATCCTGTCGTATGTTGCTTTTAATCTGCCGACAACGATGATGATCTTGCTGGGCTTCTATTACGCCTTGCCCCGTGAAGTGGAAGAAGCGGCCGTTATGGACGGCTGCTCCGTCAACCGGATGTTCTTCCGAATCGTGCTGCCCATGACAACCCCGGTCATGGCAACGACATCTATTATTAACATGATCTATAACTGGAATGAGTTTATTTTCGTCAATACGTTCATCAGCTCGGACGAAAACAAAACACTGACCGTTGGTGTCCAGAACTTTATCGGACAATATACGACCGACTGGGGAGCTATCGGAGCTACGTTGATGATCAGCATTTTGCCCATTTTGCTAGTGTTCCTCATCATGAGTGACCGGATTGTGGAAGGGATTGCGGCCGGGTCGGTTAAGGGGTAAACATTCAAGGCATAACTGATAAACGGTATGGGCAAAGAGCTATCGGGATACAAATTTCCCTGCCGAAGTTAAAGAGCATCCCCTAGTGTAAATGTTGGAACAAGCCTCTTGGTTTGTCCGGTGAATACTAGGGGGTGCATTTTTGTGTGAGTTTAGTTTGAGTTGAAGGAAAAAGAAGTGGAGAATTTATAAGTTTAAGCTTTTTCAGAAAGTAAATGTTGAGCAAACATGTTGATATTTATGATGCCGACCAATTGCGTGAATCCATCAGACGTTATGGTGTGGTTGTTAACTCTGATAGGGGGATGGCAAGTTATTGTTTTGGTGCAGGGAGATTGGTGGGACTGCTATTTTTTATTTCTTCTTTAAATTGAAAAAGTCCATTCCTCTTATGATTCAAATTGGAATGGACTTTCAAAATTTTAGAGTGACCCATCTTAAAAAAAGAGTAAATGCATTTAATATGTATTTAATAATGATTTCTCTAAATAATTCACTCCCGAATCTATATAATTAAGTTCATTTATTTATAGTTATGTTTAGGGCAGTAGCTTTAAAGAGTAATCCTTTTGGTCTCTAGGAGAAATTAATTTAAGAAAAGCTGTGAATGATTCACATACAAAATCTAATGTTTCGTCTTGCCAGTCTTCAAGTGATTTTTCTTCTAATTCCTCTTCGGTTATTTCACTTTCTAAAATTAAATCTTCATGGTTTTGAAACAAAATTTGGGGTTCATTTTTATCTTTCCGAAAATCAAATAAAAATTTATCTCCAGATCCATTAATAGCAAAGGGAAATATATTTTTTTGGTAACGCCTCGCTCAAAGTATCATACGCCAGCTCAATTGGAGAAATTACTTCTCCAAGAACTTCTTTTTCTATTAGAGATAATAGTTGTATAGACCATGTTAATTTCCCAGGTACTTCTACAACGCCCGTAATCTCTTCACCATTTTGATCTATTATATAGGGTACCGATCCATCATGATTCAGCACAATTTCTACATACTCTTTAGGAAAGCGGATATTCCATCGCTCCTCAAGACCTCTCAATTTGCTTTCATCTAAATTTATATTATCAGACCATTTTAGCTCATATCCCATTTTAATTCTCCCTTTAATTTATTAGAGGTTTAATCGCCATTACCCCATATTTTATTTCCACCAGTATGATTTACTTTACCATGAACATTCTCATCTACCAACTGCATGCATTCTTCCTGTTTCTTGAGGGGTGCATGTTATTGTTTTGCGTAAAAAAAAGCTCATCCTTCTCGCGGTTCAAGTTGGAATAAGCCTTTGAAAATTTATCAAATGGTTCTCAAGTTTTTAAAGTGTTTGATATGTTGTAGTGTACGATCTTGTAGTTTTAGATGTAAACCCACTTTATTTTTATCAGAGACACTGTGAATTCTTTACTCAATTATACTAATGTAATCCTTGTTATTAATTCATCACACTTTATCTTTATTTGATCAGTCCGTTCAAAAAGGCAGGGGACATACCCTGTTATATCTAGCTCTATCTCACTTGCGTCATCTGGCTCATCATTATCTGTGTGAGAACGAATTTTTAAAGTATACCCCAATTCGCCTCCGGCTCCCTGTAAAACTATCTGAAGTCCCAAAATAGAATTATCAGTATATACAGTAGGCACTTCTTCGTAAATATGATCTTCTAATCCAATAAAAGGAACACCCCAAATAACAGAAATAATCTGTGCACGATAAGGCTTTCTTCCGAGAATATTGGTAACAAGCATTTAAAATAAGGGGATTTCTTCATAATCAATCATTCTCCTAATCATAATCAATTATCTGACCCCCTTTTTGATATCTACGACTGTATTCTTCCTGCGTAAATATGCGAAGAGTGAACTTGTCCGTTCTTCCTTTTTATCTTCTCTTCTTAAGCCATCCCAAAATTCTTTAAGTGTTTTATCAATTTCCTTCTGCAATTGTCTATCTTCTCTTAGGTCGGTCCCAGCTCTCCAAAAAGTAGAGCTAGAAGAGAATTTTGAAGCTAACTTATCACTAACGATAAAAGCATCAATATCAAAGTCAGTTGGATCAAATGGCGGATTCCCTTTATGTAGATCTTTCTGACCAGTAGCCAAAGAACCTCTATATTTCACTTTGGCATTAGGGACAATTTCTTTGGATTTTCTTCACTGGAGAACTCAGTGTTTCTTGAACAGTATTCCTAATATCTTTTCGGGTTTGAGCCTTACCCGTCCCATATATTATTTGACCATTTCAGCGCAAATTCCATATTATTTTCCTTCTAAGTTGAATAGTGAAAGTAGAGCAGTGATGACTTGTATAGCCTTCAAATTCTGCTGTACTATTAACTACTAAGTGCATTTTAGATGGAACTTGACGATGCCAAGCTAATTATTTTATTCTAGCTTGATATGTTTACGCTCTGCCTTGATCGCTAAGAAGCAGCATAACGGATGTAGATTAGGATATCGAGGGATTGTATTAAATAGAAAGTCAGATTTTAAATTGAATTGGACACTTAAATGGATATTTAAACATGTATACAAGCTAAAACAGAGAATAGAATTATTTCGAAGTAGGTGCTCACTGTTAACAACTTAAAAATATTTATAATGATGATCATAGATATGTTCGAAAAGAGAACACCCGCTGTTAACACCTCCATTGAATTGTTGCTAAAGTCTGAGACCTTCGAGACTATGTTACATAATATAACCCAACTCGTATAAAATAAAAAAAGCCAGTCTCCGGTTTATTTCCGACGACTGGCCGCTGTCACTTATACTAAATCCCACTTAATTTACTTAATATTTCTTTAATGCGTAAAGTTAAATCTATTTTCTCGTCTTCTGATAATTGTAGTCCTATATCTTCAATATTAAACTGTTCTAGCTCACTCTTTATGTTACGAAGATCTTCATCTACCTTAATATTATTCCTAATTAATAATTCCGCTAATGTAGTTTTAATTATAATATTTTCACTAAGGGTGTTATCACAATCATTTTCAAATCGTTCGATTATTTTCTCAACAATTTCATGGTTATCTTGAATCTCAGTAATAATGCTACTAAAGAAGTGTCTTACTTCCTTTTCCATATCATGATAATACCATCTCGTAAATGGATCATAATCGATCTGCTTATTATCAATTTCATCTAAGACCATATCCCTACGTTCTAATAAATCTTCATATTCATCTGAGGTTATCTCTAATTTTAGCTTTTCTAGATTTAAAGAATTTAAAACCTCTACTAATCTTTCTTTTGCTTTAAAAAATATTTTCGAATGCGTTAAATAAATCTTTCCTTCAGCAATGTATACTACGGCTTTCTCCATTTCGCCTTTGTTTAAAATACCTTCAAATTCTCCAGAAGTTCTTGCGACGGCCTCAGCGTCACTCATTTTTTCAATTTTAAAATCAAAGTATTTCTCATAAAAGGCACCAAATAAAGCTTCATAGTTTCTTTTCATGTTAATCTATCACCTTTCTATTTTTATGGGATAATCATATCATCATTGTTGTGGATTATTTCAATATTAATACCAGGGTAATCTTTATGGAATTGATTAATAATTCTACTACAACTACCACAAGTATCTTTTTCAGTGAACATTTTTATTTTCCCACGAACATTTGAAGAGTCTTTTAGTTTATCTAATCTTGCTGCTAGATCATTTAATATTTTATACTCAGTGTCCATGTCTCTTTTATATACACGTCCACTTTTATCCGGCGCTTTGGTTGCCTCATATTTAGGTTTTTTTGTTGGCTTTAATGAGAAATCTGCATAGTCTTTCGCTTTATTATCTCCATTTAAGCCACTGTGTGCATAAAATTCTTTTTTATCTATTCCTGGTATGTCCACTTCAGAGTATGCAAAATTTCCATCTTTTTTTAATCTATTTGAGAGTCTAGTTCTTAAATCTCTTACTCTATCGATAATATGACCTTCTGTTTTTAAATCAATTGTTCTTGTTGGATATACTTTTCCGTAGCTTACATTAGGCTCTTTCTCCGGTCCCTTAGTGCTCTTCCCCGTGTACTCTCCTGATTCTAACGCATCAATCTGTTTTTGTCTCTCAGGCGAAATCTTTGCACCGGAACCTTTAGAATGCGGAACATCAGGACCAGGATCATGAAACCGATAATGACCTCCAGCAGTTTCGAAAATGGGTAACCTTTTAGTTATACGGATGTTCATCTTTCTAGCTACACTTTGCAAGTAACTCCCCAAGGATTCAAAATTGGTTGGAAAACGGATGGCATTCGTTTTGAATTTTCCATCTCCAACCTTGGCTAGAGCAGAGTCGGCCTTTGCTGAATCTCCGAATAACCCCGGTGTTCCTCCTTTACTGGCTTTCTTTTCTTCAGCTTCCTTGAGCCCCTTAGATAAGGAGGCTTCTTCTTTGCCCAGCTTTCCTAGATTCCTAATTAATTTTGCTCCACCTTTGACAATTGTATAAATGTCGGCTCCACGTTCAACGGCCTTGATACTGTCATATCCTGCATCGTAACTTTCCTGTTTGGTATCGGTCAATGGATTAGGGAAGAAATTATTCAATTTTCGCTCAATCGGATCGGGTATGCTTTTTATGCCGTCCCACACGGTTTCAAGGTCGTGAACTACATCTTTCTTTGTTTTTTTCCCTTGGAATGAATCGGCAATATAGTTCCAGCCAAACTTCGCACCGCCCTTAATACCCTCGAGCGTCTCATTGCGCTCCAGAAAACCTTTACCAGTGTAATTTCCCGGCATAACGAAAGGAGTCATTACCATGGTCCCCATATCCGCTATATCGACAACTGAGTCCCATACCCCGCTTAAAAACTCTATACCCGCATCCCATTCTCCCTTGAGCGTGGCGCCTACATTTTCCTTAACGCGTGCTCCGAGCACACTTTGGATTCCGTTTTCAGCGACTTGCTTCTCAAAGTCAGACAAAATCGGTTCTGGGTAGTATTGATGGAGGGAAGCTTTAAGCTGGATTTCTGAACTCACGCTGTTAACTTCCTGCTCCAGATCCAACGTATCGGTTGTCGTATTTAAGTGTAAGCCGTTGGTTCCTTGCAGCAGGATGCTACCTGCCGAAAGACTAAGACTGCCTGTGGCTTGAATTTGTACACGTTGGGTGCTGTTCAGGCTGACACCGTTATGGGTATTCATGGAGATGTATAGTGATCCTTCCTGAGCACTCATCGACAGTTCGGAGTTCCCTAAGGAAATTTCTTTTCCCTGCGGATTCGCAAAGGATTTGACCCCGGGATCGGCTGTTTTACGCTGGTGGCGTACTGCAGGCGATTCGATCACGGCACCTTGAGCTGCGTGAGATGAAGGGACAGCAACGCTGGATGGTTTCGTTCGAACCGATTGTATGACCATCGCATCGTCTTCGTCAGCACTTGGAAAATACAGCTTCACCTGCGCACCTTTTTCCGGCATCAGATACCAAACCTGATTACCTTCAGCAGAATAGGGGAACCATTGGGCATCCTTGGGATTCTGCTGATCGTCTATATCCAGATGCAATCGAACCTGATTCCGGCTGACCTCTAATATTTTCCCCTCAATAGCGGCGCCAATGATCGTTCGATTATATATTTTAGGGACCTTCAAGCCCGCCAACAGGGCGCATTCATACGACCAAGTAACCAAACCGCGAATCAACTGTCCTTCACGTTTGGTGATGACGTAGGTTTCGTGATTGCGTTCGACTTCATCTCCCAATTGCAGCATTTGATCCCACTCAAAGGTATACCGGGTGTAATCTCCGATGCTGGCAGATCTCCAGCCATTCGCCTCTTGATCCAGATAGGGAGCAATCTTGCGTTGAAGCGTAAAAGGAACCTCTTTCAAATGAATATGCTGTCTGGCCTGCGGAATACCGATCCAAATTTGAGCATGGTGTGAAACGATATTAGGGACGAGAAGGGCTCCCACATGCGAAGCCAGCCGTTTTAAAAAAATCCAATCTGTCTCCTGATATTGCATGATGAATTGGCCTGTTTCTTTTTTCTCAAACGCTTCATCAATCTTATCCGAGCCTTTGTAATCGGCCAGCACCGCATCTACAATCTCCGCATACTTTTGATTGATGTGTTGAAAGGAGCGGTTTTTGAGCTGCGTATCTAGTTTAAAACTATGAGAAATGACGTCGAGAGTTACCACAATCTCCTGATGTCTGTGCTCCACATCTACGCAGTACAGTTGTCCCATAAATAAGGGATGCTTTTGATCTTTGGCATCGGAATACCAGAGTTCGACTTTGTCGTCGCTGCTTGCTTTGGTAATGATTGTGTGTGCTTGATCGGCTTCTAGACTACCCGTGATCACCAGTCTAGCATGTTCTCCGAGCTCGTGACTCATATGGACATTACGAAGACGCAGCTTGCCATAGGGCCAGGTAACATGTAAGTGCTGATAGGTAAAGCGGTCTTTCGCTACGATGTTCATCCTTAATCTCCTTGCCTGTTAAAATCAGCCATCTTGTCCGTCATCTGTAATGGAGATAATGCCTCCACCACCCGATCCCGTGCTGTCTGCACCAAAAAAGGAGGATATCGCCTCTTGTACACCTTGACAGCTACACATTAAGGTAGAATTGTTGAGTAGGGCAGGTGCCCCCTCAATCAATACGTCTTCCTTACCGCCTGTCCACTTGGACCCAAACGCAATCTCCGGTTCACAGGGAAGACCCTGCTTCAATTTACACAATCCAAAAGCATTGATTTTGCTAATATTGGCTCCACAAATGGCATCGTCCACGTTCAGAACGGGTTTATCTTTAATGAAAACACCGTGGCTGTACATCATATTGAGCACACCAGGGTCTGTTCCTTGACTGCACTGTAACTTGGCTCCTCTCACCACATAAGAATGTTCTCCGCTGAGTGCACCTTGAGCCAGAGCTTTAATAAGTAAAGGTAAAAACATACAAGTACCTCCTTGAATAAAAGGTATAGAATCAAGAAAGCTCCGACCATGTTGCGGTGTGCAGCATGGCATAGGTTAAGGGAACCCAGAGGGGAGCATCCTCCAGCTTAAATTGGCAACTTCCGATCACAGCCTTGCCATGCCAGGAACGCACAAAGACAATCTGATAATAGGGAGAGGGGGAAACTAGAAAAATAGCTTCATAACAACCAATGACGGTATCATGAATAGAAAGAGCCTTTTCATCCACGAGCTTCATACTTGGTTGTGCGCGACTCGTTTGCTCAATCATCTGCTGTTGATAGATTTCTATTTGCGTGGGGTTCAGTTCTTGCCTGCTTTGGTGCAGACCTAACAGGATTCCACCCAGCTTGTCCTGAACAACGAAGCTTTTCGACGGATCTACCGTCTGTCCAGCCCGAACTTCTGGAATAAGAGAGTCAGGCAGGGAAATGGTGTGTTGATTTTCAAAGACAGAAAGGGTTTGAAATCGAATTTCCTGTTCATTCGGTAGGGTTAGTGAGCCTTTCAAAATTCCCTCCATCGCCGCTTCAATAGATATCATCATCCAGCTTTCATCGTTTTCCGCTGTACTTAGTTGCTCTTTCAACGTTTGTTGATGATGCAGTTTCAAAAAAAATTCATCCCAATGCTCCGTCAAGGTTGAACCTCCTTATAAGAGTTCTAGCTTTTGTAGCCGAAAACCACTCAAACTCCGTCGCAGCAAACTTTCAGCAGCCTCTAAGCTAATGATGAAATAAGGTTCCCTCACGTTGGAGAGTCTGAAAAAATGGTGTCCATTCACCTTTTGACTATCCAGCACAAGGCGTTTCAGGGTTTGATCATGCGGATAAAATTCAGTCTGTTCCGAAATACCATCCACGGAGGTAACAGATGGAATCCAATATAGCTCCTGACGGCTGGGTTCCCGGTTCACGATATACAACTGCTTAAAACGAGCTTGGGTATTGTATAGTTCTAGAATCCGTTTCATAGGATCGGAAAATAGCGGTTGTGAGGGTGAAAACGGTAGCCAGTCCGTGTACTCGGCATCTTCTGTCGCATGAACATCTAAAACCTGAGCCGGAGGCATGCCAACAAATGGCGTTTTAAAAAGGTCTAAATTCATCGGTTTAATGTTTCGGGAAATACGATGATCATCGACCAGCACATAATAATGGCGCATACACATTCCTCCTTATTCCGTCCACACAATAGATTGACGCTGTGCTTCGCTTAATTTCCAATACTGTTGGTACTTTCGTGGGACAAGAGTTCCTTGCATCGAAGCCCCCTCAAAATATGCATGTTCAAACGAATGTACATCTGTAAAATCGGCCCCATCCAGGTTGGCGTGTTCGAAATGAAGCCCACATAGCCCCGGCACCCGAACTCCATGTTCCCGATACGGCTGTCCGCTGGCACTATTGAAGTTAGCACCTCTCAAATCGCTATATCTAAAATCCGTATCGGTCAGTAGACATCCCCCAAAGCTGCCTCCTTCCAGATTCGCTCGTTGCCAGATGCTTCCGATCAATATGCAGCTGTGAAACTGGCTTTCCCGTAAGTCACTGTGGCTAAAATCGTTATAGCGCAAATCCTTTTGCATTAGGTGAAGGAGGGGAAGAGAGAGCCTCTTTAGGTTTTCGTAAACATAGGGTTCTTCTTCACTGGAATGTATCAATTGCTCTCTCACATGATCTGCAAGAAGTGCTTCCTGATCTTCGACATATAGATTCTCGCTGATATCCTTGTACTCGCCCGTTCGGATAGCTAAACGATCAGCTTTATAAATGGCGAGATACTCAGGCATTTGAACCACTTCTGCCATCCCTAAGCGCAGGAGGGAGTTCACAAACTGGTGAAAAAAAGGAGCGGATTCCAACATCAGTCGTTCAACGTCCACTGAAGTGATCGTCCCCATATATATTTTTCGTTCCTGCTCCAAGGTTTCCAACATGGTATTCATTGCTGCGTAAGCCCATGATGCGTCATAGGTTAACTTGCAATCGGAATCATCTTCGTACCATTCAGCAGAGTAAGCCTCGACCATATACAGGTAGGATTGCTCCAGCATCTGAGTGCGCAAGAACGAGTAGTGAATATATCCAATGGGTTGTTTTTGACCTTGTTGCTGCATGCTCAAAATGTGTATACACAAATCCCTGAACGATTCTTTGAAGTCGAAGATCAGTTGAGCTTGGCAGCGCTGAAACTTGGCTTCCAGCATGTCCAACTGAATGTCCAGCAAAGGTGTAAAATGATGCTCTTTAAAATGGTGTAACGCCGCTTGTTTATCCATCTGCTAGTTCTCACCTTCCGTTAGTTCATCTTAATTTCCGTGCCGGAGAAGGTGGTTTTGTCATCCAGCGTAATCGTGTTGCCTTTACCAGACAGCTCAATTTTTCCGGCGGAAAGCTGGATGTTACCGGAACTCATAACAATATCCGAAGCCGCACTAATGCTCACATTTTTTCCGCTTACAATATCAATGCCTGTTTTATCGTTAATGACAATAGACATGCCATTCCCGGAAATAACGATTTGATCCGGAGCGAGCATGATTTCTTTGCCGTATTTGGTTCGCAGCGTCTTAATGGCAGGGTCAGCCATTCGATCTGGCGCAGGAGCTGCTGCGGACAAGGCTGAAGAAGATTTTGATCCGGCAGACGAAGTAGAAGCTGTGGCATGTCCAGAAGTCGCAGAAGATTTTCCCGTGGAAGGCTGCGGTTCTCTTTTAACTGAGCTGATCGCGTATCCTTCTTCTTCCTTATAACTGGGGAAATAGATACGGATGCTATCCCCGTCCTCAGGCATACAATACCAGCCCGTGTTATCCGCAGATGCATAAATGGTAGAGTAGGGAAACCAGTAATCCGTGTTCGGGTCTTGCTGATCGTCCATATCGAGCTGGGCGCGTACTTTGTCCCGACGAACGCTCAGTACCTTGCCATGAATGGAAGCGCCGATAATGGAGCGATTGTAGTCTTTAATTGGACGTAAGCCGCTTCGTGGTGACAGCTTGGCGGTATGGGTCAGCACCCCGTCTTTCATCTCCGTTAGCACCTCAGCTACGATCAACTTATGACCTTGAAAGGTTACTTCATAGCCAGGCTCAAGCAACTTTTCCGTTTCAACTTCATACTGGATAAAATCCGCATCACGCACACCGGGGATATGGTTCTCTGAGGCGGTTTGAAAATCCGCAACCCGTTTGGTGACTTTATAATTGGTAGATTGTATTTCTCCTTTGCTGAGTCCCATAGGCAGGCCAAAATAAAACTTGGGAACCCCATAGCCCACCGCAGGAATGAGCGGAGAGTAGAAGTGGGAGGCCATCCGTTTCAGAAACTGCCAATCGGTCTCATCATATTGCATAATAAAGGTGCCGATGGGCTTCTTATGGGACACAACATCCATGGCTTCGGCTTTGGAATAGTCCGATACAATACTTTCGATTAGACCCGTATAGGTAAGCTTAGGATTCTGGAAAGAGCGCTGATGGCGCTTAATATCTAACTCGTAGGTATGAGATATGGCTTCGACGGTTAGGTAATGGACCCCGTGAACGACTTTTTCCTCTACATCCAAGGCAATGCCTCGAAAAAGGGGCTGTCGATTGCCATTTTTGTCTGTAACAAAAGCTTTGACCTGGGTTTCCTCATCCGAAGCACGCACATATAGCTCGCGCTTTTTCTCCGAGATGATACCTGTACAGATCATTCGGGCATGATCATTGACTGTTTTTAGGATTTTAAGTTCATGAAGGCGGACAAATTCATAAGGCATGATTTCGATATGACCGTACGTCACGGTGTTTTCCATAGATGTCTCCTTCTATAGTTGTTTTTGGTAAATGTTATTATGAGATTCTCAGCTAGATATGTTGTTAATGATAAATCCAGCATATGTATTTATCGGTTAAAAGAGAGAGTTAGTTTACAGAATGGCCCATTAGATGTGGTATTTACTATGTGTAAATCTGGAATTAGAAGATATGAGAGGGAAGTATAAGCTGGAAAAAAGCATATAATAGGTGGTAAGAAGGAGTATACAAAGATATTTATAAAAGTTGTGCTTTAATGAGAGAGGAGGGTTCAGGTTATGCCAAAAAACGATAATATGCTGGCCATTCTATGGATGTTGAATTCGGGCGTAAAAATGACTGCAAAACAAATATCCGAAAAGTTAGAAATAAATATAAGGACAGTTTATCGGTATATTGATGCACTATGTGCCAGTGGAGTGCCGATAATATCCGACACGGGTCATAATGGCGGGTATAGCTTGCTGAATAATTTTATTAGAGCACCTTTACTATTTGATATGGAGGAGAAAAAGGCACTCCTTCATGCTGCTGTTTTTGCAAAAGAGGCTGGATACCCTTTGAGTGAGGCGTTAAGCAGTGCGACGTCAAAATTGAAAATGTATTCGAATCAAGAGCAGGAAAGTATACTTAGCCGTCATTTAGCCGGATTTGAAGTGATAAACCGCATGGGAGAACCTTCTCTTCAGCCGATATTGGCGGAATTGGAGCAAGCTGTAGCCAACGAATTCTCTGTAGAAATGGATTATCGCACAAGCCATGAAGAACAACCCAAGAATAGGGTGATAGACCCCTATGGAATGGTTTACTGGAACAACAAATGGTACACTGTTGCATTTTGTCACCTAAGAAATGAGATCCGTAGCTTTCGGGCAGATCGGATTCTACAAATCAAGCGTACTCCAATCCTATTTAAGCGTTCCGAAGCTTTTTCGGCCCGTGAATTTTTTATGCAAAATCTGTTGCCTGATTTAGTAGGCAAGGACGGTTTAATTTCTTTAATGATCGAAGGCAGGCCAGAGGCATTGGATGACTTATGTCTGCATTGGTTTTTGGGGCATCATCTGAAAGAGCGGACATCCAATCAAGCCATCTTTTTGCTTGAGGAAAAATCACTTCATACATATGTCCCTTATTTACTCCTACCCTATGGGAAATCCATTCAAGTCATCGAACCACAGAGTTTGAAGAAAAAACTTGTTGCTGTTGCGTCGGAGTTAATGGAATATTATCAACGTTAAAAGCTTCACTGACAGCGGATGTCAGTGAAGCTTTTTTATAATGAGGATAATCATGGATTACCGAGGGCTGGTATCACTTGATAAATTATAAAATAAGGAGAACCTGTGAATGAATAGTACGGTATATCTGTATGTGTTTGACACCATGGCAGACTGGGAGATCGGTTACTTAACTGCCGAACTGAACTCGGGAAGATATTATAAAAAGGGGCTGTTTCCATCCAAAATAGTTACCGTGGGAATGGAAAAGACTCCTGTAACTACAATGGGCGGATTGAAAATCCTGCCTGATATTAAACTGGATGAGTGCAGCATTGAGAGTACGGATATATTGATTTTACCCGGTGGAAATACATGGACAGAAACCATTCATCAACCGATCTTAAAAATTGCTGAAAGGTGTTTAGAGGAAGGGATATGGGTTGCAGCGATTTGTGGTGCTACCATGGGACTTGCCCAGGCAGGATTGCTGAATTCACGTTGGCATACAAGCAATGACCTGGAATATCTCAAAATGACCTGTCCCACCTACACGGGCGAAAATTATTACAAAGTGGAGTCTGCTGTAACGGATGGAAAACTGATCACTGCATCTGGAACAGCTCCGTTGGAATTTTCCGTACACGTCTTGAAAGCTCTGGGTGTGTTTTCTTCTAAAACATTAGAAGCCTGGTATAGTCTAAATAAGACTCGCGCATCCAAATATTACTATGAGTTGATGAATTCAATCCAATAAAGGTATAAGCACAAAATAGAACTGTTACGATCATTTAAAGGAGGAGTATAAATGACTGAAAGCAGAGAATATGTGGGAGTGTCAGGTAAATATACAAAGAAGGGAACACCCAACGGCTTTACATCTATTACCCCTTTTATTACAGTGAAGGATCCTTCGGAAGCAATAGAGTTCTATACAACGGTTTTCAATGCAAGGGTTAAGGATATTACTGAATATCCTGATGAGAATGGCAATAGAATAATTGTTCATGCTGAATTAGATTTTGGAAATGGTTTTTTGCAGCTGGGAGCAGTGAATCCGGCATATAAATTGGTCTTGCCGCCAGATGAAGACAATGCGTGTTATTCTTTAGGAATTTACGTTATGAATGTTGATCAGGTCATTGAAAATGCGGTAGCAAGAGGAGCGAAAGTAAGGGAACCAGTTGCAAACTTTGTTTCAGGTGATCGATTCGGAAGTATATTGGATCCTTGTGGAGTGAGATGGTCTATTATGACCAGGATCGAGGATTTGTCAGAAGAAGAAAGCAGTCGTAGGGTTGCTGAATGGGCGAAAAGCTTTAGTGGAGAATAAATGCAATCATTTTTTTGGTGAAATTATTAAAAGTGACAGTTTGCTGAAATGATGTAATAGAAATTCTGGTGGCCCTTAAAGAAGTGTTAGGAGCCACCAGTAAAAACTAATTTACGATATTGTTACATAATAAGAGCCAGATATACTTTTACTGTATGATGTTCCAATACCTTGAAGGAATTAAAAAAAAGGTAAGCCATCCTTCGATACACACCTTCATTTTGATTAAGAATTATTGTCCAATTTGTTCTAAGATTTGTGTATAAGCATTCCTATAATGATCGGGGTTAGGATCTTCTCCTATTATCTTGGGTACGTCAAAGTCAGACAGCAGGAAATGGTGTTTGGCTTGAACTTCATGCCTTGCTAAGCAACTCTTGCAACAGGACAAGGGACAGCCGTCAATTGCAATAATGTCACGTCCCGATTTTGCTGTTCTGACAAGTGGTTTGACATCACCACCAACACCAGCAATGCAGGACATTTCAGCGACTTTTTCTCGATCCATTTGTATAGCGATCATGTTAGCGGTTTGTGCTGCGGAGGAACATCCAGAACAAGAATAGACAAGAGGTAAATCTGTTCTTTTCATCTTTGTACACTTCCTTGTTTTTTCTTTGTGATCCATCATAGTGCCTTTGATTTTAGATGAAATAAATTTAAAATTGTTTGTATTTTAACTTAAATTTACAGTCTAAACCGTGATTGTGATCACGACAATATTTTTGTAGAATCTGCTATAGGGCTAACTGTGTGTATATAAATCATCCAGATCTTTAGAAAAAAGCTTATCCCTACTCATAGATTTAAGTTGGAATAAGCTTTTAAAATTATAATGTTTAGGTACACTTAAACTAATCATTCTTTATGTTAAAGGATTTTAGAGAATTTTGTACCATCAAACTTGTCACCCCATCCTCTATTTTCTTCTATAGAAAATTTTAGAAATGGGTCGATACTTGGCAATGGAAAATTGTAATCTATCATGAGCTTTATAACTCTCTCCAAAGATTTCAAACTGCTTTCGCCGTATCCTTCGATCAAAGTGTACGTATGACTGATACCAAGGTCATAAATACCTCGCACTAAGGCATCGACTGATCCATCAATATTTTGATATAAGTTATACAAATATATGAATTCATCTTTACTCAGCTTCTCAAACTCTTCCTCCTCGTATGTTTTGAATTCTGTTAAATTCTCAGGAATTAATTCGACGACTATATCATTCCAATCATCCAAGTATTGTATATTAGTAAATTCCCATAAATAATTCAAAACGATCTTCCAATCATTAATGTCATATTTCAAGGCTATAATAGCGTTCTCAAAGCAGCTAATACCATATGCAACTCTACCTCTCATTGAAATATGCCTAAATTTTTCCATGTTCAAAATCGTTAGTCTCCTTTATACCATCCGGTTAGTGCGTCAGCACTATTTCCTTTAAAAGTAAATGTGCAGTTTTCGCAAGCTATTTTTGCTGCTCCAAATTCGTGTGGAGTTGTTTTAATAGTATATATATCATTCACATTAGCCTTTTGATTCAGTGCTTGATTCACTGCATCTACTTCTGCGCAATTTCCCACTGCATACTCATTAAGAGAATCTTTTGGCAGTAATCCTGCTTTGTCTTTGCTTCCCAATAATCTTGCGTTCTTTTCATCTCCACTTGTATACCTTTATTCATTCCATAATAATATTATCGGCCTCTAGTCACCCTGTTCAATATAACTGAAAAGCATTATTTAGGTTATGAAATTAAAGCATTTGATGTGTATACAATCAAAATGTAGAAATCTTTATACGGATATTACATGGGTTGTATGTGTTATTGGTTGAATGATGGAATCATTCGGTACTGGGTAGGGCTTTTTAAGCAGCCGCCCAAGCAACCCTTGATTTCATCAGCTAGTTCAAGTACATTCCTCCAATCAGGTGAATTTCTAACTGCATTAACATTCCAATTATCGCCTTGCTGTAATTCTAGAACTAAGTTTCTTAAAATAGAACTTTATACACCATCTCATCACTAATTAGTCCTGCATGATTAAGTTTTTGTAAGATATCAGCGTGTAAAAATGAAATTACCCCTGTATCAAACTCTTCAAAGGTATTGTACCCAATTACCATATCATCCTCGCTTAGCAGATATGTTCCACACTTATCAATCGTATTTACGTATAGCTCCATGAGTTTTTCTATGGATATTTTCTCCACACACAACAACCCCCTTTTATTTTTGAATAATGTAGCCTTACCGCCGGGTAATGGTTTATAATCAGATCCCCTTACCTTGACTTTGCCTGTCTGACCACTTGATAATCCAATGTCTGACCCTTCATGCATCCCTGCTTCTGGATGATAGAACACAGACTTATCGCCGTTTGTGAATTTCCGTCCAGTACCTGCTGAAATGGTGTAATAGAAATTCGGATGCCGAATAGTTGGCGGAAAATAAGGTATCATTATCACCACATAAGGCATGTTGAGCGCTGTTAGTAATATTGAATAAGGGTGCATCGGTGTTTTAGCTCCTCAATGAGGGCTAGTTGATAAATAGAGAAGAGGTAATAAACCATGTTAAACATATAATTTTGCCCTTAGCTGTTATCTTTGTTCTCGTTTCTTCTGTCTCAGTTGAGAGCGCGCATGCGGGATCTAAATTTAGTTATAATATTGAAGTTTTTGTAGATAACAGCTCATTAACATCCACTTAGAGAGAAATCCACAAACACCGTATATGCCCCTATTAAATTATATCTGAGGACTTGGGAGAGTCTGTCACATGGAACAGACCTACACAAGAAGTTACAATTAAATCGAAGAATGGTACAATTATACGATTAACCTTGGGTAGCAAAGTTGCATACGTGAACGGTGAAGAAAAGATAATGCGGAATGCTCCGCTTATGCCGGAATATCCAAATCGGGTTATGGTTCCTCTTAGATTTGTTTCGGAAGTTCTGGGAGTTATAGTAAATACAACTACGATCAATGGAATATTACATGTTGACATTAAGAAATAATGCTTGATTGCTTGGAATGAGTAACAAACCAATTACTCTTCAAATCTTGGTTCGTAAGGCTTGAGGAGTAATAGTAATTAATGCATAGCAAAAAAGTTTGGAAAAGGGGAAAACTCCTCACGTTTCTATACTGAAACCCACCCATTGAGCGGTTTTTTGCTTTTATCATTCGAAATTACAAAAGCTTATTCCTACTACTGGATCAAGTTGGAATAAGCCTTTGAGATTTTATCAATTTTTCGTTTTTTATGTTGCGTTTGTTGGCTATAGTGATTAGTTTTACTGTCTGGGGGAAATCTGTCGTTCTGTTTTAAAACATTTCAATCCTCATAGTCATCTTCTACTTTAGGTATGAATGGAGACAAGAAGGGGTCCGTGTGTTCAGTCAGTTCACCTCGAATTAACGCATGAACCCTAAATTCATTAAATAACTTCATATCATCGCTATCCCTTATATATAAAACTCCATATGAACCTGGGGCAAACTCCCCTACCTTTTTTAATACTTCTATTGGATTATGTTTAGCAGTAGGTTTATGATTGTTAAGACCTGCTATCCAGAGTTGATAATCTCCATTTACAGCTCTTAAATCCAGAACACCAGAAGACCAATCCAATTCATTCAAAAAGTTTTGTATATCTTGAATAATTAACGATAATTTTTCATCATCATCTTCAAATGAGGAACTTTCTCTGATGGTTACCCACCCGTGATACTCAAACATTTCTACTCATCCTCTCATGGTATTAGGGGCTTAGTATCAATAATTATTTCTACACCATATCTTTCGGCATATTCTTTAAGTTGTCTTAGCACTCTGTCATCAGGCTTACCTTCAAAGTGAAAATATGCTTTTCTGTTCGTTTCAATTGCGGCTTCGATCGTAGCCTTCGCTTGTTTTCTAAATTGCTTATCTAAACTGTTCAACGGTGGTTTGGTTTGAGCAATGTACTGGTCGCTTACCGTATCAAACTCACGTCCCTTAGGGTCATTACTAAATTTAACTCTGGATTCTCCACCTAGTTTTTCTGCCAACATATCAGCTGCTTCATCCTCTTTAGGAACCTTTACCAATTTCCCTGAGTATTGCCCATTATTAGAAGTCCCGGTTTTTGACGTTCCCTCAGCGGGCTTGCTCGAATTTGGTAGTTTAGGTGACTCCTTAGGTCTACTTGAATTTGCCCCATTATAAATCGCCGAATCATTGAACTCATCAATGGGCCTGTTTACACCTGGACCACCTTTTGGATTGGGTTTTGCAGGCGGATTCTCTGCAATAGGTGGCTGGCTGGACCTAGCAGGAGAACTTCCCGCACTCCCCATACCGATACGGGCTGCTACAATCCCATAAGTCGTTTCTTCGACTAAATCGCTTAAGCCTGTCCTTTCCATGTAATCTCCAGATTTTTGTCCAATAAAGCCTTGATTGTATCGAGTAATGAGTGCATCCATTTTCTCTTTGTCCAACTCAATAGCATTTGTAGAGTCCACACCCATCGCTACCAAACCATCTTCAATGGCATTGAGAGTTCCTTCATCCCATACGTGTGTTCTTTTTGCATTGACGATACGCTGGATGGCGGCCAATTTATTAGGATCTTTAATATCATACAGTGATAGTTTGCGCTGCATTGTAATTTCAGTACGCAGTGCTTGCTCTGCTTGTTTTAGCTTATTTTCATCCTGCCACCAGTTGGCTGTAAAATAATTAGTTTGATTCCAATATGAAGTATATTCACTAGTTTTTCTTTCTCTCCATAATGCCAGTTTTGGATTCTCATGTTTCTGCGTTTGTGCTGCTTGAAGGCGTTGTTTTTCCTCATAATCTCGGAGCCATTTCTTCTGAATGTTTTTAGGAACTTGCTGATACGCTTGAGCTATGGCATTTGACTCTTTCAGCAGGTTTTGAACCAGTTCTAATGGGCCACCAGAATGCGCTATATGACGTGCACTCGTAAATACTTTCCCTAAAATCCACTTGCTATAGTAGGCTTCCTTAGCCCGCTCATGCTCGTATTGGCTTATTAGCCCTTGGAGTGCTAAACTAGCCAGATGCTTCAGTGGATGCAAACCACCTTTAGGAGCACTACCTCCAGCGTGACTTGTTCCTTTGCTCCGAACGGGGATCATTGCGGTTGCTTTCAGAATGAGACCCGTCGCAGGCCCACCTAAAGCTCCCGCAACAACACCAGCCACTTTTCCCATCACTGGAATGGAGCCTAATAGCTTGGACACCGTACCCAACAAAGAGTTGGCCTGTTGAAGTGCAGCCGGACTTGTTACTTTGGCGGTAGGAGTGCTGCTTGATGATGTCTTAGCTGCTGATGGAACTTGCGCCGCCTCGTACGCTTTGATGCTCATCAATGGCGGTTCTGGAACAGGAGGGAGGTCAGCCACGAAAACAGGAGCTTTCACCGTACCTTCCTGATAAATCACTGGAGCTTTGGTATCCGTCTCACCATCCAGTACCATGCTGCTGGCTCCACCTTTTAAGTATAGCGCCGTGCCAGCTTCGAGTGATAGTTCCTCGCCTGCACCCAGCTTCACATGACCACCCTGAATCTGCACATTCTCCGGACTGTCGATGGTAATGCCGCTACTTTCATGCAGTGTAATGGAAAATTCACCGGAGGTGGATAGGGTCAGCTCATGCTCAGACATTTCTACGCCGCTACCTTGTACATGTTGCCATACCTTCACATTCGGCTGTCCATTGGTGTGGCGTTGTTGTCGCAGTGAATCCGTTACATAGGCATCTTGTTCGCGGTGGGTAGGCAGATACAATTCCACCTGTTCCCCGATTTCAGGCATATCGTACCAGCCACTATGTTCTTCGGCGACATAACGGGTGGCTACCGGAAACCAGCAGGCTTTGGCAGGATCTTGCTTCGGGTCGATGTCCAGTTGAAGCTGTACGAAATCCTGTTGTACCTTCAGCACCGTTCCTGTCAGCGAAATCCCGGTGGCCTGATCGTTTTCATACCGAGCATAGCGGATATCCTGTTCGGCTTGAAGATCGTAACGGGTGCGCAGCAAGCCATCTGTTAGTGTGGTCACGGCTCGAACCACTACCAGTTCTTTGCCTTGTCCAATGGGTAACGTGATGAGGTCGCCTAGTGCATAAAATTGCAGGCTTTCGATCATATAGGTGACATACGAGCCAGCACGTTCTCCGGGCTTTTCCGCATCCAACTCATGAAACGTTTTCCGTACTCGATAAAATACATCCCGCTCTACCTTATGCTGCTTGCCTTCTGGCATCCCGAAGAAAACCTTGGGCGAGGCTGCGGTTACCTCTGGCACAAGTACGGAACCAAAGCGAGAAGCGAGGCGTTTTAAAAACGCCCAATCGGTCTCATCATATTGTAAAACAAATGTCTCTAGTTTGGCATAATTGCTTACCGTATCAATGGCATCTCCGTACTTATATTTTCGAACCAGTGCTGTGACCAGATCATCATAGATGCGGTGAATATCTTGATAGGAGCGCCTTTTACGCTTAATATCCATCTGGTACGAATGGGAAGCTGCTTCCAGTTCAAATGTATACACGCCTCGCACACAGTGTACGGACATACACGTAACAATCCCATGGAATAATCTTCTCAGCGATTGTCCCTGATCATTCAACGGACGAATCACAATTGGCTCTTGCTCCATATCCTGTCTGATGCATGCAGCTCCTTGTTCTTCGGAGAGTAACCCACTGATATGTAAATAGGCATGATCGTTAATGGCGCGTGTTATTTGAAGTTGTTCAATGTGTAGTGGCTGAAAGGGACCATAAAAGCGTAGGCTTTCATATCCAATCCCATCTAATAATACGCTCAAGTGAGTTCATAACTCCTTTCTATATGTGATGGGTATTTCCAAGTGAAGCACGTCATTTTGCAATTGCTTCTGATTATAGAAGCCAGCAGATGGGTGTATCTGTCAGTCAAGATAGATATGTATTACAAGGTTTGTACGTTATAAAGGAACGAGAGGTGATATTTAAGTAACAACCCAGCATATGTATTTATCGGTTGAAAGAGAGATTTAGTTTACAGAATAACCCATTGGTTATACCGAATAATGAAAATCTTTATTGATGGAACATATATTAATTACAATAAATACGGTGAGGTGGATCTTTTATTGAAAGGGCATTGATTATTAAAGATATTCTCACTTAATTAGTTATGTTATATAAGTTTGTGTACTAAACTTATGAAGAAGAAGAGACCCTACATAATTGTGCAGGAATTGTCGGATGGATACATTCAACTACTGTTATTCTATTGATGAAGGAGGTCATATAGTGGATTTGCTTAAGAGCATGAATGAAGCAATCAAGTATATTGAAGAAAACCTGACTAACGAAATTGACTTTAAAGAGGTAGCAAGGTTGGCTTACTGCTCTGAATTTCATTTTAAAAAGATGTTTTCTTTTCTTGCAGGTGTTACGTTATCAGAATACATCCGCCGCAGACGCCTCACTCTTGCAGCATTTGAGCTTAAAGATAGCAATGTAAAGGTTATTGATATCGCGATTAAATACGGGTACAATTCACCAGATTCTTTTACAAGAGCTTTTCAAAATTTACATGGATTAACGCCGTCTGAAGCCAGAATTAATGGCCGTTCACTTAAAGCTTATCCACGAATGACCTTCCAGTTATCAATTAAAGGGGGAAGTGAAATGAACTATCGAATTGAAGAAAAAGGGGCATTTTGCATCGTTGGTATCCAAAAAAGAGTTCCCATTATTTTCAACGGAGTCAATCCAGAGATTGCTGCGATGTGGGAAAGTTTAGATGGTGAAACGATCAATAATCTTAAAAGAATTTCTAATGTCGAGCCTATGGGGTTGCTTAGTGCGTCCACGAACTTTTCTGAAGGTAGAATGGAGGAAAAAGGGGAGCTTGATCACTATATTGGCGTTGCAACAACAAAGGAGTGTCCGGATAACCTAACACAACTTAAAGTTGCTGCCTCAACGTGGGCAGTATTCGAAGCAATCGGATCATTTCCTGATGCGCTACAAGATGTGTGGGGACGTATTTATTCCGAATGGTTCCCATCCTCAAACTATGAACAAATAGAAGGCCCGGAAATCCTATGGAATGAGAGTAAAGATATAACCTCACCGACTTTCAAAAGTGAAATATGGATCCCCATTTCAAAAAAAGTAACATAAAGCGTGTGATTATGAAGTATCATGAGCTGTTTCGACAGCTCTTTTTTCAATTATTATAAGTGAAGCTTATTTTGTGAAGAAGGTATTTCTTTTAAGGTACAGCCATTTGGCGAGAAAGATCAAATAATTTATTTTACGGGACTAATGATTTTGAATAGAAATGATACTTATGTAATTGAAAATATAATGTAGCGACAGACTGAAGAACAGTGCGAGGTTTAAGGTATTGAAATAATATTTATTCATTTAGTTGTACTTTTATAGCTTCTAAGTTTGAAATAATCCTTATCTTGGAATGTCAAAGAGTCTTATTTTATCTTGCATACTAAATTGTTCTAATAATCTTATCTATTATTCTCTCATTGCTACGTATCCACGTACCACATCCGTTATCATCCTTTGCTACACTTTGAATAAAAAGGAGATGGTAACTTGGATACCCAACCTAAGATACTAAAGAGCATGGAACATACAAACTCATCTGAAAATACTGCTGAAGAATACGAGAACTTGGTGCAGCAAGAAGACGAACACATAGAGAGACTTAAAACATGCACAAAGCTCATTTGGGATGCGCTGGCTATTATTTCTCAAAAGGCAAGCGTACTTCACATGGAAACCGTCAAAGAAGCGGCCGACCATCTTCATATCATGGAACTGGACCTTCGCAGGGAATTGTTTAAAGTTCGTTTGAAAAAAAGTATTTTGGCGAACAAAATAAAGCAAACCCAAGCTTAGCAGCGGAGGGGACGGAATCGTTCTGAAGAAGCGGAGTGTTCGCCTTTGAACCCGGATTTTTACCGTTAAACTATAATCAAAAAAATCTGGGGGCAACAGCGACCGGAAGAATGATCCGTCTACGTAGCGGCCTCATATGCACGTACTTGCTCAACCCAACCAGTAATCAATTTTCTCAATAACCCGACATGACCCTTCACGGTCTAATCGGGTTTTCTCATTTCAATCCCTCCATCCCCGCGCATAAATCTTCACCTCCTCCAAACCACTTGCCACCCAGATAGTTACACCCACTCCCAACATCATGTATAGTAAAGTTATGGGAAATAAATATGAACCCGCATATTATCTTGAACGAATAACCGTACAATAAGAAACATGGCAAAAACGAGGAGGAACGTGATGATACATCCAACACAGATTCAGGATATGCTGCAAGCCGCGCTGGAGACGGGCGGGGATTTTGCAGAGGTGTTCGTCGAGGACCGCACCAATGGACAACTGGGCATGACCGGGGGAGTCGTGGATACGGCATTATCAGGCCGGGATTTTGGGATTGGCATTCGGATCATGAAGGAGCACTTTTCGGTGTACGCCTATACCAGTGATTTGAGCGAACAGAGCCTGATTCGACTGGCCAAATCGGCCGCCAAGGCCATTCGCGGCGGTGGAGCGCCAGGTACACACACGATTACACTCCATCCCCATGTGATCCCTAACCAACATCCAATTGCGATCATTCCTGACGGTTCACAGAAACGCGCCAAGATTGACATGATGAGACGGGCGCATGAGGCAGCAAGCCAATATGATCCTTCCATCACGCAGACTTCCATTGGGATCAGTAACTCAATCCAAAACGTGCTGATCGCCAATAGCAACGGGCTACTGGTGGAGGATACCCGTACGTATACACGCATGAGAATAAGCGCGATTGCGACTGATGGGGAGCATAGACAGTCCGGTTTCCGTGGGCCGGGAGCGTATGCGGGGACTGAATTTCTGGAGAATCTGAATATCGAAGAAAATGCCAGACACGCCGCTCGTATTGCGTCCACGATGGTTAAAGCGGGATATGCACCTAGTGGCAGACTGCCGGTCGTAATTGAGAACGGCTTCGGCGGCGTTCTTTTTCACGAAGCATGTGGACACGGGTTGGAATCTACGGCGGTGGCTCATGGAACCTCAGTGTTTGCGAATAAGATCGGGCAACAGGTGGCTTCACCGCTTGTCACGGCTATAGATGATGGAACGATTCAGAACGCGTGGGGCTCGCTCAATATCGATGATGAAGGAGCGCCGACACAGCGCAACGTATTAATTGAGAACGGCATTTTAAAAGGATATCTGATCGACCGCATGGGCTCGCGCCAGATGGGTGTATCTGCGACAGGGTCAGGACGAAGACAGTCCTATAAATTCGCGCCTGCGTCCCGTATGAACAATACATTTATTGCGAATGGTGAGTCTACCCGTGAAGAGATCATTGCCAATACGGAGTACGGGATCTATGCCAAATCGCTGGGCGGTGGTTCGGTAAACACCTCGACGAGCGAGTTTAATTTTGCAGTCGAAGAGGCGTACATGATTCGCAACGGCAAAATTGCCGAGCCGGTCAAAGGCGCAACATTGATCGGCAAAGGGATTGAAACCCTACAAAATATTGATATGGTCGGCAACAATCTGGATCATGGTCAGGGGATGTGCGGATCAGTCAGCGGAAGTCTTCCGGTCAACTGCGGACAGCCGACAATTCGCGTATCCGAGATGACCGTCGGCGGACGGAAGGGGGAATAGGCGATGAATATTCAGCAATTTCAGGAAGCGTTGTTCACAAAAGGCCGGGAAATCGGCTACGCGGATATGGAAATCTACTATGTAAATGGACGTTCTACCTCGGTAAAGGTACTGAAGGGAGAAATTGATCAATATACCATCGTTGAAAATGGCGGACTTTCCTTCCGGGGCGTCATTAACGGGAAAATGGGCTATGCCTCTACAGAGAAGCTGGAACCGGACGTGATCGACTTTTTATTGGATGAAGCACGCAGCAATGCGGATATATTGGAGAGCAAGGAACAGGATGAGCTGTTCGCAGGCTCTGAGAGCTACCCTGAGCAGCCTGCCTATGCCGCAGCGTTGGCTGACACGGCTCCTGAGATTCTGATCGAAGCGGCGCTAGAAATGGAGCGCACAGCGCTTGCCGCAGATCCACGGATTGTGATGGCTCGGCATTGCTCGGTCAGCATTCGTGAAAATGAGGTCCTGATAGTAAATACAAAAGGACTGCACTGCCATCGTCGCAAAAGTCTGGCAAGCGCTTATGTGTATGTGATTGCAGCAGACAACGACGAGACGGTAACTGGGGGCTGGCATGATTATTCGCTGCGGAGTGTGGAGGAAATTGATATCGCGAATGTGGCGCATAAAGCCGTAAAAGAGGCTGTTTCCAAGCTGGGTGCGCACACGATCCAATCGGATAATTATCCAGTCATTTTCCGTCATGATGCAGCAGCGCAATTGCTGGCTGCGTATACGTCGGTATTTTCAGCGGAATCGGTGGATAAAGGCTTTTCGCGATTGGCTGGGAAACTGGGGCAAAAGGTAGCAAGCGAGCGTATTACGCTAATTGATGATCCGCTGATGGAGAACGTTCCGGCAGGCAGTACGTTTGATGCCGAAGGCTGCGCAACCCATCGTAACGAGATCATCAAGGACGGGGAACTACGGACGTATTTCCATAACCGCAAGACAGCCCGCAAGGCTGGGGTGGAAAGTACCTCTAATGCTTCCAAGGGCAGCTATAACGGTAAAATTGGTGTGTCGTATCATAATCTGTATGTGGAACCAGGCACGTCTACGTTGGAGGACATGATTCGCAAGACGGATCGCGGGTTGATGATCGTAGAGCTGCAGGGGCTGCATGCGGGTACGAATACGGCGTCTGGTAATTTTTCGCTAGCTTGTCTGGGCTACTGGATTGAGCAAGGGCAAGTGGTCAGAGCAGTCAATCAGATTACTGTATCGGGCAACTTCTTTGACGTCCTACAGCAGGTGGAGGAAGTTGGCAACGATTTACGTTTTACGGGAAGCTGCACATCGCCTTCGCTCAAGCTGGCTGCACTCTCGATTTCAGGTTCCTAATGACTGGAGCGGCCTGCTTTTTTTCAGACTCACGGCCTGTTCCTAACGTTCCGATTGCCTAGCGATTACAGATGCCTGATGCATCAGGGTATGGTAAAGTAGGAGAAAGTCTGTAAAATATGAAAAAAAGGCTTGGTTACAGCACCGCGACAGGGTATTATAGACAATAATATATTCGAAAAAAGGTTCGAATTGAATTTTTATTGGGGGATGTATATGAGATATATAAGCACTAGAGGTCGAGTAGAAGCCAAGGGATTTATTGATACCGTGCTCATGGGGTTAGCTGACGATGGAGGTCTGATGGTACCTGAGCAGATTCCGACCGTGTCGGCAGCTACGCTGGAGCAATGGGCAACATTGAGCTACAGAGAGCTGCTGCTGGAAGTTTTTGCGCTGTATATCAATGATGAGATTCCTCGTGAAGATTTGGAGCAGCTGGTAGAGCGCAGTTATGCGAGCTTCCGTCATCCAGAAGTTACGCCAGTGAAGAAGATCAACGATTCTCTGTCTATTTTGGAGCTGTTCCACGGACCTACGTTCGCGTTCAAGGATGTGGCGCTGCAATTTATGGGTGAGTTTTATTCCTACGTGTCCAAGAAGCAGAATGAGATCATTCACATTTTGGGTGCAACCTCAGGTGATACCGGGGCGGCAGCGATTCAGGGCGTGCGTGGCAAGGAAGGCATTAAAATCTGTATTTTGCATCCGCATCAAAAAGTGAGCAAGGTACAAGAACTGCAAATGACGACGGTAGACGATGAGAACGTGCTGAATCTATCTGTAAAAGGGAACTTTGACGATTGTCAAAAAGTGATTAAGGACCTGTTTGCCGATCTGGATTTCAAAGCTAAACATCATTTGCGGGCAATTAACTCGATTAACTTTGTGCGCATTTTGGCGCAAACCGTATATTACTTTTATGCTTATTTCCGGGCGCAGGAGTCTGCCGGTACGAAAAAGATTAATATCAGCGTGCCATCCGGCAACTTTGGCAATATCTTTTCTGGCTTTCTTGCGAAAAAAATGGGCTTGCCGATCCATAAGCTGATCATTGCCACCAATGAAAATAATATTTTGGAGCGCTTCGTGAAGACAGGCGAATACAAGCCAGGTGACTTCAAAAGCACATACAGTCCTTCGATGGACATTCAGGTGGCGAGCAATTTCGAAAGATACCTGTATTACTTCCTTGGAGAAGATACAGCCAAGGTATCTGAATACATGAATAACCTCAAAACCGAGGGACGGATTGTGATCAGTGCAGAGGATTTGAAACGGGTACAGCAGGATTTTGAAGCGCTCGGTGCTTCGAATGAGCAGTGTCTGGAGCTGATCAAAAAATACAAAGCCGAGTACGATTATTTGCTCGACCCGCATACGGCTTGCGGTATTGCCGCGTATGAGGCGTATAATGGCGCGGACGAAGTATGTGTGACCTTTGCGACAGCACATCCGGCCAAATTTGATGAAGCTATTCGTCTGGTGGACATCAAGCAGGAGTTCCCGACGCAAATTGAACAATTGTTCTCGAAATCGCAGCATCAGCAGGTGGTAGAGCATGACGAAGCAGAAATTGTGCGTCAGCTTGAAGCCTTTTATGTGTAAAAGAATGGGAAAAGAGGCTACGCCCTGTGCGCTAGCCTTTTTTTTATTTCCATATTTTCCAGATGTGCTGTATGTTTTAGTTTCAATTTGTTCACATTATAATGCCATGTGGAGTAAGGTGTTAGGGCCTTAGAAACCGTGAAAAAAGCCCGTGAATCAAGGGATTTAGCTTTAATAAACTAACAGGCAATGAGAGGTTCATAGAGTTATTTGATGAAGGATACAAAAATTTTTTATAGGCGAATTAGATGTATTATTATAAAAAATCATGTATAGTTAACTAAATTTTATGAATACATAAAGTTCCACTCTCGAAGGTGCAGAATAACGTCGTTCCGTCATTTAACAGAGGGGCTAATTATAAAAGGGGTGTATTAAATAATGACCATGATCCGTCCAGAGCAGAGTCAACAAGCAGCAGCCGAATATGTGCAGTCCGTTTTTGAGAAGGTTATCGCGCGCAATCCTCATGAGAATGAATTCCATCAGGCCGTCAAGGAAATATTGGATTCGCTAATTCCGGTATTGGCTAAGCATCCTAAGTATATGCAGCAGGGGCTTCTGGAACGGCTAGTGGAGCCGGAGCGAGTCATTACCTTCCGTGTACCTTGGGTGGATGATGCAGGGGTTGTACAGGTAAACCGCGGCTTCCGCGTACAGTTTAACAGTGCGATAGGGCCTTATAAAGGTGGACTTCGCTTCCATCCGTCTGTATATCTGGGAATCGTCAAATTTTTGGGTTTTGAGCAAGTTTTCAAAAATGCATTGACGGGTCTTCCCATCGGTGGAGGTAAAGGCGGCTCGGATTTTGATCCCAAAGGGAAATCAGATAACGAAGTCATGCGTTTTACACAAAGCTTCATGACTGAGTTGTATAAATATATTGGTCCAGATGCCGACGTTCCGGCAGGGGATATTGGTGTAGGCGGACGTGAGATCGGATACATGTTCGGGCAGTACAAGCGGATTCGCGGAGGACATGAAGGTGGCGTCCTGACGGGTAAAGGGATTCATTACGGAGGCAGTCTCACACGTACAGAAGCGACTGGCTACGGTTGTGTATATTTTGTAAACGAGATGTTGCAGGCTCAGGGATCGTCTTTTGAAGGAAAACGCGTCGTCGTGTCCGGCTCGGGGAACGTATCTATTTATGCGATTGAAAAAGCACAGCAGCTCGGTGCTACAGTCGTGGCATGTAGTGACTCGAATGGCTACATCTATGATCCAGACGGTATCGATCTGCAGCTGGTAAAGCAGCTGAAAGAAGTGAATCGTCTGCGGATTAGCGAGTATACTCAAGAGCGTCCAGGCGCAATCTATACAGAAGGCTGTTCGGGGATCTGGTCGATCCCATGCGACATCGCACTGCCATGCGCCACACAGAATGAAATTGACGAGCAAGCAGCCCAGCTGCTGGTAAGCAATGGCGTAAAAGCTGTAGGCGAAGGTGCCAATATGCCATCCTCGCTACAGGCCATTGAAGTGTTTTTGGGCAATGGAGTTCTGTTCGGGCCAGCCAAGGCTGCCAATGCAGGCGGAGTAGCGGTCTCGGCGCTTGAAATGTCGCAGAACAGCATGCGCCTGTCATGGACCTTTGAGGAAGTGGATGCCAAGCTGCATGATATTATGAAAAATATCTATGCTAACAGTGTGAAGGCGGCTGAGGAATACGGCGTGCCGGGCAATCTGGTTGTCGGAGCCAATATCGCAGGATTTGTGCGTGTGGCCGACGCAATGCTGTCCCACGGGATTATTTAACTTAACGGTATACCAACCCTTATCTCCTATTACATGATGATTGATGATTGAATAAGTAAGCTAATGAAAATAAAAGCTGAGTGGCTCTGTGTGAGCCGCTCAGCTTTTATTTACAAAGAGCACTTTATTTTTCTCAGGGACTTGATTTATTTTTAAAGAGGATGTATATTAATTGATAGATCAATAATTGATAGATCAAAGGTCGGATCATGAAACCCAGCGATATGCTTAAGGGAGGAGAGATTGATATCACCCAGACACCATCCGAGCCTGAGTATATTTTTGACATGCTGTTGTTGCTGAACAAGCAGATTAGCTCCAAGTTTGAGCGTTGTGCAGGAGTCAGCGCATCCAGATTGCAGTTATTGTGCAAATTGTATCAAGTGGAGGAGATTAGTCAAACTCTGCTGCAAAAAGAGGTTGGCATTGACGCTGCAGCCGTAACACGCCACTTGAAACAACTGGAAGCGACAGAAATGGTCACTCGACGCACGAAGCCAGAGGACAACAGGGTTACCTTGGTAAGCTTGACCGATTATGGGCGTGCACGCATTGTCATCTTTAAGCAGGAGCGCTCGCAGTTTGTAGCTCAGCTGCTACAGAGCTTCGACGAGACCCAACGGCACCAACTAGCTGATATGCTGCAAGTGATGAATAGTCACATATCTGATATGGACTGACAACGTTTTTTTAACATTACTATACCCACAGAGGGACAAGGAGAGATTGGAATGAATAATACGAATACATCCAGTACTGTAAAAACGAATGATTTTAAAGAAATCGCCCTGGGACGCCGTTCTGTAAAAGTATACGATCCGTCCGTGAAGATCAGCCGTGAGGAAATGACTGAGATTTTGACAGAAGCTACACGCGCACCATCTTCCATTAACCTGCAACCTTGGCGTTTCCTCGTCATTGACAGCCCTGAAGGTAAAGCTACACTGGCACCATTGGCCCGTTTCAACCAACGTCAAGTAGAAACATCTTCGGCAGTGATCGCTGTATTTGGGGATTTGAATAACTTTGATAATTTCGAACAAATTTTCGGAGAAGCTGTAGAACTGGGCTATATGCCAAAAGACATTAAAGAAATGCAACAGGAAAAAGTGGCAGCTCATTTTGCAGCGCTTGATCCAGTTGTGAACAAAGAAACAGTCCTGATTGACGGTGGTTTGGTATCCATGCAGCTTATGCTGGTAGCGCGCGCTCATGGTTATGATACTAACGCTATTGGCGGTTTTGAAAAGGATCAAATTGCTGAAGCCTTTGGTCTGGAAAAAGATCGTTATGTCCCTGTTATGCTCATTTCCATGGGTAAAGGTATCAACGATGGTCATCCTTCCACACGTTTGCCTATTGATCAAATTGCACAGTGGAAATAAGGGAAACGAACTAACATCTATACGCAACGCAATATAAAAAAACAGGCGGACAAAGGAGATTCCTTTGCTTCGCCTGTTTTTTATTTGCTTGGATGCAACGTAGATCGCGGGTGCTTATCACGTTGTCAGTCTTTCGGTTATCATGTCACGGTATTTTCTCCCGACGTCTCTGCCGAATCAGCGGTGTCATTCTGAGGATGATGATAATGCTTGGGCCATATAATTTGGTGCGAAGTATGGCTAAGCTCCTCATAAAATAACGGGGCTTTCTTGATTAGACGTATGACCAGATGGAAAAAAAACCATCCATTCATCACCAACAACAAAAGGCTGATCAGAACACTTACCCATGGAGAGACTTGAGACCACAGCACGGGTCCACCCAGTACGTAATTAAGTCCAAAATACAACCAATACAAGAGACTGTAACGCTTGATGAGCCCCCACAGGGAAATCCGTTGTCCTGTCCCTATAAGATGAATACGCACCAGCCATTTCCCTGGAGTTCGTCCATTCGTTAAGTAAGGGACCACCATAAAGTAGACCCCACTGGAAACCCAGAAAGCAGCAGGAACATGCAGAGACTCCATGATGCCGAGCAGCCCGATCCATATGATAGAATCCACGAAAAAGGCTACGCCCCGTCGGGTATAGGACACTCGCTTCGTTGCCATGTCCACATGCTTGTCCAGATGTTCCAAGCGGGGCAGGAAGCGTGAAAACCATTCGCCTAATAGAAAGCCTAGCATACCGCCCAAGGTATTAGCCAATAGATCGTCCACATCGAACACGCGATACGCATGGTCAAAAAATCCATACAGTCCTGTCAGCTGCGTCACCTCAAAGAAGAGGGAGAGGATAAAGGACAGAATCAGACACCATCCCCATCGTGCACGGAAATAATAACGTAAGAACATACCGAAAGGCACGGTCATCACAACGTTAAAAACGACTTGCAGAAAAGCGCGCTCCTTCAGCAAATGAACATAGCTGGAGGGATGGGCGGGTGAGATGGATGTTTCTCTTATAATGTCATGAACGAACTGCAAGGGCATCAACTGCAACGCTCCCCCGGCTAATGCAGCATTATGACGCGATGCCGGAAGCGGTAGTATGACCAGAAAGAAGGCGTTCATTAAGTATAAAAGCATCAAGTAAAGCAGCCATGCTCTAGCCTTGTGAATATAGCCATGCCTGCGATATTGCACGATTAGAAAAGGCAGTGTAAACAATAACGCAGCAAAAGGAAACGCAAGAAAGGCATACGAAACAGGAAATAGATACGATTGAATCATGTGCTGCTTACGCCTGCTTTCTCCGGAATTTCACCAAAGACCAAATGACCAGAAATGCCATGAAAGCCACACATACACTAATGCTAATGCGATTTTGCGGGTCAAGCAAGAATAGGAACGCAATGACCCATAGGCATCCCACTGTAACCGCCGTTACATAAGGGAATCCCCATATCTTGAAAGTAGGCTCCACTGGATAAGATTTGCGCAATTTCAATTGGGACAGACAAATGCAGCTCCAGACGAGCAACACGACGAAGCCAGGTACAGCCATCAAAATACGGAACAGCCCGTCCTGAGCGACATAAGCAACCATGGAACCGACAATCAGGACTACAGCGCACAATTTGAGACTATTTACCGGAACCCCGTTTGAAGATAGGCGGGCGAGTGATTTGGGACCTTCTCCATTGATAGCCAGCGAATGTAGCATACGTGTAGCCCCGTAAATCCCCGAATTGGCGGCAGACAGTACAGCAGTGATCAGAATAAAGTTCATGACATGAGCCGAGCCTTGAAGCCCTACAGAAGACAATACCTGTACAAACGGGCTGGTATTCGCATCCAGTTGGTTCCAGGGAATCAAGCCACAAATGATGAGAATGGGCAACGTATAGAACAAAACAACGCGAAGAATAAAGCTTTTAACCACTCTAGGCAGTACCTTTTCCGGATTTTCTGTCTCCGTCAACGTCAGTCCAATCAGCTCGGACCCGCCGTATGAAAAGGTAACGACCAGCAGCGCTGAAAAGATAGCCAACCAGCCATTGGGTAGAAATCCGCCGTGCTGCGCGTAGTTGCTTAGATAAGGTGGAGTTTCAGTGGGAATAATCCCGAACAGTATACAGCCACCCAAGGCGATGAAGATAATAATCATGGCAATCTTAATACCCGCAAGCCAAAATTCTAGCTCCCCAAAACCGCCGACACTCAGCATGTTGACGACAATAATGAAAGCTGCACTCACTAAACTGAGTACCCATAGAGGAACATCTGGCAACCAATATTGCAGGAAGCTTCCCGCAGCAATGACCTCAATGATACAGACGGCCAGCCACATGAAGCAATACAACCAGCCGATAATAAAGGACAGTCGTTCTCCAAAAGCTTTGCGAATAAAATCCTTCATATTCATGTTGGGATAGACGGTAGCCATCTCGGCAATTGCGCCCATAACGACCAAGAGCAGGAGTCCCGCGAAGACATAGGATAAAATAACTCCAGGTCCCGCCAAGCTAATCGTTTCGGTACTTCCTTTAAAAATTCCCGTTCCGATGACTCCACCCATAGCCATAAAGGTAATATGCCGTGGGAGCAGCTTTTTGTGCAAAGTTGCTTCATTTGATTTCAATATGAAATCCTCCTTCATATAGTGTATAGCTTCAGCATAGCCCAAACAGGGTTACTTCAATTAGACTTATACTACATGAAAATATCCAATTAGGAAATGAAAGAAATAGGATCTGGTAGGGAGATTGTAATCGATAGAGGACAAACTGAAGAAAACAGAGGCAGAATGCTGGCGCTGATGATTGCTCTATCTGCGGTCATTCTGCCTCTATTGCTCTGCTCGGTGGATATTTAAGTGATCATGTAGGAGTATCGCATTGCGGTGAAGGATTAGCTCCGCAATATTCCTTTAGCCCGCACTTGCTTGAGCCAACCAGGAAACTCATTCAGCAGACGGTCGTACAATTCTGCGTCTGTCACGGAGTCAATGTCATCCAAGGCAAAGAAATCTGCATTATCCACTACGCGGCCGCGCATCTTATCCAACTTTCGAAGGATTCCGTAATCGGCTTTACCAAGACCTACAAATTGCCAGAAAATCGGAGTGCTTGAGCTTTTAATCAGCAGCTGTTCTATTTTTTTCTGTTCATAAATACCTCCATCACTGAAAAAGATAATGTAGGTCGGGATTATATCGTTGGGATCTTCCTTTGTGTATTTAAGTATGATATCCTTCATGACTTCCGGCTCGTTATTGCCCCACCCCAGCTCACTATCTTCACTAGGCTCAGCATAATTCCTATGAATGTAATTCTCGAAATTCCTCTCTGTGACGCTTGGAGCACGCTTGGCTTTGTCTGCAAAAAACCATACATCCATTTCACCATTGTCATCCATACAGGCGGCTACAGCCAACACACGTTCGCAGGCTTTTTGCACCGTCCCACCCGTGTACAATTTGAACATAGAAACAGAAGCATCGAATACAACCGCTACTCGTGCTTTTTCACGGTCTATCTGCTTCTTTTGGAGTGAAATTTGTACCTTCTGTTTAAGCAGATTAATTCTTCCATTCACAGGAGAAGGCTTCTTCACGCTGGCTGTATCCGCTGACGGTGCTGCTGGCGATTCCGTCTCCTCTACGGTGACACCGTGAGCCTCGGCAAGCGGCTTTAGTCCTCCGTTGAAACCGCGTCCAACTGCGCGAAGCTTAAAGCCAGACGTATGACGATACACTTCTGCCAGTACAAGCGATGTCTCACTGGTGGCTTCGGTGATGCTGTAGGTGATATGGGATTGCTTGCCTTGAGCAGTAACTGAGCAGCCGACCACATCGGCAAAAGTACCTGGGCCGTCCAGTGTGGCCGCAAACACACATTTTTCCACCCCGGTTCGTTCCAGTTCCTGGAGCGCTACAGTAAACTCAGTGGTTCTGTCATTTGGACGCTGTAACCGTACATGGCCGTGCGGGTCAGCGGGTTGATTGTAAAAAACGAAATAGTCATCTGAGGAAACCTTTCCGTCTGCTCCTACCATAAAACAGCTAACATCCAGTTCGGCAGGTGCATGCTTCCATGTAATGGTGACCCGCACTGTATCTTCCTTACCGAATGGTGCATTAGCTCCTGTACTCAATGCAATATTGGGACCGCTCATGCTGTCAAACCCCCTATGTATTTTAAATCTTGTTTTTATACAAATTGTACCATGGAAATGGTATATTCACCTTGTTTCGCGCAGGAATATTTGTCTCATGGTAGACGCAGTAAAAGATGATATATAATAAGGTTGGTTTGGAAAAAAAGTATGATATTTATGAAGCGGAGGCTTTGATACGTGAAGCAGGATCGACAAAAGCAGGCAGGTTCTCATACCGGGATGAGCAAGGGACATGAAGCTGATGAGTTAAACAAACTGCTGTCCCTATGGCTCCATTCGTCGATCCGTGTCATGGATGTCCGGCATATTCGACTGGAGCCGGAAGAGTTGCTTCAACCGTATCGTCTTCCAGCGCAGGCTTTTGTATTTGTATTGCAGGGTAGCGTGCGTTTGGATGGTGATTGGAAGGATACGCCACATTCAGGGTACGTACTGCATGGCAGCAAAGGCTTTGAACTGAATATGAAACCCTCGCAATGCGGGATTGAATATATCCTTGTACTATATAAAGCGACTTCTCTATCTGGACATACGGTGTATAATCATCCTTCGATAGCTCATGGTTTTATACCGCCCTATCCGGTTATACTGTATCAAAAGCTTCAACTACTGGATGACGCATGGCAGGATCAAGAGACGCTATCCAAGATTCAGGCTCAGGGTCGGTTCTATGATTTTGCATATGAATGTATACGGCAATTGCAGGAACCGAAGGCTCGAACTTCTGCACGGGATATCGTGACACAGGCGATTCGATTTATGCAGGTCCATTATGCGGAGTCCGTAACGCTGGAACGTTTGGCCGGATTGTTGGAATGCAGTCCGAGACATTTGACCCGGTTATTTAAAAAACAAACGGATTGTAGCCCGATTATGTACTTGATTCAACTGCGAATGGACAAGGCGAAGGAGCTTTTGCGGAAGACGGATGCGACTTTGCAGGATATCGCTGTCAGTGTGGGGTACCCGGATGTCTACTTCTTTAGCCGCGCATTCAAAAAATATACGGGTATATCCCCGGTTCATTACCGGGACAGCCTATATTCATCTGCTTTTGTGAGAGATACCAGTCTGGATAATCCATTAAGCATGTCCGGATGTTCCATTGATTCGATAAGTGGCGCCCTGCATACTGTTATTGAGGATAATAATCATTATCAAAATTATGATGAAGGGATTTTACGAATGAATAGAAACGCAAGGCATTCCATGGCATTTATTTTATTGCTTAGTTTTACCCTGCTGCTCAGCGCGTGCTCAGGCACATCAAGTCCTACGGCAACCGATGGCGCTTCGCAAGGGACCAATAATACATCAGCGAAACCAACATCACAGGAAAGGGTGCTGAAGGATGCACTTGGGCATGAGGTAAAAATTCCGGCTCAGCCTCAGCGTGTGATCGCTTCTTATCTGGAGGATCATCTGGTTGCGCTGGGGGTCAAACCTGTAGCCCAATGGTCGGTAGGGAAAAATTCAGTTCAAGGTTACCTGCAAAAAGAACTAAAGGACGTTCCTACCATTGCTTCAGATCTTCCGTTTGAGGCGGTTCTGAACTTCAAGCCTGATTTAATCATTATGGACAGTGCGAGCATGGTGGAAGGCGACAAATATAATCAATACTCTAAAATTGCTCCAACCTACGTGGTAGGCACTAATATGAACAATGATTGGCGTCAAGAGCTGCTGACCGTGGGTGAGGTGCTGAATAAGAGCAGTGAAGCGAAGCAGGCATTGAGCAACTACGACAAAAAAGCAGCAGAGGCTAAAGCCCAGCTGAGTCAGACGGTGGGACAAAAAACTGCGGCGGCATTATGGGTAACGGATAAAAACGTGTATGTCGTAAACCAGAATCTATCCAGCGGTGATGTATTGTATAAGGATTTGGGATTCAAGATTCCACAAGTCGTACAGGAGATTTCCAAAACGGCTAAGGCGAACTGGAGTAATTTATCGCTGGAGAAGCTGGCCGAGCTGGATGCGGATTATATCTTTATCGTGAACAGCAAAAACGTAAGTAAAGAAGATATTGTAAAAGATCCTGTATGGGCGGGAATTCCAGCCGTTAAAGAAGGCCATGTATACGATTTTGGTAAGGATTCTAGCTGGTTGTATACAGGTACAATCGCAAACAGTCAAATGATCGACGATGTTTTGAAAAATGTAACTCAGTAATCCAAATGGTAATCAAAAAACGCTACTCATCTTGACGACAGTATGTCGCAGGAAGGAGAGCGTTTTTTTATAAAAAGATGTCTGCGTAGAGCAGACATCTGGTTTGTTTTCGATATTAGGCTTGCGGAGATACCAGGATTTTAACCTGATTTTTCTCTTTCAGGAGACCTTCAAAACCTTGCTCAATCACTTCTTCGAGTTTAATACGTTTGGTAACCAGCTTGTCGGCAGGGAAATAACCTTTTTCCATCAGGCTGATAACAGCTGGGAATACATCACGGTAGCCGATAATACCAGTCAGATTGCGTTCCTTCATAACGATATTGTTAGGCTTGATCGGAGCTTCTTTTTCAAAAATGCTGACGATCATGATTTGTCCGCTAATTTTAGTAGATTCAATAGCTTGAGTCAGCACAGGAGGTACTCCAGTGACTTCATAGGCTACATCTACACCGCCGTTGGTCCGTTTGTGCAGTTCTTCCACCACATCATAAGCTTTAGGATCAATCACGATAGCACCCAGCTCTTCAGCTTTAGCTTTACGCTCCTCGGAAAGCTCTACTGCATAAATCTCAGATGCGCCCGAAGCTTTCAACGCTTCAATAACCAGCAATCCGATAGGACCAGCGCCAAATACTACAGCTTTGTCGCCGACTTTCAGTTGGCTTTGACGAACAGCATATAAAGCAACGGCCGAAGGCTCTACCAATGCGCCTTGCTCGAAAGATACGCTTTCTGGAATTTTGTGAACCATGTGCTCGTCAGCTGCGACATATTCAGAAAATCCACCACCGCCGCCTGCCAGACCGAGGAAGCCCATTTTATCGCAAAGATTATATTTGCCTTGTTTACATGCATCACATTCTCCACATGCAAACACCGGTTCTACAACTACACGGTCGCCAACTTGAATCTTGGTTACACCTTCGCCGATTTCGACAACTTGTCCAGAGAATTCATGTCCCATTACGATCGGCGCTTTTTCGCCAGTTAATGGATGCTGAGCATCTTGGGGAATGAAGATCGGTCCTGCTACATATTCGTGAAGATCACTTCCGCAAATGCCGCACCATTCTACCTTGATTTTTACTTTTCCTGCCAGAGCAGCGGGCTGCTCAATGTTTTCCAAACGTAAGTCTTTTACTCCATGCCATCTCAATGCTTGCATGTTTGTCATCTCCTTGAAGAATATATGATCATTGCCTCTATAAAAGTGAATGAATTAGGAAACGTTTCCGAAAGATAATATGTCACAATTTTTACACATTGTCAAACCAATTTAATGCAAAAAGCACTTGATTTTTTTGTGAATATAATCACTTGTGACTACAGTGCTATATTTGGCTCGTTACTTTTAGACAAAGAGATTTTGCGAATTTTTTAGGTGAAGCAAAGACAAGAAGAAAACGACTTCAATTTTTAGACACTCATTCTGTGGTATAATATCAACATTAAGACTTTATTTTAGAAAGTCAGAAAACGATTCCGTTCTTGAAAGGATTTTGGGCGTGACAGATCAAAAGAAAGTAACCATAGAGGATGTAGCCAAGCGGGCAGGAGTCGGTATTGCGACTGTCTCCAGAGCTATTAACGATAGTGAGGGCATCAGCCCGAGAACGAAAGCCTTGATTTTGCAAGTGATTGAAGAGATGGGGTTTACGCCCAACACCTCGGCTCAGAGCTTGAAAGTTCGTCAGACACGACAAATCGCACTGGCCGTGCCAGACATTCGTAACGCGATTATTCCGGAGATTGCTTGGTCCGTAGAGCAAGCCGCCAAGCAGCATGGTTACCGGGTCGTGCAAATCAATACCGCCGGGAATGCCAGAATGGAGCTTGAAACAGTTCGTGAAGTCAAGAAGCTGCATGTCGACGGGCTCATCATTATGCCGCTGGCGTATCCCAAAATGTTGGTAGATCTGATTAACAAAGCCAGCGTTCCTGTGTCCATTATTAACTATGGCAAGAAGCTGGGCGAAGATGTCAAAGCGGATATCGTCAGTCTGGCCCGACAAGAGGGAAGACTCGTGATGGAGCATTTACTTAAAATCGGCAGAACAAGAATCGCCTATGCAGGCGCTGCGAAGGACAAAATCGAGGAGAGATATTTCGCTTATGAGCAGTCTCTCCAGCATGTGGACCCTTCACTCGTTTATTTTGGCGATGATTTTTCCTTTGAGACAGGGCTGCGTGCAGCCGATTATTTTTACAGCCTGAAACATATGCCGGATGCAATTTATGCGGTTAATGATATGGTGGCGATAGGGATCGTCAATCGATTTAAGGATTTGGGTGTAAAGGTGCCAGATGAGGTTGCTGTAGTCGGTATTGATAACAATTTGTGGGCTATGGTAACGACCCCTCAGATCAGCTCAGTTTCCATCATGGGGGAAGAGGTGGCACGGTTGGCTGCGGAGCTGCTGCTCAAGCGGATTCAGGAACAGACACCTGGGGATTATGAGCGTGTGCAATTCGAACCTCGTCTGATCGTGAGGGAATCGAGCGTCTCTGTGATCCGTAAGCCCACGGTAGGGCGTGATGAGTAGTAGGGTATGATTGGATTTTGGGCAATTATAATGACCATTGTTTGTTCAGACAGGAGAGTGGATTCATGTTAAAAGGTAATGCGTTTGTATCTGTAGCTTGTACTACACTATTGCTGGCTGTAACCATAGGGTGCACTCCCCATCCAGTGGGACAGGATGCTGAAACTGCGGCGCCGTCCGGGGCAAACAATGGGGGGGCCAAGCAAACTGCAGTCAATACGCAGCATACCCAGCAAAGTAAAGAGGAGCTAGTGCTGTCCTTTTATAAGGATTCATCCCTCAGTGATGAAGCAAAAGTCCGTCATATGACGGACCATTTAGCAGGAATCCAATGGGGAAAGATGAACAAAATCAATGAACATCAAAGCCTGGAAATTATCGAATATCTGTATAGGCAGCGCGCTTTTATTCCATCGGAAAGTTTTCCAAATGTGATCCAGGCTTCTGACGGATTGGATGGAGCTTTAAGCGAAAGCTATGCTGGTCTTATGGGAGATTTGTTTACAAGAGACAGAACTGCGATGACCCGAGCATTGGCAAATATGGACAAAACCAACCGCACACAAGGTATAGGAAGCATCGGGTATGCTCTCAGCTATAGAGAACCCAAGGAAGTCAAGAAAGAGATTCAACAATGGCAGGCAGGACAAAAGCTTACTTCGGCAGAGAAGGATGTCATTCGAGCCTTGTTGGTCAAGCTGGATAATCCGTATTGATGCTCAAATAGTGATGACCACATGATAGAGGAATATATTGAACGGCCGCGTCTCTACCGGAGGAGCGGCTGTTTTGTGCTGTTTTTTTACATTCTGCCATGTACTGTTAATGAAATTATTGTCAGACCCACGGCAAGCCCGAATTAACGCCATGGCGTCCAAGATTTCCCCTCTCTACTCCGTCATTTTTCCCTCCATCCTTTATGGATGGGGGGGGGGTATTCATCGGATGAGAAAGAACATCATTCACACCACAGAGTGTAAAATAGCTGTACCTTTATAATAAACAGGTTTACTTTTACAAATGTTTGTGATAATTTTATTTCGACAAACATCGAAATTAAGACTGGAACAGAAGGGAGCCGAACAGGGTGAAAGATACAACAGAGATGCAGCAGGCTGTAAAAATATATAAAGCACTTGGAGAACCGACTCGTCTCAAAATAGCACTTCTGCTAAAAGAGGAAAGTGACCAATGCTGCTCTGTGCTGGGCGAGAAGCTGAACAGTGTAGCTATTTCAACACTATCGCACCATCTGAAGCAAATGGCAGAGTCGGGGCTGCTCACATACCGTAAAGAGGGGACGTTTATTTATTACAGCTTGGATGTGGAAGCAGCGCAGAAATATGCCCCGTTCCTAATAACATAAATTTTTTTAGTCTTAATTTCGATATTTGTAAAAATATAAAAATATAAAAATATCAAAAGAAAAGAGGCGTTATTTAAAAATGCAGAGCACGTGGAAAGTGTATATTTTGGCAATTGTTAGTTTTTTGGTAGGCACATCCGAGTACATTATCTCAGGCATTTTGGATCAAATTGCGACAACTATGGGGATTACGGTGTCCGCAGCGGGCCAGCTGATTACAGTCTTTTCTCTTGCTTACGCGATTGGCACGCCGATTCTGATGGCAGTAACCGCTAAATGGGACAGACGCAAGCTGCTCTTGAGTTCGCTCGGATTATTTGCAGTAGCTAATGTCCTCTCCTTTATTCTGCCGGGTTTTGGAATGTTTATCGCCGCGCGTATTCTTATGGCCCTCGGGGCGGGGATGGTCGTGGTTACAGCACTGAGCATTGCAGCAAAAATTGCCCCAGCCGGCAAGCAGGCCAGTTCTATTGCTACAGTCACTATGGGTTTTACAGCTTCGCTGATTATCGGGGTGCCGCTTGGGAGAATGATATCTTCTGCATATGGCTGGAAAACCGTATTTCTCGGCATCGCGTTGACAGGGATTATTGCCCTCATTGTTATATCTATGACAATTCCCCGCTTAAAAGGAGATCGACCAGTCCCCTTACTACAACAGTTTGCTCTTCTGAAAAAGCCTGAAGTTGCTTTGGGATTAGGCATTACCTTTTTTTGGCTAGGTGGTTATTCACTCGCGTATACTTACATCTCACCGTATTTGCTGAATGTATCAGGTTTAGGAGAGGATATGCTAAGCTCAGTATTGCTAGCCTTCGGAATTGCCAGTCTAATCGGATCAAAAATTGGTGGGTACAGTGCGGATAAAAAGGGTATACCCTTTACATTATTAGGAGGCATGGTGTTGCACGGTATTTCCTTACTCTTACTTCCTTTTGCCGCTCATTCCCTGATCGCAGTATTTGCTTTATTGATCCTTTGGTCGTTCGCAGCCTGGACAACTGGACCTACTCAACAATATAATCTGGTCACACTTGTGCCTGAATCTTCCGGTGTGATGCTGAGTCTCAATCAGTCTACGATGCAGCTTGCTATGGCAGCCGGAGCCGGAATCGGCGGTGTAGTTGTTGGTCAGGTTTCGCTGGCTTCCATCACTTGGTTTGGAGCAGCCGGTGTCGTCATCGCCATTGTAGCTGTATATCTACTTTCACGAAGATCCTCAGTTCACACGGGATTGGGTGTTACGGAGTAAAGTGCATAGATAAGTGAAGAGGAGGCCCAGCGATGGATAACATTGCGGGCCTTGTTTGATTTGAATGAGCAATAATATGCTCTCTTGCAGTAGGAGGGCTTATTCAAACGCAATATCAGTGATTTTGCCGCCTTCCTTAAAGCCGATATTTTTATAAACTTGATTGCAAGCCGAATTTTTTAAATCTGCATATAGCATGGGTACTAAATGCTCATTTTCCAGCAACCGATATTGGACTAACCGGATCAATAGAACTACCAAAAGCCTCTTCTGAAAAACCAGCTAGAAACTGGGCAACTAATTGTACATCCTCTGGGATGGATTGTCGGATCATTCCCTCAACGCCCGAGGGCTTTTTATATTTAGGACAGAAATAAGATTCCATAACCATGTGGGTATGTACCTGAGCAGCATGACGCTGTGCGTAAGCTTTTGCGAACTTCTCGACTGTTTTGGCATCACCACATACACCTGATAGTGTGGTTCCTTTTAAATAACGTAAGAGTTCTTCTATATAGGTCAACTTATGATTATCTGTGATTTGTTGTGAGATCCATAGCCAAGCCTTATGTCCGGGGGATTGAGCAAAGATCATATTTTTATCAGACGTTTTGAGGCATGTTGACCCTTCTGACTCACAAATTCGATGGATCAAATTGTATCGAACTTCATCAGCCAAAAATTGATTTTGATTTAATATATCGTCGTTTGGGACTAGTAGCTCAATCATGACTCGGCCTCCTAAAAATGAGCTATGCCCTAAGCACTTTTAAAGTGCTATGAAAAGTAAGATGCTATGAAGATCCAGTTGTTATATCTACTAGGATTTAAACTTCCGCGCTATAAGCTTCTTATTTTTTTGTCGCCAAATCCATCTTTCGATAAAGTTTTTTTCTTTTCTTTCCTGAAGTGTTTCCTTCATACCCTTAATAAGAAATTCGGATCTTCGCTTGTCGTTTCTGCTAATTTCACGTAGTTCCTCAATAAATTTATCGTCCATGTCCGCATCTCCGTTAGTTCAGGATTTTCCAAATTGCTAAGCAAGATTATACAGAACATATGTTCCTTTTTCAAGTCTACATCTGCTCCATTAAATCACATAACTATTTTTAGATGGATGCTGCGAGGCCCGCGCCAATCGGATGGTGAAGCATAAGATAAAGTTGAAAGGAGGAATTACAACATGGACAACAAAGCATATGTATCTCAAACGTATCCACGTCTTACAGTCTACAACGAAGAAAATTTTCGGGGTTCCAGGAGAGTATTCAGAGGAAACCTAGGCATTCGTAATACCGATAACATTCTCGACGGCATCGAAAGTCTGCGTTTCTTTTCTACCAGCAGCAATGCTACACTTGTACTCTTTACTGGCACGCGGTTTAGAGGTAACTTCCGTGTGTTTAGAGGCAATCGCAACATCGCCGACCTGGATGATCTGATTCGCGGGAATGATGTGGAATCTATTATCTCTACCAATCAACGTTTGACGTTGCAGCAAATCCGTAATATCCGCAGTAGCGGTAGACTGCCATCTGGCTATCGAATCATCTAACGGCCTTATTTCGACTTCATAAACCATTTTACAAGACTGTTTCAGGAGCTTGCAACTTTCGGGCTTCTGGGACAGTCTCTCTATTTGTACACGCGACCTACATACTCGAATGATGAAAGGAACTGTATGGGAGAATGGGATGTTGTTAGCAGTCATCGCCAACTCAATGTTCATGAAAAATAGATAAAGGAGGACATACGATATGCCCTCCTAATGACGTATATTATATTTACTTCAGTTCCCAATTCGTTGCTTTGATCACAGCTGCATCTGCGTTCTTAAGATCTGTTTCGCCAGAAGCTAAGAGAGAGCTCCATTGTTTCACACGATTCTTACCATTGGGAGGTTGGTTATAATCATTGGTATCGACAACCAATGTACGCTTAGCATAGAAGCTAGTCATGAACTTCTTCTCATTCGTACTACTGCCTGAGCGTGAGAGGATTCCTTCAAGACTACCTGAATCACCAGTAGCGCCTTGATTAAGTGCTGTGTCGACAAATGATCCAATCGTCAGAGCAGTATTAAATCCGCGTTTCTGTGCTTGCTGTACACTGTATTCGATATAGGTGTCATAGAACGTACGCCACATGGCTTCTCTCCAAGCTTCATTGTTTTGGAGAGCGTTGATCTTCTTCTTGATTACACTATCGCTATCGCTGAGTTTTAGAATCGAACCACTCATTTTCCCCTTCAGACCAGCACGTGTTAATCCACCTGCAATGGAAGGGTTACTAGCTCCACTAGCAGCATCAAAAGCTTTGAATAAGTCCGGACCATCGGGTCCTGTATCATTTGAACCGCCTGTTGTTGCTCCAAAGATACCGATTGTGTATCCGCGATTATCGCCGATATCTTCAGCATAGCCATAGAATTCAGTCCATTTCAAAGAATCTTGCTCTGGTTTGTTCACTAGCTTCATAATATTATCCCATTGCTCACCGTCGAGTCCTGTATTAGCCTTCAGAAACTGAAGTGTTGAAGGTGAGAAATTAGCATCATGATCAATAGCTGTAACCGTTGCTTGGCTAGTAGCTTCTTCGCTGGTGAGGGATAATGGCTCTATACTAGCTTCATTTGAATGGTCGAAGCCCTCATTTAAATCGATCGTTTTCTGCACCGGAGTTCCATTCTCTTCAGCAAAAGCCTTGCTAGGTGAAGGGCCGGACAAGCTAGAGAAAGAAGCGATTACAGTAAAGCTTAGCAAGATCATAAGGAACTTTGTTTTATACATATAACTCCTCCTATAATAATGTAATTGTGAAAGACTAAAAGCGTAGATTTGCATCTAACTCGAATTGATTTAGCAAGAGTATAGATAAGAAGCATAGGATTGAATAGAGCTTAAATAACCGTTTTTTTCAAAAATTATGATTTATATGTGAATAAATGGACCTAGTTGTTCCTAGATTCCTACAGACCATAAGTGCAAGAATGAGGACGAAACAAAGATAGTCTCTTGATAAAATGAGATACATCACATATCAGGAGGCTAAATTTATGAACAAAATTCATCAGTTTCATGCACTTCACACATCAGAGGAACTTTTATTTTTAGGGAACGCCTGGGATATGCTATCTGCGGTGGCTCTGGAGAAGGCAGGATTTAAGGCGATAGGTACGACGAGCTGGGGAATTGCCAATACGCTTGGATTCTCAGATGGAGAGCTTATTGATTTTGACCAGCATGTAAGCATTATTCGGACGATTGCAGAGCATGTTCAGATTCCAGTGTCGGCAGATATTGAAGCAGGATATGGGGAGGATACGGCAACGATTGTTGAGCATGTTTTAAGGGTAGCCGATGTGGGAGTTGCAGGGATTAATATTGAGGATTCTTTGAAAACGCAAAAGGGGCTTCGAGAAGTGGGCCTGCACAGCAACCTGTTGTCCAAAATAAGAACAGCATTGGATGCGCGTGGGTTTCAAAAGTTTTTTATAAACGCAAGAACGGATACATATTTGCAGATGGATGCCCCACTTTCAGAGACCATAGAGCGGGCCAAAGCGTATGTGGATAGTGGTGCGAGCGGAATTTTTGTTCCAGGATTAAAGAGTGATGAAGAGATCAGGGAAGTTGTGTTTCATGTACATGCTCCGCTTAATGTTTTATCCCTGCCGGGTCTGACGAATGTCCACCAGCTTCAGCAGTTAGGTGTTAAACGGTTTAGCTTTGGAAATGCATTTTCTGATAAGATAATAGTTGCTTTGCAAAAGAATGCCGAACAGTTGATAGAGCTACAAGATACATCACATTTATATGAGGATTTTGCAAAATCCTTGAGCTAGATGAATATGAACTATAGAAAGGACAGAGCATTCGATCATGGCTAACCTTAGTCTTTCTTTTGAAGAAATGTGGGAGAAAATTATAGCATGTGATCGTAAGTATGACGGGTTGTTTTTTACCGCTGTGAAAACAACTCGCATATACTGCCGACCTTCCTGTCGATCCAAAAAGCCGAAAAAAATAAATGTGGAGTTTTACTTTGATTTGGACAAAGTGGAAAAGGCGGGTTTTCGTGCTTGCAAAAGATGCCAGCCCCATACAGACCATTCGCCGTATATCAGACTTGTGCAGAATGTAGTAACCTTCTTGGTCAATCATTACAAGGAAAAAATTGTATTGCAGGATATTGCGGATCATATCGGAATAAGCTCCTTTTACTTGGATCGGATTTTTAAACAGGAAACCGCCGAAACCCCGCGTACGTATTTGGAAAAAATAAGAGTAGATAAGGCAGCCTATCTTCTTAAAAGTACAAATCTCACGAATCTTGAGATTTGTTATGAGACGGGATTCCAAAGTCCCTCCCATTTCTATAAGGCGTTTCGCAGCTTGAACCATTGTTCTCCTAGTGAGTATAGAAAGTTGAATAAGGAATAGATAAGGAAGGAGGTTGTATCCTTTTATGAGTGAACTTTACGTATTGAAGTATGTATCGCCGATTGGAGAGATAGAGATACAGGGCACAAATGAGGCTGTCTATTCTATTATGTTCTCTAATCGGAATGAGCTCTTAACGAGGGCTATAGAAGAGGTTCCAATCCAAGTAATGCAGGGGGCCAATGGAGAAAAGAATGGTTGCTCCAGCATGAGAAGCGTTGTCTGAGGCCCTAAGGAGGGTTCGTAGATGAGAGACATTTATTTGAAAGAGTTTAAGCTGGAGAGCTGGGCCAACATGGTTCAGCTCTATCAGGAGCGGTATGATCAGGTAGATCCGGCTATAAGAGTAAAAGTGGCTGAAAGTAAAATTCCAAAGGAGATTCAGATCGTGCTGCTGCCCGATATGGGGGAATATTTGCTGACTTGGATGGATCGAAAAGTCCCCGCACTCGGCAACGAAACACCGTCGGATTATTTGAAAAGCGAAGAAGGGACTAAAGCACTGAAGGCGGCCATATTATGTATGCCACGTTGAAGAAGCGGGCTAAGGAGATACATATGAACATTGAACAGATGAACAGAGCGCGAATGATGGAAAAAGTGAGTTCGCATATCCATAACTGTAATCAGATGGCATGAACTTCATCTAACCCTATGCTATGATTTACCGACAAGACTATAGATTCAAAAGGGGAAATAAGAATGAAGCTCAAAAGAATGATGTTCCTACTTTCGTTTTTAACGATACTCGTAGGGTTGTTCACTTTGTGTACAGAAAGTGTTCATGCTGCCAATTCGACAGTATTCAGAGATGGAGATAAGCTTAAGCTTACCCTTGATGATGGGAATGGAGTAAACAGAGTGTTTAAATTCGATCTCCCGTTTACGATTAAGCCTGATACGCCAATTCGTCTGTATAGCAACTATATTGAAATTCCTTCTGGTGACTTTACGATTGATTATGCCAACTCTACAATTACGATTGCGGATTCACGACCAGCACCTTATCCAGGATCAGAAAATCATATAGAACTTCCTATAACTGTGAAAGGGGCTGTGCAGTCAGTCGATGAATCTAAAGTAACTCCACTTGCGGAGGAGCCGAAAGTAACGCAGCCTGAGGTGGAGACCAATATAAAAGAGATTTCCACTCCCAGTAAACCCGAGGTTGCTCAACCTGTGGACGAACCGAAAGTAATTGAATCTCAAGTAACCCAGCCTGTCGTGGAGCCTAAAGTGGACCAAGCTGTTGATGAGTCACCGGAAATCCCTTTGACTATCCCGTCTGGAGAAAATTTTCCGGGTACATTTACGATCAACTCTTCAGGTACGTCATTTTCGGTTCGTTTGAAAATAAAAAATATTCAACCCACGTACACTTCATACGTTATGGTCAAAAATGCAGATGCTCAATTAATTAAACGGATTCAGTTCGATCCGGAAACAACGTTTACCTACCCTTTGAGTAACCTGAATTTATCTACGGGTGGATACTACTTTTATATCAAAATGATCGACCAGTCGGGAAATTCGGCAGCGTCTGTACCCCAATTTGTTCCCATAAATAATAACAAGGCTCAGAAGGTTGAGGTGTTTATAGACGGGAAACTGCAACAATATGAGCAGCCTGCGACCTCTATTAGCGGAAGTATGCTGGTGCCATTTCGTGCCGTTTTTGAGGCGCTTGGGGCGAAAGTGAAATGGGATGGAGCTACCAAGACTGTTACTGCAACCAAAGGAAATACAACGATCAAGTTAACTGTAGGCTCCAGAGATGCCTATATCAACGGTAAATTAGTGCGTCTCAATGCGGCGCCGAGGCTCATTAACGGCAAAGTAATGGTTCCTATTCGCTTTGTAAGTGAGGCGCTAGGTGCGAAGGTAAAGTGGAATATTGCAGCTCAGAGCGTTGTGATTTTTCTTGCTCCACCGCAGGTTTTGACAACCAGCGAAAGTGAACAATTAATGGAGGAAAATGAAGATGCTTCCGAATCACAATCCAATACAACGATTCTGAAAAAGATATCCACCACCTTCTCCAAATCTACGGATATTGTGTTCGTCATAGATGTTACAAGTAGTATGACAGGGACGCTGGATTATGTGAGACAGAAGGTGAAAGGCTTTGTTGATTCCGTTCCAGCAGGTTCCCAATTTGCTGTCGTTGCATTTCGGGATATCAATCTGAAGGCAGATAAAGATTTAGAATTTTTGGAGTTTACGACCGATAAAAACAAGTTAAAAGGTAATTTGAATATGCTGCGCCCTTCCGCTGGTGGGGATTTGAAGGAATCGGGATTAGAGGCTATTCAGTTAGCTATAAGTAAATTCCCCAAAAATTCTAATTCCAAAACGATCATATTCATTACAGATGCCCCAGTTCATGATAAGAATACAGATCTGGGTAAAGCCCGTTTTTCAGTAGATGAAATCAACGAGCAATTACAGAAAAATGGCGTTATTTTTAATGCAATCGTGCCTGCAAATGGACTAGCCAACAAACAAATGGAAAAGCTTGTAGATACCAACAAAGGGACTTTGTATGATATCAAGGATGCCAAGCTGAATTTAGCAAAGTAGGTTTGTCCAAACTCAAATAAAGCCGTATAAAGGGAGCCCATGCAAGGCTCCCTTTTGCTATCATAAGCGCCTGTGTTGTAAGAGTTCTAATGGGCTGAAAGCTCACTCTCCGTCACCCATTTATGATTTTTGACAGGCTCTCCTCCTGTAGTCGGCGTATAATCGACCATATATACAGTCGTTGGCTCGGCGGAATCAATGGTAGCCTTAGCCCCATCCATCCCCTTCATATGATCTGCTGTAAGAATAACCTCCGTTCCCGGTGCATAGGGCTCGCTGCCTGTATCCTTAATCTCTTCATGAATAACCCACTTATGATTATTCACTTTTTCTTCTCCAGTGGTTGGAGTATATGAGACCGTATAAGCAGTAGTCGTATAAGCACCAACAATCGTGGCAGTGGCCCCATTCATGCCTGCCATATGGTCAGCTCGAATAGTCGCTTGGCTACCAACTTTGAAGGCTGGATTTTCAGCTTCTTTTAGTCCGGTAGGAAGCTCACTGGAAGTGGAATGGTTCATATCCGATGTGTCGTGCTGTTGACTGCTGTTTGTCGTGTGCTCCTGGTTCGGCGTGTTACTGTTTCCGCACCCACTCAAAATAATCATGATTGTACCAGCGAGCAAAGCCCATTGCATTCTCATATTTACAGCTCCTTTAGGGTTTTAATTACATATTTTAAATGTACCCCTATGGGGTATATTTAAACGGAAATATATGAAAAACGTGTGAAGTGTTTTGCTTTCAAGGGGATCTCCTGTTGTGCCCCTTTTTTGCTATGCAGAAGATGCGTAATTAAATGTTGTTGACAGTGAATAAAAAATCATTGTAATATCTATAAAACGCATCAAGTTACTTGGTATTTTGGGCGACTGTAAACATTCTAACTCACCAAAAGTAGATGATATCAAGGAGCAGGGGGAGACATCAAAATGAAGAAACCATGGATTTCATTTATATTGCTGCTGGGAGCAGTCGTGCTTTTTATTTCAGGCTGCGGCAGCAAGAATACGTCGGGCAACGCTGCGGGTGAAGAAAAGAAAACACTGCATATCAGCTTTAATCCCGGTCCATATAGCGATCAGTTTAAGAATGGTGTGGCTCCATATTTGGAGAAGAAAGGCTATACGATTACATATAAAGAGTTTACAGACGGTGTTCAGCCCAATGTAGCCGTGGCTAAGGGGGATATTGATGCTAATGTGTTCCAGCACTCGCTCTACCTGGATTCTATGAATAAGCGGGAGAATATTGATCTGATTGGTGCTGTGCAGGTTCCGACTCCTCCGATGGGATTGTACTCCAGCAAGCATACTAGCCTTGACGAAATCAGTGATGGAGCCCAAATCAACCTGCCCAACGAGCCAGTCAATATGCTGCGTGCGCTGAATATTTTGAAGGAAGTAGGCTGGATTACGTTAAAGGACAATATTGATCCATTGCAAACCTCGGTGAATGACATCACCTCTAATCCGCATCATCTGCAATTTGTTGCTACCGACCCGGCACAGGGGCCACGTGCACTAGAGGATGTTGATTTTGCGGCTATACAAGGGAACTTTGCTGTATCGAATGGAATAAAGCTGACCTCGGCATTAAAGCTTGAAAATATGACAGATCCGTTCACGAACGTGGTCGCTGTGGACAGCAAGAACAAGGATAAGCCCTTCGTCAAAGACATTATTGAAGGATATCATTCAGATGAATTCCAAAAGTACATCCAATCGAATCCTGATTATGAAGGCTACAAGCTGCCAAGCTATTTCAAATAATATGGGGTATTATCTTCTGCGGGCTGCCGTTGTCAGCCTGTATCTTATGGATAGAAGGTGGAGATGAACGTGATTTTTTCATCCTCTGATCTCGTCAAGGCTCTGCCTGACAACTATTTTAGCGCAATGGATGACAAGGTGAATCTGTATAAAAGTAAGGGAATAGATGTAATCAATTTGGCAGCCGGCAACCCGGATCAGCCGACACCGGCGCATATCATCAGCACTTTGAAGGAAGCGGTCGATCAACCGATCAATCAGGGCTATCCGCCTTTTCATGGGAAAAAAAGCACACTGGAGGCTGTCGCCGCGTTCTATAAACGGGAGTATCAGGTGGAGCTGGATCCTGACCGTGAGATTGCCATATTCAACGGCTCAGCCATAGCCGTAATGGGGATTCCACAGGCGCTATTGAATCCAGGTGATTGGTTATTGACCACCGATCCGGCCTATCCCCAATATTATTCCGCTGCTATGCTGGCAAGAGCCCATATTCATACGATTCCGCTTGATGAGAAGCATGGCTTCTTGCCTGATTATACAACCGTGCCGGAAGAAATTGCAGAGCAGGTTAAATTGCTCATGATTAATTATCCGAACAATCCGACTGGAGCAGTAGCTACTGCAGATTTCCTGACAAAGACGCTGAATTATGCCGCTCGGTACCAGTTTCCGGTTATGAATGATTTTGCTTACGGTGCTCTTGGATTTGACGGGCATAAGCCGATTAGTTTATTGCAAATCCCCGGCGGCAAGGAGTATGGCGTCGAGACGTATACGGCTTCCAAAACGTATAACATGGCTGGATGGCGCTTCGGATTTGCAGTGGGAAATTCGTCCATCATTGGTGCGCTCAAGCATTATCATACGCATGCCTACAGCACTGTTTTTGGAGCGGTACAGGATGCGGGAGCTGTGGCATTGCTGGGCACGCAGGAACCGGTACGGGAGCTCGCGGCGTTATATGAGCGGCGCCGTGATGTTCTCATTGCAGCGTTACGGGGTATTGGCTGGGATGTAGCTGCTCCCCAAGGGTCTTTTTTTGCCTGGTTCAAGGTGCCAGAAGGGTATACATCTGCTTCCTTTGCAGACTTTTTATTGGACGAGGCGCATGTTGCGGTCGCTCCTGGAGAAGGCTTTGGTCGTGCAGGAGCTTCTCATGTGCGGGTCAGTCTGGTAAACAGTGAGGAAAGGCTGCTGGAGGCGGTGCAGCGCATCGCAGCAACGGGTGTTTTTCAAGTATAAGCTGGAATACAAGGAATTCATGGAGGGAGCGGGAAAAGAACTTTGAGTATAGCGATTATCGGAGCTATGGAGGAAGAAATAGCAGATTTGAAAGCGCAGATCGAAGGGATAAAGATGACTCAGATTGCGAACGGGATTTTTTATACGGGCCAGCTTGAGGGCAAGGAAGTTATTCTGCTGCAATCAGGAATTGGCAAAGCGAACGCAGCCTCGACTACGGCGCTGCTGATTGAGCGATTTAGCCCGGAGCTTGTCATTAATACCGGATCTGCGGGTGGGCTCGATCCAGCGCTGCATGTTGGCGATGTTGTAGTGGCGACCGAGCTGACTTACAGCGATGTGGACGGAACGGCGTTCGGCTATACCTACGGACAGGTGCCACAGATGCCGGCAAGTTATCCTGTCGATCCAGCGCTGCTTGCTTTTGCGACAGAAGCGCTGGCGGAGACCAGGATTGAGGGGCAGATCGTCAACGGTTTGATTACGACGGCAGACTCTTTTATCTCCCAGGCTGAGCGCGCCCATTTTATCCGTAGCCAGTTTCCTGAAGCGAAAGTGACCGATATGGAAGGGGCCGCAGTCGTTCAGACTGCGTACCAGTTTGGTGTTCCATTTTTGGCTGTCCGTTCTTTGTCTGATCTTGCCGGTGTAGAAGCGGCGGATTCTTTTGACTCCAATCTTGATTTGGCTGCGGCCAACTCGGCAGCAGTGGTTGTGGCTCTTGTAGCTGCATATGATAGAGACAAGCTTTGATATATTCAATGGCACTATTCAGGAACGTTTTTTCTTTGGCTTGCCATGCTGGTTAATGAGAGTTCGAAGTTGTTTCCCGGCTTGGTTCAGCTCCATATCGTTCAACACATAATCGGTGCTGACTTCCCAGGTGCTGCGGTCATTCAGATGAAAAATAAAGGCGGGAAAGCGAGGGCGCAGCCATTTGCGGATGGAGGCCCCTTCGAATTCGACTTTAGTGATTGCAGACCATGGGACAGTTCGAGTACCATCGGAAATGCTATGCTCATCAAAGATGAACAGGTAGGTATCCTTACGAAGCGTTCTGCTCAAACAAACCACGAGATAGCTACCGAAAAAAGGAAGTCCGACAATGGCGGAGGTAATAAAGAAGAAGATTTGTAGAGCTGAGATATCTTCGTCGATAAAAATGAGCAGCAGCAAAAACAGACAGATCAGCACAAACATCAAGCTGCCCATGGCTTTCCAAAATGCCAAAGATCTTCGATATACAATTTTATCCACGGAATACCGCCTCGTCGCGTACAAACTCCTGAATGAAATAAGTTATTCGTTCTCTCCAGTCAGATTCGGTTACACTTTCAATACGCAGACATGGGGTGGCCTGCATATCCAGTTCTGTATTTCTTACGATCCACACATCATTCATTCCTTTAAGAACAAATAGTAGATTTGTAACGGAAGGTCCATCTTCATCCGTATCCGCGTATATCATCTGGCTCAAATTATCTAGGCTACACTGATTACGATCAAAATCCTCTCGCCAGTCTTGTATCATTTGTTGAGCCGACTCATGAAGCTTCCACGTTGTCATTTGCTGCATGCTGAAGTTGGATGAGGTTAACTCATTCCACTGTTCTTCGGTCAGATCGACGTATCGGCTGTGCGCATTGAAGTTCGAAGCAAGCAGGCCGAACAATTGATCAATGTCATGATGCCAGTCTTCTGGAGAAGACCAGCGAAAGAAATGGAGTTCATTGTGACTGGAGAAATGATACAGAAAACGTTCATTTCCATGGTGTATCGTTAATGTATTTTGCTTATCCTGTTGCTCCTTGTAGCCACGTAGCATCTGACGACTTTGTACCAGATGAGCTAGCATTTCAACAATGAACTCATCAAATTCGAGCTGTTGTTGCTCGTTATCCCGTTGTTCCATCAGACCCTTGGATATCAGGCTATGCGTTGCAGCATGAAAAAGCAGTTCCCAGCGATCTTCGGTTAGTTCCCCGTAATAAGATTGGAGCAGACCAGAAGCCATATCTTCTGCGCCCAGTGCGGTCAAGGCAAAGCCTAGTTCCTCAAGCGTTAAAATTACCGTTTGTTTATCCATAGTCAGGCTCCTTCTCCATCTGTTAGGTATATGTCATTTAAATAGTTTGCTGGCCCAACGTATCCCTTTTTCGGCGAATTTGGCGACTTTTCCACCTGCCCAGCTTCCCACCGTACCGCCGACATAAGCACCGACGGCTGCACCGACCGGACCACCGATAGCGCCGCCTACGGCTCCCAAAGCGACAGCACCGCCATAAGTTGCGGCGGTTTTAATCGCTACGTTAGAAGCAGATACAGCCACATCCGTTCCGGTAAGCTTCCCGCTTTTCCATTTTCCAGCCAGACTGATACCCTCGCCCACAATATTCATGGTGGCATTAATAGGGTACAGCTTTTTGGCAATCATGCCGGGAATTTGGCGGGTGGCTATGCCATATCGGCCTTTTTCCACCCCGGCGATGACGTTCCGCGTCCACTGAGGAAAGCTATTGGCTTTATTGAATCCGAGGCCGAGCTTACCCATTTGAAGCTTTCCAGCTAATCGATCAAAGCCCTTTAACCCCTTCATCACAATACCGGGTTTGGCGAATTGGCGGTTTAGGCTTTTGCCTAAATTACGCATAAAAGCATTGTTACCCTTGCCTTTCACCCATGCCGCATTATGTATAACCGCCCGAGTGGGATTCTTCAGACTTTTCTTGAATTCTACTGTTTTGGTGAGCACAAGTGTGGAAGCCAGACCGCTATAGATAGCTGTTCCGGCAAATCCCAGTTGCCCGCGCCATTTATTGGCTTCTGAAATGCTGTTAATGGCTATATCTGCTGGATCGGGTCCTTTTTTCCCGGAAGTTGTCCCTTCACTGCTGCCGATCTGTCCGCTGTGATCTCCTTTATTAATACCCGTGTCTGCTTGGGTATCTGTTTCCTTGAATTTTACTGCAATGGAACGCAGCTCTGTGCTGACAGAACCGACAGTTTGAGTGAAAGCATCCATTTGTCCACGAGCTTTATGAAAATCCTGATAAAAGCGCTGCTGTGTTGTTCCTGCCCAGCTATTTTCCAACATCTGAATATGCTGTGACAGTTGTCCGCAAATTTGTGCCCCCAGCTCACGTGCCTGTGCGAACTGCCTGGAAACCGCCTCTAGTTTCTCAGGAGGAACCATAATTTTAGCCATGATGTCCACCTCGGATGATTAAAATAATTACTTATATTTTAGTGAATCTAGTGGGGGTTAGCAAAAAAAGGAGGGGATTTAAGTGAAAAATAAGTCATTTGTATGAGTTCATGAGGGGGCATAAGGGAGAATAGTAGGAGGTGTTATGATCCGAAGTTCTTATATGTCATTCATAACGAAACGAAAAAAGCCCCTCTTTTCAAATGGAGCTTTCCATTAGAAAGAGAGGCCTTCTTGCGTAGAGGCTAATGCATGTTTCGCGTCGTATTAATTATTTTAGCGGAATCTGCTTGGACAGCTTTTCAAACTGCTGCAAGTGAGGAGTGACCTTGGCGGTAATTCCTTTGAAATACTTGATGGACGCTTGTCTTTGACGTTCTTTGGTAGCAGTCTCTTCAGGGAACATGGAGTATTCCTTTTGGACAGAGCCATTTTTATAATTTACGGAGAAGAGCTCTCCTTTTTGCCACCTTTGGACCAGATCTTGATTACTGTGCAAGATATTTAACACTTCTTTTCCATTTTTATAAGTGAAGTTGAAGTCTGGATCGGCCACAGCGTGGATCACTTGGTAGCCGTTCTGTAATCCATTGTTCTGAAAAGTACCTACTTGAATCTCGTTCGAACGTACGGTTCCGTCCATTTGTGTCACTTTTTCAGTCTGCGTACCCTTGCCGCTCATCGTGTCATTGTTCCATGTGCCGTTGTATACGATTTTATGATTTTGTCCATCTGCATCCGTGTATTGATTTATATATTTTCCAGTACCTGAACGCTTGCCATTCACAAAATCACCCGAATACTGCTTATATTCGCTCCATTTGATCGTACCACGTCCGTTGGGCTGCCCATTCTCAACCTCTCCATAGTAAGTCGTCTGACCAGATAGCTGAAGCAATTCCTTGGTTGCAGCCGCATTCGCCGCAGGTGTACTTACAGACAGCGCTCCAGATATCAGCGATGCGGACACCATAATAGACAGAGACAGAGCTATCCCTTTTTGCCAAAGTTTTTGCATCATGAGTTCTCCCCTTTCGAAGCTTTGAAATTCTAAAAAGTTATGTTCAACAACCCAGCACCGTTTTTATACTATTTTGTGCTTGGTGATTTATAGTTTAATATAGATTGAGAATTATAGGAAACTGTAAAGTGAAAACAGCTAGTTAGGAGAGAGATTCATGAATTTACCTGAACATGGGAGTGAGGATGTATCTAGCATCCTTGCCTTGGAGTTGGAATATGAGCCTGTAAAGACCATAAAAGGAATCCATCAAGTGGAGCCTGATGCTAATATTTATTGGCTGATTGATGTAGAATTCAGTGGTTTTACGTTGTCAGATGAGGATATTTTGCAATTGCTCAAAGGATATATCGTGTATGGGCATGTCCATGATTTGCAGATGTGGACTAGTGTGGGGCGCAGACCGGCAGGCGAATGCCATTTTGATAAAATCTGTATTTGCATGGATATATTCGATAATGTAGAGATGCAGGTTCGTTTAGATGAAGCCAAGGTTGCAGACTTTATGAACACACTGCCAGCGCGTTTTCAGGAGAAGGGCACCGTTCATGTGCTTCCTCGGGAGGATGCTGCCCATGTACGTGCAAAAGCGGAGAAACTTAAAGCATTTACAGATCAGGAAGGTGAAAGGGAACACGCTGTCATGCTTAGGCTAGTAGCGGATCAAGGCCAATCTTACCGTGGAGCGGATATCTGGGATGTCATGCTGAGCCTCGGAATGGAGTGGGGAGATATGGATATTTTCCATGCACACCATCACGGTCAGGGAGGCTATGATGAACTATTTAGCGTACATACGGGAACCGAGCCTGGCTTTTTTGGGTTGAGTACACTCGCGGAGGATCGCTTTGCAGATTTGATTTTCAGTATGGATGGGGTACGGACCGTGCAGCCGCAAACTGTGTTTGAGGCAATGTGGAAAAGTGCCGAATATGCGCGCGCCAGACTTGGCGGGACATTAGTGAATGAACAGGGTCTGTCAGCTATGCCGGAAGATTATCTACATCAGATTCAAGAGATGGAGGATCGATTAAGAGAGTTTGGATTTAAAGCAGGCGAGGATGTTGTTCTGTTTCTATTTTAGATTAGAAAGGAGTGATTTCGTTGTCCAGCAACTCTATTGAGAAGCTAAGAACGATTCTAAAACGTAAAGCTACGATTTTTCATACAGGGGGTCGTAGGCCGTCGGATTCCCTTGAACAAAGCTGGATTGGTAGAGTTACAGTGGCTTTGCCAACGGAGGAACAACCCATTGATGTACAGGGGAAGGTTATGGCTCCGATCATGCAATTGTATTTGCCTGCCTTGCCTTTTGTCCCTGAAGCTATGCACAGTGTCAAGCTGTTGACGGTCTTCCTGTCTCCCGATGTACTAGATCATGAGGACATGGAAGGATATATGTGTATTCGTGAGTATACGTCGGTAGAGGATTTGGTTGAAAAAGATTTTGGTCCGGCATTTATGCAAATCAAAGCATTTCCGCTGTTCCCCGAACTTAAAGAGAATGATTATCCGGTCTGGGACGGTGAAAATATCCCTGAGGAATACGGCGATGTTCTCAACCAGATGGACGAGGAGGAACCCGACTATTTTGAGGACATCGTAGAGGAAATATATGCGGTTCACAAAATCGGTGGCTATCCCAGCTTTATTCAACCAGGCATCGACTTTGGCGAGGGCTATGAATTTGTGTTTCAGATTGCCTCAGATGCTAAAGCCGAATTGAATATTGTGGATGGAGGCAGCTTTTATTTTGCCAAGCATCAGAATGAAGGAGTCTGGCGGGGTTACTTTGATTTTTACTAATAAGCTCATTTAGAGAGCAGTCTGGAACCGATCGTTTTGTAGAGCAGGTGGAAAATGATTTTCACAAGCAAATCATCGTGCTGGAGCGGGCCTGGCAGGCCATTTTCAATCATGTGGACAAATGAGGACAGAGAGTAACTGTAGGAGATTGGCATAATAGCTGAAGGAGTGACAGCAATGAATGACTGGGAATCGGGAATCATTCAGATCGATGGTGAGCGTGCTATCTACTCATCTTTAACGGAAGATCAGTTGTTAGAGACCACTTGGTATTCGAAATATTTTCATTCTGTAAGAAAGCTAGGGAATGACTACATCTGGTATCATTTCGATCAGGTTTCTTTGCTGTGTCGGCATTTTTTTGTGTCCGTATGCTTTAAGAATACAAACCTAATTGTCGTGGAGATTTCGCTCCAGGGAGATGAATTTCCAACTTCTTGGGATAATTGGTCTGAGGAAGGAGAGAGAAAGCGACAAAGGGAGCATGATCGTTTGTTACAGCAACATTTGTCCGTAAAGCCAAGCTATCGTCAAACAAAGCCTTACCCCTATATGGAATATGAACTGAACTGGGGGAAAATCTCTTCTTATTTTGACCCCCGGTCGGGAAATACGGCCATTGCTTTTAAGTATAAAGATGAATAGTGATCTTACATAAAATACACGACACCCCTGCGCTTTGTGCTGGAGGTGAGGGTGTTGGATGAGTAAGGGAGATGTGTTGTGGATAAAAAGGCGAAAAAAATACTGATGAACACATTCTGGTCCTCTAGCGGCTGGAAGCAGGAGCGGGGATCTTTTTCGGGTGAGGATTTTGAATATGCCAAAAGTAAGGGCTTGATGTTCGATCCGATCACCATTACACATAACGAGATTATAAACAGGATGCATGAGCTGCACCAGCAAAAGGCTACAAAAGAGCGAGTGGCAGCAGCGTTTTTGCACAGTCTTTCCACGAAAAAGGTTCATTTACGAAGTGCCTTATCGAGCTGGGCATTAACCGCGAGGCTTCCTTTGCACACCTATGGGGAGCGGCCTGTCGTCTTGCCCAATTACAGTAGCTGTGGGGATTGTAATTTTAATAAATTGATGTCTGATAAGGAATATGTCAATGAAGATTTGAATGTACTGAATTTTGAACGAATCAAATGGGGCGGTATTCGTCTGAACCACCTTTTATATTGCTGGATGGACCTTGAATTGTTCAGTCAAGAAGAGGATGTTCAGGTTTCTGATGAGGATCTAGCTATACTTCATAACATGCTCGAAGCTGTTCAGAACTGTGATGCTCAAAGTAGTGCGCGTCAATTGGAAAAGCGCTGGAAGGATGTGTTTCCATCCAGCAAAAACGAGCGTGATGTAGTCATGGAGGTGTGGGGATATGCCGGACTGCTGGTTCCACAGGACACGCCTCGTAAACGACAGCACGGCAATCATGATTTTTATTCCGTAGCAGCTTGGCAAGGAGATGACGGATACTCACAGGAGGCGTTGGACTATTTCTTCGGTACGTTTTTATAGAGAAAGTGAATCGTTATGTCACATCTTGATCATGACGGTTCCTCAAACAACAAACGTTCTTCTTCCCGACTATGGATGGCATTGACAACCAGAAGCGCGTGGAACTGCTGAAGAACTTCAGGCGTAAGCCCTTCTTCACGGATCATGGCTTTGAGCTCTTTTACAATGATTCGGAGCAGATCATGATCCCGTGTAAGTTTGACGACAGCCTCCTGCAGTTCCGGTTTTTTCTCGACCATTTCCTGATAGAATCCTTCCTCTTCTGCATCAGCATGGCTAAGAATGCGGGTTTCCCAATATTCGATCAAGTGGTCGGCAGCCTGGCGCGCCACCTTGAATTCTTTTGCTTCGAGTAATTCCTCTACTTCTCTCGTCTTATCTAGAGCGCCAGATAGCCCGCCTTGATGAATGGCATGATGAGCATGCAGTTGACGTAAAGAAGGTCCTCCCATAACAGTTCATCCTTTCTTTGTACCCTTTTTTAGTACAGTATAGCATAAGAAAATAGCGTTATTTTTCCGGTTAGGATTTTCCCCCCTAAGGAAAAGGGAACTCCCTAATTGGTTCAATTTCATATAATACTTAGAATGAAGTTAGATGATAAAACTCAATCTTGGGGGAATGGATGATGAATCGATTAACCGAAATAACAGACATAAAAAAGATTGTGAAAAAAGGATCAAGGGTTTGAAGGGGATGAGCAGATACATACCCAATCAACATGGAGCCTGGGCCATGCTCATTCTTCCATTTTTATTCGGTTTAGCTGCTTCTCGAGGGGAACTCATTCATATCCCCCTATTTGTGTGCTGGTTTTTTATCTACTTATTCAGTTTTCCTGTCCTCCAATGGATCAAAACAGGCAGCAGTGAAAGATACCGCAAACCCGCCGTTGTATACGGAGTGATATTACTTCCTTTGTTAATTTCACTGATATGGTTTGAGCCTGCCTTGATCTGGTATGGAGCTCTTCTATTGCTCTTTTTTATGGCTAATATTTATTTTGCAAAAACGAAAAATGAACGTGCTTTACTCAATGACATTGTTGCAATTCTACTCTTTTGTTCTTTTATATACCCCGTTATTTATATGGGGGGAGGAGAGGATTGGAGAGTAGCAACAGAGCTATTCTTGCTTTTGGTGCTTTACTTTATCGGAACTGCTTTGTATGTCAAAACGATCATTCGTGAAAGAAAAAATATACGTTACCATTATGCTTCCGTCATCTATCATTTGGTGATTTTGTTGTTTGCTACTTGGTTAAAGTTACCTCTGTTTGTTCCTTTTTTGATTTTTTTGATACGGGCCATATGGCTTCCTAAACTCGGATTAAAGGCAAAACAAGTTGGCATGGCGGAAATTGGATTTTCAACGATGCTCTATGTTTTTGTGTTGTTTTTATACTTCTAAAAGGAGAGACATCAATGATATCTTTGAAAACGCCGCGTGATTATCATACAGATCCGTTTATAGTCATCTGGGAGGTTACACGAGCTTGTGCTTTAAAGTGCCTTCACTGTAGAGCGGAAGCTCAGTACAAACCTGATCCTCGCCAGCTGACACTAGAAGAAGGTAAGAAGCTTATAGATCAAATCGCTGAAATGAATCATCCGTTGGTTGTATTCACAGGCGGAGATCCTTTGATGCGTCCTGATCTGTTTGAACTGGCTCGATATGCAATTGAAGAGAAAAACCTGTCGGTTTCGATGACCCCCAGTGCCACCCCTAAAGTGACACGAGCAGCGGTAGAAAAAGCAAAGCAAGTTGGGTTATCGCGGTGGGCGTTTAGTCTGGACGGTTCATGTGCAGACATTCACGATCATTTTCGGGGTACGGTGGGTTCCTACGATACAACCATGCGAGGAATTGGTTATTTAAAGGAGCTGAATATCCCTATTCAAGTGAACACTACGGTGTCCCGGTACAACCTCCATGATCTGGAGCAAATTGCAGAAAGGGTAAAGGAAATGCAGGCCGTGTTATGGAGTTTATTTTTCCTTGTTCCAACCGGACGTGGCATGGAGAAAGATATGATTACTCCTGATGAGCATGAAGCCGTAATGAAATGGTTGTATCAAATACAGCAACAGATGCCGTACGGTGTGAAGGCTACAGAAGCTCCCCACTACCGGAGGGTCGTACTGCAGCAAAAGCACAAAGCAGGTGAGAGCAGTGTAGCAGACGGACAAAAGAGGGCAGATGTTTTAGGACGTGCTCCTAAAGGCGTAAATGATGGAGATGGATTTGTTTTTATTAGTCATATCGGAGAAGTATACCCGAGCGGTTTTCTGCCTCTTATGTGCGGGAATATACGAAACGATAGCCTGGCAGATATTTATCGCAACTCTCCGATCATGATGAATCTTAGAGATAAGTCCCTACTTAAAGGTAAATGTGGAGTCTGTGAATTCAAGGCCATCTGTGGGGGCTCCAGAGCAAGGGCTTTTGCAATAACAGGAGACTATTTGGAGAGTGACCCTTATTGCGCTTATATACCCGGGGTTGGAGAGGAAAAGTGTTTTCATGAAAAAAAATTCTAAAAAAGTCGTTATTCTCGGTGGAGGAATAAGTGGTTTAAGTGCTGCCTTTTATGTGAAAAAGCTGGCTGAGGATCGGCAGCTTGAAGTGGAGATCACACTGGTGGAGAAAAGTGAACGTCTGGGAGGAAAGCTGCAAACCGTTCGCCAAAACGATTTTATGATCGAAAAAGGACCGGATGCTTTCTTGGCCAGAAAGACGGCAATATTGGATCTGACCATGGAGTTGGGGCTGGAAGCAGAGCTGGTATCGACAAACCCGAAAGCCAAATCTGCTTGCATTTTGCATAAGGGCAAACTTCATACGATGCCGATGGGCTTCATTCTGGGCATCCCAACAAAGCTGACTCCTTTCATTCGGACTGGACTTATTTCTCCACTGGGAAAAGCACGGGCAGCTCTGGATTTAATCATTCCGGCGAAGAAAGGTGATGCGGACGAATCTCTAGGTGATTTTATCAAACGGCGTCTTGGCAAAGAAGTTCTGGACCAGATTACAGAACCTCTGCTGTCTGGAATTTACGCTGGGGATACTCATTCTCTGAGCCTTATGTCAACTTTTCCTCAATTTAAACTAATGGAACAAAAGCATGGAAGTCTGATTAAGGGTATGTCTAAAGGGGCGGGAAGAAAGCCAGCAGTACAAGACAAACTGCCGGATATCGCCAAGAAAAGTATGTTTCTTTCTTATCGGCTAGGATTATCTACGATCGTGGAGCGGCTAAAGGAAAGGCTGGATACCGTACGTTTTGTTATGGGGCAAGGTGTAGTTGAAGTAAGGAAGGAAAGTGGTTATCAGGTCATTTTAGAACACGGACAAAAAATAGATGCGGATGCGGTGATCTGCGCTGTTCCAGCTTTTGAAGCGGCTACATTATTTTCCGGCGTTGCAAGCGCTAGCTGGTTACACAAGATTCACTATGTTTCCGTAGCCAATATTGCTCTTGCTTATAAAAACACAGATCTTAATTTTGCTTTTGAGGGAACGGGATTTCTAGTCCCCCGCAAAGAAGGCAAAAAGATTACGGCATGTACTTGGTCTTCGACGAAGTGGAGCCATACTGCTCCTAAAGGATATACGCTTTTACGGACCTACATCGGACATGCAGGCGCACAGGAGTGGATTCAGATGACAGACGATCAACTTGTGGATGCCGCGCGCAAAGATTTGAAAGATTTAATGGGCCTGGAAGCGGAACCGGAATTCGTTGAAGTCAGTAGGTGTGATCGATCGATGCCGCAATATCCGATTGGACACAAAGAGCATATGGCGAAGATGAGACAGGACTTCGCACAGTATTTACCGGGTGTTTTTCTATGCGGTGCCGGCTATGGGGGCGTTGGAATTCCAGATTGCATCGCTCAAGGGAAAGAAGCGGCTGAACAGTTGCTTTCTGATTTTTTATAATCAGGCTCTTTCCACTAGTGAAAGAGGGAACCCCCTGATTGGTTCAGCTTTAAGGGAGACGTAGAATGAAAGTTGAGCATAAAATCGAAGTAAAATGGAGGAATGGAAGATGAGCCAGTTAACGGAAGAAACATGGGTGGCGGACATCGTGAAAGCAGTACCCAAAACGGGAGACCTGTTCCGCAAACTGAGAATTGATTTCTGCTGTGGAGGGAAAATATCGCTCCGTGAAGCAGCAGCCAATCGAGGCCTCCACGCTGGTGAACTGCTGACGCAGATACATGAAGTGGAAGAAAAGCAGGCACAGCATAAGCAAATGCAACCTCCTTCACTCGAACCAAAAGAACTAATCGCCTATATTCAAAATGAGTATCATACGAAGCTTCGGGAAGAACTATCGGCCTTAACGCCGTATGTAACCAAACTAACGCGGGTTCACGGTGAACGTTATTCGCATCTCAAGCGAGTTAATGAACTGTTCACCTTGCTTAAACAGGAATTATCGGAACATATTCAAAATGAGGAGGACCTTGTGTTTCCGATGATTGAAGCATTTTTACAAGAATCAACAGTGGAACGAGCAGATGAATTAAATCCAATTTTATCCAAGTTTCAAGACGAACATCAAACGGTGGTGGAATTCCTGAAGGAAATGCGCTTGATCACAAACGGCTTTGAGCCAATGCAGGAAGCTTGTGGTACGCACCGACTCGTATTGAAGCGGTTAGAAGACCTGGAAGCAGATATTTTTAATCATATTCTTCTTGAAAATTGTACACTGATCGAACGTACGAGACAGGCACAGCTAATAGCGAAACCCGTTAATTGATAATGAACTAACATGAGGAGCCGAACCAAATGCATAAATTAATTAAAAGTAGCACTGTTTTCGTTTTGGTTATTTCCATCATTTTATTATTATCAGGATGCGGTACGAAACAACAACTAGATTCAAATGTTGGCAGCGCGGGTCAGAACGGATCTTCCAGCCAGACATCTTCGAAAACGGCTGAAACTATTGAGCTTACCATATCCGCAGCAGCAAGTTTAACGGATGCGCTCAAAGAAATTCAGCATTCATACGAATCAACCCATACAGGTATTCAATTGAATTTTAACTTCGGTGGCTCTGGTGCGTTGGAAAAACAAATTGAGCAAGGAGCGCCGTCGGATTTGTTTCTGTCCGCTTCGACCAAAAACATGAGGTCCCTTGTTGATCAGCAGTTAATAGATACGAAAAAACAAAAAACGTGGCTGACGAATGAATTGGTCGCGGTTATCCCAGCAGATGGGACGATGGACATTGCGAGCGTAACCGATTTAACAAAAAGAGAAGTGAAGAAAGTTGCAATCGGAATTCCTGAAAGTGTTCCTGCAGGCAACTACGCACAGGAAGCGCTGACGAAAGCGAAGTTTTGGGACACGTTACAGAGCAAGCTGGTTCAAGCAAAAGACGTTAGACAAGTGCTGCAATATGTGGAAACTGGGAATGCTGATGTCGGATTTGTATATAAAACAGATGCGTTAACTTCACAAAAGGCAAAAATCGCCTTTGAGGTGAATCCCAAAACCTATTCACCTGTTGAGTATCCAATCGGGATTGTCAAAGCTACAAAGCACATTCAAGAAGCCGAAGACTTTTATGCATACCTACAATCGCAAGAATCTCTGAATATTATGGATAAGTATGGATTTACCATACCGAAGTGAGCATGCAAGATATAGATTGGAATGAATATTGGCCTCCTATCCGCTTATCGTTACAGGTTGCACTGTTATCCAGCGTTCTAGTAATCATATTAGGCTTGCTTGTGGCATGGTCCATGTCGCGGTTGGGATTATTTAAAGGGAAAACGGTTGTTGAAACCGTGCTTATGCTGCCCTTGGTACTCCCACCGACGGTTGTTGGTTTTTTACTGCTCATATTACTTGGACGAAAAAGCGGGTTCGGACGGTTTGTGGAGCAATGGTTTGGCGAGCCTATTATATTCTCGTGGTGGGCAGGGGTTATAGCAGCGGTGGTAGTAGCTTTTCCTCTAGTCTATCGGACGCTGAGAATGGGATTGTCTTCTGTTGACCGGGACTTGGAAAACGCGGGACGTTCGATGGGTGCAAGTGAATGGCAGGTTTTTCGATACATCACCTTCCCTTTAATTTTCCCTTCTTTTAAAGCTGCCTTCATACTCGGTTTTGCCCGCGGCCTGGGCGAATTTGGTGCTACGCTGATGATTGCCGGAAATATTCCGGGTAAAACACAAACGATTCCGACGGCCATTTATATTGCAGTGGATGCTGGTCATCTTCCTATGGCGTGGGCGTGGACATGCTCTATCATACTCATTTCTTTTATTATGCTCCTGTTAACGGGTCAAAAGAACAATTAATTACTTCATACAAGCTTCCCTTTAGCAGGGGGAGGCTTTTTTGTATCTTTCCATAGAACGAGGGATTTCCTGTAGCGCTATAGGACATTCCCTAATGGGAACAGAGATGAATGAATTACATAATGAGAGTAAGCGAATGAGTCTTCCCTTGGAACTTGCGTTGGGATGATTCTTTCTAAAAAGGAGTGTTGGTCATCGATGAAAAAGAAATACAACCTCAACTTTTTTAAACCGATCGAAAGCTATTCGGGAAATTGGTCAATCCTTGAGGAAAAAAATAGAGAATGGGAAAACGTGTATCGTCAGCGTTGGTCTCACGACAAAGTGGTTCGGACGACTCACGGAGTGAACTGCACCGGTTCCTGTAGTTGGAAGGTTTTTGTCAAAAACGGCATCATTACCTGGGAAAATCAACAGATCGATTATCCTTCCTGCGGTGTAGATATGCCAGAATTTGAACCGCGGGGATGCCCGCGTGGGGCTACATTTTCCTGGTATGAATACAGTCCATTACGCGTGAAATATCCCTATATGCGCGGTAAGCTGTTGCGGCTTTGGCAGGCGGCCATCCAGGAGCATGCCAATCCGGTGGAAGCATGGGCAAGCATTGTGGAAGATCCGGAGAAAGCCAAGCTCTACAAATCAGCTCGCGGAAAAGGCGGTCATGTCCGTGTCACTTGGGACGATGTCCTGCGTCTGATCTCGGCACAACTCATCTATACCATTCGTAAATACGGTCCTGACCGGATCGCGGGCTTTACGCCAATCCCGGCGATGTCAATGATAAGCTACGCTTCAGGAGCTCGATTCATTTCGCTACTGGGTGGGCAGATGTTGAGTTTTTATGACTGGTATGCCGATCTTCCTCCTTCATCTCCTCAAATTTGGGGTGAGCAGACGGATGTACCGGAATCTTCTGATTGGTACAATGCGGGTTACCTGATTATGTGGGGATCGAACGTACCGCTTACCCGGACGCCAGACGCTCATTTTATGACGGAAGTACGATATAAGGGAACAAAAGTCGTATCAGTGGCTCCCGACTTGGCGGAGAATGTGAAGTTCGCTGACAACTGGCTTGCACCACATCCGGGTACAGATGCTGCCGTAGCCCAGGCTATGACGCATGTTATTTTGGATGAGTTTTACAAAGAGCGCCAAGAACCGATGTTCATTAACTATGCCAAACAATATACGGATATGCCGTTTATGATTCTGCTTGATCCACACGAGGGAGCCTGGAAAGGTGGACGTTTTCTACGGGCGAGTGACCTGGGGGATGCTTCGCCGCATGCGGACTGGAAGCCGGTCATATATGACGAAGCGGCGGGGGAAATGCTGGTCCCGAACGGTACGATGGGACAGCGCTGGGAGCAGGATAAGAAATGGAACCTGATTCTGGAACGGGAAGATGGAACAAAGGTTGAGCCCGCGCTCACTGTGGAAGGTCATGGCGAGCAATGGGAAGAAATCGTATTCCCTTACTTTGATAACGCTGGTAATGGAACGTTCAAACGTGTAATTCCGGCCAAAAAAGTACGCTTGGCAGATGGCTCGGAACGTTACGTAGCAACTGTGTACGATTTGATGATGAGCCAGTATGGTGTCGCACGCAATGACAGCCCTCATAACGCCAAAAATTATTACGACGAAGCTTCGCATTATACCCCTGCCTGGCAGGAGAAGATCACAGGTGTGAAGGCGTCTGTTGTGGTACAGATTGCTCGGGAATTTGCCCAAAATGCTATCGATACTAAAGGTCGCTCCATGATTATTATGGGTGCGGGTATCAACCACTGGTTCAATAGTGACACGATCTATCGGTCCATCTTGAATCTTGTCGTGTTGACTGCTTCCCAAGGTGTAAACGGTGGAGGCTGGGCGCATTATGTGGGTCAAGAAAAGCTCCGCCCAATCGAAGGCTGGTCAACGATTGCTTTTGCAAAAGACTGGCAAGGGGCGGCTCGGCAGCAAAATGCTACATCGTTTTTCTACTTTGCAACAGAGCAGTGGCGTTACGAAGAAAGTGGAACAGACACCTTGAAGTCACCGATTGGCGGGGATGTCAGTTACAGACATCCAGCAGACTACAACGTGCTCGCAGCACGTCTGGGTTGGCTGCCTTCTTATCCACAGTTTAATAAAAACAGTCTGCTGTTCGCCGAAGAGGCTGCACAATTAGGCAAGAAGTCCAACGAGGACATCATCAATCATTCTGTGGAAGAGATTAAATCACGTAAGACACGCTTCGCTGTAGAAGATCCTGGGGCAGCCGAGAACTTCCCGCGCTCACTCTTTGTTTGGCGGTCAAATCTGATTTCCAGTTCGGCGAAGGGACAAGAGTATTTTATGAAACATTTACTCGGAGCATCTGATGCCCTGCTTGCCCGGCCGAACGAAGAACAGAAACCTGAGGAAATCGTCTGGAGAGAAGATGTAGAAGGAAAGCTTGATTTGATGGTTGCACTTGATTTTCGGATGACAACAACTCCATTGTACGCGGACATCGTGCTTCCGGCGGCAACCTGGTACGAAAAAACAGACTTGTCGTCAACAGACATGCATCCTTTCGTACACCCATTTAACCCGGCTGTTAACCCTCTGTGGGAATCCCGCGCGGACTGGGATATTTACCGCCAGCTTTCCGAAGTCTTTTCGGATATGGCAAAAGAGTACCTGCCAGGAACATATAAAGACCTTGTGACTGCGCCGCTCGCACACGATAGTATAGGCGAAATTTCACAGCCGATGGGTCTTGTAAAGGATTGGACGAAGGGCGAGATTGAAGCGACTCCGGGTAAAACCATGCCGAATTTCAGCATCATCGAACGCGATTATACTAAAATTCACGATAAATTTATCTCACTCGGTCCTAATTTGACTACTGGGAAAGCAGGTGCGCATGGCGTCAGCTTCTCCGTAGCGGACGAATATGAGGAAATGAAAAAGTTGAACGGAGTTTATTACGATGAGTCCATTAAAGATGGGCTGCCCAAAATCCAGACAGCTCGCCAAGTGGCCAATGCAATTCTTCACCTTTCATCCGCGACTAATGGACGGGTGTCGCAAAAGGCTTATGAGCAGGCAGAAGAGCTTCACGGTGTGGAACTCAAAGACATCTCGGCCGATCGGGCAGCGGAAAGGATCACTTTCCAAAGTATCACGGCACAGCCACGGGAAGTTATACCGACACCAGTATTCACTGGATCGAACAAGAAGGGACGCCGCTATTCACCATTTACAACGAATATTGAACGTCTCGTTCCGTTTCGTACTTTGACGGGAAGACAGCATTTCTATATTGATCATGAGATTTTCCAACAATTTGGGGAATCATTGCCGATCTACAAACCGACGCTGCCGCCGATGGTGTTCGGCCCTCGCGACCGGGAAATAAAAGGCGGGCAAGATTCACTTGTGCTTCGTTATCTGACACCGCACGGTAAATGGAATATTCACTCCACCTATCAGGACAACCAGCACATGCTGACACTGTTTCGCGGAGGTCCTACGGTGTGGATCAACAACGAAGACGCAGAGGCACACGATCTGGCCGACAATGATTGGGTAGAGGTATACAACCGTAACGGCGTCGTAACCGCCCGGACTGTTGTCAGCCACCGGATGCCAAGAGGAACGATGTTCATGTACCATGCTCAGGATAAGCACATTCAAGTGCCAGGCTCCGAAATCACGGATACACGCGGCGGTAGTCATAACGCACCGACAAGAATTCATCTCAAACCAACCCAGATGGTCGGTGGATATGCTCAGCTTAGTTATGGATTCAACTATTATGGTCCGATCGGCAACCAGCGTGATGTGTACGTTGCGGTACGTAAAATGAAGGAGGTTAACTGGCTTGAAGATTAAAGCTCAAATTGCCATGGTCATGAACCTGGATAAATGTATTGGCTGTCATACGTGCAGCGTGACATGTAAAACAACCTGGACGAACCGCAAAGGTGCGGAATATATGTGGTTTAACAATGTGGAAACCAAACCCGGTATCGGTTATCCGAAGCGCTGGGAAGACCAGGAATTATATAAAGGGGGCTGGCAGCTCCGCAAAGGGAAACTGGAACTGAAGTCAGGCAACAAGCTGTCCAAGATAGCACTGGGTAAGATTTTTTACAATCCAGACATGCCGGAAATGAAAGATTATTATGAGCCCTGGACTTACAATTACGAGCAACTGACCAACGCTGGCGAACAGAAGCATTCACCTGTGGCACGCGCGCATTCTGCGGTAACAGGTGAAAAAATGGATTTGGAGTGGGGCCCAAACTGGGAAGATGACCTGGCGGGTGCGCATGTAACCGGTCCGCTTGATCCAAATATTCAGAAAATCGAAGAAGAGATTAAATTTAACTTTGAGAAGTCGTTCATGGTATATCTACCACGGCTTTGCGAACATTGCCTAAATCCAAGCTGTGTCGCGTCATGCCCTTCGGGCGCCATGTACAAACGAGACGAGGACGGAATCGTGCTCGTGGATCAGGAAGCCTGCCGTGGCTGGCGGTATTGCATGACGGGCTGCCCATACAAAAAAGTGTACTTTAACTGGCAGACGAACAAAGCAGAAAAATGTACCTTCTGTTTCCCACGTGTGGAAGCTGGCCTGCCGACAGTCTGCTCCGAGACATGTACAGGACGAATTCGATACCTCGGCGTTATGCTGTATGACGCGGATCGAGTGCTTGAGGCCGCTTCTACGCAGGATGAGAAAGAACTTTATAAAGCGCAGTGCGACCTGTTCATGGATCCAAGTGATCCGGCAGTGATTGCTCAAGCGAGAAAAGACGGTATCTCGGAGGACTGGATTGAAGCAGCCCAGAACTCGCCGGTCTACAAGCTTGCCATTGAGCACAAGCTGGCATTCCCGCTTCATCCGGAATACCGCACATTACCTATGGTCTGGTATGTGCCACCACTTAGTCCGATCATGAATTACTTTGAAGGGAAAGACTCGATTGAGAATCCCGATATGATCTTTCCGGCTATCGAAGAGATGCGCACCCCCATTCAGTATCTTGCCAATATGCTGACGGCGGGCGACACGCAAACCGTGAAGGAATCCTTGCAGCGAATGGCTATGATGCGCTCCTATATGCGTGCCCAGTCCACAGGACAATCTTTCGATGAAAGCCGTCTTGAGCGCATCGGCATGACACCGCGGCAGACTGAGCAGATGTATCGACTTCTGGCGATTGCCAAGTATGAGGATCGTTTCGTCATTCCGACATCGCATAAAGAAGGATACTCGAATCCGTATCGGGCTCAAGGATCTGCTGGTTACGGCGATACCATGGGAAACATGGGTTCTGGCTCTGGATGTGACGGCTGTAGTATGGCAAGTTCGATGGGGATGGAAGAGCCCTTGAAAACGGGCAAAGAAATGTATGAAGAAAACTTCTACGGGGGTATTTGGCGTGATTAATGTAGCGAAGTTGTATGAATGCAAGCCATCATTCGGGTTTTTCGCTCAGCAACTCATGTACCCGGAAAAGCTGGATTTTCATCCGGCTTTTCTGGAAACATCGTTTGATCCGAACCATCCGGCATATACGTATGCGAACACCTACTGGTCCCTTATGCAAGAGTTCAGTATGGAAGAGATTCAGGAAATGTATACGGAAACCTTTGATTTTCAAAAGAATTGTGCACTATATATGACTTACTTTAAATTCGAAGATGCAAAAGAACGGGGACAAATGTTGGTCAAGTTAAAGGTGCTATACGAGATGTATGGTCTTGAAATGCCAGATGGAGAGCTGCCAGATTACCTGCCGCTCATGTGTGAATTTCTGTATGCCGCCGAATGGTCGCAAGATCCGAAGACGACAGAAAACTTCCGCATGCCAATCGCGATCTTGGAAGACGGCACATATCATTTGCTTAAAGCGTTGGAAAAAATGGAAAGCCCGTATTTTCATTTGGTGAAGGGACTGCGTGAAACGCTTAAAGTTTGCGTAGAACAGGAGGCAGCCGCGCAATGATGATGCTAGAGCAGTTTTTATGGGTTATTTTCCCTTATATGTGCGTGGTGGTCTTTATTGTAGGGCATATTTTCCGCTATAGAAACGACCAGTTCAATTGGACAGCAAAATCAAGTGAGTTTATTGAAAAAAAACAATTGATGATCGGAAGTCTCTTATTCCACCTGGGTATTATCCCAGTTATTATGGGTCATGTATCCGGTTTGGGCATACCAAAAACCTGGATGCATGCACTGGGTGTAAACGATCATCTGTATCATATTGGAGCAGTTTATGTTGGTGGAATATTTGGAGCGATGACATTCCTCGGTATGTTGATTCTTACCTCTCGTCGTTTTACAATGCGCAATGTGCGCCGTTTAAGTACAGCGTCTGATTTGATTGTAAACGTATTGCTTTTGGCCATTGTATGCATGGGGATGTTCGCGACTCTCGTAACGAATGCGGTACAGTCGGAATTCGATTATCGGGAGACGATCTCGATCTGGTTCCGCGGTTTATTCATATTCCGTGTTGACCCGACTCTGATGAGAGACGTACCGATGTCTTTCAGGCTTCATATACTTATGGGCTTTGCGATTTTTGCATTCTGGCCGTTTACCCGGCTTGTACATGTGTGGAGTGTTCCGTTGAATTATGTGCGCAGAAGTTATATCCTTTACAGAAGACATAAATCGAATTAGGAAAGCGGGCTCTGCCTTCTTTCCTAATTCTATTAGGAGAGAGCGATGAATAATAGGATGGATTATCAAAGGGAGCTTGAGCGAATACGCGAACATTTCGGTTATGATTTCATGGCGCTTGCTCTGGTTGAACCGGCCGAATATCAATACGTAATTAAATGGAAAAATGCAGCCGGTAATTTAAATGATCGCTTTAAGCGGATTGTGCTGCAATCCGGTAAGGGCATAGCAGGAATCGTGTTTAAAACCGGTAAATCCGTTTTCATTCCATCTGTTTATCAATATGTGGGGGCAGACAACCTGTTTAACTATCCGATCGTTCAATCCGAGAAACTTAAGAGTCTCGGGGCTGTTCCCCTATGGAATGATGCTCGTGTCGCGGGTGTACTGCTTGGTGGATTTCGGGAAGAACAGCTGATGACCGAAGCCATGATGCGTGATTTGGAAGCCTTGGCGCATAAGGGAATTGGAGAGTTGAACGGGAAGGAAGTGATGTGAATTGACATTGTCTGTAGGGACTGGCTCTTTGAGTGCGCTAATGGTGAAGTTGTTTGAGAACAGTACGGAAGCCATTTTCTTTTTTGATAGACAAGGGAATACCCTAGCCATGAACCCGGCAGCTGAGGAGATTGTGGGCGATGACGTCCTCATTCAACTCTATGAAGGGAAGGAAAGAGCCTTATGTGGAACATGCAGGGGCTATACAAGCGAAACGGAGCCCCGTACCTGCCTTGACTGTTATTTCAATATGCCAGAATCCAAGGACTTTGCTTCTTTTCAGGTGTATCTGGAAACGAAGAGCAACCGAATGGTTCCCTATGCCGCTTCTTTTCACACCATTGATTCTGAACATGGAACACGGGTGTTGATGTTGAGAGACTTGACTCCGCAATTTCAGACGCAGGAAAAATTGTATCAAAACAAAATGATGAAGCATGTCATTGAAGCGCAGGAAAATGAGCGTAAACGGCTTTCCAGGGAACTGCACGACAGTGTCGCCCAGGAATTGATGAGCGCGGTTGTTGAACTGCGGGTATTAAAATACATGACGAATGATGAACAGCTCATCAAAAACATGAAGCAGACCGAAGCATCCATGACGCGATTGCTGGATGATATCCGCAACCTGTCTGTGGAACTTCGCCCCGCCACACTTGATGATTTTGGGCTTGAAGCGGCATTTCGTTCCCACTTTAAGAGGGTTGAACAAAGCTTTGGTCTTGTCGTTGAATTTGTGTCGGATCTTTCCCAAAAACGATATGGAAGTGAAAAGGAAACGGTCATTTACCGTGTCTGCCAGGAGGCTGTTCTCAATGCCTTGAAGTATGCCCAGGTAGACATGGTTAAAGTTTCTTTGACTGAGCACGATCATACGCTTCGTTTGACTGTAGAGGACGATGGAGTTGGCTTTGAAAAGGGGAGCCAGCCTATTGGAACGGGATTAGGTTTATATGGCATGCAGGAGCGAGCAGAGCTGGTAGGCGGAAGTTTTGGCGTCCTTTCAAATGTTGGTCAGGGAACCAAAGTCTTTTTACAAATTCCGATTGGCCAAGAGGAGGAATAGAGACTTGATCAAAATTGTGTTAGCGGACGACCATGCTATTGTACGAAGTGGATTTTCCATGATTTTGAACTTCCAATCGGATATGGAGGTTGTCGGAACGGCTGCGGATGGCATTGAAGCGTATGCGATGGTAGCTAAATATCGTCCGGATATTCTAATCATGGACCTCAGCATGCCCCCAGGCGAAAGTGGATTGATCGCCACAGGTAAGATTAAAGAGGACCACCCTGATACTAAAATTCTGATTCTGACCATGCATGACGATGAAGAATATCTTTTTCATATTTTAAAGAATGGTGCTTCAGGATACGTTTTGAAAAATGCTCCAGATGAGGAGCTATTGCTTGCTATACGAACCATTCATGGGGGTGGGACTTATATCCATCCTAAAATGGCTACTTCTCTCGTTCGTGAGTTCATCAAAAAAGATACGACGTCACAATCAGAAGATCCTTATGAGATCCTGTCCAAGCGGGAACTGGAGATTCTGCCTCTGGTCGCAAAAGGTTACGGTAACAAGGAAGTTGCGGAAAAGCTGTTCATCTCTGTCAAGACGGTGGAAGCGAACAAAGCGAAAATCATGGAGAAATTGAATTTAAGAAGCCGGCCTGAACTGGTCCAATATGCATTAAAGAAAAAAATGCTGGATTTTTAGCCGATGAATGGAGGAAATCCGCGTGCTGGAAAATGAGAAACTGCGCTTTTCCAAACCTGCCATGCGTATTCTTGAAAATGAGCATCGCTATCTAACCTATCTGATGGATGAATGGCATGCCATTGTATTGTGGTTTGATCAGCACAGAATACTAGATTTGGAAGAAGGCCGCAAGCAACTGGAAAAACTGAGAACGCAGATTATCGATTTTAGGGTACCCCTCAAGAAACATACCGAAAAGGAAGAAGAACACTTCTTTTCTATGCTAGGAACCTACATTGGTTTTGAGCAGGGACCGCTCGTCGGTATACAGGAGGAGCACCGTGAAATAGAGGGCTATATCGATCATTTTCTTTATCAAACGGAGGGCGATCTGAGTTTGCTTACGCTTGATGAGATTCAGGAGGCGACCAAGAACGCGGGAGAGGCGTTCGAAGTCCTGACTGTACATTTTATAAAAGAAGAAACCGTACTTTTTCCTATGGCAGAGCAACAGATCAATCGGAATGATCTGACCAAGTTATGTGACAAATTAAATACGCTTATCTCTTGAATTGACCAAGCCGCTTCCTATAGAAGCGGCTTTTTATATTTTCAGGGAGTCCCCTGTCAGGTAAAGGGGAGTCCCCTATATTCGAATGGATCGGCTAGCGGCTACAATGGGGACAGAAAATTCAAATAATAATTCGACAGAAAAAACGTTGAAAAGGTGAGTTAAATGATTAGAAAAATGCAGTTGCCGCTACAAACATTGAACTTGATTCTTGGATTCATGGTATGGGTTATCATTTCTTCGCTTATGCCGTTCATTACGGAGGATATTGCTATTCCACCCGGAAAATTGGCCATGGTCACGGCGATTCCGGTTGTACTGGGATCGGTTCTGCGCATTCCGCTTGGTTATTATGCCAACATCTTCGGAGCAAGAATCGTTTTTCTCGTTAGCTTTATTTTGCTTTTGTTTCCCGTCTACTATATCAGTGAAGCTTCTACGATGATGGATTTAATTATCGGTGGCTTGTTCCTTGGGATTGGGGGAGCTGTGTTCTCGGTTGGGGTGACTTCGCTGCCGAAGTATTATCCAAAGGAAAAGCATGGGTTTGTAAATGGGATGTATGGCATAGGAAATTTGGGAACAGCCGTCACTACCTTCTCGGCCCCTATTGTGGCTACTCAAATTGGCTGGGCCCCTACAGTGAAGTTGTATCTCATTCTGCTGCTAGTTTTTATCGTTTTGAATTTCTTCTTAGGGGACCGTCATGAAGCTAAAGTGAAGACGCCCATTATGGAGCAGATTAAAGGCGTTTACAAAAATGAGAAGCTTTGGTTTTTCTCGCTCTTTTATTTTATTACATTTGGCTCATTTGTAGCGTTCACGGTGTACTTGCCGAATTTCCTGGTATCAAATTTTGAACTGACCAAAGTGGATGCAGGGATGCGTACAGCAGGCTTCATAGCGATTGCCACTTTCTTCCGCCCCATCGGTGGCTGGCTGGCGGATCGGTTTCAGCCCCTGTTCCTGCTGGTAGGCACGTTCTCTGTTTATACGGTCGCTGCGATTCTTTTGGCTTTTTCACCAGGGATTACCCTTTATACAGTAGGCTGCTTGGCGATCGCTGTATGTGCTGGAATGGGGAACGGCGTTATTTTCAAGCTAGTTCCATTTTATTTTAATAAACAGGCAGGCATAGTTAACGGAATTGTATCCATGATGGGCGGCCTCGGTGGCTTTTTCCCTCCGATCTTGTTGTCGACGATTCATGCCGCTACTGGCCAATATTCCATTGGATTCATGCTACTCTCTCAAGTGGCGCTGGCTAGCCTGATCCTCGTTATATGGCTGTATTATCAAGGGACACAATCTAATGAATGAACGTTATTCCAGACAGATCTTATTTAGACCTATTGGTGGCGAAGGGCAGCGTAATTTATCCGCTGCTGTCGTCACCATTATCGGTTGCGGGGCACTGGGTTCCGCCATTGCCGAAACACTGGTAAGAGCGGGCGTTGGGGAGCTTCATCTTGTTGACAGGGATTATGTGGAGATATCGAATCTGCAACGTCAGCAGTTGTTTACGGAGCAGGACGCCGCGGAAATGCAACCTAAGGTCATGGCAGCTGAAAAAAGGTTGAAAGCCATACGAGAAGACGTGAGGTTGCACACATATCTCGATAACTTGGATGCCGAGCTTGTTCAAGAACTTGCCAGCAAAAGTATATTGCTAATGGATGCTACGGACAATTTCGAAACTCGTCTGCTTATCAACGATGCTGCACTGAAGGCAGGAATTCCATGGATTTATGGAGCCTGTGTTGGAAGCACAGGCGTTGTTTTTCCATTCGTGCCGGGCGAGTCTGCTTGTTTACGCTGCCTTCTGCCATCGTTGCCTGCGATCAATCAGACCTGCGATACGGCTGGAATCATCTCGCCTGCAGTCCAGGTGACAGCTGCCCTCCAATGTGCAGAAGCCATGAAGTGGCTGAGCGACAGACGTGATAAGATACGCCACAAGGTTCATCTATTTGATCTATGGGAGAACACGCAGATGGACATAGGGATTTCCCGCATCCGTAACCAAGAATGTCCAACCTGTGGAGAGCATCCTACGTTTCCTGCACTGACAGCATCACGTCGCTCGGCGTATGCGGCTCTGTGCGGACGGAACGTGGTACAGGTTCTTCCAGACCCACATCGTCTAATCACGCTTGATGATGCAGAGAAAATGGGCAGGCTTATAGCAGATCGTGTAAAAAGAACCCCTTATTTCGTTGAATTTTATGCTTTTAAGCATCGAATGATTTTATTCAAAAACGGAAGGCTTCTCATACACGGTGTACGGAGTGTTGCCAACGGTCAAAAACTATATCATCAGCTGTTCGGTTAAATGAGATGTAGATACAAAAAGCAGAAACATTTAAAAGAGTCTGTCACCAGAGAGTGGTTTGTCCGGTGGCTGGAAGGTGGAAAAGATGAGTGTATTTGAAATCGTAACGGAGCCCATTATCCCGCAGGCTTATGCGGATTATGTCCTAAGGCCGGAAGCAGGAGCGGTGACTATTTTTACAGGGCACGTACGAGAATGGACTCAAGGCGTACGGACCTTATACCTTGCTTATGAGGCCTATGTCCCTATGGCTCAAAAAAAACTCGCAGAGATTGGTCGCGAAATCGAACAGAAATGGGAAGGAACGCGAGTGGCGATCGCGCACCGCATTGGCGAGCTTCAAATCGGTGATATCGCCGTTGTCATTGCCGTTTCTTCACCTCACCGTTCGGATGCGTATGAGGCAAATGAATACGCGATCGAACGAATTAAAGAAATAGTTCCTATTTGGAAACGAGAGATTTGGGAAGATGGAACGCAGTGGGTCGGAGGTCAAAAGAAAAAGCCGGGGGAGATCAGTCATGATTAAGCTGTACTACTTTGCGGGACTCCGTGAGGTGACGGGAAAAACAGAAGAATTGGCAGATTTGGCGGGCCAAACGGTAGGCGATTTATCCAATTGGATAACAGATCAATATCCAGATATGCCAATCCAGTCTGTGCGAATTGCGATAAACGAAGAGTATGCGTTGTCTACGGATGTATTACAGGATGGAGACATTGCAGCCTTCATTCCCCCAGTCAGCGGCGGCTAATGATAACGATGTTAAACAACTAGAAAGGAGGGGGCGTATGAATTTTCATCCACTGAAAGACAAGTTGCAGCGGCCCATTCGTGATTTGCGTATATCGGTTACAGACCGCTGCAATTTCCGCTGTTCCTATTGCATGCCTAAAGAAATTTTCGGTGACGACTACGCCTTTCTTCCCCAAAATGAATGTCTGTCGTTTGAAGAGATTCACCGGCTGACGAAGCTCTTTGTATCCCTGGGTGTAAAAAAGATCCGACTCACGGGCGGCGAACCATTAATGCGCAGGAATCTACCCGACCTGGTCTCCCAAATCCTGTCCATTGACGGAGTGGAAGATGTCGGCTTGACCACCAACGGTGTGCTGCTAGGGCAGCAGGCTAAGCCTCTCTATGACGCGGGGCTACGACGGCTTAATATCAGTCTGGACGCTCTGGACCCCGAGCTATTTGGGCGGTTGAATGGGCGGGGGATTAAGCCTGATGTTATTTTGAAGCAGATCGAATATGCAAGAGAAATCGGCTTTGAAATCAAGGTCAATATGGTAGTTCAAAAAGGCGTTAATGACTCGGAGATTTTGCCAATGGCCGCTTATTTTAAAGAGCAGGGAATAACCCTTCGCTTTATCGAGTTTATGGATGTAGGTAATGACAACGGATGGAGCTTCAACAAGGTACTAACCAAAAAAGAAATCGTTGAACGACTTAAGAATGCGTACGAGCTAGAGCCGATGGATCGGGATTACTTTGGAGAAGTGGCAAAGCGTTACCGTTATAAAGACAGCAACGCACAGATTGGTTTTATTACTTCGGTTTCTGAATCGTTTTGTCCGTCTTGTACACGTGCCCGCTTATCGTGCGATGGAAAGTTTTATACATGTTTGTTTGCTTCAGGCGGATTTGATCTACGTCAGATGCTTCGTAATGGAGCGAATGACCAGGAACTACTCGATGTGATTACTTCAGTATGGGAACAACGCACAGATCGGTATTCCGATGAACGTACGGAGCAGACAGCCAACAACAAAAAAAAGATTAACATGTCCTACATTGGCGGCTGACATTTTATACCATGAGAATGTGCTGTATTTAATGTGGTTGCCTCGAAAAAGAAAGCGCAAACATTTTTGTTGGCAAAACTTAAATTCGATGTTATTATGATCTTGGGATTGTTACTGAAAAGGCAAAACCCGAGGCATGGAATTCAATTTCCATGTGTTGGGTTTTGCCTTTTCTTTTTAGAATACAAGCTTTACGATATCCTGCATGATATGAATATCTGGCCAGCCATAACGCAGAAAGGTGAGTGATATAAAGCCTTACAAGTGCTGAACAACAAAGATGATGACGTCGACCAACGAATCGACATCCGAAAAATGATGTCATAGGACGTGGTTAACCGACTATATTCATTTTCAAAACGGAATATCAGATCGGTTTGGAAGCACTCAAGATCATTCAGGGAAAACGTAAGGCTTTGTCTCTCATTATGAATGCGTTTTCATAACACGAAATTGTAAATCAATACATTTGCATTTGATTTACGACGAAGGTTTGATCGGCTATTACCGTCTTGTGACCTATCTGAAATTTCGCCCAGCATCTAAATCCTTTTTTAAATTTGATGGGATAAGGGGGGCAGTTAGATGATCATAACGAAAATATTTAATAACAACGCCATAATAGCCAAAGATCAAAAAAGAGATGAATTTGTTGTTATGGGTCGTGGTATTGCATTCAAAAAGAGTGCAGGCGAACAAGTAGAAGAGCATCTAATTGAAAAGGTCTTTGTGCTTAAACATAAAGATGCTTCAGAGAAATTCAAGTTATTGTTAGAGGATGTTCCATCAGAATATGTTTCGTTATGCTATGACATCATTGAATATGGAAAAAGCATATTAGAAGCACAATTGAGCGATTATATATATGTTTCGCTTACGGATCACATGAACAATGCATTTAAAATGTTTGATGAAGGGTTTAAAAATGCAAATCCGTTAATTTGGGAGATCAAAAAATTTTATCCCAAAGAATTTGCGGTTGGCTTAAAAGCACTGGAGTTTATTGAAGAAGAAACAGACAAACGATTGTCAGAAGATGAAGCAGGTAATATTGCTCTTCATTTAATCAACGCTCAAGTAAACAGCTCCTACAACAAGGTAGCAGACGTTGCTCAGCAAACTCAAAAAATACACGACATCTTGAATATTATTAAATACTCTTATAATACCACCATAGATGAACACTCGATCAGTTATGAGCGATTTATTACACATTTAAGATTCTTCTTTCAGCGATTAAATAAAAAAGAAAAAGCAGAACTGGAAGACGATTTTTTGTGGAGGCAAGTGAAAACAAAGTACAAAAAGGCTTATGGCTGCATGCTGAAGATTGAGAAATACTTGGATATGGTATTGTCAGATGAGGAAAAGCTGTATATAACGATTCATATTCAGCGTGTGACCCAAAGACAAAATTGAATAACTCTTGGATTGTTACTGGTAATGCAGGCGAAACCAACCTAGATCGAATTTGATCTATTTGGTTTCGCTTTTTTTTATAAATACAAATAAAGGGGAAGTTACAATGAAGTATGAGACATTAGCAAAAGACATCATCAGAAATGTCGGCGGCAAAGAAAATGTGAATAGTCTAACTCATTGTATTACACGCTTGCGCTTCAAACTAAAAGATGAAAGTAAAGCCAATACAGAGGTTTTGAAAAATATGGATGGTGTTGTCACTGTGGTAAAGAGTGGCGGGCAATACCAGGTTGTTATAGGTAACCATGTACCTGAGGTTTATGCTGATGTTACTGCTGTAGGCGGTTTTCAGACAGGAGATTCAGAAGAAGCATCAGGTGAAAAAATGAGTTTGTTCAATAGATTCATTGATACCATTTCAGGTGTATTTACACCCACGCTGGGTGTCTTAAGTGCCACAGGTATGATTAAGGGCTTCACCGCCTTATTTGTAGCTTTGGGCTGGCTGGCCACTACATCGGGTACCTATCAAATTCTCAATGCTTTAGGTGATTGTTTGTTTTACTTCTTTCCTATTTTCCTGGGGTATACGTCAGCTAAAAAATTCAATGCCAACATTTTTATAGGTATGGCTATAGGTGCATCGCTTGTATATCCGACATTTAGCACGATAACAGCTTCGGGCAAACCGCTATACACTCTATTTAGCGGTACTATATTTGAGTCACCGGTATATATCACCTTCTTAGGTATTCCGGTCATTCTGATGAGTTATGCGTCAACCGTTCTTCCGATTATCATATCCACCTATGTAGGCTCAAAAATAGAAAACTTCTTTAAAAAGGTAATCCCTAGCGTCGTGAGAACATTTTTGGTTCCGTTTTTCACATTGTTAGTTATTGTACCCTTAGCGTTGATTGCGATTGGACCTCTCTCGACTTGGGCAGGTCAACTGCTTGGTGCTGGAACCCTCTTTGTGTATAACTTAAGTCCGATTATTGAAGGTATGCTCATGGGCGCTTTCTGGCAAGTGTTTGTTATCTTTGGATTACACTGGGGACTTGTTCCTATCGCTATGAACAATTTAGCAGTGCTTAAATTCGATCCGATTCTTGCGGCTACACTGGGAGCTTCCTTTGCTCAGACAGGCGTCGTACTGGCGATTTTGTTTAAAACCAAAAATGTAAAACTGAGATCACTTTCCATTCCAGCTGTCATCTCCGGGATTTTTGGTGTGACAGAACCAGCAATTTACGGGATTACATTACCACGTAAGAAACCATTTATTTTAAGCTGTATAGCATCCGCAGTAGGCGGCGGTATTATAGGAATGATGGGAACTAAAGGCTACATTATTGGTGGATTGGGTATTTTCGCTATCCCGAGCTATATCAGTCCGGCAGGAATAGACAACGGATTTTATGGGGCTGTTATCGGTATCCTGGTAAGCTTTGTATTAGGTTTCTTGCTTATGTTCTTTGGCGGATTTAAAGATGATGAAGTGAAAGAAGCAAAAAAGGAAGACAGTACACCAGGAGCGGCAAGAGGAGAAGTTTTAGTAAAACAAGAGACGGTGATGAGTCCATTAAAAGGTGAAGTGAAGTCTTTATCTGAAGTAACAGATGAAGCCTTTTCAACAGGTGCTCTGGGTAAAGGGATTGCCATTGAACCTTCTGAAGGTAAGGTCGTTTCACCTGTAGATGGTGTATTAACATCATTATTTTCGTCAGGTCATGCGATTGGAATTACAAGTGACCACGGTGTTGAGGTCCTCATCCATGTAGGCAAAGATACGGTCAAATTAAAAGGCAAACATTTTTATCCTAAAGTGAAACAGGGAGATGCTGTTAAAAAAGGCCAGCTGCTTATGGAGTTTGATATGGAAGCTATAAAAGAGGCTGGTTATGTTTTGACCACACCTGTTATCGTTGCCAATACTACGAATTACCTGGATGTCATTGAAACAGAGAAGAAGGCGATTGAGTATCAAGAGGATTTATTGACCGTCGTAGTCTGATCTTAATTAAACGTTGAGGAGGAGTTAAACAATGAAAAATACAACTAAATTGGAATTTCCACAAGGATTTTTATGGGGAGGTGCAACGGCTGCCAACCAATTTGAAGGTGGATATAATGAAGAAGGTAAAGGCTTAAGCACTGCGGATGTGATCACGGCTGGAACGCATACGACTTCCCGAAGAATTACACCAATACTGGAAGAAGGAGTGAACTATCCGAGTCACGAAGCTATTGATTTTTTCCACCGCTATCAAGAGGATATCCGCTTATTTGCGGAAATGGGATTCAAGGTCTTTAGAATGTCCATTGCGTGGTCAAGAATATTTCCTAACGGAGATGATGCAGAGCCGAATGAGCAAGGCTTGCAGTTCTATGATCGTGTATTCGCAGAATTGAAAAAGTATAATATTGAGCCTTTGGTTACAATCTCACATTATGAAGCACCGTTTCATTTGACCCAAAAATATAATGGTTGGTCAGATCGCAGAGTCGTAGATTTTTATGTGAGATATTGTGAAGTGCTTTTTAATAGATACAAAGATGTCGTAAAATACTGGTTAACTTTTAATGAAATCAATATTTTAACCTTGTCATTTGGCGCGTTCATGGCTGGAGCTATGATGCCGGAGGGGAATGGAGAGCTTGCCCATGCTACAGTGAAGGATGAGCAGGTTCTGTATCAGGCGTTGCATCATCAATTTATTGCCAGTGCAAAGGCTGTAAAGCTGGGTCATGAAATCAACAAGGACTTTAAAATCGGTTGTATGATTGCATATATGTGTTCCTACCCACTTACATGTCATCCTGATGATATTCTACTGGCTCAACAAAAGGATAACTTAAGTAATTTCCTATGCTCAGATGTTCAAGTAAGAGGAGCTTATCCGGGATTTGCCAAACGCTATTTTAGAGATCATAATATTCAGATCAAAATACAAGAAGAGGATGAGGACATCTTAAAAGAAGGCTGCGTAGATTTCTATACCTTCAGCTATTATTCCTCTACTTGTGTCAGTGCCGATCCTAACCAGGAGAAGGTGGGAGGGAATTTATCTATGGGCTTAAAGAATCCTCATTTGAAAGCAAGTGCCTGGGATTGGCAGATCGATCCACAGGGATTGAGATGGTCCCTCAATAATATTTATAACCGATATGAAATCCCGTTAATGGTTGTTGAAAATGGCCTTGGCGCCGTAGATACCGTGGAAGAAGACGGCTCCATTCACGATGATTATCGAATTGATTATCTGAAGCAACACATTGAGCAAATGAAAGAAGCGATTGCTGATGGAGTAGACCTAATAGGGTATACGCCTTGGGGATGTATTGATCTGGTAAGCGCGGGAACCGGTGAAATGAAAAAGCGTTATGGGTTTATATACGTCGATAAGGATAATGAAGGCAATGGGACACTTGCCAGATCCAGAAAGAAGAGCTTTTATTGGTATAAGAATGTAATCGAAACCAATGGAGAGCAGTTAGATTAAATCTTAGTGCCTGTTTCATAAAAGTCATACCGTCAGCGCGTGCCAATGTTCAATCGGTACGCGCTGTTTCACTAAACACATGGGATGAAAATGACGGGGTTGTCGCTACAGAAATCCGCAAAATGTCTATGGGCACCAAGGAAGCAACAGGGCGTATTGAACAATCCTTGCAAGCCGTCAGACAATCAGTGTATAAGATGGGTGGTTACATGTATGAATTTGAATGAGTTAAATGAACAGAGTTACTCCGAACTAGAAGAATATTGGGTACATGTATTTCTGAATTTGTTAAAAGAACAGGATAAAGAGAAATGGATAATTCCTTATTACAATACATCCTTTTCTAATGGTCAGAAAATCATGGATATGAACCCCATTTTTTCGGCTAAATCAAAAACGAGTCACAAATCCATTAGGATCATACAAGAAGCGGTTAATGAAGAGGATGACGTTGAATATTGGATAGATACGAATCAGAAAAACGAACTAGTTATGGTTTGTTCATTATCCAAACAGCATGTACAAAAGGTGAAGGAAATCATTGAACGTTGGATTTCTGAATGAGATTCATTATCCATAAGCAAATCTTTTCCGATATAATAATGAAAAGAAGCCGATAGAACAGATACTACCTCAGAGAGGTGATTTATAATGACCGTTGACATTCTCGTACGTAATAATGTAAAAGTGCTGGGCTCAGGTAGCCAAACGATCGTATTTGCTCATGGCTTTGGATGCGATCAGGATATGTGGCGTTATATCGTCCCTAGCTTTATCGACAACTACCAAATCGTCTTATTTGATTACGTAGGCTCTGGAGATTCTCAAATTAAGTACTATGATTCAGAAAAATACAGTGACTTGCAAGGGTATGCCCAAGATGTGCTAGATATTATGGAAGCGCTAGAATTAAAAAATGTCATATTCGTCGGACACTCCGTTAGTAGTATGATCGGAATGCTTGCTTCTATCCGCAATCCCCAATATTTTGAGCGCATCGTCATGCTCGGTCCCTCTCCTCGTTATGTGAATGACCTGCCTTCTTACTATGGAGGCTTCGATAAGAGTGACATTGATGAATTGCTTGATATGATGCAAATGAACTTTATTGGCTGGGCTAGTTACCTGGCACCCATTGTTATGCAGAATCCTGAACGACAGGAATTAACCGAAGAGTTGGAGAAAACCTTTTGCTCAAGAGACCCTCATATTGCACGACAATTTGCGGAAGTGACTTTTTTTTCGGATTGCCGTGTCGATCTCCAGCATGCTTCAGTTCCTACACTGATTCTCCAGTGCTCGGACGATAGCATTGCTCCGATTGAGGTAGGGGATTATTTACGTACTCATCTTAAAAACAGCAGGCTTCAACAGATGAGGGCAAAGGGGCATTATCCTCACTTAAGTCAACCTGGAGAAACAAGCGAGCTGATTAAAGAGTATTTAGCCAGTGTGTAATATCAGAAGAAAGGCAGTTATGAAATGGATACTCAATTAGATAAAGCTCCCTGTGGATATTTCTCAATCTCGGATTCTGGCTTCATTCAATCGGTGAATCAAACTTTATTGGATATGCTACTTTATGATCGTAATGAATTGCTTGGACGGCCTATTGAATCCACAATGTCTGTTACCAACAAGCTATTTTTTCATACTTATTTTTATCCCTATATTCAGTTGTACGGGCATGTCGATGAGATGTACTTCTCGTTTCGGACAAGTGATCGACAGGATGTGCCTGTACTTCTAAATGGGGTACGTCAGGAGCGCAACGGAGAAACTGTTATTGATTGTGTAGTGCTTATGATGCGTAAGCGAATTGAACATGAGAGAGATATTTTGCAGACCAAAACCAAGCTTCAGGAATTATATCAGGCTACAAATGAAGCGAACCAGAAGCTTGAACGGTTGCACGAAGAATATGAAGTTAAACAGCAGGAGCTAGTAAGGATCAATCTACAGCTAGAAACGATGGCCTCAACGGACCCGTTGACTGGTCTTAAAAATAGAAGGTATTTCCAAGGACAATTACTAGCTAGCCTCGCGTCTTTTCGTGAGAGTGGAATATCTTTTTCGCTGCTTATCATTGATATTGATCGTTTCAAAAGTATTAACGATACTTATGGTCATCCGGTCGGCGACCTGGTGCTTACGAATCTGGCAGAATTACTGCAATCCATGTCACGGGACAGGGACATTGTCGCTCGATATGGGGGCGAGGAGTTCGTAATTATTCTTCCAGACAACGATCAAGAAGAAGCCATTCGTACAGCAGAAAGATACCGCTCCACGACAGCCTCGATGGATTGGGGAGAATATACCATTACTGTGAGTATTGGTGTGGCAACGGTTACGCAAGAGGATACGGAACAAACGATTGTTCATCAAGCGGATTTGGCACTATATGCTTCCAAAAGTGGCGGGAGAAATCGGGTCACTCATTCAGCAAATCTTGTAAAGAGATAGTATAGAGGCTTCTTAAAACTGTATGAAGAGTTGAGCTTACTCCAATAGGTCTGGTCAAACCATTCAAATTCAGCTACTATTATTGATAACGATTCTCATTTGGAGCATCGGAATGAATGAAAACATTTGAGGTGGACGCTTGTGAATTCAAACTCGTTATCATTAATATATCAGCATTATTTGGAAAAAACTCCGTTTAGACAACAGAATGAGCATACGTATATGATGTTACCGGAAGCGGGTCATGGGCATATTTACCGAGTTACAACTTACAGCGGAATTGAAATTGTATATTCGCACATTCAATATCACGAGCCGTATCCGACCAATTTTTCTTCCAGAGGACAAATGATTGAACTTCAATTTGCGCTTTCCGGTCAACGTCATGTGAATGTGGCTGGTCTGGATTATACACTCCCGATGGGGCAGGGTGCTCTTATTTTTTTACAGGATTTCAAAGCATGTTTCCATCCTCCGGTTAACGAACAATACCAATCATTTGCACTTGGCATTCCGATTTCGTTGTTTAATTATGCGGCTTCACAGTTAGCGGCTCGTCGGCAGGTAGCTATTGAATTTAATCAAATTCTTAAGGGAACTGCATTCCATCACTTTAGTTTTGAACTGGATCACAGAAGTATAGTGATGATTGAACATTTGATCAAAGACTTGAAAAGTGTGCATAAATCGCCTTTGTTAATGGAAGCAGCGGCACTTGAGATTTTAAATCGATTTATGATTCAATTATTTGATTTAACACCTATGCCCGAAGGTTTGTCTAAAGAAGATGTCAGAAAGCTGCATATGGCTCGGGAGATACTTGAATCCAGCATGATTGATCCACCTTCGCTGATCACATTATCCCAAAAGGTTGGATTAAACGATTTTAAATTAAAAAAAGGATTCAAAGCCTGCTTTGGAACTACTGTATTTGAATATTTGCGCCAAATTCGTCTCGATTATGCGATGAAGCTGCTCCGAAGCCAAGAAAGCAATGTGACTGAAGCTGCGATGGCTGTAGGATATAGCAATGTGAGTGCATTTTCAGAGCAATTTTTCCGGGAATACGGAGTGAAGCCATCCTCCTTAAAGAAGGTATTTTAAAATTTATTTTTTGACCGTTTTTTAAAAATATCAGGTAAATAAAAAGCTGGAACCCTGTATAGAAAGGATTCCAGCTTTTATTTGGTGCTTAATTCAAGATAGTTTCAGTACCCTCTGAATTGATGGTTGAAGTATGGGTACGAGACGCTTCTTCAATATTTTTGAATGCCCAGTAATCTGCGGGTACATCCTTCCATGTAGCCTGGGTCGTACCTTCCAGGGGTCCTCGTTTTAAGATGGTGTTCAAAATTGTAACGGTTTCTACTCGTGTTATATATTGATTGGGTTGGAAGCTGCTGTCGTTAAAACCAGTAATCCATCCTGCTTCAGCTAGCGCTTTAATTGAATCTCTTGCCCAATGCTTTTCGATATCGGTATAAGGAGATGCTGCGGTTTGCGTTCCTTTAAGCTGCTTCCAGGATGCGAGTATTGCTGCCATTTCTGCACGGGTAATGGGTTGCTCTGGCCGAAATGTTCCATCTGCATATCCATTCATGAAGTGTTGTGTCGTGAGTGCTATAATCGAATCTTTCGCCCAATACGTGCTAGGTACATCTTTGTATGCCAATAAGCTTTCTTTTGTTTCCAACTTCATAATTCTAGCCATCATCGCGGCAGTTTCAGCTCGTGTAATCGACTGGTCCGGTCGGAATGTGCCATCCTGATAACCGGTTATATATTTTTCATGCACAACCTCTGATTGCTCTACTGGCATGATTTCCGGAGTCGGCAAATCTGTCGGTAAAACCGATGGTGATGAAGGTGTGGTTGTTTCGCTAGAAGAAATAGACTCACTACTATCTGTACTATCCTTCTTATCTTTTTTACTGCTACTGCTGCCGTTACCAGTAGTAGCACCAGTTCCGCCAGTATTCCCAGTGTCTGCATCTCCATTTATAACCTGTATATACGCTTCAGAGGTACTCGGGACAAATCGAGCATCCCCACTATATATAGCAGTAATCGGGTGACTTCCCACACTTAAATTGCTTGTGGTATAGGTCGCAGTGGCATATCCATTTGCAATCCCATTTGGCGTCATCGTAAGCGTATCTAATATATTCGTACCATCCATAAGAACCACGGTGCCAGTTAAATCCTTCGTAATTTGTGGGGTTGAGATGGTTTTGATGCTAAACGTTACGGATTGACCTTGTTTAGAAGGATTTGTCCAACTCGTTACCGTGGTTTCAGTAGCATACACAGCATCTGTTACACTTGGTACTGGTGAGGAGGTCGCATACACAGCACTCCCAGAAAAACTCCATGACCAGGTCCCAAATAAGACGATAAGAGCAAGATAAGATAAACAAAAAGACTTGATTTTACTCATAAACTTCCTCCATAAATTTCCGGTGTCACGATGATTAGACTAAGATCCTTCATGATGACTAACCTGCTAATATGATTTCTTACACTACTGGATTACTATACTAAATGCTTCTGAACCAATTCTGAACAAAATCGACAAAAACCATGCCCAATTAACAGATCACGATTTGCGAGCCCTTCATAATACGAATGGTCAGTTTAGCGCGACGTTTTCGGAAAAAAATGAGCCTTCTTACCATGAACTAATGCTAATCTCACGGTAAGAAGGCTTTTAATGAAACCATATTGGAAACTACAGTTTATTCCACTAGTATCTAAATTTGACCGTTAGATCCTGTAACTTCTGAGACATATCCGACAAGGTCGTTGCCAGGCTGGTGATCTGCTGCATTGAAGCCAACTGCTCTTCTGCAGACGCTGCAATATTCTGCGAGTTGTCCGCCGCTTGAAGCGCCAGACTTGATACATTCTCTCCGCTCGCCGAAATTTCTTGGACACTTGCGGTTATTTGCTGCGTGATGCTCGCGAGCTCTTCTGTTTGCTGTGCGATATGATTGGTGGACGTCACAATTTTGTTAAACTGCTGCTCCGTCTCACTGGCAATTTTAATACCAGAGTCGACATCCTGTTTTACGCGTTCCATGGTCTTAAGCGAATGCTCCATATCTTTGCGCATATTCTGAATCAACTCGGAAATCTGCCCGGAAGACTGGTTCGATTGTTCGGCCAGCTTTCTTACCTCTGAAGCAACGACGGAGAAACCGCGGCCTTCTTCGCCTGCACGAGCAGCCTCAATCGAAGCATTTAAGGCAAGCAGGTTGGTCTGCTGTGCAATATCCGTAATGGCATGCAGCATCGTGTCGATCTGTTGAGTGCGTTCATCCAACATTCTCATAACCGCATCGGTTTCATTGACGGAATGGTTAATCAGGTCCATTTGCTTCACCGTATGTTGTACAGCAGTACCACCAACGCTCGCCATTTCCATCGCGTCTGCAGACGAATCAGCAATGGCCAAGGAGCTCTCCGTGATCCGCTGCATACCTATTGAAATTTCTTCAAGCGAGCTGGTTGTCTTCTGGAGCATCATCTGCTGCTCCTTAGCACCGGCCGCCGATTCTTGAATCGCGATGGTGATGTGCTCGGTTGCCTGTCCAGTGTGCTCTGCTCCAAGGGTCAATTCTTTCGAGGAAGTAGCTACCTGCTTTGTGGACAGATTTACCTCACCGATCAGAAATCTAATATTTTTAATCATATGATTGAAGTCCTGTGCAAGCTCGCCGATCTCATCTTTTGAATGAATTTTGACTTCTTCGACCGTTAAATCACCGTCCGCAACTGCGTTAAGCCGCTTTGCAATCATGATGATAGGCTTCGTAAAACGTCCCGAAACAAAGCTTACGATAATTGCTCCCAGAATAACCGCAACAGTCGTAATAATCAGGACAATATAAAGGACTTTGGTCGCCCCGCTGTTAAATTCGTTAAAATATGCTCCAGAACCGATGATCCATCCCCAATAAGGATCCTTTTCAACATAAGAAATTTTCGTCTCCACTTGATCTGTACCAGGTAAAGCCCATTTATAAGTGACGAATCCCCCGCCGTTTGTACCGACTTCTACAAACTCTTTTCCCACATGCACACCGTCTTCCGACACGGCATTCATTAAATTCTGGCCTTCATTTGAAGGGTTCATCATTGAAACGGCATCTTGGTTGACTGCCCACGGATAACCTGTTTTACCTACAGTATATTTAATCTTTATCGGTCTTTTGTTATTAGCATCTTTTACACCGAGCAGCTCGATGCGCAGTTTTTCCTGTGCTTCCTCCAATGTTAAATTACCGGCTTCGACTTGCCCATTGAGGAAACTAATCATACCAATTACCATTTGCACACTATTCTTAAGTGCCACTTTGCCTGATTCATTCATTTCATTCTTGGAAACAAAATAAGAACTGATTCCAATTACGAATGTGGGTACAATTAAAATAATTAAGCACATTATGGTTAACTTCGTTCTTAGTGATCTCACCTTCATATTTGATCCTATCTTTGTTTTCACTGCATTTCCCCCTTAGACATCGATATACAGACTCAACCCACAACTGCGCTAGTTACTAAAGGGTAAAAAGACTGTACATCATATATCGTAATAACATGTCAGGAAGTTAAGCCCTTTCATCTTGTCAGCGATGAAACCGTCTAAACTTCGTATCATGTTACGGCCCTCAGGTGAACTATGCGTCAAGGCCACTATAATCAACGGAACCCATTGGATCATAGAATTAAGATCATCTTATACTGTCCTGAAGGCTGGCCGCTGTTTTATTTGCTAAATTAAATCCGTTTAACCGCAAATTTATCCGTATACAGGCAGTAGTTTCTTGGTATGCTCCGTATACTTCTGCATAGAGAGAATCTATACCAGAGGAGTGTGCGAGGATGAATAGAATCAAAGGGAGCATCTTTTTCAGTGTTTTTGTGGCTATGCTAGGGCTCATGCTCATTGCTCCAATTATGCCGCCCCTTATTCGTGAGCTGGGGTTAAGAGAAAGTCATTCTGGGTTAATTATATCGCTTGGCTCCATAACGATGGCCTTAATGGCTCCAATTTGGGGGAATCTGAGTGATGCAAAGGGACGCAAGCCTGTGATTTTGCTTGGATTCATAGGGATGTGTGTAAGCTGCTTGCTGTTTACGCTTACTCTTTTTGCAGGATTAAAGGGTTGGCTCAGCGGGGGAATGCTGTTAGTCCTGCTGATTGTTACACGCGGCTTGATCGGCGGGTTTATCCCGGCGGTATTGTCATCCTCCCAAGCTTACATGGGAGACGTGACCGAGGGCGAAGATCGAGGTAGTGGCATGGCTATCATTAGCGCGGCCAATGGACTTGGATTAGTATTTGGGCCCGCTATTGCAGGCGCCTTTACTTTAATAGGCTTGCTGTGGCCTTTGTATTTTGGAATCGTGATTGCGGCTGTAGCATTTGTAGTGGCCTTGCTGGCAATTCCGTCTGCCAAGCCTGTTATTCAGCAAAAGCCAGCTCGGATTAACCCTTTTCAACCTGGTCTACGAATGTATTTGTTTGCAGGTTTGGTTACGATGATTAGTATTGTGACCATCCAGGTTATAGGCGGATTTTATTTTCAAGATCAATTAGGCCTTTCATCCGAAGAAACAGCAAGAGTGGTTTCCTTTGGGCTTATGTTTTCTGGGGCGGCGATGTTGATTGTACAGATCGTTCAAATGAAATGGCTTAAATGGCAACCCAAGCCAATGATTTTGCTCGGCTCTCTGTTCCTTATTGTCGGTATGCTGCTATTCCTCATGTCAGCCAGCATGGTCGTTTACTATTTTGCGTTCTTTATGTTTGGTATAGGTACAGGCTTGCTAATGCCTGGATTTATGGCCGGGGCTTCTCTTTCTGTCAGTAAAGAACAGCAAGGAGGAGCCGCTGGTCTGGTGGCTACTGTCCAAGGCATTTCTGCGATTATGGCTCCTATTTTGACAACGACGCTATATCGGGTGGATAAATATATTCCTTTTGCTCTTATAGCAGTTCTGGTAGCTGTTATGGCCGTCATTATGTTGGGGATAAGAAAGAGAAAAGGGAATAGTGAACTGGTATCTCAGAAGGCCAAATAATTTGATGAACCCATAGGCTTTCGCGCTATATTCACGAGAAGCCTATTTTGTTTGCTGGTTTGAATGATAGTCAAAAGGTCTCAATTGTCTATTTCATATTGGTGGCGAAGATGCGGTGAAGTGGAGGAAAGGAATGTACAGGGTGCTGGAAGAAGAGGAGCGTGCTGCGGAATGATTCGAGCTGTAGCCGAAGACAATACTGGATATACCTTTGAACCGCTGCTTCGAGGGGCGACCGAACGGCAGCGCTGAGTCGAATGCCTCGTTCTTTGCAGAACGCGCGACAGCCCCCTCATCGCAACTGGATTACTACCTTTGCTTCTGAAGTCTGATTAACCTCTGCTCCAATTTGGTACCTCCCATAAATTTGCTAACAGATACAGCAAGCTGATATTGATCGGTCCCCATATGGTTAGCGGCAGGTTGAAGAATCTCTTTTATCGTTTGCCATAACGAAGCAGCCTGCCGGCTTTCTGCTCCAAAATGGAAGATGATGTGGATAGAGGCCGTAATAATATTGCGACCAAGTCCGTACAGAAACCATTCTTCTTCCTTAGTAATAAGCGGAATAATGGTTTCCATCATTCTCCATGCCTCATTTAATCGTCCTGCTTCAATGAACTTCTCTGCTAGGCTAGATGCAGTAGAACAGTAGTTATGATGATTCCCTTCGGTTTTCTCTATTTCGGTCAGCTTTTTAAGAGCTTCAATTTCACCTTCTGCATGGTTGCGCCATCTCTCATGATAAACGAGTGTCTGCAAATTTTCTTTGTTCCAATCCGTCTGATCCTTGATCCACAAATCGATAAATAATGATATATAAACATCTTCCCCGAGCTCGCTCGCGATATTGATGCAATCCTCGATATTAGCTGCATCTTTGCTGAATAAATAATTTTCCAAAATCAACTCTGGGTCAAACCCGGCATATGTATCGAAATTGGCCTCCTTGGCCTGCTGGAACAAGATTTGGTCCTGCTCACGCTCATACTTTTGCAGTAAAAAAACGGCGTAATACAGAGCATCGCCAATCCCCTGAAAACTGTTCGTTTCCCTGTTTATAATCTCATTAACGAGCAACCTTCTAACAATCGGTTCGTAATGCGGGGCATATCGATCCTCGCGATTATACATAGCCAAAAGCACCTTCAAGCGATTGGTATAATTGGCATCACTCTTTCCATATTTCTCACTGTGCTTTTCCAAATAATCGACCTTCGAAAAATCGGCGTGATTACCTAGTAGACTCTGCAGCATTTCATCATAGGGTGTCATCATCTGATCCAACAGCTTTCTGTAGTTCGTTTCCAATACTGTGATTCTCCTTTCCTGATCGACCTAATACTACAATCCATATTTACAAAAAACAAGCGATTTCCTTTTAAAAGGGGATTGCCTGTTTTGCATTATGCTGTTTTTGATTTCTCAAACCAGATAATACATAACATTCAAACTACATATTGAGTCACTTTAGTGCACAAACGACAAATTTCGTCATTATTTTTAGTTATTCAGGACGTGGAAACCGTTCTTGTTCCTTAGTACAATGATAAAAATAACAAGTGATGAAAAGAAAGATGACAAATAGACGAGGGGTTACGGATAAGGGGGGACGAACTGTGGCCGTATACACACTACGTAGATTGGTACAAATGATTCCAGCACTGCTTGGTATTGTCGTCATTACATTCATGATCTCAAGAGTGCTTCCAGGTGATCCTGCTGTGATGCTTGCGGGGGAACAGGCTACACCCGAGACGATTGAAAATATTCGCAGCAGTATGGGACTGGATCAACCGAAGTACATTCAATTCTTTCATTATGTAGTGGGATTGTTCCATGGTGATCTGGGTCAGGCTTATCACACCGGACAGTCAGTGGCAAGCGACTTTGCTACCCGGTTTCCAGCAACCATCGAGTTGGCACTGGCAAGCTTGGTTATTGCGATTCTGGTGGCAATCCCGATCGGTATTCTGGCGGCAACCCGTAAAGAATCGATTGTTGATCACATTTCACGCGTGTTTTCCTTGATCGGTGCATGTATGCCCATTTTCTGGATTGGCCTGTTATTCATTTATATTTTCTATGCTAAATGGGGCATCGCTCCTGCGCCCATGGGTCGAATTAGCGGTGATATCAATCCGCCGACGCACGTTACGGGACTTTATGTACTCGATAGTCTGATGACCGGTGATTTTGTAGCTTTAAAAAGCAGTTTATCCCATTTGGTTCTACCAGCTGTCTGTCTCAGCACAGGCACTATGGCGATTGTGGCACGGATGATGCGCTCCAGCATGCTGGAAGTCATCGGTCAGGATTTTGTTCGCACAGCCAGAGCCAAAGGTCTGCGCGAAGGAATTGTCATCTATAAGCACGCACTCATTAACGCTTTTATTCCAACGCTTACCGTACTTGGTTTGCAGGTTGGGTACCTGATTGGTGGAGCCGTTATTACCGAAACCATTTTTACCTGGCCAGGAGTGGGCAGTTATGTGACGGACTCCATTTTGGCAGCTGATTACGCACCGATTCAAGCATTTACCCTCGTAAGTGCGCTGATTTACAGCTTTATCAATCTTGGAGTCGACTTGGTTTACGGATTGATTGACCCACGTATCCGGTACGAGTGATAACAATGAAGCACAAAAGTAGGGGGAGGTACTCGGATGAGCACTGCAAGTGATTTGGTGGCAAAAGCGGCTGTACCTCAGCCCAATGCAGCCGCTATACCGAAACGTAAGACCTTTTGGCGATTACTGTTTGGCAATAAACTCGCTTTAATCGGATTCATTTTTATCGTTGGCTGGACGCTCATTGCCATCCTCTCATCATGGATCGTTCCACATGATCCTTATGTAACCGACCCGGCGAACAAGCTGCTACCGCCAAGTGTAGAACATTGGTTTGGGACCGATAATTACGGACGCGACATTCTCAGCCGTGTCATTTACGGAGCCAGAATCAGCATATGGACCGGGATGATCGCCGTGTCGATCTCATTTATCATCGGCGTACCGCTTGGAGCCATCGCAGGTTTCTATGGCGGTCGAATGGGCAGCATTATTATGCGCTGTATGGATATACTGTTGGCTTTCCCGTCGCTGGTACTCGCCATGGCTATTGCTGCAGCGATGGGACCAGGACTGATGAGTGCACTTATCGCCGTGGGTATTGTAGGCATACCCGAATTCGCCAGGCTGATTCACGGACAAACCATCTCTCTCCGGGAAAAGGAGTTTGTTGAGGCCAGCCGGGCGATTGGTGTAAAGAACGGAACGATCCTGTTTCGCCACATCTTGCCTAATGCACTTGCCCCACTGCTTGTGAATGCAACGCTTGGAATGGGCTTCGCCATCCTGACCTCAGCCAGTCTCAGCTTCCTGGGACTCGGTGTGAAACCCCCGATTGCCGAGTGGGGCGCAATGATTTCGGAAGGGCGAGCGTATATCATTTCCGGTGAGTGGTGGATTGTAACTTTCCCGGGTCTTGGAATTGCGACAGCTATTTTGGGCTTCAATTTGCTTGGAGACGGTTTGCGGGATGTTCTTGATCCAAGACTGCGCTCTAGCAAATAAAAATAAATATATCATTAAAGGGGAGAACGTAAGCCATGTTGAAAAAAAATCTTTCTCTAATTGTCGTCTTGTCTACGTTGCTATGGACGGCAGGCTGTGCGAGCAATGCTAACAGCCCGTCCGCTTCATCTGGAGAGAAAGGCGCAGATGCCCCATCCCCACCAAAGACGATTACACTTGCTTACTCTGAAGGAGGGTCAACCATGGACCCTGCTGAAGCAAGTGATCTTACATCGGACACCCTTGTGCTTGCGCTCTATGATCAGCTTGTGACCTACGGCAAAAAGTCTACGGATAGCGGCGAAGTGGCAGATACGGAAGCCATTAAGCCCATGCTGGCTGAAAAATGGGATGTGTCCGCTGATAACATGACTTATACGCTTCATCTGCGTAAAGACGTTAAATTCCAAAGCGGCAATCCGCTAACCGCCAATTCCGTGTTGTATTCCTTTGAACGGCTTAAAAATTCCGATTCAGGTAGCTTTCTGTATGGTATGAGCTCCATTAAAACCGCTACAGCGCCAGATGAGCACACCGTTGTCGTTACATTGTCCCAACCCAATCATATGTTTCTGCAAATCCTGTCATTGTACAACTTCTCCATTGTGGATGATGTGCTTGTCAAAGAAAATGGCGACGGCGACTATTTGAAAACACATGCGGCAGGTTCAGGTCCGTTCAAGCTTGAAAAATGGGACCCTGCGACAGAAGCTGTCTTTAATGCTAATGACAGCTACTGGCAAGGAGCGCCAAATCTGAGCAAAGTAACGATGAAGTTTACCAAGGAAGCTTCCAACCGTGTACTTCTGCTGGATAAAGGCGATGTCGACATGGCGATTGAGATTCCTGCAAAGGATGTTTCGAAGCTGGAAACCAACGCTGATCTGAAGGTTCAATCCAATGCAAGTAACCGGATTCTGTATTTCGCCATGAATAACAAAGTCAAACCTTTTAATGATCCAAAAGTGCGTCAAGCAATTGCTTATGCTATTCCTTACGACCAATTAATCGACGATGTCATGTACGGTCAAGCAAAGCAAATGAAGAGTTCTGTAGCGAGTAACACGCCTGGCTACACCGATGCGGGCTACAGCTACAAGCACGACCTGGACAAAGCAAAACAGCTGCTTACAGAAGCGGGTTATCCTAATGGGTTTAATTTTGACCTGACACTGGGTTCCGGCTTCCAGGACTGGGCAGATGATGCTGTATTGATTCAAGCTGAACTTGCCAAGATTGGCGTAAAGATGAATGTTGTCAATGTTGCTCGTGCACAGTTCCTTGAACAGCAACGAGAAGGCAACCTGACAGCATACATTTCCAAATGGACTTCCTTCGTCAACGACCCTGGTTATCATCTCGGGTTTCTGATGTACAGCGGCGGTTCATCGAATTATATGCATTACGCTAATGCAGAAGTGGATAAGCTTTGGGAACAAGCAGGCAAAGAGCAAGATGAAAATAAACGTAAAGAGCTGTATGGCAAAGCACAAGAACTTATAAATCAAGATTCGCCATGGGCGTACCTGTATGAATACAATCGCGTTGTTGGCATGAGCAAAGACGTCACTGGATATGTCTACTACCCAGATGAGGTTATCCGATTCTATTCATTGAATAAAGAGTAAGTTGTGATCTTACCTTATGCCTTCGGTTTTTACAGCCGAAGGCTATCATTTTACACCTGAAGGAGGAAGCTGATCCCGATGGATCGTAAAAAATGTAGTTGGCTAAATGGAAAACGTGAAGGGACTGAATGGAAATGACAGATTGGAAAACGTTAGTTCTTGATGAAATAGATAAACGGCAGGACGAATTGCTTGAGCTATGCTCGCGGTTGATTCAATTTCCTTCGGAAAATCCTCCAGGTGATTCACGCGAAATTAGTCAGTTCATTATGGACTATCTTAAAGAAGCAGGTATAGAAACAACGGTGCATGAATCCGGGCCGAATATGTGGAATCTCATTTCTGATTATGGCGCTGAAACGGCGGACGGAAAAAAACTGATTTTCTGTGGGCATACAGACGTTGTGCCGGCAGGGGATCGTACTCGTTGGGATTTTGATCCGTTTTGTGGTGAAATACGTGATGGCTATCTCCTGGGTCGCGGTGCTTCGGACATGAAAGCCGGACTGGGCGGATTAATATTTACCGTTGCGCTGTTCTCCAAACTAGGCGTACCACTCGAAGGTGCGTTGTCGTTGCTTGTAGTTCCAGACGAGGAAACCGGGGGACATCTTGGAGTACCTTGGGTGCTGGAAAGAAAGCTGATTGAAGGAACAGCTGCTGTGATCGCAGAGCCTTCAGGCCCGCAAAACCCGACCATCGGGCAAAAAGGAAGCTGCTGGTTTGAATTTACCGTTGAAGGCACACCGGGTCATGGCAGTTTGCAGCCGATAGCAGGTGAAAGTGCTATTTTGAAGGCAGCAAAAGGAATTGAAGCGCTGCAACAACTGTGGGACATCAAGCCGGACATCCCGGAAGAAGTCAAAGAGATCATTGAAATTTCCAAGCGTTATGCAAGTGAACGGGAGAACCCAAGCTATGGACAAGCGTTTGATCATGTAACAGTGAACATTGGTACGATTCAGGGAGGCACCAAAGTCAATGTGGTTGCAGACCGTTGCACAGTGCAAGTGGATTCCCGTGTTCCATTTGGCGTAGACCACCGGGATGTACTGGCCAAAGCCAAAGAATTGCTTGCAAGTGTAGGCATTGACGCGGAACCCAAACAATTCGGATTTTATGGTAATGCCAACTGGACCCCTCCAACCGAGCCGATTGTACAGGAACTTGTGGAATCTATCGCTGAGGTCAGCGGTAAAGAGGCCTATGGCGTACTGCAATGGGCAACCAGCGACGCACGTGCATTCCGCAAATACAATATCCCGGTATTGCAATACGGTCCTGCCGAACTGTCGACCATTCACAATTTTAATGAAAAAGCTCCGGTATGGCAGATCATTCAATCTGCGAAAGTATACGCCTTGACGGCGCTTAAATATCTGAAAACAACACAAAAAGAAGCATAAGGGGATCTGCCGTATGATGAAACAAGTTTTTGAAGTCTATGACCTTTTGGATAGTCCGTTTGCCAGCGGGGCAGAAGTCAAAGCTTATTTGGAACAACTGGGTCAAGCGGAGATTACGGTCTCCACCGTGAAAGGTGAAAAGGGGTCTACGGATTTTATTAAAATTGTCATTGCCGGTAAAACGGGTCGCATTCAGGGGGGCGATTCTCCAACCTTGGGTGTAGTAGGGCGACTTGGTGGACTTGGAGCACGACCGGAGATGATCGGATTTGTATCCGATGGTGACGGTGCGGCAGCGGCAATTTCTGCGGCGGCTAAACTTTTGAGCATGCAGTCCAAAGGAGATGTGCTTGATGGAGATGTGATTATCTGTACACATATTTGTCCAGATGCACCTACTCAGCCCCATGATCCGGTTCCATTTATGGATTCACCCGTAGATATTTTGACGATGAACAAATATGAAGTGACACCCGAAATGGAAGCGATCCTGTCCATTGATACGACCAAAGGGAATCGGGTCATTAACCATAAAGGTATTGCCATTTCCCCTACTGTACGTGAAGGCTATGTGCTACGAATTAGTGAAGACCTCGTCGATATTGTTCAGACCGTTACTGGCGAACCGTGTGTCACGTTTGCTGTAACTACGCAGGACATCACACCTTATGGTAACGACCTGTATCACATCAACAGCATTTTGCAACCAGCGGTGGCAACTTCCGCTCCAGTGGTTGGTGTAGCCATCACGGCCGCTGCTCCTGTCCCAGGCAGTGCAACGGGGGCCAGCCACGAAAGCGATATTGCGCTGGCGGCCAAATTGGCTGTAGAAACAGCCAAAGCTTATGGACGTGGGCAATGCTCTTTTCATTCGGAAAAGGAGTTTCAACATATTACTAAATTGTACGGTACCATGAGGCATCTGCAAACGATGGGTAAGTCTGAATAAGCTTATTCCCTAAGAAAAAAAGAACATGAAGGATCAATGATGGACAAGGAGGAGGAAGAGGGCATGGCACAACTGCTTGAAGTAACCAACCTCCGGACGGAGTTCAAGACTGCGGCTGGCACCATCCGGGCTGTGGACGGCGTCGATCTATCGGTTGGCAAAGGCGAAACACTCGGAATCGTTGGCGAATCCGGGTGCGGCAAGAGCATTACCTCCCTTTCCATTATGCAGCTCCTCCCCAAGGGACTTGGGAAAGTAGCCGCTGGGGAAGTACGGTTTAACGGTGAAAACATGCTGGATTTTTCGGAGCGGAAAATGCGCTCGATTCGTGGCAACGAGATGGCTATGATTTTTCAGGAGCCCATGACTTCGCTAAATCCTGTGTTCAAAATCGGCAAGCAAATTGCGGAGTCTGCCCGCTACCACCACGGTGTAAGCAAACACAAAGCAAAAGACATGGCTGTGGAAATGCTGACGAAAGTAGGAATTCCACGTCCAGAAAAAGTAGCCGCTTCTTATCCGCATGAACTCTCGGGCGGTATGCGCCAACGGGTGATGATTGCGATGGCGATGGTGTGCAATCCGAAGCTGCTGATCGCCGATGAACCGACAACGGCACTCGATGTAACCATTCAAGCACAGATTCTTGACTTGATGCGTGAGCTGCAGAAGTCCGAAGGAACTTCCATTCTGATGATTACTCATGACCTTGGTGTCGTTGCTGAAATGTGCGATCGGGTCGTGATTATGTACGCCGGACAAGTGGTAGAAGAAACCGATGTAAAAACGCTTTTTAAAGATCCCAAGCATCCGTATACACAAAGTTTGCTAGCCTCACTGCCGCAATTGAACAGTGATCAGGAGCGTCTGGCTTCCATTCCGGGCCAGGTTCCCAACCCGCTCGATATGCCAAAAGGCTGCCGCTTTGCACCGCGTTGTCAGTTTGCTAAGGAAATTTGCCGTGCAGAGGCCCCGGAGCTTACAGAAGTGGAACCCGGACACAAAAGCCGCTGCTTGCTACAGCAGGAGGGATATCATGAGTACACTGCTTGAAATACGTAATTTGAAAAAACACTATCCGATCAAAAAAGGACTTTTTTCCAAACAAGTGGGAGTAGTCAAAGCGGTGGATGGTATTAACCTGACTGTAAAGCAGGGTGAAACCCTGGCAATCGTGGGAGAATCCGGCTGCGGCAAATCCACAACTGGACGGGCAATTCTCAGATTGATCGAACCGACGGATGGAGAGATTCTGTTTAATGGCACGGATATACGTAAGCTAAACACAGAGCAGCTGCGCAAATTCAGAACGGATATGCAGATGGTGTTTCAAGATCCGTTTGCTTCGCTTGATCCCAGATGGACGGTACAGCAGGTGCTGGAAGAACCGCTCATCACGCATGAAAAGCTAAGCAAAACGCAGCTCAAAGAGCGGGTGGACGAGCTGCTCGAAGTGGTCGGATTGTCTCCTTATCACGCCCATCGTTATCCGCATGAGTTCTCGGGTGGTCAACGCCAGCGGATCGGGATCGCAAGGGCACTGGCGCTTCATCCCAAATTTATCGTGTGTGACGAGCCAGTCTCGGCCCTCGATGTGTCGATTCAGGCGCAAGTGCTCAATCTGATGAAGGACCTGCAAAAACAATATGACCTGACGTATATGTTCATTTCCCATGATCTGTCGGTCGTCAAATTTATCAGCGACCGCGTGGGTGTGATGTACCTGGGCAAGCTGGTCGAACTCGCACCGACCCAAGCAGTGTTCAGAGAGCCGCTGCATCCGTATACAAAGGCGCTAATGTCTGCGGTACCTGTAGCTGATCCGGAAGCGAAGCGTGATCGGATTGTACTTAAAGGGGATGTGCCCAGTCCAGAAAATCCGCCAAGTGGTTGTGCGTTTCATAACCGCTGCCCGGCAGCCATGGAGATATGCAGCAAAGTACAGCCCATCTTTGCCGAAGCTGCACCGGGGCGGCAGGTAGCCTGTCACTTGTACCCAGCTTCTACACCGGAACAAGCGATAGCAGGGCAAGCCTGAGTTGGCTGCCAAAGAATATGTAGTCTCTTGTGAAGTCAAAAGGTCAAAAAAGGTCAAATTGATTGAAATCTAAAACTATTTTTGACAGATCGCTTAGGATCGGGTTATTTCAGTATTTTCAGCCTCTTTTGAACTTTGAGCCTCGCTCTATTCGGTACTATAATATGAATCGTAAGGAACACAAACAACAACCAATTAAAAGGAGCTGATTTTCATGTTTGATCTGGTCCCATTTCGTAAAAGAAATGAAGACTTCTTTGGACAAATGTTTAAATCCTTCAATGGTATGGTTGATGACCACTGGCTTGCTCCATTTGGCAGCAACTCTCAGACGTTTCGGACGGATATTCGTGAAGAAAACGACAGATATCTGGTGGAAGCTGAGCTTCCAGGCATTGCAAAAGAAGATATCGACATCGATATTACCCATAATTATTTGACGATCCGTGCTAAACGGAATGAATATCATGAAGAGAAGGATGATACGAATAAAATGATTCGACGGGAGCGCCGTTCTGGGGAATTTGTCCGACGCTTCTATGTGGATCATGTTGATGAAGAAGGCATTAAGGCAAAACTGGATCAAGGTGTATTGAAACTTGAAATTCCTAAACGTCAGGGTGACGATCGTTCCCGCAGACAGATCCAGATTGACTAAAGGGGTATGATGTACAAGACAGGGCTGATTAATCAGTCCTGTTTTTTTGTGTACGTCCTGTTTAAAAAGACTCGATCACATTGTAAGTGAGCCTTTTAACTCTCCTTAATGCTACTGGAAAAACGTAGGATAAAACTCTTTGGACAAACACAGGACGGTTAGCTTGCGGAAGAGGTATTCCTCCTTCGGTTTAAATTCTTGTGAATTAGAGTCGCCCTCTGCTATAAAATAGGCTATCTGCTATGCTAAAATAATGAAATTACCTGTAAAGCTATTATAACCATACTTCTCGCATGCCGGGGGCAGCCGATGCTATGGACACGAAGAAGGGAGGATACATCCTTGGAAGCAATACTAAGACGGCACTGGCCGGAGTGGAACGGAACGTTGCAGAGACGAACCGGGGGTTGGAATAATACGACGTATTTTGTTAAGAGTGGTGGACGAAGCGTGGTGCTGCGCGTCTACGATACACACAGGGATCGGGATAAAATTGAATTTGAGCATGCGGTTTTGCAGGAGCTGAGTAAGCATTCTCTATCATTCAGAATACCCCAGCCTATTCCGACGGTCACGGGAGAGACGCTTGCTCAACTGGAGAAGGAAAGCGGTAAATATGTGTGTCTGTTCAAATACATAGAAGGTATATCACCCCTGGAGCAGGATTCAAGCTTTGCCTATTCTTTTGGCGAGGCTACGGGCGAATTATCGGCTGTGCTTGCGACAGTCAATCTTGATATGACCCCAGTCTATCGACCGTATTATGCTTTGCAGCAATCCTATCCATTGTGTAACCGGGAAACGGTTCAGGGCTTTTGTTTACATCCGCCTGAGCCTCTAAAGGATTTGCATGAAGAACTGCGATTAATAGGGGAAGCTTATGAAGAGATTGCAGATTCGCTTCATGCATTGGAAGAGTTGCCGCATCAGCTTGTACATGGAGACTTGAACGCTTCCAATTTGTTAGTAAAGGATTCGGATCATAGTCTAGTAACTGCACTGCTTGATTTTGAATTTTGTACGCTAGACGTTCGGGTCATGGAGCCGGCGGTCATCTTATCAGGATTTTTGGGACAACCGGAGGAGGAGACAGCCGTTCGGGATTTTTGCCGGGGATTCAGCCGCCAGGTTCATTTAAGCCACAACGAGATTGATGCTTTGCCTATATTGATGCTGCTTAGGAAGGTAGACGTATTTCTTCATTTTTTGAGTCGCTTTCTGGAAGGAACGGATCAGTCACACGTGTTGCAAGAGCAGGTCAAACAGATCGCTGCCGACTTGCTCCAGCTTTCTACCAGCAGTAGCTGGATTCAGGAGGAGTTGGTCCAAGCTGGAACAGTGTAGGAATAAACGAGCTACATGCTACGTTATGTTATAATCTTTGGGAAAATTGAACCCGGGTGCATTGAGATGTACTTGGAACTGGAGGAACAGATGAATCGTTGGCTAACGAACGCGTTACGACCGTACTTCGGGCTGGAGGTGCTGGAAGAGCATTGGGATGTGATAGAAATTAAAGATGGATACTTTATTTGTATGGATGGGGATGTTATTCGCAAGCGAATTTCTTCCACTGAGGATACCTATGGAGAATCCGATGTAGAGATTCTTACGCGTGACCAGGCATTTGTTTTGCCTAAAACGGCTCGTGGCAAAGAGAAAAAGCTGAATTACACAAGTGTTTCGAGCATCAAGGCAGAAGGCGTAACCTTTTCAGCAGGCATTCGAAGGGATCGTCCTCTTAGTTATGTTACTGCTGTGAATAGCAAAACGGGTGTGAAACTCCCTATTACGGGATGTGAGCATTTACATAGTAAAGAAGAGATCATCGATTGGCTTCAGCAATATCCGTCACTTGTGCCCAAGGATTACGATCACAGGCTGCACCGACTGAAGCATATGAAAAATCAGCGTTATAAAACGGTACCGGGAGACATCTTCCGCGTGGAAATAGACCTTTTCACAGATGGATATGTACTGGTCATTGGAGATCTGCGCCAAATGCAAAAGGATCAGTTGTTTGCAGAGGAAAGCATTTGGAACAGTGTCATGACCATGCCTTTATTCGTACGTCCATATTTGTTTACGAGTCGTGACCGTTCAACAGCTTTGGAATCTATCACATCCGCCCCGTTATCCGAAACAACCTGGATTATTATGGATGATTCCTTTATGCGGGGTGCCTACGAGCGGGTTGGACATAAGCTGTTAGTTGAAGAGGATATTGTGTTCCCCATCGGCTATGGCTGTAGTACGGATAGTAGAAAAGAAAGAACATATAGTCTATCCTGGGGAACGGGCACGGTTTCCAAACCGGAAGGGGAGACCGTGTTCAAGTCCTCACGAAAATTTTTAAATAACGGTGTGTATTCAAGTGTCGTTGCCGACTGTTTTGGCTCCTGGGAAGAGCGGGAGTGGTACAAAACGCTCGATAATCCGTTATATCAGGATGAGCGTCGAAAAGCACTGGCCGAATTCGGATTCCCGGAAGACATTTCGTATGATAAGTTCAACCGTCAAACGGGAGGACTGACGCGTTCGGAATATCTCGCATATTTGGCAAGAACCTATGGCGGGAAAAAGTGATACAAACGAATTGAATTTTTTAATAGGAGGGGCCCATGAAATATCTTAAGGATTGCCCGGAACCAGGCATGGGAACCTGGTATTTTGAAATAGATTCGGATGGCGTAGCCTATCGGCAAATTGTTATCCAGGATGACGGCACGTATATCGCCTCTAATCGCAAGCACGAGCAGTATCATTTCTTATTAGCTGAGAAAGCGATTGAATATACAGAGCCCTATTATACGCAAATTACAAAAAAAGAGTTTGAAGAAGTCTGGTCCAATTATCTTCGCACCTTCAACCAGGAATGGCATCAAATCAAAAATGCACTGCCCGTTGGAACTAAGGTAAAGGGTTATATTGAAGTATTTTTCCCACACGGTACGCTTATTCATATTTTCCAGCATCATGCGGTCGGATTGTCAGACACTCGTACATATGAGGAAAAGACACCATCCGAGTGGATGTATCCGAAGCATGAGGTCACGGCCATTGTAAAAGGATACGACGAAGTGAATCAGTGGGTGATTTTAGATCAAACGCAGGTTTTCAAACATCAGTTCGCAGGTTGAAAGTGAATTTTGGAATACGCGGGAAGGGGAATGAACATGCATACTTTAACGGTTGAAGAACTGGTGGATAAGGATAACCATGCATGGGAAGAGGTCAGAAATATTCTGAAAGAAGGCCAGAATTCACATCACATTGTATCGGCCGAATCGGAATCCGCTACGGGGGACACGCTGTACCGTTTGCAGGTGAGTACGAAATCGTATTTGGGAACAGTTGCCTATGAGACAGGAGGAATCGTGTTTGATTACGGTTGGATCACCTTGCTGGGTGCGGGTGGCTCTGGAATTTTTGGTAGCTTGACCTCATGGAACGGGCTTCAGGAGCCAGAAAGTGTTCCTGCACTTGAGGGGATGCTGATTGTGGCTTATGATGCAGCAGGTGGATTTTTTGGATTGGATACAGGAAAATTTGGACGTAGCGGTCATATCTACTATTTTGCACCAGATGCATTGGAATGGGAATCCACAGAGCTGGCCTATTCCGGTTTCTTGGGCTGGTTGGCTGAGGGAGATTTGGACTTGTTCTACCAGACATTCCGCTGGAACGGTTGGCAGAAGGATATGGAGCAACTTCAGCCGGGAGAGGTATTTGCATATTATCCGCCGCTATGGACTCGGGAAGGTGGAGGGGAGACCAGCAGCAAGTCGCCTATAGACATTACAAAAGTATGGCAGGCGGTAGTAGATAAGGAATAGCTTGCTCGGTAGAAACAACAACTCTTAGAGGCATCGAGGTATGGAGGTTGGCTGATATGTGGAGTATTCACTTTGAACAGCAGTTTGTAAAAAGTCTGGAAGCAACGGATGAACAAATCGTAAATTTTTTGAAAACATGGAACATAAAGCTATCGGAACAAGAGATTCACGAAATCAAGCAAAGACAAGTGAACCCTTTTCCAAAGTCGTCTCCATTCTATGATCAATATAAACCTTTAGATCCTGTGAGCTGGCATCTGCCCCAAGGGCAATTTCCTGACAGCTATATGGATTTTTTGAGATACTCTAACGGCGGGGAGTTTCAAAATGGAGAACGTTATTTTCAGTTTTTTAATACCGAAGATTTGAGAGAAATGAACCTTGCCTACGAGTTACCGGAATATATGCCGGGTGCTGTATCGTTTGCGATGGATGGGTGCGGAAACCACTATATGTTTGATATGAGAGAGGAAAAAAGAAACAATGAGTATCCCGTTCTTTTTGCTCATTCTGGTAGTTTGGGATATGACGAATGTGAACAGGTTGCCCATTCATTTATAGAGCTGTGTACGGAAAAATGGGCATTATATTGATGTATTGAACCCGCAATAATGAACCCTTCGCCGGTTCCATTTTGCGGGTTATGTAAGTTTTCAAACTAAGCCTGTCATGCTACTTATTTGCATTCATCATTTCAATTAACACTTGATGTACCATCGGTAAGGTGGTAAAACCGTCACTTTGTAAAAAGTGTCCTCCATGGTCTACTTCATGGAAATCGGCTTGGATGTCTTCAGCTAGTTTCTTACTGAGTGCAAAGGGCACAATTGTGTCATCCTTTGAAGCGATAACTGAACGCGCTTTTAGCGAATCCATGATTTGCTGATAATCCAAATGGCCATTTGTAAATTCATCTAATGACGGTAGACTCGGCACTGGATCAGTAAAACCGGAAACGAAAACGAGACCACCAAGTGGTTCTGGGATACTTACTTGCTGTAGGTATCTTAATATGGATACACATCCCAAGCTATGACCAATAAAATAGGTGTCTTTATGTAGAACTTTAATATTTTGTAATAGATGCTCGATCCACTCATTAAGTTTGGGGGATTGCGAGTTGGGCATCTCCAGTATACCTACCGATACTCCATCTTCCTGTAATTTGTCTTGTAACCAAGGGAACCAATGATCGGCTGGCGAAGCTGTGTATCCGTGGATTATATATACTTGTTTTTTATTTTGTATGTTTGTCACAATACTTTCTCTCCCATCATTCAGCGTTCGTTTTTTATATGTGCCCCACTTCGTGTAAGGACTCCTCTTCTAGTTTAGCAAATTCTTTAAGCCCATGAATATCTAAAATTTTGAGTTACATAGCAAATCCAAATATGAAGTTGCCTACTATAATATTCTTATTTTTGCAGTACCGTTATTTTACTTATAAATTTAAGCGCTTTCTACCGATATATAGATATATATATCATCACGTTCTGTGATCTGCAGCGTGAACTATTATCCATAGACGATCTGGAGGGGTTTGGATGAGTAACGAGCTATCAGACAGGACTAAAAAAGGAAAAGGTTTTAGAGATTTAAAGGTTACGACAACGATGATCTCCATGATTGTAATCAGCTTAGTGGGTTTACTCATTGTATCGTTGGTAGGGGTTATCGGTATGTATCAAGCTAAAGAAGGTCAAGGTATTTTGTATGTGGATCGCTTTCAACACCAAACGAATATTCTTGAAGTCAAAAGTGATTTCTATAATATGCGGGCTAATTATACCAAAATACTTGACAATAAGGAGTACACAGACAAACAGTATAAGCAAGTGCAGAAAGGAAAAGATAGCGTTACAACCGGGCTAAATGAATTCTCACAAAGGAATTTGGATGCTAAGGAACAGAAATTATACGAGGAACTACGGGGGAGTATAGACACATATTATCAGGATATTGAGCAAATCATGGCAGTCAAAAAAAATAGCGGAACGTATGACACGGAAGAGAGAGGCCGGATTAATAAATCCAGTACGGCAATTGTTACGATGTTGACTACGATTTCAGATTATAACAATGAGCAATCCGCCAACTTATATCAAAATACGCAAAATGAGATTAAAATGCGTACAATTGTTTTGATCACGGTTCTGGCCCTCGTGCTGGCTATTCTTATCACTATCTCCTTTGCGGCCATTCGAAATATCCGTTTTCGGATGAGTACAATTACGAAATACTGTGAGGAGATTACCCAAGGGAATTTAACGGCAGCACTTGATCCTACCTTGCTCAAAGGAAATAATGAGATCGCTGTCATTGCTCGTGCCATTCAACAAATGACAGATTCAACCTCAATGGTCATAACGGGGGTTATCAATGAGTCACGCCAAATTAACCAACTGAGTGACCAGACGAATCATAATATGACAGATCTCAATGAGCGGATTAGAGATGTATCTGCCACGGTCGAACAGCTGTCAGCAGCTATGGAAGAGACTTCGGCATACACCGAAAATATGAACCATTCTGCGGAAGAAATGCAGCGGGCAGCAGAGTACATTTCGGTCAAAACTCAAGAAAGAGCTCAGTCTGCCAATGATACAAGTGTAAAAGCCGAAACATTGAAGCATGCGGCTAGTGAATCCAATAAAGCAGCCAAGGAAATTTACCGGAAGGCCAATGAAAAGATGAAGGAAGCGCTAGAACGAGCCAAGGGCGTAGACCAAATTCGTTTACTTTCTCAGTCCATCTTAGAAATTACGGCACAAACCAATTTGCTGGCTCTAAATGCATCCATTGAAGCGGCTCGTGCGGGTGAGTCAGGTAAAGGGTTTGCGGTTGTGGCTAACGAGATTCGCAAGTTGGCAGACGGCTCCAAACACGCGGTAGACCAAATTCAGAGTGTTACTCAAGAAGTTGTGCAATCTGTTGAGAATTTAACTACTAATGCCGAAGAATTATTGCACTTCCTGCAAGCCCAGGTAGGCAAGGATTATCAGCTGCTTGAGGATACAGCAGGACAATATTACAATGATGCCGTGGAGCATACGAACACGGTCAATGATTTGAACGCCACCTCTAAGCAGGTGAATGAAACCATCCAAACCATGGTAAGAGCGATTCATGAGATTGCAACAGCCAGCGAACAGTCTGCTATATCCACTCAGCACATTGCAGAGAATATGGTTTCATCGACGGAGAAATCAATTGAAGTGGCACACCAGTCTGATCAGGTGAAGGAAAGCGCGGCCCGACTGAATGAAATGGTCGAAGGCTTTAAAATTTAACGAGGCCAATACACAAAGACTAGGGAAAACATTACATCGAAGAAAAACAGTTGGGGAGCCGTAAAAAGGCTCCCTTTTTTGAGTTTACTCTTCTAAGATTGCTTTTGGACTACAGTCAGGAGTCCGTATCCCGTAGTTCTTCCTGTTCAGCCATTTGCATCAGCTTATAAATCTGACGAGTTGTGTTCACATTCCGCACCGTCATTTGCTGATACAGCTTGGAGCCGACTAATTTCGTTAACCCGCTTTTTGTGACTTGTTCTTTGCTGACAGAAAACAGAACGGCCCCGTTCGTATATATTACATGGCCTATTCCCGGTTTCAAAGGTAGCTTGTCCAGAACGGAAATATCGTTAATTTCATCCCACAGGAACAATACATCACTTTTCATCTGTGTATCATTAGACCATTCATTCGGCAGTGCCTCCATAATGCTCTGAATCTCCTTTATATTACGGACGATGACACGGATGGGTAAGCTAAAATCCTCCAGAATCGCCTGTTCCAATATGAGCGATAATTCCTCGTTGGACTGACCTTGACTAGAAAAAATAATGTTTCCAGAATTAATGTAAGTCGTCACATGCCCCATACCTGCATTTTCAAACGTTTGCTTGAGCTTCTTCATCTCGATCTTGTTATTGCCGCCAACATTGATGCCCCGCAGTAATGCGATATAGATCATATAAGCTCCACCTCTCTTCAAAAAAAGGATTTCTAACAAAGGGATAGGTATTCCATTAAATATGTGGTTTGATTTTCGCTCAACAGCGGATGCAGCAATGGTTTTACGTGCTCGATATATGCTGTTTTGGTTTCGTATGTGTCCTCATCTTTCACTTCTCCCTTAAAGGTACAGGCACCTTCAATCAGGATGGAAAGAGCCGTAAAGAAGTTAGCCAAAGAGTCAGCCACCTGCTGCGGCGCACCGCCTTCGAATGCAGCATATACAGGGGAATCGGGTGCGCTAGTATCGACAATGATTGGATCGTCATTAAAAGTGGCAATCACGACATGATGGGGCGGCCACGAAGAAGATTCTTGGACAAGCTCACCAGATGTAATCCAGCGATAGCCTAGTTGTTGGCGATATAGGTGTTCTGGTGCAGCAAAAAAGAGGACAGCAGCATCCCCGATTTCAACTGCCGCATTTTTCAATTTGTGTGTACCTGCTGCCTTAGCATCGATCATTTCATAATGGCTATACAGATACTCAAGTTCGGGGGATACAGGAATCTGGCTGTCCCAGCAATCTGAAATTTTCTCCATCCGGGGCTGGATGTCGTGGTTTTGGAACAGCCCGTAGGCTTCATTATACAAGTTTTGTTGTTGTACAAAACGGGCCAGAGCTTCGCTTAACTGTTTCATAGGTGTCCATTCCTTTCTAATTGTAGGCTATGACCTTTGACATCACGTTTTACTTCTATCGTAAAGATATCATAATATAGACATGGGGAACATATGTTTCTGTGATTGTGCCGCCTTGCCAGACTATCTAGATTAATTTTACAATATAGGAGTTCGAACATGTTTTGTGCTTAGTTTAATATGCTCAGGCTTACTTGTAAGGAGGATAAGCATGTCATTTTCTAAAATATACGATTACAAATTAAGAGCTTATTTTAATGAGCGTATTTCTGATTTAAGTCATGAATATCTATTTTATTCTTATCCCGATCAAGAGCAAAATTTAAGAATATTAACCCTGAATATAAACGAGCAGGATTATGTTTCTCTAGTGCGATGGCATGATCTGTTTGACAGGTCGCTATTTACAAAAATGGATCATGTCATTCGAAGCGAACTGGATGCTGAACGCCTGATTCGATTGCTTTCGCTCATTTTTAATGTTTTTGATATACATAAAGATGTTGCTTATAGGAGAAAAAACTTATTTTGTTTTTATTATCAATATCAAGTTTCACATCTAAGAGAGAGAGGCAATGAATTCACGTTTGCTCAGGACAGACTACTTTTCCTCCAACATCTTTTATTTGAACTGGGTTTAGGTGACGACATTTATGATCGTCTAACGATTGAAAATAATAGGGTCATGTACAGAATGGAAGACGCACAATATTATGATCTGCACATTCTTATTAACATTTTGCATGAACATATTAACAAAAATAAGATGGATATGGATACACAAGCAGCGCTGGAAAAAATAAAATTTTTACAAGGCCAATGGGTCAACTTTATGCTGGGTAGTCATGATGTATATGATTTTCCATTCGATGATTTCAACAAGCCATTTGTAGAAGCAACGATGTTTATGCAAGCCTACAAATCTAATAAAAATAGGGTATTAGAGGTGCTGATAGACTGTATCAATGAGCATCAATCTCCAACAGAGCAGTTCATCTCCCATTTGATCTTGATGAATTACTCCTATTTTGTTCTCAAAAGAGATCCTAGCGAAATTACATATCTTAAGTTGTTTTGCAAGAAAAAACCGGGAGTTTTTATGAAAGTATTGACTGCATTGCTTGATATCAGATTTTTTGTCGATAAAGCAAGCTTCACAAATGCGGGTATAAATTATTATTTATCTAGAGTAAAAGGGGATTAATCATGCCATTCCATCACGTTTCTTTACCTGATTTACCATCGTCTATCGGACGCCTTACAGCCATTCATCCACTACAGGGCGACTCTCAGGAAAGCATAACCCTGCTGGCACTAAACACACAAGCAGAACTGTGGAGACTAGAACTTCGGTCTGGCAGCGCAGAATTGTGCACACGTATTTGTATTCCTGATTTTAATCCCATGCAACCTGTCCAAATGGTTACCAGTTCTGACGGCAGCTACGTAGCTATCTCCAATCGTTTTGGACGGCATGCGGCAGTGTATGATTTAGTCCATGCTCAAGGAAAAATGCAATTATCACGGGACGAATATCACTACGATAAAAGTATGTTTCCCCTGGCATTTGTACACCAAGATGGTGCATGTATTCTTGTCCATGGGACGGAATGGAACCGGCTTGATCTGACGGATGTAGAAACAGGCATGCTTTTGACAGCAAGACCTACTCCTGTTTATAACAGCGAAAGCAAAAATGAGCACTATCTAGATTATTTTCATGGGAGGCTGCTGATTTCACCAGGTGGAAAGTGGATTGCGGATACGGGATGGGTATGGGCTCCATTAGGAGTGGTCCGAACTTGGTCCTTATCCGATTGGCTGATGAACCCATGGGAATCGGAGAAGGGTCCGTCAGTTCGCCATCTTTGGCAAACCATAGATTGGGATGGGCCGGTGTACTGGACAGGACCCGATACATTGGCGGTTTGGGGACAGATGGATGCCGATTTGCTGGAGGAGGAAGATTGGGGAGAGGAAGGAGTTGAACCGGCTGTTGTCCTATTCGATATGACCCAGCCCGGGTACCGGCGTGTGCTTCCAGCGATCCCATCCCTAAATTGTAAGCCTGTTGAAGACGGGGCTTTTCCTTACCCCCAAGCGGATATGGCCATTTGCGACGACCGATTATTCTTATGGGGAAAAGGAGTCCCGCTTCAGGTATGGCGGCTTTCAAGCGGTGTGCGGGAATATGTAGATACGGAGCGGTTTCCACTCGTTTACCATCAAGAGGCAGGAATTTTCATTGAATTGAAACCGGATAGTCGTTGTAAGGCCTTAAGCTACGAATAAATGGCAGTGTCGGGCTTCCTTCCTGGCGAGATGGGAAAATATGCGTTAGTTATTACATTTGAAAAGGGGCGTAAAACCAAAATGGCACTTATCAAGGATCGTTTTTTGGGATGTCTGGTTGGGCTGGCTGTGGGCGATGCTTTGGGAACCACTGTGGAATTCAGCAGTCCAGGTACATTTGAACCTGTAACGGATATCGTGGGCGGCGGTGTATTTGGGTTAAAGCCGGGCCAGTGGACAGACGATACGTCGATGGCGCTCTGCTTGGCCGAGAGTATGGTACGTAAAGATGGCTTTGATCCGGCAGATCAAATGCGCCGATACACTAATTGGTATCACTTGGGATATATGAGCAGCACGGGAACGTGCTTTGATATCGGTGGTGCAACGAGAGCAGCACTGCATCGCTTCGAAGCTAACGGAGATCCATACAGCGGGGCCGTTGACCCCATGACTGCCGGCAATGGCTCTATTATGAGGCTTGCACCTGTGGCTATGGCCTATGCGAACCGTCCGGAAGAGGCGCTGAAGTACGCTGAGATGAGCTCGCGAACCACCCATGGAGCAGCCGAAAGTGTGGAGTCCTGTGCTGTGCTTGCTTCAATCCTTGTAGCAGGTCTGCGAGGAGCGGACAAAGAATCCATGTTATCGGCGGACGTCTGTTATAAGTGGCGGCAGGACGAGCCCGCTTATTCGGCAGCCATTGAAGAAATAATTCGGGGATCTTACCGGTATAAAGAGCCGCCCGAAATACAAGGAACCGGGTATGTCATTCGTTCCCTTGAGGCTGCGTTGTGGGCATTCCACCATTCGACTTCATTTGAAGAGGGCGCACTGCTGGCAGTGAATCTGGGGGATGATGCCGATACGACCGGGGCGGTGTACGGGCAAATTGCAGGAGCTTATTACGGAATAAGTGGTATCCCGAGTCGTTGGCGCGAGAAGCTGGCGATGAAGGAGACGATAGATGAACTGACTGAGGCTTTATGGCAGAAGGTTGAGAAGGACCAAACACTCTAAGGGGAACATCTATAAAGATCAAGCTGGGCTGCTTTTCTTATGGAGCAGAGCCAGCTTTTTTTGTTCACTATATTTCATGACGATTCACCTCTTGGGAGTACTTCTTATATCGCCTCGACCCCATTAAATTTCGTAACCTCACAGATTATTTTCCGTATAAAGATAAAAACATGATCCGAATTCGTTCCCTCAGGGAGAAATGCAACCATGTTTAACAAAATGAGAAGTAGAGGTAATGCATTATATGAATGAAAAATTACAAGCCAATACAGGATATCAGCTGGCTGAGCGGAAGGCGATTCAGTATTTTGCATTACTGTATGATCAGGTCTTAGACAAATCTTATGTGACTACCCTGACAGAAGACATTCAAAAGTGGAAAAAAAATCATATTCATCATTCCTCATGGTTATCCTTTTTTTCACGGAGAAAGAGAAAACCTGATACTCGGGACTATAATAGATACATTCAATGGCTGAATTATACAGGCAAATTGGATGATTATCTGGACCGAAGTGTCTCCTATATTTATATGAGGGACCTAGGCAAAGCTCTGAATTCTCCTGACACACATACCCGGATTCAGCGTGTCATTGCAGACGTAAAAAAACACTTGATCCAATCCACCAGTGCAAACGGGGGAGACCAACCGGAATTTATGAATTTGGCCGGGGTGTATCGGTGGGCCCAGAGGGAAGGTATAGAAACCGCGATAATTTGGGTGATCAACAAACTTAGGTCCGTATCCTCCCATATTCCCAAAGAGATGGATGCCGAGCAAGCCCAGCGCAAACTGATTAAGATCATTATCGGGGTTATTCTGCATGTGATGGAAGAAATGGACGATACAGTGTTGCCTGTGGAACGTGCTCGCAGACTTGATGAAGCCATCAGGCTTGGGTACTCCTATGGTCTAACCTATCCTTTCATTGATGATCTTCTCGATTCTCAGGTTTTGACGGTTGAAGAAAAAGAACAATATTCCCGTATGATACGTGCCGCGCTTCTCAGTGGATCTGTGCCTGAGTTGGGCGATTGGACCGGAAATCATATGGAGTTGATTCAATACATACATTCGGAGCTCTCGGGTGCATTTGAGTATATTAAGGAACATCAGCGGCCAGACACACAGCAAACCTTTTTCGAGCAGTCCTATGTCTTTTTTCATTCTCAAGATATTGACCGTATTAAGGACCTAACGAGAGCTACTTATACCAATGAAGAGCTTTATATACCCGTTATTTTGAAGTCCTCTTCGTCCCGGTTGATTGTCCGTTCCGTGATTAGTGCTCCTGCGGATGAGGGCTTTGAGCAACGAACATTCTTTTATGGTATCTATAATCAGCTTGCTGATGATTTTGCGGATATGGTTGACGATATGAGAGACGGTGCGGTAACACCTTATACCTACTATTTAAAATATCATCATCAGAGACCGGATTTGATCAATCCCTTTGAATTATACTGGGCGGTTATTTCCTATTTTATCCATAACGTGTATGACTCCGATGCCATGGCTCGTGAGGTGATACTGGATCGTGCAATGAATGGGCTCAAACGTTATAAAGAACGTGTAGGTATTGAAAAGTATAATGAAACGATGGAGATCTTTGCATCCGGAAATCCGGAATTTAATAATCTCATTCAGAAGATGGTACAAAAAGCGGATGATGTAGATTTCTTAGATAAGCTGCTTCGGGACCAGATGATTACCCATCTGAAAAACGATGCGAGGGAAAAGGAAGACTTTTTCAATACGGTCAAAATGGTCCGTGAGCAGATTAACAACCAATTGAAAATTATCAAGCCTCAAGGGATTCCGGCCATGAAAGAACAGCTTATTGAGGCTGCAAATTACAGTCTCGAAGGGGACGGGAAGCGGATACGGCCTATATTGACTTGGGTCATGGGCGTGAACGAATATGGATTAGATGCATCGGCAATTGTGCCTCTTCTGAGATCATTGGAATATATGCATACAGCCTCCCTGATCTTTGATGATCTTCCTTCCCAGGATAATGCGTCTACCCGTAGAGGGCGTCAGACCTTGCATCAGGTGCACAATAGCGCCACCGCGGAACTAACCGGTCTGTATCTGATCCAGAAGGCGATTGGGGAACAATCGTCACTTGACCAGTTCAATGCTGAAACGGTGCTTGCTTTGATACAATACTCGGCCCAGAAAGCAGAAGATATGTGTATGGGGCAGGCGATGGATCTGGATTCCAAAGGAAAGGCACTGACCTTGGAGCAGCTGAATATGGTGTGCTTTTACAAAACAGGAGTGGCGTTTGAGGCTTGTCTGGTTATGCCAGCCATGCTTGCACAGGTCAAGGAGTCGGAAATTGCTGCTTTGAAGAAATTTGCCTATCATATGGGGATTGCTTTTCAGATTAAAGATGATTTGCTTGATGTGGAAGGAGATATGCTCTTACTCGGAAAACCTGTTGGCCAAGATTCTGATAATAACAATTCGAATTTCGTGTCCATCCTTGGTCTTGAAGGTGCCAGTAAAGAGATGTGGGAACACTATTGCCTCGCGATGGAAGCATTGGAAGAGATCCCACGTAATATTGCTTTTTTGAAGCACTTAATGAATTATATCGTGAACCGGGATCGTTAAAAAGAATTGTGCCCCATGGCTCCATAGGAGTGGTGGGGTGTTTGTACGTTGAGACAGCAGAGCTGCTCATGCTCCTTCGCTCATCGGTAATCCTCTAATGTGATACAAATATAACTGAATCACAACACGGATATGTGAATATCTGGTGACTTCAGCACCCCATTTTTCCCATTATGGTGCATTCTCCCTTATAATAATACAAAACAGACGAGGAGATGAACTCCAAATGAAAAAAGGAATCTTAGTCGCTTCAGGGTTGGTTGTTGCCGCATTGGGGACATACCTAATTGCAGGAAATATTCAGAAAGAAGGGGCGGAAAACCACGAGACGACAGACATCAAGCAATTGGTGCATGATATCAGTGCAGGTAAGGCAACACCCCAGTCCGCTTCCATTAATTCCAGTCAGTTGATTGTGACAGGGGACGATACTCAGACCATGAATTATGATTTGCCTGACAACGAGTTTTTTGTTTCGATTGCACCATATGTGGAACAGACCCACCCATGTGCAACTCATAGTCTAACGGGCTGCCAAGGCGAAATAAAAAACGGTGCGTTCAATGTGACCGTTCACGACTCCGAAGGGAATGTCATCATGGAGAATGCCGCCATGAAATCACAATCCAATGGTTTTATTGATCTATGGCTACCGAGGGATAAAACATACCGCATTAGCGTGAATCATGAAGGTAAAACGGCTGAAACTGAATTCTCTACATATGAGAAAAACGATACGTGTATCACAACGATGCAGTTGAGTTAACGACGGAGGATGAGGGTTGAGTTTACGGATCGCTGAAATGCTCTAAATCCGCAAAACCCTGCGTTCTCATATATAGCTTTTAGTAAAGAGCCTACGTCTGACGGAGGCTCTTTGTGCTGCCCTAATCTTTTGCTGGAGTTACGGAACAGGTCGGGAGGGAATCTATGAGGAATCAGATAGCAAAACTTTAAATTGTATATACTAAAAACCTATTAAAACAGCTGCAAACTTCCGACATATTATCTAAGAGCTTTTCGCTCAATATTCCTCGGGGAGATGGCAGCATGTCACAAAATATTAAGAAGAGCATATTCAGATCATCCAGCATCGCCAACACATTGGCCATGGTCTTGTTAGTCATTATCGTTGTCGTCTTTGCAACCTTGGGGACGTTCATGTTTGCAAGCACGCAAAGCATACTTGTCAAGCAGCAAGAGGCCATGCTCCAGACCAAGACGCAGGCCGTTGTCACTCAATTCGATGCGTTGTTTAAGGAAAAGGGATCACTTGTCAAACAAATGTCAACAAATAATCTTTTTAAGCAATATTTAGAAACCACCCCATCGGCAGAAATGGTGAAAACTTCTCCTTATGCTGCGGAAACAGTAGCGACTTTGGCAGCCATTGTAAAGGCAGAGCCATCTTTTGCCGACGCCTGGATTGCAGGAATATCTGGTAAAGGCTTCTTTCTTCAGAATGATGGTGTTGCTTCTAAACCTGATTTCGATATCCATACACGCCCATACTTCAAGCCAGCCGTTGAAGCAGACGGTTTATACTACTCAGAACCCTATAAGGACGTCAATTCGGGTAATGTGCTGATGGGCATTTTCTATCCGATTAAAGATAGAAGTAATCAATTAATCGGATTTGCTGCTGTCGATATTGCTTTCAAAGACATCCCTGCCGTTATGCAAAGCTATTCGCTTGGAAGCACAGGTTATTCGATTCTTGCGTCCAAAACAGGAGATATTTTGTATCACCCCGATCAAAATAAAGTGCTGAAAGAAAAGATTAACGAAAGCACAGGTGATCTTGGGGAGATTGGAAAGAAAATGATTGCTGGTGAGTCCGGAGTACAGCTAATTAATGATAATGGGGAACGTCGTTATATTGGGTATGCAACCAGTAAAGATACGGGGTGGTCTGTAGGCTTAACTATTTCTGAAGAAGAGGTGCTCACAGAATTAAAAACCTTTACCTGGCTTACCATTGGCGGTTTTGCGGCAGCCACCATCCTGCTCGTTGTGATTTGTTATATAACGCTCCGTTATCTGTTGAGATCAATCCCGAAATTGCTTGCAAAAATCAAGCTGATTGAAAATGGAGATTTGACCGTTCAGTTTGATACGCAATCCAACAATGAAATCGGACAAATTTCTCAAGGAATTTACAATATGGTTCAAAAAATTCAAGGCATGCTCCAAATGGTGGGTGGCTCAGCTCAAGTCTTGAATCAGTCTTCTCATGATTTGCAATCCATTTCTTCCAGAACCGCGATCACGATGAACGATACGGCGACAGCAATTAATGAAATTGCCAATGCAACGAACTACCAATCTATCGAAACGGATAACATTTTACAAAAAACCGGAGCATTATCCGGCCAAATTGACGAAATTGCCAATGATGCCAAAGCCATCGAAACGATGGTGCAAATCTCTGCTGAGCAAAGCGGACAGGGGCTTGCTGTAGTAGATCAGTTATCCAGATGGGCAGAAGAAAATCACAATTCCACACAAGCGATGTCATCTATTATTCAGGAGATTGATCTGAGCCGTCATGAGATTTCGAGCATCGTGGATACGGTCAACCAAATTGCAACGCAGACCAACCTGCTGGCGCTCAATGCTTCCATTGAAGCTGCACGTGCAGGAGAACAGGGCAAAGGGTTTGCTGTTGTTGCCGGGGAGGTTCGCAAGCTGGCTGAGCAGACTGCACTGGCCACACAGGAAATCTATAAGAAGGTACGCGTGATTGAAGAAAAAACCAGTGTATCGGTTGAGCATACAGTTCATGGTCTGAAAATTGCAGAAGAAAATGCGAGATCGGTGGAGGACACGAAGCAAGTATTCTTTAGCATTAACAAGGATTTAGAAGATTTGAAATTGCGAATGATTCAGATCAGCACCAACACCTCCAAAGTCCACAAGCACAAAGATGAGATTTTGCAGGCGCTGGAGATCATCTCTTCCACCACCGAAGAGAATTCCGCTTCAACCGAAGAGGTTAGTGCCAGCACGCAGGAACAATTGGAGAGCTTCGAACAGGTTGCTGAACTATCCAAACAATTAAATCAATTGTCCAATAAGCTTCAAGACGAATTAAGCCAGTTTAAGGTTGAATAACACGGTAGGTGGCGGCGATGCTATGGTATGATGTGACGGAGGAACTGGACAAGTAAAGGTAAGACATTTTATGTTAATGTAAATTGGACTTAATGGATCAATAATTTACTCTGAAAGAATCAGGGACTTAAGATGAATATCCATCTTAAGTCCCTTTTTTTGTGTAAAATTAGATTTCCAATTTTTTGAACGGCTGATATACTAAGGAGGCAAGTGAGATGAAGATAAACCTACTTTATCGGGATGAAAAAACGATCGGCGGGACGCGTAGGCTGATGCGGTTCCCTTTTCTTCGGAACGAGGTGAATGGAACCCGGATCAGCGGCAAGAAATGCGCGATGCATTGGTGGCAAGGGGCTACAGCAGCAAAGCATACATATCGCAAACGGAACGCTTTTTTGCAAGATTGCAAGGGACCGAAGCAAGCATAAATGATGCGACGGTGCAAAAATATGCGTTGGCGCTGCTCGAAAAAGGCCTTTCGCACGCTTATGTTAACCAAGCGATCAGCGCGCTGAAATTTTACTTTCGCCATGTGCTAAAGCAGCCCAAATCCGCCGCCTATGTTCGTCCGAAAAAGGAGAGTAAACTGCTGTCCCTGAATGAGGTTATGCGTCTGTTGAAAGCAGTGAAAAATCTAAAGCATAAGGCTATTCTGTACCTGACGTATACATCCGGGCTGCGGGTAAGCGAAGTGGTGAGGTTGCGTCTTGAAGACTGCGACCGTGAACGGAAAGTACTGAAAGTTCGTCAGGGAAAGGGCAGGAAGGATCGGCAAACGCTGCTATCCGAAGCGGCTTTTGCGGTGGTCGAGCAGTATATAGGGGTGGAGCAGCCAGCAGACTGGCTGTTTCCAGGGCAGAGGGAAGGCCGCCACCTGACGGAACGTTCAGCGCAGAAAGTGTTTGAAAAAGCGCTGGCTGAAGCGGGCATTCGCAAACAGGTGAGTATCCATTCGCTAAGGCATTCCTTTGCGACCCACTTGCTGGAGAATGGGATTGATCTTCGCTATATTCAGGAACTGCTAGGGCATCAGAGTGTGCGAACGACGGAGCGGTATACACATGTGAGCAGACGGGACATTGGGCGGATTCAAAGTCCGTTGGATCGGATGAGCGGGCTGGAGGATTGAAACGCAGAAAGTGCGGGAATCAGGAACAAAGTGCAGGATTCACGAAGTTCGTGAATATGACAAAGAGAACATTTTTTCTGAAGTTCGTAAATAAGACGTTATCAGAAACCAGCAAAAAGGGGAGCCTAAATGAGAGTATCTCCGAATCCAAAACTAAAGGATATACTAATTCAAAAAAACGTAGGTGTCTGTTGTGTTTGTAAAAAGAGAGGACTAGGTGTTCATTTCCACCACATTGATGGTGATAATTCTAATACAGTTGAGGAAAATCTGGCTGTTCTCTGTGTAAAGGATCACGATCTACACCATAGACCACAAGCATATAACGAACCTAATCATCTTGAATTAACAGAAGTTGAAATTCGAGAGTATAAGCAATCTTGGGAAGCCTTTGTAAAAGAAGCTTCACAAAAGAACCCAAAAGTTTTTGCAGTATTAAATACTTATGGGGACTATGATAAAATCCATTCATTAAGATTAATTTTTCAATGGGATGACGAAAAAATTGAATTTGAACGTGTATTTCATTTAATAGAAGGCCCTATGGATTTATTATTGGATAAAGTTCTCGAAGAGATTGTTTGGGTTGGTAAGGAAATACAGTTGGTATTGGTCGATAGTCCACTAGAGATTGAACACTGTCCATGCTGCAATAGTAGTTACAGTAATACTATTAATAGTAATGTAACTAAGAAATTGAGCAGTACCTCGTGGAAACAAGATTCTATCTGCACGATATATATAAACCCAATGCAGCCCTCATTGGCAATTACAATATTTCTGAAGGATGATAGGATATATTCCGGGAGCTTGCACCGATGTAAAAATAATACACTTCATTATATATGTGATAATTTCGAGGAATCGCTCTCTATTTTAAAAAAACCAAGCGTAAGAACACAGGTAACAAAATTAGTAAACAAGATTTTAATGGATTGGGAGCCTGGTAGAATTATCTTTGGTACAGGAGATCCGGACAACCCCAAAATTATTGAAGATTTGAGCTTACCGCGTTGCTGGGAAAAAAATATTAAAACCATTTGAATGTTATTCAATGAAGTGCCGGAATCTGATAACATCGTATTCACGCTGCGGTCCATTCGGCCCTTGGTTCGCTAGAGGAGATAAATAGGGAAGCGGACTCAAGCGAACAACCCTGCACCACCTAACCGCGTCGCGGTCGGGACTTCGTCTCTTAAGGTGGTGAGGGTTCGTGAATACAGGGAACGTTATAGGAAGTAGACCAGAGAGGAAAATATGGGTAATTATTTTTAAAGTTTCGAATCATTCTCTACCAGAGGTTGATTTAACTGATGCAAAGCAAATGAAGTATGGGATTATAAAAAAACAAGAAATGAAAGGAAGATTAACTATGTTTTAGAACTACTAGAGGATCAACATGATGAGTAGGTCATTTTAATCATAGAATTTATAAAAATGCATTATCTTAGAATAACGAGTTGTATCAAATCACCTATAGTTTAGAAGAATACATATAGAAACATCATAATTAGAAGTTTGCTTACACGCTCTAGTAATAATATAAGTAGATTAATCTACTTATATTAGGAGATTAATCTACTTGTTTAATTTTTGATTGAAGTGAAATTTAAATATTAAATCATCTATTCTTAATTGAGTTTATAATTTCTAGAATTTCTAAGTAATCTTTTGATTCTTGTTTTATCCACTTTGTTAAAAAATACTCATAAGTTTTAATTTGATCTGAGGAAGTTCTGGATCCGAACATGCACTCTGCTATTAGATTAAATTTATCTTTTGTGTTGTTTTTTTTCATCAGTTCATCATAAAGACCACGACTTTCAGCTTCTCTCTTTGCTATTTCTTCATCCCAAATAATATCTTCAGGAATAAGTTTAGGCAGAAAGAAAACATTATTATAATGGAAATCAATGTACTCTTTATATTGTTTTATTTTCTTTTCTTCACTAAAATTACTATCCTGTTGAAATTTTATATTTTCGCCTACTATCTTAAAAATTTTGTTCGCTAGATCCACTGAATTTTCTTCTCTTTGTGTCAAGTCAGCTAAATTAAATTTGTCTTTCCTTTGATCTCCATCAAATATAATAAATTTATTTTTATCTTTAGTTTTAGCATAAACAACCATGTTTTCTTGCTTGATGCTGCTTTCTCCGCCAGGTGAGTAGCTGACTTCAAATAGCTCAGTATTAAGACTTTTAAGTAAAACACTTTCTACGACCATTTTGGCAAGTTGATCTTCTACTATAATTACTTTTTTTTGAATGTTAGAATGTCCAATAAAAACAAAGGCATTTTGCGGATGTACATTTTCGTGCACAGAAATTTTACCAGTTGCATGATTTTCATAAAAAACATTTATAGCCCGACTAGGTACTGACTCTAACATATCAGGCGAATGAGTTGAGATTACGACCTGAAGTTTTTTCTTCTTGATCTGTTGAAGTATAAATTGAATTAACTTTTTTTGAGCTAAGGGGTGTAAAGAGGTTTCTGGCTCATCCAGTAGCACCAAGCTATTATTTTCAACATTTATTAAGTCGTTCACCAATTTAACTACTGCTATTTCTCCGCTTCCGGCGAATGCCTCAGAATAACTGAGTTCCTCAGTTATATACCTTATTGCAAACCCTTTTTCAGTATCAGAATCATATAAGTCATGTTCTAATATTTTAGCTTCAACGTACTTTTTACCTAAAATATCACTGATCGCTATCAATGCTTCTTCACTTATTGTTATTGGACGATCTACTTTACGTTTGTAATAGGTTTGTTCAATATTTTTTTCAAATGCCCTTTTTAATTTTATTGAACGTTCTCTAATTACGTCTTGTTTAGTTTTTAACTGATCAGGTCTTTTTCCAAAATAAAAATACTTATCAAAAGCACTAAGTGAATATCTAAAATCCATGTAGTAAACTTTTCTGTTTTGTAAATTCCATCGAGTCTTAGAGGCTTCTCTGGGGTCTACATCGTCTTCGTTAAATTCCATTTGGAATCGTTTTATTGGTCGTGATGGCTCCCAATATTCAGGTATAACTTTTCCGTTTTTGTCAGTCCTGTGAATCCTGGTTTTTATAATTTCTGCTTTAGTTTTTGTGTATTCTGTAGTGAATCCACAAATAAAACAATGACGATTACCGTTTAAATCATTAATAGGATCTAAAGATGTGTTAAACCAAAAATCACCTATACTACTGTTCTCGGGAGAACCATATAAAGCCTGTAGAATAGAACTTTTTCCACTTCCATTTGTTCCAGTCAAGAATACAATCGGAAAATTAAAATTCACTTTCAAGCCAGGTTCAAAATTTTTGAAAGAAGGGAACCTTATGTAGTCAATATGTTTTGGGAATATTTTGCGTTTGGAATCTGTATCAAACATATTCTCAAGGTCTTTAATTTCTTTTTCTATCTGCGTAATCATTTATTATCGCTTCTCCTATACGTTTTGCAAATTCAGGTGGAACAGCATTTCCTATCATTTGCGCCATTTTGTGAATGCTAGAATCATGAAAAACATAATTTTTCGGGAATGTTTGTAAAGAAGCACCTTCTCTTAAAGAAATGGCACGATTTTCTTCGGGATGTGCAAAACGACCATTTGACACACTTAAAAAACGAGTTGTTATGGTTGGAGCTGGTTTATCCCAGCTCATTCTACTATAACTATCTGAAAAACCTGTTCCATTAAAAAAAGCACGGTTTTTTATGGATTTCGTTAAATTACTAGGAGTTTCACTTATAACTTTTAAATTTTCAGCACTTAATTGTGCAACGGTATGTTGAAAATCACTATCATCTCTATGACCTGCAGAAACTGGAGCAAATCCATTGGCTTGTCCAATTACATCTTTAACTATTAAATATTGTAAGGATTTTTCTGGGGTAATCTTATTTTTAGTAATACGTGTTGCAATTAAAGAAAACCTCTTGCGAGTTTGTGGAACTCCATATTCGTTTAGGTTGAAAATGCCATACTCTACTGTATAACCTAAGTGTTCTAATTCCTGGATAAAAGCATCTAAACCACTTTCTTTCGCTTTTTTCATGAGTCCAGGAACATTTTCTACCACAACATAGCCAGGGGTATAAAATAAAACAAATCTTTTAAATTCATTTAACAAATCTTTAGATTGAGTGGCCTTTTCTTTGTTAGTATTTATAATAGACCAATACTGACAGGGGCTACATCCAACGAAAATCATATTATCATCATTAACTTTTATATCAATATATTTAGCTAACTCTAATTCATTTAATGTGGTAACATCTTGTTGTATAAATAATGAATCTGGATTATTAAATTCATAAGTTTTTTTTACTTTAGAATCAATATCTATTCCAGCTATAACTTGAATTCCAGACATTTTTAATCCGCAAGTCATACCGCCGCCTGAACAAAAAAAATCTACTGCATAAAGTTGCCTTTTTTTCATTGTGATCACCTAATGCCTTGATTAGTTTTAATCTATTATCTCATTTAATATACTATTACTCAATCTGAAAATAGAAACATATATTTTGGTGTGTATGCAAACCTTTAAACCGAATCTGAATCGAAATTAAACCAAAAGGCCTTGAACATGCTCACTGTCTTGACGAAACAAGTTGATAGGAATTGGTTTTTTTTCAATTTTATTGAAAAAGTATTCGACTAGGAAACGTTCTTTTTACATGTTACGGTCGTAAGCGTGCTGAACACGTTGGTTTTTCTAACTGGGAATCACGGCGACCGTTGAATCGTATCGTCGTTTCATGCTTCTAATTCAACAAATTTAACGGCATTCTTGGATTTTGCGAACACGCATTAGTTAATTCAGAGAAGATGTCTACATCCTATAACATAATATTCAAGCAGCGGCTCCTTTGGAGCCTTGGTCTGCTGGAGGAATTTCGGAGAAGTATATCAACCCCTTTGGGGTTCATGAATACAGGAACGTTATGCGAAACTGCTTAAAGATGGAGGAATACCGGATGTTTTTGAATTCTCATGTCTTTGAGTTAGCCAAAAAATTAAATACCGAAGAGATTCATAAGCAATGGACAGGATTAAGAAGAAATTCTGTATTCTATGGCTTGGTCTGCTATATTAACAATTCAATTTCTTTATGTCTAAGTGATAATTATACAAGTTCAATATTATTTTTAAGAAGAGCACGTAAAGAAATCATTAATATTGAAACCAATTCAAATAAGATTCAAGATCAATATGGAGATAAATATATCAAACTCTGTAATAATTATTTGAATGAGTTAGAGACATTTATAAAAGATAATCATTTAGTGTCTGATGAAGATTTTTTGAGTTTATTTTAAACAAAGAATTGTAGATATCGGTTCAAAAGAGTCCTCAAAGAAGCTTCGCATAATATAATATTCAAGCTGCGTCTCCTTCGAAGCCTAGGTCTGCGAGTTGGGTTTCGAAGAGGGATTTCAGTAGATAGCCCCTTTGAGTTCATGAATACAGGAACGTTATTAGAAAGACTATGAGGAGGGAAATAATGAAGCTATTTCATGGAGAACAAGTCTTAATTAAAGTAAACAATCTCTTACAGCCACAAATTCATACTCCTCTTGGTATAATTGAATTTTCACTCACAATCTCTGATAACTTCTATCATCCAGAACAAACCAGAACAAAGTTATAAACTCAAAAATGGTGGGTCATTATATAAATATTATTATGATTCATTTGATTGTGAGCTAGTTGTCTGTAGACCCAAGCTCAATCTCGCTTTACATCTGACAGTAGAAGAATGTTGGGGAGCAGTATTTAGAATAAAGCCTTATGCGAACACTCAAATAAGTACGTGCAGCTTTTCTGCTTCCTGGAAGGAGGGTTACAGTTGGACAGATTATGGATTTAATACTGGGGAAGATCTTGAAGCTGTCGAATACGAGAATCAGGTATACCGTTTACACTTGGGAACACAAGACGGTGATATGTTAATGGCAAGAAGAAATCAAGGAGATATGATTCCTAAATCGCTATGTTTGAACTCTGACTTTGAAAAGTACGGTTTTATCTTAAGTTCTGATAAAGGCATTACAATTCCCATGACACTAATTGATTCTAATGAGATATGCCAAGTACATTTTTTAGTTGCTTGGAATAAGAATGTCGAAGAAGATGTTTCAACGTGGTTGGCTGTGGACCAGTTCTCAAATGAAATATTAAAGGGAGAAGAAATTTTGTGAATATCCTTTAAATTGTCATAGTCCATCTGATAACCTAGTACTCACGCATCGAGCATAGCCCCTCGACCCGTAGAAGGATTTCGGAGAAGGAGATAGCAGCAGGACACCCCAGCACTCGCTGGGGTCGTGAATACAGAACCGTTAGATGAAAGCACCCAAATAAATAAAACCATCTATAAAGGATGCAAAGAAAAAATGATAAAATCTATTAGTATTGATGAATGGAATGGGATCACGTTCAATGAAGAAATAGTTATAAATCCTAAATGGGCAGACACTTTAAGTTTTTTAAGAAAACTCGACGGAGATAAATTTACATTAGTTTTTTTTGAGGTATCAGACACAGATTCAGCATTAGTTGGAGGCGGACCGGAATATTTCATAGTGTCTATTACAATTGATGGTAATATATATACTCTTATGAATGATAAACAGGGAAACAGGGAAATTCTTCTGGTTGCTGGTGGTCAGTTAGGCAATTATTGCGATAACATTTGTATAGAATTAATTCCTATGCTTGAAGTAATAGAGTATTATGAAACTGGAAAACTACTCGAAGCACATAAATGGAAACAAGAATAATAATTACTTTGAATGCAACTCGAAGAAGTGAGTGACATCATCTAACATCGTATTCAATGTAGTGGCCGGGACAAGCCCGACCCTTGTTGCGGAAGAGGCATTGGGAGGAGCGGATTCACCGGATACATTTAACCAGCTAAGTGGCAGAGCCACCTGTGCTATGTGCCTTGTCCATTGACGAAAGCAGACTCAAAAAGTGAATCCGTCGTATAACGTCAAATTCAAGCAGTGGCTCCTAACGGAGCCTTGGTCTGTTGGAGGATCTCAAAGGGGCGTGAAGATATTGAATTACATAAGAGAATTAAGAGAGTTAGTAGGTACCCGACCTATAATTATGGCAGGAGCATGTGTGATTCTCATAGATGATGAGGGACGATTATTATTGCAACAGAGAACTGACAATGGTCTATGGGGATTACCAGGAGGTTCAATGGAGCCTGGTGAGAATATGAAGGAGGTTGCAAGCCGGGAACTTTTTGAAGAGGTAGGCTTAGAAGCTGAAGAGTTAGAATTACTTGATATATTTTCAGGCCCGGAACTTTACTATCGATATCCTCATGGAGATGAAGTATATAACGTAGTTGCAGCTTATATATGTAAAGAATACAGTGGAATAATTAAAGGTGATGAAGCTGAAGTACAAGATATACGATTTTTTGATTTAAACAAGATACCTAATCAAATAAGTCCTCCCGACCTACCGATAATAACAAGATTTTTAAATGAAGTAAGATCATGAAAACATTTTTTTAGTAAATCGAGGATGTCCCTGACATCACCTAACAAAGGGGTGTTTGAACTTCAGGAATACCCAAACACTATGTGAAATCAACAAAATTATTTAAGAGGTAAACATGAGTGTGACTGCTTGGCGCTTTTTCTTACTCCACGTGCAAGTTGCAATAAAATGAACATAGAGTAGACGGAGCTGAGTGTCTACTTTATGTTCGCCTAAATTTTTGCAAATTGAATCACAGGTGGATCAATGAATCTTTGGAGGTTCAGAATTCATCGTATCGTTAAGCTGGGTCACAAAAATACCTTCGTTCGGGCCAGGGTTATTTCGAAACATTTTCGCTTCTTCCACCAGAACTTCGTCTGTATCCGTGCCAAGTATCTTTATTGTTGCATCAATGAATGAATCAAGTGGCATCGCACGCGGTTCATCGTTGTTGCTTTGAACCCATGGGGGCACAATTTCTATTACTTTTACCGATGTGTCTTTAAGCAAGTACCTTTGAGACAGCGTATAGGTATGAAGTGCTGCCTTCGTCGCGGAGTATACAGCAGTTGTCGCTAATGGTACAAATCCAAGTATTGAAGTCGTGTTGATGACAACCGCTTCTTCTTTGGACTTCAAATGCTCGATGAATGCAGAAGTCAACCGAATGGGACCTAGCAAGTTTGTAGTGACAGTCGAAATCAAAACATCCTCATCGATCATGCCCGCCGCGTCATCGGACTGTATGATGCCAGCATTGTTAATCAAGACATTAACATTCGGGTATTCTTTGATTAACTGCTTGGCGGCCGCCTCTATGCTGGCAGGATCTTGTACATTCAATTCCACTGCGGACATGCCGGGATTCGCTTTGATCGTCTCCTCCAGACGCTCTTTACGTCGACCGGAGATAATAACCTTGTTTCCAAGATTGTGGAGAGCTTCTGCTAACGCACGTCCAATTCCCGAACCGCCGCCTGTAATAAAAATCGTGTTTCCTGTAAGTTTCAATTTTTAAACCCTCCTAATTCAATGTAAATTAAATTATCCAAAGATTGTAAAACAATAGCTTTCATGATTACAGCTCCTCTAAAATTGAACATATGTTGAATCATCAACATAAATTTTATAAAGTGAATGTAACAGAGCGGTATATGGGGTTCAATGGTTAAAACAAGCGTGGTTGTTGATTTTTCAACAGAGGACTTCGAAATGTTCATTTTTTAGGATGGTGCAAAGGGGAGAAGGATATGGACAGGCGTATTCAAAAATCGAGGCAAGCCATTATTGATGCTTTTATGAGGCTGATGTCAGAAAAGGAATTCGAGAGAATTACGATCAATCAAATTGCGGAGGAAGCGAATGTCAATCGCGGAACGGTTTATTTGCATTTCGCTGACAAGTATGATCTGCGCGATCAATGCATGGAAGCTCAAATTAACGAGTTACTACACAATTGTATGTCTGAAGATAACTTCTTTCATGTCCCTTCCAAAACCGCACTACTGCGCACGTTTGAATATTTGGAGCAGCATGCTTCATTCTACTCTAGAATGCTAACGAACAAGGGAAGTACGGTTTTTCGGAACCAAATGGAGACAATGTTTCGGCAAAGTCTGTGCGAGCATCTGGATTCGATCAACCTCGATCAGGATATGAACAGGGACATTACGGTGCAATTTTTAATTTCAGCGGCAGTGGGGGTAGTGGAATGGTGGATTACCCGTTCGATGCCATATCCGGCATCGGTTATGGTTGAACAATTTTGGAATTTGCTGAACTGTGGTGTCGAGGGACACGAACGAACATCGTCCATATGAGCCTCTAATTTAGAGGCTTTATACACAAACGTTATCAGAAATTCTTGAATTACTAAAACATAATAATAAGATCTCAAAAGTACTAAAAACTATAGTATAAAGAACGCGAAAGATCTGGAGGTCATTTTATGGATATACTCTTTGCCAAGTATGGGATTAATATAATCCGAAGAGATGGGGGAATATTCATTAGTTTTGATGCTGGTGGAATAGTGGTTCAAATGATAGAAATAGAAATAACAGAAGAAGAGTCACTAAAAGCTCAGAAAAGTGAAAGAGATGTATATGAACTAATAATCAAACTACAAAATGAAAAAAGACCACATAAGAAAATTCGCTGATAAAAAAATTTGCTGATTGATTTTGAATGCATAGTGAAGAAGTTCGGTAACTTCTGATAACATAATATTCAAGCATAAGAATCCTCACGGAGCTTTGGCCTGTCGGGATGGAGTTGGAGGAGGGATTTCAGCAGACAACCCCAGAAAAAATAAAAAGACAATGGAGGTATGTTGGGTGCTGACACTAGAAAAAGCTAGAAAAAATGATGCACAAAAACTTGCTGAAATACAAAAGGCCAGTTTTGAGGATGAACCAAAGCATTTTAAGAATAATGAAACCGTTGGGCCAATAGGATATGACTCCATAAGTTGGCAAGAAGAGATGATGCAAAATTGCGAATATTTCAAGGTGCTCTTTAATGGAGAAATAATCGGGGGAGCAATCCTAGCTGGAGTGTGAAGAATCATCACTTCTATTCAAAGTGTGGGTTTACCAAAGTTAGAGAAGAAGGTGACTTATACATTTTTGAAAAGACTTTATAAACTTATGTAATGTACAAACGTTATGAGACATCAGTGCTAAGTGTTACCAAGAAGATATTTAATGAAAAGAGTGAAAGGGAGGATTTACAATGAAGATTGATTTTGCGATTGAATCAGATTATGAGTATATCTCGTTAAGAGACAAGCACATACATAAGACACTGATAAGACCAAAAATAAAAGAAAATGAAATTCTAATAATTAGAGAATCCAATCAAGAAATAGGTTGGATGAGATACGGATTTTTTTGGGACAACACACCATTTATGAATATGATATGGATAGATGAGGAGTATAGAGGAACAGGTATTGGTAAAAAAGTTGTCCAGTATTGGGAAGAATTAATGAAACAAAAAGGATTTGAAATGGTCATGACCTCAACACAGTCGAATGAAGGAGCTCAACATTTTTATAGGAAGCTTGGATATAGAGATGCTGGATGTTTAATGTTTGAGAATGAACCTCTGGAAATAATACTGACAAAGAAGTTGAACAAAAATTTACGTTGAGGAAATCAATGAAGGAAGTGACATTTAAAATATTATTCAAGCTGCTGCTAAAATGGAGCCTAGGTCTGCGAGTTGGATTTCGAAGAGGGATTTTGCAGACAACCCCTTCGGGTTCAGGAATACAGAAACGTTAGGTGAAACCTTTGAGAATCTAGAAATGAGGTAACTTCAATGATGCAATACAGAATCCGACCAATAATAGAAGATGATGTGTTTTTTTATGGGAGATGTTATATGAATCATTATTTGTCCCAGAAGGTCAAGAGCCATTCGATAAAGCGATAATAAAAGACCCTTATATATCAAAGTATATTGAAGGTTGGGGAAGAGAGGGGGATTTTGGATTTATAGCAATGAACCATGAGGGTGAACCCGTCGGATCAATAACAGTTCGATATTTTAACGAGGATAATAAGGGATTTGGATTTATTGATAATGATGTACCCGAACTAGGAATGGCTTTGTTAAAAGAATACAGGGGGAGGAAAATCGGAATGGCCTTAATGGATGAATTATTTAAAGAAGCTAGGAAGAGGAATATAAAAAAAATTATCCCTCAGTGTTGATCCGAGCAATGCAGCGGCAATGAAACTCTACGAGAGATTCGGATTTAAAGAAGTTGGGAAAGTTGATTCATCAATCACGATGGTTGTTGATTTGAGAAGTTAAAATACAGTAGTAATAGGGATTATTTTAAGGAACTCAAAAGAGATCAAGGGTATCGCCTAACATCATATTCAAGCAGCGGCTCCTTACGGAGTATGGGTCTGCGAGGTGGATTTCGGAGAGGAATTTCAGCAGACAACCCCTTAGGGGTTCATGAATGCAAGAACGTTAGCTGAAATATGACTAAAAAAACAAAAAGGAGCCAAAACAATGAGTGAATTTACTTCAGGAAGCTTATCACTATTGAAATATAAAGAAGCAATTCTTGAGCATGATCCTATATACGCGGAGGATTTAAATGACAAATGGTTTGTTTTCGTAACCAAAGATACAGAAGAAAGTGAAGAAATTCCAGAAAGTCTATTTCAAATTTCAGAAAAAATCCCAGTGTTATATTTTTATAATTTTGAAGATCACTGTTGGGGATACCGTGTAGTTTACAATTCACAACAGATAGCAAGTCTTCATATATCATATGTGTTATTAGATACTTCAATTATTAAGCTTGCAGAAGAAAGATATCCAGAGGAAGATCACATTGAATTTTTATATGTCGACCCTAGAGGGGACAAAATCAGAACTGAATTAATTGAAGAAGTACTGAGATCTAATGAATACAATGAGAAAATAGCAAAACAGTTTACAAATTGCAATCTAAAAACATTTAGATTTTTTGAACTAGATAATGAGCGAATAAAACAATTAGACGATATTTTAAATAATAATTACTATACACAACTGAAATATGAGCATCAGTTAGTAGAAGAGTTTAAAGAATTATTAAACATTGAGGAAATGAGCTGGATACGAGCAGATAGAATGAATGAAGATTAGAAGCTAATAGATAGTGAGGGCTTGTAGATATAAGAACGTTAGGTGAAATACGGAGTGTTAGGAGGTTTGCATGAATTATTATGAACTAATGAATGAAGTATTCTTTAAAGATGGAAGTCTAAGGGACATTTATATATTGGATACAGACATCCAAGTATGGGCTCTAATTTTTGATCATTTGGAAAGTAATAGAATTAATTATCGAGTGACTATAGATGGGCTAATAACTAGAATTAGGGATATTGCTGAATTGTTAAGAATAAAAAAAGAAGCAAGTATTGGGATAACTATTGAATATAGTGAAATTGATATTTGTGGGCATTTTTATGAAGGAAGCGTTATTGAATTTGATATTTCACCAATACAGATAGACTCAGAGAAAAAAATAGATGTACTCATGAACTTCCTAAAAGATTTAAGTCGGAACCTAAACAAAACGATAATTATAACTCCAGAAATGACTATGGAAGAGGTATTAGTTCGAGTAGAGCCCTAAAGGGAAAATTGAATTAATTATGTGAGTATTTCAGTGCATTCCACCTAACATCGTAATTCACACTGTGGCCACTTTCGCTTCCTTGGTCCACTAGATGCGACCCAAGAAGCGAATTCAGTGGACCGTCTGAGAACTTAACCACGTAGCGGATAGCTTCTACAGAGCCTTAAGGTTCGCATGTTCGTGAATACACAAACGTTAGCCGAAATAACGGTAATATTGTAAAGGAGAATATACATGAAATTTACTTATACACTAAGTAATATTGGTTGGGCAGATGTACATCTTCGAATTGAAAATTCGGAAATTTATATTTCTCCAAGCTATCTCTCTGAGCCATTAATTGACTTAGTAAGAGCAATTGAAGTGTTGTTGCCTGAATGTACACCTGCGGATGAAGTTAAAAGTATTGTTAACTTTGATTGGGATTCGGAACCAGCTATACATAACTGGAAAATTGTAAAGAAATCACAAGAAATAGTGCAAGTTAATATAACTGTCTATGAAGATGGGATAAAGACACACCCAGGGAAATTAGAGTTCAGTGAAGAATGTAACTTTAATGAATTCATATCAGAGGTTGTACAATCAATGGAAGTATTACTAAAGGATCATGGAATTTTAGGATATAGAAAACAATGGTATGCTCAAGATTTTCCGATTAGTAGTTATCTTCAATTGAAATATTATCTTGAGAATAAGAGCAGCTTTCCAACTAAAATTAGAAATCCAAATGATTGGATTGAAAAAATAGAAACTAATTTGAAAGACGAACTAGATATTTTAAAGAATTACATTTTGTAAGTATTTAGATTTTAGCTATTAGGAATTAGTTATTCAAAGAAGCGACGTAAGTAGATATCACAGTATTCACGCTGCGAGCCTATCGCCCTTGGGTCGTCCGGAGGTATGAGCTGGGAAGGGGATCAGGCGATCAACCTTGCAAGGCTAAGTATTCGACTCGTTGCTGAAGCACCTTAATCCTTTCGGGGGTATGAATACAGAAACGTTAGCTGAAATCGCCAAACTAAATAACAAGGAGAATCTTTTATGTCTGAATATTATTGGGACAATAAAATTGATTATCTAAGAAATACCCGCTGGTTGTATTATAACGATGATTACTTGGAATTTCTTATACAAAAGGTTTGGAAGATAAATAAACCTGTAAAGATCATAGATTATGGATGCGGTTTTGGATATTTAGGACTAAAGCTTCTTCCATTGCTACCAAATGGATCAACATATACTGGCATTGACAAAGGCATGGAATTAATTAAGCAAGCCAATAAAACATTTTCAAAACTCTCTTATGATACTGAGTTTATATTGTGTGATATTGAAGACGTGGAATTAGAAAAGGAGTATGACATAGCAGTCAGTCATGCTTTTTTATTACATATGCCTAATCCAAAGAGCATTCTACAGAAGATGATTGATTGTGTTCAGGATAACGGAATGGTTATCTGTTTTGAACCACATTGGATTGGTAATACGGCGAATTATTATCTAGATGGAATTGAACAAAGCAATGTCATCCAGTTAGGTATTTTACAGGAATTATATGAGAGAGATCATAAGCGTACGAGTAAGGACGGAAATATAGGCATACAAATACCGATCATGCTAAGCCAATTAGGCTTAAGAAATGTAGGATGTAGGGTTAGCGATAAGGTGAACTTTCTTGATCAAAACATGGACATGGAAAGTAAAAACGTGCTTTATAGTTCTTTGAAAGAAGAAGGCTTGGGACAAGAACCTAATGATGTTTCAAAAGTGATCAACGTTTTATTATCTAGAGGATTAAACGAAATGGAAGCTCAAAAACAATATGAAGCAGAAGCAACATTTTCTAAAAGATTCAGTGTTGAATCTTGGTTAGTATATGCGCCCAATATGAAGATTTCATTTGGTACAGTACAGAGATTTTAAAAGTAGGGTATATGCAAAAAATACTATGGGAGGTTATATGGGTACAGATATTTGTTTTTTTGTAGAGAAAAGGTACTTCAGAGAAGAATATGAGCAGATTGATAGTACTTGGAGAGAAATTAAAAAGAGTAAGCAAAAAATAATAGATACTGCTACTTGGTTAAGTGTAGATAAGTGGACTGTTAACCCTTATTACTATCTGTATCCAGAACACAAGACTTCTAAATTGAAACCAAGTGATCCTTATGAATTTTACAGTGGGGATAGAAACTATGATTTATTTAGTATTCTATCGAATACTAGGAATGATCATAATCTAAAGTTTATATCTTTGCCAAGAGGTCTTCCAGTGGATATTTCCCCTGAATTGAGTGAAGTTGCATTCGAGGATAAAGATGATTTTTATGACCACAGTTGGCTATTATTGAAGGATTTAATTAATTTTAAATGGGATGAAAATTATTATTGTGATCAATTTATGGAATACAGAAATATTATGAATACATGTTCGAACTTCATCAATGAAACAAATCCAAAATTATTGAAATTAGGGAATGCTGAAGATGTAAGAGTGATTTTCTGGTTTGGTTAGGACAGAACATTCGTCTTATTTATCAGGTGAGTTATGTGGGATTAGAAGATGTTAGTAGCTCAAAAAAATGTGGTGGATATCCTATACTTAATATTCAACTGCATCTCCTTACGGAGCCTAGGTCTGCGAGAAGGAGTCTCGAAAAAGGATTTTCAGCAGACAACCCCTTTGGGGGAGCGTGAATACAAAAACGTTATCCTAAATAATTGCAATTTGAAAAAAGGAGCGTGATACCATGAATGAGAAGTCACGGTTACTAGAGGAGTTCAAAGAATGGATCCGTTTTGTTTCTGAGATTCGTGAAATGGATTGGCAAATAACGATTGCTGAAGGTAAATGGTCAGTTCAGGATATCGTAAGTCATATACTACTGTGGGATAAATACTTTTTTGAAGCAGCAATAAGTCCCATATTGAACAATAAACCTTTGACATTAACACATATGGATTTTGAACAATTTAATCAGGATGCTATTGAATATGGAAAAACAAAAACGAAAGAAGAATTAATTAAAATAACTATTCAGTACCGTAACATGATATTGGAGAGTATAGAGAGTTTTGAAGACGACAAGTTTACTAAAGAATATGCTGACGGGAAGTTTACTGTAATATCATATTTAAGAGATTTTATCTGGCATGATCAACATCATATCAGACAGATTGATGAACTTAAAAGAAAAGCTATGTGAGTATATAGGCGGGTGAATCATATGGGGGATTATTGGAACAAAAGATTTACTGAAGAAGGGATGATTTGGGGTTGTGAACCAAGTCAAACTGTAACCCAAGCTATAGATTTGTTCAAAAAGAATAATGTACATGATATTTTGGTTCCTGGTGCTGGATATGGAAGAAATACGAAGGCGTTCTCTTCTTATTTTCAGGTTGATGGAATTGAGATATCTAGTTCAGCTATAGATCTAGCAAAAGAATGGGACTTAAAAACGAATTTTATTCAAGAATCGGTATTAGAGTTTAGTACATGCCAAAAGTATGATGGAATATATTGTTATGATTTATTGCATTTATTTTTGTTAGAAGATCGAAAAAAACTGATACAGAATTGCGTGAAGCATTTGAAGGAATTGGGAGTAATGTATTTCACATGTTTTTCTGATTGTGATTTTAATAATGGTGTGGGTAGGGAAATTGAGGAAGGAACATATGAATACAAGAAAGGGAAATATGCTCACTTCTTTACTGAAGAAGATTTAAAAGAACATTTTAATGGTTTGAATATATTAGAAACGGGTTCCATAAGAGAAACTCTGATATATGCAGAAAAACAACAGAAAGAGTATGAATTAAGATATATATTTGTTCAAAAGATTGGATAGCTATTCAAAAAAGCAAGCAACTTCAACTACATCGTTGTATTGCTTCACTTATCTCAAGTGGATTTTTTTGTGCTTTTAAACAAAGACAAATACACTGCCGTAAGCCTAATCGCTAGGACAGTGTATTTGTCTTTAGAACCTGTATATCCGTTGAAAACTTTTTATTCCTCCCCGGTCGCCACCGGATTCTCCTCATAACTGATCCAGTCGCTCCAGCTTCCCGGATATAAACGGACCTTGCTAAATCCAGCTTCATTCAAGGCGAGTACATTGGGACAGGCGGATACGCCGGAACCGCAATACACGATAATTTCTGCGCTTGGATCAAGGTCGGCAAAGTGCTGCTGCAATTGTTCCTCATTTTTAAAGCTACCTTTTTCGTCCAAGACCTCTTTCCAAAAGAAATTCACCGCACCTGGGATATGCCCCGCAGCTTGATCTATGGGCTCTTCCAGTCCCAGGTAGCGCGGCCGCTCTCTCGAATCAATCAATATGGAAGAGCCACCAGGAAGCGAATCTTTGGATACACGGTGCACCTCTTGCATACTTGTGAGCATTTGTGGCCGAACATTTGCCACAAAGGTCGAGGGAATGCGAATCGGCTGATCTGCCGTAACGGGGAATTTTGCTTCCTTCCAGGCACTGTAGCCTTCTTCCAGTACGTACACCTGCTCATGCCCGAGGTAGCGCAGGAGCCACCAGAAGCGGGAAGCCATCATACCGCCTTGGTCATCATAAGCGACGATGCGTGAACCTGCGTTGATCCCGACACGACTCAGACGTGCGGCAAGTGTATCCACATCAGGTAATGGATGGCGACCCCCATGCTCACCAAGAGGAGCAGTAAGGTCTTCTTCCAAATCGAAGTGAACCGCCCCTGGAATATGGTCTTCATTAAATTGAGTCCGTCCAGCCCCGGCTTGTCCGAGCAGGGAACGGCAGTCAGCAATGATCATGTCCGGCTCATACAATCGGGCCAGCAGCCAGCGTTTGGATACGATGGATTTCATAGAGGATTCCGCCTTCCTTTATTTAACAGTAAATTTAATCCGTTGAGTATGGTTTATGAAAATGGGGTAAATAAGTTAAGAGCTGGCCTTCAGGGGATGCTCAGTGTCGGGCAACTCACTTTGGTGGATGACTTTCTTTTTAAAATCCGCTCCGTATCGGATAAAAATCCATACCCCGAACAGGATGAAAAAGCCTGCACCAAATTGTAAAGTAGACAACCTTTCCCCGAGCAGCACCCAAGCTAGCAGGGAAGAAATAACGGGTTCGCCGAGTACCGCCATCGACACCGCGGTGGCGTTAATGTATTTGAGTAGCCAGTTAAACAGGTAATGTCCGAACAGCGTAGGCACAATGGCAAGCAGCAGGAACAGTCCCCATTCCCGTGGAGCGTATCCGGTAAAAGGAATGGCATTGACCACATTATACAGCGCAAGTGAGGTGGCTGCGATGGCGAAAACCCAAAAATTATACACAAACGCGCTCAAATGCTCGCGCAGATGCTTGCCCATCAGCATATGGATGGACACGGCTACCATACCCAAGAAGGACAGTGCGTCCCCGAGCAGGGCTTGTCCCGAGACATTGAAGTCTCCAGCTCCGATGGCCAGTGAGCCGATAAAAGCCATACCCATTCCGATGAGCATAGCGCGATTCGTGCCCGTCCGGAAAAACAAAAAAGAACCGAGCATGACAAGGATCGGCTCCAATGTCATAATAACGGTAGAGCTTGCAACGGTGGTCAGTCGCAGTGAGCCCATCCAGAGCAAAAAATGCAGCCCCAGCGCAATACCGGACCAGAGGATCAGCATCCACTGCTTGCGGGTCAGGCTAAACAGCTCAGTGCGGTACTTCCAGACCAAAGGCAGCATGATCAGATTGGTTAGGTACAAACGGTACATAGCGATGACGGACACCTCGGCTTCAGACCATCTTACGAAGATCGAGGAGAACGAAATAGCGATAATACCTATGATGTACAATAATTCAAAGGAAAACGACGGTTTGTGTGCTTGATTCATGTGGCAGCTCCATCCGTATGGAGGAAAATAAATACGTTTATGTTCCTTCCAAGCGGTATCTCGAAAATTGGGTTTAATACAGCCCATTATACCGTACCTGACATTCCCGTGGTATTAGGATTTTGCAAAATCCTGAGAATATAATAAACGGGAGCAGGAGGTAGGGTTTTAAGTGAGATGCTGCGTAGAACTTTTGCTGCACAAGCTCGTCTATCATAGTGGAGGTGGATTTTATGAAAAAACAAAACACATTTTCAATCATACTACTGACTGTAGTGGCAGTGCTGGCTCTGTCAGCCTGTGGAACGAAACCGCAAACCAATAACACCGCACCTCAAGGGTCAGACCAACCGCAAACGCAACAGCAGCCGCAAGTTAAACCGGAGCCAATCGCTGAGCCAGAGGTTAAAAAAGGCACAGGTGTATACAATGGAGCTGCTGACCCGCATACGGTAGAGATTGAAACCAATGGCGAAGCCCAATCCTTCCAATTGGGGGAGGGACTGGACACGGTAATAGCTGGACTTAAAGAAGGCGATACAGTGGCGTTTGAATACAACGAAAAAGCAGTAGAGGGCGACGCGACGGCGAAGCAACTGACTTTAACGAAAATACAAAAAACAGAAGCTGCAACAGATGGCAATCAAAACGGAAGTTCTGGTCAAGCAGTAGGCGGAGAACGCTCGAAAACTCAAACTTTTGAGCTTACCCTTGAAGGGAAAAAGGAAAAGCAGACAGCAACGTTGGCAAAAGGAGAGGGATATTCACTGTATGTGTTTGATCCAATGTCCCTGTTTCCCGATCAAAACCGTGTTGCCTTGGCTGTAGATGATAACTATTATGCTGAAATTACGAAGCTGCCCTCCGATTTTAATCTGGACGAGCTTCAAAAAGAAGGCGAGAAGGATCTAGCTTCCTTCGGTAAGGTGCAAAAGCTGGACAAAGCAGCCATACCTGAAGCATTATCCAGTAGCCGTCTGTTCTTACAAGCGAGCAGTTCGAAGATGACACAACAATATATTGTTGTAGAAAATAAAACAGGCGGTTTCATCGTGAAAGTGAACATTCCACAAGGTGAACCTGCTGAAGGATTCGAATCCTTCATTTATACATCGCTGGAGAGCCTGCAAGCTAATAAATAACCCTACTTTGATGTGGGATGGCTCGGCGGCTTACAATTATGAATTTAAGGCAGTCATGCCGCTGGAAATTGTTATTTTAAGGGCTAGGTTAGAGCTATAAGGGTCTAATCTATAATTGCGAGACCTGCACTTTTGTGCTATAAAGGATGAGAGAATAAGATCATTCCGGCTTGCGAAGTCGTATGAAGCGATGAAGGAGTTGTTAGATTTACTATGTCCATCGAAATGAATACACAAGAAGTCATCAACGTGATTAAAAACAGCAAGAAAAAGACGCCTGTTAAAGTATATGTAAAAGGAGCCTTGGCTTCCGCATCTTTTGGCGAGAATGTTCAAGCTTTTATTTCTGGAGACAGTGGTGTTGTATTTGGGGATTGGGCTGATATCAAGCCTGTACTGGATAGCGTAAACGCTAAAGAAGAAGACTATGTGGTGGAAAATGACCGCCGTAACTCTGCTGTTCCTATGCTCGATCTGAAAGGCATCAATGCCCGCATTGAGCCAGGCGCATATATTCGTGATATGGTTGGCATCGGTAACAACGCAGTCATCATGATGGGTGCAGTGATTAACATCGGCGTTACGATTGGTGAAGGCACGATGATTGATATGAATGCTGTGCTGGGCGGTCGTGTTAAAGTAGGTAACATGTGTCACATCGGTGCAGGCGTTGTCCTGGCGGGTGTCATTGAACCACCATCTGCACAGCCAGTTGTAGTAGAAGACGATGTATTGATCGGTGCAAACTCGGTTGTATTGGAAGGCGTGCGAATTGGTAAAGGTGCAGTTGTTGCAGCCGGAGCTGTCGTAACTGAAGATGTGCCTGAATACTCCGTAGTGGCGGGTACACCTGCACGTGTGATCAAACAGGTCGACGATAAGACCAAATCTAAAACTGAGATTTTGAAAGAACTGCGCGTTCTGTAAGAAGGCAAAAGTTTTTTAATGTACCAAAGGTGAACGATTCCTTGTCAGAAGCATGATGCACTGACAGCCTAACTTAGGGACGAAGCACAACGGACAAGGCTCGGCGGCTGCGCCGGGCTTTTGTCCTTTTGTTCTTTTGCCAGATAGAGCTGATGAGCTATAAAGAGGAGGCGTAGTAGCAATGAGTACGGTCGACTATCGTTCTTTTGTCCAAATACGAAGGGATTTACACCAAATTCCCGAACCGGGTTTTGAGGAATACAAAACACAACAATATTTGCTGGATTATTTGGAAACGCTCCCTCAGGAGCGGTTGGACATTCGTACATGGCGTACGGGCGTGTTAGTGTTCATTCATGGAACGGCTCCTGAACGCCGCTATGGATATCGTTGTGATATGGACGGTTTGCCGATTGAAGAAGAGACAGGGTACGATTTTCGTTCGACCCATCCCGGCTATATGCATGCTTGTGGACACGATTTACATATGACGATTGGATTGGGAATAGTTACTCACTTTGCAAGCCATCCGATTAAGGATGACCTGGTTGTGCTGTTTCAACCTGCTGAGGAAGGGCCGGGCGGAGCCTTGCCTATGCGGGACAGCACGGAGCTGGCAGACTGGATACCCGATGAAATTGTCGCACTGCATGTTGCGCCCGAATATCCTGTTGGCACAATTGCGACTCGCCCGGGCATCCTATTTGCCAATACGTCGGAGCTTTTCATCGACCTGAAGGGTATGGGGGGGCATGCTGCGTATCCACACAAGGCGAATGATATGGTAGTGGCTGCTTGTCAGCTGGTGGGACAATTACAGACGGTTGTAGCCCGTAATGTGAATCCACTCGATGCAGCGGTCATTACCGTGGGTAAGGTTAGCGGAGGCACGAAGCAAAATATTATCGCGGAAACCGCCCGTTTGGAGGGTACGATCCGAACGTTGTCAGCCGATACGATGAAGCTGGTTAAATCACGGATTGAAGCACTAGTGCGCGGTGTGGAGGCTGGATTTGAATGTCATGCCGAGATTCATTATGGCTCCAATTATTTGCAAGTGTACAATGAAGCTCAGGTAACCCAGGAATTCATGAACTGGGTCCGTAATCGGCAAGATGTGCAGCTTATTGAATGCGGAGAAGCGATGACCGGAGAAGACTTCGGGTATTTTCTGGAGCGAATTCCCGGTCTGATGTTCTGGCTTGGTGTTGATACGCCTTATGGTTTGCATCATGCCAAGCTGGAGCCTGCGGAGGAAGCGATTGGTGTAGCCATTCGTGTGCTGACAGACTATTTTACCTGGAAGTCTCAAGGGTAAATGATACGCCCTGAATAAATAGGTTTAATGAAAAGAATGAAATGGAATGAAGTCGAATTTTTTGAAGGAGGGTGTTATGGGAGAGCAAACCATCATCCGATTTGAACGGGTGACCAAGCAATATGACAACGATCCCCCAGTGCTGGCGGACGTCAGCTTTGAGATTGAGCGTGGTAAATTTTATACACTGCTGGGGCCTTCCGGCTGTGGTAAAACGACGATTCTGCGTATGATTGCAGGTTTTGCAGAGCCGACAGAAGGCTCTATTTATTTAAATGGAAAACTCATTAATCGTGTTCCAGCCAATGAGCGGCAGGTTAATACGGTTTTTCAAGATTATGCGCTATTTCCCCATCTGAATGTGTTTGAAAATGTAGCCTTTGGTCTGCGCATCAAAAAGATGAACAAAAAGGACATTCAGGAGAAGGTGACACAGGCGTTGTCCTTTGTCAATCTGGAAGGCTACGGTGAGCGAGAAATTTCTGAGATGTCCGGGGGACAGCGTCAGCGTGTAGCCATCGCACGGGCTATCGTCAATGAGCCTGATGTTCTCTTGTTGGATGAACCGTTGTCTGCACTGGATTTAAAGCTTCGTACAGAAATGCAGTACATTTTGCGCGAAATGCAGCAGCGCCTTGGAATTACTTTTATTTTCGTTACGCATGATCAGGAGGAAGCACTGGCCATGTCGGACGAAATTTTTGTTATGAACAAAGGTAAGATTGAGCAGAGTGGTACGCCTAATGATATTTATGATGAGCCGATCAATCGGTTTGTTGCTGATTTCATCGGCGAATCTAACATTGTCCCAGGACGGATGATTGCAGATTATCAAGTGGAATTTAACGGTCGACAGTTTGAGTGTGTCGACGGAGGATTACGTCCGAACGAACCCATTGAAATTGTGATCCGGCCGGAGGACTTGGAGATTACGAATGTTGCTGAAGGCAAGCTGCGTGTGAAGGTAGATACCCAATTGTTCCGTGGTGTTCACTATGAAATAAGCTGCTATGATGATTCGGGTCAGGAGTGGCTCGTGCATTCTACCAAAAAGGCGGAGCTGGGCAGTGAAATCGGTCTGCGATTTGACCCGGAAGCGATCCATGTGATGCGGTTTGGGGAAACAGAAGAAGAATTTGATCGGCGTCTGGAAGCCTATGAAGAGGTGGATCAGCATGTCCGGTAATACGAGAGCAGCGTATCTGCTGCCTTACTATTTATGGATTGTGCTGTTTGTGGCGGCTCCAGTTGTACTTGTGTTTTACTATTCACTATTTGATGTGGATGGTCATCTCACCTTCAACAACTATGCTCAGTTTCTGACACCTGTTTATTTGAGCATGACGCTTAGTTCGTTTTGGTATGCATTTCTGATCACAGTATTTTCACTGTTAGTTGCTTACCCGGCAGCATATTTGCTCACACGCACCAAGCATAAGCAGCTGTGGCTGTTGCTCATTATTTTGCCGACCTGGATTAACTTGCTACTCAAAACGTATGCTTTTATCGGGATTTTCGGAACCTATGGTCCGGTGAATACGGTGTTAGGTATGGTTGGGTTGGGAGGTCAGCAATTATTGTTTACCAGCTCCAGCTTTGTGTTTGTGTCGGTTTATATTTTTGTGCCTTTTATGATTTTGCCCATTTATAACGCGTTGGAAGGGTTAAACCCTTCATTGCTGGACGCTGCCCGAGATTTGGGAGCCTCCAAGTGGACTGCGTTTCGCAGGGTTATTTTCCCGTTAACGCTTGCGGGTGTGCGATCCGGTTGCATGGCTGTGTTTATTCCAGCGTTATCGCTGTTTATGATTACCCGCCTGATTGCAGGTAACCGTGTGATTACACTGGGGACGGCGATAGAGCAGCATTTTCTGGTTACTCAGGATTGGGGTATGGGCTCTACGGTTGCCGTGTTCCTGATTTTGGCGATGGGGATCATTATGCTGCTCACCTCGGGAACGAAACGGAGGGTGCGGCATGGTAAATAAAAACCGATTTGGGAATATATATTTGGTTATTGTTTTTCTCGTGTTGTACGCACCTATTTTGTATTTGATGTACTATTCCTTCAACAGTGGCGGGACGATGCATGAGTTTGAAGGTTTTACACTCCAATATTACAAAGAGGTGTTTGCCGACACTCGCTTGATCATTATTGTCATTAACACCTTGGTGATTGCTTTGCTGTCGTCTGCGTTGGCTACGATTATTGGCATCATGGGGGCGCTGGCTATTCATCAGATGCAGAACCGTCGAGTCAAAAACACGCTGCTATCGCTCAATAATGTATTGATCGTGAACCCGGACGTCATTATTGGCGCTTCCTTCCTCATTTTGTTCACGATGGTCGGGATTAAGCTGGGTTTCTACTCCGTTTTATTATCCCATATTGCATTTAGTGTGCCGATTGCGGTCATTATGATTTTGCCGCGGTTGCAGGAAATGAGTCCATCTCTGGTCGATGCCGCGCGTGATTTGGGTGCCAGCCGAATGGATGTGCTGACCAAGGTGATTCTACCCTTTATCAAGCCAGGGATTTATGCGGGCTTCTTTATGGCGTTAACGTACTCGCTGGATGATTTTGCGGTAACCTTTTTTGTGACAGGCAGTGGCTATTCGACCTTATCAGTGGAAATATACTCACGTGCCCGTCAAGGGGTTTCCTTGTCCATCAATGCGCTATCCACGCTCATTTTCCTGTTTACTGTGCTGCTGGTGGTGGGTTACTACTTTATTATGCGCAAGGCGAATCGTAATGGTAAAAAAGAGCCTGCGGCAGAAATGGGGGTGCCTAGATGAAGTCACTTGTGCGCGTGTTTCTGTCGATTTTCATCATCTCGTTTGGGCTGATGGGGGTGGCCGCATGGTTGAATTCCAGTCAAGGCTACTCCGGTGGCAACACACTGACGGTGTACAACTGGGGAGACTACATTGACCCCGAGCTGTTGGAACGGTTTCAGAAGGAGACGGGGATTACTGTCATTTATCAGACGTTTGATTCCAATGAGGCGATGCTGACGAAAATCGAGCAGGGAGGAACTTCGTTTGATGTAGCGGTTCCCTCGGAATATGCTTTGGCTAAAATGAAGCAGGAGCACTTGTTGCTCCCGTTGGACCACAGCAAGCTGCCGAATTTGAAGCATGTGGATTCTCATTTTCTAAACCTTTCGTTCGACCCGAATAATGAATACTCGGTACCGTATTTTTGGGGTACAGTCGGGATTGTGTTTAACCCGGAGCTGACGAAAGGCATTGATTTTCATAGCTGGAACGGTCTGTGGAATCCAAAGCTGCGTAATAATCTACTGTTGGTTGATGGTGCGAGGGAAGTCGTAGGGATGTCACTGAACAGCCTTCACTATTCCTTGAACGATACGAATGAGGCACATTTGCAGCAGGCATTGACGAAGTTGGAGAAATTAGCACCCAATGTCAAAGCGGTTGTCGGTGACGAGATTAAAATGCTGCTGGCAAACGAGGAAGCTGCTGCTGGAGTTGTATGGTCCGGTGATGCGTCTGAAATCATGGATGAGAACGACAAGCTGGATTACATCGTGCCAGATGAAGGGTCCAACCTGTGGTTTGACAATATAGTTATTCCAAAAACCGCTACCCATGTGGATGCGGCTCATAAGTTCATCAATTTCATGATGCAGCCCGATGTAGCCGCCCAAAATGCCGAGTTTGTAGGGTACTCCACACCCAACGAGGACGGAAAGAAGTTGTTGCCTGAAGATATCTCTGGCGACGAGCGTTTTTACCCTCCGTCCGAAATTACAGACAAGCTGGAAGTGTACAACAATCTGGGCAAGCGCATGCTCGCTCATTACAACGAATTGTTCCTGCAATTCAAAATGCATTTAAAGTAGGGGAGTGGCGTTGAGATTAGGGGTTGGTGCTTTAAAGGTCGCTGCGGTGGCGGATGGTGCTTACCATCGCTGTTAAATTCCGATTTTTATGATTGAATATTTAAAGGTGAAAATCTCAATTTAAAGGCGACCGCTTCGCTTGTCCAGCACCATTCCGCCCCCTCCGCTACGCCGTGCTTAAAGCTAGTCACCCCCATGAATCCCTACGCCGATAGCCGTGGGAGTAGAGCGAAAAGGCCTCTGAACCACCTGTACGGGTGGCACAGAGGCCTTTTTTATGTTTACTCACCGTGCGAGGCGGGTGAGTATTGTACTTCTTTTCCCATACTCCACACACACGTTAGAGAATTGTGGGACTTTAAGGTGGGCAGTGAGCGAAGCGGGCCATTTGAATCTGGAGAAGCGGTAGCGTTCGCCTTTGCTGAGGGATTCTTACCTATAAATGTTTTATCCAATCCAAGAATCCCCCAGCAACAGCGATCGGAAGATCAAATGGACTGCGTAGCGCCTCTCCCACCTTAACTCCTCACAATTCCCCTAACAAACCTCTCTATTTTATCCAACCCTTGCTCCAGCACATCCTGCCCGTAAGCATAAGACAAGCGAATGTATCCTTCGCCATAGGAAGAAAAGGCATCTCCAGGTACGACAGCCACTCCATGCTCTTCCAGCAGCTTCAAGGTAAAATCCATAGAGCTTAATCCAAAATGCGCGATGGAAGGGAAAAGGTAAAAGGCTCCCTCGGGTTTCTCCAGCGGGATACCCATGTCTGTCAGCCTTCCATGTACATAATCACGACGCTTGCGGTATTCCTCACGCATCGGAAGTGCATCATCGACACCAGTGGTCAAGGCTTCCAGGGCAGCATATTGGCTAATCGAGCTGGCACAGGTTACGTTGTACTGATGGACTTTGACCATGTGCTGTGTAATTTCAGCGGGTGCAAGTGTAAAACCAATGCGCCATCCCGTCATGGAATGTGATTTGGACAGACCGTTGATGACGATGGTACGCTCCCGCATACCTGGTAGAGCTGCAATGGACACGTGGGGTGTATCGTAAATCAGTTCACTGTATATTTCATCCGAAATGATAAACAGATCGCGCTCCTTCAGTAAATCCGCGACCGCTTCCAGTTCTTCACGGCTCATCACTCGTCCGGTTGGATTCGAAGGATATCCGAGAATGATTGCTTTTGTCCGTTCGGTCAGATAAGGCTCCAGCACCTCGGCCGTGAGCTTGAAGCCGCTGTTGCGGGTATCGGCAAACACAGGAATGCCGCCTGACAAACGGATCAATGGCTCGTACCCTGGGTAGATCGGGACAGGTAGAACAACTTCATCGCCGGGTGACAAAATCGTGCGTAAAGTAATATCCAGCGCTTCACTGGCTCCATTCGTTACGATAACCTCATCCTGTCCACGGTAATTCAGGCCGTATTTACGAGCTACAAACGCCGCTGCGGCTTCTCTTAATTCCGGCAGTCCCGGATTAGGTGTATAGGAGGTGCGTCCTTCGTTAATCGCCCGATGGGCAGCTTCCATAATATGCGCAGGGGTAGGGAAATCCGGCTGTCCGATCGTTAATGACAGGGTCCCGGGTAATGCGGCAACTTTGTTGGCGATTTTGCGGATGCCGCTGATTTGAATGTTTTTAACCTGATCGTTAAGCAAATGCTCCATAGCGTATGTGCCACCTTTTTCTGTATTAGAACAAGTTTACAATAATTTGATCTGAATATGCTACGGCAAGAAGAATTCATTTTACATAATTCAGGTACTAAATTGACTAATTTATGGTATCTTAAAAGAAGAATATATTTGTAAGCGTAATCATAGTAAAAATGGGGAGGGGAGTATCTTTTGATGAAACAAGAATACATAGTAAAAATATTACCCACGAAATTAAAAAGGTTCGGGATCACATGGCTCAGTGTCATACTGGTGCTTTCAGCTGGAGGACCGGTAGGGTTGTCCAGTGGAAAAGCTTCGGCAGAGCCTGCATCTTTTGCAGGAAAAGAGGTGCAACCTTCACCTGTAACTGTAGGGGCAAGTGTATATGCAGATGTCTATTTTCCTAAAAAGCTTCGCATCCACGATATACAGTGGGCAGCACACCGTTCTCCATATGAAGGACAAAAAGTAGCGGATATTGAAGGCGTTGTCACGATGGTGAAGGGGAGCAGCTTCTATATCCAAGAGTTGGATGATCAAGTGGATCAGGATGAAAAAACATCAGAGGCCATTTTAGTGTACAAGCCTAGTCACGGTGCGCAGGTAGGGGATGAGGTAAGGGTTAGCGGTTCGGTGAAGGAATACACGGAAAGAACATATGCAAGTAAGCCAATCGACCTCACGACAACAGAAATTGTGGCTTCTTTGGTTAAGGTAATTGCCAATGACCGTACATTGCCAGCTCCAATTTTGCTAGGTGAGCAGGGACGTGTGATGCCGACATCTGTTGTGGATCATGACGGAATGACGGTGTTTGATCCACAGGAGGATGGCTTGGACTTTTTCGAAAGCCTGGAAGGCATGCGTGTAGAGTTGAAGGATGCCACTGTGATTGGTCCTTATGGCTATGAAATTCCAGTCCGAATTGATAACGGTCCAAACACAGGTGAGGTTGTAACGGAGGCAGGCGGACTCATGCTGACAGAAAGAAGTCTGAACCCGCAACGGATTCTGATTGATGCGAAGCCTTCGACATCGTTGAAGACAGGCGATCGTTTTGCGGGTCCTATCACAGGTGTGGTGAGCTATAGCTTTAGCAATTATAAGCTGCTGCCAGAGCGTATGCCGGATGTTGTACCTGGCGGCCTCCAGCCAGCCAATACGCATTTGAGACGCGATGATCGTAAGCTGACAGTAGCTTCTTTTAATGTGGAAAACTTCGATCCCGGTGATGGAAAACGGATAGATCAGCTGGGGCAGGCTATCGCTGTAAATTTGAATCATCCGGATATCGTAGGATTGTTGGAAGTACAGGATAATAACGGTGAGAAAGATGATGGCACCACAGACGCTTCCGAAAGCTTCCGTGTGCTCATAGAGGCGATTCGTGCTCATGGAGGCCCGGAATACAATTTTACAGATATTGGCCCTGAAAATAATAAGGATGGCGGTGCCCCCGGTGGCAACATCCGTGTTGGCTTCTTGTACAATCCGCAACGTGTTACGCTGACCGACAAGCCCAAGGGGGATTCAGTTACGTCTGTCACTTATGGAGTGCAGGGACTCTCTCTCAACCCGGGTCGGATTGATCCCCTGAATGCGTCATTTGAAGACTCGCGCAAGCCGTTGGCCGCTGAATTTGAGTTTGAAGGCCAGCAGGTGATTGTGGTCGCTAACCATTTTAATTCCAAAGGGGGCGATCAAGCGCCATTTGGAGGAATTCAGCCGCCTGTGCGAAGCAGCGAAATACAGCGTGCGAAGATTGCAACGATTGTGAATGGCTTTGTAAAGTCGGTACTGCAAGTAAACCCTAAGGCCAATATGGTGGTGCTCGGTGACCTGAATGATTTTCAATTTTCGGAAACGCTGGCTTTGCTACGGGGGCAGGAATTGACCAATCTGATTGACCATTTGGATGAAAAGGAACGGTACTCCTATATTTATGAAGGTAACTCGCAAACATTGGATCATATGCTGGTCAGCCCATCACTGAGCAAAACATCCGTGCTGGATATCGTTCATATGAATGCGGACTTTAGTGCGGCAGACGGGCGGGTCAGTGATCATGATCCGTTGGTTGCGCAAATAGATGTGCCGCGCAAAACGGAAGAACCACCGACAGAGGGTGGGAGTGGCCGAAATGACGATGATGATGAGGATCAGCAGGATAACGAGGGAAACGGTAACACTGGAAATGGCAGTAGCGGTAACGTGAATGGAACGGTAAATGGACAGGGTCAGACTGCCAGTAGTGAGCCCGATGGAAGCAGCCTGTCTGGTACAAATGTGGTGCAAGTCAAGTCTGTAATGAGCGGAGTGGAGCAAAACGGACTGAAACAGGCAGTTGCTCAAGTAACGGCTGCTGAAATACAAAAGGCGATTCAAAACGGTGCGAAGGGTACGCTTGTGATCCGTGCAGGGGAGCAAGTAGAAGCGAGGATGTACGAGGTTCATTTAAGCGGGGAAGCTTTGGGAGCCGTCTTGAACGACCGTATTCGTACCCTTCGAGTGGAAACGCCACAAGGTGGATATGAGATAGCAACAAGTCGTTTGTCTCTTCAGAAACTGGCTGATACCTGGCAGGTGTCTGCAAAACAAATTTCCTTGAATTTTTCCATCATTTCGAACGAAGAACTGGCTAAACGCTTGGATGTTCCGACAGGGCGCAAACTGTTACAGGCTTTGGATATCGCCGCTGAGCTGAGAAACGAGGATGGACGGAAACAGCTTTTGGCAGGTAACGGAGATTCTGGTAGTGGGTATGAACGTTATCTGTTACGTGTTCCTGCAACGGGCGATGCAGACCAGCTTGCTGTAGTGAAGGTATCGACCAACCAAGCCGGACAGCTGTCCTATCAACCTGTTCCTTTTCACGCTGCGGGTGAGGAAATAACCGTGTATGGACGTTCGGGAGGGACTTACGCTGTGCTTGATGGCGGGGCTTCTGGTGAAGTCAGAACGTTCATGGATATATCCGGCCATTGGGCGCAGCAAGACATTACACGGTTGGCAACTCGCCTGCTTGTGACGGGGACCCATTCAACAGCCTCTACAGCTAGTGCGACTCGTGAAAGGGACTTAGCGAACGTGCATTTTGAGCCTGAAGGCCAGATGCGACGCTCTGAACTGGCAGCGATGCTGGTTCGTGTGCTTGGACTGGAGCGTACAGATCGCACGCTGACGAGCTTTGACGACGTTCAAACCGAATCGTGGTATGCGGATTCCGTACGTACCGCAGCAGCAGCCGGGCTGATCAACGGGTATGCTGACGGAAGCTTCCGTCCCGATACACCGGTATCGAAGGAGGAACTGGCTGTGATCATAGAGAGAGCCTTGCGCTTCGCTGGGAACACAGAAGAACATACAGGAGAAGTGATTGAAAGTATATCCGTATCATTATCGGATGCGCAGGAGATTTCTACATGGGCAGCTCCGGCTGTGAAGACTTTGTCTGGACTAGGTATTATGAAGGGAGACGAGAAAGGCCGTTTTGGCCCGGCTACATCCGTGACGAGGGCAGAAGCTGCGGCTGTATTATCTCGCACACTGGATAAGCTACATTGGGAATAGGAAACTTCACTATACAAATGTCAGATTGATTGACTTTATACGATAGTTAAGTTATCTTTTGTGGAGAGATAGTATGATAAAGTAGAATGAATGACGAATGAAGAGGTGAAATGTCGTGGGAGTAACAGCTAAACAAATTTTTGTGAATTTGCCAGTTAAAAATCTGCAACAGTCCATTGATTTTTTCACTACCATCGGATTTGAATTCAGCGCTCAGTTCACTGATGAACATGCAACCTGTATGGTTGTTAGTGAGCATATTTTTGTCATGTTATTGGTTGAAGAACGTTTTAAAGCGTTCACGACAAAGGAAATTTCAGATGCCACAAAAAGCACAGAAGCAATTGTTGCCTTATCGGTGGAGAGTCGAGAAAAGGTAGACGAGATCGTCCACAAGGCTTTGGAAGCGGGCGGCAAGCCCTCGAACGAACCTCAAGATCATGGTTTTATGTATGGATGGAGCTTTCAGGATTTGGATGGTCATCTGTGGGAGTTCTTTTATATGGCAGAGCAGTAATGGAAATGAGAACGATGAAGTAAACGAAGTATCATGGAAAGTAAACTATCCTAAAAAGATAGTTTGCTTTCTTTATTGTATGTTATCGAACTCATCGGGAGGAATCACAATGTCTAACGAAATGAGAGTCTACCCTGTTCAAGCTCTGAACGAAGCCCTGGCAGATTCGCTAAGTCGACTGTTAATCGACGTGGTTGCAGACGGTGCATCTATAGGTTTCTTACCCCCATTAGGTTATCAGGAAGCAACAGCTTATTGGAACAATGTACTTGAGGACGGCGTAGTTCTGTGGATTGCCGAGAAGGACGGAGTACCTGTAGGGACGGTCCAGCTGCATTTGGCGCAAAAAGCTAACGCTATTCATCGTGCGGAAATTGCAAAGCTTATGGTGCATCCGTCCGGACGCAGACTGGGGATCGCACGACAGTTAATGAAGGCAGCGGAAGAAGAGGCACTAAGTCAGGATAGAACGTTACTGGTGCTAGATACACGGGTGGGTGATCCCTCCAATGGACTATACGAGTCGATCGGGTTCGTAGAAGCTGGTGTTATTCCGGGGTATGCTCAATCAGCCGATGGTCAGCTTCATGCCACTCGATATTATTATAAGCCGTTAAATCCGTATTCAAGTCATAGCTGAGCATTTACCGAATAAGTGTGGTATATACGGGTAATCATAACTTGTCATAGGATTACATAGCTTTTTCCGCGTTTATTCAACTGGAAAAGCACGGGAATAGAAACGTATAATGAAGAGGGGGATCAGAGAAGGTCTTTTTATGTCAATTTGGCTGTACTGAATTGAAGAACGTAGCAAACACAGCGGAGGAATCAGAGAATATGAGGTTGGAGCATGATTTTTTAGGTACCAAGGAAGTGCCATCAGATGCCTATTATGGTGTACAAACGTTGAGGGCAAAAGAAAATTTTCCAATTACAGGCCAAAAACTGCACCCTGAGTTGATTAAAGCCATGGCGATTGTAAAAAAGGGAGCAGCGACGGTAAATATGGAACTAACCCGTTTACACCGCCCCAAAGCAGAGGCCATTATTCAGGCTGCTGATGAGATTATACAAGGACAGTTGCATGATCATTTCATCGTCGATCCGATTCAAGGCGGCGCAGGCACGTCCATTAATATGAATACAAATGAAGTGATTGCGAACCGCGCGCTGGAGCTGATTGGCAAGCAACGCGGAGATTATCAGGAGATCAGTCCTAATAATCATGTTAATATGGCGCAATCGACGAACGATGCTTTTCCTACAGCCGTACACTTGGCTGTATTAAGTATGATTGATAAGCTGTTAGCTACCATGAGTGAGCTTCAGGAAGCATTCTCCCGCAAGGCAAATGAGTTTGATAGTGTGATTAAAATGGGGCGAACTCACTTGCAGGATGCAGTGCCGATTCGATTAGGGCAGGAGTTTCAGGCTTATGCGCGTGTGCTGGGTCGTGATATCGGACGCGTCCGTGCGACCAAGCAGCACCTGCTAACGATTAATATGGGTGCAACTGCGGTGGGTACTGGCCTGAACGCAGACCGTCGTTATATTCAGCGTGTCGCAGAGGTACTGGCAGACGTCAGTGGCTTCCCTGTGGAAGCTGACGAAAATCTTGTAGATGCTACACAAAATACGGATGCTTATACTGAAGTGTCTGCCGCCTTGAAAATTTGTATGATGAATATGTCTAAGGTGGCAAATGACATCCGTTTGATGGCTTCCGGACCACGTGCGGGTCTCGGGGAACTGAGTCTGCCTGCCCGCCAGCCAGGGTCATCCATTATGCCGGGCAAGGTAAATCCGGTGATGTGTGAGGTCATTAACCAAATTGCTTTTCAGGTCATTGGTAATGATCATACAATCTGCTTGGCTTCAGAGGCTGGTCAGCTCGAGCTGAATGTAATGGAACCCGTACTGGTGTACAACCTACTGCAATCGCTGGAAATTATGAAGCAGGGCTTCCACGTCTTCCGCATTCATTGTGTGGAAGGAATTGAAGCGAATGTGGAGCGTTGTCGTGAATATGTAGAGAACAGTGTAGGCATTATTACAGCGCTTAATCCGCACCTTGGATATGAGGTGGTATCACGCATTGCTCGCGAAGCAATTACGACTGGGAAATCGGTGCGCGAGCTGTGCTTGCTGTACAATGTACTGACCGAGGAGGAGCTGGACATTATATTGGACCCGTACCAAATGACTCAGCCTGGTATTGCCGGAGAATCTTTGCTGAATCGCGAATAATAATGCGGAGTATGGAGTTTAGACAGCTTTGAGGCAAGACGAAGATAGCCCCGTCGAATCTGGCGGGGCTATTGTTATGTGATAAAGAGAGATGTAATACAGGAGTCAGCGTGCATAGGGGAGTTCCCTGTTAAGGATGATACGGCTACGCTTATGGTAGAAAAGGGAGAGTTGGATGTTGCTAGAGAAATTATTGACATACAAGGAATTAGGAATAGGACTCATTGTACTTTTAGTGTTGTTTGCGCTCATCATCAGAGGACTGGTACGTGGTCGCAGAAATCGGATTTTACGTGATCTGGACCCGCGCAAAATTGGAATTCAGGATATAGATCGTATGGAGGATGGGTCGGAATTTGAGCTTTATTTGCAGCGGTTATTATCCGCGCTTGGCTATAAGGATATCTATAAAACAACCAGTAGCCGGGATTTTGGAGCGGATCTGGTTTTTACAGACCGTGAAGGCGTCAGAGTTGTCATACAGGCCAAACGTTATGGGGTACAACATCCGGTAGGTTTGGGAGCAGTGCAGGAGATCTATACCTCTATGCGTTATTATGCAGCTGACAAGTCCCTCGTCATCACCTCCGGCCGTTATACGGAATCCTGTAAAACACTTGCTGCTGTCAACGGGGTTAAATTATTAGACCGCAACGACTTGATGGACATGATTGATTTATTCAAGACGAAACACCGCGAGGAAGTCATGGATCTCATAGAAAGTAAAACCGAAGTGATTGCTTCCAAATGGAGTAAAAGTAAATAAGATTGGGGACTGATTGTTAGGCGATGTTATTCGAGCCTGGTGGTCAGTCCCTTCTATTTTTTCATAATAAAATAGAAGAACTGAATTTACAGAAATTATTATGAAAAAATATGCTTTTATAACCGATATAAAGATGTTGGGGATTTCCAAATTATGCTGAGGTGATATGTCATGAAGAAGCGAGCTATATTGTTAACTTTTAGGTGGATTCCCATTGTCACAATCTTTGCATTATTGCTATGTGCATGTGGGCAATCGGTAGCACAAACCAAGGTCCAGCCCATTAAGGTGGGAATCGTACTGTCAGATATTGGTCTGGGTGACCAATCTTACAGCGACGCGGCTTTTCGAGGTTTGGTCAAAGCACGGGATGAGGGGAAAATTGTTTTTGAATACCGAGAAATAACGGAGACCAAGACGTATGATGCGGCTTTTGAACAGCTTGCTCAAGAAAAAGCTGATTTAATCGTTGGATTGGGTTACATGGTCAAGGACAGTCTGGAAAGCGTTGCCAAAAAATATCCGGACCGTAAATTTTTAATCGTGGATGAGAAATCAGATTTACCGAATGTGGCCTCTATCACCTTTAAAGAAGAAGAAGGTAGCTTTATGGCCGGAGTTGTCGCAGGTTTAACGAGTCGCACTGAACAGGTGGGCTTTCTCGGAGGCGTGGAATCTCCTCTGCTGAAAAAGTTTGAAATTGGATATAGTGCAGGGGTTCACTCAGTCGAGCCTAATGCCAAAGTCACCGCTACGTATGCAGGAGATTTTGGAAAGCCGGAGCTGGGTACGCAAATTGCAGATGACATGATCAATCAGGATCAGATTGATGTCATCTATGCAGCAGCAGGCCTTACGGGCGTGGGTGCGCTACAAGAAGTACAGAAGCAGCAAAAATTCGCCATCGGGGTCGATAGCGACCAGTTTTTCATTGCGGAAAAAGCGGTAGTGACCTCGATGATTAAAAATGTAGACAGTGCAATTTATACAGTAGTCAAAGGCTTTGCAGATCATCAAAGAAAATTTACGGAGAAGGACATGGTGTTTGGTCTTGCGGAAGATGGTATAGGTCTGGCACCTATTCGTGTCGTGACACTGAAGCCGGATCAGCAAAAGGTGATGGATGATTTAATGGAAAAAATCAAATCCGGCACACTTACTGTTCCCACCCAATAAATTTTTGCAAACGGAGGATGAATGCTGATGAAACTGCAAGGTAAACTGGTGCTGAACGCGATGATTTCCCTGATCGCTTGCCTGGCTTTAGTGGCTTATATCATTTTTGAATTAATTCGTATTAACTCGCAAAGCAGTAATCTTGTTCCGGCTATGTTGAATGTACAGCAGCTCAATGCCTATTTGATTCAGTCAGGGCAGGCACTGCAAAATTATTCAGCTTCCATGACGGAGAGCAACAAAGCCGATGTGCAAAATCAACTGACTCAGTCTGAAAAGACGATTGCTTTGCTTTCACAGGGTATGATGCAAACCGAAGCGCAGCAAAAGCGACTGAATACGATTAAAACAAAATTTAGCCAATTGAAAGTAGCAACGGAGAAAGCCATGAGTACCCAAAACAGCCCGGAGTCCAAGCGGGAGGCCATGCGTGCCCAAGGGATTCAGAACGATGTATTTATGCTGGATCTGCTGACCAAGGCACGTTATGACCAATACACAGAAGATTTGACCAAGAGCATTCGTTTTACATGGCAATTGGCCTTGGCAGGTGCAGTTATACTTCTGGTGGCGGTTGGGCTATATAATACATATACCTCCAGGCAGCTTGCCCTTAGAACACGCAAGTTAACGGATGCCGCAAAGCAAATTGCTGAGGGGAATCTGACAGTGCAGCTCGCACAAACGAAGGGACGCGATGAGCTGGACGAGCTCAATGAATCTTTCCGGGTGATGATCGGGAACTTGCGCAGCATTGTACTCTCCATTGATCAGGCGGGTAATCGTGTCGATCTGATGGCTCGGGATATTGATCAGCATAATGAGGCTATGAAGGAAATTGTGACACAAGTCAGCACGTCAACAGAGGAACTGGCAATAGGCAGTCAGAAAATTGCTGAGGATCTGTCGTCGACAGTTGGCGTTGTGGACGAGATGCAGCAGAAGTTTGAATCGAATCTGCTGGAGACCACACAATCGACTGCGTATAGTGAGGATGCTTTGCGTGTCATTGAGCAGGGTACGCGGGTCATGAGCGATCAACTGCGTATTGTTGCAGAAAATCGTTCAGCCATGTCCGAAGTGGAGCAGACGGTCAAGGAGCTGGAGGCTAATGCAGCCGAGATTACAACCATGACTGGATATGTCTCCGAAATTGCCAGCCAAACATCGCTGTTGTCCTTGAATGCTTCTATTGAGGCTGCACGTGCAGGTGAAGCAGGAAAAGGTTTTGCTGTTGTTGCCAATGAAGTGAAAAAGCTGGCGAATCAATCAGAGTCTGCTGTAAAGAAAATTTATACTGCTGTTGACAGTATCACGCAGGCTATGGGTAAGGTGAAGACTTCTGTAGCGCAAAGTCAGGAGCTGTTCCGTGAGCAGGAGAAGGCAACCTCCTCAACCGGAGAATCGTTTACAGAGATTAGTGGCAAAGTGCAGCAAATTGCCGGCCAAGTCAGCAAGCTATCAACGGACATGAATGTATCGCGAGAACTGAGCGTACAGGTGCAGCAAGCTATTGAAAATATCAGCGCAATCACTCAGCAGTCCGCCGCAGGCAGTGAAGAGATTACGGCTTCCACGGTGGAGCAGAAGCGTTCATTTGAGGAATCGGCTGAGAAGGTAAAAGAGCTTCGTCAGATTCGCGAAGAGATGCAGCGGGAGCTGGATCGTTTTCAGGTGGAATAGACTAGCTAAAACCTGTGCAGCGAGTATCTGTTTTTGCTGAATAATGATACAAGCAGTGCCAAAGAAGGAGTTCTACCTTATACAGTACAGGGAGGCTTCTTCTTTTTTATATGAATCCTTATATTAAGTTTGATATACATAGGCAGGGAATTCCAACTCTTACGTCAAATAGATTTAGGGAGAATATGTCACCACGTATATTGGCAAGAGGAAGATGGACAACGAAGTCCGGAAGGATGAAGTTACGGGAATGTTGCGACTTAAGCTTCGATTGATATTGAAAAATAAACAGACAAGATTGATTCTACTGCTCACTCTGTGCGTGTCGCTTGTAATTAGCGTGATCGGCTTGCTATCGTATTCACGATACCGTGAAGGTTTGGATACCGAGCTGAACACACCCAATATAGAATTGCTGCAAATCAATCTGGATGTGACCAATCGGGCTTTTCGTGAGTCTGATAACAAGGCGCTGGACGCAGCATATCATCCAGACGTAGAGGCCTTTGTACGTGTCCAAACAGATGGGGAATCGCTGGAAGACAAGGCCTCCGTCATAGATCGGCTTCAGAAATACTTGAAAACCCTTTCTTCGCACGAAGAAATTTATTCGGTTGAAGTTATTTCTTTGGACAATCATGCTCTCGTATCCAGCAATTATGGTTACATGCCTGATTGGAAGCAGGCACCGGATACCACATGGGTTCCCTGGATTCAGGACATTCAAAAAAAGCCGTTGTTGATTAAGCGGAGATGGTACGGCACCGATCGTGAGCAGGGGACGGTAGAGCTGCTTTCGCTGGCCAGGCCCATAGTAGAGAATGGTCGGGTCATGGGTGCGGTGCTAATCAATCTGGATTACGATCGTTTTTTTTCCAAACTATATATTCATTTATCCAACTCGCAATACGTGTATGATCTGGACGGCGAGTTGATCTATCCCAAGCTGAGATCGTCCTTACCCTTAAATGATATGGGCAGGATTTTGAAAGAGCTGGATGTGAGCCCCTATGCTTATGTGGAGATAGGGGACATGGAATATATGGCGAACCAAACCTTTTCTGATGTAACGGGCTGGCGTCTAGTATCGCTCGTTCCGATGGACAAGCTGCTGAAAAATGTAAAGCTGGCGCGCAATATGATGCTGTGGCTTGCCTTTATCTCCATACTGGCTGGGTGCTCAGCAGTTTACTATTACAATTATGCAGCTTTTCGCCCCATGAAGAAAATTAATAGCCTATTAAATTCGGGCAATAAGGGAACGCGCCAAGGAGGATTGTATGACCTGGAATCTGTGATTAGCAAACTGGTTGGAGAGTTTCACCGCAAATCATTGGTGGTTGAGCGAAGCTTGCCGGAGCTGCGTTCCAAATATATGGAAGATGTCATCCAGCGTAGAATGGGCATACAGGAAATGCGTATGAAATGGGAACAGTATTTTTCCGATTGGGACGACAATTCTTTGTTTGTCATGATCGTGTCCATTGACCGGTATTCTGCGTGGGCCGCAAGCTTTCCAGAAGAAGATAAAATGCTGCTCAAGTATGCGCTGAACAATATTTTGCTAGAGATGCTCGAACCTCACTGGAAAGCAGTATGCTCGCCGGAGGAGGAAAGTGGTTTTATTGTGCTGCTACAGTTCAGCGAGAGTTCGAATGAAGTTGGTACAGAGACTGACCTCCAAGAGAGCATTTTGCTTCACAAAAGCGTGGATAGGCTGATTCAGGTTGTCGGTGAGTATCTTCCTTTGACCATTTCTATAGGAATTGGTCATATGGTCACGGATATTCGAGAGGCACGGGCGTCTTTTATAAAAGGAAAAGAGGCCCTTAATTTGCGTTTGTATGAGGGGTATGGACGTTCATATACGAATATAGACAGCAGCATAAGTGTGAAAAAGGATAACACAGTGGATGAACAGTCAAAGGAGCAGATTCAGGATTCAACATTGCTGGACAATCGGCGTGTGGAAATGATTCGTGCCCTGGAGTCACAGGAACATGGTGCAAGTGTAAAGCTAATCAGACACTGGGTAGAAGAACTTCGACTCCACAGAACATCCCCAGCTCAGGTCTACTTGTTTGTTCATGAATTGCTGGAAGATTTGCTAAAATGGTGTGCCACTCAGAGTGTGACGCCGCCGGATCAGCTTGCTGATTACCACTGGAATCAGATTCTGACGCTAGACCTTCAAGACATTGAGGTATTGCTGGTCATTATGTTGACTGATATTGAAGAAAAATGGAACGGCCGCATCCAGTCCAAAGATTTTGTGCGTGTACAAGAGATGATCGAATATATGGAACATCATTTGCATTTGAACATCGGGCTTCAGGAAATTGCGGATCATGTTCACATGAGCGTGTCCTCAGTGAGCAGTATGTTCAAGGAAGAAACGGGGACCACTGTTTACGATTATTTGACTGGATTACGCGTAAAAAAGGCATGCACATTACTATGTGAAACCCATTTGAAAATCGGTGAAATTGCAGAACAGGTCGGATACCGAAATGAGAACAGCTTTATCCGGGTATTCCGCAAGCACAAACAAGTGACCCCAGGGAAATTCAGACAAATCAGCAAATCTTCCAATGAATATGCAGATCGGTCAAAAGGTCGATACTTTGGCGAAATAGAAGATAAATACGAAGATTAAGCGATAGCTGTAGCCCTCCACGTTGCGGTACATTGACTTCATGTAAACGCAAACAACAAGACCGAAAACGTTGGAGGTGAAAACGGGCGCATGACGGGCCCAGTTCATTTTTGGAGAAGAGGAAACGTAATGAAGAAAAAGCCATGGCAAAAATATGTGCTGGTTGCGGCGGGAGTAGCTATGCTTTCTGCCTTGAGTATCAGTGAATATGTGGATCACCGCACCTTGCAGGATCACAGCCGTATATTTCCTACGAAGCCAATAACACTCGTCGTTCCTTATGCAGCCGGAGGCGGTACAGATATTACCGCGAGAGCGTTGGCGAAAGCCGCCGAAAAGCATCTCGGTCAGCCGATCATCGTCGTTAATCGAACGGGGGGAGGCGGTTCTGTCGGGCTGATGGAAGGGGCTGAGGCGCAGGCGGACGGTTATACCGTAACGTATCTGGTCGCTGAGCTGACTACGTTGCCTCATTTGGGACTGCTACCGCTCACCTATGAGCGATTTAAGCCGCTGCTTCAAACCAATATGGACCCTTCCGCCATTACGGTCCGGGCGGATGCACCATGGAAGACAGCGGAGGCATTTCTGGAGGATGCTGGGGCCCATCCCGGCAAGCTCAAAATGGGGAATGCAGGCACGGGGAGCATATGGCACCTTGCTGCCGCAATGCTGGAGCAGAAAAGCGGAGTCCGCTTTACCCATATCCCTTATGAGGGAGCAGGCCCAGCCGTCTCCGCTTTGATGAGCGGATTTGTGGATGCTGTACCCGTCAGTCCCGCAGAAGTGAAGAAATACGTGGACGAAGGGAAACTTCGCATACTGGCGATCCAGGCAGACACTATTTCGGAAGCGTTTCCAAAAGTGCCGACACTACAACAAGCCACTGGGCTGCGTGTACATTTTATCGGTACTTGGAGAGGGCTGGCTGTACCCAAGGATACACCGGATGAAGTTGCTCAAACGCTGACGGATGCACTGATCAAGGGGACGAAAGACGAGGAATTCAGGGAGGAAATGCGTAAGCATGGGTTGGGATTGCGTGTCCAGGATGCAGAGGCATTCGCGCAGCAACTGAAGGAGAGTCATGATACCTTCGCAAGACTGATTCCCGAGCTCGGCTTGAGCCGCAAGTAATACAGCCTTGTTTTTGCATTGGCAAAAACGAAAGGGTTGAACGAAGTAATGAAAATCAAACAAAACATTGATAAAATTCCAGGGGGCATTATGCTGGTGCCGCTGTTTATTGGCGCACTTTTTCATACATTTACTCCATGGGCAGGCGACTATTTTGGATCTTTTACCAAGGGGCTGATGACAGGTACGGTACCCATTTTAGCAGTGTGGTTTTTTTGTATGGGTGCTTCTATAGATGTGCGAGCGACGGGTACTGTATTGCGTAAATCAGGAACGCTCGTATTGACTAAAATCGCGGTTGCGTGGGTAGTGGCGATCATTGCATCCAGATTGCTGCCTGTTGGTGGTGTAGAAAGTGGACTATTTGCAGGTTTGTCGGTGCTGGCGCTGATCTCGGCTATGGATATGACGAACGGCGGGTTATACGCCTCCATTATGCAGCAGTATGGCTCCAAGGAAGAGGCAGGAGCATTTGTACTGATGTCACTGGAATCGGGTCCGTTGGTGACCATGATTATTTTGGGTAGCACCGGGCTGGCCGTTTTTGAACCGCAAACATTTGTGGGAGCGGTATTACCATTTTTGGTCGGATTTATGTTGGGCAATCTGGATCATGATTTCCGAAAATATTTTGGGAACGCAACGCAAGCTTTGATTCCATTTTTCGGTTTTGCACTTGGTTGTTCCATTGACCTGAGTGTCATTGTCCAGACAGGTATGCTTGGTATTTTATTAGGTATTTTTGTCATTATCGTTACAGGTATTCCGCTGATTTTGGCTGATAAATATATCGGTGGTGGCAACGGTACAGCAGGGATTGCAGCCTCCAGTACAGCAGGTGCAGCAGTAGCCAATCCAGTCATTGTGGCCAACATCAAGCCTGAGTTTCTGCCTGTAGCGCAATCTGCAACGGCCTTAGTTGCTGCTTCGGTCATTGTGACCTCGATTTTAGTACCTATTCTGACGGCATACTGGGCCAATTATATGAAGCGTAAGGGGAAATCCCAAGGAGCAGGACCTGTAAATCCAGGGGCGAATGTACCTAAATGAGGATTTTGCAAAATCCTGAAATAAAGTTTGGATGATGATGCTCTCAACTTATGGATCTTTCCATTACCCGGGAAATGCTTTTGCAGTTATGCCTTCAATCCTAACATCAAAAAACTTGTCCTAAAACGCTTCTGCAAACATACATATGTAAGCAGAGGAGCGTGATGGGATTGGAAAACAAGGTGCGTCGCTACTACCAGTTAAAGCAAAAGCAAAAAGAAATTGAAGGTGAACTGACTGATTTGCGTAATGACATTACCGCACATTGTGCACAGCAGGAAGTATCAGATTGGGAAATTGGCAACTACCGAGTCAAGATTATACAGCAGCACCGCAAGGAATACGATCATACAAAGCTGTATGATTCACTGCCTGATCCGCAGCTATGGCGCTTGTTTTCCAAGCCGGATACGTCGAAGATTGCCAGTTTGCTTAAGCTCAAGGTCATCGCAGAGGAGCAAATAAAAGATGCCGTTTCTCTTAAAACGGTGACGCTATTGCAGGTGGATAAAAAATAAATAAAAAGAGCTGCCCCCGTTTTCGGAGCCAGCTCTTTTTATTGTCTGTTGTTACTAGTCTTCCATCTTCACGCTCTATGAGCTATTTATCAGACAAACTTTTTCCTACTCCTTTGAGAAAATGAATGCCAAATCCCATTGCCCGGTTTACATCTGGATCATTCATCGCCTTCATAAGATCGCGCAGACGAGTCTTTTTATTCTGCTTTAGATGTTTATCGGCTTCGTTCAGGCCATTAGTAACGCTGTTTGCCAGCTTTTTCATCAGCTCGGGGTCTACCTCAGACAGCATCCCTGCTGCTCCCATGAGATTATTGATGATGTTCGTCACAGGCTTACGCGTCGCTTGTCCTACAGCGATTTTGGCGATGCTTTCTTTAGCCTTTAGCATAGACTGAGCTGCTTCGAGAAGACCACTATCGTGCAGCTCACGTACGATTTCAAGTGTCTTCTGCAATGCCGCCCCATTGTCCGCCAAATCAGCAGTAAGCTGATCCAGCGATTGTTTTTGCCGTTCTTCTTCTGTCAAAATGCGTTTTCTCACAATTGAAATAGGCTTAGCCACGGCTTGACCTCCTTATTTTTGATCCACTAAATCGACGTAACCGGGACGATTCCACTTACGGTCCACTTCAACCCCATTTTGCGGATGACGCTTTTTGTAACGCGGATTGATACGTGGTAGTGGATTTTGACCGTCTACCTCCAAAATTTGCATCCGTACTTTGGCTTGTTTATAGGCCGGTGTACGGGTGACCACATCGAACGCTCCACCAGTTAACAGATTGACCGCACCATCATGGCTGGTAGAGTGCATCGGCACATAAATTTCAGTTCCCTGCACCCGGTCTGTAACCAGAACGCGTAGCTTGACCGCACCATAAGGGGATTCCAATCGAACCAGCGATCCATTAGTGATTCCGCGCTCCTCAGCCAATTCAGGTGACACTTCCACAAATACTTTTGGAAGTTTGAGCTGAATACCCGCTGATTTGGTCGTCATATTTCCTTCATGAAACTGTTCGAGCAGTCGACCATTATTTAAGGTCAAATCGAATTCAACGGGGTACTCTTTCGGTGGTACATATTCGAAAAGTCCCAATCGCGCTTTTTTATCCGGAAAGTTAAAGCCGTTGCTGTGCAGCAGCGGTGTATTGCTACCATCCGGCGATCCCCAGTGGAAGCTGTTCCAGCCTTCCAATACGTCATAATTACATTGGGAGAAAAATGGAGTGAGCGACGCCATTTCCTCGAAAATTTCACTTGGATGGCTGTAATCCCAATCAAATCCCATGTGCTTGGCAAATTGGCTGAAAATCCACCAATCCGGTTTACTGTCTCCCATAGGGCGGAGTGCTTCATATAAACGCTGGACACGACGTTCGGTGTTCGTAAAGGTTCCGTCTTTTTCGAGTGAAGGTACGGCTGGCAAAATGACATCGGCGAATTCAGCTGTTTTGCTCAAAAATACATCCTGAACGACAAGGAAATCCAAATTCGCCAGCATTTCTTGGGTATGGTTGGAGTCGGCATCCACCCATGCCATCTCTTCTCCAGCGATATACATCGCTTTGAGCTTACCTGTTTCAATAGCTTCCAGCATCTGAATGTTGTCTAGTCCGCGTTGACCTGGAATTTGTACGCCGTAGGCCGCTTCGAACTTGGCACGAACGACATCGTTCGTCACGGGCTGATAGCCCGGGAAAATATCCGGCATTGTACCCATATCGGCAGCACCCTGAACATTGTTATGTCCGCGAAGCGGATATGCGCCTGCACCCGGACGCATAAAGTTTCCAGTCACCAGCAGTAGGTTGGCAATTGCAATCGAAGTGTAAGAGCCTGCGATGTTTTGCGTCACACCCATGCCCCAGCAAATGGCAGTGCCGTCGGCTTCGTGAATCATAGTCGCTACCTGAATCAGTGTCTCTTTGGAAATACCAGTTTCCTGTTCGGCAAATTCCAGGGTGAAACGATCTAGCAACTTCAAATATTCAGGATAGAAGTTTACATGCTCTTCAATGAATTTTGCATCATGCCAGTTTTGCTCAATGATGTATTTGGCTACAGCGGATAACCATACATAATCAGTACCTTGCTTCGGACGAATGAACAGATCTGCGCGTTCTGCCATTTCATGCTTGCGCAGGTCGACCGAGATCAACTTTTGACCGTGCAGCTTATGCGCACGTTTGATACGAGTAGCCAGCACTGGATGTCCTTCTCCCGGCGCGCAACCGACCAGCATGACCAAACCTGCTTTGGCAATGTCTTTAATCGTACCGCTGTCCCCACCGATGCCTCCGGTGTATTGCAGCCCCCATGACGCAGGAGATTGGCAATACCGTGAGCAATTATCGACGTTATTCGTTTGGAAGACCTGACGAGCCAACTTTTGCATCAAATAGTTTTCTTCATTGGTAAATTTGGACGAAGAAATAAAGCCGAGTGCCTCACCGCCGTAAGTTTCTTGAATAGTTCCCATTTTGCTGGCCATCAGGCTCAAGGCTTCTTCCCAGGTAGCTTCCACAAATTCGTCACCTTGACGAATTAAAGGGGAGGTCAAACGCTGATCGCTGTTCACAAAATCCCAGCCAAATTTCCCTTTTACGCATGTCGAGATACCGTTAACAGGTCCCTCAGAGGTAGGTTGTACCTTCAAAATTTTGCGGCCTTTGGTCCAAACCTCAAAGCTGCAACCTACACCGCAAAACGTACAGACGGTTTTCGTTTTTTTCGTACGGGTTTCACGCATTGCTGCTTCGACTTCGGAAATAGCAAAAATCCCACTATAGCCCGGCTCCACTTCCTTTATTAAATCCACCATCGGATTTAATAAATCCTTGTTCACGCCACTCATGAAGCCTGCTTCTCCCAGCATAGATTTCTCCATCAAGGCATTGCATGGGCAGACGGTTACACACTGACCGCAGCTGACGCAGGAGGAATCATTAATCGCAACCCTGTCATCCCATATGACGCGAGGGCGTTCAGCTTCCCAGTCGAGGGACAGCGTTTCATTGACCTGAAGGTTTTGGCATACCTCTACGCATTGGCCGCATGCAATACATTGATTGGGGTCATATCGATAGAAGGGATGAGACATATCTACTTCTGCCGGGTCAACTTTCGGTTGATACGGATATTTTTGATGTTCAATCTCCATAAGCTCTGCTGTATTATGCAAAGTACAATTACCGTTGTTGTTATCGCACACTGTGCAGTAGAGGAGATGATTTTCTAGCAATCGGTCCATAGCCTCGGTTTGAGCTGCTTTCGCGCGATCCGAGTGTAAATGAATATTCATTCCATCCGAAGCCAGTGTTGAGCAGGAACGCATAAGTTTTCCGTCCACTTCCACGATACATGTGTCACAGGTGCGGATCGGATCGACTTCGGGAACGTAACACAGCTGGGGATGAGCGATGTTGTTTTCGTTAATCACTTCAAGGATCGTTGCGCTGTTCTTCGTTTTCAGTTCCTGTCCGTTTAATGTAATTTTGATCGTACTATCAGTCACGGTTCAGGCTCCTTTCAGATTTTAAATTTAAAAATTAGGAATAAAAAAACTCCACCATAAACACAAGTGCTCGTGTTTCAGCACTTGTGTTTATGGTGGAGTAGTGACCAAGCTCTAGGTCCTGGAGGCCAATCCGCCATTTGAATATGTATTAATAACAAACAGTACGCACCGTCTGTATATCAATAACTTCTGAATAACTTAGATATGTCATTTTCTGCATGTTATCTCGTGTAACTATAACGTAAAATTTAAGATAGTTCAACGGTACATTATTAATTTTTTAATTGATAATGATTATCGTTTGAGAAATCGAAAAATCATTGACAAACGTTCCAGGATTGCTAACAATAGGAATGTAATCTATTTCAGAGCAATCGTAAATGGAGTGTGCGTGGGAACCGCGTATATTTTATTTGTCGCAGCGCTTGTTAGTTTGATTTTTCTATATCACATGAAGTGGGATTCGTAAAATCCTGATGTAGATAAATTAACCGGCATTTAGCAGATTCTTCGATATTCATAAGCGAAGAAGTTGTTGTGATGCCGGTTTTTTGGTTCAGTATAAAATGAATGGAAATGCCGTTCCAATTTAGAGTGTAAAGAGTTTTATTAATGAAGACGGATTGAGGTGAACAGGATGGCGAACCGGAGCGACGATCAATGGAATCGTCCGTTACGGGACTTAAGAATATCCGTCATAGACCGATGTAATTTTCGGTGCCGATATTGTATGCCGGAAGAAATATTTGGCCATGACTATCCGTTTTTGCCAAAAGAAAAAATATTGACCTTTGAGGAAATTACGCGCCTTTCCCGTATTTTTGTCTCGCTGGGCGTTACGAAGTTGCGTATTACTGGTGGTGAGCCGTTGCTGAGGAAAAATTTGTCCTTGCTTATTCATTCGTTAACTCAACTCGATGGCGTTGAAGATATTGCAATGACGACAAACGGCGTATTTTTGCCTAAATATGCTGTAGCACTGCGAGAGGCGGGACTGAAAAGAGTGACGGTTAGTCTGGATTCGCTCGATGATGATCGGTTCCGCCAAATGAACGGGGGCAGAAGCAGTGTAAAGGCGGTGCTGGATGGTATTGAGGCTGCCGCTCAAGCAGGGATGCAGGTGAAAATAAATATGGTCGTGCAAAAGGGCTTTAACGATCAGGATATTGTTCCCATGGCTGACTATTTCCAAAAGAAAAAGCATATTTTACGTTTTGTTGAGTTTATGGATGTAGGCAACACCAATGGCTGGAAATTGGATCAGGTCGTTTCCAAGCAGCAGATCATCGAAGCCATTCATGAGCATATGCCGTTAGAGCCTGTTCCACCCCAGTACAAAGGTGAGGTGGCGACGCGCTACAGGTATCAGGACAGAGAAGGGGAAATCGGCATTATTTCGTCTGTTACGGACGCCTTCTGCTCCACATGTACACGAGCGAGAATTTCTGCTGAAGGCTCCTTGTACACGTGCCTGTTTGCCTCTCAAGGGTACAAGCTTCGCGCGATGCTGCGTTCCGAACAGTCCGATGACGAGATTAAAGCTTACATTGAGCGTGTTTGGAGAGAACGTACCGACCGCTATTCAGAGGAACGACTGAATCATACACAGCAAGCAACGTCTAAAATTGAAATGTCACACATCGGCGGGTGAGCCGAAGAGCCCGCCTGTCAGAAACAAGGGAGTGGAGCACATGGAAAAGCCAGCTGAGGTAAAACGTGAGATTCTACGTTATCGTGACGGTCAGATCAAGCGTTTTGAAGACACTGTGGTGACGGAGCATCCGGTGACCATCAAAATCAATCAGCAGGAATTTGCTACCATGGTTTGTACACCAGAGTATGTGGAGGATATGGCAGTAGGTTTTTTGGCCTCTGAAGGCGTCATTCAACGGTACGATGATATTGAAGATATTTGGGTTCAGGAAAAAGAAGGTTTTGTTCATATTAAAACCCGTCGAATGAATGAGTTTTATCAAAACTTTCATTCCAAACGGTACATTACCTCCTGCTGCGGAAAAAGCAGACAGGGCTTTTATTTTATGAATGATGCCAAAGTGGCAAAAAGAATGAATGACACCCATGTTACGCTGTCTTTTGACGATTGTTTCCGCTTGATGAATTTAATGCAAAGCTCGGCACTTACGTTCCAAGAGACCGGTGGTGTTCATAATGCAGCGTTGTGCGATAAAGACGGGATGATCCTGTCCAGAATAGATATCGGCCGACACAATGCGCTGGATAAAATCTATGGGCATTGCCTAAAACATGATATTGTATTACAAGACAAAATCATAGTATTCAGCGGGCGCATTTCGTCTGAAATTTTGTTGAAGGTTGCGAAGATTGGCTGTGAAGTTGTGTTGTCCAAGTCAGCTCCCACAGAGCTTGCACTTGAGTTGGCTGAGGATCTGGGAATTACAACCGTCGGCTTTATACGCAGTCATTCTCTGAATGTATATACGCACACCGAGCGGATTGATGAACTGGTTGAATCTAAAATATAATATACAAATCCTCATTGTACACCGTCATAGTTAACCAGCATGGAATAAAACCTTTCGGGGTATTCATTCATGTTGGTTTTTCTTGGTACATATGTGGTGGACAGTCACTGTACTGAAAAGGAGGGTATGTTAAATGAACTATCATATTCAAGTATTTGCCGGACTTGCGGAACAAATGGGAGGGCCTATAATCACGGTGCCTACTGATCAAGAAACGATGAGCGTTGCCGCGTTAAAAGACTTGCTATCCGAATGTTTCCCTGAAGCAGCAGCCCAGTTGCAAGGTTCTTTTGTTGCCAGAAATCAAGCCTACGCCTCTCCTGAGGACCTCGTAAGTATCCATGATGAGATTGCGATTATTCCTCCGGTTTCAGGAGGGTAAATTCTATTAATAGAATAGATGAATTCGATAGAATAGGTGCAAGGGGGCAGATCATATGCAATACCGTATTCAGCTATTCGTAGGTATGGCGGAGCAACTTGGTGATGTGATCACGGTAGAACTTTCACAGGAAGCGGTGACCATTGCAGACATTCGAAAAAGGCTGAATGAGCTGTACCCGGAAGTGACTTCACAACTGCCAGGTTCTTTTTTTACCCATCATAAAAAGTTGGCTTCTCCAGATGAACTTGTGCTTCCATCAGATACAATTGCTCTTCATCAGTCAGCACCCGGGATGGAGACGGTCGTTTCAAAATGTGGCTTATTTGCCATTACGTACGACCCGATTGATGCCGATGAAGTAACCTCAAAGGTGCTCGACCCTTCTCATGGCGCTTCGCTGACCTTCAATGGTACGACTCGGGAATTTACGCAAGGTCAACGAACGGTGCTGCTTGAATATGAGGCGTATGTCCCGATGGCCATGAACACAATGAAGCAGATTGGTGACGAAATTGCAGAGCGTTGGCCTTCTACACGTACTGCGATTACACATCGGCTTGGCACAGTAAGAATTGGAGAGACGAGTGTGGTGATTGCTGTCTCTGCTGCACACCGCGATACTTGCTACGAAGCCAGCCGCCATGCCATTGAACGGTTAAAGCAAATCGTACCGATTTGGAAAAAGGAAGTGTGGGAGGATGGCTCAGAATGGAAGGGGCATCAGCTGGGTGGCTGGAATCCTCAAAATACTCCAAAGCTTTCGCATAAGGGCGAGGACATTTGAACTTTTAGCTTGTCTAATCAACTTGTAGCTATCAATGGATAAGTATGGGGGCGTAAATCAACGATGTCAGAAATGGACAAGATCCAGAAAATGGAAGTTGCTGCACAAGCACATGCGCATACGTCTCATGCCCGTTATTCTAGACAGGAATTATTCTCGAAAATTGGACCGACAGGCCAGCAAAATATCCGTAGTAAGCACGTGCTGATGGTGGGGGCCGGCGCACTGGGCACTGCCAATGCTGACATGCTGGTGCGAGCGGGCATCGGACGGCTGACGTTGGTAGACCGTGATTATGTAGATTGGAGCAATTTGCAGCGCCAACAGCTCTATGACGAAGCGGATGCCCGTGGTCAGATCCCCAAGGCAGTGGCCGCGCAGAAGCGATTGCAGCAAATCAATTCGGACGTGGACATTCGTGCGCTAGTCCGGGACGTCTCGCTGGAGGAAATCGACGATATCGCAGCAGGAGTGGATCTTATCGTAGATGCCACCGATAATTTCGATACACGTCTGCTTATGAACGATTATGCGGTCAAGCACCGAATTCCCTGGATTTATGGAGCGTGTGTGGGCAGCTATGGGACAACCTTTACCATCGTGCCAGGGCAGACACCGTGCCTGCATTGCCTGCTCGGGACCGTACCGCTTGGCGGTGCGACCTGTGATACGGTCGGTGTGATTAGCCCGGCTGTACAGATGGTGGCCGCTTATCAAAGCGCCGAAGCATTGAAGCTGCTCACCGGGGACGATTCGGCTTTGCAAAATAAGCTGATTTCTTTCGATCTGTGGAACAATCAGCATCAGGCGATTCAAATCAGCGCCATGAAGAAAGCCGATTGCCCAACGTGTGGTGAGCACCCAGTGTATCCTTTTTTACAATCGGAGCATCAGGCTAAAACGGCTGTCTTGTGCGGACGAGATACGGTTCAAATCCGCCCTGCCCCGGGTACTGTACGTGATCTGAATGAAGCGGCACGTTTGTTATCCCGTCAGGGGGGCAAGGTGGAGCATAATCCATACCTGGTATCCGTTGTTATCGGAACGCATCGAATCGTTCTTTTTCAGGATGGACGCGTCTTAATTCATGGCACGAAGGACATCGCCGAGGCGAGATCGATTTATCACAAATATTTGGGTTGACCCAATAGATTCGACCCGTTATGAGATGTACAATGTTTCCTTATTTTCGCTATCACATTTCGTCATCTCATTTTGGAATTTATAGGATAGGGGAAAAACAAGTTGAAAAAGAAATTTGGGTACATATTCACGTTCGTTGGATTGTTGGCATGGGTTCTGGCGGGCTGCTCGTCTCCGGCTGCTGTACAATCGGCACAGTCCGCACCCAAGACAGAACTAGTTGTATCTGCCGCTGCAAGTCTTCAAGATAGTCTGAATACGCTCAAAGGCCAGTATGAGAAACAGCACCCAGATATCAAACTTACCTTTAACTACGCTTCATCCGGTACATTACAAAAACAAATTGAGCAAGGCGCACCCGCTGACGTATTTATTTCGGCAGGCATGAAGCAAATGAAGGCATTAACCGATGCTTCATTGGTGGAAAAGGATAACGTGCTGCTTCAAAATAAACTGGTTGTGGTTATTCCGCAAGATAAGGCGAAAAGCACAGATAACAAAAGCATTACGCTCAATGACCTGATGGGTCCTTCTTTCCTGAAAGTGGCTGTTGGGGAGCCTACTACCGTTCCCGCCGGACAGTATTCCAAAGAATCGTTAACGAAGGCTGGACTATGGGACAAGCTGGAACCTAAGATGGTATTCGCCAAGGACGTAAGACAGGTATTAAATTATGTTGAAACAGGCAACGCCGATGCAGGACTCGTCTATCTAACGGATGCCAAATCATCCGATAAAACGGTCATAGCACTGGAAGTGCCCGAGGAATTGCATGCACCCATCCTGTATCCTGAAGGCATTGTAAAAGCAACCAAACATAGCCAGGAAGCAGGCGAGTTTCTTGATTTTCTACGGACAGATGAAGCAATGAGTGTGTTCAGTAAAGATGGATTTTCAGCCCCTACAGAAATGACGGGAAAATAGAATTCACAGCTAAAGGAGGGGGTCCCGTTGGATTGGTCAGCTTTTCTTCCTCCGGTTATCGTATCTGTTAAAGTCGCTGTCGTCGCCAGCATCATCGTCTTTTTATTAGCTACTGTGGTAGCGCGAATGATGGCGAACTGCACGCCGCGGAGGGGAACCAGCGTGATCGAGACCGTCCTACTTCTTCCGCTCGTTTTGCCTCCCACTGTTGTCGGCTTTATTTTGCTCATCTTGCTGGGAAGGAAAAGCTGGATCGGCACAGCCTTCGAAAGCCTGTTCGAGCAGACGATTGTATTTACGTGGGGAGCTGCAGTGGTGGCGGCCGTAGTTGTTGCTTTTCCACTGGCTTACCGTACGATTAAAGCAGGATTTGAAGCTGTAGACCCGGAGGTAGAGCAGGCTGCACGTGCGCAAGGTGCCAACGAATGGCAAGTGTTTCGCCACATTACGATGCCCCTTGCCTATCGACCGCTCATTTCAGGATATATTCTCGGATTTGCCCGAGGGTTAGGGGAATTTGGCGCTACGTTGATGCTTGCAGGTAATATTCCTGAACAGACCCAAACTCTGCCTACAGCAATTTACACTGCGTCCGAGGTCGGAAATATGACACTCTCCTGGAGCTGGGTAGCCGTCATCATTTTATTCTCTTTTATCATGTTGATGCTTTCTAATCGACTGGTAAAGGAGTAGTCCGTCTGGAGTAAGAACATGCACAGTCTGCCGATAGGGCAGCTACGGCAACGTTATAGAGCAGCTTAGATCACCAAGAAACCCTGCGATTACTAAAACGCAGGGTTTCTTGTTTCTTTCGACAGCGATTACGGTGACCTCCCGGTCCTTGATATCGCGGATCAGGTTGCACTAATGGCCGATGCCATAGAACAGATTTAGTGGAATTATGGTACAATTTACAAGGAAAACAAAGGGGGATGAGGAACATGAAGAAATTCGGGCAAATGTTTCTGGTAGGCTTAGCCATGGCTTTCGGACTTGGTCTGGTGGCCGGAAATGTGCAACCTCCCGCCGCTTCCGCGGCCGGTACAGAATATTATGTGGCCACGAGCGGCAGCGACTCCAACGCAGGAACGAGCGACGCGCCGTGGAAGACGTTGCAGCACGCGGCCGACGTGGCTCCTGCGGGCAGCACGGTTTACGTCCGAGGCGGCGTGTACAAGCAGAAATTAAAGATTACCCGCTCTGGCTCCGCTTCGCAGGGTCCCATTGTGTTCACCAACTATGGGACAGAGACCGCCATTATTGATGGCAGCGGACTTTCGGTCAGCGGGAACGAAGGGCTGATCGAACTGTCCGATGTCAATTACGTTACTGTTCAGGGGTTTGAAATCCGCAATTTTACCACTGCTTCCAAGAACGTGGTGCCTGTAGGAATTTATGTCCACGGTTCGGGCGGCTTCATTAATCTGTCCAACAACAAAATCCATGACATCAAAAACACGGTCACCCCGACCGGCAAAGATCGGCTGGGTCGGGATGCTCATGGTATCGCTGTTTACGGCACGAAAGCTCCGGCTTCGATTCACGACCTTACGATCAGCGGCAATGAGCTGTACAATCTCGTGCTGGGCTCCAGCGAATCGCTCGTTTTAAACGGCAACGTGGATGGCTTTGTGGCGACCAACAACCTCATTCACGATAATGACAACATCGGGATTGATTTGATCGGCTTTGAGGGAACTGCGCCGAATACCGCTTACGATCAGGCGCGGAACGGGTTGGTGAAGGGCAATCGGGTGTATAATAATTCAGTTCAAAATAACCCATCTTACAAGAGCGATGACAACTCGGCAGGCGGCATTTATGTAGATGGAGGCAAGGACAGCATTATTGAGCAGAACTACAGCTACAACAACGATATCGGCGTCGAAATTGCCTCTGAGCACGCCGGTAAAGCAACCAGTAATATTACGGTCCGCAGCAACGTGATATATAACAACCGACTGACCGGCATTGCCATGGGCGGTTACAATGAGGAGCGTGGCTCCACGGTAAACTGCAAGATCGTGAACAATACACTATACAAGAACGATACGTTTGACGACGGAAGCGGTCAGCTTTTGGTTCAATATGATACGCGAAACAACGTGATCAAAAACAATATTTTCGTGGCCAGCTCCACGGATATGCTGATCTCCAATGGATACACCAAAAATTCCGGCAATGTTGTGGATTATAATTTATATTTTGCTCCGAGCGGCAGCTCGGAAGCCAACTGGATCTGGAGAAATAAAGAATATACAGGTTTCTCCACGTACAAATCGGGGACCGGCAACGATACGCATTCTCTATTTGCCGATCCTAAATTCGTGAATGCCGCGAACAGCGACTTCCATTTGCAGTCTTCGTCACCTGCGATCGATGCCGGGAACACGGAACGTGCCATCATTGGAACACTGGATATCGACGGGAAGCCAAGAGTACAGGGAGCCGCTGTGAACATCGGTGCTTACGAGTAAGTCCTATATTTTATGACAAACAGTGCATGGCGAAAGTATTTGGGGTCACTGTTTGTACATTTTTACAATGTTCCTTGCAATTAAAACACCTTCAAAGTGAAACCCCATGTCGTAAGATATGGGGATAACCTTGAAGGTGTTTTTGCGTTGGCAACAAGATTAAGCTATCCTCGGAAAGTAAAAATGGAAGTCATACAAATGAGATTAGAAAGTTGTTCCTGTTCGATAGGCTCCGATTAACATAGTTGTTGCACACCTTTTAACCATACGGATTTGATCGACAAAGTATCCGAGATGTTGGTTGTCGGATCACCGTTTACTAGTATAAGATCAGCAAGCGAACCTTCGGCAATACAGCCGCGATCGTTAAGCCCAAAGCAACGGGCCGGTTTCGCGGTAGCCGACTGAAGCGCTTCTATGGGAGTAAATCCGGCCTCAACCAGTAATTGCATTTCATGATGAACGCTGGCTCCATGAGCGAGGCCGCCAAGATTGGGAACAGGAACGGGGGCGACATCCGTCCCGACCAGAATATCCACACCGGCACGGTGAAGATCCATCACATTTTTAAAGCTATTCTCCAAAATGCCTTGCGGGAAAGTATGGAAGCTTGAGTTCAAAATATCGATCCATTCCGGACTTAATTTGGAATAAACACGTGGATCATTCGCCAATTCTGATGCCGGATTCCCCAGAATGGATGAGTTCAATACCAAGCACGGTATAACAAATGCGTCTGAATCCGCTATGGATTTCACCAACTCAGATGTGTATTCGGGCCTGTCGAGAAATAAGTGACCCAATCCGTCGACTCCCATATCGATGGCGGTTTGCGAAGAGTGAGCCGTCAAGACGTGAGCTATGACTATTTTATCGAGCTTATGGGCTTCTGCCACGGCTGCTTTTAAAATCTCGTCGCTTAAAATAGGCAGTCCAGGGGCACCCAAGACCGTCCCTTCTTCAATCATGATTTTAATAAAGTCGGCGCCACTCTCCACTTGGGTATGCACATGTTTGATCGCTTCTTCCACTGTCGTCACTTGGGGCACTTTTTCGTGATCGTGAGCGTAGGCGGCTAGCATAGCTTCCCGGTCTTCCTTGGGTAACTTCTCCAATTCCTTTAATACGAACTCAGGAATTTCATCCTCATCCTGCAATAATTCATCCGGATGACCACCTGGAGCAGTGATCGCTGTGCCGGCGGAACGGACTTCGGCGACGTCATTCACGTTTTTCAACTGGATCTTGCGCCCTCTTTCTGTAAAACTGCCGTTCATTTCGAGTTCTGTCGTGACGCCGAATTTTAAAGCATCTCGTAACCCACCGATTGAAGTGTGGACATGCGCATCAATCAGGCCAGGCAATAATGTCGCATTTTCCCCATCGATGATCGTTGCATGCGTCGGAAGGTCTCCGCCTACCGAAATAATGGTTTCCCCATGGATGACAACATTTCTGGGCTCAATAACTTTTTCTCCATCGAAAATACGTACATTCGTAATCGCTGTAACTTTTTCTACTGTAGAGCTGCTTTGAGTTACATTCTTCATGTCGTTCCTCCTTAGTGGTCAGTTTTAAACACTTAGAATTCTAACTATTAGCTTTATAACTGTCAATAAACTAATTTTCGTTTGACAAACAGTTTAGAGATTTATATAGTTTATTTACTGACAATTAGACTTCTAATAATTTGAGGAGGTACGATTATGAAAACCCAAAAGGATACGGTTTATCTGGATTTGTTTCAGATTATTGGTCTTAAGTTAAAGAAAAGAGCGGACGAGAGCATAAAAGAGTTGGGATTAAATGCTCAACAAGGAAAAATGATTAGATATATCTACGAGAATCAAGAAAATAATTTAATTCAGAAGGATCTGGCCGATCGGTTTCATCTGCGCGGAGCCAGCATTACAAGCATACTTCAAGGTCTTGAGCAAAAAGGATTCATCGAGCGCAAAATCCCGGCCAATAATGAGCGGCAAAAAAATATTTATGTTTTACCAAAAGCCATTGAATTGATTGAAGCTTTTAGCGACTCTTTTCAAAAGGTGGAGGACGAAATTGTTCAAGCCCTGACTGAAGAGGAGAAGAAAATTTTAGAGGAAATGTTACTCAAAATTAATGAACGCTTATAATTTTAGATAAAATCATGTTCCAAAAATCACTTTCGCTAGTCTCTGTTTTATAGGAGAGGAATCGGTTATGATGGATATAGTAATAGGGATTTTAGTAGATTTTAGGAGAGCGGTGCGATATGAGAAGGGAAACGGGTTTTAACGAAATTATTCGAAAAGTACGTAAAGAGCTGTTTGGGAAAGGCCCGGAGCGCATACATACAACCTTTGTAGATAATATGGCCATCACAATGCTGTATGGAAATTTAACCCCATCCGAAAAGTTTCTGGCACAAGAAGAATCCGGTAAAGAGATGGTACATGCAGCTCGAACCAAAATGGTTCAAAAAATATATCCCACACACTTCAATAAAGAACTGGAAGATTACATGGGTTCCCGGCTGCTGCACCTCTTTTCAGATATTAAAGTGGAGGAAGATATAGCCATCTCCGTTTTTGTATTTGAAGATAATATTACCGCAAAATAAAAAGAACGCGGAACCGATATAGCATCCATATTGTTGGAGAGTTCGGCTACACCCTCGATTTAATTAACGATGTCCTAATTGAAATGGAATGAATAGAGAGTTTTTTCTGTTTACACGTTTTTTCTTCTTCGATATTGATATTGGGACCATTGGTAGAGAACAAAACATCCTATGCAAAAACCAAGGATAGCCACCAAGGCCGCCACCAGGACCATGGCCGAGAATACATAAGCGACAATACTCCACTGGAGCATAAATCCTACCCAAGCGACCAACAGAAAAAAGACGGCAAGAAGCTGATTAAACCTTTGCTGCTCTCGGTCCTCCTGCATATACGAGGAGGGGCTTTTCTTCAAGAAAAGCTTGGCTATCCGCATTACCGGATTGAAGTTAAAAAGGACGCCGAGCAACCCCGCGATAAGAGGAATAACTAGCACCCCATATCCCCCTGTGATCCAAGTGAAAACTACAGATAAAACAATTACCCATTGATTAGCCCTGACTAACGGACGCGGAATGGAAGATGGATTTTGGCTCATATATATCGTCCTTTTCATATCGGAATAAAGTAAAACTGAAATTATTATAGCCTAACATTTGGGGAATAGATACCAAGAAAAAATGAAAGACTCTGCAAGTCCATCTGCTAAGTTTTTTTGTCTTGCTTAATTCCTAGCGATGTATAAGTCAATTTGTTACAATTCTTATAGCGTCTATTGGGAAAGATATACATTGTTTTACTGCGTACGTAAATCACGGATCAGGAAAGGAACCTACATAGTTTATGAAAAAAAATGATTTTGGAAATAGGATGAAGGAATATGAAAATGCCTATAGATTAAGCCTACCACGCCGTTTACCCGTAATCATCAGAATTGATGGTGCGCATTTTCATACCTTTACACGGGGGATGACGAAGCCTTTTGATGAGAAACTAATTTTTGCATTATGGGAGACGTGTAAATATTTGGCCTATAACATTATGGGATGTAAATTGGTGTATCAACAGAGCGATGAAATCTCACTGCTTCTTACGAATGATGATAAATTAACGACGCAATCCTGGTTTGAAAATAATCTTCAAAAGATGGTGTCCATATCTGCCTCGCTGGCTACAGCCAAATTTAATGAGGAAATCCAAAAGGTTTACCCATGTCAGCCTTTAGCCACTTTTGATGCGAGAGCATGGGTTTTGCCCCAGGATGAGGTTACAAACTACTTTCTATGGAGACAACAAGATGCTACTAAAAATAGCATTTCTATGGTAGCTCAAGCCCATTTCAGGCATTCAGAACTAGAAGGATTGAACGGAAATCAGCTACAAGACAAGCTTTTTGTGGAAAAAGAGCTAAACTGGAACGATCTTCCGGTCTGGCAAAAGCGGGGAATTTGCATTACTAAGCAGCAGTACAACAAAGGCGAAGCCGTCAGAAGCAAGTGGGATGTTGATCATGAGACACCGATTTTTTCACAAAATAGAGATTATATTAACCAATATGTATACTTGGACAAGGGTGTGTAGATTTGGAGTGTGTCATTTTTATAGGAATTCAGGCTTCGGGCAAGTCGACATTTTATATAGAATATTTCTTCAAAACACATATGCGAATAAACCTTGATATGCTTAAAACACGGAATAGGGAAAATATTTATCTACAAGCCTCCATCGAAACCATGCAGCGCTTTGTTGTAGACAATACAAATGCCACTGTTATAGAACGGAAGAAATATATAGATGCTTGTAAAAATAAGGGATTTAAAATTATTGGCTACTATTTTGAGCCCGATTTTGCAGAATCTATTAAGCGTAATGGGCAGCGTACAGGCAAAGAGTATATTCCTGAGATCGGTATTAAAAGTGTAATGAGTAAACTAGAGGTCCCAAGCTACGAAGAAGGATTTGATGAACTCTATAGTGTGATTTCCATTGAAGGAACGTTTCAGATCAGAAGGCTGCCGGAAAACCATACAATATAGGGGGAGTACCATGAACATACCTGAGAGATTCATCAAACGTTTTCCAGCATACGAGGACGTATTTGCCAGCAATCTTGAACATCATCGCAAGCACTTTCTGCCGATTTGCTCGATTAATCTTCAGTTTTTATTCCCGGAGCAGGACGAGTGGCTGCATTTTGTTTCCGTAAAAGAAATATACGAAGGCTGTGTGGGTGAAAATACTCAGCAATTTCATACCTCATATACCAAGGAAGATATGCTGGGTTTCGATGTAATTGACGGCAAATACAAATTCGAAACAGACTGGAATTATTTTAGTCTTCATCAGAAAGAGCAATTGGAAGCTACCTATGAAGCGCTAAAGTCTACCGGGGATAAAGCGTACCTACGTATGAAGAGAGAAGTCATGGCGTTGGACGGACTGGAACAGGTGTACATGGCTAATGAACAAGACTACCAAGCTCGCAAAGCATTTTTCCTGGAAAACAATAAAATTTATCCATATTCCTCCTTTGGGGAGGCCAAAAAGACTGTGGAAGAGCTCACCCGTGATTTTGAGGAAAAGCAATCCAGTGGTTGGGGACTGAGTTTCCCAGAAGTTAACGGTATTTTGGAGGATATCGCTTTTCAGTCTGACAAGGCTCAAAGTTACATGAAGGAATATGACGAATCTCTGGAAGAGATGCTACAGTTCGAGCAAACCAATTTGCTTCATGTGCCTAAGCGTCCCAATGGTGAGACTTTTACCTATATCGGTTCCATTACCGGATATTATTTTCAAGCATGTGGGGCGGATACCGTCTATTTATTTTACGACCAAGAATTAAGTAAAGCGGTAATTTGCTTCGAATATTCATAAGTATATAAAAAAACTCCCATCAAGGGAGTTTTAATATTTATTTCTTATTCATCTCCACATCATGCTCTTTGGCAAGTGTGTTGACCTGTTCACCAAAATCTCTGAATAGCTTTCTACCTTCGCTGAGCTTAGTGTTACTTTCATTGATTAAGTTCAGATCCTGTTTATCCAATGCATCGAGCATCTTAATGAAGGCTTCCTTTTGAGTACTAGCGGCCTTGATGTAGGTTTCGTGGACGGCTCTTACCTCAGGAGTTTCCGTCTTTACAGCTTCTAACTTATCAACAAATTTGGTGTATTCCGGGATGATATCGTCTTTTAAAGCATTATATAGTGTAACATCATCTGTAAAGTTATCTCCAGTCACAGCTTCATACTTATCAGTAACTGCTTTTTCATCTTGTGCCAAAGGAAGCATTCCATCATTTACATACGTGATTAAATCTTTTTTTATCGGATCGGTAGAGCAGGCTGCCAAAATGGAGAAGCAACATAATACTAACATAAACACGCTAAGTTTTTTCATCTGTATTCCCCTTTTTTATGTATGTTATGGGTAATTCGATTTATTTAATAGTCTTAAAGAACTATCCATATTATTTGATTATATCGTATAAATAAGAGAATGGTAGGATTTTTATGGTAAAATAGTGTCAAAATTAAGTTGATTAACCTAAACCTATTCACATGGAATTACAAATAAGAATGTTTTAAGAAGTATATTCCATTTGAACCAATAATGTATTATGATAGAGCCATACAGCCTAGAAATCGCCCTGGTTTATCCGGGGATAGCGGGAATTCCTTAAACCATTTGAGAGGGGATTTCAGTATGAAGAGGTTCAAAAAGGCTATTGCAGTGATGTTAAGCATGATGCTCCTGTTTGCTTTCGGAATGACTGCGAATGCGAGTGAAAGTACGGAGGCTACATCGGATCAAGCGATTAAAGTGGAATCCGATATTCAGCTAACAACTGGAAATGAAGACGTGATTAAGCGTTTAACGCGAGCAGACAAGCCAGACAACGTTACGTCTTCGGTTTATGTCATGCAAGAAAATCTCAACTTCAAGACACCAGAGACAACATCATTGAAAAGGGAACCCATTTCTTCGCTGAAAGCAAACCCAATGGCTGCATCAGCCACAGTTTCCTCTGCTACGTATTCCGGTACGATTACGCAAGAGGGAGGCACACAATTTTTATATCCGATCTATTTGCAGCCTGGTGAATTGTTGCAGTCCCAGTTGGATGGTCCATTTTCAGCCCAGCTTGACTATGACTTATACTTATATGAGTTTGATATGACGACAGGTGACATTAATCCTAATGCCATTGACGCATCCACCTATGGTACTTATTTTAACAATTATGAACAGGGGGCTGCCTCACTTCCTGAGAACGTAGGAACCCGTAACGCTACCGGATATGAAAAGGCATATGCGATTGCTGTTCATGCCAAAAAGGGTTCCAGCATCAATGATCCTTTCTATCTAACGGTCGATACAAGCTCCAGCTACGATGCATATGAACCAGATGAGAGTGCTTTCCATGCCTATAACTTTACCTTTAGTACGGGCGGTTCATCGCTTAATTCACGCTCCATTCATTCAGGCATTGATAATGACTGGTACCAAGTTACGATCCCTGCCAGCCGCAATTATGATGCTTTGAACGTAAAGCTTGATAGTGTTTCGGACGGTTATGGCTACAAAGCGGAAGTCTACGGAGCTCTTACAGGAAACCAAATGGCGCTTTTGCCGCAAACGAACCATAATGTCAGCTTAAATACAGGAACCTACTATGTGCGAGTGTACACAACCAATCAGTATTCACCCAATCATTTATACACACTTACACTGAAGCCAGTGCTTCGGGCTGGCAAAATTGAAATTACCGGCTATGATTCTGTTAATGGTCCTAATGATTATCCGAACTACTCATATGGTCGTCATTATCGGGTTAATCAACGCAGCAACCTTACCGTGAAGGGGGTAGTTAAGACAACTGATGGTTATCCAGTGGCAAATGCGCCTGTTGATGTGACTTGGTTGAATCAGAACTGGACTGAAAGCAGCGGAAATCGTACTCGTACAGGCACAGCTTATACGGACCAGAATGGAGCCTTTAGTGTGACTCTTTCCCTGCCATCTTCCACTGGAAGTATAGCGGAATACCTGTCTGGAGCCATCAGTTTTACACACTACTATGATCTATCAGGGGTAGCCGTTCAGGTGTCAGGTACTTCGATTATAGACACAGATATTGTATATCACTTTGCCTATAGTATTTATGGCGGCTGATGGACGGGTTATTAAGCTAACACTTAAGGTAACTTGTTGCTTGAATATTTTATATCTGAAACAAAAGTAGTTCGTTTCAATATTTGTTCAATTTTAGGACAAAGCATATGTTCATTCCATATATGCTTTGTCCGATATATATAGAAACAGGGTCACATTACACTATACATACGCCTTAGATTGCCTGTTACAAACATGACAGGAGGAAATAGAATGAATTTTGGACCTCTTAGAGCACAACAAGCGATTCTTAATGCAAGTAGCTTACGGATCAATCCGACAAGCAAGCAAGCTCCACCACCCCAGCTTCATGAAGAACAGGTCTCCAGAGTGGTAGTTCAAGACTCCGTGGAGATTAGTGAAGCCGGTAGACAGTTGGCGGAAGGAGCTATTGTATCACAGGCTGCCAAGTATTTCGGTACAACACAGATCAATGATTCATTAAACCGGGTTTTGGAAGGTCAGCCAGAAGAAGTGTCTAATGCAGTGTACAGTATGATTGAATCTAATTTTATCGTCGACGGAACAGTAACGGATGAGAGTCAACGAGCTGTGCTGCTGGAGATGGGAGTTACTCAATCCAAGTATATTGCCGATCATTACATGGAAGGCGACAAGGCCAAAGAGTTTCTGGAAACCATGAACCAGATTGCTAGTATTGCTTTGACACGATCCACTGATCCAGAGACCGGAGATATTAGCTACACGACTCCAATAGATCGTCCGTCAGGTGCTCCTGAGGATTATGTCAAGCTGTCGGAAGTGATGAAGCAGGTTGATCCTCAAAAATATACTGCGTACATGAATGATATTAAAGGTGGAGGAAATGGGCTGAGCCAACTGTTAAATTTTGCGCAAAAGGTTCCTCAACATCCCGATTGGATTGAGAAATACAAGGAACGTACGGGACAGAACGCAGAGTTGCTCAATAACACACCGCTAAACAATCGGTTTGACAAAGCGGATACGACATCAGCTTCTGCTTTTATGAACAGTATGCAAAATCTTCTTAAGGAATCTTCCGCTACTCAGGATTCTTACATGCAGAATATGCGAGGATTTTTTCGGAACTTGGGCGTTCAGATTCATTAATATCTTCAAATAATTTGTCAGTTCTGTTTACATCCTGCTTGGAACGAAGTATAATAGCTTCAAAACATACTCGTGATATAGAGGAAGCACCTCAAACCTAGGCATTAACGCCTTCGTTTGAGGTGCTTTTTCTATTTACCCGAAGCGAGTTTGTAAAACTCTTTGAAAATAAAATAAAGTAAGGAGAAGTGTATGTATCGAAAAAATAAGCGAAAGGTAAGGAAGTGGGTATATGGATTTTTGGCTGTATTCCTACTATTAACGATGATTCCCATATTTCCGGAAAGGGTATCAGCTGCTGCTCAGGAGATCATGGGGGGCCCTTTTTGCCAAAACAATTTGCCGGGTGGAGGCGATAGTTGGGGTTCTTGGTCAGGAAATGGGGTAGGAGCAACGGAAGTATATACTGGCATGGGTTCGGCCGGGTATAAATGTGATGGTATTACGCAGCCGACAAATCGTTTTATTGATATTGGAAGATCCATTAAGACTTCGGATTACAGGATTTTTGTTTACATTGAAGGGTCTTATCATACTGATATATATGCATCTAATAACGCAGCAGGCGACAGTTGGAGGCCTAATGGAACAAACTTATATACATGGACTAATGTAACGAAATTCTATGCGGATAGATATTATCAGGGAAAATGGTTAGATATCACCGACTCTATTACATTAAGGGATGTTCGATATTTCAGAGCGATGGGAACTAACCAACAGACAAGCAATGAAGTATCCAAGTTTGGAATCCGTGTTATTCCCAAATCGGACTTAATGCCTAAACCACCGCAGATTCATGCAGGCACAGAGGGACAAGCGATCACAGGATGGACCAAAGAACCCGTAACCGTGTGGATAAATGGAGACGTGGCTCCTGAAGGACTAAAATACTATGAATATAGCCTGAATGGAGGAGCATTTCAGCAATACACCGGGCCTTTCACTGTCTATGACCATGGTGTAAATACGATCTATGCCCGAACGGTGGACGTAAATAACCAGTATAGTGGTCTTTCTTCCGGGAATGTCCGAATAGACAAGATGCCACCCACTCCACCCATCCTAAACGCAACGGGAAACAGTAATGACTATACCATTTCATTACAACCGGGAACAGACGATTATTCTGGACTAGCCCATACTCAATTTCGTTTGACGGGCGTTGTGAATCAAGATTGGCAGGACTACGATGGAGTGTTTCATGTGAATAAAGATGGTAAAAGCACGGTTTATGCACGCTCCATTGACAGCGTAGGTAATGTGAGCCAAGAAGTAAGCAAAGAAATCACGATTGATAAAAAGGGACCAACTGCTCCTGCCATTCGGGCTAGCGAGAAAGGGCCAACGATCCGTCATGTAAATATAGCTATTGATTCAGGAAGTGACTCTACAAATGGAATTAAGATGACACAGTATCGCTTGGGTCCATTAGGGGAGTGGCGGACATACAATGGCACTTTTACATTAAACGCAGAAGGGACTTACGAATTAGCAGCACGGACGATCAATAATCTCGACGTGTCTAGTCCAATCGTGACTCAATCGGTTATGATTGATCGAACCAAGCCAACGCCTCCAAAAGTTACGTTTTCCGAGGTGACGACACCTACTCGATATACCAATAAGCCAGTGGAGTTTGCTCTATCGGGTGCGACGGATACTACAGCAGTACATTATGAATATCAATTGGGTTCTGGCACCTATGTGCCTGGTTCGTTGGGAATATTAAAGGATTCGGGTATCATAAAAGTGACTGCCCAAGCTGTAGATGCAGCTGGGAATCGAAGTGATCCAGTATCCGTAATGTCTTATATTGATTTGGAACCACCGACGATCCAACTGACGCCGGATTCGCGTGAATGGAAAGATACCCCTATTCATGTGAGGATACGATATGCCGATCAGCATTCGGGGATTGAGTCGTCGACAATGCAGTATAAAATCACGAACAGCCCTGATTCACCTGAAAACTGGGATACTGCAGCCGATACAACACTCCAGATGGATCTTTCAAATGAAGGTGAATGGTATGTTCATGCCAAGGTCAAAGACAGGGTGGGTAATATTTATGAAACAGTTAGCAGTGCTCTGTGCATTCAAAAGCAGCCCCAACCGGTTGTGCTCTCTGCGACATCCGTACGAAATACGGAAGCTGATTTGCAGTGGACTCTCCCGTCGGGCCTTGATGATGGTTACGTTTATACAGTCCGAAATCTAACAACTAATGAGGTTTGGGATGTTACGCATCCAACAAATTCTTTTACAGTTAGGGGGCTACAAGGAGGACGGCAATACGAATATGAAGTGCGTTCCAGTAACCATGTAGGAGGCAATGCATATTCCAATCGAGTCCATGTATTAACGTTACCTGATGCTCCTGATCATATCCAGTTACAACCTGTCTCTCGTCATTCTACAGAAATCATGGCTGATTTTACGCCAGTTTTCTCAGCTAACAAATATAACATTACAGCAGCAGACGTAAGTACGGGAGAAATCATATTTAAGGATACGGTTACACAGGATGTGTATAATCCAATTACGGGAATGAAGCCTGGTAAATATTACGATGTTTCTGTATCAGCTATTAATGACACTGGAGAGGGTACAGAAAAGCATGTATCTTTTCTAAGTCTACCAGACAGCCCGAACGGATTCCGGAATGTAACTGTAAGAGAAGATGGAATCGACTTGAAGTGGAATTCTGTAATCACTGCCACCTACTACGCCCTAGAACGTGACAAAGTATCGGTTTATAACGATGTGTATACAGAATTCACCGATAGTGATCTTCAGGCGGGAACAGAGTATGGTTATAACGTTTCCGCTGCAAATGCAACAGGATTCGGAGACTATGCTCATCTGGGAGTCATCACTTTACCTGATCGAGTAACTACAATATCGAGTGTGACGAAGGATGTGTATGCTATCGGTGTTGCGTGGCAGGATGTGCAGGGGGCTGAAGGATACATCTTGAATGTTAACGATGAACCGAAGGTGCGGGTTGCGCGTGGTATCCATTCTTATACTTTTGAGGGCTTGCCTGCGGGTAGATCTGCCAATATTAAAATACGAGCCTACAATCGAAGTGGTACAGGTAAAGATACATCTATCAACGCATTAACACTACCTGATTCGGCTGTGCAACTTGCAGCTGAAGATGTTCGTGAGCACGATGCCACATTGATATGGGCCCCGGTTGATGGGGCAACTCAATATAAGGTAACGATCGACGGTCAAGATTATTATAGTACGGAACCACATGTAGTTGTATCTGGTTTAACAGGTGGGAAAAACTATGATTTTCAAGTGAGCAGTGGGAACAGTAGTGGTTTCAGCCAGCCAGCGTTGGGTAAGCTGCTGACACTTCCTCCTCAAGCACAAAATGTTAATGTTACAGAACTTGAGGATGGCCAGATTTTGCTGAGCTGGGATGAAATCAAGAGCGCTTTTCAATACACTGTAATCCGCAGAGATACGGGGGAAGTTTTTGACACCAGAGATGCCCATATTAAGCTTTCAAATATCCAGCCTGGTGTAATTTACTCGTTTGGTATACAGGCCATGAATACAACGGGGAGAGGTAATCTAGCTCCCTTTACGCATCGTACGTTGCCAGGTCAAATACCGGATAGTAGATTGGTTATGAAAAGCGTAACGGATACCGATTTGCTTGTTACGTGGAAAGAAGCTCCGGGTGCAGATGCTTACAATGTCTACCAAAACGGGGGGCTTATCGGTCATACGACCTCCCATGAATTTAAAGTAGATGGATTAGATAGTTCTACATTGTATCGTATTACCGTCAAGCCATTGAACACAAGTGGTGAAGGTAAGCAGACAGAAGATCAGGTCGAGACGCTGCCGTCTCCAGCGTTTGCGTTTTTGAAGACGGAAACAACGAATAGTGAGTTTATCATCCATTGGGAGTCAGAACATAAAAATGATATTTTCGTTCTCGCTAGTGAAGGAGGAACAGAGCTATATCGTGGTAAGGATCGAAGCTATATCTGGAGACAACTTAAAGAGAAGCGATTGTATAAAGTTCAACTATGGGCAGAAAATAGTCAAGGAAAACGCACAGAGGCAAAACAAGCGAATGGAAAAACAACGGGTAATACTGCGGACGCAGGTGGTGGAGCAGGAGGGGCGGAGAGTGTAAAACCGATTCAGCCTGTTGTAAAGGAATCGTTAGAAACAGAGTATATTCAACATTCAACCGTTGAGAAGAAGCCAAATCATTTTAGCGACATTGAACGGGTATTTAATAAAGAAAAAATAAATGTGCTTGCCGATTTGGGTGTAGTAAAGGGAACAACTCACATGCTATTTGAGCCGAACAGACCTGTGACGCGTATGGAGTTTACTTCGATGCTTGTCCGTTCCTTGAAATTACCACTTGAAACGGATGTGACTTTAGGCTTCGAGGATATCAGTCCATCGGCGTGGTACGTTGATCTGCTCAAAACGGCGATTAAAGATCAGGTCGCTCGCGGGTTTAGTAGTAGAGAATTTGGCCCAGATCGGGTCATTAACCGTGAGCAAGCGGCTAAAATGGTGAATAACATTATTAAGGCTACACCACAGCAAGAAAGCAGTGCATACTCAGATTCCTCTCAAATTGTAGAGTGGGCCAGAAAGGATGTACTTGGCCTAACCGAGATTAATTTAGTACAAGGATATCCAGATGGTAGCTTCCGTGCCAAGCAGGAGGTCACACGTGCGGAAGCGGCAGAGATGATTTATAACATGCTTCAAATGAAATAGAATAAATCAAGGGGCGGCATTGGCCAGCCCCTTTTTTGTGTGTACTAACTTATTCTGCAATAGCGGGGTTTATATTGGATGCTCTGTAGGCAGGAACGCCATTAATGAGTGCGGTTTTAAGCTGAATATATCGTATACCATAATAGGAGGTTGTACTACTCAAGCCGGATGAAAGTACAGTTATTTTATAATATGAAAAAGGAATCTCATTACTAAATTGATAAGTTGTTTTTGCAGTGGTTGGCAAAGTTTCGACTTCACCTAACCTAAACCAATTTTCTCCGTCATTAGAGCCGTGAAAAGAAAATGAAAGTATAAAAGCTCGAGAAGATGGCTGAGCTAAAAGAATATCATTGATCGTCTTACCTGTATCTAATTTGAAGATGATTTCTCCACCTTTACCGCTTAAACTGCTCTCCCAATAGAGATTATTATCGACTAAAACATTTTTCGGAAAAGTATTTTTAGAATCCCCGTTGGTTGAAACATTTTCCTCTCCTATAACAACAGGATCTACGGAAAAAGTATAGTTATCTGGATTTTGACTGAATTTTGCCATGTTGAAATTCCTCCTTAAGTTTAATTTTGAATGTGGTGAAAAGGTTGATTTATATCATTTATATGGAACTCTCTATGAATATATTCCTTGATGATGGAATGCATACTAGTGTTTAAGCGGTCCAACATCATAATAGCAAGCTCATTTGCGGGCGGGGAGTTGCATGTTTAGAATATAAATAACTAATTGAGGTGCGAGAATGGGAATGGATAGAATATGAAAATATACACTTATTATTTGGGAGACGGCATATTCCCTTTGGATTGGGAAGTTTGTTTTAGTACTGTTGAGGAATATAAAAGAAAATTATTTGAGAAGTACACGGCTTCCCAAGAATATAATGATTTTGTAATAGGTGGATTTAATGTGCTTACCGACAAAATAGATGTGATTCTGAATTGAGGCGATGAAAGTAATGGTGCTGAGTTTCCTATTGTTTTAAAACGAGATGAAGATGGAGATACAATGGTCTATTCCCCACTCCCATTGTCATATTTAGAAAGAAGTTAATACTCTGCTGAAAGAAAAGGAGGAAACCAAGTGATGAATAATGTAAAGCTATCCCGGGTTTCCCTCTGGCTATATGGAGTGCGTTGATTTGTGTCGAAGAGATCTCTACGTTTCGAATTTAGTATCGGAGGTTGCTCCAGAAAGGTATCTGGCAAATTGTTACGGAGCAGTTTTCGGAGTACAGGCACGGATGGGCACCTGCCTACATACAATAAACAGACCGCAAGCCCGGTAAGTAACAAAGGCCGGTAAGTTCGCAACTACCTCAGGAGGTGTCATCCGTGCCCGGACTATTTAGCGCTATCGCTCTGTTCATCAAGGAATTGACGCTGCTCGTTTCCTACGTGAAAAACAACGCCTTTCCGCAGCCATTGACTGAGAAAGAGGAAGCTCGACACCTAAAGCTGTTTGCCGAAGGCAACGCACACTCCCGTAACACACTCATTGAACATAACCTACGGCTGGTGGCCCATATTGTGAAAAAATTCGATAACACCGGCGAAGATTTGGAGGATCTTATATCCATCGGTACCATCGGACTGATCAAGGCCATTGAAAGCTTTCAGACTGGGAAAGGCACCAAGCTGGCAACATTTGCAGCCCGTTGTATAGAAAATGAAATTCTTATGCATTTACGATCCCTAAAAAAAACACGCAAAGACGTATCTCTCCACGATCCTATAGGGACTGATAAGGAAGGCAACGAGATTACTTTGATTGATATCCTCGGCACCGAGGCGGATGATATTGTAGATAAAGTACAGCTCAAAATTGAGAAAAGTAAAATCTATCGCAACCTGGATATTTTAGATGAGCGTGAAAAAGAAGTGGTGATCGGCCGCTTCGGCCTGGAAGCCGGAGGAGAAGAACGAACACAGCGGGAAATTGCACGAGAACTGGGAATTTCGCGCTCGTACGTGTCACGAATCGAAAAGCGCGCGCTGATGAAGTTGTACCATGAGTTTTACAAGCAGAAGGGGTAATGGATAAGGAGATATATGAAGCCGCTTGAGGCCCTTAACAGGGCCTTTTTAGGTCTTTTTATAATTCAATTACTTGCTTCTTTTCAGAGGCGTGTTTAAATTGCATTCCCCTCTGCCCATCCAATATTCTTATCTAAGGCTATCTTATAAAAACAACTGCTCCTTTTCGCTTAAATAATAACTATTTTGCTATGTATTTTCATTTAAAGCGCAAATAAAAGCCTGTAGTGGTTTTCTACACTACAGGCTAAAAATGCTTGATATTATTGGGTATTTTTACTTCGTCAGGACAAGCTCCTGCGCTAGTTGGCTCTCTTGGACTGAATTTATTTTCCTACATACTCATCCAAAAAGCGATCTACTCTTTTGAAATATTCAGTGGGGTAATGGTTGATGGCATCGATGTGCTCCGTATTTTGCGGGTACCATACTTCTGCTTTTGGGTTATCTTTTAAGGAATCGTAAATAATTTCTGTATTTTTATAACTAATTTGCTGATCTCCAGTACCATGAATGAGCATAACTGGCTTGTCTTGCATCTTTTTTACCGCATCCATAGGAGATATGGAATCAAGATCAACCTTAAAGGCCCAATTTGCCATCCATGTCGATGTATAACTGAATGGAAATGCAGGTAAACCTGAAAAGAAGGGCAAACCCTCTCTCAGAAATAGACCAGCATTACGAAAAGGACTATCTGCAATTACGGCTTTGATGTCATCACTTTCACTTGCGGCTAGCAAAGAAGTAGCAGCACCCATTGAAAAGCCGATAACTCCAATCTTATCACCCGTATGGTCTCTGGATTTTAAATAGCTTACAGCTCCTAGCAAATCGTATTTTTCATTGAAGCCCAGTGTAATCAAATCACCATCGGATTTACCTTGTGAGCTGAGGTCAAATGCCAATACATTGTAGCCTTTCGGAACGAAATGCTCTACTAACTTTTGGGTCCGCCCTTTGACTAAACGATTGCTCGTATATCCATGGACGACAATAATTGTCTTATTACTTGCTTTACCAGAAAGACCACTTGCAGGAAAGAAGGAACCTCTAATCGTATTATCATTTTTCAAACTCTTGAACTCGACCTCTTCGTAGGGAGTTTTATCGATATTCAATCCGTAGCTGACATTAGTGTCTCTAGGATGGTGCAACAAGGTGTCTACTACTTTATAAGATATAAAAAATACAAGAGCCATTACAAGCAAAAGCACGATCCCTAGGCTCCATAAAATTTTCTTTCGTTTTTTCACACGAACGTTAATTGTCAGATCGGGTTGTAATGATGCCTGATTCATTCAGATTCCTCCAGTTTTTCTTTAGGTTGTATGGGAGCGAACAAATAAAAGGCATGCCCCTTCAGATTTTCCCACTCGGGATGATGAATAATACTTTCTCCAAGAGTTAAGCCCACTCCATTTAGGAAAGAGATATAGGCACGAGAGATCATTGCTGGAGAAAAGCTTTTGTTGAATTCTCCCATTAACTGTCCCTTGGCATAGACGCATTCGATTGCATCTGTCATTACCTTTATACTTTCAAGGACCTTCTGTGTAAGTTCAGGGAATCTTATTCGTTGTCCTAAGACAGATTGAACAAGCCGCAATTCATTTATATAGAAGTAGATACGGTTGAATTGTTCTGCCACCATGTTCTTAATCAATACGCCCGGCGTCCCCTCCTGTTGTAGACAAGCAAGCGATTTCGCCTGAATATCAGCAAGCGGCTCAAGGACAGCGGCGTAGTATAAAGCTTCTTTGCTGGGGAAATATTGAAAAATGGTTCCAGGAGTCACTCCCACACTCTGCGCAATGATAGCCGTTGTGGTATTAGAATATCCACTTTCTGCGAACAGGACAACAGCTTCTTCTAGGATACGTTTACGCCGCTCCAGTCTTTTTTCTTCATTGATGGGTCTTGCCAAATGTATTCCCCTCTCTTTAAACTAAACTTTAATTAAATGAATGATTATTTAATTAATAATATATCTTAAATTACGACTTATAGCAAGAGTGAATTTATTTTACTTACAAACAGAAAGGATAAATGACAAAGAAGATACGTAGAACTCCGCAGTATTTGAAGGCCCTAATCAGGGTCTTTTTTCATTACTTGTATTTCGAACAGAGTTCAAAAGGGTATGGGTAGAGTGCAGGATCATGATTACGATTATGTCATCAGCTGGAAGAATATCCTTACGGAACGCGGACGTAGTGGCGAGTCAAAATTTTCGTACGATGACTCTACTAGAAAATTTGTTTATACTTTAACTACTTAATAGTGAATGCAATGGATATGAGGTGGAACTAATGATTCTGGTAAGTTCGTGTTTGGCTGGCATGAAGGTACGATATAACGGGACCGATAGTCTGGATGTACATATTCAGAAGTTGGTAGAGGAAAAGAAAGCTGTGACGATCTGTCCTGAGCTTTTGGGGGGCTTTGTGACTCCGAGAGAGCCTGCTGAGATTGTTGGAGGGACAGGCGAGGATGTGCTGAACGGCACAGCCAAGGTGGTCGAGTTCTCAGGCAACGATGTTAGCGATATGTACATTAGAGGTGCGTATGAAGCCTTGAATATAGCCAGAGAGGTTAACGCAACACTTGTTGTTTTAAAAGAAAACAGCCCGTCCTGCGGATCAGCAGCAATATATAATGGGTCATTCGAAAATCGTAAAATAGCAGGTAACGGGGTAACCTCGGCTTTGTTAAAAAAGGAAGGCTTTAAGGTCATATCGGAAGAACAAATATCAGATATTTTCTTGGATTAGAATATGTAAGGGTAGATCAAGCGCCTTGCTAGCTTACAGGCTTATACCTGCGAGCGCAAGACGCTTGTTTGTGCTATGTGCCGCTATACGATTAGACATCACATTATTTAAGCTTTAATGCAAGAATTCCTAGGTATTCCTTGAGGGCTGTTCCGGTTGTAGACATGGCCCCAGCAGACGGCGAGAGCTTGCCAGCATACAGTGACAGCTTTTCACTTGCCAGATAGTCGGTAGGATAAGCTATGGCTTGCATGCCTGCACGCTGAAATTCCAGTGCAGCACGTGGCATATGGAAAGCGGAGGTCACCAGAACAGGTCTAGTGAGTTGATGTTTTTCTAAAATTTGGGATGTATATACGGCATTTTGCTGTGTGTTCAAAGAACGGTTTTCGATCAGGATATCCTTTGCTGGAATACCGAGTCCTAGCAGCTGCCTTTGCGCAATATTCGCTTCATTTCCACTGTCTCCAAACACTTGCCCGCCGGAGAAAAGAATGGGTAAGCCTGTTGCTTCGTGCAATCTGGCCGCAGTGAGCAGTCGATTGGCTGCAGATCCTAGCAGATTGCCTTGTCCATTGATGTCGGGGGTTCCCTGTGTGGCTCCGCCCCCAAGCACGACAATGACATCGCCTTGAACGGTACGGGGTTGTGGGTACTGTTTTTCCAGGCTACTGATTAACAAATCTCCAGCCAGATTGGTCGAGGAAGCGTACAGCAGCAATGTGACAAGAAGCAGTACGACCGCAGGTATACGTGCCCTTTTCCATATCCAGATCACGAGCCCTGCCATCACGAGAATGAACAAACCGGGAGGGAGCACAAAGCTGTACAAAAATTTGATGATATAAATCAAGTGCAGACAACCTCCTATCCTTATAAGCTTTATAAGTCTTTTTGGTATATTGTAACATAGGCAAATGACTGGATTCCTCTGTCCGAAGACATACCTCGATGAACAAGCGGGCATGAAAGGTGGAGCTTTCCAATACATATTTTTTGTTTGATAAAGTTGTTCTGCAGGCGTAGTATATAAAGTCTAGTGATTTTTTTCATAGAGGAGCGATAGCGTCATGGGAGAGTTAACGACAGCCAAGCGGATGATGATGATCGCGCTACTGGTTGTATTGTGGGGCATTTCTTGGCCCATTTATAAAGTGGCATTGGAATTCACACCTCCATTGTTGTTTGCAGGGCTACGTACACTGCTGGGCGGTCTGCTATTAGGAGCAATTTTAGTACCGAGATGGAATCGCATTCGTTGGAAAGAAAATTGGCGGGTGTATGCTATTTCAGGTATTTTTAACGTGGTACTGTTTTATGGCCTGCAAACAGTGGGACTGATGTACGTCCCCTCCGGCTTGTTTTCTGTGCTGGTATATCTCCAGCCTGTGCTGGTCGGTATTTTTGCATGGATGTGGCTGGGAGAAGCGATGTCCAGACTCAAGGTGATTGGATTGATCATCGGATTTTTGGGCGTTGCAGCTGTCAGTGTGGGCGGATTTTCAGGGCATGTGGCTGTGGCAGGTGTAATCATCGCCATTATTACAGCCGTGAGCTGGGCATTGGGAACGGTATATGTGAAAAAGGTAAACCAGCGTGTGGATTCGCTGTGGCTGGTTGCATTTCAATGTACACTGGGAGGCATCGTGCTGACGGGAGCTGGAACGGTGACGGAAAACTGGTCGGATATCGTATGGAATGTCCCGTATGTGTCAGGGCTGATATTCGGCACGGTGCTGGGAATTTCACTATCCTGGCTGCTGTATTTCACGCTGGTCAATTCGGGGGATGCCAGTAAGGTCGCTTCCTATACATTTTTGGTGCCTGTGATTTCAGTATTTGTCAGCTCGTTGGTGCTGGGCGAAGCGATTACGGCTTTCCTGCTTATCGGGTTGATCTTAATCGGGCTTAGCATTTATTTGGTTAATCGCAGAGCGAGAGTAGTACGACAAGCTTGAGCGTAGTAGTTGAAACAAAGAAATTGAAAGATAGAACTCGAAACATAGAATTTGAAACAAAGTAACAACAAGGGACTCTTGCACAATAGCAGGGTCCCTTTTTATATGCCGACAGGTGATACAGTTAAGTGGATTATGACCTACCGAATTCGAGAGTTTAAGGGGTTTCCTCCCTGGGGAGTTGGTTAAAATTATGATATGGATGACAGCATACAACCAAGCTAAGAAGGGAGATGCGGACGATGGCACGAAAATTATTGATTACAGGTGCGGCAGGTACAATTGGGAAAGTATTGTATGAAGGGCTACAAGCGGAAGGTAAATATGAAATAACCGCCGCTGATGTGAAGAGGGATGAAGAGGCAGGGATTGTGGAAATGGATATACATGATGCTGCACGACTGGATGAGCTTACACGCGGAGTGGATACAGTACTTCATTTTGCATGGATCAAGGATGAAGGGGATTTCCTCGGCAAAGTGCTGTCTGGCAATGTTAGTGGAGCCTACAAGTTGTATGAAGCTGCGGTGAAAAATGGGGTAAAACGCATTGTTTTTGCCAGTTCCAATCATGCCACAGGGTTTTATAAAGTAGGCGAAAGCATAGATGTAGAAGATCCCTACCGACCAGACAGTTTTTATGGATTGAGTAAGTGCTACATTGAACTGTTGGGACGACTGTATGCCGATCAGGGCAAAATATCTTCAATTAATATCCGTATCGGAAATTTTCCTGGGGATGATCGGCCCCATTCGGAGCGCGCCGCTCATATTTGGATCTCCGAGCGCGATATGATCCGTCTGACCGTCTGCTGTATAGAAGCTCGTCCAGAGATAAGCTATCTTAATTTGTACGGTACGTCAGCCAATACGGATAATTATTATGACATTAGCTACTTGGAAGAACTAATCGGATATAAGCCGCAGGATAATGCCGCTGAGCTGCTGGAGCAGGCAAAGAAAATCGGATTTCGGGTAAAACAGGATGAAACCACATTCCAGGGTGGGCAAAAGGAGTAGAGTAGATCGTTCAAATATGCTTTGTGAATGGGCTCAAGGCGTCGATCAGACGCCTCATATTACACAAAACTTCACAAATATCCGAATTGTTCACTCCTCCGGACACTCCTTTGTTCATGAAGTATGAGAGGCTTCACTTTTCATTTTGAATGCGCTTACATAAAATATAGTTATACGGCGGCGGTGCTACAAACCTTGCTGTCGGTAACGTACACAGAGGGGGAGTGACTCACATTGAATCAGCCTATGCCCAAAAATTCTGCAATGCTTGCAACGGATTCCCGCCTGAACGGTAAGAGGCTGGGAACGGGTAGGAAACACGGTTTTTTCTATGAACTGTTCCGCAATCGGGTATTATTTCTGATGTTGTTGCCCACTTTAATTTTTTTCTTCATTAATTCCTACATTCCTATGGTGGGTATTTATTATGCATTTACCCAGTTCGACTTCAATACCAGCCTGTTTGATGCCAAGTTTGTCGGACTCCAAAATTTTCGCTTTCTATGGCAATCCGGCACGCTGACAAAACTGACATTGAATACGGTCGGATACAACGCAGCGTTTATTTTACTCGGTAACGTGCTAGCGATTGTTCTCGCTATTTTACTGAATGAGCTGCGAGGCCGCTACTTTAAAAAGATCGCTCAATCCGTGATGTTCCTGCCTTATTTTGTTTCTTTCGTTATTCTAAGTGTCATCGTGTATAACATATTTAATTATGATAATGGTTTCCTGAATACGCTGCTGCTGCAATTTGGTGGTGAACGCGTGGATGTATACAACAAACCATGGGTATGGATTTTCCTGATTATCCTGTTCTATTTATGGAAAAATCTCGGCTACAGTATGGTGATCTATCTGGCAGCAATTACAGGGATCAGTGACGAATATTATGAGGCAGCTAAAATGGATGGAGCCAACATTTTTCAACGAATCTGGTACATTACCGTTCCGATGCTTAAATCGACATTCGTTGTGCTGCTGTTGTTTGCGCTTGGTAGTATTATGAAAGGACAATTTGATCTTTTCTATCAATTAATCGGCAACAATGGGGTGCTGTACAATACGACGGATATTTTGGACACTTATGTGTACCGTTCCTTGAAAGTGACTTTTGATGTGGGGATGGCTTCGGCAGCAGGCGTGTACCAATCCTTGTTCGGCTTTGTACTGATCATGACCGTGAACTACATCATCCGCAAGTTGAACGACGAATATGCCTTATTCTAGAAAGGAGGACCCAAACGGATGGCGATCAAAGAGGATGTATACACTCGAATTTTTAAAATCATCTCTTATGTGATTATCATTATTGCTTCTATTGCTTGTTTACTCCCGTTCCTACTTATTATTTCGGCTTCACTGACCAGTAATGAATCGATTATCAGGGATGGATATCACTTTATACCACAGCAATTCTCACTGGAAGGTTACCGGACGGTGTTCACCTTTCCTGAAGAGGTGTTAAGGGCGTACGGGGTGACAATTTTTACCACGGTTGTAGGCACGACGTTGGGCCTGTTCCTGATGACGATGGCAGGATATGTGCTGGCACGCAAAGATTTTAAATACCGCAATGCGTTTTCATTCTATATTTACTTTACGACGCTGTTCGGAGGTGGGTTGGTACCTTGGTACATTATGCTGACGAAGTATTTAGGATTGCTTGATACGTATACAGTGCTTATTTTCCCGGGATTGATGACTCCGTTTCTGATCATTTTGATGAAAAACTTCATTCGTTCTTCCATGCCGGAAGAACTGTTCGAGTCCGCTAAAATTGACGGTGCGGGTGATTTTAAAATTTACTATCGAATTGTGCTGCCTTTATCTACACCGGGGATTGCCACTGTGGGGCTGTTTCTGGCCTTGGCTTACTGGAATGACTGGTTCTCCTCCTCACTCTTTATTAACGATCCGCATAAATACCAGTTGCAATATTATCTGTATAATGTAATTAACTCCATGCAATTTATCGCTCAAATGGGTGCAGGTACTGGCGTAACCCTTTCCAACGATATGCCGACAGAGTCGACCAAAATGGCAATGGCGATCGTAGTTACTGGACCTATTTTGCTGCTGTACCCGTTCGTACAGCGCTATTTTGTTAAGGGATTGACCATTGGTGCGGTAAAAGGCTAAAGTGGCACTCAAGGACTGTGATGGCATGACGTGCTGACGTTGTGCCATCTAAATAGCACTCTTTGTAAGCGTTTTATTTAATCAGACTACCATTTCAAAGGGAGGATTCACATGACATTCACAAAGAAAAGAAAACAACGCATGTCCATCCTGATTGCAGTAATGGTCATCACGGCGCTATTAGCCGGATGTGGAGAAGGTAGTGGAAACAGCGCTCAAAAAGCAAATGGAGAGGATGATAAATCCCAGAAAGTACAGCTGCAATTTTATATGCTGGGGGATGCTCCTAAGGACTTGCCTACCATTGAGACAGAGATCAATAAGTTGGCGGAAAAAGATCTGAATGCCACCGTCAAATTTAACTATACGACGTGGACAGACTGGGATCAAAAATATAAGCTGTTATTGTCTTCGGGTCAGCCTATCGACCTGATCTTCACTGCAGATTGGACGCAGTATCAGGCCTATGCCAAAAAGGGCGCATTCCTGCCGCTAGACGATCTGCTGCCTAAGGCTGCACCTGCCTTGCAAAAATTTGTGCCTCAGGACATGTGGGATGGAGTTAAAATCGGAGGCAAAATTTATACCGTGCCTGGCACGTATAAAGAGTATGTCACTAACGGCTTTGTATGGCGTGAGGATTTACGAGAGAAGTACAATTTGCCTAAACCGACAGATATCAAAAGTTACGAGGCTTATATGGATGGGATACGTCAGCATGAGCCAAATATGAAAACCGTATCTCTGAACAGCGATATCAAGGGAAATCTGCATGACCGATATACCGAATTAGTAACGAAGAGTGTAGGTGCCTTGCCTTATGGTATTGGTATTAAATATGAAAAACCAACAGAGGTTTATAAATATTGGGGCTCGGATGAACAAAAGGAAGAGCTGAACACTTACAAACGCTGGGCCGATAAAGGATTCATTCCCAAAAACGTATTAAACGTAAAAGATACGCTTCAGGATCAAGTGACTTCTGGTAAAGCAGCGAGTATTTTCGGTGACAATCCAACCCGGTTTAATGATATGGTCATTAAGCTCAAAGCATCTCACCCGGACTGGAAGCTCGAGTACTACCCATTCCCTTTGACGACAGGTTATGCAACTCCAGTGCATCCGATTCATAACGGCTTTGCGATTCCAAAAAGCAGCCCGAATCCAGCGCGCGCATTGGCCTTTTATGAAAAGCTGGTGACGGACAAACGCTATAACCTGCTCACGCAATATGGTATTGAAGGCAAAAACTACGAAGTCAAAGATGGTTACTACCAAATGATAGGTAGCGGCAGTACTAATGGATTTTCACGCGAAGGTATGAATAGTTGGGCTTGGCGTAACCCGGAATACATGCTGTTTGATTCTGGCTTTGACCGTGTGAAGAAAATTTTTGCCGAGCTGGATAAAATCCAGAAGCCTGACCTGTTTACAGGCTTTGCAGAGGACTACACGACATATCAAGCAGAAAAAGCAGCTCTAGAACAGGTTGAGAAGCAATATCTGTATCCGCTCCAAGCTGGACTGATCGACAATGTAGATCAAGGCTTGCAGACCTTCTTGCAAAAGGCAAACCAAGCTGGTTTGGAGAAAATTCAAACCGAATATACAAAACAATGGGAAGCCTATGTAAAGGAGAAGGGGATTAAATAAAACATAAAGAATTGTGATAAAGAAAAAAGCAAGTCTCCAGAAAGTTGGAGGCTTGCTTTTTTAATGTCAGTCTATTTTTTGGGAGCAATGTTCCGTTCTCGGAGCAGGCGTGTAGAGCAGTTTACTTATTGCGCATTTGCTTTAGAACGGCGAAAATCTGTCGGTGTTACACCCAAGCTACGTTTGAACATACGATGGAAATAAGAGCTACTCGCAAATCCGGTTTGTTCTGCTACGTCAGCTACGGACCAGTCGGTCTGTTCCAGCAGCTCACAGGCCTTGCGAATACGAAGTTGTTGGATGACGTCCACGATAGTTGACATGGTCTGTTGCTTATATAGCCTACTGACATAGATCGGCGACATATCCAGTTCTTCCGCAATCTGATTGAGACAAAAATTGGGGTCCGTATAGGCTTGCTCCATTCGTTCATTAATTTGCCGTATCAGTCGTTCCTGCTTCGTGTTTCGTTTTTCCGATAGACTGGAGCGAATATGATCAAAGACCAATTGATAATGATCAATAAGATTCTCAGCGGTCTCTAACCGATCAGCGGATGGTAATTCAGATTTAGATTCTATAGCAAATCCATTGAGCTCACTGATATGCCGAACAGCATTATTTACACTCATGATGAGCCGGGATATCGCCACTTGAACAGAGGAAAAAGGATATTTTTCCATATGCATCAATAATTCTTTGAACATACTGTGTGCATCCTCCGTATGACCAGACAGTAGCATATCTAGCATTTTTTTCTCTTTATCGGCTGGATATACGTAAGTATTTTGGATATCCTCCTCTGTAGTGTTTTGCGCATTAATAATGCATCTGTGCCCCTGAAAAAATCGGTGCATAGATGCGTCTTGTACTTGGCGGTACAGCAGATGCAGCCGTTCTGGTTGACTCGTGATGGCACTGTAAGTTAATGAAACACTCAGCTTCAAATATTCAAAGCAAGCTTCACGTATTTGGCGTAATAAGGTTTCTAGCAGTACAGTGTCTGTATGCTCTGCGGGATCGAGAATGTTAAGCATCAGCAGTACACTGTCCTCATCCATATCAACGGTCTCCACCTGGTACGTCTGTCCGCATATTTCAGAAGCAATGTTCATGATTGCAAACTTATAGGGTAGCAGATCAGGTCCACGTTCGCTTTGCCATCGGGTATATTCATCTATGCGCAGCAGCACAAGGCGGTAGTCTTTGTCAAACTGGAACGTAATCCCAAGCTCGCGCAATCGTTCCGGTTCTTCACCGGTAGGAAGATTTCGGATTCCCCGGATCACATTTTTTAAAATGTTTTGCCGGATCGTGTACATACTGTTTCGTTTCTCTGATTCCAGTGAATTCATATGCACAACAATTTGGCCAATAGGCGTATACAGCATTTTGGACAGCAGCCACGAAGCCACGAATCCTGCCAATGCAATGATAGCGGCTATCAGTAACATCGCATTACGAATAACACTTGCCATTTTGATAACGCTTTCATACGGTGTGACACTAATATACTGCCAACCTAGTCCATCCGGGGAGGTGTAGGAAATGAGTGATCTTTTACCATGAAAGTCTTCTACAAAATAGCCTGTTTCTTGTTTTTTGACTCTCGTGTGCAGCCATAGCTGTTCTTTTTCGTTCAAAGTTTCGTCTGTCAATGTTGTACCAGACAACAGTCTGCCCTGATCGTCTAAAATATAAGCGGTCCCGCCTGAGATTGGATTCGCCGCCATTTCCTTGTTCATCCAGGCCGCCGACACATTCACAATCACAGCCGAATTTATCGCTTCGTTCGAGTTAATTGCGTCATAACATAAATACGTATAGGCTGCGATATCTGGGCTTGCTTGCTCTACTTCAGCTCTGGAGTCTGAGGCAGACAGCAGTGGATACGTGCGTGGAATAGGCGTAAAGGGTTTATAGTCCTGATAATGATCCAGCACGCGAATGATATCTGTATCAGCCAGTTCATGTTTGCTGAATAGCCCGTTTTGACCTTGTGAGGAAGCAATGTAGAAGGTGCCGCTTTTAGGGTTAAACACGTAGATGGATTCGATATACGGCATAGAGTTAAGATAATTGTTCAATTCGGTCATGGCAGCGGTTACATCATATACATTAGGTTTTGGATAATACAACAACTTGGACAGGGTACTGCTGCGATACATTTGGAATGCCAACGACTGAGCAATAGATGTCATGTTAATAACTTCTTTGCTTCTCAACGTCAAGCTGTTGTGATTGGCCTCGAATGCCTGCTCCTTTTCCACGCGAATATAGTAAAAATAATACACAGTGGTGGATACCAGCAACGTTAGCGTAATACATAACGTAATGCTGACCAGCAATTTGCTGTGAAGCTTGTGATGCTTTTTGAAATTGCTCATATGAACAGGCCTCCTGTCTGTGTGCACGTAGCTGTAAAGTACATCCTATTTATGTATTCATTATACGTGTGATCTTGTGAACAGGACAGTGAACAAACCGATTCTTTGTGAAAAATAATGATTTTTTCGTAAAAGGGCCAGGAACACTTATACGCATTGGATTGCGTCGGTTCCCGGCCGGGTTTGTGTATTCAAATAAAAGAAGGAAAGATGACGGTACTGCAACTAGTCAGGAAATTGAACGTTACCATTAACGATATAGGCTCCGCCTGTACCATTTTCCGCTAGAGCTGGGATTGTGTCGTTTAGCACGACACCGCGAATGTCCGTAATCCGTATTTTCAGAGGTTGTTTTCCTAAGTTAGTACCTAGAAAGTGGTTGTAATCCTGTTTTTCGAGATTGAGCCATTGTCCGTTTTGTTGGACTTCCATCTTCAAGACCGGATATTTATGATTGCGTACTTGAATGGCTGCCCACCATTGGCTGCTGCCTTCTTTAATGCGGTAGGAGACATTGCCGTTAACCGGAGCTTTGACCACTTTCCACGAAATATTAATTTTTCCGTCTATTTGATTGCCAATCAGGTTGAACGCGTTTGGGGACAGATCGAGCGCGCCACTTGGACCTTCAGGGTAAAGATCAGTTACATATACGGTTGTTTTCCCTTTGGGACCTTGAACTTCCAAATAGGCTCCAGCTAATGCAGCTTTGATTCCGTTATAATTCAGTTGTGTGCGATTAAGCGCTGTAATTTTGGCATCCGAAGGGATGGGATCAAGCAGTAATGCCCCTCCAGAGTAACCTGATCCTGTATATGTGGCGTACCCCGTGTATGTATCATTCCAAGCAGCTGAAGCGGGAAGGGCGAATAATACAAGACTTAGCAACGATGTTAGACCGATGGTTTTGAACTTTCGGAACGTCGATATTTTTTGCATAACATTTCCTCCTTATTCATTTAATAGATTCATATAGTAAATATAAACACTATATTACCTAATATTTCAAATTGTACAATAGGACTTTGAGGCAAAAAGAAAATATTGAAGATGTTTGTCAACATACTCATAGGCCATATGGCGTGTTTTTTTAGAAATGGTTGTACAGATAAAGAATAAGGGGAGGATTAAGTAATGAGGACGAAACTAGGACTTTTGGATGAAGTCTTTTAAATAGAATAAGCGAACTATTGTTCTCTTTTTGTTTGTCGTATACAATCGAATCATGCTGATTCAAATGGAGTGATGTGAACTCTGTTGTATGCTGCAACGAAAGGATGTTTTGCACCATGATGGGAAGAGCCCATTTGATTATTGGAACCGGGGTCTCCCTGTCGGTATTAGCTTTAAGTGGATACGAAGTGACCCCGGCTGCCGTGGCAGCTGCTGTGGTCGGTTCACTGTTGCCGGATATTGACGAGCCTAACTCCATGCTCGTGAGCCGTGCGCTCCCAACCAAAATGCTTAGGCTTATACAGCTTCTAATGATTGGGGCTGCTGGTTGGGTATTTTTCACCCGTTTGGCTCCACCGCCATGGAATCTTGTTTTGGCTTTGCTGATGATCAGTGCTTCTTTTATGCCTTCACGATCCATGCGCAAGGTTATTATCTTTCTAATTGGTATCGGCCTAGCCTGGTATGGAGAATCATATGCACCGTGGAATTATATCGCCGGGTGTCTGCTGATCATTTGTACGTTAGTCCCACACCGAGGGTTGACACATACGGTATACGGGACAGTCGCATGGACTGCGCTGCTTTATGGTACGACACGTTTGCACGGTGACAGCATATGGCTGGCTGGAGGTATGGCATATTTGCTGCATTTACTGGCAGATTCCTTGACGAATAATGGAATTAAACCTTTGCCGCCGTTCAAATGGAAGCTGCGATTTAAATTGATGAGTACCGGAACCCGGAAGGGAGCTAAGATAGAAAACGTCTGTATTGCTTTAACTACTGTACTTGTAGTGATTGCTTTGCTTCGTTATAAGCATTTGATTTGATATATTCTATCTTTTGTTTCTATTAAATTAAAAAAACAGTCAATGCACGTTGTACGTGTCTTGACTGTTTTTTTATAGATTGCGATTCTCTGTTACAACTTAGGCTCGTTCAATAATGGTATTCAGCGTTGTACGATCCAGATTTTGAACCAGCTTGATGATCAGCTCTTTGGCTGCATCATAATCATCAGTGTGAATAATGGACGAGGAAGTATGGATGTATCGTCCACAGATGCCTATGACAGTGGATGGCACGCCAATTCCGCTCAAGTGCACTTGACCTGCATCGGTTCCCCCTGTGGAGATGAAATATTGATACTTGATTTTGTGAGTTTCCGCCATGTCTTGCACGTACTCCACAATCCCGCGATGTGTAATCATACCTGGATCAAATACCCGCAGCAGTGCGCCTTTACCGAGGTGCCCGTAAGCATTCGGGTCGCCGCCCATATCGTTGGCTGCACTGCAATCCAGTGCAAAGAATATATCCGGCTGAATCAGATTGGCCGCTGTACGTGCACCACGCAGTCCCACTTCTTCTTGAACAGTGGCCCCTGCATACAATGTATTGGGAAGCTTGTCTTTTTCTTTATGTAATGCTTCAAGCAGTTCAATAGCCAAGCCTACACCGTAGCGGTTATCCCATGCTTTAGCCATAATTTTTTTAGGATTTGCCAGTGGAGTGAAATCACAGATCGGCGCAATGGCCGTTCCTGGTACGATCCCCAGGTCCTGCGCCTCTTGTCTGCTGTCTACGCCGATATCCAGATACATATGCTTGATGTCCATAGGTTTGCTGCGTTGCGATTCATCCAGCAAATGAGGCGAGACAGAGCCAACTACACCGATAACTGGGCCTTTTGGTGTCAATACTTGAAGACGTTGTGACATAATGGCTTGGCTCCACCAGCCTCCAACCGGCTGAAAACGAATCATTCCAGTTTCCGTAATACCATTCACGATAAAACCGACTTCATCCAGATGGCCTGCCACCATTACACGTGGTCCACTCTCTTGACCGCGTAGCACCCCAAAAAGACTGCCCAGTCGATCTTGCACGATTTCATCGGTATAACCGGATATTCGTTCCTTAACCCATGCCCGCAACTCACGCTCATGTCCAGGAATGGAAGGAAACTCCGTTAAGGTTTTAAACAATTCCAATGTTTTTGATTCCATGATGTATACCTCACTCCTTATTAATTAACCAGTGGTCGTCATGTATTCAGTATGAATGGATTTGTATCGAATGTCCACGATATCATTTTCCTGACATAACATTTCTCCAAAAAGCTCATAATGAAAAAGACCCAAGCAATTCGAACCGCCAAGCGCGAAAACTTACAGATAAGGGGTGGTGAATGATGCCAGCTAAATCCGGGCAGCGCGGTTTTCGTACCAATACGTCGCCGCTGTCCATAAATGAGAAGGACTATCAGAATATTTCACAAAAGCATGAACCCTCGAGAAAAGTATTTGCCAATTGTGTGCGCGCTTTTCTGGTTGGAGGCGGGATATGTGTGATTGGACAGGCGATTCAAGAGGCTTTTATGGCAGGAATGCACATATCAGCCAAGGAGGCCGCCCCGCCGACCTCATCGATGATGATCTTGTTGGCGGTCATATTAACCTGTATCGGGGTTTACGATAAGGTTGCTCAATGGGCAGGAGCAGGAACCGCTGTGCCCATTACAGGCTTTGCTAACTCCATGTGTTCGGCTGCATTGGAATATCGTTCTGAGGGACTGGTGCTCGGAGTGGGCGCGAATATGTTCAAACTTGCAGGCTCGGTTGTCGTATTCGGGGTGGTGGCTGCATTTATCGTAGGCGTTATATATGCCATCCTTGGTGTGGGAGGCAATCACTTATGAGAAGACAGGGAGGACAAACCTGGAAGTTTGAATCAAGACCGCGCATCATTGGAAGTGCCACTGTTGTGGGCCCGGATGAAGGAGAGGGGCCGTTGTCCACAGATTTTGATTATATTTATGACAATATAGAAATCAACGAGAAAACGTGGGAAAAAGCGGAACGTAGATTGATTGAGCATTCTACAGAGCTGGCGCTAATTAATGCCAATTTGAACAAAGAAGAAGTGCAGTTTTTTATTAGTGGTGATCTGATGAATCAGATTGTCAGTAGCTCCTTCTCGGCAAGCAAGCTGGCTATTCCCTATTTGGGTGTTTTTGGAGCCTGTTCAACATCAATGGAAAGCTTAGCCTTAGCCGCACTTATTGTGGACTCAGAGGCCGGTGACTACGTGATGGCGGGTACGACCAGCCATAACTGTACTGTAGAAAAACAATTCCGCTATCCTAATGAATACGGATCACAGAAGCCCCCTACGGCTCAGTATACTGTTACCGGTTCCGGCGCCGCAATTGTAGGACATGCCAAGTCAGGAACGGTGGTGGATTGTGCTACCATTGGACGTGTAATGGACATGGGCATTAAAGACCCTTTTAATATGGGTGGAGCCATGGCTCCCGCGGCTGCGGATACGCTGTTGTCTCATTTTCGAGACACTGGCCGTGACCCTGGTTACTATGATCTCATTGTAACGGGCGATTTAGCCTCAGTGGGGCTACCAATTGCCAAGGAGCTGCTCAAAAAAGATGGGTTCGATATGAATCAGACGGAATTTAATGATTGCGGTTTGCTGATTTACGACATCAATAAGCAAAAGAAAGTCATTGCAGGAGGCAGTGGTTGTGGCTGCTCGGCTGTTGTAACCTACGGGCATTTGTTGAAGCGGATCGAAAAAGGAGAGCTGCAAAAGGTACTGGTCGTGGCGACCGGAGCGTTATTATCTCCTTTGACTACACAGCAGGGTGAAAGCATTCCTTGTGTTGCACATGCTGTAGCTTTTGAAGCGGGAGGAACAGTATGATATTTCTATGGGCTTTTTTAGTGGGTGGTGCCATTTGTGTTGTGGGCCAGTTGATGATGGATGTGTTCAAAATGACGCCGGCACATACGATGAGTACGTTAGTGGTTGCAGGTGCAATTGCTGATGCTGTTGGGATATACGATCCGCTTATTAAATTTGCAGGGGCGGGTGCGACCATTCCAATTACCAGTTTTGGTAACTCACTTGTACACGGCGCATTAACCGAATTGGAGAAGGACGGATGGCTGGGTGTCATTACAGGGATCTTTAGTCTGACAAGTGCAGGAATTTCCTCTGCGATTATTTTCTCTTTTCTGGCATGCTTGTTTGTTCGTCCAAAAGGAAGCATATAAAAGCAGCGTACTTTAGATTTGACATAAAAATAAATGATTATATACATGTGCCCTTCGGATCTAATGACCGAAGGGTTTTTAATTGTTCTGCACATGAAAGATCGAAAGAAGGATAGAGTTTGAATAATACGGGCAGGGGGTTAAGTGTACTCTGTGCCCACCTTCATGTACAATAATAGGAAACATGTTGCTATCTAGGAGGTTTACAGAGCTATGCCCGTACGTCAAGAATCTGTGCAGATTGTATCTGCAATCCGTTCTAATCTGGAATCATGTATATTAGGTAAATCCTTTGAAATAAAATTACTGCTTACGGCTATGCTGGCGGGTGGACACATTCTGATCGAGGACGTTCCGGGTACGGGAAAAACGCAAATGATCAAGGCTCTTGCCAAATCCATGCGCGGTGATTACCGCCGTGTTCAATGTAATCCTGATATTCTCCCGAGTGATATTACAGGGGTATCCATATTTCATCCACGGGACGAGCGTTTTTATTTCCGTCCGGGTCCTGTGATGACTAATATTTTGCTGGCGGACGAAATTAACCGAGCGACGACGAAAACCCAGTCGGCTCTGCTGGAGGTTATGGAGGAACGCAGTGTGACAGTGGATGGGGACACTCATATGTTGCCTCATCCTTTTATGCTGTGTGCGACACAAAATCCGATTGATTTTGAAGGCACTTATATGCTGCCGGAAGCACAGTTAGATCGTTTTATGCTCAAAATCAGCTTGGGTTATCCTGACATGGAGACGGAGCGAAACATGCTGCTTCATCATCAGGCAGGCCAGCCAGCAGACCGCCTGGAGGCTGTAGCTCATATGGAGCAGATTGCTGACATCCAGCAGGAAATTAGAGGGATTTATATGGACGAAGCAGTGACGTCCTATTTACTTGATATCGTTCGTGCGACAAGAGAACATCCATCCGTGCTGCTGGGAGCTAGCCCCCGGGCGGCGCTTGCTTTTGTAATGGCTGCGAAGGCATACGCTTTTCTGGACAACCGTGACTATGTGCTGCCTGATGATGTGAAGGCGCTGGCACCTTATGTGCTAACGCATCGTTTGTTGCTGCGTCCCGAGGCGCGTCTGGACAGTTCCAGTGCCCAGTCCGTGCTGCAGGCTGTCCTTCGGCAGGCTCATGTACCCGTACGAATGGAGCGTCCTTAGGGAATGAATATGGTCAAAAGGAAGCGCAGGCTTCCACGGCTGTCAGGCCGCATCTGGCTTCTGGTGGTCATATGGGTGGTGTGCCTGCTATATTTGTTGTTTCAGGGCGGCAAGACGTCGGTCATGCTGTTGTCTATGGTTACGCTGTTAATCGTTTATTTATGGATTGTTGGTCTGAGCGGAGTTCGCCGTGTGCAAGGCTCCCGGCAGCTTTCGCAAGGCTCGCAGTTTGGAGAACTGCTGCATGCGGGAGATCAGGTGCATGTAAAGCTGAGCCTCAGTATACCTGGTTTTCTTCCGTTACCCTATGTCATTGTCCGTGAGGTCCTCAAGCGACATACAGGTGAATCCTGGTCGTTTGAGGACAGTGTCATTCCCAGTCTAAAAGGGGGCGGTCAGCTTACATTTCAGACTCCTGCTTTAGAGCGAGGAAGCTATCACTTTGAGGAAACGGAATGTGTGAGTGAGGACATCTTCGGTCTGTTGGAGCACAAAGGCAGCTTGAACGCACGCGGTGAATTTCGGGTGCTGCCCCGAACGGTATTCATTCCATATTGGCAGATGAATGACCGTCGCTCAAGGATGTCTGGACCGCAGACCGTTCAAACTCGAACGCGGCGTGAAACGACACAAATTAACGGTGTACGGGACTATGTATATGGAGATCGGTTTTCGCGCATCCATTGGAATGCGACGGCTCGTACAGGTAGCTGGAAATCCAAGGAATTTGAGCATGAGACCGTTCCAAAAACGATGCTTGTGCTGGACGTACACATGAAGCATTATGTAAACGCCGAACAGTTTGAGCTAGCTGTATCCTCTACCGCTTCATTGCTGGAATATGGTGGACGGGAGCGAATGGGGGTTGGATTGTGCACAGCTGGAGAAAAAGGCACTGTCTTTCAGCCAAGTGAGCAGACAATGGAACGACAACGAATGATGCATCACTTGGTAGACATACACACAACTTCACAAGGTAGCTTGAAATCCGCTGTAGAAAGCAGTGTGCGTCAGTTTCCGCAAGGCTGTTATTTTATACTGATTAGTCCGCTGAAGGATTATCAGGCGATGGAGCTTCTTCGCTGGGCCGATACTCGGGGGATGACTCCGTGCCATGTCTATATAGGAGAAGGTTCTGCTGAGGGAGAAGCTGAAGAATGGATGAGCATGCTTCGTGCAAGGGGAATCAAGGGCTACGATGTTGAGAGCCTTGAAGAGCTCCCGGCTGTAATGGGGGGAGGGACACTATGAAGAGCTGGTTACAATCGTTAAAGGGTTCCTGGGCCCCCGCTTTTACATTTTTATGGATTATTATTATTGCCATGCAATGGGTTTCTTTTGCTTCCGAATTATGGCTTGAAGAGACAAGAGCACTTGTACTGATGACCATTACAATGCTGGCTCTGGTGAAGATTGTACTACCATTTCGTCCTTGGATTGAATTTATTGTTAAGGCGGCGGCGCTGTTTTTTATTTTGTATCGGACATTGGTGTCTTACTCCATCATTATCCCCTTCGGAGGGGTAGCCAATCGCCTGGACCAATTTATATCCAATATGTCTCCTTATATTTGGTTTTCCCTTATCGCTTGGCTAGTTATTGAAATGGTGCCGCTCATCGTTACAACGAAGCAGCGGATTCTTGTTTTTGTGGGTATTAATATCGCCGCGCTGGCAGTGCTTGATTCCTTTACGCCTACTGTGCTGTGGGAGGAAGTTGCCTGGATCGTCTTTGCTGGTATGGGTTGGCTAGTGACACAGCATCTTCAGTATTTTCGGCAGCATTATCCTCAAGGCTGGAAGCATATTCGACGCTATCCATATAAAATAGCAGCCAATATTGCGGTCATTTTTGCGCTCATTATTATGGCTGGTGTCAATATGCCAGAGGTACAGCCAGCTTTGACGGATCCCTATACAGCGTGGACCCAGAGAAATAGCTCAACCACCGCCGGGATTAGCAATGGATCTGGGGCATTGAATCAGCGGATGAACACCGCATCAGGTTATAGTCGCCAGGATAATCGGTTGGGTGGAGGTTTTAATTTTGATTATTCTCCTGTCATGACCATCACGACCACTCAGCGAAGCTATTGGCGGGGGGAAACGAAACGAACCTATTCTGGTACAGGTTGGAGTGACGGGGGCAACGATGATCAAACGCTAAATGATGTTCCAATGACCGCAGAGCTTGAAAACACACAAGAAACGCGGCATTCGACGGAGCAGGTCGTTCAGACCATTACGATGCAAAATGACCAGAGCTATCCTGTTTTGTTTGGCGCCTACTCGGTGCAGCGTGTTCAATCGGTGGACAGAGATTCACGGGCAGATGGGTTACGTTGGAACCCGGAACAGGCGGAACTGCTTTGGAATCCATCCTCCCGAAGAACTGCTTATCCTAAAACGTATACTCTGGTATCACATGTCCCTGTGATCCCTGAGAAAGAGCTACGCACAAAAACTTTTAATGAGTTGTACGGAAAAAACAAACAGGATGCCTATCTACAAATTCCAGATGAGTTGCCACAGCGGGTTCGTGATTTGGCTCAGAACGTAACGTCAACGGCGAAAACGCCGTATGAAAAAGTCGGATTACTACAGCAGTATTTGCAGCAAAATTATGCATATACGAACAACCCGGACCTCTCACGGAAAAGAAGCAGAGATTTTGTGGATGCCTTTCTGTTTGAGATTCGGGAGGGCTATTGCGATTATTATTCCACCTCATTAGTCATGATGGCTCGCTCTGTTGGGGTTCCAGCCCGTTGGGTTAAAGGATATGCACCTGGTCAGCAGACATTTTCAGATGATGCAACAACGGGCGAAAATGACGAAAATATGTCCTCTTACTCCGTGACAAATGCGGATGCTCATTCCTGGGCGGAAGTATATTTAGGTGAATACGGTTGGGTTCCTGTAGAAGCTACGCCTGGTTTTGATATGCCGCTGCTTACGGAACAGGAGGATTCAAAGACTCCAGAAGTCCCTGAGGTTAAAGATCAGCCTGAACCAGAACAGCCTGAACAAACCCCGCAGACTAATCCAGAAGAAGGTTCAAAGATTCATCCTGTAATCATAGGTTCTGCTGCTGCAATTCTGCTGCTGTGGGCTGCTTATATCGTCTGGCGTAATCGCGCAGACATTCACTTTTACCTGCTGCGCTTACGCAGAGGTAAGCCGCTGACCCTGGATGAAAAGGTGGTCGTCGAAACTGAGCACTGGTTAAGGTACATGCGAAGAAGGGGATTTGTCCGCGCCAGTCACGAGACGCTGAGGGAATCAGTTGATAGATGGTCGCTAGAAGTACCGGAACACGCTTCAATTTTACATCAGCTGCTTGGCCGATTTGAACAAGCGCGTTATAGCCCCTCATCCGTAACCGCAGAAGATTGGCATATGGTTCGCCAGCAGGCATCTCTGTTACACAAAGAAGGATGGATAAAACGATGGGCTGGACGAAAAGCTGCGTCGGATCAGAAGGATCAAGACTAGTCTATTTTTGATTAGGTCCAAACGCCGTCTATTTTAATCTTTAGCTATATATTTAGTGAAAAAGCTGTCCGTTTGTTGCGGATAGCTTTTTACTAAGCCATAGTAATATGGTATAGTTTGTCGTATGAAACTGAGGTGACCGACGTTGTTTGAAATGCTGATGCCCAAATTACGGGTGAATACCGTCTTTGATATTGATCTTGAGGGCTTGTATGCTCAAGGATATCGCGGCATTATTACGGATCTAGATAACACGCTGGTCGGTGCAAAAGCGCCGAATGCGACTCCCGAGCTGGTGGCCTGGTTTGAGAAGGTCAAACAGGCGGGTTTTAAGCTTGTCATCGTGTCTAACAACAATATGGACCGTGTATCCGTGTTTGCTACGCCTTTGGACATTGAATTTATACATGCCGCACGGAAGCCCTCCAACTCGTCTTTTCGTAGAGCCATCCGTATGATGGGGCTGACTCCGGAAGAGACTATTATGGTCGGGGACCAAATGTTGACGGATGTATTGGGAGGCAACCGACTGGGATTGCATACGGTGTTGGTGCTACCGATATCCATTCATGATGAAGGAGTCATGACCCGATTTAATCGGCGGTTGGAGCGAATCGCGCTCACAAGGTTACGTAAGAAAGGCTTATGGCTTGAGGAGGAAAAGAAGAATGACTGAAAGACCTGACGGCGGCACTGCCGTCAAATGTAGTGGTTGCGGTATCACCGTGCAGACCACTAGCCCGGAGCTTCCGGGATATATTCCTGAAAAATTGCTTACTCGCGAACCTGTCATCTGTCAGCGTTGCTTCCGGATCAAAAACTATAATGAGACGTCTTCAGTTACGGTGGATCAAGATGAGTTCTTGAAGCTGCTCAGCCAGATTGGCGACAAAGATGCGCTCGTCATCCACATTGTAGATATTTTTGATTTTGAAGGTAGCTTGATTTCCGGTTTGCAACGCTTTGTAGGCTCCAATCCAGTTATACTGGCTGTGAACAAGACCGATTTGCTGCCTAAGGTAACGAATTGGAACAAGGTACGTAACTGGGTACAAAAGCAAGCGAAAGAGCAAGGACTACGCACGGAAGAAATCGTACTGTGCTCAGCTAAAAAAAATCAGGGCTTTGACCGTCTGTTGGATGTGGTATCTGAGCTCCGTGGTAACCGCGATGTATATGTAGTCGGAGCGACAAATGTGGGTAAATCGACGCTTATTAACCGCTTGATTCGTGATTATAGCGATATGGAGCAGGAACTCACAACGTCCCGTTACCCGGGGACTACACTCGATATGGTGAATATTCCGCTCGACGACGGCAAGCACATTATTGATACTCCGGGTATTGTATACCCTTGGCGATTCAGCGAAATCGTCTCCCGTCAGGACTTGAGCGCTATTATGCCGGACAAGCCGCTGAAGCCTGCTGCATATCAGCTTGATGCCGGACAAACATTGTTTTTCGGCGGTATGGCCCGATTTGATTTTGTGGAGGGTCAGCACCAATCATTTACCTGCTACATTAACGGTGGTCTTAAGATACATCGCACGAAGCTGGAGCGAGCTGATCAGTTGTTCGCTGATCATGCCGGGGAATTGTTATCTCCGCCAACACGCGATCAATTGGCAGAGATGCCGGAATGGACAAGACATGAGTTCCGCGTTCCACGCAAATCTCCATCGGACATCTACATTTCCGGTTTGGGATGGATCAGGGTAAATAGCGAGAACGGAGCTCTGATTGCGGTTCATGCTCCTCGGGGAGTCCGTGTGCTTTTGCGGCCTGCGTTGATATAACGTTGCTGTAACCATGTTATAGGGCGGCAAGGAACAGGTGTACTGGTTCCTGCCGCCATTCATGTATTTGTGCGGCCTAATATTTTGCAATATGGGGGAGAGCAACGATGAACAGCGGGGAGTCTGAAGCGACCGAACAAGGTCTTGTACTATTGGGCGTATTGGGTGATCCGATCAAGCACTCCAAATCGCCTCTTATGCATAAAATAGCTTTACAGGCAGCGGGGATTGAAGGAGATTTTGTACCTCTTCATGTCAAACCGGATCAGCTGGAAGATGCCATGAAGGGGATTCGCGCTTTGCATTTCCGCGGAGTCAATGTGACGATTCCCCATAAAGTTGAGGTTATGAAATATCTGGATGAGATTGATGAAGGGGCCAGACTCATTGGCGCTGTCAATACGATAGTGAATGACAATGGACGTCTTAAGGGCTATAACACGGACGGAATTGGCTACGTACGTTCCCTCAAAGAAGAGACTTCTGTCGAGTTGAAGGGCGCAAGAATTGCTGTTCTTGGAGCCGGAGGGGCTGCTCGTGGCGTGATTCATGCTCTGTTGGAGGAGCAACCGGAATCGGTTATTATTTTGAACCGAACACGTGACAAAGCTGAGCAACTGGCATTAGAGTGGACGACGGAAGCGATCCCAGTGAGGGGTTATTCCAACGAAGATGCCAAGAGCGTGCTCGCCACAGTGAATGTGTTGATTAACACAACCTCGGTGGGAATGTCTCCTTTAGCGGATGAGCTTCCACTGGAAACGAGCTTGATTCCGGAGGGAATCATTGTGAGTGATTTGATCTACAACCCGCTGGAAACGAGACTTTTACAGGAAAGCCGTGAACAGCGCGGCTGCACTGTACATGGGGGTTTGGGCATGTTCGTGTACCAGGGGGCTGTGGCTTTTGAGTATTTTACAGGGGTTGTCCCTGCTGTAGAGCAAATGAGAGCGGCTGTGCTGAGTAGCCTGTCGTAAGTAAGATTGTACATTAAAATTATGGAAATGCTGCATTGTATATGTGGCGACGAAGGGGTTAAATATACATGTTAACAGGTAAACAAAAAAGATATTTGCGTTCAATGGCGCATCATTTGGACCCGGTTTTTCAAGTAGGTAAAAACGGTACGAATGAGCATCTTATGCGTCACATCAACGATGCGATTGAAAAGCGTGAGCTGATGAAAGTGCAAATTTTGAACAACTGTTTGGACGACAAGCATGAAATTGCGGAAGAACTGGCCGCGGAGACAGGTTCTGAGCTTGTACAGATCATCGGGAGCACTATTATTTTGTACAAAGAATCCCGTGATCATAAGGAAATCGAGTTGCCTAGAGGATAACACGCGGGGAGAAAATTATGAAAATCGGTATTATGGGTGGTACATTTGACCCGATTCATATTGGACATCTGCTGGCTGGAGAAGCGGCAAGAGATGCCTATGGGCTGGATCAAGTATGGTTTATGCCTTCTCATATTCCTCCGCACAAGCATCAGGCGGGGGCGAGCGGTAAGGAGCGTCTGGAGATGACGAGTGAAGCGGTAGCGGGTCATCCTGCTTTTGAAGTGCTTGATATTGAAGTGCTTCGTGGGGGAGTATCCTATACCATTGACACGATCAAGGAGCTTCAGGAGTTGCACTCTGCTGTGGATTTTTATTTTATTATTGGTGCGGATATGGTGAACTACTTGCCTCATTGGCAGGGAATTGAGGAGCTGGCGCAGCGAATTTGTTTTATTGGTGTTCGGCGCCCAGGGTTCCAGCTTGCGTTGGATGAGTTGCCGCATTATTTGCAGGACAAGGTACTGCTGGCGGATATGCCGGTGGTGGATATTTCGTCGACGGATATTCGAGAGCGTGCTGCGGAAGGGCGCACTATCCGTTATCTTGTACCTGATCGTGTGCATGACTATATTACAAGGGGCGGTTTGTATGAAGTACAGCCGTGAGCAATTAATGGAAGCCGTATCTGGTCAAATGCCTGAAAAGCGCTGGAAGCACACACTAGGTGTTATGCATACCTCAGTGGAGCTTGCGAAGCGCTATGGAGCAGATCCGGATAAGGCAGAACTGGCGGCTATTTTGCATGATGTAGCGAAGTATTGGCCTGTTCAGCAGATGGAAGAGGTGATTCGCAGTCATCCCGAATGTGATCAGGAGCTTTTGGAACATGACAAGCAGCTCTGGCATTCAGAGGTAGGATACTGCGTTGCAGCAAGAGATTACGGAGTGGATGATCCGGAAATAAGGAATGCGATCCGCTGGCATACGTCAGGACGCGTAGGTATGAGCCTGCTGGATAAAGTCGTGTGTCTCGCTGATTACATCGAACCGGGACGGGATTTTCCGGGGGTTGAGCATATCCGTAAACAGGCAAAGAAAAGCTTGGAGCAGGGCCTTATCGCTGGATTTGACTCCACGATTTCATTGTTGCTGGAAAAGAAAAAGGTTATTTTTCCACTAACAGTCTTGTCGCGTAATGACTTGATTCAACAACTAAAACAGAGAAAAACGGAGGTTCATGAATGACCCTAACTAATGAGCAATTAATGCAAACAGCGGTTGATGCTGCAAATGATAAAAAGGCAATGAATATTGTCGCACTGGATTTGCGGGGAATATCACTAGTAGCTGATTATTTTGTTATCTGCCACGGTAATTCGGATACACAGGTACAGGCGATTGCAACAGAAATTCGCAAACGCGCTCATGATGAAGGTGTAACCATCAAAGGAATCGAAGGAATGGATTCCGCCCGTTGGGTTCTAATGGATTTGGGGGATGTCGTAGTGCATGTCTTCCATCGCGACGAGCGCGAATACTATAACATTGAACGACTCTGGTCGGATGCTAAGGTTGTGGAAAAGGTATGAGTTTGATCGCCGGTACTTATGTCACCATTATGGTGGATCGTGAGGTATCTCCTTTCGGCTACTTTCTCACTGTTGGTGAGCAGGATGTGCTGCTGCATTATACGGAGCTGACACGTGAAATTGAAGTTGGTGAACGGTTGGAGGTATTTATTTTTCACGATACAGAGGACCGCTTGGCCGCAACCATGAAAAAGCCGTTCTTGTCGTTGGGCGAAATGGCAAAGCTTGAAGTGGCTGATGTGCATCCGCGTTTGGGTTGTTTCCTGGAGATGGGATTGGGTCGTCAGCTTTTGCTGCCGATTCGTGAGTTGCCAGAAAACCGAGATTTACATCCTCGGGTGGGCGACTATGTGTATGCCATTATGGAGCATGACAAGCAAGGTAGACTGCGGGCTAAGCTGGCAGGGGAACAGGAACTGGCTCCGTTGTGCTTCCACGCCCCTGATTCGTGGCTGAATACGTGGGTGCAGGCGACTGTGTACAAGCCGCTTCAAATGGGCACATTCGTTCTGGTGGACGGAGGTGTGCTTGGTTTTGGTGCGATTGGGATGATTCACTCCTCGGAACGCAACCGGATGCTTCGCTTGGGTGAAGAGGTTAAGGTACGGGTCACACTTGTTCGCGAAGACGGTCGGGTCAATCTGGCGATGTCGCCACGCAAGGAAGTAGGTCGTGATGAGGATGCGGATCGATTAATTGCTTTTCTGAAAGAGCGTCCGGGTGGCGGCATGCCTTACTCCGACGCAACGCCGCCGGATATTATCAAGCAACGGTTTGGTATCAGTAAATCCGCCTTCAAGCGTGCGATGGGCAAGCTGATGAAGGAAGGAATGGTTACACAAAAGGAAAACTGGACCTACCTGGTGGAGAAAATGCCGAAACCGAAGGACGGGAATGGGGAATAAAAAATGGCTTCTTACCGGAAGTTTGCCTATGTGTATGATGAGCTGATGCAGGACATGCCGTACCCGGACTGGTTACGCTTTGCACGGCAGGCTTGGGATCAGTACGGTATGCCGCATACGGTGGCCGAACTGGGCTGTGGAACGGGTTCGATTACGATTCCCCTAGTTAACTCGGGCTTCGAAGTGTCTGGAATCGACTTATCCTCTGACATGCTGGCAGTAGCCCGTCGCAAAATGGAAACCACTCCCCAGGGACAGCGATTGTTTCGTGAGGGAAGCGTTCGCTGGATACAGCAGGATATGAGAGAATGGATTTTACCCGAGCCTGTGGATTCTGTAATTTCTTTTTGCGATTGTCTGAATTACTTGTTGGAGGAAGAAGATATAATTTCTACTTTTCTTAGAACTCATGCTGGACTGAAGCCTGGCGGAACCTTCTTGTTCGATGTACATCATCCCCAGACGTTTTTACGTTATGATGAAGAGCAGCCATTCGTACTGGATGATCGCTCTATCTCATATATCTGGACATGTGCGTTGGACACTCCCCGTTGTGAAATTGAGCATCATCTTAGTATCTTTGCGAAAGCAGAACATGAAGGACGCGATCTGTATCAGCGTTTCGAGGAAATTCATGTACAGCGTGCCTATGATCCAGACTGGATGAAAGCAGAATTGTCCAAAGCAGGTTTTCGTGATGTGAAGGTATATGCGGATTTTGAATGGGTAGAAGCAGAAGATGACGCGGCGAGACTGTTTTATGTTGCTGTAAAATAGTGAAGACTCATTGAGCAAATTTAGGAAAAGAAAGACGCTTTTCATGATGACATGAAGGGCGTCTTTTTGCACTCATATATTCACTTTATAGTTCAACTGAAGCTCATCACCCGGTACACCCCGAATACCCCAGTTCTGTTTGGGCGTTTCAAATATAGTAATCTCAAGATCCTGTGGAGCAATGCCAAAATGGTCCATAATTCGTTGGAATAACAGCTGGATGAGCTGCTTCTTAGCTTCTGTCGTTCTGCCTTCAAAGATACTGATTTCAATAATGGTGTACGCCTCAGAGCGACCATCGGCATATATAAAGTCTTCCTGATCCATAGGGAAAAAACGATGAAACCTCTTGTCTGGAGGGTATTTGAATGCATCCACCACAGCAGAATGAATCACCTCTGAAAGCTGCTTTTTGATTGGATTTAGAGCTTCTTTTATTCCGAAAATTTTAATCTGTGCCATGTCTCAGCTCACCTTTCTTATCTCAACTCAACTCAATTTGCATCAATTTAATTCGAAGTTATTATAAAACATTCGTATGCATGTGTCATGAACAATTAGTATGAAGAGGGTCTTTAACACCAAAGATAGTCCTTATTTGACTTTTTTCGCGGTTTTCAATATAATAGTGCCATTATTAACGGTTAAACAATCGCTGATGAGGAATAGTAGCTTTGTCTGGACATATAGAGAGCCGGCGGGTGGTGCAAGCCGGTTGACAGCGCAAAGTGAACTCGCCTCGGAGATATGCGTCCAACGCAGGAACGCCTTTACAGGTGCTTGTATCCTGTTATTAACCCGCATCGGATCACCTCCGTTATCAGGTGCAAAGGGAGTAGAACGCGAAGAACGCTTTCTGCTAACTAGGGTGGTACCACGGGAATATAACCTCTCGTCCCTAGCGCTGACACGCTACGGGATGCAGAGGTTTTTTTGTTGCATACCGTTTGAGGAGGAAAAGACAATGACAGACACACAGCCGAAGCACGGCTATCAACCGCAAAGTATTGAACCAAAATGGCAGAAATATTGGGATGAGAACAAGACGTTCCGCACCGGGGAAGAGCCGGGCAAACCGAAGTTTTATGCTTTGGATATGTTTCCGTACCCATCTGGAGCCGGCCTGCATGTAGGCCACCCAGAGGGCTACACAGCTACGGATATTGTTTCACGTTATAAAAGAATGCGCGGCTACAACGTATTGCATCCGATGGGTTGGGACGCCTTCGGTCTGCCTGCCGAGCAGCATGCGCTGGATACAGGGGAGCACCCACGCGAAATTACGGTGAAAAACGTAAATAACTTCCGCCGTCAAATCAAATCGCTCGGCTTCTCCTACGACTGGGATCGTGAAATCAGCACGACGGACCCTGATTATTACAAATGGACACAGTGGATCTTCATCCAGCTGTACAAGCGCGGCCTTGCATATGTAGCTGAAGTACCCGTGAACTGGTGCCCAGCGCTGGGAACAGTGCTGGCGAATGAAGAAGTTATTGACGGCAAGAGTGAGCGTGGCGGTCATCCGGTCGTCCGTAAACCAATGCGTCAATGGATGCTGAAAATTACGGAATACGCGGATCGTCTGCTGGATGATCTGGAGGAACTGGATTGGTCTGAGAGTATTAAGGATATGCAGCGGAACTGGATCGGTAAGTCTACCGGGGCTGAGGTTCGTTTTCCAATTGAAGGCTATGACGAGCAACTCACAGTATTTACAACCCGCCCAGATACACTGTTCGGCGCAAGCTACTGTGTGCTGGCACCAGAGCAGGAATTGGTGGATATTATCACTACGCCTGAGCAAAAGGATGCTGTACAACAGTACCGTGAACAAGCTGCTCGTAAAAGCGATCTGGAGCGTACGGATCTGGCCAAGGATAAAACAGGCGTATTCACAGGAGCTTATGCAGTGAACCCGGTGAACGGCGAAAAGCTGCCGATCTGGATTGCTGACTATGTACTGGCAGGCTACGGAACTGGAGCGATTATGGCTGTACCTGCTCACGATGCGCGTGACTGGGAATTTGCCAAGCAATTCGGATTGAATATCATTGAGGTTGTCCAAGGTGGAGATGTGGCTAATGAGCCATATACTGAGGATGGACCGCATGTCAATTCAGGCCCGCTGAATGGACTTACCAACGAGGAAGCGATTCCGAAGATGATTGAATGGCTGGAAGCCGAGGGCAAAGGACACGGCAAAGTCACCTACCGCCTGCGTGACTGGCTGTTCAGCCGTCAACGCTATTGGGGCGAGCCGATTCCGGTAATTCATCTGGAGGATGGAACGATCAAAACGGTTCCTGAGGACCAACTTCCGCTCGTACTGCCGGAGATGGACAATATCAAGCCTTCAGGTACAGGTGAATCCCCGCTGGCGAACGCAACAGATTGGGTGGAAACCATTGATCCTGAGACAGGTATGAAAGCACGCCGCGAGACGAATACAATGCCGCAATGGGCAGGAAGTTGTTGGTATTACCTGCGCTTTATTGATCCGAAAAATGACAAAGAGCTTGTATCCAAAGAAAAACAGCGTGAATGGATGCCTGTTGATTTGTATATTGGCGGAGCGGAACATGCGGTTCTTCACTTGCTGTATGCCCGTTTCTGGCATAAGGTACTGTATGATATCGGCGTAGTGGAAACGAAAGAGCCTTTTTATAAGCTGGTCAACCAGGGTATGATTTTAGGCAACAACAATGAAAAAATGAGTAAATCACGCGGTAATGTCATTAATCCTGATGATATTGTCAATACGTTTGGCGCCGATACGCTGCGTATTTATGAGATGTTTATGGGGCCGCTGGAAGCGACCAAGCCATGGAATGAGAATGGGGTAGAGGGAGCACATCGTTTTCTGTCCCGCGTATGGCGCCTGTTTGTTTCCGAGGATGGTAGCCTGAACGATAAAATTACAAATGACGGCGGTAGCGATGAGTTCAATCGTACTTGGCATAAAACGCTGAAAAAAGTAACCGAAGATCTGGATGCGCTGCGCTTCAATACAGCGATCAGCCAGCTGATGATCTTCACCAACGATGCATACAAAGCAGACCTTCTGCCGCGTGCAGCAATGGAAAACTTCGTGCAAATGCTGTCGCCGCTTGCACCCCATCTGGCTGAGGAATTGTGGCAGCTGCTGGGGCACAATGATAGCATTACCTACGCGGCTTGGCCTGCTTATGATGAAGCATGGACGGTGGACGCCGAAGTGGAAATTGTTGTGCAAGTAAATGGTAAAATCGTACAGCGTGCAACGATTGCCAAGGACCTTGATGCTAAAGCGATGGAGGCATTCGCTGTGTCGTTGGACAATGTTCAGCAGGCACTGGCCGGCAAAACGATCCGCAAGGTAATTGCTGTTCCAGGTAAACTGGTTAATATTGTTGCCGGTTAATCGGCTTTAAGCCGAAGGAGACATCTACCTTTTGCATGTCCTCTTCATACTTGTTGTGCGTGGCCTGTATTAGCTCGGGAAAGACGCTATGCAGGCTGATGTCCAACAATGCGAGAGCTTCGGCGGTAATACCTCCCGGAACCGCCACTCTGGCCTGTAACTCGGCTGGTGTCATCCCGCCTTCCGTGAGCAGCTTTCCAGTGCCGATGATCATTTCACCGGCCAGGGCGCATAGCTCCGTACGGTCTATACCTGTAGCTTGAACTGCGGCTTGAATCCACTGGTCCATAAAAAAGGCCAAGAAAGCAGGACCACAACTCGAAAAATCCGACGTGATCCGAGTATAAGATTCTTTAACCCGAATCGGCCTGCTGATGTGGGACATAAGCTCTTCCAGAAGGGTGCGATCCTCCTCTGTAATCCGGCTTCCATGGATGCACAGTGAGGCTCCGCTGCCCACTTGGTGGGTGATACTTGGAATAATTTTGGATACTTTGGCTTTCAGTGCATGTTCCAAAATACGAATCTGCACCGGGCTTGTGATAGATACGACGATTTGCTCTTCTGTAATGACGTCGCGTATTTCATCCGTTACGGCTTTTGATTCCAGCGGCTTCACACAGATAAACAGAACATCGCTTTCCGCTGCCGTTTCACGGTTGCTTTGGGCTGCATGCAAACCTGGATAGCGACGGGCTAGCTCGGTTACCTTGGAATGCGTTCGATTGCTTGCTGATATTTGCTGCGGCTTGAGTGCGTTAGAATTAATAAAAGACTCAATTAGCAGACTTCCCATGCTGCCAGTCCCGATAAATCCAACTTTCATTGTTCAACGTCCTCCTTTCATACTTTGCGGTATAGACGCTGTGCTGTCAGCTGTCATTCTTCTTAGTGTATGCGCCTGGTCTTGGCCGACATGACGAATTTTATGTCTGAGCATGTTAGATCGTCCCCGGGGTCGTACCACTTTTTTGTGAAAATGCTCACAGCGAGACCGTATGGAGGTTGTTTGCACCCTCCGGTTTAACGGGAATTGGACAGACTTGCTCTGTTTGATTGAGACGGTGTTTTCAGTCGGCTCAATTTCCCGAAATCCATGTGGAGTAGGGGACGATACGGAAATGAAACGTGTATGGACAGGAACAGCGATAACGCTTGCTGTAATCGGGAGTGGACTTATTTTATTTGCCGGAGGACAGCGCTCTGAGCCGCAAGAAGAGTGGACTTTACTTAACCATAAGGTGGAGCAGGCTGTGGCGATGGAGACAGAGCCAAATAAGTCGCAGCGCAGCAGTGACTACGCCCAGAAAAAGCCTGTTGTAAAAGAACCTTCAGACAAAGCTGAGCGCAGTAGGAATGCCGAAGCCGCTGACAATGTGAAACGTGATACTGTGCAGATTTCTACTGGTGTATCTGCTGCTGTGAGCGAAAACTCTATTGCGGGAAATTCAAGTACCGTAAAGCAGTCAGGTGTTGCGAATCCGAGCTCAGACACAGGTATTGTCAGTTCGAGTGGTGCAACGACGAGTAGGACCAATAGGGTAAGTGATTCGGTTACTACACCCGATTCCGGCGAAAAAAAGGTAAACATCAACACGGCGACTGCTGCTGAGTTAATGGAATTACCAGGGGTTGGGGCTAAAAAAGCCGAGGCTATACTGAACTACCGTAATCAGCACGGGGCGTTCAAACGTGTGAACGATTTGGATCACGTAAAGGGAATCGGAGCTAAAATGTTGGCTAAAATGAAGCCGTATGTCAGTTTGTAACTTATATAAGATTATAATGTACAGGTCCTGAGAACGGCGGTAGCGGATATGGTTTACGTTTTAACTTGTTTATACGGGAGAGATGGAAATGAGTGCAGATGTACGCAAGGACTGGGACACCTATTTCATGGATATCGCTTATATGGTATCCACCCGTTCGCGCTGTGCGCGGCGTCATGTTGGAGCCGTACTTGTACAAGGTAAAAAGCTTTTGGGGACGGCCTATAATGGAGCACCATCCGGGGTACCTGACTGTTCTGAGGCAGGCTGCATGATCTCAGAGGAGTATGAGGTCGTTCACCGTGATGGGCGCGAGGAAATGGTTAAGAAGCAGCGTTGTATTCGCACTATTCATGCGGAGCAGAACCTGCTGCTGTTTACTGACCGAATTGATCGTGAAGGCTCTTCAGTATATGTCACCGACCAGCCATGCTGGACGTGTGCCAATATGTTGGCGAACAGCGGTATTGTGGAGATTGTATACCACCGACCTTATCCCAAAGATGCCGACAAGGTTCGTGCTATGATGGAGGAAAAGGGAATCGCCTTTCGTATGCTGAAAACCTATCATCCACCAAAAGAAACGCTGATGGATGTAATGAATTAAAAAAGTAAACGAGGAAGAACCTCTGACGAATGCTATTTTGTCAGAGGTTCTTTTTATTTTGTGTTTTTTGGACAGAAAGCAATGTTTGCTACCGGAAGGTGATTGTATTCAAGCTAAGCTTGTGTTAACTAGACCTATATTGACCCTTACTGTTTGTTGGATTACAGGAAGTGCGGGAGCATGTCTGTATTCTGGACATATGCTTTTGTTACTCTGGGCGGGGGTTACCCTGATCTTTCCGCTTATAGCTTTATGGATGAAAATCCCCATCCGGCATATGGTATTACTTTGGCTTGCATTCAGCGGGGGTGGATTTCATTGGTTTTGGCATGATACGCATAATGTTAGCAGTATTCCCGATGCTCTTCATGTATCGTCTTCTATGGTGGAAGACATGCCTGTTCAAATAGCAGGGCTTATCGCTTCTAAAGTACAGGTAGATGGTGACCGAACACAGTTTGAGATGAGAGTCACCTCAATCAATCACTACGGAAGTCATTCGAAAAAGGACGAGAATCGTACACCAATTTCTGAACAGGTCATTGTTCATATCAAGTTGGCTGCCAAGCAGGAACAGCAACTTGCGGCAGCGTGGCAACGTGGAGATGCAATCCTAGTGCGTGGCACCTTAAAGGCTCCTGCAAAAGCGGGGAACTTTGGCGGCTTTGATTACAGTGAATACCTGCACACACAGGAAATCCACTGGCTTTTCAAAGGCGATGGAGCAGCCTCGTTACAGAAGCAGGAGGCTTCACTGTGGAACCGCTACACTTTGTTCAGATGGAATGATCAGTTAAGGGAGCAACTAGGGCAGAGAATGGAATCGGCATTTACATCACTTCATCACGCAGGATATATGAAAGGACTGGTGCTTGGGGTAACAGATGAGTTGGACCCAGCAACATATAACGAGTTTATGCAGCTTGGTTTAACGCATATTTTAGCAATATCGGGCATGCATGTGGCAGTATATGCAGCTACACTATTATATTTACTCAGGCTGTTACGAGTTAGCCGCGAGACATCTCTTACAGTCGTGATGATACTCATTCCGGCTTATGTCCTGCTGACAGGTGCTTCTCCCTCTGTTGTGAGGGCAGGAATTATGGCGATGATCGGCTTGTTTGCAGCCCGACGAGGTATGCTCAAAGACGGACTTAATATTCTAAGTATATCCGCGTTGCTCATGCTGATTTGGAATCCATATTATCTTCTTAGCGTCAGCTTTCAGCTTTCCTTTTTGGTGACAGGTGGGTTGCTCATTTATATGCCGCTTATGAAGCCGTTTTTCGCCAAATGGCCTTTCCTAATCGGAGGTGAGGTTGCGATTACAATTACGGCACAGCTTGTTTCGTTTCCAATGACGGTATTCTACTTTAATCAATTTTCGCTGTTATCATTTGCGGCCAATTTTGTGCTTGTACCCCTTATTACATATATCGTGCTTCCAATAGGTACGGTGGCGATGGGGCTTTCTTTTTTGTGGGGGGATGGGGCTCGTATTCTTGCGTGGCCGGCAGAGCAATTGAACGATTTGACCTTTTTACTAGTGAAATGGCTGAATGTGGATGATGCTTATGTGAGTATTTGGCCGTCTTCCTCCATTCTGTGGGTCATGGCGTATTACGCAGCTCTGTATAGTGTTCTGTACTGGCTTAAAACGTGGCTGACATCTCGCAGGCAAACAGACGATAATTCTGTTTTGAATTCCACTCCCATATCATCACCCGTGTATACGGGATTAGCGGCTTCTGCCGAATGGGCTGCTGTTTTTAATACAGCTCATGAACCTGAGGGAGCAGGGAAATTTGCGCGTCGACAGTGGAATGGTTATAGTCATTTGGCACTGGCTCTAAGTGTTATCGCCTGGCTTGGCATATTGTATACAGGTTATCAATCTCCTGGTGGGAGAAATACGGGGGTGGTTCAATATTTGGATGTGGGCCAAGGTGACAGCATTTTAATTACCACGCCGGGCGGGAAACATATTTTGGTAGATGGCGGGGGTACAATGGACTTTGCTACAGGGAAAAATGCTTGGCGCAAACGCGCAGATCCCTACGAGGTAGGTGAAGATACGATTGTGCCCTTGCTAAAACAACGAGGTGTACATCGGCTGGACGCTGTCATTTTAACACACGGAGATCATGATCATGCCGGAGGACTACAGGCTGTGCTTGACCAGATTCCCGTATCTACCTTGTTTTTTAATGGTACCCTGACAGATAAAGCCCCATTCCGTAAGCTGTTGAACACGGCTTTAGACAAGCAGATCAAGCTGTACGGTGCACATCATAGTATGGAATGGGAGCCAGACCAGGCTACGAAAATCCGCTTTCTCTATCCGTTTACGCCACCGGAGAACGAATCTGAGCAGTTGCCTGTTATGAAGGAGCAAAATCATTACTCTGTTGCCATGATATTGGAGATGGAGGGAGCCTCTTTTTTGTTCACAGGAGATATGGATGATGCAGCAGAGTCGTCGTTGCTCTCTGAATTAACTCGTTTTTCATCAAGTGTGAAAGATAAGGGAGCAACGGGGGCTGTCGGGAAAGCTGTAGACGTCATGAAAATAGCACATCACGGTAGCAAGTATTCCACCTCGGAAGAGTGGTTATCCTACTGGCGACCGAAAGTATCCGTTATTTCGGTCGGTGCGACCAATACTTACGGACATCCGAATGAAGCGGTATTGGAACGTTTATCGGCAGTTGATTCTGCTATATATCGAACAGATACGATGGGAGAGATCCAGATTCGAGCGCAGCAAGGAAAACTGAGTGTGCGGTACCAACGCAAACAGTACAAAACAAATACGAATACAACAACAAACTAAAACGGGTGCTCACTCTCAGGAGTGGGCTGTTTGCTTTGAATCCAATCTGCATGGACAGTAGCTGTAAGCTTTGATAGAATCATATGAGTAATGAAAATGAGAATCATTATTAACAGGAGGAATATTGTGAGTTATTTTAAATTTAGAGCATCAGCTTGTTTGTTCATCATTTCGTTAATGCTGGTATTGAGCGCATGCGCTACAAGTGGGGGTGGGACTGTAACAGAAAGCGGTCAATCGACTGCTTCCAAGACCACATCAACCGGGGATGAAGCTGCCACGCGTACATATGAAAGTGATAAAGGTACAATTACTCTTCCTGAGCATCCCCAGCGTGTCGTAGTGGCAGTCGGTGATTATGTAGGTGATGTGCTAGCACTTGGTATTACACCTGTAGGGGCTCCAGACACTGTATTTGATGCTCCATATTATAAAAAATATTTGAATGGTGTTGCAAATATCGGTGACAGTTCCGCATTATCCCTTGAAAAGGTGATTACCCTGAAGCCGGATCTGATCATTACCTATGATGAGAAAGCATATGAAAATCTGAAAAAAATAGCGCCTACAGTGTTTATCCCATATGGTAAATATCAATATAAGGACCGTTTGATGGAGCTGGGCAAAGTGTTAAACAAGGAGCAGGAAGCGAAAAATTGCCTGGCTGACTTTGCAACCAAGATTGCTGAGAAGAAACAGGCTTTGTCTGACGTCATTGATTCGGGTAAAAAAATAGCTATTTTTGAGATTACAGGAAAAGAATTATATCTATATGGAAAATCTTATGGACGTGGAGGAGCCATACTTTATGATGAGCTGGGACTTCATGCTCCTGCGAAGGTAGAAAAGTCAGCGTTCGAGAAGGGGTGGGCCAGCATTTCAATAGAGGCTTTACCGGAGATGCTGGGCGATGCCGATTTTTTAATGTTGGGTATTCGAGGCGACGGAGCAGACCAAGGAAAAGATATTTTATCTAAAAGTGTGTGGAAGAACCTTTCTGCCGTTAAATCAGGTAAAGTATATCAATACTCAATCGATGATTTTTATTTTCAAGATCCGATTGCTCTGACTTATCAATTAGAACTCATATCTGATTTTTTGGTTTCCAAGAAGTAACAATATGATCTTGCAGCTCGATAGGCTAGCATTTAGATGTATGTAGGAGCTAGGGGAAGGTGACTACCTTCCCTTTTTCTGTTATTCTAAGGGAGGATATGCTGGGGATTCTGGGCTTTTTGGTATAATTTTTTTTGTTAAAAAAATAAAATTAGTGTCAGACGTCTATCCTGCAACAATTTGCAAAATGGATACGTCTGTAATATTGCAGGGAGAGGGGGATCCTTTGTGGTAGAGCAGGGACTCATTCGAGCCGCTCAATCGGGCGATCGCGACGCTCTCATTACCCTATTAAGAGAGATAGAACAGCATGTGTACCGTACGGCATATTACATTCTAAACAATGAGCAGGACGCCATGGATGCTTCACAAGAAGCCCTCATACGGATCTATTCCAAAATTAACTCTTATGAGGAAAAAGCGCAGTTTAAAACCTGGGTCCAACGCATTGTAACGAATATATGCATCGACAAATTCAGAAGAACGAAGCCCTCGGTTTCCATTGACGAGCACGACATGATATTCAACGATCCCCAAAACGTGGAGGTCGAGGTGTTGACCTCTTATATGGCACAGGATGTTCGTGAGGCTATACAACAACTTCCGGAGCACCACCGGACGGTAATTGTCTTAAGATATCTGCAGGATTTTTCCTATAACGAGATTGCAGATTCTCTGGATTTGCCGCTAAATACGGTCAAGTCATACTTATATCGTGCAAGACAGCAATTGCAAGGGCTACTTCAGGAATATCAGAAAGGTGGTGTATCAGGATGAAGTGTGGGGAAGAGGTGATGGATTGGATGCAGCGTTATGTGGATCATGAGCTGGGCGAAGAAGAAACGTCCCAATTAATGAACCATATTGCGACTTGCCCGGACTGTGCGGAAAAATTTCTTATTCTTCAGACACTCTCTCGCGAGCTGGAGGAATTGCCTGCGGTTTCCCCGGCGTTCAGCCTGGTGGATTCCATCATGCCTCAGCTTGATGCCATTGACCGCGCACGTGAAGAGCAGGGAAGTGCGCTTCAGGAAATGCAGCCTGTGGCTGTAGAGCCTGGACCAGTGCCTAGACAGCGTACCCAGCCTACACCTTGGTGGAATCGAATGGCTGGGCGCGCTGCTATGGGCGTGGCTGCCGCTGCTGTTGTGCTGGGGATTGTAGTATTTAACTTCGAGCCTAAAACAGTGCAGGATGCGGAAGGCATACTTACAACCCAGACGCCCGAAGTGACGAATCCGCAAAATCAGACGGAAATTACAGATACAGCCAATGGCAGTGGAGGTCGTGATGCAGCCATTGGTTCGGATTCTACACAGCAGCCGTCAGAGCAGGGGCAAGGAACGGATGCATCTCAGCCACCTGCGGATAAAGAACCTGACCTGAGCAAACAAGGTGCAACCAATGCAGACGATGAAAAGAACTCTTCCAAACGGGATGCTGGGAAACGTGACGATCAGCGAGCTGGGGAGGAAGATTCGACGAAGTCTACACCAGCTGAACATTCTTCTCGTCAGGATGCAGGGCAGGGACAGCTACGTACGGATCGTCAGCTGGCAAAGGAAAATCCGTCTGCTGCAGATGCTTCTAAATCTGAGGACAAACAGTTAAGTCAGGAAAAATCTGATCAACCCACGATTGCTCCTGATGAACAGTTAGAACCGAAAATGGAAAAAGCACCCCTAGCGGGTACGGGTACCGCTCAGGATAATAATAATGGTAACACAAGTACGAATGATTCTTCTTCGTCGCTTAGTCAGGATTTGAAGGTACAGGATCGAATTGCGTCAAATGAAACGTCGAAAGACACGACTTCCAAAAGCATCACTAAGGATTCGGGGAATGCCTTGGGAACGGATAGCAGCAATGCAGCTTCTAATGATCAGCAATCATCCGTGTCACAAGACCCAGTTCGTAAAGAAGGCTTTGTATCTAATTCACTGGTCTCTCCAGACAACGATAATGCTTCCAGCTATAGTGCCCAATCCGGCTCTACAGATCAGCTCAACTCGCCTGATGGTAGCTATGCGGTGGCTATTGAGGGCAAAAAGCTGAAAGTGTATAAGCTTTCCGATAACGGTGTAGACCGAACAACCCTGGAAGTCCGTACTTTAAAAGGTGCTTGGGTCAAAGGAAGCTGGTCAGAAGACAGCCAGACCTTTATGTATGAGACGGAGCAGGATGGGACAGCGAGTAAATATACGTACACCGTCCCGCGCAGCACTGGAAAATAGTTTCCGTAAGTTGACACACTTTTAAAAACAGAGAATAAACTATATGAACCGACGTCGTATCCCGACGGCCGAAAGTTTCTAGAGCTTTCTGCTGCCGTGTTGATATAGATGGTGGTGAAGGGATCCTGCCTATAGGCAGGGTCCCTTCGTTTGTATCATGACTTGCCTTCCGTTCGGATGTCGGGTACGATCAGTGGGTGGGGGGAACGGAAAATGGATGTAAAAACAGCCTCTAAGGCTATTCGCAAAGGCGACATTTCGCCAGTGTATTTGCTATACGGCAGTGAAAAATATCAAATGAAGCAGTTTGTTGAGATGCTTAAAGAGAAAGTGGTGGAAGAGGAGCACCGTGACTTCGCCATCATTCCTTATGATTTAACCGAAACGCCCATTGAGGTGGTCGTGGAGGAGGCGGAAACAGCGCCTTTTCTGGTACCAAAGAAGCTGATTATTGTACGGGATACCAGTGTATTTGCAGCAGGCAAAGATAGCGGTAAGATAGAGCACCGGCTTGAGACGCTGTTGACTTATATGGATAACCCGACTGACTATAGCGTCATCGTTTTTACGGTTCAGGCTGAAAAGTTGGATGAACGGAAAAAGATTGTCAAAAAACTGAAAAGTGATGCTTCGGTTATTGCTTTTGCTCCAATGGGTGGAGATGATCTTGTGGCTTGGATTCATAAGCGTGCAGGAGAAAGAGAAGTGCAATTGGCTGCAGGAGCTGCTGAAAGCCTCATTCAATTCACAGGTACCGGGTTGCAATCCTTGGCTGCTGAGATAGACAAGCTCTGCTTGTACGCAGGAGCACAGGGAACCATCTCATCCGCTGATATAGAATCCCTGGTGCCTCGTAACACAGAGCAAAACGTATTTGCGATGGTTGAGGATCTGGCTAATTTGCGGCTGGATAAGGCACTCAGTATTTTCTATGAGTTGCTTAAGCAAAAAGAGGAACCGATCAAGATTGCCGCTTTAATCACGCGCCAGTTCCGTATTATGTTGCAGGTCAAAGAGCTGGCAGGTCAAAGCTATTCCCAGCAACAAATTGCGAGTCAGCTTAGTTTGCATCCTTATGGGGTGAAAGTTGCAGGAGACCAAGCGCGGAGGTTTCGCCCTGAGCAGCTGCGTCAGCTTCTCTACGAATTGGGCGAGCTGGATTATCATATGAAAACAGGTGTCGTTGACAAGGTACTGGGACTAGAACTATTTTTGATGAAAATGGGTGCCGGGGCTTCAATCTAATTCCCCCCATGTGCTGTTATAGAGTCAGCTAATGTATCGTGAAAAGCTGACTCTATAAATTAATAAAAGTTATAAACTAAAAAAACCTGATCAGCCAAGGCTGGTCAGGTTTTTTTCATTAACGTATGAAAGTAGCTCTTGCTTACGCTTGAGCTGTAAGAGCGTTAAGTTTTTTCGCCAAGCGGGATTTCTTGCGAGCAGCTGCATTTTTGTGGATCAGACCTTTAGTTACAGCCTTGTCCAGCTTTTGGGAAGCTACTTTGAAAGCAGCAGCAGCAGTTTCAGCTTCGTTACCTACCAACGCTGTATCGGCAGCTTTTACTGCTGTACGAAGCGCAGATTTTTGGGAAGCGTTCAACGCGCGGCGTTTGTCGCTAGTTTTAACGCGTTTGATAGCGGATTTGATGTTTGGCATTACATTCACCTCCTGTAAAGGCATTACTTATGAACACAAACGTTTCACAACTTAAAATATTTTAGCATGCCACACCTCAAATTGCAATAAGAAAACATTCTGAGGCGATGCGAATTACAGGATGAAAATGGATGTGCATAAACCTGTTGGGTGTCTCGCACACTATAGTCAAAGATGGTATCCAAGGAGGCTTAAAAGATGGATCTGGATTTGCAGAAGTATGCGGTACGCACGGATTTGGCATTAGAGGCAAGAGAACTGGCCGAACGGGATCAGCCTGTACCTTTGGCGGGCATAAGTGAGAACGTGGAGGAAGATAACGGAATCAAAATCACACGGCTGGATGTACTGAATGAAGAAGGAGCCAACCGTATTGGGCGGGTACAAGGACATTACGTCACGCTAGAAGTACCCGGCTTGCGTGAAGGCGACACGGGGCTCCAGCAACGTGTCGCTATTGCATTTGCAAAAGAAATGGAGCATTTTATACAAAAAATAGGAATCTCTAATACGGCAAAGGTACTGGTGGTAGGTCTGGGCAACTGGAACGTCACTCCCGATTCGCTGGGTCCGCTTGTCGTTGAAAATTTAATGGTGACTCGTCAATTTTTTGAACTGACACCTGATCAAATCAACCCGGGCTATCGAGATGTGAGCGCAATTGCACCGGGCGTCCTGGGTATTACGGGGATCGAGTCCAGTGAAATTGTTCAAGGCATCGTGGATCGCACAAAGCCAGAACTGATTATTGCCATTGACGCTCTGGCGTCACGTTCACTGGAGCGTGTCAACACGACCATTCAGGTGGCCGATATCGGGATACATCCAGGTTCAGGTATTGGCAACAAGCGGCGCGGTATCACCAAGGATATTATGGGCGTTCCGTGTATCGCTATCGGCGTACCAACGGTATGCTACGCTTCGACCATTGTCAATAACGTAATTGAACTGATGAAAACACATTTTACCAAAGAAAAGGCTTCTACAAAAGCAATCCTGGGGATGCTGGACGATATTTCAGAACCTGAGAGACTTGGGCTTGTGAGAGAGGTCCTACAACCGCTGGGGCATGATCTGATTGTGACTCCTAAAGAGATTGATGAATTTATTGAAGATATCGCGAACATCATTGCTACTGGATTGAACGCTGCTCTGCACGAAGCTGTTGATCCTGGCAATGTCGCCGCATATACGCATTAATCAAGGGTTGATAAAATCGTATTTCATACACAAAAGTCTCTATTTAACAGGAATCTAATCTCTTTCAAAAAGGGAGGTGATATACCTGTAGTAGAGATTTTTTGTGTTCTAGCAATTGTTCTCCGTTCATAGAGTTGAAGTATAAGAGATTTCCGTAGCAGATAGGAACCCTATGTTCCTAAATAAAGCGGGTTTCGACGGGACGAAGGAGGACAAGGCTCACATGAAAAAAATTCAGACCTGGAACGTCGGAAGATGGAGAAGAAAAGGTATCGAAATTTTGGCGATGGGACATACGCTTGTGCTGCTGATCATGGGCTCGGCGCTTTTATTTGTCGTTTTGGGGCTAGGGGGATTGGCAGAAAATCGTCTACAAACCTCTCCTGTTTCTTCCATGAAAGGATTGGCAGGTTCGGTGTCCAGCGGTTTTTTCGCGGATATGCTAGGTATGGAAGTACCTCATTTGGCACAAAAGAAGCAGCAATCTTCGTTGTCGGGTGAACAATGGTCGCCTTTTGTTTTTCAGATGCTTACAGGTATTAATCCGCAGGACCCTAAAAGTCTCATTTCTCGTGAGATTCCTGGTATGTCTGCAGGAGCACCTGTCTTGCTGCGCAAGGGTTCGGGGAACACCAAGGTAGAGGGTCCTACGGATTATCAGCCCGATCAGGGGACGACGGATGCCCCTGGTGGCTCAGATACATCTGAGAATCCACCAACTACTACGCCGGATATTCCGACAACACCGGAAACAGACCCGGTACGTGAGGATCATCCAAGTGATACAGCCAAAGGGGACAAGCGTATATTAATCTACCATTCTCATCCCAGAGAAGCATATAACCCACTACTCAGCAAAACCAGTTCCAATCCTAATTCAGGTTCTAAATCAGCTAATGTGTCAAGGGTAGGGGACTTTGTAAAGAAGAGGCTGGAAAAGCAAGGGATATCCACGTTGCATGTAAACAAGGATTATGCCACTACAGTTCAAAATTACAATTGGAACTACTCCTATAAATATTCACGCGAAACAGTCAAGGAAGCTTTAGCTGGAAATAAAGGTTTAACTTATTTACTTGATATCCATCGGGATTCACAACGTCACGGAAAAACAACAGCAACCATTAATGGGCTTTCCTATGCCAAGGTATATTTTATTATCGGGCATGACAACAAAAATTGGCGCGAGAATGAAGCTTTTGCTGCTCGTATTCATGAAAAGCTGGAAAAATCGTATCACGGCGTATCACGTGGTGTATGGGGGAAAGATGGTGGCAAAGGCAACAACGGTGAGTACAATCAAAGCTTGTCTTCCCACAGTATTTTGATCGAAATCGGAGGTGTTGACAACACCGAGGAGGAGTTAAAACGTACCTCGGACGTTTTGGCGGACATGATCGGTGAAGTGTATTGGGAAGATCAGAAAGCTCAGAAAGCGGGCACTAACGTATCGGATACAAAAAAGAGCAACAGCGGCAATTAAATGAGGTAGCGGTAAGGGGGAAGGGGAATGTCTGGACATTTTCGTAAGAAAGCACTTGGATTTGTACTGCTCATGGGGGCAGGTATTCTACTCGGTATGCAACTGGCAGGATCTGGCCTGCGTTCAGTGTATGGACCGGAATGGAATGGGGATACGATTCAATCGGTAAATCAACAGAAAGTCGGATATGAACAGACGGTTATTGAGGATACACCCGCAGTTAACACTCGTGCATATAGCGGTACGTATAGCACAAGTGGAAATGTTAATGTTGAGCCGGCAACGGGAGTGGGTATAAACGAAGCTACTGGAAGGGAAGAAAATGAGGAACAGACGGAGCACGGGGCATCCAGGTGGTATTCGACGACTGTGCAGCATGTCAATACTCAGGGCCTGGAGACACCGCGTGAACTGCTGGCCGTCAAGGAACAGCAAGCCTCGGTGGATACCATGGCGGACAAAACAGCTGGGTTGCTTCAAAACCTGTCGAGACAGGGCATTCGATGGGTCGTATCTGTATTTGACGGAGTAACAGAATAGAAATATTGCTGACCCCCCTTACAACTGCTATAATAAGCTGATTGACACTAGGCATTGTGTGGGGGTAAGGCATGACTGACATTTTGGCAAGACAACGTAAAATTCGGAACTTTAGTATCATTGCACATATAGACCATGGTAAATCCACGCTGGCTGACCGGATTTTAGAATATACCGGTGCACTCACTTCTCGTGAAATGCAGGAGCAAGTGCTTGACCAGATGGAACTGGAACGGGAGCGCGGAATTACGATCAAGCTCCAGGCAGTGCGACTCACTTATAAGGCCGATGACGGCGAAGAGTACATTTTGAATTTGATTGATACACCGGGACACGTCGATTTTACGTATGAGGTATCCCGTAGTTTGGCGGCCTGTGAAGGTGCTTTGCTGGTAGTAGACGCCGCGCAGGGAATCGAGGCACAGACGTTGGCTAACGTATATTTGGCGTTGGATAACAATCTGGAGATTTTGCCGGTGCTTAACAAGATTGATTTGCCAAGTGCTGATCCTGAGCGGGTAAAACAGGAAATCGAGGATGTTATCGGCTTGGATACAAGCGAGACCGTACATGCTTCAGCCAAAGCTGGAATCGGTATCAAGGAAATTTTGGAGCAGGTGGTCAGAAGTGTACCTGCTCCGCAAGGTAATCCGGATAATCCGCTCAAGGCACTCATTTTCGATTCGCACTATGATCCTTATAAAGGCGTTATCGTATATGTTCGCGTCGTGGATGGTAGTATCCGAGCCGGTTCGAAAATTAAAATGATGGCGACTGACAAAACGTTTGAGGTTATTGAAGTTGGTGCTTTTATGCCGCGTATGAACATCGTGGACGAGCTGAATATCGGTGATGTTGGCTTTATCGTTGCCGGAATTAAGCATGTGGGCGATACGCGTGTCGGGGATACGGTGACAGATGCAAAAAAACCAACATTAGAACCGATGCCAGGTTATCGCAAAATAAATCCGATGGTTTATTGCGGTCTGTATCCAATCGAAACATCGGAGTATAACGATCTGCGTGAGGCGCTTGAAAAGCTACAGTTGAACGATGCTTCGCTCAGCTTTGAGCCAGAAACATCAAGCGCGTTGGGTTTTGGCTTCCGTTGTGGATTCCTTGGTCTGCTTCATATGGACGTTATTCAGGAACGGATTGAACGTGAATTTAACATTCCGCTGATTACAACAGCACCAAGCGTTATTTACCGCATAAAGTTGACGAATGGGGAAACGATCCAGATCGACAATCCATCGAATTATCCGGAAATCGGACGGATTGAACATGTGGAAGAGCCTTATGTAAAAGCAGGTATTATCGTCCCTAATGATTACGTAGGTACGGTGATGGAGCTTTGTCAAACCAAGCGTGGAGAATACGTAAATATGGAATACCTGGATACGACACGGGTAACCATTACGTATCAAATTCCGCTGTCTGAAATCGTATATGATTTCTTCGATCAGCTTAAATCAAGTACCAAAGGCTATGCTTCCTTTGATTATGAGATTTCAGGCTATCGCCAGTCCAACCTGGTGAAAATGGATATTTTGTTGAATGGCGAGCAGGTCGATGCGCTGTCGTTCATCGTGCATAGAGATCGGGCTTATCATCGCGGACGTATTATCTGTGAGAAGCTGCGCGAGCTCATCCCGCGTCAAATGTTCGAGGTGCCGATCCAGGCATCTGTGGGAACAAAGGTTGTGGCGCGTGAAACCGTTAAGGCGATGCGTAAAAACGTCTTGGCCAAATGCTACGGCGGCGATATTTCTCGTAAACGGAAGCTGCTTGAAAAGCAAAAAGAGGGCAAGAAGCGTATGAAGCAGGTCGGTAACGTAGAAGTACCACAGGAAGCATTTATGGCGGTACTGAAAATAGATGAGTAAAGCCGCTTGAATCAGCAGCATCGTATTGAATTCGATACATCAGAATTGTGTATATGAATTGAATACACATAAGCAACAACAGCATGATCCTGTAGTAGCTTAGGTACAATTACTCTGTGAGTACCCTAAGGTATTACGATCCGCTTGATTCCAAGCGGTATTCGTCCATTCTTTCATGGGGCATTTGCCGTGCATGGAGAATGGACGTTATTTATTTGAGCAAGCTATCCAGAGATGGAGTGTTTGTTATCTCAGTTGCAAAAATAGTATAACAACAGCATCTTTAGCGTATTTCTAAAGATGCTTTACTCTTACTGCAACACCTACACCACAAAAAAATGACCGATGTTGGTACAGCAGGGGAGTGGTTCATTTGAATCTGGAGTAACAGCGATCAGAAGATCAAAAGGAACACGAAGCGGTTGAACACGACTCGGCGCATTTTTTCACTATTCCCTGAATTGACAAGGAGGATCGGTATGACCGCATCCATACAAAAACATGAACATTCATCCGCCCCTCAAGCGGTTTACCTGCATATACCTTTTTGCACGAATAAATGCTTTTACTGTGATTTCAACTCTTATGTGCTCAAGGATCAACCTGTTATGGAATATCTGTATGCACTGGAACGGGAGATGGAATATACAGTCAAGCTTCACCCGCCAGGAGAGATTAAAACCATTTTTGTCGGGGGTGGAACACCAACAACCCTAAACCCGAAGGAAATGGAATATTTTTTGAAGAGTGTCCGAACCTATTTCCCACATTGGGCGGAAGATATTGAGTTTTCCATGGAAGCCAATCCAGGCACCACTGATTTTGAAAAACTCTCTGTGATGAAAGAAGGCGGCGTCAATCGACTGAGCTTTGGTGTACAGGCTTTTCAGAATGAGCTACTCACAGGCATAGGTCGTATTCACAGTACAGATGACGTATATCGTAGTTTGGAAAACGCCCGTAAGGTCGGCTTGGACAACTTGTCGATTGACCTGATGTTTGGTTTGCCGAATCAAACGGTGGACATGCTGCATGAAAGCGTGAGTAGAGCACTAGAGCTGGAGCTTCCTCATTACTCTATCTACAGCTTGAAGGTTGAAGAAAACACGCTCTTCCACACGCTGTATCAGAAAAATCAGCTACCGCTTCCACACGAGGATGATGAACTGGAAATGTATTTACTTCTCATGCGTCGCATGAAAGAAGCGGGTTATGAGCAGTATGAGATTAGCAATTTCGCAAAACCAGGTTTGGGGAGCAAGCACAACATGACCTATTGGCGAAATGAAGACTATTACGGTCTCGGCGCAGGGGCACATGGATATGTTGGCAGAGAGCGTCATATGAACATTAAGGGTATTAACCCTTATGTGGAGGCTAGTCGTAATGGTTTGCCACGTCTGGATAGCTTTGAGGTGCCAGCGGCGGAAGCTATGGAGGATTTTCTTATGGTCGGTTTGAGAATGCTAGAGGGCGTTTCTAAGTCCCGCTTTGAAGCTCAATTCGGTCAGGCGCTAGAGGATACATTTACTGCTCCTCTCGGAAAAATGCTTAATGCCGGGTTAATCGAATCCATTGAGGACGGTTATCGCTTGAGTGAACGCGGCATTTTATTCGGAAATGATGTATTTGCAGAGTTCATCGGTTCTATCACGGTAAATTCATAAGTCGTAGGCTTCAGTACAGTACGTTTCAACTTTATAAGCTGGGACGATCATTTTATAACACCATTCTGTCATAGCAGGGTAAATGGAGTATTGCGATTCTATGCGTTATGTTGTATATTTATTCATTATATGCGGCAAGCGGCAGGAGGAGAGCAAGATGGCTTCAGTGTGTAAAGATGTATTGTGCAGAAGTGCGGTTCCTGAGGATGTGGAGCCTTTATATCAAATGATTAGCGGCTATGCAGAGCGGGGGATTATGCTGCCACGTTCGAGGGAAGTGCTTACGCGCCAACTGGAGCTGTTTATTGTTGCAGAGGTGGACGGCGAAGTTGTTGGTTGTGGTTCTTTATGCAAATTGGGCGCTGATCTGGTAGAGATTCGCTCCCTTGGCATCTCTGAGGGACACAAAGGTATGGGTATTGGCTCCAAGCTCGTGGAGGGCCTTATTATAGAAGCACGGCGGCAACGTATTCCTAAAATTATGGCATTGACCTACGAGGTCTCCTTTTTTATAAAAAACGGTTTTGATGTAGTAAGCAAAGAGATTTTCCCTGAAAAGGTATGGACCGACTGCATTCACTGTAGTAAACAAAACAATTGTGATGAAATCGCAGTGTTGAAAGTACTGAACTGACCTGTCAATAATGAGGTCAGTTCTTTTTTCCTCAGGACCTAATCATGCGTATATTATACAGCCTACATTGTTTAATCCTGATTCATTTCTCATATGTTTTGAGCAACCACCAAATGAATTGATGATGAGGCTCCAGTTCGGAAGGTATTCCATTCAGGCTTCTTATGGGATGGTCCTTATGATAATCAGTATCATTATAAAAGTATGCAGTGCCGTCTAATGGAACTCGGTGTTTATATTTATACAAGGCGACAACATATCTTTCAGACGCTCCGCTTCTGCTTGGACTATATGTATATCCTTCCCAACCGGCTAGTGTTAAATCATCGTAATGTTGTATTGCCGATATACTGTATTTTATTTGCTTGGGAATACTTGGACTGAATTCTTGAGGGTAAAACAAAATGGTATTCCATATGCTTAAAAGTATTGTAGGAACCAAGATTAAGGCACAACACAGGGGGCTTAATTTACGAATTAAATGGATGACTGAAATAATAAGGGCTGCATTCAGGATGAAAACCAATGGCAAAGCAACTATTCTTCCTAGTCCTGTATACGGAAACAACTCAATTAAAATCTGAAACATACAAATTGTAGGTAAAAGTGCGATCGATGCGTATAAAAGATTGCGGCGATTAGTTCTCAAATTTAATTCCTCCTAAAGGACAAAGAAGCTATAATGGTATGGAGCCATAGTCTCGAATTTTTCTATTTTCTGTGTCACTATACATAAATACGGTTTTTATACGCTGGATATTGAGATTTTTCGTGAAAAATCGTAAACGTTGTGGATTCATTCCAGTAAACTAAACTGTTGTGATAAATCTTGTTTATTGAAAATACTGATCTGACTTGACAATGATCAGGTCGGTTTGGTATTTTTGTATTAACGGTTAGCACTCATCGCGAACGAGTGCTAATGATTCCATTTAACAATCATGCTATTATGGATAAACAACAAGGGGGGATTCGCTTGTTAACCGAACGTCAGAGACTCATTCTGAATGCGATTATTGATGACTACATTCGTTCGGCTGAGCCAGTGGGTTCCCGCAGCATATCCAAAAGGCAGGATGTCGGATTCAGCCCGGCCACGATCCGTAATGAAATGTCGGATTTGGAGGAACAGGGCTATCTGGAGCAACCCCATACTTCAGCGGGACGCATCCCGTCTCATAAAGGTTATCGTTATTATGTGGACCATCTGGTGCCACTGAATACGCTGAAGCCTATGGAAATGCGGGAACTGAAAGCCTTTTACGCCGAAAAGCTGAATGTAATGGAGCAAGTGATCCAGCATGCGTCAGGCATTTTGTCCCATATGACCAATTATACTTCCATCCTGCTTGGGCCGGAGGTTTTTCATACTTCATTGCGTCATTTTCAGCTGCTGCCGCTCAACGAAACGACGGCTGTGGCGATAATCGTGACCAATACCGGTCAGGTGGAGAATAAAACGGTAGATATTCCACCGGGAATTTCGATTTCCGAGATGGAGAAGGTTGTGAATTTACTGAACAGCAAGCTGGTCGGTGTGCCGATTTATCAGCTTAAATCACGTCTTTACACCGCACTTGGTCAGGAGATGGAGAAGCATGTGTCTCATTTTGAGGACGCTATGAAGGTGCTGGATAAAGCACTGGATAATGAATCGGATCAGCGCTTGTATTTGAGCGGTGCGACGAACATGCTCAATCAACCTGAATTTAAAGATGTAGAAAAGGTTAAACATATTCTCGATCTGCTGGAGGAAACACCAACGCTACTTAAACTAATGACACCTGTTGCCGGAGCACCTGAAATTCAAGTCCGCATCGGCACTGAAAATGATCATGAGGCGTTTGCCAATTGTAGCCTAATTACTGCTACGTATGCAGTAGACGGAGAAGCGTTGGGCACTATAGGCATACTGGGTCCGACACGGATGGAATATGCGAGAGTTATTAATATTTTGGGTATCCTGTCTAAGGATTTGACCGCAATGCTAACGCAGCGGTTTAAATAGAACAAGACCGCATAGGTTGCGGTACTACATGTTCCGCGCCGGGATACGGCTTGTATCCTGCGCGGGTGCATTGTTGCGTGTTTTTGTAAAGGTAGTTATGACTTGAAGGAGGTGAAACATTTTGAAGGAAGAACAAGCTTTCCAAGAAGAAAAACAACAAAATGTAAGCACAGAGGAAGCCGCCGAAACGAGCCAGCAGGAAGAGCCGGTTAATGAAGCGGCGGCACTGGAAGACCAAGAAAGCGAAACAGAGCTGACTAAGCTTCGCGCTCAGGCGGAAGAGCATCAGCAACGGTTTTTACGCGCTCAGGCGGATTTTGATAATTTTCGCCGTCGTACGCTGAAAGAAAAAGAAGACCTTGCCAAATATGCATCTATGAAGCTGGTTACCGAGTTGGTACCTGTTTTGGATAACTTCGAGCGTGCGCTGGCAACAGCACCGCAAGGAGCGGAGTCTGAGTCATTCAGCAAAGGCGTGGAAATGATTTTCCGCCAGTTTGAGAGTGTGCTTCAGGCAGAGGGAGTAACGGCCATGAATTCGGTGGGACAACCGTTTAATCCTGATTTCCATCAGGCTATTATGCAGGTGGAGAGCGAAGAGCATGAGGAAGGCATCGTCGTTGAAGAGGTACAAAAAGGATACATGCTGAAGGACAAGGTGCTTCGTCCAGCGATGGTAAAAGTGAGCATGTAGCTTTTTCAATATACATTAGAAATACATCATTTTGATTCAACCATTCTGGCCTGCGGGCCTCGTATATACAGAAGGAGGAATTGTCCGATGAGCAAAGTAATCGGTATTGACTTAGGTACAACCAACTCTTGTGTGGCTGTTATGGAGGGCGGCGAAGCGGTCGTTATTCCAAATCCGGAAGGCGCACGCACAACCCCTTCCGTTGTTGGCTTCAAAAAAGATGGAGAACGTACTGTAGGGGAAACGGCAAAGCGCCAAGCAATTACGAACCCAGATCGTACAATCATGTCCATCAAGCGTCACATGGGTACAAATCATAAAGAAAGCATTGACGGCAAGGAATATTCCGCACAGGAAATTTCCGCTATGATTTTGCAAAAGCTGAAATCCGATGCTGAAGCTTACCTGGGACAAACGGTTTCTCAAGCTGTTATCACTGTTCCAGCTTACTTCAATGACGGTCAACGTCAAGCAACCAAGGATGCAGGTAAAATTGCCGGTCTGGAAGTTCTGCGGATTGTCAATGAGCCAACAGCAGCAGCATTGGCATACGGTATGGAAAAATCCGAAGACCAAACGATCCTCGTGTATGACCTCGGTGGTGGTACATTCGACGTATCCATTCTGGAACTGGGCGACGGTTTCTTCGAAGTTAAAGCAACAAGCGGCGATAACAAGCTGGGTGGCGATGACTTTGACCAAGTGATTATTGATTATCTCGTAAATGAGTTCAAAAAAGATCAAGGCATTGACCTGAGCAAAGATAAAGCTGCTGTACAACGTCTGAAAGATGCAGCGGAAAAAGCGAAAAAAGAACTGTCTGGCGTACTGACAACGACGATTTCTTTGCCATTTATCACAGTAGCTGATGGCGTTCCACAGCATTTGGAGTTGAACCTGACTCGTGCGAAATTTGAAGAATTGTCTGAAGGTCTGGTAGAACGTACTTTGGGACCTACTCGTCAAGCGATGAAAGATGCAGGCATGAGTGCCAGCGACATCGACAAAATCGTTCTGGTCGGCGGTTCCACACGTATTCCGGCTGTACAAGAAGCAATCAAAAAGCTGACAGGTAAAGAACCTCACAAAGGCGTAAACCCTGATGAAGTGGTAGCTTTGGGCGCGGCAGTTCAAGCGGGTGTACTGACTGGTGATGTGAAAGACGTCGTTCTCCTTGACGTAACTCCACTGTCCCTCGGTATTGAAACTGCAGGTGGCGTATTTACTAAAATGATTGATCGTAACACGACGATCCCTACGAGCAAATCGCAGGTATTCTCGACGTATGCCGACAATCAGCCTAGCGTAGAAATTCACGTGTTGCAAGGTGAACGTGAAATGGCAGCAGGCAACAAAACGTTGGGGCGTTTCCAATTGGGAGATATTCCACCAGCACCACGTGGTGTACCACAAATCGAAGTTACCTTTGATCTGGATGCGAACGGTATTGTGAACGTATCCGCTACAGATAAAGGCACAGGTAAAAGCCAAAAAATTACGATCACATCTTCGAGCGGCTTGAGCGATGAGGAAGTAGAACGTATGATGAAGGATGCCGAGTTGCATGCGGAAGAAGATAAAAAACGCAAAGATTTGGTAGAAGCGAAAAACGCTGCGGATCAACTGATCTACTCCGTAGACAAAACGATTAAAGATCTGGGCGAAAAAGCGGATGCAGGCGAAGTCGAAAAAGCAAATGCAGCTAAAGAAAATCTGCAAAAAACGCTGGAAACCGACAACCTGGAAGACATCAAAAAAGCTACTGAAGAACTGACTGAAATCGTTCAGCAATTGTCTGTGAAGCTGTATGAGCAAGCTGCTCAAGAAGCACAGGCTCAACAAGCTCAAGATGGTGCAGCAGACAGCAAAGGCCGCGACAATGTGGTTGACGCGGACTATGAAGTTGTTGACGAAGACCAGAAGAAAGACTAAGCTACGGATCGGGTATGTGGTAGCTTTACGGTACACCGATGCGTTATGATATACTGAATAGTAATTGCAGCGTAGCTGCCTTGATAAATAACAATTAGCCGAAGGGTAACAGTTATTTCCAAGATAAATAAGCATATTACGGGTTGTACTGCCTTGAAATGATGGGAAGGTCAAAGCCGGGTCATCCCGTGCCTTTGGCTTTCCTTTTATATGTAGTGCAGACACGTTGTAGGCATGGGGGTGGAACATTGGCTGATAAGCGTGATTATTATGAGGTGCTGGGCGTCGCGAAGGGCGCTTCGGATGAAGAAGTCAAAAAGGCTTACCGTAAGCTTGCGCGTCAGTATCATCCGGACGTGAACAAGGCTGCGGACGCGGAAACTAAATTTAAAGAAGTGAAAGAAGCTTACGATGTTCTCAGCGATGGTCAGAAGCGGGCAAGATACGACCAGTATGGTCATGTAGACCCGAACCAGGGCATGGGAGGCGGCTTCGGTGGTGGCGCCGACTTCGGTGGCGGGTTTGGCGATATTTTTGATATGTTCTTTGGCGGCGGCAACGGTCGACGTGATCCGAATGCACCGCAACGTGGGAACGATCTTCAATATACGATGACGATTGAATTCAAGGAAGCGGTGTTCGGTAAAGAAACCGACATTCATATTGAACGTACGGAAACATGTGATACGTGTCACGGTACGGGAGCCAAAGCGGGTACTCAACCACAAACCTGCTCCGTCTGCCACGGCAGCGGACAGGAAGAAGTGGTGCAGAATACACCGTTTGGTCGTATGGTTAATCGACGCGCCTGCTCCAATTGCGGCGGTTCCGGTAAAATCATTAAAGAAAAATGTACGACTTGTAGCGGTTCGGGTCGGGTACGGAAGCAACGTAAAATTCATATCCGCATTCCAGCGGGTGTGGATGACGGCGCACAAATGCGTATTAACGGTGAAGGCGAAGGCGGTGTCAACGGAGGACCGGCAGGTGACTTGTACGTCGTGTTCCGTGTGAAATCGCACGACTTCTTTGAGCGTGAGGGAGACGATATCTATTGTGAAATTCCGCTGACGTTCTCACAGGCAGCATTGGGAGATGAAGTCGAGATCCCGACGTTGACCGAGAAAGTGAAGCTGAAAGTTCCAGCAGGTACGCAAACAGGTACTTACTTCCGTCTTAAAGGAAAAGGTGTGCCAAAACTGCGTGGCGTAGGTCAGGGTGACCAGCATATTAAGGTCGTTGTGGTAACGCCTAGTAAGTTGAGTGAGGAACAAAAGGATTTGCTGCGTCAATTCTCTTCGCTTAGCGGAGAGCAGACACATGAGAATGAGCAGTCTTTTTTTGACCGTGTAAAGCGCGCCTTCCGAGGCGACTAAGCCCAATTAGGAATCGCGGAGCTTCAACCATGAATCAAAGGAAACTATTCCGTAATTGCGGGATAGTTCCTTTTTTTATATTCACGTAAACACATACATAACCATTTTTGTATAGGCATGTTGAACTGTTGAGACTTAATATCAAGTAGAAAGGGTGAGTTCCATCGGAAATGTACAGCTCAAGCTACGTCGGGGTAAACCGCTATTAAAGCTCAGAGGCCTAATTACACTGCTAGTATGTCTAGTTATGGCACTTGTGCTTCTGCCTGTAACCCTGTTATTTGCTGAGAGAGTGGAGCATGAAACTGAGAAGGGACTGGAAGAAAAGGCAATGTCCATCGCGCGTACACTCGCCCATACGCCACTTATTGCCGAGCAATTGCAAGGGACGGGTTCGTCTCCTTCCATGCAGGAGTATGTGAAGAGGGTTTCAGCAGCAAATCACATCCAGTTTATCGTGGCTATGGATATGAAGGGAATTCGTAAAACGCACCCGGATGCTAGGATGATCGGCAAAGCCTTTGTCGGCGGAGACGAGTATACTTCACTTCATGGCCATGAGAGCGTGTCCGTTGCGAAGGGAACATTGGGCTTGTCCATGCGAGCCTTTTCCCCCGTGTTTAGTTCAACGGGGAAGCAGGTAGGGGCGATTGTTGTGGGTATATCCATGCAAGATGTACAGATGGCTCAGGAAGGCAACAATCGTCTTATTGCTATCGCCATTGGCATCGGAATGTTGATTGGCACTGGAGGTGCGGTTGTGCTGGCTCGTAAAATCAAAAATATGCTAGTTGGTCTGGAGCCGCCGGAAATCGCACGCTTGCTGGAGGAACGCAGCGCTATGTTGCAATCCATCAAGGAAGGAGTTATTGCGGTGGATGAATTCGGTCGCGTCATGCTGATGAATGCAGAAGCGATACGTTTGCTTAGACAAGCGGGGATTGAAGATTTCTCATTCTCCGGACAGGAAATTACCGTTTATCTATCCGCTTTTCGATTGCAAGAGGTCTTGGAAGCGAGTACTCCACAGATGGATGAGGAAATGGAGCTGGGTGGAATAACCTTGCTGACCACCAGTGTTCCGATACGGGTCAAAGGGGAAATTGTTGGAGCAATTGTAACCTTTCGGGATAAAACGGAGATGAACCAGCTTGCGGAACGTTTGACAGGAGTGTCCCTGTACACGGAAGCACTACGTGCGCAGGCTCATGAATTTATGAACAAGCTGCATGTCATTATGGGGATGGTACACTTACGAATGTACGATAAACTGGAGCATTACATTATGGATGCCGTTGAGCATCATCAAGTGGAGATTGGCTCCATCACCCGGCAGATCAGGGACCCGGTTATGGCGGGATTTGTGTTGGGGAAATTAAGCCGGGCCAGAGAGGTAGGGGTGAATTTTGAACTGACTCCAGGTAGTTACTTGCCCGAATCCAGTCAAACTCAAACGACGCATGAACTGATTACTATTCTTGGCAATCTGTTTGATAATGCGGTGGAGGCGATGGAATCTTTGGAGCACAAGCGGATTACTCTTTCACTTTATTATGAGGAAAGCCAGAAGAACGGCTATCTGACCTGTATCATGTGCGATAATGGTCCGGGTATACCGGAAGGGCATGTAAAGGCTATATTTGAAAAAGGTTTTTCGACCAAGGGAGAGTCACGAGGAATGGGCCTTTATCTGGTGACGCAAAGCGTGAAAAGATTACAGGGAAGTATAAAGTTGAACCCAGCCGAGCAAGGGTGCTGTTTTCAGATTACGATTCCATACATTATAGCGGGGAATGATGAACATGATTAATGTCCTGATTGTAGAAGATGATCCGATGGTTGCGGAATTTAACCGCAAATATATGGAGCAGGTGGAAGGTTTTCGATGTGGGGGCTGGGCTTCTTCTGTGGAAGAGGCTAAGAAATATATAGCTGAACAGGCCATTGATCTGATATTGCTAGATGTGTATATGCAGGAAAGCAATGGCCTCGATCTACTGTCATTCATACGGAAGACAGGTGTAAATATAGATGTCATTGTCATCTCGGCTGCAAGTGACATGAACAGTGTCAAAAAAGCGATGAACTTCGGCGCGGTGGATTACTTGATTAAGCCGTTCCACTTTAACCGTTTTTTGGAGGCCCTCACGGGGTACCGAGAGCACATTAGCATCGTGCGTGAGCACAGTCTACTTTCTCAGGAGGAACTGGACCGACTGATTTATCATAAAAGCTTGACTAAAGACTTGGCACGGTTGCCCAAAGGCATAACTAAATCCACGCTGGCTATGATATGGAATTGTATCCAGCGGCATAATAAGGTGCTATTTTCCACCGAGGATATTGCGGAGAGCGCAGGGATATCCAGGGTGTCTATGCGCAAATACCTGGCTTTTATGACAGAGATTGAGGCTCTTTCCATGGAAACCATATACGGTACCATAGGGCGCCCTGTTTACCAATACCGAATATTGCCACAGGCAGAAGGCATCATGAATAGTTTTATTTAAATCTTCTTTCTGATTACTTTAATTACAAAAGTGAATGATTAGTTATAAAACCAAATAAAGCGTTTTCCAAGGTGTAGAATGGAAACATGATCATCATTCTTCACTTTATGGAGGGAGATTTATGGAAAATGCTACGAATCAGCCTGTCATTCAAAAGGGGCAAAGATGGAGTAAAAATTTTGTAGATGGCATCAGAATGCTGGGTAGGGTAAAGTTGGGGGTTATTCCTCTTCCACTCTATGCCGTAATCGCGCTGATTGTTTATGCAGCTGCAGTTACTGAAAGACTTCCAAACGATCTGTTGGGCGGGTTTGCCGTCATCATGATTTTAGGTATACTGCTCAGTGATCTAGGGGCCAAACTTCCGTTGCTTAAGCATATTGGCGGGCCGGCCATTTTATCTCTTATGGTTCCATCGTTAATGGTATTTTGGAATATGTTTAGTCCATCTGCGATGGGTGCAGTACACACGCTGATGAAAACCTCGAATTTTCTTTACTTCTACATCGCATGTCTAGTAACGGGAAGTATTCTTGGCATGGATCGCAAAATGCTGATGAACGGAATTGTCAAAATTTTTGCCCCCATTATTATAGGATCTATTGCAGCTGTTGGCGTGGGAATGGTGGTGGGTATGGCTTTTGGCTATAGCGCCTATCATACATTTTTTTTCATCATCATTCCAATTATCTCCGGTGGGATTGGGGAAGGCATTTTACCGTTGTCCATTTCTTATGGATTGGTGCTGGGCAAGGATTCGGCAGTATTCGTATCCCAGTTTATCCCGGCTGCAATAATTGGGAACATTGTTGCAATCATAGGTGCGGGTGTTCTGAAGAGATTAGCAGAGAAAAATCCAAAAACTTCAGGTAACGGGAAGTTACTAAAACTAGATAAAGATGCAGACAAGTTAGCCCCGGCAAGTCTGGAACAATCGATTTCTTTTCCATTGATGGGAGGGGGTCTGCTGTTGGCCTGTACTTTCTTTATTGTGGGTAAGCTGCTGGAGCCGTATCTCCATATTCCAGGTCCGATCCTCATGATTCTGGCGGCGGCATTAATAAAGTGTATTCAGATCATGCCGAGCACATTGGAGCAGGGAGCTTTTCACTTGTACAAATGTATAACGGCAAGTCTGACGTGGCCCTTGATGGTGGGATTGGGTATTTTGTATGTACCTTTGGATAGTGTAGTTGGGATTTTAACGGTTCCTTATGCCATTACCTGCGCATCTGTTGTAGTTGCATTGATTGTTACCGGATACTTCACAGGAAAATGGATTCACATGTATCCCGTAGAAGCTGCTTTGGTGACTAGCTGTCGCGGTGGATTAGGGGGCACGGGAGATGTAGCCATTCTGTCTGCGTCCAATCGGATGGAACTGATGCCTTTTGCACAAATTGCAACACGTATTGGCGGGGCAGGCACGGTCATTTTAGCAACTTTGTTACTCCAATTTTGGAGCTGATGAGTTTTATACACAGGACTGAGTTTCATATCCAAAAAGAGACATGAAAGGACGGAGAAAAATATGAGCAGTTTAATAGATGAAATTAGAGAATTACACGCAGGTGGCAAAATGGAGACCTTACCAAAGAAACCAATTGAAACGATGGAGGGGTTGTCCAAAGTGTATACGCCGGGTGTAGCTGAAATCTGTATGGAAATCGCCAATGACCCAGCCAAAGCGTATCAATTAACGATCAAAAAGAATACAGTAGCAGTCGTATCAGACGGAACTGCGGTACTTGGGTTAGGAGATATCGGACCGGAGGCCGCTATGCCTGTGATGGAGGGTAAAGCAGTGTTGTTCAAACAATTTGCAGGTGTTGACGCCTTCCCAATCTGTCTCAACACGAAGGACGCTGATGAAATTGTTCAAATTGTCAAAATGATTGCTCCTGCCTTTGGCGGTATTAATTTGGAAGATATATCTTCGCCACGCTGTTTTGAAATCGAGAGACGGTTGAAGCAGGAACTGGACATTCCAGTATTTCATGATGATCAGCATGGTACGGCAGTTGTTGTATTAGCGGGTCTGGTCAATGCATTAAAGGTATGTGGCAAAAAAATGGAGGATGTTAAAGTTGTATTTGCAGGGATTGGTGCGGCGGGTATGGCCTGCTCCCGTATGCTGCTTAAGGCAGGTGTGCGCAATCTGATTGGCGTTGATCGACAGGGAGCTATTCATCGTGACGTGGAGTACAGTAACCCGCATTGGACAGAGTATGCGAACATGACTAATCCGCACAATTTAAGTGGAAGTTTATCCGATGTGATTGTGGGAGCTGATGTATTCATCGGTGTGTCAGGCCCGAATATACTGACTGTGGAGGATATACAGAGCATGGCAACTGATCCTATCGTGTTCGCCATGGCGAATCCGAAGCCGGAAATTGATCCGGCTGTAGCCGCACCTCATGTACGTGTGCTTGCTACCGGCCGCTCCGATTTTCCAAATCAGATTAACAATGTGCTATGCTTCCCGGGAATTTTCCGGGGTGCTCTAGATTGCCATGCTACGACGATTAATGAGGAAATGAAACTGGCTGCCGGACTTGCCATCGCTGATGCGATCTGTCCTGAGGAGCTAAGTGAAACTTATATCATACCGAATGTTTTTAATCCGAAGGTGGTTCAAAAGGTACGGGATGCTGTCATTCGTGCTGCATGGGAGACAGGAGTGGCCAAGTCAGGTGAAGCTCCTGCTGCTACTTTACACCCGTAAAAGTTATATTCTTCACAAACTATGGTTCACAGTCTTGGCCTGCCTGATCCGTCTAGCCTTCGTAGGGAATATAAAATCGTGCCGATGAGCAGGATATAACAAAGCGTAACGCTCTATGCTTTTGAAGAGCAGTTACGCTCAATACTACACAGGGAGATTTTGAGATGGGCGAAAAAAATATTTTGGCGTATTTCAAAAGTCCTGAGGAAGCACAGGGAGCCGCTAGAAAACTGGAAGCTCTCCGGGTAGCCGATGTGTCGATAGACCGATTTAGCCGGTATCCGCGGCAGTCTACTGGCAACGCCGGATTGCCTGTATTTTCAGGACAGATTAGCAGCTTGTCCTCACTGACACAGGGCGTGGACTTTACAGATGCAACTCCAGCAATACTGGCTGCGGCTGATCCGTCCGCCAGTGGCATGAGTGATGGAGGACAGGGCGGACCGACGGGCCGCGATATTTTGTTGACTGCTGTGGTGGATGAATCCATTCATCATCAGGCGATGTCCATCGTGGAACAAGCGGGTGGAATGCTGTGAAAAGTTTGGAGGGAGTAGTGACCGATGTCCAAAAACAAACGGTTTGATAAAGTGCTGACCAAAACGGAGAAAATCAAACGCATGCAATCTGCTAAAAATGAAGATGTTGAGTTCTCGGCAGATCAGGCAGATGCTGAGGATCTAGAAGCGATCCGGCGTAGCGAAGTAGCTGACCGTCGTCAGCAACGTATCATAAACGACAATGAGTAGAATTTAATAAGACGGGTTATCTCCATTAATAAGGATAATTTGTGGGATAGCCCGTCTTATTTGTGTTCTTTCCTCTTTCTATTCATTATCCGTTGTATGCTGTTGCACTAAAAACAAGAGGACCGGCGACGAAAGCAGTAGTCGCAGGCGTTTGATTTTCAATAATCAGTTGGTAGTTTTGCACGCCCAGAGGCGCAACGTCTACCGTTTCGACATTAAGAATAATATTGTTATCGAAGACATTGGATTCCAGTCCGTAATAAATTTCCTTGCCGGCTCTCCAAATCCGTACAAGCACTCTAATGTTGCCGGCACCGACAAAACGTAGTCCAATCGAGGCTTTTAACTCTACTCGGTTGTTGACAGCTCCAGAAATAGCAGGATCAATAAATACAGACGTCGTAGCAATTCCAAGTCCGGCTGGAGAAATCGGAACAGGTAGATTGATACCATTCGTGATAGGTGTAATAACACTGGCATTATAATCTAACACCGCCTTTGCCATACTAAATCACTCCTTTTCTAGTATATTGTATTGTATGTACTAGAGTTAAGGGTGCTTGGACTAAAAGAGAGGACAACAAATACAAGCTCTACAAAAAATATTTTGAGCACCGATAATATTAGCTTTTTTGAACTCCTATGCATGTATATAGTACAATGTAATGTATGCATGTGAAATGAGGAGGAAATGAAAAACATGTTGTGGAATGAAATTACAATACATACAACCGAAGAAGCCATCGAAATGATTTCGAATTTTCTGCACGAAGCAGGTGCAGGAGGGGTTTCCATTGAAGAATCCGGTTCGCTCAACAAGCCGCGGGATACGTCCTATGGACAGTGGTATGATCGGCCTTTGAACGACATACCTGAAGGACAAGCGATCATCAAAGGCTATTTTGCCGAAGAAGTGGACATGGATCGTATTCGTTCGCAAATTGAGCCGCGCGTCGAAGAATTGAGAACTTTCGATATTGACCCTGGTGAGGTTCAGTATGAACTGAAAACAGTTGATGAGGATGACTGGGCAAATGCTTGGAAGCAATATTTCAAGCCTTTGCGTGTGTCGGACCGTCTGACGATTAAACCCACTTGGGAAGACTATGAGCCTGCGAGTGAAGAGGAAAAAATCATTGAGCTGGACCCTGGTATGGCCTTTGGGACAGGAACGCATCCTACGACATCCCTTTGTCTGAGAACGCTGGAATCTGTAATTAAGGGCGGGGAAGAAGTCATTGATGTCGGCACGGGTTCCGGTATTTTGGCCATTGGAGCTGTAAAGCTGGGAGCGAAGCATGTACTTGCCTTGGATCTGGACCCGGTGGCAGTATCCAGTGCGCGGGAAAATACGCGTTTGAACGGACTGGAGGAACGCATTACCATTAAAGAAAGTGATTTGCTATCCGTGCTTAATGCGAGCGATCCAACGCTGGGTATCCAGTTACCGGTCAAGCTGGTGGTAGCTAATATATTGGCAGAGATTATTCTGCTGTTCATTGATGATGTATATAAAGCCCTGCAACCAGGTGGTATTTATATTGCTTCAGGGATTTGGAAGAACAAAGAAGAAGTTGTCGAAACTGCATTGAAAGCAGCTGGCTTTGAGATTGCCGAAATAAGCCGGGATGAAGATTGGCTGGCGTTTGTGGCGAGAAAGAGGTAAGTATGGATTTTTTACAAAATATTTTTCGTGTAAATTTAAATGTTCTTCCCTTTTATTTACTGGCTGTGATCATATCGTTCACGGTTCATGAGTTTGCACATGCATATTATGCCAATAAATTTGGCGACCCTACAGCCAAGCTACTTGGGCGCGTGACTTTAAATCCGGCAGTGCATATTGACCTGCTGGGTACGCTGCTGCTGTTGATCGGAGGCTTTGGCTGGGCCAAGCCAGTTCCGGTTAATCGTGACAATTTTAGCCGTCCGCGCCTCATGGGCATTATCGTATCGGCTGCGGGTCCGCTCAGCAATCTGTTGCTTGCATTTGTTACTACTTTGATCTATGCCGTGCTCCTTCATTTTCAAGTATTGCCGGGGATGGAGAACCAACGGGTGGCTCAAGCAATCTACTTGTTTATCAATGCCCTGATCAATTTAAATCTGTTTTTATTTATCTTTAATTTGATCCCACTGCCTCCACTGGATGGATACCGGATTGTGGAAGATGTGGCCCCTACTCCTGTACGCCGCAAACTCCAGCAGTTTGAACAGTGGTCGATCTTTATTTTTCTACTTATACTGGTCATTCCGCAGGTTCGAGCTGTAACGATTGAACCTCTTTACACGCTGGCCCAGATGATTTATATACAGTTTTTGCAGTTCTCTTTTTATATCACTGGATTATTCGGAGCCTAAGGGCTCCTTTTTTTACGAGAATAGGTAGGTATAACCTGAATGGAAGAGGGAACAGACTGGTCATACAGGCGCAAAAGATGATATGATGTTGCTTGGTGATTTATTCGGATTTTGTACGGAACGTTAGTGGATAACAGTTATTTTTAGAATGAGGATTTTGCAAAATCCAGGAATAGGTGTGAGAGAGAATGCAGCGTTATTTTATTCCGGCAGAGCAATTTCTAGAAGATCACGTGATTGTTGCGGGTGAGGACGCGCGGCATATCGCCAAAGTCATGCGGGGCCGTAGTGGTGACAAAATTATAGTTAGTGACGGGGTATCTAGAGAAGCGCTGGTTGCTTTGGATACGATTGAGCAGGATCATGTTACGGCGACGATTATTGAGCTGCTAAAGATGACCTCTGAACCGCATGTGCAGGTCACCATCGCTCAGAGTCTTCCTAAAGGAGACAAGATGGAGACGGTGATGCAAAAATGTACAGAAATCGGAGCAACCGGGTTTGTACCGTTTTTGTCCGAGCGTACGGTCGTGCAGTATGATGCCAAAAAAGAAGGCAAGCGACTGGAGCGTTGGCGCAAGATTGTGAAGGAAGCGGCTGAACAAAGCCACCGTAACCGGATTCCAGAAATTAGCGCGCCCATGACGTGGAAAGAACTTCTGGCTTCTTTTGCTGGGTATGATTTGATATGTTATTGTTATGAAAAAGAGCAGGGTAAACAGCTACGGGATGTAATCCAACCTTTGGCAGGACAATGGGCGTCGACGGACATGCCGCGTGTTCTGCTGGTGGTAGGCCCGGAAGGTGGCTTTACTGAAGCGGAAAGCCTGGAAGCCGAGCAGGCTGGAGCCCAGTCTACAGGACTGGGAAGACGTATTTTGCGTGCGGAGACCGCAGGAATGGCTGCATTGGCATGCATTTTATATGAGACAGGAGAAATGGGAGGGGTTTAATATGCCGTCAGTGGCATTTTACACATTGGGCTGTAAGGTTAACTTTTATGATACAGAAGCGATCTGGCAGCTGTTTAAAAATGAAGGTTATGAACAGGTGGACTTTGATGAGCAGACTGCTGACGTCTATCTTATTAATACATGTACCGTTACGAATACCGGCGATAAAAAGAGTCGTCAGATTATTCGCCGCGCGATTCGCCGGAATCCAGATGCCATTGTGGCAGTGACGGGCTGTTACGCCCAAACTTCTCCTGCCGAAATTATGGATATTCCTGGCGTTGATCTCGTTATCGGGACTCAGGATCGGGACAAAATCATTCCGTTCGTGCAGGAAATTCAAGGGACGCGTCAACCGGTGAACGCCGTGCGCAATATTATGAAAACGCGTGTATTTGAGGAAATGGATGTGCCTGATTTTGCTAATCATACTCGGGCATTTTTGAAAATTCAGGATGGTTGCAATAACTTCTGTACCTTCTGCATCATTCCGTGGTCGCGGGGGCTATCCCGCAGTCGTGACGCCGCGAGCATTATTGCACAGGCGCGTCAATTGGTACACGCGGGCTACAAGGAAATTGTGCTCACAGGTATCCACACTGGCGGTTATGGTGACGACATGGAAAACTATGACCTGTCTGATCTGCTGTGGGATCTGGAGAAGGTGGAAGGGCTGGAGCGTATCCGTATCAGTTCGATTGAAGCCAGCCAGATTGATGAAAAAATGCTTGATGTACTGAATCGTTCCACCAAGCTGGTTCGTCATTTTCACATACCGCTTCAGGCGGGGGACGACACCGTGTTGAAACGGATGCGTCGCAAGTACACGACAGAAGAGTTTTATAACAAAATGCTTATGATTCGCAAAGCAATGCCAGATGTAGCGATTACAACGGACGTGATTGTCGGCTTCCCTGGGGAGACGGATGAAATGTTCCGCAATGGCTATGAGTTGATGAAAAAAATCGGTTTTTCGGAAATGCACGTGTTCCCGTACTCCAAGCGCAGCGGAACTCCTGCGGCGCGTATGGAGGATCAGGTGGACGAAGACGTGAAAAATGAACGAGTGCATGAGCTGATACAACTGTCAGAGCAGATGCAATTGGCGTATGCTGAGAAGTTTGTAGGTCAGGTGCTGGAGGTCATTCCGGAAGTTGCACCGAAAGGGACCGAAGATAGCGGCATACTCCATGGATATAGTGACAATTATATTCAACTGGCGTTTGAAGGTACTGAGGATCTGGTTGGCAAGGTATGCCGCGTGAAGCTGACGAAGGCGGGCATTAATGAAAGTGAAGGCCAATTGGTTCGCGTACTAGAGAATGGGCTGCAAACAGCTCTGTAAGAACAAAAAAAGCCTGAACAGGCAATAGAGATGGCAAACAAGGATTTCGCCTTTCCTTACAGAGAGGACGGAATCCTTGTTGCGCAAGGAAGGGAGATTACAGGATGGCAGCAAAAAAGGAAATTTCCGCAGGCGGCGTTGTGTTTCGCAAACAGGGGGAGCAACTTGAAATTCAGCTCATTACTGACCGATATGGCAAGGTATCCTTGGCTAAAGGGAAAATGGAGTTGGGAGAAACAATCGAACAGACGGCTTTACGTGAAATTCGCGAGGAAACAGGGTTGAACGGGCGGATTATCCAGCATGTAGATATGATTGCTTATACGTATCATCATCCAGAATTTGGGGAAGTAGATAAAGAAGTACACTATTATCTCGTAGAGGCACTGGATGGGGATTTACAGGCACAGATCGAAGAAATTAAAGGAGTTGCGTGGCATACGCCTGAGGAAGCATGGCGTCTCCAGCGCCAGGGTGGATATGACAATAATGATGTCATTTTAAGCAAGGCGCTGTCCATGCTAGGAATTAATGTTTGATTCTGTCGGGAGATATACGATCCTCTAAACGCGTCCACACAGGTAGATAGCAGAGAGGCAAGACCAGCAGAGAGCTAATAACGTTAAACAGAGTTTGGGCATGGGCTACTTTGACTCCGGGCTCGGTAGATATCCAGGCAGCGGCCATCTCCAGACCAGGGATCAACGGCATAAAGAGCAAGGCTCCGCCTACGTTCAGCAGCACGTGGGACCAGGCTACAAATTTGCCGGACACGCTGCCGCCAACAGCGGCAATGAGGGCGGTTACGCAGGTGCCTACATTGGAGCCGATGACGATGGCGATCCCCACATCGGCTGGCAAGGCTCCCGCAGCGGCAAGGCTGATCGCCATGCCAATGACGGCTGCGCTACTGTGAACCAGCGCGGTCAGACAGGCTCCAGCAGCGAAGGCCCACCACATGTTGGCCGCAGCGTGATCAAGAAACCAGCGGAATAGTCCGGCCTGCTCAATCCAGGGGCCGACTGTTTGCATTACGCGGATACCTGCCAGAATCAGCGAAAATCCAGCAAAGACGAGGCTGATATATTGTACAGCCTGCGGACGGCTAAGCCCATTGGAGCCGGGTGAAGCTCCGGCGGACGCATACTGGCGATTGGGGACAGCTTCACCCCACAGGACGGCAGTGCTCCAGCATAGCAATGAGCCGCAGAGCAGCGGAACAGCCAGCATGCCAAGCTGGAGCCCCATCAGCTCGGTGGTCAGGCAGGTGCCGATATTGGTGCCGAGAATGATGCCGAGCGTGCGGCCGTAGGTCAATAGCCCGGCGTTAACCAGTCCGATCGTCAGCACCGTTACGGCGGTGCTGCTTTGCAGCAAGGCGGTAATGCCTGAGCTGAACAGCATGCCCCGCCAAGGGGAAACTGTGGCGCGGTTCAGCCAGCGGGTGAGGAAGGGGCCGGCCAAATGCCGGAGGGCTGCTTCCATCAGCTTCATCCCGCCCAAAAAAATAAACAGCCCGCCGCACAGCGGGAGTATAACATGTATAAACACGGGCATAGCCCCCTTTTCTAGGTGAAAATACTTATGTAACAGCCTATGATCTACCGAGGACAGCCATGACAAGCATGGCCGAGCTGTTTTTTTATAGAACGATAATTTTTGTAGTATCTTCACAAGCTTTAAAAGCGTGACGTCGATATACAGGCGGGCAGTAGCGAAGCGGATCATTTGAATCTGGAAAAGCAACAGTGATCGTAAGATCAAATGATCCGCGGAGCCGCGCCCCTATCGAACAACGTTTTAACACTTTGAGTAATCCAAGAATGGGAGTGAAGGATTTTGCCTTCAGTAATATTAGAACGCAGCCGTAAAAAAAGGCTGGAGCACGCACACCCTTGGGTGTTTAAAAACGAAATAGCCAAGATTGAGGGTGACCCAGAGGCAGGCGATTTGGTCAGCATCGTTAACCATCAGGGGCGTTATTTGGCGACAGGTTACTATAATCCGGCTTCACAAATTACAGTACGTGTGATGTCCTACGAGCCGCTGGAAGCAATGGATCAAAACTTTTTTGCCCAACGCTTTCGCAAATGTCTGGAGCACCGCGAACGTTTTGTGACCGGGGGAAACGCTTATCGGTTGGTGTACGGCGAGGCTGATTTTTTGCCTGGACTGATTGTAGATCGATTTGGTGATGTGTTAGTCGTGCAGTTGTTAACGCTTGGCATGGATCTGCGCAGGGAAGAAATCAGGGATGCGCTCGTTGAAGTAGTGGGTCCTGCTGGTATATATGAGCGCAGTGATGTATCCATCCGTGAGCTGGAAGGATTGGAACAAACGAAGGGTCCTTTGTACGGTGATTGCCCGCGTCATGTGGTGGTGACGGAAAATGGCCTGCAAATCAAGGTTGATATCGTAGAGGGCCAGAAGACGGGGTATTTCTTTGACCAGCGTGAAAATCGTGCGGCTATAGCACCGTTGATGACAGGTTGGGGAGCACGTAGTGGAATTACGCTACAAGAAGTAGCTGCAGACTCAGGGGATGCGGGCACTACGGTCATGAAGCCAGTGAATAAAAGTGGTAAGGTTGTTGAATTCCCATTCTGGGATGGCGCAACCGTATTGGAATGTTTTTCACATACGGGAAGCTTTACGCTCAATGCATGTAAACATGGTGCTAAAAAAGTAACATGTCTTGATATTTCTGAGCATGCGATTGAAAGTGCGCGGGATAATGTCAAGCTGAACGGTTTTGAGGAACGCGTCGAGTTTGTCGTCGACGATGCTTTTCAATATTTGCGCAATCAAGTGAAAGGCGTAGAGGAACGCAATGCACGAGCCGGGGGCAAAGGAGATACATCCAAGCCGCTGACAGCAGGTGGCGGACGCACCTTTGATGTGGTCATTCTCGATCCGCCAGCCTTTGCCAAAACGAAGAACGCTGTCAAAGGAGCTACACGTGGGTATAAAGATATCAACCTGCATGGGATGAAACTTGTCAATGAGGGCGGCTATCTGGTGACAGCGAGCTGTTCGTTCCATATGCGGCCAGAGCTGTTTTTGGACACCATTAAGGAAGCGGCGGCAGATGCCGGCAAAATCCTTCGTCTGGTAGACTGGAGAGCGGCTGGTAAGGACCATCCTCAAATTTTGGGTGTGGAGGAAGGCCATTACTTGAAATTCGCCATCTTTGAGGTGCGCAGCCGGACACAGCTTTAGGTTTCATACAAAGTCAAAGTCAATCGCCTTTTTGGTGATTAAATAGGTAAAATAGACTCATTTTAGGTATAAATCAGTCCTGTAGAGAAGGCATGCACCAAGCCAACCTGCGGGACTGATTTATTTTTAGGGGGAGGATGAATTGCTACAACATGGCAAACGTACGTTCTTTTCTCCCTTGCCTGATATGCTATACTGTTTAATAGAATGTTGTTCGTTGGAAAGGAGGCCGCATCATGTCGGTCCGCTTGTTGATTGGCCGCTCTGGTAGTGGTAAAAGTACGTTAATCCGCAATGAAATGACGTCTATGTTACGCGAGGAGCCGCTAGGTAAGCCTATGCTGTTACTTGTACCGGAGCAATCGTCATTTGCTTCCGAGCATGCGTTACTTACAGAAGCCGGAAACGGTATTCAGGGGTCGGTGCGCGCCCAAGTGATGGGATTTCATCGTCTTGCCTATTTAGTTATGCAGGAAACCGGGGGTTCAGCACTGGTGCCTGTAACGGAAGAAGGCAAGAAGATGCTTTTATATAAAATTATTCGTCGTCGCAAGGATGAACTGAGCTTGTTTAAGGATTCGGGAGACCAGCTCGGCTTTGTGGATCGGTTGAATACATTGTTTACGGAGCTAAAGCAGTATGGAAATGATACTCGGTCTGTACCCGAGCAACTGGAGCGAATGAACGCTGTGGGAGAGTCAACTCCGATTTTGCGCGGCAAGCTCAAAGATATCAGTCTAATCTACGAGGATTTTGAACGAGAGCTGACGCTTAAATATATAGACGGTGAAGATACGTTGCGTATGCTGGCAGAACAGATTGCGGAGTCTTCCCTTGTGCGTGGAGCAGACATTTGGATGGATGGCTACCGTAGATTTACACCACATGAATACAAGGTGGTGGAGCAACTTATGCTGCATGCCTCTTCGTTGACGGTGGCGCTGACTTGCAACCGTAGCTACGAGAGCGGACAGCTTCCGCATGAGCTGGATTTGTTTCATCCTTCGGCGGCTACGTATGTAAAGCTCAAAGGAATGGCAGACGAGCTGATGATAGAGACGCAGACACAATTACTACGCCCTGATCCGCTGCCGAGATTTAAGGAGCGTCCGGCGTTGGCGTATTTGGAGGCTAACTTTGAACATCGTACAGGGTTACGGAATCAGGAACAACGGATGCGGCTGCAGCAGCTACGAGAGCAGTGGACAGAAGAACAGCCGGAGGGCATAAAACTGTACACTGCGGCTAATCGCCGTGCAGAGCTGGAAGGGGCTGTACGCGAAATGCGCCGTCTGGCCCGAGAGGAAGGCGCGCGTTACCGGGAGATGGCTCTGTTTGTACGTCATATTGAAGATTATGAGCCATGGGTGGAACCGATATTCAAACAGTATGAGGTTCCAGTATTTCTGGATCAGCGAAGAAGTGTATTACATCATCCTTTGGTGGAATTGATTCGGGCTTCGCTGGATATCGTGCAGCGGCGTTGGCGATATGAGGATGTATTCCGTGCGGTCAAAACAGACCTTCTACTGCCGCTGGACGGTCGGGTGAGCCGCGAGGAGATGGACCGTTTGGAAAACTATGTTCTGGCCTGCGGAATACAAGGCAGCCGTTGGACAGATGGTCGGCCGTGGCAGGCTGTGCCCAGCTTGTCATTGGAGCTGGAGGAGCAGGAACGGAACCGTAGGCGGGATGAAACGTTGGATTTGATGGAGCTATGCCGGGATGTGATCGTGACGCCTTTACGTGCGTTTGAGAAACGTGTGGGCAAGGCACGAACTGCACTTGAGAAGTGTGAAGCGGTATATCTGTTACTGGAAGATGCAGAAATCGGCCACAAGCTGGACGCCTTCATTCATCAGGCAGAGGAAGCAGGAAAACCTGAGCAGGCCAAGGAGCATCGTCAGGTATGGGATGCAGTGCTTGAACTACTGGATCAAATCGTCGAAATGATGGGTGATGAGAGGCTGGATACCTCTTTGTTTGCAGGTGTGCTGGAAACGGGATTGGCCGAGTTCCGTATGGGACTTGTTCCGCCGGCTCTGGATCAGGTTCTAGTCGGAAACACGGACCGTACGCGTGTATCCGGTATTCAACATGCCTTTGTGCTAGGTATGAACGAAGGTGTGATGCCGGCTGTGTTCCATGAGGACGGTGTGCTGAATGAGCAGGAGCGTACGGCATTAAACGAACAAGGCGTAGAGCTGGCGCCGGATATGACAAGACGTCTGTTGGACGAACGTTTTCTCGCTTATACGGCCCTTACTTCAGCCGGTAAAAGCCTGTGGATGAGCTATGCAGTGACTGATGAAGAGGGCAAGTCATTGTTGCCGTCTGAGTTAGTACGACATGTGCGGCACCTGTTTCCTAGTCTGGACGAACGTCCGTTGGCTGGATACCCTTTGCCTGGGGATGCTTGGACGACGCAATGGGAGTATGCTTCTCATCCGTCCGAGGCTTTGCCGCAGCTCATTGCGCAATTACGGCATTGGCGACGTGGCAGTGACATTTTATCTCCTTGGTGGGAGGTATATAACTGGTATGCAGGCCAGCAAGGGCGTGAGAAGGACAAGCTGCGTCAGCTGTTGACCTCACTTTTTTATGAGAACCATGCCGAAATGCAGAAGGAAACGAGCCGCCGTCTGTACGGTAGCAAGCTGCGTACCAGCGTATCTCGTATGGAACGTTTTGTGGCATGTCCATTTTCGCACTTTGCCTCTCACGGTCTTCGTTTGAAGGAACGCCAAATGTATCGCCTGAAGGCCCCGGATATCGGACAATTATTCCATGCAGCGCTTGGAGAGATGGCGATCAATCTGCGTAAACGCAATGTCAGCTGGGGCAGCCTCAGCACCGAGGAATGCCGACAAGAGGCGGAAAGTACAGTGGAGCGTTTGGCTCCTCGTCTGCAAGGCGAGATTTTAATGAGTTCCAAGCGGTATGGCTACATTTTGCGCAAATTGAAAGACATCGTGAGCCGTGCTTCGTTGATTTTAGGTGAACATGCGCGAAGAGGTAGTTTTGAGCCGATTGGGCTGGAGTTGGACTTTGGACCGGGTCAGCAGCTTCCTCCGTTAAGCTTCCGGTTAGATAACGGCGTTGTGATGGAAATTGTCGGACGGATTGACCGTGTAGATGTGGCAGAGGGAGAAAAGGGGTTACTTTTGCGTGTCATCGATTACAAATCTAGCCAAAAGGATCTCAAGCTGCATGAAGTGTACTATGGCCTGTCCTTGCAAATGCTCACCTACCTGGATGTGTTGCTGAATGCGGCGGAGGAATGGTTGGGCGAGACAGCTTATCCAGCGGGTACCCTGTATTTTCACGTCCACAATCCGATGTTGCAGTCGCCTAACGGTCTTAGCGCAGAACAGGCTCGTCAGGAGCTTTTGAAACGTTTTAAGATGAAGGGATTATTGCTTGCGGATCGGGATGTAGTTGGACAAATGGATACAGCATTGGACAAAGGATATTCCTCTATTTTACCTGTTGCGGTGAAAGCAGACGGCAGTTTTTATAGCAGTGCTTCGGTTGCTTCGCCGGAACAGTGGGACAGCCTGCTAGCTTCGGTGCGTAATAATATTCGGACGATTGGCACACGGATGACAGAGGGCGATGTGGCCATTGAACCTTATCGAATCCAGCAAGAGACGGCTTGTACCTTCTGTTCTTTTAAGCCTGTTTGTCAATTTGACGACAGTCTGGAGGGCAGTGGCTACAATCAATGGGGTAAACCCGGTAAGGATCAAATCTGGAATCTGTTGGGTCATACACAGGAAGGGAAAGGAGGAATGGACCGATGATAGGCACGTCAAACACTAAAGACATGCCGAAGCCGGAAGGCAGTATGTGGAGCGATGACCAGTGGCGTGCCATTTCGGAATCGGGTAACAACATGCTGGTCGCGGCAGCGGCAGGGTCAGGTAAAACAGCGGTGCTCGTAGAGCGTATTATTCGTAAAATTGTCGATCCCCAGCTTGGCTTCAGCGTGGATCGGTTGCTGGTAGCAACCTTTACGAAGGCTGCAGCCGCCGAAATGCGTCAACGGATACGCGAAGCGTTGGAACGTGTACTGGAGCAGGAACCGGAAAGTGAGCATGTACGCCGTCAGCTATCGTTGCTGAATCGGGCCTCGATTACGACGCTTCACTCATTTTGTATGGAGGTCATCCGCAGGCATTATCAGGCCATTCCCCTTGATCCCGGTTTTCGGATTATGAATGAGCATGAGACAGAATTGCTGCGTCAGGAGCTTCTAGAAGAACTGTTTGAGGAGAAATATGAGGCTCATGATGAAGGCAGTACATTCCGCAGACTGGTCGACTGGTTTAGTGGAGAACGCACCGATGATGCAATGTACGTGCTTGTTCAGCGGTTGTATGATTTTTCTCAAAGTCATCCTTGGCCAGAACATTGGCTGCGGGAGACAGCGGCAGCATTTCGTGTACAGGATGTAGTTGCTTTGGGAGAGACTCCCTGGGTTCGCAGCATTTTGGCGGATGCCGTACTTTCTTTGCGCGGAGCAGCGAGCTTGCTGGAACAGGCGCATGAAATAGCTATGCAGCCCGGCGGTCCTGCACCTTATGCCGTGACGCTGCAAGAGGATGCGACGATGGTGAAGGGATTACTGCAGGAGCTGGAGACACAGCCGTGGGCATCTCTATATAATCATTTTCAGGCAGCTGCCTTCGGTAAGCTCAAGCCCGTCAAAAAAGATCAGACTGAGCCAGCATTGCAGGAACGGGTTAAGACGCTGCGCGAAGCAGCCAAAAAAATGATTACAGATATGAAGTCTTCCCTGTTTGGCAGGAGAGCAGAAGCCTATTGGGAGGAGCTGCACGCCGCGGCTCCGCTGATGGACGAGTTGGTAGAAACCGTAATTGTATTCGGGGAACGATTTCAACAGCACAAGCAGTCAAAAGGGTTGGTGGATTTCGGGGATTTGGAACATTATTGTCTGAAAATATTACGACATCCCGATTCTACTCCGTACAAGCTGCTACCTTCCGACGCTGCACTCGAATACAAGGCGCAATTTGACGAGGTGCTGTTGGATGAGTATCAGGATACGAATACCGTACAGGAAGATATCGTTAGGCTGGTATCACGGGAGGAACCGGGTAACCGTTTTATGGTGGGCGATGTGAAACAGAGTATTTATCGGTTTCGGCTGGCGGAGCCGGGTCTGTTTTTGAATAAGTATCAACGGTACGGCATGCAGGAGCAGGAAGATGGTTTTTTAGTTGATCTGGCGCGTAATTTCCGCAGTCGGCAGGAAGTTGTCGATGCGGTCAATTTGGTGTTCCGCCAGATTATGAGTGTGGATGTGGCGGAAATTGAGTACGATGAACGAGCCTGGCTGGTACACGGCGCATCCTATCCCGACCCGTCGGATCAAGACACCGCATCTGTATATGCACCTGAGCTGCTCTTAGTTGATAAGGGTGGACAGGGTCTTTCCGAGGCTTCGGAGCTGTCCGAAACGGGGGACGAATCTGCTCTACAGGAAAGTGAGCTGGCTGAGCTTGCGGAGCTAGAAACGGCACAGTTAGAGGCTCGTGCGATCGCGCAACGGATTAAAGAACTGACCGGAGACACTGGACAACCACTGTTGATTTACGACAGAGGATTAAAAGCGATGCGCCCGGCAGTCTACGGCGATATCGTCATTTTGCTTCGTTCCGCAAGCGTGTGGGCCCCCCTAATTGTAGAGGAACTGCGGCTTGAGGGCATTCCGGCTTCAGGGGAGCAGACGACAGGCTTTTTTAAAGCAACTGAAGTTGAGGTGATGTTGTCTCTGCTGCACATTATTGATAATCCGCAGCAGGACATCCCGCTTGCATCCGTGCTTCGTTCGCCGATTGTCGGCTTGACTGAAGATGAACTTGCACAAATTCGGTTGGAGAAGCCGGATGGATTATTTTATGACGCATTGCTGGCGGCGGCAGAAGCTGACCCACTGGAAGAAAGTGAAAAAGGGATCTCAGCTGACATCATGAAGTTGGATATTTTCCCTAAGGACTCTTTATCTTCATCTGACTTTGGTAATAGAAATGATGGGAATACGTTATCAGCCCGACTACGTTCATTTTTGCGTAATTTGAAAGCCTGGCGGCAGGAAGCCCGACAAGGAAGCTTAAGTGCATTGATTTGGAATGTGCTGGAGGAAACAGGATATCTGGATTGGGTCGGTGGACTGCCTGGCGGCTCACAGCGTCAAAGCAATTTGCGGGCGCTATATGACCGAGCGAGACAGTATGAGACTTCTACGTCCAACCGAGGATTGTTCCGATTTCTGACCTTCATTTCCCGTCTACGGGAGCGAGGCGGTGATTTAGGATCCATTAGCGGGGGGACTGAACCCGATCAGGCTGTCCGTATTATGACCATTCATAAAAGTAAAGGACTTGAATTCCCTATCGTGTTTATTGCCGGGACAGCAAAAATGTTCAATCAACAGGATCTCAATGCGCCGTTTCTTATGCACAAGGAGTTGGGGTTTGGTCCTAAATATGTGGAGGAACAAAATCGTGTCAGCTACCCTACGCTGCCTAATTTAGCGATCCGCCGACGCTCACAGCTGGAGCTATTGGCTGAGGAAATGCGGGTGTTATACGTGGCGCTTACGCGTCCGCGTGAAAAGCTGATTATGACCGGAACTGTGAAGGATCTCGCTTCGCGCGCAGCGGGTTGGGCACGTGCCAAAGAACATACGGAAACGGTCTTACCAGACTATATGCTGGCGGCAGGCCGCAGTTATCTGGACTGGGTAGGTCCTGCTTTGATTCGGCATCCTTCTGCTACTTTGTTGAGGGAAGCGGCAGGTGATCAGGATGGGTACTATCACAGGCTGGAACATATGCCGGGAACAGACTGGTTATTTAAAATCGTCGCCTCGGAAACACTTTCCGGCTCTCGTGTGAACTCAGATCATGAGGAAGAGGTGTCGGGCGAAGAGCGCCAAAAGAAGACAGAAGCACTGAGAAATGCGGAGCTAATCGACTTGAACGAAGAGAGTGAAACGGATATTGAAGCTGCTCTTTCCTGGATCTATCCGTATGAACGGGCTGGCAAGACGGCAGCCAATACATCGGTTACTGAGATGAAAAGATGGCTGGAAATGCAGGAGATGGGTTCGGACGATTGGCTGAATCTATCTAACTCTCTACTAGCAGAGTCACCGGAGGATCGGGAGGATTCTCACACTGGGGGAAGTCAATTACACTTGCGCAGACCTAAGTTTATGGGGAATCAGCGACTGACTCCAACGGAACGAGGAACAGTCTATCATACGTTGATGCTGCATTTGCCATTAGATGGGGGGATGAGCGCCGAAGTTATTGAGGAAACCAAGGCTCGTTTGCTCAATCAGCGTATGTTACTGGATGTTCATGCAAAGGCGCTAGATACGGATAAAATATTACGCTTTTTCACTAGTGAGCTGGGTAGCAGAATGCTGGGGGCATCCCATGTTCAAAGAGAGCTTCCGTTTACTTATACCATGCGGGCAACCGATTACTGGAACCACAGCTTACCATCGATGTCACCAGGACAAGAAACAGATTCGGAAGGTGGACAGGACGGCGATAAAGTGCTGATGAACGGGATTATTGACTGTCTATTTGAAACTCCCGAAGGACTCGTGCTGGTGGATTATAAAACAGATCGGATATCTGAATATCGTACATTGTCCCATTTAATAGACCAATATCGTTTTCAATTGGAGCTGTATGCCCGTGTGATCGAAGAGATTACAAGCAAAAAGGTTGCTGAGAAGTGGCTGTATTTTTTAGAAGCTGGAGAGAGTGTACAGCTGTAGTTATATAGATAGGGAGAGGAGGAATAGCATGCGGATTTTGCATACGGGTGATTGGCATTTGGGCCGCACGTTGGAAGGACGCAGCCGTTTGAAGGAGCAGGAGGCGTTTTTGGAAGAGTTGGCGAAAATGGCTGACGATCAGCAGGCTGATTTGATTATGATGGCTGGAGACGTATACGACTCAGTCAATCCTTCGGCCGCAGCCGAGCAATTGTTTTATGAAACGTCTGCCCGTCTCACGGCTGGAGGAAGACCACTAGTCGTCATTGCGGGCAATCATGATCAGCCGGAAAGGGTATCCTCGGTCACACCGCTGGTGAGCGGGCGTGGAATTACGTTGCTGGGACTGCCCCATGGGGAAGCGGTACGCGTTCGTACACCGCGAACGGGTGAAATGGCATGCATTGCAGCCTTGCCATATCCGTCCGAGTCTCGTCTGAACGAGCTATTGTCTGAAGACGGAGATGAAACAGTCTTGCGCGAGGCATACAGTCGCCGTGTGGGCTTGCTGATGTCACAACTGGGTACAGCATTTCGGCCTGACACCGTTAATTTGTCGATGAGCCATATTTATGTGCTCGGCGGGCTGGAGTCGGACTCGGAACGCCCGATTCAGGTCGGGGGGGCGTATACCGTAGATCCGTCTGCTTTGAGTATTGGGGCACAGTATACGGCTCTAGGACATTTGCATCGTCCCCAATATGTGAAGGGAGACGGGCTGATGCGTTACAGTGGCTCGCCGCTGGCTTATAGCTTTTCCGAAGCCGGACAAGCCAAATCGGTTACGTTAATTGACGTGGTTGCTGGCAAGCCTGCTCAGGTCGAGGAACTGTATATTACCAGTGGACGCCCATTAGTGAGGTGGCGCGCACGGGGAGGTCTGGAGGAAGTATATCGCTGGCTGGACGAAGGATTGGATGCCGATGCCTTTATTGATCTGGAAATTACGCTGGATGAAGCGATGTCGATGGGAGATATTCAGCGGCTGCGCAAAAGCCGTGAAGGCATCATTCATATTCGCCCAATGTATCCAGAAATGGCTGCCGCACAGCTGGAGCACCAACGATCAGAACTGCCAGTGCATGAGTTGTTCCGGGCATTCTATCAGCGGCAGACAGGTGGAGCACAGCCAGATGACGGATTAGTGCAGTTGTTTCTGGAACTGGTGGAACAGGATGATGCAAGAGACCACGCTGAGGAGGATGACGCATGAAACCAATCCTTCTAAAACTGGCGGGGTTGCAAAGCTACCGGGAGTCGCAGGAAATTCGCTTTGACGATTTGACCGAAACTGGACTGTTCGGGATATTTGGCCCAACGGGTAGTGGAAAATCAACGCTGCTGGATGCCATTACGTTGGCTATGTACGGTAAAGTGGAGCGGGCAGTGAATGGTACACAAGGCATTATGAATCATGCTGAGGATACATTGTCTGTTGCATTTACGTTTGAATTAATGTCAGCTCAAGGGCCTCGTCGTTACCGTGTAGAACGACGTTTCAAACGTGCTGGAGGCGTATCGGTTAATAATACGCTTAGCCGTTTTATTGCGTTAACAGAGGATGGCGAGGAAGTGCTTGCCGATAAGGTGCAGGATGTGACGCGCTGTGTGGAGGAGTATATCGGTCTGAAAATGGACGATTTTACACGAGCTGTCGTGTTGCCGCAGGGAAAGTTTGCGGAATTCTTGTCCTTAAAAGGCAGTGAACGCAGACAGATGCTACAGCGTTTGTTCCATCTGGAGAAGTACGGAGACCAACTTGCACAGAAGCTAAGCCGTCGTGTGAAAGATAACGATACCGCACTGAAAGCGTTAGAGGCGGAGCAGCAAGGGCTGGGGGATGCCAGTGCTGAAGCGCTTGAACATGTAGAGTTGCGTCTCAAAGAGGCGATTGCCAATGCAGAAGCTTCGCGTCGTGAGCTAGAGCGTGTCTCACGTGAATGGGAGGCGCTAAACAAAACCCGTGAGCTGGTTGTCGAGCTCAGCCAAAGATCGAACGAGCTGGGGCAGTTGGCAGCACAGGAGCCAGGCATTGCTTTGCTGGAGCACAAGCTTCGACAAGCATCTGCAGCCGAGGCATTGTTGCCTGCGCTGACGGATTGGAAGGAAGCCAGTGCTGAAGCGGAAAAACGGCAAAAGAGTGCCGAAGAAATGGAAGTCCTGGCCGCTACCGCGCAGGAGGCTGCGCTTGTGTCTGCGCAAGCAGATGAGCAGGCCCGGCAAGCACTCAGTGCCGAAGAACCGAAGCTATTGCTTCGGATCGACCAACTAGAGCAGGCACTTCAACTGGAGCGTGATACGGAAGCATTGCGTATTGAACGAGACCGTCTGGCGGCCGAGCTTGTGCAAAGCGAACAAACCCTTGCTGAACATGCAGAAGGACTCGCAAAGGAACAAGAGCTACAGACGCGAGGCTTGAAGCGACAGCAGGAGCTTCAACAAGAGCTAAAGCAAAATGAAGTGCGGGCAGATGAGCGGCGTATGCTGCAAGAGGCTGTGCAACGGTTGCAACAGCTGGAAATCGCGGATGAGCAATTGCGTGAAGCTGAACTGGAGTACACCGCTCAGGAGAAACGGCTTGCGCAAGCTGACGAACGTTTAAAGCTGACGGACCAGGAGACACAGGAGACAGAGGCACGACGTTCTGCCCTTGCTGCACAGGCAGCTGATGGCATTGAGGCATTGCTGACGTTGGAGGCAGAGATCACCGCCGATATGTCGTCACTGGCCTCCGAGGAAGAACAACTGCGCCACGAGCTCCGTGCCGAGGAGCTGGGGCGTCTCGCACAGCATCTCGCTGCCGAGTTGCGCGAAGGCGAGCCGTGCGCAGTGTGCGGCTCGCTGCATCATCCCGCGCCTGCCGTCGTCGCGGCGCATAGCGCGGATGCCGCTGCGCCAGATGAGCTGCACCGCCTGCGGCTTGGTTTGCAGGAGCTGCGCCTCACACTGCGCCAGCAGTTGCACGAGCAGCGCAGCTTGCTGGCGCAGCCCGCCACCGCAGACAGCGGCGCTGCCGCCACGGGCGAGCCTTTCACGCCTGTGGCAGCGCCAGCAGAGCCGCGCGGTATTGCCGCTTGGGTGGAACGCTGCACGGCGCTGGAGCGTGCTGCGGCAGAGCTAGCCGCACGTGCGCATGCGCTGCCTGCCGAGGCACAGGCGCTGCGCGAGGCAGACGCCGCCGGACAGCAGCGGCGCATCCGTGCTGCTGCCGAGCAGGAGGCAGCAGCTGCAGCGCTGACGCAGGCACGCAGCAAGCGCGAGGCATGCACCACGCGCAGCGAGGGGCTGCGCGCCGAATGGGCGGCGCAGCTGCCGGATGTCGCTCCGAGCGAAGCTGCGGAGCGTTACCGTGCCATGCAGGAGCGCGATGGGCGTGCGGAAGAGCTGCGGTCCCGGCTGGAGACGAGTGTGACCTTCCTCGAAGGAAAGGCGGCGCGTGTTCAACAGATACAGCAGAGTATCATCGAGGAGGACAAAATCATTATTGCCCGTCGTACAGGGCTCCAAAGCAAAGATGATTCGCTTCGTGAAAAGCTAGCACAGCTCCGAAAATGGGTTGGAGATGGCCAAGCGGCTTCATTGCTGGAAGAAGCGTCCTCGCGACTATTGGGGCTGAAAAACGGAGCCGAAGCCGCGGCACGCCGCCGTACCGAAGCGGAAGAACGCAAACAGCAAGCCGTCCATGCTTCACTGATTGCCCGGCAGGCCTCCGACTCGGCAGAAGAGAGACGGCTGATGGCAGAGTCCCGTTGGGGCAGCCGTCTGGAAGCCTCCTCTTTTGCTACGGAAGCAGAGGTCATGGAATGCTGCCTGGGACCGGAAGAAGCCGCACGCTATGAGCGTGAAGTGAGCTTGCATCGAGAACGGGAAAAAGAGCTGTCTTCCCGCTTAAAACATGTCGAAGAGCAGCTGAATGGAGCAACGGTAACAGAGGAACAGTGGGAAACGGCCACTGCACAGCTACGTGATTGCCGTGCACGCGACGAAGAGGCGCTTCAGAATCGCGCCAAGGCTGAGCGTGATTTAGAGGACTTGCAGCATCGGCACGTCCGCTGGATGAAGCTGGAGTCCAATCGTATACATTTGCGTAGCGAAGCGGAAAAAATGTCCAAGCTCCAGTCTGTTTTTCGCGGCAATGCCTTTGTTGAATATATTGCCGAGGAGCAGCTCATGCAGGTCAGTCAATCGGCTTCACGCCGCCTGCGTTTTCTGACCAAGCAGCGTTACGCGCTAGAGGTAGATTCCAGCGGTGGTTTTGTCATTAGTGACGATGCCAACGGTGGGGTCAAACGTCCAGTATCGACCTTGTCCGGTGGCGAAACGTTCTTGACCTCCTTGTCGCTTGCGCTTGCGCTGTCGGCTCAAATTCAATTGCGGGGCCAATACCCTCTGCAATTTTTCTTTCTGGATGAAGGCTTTGGAACGTTGGACCCTGAGCTGCTTGACACAGTGATCACCTCACTGGAAAAGCTGCACCACGATCAATTGTCTGTTGGTGTGATTAGTCATGTGCCTGAACTACGGGCCCGTCTGCCGCGCAAGCTAGTTGTTCTTCCAGCAGAGCAGGCTGGAGGCGGCTCACGTGTGGTTATGGAAACTTTTTGAAGTAATGTGATACAGGTCACAGATACAGTTTCAAACTATTGTTATAATACAGCCAAGCCGACAAGTTAATCATACAGCACCCCGGCGGACGTATGCTGCGGAAGAAATCTTCCCGTCATACGTCCGTTCAGAGGGGCTCTGCGAAGAGCTCCCGGGGTGCTTCTTTTTTTTGCAAGCCGGAATTCGCCCAATTTGATGTAGCAAATAGCCCGTTTTTGAATAACATACGGTATACATGCAAGAGCCTAGGAGGAAACAACCATGGAAAAAAGCATGACAACCGAAAAAGTTACAGCACCGGAACAGACGGATGCTAAAGCACTATGTCAAAAGCATATGCATCGTTATGTATGCGTATGGGTGAAGGACGGGACAATGTATGACGGCATTGTAGAGCATGTGGATGATGAAAAGATATACTTAGCCGTTCCTATGGGTGGAGACGAGATGGAGAATGTCAATGTTAATCTCCCATATCCGCCTAACAATTGTGGCTGCGGCTCCCGTGCTTATGGTGGCTATGCGTCTTATCCTCCGTATCCGCATCCGTACCCGTACCCGTATCCAGTACCCGCTTATGCATATGGGTTCCCATACGGACGCCGTCGCTTTAATCGTTTGATTCTGCCACTTGCAGCGTTGACAGCGATTAGCTTGCTGCCTTATTACTAATCCTAATTCCTTAGTCGCCAGATATAGTGAATTCTCTGCTCTCTCCCGCCTACAGTTCTTGTACAGTACAAGAACTGTAGGCGCATCCATACATCATCACCATGCAAGGCTGTTTCTTCCATTATGAAGAAACAGCCTCTTTTTCACGTAAACCATCCCAAATATGGTCCAATAATTAAAACTGTATCAGTACAGTTCAATGAAATGAGGTATCCTGTTTATCTATAAACCATGGTAACATCTAGCGTGTAAAGAAACATCAGACGGAATAGGCATGTAATGAAATGAGCATGTAATGAGTATGTAAAGAGCAGGTGGGAGGATATTGTGAAAAAATACGTTTCAATTTTATTGGATATAGAACTTAAAATTCGCGAGGGACAATATAAATCAGGTTACAAGCTGCCGTCGGTCCGTGAGGCTTCTGAATTATACAGGTGCAGCAAAAGCACGATTTTGCGGGCATACGCTGAACTTGAAAAGAAACACGCCATCTATTCCATACCGCAAAGTGGATACTATGTAGTGGAAAATTCGGGCGATTTACACCATAGCCATATGCAAGACTTCGTTGATTTTGCTTCGGCCTCCCCGGATTTAAATGTATTCCCTTATCTGGATTTCCAACATTGTTTGAATCAGGCTATTGACACCTACAAATATCATCTGTTCACTTATGGCGATTCGCAAGGACTGGAAACACTGCGTCATACGTTGGTTTCCCATTTAGCTGATACTCAGGTGTTTGCAAAAATGGATCGGATTATCGTTACTTCGGGTGTTCAGCAGGCATTGGAGATACTCGCTAAAATGCCGTTTCCCAATGGCAAAGAAAAGGTTTTGGTCGAGCAGCCAAGTTACGATATATATTTGCGTTTTCTGGAGGAAGAGAACATACCCGTCAGTACCATCGTCCGGACAGCGGAAGGTATGGATTTTCACGAATTGGAGAATCAATTTAAGAACGAGAGCATCAAGTTTTTTTATACCATGTCAAGATATCATAATCCATTAGGAGTCTCTTACAACACAGAGGAGCGAAAAGCGATAGCTGCCTTAGCCGCCAAATATGATGTGTACATCGTAGAAGATGACTATATGGCAGATTTGGGGGCCGATCATCTGTTTGATCCCATTTATGCATACGACCAGACGGACCATGTTATTTATTTGAAAAGCTTCTCGAAAATCATTTTCCCCGGCTTGCGATTAGGAGTTGCGGTATTGCCAGAAGCCCTATTGAAGACGTTTAATACCTATAAAAGATATGTCGACACATCTATTTTGTCTCAGGCGGCGCTTGATATTTATATTAAAAATGGAATGTATGAACGCCACAAGCACACGATATGCAAACTGTATTCGGAGCGCGTTCGTGCTCTTAACAAGGCTGTGGACCGATACAATCAGGCCGGATACGTTCAGACTTCAGCTGTAACCTCAGGAGTTTATATGCAGTTTAAACTGCCTCGGACGGTGAATTTGGAACGCTTGGTACAGTGTCTTTCCGCCAGGAACATCCAGGTTGTAGCTGGCAAAGGCTTTTATTTATCAGGCTATAGGGAACAAGAGAAGTTTTTGCGCATAAGTATTTCGCGCGCGCAGTTGGATCAAATTGATGCAGGGGTGAAAGCTATTATAGAGGAAGTTAGTAAGGGAAACTGGTATTAAGACCCTTTTTCCGTTATGATACATATAGAAACATAAGTATAACCAAACATGGCTGTATATGTTTCTATTCAGTGTGGGAAATACATAACTTTGAATGCCGAGAGCAAGGGCTGTTTATGCCTATTTACTTATGATCGGCTCACTGCCAAAGGAGGGTTTTGAATGGACGATCTGTTTTTGAAAATTGTGGATGGAACCATCCCCAGCAAAAAGGTGTTGGAAACCGACAATGTGCTCGCATTTCATGACATCCAGCCTGCGGCGCCAGTACACGTGCTCATTATTCCCAAAAAATATATTCCTTCGATGAACGCTGTGACGGAGGAGGATCTTCCTCTTATCGCGGAGATTCATCGTGTTGCGGTTGAGGTTGCGAAAAAGTTAGGAATCGCTGAGTCTGGCTATCGGTTGATTAACAACTGTGGCCCGGATAGTGGACAAGCGGTGGGGCATCTGCATTATCACTTACTGGGCGGCGCCAAATTGGGTGCCTTGACAGGTATTTCGGACTCACATTCTTAAAAAATGACAGAGCTTGTCTTTTCAGTAATACGGAAGTGAATGGAGAAAAATAGCCCTTTATGTATTCATTTTTTCTTATAGGTTGACACCTGGTTTCCGTTTCACCTATAATAAAATTTGATGAACCGTGTTATTGCTCTTGGACGGTCTGGTCGGAGGGAGGGAAAACTGGTGTCTGAAACTAAAGTTCGCAAAAACGAGACAATTGATGCTGCACTTCGTCGCTTTAAACGTTCCATTGCTAAGGATGGCGTATTGGCTGAGGTGAAGAAACGCAAGCATTATGAAAAGCCAAGCGTAAAGCGCAAGAAAAAGTCCGAGGCTGCTCGTAAGAGAAAGTTCTAGGAGGATCTAAGCAATCATGAATTTGAGCGAACGATTGAACGAAGATATGAAGCAAGCAATGAAGAGTAAGGACAAGTTCAAACTCTCCACCATTCGAATGGTTCGTTCTACGATTAAAAATCTTGAAATAGATTTGAAACGGGATTTGGACGACAACGAAGTGCTTGATATTCTGAGTCGTGAGATCAAACAGCGAAAAGATGCCCTCCATGAATTTGAAAAAGCCGGTCGTGATGAACTTGCGACAAGCACTAAAGCAGAAATAGAGATCATCGCTCAGTACCTTCCCGAACAACTTTCTGAGGAAGAAATTAAAGTTATTGTACAGCAGACCATCCAGGAAACCGGTGCTTCTTCGAAAGCCGAGATGGGGAAAGTAATGACGGCCTTGATGCCTAAGGTAAAAGGCCGCGCTGACGGTAAGCTCGTGAACCAAGCGGTTCAGCAATTTCTGCAATAAACCTGCGACAAACAGGAAAACACAACACCCTCTGTTTACAGAGGGTGTTATTTCTATATATGCGATGCCTACCATAGAATGTAATGATGAGAAGATCCTTATATGTAAGCGTTATCGTTAATTGTGTGAAACGTGATGTCCGTTGGGTGCGTAAAGTATCTGACAGCCGTCAGGATTAGCAATATACCCAATAATTTCACATTAAATCCTGAAAACTGTATAGTTTGTCTAACAAAGTTTGGTATGCTGTAACATAGAAAGATCGAAAGGGGGGAGAGAAATGCATAGAGAACATCACCACTCCAGTCGCAAATTGATCTTTTTAACGTTGTGGATTATGGTATCCGTTTTGCTGTTACCCTTAGTTCATTCCGAATCAGCGGCGGCCCAAACTAAAGGTGGAGCTGTGTTTGTTATACCAGTTGATCAGGAAATTGAGCAAGGTCTGGGCAAATTTATGGAACGTGGATTTGCAGAAGCAGCAGATTTCAAAGCAGGTCTGATTTTACTGGATATTAACACTCCCGGTGGACGGGTAGATACAGCGGAGAAGCTGGGCAAACTGATTAAAGACAGTCCAATTCCGACCGTAGCCTATATAAGGGGCGAAGCGGCCTCAGCGGGTAGCTATATTGCGTTGAGCGCAAACAAAATTGTTATGAAACCGGGGAGTATTATCGGAGCAGCAGCGTTAGTAGACGGCAGGGGGCAGGCTATCACAGATCCAAAAACGATAGCCTGGTGGAAGAGTAGCATGGCATCTGCCGCAGAAGCTGGCGGACGTAATCCGGATATTGCCAGAGGTATGGTCGACTCTAAAACGACCATATCTATTCCAGAGATGAACTTTAATAAGGAAAATGGTCAGATCATTTCTTTAACCAGTGAGGAAGCGCTGGAGTTGGGTTATGCGGATCACATCGCGTCTTCCGAACAAGAAGTTATCCAGTGGATGGGTTATAGCACGGATGATGTCATTCATGTGGAGCGAACATGGGCTGAAAAAGCAGCCGAGATATTGACCAACCCAATTGTGCAGACGTTGCTTTTATTTATCGGCATCGCGGGTGTCGTTATTGAGCTGCTCGTACCTGGTTTTGGGGTACCGGGAATTTTGGGCATACTCGGATTTGGGTTGTATTTTTTCGGCAATTATATCGCTGGTTTTGCAGGTTCGGAGACGTGGTTGTTGTTTATTATCGGTCTGGCTCTGCTTATCCTTGAAATGTTCATCCCAAGCTTTGGTATTTTGGGCATTTTGGGTTCAGTCAGTCTTGTCGCCGGAGTTGTTCGCGCAGCATACAACATGCAGCACGCGTTTATATCTTTGGGCATTGCCTTTGCAGCTGCGGTTGCCGTGGTGGCGATCATCGCGGTTGTATTCAAGGACCGAGGGATATGGAACCGTTTTATACTTAAAGAAAGTTTAACGGCTGACCAAGGTTTTTCTTCAGTTGTGAACCGGGAAATGCTATTAGGTCAAAGGGGTGTCAGTCTGACACCACTTCGTCCAGCCGGAACGGTGCTGATCGCTGATGAGCGAGTCGATGTTGTAACGAACGGCGAGTTTATTGCTACAGATATGCCGATTATAGTATCCAAAGTAGAAGGTGGGCGAATTGTGGTCAAGGCAGACACTAGCGTCTAAACAAGTAAACAACAAAGAATTAGATTAATGGAGGATGATGCGAGTGTTCGAATCGGGTATTGTCAGCGTTTTGCTGATTGCCGTTGTAGTGATTATTGTATTGAGCGTATTTTTCAGTTTCTTCCCGGTGATGCTGTGGATTTCAGCATTGGCTTCGGGTGTGCGCATTGGTATCATTACGCTGGTAGCTATGCGGTTACGGCGCGTCACGCCAAGCCGAATTGTCAATCCGCTCATTAAGGCAACCAAGGCGGGTCTGGGCTTGAACATCAACCAGCTGGAAAGCCATTTTCTCGCAGGAGGGAATGTAGACCGAGTGATCAATGCGTTGATTGCTGCGCAGCGAGCTAACATTCCGCTTGAGTTTGAACGTGCGGCAGCGATTGACCTTGCGGGACGGGATGTTCTGCAAGCGGTCCAAATGAGCGTTAATCCGCGTGTTATTGAGACACCTATTGTGGCTGCGGTCGCCAAGGATGGTATCGAAGTAAAGGTTAAAGCTCGTGTTACGGTGCGTGCCAACATTGATCGACTTGTTGGGGGTGCCGGAGAAGAAACGATTATTGCACGGGTCGGTGAAGGTATTGTTACAACCGTAGGTTCCAGTAACTCGCATAAGGACGTATTGGAGAATCCAGATTCAATTTCAAGAACTGTATTGTCCAAAGGTTTGGATGCCGGGACAGCATTTGAAATCTTGTCCATTGATATTGCGGACGTTGATGTAGGTAAAAATATCGGTGCTTTTCTGCAAACAGAGCAGGCGGAAGCCGACAAACGTATTGCGCAGGCAAAAGCGGAAGAGCGGCGTGCGATGGCTGTAGCGCAGGAGCAGGAAATGAAGGCGCGTGTTGTAGAAATGAGAGCACGCGTGGTGGAATCCGAATCCGAAGTGCCGCTGGCCATGGCTGAAGCGCTGCGCGGCGGGAAACTTGGCGTCATGGACTATATGAATTTGAAAAATATTGAGGCGGATACGCAAATGCGTGGCTCCTTAAGCAAACCGAATGAGAACTCGGGGAATGACAACAAGAACCGGGATTAATAACGGGACATAGCCGATGAATTACGGCAGCTAGGTGGTGAGTAATGAACTTTATCAGCTGGATCTTTGAACATTTGTACATCCTGATCGTGATTGGCTTTGCTTTGGTGTCCTTTTTGGGGAAAAGCATCCAAGGTACAGGGCGAAAATCACCGCCGCGAAAAGGTATGCCTACCTTTGGGGGTGATCATGGTTCTCGCGGGCCCTCGACGTCATCCAGACCCTTCACAACGGAACATGGGCAAGAGCAGCGTCAGCAGGATGTTGCTGGTGAGTTGCAACGTCAATTTCCTAATGAACGACGGGCGGTTATGGAAGCTCGTCGGATAGAAGAAGTGGGCGATCTGTCAGAAACGGAAGAACGGATGGACCGGGATTCATTAGATAACGGTTCGACTCTAGAGGATCGGATCCGTGCTATGGAAGAAGAACGCAGAATGGTTTTAGCCCGTCTCGATCGTATATCCAACGCGAGGGAGTCAGGGGAAATTACAGATGCGCCAGAGATAGCTTCGCAAGACCGTAATAGGGTGGATACGGCTGATCTGCGCAAAGGTGTGATTTGGTCAGAAATATTAGGTCCTCCGCGTTCCAAGCGCTACATGGGTGGAGGAAGACGTTAAAATGATAGTGGATCCGTCACGGCTTTGGCTGTGGCGGATCTTTTTTTGTGATGTTTTGGGAATACATAAGCATGCTCAGAATAAAAAGTGAATTACCGACAAATGCTCTAATTACCTGACAACGAATGTGATAATCCCTTGTGTGCTCTAGCTTTCTCACATTTGTTGTCATCTAAAATGGTGGCATTTTGTCTAATTTAGCGTCTCATTTATGAAAATATATTCGTGAAAAATGATCAAATGTAACAATATGAATGAGGCTTTCCGAAAGCAGTTTTCATTTTTTCTTTTTTATATATAATGTTCTCAATGATAGATACTTATGAAATTAACTCCATATTTAGCTAAAATTTGATTTAAATTGAGGTGATAAAACGAGGTTATAAAAATGAAAAATTAATTTTTAGGAGGATGGAATGGATGGGGAATAGCTTGTTCAGAAAGAAGAGCATTGATCAATTGATTGCTGCTACGCGGGGGGAAAAAGCACTCAAAAGGGAACTGGGTGCGTTTGATTTAACGATGCTTGGAATTGGAGCCATTATTGGAACAGGGATTTTTGTGTTGACAGGTACGGGAGCAGTTACAGCTGGTCCAGGCTTGGTTCTTTCTTTTGTGATTGCGGGACTCGCCTGTTTATTCGCAGCATTGGCTTATGCGGAGTTTGCATCCACCGTTCCAGTATCCGGTTCTGTTTACACTTTTACATATGCAACGATGGGGGAACTATTGGCCTTTATTATTGGATGGGATTTGATTTTGGAATACATGCTGGCAGCCAGCGCCGTTTCCGCAGGTTGGTCGGGTTACTTTGTATCATTTTTGAATGGAATTGGCCTTCACATTCCGCTTGAATTCACTGCTGCACCTGGGGCTTTAAAAGACCAAACGACTTATTTTAATCTCCCAGCTTTTTTAATTTTGATGGGTATCACGTTCTTACTTTATTTTGGGATAAAAGAATCAAAACGGATAAACAACATCATGGTAATCGTAAAAATTGTTGTTATTTTATTGTTTATCATCGTTGCTTTTAAATATGTGAAGCCAGATAACTGGACACCGTTTATACCGTTTGGGTTCAGTGGGGTGTTTGGAGCCGCAGCTCTTGTGTTTTTTGCTTTTATTGGTTTTGATGCTGTTTCATCAGCGGCTGAAGAAACCAAAAATCCCGCTCGTGATTTACCGCGAGGCATTATTTTCTCACTTGTTGTTTGTACATTTTTGTATGTCGTTGTTAGCGCGATTATGACTGGTATAGTACCGTTTATGCAATTTGAAGGTATCTCTCACCCTGTGTCATTGGTATTGCAGGTTGCAGGTCAGAATTGGGTTGCAGGTATTATAGATATAGGAGCTATCTTAGGAATGACAACGGTCATGCTGGTTATGCTCTATGGTCAAACTCGCATTATGTTTGCTATGTCACGTGACGGCTTAGTCCCCAAAGTATTATCCAAGGTTCATTCCAAATATAAAACGCCCTACATTAGCACGTTGTTTTTCGGTACTTTATCTGCATTAATGGGTGGGCTGATCCCGCTGGATGAGTTAGCTAGTTTGGTGAACATTGGAACCCTGTCAGCATTTATTCTGATTTCGATCGCCGTCATCGTTATGAGAAAAACACAACCTGATTTGCCAAGGGCCTTCCGATGTCCTGGAGTTCCGTATATTCCAATCCTGGCTATCGTTTCATGTGGGGTGCTCATTCTTAATTTGAATGGTCAGACATTTATTCGCTTTATTATTTGGCTTGTCATTGGTATGGCTATTTACTTCTTATACTCTAGAAAAAACTCTCTTTTGAATCGAGATACCGAGAAATAACCGTGTCATATAATGAAAATCAAAAAAGCCAACCTTGTTTTCGATATGAAAACGAGGTTGGCTTTTTTGGTTGTGAATTTTGAAAGAACCCATCTTTTGCCTCTGCAATATAGTAGCAGCTACGAATTGTAAGTTTAGCCTCATAAATGCGGGGACTGGATCATAAAATGTACAGAACAGATATCTGTGGCGCTGGTGTAATGGTGTTCACTGATAATAAGAATATATGATGAAAAGCCAGCAGCGTAGCTGCCATGAAACATCTATGGGTCCGAATGGCAATAACAGAAGATGAAAAAATAGCAGCGTGCTGTCATCAAAACAACTATGAGCCGTTGGATAACAGATGTTTTGATGACGGGAAAGGAGATTTCGCCGTATGAGCAGGATGAGCCGCAAACTGCGAAAGTGGGCCAGCGAGACGCTGGAACTTCCGCAGGACATTCTATTTGACTTGCCGCGGTTAACCCTCATCGGCAGCCGCCAGCTTTATGTGGAGAATCACCGGGGCGTGGTGGATTTTACGCCGGATCAGCTCGTACTTGCACTTGCGCAAGGCAGGCTGAGGGTGTCCGGCCATGATCTAGTCATTACGTCTATTCTGCCAGAGCAGGTAAGTGTGGAGGGACATATAACGGATATCCAAATGGAAGGAACGGAGGAAGGCTCGTGAAACATCCTGCTTTAGCAAAGCTGCATGGCACGGTTACCCTTGCTGTCAAGGGCGAAAGTGTGGAAGCTTTTATTAATTTACTCACCGATCAACATATACCTGTTTGGAACGTGCGGCCGATGGGTACTAGACATGCAGAAATGAACCTTCTGCTGCCGCACGTCTTCCTCCTACGCCCGCTTTTGAGAAGGACAGGCTGTAAAATGCATGTTCTGAAGCGGCAAGGGCTTCCCTTTACTGTTATACGACTTGCCAAACGTAAATTTTTTCTGGCTGGATTGGCTTTGTTCTGGATAGGTCTCCTGCTGATGTCTTCGCTTATCTGGGACATTGAAGTGAAGGGGAATGATAAGCTCTCAACGGAATCCGTTCTCAAAGCCGCCCGACAGGAGGGGTTGTATCCGTTTCAATGGAGCTTTCGTCTTTCCAGTCAAGACAAGCTTTCCCGTGCGCTCATGCAGAAGCTTCCAGAGGCATCCTGGATCGGTGTGGAAAAGCAGGGTACTTTGGTAACGATTCAGGTTGTTGAAGCTTCACAGCCTACCCCTGCGCCGCTCTACAGCCCACGTCATATCATCAGTAAGGCAGACGCGGTAGTCACTGAAATTTTTGCCGAGCAGGGTCGTCCTGTCGTGCATAAAAATACGCGTGTCAAAAAAGGAGCCATTCTCATCTCGGGAACGCTTGGAGATGAGGAGAATCAGCAGCAGGTCGTAGCCAAAGGAGAGGTTAAGGGTCTTGTATGGCATGAATACGAAATTAGCAGTCCCACGGTGCAACGCAGCAGCACGTATACAGGTACAAGTCACGACCGCTTGTATCTGGTGTTAGGCAACCGTGCGATACAATTGTGGGGATATGGGAAAATACCTTATTCTACACATAAAACAACTGTTGAACATGATCCGCTAACATGGCGTTCCTACAAACTTCCAATGGGTTGGATGACCGAAAGTGTGAGGGAGACAAAGATACAAGAGCAGAAGCTTACGGAAGCCGAAGCGAAAATGTCAGGAATAGAAGGCGCGCGAGCTGATATTTTAGCTAAATACGGCAAAGGAACGAAAATAATGAGCCAAAAAATTTTGCATGAGAAGAGAGAGAATGGTAAAGTTTATATGAAAGTGCTTTTTGAAGTGGAGCAGGATATTGCGGAAGAACTTCCGTTAGTTCATAACCAAGGAGAATGAGGCTATTTGGCAGAACAACAACGCAGCATACAAATTGCATTGAACAATGCGGGAGAAGGACAGGCGTTATTTGGCCCGCAGGATTCCTTTTTAAAATTAATCGAAGCCGCTATTCCAGCAAAAATAGCATCTCGTGAGGCAGAAGTTAATGTTTTTGGTAATGCAAACGAGGTGGAAGTGCTCGAACAATTGTTCGATGTATTACTCCAGTTAATTCGCAATGGGTATATACTGACCGAAAGGGATGTCCATTATGCGATTGAATTGGCCAAAGATTTGCGCGCTGATCAGCTGCTCGATTTGTTCAAGGGTGAAATTACGACGACGTTTCGGGGTAAACCGATTCGCGTCAAAACGATTGGACAAAAGCACTATGTAACCACGATTAAGAAACGCGATATTGTATTTGGAATTGGCCCGGCGGGTACTGGTAAAACCTATCTGGCTGTAGTGCTGGCCGTAGCTGCCCTGAAGGAAGGTTCAGTCAAGCGCATTGTACTGACTCGCCCTGCGGTGGAAGCAGGTGAAAATTTAGGTTTTTTACCAGGGGATTTACAGGAAAAGGTTGATCCGTATTTACGTCCATTGTATGATGCCCTATACGATGTGATGGGCCCAGAGCAGACAGCAAAGGCACTGGAGCGCGGGTTAATAGAAATTGCACCTTTGGCTTATATGCGGGGACGTACGCTGGATGATTCATTTATTATTTTGGACGAAGCGCAAAACACCACACCCGAGCAAATGAAAATGTTTTTGACTCGACTTGGCTTCGGCTCCAAAATGGTTATTACCGGCGATGTCACGCAAATTGATTTGCCTCGTGGCAAAAAATCCGGTCTGATTGAAGCGAATGCGATTTTACAAGGGATTGAGGAAATAGGCTTTGTCCAGTTTGCAGAAGAGGATGTTGTCCGTCATTCCCTCGTTCAAAAAATCATTGTTGCTTATGACCGTGTTGCCGAAAATCATGGATAGCCATTCAATCACGAGTATGGTGTGTACGATCAGAAAAAGTATAAAATGAGCAGTGTAGCTGCCTTGAAAAAGATGATGGAGAGGGATTGTTTTAGATGACCTCGAAGGAATTATCTAAAGGGAAAACGTTCCAGCATAGAATAAATGGATGGAAGTATAGCGTGGCGACACGCTATCTTCTGTTTTTATTTTTGGTGGTTCTTTTTTATGTAGGCTTTGCGTCCAAGCTGCTTCCCGAGCGTTATGATATTCGGGTAAATCAACCGAGTGAAAAGGAAATTGTCGCCCCGATGCAGCTTCCTAACAGTAAGGCGACTTTGAAGGCTCAAGAGGAATCAGCTGAACGTGTGCAGCCCATGTATACCATTGTGCCCGTTCGCAACGATAACCTGATTACTGGTATTTTGGATCGAATTGAACGGCTCAATCAGGATGATCAGGTTTCCAGAGCAGATAAGATTTCGATTTATAAGGATGAGATTCCGCAACGTGCACGGGAATTTGTGCAAAATTTTGTGAATAACAGCCGTAATGCGGATGCCTACCCAGATAAGCTGCTGGATGAAGTGCTGGAAAAAACGAAAGAGCAAACGTACCGAATTCCAGAGGAGACATTCATTAAAATTCCGCGCCTTACATCTGAGGATATTGCTGAAATGCGGCCTGTTGCCCGTGAGATTGTGACAGGGTTGATGAATGATCAAATTACGGATGCTCAGACAGCCCGAGCAAAAGTAGCTGAGCGGGTTAGTACAAGCTCGCTTACTAAGCGTACTTCACGGGAGGTTGTTCAGGAACTTGCAAGGCTTGTGATTACCGCCAACAAGTTTTATGATGATACAGCTACGAAGGACGCCAAGGTACAGGCTCGTGAAGATACACCGACAGTTTACATTAAACAGGGTGAAGTACTCGTCAAGAAGGGTGAGATTATTACCCAGGAAATCTATACACTGCTTGATGAAAATGAATTGCTCAAGGATAAAATCAATTATTGGCCACAATTTGGGCTGCTGATGTTGTCTATGATGCTGGCATTGGGCCTGTTTATGTATATTCGTCAATTCCAATCACGAACACGAAACTTCAAGTATAATAATGCGCAGTTGCTCATGCTAGTATTAATCTTTGTGATAACAGTTGGAGCAATGATGTTAATTTCTATACTGCAGAACAGTGAACGTTCCTATCTCGGCTATCTGGCGCCTATCGCGCTTGGAGCTATGCTCGTAACGCTGTTGCTTGATATGTCGTTGGCTTTTGTATGTGCCGTTATATTCAGTATATTGGCAAGTGTTATTTTGAATGTCCGTCAGGGACAAATTTTTGACTTTAATTTTGGTTTTTTTGCTATTGTGGTCTGTCTGGCAGCGATTTTCTCTACCCATCGAGCCAGCCAGCGTTCAACACTGTTCAAAGGGGCGATTATGGTATGCCTGTTCGGTGCCCTGTCTGTTTTTTCTCTGGCACTGATTGACCAAGGGAATTGGACTCAAACGACGACGCTCTATGGGGTAGCTTTTGCTTTTGCAGGCGGTCTGATAACAGCAATACTTGTTATTGGGCTAATGCCATTTTTTGAGTCTACTTTTGGTATCTTGTCGGCACTGAAGCTTGTTGAGCTGTCGAATCCCAACCATCCATTGCTCCGCAAGCTGCTTACGGAGACACCGGGAACGTATCATCATAGTGTAATGGTGGGTAATCTGTCAGAGGCCGCAGCGGAGGCTATAGGAGCAAACGGCTTGTTGTGCCGGGTTGGTTCGTATTATCATGATATTGGTAAAACCAAGAGGCCTTCGTACTTCATTGAAAATCAAAATGGGTTGGAAAATCCACATGATTCAATAGAGCCCAAGCTTAGCAAATCCATCATTATCGCCCATGCTCGTGACGGCGTGGAAATGCAATTGGATTACAAGCTACCCAAGCCAATTCGCGATATTGCCGAGCAGCACCACGGAACGACATTCTTACACTATTTTTATCACAAGGCGTTGCGTGAGGCTGAAGAGCGGGGGGTGGAGCCTGACTTCACGGAGGATGATTTCCGTTATCCGGGACCGAAGGCTCAGTCTAAAGAGTCTGCTGTGGTGGGAATTGCTGATAGTGTGGAGGCAGCAGTTCGTTCCTTACGGAAGCCGACGGTGGAACAGATTGAATCCATGATTGAGAAAATTATTAAGAGCCGTCTTGATGATCACCAATTTAACGACTGCGAGCTGACCATGCGGGAGCTTGATATCGTGGCTCAAACCCTCAAGGAAACAGTAATGGGGATTTTCCATTCCCGTATTGAGTATCCAGAGGAAAGGCCCAAGTCTGAAAACGGAAAAGCTTAATATAACTTGTGCATGAAGCACGGGTAGAGCACTAGAATTAAAAGGAGCGGTTGGCATGGGCCTTCAATTAGCTTGGAATAATGAACAAAACGATATGGTAATTAACGAATCTTTAATTACGCTGCTGAACACCTTATTAGAGGAGGCAGGCAGAGTGGAAGGAGTCACAGACGGTGAGGTAGCCCTTACCTTCGTTAATGATGAGCAAATTCATGAGTTGAACAGGGACTATCGGGGAATTGATCGTCCCACCGATGTGTTGTCTTTTGCTATGAAGGAGACACTGGATGAAGAGCTTGAAATTATTTACGAACCGAATGAAGAAAATTCATTGAATGATGTACCGGATGTTCTGGGGGATATTATAATCTCTGTACAGACAGCGCAAGCTCAGAGCGAAGAATACGGACATTCCATTGAGCGTGAAATCGGTTTTTTGTTTGTTCACGGCTTTCTGCATCTGTTAGGCTATGATCATCAGGATGATGTGAGTGAAGCTGAAATGATGGGCAAACAGGAAGCTGTACTGGCTCAAGCGGGGTTGACAAGGTAATGAGACGTCAGCCTTGGAGAATGACCTTTCGCTATGCGGCAGAAGGCGTGATGTATGCTCTGCGTACGCAAGTAAATATGCGGATACATGTGGCCGTGGCGCTCCTTGTCATTGTAGCAGGCTTAACTCTGCACATCTCCCGGCTCGACTGGTTCTTCGTCTGCGTGGCTATCGCTATAGTCATTGTAGCCGAACTGTTCAACACCGCTGTTGAAGCAGCGGTGGATCTCATCTCACCTGATATTCATCCGCTGGCCAAAGCGGCTAAAGACACCGCCGCCGGAGCCGTGCTCCTGGCAGCGGTTTTTGCTGTAATTATTGGTATATTTGTGTTTTATAGGCCTATGTTGACGTTAATTAGTTCGCTGTTTTAATGGAAAAACCAAAATAAAATAGGTGCTTAATCGCGCTGGAGGAAATGAAATGGCTAAGAAACACTTTAAATCAGGCTTTGTCGCAATTGTTGGCAGACCCAATGTCGGAAAATCAACACTGATGAACCACGTCATTGGGCAGAAGATCGCCATTATGTCAGACAAGCCACAAACTACACGCAACAAAATTCACGGCGTATTTACTACAGAGGACACGCAAATTGTATTTTTGGATACACCCGGGATTCATAAGCGCCAGTCAAAATTAGGCGACTACATGAATCAGACTGCTTTTAATACGTTGGGTGAAGTAGAAGCGGTACTTTTTCTTATTGACGCTGCTGAAGGTCTAGGCGGTGGCGACCGTTTTATTGCGGAACAGCTTAAACAAGTAAAAACGCCAGTTATCTTGGTGCTGAATAAAATTGATCGCATTGAGCCGGAAGCGTTGTTACCCCTGATTGAGCAGTATCGCAAGTTGTACGACTTTGCTGAAATCGTACCGATCTCGGCCAAAATGGGCAACAATGTAAACACCCTGCTGGAGCAGGTGCAAAAATACTTACCAGAAGGTCCGCAATATTATCCGGATGATCAAATTACCGATCATCCAGAACAGTTTGTTATTGCCGAGCTGGTTCGGGAAAAAATTCTGCATATGACACGTGAGGAAGTACCCCATTCTATTGCCGTTATGATTGAAGACATGAAAGTGCAGGATAATGGGGTAGTGCATATTATGGCTGTTATTTTTGTAGAGCGTGACTCCCAGAAGGGGATCATTATCGGCAAACAGGGAGCCATGCTCAAAGAGGTGGGCAAACAGGCCCGCCAGGATATCCAAAACCTGCTAGGCTCCAAGATTTTCCTGGAACTTTGGGTTAAGGTCAAAAAAGACTGGCGCAACCAGGACCGCGTCCTTCGTGACCTTGGCTTCCATCGCGACGCTTAAAAACAGAATTCGATTCTACGTTACTTTAGTTCAAGGGTTTATTGAGGCTAAAAAAATTGATATTAAATAAATATGTATAGTTGTTGTAAGCATCATAAAAAAGCCGTCCCGATCTCTATGACTGAGATAAGTAACAGTCTACTGGTCATTCAAAGCGCCGCGCATATGCGGCGCTTAACTCTTGCCCTTTTTCACCCTTTTCTTCCAGTGATGAAATAACGAACGTTTTAAAAAAAGGTTATCTGTATGCACGTTGTAGCGGAGCGAAGGATTTGAATCTGAAGAAGCGATAGCGTTCGCCTTTACCCCCGAATTTAACCCTTTGTATGTTTGTACATTCAAATAAATTCGGGGGTAACAGCGATCGTAAGATCAAATCATTTGCGAAGCGGTATTCCAATCTACATACAGCAGCCTTTTTTAACGCAATCCATTTATTTCATCGCATACTTCTCCCCTCTTCGCATCATCCTATTTTTGAGATGCAAACGTCATTTCCGAAGAAAGGATGAATACAATTGCGAGATTTTTCGTGGAAGTATTTTGCGATGACTGGAGATGTCGGTGCGTATCTGTTATATCGGGAGAGCGCCGTGACAAGGGAGCAAGACACGGATGAGGGAGAGTCGGACGAGCATGAAGAAGCCCGTGAATAGTACAAGCCACTGGCTTCTTCGCGAATGTTTGGGGGAAGAGGCATGCTTTACAGGGTGGAAGGAATCGTCATCCGCAGTATGGATTACGGTGAGGGGAACAAAATTATTACGCTTTGCACCGAAAGCGGAGGCAAAGCAGGCGTGCTGGTCAGAGGTGCAAAAAAGTCCAAAAGCCGTCACGCTGCTTTAACGCAGCCGTTTACGTACGGTGAATTCGTTTTTTTTCGAAACACAGGCTTAGGCACGTTGAATGCCGGTGAAATCATCCAATCCCACCATACATTACGCGAGGATATAACTAAGGCTGCTTACGCTTCTTATGCTTGTGAATTACTCGATCGGGTGTTACAGGATGAGGAAACAGGTGCGTTCTGGTTTAAGCAGCTAAAGGCATGTTTGGAGGCGCTGGAGAGTGGCAAAGATCCGCTGATCGTCATGAGTATTTATGAATTTAAAATATTGCAGGCGGCCGGATATGCTCCTCAGCTTGATGCATGTATTTCAAGTGGTCAACAATGTGCTGATGAAGATATGTTTGTCAGTCCGAGGCTAGGCGGAGTTTTGTGTCGGAGCTACAAGCATTTTGATCCAGCTGCATTGAGCGTGACTCCACGTACATTGAAGTTGCTGCGCTTGTTCGCCAGAATGGATTTGAATCGGCTCGGCAACATTGACGTGAAGGACTCCACTAAGTTGGAGATCAAACATGTCATGCGTCAGTTCATGGATATGCAGTTGGAGGTCAAGCTGAAATCCCGCAATTTCTTGGATCAGCTCGACAAGTACGATATGTGAAACGCCCTATTCTCTTGACTGTATTGCTGAAAACGTGTAATATCCTACTATATATCTCCTTCGGGAGCAGATGCATTGAACGAGAAAGTAGCGGGATGTATTCTCTGTAATTAGCGAGTTGGGGACGGTGTAAGCCCAGCGGGAATTCTTCGTGAACAAGGCACTCGGGAGCATCTGAATGGACACGGAAAAGAGGATTACGATCTGATTGGTGTGTAGGATCGCAATCAAGTAGGGTGGAACCGCGGGAGTCAGCTCTCGTCCCTACGTCTGTACAGGCGTAGAGGCGGGGGCTTTTTGCTGTCTCTAGCAAGGCTTTTGGGATAAAACAGCCCTGTACATACGAGCTTAATGAGAAGAAATCACCAACATTTGAGGGAAGTAGAAAGGGAGCGTGTACCAATGAATTTTCAGCAGATGATTTTAACGCTGCAACAATTTTGGGCAGAACACAACTGTATTATTGTACAGCCGTATGACACGGAAAAAGGGGCAGGCACGATGAACCCAATGACGTATTTACGTTCGATCGGACCTGAGCCTTGGAATGTAGCTTATGTTGAGCCTTCTCGTCGTCCGTCAGACGGACGTTATGGTGAGAACCCGAATCGCCTGTATCAGCATCATCAGTTCCAAGTAGTTTTGAAGCCTTCACCGGATAACATTCAGGAATTGTATTTGGAGAGTTTGAGCCGTTTGGGCATTAACCCTCTGGAGCATGATATTCGTTTCGTTGAAGACAACTGGGAAGCACCGACGTTGGGAGCGTGGGGCTTAGGTTGGGAAGTATGGTTGGACGGTATGGAAATTACCCAATTCACCTATTTCCAGCAAGTGGGCGGTATTGATGCCAGTCCGGTTGCCGTAGAAATCACGTATGGTATGGAACGTCTTGCTTCCTACATCCAGGACAAGGAGAATGTGTTCGATTTGGAGTGGGTCAATGGAATCACGTACGGTGATGTTTTCCACCAGCCTGAATTTGAGCATTCCAAGTATACGTTCGAAGTATCTGACGTCAAAATGCTCTTTACTCTTTTTAATATGTATGAAGAAGAGGCAAATAAAGCGATGGCGCAGCATCTTGTATTTCCAGCCTATGATTATGTGCTGAAATGTTCTCATGCGTTCAACTTGCTGGACGCTCGCGGAGCGATCAGTGTGACGGAACGGACTGGGTTTATTATACGAGTACGTAATTTGGCGCGTCAGGTGGCTGCGACCTATCTGGAGGAGCGCGAGAAGCTGGGCTTCCCGCTGTTGAAGAAAGGAGGTGCGGCAAATGTCTAAGGATTTATTGTTTGAGATCGGGTTGGAAGAAGTCCCTGCACGTTTTATCCCCAATGCGATTCAGCAGTTGAAGCAGCGTATGACGGCGTGGCTTGACAGCTCACGTATTGCTTACGGTGCTGTAGAGGCTTATGCTACACCTCGCCGTTTGGCGGTACTTGTCAAGGAAGTAGCGGAGAAGCAAGAAGATATTAACGAAGAAGTTAAAGGTCCTTCCCGCAAAATCGCACTCGACGAAGCTGGTAACTGGAGCAAGGCTGCACTAGGCTTTGCTCGCAGCCAAGGTGTTGATCCTGAACAGTTCACATTCAAGGAGCTTGGAGGCGTGGAATATATTTACGCCACTAAGAGCAGCATAGGTGTACCAACAGCGGATGTACTATCCGAAGGTTTATTGCACATTTTACATGCCATGACATTCCCTAAATTCATGCGTTGGGCAAGTTATGACTTTAAATTTGTTCGTCCGATCCGCTGGTTGATTGCCTTGTTTGGTAACGATATTGTTAATTTGGAGATTGCCGGCGTGCAGTCAGGAAATGTGACAAGAGGGCATCGTTTCCTGGGACAGGATGCCGTTGTAGCAAGTCCAGCTGACTATGTTGAAGTACTTCGCAAGCAGCATGTCATTGTGGACATTGAGGAACGTCAAACGCTTATTGTAAAGCAAATTGAAGCGCTGGCTGCCGAAAAAGATTGGACGATTGCGGTCAAGGATGATCTGCTGGAAGAAGTGCTGTATTTGGTGGAAACCCCAACAGTACTGTTCGGAGGTTTTGATCCTGCGTTCCTGAATATTCCGAAGGATGTACTCATTACTTCCATGCGTGAACATCAACGCTATTTCCCAGTGCTGGATCGCACAGGAGAGCTGCTGCCATACTTTGTTACGGTACGTAACGGAGGAAGTCAATCGCTGGAAGTCATTGCTAAAGGGAATGAAAAAGTATTGCGTGCGCGGCTGTCTGATGCCAAATTCTTTTATGAAGAAGATCAGAAGCTGGAAATTAAAGATGCACTCTCGAAACTGGAAAGTATCGTTTTCCACGAAGAGCTGGGAACGGTTGGAGACAAAGTGCGCCGGATTCGCCGTATTGCTGATGCTCTGGCAGAGAAACTTCACGTTTCCTCAGATACACAGGAATCGGTTAGTCGAGCAGCAGATATTTGTAAATTTGACCTAGTAACACAAATGGTATATGAGTTCCCTGAACTGCAAGGTGTGATGGGTGAGGATTATGCTCGTAAGGCTGGAGAGAAGGAAGAAGTGGCGAGAGCGGTGTTTGAGCATTACCAACCGCGTTATGCAGGAGAAACAGTTCCTTCAACGAATGTTGGAGCGATTGTAAGTATCGCAGACAAGATAGATACCATTACAGGCTGCTTCTCCATCGGTATTATTCCAACAGGTTCACAGGACCCTTACGCGCTTCGTCGTCAGGCAGCAGGTATTGTGCAGATCTTGTTGGATCGTAAGCTTTCGGCTACGTTGTCTGATGTGTTCAATATCGCGCTTGATGTGCACGGGAACCTTGGAAATATGAAACGTTCCGCGGATGAAATACGTAAAGAATTACATGAGTTTTTCGGATTGCGCGTGAAGAAGCTATTGTCTGAGACACTTCGCTATGACGTTGTGGATGCTGTGCTTGCAGCTGGATATGACGACGTCACTTCCGTTGTTAACCGCGGAACTGCATTAATGACTGCCGTACAAACAGGTGAGGTATTCAAAGCAACAGTTGAATCCTTTAATCGTGTAGGCAATCTGGCTGCTAAAGCAGTGCATAAGTTAGTTAATACGAGTGAGTTTACGGAGCAAGGCGAAAAAACGCTTTACGAAGCATGGTCTAGCGCTTATGAATCTTATAGCGTAGCTTTACAGGAAGGTGATGCGACACGAGCGTTAGCGCTTGCTTCATCCATTACCCCTGCGGTGACGGCATTCTTTGATTCCGTTATGGTTATGGCTGAGGATGATGCTGTTCGTAATAATCGTTTGGCATTGCTGGCTGCTATTGACTCAGAACTGAAGCGTTTTGCCGATTTTTCCAAGCTTGTAGTTTAAACGTCAGTTGTGGTAGTATGAACAACTTGAAAAAATGGGTATAAATATACGGAACGGTGTAAGAGTAATCTTGCAGCCGTTCCGTATTTTACTCGAATGCGGATGGAGATGGGGGATGCTCATGGAGGGAACAGGAACTTTACTGGATGTGCGGATCGTTGTTGACGGGGACGCTTGTCCTGTTAAAAGTGAAATTGCGGAGATAGCTTCCCGTTTTCATATTGAGGTTATTATGGTATCTTCATATGATCATCTCATTCAGGGCAGCGAAGGCGTAAGCGTCGTTAAAGTAGACCGAAGCGACCAAAGTGCCGATCTCTATATTGCCAATCATATCCGCCGCGGAGATATTGTAACCACCAATGATTATGGTCTTGCTGCACTTGCCTTGGCAAAAGGTTGTGAAGTGATGTCTTTTCGCGGAGCTATGTATCGAAACGATTCGATAGATTTCATGCTTGACCGACGTCATACTTCTGCCAAAGAACGGAAAAAAGGACGTTATGGAAAAGGTCCTAAACCGTTTACATTAGAGGATCGTGAAGTTTTTCAACATAAACTGACAAAACTTTTACTTCGCTTGCAGGAGAATGAGTAACGGTATCGAATTATATTTACGTGCTAAAGAGATGAAGGTGGTTAATATGAGTGCCGGACAAGGTAACATACCGGACGATATCATTGAGTCGGTTTTACAACATCATGATATTGTAGATACGGTAAGCAAGTACGTGCATTTGACCAAGCAGGGGAAATATATGAAAGGCCTCTGCCCTTTTCATTCCGAAAAAACCCCTTCATTCACCGTGACACCGGATCGTCAGATTTTTTACTGCTACGGCTGCGGCGCGGGAGGCAATGCCATCAAATTTATGATGGAAATCGAAGGACTATCCTTTCCCGAAGCTGTCAGGACAATGGCAGAAGAAAGTCATATCCCGCTCGGCGAATGGCAGGGACGTGATTCATCGCATCAGCATCCTGAGTTGGACAGGCTGTTGCAAGCGTATGAGTTAACTTCTAAGATGTACCATTTTTTGCTTAAAAATACGGAGCACGGCAAACCAGCCATGGAATACTTGCGCTCACGGGGATTCAGTGACAAGATCATTGATCAATTTCAAATTGGCTATGCACCCAACCGATGGGATACGATTGTTCAGTTTCTGGAGAAGCGTTCTTTTGATCCCGTGGAGATGGAAAAGGGAGGGCTTATTTCTCCCCGGCATGAGGGTGATGGATATGTGGATCGATTCAGAGATCGTATCATGTTTCCCATTTGGAATCGCAACGGAAAAGTTATTGCCTTTGCAGGCCGTATACTTGGTGAGGGACAGCCGAAGTATTTGAATTCACCGGAGACCAAGCTATTCAACAAGAGCCGAACGCTGTACAATCTCCATCAAGCTAAAACCTCAATTCGCAAGCTACGCCAAAGTGTTCTTTTTGAAGGCTATGGTGATGTTATCTCGGCGTGGGAAGCTGGCGTACAAAATGGGGTGGCCGCCATGGGCACTGCTCTAACGGAGCACCATGCTACGATGTTAAAAGGACTGTGCGACGAGGTTATTATTTGTTATGATGGTGACCGGGCAGGACAAGCTGCTGCGCTTAAAAATTTTCCGCTGTTGGAAAATGCGGGGCTTCACGTGAAAGTAGCGCTGGTCAGTGACGGTATGGACCCGGATGATTTTATCCGGCAATACGGCGGCGAACGATTCCAGCGCCAAATTATCGAAAGTGCTGTTTCAACGGTGAAATTTAAGCTTATATATCTGAAAAAAAACCATATACTGCAAGAGGAAGAAGGAAGAATCGCGTATTCCCGCGAAGCATTAAATGTCATTGCACCTCTGTCATCCCCGACCGAGCGGGAAGTGTATCTGCGCGAAGTATCAGCCGAAGTTAAGGTGGATTTTGAAACCTTGAAGCAAGAATGCAATTTACTCCGTCAATCCCTGCAAAAAAAACAGAACTTTGGGGATAATAACGAAAATGGGTGGAATAATGGTAGGCATAAAAAAGGGCAGGTCTCCACACCTAATCTGTTGCCGGCTTACCATGTGGCTGAGCGCAGGCTGCTTCACTGGATGATGCAGGATTTAGAAGCTGCAGAGTATGTAGAAAAGCATCTGGGCGACGCCTTTAATATTGAGGATCATGCAGCAATTGCTGCTTATCTATATGCCTATTACGCGCAAGGGAAGTTACCAGATACAAGCCGTTTTATTTCATCTTTGCAAGACGACCGGCTGGAGAAGAACGTAAGTTCGATCATGATGATGGATGCTCCAGGCGTATGGGCACCGCACATTTTGGATGATTATATTCATCAGGTGCGAAAATTTCCATTGCAGGAGCAACTGGATTTGAAAAGGGAAGAAATGAGAGCCGCTGAGCGCTTGGGTGACTTTTTGCGCGCAGCACAAATTGCAAGTGAGATTATAGCCCTAGAGAGACAATGAACACACAGAGGTCGGATGTTTCTAGGGAGGAGGGAGTCGAAAGATGGCGAATGATCAGCATACTGAACTGGAGACGGAACTAACACTGGATCAGGTCAAAGATCAACTGATTGAGTTGGGTAAAAAAAGTTCTTCTCTGAACTACAAAGATATCATGGAAAAACTGTCGCCGTTTGATCAGGACCCCGAGCAAATGGATGAGTTTTATGAGCAACTGGGTGACTTGGGGATTGAAGTTGTGAATGACAACGACGAAGAAGTTACCAGATTGCGTCAAAATGACGACCCGGAAAACAATGATGGGGATGATTTTAATTTCGATGACGATCTGAGCCTGCCTCCCGGTATTAAAATTAATGACCCGGTCCGGATGTACTTGAAGGAAATCGGTCGTGTACCGTTGCTTTCTGCTGATGATGAGGTGGAGCTTGCCAAACGGATCAATAACGGCGATGAAGAAGCTAAGCGTCGGTTGGCAGAAGCGAACTTGCGTCTGGTTGTAAGTATTGCCAAACGTTATGTTGGTCGCGGAATGCTTTTCCTGGATCTGATTCAGGAAGGTAATATGGGTTTGATTAAGGCAGTAGAAAAATTTGATTACGAAAAAGGCTTTAAATTCAGTACGTATGCAACCTGGTGGATTCGTCAGGCCATTACGCGCGCAATAGCCGATCAGGCGAGAACAATCCGTATTCCGGTGCATATGGTGGAAACGATCAACAAGCTGATTCGCGTATCGCGTCAACTGTTGCAAGAGTTGGGGCGCGAACCTACGCCGGAGGAAGTGGCTGCCGAGATGGAGCTGAGCGTGGAAAAAGTACGGGAAATTATGAAAATTGCCCAAGAACCTGTTTCATTGGAAACACCAATTGGTGAAGAGGATGACTCACATCTGGGGGATTTCATTGAGGATCAAGAAGCATTGGCGCCTGCAGATGCGGCTGCCTATGAACTTCTGAAGGAACAGCTCGAGGATGTACTGGATACGTTAACCGAACGGGAAGAGAATGTTTTGCGTCTCCGCTTTGGTTTGGACGACGGAAGAACCAGAACCCTTGAAGAAGTGGGTAAAGTGTTCGGTGTTACACGTGAACGTATTCGTCAGATTGAGGCCAAAGCGCTGCGTAAGTTGCGCCATCCAAGCCGCAGTAAGCGACTGAAGGATTTCCTCGAATAGAAGCGTAACATTGCGGACCTTCTGCGGCTTGAAGCGCGCAGGGGGTCTTTTTTTATCTCATGGCAGCCTTGGTGGAGGGGAAGAAGCTTGGACCAGGAGAAAAAACGGGCAATACTGTTACATGAAATTGAGCATTGGCGGCGAAGTCGGCTGCTCCCTGAGCAATATTGCGATTTTTTGTCTAACCTGTATCGGGAGGACGAAGAGCCGTCGCAGAGCCAGAACCGTAATAACACCGGGCTGCTTACATATCTTAGACACGGGCATGGGATCGCTTGGCTTCTTGGTTTTGTCATTATTTCCTGCATTTGTTTGATCGGTTTTTATTTTACCGCTTTTCCGTTGGCAATGCAAATATTCTCGGCAAGTGCAGTTACTACGATTTGCTATGGAGTGGCCGCATTTTGGCGGTCTTCCGAAAAGAGTATGAGTGCGATGTTGAGCACTTTAGGCAGTGCGATTATGCTGGGTTCGGGTGTGTGGATCATTCAGCTCCATCAAGGTGAAGCTAAGGTTTGGTTTCTTTTTCTCGTAGGCCTATGCGGTGTAGTATGGTGTCTTGTAGGGTTAACTTTGCGGATCAGCTTACTTCATTACTGTGGTCTTGCTGGGCTGCTTTTAGTGTACGCGGTCTTTATAGGCCGCTACTGGCCTACAGCAACTTTAGTGATGCTTGAGGCATTTTGGATTTTGCACGCAGTATTGTTGATCTGGTTAAGCTGGTGGGTGCATCGCCGCTTTCCGCGTCTCGCTTTGGTTTATTTCGCTATAGGCATGACACTAGCATTCATGGCTGAAGCAGACATGATTATCCTGCGCCATCAAGCAGCGGGAGATGTGGTGTTTTACAGCATACTGAAGTTGGCATTTGTTGTAGGGATTTTATTTTGGACTCGAAAAAAATGGATTACGTGGGTGACGTCATGAAACTTTCTCAACGATTACAATATATTATGGAACAAATTCCTGCCGGGAGCAGACTTGCGGATATTGGCTCGGATCATGGGCTACTCCCTGTGGCTGCAGTGCGTAGTGGCAGAGTACCGCAAGCCGTGGCGGGTGAAGTCAACGATGGGCCGTTGCGTGCGGCTCAAAAGCAGGTGGCCGAAGCAGGTCTTACTAATCGCATTGCGGTTAGAAAGGGAGATGGCTTGGCTGTAATTAAGGCCAATGAGGTTGATGTTATTACAATAGCCGGCATGGGTGGTGCCTTGATCGCTTCCATTCTAGAGCAAGGGAAAGACAAGCTTGTTTCAGTAAAACAACTTGTTCTACAGCCTAACGTAGGCGAGGATATTTTACGCCGATGGCTCATCGAACATCAATGGGTACTAACAAGTGAACATATTATGGAAGAAGATGGAAAAATATATGAGATTCTGACGGCAGTACCTGATTCGGTAAGCCCACTGAAACAGGATGAGCTGTATCAACCATGGAAACTTCCCGATAGTTCGCTGGTACTGACACAGGATTTGTTAATGCAACTCGGGCCGCTATTGGTTAAAGCACCGAATGAAATCTTTTTTTATAAATGGAAATTGGAGATTCGCAAGCTTCAGGATGTGCTGGCACAAGTGGCACGGTCAGATCAGGAATCCGCACAGCATAAGCGGGAACAATTGCGCAAGCAAATTGAACAGCTAGAGGAGGTACTTGCATGTTTGCCAAAGGACAGACAGTAATTAGCTACATGGAGCAGCTGGCTCCAAAATACTTGGCAGTTCCAGACGATAGAATCGGGCTTCAGCTGGGTAGTCTGCAAAAGGAAATCAAAAGCATATTAGTAGCCCTGGATGTTAATGATGAGGTTGTCGAAGAGGCAATCCGCATAAAAGCAGACCTCATTATTGCGCATCATGCGATTATATTCCGCCCACTTAAAGCTTTGAACACGGATCAGCCTGCGGGCAGATTGTATGAAAAGCTGATCAAGAATGATATTGCTGTCTACATCAGTCATACGAATCTGGATACGGCTGAGGACGGCATGAATGACTGGATGGCGGAAGCACTGGGTATTCAAAGTGAAGGTACGTTGGAGGATGTTCACACCGAGCAATTGTTCAAGCTTGTTGTTTTCGTACCTAAAACACATCATCAACGGGTACTGGATGCCGTACTGGGGGCGGGAGCTGGACATATTGGCAACTACAGCCATTGCAGCTTTAACATTGACGGCTACGGAACTTTTGTGCCGGGTGAAGGCACACAGCCGTTTTTGGGTGAGCCGGGTAAAATGGAACGTAGTGAAGAGGTTCGTATTGAGACCATTGTACCGCAGGGTGTACGCAATAAAGTTGTTCAAGCGATGCTGAAGGCTCATCCTTATGAAGAGGTGGCTTATGACCTGTACCATATGGATTTGCAAGGCCGTAGCTTTGGTTTGGGGCGGGTCGGCAAGCTTAAGGAAGCCTGTACGTTACGGGAGTTTGTCGATGTTGTGAAAAACGGTCTCAACGTCGAGCATGTACGTGTGGTGGGCGACTTAGATCGTACGATCAAAAAGGCAGCCGTGCTTGGGGGCTCTGGCAGCCGTTATGTGAACAAGTCGCTTTTTAAGGGGGCTGATGTATTAGTCACGGGGGATATTGATTATCACACGGCTCAGGATGCCCTTATGGCGGGGATTGCTATTATTGACCCTGGACATAACGCTGAAAAGATTATGAAGCCTAAAACTGCAGAGTGGATGCGTAAATGCTTGGCAGAAGGTCGATACTCAACGGAAGTACATGTATCTCAGGTGGAAACTGAACCTTTTCAATTTCTGTAAAACCTCAACGTCTATGAGAAAATAAAGGTGCTTTCTACTTTTTACAATATTTTCAGGGTTGTAACGTGCGCGCGTTCCCTGTATACTATGTAATGTTGTTCGGAAAGTTTGACAGACAATCGCTGGCGGCGTAAGCCGCGAGAGGAAAGTCCGGGCTCCATAGGGCAGGATGCTGGATAACGTCCAGTCAGCGCGAGTTGAAGGATAGTGCCACAGAAATGGACCGCCGATGGCCGCTTGCGGCACAGGCAAGGATGGAACCGAGGTGTAAGAGACCCCGAGGAACGCTGGTGACTTCGTTCCTGGTAAACCCCATCTGGAGCAAGACCTAATGGGACACAGCTTCTTCGCGAAGCAGCCTTAGCCCGAGGCGTGTCTAGGTTGGTCGCTGGAGCTGAATAGCAATGTTCGGCCTAGATAGATGATTGTCGCTTGTAGTGGGAGGGTAGTTCCCGTCTGTACCACGAATAGCACAGAACCCGGCTTACGGAAAACTTTCCCCACTGCAACACCTTAAAATGTATGAATTTAACTTTTGTAAATGACCTGTTTGCATGAAAGCCTTTAATCCAAATGTATTTATTGAATTAAAAAGGGTGTGTCATATTCCTGTGGGAATCATGACACACCCTTTTTAACATACCGTATTTGCGCAGAAATAGTGCATTTTTAGGATGAAGCCCCCAAGCATAATTACTGGAGGCTTTCATTTTAATTTTTACTCCCTCTACCGTAAAAACGTGCGAGGAAGAGGCACGTAGTCAGCGTAGCAACGCATTTGAATCTGTAGAAGCGAGGCGTGCGGCTTTTGTCCCAGATTCCACCACTATTCAAAATCCAAACGAATCAGGGATAACAGCGATCGTAAAAACAACGTGAAGCGGGCCTCACGTACGTGTTCTGCCAACCCCATCAGCGTACGCTTTTTACCACACTTTCCTCTGTGTACATCTTCAGTGCTCGATCCAATCGGTCAACTGCTTTTGGAAGCAGGGAAGGATCGGTATGCGTGAAGTTGATTCGCATATGGTTGCTGCCGCTCAGGTCAGCATAGAAGACTTGTCCAGGCACAAATGCGACTCCTTCCTGAATTGCGAGTTGCAGCAACCGGTCAGAACGGAAGCCCTCAGGTAGGGTAACCCACATAAACATACCGCCAAGTGCATCATTCCATGTGATTCCTTCCCATTGGCGTTCTTTCATCAGCGATGTGAGACGCAGCATACGAGTGTGGTACTCGGCGGACACGGTACGAATATGTCCGTCCAAGTCAAAAAAGTCCAGTAACTCATTCAAAGCACGTTGATCAATACTGCTGGAGTGCAGATCGGCAGATTGTTTGGCATTCGCGACTTTAACGACGATAGCTTGATCGGCTACCAACCATCCAGAGCGAACACCTGGAGCGACAGTTTTAGAGAATGTAGAAGTGTACATTACATGACTGTCTCCACCTAACTGTTGATCAATTGAGAAAAGGGATGGAAAGTTAAGGTTTTCGTCAAATTTAAGACGTCCGTAAGGATCATCTTCAAAAATCAAAGTGCCGTATTTACGGCATAGTTCAACAACGCCTGTTCTGCGTTCCATACTCCAAACACTTCCTGCCGGGTTGGAGAAGGTGGGGATGACATACACGAATTTAGGCTGATGTTTTTTGATCTTGGCTTCAAGATCTTCTAATTGCATACCGTTAGAGTCTGTATCTACACTGACAATGTTGGCACCATAGGAATTAAATACCTGAAGAGCCGCCAAATAAGTAGGGGACTCCACCAATACAGTATCCTGCGGATCGAGCAACACACGCGAAACCAGATCAATAGTCTGCTGTGAGCCCGTCGTCATAATGATATTATCTCTGGTGACGGAGATGCCTTGGGATGACATGATTGCTGCAAGACGTTCCCGTAGAGGAATGTAGCCCTCGGTTAGGCCGTATTGAAGAGCGGTAGTACCGCCGAGGCGAAATACCCGCTCATAGGCTTTAGCAACAGCTTCGATGGGGAAAAAGGCATCGGCAGGAAGGCCGCCTGCCAGAGATAACACATCTGTTCCCTGTGTCAGCTTTAAAATGTCCCTTACCATGGACGAGCCCTGAGTACGAGCCATACCCGAAAATTTGTGTTCCAATCCAATCATCTCCTGTGTTCTATACTGTACTATGAAATTTGTTGTATTATATCGATAATGAAGTATAACAGTAAACGTCTAAATGTAACAGTTGATTTTTGGAGGGGACAGTTCCGATGCATATTGATCTCAGCCGCAATAGCAGTGTCAAATTATATTTACAGATTGCCAAAACATTAGCAGATCGCATCCAGTCTGGATTGCTGCCTCAGGGCACAAAGCTTCCGTCTGTCCGTCATCTGTCCAGCCTACTTGCGGTAAGTCCCGTAACTGTAAGCAAGGCGTATGCTGAGCTGGAGTCTATTCATTTGGTTACCTGTACACAGGGAAAAGGTTGCTATGTAGCAGAGCCTTCGGTAGCTGTTCAACGAGATGGAGCGCAGGATTTGTCATGGCAAATGTCGCTGATCGATTATTTGCCGCGCGCACAGCTATGGAGAAACTTTAACCATAGCAGACAGGTTCCCTATTCTTTTCATATAGCAGCAATTCAACCGGAGCTTCTTCCTACACGCGAAATCATTGCTGATACTCAACGTCTATCCTCTGGAAATCCCGATGCAATGGCAGCATATGGGACTTTTGAAGGTGATTTAGCGCTGAGGGAAGTGTTTGTAGATCACTTGAACGAACGCAGTATATGCACAGTGGCAGAACAGCTACTCGTAACCAGTGGTGCCCAACAGGGGATTGACTTGGTGGCACGTACTTTTGTTGGTTCTGGAGATGTTGTCTACATGGAGGCTCCTACATATACGGGGGCCATTGATGTGTTTACCAGTCGTGGTGCCAAAGTAATTATGATTCCGATGGATGAGCAGGGCATGCGGATCGATATCCTCACACGTCTTTGCGACACTCATCCCCCAAAACTGATCTACACGATACCCACTTTTCATAATCCTACCGGAGTAACTTTAACGATGGCCAGACGCACACAATTACTGGATCTAGCTCAAAGTTACCATTGTCTCATTGTTGAAGATGATCCATTTTCCGACCTTTATTATAGAACAAAGCCGCCACTCTCTATCAAGGCGCATGATCAGTCTGGACATGTGATATATATCAAAAGCTTTAGCAAAACCGTTGCTCCCGGCTGCCGTATAGCTTGTGTAGCGGCCACGGGCAGTGTAATGGATCGTTTGGTGGCTGCCAAGTCTACTACAGATTTGGGGAGCCCTCTATTAACGCAAAAAGCGCTACTGCCCTTTATCAAGAACCGACTTGATCAGCATCTTGTTTGGTTGCGGGAACAAATGCGGGATCGGTTGACAGTCGCATTGCACACGCTCCAGCGCTATGCTCCGCCAGAGGTCAGCTGGTATGCTCCCGAAGGCGGCCTAAATGTGTGGATTAAGCTTCCTCCTAATGTGGATATTCCAGAATTGGAGCGGCTGGCTGACCGAGAAGGCGTTTCCTTTTTACCTGGGGCAGTATGCTATGCAGGTGGTATGGACAGTAATCATATCCGTATTTCTTTTTCGTATGCGGACAAGGAAACACTTAAAACAGGTCTTCACAAACTGTGCCGTTTGTTGGGTGAACTGCTTGATCGTTCGGTCATTGTTGAGCGGAAGCCTATTTTATAAGGGATATTTGTATTAGGGGGTAAACATCCAAGCACAGCACCTGCCTTCTTAATATGCTGTACTAATTCACCGAAAGGAGTTGCACATTATGAGTCATTGCCCTTACGACCCGATCGTGTGCCCACCGATCCAATTTGTAAATCATCAATTTTTCCCACAAGTCGTGCCTGTGGTTCATCCGATTGAAATTGTAAATCAGACGCACATTGTACCTGTGCCTCATCACGTATTTCCGGTGAGTATAAAGGATCCTGGAGAACCTTGCTGTCATACTCGCAGCCATGGCAAGCGTTCTGTTCGCAGCAGTTCCAAGCGTTAATAAAGCCCAAAAAAGCAGCCATGGAGCAACATGGCTGCTTTTTTCCAATAAGGAATCTTACGTTTCCAGTTTCTTTAAAATTGATTTTAACTTGTCACTTAAATGCTGTGGATAGAATTGCAAAGGAACATATGGACGTTGTGCTGCTTTCAACGCTTTATACACGTCAATTTGACCATACCCGAAATATTTGTCATGCCCTGGTGTGCCCAAGTCAATTACGCTGCTTCTCATTAATTCCATTACCTCTTTGTTGGTCAGATCGGGGTTAATGGATCGAATCAGTGCAGCAAGCGCTGATACATGGGGACTGGCCATTGAAGTGCCTGACAGTGCAGCATATTGATTTCCTGGGTACGTACTGGCGATACTTGCACCTGGAGCCATGACGTCTACATAATCTCCATAGTTAGAAAAGGATGCACGGTGCATAGAAGAATCTGTAGCGGAAACGGCAAATACTTCTGGATACGCTGCTGGATAGCCAGGTCGTTCCGTATTGTCATTACCTGTGGCTGCAACTAATACGACATCTTTATCATAGGCGTATTTGATCGCATCATGCAAAAATTCAGCTTGTGCGTAATTGCCCAGACTTAAATTGATGACCTTGGCCCCATGATCAGCTGCCCATATAATACCTTCTGCAACCGAGTAAGTCGTACCGGAGCCGGATTGGTCAAGTACCTTAATCGGCATGACTTTGTTGTACCATGTCATGCCAGCGACCCCCTCACCATTATTCACGAGGGCAGAAATGATGCCAGCGACGTGCGTTCCGTGACCGACGTCATCATAAGGCTTTTCAGACGGATTTACCACGTTATGACCTGAAAGGATTTGACCTTTTAGGTCGGGGTGATCCAAATCTACTCCCGTATCTACGACAGCGACAATTACGTCCTTGCTGCCTTTGCTTAATTTCCAACCCCGGTTGGTTTCAGTAGCCGGCAGATTCCATTGATAGCGGGAAAAGAGCAAATCATTGGGGATAGAGCTGTCCGCTTTGATAGGTGTTTTCTCATTGGTTAGATACATATAGTGAGGCTCAGTATAAAGCGGGTTCCACTTTCTTGAAAAATATTGCTTTAGTTCCTTGAAGTTCATCTTATCCGAATGAAATACATAGGTATAACCAAGCTTGCGGCCTGGCGCACAGTGTAAATCTGCTGCAATTTCCTGCAACTGTCGTGAATCAGGATTGTGACGGAAGCGAACGACAATTTCGTTTTCGAAATAATGGCTTGCATTTTCGTTGTCATGGCCCGTCTTGACAGTAATATCGTGCAATGTGTCGGGATGTACGGATTCGATTTTGTAGCTGCCTTCTTTTGGATAGGGAATTAAACGCAAATTCTTCCGCTGATGCTTCTCCACGTCACGCAATACTTGCTGACTGACCAGGGCAGCAACGCCGCATGTTCCGTCAGCCGATGGTTCTGCCATGACAAAATATTTACCGCCTTCAGCCTGAAATGCAGCAGATTCGTAGGATTTATTTTGCATGACGGAACGGCGAGCCGCAGCCAAGCTGCTTTTGATTTGAGGATGACTGAGCAGACGAGTTTGTGCTTTGCTGCCCGTATAGGTGCTCGTGTTCCCGTCGCGTGTGTGAATCCACAGTAACGTATGAAGATGACTGTGCGATTGCTGCAGTGTGCGAGTAAACTGTCTTTTCTGATCAGCAGTTTTACCATCAAGCTCCCGCATCACGTATTGAATATCCTGCCTTGCATCCATGCGTGTGAGGGTATCCGTAGCCGACAGGTCCAAAGCCAACATTCCTTTTTTGAGCTGCTTCTCTTGTTGCGGAACCATCTTGGCCGTATATTCGGGCTGCGGTGTATGGCGGTGATCACGGGAAGGCAGCATCAGTGTGATGAGAAGCACCCCGGCAGCTGCTCCGAGCAGGGGGTTTAACCATTTTCGCCGAGACATGGGACCGTCCTCCTTGAGTATTCATAAATTTATGGTTTAGCGTGAGGAGGTTGGCATGTTTTTATACCTTTCAATGCTCATTTGTGGTAGGATAAATACTGAAAATTACAGCTCTTTCGGTTAGAAGGGACTATTTTCGGGTAACCAAATTGATGAACAAGCAACAAATAAGGGGGAGCTGCCTTGATGTCAGCAGTCAACGTACAAAAATTATGTGAGTCGGCGCAGGAGAGACTGAAAACTGCCGTGAAACGGGTGGAAACATTCCTCAATGAGCATGCTCTGCCGCAACTTGCTGTAGATGGCAATGAGGAGTCCGTACTTTTTTACAAAGGCTTTTTGTCGGATCTCCGTCATGTCCTTGTTTTTTCCGAAGTATCTTATGAAAAGCTGGGTGTGGCTTTACGCCGTGCCAATTTTGACGTCGATTTTGCGGAAAAGGCATTGTATAACGTTTACCATGACTGCGTGAACAGCTTTTTTTATCCCAAAAATGAATCTTACGCAGAGGATGGACGCTATGCGTATACGGGACAAGATGCTATTCGCTTCCGTAAAACGCCAGTGCCAGCCGCTCGCGAAGTGATCATGGACATTACGAAAAATTTTGAAGAATTGCGTGATGATCTGACTTATTATGAAAGTGACTATTTGACTCAGCGCCGGATGCAGACTCGACGTACTCATGCCTAAAGCATTCAACGGGGAAGATCATTTCTAATCAAAAACTAAAACAAGACAAGCAAGCCGTTTTCTACTTGCTTCCTGCCATTTTGGAGGAGGTGAAGGAAACGGCTTTTTTCGTATGTCACCAACTGCCATATACCATGAACGCATAGGTGCAGGGTAGCGGGGGGACAATGAATCCGAGGTGATGATCATGAGCCAAGAGGCCAAGCCAATCGTTAAGTGTAGCGTAGCCAATTGCCATTATTGGGGAGAAAACAACTTGTGCAAGGCAGATTTGATCATGATTGAAGTTGATGGTCATGCCGGTAAGAAATTTAAAGAAGAATATGCGGGAGAAAGCTTCAGTTCAGAAGAACGTGATAAGGCTGCCACGTCAGCCGCAACCTGTTGCCACACTTTTAAGCCGAAGTCCGTGTAAATTTTATTACGCGATTCATTTCGCATTTGGAGGTGCAGTTTATTATGGAAGATCATGAAAATGACAAGCATCAGAGTAAAGAGCATGTTAGCCGCGAACGTGTAGATTACCCCCGTCACATTCATGAACGATCTGCCAAGCGCCGTAATGATCGTGAGGAATATGCAGCAGAGGTTGCTCCCGGCTCAGCTGTGACTCGACATGAGGTTAAGGGTGAAGAGCAGGTTATAAACAATAGTGGCCGTATTTCTGGCTATATTGGTCTGGCTGCAGGAATTGCCTCATTGTTTATGTGGTCAATTGTGCTGGGACCTATTGCTGCAGTTTTAGGTTTTTATGCTTATGTGAATGGCAGCAAAACGACCGGCATTTGGTCGATTGGTCTGGGAGCGCTGGCGACATTGAGTTATTTTGCTTTTATCCCGTTCGTTCGTTGACCCTACTGGAGAACAAGCTCAGTTTTCTTTTGTATATCCAAGAAAAATCATCTTAGTGATATAATTACATTAAAGCTGATCTATAAAGCTCCGCTGTCTTTTCGACAGAAACGGAGCTTTTTTCATCAAAAGGTATGGAAGTACATAGTAAAAAGTTGTATCATAGCAGTAATGACAAGCTATTTGGGATATAACAACTATAGAAAGTTGGGAACGCCACATGCAAATTGATCCGCGCGTGTCCAAGTCCATGTTAGACATGCAGCTGTTAAATAATATGAGTGCTACAACCCAGACGGGTACAACGGACGCTTTTTCCGGATTACTGGAACAAGTAGGTCAGTTGGAAACAGATGGTGCTGTGACACGAGAAAATTCAAGTGATGTTACCAGAGACGAAAACGGTTTGCTATGGCTTCAATTGGGACCTTCGAGGGGGACGGCTTCGTCATTGTACCCCGCTCCTTCCAGCACAGCAACAGACGGACCCACAACACCTACAGCATATGATGATTTGATTAACGAGGCTAGCCAGAAATACGGCGTTCCAGTAGCGTTGATTAAAGCGGTTATTGATACGGAATCTTCGTTTAATCCGTCGGTCACTTCTTCGGCCGGAGCCAAAGGGCTTATGCAGCTTATGGATGCTACGGCTCAAGGCCTGGGAGTCAGCGACCCATATGATCCTGTTCAAAATATTGATGCCGGTGTTCGTTATTTGTCCTACCAGATTAAACGATTTAACGGACAAGAAAATATGGCGCTGGCTGCATATAATGCAGGTCCCGGACGAGTGCAGCGGCTTGGTGTAAATAGTGATGAACAGTTAATGGCTGTACTGGACAAGCTTCCGGTGGAAACGCAAAGATATATTACCAAAATTCAAAAGGCACGTGAAAAATATACGATCTAAGCCCTATAGCTTACAACGAAAAAGTGCGTAATTTCAATTAGATTAGGTCCGCAGACAGGATCAATATGGGGAAAGGGTGTCGCTATAATGTAGCGGCCTTTCCCTGTTTTGGTCTTTTTTTGTTGCAGCAGTTATAGAGCGGAAAAGGGGAGTGCAATGAAATATTTTGATTATGCCGCGACAACTCCGCCTTTTGAAGAGGTGATTACAACAGTTGCCGAGGTCATGAGACGCCACTACGGGAATCCATCCTCGATGCATCGATATGGAGAGGATGCGGATAAGTTGCTTAAGCGTTCGCGCGAAGTATGTGCTGCGGCTTTGGGAGTGTATCCATCAGAGATTGTCTTCACATCTGGGGCAACGGAAAGCAACAATCTTGCTATCAAGGGAGCAGCTTTGCAGTATCAGACCAGAGGCAAGCATATTGTTACTGTATCGACAGAGCACCCGTCTGTGTATGAAGCTTGCAGACAACTGACAAATCTGGGCTTTGAGGTTACATTTTTACCTGTCGATGCAGAAGGGCATGTGAGCGCCGAACAGGTTTGTGCCGCTGTCCGTAAAGATACGATTTTAGTCAGTATCATGCATGTCAATAATGAGACGGGAAGGGTGCAACCGTTGCATGATATCGGAGTTGCGCTGAAGAAACAGTTCCCCCGTGTACTATTTCATATTGACGGTGTACAGGGGTTTGGAAAGCTACCGGTTGATATCCGGGGATGGCAGGCTGATCTGTACAGTCTCTCTGCGCATAAGTTGCGTGGACCCAAAGGTGCTGGACTACTATTCGTTCGGGAAGGTGTAGAGCTTTTCCCACTGCATAGTGGCGGCTCTCAGGAGCAGGGTTTTCGTGCAGGTACGGAAAATGTACCGGTGCTTGTCGGTATGTCTAAGGCGATACGGTTGGCGGGCGAACGGCAAGTAGAGACAGCACGCCGTATGACCGAGTGGAGAGAACGGGTGGTCGCAGAGGTGAAGACACTCCCTCAACTGCGGCTGAACAGCGGGGAAGAAGCGCCACATATTGTCCACTTTTCGTATCCGGGCATGAAAGCCGAGGTAATGCTGCATACGCTGGAGCAACTGGGTGTGGTAGTATCCACCAAATCGGCTTGCTCTTCTAAATTGGCTGAACCCAGTCGGGTGCTGCTGGCGATGGGATGCAATGAGGCGGAAGCGTCTGGCGGCATTCGTATCAGCTTCGGTGATGAACATACGGAACAGGATATCGATGAGCTTATACTTGCACTGCGAAAGGCTGTAGCCAAGCTGGAATCCCTTGAAAGGTGGAAACGTTAAAATGCACTATGATATGCTGTTACTTCGCTTCGGTGAATTTACATTAAAAGGGAAGAATCGGACTCGTTTTGAAAAGGCTGTACTGAATCACGTGAAGCTGCTGCTCAAACCCTTTCCCGGTGCTTCTTTGCGGAAGGAATTTGGACGGATTTATGTGGTTCTCGGTGGAGAACCTTATGAACAGATCATTCAGGTGTTACAAAAAGTGTTTGGCATCACGACAATAAGTCCTGTCAAAATGGCTCCTGTCGAGCTGGGTGCTATCATTGAGACCGCTGTAGCTTTGATGGTTGAGCTGAATGTGACCGAGGGAACGACGTTCAAGGTAAATGCCCGCAGAGTATGGAAGGAGTTTGCTCATTCCTCACAAGAGATGAATCATTTAATTGGTTCTCCTATATTGCGAGAGTTTCAAGCGTTGAGGGTCGATGTACATCAACCAGATATTGAGTTACGTGTGGAGGTTAGAGAGCAGGCGGCCTATATATTCAGCGATGTTATTATGGCTGTAGGGGGCTTTCCGTTAGGAACGAACGGTAAAGCTATGCTGCTGCTGTCTGGTGGAATTGACAGCCCGGTAGCAGGATGGTCTTCCATGCGTAGAGGATTGGAAATCGAATGTGTACATTTTTATAGCTATCCATTTACAAGTGAGCGTGCGAAAGAAAAGGTTATTGATTTGGCAAGGGTATTAGCAGGCTATGCGGGTCGGATCAAAATCCACCTTGTCCCGTTTACAGAGGTGCAGACGGCCTTTACGCGCACTGGACAGGATAATCTGATTATTACGCTAATGAGACGGTCTATGCTGCGAATTGCAACGATGCTGGCTGAGCGTGAAGGAGCACTGGCACTCGTGACAGGCGACAGTCTGGGGCAAGTCGCTAGTCAAACGTTATCCAGCATGAATGTGATTGGCCGTTCGACAGAATTACCATTGCTGCGACCTCTCGTAATGATGGATAAACAGGAGATCACGGAAATCGCAAAGCAGATTGGCACCTACGATCTATCGATACTCCCCTATGAGGATTGCTGCACATTGTTTGTTCCTAAATCCCCAACGACCAATCCAAATTTGTGGGTTGTTCAAAAGATTGAAGCCTCTATTCGGGATTTAAATGTGTTGATTGAACAGGCTGTGGCTACAACGGAGACGCTTGTCCTGGAGGCAGGCGGAGCTATAGAGGGGCGCAAAGAGGAAGTTATACAGGAAGATTGGTTTTAAAAAAAAGGCAGACCCGCCAGCTATTTTGGGTCTGCCTTTTTTTTAGTTAAAACAGTTTTTGAATGATTTTAGACGGCTTTTTCTCGACTCGACACTGCTCTGCGATTTTGAAGATATCCTGTGAGCAAAATACCTGCCATGACTGCGGCAATAAACAAGATACGCAGCGCAGGGTGCTCAGTAAAGTAGGGTTCCAGCTTACGTTCTTCAGTAATCATATTAGAGGCTGTATAACCAAGCACAGCCGATCCTAAATAGATAATCCAAGGGAATTTATTGATCAACTTGATAAAAAGAGTGCTTCCCCATACAACGATCGGTACGCTGATTAATAGTCCCAGCACTACAAGGAGCAAATGCTGCTGGGCCGCGCCAGCAACAGCAATCACGTTGTCCAGACCCATAGCCGCATCGGCTACAACAATCGTGCGGATAGCACCCCATAACGTTGTTCCCGCTTTGACTTCGGTATGGTCCTCCTGGTCTACGAGCAACTTATACGCGATCCAGACTAACATGACACCCCCGATGAGTAACAACCATGGTACTTGAAGCAACCAGAGTACCACAATGGTGGCTGCTATGCGAATGAGAAGGGCACCACCGGTACCGTACAGTATCGCTTTTTTTTGCGTTGCAGGAGGCAGCTTTCTGGCGGCAAGTCCAATTACAATCGCATTATCTCCTGCGAGCAGAAGGTCAATAAATATCACATTAAGCAGTAGCCAAAAGAACTGAAGTCCGGACATATCAATCGTTCTCATCTCCCTGATTAAACATCCTAAAATCATTGTATGTTGTTTATTTTAATACCCGTTTTTCGGAAATACGATTCATTATATTGCTGTTTGTTATTGATTTCAAGGTCTTTGCTCAACAAATTTGACATCAATTTTTAATAAATGATGACTTATTTGACAAGGCTTATAAGCATAGCCTCGTCCTATTTCGCATACAAGTAGGATGGGGGTGTTTGTACACATGGAGCATATCATTTTGCTGTTGAAAATATTAATGATTAATTTGGTGTTAAGCGGTGATAATGCAGTTGTTATAGCCATGGCGAGCAAAAACTTGCCTGCAAGGCAGCGGAGTCAAGCTATATGGTGGGGTGCAGTCGGTGCAGTCCTCCTGCGCTGTGTTTTGACTTTTGTAGCTGTCATTTTGCTGGGCGTACCCTTTATTCAGGCGGCAGGCGGTCTACTTCTGTTATGGATTGCGTTTAAGCTGCTTTATGAGAATGAGGATCATGTGGGAGTAAGAGCAGAAACAACCATATGGAAGGCTATACAGGTGATTCTGGTAGCGGACTTTGTGATGAGTCTAGATAATGTATTAGCTATTGCAGCCCTAGCAGATGGGGATATCGCCATTATTGTCATTGGTATTGCCATTAGCATTCCAATTGTCGTCTGGGGCAGCAACGTGATTGCGATCTGGCTTCATCGGTTCCCTGTACTTGTTTTGCTCGGATCTGCAATCCTGGCTTTTACGGCAGGAGAAATGCTACTGCGTGATCCCCGATTGGGTGTATGGTTAGCAGGTACGGGAGAGCTTATACATGCATGGTTACCGGGACTCTTGGCAACAGCAGTTGTCGTTGCAGGTATATATCGTCAGTTACGAGCTCGCCATATTTGAACGTAGTTTTTTTGGAAAACATCGGCTAAAATAGACATAGAGTTTTTGCAAATGCCAGGTTTACTCGGTTTTTGTAAAGACTCTATATTCACAAAAATATACTTAAAAACAATCACATTAAGAGACCTAAAAACAAATTCAGCAAACAAAGGAGACCACGATGAATTCCGGAAAAGAGCGTATGATCGGAGTGGGCATTGTTGCCGTAGGACTGATTATTTTGTTGGGGAAACTGGGGGCGTTCTCCTTTTTGGGACGAAACTTTTGGCCTTTGCTGTTTTTAATACCTGGAATCGTACTGCATGCAATGTACATGAAGCGTAAAGTTTCACCCTTTATGTTGCTGCCGGCAGGGATTTTGTCGGTTTATGGCTTCTTATTTTTGCTCTGCAATATTTGGGGCTGGCATTTAATGGCCTATTTATGGCCTTTGTTACTTCTAGGTGTGGCGATTGGATTATGGGAGTATGCCATTAATGATATTTCGCTTTCTCGCAATGTATATACAGGGGGCGTAATATTGGGCTTGGTATCGGTGCTTTTATTGGTTATTACCTCCCTAAGAACGGGTATCATATATGTTATTGCAGTTTTACTGATTGGCGCTGGAATCTGGTTGGTCCTAAACAACCGTGGCAAACGCAAAAGGTAAACCGGCAAGCTGTGAGATTTTATGGCGGTAAATTACGGAACAGGCAATAATGTCTTGCTTTATGACATATTTCAACTATAATATAATGGATATGATAAGAGCGTCGGAATGATTTCTGACGCTTATTTTAAGGTTTTCACGCGAATCGGAGAGAGAAGCTGTCTGTACAAAGCCTGAAACATATAGAAGGCTGGCAGGGAGTGGGCCTAAAGAACGATTGTTAGCCTTGAATCAGCACTGCTTCAGGATAGAGACACTATTTTGATATACGGAAAGGATATGGATACAAACCATGCATGCTAGAGAAAACATTCGCAATATTGCGATTATTGCCCACGTCGACCACGGAAAAACGACGCTTGTCGACAAGCTGCTTCAACAGTCCGGAACATTTAGAGAACACGAGGCTGTTCAGGAGCGCGCCATGGACTCCAACGATCTGGAGCGTGAACGCGGTATTACGATTTTGGCTAAAAATACAGCTATCACTTACAAAGATTATCTGATTAACATTGTAGATACACCGGGACACGCCGACTTTGGTGGCGAAGTGGAACGGATTATGAAAATGGTTGACGGTGTTTTGCTCGTCGTTGATGCTTACGAAGGTTGCATGCCGCAAACGAAATTCGTACTGCGTAAAGCGCTGGAGCAAAATCTGACGCCAATCGTTGTAGTAAATAAAATTGACCGTCCGGCAGCTCGTCCGGCAGAAGTTATTGACGAAGTACTGGATCTGTTCATCGAGCTGGGTGCGAATGACGAGCAATTGGAATTCCCTGTTGTGTACGCTTCGGCGCTGAACGGAACATCCAGCATGGATGCTGAAAAGCAAGACGATAACATGCAAGCATTGTACGAAACAGTTGTAGAGCACATTCCGGCTCCAACTGAGAAAGTAGATGAGCCTCTTCAATTCCTCGTAACACTGATGGACTATAACGAATACCTTGGCCGAATTGCAGTAGGTCGTGTAAACCGCGGTATCATCAAGCAGGGGCAAGCAGTCACAGTTATGCAGCGTGATGGTAGTAGTAAATCAGCGCGTATTGAGAAACTTTTCGGCTTCCAAGGTCTGAAACGTATTGAAACTGACCAAGCGGGCGCTGGTGACATTGTGGCAATTGCGGGAATTAAAGATATCAACATTGGTGAAACCATTGCTGATCCAAATCATCCTGAAGCATTGCCTGTACTGAAGATTGATGAACCAACGCTGCAAATGACCTTCCTGGTTAACAACAGCCCATTCGCAGGTCGCGATGGTAAGTGGGTAACATCCCGTAAATTGCGTGAGCGTCTTCTGAAAGAACTCGAAACGGATGTCAGCTTACGTGTTGATGAAACAGATAGCCCGGACGCCTTTATTGTATCCGGACGTGGTGAGTTGCATCTGGGTATCCTGATTGAAAACATGCGTCGTGAAGGTTACGAACTGCAAGTGTCCAAGCCGGAAGTTATCGTCAAGGAAATTGACGGTAAGAAAATGGAGCCAATCGAACGTCTCCTTATTGATATTCCGGAAGAAAGCATGGGCGCGGTTATGGAAAGTTTGGGCTCCCGTAAAGCCGAAATGGTTAACATGATTAATAACGGCACCGGACAGGTTCGCTTGGAATTCTTGATCCCTGCACGTGGTCTGATCGGCTACACTACAAACTTCCTGACTTTGACTCGTGGTTATGGCGTAATGAACCATGCGTTTGACAGCTATGGACCATTTGTTGGCGGTCAAGTAGGTGGACGTCATCAGGGTGTACTCGTATCAACGGAAAACGGCAGCTCTACTTTTTATGGTATGCTGGGCGTGGAAGACCGCGGTATTTTGTTCCTGGAGCCAGGTACTGAAATCTATGAGGGTATGATCGTTGGGGAGCACACACGTGATAACGACATCGTCGTTAACATTTGTAAAGAAAAACAACTGACAAACGTTCGTTCAGCAACAAAAGACGATACAGTTAAACTGAAAACACCTGTCATCTTCTCTTTGGAGCAGGCGCTCGAATATCTGAATGATGATGAGTATTGCGAAATTACACCTAACGCTATCCGTTTGCGTAAAAAGATCTTGAACAAAGGTGAACGCGAGCGTGCGGAGAAACAACGTAAAACAGCACAAGCAAATATGTAATTGATTGGATTGGTCTTTGGCCACAGCGGCGACGCCCGGGAACGGGATGCGCCGCTGTGTGTGTTTTAGGATTGTAAACTTGGAGAAAGCTATATTTCTCAAAACGCAGGAAAAGGTGTTGAAGCATGAGTAATCTTTCGAACGGATTGCCTCCCCGGACACAAAGCGGGAAAAAATCCGCCAAACCGAAAAAAACGAAAAAGAAAAAAAGCTTTTTCAGATCGTTTATGAAGTTTGTCTTGTTTCTGCTTATTATAGGTATTTTGGCAGCAGGTGGTTATACCTACTATCTTTACAATCAGGTAGAGGAAGTTTTGGATACGGGGATCAACAAGGAAGTACCCAAAACACAATTGGCAGAAGCTAAGCCTTTGACTATCTTATTGCTAGGAACCGATTACCGCCCTGATCATCCGACTTATTTGTCCGACGTTATTATGGTAGCTACATTGAACCCCAATACTAAATCGTCTACCATCGTGTCCTTACCGCGCGATACGCGTCTAGAAATGGATGGATATAAACCTCGCAAGTTGAATGAGTATTATCCGGTGTTTAAGGCTAGAGAGAAAGAATCTGGCGAAGTTGCTGAAGAACAAATGAAGAAGATGATTGGAAAATATTTAAACATTGATATTGATTATGTGACGGTTATTAACTTCCAGGGCTTTAGAGATGTAGTAGATAATTTGGGTGGCGTAGATGTGACGGTTGATAAAAACATGTGTTATCGTGACCGTGCAGATGGTACCGATATTAACCTGACAGTTGGAGCCAAGCATTTGAACGGTGATCAGGCTCTTGATTTTGTTCGCTACCGCAAATCTAATTGTCGTCCGAGAACAGCTGAATCTGACGATTTTGATCGTAATCGTCGACAAAATCAGGTGCTTCATTCCCTAATTGACCAAATGCAATCCTTTAACGCTTTGACCAAGTTTAGTGCAATTATTAAATCGGTTGATAAGAATATGATGACAGATATCGAGTCACAGCAAATGAAAAATATCGTACAAACCTATTGGGATATTTCCAAGCAAAATGTGAAATACAATCCGGTAGCAGGAACGTGGCGTAGCCCGTATGTGTACATTGATGAGCAACAGCTCGATTTGGCCAAGCAAGCGCTCCAAGAGGAATTAGCTAAAAAAGCAAGCGACAATACCGCAGCTTCTTCCAATTCCTGAGTATGTATCTTTCTTCCCACTTATGTTATACTCGCAGCGAGTAAAGCTCTTATATAACATAAGGGGGTTGAGGTATGTCTAAAGTTATAGTGAACCAAGTCTAGGTCCAGTGAGCAATCACTGGGCCTTTTGTGTCTAATTTCAAAAATGGACAGGCTCAGAGGCTATCTTCACTTACAACTTTTCGTTGTTTTATGCTGCTTTGGGGTTCTTTTTTCAGGGAATCAGCAAGTATTAGGTACCCGGTGAATAGGTATAGGTATGAAACACGAGATTGTCCACGCCGCTTTGGAGGGGATTTAATGAAGAAAATTTTTGTGCTGGATACGAATGTGCTGCTGCATGATCCGAAAGCCATATTTACCTTCAAAGAACATGAAGTTGTTATTCCAGCTGTAGTTCTGGAAGAAATCGACTCCAAAAAACGCAACGCGGATGAGATTGGACGGAATGCCCGCAATGTATCGCGATTGTTGGACGGATTGAGAGAAGTGGGTCATCTGCATAGTGGCGTTCCACTTCCCCAAGGTGGAAGGCTTAAGGTTGAGTTAAACCACCGAAGTTTTTTGAAAGTTCAGGAGATGTTCGGGGAGGTTTCGAACGATAACCGGATTTTAGCGGTTGCCTTGAATTATCATCTGGAAGAGCAGGAGCAGCCTGAACCACGTTCGGTCGTTTTGGTCAGTAAAGATGTGCTGGTCAGGATCAAGGCAGATGTATTGGGACTGCTGACCGAAGACTACCTATCCGATAGAACAGGCGATCTAAGTGAGCTATATCCCGGATACTCGGCAATACAGGTGCACCCGTCCATCATAGATGAATTTTACTCTAACCGTTTTTTACCAATCAAGCCACTGGAACTACCTTATACGCTGTATCCACATGAATTTGTCATTCTGAAAGATGAAATGGGAACTGGAAAATCAGCTTTGCTGAAAGTAAATCAGGAGGCAGAGCGATTAGAGCCGCTGTACTTAAGTAACGAATCGGTGTGGGGAATCAGCGCGCGTAATGCTCAACAGCGGATGGCATTGGAGCTTTTGCTTAATGACGATATCCCCCTCGTGACCATTACAGGAAAAGCGGGTACGGGCAAAACGCTGCTGGCGCTGGCGGCAGGCTTGCTTAAGGTAGAGGATGAACATCGCTTCAAGAAACTGCTGATTGCTCGGCCTGTTGTTCCTATGGGTAAGGATATTGGTTATTTACCGGGAGAAAAGGATGAAAAACTTCGCCCGTGGATGCAACCAATCTACGACAATCTAGAGTATCTGTTTGATGCCAAAAAATCAGGTGATATCGACAAAATTTTGATGGGCTTGGGCAGTATTCAGGTGGAGGCACTTACTTATATTCGCGGGCGTTCGATACCTGGGCAATTTATTATAGTCGATGAGGCGCAAAACTTATCCCGACATGAGATCAAAACGATTGTGTCCCGGGTGGGTGAGGGAAGCAAGATTATTTTGATGGGAGACCCGGAGCAGATTGATCACCCATATCTGGATGCAGCCAGCAACGGTTTAACCTATGTAGTGGAGCGGTTTAAGCAAGAAGGGATTAGCGGGCATATTATGTTGGAAAAAGGAGAACGCTCCAAGCTTGCGCAGTTGGCAGCCGATCTGCTATAAAATCCCTATCGTTATGACAATAATAAAGACCTCGGGAATATCCCGGGGTCTCTTGTTTTGTACACGTAAAAATTCAGAACAATGAAAGTGAGCAAAAGCTTATTTAAAGTTTAATTCGAGCTTAACTTCGAGCATTCCTGCTAAAGTGCGTACTTCTGTGGCTTTGACATAGGAAATAAGCTGCTGTGGGTAGAAACCTAGATCAAAATCTTTTTCCAGCTTGTTGCGGGTCGTATCAGGTAGTTCCAGACCATTAAATACCAATCGATCTACATGAAATAAAATTGCATTTTTCGGTTCATTTTCTACCGTGTAGTGACCCTCTACTCTTAATTTCATCGTTCCCTGCTGACCTTCTACCATAATTCGATCCTGTGCAAATGTAAAGTTGAAGTGATTAAACAATTCATTTTCTGACTTTAAAAAACGGTTAAAGTCCTCTTCGCGAATGCTTATCGTAATCACTTTTCCATTTGTAACCATAGCACCTTGTTGTTGTTGAATGAATTGCGGTAAATCCTGCATAGCTTGAGCTAATGCTTTAAAGTGCTTATTTACCTCGTAGACACCTACATTCTCCCAATAAGCTGTCATTTCGCCAATAAGCTTGCGTAGGGTATCCGGGTCATTACTGGCGTTAACGCCGTCATTTACACGCGACTGAAGCAGGATAATGCGTTTGCGTTGTGCCAGTAAGTTTGTTTTGACTGTTTCCAATTCCATTGAGGCTTGGGTGACTTGTTGTTCTGTTTTTCGCATAGATTGATAATTGGATTCATATTCTTGAAGCACATCCTGATCGTGACTAATCAATAATAAGTAGTAATCGTACAGAGAGAGAAGCTGCCTTATACTTTTCGCCCCTAGCACTACACTCAACAGCTTGTCCCTTTCTCCCATATAATACGATCGCAGCACAGAACCTGCACGCTTCCGTTGTATGGTCATTTGCTCTTGCTGAACGGTGAGATTACTTCGCAATTCCCGCTGACGCTGCATAAGAGTCTGCTGCTCTTGACTGATTCGCTCAATTTCATGGTCTATCTCTACAATCGACAGGCTATCTTGTAAAATCTGATTTTCTTCATGGGAGGGAGCGGCCAGAGTAGGACGTACATATATGAAAGTTAGCATCATGATAGTGGTCAGCAGGGTGCTGATTGTGATTTTTATTCGTTTGTTCATTTGGTTTCCCCTTTTATGTATTCCCGAAAAAAACTAATGGTAATGTATATGATCCTTTCTGTTTCTTTAACCATTCATTTTATTGTACAGCAGTCTGAGCATGCTTAAAACCCGAAACTGTTTACGTTCACGTATGAGTTCTTGCAGAAATGGAAATACAATTTAGTATCAAATAGATTCTATGAACTCTACGAGAGGCATAGGAATGAATAAACAGCTTTTATACCCTATTCAAATACCGGCAAGATCGGTTCATGAAGACGGTTATTTCAGGATGTTGTTAGGAGGGCTAGAGGCATGACTGCAATAAGACAAGATGCATGGAGTGTGGAAGATGACTTGATATTGGCGGAGGTGACATTGCGGCATATCCGTGAAGGTGGGACGCAGCTCGCTGCGTTTGAGGAGGTTGGTCAAAAAATCGGAAGAACCTCTGCAGCATGCGGCTTTCGTTGGAACAGCTGCGTGCGCAAACGTTATGATGAAGCGATTAGCATTGCCAAAGCACAGCGCCAGAAGCGCAGTTATATCCGTAAGCAGAACCCGGTAGGTGTATCACAGGTTGCGGCTTTTGCCTCGCTTGATACAGTCGAAGGTGGGTACAGAACGGATGGTACGAGTGAGGATACGTTATCTATTGATGCAGTAATTCGCTTCTTGCGTCAATGGAAGGGATCTGTCCAGGAAACGAATCGGCAGATTAAGATGCTGGAGAAAGATTTACGGGAAAAGGAAGAAGAATTGAATCAGCTTCGCTCCATTAATGACCGGCTGTCCAAAGAAGTGAATGAGGTGCAAACCGACTATCGTGTTGTGAATGATGATTATAAAGCTCTGATTCAGATTATGGACCGGGCTCGGCGCTTGGCTTTAATCACTGATGATGAGGAAGAGCTTAAATCCAGATTCAAAATGGACGCCAATGGGAATCTGGAGCGCATTGAGTAACAAGATTACTTCTGCAATATTGAAATAAAACGTCAACTAGCGCTTTGCTGTAGTTGGCGTTTTTTGTATTTCTTTAGAGTGCATATGATATAGTAGAAAAAAAGATGGAAGCGAGACGATACAAAGGTGATTGATATTATTGGAGCGGGTTCGCTGGGATTGTTGTTTGCCGGGAGGTTGTCTGCCTCAGGTACAAAAGTAAGGCTGTGGACGCGTACACTTGAGCAGGCACGCATCATTGCTCGTGAAGGGATTACTGTGTTTGATAAGGAGGGACAGACGGCAGTACATGTGTCCGGGAATAAATTGAAGGTAGCTCCATTGGCAGATTGGCAACGGTTAAATTCACAGGCTCCGGCACGATGGATAATGCTTATGACCAAACAGGGGGCGATTGAGGAAGTATTAGAACAGATCCAGCCTGCAGCTCAAATGGATAGAGATACAGGAATTGTTTGCTTGCAGAATGGAATCGGCCATATAGAACGCATTAGAAAGGCTTGGCCTAAAGCTGTAATATACCCTGCTGTGACGACTGAAGGAGCCAAGAGGCAGGGAGTAGCATCTATTGTACATGCAGGATCGGGTGTTACTGAAATAGGATGTTCGGAGGAAGAGGAGGAGTCGAAGAACAATAATTTTAATCAATGTGTGCTAAATCGGCTGGTTGCAGCAGGATTTGACGCTTGCTTGTCGAAAGAAATCGAGAACGGTATGTATCGCAAGTTGTTGATCAATGCTGTGATCAATCCGCTGACGGCGTTATGGCGAGTTCGTAATGGCGAGCTGCTTTCGGACCCTATTCGAATACATATGATGCGCAGGCTGTACGATGAAGGCATTCAAGTGTATGAAGCTCATGGTATCCACTGGGAAAACGCATGGTGGGAGCAAATTATGAATGTATGCCGGGCAACGGCAGAGAATCACTCGTCCATGCTAGCTGATGTACTTGCACAGTCCATGACAGAAGTTGCTTCCATTAACGGACAACTGGTGCAGATGGCAGATCGGGCTGGAGTTACTGCACCAACTCATGAGGTATTGTGGCAATTAATTGAAGGCATGCGGCTAAAAGAGGGGTGATCAGTTGAGTCTTATACAAGGTACTATTATCACTTTCAGTATTCTTCCCTTTTTTCCGTTTTTGATCGTGTTTGCGGTTTGTCGCTACATTCTTAAAGTGGAAAAAAAGAAATCGTTACTTACTTCTATGGATATTACCACGTTTTTTCTGATATTTTCCGTCGCAGCACTCTTTAACGTCATTTTTACATCTCGATTCGGTTTTTATTTGATTCTACTGCTCCTATTACTGGCCTTGGGTTTAATTGGAGGAGCTCAAAATCGAATAAAAGGGAAGGTTGATGGTAAAAGATTATGTAGAGCGGTCTGGAGATTAACTTTTATGGCGATGACATTGGCGTATATTTTGTTGACTGTAGTTGGTATATTTAAGAATATATTCAACACCATGTGATATAAGGTGACATGAAAAGGTGAAAAAATATGAATTAATCATGTTTTTTTGAAAAAAAAGCTCAATTTGAAGAAATGTAATGTAGATTTTTTTGACCGCTGGTTGTATAATCTATAAACATATACCACTTTAGAACTAGGGGGAAAACGCTAGATGAAAAGGAAAAGCTTTTTAGTCCTTTTGACACTCATTCTTGCAGTTGGCGCACTGCTCGCAGGTTGCGGCGGCAAGAACGATACCAATGGTAAGGGCGCACAAGAAAACACCTCGACTACGCCGGCTGCGGCCGACAAGCAAATTTTGCGCATTAACCTTGCATCCGAGCCGCCAACGTTCGATCCGGCACAAGCTCAGGATAGTCAAACTAACACGGTTCTGAAAACTTTGTATGAAGGTCTCGTACGTATGGGTCCTGACGGCAAAGAAATCCCTGGCGTAGCTGAATCTTGGAAGATTTCCGATGACGGCAAAACCTATACGTTCAAGCTTCGTGATACTGCAAAATGGAGTAATGGCGACCCAGTCAAAGCAAGCGACTTCGTATTTGCTTGGCAACGGGTATTGGATCCTTCCACGGCTCCTGCACCTCCATATGCTTACCAATTGTACTATATCAAAAATGCTGAGGGTTACAACCTGAGCACTTCCAAATCTTTTAAAGGCACTAAAGTTACAGACTTTAAAGATGTAGGTGTTAAAGCTGTTGACGATCATACATTGCAAGTAGAGCTGGAGCACCCAACTCCTTACTTCTTGGGATTGACTTCTTTCTACACTTTCTATCCTGTAAATCCTTCTGTTAAAGGTAATGATAAGTGGGCTGTTAAGAAAGATAGCATGATCACTAACGGACCTTACACATTAACGACTTGGGACAGCGGTCAAAAGATCGAAGTAACCAAGAGTGAAAACTATTGGGGTAAAGATGAGATCAAGCTGAACAAAATTACGATGTCCCTTGTAAATAGCGGTGCAACAGAGCTGGCTTCTTATAGAAGTGGACAACTCGATTACGCAGGTATGCCAAACGGTGAAATTCCTACCGACCAAATTCCGGCTGTGAAAAAAGAACTGCCTAACGAATTTAAGGCAAAAGGGATTGCAAGTACGTACTACTATCTGTTTAATGTAACTGAAAAACCATTTAACAATGTTAAAATCCGTAAAGCGTTTGCGATGGCTATTGAACGCCAACCAATCGTTGAAAGAGTAACATTGGGCGGTCAAATTCCTGCATACGGCTTTGTACCTCCAGGTATCAAAGGAGTATCTCAAGAATTCCGCACTGAGAATAAAGATGATTACTTCAAAGAAGATTTCACTGAAGCGAAAAAATTGCTTCAAGAAGGTATGAAGGAAGAAGGCGTAACTACACTTCCTCCGGTAACATTGCTGTATAACTCCAGTGAGAGTCACCAAAAGATTGCTTTGGCAGTTGCTGATATGTGGAAGAAAAACCTTGGCGTTGACATCAAAACCCAAAACCAAGAGTGGGGCGTATTTATCCAAACACGTAACAAGCTGAATTTCCAAATCGCTCGTGGTGGATGGTCTGCTGACTATAATGATCCAATGACATTCCTGGATATGTGGACAACAGGCAATGGCAACAACAATGCAGGTTATGCTAACCCAGCATATGATGCTTTGATTGAAGCAGCTAAGAAAGAAACTGATCCAGCAAAACGAATGGAAGATTTTGCGAAAGCGGAGAAAATTCTGGTTCAAGATGATATGGTAATGCTTCCGATCTACTACTACTCAAATGTTTCTTTAACAAAACCGAATGTAAAAGACATTGGGCTTGACTTTAGTGGAGCAGTTGATTTCACAAGAGCGTATATTACACAGTAACTGAAGCTCGATTCTGAAGTTTGATAGTTACTTCGGGATATATATGTGGATAGAACCATATATATCCCGTTTTTTTTGTGTGTCATGGTCTTTTCCATCATCATGTAACCATGCAAATAAGTAGATTGGACAGTCCAATTCTATTTCGATAAAATCGAATGGTGTCGAAAAAAATTTATGGGGGGTGTAAACGGGCAATGACGCGTTATTTGATCAGTAAATTTTTCTACATGCTGCTATCTTTGTTCATTCTGATCTCTGCGACGTTTTTTCTCATGAAAGCAATTCCGGGTAACCCCTTCATGAGTGAAAAAGCGACTTCTCCTGAGATTCAAGCCCGGTTAATGGAGCAATATGGGCTGGATAAGCCTGTATATGTCCAATATTTTAAATACTTAGGTGATATTGCTTCAGGTGATTTTGGTATTTCTATGAAAAAGCTGAATCAAAGTGTAACTGACATTATCGGACAAACGTTTACGGTTTCCCTTAAACTGGGTTTTGTTGCCATAATCGTGTCGATAATTGTCGGTCTCTTGCTAGGTATGCTAGCAGCTTTGTATCATCGTAGGCTAATAGATAACGTTGCAATGGTATTAGCTATCATGGGGATTGCGGTTCCCAGCTTCGTTCTGGCATCGTTGATTCAATTTTTCTTCGCTCAACAGTTAGGTTGGTTTAATGTTATGGGCTTTGACGGTCCGATGGACTACGTTCTGCCTGTTGCAGCTCTATCTGCTTCCCCTATTGCGTTTATCGCTCGACTAACGCGTTCTAGTATGCTGGAAGTGCTTCATGCGGATTACATTAAGACTGCCAAGGCTAAAGGCTTGAAATCCATTACTATTATGTTCAAACACGTTGTGCGTAATGCTATTCTGCCGGTTGTTACCTATGTGGGACCAATGACGGCCAATATTATTACGGGTTCAGTTGTTATTGAACGTATCTTCGGGATTGGCGGTATTGGTAAGGTATTCGTAGATAGTATTACAACCCGTGATTATACCATGATTATGGGAGTTACTATTTTTTACGGTATTTTGCTGATGGTGGCGCGTTTTATTACAGATATTGCATATGGATTTATTGATCCGCGGATTAAGCTTACTGGCGGGAAGGAGGGATAACTTTATGTCTGTTAAAGATAATGCTGTGAACTTGGATAAGCTTCAGGTGAAACCGGAAGATTTCCAGAAGGTCGGGGCGGATGAAAAGCAGTCTGAAGTTATTCAGCGCGAAAGCTTATCCGCTTGGCGAGATGCTTGGGAGCGACTTCGTAAAAACAAACTGGCCATGACAAGCTTGAGTGTTTTGGTTCTCATTGTGCTTGCTTCAATCGTTGGTCCAATGCTGTCCCCATACGATGACCGCACGAATGATTTGTTGAGCACCAATCTTCCTCCTTCGGCGGAACATTGGTTCGGAACAGATGATCTGGGGCGTGATATGTTTGTACGTACTTGGATGGGCGCTCGGATTTCCTTGATTATTGGTTTGGCTGCTGCAATGATTGACTTGATGATTGGAGTTATTTATGGTGGAATTATGGGTTACTTTGGTGGCCGCGTTGATGAAATCATGAATAAATTTTCTGAAATCTTGTACTCCATTCCTTACTTGCTTGTTACGATCCTGTTGCTGGTGGTACTGGAGCCAAGTATCACTACAATTATTATTGCGCTCTGTGTAACGGGGTGGATTAACATGTCGTGGATTGTACGTGGTGAGATGTTACAACTTAAAAACCGAGAATTCGTACTCGCTTCCCGTTCAATGGGTGCAGGTGCTGGTCGTTTGCTGTTCCGTCACTTGTTGCCCAATGCGGTAGGACCGATCATTGTCACACTGACTTTGACAGTTCCAAGTGCTATTTTCTCTGAGGCATTCCTGAGCTTCCTTGGATTAGGGGTACAGGCTCCTCAGGCGTCGTTGGGTTCAATGATTGAATCAGCTCTGACCGGGTGGATGTATTACCCGTGGCGGATGCTTTTCCCAGCAGGTTTGATCAGTTTGATTATGCTTGCGTTCAACCTTTTTGGCGACGGCTTGCGTGATGCGCTTGATCCGAAGTTGAAGAAATAGGAGGTGAGATCATGGTGAGTAGCAACAATTTAATTGAGGTTGAAGGTCTTAAAAAGTATTTTAATGTTGGCAAAAACCGTGTGCTCAAAGCGGTGGACAACCTGAATTTCTATATTCGCGAGGGTGAAACGCTGGGTATGGTTGGCGAATCCGGCTGTGGTAAGTCTACAGCGGGTCGTACGATTTTGCGCTTGTATGAACCTACAGCAGGTAGCGTACGTTTTAACGGTACGGATATTTACAAATTATCACCAAGTAAAATGAAAGCAATGCGCCGTGATATGCAGATGATCTTTCAAGATCCGTATGCATCATTGAACCCGCGTTTTACCGTTTCTGATATTATTGGTGAGGCACTGGATATTCACAATATGGCGGGTAGCCGTGCAGAACGTAAGAAACGGATTGAGGAGTTACTTGATCTGGTTGGTTTGAACCCTGACCATGCAACACGCTATCCGCATGAGTTTTCTGGTGGTCAACGTCAACGGATCGGTATTGCACGTGCACTGGCTGTTAATCCTAAATTCATCATTTGTGATGAGCCAATTTCAGCTCTTGACGTATCTATTCAGGCTCAGGTTGTCAACCTGTTAAAAGAGCTTCAAGAACGTTTGGGTCTGACATACCTCTTCATTGCGCATGATCTGTCGATGGTCAAGCACATCAGTGATCGGGTAGCTGTAATGTATATGGGTAGAATGGTTGAGCTTGCAGAAAGTGCTGAGTTGTATGCAAATCCGATCCATCCTTATACGAAAATGCTTTTGTCGGCGATCCCACTTCCTGATCCAGAAGTAGAAGCCAACAAAAAACGGATTATTATGCCAGGCGACCAAGCAGGCCCGATTCATGATGCATCTGGCAGTAAGACAGGGGCTTATAACCTGGAAAATGCTACGCTCATCGAAGTGTCTAAAGGACATTTTGTAGCTGAGCCTTACGCCTGATCTTGTTTTATGCACCAACCGTCGAGTTATTCGGCGGTTTTTTTTGTAGGAAGCTTTGACGTGGACAGAGGCTTTCGGTACAATCAAGCAGTAAGGTTTTGGTGGAGACAGGAGGCAGACCCATGAAAATAATTCCGGAAACGCTTCGCGGAGGGTCGGCTTTGGCAGAAGATTATATACAGGGTACAGGACGCGCAAGCGACTTGTATGAATATAATGTGCTGCACGCCGATGCTTATGCCCAACGGGCGAAGTGGCTGGATAAGACGGGGCATCTGCGATTAAACCGTAAGGATGTCGTAGCATGTCTTCGTATATACAATGAGAAATACAATTCGTATGAGGCGGTTCGTGCTTCATTGGACCGTCTGGAAAGTCCAGATGCCTTAGTAGTAGCTGGCGGGCAGCAAAGCGGATTGTTCACAGGTCCGATGTTGGTCATTTACAAAGCCGCTACCCTTATTAAGGCGGCGAGAGAAGCTGAGGAACGGCTTGGACGTCCGGTTATTCCCATCTTCTGGATTGCTGGCGAAGATCATGACTGGGACGAGGTCAATCATACATACGTAATGGCAAATGACCCACAAGCCGTCAAAATCAAGCTGAATAAGCAACCTGAACGCCGATCTTCGGTTAGTGCCATTAAAGTTGACGCTTTTGAATGGAAGCAAGCGATAGCGGATATAGAGCAAAGCTTGCCAGATTCAGAACATAAGGCTGATATAATGCGCATGATTGAGAACGGGATAACGGATTCATATGGACTGAGTGAAGCCTTTGCCAAGTTGCTGGGCCTTTTGTTTGGCACCTATGGATTAGTACTCTTGGATTCAGCAGATCCTTCGCTACGCAAGCTGGAAGCATCCGTTTTTAAGCGGCTGGTTCAGCACAATGATGAGTTGGAGCAGGCTTATCGGACGGCTGCCACACGGATCGTAGATTATGGATATCATTTACAAGCCGATGTGCATGAAGGTGGCGCGAATCTCTTTTATATCCATGAAGATGAACGCTTGCTGCTTTTCAAAAAAGCTGGACTATTCACGGATCGACACGGTCTGGTGGCGTTTACTGTGGATGAACTGCTTGAAGAGATAGATAGACATCCCGAACGTTTTAGTAACAATGTGCTAACTCGTCCTCTAATGCAGGATTCACTGTTTCCGGTGCTGGCATCTGTGCTGGGTCTAGGTGAGATTGCTTACTGGGCGATTACACGAGATGCTTTCGAGGTGTTGGAGATGCAGATGCCGATACTGCTGCCACGAATGTCTTTTACGTTGGTAGAGCCAGGTGTGGAGAAGCATATGCTTAAGTATGAATTAAGTTTTGGTCAAGTTAGAGACGGACTTGAGGAGCGGAAAAAGCAATGGATTGCCACTCAAGATCAGCTTGGAATGCAGGATCAGTTTTCAGGGGCTAAGGAAGCTTTTGTCCGCATGTACGAACCACTTGTGCAGCAGACAGGTTTGATTGAAAAAGGTTTGCTACGGCTCGGAGAAACCAACCGCGAGAAGATTCTGGCACAGATCGCCTATCTGGAGGCAAAAGTTCAGGAAGCGTTGCTTCGGCAAAATGAAACAGCACTTCGTCAGTGGGATCGCATCGAATGGTCGCTTTTTCCATTTGGACAGCCGCAGGAGCGGGCGTATACGATCTATCATTTTCTAAACCGTCATGGTCTCAGCTTGATTGATACGATTATGAATGTACCATTGGATCTGACAGGTACGCATCGTGTTATTTATGTATGATTGTTATTTTATATAGGATTTATCATGGAGCAAATTCAACCAATATGAAGGAGGAAACAAAGTATGACTTCCCATTCTCTACAAAATAGCATAGTTCACGATCTTAAATTGGCCCCTGAAGGTCATTTGAAAATTGATTGGGTAGAAGCCCATATGCCGGTATTGAACCGTATACGTCAACAATTCGAGCAAGAGCAGCCTTTTGCTGGTCTGAAGGTAACCATCTGTCTACATTTGGAAGCCAAAACGGCTTACCTGGCTAAAGTGGTACAAGCAGGTGGAGCGCAGGTAACTATTACGGGGAGTAATCCATTGTCTACACAAGATGATGTTTGTGCCGCATTAGTTGAAGATGGCGTTACAGTATTAGCTAAATACAATCCAGACCCAGAAGAATTCAAGAATTTGCAAATCAAGGCACTGGAAACAAAGCCGGATCTCATTATAGATGATGGTGGTGACTTGGTTACTCTGTTGCAATCCGAACGGCCTGATCTGATTTCTACGATCCGTGGGGGAGCAGAGGAGACAACTACTGGCATTATTCGTTTGAAGGCTTTGGAAAAAGAAGGGCAACTTCACTTTCCGATGGTGGCTGTTAATGATGCTTACTGCAAATATTTGTTTGATAACCGCTATGGTACAGGACAGTCAGCTTTCGACGGCATTATTCGTACGACTAATCTGGTTGTAGCAGGAAGTACAGTGGTTGTGGTAGGTTATGGCTGGTGTGGCAAAGGAGTTGCAATGCGTGCGAAAGGGCTGGGAGCCAACGTTGTTGTAACCGAAGTTGATCCGATCAAGGCAGTAGAAGCCCATATGGATGGTTTCCATGTCTTGCCGATGGTAGAGGCTGCCAAACTGGGCGACTTCTTTATTACAGTAACTGGAAACAAGGCTGTAATTACAGGAGAACACTTTGATGTGATGAAGGATGGAGCTGTGCTGTGTAACGCAGGGCATTTTGATGTGGAGGTTAGTAAGCCTGAGCTTGCTAAACGTTCCGAATCCATTCGTACGGTGCGTCGCAATATCGAGGAATATCGCTTTAAAGATGGACGTAAAATGTATTTGCTGGCAGAAGGACGCCTCGTGAATCTGGCTGCTGCTGATGGACATCCTGCGGAAATTATGGATACGACATTTGCGCTTCAGGCGCTTGGCTTGAAATATGTGAATGATCGTTACAATGAGCTAGGCAAAGCCGTTATTAATGTACCATATGAAATTGATGAACAGGTAGCTCGATTCAAGCTTGATAGTCTGGGAATCCAAATTGACACGTTAACTGAAGACCAAAAGATCTATTTGGACAGCTGGAACGCGTAATCGGATTTTCTCATCACGATTTTCGCTGCAAAGTGTTGCGTTTTTATGCAAGTATTTGTTTAGGTTGACATAATGGACAGAGAGTAAGCCCTTTATTCCGTGTTGTTTCGAAACCTGATGCATATTGTCGGGGGACGGCTTCATGGGATAAGGGCTTTTTTGCATCTTGTGACGCGGGGCTACAATAACAGACATAATGGTATGGATCCGGCTTCTATCACTTTTTGGTAACGAAAAAGAGGTCTTTGATTTTTTAAAGCGAATCTATTATGCTTAGGTGGTGGAAAGTGGGCCAAAGTGGGAGAATGGGGTAAGGGGTGACGAAACCAATGTTTATGGGGGAGTTCCAACATAGCATTGATGAGAAGGGGCGGCTTACTGTACCGGCCAAGTTTCGTGAACTTCTCGGTGCCTCGTTCGTGGTTACCCGCGGGTTGGACCAATGCCTCTTCGTGTATCCCATGGATGAGTGGGCTGTCATGGAGAAAAAACTTAAAGCACTGCCTCTGATGAAGGCCGATGCGCGGGCGTTTACCCGTTTTTTTTTCTCGGGGGCGACTGAATGCGAATTGGACAAACAGGGCAGGGTAAATTTACCGGGGAATTTGTGCGAATACGCCAAGCTCACTAAAGAGTGCGTCGTATTGGGAGTGTCCACCCGTGTAGAGGTTTGGAGCAAGCACACTTGGGAGCAATATTTCAACCAATCAGAAGAAGCGTTTAACGACATTGCTGAGAAATTGGTTGATTTCAACTTTGAATTGTAATTTAGGAGGTCAGCCGTTTGTTTCACCACATTACCGTACTCAAAGAAGAAGCAACACAGGCACTAAACATCAGGCAGGACGGGATTTATGTGGACTGCACGTTGGGAGGGGCAGGACACAGTTCCGTCATTGCATCACAGCTTGGCCCTGAGGGAAGGCTCATTGCCTTTGATCAGGACGACTGGGCATTGAACAATGCGCGAGAGAAGCTGTCAGCCTATGAAGGCAAGATTTCATTAGTGAAATCCAACTTCCGCCACTTGCAGGACAAGCTGACCGAATTGGGATTGCCCGAGAAAGACGGCGTCCCGCAGGTCCAGGGTATTTTGTTCGATCTGGGTGTGTCCTCGCCCCAGTTCGATGAGGGGGAACGGGGATTTAGCTACAATCATGATGCGCCGCTTGATATGCGGATGGATCAGAGTAGCTCGCTTACGGCTTACGAAATTGTCAATGAATGGTCGGAAGCAGAGATTGCGCGTATTTTGTTTCATTACGGAGAAGAGAAGTTTTCACGGCGGATCGCAAAGATCATGATTGAACGTCGATTGAACAAGCCTATTCACACAACAGGGGAACTTGTCGATATTATCAAAGAAGGAATTCCGGCTGCGGCACGCAGAACCGGGGGACATCCGGCTAAACGCAGTTTCCAGGCTTTGCGGATTGCTGTGAATGATGAGTTGGGTGCACTGGAAGATACTTTGCATCAGGCAGTAAGATGTCTGGCTCCAGGAGGCAGAATTTCGGTCATTACATTCCATTCTCTGGAGGATCGGATATGCAAGCATATTTTCAAGGAGTATTTGGCGAAAAGCATCTATCCATCTGATTTGCCTATATTGGAGGACAAAATGGAAGGCGATCTGAAGCTGGTGAACCGTAAGCCGATTGTGGCGTCGGAGCAGGAATTGGAGCTTAATCCACGGTCCCGGTCAGCGAAGCTGAGAGTTGCCGAAAAATTGTAAATTTAATGGAGAAGGAGAGGCGACATGGCTTATACACGCGGTAATTTGGCTGTAAAAGAAAAAGCCCGTCAGGAACAGGTTCAGCAACAACGGTATCGTGAGACCACCAAAGTCGTTACACGCCGCAGAGAGCTGCCGATTCGAGAAAAGCTGCTGTATCTATTGACACTTGTAGCGTGCATTGTCATTGCTGGTATGTTGATTAGCAGGTACGCTCACATTTATCAAATCAATTATTCGATTAATACGGCAAGCAAGGACATTTCCAAATTACAGACCAATATCGCCCAACTGAAGATTCAAAAGGAACGTCTGGAAAATCAGATCGTGCCGACTGCAAAGCAACAGGGATATATCGAACCAACAAGAGAGCCCATTCGTGTGGAAAAGCAGGCTGCCAAATAGTTAAGGGCATAGCATCAAGCTATGCTCTGACGTACATTTTTTTGCAGAGAGGTTTGAGCTATGGTCAAAAGAATAAAGCTTCGCACACTGCTAATAGGGGGATGTATTACCCTCTTTTTTCTTGTTCTGCTACTTAAGGTATTTTGGATTCAAGTTGTGAGCGGGGAGTACTGGCATAACCTGGTAGTTAATCAAGTAGAAAGAGATCAGGTGATTCAGCCTAAGCGTGGAACCATTACGGACCGTAAAGGAAACGTATTGGCTACGGATGCACCGGCTTATACGGTAGTTGTCAATCCTAGCATCATTCAGGAGTATGATTTGGAGAATGAGGTTGTAGCTAAGCTGCACCAGTTACTCAAAACGCCTGAGGATGAGCTGAGAGGGCATCTTTCTGCAAAGGATAAAAAGGGGAACTACTTAAAAAATCGCGAGATTCGTAATGGGGGCTGGAAGGTAGATCCTGAGGTCAAGGCACAAGTGGATACGTTCAAAGAGTATTTGAAGGATAAGTATGAAGTAATTGGAGCTGTGGACACCGTTCAAGAATCCAAACGCTATTATCCGGAAAATAAGCTGGCTTCCCATGTTCTTGGCTATCAAAGAAAAGATGGCACAGCAGGTATGGGGTTGGAAGCTTATTATAATAAAGAGCTCTCGGGGACGGCTGGAAAGCTTCTGTATCAGCGGGATCGGAAGGGAGTTCCTCTTCAAGGATCTGAAAGTGTCTATGAGCCGGCACAAAATGGTAAAAATTTAAAGCTGACGATTGACGATACAATTCAGTATTATATAGAGGATGCCATGCAGGAAGCTATTGCAAAATACAACCCGAAAACGATGACTGTAGTAGCTGCTGATCCCCAGACGATGGATGTTCTTGGTATGGCAACTTATCCGAATTTTAATCCCAATACATATGGGAGTACGCCCTTGGAATATTTCCGTAATAATGCTACTCAATCTATCTACGAGCCTGGCTCCACGTTTAAGATTGTAACCTTGGCAGCTGCGGTTCAAGAAAAGGTGTTCAATCCAAATGAATCTTACCAATCTGGTATGATTCGGGTCGGAGGCTGGGATATTCGTGATGTAAGCCGCAACTGGGGAACGTTAACCTATCTTCAGGGAGTCAAGCGCTCAAGTAACGTTGGTTTCGTCCATCTGGGTTTGGATAAGTTGGGTGGCGAGAGACTGAAGAAATATATTAATAACTTTGGATTCGGCGTGAAAACGGGCATTGATCTTCCAAGTGAGTCTACCGGAGCTATTACGTTCCATACCCAGTACAAATCCGAGGTCGCAACCGCTTCATATGGACACGGACGTGTTCAGGTGACGCCAATCCAGCAGGTAGCTGCCATCTCGGCAATTGCTAACGGAGGGAAGCTGATGCAGCCTCATCTGGTGAAGGAAATCATCAACCCAGATACAGGCGAAGTTCAGACGATTCAACCGAAGGAAGTCCGCCAAGTGATTACTCGGGAATCGGCAGTCCAGACAAGCAGCTATCTAGAGCAGGTCGTATCGGACCAAGAAATTGGTACGGGACGCCTTGCTTATATTGACGGATATCGTGTAGCTGGTAAAACAGGTACGGCGACGAAGGTCGTCGGAAAAGTATATGACCATTCGAAGGATGTCGTGTCCTTTATAGGTTTTGCACCGGTAAATGATCCGAAAATAGCTGTTTTGGTTGTTATGGACGAACCTAACAAATCGGTAGGCGGCGGTACAGCAGCAGCACCTGTATTTAAAAAAATTGTATCCCAATCGTTGCAATATATGGGGGTTCCAAAAACGGGAACTAAAACGAATAAATCAGGTGCCGCTGTTGTAAAAACAGTGAATTTGCCAACGGTACCAACATTAACTGGTCAGGTGAAGAAGGATGCGCAAAATGCATTGCTCAAACAGGGAATTGCCTATGAAACGGTAGGCAAAGGCTCCAAAATTGTTCGCCAGTATCCTGAAGCAGGCGTCAAAATGAAACCCGGACAACGCATTTACTTGCTGACTGAGGATAGTGCCAACATGACTATTCCTGATTTTACAGGTGTTTCGTTGCGTGACACACTTCAAGTTCTGACCCTTATGAAGGTTGGTGTGCAGGTAAGCGGCGAAGGTTATGTTGTCTCTCAAAAGGCGCAAATGGTAAATGGAAAGCGGATTGTCAGCGTGATGCTTCAGCCGGCCAAAGAAACGGTGACCGGGGTGAAACCGGAGGAAACACAGGACTCGACCAATGGAGTTGCAGCTAACCAGACCGGCAGCGCAACAAAAACGGAGGTCGATACTAAAACCGATTCCAGCACTACTGCTGATGCTGGAACAGACTCGGGAGCTCCTAAGGGAGGAATATCTGCTGTTGCAGATGAGGAAAGTGCTGCTGCGATTAAAGGCGAGGATAACTGATAGCTTGTTCTAATGTCCGTTCTTTTGAATATTCATGAGGTAAGACATGTCATGAGTATTTGAGGAACGGAGGGAGCGCGTTTGAAAAAATCTAACGTGACCATGCGGCGGAGGCTGGTATGGGGGCTAATGGGATTATTTGTACTGTTTGCGGCCTTGTCGATCCGGCTCGCCTATGTTCAATTGGGTAAAGGAGGCGAGCTCTCGGCCAAGGCTGAGGATTCGTGGCGCCGCAATATTCCATTTGCCGCCAAGCGTGGCGAAATTTTGGATCGGCAGGGTACGGCGCTGACCTATAATGTCAGTTCGCCGACAGTCATGGCGATACCAGTACAAATTAAGAAGCCGGAAGAAACGGCACGCAGACTGGCGCCCTTGCTGGATATGAGTGAGGATAAAGTGCTCAAGTTGATTACCAAACGAACAGCAAGCCAAAAACTTCAGCCCGGCGGACGAAAAATTACGATGGAGAAAGCGCAGCAAATTCGTGATTTGAAGCTGCCGGGTATCGTCGTTGCTGAAGACAACAAACGTTATTATCCTTATGGTGATCTAGCGGCTCATATTCTTGGGTTTACAGGAATTGATAATCAAGGGCTGACAGGCGTAGAGAAGCAGCAAAACAGTAAGCTTCGGGGAATCGACGGAAGCATTGCGTATTTATCGGATGCAGGTGGTCGTCTAATGCCTGGTTCTTCTGAAAAATACATTGAACCGAAGGATGGACTGAATTTACAATTAACCATTGATAAGTCTGTGCAGTCCATTATGGAACGGGAGCTTGACCAAGCCATGGTCAAATTTCAGGCGAAGTCCGCGTTGTCTATAGCTATGAACCCTAAGACGGGTGAAATATTAGGCATGGCTGGACGACCAAGCTATGAACCAGCACTATACAAGCAATATGCGCCTGAAATCTATAATCGAAATCTGCCTATCTGGATGACATATGAACCTGGGTCTACTTTCAAAATTATTACACTGGCGGCTGCCTTGGAAGAAAAGAAGGTCAATCTCAAAAATGACCGGTTTTTTGATCCGGGATATATTGAAGTCGGTGGAGCACGACTGCGTTGCTGGAAGAAAGGCGGACATGGAAGCCAAACTTTCCTTCAAGTGGTGGAGAATTCTTGCAACCCCGGTTTTGTAACATTAGGGCAGCGATTAGGTAAAGAAACACTGTTCAAATACATTCGCAATTTTGGCTTCGGCAGCAAAACGGGGATCGACATGATTGGTGAGGGCAACGGTATTTTGTTCAAACTACCTCAGGTCGGTCCTGTAGAGCTGGCTACAACCGCTTTTGGTCAAGGGGTGTCTGTTACTCCGATCCAGCAGGTTACGGCTGTATCAGCGGCAATCAATGGCGGTAATCTTTATAAGCCTCACATTACAAAAGGTTGGGTTCAGCCGGGAACCGGAAAAGTGCTGGAAAAAGTAGAGCCAGAACTGGTACGTAGGGTTATTTCAGAGGAAACCTCCCGACAGGTAAGGGAAGCGCTGGAAAGCGTCGTTGCTAAAGGTACAGGTCGTCCTGCTTTCATTGAAGGCTACCGGGTGGGAGGTAAAACGGGGACAGCACAAAAGGTGATTAACGGGCGTTATTCTTCCTCGGAGCATATTGTATCCTTTATTGGTTTTGCACCGGCGGATGATCCGCAAATCGTCGTTTATACCGCTGTCGATAACCCGAAGGGCATTCAATTCGGCGGGGTGGTTGCTGCGCCAATCGTGCAAAATATTTTAAAGGACGCGCTGATTGCCTTGAAAATACCGCCTCGCACCAATCAAATTGCCAAAGAGTACAAGTATGGAGAAAATCCGATCGAAACGGTACCTGATCTGGTAGGTGCTACTGCAGCTGATTTGTACGAAGATATGAATATGAACTTTATGCTCGTGAAATCTGGGTCAGGCAAGACGGTCGTGAGTCAGGCGCCGAAGCCGGGCTCCAGATTGGAGCGGGGATCAACGATCCGTATTTACATGGGGGATTGATAGGTTCATTTTATACCATACTATGAATAACGAGAGAGCAATGGAGGAATGAAAGATGCAGCTTCAACAATTGGCTTCACTGCTGGCCGTCTCCCGTGTGGTGGGTGACGGTACAGTGGATTGCCGAGGAATCGGGGCGGATTCACGTCGAGTGCAACAGGGAGATTTATTTCTATGTTTGCCAGGTTTTACAGTGGACGGACATGACTATGCTGAGCAGGCAATTGCGTCCGGGGCGGCAGCTTTGGTCGTTGAACGGGAACTGGATGCACCTGTTCCACAGCTTGTAGTTAAGGATGCACGACATGCCATGGCGGTTTTGGCGGATTATATGTTTGATTCACCGAGCCGACGTATGCGCATGATCGGCATAACCGGAACCAACGGTAAAACAACGATAACTTATCTGATTGAAAAGATCATGAAGGATGCCGGGGTGAACACCGGACTGATTGGTACGATTCAAATGCGTTACGGAGGTCAGTCTTACCCAATGTCTGGTACTACGCCCGAAGCGGTGGAACTGCAACGTTATCTCGGAAATATGGCAGAGCAGGGGGTTCAATGCTGTGTCATGGAAGTATCCTCACATGCGTTGGAGCAGGGCCGCGTCAAAGGAACTGATTTTCGCACCGCTATATTTACAAACCTGACGCAGGACCACCTGGACTACCACAACACAATGGAGGAGTACCGTGCTGCAAAAGGACTTTTGTTCTCTAGGTTGGGAAATGCTTTCTCGCGGGATGCATCAGATAGCAAATATGCTGTTCTGAATGCAGACGATCCGGCTTCTTCCTATTTGCAGGCTCAAACTGCGGCCCAAGTGATTACATACGGCGTAGAAAAGGAGTCTGATGTGCAGGCATCTCGTATCACTATAGGTTCCAAGGGAACCTCCTTCCATGTGTCTACTTTTAAAGGAGATACCGATATTGAGCTTCGAATGGTGGGCAAGTTCAATGTGTACAACGCACTGGCGGCCATTACCGCTGCTTTGCTGGAAGGAATCTCGCTAGTGGATATCAAGCGCAGTCTAGAGTCTATCGCAGGCGTAGACGGGCGGGTAGAGCCTGTAGATGCGGGTCAGCCCTTTGCTGTTATTGTAGATTATGCCCATACACCGGACGGATTGGAAAATGTCCTTCGCACCGTAAAGGAATTTGCGGTCGGTAAAGTATGGTGTGTATTTGGATGCGGCGGTGACCGGGATCGTACAAAACGTCCGTTGATGGGGAAAATTGCTGCGCGTTACAGCGATCATTCGTTTATTACTTCCGATAATCCGCGAACAGAGGACCCAAAAGTGATTTTGAAAGACATCGAACAAGGGTTGATTGACGAAGGTGTACCCGCAGAACGATACGAATTGATCGTGGATCGCAGAACTGCAATTCATAAAGCTGTTGAAATGGCAAGCCCTGACGATGTAGTATTGATTGCGGGAAAAGGTCATGAGACTTACCAGTTGATCGGAAAAACGGTGCATGAATTCGATGACCGCATCGTAGCCAAAGAAGCGATAAGGGGTTTATCCAAGTGATGAAAAGAACAATCGGTCAGATTGCATCTATGTGTGGAGGAACACTTCACGGAGAAGCGGACGCCGAACGGATGGTCGAAGGCGTTTTTACAGATTCTCGCAGGCCGCAGAGCCAAGGGTTGTTTGTTCCACTCGTGGGCGAACGGTTTGATGGGCATAATTATGTGCAGCAGATCGTAAGCGAGGCAAGTGCAGCTGCATTTTTATGGCAAAAGGATCATGGAGCACCTCCGGCTGAGAACGCTATTGAGGTAGAGGATACGTTAGAAGCCCTTCAGCATCTAGCAGCTGTATACTTACGCGAAACCGGCGTTTCTGTCGTGGGGATCACGGGAAGCAACGGCAAGACGACAACGAAAGACATCGTAAACGCTCTGCTGGGCACGACTTTTAAAGTACACAAAACCGAAGGAAATTATAACAATCATATCGGTTTGCCTTTAACTGTACTTTCCATGCCGCAGGATACAGATATTCTCATTCTGGAGATGGGCATGAGTGGGCGCGGAGAGATTCGTCTGCTAGCTAATATCGCCCAACCAGATGTAGCTATCATAACGAACATAGGCGAATCGCACTTGCTGCAGCTTGGTTCTCGAACGGAAATCGCTCGTGCAAAGTTGGAGATCACAAGTGGCCTTAAGCCTGGTGGTTTGCTGATCTACAACGGGGATGAACCACTGCTTTCACAAGTGTTGGCGGAGTCTGAAACGGTCAAGCCTGAAGGTTTAAAATTGTTTACGTTCGGGCTAGCTACAGGCAACGATGACTATCCGACTGAAATCACTTCCGATGGAGAAGGCAGCTTATTTATAACAGCCCAATCTGGCAAAGAGGCTTTCCGGCTTCCCTTGCTTGGACAGCACAATGTTGTAAATGGTTTGGCAGCACTGGCGGTAGCGCGTCATTTCAATGTCGATGTAGACCATATACGTAAAGGGTTGTCGTCTTTAAAGCTGACGGGCATGCGCATTGAGGTCGTGAACTGTCCTAATGGACTTACCGTGCTAAACGACGCTTATAATGCCAGTCCGGCTTCAATGAAGGCTGCAATTCAGACGTTGTCTGCGTATAAAACGGACGGACGTAAAATCGCCGTGCTTGGTGACATGCTGGAGTTGGGACCTGAGGAAAAGCAATTCCATGAGGAAATTGGAATTTTCGCGGCAAAGCACGACGTAGAAGTACTGTTTACCTACGGTGCGTTAGGCACTTCGATTGCGCAGGGTGCGCAAGAGTTGATGCCAATTGCTAACGTTCACGCTTATACAGATAAGCAAGAGCTGATCCAGTATTTGCTGGTTCATCTCCACGCCAATGATATTGTGCTGGTTAAGGCATCCAGAGGGATGCGACTAGAAGAAATTGTGGATGCGCTGAAAAACGGTCCGCTACAGAACTGATGTTGACGAGAGGGAGACTCCCATGGATATTCAATTATTACTGCTGACGATCGTCGTATCGTTTATATTGGCGGTCATTGCCGCTCCACTGCTCATTCCGCTGCTGCGGCGAATGAAATTCGGCCAGCAGGTCCGGGATGACGGGCCACAAAGCCATCTTAAAAAAATAGGTACGCCTACAATGGGCGGTATCGTGATTCTGGTGGCTTTTACGCTGACCTTTCTTAAGTTTTCAGCTATCAAAAATACGGACTTTTACGTTCTGCTGGTTGCTACGCTGGGTTTTGGGCTGATCGGCTTTTTGGACGACTATATCAAGATTGTATTCAAACGCTCGTTAGGTCTGACGGCGCGTCAAAAACTGTTTGGGCAATTATTGTTTGGCGCGATCATGTGCTGGCTTCTGCTTAGTAATGATCATAGTACTGCGATCGGCATCCCTGGAACGTCATGGTCTTTTGATTGGGGCGGCTGGTTTTATTATCCGTTCATCATTATCATGATGCTGGCGATTAGCAATGCTGTCAATTTCACGGATGGGCTGGACGGGCTGCTGTCCGGTACAAGTGCCATTGCCTTTGCTGCTTATGCCATTGTCGCGATTCAGGCAACCTCGCTTCCGGCAGCAGTATGCTCAGCGGCTATGATTGGCGCTGTACTCGGATTTCTTGTATATAATGCTCATCCTGCCAAGGTGTTTATGGGTGACACAGGCTCGCTGGGAATCGGCGGCGCCATAGGTGCCATTGCCATCGTTACGAAAAGCGAAATTTTGTTCCTCATTATCGGTGGTGTATTCGTAATTGAAATGCTGTCCGTAGTCTTGCAAGTAGCTTCCTTTAAAACACGTGGCAAGCGTATTTTCAAAATGAGCCCGATTCATCATCATTTCGAGCTGTCCGGCTGGTCCGAATGGCGCGTAGTCATTACATTCTGGGCTGTAGGACTGCTGTTGGCAGGACTCGGACTTTATCTCAACAAGGGGTTGTAGACAAATGAACCATCCAGACGCATACAGAGATCAGGAAGTCGTCATTATCGGTCTTGCTAAAAGCGGCGTGCAAGTTGCCAAGGTGCTGCACCAGGCCGGAGCCAAGCTGACAGTCAATGATAAAAAAGATAGGGAACAATGTCCCGAAGCTTCTGAATTAGAGGCTTTGGGAATTTCCGTTTTATGCGGGGGTCACCCAGAGGGGCTAATTCATCCTGGAGTGAAGCTGGTTGTCAAAAATCCAGGGATTCCTTATACGGCCCCTCCCGTACAGAAAGCTGTCGAGCTCGGCATTGAGGTCGTGACCGAGGTTGAGGTCGCCTACCATCTATGTAAAGCTCCGATCATCGGAATTACTGGCTCCAACGGAAAGACGACCACGACCACTTGGGTAGGCAAGCTGTTGGAAGCATCCGGCATGAATCCAATCGTGGCTGGTAATATCGGTACGCCCGTATGTGAGGCGGCTGTGGATGCCAAGTCGGACGAGTGGATGGTTGTGGAGCTGAGCAGCTTTCAGTTAAAAGGAACAAAAGATTTCAAGCCCACTGTGGCCTGCCTGCTCAATGTAGCTGAGACCCATTTGGACTACCACGGAGGCATGGAGGATTACGTTGCATCCAAGGCGCGTCTATTTGCCAATCAAACGGCAGCGGATACTGCGGTGGTGAACTGGGATGACCCCGTCTGCCGGGAGCTCGTACCCTATATAAAAGCGAAACTGCTTCCGTTCTCTATGACAGAACGTTTGCAGGAAGGGTTGTTCGCTGACCCGCCATACATACCGGATGTGACGGACGATATTGAACGTAGCATCGTATACCGCGATGGAAATGGTGTGCTGCATCCCATTATAGGCGTAGCTGAGATTGGACTTCCCGGTCGTTTTAACGTAGAAAATGCTCTTGCTGCTTGCGCAATCGCCATTGCTGCAGGCGCAGAACCAGCGAATTTGGCAGAACCATTAAGTATTTTTCGCGGCGTCGAACATCGGCTTGAATATGTTTTAGAACACGCTGGTGTAGCTTATTACAATAACTCCAAAGCAACCAATTCGAAAGCAACAATGATGGCCTTATCTTCCTTTAAGCAACCGATTGTACTCATTGCCGGAGGATTGGATCGCGGCTCTGATTATACAGAGCTCGTACCTTCCTTGCAGGAAGGTGTGAAAGCCGTTGTGCTCTTGGGTGAGACACGGCATAAGCTGGCTGAGCGGGCCCATCAGGCTGGAATAGAGCATGTCAAGGTCGTCGATAATGGGGAGGATGCCGCCGCTACGCTCGTGGAGGCTGTGAACAAGGCTGCTGAATTTGCTGAGACGGGAGATGTAGTATTACTCTCACCCGCCTGTGCAAGCTGGGATATGTTCCGATCCTATGAAGAGCGTGGACGTATTTTTAAAGAGGCGGCGCATAAATTGTAAGTAGGGGGGTTGGATAAGCCCCTACTTTTATGCAAGGGGTGGCCTCCTGATGAAGCAATCTCGTCCAGCGCCGGATCTATGGCTTTTCGTTTGTATTGTAAGCTTATTAGCCATCGGCATGGTTATGGTATACAGTGCGGGCGCCGTCCTCGCTTTTCACGAGTACGGGGACTCCTACTATTTTGTAAAGCGGCAATTGCTGTTTGCAGGGCTCGGCCTTGTAGCGATGTACTTTACTGCCAGAACGGACTACCGGATCTGGCAGAAATATGCCAAGGTCGTGTTGTTGATCTGTCTAGCGCTGCTGGTTGCCGTATTAATTCCCGGCATTGGTGTAGTAAGAGGCGGTGCACGAAGCTGGCTCGGTATTAGCTCTTTCGGCATTCAGCCTTCCGAGTTTATGAAGCTGGGTATGATTCTTTTTCTCGCTCGTTGGCTCAGTCGTCCTGACTATGATATTAGCTCTTTTACGCGCGGCCTGTTGCCCCCGCTTGGACTCATGGGACTGGCTTTTGGGCTTATTATGCTCCAGCCCGATTTGGGCACAGGCACGGTAATGATGGGAGCGTCCATGCTCATCGTATTTACGGCAGGCGCGCGTATGAAGCATCTCGGTCTGCTGGCTCTGTCGGGAGCAGCAGGGTTCGCTGCACTGATTGCAGCTGCGCCTTATCGACTCCAGCGCATCACCGCTTTTCTGGACCCTTGGTCCGATCCGCTTGGCGCAGGCTATCAAATTATTCAATCGCTATATGCGATTGGTCCTGGCGGGCTGGCGGGCTTGGGACTCGGCATGAGTCGACAAAAATATAGCTACGTTCCTGAGCCGCAAACTGATTTTATTTTTTCCATTTTGGCGGAGGAGCTTGGCTTTATCGGTGGAATGACGGTGCTGGGGCTCTTTTTGGTTCTCGTATGGAGAGGAATGCGTGTCGCTATAACTATTCCGGATACCTATGGCAGTTTGCTTGCGGTGGGTATTGTCGCAATGGTCGCCGTACAGGTCGTCATTAATATTGGTGTCGTTATCGGTTTAATGCCGGTGACAGGAATAACACTGCCCTTAATCAGCTATGGAGGTTCTTCTCTGACCTTAATGCTAACAGCTCTGGGCATTTTACTAAATTTATCACGTTATGCGAGGTGAACGTTTATGCGCGTCGTGTTGAGCGGCGGCGGCACCGGAGGGCATATTTATCCGGCGCTGGCCGTAGCCAGACAGTGCGAAGAGATTGATCCGGACGCTGAATTTTTATATATTGGCGGTCAACGAGGACTCGAAAGCAAGTTGGTTCCTCAGGAAAAAATTCCATTTGAGGCTATTGATATCACAGGATTTCGCCGCAGCTTGTCTGTGGAAAATATAAAAACGATCATGCGCTTTTTCAAAGGGGTTCGCAGATCCAAAGCATTATTAAAGAAATTTAAGCCAGATGTCGTTATTGGCACTGGGGGATATGTATGCGGCCCCGTCGTTTATGCAGCTTCCAAGTTGGGAATTCCCAGCATTATTCATGAGCAAAATGCAATTCCAGGGTTGACTAATACATTTCTGAGTCGCTATGTGGATACAGTGGCTGTTAGCTTTGAAGGCTCAGAAGGAGCTTTCCCCAAAGCTAAAAATGTACTGTACACTGGGAACCCGCGTGCTACAACAGTTCGTTTGGCTAACCGGGATCGGGGATTTGCTTCAATTGGGGTTCCGATGAACAGTTCGGTCGTCCTTGTGGTCGGTGGCAGCAGGGGAGCGAAGGCCATTAATGACGCCATGATTGCAATGGCTCCGCAACTTTCGCAACTGAAAGACGTCCATTTTGTATATGTAACCGGTGAATCTTATTATGAGCAAACGCTGGATAGCATACGGAATCAGATCGGCTCATTGCCCAATCATCTACATGTGCTTCCCTATATTCACAATATGCCAGAGGTGCTGGCTTGTACCTCATTAATTGTTAATCGCGCAGGTGCGTCCTTCTTGGCAGAGATCACATCTTTGGGCATTCCGTCCATTCTGATCCCATCACCTAATGTGACGAATAACCATCAGGAGGCTAATGCTCGTACACTTGAAAAGGCAGGCGCATCCGTCATGATTGTAGAAAAGGAACTGAGTGGCCCGGCCCTGTTTCAATCTATAGCGGGAATTATGAAGGATGAGGCACGGAGAAGTCGCATGGCAGAGTCGGCGTCTGCGCTCGGCAAGCCTGACTCAGCAGATATTTTAGTAAAAGAAATGGAACGTCTTGCCCATAAAAGGTAGTCTGCAGCGCAGAATTGGGCGGTTGTCACACACCGGATGGTATTTACATAGGATACCCTATAGATTGTGACCATCACTCAGGCTGCCGGTTGTCAGGTGAGAGCCTTATAACCATGCGGGCAAGCAACAAGGAGGTTTCAGTACAATGCAGCAATGGATGCCATTATTAGCGGAGCATGATATCGGAAAAGTGCTGGAGCATGAGCCGCTGTCCAAATATACGACATGGAAGATTGGAGGCCCTGCGGATGCACTTGTCATCCCGGATACCAAAGAGCAGCTGGCAAGAGTTTTGAAGCTGGCTAGCGAGCACAGAATTCCCTGGATGCAGTTGGGGCGGGGCTCCAACATGCTCGTCTCTGACAAAGGGATACGGGGACTTGTGATCAAGCTGGGGCCAGGATTTGATTATGTTCATTTTGAGGATGAACAGATCGTTGCTGGAGGAGGCGTTTCACTGGTCAAACTGTGCGTTATGGCCAGCAAACAGGGCCTGTCCGGTCTTGAATTTGCTGGTGGTATCCCAGGATCAGTCGGTGGGGCTGTCTACATGAACGCCGGTGCCCATGGGTCTGATGTGTCACAAATATTCCAGTCCGCTGAGATTGTACTGGATACAGGGGAATTGGCTGTGTACGATGCTGACAATATGCATTTCAGCTATCGTCACTCCGTGTTGCATGAGCAACGTGGAATGGTGACAGAGGCAGTGTTTCGGATGAAGCGGGGCGATCGGGAGGAAATTTCATCAGCGCTTGCGGCTTTTAAAGACCGCCGTCGGCTGACCCAGCCGCTACAGTTAGCTTGTGCAGGAAGCGTGTTCCGTAATCCTCCAGGTGACTATGCTGCTCGTCTTATTGAGAGCGCAGGTCTCAAGGGCTTGAAGGCGGGAGGCGCTGAGGTATCTGTACAGCATGCCAATTTCATTGTAAATACCGGTCAAGCGACAGCAGAGGACGTGCTTACCCTAATGAAGCATATTCAAAGTACAATATCATCTCAAACCGGCATCAAGCTAGTTCCGGAGGTTTTCGTAGTGGGTGAGCGGTAAACTCGGAGGTGATACATTGGACAAATTGGTGATTGAGGGAGGCCGTCCCCTGTCAGGCACCATACGTATCCATGGGGCAAAAAATGCGGCACTACCTATTCTTGCAGCGAGCTTACTTGCACAAGGTAAGGTAGAAATTCGGAATGTGCCCCATCTTTTAGACATTAAGGTCATGCTGCACATCCTTGAAAGACTCGGCTGTACATGCCGACATGAAGAGGAAACGGTATACGTGGATACGTCGTCCGTCCGAACGTTCCAAATTCCGGAAGATTTGATGAAGCAAATGCGCTCATCTATCTTTCTGATGGGACCGCTGCTCGCCAGATATGGAGAGGTTTCCATTTACCAGCCCGGAGGCTGCGCCATAGGCGAGCGCAAAATTGATCTTCACCTAGAGGGCTTAAAAGCTCTTGGCGCAGAGATAGAGGAAAAAGACGAGCAAATTACGTTTCGAGCCCACAAGCTAATCGGCTCGGACATCCACATGGATTTCCCGAGTGTAGGTGCAACGGAAAATATTATGATGGCCGCTGCGTTGGCTGAAGGACGAACAACGATCACCAATGCAGCGAGGGAACCGGAGATTCAGGATCTACAAAACTTCTTGAATGCCATGGGAGCCCGCATTATTGGTGCTGGAACCGACACGATTACAATCACGGGGGTCAGTCGCCTCAATCCGTGTACGTATGAGGTCATTCCTGACCGCATAGTAGCTGGAACGGTTATGATTGCAGCTGCAGCTACACGAGGAAGTGTGTCGCTGACCCACTGCAATCCATCCCACTTGTCTGCTCTGATTCACGTCCTCAGGCGGGCTGGTGTTCAAATCGGCATCTTGAATGATATAATGACCGTAAGTTGTATGAGTCGTCCCAAAGCAGTGGAGAGGATCGTTACCTCCCCTTACCCGTCTTTTCCGACGGATTTGCAATCACAGGTCATGGTTTTGCTTTCTTTGGCGGACGGATTCAGTGTCATGAAAGAGACCGTCTTCGAAAGCCGATTCAAACATGTGGATGAACTAAATGTAATGGGTGCTGATATTACGGTTGATGCAAATGCTGCTTTTATAAGAGGAGTTTCTCGTCTGTACGGGGCTACGGTAGAGGCTACCGATCTGCGGGCAGGGGCAGCGCTGGTCATAGCGGGTCTAGCGGCTCAAGGACGTACTATTGTCGAGCAGGTTCATCATATTGACAGAGGGTATGACCGGATCGAACGTCTTTTCCAGGGACTGGGTGCCCGAATGAGCCGTCAGTCTCCGGTGCCGGAGCACCTGGATTTCGTAAATTAATGCCTGTAATGTCCCTCCGTTAACGGGGGGACAAAAGGCTTTTGTGGAGAGAAGCTATGCCAAATGCTCAAATACCTGTTCTTAAAAAGAACAGAACGAAAAAAAGAACAAGCCGGAAGATTGCTATTCTTCTCATTTTGTTGTTTATCGTACTGCTCGCTGTTCTCTTTTTCCGTTCTTCGTTGAGTCGGGTTTCTGAAATTCGTTTTGATGGTAATGTATTTTCGACCCGAGATCAGCTTCTTAATCGAAGCGGTCTGGCTGTTGGAGACCAGTATTTCGGAGTCAGTTCATCCGACATCTCTGAGAAGCTGCGGGAAATTCAATCGATACAGCAAGTCACAGTGGACAAGCAGTTTCCGGGTATTATTGCTATTCACATTAAAGAGTTTGCTACGGTCGCTTACGAGTTGCAGAGTGATGGGAGCCTTCGTGCTATTCTAGCGAATGGGACAAGCGTGAGCGTGGGGAGTAGCGGAATAGCTGTTGAGAAGCCTATTTTGACCAAATGGAAATCTGATGATCCGTACAAAGCGAAGCTGTGTGATGCTTTATCGCGCATTCCGGGGGAATGGACAGCCGATATTTCGGAAATCATTCCCGCACCGATTCCTTCTTTTCCGGATCGCATCAAAATGTACACACGTTCCCAGTTTGAGGTTATTACAACTGTTTCTCTACTGAATTCTAAAATCAGCTATTTGAACCAGGTGCTAGAAACAGAAGATCCAGGTTTGATCACCATGTTGGAGGCGGATTCCTACGTTCCGTTCAAACCGGATACGAGTGAAGAGGGTCAAGAAAAAGATACTACTCAGTGATGTGAAAAAATGCTAGAATTGATTTTATGGGTAATAGACTTGCCTCCTTCTTTTTTCTTCAAATTTTTATGTGACTGCAACCATAAATTGGCTTCTAAAAAATTTGTAGAAAAAAGAGGGAAAGCATGGAGTATGTTGAATATGTACAGAGTGTGTTTAAAGAACGAAATTCATTTTGGAGTCAGGAGGTGCCACAGACTTGAGCAACAATGACATCATTGTTAGTTTGGACATCGGTACATCCAAAGTTCGGGCTATTATTGGGGAAATGAATAATGGAACCTTTAATATTATTGGAGTTGGATCTGCCGACTCGGAAGGGATTCGCAAAGGTGCAATTGTAGACATTGATCAAACCGTGCAATCAATCCGTAACGCCGTGGATCACGCAGAACGCATGGTTGGTATTCAAATAACAGAAGTGTATGTGGGGATTTCAGGCAATCATATTGGCCTGCAAAATAGTCATGGCGTAGTAGCCGTGTCCAACGAGGACCGTGAAATCGGTGAGGAGGACATTGAGCGTGTACTGAAGGCAGCTGAGGTTATTGCCGTACCACCGGAGAGAGAAATTATTGACGTGGTAGCCAAGCAGTATGTCGTGGATGGCCTTGAAGGCATTCAGGACCCTCGCGGTATGATTGGAGTTCGTCTCGAAGTAGAGGCTACGATTGTTACTGGAGGCAAGACCCCGATACATAATCTGTTGCGCTGCGTTGAGAAAGCCGGCTTGAGGATTAAAGATCTGGTCTTGCTGCCTCTTGGAGCCGGACAATTGTCTCTTTCGAAGGATGAAAAGGTGATGGGTTCAGTGCTAGTGGATATTGGTGCAGGATCTACGAATGTTGCCATTTTCCAGGAAGGAACGATTGTTGCCACATCAACACTTCCGATTGGTGGAGAATTTGTAACCAATGATATTGCCTACGGACTGAGAACCCTTACCGATCAAGCCGAAAAAGTAAAGCTTAAATACGGCTGCGCATGGTATGATGATGCGGCAGCCGATGTCGTCTTTAAAGTGACGCGTATCGGCAGTAATGTGGATAAGGAATTCAACCAGCAGGATTTGGCTGCTATTATTGAGCCGAGAGTGCAGGAAATTTTTCAACTCATTCAGGCGGAAGTTAAGCGCTTGGGTTACACAGAGCTTCCGGGAGGTTATATACTTACCGGAGGCACCGTCTCCATGCCTGGTGTACTTCAGGTGGCACAAAGCGAACTGGCCGCTTCCGTAAGGATCGCCGTACCTGATTTTATCGGTGTAAGGGATCCGGGCTACACGAGCGGAGTTGGAATCTTGCATAATGCTATTCGTTACTATCGCGGAAGATCGACTAGCGTTAGCAACAGTGGCGGAAGTACCAAGAAGCCGACTAACCGAACCAAAAGCAGTAGTCCCGCTGCGGAAGGCGAGCAAAAGCAGGGGTTGATTGAACGCTTAAAAAATATGTTCAGTGAATTTATATAACGTTCATTGCTAATTATGCCAATCATGGACGGGCCATCCATGCACATTGAGGGGGAGATGGAATAGTATGTTGGAATTTGATTTTGAAATGGAGAGCTTGGCTCAAATTAAAGTGATCGGCGTCGGAGGCGGCGGCAGCAATGCGGTTAACCGAATGATCGAAAATGGTGTTCAGGGTGTGGAGTTCATTACAGTCAATACAGATGCCCAGGCACTTCATTTAGCAAAGTCTGAGCATAAGCTTCAAATTGGGGATAAGCTGACCCGCGGTCTGGGTGCCGGCGCTAACCCCGATGTGGGTAAAAAAGCGGCTGAAGAGTCGCGTGAGCTCATTATGAATACGCTCAAAGGTGCGGATATGGTATTCGTAACGGCGGGAATGGGTGGCGGTACTGGAACCGGAGCGGCTCCTGTCATTGCTGAAATTGCCAAGGAATGCGGCGCGCTGACTGTAGGCGTGGTAACCCGACCATTCACGTTTGAAGGGCGTAAGCGTTCCAATCAAGCTGAACTTGGTATTGAAGGATTAAAAGAAAAAGTAGACACTTTGATTGTAATCCCGAATGACCGTTTGCTTGAAATTGTGGACAAGAAAACCCCAATGTTGGAAGCATTCCGTGAAGCGGACAATGTTCTGCGTCAGGCGGTTCAAGGTATTTCAGATTTGATCGCTGTACCGGGTCTAATCAACCTCGACTTTGCTGACGTTAAGACGATCATGACGGAGCGTGGCTCCGCTTTGATGGGGATTGGCGAAGCAACTGGTGAAAATCGTGCGGCTGAAGCAGCACGCAAGGCTATCATGAGCCCGTTGTTGGAGACATCCATTGAAGGTGCTCGTGGTGTGATTATGAACATCACTGGCGGCAACAACCTGTCCTTGTATGAGGTTAATGAGGCAGCTGAAATTGTAACATCGGCTTCCGATCCGGAAGTAAACATGATTTTCGGTGCTATCATTGACGAAGAGTTGAAAGAAGAGATCAAGGTTACCGTCATTGCCACTGGCTTTGAAGGCAAGCCAAGTCAACCGGCACCGGGACGTAAACCGGCAACCAACCCGGCTACTTCCGAATCGGCGGAAAAAGGCTCTCCTAACTTGCGTCCATTTGGTAACACTCAAAGCAGTGACCAATTAGACATTCCTACATTCTTACGTAACCGTTCGCGCAATAATAATAACGATAACTAGTTTCAATTCGGATTGCCCGCATTCTCCCTGGAGATGCGGGCTTCTTTCTGTTTTCCGTATCCTGCAGTTCAGGCGCTTCTCCTCTTTCCGACAAAATTAGTCGGTCACCGTCCCCACCGTTAGACAGACTTTGAACAGCATGACTACTATACTTAATCCTATCCTGCAAACGCTGGGCGGGTGAAGCCTTGGTTGTTTATATCGATTTGATTTTTTTGGCCAATTTGTTCATTGATGCTGTGTTGCTGATGGTCACCGCTTGGATGAGAAAAATCCGTCTAGTGTGGTGGAGGTTGATGACTTCGGCTGGAATCGGCGCAATGTATGTGGTCATGATGTTTGTGCCGGAACTGTCCTTTTTATTTACGTTCCTGATCAAACTGGCATTATCGGTCATAATGCTGCTGGTGGCTTTTGGATTTGGCAGCATGCAAAAGTATCTTCGTACAATGGGTGCTTTTTACATGATCAATTTTGTAGCTGCAGGTGGCATTTTGGGGATGCATTATTTTCTCCAAAATACGGGGGAATTGTTTAACGGCATCTGGTACACCGCTTCGGGTGGAATGTCCTTTGAACTCAAAATCGCATTCTGGTTTATTTTATGCGCATTTGGCGGAGTGATGCTTTTCTTTCGTATTGTGCAGTCCTCAAAGCAGCGCACAGAAAGGATGAGTGGGTTTTTGGGACAAGTGCAGGTATGGATTGGGCAGGATCATATTGAGTGTACAGGCTTGTTGGATACAGGTAATCAGCTCTATGATCCTTTGACCCGAACCCCGGTGATGGTCATGGAGGCGGCCTTGTGGGAATCGCATTTGCCTGCCTCTTGGCTCCGAAAATGTTCTGAGGGTAATGCTGACCAACTGGTGATGGAACTGGGGGACGAACCGTTTAGCTGGCAGGATCGTGTTCGTCTCGTCCCGTATCGTGGAATTAACCGCAATCATTCCTTTATGCTCGCCCTTAAACCAGACCGGGTAGAGGTGGTGATGAATGGGGTTCATTTTGTACATCATCGAGTGTTGATTGGCTTGGACGGGGGGACATTGTCGGCAGAGGGTAAGTATCGCGCCATCATCCACCCGGATGTGACGGCACAAGAAGAGGGCAGTGCTGATACCAACCAGAAACAAGATGCACATATTGGTGAGCGTTTTACAGAATCAGGATGACGGAGCATAAACACAAAATGATGTTTGAAGGCGACGAGAAATATCCAATGGTGAAATGGACGGAGCACAGCTGGAATAGCACTATTTTTAAAAGGGGGAGAATGATATGCGGGAACAGATGAAATTGAAGATGAGAATTAGGTTAGCATTGCAATTGCAATATTATCGTATTTTATTTTTATTTGGGCTGAAAAGTGAAGAAATTTATTATATTGGCGGCAGCGAGGCGCTCCCCCCACCGCTGACGAGAGACGAAGAAGAATATTTGCTGGGAAAACTTTCTTCTGGAGATGCGGCAGTACGGTCGATGCTAATCGAAAGAAATTTGCGGTTAGTCGTATATATTGCCCGTAAATTTGAGAATACGGGCATCAACATTGAGGATCTCGTATCCATCGGTGCTATTGGACTAATCAAAGCGGTTAACACTTTTGATCCAGAGAAGAAAATCAAACTTGCCACATACGCCTCTCGATGCATTGAGAATGAGATTCTGATGTATTTGCGTCGCAATAGTAAAACGAGAACGGAAGTTTCTTTTGATGAGCCTCTCAATATTGACTGGGATGGTAACGAGTTGTTGCTTTCTGATGTGATGGGAACGGAAAATGATACCATTTACCGTAATATTGAGGAGCAGGTGGACCGTAAATTATTGCATAAGGCACTGGATAAATTGACGGATCGAGAGCGTTTGATTATGGAGCTGCGCTTCGGCTTACAAGACGGAGAGGAGAAGACACAGAAGGATGTTGCTGACCTGTTGGGTATCTCGCAATCGTATATTTCGCGTCTGGAAAAGCGAATTATAAAGCGCTTACGAAAAGAATTTAACAAAATGGTATAATGCATGGGTATATCCGGAAGCGATGGAAACGGCGAATAAAAAAATGCCCTCAGGAGATAATGTACATTAATGTTGCTCCTTGGGAGGTAAGACACGATGACCCGAAACAAAGTGGAAATTTGCGGTGTGGATACCGCCAAACTGCCGGTATTAACCAATGCAGAAATGCGCGAGTTGTTCACATCACTTCAGCAAAATAATGAACGATCAGCCAGAGAAAAATTGGTCAACGGCAATCTCCGGCTCGTCCTGAGTGTGATTCAACGATTTAACAATCGGGGAGAGTTTGTGGACGATTTGTTTCAGGTAGGATGTATCGGCCTAATGAAGGCGATTGATAATTTTGACCTTTCGCAAAACGTAAAGTTCTCCACTTATGCGGTGCCGATGATTATCGGAGAGATCCGCCGTTATTTGCGGGATAACAATCCGATCCGTGTGTCTCGTTCGTTACGGGATATTGCATATAAGGCGCTTCAGGTGCGGGACAGTCTGACGAATCTGAACTCGCGAGAACCAACGATTTTTGAAATTTCAGAGGCACTGAATGTGCCTAAAGAAGACGTTGTGTTCGCGTTGGATGCGATTCAGGATCCGGTTTCGCTGTTCGAGCCGATATATCACGACGGGGGCGACCCAATCTATGTGATGGATCAGATCAGTGATGACAGAAATAAAGACGTCTCATGGATTGAGGAAATCGCTCTGCGGGAAGCGATGCATCGCCTGGGCCAGCGTGAAAAGATGATATTGTCTATGCGTTTTTATGAAGGAAAGACGCAAATGGAGGTTGCCGACGAAATCGGTATCTCTCAAGCCCAGGTTTCAAGATTAGAGAAGTCGGCTATACAGCAAATGCAAAAACATGTAAAGTCCTAATGAAATGAATGCTTGAATGATCCAGCGATAAAAGCGATCCTACTCGGATCGTTTTTGCGTTTACAGGACATTTTTTGGGCTCTTCCGCTCATATAGTGAAATAAAGGATGTGATGCGTGTGAGTGCACCGGAAACGTCAGTAAGAGCAATGAAAATTTCCGAGTTTCAAACCAAGGATGTCATTAACATTGTAGATGGACGACGCCTCGGACAAATCAGTGATTTGGAGATTGACGTGCGGCAGGGGAAAATTGAAGCTATTGTGGTTCCAGGCAGCAGTCGTTTTATGGGCTGGTTTGGAGGCGGAAGCGAGTTGGTCATTCCGTGGCGCAACATTGTGAAAATTGGTTCGGATGTTGTGCTTGTACGACTGGAAGGATTGCAAGGGCCGCCGGGTGAAGGGGAAGAAAAGTTGTATATCGAACGTCAAGAGCGGAGTGACCGAAGGGGCTTCTGAACTTGCAGATCTACGTATTTTAGTGTGTTGTGAAGACACGGCGGCGGCTTTTTGGTACACTGGGCAGTAGAGGTGAGAATGAATGGAATCATTTGTAGTGAATACCGAGGTTACGGGGGCAAAGCCAATGCAAGATGGCGGGCGTCCCGTACCGGAGTTGTTATATATTCAATCTTGGGAGCGACAGGTTCAGGGATTAACAGCTGGTTTTACAGGTCGTCATGGCGGTGTCAGTGAGGTGCCCTACGCTAGTCTGAACTGTGCGTTTCATGTAGGGGATGACCCCGAGAAAGTCATTCGTAATCGGCAGCTCATTGCTGAGCAGCTTGGTTTTGCTGCTGAAGCATGGACGTGTGGTGAGCAGGTTCATGGTCATCATGTTGCTGTAGTCAAGGCTGCTGATCGCGGGCGGGGCTTTATGGATCGTGCATCCGCTTTTCAGGACACAGATGGACTTTTGACGAATGTACCTGGCATTTTGCTGACGTCCTTTTATGCAGACTGTGTACCATTATATTTTTGTGATCCAGTGCGCCGTGTGATTGGGTTGGCGCATGCAGGCTGGAAGGGAACCGTTGCGGAAATTGCATTGAAAATGGTACAGACCATGCAGAACGAATATGGATCTCAGCCGTCTGATATACTAGCAGCTATCGGTCCTTCTATTGGTTCTGAATCCTATGAGGTGGATGAGTACGTGATGAGCCAAATTCAGGTTTTGGAGCATGATTGCCCGGGTAATGATAAATGGGAAGGTTCTGTTTACTTCCCCTTAACCGACGGAAAAACACTACTTGACTTGAAACAATGCAATCGACACATTATGATGAAAGCAGGAATATTGCCGAGCCATATCGAATGTACTACCTTATGCACGAGTAGCCGTAGCGATTTGTTTTTTTCATATCGCAAAGAAGGCGGCGTCACAGGAAGAATGGCGAGTTGGATTGGTCTGGAAGAGAGGTGAGTCCTCCCGTGTCTTTGGAGGAACGAATTAAAGAAGTGAATGCCCGTGTAGAAGCGGCATGTGCCCGTAGCGGGCGTTCGCGTGATGAAGTTAATGTGATCGCTGTCACGAAATATGTTTCGGCAGCGACAATGACATCAGTATTGGATAGCAACTTGGAGCATGTGGGCGAAAATCGCTGGCAGGATGCTGCGGATAAATGGAGCAAGTTGGGTGACCGGGGAACGTGGCATTTTATTGGTCATCTCCAAACGAATAAGGTTAAAGATGTGATTGGAAAATTTAAATTTATACATTCGCTTGACCGCTTATCGCTCGCTCAGGAATTGGACAAGAAAGCAGCCGCTCTGGGATTGCGAGTTAAAGCTTTTGTGCAAGTCAATATTTCTGGAGAAATGTCCAAATATGGCTTGTCCTCTGAGGCGGTTGCCCCCTTCTTGGAACAAATTCGCGAGTTGGAGCATGTGGACGTGATTGGCTTGATGACGATGGCTCCTCATGAAGAAGACCCGGAAAAAACTCGGCCTGTGTTTCGGGGATTGCGTGAATTACGGGATACGTTAAATGGACAAGCCTTGACCAGAGAACCCATCGTTCACTTGTCAATGGGGATGTCCAATGATTTTGAAGTGGCAGTTGAAGAGGGAGCGACCTGGCTGCGGCTTGGTTCCGTACTGGTCGGACGAGAGGAGGATTTCCATTGGGCGTAATGAATAAGTTCATGAACTTTCTGGGGCTTCAGGAAGAAGAGGAAGTTATAGAGCGAGAGGTTATGAATACGCCGGAAGATCAAGAAATTGAAACCCCAAGCTTTGATAAACGTAAGAACCAGAAGGGCACTAATGTTGTCAGCATCCATTCACAGAAAAATGTGAAAGTTGTCCTGTATGAGCCGCGTTCTTATGATGAAGCACAGGAAATTGCCGACCATATCCGTTCCCATCGCACCGTCGTAGTTAATTTGCAACGAATTCGCAAGGATCAGGCGCTGCGCATTATTGATTTTTTGAGTGGTACTGTGTATGCACTGGGTGGTGGTATTTCCAAGGTCGGGAATAATATTTTTCTGTGTACACCAGATACGGTTGAGATTCAAGGCTCTATTACAGAAATACTGGCTGACACTGAACAAGAACTTAACAGAATGAGGTGAACTTTTCTTGATCGAGGTAATTTACTGGCTATTTCAGATTTATTCGTACATGATCATTGCATATGTTCTGCTGTCATGGCTTCCTAATGCCAGAGAGAGTGTAATTGGTGATTTACTTGCCAAGTTTGTGGAGCCGTATTTGTCTCCTTTTCGCAGGTTTATACCGCCAATCTTCGGGATGATTGATATTTCACCCATCGTTGCGCTGATTGCTCTGCGTTTTGCGTCGTACGGCTTGATTTCTTTAATTGGTAATTTCGTCTAGGAGGAGTTATGCGAACTGAGATTTATGAGCATTTTCACCCGGATGAACGGGACTATGTGGATCGCGCTTCCGAATGGATCAGTCATGCGGGAGCTTATCATGAGCAGAAGCTGACTGATTTTTTGGACCCGCGCCAACAGTACATATTGGAGACACTTGCTTCGAAGGAAGACAAGGTCACGATTAGGGTAGATGGCGGATATATCGCTTCGGAACGAAAGCGGGCGCTTATTGCGCCCGATTATTCGTATTTGGACGGTGAGGAGATGGGGATTCAGGTCCTTTCCATCACATCTGACGATCATAAAATAGGTACCCTTGAGCACGGTGATTATCTAGGTGCCCTACTGGGACTTGGAATCAAACGTGGGAAAATCGGGGACATTCATGTACTGGATGATGGGTGCCATGTATTGGTAGCTTCAGAGATCGGTGGTTTTATGACGATGCATTTGCAGCAGGTACATCGTGTTCATGTATGGACAGAACTATTGCCTGTAGCGAGTCTGCGAACGAAGGAAGTTGCATTAGAGGCGCTAGATCTGACGGTCGCTTCTTTGCGCTTGGACGGTATTGCCAGCGATGTGTACAAGCTAAGCCGCAGTAAAATATTAACACCGATTCGGGCGGGACGGTGCCGGGTAAATTGGAAGGTGGAGGAGAATCCATCTACTCCACTTAAAGCGGGGGACGTTATTTCCATGCAGGGTTTTGGGCGTTTCAAAGTGCTTGAAACAGACGGGATGACAAAAAAGGGAAGATTCCGTGTCAAAATTGGTAAGTTTGTATAGCAGTAGGCAGGAATCACGAGCTTTCTGTCGAAAGAATTAAGCTATAGCGAAGAACTGGAACGATTTTGCTCTGTACAGTATTCACAAAACGGGGTATGATGACCGATAGATGATAGTGAGCGTCGTGACGCGGAAAATGTATTTTTTGTCAATCTTATAGGAGGTGGACGGCATGCCATTAACGCCATTGGATATACATAACAAGGAATTTGCCCGCCGGCTTCGCGGTTATGATGAGGATCAGGTTAATGAATTTTTGGATCAGGTGATCAAAGATTACGAGGGCGTTATTCGTGAAAATAAAGAACTGAGCACCGAGTTGTTAAACGTACAGGAGAAGCTCGATCATTTCGCGACGATTGAGGATACGCTGAGTAAGACGATTATCGTAGCGCAGGAAGCCGCAGATGAAGTTCGTAACAACGCCAAGAAAGAATCCCAACTGATCGTGAAGGAAGCGGAAAAAAATGCGGACCGTATTGTGAACGAAGCATTGTCCAAATCCCGCAAGATCGCGTTGGAGGTTGAAGAACTGAAGAAGCAGGCATCGATTTACCGAGCACGGTTTCGTACACTGGTGGAAGCACAGCTTGACTTGTTAAGCCAAGACGGCTGGGAAGCACTTGAAAACCGGGAACGCGAAGTACTGGAGCGCGAGCGTGAGATGAAAGAAATTTACTAATTTCATTTCTGACAAGCTTTTATTAGGCTTTGTTAGGGTTGACTTTTATCTTTAAACAGGCTATAACTGTAAATACTATACTGAATTCAATGATTATCCGTCTGTAGGCTGATGATTGTTATTCAAGGCAACGATGTTGCTGATTTCGATGAATTTAACATGTTTAATTCGTTGATGGGAACGAGTACGTCATGATTTGTCCCTCAGAGAGTTGGCCTTCCGGTGCAAGCCAACGTTCAGAACATGACCGAAGATCCTCCCGGAGAAGTGAGCTGAAGCGCTTAAGATTTATGGCGTGTGTAAGCAATCACCGTTTGCCATGCGTTATAATGGCGCCCTGCTGTAGTTGAGTGGGGCTCAGAGAGCCGTGATGAGACTGTATTTTTAATGGTCTGTTTTTACGGAATCAGGGTGGTAACGCGAGCACAGTCTCGTCCCTTTACAGGGATGGGGCTTTTTTTGTTGCTTTTTTTAGGAAATGCTAGAGAAATCAATGATGAGTAGAGAGGGAGTATGACGGTATGAACAGAGTGGATGTTAAAGAAAAAGCACGGTCTCGTGACCTACGCATCCTGAGCAAATGGAAGCAGGAGGACACATTCCGTAAATCCATCACAAATCGTGAAGGAAAGCCAAATTTTGTGTTTTATGAAGGCCCACCAACAGCTAACGGTAAACCGCATATTGGTCACGTGCTGGGCCGTGTAATTAAGGATTTCGTCGGTCGCTATCAGACAATGAAGGGATACCGCGTCGTACGTAAGGCAGGCTGGGACACGCATGGCTTGCCGGTGGAATTGGGTGTACAAAAGCAGCTGGGAATCTCCCACAAACCTGAAATTGAAGAATACGGCGTTGAAAAGTTTATTAAAAAATGTAAGGCGAGCGTGTTTGAGTATGAGCAACAATGGCGTGATTTAACCGAAGCGATCGGATACTGGACAGACCTCGATAACCCGTACATTACATTGGATAATAACTATATCGAGAGCGTATGGAACATTTTGGCGACGATTCATGAAAAAGATCTGCTGTATCGTGGTCATCGTGTGAGTCCATATTGCCCGGATTGTCAAACGACGCTAAGTTCTCATGAAGTAGCGCAGGGCTACAAAGATGTGAAGGATCTGAGCGCCACGGCTAAATTCAAGCTGCATAGCAGTGGTGAATATGTACTGGCTTGGACGACAACGCCTTGGACCTTGCCGAGTCACGTGGCGCTCGCTGTCAACCCTGAACTGGAATATGCACGTGTGAAGCAGGAAGACGGTGTATACATCGTTGCTAAAAATCTGGTTGAGGATGTAATTAAAGGCGATCATGAAGTGATTGGCACGCTATCCGGTTCAGAACTGGTTGGCCAAACGTATATCCCGCCATTTACGTATTTTCAGGTTGAGAAGGGTAATCAGATTCTGGGTGCGAAGTTCGTAACAGACTCCAGCGGTACAGGTATCGTTCATATGGCTCCGGCGCATGGTGAGGATGATTACCGGGTATGCCGTGAAAATGGTGTTGAATTCATCAACGTAGTGGATCTTCAAGGTAACTATGTAGAGGAAATCACTGATTTTGCAGGCCGTTTTGTGAAAGACTGTGATGTGGATATTGTTAAAATGCTGTCCGAAAAAGGTTTGCTGTACAGCAAGGAAAAATACGAGCATAGCTATCCGTTCTGCTGGCGCTGCGATACTCCATTATTGTACTATGCTATGGACAGCTGGTTTATCAAAACAACTGCGATCAAGGATCAATTGATTGCCAACAACAGCGAAGTCGAATGGTACCCGGGGCATATACGTGAAGGACGTTTTGGCAAGTTTTTGGAGGAACTGGTGGATTGGAACATCAGTCGTGATCGCTATTGGGGTACACCGCTAAACATCTGGGTTTGTGAAGAAACTGGAGAACAGTTCGCTCCACATAGTATTGCTGAATTGAGGGAACGTGCGATTGGCGATGTACCTGCGGACATCGAGCTGCACAAACCATATGTAGATGATATTAAGGTTCGTAGTCAATGCGGTAAATACGAAATGACTCGTACACCGGAAGTAATCGACGTATGGTTCGATAGTGGCTCCATGCCGTTTGCGCAGCATCATTATCCTTTTGAAAATAATGAAACGTTCGAGCAGCAATTTCCGGCAGATATGATCTGTGAAGGGATTGACCAGACTCGTGGCTGGTTCTATAGCTTGCTTGCGGTTTCGACTATGCTGACTGGCAAAGCTCCTTATAAAGCTGTCATGGCGACAGGCCATGTACTGGATGAGCAGGGGCAGAAAATGTCCAAATCCAAGGGTAATGTTATTGATCCGTGGGAAGTGATTGACGAGTATGGTACAGATGCTTTCCGCTGGGCATTGCTGTCAGATAGTGCACCATGGAATAGCAAACGTTTTTCCAAAGGCATTGTAGGTGAGGCTAAATCGAAGCTGGTGGATACGCTTGTCAATACACATGCTTTTCTGACCTTGTATGCGGATATCGACGGATTTGATCCGGCACAGCATCCGTTCAAACCATCGGCTCATAAGTTGGATCGTTGGATTTTGTCCCGTCTGAACAGCCTGATTTTGGTAGTGGACAAAGCGCTGGCTGTAAATGACTTCCTGAACTCATCCAAAGCGATTGAGTCGTTTGTGGATGAGCTGAGCAACTGGTATATCCGTCGTTCACGCGACCGATTCTGGGGCAATGGTCTTACAGAAGATAAGCTGGATGCATACCGTACACTGACCGAAGTGCTGTTAACGACTGCCAAACTGCTTGCGCCGTTTACACCACTGCTTGCAGAGGATATTTACCTCAACCTAAGCAACGGGGAAAGTGTTCATCTGGATGATTATCCGACTGCCAATGAATCCTTGATCGATCTGGAACTGGAACGAGATATGGAAACGGCACGCCGTGTCGTCGAATTGGCGCGTAACGTCCGCAACGAAACGGGTTTGAAAACGCGTCAACCGTTGTCCGAGTTGATTCTGTCCATGGATCAGGACTTTGAACTGAGTGGCTATGAGGAAATCATCAAAGATGAGATTAACGTGAAGCATATTCATGTGGAGACGGACGATAGCGGCTTTGTAGATTTTACACTGAAACTGAATTTGAAAGTAGCAGGCAAGAAATACGGCAAAAATGTCGGTTTCCTACAAAACTTTTTCAAAGGAATGTCTGCTGAGGATACCCGTTCTGTTGTAGAAAAAGGAGTGTTAAACGTCGCTTCTCCAGAAGGTGAAGAACTGCAAGTTACGGCCGAAGAATTGCTGGTGGAGAAAAAAGCGAAAGAAGGCTTCGCTTCTGCTTCCGGTTATGGCTTAACGGTAGCGTTGAACACAGACATTACACCGGAGCTGGAGCAAGAGGGCTGGGTACGTGAAGTGGTTCGTGCGGTACAGGATTATCGTAAAAAACTGGATCTGCCGATTGAAAAGTATGTGGCGTTGACGTTGGATGTAGATAATGAGCTGCGTCTGGCCATCGAAAGCTTCGACTCTGTGTTGCGTGAGAACGTATTGGTTACTACTGTGACATTTGGTCAAGCCGAACCGGCAGAACATGTGGAAGTGAACGGTAAAACCATCGGCGTTCATATTGGGGAATAATTACAAGCCCCCTTTCCCATAATACAATAACAGGCAGCATATAAAAACGAGCCTAAGCATCGGAAACGGGTTTTCTCCGTTACGTGCTTCGGCTCGTTTGCTGCGTTCAGGGCAGCCATGGGAAAGGGGGATTGTGCATATGACGGCACGATCAAGGCGTAGACAGGGAAGGAGTCTCCGAGGGGTGAACGGAGAAGGGGCTGCCGTAGCCGCAGATAAAAGCAAAACAGGTAATCAGGCAGAGCAATTAAGTCGTGTTGAAAAGCTGATACGTGCTGTGTCAGAGCAGATGGAACGGACACGTATTGCAGATTACGCTTTGCTGCTGAATAAGCCTTGGCGATTACTCTGGCTAAATCTAATATCAGGCGTTTCCCGGGGAATCGGCATCGCGCTAGGTTTTACTTTTTTTGCCGCTACCATTATTTATGTGCTGCAAGTGCTCGGAGCGTTGAATTTGCCGATTATCGGTGATTATATCGCTGATATTGTACGGATCGTACAGCGACAATTGGAGCTTACCACCTATTAGGCAGCGATCTCCACTTTGAAGTTCACGATTCGTCTTCGTGCGTATCCGGCTCCAGTAGACCTTCGCCCTCGCCATCTTCGATATAACGCTGATAAATGGAGCTGCGAATAACAGATACATTTTGTCCATAAATGTCAGTAGCAATAAAGCTTTCGTATGGCTCTACGAAGCCCATATTATCATCGCCTGCTTCAATTTCCATATCATCATAACTGTGGATTTCTCCACTTTCGGCCATGGCTGGTGTGTTAGAGGTACCCCAATTTTCGACGATCTGCCAAGCATCTTCACCGTCGAAGCCGTTTTGATCATCACGCTCATCCAGACTCGTTCTGCCGAACGAGGGAGCGAGAAATTCTTCCTCTACTGGGCGGCGGTTAGACACTTCTGTTTCGGGACTGTACTCTTTACAGTAAATGGTATAGGGAACAGCCAGTAGGCGCTCATAGGGAATGGGTTTACCGCTGGCGGCACAAATGCCATACGTCCCCTTTTCCATGGCCATCAGAGCTGATTCGATGCGTTCTAATTGGAATTCGTCGTGTTCCAGTAAGGAAATATCCTTGGCTCGCTCGTAGGTTTCGGTAGCCAGGTCTCCTGGGTGGTTATCAATAGGAGAAAGCTCGCCGGTTTGGTCGCGTTGGGAATCGCCGAGTCCGTAATGGTCGTTGTTTTGCAAACGATGCTCAATTTCTTTTTTGCGTTCCAGCAGTTCGTTACGCAAGCCCTGCAATTGTTGCTCCGTCAATGGGGACATGGAATCCTCTCCTTGTTCTAGGTTTACATGCGCATGCGTTGTGTCGAGTATGCTCCATGTAGTTTGCACCGGGAAGACCTCTTTTACATAGGAAATTCTAATCAAATGCGAAGGAGTTCATTTTATGGATGATCTGTACTTGAAGCTTGCGGGATTCGTGGACGATCTGAGAATGCTTATGCTACAATAAATGGGTTCAACAACGGATATAAGCGGATCGGAGTGACGAAGGACTGTGATTTATTTTGGTATTGCGCTAATTATTTTTTTGATTGATCAGGGAGTCAAATATTTGGTGGCTACGCGGATGGAATTGTACGAACAAATACCAGTCATCGGCAACTTCTTTTTAATCACCTCCCATCGAAATCGTGGAGCTGCTTTTGGGATTTTGGAAGGTCAACGTTGGCTTTTTATCGTGATTACAATTGTAGTGGTGATTGGTATCGTCTGGTACCTGCGAAAAACAGTCAAGGCTGGACAAAAGCTACTTCCTGTTGCGCTAAGTTTGGTGCTGGGGGGAGCAGTCGGTAACTTTTTGGATCGAGCTATTTCAGGGGAAGTAGTTGATTTTGCACAATTTAATTTTGGGAGCTATACGTTCCCCATTTTTAATGTGGCAGATTCGGCGATTGTCATCGGTGTAGCACTGATTATTTTGGATACATTGCTGGAATCGCGTCGGGAAAAAGGAAATGGCAATGATAGCATTGAAGGGAAGTCATAGCATGAGCGAAGTGAATGAAAACGGCGAAGCCGCAGGTCTGTCTTATGAGGACGAACTGGAGGGTGAATCTCTAGAATGGACAGCCGATTCCGGGGATGCCAAAACGCGTATAGACAAATATATCGCCGAAGAAATGAAGGAAGTGTCTCGTTCTCAGATACAGATGTGGATCGGAAATGGTCGCGTGCTGGTGAACGGTACGGCGATCAAGGCGAACTACAAGCTGGCTGAAGGAGATCGTATTGTATTATCGGTACCGGAGCCAGAAAGTGTAGATATTGTACCGGAAAATATTCCGTTGGATGTCGTTTACGAGGACTCGGACGTTATTGTTATTAACAAGCAACGTGGTCTGGTCGTGCATCCTGCACCGGGACACTCTTCGGGAACATTGGTTAACGCACTGATGTACCACTGTCACGATCTTTCCGGCATCAACGGGGAATTACGTCCTGGTATTGTTCACCGTATTGATAAGGATACATCAGGACTGCTGATGGCGGCTAAAAATGATCAGGCTCACGCATCACTTGCAGCACAGCTTAAGGACCATAGTGTGACTCGGAAATATATAGCCTTAGTTCACGGTCATTTGAGCCACGATCAAGGAACGGTAGATGCTCCGATTGGCCGCGATTCCGGTGATCGCAAATTGTTCACAGTGACGGAACGTAACAGCAAGCATGCAGTCACCCATTTTCTCGTCATTGAACGGTTGGGGGATTATACCCTGCTTGAACTTCAATTGGAAACAGGACGCACCCACCAAATTCGTGTTCACATGAAATTTATTGGACACCCATTGGTTGGCGACCCTATGTATGGGCGCAGCAAAGGGGTTCGTATGGATGGTCAGGCGCTGCATGCGGCGGTACTGGGCTTTAAGCATCCATCCACTGGAGAGTACATGGAATTCAACAGACCGATCCCTCCTGATATGGAGGATGTTTTAGCATCCCTGCGTAGTCGCTAAAACAATGACAATTTGCATTCCTATTCACAAACCTGAATAAATTATTAAGTTAAACCGCCTAATTGGCGGTTTTTTTATTGTGGGATAAGGTATGGGTAAAAACAACTATGGATAATTATACAATGAAGTTGTATAATTATTAGAGTGCTTCCGGTGGTTCCGGTTGAACGGGTGTTGACACACGATTTTCAATCTGTCATACTTCTTGTAGTTGCGATGAACTTTGTCCAAGAGATGGCTAACCATCTCACACTATGAGAAGCAGGACAAAGGAAATCCTGAATAGCACCTTTAAATCAGTCCCGTGAGGCTGGCAAGGTAACGTGAATGGATCACTGATCAGTGCATCCGCTGCGGCGGTATGTCTTCAGTGTGTCCGAGAGATCGGAGAACAGTGGAAGACTGTTCACACGAGACTCCTTGCCAAACTTGGGCAAGGAGTCTTTTTTGTATCCGAACACGGGACCAGGTCTGAAGGGAACATCACCTGAGGAGGCTGGAAGCATGAGTCATGAAACACATGTACTGATGGATGAAATTGCGATTCGTCGGGCATTGACACGGATTGCACATGAAATTTTGGAGAAAAACAAAGGTATTGACGATTGTGTGCTAGTAGGTATTCGAACACGCGGAGTTCATCTGGCGCAACGCCTGGCTGAAAAAATTGCTGAGATTGAAGGCGCACCAATTCCATGGGGAGAGCTGGATGTCACAGCCTACCGGGATGACCGGAGCAGCGTAGCCGAAGCTAAAGGAAATGGAAAAGAGCTTTTGATGAATCCTGCTGACGTATCGGTTCATGATAAGAAAGTCATTCTCTTTGACGATGTGCTGTACACAGGCCGCACCATCCGCGCGGCGATGGATGCATTGATGCACTGCGGACGACCGCAAATGATTCAGCTGGCAGTGCTAGCAGATCGCGGACACCGTGAGCTTCCGATTCGTCCGGATTACATCGGCAAGAACATCCCGACCTCCAAATCTGAGGAAATCGTAGTAGCCCTTCAAGAGACGGACGGTAAGGACGAAGTGACAATCATTCAGAACCGGGGGGAACAGCTATGATCACAACAGCCAGTCAACTTAAAGAACGTAGCCTGCTCGGGTTAAAGGAACTTAGCCGAAATGAAATCGAGTCCATTCTGGATCGCGCTCATTATTGGGAATCTCAACCAGAAAAACTGGTTCCAGTACTGCAATCACGCTTTGCAGCCAACATGTTTTTTGAAAACAGCACTCGCACCCGCTTTTCTTTTGAAATGGCAGAGAAGCGGCTGGGCGCTCAGGTTTTGAACTTTTCCGCTGCGGCTTCCAGTGTGGAAAAAGGGGAGTCCATTTACGATACAGTACGTACGCTCGAATCCATGGGCATTGATGCAGGAGTCATCCGGTTAAAGCCAGCCGGGGTGCTGCAAGAGCTCGCTGAGAAGGTCAGTGTTCCACTGGTTAATGCAGGGGACGGCAACAATGAGCATCCAACGCAGGCTCTGCTGGACCTGTACACCATGCGAAAAACTTTCGGTGAGCTTAAAGGCTTGAGAGTATCCATCATAGGAGACATTCTGCACAGCCGTGTCGCTCGCTCGAATCTGTGGGCCTTGCAAAAATTTGGAGCCAAGGTTAGCTTCTGCGCTCCTGATAATATGCAAGCACCTGATCTTGCGGCGTACGCGCCTTATGTTCCGATGCAAGAGGCACTACAGGCGGACGTGGTCATGATGCTTCGGGTACAGCTGGAACGGCATGCCGAAGGGATGTTGCGCTCAGCGGATGAGTACCGAGAGCAGTACGGTTTGACAGAGAAAAGAGCAGCGAACCTGAAGCCCGGAACAATTATCATGCATCCAGCTCCAGTGAATCGGAACGTGGAAATTGATAGTGCGGTTGTGGAAAGCGAACAATCACGAATTTTTCCACAAATGGCAAACGGGGTTCCGATCCGCATGGCGGTTATGGAACGGGCAATGAAGCTGTAGAAGCTGTCAGTAGGATCGTAGGAAAAGTTGCAGAAAACTGAGCGGAGGAATATTTCAGATGAAACAATTAATAATGAATGCAAGCGTATTGAACGAGCAGGGCGAGGCTGAATTGAAATCCATCCTAATCGCCGACGGAAAGATTTTGGCTATCGCAAATGCAGATGCTGGAGTCAGCCTACTTATAGAAGAAGGGGCATCTGGGCAGGAGCGCGAAGTTGAAAAAATCGACGCCCAGGGAAAACTGGTCATTCCCGGTTTAATCGACATGCATGTGCATCTGAGAGAACCTGGCTTTGAATATAAAGAAACGATTGAAACGGGCAGCCGTGCAGCGGTGAAAGGTGGATTTACGACGATTGCCTGCATGCCAAACACACGTCCAGTGACTGACAATGTGGACACAGTCCAGCTGGTATTGAAAAAGGGACAGGAAGCCGGGCTTGCCAAGGTTCTTCCTTACGCAGCCATTACGAAAAACGAACTGGGTCGTGAGCTGACAGATTTTGAAGCGCTCAAAGCAGCAGGTGCAATCGGCTTTACTGACGATGGTGTCGGGGTGCAAAGCGCGCAAATGATGAAGGACGCCATGGCGCGGGCCAAGGCACTGGATATGCCGGTTATTGCACACTGTGAAGATAACACGCTTGTTGAAGGAGCGGCAGTGACGGACGGCGAATTTGCCAAGCGCCACGGACTTAAAGGCATTCCAAACGAATCCGAAGCCATTCATGTCGGACGAGACATTTTGTTATCCGAGGCAACCGGGGCACACTATCATGTATGCCATGTCAGCACAGAGCAGTCAGTGCGGTTAATCCGCCACGCGAAATCTTTTGGTATCAAGGTAACGGCTGAGGTATGCCCTCACCACTTGGTATTGTCAGATGAGGACATCCCTGGGCTGGATGCGAATTGGAAAATGAATCCTCCGCTCCGCTCCCCACGTGATGTGCAGGCATGCATCGAGGGACTGGAAGACGGTACGATTGACATCGTCGTAACCGACCATGCAGCGCACAGTGAGGAAGAGAAGGCAAGAGGGATGGAGCTGGCGCCATTCGGGATCGTTGGATTTGAGACGGCCTTCCCGCTGTTGTACACGAAATTCGTAGCTACCGGACAGTGGACGCTGGACTTTCTGGTGCGTCGTATGACTGCTGATCCAGCGCGTGTCTTCCGCCTGGATACGGGACGCCTGGAAGAAGGAGCTCCAGCCGACCTGACTATGATTGATCTGGAGCAGGAGCAGGCAGTTGATCCGCAAACGTTTGTCAGCAAAGGACGCAACACTCCTTTTACAGGCTGGAAGCTCAAAGGTTGGCCTGTGAAAACTTGGGTAGATGGCAAACTGGTATGGTCTGCTGACGAAGCAAAATAAATAGAAACCACTAAAAAAATAGAACCTTATAGCAGGAAACAATATAGAGGAGTGAGACGGGATGCAGGCAAGATTGTTACTTCAGGACGGCACGCTGTTTACAGGCACATCATTTGGTGCGGAAGGTGATAAAACAGGCGAGGTCGTTTTCAACACAGGGATTACAGGCTATCAAGAGGTGCTGACTGATCCCTCTTACTGCGGACAAATCGTAACGATGACTTACCCGCTGATTGGCAATTACGGAATTACTCGGGATGACTTTGAATCGGTACGGCCTTATGTCCATGGCTTTGCTGTTCGACATTACGAGCCGGCGCCAAGTAACTGGCGTGCTCAATACAGCGTGGGCGATTTGCTGAAGGAATATGGCATCATTGGCATTAGCGACATCGACACCCGCATGCTTACCCGGATTATTCGCCATCACGGCACGATGAAGGGCATTTTGACGACTGGTTCCCAGCCGCTGGAAGAACTGAAAGAAATGATGTCTGACTTGACCATTGAAGAACTGCGCAATCAGGTTCCTATGACTTCCACACCTCATCCGTACAGCAGTCCTGGCAACGGAGAGCGGATCGTATTGATTGACTACGGTGCCAAAAGCGGCATTTTGCGCGAACTGAACAAACGGGACTGCGATGTAGTTGTCGTTCCACATGATACGACGGCTGAGGAAATTCGTCGCTTGGACCCAGACGGTATCCAGCTGTCTAACGGCCCTGGAGATCCAAAAGACGTACCCCATGCCGTTCGTACGGTAGCTGAACTGTTAGGGGAATATCCGATTTTTGGAATTTGCTTGGGACACCAGTTGTTCGCTTTAGCTTCGGGAGCGGATACGGAAAAGCTGAAATTCGGACATCGCGGTGGTAACCATCCGGTGAAAGAACTGGAGAGCGGACGCTGCTTTATCACATCACAAAATCACGGCTACACGGTGAATGAGGATTCGATCCAAGGTACTGAGCTTGAAGTGACGCATATTAATAACAACGATAAAACGATTGAAGGTCTTAAACATACCAAGTATCCCGCGTTTTCGGTGCAATATCATCCAGAGGCTGCACCAGGACCTTACGATAATGGCTACCTGTTTGACCGCTTTCTGGACATGATCCGTGAGCACAAAAGAAATCATCCAAAGCAACCGCGTCAGGCTGCTATCGCCGCCGCAGTGAGAGGAGAGCGCTAATATGCCGAAAAATACAGAACTTAAAAAAATACTTGTGATCGGTTCCGGTCCTATCGTCATTGGTCAGGCAGCAGAATTTGATTACGCTGGTACACAAGCTTGTCAAGCGCTCAAAGAAGAAGGCGTCGAGGTAGTACTGATCAACAGTAATCCGGCAACCATCATGACAGACACCAACATGGCAGACAAAGTATACATCGAGCCGATTACACTTGATTTTGTAACACAGATTATCCGTCAAGAGCGTCCAGATGGGCTGCTTCCTACGCTGGGAGGACAGACAGGTCTGAATATGGCAGTGGAACTGGCTCGCGCCGGAGTGCTGGAGCGTGAAAACGTCAAGCTACTGGGAACTCAACTGAATTCGATAGAAAAAGCCGAAGATCGTGATCTGTTCCGTGATTTGATGCGCGAGTTGGAACAACCTGTACCGGAGAGTGTAATTGTAACAACCTTGGAAGAATCATTAGAATTTGCTAACGAAATCGGTTATCCAATTATCGTTCGCCCGGCTTATACGCTAGGGGGAACAGGCGGTGGTATCTGCTCCACAGAAGAAGAACTGCGTGAAACCGTCAGCTCTGGGTTGAGATACAGTCCAATCGGACAATGTTTGGTGGAGAAGAGTATTGCAGGTATGAAGGAAGTCGAATATGAGGTCATGCGTGACGGCAATGATAACTGCATCGTTGTCTGTAATATGGAGAACTTTGATCCAGTCGGCGTGCATACTGGCGACAGTATCGTCGTAGCTCCGAGTCAGACGCTGTCAGATCGCGAATACCAGATGCTGCGTTCCGCTTCTCTGAAAATTATCCGGGCCCTCAATATCGAAGGCGGCTGTAATGTACAGTTTGCGCTTGATCCGCACAGCTATCAATACTATGTAATTGAAGTAAACCCGCGCGTAAGTCGCTCCTCGGCGCTGGCTTCCAAGGCAACCGGATATCCAATTGCTAAAATGGCTGCCAAAATTGCACTGGGCTACACGTTGGATGAAATTGTGAATCCGGTAACGGGACAAACGTATGCTTGCTTTGAGCCAACACTGGATTACATCGTGAGCAAAATACCACGCTGGCCATTTGACAAATTCATTTCTGCCAACCGCAAGCTGGGCACGCAAATGAAAGCAACGGGTGAAGTCATGGCCATCGGACGCACATTCGAAGAGTCCATCCATAAAGCGGTACGGTCGTTGGAAATCGGTGTACACCGTCTGCATCTTAAGGGAGCCGAACAGCTGTCTGATGATGTGCTCAAGGATCGCCTGATTAAAGCAGATGATGAGCGGTTGTTCTTGGTAGCCGAGGCGTTCCGTCGCGGCTGGCAGCAGCAGGAGATTCAAGATTTGACGAAAATTGACTGGTGGTTCCTCGATAAGGTAGAGGGAATCGTCAAGTTCGAAGCCATCATCGCTGGAGAATCTGAGCTCACCTACGAAACACTCTATCAGGCCAAACGTAAAGGTTTTACCGACCGCTCTATCGCCGAGATTCGCAGTATGGGCCAAAACGACAGTATGACAACCGAGCGTGAGGTACGTGAATTCCGTCTAGCTCAAAACCTGCGTCCGGTCTACAAAATGGTAGATACGTGCGCAGCCGAGTTTGAAGCCACAACTCCGTACTACTACTCCTCTTACGAGGTGGAAAATGAAGTGATTCCATCTAGCAAAGAGAAAGTTATCGTACTCGGCTCTGGACCGATTCGGATCGGGCAAGGGATTGAATTTGATTACTCCACCGTACATGCGGTATGGGCTATTCAAAAAGCGGGCTACGAAGCAGTGATTATCAATAACAACCCGGAGACGGTATCTACGGACTTTAACACATCCGATCGCCTCTACTTTGAACCGCTCTTCTTCGAAGATGTAATGAATGTCATCGAGCAGGAAAAACCGATTGGGGTTATCGTCCAGTTCGGTGGTCAAACGGCCATTAATCTCGCAGCTCCGCTGAGTGCGGCAGGCGTGAATATTTTGGGCACAAGTCTGGAAAGTATCGATGAAGCGGAAGACCGGAAAAAGTTCGAGCAACTTTTGTCTCGTCTGGCTATCGCACAGCCTAAAGGCAACACGGTCACATCGGTAGATGAAGCAGTAGGAACCGCACAGGCGCTAGGCTATCCGGTCCTGGTACGTCCATCCTACGTTCTGGGCGGGCGCGCTATGGAAATCGTGTACTCAGATACGGAATTGCTGCGGTACATGGAAGAAGCGGTTAAAATCAATCCAGAGCATCCGGTGCTCATCGACCGTTATATGTTGGGTAAAGAAGTTGAGGTCGACGCCATCTGCGACGGCGAGACAGTACTGGTACCAGGCATTATGGAGCATGTAGAACGGGCCGGGGTTCACTCAGGTGACTCGATCGCGGTGTATCCACCACAGCACTTGTCCGCCGAGCTGAAACAAAAAATTGTGGAAATTACAATCAGCATCGCCAAAGAATTAAAAACGATCGGTCTGGTAAATATCCAGTTTGTCATTCATCAAGACCAGGTGTACGTGATCGAGGTTAATCCTCGTTCCTCGCGGACGGTTCCTTTCTTGAGTAAAGTAACAAATATCCCGATGGCGAATCTGGCCACACAGGCTATTTTGGGCGGTAAGCTTAAAGATGCAGGTTATTCAGAAGGTCTATGGCCTGAAAGTAATTATGTCTCGGTTAAGGTTCCGGTATTCTCCTTTGCCAAACTGCGCCGTGTAGAGCCAACGCTGGGTCCAGAAATGAAATCGACAGGTGAAGTCATGGGACGCGATATTCAGTATGCCAAAGCACTGTACAAAGGACTTGTGGGGGCTGGCATGAAAATTCCATCCACTGGAGCAATCATCATTACAGTGGCAGATAAGGACAAAGAAGAAGCTGTCGAGTTGATGCAGGGCTTTTACAGACTGGGCTATAAAATTATTGCAACAGGTGGAACGGCGGCTGCTATGAAGCAGGCCAATATTCCGGTGAACACGATCAACAAGCTGAGCGAAGGGAACCCGAATATCCTGGATATGATCCGTACGGGTGAAGCCAACTTTGTCTTCAATACGCTGACCAAAGGCAAAACGCCAGAGCGTGATGGATTCCGTATCCGCCGCGAAGCAGTTGAGAATGGCATTGTCTGCATGACCTCACTGGATACAGTACGCGCTTTGCTAAGAATGCTGGAAACGATCAATTTCACATCCGAATCCATGCCAGTCCTGAGCAACTAATGCGTTATGAATAGATGTGAGGAAATAAGTAGCACAGGGAAGGACATTCATCAGCTTCGGCTGACGGATGTCCTTTATCACGGGCAAATGTACCCGAATTGACGTGAAAAGGGGATGTAGAACGGTGAATGGAGCAATTCAGCAGATGGCAGGACGGCTGATGGTTGCGTTAGATTATCCCAATGCACAACAGGCTGAGCAGTTAATTCGTCAGCTAGAGGGGATTCCCTGTTATATAAAAGTAGGTATGCAACTGTTTTATAGTGCAGGACCAGCTTTTGTAGAACAGCTAAAGTCCAGAGGATACTCCGTATTTCTGGATTTGAAAATGCATGATATCCCTAACACGGTGCGGGGAGGGGCAGAGAGCATTACCCGCCTAGGTGTGGATATGTTCAACGTACATGCTGCTGGGGGCGTTAATATGATGTCAGCCGCTAAAGCTGGTGCAGAAGCAGCTATTTCGGCAGACAGCTCGCTTTCCATGCCGCTCATTATTGCAGTCACACAGCTGACCAGCACGGATCAGACGACCATGAATAAGGAGTTAGGTATTCCTGGTACGGTACAGGATGCAGTGGTTCGTTACGCACAACTGACCCGTGAGGCGGGACTGGATGGTGTGGTAGCATCCCCTTTGGAAGTGCCTGCCATTCGTGCTGTATGTGGATCAGAATTTAAGACGATAACCCCTGGCATACGCCCGGCAGGTAGTGCTACAGGCGATCAATCGCGTGTGCTTACACCTGGGCAAGCCATTGCCCAGGGCAGCAGCTACATTGTCGTTGGACGTCCTATCACCGCAGCAGTAGACCCACGCGCCGCAGCGGAACACATTATTAAGGAGATGATACAAGTATGACTACATTGAATAGTATACCCGAGCAAATTGCATCCCATCTGTTACGTATTCAGGCGGTGGCATTGCGCCCACAACAGCCTTTTACATGGACATCCGGCATTAAATCGCCAATCTACTGCGACAATCGCCTGACCATGTCCTATCCGGAGGTGCGCGAGCTGATCGCAGACTCCTTTGCTGCCCTCATTCGTGAGCAATATCCCGAAACCGAAGTCATTGCAGGGACAGCTACAGCAGGTATTCCTCATGCGGCCTGGGTGGCGCAAAAGCTAAATCTGCCAATGGCCTATGTAAGGGACAAAGCCAAAGGACATGGGAAAGAGAACCAAATTGAAGGCCGCATCAGCGCAGGACAAAAGGTTATGGTCATCGAGGATCTCATTTCTACAGGAGGCAGCTCCATTAAAGCAGCGCAGGCTGTAGCACAAGCAGGCGCTCAGCCGTTAGCGGTACTAGCTATTTTCAGCTACCAGCTAGACAAAGCGACTCAAGCTTTTGAAGAAGCAGGTGTGGAGCTGCAAAGCTTGTCCAATTATACAGCTCTGATGAATGTTGCCTTGCGTGAAGGAACCATTCAGGAAGAAGAGATGGAACTGCTGCGTTCTTGGCGTCAGGACCCGGCTTCCTTTGGCAAATAAGATGGGCTATAGGGGACAACAGAGCTAATGATTAGAACGATTCGTACTCGTTGCTAACTATTGTAGATTGTTATGGCTCGGGCCGTGTAAATCGAATTCGATCCGGTTACACTAACTCCTACCATCATGTGAAAAGAGGGAGCTCGGATGTATTGGATTTACTATGGCAGACTGTACACGACTAAATTTCAGGCAGGATGTCTGGCAAAAAGGTTGGAGCACGACGGCTGGATGTATGGCTACAATGATCCCCGCGCAGTGGAGGTGTACCGCTCGCGCAAAGGTCGTTATGGTGTCCGATTTATTCCGTAAGTCCACAAAAATAATTTTATAAAAGAAAATTTTCGAAAGACTATTGACGAAACACAAGAAAATGTTGTATATTAATTAACGTTGCTGTTATGAATGTGTAACGTGAATATACAAATTTTTTTGAGGGCCCTTAGCTCAGTTGGTTAGAGCGGTCGGCTCATAACCGATTGGTCGGGGGTTCGAGTCCCTCAGGGCCCATTTCCTCAAAAACCCTTGCGTAGCAAGGGTTTTTTTTGTTGTTTATAGAGGGTGAGAAAATGGAGGGAAGTAGCATTTATAAGGGGGCGATTATAATCCATCCCACGAGTACAGTCTCCGTCTCTTTCAAGACCTCTTGAAAGCCTAATTTTTCGTGGACAATCAACCCAAACTTTGAAGTCATATTTGTCTTCTAGTTCCTTCCGGATGGAATATACTCCTTCGATTATGACAATGCCGCCAGCAGGAACAGTATGCCATTCCGATAACTTATCGGTTTCCCAATCATACCTTTGATAACGGACAGCTTTCAGAAATCGTTTTGCTGATCGTTATATCGTCTTTTCGATGCCTGATTTGACTATATTGTATGGGCGGAAGAGTCTATATTGCGGGTAGAATGACGGGATAGGGAGTAGAAGGTTATTATGCCTACAGGAGATGGGAAGCGCTACTTTAGAAAAAATTAGGGACTAGTGTCAGAAGAAAATAAAGTATTAGTTGGTCAGGCACAAGAATTTGACCCTATTGCCGATAGTGGACATGAACAAGTCCTTATAGCCGTTGACTACACAGAGAATCTATTCCGCTACTCTGGAGAGTGGGACGGGGTAACAGGTCTTCAGTATATGCGCAACCGCTGGTATGATCAAACAAAAGGATACCTTTCTCCAAATAGCTTTACGGAATACTCAGAAACTGCCCGGGTAAAATGGTACGGATAAGATGATGTATTAGAAATATTTATATCTGAATTTTTGGATATTAAAGCTAACTTATTCCCTGTGTTTTTACCAAGGCACAACTCCATTTTCATCAAAAAAGCTACCAGTTGGACCATCATTATTGATTGTGGCAAGCTTAACTACACTGGAAGCTGCTTGTTCGACTGTGCGATAGCCACTATTACCATTTAAATCGGTAGCTGTAAATCCAGGGCAAACCGAGTTGATTTTAATAGGAGTATCTCTTAATTCTTTAGCAAAGAAAACAGTTAAAGCATTTACAGCCGTTTTGGAACTATTGTAGGCGAGCGAATTCACATTATAAAATTCCGACGTTGGGTCTGAATTCAAAGTTAAGGAACCTAATCCGCTGGAAAGATTTACGATTCTTCCGGCAGAAGATTTTTTGAGCAATGGAAGTATTGCTTTAGTGACAGAAAATACGCCGAAAACGTTTGTCTCATAGGTATTCTTGAGAACGGACAGTTCCAGTTCACTTGGAGGTGTGTTGCCTTCAAAAAACACGCCTGCATTATTAATCAAGATATCAAGGTATCCATATTCTTGTTCAATCCATTCTACTGCGGAGAGAACGGTGCTGGGGTTTGTGACATCAAGAACCACCGTTTTAGCTTTAATGTTCTCCGTTTCTAAAAACGTTACGGCCTCATGTCCTTTTTCTTCGCTTCTTGCTCCTATTAAAATCTCATACCCCATGTTTCCCAATTGTCTTGCTGTCTCAAAACCAATACCTTTGTTGCCACCTGTAATTAATACGATCTTGGATTTATTCATAAAATTGCCTCCCTAATCTATTTTCTAAAACCTGTACCTACGAAAATGTATTTAATTCTTATATTTGTCACTGCTATTTAGATTCTCTCATTGTAATCGAGACATATCTCCTTTCATTTCTGATATAGTTAATATAGTGGAAATGATTGATATTTGTAAGTACGCACATTTTTGTAACTTAATGAATGGAGTGGCAATATGGGATATGGATTAAAAGAATATGGCGATTGCAGTGAAGAGGTTATAAGGGCCTGCCCTGTTGAAATGGTTTTACATATAATAGGAGGAAAATGGAAGGGAATCATTATCGACATTTTATCCGAAAAATCGGTCAGATTTAATGAACTTAAACGATTAATACCAGGGATTTCACAACGAATGCTGACTTTACAACTCAGGGAACTCGAGGCGGATGGAATTGTGAAGAGGATAGTAGATGACACTGTGCCACCCAAAGTAGAATACTTCCTCACTGAACAAGGAAATAAATTGTCGAGTATCATCGATTCTATAAGAGTATGGGGAAAAGAGTTTCTATCCTAAGTCTGCGATCGGGAAGTCTTAGTGGATAGCCGTATACTTACTCTCTGCCGATAGATATGACGAACCAAAGAAGAATCTCTTTGAAGCTGGTGCTTTATATTTGTTTCAATGAATGCGGATGAAATTAATATGTAAGATGCGAACTGAATTCCAGTGCGCAAATCACCAAGAGATATGCGGCTGAAAATATCGTCGGAAAACAAATCGTAGGCGTCGTCAATTTTCCATCGCGCCGCATAGCGGGATTCAATTCGGAAGTTTTGGTTCTGGGCGGACTGCCTGAACAGGGAGATGTCGTGCTGTTGAAGCCGGATTTCGATCTACCCAACGGAACGCAAATCAGATAATAAAGGCAAAACCCACCGTGCAAGGCGACAGCCTTACGGTGGGTTTTAATTTCTTAAATAACCCTGTATGATTTGTTATTACCACCCTTTCTTGTTCTCAATTATACAGTAATTGGAATTGTTCGTTCTTATATGGACTCTTTAGAAATTTTCATATTTGAGCTAACGGGGAACGTTAGTTCAATGAAATAGCGACAGTCTAGGACTTTATTTTCTCGTCCTTGGCTGTCGCTGTTCCAATTTTTAAGGTCAGTCTAAAACTTATTTTATGAAGTCTGGGGGGGAACAATTCGAAAAGTCGCATGGAATACGGACACCCAGTCTAGTACTATATTTTCTTTTGACAACTAGTGAGTTTACTTTTAGATCTAAAAGAGGACTCCACTGACTGAAAGCTGGTGTGAGTCCCAGTGTATTTCCTTAGATGACTTTAAAAGTGAGCTTTTCAATAGAGATGATTAACTAAGGCAGCTGTCCTGCTCCGAGGTACTTATTCTTTAAAGTACTCCATGAATACGTCGCTATAGCTAAATCCCATCCTCCCTCAGGTTTGTACTTTTTCCAATATTGTTTAACGGTTCCTTTTTTATCAACTTGTACACCCTGATCGCCCATAATGGAAAGTTTATTAAATAATGTACCGTTTTTATATTGATAAGCATAAAACTGTGTATTTGATGGTCCATATTCAAATGTTATTGCTATGTGCTTTTCTTTTTTAGATACTTGATAAATCTGGATAGTAGGCTGTTCAAAAAATTCATCACTTATTATATTTGTGTTAATTAATACAACTGCCCCTTTAGAATTAACAAGAAAAAAATTACCCGCTTCAGTAAGTAGGAAGTATTCCTTTTTACCATCTCCATTTAAATCCGTAGATTTGCTCAGTGTTACAATTTCCCGAGGATATTTTTTCTTAAGGATTTCTTTGGCATTGATTTCTGCAGCAAATGTTGGAAATTGGAGGAAGGCAGAAACAATGATTACTGAGAAGAATACTAATATAAATTTCTTCATTTTTATGGCTCCTTATCAATTTAACTTTCAAAACACAAAATTAGTCTATCAGAACTAGGAATATTTTTCTAGGTTGGTTCATTTTGTTTAGATCAACTCCGGTAATTCACGTACAGTTGTGATACTTAAATGTAGAAGAGTGCTAAAGTAGGTACTAGGATGGGAGTGGTATTTTGAAAATAGATCAAGTTTTTGAACATGACATAAGTCAAGAGTTAGCAGCCAGTATACAAGCATTATTAATGGACAGTTTTTCAGAAATCTACCCTACGGATAGAATTTATTTCAAGCAACTTCCACATTTTAGACTTCTAGCTTTTAACCATGATTATCAACTTATAGGGCATGTTGGATTAGATTATAGGATAATGAATCTAAACGGAGAAACCATAAGAGTACTGGGTTTAATTGATTTGTGTGTTTCAAAAAATGTTCGATCACAGGGAATAGCTTCAGCACTGCTTTTAGAAATTGAAAAGTTATCCGTTACACGAAATATTGATTTTATACTTTTATTTGCTGATAATATGAACTTGTATTTAAGAAATGGATATAAGCCTGTAAAGAACAAAATTAAATGGTTAAAAATTGATAATGAAAAAATTATTACAAATGGAATAGGCTTTGAGAAAATTGATGGAATAATGATTAAAGAAGTAGGAAAGATGGATTGGAGTGAGGGAGACTTAGATTTTTTAGGGTATCTTTATTGATCTCACGAAAGTTTAGAAAAGAGGAAGTTCGAGCATTTGGCACTCAATTTGAGGAGCATTTAAATAAAACTTCACAAGAGTCGGTTAATAGAGTTCAATGAAAACTAATAAAGGGTTCCGCTGATAAAAAAGCTAATATGAGTTCTTTTCGTCTCATAAAAAAAGCACTGCCCGAATAAACGGACAGTGCTATATATACTGCTTTTATCTTAGGACACCTTAACAGTGTACACCATTCTCAATTTACCGTTACCGCCGTAAATCTCAACTCTTGCAGTCGTTGCAGTACTAGTTGTTACCACCCCGGAAGCGGAGACGGTGACATTTCCGCTCGCCACTTTATAAGTATCCCCTGGGTAATTTGACAACGCATAGGAATAATTACGTGGCAACGTAGCCGTTCTGTAGTATACTCCGTTAACTTCTACGACAGGCGTAATTACCGGAGAAGGGCCTACAGATGCGGACGCGCTAGGGACGATAATACTCCCAATAAGTCCCAGAGACATAGCTGTTGATAATAATATTTTCTTAGTTTTCATAAAAAAATCCTCCTTATGTATGATCTGAGCTCCTAAAATATACCATGTAAAGTTATGGATTTCACTTCATTCGACAAATGTTGTCAAAATAATACAACAAAACGATTCTAAAGTCCTATAAAATACAAAATAATTAAAATATAACAATTTAAGTTTTTTATTTACCATACTTTTGAACTATTCTTCATAGCTGTATAGTCTTTGATCACACGAAATAAAAAACGGACGTCAGAGTGATTTGCTCCAAGTCCGTTTTGTATTTGTATCTATTTAGTTCTTGATATCAGTTGACAAGTTGGTGTGCAAGCCTCTCATCGCTGTCTAGATTCCTTTCTACGATGCGCTGTTTTAAGGCAGACAGTTCCGCACACTGTCGAATTGCTTCCGCTACAAGCTGGGCGACCTGTTTGGCTCCTTCGTCAGAAAAATGGGTATTATCTGTTACACCAGCGGGGTAATTAGGATGCGCTTTTTCAGGCAAATGCATAAATAGCTGCTTTGACTCTTTTTCACCCATTGAACGATAAAGCTGCTGAGAAGCTTCAAAAATATCGAGCAGGGGTGTCTTGGTTTCCGCGGCTACTTTTCTCATGGCAGCAGGATAGGCTCCTACAGCCAACGGATCAGGTTCACCGTCTGCGGTGAATCGGCGGCGGCTTACAGAGGTCAATAGCACTGGAATTCCACCACGCTCCCGAGCGGACTGAATGTATTGAATTAAGTTTTGACGATACTCTCCATCAGGATCGGTATAGCGAGTAGGGTCTTCTTGTTTCTCATCGTTGTGTCCAAATTGAATAAACAGATAATCTCCAGCTTGAATATCTTTTTCAATATCAGCTAACCGGCCTTCTGCTATAAAAGATTTGGTGCTTCGTCCATTGACAGCACGATTGTCCACATGAACAGACGGTGCCAAGTAGCTTTGCAAGTGCTCGCCCCAGCCTGTCATCGGTTTTTCGGTAGCCCCTTTTTGAGCTGCAGTGGAGTCCCCAGCGATAAACAGTCGAGTTGTCATCTGTTGCCTTGCCTGAGCATATCCATGTTTTTGAAGCCAAGTTTCCGCCAGATTAAGCCATTGGTGGCATTCATGGTTGTCCTCTGACAGTCCCAATCCGTGTCGCCCTTCCTCAAATACATGCAGTTCAAACGGAATATGTTCTCTGGATAATGAAAAAGCGAACAACAGACTATTTTCTACTGGTACAGCGCCATCATTAGCTGTAGTCCACATCAAAGTTGGAGGTGTCTGTGAAGTTACTTGCTGATCGGATGAAAAGGCTTGAAGCTGCTCCAGCGTTGGCTGTTCCCCTAAAAAATGTGTACGGCTTCCGATATGTGTATGAGGCTCATGAAATGAAATTACAGGGTATCCCAACAACAGAAGATCTGGCTTTACTGTCCCTATAGTGGAGACAATGGAGGCCAAGTGACCGCCTGCAGAAAAACCGATGAGCCCCACTTGATCAGGAATGACTAGCCAGTCATGCGGTGTTTGGCGAATCCATTGCAGAGCATGTTCTACATCCTCCAACAAGGAAGTAATCTCGAAATCGCCGACTTGATACTCAAGCACACCCGCATGAATACCTAGATCATTCAACCACCGGGCTATAGGCTCTCCTTCATGTGAGGCCAAATGCTCGTAGCCACCGCCAGGTAGTACCAATATAAAAGGACGAGCTTCACGAACTGCTACGGGATATAGGGAGAGAAAAGAAGTGTCTGACGGAAATTCTTCTTTTATAATCGGTTCTTTAGGACTAACAACATGTAACATAAATAACTCCTCCAAAATTCTTTTTAACTGCCGCAAACCAAACAAAATCGACTTAAATTGGAATGATACGGATGTAAAAAATAATGCACACGTGAAAAAAATGATTTAAACCTTGTTATGAAAGCGCTATAATTTTGTTGTGATGCAAAGAGCCAGAGGGGGAGCGCAATGAAAAAAGGAAGAATGTTCTACACTATTTTTATTACGATTCTGGTTTTGGGAGTAGGATTGGTGGCCAGTTTTGGCAGCTACATTTATTTTACAACAATTAGCTCCGTTGTGGAGAGAGTTTCCAATACCAAGCAAAGCTACATGGCACAGATCAGAAATAGCCTGGAGCAGAAAATTCAAACGATTGAATATGCTTTTAATACGTATAGCACGACAAGTTCCTTTAATGATGTTGTGAAAAATCCCATTACAGAAAAAGATTTTATAGCGTATCGGAATGTGAATACTCAGCTCAATTATATTGCTACGATGGGATTAGAAGGAACGGAATATTCACTAATCAGTCTGGATCAGAATTGGAGAATCTCCAATGGTAGCCTGTCCTATTTGACGAAAACGGAACGAGAAAAGCTGATTAGTACCTATATCGACCACCAAGAGAAGGGGCTATTCTGGGTTAAAACAGATAAAGGAATTCGTTTTGTGAATACCTTGCCTGTATTCTCTAAGAAGAAGCAAGCCATTGCTTTGTCGGATATTTCGCTGCAAACGTTAAATCATACGATTCAAACCGAGGATCATATGGCTGTTTTTATTTTGAATAAACAAGGCGATTTAATGTATGAAACCCAGCCTGCTGAACAATTATTGTCCACCCAGCAGCTTCAGCACATTTCAGAAGCTACAGTGAAGCCGAACAACACAGGTATGTTAACTTTGGAGAAAACGGATCAGCAGCCTGCACGACAAGTCATTTACGCCAAATCTGCCTATAACAATTGGACTTACTTAACGGTATTGGATAAGAAAGAAATTGCGGATGCCTTTCAAACGACCAAATTTGGAATCATCATGATGGGACTTGTATTAACGCTCTTAATGGTGGTAGTGGCGTACTTCATTGCCATTTACTTTACAAAGCCATTTCAGCAAATAAAACGAAGCTTGCCTAAAAATCCTAATTTCGCTTTCAAAAATGAACCTTCTAAAAATGAAATTGAATGGATTATTAATTCCATCGACAACATTGTAACCGAGAAGGAAAGCTTGGAAAGTCTCATTCAGTCCGAAATGCCACAGTTGGAAACCCAATTGATTCTCAACCTGTTCCGCAAACGTATTTCTGCAGAGGAATTGGCACGAAAAATGCCACGCTTGGGTTATCCGCAGATCGAGAATCAAATGTATATTACCTTGTTAGTCCAACTGGATAATCTGGGAGATCGAGAGCCCTCGGATAAAGACGTTTTGCTGCTGGCTATTAACAAAATCGTAGAAGAAACGATTCCAGAGCAGCAGCGAATGCTTCCCATCATTTTGAACGATAACACTCAGGCCACCATATTAATTTTGACAGGTAAGAGCGAACAGGAAATGAGAAAGCAAGTCCTGGATGATGCGACCCTTTTGGTTCGAAATGTAAAAGAGTATTTGAATGTATCCATCAGCATCGGCATTAGTACGGCGTATGATAACTTATTAGAAAGTAAAGAAGCCTGTGAGATGAGCAAGCAAGCTTTGCATCACCGTTTAAATTTAGGCAAAGAATCAATTATTTTTTATGAAGATATTTCCATGGTCATTTCAGGTCCGGTGCTGCTTCATTATCCTACGGAATTGGAATCGAAACTGTTTGATGCCATCCGAATAGGGGACGAAGAGCAGGTATATCATACCGTGCACTCTTTATTGGAGGAAATGATGATAAAAAACAATCATTCCATGAACTTTGAAGTGCTGTTGGTACGGTTTGTGAATAACCTCATCGAATTGGAGCAGCTATTAGGGATTGAAGTGCTGCTGACGCAAGACAATCATGCCTTGTATCATCGTTTGCTGGACATCCGTAACCCGGAAGAGATAGAACGTATGCTGATAGAGCAAGTTATTTTCCCCATGGTAAAAAGCATGAAGGAGAAGACCAACCAGCAATTCCGCTGTCTCTCGGAGAAAATTGCTGCTATTATCCGTGCTGAATATGACCAGGAATTATCATTAGAACTCATTGGAGACCGACTTCATTACAATCCGAATTATTTAAGCAGTATTTTCAAAAAAGAATACGGAACGACGTTTAGTGAATATCTGATGGGCTACCGTTTACAAATGGGCAAAAAGTGGCTCGTTGAGACAGATATGACAATTAAAGAAATCGCCGAGCGACTGCAATATCATAATTCACAAAACTTTATCCGCTCTTTTCGGAAAAAGGAACAGGTTACACCGGGAGCTTACCGAAAGATGAAGCAAGCCAATTAGCCTTTTACCGCTCCTAATAAAGCTCCTTTGACAAAGTGCTTTTGCACAAATGGATATACGATTAACATCGGAACGGTCGCAATGACAATGACCGCCATCTTAATGGTCTGCGCAGGCGGGATGACATCTACAGCAGTACCTTCTGCCTGCATACCACTGGAAACGATTACAATTTGACGTAGCAAGACCTGAATCGGCCATTTGGCAGAATCATTAATATAGAGAATGGCGTGCATATACGTATTCCAGTAGGCAACAGCGTAGAATAGAGAGATGGTTGCAATAGAAGGCAGGGCTAATGGCAACATAATTTTAAAGAAGATGCCAAAATCGTTGCACCCGTCCATCTTGGCTGATTCCTCCAGATCATCTGGCAGCGCCTGAAAAAAGTTACGCATGATAATCAGGTTAAACGCGTTAATGGCCACGGGAAGAATCAAGGACCAATACGAATTGATAAGCCCCATGCTTTTTACAACGAGGAATGTCGGAATCATCCCCCCACTAAACAACATAGAAAACACGACAATGAAGTTAATCGTATTGCGGCCGAGTAGATATCTTCGGGATAATCCATAAGCCATAAAAGCAGTAAATATCATACTTACAACTGTACCGACGACCGTTACTCCGACCGAAACCCCGAGACCTCTAAAAATGGTGGGAGTCGACAGAATATAGCGGTAGGCATCCAAGGAAAAAGTAACTGGGAATAAAATGAACTTCTTGGCTATCACTTCTTCGGTTGAGGCAAAAGAGCTGGCGATGATATTCAAAAAAGGTAAGAGACAAGTGAGGGCAATGAGAATCAATAGTGTACTGTTTACAATGTTGAAAATACGGCTGCCTAGCGATTCTTTTTTTCGTAATTTTTGTTTTCGTAATGGCTCTGTCAATGTGGTTGACCTCCTCGTAATCGTTTACATGTCAACCTTATCAAGAGGAAAGAATTCCGTATATAATCAAATCTTGAGGTGTTCTCTAATCATGGAAATAAGCGAATGCTCATTAGGTTGTGTAGTAATCATTAGCTAAGGTGATAAGGTTGAAAAGTAGGCTGTACACCCAGTTTTGTAAACGCTATCATTTGATGATTATATGCGGAATGCCGAAAATCGCATACTCTTGAAAACGTATACAGGAACGTTTGAAGGAGGTCGAACTAATGAAAGTTTCAAGTGTCCCCGCACCAAACATGAAAATGAAAAAGAACAAAAGAACGACGGAAAGCCTTTTACGAATGCAGAAACACAAGTTGCTCTATTTAATGGTTTTGCCCGGACTGGTGTACTTCATTATTTTTAAGTATTTTCCTATGGGGGGATTGGTGATTGCATTTCAGGATTATCAAGCTTTTCAGGGAATCACGGGCAGTCCATGGGTAGGAATGAAGCATTTTATTCGTTTGTTTACCGAGCCTACGTTTTTTATGCTGCTTCGCAATACGCTGGTTTTGTTCGCATTGAACATTGTAATCTTTTTTCCATTGCCCATCATTTTGGCACTCATGCTGAACGAGGTTAGGAAGATGTTTTTTAAGAACATTATTCAAACCATCATCTACATCCCGCACTTTATGTCATGGGTTATTATTGTTTCGATTTCTTATGTATTCCTAACTGTAGACGGTGGGGTGCTGAACGAAATGATTGCCGCGCTGGGCGGTGAGAAGATCAGCTTCTTAACTTCTCCGCAATGGCTGCGAACCGTCTACATCGGGCAAGTGATTTGGAAGGAACTCGGCTGGTCTACCATCATTTATCTATCTGCGATTACAGTGGTAGATACGCAATTGTATGAGGCAGCAGAGATGGACGGAGCTGGACGCCTGAGAAAGACATGGCACGTTACCTTGCCTGCGATCCGCCCAGTCATTATTACATTGTTAATTTTGAAGATCGGTAGCACGTTGGATTTGGGCTTTGAGCATATGTATCTGTTATTGAACTCATTAAACCGCGAGGTTGCCGAAATCTTTGACACCTACATTTATACTGCGGGCTTAAAGAATGGACAATTAAGTTTCAGTACGACGGTAGGACTTTTTAAAGGTGTAGTAGGTTTAATCCTGATTATGGGCTCCAATCGACTGGCCAAGAAATTTGGTGAAGACGGCGTTTATTAATGACGACGGGAAGGATGCAAAATGGTACGGTTTGTAGAAAACATGAACAAATGGTGCATGCGCCTGCTGCGCCTGGTCTACCTTAATTTGCTTTGGACGGTTGCGACGATTCTAGGCTTGGGTTTTATAGGTGTCGGACCTGCGACCGTTGCTATGCTTAGTATTTTAAGGCAGTGGATTCGGGGCAATGAGGAAGTCGCCATTTTCTCGACGTTTGTACGTTACTTTAGAGAAAGCTTTAAAGAAGCAGCAATTATTGGCGGGCTTTACAGCCTTGTGGGTTACGTGCTCTACGTGGATATAGTCAACGTCTCGTCCTGGTATGTTCGTGTGGTGACGCTTATTGGAGCCTTTTTGTATCTCATCTCTTTGGCCTACATTTTCCCGCTGCTGGTTCACTATGATTGGAAAGGTATCAGACTGAAGGTCAAAATGTCGATAGTGATTGGATTTTCGTATTTACAATATACGCTTGTTCTTTTTGTAGCCATTGTCGTGCTTTTTGCATTGATTCTAGGCTTGTACCCAGGAATTCTAACTTTTGCCGGAGCAAGTATTATGGGTTATCTCGTGATGTGGATGACGCATCAGGTGTTCAGCAAAATAGAGCGAGAGGTTCTGGTGAAAGAGGAAGATATGGCATAAATATATAAACAGAAGAGGAGCAAACACAATGAAAAAGGGAATCACGACGAAAAAGGGAGTATCAGGCCTTCTTGCTGTACTAATGGTCATGAGTGTTTTTTTAGCTGCTTGCGGTGACAAGGGAGCTGAGGATCAAAGCGGCCAAACCTATGATCCGAAGTCCAAACTGGAATTTACCTGGTTAAACGTATTGCATACAGCTTCTCCGCCTACAGAAACGATCAAAAGCAAAATTGAAGAATACACCAATTCTAAAATCACGTTCAATTGGGTGCCTGACGCTTCCAAAGAAGAGAGAATCACTACTGCGCTTGCATCCGGCGAATTGGCCGATATGGTGACGCTGACGATGATGACAAATTCTTCAGTACGAAGCTCTTTGAAATCAGGGCTATTCTGGGATGTAGGAAAGTATTTGGATGATTATGAAAATTTGAAGAAGATCCCGCCTGAAGTTCGGGAAGCCGCATCCATTGAAGGGGTACTGTATGGCGTTCCGTTCCAGAAGAATCTGGCTCGGGCGGGTCTGGTCATTCGTCAGGATTGGCTGGATCGCTTAGGACTGAAGGTGCCGACGACACTGGATGAGTTGTATGAAGTTGCGAGAGCGTTTACAGAAGATGATCCGGATGGAAATGGAAAAAATGATACGACTGGGTTTGTTGACAGATCGGATCTACGCTATAGCAGCTTCAAAACTTTAAGTTCCTACTTTGGCACACCTAATGGCTGGAAAGTAGATGAAAGCGGAAAGTTTACGCCAGAATTTGATACTCCTCAATATTTGGAGACCTTAAAGTATTCCAATAAATTATACAAAAATGGATATCTCTCTAAAGACTTTGCTGTAACCGCTAAAACGGATCAGCAGCAACAATTTGCCCAAGGTAAAGCAGGTATTTATACGGGCATGATCGATATCTCTAACCTCAGAACCTTGTCCCAAGGCCTACAAAAGGGACTGAAGCTGGTACCGGTTAACAAGATTTCGAATGGAGATGGCAAATACCACGTATGGTCTGAAGGAAGCGGGGTAGGAGGTTTGCTGGCATTTCCAAAATCCGAAGTAAAAACAGAAGCTGAGTTGAAGAGACTGCTGCAATTTGTAGATGATTTAATTGACAAAGATGTATATATGTATATGACCGGTGGTATTGAAGGCACTCATTATAAAATCGAAAAAGATGGAGCCTTCAAAATTACGAATACAGATTTGTGGCAAGCAGATGTTCAGCCGTTTTCAAGCTCCAGACCAAGTGAAGTGACCTATAACTTAAAAGATGCCAATCCAGAAAAGGAACTGGCTAATGAATTAGTCCGTGAAAATAATGAATTTGCTGTTCTGGACCCGACCGTGCCACTGGATTCAGTCACTGCTAATGAGCAAGGAACAGAGCTGGAGAAAATCATTACCGATGCCTCCTTCAAATTTATTATGGGTGAGCTTGACGAAGCCGGATTTAAAGCAGCCGTAGAAAACTGGAAAAACTCCGGTGGATCACGAATTACTGCTGAGTATGAGGAAGCGTATAAGAAAACGAAAAAATAATAGCTGAGCATGGCTGTTGCCCCCAGACTCCTTGAATGATTTCTTGGATGTTGAAATCCGGGGGCAGCTTATGCTTTCCCAATACAGAATGGATCTAACATTCACAAAATATAAAGACAGGAGAGAACGAAATGCAATTGTATAACATTGTAGATTATGGAGCAGTTCAGGATGGCACGACGCTGGCTACGGGAGCGATTGGGGCTGCGATTGAAGCGGCCAGCAATGCTGGAGGAGGAACCGTTTTTGTACCGTCTGGGACGTATCTGACAGGAGCTATCTTTCTAAAAAGTAACATTGAGCTGCATGTAAGCCCTGGCGCAACTCTGTCCTTCAGTACGGAAATGGCTGATTACCCTATAGTAGAATCCAGATGGGAAGGCGTTCAGCGAGAAGTACATGCGTCATGCATTTATGGACAGAACCTTGAGAATATTTCAGTTACAGGTAGCGGAACGCTGGACGGAAATGGTCAACCGTGGTGGGAAAAGCACCGGAATCATCCAGAGGAGTTACAATATCCGAGACCCAAATTAATCAGCTTTGACCGTTGTCAGCGGGTTACCATTAAAGATGTTATGTTAAAAAATTCCCCCAGTTGGACTGTAAACCCCATCGCTTGCTATAACGTTACGATTGATAATTTGTCCATTCTTAACCCGGTGGACTCCCCCAATACGGATGGCATTAATCCTGAATCCTGTTCCAATGTTCGTATTAGCAACTGCAATATAGATGTGGGCGATGACTGTATTGCGATCAAAGCAGGAACCGAAGATACACAAGAGCGAATTCCCTGTGAAAATATTACGATCACCAACTGTACGATGGTGCATGGACATGGCGCAGTCGTACTGGGAAGCGAAATGAGTGGTGACATTCGTAATGTTACGATCAGCAATTGCGTGTTCAAGCAAACGGATCGGGGCATACGTCTGAAATCCAGACGAGGACGTGGCGGAACCATCGAGGATATTCGCGTCAGCAACATTGTGATGGAAGATGTAATTTGTCCATTTATTCTGAATCTTTATTATTTCTGCGGCCCTCGGGGCAAAGACAAATATGTGTGGGACAAAAATCCCTATCCGATTACCGACGAAACCCCATGCTTTAGACGAATCCATTTTTCCGATATTACGGCACGACAGGTTCATGCGGCTGCTGGATTCTTATATGGACTTGCAGAACAATATATTGCTGAAATTACATTTTCCAATATTGATATTTCTATGGCTAAAAATGCAATTCCCGGTCGTCCGGCCATGATGACAGGGATAGAAGATATGAACAACCGTGGTTTTTATCTAGGTAACGTGAAGGATATTCGTTTTCAACATGTGACGATTGAGAATCATGAAGGTCCTGCCTTTTACATTGAAAATGGAGAAGACGTTGAAATCAATCGCTGTCATTCAAAGAATACAGCTCAGCCCGAAAAGCTGATAGAACAAGTAACGATACAACCTTCTGAACGAAATAAGATGAATTAGGAGGGCATGAAAGGAGGTATAACGTGGATAAGTTGCAAGCATTGTTGGGAGACCTTCCGGCTGATCGCCCTGTAACGGTAACTCTGCTGAATCAAGAAGAGCGCGAGGGATACCGACTGGAGTGTCTCCTGCTCGACTTGAACGGGATCGAGTCTGTACCCGCTTATGTAGCTACACCCTTACAAGGGAACCGTCCGTTCCCATTGGTCGTTTTTAACCATTCGCATGGAGGCAATTATACGAACGGGCGCAAGGAACTGATCCATAGCAGTTCTTACTTGCAGCAGCCCTCGTTTGCTACCACCTTGACAGACATGGGGTACTGCGTATGCTGTATTGACATGTGGGGCTTTAATGAACGTGGAGGCAAAACCGAGAGCGAGCTGGTAAAAGAAATGCTCTGGCAGGGCCAAGTGCTGTGGGGCATGATGCTGTATGATAACCGTCGTTTGGTGGATTATATGTGCCAGCGTGAAGATATTGATGCTTCCCGTATCGCAACAATCGGTATGTCGATGGGCGGACTCATGGCATGGTGGATGGCTGCGTTAGATGAACGGATACAGGTTACGGTTGATATCTGTGGACAGGTAGATGCCCATACGCTAATCGCCAAAAGGGGGTTGGATCATCATGGTTTCTATTCCTATGTCCCCGGCTTGCTGAAGCATTTTACCACCTTGGATATTCAAAAGCGGATCGTACCTCGTCCAAGGATGAGTATAACAGGTCAAAATGATCGGATGTGTCCTATTGAAGGAGTCGAGCATTTGGCAAAAGGGCTGCTGGAAGCTTACCAGGAGGCAGGTCACCCTGAGCATTGGCAGCCTGTGATTGCGGGCGGTGGACATATGGAGACGTTGGAAATGCGAACGGCGTGGCAGTTATTTTTAGCTGAACACCTGTAAATCAAATGAAGGGATCGGGGTAACCATGCTAGTTGGAAAAGAATCCTTTTGTGATTTCCATACGATTCAGGAGGCGATTGCTGTATTGGAGCAGTCGGATTCCAACGAAATGGAAACGCTAACTATTTTATCAGGTACTTATGAGGAAGAGGTACGAATTTACCGTTCATATCTTCATATTATAGGCATCGGACAGGTAGAGATTCGAATGGATCGGTATGCCAAGGAGCGGGATGAAGCGGGTGAGGAAATAGGGACCTTTGCGACACCTACTTTATTTTTAGGTGGTAGCCATCTGATCTTGGAAAATCTCACGATTTCCAACACGGCAGGACAGGGAGAAGCCATTGGGCAGGCCGTTGCGGTATACGCTCATTGTGATGAAACGGTCTTTAGAAACTGTACCTTTAAAGGGCACCAGGATACTTTATTTACAGGCCCTCTACCTCCTGCACCGAAAGAACGACTCCAGTTTGGTGGAATTCATTTGAAGAAGCATCATAGGCACTGTCGGCAGCTCTACCAGCATTGTTATATAGAGGGGACGGTGGACTTTATTTTTGGTGGGGCTACCGCGTATTTTGAAGATTGCGAGATTCGCAGTTTACGCCATCATGACAACCAAACGAGCTACGTCACAGCGGCCTCTACGCCGCAAGGACAAGCGTATGGTTATGTATTCAACCATTGCTACTTAACCGCAGAAGCTGATATTACCCCGGTTTTTTTGGGGCGTCCGTGGCGGGAGTATGCCAAGACCGTATTTGTCGATTGTAAAATGGGCGATCATATTGACCCACGTGGCTGGGACAATTGGAACAATGTTGCGAACGAGAAAACCGTCTGTTATCAGGAATATAACGGACCCGATGAAGTTGCTGCGTTACGTAAGCAGCGTGTTCCGTGGGCGGATTGTTTTGAAGCGGGAACAGAAGCATGGAGCAAGGAACAGGTTTTTGCTGAAGTTACATTTTGGAAGTAAGGAGAAGTGAGGTCTCATGATGATCCAAAATCCCATATTAAAAGGCTTTAATCCCGATCCGTGTATTACACGAGTCGAGGATACTTACTATATTGTGGTGTCATCGTTTGAGTGGCTGCCTGGAGTGCGGGTGTACCAGTCCAAAGATTTGGCCCATTGGGAGCACTGCACAGATATTTTGACCGATCAGGTTGACTTAAGAGGAAACCCGAAAAATTGCAGCATTTGGGCACCGCAGCTTAGCTATGCAGATGACCTTTTTTATCTGCTCTATACGGATGTGAAAAGCACCAAGCGTCCGTTCAAGGACGTTCATAATTTTGTGATGACGGCGCCTACGATCCAAGGACCTTGGTCGGAACCCGTCTATCTTAACAGTAGCGGATTTGATCCGTCTTTATTTCATGACGAGGACGGACGCAAATGGCTGTTGAACGCATTGTGGGATTACCGCATGTTGGAAAGTAATAAATCTTCCGGCATAGTCATGCAGGAGTATGACAGCAAGCAACAACAGCTCATTGGCGAGCCTGTTAAAATCTTTGATTGTACTCCTTTGAAGAAAACAGAAGCGCCTCACATCTATAAGCAAAATGGATATTACTATCTTGTTACAGCGGAAGGTGGAACGGGTACGGGGCATGCCGTTACCGTAGCACGGTCGAAGCAGATATCCGGGCCATATGAAGTAGACCCGCACAACCCCATGCTTACGTCACGTGATCGACTGGATTTCCCGTTACAATGTGCAGGACATGGCAGTCTTGTACAAACACCGGACGGCGAATGGTACATGGCTCATTTATGCACACGTCCAGTAGAGGGGAAATATGCCATTTTAGGACGGGAAACAGCTTTGCAGCAAGTGTATTGGAATGATGAAGGCTGGCTGCGATTAACCGCTGGGGGCCATACACCTCAATTGGAAGTGCCCGCACCTCAAGGGAAGTTCTCGGTTAAACAAGAGCAGCAGGGTTATATTTTCGAGGATTTTTTCGAGGGACCCACATTAGATAAAACGTGGAACACATTGCGTATCCTGGCGGATGATAGCTGGTGTTCATTAAGCCAGCGCCCAGGCTACCTTCGCATTCTGGCTGGAGAATCCATTCAAAGCCTGTTTCAGCATCACGTGCTTGCCATTCGGCAAACGGATCATCATTTCCGGGTAGAAACAGCATTGGAGTATCAGCCAACAAGCTATTTGCAAATGGCGGGGCTTCTACTGTACCTTAATGAAGAAGATTATTTGTACGCCTATATTAGCTATGAGGAGGGACAAGGGAAGGTGCTGCGCATGATGCGATGTGAAGCCAACACATTTACCTTAGTTCCCCAAGCGATTACGCTTCAGGACGATCTTCCTATACATTTAGCTGTGGAAGTCCATGCATCCCACGGGCAATTTTATTATGGAGTCGGAGACAAACCTGCTTGGAAGCGGCTTTTTGAAATGCAGGATATCAGCTTTTTATCCGGTGGTTTTACAGGGAATTTTGTAGGTATTGCTGCTCATGATATGCAACAATTTCAAGGAAGCTACGCTGATTTTTCTCATTTCTTATATCATGGTAAGGATCATCTTTCCTCATGAAAATATGATAACGATGATGTTGAAAGCACCTTAATGGGTGCTTTTTTCGTTGTTTCTGCACTTTACCTTTTCACATTATAACTTCGCAAAATCTCCAAAAAAACGGTGCTTGCTTTCGTTTCAAATGTCGATGAAGGAGTTAGGAAGGAGAATTTTCGAATGACCGGAAGATTATGAATATCCAGTACTTTTAATGTGCCCAGAGCAAGTTCCTTCTGAATGACCCATTGGGACAGCAAAGAAATCCCCAAGCCTGCTTCTACAGACTCTTTGATGATCTGTGTACTGCCAAAATTCATCATATGAGAAGGGGAGAACCGGAACCGTGCAAACATATTTTCAGCCGCTTCCCGGGTTCCAGAACCTTCTTCCCTCAGAATCCAGATGTCCTCTTGCAGCTCACTTAAATCCACTTGAGATTTACCAGCCAAACGATGATTTTGCGGAACGACGATATACATTCGATCATCAGCAAATGATTCAATGTGTAAATGGTCATGCTGAAATTCTCCTTCGATAATGCCTACATCCAGTTGATTATGGATCATGAGCTTTTCAATTTCCTGAGTGTTACCGATGGTAATAGAGGGCTGAATGAGTGGATACTGGATTCTCATTTGCGCAATCACATGCGGCAACACATATTCGCCATATGTGTAGCTTGCGCCAATCGACAGGTTTCCTTTTGCCGTATGTATCAGCTCGTCCACCAAATATTGCATCCGTGTATGGAGACGGATAATCTCCTGAGCATGATGATACACAATTTCACCTGCTTTGGTTAAGCGCACATATTTATTACTACGCTCCAGGAGGCGGGTCCCTACGCTACGTTCCAGCGTTTGAATATATTGACTTACCGCAGGTTGGGTCATGTGTAACACCTCGGCAGCTCGTGTGAAATTTTGTTTCTCCGCGACCATAACAAATACGATTAAAGATTGGTCCAAAGCCCATTCCTCCAAATTCATCATATCTATTTACTTATTATCATTATTATAATCATTTATTTTTATTATGACAAAAAACATATTAAGCTGGATGCATGTAGAATTGGAGGGGTTCACCATGAACAGACATACACAACACACCAAATTATTTTCGAACAGAGGACGATTATTCCAGCGTATACTTGGTATTATCCTCACGATGTTATTTGCTTTGGCAGGCTACGGCCTGAACGAATTGCCAGGTTTTCATTATGTAGGTCCATTGGCTTGTGCCATGTTTCTCGCTATTCTGTACCGACAGTTGTGGGGATACCCTGAAGCTGTGCGCTCGGGGGTTGAGTTTTCAGCAAAGAAAATACTACGTGGAGCTATTGTGTTATTTGGGCTGAAGCTGAACATGGATGTTGTCATTCATCATGGGTTGGGTTTACTTTTGCGTGATGTGGGGACTGTTGTATTTTCCATCTTTTTTACGGTTTGGCTGGCAAAACGTTTCAAGGCAGATGCCTCGCTTTCGCTTCTTCTTGGTATTGGAACAGGTGTTTGCGGTGCAGCAGCGATTGCAGCGGTTTCTCCCTTGTTAAAATCCAAAGATGAGGATACAGCCATAGGGGTAGGACTCATTGCCTTGGTTGGAATGGTATTTGCCATTTTGTTTACTGTGCTTCGGCCCTGGCTTCCTTTGACAGATATGCAATATGGAATCTGGTCGGGTATCAGTTTACATGAAATTGCACATGTGGCCTTAGCTGCAGCGCCTGCCGGACAGGATGCACTTGCAATGGGCTTATTAGCCAAATTGGGGCGTGTTTTCTTACTCATACCGCTCAGCTTTGTTTTAATGGTTTGGATGAAACGAACTGGAAAAATTCGTACAGACGCTAAAGTGGAGTTCCCCTGGTTCCTCATCGGCTTTATGGCTACAAGTATTGTGGGCAGCTATGTTTTTGGAAAATATATTGTAGTTCCATCTAGTCTGACGAACGGAATTTCTCAAGTTACCACCTTTATGTTAACGATGGCTATGGTAGGTATGGGGCTGAATGTGAGCTTTAAGGCTTTGCGGGAGAAAGCAAGGCTTCCTTTACTGGTACTGTCTGTTACCTCGAGCATTCTTATAGGATTAACATTTTTAACAGTGTGAACATGAAGTATTCGTTTGGTGATAAGATTGCTAGTAAACTAGATTAATAAAACTGAAAAAGCTCTGCTTGCTGTATAGCTGGTAGAGTTTTTTAGTACTTTTGTATGATAAGACTGAAATATGTACTGAATCAATCGTAACTTTTTACATATGATTCGCGTCTATCAAAATGGAGGTCCTGAGAATCATAGAGTGCAAGAATTTCATAAGCGAAAATTTAGAGAATGGTAGGGTACATAATGAAGAAAATTTGTTTATTTGCTTTTTTGTTTCTGTTTCTACTAGCATTTCCAAGAGAAAGTCATGCTGCATCTTCGAGTTCACATCTTCAGTTGGATGGTAAAGATATAAGTGTTGGCAAAGGTGTTCAGATTCAAGAAGTAAAGGGGAATGTACTGGTTCCACTCCGTCTCATTGTAGAGGAATTGGGTTATAGCGTGAATTGGGAGTCCAAGACAGGGACCATAACTATACATAAGCAAAATCTTAACCTCAGTCTTCAGGTCAACAACCCCATAGCCTCTGTCAATGATCATCAAATGGGATTGGCTGTAGCTCCTTTGCTTAAAGAGGGAACGACTTATGTTCCGCTTCGCTTTGTGTCCGAACAGACAGGGATTGATGTGGCCTGGAACAACGAGCTTAAAACTGTGTTCCTGACGACTCCTCCTACTTCAAGCGGCAATAGCGAGTCCACTCATGATCATCCTGCTACTCCAGCTGTAAGTAATCCTAAAGAGAGTGCGCGCACGGCTATAAACCAAATTAGCTTCGCTAATCACCAATTAACTATAACTGTTAATGGAAAGGTAACCCCCAAAGTAACCACGTTGACTCATGCTGACCGTATTGTTGTAGACATACCTAGTTCAACGTTTTCTGGGGAATTTCTAGCATCGCAATCATTTGACAGTAGTGGACAAGGAAGTTTTCCAGTCACAGAAGATCCAGATGTTTCCCAAGTAAGATACTCCATGTTTAGTACAACCCCCGCATCGGTACGTATTGTGGTTGATCTTAATCACAGCACACCCTTTCATGTACTCAATGCGGATGATGGTAAAGTTGTTATAGCGTTGGATCAGGAAACGGAGGGGCCATCAACTACCGAGGACGTTATACCTACCATACCTGTTGTACCTGCGATTTCTTCTGATGGACACGCGCAAGGAATTGACGTCTCACACTATAATGGCAATATTGATTGGCAGCAAGTGGCAGCGGCAGGTAAGACATTTGCTTTTATTAAAGCTACAGAGGGCACAAAATATCAAGATAATCAATTTTTGATAAATGTACAGGGTGCCAGAGATGCTAACATCTTGGTTGGCGCTTACCACTTTTTGAACGCTACTACTGCGGATGGAGCTCGTCAGGAAGCAGCTAATTTTGCCAGGGCTATAGATTCAGCAGGAGGCAGGCTGGATCTCCCCCCTGTGATGGACTATGAAAATAACCCCAAAGGTCTTACTCCTGCACAGATTAGTGAAGTGGCGCATGCTTTTTTGGATGAAATGGAGAGGCTTACCGGGCGTCAGCCGATCGTATACACGGGCAATGTCTTTGCTTCCAAGTTTGATCCTACATTTTCTATGTATAAGCTGTGGGTAGCCCGATACAGCACTACGCAAAAGCCGACCGCAGTCCCAGCTTGGAATAGCTGGTGGGCTTGGCAGTACAGTAGCACAGGCAGTGTTCCGGGTATTCAAGGCCAAGTCGATTTGGATGAATACAACGGAACGATAGATGAACTCCGGGCTTCACTGGCAGGAGAGCTTGATTAGCATAATCAACGTTATAATCAATCCTCGCGAATCCGGAATAGGATCTGCGAGGATTTTTAATGTCTAATTTGTTTAGTTGGGCATGATCCATACGATTTCGCTGATTCGAACAAAGAATTTTTTTCCGTATACATCTAAAATGACATGATCAGGCTTACAGTCCACTACACATCCATCAATTCTGCCACGTGTTGTCTCAAGTACAACGTACTTGCCGATCACCGATTTTAATGTTTCTACGACGTACGGATCTACAGGGTGCACCACGACGTGGTGAGAGGTAGGATGGTGGGGGAAAGGTTGATTAACGTTGTAATTGAGCATTTGATTTGAATTCAATTGCTTCACTCCTTCAAGATTAGTTGTGTTATCCTATGCTCCTGCCTAGGAAAGGTGTAGGCTAATGCCCATCAGCAAAAACATTCATAACATTGCCGAAAAGCCCGGTCCGTAGGAAAGCTCAATACATAAGCTATGTTGTACCTTGAATTGAAGGAGGCAATGACCATGAGTGAATGTGAAAGAGGTTGTGGTGGCGGTTCAGTAGGGGGCTACCCAGGAGTATGGACATCGACAGGAGCTATTCTGGTACTGTTCATTCTGCTCGTTATCATTACGAAGTCTTTATGGGTTTAAATTGAACTGAGTAGCTTAACCCCCCATCGGTATATAACCGATGGGGGGTTAAGTGTTTTAGAGGATGGAACGTATGTAAAACACCTCAAATAACAGCGTACAAGCCCTACACAAACTGTGCCGGGCTGGGCAGCTGTCATTTGAGTTACATTGGCATCTATAGACAGGAACGGACAATGGATCAGGATTAAATTAACGCAATCGCCAGCAGGGTGAACAGGCTCAAAGTTAAGATTTGATTCCCATACCCGTAGCCAGGATAAAAGGCAGACGTTTGTACACGTCCGTTCCGTTCTGTTTTTAAGTACACATTATTACGATCCACATCCATAATGGTTCCTTCGTACTGTTTTCCGTCAATGGTGAGAATACGCACCTTTTTATTCATGCAGTTCAAACAGTTGTAGTAAGCGTCCATTCCATCACCCCCTCTTATACATTGGCATTTTATGAGAGGGACGGTCTTATGGTAACGGCGAACATACAGGGAAAAGGTATTCCCTCCAACTTAAGACCTGACTAGAGTTAGCCTATTCTTGATAGGGATTAAAAGAGAAGCCAGGATATCCGTTAGTATAGGCGTAATCTCTTTGGGGGACGACCTGATGGTGTGATGAAGCATCAGCAAGCCTTACATGTATCCCTGGTTTTCGGGGGGGCTGCTGCTTGCAGTCATTGGGAGGACCGATGATGACAGGTTTTTTAATAGGGGCGAGCGCTTCCTGAACCTTATTCTCATCCAGGCAGTAAGTATGAGCCATAATATTATTTGGCGTTAGGCGCAAAATGTCAGATCCCAGTATGAATTCAGGGGTCGGGGCATCAAAAATCGTCAACAAATGAGTGTTATCCATCGTGGCGACCAGATAATGCCACCATCCTTGAGGGACGTTAGCCACTTGGCCAGGTGTGATCGGAAAATGTCGTAATTCGCGGGTAAAGGGGTTAATCAGTGACACGGTTACTGCTCCTGAGATGCAGTAGACCAGTTCTGTGGCATTTTGGTGATAGTGAGGCTCCACAACATTAGCAGTGCTGAGGCGAATATCCAGCAGCGATACATTTGCTAATGTATTCAGCTGCTGGATCGACAGCTCGTTGATCGAATTTTGAGCATCCTTCTGAAACAAAACATTGTCGCTTAAATCATAGGTGAATTGTACAGTAGGAGAGGTGTAATCCATATATGAATTCACGCGTCGTTTCCAGCCTTTCTGTTAATCAAGATTTGATGATCGTACGCTACTCTATGCATACGCCCATATATGTGTGCGCGCAAATGTGATTTGAATTAGTAGAAATCAGGCTCCGATCCCGGGCAAGTTGAAACGAAAAATAGCGAAAAAAGTCACGTATTCAAGTGTGGTCAGAACATGATCCATTTCTTTTAATACACGTCATCCCTTTAGGGATGGCATTTTATTTGCTTGGGTAGTCTTAGGACCAGAGCCGGATGATACGTAAATGCGGCTTGTGGTATACTGCAACGGACGTGTGAAAGCATGATTGTCCCATTCCGTATGTAGCCACGCGTCATTTCTGCAGCTAGGCATAAGTTATGTCATAAGAAACATCATCGGATAAACGTCCCTGAGTTGTACAGGCCGGAATGGTTGCACCGGACAGAACATGAAAGAGGAGGTTGTCTGGAATATGAAAAAATTATCTATTTTAATCCTGTCCTGCGCATGTATGTTAGGTACTGTATTGTCAGTCGCACCAGGACAAGCACAAGCACAAACGTCAGCTTTGAAGAAAGGGATTCAAAGCGAACGGGTGCTGGAGCTTCAACAGCAGCTTCATTCGCTCGGTTATTTCAAGGCTGGGTTTACTGGGTACTATGGTTCTCTGACCAGTAAAGCGGTGGCTCGTTTTCAACGAGATAACGGTCTGACACCTGATGGAGTAGCCGGAGCGGCAACACAAGCCAAGCTGAAATCCTTCGGAGAGGTGCGCGTAACCGCGCTGGATCAACTGGCTCGTATCATTTATTCTGAGGCGCGCGGAGAGTCGTTTGAAGGTCAAGTGGCTGTTGGCGCTGTCGTATTAAACCGTGTGCAGTCCGGCGAGTTTCCAAGCTCGATCCCGGACGTTATTTTGCAGCCTGGCCAATTCACCGCTGTACAGGATGGTCAATACCGCCTAAAACCAAACAAGACGGCATACCGTGCAGCCAGACAGGCACTTAACGGTGCTGATCCGACTAATGGGTCCTTGTTTTATTACAACCCGGCCATTGCCACAGCCAAATGGAGTAAAAGTCGCCCGGCTGTCATCTCACTCGGTCGCCATACGTTTACGAATTAATTGCACATGAGAATACGCAAATTTCCAGCCGTCAGTTGCTTCTTCTAGGAGCAGTGACGGTTTTTTATATTCACAAATTTGTAATATTTTAGTGGTGATTTATCTGATTTAATATTAAAAATTCTACCTATTATTCCGATACTCTTAATAGACAAAAAAATGAAATCAAAGGAGTCTTTCTAAATGAGTCAACATCCTTACACTATCGAAGTAGATCAAGCCATGAAAACGGTACATATGGCGGTGAATGGAGTTTTTAGCCAGGAGGAGTATGATAGCTTTGTAAAAGATTATGTAGCCAAAACTTCATCCATTCAGGCGTCCAGCTTTACACTCAAGGTAGATTGTACCCAGATGGCACTTTTGGGTCCGGGAGAAGTGGAAAAATTGAAGGGCTCATTTGTACGTTATAAAGAAACTGGATTTACCAAAGTAATCTTTGGCATCAGTCTTCAACAAACCATTATTAAAATGCAGCTTGGTCGAGTAGCACGTGAAGCAGGATTAAATAACGTAGATATTGTCGTACAATAATGCGCTGACGTATGTGTAAGGGGGAAACCTGATGAGCCATATCAAAATAAAAGCACTGGGTGTGTACCATCCGCCCCATTCGTTGGATAACGAATATTATGTTCGCCATTTTGACGAGCGGGGCAAAGATATTCGACGCTTCATGGAGCATATGGGTAGAAAACAGCGTTATATCATTGATGATCCGAACGAAAACGGCCTAACAATGGGAATTGCAGCTGCGCAAAAAGCTCTGGAACAAGCCGGTATGACAGGCCGTGATGTAGATATGATCGTGTTCTCCACTCAAGTTCCTGAGTCACTGTTTCCGATGAATGCTTTGTTTGTTCACCAGGCGATTGGGGCGAGACATGATGTGGCCGTGATGGATTCCAACGCGAATTGTGCAGGGATGACAGTCGCTGTCGATCAAGCCAGTCGGTCAATGCTATCTAATCCTGACGTGCGGACAGCGCTTATTATCGGTTCAGATTATAATTCACTCATTTCCGGTCCGGAGGATGAGATTACTTATGCGAACTATGGAGATGCTGCATGTGCGGTTATTTTGGAGCGTACAGAAGAAGACACCGGTTTTATAGATTCGATGTATTTTACGGACCCAGTCAATATAGATAAAATTTTGTACCCGGCTCAGGGGTTAGCGGCAACAATCCAAAGGAATGCTCCCGGAAAATATATTCAGTGGCTTCCGTTCGATGCCAATATGGCCTTGCCTTCTACATTTGATCTGCTTGAACGCATTTTAAAGAAAAATGGGCTGGAGCCTCAGGATGTGCGGGCTTATTGTCTGTCTCAGTTCTCGTTAGCAAATGTATTGAAGATTCAGGATCAATTGGAGCTAGAGGATGCCCAAATGATTTATGTGGGTGATCGATATGGTTACACAGGTACCAGTAGCCCGTTCATTGCGCTATATGAAGGTATTGAATCGGGTCGTATCCGGCGCGGTGATTATGTGCTGTTCTGGACGATTGGAGCTGGATATCAGCTGGTTGCTATGTTGTTTAAATATTAGTTATGAGAAGACCTTGCAGCTGTAAGGTCTTTTTTGTGTGTCACACAATGACAATTGTAATGATTTGGTTGTGCTATGTATGATTATTTTGTAAAATTTAAACATTGAATTAAAAGGGACAGCTTATATTGCGGACATCGGATAGCATGACAATTATGACGGAAAACATGGCACACAATTCATAATAGGAGCTGAAGAGTCATTAAGATCGAAAATTTATTTTATGGGGAACGAATAAAACTGGCCGCAGTCAGGGAAGAAGATGCCGAAGTGATGTTCAAATGGGGTGAGGATGCGAAGTATCTGCGAAATGTAGATACGGATTTGGCGCTCCCCTACACGTTGAAACAGATGGAGTCAGAAGGATCTCCCCGCTCTAACGAGGTCTATTTTCGATTAAGAACATTGGCAGATGATGTCTTGATCGGATTTGTTGCTATCCACGGGATTGAGTGGAATAATCGCAGCGGACAACTGGCAATAGGTATAGGTAATACGGATTACCACGGCAAGGGCTTTGGGGCAGAAGCGGTACGGCTCATTCTTCGTTATGCGTTTTATGAGCTCAATTTGAATCGGGTCGGCTTGGATGTGATTGAGTACAATACACAAGCGATCCGAACTTATGAGAAGGCGGGGTTCCAGCTTGAGGGTAGAGTTCGTTCCGCTGTTCTTCGTGATGGTAACAGTTATGATCGTATCATGATGGGTATCCTGTATTCTGAATGGAGCTCGACTGTTCAAATATAATAGATACACAATTTGTTCATAAAATATTCCATAATAAGCCTTTTAATAACGTGAAAAGAGGTTTATAGTTAAGGGGTCACATGCCCAAATCATTATTAATTTGAGTATGAGTCAAAGCTGAGGAGGAATTTACATGGCAAACGTTGTAAGGTCCGTTACTTCACCCAAGAAATTTATTTCTGGACAAAATCTACTCTCGTCGTTAAATGACTATATTAAGGATTATGGCGATAAAGCCTTTGTCATTTGTGATGAGTTCATACTTGAAAGGGCCCAAAAGGAGGCAGGTGCTTCGATTGAAGCAGCTGGTAATCAGGTGGTCTTCGAGAAATTTCAATATGAATGTACAAAAGAAGAGATTGATCGTAACCGCGAATTGGTGCGTAAACATGGTTCGAACATTATCATAGGGATTGGCGGGGGAAAAACATTGGATACCGCCAAGGCAACGGCTTATTATGAAAAGCTGCCTGTTGTTATTTTCCCAACGATTGCTTCTACAGATGCTCCTTGTACCGCGCTTGCGGTTATATACAAAAAAGATGGCTCTTTTGATGAATATCTGTTCCTGCCTACTAATCCAGACGTTGTACTGGCGGATACAGGCATCCTGGCAGCAGCGCCTGCACGTTTCTTTGCAGCTGGAATCGGTGATGCACTGGCCACTTATTTTGAAGCTCGTGCCTGCTATCAGGCCAATGGAGATAACCTGGTTCTGAACAAGCCTTCCACTACAGGACTGGGACTTGCTCGTCTTTGTTATGATACGTTGCTGGAAAATGCTGTGAAGGCCAAACGTGCTGTGGATCGTAAAGTATATACTCGTGCGGTTGAGGATACGATTGAAGCTACTATTTATCTGAGCGGTGTTGGTGCAGAATCAGGTGGATTGGCAGCAGCACATGCCATTCATAATGGCATGACGGCTGTTCCTTCGCTCCATAAAGCACAGCATGGTGAGAAAGTTACATTCGGTTTGTTAACCCAGCTAGTGCTGGAAAATGCACCGAAAGAGGAACTGGAAACCGTGATTAAACTGGTGAAGGATGTAGGCCTTCCGTTGACGCTTCGTGACTTGGGTGTAGAGGAATTTGTTGAGGCTGAATGGCGCCAAGTGGCTGAAGCTGCTTGTGCATCGAATGATACAATGGTCAACATGCCGTTCCCGGTTAGTCCTGCTGACGTGTACAATGCAATCATTGCAGCGAATGCAATAGCAGAATCCTATCAAGAATAGTTTCTTCCTAAATCACGAAAATGGGTTTACAAAAACGGGTCTGTCACATCACTGGCAGACCCGTTTCGTTTACGTGCACTAACTTGTGAAACAAAAGAAGGGTACCAGGGACTTATATCCTATCTTGTTCTGACCGATATACATGTAACAGGGAAATTAGGTTGGTTACACAGCAGGAGGAGATTTGATGTTGGTGCATGGTAGAACACGTAGGGGTAACTTGTACATCCATATGTCCAGCGGTTTTCACAAAATTGGAGATTATCGGGAAGAATATTCTGTAGCACCGGGTGATCGGCTGATGTCTAGACTGTCCAAGCGGATCTACACCATTGTATCCGTACATCTTGGTGAAGAGGCGTATGCCGATATTGATCTAGAAGAGGTTATCAGAAATAGTTAGAGAGCTTTATTTGGATTTAGTATAAAAAAAGCTTCCACTTTGCTCTTAGAGCGAAGTGGAAGCTTTTTTCTTTCAGCGGAGGGACTCATGAAGAAGGTCTCGTGTGATGATATTATTTTGGTTCATAAAATGTCTGATTGCTGCTTGTGAATTGGTTGCAGACAGCTCCTTTCCCCATGTCATGGCATAGGCCCAGGCTGGCTGGTTTTGCAGCACCTTCGCACTCGGCAGAATATCACTTTCTCCGATTCCTATAGGCTTGCCCTGCGCAAGCTTTAGCAATTCAGTGTAATAGGAGGATTTATAATCATTATTATAGATATCAGCTGCAAGAATATCTACCCGGTTAATACCTGGGAAGGACAGATTATAGGGAGTGCTATATGCGTTTGGGGCATTGGGACTCCATACCCACAACAGGTTATCCAGATGATGGACATGAGTGAACCGATCATACATTAGATTCCACAACTTAGCGTAATTTTGCTTGTTCCCCCACCAAAACCAGTTGCCGTTCATCTCATGATAGGGTCTCCATAAAACAGGTACATCCGCGTCTCGTAAAGTCTTAAGGGACAGAGCCACCTCATCCAGATCGGCGATCAGTTGTTTATATTGCGGGGTACCCGGCGTGATGTAACGATTAAATTCAGCTTGAGTTATTTTTGCTTGTACATTTTTCCACGTTTTGGGTGTGCCCGGTAGCGCCTGATGGAAGGTAATAGCTACAATTCCGCCGTCCTGACTCCATTGGATAGCACTATTCATAACATGCTGACGTTGCTCTTGTAGGGCCGTACGGGACTGATTAGCTAATCCTCCAAACTCATAGCCGTGAAGTCCTGCGTATTGTCCGCTGATTTGTTGTAGCTTGTTATTTTGTTCATCCGGTGCCTCTAAGTAATCATGCTGCCCGGAAATTAGCATATCATCCGGTACATTAGATAGGTAGGCAAGTAATTGCTTGGCTTTGGCAGAGGCCTGAACATTAATTGGCGGGGCGGCATCGGCAACAATGAATGATTGCTGAGAGCCGCTGAAGAGTAAAACAAGCATTAGCAGTAGCACCCTCTGTAACCAAAAGCGTGTTGAGTGAGATTTCATGGCGCTCCTCCTTTGATGCATGGTAATGGGATTAGTATTTTTCTTTTTGCTTTCTAAGCTGTATATAGGCGCTAATAATAATCACCAGCAGACTAATCGTGGCCCATCCATTAAATTCCTGTGAGTGTATCCAGTTGTCCCATACAAGGAAGCCTAAAATTACAACGAGCAAACCCATTGCAAGATACATTTTGGTTTGTGCTGGACGTTGGGTGCGTTTTGAAATCCAATGTATGATGCCGAAAACGATGGCTGCCTGAAATAAAAATATGCCCATTATCATTAAACTTGCTATAAAGATTGGGGACATCGGTATCCTCCTCCTGGGTTTACAAACAGAATATGCAGGTTGTAACCGGGATGTGGATTCTTGGATGTGAATTTAATTACAATTGGAGTAAACATTTGAGCGCTGGTTACGATCTTGAACAAGTTGACTAAATTATACCATAACTACCGTCCTGCAATGAAAGACGTCTAAATACCCACTCTACCTTGATTCGACATCATACTTTATATTCAGCGAAATATTGACATATAGATGTACACTTCACATAAATGAAGATGCAATCAGAAATATGTGGTAAGTATATGCATAAAAGCACCGCGAAATCGACGGAAAATTTTGGTATGATTAAAATGGATTGAAAAGGAGGTACTCTTATGAATGAAGAAAACAGACCATTCTCTAGATCAGCAGATGCTGAAGGAGCCAAAGCGAACTTTGATGCCAATCAGCGGAAGCTTCACTCCGAGGGAGTGCCTAGCTTATGGCGTCAGGTTAGCAACCTGCTGATTCTAGTTGGCGTGATTGCATTGATTATCATTTTAGCTCGAGTGCTATAATTGAGATATCCAAAAAAACGAAAAGAATTCGAAGAATTAGGGATGTGAAATGGTGTTAAAGGCAGCTTTACTTTTTATATTGGCTGGCATCGCTGAAATTGGAGGAGGATATTTGATTTGGCAGTGGCTGCGTGAAGGGAAGACATGGTATGTCGGACTTTGCGGCGGAGTAATTTTGGCTGTGTATGGAATCATTGCTACCTTTCAGGTTTTTTCCTCCTTTGGGCGTGTATATGCAGCATACGGAGGTGTCTTTATTGTTCTTTCCATCGCATGGGGCTGGTGGATTGATAAAAAGACACCCGACTTGTACGATTTCATTGGTGGATTGATTTGTTTGGTCGGTATAGCTGTAATCCTGTTTCCGCGATCAGGGTGATAGGACGAAAAACCCTTTTTTATTTTCGAAAACATGACTATAGGTCTAAAAAAATAAGCTTCATATTCCGAAATAGAACTTAAGGAGGGGGTTCTATGAACTGGAATCAAATGAAGCTTAGATTGAAATTTGGCAGTACTATGCCGAAGAATGAAGGTAATTTCTCTTTTGGTATCATGTGTGGACTTTTAATCAGCATCGTGCTGTGGATCTCGATCATTGGCTGGATCATGCTGATCTTTAAGTGATTTTACGAAATCACTGTACATATCAAAACAAATGAATTAAGGACTGCTCGCAAACCTGTGTCCTATTACCCATGCTTTATTTTGTGAAATCGTTACGTAACTTGTCTATCCCGCGACCTATGGCTTCATCAATCATATCGGTAGCAGCAGGTGTATCTGCATCGGTTTCAGGAATGCGATTAAATCCTGGCTCGCGGTTGTCCAGGGATTGTTTATGTTTGATTTGATCGTCAGTACGATTCTTTTCAGAGTTATTATCTCTCATAGCACATCACAGCTCCTTTTATTAGGTACATTCAGCTTCTATACTTTACATAAACGCTTGTGCTCCAGACTAAACGTTGATAAAAATAAAACCGGGGGGAAGTAAATCCCGCCCGGCACTTCCCAAACAACTAGCGATGCTCAATCAGATCAATCGCCCCCAGAACAACATGAGCCAGTCCGAAACCGAGAATGCCTGTAGCTGCAAGTTTGTACTTACTGCTCAGCAACACAGCGCCTGAAGCCGATACTACCGTTCCAAGAACAGCTGGAATCATACCTTCACGCATTCGTAACACCCCTTCTGGTAGTTTGGAAAGACGTTTATTAGTGTAATTCAAATGTGCACAAGTTATACAAAAAGAGAAATTTATTATTTTTTTTAAAAAACACTTTACAATTCGATAAAATTATCGTATTATATGTTGGTGCCCAATTGAACGACATTTACATAACGAGAACACTTCTTAATCAGATGTATGTTTCTCAGATACTTGTAAGACAAGTAAGTGTAAAGATTAGCGTTCCTAAATTTATGCCGGGGTGGCGGAATTGGCAGACGCACAGGACTTAAAATCCTGCGGTAGGTGACTACCGTACCGGTTCGATCCCGGTCCTCGGCACTATGGTTTTTCTCTTGAATCCCTTGATTATCAAGGGATTTTTTATTTTTTAGTGATTGAAATCATGACTTCCATATCACAGGGAGCGAGCGCCTTTTTCGCTCTTGGGGACGGATTGGGGACGAACTTTTGGATCGAAGACATCGAGGTGTGCTGTTGTTTTACGACTAAGCTTCTTGGTGACATGAGCATAGGTATCTGAAGTCACCTGAGATGTGGAATGTCGCAATCGATGTTGAATCTCCTTGATAGATGCTCCCTGGCCAAGCAAATACGTTGCATTTGTATGGCGGAGACCATGGAGTGATACATTACGGAAGCCACACCGCTCACACCAGTTTTTCCACTGCTGGGACGGCGTTGTATGATAATAGGGTTTCCCTGTACCTGAGTGAAAAACAAAGTTGCGATCCCCGCCTTGCCATGTCCCATTTGCCTTTGCCTCAAACCTTAGTTTACGCATGCCTTTAACATGGACGGCCAGTTCCTCCATATACCATTGTGGCATATCTACATAATCGTTAGATGCTTCATTCTTGGTATCTGTAATGTCCGCCTGGCCATTTTTGGTGCTGTCAACCGAACACTGGATTTTGTCACCATCGACTATGGACGGGGCGCAACAAGGAAGGTGAAATTGGACTCAGGATACCAGAAGTAAATTAGACCGTAAGGGCTTAAGCCTTTGCGGTCTTTATTGTAGGTGTCTAAAGTTCTAGACTGAAAAATAAAGTAATAGTCTGAATGAGAAATTATCTAAGTTCAATGAACATTGGTCTCCGAAAGTCATTGGTGAAATGAATGACTATCAATTTAAATTGGTCAAGATAGAATTTGTATGGCACGATCATCAAGATACCGACGAGGTGTTTATCGTGCTCGAAGGGGAGATGTTCATTGATTTCCGCGATGGCCAAGTAATGATTTCCCAAGGAGAGATGTTTATTGTACCAAGGGTGTCGAACACAAAACTTTCGCTAACCAGGAGTGTCATATCATGTTGGTAGAGCCCAGGGGCGTAGTAAACACTGGCGAGACTGAGTCAGAATTAACAGCAGTCAATGATATTTGGATCTAATGCATTTAGCTTCAGTTCGATTACATCGTTAAAGCAACGGGAAACGATAGTTCAACTTCACTTGCTGCTATGACGAAAACCGGATTCCCCTGTAAGGGTCCGGTTTTTTTCTGCAACGCATTGCTTAGAATACGATTTTTTCCGTTTCGTGAGGTGACCCCTATATCGTGAGTACCATCGGGAAATTCTCCAGCTACACTATATTCTTCATTCGCGCCATTTCTAATGCTTCTTCACGATTGTTGACGCCGAGTTTCGAGTAGAGAATCGAGCAGTAATTGCGGATCGTTCCCTCGATAAAAATAGCTTGACGGCAATCGATTTGTAGCGCAGTCCGCTCGACAGATGCTCCAGAATCTCCATCTCGCGTTTCGTAAGCCCGTACGGGTAGTTTCCCTGACTTGAACCGATTTTCTCCAACTGCTCACGTTGACGCTTCATCTCTTCGAAAACTCGCGTAGCGACCGATTGGTCGATCCAGGTTCCTCCATTATAAATAAGTTTCAAGGCTTCCTTCATCTCAATTTCCGAATGATTCAGACCTATCATGCAATATAACTTCCCGATCCGTCAAGCGAAAGAGGGTGGGGTAACAGCGGTTAGAACGTAGCTTAGCAAGCACGTCATATAAGACAATTGACAGTTTGTCATGCGGTATATGTGACAGGTCCAAGTACGATGTCATCAAAAGCTTGGCGGTTTTATCACTGTTCGATTTAACAATATCGGAGGTAAGGTGAGGGGGTAAAGCAGAACAACATTCTAAAATAATAGGAGCGATTGCGTTATGAAATCATTCACCATTCGAAAAGGAGTTGCACTTACTTTAATAGCTATATTGGAGACGGATTCCTAACGCTGCTCTTTAACGATTTGCTACTTCAGGGATTTGGACTCACGTTCTTATTCAGCTGTATATTTCTGACAGGCGGTTGGTTGTTTACCAGGAGACGGACGATCTAAATACGCCCTTGAGGCAAGGGACGAATCAAAGTTCTTTGACTTGTAATTCAATCAAAAAATGCGGGAGCGGTCACCTTAGGGGAAACCATGGATAATCAGAGAAAATTAAGAAAAGAAATCGCCCCCCTACGAAACATCGAATATCAGAATTAGTATATGGCAGATTTCAATACCATGCCTCTCTGGCAATAGACGCAGAACTGAACGAATTGTTTAGCTTCGGCCGTAAGAGGGCGACGAATCCTTAGGTTGCAGGGTTTGTTGAAGAAGATGTCTATGAGGGGACTTTCCGTCATTTTCCCGGCACGCGCTGCACACTGCTTTAATTAAAGGTTCCCGATCAGCATCGTACCGATGTGATTCGGATCATCCGGACTTTTCAGAAGGAGAAGCCATCCTATCGGCATTACCTGATTTGATTGTTAGGAGTGCAAATGAATTTCAACTAGCATGTAACGAAATTATTTTTGGTCGCACTTATATATCAAATTAAACTTGAGCGATTAGCGATGTGCATCAAATTGAGTGACGGACCCCCCGACCCCAAACGAAATTAACCTTTTCTTAAGAATTTCTTTACGTTTAATTATGCTTTATTTTTCATATTTAATGTATCCGGCCCCGTCTCAAGACGGGCCACCAACCAGTACCTCAGCCCGTATGCTCTTTTGGTTAAATCCTCTATCATAAAGTTAACAGAAATAAGGAATTAACATAGAAATATTATTTCAGTTTGACAATTTCAATAAAATTCGTCGATTAAAATAAGAATGAGGGATGGTTGGATCAATGTTGCTTCGTTTACGCAAATCTTCAATGCAGGCGGCCTGGATGGTGTGGGAAAGAGGGTTCGATTGGATTTCACGCTTTCGCGGCTCGCATACATCGCACTTTGGAATTTGCAAAGTCATGATTAAGAAACACCGAGGGGAGAGTATCGTCTGTGCGGACTCCACCATCATCGATAAAGGCGATCTGGTCGGGGAACTCCATCTCAATAATGAAACGATTCTGACGCTGATCAAATCCGAAGACTCAGACCGCGCGGCGCTCATGACGGCCCGGCTTACACGGAAATCCATGCAGCAGATCAGCGAGGCATTCGCAAGTCAGCCGGAGTTCAGAGAGGTGAAGGCGTTAGTCGGCATTACGCTGCTTCATCGTGGTTTGATACATGGTCTTGGTTTCGAACAACAACCGATGAAGTCCGATCTGTTCCAACGCATTACAACGGCTTATCTACGATTATTGTTATCCGTCATGCACCCTGAAGGCAAGAAGCGGATTGGCCGCAAGACCGAAAAATTGATACCGATGATGCTGATTCACTCCCGCAGCTCGCTGAGGAACCGATTTATGACGGTGAAGAGACACTCCGTTTCAAAGGAGTTATGTCTACCCAAATCAAGCTCCAATTAATTAAAACAAAAGAAACTAAGAGCGTGGTGAGTAAGTTCTTGGAGGGCGGTATGGAGTTGGAACACAGCGAGTGGAAACCCATACCGCCCGGAGGCAACCTATTTTTTATCATGCTCTGTAACAAAGGCGGGATAGGCATTCATGGATAAAATTATGGAATTTTTACAGAACTTCGGAGCGACGGGACTTTTCATTCATGCTATGCTCGATGCGATTATTTTCCCCATCCCGGCGTTCTTCCTGCAGCTTTCTTTAAGTGCGGTGCAACCGGAGTCGGCTTTATGGCTCGCTACGGTTGGCTTTGCAGGAAGTCTGCTTGGAACACCGATCGGTTATGGGATCGGCAAGGTGTCGGGAAAGCATGTTATGGGCGGTGTAATGAAGAAAAAATGGCTGGATTCGGCAAGCGACTTATTTGCCCGCCGCGGCGAGGCCGCAATCCTGATCGGATCGTTCACTCCGATCCCGTTTAAAATATTTACGGTTTTATCCGGATACATGAATTATCCGTTATGGAAGCTGCTCAGCTATGCGGCCATTGGCCGGGCGGTGAAGTTTTATGTAGTCGGTTTTCTCTTCTATATATATGGACGCGCGGCAGAGAATATGGTGAACCAAGTTCTCACGATTACGCTGGTGGGAGTTGGTGTAGCGATTGCGGCAATATGGTTCTTGATACGGAAGCTGTGCGAGCGGAGGAAGATAAGGGATGAACATCAACCGATCGAAAAAACAGGGAATGGAGGCGGAAAACAGGATGCAGTGGATAAGACGAATTGATCAAATGATGTTCTTCTGGTGCAACCAGCGGCTGAGTAGTCGGGCAATGGACCGATTGTTCGGATGGATTACCCATTTGGGCGGAGCTTTGTTTACTATCATTTGCGCAGTGTCCTTGGCATGGTTCGCCGAGGGGGAGTTCAGCAGAATCGGGCTGCAAAGCTTGATCGCACTGGGCGTTAGCCATATCGTTGCTGTCCTGATCAAGAGAAAGGTGCGCAGAGACCGGCCTTTCCGCAAGCTGGAGCAGGTGAAGGTAGGCAAATTCCCGTTGAAGGATTATTCCTTTCCATCCGGCCATACTACCGCTATTTTCGCCCTGGTTACACCTTTTATGTTGGCCTCATCGCCGGCAATTATGCTTGTCTTGATTGGTCTGGCCTTGTTGGTGGCCATATCCCGGGTTTATTGGGGCTATCACTATCCGATCGATTGTGTGGCTGGTGGGATGGTCGGATTCCTAACGGCGGTGCTGGTTGTTTTGTTCATGCATAGTTAAATTTCACGAGGGAGGCGATTGTTGATGAATAGCATGAAACGGGAAAAGCTGCTGATTCTGTCCGGCGCGCTCGGGGATGGACATATGCAGGCGGCCAAGGCGATTTTGGAGGCATCGGTGCTGTACAAACAGGGAGTAGAGGTGGTCGACTTCATGCAATGGATCCATCCCCGCATGCATGTGGTTGAACGGTATTGCTTCCTGCAATGGGTGAAGTATTTTCCTTCCTCATACGGATATATGTATCAGAAGACCCGGACGGACAGTACACTTACTTTCTTCCTGAAGCATTTTCTCACGACCAGCCTGCAGCGGCTGCTCAAACTTCTGAATGAGGAACAGCCGACGTTGATTGTCAGCACGTTCCCGCTGGCATCAGCCGCCATTTCCTTGCTTAAGGAAAAAGGGATGACGGATCTGCCTGCGGCAACGGTCATTACCGACCATTCCGATCACAGCTATTGGATACATCCGTCTACGGATCTGTATCTGGTTGGCTCCGAAGGCGTGCGTGCAGCTCTGCAGAGAAAAGGCGTTGCTGACCACAAAATCGCTGTAACGGGCATCCCTGTTCGCCCATCCTACAGTCAGCATGACAATAAAGACCGGCTGCGCGAGAAGCTAGCCTTGGCTCTTGACGCCTTTGTCGTGCTGGTGATGGGCGGCGGCTGCGGGATTATCGATAAATCCTTCATCGAGCAAATGCAATCTGACTCTTTTCCCCCTAACGTGCAATTTGTCATTGTGTGCGGACGCAATGTGAAGCTGCTGTACCGTCTGCGTGAAGCATTGGGAGACAGGGATAACGTCATACTGACAGGCTTCCTGGAGGGAATCCATGAATGGATGGCGTCCGCAGACGTATTGATTACCAAGCCGGGCGGACTGACGACCTCCGAAGCGCTGGCGCTTCAGCTTCCCATGCTGCTGCTGGAGCCACGGCTGGGGCAGGAAAAGGATAATGCCGATTATTTGATTCAAGCGGGAGTAGCGTATCTATGTCAGATTGACAATTTGCAGGATCAGATTCAGCGGCTGGTTCAACAGCCTTCCCTATTGGAAGAAATGAGGGAGAAGACAGGGTTGTGCAGACAGCAGGATTCCGCCAGACATGCGGTCATGCAAATTCTGAGCATGCAGAGCGATACACAGGAAGAAAAATGGGTTTGCTCCTTGCAGCAGTATGCTTAAGCTTAATTTTCACTAAGGGGGATAAAGACGTTGCTTGTTAAATATTTGTTGATTGGGCTCATAGGCTTCATCAGTCTGTATATGCTAATTCCCAGTTTTCTACCACGAATGATCAGGTTTGGAGCCTTTCGTAAGGGAACGACCAAGAACCAGGTAGCGTTCACGTTCGACGATGGGCCGCATCCGAGGTATACACCGGAATTATTGGATTTATTGCAGGATTATCAAGTGAAGGCCACATTCTTCGTGCTTGGCTCACAGGCGGAACTGCACCCGGATCTGATCAGAAGAATGGATCGTGAAGGTCATCAGATTGGAATCCACAATTACAATCACATCTCCAATTGGCTGATGCTTCCCTGGACGGTGCGGCGTGATCATATGAAACGGACCGCAGATATTATTGAATCCATAATTGGAAAAAGGCCGGATCACTATCGCCCGCCTTGGGGGCTCATGAACGCTTTCGATTTCTTTCATCCCAAATCGTACCGCATCGTACTCTGGTCCTTGAAGGCGGGGGACTGGCGCAGCAGAAGCTGCCGCAAAAAGCTGAAGGCAACGCTGCTGAACGGAATTACGGACGGATCTGTTATTTTGCTGCATGACAGCGGAGATTCGCCGGGAGCGGACCGTCACGCGCCATATTTTATGCTTCGGGCTCTGGAGGAAGTACTGCATCAATTACAGGGACGCAACTTGCAATTCGTTCGTCTGGATGAAATGGCTTGACAAAGGAAATGAGGTGACAATAGTGAAACAGGAACCGCAAATTTTAATTTTAACGGCCGATTACGGAGAAGGTCATCATCAGGTGTCCAAGGTGTTGCAGCAAAGCTTGATCCGCAATGGTTATAGCCAGGTGGCGGTTGTCGACTTGTTCCGGGAAGCTTATCCTGTGCTGAACAAAATAATCCGCTATCTGTACCGGCAAAGCCTGTATGCAGCCAGCCTGGGCATTCCCTATTACGGATGGACCTACCATCTGACCAACCAGCTTCCCATGAAGGGAAAGATCGCAGCCTGGATGAACAGTCTTGGCGGCGATAGGCTCAAGAAAATCATCCTCCAGTACCAGCCGGAAGTCATCATTTATACATTCCCGTTCGGCAGCTTGCCAAGCAGTGAGGCATTATCTGCGATCCGTCCCCGGACTGCTGTTGTCATAACGGACTTTGATGTTCACCGAAGATGGCTGTTCGCCAAGCCGGATCATTATTTTGTCCCTGCCAGCGACGTGAAAGAGGCCATGGTCAGGCAGGGCGTTCCCGAGAGTCGTATTACCGTGACCGGAATTCCGGTCAGGGAGTCATTTCATGATGCGGCAATGAGCGGTTCCGGCTCCATTAAAGAAGCAGATGAGCATGTGATTCTGCTTATGGCTAACGTCTGCGGCACATTGCATTCGTTATCGAGGCTCATCGGGAAGCTGCTGCTCTTGTCAGGCGTCCGCATTCAAGTGATTTGCGGCCGGCAGGAAGGATGGAGACGGAGGCTTACGGAGAGCTGGGAGGATGATGCAAGAGTGGATGTATTCGGCTTCACCGATCAATTGCATGTTCTGATGAGCAGCGCCTGCTGCGTAGTCACGAAAGCGGGAGGCGTTACACTATCCGAAACGATTCAGGCCGGGGTTCCAATTTTCATCCTAAATCCGTTTCTGGGGCAGGAGAAGGAAAATGCCCTGTATTTGCAGCGCAAAGGAGCGGCAGTCGTGGCCTTTACGATTCATGATCTGGTGTTGCAGATACAAGCGATGATCTCCTCTGAGCAGATCAAGCAGTCGATGATGAACGGGTTGCTCGCAGCAAGGCAGAAAGCGGCTGCGGACCATATTGTCCGGCATTTGTTTCCGGAGGCAAGTCCCTTAAGAAGGAGTGGAATATGATGAGCGGGAGGAGCGCGTTCAAGCTTTCTACTCTGACGCTGTTCACGGTGCTTTTTTGCACAGAGTTTGTCCGAAGCGCTTTCTTGTTCTCGTTCCTGCCGAACTTTGCCGTCAACGAGTCGGGGCAAACCGTTGCTTTGGTCGGTCTTGCCGTCTCGCTTCATTATACAGCCGATACGCTGATTAAATGTGTGGCTGGATATTTGCTGGACAGGTTTTCGCTGCGCTGGCTGCTGCCCGCCACTTTCGTCCTGATGCTGTCCGGACTAGCCGCCGTGTTCTTTAGTCCGTATGCCTGGGGGCTGGTTGCCGGTTCCGTGATGCTTGGGATGGGGGCGTCGCCTATATGGCTCATTTGTCTGGAGAAAGTCCGGCTGACGGAGCGGGCAGCCCAGATGGGGGCGATATACACCGTGTGGCTGGCCTGCATCGGTCTGGGGCCGGTCACAATCAATCTCACCTTCGATTATGGCTTCGAACCTGCCTTCCGGCTGATGGTTGCGCTGCTAGCCGTCGGCTGCATCGCATCGTTCGGGATTAACAGAACAACCCCCTTGCATCTCCAGAACGTCAGCTTTTCCGAACAAGCGGCAGGACTGCGAAGAAGGCTCGTTCAGCTGAAATGGCTGCTGCCAGGCATGGTCCTGCAGATGACCGCTGCGGGACTGCTGCTGCCGATACTGCCCGGTTTTGCCGCTGACCATCTCGGTCTGAGCCAGCCGCAATATTCGCTAATGCTCATATTAGGCGGGGCCGGCGCGATGCTGTTTCTTGTCCCGATGGGAAAGCTGGCCGATCGATGGGGGCACAAGCAAATGCTGTTCGCCGGTTTCGTATCGCTTACGGTCGTATTGGCTCTGTTAGTCGTATCCATGCCGCCGCCTGCATTAACGATGCTGTTTGCCTTTATGCTGGGATTGTCTTACTCAGCCGTGCTTCCGGCCTGGAATGCGGTGCTGTCGTACCTTGTTCCGGAGGATCAGAAGGGGACCGGGTGGGGAGTACTCTCCGGGATTGAAGGGCTCGGTATTATGATTGGCCCGGTCATCGGGGGATGGATAGCCAGCCAGTATACGAATGCCGCTGCCATTAGCATCAGCGCTGCTTTACTGGCGGTTCTTGCACTTTTTTATTTGATTTTGCCGCAAAACAAGCTTGTCTCGGCTGGCGGGACTTTGCAGCACAAGAGGGAGAATGCTCATGGACCTGATCGGGTTAGTTGAATAATTGTTTCACGATTATGGATACCTGGTCTTGCTCATCGGCTTGCCGCTGGACTGCATCGCGCTCCCCATTCCACCGAGTACACCTGAAATCCAAGCCATCGAAAATCATCACGATACAAGCCAAGCCTCAGTTCATCTACCTCAGCACAAGAAGCTGGTGAAGGTGCCGATTTTAATTATGATTCTTTAAAGGATTACATTGCCTATGGTCTAACTTATGATAAGAAAGAGGACAGATTTCTCTTCCATGACAAGCAAGTCAGATTGTTTGTTGATAAGGATATAAAAAATGAAGGTAGATCAAATAATTTTTACTATGATGCTAAAGGTAAATCCGATTTCAAAGGTGATTAGAGACGATAACAATAAGATAATCAAAATAACGGAAGTTAATGAAAGTGAGTTACAAGCCTTAAGTAAAACATTTGGATTTATAATAACTGATGGAAATTTACGGTTTGAATAAATTCATTATATAAGCTACTGAAAAAGCTTTAAACCGTAAAAGATGAAAGAAAACCAGTGAAATGATGGTTTTCTTTCACCTTTTTTAATAGACGGATTGTCAAGACAAGTACAACAGTTCCTCCTGAAACGATTCGTGAGAGGACTTCCATCTTAAGTTTTTCGGGGTCGGTTGTTAATCAGGGCGAGAGCCTGTTCCAGATCAGCATCTGTCACCTGAGCGAAGTTATGACCCTTTGAGATGAATTCACGCTCAAGACTTAGCATTCTCGTTGAAGTCTCGTTGCCAGGATGAGTACAGGTCGGCGAAATAGACACCCACGCCGTACAGCCGTTCCAACTCTCTGTGACAGACGAATTCTTTCCCTCGCCCACGGTCGCGCTCCGAATCGCAGACATCGGATACTGAGCCGCTAGTAAGCCAAACGCGAACTTCATCGATAATGCCGTGCGATCGTCATTTAATCACTTGGTAAAAACGTGTTTTTGCCTCCATGATGTGTCGACGCAAGCTTACTCTTCCCTCGGCTGGAAACGACCGTATCCAGCTCCCAGTGATCGAAGGTTTTCCGGCTGCGGATCGTATTGGGACGCTGCAAATCAGGCCGGGTATTATGAATCGATATCAGGAAAAGAGCATAGTAGACAAGAAGACGCTTTGGGTGCAAACAGCGGTACTACTAAATACAAACATAGGGGGAAGCTGAAATAAAAAGCAAGAGATTATCCGGCTCTACCGTATAGGGTGAGGCAGGTGCAAAAAAGCAAAGGGAGTTATGCAGGAATAACGATGAAATAGAAAGAAATATCATTGATGACAATTTTCTTTTCAAAGGAGATTATTAATTTCAAAAGCATACAAAAAGACCCCATCGAAATTATACTTCCTGTGCATGACATTCATGTTCCCTCTTACTTTTCAACACCATCATTTGATAAAATAAAACGAGCCGCCGAATACTATGACTTGCACGGCCACTTCATGCCTATTGTCGTTTCATTTCATTATTCCAGGTGGTATGTTCGTGATGGATATACGATTTATTGGCTACTAAAAGGTTTGGTTTAGAACAAGTCGTGATTCAGTACAGCCAGCATTTTCATTTTACAAACGAAGATTTACACGAGGAAGTTGCTGCTACCCAACAAATGCTGTTGCAACGGAGAAAGTAATCACTATTTATCAAGTTTGTCCCCTAATTGATATTGAAGTAGGTTTAGTTTTTATATGAGCGTAAGGAGTTTGAAATTCATAAAGCTAATATTAAACAGTAAATTTGATACTAGAAAGGATCAGATTTACTGTTTATCCATTCCGCTCTACATGTAAAAGTACCTTTTTACTTGTGAGTCTTTAGCGTCCGACCCTTAAAGAGAATGTAGGACAGATCATTTTTGATAATTTTATTATTCTCTAACGTTTTCACATAATCTATATTATATTCGCGAGTTACAATTTTCATCCTTATCAACAGGCCAAGTACCAGCGAAGCTGACACCACCCGCAAAAGTAGTTGTTACTATATGTAAATTTAATTAATAACCTTGTTATACTCCCTACTGTGCATTGTAATGACAAGCTTTAGACTTTCAACGACTTATGGCTACGAGGATGGCCAAGCGCTGCAACGCGGATCTTCGTAGGCGAGCTGCAGCACCCAACCAAAACATCGTGAGAATTCTTCTCTCCATGCCATCGAATCATTTTGCATGAAACCAATCTGCAACTGATCTGCCACATATGGAGCAGTGGGAGGAGGCTTATTAGATTGGGTCGCAAGCGGAAGATAAGAACTATTATGGAGTGTTTTCCAGACCCGTTCCGTCATCCCATTTGCTACAGATCGTCGTTAAAACCGGCATTCCTTTTTTATTATAAATAGTTCCGACTGTGGCCAACTTGGTTTAAACTCTTGAATCGATATCCTTCCAGCTTCACCCCTTCAGGGTCGAAGGAGTCTTTCCAAACTCGTTTCAAGATCGCATAAAGTTTCTGATTCACCTCGCCCAGACAGGTCCGCCGAACATGACCTGTATTTAGTCTAATGTGGTTAAGATATTGTTTCTCCTCCTGGAAGCTATCCGCTGCTGTTCGTTCAGGATCACGCTATTCCTCGGCGGTTAACTCCTCGATGAGATGCAGAATAGTTTCGCGTACGAGTTCGTCCATTGAGTCGAAGAGCCTTCCGGTGAATGGACACTCAATCTGCTGATAAATCCGGATAACGGCGTGTTCTTCTTTGTGGGGGTATAAAATTCAGAACATGGACGCTTTAGCGGCCTCGATGATGTCATCAGAAGGCCGTTGCAACTTCAGTGCCAAGGCTGTTCAAGTAATTTTCCCAACACTCTTCTGCAGATTTGAGCGGATACTCTACAGTTTCCTGCTCTTGAGAGACATCTGCGGCGGGTCTGACATTATCCGTAGTAACAGAAGCGGAAGGACGGACTGATAACTGCAACCGAGGCTATGCGACAGATCGATATGAAGAGGACGACTTTTTACCGACGAGTCAGAGAAGTCGAAGAGTAAGGGAGTCAGAAAGCACAAGAAGCAGAAACTGAAGTTTAATAACAGTTGAAGGCAAGGCATTAATATATTCGGCATCATCGCCTTTTAAGCTCACCTACAATCCTTAAACTAAAATAAAAAAAGAACCAACCACAAAGAACTGGTTGATCACATAATACGAACGGGCAGCATTCCTATTATGTTGAAATAAGAGGTTTCAGAATGAAAAAGACTCCTTGGTATGATGTAAATGGGTCCATGATGCTGGCCAGCGACTGGATCCAAAAACAAACCAAGGAGAGTACAAGATGAATTCTACTCAAAATGAACGTATTAATCAAATCACTTCTTCTACCTTATTATCGGTGTAGACATCGCTAAATTCAAACATGTCGCCCGGGCACAAGACTACCGCGGAGTCGAGTTCGGGAAGGCTATTACGTTTGAGAACGACCGTGAAGGCTTTGAATTGTTCGTTAGCTGGTTCAGAAAGATTGCTACGGAGAAGGGTTTCAGGACGTCATCGTTGGCATGGAACCGACCGACCACTACTGGTTGAACCTGGCCCATTTTTTGAAAGAACAGCACGTGACCCCTATAGCGTGAGTACCATCGGGAAGTTCCCCAGCTACACGATATTCTTCATTCGCGCCATTTCTAATGCTTCTTCACGGTTGTTGACGCCGAGTTTCGAGTAGAGAATCGAGCAGTAATTGCGGATCGTTCCCTCCGATAAAAATAGCTTGGCGGCAATCGATTTGTAGCGCAGACCGCTCGACAGATGCTCTAGAATCTCCATCTCGCGTTTCGTAAGCCCGTACGGGTAGTTTCCCTGACTTGAACCGATTTTCTCCAACTGCTCACGTTGACGCTTCATCTCTTCGAAAACTCGCGTAGCGACCGATTGGTCGATCCAGGTTCCTCCATTATAAATAAGTTTCAAGGCTTCCTTCATCTCCCGCGGATGAATCGACTTCAGCATGTAGCCTTCTGCCCCGCGCTCCAATGCAGTTGCTGCCTGCAAGGAATCCTTAAACGTTGTCATGAATACAACCTTCATATCAGGCCATCGTTGTTTCATCTCAACTAAAGCTTCAATCCCGCCCATTCCTTGCATACGAATATCCATTAGCACGATATCTGGTTGGGAGCGATCACAATGTTCTAATGCTTCGCGCCCGTCCCTGGCTGTACCAACGACGTTAAAATCAGCATGCTGATCCAAAATTTGCTTCAAGCTGTCGGTAATGATCAACTGGTCATCAACGATCAGCAGACGGATCGCATCATGTGCAGGCTCTGTCTGCAACGGAATATTACATATGACGAAAGTTCCTTGTCCTGATTCAGAATGCACGGACAACGTGCCGTGAAATAGTTCAAGTCGTTCCTTCATTCCATTGAGCCCAGATCCAAATTGGATTTCTTCCATTCCGATGCCGTTATCTTCGATCTGTAATCGAAGCTGCTGACTATTGAAATGTAACTGAACGGATATCATGCTCGCCTTGCCGTGCCGAACCACGTTGGTTAGAGATTCTTGCAGGCAACGATATAAACAAATGTTTATTTTTTGCATAACGAGAGTCTCACTACCGATCACACGGAATTTGACCGTTATACCTGTTGACTTCATAAAATCTTCAGTTAATTGCCGCAGCGATTCACTTAACGAATGGTTCAACGGAGTATGAGAGAGCTGATGCAGATGCTTTCGGATATCAACCAGACTGTGTTGGGCGATTCCGACAAGCGAATTGATCCTCTCTATTTGCGCATCTGGTACGGACGAACGCAGTGATTCGACGCCGACGATGAGCGAGGTAAGCGTATGGCCAATCGTGTCATTCAGCTCATGTGACAGCCGGCTGCGCTCCTCCATCAGCGTAAGTTCCTCAATCCGCTTAATATGCTGCTCCAGCAACAGCTTTTGCTCTTGAATAATTCGGGCTTGCTTATGGGACTGAATTAAAATATTAAACGCGAAGCCGATGGCAAAACCAAGGCTGCAGCTAACGATAAACTCATACGGGAGACGATCAGCAATCCAACCGTTCAATGCCGGGAATACGATTCCGCTAAGGATACCTGTCCACACATAGGTTCTTCGACTGCTCGTCAAGCCGATAGTTATCACGAGTAAAACAAAAGACCAAAGCAATCCCGGGGCTGCGTAGGCTAAATAAAGATAAAAAAAGCCCGTTACCGTGACTTCGATTGTGAGATACCAGTCTTCTTTCCTATAGAGGATGATTAATGGAACGAGATAAACGACGAAAGCGAGAGAAAGTACAACCCAAAGCGACACAACGGTCAATGACGGATCGACAAAACCAGCGCTTGCGATAATGACCAGCCAAAGCGTTCGTATGGCCACAAGTATCCAATCATACCAGACCCTTTTTTTCATTATCGAGAACACGAATTACGCACACCTTCTTATATTTTTTTGTAAATCAAATTCCGAATGATTCAGACCTATCATGCAATATAACTTCCCGATCCGTCAAGCGAAAGAGGGTGGGGTAACAGCGGTTAGAACGTAGCTTAGCAAGCACGTCATATAAGACAGTTGGCAGTTTGTCATGCGGTATATGTGACAGGTCCAAGTACGATGTCATCAAAAGCTTGGCGGTTTTATCACTGTTCGATTTAACAATATCAGAGGTAAGGTGAGGGGGTAAAGCAGAACAACATTCAAAATAATAGGAGCGATGCGTTATGAAATCATTCACCATTCGAAAAGGAGTTGCACTTACTTTAATAGCCATATTGGCGGGTACAGTGGCTTATGGAACTGTCCACGCAGAGGGTCAGACGGAAACTTATCAAGCTATCGATAAAGCAGCCAATACCGACAATATTTTATCGTCGGAATTCGCAAAAGAACCCAAAAAAGAACTCAACGAGAAAGAAAAGAAAAGAAAGCATCGGGAAGAAGTCAAACGCGTCATGGATCAAGTAGTTACCAACAAAAGAGTTCCAAGTGTCGTGGCAGGCGGGCTACAGGATGGGGAACGCTGGTCCTACGCTACGGGTACAGCCAGTTTCGAAGTACCACGCCCGGTGGAGCCGGATTTTTCATTCCGTATTGGAAGCATCACGAAAACATTCACTGCTACCGTTGTATTGCAGTTGGCTCAGGAGAAAAAATTGAACCTGGATGATTCGGTCGAAAAATGGCTGCCGGGGGTCATAAAGGGTAATGGGTATGACGGCAATAAAATTACAATTCGTCAGTTATTGAACCATACAAGCGGGCTTGCGAGCTATACTGATCTTGATTTTCGAGATATTACCTTGCCTCAAAATCCATTCCGTTACTATTCGTCCGACGAGCTTATCAGCATGGGACTAGCAAAGCCGCCTGTATATGCGCCAGGGAAGGGCTGGAACTATTCGAACATGAATACTATACTAGCCGGTCAAATTATTCAGAAGGTAACAGGAGAGACGTATGCGGAGCAGATCAGGAAACGGTTGATCGAACCGCTCGGGATGACAGGGACATTTGTAATGGAAAATAGTCACGATATTCCAGGTAAGCATGCCACAGGATATAATATGGACAGATCGGGTCATTTGTATGATTTAACAGAAATGAATCAATCATGGGCAAATGCAGCCGGAGATATAGTCTCAACAACCAAAGATTTGACCACCTTCTTCAGTTCGCTGTTGGGCGGAAAGCTTCTAAATCAAGAGATAATGAACCAGATGCTCACGACAGTAGATTCACCTATAGGTAAAGTCGGACTAGGGATTTATGAAATAAAAACAGCTGACGGGCAATCATACTGGGGGCATGCCGGCGGTACTTTCGGATTTGAATCGAGAGCCTTCGGATCTCTAGGCGGGCAGCATATTTTGGTAACGTGCATCAACTCGGTAGCTCCGGAAGTGGAGCCGGCTCACAATAAAATAATCAATAAGGAGTTTGGCCGTTAAGTTTAAAGCCGACATCGCGCCCTTTATTTGAGGGCGGATGTCGGTTTCTGCTGTGATTAACCGTCGTTTCATGCAATCGAGACACATATGTCAGCATTCAGAATAAAACGACATCAAAATAGATAAGATGCACGAGAGGCATAACGACGGCGTATTTTATATTCGGTCAGTCAAGCTCTACTATCAACTTCTTTACCACTTCCGCCAACAGATTGTTTACCGCCGAAATCGGTAAAATAGGTTAGACGCAAATTCGAAATAGAGAATAAGAAAATATATAAATTTTTAGAAATAAATAGTAGGTATAGACGACGTAATATTACTAACCTACACATTGCACCAGCCTACAATTTCTATTTAAAAAAGACTTCAAGGAAAATCAAACATTAAGACTGTTGTACAAAAATATCAGAATTTCGTATATGTTATTCCGCTAACGGGATACGTTAGTTCAATGGAACAGCGACAGTCTAGGACTTTATCTTCTCGTCCTTAGTTGTCGCTGTTCCAATTTCTAAGTCCGTCTAAAACTTATTTTATGAAATCTAGCGGTATGACAATTCGAAAGGTCGCATGGAATAAAGACACTCAGTCAAATACTTTGGTTTCTGCTGACAGTAGATTAAAACCCCGGATTGCTCAGGGGTTGTTTTTTATCTGATCGTATATTCGTAAACTTTATCCTGAATCTTTATCTCTGCTTTTAATGGCTTATCACTTTTAGCCACCTCATTGGGGATCTCTGAAAGATAGTACAGTGTTCCCGTTTTAAGTGGGTCTACGCTAGTTATGTTGGTGTAAGTAAAGTCTTCACCACCACGTTCCTCAATAGTACTGAATGTATCATAATCATATTTGTTATCAAATTTTAGGTTTACTTCCGCTATTTTATCCGCTTTAATACCTTCTGTCCCAAGATTTTTGGCTTTAATGATTAGAGCAAAGAAGGTGGAGTCTGTTTCTTTGGATTTGTATAGTGTGTGGAAGTCTCCCGGTTTAGAGGGTTCGATTTTTTTCGAAATCTTATTTCCCGTTACTGTTATATCAGCGAAATCTTGTATTGTAACTGTCTCGCCCTTTTTAATAGGTGTAACCGTATCTTCTTGCTTTTGTTCCACTGGTGCTGCTGGTGCGGCAGTATTCGTTGGCGTAGTAGCTGGTTTAGTGTCATTTGTTGTGGCAGTTTGTTTAGGCGAGCAAGCTGCAAGCGTTAGAAACGCGGCAGCCACCAATATACCTGTTACAATTTTCATATTATCCCCCTGATTTTGTATTTTCGTGTAGTCTATCAGACCTAGGAATATTTTTCTAGGACAAAAGTTTTGGATTCGGCATACAAAAAGCCTTGTCTAGAACGTATGTTCGGAATATGATTTCTACATAACACATCAGGAGGCTGTATACATGGGAAAGAAACTTGAGGGCAATGGATTATGGGAAAGCAGTCGGATAATCATCCCTAAACATAAGGAAGCATGCCTGAAGCTTATGAAAGATCGCCAACGGCGTGGTAAGCCTGAACTTGATGATCAAGAAGTGCAGCTAATTGAGCAGGCGATCATAGTCTCTTACAACACACGTCAACCTATATCGATAGTGGTTTTTAGCCCGTTCGATGACGAAGAACTCACAGGTGTAATCATGTCTATAAATACTGCTCGCAGGGAAGTGAAACTGTTTCGTGGCGAGGATGATTTTAGTTGGAACAAGTTGGAGGATATCATTTCAGCAAGTATCTAGCAAAAATCTAAGGGGAGTAAATATTCTACTGACGTTATCCAACAAACAAGAAATATTTTCAACCGCCTTACCTACGACATTTCAAGTCGAAGTCTTTCTAGGAGCATTTGACGCTAGTGTTTTAGCTGATTAACTAAAAAAGCAGATCCTCATATCGCAATCGAAGACTTCCTGATGATGATGCGTTACACCCGCATCAAGTTAAAGAAAGAGGCTTACAGAGTGGTACAAGACTATTACGGAGAAGCTCACTTTTACAGAAAAAGCCTGATGAGCTACAATGACATCGCGCTGGGCCAAGGTAACTTTTTCTTCGCTAGCGGTCCATTCGTTGTGCGAAAAATGGACCGCTGGCGAAGAAAGGTATCAATTTAGGTTAATGAAGCAATTCTATAGGCTCTTGCTTGTCGTGGCTGGAAAATTAACAAATGAGGCAGGAGGATCCCTGCCTTCGGCGTTTTATAATTCTACGTGTGAGAAAAGCGGAGTGGATAAATAACGCTCACCTGTATCAGGTAATATGACCACGATCATCTTGCCTTTGTTTTCTGGAAGTTTCGCAATTTGTGTTGCTGCATAAACCGCAGCCCCAGAAGAAATACCAACAAGCAGCCCTTCTGTTTTGGCAAGCAGGCGTGCAGTTTCAAACGCATCTTCGTTTTTAACTTTGAAAACCTCATCCACATATTCTTCATTAAAGTTATTTGGAATGAAACCAGCACCGAGTCCTTGTAGTTGATGTGAACCTGGAGTACCGCCAGACAGCACTGGTGAATCGAACGGTTCGACGGCTATCACTTTTACAGAAGGTTTTCGTTCCTTCAATACTTGGCCAACGCCCGAAATAGTTCCACCTGTACCTACGCCCGCGATAAAAATATCTACACCGCCGTCTGTATCCTGCCAGATTTCCTCCGCTGTAGTTTTGCGATGAATTTCTGGATTGGCAGGATTGCTGAATTGCTGTGGTATGAAAGAGTTCGGTATTTCGGCAGCTAAGAGCTCAGCACGCTTGATAGCGCCTCTCATCCCCTCGGATCCCGGTGTTAACACAAGCTCAGCACCGAACGCAGTCAAAAGCTTACGACGTTCGATACTAAACGTTTCAGGAAGTGTAATTATAAGTTTATATCCAAGAGACGCAGCTGCAAATGCAAGTCCGATTCCAGTATTTCCACTTGTCGGCTCGATAATAACGGAGTCTTTATTGATTAAGCCCTTCTCCTCAGCGTCTTTAATCATAGCATATCCAATGCGGTCCTTAACGCTACCAGCCGGATTTAAATATTCCAACTTTGCTACCACGCTTGCCTCAATATTTTGGATTTGGCTGTAGTTCAACAGTGCTAACAAAGGAGTATTTCCAATTAATTCTGTCAACTTTTGGTGAATTTTAGTCAAAATTATCCCTCCAAACAATTAATTCATATCTACTTACTATGACATAGATATTATCACGAATTTTTCTTCATAACCATGTCCTGTTAATTCATAGTGAGGAGCGGGAACGGATGGAATAGTTTAAGCCTAAGGTACTACTCATAAAAAAGTAGTCCAAGCTTATTCAGAACCAGAGAGTCATTAAGAATGTATACTGTGTATCATTTTTTAATTTCGGAATAATTATCACGGTTTATAATAAACTGGCTTTTTCCTAGGATGCGTTGGAGGATAGAAATTAGATTACAGTGTACAAAAAACGATAGTGTGCATGAGGTAAGACAACACATACGGCAAAAGATACTACCCGCTAACCTAGTGGTCGGCGGATAATGATTTTGTATTTAGTAGAAGGCAAAAAGAGCAGTAAGGAATTAATCCCTTCTGCTCTTTTTATTGGGGACAGACTGTAGTATTTTGTGTAGAATACAGTCCAAATGAGAACATATACGAACACACAAAAGCCTTGAGAATGCTGGATTTTGGAACTGTATGCCAGTACAGTATATTGAAAACTCATGTTTTAAAATCCTGCGGTAGGTGACTACCGTACAGGTTCGATCCCGGTCCTCGGCATCCTTGAATTACCACGGACACATCAAAGTTAAATGAACGAAAATAATGAGAGAGCTTGTAGCTGCAGTGGAGCATTCAGCAGGTACGCAGGATCAACAAAAAACGTCTCACCGTTAACATACGGAGAGGCGTTTTTTTATTTTGGCAAGATTAAGCGATCTTGTAACAGAGAGTCGGAGCCTTTCTATTGCATCAATGGTTATAATCGTAGGTACCACGAAATGGGGAGCTTTATAATTGAGTGTAAATTATCTCCAAAAATGAAGGGGTAAAAATCCTTCAAACAGAATGTTGTTGTTTTTAATTAACTATTGGGAAGGTGGTTCAGTGAAGCTGATATGAATCTGACTTATCATATGGAACAGTTAAGAGTTTGTTTTATGAATTTCATTAACTATGTATATTTTGTAATGGATGAGAAAACAAGAGACATAGCTATTGTTGACCCATCATGGGATTTACTGAAAGTAGAGTCCTATCTTCAACAATTGAATGGCGATCTCAAAGCGATACTATTAACTCACTCACATTGGGATCATATTAATTTGGTAAATCCACTCCTAGAAAAATATAACCCGCAAGTATTCATGTCAACAAACGAAATCGATTTTTATAATTTTAGATGTAGAAATTTACATTCAATTAAAGACAAGGATTCAATCAAGGTTGGTGAAACGGAAATTAAAAGTCTTTTGACCCCCGGACATACCATGGGAAGTGTATGCTATCTGTTGTCAGATCGCTTATTTACTGGGGATACAATTTTCATTGAAGGTTGTGGCTTTTGTGACCCAAATGGAGGAGATTCGGTAGAATTATATAATAGCGTTCAAAAAATAAAGCGAGAAATTGATGACTCTATTCAAATTTATCCTGCTCATTCATTTGGTAAAGCGCCTGGTTTTACACTCAATCACCTCATGGATGAAAATATTTATTTTCAATTTACGAGTAAGGAATCTTTTATTAAATTTAGAATGCGTCCGAACCAAAAGGGCCTGTTCGATTTCAAATGAGTCTGTATTGTGGCCCAGTTCTAATGGTGAGAGAAAATATTGAATATAAAAAATAGTACATAACGATCTATCGCTTGTGCATGCCTCAGATGCTCAAGTTCACTAGTATAAAGCACCCAGATCAGTCTTTTTATGAGCCGCTAGAAACATAAAAGCTGTACTCGAAAGATAATAATGACCTCAAATTGAGCCATTTTCAGAAAGGTTTGCGAATCCAATGATGAACTTGGCCGTTCCCAATCAACTGTGAATTGACAGGGTTTGAGTAGAGGATTATAATGGAAAAACATTATTCCAATTATATGATTATATGAAAAATAAAGGAACTTGTCTGTGGTTAATCGCTGGCGGGTCACGTTAACCATTAATGAGGGATATATCGTGAGAGATTGTAGCTTATCAAGTAGGATAAGTGAAAGGGCGAAGCTATGTATATGGGTAGTAGACATTATAGAAGATGATTTGGCAGTACGTTTTTATAGGAGATGAGTTAAGTGAGCTGGTACGTGTTTTTTGTGCGAACGGGTAGGGAAGAACAGGTCAAGCAGCTTATTAATGAGTGGTTAGATTCTGAAGTCTACAAACCCTTTATACCTCTCCAAGAGAGACTTTTTAAAGTAGCAGGAATAGTAAAGAAAGAATGGGCTCCTTTGTTCCCAAGCTATGTATTTATTGAGTCGAATTTACCTGACTTGCAGTTCGTAACCAGTACAAATTCAATGATTTGTACTTCTAGTGATATCATTCGTTTATTGAGATACTCGAAGTTTGAAGCTTCAATGAGAGATTCGGAGAAACAAATGTTAGAGAGTCTATGCAATGATAGCTATTGTATAGAATCATCAACTGGAATTATTGAAGGAGACAATATACGTATCCTAGATGGCCCTCTTAAAGGAAGGGGGAGTATAGTCAAGAAAATAGATAGACATAAAAGACAAGCAATCATCCAGTTAGAATTTATGGGTGATATTAGGTTAGTGAGAGTAGCGTTGGAAATTATAAGTAAGGTTTAAAATGGAGAACTTATGACGAGTTCATACTCCATGAGGAAGCTTTCAGAACCCATAAGGGATTTGAAGGCCTTTTTTGATTTGGACTGCTAAGGTAGTAGTTTACTAGGGGGGGATATGCGTAGCCTCGTATGCAGAACAACTAATATTGAAGCGGGAAGATGCCGTGATGAAGGCGGCCGTCAGTTTTGTCCATGCAGATTATAATGCAGACGCTCCCCTTGATCGGGAAGTTTTCCATTCGGATGAGTGTAGTTACTTCGAGAGTTTGGTATTCCATCGGCGGAAATCCAACTTTGTGCTTGGCAGGCTAAGTGCGAAACAAGCGGTTTCGGTGCTGTTAAGCGAGCCAAATCTGCGCAACGTAAGTGTGGAGACAGGTGTCTTTGGCCAGCCCATGCTTCGAATCAATGGTGTCCACAGTTACCAGGTGAGCATTGCCCATTGCGACTATATCGGAGCGGCTGTTGTTTTTCCCGAAGCGCATCCCATGGGCATTGATATTGAGAGGATTGATTCTAAGCGAAATAAGACAATTGAAAGCCAACTGACGACGGAAGAAAAGGAAAGAATCTCTGTCGTGCGGGGAGTAGGGGAGTACTCAGCTTTATTGACGGTTTTTTGGACAGTGAAGGAGGCCTTGTCGAAAATATTGCGCACAGGTTTTACAACATCGCTGCATGTACTTGAAATGAATGAGACCAGATTGGTGGATGGATACTTCCAAAGTACATTTTCACATTTTCCACAATATGCTGCCCAGTCTTACCAGTTAGGTGACTATATCTGCACGATTGTAGCACCAAGGAAGACGGAATGGAGTATGAATACTTCTCGGATTTATGAGAAATTCAATACAATTTTTCATCGAAATCCGTTTGTAGGTCATGCCTATTGAATACCGGGTTGTTGAGTTTTAAAACATTTATCTTTTAGGAGGATACCCATGCATAAGGAAGAAGTATTCGATATTGTTAAACGTTGTATTTGTGAAGTGCTTCCTGAATTACAAGATCACACGTTCGAGTATGGTGATCGATTGGTGGATTTGGGTGCAGATTCAGTAGATCGGGCTGAAATTGTAAACAAGACGATGGAAACATTATCTCTTCATATTCCGCGTGTCGAATTGTCTGGCGTGAAAAATATAGGGGAATTGACAGATGCACTTTATGCGAAATTATGAAAAATTATGAAAAGTCTGAGTTAGTCGTTACAGGGATTGGCGTGACTTCGGCGATTGGGCAGGGGAAGGCTGATTTTGCCTCGGCGTTGTTCAAAGGGCAGCATGCATTTGGCGTCATGCAGCGCCCTGGCAGAAGAGGCGAAGCTTCATTTATAGGTGCGGAGCTGCCACCCTTGTCTTATCCGAAGGCATTATCCAAACGAATGTTACGTACAGCATCATTTTCGGGGCAGGTAGCCATGGTAACCCTTCAAGAAGCCTGGGATGATGCCCAATTGGATAACGTTGATCCTAGCCGTATTGGACTGGTGGTTGGAGGCTCCAATTTTCAGCAACGGGAGCTATTTCAGACCTATGAGGCCTATCGGGAAAAAATGTGCTTTGTACCGCCGACCTATGGGGTTTCCTTTATGGATACTGATTTGTGCGGACTATGTACCGAACAGTTCGGCATTCAGGGGTTAGCTTATACCGTCGGTGGTGCATCCGCGAGTGGACAAGTCGCAATCATTCAAGCAATTGAGGCAATTCAGGCAGATCGTGTTGATGTTTGTATTGCAATGGGGGCATTGATGGATATTTCGTATATGGAATGCCAGGCATTGCGGTCCTTGGGAGCGATGGGAAGCGACCGATATGCCGATGAACCTGCAATGGCGTGTCGACCATTTGATCAGTCGCGGGACGGGTTCATCTATGGGGAATCTTGCGGGGTTGTAGTCATAGAACGGGCCGATTCTGCCGTGAGGCGTCGAGAGAAACCTTATGCCAAACTTGCAGGATGGGATATGGGAATGGATCGAAACCGGAATCCCAATCCCTCCTACGAAGGCGAAGCCCGAGTGATTAGAAGAGCTTTGGAGAAAGCAAAGCTGCTACCGGAAGAGATTGATTATATTAATCCCCATGGGACAGGCTCGGTCGTTGGAGACGAGATAGAAATAAAGGCATTACAGGATTGTAAATTGTCACATGCCTATATCAATGCAACTAAATCCATTATCGGTCACGGCTTGAGCGCGGCAGGAACGGTTGAAATTATTGCTACTCTTTTACAAATGAAAGAGTCGAGACTTCACCCTACCCTTAATTTGGAGGAGCCTATCCAATTGGACTGCAATTGGGTGAAGAATGAATCCGTACCAGCAATTATTCACAATACTATGAATCTGAGCATGGGGTTTGGTGGAATCAATACGGCCATTTGTATGCAAAAATGTGAGTCGCGTATTTGAGAGAGGGGGACGATTATGGTTGTCGTGGGAATTGAGGCAATGAATGTTTTTGGTGGCTCTGCCTATCTGGATGTTATGGAATTAGCCCAACACAGGCAATTGGATCCTGCAAGGTTCGAAAATTTATTAATGAAAGAAAAGGCGGTTGCTCTACCTTACGAAGATCCAGTTACCTTTGGAGTAAATGCGGCAAAACCGCTGGTGGACGCTCTTTCAGAAGCGGAAAAAAACCGAATCGAAATGCTTATCACCTGTACGGAATCAGGTATTGATTTTGGGAAATCAATCAGTACATATATTCACCACTATTTGGGGTTGAATCGGAATTGCAGATTATTCGAGCTCAAGCAAGCCTGCTATTCCGGTACTGCTGGACTCCAAATGGCGGTGAATTTTATTCTTTCTCAGGTCTCGCCAGGAGCAAAAGCGCTTGTAATTGCCAGTGATATTTCACGATTTATTGCTGCTGAAGGCGGGGATGTCTTGAGTGAGGATTGGTCTTATGCTGAGCCAAGTGGAGGCGCAGGGGCCGTGGCAATGCTCATTAGTGAAAATCCTCATGTTTTTCAAATCGATGCAGGCGCTAATGGATATTACGGCTATGAGGTGATGGATACTTGCCGGCCGATTCCAGATAGCGAGGCTGGGGATGCAGATTTGTCTTTAATGTCCTATCTGGATTGTTGCGAGCAAGCGTTTTTGGAATATCAAAAACGGGTGAAAGGAGTGGATTATAAAGATACCTTTCAGTATCTTGCCTTTCATACTCCTTTTGGCGGAATGGTAAAAGGAGCGCATCGCACGATGATGCGAAGGTTGACTCAATCCAAACCAAATGAGATTGAGGCAGATTATTTACAACGTGTTAAGCCTGGATTAGCGTATTGCCAACGGGTCGGAAATATTATGGGGGCAACTTTGTACCTCTCCTTGGCAGGTACGATTGATCAGGGTACATTCGATGCTCCAAAGCGAATCGGCTGTTTTTCCTACGGGTCAGGCTGCTGCTCTGAATTTTATAGCGGGGTTGTTATGCCGCAAAGCCAGGAACATCTACGGCGATTTGAAATTGAGCGTAATTTGAATGATCGCTATCAGTTATCTATGGATGAATATGAATCCCTGCTAAAAGGCAGTGGCGCCGTACGATTTGGAACCCGCAACGCCAAGCTGGATTTTCAATTGATTCCGGGGGTCATAGCTTCCGGGAAAGGGAGACAGCGGTTGTATTTGGAAGAAATCTATGAATTCCACCGTAAATACAGGTGGGAATTATGAGTTATCAAACGATTCAGGTTCGCTTTCAAGAATCGATTTGTTATATTCGCTTTTACCGACCGGAGGCAAATAATACGATTAATAATACCCTCATCGAGGAGTGCTTGCATGTACTTGCACTGTGTGAGGAGTCAGTTACGATCGTAGTTTTGGAAGGTTTGCCGGAGGTGTTCTGTTTTGGCGCGGATTTTGAGGGAATGCGTGAAAAAGTGGAAAGTGGACAAGAACATGCAATGAGTCCAGAGCCTATGTATGATCTGTGGTTAAAACTAGCAACTGGGCCTTATATCACGATTTCTCATGTGCGAGGAAAAGCAAACGCTGGCGGTGTCGGATTTATTGCTGCCAGCGATATTGTGATAGCCGACGAGACGGCACAGTTCAGCTTGTCAGAATTGCTATTCGGACTTTTTCCTGCTTGCGTTCTACCGTTTTTAGTCCGCAGGATTGGATTCCAAAAAGCGCATTATTTAACACTAATGACGCAGCCCGTTTCGGTTCAACAGGCCCATGTATGGGGGTTGGTTGATGCGTACGATGCTCAGAGTGAGATGGTGCTACGCAAGCATTTATTACGCCTCAGACGATTGAGCAAGCATGGGATTTTACGTTATAAGCGCTTTATGGATGAACTCAACGATTTGCGTCAGTGTAAACCACTAGCGTTGGCGTCCAATCAAGAGGTGTTTTCAGACGCTCAAAATCTTAAGGGTATTTTCCGGTACGTCGAAACGGGGCAATTTCCGTGGATGGACTGATGGCGTACGCCACAAGATGGGGATGCAGGAGGGAAGAAGATCATAATGTCACAATCGGTGGTTGAATTACTTGAAATCGAACGAGGTATTATTCAAGTGAAAATGCAAGATAGAGTTCATAAAAATACATTTACGCTTGAAATGACCCATGGACTAAGACAAGCGTTCAAGACGATCCAAGAAGATTCAACCTGCAAAGTCGTAATTCTAACAGGATACGATAATTACTTTGCCACGGGTGGGACGCAAGAGGGACTGTTGGCTTTACATGAAGGAATCTCGAAGTTTACCGATGAAAATATTTACTCACTTGCATTGGGCTGCAAAGTTCCAGTGATAGCTGCCATGCAGGGACATGCGGTGGGCGGTGGCTTTGTAATGGGGTTATTTGCTGATTTTGTAGTCCTAAGCAAGGAAAGTGTGTACACAACTAATTTTATGAGATACGGATTCACACCAGGAATGGGTGCCACGTATATCATTCCTAAAAAACTAGGGTTCAGCTTGGGAGAAGAGTTATTGTTAAATGGGGGCAATTATCGAGGCGTTGAACTGGAGAAACGGGGAGTTCCGTTTCCGACCCTGCCCCGCAAAGAAGTGATGGGCTATGTAATGGATCTTGCCCGGCAGCTAGCCGAGAAACCCAGATTTTCTTTAATCACGCTAAAGGATCATTTGGTTGCTCCACTCCGGGAACAGCTTCCCAAAATCGTAGAACAAGAGCTTATCATGCATGAGAAGACCTTTCATCAAGCGGAGGTTAAAGAACGAATTATCAACTTGTTTGGAAAATAACCAAATAGAGATTCGTTGAACGCCTTTGCGGTTGTTCATGCGAACCAGCAACGAGTGTGAAAGAAGCATATAGCTCATGTTATATAAACTTTGTGTTTTGAGGAGTTGGTGGAGAATGATGCGAAAACATGACCAAACATGGAACCTTGATATTCCGATCGCTTCTTTTATTGAAACTTGCCGGAAATTTCCTGAAAAAGAGTTATTTACGTTTGAGAAAGAAGGCCAGAGTCCTCAAATTCTTTCCGGAAATACGCTTCTACATCAAATACAGGCTTTGGGCAGCATCCTATTGAAAGAACTGGCTGAGCAGGAACGAGCACTTCTTGTATTTCCTCAGGGCCTGGAATATATCAGCAGCATGCTGGCATGTTTTTATGCAAATATCGTGGCCATACCTACACCTATTACAGATTCGGAGCCGGATGAAAAAATCTTTGAGAAGATGATGCCTATTTATAGGGATTCCCAAGCCGTATGTATCATAACTAATACGGACTTCAAAGCATTTCTCCAAACACGGGAGGAGTTTAATTCAATCCGTATCCTGAATATTGATGAAATCTTTCAAGAAGACGCCGTTGACGTTGACATAGAAATGAGAATGCCAGCGCCGCAGGATACTGCTCTTTTGATGTATACATCGGGCTCAACATCCTTACCAAAAGGTGTAATCCTTAGTCACAGCTGCTTGATGAATCAGGCCAAGGCTGAGCAATGGAGAATTGACCGGAATAGTCGTGTTGTTTCCTGGACGCCGCAATTTCATGCTTTTGGACTGCATAACAATATTTTAGTCCCACTTTTAAACGGGGCATCGAGCATTATTCTCCCGCCAGAAAGCTTCGCTAAAAATCCGGAAAATTGGATTCATATGATTGACAAGTATCAGGCTACCCATACGGCAGCGCCAAATTTTGCGTTCGATTATTGCTGCTCCACACTGGACATCGCTTCAATTAAGCAATATTCACTTCGCCATCTCCAAGCGATTATATGTGCAGGTGAGCCTATCCGGAAGGAAACTTACGAGAACTTCATCCATAAATTCCGGGCATTAGGGCTACGAGAGGATATATTTTGTCCCCTCCTTGGCTTATCGGAGCTGTGCCCCGTCGCCAGTATAAAACCAGGTCAGTCGATGAGATTCCTTAATTTAGATATCCCTAGCTTGGAGCAACGAAGAGTCCAATACACGGATGAGAAGAACAAATCGAAGTCCGTAGTGAGCTGTGGGGAGATTGAAGATCCGACGCAAATACGAATTGTTCATCCTGAAAGACATACACAATGCTTACCGGAGGAAGTCGGGGAGATTTGGATTAAATCCGCACGGATGGCAGAGGGATATTTAAACAGGAAGGAAGAAACGAATAGCACTTTTGAGGTAGCTCTTTCCGATACAAAAGAAGGCGGCTTTTTTCGTTCCGGGGACCTTGGCTTCATTGCGGATAATCATATCTATGTCATCGGCAGAGAGAAGGAAGTCATCATTATTCGCGGCAAAAATCATCATCCCGTCGATATTGAATGGACCATTCAAAAGAATATGCCAGAGTTGACCTTGCCCATCGCTGTATTTTCCTCTGAAATCAATGGTCAGGAAAAAGTAATCGTCGTACAGGAAATTGAAGCGCCCCTTCATGAGCAGGAATATAAACGGTTGGTCGAAAACATACTGAATGCCGTATCCGATACGCATCAACTTGAAATTTACGATATCTATTTGCTGCTTAAGGGAAGTATACCCAAAACGGGAAGTGGGAAAATCCAAAGAAAGATCTGCCGCAATGCTTATATCAAACAAGAGCTTCAAGCACTTTATCAATATCGGAGTGCGTTCTCACCATCACATTCGAATATGGAAGAAACCGCCTCAGAAAACCATGACGCTACCATAAATGCCATTTCGTTGGTTCAGTCGAAGATTCAGGAGTATATAGTGCAATTTTTGTGTTGGGAACTGAATCTCAAGCACGAGGAAATGAATTTGAATACAAATCTTCATGGTTATGGTATCGATTCTATTCTTGTCATGAAGCTTATACGCGGCCTTGAGAAGTCCTATCCGATCAAGGTTAAAGCAAGAGAAATTTTAGAGAACCCGACGATTCAACTATTATCGGCATATTTAGCCCAAAAGGTTGAAGAAGATAAATCCACTGTACAGGTCAATACTGAGAAAAATTCGCTCAGTTTCCGAAGGAATCCGCTTTCTGAAGTTCAGAAAGGGTTGTGGCTATTACATAAAATGTCCCCTGAGATGAATGCTTACAATATACCAATATGCCTCCGATTTAATACGAAGATTGAGATTGAGAGCATTAAACGGGCTTTTCACATCGTTTTAGAACAGTATCCTATTTTAAAAAGTGTGATTGAAGAGGAAAATGGGATACCTTATCAAAAGCTGCAGCTCACGCAGCCGCTTCATGTGCAAGTGGAGGATATTTCAGCCTTGGAAGCAGATGAGGTTATTCCATTTATTGGGAATAAAGTAAAGCAACCATTCATGCTGGAACAGGATCCTTTGATGCGTATTTATGTTATGTCCAGATCTGAACAGGAACATTTCATACTGGTTGTCATCCACCATATTATTTTTGATGGAAGTTCTTTCGGCATGTTTATACAAAGCTTTTTAGATGCCTATAAGAACGTGGTACAGGGAAAGACATCGACAGTGTTGCCACCCGCAGCGAGCTACGGCGATTTTGTTAAATGGGAGCAAACGATGTTAGCGAGTGCAGAAGGGGAGAAGTATCGTTCCTACTGGACACAACAGCTGTCAGGTGCTTTACCGACCCTGGAGCTGCCATATGACCGCTCTGGTTTTCCGGCTCAAAGCATGGAAGCACAAACATATTCTAAACCGCTTCCGCTTAAATGGGTCAAACGGGTAAAGTCTTTTGCCCAAGCGCAATATACGAGCTTGTCTACAGTCTTGTTAGGTATATATACGGTATTGCTTAACCAGTATTCGGGACAGGAAGATATCATTGTTGGAATGCCAGTTATGGTGCGCCCGGAGCAGCGTTTTGATAAATTAATCGGCTATTTTGTCAATATGCTTCCAATCCGGAGTCAGATATCGGAAACAGAAACATTCTTGGAGTTCATGAAAAAATTGCAGTTGACAGTAGTCGATGGAATGGATCATGCCTCGTATCCTTTTCCGACTCTGGTCCGAGAATTGAATGTGCCGCGGATGCAGACGAGCTCTCCTGTTTTCCAAGCAGCCTTTTCTTATCAAAACTTCCTTCCAACTTCAAGCTTTCGGCAGCTTTGCGAGCCATATAAAGATATCTTTTTCGTCGAATTGGTTGAAGAAATTCACCAGGAAGGCGAATACGAGTTGGTATTGGAACTGCAAGAGCAGGAAGAGGAAATGATATTAAATATCAAATATCGCTCCAATTTGTTCGATTATTCAACCATCATACAGATGGCAGAGCGTTATATAGAATTAGCGGAAGCACTTATGGAGAATCCCACTTGGCCCTTGGAGGAGCATTCGTTACTTTTACCAGAGGAAAAGGACATCATCCTTAATGACTGGAATGCTACCGGAACAAGTTATCCTGATAAGTGCTTCCCTGAATTATTTGCAAAACAGGCAAGAAAAACACCTGAGGCTATTGCAGTTGTATATGAAAAGGAATCGCTTACCTATGGGGAACTAAAAGAAAAGAGCACTTTGCTGGCCTTATATTTGCAGAAACATGGGGTAACTCCTGATACTCTTGTGGGGATTTGCATGGAACGTTCTTTAGATATGGTGATTGGGCTGTTAGGAATCCTGATGGCCGGTGGAGCCTACGTGCCGCTCGATCCGGAATATCCGGAGGACCGATTGGAGTATATGCTTCAGGATTCCAAAGTTTCACTGGTCATTACGCAATCGGGGTTGTTGGAGAAAGTGTCACGTTTGGAAGGGAACAACGTTAGCTGTATTGTCCTTGATAGAGATTGGGATCATCTGAAAAGTGATGTGAAGGGTAGAAAGACAATCAAACGGGAAGTACAATCTCACCATTTGGCATATGTGATATATACCTCTGGAAGTACAGGGAAACCCAAGGGGGTCATGATTCCACATAAAGCGTTGACCAACTTTCTTATTTCCATGGGAGAGCAGCCCGGTTTAACAGCGCAGGACAAACTACTTGCAGTGACAACGTATTGCTTTGATATAGCGGGACTGGAATTATATCTGCCTTTGATTAAGGGGGCTGTATGCTATATTTGCAGTTCCAAAAATATAAAGGATGCCGAAAGACTTAAGCAGGAAATTCAAAGAATAAAACCGACAATCATGCAAGCCACTCCTGTGGCTTGGACCCTGCTCTTTCAAGCCGGCTGGAAGAACGAAGAGAACATGAAAGTTCTCTGTGGAGGGGAAGCCCTTTCGGAAACGTTGAAATCTTATTTTGTTCATAACAGCTGTGATGCATGGAATATGTTCGGTCCGACCGAAACCACAATTTGGTCTACAATTCAAAAGATCGACGCAGATAAGCCTGTTTCGATCGGTAAGCCTATCGCAAATACCCAGGTTTACATTTTGGACAAACATCTTAGACCTGTGCCTGTCGGTCTTCCGGGAGAGCTTTTTATTTCGGGCAGCGGATTGGCCAGAGGCTATTGGAACCAGCCAGAGCTTACGGCTGAAAAGTTCATAGACAACCCATTCAATCCGGAAACCAAGCTCTACAGAACTGGAGATTTATGCAGGTGGCTTTCGGACGGCTCAATTGAGTATGTGGGACGGATGGATTATCAAGTGAAAATTCGCGGGTTTCGGATCGAGCTGAGTGAAGTTGAAGGTCAGGTCAGAACATATCCAGGAATCGATGATTGTGTCGTGATTGCCAAGGAACAGGGGGGGAATAAGCAGCTTGTTGCCTACTGTTTGCTGAACAATTCCGAGTCCGGTAAGCCTCCTCTCGATCCGAAGGAAGTGCGAAACTATTTAAAAACTTTCTTGCCCGATTATATGATACCCGCATTTTTTATAGAGCTAGATAAGCTGCCTTTGACCCCTAATGGGAAAATAGATCGAAAAGAATTAATGAATCGCAGGATCGAGTTAGCAACAACAAGAAAGATCCACTTACCACAATCGGATGTTGAACATCAAGTTCTAACGGTATGGAAAAAACTTCTGAATGTTGATGATCTAAGTACAGATGATGCTTTCTTTGACGTAGGTGGGAATTCTTTTTCAGCAGCAGAGATGATCGGAAGGGTCAAGGAATTGTTGGAATGCGATATTTCGGTGACAGCATTGTTCAAGTATCCGACAGTTAAGGAACTCAGTGCCTACATTACAGAAACAAGAAGCGAGAATGTTGATTTTCAAACAGAACAGTCACATACACCGGAACAAACAGATACAGCTGAGAATACAGCCTTACCGAAAATGGATTCAGGCGAAGATGACCTCAAGCCACCCTACCCAGATTATTTTGAGGATAGTCTCGCAATTATAGGGATTTCATGTCATTTTCCAGGGGCCAAAAACCATGCCGAGTTTTGGAGCAATTTGAGGGCAGGGGTAGAGAGTGTTCGCTTCTTTTCCGAGGAAGAATTGGTTGGATTAGGGCTAGAAAAAGAAATCTTCGGGAATCGAGGCTATGTTCCCGGACGATGCACAATTGAAGGAAAAGAGTATTTCGACCCTGAGTTTTTCAGCTTATCACAGAAAAATGCAGAGTTTATGGATCCTCAAATGAAATTGCTGTTGCAGCATTCATGGAAAGCGGTTGAGGATGCTGGCTATATTAGCAAAGAAATTCCTGAAACCAGTGTGTATATGTCGGCAAGCAGCAGTTTCTATCAAGCATTTATCCCAAATTTGGCGTCGCAATCACCTAATGTCCTGAAGAACGCGGATGAATATGTAACCTGGATTTTAGCACAGGGTGGGACAATTCCTACCATGATCTCTCACAAATTGGGATTTAAAGGTCCGAGTCTGTTTGTGCACTCGAACTGCTCTTCCTCATTAGTCGGATTGCGTCTGGCTTCGCAAAGCCTGTTATCCGGTGAAGCCAAATACGCTTTAGTCGGAGCATCCACGATCTTTCCTTTCACCAGTTTAGGCTATGTGCATCAACCCGGCTTGAATTTTTCCAGTGACGGACATATTAAAGCCTTTGACGAGTCGGCAGATGGAATGATTGGCGGAGAAGGGGTTGGGGTTGTTCTACTGAAGAAAGCGCCAGATGCCGTTAGAGATGGTGACCATATTTATGCGCTTTTACGGGGAGTAGGTGTGAACAACGATGGAACCGACAAATTAGGGTTTTATGCCCCAAGTGTCAAAGGTCAGGCTGAGGTTATTCAGAAGACGATAGAATCAACCCGAATTCATCCCGAATCTATCAGTTATATCGAGACGCATGGAACCGGAACAAAATTGGGCGATCCTGTTGAATTTGCTGCCTTAAATGAAACGTACAGGCAGTATACGACCAAAAAACAATTTTGCGGTATTGGATCGGTCAAAACCAATATCGGGCATCTGGATACTGCAGCAGGTTTGGCGGGGTGCATTAAAGTTGCTTTAAGCTTATACCATAATGAGATTCCCCCTTCGCTTAATTACGAAAAACCAAACTCTGATATCCATTTGCCCGATTCACCCTTTTATGTTGTTGATAGCCTCCAAAAATGGGAAAAGGCGTCAGCTCCTCACCGGGCGGCGTTAAGCTCCTTTGGAATAGGCGGAACTAACGCTCATGCCATTTTCGAACAATTTGTAGTCAATGCTGAATCAGAACGATTTAAAGATAGTTCTATGAACGAAGATGCTATCTATCTGATTCCATTATCTGCAAGGCATCATCATCGGCTTAAAGTGTATGCACAAGAGCTTTCAGATTTTTTGATAGCTTCTAAAAACATTAATTTGTCGGATGTATCCTTTACGCTTCAGACAGGACGAATGGCAATGAAAAACCGGGTAGCTTTTATCGTAAAGAATACGAGCGAGCTGGTACAAAAGCTCCAATCGTTCACGAATGAACAAGCACATATCGAGAACTGCTGGAGGGGAGAAAACAATCAGTCAAAAGATTCAGTGCAATTATTTGAACAGGAAGAAGTTTTCAAGGAATTAATGAGCAAATGGATTGCAAATCGTGAAATGAACAAGCTGGCAGAGGTGTGGGCCAAAGGCTTCTATATAGATTGGCGATTGCTATATTCCAATGTCATACCGAAAAGAATAAGTCTACCTACGTATCCTTTTTCACAGGAGCGTTGTTGGGCTCCAGAGGTTGAGGCCAGAGCAGTAAGAACCGAAACAGCGAAAGCGCCAGCGGTTACAAGTAGCTGTACACTGCTATTTGAGCCTACATGGAAAAATCAGGATGTACCGCTGGAAGCCGAAGTCCCTGCCTATGATCGGCGAATGGTCTTGCTTTGTGAGCCAGACGAAGCTTTGCACGAGCGACTCGAAGCGAGTTTGAACGGAGCTGTGCAGGTGCTTGCCTTTCGATCCGGGAAGAGCCGGATTGATGAACGGTTCCAGGCCTATGCTATTCAGGCCTTTGAGGGCATTCAAAGCATACTCAAAGACAAGCCTGAGGGGAGGGTGCTGGTCCAAATTGTGGTGCGGAACGCCGGGGAAGGACGGCTCTTTTCGGGACTTTCGGGACTGTTGAAGACAGCCCGGCTGGAAAACCCGAAATTCATCGGGCAGCTGATCGAAGTGGAACAGGGAGAACAGGCGGAAGGCATCTTGGCGAAGCTGAAGGACAACAGTCGAAGCCCGATGGATGGCTGGATTCGCTATGAGGAAGGTCAACGGAAGAACGCTTGCTGGAGCAGGCTTGAAACATCTGGGCAAAAAGAGGAGCTTCCATGGAGAGATAGTGGGGTCTATCTGATCACCGGCGGCTCCGGCAGTCTGGGGCTGCTGGTTGCAGAAGAGATTACGCGGCAGACGCAAGCAGCGACCTTCATTTTGACGGGGCGGTCCCCGCTGGACCGAGACAAGCAGACGAAGCTGCAGGAGCTGGAAGCTTCAGGGGCCAGCGTGGTGTACAGGCAAGGCGATATCACCGACAGGAAGACGGTTATCGATTTACTGGACAGCATCGAGCAGGAATATGGACGTGTCCATGGGATTATCCACTGTGCAGGGGTGATTCAAGATAACTTCATCATCAAGAAAACAAGGGAAGAATTTATAGAGGTGCTGGGACCGAAGGTGAGCGGACTAGCCCATCTGGATGAGGCGAGCAGCGGTCAGGACCTGGACTTCTTTGTGCTCTTTTCTTCCATATCGGGCAGCCTGGGCAATCCGGGACAGGCTGATTATGCGACTGCCAATGCCTTTATGGACGCATACGCCGAATATCGGAATGCCCTGGTAGGGGCGAAGCAACGGCGGGGGCAAACGTTATCTATCCGCTGGCCGCTATGGAAAGAGGGCGGGATGCGGATCGATGCGGATTCGGAACAGATCATGACGCAAAACATGGGCATTACAGCCATGCAGACTCGGTCGGGAATGAGGGCGTTGTGCCAAAGCTTGGCCTCCGGCAAGGAGCAGGTGATGGTCATGGAAGGAGAACCTGAGAAAATTGAGGCCTACCTGACGAAAGCCTTCTCACAGGCCGGCGTCCGTGCCATCCAGGCAGCTGTACCTAACCAGGCAAGCGTACCTATGCTGGATGCAGACTTGCTCTACGACAAAACCTTGCATTGTCTCAAGGTGCTGTTTGGAGAGGTGACCCGGCTGCGCGTCGGCAGCATTGGAACCAATGAACCGCTGGAAACCTATGGAATCGACTCGATCATGATTACCCAGCTCAATGCCAAGCTGGCGGGCTTCTTTGGAGAACTGTCCCAGACGCTGTTTTATGAGTACCAAACCTTGCGTGCTTTGACGGAATATTTTGTGGCGGAATACCCGCAGGAGTGTATGCAGTGGACCGGGATGAGCCGTGACATGCAGCCTGTAGAGGAAATACTTGCGGCACCGCTGTATGCCGAGGAAGAAGCCGTGCCGGCTGAGGCAAAGGCGGAAGCGAAGCCTATCCGAAGCTTAGCCGGGTCTGTCCCTGCGGAAATGCGTGAACCGATAGCGATCATTGGGATGGCTGGAAAGTATCCCTGGTCCAGAGACATGAACGAATATTGGGAAAATCTAAAAGCAGGGAAGGACTGTGTCACCGAAATCCCGCGTGAGCGCTGGACGCTGGAAGGGTTCTTCCATCCTGATCCACAGGAAGCGGTGGTGAATGCAAAAAGCTACAGCAAATGGGGAAGTTTTATCGAAGGATTTGCAGAATTCGATCCGCTGTTTTTCAATATTTCGCCACGGGAAGCACTCGGTATGGACCCGCAGGAAAGGCTGTTCATTGAAGCCTGCTGGGAAGCACTGGAGGACGCGGGCTATACTCGGGAACAGCTTGCGGTGCGGCATAACCGCCGGGTAGGCGTATTTGCCGGAATTACCAAAACGGGCTACGAGCTCTATGGGCCGGAATTATGGAAGAAGGGAGCGCAAATATTTCCCCAAATATCCTTTAGTTCAGTAGCGAATAGGATTTCGTACCTCTTTAATTTGCAAGGGCCAAGCATGCCGATCGATACGATGTGTTCGTCCTCGTTGACCGCGATTCATGAAGCTTGTGAGCATCTGTACCGTGGAGAATGCGAAATGGCTATTGCAGGCGGAGTAAATCTGTATCTCCATCCGCTCAGCTATGTCGGACTTTGCGCCAACCACATGCTGTCAGCAGACGGGCAGTGCAAGAGCTTCGGCAAAGGAGGCAATGGGTTTGTCCCTGGAGAAGGCGCGGGGGTCGTCCTATTAAAGCCGCTGTCCAAGGCGATCGCTGATGGGGACCTTATCCATGCAGTGATCCGGGGGACAAGCATTAACCATGGAGGCAAGACCAACGGCTATACAGTGCCGAACCCGACAGCCCAAGGGGAACTGATCCGGGCGGCCCTGGAGCGAGCGGGGGTACATGCGCGGACGGTCAGCTATATTGAAGCCCACGGGACAGGCACGGAGCTGGGAGACCCGATTGAAGTGACGGGTCTAACCCAGGCATTCAGGAAGGATACGCCGGATACGGGATTCTGCGCCATAGGCTCTGTGAAGTCCAACATCGGGCATCTGGAGGCGGCAGCGGGCATCGCCGGGGTGGGGAAAATCATCTTGCAGATGAAAAACCGGACGCTGGTTCCCAGCCTGCATGCCCAAGAATTGAATCCGAACATCCATTTCGGTCAGACGCCGTTCGTCGTCCAGCAGGATCTGGGAGAATGGAAGCGGCCGGTGGTTGAGATCGATGGAGAGACGCGGGAATACCCGAGGATTGCTGGGATTTCATCGTTTGGAGCGGGAGGCTCCAATGCACATGTCATCATCGAAGAGTACATTGCGGAAGAGAAGGTGCCGATGAGCGTTACGGCTCAAAAGCCTGCGATCATCGTATTGTCAGCCAAAAATGAAGAACGACTGAAAAAGCAGGCCGAGAGAATGCTAGCCGTTATGCGGGAAGGACAGCTCAGCGAAAGCAGTCTGGCCGATGTGGCCTACACGCTGCAGGTGGGACGCGAAGCCATGGAAGAACGGCTGGCAGTGATTGCAGGGTCTATGCAGGAACTGGTGGATAAGCTGGAAGGATTCCTGGAAGGACGAGATGGAATCCCTGAGTTATACCGGGGTCAGGTCAAACGGAATAAGGAGGCGCTGACGGCGCTGGTAGAAGATGAAGACATGGAGAGAATGATTGCTGCCTGGATAGGGAAAAGGAAATATTCGAAGGTTGTTGATCTCTGGGTCAAGGGACTGGCAATGGATTGGAACCTGCTTTATGGGGATGCCAAGCCGCGGCGAATCAGCCTGCCGGCCTATCCTTTTGCGAGGGAGCGGTACTGGATCACGGATATTAAAACTAAATCGGCTTCCATTGAATCTGCAGATGCTGTAAAGCCAACAGATTCGTTCATTGCCCAAAAGGCACTTGCCAAAACGGCAAATGTTTCGGAAATGAATAAGGAAGACATCGATGCTTCAAATCTCGAAGCTATTCCTTCGTATATCCAAAACATCCAGAGTCATATTTCTGCCAGTGTAAAAATAAAGAAGATGCCAGATCTTTCTTATCTAGCGGCTGCATACGAGACAATGTCCTCGACTACAGTCGACAGCAAAGCTTACTCGGAACAGGATGGAGCGACACGAGGGACTGAACGGGAATGGAGGCTTACAGATGAAGGAAATGAATGATATCTTATGCAGGCTGTTATGGAGCCATTTGCGCTTGATGGGATTATGTCCATATGCGCAAATGGAAAAGAAAGCTATGATCGCGGATTTTAAAACAAAAAACGGCTTACTGAATTTATACGATCGTTGGCTTGAAGAAAGCATAGAGATTTTGGTACGGAATCAGTATTTGTACTGCAATGGAGAGTCATATAGCGTAGCGGGTACTGCTTCGGTCGATTTGCAGGCTGTATGGAAGGAGTGGGAATGGAAGAAAGGGGCATGGCTGAAAAATCCGGATCTCTCAGCCTGGGTATTTTTGGTAGAATCGACCTTGCGCAAGCTGCCAGAAATTTTAACCGGGAAGATACCAGCCACCGATATCATTTTTCCTAATTCCTCCATGAAACTGGTAGAAGGTATATATAAGAACAGTCCTGCAGCGGATTACTTTAATGAAGTGCTGGGAGATATCGTAGTTTCCTATCTAAATGAGCGAATCAAGCATAACCCGTCGGTACCGATTCGAATCATTGAAATTGGTGCAGGCACTGGAGGTACTAGCGCTTTGGTCTTCCAGAAGCTCGAACCTTATCGGGAGCATATTCAAGAATATTGCTATACCGACAAATCCAGAGCATTTTTATTACATGCACAAAAAGAGTACGGTCCGAAAAATCCTTACCTGACTTATCAGATTTTTAATGTGGAAGAGTCGGCTCAGGGACAAGATATTGATACAGGTGGATATGATATTGCGATTGCCACCAATGTATTGCACGCCACACGGAACATTCGCCAAACGTTACGCAATGTCAAAGCGGCGCTGCGAGAAAACGGTCTGATTCTTATAAATGAAATCAGCGGTAACTCTCTGTTAAACCATCTATCCTTTGGCCTTTTAGAGGGATGGTGGCTTTATAATGACCCGGAGCTGCGCATTCCAGGCTCTCCCGGGTTATATCCCGAAAGTTGGCAAAAGGTATTGGAAATGGAGGGTTTCCGGTCCGTTTTCTTCCCTGCTCAGGAAGCGCATGATATAGGTCAACAAATTATTGTGGCGGAAAGCGATGGTATGATTCGGAACAAACAGGAGCCTGAACACGACAAATCTCAAATGAAACAGCGTGACGAAGGAATTCGATCAGATATTGATGTAACAAGCGAGATGGCTAAAGAGTATGTCAAGGAGCTTATCGTAGGGAAGCTGGTAGAGGCTTTGAATGTGGACTTTACTATGATTGATATTCATGAGTCATTCGCAGATTATGGGCTGGACTCCATTCTTGGCGTCAACTTTGTGCAGGCTGTCAATCAGGGGCTGGGGATTCATTTGCAAACTACCGATATCTTCGATTACAGTTCGGTAAAACAACTGACGCGATACATTTTAAGCCAATATGGAGATAAAGTTTCACAAGTCTTGGACCAGAGCGCTAATCCAATAGACAACATGGAAGAGGCAATTCGCGACATCCAAAAACCTAAAGACACGGATCATATTCTTCATCCCGTTGAAACGGCAAGTATATCCTTTGAGCAGGACAGACCCAATAAGAAGGATAAAGAGAAAGCTTTAACACCAAGGGAGCCCATTGCGATTATTGGAATGAGCGGGCGGTTTGCTGGATCTGATAATGTACATGAGCTTTGGAATCACCTTAAGAACGGTGACGATTTAGTGGAAGAGGTAACCCGGTGGGATCTTTCGAAATATCAGGAAAAACATGCAAGTTACTGCAATCACGGCAGTTTTTTGGGGGATATTGATAAGTTTGATCCGCTTTTTTTCAATATCTCAGGATTGGAAGCGACCTATATGGATCCGCAGCAGCGATTGTTCCTGGAGGAAGCGTGGCATGCTCTGGAGGATGCTGGCTATGCGGGGACAGGGATGGAGGGTCGCCGCTGTGGAGTGTATGTGGGCTGTGCCGAGGGAGATTACCAACAATTGCTGGATGAAGACCTGCCTCCCCAAGCGCTTTGGGGTCATATGGGTTCCGTGATTCCCGCTAGAATCTCCTACTACTTGAATCTTCACGGACCAGCAATAGCTGTAGATACAGCTTGTTCCAGTTCGTTAGTTGCAGTTCATCTGGCTTGCCAAAGCTTATGGACCGGAGAAACGGATATGGCTTTAGCTGGTGGTGTCTATATTCATACGACCCCTCGCTGCTATTTATATGGTGACCGGGCAGGGATGCTGTCTCGATCGGGACGCTGCTATACCTTTGATGATAGGGCAGATGGAATGGTTCCGGGAGAGGCGCTTGGCGCAATTGTGCTCAAGCGACTTCATGAAGCTGTTGCTGATGGAGACCACATCTATGGAGTGATTTCAGGCTCAGCGATCAACCAGGACGGTACCACGAATGGACTTACTGCGCCAAGCCAGAAATCTCAGGAGCGACTCGAGCAAAATGTATACGATACATTTCATATCCACCCAGAGCAAATCCAGATGGTGGAAGCACATGGAACTGGCACCAAATTGGGAGATCCCATTGAATATCAGGCACTGACTCGAACCTTTAGAAAGTATACCGACAAGAAGGAATATTGCGCCATAGGGTCCATTAAGACGAATATTGGCCATACGCAAATTGCGGCAGGAATTACGGGAATGATCAAACTGTTATTGTCATTAAAGAATAAGCAAATTCCTCCTACACTTCATTTCCGGTCGGGCAATTCAAACATTCAGTTTGCGGATAGTCCTTTTTATGTCAATACGTATCTGCAGGACTGGGAAGTTGAGCCTGGAGTCAGACGCTGTGCAGCGGTCAGCTCCTTTGGTGCCAGCGGTACGAATGCTCATATGGTCATAGAAGAGGCTCCACAGACGGAACGGAGACATTCCGAAAAGCCAGGTTATTTCATTCCGCTGTCGGCACGAACTTCAAAACAATTGCGCCAGCAGGTAGAGCAACTGCTCGCTTATTGTGAACAGGAGCCTATGGCGGATTGCGGTAATATGAGCTATACATTATTGCTTGGGAGAAAGCACTGTAATCATCGGCTTGCATGTGTTGCCCGTAATCAAGGCGAGCTTGTCATGTCCCTTAAAAAGTGGCTGGAAAAGGGCAGTGCTTCTCAAGTTTATCATTCTGAACTGCACGAAAAAGATCAACGCATACAAACATCTTTGAAAAGATACGGGGATGAATGTATTTACAATTGTCAAAACGCAAGCGATACCCGCGAGTATTTGGAGCTTTTGACTACGATTGCAGATCTGTATGTTCAGGGATATTCGTTAGACTTTGAGTGTTTATTTTCACATGAACAGTACTCTAGGATTCCGTTGCCAACTTATCCTTTTGCAAAAGAGCAGTATTGGGCGCCTAGGAGTGAGGACAAAATTACAGGCGGCAGAGCGGCAGAGGGTGAACCAAAATTTAGCGTCGCCAGAGCTGCGGAAGCGTCTGCCGTTACGAGTAGCCGTACACTGCTATTTGAGCCTACATGGAAAAAGCAGGATGTACCGCTGGAAGCCGAAGTCCCTGCCTATGATCGGCGAATGGTCTTGCTTTGTGAGCCAGACGAAGCTTTGCACGAGCGGCTTGAAGCGAGTTTGAACGGAGCTGTGCAGGTGCTTGCCTTTCGATCCGGGAAGAGCCGGATTGATGAGCGGTTCCAGGCCTATGCTATTCAGGCCTTTGAGAGCATTCAAAGCATACTCAAAGACAAGCCTGAGGGGAGGGTGCTGGTCCAAATTGTGGTGCGGAACGCCGGGGAAGGACGGCTCTTTTCGGGACTTTCGGGACTGTTGAAGACAGCCCGGCTGGAAAACCCGAAATTCATCGGGCAGCTGATCGAAGTGGAACAGGGAGAACAGGCGGAAGGCATCCTGGCGAAGCTGGAGGATAACAGCCGTAGCCCGATGGATGGCTGGATTCGCTATGAGAACGGACAACGGACAATCGCTTGCTGGAGCAGGTTTGAAACATCTGGGCAAGAAGAGGGGCTTCCATGGAGAGACGGTGGGGTCTATCTGATCACCGGCGGCTCCGGCAGTCTGGGACTGCTGGTTGCAGAAGAGATTACGCGGCAGACGCAAGCAGCGACCTTCATTTTGACGGGGCGGTCGCCGCTGGACCGAGACAAGCAGATGAAGCTGCAGGAGCTGGAGTCTTCAGGCGCCAGCGTGGTGTACAGGCAAGCGGATATCACCCACAGAAACACCGTTATCGGTTTGTTGGACAGCATGCAGCAGGAATTTGGACGTGTCCATGGGATCATCCACTGCGCAGGGGTGATTCACGATAATTTCATCATTAAAAAAACTAGTGAAGAATTTTTGGAGGTGCTGGGACCGAAGGTGAGCGGACTGGTCCATCTGGATGAGGCAAGCAGCGGCCAGAACCTAGACTTCTTTGTGCTCTTTTCTTCCATATCGGGCAGCCTGGGCAATCCTGGACAGGCTGACTATTCGACGGCCAATGCCTTTATGGACGCATACGCCGAATACCGGAATGCCCTGGTAGGGGCCAAGCAACGGCGGGGGCAGACGTTATCCATCCGCTGGCCGCTATGGAAAGAGGGCGGAATGCGGATCGATGCGGACACGGAACAGATCATGACGCAAAACATGGGTATTACAACCATGCAGACCCGGTCGGGAATGAGGGCGTTGTATCAAAGCTTGGCCTCCGGCAAGGAGCAGGTGATGGTCATGGAAGGGGAGCCTGAGAAAATCGAGGCCTACTTGGCGAAAGGCGTCTCACAAGCCGGCGTCCGTGCCATCCAGGCAGCTGTCCCTATCCAGGCAACTGCGCCTAAGCTGGATTCGAAGTTGCTCTACGATAAAACCTTATATCGACTCAAGGTGCTATTGGGAGAGGTGACTCGGCTGAGCGTCAGCAGCATCGAAGCCCATGAGCCGCTGGAGAGGTATGGAATCGACTCGATCATGATTACCCAGCTCAATGCCAAGCTGGCGGGCTTCTTTGGAGAGCTGTCCCAGACGCTGTTTTATGAGTACCAGACCTTGCGCGCCTTGACGGAATATTTTGTAGCGGAATACCCGCAGGAGTGCATGCAGTGGACCGGGATGAACCATGACATACAGCCTGTGGAGGAAACACTTGCGGCACCGCTGTATGTCGAAGAAGAAGCCGTGCCATCTGCGGCAAAAACGGCAGCGAAGCCCATCCGAAACTTGGCCGGGTCTGCCCCTGCGGAAATGCGTGAATCGATAGCGATCATTGGGATGGCTGGAAAGTATCCCTGGTCCAGGGACATGAACGAATATTGGGAAAATCTAAAAGCAGGGAAGGACTGTGTCACCGAAATCCCGCGTGAGCGCTGGACGATGGAAGGGTTCTTCCATCCTGATTCACAGGAAGCGGTAGCGAATGGAAAAAGCTACAGCAAGTGGGGGGGCTTTATCGAAGGATTTGCGGATTTCGATCCGCGCTTTTTCAATATTGCGCCACGGGAAGCACTCGGTATGGACCCGCAGGAAAGGCTGTTCATTGAAGCCTGCTGGGAAGCGTTGGAGGACGCGGGCTACACCCGGGAACAGCTTGCGGTGCGGCATAACAGCCGGGTAGGCGTATTTGCCGGAATTACCAAAACGGGCTTTGATCTATACGGACTTGATTTATGGAGAAAAGGAACACAAATATACCCTCACACATCCTTTAGTTCAGTGGCCAACAGGATTTCGTACCTCTTTAATTTGCAAGGGCCAAGCATGCCGATCGATACGATGTGTTCGTCCTCGTTGACCGCGATTCATGAAGCCTGTGAGCATCTGTATCGTGGAGAATGCGAAATGGCTATTGCAGGCGGAGTAAATCTGTATCTCCATCCGCTCAGCTATGTCGGACTTTGCGCCAACCACATGCTGTCAGCAGACGGGCAGTGCAAGAGCTTCGGCAAAGGAGGCAATGGATTTGTCCCTGGAGAAGGCGCGGGAGTCGTCCTATTAAAGCCGCTGTCCAAGGCGATCGCTGATGGGGACCTTATCCATGCGGTGATTCGGGGGACGAGCATTAACCATGGAGGTAAGACCAACGGCTATACGGTGCCGAACCCGACAGCCCAAGGAGAACTGATCCGGGCGGCCCTGGAGCGAGCGGGGGTACATGCGCGGACGGTCAGCTATATTGAAGCCCACGGGACAGGCACGGAGCTGGGAGACCCGATTGAAGTGACGGGCCTGACCCAGGCATTCAGGAAGGATACGCCGGATACGGGATTCTGCGCCATAGGCTCTGTGAAGTCCAACATCGGACATCTGGAGGCAGCAGCGGGCATCGCCGGGGTGGAGAAAATCATCTTGCAGATGAAAAACCAGACGCTGGTTCCCAGCCTGCATGCCCAAGAATTGAATCCGAACATCCATTTCGGTCAGACGCCGTTCGTCGTCCAGCAGGAGCTGGGGGAATGGAAGCGGCCAGTGGTTGAGATCGATGGAGAGACGCGGGAATATCCGAGGATTGCTGGGATTTCATCGTTTGGAGCGGGAGGCTCCAATGCACATGTCATCATCGAAGAGTACATTGCGGAAGAGAAGATGCCGATGAGCGTTACGGCTCAAAAGCCTGCGATCATCGTATTGTCAGCTAAAAATGAAGAACGACTGAAAAAGCAGGCCGAGAGATTGCTAGCTGCTATGCGGGAAGGACAGCAAAGCGAAAGCAGTCTGGCCGATGTGGCATACACTCTGCAGGTGGGACGCGAGGCCATGGAAGAGCGGCTGGCAGTGATTGCAGGGTCTATGCAGGAGCTGGTGGACAAGCTGGAAGGATTCCTGGAAGGACGGGACGGAATCCCTGAGTTATACCGGGGCCAGGTCAAACGGAATAAGGAGGCGCTGACGGCGCTGGTAGAAGATGAAGACATGGACAAAACGATCGCTGCCTGGATAGGGAAAAGGAAATATTCGAAGGTTGTTGATCTCTGGGTCAAGGGATTGTCGATGGATTGGAACATGCTTTATGGGGATGCCAAGCCGCGGCGAATCAGCCTGCCGGCCTATCCTTTTGCGAGGGAGCGGTACTGGATCACGGATATTATGAGTCCCTCTGTAGAAAGAGTCTCTTCTGTAGAAAGAGCCGTTACGGAAGCTCAGGAAAAGGCAATTCCCGTCCAGACTCATGCGATGCAGCCAACAGCCCTAATGCAATCCGTTTTTTTGAATAGTTCTGAAAAACCAAGCGCTATATCCTTACCGAATTTGTTGGACCGTCAGCCGCATCTAAGCAAGTCTGCCAACCAGGAGGGGACAACGATCATGTTAACTTCACTGGAGGAGACATCGCACACATTAGAGGATGAGAAGAAGACGGAAGCGCTGTCGTCTATTCCTTCTACAATATCAGCGGAAATATTGCAGGAGGAGCTGACAACAAGCCTGGCGCAGGCTTTATATATAGATCGGAGCGATATCGATTCGGATAAGAACTTTGTTGATCTTGGATTGGATTCCATTATAGGCGTAGAGTGGGTTCGTAGCATTAATAAGCATTACAATACATCCATAACAGCGACAAAAGTCTACGATTATCCAACCATCCGGGATTTTAGCAATTTTGTAGAGAAGGAATTGTTGAGCAAATCAATTGCGCCATTCTCTACCCAGTCTATTTCGGATCATTCTCCAGCAGAGTATTCACCGTCATCCGTTGCATTAGAGCCGGAGAAATCGGCAGAGGCTTCCATTCAGGTGAATTTGATGCCGATTTCGTTTGAAAAGCAGGCGCAGGCCAGCATGGCTGAGTGTAGCGCCTCTGCAGAGCTGTTGCAGGAAGAACTGACGGTAAGCCTGGCAGAGGCTTTGTACATGGAACGGAGCGAGATCGAGGCGGATAAAAACTTTATAGATACCGGACTAGATTCCATTATAGGCGTAGAGTGGGTTCGAAACATAAATAAACGATATGGCACATCCATAGCAGCGACCAAGGTCTACGACTATCCGACCATTCGCCAATTCGCTACATTTTTGGCACAAGAAATCAATAAGCATGGAGGAAGCTTCAATCAACAGTCCTTGAACGCAGTCCCGGACACGGACAAGCCTATTGCGAAAGTCCATTCGAAGAGACCTGACACGATGCAATGTTCCCCAAGGCTATCTCCTAAGGAGGATTCCGAGCCATTCCACCTGGTAAAGGTAGCAGAGAATTCATCGCCTTTACCTTCGGAAAATAAAGACGTAATTGCAATTGTCGGGATTTCGGGAAGATATCCTGGTGCGGAAGATGTGCAGCAATATTGGGATAATCTCTCTCTAGGCAAAAATTCCATTATTGAAATCCCGAAGGACCGTTGGGATGTAAGCCAATATTATGATCCTCGTCCAGCGCAAGAGGGGAAAATCAATTGCAAGTGGCTGGGTGCTTTAGAGGATATGGAATATTTCGATCCGTTATTTTTCAATATTTCTCCTACCGAGGCGGAAGGGATGGATCCTCAGCAGCGCATCTTTATGCAGGAAGCATATAAGGCAATTGAGGATGCAGGCTATAGTGGCTCACAGTTGGGAAATAAAAAATGCGGGGTATACCTTGGAATTTTAAATAATGAATATAGTATGCTGCGGTACAAGCATCAAGCGCAGTTCACCAATACTACCGGGAACAGTAACGCTATTGCTGCGGCTCGCATCTCTTATTTCCTCAATCTGAAAGGTCCGGCCATATCCGTAGATACGGCATGCTCCTCATCGCTGGTGGCAACCCATCTGGCATGCCAGGCGTTATCTAACGGAGAGATAGAAATGGCGTTGGTTGGCGGGGTGTCGTTATATCTGACTCCTGAATCGTATGTAGGTATGTCTGCATCCGGAATGTTGTCGCCAGATGGCCGATGTAAAACGTTTGACAATAGCGCCAACGGCTTTGTTCCAGGGGAAGGAGTAGGGGCGCTGGTTCTGAAGCGGCTGAAGGATGCTGAAGCTGATCGGGATCATATATACGGAGTTATTATCGGGTCCGGAATCAATCAAGATGGAAAAACCAACGGGATTACCGCGCCAAGCACAAACAGCCAAATTGAGCTGGAGCGGGAAATATACAACAAATATCAGATTGAGCCTGAAAGCATTAGCTATGTTGAAATGCATGGGACAGGAACCAAGCTGGGCGACCCTATTGAACTGGAAGCTTTATCAACCGCTTTTAAAGAAAAAACCGATCAGAAGAACTACTGTGCCATAGGTTCGGTAAAAAGCAATATCGGGCATACTTCTGCAGCAGCGGGCATAGCAAGCGTGCAAAAGGTGTTGCTATGCATGAAGCATAGAAAACTAGTACCGACACTGAATTTCAAGAACCCGAATGAGCATTTTGATTTTGATAATTCTCCTTTTTATGTCAATACAGAATTGAACGCGTGGAAACCTTCCCGCGGGGACAAAAGGCGCGCCGCTGTGAGCTCTTTCGGTTTTAGTGGTACGAACGCCCATCTTATTATTGAAGAATATCGTCCCGGGACGGGAACATCTGCGACATCACCAACAGCCGCCGATATCCATAATCCCGTTCTCTTCGTTTTGTCTGCCAAAGGTGAAAAGCAACTAAAAACGTATGCCGAAAGAATGAGGAGCTTTATTGCATCCCAGGAAAATCTTAACCTCTCGGATATGGGGTATACGCTGCAAGTGAGCCGCGAGCCGATGGATTACCGGCTGGCTTTTGTGGCAGATTCAAAAGAGGCAATGCTAAAAGCGTTGGAAGGATTTGTGAATCATGATCCGCTTGCTGGCGTCCTAACGGCTCAGGTGAAAAAGAGCAAAGACGGGATTGTGATGTTTGAGGCGGATGAAGATGCCAAATCGTTGCTTGAAACCTGGATCAAGAAGAGAAAACTAACAAAAATAGCGGAGTTGTGGGTAAAGGGGCTAACTATTGACTGGAACAAGCTGTACGGGGATATCAAACCTTACCGGATCAGTCTACCGACCTATCCTTTTGCGAGAGAACGCTGTTGGGCGCCTGAGCTTGACAGCAAGGCAGGCAAAGGCATGACTTCTGTCACTGCTTCGCTCCATCCTTTACTGCATCTAAACACCTCCGATTTCTCGGAACAGCGGTTCAGTTCGACTTTTACAGGCCAGGAGTTTTTCTTGAAGGATCATGTGGTGAATGGACGCAAAGTTCTATCCGGGGCTGCTTGCCTTGAAATGGTCCGGGCGGCCGTGGATCAGGCAACAGGATCTGATGAGGGCGGGCCAACCGGAATTTGCCTTAAAAACGTGGTTTGGGCACGGCCTATTATCGTAGAGCATGGGCCACTACAGTTACACATCGGACTTTTCCTGGATGATCATCAAGAGATTTCCTATGAAATATATGGGGAGAGCGAAGAAGCTGATGCAGGGATTGTGATATATAGCTACGGCAGTGCTGCACGAAGATCGGCTGCGGAAGTCCCAGCACTGAATATTAAAGACTTGCAGAATGTATGTAGTCGGAACTTCGATCCCACACAACTGTATAGAGTTTTCAGGGATATGGGAATGGATTATGGCCCTGGACATCAAGGGATTGAGATGGTGTATGCGGGAGAGGGTCAAGTGCTGGCTAAGTTATGCTTGCCGTCTTCCGTTTCTGACAACCAAAGCCAATTTGTCCTGCATCCAAGTATGATAGATTCGGCCTTGCAGGCAACCATAGGCTTGACGCTGGGGTCTAGCGAGATCAAACCTTCTCTGCCTTACGCCATTCAAGAAGTTGAAATTATAAAAAATTGCAGTTCCATCATGTGGGCGTTGATTCGTTATAATGCAGACGGTATAGCTGAGGAAAAGGCACAGAAGCTGGATATTGACCTGAGCGACGAAACCGGAGCCATCTGTGTCAGGATAAAAGGATATTCATCAAGAATCCTGAATAGGGACTCGATTTCCTCGGATGTTCAGTCTAATTCTAGTAACTTGATGCTTGAACCCGTATGGAAAGAGCAAGGGATTGCTCTAGAGGCCGAAATGCCTGCATATGATCGCCATGTCGTGTTACTCTGCCAGCCGTCCGGGATTTCCCGTGAACAAGTTGAAGCTCGGATGGACGGCGTGCAATGCATTGTACTGCAACCCGACCGAAACGGAATCGCGGAACAGTTCCAGCGTTACGCCGTCCAGGTGGTTGAAGAGATTCAAAGCATTTTCAGGGAAAAACCCAATGGTAAGGTGCTGATCCAGATTGCCATAAGCGGACAGGAGGAGCAGCAGCTTTTCTCGGGACTTTCCGGTCTTTTAAAAACGGCCCGGCTTGAGCATTCAAAACTGGTAGGTCAGTTAATAGAACTGGGACAGGATGAGGACTGGGGAGCAATCATAGACATTTTAAAAGAAAACAGCCGTAGCCTCGAGGATATCCAGATTCGGTACGAGAAAGGCACACGGTGGGTTTCCTGCTGGAACGAAGTTCACATCTCTCAGGAAGCAACGGGTAACCCGTGGAAGGATGGCGGAGTGTACCTGATTACCGGCGGTGCCGGTGGATTGGGACTCATTTTTGCCAGAGAGATTACGGATAAAGTTCATAAAGCCGTCTTGATTTTAACGGGGCGTTCCACGCTGGATGAGGGCAAACGGGCTGAGATAAAGAAAATGGAGGCATTAGGGGCACGAATCATATACAGACAGGTCGATGTGACTCAGGAGCAGGCGGTGACCGATTTAATCCAGGAAATTCAGGAGGAATTCGGAAACATCAATGGCATCATTCATAGTGCAGGAGTCATTCGCGACAACCGCATACTCCAAAAAAATAGCGAGGAGATACTGCGGGTTCTCGCTCCCAAAGTATTAGGGACAGTGAATCTGGATCAGGCGAGCAAGAACTTGCCGCTTGACTTCTTTATTCTATTTTCGTCTGTAGCCGGAGGATTAGGTAATCAGGGACAGGCAGACTATTCTGCAGGTAATGCGTTTATGGATGCTTATGCCGGATACCGGAACACTCTGATAGCATCTAAGCAGCGACAGGGTCAAACGCTATCCATCAATTGGCCGCTATGGAAAGAGGGTGGGATGCGTATTGATGAGGAGACGGAGAAGCTGGTAAGGCAGCGTACAGGCATGAGCGGCATGTCAACCTCTTCCGGCATTCAGGCCTTGTACCGTGGCATGACCGCAGGCGTTGATCAGGTTATGGTGATGGAAGGCAATCTTGCAAAAATGAAGAAAACCATGGGTTTAATCACGACTCCAGAGACTAGGCAGCCTGAAAAGGTGACAGGAATTTCAGAAGCTTCCTCTGAAAGCAATGCCGTACCAGATCTGCTGGACAAGGTGCAGGCCGCTATGATACAGGCCGTGTCAAAATTGCTGAAAGTCAAACTTGAAGATATTGATGCACATGTAGAAATGAGTGAGTATGGCTTCGATTCCATCCTGCTCACACAATTTACCAACAACATCAATCACTCATACCGGCTTGAGCTGACGCCGGACATATTTTTTGAATACACAACGATTCATGACTTCACCAGATATTTGGTGGACGAATATGATGCCGTGCTTGGCGAGCAGTTTGCCGTGCATGCCCGGACTGAGCCTGCTGTGCAGGCCGTGGAGGATGGTAGGGAAGACAGTACCCGCGGTAGACGGCAGCGTTTCCGGTTTGCAGGCGGGAATGTGTTGTCCAATCCGCAGCTGACTCAGGCTGCTCCTGAACCCATTGCCATCGTGGGAATGAGCGGTGTATTTCCCATGGCCCGGGATGTGGATGAGTTTTGGAAAAATCTTGAGGAAGGCAGGGACTGTATCACTGAAATCCCTGAAGATCGCTGGGATTGGAAGACGTATTACGGTGACCCTGAGCAGGAGGCCAATAAAACAAACATCAAGTGGGGCGGGTTTATTGACGGGATCTATGAGTTTGACCCGTTATTCTTTGGAATTTCACCACGGGAAGCCGCACTCATGGACCCGCAGCAGCGTCTGTTGATGACCTATATCTGGAAGGCGATTGAAGATGCAGGCATTCAGGCTGGGAGTCTGTCGGGAACCCGCACAGGAATCTTTGTAGGTACCGCGAACAGTGGCTACAGCGGTATGATCTATCAGGGAAATGTGGGTGTCGAGGCGTATTCCTCCAGCGGTATGGCACCGTCTGTTGGGCCCAATCGAATGAGCTATTTCCTTAATATTCATGGTCCGAGCGAGCCTGTCGAAACGGCTTGCTCCAGTTCACTGGTGGCCATTCACCGAGCCGTTAGGGCCATAGAGGATGGAAGCTGCGAGATGGCGATTGCGGGTGGTGTTAATGTGATTATCACACCTGAACTCCATATCAGCTTTAACAAAGCAGGGATGCTGTGTGAGGACGGTCGATGCAAAACCTTCTCCAATAAGGCCAATGGCTACGTGCGTGGTGAAGGGGCCGGCATGCTTTTCCTGAAAAAGCTGAAGGATGCAGAGAAGGATGGAGACCATATTTACGGTGTGATTCGGGGTACTGCCGTCAATCACGGAGGCCGGGCCAATTCCCTGACAGCTCCTAATCCGAGGGCTCAGGCGGATGTATTGGTAAATGCATATACAAAGGCCGGAATCGATCCAAGGACTGTCTCTTACATTGAGGCCCACGGGACAGGCACCGAGCTGGGCGATCCGATTGAAATTAACGGGCTGAAAGCAGCTTTCAAAGAGCTTTATGAGAACACAGAGGGGCCCGGAATCACAGAATCCCATTGCGGATTGGGCTCGGTGAAGACCAATATCGGACATCTGGAACTGGCTTCTGGAATCGCAGGCGTCATAAAAGTACTGCTTCAGTTAAAGCATAAAAAGCTGGTCAAAAGCCTTCATTGTGATGCAATTAATCCTTATATAAAACTTGAAGGCAGTCCGTTCTATATCGTTCAGGAGGCGCAGGAGTGGAAGCCACAGCGGGATATTCTAGGGGAAGATATTCCTCGGAGAGCAGGTGTTAGCTCCTTTGGATTCGGGGGTGCCAATGCCCATTTGGTAATCGAAGAATATATTCTTGGAAAGCAGGAGCAGAATTCTATTACCCTTACCACTCCAAAATCGGCTATTGTGGTGCTGTCAGCCAAGAGTGAAGGACAACTGCAAGAGCAAGCGCAGCTATTACTAGCTGCAATCGGGGAGCATCCGTTCACAGACAGCAGTCTGGTAGATATAGCGTATACCCTTCAGGTGGGGCGCGAAGCGATGGAAGAACGTTTGGCTTTCGTTGCAGGCTCTCTCCGGGAGCTAGAAGAGAAATTAAAAGGATTTGTGGAAGGCCGGGATGGTATCCACGGCTTATACGTGGGACACGCCAAACGCCATAGAGAAGAAAATAGAGCTCGTGAAGACGGAGAGGGTGCGGGCACGGCGATTGATGTGTTAGTTAGCGAAGGCAGCTATGGCAAAATCGCTGACCTTTGGGTAAAAGGAGTCGTTATTGACTGGGCCCTGTTGTACGGAGAGGCTAAACCAAACCGTATCAGTCTGCCAACCTATCCCTTTGCCAAAGAACGATATTGCATAACCGATATCAATAAACGGACTGGAGCAAGCGGTGTAGTGCTGGAAAGGGAGACAGCAGTCGGCATTCATCCCCTACTTCAGCGCAATACGTCCAATATTTATGGACTGCAGTTCAGCTCCATTTTTACGGGGAAGGAATTTTTCCTGTCTCACCATGTGATAAGGGGGCAGAAGCTCTTGCCTGGAGTGGCCTACCTTGAAATGGCGCGGGCGGCAGTAGAGCAGGTTGCAGGATCTCCAGAAGACAAGTGGACGTCCATCCGGTTAAAAGATGTGGATTGGATCCGGCCTGTTGTGGTTGGGGAGGAGTCGGTGGACGTCAGTATTGGGCTCTATCCTCAAGATGGCGGAGAGATCGCCTATGAAATTTACAGCAAGTCTGGAGCAACGGACACGGAGCTGGTGGTGCATAGTGAAGGCAGGGCAGTAATTGTTCCGGTGGCAGAGATCCCCGCTATAGATATTGAAACCTTGCTGGAGCAGTGCAGTCTGGGCTCCTTCTCATCCCGTCAGTGCTATGAGGCGTTTGCAGCGATGCAGGTTTCCTATGGGCCGGGACACCAGGGAATTGAGAAAATATATATCGGGGTGGGTCAAGCGCTTGCCAAGTTGTCCTTGCCTTCTTCCATTTACCATACGATGGAACGTTTTGTGATGCACCCCTGTTTGATGGACTCCGCTCTTCAGGCGACGATAGGCTTGATTATGAGTACAGGTGATCGCAAAGCTTCCATTAAGCCAGCTTTACCATTTGCATTGGAAGAGCTTGAGGTGTTTAACGGATGCACATCAGAGATGTGGGCCTGGATCCGTAATAGTGAAGACAGCAGGCAAAATGGCTCGCTGCAAAAGTTAGATATCGATTTGTGTGACGAGCAGGGGAATGTTTGTGTGAGAATGAAGGGATTCTCATCACGAGTTGCTGAAGGAGGAACAGGGGGCCCAGATGAATGGACTGCACCTGAGACTTTGATGCTTGAGCCTGTGTGGGAAGAACAAGCGATTGCTCTGGAAGGAACAGCACCTGACTATCAACAGCATCTGGTAATTTTATGCGAACCGGGATATATTTCCGGGGAAATTATTGAATCGCAAATGAACGGGGTGCAGTGCCTCATTCTCCAATCCGAAGAGAAGAGCATTGATGCACGGTTTAGGACTTATGCGACACAGGTGTTTGAGGCAATTCAACATATTCTTAAAACGGAATCCAAAGGCAAAACATTGGTTCAGCTTGTCGTTCCGGTGCAGGATCACCAACAGGTATTCTCGGGACTTTCCGGACTCTTAAAAACAGCATGGCTGGAGAATCCAGTACTGGTTGGCCAGCTGATAGAAATGGATGTGGAGCAGGATTCAGCAGGTATGATAAATATCCTGCAAGAAAACAGTCGCAGCTCTATAGAACCACATATCCGCTATCAATCGGGTAGACGGCATGTTGCCGTATGGACGGAAATTAAAGCCTCCGGCGAAGTGATCAGCATTCCGTGGAAGGACAGGGGAGTATATTTGATTACCGGCGGAACCGGAAGTCTCGGTTTGATTTTTGCCGAAGAAATTACACGACAGGCCAGAGATACTACTTTAATTCTTGTCGGACGCTCCCCGCTTCGAGGTGACACCAAAGCAAGGATTGAGGAGATAGAGGCTTTAGGTGCAAGAGTAGTATTCCGGCAAGTCGATGTCGCCGATAAAAGGGCGGTTGAAGTTTTGATTCGGGATATTCAGGAAGAGTTTGGGAAGCTGGACGGAATTGTGCATAGCGCAGGAATGGTTAGCGATAATTTCATTATTAAAAAAACACGGGAGGAATTGCAAAACGTTTTGGCACCAAAGGTTACGGGATTGGTGAATCTGGATCAGGCTTGCAAGGAAATCCCGCTGGACTTCTTCATCCTTTTTTCATCCGTTGCAGGGAGCCTCGGGAATATAGGACAGGCTGACTATGCTGCTGCCAATGCCTTTATGGACGCCTATGCCAAGTACCGTAGTACGCTGGTAGAGCGAGAACAACGCCAGGGGCGGACGATTTCAGTCAATTGGCCACTCTGGAAAGAAGGCGGAATGCGTATTGATGGGGAAACAGAAAAGATCATGGAAGGGATGGGGATGTTTGCAATGGAGACTGGTGCAGGAATTCGGGCTTTGTATCAGAGCCTGGCTTCCGAAAAGAATCAAGTCATGGTGTTGGAAGGGCATGCCAGTCAGCTAAGAGAAACGCTCCTGCAGCAACCGTTCCTGGATCAGGCTGGAGATGCCTCCTCTATGGTAAGGGAAAGCGAGATGGGTTCGGTCATCGGACAAGACCTGCTTGCCGAAAAAGCGGCAAATTATTTAAAGCAATTGCTCGCTACATCCATCAGGCTGCCGGCAAGGCAGATTGAAACCGATGCCCCTATGGAGAAGTACGGCATTGATTCCATTATGATTAAACAGCTAACCCGTGAGTTGGAGAAAACGTTTGGAACACTGCCCAAAACTTTATTTTTTGAATACCAGAATATCCGGGAATTGACCCAATATTTCCTCAAAGTCCACCAGAAGCAGCTGATTAAATTACTTGGAATCGAGACAGAGGACGCTACGAAAGATTTCAAGCCTTCGTCGGTGGAAAACGACCCGGTAAGGTCACTTTCTGATAGTCGGAAGCAATCGCGTTTCATGCCAGTTCAGGCAAGTTTCCAACCGCAACCGAAAAGAGCAGGCGAATCAGAGGAAATTGCCATTATCGGTTTGTCGGGCATGTATCCCGATGCAGAAAACATACGGGAATTCTGGAACAATCTGCGCGATGGGAAGGATTGCATTACGGAAATTCCCAAAGATCGCTGGGATCACAGCATGCACTTTGACGAGGACAGGAACCAGTCAGGAAAAGCTTACAGCAAGTGGGGAGGCTTTATCAAAGGTGTGGATCAGTTTGACCCCATGTTTTTCAATATCTCTCCTAGAGAAGCACAGATCATCGATCCTCAGGAGCGTCTATTCCTGAAATGCGTCTATGAAACGATAGAGGATGCAGGCTATACCCGGGAAGCGCTTGGACTAGAGCGGGGCCTTGGGCAGGATAGGAATGTGGGTGTTTTTGTCGGGGTCATGTATGAAGAATACCAGCTTTATGGGGCACAGGAACAAGCTAGGGGCAGAATGATTGCCGTTCCTGGCAATCCGGCTTCCATCGCAAATCGGGTATCTTATTTCTGTAACTTCCACGGTCCGAGCATGGCTGTGGACACCATGTGTTCTTCTTCATTGACGACCATTCATCTGGCCTGCCAAAGCTTGCAACAAGGCGAGTGTGAGCTTGCCATTGCTGGCGGCGTCAATGTATCCATTCATCCGAACAAATACCTGATGCTTGGGCAAGGCAGGTTTGTATCGAGTAAAGGACGGTGCGAAAGCTTTGGACAAGGCGGAGATGGATATGTGCCGGGAGAAGGCGTAGGAGCCGTACTGCTCAAACCACTGGCCAAAGCTATTGCAGATGGCGACCATATATATGGGGTCGTAAAGGGGACCTCGGTGAATCATGGAGGAAAGACAAACGGATTCTCAGTTCCGAATCCCCATGCGCAGGCCAGTGTCATTGGAAGGGCCTTTAAGAAAGCAGGAATTAACCCCAGAACCATTAGTTACATCGAAGCGCATGGCACTGGGACATCCTTAGGAGACCCCATTGAAATCGCCGGATTGCAAAAAGTGTTCCAGGAATATACGGAGGATAAGCAGTTTTGCGCAATCGGATCGGCAAAATCAAATATTGGGCATTGTGAGAGCGCGGCAGGGATTGCCGGAGTTACAAAGGTGCTCCTTCAGCTCAAATACGGACAAATCGTGCCTTCATTGCATTCAAAAACACTAAACCCGAATATCGATTTTAGCGATAGTCCTTTTATAGTTCAGCAGGAGCTGGGGGAGTGGAAAAGACCCGTCGTCACAATGAATGGGAAGACGGTTGAATACCCAAGAATCGCAGGTATTTCCTCCTTTGGCGCCGGAGGCTCCAACGCACATGTGCTCATTGAGGAATATATCCCTGAGGAGCAGGAGACTAGACAGGCTGCCACTTCACTGCAAAATCCGGTAATGATCGTGCTGTCGGCGAGGAATAAAGAGCGACTGGATGAACAGGTACACAGGCTGCTGGCTGAACTCAAAGAGTTGGAATACTCGCAAACCAGCCTGGAGGATATAGCATTTACTCTGCAGGTGGGACGGGAAGCCATGGAAGAACGGTTAGCAGTCATAGTTAAGTCTACTCGTGAGCTTACAGAAAAGCTGGAGAGCTTTTTAGCGGGGAATGAGGATATCGACGGGCTATATTTGGGTCAGGCAAAGAAGAATAAAGACATCCTAGCTGTTCTTGAGGCGGACGAAGACATGGCAAAAATGGTGGATAGTTGGATAAGCAAGGGTAAGTATACAAAGCTGGCGGAGCTTTGGGTTAAGGGGCTGCTCTTCGATTGGACTAGACTTTATGAGAATACCAGCCCTCGTCGGATTAGTCTGCCTACGTATCCATTTGCCAAGGAGAGCTATTGGATCTTCGCGCGTGGGGGCGAATCCCGGGACGTCGAGGCGGAATCTCTTGTAGCCGAGGTGTCGGTACAAGAGCTCGTTTCCAGCCCTCCTGCAGTTAACCATAGCAACGATAATGTGCAGAGACAGACTTTGGCGAAAGTACCTGAAAAACCGCAGGGCATTTTGCTGAGCTCCGTTTCCAACATCCAGATGGTAGCAGATAAGCCAGAAAAGTCAGCCGCGCTGGCAGAATCCAAGCCTGCCCCGCCGCAACCTGAGGCCAAGCCTTCTTCGCCGCCGCCCGCTGCCAGGGATGAGGCAAAGCGTTCGACATATGCGCCAACGGCTGTACGGATAGAAGCATTGGAGAAGGAACTGGTAGAAAGTCTTGCGAAATCCTTGAGTATGAATGAAATGGATATTGGCCGGGATGATCAATTTATTGATATGGGACTGGACTCCATTATAGGCGTAGAGTGGGTACAGGCTGTGAATAAACGTTTTGGAACAGCTATTCCAGCAACCAGAGTGTACGACTATCCTAACATTAAAGAATTTTCCAAATTTTTGGCAAAGGAATTGAACAAGTCGGCGGGAGATACGAATCAGGCTCCTACAGAGCCGAAGCCTAAGCAGCCCATGCAAGCCTTGTTACAGAAAGTACTGCAGGGTGAGTTGGATTTTGAACAGGCCGACCAGTTATTCAACCAATTACACTCGTAGACAGCCAACACGGTATTTGTCCTATTTCATACAGCTAGGAGGACATGTTTATGGATTCAAAAGATATTTTTCGTGCGGTGCAAGCAGGGGAAATAAATTATGAAGATGCTGAAAAACAATTGCTTCAATTTATTGGCGAGCTCCCGGATGAATCATTGGAAGCCAGTCCACAGGAATTACCAGAAGGACTGGCTTTCACGTTGCAACCATTGGACAGCTTCCACACGCCGGAGGATGGGCAGGAGATAAGCGCCCCCCAAATAAAGGTACAGTCTGTGGTTGAATTGCAGGAATTTGAGCACGGGATTGTCTTGTTGAAAATGAAGGACACGGCGCACAAAAATACATTTTCCGATGAACTGATTATTGGCCTGAATCAGGCGTTTGAGACAGTGCAGGCTAACGAGAATTATAAAGTTGTGATTCTGACGGGATATGACACCTACTTTGCCACAGGAGGCACCCAAGAGGGATTGCTGGCTATCCATGAGGGAAAGGCGAAATATAGCGATACCAATGTTTACAAGATTGCTTTGGATTGCAAGCTGCCCGTCATTGCTGCTATGCAGGGACATGGGATTGGTGCTGGCTGGTGCATGGGGATGTTTTGCGATTTTATCGTGATGAGTCGGGAAAGCATCTATACTACTAACTTTATGAAGTACGGCTTTACCCCCGGAGCGGGTTCAACCCTGATTTTCCCTGAGAAATTCGGGGTTAGTATGGCACAGGAAATTTTATTTACAGGTACTAGATATAGCGGTTCGGAACTGGAAACCAAAGGGGTTCCTTTTCCAGTTGTACCGAGGAATGAAGTGGTGCCGTACGCCATGCAGCTGGCAAGAAAATTGTCCGAGTCTCCCAGGGAGTCATTAATTGAGCTGAAAAACCATATGGCTCAATCGATAAGAGAAAAGCTGGCGGCTACTATTGAAAAAGAAATAAAAATGCAGGATAAAACGTTTGTGAATCAGCAAGAAGTTAAAGAACGGATTCAATTCGCCTATGGACAGCTGCCGAATAGCAATGATTCCCACAAAACGGTCAAGCATATTGATTCTAAAAAAGCTATGCCAGATATGCCGCGCGGTCAGGAACATAAGGAGTCTATCGCGATTATTGGTATGGCAGGGCAATTCCCCGAATCCAGGACTTTGGCTGAATTTTGGGACAATCTAGCTCAGGGAAGGGATTGTATATCGGAAATCCCTTCAACGCGATGGTCAATCGATGAATATTACGATACCGATCCCAAGGCTCAGGGAAAAACCTATAGCAAATGGATGGGTGTTTTAGAGGATGTAGATAAATTTGACCCGTTGTTCTTTAATATATCCCCTGCAGAAGCAGAGATGATGGACCCTCAACAGCGCCTGTTTCTTGAAAGCAGCTGGAAATGCATTGAAGATGCCGGATTAAATCCAGCCTCACTGTCGGAGAGCCGATGCGGTGTTTTTGTAGGTTGTGCAGCCAGTGATTATGGGAGGTCCATGAGTGGGCAGGGGTTAAATGCGCAGGTTCTCATGGGAGGGTCTCCTTCAATTCTATCCGCTCGGATTTCGTATCTGCTAAATTTGAAAGGTCCTTCTTTGGCTATTGATACCGCGTGCTCTTCCTCTCTGGTGGCCATTGCTGAAGCCTGCAACAGTCTCCTTTTAGAAACAAGTGACCTTGCTTTGGCAGGCGGAGTCATGATTATGGCTGGTCCGGGAATGCATGTTATGACTAGCAAGGCAGGAATGCTGTCCAAGGATGGACGGTGCTTTACCTTTGATGCCCGTGCAAACGGGTTTGTCCCCGGAGAAGGAGTTGGGGTCATTTTATTAAAGCGGCTCTCTGATGCAGTCAGAGACAAGGACTCCATATATGGAGTTATTCGGGGATGGGGAATGAATCAGGATGGAAAAACCAACGGAATAACTGCCCCAAGTGTAAATTCACAAATCTCGCTGGAAAAAGACGTATATCGACGGTTTAACATTCATCCCGAAACCATCTCCATGGTCGAGACCCACGGGACAGGAACAAAGCTGGGTGATCCTATCGAGGTGGAGGGACTTACGGAATCATTCCGATCCTATACAAGCAAGAAGGGCTATTGCGCATTGGGGTCACTGAAAAGCAATATGGGTCATATGATGACTGCGGCCGGGGTGGCCAGTGTGATGAAAGTGCTGCTGGCCATGAAGCATCGCCAATTGCCGCCTACCATCCATTTCGAATCCTTAAATGAGCATATTTCTCTGGAGAATAGCCCGTTCTACATTAACACCGGTCTACAAAGCTGGGAGCCCGAACCGGGAGTACCCCGGCGTGCGGGCGTAAGTTCCTTCGGATTTAGCGGCACTAACGCTCATATGGTTATTGAAGAATATGTTCCTGTAGTCTCTGCGGTGAATCTACCCCCAGTGGGTAAAGCCAACCCGGGACTATTTGTGCTGTCCGCTAAAAGTGAACAATCCTTGAAAACCTATGCAGCAGATATGATGAATTTTGTTAAGTTGCACGAAAGCGTTAATCTGACGGACCTGACCTATACCTTGCAAGTGGGAAGAGAGGCTATGGACTGGCGTCTCGCGTTTTTGACGGATTCAAGAGAAAATCTGATAGATGAACTTGAACTTTTTATTAACGGAAGCTCGTCGGAAAAAGTGCTGATCGGCCGTGTGAACTATGCAGGTAGCGGAATCGAACTCTTGGATTCGGACGAAGACACCGGAACCCTGGTTCGGGCCTGGACTGAGAAAAAAAGACTTGATAAGGTAGCCAAATTGTGGGCCAATGGCGCAAGCATTGAATGGGACGCAATTTATGGAGATACCAAGCCCAGACGAATCAGTCTGCCGACCTATCCTTTTGAAAGGGCACGCTATTGGTTATCCGAAACAGACACTGGACAAGGCAGTGTAAATCCAGCTATGACTGCCCAAATTCATCCTTTGTTGCATCAGAATATTTCCGACCTCTCCGGACAACGTTATAGCTCTACTTTTACGGGCCGGGAGTTTTTCCTGTCAGACCACAGAATCAAGGGTCAACAAACATTACCCGGGGTGGCTTACCTCGAAATGGTGCGAGCAGCTGTAGAAGAGGCAGTGGGGGCTGTAGTAGAAGGCGAGACCCATATTCGGCTAAAAAATATCGTATGGGCCCGGCCTGTGGTTGTAGCAGACGGACCGGTGAGGGTACTCATCAGTCTATATCCCCAGGACAATGGAGAGATTGCGTTTGAAATATGCAGCGGGATGGAAGGAGCCGATGCTGAGGGCATTATACACAGTCAGGGAGTCGCTGTGTTGGAGAGGGCGGGCGAGCTACAGTATCTGGACCTGAATGTCTTACGGGCAGAATGTACCCGTACACCACTTTCTTCAAGCCAATGCTATGAAGCTTTCAGAGCCATGGGGATAGACTATGGACCGGCACACCGTGGTATTGAGGCAATCTTCCGAGGAAAGGATTACGTGCTGGCCAAGCTGTCCTTACCATCCTCTGTACTCCATACTCAAACTGAATTTGTTCTGCATCCGTCTTTGATGGATTCAACTTTGCAGGCCACAATCGGCTTGGTAATGGGTTCGGAAGAAAATTTGCCTGTAGGCAAGCCTGCGTTACCCTTTGCTTTGGAGGAACTGAAGATATCCGAAAAATGCACTCCAGTGATGTGGGCCCGGATCTCGCAACATGGGAGTGAAGAGACGTCGAATGGATTAAGTAAGGTGGATATTGATCTGTGCGATGAGACCGGAAAGATTTGCGTGCAGTTCAAAGGACTTTTATCCAGAGCGTTGGAAGGAGATGTGGGACAAGCCAGCATCACTGAGGATATGGGTACACTGATGCTTGAACCTGTCTGGCAGGAGATGCCTGTCACCGCAGGGGTGAACGCAAACGAAGATATCCGGTATGTTGTGATCCTGTGTGAAGTGGATGGTATCGCCGGGGAGGATATTGAAGCCCACATGGATGGTACTCGCTGCCTTGTTTTACAGTCTTCCAGCGCGGATATGGACGGTCGGTTTGAAGATTATACCATTCAGATATTTGAAGAATTGCAAAGTATCCTGCTAGACATACCCAAACAGAAAGTTTTGATACAGCTGGCAACCCACGCTCGGAAGGACCAACAGGTTTATTCCGGGCTTTCTGCAATGCTGAAAACCGCTCAAAAAGAAAATCCGAATGTCATGGGTCAGTTGCTTGAGCTTGATGTGGAGGATGATGTCGAAAGAATCATTGAGAAACTACAAGGGAACCGGAGTGGCCGGTATAACGAACGGATACGGTACCAAGGGGACAAACGACAGGTTTTAATATGGCAAGAAATTGAAGCCTTACGTGAAGATGCAGACCTGCCGTGGAGAGATGGTGGGATCTATCTCATTACTGGTGGCTTAGGCGGTCTGGGGCTTATTTTTGCCAGAGACATTGTGCGCAATGTGAAAAACTCCACCGTCATATTGGTGGGTCGGTCATCACTTTCTGCGGACCAAAAGGCTCTGTTAAACGAACTGAGAGCGCTGGGTGGTCATATAGAGTACCAACAGGCAGATGTGGGCCACAACGAATCGGTTACCGGGCTAATTCATGGCATCGTCGAGCAATTTGGCGGCCTTAACGGTATTTTGCACACAGCCGGAGTGATTCGGGACAACTTCATCATCAAGAAGACTAAAGAAGAGGTTAGAGAAGTGCTGACTCCGAAGGTCTCAGGGGTGATGAATCTGGACCAGGCCAGCAGAGACCTGCCCCTGGATTTCTTTATCTTATTTTCTTCGGGCGCAGGAAGCCTTGGCAATGTAGGACAGGTTGACTACTCCGCTGCTAATGGCTTTATGGATGCTTATGCCTCCTATCGAAATGCTTTGGTGACAGCAAAGCAGCGCCAGGGGCAAACGCTGTCGATAAACTGGCCTCTGTGGAAGGATGGAGGTATGCATGTCGACCTGGAAACGGAAAGGGCGATGCAAGGCCTAGGCATGATTGCCATGCAAACGGAGAGTGGAATCAAAGCTTTGTATCAAAGCCTGTCTTCCGGCAGAAGTCAGGTTATGGTGATCGAAGGATATCCCCAAAGGATTAAAGCGGCAATTTTAGGCCAGCTCTCGGAAACTGATGTCTCAGGCCGATCTGTAATGGAAAGCGAGGGAGCACCGCTTATCGGAGAAGAATGGCTAAGGGAAAAAGCGGAGGGTTATTTGAAAACGGTACTTTCAACCGTGATCAAGCTGCCCGCTGAAAGTATAGATGTAAATGCACCAATGGACAGGTATGGGATTGACTCCATACTGGTTATGCAGCTTACCAATGAATTGGAAAAGACTTTCGGCTCACTACCGAAAACATTATTTTTTGAATACCAAAATCTCCGGTCATTGACGGGTTATTTCCTTGAAACGTATCGCGGTCGGCTGATTGATGCTGTAGAAGCGACAGAGAAGAATACGGCTCCTGATGCAGGCCCGAAAGCACCTATAAAAGCAACCATAGAGCCTTTGACTTCGATATCGACTAATCGTAGGCGCCCATGGCTTCTCCCGACAGGTATACAGCCACATCAGGAGAAGAAGGCACTAGACATTGCAATTATCGGCGTGTCAGGAAGATATCCGGGAGCACTAGGTATCCGAGAGTTTTGGGAAAACCTAAGGGATGGAAAGGATTGCATTACAGAGATTCCCAAGGGGCGCTGGGATCACAGTCTGTACTTTAATGAAAACAGAGGCATGCCTGGGAAAACCTACAGCAAGTGGGGAGGGTTCATCGATGGAGTGGACTGGTTTGACCCGTTGTTTTTCAATATTTCGCCAAGGGAAGCGGAAACGATGGACCCGCAGGAGCGCTTATTCCTGGAATGCGTTTATGAAACGATAGAGGATGCAGGTTATACGAGAGAAACCCTTTGTGCAGAGCGGGAGCTTGGCGGCATAGAAGGCAATGTCGGGGTTTACGTCGGAGTGATGTACCATGAGTATCAACTCTATGGAGCCCAGGAACAAGCCAAGGGAAGGATGATTGGACTTCTCGGGAATGCCTCGGCGGTTGCCAACCGGGTATCGTATTTTTGTAATTTTCAAGGGCCAAGTATCGCTGTAGATACTATGTGCTCCTCGTCACTGACATCAATTCATATGGCCTGTCATGGACTACAGCATGGAGAATGCGAACTGGCAGTAGCAGGAGGGGTTAACGTCTCCATCCATCCTAACAAATACCTATTGTTGGGACAGGGAAGTTTTGCATCAAGCAATGGGAGATGTGAAAGCTTCGGACAGGGAGACGGATATGTACCGGGAGAAGGAGTCGGGGCTTTGCTGCTCAAGCCATTAGCCAAAGCCATAGCAGACGGAGACCGCATATATGGAGTTATCAAAGGAACTGCAGTGAACCACGGGGGAAAAACCAACGGCTATACCGTACCTAACCCCAACGCACAGGCCCGTGTGATTGGTCAGGCAATTAAGGAGGCAGGAATCAACCCCAGAACCATCAGTTATATAGAAGCCCATGGAACAGGAACTCCACTGGGAGACCCGATTGAAATTGCAGGCTTACAGAAGGCCTTCCGGAAATATACCGGGGATAAGCAGTTCTGTTCAATCGGGTCGGCGAAGTCTAATATCGGGCATTGTGAGAGTGCTGCTGGTATCGCCGCGGTGACAAAGGTGCTGTTGCAGTTGAAATATAAACAAATCGTGCCTTCGCTACATGCAAATACCTTAAATCCCAATATCGACTTCAGCGATAGTCCCTTTAAAGTTCAGCAGGGGTTAGAAGAGTGGAAAAGACCTGTAGTTGCCATCAACGGTGAAACCAGAGAATACCCAAGGGCAGCAGGAGTGTCGGCCTTTGGTGCTGGGGGCTCTAACGCTCATGTGGTCATCGAAGAATATATTCCAGAAGAAGCTAGTCAGCAGCAAGCTGCTCCTACATCCCTGAATCCTGTCATGGTCGTGTTGTCGGCCAAAAATAAGGAAAGGCTGGACGAGCAGGTGCAAAGATTGCTGTCTGCAATCAGAGAGCTGAATGACCCGCATACAAGTCTCTCAGATATCGCCTACACGCTGCAAATTGGGCGGGAAGCGATGGACGAACGTCTGGCGATCATTGCAAAATCCATCCAAGAGCTTGATTGGAAATTGGAAGGCTTCCTGCAAAAAAAGGAAGGCGTAGAAGAGCTGTATAGAGGACAGGTAAAGCGTAATAGAGGAGGGCTTGTCACTCAGGAAGTCGATGAAGATATGGCTAAAATGATTGATGCATGGGTGGACAAAGGGAAGTATGGAAAGCTCGCTGAACTTTGGGTTACGGGACTGATTTTGGATTGGAACAAGCTTTATGAGGATGTGAAGCCTCGCAGGATGAGTCTGCCAACCTATCCTTTTGCCAGAGAAAGCTATTGGATACCCGTACATGAGGGAAAGAGCGCCGCAATAACAGAAGCCGCTTCGTCCCAATCTTCCTTTTTGACACCTTTACTGCATCAGAACACTTCAGACTTTCTGGAGCAGCGGTTCAGTTCAACGTTTACAGGCGAGGAATTTTTCCTCAAGGATCATGTTGTGAAAGGCCAAAAGGTTCTGCCTGGCGTAGCCTATCTTGAGATGGTACGAGCGGCTGTAGAACGTTCCACAGGAGATATGGACAACAGCACAACAGGAATCCGTTTGAAAAATGTAAACTGGATTCGGCCCATTGTGGTGGACAACCAGCCAGTTCCTGTACACACCAGGCTATCCCTGGAAGACACCGGAAAAATCAGCTTTGAAGTGTATAGCGGGCAAGTAGGAAGCGAAAGAGGGCATACCGTGCATAGCCAAGGTGATGCGGTGCAGGTTTGCGTAGAGCAAAAACCGAGACTAAACCTTAAGGCGTTACAGGCAGATTTTGGTCAACACAGGTTTAACGGATCGCAATGCTACGAAATCTTCGAGGAAATGGGAATGGATTATGGCCCGGCATACAGATGTGTGGAGAAGGTATATACACATCCGGGCAGGGTGCTAGCCAAGCTGGCATTGCCTTCCTTCATTTCTAATATGGCGGACAGCTTGGTCCTTCACCCCAGCTTGCTGGATTCGGCCTTGCATGCATCCATCGGGCTAATCATGGGCCAAGAGAAAGAAGGGCTACCGGGTAGCGCTGTACCAGCTACGCCTCATATGCCGTTTGCTCTCCAAGAGATTGAGATTTATGGGGCATGCACCCCGACCATGTGGTCGTTGATTCAATACAGCGAGGGCAGCAAGAAAGAAGACAAGGTACAGAAGCTTAATATTGACTTGTGTGATGAGGAAGGAACTATTTGCGTCAGAATAACAGGATTATCCACCCGGGCGCTGGACGGAGAAGTCGTCATTGAAAATGCACAAGACGCAGCAGAAGGAGAAAGTGCCGTCGACCCGCTTGTAGGATCCGTAATGCTCATCCCGAAATGGGACCCGGCTGCTGTAAAAAAAGATGTCGTTTCCCCGTCACAGACAGACCGATTGGTCATTGCAGGTGGTACTGACAAAGACCGACAGGCCATCCGGGAGTATTATCCTAGGGCGCATTTCTTGGAGCTTCAAGCGCACGATTCCATTGAAACAGTTGCCTCAAAGGTAGAAGAATATGGAGCCGTTGACCATATTCTGTGGATTGCACCCTGCGCTTCCGTCGAATCGGTGACTGCCGAATCCTTGATCAAGGAACAGGAGCAGGGAGTCCTTCTCTTCTTTAGAATGGTCAAAGCGATGCTTCTATTGGGATACGGGACGAAAAAGCTAGGCTGGACAACGATAACCAATCAAGCTCAGCCGATGGATCAGAACGATACAGTCAACCCGACTCACGCAAGTCTTCATGGGCTGGTAGGCACCATGGCCAAAGAATATCCGAACTGGAAAATCCGTATTCTTGACCTGCAATCCGATGATGACTGGCCGCTATCCGATATGTTTACGCTGCCTTCGGACCGGCAAGGACGGATGTGGGTTTTCAGAAATGGGCAGTGGTACCGGCAGCACTTGGTCCCATTCAAACAGACTTCAGGTTTAAAAGGACAGACGCTATATAAAACCGGAGGCGTCTATGTGGTCATCGGGGGCGCCGGCACTATCGGAGAGGCTTGGAGCAAGTATATGGCCTGTACCTACCAGGCCCAGATGGTGTGGCTAGGCAGAAGGCAAAAGGATGCTTCTATCCAGGCCAAACTGGACGGATTTGAAGGCCTGGGACCTGTTCCATGCTATATCACGGCGGATGTAGCAGACGAAAGGGAGCTTCAGCGGGCATATGAGGAAATAAAACAGCGGTACTCCAACATAAACGGAGTGGTCCACTCAGCTATTTCATTTTTGGAGAAGGGCTTGGAAGATTTGACGGAGGAAGAGCTCCGGTCAGGGCTTTCAGCAAAGGTTGATGTCAGTGTACGCATGGCTCAGGTCTTCCAAAATGAGCCGTTGGATTTCGTATTGTTCTTCTCTTCCATGATTACCTATGTAAAGAATCCGGGACAAAGTAGCTATGCTGCCGGAAGTACCTTTAAAGACGCGTTTGCGCATCGTCTTTCGCAGGAATGGCGTTGTCCAGTGAAGGTCATGAACTGGGGATACTGGGGGAGCGGCGAAAACAATGCCTCTCAAAATGGAGGGCAGGAGGTAGAAAATTACTCCAGACTGGCACAAATAGGTGTTGGGCTCATTGACCCGCAGGAGGGGATGGAGGCGCTTGAGACGCTTCTTGCCTCACCGATAGACCAAATGGGGCTTATGAAAACAACAAGACACCTGGAGATGGAAGGGACTAATCCGACGGAAGAGATTGATCTCTACCCGCCTAATTCGGATCCGAATCTCAGGGATATTCAGGAAAATATTGCTACAGCAATACAATCAAGAAGCCATTTTATCGAAAACTATGCTGCAGACGATATGGGCGACCTCCAGGAAAGGGAGATGGAACATCTCCTAAGCAGGTTGTTACGGGAGCAGCTCTTGTCCATGGGGTTATCAGGGACAGATCGTCAGTCCGTCGACGAGTTCAAAAATAAACTCGGACTTCCTGAGCTATATGGCAAATGGCTAAAAGAGAGCATGGAGATTTTGGCACAGATGGATAACGACCTATCAGGTAGAAACTCCAGCTTGACGGATCGAGATGATGTCTGGCAGGAATGGGAAGAGCGCAAGCGTACTTGGCTGCAATATCCGCAGATGAGAGCAAGGGTCAATTTGGTTGAGACAACGCTACGAGCTTTACCGGAAGTGCTTACCGGAAAATCGTCTGCGACCGAAATCATCTTCCCCAATTCCTCAATGGAACTAGTGGAAGGAATTTATAAGAATAATCTGGTTGTGGACTACTTTAATGAGGTACTTGCCGATACTACTGCCGCTTATATCCAGGAGATGATTATGGCCGACGCCGCTGCGGAAATCAGAATTCTGGAAATCGGCGCGGGCACCGGAGGGACCAGTGCTACGCTATTCCTGAAATTACGCCCATATCGCAAACACATTCAGGAATATTGCTATACCGATATTTCCAAAGCCTTTTTGATGCACGCGGAAAAAGAGTATGGGCCGCATAATCCGTATCTCAGCTATCAGATTTTTAATGTTGAAGAACCTATTGCCGGGCAAGGTATTGAGACGGGGAAATATGATATTGTCATTGCCGCTAATGTGCTTCATACCGCAAAAGACATCCGTCAGGCGTTACGTAATGCTAAAGCGGTTTTGAAAAGCAACGGCTTGCTCCTGCTCAATGAAATCACAGGTAGTAGCGTGTTTACCCACCTTACCTTCGGATTGCTAGATGGTTGGTGGGCGTATGAGGATCCGGAATGGCGTATTCCTGGATGCCCAGGGCTCCACCCTCAAATATGGGAAACTGTATTGGACAAAGAAGGTTTCCATGCAGCGTTCTTCCCGGCGCAAGAGGCGCATGATTGGGGCCAGCAGATTGTTGCAGCCCAAAGCGATGGCTTGGTTCGGCAAAAGCGACAGCACAAACGAAGATCAATATTGATAGAGAAAAGAACCGTAGAGACGGTATCAGTGAAACAACGAACTCAACCCAAAATAGAGGTAGCACAAGCAGAGGTAGAACATGTGCTGCGTGAAAAAAGTACGGCGTACTTTAAACATTTGCTTGGTGAGACGCTAAAAATGGAACCGGGAAGTATCGACTCAACGGTAGCCCTGGAAGAGTATGGAATTGACTCGATATTGGTAGTGCAAATCACAAATGTTTTGCGTGAAGTCATCGAAGATTTTGCCAGCACGCTGTTTTTTGAGTACAACACCATAGATGATCTAGTAGCATACCTTCTTCAAACGCAAAAGGACTCGTTGAAGAAGCTGGTAGGAATGAAGGAACAGGAGTTGACCGAAGAGACTTCCAGAGTTGAAGAGGGCCCTGCTTCGCAATTACTCGCTACTGTCCCGATGAGGTTTGACCGGGGAGGGCGTTTCCTTAAGCCTTCTGACAGCACAATGGAAAAGCCAACGACACGATCCTCCAATATCAGGGATGTTGCGATTGTTGGGATGTCAGGACGCTATCCGGGAGCTCGTAATATAGAGGAATATTGGAACAATCTAAGAGAAGGTAAAAATTGCATAACTGAAATTCCGAAAGACCGTTGGGATTGGAAGACCTACTTTGACCAAGAAAAAGGGAAAAGGGGCACAATCTATACGAAATCGGGTGGTTTTATCGAAGGCATTGATTTATTCGATCCGCTATTTTTCAAAATTTCTCCCGCAGAAGCCGAAACAATGGACCCGCAGGAAAGACTGTTCCTGGAAGCAGCATATGCAAGCATAGAGGATGCTGGGTATACCCCTGCCAATCTTTGTGAGAGTAGAAGAGTCGGTGTATTTGCAGGTGTTATGAACGGAAATTACGGTTTGGGACCTCAATATAATTCCATCTCGAACCGGGTTTCCTATCATTTGGATTTCCAAGGTCCGAGTATGTCCTTAGATACCGCTTGCTCTTCCTCATTGACGGCGATCCATTTGGCTTTGGAAAGTCTGTATAGCGGTACAAGCGAGTGTGCCATTGCCGGGGGAGTCAACTTAATTGTAGATCCTATCCACTATATCAAGCTGTCGGCTATGACGATGCTTTCTAAAACGGGTGAATGTAAGTCATTCGGAGACCAGGCAGATGGATTTGTCGACGGAGAGGGTGTCGGCGCGATTGTGTTGAAGCCGCTGGAGAAGGCCATTGCAGATGGCGACCATATTTATGGAGTTATCAAAGGGAGCATGCTTAATGCTTCAGGTAAAACCAGCGGTTATACAGTACCTAGCCCTCAAGCTCAATCCTGGTTGATTGAAGAAGCGCTCCAGCGTGCGGATGTCGATGCAAGGACAGTTAGTTATATTGAAGCCCACGGAACCGGTACAGCTCTGGGAGATCCTATTGAAATTGCAGGATTGACAAGGGCATTCGAAAAATTCACAAAGGATAAGCAGTTCTGCGCCATAGGGGCGGTCAAATCGAATATAGGCCATTGTGAGAGTGCAGCAGGCATTGCAGGAGTGACTAAAATATTGTTGCAGCTTAAGCACAGCCAGCTAGTACCATCCTTACATTCAAGGAAGTTGAACCCTGAAATTAATTTCAACAATACTCCTTTTATCGTTCAGCAAAGCCTGGAGGAATGGAAGAGACCGGTAATTACAAGCGATGGAATCACAAAAGAATATCCAAGACGAGCTGGAATATCTTCTTTTGGTGCAGGCGGGGCAAACGCCCATATCGTGATTGAAGAGTATATTCCCGAGTATCAAGAACAGTCTGGAACAGAATCCGACTCTCAGGGACCTGCTATGATCGTATTGTCAGCCAAGAGCGAGGAGCAGCTTAAGGAAAAGGGACGGCAGCTGCTGAATGCTCTTCAGGGTCAGCTATCCTCCGCAAGCCTATCGGATATTGCTTACACGCTTCAGGTGGGGCGCGAGGCGATGGAGGAGCGTTTAGCCGTACTTGTGGAATCTACCGCAGAGCTTGAGGAAAAATTAAAGAGTTTTGTGGATGGACGTCATAACATGCTCAACCTATATAGGGGACAGGCTAAACGCAACAGAGAATCGTTGTCTATTTTTTCGGGGGACGAAGACTTGCAACAAATGATCGATCTTTGGATTTCCAAAAAGAAATATACCAAGCTTTTGGAGCTGTGGGCTAAAGGGATAAATTTGGATTGGAAAAAACTTTACACAGGGAAGATGCCTCACCGTATCAGCCTGCCTACCTACCCTTTTGCTAAAGAGCATTACTGGACTTCTGAAAGCAAGGATCAAGTAAAAGCCTATGCATTATTTTCGCAAGGTGAGAGCGATGTAGACTTTGATGATATATTGTGCGGCAGACTCTTGGATGAAATGATGAACGATACCCTGTCTGTTGATGAGGCTGCCAGTGAAATCCTCAATATATGTATACGTAAATGAGAAGTTTCTACGTGCTGGGAGGCAATAGAAGATGAAGGACTTTTTTCAATATATTCTAGGCGAGGTAAAAAGCGGACGGATACAGAAAGAGGATGCCATTGTAAAAATACGCCAATTTCAAGCTCAAATGGCTTCGCATGAGGCCCCGCAAAACGGAACAAGGACTGCGGGGTCCCTGGCGGATAGGGGAGTCCTTATGCTTGAGCCTTTCTGGAAAGAGCAAGTTGTTGCTCTTCAGAAAGTGGCACGCCCTGAATTTAGCCAGCATCTAGTGGTACTTTGCGAACTGGATCATTTCGCGGAGCGAAGCATTGAATTGCTCATGAAAGGAACCCGTTGCATCAAGCTGCATGCCAGCCAAAGCAGCATGGATGAACGCTTTCAGGCGTATGCCCTCCAGCTGCTCACGGAAGTGCAAATGGTTCTCACAGAGGAATCCAAGGGTAGCGTACTGATACAGATTGCAGTTTCCGCACACAGCGCACAGCAACCTTTCGCAGGACTATTGGGATTACTGCAGACAGCTGAGAAAGAAAACCCGAAAATCGTAGGGCAGTTCGTAGAATTGGAATCTGTAGGTCTGGAAGAGGTGATTGAGAAATTAAAAGAGAACAGTCAATATCCAAAGGATAAAAGGATACGGTATGAGGATGGCAAACGTCTGGTCCTCGGCTGGAACGAGATGAAACCCACCGAGACAATGGGAAGAGTGCCCTGGAAGGATCGGGGGACTTATTTGATTACAGGCGGTGCAGGAGGTTTAGGACTTATTTTTGCGGAGGATATCGCGCAGCGAGTCAGGGAAGCCACGCTAGTTCTTGTAGGCCGTTCAAATCTGGACGAAGGTAGACAGGCCATATTGGAGAAGTTGAAGGCGCTGGGGGCGCGCGTTGAGTACAGACAGGTAGATGTAGCACGGAAGGAAGAAGTATCCAAATTGATCCTTGAGATCAGGGAAGAGTATGGAGGCCTTGATGGTATCCTTCATAGTGCTGGAGTAATACAGGATCGTTTTATCGTGAATAAATCACAGGAAGAGTTCGCGGGAGTAATGGCACCAAAGGTTGCCGGACTGGTGAACTTAGATCAGGCGACCAAGGAGCTACATCTTGATTTCTTTATTCTCTTCTCCTCAATAGCTGGGATTATGGGGAACCCCGGTCAAGCCGACTATTCTGCCGCAAATGCCTTTATGGATGCCTATGCCGCGTATCGAAACAGCCTTGTATCCTCAAAGGAGCGCAAAGGGCAGACGCTATCTGTCAATTGGCCTCTCTGGAAGGACGGAGGGATGCATGTGGACGATGACACGGAGAGGGCTTGGCAAAGTATTGGCATGGTAGCTATGCAAGCTTCAAACGGTATCCAGGCTTTATATAACGGTCTGGCCGCTGGTCTAAATCAGTTATTGGTCATAGAAGGTGAGCAATCCAGATTGCAAAAGTATTTCTTGGAGTCCCAATCGCAGGAGAAAGAATATGTTGAAGAGTCAGCTTCTTCAGAGGTGAATCTTGAACTGCTTCTGGAAAAAACCTTACATCAGCTAAAACTGTTGTTTGGAGAAGTTACCAAGCTGAGCATTGACAAGATTGATGTCAGCGAGCCTTTGGAGAGCTATGGCATAGACTCCATCATGATTACAAGGCTTAATCAAAAGCTGCAGGGGATTTTTGGAGAAATATCAATGACCTTGTTTTATGAATATCAGACGTTGGAAGCAGTGGCCGAATATTTTATTGCTGATTATCACAAGGAATGCGTACGGTGGACAGGACTCGGAAGCCCGATGAAGACGGAAGAGAAATCCGTCTCCATTTCCGCAACCTTGCATGCTGCCAGCGAGATTTCTTTGTCACCCCTGCCAAAGGAAGAAAACAATCGTATCTGCAACACGGCTACTAACAGAGACCGTGTGAAACACGAGCAAATAGCGATTATTGGTATAAGCGGACGATATCCGCAGGCCAAAAATATGGAAGAGTACTGGAGTAATCTGGAACAGGGCAAAGACTGTATAACAGAAATTCCTGCGGAACGCTGGAAGAGGGAAGGTTTCTACTGTTCCGACATCAAAGAAGCTGTTGAGAAGGGCAAAAGCTATAGTAAATATGGAGGATTTGTGGAGGATTTTGCGGATTTTGATCCTCTCTTCTTTAATATATCTCCCCGGGAAGCGATGAGTATGGATCCTCAGGAGCGAATATTCCTGGAAGAATGCTGGAAGGTTTTCGAGGATGCAGGATATAGTAGGGAACAGCTCGCCGAACAGTATAATGGCCGGATTGGCGTCTTTGCAGGAATTACCGGAACGGGGTTCAATCTATATGGACCAAAGCTGTGGGAACAAGGACAACCCGTCTTTCCGCGAACCTCCTTCAGCTCGGTAGCCAACAGAATATCCTATTTCTTGAACTTAAAGGGGCCCAGTATCCCGGTTGATACCATGTGCTCTTCCTCATTAACTGCAATCCACGAGGCCTGTGAGCATATCTTTAACGGTGAATGCGAAATGGCTGTTGCTGGAGGAGTCAACTTATATCTTCATCCTTCAAGCTATATCTTTCTCAGTACGATGAGAATGCTATCGCCTGAGGGACGGTGTAAAAGCTTTGGGGAAGGCGGGAATGGATTTGTCCCTGGCGAAGGTGCAGGGGTCGTGCTGCTCAAACCTTTATCACGAGCCATTGCAGACAAGGACCATATCTATGCCGTTATTCGGGGAACCCGTATCAACCATGGAGGAAAAACAAACGGGTATACCGTGCCTAACCCGGTAGCACAGGGTGAACTGATTAGAGAAGCTTTTGATAAAGCAGGCGTAAATGCCCGGGCAGTCAGTTATATTGAGGCCCACGGTACTGGAACGGAGCTCGGCGATCCTATTGAAATCACCGGGCTTACCCAGGCATTTAAGAAAGATACGCAGGACACGGGGTTTTGCGCTATCGGCTCGGTAAAATCAAACATAGGCCATTTAGAGGCGGCCGCAGGGATTGCAGGCATCGCTAAAATCATCTTGCAAATGAAAAACCAGAAAATTGCCCCTAGCCTGCATTCCCAGGAACTGAACCCTAATATAAACTTTTCCAAAACGCCATTTGTAGTCCAACAGGGGCTTTCTGAATGGGAGCGTCCGATAGTGGAGGAGGACGGCGAACAACGGGAATACCCGAGGATCGCCGGGATATCTTCCTTTGGAGCCGGTGGGGCTAATGCCCATATCGTCCTTGAGGAATACCTCCCTGCGGAACAGGATGACTTTCAAAATGCCTTTACTCCTCCAAGACCAGTCGTCGTAGTTCTGTCGGCAAAAAGTGATGGAGCATTGAAGGAGCAGGTAAGCCAATTGGCTACTGTAATGGATCGGAATGAGTTTTCCGATCATGATCTGGTGAATGTGGCTTATACCTTGCAGACAGGACGTGAGGCGATGGAAGAGCGCCTCGCTGTGGTCGTTGAGTCAGTGGAGGAACTTAGAAACAAGTTACGGGGCTTTATTGGAGGAAGACAGAGTATTGCACAGCTTTACCGGGGACAGGCCAAGCGAGACAAGGAGAGCTTGAACATGGCCTCAGAGGAGAAAACGCTCGATGAAACGGTTGATTTACAGATTCTAGCGGAAAAGTACGGCAGAATCTCAGACTTGTGGGTCAAGGGTGTCCATATGGACTGGAGCAGACTTTACGGTAATGTCCAGCCCCGGCGTATCCCTTTACCCACATATCCTTTTGCCAGAGAACGATATTGGATACATGTAGATGAAGAAAAGCCTGTCGCCAATACGGCTGCACATCTACATCCATTACTGCATCAAAACACCTCCGTACTTTCTGAGCAAAGATTTAGTTCAACCTTTAGCGGCCAGGAGTTTTATCTGAAAAACTCCGTAATTGACAGAAAGCTTGTCCTGTCAGAAGCGGCATGCCTTGAAATGGTGCGGGCAGCGGTTGAGCAGTCGTTAACAGTACAGGAGAAGGGGCAGGCAAACATCATTATTAAAGATATTGTATGGACACATGCTCCCGCTATAGGAGATCAGCCGTTAGAAATACATATAGGGCTCTTTCCGGGAGATCAAGGAGCGATTGGCTTCAAAATCTACAGCAGATTAACAGAAGTCGGGGACCCTGTCTTACACAGCCAGGGTAATGCCGAATTGGAGATGTTGAATGCAGCGGAAACGTGGGATATACAGGCTTTGCAGATGGAATGCTTTCAGCATGTTTCGCCTGGGATAGACGACGAAGCAGTGTGGGACATGGGAGCCGACGACAGTCTGGGGCATCAGGCCAATGAACAAGTGCATATAGGACAGGGGTTAGTGCTGGCCAAGCTATCGTTGCCTTCCGGTATTAGGAATACTGAGGGCTTATTTGTTTTGCATCCCTTTATAATAAACGCTGCTTTGCAAATGCCGCCGGCATACTTGTTTTCGAATGATGAAAATATCATGTGGCCTTCAGGCATTGATCCTCTACAGAAAATACGGCCGACTGCCATTGAGGGACTCGAAATATTTCGGGAATGTCCCTGTGAAATGTGGGCGTTGATCCGGTATAGCAGAGGAAGCGGGGCTGGTCATAATACGCAGAAGTATGACATTGATTTGTGTGATGAGGCAGGCCAGGTCTGCGTGCGTATAAAAGGATGCTCCTATAAGGTAGTGGGCGCATGTGAGAAAACACCTGGTGCAATGATGCTCCAACCCTTCTGGAAAGAACAGGCGGTTGTTGCGGAGGACACGGAGGTTCCCATTTACGAACGACATGTAGTAATGCTTTGCGAAATAGATACCATTGCTGCAGGAGATATCGAGTCCTCTTTGGCAGGAGTGGAATGTATCACTCTGCAATCCGGTATGGAGGAGGTCGATCGCCGCTTCGAAATGTGTGCTGTCCAGGTTTTTGAAAAAATAAAAAGTATCCTGAATGACAAACCCAGAGGCAAGGTGCTGGTACAGATTGTAACGATGCCTCAACATGAAAAGCTGCTCTTCGCTGGGCTGTGCGGCATACTCAAAACTGCGCAAAAGGAAAATCCAAAGATCTATGGTCAGCTAATTGAAGTTGAGGGTACAGAAAAAATGGAAGGGCTCATTGAAATACTAAAGACGAGCAGCCGATACCCTGCGGATAGCCGTATCCGGTTTGCAGAAGGCAAACGTTGGATTCCTGTCTGGAGTAAAGCAGAAATGCCGTCAGAGACACCGGATATTCCATGGAAAGACCGCGGGGTTTATTTGATTACTGGAGGAGCAAAGGGTTTAGGTCTTATTTTTGCTAAAGATATTGCGCGTCAGGCCAAGGAAGCGACTTTGATTCTTAGTGGACGTTCCCTACTGGACCAGGACAAGCAGACCTCATTGGAGGAATTGAAGGCATTGGGCGCCCGGGTGGAATACAGACAGGTGGATGTCACGCGGAAGGAAGCTGTGGTTGGCTTAATTGAAGATATCAAACAGACATACGGCGGAATCAACGGCATCCTACACAGTGCTGGAATAATCCAGGATAACTACATTATTAAAAAGACTAGCCTCGAATTCAGGGCAGTGCTGGCGCCCAAGGTTGCGGGACTGGTAAATCTGGACCAAGCCAGTAAGGACATTGCTCTTGACTTCTTTATCCTTTTTTCGTCAGGTTCGGGAGTAGGTGGTAATGCAGGTCAGTCTGACTATGCTGCCGCGAATGCTTTTATGGACGCATATGCCTGGTACCGCAATACCTTGGTATCCTCCATGGAGCGTACAGGCAAAACGCTGTCCATCAATTGGCCGTTATGGAAAGATGGCGGAATGCGCCCTGACCAAGAGACGGAGAAGGCCATGCAGAAGGTGGGTATGTATGCGATGAGGACAGAGACAGGCATGAGCGCCCTGTACCAAAGCATAGCCTGCATACCGGATCAGGTCATGGTGATCGAAGGAGACGTAGAGCTAATCAGCAACATGATGATCATGGAGGGACAGCTTGAAGAAAGCGGCAAAGCATCCCGGGATCAGGCGCTCGGATCAGAAGCTGAGGCATACATCGTTTCCTCCACAGCAAACAAGACAGGGTCCGGCCGTGAAGGAGACCTGTTGCGTGAAAAGACGGTCCATTACTTGAAGACCCTGCTTTCATCGTCCATCGGCCTGCCCGTATATCGAATCGAAGAGGATACACCTTTTGAAAATTATGGGGTTGATTCTATAAAGTCTATGGAGTTGACCGACCAGCTGGAGAAAACATTCGATCAGGTGTCGAGGACTCTATTTTTTGAATATCCGAATATCCGGAGTTTAACGGAATATTTTGTAGAAGCCTATCGAGACCAATTGATTGCTTTGTTTGGTATAGATCAGGTAGCGGTGGCAGGCGCGAAAGCTGACACAACCTTTGCAGCAAACAAGGAAGTGTCCGGCAGAGCAGAGGACCTGCTGCGTGAAAAGACGGTCCATTACTTGAAGACCCTGCTTTCATCGTCCATCGGCCTGCCCGTATATCGAATCGAAGAGGATACACCTTTTGAAAATTATGGGGTTGATTCTATAAAGTCTATGGAGTTGACCGACCAGCTGGAGAAAACATTCGATCAGGTGTCGAGGACTCTATTTTTTGAATATCCGAATATCCGGAGTTTAACGGAATATTTTGTAGAAGCCTATCGAGACCAATTGATTGCTTTGTTTGGTATAGATCAGGTAGCGGTGGCAGGCGCGAAAGCTGACACAACTTCTATAACAAATAAGGCAGTGTTCAGCCAGGAAGAAGAGCTACTGCGTGAAAAAATGACAAGTTACCTAAAGCGCCTGCTCTCTTCGTCCACTGGACTGCCGGAACATCGCATTGAAGAGGACAAAAATCTGGAAAACTATGGTGTTGACTCCATAAAGTCAATGGAATTAACTGATGAGCTGGAAAAAAACTTTGGCCCGCTATCGAGGACCTTACTTTTTGAATATCCGAATATCCAGAGTTTAATAGAATATTTCTTGGAATCGCATCGAGGCGAATTGATTGAATGGTTTGGTATGGAGCAGGTAAAAGCCCCTTCTCCGATATTCCGTCATCCCCAATTTTCGGCAACCGAGGTAGAGCCTCCGGAGGAGAAGAAACAAGAAACAGGAGCGATGGACATTGCTGTAATTGGGGTGTCCGGGAAATATCCAGGTGCGGAAAATCTTCAGGAGTTCTGGAGCAATCTCCAAGAAAGCAAGGACTGCATTACCGAAGTTCCAAAAGATCGTTGGGAGCATGATCTTTATTTCGACAAGGAGAGAAACAAGCCGGGAAAAACCTACTGCAAGTGGGGCGGTTTCATGGAACGAATAAGCCTGTCAGAGCCAGCATTCTTTCATCTCACCCCCTATGAGATCAGTTTAATGGACCCGATGGAGCAACTCTTTCTGGGGATAATATGGAATTTGCTTGAAAGTGCAGGATATACGCGAGAGGCATTACAGAAGAAACACCAGAACAAGGTTGGCGTCTATGTGGGCGCTACGTATCACAAATACTGCTCCTGTGATACCGAACCGGACTCTGCTCAACGGGTAACATCATTTGGGTCTGTTGCAGTCGCCAACCCCATGTCGCATTATTTCAATTTCCAGGGACCGAGTATATCCATTGATACGATGAGCTCTTCCTCAGCTGTAGCTGTCCATATGGCATGTGAAAGCCTGATCAGGGGAGAGTGTCAAATAGCGGTAGCTGGCGGGGGGAATCTATTGACCAGTCCCAAAAAATATATTGAATCCAGTCAAAATCAGTTGATTGGAAGTCATGAAGATAGCAGAAGCTTTGCAGATGGGGATGGGTACCTTCCAGCGGAAGGAGTTGGAGCGGTACTCTTAAAACCGCTTCATAAGGCTGTACAGGATGGAGATTGCATTTTAGCGGTTATTAAATCCACGGCAACCAATCATGGGGGACATAGCAATGGATATACAATCCCTAACCCCAATGCGCAGGCGCAACTAGTCGAAGAAAACTTTTTGAAAGCCGGTATAGACCCCCGGACGATCAGTTATGTAGAGGCAGCCGCAAATGGGTCTACATTGGGAGACCCTATTGAACTTGCTGCTTTGAATAAAGCATTCCAGAAATTCACGACCGAGCAGCAATTTTGTGCCATTGGCTCAGTCAAATCAAATATTGGGCATGCAGAAGCGGCTTCGGGGATATCACAGCTAACCAAGGTCATATTGCAATTATGGTATCGAAAACTGGTTCCTACCATTAAGGCCGAGAAGCTTAACCCTAATATTAATTTCAGTAATACTCCATTTTATTTGCAGCGGGAAGTTCAGGAATGGGAGCGGCCTGTAATTGAGATGCAGGGAGAAAAACGGGAATTCCCGTTGCGGGCAACCGTAAGCTCCTTTGGTGCGGGAGGCTCTAATGTGCATTTCATTCTGGAAGAATATATCCCTTCAGAAAAAGACAACATTCATTTACGAGTGGCAGATCAGCCCGAAGTGGTGATTCTCTCGGACATAAACCGGGAGAGACTGATGGCGCTTGCCAATCAATTACTGGGATATCTGGAGCAGCAGAGCGATGATGCCTTACAAGATATTGCCTTTACACTTCAGACAGGTCGCGAAGCGATGACATGCCGGGCGGCAATCGTAGCGAGTACGCGGCAGGATCTACTCACGGGTCTTATGGAACTTCTCAAAATAGCTGATAGCGGCAACGGGCCCGAAGGGGCATCTATTCCTTTATTTATAGGAGAAAGCGCAGAAGACTCAAACACGAGTGCGCTTCTCTCAGGGAAAATAGGAGAGACCGTTTCTCAATTGCTGCTAGAGGAGAAAAACATGGAAAATATAGCGATGTATTGGACCCAGGGGGGCAGGATTTCATGGGAGGCACTCCATGAGGATAAAGATGTCCGCAGGATTCCCCTACCGATAACCCAGTTTTAAACATAAACAGGGAACCGATCACTATCAGATAGAAATTACAAATTATTCTGGAGGTAAATCATGAGGGAATTTAAAGATAAGATAGCCGTAGTTACAGGAGCTGCCAGTGGGATTGGCCGCGCTATTGCGGACCGATGTGTAAATGAGGGCATGAAGGTCGTCCTCGCGGACATTGAGGAGGAGGCCCTTCTAAGGGCCGAAAAACAATTGAAAGACATGGGCGCAGAAACGTTATCCGTAGTGACGGATATTTCCAAAGAAGCTGATATACGTGCATTAGCGCAAAAAACGGTTCAGACATTTGGAGCTGTGCATCTTTTGTTCAACAATGCAGGGGTGGACGCCGGCACGGGCTGCTTATTGTGGGAAAATACGGTGGCAGATTGGCAGTGGGTAATAAACGTAAACATATGGGGGATTCTCTTTGCAACTGAAGTTTTTGTTCCTATTATGCTGAAACAGAAAACCGCATGTCATATTGTGAATACAGCATCCATCGCCGGACTATTGTCCGGCCCCGGTAATGGAATATATAGCGCGTCAAAACATGCCGTTTTAAGCTTATCTGAAACGCTACACCAAGAACTCAGATTGATAGGTTCCAATGTAGGAGTTTCAGTTGTCTGCCCCGGGTTCGTACGTACCCAAATTATGGATGCGGAACGGAACCGACCGACGGAGCTGAGTAAGCAGACCGGACTAGGAAATCTTCCCCCGGAAAGACAAGTCATTAATCAATTGGCCCGCAAGGCTGTCCAGAATGGAATACTTCCAGAGGATGTAGCAAATCAGATGTTTGAGGGAATCAAAAAAGGGCAGCTATATATCATAACAGAGCCGAAATTCAAACCTGCAATAAGACAACATATGGAGAATGTTCTTAACGAAAGCAATCCCACACCTTCCCAAATGCAATTAGTTCGCAATTTACTGTGAAATATTTATTTTAAATGGTTTTATTGGGATTTTATCAATGAGTATGTTGTGGGAGGTTAGAATGGACAGATCTGTGATTTTTATGTTTTCAGGCCAAGGCTCACAATACTACGGCATGGGAAGAGAATTATATAGGTTAAATCCAGTTTTCCGAAAATGGATGACCAAGCTGGATGAGATTCATACGGATATTACAGGCAGGTCCGTATTAAAAATGCTGTACGACGACAACCGTGGGAGAGGAGACATGTTTGATAACCTGTTATATACTCACCCCGCAATTTTCATGGTGGAGTATGCCCTCACACAGGTATTACTGGAACAGGGGATTTATCCTGATTACGTTTTGGGTTCCAGCCTCGGTGAATTTGCATCTGTTGCTGTGGCTGGTTGTATGAGTTATGAAAATACTCTTCAATGCCTTGTCAAGCAAGCACAAATGGTAGAAACCTACTGTCCAAAGGGTGGCATGCTGGCCGTAATTGGCGACCTCAGTCTGTATGACCAAATATCCGTATTGAATGCCAACTCAGAGTTAGCATCAATCAACTATGACTCGCATTTTGTTATTTCTGGAAGCTGTGAGGAACTGGAAGGAATTGAACGCTACTTGATAGCAAATGAGATTATATGTCAAAGATTACCGGTCCAGTTTGCTTTTCACTCTTCCTTAATGGACCCTATAGCCTTGGAATATACAGCGTATTTAAAGCTTAAGCCCCTAAGGAATCCGACTATAAATATGGTTTCATCTATGTACGGAGGAAAGGCGACATCCCTTGACAACCGTTTTCTTTGGGATGTCACTAGAAAACCTATCCGTTTTCGGAACGCTTTAAAATGTCTGGGAGACGGGGACGGGGTCATCTATATTGACCTTGGCCCCTCGGGCACTCTTGCTAATTTTGTGAAGTACAATTTTGGTATCAAGAAAATGGCAAGTATTTGTTCTATTCTTTCACCTTTTCAAAACGATATGAAAAATTTGGATCGTCTATTTGAAATATTCGACTAATATGCATTCACTAGCAAAAAGGAGGACACAAATGATCGCATATCTGTTCCCTGGACAAGGGGCTCAAGCCAAAGGCATGGGAGTAGGACTATTTGACGAATTTCAGGAATTGGTTGCAAAAGCGGATGCTATTCTTGGTTATTCTATTAAGAAACTGTGTCTTGAAGATCCTGCCAATCAACTAGGACAAACGGATTTTACCCAACCGGCGCTATTTGTCGTAAACGCTTTGAGTTATCTTAATAAATTAAAAGAGACTGGAAGAAAACCCGATTATGTTGCAGGACATAGCCTAGGTGAATACAATGCCTTATTTGCCGCAGAGGCATTTGACTTTGAAACGGGCTTGAAGCTGGTTAAAAAAAGAGGAGAGCTGATGGTCAAGGCTGCCGGTGGTGGTATGGCAGCGGTCATAGGCTTGAAGGAGGAAGTATTTAGAGAAGTTATCGAGAAAAATAATTTAAGGGAGATTGATGTTGCTAATTTTAATTCGCCAAGCCAGATTGTCATCTCAGGACCGAAGGACATGATTGAGCAGGCGCAGCCAATTTTTGAGGATGCAGGAGCCACAAACTATGTGATTTTAAATGTAAGTGGAGCATTTCACTCCAGGTATTTGGAAGATGCCAGACAGAGATTTGAGGCCTATGCGTCACAGTTCGAATTCTCAAAATTGAAAATACCAGTCATTTCAAATATCTATGCCAGACCCTACAGGCAGCAAGATGTAAGGAGTACGCTGATCAACCAGATCGTAAGTCCAGTCAAATGGTCGGAAAGTATAAGATATCTAATGGGTAAAAATGTAACCCAGTTCATACAGGTTGGGCCTGGAAAAGTCATAACAGGGTTGGTTAACGCAATACAACGAGACGCAGAACCGCTGATTGTGAGGGAGGATGAGGAACGTAGCGAGCAGGTACAGGAAGTAAAGTCGAAGAATAGTATATCCGGCCAACGATTTACGGCGGAGTCTCTTGGTCATAGCGAATTCAAACAATATTATGGACTTAAATACGCGTATCTTATGGGTTCGATGTATAAGGGAATATCTTCAAAAGAGATGGTCGTAAAAGCAGGTAAGGCAGGAATGATGGGATTCTTTGGGGCAGGGGGAGTCAAGATTGGGGCCCTTGAGGAAGCTATAAAGTATATTCAGCAAGAATTGAACCAAGGCGAAGCCTATGGAATGAATCTTATTCATGTTCCCGATCACCTGGAAATAGAAAATAACATCGTTGATTTGTACATAAAATACGGTGTTAGAACTATTGAAGCCTCTGCTTTTATGAGTATAACGCCTTCTTTGGTAAGGTACAGATTGAAAGGTTTGAAACGAAATGAAAAGGGGATCGTAACACCGCAGAACAGGATTATAGCGAAAGTATCAAGACCCGAGGTTGTGGAGGCATTCTTGAGTCCTGCGCCTCAGAATATCGTAAATAAACTGCTCGAGGAAAATAGGATAAGCCGGGATGAGGCCCGGATGGCGATGGAAATTCCTATGGTAGACGATCTGTGTGTCGAGGCTGATTCAGGCGGGCATACTGATCATGCTGTTGCATATGTACTGGTTCCGTTAATGCTTAAAATGAGGGATGAAGCGTTACTTAAGTATAAATACAATAAAAGTATAAGGGTAGGGGCAGCCGGGGGGATAGGGACTCCACAAGCTGCTGCGGCAGCGTTTATACTGGGTGCGGATTTTATCATGACAGGCTCAATCAACCAATGTACGGTTGAAGCAGGGACAAGTGATGATGTAAAGGATTTGCTCCAGCAGTTAAATATACAGGATACAGACTACGCCCCCGCAGGAGATATGTTTGAAATGGGAGCGAAGATTCAGGTTATGAAAAAAGGAGTTTTTTTCCCGGCCAGGGCGAATAAATTATATGATCTTTACCGTAATTATAACTCCATAGATGAAATTGATAGCGGAACCAAAAAATATATTGAAGAAAAGTATTTTAAGAAGAGTATTGAACAAGTATATGAAGATATTAAAGCTTATTACCCGGCTGAGATCATTGAAAAAGCTGAAAGAATTCCTAAACGTAAGATGGCGTTGATATTTAGATGGTACTTTACTTATTCTACACGACTTGCAATGAATGGAGACAAACACAGTAAGGTTGATTATCAAGTACACTGCGGACCAGCCCTCGGCGCTTTTAACCAATGGGTTAAGGGAACAGTCTTTGAGAATTGGAAGAACAGGCATGTTGACGAAATAGGACAAAAAATAATGGTTGAAACTGCGGAATACCTGAATGAGAGGTATAAAGCTTTAACGATAATGTGAGTATATGTGTGGAGAAAAATAGAAATCATTAAGATGATAGGGAATAAAAGAAAGTGGGGTTTTTCATGCATAGTTACAGGACTCATAACTGTGGAGAATTGGATCAAAAACATGTCGGCGAAGTAGTGAGAATTGCAGGATGGATAAAAAATATGCGTGACCATGGCGGGGTTATTTTTATTGACCTTAGGGATCAATATGGAGTAACGCAGATTGTTGTTTCTGATAATAACGAATTGAAAGATTTTGTATCAAAGATCACCAGAGAGTCAACTATTTCTGTTACAGGTACTGTATGTAACAGATCTGAAAATACGATTAGTCCCACTATGAAAACCGGGCATATTGAGTTAGCTGCTAATGAGATAGAAGTTTTAGGGAAGGTAGTGAATCCATTACCTTTTGAAGTATCTTTAGCAAATGAAGCTCGGGAGGATTTAAGATTAAAGTATCGTTTCTTGGATCTGCGGAATGAAAAACTACACAATAATATTATACTTCGTTCTAAAGTAATTCAAAGTATCAGAAGAAAGATGATCGATTTGAATTTTTTAGAGATTCAGACACCTATCCTGACAAGTTCATCTCCAGAAGGCGCCAGAGACTATTTAGTTCCTAGTAGAGTGCATCCAGGTCAATTTTATGCCTTGCCTCAAGCACCTCAACAATTTAAACAATTATTAATGGTTTCGGGCTTTGATAAATATTTTCAAATTGCTCCTTGCTTTAGAGATGAGGATGCAAGGGCAGACAGATCACCAGGCGAGTTTTATCAGCTGGATTTGGAAATGGCTTTCGCAACACAGGAAGATGTCTTTAATGTAGTTGAAAATATGCTATATGAAGTTTTCTCCGAATTTACAAATTTTAAAATCTCAAAGCCTTTTAGCAGGATTCCATATCAAGAAGCCATGCTCAAATACGGGAGCGATAAACCTGATTTAAGAAATCCATTAATTATCCATGATGTTACAGAGCTGTTTACAGAGACTGATTTTAAAGTATTTAAAAATAATACGATAAGAGTTATTGCTGTTCCTAGTTGTGGAGCACAGCCAAGAAGCTTTTATGACGATATAGTAAACTTTGCTGTTGAAGCTGGAGCGAAAGGCCTATCATGGATTAAGTTCAATGATGATATGTCTCTTAGTGGCTCTATTGCAAAATTCATCTCTGAAGAGGTGAAAAGCCAATTAATACATGTTACGCAAGCTAGTTCAGGATATGCATTGTTTTTTGCTGCTGACCAACTTAAAAATGTAGAAAAAATAGCCGGTGCTGTCAGAAATCAATTAGGAAAAAGACTGGATTTACTGGAAAAGGATATATATAAATTTTGCTGGGTAGTTGATTTTCCTATGTTTGAATTGGATCCTGATACTCATAAAATTGGATTTAGCCATAATCCTTTTTCGATGCCACAAGGTGGTATGGATGCGCTGCTGAATATGAATCCTCTTGATATCCTTGCGTACCAATATGATATTGTATGTAATGGGATTGAACTGTCCTCGGGTGCTGTCCGGAATCATGATACGGAGATTATGGTAAAAGCCTTTGAGATTGCAGGTTATACATATGGAGACATCAAGAGTAAATTTCCTGCACTCTTTAATGCTTTTCAATTTGGGCCGCCGCCTCATGCAGGTATAGCACCTGGAATTGATAGGATTGTTATGATCATTGCAAATGAATCGAATATCCGAGAGGTTATTGCTTTTCCAATGAATAGCAAAGCGCAGGATCTATTAATGGGAGCACCTTCGGAGGTTACTGAGAAACAATTGAGAGATGTTCATATAAAATTGGTAAATACTCAGCCAGAAACAGAATAAACAGATTCAACAACATACTGAAAGCAAAGGCTGAATTCGGCACGTATTTGAATCTCATTGAGTGTGTTAAAAACTCTCCCTGCTAGATGCAGAGGAGAGTTTTTTTATTTAGCTCAGATTGGGGTTGTTCATTTTGCAATCTTCATCGGTACACTGGAAGGTATGGCAGGCTTATCGAGTGGAGCTATGCCAAAAAGTAGAAATTATAGGAATACAGGAAAATCGAAATAGCTAGAAACGAAAGAATCAGCGTCGCGATGTATACCTTTCTTAACAATGTTGTTTTGGAAATATTGCATTTTCTTACAGCAAGATAGGCAGCCGGTACAAAGGCAAGCCCCAGTACCCAGAAAAAGATAATATTCAAATTGAAATTGGACATAGGCTGAAAGGGGTCGCCTATCAATTGGATGCTGGAAGCAATGAGATTGACGATCACAAGCAGACCCAGCAATGGTATTACGGTTACACTGTCAGGCAAGGGAAGCCGCGAAGTACTCTTCTGCTTTCTTGCGTCCTTGAGCTTCCGCAGCCATCCAATAATACCGAAAATAGAACCAAGCGCAAACCAAATACCGCATCCCCCGACCAGAATATAACTAAAAATGGATGTTTGCAGGAAGGATATCGGCAATTGGTCATCGATCACTCCATATGACAACTGCGTCACTTTACCATCGGCATTGGTTAAGAAAAAAAGACGGCTGATATTTAGGCCCGCATGATCATAAGGAGTGCTCCCGGGAGTCACGCGTTCAAAAAAATAGGGTTTGGTTTCTACATAATCAACATTAATATTCATGGATGGAATACTCAGAGTGATTCCGCCATTGCCGTTGGCTGTGACTACTTCTTCCGTATTGGATAATACGGGTATAAGCTTCAATATACCAGATGATACTGCGCGAGCAGAACGGTATTTTCCCGCCACATCCCCGCTATGCTTCAACGTGCTGTCCGCTTGCGGAGTAGCGTGGGAACCCCCGACAAACAGGTCAATGAGTTCGCTTCTCGCCCCGGACATTTCATTTTCCACATTAGTCAGAATACTGATCCCAAAGTTTTGATCCGGCACGATAGAGACCAGAGAGGAGAATGAATCTGTATTTCCACCGTGCTCGATAACACGATAATCTCCCGCGAACCGTTCCCAAAAGCCATGGGCATTCCCCGGAAGCTCGGGATAGTGGGTATACGAAGCCTCATGCATTTCTCGCAAGGTTTCATTCTTGTTGAACAGCGAATGTTTTAAGGAATGGTCCATGTTCAGATGAGCAAGCATAAAATGAGCCATGTCCTCCGAAGTAATGTTTAACGCACCAGCCGGCACATCATTAAAGAAAACATTCGGCTTTGCCACCCAGTTTCCATCCTTCTTGGAGTAGCCTGTTGCTTTATGTTCGATAACCTCTGGGATAAGATCATACCGTTGTGTAAAGTAAGAATGTTTCATGTCTAGAGGCTCAAATATATGTTTCTGAATATAGGTTTCAAAAGGTATTCCGGATACACGTTCTATAATATAACCGGCCAGGTTGGTCCCATAGTTGGAATAAGCAATCACTGTTCCAGGCTCATAAATCTGTTGAGGCTGATTTCCGGGTGCGATATGCTCCTTGAGAGGCCTAAGATCAGCAGCGTCATGAACCAAAAGTTTTTCCAGGCGCTCCTCAAAACCTGCCGTGTGGCTCATCAATGATTTCAGGGTAATAGGCTTATCAAAAGAAGGCTTGAGAAAGCCGTCAGGCAAGTATGTGCGGATGTCCGTATTCAAATCCAGCTTTCCTTGCTCAACCAGTTGCATTACTGCCGTCCAGGTGAACAATTTCGATACGGAACCGGCCTCCATATAGGTTGTTTCCGTACTCATGGGTGTTTGTTTCTCGATGTTTGCGTATCCGTAACCTTTTGAAAAAACAATTTTTCCGTCCTTTACTATGGAAACCGCAGCACCAGGAATCGCTGTTCCTATATATTTTTTCATAATTTGATCTGTTCTGTTTTCGATTTCGGAAATCGGAATTCCAGAGGGAGTGGTTGGAACGGACCCAGAAGCATATGCCTGGACCGGGATAAATGCCATCAATGCCAACAGGAACAAAGAGGCAAATCGTTTTTTCAATTTCATATCAAGTCTCCTTTTTGCTGCGCTTGAATCTTTAAGAGCAGTCTGTTTTTTGGAACATTTTTAGTGTAGCAGTCAAGTCTTTCTTATTTCTCTCCTGTTCCTTACTTTTTTCTTTCTCAAATGAAGCTTCAACTCTCAAATGATTTACCGAAAAAAAGCAATATTTACGTTGGTACAGCTTTATATGTATGTTGACTACCTATAAAATAAAGACAAGAAGAATCCTCATAGTTGAAAAAAATAGGAGATGACAATAAATGAAAGCCTGTGAACCTCTGACTATTTCATCTGAAAGCGGATACAATCTTCAAACTGATGAAAGTGTGCCCATTGCCCACGCTTGGAACATGATTGCGCGAGATCATAAGCAAGTGTTTGGCCGCGAACCATTGCTAACAGAAGTAGAGCCCTCGATCATTATCCGTTATGCGCAGGAAGGAGATAGCTGCCCGCATTGGCCAGAGGGCTATTGTCTGCGTTTTGTTGCTGGTAGCAAGGGAACGGTACTCCATATTATTGGCCGTGATGAATTAGGAATTATTTATGGACTGCTTCATTACAGCCGTTTCGCTCTGGGTGTGGAGCCGTTCTGGTTCTGGGCGGAGCTTCTCCCGCCTAAGCGGGATACCATCGTTTTGCCGAGTCTGAATGTTGACAGTATACCGTCCAAGGTCCGATATCGGGGATGGTTTGTCAATGATGAGGTATGCTTGATTGGCTGGAAGGATGATTATCCACCGACGGAGCAGGTGTGGCAGCCCGTTTTTGAAGCGTTACTGCGCTGTGGTGGAAATATGGTGATTCCCGGAACCGATTTACCACGCACAGGTATCCATCATAAGCTTGCAGCAGACATGGGTTTATGGATCACACATCATCATGCTGAACCGTTGGGGGCGGAGATGTTTTTGCGCGCCTTTCCGGGTAAACAAGCTAGCTACAGAGAGCATCCCGAGTTGTTTGAACAGCTGTGGCAGGAAGCGATTGAACGGCAAAAGGAAGAGAAGATTGTATGGGTATTATCTTTTCGCGGGCAGGGTGACAAGCCTTTTTGGGAAGATGATCCTTCCTTTAATACGCCGGACAAACGTGGACAATTAATCTCGTATGTGGTTCGCAAGCAGTACCATATGATCTGTGAATTTGTGGAGCATCCTGTGTGTTGTATGGCGATGTATGGTGAGATTGCCGAGTTATATAAGCAGGGACATATTGAAGTACCCGAAGGGGTGATCAAAATATGGGCGGACAATGGTTACGGTAAAATGGTATCTCGGCGCCATGGGAATCTTAATTATCGTGTGCCAGCATTGCCTGAGGCGCAGGATGGGGGCAAGAATGGAGTATATTACCATGTGACCTTCCACGACTTGCAAGCGTCGAACCATCTTACCCAATTTCCCTCCTCAGCCAGCTTGATTGTAGAGGAATTAACTTCAGCATTTACTACAGGGGCGGACGAGTACCTGCTGGTCAATTCAGGTAATATTTTGCCACATGTATATACGCTGGATTTAGTAGCAAATTTATGGACGAAGGGTGAAGTGGATGCTGAAGAGCAGCTTACTGATTTTATCGGGCGGCTGTACAGTAGTCAGCTTCAAGAGATTTCCCAATTATACCGGGATTATTCCCGCTGCACGATCGTTTATGGCCCGCACAAGGATGATCGAGCAGGGGAGGAATTCTATCACCATCCGGCTCGGCAAATTATGGGGTATTGGCTACAAGGCAAGGAAAGCCGTGATGAACGGCTGTACTGGGCTACTGGAGAAAGGCCTTTTCCTGAACAGGTACGCTGGTTCAAGGAAAAAGCCGAGTCGGCAATCCCGGATTGGGTTGAACTACGAGAGCGGTGTCTACGAATCATGAAGCAGTTGTCTGAAGATGAATGTCGCAGGCTGTATAATCAACTGCTTGTGCAGATTGAACTGCATCTGAGTGGTTCACGTGGACTGGCAAGCTTATGTAGCGCTTATGGGCTGTTCCTTGAAAAAGATTATCCACGAGCTTTTATACAAGCTTCTCATGCCGTTTGGAGCTACCGGATGGGTAAAGAAGCGTTATCGCTCGCAGGAACTGGAAGATGGGAGCATTTCTACCGGGCAGATTGGTTAACCAATCTAGATAACACTATTTCTCATGCGGACACTGTGCGGAGATTTCTTCGTCTTCAGGGAGACAGTCCGGATATGTTCCTGTGGTCCAAACAATATTTAATGCCAGAAACAGAGAAATATATCTACCTGGAGAATACGCATCGCAAGCCCCTTCCCGATGATGAGTTGGCACGCAGTCTGGAGAAGGTATTAAATTAAAAAGGAAGGCATGTAGCATAAGAAGCAACAGCGTCTGCCTGCAACCTTTCCAGCTTATACTACGTCAATGAAGTTGTTAATGGCCAAGCGGCCTAATTCAACTACAAGGTGGAACTTAACATGAGTATGAGAAAAAGTGCATTCGCAGCCATTACAACCGTAGCCATTTTGTCCTTCTCCTTTGGAGGTCAAATGTCTGCGGCAGACAGTCAATTCAAGGATTTGAACAACGTAAGCGGCAAAGAAAAAATCATATCCCTTAAAGATCAGGGTCTACTCAAAGGTGTCTCTGACACTCAGTTTCTTCCGTCATCTAAAGTGACCGCTGCCCAAGGCATTCAGTTGATCTCCGGCGGACTCCAGCTCAGTTTGGCCGCGATTGATTTTAATAAAGCGCCACAGGCCAGTGGACTGTTCACCCATGTTAGGGATACCGCATGGTACGCTGAAGCTTTTATCAACGCTCATTATAATGGTGTGGTTATTCCAAAGGATATTGATCCTGCCAAAGCTCTGACTAAGGAACAGTTCACCCACATGCTGATTCAGGGCATGGAAAAAGCAGGCGCTCTTCCGATGATTAAAATCGCACCTGCGAATATTGCGGATGACAGCGAACTGGAGCCTTCTTACCAAGGTAGCATTCAACGCTCGCTAGTCTACAAGGTCAATACCTTGGATGCAAATGAAAAGTTTCATCCAAAAAAAGAGATTACACGTGCCGAAGCTGCTGTTATGTTATATAATGCATTGGAATACCTGAATGCTCATACAAAATCGTAATAAATACAGCAATAAAGAGCTTTTCTTCTGAGGGAATTAAGCTTTCAGTTACTTGACATCATTATCGTTAATGTTATAATAAGGAAATCGAATTTAGACCTGCGGTAGCTGATTACCGTAAGGATATTTTCCTGGTCCTTCGGCATATAACACAGGTAACGAATAAATAAGCTGGCTCCGGATGAGGAGTTCAGCTTATTTTTTTGGATCAAAAAGCTTACCGTTTTCACAGATCTACATATTGAGAGGAGACAGGGGTATGTTTGGGAATGACTGGGATGATGTACTACGAGAAGAGGTCGAAAAGCCATACTTTAATGAATTAAGGTATACGTTAGCCCGAGAGTACAAGTTACATAAGGTATATCCTCCAAAAGAAGACTTGTTTTCCGCACTTAAATTAACGCCATTTCATCTGACCAAAGCGGTTATATTGGGACAGGATCCATATCATGGAGAGGGACAAGCTCACGGTTTGAGCTTTTCTGTTAGACCTGGTGTGCGAACACCGCCATCTCTACTAAATATATATAAGGAGCTTCGCGATGATATCGGTACTCCCATTCCGAATCAGGGATACCTCGTTCCTTGGGCTGAGCAAGGTGTGCTGCTGCTAAACAACGTGTTAACCGTACGTGAAGGACAACCGCAATCTCACCAGGGAATAGGTTGGGAACGTTTCACGGATGCTGTCATTGAAGCGATTAATGAGCGCGAGCAGCCAGCAGTGTTTATTTTGTGGGGGAGCCATGCTCAGAAAAAAGCAAGCTTCGTGAATACCAGCAAGCATTTGGTGCTGAAATCCGTTCATCCGAGTCCATTGGCGGCTCACAGAGGCTTTTTTGGCAGCAAGCCTTTTTCGTGTACCAATGCATTTTTGCAGGAGCATGGAATGGAGCCGATTCGGTGGGAGATTCCTAACCGCTAGCACTGGAGGTGAGGACATGCGTCAATGGAAGGGACGTCAGGTCACTTTATATCACGGCAACAACGATCATACCCAGAAGGTGCGCGGCACGCTTGAAAAATGGGATGATATACGAAAGTGCGTTATTTTAGGCCCGAAAATGCTGGCTATTCCTTTTGAAAATATTACGTATATTACCATGCTACCTCCGGGGCGTGAGCGTAGAAGCCGCCATCCGGCGAAGCTCAACGCTATCGGTTATGTAATGAGTGTTCCGTTACAGTTTGATAATGCCATTCATTTTCAGTCGGCGGTGACGATTTGGAGAGAAGATCAGCTGATTGCTTATAATGTAAAGCTGGTTAGTCACTCGGCACACAATGTAATCCTTGAAGATGGACAAACCTTATCTAAAGAAGAGCATTTGTTTGTGGTAAGGTCACTGCGTGGAGAACTTTAACTGTAATTATTCACCTTTTTTTGATGAAGGGTTCAATTTAGTAAGCTGCTAACCGATAAAAGTAATGGGATTGTTAATTATATCCTATTTTATAGAGATGAAACTAAGGGAGAGAAACGAATGGAGCGTATGAAACGTATGAGCAAACGGAGTACCTTCTTACTTGCTTTGCTGATGTTTGTATTTGCAGCATGGCCAGCGGGTTTGATCCGGGCTGAGGAGAGCACGACCTCCACGGTACAGTGGGACAGTCAAAATCCGACTACATTGAATCTGGGTGGAAGCCCCGCTCAATTAAAAGTGTGGTCATTGACTGAAAAGGGCAAAGAAGATGTTACCCAAAAGGCAGAATGGATCTCTGGGGATTCAAGCATTTTAAAGGTTGATAAGGGGCTCATTACTCCTGTGTCAAAAGGGCAGATTAAGGTTGTTGCCACATATGAGCAGCAAACGGTAAGTACAACGATTACAGTAAAATCGCCTTACAGCAAGCTGCAATTAAATCCGTCTAGTCCCATTAATTTGACGATTGGCGGAGAATCAAAGCAATTGACTGCTCAAGGTGTACTTACTGGAGGTGGGACGGAAAATGTATCCGGTGTCGAATGGACTTCTTCGAATGCGGCTGTTGCTACCGTTGAAGATGGTCTTGTTCGTCCACTTGCCAAAGGCGTGACTTACATTAAGGCAAGCAAAGATGAACTTAAAGCACAAACGATTGTGTATGTGCGTTCTTCTTCTCAGGCGTTAGTATTGAGTGCAATTGGGGCCAAATCGGTCTTTCTGGGTAGCTCCCCAATTCAGGTTAGTGCAACCGATGTTAACCTGACTGGCGGCAAAACAGATGTAACCAACACGGCAGAATGGACTTCCTCCAATCCGCTGGTTGCCACAGTCGAGCAAGGTAAAATCACACCAATGGATGCAGGCAATTCGACGATTACAGCGTCCTATCACGGTTTGAGCAAGACTCTGAAGATTAATGTACTTCCAACGGTTGAAAAACTGGTTTCGAGCAAAGCCAGTCTGACCCTCGAAACAGGAGGCAAAACTTCTCTCCCGAGTATATCTGCTTATTTGGTCAATGGAGCAAAAAAAGCAGTTCAATCCGATGTAAAATGGAGTTTAAGCAGTGAAAGTGCAGTTAAAATAGCAAATGGTAAGCTAGTTGCAGTGAACCCAGGCAGTGCAACATTGACAGCAACGGTAGGTGCGCTCAAACTGGATATTCCAGTGACTGTGCAATACAAAGTGCTCAAGCTGACCGCTTCTGAGAAAAAATATGTATTGGTTGCAGGCCAAGAAGCAAGTATTCCGACAGTAAAAGCACACATGGCTGGTGGCGGAATCCTGGATGTTACCAATCAGGTAAGCTGGGTAGGTACAACAGCCGCAGTTACAGTAGCAAATGGTAAAGTAAAAGCGGTGAATGGCGGTAACTCTGGAATCAAGGCTATGTATATGAACAAATATGTGAAAGTACCTGTCATTGTGGAAGGAGCCATCTCTACATTGACACCAAGCTTTTCGAGTGCTGATATGAATTTGAAAGGAAGTAAGTCCATCAAAGTCATCGGCATATATACGGATGGTAAAAAAGCTACGTTGAGCAGCAAAGTGAAATGGACATCATCGAATGCTTCCGTAGTAATCGTAAAAGGCTCTTCCATTAAAGCCGTTGGAATTGGAAACGCAACGATTACGGGCACATATCAGGATAAGTCGTTTAACGTTGAGATCAAGGTCACACCTAAGCTGCTCAAACTGGTATTAAGCAATAAAAACCTGAAGCTGCCTAAAGGCTCCTCTCAAGTGCTTAGTGTGAATGCAGTTTATGATTCAGGCGCAACTACCAATGTGACGAGCTCAGCGGTATGGACATCTTCCAAACCGTCGATCGTACAGGTTACTGGCGGTCAGGTGAAGGCGATTGATACCGGAAGTTCCAGTATCAAAGTAGTCTATGGTGGTAAGACTGTAGCGACATCGGCCAGAGTGTTAAAATAGTCTACGCATATTGCCTCATCCACTTATACAAAATAACCCCCGGTCCAAAGACCGGGGGTTATTTTCAGCTTATTCTACGCCGTCCTGATAATGATTTTTCCAGTGCTTATCGCCTTTGTGTGCGAAGTCTTCAACTGTCTTTTCCAAAGTAGCTACCAGTTGGGCTTTAATCTCAGAAATTGTGTCTCGGAACAGTCTTTCTTCCGTACCATTAATTTTTTCACCATATAGAGCCTGAGCGGCTATAAATTGACGATGTTGCTCCACAAAACTGTCAATCGAATGCAATGCATGCTCCACGTATTGGGAAATGCTATGATGCTCGTTAGGCAGTTGCAATTTTAATTCATGAACTCTGTTTAATAATGCCATGATGATCACCTCGTGCGTTTTGTTATGTCAATAATTATACATCATTTTCGGAAAATTTTCATTAAATTTTGATTAAAATGTGACTTTTATTATGTCATGATTGCATTTTCACTGGTGATCAGGCATAATTTTCGGAATTATTTCATTATTTCCTTTGTGTCATGATTTTAAAATTTAATATATATGATACGAAGATGATATAAGAGCAAGCTGCGACAGCTGTCTTTCTGACATGTTATAATGGGGAAAAAGCCCAGTCGAAAGGTTGTCAGTATGGTATGAAGCTTTTTAAAGGTTTATTTTGGGGGATTCTGATCAGTCTTCTCCTGTGGTGTGCTTTGTTCGGGCTTGTCCACTGGATGTCTCATTAAGTCGCTTCCTGTATCTTATACAATAACTCTTGCGACTGTATCCACATCATTAACGGAAATCGTATATACGTGTTCGTCATCATAGAGCTTGAATTGCTGAGTTTCTTGGTCAGATAGGAGCTTAGGCCAGCCAATTACGGTACTTCCATTCAGTAACCGGATAACAACGGCTTGCATTTGGCTCACGGCCAGTTTGATCTCATCGTTCATTCGTACAACCTCCTCTCTATACTATTTGTCGTCGAATATTCAACCTTTTTTTATAGTCAGTAAGGGGTTACAAAAAATAAAATCCGGGGATTACCTTAGTTGAAGGCATCTACTGGAATAGCTTGAAGGGAAGAGGGAAATTGAAGAAAAAATTGCTAAGTTTTATAGCTTTAGTACTGCTAGCTGCGGGCGCGTACTGGTTTGAAGGAGGCAATCTTCTTACGAAAACGACAGGAGAGAACCCGCCTTCATCGGCTCAGGTTACGCTGCAATTCCCGTCAGGTCGTTACCCTGAAACGGCGCAGCATATTAAGGAAGCCATTCAGGCGGGAAAATCACCGGTATGCACAATTGACCGTGAAGGAGCCGAGCAAAATCGCAAGCATTCACTTGCAGGTGTTCCCACTCGTAAAGGATACGATCGTGACGAATGGCCGATGGCTATGTGCTCAGAAGGTGGCAAAGGTGCAAATATCAAATACATAGCCCCTAAGGATAATCGTGGGGCAGGATCATGGGTCAGTCACCAATTGGATGAGTATGAGGATGGAACTCGTGTGAAATTTGTTGTGAAATAGTGCTATTACTTTTTATTACCTTGGGCTGTTTCCTGTCTGGCCTTAATCAACGCCAGAAAATCAAAAAAATCACCTAGTGTATTGAAGCCGGCACCTAAAATGGCCAAGTCTTCAGCGGATAGTTGGTTAAACCATTCCATTTGCTTAGCATCAAACATATTATCACCGCCAACCATTGATAATGTATAGTATGTACTGACGGCAACGAAGGTCAGGGCTCTGGCATACCATTTAAGTATGCCTGTTTTTTGTGCAGAGGATGTGTAGAACTCATGTTTAAATTTAATTTTTATACTAAAATCGTTTCCATCGTTATCGTATTGCTTATACCTGTGCTGATCCTGTATGTCTATTCTAATCAGACAACAACAGGCGTATTACGTGAGGAGCTGAATCAATCTAATTATAATCAGCTGACTTTTTTTCAAGACCAGGTGAATACGAATATTGAAATGATTTCCTCCTGGCCGCATCTGCTGATTCATGATCCCGATGTAGCCAGTTTTCAAGCGATTTTTTTGAAGGACAAGGTTCTCAATCTGGATGGAATTAACCTTGTCAAACGGATTCAAACCAAGCTTGGGCTTCAGGAAAGCTCTTCTAATTGGAGAACCGGGCTGAGTATCTATTCTCCTTCGCTTGGACGGGTTGTATCGGAGAATGGAGCAGGTTTATATGACCAGAAAAAACTAAATCAGCTGATAAAAGACGGCTGGCAGGTATCCAAAAAAAGATCATACGGGAAAGACCAATTTATATTTTCATTGTATACATTATCCCCGTTTTCTTCGCTTGGTAATCCAGAAACCGCTAACACGATTATTAAAGTTGAATTTGACAGCAGTAATATTCAGGATATGCTTGACCGCTTCAAAGGTGATGGTCGAAAGGAGCCTTTTTATTATAAAAAAGGCGTAGGAGCGATCTATAATCGTACTGCCAATGAAGAGCTGTCTGGACAGCTGATTTCAAAATTAGAAAAAATGGGGCTCCATGAAGTTGATAATCTGACTGTGAAAATTGGAGAAGAAAGCTACCTGGTTCATGCCGTTCTTTCGCAAACGACGGGGTGGTATTTGATTGATTATATGCCTTTGTCCGATATGATGTCTCCGATTTACTCATCGAATCGACTGTTTTATATAACTGTTGTTGGCTCGCTGCTGGTAGGCTTGATTGGCGCTTACTTGCTTCATTCACAGGTACAAGTGCCGATTCTTCAGCTTGTGCGGGCATTTCGGAGACTAAAGGATGGAGACTATGCTGTTCGATTAAGTCTAAGAGGGAGTCACGAGTTTGCTTTCCTGTCTAGTCAATTTAATCTGATGGTCGAACAGATTCAGGAGCTATTTGAGAAGGTGTATGTTGAGCAGCTGCATGTCAAGGAAGCGCGACTAAAGCAGCTACAGTCACAAATCAATCCGCATTTTTTTTATAATTGTTTTTCGTTTATTACAAGTATGGCGAAGCTGCGCAATCATGAGGCGGTCGTGGCCATGGCTCATAATTTATCCAGGTATTATCGATATACAACCAGACAGGAGCGGGATTTGGTTCCATTGTCAGAGGAAGTCGAATTTGTTCAATATTATTTGAACATACAGCAGATGCGTATGCCAAGGCTAACGTTCTTAATTCATGTTTCTTCACAGGCTAGCAGTCTGCTGATTCCGCCGCTTGTAGTGCAGCCACTGGTGGAAAATGCGGTGCTGCATGGGATAGAGCCTCAAGCGGAGGATGGTGTAATTCATATTTTAACCGAGCGTGTTGGCTCGTATATGTACCTGATTGTGGATGATAACGGACTCGGTTTGAGTAGAGAGGCTATAACTGCCCTGACATCAACGCTTGACAAGCCAGTGGAAGAGGAACATGGATATGGTCTATGGAATGTGCATCAACGCATGCGATTACATTTTGGGGAAGATGCAGGACTGGAATTCTCTTTGTCTCCATTGGGAGGATTGCGTGCAGTTTTAAAATGGTCGATCTCAACAGAAGGAGAGCATGCGAATGGTTTAATTGAGCCTTCGCCAAATTCGAATATAGTTAAAACGGAGGGAACAGATGGTTCAGATATTACTAGTAGATGATGAGAGTTATGTAACAGAAAGTCTGGCAGCTACCATTCCGTGGGAGACGCTAGGCATCGAGAGGGTTCATCAAGCGGCTTCCGCATTAGCAGCAGTGGATGTGCTGGAAGCGTACGATATTGATATTCTGGTTACGGATATTCGTATGCCTGGTATGACGGGACTGGAGTTGATTGTTGAAGTAAACGAGCGATGGCCGCATATCCGAAGTTTGTTACTGACAGGCTATGCCGATTTTGAATATGCTAAAAAAGCGCTTCAGCTTAAGGCTTTTGATTACATTTTAAAGCCGGTGGATGATGAAGAGTTTATCAAATGTGTGTCAGCCGCCATGGATTCGCTAAAGGAAGAATGGGAAGCATTTGACAAGGTTCATCAATTACAATATAGCCGCAGAAACGATTTTGGTGTACTGCGGACCCATTTGATGCATGATTTACTACTCGGGCGTGATTTACCAGTACCCAAAATAGAGAGCAAAATGTCCGAGTACGAAATCAAGCTACGCACGGGACATCCTGCCAGTATGCTGCTTATTCAGCTAGGAAAGCATTTTTCTGATATGGACTATCATTCAGTCTCCTTAATTGAGTATGCGATTGGAAATATTGCCGAAGAAGTGTTCGCACCTGATTTTCACGTTTGGCATTGCAAAGCGCCGCATGACTGCTTAATTGTATTAATAGAAGGGAATTGGAATTCATTCCCTGAACGGAGCGCGGATGAGCAGAATCGTTTTTTGAGTGCGGCGATTGAGACCTTTCGAAAAAATGTGAGCAATTACTTGAAAGGGGAAATTTACGTTGCATTGACCGGATGGTTTAAGTTTCCAGAGGAGCTATCTAAGCTATATCAGAAAGCGATTAGATCCTTATACTGGAACCATCAGGAGGAGACGGATACACTGCTATTCATAGAAGAGCAGACAGAACAGCCACACAGCTCAGTTAAGTCACTGGAGGGGCTTTATATGCACCCAACGCTTACTCATCTGCTTGAATCCAGGCAATGGGACGAGGCCGAAGCGAAAGTGAGCCGTGTATTTGGAAAAATGGAAGAGGTGGGATATACACGCGAGCATTTATATGAGCTGTTTATTTCGGTGACGAGCGCCTTTATGTATACAGCGCACAAACAAGGACGTTTCATTACACAGATGGATCAAGTAGGCTTCGATCCGTTACATGCGCAGAAAATGGTTCATTCGTTCCCCCACCTCAAAGAGTGGATATTTTCCATGATGAACAAACTTAAATCTGAATGGTCCGCAAGCGAGCAAAGCGCTAAAAGCTATGTGGTCAAGCAGGTTCAGGAGCTCATCTCCCAGGATAGAGGCCAGGAGCTGTCTGTTAAGACGATTGCTGATCAGGTCTATCTTCATCCAGTCTATCTGTCTAAAATTTATAAAGCTGAAACCGGAGAAGGTCTGGGTGACTATATTATCCGAATGAGAATGGAGCGGGCTCTTTATTTGCTCAAATATTCCAACAAAAAAATATACGAAATTACGACGGAACTAGGCTACCAGAATCCCCAATATTTCAGTAAGATGTTCAAAAAGCATTACGGAATGACTCCGCATGAATTTCGGGACCAGTAAGGACGAAACCAGCAAAGATCAGTTGGGAAAGGTGCAGAAATATTTATTTTGTGACATAGGCTGTGAAGAAAAGCCCTCTTATAATAAAAGAGTAGAAAATGATTTTTAGAGGGGGAACAATATGCGAGTTCATTCGAAGAAAAAGCTGTTGTCGTTGCTCGCCGCAACTATGGTATTAGGAGTGGGCCTTGTGGGCTGCTCAGGTACGGGGAATGATGGAAATGGGGACAGCACAGCTAAAACTGAAAACGTATACAAAGAAAAATACAATCCAGAAGTCACAATTTCCACGGTATGGGGTGTAGATCCCGCCTTAAAATTTAAAAATGGTGAATCTATCGAAAATAACATTGCGACCAAATGGGCTAAAGAGAAATTCGGTATTAATATCAAATCACTCTGGTCCGTCACGGATACGAATGGCGCATTTGCTACAAAGCTGCGTTTGGCTATGTCCTCCGGTCAGGAGATGCCGGACGTCGTTGTACTGGGGACGGAGAATGAGCAACTGGCACAAGACATGATCGATTCTGGTATGTTTGCAGAGGTGGGTCCGTTGTTTGACAAGTACGCTTCGGATTCCTGGAAGCAGGCGATGAATCAGGATACAAACGTATGGAATCAGTATAGCCGAGATGACAAAAAAATGGGTATTCCTGTGCTTGATTTCGCCTATAACCATGATTATGTATTGTGGGTACGACAAGATTGGTTGGATAAGCTGGGTATGAAGGCTCCAGAGACGATGGATGATCTGGAAAAAGTGATGGATGCCTTTAAAAATAAAAATCCGGACGGACTGGCTCCGAACAAAGTGATTCCGCTCAGCATCGGTTTTAAAACATCCATGAACACTTGGATGGGTGACCCATCCTGGATTTTCGGGGCATATGGCACTCTACCTCAGCAGTGGAACAAAGGCACAAATGGCAGTTTGGAATATGGCTCCGTGCAGCCTGGCATGAAGCCGGGTTTGCAAAAGCTGAGCGAGTGGCTCAAAAAGGGATATATTCCTCAGGAAGCAGCATTGTGGGATGAAAATAAAACGTCAGAACCTACAGTCGCAGGAACAGCCGGTATGATTCCTGGACCATATTGGATGAGCGGCTGGCCGCTTCAGGATACAGTCAAAAATGCGCCGGGTGCCGTGTGGAAGCCGATCAAGATTCCAGCAGGTCCTGACAATAAAGCCATGCGTCACGGAACGCAATATACCAATGGTGTTGTATTAATCAACAAACAAATGCAGCATCCTGAAGCTTTTTTCACTTATCAAAATTATTTGTTTGACCATTATGCTAATGCCAAACAAGACGGCGATTTGTCGAATGGGCTGTTTAAGGGCTACGATTATGATTTGGATGCGGGCGGAAAGCTAATGTCTATCGATAAAATACCAGGCGGTTATGTAAACTCTTTTCGTTATTTGCTGGTTCGTGATGGTGCGCGTATACCTGATGCCCAAATGAAGGCTTTGTTAAGTTTAGCTAACGGCGCAGAACCGAAGACCCGTCTGGAGAAAGATGTAATGGTGAACTACGGGAAAGATACTCCCGCAGCTGCCAAAGTGCTTATGGAACAGAAGGATATCTCCATGAAAGATCAGTTCACAGGCCCTACTACGCCAACCATGAAGGCTAAAAAGGACTATCTGGATAAGATTGAAAGTCAGACCTTCAATGAAATTATTTATGGCAAGCAGCCGATCTCTGCTTTTGATACCTTTGTACAGACGTGGAAAACAGCTGGTGGCGAACAAATTACAAATGAAGTAAACGAATGGTATAAAAGTGTCGAAAAGTAAAATCATGATGTTGTAATAGTTAGGAGGGCTGTCCCGAGGTGGGCAGCCTTTTTACTACAGCTTCACCCGTATCGAGTGGAAATGAATGCGCTATCATTGTGTGTTTGAAAAAAAGTTTTATTCGTTTGGCGAGCTTGAAAAATGATTGCTTTTGTGCCATGTATGTTGGTTTTTTGAACTGTTGGGACAGCGAAAACGCTTTTATAATTGAAGTATACCATGAGAGTTACAGGAGGAACTGCAATGAGAAGTCTGCAACGTACGTGGCCATTTCATATCATGCTGCTGCCAGCCATCATTTTCTTAATTGTATTCAGCTACATTCCGATGGGCGGCATCGTGATGGCCTTTCAAAATTACAAGCCTTGGCTAGGCATAACTGGTTCCGAGTGGGTTGGACTGGATAACTTCCGCTTTTTGTTTCAACGGGAGGACAGTCTACAAGTCGTCTGGAATACGCTGATTATTGCTGTGTTAAAGATGTTTTTCAATCTGGTGGTTCCGTTTGTTTTTGCTATACTGCTGAATGAAATTCGTAAGGTCGGACTACAGCGATCCATTCAGACACTGGTTTATCTGCCACACTTTCTGTCGTGGGTCATCTTGGGCGGAATTCTGATTGACCTGTTGGCTTCAGATGGATTTATGAACCGTATTCTCGGTAGTTTCGGGATTCAGCCTATCTTTTTTCTGGGAGATAATAACTGGTTTCGGTTTACTGTCATTGTATCGGATATATGGAAGGAGTTCGGCTACAACACCATCGTATTTCTTGCCGCACTGGCGGGAATTAATCCTTCGTTGTATGAGGCTTCTGAAATGGATGGAGCGAGCCGCTGGAGACAGACGCTACACATCACTGTACCTTCGTTAATTCCGATGGTAGTCGTTGTTGGAACGCTTGCACTTGGCAATGTACTGAATGCCGGTTTTGACCAGATTTTCAACCTTTATAATCCACTGGTTTACCAAAAAGGCGATATTATTGATACATTCGTCTACCGGACAGCGTTAATCAATGGAGAAATGGGCTTTGCTACTGCTATCGGCTTGTTCAAATCCGTTATCAGCATGATTCTCATTCTGATATCTTATCGACTTGCTTACAAATGGGCAGGTTACCGCATATTTTGATTCCACGAGGCTGAAAGAGGGAGAGTCATGTATCATAAAACAACGCCATATCGCATCTTCAATGTGTTTAACATTTGCTTGCTTGTGATTTTGTCCATCATGTGTATCGTTCCGCTGATTCATGTGTTGGCGGTATCATTTAGTGCTAAATCAGCAGCAGATGCCAATCTGGTTGGACTGTGGCCGGTGCAATTTTCATTAGAAGCCTATAAGAAGACGATGAATAACCCGATTTTTCTGCACTCCATCTGGATTTCTGTCTGTCGGACTGTATTGGGAACCGGCTTGACACTGCTTATTACCTTTTTAGCTGCTTATCCACTTTCAAAGGAAACATCTGTGTTCCGTAGCAGAAACGTATATTCATGGTTGTTCGTATTCAGCATGATTTTTAACGGTGGTCTGGTTCCATTCTATATGGTTATTCAAAAGATCCATCTTATGGACAGCTTCTGGGTACTTGTTTTGCCAGGAGCGGTCAACACATTTCTGATCATCCTTATGTTGAACTTTTTTAGAGGAATTCCCAAAGAGATGGAAGAGGCCGCATTGATCGACGGAGCAGGACATTTTCGGACATTGTTTAGTATCTTTTTACCGATATCCATGCCTTCCATTGCGACGATTGCGCTGTTTAGTATGGTATTTCATTGGAACTCCTGGTTTGATGGTCTGCTCTATTTGAGCAATGCAAAGGATTATCCGCTGGCGACGTTCCTACAAACTGTAATTATTCAGAAGGACATGAGTTCCATGAGCATGAGTCCGAAAGAGATGGAATTACTTTCTCAAACGACGGTTAATGCTGCGCAAATTTTCATTGGTGCAGCGCCTATTCTCATTGTATATCCATTTTTACAAAAGTATTTTGTTAAAGGTATGACGCTAGGTTCCGTCAAAGAGTAACAGAATTAATTGAAGGAGATGATTTGTAGTGACGAAGCAAAACATAATCAAGTACCCTCCCATTAGTGAGCGAGTTCCACGTATGCTGCATGGAGCGGACTATAACCCGGAGCAATGGCAGCATTACCCTGAGGTGTTAGCGGAGGATATCCGTCTAATGAAACTAGCCAAATGTAACGTGATGTCTGTCGGTATTTTCTCATGGGTTTCATTGGAGCCTGAGGAAGGCGTATTTACGTTTGAGTGGCTGGATCGTATTCTGGATTCGTTTGCTGAGAACGGAATCTATGCATTTTTGGCCACTCCTAGTGGAGCAAGACCAGCCTGGATGTCACAAAAATATCCTGAGGTGCTGCGTGTGGAGGCTAACCGTGTCCGTAATCTGCACGGGTTTCGCCATAATCACTGTGCTACGTCGCCTGTTTACCGGGAAAAAGTACGTATCATGAATACGAAGCTAGCCGAGCGTTATGCTAACCATCCGGCTGTTATTGGCTGGCATATTTCCAATGAATTTGGTGGAGATTGCCACTGTGATTATTGTCAGGAGGCATTTCGCGCTTGGGTCCAGGATAAATATGGTACGCTGGACAAGCTTAATCACGCATGGTGGACGACCTTTTGGAGTCATACAGTTACAGATTGGAGCCAAATTGAGTCTCCGGCACCTCATGGTGAGACACAGGTTCATGCTATGAATTTGGACTGGAGACGGTTTGTGACCGATCAGACCGCAGATTTTATCAAACATGAGATTGTGCCGCTCAAGGCTGCCAATCCAGCCATTCCGGTCACAACCAATTTAATGGAGTTTTTTGAAGGATTGAATTACTGGAAGTTTGCTGATCTGCTCGATGTTATATCCTGGGATAGTTACCCGACGTGGCATGACCGTGAGGGAGATGATAGCCGTCAAGCTGCGAAAGTGGCTATGATGCACGATATTATTCGTTCAATCAAGGGAGGCAAGCCTTGGATGCTCATGGAGAGTACGCCGAGTTTGACAAACTGGCAAGACGTCAGCAAGCTGAAGCGGCCGGGAATGCATCTGCTATCGTCTTTACAGGCTGTAGCACACGGGTCAGACACCGTTCAATATTTTCAGTGGCGGAAAAGTCGGGGTTCGAGTGAAAAGCTGCACGGTGCGGTCGTCGATCATGTCGGACATGAGCACACTCGGGTATTCGGGGATGTGACCCATGTCGGTAATGCGCTGGAAAAACTGGAGGAGGTTATCGGTACAACTGTACCGGCGGAGGCCGCAGTCATTTTTGACTGGGAGAACCGTTGGGGAATCAACGATTCACAGGGACCGCGGAACAAAGGTGTGAAATATGAGGAGACAGCTGAAGCGCATTATTTGGCACTTTGGGAGCAGGGTGTGCCTGTAGATGTCATTCATATGGATGCAGATTTCTCCAAATACAAACTTTTGGTAGCTCCGATGTTGTATATGGTCCGCAGTGGTGTGGGGGAGCGTATACAGAAATTTGTTGAAAATGGCGGCGTTTTCGTAGCAACCTATTGGTCTGGTATCGTAGATGAACATGATTTGTGCTTCCTTGGAGGCTTTCCGGGCCCGCTTCGTAAGACGCTGGGGATCTGGTCGGAAGAGATTGACGGATTGCATGATCATGATCGTAATCACATTTTGCCGGTTGAAGGCAATGAGCTGGATCTGCAAGGGGAGTATGAAGCTGTGGAATTGTGTGATCTCATTCATACGGAGGGTGCAGAGGTACTGGCTGTGTACGGGTCAGACTTTTATGCAGGACGCCCGGCTTTGACGGTGAACCGTTTGGGAGAAGGAAAGGCTTATTACATCGCGTCACGCAACACCGGACTGTTCCACAGTCATTTTTACAGAAGTTTAATTGATGATGCAGGAATCAGTAAAGCACTCAATGTGAAGTTGCCTCATGGAGTGAATACGGCGATTCGTACCGATGGGGTTCATGATTATATTTTTATACTAAATTTCACGCATGAGTCGCAAAAGATTACGTTGGATGGACGAACTTATACGGATATGCTTGAAAATCATGCGATAGAAGATGGTAGCGTTCAATTGGATGCCTACACTGTTAAGGTTTTAAAGACAGAGCGCAATAAATAGAACATGATATTAAAGTGTGATCTCTGTCGTTTTCCCGAGTGAGGGAACTGGTAGATTGGTCAGAGGCAATGAGAAGTATACAATTCGGATGGGAGATGACTTATGAAAACAGGTAACCGCACGATGATATTTGCGATGTTGATCTTGCTATCCAGCTTATTGTATCCGTTCGGCTCTGTAGGGTTGGGTGCGGCTTCGGCCGCCCCTGCTTTCGCCAAAGGAGCAGATATAAGCTGGGTAGCAGGAATGGAAGCGCAAGGTATGACTTGGAAGGATAAAAAGGGTGTTCGTCGAGATATACTGCAAATTTTGCGAGATGACTATCAGATCAACTCGGTACGTATCCGTGTGTGGGTAAACCCTGACATGAAAGATTATGCAAGCGGATACATGAATGCCGAAAAGGCAGCAGAACTGGCGCAGCGAGCTAAAAAATTGGGTATGAGCGTTATGCTGACTCTACATTATAGTGATTCCTGGGCAGATCCAGGGCAACAGAACAAACCTTATGCGTGGCGCAATTTCACATTTACACAACTCATGGATGCAGTCTGGTCTCATACGGTCTATGTTATGAACACGATGAAAAGCAAGGGGGTAACACCGGACTGGGTGCAGATCGGTAATGAGACGAACAATGGAATGCTCTGGGAAGACGGCAAAGCTTCGGTGAACATGAAAAACTATGCCTGGCTCGTCAATACAGGTAATAATGCTGTAAAATCGGTAAGCAGCAGTACCAAAACGATCGTACATTTAGCCAACGGGGATAACGGTTCCATGTTGAACTGGAATATCGGCGGACTGATTGATAATGGAGCTCAGTTTGACCTCATCGGGCTGTCTTTGTATCCGTCTCCTACTGACTGGCAGGGCAAGGTGGATCAGACGATTACCAATGCCAATAACCTAATTGCCAAATACGGTAAAGGCATTGTCATCAGTGAAATCGGGATGGAATATAACGAACCTGCAGCTTCCAAGGCATTTATTTCTGCAATCAAAACAAAGGTTCGGAACATTGGAGGCGGCAAGGGAACAGGGGTATTTTATTGGGAGCCGGCTGCAACCCCAGGTTATAATCAAGGTTATAACAAAGGTGCTTGGCAGGCTGACGGTAAGCCAACCTCAGCTTTGGAAGGATTTATAAATTAAGAAGTACGTAAGAGTATATCAAAGAACCTCTAGTTCGCATTCTATGCAGACTATAGGTTCTTTATTGTTATCTTGAGTTACTTGGAGGTTATAAAATTAGGCTTCCCGGTTCACCTTGAAGAACGAAATGAGCTCTTCCAGCTCCCCGGACATCAATGTAAGCTTGTCAGAAGCTTGGACAATAGAAGCCATAGACTCAGCCTGTTCTCCAATGGTATGCTCGATTTGTTTGCTGCTGTCGACTGTTTTGCTAACTGTCGAAGAGAGCTCGTCAGAGGTAGCTGACATTTCCTGCGTGCTGGCTGAAATCTGCTCCGTTGCGCTGGATACCTCTTGAATTTGTGACGACACTTTATTAGACGCATCTAAAATTTCAGAGAACATTTCGCCTGTTTGCTTCGTAACTTCTAGCCCAATGTGAACTTCTTTTGTACCAAGGCTGATGCCTTTTACAGTCTGCTCAATTTCTTTTTGGATTTCTTCAATAAGCTCTGCAATTTGTTTGGCAGACTCTTGAGACTGTTCAGCCAAATTACGCACCTCTCCCGCTACGACTGCAAAACCTTTGCCCTCTTCACCGACTCTGGCAGCTTCAATAGAAGCGTTCAGTGCAAGCAGATTCGTTTGACTGGCAATGCCTGTAATGATGCTGACGATATTGCTGATTTCGTTAGAACGGTTCTGCAGCGCATTAACGGAATCAGCTGTACTTTCCATTGTAGTGGAGATGGAGTCCATTTGAGCGGAAAGCTTTTGGGCTACCTGATTGCCTTCAACGGAGCGTTTTTCCATAGAATAAGCTTGATCGGCTACGGAAGAGGAGCTTTCGGCAATCGTTTGGATAACTGTCGACATTTCATTCATAGCTCTGGAGCTTTCAAGTGCTGCGTGATCCTGAGCTTCAAGCCCCTGGGTTATTTCCTGAATATTGCTGTTAATGACGTTCGTATTCGTACTGTTTTTCTCGCTAATGCTTAACAATTCCTGGGCAGATCCCGTAACTTCTTGCGTCGTATCCTGTACTTTCACCATTGTATCGTTAAGGCGTTTGATCATAGAATTAAATTTTTGATTGATAATGCCAAGGTCGTCCTCGCCTGTCTTGATTTTTACATTCAGATTCCCCTCGCTGACTTCTTCAATGCCCTTCATCAAGCTACGAATCGGGGATAGGGTCCGTTTTACCAGCAAATATTGGACCGTTAAGAAGATCGCAAGGAACAGAATGAGCAATGAAACACCATATACAAGCAATTTATGAAGTCCGTTAGGTACAGAGCTCGCGTCTACGTCAAAGTATATCGCACTTGTGATTTTACCGCTTTCATCTGTAATTGGGTAAACAATGGTCGTCCATGTACCAAAATCGTCAGTATAAAAGCTGCTAAACGCTGAGTCTTTAGATTGAAGCATTTTATTTACACCTTGTACATTTTCGTCTGGAAGAGTGTACATATCCCCAATATTCATCTTCGAGTCTTGGAAAGCTTGGACTAAATTTGTAGGAACGCCAATAATGGAGGTTTGATTTCCTTCTGTTAGTTCTGTGCCAAATATGTAAGCTTGGGCAACATTAGGATAAAATGTGTGGATAGAATCTAGGAATTTGCGTAAATCCTGTTGAGCAGAACCGTTATAATCTTTTTCGGCTAATGCTTGTTGTACTTTTGTTTTGTCAACATCTTCTGCCCATTTTTTAGTCAATACTTTAACTTGGTCTTGCAGCTGCGTGGTGAGAATGTTCTTTTGAAGTATATAGCTGGATGTGATGAGAATAGCACCTATTAATACGATGTTAAGAAAAGAGATTAATAGATTTTTACCAAAAAAGGACATAGTTCTCCACTTCAAGTTTTTCACGTTTTCTTCTCCTTTGAATTAGCATTTTAGTTTCATATACAACCTACCCCATATATATTTCGACAATTTGCTTTCTAAATGTTAGGTATTTATTAAAAGGGAGAGTAGAAGGTTATTCAAAAAGAACGGCGGCCCCTAGTAAATGAAACGATGGGACCGCCGCTTGTCGGCAAAACTGGATTTTATGTTGTTTTTCCAACTCAATTCTTACTAAATCACTTTATTGTTCAAACAATATTTAAAAAATAAGATAAATGAGAGCAAACGGGTATACTTTATACCTATAAATACCTGGATTGCATTGAGGGTTCTTAAGTTTCTGTCCCTATAAAAGAAGTGAAATGAGTAAGGGTAGTGAAATGAGCGATAAGACTGAGCTAATAACAAATGCAGATGCAGCTTCCGTTTCCAGTGTTTCATAACGGGTAGCAATCATAGCGGCCACAGCCGAGCCGGGAAAAGCGACAAGCAATACGGCCTTGGTTACATCTTCATGGGATAGTCCTATCAGAACAGCAATACCGAGCATAACCATAGGCATCACGATGGCTTTCAGCACAGCGATGCTAAGTGCTTTTGGACTGAACGTAATCTTTTTGATACCAATGGTTACCCCGATGGCAAATAGGGCTGTACCAGCAGTAATATTGCCGATTTGATCAAACATGGATTGCAAAAGTTTCGGAGCGTGGAATCCACATAGAGTCAATACGACACCAAACAAGGGTACGCAGGCAAGCGGCTCGCTGAGTCCATGAAGGACTGATTTCATAGTGACTTTAAATAAGTTGCCTTTAGTGCCGTCGGATTCTGTTGTTTTGCGCTGACCGACCGTTCCCAAAATACTTGCAAGCGGATCAAGAATGGCATTAACGACGATCCCAGTAATCGCAATCGGGATGGCGACTGCCGCACTTCCGAACAAGCTGCCCAGAACCGGAATTCCCATGAATGCAAAAGAAGGCTGTGTCGAATTCAATGCGAACATGGAGGATTCAGTCAGGCCTTTTTTGGCAATTAAGCGATAAACAATGAGCAATACAATATAAAAGCCGATTACACCAAGTAGCAAAGCCACAAGAAAGGGCCACTTTTGAATCAACGTCTCTCTTGGTGTCGTCGTAATACCAATAAACAAGTGTGCAGGTAGAGCAAACTTCGTCACAAGTGTATTTAATCCCTTAGAAGAAGCAGGGTTAAAAGCCTTAAACAATCCTGCGAAATAACCAATTAAAATGACAAAGAAAATAGGAATTAAGATAATAAAAATATGACCTGTAGCCATGATGTCGCCTCCAATGAAGATGTCCGCCAAAAATGGCGGACATCAGTTAAATAATCACTTTGCATATGCAAGTACACATTTGATGTTGTTCGCTATTTTTAAACCAGAACCGTTTCCTGACCATATTGTTTGATGGGTTTATATTTGCAGTCCCACATCGCATCTCGAACCGCTTGTGCGATATCATCCGGTTGATGACGCGCTACTCCATCCTGAACTGCTGCCTTAGCTACAGCCACGGCTACCGCTTCAGATACTTCTCGTAGCTCGTTGATTTTTGGCAGCAGGGAAGCACCAGGCTGCGACAAATCAACCATTTGAGCTACTGCATGGGCAGCTGCTGCAAACATGCTATCTGTTATAATTTTGGATTTTACCACGATTGCGCCGAGACCCAGACCCGGGAATACGAAAGCATTGTTGGATTGCCCAATTTCAAACTTAATATTGTTATAGATCACCGGCTCGAAAGGACTTCCTGTTGCAATGAGGGCTTTTCCTTCGGTCCAGTGGATCAAATCTTGCGGAGTTGCCTCTGCCAGTGGAGTCGGGTTGGACATAGGCATAATAATAGGACGTTCTGTATGTTTGGCCATTTCTTTAACGATTTCCTCACTGAATGCCCCAGTAACACCGGAAGTACCGATCATAATCGTCGGTTTCACGCGGCGAATGACTTCAAGCAAAGGGATTTTGCCATCCTCAGCATGTTCCCAGTCACGGCATTCTGCAACATCACGCACATAAGGGACCTGGAATGGAAAAAGTCCTTCTGTTTCGTTGGTGAGCAGGCCGCGATAATCATAAGCCCAGAAGTTACGTCTTGCTTCTGCTTCTGACAGTCCTTCCAGCATCATGGCGGCGCTAATTTGGTCTGCATTGCCGATTCCAGCAGCTCCTGGACCAAAGACTAGCACCCGATGCTTGCTCAGTGGGACTCCGGACAATTGAACACCAGACATCACACCTGCGAGCGTAACCGCTCCAGTACCTTGAATATCATCATTAAAAGTCAAAATACTATTTCCGTATTTATTGATAATGTTCCGTGCGTTGACATTGCCCAGATCTTCCCAGTGCAGCAGGGCATTGGGGAAAAAGGACAGTGCCGCTTGAACATAAGTGTCAATAAATTGGTCATATTGTTCTCCACGTACACGTTTATGACGATTCCCCATATATAAAGGATCTTCCAATAGCTTCTCGTTGTTTGTACCTGCATCAAGAACAACTGCCAGCACCCGGCTAGGATCTATACCAGCAGCAGCTGTATACACAGCAAGCTTACCAATAGAGATATTAATACCTCCGACTCCCCAGTCCCCGATTCCCAAAATACTCTCGGAATCTGTGGCTACGATCAGGTCGATATCATCAGGGTCTAGGTTCAAATTCTTAAAAGCCTCTCCAATACCCGCAAGATTATCGATAGATAAATACATACCACCAGGCTTGTGATATTCATGACTGTATTCCTGTATAGCCTGGCCTACTGTTGGTGTATAAACAATCGGGAGCATTTCGCTTAGGTGCTCAGAGAGCAAACGATAATAAAGAACGGTATTCCGATTAAAAAGATCATTTAACGCAACATTTTTACGCAAATTATCCGGTTGGCTCTGAAATTGCTCGTAAACCCGCTGAACCTGCTCCTCAATAGTTAATATCGTAGGAGGAAGGAGACCATCAAGTCCAAGCTGTTTCCGTTCTTCCAGGGTAAAAGCCACTCCTTTATTCAGCAGGGGGTTGGCAAGTAGATCTTTTCCGGTTAATTTAGTTTCGATAGATCCGTCTTCCGTAAAATGAAAAGCACGCATTTTCAATTCCTTCTTTCTAAAAAATTACATTTTGTTAATCCTTGAACAATTCGTGAACAAGTATACGCCTTATTTTAAACCAAGTGAACAAGTATGTTGTGTGAAAAATGGTTATATAAGTGTTTACATAAGAAAAATTATGAAAATGAAAGCGATTTTCAATGTTTTTCGAATGAAAATTTCATTTAATTTTCATAATATTTTCGGAAAATATTTATTTAATGTGATAATTATCATAGTTTTTATAGGTGTGATTCGATTGAGTGCGCATGAAAAATAGCTTAACTTCATTTTATATAAACGAAGTTAAGCTATTTTTTTGGCTATAGGGATGGTTGAGGGACGATTCAATGCTTCGCAGCTCTATGTTTAATGAACATCAGGCATTTAATTCTCCGATGCGCTGGACGGCTTCATCAGTAACTGTAGCAGAGCGTCGCATCCAGCTGTTACGCCATTTCAATTGCATGATGATGACGAGGGTAAAGGCACAGAAGGTGATTAGGCTCAGAGAGATGAAGCCTGGCATATAGGAACCCGTTAATTTGTACAGATGACCCAGTATAAGGGGAAGAAAGTACCCGCCTATGCCACCAGCAGCGCCGACGATACCGGTCATGAGCCCGATTTCGTTGCCGAACCGCTGCGGAACGAGCTGGAATACGGAGCCGTTGCCAGCGCCAAGGCACATCATGCCTACGAACAGCAGCACAACTACCACGGCAAGTGGCGGTAAAAACGCAATGCCGGCGAGCATAATCCCGGCTCCCGCATACAAGTACATTAACATGCGTGAACCACCAATCCGATCAGACAAAAAGCCACCTACAGGACGAAAGAAGCTTCCGGCAATCACACAAATGGTCGCAAAATCGGCGGCATGTACCGCGGAGAGGCCATATTGGGTATTGAAGAAAATAGTCAAATAATTAGAAAGGCCAACGAATCCGCCAAACGTCACGCAGTAAAAGGCACAGAATACCCAGGCATCCCTCTGTTTGAGCACCGAAGCATAATGCGACAGACTTTTTGGTGCTGGGCGGTGAGGGCTGTTGCGGGCAAAAATACTGAACAGAACGAAGACGGTTAAGATGGGGAGGATGGCCAATCCGAAAACGGCTTCCCAACTACCAAAATGTTGAGCAATGCGGTTGGCGAACAATGTCGCAAGGACGGTACCGCTATTCCCGGCACCGGCAATTCCCATAGCCAAGCCTTGATGCTCTTTGGGGTACCATTGACTGGCCAACGGCAGCGCAGCTGCAAATGATGCTCCGGCTACGCCCAGGAGCAGGGCAACAACGTACATGTGCTCTAGCGAATCAACCCACAGCCAGCCGAGCAAGAGAGGGATTATCGTGACAAGCATACCAATCTGTCCCGTGAGCTTCGGACCGATATAATCCGACATGAATCCGAGCACGAGCCGCAGCAGGGAACCACCAAGTATAGGTAGGGCGACAAGATTGGCTTTTTGTACAGGGTCCATTGGATAATCATTAGCAATTACAACGGCCAATGGGCCGATCATTCCCCAGATCATAAAACTGATATCAAAATACAGAAAGGAGCCAAATAGGGTGGGCTTGTGTCCGCTTTTCCAGAAACTTTTTTTGTTCATTCTCCATCTCTCCTGTTCTCATTGTTGTTCTTTGTCTGAAAAATGTAATTTGAACATGAAAAAGCCGCAAATCGCCCCTACATGGTATCTAGGAAACGGTTTGCGGCCTCATTGCCGTGGTTGACACACCTCATTGTGAGTCGACTTGGTATGATCACGTTGGAGTGATTTTAATCAAATTATAAAAAAGGATCTGTTTTATGTCAATATACATAACACAAAATCGTAAAAAAATTAAATATAAGGTGAAAATATAGCTTTCATGTATTAAATATTGACATGACATTCACAATTCAGTAATCTTAGATACATATCGGCACAACGATGTGCTGACATTTACGGCAACGGTGCCCTTTTCCATTGAATGGAGAAGGGCTTTTTCTGTCTTATTTTATTCGGAGAATGGGGCTGGTTTAATATGATGAAAAAACTGGTCGTCGTCGGCAACGGTATGGCAGGCATTAAATGTGTGGAGGAAATACTTGATCTGGAGCCAGAGCGGTTCCAAATCACGATATTTGGTGCAGAGCCCCGTCCCGGGTACAACCGAGTGCTCCTGTCCAAAATGCTTCAGGAGGAGAGCTCATTTAAGCACATCGTTACCCATGACTGGGACTGGTATGAAGAGAACGGGGTAAAGTTGTACGCGGGTGAACGCGTCTGTCGTATTGATGTTGCAGCCGGGATGGTGGAAACGGAATCCGGCATCAAAGAACCTTATGACATACTCATATTGGCAACGGGCTCATTGCCTTTCATGCCGCCCATTCCCGGAGCTCGAAAACAGGGGGTAATCGCTTTTCGTGATGTGAATGATTGTGAAACCATGGCAAGATATGCCAAAACATACCGTAAGGCCACAGTTATCGGAGGGGGGCTGTTAGGACTTGAAGCCGCTCAAGGCCTGTTGAATCTAGGGATGGAAACTGAGGTTGTTCATAATGCGCAGTATCTTATGAACCGTCAGCTTGATCGGACGGCGGCTGTGCTTCTGCAGCGAAAGCTGGAACAACAGGGCATGAGGTTTCATTTGGCGAAGGAAACGGTCAACATCATAGGCCGAAACAGGGCGCAAGGATTGATATTTGCGGACGGGAACAGGTTGGAAACGGATTTGGTTGTGCTGGCGGTTGGTATCCGACCGAATATCGAATTAGCTCAGGACAGCGGTCTGACCGTAAACCGTGCCATTGTCGTGGATGATTATATGCGCACGAGTATTCCCGGTATTTATGCCGTCGGCGAATGTGCTGAGCATCGCGGGATTTCATACGGGCTAGTGGCGCCGCTATATGAGCAGGGCAAAGTGCTGGCAAAAGTTATTTGTGGTCGTGAAACGGCTCCCTATGAAGGGACGGTTCCGTATGCGCAACTCAAGGTAGCGGGGATTCATCTGTTTTCCGTAGGAGACATTCGCGAAGAGGGAAGCGAGATAGCGGTCATGGAGTATAAAGGGATGCAGGAGGTTTACAAAAAAGTGATGATGCATGCCGGTGCTGTCACTGGTGCCATTTTATTCGGAGATACGGCGGAAAGTAACTCCCTGCTCGGTATGGTACGGCGCGGCGCGTCGGCTACAGAGCTTGCATCCCAGGATAACAGCGAGAGCAGAGCAGAGGATGCGGTAGCCGCACTGCCGGAAGAGGAGACGGTATGTGCATGCAACGGCGTAAGTAAGGGGGCTATTTTGCGAGCGATTGCTACGGATAAGCTGAAGACGGTGGAAGAAGTGAAAAGCCGGACCAAAGCATCCGGTTCCTGTGGGGGCTGTCGGCCGCTGGTGGCTGCACTGGTCAAAAATAGTTTGTCCCGATCGACAGTTTCCGGGCCTGTAGTTACTCCGACCGCCCAAGAAGTTGTCCCTGTGTGTGGATGTACGCACTACGATCATGATTCGCTTAAGACAGCTATGGTGGACGCAGCCTGTCAGACACCAAAGGAAGTAGTGTCCCGTCTCGGTTGGACCAGACAGCAGGGGTGTGAATTATGTCGTCCGGCTGTACTTTTTTATTTGGAATCTCTCGGGTTGCGAGACAGATCTGCGACAAATCAATTAGGCGCTGGCGTTGCGGTTCAGGTCGCCGCGCAGTGCGGAGGAGAAGCGCCCTCTGCGGGTCTGCGCTTTACGAACCTAAATGCCGAGAATCAGGCTTTTGTTAAGTCGGACCTGATGGATCAGGCATTTGTAGAAGTAGCCTGGCTAAGAGAGCGGTTGGCAACTTTATGGGGAAGTCTCGCATTGCCCTCGTTGGTTACAGTTACTGTTTGTCCAGGATCGGAGTATCCCGGAGGTGTACTTGTCCACGATATTGGAATATCCCGATCTCCAGCAGGCTGGGAGGTTTATGCTGGTGGTCATGCTGAGCATCCGGTTCGCCAGGGGCAGCTGCTTGGATTGGAGGAGGACCCGACAGAAGCGGTCCTGCTGGCTTTAGTTTGCTTGCGAATATACCGACATAGTGCCCGGTACGGGGAGAAAATGTGGGAGTGGATTGAAAGGACTGGTGTTATGGCGCTACGGGAAAGTGTGCTTGATGCTGCTCTTCGAAGTGAACTGGCGGGCAGCCTACGGATCACAATGCTGACAGGATGATGGGTTGAGTTGGAGGGGAGGTGACTTTGATGTGTCAGTCAGGAGAAGACAAACCGGAAGCTGGGCTACAAGTATCGTCAGTAATGGATACGCAGTGCCCGTTTTGCAGCGTGCAATGTAAGATGACCGTTAGCACGGGTACAGAGACACTCGCGGGTATCATCCGTACAGTGTATAAGGCGGAAGGGAAGCCTAATGCAGCCTCGCAAGGTAGGCTGTGCATCAAGGGAATGAATGCGCATCAGCATGCGACTCATGCGGAAAGGCTGGTACAGCCTCTCATACGCAAAGAGGGCAAACTTGTTCCCGTCAAGTGGGAGGAGGCATTGGATACTATAGGTAGCAGTTTCTCTACGCTACTGTCCACACAGGGTGCCGATGCAATCGGAATTTACGGTGGAGGTTCACTCTCCAATGAAACGGCCTATTTACTCGGTAAATTTGCAAGAGTGGCTGTAGGTACGCGATATATCGATTATAACGGGCGCTTCTGCATGTCGGCAGCGGCATCCGCTGGCAGTAAAGTGTTTGGCGTTGATCGCGGACTGACCTGCAGATTGGCTGATATTCCATTAGCTCGTTGTATTGTACTCGCAGGTACAAATATCGCTGAATGCCAGCCGACGTTAATGCCTTATTTTCACGAGGCGAAGGAAAACGGCGCGTTTATCATCGTGATTGACCCGCGCGCGACACCAACGGCGGCGGCCGCCGATTTGCACCTGCAAATCAAGCCGGGTACGGATGCTGTGCTGGCCAATGCCATGCTAAAGGTCATCGTGGATGAAGGATTTGCGAATGAAGAGTTTATCCGCAAGCGGACCAACGGCTATGACCAGCTGTTGATTCATTTGAAGGGTGTGGATCTGAGCGAATCAGCTGCGTTGTGCGGAATTGAGGTAGAAATGATCCGGCAGGCAGCACGTGCCTTTGGTAGTGTGGAGACTGGCATCGTTTTTACGGCCAGAGGTGTCGAACAGCAGACAGATGGACATATGGCGGTGCGTGCATTTCTTAATCTGGTGCTGGCCACTGGCAAGATAGGAAGGGAAGGATGTGGTTATGGGGCTATCACAGGACAAGGAAACGGGCAAGGGGGGAGAGAGCACGGCCAAAAGGCTGACCAGCTTCCTGGCTACAGATCGATTGAGAATGAAGAAGATCGATTCTATGTGGCGTCCGTGTGGGGAGTTGAACCAAGCAGTTTGCCGGGAAAAGGGGTGTCCGCATATGAAATGATGGAGCTTGTTCATCAGCGAGAAATCCAAGCTCTGTTCGTGATGGGCTCTAATCCTGTTGTATCTAACCCGAATGTCCGGCTGGTGGAGGAAGCCCTCAAAAAGCTGAATCTGCTGGTTGTGGCGGATATGTTTCTCACTGAAACCGCGCGGATGGCCGACGTTGTTTTACCTGTGACGTCTTATTTGGAGAATACGGGGACGATGACCAATCTGGAGGGCCGCGTTCTGTTACGGGAAGCGGCGAGGCCCGCACCGGGCGAGGCTAGAGATGACTGGAACATTTTGTGTCAGTTGGCTGCAAAGCTAAACAAGGGCACCTATTTCTCTTACAGGGATGCTGAGCATATCTTTGAAGAACTGCGGCTCGCCAGCCGGGGCGGTCCTGCCGATTATTATGGGATCACATATGACAGGCTGCGTCGTGAAGAAGGAGTATATTGGCCATGCCCGTCTACGGACAGAGCCGGTATGGATATGATGTTTCGGGAAACCTTTGCCCATTCCGATCAAAAGGCTGTTTTTACGGTGGTTGCAAGCTGTGGAGCAGGAGAGGAGATATCAGAGGAGTACCCACTTATTTTGACGAACGGCCGTGTACTGGCTCATTATTTGACCGGTGCACAAACGCGCAGAAGTCCGTCGCTGGCCGCGCGAGAGATTGAAAATTATGTGGAAATTCATCCGCGGACAGCGCGACGCTGGCATATCAGGGACGGGGAGTGGGTAGAAATAGCATCACCGCGCGGCAACTTCACTGTCCGCAGCCGAATCAAACCACATATCCGCGAAGACACGCTTTTCGTACCCATGCATTGGGGCGGGATACAAAATGTAAATCGGGCGACCCGACCCGATCTTGATCCGTTCTGCCGGATGCCTGGCTTCAAAACGGCAGCTGTACGTATTCGTCCCCTTCATCTGGCTGCAGTTGCAACAAGTGCAGATAATGGGGAATGGTCTGAGTTCTAGAGCAGGATGGAGTAAGTGACTTTTTCTTTGCATAAAAGACCAGCCCTCATTGTATGAATGAGGGCTGGCCTTTTTGGATTGGACAGTTAATGGCCTGCAATCACAGACTGCGTGAGGCCGATATTATAATTGCAATCGGGTTTCGGATATGTTTGCTCCCGTTTTTATTTCTGTTCTGAGCATAGCTTCCCGCCATTGTTTATACAAATTCCAGGCGTCCCCGTTTTCTAGCAGCGGTTTGCAGGTATACAAACCTTCCTCTATGGAGTCGACTCGTCCTGCAACGAACAGTCGGACCGCACTGTTGAGTAACACTTGATTCGAAAAGGCTATAGAAGCTGTACCTTGTAGCACTTCCTCCGTAATGCGCAGTTGTTCAGCGGGGGTCCAGTTATGCTCTGGTACCACCGAATCCAGCCCGTACATTTCTGGATCAATAACCTGTAGTGACACCTCGCCGTTAGCAAGCAGGTAAGTCCGGGTCGGCCGATCGATGAACAGGTCCTCCGATCCTTCGCTCCCCTGGACGATCAGAGCCCTGCGGTAATTGAGATTTTGCATGAGTTTCGCCGTCTTCTCGAACACAGTATTGTGGAAAACGCCGAATACAATATAGGGGGAAGAACCGTAATCAACCAGTTTCTCGGCAGTATTCAGCACCGTGCGAAGCCCCAGCTCTTCGCGAATGGACCGCAGATCTCGCAGGGGCGCGCACCACTGTTCGGAGGCTATGAATAGTACACCAGCCAGCTTCGCGGCATGAATGGCGGTTTCGCGTGTCATGTTCCCGGACGTAACCCCCATTTCCTGCAGTAAAAGCGGTAGCGTAACCCCCCATTTGGGAGGGAGAGGTGCGCTGCCATGCATCGTTACAGGTATTCCGCATGAGGCGAGTACGAAGGCTGTTGCGAAGGTGGCGATAAACGATGACTTCCTGCCATCGTACGGACCGGCAAAATCAATACCTTCCTGCATCGGGAAGCGATGGGTATATTTACGGCAAACGTTTACGAATGCTTCCAGCTCGGCAACGCTCTCCATTTTAATGCGCTCCGCGGCAAAGAAAGCTCCAATTTGAGCAGGGGTTGCCGACTGGGTCATAATAAGCTCGGCAGCAGCTTCGGCTTCGGCATAATTCAGATCTCGGGCGCCTCTTTTGCCGCGACCCACTTCTTTTAATATTTCAATGATATTCATGTTCAGGCCCCTTTCAGATTTATGCTTTTAGCATTTGCTGTGCTTTGACGATGGAGATGGCCACATCAACGATACGTTTGCGTTCGTTCATTGCTTTTTTGCGTAGCACATCGTATGCTTCCGCTTCCGGGATGCCGTTTACTTCCCCCAGTATTCCTTTGGCCATATCAATCCATTTGCGTTCTTCCAGTCGAGCGGTCAGTTGCTTGCGTTCACTTTGCCAATGCTGGCGTTCAAAAAAGCGTTTGGCACTAAAATGAAGAGCCCAATTCAGCTCATGGGCTGCCATTGAAGGGGTTAGAATGCCATCGACAGTGACATCAGCTTCACAAGCCTCTGTCGATGATAGCGCTGATTCTGCGCTGCACCACCAGAGCAATGGGACCGCTTTGGCTTGCTCCAGCCTGTCACTCCATATGCTGATAGTGCCGACAGGTATGTTTAGTACCGCCGCATCTGCATTAAGGATTAGCTGTTTGATTTCGGATTCATTGCGGCAGGGCAGAGTTAGGTATCCGTTGGACTCTAAAAGGTACTCAGGTCCTGCCTGCCATGAGGAAACGGCGTGTGTCTGCTCAGATACATGGTCAGAATGTAAGTGAATTACCAACAAGGAACGCAAGCGGGCTCCTCCTCTCTGTAACATGAAGGGTAGTTAGGGATGGGGATGGTATTCATTGATAACAAATATGACATGAAATTTTATCTGTTTGCTTATTTTTTTCACCATCATCAAATTAAAACGGACTTTTAAACCATTTTGGCGTGTTTTGGTCTGAAAATCAATCCTAATTTTGTAGGAGAGTGATATTTTATACGTCATAGATATGTTACATGGTGATAAAATATAATTTTTTATAAGATATTGCGTAAGGAATGTTGACATATCATTTGAACCATTATATATTAGCTACAGTACTTTTTAATTCCATACTCTGATGGATACAACGGCGTATTCGATGAAACGGCAATGGAGCCTGTTTTCTCATGTGAGGGATATTTTGAATCCCCATATGTGAAGCAGGCTTTTTATGTTTTAAGGATACAAATGGAAGGGGAGTGACCTGATGAACGATATCCAAAAGTTAGTGTTGATCGGCAACGGAATGGCGGGAATACGCACTCTCGAACATTTGCTGAAGCTTGCACCAGGTAGCTATGAAATTACGGTATTCGGGGCCGAGCCCCATCCAAACTATAACCGGATCATGCTGTCCTCCGTTCTGGCGGGAGGGGCTGGTTTGCAGGATATTGTCATCAACGACTGGAGTTGGTATGAAGACAACAATATTCGATTGTATACCGATGATCCTGTCACAGCTATCGATACGGAAAAGCAGCAGGTGACGTCGCGCTCCGGCGTATGCATCTCTTATGATTTGTTGTTGTTGGCAACAGGTTCTAAAGCCTTTATTCTGCCGCTTCCAGGAGCCGACAAGGAAGGTGTTATCGGTTTTCGGGATATTCGTGACTGTGAAACGATGATGGAGACCGCAAAGACACACAAAAAAGCAGCCGTCATCGGCGGCGGATTGCTTGGGCTGGAGGCAGCTAGGGGGCTGCTTAACTTGGGGATGGACGTCACGGTTATTCATATTAACGGATATATTATGGATCGGCAGCTGGATGAGGCTGCTTCCCTTATGCTACGGCGCGAGCTGGAGGAGCAGGGAATGACTTTTCTGGTCAATAAGCGGACGGCGGCTATTACGGGGCGTCGCCGCGTGGAAGGGTTGAAATTTGCCGATGGCAGCGAGCTGGAAGCAGATCTGATCGTTATGGCGGTAGGCATCAAACCAGACATTGAACTGGCGCTGTCGGCGGGGATCCCTGTAAACCGCGGCATCATCGTAAATGATTACATGGAAACGAATATCCCCGGAATCTACGCCGTTGGAGAATGCGCAGAACACCGGGGAATCACTTACGGGCTGGTTGCTCCATTATATGAGCAAGGTGGTGTACTGGCTCAGCGGCTCGCGGGAATGGAGATTCCCGGCTACAGTGGTTCTGTTACCTCGACAAGGTTGAAGGTATCGGGTGTCGACGTGTTTTCAGCAGGGGATTACAAGGATGAACCGGGAACACGTTCCCTGCGGTATCAGGATGATATTGGCGGCGTCTACAAAAAAATCGTGATCAAGGAAGAAAAACTGATCGGAGCTGTTCTGTTTGGGGATACGTCTGACGGAGCCATGCTGTTTTCTTTGATCAAAAGTGGCGAGTCGGTGGTTGGCCGAGAGAAAGAGTTATTACTAGGCTTCAATCCCGGTCAACCTGAAGCTAGTGGCGCCATGATGCTAGAGCAGATGCCTGATGACGAAATTGTATGCGGATGTAATGGTGTATCCAAGGGTGACATTGGAGAGGCGGTTGCGGCTGGCTGCCGGAGTGTCGGGGAGATTAAGGCATGCACGAAGGCATCGGCATCATGTGGCGGCTGCAAGCCATTAGTGGAGGGACTCTTACAGCTATACGCAGGCGCAGAAGCCGGAGAAACGATGAAAGAGGGAATTTGTAGTTGTACGACGCTTGACCGGGAAGCGATCATTGATAGCATTCGGGAGATGGGATTGAAGAGCGTCAAAGAAGTGATGAATGTGCTGGGCTGGAACGAGCCAGAAGGATGTACCAAATGCCGGCCGGCCCTCAATTATTATTTAGGTATGCTATGGCCGCTGGATTATGAGGATGAGAAGGAATCCAGATTCACGAATGAACGGTACCATGCCAATATACAGAAAGATGGCACCTATTCTGTCGTGCCCCGCATTTATGGAGGAGTTACTTCACCTGCCGACCTGAAGAAAATTGCTGCTGTCGCAGAGAAATACAATGTGCCTCTGGTGAAATTTACGGGTGGCCAACGTCTTGACCTGCTTGGTGTGAAGAAGGAGGATTTGCCGGGGATCTGGGCCGAGTTGGATATGCCGTCTGGATATGCCTATGGAAAGACGCTGCGAACGGTTAAGACGTGCGTAGGTAACACCTTTTGTCGCTTTGGCACTCAGGATGCTATGGGTATGGGTATCCGGTTGGAAAAGGCATTTGAACGTCTGAATGCGCCATCCAAAGTCAAACTGGCTGTATCTGGTTGTCCGCGTAACTGTGCTGAAGCGACGATCAAGGATTTGGGCGTCGTTGCTATTGACGGTGGCTGGGGGATCTACGTTGGAGGTAACGGCGGTATTAAGGTTCGGGCAGCTGAACTGCTTTGTACCGTTAAAACTGAGGATGAAGTGATGGAATGGACCGGTGCCTATCTGCAGTATTATCGCGAGCAGGCCAATTGGAACGAACGCACAGCCCATTGGGTAGAACGGGTCGGAGTTGAATCCATCAAACACGCACTCGCGAATGCAGAGACGAGGAAGCAACTGGTGACCAGAATTGAGGAGACGTTAAGCACGACGACTGACCCGTGGCACGAAATTATTCACAACGAAGAGCTGCGCAAAAATTTTGTGCAACTGCCGGAACTTAAGCCAGTAATGGAATAGGGGGCTGACAAAATGGAGACTAATACGACAACCAACAGAATCAGAATAGCTGATCTGAACGAAATTGACCGACGTGGAGCAAGGGCAGTTCGCATTCATAATACAGAGATAGCTGTATTCCGTCTGAGCGATGGCAGCGTGCATGCGCTTGAGAATCGTTGTCCGCACAAAGGGGGACGGTTATCCGAAGGAATGATATGTGGCTCAACGATCCATTGTCCACTCCATGACTGGAAAGTCGACCTTTCCACTGGCCGGGTGCAAGAGCCGGATACTGGATGTGTGACTGCTTACCCCACGGAGATTGACAGTGAGAGCGGGGAGGTTTATATCGTAATCTAAGAGTTCTATGCGTATTGTGCTGGAGGTTCTGCTTTTTTTTCTTCTATATAATAGAAGGATCAAGGTGAAAGGCTTTGTTGAAGAAGTAGGCATCATTTTGATTGAAAAATAGGTTATTGACTAAATCTTAGTCAATAACCTATTTTCTTTTCACAGGATAACTGAATTTATCTCGAGACAAACAAAAAAGCCTTGAGTATCAAGGCTTTTGACGAATAGGACGGATGGGGATCGAACCCATGACCCTTACCCTGTCAAGATAATGCTCTCCCGCTGAGCTACCGTCCTGCGGTTACTAGATAATATCATGTATTAACCATATATGTAAAGTGGAAAAATAGAAGTCAGCCTGTACTTCATGACCATTTATATATATAATTCGAATTTAGCGAGTTTGCAATTTGGAATTAATGATAGGGGGAACAGATGATGGCCGCAGAAATTATAAGTGTAACAACAGAGGAGCAGCTACAGAAGGCAATATCGATCCGTACCAAAGTGTTTGTCGAAGAGCAAAAAGTTCCTCTCGATTTAGAAGTTGATCATTATGACAAGCTGGGAGATACGGCCCATCATTTGCTAATTTGTGAACATGGTGAAATGGTGGCCACTGGTCGGTTGACATACTATGAGGAAGATACAGCTAAAATGCAACGTATTGCCGTTCTCAAGGAGCATCGTGCCGCAGGCTATGGACGTGTATTACTACTAGCACTGGAGGAACGTGCACGTGAATTGGGGCTAAGATACTCGCTGCTAGATGCCCAATGTCAAGCCGAGAAGTTTTACGAAAAGCTCGGTTATGAGACGATCTCCGATGAACCTTTTGACGATGCGGGAATACCGCATGTACGTATGCGCAAAAAGTTGTAGTCGACAGCGTAAGGTGCATACAAATCTGTACAATGCGCATGCTAGTAAAAGTTCCTCCACTATACTATGGATAAGGAGCGATACAGCATGGCTAATACAGAACGGGAGCAAATTACAGCAGTACGTAAAAACGGGGATGGCGACCTTACGTCTTTTCAGACATCTACCGGTCGGATTTTAGATTATAGCCAAGCATTGAACGAGATTGAGGCAGGCTCAATTGCAGGCGTTAACGTGTTCAAGGCCAAGGATGGAAGCAAACGAATTCGGGGAGATGCCGATGGAGATCCCTCTAATAACCTGGATCAACTGCCATTGTTCTGACCTTAACTCGCAACATTAGAATGCAAGTTCATCATTATATTCAAGAACAGCAAGCCGCCTGGCTATCCTTTGTAGGAAAGCCAGGCGGCTTTTGTTAATTGTTCAAGCTGTATTTAGTATGCTACTCTGTACGTTCCAACTCTGTAAGTTGATATACTCGTTGCTGCTCCAGAAAGGACATGACCCCTGCCTTCTCCCTGAACTGTTCCATATCATCACTATAGTGCATTAGATGAATCCGTTCTTGAAGAGATGGCGCCAAGCTTAGCAGCTCGTCCAATGTCGTATGGACTTCTCCAGCGCCTTGTAATTGAACCTCATGGAGAATACTCCGACATCCTCGTTCATGCACCAGATGATGAAGCAAATCAGGGTCAAAAACCATATCTGCACTATAAAAAAGGCGGTCATTAATGAATATGGAATAACTGTTTTTACCAGGAATATGCCTTGTAGGGATTAGCTCCACCTGAATACCGGATACTAATGTAGTGGGTACACCAGGCGTTATTACGTTTACCTCGAATACATCTTCAAGCTTGTCAATCATACCCTGCTGTGACATTCCGCCCTTGAGTGTATGCTCCCATAAAGGGTAGATTAGTGGTTCGGCAATATAAAGTAGAGGCTTGCGACGATGGAGAATGTTCATTTGAAAACCGAATTCCTCCAAACCTCCGACATGATCTGCGTGAATATGTGTGATTAAAATTGCGTCAATATCAGGCAAAGGGACGTCCATTTGGTGTAATGCTAAAGAAGCGGTTGTACCGCAATCGATCAGCAATTTGCCTTCTCCGCTGTCCAGCAGCGCGTTGTTGTTGTAATAATGCTTGGCAAAGGCACTGCCTGTGCCAAGCATTTGTATCGTTAGGCTCATTATGGATTTATCCTCCAGACTTTGTGTACTAGGACTTCTACAGTCGTATTTTATCACCTATGCTACCGGAACTAAAGATTTGGCTCCTTATGTAAAAACTTTGGACAATTTGTGAAACACAGCGCAACTTGTGCGGCTGAGCTAGGTATAAATGTACGACAGAAGGTTTTAAACAGATGACGATGGAGGGATTAGTAGTTATGAAATGGAGAAGAGTGATGGCCCTGATGATGGCCTTTTCAATAATGGGAGGGACCGCCATTTCGGCGGAATCCGCCAAGGACCAAGTGCAGTTGATTATTAATGGAGAAGTGTCAAAAGATGGTGCAGTTGTCATTGATGGGAAAACCTATGTGCCCATCCGTGATTTTAATGGACTTGTCAATTTTGATCCATCCGGTGGAAAAGTTGTTTTCGACCAGCCGAACGTGCATATGTTCCTGTTCAAGGGAGATACTGTGTTTGGTAACGTGAATAAAGGCAATAAAGTGAAATTTAATGTATTTAGTCAAATTGATACCTTGAAAACAGATATCTCCGGAGTGAAGGTAGCGATCACCGACCCTTCGGGCAACGTGAAGGATATTCAGTCTCAAGATATCAAAGGAGCGCAAAAGGATAACTTCTGGTTCCGTACGAACGACTTTACGTATGATTTCAAAACAGCAGGGAATTACCGGGTTGGTTTCTATATTAAAGAGAGCAAAGACGGCAGCTATACCTTGGTGTCCGAAAAAGTCATTACAGCGATAAATTAGGCATACCACAAATTGACCTGCACCCTTGATCATGTTACGATACGGGGGAAAATAAAACAATTTGAAGGTAGGTATTTCCATGAGTGATCACAAACATGAACACGGTGAAGCCTGCAACCACGATCATGACCACGAACATGAAGAAATGGTTCTTACGCTAACTGATGAAAATGGTAAAGATGTAGAAATGGTGCTGGTAGAGACCTTTGACGTAGAGGATCACATTTATGCTCTTCTGCTTGAGCGAGGCAATCCCGAAGCGGATGGCATTATTCTTCGTATGGAAGAAGAAAACGAAGAAATGGTGCTTTACAATATTGAGGACGAAGATGAGTGGAAACGTGTAGAAGCTGCATATAGCGAGCTTGTTGCGCAATACGAATAGAATTGGATGTAGCAGCTGTATAGCTCTTTAAGAAAAAAAGCCCCCGAATGGGGGCTTTTTTTCTTGACTATCAACATGTTTTTTAAGCATGTATTGACAGTTCAATATTATGAAATAGCGTCAGTTTCGACGATAACCTTCACCTGATGTACTGTTCGGTCCTCAGGTCCTTTAACAGGCAGGCCTACTTCTACATGATCAACAATATAATCAATATTGTCCTGCGAAATAACTTCTCCTGGCAGTAAGATTGGAATACCAGGTGGATACACATAGATGAATTCTGCAATAATGCGACCTGCAGATTCCTTGAAAGGCACGATTTCCGTATCTCCATAAAAAGCGTCTCTTGGAATGAGGGAGAGCTGAGGGATATCCGGTATCTTTACAACTAGCTCATGCTCCTGACCTGTGGAATAGTGCAGAGAAGCCAGCTCACGCAGAGCTTTCAACAAAATTTCAATTTCCTCTTTGGTATCACCGGGGGTCACCAAACAGAGAATATTGTACATATCGCTAAGCTCAACCTCGATATTGTAGTGATCTCTCAGCCAATTTTCCACATCGTATCCGGTAAGGCCCAAATGGCGGATATGAACCGTAATTTTGGTTGGATCATAATCATAGGTAGCTTCCGTGCCAAGAATTTCGCTGCCAAAGCAATATAGCCCTTCAATCTTGTTGACCTCTGAACGACAATATTCAGCCAATTCCAGAGCATGTTGTGCTATTTCATGACCGTTAAGGGCTAGATTACGTCGGGATGTGTCCAACGAAGCCAGCAGAATATACGAAGTCGACGTTGTTGTCAGCATACTGAAAATCGTTTGTACACGCTGTGGGTTAACGTATCCGTTTTTCGTATTTACATTCAGAATTGAGCTTTGAGTCAAGGAACCACCCAGCTTGTGAACGCTTGTAGCTGACATGTCTGCTCCCGCCTCCATGGCGGACATCGGTAGATCAGAGTGAAAATGAATCAGTACTCCATGAGCCTCATCGACCAGGACCGGCACATTATAGCTGTGAGCGAGATCTACAATTTCCTTCAAATCGGCGCACACACCGTAATATGTCGGGTTGATAACAAGGACGCCCTTGGCGTCAGGGTGACGTTCCAATGCCCGGCGTACGGACTTGGTTGTAACCCCGTGGTGAATACCGAGATTCTCATCACTGACTGGAGAAATAAATACTGGTTTTGCACCAGCAAAGATAATGGCAGACATTATAGATTTGTGTACGTTTCTGGGTACAATAATTTTATCACCTGGCAAGCAAATGGACATAATCATGGTGATGATGGCTCCGCTTGTCCCCTGTACACTGTAATACGTATAATCAGCTCCGAAGGCCTCTGCTGCAAGCTTTTGAGCTTCTTCGATGACGCCTGATGGCTGATGCAGATCGTCCAATGGAGCGATGTTGATCATATCTATGGAAAAGGCATTATCCCCCATAAATTCGCGAAATTCCGAATCTGCTCCCACTCCCTTTTTATGACCTGGGATGTGAAATTGAACCGGGTTGCTCTGAGCATGCTTTTTCAAAGCAGTAAAAAGCGGGGTGTTGCTTTGATTCATTAGTGTTGTCACAACCTTTCGTGCAGGATTTCGACAATCCTGTGCAAGTGATAATAGAACAAAATTGAGTATAGCAGTTTGAAGTAGGAATGCAAGCGATTGAAGGCGCATTTATTTGCGAAAGAGTGGAGTAGGCTGAGAACCCGGTCTATACAGCCAAAAAACGAAGGTGGAGGATGTGGATTAGATGAGGCAAAATGGACGAAAAAAAGCTCCGAAGCGGCTGTGGACTCCTTTTTTTAGCAAATTGTGGGTTTTGGTATTTCTGGTCGAATTTATGAAAGGATCTCTTCTGGTATCCATCCTGCCGGTATATATGGGAGAAACGCTTGGTTTGTCGGCCGGGATTATTGGTTTGGCCTTTTCGCTTCAGTATTTTGGAGACAATGCGTTTCGGGCACCGGCGGGTTGGATGGCTGAACGGCTCGGCTACCGTGGAACGATGTCGACCGCACTGTTGTTTACGCTTGTAGCGATTATTATGCTGAGAGTATTGACAGAGCCCGTGTGGCTCGTCGTTGCGTGTCTGCTGCTCGGTCTGGGCACTTCTCCGCTCTGGCCTTGTGTTATGACCGGAACGACCGAAATGTCCGGGCCTAATAACAGCAATGGCGCGGCGATGGGCACACTGGAAATTGCGTCTATGGGTGGAACGGGATTGGGTCCGCTCATTATGAACTTTGCCATATCCCACTATGGGCATTCTTACGGCATGGTGTTCATGATTTTGATAGGATGCAGTATTGTATTGTTGTTGGTTGCTCTTATGCTGCCAGGACCGAAAAGGTCTCCTGATAAAGGTGACCTCGAACAGAGCGCTCTAGTGTCGTCTGATGGGTACACAAAGCAGAAACAGCAAATTCTGAAAGGAATCCAGGAGACGATCGGTGTGCTCAAAACAAAGCTTAACGTCAATCCGTTAATTTACCCGGCGCTATTTTTGCAGTCTTTTGTTATCGGTTTGATCAGCCCCGTACTGACGCTGTACGCTCGGACGGACCTCGGGATTTCACCAAACCTGTACAGCGTGCTTCTGATTGCAGGCGGTGGGGTGACTGTGCTGGCACTGATCCCTTGTGGCAAGTTGGTCGACAGACTTGGAACGGAGTATTTTCTACATGTTGGCTTTTTGCTAGCCGGAATTACGCTGTTTTTCTTCTCAATCGTTCGATCTATTCCGCTGGTGTTTGTATCCGTGGCGCTTATTGGTTTGGGATATGCGCTCATTTTGCCTGCATGGAACACCTTTCTTGCCCGATTGATTCCGGAAAGCGAGCGAGCAACGGTGTGGGGCTTTTTTTTAACACTTCAAGGCTCCGGCATGGTTATAGGCCCGCTCGTTTCAGGAGTGCTATGGGACCGTGTCGGACACACCGCTCCATTTATCATCAGTGGGGTCGTGATGCTGCTCATGTTTGGCTGCCACCTGGCTCTGGCGCGCAATCCACGCAGGAAGAATGTGGAGGCCTGAACAGCGCCTTGAAAAGCGGCGAGGGCTACTCTTTCGAGAAAGACATTCGGTACAGCGGCAGCAAATGCTCAAAGGTAGAACGCACTGCCTGTAATAATGCAGCCCCGTCGCTGGCAAGTGGATCTTCTCGGTCAATACGGATTCCACACATGACCTCCGCTTTTTTTACCTGTTGCAGCTTATGGATGATCGTTTGAAAATCTTCATTATCCATATGTTGTTGTTCTGTGCCTTCCGGAGCCATATGATCCATGGACCAGTAAAAATGATCAGGCAGGTTAGAGCGCACATCGCTCAGATTGGCTTCGAGTGCCTGGGCAAATGTAGCTTTGTTAGGACTTTCATAAATAATTGCAAAAATAACGAATAGGTGGGAAGCGAACATACCTACCTCAAAATGCGGCAGCGCCTTGTACCCGCGCTTATTTGCCGCCCAGGCTACCCAAGTATCTTTGGGTGGATTGACTTTGCGTCGTGCATGCTTGGCGACGTGAACGTGCATAGGCTCTCCACATAAGTCCGTCAGAAATGGGGCTAATTCCTCGCCAATTGCCTCCAGCTTGGGCCGAACCTGCTGAATCAGCACTTCCATACGAGGCTCCAATCCCGGTATTTCAAAAACATCGAAGTCCTTTGCAGTAAATCCACTAAATGTCATTCCTTTTCCTCCTGTAACTGGGTTAAGCCATAACGTGTGGCGTAATATGTCCAATTATAGCATAATGCCGCCGGGCTTGGCCGACTTTAGACTAGGTTTGAAACAAGCATATAAGGCAAAAGTAGGATTGTTCGCTGTTACTCATAAAAATAGGTCAAATAACCAAGTACCCTTACATAAAATGAAGTATAAAATAGAGCAAGGGAAGATCAAGCGGGAAAGCCGCAGGCTTGCTGTAGCCGGACTTCTTGAATCGGACTTGAAAAAGGAGGGAATGCCGTGAACAAGGGCTGTGAGGTAGAATATTGCAATCTAGAGCTCCGGTTTAGCCGTCGGCATATCCATAATCTGATCAAGGATTTGATATCGGAAGGGTATTCGCTGTACTGGAGCGAGGATGAGTCGTACCTGGTTTTGTCGGTGAGAACCGGGCGTAAGCTGGTGAAGCTCCGTTTTCAACAGCTGCGCACAGGACACTACAAGTTGGCTGGAGATTATGTAATCCGCGATGCCAAGCTGGCTGAGTGGTTGGAGAAGCTGATTGGAAGCACCCGAGGTCATGCCATTGTCAAAAGAGTCAAGGATCATCATATTTTGGTAGAAAATATTTTGTTTGGTGAGGTCATTCGTCTGGTCGAGGTTACAGGCTTTAAGCAGCGTGTCATTTATCAGAAGGGACCGGTGCTGTCCGCACAGGAAATGGAGGATATGTACGCTTCCAATGAAGGAGAAACCCGACTGCTGCTGCTTAAAATGGAAGTGGACGATGAATTGGAGAAGCTGTTCATAGCGATGACAGACGGAGATAAGGCTAAAATCGGGAATTGCCATGAACGCCTGCAAACGCTATCCCACCAACTGCTGATGATGGAAGCGTAGTACATCTGAACACCTCATGTAAATGGGGTGTTTTGATCTGTGAATAGACAGGGGTTCACTTCTTACATCAAAAACGTTAAAATAGAAGTGCACGTGTTCCGATTCACATAAAGTGTAATGCGGTAAAGCGGCGATATAGAAGACAAAATATGTTGCAAAGGATGAGGAACCAGATGGCAAAACAGCAAATTGGTGTGATCGGCCTGGCGGTAATGGGTAAGAATTTAGCCCTTAACATTGAGAGCAGAGGCTTCACCGTCTCGGTTTTTAACCGCTCTCCAGAAAAAACGCACGATCTTATCAAAGAAGCAGAAGGTAAAAAACTGACGGGTACTTTCTCTATTGAAGAATTTGTGAACTCATTGGAATCCCCCCGTAAAATCCTGATCATGGTTCAAGCTGGTAAAGCAACAGATGCCACGATTGAACAGCTTGTGCCTCATCTGGACAAGGGCGACATTATTATAGACGGAGGCAATGCCTACTTCCCTGATACACAGCGCCGTAGCAAGGAGCTGGAGGAAAAAGGACTTCGCTTTATTGGTACAGGCGTATCCGGTGGTGAAGAAGGTGCCTTGAATGGTCCTGCTATCATGCCGGGTGGACAGGAAAGTGCCTATAAACTGGTAGAGCCGATTCTAACGGCAATCTCTGCTAAAGTGGAAGGCGACCCTTGCTGTACATATATCGGTCCTGACGGTGCTGGTCACTATGTAAAAATGGTGCATAACGGTATCGAGTACGGCGACATGCAATTGATCGGTGAAGCGTATCACTTGTTGAAATCAGTCCTGAATGTGAATGCGGAAGAGCTTCATGAAATCTTCACGGAATGGAATAAAGGGGAACTGGACAGCTACCTGATTGAAATTACAGCTGACATTTTTTCCCAGTACGATGCTGAAACAGGCAAGCCAATGGTAGACGTTATCTTGGATGCTGCTGGTCAAAAAGGTACAGGTAAATGGACAAGCCAAAGCGCGCTGGATCTGGGTGTGCCATTGTCCATGATTACCGAATCCGTATTCTCCCGCTTCTTGTCTGCTATGAAAGACGAGCGCATTGCGGCAAGTAAAGTGCTGAGCGGTCCTAATGCTGAGTCCTTCAGCGGCGACAAAAAAGAATTTATCGAAAGTGTACGTAAAGCACTGTTTGCAAGTAAAATCGTGTCCTATGCTCAAGGTTTCGCTCAAATGCGTGCAGCTTCCGATGAATATGATTGGGATTTGAAATACGGAAAAATCGCTATGATCTTCCGCGGCGGTTGCATTATCCGCTCGCAATTCCTGCAAAACATCAAGGATGCATATGACCGCGATCCTGCCTTGAAAAACCTGTTGCTGGATTCTTACTTCAAAAATGTAGTTGAAACGTATCAAGATGCATGGCGTCAAGTGATTTCCGTGGCTGTATCCCAAGGTATTCCAGTGCCTGGCTTCTCCAGCGCGCTTGCATACTATGACAGCTACCGCACTGAGCGTTTGCCAGCAAATCTGCTGCAAGCACAACGTGACTACTTCGGTGCCCATACGTTCAAACGTGTGGACAAAGAAGGCGTATTCCATCATCAATGGTTCTAATGAACGGACGGATATGCATGAATAGCATTATGTAATACAACGGAAGCTTTTTTGCCCTATGGGTAGAAGAAGCTTCCGTTTTTTAATTTTTAATTATGGATATCATTCTAGGGTAGTAGAGGATTGTGTAATCTTTTGAGGCTATGGTATGATAGGGACAGAATATTTTAATGCATTACCGCGTCTAAGCTTTGAGTTAAAACAAAAGAGACGGGAAGTTCCCGTCTCTTTTGTTAAGTAGGTTTTCTATTGCTCCTGTGACCATTGCAGCATGCCGCCGGTCATGTTAGTACAGCCTTCATAACCTAGCTGCTGTAGATATTCGCAGGCTCGTTCACTGCGATAACCGCTCCGGCAAATAAAGATAATTTCACCGGTGCGTTCAATTTCTTCAAGACGACCCGGAAGCTGTCCGAGCGGAATGTGCTTGGCACCTTCAATCATGCCTTCCGCTACTTCTTCCGCTTCGCGGACGTCGATTAATTGCAATTGCTCTCCTGCTTGCAGACGTGCGCGCAACTCAGAAGGTTCAATCAGGGCGATTTGCGTCATGGCCGGACCTCTTTTCTGATATATATTGGGTGCTACGTATGTTTTTGACGTGTGCAAAATGTCACACACACTCTATGTATGATAGCTAAGCTATCTCTAGGCTGTCAATCGGCTTAATCCTAAAGGCAGATAAAGATTAATTAACCGACGGAATTCAACTTGGGGGACTTAGATTAATATTTCTTATTTTTTGGGTGGAGAAATGAATGCTACAACTTGTATAATTAACGTAAAATAGGATGGTTTGAACCGAAAAGGAGCATGTACATTATGGATGTTATCGTTAGACCTACCCCTTCCTTGCAAGGAGAGATTGGGGCCCTGTCCTCCAAAAACTACACTACTCGTTATCTGCTCACTGCGGCACTTGCTGAAGGACAAAGTACCATTTATTATCCAGCCCATAGTGAAGACAGTGATGCTATGCGTCGTTGTATCGCCGATCTGGGTGCAGTACTGGAAGAGGATGATGAAAAAATAGTGATTACAGGTTTTGGTAGCCATCCTCAAGCTGTGAAGGAATTGAATGTGGGAAACGCAGGAGCGGTGCTCCGTTTTTTGATGGGTATTGCATCTCTATGTCCGGATGTTACATTTGTTAATACATATCCCGACTCATTGGGCAAGAGACCACATGATGATTTAATCGATGCACTGGGGCAACTGGGCGTGAAAGTAGATCATCGTGAAGGTAAGTTGCCAATTCGTATTCAGGGTGGTCAGGCGAAGGGCGGTAAAATTCAGGTGTCCGGCTCGGTTAGCTCACAATATTTGAGCGCCCTGCTATTCCTTACGCCTTTACTGGAGGAAGACAGTGAAATCGAAGTGCTGCATGATTTGAAATCTAAGGTGGTCATTGGGCAGACTCTGGAGGTATTGCAAGAGGCTGGTATTATCATTCATGCAAGCGATGATTACATGTCTTTCCGTGTCCCGGGGCGGCAATCCTACCAGCCACGTACGTATACTGTACAGGGAGACTATCCAGGGAGTGCAGCGGTGCTGGCGGCTGCTGCAGTAACGAATTCCGATGTTACCATCCATCGTCTTAAAGAGCAGAGCAAACAGGGAGAACGCGCTATTGTAGATGTGCTGCGTATGATGGAAGTGCCACTGACACATGAGAACGATACCGTCGTTGTTAAGGGCAATGGCCGATTGAAAGCTGTTGAGTTTGACGGTGATGCTGCAACAGACGCTGTGCTTGCAATGGTGGCTGCGGCTGTATTTGCTGAAGGCACGTCCCGTTTTTATAACGTGGAGAATTTACGGTATAAGGAATGTGACCGCATTACCGATTATTTGAATGAGCTGACCAAGGCTGGAGCTCGGGTAGAAGAACGTCAAACGGAAATTATCGTACATGGCAGACCGGAGGGTGTCGAAGGTGGCGTGGAAATTAACGCGCACTTTGATCACCGTGTTATTATGGCCTTGACGATTGTTGGTTTGCGCGCACAGAAGCCGTTAGTGATTAAGGATGCACATCATGTCGCCAAATCGTATCCGCAGTACTTTGACCATTTAACGACGCTTGGTGCTTCTGTAGAATGGGTAAAATAAAAACAAACGAAGATGCGAATAGGAGGGAACAGAATGGCTTTTGAAAATCCGTCGAGAGAAGAGATTAAAAGCATTTTGGAACAAGTAGGCAATATTGCGGTTGTTGGTTTGTCTGATAAATCGGACCGTACCTCATACATGGTTTCTTATGCCATGCAGAAGCGGAGATACCGGATTATTCCAGTTAACCCTGCGGCGGCAGGGCAAACGATTCTTGGGGAGACTTGTTATGCCAGTCTTGCTGAAGTACCTGAGCCTGTGGAGCTGGTCAATGTATTCCGCCGCAGTGAATACTGTGCAGAGGTTGCGCGTGAAGCAGCTGCTATTGGAGCTAAGATTTTGTGGCTTCAACAGGGAATTATAAGCCAGGAAGCCGCTGACATTGCGCAGGAGCATGGAATGACGGTTATTATGGATCGTTGCATTAAGGTGGAGGACTCAGTGACCCAAGCTGTACGTAAAGGATAAACATGGATCAGTGATCTGTGCTATACGCAGATGAATAAAAACCTTCTTCCCTTGCTTCACAGGGTTGAAGGTTTTTGGTGCGAAACGAGGAATATGGTACAGTATATTATACTTTCAGGAATCCATATAATGTATGTATGTCTTGATGATGAAATTGCTCTAAACGGATTCATAGTGTTATCTGTTGTGATGATAAATTTTTTGACCTGTAGTAGCGTAAATAAATATTTTGGCAGATGGAATCATTGCTTTGACAAAAGTATTTATTCGGCTTACCATCAGGGATAGAAAGGAGAGGAATGCCATGAATTGGCTCGGATCCTTACAACAGCTCGGTCGTGCTGTCATGCTCCCGACGATGGTGCTACCAGCCGCTGCAATATTGCTAAGTCTCGGCAGCCTTCCTTGGTCCACATGGGGATTCCCTATGGTGTCTGATATGGCAAATGCGGCTGGACACGGGATTTTTTATTTTTTGCCATATTTATTTGCGGTTGGTGTTGCCCTGGGTATGTCGAATCAGGCAGGTCAGGCGGGACTGGCAGCATTGGCTGGTATGGCTATATACGATCAGGTCACATTGAGATTTGGAAACGGACTCATTCAACCGGCGACGCTCATTGGTATCATTTTGGGGGTCATTTCAGGGGTGGCCTATAATCGCTTCAAAAGCATCAAATTGCCCGAGGTGTTTCAATTTTTTGGAGGTACCCGATTTGTTCTGCTGCTTATTGGCCTCTTCTCGGCTGTGTTTGCAGGACTCATGCTAATTATTGCCCCACTCATACAGAGAGGGCTGCAATTTATAGTAGGTCTGGAATCAAGCTTGGGCGGCTTTGGACTGTTTATCTACGGTATTCTATACCGGTTGCTGGCGGCCTTTGGTCTGCACCATCTGCTTAATAATATTTTTTGGTTTCAACTGGGTACATATAAAACGCCGTCTGGCAACGTTGTGCAGGGCGATTTACCCCGGTTTTTTGCTGGCGATCCGACAGCGGGCTATTTCATGTCCGGGTTGTTCCCCATTATGATGTTTGCCATCCCTGCCATTGCGCTAGCGATCATTCAGGAAGCGCGTGAAGATTTGAAGCCAAAGGTGCAAAAAACATTTTTGACAGCTGCGCTTGTTTGCTTTTTTACTGGAGTGTCGGAACAGATTGAGTTTGCATTTTTGTTTGCTGCTCCTTATTTATTCCTCGTTCATGCAGTTATGTCTGGGCTGGCCATGTGGCTTACCTTTGAGCTGGATATTCATCACGGATTTTCCTATTCGGCGGGTTTTATAGATTATGTCCTTAATTTTCATCTCTCACATAACGCCTGGTTGTTAATTCCAGTGGGGGTGGCGTACGGGCTTGTGTATTATGTACTGTTTCGATGGGCTATCCGGCGGTTCCGTATTCCAACTCCTGGGCGCGAGGAAGGTTCGGTTCTGGAGGATTGGGCCGGCAATATTCCTTATAGTGCTCCGCTTATTTTGGAAGCACTTGGCGGGAAGGAAAATATTGTGCAGGTAGAGGCCTGCATCACACGTTTGCGGCTGACCGTCCACAATGACAGGCTGATTGATACCGGAGCGATGAAGGCTTTGGGATCGGCCGGGCTTATCAATCTGGGTGGGGGTAATTTGCAGGTTGTATTCGGAACGTATTCAGAACTGATTCGTGAGGAAATCGCGAAGCTGATGGAGCGTGATCTCCCTCAAATTTTGTTCAACGCTCCTGTACATGGAAAAATGCTACCGATTCATGAAGTGCCTGACAAAATTTTTGCGACGAAGCTGGTTGGGGACGGTGTTGCTTTTGTTCCTGAACGCGGTGAACTTGTTTCTCCGGTGTATGGTACTGTGATGCACTTGTATCCGACTATGCACGCTTTAGGCATCTCCACACGAGAGGGACTTGAAGTTCTACTTCACATCGGGATTGATACTTCACAGCTAAAAGGGAATTTTACTGCTATGGTAGAAGCAGGCGATACGGTGGAACCGGGGCAATTGCTGATCAAATTTGATTTGCAGGCGCTGCGAGAGCAAGCTCCATCGCTGGTGACTCCTATGGTCATCACGAATCCGGATCGCGTCAAGTCGTGGAGCTTTGCTCCGTTTAAAACAGTGAAAAAAGGTCAGGCCTCGGTAATGTCCGTTGTGCTGCATGACAGGAATGTTGGAGGGGTAGAAACATGATAGAAGGCATCGGCGCCGCAGCAGGTGTGGCAATCGGGAAGGCATTTGTCCTGCCGAGCTGGGAGTGGGATTTACCTGATCAAAAAATGGATGCGGTAGATCTTGCAAAGGAATTTGAACGGTTGTATGAAGGGATACGCACATCCAAAAGTGAGATCCAGTTTATTAAGGATGAGTTTCGAGAGATGGTGGGGCCGGAGGAATCCAGCATTTTTGATGCTCATCTTGCGATATTGGAAGATCCAGAATTCATGAATGAAATTCGCGGAATTATTGAGCGTCAGTATAAGGCGGCTGAGGTGGCCGTGAAGGAAGCCATTGATCATTTTGTAACAATGTTTGATTTACTGGATGATGAATATATGAAGGAGCGGGCAATCGATATCAAAGATGTGGGAAACCGGCTGCTCAAGCATTTGCTGGGTGCACCGGAAGTGACTCTTCCCAAGGATACACAGCCCTATATTCTGGTAGCCAAGGAGCTCTCACCCTCCCAATCGGCACACTTGAATCCTAGCTATGTTTTAGGGATTGTAACTATGAATGGTGGTAAAACATCACATTCTGCGATCATGGCCCGCGCACTTGGTATTCCACTCGTTTCAGGACTGGAGAGCAATCTGAATTTGCCCGTTCAAACGGGAGATATGATGGTTGTGGACGGAGACCTGGGCAAAGTTTATGTGAATCCGGAAAAAACGGTAACTGATCATTATAAAATTTTGCGTGACGAGCAGCGACGCAGAAAAGAGCAGCTTCAGGTACTTGCTTCTGTAGATGCCGTGACCAAGGATGGAACCACCCTGAGGCTGGCGGCCAATATTAGTTCGATTAAAGAGCTGGAGGCAGCTTTGAAGCATGGCGCTCAAGGTGTGGGACTGTTCCGCACGGAGTTTTTATACATGGATCGCAAATCTGCTCCAGATGAAGAGGAGCAGTATGAAGTATATCGGCTGATAGCGGAAAAGGCAGGAAACCACTCTGTAGTCATCCGTACATTGGATATCGGTGGAGATAAGCCGTTGGATTATCTTCAACTACCAGAGGAAGAAAATCCTTTTCTAGGTTACCGTGCTATACGGATCAGTCTGGATTGGAAGGAATTATTTAAAACCCAGTTGACTGCAATTTTGCGAGCCAGTGCAACGGGAAATATCAAGGTAATGTATCCGATGATCTCATCCGTGGAGGAGGTCCGCCAGGCAGATGCTCTTTTGAAGGAGGCTATGGCGGATTTGGATGCAAGAGGGCTTGCCTATAATCCGAACATTCAGCGTGGAATCATGATTGAGGTACCGGCAGCAGCGATGATCGCTGATCTATTGGCAGCTGAAACAGATTTTTTTAGTATCGGAACGAATGATCTGGTTCAGTATGTGCTGGCTGTAGATCGTATGAATGAGCAGATTGCACATATGTACCATCCATACCATCCAGCTGTACTTCGAATGTTGCGCATGACTGCACAAGCGGCACATCAAGCAGGAATTGATGTGAGTGTATGTGGTGAGATGGCTGGAGATGAACGGTCCGTTCCTCTTTGGCTGGAACTGGGTATACATCAACTCAGCATGTCTCCCCAATCTTTATTGCGGGTCAAACATCGTGTGCTGAATACGACTGCATCTGAGGCAAAGACAGTCGCTCAGGTTTGCTTTGGCATGTCCACTGGTGCAGCGATCGAAGACAAGCTCACCGCAGCTAATGTCAGCTGCACTCCGGCCGGGCCTGGACGGCAGTAATATCTAATGTCCGTATACATCTTCAGGAGGAACCGAACTCCGTACTGTTAGGTTTGTCGTAGCAAACCTTAATGGCGTAGCATGGTTTAGATGAAAAAGAACCTTCAACACCACTTTATTCATGGTTTTGAAGGTTCTTTTTTTCATCTTGTTGACAACCTCTTGTGATTATGGAAAATTCATAATTAGCAATTATCCTCATTCCATTAGATTGGGTTATTCAAGCCCTGAGTGTCAGGACTTATTCTCTTATTTCCGGGTGTTATCTGCTAACAAATCGCAGAATGCTTTTCCGTAAGGTGGAAGATCAGGCGGCCGACGAGCAGATACAATATGTCCATCCGTTACAACTGCCTCATCCTTCCAAATAGCTCCTGCATTCTCCATATCATCACGAATACCTGGTGTGGAGGTTACCGTAACACCATCCAAAATTTTAGCAGAGATCAGTACCCAGCCTGCATGGCAGATTTGTCCAATTGGCTTATGAGCAGCATGAAACTCCTGTACGAGTTGAATTACTTTGGGATAGCGGCGCAGTTTATCAGGTGCCCAACCGCCAGGGACGAGAATCCCGTCATAATCACTGCTATTCAGTTCCTCAAAGGCATATTCCGCTTCAGCAGGTACGCCATATTTTCCAATATATTTTTTACCCTTTTCCGCACCGCCTAAATGCACTTCTGCGCCTTCTTCACGAACACGGTAAATCGGATACCACAGCTCCAGATCCTCGAATTCCTCATCCACTAGGGCGATAACCTTTTTTCCGGCAAGTCTTGACATCCAACCATCCTTTCGTGCGTCACATGATGACACCTCTGTTTTGTAATCTGTACTTTTACATCTTAAGAAAAAGAACGCCCAAAGTCCATTCCTTCGCAGATTCTTATGTTAGTAGTCTGCTTTTTGACAGCAATTGTCGTCATTTTCTGACCCGCCAAAGCTTTGGTAATTTGTTCATAGCTGCAATCTGTGGAAGGATTTGAGGTCCCAAAGTCGAAATAAAACTAAGGTATGATAGATTTAATGGAGTTAACAAATATTTATTAGACTAGTAGATAGATATATTTGGATTCTGACGAGGTCCTCGTATAGTTTGATCCTACGTAATGAGGTGGTTAAATGCATAAGCAATGTCAATGTGGCAAACCGATGGGGCTGGAACTGCGAAAGGTAATCTATGCGGGCAAGGTTGAAATTTTGCACGTCCCTGTATTCTCATGCTCGTCATGTTTTTCCAGTGAGGTTTTGCAGCATGTGACGAAAGACATTAAGGCACTATTACAAAGTCTAGGGAGCAAACCTACGGCACGGAGAATATCTTTTGCTCGCAACAATGAACTGGCAGAAATCATTCGCAAGCTTGTACTGGAGGAAGCGGACAATCCCAATGTGGATTGGCAATCTGCTTTGGAGGAGCGGATGGAGCTTCGAATTAATCTCTTATTGGATCTTTATCGATATGCGAGAAGTCTGGGAGACGAAGATTGGATGAATGATGTAGAGAAAAAATTGGTTCAATTATCCGGTTTTACCAGTAAATCGGTATTTACGAATACAAAAAACTAAAAAATATGAAAATTTTCATGGTCACCATTGGATTTTACATGTTCTTTTTGTTACGATGAGAATAGGCCATACGACAAGACACAGAAAGGAATGTATATCCAATGGCGACGATGACAAAAATGACTACTGTTCAACAATTAAATACGGCTCTGGAAGCGTCATCAGACAAGCCGTTGCTTCTCTTTAAACATAGCACACGTTGTCCGATAAGTGCAGGCGCATATCAGGAAGTGGAGTCCTATTTGCATGGCGCTCCCAACGAAAATATTGAATACGGTATCATTTATGTAGTAGAAGATCGGCCGGTGTCCAATGAAACCGCGGACAGGCTTCAGGTGAAGCATGAATCCCCGCAGGCCATTTTAATCAAGGACGGAGAGGCTGTTTGGCATACATCCCATTCGAATATTACAGCCCGTGCACTCCACGATCATCTCACATAGATAGAATGTGTGCTGTCGTTGCATAAAGTAGTATTTTGTCGTATCATGGTTCTAATTAGTTGATCTAGGATTCGGTTGAAAATTTATTGGCAATGGAGAGAAGGAATGTGACGGTAACGATCTATGATGTAGCTCGCGAAGCTGGCGTCTCAATGGCCACAGTGTCCCGCGTAGTTAACAATAATCCTAATGTGAAACCTCAGACCCGCAAGAAAGTGTACGAAGCGATTGAACAATTGGGATATCGTCCAAATGCGGTCGCTAGAGGTCTGGCCAGCAAGAAGACAACGACCGTCGGCGTGGTTATACCGGATATATCGAACTCAATTTTTGCAGAAATTGCGCGCGGTATTGAGGATATAGCGAATATGTATCACTATAATATTATTTTGTGTAATGCCGACAAAAGAAAAGAAAAAGAGATTCGTGTCATCAACACATTGCTTGAAAAGCAAGTGGATGGTCTTCTGTTCATGGGGGGTACAGTAACGGACGAGCATATTCAGGCGTTCCATACAGCTGCGGTCCCTATTGTTCTATGTGCAACGAGTGATGAAAAAGGAAGCTATCCTTCGGTCGATATCGACCATGAAGCCGCTGCTTATGATGCAGTAAACACGTTGATCCGCCATGGACACCGTCAAATCGCAATGATCAGTGGTACGCTTCAAGACCCTGCAAACGGCTATGCACGTTTCCAAGGTTACAAGAGAGCACTGGAAACAGCCGGAATTGATTATCAGGAGGATCTCGTGCGAATCGGGAACTACCGTTATGAATCCGGTGTCGAAGCAATGAAATATTTTCTCGGCCTAAAGAAGAAGCCAAGTGCGATTTTTGCTGCTACGGATGAAATGGCAATTGGTGCGATCCACAGTATTCAGGATGAGGGATTGAAAGTTCCTGATGATTTTTCGGTAATCAGTGTCGACAATATTCGTATGGCCTCTATGGTTCGTCCTCAGCTGACAACCGTCGCGCAACCGATGTACGATTTGGGTGCAGTAGCGATGCGTTTGCTGACCAAGCTGATGAAAAAGGAAAACGTGGAGAACCCTCGCGTTATTTTGCCGCATGAAACTATTTTGCGGTTGTCAGTTAATTATTTAGACTAGACGCAGTGCTGAATAGGATATACCTTCGATGAAAGCTCCTTTGATGGAGCTTTTTTCGCGGATATAAAGCTTCTTATGGACATCATCATCAAACCAAGAATAGAGGGATGCGTAATGAGCCGACTTTACGGATTAATGGGTGCTATGGATGAAGAAATTGAATTGCTGCTGGCAGCGATGACGGAAGCAAGCAAGACGGTCAAGGCTGGAATCACGTACACTACAGGAATCATTCACGGGCAAAGAGTCGTTGTCTGCAAATCCGGTGTAGGCAAGGTTAATGCTGCAGTAACAACACAAATCCTGATTGATCATTTTGGTGTGGAACAGATTATATTTACGGGAGTGGCAGGGGCCGTTCATCCCGATTTAAACATTGGGGATATTGTCATCTCATCAACATGTATGCAGCATGATATGGATGTAACGCCTTTGGGTTATGCCAGAGGAGTCATTCCTTATCAGGACACCTCAGAGTTTGTGGCTGATCCCGAGCTTGTAAGTCTAGCTGAGCAAGCCTGCAAATCGTTTGGCGATCGTTATATTGTCGGCAAGGTACTTTCTGGCGATCAATTTGTTGCAAGTCGTGAGTTAGTGACTGCATTGCATCAGGAAATGGACGGTGCTTGTACCGAAATGGAAGGTGCAGCTGTGGCTCAGACAGCTCATATGAACGCTGTGCCTTATGTTGTCCTACGGTCTATGTCAGATAAGGCTGATGGATCGGCTCACGTTAATTATGCTGAATTTACGGTAGAAGCTTCACATCGTTCGCATCGTATTGTGGAGTTCATGCTCAAGCATTTGGGCTAATGGTATAATTTTTTAATACATGAATCTTCGGACAAACCGGATATGGTCAAACTGCTCCTGTGATGCAAGGGGCACATCCTTTCCCATTCGTACCATCAGACAGTTAGCAGGATGTGAGCATATTTCAGGATCATCCGTGGCGTACCAGACCATATCTACAGTTTTCATCAGACGTTCCATCATGCGGCGGTATTCCCATACGGAGAGACCGCTGCCTTTTAAATCCCAATGCCAATAGTATTCGGTCGTAAAAATAATATAGGATTCAAGCTGGCCGTCCTCAAAGGCAATCCGTATCATTCGGCTACCCAGGCCCAGACCACGATAGTCATCGGCTACCTCAACAGCTCCAAGTTCCAGTAAATCCTTCATGCCAGCTTCCGACCAGCGCTCCATCTCATCTGGGTAATGAAAAGTAACATATCCCAGGAGAGTTTCCCCGTTGTGGGCAATGATAATTCTGCCTTCTGGCAGTTCCGAAATATCCACTAATGCATCGAACTGTTCCTTTGGTTTGCGAAAGGCATCTAATTGCTTGTGCATTTGAAATGAACGCAGTTGATCCGCGGATACGGGGCCTTCTACATAGATTGTTTGTCCGTTATGATCCAGCGTATCCAAGTGGTACAGTTTTAAATGCTGCATGCGTACGCCCTCCTTGTTCGCCATAAGCTCGTTCCTCATATCCCCTACTTATAGCAAAAAAACAATTAAATGAAAAGGATGGTCGTCACATCCTGACCTATGATATACTGTTTTAGACATAAAATGTTCACAATTTAAATCAATCAGTAAACCAAAGGACTTCATCTGCTTTATTGATTTTGTAAGCGTTATCTTGTCCTGTGTGATTCTCATTAATCTATTGTGAGGAGGCTGAACGTATGAAGTTTGAAGAACTCCAGACTGTAGTTCCCACATCCAACATGGGCCCGTATGAACAAGCTTACAACAACTTTCAGTGGGAAGATGCAGAGCGTCATTTTACGTGGTATGAAACAGGCAAGGTAAATATGGCACATGAAGCCATTGATCGACATGTACAGGAAGGACGAGGGGAGAAAGCGGCACTATTGTATTGTGACGCAAACCGTCATGAAACCTACACCTTCTCTCAGCTTCGTGCTAGCTCTAACAGGTTCGGAAATGTGCTTCGCAAATACGGTATTGGTAAAGGGGAGCGGGTGTTTATTTTCATGCCGCGTTCACCCGAGCTGGTTATTAGTTTACTTGGTGTTCTAAAGGTAGGGGCTGTTGTCGGTCCATTGTTTGAGGCGTTTATGGAAACTGCGGTTAAGGATCGATTGGAGGATAGTGGGGCAGTAGCATTAGTGACCACACCTGCGCTTCTGTCACGGGTAAAACGTGAGGAGCTTCCTGAGCTGCGACATATTTTTGTGGTTGGTGATATGGATGAACGCGAGCAGGGAATTATCGATTTTGAGACAGAAATGCTCACATCCTCAGAGGAACTTGAGCCAGAATGGTTGAATCGTGAAGATGGATTAATTATTCACTATACATCAGGCTCAACAGGCAAGCCCAAAGGCGTGTATCATGTGCAAAATGCAATGATTCAGCATTACTATACTGGGAAAATGGTGCTGGATTTGCGAGAAGATGATGTGTATTGGTGTACTGCTGATCCTGGCTGGGTCACGGGAACATCATACGGTATTTTTGCTCCATGGCTAAATGGAGCGACGAATGTCATTCGTGGGGGGCGTTTCAGCCCGGAAGACTGGTACCGCACGATTGAGCGTCACGAAGTGACCATATGGTATAGTGCTCCTACAGCGTTTCGGATGCTGATGAGCGCAGGGGAGCAGGTTGTTTCCAAATATGATCTTAGCAGTCTGCGGCATGTTTTATCCGTTGGGGAACCGCTGAATCCAGAAGTGGTGCGATGGGGATGGCAAGTGTATACACAACGCATTCATGATACTTGGTGGATGACAGAAACAGGAGCACAGTTGATCTGTAATTACCCTGAGCTGCCGATTAAGCCGGGTTCGATGGGAAAGCCACTCCCAGGTATCCAGGCTGCTATTTTGGACGACAGAGGGCAGGTGTTGCCTCCTAACCGGATGGGCCACTTGGCGATCCGTACACCATGGCCATCCATGATGAATCGTATATGGAACAATCCGAACAAGTTTCAGGAATATTTCCGCTTTCCCGGTTGGTATGTATCGGGTGATTCAGCTTACATGGATGAGGACGGATATTTCTGGTTTCAGGGTAGGATTGATGATGTCATTAACTCCTCCGGGGAACGAATCGGCCCTTTTGAGGTGGAGAGCAAGCTTCTGGAGCATCCTGCTGTAGCGGAAGCCGGAGTTATTGGAAAACCAGATACCGTGCGGGGAGAGATTATCAAAGCTTTTGTTGCACTGCGTGAAGGCTATGCACCGTCTGAAGCTTTAAAGCAGGACATCTATCGCTTCGTTAAGGAAGGGCTGTCTGCTCATGCTGCTCCACGCGAAATTGAGTTTAAGGAAAGGTTACCCAAAACCCGTTCCGGTAAAATTATGAGACGCGTGTTGAAAGCCTGGGAGCTTAACCTTCCTGCAGGTGACTTATCCACCATAGAGGATTGAAGTGCTCTGCATATTAGAATTAAAAAAGGGAGTCTCCAAAGCCTTAATGGCTAAGGGAACTCCCTTTTTGTTAGGGCGAATCTCATCTTCACCCAACCTATCACTTTCTGCTTTTGTCTTCAGTTATGGACGGACGGCTCCGGAAGGAGCCGATTCCCCCATGGCATTCATGGAAGTGACACGAAACCAGCCTTTTGGCTTTTTCCCCGACTTATATTCAAAGCTGGTAGATGCGGTAGAGCCTATGTTTGTAAAAGGCTCCGCACCGTTTTCGCTGTAATACACGTTATAGCCTGTAATAGCGTCCGCAGACTTACCTGCGCTCCATTGGAGCGCTACGGATGAGCCAGCGGCTTTAGCTTGAGGCTGTCCAGGGGCAGTAGGAACCTCTGTAGGCTGCGCACCTGTTCCATCTCCCTCGCCCGGAACGTTTGGAGACTCAGAATCTGCAGGTGGCACCACAGGTGCTGCGCTTGCTTTCGTGCTTGGCCCGGACTCATGACCGCCCACATCAACGGCAGTCACGTAGTAGCTGGAGCTGCTGCCTCCAGGGCTGTCAGAAAACACCTTGGAGCCGTCAGCCATAACGACCTTGCCAAGCCGTTGGAAGCTACCCCCATCTGTAGAACGATACAGACGGTATCCTACGACGTCGCTGTTTCCGCTTGGGCTAAAGCTGATTATGGCTTTACCGTCACTATAGCTTACGTTGACGCTAGATGGAGCGTTAGGGGCTGCTCCATCGTCCTTGCGTGGATCAATCTGAGTAGGAGCTTCCTTATCTGCATCCTGAGGCAGATAATAGGACAACGAGTTATGTCGTCTCATCACCTTAAAGGCTTGCTGAAGCTCTTTAATCAATTCTGAGATTGACTTTTCCCGTTTCCTAACGGTCCGTTCATATAACATATCATCCGGTGTACCATCGCGTGGAATATAATTCACACCTTGGTAGGTAATATATTTCGCACGGCTCACACCATTTTCACTGTTTTTAGGTGGATACTTACTGTTATAAATGTCCGAACCATACGCGGATGCTGTACGGCTTACAATGCCGTCAGGTCTCTTGAAGCTGTCCGTTTGGAACAGCTGAGCATCTTTAGCTGTTACTTCATTCATGATCAGAGCCCATAAGCGGCGAGCCCGCTCTTTTTGGACTTTCGTTTCAAGCTTATTGACAGGTTGCTTGTAACCAACCCATACACCCAGTGTGACGTCAGGCGTAAAGCCCTCGAACCAAACATCAGTGTAGGATTGCGTAGTGCCTGTCTTGCCGGCAATCGGAATCTTACCGGATTGATCAAAGTTCCGCCTCACCAGTCTGCCTGTGCCTTCCGACACGGCTGTACGCAACATATCTGTCATCAGGTAGGCGGTTTGCGGTGAGAAGGCCTGCACAGGATTAGGCTGATGCTTATATACAATATTGCCTTGCGAATCCACAATCTTTTCGATCATATAGGCATCATTAAACACACCGCCATTTGGAATGGCTCCATATGCATTCGTGAGTTCCTCGACGGTCACCCCGTGGGCTAAGCCGCCAAGTACACCCGTTTGGGCGTTGTTATCACTAGATTCCAAGGTGGTGATACCCAGTTTTTTAGCAAAAGCCCAAGCATTGCTAATCCCTACTTTTTCGTTAAACAGCTTGAGTGCTATCGTATTTAGCGATTGATTCAGTGCATAACGCGCCGTGACCAATCCTTGATAGCGGTTGTTAGAATTTTTCGGAATGTGATATCCATTACTGCCATCTTTCAAAATAATAGGGGCATCATCCACGATACTACCAGGCTGCACAAGACCGCTGTCCAATGCAGGGAGATAGGCAGCAATCGGTTTCATTGCCGAACCCGGCTGACGTACCATCTGGGTGGCATAATTCATCTGCTCCTTTTGGAAGTCCCGACCTTCCATCATTCCAAGAATGGCGCCTGTTTTATGCTGAATCAGAATTGCCGCTGCTTGTTCGTCACCCTTGGTTTTACTAGTGGCAGAGAAGTTGTCTTTATTTTCTGCAATTTGACGCATAGATTTGTATACGCTCTTATCAATGGTGGTGTACACCATATAACCGCCTGTGCGAAGCTGCTGTTCGGCTTCTTTGAGTAAATCGTTATCATCCTTGGTCTTGGTATCTGCACTGGCATTAGCTGCTTGACCCGGATTGGTGACAGACATGAGTGCCTGCGCAGCTTGTCGTTCTGTTTCCATCATAAGGTATGGATAGGTGTTATAAGCTTTAACAGTGCGTGGTGCGAGAGATTTTTTAATATCAAAAGCCATCGCTTCATCATACTGTGCTTTATTGATTTTGTTCTCCTCCAGCATTCGACTGAGTACCAGGTGCTGGCGGTTGATGGCTCTTTTAAAGCCAGCTTCATTAAACTCACCCTTACCGTTGAAAGCAGAATAAGAAGAAGGAAGCTGTGGCAAACCTGCTAGATAGGCAGCCTGGGCTATATTAAGCTCGTTCAGATCATTCTCATTAAAGATACCTTTGGCCGCTGCTTTAATGCCAAAGACGTTGTAACCGCTTGAACCATTACCAAAAGGTACTTTATTGAGATAGGCCGTAATAATTTGTTGCTTGCTTAGGAAGCGCTCAAGGCGCAGAGACAGCAAAATTTCTTTGACCTTGCGGTCATCCGTGCGATCGAGATTTAGAAAGACACGACGCGCAAGCTGCTGGGTGAGGGTACTACCCCCGGTTTGTACGGATTCATGCAGCGCCTTTTGCTTCACAGCACGCAGCGTTCCCGACAGATCGACACCTTTATGCTCGTAAAAATGATTATCTTCAATGGCAATGACTGCGTCAATGACGAGTTGTGGAATCTCCTTAAACGTGACAGGTCTTCGATCTTCTTCTGTCCGAAGTTGTCCGATGGGAGAGCCATCATTGAAATAAGCGAAGCCTGTGATTGCATTCTTATCTACTTCCTGTAGGATCATGGATCTGGAACGCACGGGTTCGCTTTTTACAATAGAAGCAACATAGCCAGCGGCGGCCCCCCCTGCAAATAGTGCCCCCATAAAACCGATGATGATGACCCACTTTATGACACGGCCGAGCCTTCGCATGGTTGTCCTCAAGCGGGAAGGCTTTGGCGCTGATACATTGTTTTTTTCTTCAACCATTAAGTCTTCCTCCTTTATAACAGCCATTATTATAGCATAAAATTACAAAATGAACCCATATGCTAAAAAGCCTGTCTTTTGGTGTCGTTGACTACATAAAAGCAGTGTGTTATAAATAGGTCAAAGTAAATATCGTGAAAAGCAGAGAAAGACTTCAGTAGAAGGCGGATTCACGTTGTACAGAGAGCCGATGGGTGGTGTGAATCGGTAGCGTCCCTCCTTTGAATTACCGTCTGGAGCTGTCTGGATGAATGGAAAGCATTTGCAGATTTGCGAAGCTGCCATAGTAATCCAGTACCGGGTGTAGGCCCGTTATAGGAATGAAGTGAAAGAAATGTCTGTCTTTGACATGCGTTTCTTTAATTAGGGTGGTAACGCGAGCAGCTCCTTCTCGTCCCTTGGGATGAAAGGGGCTTTTTGGTTTGTCTAATATGTAATATTTTGGATGAAAAATGGGAGGTATACAGCATGAAGTGGGAAGAATTGAAGCCGGAGCAACAGGTAGAGGTCGAGCGACAGTTAGAGGTGATACAGCGGGGTGTGGCGGAAATTGTACCGGAGGATGAGCTGAAGCGTAAGGTTATCAAATCAGTCGTTAGCGGCGAGCCACTCAAAATTAAGCTGGGTCTTGATCCATCTGCGCCTGACATTCACATCGGACATACGGTTGTTATGCACAAACTGCGCCAGTTCCAGGAATTAGGCCATCAAGTGCAACTGATTATCGGAGATTTTACAGGCAGAATTGGTGATCCGACAGGTAAATCGGAGACTCGTAAGCAACTGACTGAGGAAGATGTACAGCGTAATGCTCAAACGTACAAGGAACAAATTTTTAAAATTCTCGATCCTGAAAAAACAAAGGTATTCTACAATTCCGAATGGTTAGGGCCAATGTCTTTTGCTGATGTAGTAACCCTGTCGGCCAAAGTAACGGTTGCCCGTATGTTGGAACGGGATGATTTTACAAAGAGGTACCAAAACGGATTGCCGATCAGCATCCATGAGTTCTTTTACCCGCTGATGCAGGGCATGGATTCCGTGGCTCTCCAAAGCGATATTGAATTGGGGGGGACGGATCAGAAGTTTAATCTGCTAATGGGCAGAACCCTGCAAAAAGAATACGGAGTTGAGCCGCAGGCTACGATTACATTACCATTGCTTGAAGGGCTGGATGGCGTCCAGAAGATGAGCAAAAGTTTGGGGAACTACATTGGTGTTGATGAGGAGCCGAACGAAATATACGGGAAGTCCATGTCCGTTCCTGACGAGCTGATGCTGAAATATTTTGAGCTTGCAACGGATATCAACAACGAGGAGCTGTCAGAGCTGGCGAAAGGTGTTAAGGACGGCTCAGTGCATCCACGTGATGCCAAAATGAAGCTGGCTGGAACGTTAGTGCGCATGTACCATGGTGAAGAAGCAGAGGAAGCAGCGAAGCAGCATTTTGTGACCGTATTCCAGCAACGTGCGCTGCCTGACGATATTGAAGAGTTCACCTTGACGGCTGATCAGTTAGAAGAAGGTGGCATTCGTGTGATCCAGTTGCTGACTCATCTGGGCTTTGCAGCATCTAACGGTGAAGCCAAGCGCAGTATTCAGCAGGGTTCGGTCAAAATTAACGAAGAGAAATGGACGGATGTGAACGAAGCATACACGCCGAAGGAAGGCGACATTGTGCAGGTAGGTAAACGGAAATTTGCTAAAATCAAGCTTGGATAATGAAAATATATTCAAAAGCAGCGCTGAGATTGTATCGATCTCAGCGCTGCTTTTTTATTTCTGCAAAGTGAAAAGTCATGGTAAACTTAGCACAAATAATCAAACATGTAGGTAAAGAGTTATACATAATGAAAACGTGGGTTGCACAATTTCGGTGTAGGATCGATAACCAAAACAATTACAAGTGCGGGGAAGGATTATATGGACTACTTTAAACGAATTCAGTGTGCGATTGAGTTTATTGAATTGAATCTCCGGGAGGATCTAAAAATTGCCGATATTGCTTCACAGGCATGCTTTTCAGCTTTTCATTTCCAGCGGGTTTTTCAGGCCATTTCGGGTTTTACGGTTCAACAATATATAAGAAGGAGAAGATTGTCCGAGGCGGCTGAACAGCTAAAACAATCCAATCAAAAAGTGTTGGACGTTGCTATTGAGTATCAGTACAACTCACAAGAGGCTTTTACCCGCGCTTTTGAAAAGAATTTTGGGATCACCCCTGGGAAGTATCGTAACGGTGATATTGAGCTTCCTGGGCAAAGTAAAATCAATTTTCTGGATTACCAAAAAAATACGATGGGGGATTTGGATGTGAATAAGCCGGTGATATTGCAGCTCGAAACGGTCAAAATTGTAGGATATGAATATAAAACAAATCTGAATAATGAGCAGCACTATAAAGAAATCCCAGGATTTTATGGACACTTTGGAGCAAATGAATATTTTATGTGTATCCCGAACAAAATTGCACCGGGAATGTCATATGGGGTTGCCTGTCAATTTGAAGACAACGGTGCATTTTCATTTGTGGTGGGCGAGGCAGTTGAAAAAGAGTCAAAAGAACTGGCAGAGGGTTTCATATATATGGAGATTCCAGCAGGGAAGTATGCTGAGTTTGACGCTTCGGGTTCAGATGGACGGGTTCAGAATATACGAGACTTTATCTATGGCACATGGCTTCCTAATTCTAATTTTGAACGGAGGGAGGGGCCTGATTTTGAAATTACGGACGTGATGAATTCCTCCTATCCAGATCATTTGAGTATGAAGGTATACATCCCCATTGAATAAAAACCCTCAGGCTCGATGCACAGAGAATATAAAAAAGCACCCGAATAAATTCGGGTGCTTTTTGGTGCTAATGCAAGGATTAGCGGTTGTAGAATTCGACGATTTGTTTTTCATCGATATCTTGGGACAATTCGCCACGCTCAGGCAAACGAATGAATTTACCTTCCAGAGCTGCGTCATTGTACTCCAGGTAAGCTGCCAAGTGGTTGCGGTTTTCCAAAGCTTCTTTGATGGAAGACAGGGAACGACTTCTTTCACGAAGACCGATCACGTCGCCAGGGCTTACTTGGTAAGAAGCGATGTCAACTTTTTTACCGTTCACAGTAACGTGACCGTGAGCTACCAATTGACGTGCGCCTGCACGGGAATTAGCAAAGCCAAGACGGAATACAAGGTTGTCCAGACGGCTTTCCAGCAAGAACATAAAGTTTTCACCAGCGATACCGTGCATGTGTTGAGCTTTGTTGAACAGGGTACGGAATTGTTTTTCACCCAAGCCGTACATGTGACGCAGCTTTTGTTTCTCTTGAAGCTGCATACCGTAGTTGCTGATTTTTCTCCGTTGGTTTGCACCATGTTGTCCCGGAGGGAAAGGGCGTTTCAATTCTTTACCTGTGCCGCTCAGGGAAATACCGAGACGACGGCTCAATTTAAATTTAGGACCAGTGTAACGTGCCATTATAGAGTTAACTCCTTCATAATTAAAATTTGAGTTGGGGCTCTCTTTGCGCTCCAATTTGTTCGGCGCTACCTATTAAGGTAAGACGCACTACTGACAGAAAAGTTCAGCCGCTGTCCTGTCAGCAACAAAAAAGATGAGGGTGACACAAACTGTTACGCCCAAAATTTAAGATCCGCACAGTAGATAGTTCTGCCGTACAGTCTTTTTCAATAATATATACTATATGTAAGAGTAGGTCAATGTCAAGAAGAGAAAAAGAATGAAAACGTCAAAATTTGTCGATAGGGCTTTAGAACTAAAAAAGTGGGACGAATTTCTGAAAAATGGATGCAAATTTCTAAAGTTGAGAGTAAAATAGATCATATTATGAGCTATAGTGGTGTATAGCCGCTGTCTTGGTACAGCTAACTTTGCTGTGAAGGAGCGCCTTAATATGTCGGAATTTTCAACAACGGATCAGCAAATGCTTGACAGTAAAACAGTCCAGGCTAGCGGTGCTCCGCTGTTTGATGATAAAGGATATACGTCTTTTGCCTGGCTCCAGAACATGGATATGACACCCTATGATTTCCCCTATATTAATCAGCTTCTTGTCCAAGGATATCGGAGTTGGTTACAGCAGAGCAATGGTATATCCTGGATTAACGAAGAGTATACTGCTGTTTTTAATTTTATAGGTGTTCGTGTTGCTGGTAGGGAAGAAGATGATGACGAGGATTTGGATTTGGTCGAACGTTGTTGCATATCTAGAGAGGTGGAAGTGAGCCAGCGCAAACTTCGTGATGGAAGCCTTGCGTTTGTGTATATGGTTCCCATACTATGCCGTAATTATAAGAGGGAGCCCTTTGCCGCTCTTCGTTTTACACGGCCTGCTCAACATTCTGTTTCAAATCAGGACACATTGTTAGTAGCTGCTTTACATTTTAAATCCTGCTTTTACTCGAAGTTTGAGTACATATTTATGGAAGATATCCTTGGGATGCAGAATCGAAGCGATCGTGAAGGTAGACGCCGTTCTATTTTATTTCAGATTGTAAAACGGATGCATGACAAAATTGACGTGGAAGGCGTGCTGGATGAGGTATTCGGGAGCATCGCCTATTTGTTTCCCCATGTAGATATCACCTTGTACATGAGTCAGGATCGACACAGTCGCAATCCGCAGGTCAAACCTTTGCTGCTGCATGAACGGGATGAAGATGTATGCGTCCGTGCATTTATGAAAGGGCAAATGGCTGTGAACGAGCCTGTCGGTACACAAGATGAAATAACTGAAATCGCCATCCCATTACGTGGCAAGCAGGGTGTATACGGTGTTTTCCATATGATTCTTCCATCGGGTGCGGACAGTATGAAAAAAGTGGATGTAGAGCTGATTGCCATGATGGCGGATACGGCTGGTACTGCATTTGAAAATGCGAAGCTGCTTGAGCAATCGAATGTACTTATCCATGAATTGCGTCTCATTAATGAACTGGTTCAGCGCTTGAATCAGAGCCTGAAGTTAAATGAAATATTTGAATTTGCCGTGCAGGAGTTATTAAAAATGTTCATGGCGGACTTTTGTTGTATTGTACAGCTTGATCAGGATGGAAACTGTTTTAAAGTCATGTCGAGTAATGTGGAAAGCTTAAGACTGGAAAGTTACCCTCTTGAAGATGGATTTGCTGGGCTGATACGCTTAACAGGAGAACCAGTGATTGTGTCGGACTATAGAAAGGATGGAAAGATATCCTCTCATTTTATGGATGCGACAGACTCCCAGTCTTTGATGGCTGTACCTATGAAGACCAGCGGTACTCCTAAAGGGGTTATACTATTGTCCAGCAAGCTTCCACACTCTTTCTCTTACGATAATTACAAAATGCTGCAAATGCTAGCCCCTCATATCGGATTGGCGGTAACCAATGCTATGCTGCACGCTGAAGTGCGGCGGTTGGCTAATATGGATATGTTAACAGGTCTGTATGTACGTCACTATGTGGACCAAATCATTCAGCAACATCAGGAAAAGGATTTCTGTGGATCTCTTATTTTGGTAGATATTGATCAATTCAAACAGGTGAATGATACGCATGGGCATCAGACGGGTGACGAGATTTTGAAAAGCGTCAGCAATATCGTTCGTTCGGCGACTCGCGATGAGGATGTATGTGCAAGATGGGGCGGCGAGGAGCTTGCCATTTATTTACCGCAGCTGGGGGTTCAGCAGGCGCTCGAATATGCAGAAAAAATACGTTACCGTGTACAGCATGAAACCGACCCTCAGGTGACAGTTTCTTGCGGGATTGCTGAATGGAACTGGCTGGATGAGCAGATCAGTATTGAATCTTTATTTTATAGGGCTGATATGGCCTTGTACGAAGCGAAAAATGAAGGACGCAATCGAATAGTTGTTGATCATGTAGCCAATGTGTAGAGAATATTCCTTAGGGAATGTTCTCTTTTTGTCTTGCATAACCCATTGCAGACAGGTAATCCTAAACGTAGCTATATCGTGTGTATGATTGAAATATAGGGAAAACACGATAAAGTGAACCAGGTAGCATAACTGCCTTGAAGCAGGCTTATTGCTCATGAGTACAGTTATGTTCAGGATAGGACGGATGATGGATGCATTGGAGAAAGCAATGGGTGATGCAGGTTTGTGTGTTCCTTGTAATAGGTGTGTTAAGTGGTTGTGCACTGGATCGACAATATACTCCTGAGCAAATTTTTAAGAGAGCTATTTCAGGAATGGCCGGCAAAGAGATGGTAACGTTTACTGGACGGACTGCAATTAGAGCTGACAGTGGTTTCCCAATGAATAAGCAGTTTGAATATCGCGGTAAGCTAAGAAATCATGATGAATTGACCATGCACTGGGGTTCAGCAGAGGCTTTTCGTAAGCAAGGTGGCTACGCAGCTCTGAAACAAGGTAAGTCCGAGCATGATGTTACACAAGAACGTTTTCTTCGTCAGAGTGGAAAATGGGTTGCGCTGACATCCGGTTATCCACCTCTGGTTGGAAATGGTATGTTAAATCGCTTCAATCCGATTCAGGAGCTTGAGGAATTAAATACACTGAATAAGAGCATTCGTATAGAAACGGGAGCTGCCCGGGGAACTTGGGTGTTGAGGATTGAACCGGAATCTGCTTCGGCAAAGCGCTGGTTGAAAGATCGTTTAATAAAAGAAATGAATACTTTAAACCCTCAAATCGGGATATTAAAAACGCAGCATACAGGAACGAATCGAGAACTGCAAAAGAAGTTGAGCCAAATATGGGCACAAAGTTGTGAGGATATGAGCAACCAGCTGGAGCAATCCATTGTGCGTACTGTGTATCATCTGACCATAGATCGCCAAACAGGTTTACCCTTAAAGCTTTCATCGGAATGCAGGATTTCCCGACAGGGAGCGAATGAACAGCTGCATCAAGAGGCTTTGATAACCAGAGTTACTTTTAAGGACTACAAGTAACGTGGCGGGCGTGATACAATGAATTTTGAATTAACCATTGTTCAAAAAGAATGAAATAGAGAAGGAGAGACACTACATGAAAGATCCTAGAATACTTAAGCTGGCAGAAAATCTGGTCGGTTACTCTGTTGAAGTGCAGCCTGGAGAAAATGTATTGATCGAAATGATTGGTACAGAGCGCGACTTGCTTAACGCCATCATTCATGAAGTTGGTAAAAAAGGTGGAAATGTTTTTGTACAACTTACAGACCGTAAGGTACAGAGCGCCATGCTTCGTCACGCGACAAAGGAGATGCTGGAGACCTGGGCTGAGATTGACCTTAACCGGATGAAGCAAATGCATTGCTACATCGGAATTCGTGCAGGTGAAAATGTAAATGACCTGTCAGATGTGCCGGAAGATAAAATGAAAATGTATAATTCCATTTATCAGCATGCGGTACATAGCGAACAACGGGTGAAACACACTAAATGGGTAGTGCTGCGTTATCCGAATGACAGCATGGCTCAATTGGCGAATATCAGCACAGAAGCGTTCGAAGATTTCTATTTCGATGTGTGTAATCTGGATTATGCAAAAATGGACAAAGCTCAAGATGCATTGGCAGACCTGATGAATCGGACGGACAAGGTACGGATCAGCGGACCGGGTACGGATTTGAATTTCTCTATTAAGCAAATCGGAGCTATCAAGTGTTCAGGTCAATGCAATATCCCGGATGGCGAAGTATACAGCGCGCCTGTACGTGATTCCGTAAACGGAACTATCAGCTACAATGCACAAACCTTGTATAATGGTATTACTTTTGAAAATGTTAAATTCCGTTTTGAAGATGGTAAGATTGTGGAAGCGACGAGTAACGATACGAAGCGGCTGAATGATATTCTCGATTCTGACGAGGGAGCACGTTATATTGGCGAGTTTGCCATCGGATTTAATCCGCACATTTTACATCCAATGAAGGATATTTTGTTTGACGAGAAAATCGCCGGCAGCTTGCATTTTACACCGGGTCAAGCTTATGAAACAGCGGATAACGGTAATCGTTCATCGATCCACTGGGATTTGGTGTTGATTCAGCGTCCAGAATATGGCGGTGGTGAAATTTATTTTGACGATGTTTTGATTCGTAAAGACGGCATCTTTGTACTGCCTGAGCTGGAGCCATTAAACCCTGAGAATTTAAAATAACGATATCCGTTCTTGCTGAGAAAGCGATTTCAATGTATTATTATGGGTGAGTAACGATACATGACAATTCAGTAAAGCGAGGGATCTCTATGTCCAATAATAACGCGGCGGTTGTTGAAATTGCACAGACGGCGAGCAAGTTCACCTCTTCCATCGTCCTTCATTCCGAAAATAAGTATATTGATGTGAAAAGTATACTGGGCTTGTTTACGACCCTAGTCAGCAGCCATAGCTATGAACTACACGTTCATGGACCAGATGCGGAGGAAGCTAAGAAAGCGATCATCGAGGTATTCGAGAAGCACGGACTTCATATTTCAGTAGCCAGCTAACTTTATTCTTGAAGCAAAAGCATCCCTACCTGTAACTGTAGGGATGCTTTTTTTGTCAGGTTCTTGTATTAGCCTGCAATTTGGTCTAATATTAAGGATAGGACGTCTTGTGCGACATTGAGACATAGGGGGGAAGAATCCATGACTTCATCTGATTTGCAGGAACAATTGAATATCAAGGCTATTAATCTGCTTCAGGAAGATGCAGATAAAATAAAGAAGCTTATTGAAGTACAGATGGAGAATCTGGCAACCCGTTATTGCCCTCTCTATGAGGAAGTGCTGGATACTCAGATGTACGGATTTTCCAAGGAAGTGGATTTTGCGGTTCGCGCTGGACTTCTTCCGGAAATGGTAGGTAAACAGCTGGTCAGTGAGCTGGAACGCAATCTGGCTATTCTATATGAGGCCATGAATAATAAGGCCAATTAGGAAGACGGTTGAATTGATGAGAGCATGCGGAGTATGAGAGCATGCTTTTTTTGATGCCTTTTTTTAAAAAAAATGTGCATTAGGATGGCAAAAGCGCCTCGCCCTTCCACCATCCTAATGCACATTTTAAAACCTTAAAAGCTACACAAGGAAGAAGGATACACCTAACAATACATACACTACCAGTAGCATGAGTCCCTCATACCAGTTGGTTGAGCCGTCCTGGGTGATGGATTTAGCGATAAATACAGCGACAGCAATGGCGACCAGCTCAATAGTGGTGAAAACAATATTCATCGTGTTTCCCATAAAGTAACTGACAAAAATCAGCACAGGGGCAACAAATAGTGCAATTTGCAAACTGCTGCCGACAGCTATTTCGACCGATGCACCAATTTTGTTTTTCATCGCCAGTAAAATAGCAGCGCTGTGTTCGGCTGCATTACCAATAATAGCGACGAGGAAGGCACCTACAAACAATTCGCTGAGCCCAAATTGGGTTGTAAACACCTCCAGTGTACCTACCAGCCATTCGCTGACAAAAGCGACCATGACGGTAGCGAGTACCAAATAGGCAATGGATTTGTTTCTGGACCACACAGGGGCATGCTCATGTGGCAATTCTTCATCTTTTTGTTCGGTCACGTCAGCTAAATAGTCCTTATGCGTAATCATAGAAAAAATAAGCCACGCAATATACGCGACAATGAGTGTGCCTGCGACAATGAGGCTGAGCGTATCTGATTCGTTATCCGTGATAACGTGTGTGTTCAGAAAGACAGCTGGAACGAACAAGGCAATAACAGCCACAATCATCAGAGAACCACTTAATCCAGCCAGCGATATATTGAAATTTTGCACTTTGTACTTCAAACCGCCAGCGAACAGACTTGCTCCGAGCACCAGCAGCAGATTACCGATGATGGAACCGGTAAGACTGGCCTTTACCATATCGTAAAGACCTTCTTTAACGAGAAAGATGGCGATGATCAGTTCGGCTGCGTTACCAAAGGTGGCATTTAAGAACCCACCTAGACGTTGGCCAGCATAATGCGCGACACTTTCGGTCGCCCTGCCGAGAAAACCGGCTACGAATACAACAGAAATTGCACAAATGACAAATTGGGCTATAGCATTCCAATGGGTGTAATGAGCGACTGCGCTAAGAGCAAATGTCGCTATGAGCAAAGCGGGAGATAACCATTTTTTCAATGAAGAGCACCTCGATATCAATAGATGTGTACAAGTTTGGCGAAAGCTGTCACTTGTATGGATTTTCTAAATTAATATACCCAAAATGATATAGGTTGTAAACGAAAGTTGTTTTTCATACGTAGGGTTTGCATTTGGAGTGGCTGAGGCTTTACAATACAAATAAAGGATGGATGAAGGGGGACATAGGTCATGGCAGAGCAAATTCAACAACTGGAAGCAGGAAACATCAAGATTTCCAACGATGTCGTAGGTAAAATTGCCGGGATGGCCGCATTAGAGACACCGGGCATTGCTGCAATGTCAGGCGGTTTATCGGAAGGCTGGGCCAAAAGGCTGAGCGGTAAAAATGTACAAAAAGGCGTATCAGTGGAGGTTGGACAGCTGGAAGCTGCCATTGATCTACGTATTATCGTGCTCTACGAAACACCTATTCATGAGGTGTCCCGAATTCTTCAGCAAAATGTGCGAGAAGCCGTCGAAAGTATGACGGGTTTGCGGGTCGTGGAAGTGAACGTAAAAGTGGAAGGTGTCGCGTTCAAGGACGACGCAGTGTAAAAGAATCAGGAACCGACAAATTTACATTTTTAACCAATTGTATACATGTCGGGAAATCCCGTGGGATAACCCGAATATAAACACGAAAACTGGTGGTTATAGAATCGCCAGTTTTCGTTTTGTGAATCAACAGTATAGCCATTTTTGCAGAGGGCTCTCGTATTTTATACATAACCAAAAGAACTTCCAAAGCCACCGTTGTAAGTGGTCCTTGGAAGTTCTTTTTTTAGCGAAAACGGTTGGTTCTACGAGTTTGAAAGCGATTGGGTACTTCATTACGGACAGCTACCCCTGTGGTGCGTTCCTGCACCGCTTGTTTGGTGTTCTCACGAGAAATACTGAGCATAATGCCCATGGAAAACATCATGACAAGTAGGGAGGAGCCACCAAAGCTGATAAATGGAAGCGTTACGCCAGTGATTGGAATCGTTTGGGTTACACCGCCGATATTAATGAAGGCCTGAATGGCGATCAAACCCATGATGCCGGTGCCTACCAACGTTCCGAACGGATCATGGCAACGCAGAGCAATGATCATGCCTCGCCAAATGAAATACAAATATAGCATCAGGAATATGGCTGTTCCGATAAATCCGAATTCTTCACCGATTACGGAAAAGATAAAATCATTAAATGAATTAGGAAGATAGTGAAGCTTGATAATACCTTTACCAAATCCTGACCCGTTTAAGCCGCCTTCACCTATAGCTTGCAAGGACTGTACCAGATTGTATCCCGTTCCTTGTCTATATTTCTCGGGATTAAGAAAGGCTTGAAAGCGCCCGATTTTGTAATCTTGCTTGGCAGCAGCTTGTCCATCTGTGGTTCCAGAATCTCCTCCAAACAACGACCCAATACCAAATACGATGGAAGCGCCTAGCACGAGCAGAACAATGGATGCTGTAATATGCTTGACACTGGCTCCCCCGGCATAAATAATCAGACCACTGGTGGCAACCAAAATGAAGCAGGAGCCTAAATCAGGTTGAAGCATGATGAGTCCTGCAACACAGCCTACAATGACTGTTACAGGTATGTAGCCAGTCCGCAGATCTCTAAAGCGATCTCCTTTTTTGACGATCAGTGCGGATAAGTAAAGGATGATGGAAATTTTCGCAAGCTCCGTTGGCTGGAAGCCAACACTACCAAACCTGAGCCAGCTTTTTGCGCCGTTAAGTGAGCCTGTAAAAAGAACGATGATTAGCAGTAATATAGTTATGAAAAATAAAGGTACAAAAAGCTTTTTATATTTTTCCATCTTAATATTCATAGCTACCAACATAATAAAAAGTCCAAGTACAGCAAATGCAGATTGGCGCTTCACAAAATATAAAGAGTCAAAATTGTATTCTTTATTCAGCAGAGCTACGCTGGAGCTGGAGCTAAATACCATAAGTACACCGAATCCAACCAGTAACAAAGTGAGGATCAGCAATTGGAAATCCGGTGTGCCTCTTCTTCGAGTCTCCGGCTTCGTATTTCTCATATCAGCTTCCCCCGGTATTCGCCACAAGGTATATTCCTCGCAGACGGTTATCATTTTATCGTTTATCCATTTTATCATATTATGTTTGATGGGCTTCTGCAAGCTCCCTGGAGCAACAGATATCGCAACAATTCCATATCTGCTACAATAGGATAAAAATGAAGACTTGAGAGCAGCGGTGCATACGTGGTGACGCTGCATGATTAATCGGGAACTTGCCCGATGCTTTAAAAGGAGAGGTGGAGCAGAATGACACAACATGTGATAGACGAGACCTGGTTTGATCGTTTGCAAGAAAACATGGTGGAATGGCGTAGACATTTACATAAGAATCCCGAAATTTCCTTTCAAGAAAGCAAAACTGCAGCTTTTGTAGCGGATAAGTTGGAGAGTTGGGGAATCGAGATTCGCCGTCAGGTAGGGGGACACGGTGTTGTAGGTACCATTCGTGGTGCTAAACCTGGGCCTGTCGTCTTACTGCGTGCCGATATGGATGCTCTTCCTATTCAGGATGAAAAGGAATGTGAATATCGCTCCAGCGTGGACGGAGCCATGCATGCTTGCGGCCATGACGGACATACATCCGCGTTGCTTGGAACGGCTTACTATTTTAGTCTGAACCGGGACGAGCTGCAAGGAGAAATTCGGTTGTTGTTCCAACCTGCGGAGGAATTGCTGCCTGGCGGAGCGGTCAGTGTGATAAAGGATGGTGTATTGGAAGGTGTGGATGTCATTTATGGCATCCATTTATGGACACCTTTTCCGGTCGGGACGGCCGCGAGTTGCGCAGGGCCGCTGATGGCGGCGGCAGACGATTTTTATATTGAAATCACAGGTAAAGGTGGGCATGGTGGCATGCCTCAGTCCACTAATGATAGTGTCGTGGCGGGTTCAGCTCTTGTTATGCAACTGCAAAGTATCGTAAGCCGTTCAGTCGACCCTTTGCGACCTGCTGTGCTGACTGTGGGAACCATCCAAGGGGGCTCTGCGCAAAATGTGATCGCAGAAACGTGTCGCTTGAGTGGGACGATTCGTACGTTTGATGAGGAGACACGAACGGTAATGAAGGAGCGACTGCATGAGGTGACAGAGCTTACAGCCGCAACATACGGTACAACAGCACAGGTTCGCTATATTATGGGATACCCACCAGTTGTCAATGACGCACATGAAGCATCTCGTTTCTTTAATGAAGCAAAATCTGTTTTTGGCGAGGAGAATGTACAGGAAGCGTCGAAGCTGATGCCTGCTGAAGATTTTGCGTATTATTTGGAACGTGTGCCAGGTTGCTTCATGTTCGTAGGAGCGGGTAACCCAGTTAAAGGAGCGGTTTATCCACACCATCATCCGAAATTTGATTTTGATGAGGATGCTATGATTAACGCGGTTCGTTTGTTTATTGCGATGTCTACGGGATACGCTGCGGAACGAAAGGCAGGGGCAATTAAGGGCTAAAATGAGTTGAATTGGGAACGGTTCATTCTGGAGTATGAGCTGAATGAAATGGGGTACCCTACTCTTGAAAAGGAGGGAGTACCCATGAAAAAAGTTCAGGAAGTTATGACTAAAAAATGCGTAACGGTTACCCCGCAGGACAATATTTATGAAATTGCGGTCAAAATGAAGGACAATGATACTGGTTTTATTCCGGTTGTGGAAAGCGAAGGCAGTGATAAGTTGATCGGTGTAGTAACGGACCGTGATCTTGTCGTTCGCGGCTATGCGGCTAAAAATTCGGGTTCGGGTTCGGTCGATACGGTTATGACGACAGGTATTCGTACAGCTAGTGCGGACATGTCGGTGGACCAAGCAGCTGAGCTGATGGCAGAGCAGCAAATCCGTCGTTTGCCCGTGACGGAAGGAGACCGTCTGATCGGGATTGTCTCGATCGGGGATTTGGCTGTTCGTAATATTTTTGCAGACAACGCTGGAGAGGCGCTTAGTCATATTTCCGAGCAGGTCCACTAGAAGAATAATTAAGGTAGGCATTGGTTTGGGGAGGTCTTTTACCCCGAGCTTCTAATCAGGAGTTCAACCCGAATATGGGTTGAACTCCTTGCTGTTCTGGTTGATATGCGAATAAACGGATAAGCTATTTATTATATAACTTAAAATGATGTATGGTTAGATTATCAGGAGGTAGTTATGAATCCAGAACATCCTTGTATTGTACAACGTGATTTTACCGTTCTGCTGGAAATGGGCTTGCCCGGTTCAGAACGGGCTCGTTCACAGTTGCAGATTTATGCGGAGCTGGTTAAAAGCCCGTCCGCTTTTCATACATATCACCTCACCCCACTGTCTTTGTGGAACGCAGCTGCCCTCGGATGGAGTGCTGAGGACATTCAAAATAGTTTGAACTCCATGTCCCGTTGGGATATTCCACGTGATTTGTTGAAGGATATTGAACAGCTCGTTTCTCGTTATGGGACGTTGACGCTTTCAAGGGAGGGTACGGAAGAAGAGCGAACTTATAGCACAGATACGATTGGCGCATACCGTGCTGAACATGAGCCAGACGGAGGTATAAAGACAGGGAAAGCCAACAGCTATACAATAGGTGATCGCTTGATCTTGGGAGCAGAGACCCCCGCTTTACTGGGTGAGCTACTGACCAAGCAAGAGCTAAAACAGCTTGGTTTACTTCGCGTTGACGAGGTAAGCGCATCGGTCCCGCCCGAAAATCGGGGCTTGCTCAAGCAGGAATTAACGCGCTTGGGATATCCCGTTGTGGATACGGCAGGCTATCTTGAAGGGAATCAGCTTAGTTTTACCTTGGGAAAGGGACAAACGAAGTTGCAGCTTCGTGATTATCAAGTAAAGGCCGCTGATGCGTTTGAAGGAGCGGACGGCTTAGGGGGTAGTGGTGTACTGGTGCTTCCATGCGGAGCCGGAAAAACAGTGATAGGTATGGCGGTAATGAATCGGTTTCAGTGCGAGGTGCTTATTCTAACATCTAATACTACTTCTGTACGGCAATGGATAGAAGAGTTAAAGCAAAAGACGGATATTCCTGCTGATTCCATCGGGGAATATAGTGGCCAGAAAAAAGAGGTGAGACCAATTACGGTGGCAACCTACCAAATTTTGACACACCGTCGTACCAAAGATGGGGATTTTGAGCATATGAAACTGCTAAGTGAGCGGAAGTGGGGACTCATTATATATGATGAGGTTCATTTGCTGCCCGCGCCAGTATTTCGGGCGACGGCTGACATTCAGGCTACTCGCCGTTTGGGGTTAACAGCCACGCTGGTTCGCGAGGATGGTTGTGAACGAGATGTGTTTTCTTTAATTGGACCCAAACGGTATGATATGCCGTGGAAGGAACTGGAGCGGCAGGGCTGGATCGCTCAGGTCGATTGTGTGGAGCTACGGCTTCCAATGACAGCTGAACTCTTGGAGCGCAGTATGCGTGCGGAGGGCAGACAGCAGTACCGAATTGCAGCCGAAAATCCGGTCAAACTGGAGGCGGTGCGTAGCCTGATGCAGCAACACAGCGGCTTGCCCACGCTTATTATTGGTCAATATTTGGACCAATTGCGTATATTGGCTCAGGAGCTGAGCGTCCCACTGATTACGGGTTCAATGAGCCAGACCGAGCGGGTGCGTTGGTTCGATGCGTTCCGGAAGGGTACAATTCAGACCCTATTGGTGTCCAAGGTTGCAAACTTTGCGGTGGATTTGCCAGATGCGGCAGTAGCCATAGAGGTATCGGGTAGCTTTGGCTCTCGCCAGGAAGAAGCGCAGCGACTGGGCCGTATTTTGCGACCAAAGTCGGGCGAGAATAAAGCTTATTTTTATGCGCTAGTGACGGAGAATAGCAAGGAGACGGATTTTGCAGCTCGTCGTCAGCTGTTTCTGATCGAGCAAGGCTATGAATATGCGGTTCGCAGATTTAGTGTGACAGAGGCTAACGGAGGCCGGAATGCTAAGCCTGATCGTGGGAAGAAAAAGGAGGCCTAATTAAGAATGGGCGTAACGAACACGCAAGACAGCTGGAATGAGCTTTCATCGGATGAGCTACTGGTGCTTAGACGATGCTTTATCTGGTACGCGGGACAGCCCATGAAGGAAGAAGAACCTATACATCTTACCCGGGGAGTGTTAAGCGGAGTCGAAACGAAACTGGCACTACGTGGATTACGTGCCCGAGGCTGGCTGGAGGCTGTTACCAAATCGTGGGGCGAACGAATTTTATATATTCCGGTTCATCGGCTACCTGATCTGTACGATATGTTGTTAGAGCAAAATCCAATGAACATGATGCAATCAGATCATCCGATAACGGTACATGAATCAATGACAGGCCTGGAGTCGGAATTGCTGCATGCGTTGTCACGTATTGCGGTACAAGGTGTCCCTTTGACGGCCAAAGGAACCATACATAAGCGATCATTGCAAAAATTGAATGAACTGACCCCCTTTCACCCAGATGGCCTGATGGGTCTTGGGTTGCATTATGCGCATGCAGAGCTGTATCCAGTGCAAACGGTGGTAATGATGGATTTGCTACTCAGTTTGGGGCTGTTAGTGAAAGAAAATGTGTCTTTTCGCATTCAGGAAACGGAACTGGCGACTTGGATTCGTTTGTCTGCTTGGCAAATGCGCAAGCATATTTTTGCTACACTCATGGAAAGATACGGCAAGGCCGAAGCGTCTATGCAGCATTTTCGCTATATGCTGTGTGCCGTCTCCCAGTATGTAGGAACAGAAGGGTGGATATCTATCAAGTTTCTGCTGCAATGGATGCTTCAGGTAGGCCTAATCCAACATGAGAGTACGAGCAGAGCGGATTCCAAGAATGGTGCCCTTTTAGACCTTGTTCCTACAATCTCAAATCCGGAAGGGTTTGCGGGAGAAACGGTATCTGATTTTAATTTCAATGAACCTTTCATGGAGGAATTGAAGGGTTGGCTTAAGGCCCTGACTGCTTTTGGAATGGGTGATTGGGGCCAGACTGTATCGGGTGAACTGTGTTTTCGCTGGAATGTATCTGTGATAGAAATGCTTCGTCCCAATAATTACGAGGATACACATCAAGAGCAAGGTGCTTTTTATGTACAACCTGATTTTGAAATATTGGTTCCACCAGATGTGGCATATGATGTGCGCTGGCGACTGGAATGCTGCTGTGAACGTGTGACAGGAGATCGGATGGTAGTATACCGGATCACCAGAGAAAGTGTTACAGAGGCAATCGAGTTAGGGATGGAAGCCCAAGCAATTCCTGCTCTTCTGGGTAAATACAGCCGAACAGGTGTGCCTGATCATGTACGTATGACGGTAGAACAGTGGGCAGGTGATGTCGGACGGACCGCTTTTGCAAAGGTAACACTTTTGCGATGTGGCACACAGGAGGATGCAGACATAGTTGCAAGCCATCCCGCGCTGGAAGGATTACTGGAACGGCTGGGCGATAGGGACTTTATTATTCCGGCAAGCTCTGCTGTCAAAATACGAAAAACGCTTGCTGCAATTGGATTAGGTCCACGTCGTGAACCGGAAGGTGTGGACGAGCCAACTCATCATTACCCATTGATTTCGGAAACAGAGAACATAAGTTCAGGCAGTCCCAACAGTGAAATGGAGTCCGACCCGATTCAGGCCCGTCCTATCTTTTCCCAAGAGGGAAGAGCAGGTTTGGTTTATACAGGGCGCACGCTGCATTTTTACGAACAAGAGCACATGTTGCCTGATCCGTCTGACTATTTTCCGGAAAGATCTACAGTCCCCTCCTCATGGACAAAAGAATGGAGGAGTTACCATACTTCCACTGCCCGGCAGTTGATCGAGCAAGCGATACGTTGGCAGGCCGCTGTGGGACTGCGAATCGGTGGGAAAGAGGTTAAATGGATACCGGAGGCGGTGGTTCCCGGTGCACCATGGAGTGTCACAGGCTGGTATGCCTCAGGAATGGATGACGAAACACCTTCTCCTGCGACTTTACAGCCAAGTGAATGGTCAGACATGCGGCTGCTGGTTCCTTTTACATAGTAGAGCCAGGAAGTGCATGAAACTCCTTCTTCTCAAAAGAAGGATGTGGTATGATAAATGAGTCTACTTTTACTGGGTAGAACTTTATATAAAGTGAGATGAACATTCATGAGCGTAGCCGAATTGAATACGGTCAATATGGCAGAAGTGCTTATTAACGCCTATGAATTGGGCGATATGGTCAACCGATCCTTTGAGGTATCGGATTATTTATATTGGAAACAGCGTGTGGAATTGAATCCGTCTATTCAGGCGTGTGTACGCAAGCTGGATGCCAAAAAGGAGCTATTCGCGGAAACGGAGCGTTTTGGGCATTTTCATCCGAACTATCATGAAGCGAAGGATGCAGTGCAGGTCGTTGAGCTGGAACTGGAACAATTCGTGGATGTTAAGGAGTTCAAACGAGCCGAAAAGGCGCTGGATGATATGCTTCATGCCATGTCTGAAACGATTGCATATTCCGTATCCGAGACCATTAAGGTGCCGAGCAATGATCCGAATGTGAAAAAGGGCGGATGTGGCAGCGGAGGGAAATGCTCCTGTGGATAGGTCATAGGAATGATACCGAGTGGAGGGGAGATGAAGCGAATGTTTGCCGAGCGGACAGGGTACATCATTTGGGTAAGCGATATCAAGGCTGCCCGCAATCTGGAGAAATACGGAAATGTCCACTTTATTTCAAAGCGTATGCATTATGTAGTTATATATATGAATGCGGATCGGGCAGAAGACACCGTTAAAAATATTCGCAGACTTTCCTATGTGCGTAAGGTCGAGCGCTCTTTTCGAAATGAGATTAGGACGGAGTACAACGACGATAAGGAAAAGATGAAAGAATATGAAATATAAGTTTCTAATATCTATAAATTGTAAAATATTTTTAAAAGGTCAGCCTGCGGGCTGGCTTTTTTTTGTAAAGTCAGGACTTTTGCATAATGGTCTTAATGCTGTTAGACCTAAAAAATCTTTAAAAACCGCCTATAAACTTCAATTTTGTAACTTGTAGTCCCGGGTCTGTTGAGGTAACATATGAATATATTGGTAGATATAAAGACCTATCTGGTGGGGAGAGTGATCCCGTGCGTGACAAAGCAATGCAGCGATGGAGTACATACGAACCGTTCTACGTGGAGATGGGCGATAAAAAAGTCGCCGATATCGTGATTACAAATCATGCGAAAACTCGCTACTTAGATCGGATAGAGCAGAAACAGTCCGAGACGAATCATATCGCCGCCTGGCTTTGGGAATGCCTGAAGCAAAACAGGATGGAGTCCTACTATCATAACGAAGAGGATGTATATTTAATTGATGGTGATCTGGTCGTCGTGGCCGAATTTGGAGAGTTGCCCGGCGAGATGGATATTGCGGGGAATCCGCTTCACAAGATGATTGTCATTACCTTTTTGGGTCGAATGTCGGAGACCATTGAATTAAGGGATTTGAAGTCATACTATTCATGGCTACGCCATTCGCGACGCATGACACTGATGAAAAGCACTCGTAAGCAAAAATAGACGGTGATTGGGCGGTCGGCTCTAGATGAAAAAATCTCCCAAACTATGATTACCGTCAATTTTGAGTAGAAAGTATGCAGTTATCAGCTGCATGCTTTTTTTATTTCCAGCAATAAAACTCCCCTAATTCAGTAAGTTTACTTGGAAATGCTTCGACAGATGTTTTTCTTATGGTAAAATAGAGAGATCAGAGGGGAGAGGGCTGTCAGTATGAACTTTCATCAGTTGCACATTTTTTATACCGTAGCGGAGCGTGGGAGCTTTTCGGCGGCGGCACAAGCGCTGCATATGACACAACCTGCGGTGACGATGCAAATTCAGTCTTTGGAAGATTATTTCGGCACGAAGCTGCTGCAACGTTCGACTAAAAAAATCGAGCTTTCAGAGGCGGGAGCGACACTACTACCTTTTGCGAAAAAAAGCATGCAACTGATTAGGGAAGCTGACGAGGCGATGTCTGCTTTTACTCACATGCTGGAGGGAAGATTGCATATTGGGGCCAGCCTAACGATTGGTGAGTATATTGTACCAAGAATGTTGGGGCCGTTTGGCCAGGAATACCCTCATATACGCATGGCAATGAATGTGATGAATACGACTCAAATTATGGATGATATACTAAAACATCAGTTGAATTTAGGACTGATTGAGGCCCCAGTCCAGCATCCGGATATCGTGGTAGAACCTGTAATGCAGGACGAACTGAAACTGATTGTGCCTTCAGGACATGCGCTGGCCAAGGCTAAAAAAGTGGTTCTGGAAGATGTGTTTAAGCATCCCTTTGTAGCCAGAGAAAAGGGATCTGGTACACGTCAAGTGATAGAAAATGAGCTGAAAAGTCATGGTGTGGATGCCTCTCGACTTGGGATTGTAATGGAGATGGGGAGCACTGGAGCGGTTAAATCGGCGGTGGAGGCTGGACTGGGAATTACCATGCTATCACCTTCTTCGGTGAAGCATGAAGTTGCACTCGGTTTGTTGAAAATTGTGAACATTTCAGATATCACGTTCAAACGAGAATTTTATGCAATTCATTTGAAGTCGGCGTTGTTGCCGATTCCGGTAGTCACCTTCCTGTCTTACTTGCGTCGTCATGATCAGGGAGCGGACGTGCTGAGGGACTCGCAGGACGAGCTGGCAAAGGTGAAAGAGAAGGAGGATATATAATGAGGGAGCAGATTAACGTAAAACGATATGATTTACATACACACACCCAAGCATCTGACGGCATGCAGCCACCCGCAGATAATGTGCGCTGGGCCAAGGAAAAAGGACTGGCAGGTGTGGCCATTACAGATCATGATACGGTAGCTGGTCTGGAGGAAGCTCTGAAGGAAGGAAAACGCATAGGAATTACTGTGGTGCCAGGAGTGGAAATTAGTACTCGAGCTGGCGGTAAGGATATTCATATACTCGGTTATTTTATGGATTACCGCAATAAAGTGTTTTTGGAGCGGTTGGAAAAGCTTCGCCAGGCGCGGGATACCCGTAATGATTTGATTTTGAGTCAATTGCGTAGTCTGGGCGTGGAAATCACACTGGATGAAGTGGTGGCTACGATAGGCAGACCGCTGGCACCAGATGAAAGCATTGGACGTCCACATATGGCAGATACGCTGGTTCAAAAGGGATATGCGAAGGATATGCGGGATGCGTTTGACCGTTACTTGGCGGAAGGAGCACCCGGATATGTGTCTGTACCCCGTGTAGAGCCTGCGGAGGCCATAAACTGGATTCGTGAAGCAGGAGGGGTTCCTGTGGTGGCTCACCCTGGCTTATACGGAAATGATGAGCTGGTTCGCTCTATTATAGAGGAGGCGAAGCCTGTGGGCTTGGAGGTGCGACATTCGGACCATGATGCTGAGGCTGAGAGCCGATATACTGCGATGGCGGCACAATATGGGCTCATTGCAACTGGCGGCTCGGATTTTCACGGTGCACGCCAAGGTGTTATTTTCCACGGTGATCTGGGTAGCCGTAGTGTGGAAGATCAGGTTGTCGAGGAATTGAGGAAGGCTGCTGTTGGACAAAAGTAAATAAAAAGCCCCTTGCCTTATGCATGGAACACAAGAAGTGTATCGTGCAAAGAACAAAGGGCTTTTTTTGTGGATTCAATAGGCCGGTGGGACTTAGCCGTTTTTGATGCGATTCGGCAGCTTTTTGACCAGTTCCTCATCGGGTGTAATGAAGAGCGTACGCTGATGGTCGTAGATGACAAAGCCGGGCTTGGCTCCGCTGGGCTTACGTACATGCCGAATCAGGGTGGCGTCCACAGGCACACTGCTGGACTGCTTGGCCTGGCTAAAGTAGGCGGCGAGTTGAGCTGCTTCCTCCAGCGTCGTATCCCCGAATTGCTCAGCACGAATAACGACGTGTGACCCCGGAATATCCTTTGTGTGCAGCCAGGTGTCATTTGGTCCGGCCAGTCGATTTGTCACATATTCATTTTGCAAGTTGTTTTTGCCGACCAGTAACTCGATACCTTCGGATGATGTATAGACGTGCAGGGTTGGACGGTCGTTTTTCTTCTTTTTCTTTCCTTTTTTGACCCGATCTCTGAGATAGCCCTGCTGAACCAGTTCTTCACGTATTTCCTCAATGTCATTCATAGAGGCGTGGGCTAGCTGCTGAAGAAGATTGTCCATATAACGGATTTCTTCGTGCGTTTTCTCCAGTTGTTCGTCAATGACAGCCAAGCTGTTTTTATATTTGTTGTATTTTTTAAAATACCGTTGTGCATTATCCGATGGGTTGAGTAGCGGGTCCAGTGGGATGGTCATTGGACGCTGTTCCTCATCATAAAAGTTGGTGAGCGTCACTTCTTTGTCCCCTTTTTTCACCTCATGCAGCGAAGCGAATAGCAGCTCTCCATAAACGCGAAATTGATCCGCATCTTCCGCCTCGGCCAAATCCTGATGGAGATAGTCGAGTTTTTTTACGTTTTTACTCCGCTCGTTTTGCAGAAACCGCAGTAGGTCACTGACCTTTTGCTTAACTGTATCCCGTTCTGCTTTTTCACCGAAGAAGTCCTCCATACACTCACTGATAGTAGCGTACTCCTTACGTTCTTCTTGGATCAACGTCAGTGGAATGGCTGAGAATATCACTTTATCTTGTGCGTTTAGTCCAGATACTGGCTGAAAACGATGATTCCGCACGTCATCCATGATGTGACTGAATGTACTCCATAGTGAACGATCACTATCACCAGATACTTCATTAGTTACTCGAGTTAGTATCTCTTCAGCAATGAGGGGACTGAGTCCAGTAAAAGTGTTCACGATCCAGCGTTTGGGAGCTTCTTCGGCCTCGATCGCTGTTTGATACGAGTATACGAAGGCTGCCTCTTCTGTTTCTAGGGGATTCAGCTTGTTTTGTGCAGGAGGTTCCGTGTATTGAAAGCCGGGCATAATGACCCGATAGCTGCTGATAGACGGTGTGACATGATGAATGCCATCCAGCATCACGCCTGTTTCCGGGTCAAGCAAAATAATGTTGCTGTGTCTACCCATCAGTTCAATGATAATTCGTTTGAGTGAAATATCTCCCAGTTCATCACGTTGACGAATATCCATGTGAATAATACGCTCCATGCCCACCTGCGTGATTTTCTCAATAACGCCCCCTTCGCAATGCTTGCGAAGGAGCATACAAAACATAGGGGCTTCTGTCGGATTAAGAAAGCTTTGTTCTGTAAAGTGTACACGCGGGAAGGTCGGATTAGCCGACAGCAGCAGCTTTACGCTTCCGCCTTGTGCCCGCAGATTCAGCACGATATCTCGATCATTTGGCTGATGTATTTTATTAATGCGCCCGCCCCGGATTCCTTGCAGTTCGTGTACGATAGCGCGGGTTACGATTCCGTCCAATGCCATAATTATGTTCTCCTTTGAAGCAAATGTATTTTCGCCTTTCTTCTATGATACATAACTTTGGGACAAAACTTAAGCGGCTTTGTGATATTTCAGGTCCTGTCCGAATAGATTGAATCTAGAAAGTCTGTCCAGCTTATCAGCAATCGCGGCACAAAAATATAATAACGGGCAGCCATCCTACGCACAACCGACGGAAACGGACTATCTGACCGGGAGGGAATTGGGGAGAATGGAACAAGCACACTGGCACCAATTAAGCAATGAACAGCTTTCAACAAGTCTGGAAGTCGACCCGAAGCAGGGTCTTTCGGAGGAACAGCTTGCGGAACGAAGAGAAAGGTCAGGATGGAATGAGCTGAGCGAGGGGAAGCGAGTTTCGGCAATCTTGCTGCTGCTCAATCAGTTCAAGGATTTTATGATGCTTGTATTGATGGGAGCGACCCTGATATCCGGACTGCTTGGCGAATATTTGGACGCGATTACCATTATTGCTATTGTTGTACTGAATGGAATTCTCGGCTTTGTACAAGAATTCAGAGCTGAGCGTTCATTGCGAGCTTTGAGACAACTGTCGGCCCCAACCGCCAAAGTGTTGCGGGGCGGCAAACGAATTCAAGTTCAGGCCAGAGAACTGGTGCCGGGTGATATTGTGCTGCTGGAAAGTGGTGATCGCATTCCCGCAGATGTAAGGTGGTTGAGTACGAACGGCTGTGATGTAGAGGAGTCTGCCCTGACAGGTGAATCAGTTCCGGTTAGTAAGCATTGCCGCCCTATTCATGCCGCAGAAGTACCACTCGGGGATCAAAAAAACATCGGTTTTATGGGCACGATGATGACCAGAGGAACCGCACAAGGAATGGTTATACGTACAGGTATGAGTACCGAAATGGGTAAGATCGCAGACTTGATTGAAAATACGGAGTCGCAGGAGACACCGTTGCAGCACAGATTGGAGCAATTGGGTAAAATTTTGATTATCGTAGCGTTGGCGCTAACGGTGCTCGTTGTCGTAGCAGGCATTTTACATGGACAGCCAGCCATGAGCATGTTCTTGGCTGGAGTGAGCTTGGCTGTGGCGGCTATACCGGAAGGGTTGCCAGCTATTGTGACGATTGCGCTCGCATTGGGTGTGCAGCGTATGATTAAACGAAAGGCGATTGTGCGTAAGCTGCCTTCTGTTGAAACGCTCGGCTGTGCATCTGTCATTTGTTCCGACAAAACGGGTACTCTGACCCAAAATAAAATGACAGTCACCAAGCTATGGCTGGACGGTCGTTTCTGGGGAGTTACGGGAGAGGGCTATGACCCACACGGGCATATTATGGATAGAGACCTTCCTGCCGATCTTAAAAACGGACAATCTCTGCGTAGACTGCTGCAAGCCAGTGTGCTTTGCAACAATGCGGAAATTGTTCAAGCCGATACAGAGGAGCTACGTTCTAAAAAGAAAACCAAAGAGCCGACGCCGTCCGCCGTTTGGGAACTGAAGGGTGATCCGACGGAAGGAGCGCTGATCACGTTAGCTGCCAAGGGCGGAGTCACGCGACAAGGGCTATATGAGCTGTACACAAGGGAGCGAGAATTTCCCTTTGACTCGGATCGGAAGCGAATGTCGGTACTCGTACGCCACCAGGGAGGACACATTGTCTTTGCCAAAGGTGCCCCGGATGTACTGCTGGGTCAGTGTTCCTATATTTTATGGGAAGGAAATGTCGTTCCGTTAACGGGTACGCTGCGCCAAAAGGTACTGGCGGCTAACGAAGGAATGGCCTCGGAGGCGCTACGTGTACTTGGTGTCGCTTACCGTGATATCCGCTCGCATGAGCGTGTCTCCACGGTTGAGGAGGCTGAAGCACAGCTGATCTTTATTGGGCTGACAGGCATGATTGATCCGCCACGTCGTGAGGTTCGCGAAGCCATTGGCAAGTGCCGTCGTGCTGGCATTCGCACTGTGATGATTACCGGAGATCACGGTACAACTGCAGAGGCCATTGCACAGCAGCTGGGCATTCTTCAGCGCGGATCCCATGTGTTGACAGGGCAGGAATTGTCTGCGATGGATGATGCGGCGCTGGACAAAGCCGTTGATACCGTCTCTGTGTATGCACGAGTTTCGCCGGAGCACAAGCTACGGATCGTTAAGTCGCTGCAAAGACGCGGACATGTCGTAGCCATGACCGGAGATGGTGTCAATGACGCTCCAGCGATAAAGGCGTCGGACATCGGTATTGCCATGGGCATTACGGGGACGGACGTGACCAAAGAAGCGGCTGCGCTTGTTCTGAGTGATGATAATTTCTCAACCATTGTAGCCGCAATTGAGGAAGGACGGAATATTTACGAGAATATCCGTAAATTTATCCGTTATCTACTCGCCTCCAATGTTGGTGAGATTTTGACGATGTTTTTTGCCATGATGGCCGGGCTGCCATTACCTTTGTTACCGATCCAGATTTTATGGGTGAATCTGGTGACAGATGGCCTACCAGCGATGGCTCTGGGGGTGGACCAGCCAGAAAAGGATCTTATGGAGCACAAACCTCGTGGCGCAAAGGAAAATATTTTTGCTCGTCGATTGGGCTGGAAAATCATTAGTCGTGGCTTGTTGATTGGTTTATGTACGCTAGCGGCCTTCTGGCTGACATTACGTATTGCACCGGATGACGCAGGACAATTGATCAAAGCACAGTCCGTTGCCTTTGCTACGCTAGTCTTGGCACAGTTAATTCATGTATTTGATTGCCGCAGTTCCCGTTCTATTTTCCATCGTAATCCGTTTCAAAATAGTTATCTCGTGCTTGCCGTGCTCTCCTCCGTAGTGCTAATGCTGGTGGTTATGTACGTGCCTGTGCTGCAACCTATTTTCAAAACGGTACCGCTTGGATTGCGTGAGTGGGCGCTATCCATTGTGGCAGCCGGGATTCCTACGTTTCTTATGGGAGCGGGAAGTGTATGGGGCGGTCGACGCAACCGTCGTCGCGGCGGAAATACACACTTTTCAGCAGGACGTACGAAGTTTTCAGCCTAGTAATCGGGTCATGCATACCGCATCGCTTTCCCACTATTGCCCTGTATGATATCATGGGATCAAAGCTTCATGAGGAACATGATATCAGCAGCAACGGCGGAGGTAAGCTATGGAATTCACAAAAATGAACGGTCTAGGTAATGATTTTATCGTTTGGTTTGGGCATCAGGATTTGCCGTCTGACGCCTCGAAATTAGCTGTTCGGCTATGTGATCGACATTTTGGTGTTGGCGCCGATGGGTTGGTATATATATTGCCGTCAGAGAAAGCGGATTTCTGCATGCGCATCATTAACTCGGACGGCTCGGAGGCCGAGCAATGTGGTAATGCTATCCGTTGTGCTGCCAAGTACGTATATGACCGTAAACATATCAACCGTGAACAGATCACGATCGAGACCCTGGGTGCAGGTGTGCAGCAGGTGGAACTAACTGTAGAGAACGGACTTGTTCGTATGGTGAAGGTAGATATGGGAGAGCCGATTCTTGAGGGTTTGAAAATTCCAACTACACTAGAGCGGACTAGCGTAATTAACGAGCCTATTGAAGCTGGAGGAAGTGGTTTTCGCTTTACGGCTGTATCTATGGGGAATCCGCACTGTGTCATTTATGTGGAGGATGCGCCAAGCTTTGATCTGGAAGCCTGGGGGCCGAAGCTGGAATGCCATCCGTTGTTCCCTAAAAAAACAAATGTTGAGTTCGCCACGGTACGTAGCCGGAAGCATATAGATATGAGAGTATGGGAGAGGGGAGCCGGACCAACGCTAGCTTGTGGAACCGGAGCCTGTGCTACGCTTGTTGCTTCTGTACTAAACGGATACAGCGACCGTCACGCCATTGTAAGTCTGAAGGGCGGCGATCTGGATATCGAATGGAGCGAGGAAGATAATCACATATATATGACGGGCCCGGCTGAGATCGTGTACGAAGGTCGTCTGTTCTGAATCATGTGAATTATAAGGGTAGCGTGTAACTGGCCTATGAATCGTATAGAAGTGAGTGAAAAGAAGACCTTAGAGGTCTTCTTTTTTTGGACTTACATGCCCCTGTATACAAGGAATACGATGAAGAAGACAATATTCTGTCTTTTTTTGGCGCCTGAACGATGTATAATATAGAAAATGAAAAAACAATAAGGAGGCCGTTCATAGTGCGGAAATTTCGTTGGATTTCAGCAGTTGCAGTCCTCATATTTGTAGCCACCGCGCTTCCGGTTCAGGCGGCGACCATTCCTGCTGCCGCGGAAACGACGGATAAGCAGGTTGGCTCGCTAACTCCGACAGTGGTAAGCCGTTTAGAAAAAGCGGTGCAAGAACTCATTGGTTCAAAGACAGCATTTCAATTTGACGATGTGACAGATATGGGGAAAACCTGGATTGTAGAGGGCGAACTGGAAGACGGAACTGCTACGTTGCAGACAGAATATAATAAAGAAAAAAACAGAGTGGATTCTACAACCATACGATATAAAATAAGCAGCTTGGGAAAGGCGATGAACGCGCCACTCAAGACGAAAGTGCTAAACAGCGCCAAAGCGTTTGACAGCAAGCGTCCTCTGCAATTTGAAGCATTTTGGCGGGTCAAATCCCCTTATCAGTCCAACAAGCCTTCAAATTACTGGGTGTTTTGGGGTGCAGGAGAACAGGCTTCCTCGTTGTATGTGGATGTGGATCGAGGTAACGCTATTACCATCAACGCGGACTATGCCCTGAAGCAGGTGGACCCTGTGTTACTGAACCGTGCAATGAACACATTTAAGCGTGTGAGTGGACAGCGAATCAAGGTACAGCACGCTTCACGGTACAAGGACGAGACGAAGGGACTTTCATACTGGTCGTTTGAGGATGCAAACGAGGCGAGTGAGGTCAAAATTAGCGCGGTAACCGGTAAAGTGCTGGCCGTATCCACCTATGGGGTAGACTGGAACGATGACGCAGATTTCAAAAAAACATTTGCAAGCCCGAAATATACTGCCTCAGAAGCTTTGAAGCTAGTCAAGCCCAAGGCTCAGATGTTGTTTAATATCAATTTGACCGGTTATAAAGTGAAAGTTCAAGGGAATCAATATACGTTCTCCAAGCAGCAAAAGGGAACGGATTCTATTGTGGCTAAAGTGAATAAAAAAGGGACTTTTTACGCTTACTCTCTCCATTCTTCCGATGGGAAAATGTAGTAGGAAATAGAAAAGATAAATTAAGCCGCTTCACTCCTGATATCATATTGTCGGGGAGTGGGGCGGCTTTTTTTGTTTTTGGCTTATGTTTGTAGTCTCTTTATGTTACATTAGTATGAAAATAAAGAGCGGGGTGGAGCAGAGGACATGAAACCGGATTTGCGTACTGTGCTGAATCGTGAAATTATTGTCGGAGACGGCGCAATGGGGACTTTTTTATACCAGCTAGGATTTCCAGTAAATACGTCTTTTGAAGAACTGAACATCACTTCGCCTGACGTTATATCAGACGTGCATGGTCAATATTTAAGTGCAGGAGCTCGATTGCTGGAGACTAATACATTTTCTGCAAATGATTATAAGTTAGCCCGGTTTGGATTGGAATCTAAGGTAGAAGAGATCAATCGTGCCGGTGTGAGAATTGCCAGAGCTGCGGCCGGACCTGAACATTATGTGGTAGGTGCGGTGGGTTCCATATGTGGGGGCAAACGGCTTAACATATCAAAGCTGGAGCTGGCAAGAAACTATGAGCAGCAAATTGATGCCCTTCTCTCCGAAGGAGTCGACGGCATTTTGTGCGAAACGTTTTATTCACTGGATGAAATACGCATTGCGCTTCACAGTGTACGTAAATACAGTGACATTCCGATAATTTGTCAGTTTGCAGTTGATCAGGTTGGTCGTACCCAGGATGGTTTTTTGGTGGCGGAAGCTTTTTCGGTGCTGCGTAATGAGGGGGCAGACATCCTTGGATTTAACTGTCACTCGGGTCCGCAGGGAATTATGAGTGTAATGGAGCAGCTGGACGGCCCTTTGTCTGTACCGCTGTCCGTATATCCGAATGCAGGACTAGCAGATTATGTGGACGGTCACTATGTATACGGTGCATCACCTGAATATTTTGGAGAATGTGCCAAATCCTTTGTAGACCTGGGGACGAGGCTGCTCGGTGGTTGCTGCGGAACTACACCGGACCATATTGCAGCTATCTCCAAAGCCTTGAACCGTTTGCAACCGCCTCCGCTGGCTTCAAAAGAAGCTTTGTCGAAAGAGTCCTTTCAAGTGGTAGAGCAGATTGCAGATGAAGAGGAACGAGGAAATGGCAGACATACCAGCGAGCCCAATATTGTGGATCTGGTTAAGGAACGACATACGGTCATTGTAGAACTGGATCCTCCGCGCGATCTGGACATTACAAGGTTTATGCAAGGTGCTCATGCATTGAAGAAAGCAGGGGCCGACGCGCTTACACTAGCTGACAATTCGCTTGCAGTCACTCGCATGAGCAACATGGCGCTTGGACATTTGGTCAGTATTGAAACAGGCTTGCGCCCATTAATTCATATAGCATGTCGTGATCGCAATCTGATTGGTACTCAATCCCACATGATGGGTTTTGACGCGCTCGGTATTGACCATGTACTGGCGGTTACTGGAGATCCGGCGCGGTTCGGTGATTTGCCAGGCGCCAGTTCGGTGTATGATATGACCTCTTTTGAAATCATACGCATGATCAAGCAATTAAATGATGGTGTCGCATTTTCCGGTAAGCCACTGAAGCAGAAAGCTAATTTTGTGGTAGGTGCCGCATTTAATCCTAATGTCAAGCATTTGGGTAAAGCCGTACAGCGGTTGGAGAAGAAGATTGCCTCCGGAGCCGATTATGTTATGACTCAGCCCGTATACGACCACGAGTTGATTGCAGCCATCGCGGAAGCGACACGACATTTGGAAGTACCGATTTTTATCGGTATTATGCCGCTGGCTAGTGGGCGCAATGCAGAATACTTGCACAATGAAGTACCGGGGATTCAGTTATCCGATGAGGTACGTGCACGTATGTCTGGTCTTGAGGGTCCGGAAGGACGAGCAATGGGCGTGTCTATTGCCAAGGAGTTACTTGATACGGCAATGGAACATTTTAATGGTATCTATTTTATGACTCCATTTATGTTCTATGAAATGACAGCTGAATTGACTTCTTACGTATGGCAAAAATCAGGCCGCATACAGGCCCCCTTGTTTCGACTATAATAATCAATTACAATAGTATAATGGATGTGATGCCGATGTCATTGAGTATGACCGGATACGGTCAAGCCATCCTTCATTATGAGGGCTATAAAGTACGCTTGGAATTGAAATCGGTGAATCACCGCTATTGCGAAGTGATGATGAGAATTCCGCGCGAATGGACTCGATACGAAGATGGCTTGAGAAGAACGGTTCAACAGCAGATTAAACGCGGTCGTATCGATGTCTTCATCCACAGGGAACGTGATGAAGAACAGATGCCCGCCGCGCGGTTGAATGACACTGTGGTGCAGGCTTACCTGCATGCAGCGGAGCAGCTGGCGGATCGTTATGGAGTGAAAGGAACGTTAGGGATAAGCGATATTCTTGCTTTGCCTGACGTTCTGGGTGAGCCTGGAGAGGCTTGCCATGGAGATGAAGAGGACTGGGAAGAGCAACTACAGCGGGCTTTGAATGAAGCTTTGCAAGGTTTACTGGAGATGAGAAGGCGAGAAGGCGGGCATTTGGCGCAAGATGTGGAATCCCGTATTTTACGTCTGGAATCTCTGCATCATGAAATGACGGTGCTGGCTCCTCATGTTGTGAGCGACTACCGTAACAGGCTGAAACACAGGCTTAAAGAGCTTCAGGACGGTTCATTTACGCTTGATGAACATAAGTTCGGAATGGAGATTGCGTTATTCGCGGATCGCAGCAATATTGACGAGGAACTTACCCGGCTTCAAAGTCACTTTGGACAGTGCAAGGGATTGCTGCTGTCAGACGAGCCGGCCGGTCGCAAATTAGATTTCTTAATCCAGGAAATGAACAGGGAAGTCAACACGATCGGCTCCAAGGCCAATCATCTCACATTGGTTAATTTGGTCGTTGAGATGAAAGCAGAGCTCGAGAAAATTCGTGAGCAGGCTGCAAATATTGAGTAGCTACCTGGTAGCGGCACGGCTGCAAGAGTCACATGTATAGGGGGAAAGACCTGAATATGGCAATCAAATTGATCAATATTGGTTTCGGCAATATCGTGTCGGCCAACCGAATTATCTCCATCGTCAGTCCGGAGTCTGCTCCGATCAAGCGGATTATACAGGAAGCCAGGGACCGTCATATGCTAATTGATGCTACCTATGGCCGCCGGACGCGGGCTGTTATTATTACAGACAGTGATCATGTAATCCTGTCTGCGGTGCAGCCGGAGACGGTCGCTCATCGCCTATCCACTAAAGATGATGACAATGACGAATAAAAATGGAGTGTACTATGGCTAAGGGATTATTATTTGTAATATCCGGACCTTCGGGTGTCGGTAAAGGGACGGTAGGCAACGCATTGCGTGAGAAGCTACCAGAGATAACATACTCCGTTTCTGCTACAACTCGAACACCTCGTTCAGGCGAACAGGATGGAGTGACCTATTTTTTTAAAACGCGTGAAGAATTTTTGGGTATGATTGAACGAGATGAAATGCTGGAGTATGCTGAGTATGTAGGGAACTATTATGGTACTCCACGTGATTTTGTAGATCAGACCCTTGCGCAGGGAAAAGATATTTTTCTGGAGATTGAAGTTCAGGGAGCGCTAAAGGTTAAAGAAAAATTTCCAGAAGGCATATTCATTTTTCTGCTTCCGCCTTCGCTAGACGAATTAAAGGATAGAATCCGGGGACGGGGCACAGAAACTCAAGCGACCATAGACCACCGTATGTCGGTAGCTGTGGATGAAATGAATTTGTTGCGTCACTATGATTATGCGGTCGTCAATGATGAGATTGATTTCGCTTGTAAACGAATAGAATCCATTATTATCGCCGAACATTGTAAGGTTCATCCTTAAACGAGGGCTTTACATATGCCAAGCGTACTTAAAGAGAAATAATACTGTATAAGCTGAGCTTGAAGGTGTACACTGGAGTTCAGCTTATACAGTCCCAAAACTACATGAAGAGGTGTCTATTCGTGCTGTATCCTTCCATTGATGAAATGATGAAAAAGGCAGATAGTAAGTATTCGTTGGTTGTAGCGGCTTCACGTCGTGCCAGACAGTTGCGCGAGGGTGAAAAGACGACTCTCAAGAATCCTAAATCCCACAAACAGGTTGGAGTGGCGTTGGAAGAGATTTACGCGGATCATCTGCGTCTTGAAAGCGGCGAAGACGAGTAAGAATTATACACAACTATTATAACCGGGCGCAATGCCAATTCCTTTGACAACCGCAAGGTTGTTATTTTTTTAGGTCAGGGGGAGTTAACGATGTTGAAGGGAAAAGTTATTATTCTTGGTATAACTGGCGGAATTGCTGCTTACAAAGGGGCAGCGCTGTGTAGTAGGTTGACGCAAAAGGGCGCCGATGTTCATGTGATTATGACGGCCTCTGCCAAGGAGTTTATTACCGAACTTACGCTGCAGTCGCTCTCTCGTAATCCGGTGTACAGTGACACATTTGATGAAAGAGAGCCATCAGTCGTATCCCATATTCATCTGGCGGATGCGGCTGATTTGGTTCTTGTTGCTCCTGCAACTGCGAATATTATCGGGAAAATGGCGCATGGTCTTGCTGATGATATGCTGTCTACAACGTTGTTGGCTACAACAGCGCCTATTATGGTGGCACCTGCGATGAATGTACATATGTACACTCATCCCGCAGTCATGCAAAATATGGAGACGCTTGTATCACGTGGCGTGAAGATGATTGAGCCTGGTGAAGGATTACTGGCTTGCGGTTACGTTGGCAAAGGACGTTTGGAAGAGCCGGACACAATTGTGCAAACCATAGAACGCTTTTTTGATCAGCAAGCTCAGGAACAAAAAACCACCATCAAGTCTGAACCACGATGGTTTGGTGACGAATCTATGGAGGCTCAAATGCCTGAGTCACTTGTGAATGAGAATGAATCGGTGCTTTCAGGCAAAAAAGTCATTGTAACGGCTGGAGGCACGATCGAGCGAATTGATCCAGTACGTTATATCACAAATGATTCATCTGGCAAAATGGGCTTTGCCATTGCAAAAGTGGCTCAGGAGATGGGTGCAGAGGTGCACTTGATTGCCGCCAATACCAGCGCGGAACCGCCTACTGGTATTATGCTTGAAAGAGTCCAGTCAGCTGAAGACATGTACGACGCTGTATTAAAGCAATGGGAAACGAGCGATATGGTCGTTATGGCTGCTGCAGTTGCAGATTATCGACCACGTGAGATTGCACAGACCAAGATCAAGAAAAAAGATAGTGTATTTACGCTAGAGCTAGTGAAGAACGTCGATATTCTAGAATCACTCGGACGGAGTAAGAAACATCAATTTTTAATTGGCTTTGCAGCTGAAACCGAACATTTGGAGACGTATGCGATAGATAAATTAGAACGTAAAAATTGTGATTTGATCGCGGCAAACGATGTAACTGTGAATGGTGCTGGTTTTGGCGTCGATACGAATGCTGTTCAAATTTATGACCGAAGCGGGATCGTAGAGCGTATTCCTGTACAGTCAAAGGAAGAAGTTGCGCGTAAGTTGCTTACTATAGCCGCGGGACGCATGGGTGGGGTGCTGCATTAATGGAGACGGGCAATTTAGTTGCCAAGGTCATTGTCGATGTACCTGCCAAGGATACGGACCGCACCTTCGATTATCTGATACCAGACTCAATGAGACCTTGGATTGAGCCGGGTAGTCGGGTAGCTGTGCCATTTGGCAAACGGACGGTGCAGGCTTTTGTCATCTCGGTAGTCCCAGCTGATGATCCACCGAAATACAGAATGAGAGCGATCCAGGAACTGCTGGATTTGGTACCACCCTTATCTGCCGACCTAGTCGAACTGGGCAAATGGATGAGCGAACGTTATGCTTGTAATCAAATTATGGCACTGCAAGTGATGATTCCTACCGCGCTCAAGGGCAAAGCAGAACGTTATATCTCAATTGCGGAACAGCATGAGTTAACGCATCCACAACGTACTATACAACCGAATCAGGGCGATGAACTCGAATGGGCACTTCTGACCGACGATGGTATGAGTGATCCGACGGAGCGTCGGATTGTTAGCTTCATTCAGGAGAAGGAGCAAGTCCCATTGCAGCAACTCAGTCGACGTTTCCCTGAGGAAGCAGAGGTTATTAAATCCCTGTTACGCCGGGGTGTGCTTCAGGAAAGTCAAGTTATCAAAGACAAACTTGGCAAAAAGACCATGAAATCCGTTGATCTGGCTATTGGCATAGATGAGGCATCAACGGCACTGGAGCAATTTTCTGCCAAAGCACAGCGTCAGCGGGAGGTACTTGCTTTTTTGCTGGAACGTAGCGAGTTTCTGCCTTTGTCGCTGAAGGAAGTCATGACCTCACTGAGTGTCTCGGCTGCAACGGTTAAGGCGTTGGAAGATAAGGGCTATGTGTTGCTGGAGGATGTCGAAGTGTTCCGCGACCCCTACCGGGGCAGACACTTCAAGCCTACAGAGCCACTCCCTCTCACAGCAGAGCAGCAGTCGGTATATGAACGGATTATTCGCCAGCTGGACACGCGTGAGCAAGGAGCTTATTTGTTGCATGGAGTCACAGGGAGCGGTAAGACGGAAATCTATCTACAGACGATTCAGCGTTGTATCGAGCAGAAACGGCAGGCCATTGTGCTGGTACCTGAAATATCGTTAACCCCACAAATGGTTGAGCGTTTTAAAGGCCGGTTTGGCGATCAGGTAGCAGTGATGCACAGTAGGTTGTCCGGGGGGGAACGGTACGATGAGTGGCGCAAAATACGCGAAGGCCGTGTGAAAGTGGCGATTGGTGCTCGCTCGGCAGTATTTGCGCCTTTTCGTGAGTTAGGTCTTATTATTATGGATGAGGAGCACGAAACGTCCTATAAGCAGGAAGAGACACCTAAATATCATGCGCGTGATGTCGCTATTCGCAGAGCCCATCAGCATGGGGCTGTTGTTATTCTCGGCTCGGCTACACCGTCGCTGGAAAGCTATTATGCGGCTCGCTCACAAAGCAACGACGAGTTTGCGCCGTTGCTGCTTGAAATGCCAACTCGCGCATTGGGGAACACGTTACCCGAAGTACATATCATGGATATGCGTGAGGAACTGCGTGCTGGCAACCGCTCTATGTTCAGCCGTGCGTTGCATAATGGAATTGCAGAGCGGTTAGAGCGTAAGGAGCAGACGGTACTACTGTTGAATCGGCGTGGGCACTCCACGTTCGTCATGTGCCGTAGCTGTGGTTATGTCGCGGGTTGTCCGCATTGTGATATTTCGCTTACGTATCATCAGCGGTCGAACAATTTACGTTGCCATTACTGTGGCTATTCCGAGCCCGTGCCTCAGACCTGCCCTGAGTGCGGTAGTGAGCATATTCGCTATTTCGGTACAGGTACCCAGCGAGTGGAAGAAGAGCTGGCAAAGCTATTCCCCGGTATACGTGTTGTTCGAATGGATGTTGATACAACAACAGAAAAAAATGCCCACGAAAAGCTCCTCAAGCAATTTCGTGATAAAAAAGCGGACGTGCTGCTCGGTACTCAAATGGTTGCCAAAGGCCTGGACTTTCCCGATGTGACACTGGTTGGTGTCATTACTGCGGATTCGGCTCTCAATTTACCGGATTTTCGGGCCGCGGAAAAGACTTTTCAACTGTTAACACAAGTAGCTGGACGTGCTGGGAGACATCAATTGCCAGGGGAAGTATTTGTACAATCCTATACTCCAGAGCATTATTCGGTGATTCACGCAAGTCGCCATGATTATGCTTCTTTTGTGAGGGAAGAATTGAAACACCGCCGAAATTTGCACTATCCACCATATTGTCGTCTTATTTTGGTGACCTTTTCTCATGAACAACTCCCGGTTCTGGTCCGGCTGGCTGAGAATTATTCAGCAACACTACAGGGACGGGCCAGACAACGGGGATGGTTCGGGAATATGGATCGTCTTACATCGGATGTACTCGACATCTTGGGACCAGTAGCTTCACCCATTTCGAGAATCAAGAATAGATACCGATTTCAATGTATGATAAAATGGCGTGGAAATATCGATGCGATTAGTTTGGCTCAGCAAGTAGCTGATGAAATGGCCGAATCCGCACAGGCACAAAAGTTGCTGATTAGTCTGGATGTTGATCCGCAAATGCTTATGTAGAGTGTTGCCACAAAAGTTATTAGCACAATTAATGCGGACAATCCGTCCGTACATAGGATAATGTAGCAGTCGCGTTTGTGATGAATACAGTTAGGCCTAAATGAAGCATAAAGAGGAAGGTGTTCTGTTGTCATGTCAATTAGAATTATAGTGTTGGAGCCGGATGACGTATTGCACAAAGTAGCAAAGGAAGTCACTAAAATTACGCCTAACGTGCAAAAGCTGCTCGACGATATGGCAGATACGATGTATGAAGCAGAGGGAGTAGGTCTTGCTGCTCCGCAAGTAGGTATTTTGAAGCGTCTCATCGTTGTAGATGCTGGAGATGAGCATGGTTTGATTAAAATGATTAATCCAGAGATCGTGGCCGAAGAAGGGGAGGAATTGGGTCCTGAAGGCTGCCTGAGTATACCAGGGTTGAACGGGGATGTGCGTCGTGCCGAGAAGGTTACAGTCAAGGGACTGGACCGCGAGGGTAAAACCATTACCGTTACAGCGACAGGGTTGCTTTCTCGTGCTTTTCAGCATGAAATTGACCATTTAAATGGAATTTTGTTCACGGATATTGCAGAAAAAGTATATGAGGTTGCGCTGGAACAGCCAGGACCGAACCGTCAGATAGGAGAGTGAGGTTCGATGAGTCAAGACATTCGTATTATCTTTATGGGTACGCCTGAGTTTGCAGTGCCATCGCTGAACATGTTACTGGATAACGGTTATAACGTGGTCGGTGTGATTACACAGCCCGATAAGCCACAGGGACGAAAAAAAATATTGACGCCTACACCTGTCAAGGAAGCGGCAGAAAAACGCGGATTACCTGTACTGCAACCGACCCGCCTGCGCCAGCCAGAAGCGGTGGCTCAGGTGGCAGAGCTGCGTCCTGATCTGATCGTAACCGCAGCCTATGGGCAAATTTTGCCTAAGTCCGTACTAGACCTGCCTCGGTTCGGTTGTCTGAATGTGCATGGTTCGTTACTTCCCCGTTATCGGGGAGGTGCACCGATCCAGCGTGCGATTATTAATGGTGAAACTGTGACGGGTGTGACGCTGATGTATATGGCGGAAGGACTGGACACTGGCGATATGATATCGCGAGTTGAGGTTGCTATAGAGCCGGAGGATACCTCGGGTACGATTTTTGAGAAGCTAAGCGTAGCTGGAGCAAAGCTTTTGCAGGACGAGCTGCCTAAGTTGCTGGCAGGCCAATCAGACCGTACGCCGCAAAACGAGGACGAGGCAACTTATGCCCCGAACCTGAACCGCGAGGATGAGCGTATTTCGTGGAGTGACAATGCTCAGCAGATATACAACCGGATTCGCGGCCTGGTTCCTTTTTCCGGTGCGTTTACGCTTTGGGAGGAAAATGTTTTTAAAATTTGGGCTGCTGAGCAGCCTTTCATAAACAGTGAAGTGAGTGGCTCAAATGTTCCAGCACCCGGAACGGTTCTTCAATTGACCGCTCGTGGCATTGAGGTGCAGACAGGCGAAGGAACTCTCTGGCTAACTCAGGTTCAACCGGCTGGCAAAAAGGTTATGGATGCCGGAACCTTTGCACGCGGCGGACAGATGAAGCCAGGCACGGTGCTCGGATGAGCGGGAGTCACTCCCGCCAGGGAGGCCAAGGCAAGGCAGTGGGTGCCAGATCCGGCAAGACTCGCAATCAGACGGCGCGGGAAGTTGCACTTGATGTGTTGACCGGTGTGGAGCAAGAGGGTGCATATAGCAATCTTGAGCTAAATTGTCGGCTTCAGCAGGCAGGTTTATCTGCAAGTGACGCTGGTTTGGCGACGGAACTTGTATATGGTACAATCGCACGCCGAAATACACTAGATTATTTCCTGAATAAATTTGTTCAAAAAGGAACGGCCAAGCTTCAGGCTTGGGTACGTTCGTTGCTGCGGATGAGTGTGTATCAGGTGGTGTATCTGGATCGAGTTCCGGATCATGCAGTCGTTAGTGAAGCGGTGACCATTGCCAAGCGTCGTGGGCATCAGGGGATTTCCGGTATGGTTAACGGTGTCCTCCGCAGCATGTTGCGTGAGCCGGACAAGCTGCGTATTCCTGACGATTTGTCACCGGAGGAACGGATTTCATTAGAACATTCTCATCCACAGTGGCTGGTTAAGCGCTGGATTAAGCAATACGGTGCAGATACTGCTGAGGCTATCTGTCAGGCTAATAATGAGCCCCCTGCGGTCAGCGTACGGGTGAATACGACAATGACCAGCCGCGATCAGCTGCTGGACGAGATGCGCTCAAAAGGGCTTGATGCCGTTCCTTCCGCAGTTAGTCCCTATGGGATTGTTGTTCGTAGCGGTGGAAATATGGCGCTTACCTCGTGGTATACGGACGGCTTGCTGTCCGTACAGGATGAAAGCTCCATGCTCGTTGCCGAAGCAGTCGCTCCTGAGCCTGGCATGCTGGTACTGGATTGCTGTGCCGCTCCAGGTGGAAAAACAGCTCATATGGCCGAGCTGATGAAGGATCAAGGCCGGATAGTTGCGAATGATCTGCATGCCCATAAGCATCAATTAATCCGTGAACAGGCTAATCGACTTGGCCTGGATGCTGTGGAAACAGTCATTGGTGATGCGCTAGAACTGAAAGAACGCTATGCTCCAGCTTCTTTTGACCGTATTTTGCTGGATGCGCCATGCTCTGGCTTTGGAGTAATTCGTCGTAAACCGGACCTGCGTTGGAGCAAAACTGCGCAGGATGTTCGCGACATTACACAGCTTCAGCATGAGTTGCTGGATAGTGTGGCGGGATTGTTGAAGCCAGGTGGGATTCTGGTATACAGCACATGCACGATTGAACCGGACGAAAATGAAGGACAATTGACTCAGTTTTTAAGCGAACATCCAGAGTATGAATTGGCAGAGGGGCATTCCTTCCCGGACGTGAGCCACGAAAAGGATAGTATACAGGGAGGCTCGGTACAGCTGTTACCGCAGCATTTCCACAGCGACGGATTTTATATTGCGCGCCTGCGTCGGGTGAAATAGCGCGGAAGAGAATTCCAGGCAGCTGTCCACCAGTGTTTCCACATTCCGCCGGAACATTTCCGGCGGTTTTTTGCATGAAGACGAAAAATTTTTACCCCCTTAGGGATTTGTGCTAAAATAGGAAGAATGAAAAATACGATCTGCGATCAAACAGAACTTAATGAAGAAGGAACGGGTGCAAACATTGATGAAACCTTTTATATATGATTTAACTCTGGAGGAGCTTCAGGACTGGGCCAAGAACAATGGTGAGCCTGCTTTTCGTGGAGGACAAATTTTTGACTGGCTGTATGTGAAGCGGGTCAATGATTTCAGCGAGATGACGAATTTGTCCAAGGCGCTGAGAGAGAAGCTTGAGGAGCAATTTAGTTTTGTGACGCTTAGTGAAATTACAAAGTTGGAATCAAAGGACGGTACAGTAAAATTCCTGTTCGGTTTGCACGATGATCATGCCATTGAAACGGTCATTATGAGACACAATTACGGAAACAGTATTTGTGTAACGACTCAAGTGGGTTGCCGGATTGGTTGTACTTTCTGCGCTTCGACGCTTGGAGGCCTCAAACGGAACCTGACGGCTGGTGAAATTACTGCACAGGTGGTGCAAGCTCAGAAAATTTTGGATAAAACCAATGAACGAGTGAGCAGCATCGTGATTATGGGCTCGGGCGAACCTTTTGAAAACTATGAAGCGACCATGACGTTTTTACGTACAATGGTTCATGAAAAAGGTCTGAACATTGGTCAACGTCATATCACGGTGTCGACTAGCGGTATTGTACCGAATATTTATAAATTTGCCGACGAGGATACCCAGATTAATCTGGCAATATCCATTCATGCGCCTAATGATGCGCTTCGTTCGAAGCTGATGCCTGTAAATCGGCGTTATCCCTTTAAAGATGTTATGGATTCTCTACGTTACTATCTTGCTAAGACGGGGCGGAGAATTTCGTTTGAATATGCCCTGATTGGCGGGGTAAACGATCAGGCAGAACATGCTGAAGAGCTAGCGGATGTGTTAAAGGACATGCTGTGTCACGTCAATTTGATTCCAGTCAATCATGTGCCTGAGCGCAAGTATGTGCGCACATCACGCAGCGATATTTTTAATTTCCAACGTATTCTTGCCGAAAAAGGCGTCAATGTGACGATCCGGCGTGAACAGGGTCACGATATTGCCGCTGCTTGCGGTCAGTTGCGTGCAAAGCATATGGAGTTGGGGTGAAACCATTTGATCAAAACAGTTCATGTCAGCCATGTCGGACGTGTACGTTCGGTGAATGAGGATTCTGCCTGGATCAGGCACTTGGAGCAAGGCTATATTCTTGGGATTGTTGCCGATGGTATGGGGGGGCATTTGGCCGGTGATACGGCCAGCCGCCTTGCGGTAGAGACACTTGCCGCTGATTTGGCGACGCTGGAGAGCGGATTATCCGCACATTCTTTGACGGCGGCGCTCAGCGACGCTATTTTGCATGCCAATGAAGTCATCTTCCAGACGGCTGCACGCGATGAAAAGTATCATAATATGGGAACGACAGTTGTTGCGGTTTTATTAAACGACGCATCCGGAATTATCGGACATATCGGTGACAGTCGTGCCTATGTCATTTCCAAAGGAGCGGTACGTCAGCTTACAGAAGACCATACTTTGGTTAATGAGCTGTTCAAAAACGGTCAGATCAGTAAGGAAGAACGGGAGAACCATCCTCGTCGCAATGTACTGACACGGGCGCTGGGCACTGATTCCGAGGTGAAAGTGGATATTGACTCCATTGCGCTGGAAAAAGGCGATGTACTGTTACTGTGTAGCGACGGATTAAGCAATCTGGTAACGGAAGAACAAATCAGTAAAGTAGTAGGTGCCGCAGAGAATCCTTTGGAGGAGCGCGCGGATCGTCTGCTACATCTGGCGCTGCTTGCGGGAGGAGACGATAACATTACTGTGGCTTTGTTTGAATTGCCCGACGACACGGTTTCATTGAGTGAAAAGGGGTGTGACGCATGATCGGGCACCTGCTAGGGGGAAGATACGAAATTATTGAGCGTATCGGTGGCGGCGGTATGGCGCTGGTGTATAAGGCTCAAGACATTTTGCTGAATCGCAATGTCGCAGTTAAAGTGTTGCGCCAGCAATTTGTTCATGATGAGGAATTTATTCGCCGGTTTCGGCGTGAGGCGCAGTCTGCGGCCTCGCTTTCGCATTCGAACGTGGTCAGTATTTATGATGTCGGTCAAGAGGATGAAATCCATTATATTGTAATGGAGTGCATCGAAGGTAAAAATTTGAATGAGATTATTAAAGAACGTGCTCCATTGCAAGTGGATGAAGCAGTACGGATTGCTTCCCAGATTTGTGATGCGCTGGAGCATGCCCACCAAAATCAGATCATTCACCGAGACATTAAGCCTCATAATATATTAATTGGACGTAATGGACGGGTTAAGGTAACCGATTTTGGGATTGCTAGAGCTGTTACGTCAACGACCATTACCCAGACGGGTTCTGTTGTGGGTTCTGTTCATTATTTTTCACCTGAGCATGCAAAGGGTGTCGTCACCGGCGAAAAATCGGACTTATATTCTTTAGGTATTGTCTTATATCAAATGCTGACGGCGCAGCTCCCTTTCCTGGGAGAAAGTCCAATTAGTGTAGCGCTCAAGCATTTGCAAGAGGAATTTGAGGAACCGCGTAAAATTAATCCGTTGATTCCGCAAAGTGTGGAAAATGTCATTCTAAAATCCATGCGCAAAAATCCAGAAGAGCGTTATCAATCGGCAGACGAAATGCTAAAAGATTTGGAAACCTGTTTGCTGCCGGGACGGCGTAATGAATCCAAGCTGGAATTTACACATTTGGATGATGAGGATCAAACACGGGTTATTCCGGCTATTAAGCCTCAACAATTAGGGATGTCTTCTAGCGGGGATGATGTACCTGCTCAATCGCGTGAGTCTGAACAGCTTCCGAGCAAGCAATCGTCCAAGAAAAATAGAAAAAAAGCGATCTTGTGGGTAACACTAGTGTTGGTGTTACTTCTGTGCATGGGCGGAGTGGTGTACTATGTGCAAAGTGTACTGGTCGTGCCTGAGGTAAAAGTACCGAGTGTATTGACACAAACAGAAGACCAAGCGAAAGTTAATCTCAGTAAAGCGGGATTACTCATTGAGGAGCCAATCCAGCATGAATACAAAGAGGGAATCGCGCCTGGAGTTGTATTTTATCAAAGCTATCCTGCAGATTCTTTAGTCAAGGAAGGAACCAAGATTAGTCTGAAAGTCGGGATTGCCAAGCCGCTCACCCCGATGCCGGATGTCAAAGGCCAAAGCTACGAGAATGCTGTTAAGCTGCTGACCGCCCAGCAAATTAAGGAGACGCAGATTCAGCAAAATGAGCAGTTCAGTGATCAGGCCGCAGGGACCGTCCTTAGTCAGACACCCGCTGCAAATGAGCCATTTGATAAGGATTCAGTCCAGGTTGTGCTCACAGTCAGCAAGGGCGCTGACACTGTGAAAATGCCAAGCCTGGTCGGGAAGACGCAGAACCAAGCGGAAAACGAGGTCAAAAAGGCTGGGCTGAAGGTTGGCTCTATTAAAGAAGAATTTAGCTATGAGCAGGAAAAAGGAAGAGTAACCAAACAATGGCCATCAGAGGCAGGCAGTGAGTTGCCGCCAAATACGGAAATTACGATTTATGTAAGTACTGGTTACCCGCCAGAAGCGATTACGCTGCCATTTAATGTGCCTGTTGCGCCCAAGGAAGAGGGGAAAAACAGCAAAATTCGTATTACTTATACGGATGCGCGTGGAGAAAATCAGGAATGGGGAAGCCGCACGATTAATACGACACAGGTGTTCACTATTAACCTGCTAATGGCTCCAAACAAAGACAGTGTTGTCTCAGTATTTAGAGATGGCGACTTTATTGATACGTATCCCGTCTCATATATTGATGCGAAAAATGGCACGGTGACAATGCCTCAAATTGCTCCGCCTGCCGGAACTTCACCAACGGATACACCTGATGGTACTTCCTCGCAGAATGGAAGTGGAAACGGCGAGGAAGGTGATAGCGGGGGAGCTTCTAATGATAGTGGTAATAGTGGAGGAGACTTGAACAACCAGGAGGGCACGGGAAGTAATGGTGACCCTTCCGCCTTTGTTCCTGGAACGAATTCCACGGGGGAGACGCGCAGTGAGTTGGCGGTTAGTTATAAAAACAACCCAGGCCACGCTTCCCACAAAAAGAAGGAAAAAGTGATTGAGGCTGTTCAGCATCAGTAAACTTGCAATAGGAAGATGCTCAACCTGCTATACGCAATGAAACTTGAACATTATGAAGGAGGACATCTTACACATGCCTGAAGGTCTGATCGTCAAGGCGCTTAGCGGATATTATTATGTCTCCAGCCTGGATCAGGATGGGCGTCCGGTATCTGGCGAAGCTACGGTACAATGCAGAGCACGCGGCATTTTTAAGAAAAAAGAGATTACGCCTCTTGTTGGTGATCGGGTCGTTTACGAACTGACTGAAAACGGGGAAGGTATGGTCAAGGAGATTAGAAAGCGTACGACGGAGCTAATACGTCCTCCGGTAGCAAATACCACGCTTGCCGTGCTGCTGTTTTCCTTGCGTGAGCCGGATTTAAACCTGCCTTTACTGGACAAATTTTTAGTCCATATTGAGCACGCCGGGCTGGATACAATTATCTGTCTGACTAAGCGCGATTTGTATGAAGGCAGCCCTTCAGAGGATGACACCGTACTGGCCGTTCAGGAGATGTACCGGAAGATCGGTTATGAGGTGCTGGTAACCAGTGCCCGTACCGGAGAAGGGACGGCTGAGCTTAAGAAGCTATTGGCTGGTCAAATCAGCGTGTTTTCCGGGCAGTCAGGTGTAGGAAAGTCTTCCATGCTTAATGCTCTAGAGCCTGGGTTAACGCTGGAGACGAGCGCCATAAGCAATAAGCTGGGCCGAGGAAAACATACGACTCGTCATGTGGAGCTGATTCCTCTAGACAACGGAGGATTTGTAGCAGATACACCGGGGTTTAGCCAGCTGGATTTTCTGGAGCTGGGTGTGGATGAGCTATCTCCCTGTTTTCGTGAATTCCAGCAGTATGCGGAAGGATGTAAATTTCGGGGTTGTACCCATATTCACGAGCCTGGTTGTAAAGTAAGAGAGGCCCTGGAAGAAGGACATATTTCACAGGGACGGTATGATAGCTATTTGCAGTTCTATCAGGAATTAAAAGAAAAAAAGCGGAGGTACTGAGTATATGTTAAAAATAGCACCGTCGATTTTATCCGCTGATTTTGCTCGCTTGGGCAGTGAAGTTGCGGAAGCTGAGGCAGGAGGGGCAGACTGGATTCATGTGGACGTAATGGATGGACATTTTGTATCCAATATTACACTGGGCCCACCTATCGTTCAGGCTATTCGTCCGCACACGACTCTTCCCTTGGATGTTCATCTGATGATTGAGCATCCCGAACGCTATATTGGCGATTTCGTAAAAGCAGGAGCCGATATCATCACTGTTCATGCTGAGGCCTGTGTTCATTTGCATGGTGTCCTTCACTTGATCAAGCAGCAAGGCGCTCTGGCTGGAGTGGCTCTCAATCCGGGAACTTCACCATATGCGATCAAGGAAGTGCTGCCAAATGTGGATATGATTCTGGTAATGACGGTCAATCCTGGCTTTGGAGGTCAGTCCTTCATTCCAGAGACGTTAAATAAAATTAGACAAATTCGTGCTTGGTTGAACGAACTGGGTCGTCCAGACGTACATATCGAGGTAGACGGAGGTATTGCGGAGGAGACGGCACCAGCCGTATTTGAAGCGGGGGCTGACGTGCTGGTGGCTGGTAGTGCGGTATTCGGCAGAACAGACCGCGCTGCGGCTATTGCTGCGATTCGGGACAGTGCAGCACGTTTGTCCAAGTGAAGCTGACCGAAGCATTGTGGATGACTGTAGCGAGCATGGCGACGGGGTTGACCCTTAGCTGTTTCTCGCTAGTGAAGGCTCCTTGGAATGCTGTTCTTTCACTTTTGGCTGTTCTAATTGTACTGTTTTATTTTCGAAAAAATGAACGGCGTGGTTTACGAATAGGTTTTGTGGTGTGCAGCGTACTTTATTATATCCTGTTTATTTTCATACTCTCAGCATATCTCTATGTTCGCGGACTTGTCTGATGGTATAGCCTGGGATAGTTGTGCATAAATATGGTTACATGAGCGGGATTCTCATGTAGCCTTTTTTTGTGGGGCAACAACCCTTGATAGGTTGCATAAACTACAGAGAACGGATGCAGGAGGATGATGGGGAGGGTGAGGCATGAAGTTTTACACAATCAAGCTGCCAAAATTTCTGGGTGGATTCGTTAAAGCCATTTTGAATACATTCCAGAAAAACTGAATTCAACGTAATGTAAACACAGGATGTAGGATGAAAGCTAGAGGTACACAGGGCACGCTTCCCGGGCATAACAGATAGGCAGCTCGGTAGTAAAAGATTGGAACGCACGGGAAGGTGCCTGACATTTTGTTTTCCTGAACCAGATGGATAATACTTTTCGAATAACCAAAAAAGCACCCGTTTAAAACGAGGTGCCTTTTGTTTATAACGATATTTTTTTACGACTACACGCGAGTCACTTTACCGGCTTTCAATGCACGAGTGCTGACATAAACGCGTTTCGGCTTACCGTTAACGAGAATGCGAACTTTTTGTACGTTGACGCCCCAAGTACGGCGATTACGGTTGTTAGCGTGAGATACGTGGTTACCGCTGCCAGGCTTTTTGCCTGTTACAGAACATTTACGAGACATGATTCCACCTCCTATTCTGAAAATAACCAAATTCCATATGGAACGGGTCTCTCTTCAGGCCGACTGGGTCAGCCGGACTTTGTAAGTCACTAACCTGAACAAAACAATACTTAAATATAATATCATAGTCAAAAAAGCTCCGTCAACTGATTCAAAAACTTTATTTATTTCTCTTTCGCATTATAGTACAATATGGGATAGTTATTGCTGCGATTATTTTGTATTTAAATGGAATGTGAATTCTTATTCCAGTCATGCCGGCGGTTCAGAGGCGGGACTATAGTTATCATTCCAGCCGATGATTTATGTTGGGTAGTTGACTGGTTTTTCATTTTATATGACCTGTAGAAGAGCGACCAGACGTGAGTACAAGAGCTTATGAAAGTGTGACATTCGTATTCGTCGTCTGGCTTTAGTATAATTTAATTGAACCCGTAGGCACAGCTGGATAAGGTGTGGTGAAGGTTGATAGTAAAACAAGTGTATAAAGCTAGGAAGGGGAATTCTCTTGAGTAATCGTTCTTTGAATGGAACAGATTTTACCGCAATGGTTTTAGCCGGGGCGGAACAATTACAGCAGCATGCGGAACATGTCAATTCACTAAATGTATTCCCGGTGCCAGACGGTGATACGGGAACCAACATGAATTTGACGATGAGCGCGGGCGTAACGGAATTAAAGAGGGGGGATTCTTCCTCCATCGGTGTCATGTCCGGCATATTATCCAAAGGTTTGCTGATGGGAGCCCGCGGCAATTCAGGGGTTATCCTGTCACAGTTGTTTCGTGGCTTCAGCCGTTACGCTGCCCCATACGAGGAATTGAATACCCTTCAGTTCGCATCGGCATTGCAGAGCGGGGTGGATGCGGCCTACAAGGCGGTGGTTAAGCCGGTGGAGGGTACAATTCTTACCGTGGCGAAGGAAGCGGCCAAGCATGCTGTATTTTTCTCGCGCCGGACGAACGACATCACGGAATTGATGGAAGAAGTGCTTGCCAAAGCGAAGGAAACGCTTGCCATGACGCAGGACATGCTCCCTGTACTGAAGCAAGTAGGAGTTGTAGATTCGGGTGGGCAAGGCCTTGTGTATATTTATGAAGGCTTTATGCAACATCTTGGAAGCGGCTTGGTGACGTCTCCAACTGCAAAAAGTGATAATGTACGCCCGGTTTTTGCTCCTCACGTATCGGAGAGACCTACTGCTACTGCAGTTGTTCCTTCTCCAGATGCGCCGATTTCTGCGCAAGCGAAGCTCGAAACGGATAATATTGAATTTTTGTATGATATGGAGTTTTTTATTAATCGACAATTGGGCGAAGCGCAAGGTACCGATTTTGATGAAGAAGCCTTCCGAAAAGCGTTATCCGTAGATGGTGATTCTATTATCGTAATTTCAGACGATGATGTCATCAAGGTTCACGTGCATTCTAAGGCTCCTGGTGAAGTGCTGAATTTGGCACTGCGTTACGGAGAAATTACACAGATTCGTATTTTAAATATGCGCGAGCAGCATCGTGATTTGTTGTCTGCGGGTATGGATGTTGCTCCTGAGCCTGAGTGGTTTGCTGAAATACCAACAGAGCCTGTACGTGAGGAAGAGCCGTCTGAGCCCCCCGCTCATGAACTGGCATCCTTTGGTTTTATAGCTGTGGCTTCTGGTGAAGGAATTGCTGATATTTTCAGAAGTTTAGGCGTCGATGTTGTCCTTTCTGGCGGCCAGACAATGAATCCGAGCACAGAGGACTTCGTTAATGCGGCGCGCTCGATTGCGGCTCAACATATTTTTATTCTTCCGAATAATTCCAATATTATTTTGGCGGCAGAACAAGCGCGTGAACTGCTAGAGATGGAACGTATGGTGTCGGTTATTCCGAGCAAAACAATTCCTCAGGGCATTGCGGCAGCATTTGCCTTCCAGGAGGAAGAGGCTTTTGAGGTAAATCAGGACAATATGCGTGACGCAGTCACCCGGGTGAAATCTGGGCAAGTGACCTACGCGGTACGGGATACGACGCTTGATGACCTGCATATTACAGCCGGGCACTACATCGGTATTCAGGATTCCAAAATTGTAGCGACCGAGGAACACTTAATGGCAACGTCCCGTCTTTTGCTAGCGAAAATGCTGGTGAATGGCGATGAAATTGTTACGATTCTCACAGGTTCAGACGCAAATCAAGAAGACACAGATCAGCTTGTTGCATGGCTTGAAGAAAATTATGCGGATGCTGAAGTGGAAGTTCATGAAGGTGGTCAGCCAATTTATCCTTATTTGTTCTCAGTGGAAACCTGATGTGCTTTAGCACGCCCATGGAAGTCCACAACAAAAGGAGGTCTGACTGATGAGCAGTACTATCATTTTGACGGATAGCACGGCTGATATTCCACAAGAATTAGCAGACCGTCTCGGTATAGTTGTTGTACCCTTGACAGTGATGTTCGGCAGCACAGCTTACCTGGACGGCATTGAGATGTCAGCGTCGCAGTTTTACAGCGAACTAGTACGGGCTGATGAGCTGCCTACGACGTCACAGCCTTCACCAGCCCGTTTTTTGGAGACATACACGACGCTGTTGGAGCAATACCCCGAGAGCCAGGTTATCTCTATCCATTTATCCTCGGGTGTGAGCGGAACGTATCAGTCTGCTCTGCTGGGCAAATCCATGCTGGAGAAGCATGAACATAGAGTGACTGTGATGGATTCCAAATCAGCTTCATACGGATACGGCATGCTAGTGGTTTATGCGGCAGAGCTGGCGGCTGCCGGGCACTCCCCGGCTGATATTGTTCGGGCTGTGGAACGTCGTGGGGAGCGCCGTTGTTTGTATTTCCTGGTGGATACCCTGGAATACTTACAAAAAGGCGGACGTATTGGCAAGGCAGCGGCATTGGTTGGTACGTTGCTTAACATTAAGCCGATTCTTTCGATTGACAAAGAAGGCATTATTTATTCGGTTGATAAGGCGAGAGGGCATAAAAAAGCGACAGCACGAATTATTGAACTACTGGAGCGGGATTTAAAAGGCCAAAAAATTAATATTGCTGTGGGTCATACGGCAGATCGCTCAGCGGCAGAAGCGTTCGTGGCTCAGCTGGCAGAGCATTTTGAGCTGGGGGATCGAATATATACTGAACTTGGCGCTGTGATTGGGACCCATGTAGGGCCAGGAACGATTGGCATTTTTGTGTGGCCGGCCGGAGATGAGAGGTAATATGCTGCAATTGGATCAAATACCTTTAAAACAAATACATGGCGTGAGTGCTCTCAAAGAGGGAGAGCTTCACGCTTTTGGCATTTCTAACATACAGGACATGCTGGAATATTACCCGTTTCGGTATGAAGATTACCGACTGCGCTCGCTAAGCGAAGTGAAGGACGGAGATAAGATTACGGTACAGGCCAAAATTATGGGCATTCCGGTGCTTCAGCGTTACGGGCGCAAATCAAGGTTGACTTGTAAATTGATGGCCGAGGATTGGATGTTTACCGCGACATGGTTTAATCGGCATTTCATGAAGGAGCAGCTAACCTCTGGTCGTGAAATTGTGGTGACTGGTAAATGGGACCTCAAACGTATGCAGATGACTGTTGCAGATTCTGAGTTTCCTGATAAAGGAGTAGCCCGCTCGGGGACGCTTCAACCGGTGTACTCTATAGGCGGCAAGATTACGCAAAGCTGGATGCGAAAAACGATGAATCAGACGCTCCAGCAGTTTGGCGAAATGATCCCCGAAATATTGCCTGAGTTGCTTGTACGCAAATATAGTATGATGCCGCGCAAGCAGGCTATCGCGGGTATACACCAGCCTCAGGACAACCGCGAGGGGCAAGAGGCTCGTCGGCGGATGGTGTATGAGGAGCTATTTTTATTTCAGCTGAAAATGCAGGCATTCCGGGCGCTAAATCGTGGTCGAGCGGACGGTGTGGTACATACGGTGGATAACACCACGATTCGTGAATTTGTAAGGGCTTTGCCTTTTGAATTAACGGATGCACAGAAGAAGGTAGAGCTTGAAATACTGCACGATCTACGCTCACCTTATTGTATGAACCGTCTGCTTCAGGGAGATGTTGGGTCAGGTAAAACAGTTGTTGCTGCCATCGGTTTATTTGCCACAGTACGTTCTGGTTTTCAGGGAGCGCTGATGGTGCCAACCGAAATATTGGCCGAGCAGCATATGCGGTCGCTTCACAAGCTGTTTGAGCCCTTTGGAATCAGTGTGGGCCTACTGACTGGGAGTACAACCGGGAAGAAGCGTAAGGAGCTGCTAGCTGCTCTCCAAATGGGTCTGCTGGACATTGTAGTAGGCACCCATGCTCTCATTCAGGAAGATGTATATTTTCGCCAGCTTGGGCTTGTTGTAACGGATGAGCAGCATAGATTCGGAGTGAACCAACGTAGTGTACTGCGTCGCAAAGGCTATAATCCCGATGTGCTGACGATGACGGCCACACCGATCCCTCGTACGCTGGCCATCACTGCGTTTGGCGATATGGATGTTTCTACGTTGTCAGAGCGGCCGAAGGGGCGTATTCCAATTTCCACCTATTGGGTGAAGCACGAACTGATGGATCGGGTACTTGGTTTTATTTCCCGCGAGGTAGATCAGGGACGGCAGGCTTATCTGATTTGCCCGTTGATTGAAGAGTCGGAGAAGCTGGACGTACAGAATGCCATTGATTTGCATATTCAAATGCAACAGGCTTTTCCACATTACCGCGTTGGGCTATTACATGGACGAATGACTCCCGCAGAAAAGGAAGAAGTTATGCGTTCTTTCTATGCGAATGAGGTTCAGTTGCTCGTTTCAACGACGGTTGTGGAGGTGGGGGTAGACGTCCCCAATGCGACGCTAATGATCATTATGGATGCGGATCGTTTTGGGCTGTCCCAGTTACATCAATTACGTGGACGTGTCGGACGGGGAGCACATGCCTCGTATTGTGTACTGATCGCTGATCCTAAGTCGGAGGTTGGTCAGGAGCGGATGAAGGTTATGACCGATACGGACGATGGTTTTGAGGTGGCTAGACGCGATCTGGATTTGAGAGGGCCGGGTGACTTTTTTGGCACCAAGCAGAGTGGGCTACCCGAGTTTCGTTTAGCAGATATGGTAGCGGATTTTGAGGTGCTGGAAAAGGCGCGTGAGGATGCAACTGATCTGATCAAGGATGCGTCCTTTTGGACATCTCCGCAGTATGAAGCACTGCGCGGTTATTTGCAAAAAGAGCAGATTTTCCAGGGAGATCTCATCGACTAATCCACCATGAATCATGAGGTTGTTCTAAACGTTTTAAACAGATAGGCACAATGGACAGGCTGGCCGTCATATATTTGGGAATGACCGAATGATATGGGAGGTGTGGCAACATTGAGCTATCAGCAATATGGAATCAGTCCGCAACTGGTGGAGCGGATTAAGTTGAAAATGAAAAATCGTGCACTCAAGGATCGGGTTAAGCAGCAGATCGAAGGTGTGACTAAAGCGGACCTGCAAAATAAAGCTAAGGTGCGTTATCTTGTGAAGACTACTTCTGCTATTTTAAACGAGCGTTTGACGGCTGCGCAGGAGGAGCAATTGACCGCCTTCGTATTGGCACAAAAAATTGATCCGTCCAATACATTCCATCTAATCAAGCTGTGGGGAATGTTCCGTTGATTGCTATTTGAAGAGGTGCTTCGAAGCGCTCTCCATGTTTTTTTGTGAAGCACAGATAAAAAAAGGATTGCCTGATATCAGGCGATCCTTTTTGGTTTGTTTTAGTTAGTTCATTCCCCGGGCAATAGCTAGTGTGAGCTTATCATGAGATTTTTTATTTGTAATGACCGCCAATTTTGATAGACCGTTCTATAGCCTGCCCGGCATCTGTTAACGACGACGCGCGCATGATGATGGACTGACCGTACCGATCCTTTAAAGTGTCCGTCACCTTTTCCAAAGCACGGGATCGCTCCTGATCCTCAAAAAAATCCAGTTGATACAGTTGATCATCCACCAATCCGCTTAAAGTAACTCCTGCGCGCTTCACAGGCATATGATTCCAAAAAGTATAAAAGATTTTTTTAACGGTTTCATATACCTTTTGGGTATGGTTTGTAGGATCGGGTATCTTCATTTGTCGGGAGAATCCGGTTGGTGCCTCGTAGGGACTGCATATACAATGAACAGTCACAACCGAGCCCATATATCCTTTGCGGCGGGCGTCCCGACACACCTCCTCTGTTAGTTCAAGCAGGATGGTTTCCACTTCCGCAGGCTGGAGATAGTCTCGAGGAAGAGTCATCATATGACCGATGGATTTGGGAGGTGTATTAAATGTTTCCGGCTTGACCGGGCTGTGATCGATCCCGTTAGCAGTTCGCCATATTACCTCTGCCTGAATATCGGACTGCTTACCGAAATGAGACCGGAATTTGTCCTGTAGCCGAGGTAAGGGAGTACGTGCGATATCTCCAATGGTGTGTAGTCCAAGCTTCTCCAAATGCCGTTCCATTCGTGAACCGATGCCGAACATAAGACGTACTGGCTGGGGCCATAGCAACGCTGCAATATCGGATGCAGGCAACAAGAAAATGCCACTGTCATTTTTTTTAGCCCATATATCTGTTGCGGTTTTAGCCAGCATTTTGTTGGAGCCGATACCAATTCGAATCCATACTCCTGTTTGTGCCAGTACCTTTTGCTGAATTTCACTTGCAATACTCACCGGATCCCCGAACAGGGAGAGGCTTCCGCTCATATCCAGAAACTGTTCATCAATGCTGAAAACTTCAACCAAATCCGTATATTCATTATAAATTTCTGTTATTTTTAATGAGACATCGATATAATGCTGCATACGCGGACGTACAATGATAAGGTCAGGACATTTTTTCACCGCTTCTCCCAGACGTTCTGCTGTAGATATACCGTATTTTTTGGCCAGCGGACACGCAGCTAAAATAATGCCTGAACGAAGTGCAGGGTCACCGGCCACAACGAGTGGCTTATGTTGGTATTTAGGATCATCTGCTTTTTCGATGCTAGTATAAAAACTTTGGCAGTCCGATAAGAATATGGTTCTATTTCTGCGTTCCTCCAAAAATACGACCTCCTTTCCTGATATGTGTGGATCATCCTTCCAAAATATTCTTGAATGTATACTCTTATAGTAGTATTATATACAGAACAAGTGTTCCTAATACAAATGTATTTTTTGGAACGTTACAGTTTACGGAAAACCTAACATGGCGTATCATAATATCTTGAGCAAAAACAAGTGGAAATGAATGAATATTGAGGGGAGAAAACCATTTTTATGAACCCAAAACGTCGACCATCATCTCAAAAACGCAGTAGGTGGCGTATTTTTGGCAGAGTTTTGCTGATTAATATCAAGTGGTTCTCGTTTGCGGGTGTACTTGGAGTGCTATTTGCTGGAGGTCTTATATCCGGTTATGTAGCGGCACTGGTTCATGATGAACCTGTACGATCACGTCAGTTGATATATGAAAAGGTAAATGAGAACGCTCTGACCAGCTTTGTATTTTTTAACGATCAGGTAACTCCGGTTGGAAGAATGCGCATGGAGGAGGATCGACAGCTCGTTGATCTGAAGGATGTCCCTCAGTCTATTGTGGACGCCCTCATTTCAACGGAAGACAGCCAATTTTATGAGCATCGTGGTGTGGATTTAAAGGGAACAGCTCGTGCTGTTAAGCAGAAGCTTTTGAATGAAAACCGCCAAACAGGCGGCAGCACACTGACGCAGCAGGTAGCCCGAAGGGTTTTTCTCAGTCTGGATAAGACGGACAGTCGCAAGGTGAAGGAAATGCTGCTGGCATTGCGTATGGAGCGTTTTATGGGTAAGGATAAAATATTAACGGCTTACTTAAACAAAATGCCCTTTGGTAATGGTTCCGCTGGTTACAATTTATATGGAATCAAGTCTGCTTCGTTAGGGATTTTCAATGTAAGTGATCTACATAAGCTTCATATTGCTCAGGCGGCTTATTTGGCAGGTCTTCCCCAACTGCCATCTGTTTATTCCGCTTTTGATGGTAAAGGGAACTTTGATGAAGAAGGCTTCAATAAAGCGATGGAGCGCCAACGTGTCGTGTTGGGAAGAATGCTGGCAACAGGTAAACTTACGCTATCCGAATATAACGAGGCGCTTCAATTTGATGTGAAAGCCACTCTTGCGCCACATCGCGAAAAAAGTTATAACACATTCCCTTATTTAATGCTGGAGACAGAGCGGGAAGCCGCCCAATTGTTAGCGCTCCAGCAAAATCCGGATATCACGGCATCCGAGATTTCCAAGCCTGAGCATGCCGAGCTTCTTCAAAATACGCGAGAAGAGTTGCAACGGTCCGGATATCGAATTTATACAACGATAAATAAGAAAATTTATAACAATATGCGGCAGATTGCAGCCAATCCACAAAACTTTTCTCCATACAGTAAGAAGAAGGGATTAGAGCAGATTGCAGCAATCATGATTGATCATAAAACAGGGGCTATACTCGGTATGATCGAGGGCAGGGATTTTAATACCGAGCAAATGAACTATGCAACTCAAATGACACGTCAGCCCGGTTCTGCCATGAAGCCTATTGCTGCTTATTTACCTGCTTTGGAAAAGGGCTACACTCAGCCAGCCGGTCTTATTGATGATTCACAAATCATATTGAAAGACGGGCGTAAAGGTTATCATATTCCTAAAAATTATAACAGACGGTACGAGGGGCTTATGACAGCCCGTGAAGCACTCAATCGGTCAATCAATATCCCTGCACTGAGGCTGTTCTTATATGAAGTTAAAATTCCAAACGCTTGGAATTTTGTTCGTTCTCTTGGAATTACGACGATTCAGCCGCAGGATGAACATGCTCAGACAGGGGTTCTGGGTGGACTAAGCAAAGGGGTATCCGTCGAGGAACTGACCGCAGCATATGGAACGATTCCCAATATGGGTGTATATAATGCACCTCATCTGATTAGCAAAATTACGGATGCCAACGGGAAGATCATATATGAATTTAAACCGCAGACGAAGCGTGTATATTCGCAGCAAACCGCATTTTTGATGACGGATATGCTTAAAACTGTTATATCAGATCCGAGGGGAACTGGTAAACGCCTGCAAAATGCTTTTAAAAGCTACGGTGCCATTGATATCGCCGGTAAAACCGGTACAACACAAAACTTTGGTGATGTGTGGTTTATGGGGTACACACCTGACGTTACACTAGGCGTCTGGGCTGGTTATCGCCAACAGGTTAATACATTATCTCAAGAAGGCCATTCCAGAGCACAGTCAGTGTGGGCACTGATCATGAATGAGGCGGTCAAGGACCAGCCTGAACTTTTTAAGAATAAGCACTTTATACGGCCGGAAGGTGTTGTAAGAGTTACGGTTTCTAGCCTTACAGGTAAGCTGCCAGGGCGTTATTCCCGTCAATCGGGTCAACTTGTGACTGACTGGTTTAATCAAAAGTATGTGCCTACTGAAGTTGGAAGAGAACGACTTCCGCGTTCTGCTAGACCAGTGGTCCCGTCCAAACCAGATATCAAGGAAAAAGAAGTCCCAGAGGTTGAGGTACCTGCAATAGATCAAGAGAAAATTCCACCAGAGGAAACGGATCCTCCCGTTCCTGACGCAGACACAGAGATAGAAATGCCTGATGAGAATAACGATGTGCCATCAACAGATACTTCGCAACCTTCTGTTGAAAACGAACAGGGGACTCCTTCTGAATCGGAAAGCCAGAGTGAGGAGACTCCAAAAACCCAATCTGATGAAGTTATTTATCCAGAAATAATATCTGATCAACCCAAAAACTAAACGACAGGAACGGCTTAGTTTAAAATGCCGTTCCCGACAATGTCTACAGTGACCTGCTGATGAAAACGGACATTGGGATATTCTTTATTCCAATCTACACTTTTCCATACTGCTGGATGATGAGCGATCAACTGTCTGCCTACGCCAAAGGCATCACATCCATTTTCCTGAAGTGTACGGATAATTTGTTCCGCATCCTGGGTCATGATTTCGGAAAGTTGACGGTTTAGACGCCGTACGTTAGCTTTATCTTGAAGATGATTTCGTGCATATAATATCGACAGGCAATTTCAGGTTAAGCTCCACATCAATTTGTCCATCGCGCTGAACTTTCACTTTAAGGCTACGTTTGATATTCTGAATGTTAGCCTGATACGTAATAAAGTTTTGCAATCACCGACAGATCCTGGATGTATCCTTTTTACAAAGCGAGCTGTATTTTTCCACTTTCCAGTCATCAGGACATATAACACACCTTGCTCATTACTTAGGCTTCCTGTGAATTTTTGTCCGTGAAATAAGGCAATTCCACGTGCTGTAATATCTTCTCCTTCTTTGGAAAGATAGGGAAGCACAAAATCTTGACCCGGATCAAGCATTGGGGGGAGCAGTGTCTCCAGTGTCATTTCCGGGAACATACACATTTCCTCAAGGCTTCTGATTTTTTTGGTTATAAATTCGCCAATTAAGAGGTTACCTATGCCTTTTTGATCTATTATTTCTCCAGCTAATGCTCACGATACAGCACATCCAGATAGGGATATAGATCTTTTCGGGCCAAGCTTGTACCATACAGAATAACTCCATATTTGAAAAGGCGGATATCCCCGGTTACTTTGGCTCGGATTTTGTCTGTACTTTGTCGAACGGAATGGCCGGTGCCTGAGTGAATTTCATTGGTGCTTTTACCTTGATTGCTTTGAGAATCGTCTACAACTTCTAGCGTTTGCAACAACATACCTTCAGAAGTGAGATCATAAGCCGATGCATTTGCCAATCGGGCATCCTTCAAATTGTCCTGATCCCAGCAGCCTGTTATAAAAATGAGTAGAGTTAGCATTCCAAGCGCTCTGCTCTTTTTTTCATGTTTCAGGTCCCTCCTTTTTTTTGAAGAGATAGGATAGGATCAGCAGCAGAAAAGGGAATACAATTAGGAAAATATAAGCAGAATTATTGGCTATGGAACCAATAAGCTCGAAATCTTCTCTTCGTTGAGGCAAATAGGCAATACAACATGAGGCGAGCACAACAAAGGGAACCGCCTTTTTATGGCTCTTTTGCTTGAATAGATAGCTTATTCCGTAAGACGCCGCATAATAATAACCACTTATAGCGCCAAAGATCGAAATGAGCCAAATTGGCAGAAAAATAAAATCGACCCGATCCATCGTTCCCAGTGGAATGGATCTGAGCAAATAAATGACTGGCTCCGGCATTAATTCAAGCTGTTGGGGGCTGAATACGGTTGTACAGGTAAATACAGTAAAACAATACAATAGTACCACGATCGCGTTAGCTGCCAAAATTGACTTGAGCTTGCCTATACTTTTGCCCTCAACCATGGGAAAGACGACAAGAATGAACTCAAAACCAAACATAGCTAGGAGCGTTTCTTTTGAACCGACAATAATACGGGGCCATCCCGCCTAAGTCAGAGGTAGCAGATAAAGCGGGGTGGACTGCTTTATACCATAGCTAATTAATAGCATCATGGGAAAAATCAGAAATGAAATTAAAACAAGCACTCGAGCAATTGTTCTTAAATTTTCGCGAACCAGATATATGCTACTGAACAAAAACAGGGAAGTATAGCCCAACGGGGAGTATATTGCAGCATCCAGCGATTGATGACGTCATATGCGTTCACAAGAACGGAGGTACCCATAAGCAGATAGTAAGCAATGTAAGCTACAGTCAATGCTTTTCCAATCCAGCAACCAGTAATTTGGGTTAATATTTGATAAATCGAAGAGGAGGGAAAACGTCTTAGCAGAAGCCAGCACATCAAAATAATGAGTTGAATCAAAAGGCCGCCAATAATGACAGATATCCAACCCCCTCCTTTAGCTGAAAGGTGCATCGGATAAGGAAGTGACAAAATGTCTACGCCAATCTCAAACTTGATGATGAGAAAAAAAATTGACCCGATGCAATGGTACTTTCTTTATTCACGTCGTTTCCAGCTCCTAGAGTCGTTCTGCTGCTTCAATTTTTGGGCTTGGGAATCATATGGTCGCTGATGAAATGTCCAAATCGGAAGGCGGATAAAAACATCTTTCATATCACCGAGCCGGAATGGTGCAAGAGGAGCAAAGTAGGGCGTACCAAAGGTCTCCAGCTTGCAAAGGTGGATAGTAAGAAAAAGTAAACCGAAAGCAATGCCAATGTATCCAAACAAGGCTGCAGCAATCATCATCGGAAAACGAAGGATACGAACCGCTGAGCTCATTTCATGAGAAGGCACTAAAAAAGAAGAAATGGCTGTTAACGAGACGACGATGATCATCGTATTACGACACGAGACCAGCCCGAACGATAGCATCTCCGATGACGAGACCACCAACGATTCCAATAGTTTGGCCAACCCGACTGGGTAGACGAACCCCGGCTTCTCGTAGCACCTCAAAGATCAATTCAAGCAGCATAGCCTCCACAATCGCTGGGAATGGAACATTTTCCAGTGATTTTTTAATGGTATGCGCCAACTCTAGTGGCAAAATAGCTGGATGAAAAGCAATCGTCGCAATGTAAATGGCAGGCAGCGTAAAAGCGATCAAAAAGCTCATCATTCGAATCGTTCTTAGAAATGAACTAATAATCCAACGGCCGTGATAATCATCTGGACTTTGGTAAAATGCAAAAAAAGAGACGGGAGCTATTAGAGCAGTAGGGCTACCTTCAGCCAAAATCGCTATCCGTCCCTCCATTAGATTGGCGGTCACACGATCCGGTCGTTCCGTGCTGAGCTGTTGAGGGAAGAGGGAAAAAGGGTTGTCCTCAATAAACTCTTGAATAAAACCGGGGGGGAGCACCATATCGGAGGAGATCGCTTTAATTCTCGTTTTCACTGCTTCCACTAGCTCAGGATTAGCTAAGTCTTGAACATAGACAATAGCGATTTTAGTCCGGGTTTTAGATCCTACATAAAAGTAGCGTACAACCAGCGACGGTGTGACAATTTGTTTACGAATCAGATTCAGATTGATGGATAACTGCTCAATGAATCCATTGTGCGGTCCGCGAATAACCCCTTCGTTTTCTGGTTCGTCCGTACTGCGAGTATATGTCTTTTCGGAAGAAAGGATAAAAAATTCTTCCGCCCCATTTATCATAAAAATGCAATATCCCTGAATAAGCGAATCAGCAGCATTTTGAAGGTCGGTGTCTTTTTGACTGCTTAAGGTGGTGAACATTTGATGAGAGACTGCATCGATTTTCTCATATAAGGCACTCAGGATATGAGTTTGAATCATCTCCTGATCTACGAGCGAATCAATATAGAGCAGCAACCGTCTTTGCCGTCAACGGAAATTGCCTGTTTTTTTAAATCATCCGTATAAAAAAAGGGCTTGCTCAATAAAGGAAACATTTCTGTTTAATTCAACGGAAGCTGCGTCATGTCCAGCCAAGAGAGCCCTCCTTTTTGGATGAGATAGGCATAATGTGTGCCATCTGGATTGAATTTATCCATGATCTGGTGACTTATCCATTCTTGAATCACCTTCACTTTGCGTAATGCAATAGTTTTATACTAGAATTTAGGTTGAAAATGGGAAATGGGTTGGTTATCTTGCAAGGAATGAAATGTAATCGTGCAAGAACTAGAGACTAGATTACAAGGGGGCTTAATCTTGCGTCGGATCAATTCCTAGATAGTGTCCCAGTTTCCGCCGGACCTCGCTGCGGGCAAAGGATGAAAGCATGAAAAATCGTCTTTGATAGCCGCGGCATATATACAAAACCTCTACGCCTTCATGATTTCGGATTTCGCTGTATATTTTAACCCCTAGTGTTTTCATTCGCGTCTTTGTCTCTGCTAATTGAACAGCTACACGCTGTTGTACTCCAGTCAGGCTACGAACATACAAATCAGGCATTTTTAGAGGGGAGGTATGTATAATACGAATGTCTCGTTCCAGCACATCCAGCACAAGAGTTAGAAGTACACAGATCTTGACTAGCCCTGCGTCTTCTTCAGAAGGCAAAGGAGCTTTATTCTTGTGGTTCAGTGTCTTTTGGCTTGGCATAAAAATCTCCTTTACTCCGAGTAAGAATACAATATATAATCATTATATAGAACGTGTGTTCTGTTTATACCTCATCATAGGTATTTTTCCAAGGCTAAAGCAATCCTCAATTATTGGAAAAGTGGTAAAGAGCGATACCCATGTGCCATTGTGTAAAGAATTCTTGCGTTTATCGCCAATGACAGTCAAGCAGAGTTTATGTTAAGCTAATGGATAAAAACTTACATAAAAGGGGAGATCGTTCTGACTGCGGTCAGCCTCTACTATTTAACTTAAGAAAGTGGAGAAAGAAGGTATACATATTGTCACGTTCGTTATATGCAGCTTTATTATTGTTGAGCCTCATTTGGGGCGGTTCGTTTATGTTTATCAAGGTGTTGTTGCTACATCAAGTAGGACCGTGGACTATTGTATTTCTTAGATCCAGCTTTGGACTTATTTTTATCGTCTTATTAATGCTACTTATGCGCAGGCCGTTTAAAATTAAAAGCATTCCGTGGAAATCGGTTACTCTGGTAGCTTTGGTCAACATGGTTTTGCCATGGACATTGATCGGTTTTAGCGAGACCAAAATAGCTAGCAGCATGGCTTCTGTATTGAATGCCACCACGCCAATATGGACCATGTTGGTGGGGCTTGTTTTTTTCGGGGCTATTTTTCATCGGATGCAGTGGTTAGGAATGGGGCTCGCTTTTGTAGGAATTATTATTTTATTGGGTATTAATCCTGCATCTATTATTTCTGTTGACCCTGTGGGTTTTGGGTGTATGCTGCTTGCGACTCTCTGCTATGGATTTGGAACACAGCTCTCCAAACGTTTTCTATCCAATCTTTCCATGTATCAGGCTACCTTTGCGACACTGTTTGGTGCGGCGGTAGGGGGTGGTATTATGATGGCAATTGTGGAGAGACCTGATTTGTCGATTGTTTCTGATCCAGGTGTATTGGGTTCTCTTATAGGACTGGGAGTTTTGGGATCAGGAGTAGCATATATTTTGTTCAACTACATGATTTTGCGGGGGAGTGCGGAATTTGCTTCTTCGGTGACGTATTTTGTACCAGTAAGCGCCATTGTATGGGGCTTTTTGCTCCTGAATGAACATATCGGCTGGAACGTTCTGACCGGGCTGGTCCTTATACTTGGAGGCGTGTTTATGGCCAACCAGCGTAGAACCGCCAAATTAAGTGGATAATAATCTAAACAGAAATAAAATACGCTTTGGTTATTATATTAAATGTGCATTCGCCAAACCTTCGGTATAATGCGTTAATTCGCACATACAATAAAGCATGCTCACACATAAAATAAAATATGGTGCAGCAAAAAAGCAAGCTGTTTAGCAGGTGACAAGGTGTGGTATAATAAATTATAGAATTATATGCACCACAGAAATGTCGGAGTTTTATTCCACAAAAGAAAGGATCAGGATACCATGTGTCCCCGAAGGATACTTCCCCAAAGGACGATTTGGAAACGATTTGATCTGTCTTATACTTAGCTTTTCCGCGGAGTAACGTCAAGTTGCGAAAGCCAACTCTGCGGAAGAGGGGATTGTACATGCGAAGGACCAAGTCCTCCAGGCACATCTTACCCGGTAGCTTCCGTAAGAGTGGGTTCATCCACATCAAACTTACGAGAAACCGAGGGAGCCTGTATGAGGAAAACTTACGAATCTATCGTGAACAATGGAGCATTGAGACAGATTGCTGTCATGTTGCTCGGAACATGCATTTTAGCTTTTACGTACTATCACATTAATGCTCAAAATCATTTGTCAGAAGGCGGCTTTGCAGGCTTGGCCCTGCTGGGACATTACGCATTTGGCATATCTCCAGCATGGAGTATGTTGTTGCTTGATATTCCCGTCATATTGCTGGCATGGGTACTGAAGGGCAGAAGATTTATGCTGCTTGCGTTAATCGGAGCCGTCGCTTTTTCACTGTTTTATGCAGGATTTGAGAAGTATTCGACTCTGGTTATAGATCTACATGGAAATCTGCTGATAGCTGCTCTACTTTGTGGGGTGCTTACAGGTTTGGGAGCCGGAATCGTACTGCGATTCGGTGGAGCAACCGGGGGCGATGATATCCTATCTCTGCTGATCAGTGAGTGGCGCGGGTGGAAAATCGGCAACGTGTTTATTGTCAGTGACATCATCGTACTGGGATTATCATTGTTGTATCTGCCTATGAAGGAAACAATGTTTACAATACTGGCTGTGTGGCTTGCCGGAAAAATAATTACATGGACGACCACGTTCCAACTGCACCGACCTGTGAAAAAGGTACTGCCAGCGGCTATTCCCGCTAAAAAGGTGGTTGCCAAAACAGTGCCGGTCGTCCACAGCCTTCGTCAATAAGGAAAGGGTGTTACGTCAGGAGAGAAATCTTCTTACGTAACACCCTTTCGCTGTATTCAGCTTCTATCAGGAAGGCTTTAAAGTTGAATGAATGCGTCCATTCCGGTCATGAATAATTGCAGAAATCTGTTGGCGTTCTACAAAACTTTGAGCCTCATCAATCGCCTCATTTTTGTGTTTAAAGGTTGAAATGGGCTGGTTGTGTCCCGCTTCTTTGATTGCCCAGCGATCCTCGTACGGCACTACATGAATGGGTTCCTTCTCATCGGAAGAAGCGGAATGATGGTCGTGTACATTTTCGCTTGAATGCTGTTTTTCATGTTTTTTAGGTTTCTCATCTTGCTCGGCTGGATGATTATCGTTCCATTCCTCGGCTTGGGAAGTGGCAATCGCAATCGAGCGTCCTTCTTCATAGCCGTCACGGAGTAGAGCGTTAGCAATATCAACGGCTTTTTCTCGCACCCGAGGTTCCAGGTTTTTCATGGATGGAGGGTAATCATGTTTGTTCCAAGGCATAGTTGCACACTCCTTATAGCGGATGATGTATTATGTATTACCCGTTGTCGGCTTAAACAAACGGAAATCAAAGAAATGAATATATTGTAAAATGTATCTTGAAAAAAAGCGTATAATGGTGTGCAGAATACGAGGAAAAGGAGTGAAGCATTTGCTTGCCTGGGGTTTTGTTTTTTTGCTGACTATCATCATTCATACTACAGATAGCTTGTCCTATGCTCTCCGGCTTGGTGGTTTGCGAGCGCGTCGGATTGGATTGGCGTTAACCGTTGCGGGAATGCTGCTGTTGGTTTCACGCACCTCTAACATGGCGCAGGGGCCTTTGCTCGGGGGGATGGTCGATCAGGCTAAGGCTGCAGCACAAGTGGGCGGAACGGATATTAGATTGGAACTATATATGCATGGGGTACTGCTGGCAGCAACCGTTGGAACTATGCTTGCTATATTACTGTATCCAACAGTGGTACGCATGTCAGCCAGATGGATTGTGCATTTGGAGCATACCGGATCTATTCCGGCTTTGGTGCGTCATTTAATGCTGCGAAGTCGCTGGAAGCATGCAGGCTACTACATAAAGCGCCCCACCTGGTCAATGCTTACTTCACTGATTAGTGGAGCGATACCCAAGCGTCTAATTATTCTGAATATAGCCGTTACTGCGATTTATACAACCGGAGTAGTATCTGCTTTATATGCATCATTTCTGTGGCCTGCTCAAGGTACAGCCATGTCAATGTCGTCAGGTCTAATCAATGGCGTCGCAACGGTATTACTGACCTTGTTAATTGATCCAAGATTGGCGGTTTTGTCGGAGAAAACGCTACGAGGGGAGCTACCCTTAACTCGGATGAACAGCATGTACGGCTGGATGATCATCTCGCGTTTGGCAGGTACTTTATTAGCTCAGCTATTGCTAGTACCGCTAGCCATTTGGCTTGGATGGGTAATGAGTTAAATTGCTAGCTTACGTAATGATGTGCTGCCATATCCCAAAAAAGGCTGACCCGTGATCATCAATTAAAGATAGATCGCGGGTCAGCCCCAATGATTCTATGCTACTTACTTTTCAAATAATGACTTATATGCTCCGTATCCTTCACGCTCCAAATCTTCTTGAGGCACAAAGCGGAGCGCGGCAGAATTGATGCAATAACGCAAACCATCTGGACCTGGGCCATCATCGAATACATGCCCTAAATGGGAGTCAGCTTCACGACTTCGCACCTCGGTACGGATCATAAAATGGCTGAGATCGGTTTTTTCTTTGACATTGTAGCTGCGCAACGGACGGGTAAAGCTGGGCCAACCGCAACCTGCATCATATTTGTCCAATGAACTGAACAAGGGCTCTCCTGATACGATATCCACGTAAATGCCTTCACCCTCATGATCCCAAAACTCATTTTGAAAAGGGCGCTCGGTCGCGTTTTTTTGTGTTACTTCGTATTGAATAGGCGTCAGCCGATCTTTAAGATCGGATTTATCAATCTTGCCGGACCAATTTTGCTCGATAAAATCTTCACGTCCCGAACCTTTGCGGTAGCGTTTGTAATGAGCGGGGTTCTTCTTATGATAGTCCTGATGATATTCTTCTGCTTCATAAAAAGTGGCTGCAGGCAGAATCGGTGTAGCAATCGGCTTGTCGAAGCGGCCACTTTGAGCCAAAGCTTCTTTAGAAGCTTCTGCCTTGATTCGCTGCTCTTCATTATGATAGAAAATAGCCGTTTGGTAGGATGAACCTCTATCGTGAAACTGTCCACCTTCATCCGTCGGATCAATCTGCTGCCAGAAGAGCTCCAACAGTTTTTCATACGGGAATACTTGTGGGTCAAATGTAATCTGTACGGCTTCCACATGTCCCGTTGTTTCAGAACACACCTCTTCATAGGTAGGATTTTCGGTATGTCCCCCTGTGTATCCAGATCTAACCTTCAAAATACCGGGTAATTCCTCAAAAGGGGAAACCATGCACCAGAAGCAGCCACCTGCAAAAGTTGCTTTTTCTACCGTGTGTGGATTGTTGGTGCTCATATTTGTCACTCCAATCTGAGAATGTTTAATTAGTTGTTATTTAAATAGCTTACAATTAAATTATATACGAGATTTTTGCAAAATCCAACGAAACGTCAGAAACCAATCCGTAGTGTAATTGGCTCTGTCCTCAAAAATCGCAATGAAACTTCATACAGAGACGGTGGAAAACTCATCGCATTATGTTCTGTTGACGCGTTGAAGCCTTTTTCGGTAGAGTATAAAGGCGCCGCCCATCAGCGCAGTATATAGCACCAAAATGAGCAAACCGGTGATTGGGTGTTCTGCAAAGGTGCCGCCAGCATAAGCATACACCGCAATTGCGGGAAGCTTGCCAATAGCTGTACCTAGGATAAAGCTCCAGAACGGAAACCCTGCTACTCCAGCGTATACATTTACCGCTGCTTGGGGGATGACTGGAATCAGGCGAGCCAGCAGAACAGCAGCAAAAGGTTCCCTCTCCATGACTCGATTGAAGCGCTCCAATGCGGGAACCCGCTTCAAATAGGCACGTCCTTTGTCACGGAACAGGGTACGTACTGCAGTGAAAACGACCAACGCAGCCAATGTAGTGCCAAGCCAGCAGATCAGAGCACCTTGCCAGGGGCCTGCGGCATAAGCAATGGAGGCGATAATCAGCTTGTAAGGCACAAACGGAATTAGCGCGAATAAAAATGCGAGTAGTAGCAGAACTGGAAAGGAGGTCTGCTTGTCCGCCCAGGCAAGCCAATCATATCTGTAGATAAACGCGAAGCAAAGCAGCGAAACATAAGCCGCGACGAGTAGCCATTTTTTCATTTACATACCTCTTTCAATATCCCTGTTCGGCTTATCGCTTATACAGAAAAAAATAGGGTTCACATTCCCAATAATGTGTGCTATACTGCCACTAACAGAATAGTTCCCAAAGGGGAGTAGCTCAACGAGTAAAGTCGTCATTACGGGATTTTTAATCCCCGGCTTTATTGGCAACGTAATGTTGTAAGCGAGACCTTTGCCAGGATTTTAGGAATCCGGGTAAATGGTCTTTTTTTGATGCCAAATTTGGGTCAAGCGCCGTTTCCGGATTCCGTGAAATGGCGCTTTTTTAGTATAAAGCGCTGAACTATGTACAGTATAACAAATAAATAAAAAAGGTGGGAGAAACGTATGGATTTTTTGTCAATTGAGTTTTTAACCGCATTAGTATCCATCATTATCATTGATCTGGTGCTAGCTGGTGACAATGCGATCGTAATCGGTTTGGCGGCTCGCAATGTTGATAAGGCCAATCAAAAGAAGGTCATTATTTGGGGGACGGTCGGAGCGGTCATCATTCGGGTGATTGCTACAGTGCTGGTCACGTATTTATTGCAAATTTATGGATTGCGTTTGATTGGGGGACTCGCACTTATCTATATTGCCTATAAGCTGCTGGTCGAAGAGAAAAAACATGAAATTTCAGCTACGAATCAAATGTGGGCAGCGATCCGCACGATTATTATCGCGGATACGATGATGGGCCTCGACAATGTACTTGCTGTTGCAGGAGCAGCTCATGGAAACATGCTGCTTGTTATACTGGGTCTGGCAATCTCCGTTCCAATCATGGTGTGGGGAAGTACGATTATCTTGAAGCTGACTGAACGTTACCCAGTAGTTATTACGATTGGTGCTGCTGTACTGGCTTATACTGCTGCCAAAATGGTGGTGGCGGAACCGCTGATTGCGCACTGGTTTATGAACGGGGTCGTTAAATACGGTTTTGAGGTTCTGGTTGTGGTTCTGGTTGTAGCCATTGGGATGCGTGTTAAAAAAATTAAAAGTGAAAAAACAAGAAAGCAAGCACAGCACGCCTAAGCTAACTTACACTGAAGTAAACTTAGCTGAAGCTGAACGTTCATGCCATAGAGGTTGTTCCGTTAGGTCCTCCAACTGGACCGGGAGCAGTCTCTTTTCTTTGCTTGTCAGCAGACTTCCATGTAAACTAGACAACAGATGAATGAGTGATTAGAGGTGGGAACGATATGGACAAGCAAACGAAGACAAGAGTAGCTATTGCAGGACTGGGTGGTATTGCTCGAAAAGTATACTTACCGTTACTGGCAGCACACCAAGGTGTAGATATTGTAGGTGTCATGAACCGTTCACAGGAGCCGGTGAGTTCCATTATGGAGCAATATAGGTTGCCAAGAGGAACGACAGATGTGAAAGAGCTGCTAGCATGGGAACCGGAAGCTGTATTTATACATGCCGCGACCGAAGCTCATTTTGATCTGGTTATGGCGTGTATTGAAAAAGGGATTGCCGTGTATGTGGATAAACCGTTGTCCTATGATGTTCGTCAGAATCTGGAAATGACCGCTTTTGCGGAAGCGCAGGCCGTGCTGCTGGCGGTGGGCTTTAATCGACGTTTTGCCCCGCATTATGTAGCTGCTAAAGCATGGTTAGAGGAAGCAGGTGGATTTAGTCAATGTGCGGCCATTAAACACCGTACTGGATATGACCGAAGACCGGCGGCACAGACGGTTTATGATGATTTAATTCACATGCTTGATTTGCTTTTGTGGCTGGGTGGCGATGATTATGAGCTGCTGCATAGTAATCTGAATAGGACGAGTGAAGGATATATGGATGCTGCGTTCGGGACCGTACGTTTGGGGAATGCTACCGGAAGCTATAGTATGAGTAGACAGGCAGGAGCTGACATAGAGAAGCTGGAGCTTCACGGGGCAGGACGGTCTGTTGAAGTAACAAATATGGAACAGGCTGTTTTTATGCAAAAAAATCATTCACCACTAACGCAAGCTTTTGGAAGCTGGGATACGATTTTGGAAAGACGGGGATTCACCGGAGTCGTAAATCATTTTCTGGAGCATATTCATCGTCCAGAGGAGTGTGCTGTACGGGCTGGAAAAGTATTGGATAGCCATATGCTGGCTGACGAGCTGATCAGCCGTTTGAGTAATTAATATGGAACGTCCGAACGTGAACTTAACAGTCCAGACAGACATCAAGAATTAGGTTGAAGGAGAAATGAATGAATGGAAGAAGATAACCGTGGTAAACAGCTAGAAGAAGCCATCATTGAAAATTATAAGCAAGAAGAAGATATGATGATCCTTGTGTTTGCGCAATGGTGTATCAATCACGGGTTGGAGCCAGAGGAACTATATAGTGAAGCATATCCGCATCAGGATAGCAACGAGCGTCTGCTAAGAGTACGCAAGTTGACTGTATCGCGTGAAGAAGCGGGTGATATTCCGCTGGATACGGTATTAGGGGTACTGTCCATGTTCGGAAATGAGGACTTGGCAATGGTCGTATCTGAGGCGGCTGCGAGCCTTCCGTCGGAACGGAAATAAGGCTAGCCAGAATAAAGAATATACTGTTATCATTTATGGCATCATGGACTCAACTATATTTACTTAAGACATTGTTGATGGGGAGGGTAAGCTTACGATGGAAGATATACCTGTGCCAAGTACCTGTAAAGGCTGTGAAAGAGATATCTCGATATCGGAAGAGCAAATTACCAGAATTCTAACCAACATGAGACCCAAAATGGAATGTGTAAATGATGAAGTGTACGAAGCCAGACTGTTGGCCTGCTCACAATGTGAAGAGTTAATGTCCGGGCATACATGTGGTATCAGCGGAAGTATTGTTCGTGTACGTGCTTTGGCGGCAGCTCAAAATTGTCCCAGTTACCATGGTTCACGCTGGATAGGAACAGCCTAAAAGATACAATGCTCAGGCTCGGTTGAACCTGGATTACGGGTTAAAATAGTCATACCTTGGTCTGCCTTAATGGCAGGCTTTTTGGTTTGATTGGACCTTATCTTAACGATTGACAAAAAGTAGACAATAAAATATATTAAACACGTGAAATGTTTTTGTTTAATTATTAATATTTATATTAATGATTACTAAAAGTAATGATGCGTAAAAATTATGATCGAAAGAAAATCGGTGTATGAGTGATATTTAGGCCAAAATGAAAGCGCAAACATTTGTGCGGATGTTCCAACAATCTTAATATTTTTGGGGAGGGTTTGTTGTGAAGGGTTCTATTGTTGTTAATACCGATTGGAAACAAGGCATTATTAATAAAAACATTTATGGACAATTTGCTGAGCATCTTGGACGTTGCATTTATGAAGGCATATGGGTTGGAGAGGATTCACCGATTCCGAACACAAACGGAATTCGTAATGATGTGGTGGAAGCCCTGAAAAAGCTGAACATTCCTGTGCTGCGCTGGCCGGGAGGCTGTTTTGCCGATGAATATCATTGGAAAGATGGTATCGGGCCAAAAGAAAACCGTAAGAGAATGGTAAATACGCATTGGGGCGGTGTGGTTGAAAATAATCATTTTGGCACACATGAGTTTTTTCAATTGTGCGAACTGTTAGATGCAGAGCCTTATATTTGTGGAAATGTCGGCAGTGGTACAGTTCAGGAAATGTCGGAGTGGGTAGAGTACATGACCTTCGATGGAGAGTCCCCTATGGCTGCATGGCGTCAGGAAAACGGTCGTGAGAAACCATGGAAGCTCAAATATTTTGGAGTGGGTAACGAAAACTGGGGTTGTGGCGGTAACATGCGCCCAGAATATTATGCCGACCTGTATCGCCGATATCAGACATATGTCCGTAACTATGGCGAGAACCGCATTTATCGGATTGCAGGTGGGGCGAATGTGGATGATTATCGTTGGACCGAAGTGTTGATGCGTGAAGCTGGGCATCTTATGAACGGTTTGAGCCTGCATAACTATACGATCCCGGGAAACTGGGAAGGGAAACGGCAAGCAGTCGGTTTTGATGAAGCGGAATGGTTCGAGACGATGAAAAAATCATTGCATATGGATGAATTGATTACTCGTCATTCAGCCATTATGGACCAATATGATCCTGACAAAAGGGTCGGACTGATCGTCGATGAATGGGGAACCTGGTTCCTGACTGAACCGGGAACCAATCCAGGCTTCCTGTATCAGCAAAATACGATGCGCGATGCGCTGGTAGCTGGGCTGCACCTACACATTTTCCATAATCACCATGACCGAGTACAGATGACGAATATAGCTCAAATGGTCAATGTTTTACAGGCAATGATTCTGACCGAAGGTCCTGCTATGTTGTTGACACCGACATACCATATATTTGAAATGTTTAAGGTGCATCAGGATGCACAAGCACTGGCTGTTCATGTAAAGGTAGGCGATTATGAATATGACGGGGATTCCATCCCACAAGTAAGCGTGTCCGCCTCCAAGGCGCAGGATGACAATATTCATATTAGCTTTTGCAACGTCCATCCGGGCGAGTCGGCAAACTTGAATTTGGAGCTAAGAGGACTGGAAGAGATTAAAAAGATCAGCGGTGTTGTCCTTGCCAGCGACGATATGCAGGCACATAATACGTTTGATCAGCCAGAGCGTGTGAAAAAGGAAGCTTTCACATCCTATCAGCTGCAAGGTCAGCATTTGGATGTTACACTGCCACCAATGTCGGTAGTGATACTGACAATTGCTCCGTAAAAAACTGGGTCGTGGTATGTAAGCAGTATTCACTATTATTGGTTATGGACAAAGAGAGCGTTCAGGTGAACGCTCTCTTTGTCCTACAATTGCTCGCGGTGAATCACCCTGAATTCTTTAGGCGACATACCGAAGCGGGAACGAAATACACGGTGAAAATACGTGTAATTTGCAAATCCTGACGATTCGGCGGCTTGTTCCAGTGACATGGGACTGAAAATGATTCGTTCTCTCGCCATGTTAAGCCTGATGTCCAGCGTGTACTGCATAATGCTCGTATCGAATGTTTCCTTAAACAGATGTACTGCTCGGGATACGCTGATACCGACGTGTGAAGACACGTCATCCAGTTTGAAGTTAGAGGATGCGTTTTCTTCAATATAATTTTTAATCTGATACGCAAGATAGTTATGATGAGTAGCGATAGGATGATCGGATAGCATACGGTCAAACTCCAAACATAAAATGCGTATGTAATAACTTGATATTTCCGGGTAAGGATTAGAAATACGTCGTTGCTCCATCACAAGCTGACGAAATAGACCAAGCAGGGCTTCTGTGAGCTGAACCTTAATTCTGTTGGGTCGTTTATGATGGTTCCACCACTCATCTACCCAGGAACCACCGAAAAAAATGTGATAATCTCCACTTTCCACGACCTGCTCTCCCATGGGGTTCAACTCACTATGAATATCCAGTTCATAAGGCTCGGTAGGATTGAATAGCAGTAGGTCACCCGCCTCAATCCGTGTCATTTCCCCGTTAATGCGGGCCTGGCAGCGTCCATCTGTTTGCAAACGGAATAAATAATTTTTGATCCCATCAGGCTGGTTCGAATAAAAGGGCTTTCGATGGAAGGAATAGCCTGCGGTAAGAACCTGACAAGGCTCGACGATAGACATGATGATGACTCCTTTGGGCTATGGCTGTTTCAAATATTGACCAGATTGTTCATGTTTTAATCATATTATTCATTTTAAACGAAACAGAAATAGAATACTATGTGAACTGTAAAGCTTACATGTTAGATGAGAAAGTACATGTTGGAGGCCAAGGAGTGTGACGACGTGGAACGAATGAAGGCCGGGATTATCGGATGCGGTACTTTAGCTCGGTATATCTTGAAAATCTCCAAAAGAGCCCACTTATTGAAGTGGTGGCCGCCGCTGATTTACTGGATGAGAGGGCCAAGGAGAGGGCCGATGAATTCAACATTGAAAACGTATACAAAGTGGATGAATTGCTTCGTCAGCCTGAGATTGAGCTTGTATTTAATCTGACCGTGCCTGGCAGCCATGCACTGACAGATGTGGCGATACTAGAGGCAGGCAAGCATGTGTACAGTGAAAAGCCTTTGGCGCATTGAAATTCACGGACCATCGTGCCAATGCTGAACTGGCCTACCATGTGTTAGAAGCCATGCATGCTTTTCAGCGCTCATCATTGGAAGGCAATCACATTACGATGGAAAGCACGTTCAAACCGGACGAGGATTTGTATTATGGAACAGATATAATGGAAAATTCATCTTAATTAAAGAGGTGAAGGGGAATGGCTAAAGTAGGATTGCAATTGTACACAGTAAGGGAAGAGCTTGAACAGGATTTTGAAGGTACGTTGCGCAAGGTAGCTGAGCTTGGCTATAAAGGGGTAGAATTTCATACCTTTTTCGGACGCAATGCCAAGGATGTCAGAGCGCTTCTGGATGAGCTGAATCTGGAAGTTGTCGGAACTCATATACAATATTCTCGTTTGCTGGATCATTTGGATGAGGAGATTGCATACCACAAAGAATTGGGAAATAAATACCTAATCATTCCTTATTTAACCGAAGAACAGCGACAGTGGGATGAACTTTTTGCTAATTTGGATCGTATTGGTGAAAAAGTGAAAGAACAGGGCTTGATACTGGCTTATCATAATCATGATTTTGAATTGACAGAAAAAATCAATGATCGCCCGGTATTCGATGCTTTATATGATGCGGTTTCCGATGATTTGTTACAGGTCGAAATGGATACTTGTTGGGTATACTATGGGGGCTATGATCCAGTGGAATACATCGGACGTTATAATGGACGCCTGCCTATCATTCACTTAAAGGATATGGCACGTGACGAGCAACAAAAAGCAGTGACTGTAGAGCTTGGCAAAGGCGAAGTGCAGCTTCAGGCCATTACAGACGCCGCTATTCAGGCAGGTGTGGATTGGATCGTCGTAGAACAGGATTTCTGCTCAAATCCTCCAATCGAAAGCATTGAAACCAGCATTAAATGGCTCCAACAATACGCAGCTCAGGGAGGAAATATTCATGTCTAAAACACTCAAAATCGGGATTATTGGTTGTGGAGGGATTGCCAACGGCAAACACTTGCCGAGTCTTGCCAAGCAGAAGCGTGCAGAAATCGTTGCATTCTGTGACATCATTCAGGAGCGCGCTGAAGAGGCAGCAGAAAAGTTTGGAGTTGAAGGCTCGCAAGTTTATAGCGATTACCGTAAGCTGTTAGAAAATAAAGACATTGAAGTCGTACATGTATGTACACCCAACGACTCGCACTCGGAAATTACCGTAGCGGCGCTTGAGGCAGGTAAGCATGTGCTGTGTGAAAAACCGATGGCTAAAACTGCAGAGCAGGCACGGGAAATGCTCGATGCGGCCAACCGTACAGGTAAGAAGCTGTCTATTGCGTATCAAAACCGTTATCGTGATGATAGTTTGTATCTGAAGCACTTGGTCGAACAAGGAGAGCTTGGAGACATTTATCTGGGCAAAGCCATTGCTCTACGCCGTCGCGCAGTTCCGACCTGGGGAGTATTCTTGGATGAAGAGAAGCAGGGCGGTGGTCCCCTTATTGATATTGGCACGCATGCACTCGACCTGACACTCTGGCTGATGGATAATTACAAGCCTAAAAGCGTACTAGGTTCAACCTTCCATAAGCTAGGGGGTCGTAAAGATGCAGCAAATGCCTTTGGACCTTGGAATCCTGAGGAATTTAAGGTAGAGGACTCAGCTTTTGGTTTTATTACGATGCAAAATGGAGCTACTATTGTACTAGAGTCCAGCTGGGCATTGAACGTTGTAGAGTTTGGCGAAGCGAAGACGCTGTTATGCGGTACCGAAGGCGGAGCCGATATGCAGGATGGATTGCGCATTAACGGGGAAAAGAACAGCCGCTTGTTTGATACGAAAATAGATCTGGATGCAGGCGGTGTTGCCTTTTACTCTGGAGAAACGGAAAATGAAGCAGACCGCGAAGCCCGTCTATGGATCGAATCTATTCTGGACGACAAAGAACCTCTTGTGAAGCCGGAACAGGCACTGGTTGTTACTGAAATTTTGGAAGCTATCTATGAATCGGCTCGTACGGGGAAAGCTGTCTATTTTGACTAAGCCCGTAATTATCCCGAATAGACCATCATTATAATGAAAGCAGCTTTTTTCACATATGATACAGGGAGGGATTTCTTTTGAAACTTGGAGTATTTATGGTGTTGTTTGGCGGACGTTCGTTGGAGGAGGCGCTGGATTATGTGGCTTCTCAAGGATTGGATGCTGTAGAAATCGGTACAGGTGGCAACCCTGGAGATAAGCATTGTAAGCCGGATGAGTTGCTGGAGAATGATACAGCGCTCAAAAATTTCAAAAAGGCAGTAGAGTCCCGCGGACTAACGATTAGTGCGCTTAGCTGTCACGGCAATCCTCTCCATCCGCAAAAGCATTTGGCCCAGGCTGATCATGATACGTTTCTTAAAACCGTTCGATTGGCAGAAAAGCTGGAAGTTCCAGTTGTGAACACTTTCTCTGGCTGTCCGGGTGATCACGAGGATGCGAAATATCCAAACTGGCCTGTGGCTCCGTGGCCTAATGATTTTCAGGAAGTGTTGAAGTGGCAATGGGAGAATAAAATTATTCCTTACTGGACCGAGACGGGGAAATTTGCAGCAGATCATCATGTTAAAATTGGGCTGGAGCTACACGGGGGCTTCTCCGTTCATACACCAGCGACCTTGCTGCGTTTGCGTGAAGTTGCGGGAGAGGTCATTGGTGCTAATCTGGATCCGAGCCATATGTGGTGGCAGGGAATTGACCCAGTGCAGGCGGTTCAAATTTTGGGCCGAGAGGGAGCCATTCACCATTTTCATGCCAAAGATACGACGATTGATCCGATCAATGTAAATAAATATGGACTTACCGATATGCAGGAATATACGAAAATGCTAGATCGTGCTTGGCAGTTCCGAACTGTGGGCTATGGGCATGATGTAAAAACCTGGGCAGATATTATCAGTGCCCTGCGTCTGGTGGGATACGATTATGTAGTGAGTATTGAGCATGAAGATGGTCTGATGTCCGTGGAGGAAGGCTTTACTAAGGCCGTCCACAATCTTCGCCAGGTACTGATTGAAGAACCGCTGAGCGAGATGTGGTGGGTCTAACCTAATAGGGGGAAATGTTGATGATTAACGTCACCATTTGGAATGAATTTTTGAACGAAAAGTTGAATGATGAAGCCAAACAGATATATCCTGATGGGATACACAAAGCGTTGGCTGACGGCCTGGCAAGAGAGGGATTTGCCATTCGAACAGCTACTCTGCGTGATGATGCCGAGCATGGTTTGGGAGAAGATATTCTGAATTCCACAGATGTGCTGCTGTGGTGGGGGCATAAAGCCCACGATCAGGTGAGCGATGAAGTTACGGCGAGTGTTGTCAAGCGAGTGCAGGAAGGAATGGGGTTGATCGTGCTGCACTCAGGCCATTTTTCCAAGCCATTCAAAGCCCTAATGGGCACTAGCTGTGACCTGAAATGGAGGGTGGCAGGTGAACAGGAGATTATTTGGTCGGTGAATCCGTCACATCCCATTGCAGAAGGCATAGATGCCAAAATTTTGTTGAAGCAGGAAGAGATGTATGGCGAGTTCTTTGATATTCCTACGCCGGATGAACTGGTATTTGTTAGTAACTTTGAAGGCGGCGAAGTATTTAGAACCGGATGTACCTTCCGCCGAGGTAGCGGTAAGATATTCTATTTCCGCCCAGGTCATGAGACCTATCCGACTTATTACCAGCCTGATATTTTGAAAGTTATCGCCAACAGCATTCGTTGGTCTTCTCCGACAAGTATTAACAAACCAATATATGGTAGGAGTGAACCTGTAAGACCTCTCGGTGGAGTGTTGGTATAATGACAATCATCACATATGGATGAGCTGTATAATGAACAGACTGATAGGCGGAACCTCTTGGGATTCCGCCTTTTTGTATTTAACGATTTAGACATATACCTGCTGTGTTGGTTTGTTGTATAATCAGTTTTGGTCATGGCAACTTTATCGGCGCAGGTATTTAATTTAAGAAGAAAGTGTTTTCTTTCGGGATAAAGTATGCTAAAATGATATATACTAACAAAAGGAAAGCTTTATCAAACCGAAATGCAAAAGAAGGTGAAAAATTTGGAGAGTCAACCGCAATGTGCAAAAATGTGTCCGCGTTTTGAAACCGCCTTTTCATGTTTGGGCAAGCGTTGGAATGGATTAATTATTCAATCCATGATGAGCGGTCCTAAGCGGTTTAAGGATATTTCCAATCTGATTCCCACAATGAGTGACAAAATGTTATCAGAGCGGATGAAAGATTTGGAAAATGAAGGAATTCTTACACGTCATGTATATCCGGAAACTCCTGTCCGCATTGAATACGAGCTAACAACCAAAGGCCGTGCACTTCAGCCGGTTATGGAACAGATTCAATTTTGGGCTGAGGAATGGATTAGATGAGCACCAAACTAAATAAGCGTTTCTCATAGCAAAACAGCCTTTTCCTAGGAAAAAGGCTGTTTTTTTATTTTGTGCATAGGTAGCACGGCTTAATAGCCTTTGACGCGCCCTGCAACTGAGAATAATGCTGCTGTTGCACGGCGGGGCACACGGGTTTGAATATCCAGCGCGGCCGAACGGAATGTACCCAGACAGGAATGGCAAAGTCTTCCTGCATAAATAGGGGAACGGCAGGACTCACAAGGATAATCGAGCTGACTGTATGTGGAGGGAAACTTGCCTGCTCTTACCCAGTCTGTGAGTAATTCTATAGGTGTGCCGGTTACATCACTGAGCTGGCGGGTATGAGTAGAAGGATGCTTCCATAGATAGTTAGAACAGCGGTCTAAGAATATATTTTCTTCCTGAATACAAGTACTACACAGGTTTCTAAGGTTCTGACGAAAAACGGAACCACATTTTGGGCAATTAGAATTATGTATCTCCATAGAAACCAGTCCTTTGTATCGAAGTATAGTGAAATTTTGAAATTTATTAGTTACATATTACTATGACCTTATACCTATATCAATCTTTATTTATGGAATCACTGATCTAAGTGTATGTTGGAGTCTGTGTTGACATAACTCTGTTACTTATGTACTATTACTTACATAAAGTTACTTAATGAATAAAATAAATTATTGATGACAAGGGGATATTTATATGATGCCATCTTTATTTTTGGCCCACGGCTCACCGATGCTTGCTATTGAACAGACAGACTATACTTCATTTTTAGAGCAACTGGGGAAAAGCATTCGTCCTAAAGCGGTTGTTATCTTTACTGCTCATTGGGAAGCGCAAACGTTAACGATCAGTTCGATGGATGACGTGTACGATACCATTTATGATTTTGGTGGTTTCCCACCGGAACTGTACGCGGTGAAATATCCAGCACATGGTTCTGTGGAACTGGCCAATAAGTTGGAAAAATTATATGAACAAAAGGGTATTGACGTACAAACTGATCGGGTGAGGGGACTGGATCATGGATCCTGGACATTGTTGCATCGTATGTATCCTGAGGCAGACATTCCGATAGTTCAGATCTCTGTAAATCCATATCTCTCGCCCAAAGCACAATATGTCATTGGTGAAGTGCTACGTGGACTGGGAGAACAGGATATTCTGGTCATTGGCAGTGGAGTGACTGTTCATAATCTGCGTATCGTCAAATGGGGGGAAACGAAAACAGAACCTTGGGCTATAGATTTTGATAATTGGATTATTGAAAAAGTGCAAAGTAGAGATATAGAGGCTTTGGATCACTATGAAAGCGAAGCGCCGTATGCTCGCCAGGCGGTACCAAGAGCAGAGCACTTTGTACCGTTGTTTATTGCAATGGGGAGTGGCAATCCTGCAAACAAAGCCAAGGTCATCCATAGAAGCTATGAGATGGGGAATTTAAGTTATCTATGCTTACAGTTTTAAAAAGTGTGTTGACAGAAGAATAACTATTGTTAAAATGCTTCGCTACTGCTCCTGTATAAGTAGGGGAGTGGAAATAAATTAGGGAGTGTTATAAGCTATAATGGCTTATAACACTCCCTTTTACATAAAAAACAATTTATTATATCCGGCAAATCTCACGAGGGCACAATTCACAATGACATACGCCTTGCAGCATTTCCAAATCCTTGACAACAATCATGCCATTATCGTATTCTACTGCATTTTTCTTACGTAGATCACTAAGCATCCGGTTTACGCTTTCCCGGGTCGCACCGATCATATTAGATAAGTCAGTATGAGTAATTTTCTTATGAATCAGGATATGTTCGCCGTGAGGCTCACCATAGGTATTGCATAGACGGATGAGTGTCGAACATAAAGCGCCTGGCTTGCCGTACATCATCAAATCGCGGAACTTAGTCTGAGTAATGCGGTGATGCGAACCCATCCATTTCATAAAATCAATCGCAAAATCACAATGTTGGCAAATAAGCAGCTCCAGATCTGTATGATCGATTACGCCAATATCACTGTCTTCCAGAACCTCAGCAGAAAAGGAATGCTTGGTGCCGAAAAATGGATCAGCTTGACCAACAAGATCGCCGCTTTGATACATATATAGAATAAGTTCCTTACCCTCATCCGTTGTTTTGGTTACTTTCACGCGTCCGCGCTTAATATAAAACAGCTTATCCGCTGTATCTCCTTCCCAGAACAGATGCGAGCTTTCTGGCATAACTCGATCTTTCATCATCACTTGCAATCGGTTGAAGCTGGCCTCCGAGAAGCAACAGGTGTTGCCGCGGGCTTCCATTACATTTGTAGGGTTTCTCATCGTCCATTTCCCCTTTGTATCCTATGTTTTTTATCTGCAACTTGATCAATTCAAATTCATTATATACCTGTGCAATGAGTTTTTGGGGCAAGAAGAGGGGGGAAAAGTGGCAGAATTCCAAACTTTGTGATTTAATTCACTTCATAAAATAAAATTTTAAATAGATTGTGAAAAAAATCACAATATATCTTGAAAAGCTGTGTTACGATCAGTGCGTGAACAAGAGATAGTACACGAGATAACAGGAGGATGAGGGAAATGGCTGTTAAAAACGAGGTTATCCAAAAAGAGCAAAGCGCAGAGCAGTATATTCAAACGCTGATTGACCGGGGAAACCGGGCACAGCAAGCTTTCATGAGTATGAATCAGGAACAGATTGACGAAATCGTACAAGCTATGGCACTTGCAGGGATGGATAAACACATGTACCTGGCGAAGATGGCTGTTGAAGAAACAGGACGCGGTGTGTACGAGGACAAAATCACCAAAAACATGTTTGCAACAGAATATGTCTATCATAGTATCAAAAATGAAAAAACCGTCGGTGTCATTGAGGACAATGATTTTGAGAGTTTTCAAAAGATAGCAGAGCCAGTCGGAATTATCATGGGGATCACTCCAGTGACAAACCCGACTTCGACTACGATGTTCAAAGCGTTGATTGCCATTAAAACACGTAACCCAATCATTTTCGGTTTCCATCCATCTGCTCAATCGTGTAGTGCGGAAGCAGCCCGCGTCTTGCTCGAAGCAGCTGTTAAACATGGTGCTCCAGCTGATTGTATTCAATGGATTGAAGCACCTTCGATGGATAAGACCAATGTACTGATGAACCACCCTGATGTGGCGCTGATTCTGGCAACTGGTGGATCAGGCATGGTTAAGGCGGCATATAGCTGCGGTAAACCTGCTCTGGGTGTAGGCCCAGGTAACGTGCCTTGCTTTATTGAAAAAACAGCAGACATCAAGCAGGCTGTGAACGATCTCATCCTCTCTAAATCTTTCGACAACGGTATGATTTGTGCTTCCGAGCAAGCGGTTATTATCGAAGAGCCAATCTTCGAACAAGTGAAAAAATTGATGATCGCTAACGGCTGCTATTTTGTAAATAAAGAAGAAGCAGCTAAGCTCACTCAAGGAGCTATGAATGTCGAGAAATGTGCAGTGAACCCAGCTATCGTCGGGCAGTCTGCTGTGAAAATTGCTGAAATGAGTGGTATCACAGTACCAGCAGGAACTAAAATTTTGGTCGCTGAGATTGAAGGGGTAGGAACAAAATTCCCATTGTCTGCGGAAAAATTGAGTCCTGTATTGGCTTGCTATAAAGTAAAAAATGCAGAACAAGGTATTCAACGCGCTGCTGAAGTCGTGGAATTCGGGGGCATGGGCCACTCGTCCGCTATTCATTCGAACGATGAGGACGTTATCGCTCGCTTCGCAAACCGTCTGCAAACAGGACGTATCATTGTAAATGCACCTTCCACACATGGTGCGATTGGCGACATTTACAACACCAACCTTCCTTCGTTGACACTCGGTTGCGGTTCGTACGGTCGTAACTCGACTTCGTCGAACGTATCGGCAGTCAATTTGATTAATGTGAAAAGGGTGGCGAAACGGACGGTGAATATGCAATGGTTCAAAGTACCTTCCAAAATCTATTTTGAGAAAAATTCGACACAGTATCTTGCTAAAATGCCTGATATCACACGTGTAGCCATTATCACGGACCCTATGATGGTACAACTGGGATATGTAGATCGTGTTATTCATTATCTGCATCAACGCCAAACACCAGTAGCTATCGAAGTGTTCTCTGAAGTAGAGCCAGATCCATCGACAGTTACGGTAGAACGTGGTACTGAAATGATGAGACGTTTCCAACCGGATTGCATCATCGCACTGGGCGGCGGTTCGCCAATGGATGCGGCTAAAGGCATGTGGATGTTCTATGAATATCCAGATACTGATTTCAATAACTTAAAACAAAAATTCATGGATATCCGTAAACGGATTTACAAGTACCCACGTTTGGGTCAAAAAGCACAATTTGTAGCTATCCCTACAACCTCGGGTACAGGGTCCGAAGTTACATCGTTCGCAGTAATTACGGACAAAAACCTGGGCAACACGAAGTACCCGCTGGCTGACTATGAGTTGACTCCTGATGTGGCAATTATTGACCCAGTGTTTGTATATTCGCTGCCTAAAACAGCTGTAGCGGACACAGGTATGGACGTTCTGACACATGCTATCGAGGCTTACGTGTCCGTAATGGCTAATGACTACACAGACGGTCTGGCGATTAAAGCCATTCAATTGGTATTCCAATACCTGGAACAATCGGCTCTGACCGGTGATAAGCTGGCTCGTGAAAAAATGCATAATGCTTCCACACTTGCTGGTATGGCGTTTGCTAATGCATTCTTGGGCATTAACCACAGTCTTGCACATAAATGGGGTGGACAATACCACACAGCGCATGGCCGCACGAATGCCATTTTGATGCCGCACGTCATTCGCTATAATGCGAAAAAACCGACAAAATTTGCTTCGTTCCCTAAATATTCGCACTTTGTTGCGGATGAGCGTTATGCAGAAATTGCGCGCATACTGGGACTGCCTGCACGTACCACCGAAGAAGGGGTTAACAGCTTGATCGAAGCGATCCGTAAGATGAACAAAACACTTGGTATCGAGGAATCGTTCCAACAAATCGGTTTCGATGCGAAGGATTTCGAATCACGTGTAGACTATCTGGCTGACCGCGCTTTTGAAGATCAATGTACAACTGCGAATCCGAAGTTGCCGCTGGTTACTGAGTTGGCTGATGTCTATCGCAATGCCTTCTACGGACGTTTTGACCAATAATATAATAGGTACGAAGAGGCTTGTGAAAAAGCATTTTCTCGTTCAATACCCATGCAGGCTCTCTATATAGAGGGCCTGTTGGTTTGGGAAGGGAGGTGAACGGCAAGGCTAAGGATATAGGCGTGAAGCTAGGGAAAATAAAGTGATAAAAATCACTCATATTGTGATTTTTATCACATACTACACTCTATCATTATTCTACAATAAGGGTGTAAGAAAGGTCCCGACACTGAGCGTAAGGCATCGGTGAACAGGCCGGGCTCAAGAAATAGCTTTATCGTGAAAAAAATCACAAGTCCGGAAGACCAAACAATTTGGAGGGATTTACATGTCGGTGATTGAGAGAGAATTACAAGAGCAACAATCTGGCTGGAGAGGTTTTAAAAAAGGCAAATGGACTAAAGAAGTTAACGTCAACGATTTTATTGAAACTAATATCTTACCTTATGTTGGCAATGAAGAATTTTTGGTTGGTCCTACCGCCAACACAACTGCATTGTGGGATATTGTATCCGATCTTACCAAAAAAGAGTTGGCAAACGGCGGCGTGCTTGATGTAGACGTGAATACGCCATCCACTATTATTTCACATAAACCGGGTTATCTAGACCGGGATAAAGAGCAAATTGTCGGTGTACAAACAGATGCTCCATTCAAACGCTCTTTGCAGCCGTTTGGTGGAATTCGGATGATGATCGACGCTTGTAAAGCCTATGGGTTTGAAGTACCAGAAAGTATCATTGATATTTTCACTCATATTCGTAAAACTCACAACCAAGGTGTATTTGATGCTTATACAGATGAAATGAGAGCAGCCCGTAAAGCTGGTATCATTACTGGTCTGCCTGATGCATACGGTCGTGGTCGTATTATCGGTGACTATCGTCGTGTAGCTTTGTATGGTGCAGACTTCTTGATCCAAGATAAAAAGCTGCAACTGAAAAGCCTTGAAGTTGATTCCATGGAAGAAGACGTAATTCGTCTGCGTGAGGAAATTTCCGAACAAATTCGTGCTTTGAATGAACTGAAACAAATGGCTGCTGAGCACGGTTTTGATATTTCAAAACCTGCTAACAATGCGAAAGAAGCTTTCCAATGGGTATATTTTGGATATCTTGCAGCAATCAAAGAACAAAATGGTGCAGCAATGTCCTTAGGACGTGTATCTTCCTTCCTTGATATTTACTCTCAACGTGATATGGAAGAGGGTACAATGACAGAAGAACAAGCTCAAGAACTGGTCGATCATTTTGTTATGAAATTGCGTATTGTTAAGTTCTTGCGCACACCTGACTATAATGAACTATTCAGTGGAGATCCAACTTGGGTTACTGAGTCCATTGGTGGTATGTCCGTAACTGGAGAAACTCGGGTAACTAAAAACAGCTTCCGTTTCCTGCACACCCTCTACAATCTGGGACCTGCACCGGAGCCGAACCTGACTGTACTGTGGTCGGAAAAATTGCCTGAAGGCTTCAAAAAATATTGTGCGAAAGTTTCTATTGAAACTAGCTCCATTCAGTACGAAAATGACGATCTGATGCGTCCAATTTATGGAGACGATTATGGTATTGCTTGTTGTGTATCGGCAATGAAAATCGGTAAGCAAATGCAATTCTTTGGTGCTCGTGCCAACTTGGCTAAAGCTCTGCTGTATGCAATTAACGGTGGTAAAGATGAAAAATCTGGCGTTCAAGTAGGGCCTGAATTCCCAGCCATTACAGGTGAAGTTCTGGATTATGAAGAAGTGTTGAGCCGCTTCAAACCTATGATGGAATGGTTGGCAAAACTGTACATGAACACTTTGAATGTTATTCACTACATGCATGATAAATATAGCTACGAACGCATTGAAATGGCGTTGCATGATCGTGATATTCTCCGTACCATGGCTTGTGGTATTGCGGGTCTGTCAGTTGCTACCGACTCCTTGAGTGCCATTAAATTTGCAAAAGTTAAACCAATCCGTAACGAAAAAGGGATTGCCGTTGACTTTGAAATCGAAGGCGAATATCCTTGCTATGGTAACAACGATGACCGTGTAGATAACATCGCTGTGGAACTGGTAGAAAGCTTCATGAGCATGATTCGCAAGCATAAAGCTTATCGTAATGCGGTTCCTACTCAATCTGTACTGACTATTACTTCCAACGTGGTGTACGGTAAGAAAACAGGTACAACACCAGATGGACGTAAAGCAGGCGAACCGTTTGCACCAGGGGCAAACCCAATGCACGGCCGTGATAAAAAAGGTGCTTTGGCATCTCTGAGTTCCGTAGCCAAATTGCCTTATGAACACAGTCTGGATGGTATCTCGAACACCTTCTCCATCGTGCCTAAAGCACTGGGTAAAGAAGAAGAAACACGCAAAACAAACCTTGTTTCGATGATGGATGGCTACTTTGGAAGCCACGCACATCATCTGAATGTCAATGTGTTTGCTCGCGAACAACTGTTGGATGCAATGGAGCACCCAGAAAACTATCCACAGCTTACGATTCGTGTTTCCGGCTATGCCGTTAACTTTATCAAGCTGACTCGTGAACAACAATTGGATGTTATTAACCGTACTTTCCACGGTACAATGTAAATAAGTATTACAATGACGCACGCATAGCGGATGCGGGAAGGATGATGCAACATGTTGAAAGGTCACATACACTCATTGGAAACCTTCGGGACCGTCGATGGTCCCGGCATCCGCTTCGTGCTCTTTATGCAAGGATGCTTGTTGAAATGTCAATATTGCCATAACCCGGACACTTGGGCCTTGAATGAAGGTAATCCGATGACGTTGGAGGAGGTATTGGCTGAGATTGAGCCGTATTTAGCCTATTACCGTTCTTCAGGAGGCGGATTGACCGTATCCGGTGGAGAACCGACGCTGCAAGCTCATTTTGTCGCAGAGCTGTTCAAAGAAGTGAAACGTCGGTGGAATTTGCACACGACACTGGACAGTAACGGATTTAATGACGCGGGCCGTATCCATGAACTGCTGGACGTAACAGACTTGGTGCTACTGGATATTAAGCATATTGACAATGACAAGCATATTAAGCTTACAGGCAAGTCTAACGACCGTATGCTAAGTACGGCTCGCTGGTTGTCTGAGCAAGGGCGCAAAATGTGGATTAGACACGTATTTGTACCGGGTATTCATGATGACGAGCAAGATTTATTGAATTTGGGACGGTTTATCGGAACGTTGAACGGAGTCGAGAAATTCGAAATTTTACCTTACCATCAAATGGGTGTTTACAAATGGGAAATGCTTGGTAAGGAGTATCCGTTGGAGGGAGTTCCATCTCCTACAGATGAAGAAGTTCAACGTGCATACCGACTCATTGAAGAGGGTCGTCTGGAGACTGCAGGAAAGAATGCTGTCTGTCGTCCATCATAATGTAAATGGCTCAAAGCTATTTCCTAGTAATGAAGCCGCCGCCACATCAGGTCAGATGGGCGGCGGTTTTTTGTTGTTGAATTTTTTGCAGTCACAGGAGAAAGTTCCCTTTTTTTCATGATCAGCAAAATTTCCAGAAACTTTTTAACAACTGACGCGTCTAATAGTATGACTTTTTACGGGAATGATAATAATTTGGTGATAGAAGGAGACAGACAATGAATTTCAAGAAATGGACCATGCTCACCGCCCTTGCGGTGGCTCAGGTGGCCGCAGTAGCCCCTGTAGGAGCAGAAGCAGCATCAACAACCGTTCAATCCACCGATTCGGTTAGCGCACAGCAGGCTCAGGCCAATGTTGCTGATTCAGGCGTTCAGAATAGCATCGGAGATCAAGATGGAACTAGCACACAAAATGACACGGTTACACCTAATAACACAGGCGTATCCAATGATCCATTGACTGGCCTGCCTACGGATACAACCAACGGATCGAACGTTTCCAATGATGTATACGGTGGAGACGGAACGATCACCAATCCTGGTGGAGCTCCAACATCCATGGGTGCTAATCAATTGATTTTGTACTTAAACAGCGCGAAAATGGAACAAAACGGACAGGTGTACACAGCAACTCAGCCGATGACTGTTAAGGACGGAGTTTCCTATGTAGCTATCCGTTCTCTTGTCAGCCGTGTCGGATTGCAGTTTAGTTATGACACTGCCACCAAAGAAACCGTAATCACACAAGGAACAAATGTCATGCGCTTCAAAACAGACAGCAAGGTTTATACGGTTAACGGTGAAGCCAGACAAATGAAGGGACCGGCTTTTCAGCAAAAGAACGTATTTATGGTGCCATTGACCTCGATTACACAGGCCTTAAATATTCCTTATACTGTGAATAATACGACTAAACAAGTTATCATGGATTTGAATCAGAAACCTAAAGCTTCCTTCACGGTTCAGCAAAAAGATATCTATGCGGGCGAAACCCAAGTTACGTATTTGACGAAGGAATCTTCTCCTACAGGTCTTCCGATTGTAAACCAACGTTGGGAAGGTAAGCAGGACGTATTTCAGGAGCCGGGTACATATGTAGTTACCTATTCTGTTCTTGACTCTGCTGGGAACTGGAGTGATCCTTACTCAGTTACAATTACAGTAAGGCCACCAAATCAGCCGCCAGTGGCTCTGTTTACAACTGATAAAAAAGAGTACAAAATGGGTGAGAAAATCACCATTACCGACCTGAGTACAGATGATGAGAATGCTATCACTAAGCGTGATTGGGAGAATAAGAAACTTGCCTTCTTCCAACCAGGTGATGTAACAATCACACTCACCGTGACTGATAAGCACGGCGTAACAGGTACCAAAAGTGAAACAATTAAAATTACGAATGAATTGCTGTACAACGAAGATGATTTCAATAAAATCTTCACACCATATGGTGATAAATATACAGTAGACGGCAGTCAGGTGCCTACCATGGCTACCATTCCTTTGACTAGTACATCTTCTCCGCGTCTTTTGATCCGTGCTAACAGCCCGGAACGTGTATTTCAGGACGGAATTGTGTATCAGGAAACCGGATCAGGCAGCACGCGCATACTCGTCCATCATGTGAATGAAACGGGTCGAGATGTGAAAATGTACGTGATTGCGACCAACAACAATATTACTCCTGCCAACATGAATGTCGAAAATTCTGGTTTTGCTGGACCATCTGAATTTGCCACAGCTGCGGGTAAAGTCTCAATTCAACGATATTTTCAATCCATGCAGGATGGAAGCAAGCGTTCTAGCACAGTTCTAAATCCTGGCGAAAGCCGCATTATTTTAGAGGATTTGAATGCACAAAAAATCAAGCAAAAACAGGTCATATCTTTGTTATCCGATTTGTATACGGATCAACCTATTCAATACACGGTAATTGTGTTAGATGCAAATGTAGATCCGTTAACTGTGTTGCCTACTCTGGCAAAACTGCCTAAGGACGGTATTCATAACCGTGGAACGTATGCTAATTCGGATATCACGCTCAATTATACCGAAGAGGTTGGTAAAACAGCTCAACGTATCGTTCTTGGTGATAATAAGGTAGATCCGAACCTGATTGGTACGGACGGTCTGGACGGCTCTTCTGCTTCCAATGCCGGTAATTTTGGTGTTGTATATAAAGTTAAATTGGATCATGTAGCGCCGTATTCACTGATTACGTTCAACCCGCGTGGAGGCGAATATTCCGGCTATGCGATGGTAAACAATCAGGTTGTGGGTATCCCGACGAACGGCGCAGTATGGGCTCCAAATGAGATGAGTGTGCTGTATCGCACAGGGCATATCGAGGAAAGTGTAGAAATGTATTTCACTGCTGCTGCAGGAAGTAACTTGCCGGTTTCCGTAGTAGTTATGCCTTTGCCAGCTATTAAAAATTAATATGAAATAACCGGTGCTGTTTACCGGCTTAGACCTTGGGTCTCGTCATTCACCGTTTAAAAGTCGATGTCACTTGCAGAATATAGGCGTTCTCCTGCTGCGAATTTAATCGTAGCGCCGGAGAGCGTCTTTTTCTTATGTCTAGATCCGAATATCTCTTATAATATTGACTTTAATCGTGGTATAATAAATAGATGCAAGCCTAAGCCTGCATCAGAAAACCTGAAACTACAGACAGGGGAGGGTGAAACGCATGCTGACAAAGGATGAGATTATTGCAACAATGTCCGCTCAGGGTCTGCGTATTACAGATCAGCGCAAGACGTTGGCCACGTTATTTTCCGAGAATGAAGGGTATCTGTCCCCCAAAGACGTTTATGAATATATGGGTAAGAAGTACAGTGGACTTAGCTTTGATACGGTTTATCGTAATCTGCGTGTAATGCAGGAATTGGGTGTGTTGGAACAGGTATCTTTTGAGGATGGAATGAAGTTTAAGGTGAGCTGTAATGAGCATCATCACCATCACCATATGATTTGCTTGAGCTGTCAGAAAACATTACCGATTTCTTTTTGCCCAATGCAAATGACAGATACAACGGATCAATTCCAAATCGTCGAGCACAAGTTTGAAATTTTTGGTTATTGCAAAGATTGTCAACAGAAGAATGGGCATACTGATAGTAATTCGGATGGGGGATTCAGACAGACGAGCAGTCACACTCACAGCCACGGGGGCTACTGAAATGAAAATCACCACACGCAGAGTGGCACAGGCTCCGATTAAGTTTTATCGTTCCTATATCTCACCGTTAAAGCCGGCTACCTGCCGATTCTATCCAACGTGTTCGGCGTACGCGTTGGAGGCGGTAGAGGTGCATGGTGCACTCAAAGGTTCATGGCTTGCTGCTAAGCGTATAGCCAAGTGCCATCCCTTTCATCCGGGCGGCGTAGATTTGGTCCCTCCTGCAAAAAAGGGAACAGATAGGTCTAGCGAAGATCGTTTGGCTACCCACTCCAAGAAGGGTCTGACTTGACAGCGCTATGCGGATTTGGTTATATTTTGGTTAATATTGTTTTCCTGCGAAGGGATGAGTAGGGTAAACCGTCCAGTACAGAGAGCCGGGGTTAGCTGCAAACCGGTCTGGAGCGAAGCCTGAATATGGTCCTGGAGGAACCTTTTTCGAGCGTATTTGCCACAGTTATTAGTGCTTGTGAGGCAAGCGTAAGGGGGAGGCGTGTTCCAGCGTTAATGGGCGGTCAGATGTGACCGGTGAAGCCTGTAGTCTGCGAGGATACAGGAAAATTGGGTGGTAACGCGTGAGGTGACTCTCGTCCCATAGGGGCGGGGGTCTTTTTTGTGCCCAATTTGTGCCAAATTCATGAATTGGAGTACCATCATGTCAGCAGATCTTATCGAGCTGCCGTGAACAAAACAGGAGGCAACACACATGTCCAATGAGAACACATTTTACATTACGACACCGATCTATTATCCGAGCGACAAGCTACATATAGGTCATGCTTACACGACGGTTGCGGGAGATGCAATGGCCCGTTACAAGCGGCTACGTGGTTATGAAGTGCGCTATTTGACAGGAACGGATGAGCATGGTCAGAAGATTGAGCAGAAAGCGAGTGCAGCAGGCAAAACGCCGCAACGTTTCGTAGATGATATTGTGGCAGGTATTCAAGAACTGTGGCGGAAGCTCGACATTTCCAATGACGATTTTATCCGTACTACGGAGGAACGTCATAAGGCTGTCGTACAGGAAATTTTTGATCGTTTGCTGAAGCAAGGCGATATTTACAAGGGAGAATACGAAGGCTGGTACAGCATCCCTGACGAGACGTATTACACAGAAACTCAGCTGGTTGACGTGGTGAAGGACGCCGAAGGCAATGTGGCTGGAGGAAAAAGCCCGGATAGTGGACACCCTGTAGAACTGGTCAAGGAAGAGTGTTACTTTTTCCGTATGAGCAAGTATGCTGATCGGTTGCTGCAATTTTATGAAGAGAACCCACAGTTTATCCAGCCGGAATCACGTAAAAAAGAGATGATCAATAACTTCATCAAGCCGGGTCTGGAGGATTTGGCTGTATCACGTACTACCTTCGATTGGGGCATTAAGGTGAAGGGGGATCCGAAGCATGTCGTGTATGTGTGGATTGATGCACTTTCCAACTACATCACAGCCTTGGGTTATGGCTCTTCCAATACCGAGCTGTATGATAAATTCTGGCCTGCAAATGTGCATATCGTAGGTAAAGAGATTGTAAGGTTCCACACGATATATTGGCCGATCATGCTGATGGCGCTGGATCTTCCGTTGCCTAAAAAAGTATTTGCACATGGTTGGCTGCTCATGAAAGACGGTAAAATGTCGAAATCTAAAGGCAATGTTGTAGACCCGGTGACGTTGATTGACCGTTATGGTTTGGACCAACTTCGTTACTACTTACTGCGCGAGGTGCCTTTTGGGGCAGACGGAACATTTACACCAGAAAGTTTTGTAGATCGAGTTAATTCGGATTTGGCAAATGATCTGGGCAACTTATTGAATCGTACCGTGGCGATGGTAGATAAATATCTTGATGGCAAGGTTCCGGCTTATGAAGCGAATGTAACAGCATTCGACGGAGCTTTGGAAGACATGGCAACATCGACTTATAGTAAAGTAGAAGAAGCCATGGAAAACATGGAGTTTTCCGTGGCATTAACGGCGATTAGCCAATTTATTAGCCGTAGCAACAAGTATATTGACGAGACGCAACCATGGAATTTGGCTAAGGATGAGGCAAAACGTCGCGAATTGTCATCTGTTATGTTGCATTTGGTAGAAAGCTTGCGCATCGCTTCCATCTTACTCCAGCCATTCTTAACCCGTGCTCCTCATAAAATTTGGGAGCAGCTCGGTATTAGCCAAGGTGAGTTGACTACATGGGATAGTGGCAAACAGTTCGGTCGTATTCCGGAAGGAACGCAGCTGGTCAAAGGTAATCCGATCTTCCCGCGTCTGGATTCAGAGCAAGAGGTTGCTTTTATCGTGGAAGCGATGACTGGAGGTAAGAAGCCGGAGGAAGCTACGACACAAGCTCAACCGCAGAATGCATCTGAGACGAGCCAGGAAGCACCGGAGGCAAAGGAAGAGATTGGCATTGAGGATTTTGCCAAGGTGGAACTGCGCGTTGCTCAGGTCGTCGCCTGCGAGCCTGTGAAGAAGGCCGATAAACTATTGAAGCTTCAGCTTGACCTTGGTTATGAGCAGCGGCAAGTAGTATCAGGGATTGCGAAGTTTTATACACCTGAAGATATCATTGGGCGCAAGGTGATCTGTGTGACCAATCTGAAGCCAGTAAAACTTCGGGGAGAGCTGTCGCAAGGTATGATTTTGGCAGCATCACATGGAGATCAGCTTACGCTGGCCACCGTACCGGAAGGTATGCCGAATGGTGCAGTTGTAAAGTAGTACGCTATGTAAAAATAAAAGAACGTAATGAGCGTATGTCCGGGAATCATTCTTCCTGGGCATGCGCTTTTTGGCTTGCATCATATTTTGCTCCCGCTACACGTATGTTTTAGTAGGCAGGGCTTGTTTGTTCGTGTTCACTTAAGACAGGTGGGAGGGAATATGATGACAAATATCAACGCCGGGTTGGCGATTGTAGCCGGACTGGTTTCTTTTTTTTCACCGTGTTGTTTACCGCTGTATCCATCTTATTTATCGTATATGACAGGGATGTCTGCGCGTGAACTGGCTGAAGGGCGGCACAAGGCCGAGGTTCGTTATCGTACGATGGGACATACACTTGCTTTTGTATTGGGCTTTTCGGTCGTTTTCTATTCACTGGGTGCAAGTGTCGGGTTGCTTGGAGAATGGTTTGCTAATTATGGGGATACGCTAAGAGTGGTAGCAGGGTTACTTATTTTACTAATGGGACTGGTATCTCTTGGTGTGGTGCGTCCTTTGATTCTAATGAGGGAGCATAAGCTTCGCTGGACATGGAAGCCTGCCGGGTACGCCGGTTCCTTTGTGATCGGAATTGGGTTTGCGGCAGGCTGGTCGCCCTGTATCGGTCCCATGCTAACAGCTATTATCGCTTTGGCGGCAGTAGAGCATCACATTTGGTTCAAGCTGATTACAGGCTATGCGCTTGGCTTTGCGATTCCATTTTTTGTATTAGCTTTGCTGGCAGGCTCTGTTCGACTATCCTCTCGCTATACCTCCATCCTAATCAAAACAGGTGGCATACTACTTGTTATCACTGGCATTTTACTGGTAACGGATCATATGACTGATGTAACGCTATTTTTACAACGGATTACCCCAGATTGGATGCTAGTTATGTGAAATATTCAATACGACTTAAAGGGAAATGTTCAAAAATGCGCTCTGTGATAAACTCTCGTAGTGCATTTTGCTGTTCATCGGGATAAACATATTTGTTTTGTCCCCAGCGGCCCCATTTTTTCTTGCGTTTCTCTATGTCCATTTCCAGCTTGGTTTTCGGATAACGTTTCTCGATGACAGCTTTGGATGTTTTGGTGAAGCGATGCTGAATTAATTCGAACGTCAAATCTTTTGTAGCATGCTGGGGCAAGGTTTCTCCCAATTTACGCAGCAACTCGCCGTAGCCTTCTTCCCAGCCGTCATACCAGATGATGGGTGCAATGATGAACCCCAATGGATAACCGGCTCGTGCGATTTTGCCCGCGGCTTCAATACGTTCCTCGAAGCGTGAAGTTGCAGGTTCAAACTGTTTAATTACATAATCGGAATTAATGCTAAAGCGGATGCGAGTATGACCATTATGTTTAATATCCAGCAATGGATCAACATGATGATATTTAGTAACAAAACGCAGACGACCAAATTCCTCATCTGCCATGAAACGAATCAAGTCTCCAAGCGTTCCGGTGATATGCTCCAAACCAACCGGATCGGAGGTACAAGCTGCTTCAAAACGGGTAATTTCAGGCGCACGCTCCTCGATATAAGCTTTAGCTGCTGATAAGATATCGTCAGTGTTGACATATACACGAATATACGGTTTTGCTCCCAAGGTTGTTTGTAAATAACAGTAGTGACAGTGCCCCATGCAACCAGTCGAAATGGGGATAGCGTATTCGGCAGAGGGTTTGGATTGGTCAAAAGTCAACGTTTTACGGATACCGACTACCAAAGTTTTTTTTGCCATTCGGTACTTTTCAACTTCAGTTTCACCTGGTAAATTGGTAATTCGGTTGTGAGAGGTAGTCATCCGATACGGAATATCCTTGGCTTTAACCCAATCCATAATACGTTGGCCCTTGGGATAATTCAGTGCGTCTGGCTCAAAAAACACCAGATCAGGCAAAAATGGCTTGGTTCCTCTGGTTTGGACAGGAGTACGCTCAAGCGTAGACATGGCTAACGCTCCTTTCGAAATAAATCCACAGTGCTCTGGTGTCCAACTTTAACATTTTGCCGCAGAAATAAACCGATACAGAACGACGATATTAGTATGCCCGGCTTAAATTGAACAAATCGTGGCAATAGCTGTGAGTGAAGGGATGAGACTTGCCAATGGGCAATGATAACATGTATCATTACATAGTAGGTTTAACGCAGGAAATGAAGGCGGTAAGCGCCCGTTCAATAACAGAAAAGAGGGAAACAAGTGCCAACGCCAAGCATGGAAGATTATTTGGAACGCATTTACCAACTGATTGATGAGAAGGGCTATGCTCGTGTCTCGGATATCGCAGAGGGGTTAGAGGTGCATCCTTCGTCTGTCACCAAAATGATTCAGAAGTTGGATAAGGACGATTATCTTGTATATGAGAAGTATCGGGGACTGATTTTGACACCGAAAGGGAAAAAGGTCGGCAAACGGTTGGTTGATCGCCATCAGTTATTAGAGCAATTTCTGGATATGATTGGGGTTGACAAGGACCTGATATATAAAGATGTGGAAGGTATTGAGCATCATCTGAGCTGGGATTCCATCACCCGTATCGAAACATTGGTCGAATATTTTCGCCGGGATGAAGATCGCTTGCGCCAGCTTCATGACATACACAAGGAATTGAGTGGAGATTCCTAAAAGCATCTGTCCTTACGGACGATGCTTTTTTATTTGTCCCGACCGCAACAAATATCCGGTTATTAGCGTCTATCCATTATATAGCAGGACAAGATAGGGGTTAAAATTAACAGGGTTAGCGGAGGATTGTAATAATATGAATCGAAAGAAAATAGTGGCGTTGGCTGCAGGTCTACTCTTAGCAGTGCAGACTGCCATCGTTCCTGGAGTTCAAGCAGCTCCAACTGGTGATATTGAAATTATATTGGACGGACAGTCCCTGCAAAGTGACGCGTCACCGTATATTGTACAGGGAGCCAATGTTACGATGGTTCCTTTGCGAGTGATTAGTGAGGGATTGGGCGCTCAGGTCAACTGGTCGGAATCGTCCGGTACGGTAACGATTACAGCACAGAACAAAAATATATCTATGGAGAACGGTGCACAAAGCGCTACAGTGAATGGCAAGTCAGTTCGACTGGATGCATCTGCCCGTATGACAAGCGGGAGAGTCATGGTGCCACTGCGTTTTGTTGGGGAAGAGTTGGGATTAAAAGTAGATTGGCAAGCTTCAGAGCGAGTCATTACGTTAAGCAGTGGTAAGGAAGGTGTCTCTACTGGCGGGGACACTTCTGCCGGAAGCAGCGGCTCCATATCAGATACGTCTGCATCAAGCAATCAGAACAGTGTAAGTAGAGATCAGGGAGCTATCGATGATGAGCAGGCGGTTGTCACTTCACCGTCAACGTCTACTAGTGAGGAGGGTTCAAGTTCTTCGCAGGCAAATGTTGTTCAGGTAAAGGCTTCAACTTCTATGCGTGGAGCATGGATTTCTACCATTAATGGAGATTGGCCTTCTTCCGCTGCCCGAAGCAGCTCCGAGAAGCAAAAGCAGGAGTTTACTAAAATGCTCGATGATTTGCAGGGGATGGGCATCAATGCGGTATTTGTTCAGGTTCGTGCCAGCGGTGATGCGCTCTATCCCTCAAGTCTCGTACCATGGAGCAAGTATTTGACCAACACCCAAGGTAAAAATCCAGGCTATGATCCCTTGAAATTTATGATTAGCGAATCGCATAAGCGAGGGATGGAATTTCATGCTTGGTTTAATCCATTCCGTGCGAATTCCACAGGAACAACCAGCGGTTTGGCTGCAAACCATGTGGCTAATCAACACCCGGACTGGATTGTTAAGAATGGTAGCCAATTATACATCAATCCAGGAATTCCGGCTGCACGTCAGCATGTCATTGCGGCGATTATGGAGGTCGTGAACGGATATGATATTGACGGCGTGCATTTGGACGATTATTTTTATCCTTACAGCGGGACTTTTGATGATGATGCGACCTTCAAAGCATATAATGCCAACAAAATCTCTAACAAGGGCGACTGGCGGAGAGACAATGTGAACAGTTTTGTCCGCGATTTGGGCAAAAGTATTCATGGCAGCAAGTCTAAAGTTCAATTTGGAATTAGTCCTTTTGGGGTATGGCGTAACAAATCTCAGGATTTAACGGGTTCAGACACGAAGGCAGGCGTTACAGCGTACGATACGACGTTTGCGGATGTAAGAACCTGGATTAACAAAGAATGGATTGATTATGTAGCTCCACAAATTTACTGGAGTATCGGTTTCCCGGCAGCGGGATATGACAAGCTTGTCGCATGGTGGTCCAATGAGGTCAAAAACACAGATGTTAAGCTGTATATCGGTCATTCTCCGTATAAGATCGGCACCCCTGAAAAGGGCTGGCAAACGGCTCAAGAGCTAATTAAGCAGCTTGAACTGAACGAAGATTATAAACAGGTCAAAGGGGATATTTACTTTAGTGCACAGCATTTGCGTAAAAATCCATACGGACTCATTCAGCTTCTTCAAAATTATTATCAAATGTGATATAAATTGGATCATATAGGTTCTATTTGGGCCTCCGTTCTCATACATAAGCAGTAGAACTGCTTACTCCCAAGAGAACGGAGGTTTTTTGATCTATGCTGATCAATGCTGTGTTCCAGGGTGGAGGGGTTAAGGGAATTTCGCTGGCGGGTGCAGTTAAGGCTGCGGAGGAGCATGGAATTGTATTCAATCGTTTGGCAGGTACATCATCAGGTTCTATTGTAGCTGCTTTATTGGCAGCGGGATACTCTGCGGATGAAATGAAAGCCGTAATTGAGAAAACCCCCTTGGTCAAGTTGTTACGACGTTCTCCAGTGTTCAATATTAAGTGGGTTGGACCAGCAGCTCGTATCTTTCTTAAAAAAGGGCTCTACTCAGGGGAGGCACTGGAGCACTGGGTACGTGAGCTGTTACGAGCTAAGGGAGTGCGTACGTTCGCGGATTTACCTCCTGGTAAATTGCGCATTATTGCATCAGATATCACGAATGGACGCATTTTGGTGCTTCCTGAGGATATCAAACGTTTTGGTATCAATCCCTCTTCACTGGAGGTAGCTAAAGCCATTCGGATGAGCACAAGTATCCCTTATTTTTTTGATCCTGTTATGTTAAGGCTTGATTCTGCACTTGCCAAGGGAAAGACTTTTTCTCAGCAATTTGTATTTGTAGTTGATGGGGCTTTACTAAGCAATTTGCCTCTGTGGCTTTTTGATGAGCCTGTAAATGAACGTGAGGCCAAAACGATTCCAACGGTAGGGTTTCAAATGGTGGGCAAAACGGGTACGGAGACCAAAGTTTCTTATATACGGGGTCCATTGACCATGCTGCAGGCTATTTTTGATACCATGCTATCAGCACACGATGAGCGATATATTGAGCAGGAGAATCGGTATCGGACGATTAAGATTCCAACATTGGGTATCCGCACTGCACAATTTAATATTTCTACAGAGCAAAGTGATTTGTTGTATGCTTCCGGTGTGCAGGCAGGGGATGCTTTTTTCCACAAATGGAGCATCACTTCTTACCAGCAGCAGTATAGCAAATATCAATTGATGAAGGATACCCTGTACGCTATGAAATAAACACTTACTTGCAGTTAAAGTTAATTTAAAAGGGTGTAAAAAAGGAGCATCTTCCCCGTCATATTTGAATACGCGGGTGATGGCTCCTTTGTGCTACATTTTAAAGGATGATTATCATTAATGATATTTAGGTTGTTCTTCTTCATTCTTTCCCTTGGAACCCTCAATTACATGAAAAGGATACGCTTTGCGCTTGCCTGTAGTTTGCTGCTTACGTGCGTTGGCTGTTTTGGCCATGGTACGCACAGAGGGTTTGATTTTGGGAGTACGATTACGTTGTCCTGGCAGGTATTTGTATAGCAGAAATATAACTGCAAAAACAAGGACGGGAATTAGTAAACTCATGAGAAAGCCCCAGCTTCCTCTCCATAGCATATCCACAATCCCATATGCACCCAAAGCAAGGGTAAGCCAGAAAATAACGGCATGTCTGTTCATTATTCACTCATCCTTTCACAGGATCAAGGACCGGACTGTTGAAGGTCTCCTTTACAGGTACATTTTCCAACTCAGCATCCAATTCAAGCATACGCTTAAATGAGGCAATAGATACCTCCACTTGATCATCAGTCGGTTCTTTGGTGGTAAGTAGTTGCAGCCACAGACCGGGGTAACCTAAATAACGAAGTACCGGAATTTCACGAAGGGCATTGGTTAGCTTGAGGAATTCAAAAGAAAGCCCCAGTACGATCGGAAGTAGTAAAAGCCGTTGCCCCATACGTTCCCACAGACTATCGTAGGTAAATAAGGAATAGACAAGCACCCCGATGATCACAGTTAGCATAATAAAGCTACTACCACAGCGGTAATGTAGACGACTGTATTTCTGTACATTGGCTGGAGTTAGTTCTTCCCCAGCTTCGAATGCAGTAATTACTTTATGCTCTGCACCATGATATTGAAACAATCGTTTAATTAACGGAGTTTGGGAAATACCCCATAAATAAGCCAGTAACAGAATCAGCTTAATAGCTCCTTCGGCGAGGTTATGCAAAATTTGACTGTGAAACAAGCCGTCGAACAGGAAGTCTTCTACAACAACCGGAACGAGGGTTAACACAATTTTGCCGAACAAAAAGGAGATAATCCCGACTGCCGCTACACCGATCATCATACTCAGACTCCAGCGAGATTCTTCTTTTTTCTTTTGCTCAGCGCGTTCTTCCGGATCTACTTCATCATCAGCATACGCATCGGCTGAATAGTTTAAATGCTTGGTACCTTTGGCGCTGGAGTCGATGATGCTTACAATCCCCCGCAATAAAGGAATTCTGCGGAATTTGGATACCCAGGATTGCTCCTTGCGTGGTACTTCCAAATATGTGATTTCGCCAGTTTTGCGGCGAACTGCCGTGACATTGACACGCTTGCCGCCGAACATGACACCTTCAATGACTGCCTGACCGCCGTAGCTCACAGGCTTGGATGCTTGTGACAACCGTCTCACCTCTCTTAATACATGCTTTTTTGTATATTGTATCGAATTTGGAAGGGAATATCTAGTTAGTTGAAACAGGTGTAACCACAGGCTTATAAAAAAAGCATTTATGGAGCGTCAGACTGCTCACATAAATGCTAATCATTATAAAACCGAATGAATATTTGGAAAACAACTTATTTTGTAATAGCCCCAACAACCTGGTCAACCAGTCCTTTTGATGAGAGAGGACCGCCAAATGTCCATGTCGTACCGCTCAGTGAATAGGTACGTTTTTCTTTAACGAAATTCAGACCGTTCCAAACCGAATTATTTTTCATAGGTGCACCGAAAACATTATCGTCCGGCTGCACAATATAGATAAAGTTGCTATCCTGAACGGCAGACAGAGCTTCAATGCCTACAGTTGAAAAGCCATACTGTTCAACTTTGCTCGGTTTCCAATCATTAATCATACCGATCTTCGCCAGTGTTGCCACGACGACTGAATTATCCGAAAACATACGGAGGCTGGCCGCATTTTGCGAAGTGAAAGCCTGTGTCAGTATATAATGATAATCCGACTTGCCAGCAGCGGCGAGCTTTTCTTTGGCTTCAGCATAATGCTGATCCAGTTCGGCAAGCACCTGCTTAGCTTTGTCTTCTTTTCCAAGAGCGACTGCGATGCTATTAAAAATTTCTACCATTTTATCATGATCGTAGCCGTTACCATCGTTCAGATTATATTCGATCGTCGGAGCGATGGCCTTGAGTTGATCATAGATAGCTTCATTCCCATCAACATTGGAAATGATCAGATCCGGCTTCAATGCAGCAATCGCCTCAAGGTTCGGCTCGTTACGCGTACCGACATCGACCACGCTGCTGTCCAGAGCCGCCTCCGGTGTCACATACACCTTGTAGTTGGCATTGTCAGCATTACCAACCGGCTGAACGCCCAATGCAATCAAATCCTCTGTAAATGTCCATTCCAGTACTACGACACGCTGTGCGGGCTTGTCGAGCGTGATCTCACCACGATTATGCTTTACCGTCACAGGACCGGTCGCTGTGTCAGTCGGTTTGCTACCCGACGTGGGTGCCTGATCTTTATCCGATGCTTTGTCGGCTGCTCCGCAACCTGCCAAAGTGAGCGTAAAAACCATTAATAATAAAATGCCAATGAGTCCCTTTTTCATAGAAGCATTCTCCCGTATATATGTTTTTAGAAAATGATAATGATTATCATTTTCATCATTATATTATGATAGAGGATTGAAATTTTGTCAATGCAAAAAACGGGTCCGAACGCTTAACTGGTAAGCTGCTATTATTCAGCATTCCGGTTCATTGTTAAACGATCCTCCTTTTGAGCATACTACCTAGCAAAATGGGAATACAAAATCCGATGAAAGTACATGCATTTCCGATTGCAATAGTCTTTACCATGGAAAAAGTTTGCATATTGAAAGGGGATTAAACAACATGAGTGAAACCTACTCTATACCCAAGATAGGCCATGAACAGGAGCAGTCTCGCGAATCTCAGGATCAACGTAATCATAACGACAGTGGTAGAGGCAGGCAGCAGTCTGGCAAAATACATACGCCTCTCATTCCTTTTGCACTTGAGTTGGGTTTTTTTGCGGGTTTGCTCTGGGGATTGCTGCGCTGGCTGTTTTATAAGTTGCACTTTACCGTAGTAGCGCCTGGCTTTCTCGCAGAGCCTTTTTTCAAGCATTCGTTTATGAACACCATGGCGGGGCACCTGGTAGGGCTACTGTTTTTTATTGCATTATCCGTCGTAGCTTCACTGGTGTACACTCTGTTGCTGCGCAGATTTAAGGGTCCTTTACCCGGAATTGTATATGGCCTGATTTGGTGGGTTGTTTTATTTGTATTAACAGGTCCTAAGCTAGGGATGATGAATGCTCCTAATCGGTTAACATGGAATTCCTTATATACGGAAATTTGTGTGTTTATGCTGTGGGGACTATTTATCGGATATACCGTTGCTGTCGAGTATACGGATGAAAGAAAGCGCGAGCCTGAGAAAGCTGAGGGCTGAACGTAACAAAAACTTCTCAAGCGCCTATTCCCTGTGTTAAAATAGCATTTGGTTATTTGACAGAGGGGAGCGGAATGAAAGATGAAGAATGACCGGGTGTTAAAGCTGCGGCAGGCGCTGGGCGAGCATAATCTGCGGGCTATGCTAATTACTAGCCCTGTCAATCGTCGATATTTGACAGGCTTCACAGGTTCGGCGGGTTATGTGCTGATTACGGAATCCCATAGCTATTTGCTGACTGACTTTCGCTATATGACGCAAGCGACCGAACAAGCCGAAGGCTTCACGGTGGTGCAGCACGCTGCACAGGTCATGGAAACGGTGAAAGAATTGCTGTCTTCCCATCAGATCAGCGAAACAGGCTTCGAGCAAGACGCTGTAACTGTTGCGACGCATAAAGCTTATAGCGAAGATTTGTCACCTATTTCACTGGTTCCGGTGTCGGGCATTGTGGAGAAGTTAAGGGTGTACAAGGATGCAGAAGAGCTGGAAGTGATGCAGCGGGCAGCGGATTTGGCAGATGCTACATTTGCACACATTTTACCTTACATCAAGCCAGGTGTCAGCGAGCGTGAGCTGGATCTGGAAATGGAATTCTTCATGCGCAAGCAGGGAGCTACATCCTCTTCATTTGACACAATTGTGGCTTCCGGGGTTCGTTCGGCATTGCCCCATGGCGTAGCCAGTGCTAAGTTAGTACAAGCAGGCGAGCTGATTACGTTTGATTTTGGTGCGTTGCTGGATGGCTATTGCTCTGATTTGACACGTACAGTGGCTACACAAGGGGATTTGGCGCCCCAGTTGCGCGAAATCTACGATATTGTACTTAAGGCGCAGCTTCACGCACTCGAACATATTAAGCCGGGCATGACAGGCCGTGAAGCGGATGCACTGACCCGGGATATTATTGCGAGCCATGGCTATGGAGACAATTTCGGGCACAGTACAGGTCATGGTCTGGGTCTTGAAGTACATGAATCTACACGTCTGTCGAAGGCGAGTGATGATATTCTGGAGCCGGGTATGGTGGTAACGGTCGAGCCAGGTATCTATGTCCCTGGATTGGGCGGTGTACGGATCGAGGATGATATCGTTATTACAGATAGCGGCATCAAAGTATTAACACATTCGAGCAAAGAATTTACAGTCGTTTAATAACGATAACAGTCCTGTAGGAGGGGTATTTTAGTGATTAACGTAAATGATTTTAAAACAGGTTTGACCGTCGAGGTAGACGGAGATATTTTTACGGTGCTGGATTTCCAACACGTAAAACCGGGTAAAGGTGCTGCATTCGTACGCTCAAAGTTGAAAAACTTGCGTAACGGTAACACCGTTGAACGTACATTCCGTGCGGGTGAAACGATCGGTCGGGCGCAAATCGAAAATCGTGGTGTGTCCTATCTGTACGCTAGTGCAGACGACCATACATTCATGGATAATGAAACATATGATCAATTTACATTGTCCAGCGATCAACTGAAATGGGAGCTTAACTTCCTGAAAGAAAACATGAATGTAAATATCGTCAGCTATAACGGCGAAATTCTGGGTATTAACCTGCCTACAAGCGTGGAACTGAAAGTAATCGAAACAGAGCCAGGCATTAAAGGTAATACAGCTACAGGTGCTACCAAAAATGCCAAACTGGAAACGGGTTTGAATGTTCAAGTTCCTTTGTTCATTAACCAAGATGACGTATTGTTGATTGATACACGTGACGGCAAATACATGTCTCGCGCATAAAATTTGCAACTTTTAGATTTCCTCTGTCCTTGTTAAGGGCAGGGGATATTTTTATAAGCACTAATATTAAAAAACATTGGCTCCACACAGCACTTTCGTATTATACTGTACTAAAGTTATGCCGCAGGATGTCACGTTCAGTCGTTTGGTGCCATCTCAAGGTTACATACTGTTGAGTCTGAGGGAGTGAATAACGTTGTCTTTGTATGTCATGAAATTCGGAGGCAGTTCCGTCGGTGACACGGAGCGCATGAAGCGCGTGGCAAAACGCGTTGTTGAGAAACAGAGTGAAGGGCATCAATGTGTAGTGGTCGTTTCCGCAATGGGAGACACGACAGACGAACTGATTGACCAGGCCAAATTGTTGAATGAGCAGTTGCCTGCACGTGAGTTGGATATGTTGATGACGACAGGTGAGCAAATTTCAATCGCCTTATTGTCGATGGCTATTCAGCAGTTGGGTCATGAAGCGGTATCGTTTACGGGATGGCAGGCTGGTTTTCGTACTGAATCTGACTTTGGTCGAGCACGGATTACGGACATTCAACCTCAGCGTGTGCTTGATGCACTGAGCAGCAACAAGATCGTTGTTGTAGCTGGTTTCCAAGGGATGTCTGCAGAGGGAGACATTACGACGCTGGGACGTGGTGGATCTGATACGACGGCGGTTGCGCTGGCGGCAGCGATTCAAGCGGATGCCTGTGAAATTTACACGGATGTGGACGGCATATATTCAACAGATCCACGGATCGTGAAGGTTGCTCGTAAGCTAAAAGAAATTTCTTATGATGAAATGCTGGAATTAGCTAATCTGGGTGCAGCTGTATTGCATCCTCGTGCGGTAGAATATGCCAAACATAACCGGGTACCGCTGATTGTGCGGTCCAGTTTTAACCATAATGAAGGAACGGTCGTAAAGGAGGATGCAGTAATGGAACAGGGCGTTGTAGTCAGTGGGATTGCATATGATAAAAATGTAGCAAGAATCAGTATTTTGGGCGTCGCCGATATCCCCGGTGTACTGGCGAAAGTATTCGGAACACTGGCGGCAGCTAAAATTGATGTAGACATTATTGTACAGAGCGGGGTCGAAGCTGGTAAAGCAGATTTCTCCTTTACAGTAGCTCTGACGGATCGTGAAGCAGCATTGAAGACGCTGGAAGGTATTCGTGGAGAGCTTCCGTACCGTGAAGTAACGTCTGAGGAAAATCTGGTGAAGGTATCCATTGTAGGTGCAGGAATGGTTAGCCATCCAGGTGTTGCTGCGCAAATGTTTGCCGTACTGGCAGAGCAAGGCGTTAGCATTAAAATGGTAAGCACATCTGAAATCAAAGTATCGTGTGTAATTGAAGCGGGTAAGCTTCATGAGGTTATTCAGGCGTTGCATACAGCTTATAACCTGGACACCGAGGAGCAAGCGTTTGTGGGTGGACCGCAAGACCGTCGTTAATAACTGCAACGTGATCTAGACATGAATATGTCTAATGTGAACGATGCTATGACAGGTAAAGGTTGATACATTATAAGTCCTCTATTTATAGTTTGATAAATCATAGAATACAGCAGTAGGTTAAGAGGTTGTTCCATCAGTGAGAGTTAAACTGAGGGGCAGCCTCTTTTTTGCTGAATCTATCTTTTCTACCCAAGGCATCCCTTAGCCGACAAGGCTTTGAGAGGCCCTTTTTTATTTGTGCGAATTAGAGAATGGTGCTTTAACAAGCGGGGGAAAGGTCTGTTGAGCGTTGATAGGAGTTAGCAAAAGTTTGCCTAGGTTTTCAATATATTTTCGGCATAAAAAGCGAGAGTCAACCATAGACTTGTCTTAAAGAAAAAGGACAACTGTGAGGGGGCGGCATCGGTATGGAATGGCTGGAGTTATTTCCCGAACCGTTGCACGGTATACTCGGAAGGCTTCCGGAAACGGTATTTAAGCAACTGGAAGAAATCCGGGTCAGGGAAGGAAGGCCGTTGGAAATTAATGCAAATGGTGATCATCATTTTGTAACGTCTGCGGGTCGGCTGACTTTGAACCATGTAGAAGCCTATAAGCCTGACCGTGAGGATGCCCACCGACTGCTGGATTTTATCAGCAATCATTCCCTGTATACCATGGAAGAGGAGCTTCGTAAAGGGTTTATTACGATCCCTGGCGGTCATCGTATTGGCTTGGCAGGGAGAACCGTGCTCAACCGAGGACGAGTGGAACATTTGAGGGATATAAGCAGCTTTAATGTAAGAATTGCTCGTGCAATTCCCGGCATAGCTGATCGGATATTGCCTTATGTAGCAGATCGAATGTCCGGGAAAATCCGGCACACCCTCATTTTGTCCCCTCCTCAGCATGGCAAAACGACACTGCTTAGGGACTTGGCTCGGCAACTCAGTTACGGAGGGATGGAAAGCAATGGGGGGCGACGGAATGGACTCAAGGTAGGCATTATAGACGAACGCTCTGAGATCGCTGGCAGTCACAAAGGTATCCCCGGTTTTGATGTCGGACCTCGCACCGATGTATTGGACGGATGTCCGAAAGCAGAAGGCATGATGATGATGATCCGCTCGATGTCACCGGATGTCCTCATTGTTGATGAAATCGGACGACCGGAAGATGCGGAGGCGGTGCGCGAAGCGCTTCATGCAGGCATTGCAGTCATTGCTTCCGCACATGGTCGCGATGTGGCTGAAATGGCGACCCGGCCTGCTTTTGCTGGATTAACTACAGGGCAAGAGCTGTTTCAACTCTACGTCATGCTGGAGCGGACGAGCCGGGGCGTCTCATTCCGGCTGGCAGATGCCAAGCAACGCAGGATTACACTGCCTGGAGAAGGGCAGAATGGGGGCATCTCCTATGCTTAAGTTGCTGGGTGCCGCCTTGGTTATACTGGCCGCTACGCTGGCAGGCTGGCAGCGAGCAAGGCAGTTTGCGATGAGGCCGCGGCAAATCAGGGAGTTGATTCTTGCGCTGCAAAGACTGACCACCGAGGTTTCCTACGGGGTGTCTCCGCTACCAGATGCTTTCGCCAAGACAGGAGAGCCCTTGCGAGAGCCGCTGCGCACTCTGTTTCAGCAAGCCTCACGCTGGATGCACCCCTCTTTTGGCCTGACTGCCAGAGAAAGCTTGCATAAAGCCATTGAAGACTCGTGGAGCCGTTCCTCTATGAAGCAAGCCGAGAAGGAAGCGATGCGGCAGCTTGCTTACAGTCTTGGAACCAGCGACCGTGAAGACCAGATCAAGCACATTGCGCTGACCATCCAGCAGTTATCCCATGAGGAAGCGCAGGCGCAGGCAGATCAGGTGAGGTACGAGCGTATGAGCAGGAGCCTGGGACTGCTGATCGGAGCATTGATCGTCATTTTGATCTATTAGCGGGGTGCTCGAATGAATTTAGAAGTGAATGCGATTTTCCAGATTGCCGGAATTGGCATTATTATCGCTATGATTCATACCGTATTAAAGCAAATGGGCAAAGAAGACATGGCCCACTGGGTAACGGTCATCGGTTTCGTCGTGGTCCTGTTCATGGTGGTGCGAATGCTGGATAACCTTCTGCAAGAGATCAAATCTATCTTTCTTTTTCAGTAGGTGGACACATGGAAATCATTCAGGTGGTGGGCTTCGCCCTCATTGCCACAGTCCTCATTTTAGTCATTAAGGAACAGAAGCCGATGTTTGCCTTTTTGATTGCAACAGCTGCGGGAATCGTCATTTTTTTGCTGCTGATTGGCAAGATCGGATCTGTGGTTTCTGTACTGGAGCGACTGGCTCGGTCTTCAGGCATGGATATGATCTATTTTAAAACCGTATTGAAAATAATCGGTATCGCTTATATTGCTGAATTTGGAGCGCAAATCGTTCGGGATGCAGGACAAGATGGGATTGCTTCCAAAATTGAGCTTACCGGAAAGGTACTCATTATGGTGCTCGCAATCCCGATTATCAGCATTATTATTGATACCATTCTGAAGCTGATGCCCGCCTGAGGGGGTGATGCCATGAAAAGGCTAGGGGGCATGCCGAATCTCAAAGTAATTGCGATGTTGTTGCTATGTCTTTGGTGTGCCTCAGCTGCGGTCCTCTTTGCAGATACACCGACTAACGAATGGATCAGACAGCAGGCGGAGCAAATGCCCAAAGATGAAGTAGAACATTATTGGGACGGGCTCATGCAGGAATACGGCGGATTTTTCCCTGATCAGAAAACGCCTTCCTTCATGGACATGCTGCTTCCAGGCGGTGAAGGATTCAGCATAAAGGGTGTATTGAGCGCTATAGCTGATTTTTTCATCCATGAAATCCGAGTAAATGCCAAGTTGCTCGTCACCATCGTCATGCTCAGCATTATGAGTATGGTGCTGGAAACGCTGCAAAGCGCTTTTGAAAGCAAACAGGTCAGCAAAGTGGCCTACGCTATCGTATACATGGTCATTATCATTCTGGCGATTAATAGCTTTAGTGTAGCGATTGGTTATGCCAAAGAAGCGATTGATAGCATGATTCACTTCATGATGGCAATGTTGCCCTTGTTGTTTACCATGTTAGCCTCGATGGGGAACGTCGTAACAGTTTCGGTGACCCACCCGCTGATTGTATTTATGATCAACACAGTCGGAACAGTCATTCATACGCTGGTTTTCCCGCTACTGTTCTTCTCGGCTGTGCTGTACTTGGTCAACTCGCTGACGGGCAAATACAAACTGACCCAGCTAGCCGATCTGATGCGGAACGCTGGAGTAGCAGTGCTGGGAGTGCTGCTGACCATATTTCTGGGAGTCATTTCGGTACAAGGCTTGACTTCGTCAGTTACTGACGGATTAACGATCCGCACAGCCAAATATATTACGGGTAGCTTTGTTCCGGTGGTCGGCAAGGCGTTGGCAGATGCGACAGATACAGTCATTTCGGCTTCGCTGCTCGTTAAAAATGCCATTGGTCTGGTAGGAGTCATTATTATATTGTTCCTGTGCGCCTTTCCCGCCCTCAAGATTCTGACACTGGCTCTCATTTATAAAGTGACAGCAGCGATCATGCAGCCTTTGGGTGATACGCCTATCGTGGAATGTCTGGATGCAATCGGCAAGAGCATGATTTATGTTTTCGCGGCGCTGGCGGCAGTGGGATTAATGTCTTTCCTTGCGATTACAGTCATGCTCGCAGCAGGCAATATGACGGTCATGATGAGGTGAACCAATGCATGTAAACCAACAAGGGGGGAGGGGAGTGAAGTGACCTGGTTGGGAGGCTGGCTTAAGGAACTGGTGCTAATCGTGTTGCTGGCTTCTTTTGTCGATATGATCTTACCGAGCCGATCTATGGAAAGGTATGTCAAACTCGTTCTCAGCCTGCTTATTTTGCTGACGTTGCTGTCTCCGGTCGTGCGCTTACTGAGTAGCAGCCCCTCCGAGGTTCTAGGGCGAGCATTGGATCTTCAACGTCAGGCTGAGACAGGCGAGAGGGAACCGACATTGGAGGAGATTTTAGCAAAAGGCAGCCGGTTGAAGCAACAGCAAGAACAAAGCTCCATGCAATGGGCCGGCAAAGAGGTAGCTAAGGAAATGAAAGGACAGTTGGAACAATATACTGGGTTAGCAATTCAGTCGGTCCAGGTTACCCTTGCAAAGATTCAACAGAAGGAATCGGAGCTGGAGGCAGGAACGGGTGTCCAGTCGGTAGTGGTCAAATTGGCAGAGCAGCAGCCAGAAAAAGAAAAGAACAACACAGAGGGCTCGCCTAGTGCAGATGCCAAGCCGATAATGGTGGAGCCTGTAGCCGAAAAGACAGTGAATATTCGTGTGGAACCGACACATACAAAAAATTCAGAACTTAATGAAGGAACACGAGAAGATGATCGTAATCCTGATAAAACTGCTGAGGACGGAAAGCCAACGGATACGAAAGCTTTTGGCCTAATTACAGGACTTCTACGTGAAAAATGGGGGATAGACAGCAAAAATGTTCAGGTGGTTTCTTCGCAGGATGGAACACATGAATGGTAACAGGAGGTGAGCAGAAATGAGCAAATGGCTGAAAAAGCTGGAGCAATGGCTGGGTGGAGGGGCGGATGGGGCGAAAAGATTCAACTCATTTCGTTGGCTGCTTATACTTGGCCTTATCGGTGTAGCGATCATGCTTTTTAATTCATTCGTTAATGTGAAAAAGGTTGATCCAGAAAACGTAGGCCGTGAGCCGCCTGGCGTGATGAAAAATGAGCCTACGTTAGAGACAACAACAGGTGAAGAAAGTTCCTTTGCCGGGATCGAGAAGGTTTTTGAGGACAATATGAAACAGATGCTGGAGCAGATTGTTGGCGTAGGAACCGTCGATGTCATGGTTACGGTAGATTCCACCGAAGAAGTTATCGTTCAACGCAATGTAAAGGACATGCAAGAAGAGAACAACGAGACGGACGCCAATGGCGGACAACGGCACACTACTCAATATACACGTGATGGCGAGATTGTCACCTATGAGTCATCAGGTGGCCAGCACACCCCGATTGTGACAAAAAAAGTAAAACCGCAGGTGAGGGGAGTGCTTGTTGTGGCTATGGGGGCAGAAAACCCTACAGTGAAGCAGCTAATTGTCGATGCTGTACAGAAGGGACTAAATGTACCTTCCTACAAAATTTCAGTCGTACCGCGCAAACAGGGGTAATTTGGAATTTAAGAGCAAAGAAGTTTATATTTTAAACCATTAATGAATATGGAGGACGGAACATGAATAACAAAAGACAAACCGTTTGGCTGGTGTCCATGCTGAGTTTAATGGTCGTGCTGTCTGCGTATTATTTGTTTACGGAGGACTCAAGCCCTGCAAATCCACCAGTAGCCGATAGTGAGCAAGTGAGCAAGGTTAAGCAGGATGCCGCACAGGAAGCAACGACGAAGGCAGAGGAACAATTGAACGAACTGAAGGTAAATGAAGTAGTGACGAATGGAGAAGTAACTGATGGAGCATCAGCACCTTCCACAAAATCGGATACGGCTTCCACAACTGACCCAGCAACAGAAAACTCAAAAGGCAATAAAGATACGGCAGCTACCCCTACTACTGAACCAGCGACATCCGATCAAAACACAACTGCGACTAAGACGGACGCGACAGCACAAAGTGACGACAAAGCAGCCTCTACAGCCAAAACCGACCAGCAGGTACTGGATCAAGTGGCAACCGATCAAGCTGCCCAACCTACAGCAGCAGCTGTGATTGACAACTATTTGCTGGAACGGGACGTGGAAAATCAGAAGAAAAATGATGAACTGACTACCGCAATGAACGACAGCACACCCAAGAAAGCCGCTGAGGCTCAAAAGGAATTACATGTACTTGAAGATAAGCAGGCTAAAATTACTGGAATTGAAGAAGAGCTTCAGCAGCAGTTCGCCAATGCGGTCGTCCGTGAGGAAGATGCTGATAAATACAAAGTAGTGGTTCTGAGTGAAAAATTGGATGCTAAGCAAGCGGTAACAATTGTTGATAAAGTCATGAAGGAACTGAACGTATCGCAGGATAAGATCAGTGTCCAGTATGTTACACAATAAGACAAAAAACGCGAAAAAGCCCGGATTTCTGCATTATTCCGGGCTCTTTCTATTTTTAATGATTGTGATATAATACATAAAGCTGTTTCAACAATGTAATCAGCAACCGGCAAAATGCTGAAGGAGTGATTAATAGAGATGTTTAAATTAAGCGAGATTAAGGAATTGATCAAGCTGGTGGATGAAACGTCTGTGCATGAGCTTGAAATTGAAAATGAAGGAACTCGCCTGTTGATCCGAAAACCTGGCAAAAGCGAGATCGTTACGGTACAGGCTCCTGTGGCAACACCTACTTATGCAGTGGCACCACAAGCTGTTATTCCAAATCCACAAGTACAGTCCGATGTTGGACCTGCAACTGCTGGGGAACCGAGGGAATATGCAAGCAATCTACATAAAATCGTATCTCCGATGGTAGGCACTTTCTATAGTTCTTCATCCCCGGATACGGCTCCGTATGTGAGTATTGGCAGCAAAGTGGGCGAAAAAACAACGGTATGTATCATTGAAGCGATGAAGCTGATGAATGAGCTGGAAGCTGAAGTGAAGGGCGAAATTGTGGAAATTTTGGCCGAAAACGGACAGTTGGTCGAGTATGGCCAGCCATTGTTCCTTGTGAAACCGGAGTAAAGAGCTTGTTTGAACCCTCTTTTGAGGGTTCGGCAAGACTGCTCCCAGGGAGGTAAAGTCATGACATTTCAAAAAGTATTGATTGCAAATCGTGGAGAAATTGCGGTTCGTATCATTCGCGCTTGCCGCGAGATGAATATTTCGACAGTTGCCGTATATTCGGAAGCTGACAAGGATTCGTTACATGTGCGTCTCGCAGATGAGGCTTACTGTATCGGACCGACGCTATCTAAGGACAGCTACCTTAATTTTACGAACCTGATGAGCGTTGCTACATTGACTGAATGTGATGCCATTCATCCAGGTTACGGATTTTTGGCGGAAAACGCAGACTTCGCTGAAATTTGCGAATCGTGTAATATTACGTTTATTGGTCCTTCTCCTGAAGCCATTAACAAAATGGGAGATAAGGCCGTAGCCAAGCAGACCATGAAGGATGCCGGAGTTCCGGTTATTCCGGGTTCAGACGGGCTGGTTGAGGATTTGCAGGATGCGATCAGCATCGCACGTGATATTGGATATCCGGTAATTATCAAGGCCACAGCAGGTGGTGGAGGTAAAGGTATTCGTATCGCCGAAGATGAGGATAACCTTATTCAGCAAATTACTACCGCTCAGCAGGAGGCGCAAAAAGCATTTGGCAACGCGGGTGTGTACCTAGAAAAATATTTGACCGGTATGAAACATGTGGAAATACAGATCATAGCGGACAAGCATGGTAATGTTGCCCATTTGGGCGAACGGGACTGCTCTGTTCAGCGTCGTCGTCAGAAGTTGTTGGAGGAAGCACCATGTCCTGTACTATCGCAGGATGTCCGTGAAGAAATGGGTCAGGCAGCTGTTCGCGCAGCTTTGGCCGTTCAATACTCTGGTGCAGGTACTCTCGAATTTTTGCTCGGCCCGGACAATAATTTCTATTTCATGGAAATGAATACACGTATTCAGGTAGAACATCCCGTAACAGAAATGATTACCGGTGTAGACCTGATTAAGGAAATGATTTCTGTCGCTGAAGGACATCCGCTTTCCTTTACGCAGGAAGAAGTCACCATCAATGGTTGGGCGATAGAATGCCGTATTAACGCTGAGGACCCGGATCGCAATTTTATGCCTGCACCGGGTAAAATCGGATTTTATCTGCCTCCAGGCGGTCCTGGAGTACGGGTAGACAGCGCAGCATATCCAGGTTATAGCATTCCTCCTTATTATGACTCTATGATCGCCAAGCTGATTGTGTGGGCACCTACACGGCAAGATGCAATTGCCAAAATGAAGCGGGCTTTGTCTGAGTTTGCTATTGAGGGCATACCCACAACGATTTCTTTTCATCAGCGCTTGCTAGAGCATCCGACCTTTATTAGAGGCGATTTTGATATTAAATTTTTGGAGGAAAACGAAGTTTAATCGGTATATTTCCTCAGTTTGTCATAATGAACGCCAAATGATATAGTATGGATAATAAGTGAGCATGTCTGCTTTGAAATCCAAAGCTGGAATGAAACTTATTTTGACCGAAAGGTGTTGAAGGTATGAGCACAGTGCCAACCGAATTCGAACGTACAGAAATTGGGGAGATTCAAATCGCCCCAGAAGTTATTGAAGTCATTGCCGGACTGGCTACCGTTGAGGTACCAGGCGTAGCGGGAATGAGTGGCGGATTTGCTGGTGGGTTTGCCGAACTGCTAGGCCGCAAAAATTTATCTAAAGGTGTAAAAGTGGAAGTCGGACAGCGTGAAGCTGCTGTAGACGTCTCCGTCATTATTGAGTACGGTAACCGTCTGCCTGAGGTGGCTGCTGCTATTCAGCATAATGTTAAGCGTTCGATTGAGAACATGACAGGTCTTAACGTTGTTGAAGTGAACGTGCAAATTCATGATGTTCAATTCAAAAATGCTGAAAAAGTAGAAGAGCCGGAAGTGCTGGGCGCCGGACGGGTTAAATAGAGCGATACTTTGTACAAACCCCCGACCCTTATGGGTCGAGGGTTTACTCTAATTTAAGGAGGCTGTGCGTTTCGTGGCTAAAGTTATGGACAGACTTCTGCTGTTCTTGTACAGCTTAAGTATCGGAATTATTTCCATTCTCGCCATCCTCCTCCTGAGCGGGGCCATTCCGTATGTTTTAAGTATTGAGGATGAGCGAGTGGTGTGGTTCACCAGCCTGATTATTGCAGGGGTTCTGTTGTTATTGAGTCTTCGTTTTTTTTATATCTCTATTCGACGGAACCAAACCGTACAGCATTCTATTGATCAACGAACGGAATATGGTGACATTCAGATTTCAGTGGACACCATTGAAAATCTGTGCCTCAAAGCAGCTTCCCGATTTCGCGGGATGCAGGATTTGAAAGCACGCGTTCGCGTGTTGGAATCGGGACTTGATATTACGATTCGGGCGGTTGTAGACGGGGAAAGCTCCATTCCGGTGTTAACCTCCGAGGTACAAAAGGGGGTACACGATCATGTGGAAGAAATTACAGGAATTCCTGTGTCCAATGTGTCGGTGTACATCGCTAATGTTTCTCAGTCACCCAGCTTTAAGAGTCGTGTGGAATAGAGGTGATTTTCCCTGATGCCCTGGAAAGAAATATGGGGAAGTTACAAGGGCCGGATCATGGGGATCACGGCTGGTATTTTTTTCGGTTTTATTTATTTGTGGGCAGGCTTTTGGAATATGTTGTTCTTTGCATTGATGGTGTTCATCGGATATACGCTAGGAAGACGTAGCGATTCAGCGCTTGGTTCATTTCTCCCTTGGAAGGAATGGGGCGATTGGTTGTCGCAGCGTTGGCGTCCTTTTAAATGAACCCTGTGATACGTGTTCTCCAAAATAGAGCTGTAGCTTCTTTGCGCCCAACGTTTTGGAGGATGCGTTCACAGGTTTTTTTGTGGAAATTGGTTAGAATGAAAAATAGATATAGGCAAGCGTAGGAGGCAGGGCATGAAAAGACGTCTGGCGAGGGAATTAGCGGTACAGAGTATGTACCATATGGAAATGAATGAAGTGGATGCGGCAGCAGCCGTGGACATGTTGCTTCAAGAAGCCGCTGAGGAAAACGAAGCGGAAGTTGTCGTTAAAGACGCGGCAGTGTTAAGAGCGTATGTTTTAGAGCATGTGCGGGGTACGTGGGAGCACAAGGAAGCCATTGATGGGCTGTTGGTGGATTATCTTAAAGGCTGGCAGATCAGCAGACTTTCACGTGTAGATCGTCAAATTTTGAGACTTGCGGCATATGAGATGATTTTCCGTGAGGATGTTCCAGCCAAGGTAGCTGTTAATGAAGCGATTGAGTTGTCGAAGCACTTTGGTACCGAGGAATCCGGTAAATTTGTTAATGGTGTACTGGGACGAGTGATTCAAGAACTGGAGCAATTGAAAACACGTTTTTAAGTAGAGACTACTGAATCAGGTTGGAGAGTGGTTAAACATGTCAGCACCGATCATTGATGGTAAACAAATCTCTCAGGATATTCGCGCAAGCATTCAGCAAGAGGTCATTCGTCTGAAAGAGCACCGCTTTCAACCGGGACTGGCTGTTGTATTGGTAGGCGAAGATCCCGCTTCGCAGGTGTATGTTAAAAACAAGGAAAAGGCGTGCCATGATCTCGGCTATTACTCAGAGGTTCACCGGTTGTCAGCAGATACTTCTCAGGAAGCATTACTGAAACTAGTGGACAAGCTGAACCATCAAAGTACTATCCATGGGATTTTGGTTCAACTGCCGTTGCCAAAGCATATTCATGAAAAAGCTGTCATTGACGCGATTGCAGTGGAGAAGGATGTGGATGGATTCCATCCGGTGAACGTAGGGAATTTGGTCATCGGTGACGATAGTCTATTGCCTTGTACTCCTGCTGGAGTCATTGAGTTAATCAAGCGTGCTGGAGTGGAGATTGCTGGTAAACATGCGGTAGTTATTGGTCGCAGTAATATCGTAGGCAAGCCAGTGTCTTTATTGTTGCAACGTGAAAATGCTACGGTTACGATGTGCCACTCCCGTACAGCGAATATCGGGGATCTAAGTCGACAAGCGGATATCTTAGTCGTTGCGATCGGCAAAGCCAACTTTATTGATGCTTCGTTCGTGAAGCCCGGAGCGGTTGTGATAGATGTGGGGATGAACCGTCTGGAGAACGGAAAGCTGGCGGGGGACGTTGATTTTGAGAGCGTGAAGCAAGTGTCTGGTCCGATTACGCCTGTTCCCGGCGGAGTAGGCCCGATGACGATTACGATGCTGATGCAAAATACGCTTGTAGCGGCCAAGCGGTCGCACGGTTTGGCATAAGGGCAGCTGCCTATGGCTGAACAACGTATTTACTCTATAAAGGACCTGAATCGTTATATCCGGATGAAACTGGAATCGGATCAGGTGCTGTCTGATGTATGGATACGCGGGGAAATTTCTAATTTTACGCATCATTCGAGTGGTCACATGTACTTTACGCTCAAGGATGAGGGGAGCCGCATACGTTCGATTATGTTTGCAACCCATAATCAGCGGCTTCCCTTCGTACCGAAAGAAGGTACGCGTGTTATTGCCCGGGGAAACGTATCTGTGTACGAACGAGATGGACAATATCAGTTTTATGCGACTCAAATGCAGCCTGATGGTATAGGAAGCCTTTATTTGGCTTACGAACAGCTCAAGCAAAAGCTGGATGCAGAGGGACTGTTTGATACTGCTCGTAAGCGTAATCTCCCTGCCCATCCGGCAACCATTGGCGTGATTACGTCACCGACCGGAGCGGCTGTGCGTGATATTATTACGACCCTTCAACGGCGATACCCGCAGGCTGGAATTGTGTTGTATCCTGTGCTTGTACAAGGAAAAGGTGCCGCACCCTCGATTGTCAAGGCAATTGAAGCTATGAATCATATGCAAGAGGTTCAGGTGATGATCGTCGGACGGGGAGGTGGCTCGTTGGAAGAACTGTGGGCGTTTAATGAGGAAGCGGTTGCGCGCGCCATTTACGCATCGGTCATTCCGGTTATTTCGGCAGTTGGACACGAAACAGATTTTACCATTGCCGATTTTGTGGCTGACTTGCGTGCAGCAACGCCAACCGCAGCAGCTGAGTTGGCTGTGCCTAATCAGGCAGAGCTACGGGATCAGCTGCTCCAGCGTGAGCAACGCCTGCGCAACGCCCTCCGGCAGCGGCTGGAAACCAGCCGTGAACGCTTGGTGAGGCTTCAGCGTTCACCAGTCCTGCTGCACCCACGCCGCTATATGCTACAGCATGCAGAGCGAATGGACATGCTGCATCAGCGGCTAATCCGCGCAGTGGGTAACCGTTCACGCTTAAACGCAGAAAAGAATGCACGTATGCGTCAGGTACTAGAGCGGTTTAATCCACGTGAACAAATTCGTTCGGCACGCAAGCAGGCGGATATGGCGCAACGTCAGCTGGAGTCTGCGATGCGTGCTATTACGAAAACGGGACGGCAGCAGTTGCACACGGGAATTCGTCAGCTGGATGCGCTGAGCCCACTCAAAGTCATGGCCCGAGGCTATAGCTTGGTATACGATGAGCAGGAGAAACGGCTGATTAAGTCGCTCAAAGACGTACAGCCGGGAGATTCCATCAAGATTAAAGTGAGTGATGGGCAGTTGGACTGCCAAGTATGGGGAATGAAGGAGGACGCGAAGCACGGTGGCGAATGAAACGGAATTGAATTTTGAAGCGGCTATGGCCGCTCTTGAAGAAATTGTCGGACAACTGGAGCATGGAGACGTTCCTCTGGAGCAAGCCATTGATTTGTTCCAGCGGGGGATGAAGCTGTCTCAGCTTTGCAGTCAAAAGCTGGAGCAGGTTGAACGCAAAATTGAAATGATCGTGGAAGAGGATGGAGATTTGCGCAAGAAGCCTTTTGGCGGCGGATTAGATGAAAACGGCGGTGAAGGGCTTGAATAGACCGTCGTTCAAGGAATATTTGACCGGAACGGCGGATGCGGTTTCGTCTGCACTGACCGAGCAGTTCCCGGCCGATTGGAACATTCCCGATGTTCTTCGAGAATCTATGAATTATTCACTCACCGCAGGCGGAAAACGGCTGCGGCCTCTGCTTGTGATCGCTGCTGCTGAAGCATTCGGTGGAAGCAGGGAAGCTGCGTTGCCAGTGGCATGTGCGGTAGAAATGGTACATACGTACTCTCTCATTCATGACGACTTGCCAGCCATGGATGATGATGATTATCGGCGAGGTAAGCTGACGAATCATAAGGTATACGGCGAGGCGGTTGCCGTCCTTACGGGTGATGCTTTGTTGACCCATGCCTTTTACAGCATTGTGCAAGCAGGACGACGTCACGGTGTTTCATCCGATTCGCTGTTGTCCATTGTTGAGGATTTGTCCGAAATGAGTGGCGCGCGGGGAATGGTAGGCGGACAGGTCGCCGATATGTCAGGCGAGCAAGGAATGACGGGGATCGAGGAACTGGAATATATCCATCTTCATAAAACTGCTGATTTGATTATTTTCTCGCTCTTGGCAGGTGGACGGATTGGTGGGGCGGACAAGAGTCAATTAGAGGCGCTTCGCCGCTTTGGACGAGACTTGGGGCTGGCTTTTCAGATACAGGACGATATACTGGACCTCATAGGCGATGAGAGCAAAATGGGTAAGAAAACGCAAAGTGATGTTGAGCAGGAGAAGGTTACCTATCCGTATTTCATTGGTATGGACGCATCTTTGCGGCAGGTGGAGGAACTCACCGCATCTGCTAAAAAAGTGATAACAGAGAGCGGTATTCCCGATTCTTCTCGTTTGCTGGAGATAGCGGATTACCTGATGAAGCGTGATCATTAGTTGCGTTAGAGCTGTTTTGACTTGTCTGCGTTTAAGCACAGTTAAAAAGTGTGATATAATACTTGTTAACTTTACACACAAACTTGAAGGAAAGCGGGGAGATATGCGTGCTGCTTCCACACATAAAGCAACCAGGCGATCTGAAATCACTGTCGGTTGAGGAGTTGGCTTCTCTAGCCGAGGAAATCAGGAGCTTTTTGATTGAGAAGCTGTCCGTGACTGGGGGGCATCTGGCATCGAATCTGGGAGTGGTTGAGCTCACGATCGCCCTGCATTATTGCTATAACAGTCCGAAGGACAAGATGATTTATGACGTTGGGCACCAAGCCTACGTACACAAAATATTGACAGGGCGAATGGACCGTTTTGATACACTTCGTCAGCGTGATGGACTTTGTGGTTTTGTAAAAAGAAGTGAGAGCGAGCATGATGTTTGGGAAGCCGGTCATAGCAGTACTTCTCTGTCGGCGGCAATAGGAATGGCCTTGGCTCGAGATTTGAAGGGCGAGGATAATAAAGTCATTGCAATGATCGGAGACGGAGCGTTGACTGGGGGGATGGCCTTCGAAGCGTTGAATCATATCGGTCATGAGCGCAAAAGTTTAATGGTTATTCTGAATGACAACGAAATGTCCATAGCACCTAATGTAGGGGCCATGCATAATTATTTGAGTAAAATCCGCTCGGACCGTCATTATTTGCGAGCAAAAGATGAGCTGGAAGTTTTGCTGAAAAAAATACCCGCGATCGGCGGTAAACTTGCCAAATCGGCTGGCCGTGTCAAGGACAGTCTTAAATATATGATGGTGCCTGGTGTACTGTTTGAGGAACTGGGACTTACGTATCTCGGTCCAGTGGACGGACATGATTTGCCGAAGCTAATCGAAACCTTCCAGCAGGCTGATAATGTCACTGGCCCTGTATTGGTGCATGTCGTAACCACCAAGGGCAAGGGCTATAAACCTGCGGAAGCAGATTCACACAAATGGCATGGAATCAGTCCCTACAAAATTGAATCGGGTCAGGTACTCAAAGCTGTAGGTAATCCGATGTATACGGAAATTTTCGGTCGAACGTTGATTGAGCTGGCTGAGCAGGATGAGCGCATCGTTGCGGTCACACCCGCTATGCCTGGCGGATCAGGATTGGTACCGTTTAGTAAAGAGTTTCCTAGCCGTATGATTGACGTCGGCATTGCTGAACAGCATGCAGCTACCATGTGTGCTGCGTTGGCAATGGAAGGGATGAAGCCGGTGTTTGCGGTGTATTCCACTTTTATGCAGCGTGCTTATGACCAGATTGTGCATGATATCTGTCGTCATAATGCGAACGTAATGTTCGCGATTGACCGTGCAGGTTTTGTTGGGGCTGACGGGGAAACTCATCATGGCGTGTTTGATGTGGCATTCTTGCGTCATATCCCGAATCTTGTGCTTATGATGCCAAAGGATGAGAACGAGCTACGCCATATGATGAAAACAGCGCTCGACTATGAAGATGGTCCAATTGCTTATCGTTACCCGCGTGTTAATGTGGTTGGCGTGCCGATGGATAAAGAATTACAGGCTATTCCCATCGGCAGTTGGGAGCTCCTGCGTAAAGGCGAGGGCTTTGCTGTAATCGCATCAGGACCGATGCTCCAGGTGGCGACAGAGGCTGCGGAGGCGATGAAACGGGAAGGTTTGCAAGTGGGCGTCGTGAATGCCCGTTTCCTGAAGCCTTTGGACGAGGATATGTTGCGTGAGCTGGCTCGTCAGCATACGAAGCTGATCATATTGGAAGAAGCTTCTGAAGCAGGAAGCTTGGGTAGCGCTGTACTGGAATTTTACGCTAAAGCCGAAATACAAGAGGCACAGGTGCGCCTAATGGGGATTCCCGATCTGTTCGTGGAGCATGGCTCCATCAAAGAGCAGCGTGCTGAAGTAGGTCTTACCATTGAAGATGTATGCTTAAAGCTGCGTAAATGGGCTGCTGAGCCGGCATATGGCATGGGACAATCCGTATAGGGTAACTTGAAGTGAAGACCATGACGTTTATAAAAAGTATGACAAAAGCAGCCTGGCTGCCTAAAGGGAGATTAACATGTCTGTTCCGAAGGAACGCATTGATGTATTACTTGTAGAACAAGGCTTTTTTGAAAGCCGTGAAAAAGCTAAAGCTGCGATTATGGCTGGGCTAGTGCTGGCGGACAGCGAACGGATCGAGAAGGCGGGGATGAAGGTACCACGCGCCAGCGAGCTTAAAGTTAAGGGTTCGGTGCATCCGTATGTAAGCCGTGGAGGATTGAAGCTGGAGAAGGCCATCCGGCAATTTGAGCTGGATATGAAGGGCAGGACAATGCTGGATATTGGCTCGTCCACTGGAGGTTTTACGGATTGTGCGCTTCAGCATGGAGCTGAATACGTATACGCCATTGATGTGGGTTATAATCAGCTGGATTGGTCCCTTCGTAATGATGAACGAGTATGCGTAATGGAGAAAACGAATTTCAGATATATGACACCCGCGGATTTGAATGGTTCCGTGCCGAATTTCGCTAGTATTGACGTTTCCTTTATTTCATTACGTATTATTTTGCCCCCGTTGCTTGCTTTGTTGCATCAACCTGCTGATATTGTAGCTCTAATCAAGCCGCAATTCGAAGCTGGACGCGAAAAGGTCGGAAAATCCGGTGTGGTCCGTGATCCTGCTACGCATAAAGAAGTGTTGCAGACCATTCTGATGTTTGCACATGAGCTTGGACTTACGCTGCAAGGTTTGGCTTATTCGCCTATTACAGGTGGAGAAGGCAATATTGAATTTTTAGCGCATTGGCGTTTGGATGGGCTTCCTGCTGCAGAATCGCAGCTGGAGAAGATGGATTTCAGACCACTGATTGAACGTACCGTTCAGGAAGCAGGTCAGACTTTTAATAATGGTCCATCGCGTAAGTAACATTCAGGGGTTCTCCATGAGTTCTGTGAACTTAAGGGAACCTCTTTTTGGTGTGAGGGATTGATTATAGAACTCACGTTCGCCTATAATGAGATGTACAAAGGAAAAGGGATTTTACATCTTGTCCTAGAATATGTCCATGAGGTGATCGGTCCATGGACACAAGATATGATACGGTTATCATCGCTGTGATCGGGGTGATATTAGGGATATGGGCTTTGTATAGCCTACGTGCCTGGTTGAAGGAGCCAGGGCCGCTTGTGCTAAAGACGATACCGATTAACGAGGACTTGGACGAAGGACCTGCCACAGACCTACTCGAAGAAGCAGGATATGAAGTAGTGGGCGGGAAGATGAAAATACCGCTTGCTTTTAAAGTGAATGGACATACCGTGTATAGCCGTTTGTTTATAGACTACGTGGCTGTACGAAACGGTTCGACATATATGGTCAAAACGTCACGCCGCAAGAAACCAATGGAGTGGAGTGGTCCTGATTTAAGGGACAGGCTCATGCCGTATTTATTGCTCTATCCGGGTTGCGCGGGTGTATTGTACGTTGATACGGACGAGCGAAGTATTCGCCTTATTACATTAGTGGAAGACCTCGAAGAAGAGGAATATGAAGGTTAATCCATAGGAGGATTATATGAAGGGTCAACGACATATTAAAATTAGGGAAATTATTTCACAACATGAGATTGAGACGCAGGATGATCTGGTTGAAGCATTGCGTAAGGCTGGTTTTCAGGTCACGCAGGCGACCGTATCGCGTGATATCAAGGAGTTGCTGCTCATCAAGGTTCCAATGGACGATGGCAGATATAAATATTCGATGCCTTCAGATCAACGTTACAATCCGGCCCAGAAACTGAAACGTACGTTGGTCGATAACTTTTTGCATATTGACTACACAACCAATCTGATTGTGATGAAATGCCTGCCGGGAACAGCCAACTCGATTGCTGCTTTATTGGACAATATTGAATGGTCCGAGATCATGGGGACGATTAGCGGGGATGATACTATTTTGATTATTTGCCGATCGGAAGAAAACAGCGAAGCTATCGTGAATCGTCTTATGGGCTACATTTCCTAATTATAATGGCTACGCATATTAGGCGTTTTAATTTGTACATCATAGAGGTGAAAGAACGATGCTGGTCACTTTGTCTATACGGAATTTGGCGGTTGTAGAGGCCGTCGATGTTCATTTTTATAAAGGGTTTCATGTGTTGAGCGGGGAAACAGGTGCTGGTAAATCCATTATTATCGATGCACTTGGGCTGATTGCAGGCGGTAGGGGCTCTGCTGATTTAGTGCGTTACGGTTGTGATAAAGCAGAGATGGAAGCCTTATTTGAACTGCCGGTAAAACATCCAGTTTGGAATACACTTGAGGAACAAGGGATTAAGGCTAATGCGGAGGAGCATTTGCTGATTCGTCGCGAACTTACGGTTCAAGGGAAAAGCTCTTCTCGAATTAATGGCCAGATGGTTAATTTAACGATGCTGCGTGAGGTAGGTGAGCAACTCGTCAATATCCACGGGCAACATGAGCATCAAAGCCTGCTACGTGCAGATCGTCATCTGGCGCTGCTGGATACGTTCGGTGATTCGGTCATCGGTCCGGTCAAAACGCTTTATCGGGAGCGTTACAATGCTTTTGTCAAAGCGGAAAAAGAAGTAAGAGAACTGCAAAGTTCCAGTCAAAAGGCTTATCAGCTTTTGGATATGTACCGATTTCAATTAGAAGAGATCGCTGCGGCGGAGTTGAAATTGGGAGAAGATGAATTATTGGCAGAGGAACGGGTCAAGCTATCCCATAGTGAGAAAATGATGGATGGGATATCAGGAGCATACGAACTGCTAAGCGGCAGAGGTGGACTGGATACGATCAATAACGTGTTGTCCAGATTAAACGATGTCCAAAGCTATGACAGCAAAAGCCTTCAGCCCATTGCGGAGCAGATTCAGTCTGCTTTTTACCAGTTGGAGGACGCAGCATTCCAATTACGTTCTTATCGTGAGGATATTGAATTTAATCCAGGCAAGCTGCATGAAGTGGAGCAACGTTTGAATCAAATTACCGGATTACAGCGAAAATATGGTGATAGTATAGAGCAGATTTTGGAATACTATAGCCGTATTGAGCAGGAAACCGATCTGCTGGAAAATAAAGATGAGCGGTTGGAGCAGCTCATTGCAAAACGGGACGAGCTGCTTTCCGATTTGCTTGAGATTTCGGAAGAGCTTACAGAAGCACGCGAAATTTGTGCTGAAGAGCTTGCAGAGCAAGTGGAGCAGGAGTTAAAAGACCTGCAGATGGAAAGAACGTCACTCAAGGTGCGCATTGATCCAATTGAAGATCCACGCGGATATGAGTATAAAGGTCTGAAGGTAAGACCTACCAAGCAGGGCATTGATAATGCGGAATTTCTTATATCCCCCAATCCAGGTGAGCCATTACGTCCACTTGGTAAGATCGCTTCAGGCGGTGAGCTATCACGTATCATGTTGGCGATGAAAAGTATTTTTGCGCGTCATGATCAAATTCCAGTACTCATTTTTGACGAGGTGGATACCGGGGTGAGTGGTCGTGCAGCTCAATCCATTGCCGAGAAGCTATATCGTTTATCTTCCGTTTGTCAGGTCTTTTCCATTACTCATTTGCCACAGGTGGCATGTATGGCAGATCATCAGTACCTTATTGAGAAAAATGTCCATGATGGACGGACCATGACTCAAATTGAGGGACTTACGGAGGATGGGCGTATCAAGGAATTGGCACGGATGCTGGGCGGCGTGGAAATTACCGAAAAAACTTTGCATCACGCACAGGAAATGCTGAATTTGGCGGAAGGAAAGAAAGCCTGAAAAGAGCGGCTGGCGTAATGTTTAACAGTTATAAAAGCCTGGGGGCAAGGTTACCTTATAGGTACGCAATTGGCGACCACCTTTACTCGTCAAGCGAAAGAAGCAAAGGGAGCGTGACAGCCATTGAATTTTTACTCCAGGATCAAATTGCTCGGTCTTTTGCTTGTTTTTCTTATGTGTTCTATCGGTAACGCTCAGCATGTGCAAGCTGCGCTGCCTCCACAAGCTTCTTTGGATTTGTTCGGCTCTAAAAGCATGAGGACAACCCAAGAAAGTGTAGTTCCCGATTTAAAAGTATACCCGGGGGGGCAGACGATTGGGGTCAAAGTAAAATCTTCAGGAGTGCTTGTCGTCGGTCACCATATCATTCAGGAAAGTAATGATCGTAAGGTGTCACCTGGTGAAACAGCGGGGATTCGCCTAGGGGATCGGATTACACACATGAACGGCAAACCACTCAATAGCCTGGCAAGGGTTGCTGAGGCAGTAGACGAAGCAGGTAAGAATAAAAAGCCGCTCGACATTACACTTTGTCGAGGAGAGCAGACGATTTCCACGAAGTTAACACCAGCATATGATCAAGATGATAAAGCGTGGCGGCTTGGGTTGTATATTAGAGACTCGGCTGCAGGTGTAGGTACATTAACGTTTTACGCACCGGACCAGGGTGTATACGGGGCATTAGGCCACGTAATTACCGATATGAATACCCAAACCCCTATTGTCGTGGGGAGCGGAGAGATTGTGCAGTCCAATGTGACGTCAATTGCGAAAAGCCAAAGTGGGGAACCAGGAGAAAAACGCGCTCATTTTCTCAAAGATCATCGGGTATTAGGAAATATTGAACGAAATACGAATTTCGGAATTTTTGGGAAAATGTCAGATGAGCCGCAATATGGATTGTATTCAACTCCTATTCCGGTGGCTCTTGCGAATGAAGTAAAGGAAGGACCTGCAGAAATTTTGACTGTACTGGAAGGTCAACAAATTCAGCGGTTTCAGGCGGAAATTGTACACATTTCTCAGCAGGACAAACCAGCAACCAAAGGACTTGTGATTCGCATTGTAGATCCAAAGCTGTTGGATAAGACCGGGGGAATCGTGCAAGGAATGAGCGGTAGTCCGATTATTCAAAATGGTAAGCTTATCGGGGCTGTGACACATGTATTTGTGAATGATCCTAAATCAGGTTACGGTTGTTTTATCGAATGGATGCTGCGCGATGCAGGAATCATGCAGAATAACGTAAGCTTGAAATCATCTTCTAATCTTAAGGCGAGCTAGTGGCCTTAAGATTTTTTTGTCGAAAAGCAGGGGAATAACTCATATTTGCAAGATAAAGAATCAATTATAATAGAAACTATAAAAAAAATAAATAAAAATAATTTTCGACAGAAGGAATTCATAATTCGATGTCGAAATCATATACTCCGACAAGAAATATTTATATACTGTAAACAGATATCACAATGGAATATCACTCAATGAGGAGGAAGTACATTGCAAAAAATTGAGGTATTGTTGGCTGATGACAACCGGGAATTTACGAATTTGCTTGCTGAATATATTTCCGATCAGGAGGATATGGAAGTTACAGGAATCGCCTATAACGGCGAAGAAGTGCTCCAACGCATCGCAGAATCCCGCAACATACCTGATGTACTTATTTTAGATATTATTATGCCTCATCTGGATGGTCTCGGTGTATTGGAGCGTTTAAGAGAAATGAACCTGACTCCACAGCCGAAAATCATTATGCTGACTGCATTCGGTCAAGAAAATATTACACAGAGGGCCGTACAGCTTGGGGCATCTTATTATATTTTGAAGCCGTTTGACATGGAAGTGCTGGCTAACCGTGTTCGCCAATTAGTGGGGCCGCAGTTAGTAAGCAGCAGTCCGGTGACCATTTCATCCATGCGGTCCAACGTTGTACCTATGGGTAAGACGAAAAACCTGGATGCCAGTATCACGGCCATCATACATGAAATTGGTGTACCAGCTCACATCAAGGGCTATCAATATTTACGCGAAGCCATTACGATGGTGTACAATAATATCGAAATTTTGGGAGCCATCACCAAAACATTATATCCGGCAATCGCCGAAAAGTTCAAAACGACGGCATCTCGCGTAGAACGCGCCATTCGTCATGCTATCGAGGTAGCATGGACCCGTGGAAATATCGACAGCATTTCACACCTGTTCGGTTACACCATTAATATCAGTAAGTCCAAACCAACCAATTCAGAGTTCATAGCGATGGTGGCAGATAAGCTGAGAATTGAGAACAAGGTGTCCTGAAAGGGTCAGAATGATTGAGAAAGCAAGGGATTTTTGTGGTTTTACGTTTATCAATGATAATTGCAGGGATGGCTACTAATTTCCAAAACTGCCGACCCGATCCGATAAACTTCTGAATAGTAGACAACTAATACCGCCTATTTATTGGTTCTTCCAAGAACCAGTAAAGGAGCGGTATTTTTTATGAACGATTTTGAATTTCAATTGGACAATTTAAAGTTTTCTTCAATTATCATCATTTTCATGCTATCAGTGGTCGTTCTATTAAGGTAGAAAGTTGTTAAAATACAAAATACTGAATGATATCGGTCTGCTATCCCGTAGTATTTATCCCTAATTGGAAGGTGGAAAGAAAATGAATTCAATAGAGTATAAAGAGTTTTTATAATAAGAGTGGAAAAATCAACGGCTGGAATTTCAGACATGTGAAATGTATCTCCGAAGGAGTAAAATGGGACTTCTACAATGAAGTAGCGAAGACATGCAAGAAGTCGGATATATTGCTTGATATCGGTACTGGCGGCGGGGAAGCAATTTTATCAATAGTAGATTCTGCATTACTTCTAGTTGGGATTGACCATTCCACCGGAATGATTGAAACAGCAACCAAGAATTCTGCTGAATCAGACATAGCAAATGTTCGTTTTCTCCAGATGGATGCTGAAAATCTAAATTTTCCTGAGAATTTCTTTAATGTAATCTCTTCTAGACATTCTTGTTTTTATGCAAAAGAAATAGCAAAGGTGTTAGTAAAGGGTGGTATGTTCCTGACACAGCAAGTAAGCGAAAACGACAAATTAAATATTAAAGAAGCGTTTGGAAGAGGACAGGCATGGGGTGCTAAGAAAAACTCGTTAAAAGCTAAATATATTACCGAATTAAGTGACGCGGGCTTTAAGGACATACAGTCATTTGAATTCAATGCAAACGAATATTATAAGACTCCTGCAGACTTAATATTCCTCTTGAAACACACTCCGATTATTTCTAACTTCGGAGAAAAAGAAATTGATTTTCAAATACTCCAACAATTTATTTTGGACAATCAAACCGAATTAGGAATAAGGACAAATTCAGAACGATTTATGGTGATTGCTAGGAAGTAAAACATAAAGGGATACCCGTTTTTGGGTATCCTTTTTTTTAAGTTTTATGGAATGAGTGAATAAAGATTTTCAGCATCGCCCTCGCTAAATGGCAGAACCATTGGGAATTATGAGACATAATACCCTTCACACTGTTTATAAAATAAACCTGAATCAGTTGCACTAACTTTCACAATGAAAAATTTTCCTTTAGTAAACAGTTCTGAAATTCTCTTTACATTTGATATAAACAATGTGTCGTTTCTTGTCGATATAGTATCTAATATAAAGAGAACTGAGGAGCGAATATATGAAATTTAACATCCGAACAAAATTGATATTGGGTTTTCTTGCGGTAATAATCCTGCTGATCGTAATTAGTACAGTATCTATCTCAAAAATGAAAAACCTAGGCGACACTTCGATGGAAATTGATAGCCATTGGATGCCTAGTGTGACCATCCTGGGAACACTAAATGGTGATGTATCTGATGTTGAACGGCTCTCATTAAATATTATTGTAGAACGTGACCCAGAGGAAATGGAGAAGGTTCAGGGTGAATATGATAAGGTTTTAAAAAAGGTTGAGGAAGGCCGAAAAACATACGAAAAATTAATTGCTACCCCTAAAGAACGCGAAATGTACGAAGAATTCTCCAAAAATTATACGGAGTATTTGGCTAAGTTGCCAGAAGTGATTGAAGCTGGGAAAGCTAATGATTACACTCAATCAAGCATCCTTCATCAGGAGTCCTATAAGTTGTGGTATAGTTCAAACGATATGATCAGTCAGCTCATTAAATTGAATGCAGATGGATCTAAACAGACTACGAAGGAAGCTGTTGACAACTTTATTTCAGGTAGACAATTGGTCATCGTTTTGAGTATAGCAGCCGTTATATTGGCATTGATCATGGCAATCATCATAGCTCAAATTATTTCTAAACCTATCTTGCGAATCAGTCGTGCCGCTGAAAGTATCGCATCGGGTGATCTTACAAGTGAAGCTATCATTGTGAAGGGCAAGGACGAGATCAGTACGTTGGCACATTCCTTCAATGTCATGGTTGAGAACCTTCGCCAACTGATTCAATCAGTGAGTAAAACGACTGAGTTGGTAACCACTTCCTCAGAAGAATTGACGGCCAGCGCAGAGCAAAATAGCCAAGCTTCTGCACAAATAACCGAAACGGTGCAAGAAGTAGCTACTGGAACAGGAGATCAGGTAGATATGGTGACGAAATCGTCCCAAGCTATTGAAGAAATGTCTATCGGTGTTGAGCAAATCGCCATCCGCGCGCAAAATGTATTCGCATCTGCGCAAGATGCGGCCCATAAATCGGCTGAAGGTAACCAGATGATTCAACAGGCAGTTACGCAGATGAATGCCGTAAATGATTCGATGAATGGATTGGCAGATCTCATGGCTGGATTGGGAGAGCGCTCAGACGAAATTGGCAAGATCATTGATGTTATCACCAATATTTCTAGTCAGACCAACCTTCTTGCCTTGAACGCTGCGATCGAAGCGGCCCGTGCAGGAGAACATGGTCGCGGATTTGCTGTAGTTGCAGGCGAAGTTCGCAAGTTGGCTGAACAATCGGCTCATTCTGCTCAACAAATTACGGAGCTTGTGGGATTGATTCAAAAGGATACTACCCATGCTATTGAAGCGGTAGCGTCCAACGGGAAGGATGTCATGACAGGTCGTGAAGTTGTACAAAATGCAGGCGCATCCTTTGAACTCATTCAGGAAACTGTAAATAAAGTGGCCAGTGAAATTGAAGAGGTTTCTGCCGGATCAGAACAAATGTCTGCAAGTACTGATGAGATTGTTGGTTTTGTCAGACAAATTTCAGCGATTGCTGAAGAAGCCGCAGCAGGGACACAACACGTATCTGCCGCAACTCAGGAACAGCTGGCATCTATGGAGGAAATTGCTTCTTCTGCAAGAAATCTGTCCCAAATGGCGGAAGACCTGCAAGGGCAAATTGGTAAATTCAAAGTATAATTCGTATACTGCTTTTTATGTTTCAGAGGAACTAGCTGCTCTATTGTGAGCGGCTTTTTTCTTTTTTTATTAATATATTGTGATTAAAGGGTGGAGATATGAGGAATCTGTAATTGGAAAGATATGATATAATGGTGGGAACTTCTTTGGGTTGGAGTGACATGATGGACAATAAGACTGAACTTAAAGCAAATGACCTACGTCAGTTAGCGATAGAAAAAATCATAGCTACACCATTTTTGAATGATTCTAAATATCTGAAAAGCAGAAAAGTTTTGAAAAAAGAAACCAAGGAATTTATATTTGAAATTAGTTTTGGTGCGACGAAATATGGTGCATTAAAAGTTTATATTATCGTAGAATCCAAAAGAATAAAAAAGAAGTATAATACTGGCGCTTGTTTTCACAGTGAGTTGATTGCTCTCACCAAGAAATATACGGAAAACAGGGATTACCTTGTGTCCACAGAAGCTGAAAGAGAACGGGTGATCCAAGAGATTATTGAAGATATTTACACTTTCGCGTTGCCCTTTTTCAAGCGATTTGAACATGTAGAAACACTAGCAGAACAAGTACATAAGTCAGGCTTTTTACCGCACCGCAAACGCTTTGATAAGTTTAATCCGTTGACGAAAAGATTCATTGATTTTTATTATCAAGGGGAGTAATGTAGCCATCTGGGCCATTTTTATTCTCACCATTGGGCTATGATAAGGAGAACGATCTTCATAGAGGGGATATTATCGTTTTTCAAAAGGATGATGTACAATTTGTAAAACGGGTCAATGTACTCCTCAGGAAAAGATGATTTACCTAATATGCTCAGTTTCTTGCTTAGAGACGAGTTGGAGTTGCACGGGAGGGTACGATTTTTATATGGAGACAATCGGATGAACAGCACAGAGGCTGTATACACGGGTATATTTCAATGAATAAAGCTATAGGCTAAGTCATCGCATTGAACGGGCTAGTGGTATTAACCCAATTGATTCTAAAGCAAAGGCGGGGATGAGAGTATGTGGGATAGTCTGACTTGGATATTCTTCGGCGTGTTGTTGGTGGCGTTGGGTTGGATTATTAAAGTAAGGCGTAGTCGCAGCAGCAACAAACAAGTGAATGAACAGCGGGACAGTAATGTCGTTGAATTTCGTCCTCGTAAGTCCGCTCGACAATCCCGCACCGGTAATGAATCTAAGTCTAAAGTGTCTTCCGGTCCACGCACGAATGCAAAAGCAGCAGGTATTCAGGCCCAAACTGGGTTTGGACTGTCTGACTCTATCCAGGGCACAGGCAAGCAAAAATGCTCCTTTTGTAAAAAAGAAGACAAATTAACCTTCTATGCGGATGACAATGGATCGCTGTATGGGGTATGCAAAGAGTGTAAGCATAAGGCGGAAAGACAGGATATGTTGCCACTTTAGTCTATACAGACGATTGATGACCATCATTAAAGAATTCTTTTATTTAATAAAAACTCCCAACCGATGTAGTAAATTGGTTAGGAGTTTTTTGTTTGGCTTTACATCGTTATCTAATTTGCCTGTCAATCAGTTCCTCGAGCGCATCTGCTATGTGATCGGGTCCATAGGAGAGATCTTCCCGGCTTAAACTCAACCAGGCATGACGCTCATCCATATCAAATGCAGTCTCAAGCCAACCAGATAACCCTCTTCCCCTGCGGTCTACTTCTACAAGCACATGCACACCCTCGGGTTCCAACTGCATAATCAGCTCTAGCTCCTCGATATCACGTGCATATTCTGATCCGGGCGTAAATTCAAATTCCTGTACGTACGGAACGCCGCGTCCCAGCTTAGGATGACGTTCGCAGGTGGAGGAGCGGAATCGGAAGCCCAGCAGGTTAACCGCCTCAAACACTGTATTCATATAGGGATGTGGCTCGATTTTGAGTGAATCACGATCGGTCGGGTCCAAAGCCATGCCAATATCTAATGCTGTTTCCAGCCAGACGGGCTGTTTGGCGTGAGTAACAGGAGTTTCCAACGGCAATCTGAAGGAAAAAGGAATTTCAAGCTCCTGTCCTTGTTCTAGATGAAAGCCGTCAGATACCTTAATCCGTGCAATGCAGCAGGTGCTGATAGTTTTTTTATCATCGTGCTCCACGATATATTCAGTCTTGAGCTCGATGTCAATTTTGCCGATTTCCTGATCAATTTTGCCGCCTTTGATGCGCATGATCCCACTAAGTTCTTCCCCAGGCACATATACGGCTTGATCCACCAGCGTATCGACTTTAGCTGAACCGATTCCTGCGCTTGCTAAGATTTTGTTGAAAAAACTCATTATTCCGTCCCCCCAGATAATCTCATGGTCATGATATACAAACGAAAACTAAAAACTTGTACAGCTTAACCGGATATACGGGGCAATGGTTCGATTCGTTCCAAAAAAATGCAAGAAAAAAGTCACTGGTACTCACGTAGCATATTGCAGCTTGTCGATCTATCTGTCCACTAATCGCAGTTCACTTTATGAGGAGGTATAAAGCAATTTCGACAACGAGGCTCATAAGCCTCAGAGTCGCCGATCATCACAATAGGTCCCACAGTGGAAGGTTTACCATTTACCATACGTTGCGTAAATACTGCTTCCGAGCTACCGCAGACAGCGCAAAAGGAAGTCAGCTTCTCGATGTCATCCGCCATGGCGAGCAGACCACCGACATAGCCGAACTCTTTGCCTCGATAATCCAGATTCAGCCCATCGGCAATTACATGCTTGCCGCAATAAGCTAGCTCTTGTACAAGCGACATAATATGACGACTGAAAAACTGGACTTCGTCAAAGGCAACCACGTCGGCATCTTTTGTTTCTTGCAAAATACGCTGAACGAGCTCATCTGTAAGTTTTCTTGGGATAGAGATAGCGGGCAGCCGATATCCGATCCGGCTTACTATTTCGTCCTCGGCATAGCGGTTATCTTCAGCGGGTTTGTAAGCTACCACTTTACGATGCCCGTATTGGATTAGTTTTTGACAGCGGCGAATCAATTCGCCGGATTTTTCACTGAACATGGGGCCTGTAATAATCGTAATTCGTCCTGTAGGCAAAGCGAATTCCCCTCTCTGTAACATGTACATAACACTGTAAATCTTCTTCTCCGAAAGAAAACGCCATTATAGATTACCATAACCAGCCGTATACAGACTAGAGAAAATATATTGATTTTCGACATGTTTTTGTATGTTCATTCCTAAAACGTAAATGTGGTCGTCATTGCTCTGCCGCCGCGGGCATGATATGGTGAAGCGTAGTGGAATGAAGGGAAGAGTGAAAGGCATGGACGAAAAAAATACGGATTATAGTGCCAAAAAAGGAGCATTACTGGAGCAAGGGCTGATCAGTCCGCAAGCTCTAGAACTCATCACTGAGCTGGAGACAGAGCTGAACTTTCTGCGCAAACAAAATGAATCATTTCGCAAGGCGCTGCGAGCCAAATCAGCACAAAGTCCAAGGATGTCTACCAAATTACGAGATGCGCTGTATGAATGATGTGGAAAGATATCTGGATTAAAGGGTTAGCTTTTTTGTAGCCTATGCCTAAACGCTATATTTTGTACAGTGAAATAAAGAGAGTACAATAAGCTATATATAATCAATTGTTAATGGAGGAGAAACATGACTATACATTGTGATGTCGCTATTTTGGGTGGAGGAACCGGGGGGTATGTAGCAGCCATTCGTGCCGCCCAGCTAGGCAAAGAAGTGGTTATCATCGAAAAGGACAAGCTTGGCGGAACCTGTCTGCACCGTGGTTGCATTCCGAGTAAGGCCTTGCTACGCAGTGCGGAAGTATATGCCACGATTAAAGAAAGTGCACAATACGGTATCGAGACATCGGGAGCACAGCTTGTATTTCCCAAGGTTCAGGAACGTAAGGAAGCCGTTGTGGAACAGCTGCATCAGGGCGTTCAATTTTTGATGCGTAAAAATAAAATTACGGTACTGAGCGGTAAGGGGCGCGTGATTGGTCCGTCTATATTTTCTCCAAAAAGCGGGGCAGTTGCCGTGGAACTAGAAGATGGTGAGATGGAAACGATTGTTCCTGCACATCTCATTATTGCAACAGGATCACGCCCGCGTGTGCTGTCCGGACTAGAGCCAGATGGCGAATTTATTCTGAGCAGTGACGAAGCGTTAACTATGGAGGAGCTGCCAGCATCCCTGATTATCGTGGGCGGTGGTGTTATTGGCGTGGAGTGGGCTTCCATGCTAAATGATTTTGGCGTGGAGGTTACGGTGGTTGAAGCTGCGAATCGACTTATTCCCACTGAAGACGAAGACGTTTCGCGTGAAATGCAGCGCTTGTTAACCAAGCGTGGTGTCAAGGTGCTGACGGGTTCACAAGTGCTGGCTAAAACATACGGCAAAGATGAGGAAGGTGTGCAGATTGACGTGCAAAAAGGGGAAGAAACCGAAACCCTCAGCGCTACCAAACTGCTCATTTCTGTAGGGCGTCAGGCAAATGTGGAAAATATCGGGCTGGAAAATACGGATATCCGCGTAGAGCGTGGCTTTATCTCAGTTAATGAACATTTGCAGACGAATGAACCACATATTTACGCCATTGGGGATTGCATCGGCGGCTTACAACTGGCGCATGCAGCGAGCCATGAAGGTTTGCAGGCGGTTCATCATCTGGCGGGCGAAGATTTTCACAGTGTACCTAACCATCTGATTCCGCGGTGTATTTATACACGTCCTGAAGCCGCAAGCGTCGGCTTAACGGAGCAAGAAGCCCGCGAGCGTGGACATCAGGTGAAGACAGGGAAGTTCCCTTTTCAAGCTATCGGAAAATCGCTAGTATACGGCAGTCGGGACGGCTTCGTCAAAGTAGTGGCCGACGAGAAGACCAATGATATTCTCGGTGTACATATGATCGGTACGCATGTGACGGACCTGATCAGCGAGGCGGCTCTTGCGCAACTGCTGGATGCTACGCCGTGGGAAGTCGGACAGCTTATTCATCCGCATCCGACGTTGTCGGAGATTTTGGGAGAAGCGATGCTGGCCGTTGATGGACAGGCGATTGGCATATAAACGTTTCAAATAAATCGGTGCTTTTCTTTTTGGGGAGAAAAGGATTATAATGGGGTTAGTCAGAGTTTAGTACCAGGTTTTAAGACAAGATGGTACTAGGTAATGGAAGTAGAATGTTTGACACTTAAGGAGGTGCCTCAATGAGTTCTAAAGGCGCTGTAGACGCTGGCTTCAGACATGAACAGCTGGGACTTACTCACGGACAAGTTATTGATATGTACAGATATATGTTGCTCGCAAGAAGATTTGACGAGCGCAACATGCTCCTGCAACGGGCAGGGAAAATTAATTTCCACGTTTCCGGCATTGGACAGGAGGCAGCACAAGTAGGTGCAGCTTTCGGCCTTGACCGGGAAAAGGACTATTTTCTTCCCTATTATCGGGATTATGGATTCGTGCTAGCGGTAGGAATGACGCCGCGCGAACTGATGCTGTCGGCATTTGCCAAGGCAGATGATCCCAATAGCGGTGGTCGCCAGATGCCAGGACATTTTGGTAGTAAACGGTTGCGTATTGTGACAGGCTCCAGCCCAGTAACGACACAGGTTCCGCATGCAGTAGGTGTAGCTTTGGCTGCCAAAATGCAGAAAAAGGATTTTGTATCGTTTGTTACGTTTGGAGAAGGCTCCAGCAATCAGGGAGATTTTCACGAAGGCTGTAACTTTGCTGGTGTACAGAAGCTGCCAGTCATCATTATGTGCGAGAACAATCAATATGCGATATCGGTTCCGATTCATAAACAGTTGGCAGGCAAGGTAAGCGACCGTGCTTTGGGATATGGATTTCCAGGGATTCGAGTCGATGGTAATGATGCATTGGCGGTATATGCGGCGGTGAAGGAAGCACGCGAACGTGCTGTCCGCGGTGAAGGTCCTACGCTGATCGAAGCCATGATGTACCGACTGTCTCCTCACTCCACCTCGGATAATGATCTGGCTTACCGGACCAAGGAGGAAGTGGATGAGAACTGGGCCAAGGATGGCGTAGCCCGTATGAAAAGCTACTTGATCGAATGCGGCATTTGGGATGAGGCCAAGGATGCGGATCTGTCGGCTGAGCTGCTGCTCGAAGTCAAGGAAGCGATTGAATATGCAGATAAAGCGCCTTTTCCAAAGCCCGAAGATACGCTGCTGCATGTGTATGCAGATAGCGATGGGGAGGGCCGATAACGATGGCGATTATGGAATATATTGATGCGATTCGTCTTGCCATGAAAGAAGAGATGGAGCAGGATGAAACGGTTTTTGTATTAGGTGAGGATGTCGGGGTGAAGGGCGGTGTCTTTACAACGACAAAGGGGCTTATGGACCAATTCGGTGAGCAACGTGTCATGGATACGCCATTGGCTGAGTCGGCTATTGCCGGGGTTGCGATTGGTGCGGCCATGTACGGAATGAAGCCGATTGCCGAAATGCAATATTCGGACTTTATGCTTCCGGCGACCAATCAGATTATTAGTGAGGCTGCTAAAATCCGCTACCGCTCTAACAACGATTGGAACTGTCCTGTGGTAATCCGCGCGCCAATCGGTGGTGGGATCTTTGGCGGTTTGTATCACTCTCAGTGTCCAGAATCGATCTTTTTTGGTACGCCGGGTTTGAAAATTGTTGCTCCATTTACCCCTTATGACGCAAAAGGATTGCTGAAAGCAGCCATTCGTGACCCTGATCCGGTGCTGTTTTTTGAAAATAAAAAATCCTACAAGCTGATCAAGGGTGAAGTGCCTGAGGATGATTATATCGTTCCGATTGGCAAGGCTAATCTATTACGTGAGGGTGACGATATTACGGTCATCGGTTATAGCCAGCCTTTGCATTTTGTCATGCAGGCTGCTGAGGAATTGGAGAAGGAAGAGGGCATTACCGCACATGTTGTGGATTTGCGCACACTCCAACCGCTGGACCGCGAAGCCATTGTTGAGGCTGCACGACATACAGGTAAGGTATTAATCGTGCATGAGGACAACAAAACGGGCGGCATCGGTGCCGAGGTATCGGCTATTATTAATGAGGAGTGTCTGTTCGAGCTGGATGCGCCGATTGAGCGTCTATGTGCTCCTGATGTACCAGCCATGCCGATCAGCCCACCGATGGAGAAGTTTTATATGTTAAACAAGGATAAGGTTAAGGAAGCCATGCGCCGTCTTGCAATGTATTAATATAGGGCAGATTGGACGAAAGCATTCCAAAAGTATAGCGGGGGTAGCGGTAAAACGCGCCCTCCTATGATGTTAAGGAGTTGAAAAAATGTCAGACCAAACACAATGGAACGACGTGATCATGCCACAATTGGCAGAATCGCTCGTATCGGCGACAATTGCCAAATGGCTCAAACAACCTGGTGAAACGGTAGAGCAATTCGAGCCGATTTGCGAGGTTATTACAGATAAAGTGAATGCAGAAATCCCATCCACATTGGACGGCATTATGGGTGATTTGTTGGCAGAGGAAGGTCAGACAGTAGCGGTAGGCGAGTTAATTTGCCGTATCCAGACGAAGTCGGCTGCACCTGCGGCGGTAACAGGGGCGACACCTGTTGCACCAGCATCTCAAAGTACCGTACAAACACAATCTCAGCAGAGTGCTGGATCGGATCAGTCCATGAGAGGACGTTTTTCCCCAGCGGTGCAAACCCTGGCTGCTGAGCATAATGTAGACTTAAGCCAAGTACCAGGCACGGGCATGGGGGGAAGAATTACCCGCAAAGACGTGCTGAATTATGTGCAGCAGGGCGGTTCTGCTCCTACTGGAGTATCTGGACAGCCGACTGCGACGACATCAGGACAAGGCTCTCCTTTTGCAGGAAGACAGCAGTCTGCCACTCAGCAAGGTACACCGATTCAAAATATGGACCCTGCTATTCCGGTTCGTAACAGTGGGATTCATTTGACGGAGGCTCCAAAAGCTCCTGTGATCGAAGTTGAAGGTGGCAACAACAACAGATCCGAGTATTTTATTGATGTTACACCCATTCGCAGTGCAATTGCTCGTAATATGCGACAAAGCGTTTCCGAAATTCCACATGCTTGGACGACGATTGAGGTGGATGTGACCAACCTGGTGATGCTCCGCAACAAGATCAAAAACGAATTTAAGCAAAAAGAAGGCATTAATATTACGTATCTAGCTTTCCTCATGAAAGCAGTCGTGAATGCAATCAAGGAATATCCGATTATGAATTCGGTCTGGGCAGTGGACAAAATTATCGTCAAAAGAGACATCAATATTTCGCTAGCCGTAGGTACGGAGGACTCCGTTCTTACCCCTGTTATTAAAAAAGCGGATCAGAAAAATATTGCTGGATTAGCTCGTGAAATTGACGATTTGGCACGTAAAACCCGGGAAGGCACGCTCAAACTGGACGACATGCAAGGCGGAACGTTCACTGTAAACAACACAGGCTCCTTTGGTTCAATTTTATCTTATCCGGTGATTAATTATCCGCAGGCTGCAATTCTTACCTTTGAATCCATTGTCAAAAGACCCGTGGTTATTGATGATATGATTGCGGTTCGCTCGATGGCTAATTTGTGCTTGTCGCTGGATCATCGCATTTTGGACGGAGTGATTTGCGGACGATTCTTGCAACGGGTTAAAGAAAATCTAGAAGGCTACACTTTAGATACGAAGCTGTACTAATCATCCGAACAGTGGGGGAAATGTACGGAGAGGAAGTGACAGGCCGTGAACAGACGACCGCTTGATGTAACCTATACGAATAGGATGGAATATGCCCATGCATGGGATGTCCAGAAGGAGATTGTGGGAAAGCTGGATGCGGGAGAGGCAAGAGAAACGCTTATGCTTCTCCAGCATCCGCCGACCTATACGATTGGTTCTCAGCGGCATCCTGAACATTTGCTCCTCACACCAGAGCAACTGAAGGAGCAGGGAATCAGCGTCTTTCAGATTGACCGTGGGGGAGACATTACATATCATGGGCCGGGGCAGCTTGTCGGATATCCTCTCCTTATGCTCGGCAACCGGGAGGCGCTGAATCTGCACGGATACCTTCGAAGTCTGGAAGAAGTGATCATCCGGTTGTTGGCATCTTATGGAGTTGAGGGAAGCCGTAAGCCTGAATATACAGGGGTATGGATCGGGAATCTTAAAATTGCGGCCATTGGCGTCAAATTCAACAAGTGTAAGCACCGTCGGGGCTTCGTAACCAGCCATGGCTTTGCCTTTAACATCAAATCAGGGATACAGCATGAGGGCTTTGAGGGCATTGTCCCGTGCGGAATTCAGGAATACGGTGTGACATCATTGGAGGACTGCATACAGAAGCCTATATCGGTGGAGCAGATTGCGAAGGAAATTGTACCGTACTTTGAACAGCAATTTTCATTTGTTGCGCAATGGCAAACGCATTCTTTCCAATAAAGTAAGGCGGGCTATTGTGTATCTACACGGAAGCCCGCCTGTTTGCTTTACGTAACAGCTCGTCCACTTCAAGGCTTCAATAGTGCCTTAGAGCAGCTGGATACCTTGAGTGGGATTTTATTATAGTGGCATAATAAACGGCTCAATTACCATGAACAGCGTAGAACCAATCATAGCTGCGAGCATAATGTAGACGAAAAAACGAACCCATTTTTTGTTCGACATGTGTAACTCCTTTAGGATAGGTTTAAGTCATAGATAAGAACATCTATCCGTATTGTAGCGTAATCGGGAAAGAGAGGAAAGTTTAATGACAGTAAAAGTAGTAAAAGACCGAATCGTACAGGAATTTATGGAACTTGTACAGGTGGATAGCGAAACGAAAAATGAGCAGGAAATATCACGTGTTCTAAAAGAAAAGTTTAATGCACTCGGGCTGGAAGTAATGGAAGACGATTCTCGTGAAAGAACCGGACATGGTTCAGGCAATCTGATCGTCACCTGGAAAGCGGAAGGTGTGGAGCAAGCACCCAAATTGTTTTTTACCTGCCACATGGATACCGTTACTCCGGGTAAAGGCATTAAGCCACAGTTGGGTGAGGATGGCTGGATTCGTAGTGACGGTTCAACGATTCTGGGGTCTGACGACAAGGCGGGAATTGCTGCTTTGTTCGAGGCGATTCGTGTCGTGCGCGAACAGAATATTCCCCATGGTCAAATCCAGTTCGTGATTACGGCTGGTGAGGAATCTGGTTTGATGGGTGCACGGGCGATGAAGCCGGAAGTGCTAGATTCTGATTTCGGATATGCTTTGGATTCAAATGGTGAGGTCGGCTCTATTTGTATAGCTGCCCCAACGCAGGCACGTATTGAAATGAAGATAACTGGGAAGTCCGCTCATGCGGGGGTAAATCCCGAAGATGGCATTAGTGCCATTCAGGTCGCTTCTAAAGCAATTTCTAAAATGAAACTAGGACGGATTGATAAGGAAACGACCGCTAACATTGGCAGTTTCGAGGGCGGCGGCGCGACAAATGTGGTATGCGATTTTGTATTGATCCGTGCAGAGGCTCGTAGTATTGTGCAAGAAAAGGTTAATCATCAAATCCAGCATATGCGTGAAGCACTGGAAACTACCACACGTGAATTTGGTGCACAGGGAGAGTTCCGCAGTGAAGTCATCTATCCGGCATTCAGCTTTACGGAGCATGATGAAGTTGTACAGGTTGCTCAGCGTGCGATTCAAAGACTGGGACTGGCAACGCCAACCTTCCATTCCGGTGGTGGCTCAGATGCTAATGTATTCAACGGGCTTGGAATTCCAACGGTGAATTTGGCTGTGGGCTACCAGAACATCCATACAACAGAGGAAAAGATTAAGGCCGATGACCTGGTGAAGGTTGCTGAAGTTGTCGTAGCTCTGATTCAAGAAACCACAAAATAAATTTGTATTATACACTTGCAACATACTGAAAAAAGGTTCAGGTTAAAGACAGGAACAGCGTTCCTTCGTCTTTAGACCTGAACCTTTTTTGGAACAGCTAGCGAAGCGATGGTGGCTGTAGGTCCATGTTCCTTTTGCCATTGACGCAAGAGTGCTTGAATCTGCCAGGCTTTACCAACGATATGGAGGGTGCTTTCAGTACGGTAGCTTTTCATTTCTGCATCTCCTCAGGACAGGAAGTTTGTTATTCTACCACCAGCATATGTACAAAGTGGACAAGTTAGACTAACTTTGGTGATAATTAATAAAGAAAGATAGATATGAAGGAGGAAACTTACCGATGAACGAGCAAACGAACGGACAATTGAACAATCCAACAAACGATGCACATCGCAAGCCTTATTCCAATCCTGCGCTGGAGGAAAAGACCGTGTCCACACAGCCTATCTTTGAGGGAAAGGTCATTACATTACAGGTAGACACGGTAGAGCTTCCCGACGGCTCCACTGGCAAGCGTGAGATCGTAAAGCATCCAGGTGCGGTGGCTGTTTTGGCACTACATGAAGGGAAAATGCTGGTCGTGGACCAGTACAGACAGGCGATGGGGCGCTGTGAGGTAGAAATTCCTGCAGGTAAGCTAGAGCGGGGTGAAGACCCGATGGAAGCAGCGGGGCGTGAGCTGAGAGAAGAGACAGGTTATACTGCTAAGTCGTTGAAGCTGCTGCACTCCTTTTACACCTCTCCTGGCTTTGCGGATGAAATCATTCATCTGTATGTGGCCGAAGAACTGGAGTTAGGTGAGATGGAACCGGATGAGGATGAATTTCTGGAGCTGTTTGAGGTGACGCTGGAAGAAGCACAGACGCTGATTCGTGAAGGACGGATTAGTGATGCTAAAACGATTCTGGCCGTCTATGCATGGCAACTCCGCCAACTTACAGGGAGCTTCTGAGCGTATGGATGAAAATATAGTAGAACTTAGCGACTACTTTGCAGACTTGCATATTCATATTGGCAGGACAGAGAAGGGAAATCCGGTCAAAATTAGTGGCAGCCGCGATCTGACCTTTGCCAACATAGCTAAGGAAGCCTCCGGTCGCAAAGGAATTGGGCTGATCGGTATCATTGACTGCCATGCACCTAATGTACAGGAGGATATTCGTACCTATTTACATACGGGTGAAATGAAGGAAATCAGCGGCGGAGGTATCGCATACCGGGATACGGTCATTCTCCTTGGCACGGAGCTGGAAATACGTGCTGAAGGTCGTCCTGAGGCGCACGTACTGGCCTATTTTCCAGATCTGGCGGCGATGGAGGATTTTACCCAATGGCTGGCCCGGCATATGAAAAATGTTAATCTCAGCTCACAACGAATCTATGCACCGCCACGTGAGTTGCAGCAGCAAATTTACGGACGTGGAGGCATTATGGTGCCTGCACACGTCTTTACTCCTCATAAGGGCATATACGGCAGTTCAGCGGCTCGTATGGAGGAACTGCTGGATATGGAGCTCATCAGTGGGGTGGAGCTGGGGCTGAGCGCAGATTCATCTATGGCCGGTTTGATTTCGGAACTGGATCGCTTCAGCTTTCTCACGAATTCAGATGCCCATTCACTTGGGAAAATCGGACGAGAATACAATAAATTATCACTGGCAAAGCCGTGTTTTGATGAATTCAGAATGGCTTTGGAGCGGCGGGAAGGACGACGGGTGCGTGCCAATTACGGATTAAATCCGAAACTGGGCAAATACCATCGTTCTTACTGTCAAAGCTGCGGTACGATTATTGACGAGCAACAGATGGCGGATGAACGTTGTCCTGACTGTGGTCATACCAAGCTTGTGCGAGGTGTGTTGGATCGAATATGGAGCATTGCCGACCGCGAGCAACCCATGATTCCGTCCCATCGTCCGCCGTACATTTACCAGATTCCACTGGAGTTTATTCCAGGTCTGGGCAAAGCCAAGCTGAACCAGCTATTGGCTGCATTTGGAACAGAAATGAATATTTTACATGAGGTTACACAGGAGGAGTTAGCAGCAGTCGTCGGAAAAGTGCTAGCAGAGCAAATTGTGCTTTCACGCGAGGGACGACTGTCGCTTGTGTCCGGTGGTGGTGGAACATACGGAAAAATAGCTAAGTCCTAGTAAAGTCTTGTCCCACTAAAGGCATATCAGCGTCTGCTTGTTCATAACCATAAATTATCTATGCCGCTGGCCTGGCACATCATTCGTGATGTTTGATCTGCAGCGAAAGCTGCCCCATTTCTAGCCATCAGCCGTCGGATTACGGTTGTTTTTTGGACAAACAAGCAGATGAAAGGGGCAGGACGCCGATGCAATGGTTTCGTCATACGTTAAAGGATCAGACGCCGTATTATGTTTTCTTGGCTGTGCTGTTTCTGGTGGGAGTCGTCTTTGGCGCACTTATGGTAAACGCACTCTCGCTGGAGCAGTTACAGGATTTGTCCCGTTACCTGAAGGATTTTTTTGTAACGGTCAATCAAAACGAACAGGGCTTCGCTGATTCGCAGGCGGCCTCGACCTTTTGGGATAGCGTATCTTTACATCTGAAATGGGTCGGCCTAATTTGGGTGTGTGGCCTTTCGGTTATTGGTCTACCGGGCATTCTTGTATTAAATTTCCTCAAGGGTGTGCTAATCGGATTTTCAGTAGGTTATATGGTGGGGCAATATTCGTGGAAAGGACTGCTATTTTCTTTGGTTTCAGTTGCTCCCCATAACCTGCTCGTGATTCCGGTACTGCTCGTCTGCAGCGTGGCTGCGATGACTTTTTCCATCCATATGATCAAAACCAAAATACTCGCTACCCGGCCGTCAGACGGAATGCTGCGTCCGTTGCTGTCTTACGCAGGATTGACTGCTGTGATGATGGTGCTTCTTATTGGTAGCGCGTCCTTTGAAACTTGGATCACCCCGGTTATGATGCAATGGGTCACTCCTATGCTGACAGCTTCCGTGTCATCTTGATCCGTTTCAAAATGTTTGACTTTATTTGTATAGACCCCCTATAATAATAGGAGTGAAAAAAGTGCAGTAGGCAGTAGCTTTGCAGGGGGAGGGAGACACATGGAAGCACGGATCGAAAAAATTAAGCAGCAACTGCAATCCCAGGGCTACAAACTAACGCCTCAGCGGGAAGCCACCGTCAGAGTTTTACTTGAGAACGAAGATGATCATCTGAGTGCGGAAGATGTATTTATGCTCGTCAAAGAGAAAGCTCCCGAAATCGGTCTGGCAACCGTATACCGTACCCTAGAACTGCTAAGTGAACTGCATGTCGTGGAGAAAATTAATTTTGGTGATGGCGTTGCGCGTTATGATTTGCGCGGCGATACAACCAAACATCACCATCACCATTTGATATGTGTGCAGTGTGGCAGTGTAGATGAAATACTGGAAGATTGGCTTGGACCATTGGAGGAGCGCCTGGAGCGGGAATATAATTTTACCGTAGTGGATCATCGTTTGGACTTCCACGGTATTTGTTATCGTTGTAAGGCGAAGAACGATACGACCGCTCAGAAATCTTTGGGCAAATCCAGAAAAAACAAATCTCAGGACTAAAAGCTGACTACCCAAGCTCTCACCGACGAAGATGCGTTCGGGAGAGCTTTTTTGGTTCGGGATTAAGCGGTATAAAAAGGAATAGCTTGTCATACCCTTCCATAGAGAGTCCTAATTAGGGCCATATTCTGGGGAAAAGGCGGCTGATTCACATGGTACTATCGTTGCGGAGAGGACTAAAATGGCTGCGTTTGGTAATCTTGTTCGGGGTGTTGGCATGTATGTTCTTTTTTAGCCTCAGGCTGTTTACAGATTGGATAACACCTGTAGATCATTACCGAATACCGGAAGGACATGCAGTTAAGGTATTTGGCGGACAAAAAGTAAATGAAGGGTCCGAGCATCGAATAGCAGTGTTGGAACGTTTACGTTTCTTTTACTGGTATGGTGAATAGTCTAAGTAATCGGTCTTGATGAGCTTATGAAATGAAGGCAGTACACGAAGAAGCAGACGCTGAGACTGAACCGCTGTATGCAGAACAAGGAGACTTTTGGAACTCATGAAAATGTACATTCAACCTTTCGCTCAATATATGGAAGAGGAAAAGGGTTTGTCGCGCAGCACTTTGGAAGCGTATCAACGAGACGTACAGCAGTTTGTCGAGTTCGCAGAAAGCTGTGGTATTGAGCAGCCGGATAATGTCCAACGGTCACATCTGGTACTGTATTTGGGCCATTTGAAGGAACAGGGAAAAGCTGCGGCGACGATATCACGTAGCGTCGCCTCCATTCGCTCCTTTTTTCATTTTCTTATTCGGGAGGGAATTACGATCCATGATCCGTCCGTTCTGCTGGAGTTGCCTAAAGCGACTAAAAAGAAGCCCTCGGTGCTAACGCAGGATGAGATAGAGCGTTTGCTGGCCGCGCCAGATGTGACTGCCCCGCAAGGGGTGCGAGACAAGGCGATGCTGGAGTTGTTATATGCGACGGGCATTCGCGTATCGGAGCTGATTGCCCTTAACGTGCGTGATGTGCGCACCGATCTGCGCTTTGTGCACTGTGGCGGCGAGGCAGGCAAGGAGCGTGTTGTACCGATCAGCCGTGAGGCATCACAGTGGGCACAAGCCTACATGGACGAGCAGCGTCTATTATTGCTGAGATCCGGGCAGGGTGAAGAAGCTCAGGTAGAGCAGGAAGCCATGTTCCTGAACGTATCTGGACAGCGTCTCAGTAGACAGGGCTTCTGGAAAATGATTAAGAAGTACGGCCAGGAAGCAGGCATAAGGGAGGATATCACGCCCCACACGCTGCGGCATTCCTTTGCGGTACATATGCTGGAGGGCGGAGCGGACTTACGCTCTGTACAGGAAATGCTGGGTCATGCTGATCTGTCGACGACGCAGGTATATGCGCAGACGGCAAGACGGAATATGAAGGAAGTATATGAAAAGCATCACCCGCATGGCGGCAACCGCACTTCTCATGAAAGCAAAGATCGAACGTAACGATACTTTACTTTCATAGAAAATGTGATTATGACTATAACTTTACGATTGTACAAGTCAGGAGAGATATTAATGTCAACAGCCAACCAAGCTACAATTCAGGAAGCAGCAGAATATATCCGTGCCAAAAGCGGAATACGTCCAGAGATTGGTCTTATTCTGGGATCGGGTCTCGGTATTCTGGCCGATTTAATTCAGGATGGAATTAGTATTCCTTATCAGGATATTCCCCATTTTCCTGTATCGACGGTAGAAGGTCATGAGGGAGAATTACTGTTAGGCACGATTGAAGGTCGCGCTGTCGTCATGATGAAAGGGCGCTTCCATATGTATGAGGGCTATGGCCCGCAACTGACGGCTTTCCCAGTTCGGGTGATGAAGCAATTGGGGATTCAAAGTCTGCTGGTGACGAATGCAGCAGGTGGTGTAAATACTTCCTACGAAGCAGGCGATCTGATGGTCATCTCGGATCATCTTAATCTGACAGGACAAAATCCGCTGATCGGACCGAACGATGCCGGTCTGGGCGTTCGTTTTCCAGACATGTCGGAGGCGTACAGCCGCCGCTTGCGTGAAATTGCCAAGCAAACGGCTAACCAACAGGGCTTCAGCCTGCAAGAAGGTGTTTATGCTGGATTGCTGGGACCTAACTATGAAACGCCTGCTGAAATCGTTATGCTGCGTACACTGGGCGCAGATGCGGTGGGTATGTCGACCGTATCTGAGGTTATTGTAGCCCGTCATGCAGGTATTGAGGTACTGGGCTTCTCCTGTATCACGAATATGGCCGCAGGCATTCTGGATCAACCTTTGTCCCATGGTGAAGTGATGGAGACGGCAGAGAAGGTGCGTGAGCAATTTTTAAAACTTGTGCTAGCGATTATTCCACAAATGTAGATTGGGGATCATGTTCAACCGAAGCGGTGGACATATACCCCAAGAACCCCGTATCCGAACGCCTTTTGTTGGCGTGGGTACGGGGTTCTTTTTCACATACAGCGGTTGAGCTGAGTATGATCTCCTAATGAAGAGGCTGTGTGCTCAATGCAGTTGAATTCGCTTTTTCTGCTACAGCCAGTTTATGTCGTTCTTGCACCTTGATCACAATAACCATAAAAATAATCCAGTAAATAGATAGCGAGTTCAGGAAACGGCTGTCCGTTATATTGTTCAATACGATAAAAAGGAAAAAAACCGCTGCCGTCAGCCATGTATACATATCTTCTTTACCAATTCTGAATTTAAATAAAGTGGTTATGGCGAGTGTAATGGTTGCCAGTAGTCCTGTAAGGCCCACATCAATCCACAGATCTCGGAAACCGCTATGGCTGCTTGTCAGATCAAATCGAATTCCATTCGCATAGATACTGGGCCGGGCTGCCCAGTAGGAGCCGTAACCATGTCCGAACCAGTAATGGCTCTGAATAGCACCACCAATCCCCTGCCAGATTTCCGTTCTTCCAGTTAAGGTCGTTGTTTTTCCAAATTCCGACGCAATCGCATCTCCATAAGTAAAGATGAATACCAAACCCAAAAGAACGAACAAGCAGGAACAGCTAATGAAGAAACCGCGTAATGCAATGCTTCGGATTCTCTTGAATAGCAATATAAACAATATAAATACGAAGAGCGAAGATGTCAGCACCAAAGAGGTGGTAGATTGGCACTCGATGAGCAATAAGGCATTGAGTAAGATGAAGCCAATATGCAAAACTTTATGTTTACCCCTAAAAAAGTAAATAACATGTGAAACAAAACTTAACAGAGAGAGAGTTCCAAGTGTATTTTTATGACCAGAGATGCCCTTCCATAGCCCAGTATGTTCTACGCCACCATGAATAGCAAAGGAGGGAACGAGCAAAACGGCGAGTAGATTGAGTATGCTCAAAATACTTAACGTAACGACTAAGAGGCGAATGCAGCCCTGTGTTGTATAATGGGTGACCAAATAGAGCCCAAAGGTAGAGAAGGCAAGAAATTTGAGAACCATCAGCAAGGAAGAGGTCTGCTCTTGTTCAGCCCATAAACAGGAGGCAGCGATGTACAGCATGAGTAAAGTCAGCAACGGATTGTCGACTAAGGTTGCGATCAATGACTTGAGTGAAGGTAGTAGCATGGTATAGCTGAACAACAGAATAAGCAGGGAAATCGTGATAACTCTGGGGGACAAACCCTGACAAGCATAAGGAATCGAAAAAGCCAGTAAACCAGCTACGGTAAGTACATGTTTCACGATTTCACCACCTAGATACATTATGTATCTATAATATACAAAACGTATCTTCTTGTACAATAATAATAAAATATTTATTTTCATTTTTCTCAAGCCTAGAGCAAGCCTTATTGTGCATATACTCAGTCCATGCTAAGAAAATGAAGAATTCTTCGGCTTGGTTAAAAAGGAACTTTTTACGTTTTTAAACATGGGGGTGTTCGGGTGGAGGATCATTTTACAGACCGTTTGAAGTTGAATTTGAGTGGTACAGGCAAAGACTTAACGCCGCAGCAATTAAATGAAAATTTTAAAACCATTGAAAAAGAATTCATTGAACGCAGTGTAAACGTAAGTTGGTTTGGAGCTGCTGGTGATGGTATTCAGGATGACACGGCAGCTTTGCAGGAGTTGATTAATAAGACCCTCGATTATTCCATTCTTCACATCCCCAGTGGACGATACAAAATAACCTCCACCCTACAGATTCGCAAGCAGGGTATACGCATTTTTGGCATTCATAAGGGCAGATACCGACAAGGCAAAGGTGTTACGTCGATTGAATATTATGGTACGGGTCCTTGTTTTCAAATTGGAGATGAAAGTCTACCATCGTTTAGCGGATTTCAAAATGTGCAGTTTCATGACTTAGCGATTCGGTACGAGGGGGCTGACAGATCCACATTAAATAATCCGTTTTCGCAGTCAGTGAAGCGTGGATATTATGGCAAAGGTACTTTAGGTATTCAGGATTGGAAGGGCGGCGGAGTTGCCCTAGATAACGTCCTAATTGAGCATTTTGAAACGGCTTTTTGGGGCTACGAAAGTGATGTGAATTTATTTAAATGCACGGAGATTAATTACAATAAAACAGGGATTCACTTGCAGAATAGAAGTTCACAGTTTACTAGCATAGCGCTTTTTACATTGGGGAACGATACGGCATTGGATCTGAACAGCTCCAACGGAGCCAGATTTTTGGCTAGCCAGCACATTAAGGATGGAAGTTCCAATGATATTCCCATTCTAATTAATGATTTTATGAACGCTGAATTTATAGGCTGCTGGTTTGAGGGACTAAGTAGAGAGCATAAGATGACAGTGCCTTCTTTTATTCAAATTGGTGCTACCAAAGAAACGAAAAATGTGGCCTTGCGTGACTCCATTTTAGCGATAGCGGACAAATTCGATGACACCCAATCCGTATGTAACTATTTTGTGGATGTGGTCATTGGCAAAAAAGTTTTGGTGGACGAGGTGGGAGGGTACCCCCGAAATCTAAAGCAGCTTATTTCTTTCTCTGGTAGCTCTTCCACACAGCAGGTGACACTTCGCTCACATTTGGATTTTAGCTATAGCAATAATCGTTATGACGAGAACAATGGGACAGGGCAGGCTTTGCTGCTGGTCGAGAAATACTCGAACAACGGGATTGAACATTTGGACGAAACCTTTGTTAAAGCCTACTTGGGAGCAAGGCAAAATCTCCCTGCAGGTAGCTGGCAGAAGGTAAAGTTCAATCAAATCAACCATGATGAGCTGATTGAATTCGACGCGGCGAATAGCCGATGGCGAGCCAAGCGAGCTGGGAAATACAGAATACAAGTTTACATTTCGACCGATCCTCAAGTGGATGGTAATCGCACACGGCTGGCACTTCACCTGAATGATGAGCAGCTTGCCGGGAGCTCCGCCTATGCCTATCTCGATGATAGGGTTATCGGCGGACTGAACTATAGTGCATTGAGTGGAGCAATGGAACTTAGACTGGAAGCGAATTCTTTTATTGATATACGGGTGTTCAGTCAAAATACAATGGATATTCTACCGGGTGGAGGAATCACATATCTCACCGTAAGCCGAATTTAAACCATTATTTCACAGACGATAGATGTGTTCTGTCTTTTTATATATTGGAAAATGCGCACCATGCTGACTCAGCTTGGTGCTATTTGATGTTTTTATTCATATGGAATATTTTTCTTTCATTCTGACGACAATGGTTAGCAGCACGCGAATAGGCCGGAGGGTTAAGTAAATGGGCTCCGGTGCTTTACGCCAATATGTTGAGGAGGGAACCGATTGTGAAGAAAAAAGTGGTGGCGTTCATCCTGGCTTGCCTGGTAGCCTTGACTGCCGTCCCTGTCGGCGGTTGGGCCGAAGAAAGCATACCTGAAAGCAAAACCAAAGAGGGATCAGCGGCTGAGCTAGCTCCCCAGGCTCTCTCGGCGATCCTGATGGATGCAGATACGGGCACAGTCATCTATGAAAAAAACAGTCGTGAAAAGCTTCCTCCAGCGAGCATCACCAAGATTATGACGATGTTGCTGACCATGGAGGCCATTCAGGATGGCAAGCTTAAGCTGACCGATAAAGTTCGTGCCAGCGAATATGCATCTTCAATGGGGGGCTCGCAAATTTTCTTGGAGCCGGGAGAGGAAATGACGGTTGATGAGATGCTGAAGGGAATCGCGATGGCTTCCGGCAACGATGCTTCTGTGGCGATGGCTGAGAAAATTGCAGGGTCTGAGCAGGCTTTTGTCGACATGATGAACGCCAAGGTGCAGCAGCTCGGGCTCAAGGATACCCATTTTGCCAATTGCAACGGTTTGCCTGTCGAGAATCACTATTCTTCTGCGCATGATATTGCGGTTATGAGCCGGGAGTTGTTGAAATACCCGCAAATTACGAAATATACGGGAGCCTATCAGGACTATTTGCGCAAATCCTCGGTAAAACCCTTTTGGCTGGTGAATACGAATAAGCTTGTCCGTTTCTATACTGGAGCAGACGGGCTGAAAACAGGCTATACGGGAGAAGCAAAGTTCTGTCTTTCCGCTACTGCGAAGCGTGATGGCTTGCGTGTCGTAGCTGTCGTGCTTGGGGAGCCGAATACGAAGATACGCAACAATGAAGTATCTTCCATGTTCGACTATGCGTTTTCTCAATATACTATGAAATCCATATACAAGCCGGGTGAATTGCTGGGTAGTGTAAAAGTTGAAAAAGGCGTATTGCCAGAGCTGAAAATTCAGGCTGAGCGTTCTTACAGTGTGTTGGTGAAAAAAGGTGGCAACAAACAAACGTTGCGTCATGAATTACAACTGGCCCCAAGCCTCAAAGCTCCTGTCCGGGCTGGTGATCCAATCGGTAAGCTGGTCGTCTATCAGGATGGACAACGTCTTAAGGAGTTTAATATCACTTCGCCTGTGGCTATCGAAAAGGCCGGATGGTGGAAATTGTTTAAACGTACCATGTCGAACCTATTTTCTTTGTAGATTTTACGGGGTTTTCTTCTAGTTTTGTCGGAGGGCAGGAATCGTCTGCGGCTACGTAGAAATCCTTGTCCAAGACCGGGAGGAGAGTGAGTAAGCATGAACCTGCAAATTGAAATGGAGCATCACCGGGGGGTACTGATTGTAAGGCTGTCTGGTGAGCTTGATCACCATACGTCGGACATGGTCCGTATGCAAATGGATGAGGCGATTCAGCGTCGGCAATGCGAGCATATTGTGCTCAGCCTGAAGAATCTTCAGTTTATGGATAGCTCCGGCCTTGGCGTTATCTTGGGACGGTACAAACTGATCAAGCAAAAGGGCGGGAAAATGGCAGTCTGTGATGTCAATCCGCCAGTACACCGACTGCTGGATATGTCAGGGCTGTTCAAAATCATGCCCATATATGACAATGAGGGAAATGCGCTCACGGAACTGGAGGTAGTGTCATGAGAGAAGGCACGGGTAACAATTTCATGAGCTTGCAGTTTGCTGCCAAATCGGAGAATGAGGCATTTGCTCGTGTGGCTGTCGCGGCATTTATTTCCAGGCTTGATCCCACAATGGATGAGCTAAGTGATTTGAAAACCGTGGTGTCTGAAGCGGTGACAAACAGTATTATTCACGGTTATGACAGCGACCCGTCAGGTGTCGTAACGATCAAAGTCGGGATTGAAGCGGACGTGATTACGTTGGTTGTTGAGGACGCAGGCCGAGGAATTGAGGATCTGGAACTTGCCAAGCAACCTCTATATACGTCCAAACCTGAATTGGAACGCTCCGGCATGGGCTTTACGATTATGGAAAATTTCATGGATGAGTTTGAAGCAGTCAGTGAGCCGGGCGGAGGCACGTCGGTCCGGATGAAGAAAAGGATTGAATCCAAGAAAGCTTTATATAATTAGGAGTTGATCCTATGGAAGCAGGAGGAAAAAAAACTTCGCACAGCTATTTGGAGGATGCGGAAGTCAAGCGGCTTATTGCACTGAGTCAATCCGGTGATAATGAGGCTCGTGAGACACTGGTCAATAGTAATATCCGGCTCGTCTGGTCTGTCGTGCAGCGCTTTATGAACCGGGGGTATGAACCTGACGATCTTTTTCAAATTGGTTGCATCGGCTTGTTAAAATCGGTGGATAAATTCGATCTCAGCTACGAAGTCAAATTTTCAACATATGCAGTACCGATGATTATCGGTGAGATTCAACGGTTCCTGCGTGATGACGGTACACTCAAAGTTAGCCGTTCCTTGAAGGAAACGGCTAATAAGGTCCGTAAAATGAAAGATGAGCTATCCAAACGGCTCAACCGTCTGCCTACAGTCAAGGAAGTTGCTGATGAGCTGGGAGTGACACCGGAGGATGTTGTTTTTGCGCAGGAGGCCAATAAGCCGCCTACCTCCATTCACGAAACGGTGTTCGAAAATGACGGTGATCCGATTACACTTATGGATCAGATTGCTGACGAATCACAGGAGAGGTGGTTCGACAAGCTGGCACTCAATGAAGCCATTGGCGGACTATCTGAGCGGGAGCGGTTGATTGTGTACCTGCGCTATTACCGGGATCAGACTCAATCAGAGGTTGCAAGTCGGCTTGGTATTTCTCAGGTACAGGTATCACGGCTGGAAAAAAAGATTTTACAACTGATCCGCGATCAGATTGCCCAATAATAACAGTCAGGATCTTAGTGAAATCCTTATGCTTACGTATTTATAAAGGGTATTCCAAAGCCATTTTAATGGCCAGGGGTACTCTTTTTTGCGTGGGATAAAAGATAATACACAGAATAGGTTTCCTTGCTTCGTTCCATACTAATCGATAATTACGAGGATAAGGAGGGGATCGGATGACTCATAGTCCGGCTCCTACAGTAGCTCCTATTGTCTACTTGCGGCTCCGCAGCCGTGTCCGCATGATACAAGGGCAGGATTTACATTTGGGTGATGTAGCCCATCTGCTGACTAATCCTGAATGGGAAAAGGATCTGCTTGAGCTTGTTCTCAAGCGCCCGCAGCACCAGGACGGTAATCTGATACTGATAGACATGCTGCAGATCATAGCGAAAATTAGAGATCATATTCCGGGGGTCGTAGTTGAATCTCTCGGGAAGCCACATGTACTTGTGGAACTCGTGGAGAAACCCCGTAAGCCGTCCAAAATACTGTTTGTTTTGGTATGGGTGCTTCTGTTTTTTGGCTCTGCGCTGACAATTATGAATTTTCATGCCGACGTTAGCATGATGGAGGTACAGGTTCGGATTGTGGAGATGATTACGGGACATAAAGATGAACATCCGTACCTGTTTCAAATTGCTTACTCGATCGGCATCGGCTTTGGCATGATCGTTTTTTTTAATCACTTGTTCAAGAAACATTGGAACGAGGAGCCGACGCCGCTGGAGGTGGAAATGTATCTGTACCAGGAAAATGTGGATCAGTATGTTGTGGCAGAGGAGTATGAAAAGATGGCCCGTTTGCACACAAAGGATAAGAAACCATGATATTTGTACAGGCTGCACTTCAGATTATTTTAGGTATTGCTGGGGGCCTTGCGGTGGGTAGCGGTGTAATTGCTTTTTTTATTGTGCTGGATATCATGCCGCGATTAGCACAACTCACCCGTACGTATAAAAAATCACGTGCATACGAAAAGGCAATGATTATAGGTTCAGTGCTGGGGACTGTGGTCGATTTTTGGAACATCTGCTTGCCACTACCGGGCATATTTACATGGATACCTGGGTTATTTTGCGGAGTGTTTATTGGTTTGCTCGCCGCGGCTTTAACGGAGGTATTGAATCTCCTGCCTATACTCGCCAAGCGACTCCACATGACCGTGTATATGTTCGGCCTATTAATGGCAATGGTGCTTGGCAAGGTGACGGGTTCCTTATTTGACTGGTTTGTATACAACCGTTAACAACGAAAGCGAAGGGGGCAAGGAATATGGATCACAGAGCGGATCAAGAGCAACATCAAGAAGACGGGGGAATCGGAAAGGAATATCATACTGACGGAGAAGAGTTGAGTCCATGGAAGGAAAAGCAGGCGCAGGAATCTGCACGTTTTAAACACAAAAAAGAGAGTGAGCGGTCTGATAACGTAGAGGAGTCCGTTCGCTACTGGCAGGCCGATGATGATATATCGCCGAGGATGAAGGATAATAAGAATACACTTGAAACAGTATTAGGTTTGGGGGAGACCTTTGATGTTGTATTCAGGGAAATGACGCTGGGTGGGCGTCATACCGGATATCTGTTCCTAAATACCTTTGCGAAGGATCAGATCATGCTTGAAGTGCTAAAGCGGCTCACCTATCTGACGCCGGATAATCTCTCTTCGGATGGACTACAAGCGTATTTCGAAAATTTCATTCCACATATTCAGGTGGAGAAGACAGATAAGATGTCTGTCGTCATTAACAAGGTGCTGACGGGGATGAGTGCCTTTTTCATGGAAGGAGAGCGTTTTTCCCTTATTCTGGATACCCGTAATTATCCGGTGCGTAGTCCGGAGGAACCCTCTTTGGAACGGGTTGTGCGCGGTGCCCGCGACGGGTTTACTGAAACAATGCTTACAAATGTAGGTCTGGTGCGCCGGCGTTTGCGGGACCCAGGACTTAAATTTGAGGCTATGCAGGTCGGTCGTCGAACTCGAACAGACGTTTGTTTGGGTTACATTGACGATATTGTGGATAAGGTGATGGTGGATACTGTACGAGACAAAATTAAAAATGTTAATTTGGATGGTATTCCGCTGGCCGACAAGCAATTAGAGGAGACGATTATCAATAAAGGTTGGAATCCATATCCATTAGTACGATATTCGGAGCGACCAGATGTCGTGGCATCGCATATTATGGAAGGAAGGCTCGTTATTTTCGTCGATACCTCACCCAGCGTGATGATCTTGCCTACTACTTTTTTTGACTTGTGTCAGCATGCAGAAGAGAATCGGCAAACCGCTTTTATGGGAAGTTATTTGCGCTGGGTACGTTTTATAGGTATATTCGCCTCGATGTTTCTGCTTCCGATGTGGCTGCTAATGGTCATCAATCCCGAATTAAAACCGGCGTTTCTCGATTTTATCGGTCCTCAAAAGGAAGCACATCTTCCGCTGATTGCACAGTTTATCATCGTGGAACTAGGGGTCGATCTCATGCGAATGGCGGCTGTGCATACTCCGACACCACTGGCTTCCGCTATGGGCTTGATCGCAGCCATTCTGGTCGGTGACATAGCGGTTCAGACGGGACTTTTCGTGAATGAGGTTGTGCTGTATATGGCTGTCGCTGCCATAGGAATGTTCGCAACACCGAGCTACGAGCTAGGGCTGGCGAATAGACTGATTCGACTATTCCTGCTGGTTGCTGTTGCAATTTTTCACGTACCAGGCTTTGTCGTGGGTACGACACTGATCATTTTGATGCTGACGCTGCATCGGTCATATAATTCTTCGTATTTGTGGCCGTTCATTCCTTTTAATGCCAAAGCGTTAGCTTCCATCTTGTTCCGCATGCCTGTACTAGATGCACCTAACCGCCCGTCATCTAACAAAACGAGGGACAATACGCGTATGCCCCATACGGATGCCGACACAGATTCGAACTCAGGCAATGGACAGGAGCATTAATATAAATGATCTGCATAAAAATCCATTGTTCTTGATGTTTTTTTTGCTATACTGGTGTAAACATTCGATGGAATATGACTAGCTTGTTCCAGAAAGAGAGGCGCCAGAACATGTATTTGCATGGAAGCAGTAAAATTAACAGCAATGGACATTTGGAAATCGGCGGTTGTGATACAACACTTTTGAAAGAGCGTTTTGGGACACCGCTATATATTGTAGACGAACAGTTAGTCCGCCGGCGCTGCCGGGAGTATATAGAAGCTTTTCGTGAAACCGGATTGAAGTTTCAAGTCGCTTATGCAAGCAAAGCGTTTTGTGTTATGGCGATGTGCGCTTTAGCTGCTGAAGAAGGGATGTCGCTTGACGTAGTTTCCAGTGGAGAATTGTTTACTGCGCTACAAGCAGGGTTCCCGGCAGAGCGAATCCATTTCCACGGCAATAACAAAACACCGGAAGAAATTGAAATGGCGTTAGATGCGCAAATTGGCTGCTTCGTCGTCGATAGCGAAATGGAGTTGCATTTGTTGCAGGCCCTTGCCTCCGAGAAAGAACAGCAGGTGAATATCTTACTGCGGGTTACACCAGGGGTTGAGGCGCATACGCATGAATATATGGCCACAGGTCAAGAAGATTCGAAATTTGGCTTTGACATTGGAAACGGTACAGCACGCCAAGCAGTGGAACAGGCTATCGAGCTGGACCATCTTAACCTGTTAGGGGTACATTCTCATATCGGTTCGCAAATTTTCGAAGTGAATGGCTTTCAAATGGCTGCTGAACGGGTTGCAGCTTTTTCCAGAGAAATTAAAGAACAGCTTCAGTTTTCTTTCAAAGTGATTAATCTGGGTGGGGGATTTGGCATTCGCTACACAGAGGAGGACACACCGCTGAAAGTATCCACCTATGTGCAGGCTATCGGCGAAGCGGTGAAAACCTATTTTTCAGGACTTTACGATGAACTTCCAGAAATTTGGATTGAGCCGGGACGCAGTATTGTAGGCGATTCAGGCACGACCTTATATACGGTAGGAAGCATCAAGGATATCCCGCAGGTACGCAAATATGTCTCGGTAGATGGCGGGATGACAGATAATCCACGCCCTGCACTGTATCAGGCCAAGTATGAAGCGATGCTGGCTAACCGAGCGCAGGATACGAACGAAGAGACTGTGTCCATTGCGGGCAAATGCTGTGAAAGCGGCGATATGCTGATTTGGGATGTAGAGCTGCCTCGTATAAATAGCGGCGATTTGCTCGCTGTTGCCTCAACCGGAGCCTACAATTACTCCATGGCGAGTAATTATAACCGAATACGTCGACCAGCAGTTGTATTTGTCAACAACGGTGAGGCCGAGTTGGTAGTGCGTCGGGAAACCTACGAAGATATCGTACGCAACGATGTTGTGCCACAGCGCTTGATTCGTGATCAAGCTAGTCCAGTGGTTCAGCCCAACGCCAAGATTACCGTTTCGTCCTGATTTTAGACTTGTAAGATCAAGCAGGCCATTGAGTCGGTAATAATACACCGGGGACAATGGCTCTTTTTTTGGACAAGACTTTGCTAAGCGCGGCAATTCATAGTAAACTGGAACTTGATGTTATTTAGTTCTCAAAACAGGTTGAAAAGGAGATACAAACAATGAAAAAAGGTAGAATAGATCTTGAAAACGGCGGTATCGTTGAAATTGACTTTTTCCCAGAAGAAGCTCCAAACACCGTTGCTAACTTTGAAAAGCTGGCAAACAGCGGTTACTACAACGGTTTGAGCTTCCACCGTGTCATTCCGGGCTTTGTTGCTCAAGGTGGTTGTCCAATCGGTAACGGTACAGGCGGTCCTGGTTACACGATTGACTGTGAAACAGCTACGAATACAACAAAGCATGCCAAAGGCGTTCTGTCCATGGCTCATGCAGGTCGCAACACAGGTGGTAGCCAATTCTTTATCTGCTACGCTCCACAACCACATTTAGATGGAGTACATACTGTATTTGGTAAAGTAACCAAAGGTATGGAATTCATTGATGCTGTAAAACAAGGCGACAAAATGAAAGAGGTTAAAGTATTTGACGTGTAATTTTACCGTTAATTACATGATCTTTTTCAAATAGCGTTGCACCTAAGCCGTTCTGTCTTTGGACAGGGCGGCTTTTGTTGTCTTTTGTTTGACGGTTTATTGATTTTCGCAATCACGTAGGCATTACAGTGCGTAAGATCACATTCGAAAAGTAAGTGTTGTGATAGCCTTTCGATAAGAATGCATTTTCCATTTATTTTATATGAGTATTCAAACTCAGTAAGGATTGGAAAAGAAGGGGGCTTATCACATTGTCTATTTTAACGCGCACAAATCGACTCGGATTTTTTGAAATCCGGCTGGAATCCATTGGTGGACTCGGCGCTAATCTGGCTGGCAAAATGTTGGCCGAAACCGGGGTGCTTGGTCTGGGGCTGAATGCTTCAAATTTTTCGTCCTACGGTTCGGAAAAAAAGGGAACTCCGGTTAAAAGCTTCGTCCGCTTCTGTGAGCCGGAGGTCGATATTCGGGATCACAGTCCGATTGAGCAACCGCATGTGGTAGGCATTTTCCATGAAACGTTATACAAAACGGTAAATGTAATCAGCGGACTGCCAGCGGATGGGATTGTAGTGGTTAATTCCACGCGTCCAGCAGAAGAAATACGGGCTGATTTGGGACTGGTATCCGGTACACTAGCGGTGGTGGATGCGATGGGCATCGCACTGGAAGAACGAACCAAACTAAATACGTCCATGCTCGGTGCCTTGTTCCGTGTCTGTGATTTCCTGGACCCGGAAGCGATGAGATCGGTTATACGCAGTACCTTTGAAAAGAAAAATCCGCTGTTAGTGGAACCTAATCTCCGTACGTTTAACCGTGGTTATGAGGAGATGGAACTGCACGTATATCCAGTTACTGATGACGCAGAGGATCGGGTTTATGAACGTCCGCAGCCATTGCTGGGATACGAAACGCAACTACTGGGGGGCGTTATTGCGACTCAGGGAAACAGCATGACGAGAGATGTTAGTGGTTCACGTCAGGGGTATGTGCCTGAATATGAAGCTGATAAATGTACCCATTGTGCCAAGTGTGATTCGATTTGCCCGGATTACTGTTTTGTATGGGAAGAGCAAGCTGACAAACGCGGAAGAGTGATGCCATTTTTGCAAGGGATTGATTACCAGTATTGCAAAGGATGTCTGAAATGTATAGATATTTGCCCATCGGGGGCATTAAGCTCGCGTCGTGAGCAATGGGGATGGGCGGAACAGAATCGAGTTGCCCACCAATTTCCGGTATATGAAGGAGGGCGTGCGTAATGGCAAAACTGGAGGAAGAACTCAAACAGACAGGCGCCGCGCAAGTGACAACGTTCGAATCCGGTAATGAAATGGCAGCTACGGCGGCTGCGCAAATTAATTATCATATGATGGGATATTTCCCGATTACTCCCTCTACTGAGGTAGCGCAGTATTTGGATCAGATGAGAACGAGAGGTCAGCATAATATTAAGCTGGTTGCAGCAGACGGAGAACACGGATCGGCAGGGATTTGTTATGGAGCTGCCGCAGCCGGAGCGAGGGTTGTGAACGCCACTAGTTCGCAAGGTTTCCTGTACATGCTGGAGCAGTTACCTGTTCAGTCAGGTACCCGTTTTCCAATGGTTATGAATCTGGTGACACGAGCTGTCAGTGGTCCCCTGGATATTCGCGGGGATCATTCGGACCTGTACTATGGTTTGAATACAGGCTGGGTCATTTTGACGGCAAGTACACCACAGGCTGTGTATGATATGAACATCATGGCACTAAAAATCGCAGAGCATAGCGATGTTCGGCTGCCTGTAATGGTCGCATATGACGGTTTTTATACGTCCCATCAAAAACGTAAAGTGCAATATTTTGCCGATGCTGAGACCGTGCGCGGTTTTGTAGGTCCTAACCCGAACTTAAATTATCCGAATATTACGGATTTTGATCATCCTGTTACCGTAGGTGCGCATATGAACGGCGATGACCTGACGAATAATCATGTTCAGCTGTCCGAAGCACTAAAGCTGTCAGAAGGAGTATATGAGCAGGTAGCAGCAGAGTATGCCGCTTTATCCGGTCGGGAATACCCAATTTTAGATCTGTATCAAATGGAGGATGCTGAGGTCGCGGTATTCCTGTTGAATTCGGCGGCTGAATCGGCTAAGGATGTGGCGGATCAACTCCGTGCGCGCGGGATTAAAGCTGGTGTGATACGTCCGAATATCATCCGACCGTTCCCAGCCGCACAACTGCGGGAAGCCTTACGTGATGTCAAGGCGCTGTTGGTAGGTGAACGTGCAGATTCGTATGGGGCAGACGGCGGGAATTTAACGCATGAAATTAAGGCGGCCTTGCAGGAGGACCCGCTGAATCGGACACTCGTGTTGAGCCGTATCTTTGGCTTGGGCGGCAAGGATTTTTATGCGGAAGATGCAGAGGCGCTCTTCCAGCTTGCGATTGAGGCGGCCGAGGCCGGCCGAGCGGAGAAGCCCTTTGATTATTACGGTATTAATCCGGGTTCACCGGACAAAGTGATGCCGCAAGTTATGCAGCCGCCACGTGGCAATGCATACCGTACGGGCATGATTCAAGTTACGCCGGACGAGGCGACCGGGAAGCTCAAAGTCAAGGTGCCACCCCTGCGGTCGTTGACAACCAAACCACGCCGTCTTACACCAGGTCACGGGGCTTGCCCAGGATGTGGGGCATTATCTGCGCTGGAACTGTTTTTCAAAGGTATTGAAGGGGATATTGTCGTGCTGTTCCAGACAGGCTGCGTATATGTGACGACGACAGGGTATCCATATACATCACATAAACAACCGATGATCCACAATCTTTTTCAAAACGGGGCCGCTACACTTTCAGGAGCGCTGGAAGCTTATATGGAAATGAAGCGCCGTAATGAAATTGAAATGTCAGACGATCCGACCTTTATCATGATCAGTGGTGACGGTGGGATGGATATAGGTATGGGTTCTGCGATTGGTGCGGCTCTGCGTAATCATAAGCTGATCATGCTGGAATATGATAACGAAGGGTACATGAATACAGGTTCACAGCAATCATACTCCACTCCGGTTGGTCACATGACCAGTACGTCGGGTGTAGGGAAAATGCAAAAAGGAAAGCAAGGACATCACAAGGATACCGTGCAAATCATGGCTGCTTGTAACATTCCGTATGCTTTTACAGCAGCTGAAAGTCATCCGCAGGATATGCTGCGCAAAGCAGCCAAGGCTCAATGGTATGCGAACAACGTGGGTACGGCCTATGGTAAGATCCTGTGCGCCTGCCCACTGAATTGGAAATCGGAAGACAGACTGGGCACCAGCATTGTGGGCGCTGCAGTCGAGTCTTGTTTCTTTCCTTTGTACGAAATAGAGCAAGGCAGTACGACAATTACGTACAATCCGGAAGACAAGGGAAAACGGATTCCAGCTGCTGAATGGTTGAAATTAATGGGTAAAACGAAGCATCTTCTCAAGGAGGAGGCTACGCTGGCTACCTTTGAGCAGGAGATTGAGCGTCGCTGGACTATCCTGAAAAAGAAACATGAAATTTCAGAGCTATAATTACGTTTTTTGCATAATCATCGATTAACATTGTTAGCCGCTGTTACTGTGGTGGTTCAATCAAGATTCTTTGCGTTTATTGCGCAAAGAATCTTTTTTGTCGTTTATGGGTTGAAGCATAAAAAAACAGGTAATGATTTCCGATATAGGAGTGGAGGCCTATAAGAGGCACGTTAAAAAGTTTTCTTCTGAATTTTAAGATGCAATGAGGTGCAGGAAATGATTAAGCTGAATACAGTTGAAATAATCGAAATTATAAAGAAGCAGATCCCTAAGGTTATGAACATCAAGCCAGTGGAGCTAAAGTTTACGGATGATTTTGGACGGGCTTCGCTGGCAGCGACAGAACACAAATTCACGCTGACGAACCAGCATTATTCTGCCAAGGTGATGGATTGCGTGTTAGAAACACAGGTACGCCCCATTTTAATGTGCGAAATTATTTATTTTCTGAAATGCGAGTTTATTGACGGACATGTTGATGTGCGACTGGATTATGAAGCATGTTCTGAGGAAGGACGGGGACCGGTTGCTTCAGCCGTAATTACCTTTGATCATGCAACAGAGTTGGGAGTCGAGGAACTGGCCGATCTGATTGACTTGGCGCTTCATATGAATGATAAAATCTGGTTTGAAGAACTCTCCAGCCAATATGTCAAAACCAAAGCAGGAGCTTCTATTAGATAACTTGCTTTTTTTAGAAGTCGGTGCTAATATACGTAACAAGTTTAATGTTAATTCAATTAAATAAGAGCAAGATCCTTCGGGGCGGGGCGAAATTCCCCACCGGCGGTGATGACATGTTTGTGGACCGTTTTTGTGAGAAACAGCATGGCTTAGTCCGTGACCCGGATGCTGAATGATCGGCAGAAGGTGGACCTGGTGCAAATCCGGGACCGACAGTATAGTCTGGATGGGAGAAGGATACGAAGCGCATGTGACGTGACATGTGCCAATTTTTAGCATACCCAATTGTGCGTACGGCTTATTTCGTTGTAGGACAGCATCGGGCGATAGCTTGCTTAAGCTTTCTTTTTGATGGTGTTCAGAGCGTATTTGGTTGTATCCTCAGTCATGCTTTCTATTGGCAAACCTATGATTTCATGTCGTCTTAAGATGCATATGAACTGCGCTTGTATACTACAAATGTGACTCTCATCACCCCCATGACGGATTGAATCCGAACTGGGGGTTTTTTGCGCTTATAGCTGATGAATTAGGGATAAACTGAATGTAGTGGAAAGGAGTGAAGGCATGTTTACCGGATTGGTCGAGGAAGTGGGTCGCATTCAAACTATTTCCAAAAGCGGTGAAGCGATGGTGCTGGGGATTTCGGGTTCCGTGGTGTTGGGCGATTTGAAAATAGGAGACAGTGTCTCAGTGAATGGCGTTTGCCTGACGGCGATACAGATCGGTACGAAAGACTTTAAGGTTGATGTGATGCCGGAAACCTTTCGCAGCAGTAATCTGAAAGAGTTGAGATCAGGCAGCCGAGTCAACCTGGAGCGAGCGATGACGGCGAGCGGAAGGTTCGGAGGACATATCGTGCAAGGACATGTGGACGGGACGGGAACGATTCGCGGGGTAACATCAGATCAGAATGCAGTTGTGTTCGAAATTGAGCCTAAAAATCAAACATTATTTAAATATATTCTTCTCAAAGGGTCAATCACAATTGATGGTATCAGCCTCACAGTCGCACAGCGTACGAGAGATACCTTTGCCGTATCCATTATTCCCCACACCTTATCCGAAACGGCCTTACAAGCCAAACGTGAGGGAGATACCGTCAATATCGAATGCGATATTTTGGGCAAATATGTAGAACAGCTTTTAAATTACAGAGGTGCAGCGGAGGCGGAGAGAGTAGAAGAAGCTCCTCTCAGTTTGGACTATTTGGCGAAACACGGCTTTGCCTGATATTGAAGGGTAAGCCTGTTTAGGAGCATTCGTGGCACAAGACATAAGGAGGAAAGTGTTATGGATAGAGGTAGCCAAACAAGTGCAATGGCAAACGTCATAGAGCATGGCGAGTTGGAACATGACGAAGAGATTCGTTTGGATTCCATCGAAGCAGCGTTGGAGGACTTAAAAAACGGTAAAGTTGTTATTGTGGTGGATGATGAACAGCGCGAAAATGAAGGCGATTTTATCGCTTTGGCTGAAAAAGCGTCGCCTGAGGTCATTAATTTCATGATTACAGAAGGTCGCGGGTTGGTCTGTGTGCCAATTACACGACAAAGAGCCGAGGCCTTGGAATTGCATCCTATGGTAGAGCAAAATACAGATTTCCACGGTACTGCCTTTACGGTATCGGTAGATCATATGGAGACAACAACGGGTATTTCAGCGGCCGAGCGTTCCTTGACTGTACGCGCCTTGGCAGACGAAGCAGTCACAGGCAGTGATTTCCGCAAGCCTGGTCACATGTTCCCGCTGATTGCTCGCGATGGTGGTGTCTTGCAGCGTGCTGGTCACACTGAAGCGGCTGTTGATCTGGCCCGACTCAGTGGCTTCAAGCCTGCTGGGGTCATTTGCGAAATTATAAAGGAAGATGGCTCAATGGCCCGCCTGCCTGATCTGGCAGTGGTCGCCAAGCGACATCAATTGAAGCTGATCAGTATTCAGCATTTGGTGGACTACCGTCGTCGTTTGTCATTGTAAAAATACATCTTGATTCCAAGTAAATCTGAAGTATTGTCCGAAGTCCCTAAATAATTAAACTAAGAGAGGTTGATTAAACATGGCACGTTTTCTAGAAGGTAATCTTGTATCGAACGGTTTAAAATATGGTATTGTGGTAGGCAGATTTAATGAGTTTATTACGAGCAAGCTGTTAAGCGGCGCAATTGACGCACTTCAACGACATGGTGCACAGGAAGATGAAATTGATGTAGCCTGGGTTCCGGGTGCATTTGAAATTTCACTGATTGCACAAAAAATGGCTGCAAGCGGCAAATATGATGCCGTAATTACGCTGGGTACGGTCATCCGTGGTTCTACTTCACATTATGATATCGTCTGCAATGAAGTGGCCAAGGGTGTGGCAGCGAGCAGCCTGAAAACGGGAGTGCCCGTTATTTTTGGTGTAGTGACTACAGAAAACATTGAACAGGCTATTGAACGAGCAGGTACGAAGGCTGGTAATAAAGGTTGGGATTCTGCATTGGCTGCGATTGAAATGGCCAATCTCGGCAAGCAATTTTAATTATAGGAATAGCTGAATAGAATGCTATAAACTGCAAGGTGAAAAAGGGATTGGATTGTTAAGCAAGGCGATGACGTATATACTACAGAAAGAGGGATTGATAACGTAGAGCATAAGTGCTATAGGGAAAGGTATTGTTGAATGATGATTGGAGTAAGGCAGGGGGAAGCACATTGACAGTCGTAAATTACAAGCTGGAAACATTCGAGGGTCCGCTGGATCTACTGTTGCATCTGATTGATAAAGCCGAGATCGACATTCAGGATATCCCGATTAGCGATATTACTGATCAGTATATGGCTTTTTTGCACAGTATGCAGGAGCTGGAACTGGACATTACGAGCGAGTTTCTGGTGATGGCGGCGACGCTCTTATCTATTAAGAGTAAATTGTTGCTTCCCAAGCCACCTGTGATGGAATATGACGATTTGGATTTTTATGAGGAAGAGGATTATGATCCACGTGAGGAACTGGTCCGCAAGCTGGTGGAGTATCGTAAATATAAAGGGATTGCTCGCCATCTAAGTGAACGTGAGTGGGAGCGGAGTCTAATTTATGGCAAGGAGCCAGAAGATCTAAGCGCATTCCTGCCTACTGAACCCGTAAATCCGGTACATGGGCTGCATGCAAGCGATTTGGTCGCGGCCTTTCAGCGTGCTTTGCGCAAAGCAGAACGACGTACGACGGTAACTCGTGTTCATCGGGACGAAATTTCAGTCAAGGACCGTATTCGGCAAGTTATCGGAGCTTTAGAGATGGTGGGGAATGGAGGACGGCTGCTGTTCTCTAAGCTGATGCATGAGGATATGTATCGGCATGAAGTGGTTGTGACCTTTTTGGCTATCCTTGAACTGATGAAAATGAAACAAATTTTCTGTTATCAGGAGAAGCTTTTCGATGATATTGTAATGGAGTGGAGAGGGGATTTACGGGTTAATGGATTATCTGAAGCTGAAATCAATTATTGAGGGACTGCTGTTTCTCGCAGGAGAGGAAGGGTTGTCCACCAAGCAGATCGCCGACATTGTAGAGCAGCAGCAAGAGCTGGTTGAACAGTGCCTGGAAGATATGAAGCAGGACATGGAGCAGGGAGGAAGAGGCCTGCAACTTGTCCGTATTGCCGGTCATTATCAGCTTGCAACTTTATCCGAACATGCACCTTACTTTGAAAAGCTCGCATACTCTCCGGCACGTGCCTCACTGTCTCAAGCTGCTTTGGAGACGCTGGCCATTGTGGCCTACCGCCAGCCCATTACAAGAGTTGAAATCGAAGAGATTCGGGGTGTCAAATCCGAGCGGGCCATACATACACTGGTCAACAAGGAGCTCATTGAAGAGAAAGGTCGAGCTGAAGCCATCGGACGGCCAATATTGTACGGAACGACGAAATCATTTTTGGATTATTTCGGTCTGGGCTCTTTGGCAGATCTACCACAACCGGAGTTGTTCGAAGATTCGGACAATTTGGAGGAAGAGACTCAATTATTGTTCGAGCGTCTGGAGAGCAGCCAGCCTGCAGCCAACGATCTGGATCTTGAATCCCAATAAAGTTCATCCGGATCTTGCAGCTCACTTATGTAAAATATCAAATAGACAGCCAGTCCTCAAGTAGTTAGGGGCTGGCTGTTGGTATTTTAAGATGCATGATTTTCCGGCGAACGGTCATACTATTTTTGCCATGATATTTATAGCAAAAAGGTAGGGAGGACTCGCCAGTGTGGAAATGGATCAGTATCGCCATCATCGTCGTTATATTACTTGTGCTGGCTATTTTGCTCTCTCGTATTCGATTGAAGCTGGATATTGCCAAACATGACAATGATGATCGGGCGCATCTAGAGATCAGATTTCTATACGGGATGATTAAAATAAATTACGATGTTCCGGCCATTCTCATAACAGGTTTGAAAAAAGGGCTTCTCTATCGGCTTGATCGCAACAAAAACATACATAAAACGGATGCCTCCGTGGATAGCGGTAATATTGATACAGAAAAAATCAAGCAATTTATATATGATATACGGGTTTTGCTCAAGGGAACGAAATCCTTCAATCGATGGTTGCGACATACATTGGCACATGTGACGATGTCCAAAATGGAGTGGTCCACTAATATTAGTCTTGCTGACGCGGCTTATACAGCTACCTCAACCGGTATTTTGTGGGGATTAAAAACGACCTTGATCGGTTTTGCTTCCAGCTTTGTGCGCATGGATTGTACCCCTAAGCTGTATGTTGTGCCGTATTGGGTGGATCGCTTGCGTTTTACCACCACTTTGAACTGTGAAGCAAACGTATCGCTCGGCTATTTAATTTTCTCCATGTTCATCTTATCTTACCGCATATGGCGCGTTCCGGGTGGACCCGAGGCATGGAAGCGGGTTTTTTTCAAAAAAAATGAAGATCTTCAAGCTAACAATGAAAGATAAACAATGAAGTGTGGTGAAACTTAATCTTTCTAAACTTTGGGATTTCAGTGTCCTCCAGATTAATGCATAGCCGAATCGAATGACATACATATTTCCTTGAACTCCTGCGCACAATAGCGAAAGAAAAGGCAGTCTACGCTTGAGATAAGCAGAGGAGGAATTAATCATGTCAGATCACCCGATTCAAGGGCTCATGCAAACCGCAATGGAAAACATTAAAGCCATGGTAGACGTGAATACGATTGTGGGAGACGCGGTGGAAACACCCGATGGTTCCGTTATTTTGCCAATCAGTAAGGTAGGATTTGGTTTCGCTGCCGGGGGAAGTGATTTTAACGTAGACGAAGAGGCACTTCATACTTCCTCGGCTTCGGGTAATCATAGCGGGAAGGAAGGTCATCCTTTTGGTGGCGGTAGCGGTGGTGGTGTATCTATTCATCCCATTGCTTTTCTGGTTGTTGGTAAACAGGGGGCACAAATCGTTCCATTGGACAATCAAACGCATCTGATTGAGAAACTCATTGACTCCACCCCATACCTGATTGATAAGGTTCAGTCTATCTTCCGGAATGCAGGCGGCAACGTGCAGACTCCACCCCCACAGGTACCTGTAGATATTAATATTGATCAGAGTAATTCTGGACCGGCTTACTTGTAAAAGTCATTGGAAATGAAAAGCGTTCTCTCAGGAAGGTATCCCAAAGCCGAGTATAGGCTAAGGAATACCTTCTTTTTTGCTTACACTTGGCCCTATCCCCGAATATACTGCCTTCCCCCAATGACAGCATGTATACGGTGACTGTATTCCTGGTGATACAAAGTAGGCAGCGACAATTCATTTTTTCGATTTCCTTCGGTAGCGAACTGCGATAAGTAGATGAAGTCCGGATAGACCACTTCATTCGTCAAATAAGCAGATACCGTGGCTTCCGGCCGACGATGTTGATTCAGGGAATCGATAATACCCTTCGCCGGCAAGATGCCAATCCCATGTCCATAAAACAAGTCTTCCTTCAGCTTAACGACATTTTCTCCTTTCCATTCCAATGTTTCAGATGACACATCCGGATTGTTGAAATACAGAATATCGCCAGGAGCTGCTTTATGACTCCCTTGCTGCTGTATGAGCCTGAGGTCACTGTCATAATGCCAGTCATACAGCAGCATACCTGCAAAAATCCGATTAAACTCACTTTCCAGAATGGAATCCAGCACTCCTTTGTACAGCACAATAACCATAGCTGTTGCACATTCAAAAGCGTATTGATGACCGTTTAAAAAAATGTCTCTGATCCCCTCTGCCGGAGTGACACCTGCTTTAATCTGAAAACCACCCTTTTCCGTTAAATCCCAAAATTGCTGGTTGCAACGTGCGGTAGCAAAAGTGGCAAAGGATACACCGCTTCGATGCAATGCTTCTGCGGACTCTACAATCCGTGATCTTAAAATCATTTCAAACTGGAGACGCAGCATGATGTAACCCCCAAATCCATATTTAACTTTGGTAACTAATATATATGTACTCGGGAGGGCAAGTTGCTTGGTTTATGCAGAAAGAAAGCAAAAAGAGAGCAGCTAATGGCTGTACCGTAAAGGAATTTTCTGTTATAAAGGTGGACATACTTTGAACAGCTTGGACATATACTGGTACAAGACTTGCTCAAAACCGGAGGAATCCAAATGTTTAAAAAAAAGCAACACATTCACGCGGACCACAGCCATTTCTTGAACAAGGCACGCGCATTTGTTTTGCCGCTGGTGGTTCTACTTATTTTGTCATTGCCGCTTACGTTGCTGAGTCCACAGCCCGTTCGGGGAGCGATAAAAACAGAAGCAGCGCCGCCCGCATTAGGAACCCATGCACAGGCTGCTTCTTTAATTGATGTCACATCAGGAAGAATCATTTATTCTACCGAGGGTGACCGGGAGCTACGTATTGCCAGCCTGACCAAGATTATGACTGCAATCGTGGCCATTGAACATGGACGCTTGCAGGACCGGGTAAAGGTGAGTCCAACCGCGTATGCCAAAGAAGGGTCCTCGCTTTTTCTGCAAATGGGTGAACAAATGTCGCTGGAAAATATGCTGTACGGCTTAATGCTCCGTTCTGGAAATGATGCCGCTTCTGCCATTGCTGAGCATGTGGGGGGGACGGAAGAGGGATTTGTCCATTTGATGAATGACAAGGCGGTTCAGCTTGGGCTAAGCCACACACATTTTGCTAATCCTCACGGGCTGGATGCCGAGGGACACTATTCCTCAGCCAATGATATGGCCCGACTTACTGCTTATGCGCTGCATAATCCAACTTTTGCCCGTATCGTAAAAACAGAACTGAAAAAAGCACCGAATCCCAACGATTCTTGGGACTACTCATGGCACAACAAAAACAAAATGCTGCGGCTGTATGAGGGAGCTGACGGTGTGAAAACAGGCTTTACCAAAAAAGCGTTTCGCTGTCTGGTCAGCTCTGCCACACGGGACGGCCGCCAGCTCGCTGCCGTTACCTTGAATGACGGGGACGATTGGAACGATCATGCACGTATGCTTGATTACGGATTCCGATATTATCCGCTCATTCCGATTACGGACAAGCAGCAACCTATCGATGGTTACCCACTATTAACAGGTACAAGCTTTGCCTATCCTTTACATGATGGTGAGAAGACCCAGTTGCACAAAAGACTGGTGTTGTATAAAAATTCTGCTTCTGCAGACAGAGCGGACGTATCTTTTGGCTTACGAGGGCGGGTCGAATTCCTTATAGAAGGTAAACTTATCGGTTCTGTTCCTGTGTATGAAAAAGGTAGTAAGCTGCCTGCTCAAAGTACCGTACAGCCACAGCAAGAGGCTCCAACTGCACAAGATCCTGCGAACAATACTCAGCAACAAGGTTGGACGAGCAGATGGAACGAAATCCTAAAAAATTTGTTTGGAGCCTAGGGCAAGCAGGAAATTAGAGCTGGGACGTGTCACATCATTGGGAAAAGGAGGAATCAGCCATGATTCATCTCATATGGGTGGCTTTGATTTGTATTGGATTTGTATTTGCTGCCGCGCAGGGAAATATTGAGGTGGTGACGAAAGCAGCTTTTGACGGGGCAACTACGGGGGTTACAGTGTGCTTTGGACTGATAAGTGTGCTGGTGTTTTGGATGGGCATGATGAGGCTGGCTGAAGATGGTGGGCTCTTACAGAAAATATCCAAGCTGCTTTCTCCTTTGGTTGCCTTTCTCTTCCCTGATGTTCCGCGTAATCATCCCGCTATGGGTTACATTTTGTCCAATATGAGCGCCAATCTGCTGGGCCTGGGGAATGCAGCCACACCGATGGGAATCAAGGCTATGCAAGAGTTGCAGACGCTCAATCCAGATAAGCAAACCGCCACACCAGCCATGTGTACGCTGCTCGCCCTGAATACAGCCAGTATTACGCTTATTCCTACGACGTTGATCGCGATACGGCTTAATTTTCATTCCGCACATCCGGCAGAAATCGTCGGTACGACGCTGGTAGCGACCGCAATAGCCACCTTTGCTGCTATTGCGGCGGATCGTTGGTACCGTAGTCGAGAATTGCGCCGCCGTCCTCCAGCGATTCCGCCGTCCCAGACATCCTTGGCACCACTCACCTCATCAGCACCAACATCTGCTGCCTCTTCAACGACGCTGCCCGTATCTTCACCTGCCGTTCCGCGAACGGGAATCACGGCTGCCAAGGGCAGGGACACCACTTGGAAAGGATGAGGGAGGCATGCTTAATTTTATAAACCTCGTATCGACTTGGGCCATTCCGGTTATTCTCGCTTTTATTCCTTTATATGCATATGCTAAAAAGGTACCTGTCTACGATTCTTTTGTGGATGGAGCCAAAGACGGCTTTTCTACCGCCATCAGCATTATTCCTCATCTCGTAGGCATGATGGTGGCGATTAGCATTTTTCGAGCATCCGGCGCTTTAGACTATTTGATCTCCTGGGTAACCCCATGGATTAAACACTGGGGTGTACCCGGTGAGGTACTGCCTTTAGGCTTGCTTCGTCCATTGACGGGCACCGGTTCACTTGCGTTCACGACGGATCTAATTCGCACTTATGGCCCGGATTCCATGATCGGTCGGATCGCCTCAACGATTCAGGGCAGCACAGACACGACGCTATATGTGCTAACTGTATATTTTGGTGCGGTAGGTATCCGCAATGGACGGTATGCTTTGAAGGTAGGACTATTTTCAGATGTGGTTGGTTTTGTGGCAGCCATTGCCATTTGCCTGCTTGTATTTTAATTTCTGCATCGTTTTTTGAACGGGGGTTGTGATTTTGCTCATGGATGGGTATCATTAGCATGAGGTGAATTAGCGAACATGGAAAGATTGCAGAAAATATTGGCCCAAGCTGGTGTAGCTTCCAGACGTAAATGTGAAGAGCTTATTCAGTCGGGCAGCGTGGAAGTGAACGGGGTTGTCGTAACTGAACTGGGAACGAAGGCAGACCCTGATCAAGATATGATTACGGTAAAGGGACGCCCGATCAAAACCGAGAAAAAAATCTATCTGATGATGAACAAACCTAAAGGAGTCATTACGAGTGCTTCCGATCCGGAAGGCCGTAAAATCGTGTCAGACTATCTGAAAGGCGTTAAGGAACGCGTATATCCGGTAGGGCGTCTCGATTACGACACCGAAGGACTGCTGTTGCTTACCAATGATGGCGAGTTCGCCAATCTGCTCACCCATCCCAAGCATCATGTGCCCAAGACATATGTGGCAACAGTCAAAGGCGTTCCGCATGGTACTGAGCTGGACAAGCTGAAAAAAGGAATCGTGCTGGAAGATGGCATTACTGCACCAGCCGAGGTAGAATATAAAGATGTAGATCCGAATGGTAAGGAGTCTGTGATCCAGATTACCATTTATGAAGGCAGAAATCGCCAGGTAAGACGGATGTTTGAGGCCATTTCACACCCGGTCATCAGACTCAAGCGAATTGCCTTCGGTGATCTTTTGCTACAAAACTTGAAGCGCGGTCTGACCAGACCCTTAACCAAGGACGAAATCAACCGTCTCATTCAACTTGCCAAATCAGACAACACGAAAAAGAAACGGACAGGACGGGGGTCATAACCCCGGCCTTTTTGGTGTAAAGAGACTGTTGGATGAGAGTAAAGTTTGACCAAGCACGGGAAAATAGTAAAATAGAGAGAATGGTTTTTTTAGCGAAGGGGCTGGGAATATGTCAGAACAAAGCAACCGCATATTAATTGTAGATGATGAAGAACGCATTCGCCGCCTTCTGCGGATGTATCTGGAAAAAGAAGGATATGCAATTGACGAAGCTGAGGATGGTGAGATTGCCCTCCAAAAAGCGACTGCAAGCGATTACAGCATTATTTTACTGGATGTAATGCTTCCGGGGATGGATGGGATTGAGGTGTGTACACGGCTGCGTCAGACCAAAGCTACACCTGTGATTATGCTGACTGCCAAAGGTGAGGAAGTGAACCGTGTACAAGGCTTTGAAGTCGGAGCCGATGATTATGTAGTTAAGCCCTTTAGCCCGCGAGAAGTCATTTACCGGGTGAAGGCGATTTTACGCCGTTCGTCGGAAACTGCCTTTTTAACGAAAGAGGCGGTACCAAGCAATAGTATTGTTTTTCCGAATCTTATCATTGAGCATGATGCGCACCGGGTAACTGCGGGCGGGATTGAAATCAGTCTCACACCTAAAGAGTACGAGCTGTTGCACTATTTGGCGGTGTCGCCAGATAAAGTCTTCTCGCGTGAGGAACTGCTGAAAGACGTTTGGAATTACGAATTTTTTGGTGATCTGCGCACTGTGGATACGCATGTGAAACGGCTTCGTGAAAAGCTGAATAAAGTATCGCCAGAGGCAGCGGCTATGATTACGACCGTGTGGGGCGTAGGTTATAAGCTGGAGGTTCCAAAATAACGTGAACTTCTGGAGATCGCTGGTAGGCAAGCTGTGGATCACCATCATTTGTCTTGTAGGCTCTGTGCTTATTTTTCTAGGGCTTTTTTTATTGCCGTACATCAACAGAAATTTTGCGGCGTATGAATCGACGGAAATCAAGCATTTGTTCACCTATACATGCATTGTCGGATTTTTATTGACGACCTTTTTTGCCTTATTCCTTTTTACTAAAATCACACAGCCTATGCAGCTGTTGATTCAGGCGGCGAATGCGATTCGTGAGGGAAGGTATGATACTCGGCTTTCGTTGGTGACCAGTGACGAAATTGGAGAACTGGCGAAAACTTTTAATCATATGTCTACGGAACTGGAAGCAACGATCCGCAGTCTGAATGAGGAGAAAAACCATTTATCCAGCGTACTGCGAAGCATGTCTGATGCCGTAATCACCTTTGACAGAAGCGGACAAATCATCTTGACGAATCCACCGGCACAAAGTCTGTTGGATATCTGGAAAAAGCTGGAGTGGCAGGAACGTGATCTTGAGGAGTTTGGAGCTTCTGTACCTGAGCCTTTGCAGTCTCTGTTCCATACTGTTATGGACAGGGGAGAAGATGTCGGAGACTATATCCATGTCAAGAAGGGCTCCTGGTCGGTGCAGATGGCGCCTCTGTATACGGATAATGCAATCCGCGGTGCAGTAGCTGTGCTTAGAGATATTACGGAAGAAGTGAAGCTGGAGAAGATGCGGAGCGATTTTGTGGCCAACGTATCTCATGAAATCCGTACACCTTTATCTATGATGCAGGGCTACAGTGAGGCGTTGCTGGATGGCATGGCGGGTTCCCCTGAAGAATCCGAGGAGCTGGTACAGGTCATCCATGATGAATCATTACGCATGGGAAGGTTAGTCAAGGATCTGCTTGATCTGGCCCGAATGGAGGCTGGTCATACAGACATGCACCGACAGGAAGTGGATGTGAATGAGCTGATCGAGCGTGTTCACCGTAAATTTACGGTACGTTCAAAGGAACAGGGACTGACACTCGATTACCATGAGCAAGGCCAACGTTTACTGCTGCCTGAGGCAGATGAAGACCGACTGGAGCAGGTATTGACCAACTTGCTGGATAATGCATTCAGACATACACCCGGCGGGAAAAAGGTTACTATTGCGGCGGATCGAATTTTGGGAGAACGGCATGAGTTAATCCGTATTCGGATTAAGGATGAAGGTGTAGGCATTGCCAGCGAGGATCTACCTTATATTTTCGACCGCTTCTACAAGGCAGATAAGGCCAGAGTACGTGGTGAGGATAAAGGGACTGGTTTGGGACTTGCTATTGTCAAGAACATTGTAGAGGCTCACGGAGGCTCTGTCTCTGCTGCCAGCGTATTGGGGGAAGGGACGGAATTTACTATTTTGCTGCCCATCTCCAACAAAACAAAGCTGGGTCTGTAACAGAATTATAAGTCCCAGCTGATATACCCCGGTTTGCAGGCATCCTCGGAAGAGGGTGCTTTTTGTTGGAAAATCAACATTTATCTTGTTCAACGTGGAACATCCTATTTCATGTATGATGATTGCTCTCATGACAGATAACGGTATAAGAGAAAAAGACGCCTGGGTAGCCAGGCGCCTCTCTTTATTATAAAACCATGGACTTCTCTATTCTCTGGAACTAATTTAACACTACTTCTTGGGCAGTATTTAGTTCTGGCAAACCAACGAGTTGAATCAGCACGTCTTTTGGTACAGCTTTATCAACGGTCAGGATCATGATGGCTTCACCGCCGACAATTTTACGCCCTACTTGCATGGAAGCGATATTGACGCCGTTCTCCCCAAGCAAGGTGCCGACACGACCGATAATGCCTGGTTTATCATTGTGGGAGATGAGCAGGAAATGAGCTTCCGGTGCCACATCTACCGGGAACTGGTTCAACCGAACAATACGTTCGCCATAGCCTGCCAGCAGGGTGCCAGATACACGTTGCTCTTCGCCGCTCTGCGTCTTGAGTGTAACGGTAATCAGATTGGTAAAACCCTTGGTGGCGGGCGCCTGAGATACGACAAGATGGATGTCACGTGTTTTGGCCAGATGTACAGAGTTTACAATGTTCACATCGCTACCCAGATGACGGCTAAGAACACCTTTCAAAATATACCGTGTCAGCGGCTGTGTATCCACAGAGGACAAATCGCCGGCGTAATCTACCTGAATTTCACGTACAGCCTGGTTCGTGATCTGAGCGGCAAAGCTGCCCAGCTTTTCTCCAAGCGAGAAATATGGCTGCAATTGCGTCATGACGTTGGATGGTACTGGAGGCATGTTGACCGCATTTTTAAAAGGCTCATCACGCAAAATATGCAGCACTTGCTCGGACACATCGATAGCTACATTCTCCTGAGCTTCGACAGTCGAGGCACCCAGATGTGGTGTGACGATAATTTTCGAATGACTCAGGAATGGGTGATCCTGTGCTGGCGGCTCTGACTCGAATACGTCAAAGGCTGCACCGGCAACGATACCTTCATCAATGGCTTCAACAAGAGCCATTTCATCGATAACTCCGCCCCGGGCACAGTTGATGATACGCATTCCTTTTTTCATCACTTCAAACTGTGGACGAGCAATCATATGTTTCGTTTCCGGTGTTAATGGTGTGTGTACGGTCATAAAATCTGCGTTGCGGATAATTTCGTCCACGCTCGCCAGCTTAATGCCCAGCTTCTCAGCGCGTTCTTCCGTTAGAAATGGATCATAGCCGAGGATGCTCATGCCAAATGCTTTAGCACGTTTAGCGACCTCACTGCCGATACGTCCCATGCCGAGGACTCCAAGTGTTTTGTTACGCAGTTCGACACCGAGAAATGTTTTACGATCCCATGTACCGCCAATGGTTTTGGCATATGCCTGTGGAATATGACGTGCTAGAGCCATCATCATCGCAAAAGTGTGCTCACAAGTCGTAATCGTGTTGCCGTCAGGAGCGTTAATAACGATAATCCCGCGTTGTGTTGCTGCTTCGAGATCGATGTTGTCCACTCCGACCCCAGCTCGCCCTACAACCTTGAGGTTCTTCCCTGCCGTCATGATGCGTTCGGTTACCCGAGTTTGGCTTCGAACGAGTAATGCGTCATAGTCACCAATAATTTGAACCAATTCATCCTCGCTGAGACCTGTGTTCTTGTCTACCGTGACATCGTCTGCATCCATCAGTTGCTGGATGCCCAGGTCACTGATCGGATCGGATACTAACACTTTAAACATTTGGTTTCCTCCTCAAAGTTAACTTCTTTTATGGACAGGATGTACTTCAAACTGAAATACATTCCATAAAGAACATGAAAAAACTTGAAATGCTTCTAAAAGTACAGGAGAGCGGTGTAAAATACTAGTGTGATAACGCATTGACGCAGAAAAGGGATAAAATAGTATTATGCACCAAACTGACGATCAAAAGTCTTACGCGGAGGCGCTTTGCGGTTTTCGGGCATCAAAAAAACCCCCGAATCACATACTATCTCCATAGTAAGGGACGAGAGTTATCGTGGTACCACCCTAATTCGCAGCCATTTCGCAATGGACTGCCTTCAGCGGTCATAAATGACCGAAAGGATAACGGTTTTCTGCCGATTGCATCTAATGCCGGGAAGTATTCCACAGACCTCGGTGCAATAACTCAGGAGCGCTGAAAGTAGTTACTTCGTCACCGGCTTCCACCCAAGCACCGGTTCTCTGAGGACGAAATCAATACCTTTTCTCCATCATTGTTGTTGTCGCTAATAATTTTTTCATAATGTATCATGGCTTACATGGGCATGTCAATAGGACATGCGACATGTGTGGATAGCCGTCTAGATATATAGCTACAGAATGCGGAAAATTAAGATTTAAGTCTTCTTGAATCCGCCCGACTTTTTGGCTATGATGCTAAAGAAGACTATGCAGAGGACTAACTAACTATGAAAAAGCTTAAAGTGAAATGGAAAAGAGCGCAAATTCATGAATTGAACGACCGCTTGCTGCTTTACAATTTGTATCTAACTCAGGGGCTGACCCTGCTGATTGGCGCAATCTGGATATTTTTTCAGAAAAGAAATGTGTTAGAACTATTTGCATTGCCGAACACTCTGCACGTCTTATGGTGGGGATTGGGATTGGCCGCCGCTATGTTACTTGTGGATCTGTTGCTATCCCGGATTATGCCTGAGGATGCTATGGATGACGGTGGTATTAACCAAATGCTGTTTCAAAATCGTCCGGTTTGGCATATTATTTGTATAGCAGCTATCGTCTCTATCTGTGAGGAACTCTTGTTCAGAGGTGCAATTCAGTACAGCTTTGGTCCTTATTGGACAAGCATTTTGTTTGCGGTGATTCATATCCGGTATTTACGGCATTGGATTCCCACTGGCTGGGTTTTTCTTAGCAGTTATGGATTGGGCTACATATATGTGCAGACCGGTAGTCTGTGGGCACCGATCATTTGTCATTTTGTGATTGACCTTATATCTGGCTTAGCGTTACGTTTTCGGAGGTATGAAGAATGAATCAGGAACTTAGCAGAGTGCAGACCTATGGTAGCCGTCGAAATGGTCGCAAAGGCAAGGAGGAGGACAGGTCAAAATCTAAACCAGTTCGCTCCCGTGCTTCACGGCCCGTGCCAGAATTGGCTCACGTTGCCGCTGTACCAGAAGTTGCTGTGACGATGGAGGATGATACTCCTGCCAGTGAGTACCGAACGCGGGCAGAAATGTTTCCGTCCCGCCGTATTCGGGTAAGCAAGTGGTTTTTAAATTTTTTGAGTACTCTTTTTGTGCTGATTACTGCAGCGTTACTGTGGTGGGGCATCAAGGGTGCACCACCCATCAGTGAAATGCTTTGGTAATATAAAGTAAGTATGGACGTCTGTGCTTAGGTCAAGGCGCGTAATGATACGGTAAAAAGGCCTCCATCTCCGCATGAATAGCGGAGAGTGGAGGCCTTTATTGCATCATCTACAGTTAAGACTGAGTATACGCAAGTGTCTATTTGCTGGCAGGAACCTCAATGCTTTGAGGATCAACAAATTGGTAACCCTTTTGCTCGAGGCGTGTCAATAGACTGTCCAGAGCCTCAGCTGTCCATGGCAGTTCATGCATCAAAATATTGCTGCCTGGATGAAGTTGTTCCGTTACGTTTTTGAGAAGTGCCTCCGTTTTATTAGGCTGATTCTTTTTCATTGTCCAGTCCAGAGAACCGACGGACCATGTCATGTATAGGAGACCGTTTTCCTTAGCGACCTTGCGACCTACGTCTCCGGCGGCACCATGAGGGGGACGGAAGAATACGGGGGCTTGTCCTGTAATGTCCTTAACAACTTTTTGTACCGATTCAATCTGTTTTTTGACCTCAAGCTCAGATTTATTCTTCAGCACGATGTGATCCCAGCTATGGTTGCCGATGGGCTGTCCACGGTCATGGATAAGCTTAAGCAACTCAGGATGCTCTTTTACACGGTAACCGTTTACGAAGAAAATCGCTTTCGCTTTGTGTTTATCCAATACATCTATGATTTTGTTGATCATGGCTACTTCCTTAGGACCATCATCAAAGGTCAGTAACACGACTTTTTTTTCGGTGCCTTGTTGGTTAGGAATTACATTGTAGGCTTTGTTCAAGTGATACATTTTGTTATTGGTAGTTGCAGATGTCGCAGCTCCTGTTTCGTTGCTTTCGCTGGTTTTATCATTTTGTGCATTGGTTTTACCCGCTGAATTATGATCATCACTGCCTGCTTGCTTACTGCTGCTTTTTGGGGAAGAGACGCTGCTCTGATCTTTGGCGCTGTTACCTGAGTCAGACGCTACCGAATCCTGCTGGTTGCTTGTTGCCGCAGATTCCGGCTTGGTTGCAGTGCAAGCACTAAGCAGCAGACATGCTGTGAACAAAATGGCTGCTGTTTTTGTACCCATTATTTCATCTCACCTTCCTGTATTTTATACCGTATGAGTTTGTCACTACTGACGAACACTATGCTTGATTCTACCACAAAGGGAGGTTCTAATTGTGAAAACATCTTCATTTTTCCTGGGAATCGTCTTGGGCGCTGTAGCAAGCTCTTTGATCTCCCGCAACCGCGACATGTTGGGCTTATCTATGGACATGGGTGGGAAAAAAAGCGGCAATTTAGTGCAGAAAGCCCGTACTAAAATGATGGACGCGGCATTCCCCGGAATGGGCGAGATAACGCTCAATAAAGAAGACACCCATAAGGATCAAGACCATCATTCACAAACAGATAAAACCGCTCATAACGCCCATACTGCCAAGAACAAAGAAGAAAATATGAAGTTGATTAAAGACTTCATCAGCACAAGTCCCGATGTTAAACGTGAGGTCGAGCAAATTTTGAAAGAAACTCATACAGCCGTACCGGGATTGTAAACCAGAAACCTTTATTCCGAATCATTTTGCGGCTTTTTTGTAAAAGCCGTTCAAATGATTCTTTTTTTTATCTTTTTATTGCGTGCATTTACGATTATAAAATGATAACATGATTACATAGAACCATTTTCATCACAGGCATCATAATTGCATCATAATCTGTTAATAACACTCGGCTGCCAGGAGGAGGGTCCAGTATGAAAATAGAAAGATTAAGTCAGGACAAGATACGGATTTTCCTTACCTTTGACGATTTGAGCGAACGCGGTATTCAAAAAGACGATATGTGGCAAGAAATTCCAAGAGTTCATGAGCTGTTTACCGAAATGATGGATCAGGCATACAGCGAACTGGGCTTCGACGCCACGGGACCGTTAGCTGTCGAAGTCTTTGCGCTTCCTGCTCAAGGAATGGTTGTTATCGTCACCCGGGGAAAATACGACCATCAACAGTATGGTTCGGGTCCCGATGAGGAGCTTCCAGAGGAAGTCTACGAAATGGAAGTCACGCTGGAGCATAGCGATTCCATCGTTTACGCGTTTAGCGATTTCGAAGTACTCATAGAAGCGGCTCATATGCTTCGTAGTAACACTACGGAAGCAGGTAAGCTGTATCATTATAGAGGAAAATGGATTCTGCACTTGGAACCAGAAGAAGTAGAGGAGTCCAAGCTTGCGGCTTTAATCGCTGTTCTTGCTGAATTTGGAGAAGGCTCATCCGTTACACCAGCTATGTTGGAAGAGTACGGCAAACTGGTCATTCCTGAGCAGGCAGTTGCTGTCATCTGCACTCATTTTGACAGCCGTTCTTGATTCGTTTTATCGAAAGTGATATCGAAGTGAATTTGTCGGCTCTGCGCTGAAAGCAGGGCCGACTCATTTTTATGGAGGGATGATCGGTGCTTCTGTTTTCGGTTTTAGCGGCAGCCACAGCGCCGGGTCTCGCCTTATTGATGTATTTTTACTTGAAGGACAGGTATGATTCGGAGCCACTGCACATGGTTATTAGAGTGTTTTTGCTCGGCTTTTTGGTGGTTCTTCCTGTCATGATTTTTCAACGCGGGCTGCTGCTTTGGCTAGGGGATCACACGTTAATCCAGGTGTTCGGCATTTCAGCCGGAGTGGAAGAGTTTTTTAAATGGTTTCTGTTGTATCACATCATCTATAATCATACCGAGTTCGACGAGCCTTATGATGGTATTTTGTATGCGGCCGCAGTCTCACTCGGATTTGCAACGGTTGAAAATCTGTTATATGCCTGGGCGGGTCATGCTTCGATTAGCTTGATGCTGATGAGATCATTGCTACCGGTATCCGGTCATGCGATGTTTGGCGTAATGATGGGCTACTACATGGGGAAGGCCAAGTTTTCAGAGGGCTTGAGGAGCAAATACATGTTGCTGCTGTCATTGGTGCTTCCATGGTTCTGGCACGGAGTATACGATTTGATTTTAACGAAATTTTCACATGACTGGATCTGGTTTATCATTCCACTTATGGCATTTCTATGGTATGGAGGAATGGCGAAGATCAGTCGAGCTAATAACCGTTCTCCTTTTCGTTTGTTAAAACGGGAAGAAAAGGTTAATATGTAACGAAATGGGACACACTGATCTGACAAACCTGTTAGAGAAAGAGGTGTCTTTTTTTTGCGTATAAAAGTAAGAATTCATTGTAAAAGATGTGGGGAACGTTTTGTGCTGAGAGGACGTATAGAGCAAGGACAGATTCAGACCGGCTTTAAACGCTGCATTTGCGATAACTGTGAGTTTATTGTTGAAGTCATGGAAAACCATGCATAAGAGAGCATTCTTCTTGTCACACTATCGGTAGTGTACTTGAAGAAAGGAGACTCCCAATATGTATAAGCGACTTAGTGCCGTATTGTTCCCGGTGGTTACCCTGATGATGATAGGAGCATTTGTGTGGGGTTATCAGCAAAGCCAGATGAGAAAAGAGGTGTCTCTTCAGGCAAATAGCATGTCGATAAAAGCGGAAAATCAATACCAGCGTGCGTTTCACGATTTGTCGTTTCATATGGATCAGCTGCATTCTCAACTCGGGAACGCGGTTGCTGTCCATAATACTTCACACGCGATGCACCGCAAATGTTTGATGAACGTGTGGAGGATTGCAAGTGAGGCCCAAAATGAGGTTAATCAGTTGCCTCTGAATGTAATGCCTTTTAATCATGCCAAGGATTTACTGTCACATCTATCCGCGTTTTCGTATCAGACCGCTGTCCGTGATCTGGATCACGAGCCTTTAAACGAGAAAGAAATTTCGAACCTGAAAACGCTATATAACAATTCCAAAGAAATTTCGAAAAACATGCAGGAAGTGCAGCAAAAGGTCCTTAGCAAAAATTTGCGATGGATGGATGTAGATATGGCGGCAGGTTCGCAAACTGGGCCGAAGGACAATACCATTATTGATGGCTTTAAAACCGTGGACAAAAAGGTGGAAAACTACAAGGAGCTGGATTGGGGACCGTCTGTAGCCAGCATCTATGATAAACGCTCTGTGAAAAAATTGAGTCTCCCGGCAGTGAATGCAGAACAAATTAAACGAAATGCCGCTGAATTTACAGGAAAACCGGAAAGTCAGATCCGTGTGAACGAAAACGGTAAAGGAACGGAATGGGCATCTTATACAGCTACCCTGCTAAATAAGAAGCAACCCGTGGCCAGTATGGATTTCACGAAAAAAGGCGGCAAGCTTATTTCTTATCATGACATGAGGGCAGTAGGTCCTAAAAAAGCAACACGTAATGAAGCGATTCGCTATGCTAGTGAATACCTTGAACAAAAAGGTTACAAAGGAATGAAGCCAGTTGCGTATGATGAAAGCGGGAATTTAGCTAATATTACATTTGCGAGCCAACAAGGGGACGTGATTATCTATCCAGAAAAAATCACAGTCAGATCAGGCCTTGATAACGGACAAGTGATCGGTTTTCAATCCAGTGATTATGTGTATGAGCATAGTCATCTCCGCCGCATTCCGCAAGCGAAATTGAATTTGAATGCAGCACGAGCAAAATTGAATCCTGAATTTCGTGAAACTTACCACCGTAAAGCATTAATTGAAAATGAACTTTCGAATGAAGTTCTTTGTTATGAATTTGGTGGTAAAATCAATGGTTCCGTCTACCGGATATACATTAACGCCAATACGGGGATGGAAGAAACGATTGAAGAGGTTAAAGATTCAGATGAACCTCAGGTTACTGCAAGTAATGCGTAGTTGATTACATGAAAATGAATCAATAGTCACTCTAAACCTCCTTCATGAAGGAGGTTTTTTGTGCTTTAGTCATAGATCGAACAAATATAATGCTTAATATAGGCACAAAGTCGTGGTATTATATACCTTAATTAGAGCTTTTAATGGACAAGGATGGTGGATCATTTGTTTCCCAAAATTAATGATGTGTTATACATACAAGTGGCTGGTACTGACCATAAGGACGAGATTTTTGAATTTAAGTCTCGTATTGTAGAAGAGGAGTCACAGAACTTCTTAATTGAAATTCCTATGTCACAAACAAGTGGGCATTTGAAAAAATTGTTTCTAGGGGAAGAACTGTCTATATTTTTTATGAGCGAGGGTGGGATTAAAAATTATTTTAATACCCACGTTACGGGTTTTAAAGAGGATATCCTCCGGATGGTTCGTATCCACAAACCTGCTCCAGACAGCATCAGCAAAATTCAGCGCCGCAACTTTCTTCGGGTTAAGGCCAACTTGGAAATTGCAGTAAAGCATGGTGCGAACGAGTCCAGGTTTGTAGCAGAGACACATGATGTAGGAGGCGGGGGTGTTTCTTTTCACACCCAGGGAACTCATCATCTTGAAGAAGGAGAATCATTGTCTTGCTGGATTTTAGTTCCATATAAAAACGGTACTCAGGAGCATGTTCCGTTCCAATCTGAAATTGTGCGCATTCAGCAGATGGAGAACGGTCGCAAACTCATTATGCTGAAATATGAGGAAATCGCTGATCAGGAGCGCCAAAAACTGATTAAATATTGTTTTGAAAGACAGCTGGAATTCCGGGGGAAATCTTAATCATCCGAAATTTTTCTTTTTTAGTAAACCTGTCGCTTATTTTGCATCGCCTATAAATGTGTGGTATAATTTTCACGTCGCAGGCAATGCCTGCTTTTTTCTTGAGGTTAGGTTAGGAGGAATTCCCTGTTGGCAAGGCAACATGTATCTTCAAGTAACAAAATAAATGTAGCCATTGATGGACCTGCTGGTGCAGGGAAAAGTACAGTGGCCCGCCTGGTGGCGAAAGCACTTTCTTATGTATATGTAGATACCGGAGCCATGTACCGAGCAGCAACCTGGTACATGATGCGTAAGGAAATTCCTGCAGAAGATGTACAAAAAGTGCTTCAACATGTACCTGAGCTGGTGATTGAATTAGTACCGGACCCCACAGGCCAAAAGGTTTATTGTAACGGGGAAGATGTAACCACTGTGATCCGTTCGATGGAAGTGACTAGCAACGTGTCACAGTATTCAAGTATTGCTGGTTTACGTACACGTTTGACTGAAAACCAGCGTGAGATGGCTGCACGCAAGGGTGTCGTTATGGATGGTCGCGATATTGGAACAACTGTACTTCCCGATGCGGAAGTCAAGGTGTTCATGACCGCAAGTGTTCAGGAACGTGCCTCCCGCCGTTTTAAAGAACTGAGCGAAACTGATGATATCACTCTGGAGCAACTGGAACGTGACATTGCGGCACGTGACAAGCTTGACGAGGAGAGGGAGGTATCCCCGCTTCGTTGCAGTGAGGACGCCATCGTGCTCGATACGACCCATATGGGCATTCAGGATGTCGTTGATACGATCGTATCTTATTGCTTAACGGAGAAGGATGGAGAGATCAGCCAATGATATATACTGTATGCGCCAGTATTTTGCGTCTTATTTACCGCGTTCTGTTTAGACTTGAGGCGGTAGGTAGGGAAAATGTTCCTGCCGAGGGCGGAGTGCTGTTGTGTTCTAATCATATTAGTAATCTTGACCCTCCTACAGTCGGTATTTTGCTGAAGCGAAAGGTTCACTTTATGGCAAAAGCCGAGCTGTTTAATGTTCCTGTACTGGGTCCACTAATTGGGAAACTGGGAGCTTTTCCAGTCAAACGCGGCGGTGTAAGTAAGGAATCCATTAAGCTGGCATTGAACATTTTGCGTGATGGTAAGGTTATGGGGATCTTTCCCGAAGGCTCCAGAGGAGCTGGGGGAATCGGTAAAAAGGGTGCTGCAAGCTTTGCGCTACGCAGTGGAGCGGCTGCCGTTCCGGTCGCCATTATTGGTGATTACAAGCTTTTCCGTAAAACGAAAGTGTTATACGGTAAACCTGTCAATTTGGACGCTTACCAAAAGGGTGCCGATATCGAAGGAGATCCGCTTGAACTTGCAACAGAAGCAATTATGTCTCGTATTCGCACGATGAAGGAAACGGGTAAGCCTACGAATAACTGAAAGGCTTGCATGAATTGTGTCTAAGCTCGGAAAACTAGAACAAAAGTTTATTTATGTTTTGAACTCTGCCATGCGCAGGTTTAAATAAATGGTTTTTTTTGAATTGAGGAGGGTATTGACATGTCGGAAGAAATTAAAAATCAAGAAGCTGCTGAAGCGGCAAATCAAGACGAGCTCGATCAAATCGTCTCCCTGAAAAAAGGTGACACCGTTAAGGGTACAATCGTGAAATTGGAAGATAACCAAGCGGTAGTAAGCATTGGATATAAATACGATGGAGTTATTCCAATTCGCGAGTTGTCTTCTGGTTTGGATAACGCAGAAGAAGCAGTACAAGTAGGCCAAGAGGTTGAAGCTAGAATTATCAGCATTGACGATGGCAAGGAAAAACTTGTTCTGTCCAAACGTGCAATCGACAGTGAAAATGCTTGGGAAAAGTTGGAGCAACTGTACGAAAGCAAAGAAGTATTTGAAGTTGTTGTGAATGATGTCGTTAAAGGCGGCATCGTGGTAGACGTGGGTCTGCGCGGATTCATCCCTGCATCCATGGTAGAACGCCACTTCGTTGAAGATTTCAGTGATTACAAAGGCCGCACATTGCGTGTTGTTGTAAAAGAACTGGATCGTGAAAATAACAAAGTGATCCTTTCTCAAAAAGACGTTCTGGAAGCAGAATTCGAAGCCAACAAGCTTAAAGTAATGGCTGAGCTGAAAGAAGGCCAAGAAATCGTAGGTACGGTTCAACGTCTTACTCAGTTCGGTGCTTTCGTAGATGTTGGCGGCGTGGACGGTCTGGTTCACGTATCTGAAATTGCTTGGACTCATGTCGATAAGCCTTCTGATGCAGTTTCTGAAGGAGATCAAGTGAAAGTGAAAGTCTTGAAAGTAGATCCTGAAAAAGGGAAAATCAGCCTGAGCATGAAAGCTGCACAGCCTGGTCCTTGGGAATCGGCTGCTGGACAATTCAACAACAATGACATCGTAACAGGTGTTGTAAAACGTCTGGTTAACTTCGGTGCATTCGTTGAAATCGCTCCTGGCGTGGAAGGTTTGGTTCATATTTCCCAAATTTCCCACAAACACATTGGAACTCCACAAGAAGTTCTGGAAGAAGGACAAGAAGTGAAAGTTAAAATTCTTGAAATGAATCCTTCCGAAAAACGTGTTAGCCTGAGCATTAAAGAAACTGAGGAAGCTCCTGAAGCTGCTCCTAAAGCAGAGAGAGCACCACGTGCATCTCGTGCACCTCGTGAGGAACTGAATAATCCTAACGTTTCCCTCAATAATTCCGGTCTGAGCATTACGCTCGGCGAGCGTTTTGGCGATAAGCTGAACAAATTTAAATGAGTTTAAATCAATACATTTTATAATAAGCATAACGTACACCATCGGCGGACCCAGAGGGTTCGCCGATTGTTGTTACGTGACCATATCGCCAATAGGTATGTTTTTTGCTATGATGATAGCGGAAGAATTGACAGGAGGAGTGAATTTATGGCAAGACCCGTTGTGGCTATCGTTGGTCGTCCGAATGTGGGTAAGTCCACTATTTTTAATCGGATTATCGGGGATCGTTTGTCCATCGTGGAAGATAAACCCGGAATCACTCGTGACCGTATATACGGTATATCGGAGTGGAATGGTAAATCCTTCAGTATTATTGACACCGGCGGCATTGAGATTGATGGTGAGGATGTCATTTTAAAATCCATCCGTATGCAGGCCGAACTTGCAATAGAAGAAGCAGATGTAATTGTATTCATGAGTGATGCGAAAGCAGGAATTACACAGTCAGATGAAGAGGTAGCTCAAATGTTATATCGTTCGGGTAAACCGATCATCGTAGCTGTCAATAAGGTGGACAACCTCAGTCGCGCCGATCTGATTTATGAGTTTTATTCTTATGGATTTGGTGATCCAATTGCTGTTTCTGGTAGTCATGGAACAGGGATAGGCGACCTGCTAGATGCCATTACGTCCAATTTGCCTGAGCTGGAAGAAGATCACTATGATGAAGACGTTATTCGTGTTGCCTTGATCGGCCGCCCGAATGTAGGTAAATCTTCACTGGTTAACGCCATTCTGGGAGAAGAACGGGTTATCGTTAGTGACATTGCGGGCACGACGCGTGATGCAATTGATACACCTTTTGAAAAAGACGGTCAAAAGTATGTGCTGATTGATACGGCAGGTATGCGTAAACGTGGCAAAGTATATGAAACGACCGAAAAATATAGTGTAATGCGTGCCATGCGTGCCATTGAGCGTGCAGATGTTGTACTGGTCGTTATTAACGGCGAGGAAGGCATTATTGAGCAGGATAAGCACATTGCGGGCTATGCTTATGAAGCGGGTAAAGCGTCACTGTTTGTCGTTAACAAATGGGATGTCGTGGACAAGGACGATAAAACGATGCACCAGTTTGAAACGAAAATTCGCGATCACTTTCTGTTTATGACATATGCTCCGATTGTGTTCTTGTCTGCAAAAACGAAACAACGCCTGCAAAAGCTGCTTCCTGTTGTACAGCATGTGGCACAGCAGCATGTATTGCGTATTCAGACACATTTGCTGAATGATGTAATTTCCGACGCGGTTGCCATCAATCCTCCACCAACAGACAAGGGACGTCGTCTGCGTATTAACTATGTGACCCAGGTTGCTGTTAAGCCGCCTACGATGGTTGTATTCGTAAACGATCCAGAAATAATGCACTTCTCGTATGAGCGTTATCTGGAGAACAAAATTCGCGCCGCCTTCAATTTTGAAGGAACTCCAATTCGTATCTTTACACGGCGCAAGTCTGACGAAAGTTAGGAGCGAATAGGTTGATTTTACAAATCGTTGCCATCGTACTCAGTTACTTGCTTGGCTCTGTCAGCTTTAGTTTGCTGTATGGAAAATTAAAAGGAATCGACATTCGCCAGCATGGAAGCGGCAATGCCGGTGCGACGAATACGCTGCGTGTGCTTGGAAAAGGCCCAGCTATTCTGGTACTGCTGCTGGACGTACTTAAAGGGGTTATTGCAGTGCTAATAGGGCACTGGTTAGGTGGAGAATCATCCTGGGTATCGGGTTTGTGCGGCATTGCAGCGATTGCGGGCCATAACTGGCCGATATATTTTCACTTCCGTGGAGGAAAAGGTATTGCGACTGCTATTGGTGTATTGGCATCGCTTGCCTTACTGCCCGCACTATATGCCGGAATCATTGCGATACTTGCAATCGTAATGACGCGTTACGTATCCTTGGGATCGCTCATATTTGTCATTTTGACTCCCTGGATATTACTCGTTCTTGGTTATGCATGGCCGTTATTCTGGACGGCTCTAATCATTTGTCTGTTCGCTGTGTGGAGACACCGTACCAACATAGTCAAGCTGGTACGTGGGAATGAGAACAAGCTTGGCTCCAAAGGAGGAGATCGTCTTGTCTGAGAAAATAGCTGTGCTGGTCGCGGGGAGTTGGGGAACAGCCCTGGCTTCCGTTCTTGCGGCCAATAACAACGATGTCTCTGTCTGGACGAGAAACGAGCAGCAAGCAGCTGAAATCAATGAGAAGCATACGAATGAGCATTATTTACCAGGCTCCATTTTGTCTGACCGCATTTCAGCTACAACTGATATGCAGACTGCGGTATCTGGTGCTAAAGCAGTGATTATCGTATCTCCTTCGGCTGCTGCTCGTCAGGTGGCACGTAGTCTGAAAGCTCATTTTAGCAAGGATATGCTGGTAGTGCATGCCATTAAAGGTTTTGAAACTGAAACGCTTAAACGTATGTCCACGGTGATCTCGGAAGAACTGGAAGTCGCTGAGGGTGATATTGCTGTGCTGTCTGGTCCGAGTCATGCGGAAGAAGTGGTGAGGAAATGTCCTACAACGGTCGTTGTAGCTTCCTCCAATGAGAAGGCTGCACAAGCCGCACAGGGGCTGTTTATGAACTCCTATTTCCGCGTCTATACAAACCGTGATTTGCTCGGCGTGGAACTGTCCGGGGCGCTAAAAAACATTATCGCATTGGGTGCGGGAATGTCAGATGGACTTGGTTTCGGTGATAATGCCAAAGCGGCTTTATTGACCCGTGGATTGGCTGAAATTACCCGTGCCGGAGTTGAGATGGGCGCTAACCCACTAACCTTTGCCGGCCTGGCTGGTATTGGCGATCTAGTGGTCACTGCAACGAGTCGTCACAGTCGCAACTGGCGTGCAGGGTCACTATTGGGACAGGGCCAACAGCTTGATGCTGTGCTGGAATCTATGGGCATGGTCGTAGAAGGTATTCGAACGACAAAAGCGGCATACGCCATCTCTCAAAAATTAGGTGTTCAGATGCCTATTACAGAGGTGCTGTATGGAGTACTGTTTGAAGGACGTGATGTCCGTAAGGCCGTTGAGGCGCTGATGGGTCGCGATCCTAAGACCGAGATGGAAGTCATGCCACTTCAAACTTGGGAGCAATGGCATTCTTAAGGGCTCGGATGAGCTTTAATAATATAAAGGCTGTCTCATGGTAGATTTTTTCTATAATGAGATAGCCTTTTTTAGTTAGGCGTTTGGCATGTCTTATGTATGCTTAATCACCTTTTGTCTCTGCCACTCATAGACTGAGTTGAGCAATGGCGGAGGAGGGGAGATTGTGAATAAAAACTTTCCGAAAGATGCATTGAAGGCCATTAACAAAAAAGGCGGCAAAAACATATCCGAAAATGCAGTGAAAAAGCTGGCAGGCACGGTAAAGGCGGACACGCTTCAAAGCGAAGCGCAACTGCGTCAGCTTATCAAGCAGGTGTCTGCGATGGCCAACATTCCGGTGTCGGAAGATACAGTAAGGGATATTGTTGGTGCCGTCAAAAAGAGCGGAATGAATCCTTCCAATATGGAAGCGTTGATGAAAATGATGATGAAAAAATAGACCGCTGGTCGCACGCCAGTTAGTATTATTCACCGTGAACCGGGAAGGTTCGCGGTTTTTTTTGTATTTTGGAGTAGGTAACCTCTTTTTCAGTACACAAAATATCGAACTGCCCTGTCGAACATGTTATAATGATGCCCATCAGGAAACGGAAGGAAAGACGGAAAAGGAGGCAATAATGTTGAAGGAGGCAATATCATCAGTGTTAGTAGACAGGCTTCCTCACAATCTGGCAGTTGCGCTGAGTAGCTTGGCAGAGAGCTGGTCAACAGTGTCGGTTCCGTGGATGCTGGGCGGGAGCTGTTCACTACTTGTGCAAGAAGTTGAACTGGATCGCCTGCCTCGGGACATTGATATTTATGCGGATATTCATGCCGCAAAGCAGCTTCATTCGCACCCCCTGGGTATGAGTATAGATCGACAGCAGGTTGACCGTAGCGGCTCTTACGTTTCATTGCTGAGCCACTATGATCTGGAGGGATTTCCAGTCGAGTTGGTGGGAGGATTTGAGGTATTATGTGGCGGAGCGTTATACCGCTTAGAGATCGAGCGACTACTTTGGTCGACTGGTGTTCAGCTTGAGCTGGGGAGTGCTTCACTGCGTCTGATGCCGCTCAGTCATGAACTTTTATTCAATATATTGCGAAATCGACCCGACCGGTACAAAGCGATTGCAGATGTCATGAAGCGCGACCCGCGACGTCATATAATTGTACTGAAGCAGTTACTAGTCAGTAATATTTTTAATGAGGAGCAATTGGACAAGCTTGCAGAACTTCTGCCTTGGCCAGAGTTGCACTCTGTCATCCAGTAGGGCAATGAAGTATAAGCTGTGTGTATTAGGAGAAAGACGACTGGAGGACCGTTCATGAATGTGCAGATTACGTTTAAGCCGTCAGGCAGGCGCGTACAGGTCGGTCAGGGTACGTCATTGCTTCAGGCTGCTCGTAAAGCGGGCGTATATATTCCCACTCGTTGTGACGGAAAAGCAGCCTGTCTGATGTGTAAAGTACAAATATCACCGGAATGGGCTGAATTGGCAGGTCAACCCAGCGATGCAGAGCAGCGGAAGCTGGGACCTTTACTGGATGAAGGAATACGCTTATCCTGCCAGGCCCGTGTCCAAGGCGATATGGAGGTAACCATACCGGAGGATAAGCTCAAGGCGGCTATCAGGCGGCAACTGGAGCGTCAGGCGATGGATGATGAACTGTGGTAATGCCGATTATGTCAGGAGAATAAAAAAAGGATGGTTTCCGACGACTCTAAACGGTCAGGAGAAACATCCTTTTTTTATTTAGTCTAGCGACGAAGTCATGGGAGAGTCTTGCCCCGCATATATTAGGTGAGTGGACCCAAACGTAAAATATCGTTTCTGCAATGATCGCTGTGTCGTAATCTATTTTTTAAAAAACTAAACATATTTTACGGAGGGGATACATATGATGGTATCAGTCCAAATGCATGTACGAGTTTACGCCGTTTCGCCGATTCCATCAGTCTCCTGAATCTCGGCGGCGGACGACTTCCGGGCATTTTAAAGGCTGTTCTGCCGCATCTGGGATCAAGCAGTTGGTTGAACACGAAGCGGATGCTCTTTAAGCATTTTTCCTTCGGAGACTTTTGAGGAGGGGATTTCATTGGAGAAAGTGGACATTTTTAAAGACATTGCCGAACGCACCGGAGGAGACATTTATCTTGGGGTCGTCGGCGCAGTCCGAACAGGAAAATCAACGTTTATCAAGCGGTTTATGGAGACGATTGTTCTGCCGAACATTACAAGTGAGGCGGACCGTGCCCGCGCCGTAGACGAGTTGCCGCAGAGTGCGGCAGGCAAGACGATCATGACGACGGAGCCTAAATTCGTACCGAATAATGCCGTCCAGATCAAAGTAACGGAAGGACTGGACGTGAATGTGCGTCTGGTTGACTGTGTAGGATATGCAGTAGAAGGAGCAAAAGGGTACGAGGATGAAAATGGTCCGAGGATGATTTCCACACCATGGTTCGAAGAACCCATTCCTTTTCAGGAAGCGGCGGAGATTGGTACACGCAAGGTTATTCAGGAGCATTCGACGCTCGGTGTGGTAGTCACTACAGACGGCACGATTGCGGAAATCCCGCGCAGCTCTTATGTAGAGTCGGAGGAACGCGTCATTGAGGAGTTGAAGGAAGTTGGCAAGCCATTTGTTTTGGTTATCAACTCCACGCATCCGCGCAGTGATGAAACACTCCAGCTTCGCAGTGAGCTGGCTGCCAAGTACGATATACCAGTTATGACACTCAGCGCGGCGACTATGACGGAAGATGATGTTACAGGCGTACTTCGTGAAGTATTGTATGAATTTCCGGTGCATGAGGTGAATGTAAACCTGCCGAGCTGGGTCATGGTACTGAACGAAGAGCACTGGCTGCGTAGCAATTATGAAAATTCCGTTCGCGATACGGTTAAAGATATTCGACGTCTGCGTGATGTAGATCGAGTGGTTGGCCAGTTTATGGAATATGAATTCATCGACAGGGCCGGATTGAGCGGGATGAATATGGGGCAGGGCGTAGCTGAAATTGATCTGTATGCTCCCGATGAGCTATATGACCAGATTTTGGTCGAAGTCGTCGGGGTAGAGATTCGCGGCAAGGATCATTTGCTGCAAATGATGCAGGATTTTGCCCATGCCAAACGGGAGTACGACCGCTTCGCCGAGGCGCTGGAAATGGTCAAGACAACGGGATATGGCATTGCAGCGCCGTCATTGTCCGAAATGGCACTAGACGATCCGCAGTTGATTCGTCAGGGCACAAGGTTTGGTGTGCGGCTCAAGGCAACAGCACCTTCCATACACATGATCCGTGTGGATGTGGAATCGGAATTTGCTCCGATTATCGGAACAGAGAAGCAAAGTGAGGAGCTTATGCGCTATCTGATGCAGGATTTTGAGAATGACCCAATCAAAATTTGGGAGTCAGATATTTTCGGACGTTCGCTGCATTCCATTGTACGGGAAGGCATTCAGGGTAAAATCGCTATGATGCCGGACAATGCACGCTATAAGCTGCAGGAAACGCTGGGTCGTATCATTAATGAAGGCTCCGGCGGTCTCATTGCTATTATTCTTTAAGGCTAAGCCACACCCAAAAAAATGTATAAGAGAAATACCGTGGAGAGCAATTGGCTCTCTATGGTTCGCAAAAACAAAATATTAGACTGACCTCTAAAACCAGACAGGGGTAGCCATGGACGAGAAAATAAAGTCCTAGACTACCTCTGTTTTTATTGAGCATTTCGTTTCTCCTAGCGGGATTTAGGTTCAAATGTAACAATCCGATTAATGAGTTTCACAACGTGATTACCCTGGTAGTCATTTTCATATTTGGTCTCTTTCAACGTAGCACCGAGGCTTATTTAATTTGCAATGAACGATTCTTATAATCGATATAGCAATTGACTGGCTATTTATTAAAAGCGTTGTTCTGGCATTCGGCAGGACACCCCAAATATTCAAATACTCTGCGTCCAGGTTCGTCAATCGGTAAGTACACTTCAATTCCAGGATACATGTGGCTGCTTACAGAAAGATGAATTTGCTTGTAGCGAATGGGGGCTAAATCGGCCATGGCTCCCATTCTGGCCAAAATGATTTTAGAGTGCTCAACTTCATTTGATGAGTCCTTTGGCTGCATACTCCAATATTTATTAAGATCGTCGTATTTTCGAAATCTGTCAATTAACTTTTTATACCAATGGTCGTATCGGGAAAACATGTTATATCTTTTGAAAGCTTGTATCCCGTAAATAGCATGAGACTCCCACTCTTCGAACGACTCAGCATCGAAGGTAGAACGGGGACGAATGGAAAAATCGGAGTTAAAATGAAAATCAACTTTATTCAGTTTTCCATTCATAAAAGAATCGGAGGGGATATCAAATAAATGGCGAAACGGCTCATTTAACCCCTTGATATCTAAGGTATGAGTAACGATCATTGCCGGAAATGGCAAATTACTCATGATCTGCTGCGCTTGCTCCAGAGCCAGCTCCAGAGACCGTCCCTCCAATTCGTAATGGATCGGAAGATAATCAGCGGCGAGGAGAAGATCATTGCGCTCATCTGAAGTGCACTCCAGATACTCAGCAATATGGATCATCGTTTGCCGATCCGGTATTCGACGAGACCGTCCAACCAATAGATTTTTATACGTAGGACATGCCTCATCATTAAGCTCCTGCTGAGTAAATCGTTTCAATAACGGGTGAGATAGCTCAGTATATTCCCGTTGACGTTTCATGCGAACAGCTTCAATCTCTCCCAATACGATTTTTAATGTTTTATATTGGAAGTCCTCGTCCTTGTGCATGGTCATCCTTTTTCAATCCTTTTCATAATGAGGTGTAGTTCTACACTTGGTGCAGATGATTCCCTACAGTATACTACATTGTGAAAAAGGTGAGCTATTTACAAGAGGTTCTCAATGATAATCATGGAGGAGATCGTATGGTTCGTGCAATTGTAACAGATCCGTTTGCTTCAGGATTTTTCGCGATAAAGGAAGTAGCCGCCCCACAGGCCCAGCCTTGGGAAGCGATCGTTCAAGTACAGGCCTTCTCTCTTAATCGGGGTGAAGTTGTAGATGCAAGGAATAATGGAAGACAGATCAGACCAGGCTGGGATTTTGCTGGGATCGTCATCGAGCAGGCCAAAGATGGCACGGGTCCGAAACAAGGAAGCCGTGTGGTAGGCCTTCTCCAAATGGGAGCATGGGCCGAACAAGTTGCTGCCCCTACTTCATTACTGGCTGAATTTCCCGATGATATTACCTTCGCCCAGGCTGCTACTTTACCGGTAGCCGGTCTGTCAGCGCTCTATACGCTTAGAAAAGGAGGAATGCTGCTCGGTAAGCGGATATTGGTAACTGGCTCGACTGGCGGAGTGGGGATTTTTGCACACCAGCTAGCAGCGCAATCAGGAGCTTTTACAGTAGGGGTAGCCAGAACCAAGGAAAAAGCTCTACTTGTTCAAGAGGCTGGTGCTAATGAGGTTGTCGTTGGAGATACGGCGATTTTATCGGTTGATACATTTGGACCTTATCATCTAATTTTGGATTCAGTAGGTGGTGATACGCTAGCTTCATTACTACCTCAGCTTGTGCCAAAGGGGATATGTGTATCTATGGGACATTCGTCCTCACCTTACGCAACGATTAATATCAGAGGCTTAGGGGGTAGGACCTTGTATAGCTTCTTTCTAGGAGAGGAGATAAATCGCTATTCGCCAGCGGAAGATCTGAAATTACTAGGTGAGCTTGTTTCAAAAGGCCAGTTAGTACCAAGGATCGAAGTGGAGGCATCGTGGAAGGAAATTGGAACTATTACCCAACAACTGATAGATCGGAAGTTTTCTGGTAAAGCAGTGCTCCAAATAAGTTAGATGGGAGCGTCCTCATATTGAAAATGACAAGGAGATTGTATCTCCAGGCTAGTCTCCGCTCATGATGTTCACATTTTAAGCATAAGCAAAAATCGACCCTGTGGCGTACCCTGTCAAGTAGAGAACTAAAAAGACACCTCTATGCAGCAACCGTTCCCCGTTATTCAATCGGGGGCGGTTGTTTAATTTTTTTGTGGAATTGTCGTATTTTGTCATATGTAGTCGGAATTTTTTCTATATTTCATAAAACCTATTTACATACTTGGTTTAAAGCGATATATTAAGTATCAAATTTGAATCATTTTGTGGATTGAACGAGGGGGAAATGAAATCATGAATATCCAAAAAGAGCTCCAAAGAAACAAAAAGCTAGGGCTAGGGGCTATCATGCTACTGGTGCTGGTTTTGCTGGTTACTGCATGCGGCGTGCCGAAGACAGAGAGCGGCACTCAAGGGACAAGCACTGCAGGATCGAATACAACAAACGGAAAAACGGACAATTTAAATCTAAAGGGTAAACGGGTTGCGTTGATCATGGAGTTTAACACGGGCACATTTTCGCAACAATATGTTCAAGGTGTGGAAGAGGAAGTTAAGAAATTTGGCGGTGCGCTGACTAAGTTTGTGGCAGATAACGATAAGGCTAAAATGGCTTCTCTGCTTGATAGTGCGATTAACCAGCAATTTGATGTCATTTTGACTGATCACGGTGATGCATTGCTGGAGACAGGGCTGAAAAAGGCAATTTCCCGCAATATTCCGGTTATCGTGTTTGATGCTGCCGTCAATGTTCCGGGTGCGGTAGTGCTCTCACAGGATGACCAAAGCATGGCTGAGCTGACGCTGGAGCAAATGAAAAAGGATATCGGTGGCAAAGGCAACATTGTGAAAGTATGGGTTGCCGGATTTGCACCGATGGAACGTCGTCAGGTTGCTTATGGTGCATTTTTGAAATCCAATCCAGATATTAAAGAAATTGCGACTTTTGGTTCGGCTCAGAATCCTGCGTTGGATACGCAAGCCAAAATGGAAGCTGTATTAAAGCAATATCCTAAGGGCGAAATTACAGCCGTCTGGGCGGCGTGGGATGAGTTTGCCAAAGGTGCAGCCCGTGCCATCCAACAAGCGGGACGTACGGAAATTAAAGTCTACGGCATTGACATGAGCGACGAGGACTTGCAAATGATCCAGGACCCGAAAAATCCTTGGGTGGCCTCGGCAGCCGTAGATCCAACAGATATCGGGCGCGTACAAGTGCGCTATGCATATCAGAAGTTGCATGGGGATAATCCGGAGGAGAAAGTTGTACTGAAGGCTGTATATGTGCAACGCGAAGCGCTGCCAGATAAGCAAATTTCCACATCCGAGCTGTCCCAATATGTGGAGGGATGGGGCCAAAGTGAGCAGGGCTATAAGGATTGGATGAAGGAATATGAAACGTCCAAATAAAAAGTTTGCATCATGCAAAAGGCGCGCTTCGGCGCGCTTTTATCATAAGCAGGCGTGAGGGGGCACCATGAGTTCACAAGTATATACATTGGAGATGAAGAAAATCAGCAAACAGTTTGCTGGTGTAGATGCGCTGCGAGCCGTGGATTTTACGGTGCAGGGTGGCGAAATTCACGCTCTGCTGGGCGCCAACGGGGCAGGGAAAAGCACATTGATGAAGATTTTGTCCGGTGCGTATCGTTCCGATCAGGGAGTTATCGTAGTTGGTGGCAAGGAACTAAACATTAGTTCACCCTGGGAGGCCAAAAGGGCGGGAATCCACTGTGTGTATCAGGAGGTTGATTCAGCGCTTGTGCCTCAGTTAACCGTCGCTGAAAACATTGTAATGGACGATTTGTCTGCACCTGATGGTCGATGGTGGGCTGCGCCGGGGGCTATGCGCAGACGAGCGCGTGAGGCATTAGCACGTCTAGAGGTAGATATTGACGTTCGACGATATGTGTCTGAACTGACATTGGCAGAAAAACAACTTGTACTTATCGCACGTATTCTGACACAGCAAGCAAATACCATCATTTTTGATGAGCCTACGGCGCCGCTCAGCGAAGAAGAAACGCGACGTTTGTTCCGTACAATCCATACACTCAAGGATGAGGGAGTTGCATGTATTCTCATCACACACCGATTGCCGGAGGTTATCGAACACAGTGACCGTGTTACGGTGATGCGTGATGGCGAGCGCGTGTTCACGGGACCTGCTTCTGATTTAAGTGTAGGCGACATCGTTACGCATATGCTTGGAAAAACATTTGAAGAGGAATTCCCAAAAACAGAGGTACCGATTGGTGAAACGATATTGGAAGCAAAAGGGCTTCACAAAGGATTACGAGTGCACGGCGTTGATTTACAGGCCCGACGTGGTGAAATTCTCTCTATAGTGGGTTTGGTTGGTGCAGGCAAGACAGAGCTGTCACGGCTTCTTACAGGAGCAGACAAGCCGGATAAGGGAGAACTGACCTTTAAAGGTCGCTCCATTCGATTGAGAGAGCCAGCGGATGCGATAGCTCGAGGAATTGTGTCCATACCCGAGGAGCGACGTAAGCAGGGGGTGTTGATTGAGGAGAGTGTAGAAAGAAACCTCAGCCTTCCGCTATTGGGGAAGCTGAGTGTCCTTGGTTTCATCAGTCGGCGTAAAGAACGAAATAACGGTAATGGGATTGTCGCCTCTCTCGGTATTAAGACGCCGTCACTCCGCCAGAATGTTAAATATTTGAGTGGCGGGAATCAGCAAAAAGTTGCGATTGGCAAATGGCTGCATTCGGGAGCGGATGTATTTGTTTTTGACGAGCCAACCAAGGGTGTGGATATAGGGGCAAAAAGTGATATTTTCCGTATCATTGGCCAGTTGGCGGAGCAAGGAAAAGCGATCATCTATCTAACCTGTGAATTTGCTGAAGGGATTGGCATTGGTGATCGGATTGCAGTGATGTATGATGGCAAAATTATAAAGGAATTTGCGCGGGGCGAAGTGGAACAGGAACAGCTTCTGTTGTATGCCAGCGGCGGTGAAGAGGTGCATTCATGAAGGAAAAATGGTTAAACGTGTCATTTCGTTACGGTGCCGTAGTTGTCATTATAGGTGTATTGGCGTTTTTTTCATCTACATTACCTTATTTCTGGACTTATGATAATTTAATGGATATTCTAGGTTCGATTGCCATTGTTACTTTCATTGCCATTGGTGTGACGTTGTCCCTTATCGTGGACGGTTTTGACCTGTCGGTGGGAGCTACAGTATCTTTGACAACGGTCGTTTCAGCTTCTTTGATGGTCTGGTATGAGCAGCCTGTTGCGGTGGTCATTATTGTGTCTCTGATTGTCGGCGCTTTGGTAGGACTGTTAAATTCATTATTGATCATTAAATTGCGTATTCCTGATTTGCTCGCAACCCTTGCAATCATGTATATTGTAAGCGGGATTCACAAAACGTACGCTCAGGGCTATACCATATACAATCATATGCAGTTTCCCGATGGCAGCAAGGCGCCGGGGGAGATATCTCCTGCATTTCTTTTGCTGGGGCAAGGTAAATGGTTGGGTATCCCGATTTCGGTTATTTTACTGTTACTGGCTGTGGCGGCGGTGCATGTTTTCTTGACCTATACAAAGCATGGGCGTCAAATGTATGTAACGGGTGGAAATGAGGAAGCTGCTCGTCTGTCGGGCATACGGGTAAAAAAAGTCCGTACTCTGGCCTATGTTGCTTCAGGCGTATTTGCGGCGATTGCCGGAATTTTGTATGCCTCGCGAGTAGGCTCAGGCCAAATTGACGCGGGTTCTCCTTTGCTCATGGAGGCGGTAGCTGCAGTATTCGTCGGTTTTTCGGTCTTTGGTGCTGGTAAACCCAATGTCATTGGTACATTTATTGGTGCGGTATTGATCGGTGTGTTGGTTAATGGACTAACGATGATGAATGTGCAATATTTTGCCCATGATATTGTCAAAGGAGTAGTGCTGGTACTTGCGCTGGCCGTTACTTTCTACGTGTTAAACCGTCGTCGTACTTGAAATTGTCTGTGGACTGTATTACTATAAACCTTGTTCCACGCAAGAAGGGTGCCATAAAACGCCAGTTTCGGCCTATATTGCGGAGGTTAGGTATATTCTATGTATATTTAACGACGAAACGGAAACAGATGATAACATTATGGAAGGCAGTACGCCGCCCGGGTTATTTTATACAGGCGACCTCATATCGGTCATTAACACCGATAACCTTAATGCTGGACTACACTTGAATTGGGAGGTGAATATTATGAATAAAACGGATTTGATCAATCAGGTTTCTGAAAGCACTGAATTGTCCAAAAAGGACGTAACCAAAGCAATCGATGCAGTATTTGAGGCGATCTCTGGAGCGCTGCAAAGCGGAGATAAGGTGCAGCTGGTAGGTTTTGGGAACTTTGAGGTTCGTGAACGTTCCGCACGTAAAGGACGTAACCCGCAAACAGGAGAAGAAATCGAAATCCCTGCGAGCAAAATTCCGGCATTTAAACCGGGTAAAGCGCTCAAAGACGGAATTAAATAAGATTTCTTACATATTCCCAATGCGCTGAAAAGACCGTGAATTTGATTCACGGCCTTTTCTTTTTGCCCTGTTTACTTCGTGGTAGATGTGCTATGGTCTGAAGAAGAGGAAGCTGTTCTGGCGTTTCGCGAGGCATAAGCGATCAGCACCAGGGGTTCACCCGTTAGCTCAGCAAATTCATGCTCTAGCTGTTGAAGCCGTTCGATTTGGGCAGGGCTGAGATTGACGGGAAGATAGTTTTTCATCAGATCCGTTCCTTTCTTTAATGGATGGGACTGCACGGATAGTATGGCTCGGGACACGCTAATTGTTGCAGGTAGCTCGGGAAGCATGTAGTTGACAAAACTAGCTTGAATCTCCATCATAAAAAGTATAGCTTCGGCTCTCAGGGAGGAAAAGGACATGGAAGATAACGTGACGGGTAGCAGTGAGTACGTCGTAATTAAAGCGAAAAGCAACGGATGTCAGGTTTTTGGTCTGACTAGAGGTCAGGATACACGCTTGCATCATTCAGAAAAATTGGACAAGGGCGAGGTACTGATCGTCCAATTTACGGATCATACTTCTGCTATTAAAATTCGAGGCAAAGCCGTTGTGATGACTAAGCACGGGGTAGTAGATACGGAGGATTAAAATGCAGGCATAGCCTGCTTTTTTTTGTTGTAGAATGAGAGTGAGGACCTTTACCGTAGCAAACCCACATTATGAGGTAGAGGTCAGGGGAGGCTCTGATGAAACCTTGGATTGTATTCGGTGGCTCCATTCTCATAACCATCGCAGCAGCTGTGTTGCTACCGTCCTTACAGGTGCTGGACTCAGGAACCGCAGCAGTTCGTGAGACACAGGCGACGATTTCGCCTCAGCAACGGGTGCTGCTGTCGGATGACAATCTGGTGGATACGCTGAACGAGCTGCCGTTGACCACACCGATTGCAAGCGCAAGCTGGGAACATTCAGTCCTGACCCTGGATGTCAAGCTGTCAAAGGAAGAAACTGCCCCACTAGAGATTTATCAAAACATGGCGGAGCTTGCCGCTTTTAGCTTTTACGGAACGACGAATGTACGGCAATTGCTGCTTCGGGTGGTGACGCAGGACGAATGGTCAGGAGAACGTCATTTGCTGCTTGCATCAGATATACGCCGGAACGAGTGGACGAACGAGGCATTGGAACAGCTGAGAAGCCGGGAAGGCGCGGAATTGCCAGAGGAATTGAAATCCCGTTTCCGCATTACAGTAACGCCCATGTGGCAAAACAGGTTTAACGGTGTATATACAGATTAGATGTTTCTGCCGGTGGACCTACAGTACTTTAGTCGCGAATCATTTTAAATTGTGATATAATATAAGGCATTGCAATTATTTGAGTATAGCAGAAAGTCATGTCTCGGAGGCTTAGGATGAAACCGTATCGCGTACCCCAATTAGCAAGGAAATATGTGGAATACGACATGATTCAACAACATACGGAAATGCCGGCTTTTCCTGACAGCCGTACCCGTTTGATGTTTGTGTTTTTGAACCGGAATGCGCAGGAGCTGCATGCCAGTGAGGACGAACTGTACGCATTGGTAACCTCACTTGTGCAGATGGGGCTGGATACGCATGATATGATTGATACTTTATCCGGTATACGGAGCCCGGAGGAGATGCGTTCCAGACAGCTGAAAGTGTTAGCAGGGGACTATTTTAGCAGTCGTTTTTATCAACTGCTTGCACTGGCAGGCCGCATCACGGCCATTTCGAAGCTGAGTGATGCTGTATGTGAAGTGAACGCAGGGAAAATGAGTCTGTACTGGGGAATGAAGCAATTCCGATTGGATGCAACTCAGTATTTAACTCAGATGGTTCGTTTCAAAAAGGAGCTTTTTTTATCATTCACTTCACTTGTAGCAGAACAGGATCAGGAAATTTGGAAGCAGCTTCTCAACAAATTTGCTCTCTGTGATACCTTGGTGGAGGAATGGGGCAAGCGGGCAGAACCGGACAAGTCCCGTTTCGGATATATGTTCTGGCATATTTATGGTAACGGGGACCGGAACGAGCAGGCATTGCTTTCAGGGAGTGGTACTGACACTGAAGCATGGCGTAAGCTTGTTCTGAAATACAAAGCCGAGGATGCGATACTGGACAAGCTTCGCACGGCTGTTACACACATCAGGCATATCCTGTCAGATGATCAAAATACAGGGATCGAGGAATTTGAACGCATGCTTGAGCCTTTCCAGAAGCTGCTAAATAGTCCGCACCCAGTTGTGAGGGAAGGTTAGGTGAACGTGATGGGATCAAGCGACACCAAGCCGAAAGAGCAATTCGTTCATGGTGTGTTTGAAAGCATAGCAGGTAAATACGATTTGATGAACGATATACTGAGCTTTCGCAGACATAAGGCTTGGCGGAAATTTACGATGAAAAAAATGAACATGCATCGCGGCGATACGGCAATTGATCTTTGCTGTGGTACATGTGATTGGACGCTTGCGATGGCACGAGCAAGTGAAAGTGGTCACATCGTAGGACTCGATTTTAGTCAGAACATGCTCAATGTTGGCGAGCGTAAGATTACATCAGAATCCCGTGAAAAGCAAATTAAGCTTGTTCAGGGCAACGCGATGGAACTACCTTTTGAAGATAATTCATTTGATTATGCGACGATTGGTTTCGGTCTGCGCAACGTGCCTGATCTGCGCCACGTGTTACAGGAGATGCAACGAGTCGTCAAACCTGGCGGGCAGGTCGTATGTCTGGAATTGTCCAAACCTACTTGGCAGCCGTTCAAGGGAATTTACTACACATATTTTCAACACATCTTGCCCATGCTCGGCAAATTGTTCGCCAAACGTTATGAGCAGTATAAATGGCTCCCTGATTCGTTGGCGCTTTTTCCAGGAAGGGATGAGTTGGCTGGCATCTTCCGTGAAGTCGGATTGAAGGATGTTCAGGCTCATTCTCTCACCGGAGGCATTGCGGCATTGCACATTGGAATCAAGGAGAGTCAGCATGTTTAAGAAAATTGCTATTTTTTTGGAAATGATTAAAATTGAACATACGTTATTTGCGCTCCCATTTGCATTCATGGGGGCTGTATTGGGGTCTGTTATCGTGACAGGCAACCTTCCCTCCTGGCCGCAGATCGGCTGGATCCTGCTAGCTATGGTTGGCGCACGTAGCGCGGCTTTTGGCTTCAATCGTATGATTGACCGGGTGATTGACGGGAAAAATCCGCGCACAGCAGGACGCGCTATCCCGGCGGGGTTGCTCAAATCGAGCGAAGTGGTGATTTTCATTATCGTCAGTTTGGTGTTGTTATTCTGGGCATCATTCAAGTTAAGTCCGCTGGCGTTCAAGCTGTTCCCGCTGGCCTTTTTTATGCTCGTTTTTTATTCTTACACCAAGCGTTTCACTTGGCTTTGCCATATTGTACTTGGTCTGACCATTGGTTTGGCGCCACTCGGCGCGTGGGTTGCAGTAACGGGACAAATAGATTTGACCGCTATCGTACTATATCTCACGATTGCATTTTGGACGGCGGGATTTGATGTAATTTATGCTTGTCAGGATATAGATTTTGACCAAAACGAAGGAGTTTATTCTATTCCTGCCCGTTTTGGTGTAGCAGGTGCGTTGAACATCGCTCGGGCATTCCACGTCATTACGGCAATCGGATTTATTGTATTGTTCTTTATTGCAGATTTAAGCTGGTGGTATCTGGCGGGCATGATTATTTCGTACATTATTTTATTTTATGAACACTATATCGTATCTCCAAAAGATTTGAGTCGATTGCAGACGGCATTCTTTACTATGAACGGTGTACTTAGCACTGTCGTATTTGCCTTTACACTGATTGATTTGGTGGTGCGTCAGTACTAATGAATAATCAGGTGAGCGGACATCAAGGCAAACGAATCGTTATTGGCATTACAGGCGCGAGCGGAAGCATTTATGGTGTGCGACTGGTAGAGACTCTGCTGGACTTGCAATACACAGTTCACCTGATCGTTTCCAATGCTGGCTGGCGGGTGTTGAAAGAGGAGTTGGGCTGGAATGTGACTGACCGGGAAGGGGCTTTGAATGAACAATTCGGAGGCCGTCCCGGTTCTCTTGTATACCATCCGTTCACAGATATTGGAGCTTCGATTGCGAGCGGCTCTTATTTGGTGGATGCGATGATTATCATGCCATGCTCGATGGGGACGTTGTCAGCAGTAGCACACGGTTCGTCCGATAATCTCATGGCGAGGGCAGCGGACGTGATGATGAAGGAAGGTCGGCCGCTGATCCTTGTGCCTCGTGAGACGCCTCTACATGCCATTCATTTGGAAAACATGCTTAAGCTTGCGAGACTCGGCGTCAAAATGATTCCGGCTATGCCGGCTTTTTACTTTCATCCCAAGACGCTGGATGATATTGTGCTGTTCCTCGTAGGCAAAGTATTGGACAGCTTGCGTATAGAACATCAACTGTTTACGAGATGGGGGGATTCCGATGCCGACACCGGACACCAAGACAATCACAATCGGAAAAATTAAATATACAAACGCTTGGCCTATTTTTCATTTTTTTAATCCTTCTAAGCTTCTCCATTCGGCGGAGATGGTATCTAAAGTTCCGGCTGAATTGAATCGAGGTATGCTGACTGGGAGTTTGGATATCAGTGCGATGTCCTCCTTTGCGTATGCATCGGGTGCTGAGGAAATGCTATTGTTGCCAGATTTATCCGTCAGTGCAGATGGTCCTGTGCAATCCATTTTACTATTTTCACGCAAGCCGCTGGACGAAATCAAAAACGGAACCATTGCACTTACGAATACGTCTGCTACATCCGTGAATTTGTTGAAAATTTTGATGCAAAAGGCATGGGAAGGCCATCCTTCCTATTTTGACTGTGAACCGGATCTTGACTTGATGCTGGAACAGGCAGATGCAGGGCTATTGATTGGAGATCACGCGATTAAGGCATCTTGGCGAAGTGAAGATCTGTATGTTACGGACCTCGGAGAAGAGTGGAAGCGCTGGACGGGCTACAGTATGACTTTTGCTGTATGGGCAGTACGACGTGCTGTTGCTGCTCAGAATCCTGCCGCGGTGGCTGAAATTGCGAGTGCGTTCCGCGCAAGCAAGCAGCGTAGTCTGTCGGACCTGACGCCTGTTATTTCTGAAGCATGCGAGGAAATTGGAGGTCTGCGAGATTATTGGGAGCGCTACTTTACTAATCTGTGTTATGATTTTGGAGAGAAGCAACAACAAGGTTTAGAGCTTTATTTTCAGTATGCGCATGAACTGGGGCTGCTTGACCGACGAGTGAAGCCGCTTCTCTGGAGTGACAATACGCTGACACGGGTGAAAGAATGAAACGATTGGATTTGTTTGGTTTATTAAAGAAGGATATGAACTTTATAGAAGAAGAGTTGTACCGCAGTATCGACAGTACGGAGCCGTTGATTAATGATACGTCGCTTCATCTGCTTAAAGCAGGGGGCAAGCGTTTGCGTCCCGTATTTGTATTGCTGGGAGGCAAGTTTGGAGAATATGATCTGGACAAGCTCAAGCGTATAGCGGTACCTCTAGAACTGATTCATTCTGCCTCTCTCGTTCACGACGATGTGATTGACGATGCGGAAATGAGACGCGGTCAACCCACGGTGAAGTCCAAATGGGACAATCGGGTGGCTATGTACACCGGAGACTACATATATGCACGTGCGCTGTCTATTGCTGCTGGACTGCCGAATCCCGACATTCACCGGGTTCTGTCTAAAGCGCTGGTGCAGATGTCCATTGGTGAAATGGAACAGATTCGTGATTTTTTTAATGTGGATCAGAGTGTGCGTAATTATTTGCTTCGCATACGTCGCAAAACAGCATTGTTGATTGCGGTTAGCTGCCAGTTGGGAGCTATGGCTGCAGGGGCACGGGAAGGTATCAATTCCCTGCTGTACAGCTATGGCTATAACGTAGGTATGGCTTTTCAAATTCAGGATGATCTGCTCGATCTGTGTGGCACGGAAAAAAAGATTGGCAAGCCGCCGGGCAGCGATATGAGACAGGGGAATATTACGCTTCCAGTGATTTATGCGCTCGAACAGCCTGAGCTGCGTGCAGATCTACTGGCTGAAATCCGCCGCATTCAGGATGGGGATGGGCAAGGAGATGCACGCAAAGCGGTGGATATGATCAAAAAAAGTGAAGGAATCGCTAAAGCTGAAATTCTCGCCGACCGATATATTAATAAAGCGCTAAACGCGCTGGACTTACTACCGGATGTCAAAACAAAAAAGACGCTACGCGATATTGCTCATTTTGTAACACGCCGCTCCTACTAAAGTTGTGTTTTGGGTTTGCTGTGACAAAATGCTTTAACCGTTTCCAAGCTTTCTGTTACAATACAGTTTAGTACTGTATAAATACATTAGATTGGATTGGGAGTGAGCCGATGGATCGTACTTTTTTGATGGTTAAACCGGATGGTGTACAACGTGGACTGATTGGACGTATCATCAGTCGTCTGGAAGACAAAGGCTTCAAAATGGCGGCTGGCAAGCTTGTGCAAGTATCAAGAGAACAGGCGGAACGGCATTATGCAGAGCATGTGGGCAAGCCTTTTTTTGAAGAGCTTGTAGGCTTTATCACATCAGGCCCTGTGTTTGCTATGGTATGGGAAGGGGATAACATCGTTACGCTCTCCCGCTTGTTGATTGGTAAAACACAAGTAACCGAAGCTCTTCCGGGCACAATTCGTGGAGACTTTGCAGCACATACACCGTTTAACCTCATTCATGGTTCAGATTCACCGGAGAGCGCAGAGCGCGAGATTGCAAATTTTTTCCTGCCGGAAGAATCCGTTCGGTATGAAAAAAGTGTGGCGACCTGGGTATAAGTTTAATTACGTATGAAGAAGGATGGTAGCATGACGGATATGGAACTGGGTCAGACGGACCCCGATTACACAGCGTTTATCCGCAAAATCAAGGACAGCACAGGTATTGATCTTGCACAATACAAAGAAGCACAGATGAAAAGGCGGTTAACTACGCTTCGCAACAAAAACGGGTTTCCCAGTTTTGTTTCTTTTTATGATGCCATGATGAAGGAAAAACCTCTATTCTATGAATTTCTGGATCGGATGACGATCAATGTTTCGGAATTTTGGCGAAATCCCAATCGGTGGGAAGTGCTGCGGGATACAATCTTGCCACAACTGCTTGTGGGAAAGCAGAAGCTTAAGCTGTGGAGTGCGGCCTGCTCGACTGGTGAAGAGCCTTATAGCTTGGCTATGGTTCTCGACGGTAAAGGGATTTTAGGAAATTGCTCCATTACAGCTTCCGACATTGATGATGGTGCATTGGCAAAAGCCAAGGAAGGTAAATATTTGGAGCGTTCGCTCAAGGATGTACCTGAGCAGGTAGCTAGCAAATATTTCAAGCCGGATGGTGCGATGTATCGAATTGATGACCGTTTAAAACAAGCCGTGAAATTTCAAAAGCAAAACTTGCTGCTGGATCGGTTTGAGGATGGCTATGATCTCATCATCTGTCGAAATGTAATGATTTATTTTACAGAAGAGGCCAAACATACGTTGTATCAAAAGTTTGCAGCCAGTCTTCGTCCCGGCGGTGTGTTATTTGTCGGTAGCACAGAGCAAATCTTTTCTCCTAACCAATATGGTCTGGAATCGACGGAAACCTTTTTTTATCGCAAAAAAGCATAAGCCTGCGTATATCATCCAAAGTTTTGTAGGAACTTATTTATATCTTTGAGTAATTGATGGTTGGCTTATCAGCAAAGCACGTCCTTTAGCCCCTTTGGCTAAGAGGCGTGTTTTTGTTTATCTGCATACACGTGGCTTTTCTTGTCAAAGAAAGGTGCGTATACTATAATGAAGCACAGTTAAAGATTTTAGCGATGCACAGTTTAACAGTTTAAAGGGGGAACGCGTCATGAGTTTACGTTATTTAACCGCGGGGGAAACGCATGGTCCCCAGCTAACTGCCATTGTAGAGGGTATGCCGAGCAATTTAAAATTGGATTTTGAGGAATTGAATTTTCAGCTGCACCGTCGTCAGAAAGGATATGGACGGGGTCGGCGTATGCAGATTGAAAAAGATACGGCGAAAATTGCCGGAGGCGTACGTCACGGCTACACCACGGGTGCACCGATTGCGCTGGTTGTGGAAAATAACGATTGGAAGCACTGGCAGAACATTATGAATATTGAGCCTATTGAAGGCAGTGATGAAGAAAAACGTCGGGTTCACCGACCACGTCCGGGTCATGCGGATTTGAATGGCGGAATGAAATACAACCTGAAGGATCTTCGTAACGTGCTGGAGCGCTCCAGTGCACGCGAAACAGCAATTCGTGTGGCATGCGGCGGTTTGGCCCGTCAATTGCTGGCTGAGTTCGGAATCAAGGTGGCAGGTCAGGTCATCCGTATTGGGGAAATCGAAGCTCCTTACCGTGATTTGCCGATTGATGAGCTGATTGCCGTGACAGAAGCCTCCTCGGTGAGAGTAACCGATCCAGAAACCGAAAAGAAAATGGAAGCATACATTGATCTGATCAAGCAAGAAGGTGATTCAGTCGGTGGGGTAGTGGAATGTATTGTAGAAGGTGTTCCGATTGGTCTGGGCAGTCATGTACAGTATGATCGGAAACTGGATGCACGTATCGCACAAGGCGTCATGTCGATTAATGCATTTAAAGGCGTGGAAATCGGCATTGGCTTTGAAGCAGGTGAATTGCGCGGTTCACAGGTGCATGACGAGATCCTATATGATGAGGAACGTGGATATCACCGTCGTACCAATCGTTTGGGTGGTTTTGAGGGTGGCATGACGAATGGAATGCCAGTTGTGGTTCGTGGCGTAATGAAGCCGATCCCTACACTCTACAAGCCTCTGCAAAGCGTCGACATTGATACAAAGGAAGCGTTCACTGCACAGGTTGAGCGTTCAGATGCATGTGCAGTACCCGCGGCTAGCGTAGTTATGGAGCATGTGGTAGCTTGGGAGATTGCGAAAGCTTTGCTAGAAAAATTCGGCGGGGATTCGATTGAAGAGATTCGCGCGAATATTGCATCCTACGAAGAACAACTGGGGCGGTACTAAGATGAGTACGCTGACGGTACAGCTTGGGGAACGTTCTTATCCTATTCATATCGGACGAGGGCTGTTACATCGAGCCGGAGAGTTGTTGAAGGAACGAGGAATTGCGCAAAAAAGCCCGTTGTTGATTGTTTCTGACGAAAATGTAGCGGGATTCTACTTGGCAACATTGGAGAGCAATCTTCAGGCATCTGGCTACAAGACAGTGTCCTTTGTCGTTAAACCAGGTGAAACCTCCAAGTCGCTTGCTGTATTTGAGCAGGTCATAACAGCAGCCATTGAGGGCGGCTTGGATCGCAATTCAGCCGTTATTGCACTTGGTGGTGGTGTGGTGGGCGATTTGGCTGGATTTGTGGCGGCTTCTTATATGAGAGGTGTCAAGTTTGTACAGATCCCCACTACGATCCTTGCCCATGACAGCAGCGTGGGCGGTAAGGTTGGCATTAATCATCCTTTGGCGAAAAATATGATAGGAGCCTTCCACCAACCGGAACTTGTGTTATATGACGTAGATACGTTGTCAACATTACCTCCTCGTGAGGTATCTGCGGGGCTTGCTGAAATGATCAAGCATGGCTTGATCTGGGATGCTGATTTCGCCCAGTGGTGCCGTGACCATGCGACTGATTTACTTGCGCTGGATGCGACAGCTCTGGAGTACGGTCTGGAAAAGGGATGTTCCGTAAAAGCTGAAGTGGTGTCGCGCGATGAACGAGAAAATGATTTGCGCGCTATTCTAAACCTAGGTCATACGATTGGTCATGCAATTGAAGCCATTGCGGGATACGGTGAGTTTTTACACGGGGAAGCCATTTCTATTGGTATGGTCGGCTCCGCACTTTTGGGCGTGAAGCTGGGGGCAGCTCCTTCTTTGGTAGATGAAACGAAGGAGATGTTGTCTTCGCTACGGCTACCGACCTCCCTTCCGTCACATCTCGATACAGATCGGCTGCTGGACGCGATGATGCATGACAAAAAGTTCAAAGAAGGTAGCATTACTTTTGTCGTCCCACGTAGCATCGGGCACGTGGAGGTTGTGAAGGATATTTCCGTCTCTTGCATCCGACAAGTTATTGAACAGTTAAAAGAGGGGGCGTAACGATGTACAATCGGGGAATTCGTGGCGCGACGACCGTAGTGAATAATGAAGAAAACGAAATTTTGGAAGCAACATGCCAACTACTGGAGGAAATTGTATCCTACAATGAAATTCAGCCGGAGGATATTAGTAACGTATGGATTACGGTGACCCATGACCTGGATACTGCCTTTCCAGCCAAGGCCATTCGTCAGCTTGATGGCTGGGATATGGTTCCGCTCATGTGTGCATTAGAAATTCCTGTGGCAGGCAGTTTACCCAAGTGCATCCGTTTGATGGTACAGGTGAACACCGATAAATCCCAGCGGGAAATTAAACATGTATATTTGAACGGAGCACAGGCGTTAAGACCGGATCTGGCTTCCCAAGGGAAATAAGTGCCCGTTTTTAAAGTTGATGGTTGCCAAAGTAACATTCCATGAGATATAGTGTGTGTAGCAGAGTTAAGTAGAGTAGAGTTAGCCAGAGACAGAGTTGAGATGAGAAGAGTGCAGCCTTAGTCAATTCCATATGAGATTACAGAGACCGGCGGTAGCAGGTAAGCTTTTGTCTATGAAGAGATATTCTTCTACAGAGAAGCTTATTTGAGGCAACCTGCGCGGTTAGACAAAAGGGATGAGTGTATACTTATCTATTTGCTGTAGTCATTTACATATGGAGCATTCTTATAATTTCAATAACTGACAGCCTCTACCTTACCGGTAGAGGCTTTTTTATATTCTCTCCTTTGGTTCTGCGCCAATTTGGAAAGGAAGTGATCTCATGTTAACGCCGCATGTGGAGCAAGTGATAACGATGGCGAATGAATTTAACCTGATTCCTGTGTACAAAAAAGTGCTGGCTGATATGGAGACGCCGATTCGGATTTTCCGTCGGTATGCCGAGCGGGACCGTGCCTTTCTGCTAGAGAGTGTAGAGGGAGGCCAACAGTGGGCGCGACATTCATTCATCGGTACAGATCCGTTTCTAATGGTCTCGGGTAAAAAAGGACGTTTGATATTGGAACAACACGGTAAACGGCAAATATTAAACGACAAGCCGATTGAAGCGCTCAAAGCATTGCTTCGTAAATACCGTAGTCCGAAACTGAAAGAAATGCCTCCATTTACAGGCGGGGCTATCGGATTTTTTGGATATGACTTGCTTCAATACTATGAAAAGCTGCCAGAGCATTCGGTAGATGATTTGAATATGGATGATATTCGTTTTATGTTCTGCGATCAAGTCATTGTTTTTGATCATGTGAAGCAGCAAATTTTGCTGGTCGGCAATGTTCATATAGGCGAAGGGTTTCGCGATGAGGACATTCGTGCTGCTTATGCTGATGTGGAACGCAGGTTGGAGGAAACGGCGCAGTATCTGCGCAAGCAGACCCCGCCTGAGCGATTAGGATCGGCTTCCATTCCTGATGATGTGGAACTAGGTGAGATCCAATCCAATATGACGAAGGAACAGTTTATATCAAACGTAGAGCAGGCGAAGGAGTATATCCGCTCCGGTGATATTTTTCAGGTTGTACTATCCCAGCGTTTTCACATTGATACAGAGGCCTCTCCTTTACAGGTATACCGCGTGCTGCGCACGATGAACCCGTCGCCATATATGTATTATTTGAAAATGGATGACGAGATCATCGTAGGCACCTCGCCTGAGGCACTCGTCAAGGTGGAAAACGGCCGGGTAGAAACCCGTCCTATTGCAGGAACGAGACCGCGTGGGGTAACGGAGACAGAAGATGCGGCACTTGCTGAAGAACTGTTAAACGATGAAAAAGAACGTGCAGAACATCTGATGCTGGTCGATTTGGGAAGAAATGATTTGGGCCGTGTATCACAGTTTGGCACAGTCAAATGCGATACGTTCATGGAGATTGAACGCTATTCCCATGTCATGCACATTGTATCCAATGTGTCAGGTGAGCTACGGGAGGACAAAGATTTTTTCGATGCTTTCCTGTCTTGTCTGCCAGCCGGCACCGTATCGGGGGCTCCGAAGCTACGAGCCATGGAGATTATTGCTGAGTTGGAGCGGGAAGCACGCGGACCCTATGCAGGGGCGATTGGATATTTAGGCTTCTCAGGCAATATGGACGCTTGTATTACGATTCGCACGATTGTGTTTAAAAAGAACCGGGCCTATGTCCAGGCAGGCGCTGGAATTGTGTGGGACTCGGTTCCGGAAAGCGAGTATCAGGAGACGGTGAACAAAGCGAAGGCATTGCTGAAGGCAATCCGTACGGCAGAAGTGATGTTCCCGGCAACGACACAGCCCTATAACAGCGTCATCAACCAGGATTATTTGTACACTCCGTAACACACAAAAATCTGATTTTGAGGAGGAGACGACAATGGAACGACATGACATGATGCAAGTGGGGTTAAGCCGGATCATTGAGGGACAGCACCTTTCGCGTACGGAGGCCCGTAGCGTAATGGAACAGATTATGAGTGGAAGTGCTACACAGGCGCAAATTGGCGGGCTGCTGACGGCTCTTCGCCTCAAAGGGGAAACGGTAGATGAAATCACTGGTTTTGCCGAGGCTATGCGTAGCTACGCTAGTCCAGTGCAAGCTGAAGAAGGCAGCGGTCGTCTGCTGGACACATGTGGAACCGGAGGTTCAGGGATTCACAAGTTTAATATTTCCACGATATCCGCGATCATCGCTGCTTCGGTGTCTGTACGGGTAGCAAAGCATGGCAATCGTTCTGCAAGTGGCCGTGCCGGGAGCGCTGATGTCCTGGAGGCATTGGGAGTCAACATTCATTTGACGAGTGATCAGGCTAGGTCATGTCTGGACCGAATCGGCATCTGCTTTTTATTCGCACAGCTGTATCATCCGTCTATGAAGCATGCCGCCGCGCCGCGCCGCGAGCTGGGTGTGCGGACGGTATTCAATATGCTAGGTCCTTTGACGAATCCGGCTGGTGCGGATCGGCAGCTGTTGGGCATTTATGATGCCAACAAAACGGAAGTCATTGCCGAGGTATTGAACCAGCTCGGCTCCAAACGGGCCATGGTTGTCAGTAGTCTGGATGGGCTAGATGAAATTAGTATTTCAGCTGCGACACGAGTATCCGAACTGAAGGACGGCAAGGTTCACACGTTCGAGCTTCATCCGTCGGATCTGGGCTTGCAGACGCATTCTCTTGATCAGGTGCTGGGCGGCGACGCACAGGTTAACGCAGATATCATACGACGAATTTTAAACGGAGAGCATGGAGCTTATCGGGATGTTGTGTTAGCGAATGCAGGAGCGTGCATTTATGTATCAGGTGCAGCGGCTACCTTGACGGACGGAGTAGCACGAGCGGCAGAAGCCATTGACTCGGGACTGGCACTTTCCAAGCTGGATCAATTAATACAGGCAACGGGGGAATATCAATATGTATCTTGACAAAATTGTGGTGACGAAGCGACAAGAAGTGGAGCAGCTTAAGGAGCATTTTCAAATAAGTAAAGCTGAACGATTAATTGCTGATTTACCTGCAACGAGAGGATTCGAAAATGCGATCGCGAGCAGACGCAATCGTCCGCTCGGACTGATTGCTGAGGTGAAGAAGGCTTCCCCATCCAAAGGGCTGATTCGACCGGATTTCCATCCGGTGGACATTGCACGTGCATATGAGGGAGCAGGAGCGGATTGCATTTCTGTACTGACAGATGTGACGTATTTTCAGGGGAGCCCTGAATATTTACAGCAAATTCGCGATCAGGTGAAGATTCCGCTGCTGCGAAAGGATTTTATCATTGATGAACGGCAAATATATGAAGCTCGTCTGCTGGGAGCGGATGCGGTGCTATTGATTGCCGCTATCCTGGAACCCCGTGTATTAGGGTCTTTTTTACAGATTGCCAAGGACCTCGGGCTGGACGCGTTGGTAGAGGTGCATGACAGTGAGGAGCTTAAAGCGGTGCTGGAGCTGGGGACAGCAACCTTAATTGGCGTAAATAACCGAAATCTGCGGACATTCGAGACTCGTCTCCAGACGACAGAGGAGCTGATCTCACTAATTCCTAAAGGGGTTACGTTCATCAGTGAGAGCGGAATTGCGGGACCGGAAGATGTTAATTATCTGCATTCGGTAGGTGCACACGGTATCTTGGTGGGGGAGCATCTGATGCGCAAGGAAGATGTAGGACAGGCTGTAGCCGAATTGATGGACGGGGTTAAAGCATGAACAAAACGGGCGTAAAAATTTGTGGACTTCAAAGCGTTGAAGTGCTAAAATCTATGGTAAACTTACCGGTCGATTATATAGGTTTTGTGTTTGCTGACAGCAAGCGCCGGATTGACGGCGTACAGGCTGGAAAGCTGCTTCGCGTATTAGATGAATGGACCTCAGGCAGCAGACCGCGCAGCGTGGGTGTATTTGTGAACCCTGGTGATGCACTGTTAAATGATGTGATGGAGAAAGCACCCTTGGATGTCATACAGCTGCATGGACAGGAGAGTCCGCAGCGCTGTCGGGAGATCAGGGAGCGTTTTGGTATACAGGTATTCAAGGCATGGTCTGTGGACAGTCAAGGGCAGCTAGAACGCTCGGCGGACGAATTGGATGCCTATGTCGGGACAATTGACGCTTTACTGCTGGATACATACGATCCCCTGTATGGTGGCGGCTCCGGAAAAACGTTTGCGTGGGATCGAATTCCTGCCTATCAGGCTTGGACTCATCAACATGGAATTCCTTTGTTTGTAGCCGGCGGGCTGACTGCCGATAATGCGGAAAAGCTAGTTCATGAGTATCATCCCGATGGGCTGGATGTATCCAGCGGTGTAGAGACGAACGGAGTCAAGGACATTGCAAAAATCACAGCATTCGTAGAAAGGGTGAAGCAGGCATGACACAATTACCTGATAACAACGGACGTTTTGGAACATTTGGAGGACGTTTTGTACCGGAAACGTTGATGAACGCACTGATTGAATTGGAGGAATCCTACCGTAAGTACGCGGATGATCCCGAGTTTAAAGCAGAGTTGAACGGGCTCCTAAAGGACTATTCTGGTCGGGAAACGCCACTTTATCATGCGGAGCGTCTGAGTCAGCATTTGGGCGGAGCTAAAATTTACTTGAAGCGCGAAGATTTAAATCATACCGGTGCCCACAAAATCAATAATGCATTAGCTCAGGGATTGCTGGCGAAGCGTATGGGGAAACAGAAGGTCATTGCTGAAACAGGCGCGGGACAGCATGGTGTCGCGACAGCGACTGTGGCTGCGTTGCTCGGATTGGAATGCAAGGTGTTTATGGGCGAAGAGGATACTGTGCGCCAGCAGCTGAACGTCTTTCGGATGCAGCTTTTGGGTGCAGAGGTCATTCCGGTGACATCAGGTACACGTACACTTAAGGATGCCGGGAATGAAGCTTTGCGTTACTGGGTCAGCCATGTCCATGATACGTTCTATATTTTGGGTTCAGCTGTCGGCCCGCATCCTTATCCGATGATGGTGCGGGACTTCCAGCGTGTGATTGGTGATGAAACACGTCGCCAGATCCTAGAGAAGGAAGGCAGACTTCCGGATGTCATCGTGGCAGCGATCGGTGGCGGAAGCAATGCCATCGGCATGTTTTATCCTTTTATTGAGGATCAGGGTGTCGCTTTGATTGGCGTGGAGGCCGCTGGAAAAGGTGTCGAAACGGAATTCCATGCAGCTACGATGACCAAGGGAACACAAGGGGTCTTCCAAGGCTCTATGAGTTATCTGCTTCAGGATGAGTACGGACAAGTGCAGCCTGCGCATTCCATCTCGGCTGGACTGGATTATCCAGGTGTTGGACCGGAGCATTCATACCTGAAAGATATTGAGCGGGCCAAGTATGTTCCGATTACCGATCAGGAAGCGCTGGATGCGCTTCAGCTTCTCTGCCGTACCGAAGGAATACTTCCTGCATTAGAGTCGGCACATGCAGTTGCACAGGTCGTCAAGCTGGCACCTACGTTGACGGCAGATGATATTATCGTTATTTGTTTGTCTGGACGCGGGGATAAAGATGTGGACTCCATTATCAAGTATTTGGGAGGAAATCCGTCATGAATTTAATTGATCAGGCGTTTGGTCGCCTTAAAAATGAAGGCAAAACGGCATTAATTCCTTTTCTGACGGTAGGCGACCCGGATGTGGATACTACAATAGAGATCATTAGGCAGTTAGAGTCGGCCGGAGCTGACATATTGGAACTGGGTGTACCCTATTCCGACCCATTGGCTGACGGTCCTGTAATTCAGCGCGCGTCTGAGCGTGCACTGAAACGGCAAATTTCCATCCGCACGTGCATGGAGACAGCTTCTCTGGCTAGGGCGGCAGGTTCAAGCCTGCCTTTTATTCTGTTCACGTATTATAACCCTGTATTACAGATGGGTATGGATGCTTTCTTCGCAGGCTTGCAGGAGCACGGTATCAGTGGTCTGATTATTCCGGACCTTCCGCTTGAGGAAGCGGAGGAGCTGGGAGGACGGGCAGCAGAGGTGGGTGTGCATCTGATTCCTCTGGTGGCTCCAACTTCTGAACAGCGGATCGAGCGAATTGTCCGTCAGGCCCGAGGATTTGTATACTGTGTATCCTCGCTGGGTGTAACCGGGGAAAGAGCTTCCTTTTTTGAAGGGATAGAGGGTTTTATCGCGCAGGTCAAACGGCATACGGATATTCCGGTAGCGGTCGGTTTTGGGATCTCTACTCAAGAGCAGGTGGCCCGGTTTTCAAACATTTGCGATGGAGTTGTGGTCGGCAGTGCTATTGTACGTCAGGTGGAAGAAGCCATTCCATTGCTGAATGATTCTGCGCGCAGGCAAGAAGGTCTTTTGCAAATTCATAATTTTGTGGCACAATTAAAGCAGTAATGGCTGTCAAAATAGAAAGTAATAAATATGTTCTGATTGGATAGAGGAGGTAGGGGTATGCAACCTAAACCGCATATTGTACATTTGCCAGTATATCAGCCCGGTAAACCGATTGAAGACGTAAAACGTGAGCTGGGACTCGATGAAGTCATCAAGCTCGCCTCGAACGAAAATCCGTATGGTAGCTCTCCCAAAGTGTTACAGGCCATTCAGCAGGAGTTTGCTAACATTAGTGTATATCCTGACGGAAGTGCGGTAGCTTTGACACAGGCACTAGCTAAACGGACGGGTTTAAAAGAAGAACAGTTTATCTATGGCTGCGGATCTGACGAAATAATTGCGTTGATTACGCGTGCTTTTCTCCTTCCCGGGGAAGAAAGCATTATGGCCGATCAGACATTTTCCGTATACAAAAGTAATGTGGAAATTGAGGGAGCGGTTGCAGTTGAGGTGCCTTTGCGTGACGGTGTACATGATCTGGATGCTATGCTGTCCCACATCAATGACCGTACAAAAATTATTTGGATCTGTAATCCAAATAACCCGACGGGCACGATTGTACCCGAAGCAGAGCTGATTGCGTTTTTGGACCAAGTACCAAAGCATATCATGGTTGTACTGGATGAAGCCTACGCCGAGTTTGTGACAGATCGCTCGTATCCCGACGGCATTGGTTTGTTGCCAGCGTATGAAAACCTGGTTGTACTACGCACCTTCTCCAAAATCTATGGGCTTGCTTCGCTACGCATTGGTTATGGTATGGGAGCTGAGTCAATCATTCGCTTGATAAATCAGGTTCGTGAACCGTTTAATACATCACGGGTAGCACAGGCTGCGGCCATTGCTGCCTTGGAAGATCAGGAATTTGTTCAAGAATGCCGGGATCGTAATGCAGAGGGCAGAGCTTATTTGCAAAATGAACTCAAGCGTCTGGGGCTGGAGTCTTTCCCGGCACATGGTAATTTTATTATGCTGGATGTACGTCGTCCATCCGGTGAGGTATTCCAGGAGTTGCTTCGTAAAGGTGTGATTATTCGCGCAGGTCATCATAAATATCCGACATATATTAGGGTGTCGGTTGGATCACAGCCGCAAAATGAGTTGTTTATTCGTGTGCTGGAACAGGTCCTGGGGGCGGAAGCGGCGAAAGTACGCCTATAATTTCCGCAGATGGGATTTGATAATTGATGAAGATTGCCATTTTCGGCGTGGGACTGATTGGTGGGTCCCTCGCACTTTGTTTTAAAGGGAAGCCGGATATTACTGTTGTCGGCCATGCCCATCTCCCTGAACTGATGGAACCGATGTTAAGCCGTGGTGTCGTGGACACCGCGACTCTTTCGGTTGAAGAAGCGGCAGAGGATGCCGATTTTATTTTTTTATGCGTACCTGTGGGCTTATTGGAACATTATCTCGAACTGTTAAGCAAGCTACCGCTTAAAACGGGTTGTATTATTACTGATGTAGGCAGCACGAAATCGGCAATTGCCAAAAAAGCATCAGAAATTTCTTTGCGCAACGCTTACTTTATCGGTGGTCATCCGATGGCCGGTTCGGAGCGTTCCGGTGTAAAGGCAGCTTCCGCATTGTTATTTGAAAACGCATATTATGTGCTTTCCCCGGCAGAGGGTGTGCCTGAGGAAGCATACAGTTCACTGGAACGTTTATTAAAATATACTAGTGCTCATGTTGTGCGTGTCCAACCTGATATGCATGATGATATTGTCGGTGCGATTAGCCATCTTCCGCACATTATTGCAGCGGCGCTGGTGAATCAGGTGCGAAAGCACAATGATGAAAATCCGTTGTACCGTACATTGGCTGCGGGCGGGTTCCGTGATATTACACGGATAGCCTCTAGTGATCCGGTTGTGTGGCGGGACATCTTACTGAGCAATCGTGAAGTTTTACTAGGCCTGTTGGAAGAATGGAACGAACAGATTGAGCGTTTTACCCATTTACTGAGAATACAAGACGGTGAGGGAATAGCTGACGAGTTTTTGACAGCTGGGCACTTCCGCAGTGAACTGCCAGAGCGTCGCAAAGGAGTCATCGTCTCCACGTTTGATCTGTATATTGATGTACCGGATACCCCAGGGATTATCGGGCGAATTGCTATGGAACTCGGTAATCACAGCATTAATCTGAGCAATATGCAAATCATTGAAAGCCGGGAGGATGTCCCAGGCATCATGCGGCTTTCCTTCCGTCAAGAGCAGGATTGGGAGCGTGCCAAGATTCTGCTGGATTCGATGGGGTATAAAGTGGTGGTATAGGAAGGAAAGTGAGATGTTCGTTAAGGAGGCCGCTTCGCGATTCATTTGATCTTACGATCGCTCTTGCCGCCGGATTTTTTTCGATCAGATTCTTTAATGGGAAAATCCGGCGGCAAAGGCGAACGCTACGCTTCTCCAGATTCAAATGAACCTCTACGCTATGGACCGCCTTAAAAGCACCACACTTTCTGGGAGTGAAGTAGTAAGAAAAGATCTAAAGCGGGTGAAGGTTCTCTTCGCTCGCTTTTTTGTTACTTGAAGAGGTAGTGGAGCTACGCGTTATTTTGTAATTACTATCTTTCTATACATACCGTTGAACATTATAGGTGCATCCTCTTTGATCCGCAGTTTTGTTTTTTGGGTTTCAAGCAGTTCTTCAAAATTCAACCCTATATCGGTTCCTAACACCTTAATAACGGGCCTTATCGTTTTTTTGAATAATGAGGGCTTTTTTCCTTTAGGAGAAAACTTATCGAAAATAATAATTTCCCCGTCTTTTTTCAAAACCCGCACCATCTCATCGAAGCATTTATTTGCGTTAGGTACTACTGAGAGAATTAAACTTCCTACTACTATATCAAATTGCTCATCCATAAAATTCATTTGTTGAGCGTCCATTTCCAAGAATTTTATGGATTTGTTGGTAAATTTACCCTTTGCTTTGTTAAGCATTTCAGGTGAATAATCTATGGCAGTAATATCCAGCCCGTAGTGATTTATTAATTCTAAATCTGCTCCAGTTCCTACACCTACAAAAAGTATTTTTTGCTCGCTATTAAATGACTTTTCTTGAAATATGATCTTTCTAGAATTGAGGAAGCTACCTGAATTGAAAAAGTTATCATAAATTGGAGACCAAATCTTATATACAGCCTTGTTCCACTTATTATTCATTTCCTGCCCCCTATCTATTGAAAAAATTAATTATATAATAATGTGTTTTAATGGGACAACCAAATAATTGGTAAAATATTGATGTATTTTATCAACCTACATATGGGGTAGGTGAGTAAGGTAAAGAGGAGTATTGGAAAACAAAAAAAGACCACCCGGGTAAAGCCCCGGGTGGTAGCTACTTTTAGTGAAGTAGCTGAGTAGGATAGGAGTGGAGAGAAACCATACTGTACTTTTATTATATGTATACGTTTTCATTTTGTCAATATTTTTTTTAAAGCGTTTTCTTTATGTGTATTTATCCTTATTGATGCATTTGAATAGAACACTTTCAATGGGTTTGTCATTTAATCTTGAAAAAATCTAAAATCCCCTGAAAAGCTGTATAAATGAATCAGGTACCAGCGTTAGGGAGGCATTGATAGAAATCGTGGGGATTTTGGACTTTTTTACTGATGGACATTTTGTGGTACAATGGGTAAGTCCATTTTGGATGTTGAATATTGTTGGGGATAGCACCGTTAATGTTGGCACTACATAGGGTAAGAAAATAATAAATGTTCCATGATGCTGTTTCATCCATTTGCGCAGAGGGCGCAACTTTTTTTGACCTGTTCGGTATATATAGACAGAATCGAACGGGAAAACAGCACATGTATGGGCGAGGAGGGTCTCACTCGGATGATGACAGATTCCCAGATGATTCAGGAAATCAAACAAGGTAATGTTGAGGTTTATTCAGAATTAATGAGGCGGCACCAACGTAAAATTTTAGCTTTTGTTTATCATATGCTGAAAAGTTCGAACCTGGAAATGATTGCTGAGGACTTGTGCTCAGAAACGTTTTATAAAGCGTATCGGAGCCTGCATTCTTTTCGCGAGGTAGACGCATCGTTTTCCACTTGGTTATATACGATTGCACGTAATACGGTGCTAAGTGAGCTTCGCAAGCACCGTAGCGGTCAGGTTCCATTGGAGGAGAGCGGTTATGTACCAGTAGCTCCATCGGATGTAATTCCGGAGCAGGCTGTCCTTCGCGGCGAGAAGGTAGAAATGGTTCGTGAAGCGATCAATAGATTGCCTGAGAAGCAGCGATCTGCACTGATATTGCGTGAATATGAGCAATTGGATTATCAGGAGATTGCGACTATTTTAGGACAGACGGTCAGTGCAGTGAAGTCATTGCTTTTCCGGGCAAGATCCAGTGTGAAGACGCAGTTGGAGCCTTATTTTTTTGAGCCTCTCTATGAGGAAAACGAAGGGATGAGCAGCCAATGAAATCCAGGGACACTGAGGATTTGTTCGCTACAGGCAAAAATGTATCGAAACAAGACTCGGAGCGCAGACGGGCCAAAAGCTCGTCTGCTGGGTGGGAGCATGGTTCGGAAGAAAAAGAGTGGAATTTGTCAAAAGAAAATCGGTCCGCCATTCGTGATATTTCCTTTGAAATAACAGATGATAAGCTAGAGGCAATGAATCGCAGAGTCATGGATCGAATTTATGAAGAATCACCGTGGCTTGTTCCGGGCGAGCATCGACGTGCGCGTGTGAACCCAGCAGCCCGTAAGTATATGTCTGTATGGATCGCCGGCTTCTTGGCCGTATTTTTATGTAGCTTTTTGTTTTTGAACTGGAACGGAAGCTCCTCTCAGGAAAATCCCCCTCAAGCAGCTCCTGTCATGGACACAGGTATTTTACCGACAGGCCTGTTGGAAACTACAAGTACATCTCCACAATATCAATACCACATTAAAGATGTGAATAGTGGCATTATGGACCCGCTGGTTGCTAGCATTGTTCCTACTTATCCGCAATACTGGATGTTGTTGTCTGTATTGGCACTTGCGCTTGCTTTATTTTCTCTGGGCTGGATCCATCGGGCGAGAAGGGTCAGAAATTAGCAGGACAGCTGGGCTCCAATATGAATTCATAACAATGCCTGAATAACAAAACAGCGGAGGAAACGACACGATGCTTATTGGCTTGATCAGACATGGATTGACGGATTGGAATGCGGTAGGGAAAATCCAGGGTCACAGTGATATTCCGTTGAATGAGGAAGGGCGTCGGCAGGCACGCTTGCTGGCAGAACGATTAAAGGAAGAACCTTATCATTGGGACGGGCTTATTACAAGTAGTCTCTCCAGAGCGAAAGAGACCGGGGAGATTATTGCTTCTGCTCTGCATCTCCCGTTGTTAGAGCCTGATGATCGACTAAGAGAACGTGCTTATGGTCAGGTCGAGGGCATGACCCAGGCCGAGCGTGAAGAGAAGTGGGGAGTCGACTGGCATCTGCTGGATCTAGGGCAGGAAAGCGATGCGGATCTTCAGCTTCGCGGACTAGCTTTTATGGAAGCCATTTGGACGGAAAATCGGGACAAGAATCTGCTGGTCGTTTCCCACGGCGGTTTTTTGGCTAATTTGTATAAGGCTCTGTATCAGGAAAAATTCACGGAACGAATCGGCAATTTGTCACTTAGTGTACTCCAGCGTGAGGATATGGATTGGGCACCACTTTTGTATAATTGCACGAAGCATTTGCAAGAGAAAAGTGACTGTAACTCAAAAAGTTAGTAAAAGACCAAGGCTTCTACTTATCGTAGGAGTCGTGGTCTTTTTTGTTTTTTAATTATACCTTTGCAAAAAAGAGGTTTAGAGTCTGAACAATCCGTCAAAGCTGTGGGTACAACAGGTAAGAATCAATTCCGGATGACAGTCCAGTGACGAGGCGATGGAACAATGAATCTGGCGGATATGCTGACATTTGCGGATATTGTGCATTTGAACAGAATCGCGGTGTATTACGATTGTGACTGTAAACCTAATTCCAAACATGAGTTGATCCAGGGGATTTTGACGAAGCTCGGCAGCAGTAGTTTTTTTGAGACGCAGGTCAAGGAGCTGAGGTTGTCAGAGGTAAGGTTTTTGAACGCGTTGCTGTTCGATGACCGACCGTATTTCAGCATGGAGGAATTGATTGCAATAGCCAAACAGTCTGTTGAGGAGGACGAGAATCCTGGTGAGCGGCCAAGGGATATTGTGACCCGTCTGCGTTCTAGTGGCTGGTTGTTCAACGGTTCGACGCACAATACGAGGTATTTGTTCCAAATTCCGTTGGATATGAAGGAGCGCTTTCGACGTGTTATGGTACATGACTTCCAAAACGGAATGACCCGGGTAAGCGAACCGTCGTCGTACCGGGATGAAGGGCATCTGCTAGCAGAGGATTTACGGCTTTTCCTTCAATACATGGGGCAGCATGAGGTTCCGCTAAATCCCGAGGGAGCTTGGTATCGTCGCAATCAGCAGCAGCTGATGGAACATTTGCACATTGCGGAGCCGCTTTTGGGTAAGGGAGGATGGCGTTTCGGGTATGGCTCCTCTTTTAAGTTTTATCCAGACCGAATGGCACTACTTTATGATTATGCCCGTCACTCCAAGTACATTGAGGAGAAAGGGGACCAAGTTGTGCTGACGGCAAAGGGAGAAGTGCATCAGGAGCATACAATTGAGGAAGAAATGATACAGCTATTCAGGTTTTGGTTAAGATTGTATAAAGGAGCCGTTCCTAATTTGCTGTCTCTAGTCTATTGGATTGGAGAATGTGCCAGGCCCTGGACGTCCTCAGAGTCGCTTTTTGTACATATCGGCCCACTGATTCGACCGTTTTACTATGATACGCCCCGTTCGGTCTTTGATCAGAGGATTATACGAATGATGCTTCACTTGGGTATGCTTCGTCAGGGTGAACATTCGACGGGACCATCTGTACAGATGACGGCCTGGGGGCTGAAGTTGGCGGGAGAGTGCCGCATTGGGCGGAACGACTCGGGTATACGGCTCCATTGACAAGCAGCACACATGTTGATAGAATTTCACCCAAAATGAGAGGGTGAAGTTGTTGCTGATTCACTATAACGGAAACATGCCACAGCTCCATTCATCTGTCTATATGGCAGAAGGAGCAAAAATTGTCGGAAAAGTAACGATCGGTCAAGATTCCTCTGTATGGTTTAATGCCGTACTGCGCGGAGATATGGCGCCTATCATCATCGGTGAACGCTGCAATATTCAGGACGGTGTCGTGGGACATGTGAACACGGATCAGCCCCTGTTGCTGGCGGATGATATTTCGGTAGGTCATGCTGCAATAATCCACGGTTGTACGGTAGGCAAAGGCACTTTAATCGGTATGGGGGCCATTGTACTCAACGGAGCGGAGCTTGGTGAATATGCTTTAATAGGAGCAGGGTCGGTCGTTACGGAAAATACCAAAATACCACCCTATACTCTTTCTCTCGGTACACCTGCCAAAGTGGTGCGCGAATTGACAGATGCAGATTTGCAGCGGATGTCACGAACGGCACTCAGCTATGTGGCGAAAGGAAAAGAATATAGGATCTCTTAAACTCATGTTGGAGGTGCATCCTATGGATAAAATGAAGGTTACTTATGAAGTAATGTTGGGCCTGTCTGCTGAAATGGTTTTGGACGAGGCATTACGTAAACACCGGAGTGAAAAACTCTACAAGGATATTGATGAGGCGCTAGCCTCCGGAGATGAAGTAGCTTTTCGTCATCTTACGGATGAGCTGAAAGCAATGAGTTAGAACAATCTTAGGAATCCTAAGTTGGATTTCAGACGAATCTTTAGTTCAAGATTATGATCATCAAACCTGACTGTAGCGGCGGTCAGGTTTTTTTGATACGCTTGGATATGATATAGTCTTTGTAGGATGGGACCTGTACAAGGCAACTGTCGTATGAACGGAGGATGAAGGACGTGTCGTTACCTTATTTGTGGAGCCGGTCGTTCTTGACGAGCCGGCCTTTTTTGTGGCTGCTGTTCTGGTGTAATCTGGTTGGAACGGTGTATGGGTACATATGGTATGGGGGGCAGTTGGAATATACACTAAATTATCACCCAATGTGGCAGATTGTATTTGTGCCTGATAGTCCAACGGCGAGTCTGTTTTTTACGATCTCTATAGCATTTTTGCTCTATTCTCCGCGTCTCAAGAGTTTGAAGGTCATTCGCCAGATCATCGAGGCGTTGGCTGTTGTCACGAGTGTAAAATATGGCATCTGGGCTTCAGCTATTATTTTTTGGGGAGTTGCGCAGGGGGGACATATGATATGGCAGGATTGGATGCTGGTGGCATCTCACACGGCAATGGCGGTCGAAGCACTGCTGTTCGTGCGTTTTTTCACCTGCAAATGGACTGCTTTATGCCTAGCCACACTCTGGACATTGTTAAATGATACAATGGATTATACATTTGGTATATATCCGTATCTTCCGAAGACGCTAACGGATGATGTACCGCAAGTGCGTGCTTTTACCTATATGCTGACCCTTGTCAGTGTCATAGCGGCATGGCTTGCCATGTTTGCGCGCAATCGAATGGGAGTAGAAGTGGAGAAATAGAGATGAACATTGTTATAAACCAAAAAGAATATATATTTAAAAAAGGAACCGTGATGATCATAAAATAAGAAAGACCTTTAATCATTTAGCCAAACAAAGTTTTGGCTTTGATTTTGAAGCTTGGTATCAATTGGGCTTTTGGAATGATAAATATATCCCTTACGTACGGCAGGGCAACTGTGATGCTATGTATTTGTTCGCAATGATAGGGTGAAGAATTTTCACCCTAAATTCGGGTTTGTTTTGGCACAAGAATATCAATTAAAACGGAAAGTAACCGCAAACAACGTAGATATTAAAGTTGAGAAATTGAACATAGAGGAGCAGTCGGATTTAAATTTACTGAAAAATAAAAGCGCTAGATTAAATCCGTATTCACTTTTTGCTGCGAAAAGTAGTGATTGGCTGGTCTTATTCTATGGCATCTCGTTTTTTAAAGTTAAATTTATGTATATACCTCAATATGACACGATTGTGGTTGCAAATTTTGAGGGGGATACCATTTGTCCTAAAGCAAGTTCTAGTCTCGGTAACCTTGCCATACAGTAAGGTGAGGAGGGATGTCCCATGATTAGGGGTCAGGCGTTTCAAATTATGATACGTATTGTTTCGAGTGTTGTTTTAACTATGGTCCTGCTGCTGTCCGTCTGCGTCCCTCCAGGTGTGGCAGAAGCGCGTGATCAGTCAAAACCCGTAGGAAATACAAAAGAGATTGAGGAACTGGATCATGCAGCTGCGATACTGTACCGGGATGTGATGGACGGGAACATTGAAAAAGCGCGCGCGGATGTAGCCGAAGTGAGTCGATGGTTTGGCACTGGACAGGTGCAGGCAGCGTTATCTGTAGAGGCCATTCATGCTTTGTCCGGCAGCATCCTTGAGGTGCAGCAAGCTATACAGTCCGTCCAAGCATCACCGGATGAATGGGTGAAGGCTGCGGCCAATTTACGACTTGCGACAGATGCGCTTGCACATCCGCGTCAGCCCTTATGGCAGCAGTATTATAAGATTTTAAAAGAAGATGTTAGTGGCTTGAACAGCCAGTTTGCTAAAGGCAACATGAAGGGTTTCAAAGCTGGAGCCGCGGTGCTGGAGGACCACTATGAGACGATCCGTACAGCAGCATTGATTCATGGCAGAACAAGTGAAGTTGTCCGGGCTGATTCATGGATTTCCTACGTCAAAGGATTGGGGGATCAGCAAAATGCAGATGCCTCAGCGATTAGAGGGGCGTTGGATCAGGGAAATCCGACGTTTAATGCCTTGTTTGGACGTGAAAAAGACGCTACTGCCCTGGCGCCATTTATCCCGCGTGAAAGTGAGCGCCGGGCAGAATTGGCAATCGGCATGATTGTTCTGCTGGCGCTGGCCTATGCAGGTTATCGTAAATATCGAGCTGGTTTCTCTGGATAACGATGCAAAATTCGAATATTCGCGTCGTTGGCTGCTGAGCCATCCATATAGGTTAGCCCATCGCCCGGATTTCCGGGCTATTCCTCTTTGAACCCCTCTCCATGTACATCATGCACATCCTGTATGATAATAAACGCCCGTGGATCAACCGATTTAACAATTTGGTGCAAACGTCGTATTTCCTGACGAGGCACGACACAATAGGCAACATGCTTGGCCTGCTTGGAAAATGCACCTACAGCCGGAATAATAGTAACTCCACGATCCATGTCCCTAATAATAATATCCGCAATGTCCATCGTGTGGTCGCTGATAATCATAAAGGCTTTGGCAGAATAGGCCCCTTCTTGTATAAAATCAATAATTTTGGACGCGATGAACACGGCGACTAATGTATATAGAATTTTTTCTTTTGGTATGTAAAGTAGTGAAGCACCGATAATGACGATATCAATGACCAGCAGAATCCTTCCCATACTCCAGCCAAACTTCCGGTTTAGAATACGAGCGATTATATCCGAGCCGCCCGTGGTGCCGCCAAAGCGGAACACAATACCTAATCCGGCCCCAAGCGTAACCCCCGCATATAATGAAGAAAGTATAAAATCGTGTTCAGTTTGAAATGTTCCCATCCATCCGAAATGAATCATTTTTTCATACAACCACAGAAAAAAAGTGAGCGACCCGATACCTACCCCTGTATATAGAATTTGCTTGCCCCCAAGCATTTTCCACCCAATTAAAAATAAAGGAATGTTCAGCAGTAATGTGGAGAGAGAGGGTGAAATCGAAAAAGCATAATTGAGCAGCAGGGTGATTCCTGTAATACCACCTTCCATCAGTTTACTGGGTATTATAAAATAAAGCAGACCGAATGCATAGATGGCGGTCCCGAGCACAATGGGTAAAATCAGTTTAAGCTGTTCCATGGACTTGGATATCTTCATATGATCCCTCGCAGTAGCAGTTTAAGGAAGAACGATTTCATGCTGATTTTGCTAAATCGCAGTTCCTTATATGTAGTATACCTTTTTACGGTAGCTTTAAAAGACTGATGACTGTAAGTTGGGATCATAAGTACACAATTAAAAAAAATTTGTTTTAAAATGTGCTTTACGATAACATATGAATAAACCTGCACATGGGGGGATTGCGTGTTTCATGGAAAAATCATTAGATGAAATTCAACGTGAGGTAGACCAGTATATATCTCAATTTAAGGAAGGGTATTTTAGCCCTTTGGCGATGTTGGCCCGGATGTCTGAGGAAGTCGGGGAACTGGCGAGGGAAGTCAATCACTCCTTTGGTGAGAAACCGAAAAAAACGGATGAGGCGGACAATTCGATTGAGCTGGAGCTGGGAGACATTTTGTTCATCACAGTTTGCTTTGCGAACTCGCTAGGTATAAATTTGACCGAGGCTCATGATAAGGTCATGCAAAAATTTAACACGCGTGACGCGAATCGCTGGACCAAAAAGGACACCGATTAGGCGTTTTGTACATATGCTGTACCAAACCGGTTACCCGGAGGTGCAGTGTCATGAAGGCGGAGGAATACGTTCAGAAAGCTTATCAGTGCATTTTGCAGAACGATTTTGAGCAGGCCGTGGAATGGTTTGAAAAAGCAATTTCAGCCCAGCCTGATCATGCGGAGCATTATTTCCGGTGCTCGGTTACCTATGCTCGTAGTGGTCGTTTGGAGCAGGCTCTCGCATATGCAGAGCATGCGGTTCGTCTCGCTCCACAGCAGGATGAATATGTTCTCCATCTGCATGCGCAGGAAGCCAGGCAGCATACGGAGAAGGCCAGAAAAATGCTGGATGTCGACAGAGCTACGGCACAGGTGCGTCAGGATGCGATTTTGCTACTGGAACGAGCAATAGCCCTCGATCCGTTATGTGGGGATGCTTTTTTGCTGCTCGCATTGATTTATGATGAATTGAATGAGTATAAGCTAGCTGTGCAGGCTGCTCGCGAGGCGGCTGCACTGTTTCCTCACAATGTGCAGCTTGCCAACCTCATGAAGAAGTTATGCCAGCAGATGAATGAACAGATCTAACACAAATGGATGCATAAGGAGTTGTAGGGATATGTCAGAACCAATAAAAGTGGCTGTTGTAGGAGCAGCAGGGCGTATGGGCCGTGAAGTTGTCAAATTGGTTCTTCAGGATGAGGAACTACAGCTTGTGGCCGCAGTGAACAGAACACATGCCGGCAGTGATGCCGGCCTTCTCGTCGGATTACCGGAAGCGGGTATCGCTATTGTGGAGGACGTGGAGCAGGCTTTACTGGATAGTAGAGCGGATGTCATGGTCGATTTTACGGGGCCGCGTTTTGCGTACGCACATACAGCGCTTGCTATCAAGTATGGAGTACGTCCGGTTATCGGAACGACAGGGTTTACCCCCGAACAGATTAATGAACTGGACAAGCAGTGTCGTGAGCAGCAAATTGGTGGTCTGATCGCGCCGAACTTTTCGATTGGAGTCATTTTGATGATGCGGTTTGCGGCTCAGGCAGCGAAATACTTCCCACATCTGGAAATCATCGAGTATCATGGTGACCAAAAATTGGACGCGCCATCGGGCACAGCTATTAAGACCGCAGAGCTGATCGCCGAACAGCGTGAAGAGCTACGACAGGGTAACCCGGAAGAGGAAGAAACGTTAGAAGGATCACGGGGGGGGTACTATCAAGGGTTCCGTGTTCATAGTGTCCGTCTTCCCGGTGTGTTCGCACAGCAAGAAGTAATCTTCGGAGGGTTTGGACAATCTCTGAAAATTCGTCAGGATTCTTATGAACGAGCGGGCTATATGCCGGGTGTTAAAATCGGTATTCAGAAGGTCATGGAGCAGCCAGGGCTTGTATATGGATTTGAGCATTACATCGATTAAGAATACGCGAATGATTTGACGAACGAAATTATAGAATGAGGCAGGAGGAACTTTGAATGTTAAAGATTGCATTTATAGCGCATGACCGAAAAAAGGATGAAATGGTAAATTTCATAACGGCCTATGAGCATGTTTTTACAGATCACCAGTTATTTTCAACAGGTACAACAGGTCTGCGCATTATGGAGCAAACCAAGCTTCAAATTCACCGTTTCATGTCCGGTCCGCTTGGAGGAGATCAGCAAATCGGGGCTATGGTTGCACAAAATGACATGGACTTGATTATATTCTTGCGTGATCCGCTTATGGCCCAGCCGCATGAGCCGGATATTAGCGCCCTGTTACGTCTGTGTGATGTACAAGGGATTCCTCTGGCAACCAACGTTGCAACTGCTGAAATACTGGTTAAGGCGCTAGACCGTGGCGATTTTGCTTGGCGTGAGCTGGTACATAAATATAAACCGGGGATTGACCAGCAAGGTGATATAAAATGACACTGGACATCTTGATTTTCGGAGCTCATGCCGACGATGCAGAAATAGGAATGGGAGGCACGATTGCCAAGCATACAGCCGCTGGTTTAAAGGTGGGCGTGTGCGATTTGACGCGGGCTGAAATGTCATCCAATGGTGATGTGGATACTCGTATGGCAGAGGCAGAACACGCTGCAAAAGTACTCGGACTTGCCGTGCGGACGAATCTAGGTCTGCCGGATCGTGGATTATATGTAACTCCAGAACATGTAGCTGCAGTTACAGCAGAAATACGGCGCCATGCACCGAAAGTCGTATTTGCTCCTTATTGGGAGGATCGGCATCCAGACCATGTCATGTGCAGTAAGTTAGTGGAGGAAGCGGTATTTAACGCCAAGTTGCGACGTTTTATGCCAGAAAATCCTGCGGTACAGGTAGAGCAATTATATTTTTATTTTATTAATGATATTGGCAGAACGGATTTAATTGTGGATATCACCGAGCATTATGAAGCCAAAGAACGGTCTTTGTTGAGTTATGCTTCGCAATTTCAGGCAGCACCTGGAAAGGATACAGTATCCACACCCTTAAATCAGGGATATGTGGAACGCGTAAAAGCTCGCGACTCATTGTTGGGTCAACGCAAACTGATTTCGTATGCAGAAGGCTTTGCGTCCAAAACGCCATATCTGGTTAAGCTATTCACATAAGAATTCTATACTTGAGCATTTTGCAGAATGTTAAAATAAATCGGCAGGAAAGTTATCACTGATGAGCGGAAGGAGGCAGCTTAGCTTGAATGACAAATTGAAAATTGGAATTACCTGTTATCCGTCGTTGGGTGGCTCCGGCGTAGTGGCTACTGAGTTGGGTAAGTTGCTGGCAGAAAAAGGGCATGAGGTCCATTTCATTGCCAATAGCATTCCGTTCAGATTAGGCGGGGCGTTTCAGAAAAATATTTTTTATCATGAGGTTGAAGTTAACGATTATTACGTGTTTAGATATCCACCCTATGATTTGTCACTGGCGACCAAAATGGCCCAAGTCGCACAAATGAAGAATTTGGACGTACTCCATGTTCATTATGCGGTACCTCATGCAGTATGCGCTTACTTGGCGAAGGAAATGGTGGGTGATCATCTGAAGGTGGTAACCACCTTGCACGGTACGGACATTACAGTGTTGGCACAGGATGAGTCGTTGAAGGACCTGATTCGGCTGGCTATTAACAAAAGTGACGCTGTGACAGCGGTTTCCAAGGATTTGATTCGGGAGACGATAGATGCGTTGGAAATTACACGACCTATTGATTTAACCTACAATTTTGTAGATAAACGGGTATATTATCCACGAGATGCCGCGGCGCTTAGAAGAGATTTTGCCCAACCGCATGAAAAAATAATGATGCATATTTCCAATTTCCGTCCTGTCAAAAGGGTGGGAGATGTGCTGGATATATTTGAAAAAGTGCAACGTAAAGTACCTGCGAAGCTGCTGTTGGTGGGAGAAGGACCGGATCTTCCAAAAATCCGTTGCAAAATCGAGAATTTAGGTCTGCAAGATAAGGTCTTCTTTTTAGGTAAGCAGGATCAGATCGCAGAAGTGATTTCTATGGCGGATGTGCTGCTGCTTCCCTCGGAAAAAGAAAGTTTTGGTCTGGTTGCACTGGAAGCAATGGCCTGTGGAGTGCCGACAATCGGCTCTCAGGCAGGGGGAGTACCTGAACTGGTTGTGCATGGAAGTACGGGGTATCTTGCTGAAATCGGTAATACTGAGGCAATGGCTGATTATGCAGTAGAGCTGTTGTCCGATGAAGCGATGGCGGAACGTTTCCGTGAAGCGTGTCTGACCCGCGCCCGTACCGTTTTTTGTGATGAGCTGATTACCCGTCAATATGAAGAGATATATTACCGTGTGTTGGGACGCGAGGTGCCGGATCTTAAACCGATCAGCGTTTAAGAGGGCGGACTCGCGTCCGTTTTTTATATTGAATACTTGCAAAGGGGGAAACCCTATGAATACAAATACTTGGCAATATGCTGACCAAGAGATGGCATTTCATGGCAGAGAGGTCATACATGCACTAACCGCAGCAGGCCACGAAGCCTACTGGGTCGGTGGCTGTGTGCGGGATGAGCTATTAGGAAGAGCCATTCATGATATGGACTTGACTACTTCGGCTGAGCCTGAACAGGTCATAGCGCTATTCCCTCACGTCATTCCGACAGGAATTCAGCATGGGACGGTTACGGTCATGCAGGGTGGCCATGCGTTCGAGGTAACCACTTTTCGTACGGAAAGTGGTTATGCCGATCACCGCCGTCCAACGGAAGTTGCCTTCGTAAAGGATATCCGTGAGGATCTGATGCGACGGGATTTTACTATGAATGCGATTGCGATGGCAGAACACGGAGAGCGGGTGGACCCATTTGGAGGAGAAGCCGATTTACGAGCCGCTCTCGTTCGTTGTGTAGGCCGAGCCGAGGAACGTTTTGAAGAGGACGGGTTACGAATGCTGCGATGCATCCGTTTTGCCTCTGTGTTTCGGTTCCGTGTTGCTTACAACACCTGGAAAGGCATGATTCGGCGCAAAGAGGGACTTCGTTACATAGCCATGGAACGTGTGCGGGTCGAGCTGGAAAAGATGCTAGCGGGCCCTGACCCTTTACGTGGGTTGGAGATGCTGAGCCGTAGCGGATTGCTCGGTTGTACGAAGGTTCCGGTTCCTTGGGAACAATGTGAAGCATGGGCGCTCAAGGGGATCGTTCAACTGCAAGAAGAACTGCGGTGGGGCCTGCTCTTAATGTCTTGTAGACTTACCTCAGAGGCAGCGGACGAGCTACTAAGAGCTTGGACCTTTTCCAACGCGGTACGACTTCGGCTGGTTCATCTGCTGGAATGGGAGACCGAATTAATCTACAGTGCTGGTGCCATAGCTGGCGATTCCGATCCGGGGGAGTCTGGCATTGTCAACGATGAGGCGCTGCGTCGTAGCTGGATTCGTCTGCTAATTAGACTGGGAAAAGATACAGCTTCAGACTGGCTTGATCTTTACAAGACACTGCCTGCTTCATTCCGCGGATTACCGCCGTGGGTAGAAAAGCATGTGGCGAAAACAGCCGAACTGGCAAGCTCGTGGACAAAGCAGGCTGTAGTCGTTCGTATCAAAGATTTAAATATTACAGGAAATGAACTGGTTCAGGCGATGAATCGACCAGGCGGCCCTTGGCTGGGTCAGATGATGGAACAGCTTTTACAAGCTGTTGCCTGCGGAGATATTCCAAATGAAACAGAAACATTGCTTCAGGAAGCGAAACGGGTGATGAGTAGTGAATAATCATGAAAGATTGTTAGGCATACTGGAGGAAGGTACATCCGATTACGTATCAGGGGAGGAAATCAGCCGACGCCTCTCGGTTAGCCGAACAGCAGTATGGAAGCAGATCAACAAACTGCGTGAGTTGGGCTACAACATTGATGCCTCCTCGCGTCGGGGCTATCAATTGATATCCCGACCGGATCGGCTGCAAGTCTCCAAATTGGCCGATATGTTAAATACTCAATCGTTTGGCCAGCGTATTGTTGTACTGGATTCGACGGTTTCCACTCAGCAAGATGCCATGCGTTTGGCAGAAGAGGGCGCGCCAGAGGGGACAGTAGTGCTTGCGGAGGAACAAACGGCAGGTCGGGGACGTTTGGGACGGAAGTGGTATTCCCCTCGTGGCAAAGGAGTCTGGATGAGCATTGTGTTGCGTCCTACCCAGCCCTTGGCTTTTACCCCCCAGCTAACGCTACTTACAGGTGTAGCAGTGTGTAGGGCCATTCGTCGGCTGACGGGTGTGGAGGCTGGTATCAAATGGCCAAACGATCTGCTGATTCATGGTCGCAAAATATCCGGTATTCTGCTGGAATCTGCAACAGAGGATCAACGGGTTCGATACTGTATTGCAGGGATTGGCATTGATGTGAATTTAAATAAAGAAGATTACCCGGAAGAGTTATCGCAGGTGGGAACGTCCTTGAAAATAGAAGCAGGGCGTGAAATTGACCGTACTGTGCTGATCGCCTCAGTGCTGGAAGAGATGGAACAGCTAAGTAAGTTGTATGCCGAGCAGGGGTTCCAGCCTATAGCCATGCTATGGGAGGCTTTGTCCGTGACTATGAACCGTAGCATACGGGCACATACCGGACAAGGGATAATTGTAGAAGGTACAGCTGTTGGCTTGGACCCTTCCGGAGCGCTCGTGATAGAAACGGATCTGGGAGAGCGAATTCAGGTCATTTCAGGGGATATACAATTGTAGAAGCAACCCAAGCTATGATAACGACCAAAATCGTTCTATTCCCTGTGCAAAACTTCACGTGAAAAAGCTGATGTTTTTTGTTATACTGTGCAGGAGGCGGCATCGGACGGTCCGAGCTGCACTCCAGGGGCACATGCTCTACTTTAGCAAGTTTGTAAGACCATCATAACTTCATTTGAAGGTTACGTTGGATTCTGCTCTGAGCCGAACAGGACCGAGACAGAAGGGACGATCTCAAAATGAGTGTCTTTTTTGGCTGTTCGGACCTTTTGATGACGCAGATGTACAGGCGTTCATAAAAGGTTATTTTTTGTGCCAAAAAAAGATGGAAGGGAGCCATTTACAATGGCAGGAAAACAAGCACTGAATATTGTGAAAATGAAAAAAATGAAGCAAGAGGGCATTCCGCTCAGTATGCTGACCGCCTATGATTATCCATCGGCTAAAATAGCCGAGGAGGCGGGAATTGACATGATTCTCGTAGGTGACTCGCTGGGTAACGTAGTTCTTGGTTACGATTCAACCATCCCTGTAACCTTGGATGATATCGTGTACCATTCCCGGGCAGTCGCAAGAGGCGCGGAACATACATTTATCGTAGCGGACATGCCTTTTATGACATATCACAGCAGCGTATCAGAAAGTCTTCAGGGCATCCGCCGTCTGATGCAGGAAGGACATGTGCATGCTGTTAAATTGGAGGGCGGAGCTGAAATTGCTGATGTTGTAAAAGCAACTGTTCAGGCAGGTGTGCCTGTATTGGGACATATCGGGCTTACTCCGCAATCGGTTAATCAAATTGGCGGCTATCGCATTCAAGGCAAGGACGAAGCGGACGCACGCCGGTTAATGGCGGACGCCAAGGCGCTGGAGCAGGCGGGTGCTTTTGGCGTTGTATTGGAACTGGTAACGGAGGAAGTGGCAACAGCGATTTCTAAAGAGCTTTCCATTCCAACCATTGGAATTGGTGCTGGACGTGGATGTGACGGTCAGGTACTCGTTTATCACGATCTGATTCAGTACGCATCGCCTTATTTCAGCAAACGCTTTGTTAAAACCTATGCCGATGTAGGCGGCTTGATTCGCAGCAGCATTGAGCAGTATGTGAGTGATGTAAAAGGGCGGGCATTTCCGGCCGCGGAGCATGTGTTCAGCGCGGATGACCGCGTTGTGGAATCCCTGTATGGTAAAGCAAAAGGACAGACACAGGAACAAGCTAAGGAAAAGGTGGAGTCACGATCATGATCATCGTTAGAGAAGTGGCTCAGCTGCGCAAGATTATTGCTGAACGTCGGCAGCTTGGGACAAGCGGAACAAAAAAGGTACACGGTTCTACCTCTTTACAGCAACATAAAGTCGGCTTTGTACCAACAATGGGATACCTGCATGAAGGGCATGCGAGCTTGATGCATAAGGCGCGTGAAATGGCGGATACGGTGGTGCTTAGCATTTTCGTAAATCCGATTCAATTTGGACCGAATGAAGATCTAGACAGCTATCCTCGCGATGAAGCTCGTGATTTGGAGGTAGCGCGGCGCGAAGGCGTGGATATTGTTTTTTTACCAACTGTAGCAGAAATGTATCCACAACCAACCCAAACCAAAATTCGTGTATCCGCTTTGACAGATCGTTTGTGCGGTGCTTCCCGTCCTGGCCATTTTGATGGTGTGACTACGGTGGTAGCCAAGCTTTTTAACATGATAGGTCCTGATTTGGCTTTCTTTGGAATGAAGGACGCGCAGCAGGTTGCTGTGCTCCAGCAGATGGTGACTGATCTCAATATGAACGTGACTATCGTACCTTGTCCCATCGTCAGAGAGGCGGATGGTTTGGCCCTCAGCTCCCGCAATGTGTATTTAAGTGCAGAACAGCGCGAGCAGGCGTTGGTGCTGTCTCAGTCACTGCGTAAAGTGCAAGAAGTGAGCGAAGATATAGTAACAAACACAATTACGATTCGTCAGCTACATCAAATGGTGGAGTCCACCATTACTTCCTCTCCTTTAGCAGACATTGATTACATTGAAATATTAACTTTTCCCGGTCTGGAGCCCCTTCTTCCCGAGCAGCGGCTATGTGATGTTCAGGAAGACGTCATCGTAGCGCTGGCTGTGAAATTTGGCAATACCAGACTGATTGACAATATAAGAATACAGAAGGCGGAGGTGCTTTCCCATGTTTAGAACTATGATGAAATCTAAAATTCACCGTGCTACGGTTACGGAAGCTAACCTGAACTATGTGGGGAGTATCACTATAGATGAAGATCTCATGGAGACATCGGATTTGTTGGAGAATGAAAAGGTTCAAATTGTAAACAATAACAATGGAGCTCGACTGGAAACCTATGTTATCCCCGGACCGCGTGGGAGCGGCGTAATCTGTCTCAATGGTGCGGCAGCCCGTTTGGTGCAGCCTGGTGATACAGTCATTATTATTTCCTATGCTTCCATGTCGAATGAAGAGGCCAAAACATACAAACCAACAGTGGTATTTGTTGATGAACATAATAAACCAGCCCAAACGATGAACAAAGAAGTACACGCGACGATCATGTAATGAATGGGAGTGCGGATGAAACCCGTCTTTTAAGCGAAAAATGTGAGTGTATTAATCCATCTTTCATAAGGGCGGGATGCACATGTTCCAGCATGTATTCGCAGAAATGAACAGCATGTTAGATGATATCGTGAAGCATTACCCATCAGCCCAGGGCTCCCGCAGGCAGGAGCTGCTACAGCACTGGAGTCTGCTGCGGAGAATGAGTGACGGAATTATGGATGAGTGGCTGGCCTTTGAGGAAAAAATGGTTTGCCTGCGTGCGGCCGGGTTTTCCGCGGAGACCGATATGTCTGACACGGAGCTGCCTGAAAAAGAACTGCCAGCTTTTAATCGGGGGCAAGGGTATTATCGATTACTCATGTACCCTGAGGCGATCCAACAATTTGAGCAGGTACTACAGCATTTTCCGAACAGCTGGCAGAGTCGCATGTATATGGGAATGGCCTATTTTCAACTAGATGATCCAGCAGAGGCTGTATGCCATTTTCAGAAGGTGCTGGACCTGACTCAGCAGGCAGGACTAAAGGCGGTCATCTATAATGCGCTAGGCTGTCTGTTGGCAAAGCAGGCTGACGTAGAGGAAGCGCAAAAATGTTTTGCTCTCGCACATCAGTTCGATCCTGCGTTACCCGAGCCGCTGCACAATATGGAAGCCTGTCTGTCCGGTACCGAAAAGCTTCGATACGACAGCTCCATGATGACCTGGATGTAGTTGTCAGACACCGAGCAAGACGATGCATGCCCACCTCTCAGGCGGCGTGTGCATCGTCTTTTTTGGCTGTCTTAATTTCCAAACAGGCGATCTTCTGCTATGCTAATATACAGAGTTATTATTTTGTAAGTGTCATAAGAAAGGATCAGCCCGAATGAAATTTGCGGTATTGGATTTTGAAACGACAGGCACCCAGTCCGCGGATGACATCATTCAAGTCGGACTTGCAATTATAGATCATGATAACAGCATTTCCCGTGTTTACGGCTCTTATGTAAACCCTGGCAGATCTATTCCCCCTTTTATCACCGGGTTGACCGGAATTACAGACGATGACGTCAAGAATGCTCCTGCACTTGAAGAAATGATGATGGAGCTCGTGCCTATGCTGGACGATGTTGTACTGGTCGGTCATAATGTGGCGTTTGATTTTAATTTTTTGCAAAACGCTCTGGATCGGTGCGGATATTTGCCGTTTAGCGGAAGAATCTTGGATACAATGGATTTTCTGAAAATTATGTTTCCATCGCTATCTTCGTATCAGTTGGGTTTTGTGTCTTCTGAGTTTGGGCTGGCGCATGATCGCCCTCACCAAGCAGACAGCGACGCGTTGGCTACGGCTGAGGTGTTTTTAAAGTGTCTGGGTGAGCTTCAAGCATTACCTTTGATAACGATACAGCGGCTTAGCGATTTGTTTGCAGAGGAAGACAGTGACCTTGGATGGTTTCTTGATGGGGTGCGTGAAGAGAAAGAGCTTGATCCTATTCAGGATCTGGAGGGACATCAGTTTTTTCGTCAGCTTGCGCTAAAAGTGGAAGATTGGACGGAGCTAGCTGCTCCGCGTAGAGAAGATGACCCGAATCCACTGTCAGGTGTTTCCTTTGAGGAGTACATGGATGATGTGCGGGACAACTTGCGTTCATCCTTGAGCCAATATGAGGAGCGCGAGGCGCAGATACAGATGATTGAGGGTGTAAATCAGGCACTGAGTGAAGACAAGCATCTACTCATCGAAGCAGGTACAGGAACAGGGAAGTCCCTCGGCTATTTGCTCCCATCGCTGTATCACAGTGTGAAAAAAGGACAGCGAGTTATGGTAAGTACACATACGATCAACCTGCAGGAGCAATTACGCGAGCGCGACATTCCGATGCTGACTAAGGTGATTCCGTTTCCGTTCCGGGCTGCTATTTTCAAGGGTCGGGGACATTATTTGTGTCTGCGTAAGTTTGAACATAAAATAAACAGAAGAGACTTCGCGACACCGAAGGAAGATTTAATTACAGCTGCTCAGATGATCGTCTGGTTGACGCTAACAGAAACCGGTGATGATGAAGAACTGAATCTGAGCAACCGTGGTGGAGATTTCTGGGAAACGGTGGCGAGTGATTCAGAGTCCTGTCTTGGTCGTTCTTGCCCATGGTTCCGCAAATGCTATTATCATCGTGCACGCCATGAAGCAGGGATAGCGGATGTTGTTATTACGAATCACTCTAAGTTGTTTACAGACGTCAAAGCTAGTCACCAGTTGTTGCCGAGCTATGAACATCTGGTGATTGATGAAGCCCATCACCTGGAGGAAGTAGCTGGTAAGCACCTAGGTATGCATATGAAATATTTCACACTCGTGCATACACTGACGCGACTGTTCAAAGACAGCAAGAATGGACAACTGCCCTCACTTCGTCAACAGTTGGCGAAATCGGGGCACGAGAAGTCGACGGATTGGGCCTCAACCATCGATCAGATGTATCCGCTCGTGTTAGAGGTTAAGGAAACTTGGGACCTGCTAAGCGATAAGCTGTTTGGCATGTTGCCAGAGCGAAGCGATGCGACACCGGGTGAAACAGGACAGTTTTCTTCCCGTCTCAAACCTTCAGCCAAGCCTGCAAAGTGGGATCAGGCGGGGGCTTTGGAAAATCAGCTATATGTAACGATGAGTGAAATTTTGCGCAAGGGCGACAAGCTGATGCTGGACGTCAAGGAAGAACATGACGATTATGCGGCGGATAGCCTTATTACAGATATCACGGGTCTGCTCAAGGATCTGGCGGGGATTCGAGAAAATTTGCGCTTTTTTATGCGACTCGATGATGAAACAACCGTATACTGGCTAGAAGCGAGTGGGCAATTCCGCAGTAAATCATTACAATTTTATGCAGTGCCCGTCGATGTGAGCCGCCAGTTGAAAGAAATGTTTTTTGACAAAAAAAGAAGCATCATTCTGACGTCTGCTACCTTATCGGTAGATAAGTCGTTTCAGTACATGATCGATCAGCTTGGCTTGCAGGAGGCCGCAGATCAAGAGCGGCTGATGACTTCGCAGCTCCCGTCACCCTTTAATTACAGGGATCAGGTGTTGCTGGTCATTCCACGGGATTTCCCAAGCGTGAAGGGCAGTGTAGGAGATGCACACTTTGTAGATATGCTCGTTAGCTCTCTAGGAGCGACTGCTCAGGCGACGCGGGGGAGAATGCTCGTTCTGTTTACTTCCTATCGGATGCTCCGGCAAGTGTATGAGCCGCTCAAAGAGGCCTTAGCATCCAGCGAAATTACTGTGCTGGGACAAGGAGTGGACAGTGGGAGTCGCAGCAAGCTAACCCGCCGTTTTCAGGAAGCCAAAGCTTCTGTATTGCTGGGAACCAGCAGCTTCTGGGAAGGCGTCGATATTCCGGGGAAGGCTCTGACTTGTCTAGCCATTGTTCGCTTGCCATTTCAACCGCCGAATCACCCGTTGCTGGAGGCAAAAAGCGAGCTGCTCCAGCAGCAGAAGAAGAATCCATTTATGAAGCTGTCTGTACCACAAGCGGTCATTCGCTTCAAACAGGGATTTGGTCGGTTGGTTCGTACAGCGAGCGACCACGGGGTCGTTATCGTTTACGATACGCGTGTGATCGAATCCTATTACGGAAAGCACTTTTTGTACTCGTTACCGGGACCAAAAATGGAGCATATGCCATCGGAGCAAATGGTGCCCCGCATCGCCGAATGGCTCCAATCCGCCCCGGAGACCGAGGCATAACGGACGGACACTAAGTATGTTCGTTACAATTAGGGGGAGCAAGTATGAAATCAGATAAAATTTCAGAGGCTGTCGTACGGAGGTTACCCGTATATTTACGTTATCTGAATGCACTTCACAAACGGGAGGTGGCTACGGTCTCTTCTCAAGAGTTGGGACAGAGGCTAGATTTGAACCCGGCCCAAATCCGTAAAGATCTCGCCTATTTTGGAGATTTTGGTCGGAAGGGTATCGGTTATGATGTTTCTTATCTAATTGAGAAAATACGCCATATCCTGAAAATCGATCAGCAAATTAATGTAGTATTGGTCGGAGCGGGTAATCTGGGGCAAGCCCTTTCGAATTATAACGCTTATTTAAAAGACAATATGAAGATTGTAGCGGTATTTGATGCGTTTCCGGATAAGGTAGGGACCAAGATCAATACATTGGTCGTGCAACCGATGGATGAACTGGAAGCGACTGTGAGAGAAAAAAACATTCGAATCGGGATTATTACCGTACCTGATTTTGAAGCACAGCACGTGGCTGACAGGCTTATTGAGAGCGGAATTGGAGCGATCCTGAACTTTGCACCGACTACTCTCAAGGCACCGGCCAACATTCGGATTCATGCCACAGACTTTACAACTGATTTGCTTAGCCTCGCTTATTATTTGGAGGACGGAAAGGAAGAAACACAATATGACAGTGAATAAATGGATGATTAAAAACGGCTCTTTTGCCGTAAATGGACCAGAAGCTGGGGTAATCCATGGTACTATGATTGTAGAAGATAGCCGCATTACTTACATTGGCGAGACATTGCCTTCGGGTGAGGAAGAGACGGAAGCGATCGATGGTAAGGGGCTTTTGTTTTTACCTGGTCTGATTAATACTCATGGTCATGCGGCGATGTCTCTGCTGCGTGGGCATGGAGATGACTTGGCACTTCAGGTATGGCTTCAGGAAAAAATGTGGCCTATGGAAGCCAAGTTTACATCTACGGATGTGTACTGGGGTACGTCGTTGTCTGTGCTGGAAATGCTGAAAGGTGGTACAACGACCTTCCTGGACATGTACGATCATATGGATGAGGTGGCTCGTGTGGCTGAAGAGTCAGGTATTCGTGCAAGTCTGATGCGTGGAGCAATTGGACTATGTTCGGAGGAAGAACAGCGAATCAAGCTGGCTGAGGCCGTAACTTTTGCGCGTAACTGGCATGGTAAAGCAGACGGGCGTATTACAACGATGATGTCACCGCATGCGCCATACACCTGTCCACCTGCGTTTATTGAAAAATTCGTACAAGCTGCGCATGATCTGGATTTGCCGCTGCATACGCACATGTCTGAGACGATCGCCGAAGTGGAGCAAAACGTACGTGACTACGGTTTGCGTCCAGTTGCACACTTGGATAAGCTTGGCTTTTTCTCCCGTCCTTCGCTTGTTGCCCATGGCGTTCATTTGAATGACGAAGAAATAGCTTTACTGGCTGAACGTGGTGTAGCGGTTTCGCACAACCCAGGTAGCAACTTGAAGCTGGCAAGTGGTGTGGCAAGAGTGCCTGAATTGCTGCGTGCAGGGGTTACCGTTTCTCTCGGAACGGATGGTCCTGCCAGTAATAATAACCTGGATATGTTCGAGGAAATGCGTCTGGCAGCACTTATTCACAAGGGTGTATCTGGTGACCCTACGGCAGTTCCTGCGAGTGAAGCGCTGCGTCTGGCAACAGAATACGGTGCAAAGTCAATTGGTTTAAAAGAAGTAGGAGCGTTGGCAGCAGGCAACAAGGCTGACTTTATCGCGCTGGATCTGAATCAGGCACATTTCTTGCCGCGTACAGATCTTATTTCCCATGCGGTATACTCAGCAAGCGCCAAAGACGTGGTTCACGTATGGGTAGACGGTCGTCAGGTTGTGAAAAACGGCGAATGCCTGACTATGGACGAGGAACGCATCAAACATGAGGCACAAGCCGCCTTTGAAGGGCTGCTGTCGCGCTAATTCAGGTGTCACATCCCCTTAGAGAGGAAGCACGGGTTTGAAAAATAAGAAAAAGTGGATAGCGGTCGCCATTTTGGCCGTAATACTGATCCTGGTCAGCATTTTCTGGTATTATTCCTATGTTACTCAAGGCCAGGTGGCTGAGAAAAATGCCGCTATCATTAAGGCCAAGCAATCAGGTGGTCTGGTTAGCACGACTCAAACATGGAAGTCTGTGTGGGATCAGGTATATTGGGTGGTTCAAGGGAAAAATGCACAGAATGAAAATATAATGGTGTGGGTTCCTTTTCAAAAAGTGGAAGGACAACCTAACGTACCTGCCGCAGATAATAGCGGTGTTCACACCGAACTGCTGAAGAATGGAGTCGATGAGCAAAAAATGACGGCAATAATTCAACAGCAGCTTCCAGGTGCAAAAATTGTAAGGCTTCAGCCGAGTGTGTTCAATGGCGAATATGTGTGGCAGTTGTTTTACGATGATGGAAGTCATCATTACTACAGCTTTTATCGTTTCTCAGATGGGGTAGCGACAGGTGTGAAATATACTTTGCCCAATAACTGAGCTGGTTGAGGATTAGCAGATGTGGAATGAATGACTAGTAAATAATTGAAAACTCAAGAAAAAGACGTAAATGCGATGGAAATCGTATTTACGTCTTTTAGTCTTGCTATGTCGTAAAATGGGCTGAAAACCAGTGAAGCATCTTTACCTATCCATCTTCTCTCCTAGGGAAAATTCATCTTTATGGCGGGCAGTACGGAGTGGAGGATTTGAATCTGGAGAAGCGGAGCGTTCGCCTTTACCGCCGGATTTTCTCCGTAAGAATAAAATCGAGAAAAATCGGGTGGCAACAGCGATCGTAAGATCAAATCCTACGCTCAGCGTCTCGCCTCCACCTTAACCAAAGATTTTGCCTCATCACAACTCCTCCACACATTGCCTTCGATATTAGATATACGTTATGATATACTATATTTTATAAGTGATAGACAAAAATGATAGAAAAAAGAATTGCTGATCGCTGTAAGATCATGCAATTTGGTTGTTTGTTGACATTCGTCCCGTTTCTTCTGTGTTTTACATTTTGAGAGGAGGATGTTGTTTGAAATTGCGTGCAGTTCCTATCGTTGTGGCGGCAGTTTTGGCAGCTTTGCTGCTATTTGGGGGATGGTTCATTTACCGTCAGGTTACAATGCAAAGCCCTCTGGAAAAACTGGTTTCTCAATATCCAGGCGTGACAAGCGCTCAAATAGATATTAAACAGGATCAGGTTGTATTGAAACTAGATCTCAAACCGCAGGCGGATGTGGCCGGATTAGTCGATGTGGTTAAGCAAAAAGGACAAACCATCATTGGTAGCCGTACCATTAAGCTAGATATTGAAGATCGTTCCAATTCAGCACTGAATCAATGGTGGTCTGAGGCTATGTTTCCTGTAGCCGAAGCGATGGAAAATAAAAAGTATACTCAAATTTCATCTACAGTTGAGCAGATGAAAAAGAAAAAGACGGGTATCAAAGCTGATACCGACATGGATTCGAACAATGTCTATATCCGACTCAGCGAAGGTAAAGCGACCAAGTTTATCGTATTGCCACGTCAATCTCAGCAAATGGGGGTATGGCCTAATGCCTAGATGGATCAAGGAAACATTAATCGGCATAGTGCCGGTGACTATTATATTTCTCGTTTTTATTGGGGTGAATATTATCCCTCTTCTAGTTGCTGGCGTGATGCTCAGCGGCTTGTTAATGCTCATGCATGCGCGTGGTGGCTTGGCCGTAGGTGCTGGGCAAGAACGTAAACGCAAAAAAAGTGGTCCGGACAAACTGACTTTTGAGGAAATCGGTGGGCAGGAAAGCGCTAAGCAGGAGCTGCGTGAGGCCCTGGACTTTTTGAATCGACATGATGAAATTTCTAAGTTTGGTATCCGTCCATTAAAAGGTGTTCTGCTCACAGGTCCTCCGGGAACAGGGAAAACACTGATGGCGAAAGCAGCCGCACACTATACTAATTCTGTATTTGTTGCAGCCTCAGGTAGTGAATTTGTTGAAATGTACGTTGGTGTTGGCGCGGGTCGTGTCCGTGAGTTGTTTCGGGAGGCACGTACTCGTGCAGCCAAGGAAAAGAAGGAAAATGCGATTATTTTTATTGACGAGATCGACGTAATTGGTGGTAAACGTGAGGGTGGACAGCAACGAGAATATGATCAGACTTTGAATCAGTTGCTGACAGAAATGGATGGCATTTATTCGGCAGATACACCGCGGATTTTGATCATTGCAGCAACAAACCGTAAAGAAATGCTGGACAGTGCCTTAACGCGTCCAGGGCGTTTTGACCGTCATATTCAAGTGGATTTGCCTGACAAGAAGGGCCGTCTTCATATTCTTAAAATTCATGCCAAAAACAAACCGATTCAGGAAGATGCGAATCTGGACAAAATTGCTGAGGAATCTTACGGGTTTTCCGGCGCACAGCTGGAGAGCGTGATGAATGAAGCGGCAATCTATGCGATGAGACAGGATCAGAAAATGATTGCGCAGAAGCATCTGTCGATGGCAATTGACAAAGTAATGATGGGTGAAAAGACAGATCGAGAATCGACGTTGGAAGAGAAAAAACGTGTAGCGATTCATGAACTGGGACATGCTATTATGGCCGAAATTGTTCGTCCCGGTAGCGTAAGCCAGGTAGCACTTAGCCCACGTGGGAAAGCGCTTGGCTATGTGCGCCACAATCCACAGCAAGAGCATTATTTATACACCAAGCAGTTCCTGGAGGAGCAGATCATGATCTCACTCGCAGGGGCTACGGCGGAAGAAATGTACTATGGCGGTCGCAGTACCGGCTCAAGTAATGATTTTGAGCAGGCGCTGAATATCGTCCATACGATGATGACTTCCGGTTTGACTTCACTTGGCATTATTAACATGGAAATGGTAACCAAAGAAGAACTTATGCGGGAAAATGGCGAGATTATGGCTGACCTGCATACCCGAACTTTGGAGTTGCTGGAAAAGCATCGTCCTGTGTTCGACAACTCACTTGACATCCTGATGAAGGAAGAAACTCTGTCTGGAGATCAATTTAGATGTCAATTTAGTGAAAATGCTTTATTACCAGCATAATTTTTTATGCTGGTTATTTTTTTTTACTTTTAGTCCGTGCTAAGATATTATTATCTATTGGGACATAAACATGTATTTTTCGACAAAGAAGGATACAATATATGAGAGTGACCAGGAAAGGGTGGAGTAAAGAATCATGCAATTTAAAAAAATCGGCGTCATCGGCGGCGGCACCATGGGACAGGGGATTTCTGAAATGCTCGCGTCCAAAGGAATCGATGTGCTGCTGGTAGAGCAGACACCAGAGAAACTAGACTACGCCTACAATATGATTGAAACGAGTCTGGACAAACAACTGGAAAAGTGGGCAATTACTCAGGCTGAGAAAAAATTGATCTTATCCCGTATTCAAAAAGTAATCCATTTGGCGGAGCTCGGCAGCTGCGATATGGTCATTGAGACTATTACAGAGAATCTGGACGAGAAGAAAGCAGTGTTCCAAGAGCTAGACTATGTGTGTCCAAGCAATATTATTCTTGCAAGTAATACATCCACGCTGAGCCTGACCGAGCTTGCTAGCTCGACCAAGTATCCTGAGCGTGTTATTGGTATGCACTTTATTTATCCAGTATCCCGTATTGATCTTGTAGAAATTATTCGTGGTTTGAAAACTTCGGACGATACATTTGAACACACTAAAATGTTCGTGGAAGAAATAGTGGAGAAAAAAGGAGTCATGATTTATGAATCTCCTGGATTCGTAACAAGCCGGATTATCTGTCTGCTGATTAACGAAGCGGCCCATGTACTTCAAGAGGGCGTGGCTTCCGCTGAAGATATCGATGACGCTATGCGAATCGGCTATAACTTCCAAAGCGGTCCTTTGGAAATGGCTGACCGCTTTGGTCTAGATTCCGTTTTGGCTGCTCTGGAGCGTATGTTCCGTGAATTCGGCGAATTGAAATATCGTCCGTCCATCGTTCTGAAGAAAATGGTGCGTGCAGGTAATCTGGGCGTGAAATCGGGCGAAGGCTTCTTTAAGTACGACAAGGATGGTGACCGGATATGAAAATTCTCGTAATCAATGCAGGGAGTTCTTCCCTGAAATACCAATTGTATGATATGACGGACGAGTCCGTTCTGGCAAAAGGATTGGTAGAGCGCATCGGTATGGATTCCTCCATTCTGACGCATAAGCCAACCAATAAAGAAGAATACACCGAAGTTAGCGAAATTTTGGAACATACTACAGCCATCCGTAAAGTGCTGAACGCACTCACAGATGCTGAACATGGTGTAATCTCCAGTACTAGTGAAATTCAGGCTGTAGGCCACCGTGTGGTTCATGGAGGCGAAATCTTCAAACAGTCAGCAGTTGTAACGCCTGAAGCGAAGAGTGAAATCCGCCGCTTGTTTGACCTGGCACCACTGCATAACCCTGCTTCCATGATGGGGATTAAAGCGGCTGAATTGAATATGCCAGATGTACCGCAGGTTGTGGTATTTGATACCTCGTTCCATCAAACCATGCCTGAAAAAGCTTATATGTACGCCATTCCAAGAGTGTTGTACAATAAGTATAAGGTTCGTCGTTACGGTGCCCACGGCACTTCCCATGATTTTGTAAGTAAGGAAGCTGCCAAATTCCTTGGTCGTCCTTTGGAAGACCTGAAGATTATCACTTGTCATATCGGTAATGGTGGTAGCGTAACAGCAGTTCAAGGCGGTTTGTCTGTTGATACTTCCATGGGTATGACTCCACTGGAAGGTCTTATGATGGGTACTCGTAGTGGTGATTTGGACCCAGCAATCGTACCTTATGTCATGAACAAAGAAGAATTGACTGTCAATGAAGTCAATTCCATGCTGAACAAGCATAGTGGACTTTTAGCTATTTCGGGTATCAGCAGTGACATGCGTGAAATCACAGAAGGTATGGAAAAAGGCGAAGCTAATTCTACATTGGCATTCGAAATGTATGAATACCGTCTGCGCAAATACATTGGATCGTATGCTGCCGCAATGAACGGGGTAGACGTAATTGCATTTACAGCAGGTGTAGGCGAGAACTCCATCGTTCTGCGTAAGAGAGTGTTGGAGCAATTGACATTCCTCGGTATCGAGCTGGATGAATCGTTGAATGCTATTCGTTCTGGCGAGCCTCGCCGGATTACAACTGCAAATTCAAAGGTAGAAGTACTGATCATTCCAACGAACGAAGAACTGGTTATTGCCCGTGACACGTTCCGTCTGGTTCAGTAGTTCGGTTCGAAAGTGTAAACTTTATGCATGCGGACTATTGTTTGAGTTCCGCATGCACCAAACAGCGAGAGCAAACAGCCTGACCCAGGGGGAAGGGCTGTTTGATTTTCGGTTAAGAGGAGAGAGACGGTCATGACGAATAAAAGTACGATTGCCCAAGTGGGCCGCCATGTAGGGGAAACGGTTACAATCGGTGCTTGGGTAAACAATAAACGATCTAGTGGTAAAATTCAGTTCCTGCAACTGCGCGATGGTAGCGGGTATATTCAAGGGGTTATCGTGAAAAGCGAAGTGTCCGAGGATATTTGGAATGACGCCAAATCCTTGACTCAAGAGAGCTCCCTTTACGTTACAGGAGTGGTTCGTGAAGAACCGCGTAGCCAATCGGGCTTTGAATTAACGGTTACAGGCATTGAAATAATTCATTTGACCGAAAACTACCCGATTACACCCAAAGAGCATGGTGTAGATTTCCTGATGGATCATCGTCACTTATGGCTGCGTTCCGCCAAGCAACGTGCTGTTCTGATCGTACGGGCGGAAATTATCCGTGCGGTACAGGAATTCTTTAACGGCAACGGCTTTACGAAGGTGGATCCACCCATTTTGACTCCTTCCTCTGCAGAAGGCACAACAGAATTGTTCCACATTAAATATTTTGATGAAGATGCGTATTTGACACAAAGCGGACAGTTGTATATGGAAGCCGCGGCAATGGCGCTGGGCAAAGTATATTCCTTTGGTCCAACTTTCCGTGCGGAAAAGTCTAAAACACGTCGTCACCTGATTGAGTTCTGGATGATCGAGCCTGAGATGGCTTTTGTGGATCATGAAGAATCCTTGCGCGTTCAGGAGCAGTTTGTAAGTCATATCGTGCAGTCTGTTCTGAAAAACTGTGCGAAGGAGCTTGAAACAATCGGACGCGATGTTTCGAAGCTGGAGCAAATTCAAGGCGAATTCCCACGTATTACGTATGATGAGGCGATTGCCTTCCTTCAAGGTGAAGGTTTCGATATTCCATGGGGAGAAGACTTTGGTGCTCCTCATGAAACGGCGATTGCTGAAAGATATAACAAGCCTGTGTTCATTACACATTGGCCGACTCACATTAAGGCATTCTATATGAAACCAGACCCGACCCGTCCAGAGGTTGTTTTGTGTGCCGATATGATCGCTCCTGAAGGCTACGGCGAAATTATCGGGGGTTCCCAACGGATTGATGATCCAGCATTGATGGAAGAACGTTTTAACGAGCATAACTTGGCTCGTGAAGCCTACCAATGGTATATGGATTTACGCACCTATGGTACCGTTCCGCATTCCGGCTTTGGACTGGGCCTGGAGCGTACAGTAGCATGGATTTGTGGACTCGATCATGTACGTGAAACGATTCCGTTCCCACGTATGCTGTATCGTTTGTATCCGTAACCGATGACCGGATCATTCGACAAGACGTCAGCGGCAGAATGGGCGGAGGGAGTAGCCTTTGCTATGGAAGCCGGAATGGTCCAGATTCCCTACGCCCTGCTCAAGCATTATCGGACACTTCGGCTGACGGATGGTGAAATGCTGCTACTGATGCAGTTGCTTGCCTTTAAACAAGCAGAACGTAATGAATTTCCAACATGGGAACAATTGCAGTCACGTATCGGATGCACTGCGAACGAAATCGCACTCTATTTCAGTAAGCTCATGAAAGAAGGATTTTTGAGAATCGATTCCGTAGAAGACCGCAGCTCATCCGTACAATTCGAACGTTACAATTTGACGGGGCTGTACCGTAAGTTGGCAGAATGTATGATCGCTGAGCGTAATGAGCAGCATGATGAAGATGACATTTTGTTTGCCGGAAAGCCGGATTTACTGAATGGAATATCAGAATCCTCGCTTACAGAAGAACGGAATTTGTTCACGATTTTTGAGAAAGAATTCGGGCGCCCATTGTCACCGATGGAATACGAGACGATCACCAGCTGGGTGGATCAGGATCGGTATCCCGAGGAGCTGATTTTGCTGGCTTTGAAGGAAGCGGTATTTGCAGGGAAAGTACATTTCCGGTATATAGACCGTATTTTGCTGGAGTGGAGCCGAAACCGTGTTCGTAATGCACAGGATGCCAAAGAATACGCCCAGCGATTCCGTGGTGGCGGACGCAATTGATATATCGGTCTAAATAGGCTTTAATGATAGAGGACACACCATTCCGTCAGGAGGGTGTGTCCTTTTTTAAATATTTTTTTTCGAGATATGCAGGGGAAGGAAATTTCCTGGCGTCTATAGTATTGGGAAGGGGGAGAGCGTCATTGATATAGAGAGAATCATTGAACGAATACGGTCCGGTGACCGGCAGGCGTTCCGTGAGATCGTAGAGCTGTACAGCAAGCATGTATTTCATATCGCCTACTCGGTACTGCATGACAGCAAGGAAGCCGAAGATGCCGCGCAGGAGGCGTTCGTTCAGGTGTACAAGTCTCTCCCCCAGTACCGGAACGAAGGATTTAAAACGTGGCTGAGCCGAATTGCGCTCCACAAAGCGCTGGATATTAAGCGCAAACAGGACAGACGACCCGCAGAGCTTATAGACGTGGCACAATCCCTTGTACAGCTCCCTTCCCGGGATGAGGATGTGCTGGCCCGTCTCATCCGCGAGGAGCAAACTGTAGAACTATCGCAAAAAATTGCCCAGTTGCCCCAGCAACATCGGGATATTATTCAAGCCTATTATATGCAGGGCAAAACTTACGATCAAATTGCAGAAGAGACGCAGGTAGCTTTAAAAACAGTAGAGTCGAGACTTTATCGGGCGCGGCTATGGATTCGAAATCACTGGAAGGAGGAGGAATGGCAATGACTGACCAACAAGATAAACCGTGGATTGAAGGGAAATCGAATGACTGGCATGCTTACATTGCAGGAACTTGCACGATAGAAGAATCTGCCCGGCTGGAAAAGCTACTGCTGGAAGACGAACAGGCGCTGATGTTATATCTTGTTGCACTGGAGCAACTGGAGTCAACTTTAAAAGATTATTCTGCCTGGATGGATACGGAGCGCTTCACAGATCAGGTAATGGCCGTTCTTCCCGAGATAGAAGCTGAACCGAGTCAAGTTATGTTTAAAAAACGCCGCTGGTTTGAAAAACCTGTGTTTCATTATGTTGTCGCCGCAAGCCTAACGTTGATCTTGTTGTCCAGTGGAGCCTTTGACAAAATGATGCCGCAAATAGACGGAAAGCCGATTCCTCCAAAAGAACGCGTTTCTTACAGTGAAGAGGTCATGCGAGCTACAACAACCTGGCTCGATAAATTAAAGCCCTAAATCATCGGATAAAGGCTGAGATGAAAAAACTCAAAAATAACAACCTTCAATTGGGAACTTTATCAAAATCCCATAAATAGAAAGGAAGTGTAGCGATGCCTTATACGGAAAGAAGCAAGCTCTTGGCATTTCTATTGAACATCATTCCCGGTGTGGGACACTATTACTGGACCCGAAAAGCCAATGCGTTTGTATACACCATTTTGTTTTTCGGATGTCTGGCGGGAGGATTATTTTTTTCAGTGATATCAAGTGACGAAATGCCTTTATTGGCCAGTATGTTTGTTGCCGCCCTTTTCTGGGGACTCAGCACGCTGCATATCATGATTAGCTTGTTGCGTTATGATCCTCGTGCAGTCGCTGCTCCATACCCCCCTCATGCAGGGCCCAATCCATACGATTTTTACTCGCAAAATAGAGCTTATGGACAGGCTGGTTTAACAGGGGAGATGCCGGAGGGGGCAACACACGCAGATACGGATGTACCGGGAGCAGGAATGGGATATGGCCCGGGCTATAATAACCATTATCAACAAGGACACTATGGTATGGCAGGATCACCTGCTTTTCAAAGAGGATCGGAGAATGAACGCTTTTTTACGATTTTGCTGTCGTTCATTCCTGGATTGGGACACCTCCATTTGGGGCTGATGCAGCGTGGTTTGTCTTTTTTACTGTCCTTCTTTGGCTTTGGTGCGATTCTTATCTTTATTACTAGCATTACTAACGAATCCGGATTTTTGGCCTTTGCGGGCGTGTTGCCGATTATTTGGCTGTATTGCATGTTTGATGCGGTGCAGCATGTACATCGCAAACAAGCTGGAGAAATTCTTCAGGACCGGACTTTGTTTGAGGAACTGGAGCATGGAAGAATCGAGGGACGCCGAAGTAAAATGCTGGCTACCATTTTATCGGTATTTCCCGGTGCCGGACATATGTATATAGGTTTGCAAAAGCGTGGACTCCAACTCATGCTTTTGTTTTTAGGAGGCATCTATGTACTGGACGTGCTGCATCTTTCACTCTTTTTGTTCCTGCTTCCGGTGGTTTGGTTTTACAGTTTTTTTGATGCATTGCAGCAAGTAAGCCGTTATGGACGGGAGCCGCTGATCGACAAACCTGTGATCGGTATGTTTGCACAATATCACCGCTGGGTAGGCTTGGGGTTACTATTGCTGGGCGCCTATTACATCTTAATTAACGTACTAGTTCCTACTCTGGATCGTCTGTTTCCAAACGGAGAGATTTATAATTTGGTTGACATGTATCTACGGACGATTATCGTATCCTTATTGTTGATCGGCGGTGGTATTTGGATGATGATTGGGAATTCCAAATCTAAACGAGTAAAGGAGAAGCAATAGAATGGATACTGAATTTTCAAAGAGTGAGGCTCCCTTAAAGGGAGTCCATCATCCTCATAGCGATGGAGGAGGTGCCACAGGTATATTGGGTACATCATCTAACAAAAATAGCTCCTCTAAAGCGTCAAACACTCCGGCAGGGGTGTGGAAAGTTGGAAGGCTGTCAATGGGACTTTTCCTTGTCCTGCTGGGGGGCGTAACGTTTGCCTCCAAGTTTTGGGGAGCGGGCATTCTGGACCAGGCGTTGACCTGGTGGCCTGTCGTTTTTGTTTTGCTGGGATTGGAAATTTTAATGTATACTGCTTGGAAGGGGACGCGTGAGCGCATTGGTTATGATTTGTTTAGTATGTTTATTACGGCGGTATTGGTTTTTTGCTGTATCGGATTTGCCTTGGTCAGTTCATTGGGAATCACTCCACAAGTCAGAGAAATAATGAGTTCGGTTCAGGAAACAAGGGTTCTCCCAGACTGGCATGAAAAACTACCTGCCGGAGTGAACAAGGTGATTGTACAAGGGGAAGATCCTTATGCGGTCAAAATTGACGCAACCACCTCACCAGAGGTGCATGTGTTTGGAAGTTATGTATACACAGGCAAAGAGGACGAATTAAAAGGACAAGATTTATATCAAACTAAGCAAATCGGCGATACCTTGTATGTATTACTGGGTCAAATTCCGACACGTTTTATGCAGACTCAGCAGCAGCTTGATGTTACGATTGCTGTACCTGAGGGAACTACGGTTACTGTGCGCGATAGCAGAGGAAATATAATTGAAAAATAGGGAGATCTTCCGGCTCCAACTTTACATTTCGTATCATTCACGCGATACTGGAAGGGAGGCCTGAGATGTCATCCATGTCGCTAGCTAATGGTGTATTTGCTTATCAGGCGAAACTTGATGATGTGCAGTCGAATAGCGATTGTGATCGGAAATGAGGGAGAAAAATGATTTCGTTGAATCCTGATACGCTTACAGGGCGTGAAAATTATAAGCTGTTGACTGGAAGTATTATCCCAAGGCCGGTAGCCTTTGTAACGACTTTGAGCAGCGAAGGGGTGCTGAATGGTGCGCCGTTCAGTTATTTTTCCATCGTAGCCTCTGAACCGCCACTGCTGTCTGTATCCGTACAACGTGTTGATGGAGTACCCAAAGATACAGCACGTAATGCGATGGAGCACAAGGCATTTGTCGTACATATCACAGACGAGGACAATGTGGGAGCAGTGAATGTGACGGCTTCCCGCCTGTTGCCGCAGGAGAGTGAGGTTGCACTGGCAGGCCTTACCCCGGTCAAAAGTACAAAAATCGAAGTTCCCGGTGTGGCAGAAGCGAAAATACGCATGGAATGTATTCTGGAACAAGTTATACCGTTGGGAGGCAAGGAGGACTCACCTGCCTGTGATCTGTTAATCGGACGCGTAGTGCAGTATCATTTGTCCGAGGAAGCATACCAAAATACGTATGTGATTGCTAAGGAGTTGCGTCCAGTAAGTCGGTTGGCTGGGAACAACTATGCGAAGCTAGGAGAGCAATTCACGCTGGAGCGTCCCCAATAGGGGGCGTTTTTTTACAGCATGCCTAAGATTTTATGTGGCTAGTAGAATAGAATACCCTAATTATAAAAAAGAGAACGTTCCTGTGCTATCGCTTAGGCTCCGTTCTCGATATTCAATGGCCACTTTTACAAATAATGATAAGCATCTTTGATATTTATGAGTTTATTTACTTCAAAGTTTTCAGCAGCAGGGAGCGATAGGTCGTTTCAAACAAAAATTCAAACGCCTCCAAATGCTTTTTAGCCTCAAATACATCACTGCCCCACGCATAAATGCCGTGGTTACGCAATAAAATTCCAGGCACCTGATCATTTAGCACACCGGGCACCAGCTTGGCAATCGAGGCAATATCTGCGTAATTAGGCAGTACAGGAATATCAATCGCAGCATTTTCGTCCCAAATGTTAAAAGCCTTGATCAGCTCAATACCTTGGATAGGTACAGCGCCTTGCTCACCGTAATATTCGGAAATCAGATTATTAAACACGGTATGCACATGAAAAACGGCTCCGCAGCCTGTCAGGCGGTAAATTTCGCAATGTATAAGCGTCTCTGCGCTTGGCTTGAGGTTTGTCGCTTCTGCCGCTTTTCCGTACTGGTCTACGAACAGAAAATCTTCCGGAGTACGCTTGGTTTTATCCTTACCGCTGGCGGTGACTGCAAAATAAAATTGTTCGGGATGAAAGTCACCGATTCGGATCGACAAATTGCCGCTCGTGCCTGGGAACCAGTTGCGAGATGCGAATAGTTCTTTGACATCAGCGAGTTCTTCCAGTGCGCGGCGTTTTTCTTCCAATGAAATGTCTGCCAAGTTAAAACTCATTTACAGCACCCCTTGCTCCTGTTTTTGCTTTAAATCCTCGATAATGTCATCAAATGTTTCAAAGGGTACATGTGGTACGCCAAGCTCTTGACACTTTAAAGTCAGATGCGAACGGGAGTACACAAGATCGGCAATTTTAGCTCCTTCAAAATCGGTCAGGCTGTCGCCGATCAAAATCCGTTCGTATTGTCCGGAAGGATATTGACGAATTACAGTCGTTTTACACATGCCACAATCATTTGTACACGGTTCCTCACATGGATGCGGCCACGTAATCTGGATGCGCTCCCCGGAAAAATCCGCTCCGTTGCAATAGACGTGGTCGTGTGGAATGTCAAAGGGTTTTAGCAATGGATCAATAAAAAAATCAATGCCGCCACTGGTGACGAAAAATTGAATCTGCTGCTCTCGTACATAGTCCAAAAAGCGTGCAAAGCCCTCGCGTATACCAGCTTGTCCAAGTACATATGAGATAATTTCGTCCTTTTGTTCCGAAGGCATCAGGGCGAACATCGCACCTACGCCTTCACGAATGGATGTATGCCCATTTACGATTTGATGCATGATGGGCTCACAGCCTGTAGGCTGAAAATGCTTCATAATGGCGACAATATTGTCGCTGTTCGTAATTGTCCCGTCAAAATCGCAAAAAATGACGGGTTTCTTTGCTATGATCATCGTTCGCCTCCCCATGTGTCGAGCGCAGATTGCAGCTCGGGGTGAGTATGGGCGTATTCTGCCAGGGGGACATTCTGCTGTACCGCTTCAATCGCCTGCACAAAGGCGCGCCCACCAGCTTCTGTACCCAGCGGATGACCGTGAATCCCGCCCCCGGCGTTGACCACGACGTCAGTACCAAAATCACGTACAATGAGCGGCACGAGGCCCGGGTGAATCCCTGCGGAAGGGACAGGCATGCTGGCCTTCAGCGGTAGATCAGGGTTGATCAGCTCATCGCGGATTGCCATGTTTTCGTCACGCGGCATCGTCACTGAGCCGTAGGGAGAAGGGAAGAGCACGAGGTCAGCGCCAGCCAGCCGCATAAGCTGACCGAGTAGGACGGACGCCGATATACCATAATGTGGCGATGGATAAACAGCACCCGCTAACGAAGGATGGGCTGCAATCGGCACCGAGACGGCGGGATCGCTGCTAAGTTCATGCAGCACATCGTAACCGTAGGCCAACACGTTAAACAGTAACGCGTTGGCACCCGCATCAATGGCCTTGAGAGCTTGTGTCTTAAGCTGCGAGGTCGGTCCCGTTAAATTAGCGGCATACAGCAGCTTTTTACCGGTTTCACGCTCAGCCGCTTTGGCGGCTTTGATGCAGGCTTCGACACGTTTTTCAATCGGCGTCAGCGCGTCTTCAAATAAGATCTCGTCGTCCTTGATCAGATCAACACCACCGAGAGCCTGCCGGGTAAACTGTTCACGAAGTTCGTCCAAATTGAGGCCAATTACAGATTTGAAAATGCTCATGAGCAGGGGGCGATCATACACGCCAAGCTGCTCGCGCAAGCCGCTGATACCGAATTTCGGTCCTGGAAAAGCAGAGCGGAATGCTTCCGAGAAACCCAGCTTCGTTAGCTTAATTCGGCCGTCCATCGAAATTTTGCCGAAGACCGTGACCAGCAGAGCGGGAATGTCTCGGCTGAAGTTGACATCCGGGTAAGCGATGGTCAGGTCCGCGTACCGTTCACCGGGACCTCCATCGTGAATATCCACAGAATGAACCGAGCCAAGATGCTTTTGCATCGCGTCCCGTTTGGCTTGCGGGAGCTCAGTCCAGCTGCCCACCGTCATGCCGATGGCAATAGATTGGGCCTTTTGGTTAAAATCGGCTTTGTCATCGTATACCCGGTAGGTCGCCAAGCAATAGCTCATTCAATTCCCTCCTTGAGTACAGCTCCCATCTCGCGGGATCGTTCAGCGCACCGCTGTACCGCCGCAATTACTGTTTCGTAGAAGTCACCTTTGTCCAGCATTTCCAATGCAGCTACCGTAGAGCCATTAGGAGACATAATTTTGTGGCGAAGGGCAGAAGGCTCCTCTCCGGTTTGCTGCACCATACGTGCCGCTCCAAGCGCGGTTTGCACCGTTAGTTCGTGCGCTTGCTCAGGGGTCAAGCCACCACGGATTCCTCCGGCAATCATGGCTTCCATCAGGTAGTAGACATACGCAGGGCCGCTTCCAGATATCCCGGTCAAAACATCCATTTTCTCTTCTTCTATAACCGTTACCGTACCTACAGATTCGAACATTGTAAGCACGTTTTTACGCTGGATTTCGCTGATCTCCTTGGAAAAGCTAATACCTGTGGCTCCCAGCCCAATTGAGCTGGATGTATTGGGCATCGTCCGTGCGATCGGCTGCTTGCGACCCAGCAACGTTTGCATCGTACGAATAGACAATCCGGCGATTACCGAAATGATCAGCTGCTCATCAGACAGAAGTGGGCCGAGCTGTCCAAGTGCTTGTGCAGCATCCTTGGGCTTCATGGCAAGCACAATGACCGGAGAACGACGCAGAAGCTCGGTTTTGGCGGCATCCTCGGTTTGGAACAAGACTCCATATTGCTTTTGAAGTTCCTCAAGGCGAGCCTGATTACTGCGGTTGATGACGGTAATACCACTAGGTTTGACAACAGAACGAGCCGTCATTCCGCGAATAATAGCCTCTGCCATTGATCCTGCCCCGAAAAATGTAATCTGCTCATTAATTAAAACCTTTGTTTGTGATTCACACATAGATTCATAACCTCCAAGGATACAGATTGATTTAAGTTATTATTCCCTGATTTGTCCAGTACCGTACACGCGATATTTGGTTGAAGTCAAGGCAGGCAATCCCATTGGACCGCGGGCATGTAATTTTTGTGTGCTGATTCCGATCTCGGCACCAAACCCAAATTCGAAGCCATCCGTGAAGCGAGTGGATGCATTGTGGTACACGGCTGCCGCGTCCACTTCTTGCAGAAAACGCTCGACATGTGCTTTGTCCTCGGTGACAATACACTCTGAATGCATCGTACCGTAACGGGCAATATGCTCCAGTACTTCGTCCAGATTGTTCACGACCTTTACGTTCATAATGTAATCATTATACTCGGTGCCATAATCCTCTTCTGTAGCAGGAACAGCCCAAGGAACCAATTCTCGTGTGCGTGCACAGCCGCGTAGCTCAACCCCCGCATCACGAAAGCGTTCTGCCAATCCTGTTAAATGTGCTTTTGCATAATCCGAGTGTACGAGCAATGTTTCCATCGAGTTACACACGGACGGTCTTTGCACCTTGGCATTCAGTGTAATCGCTTCGGCCATTGCGGTATCCGCTGTAGCATCCAAAAAGGTATGGCATACACCAGCTCCGGTTTCGATGACAGGTACGGTAGCGTTCTGAACAACATTTTGAATGAGTGAACGCCCGCCGCGTGGAATAATTACATCCAGCAAGCCGTTCAAGGTGAGCATTTCGTTGACCGAGGCACGGTCTGAATCTTCAATAAGTTGAAGCGCCTCGCGTGGCACAGCTGTTGCGTCTAGTGCCTGCTGGAGTACTTCGATAATCTTGCGGTTGGAGAAGAGGGCGGCCGAACCACCGCGTAGCACAACCGGATTGCCTGTTTTCAAGCACAGGCCCGCGGCATCCACGGTTACATTTGGACGCGCTTCATATATGATGCCGATGACACCCAGCGGTACACGTATCTTCTCAATTCGCAGGCCGTTTGGACGTTCAATTTGCTCAAGGGTGTCGCCGACCGGGTCAGGCAGTGCCACAATTTGGCGTAATCCTTCGGCAATAGCTCCGATTCGGTCCTCGGTCAGCTTGAGGCGGTCGAGCAGAGATTCTGATGTTCCCTGTTCCCGTCCACGTTTCAGGTCATTATGGTTTGCTGCAATCAGCTCTTCAGTATGATTTACTAGAGCTTCAGCCATAGCAAGCAATGCTTCGTTTTTCTGTGCTGTAGTCAGGCGGTTCATGACCCCGGCACTTTTTTTAGCAAGATTCGCTTTGGTTCGTACTTCGCTAAAATGGTTCTCCTCGGTTGCAGCTGTGTTAGTCGTTAAATCACTCATGTTACGGCCTCCCTACATACATAATGTAATCCATTCATCCCTGTGGATCACCTCAAGCCGGTGAATGGGACCAATTTTGCCCACAACCTCGCCGCTGGGTAATCCTTGTACATTTCGGAGCTGTTCATCGTCATAATTGACGATGCCGCGTCCTAACACTTTATTTTCCGGTCCGAGCACCTCAACGACATCTCCGGCATGAAAGCTGCCCTCGACCCGTCGTACGCCAACCGGAAGTAGACTGTGTCCTCCGTGAACCAACGCTTCCTCAGCCCCTTCGTCTACATGCACTGCGCCCAGAGGGGTGGACATAAATCCAAGCCACTGTTTTTTCATCGGAAGTGAAGAGAGGTGGGTGTCAAAATAAGTTCCCGGTCCGTGTCCTTCGACGGCTGCGTCTAGATCACCATTCGCGCTTACGCGTCCCACATATACAGGTACACCGCCGCGTGTAGCGACTTTGGCAGCTTCGATCTTGGATCGCATGCCGCCAGTACCTACAGACGATCCAGAACCTCCAGCTAATGCATAAATCTCCTCTGTAATTTCTTCGATACGTTCAAAACGTACGGCATTCGGATGCTTGCGCGGATCTGCCGTATATACGCCATCGGTGTCCGTAATGATAATCAGATGCTGAGCTTTGACCAGATTGGCAACCAGCGCGGACAGCATATCGTTATCGCCGAATTTCAATTCGTCAATCGATACAGTATCATTTTCGTTAAAGATCGGGATAACCTGCTGGCGCAGCAATTCTTCTACGGTCATTCCGGCATTATTCATCCGTTTGCGGCTCAAAAAGTCACTACGGGTTAGCAGAACCTGCGCGATCACTAGGTCAAAATCTTTAAAAGCCTGCTCATAGGCCTGCATGAGAAGAGCTTGGCCAACAGCTGCTGCCGCCTGCTTTTCATGCAGTAGCTTAGGGCGAAACGGGTACCCAATCTCCCTGAATCCGGCGGCTACTGCGCCTGATGTAACCAGCAGCACTTCATGACCTTTTGCACGAAGCAAGCTGATTTCCCGGGCAAAATAAGCGATGGCTTCCCGATTCAAGCCACCTTCCACTCCAGTCAGAGAGCTGCTTCCGATTTTAATGACGATTCGTGTTGACAAGACGTCCACTTCCTTAATTTTACTCTTTTTAATGCAAAAAAACTTCCATCCTTTGTATGCAAAGGACGAAAGTTTGTGCTTCCGCGGTACCACCTTCATTGATGATTCATGATCATCCCACTTGAAACCTGTTAACGGCAGGGACCGCCTGATTGCGCAGGGCGCTCGGGGATAGGAGTTGGGAGAGAGTCCAGGTAAATTCTTGCAGCCTATCGGAATTTACTCTCTGAACAGGACCGAGTCTCTCTTAATAGTCCCTTCAACGCGCTAAATGATATTGGATACAGAATACCACGAAAAGACCAGGTTTGGCAAAGAAGTTGTAGCTGGAAAATACGGCTTAACCAAACAGGTTTAGCTTGCCAATTCGATCAGCCGCCTCGGTCAGTCGAGTTTCTGAGCTCAGCAGCCCCGCTCGCACATATCCTTCGCCGCCGCTCCCGAAGCCGATCCCTGGAGCGACAGCCACCTTGGCTTCCCGCAACAGCAGATCGGCAAAAGAAGCCGAAGTATAGCCCTGCGGCACAGGCAGCCAACTGAAAAAGGAGCCGCTTGGGCGCGTCGCCTTCCAGCCTATTTGCCCAAGTGCATCATAAAAAGCGTTACGGCGTGATTCATAGCGGGCTACCAGCTCGCCTACGCAGTTCTGCGAGGCCGTCAGGGCTGTCGCCGCTGCTGCCTGAATGCCGCCAAACAAGCTTACATAAATATGATCCTGTAACAGATTAATCATCGAGATGATTTCGGCATTACCGAGCGCGAAACCAACACGCCAGCCCGCCATATTGTACGTTTTGGACAAGGTATAGAACTCAATCCCCACGTCTTTAGCACCCTCTGCCTGGAGGAAGCTCACCGGACGTTCGCCATCAAATCCAATAGCGCCATAGGCGAAATCACTGGCAACCACAATACCGTTACGTTGCGCGAATTCAACCGTATCCTCGTAAAAAGAAAGTGGAGCCGTTGCCGAGGTTGGATTATTCGGATAGTTAAGGAACATTAACTTGGCGCGGCGGCGGTCTTCCACGGAAATGGCTTCATAATCGGGCAGAAAACGGTTCTCTTCCTTTAATGGGAGAAAAGACATTTCCGCTTTAGCCAAGGCTACACCAGACCAGTAGTCCGGGTAGCCGGGATCAGGGACGAGACACACATCGCCGGGATTGAGTAAGACTTGCGGCAGCTGAACCAAACCTGTTTTTCCGCCAAACAGGATGGCGACCTCGGTTTCAGGGTTGAGCGTCACACCGTAATCCTCCTGATAGCGCTGGGCAACGGCTTCCTTGAGAAAGCTGTAACCGCGAAATGGCGAATATTTATGATACAGCGGGTTATCCGCTGATTCCTGCAAAGCTTTTACAATATGAGAAGGAGTGGGAGTGTCGGGGTTCCCCTGTCCGAGGTTAATGACATCATGTCCCGCCGCAATTTCACGGTTTACATTTTGTACAAGTGTGGCAAAAAATTGAGTAGGTAACTGTTTCATGACGTCAGCGGAGGGAATAGAAAAATGAGTCATCAATACACACGACCTTTTGGAATAGTTTAAGAAATAATCTATCACGATTTTACCGAGTTGTATAGGAGGAATTAAGCTTGCATGGTTGCGTAATCCAGACTGATCGGGCTATGATGGGGGAAAATACCGGATAATGGGTCGCGGGAAGCTCCGGCTCACAAGGAGGATGAAGGATTTTGAAGTATCAGGAAGCTCAGCCGTTCAGTGTTGCACTCATACAAGCTCATATAGAGATAGGAAATCCCCCGGAAAACCGCAGTCATATCCAAGCTTTAATGGAACAAGCGATGAAAACCGAACTGAAGCCGGATCTGATTGTCCTGCCGGAAATGTGGAATACGGGCTATGCCTTGGATCGCATTCATGAGCTGGCGGATAAGGAAGGGACGGAGACTCGGGCATGGATAGCAGCGTTCGCCGCCACCCATCAAGTGAACGTAGTAGCTGGGTCAATCGCAGAGAAAAAGAGCGACGGTCATGTGTATAATACGATGCTCGTTTTTGACCGCACAGGCAGAGAGGTTGCTTCGTATTCCAAAATTCATCTATTCCGACTTATGGATGAAGAAAAATATTTGCAGCCTGGCGAAGAAAAGGTTTTATTCGCACTGGATGGCGGTATTCAGGCAGGTGCGTCAATCTGCTATGATATCCGTTTTCCTGAACTAGCCCGAAGTTTGGCCTTGTCGGGCGCAAATTTGCTGATCGTACCCGCGGAATGGCCTCATCCCCGGCTTCATCACTGGCGTACCTTGCTGACCGCACGTGCTATAGAAAATCAGATGTATGTCATTGCTTGTAACCGGGTAGGTCGCAGCGGAGAAACTGATTTCTTCGGGCATTCGCTCATAATTGATCCATGGGGAGAAATCATTGCCGAGGGTGGAGAGCAGGAGGAGATTCTCACAGGAACGATTGAGTCTGCCTTGGTGCAGGACGTGCGTGGTCGTATTCCGGTGTTTGAAGATCGGCGTCCCTCACTGTATGACCGATAATCAGTGTAGAAAGGAATACTCCATGCTTAAGGAACGCATTGAATTTTTGTGTAAAAAGAAAAACTTGTCCCGAAAAGAGCTGGTAGACGGGTTGGTTACACCTGCACATTTTGCAAATATACTGGCTGACCGTTACCCTTTGGCAGAGGATTTGGCCGAGCAAATTGCTGGGCGTTTAGGTGTAAAACCATCCTACCTCTTGCGTGCAGCGGCAGAGGATGAGGAGACGCTGGCTACAGCGGATAAGATTTTCACAGAGCTGTCCAAGCTGGCTAATCCTGCCACGGAAAGCTATGTGGATCAGCTGGAGGATCGCAACGATTCGCTTGTGGTGGAAATGACGACTTATTTGATGAAGGCCGTATATTACCAGCAATTAAATGACCCAACGGCCTATGAATATTTACATCAGACCTATTTAAATTTTTATTTGGAGAAGTTTGGCCGTTCGGATGAGGTGGAGCTGCCCGCACCGCTAAAAAAAGCAATTTTATTTTATAAAATCCAGTATTTCCGCTCTAAAAATCATTATTATGATGTGCTGAATAACGTTACGCAGCTAAGACGTCTGGTGGAAGAGGGGACGGAAAACTGGCTGAATGCGCAAAACATTATGATGGATGCCTGTATTCAGGTCAAGCAATTTGATCAGGCGAAGCAGGTATTCGAGCAGACGATGCGCAGGGTATATGATGATCGGCTTTTTCACCGTTTGACGGGCCTGTATGTGGCTTACAGCGGATATTGTTTCGCCATGGGTTCTGTACAGGAAGCACTGTTAACGTTGTCTATGGCTGAGGCCAATTTGGTGTATTTGGAAAATGCACCAGATATGCTCACGACTATCCTGAACAACCGGATTATTATGCTAACATCGATTGGCGAGCTGGATAAGGCTTTGGAGGAAGTAGCACGTTTTGAAGCGCTGGTGAGCCGGGAGCGGGAGGAAATGCAGCAGATGATGCTGCCCGTTACGCTGATATATCGTTGTGAAATCGCATTTACCCGGAAAAACTGGGGGCTGCTGTCACAGCATTTGGATCAGCTTCGCCAAACCAATCTGACAATAGGTCAGCAAATGGGGCTTGATTTTTATGAAAGCCAGCTTGCGCTTGCGCAAGGGAATCAGGGCGCCTTTTGGACGCATGCCTTGCAATGCTTGCCTTATTTTGAAGCTCTCCAGCATCCAGCGCGGCTTGAACAGTTATATGAAACGCTGGCAGTTGTGTCCGAGGACAGTCGTCGTTATAAAGAATCATCGGCGTATTATCGCAAATTGGTCTATCTTTTGCGTAAAAAATAGCCTGAATTCACTCGTTTTTCACAAAACTATCGGATGATCGTGCGAAAGAATACTCCAAAGTATGCAAAATTTTGTGTAAACCGTCCCAGAGTTCAAAATAAACCGGAAAAGTACAGGTTAAAGCTCCTGTTTTTTCGGTTTTTTTGTATGCGCCAAAACGTATTGTGGTGCCATATACCCTCTTTTATACTGAATTCATAGGGAACGACAATACAAAATACGAGGTGCAACCACATGATGAACTTTTTCGGTAAAAAGAAAAAACAGCAGGATGCGATAGAACAAGCAGATCAACTGATGAATAAGGGTTTGTCCGGATTATTTATGAAAGGTTTGGTACCCAAAGAGCATCGGGAACAGATCAACCAAAGCCTAAACTCGGCAAGACAAGCTCAAACGGCAGCTAACAGTAGTTTGTCGATGGCGGCGACTGCGGTTGTTATTTCGGTAACAGATACCGGGAAGCTCGTGAATTTTGATCCGATCGTGGTGCTAGTGCTAGATGTGACGGAAGTAAACGGTAATCGATACCCAAAAACGCTGGAAACGCTCGTATCCAAGCTGCAAATTCCGCGGCCTGGAGATACGGTGGGTCTGGGGAGCAATCCGGTAAATCCATCGGAGCTGATTTATATGGGACTGGTGACAGCGTAAATGAGTAGATCGTTTGAACAAATGATTGAAAAAGGGGCTTTGGAGGATGAAAGGATTTTTGAGTATGATCGGGGTACTTTTGGTGTTTGGTGTAGGCTTCTCACCATTTTTGGCTAACTATTTATGGGATGATCCATTTGTGATTATGGATGCCCCGTGGTATAGGCCGTTAATTTATATAGGCTTTGCACTGATTTTTCTACCAGGCATTTTAGGTGTGTTTTTTGGAGGCGGTAAGGTCAAGAAGGGTGTTCCTGGGGTTGGGATCATTACAAGCGTTCAGCAAACAGGGACTTATGTAAACAATCAGCCGCAGGTAAAGCTCGGGTTAACCGTAACCAAACATGGAGAAGACAAATATGCTACTGCGTTGACGACGATTATTCCGTTGACTTCCATGGCTCAATTTCAGCCAGGCTCAATCATTCCGTTGGTCGTATCGGAGAAAGACAAAATGAAAGTAGGACTTGACCTGAAAGGACAGGTGTCGCAAACGGATTTACAAGCGTTAATGAATGAGCAAATGGTTAAGCAGGGCGTATCGCCTGAACTGTTGGAAGTTGCCAAAACCGGTGAGCAGGCATATGCGAAGGTGCTGGATGTCACACCCATGGGGGAAGCAGGACCTAATAAAATTAAGCTTCAGTTTAAGCTGAGTGTAACGAAAAACAACGGCGATACATTTAATGTAACCACGCAAAAGGATGTTTTTTCTTCCCAACTATCCAAACTGCAGCAGGGAAGTATTATAGAGGTCATTTATTCACCTCAAGATCCTTCAAAATTAGTCTTTAAAACACAAGTGAGTGAAGCCGAGGTACAGCAAGCATTTGGTTCTTCTCGATAATAAAAAAGTTTTTCGATACCTGTTTCAGATACAGCCCATAGGTGTATTATAATAGTATCCCGACACCAGGAGGTTGATAACGATGGATAACCAAAGTAGATCCGAACTGGCGAATAGGGATGGCCTGTCACGGCCGAGAGGCTTAAATAGACAGGTTGTCGGAAACAATTATGAAATGGGCTATGATCAGGATAAAAGTCCACCAGATTTAGGGAGACCCTGATCACAAAAAGGCGAGGACAGGCACTTTGGGATCACACAGCACATTGGAACTGAGGTAGGACACTCTTGGGAGACCAAGGCTAGAGACCTTAAGGAAAGAAGTGATGCGGGATGGATAAAGTGGAGTTTCCGAGCAAGCGTAAAGTAATCAGGCGAGGCTGACATGAAATTCAAATGAACATGAAATGTGGTTCGTTGAAGACAGATGGAAGCAACATCGCAACAGTGTAATCGAACCCGTAAAGTAAATGAAGTATTGAAAGTATAGGGGGGAAGCCCCGGGACCGCCTTCTTCTCTGGCTTTGGCTAGGGAGGAAGACGGTCCTTTTCACATTGGAAGCTACTTTTGAGAAAGTTGCTCGACCGTTTCTCGGAAGGTATCAATAAAGGCTTCGGCGGCTTTAGACAAATAACGTCCGTTTCGGTAAGCAATGGCCAGGGTACGGCTAGGGGTAGGTTCGGCGAGTGGCAATAATGCTGGAACAAACTCGCTGCTGGCGGCCCGGGCGATAAAACGGGGGACGAGTGTCACTCCCATACCTGTCGCTACGAGCGATTGGAGCGTCTCCATATTAGTGCTCTCAAACACCACATTAGGTTCAAAGCCCGCTTGATGACACAAATCCATCGTCAGCTTGCGAAAGCCTTGCCCTTTTTTCAGCACGACAAAAGGCTCATCTTTCAGTTCTTCCATATGCACAGGCTGCGGATGGCCTCCTTTTTTACGCAGGGCTAGGGGGTGACCTGGAGGAACGGCAAGATCAATCCACTCTTCACCGATGGGCACATAGGAAAGTGTAGGTTCAACTAATGGAAGAGATAGCAGGCTGAGATCTGTATCCCCACTGGCAGTTTTTTTCTCCAGATTCATGGATGAATCCTCGACTAACACGATTTCAATGTCCGGATGAGCTTTCTTGAATACAGGCAGCACATGCGGCAGCAAATGAGAACCTGTGATAGGCATACTGCCAACCACAACCTTCCCTTTTCGCAGTTGAGAAATGTCGTCCATTTCCTGCCGGAGCTGCTCGACTGCATCGACTATTTTTTTTGCCTTTTCTACAAAGCTTGCTCCTGCATGTGTTAATTCCACCGTGCTGGTGTTGCGTTGAAATAAAAGTACCCCAAGTTCTTTTTCCAGTTTGGATAATTGTTGGCTCAAAGAGGGCTGAGCAATATGCAGTTTTTCTGCTGCGCGTGAGAAGTTTTTTTCCGCTGCAATTTGCAGGGTGTACTGAAGCTGTCTGAATTCCATCGAATTTTGCGCCCCTTGTCTTATAAGCTTTACCTATTACATCATAGACTGATTATACAATAATAAAAAGAAATTCCCAATCTTAACGAATCCCATGTGTCACAAGTTTTATATAGATGAAGCGTTTTTATACAAATAGAGTCTTTTAATACAGATAAGCAATTCATTTAACATTCTCCTGATAAAACGTGATTAATCTTAGTTCTGGTTGTACAAAAAAGTGTCTGGGGGGAAAATGAATGCTAAAATGTTGGGGGATACATACGAAAAAATCGGTGGCTGCACTCGTAGCGACTATGATGCTAGCAGTAAGCGGTGGGACGGCGATGGCAGTCGAAAAGGACACGTCGATTAAAAACGTAATTATTTTGATTCCAGACGGTATGGCTAATGACGCCACTGCACTGGCTAGATGGTACAAAGGATCCTCCTTAACGTTAGACAGCATGGCAAGCGGCATGGTGCGTACGCATTCTGCGGATGCTCCAATTGCCGATTCTGCTCCAGCGGGAACTGCTTTTGCCACAGGACATAAATCACATACTGGGTATGTAGGTGTCCTTCCTGATGAAGCGACAATGCCTGGACAACAACCCATTGCAGCGGGTGACGCCAAAAAGCCTGTAGCTTCCATTCTTGAGGCTTCCAAGCTGGCAGGAAAATCGACCGGAATTATTGCGACTTCCGAGATTATGCATGCGACACCAGCTGATTTTACCGCACATTATCCTGATCGTAAAAATTATGATGCACTCAGCATGCAGCAAGCCTACAACGGGGTTGACGTAGTGTTAGGTGGAGGCGGCAAGTTTTTGGAGGAAGCAGGGCGTAAAGATGGCCAAGATTTGGTAGCCCAAATTAAAGACCAGGGTTATGACTTTGTCACGACACCTGAAGGGTTGAAAAAATCGACCTCCAGCAAGCTCTGGGGCAGCTTTTCTCCCGAAGCCCTTGCGTATAACCTGGATCGCGATGCATCCAAGGAACCTAGTCTGGCGGAAATGACATCGAAAGCAATTGATGTGTTGTCCAAAAACGATAAAGGCTTCTTCTTAATGGTAGAAGGCAGTAAAGTGGATTGGGCCGCCCATGCAAATGATCCAACCGGAATTATCAGTGACGTGCTTTCATTTGACGATGCAGTGAAAGTTGCTGTGGATTACGCCAAACAAAACCAAAATACAGTCGTCGTAGCAGTGACAGACCACGGAAATGGTGGATTGACGATTGGTAGCAGCGATACAACTAGCAATTATGATAAAACACCTTTAGCTTCTTTTATAGACCCGCTGAAAAAAGCGAAGCTGACGGGTGAAGGCTTGGAAGCCAAGCTGAATGCAGATCGCAGCAATATTAAAGAGGTGCTTTCCACATATTTTGGCATCACCGATTTGACAGACGAAGAAGTAAAAACCATTAAAGATGCCAAAGAAGGCAGCATGAACTATGCTGTCGGACCGATCATTAGCAAACGTGCGAATATTGGCTGGACTACAGGCGGACATACAGGAGGCGATGTCGTGTTGTACACGTATGCGCCGAACGGAGACCGTCCAACCGGTGTAATCGACAATACAGATGTCAATAAATATATGACACGTTTACTTGGACTGGATTTGGATACGGTCAGCAAGCAGCTTTTTGTTCCTGCAAAAGCCGCTTTTGAAGCTAAAGGAGCCAGGTTTACTGCGGACACGAAAGTCATTACAGTGACCAAAGGCAGTAACAAGCTGGAGCTTCCAGTATACAAAAATATAGCTACGCTGAATGGTAAAAATACCACGCTCAACGGTGTAGTTGTATTTAACGGCGTTGATTATTTTGTACCCCAGCAGGCGATTGATTTGATTCAGTAGTAAGCAGAACCATCGACAAGGGCTGTTTCTTCCTTTAGAGGAAGAGACAGCTTTTTTGTGTGTTGATATAAATGTGTATTTTTTGGGGCAGAAGTTGGAGGTGGTTTTTATAAAATGGGATTTTTTGTGAAACTAATCACGTTACAACCTCTCCGATATTGCTAGAATAATACATGTACGGTACAAGCCGCTGATGATGTGAAGTCCGGATGGACGAGGGAAGAAGGGATGAGTCACGGACGAATTATTACTGCGTCTAGCTGACGGCAAGGAATGGACGCATACGGAAATGATGGAGCTGCTGACACGTCTGGATGATGAGCCGACGCTGCGGGCTCAACTGAGACACCTGGCAGCTCGCACCAAATTGGAGCGCTATGGCAAAGGTGTTTTTTTACGGGGATTAATTGAATTCTCCAGTATATGTCGTCAGGACTGCATGTACTGTGGGCTGCGCGCTTCGAATAAACAGGCAGATCGTTACCGTTTGCAGCCAGAAGAAATTCTGGCCTGTTGTGCGGAGGGGTATGAACTCGGTTATCGGACCTTTGTGCTGCAAAGTGGGGAAGATTACTGGTTTACAGCAGCCCGGCTGACGAAATTGATTCGGGAAATTAAAAGCCGTTTTGCGGATGTGGCGGTTACACTGTCCATCGGTGAACGGGATGATGAAACTTATGAGCAATTATACGAGGCTGGCGCGGATCGTTTTTTGCTGCGGCATGAGACAGCTTCTCCCCATTTGTACGCCAAGCTGCATCCGACGATGACGATGGAAAGCAGGCGCAGCCGTCTGCTGGCTTTGCAACGAATCGGTTTTCAGATCGGGGCCGGATGTATGGTGGGGTTACCAGGACAAACGAATAGTGAATTAGCAGACGATTTGGTCTATCTACACAGCCTGTCACCAGATATGATCGGGATTGGTCCCTTTTTACCGCATAGCAACACGCCGCTTCGGGATGCCAGTCAGGGGAGCATGGAAAAGGCACTTGATATTATTTCGTTATCCCGATTGGTCGTTCCAGATGCACTTATTCCGGCGTCTACGGCAATGGGAACGATTCATCCCCAAGGCAGGGAGAAGGCGCTTCAGGCGGGAGCGAATGTGGTGATGCCCAATTTGTCGCCACTGGCGGTGAGACCTAAGTACGCGATTTATGAGAATAAAATATGTTTGGGCGATGAGTCTGCCCAATGTCGACATTGCCTGGAACTGCGGATTCGCGGAGCGGGATTTGAAGTCGATATGGGGCGCGGCGATAGTTTGAGGGTGCAACGACAGCTTATGAGACAGGAAACTTTGTGAGGCCATAACGGAAACATTGCAGTAACCATAAATAAGGAGATGGGTATACGTGAGTGGAGTACGAGAGAAAGTGTCGGCGGATTTTATTAATGAAGCAGAGATTATGGCGGCAGTGGAGCAGGGGAAACAAGAGGCAACAGATCGACACCGTATTTTAGAAATTTTAGAAAAGGGGAGAGCCTGCCGGGGACTGAGTGCGAGTGAAGCGGCGGCTCTTTTGCATGTGGATGATCCTGAATTATTGGAAGAGATGTTCAAATCTTCGAGAGCAGTCAAAGAACAAATTTATGGCAACCGGATTGTGCTGTTCGCCCCTTTATATGTAAGCAACCACTGCGTGAATAACTGTGAATATTGTGGTTATAAACATACCAATGACAGCTTTACTCGTAGCCGTCTGACACCGGAGGAATTGGTGGAGGAGGTTAGAGTGCTTCAAGAACTGGGACACAAGCGGCTCGTGCTGGAAGCGGGGGAAGACCCAGTCCATTGTCCCATTGACTATATCGTCGATTGTCTGCGTCAGATCTATGAGGTCAAGGTAGATAACGGCAGCATACGGCGGATCAATGTGAATATTGCATCCACAACCGAGGAGGACTATCGGAAGCTGGCAGAGGTGGGCATTGGTACGTATATTTTATTTCAGGAAACGTACCATCGGGAAAGCTATCGTAAATTCCACCTACAGGGACCAAAGCGGGACTTTGATTGGCACACCACCGCAATGGACAGAGCCATGCGTGCGGGTATAGATGATGTGGGGATCGGTGTGTTGTACGGCTTGTATGATTTCCGCTATGAGACCGTAGCGATGCTGAAACATGCCGAACACTTGGAAGAAGCCTTTGGCTGTGGCCCTCATACGGTTTCAGTTCCACGATTGCGTCCGGCTGAAAATGTAGATCTGGAGCGATATCCGTACCTGGTCAACGATGAGGATTTTATGAAAATTGTATCCGTTCTTCGACTGGCTGTTCCTTATGCTGGCATGATCCTGTCCACTCGCGAGGAGCCAGAATATAGGGACCGCGTCATTGGTCTAGGCGTGTCGCAGATTAGTGCAGGTTCAGCTACAGGCGTAGGTGCATATGCAAAACAGGAAACTGATGATAAACCTCAATTTGAGGTGGGGGATCATCGCTCACCATCGGAAATTATTAAAAGTTTGTGCCGTGGCGGATATATGCCGAGCTACTGCACAGCTTGCTACCGTGAGGGGCGAACTGGGGATCGTTTCATGGAGCTTGCCAAATCAGGACAAATTCATAATGTGTGCCAGCCGAATTCGCTGCTGACCTTCCAAGAATATCTGCTGGATTATGGGGATGAGGAGGCGCGTGAACTGGGAGCTGCCGCTCTGCGAGAGAATCTGGAGCGTATACCACGTGAATCGACGCGCCGTTTGACGCTTGACAGACTGGAACGACTGGAAGCAGGCGAACGTGATTTGTATTTTTAGTAATTTATATTATTCGTAGTATCATTTCACGCTATGAAAATTCTCATGATTTATAATAGAACTTGAAAATGAAAAGCAGTCGCGTTGGAATCAGCGCGACTGCTTTTGTGTGTCTGGAAAAAAATATTAATGATGAGATGAGGTCTTTTAGGAATAACTGCCGGCTTCTACAGCTTGCTCCCATGCCAGCATAGCAGATGGGAAGCATTCAATAGCACGGGGAAAGACCCCCTGTACATAAGCGATGAAAATACCATAATTCACAATCGGCACCCCGGCAGCTTTTGTTTCCGACATTCGATGAAGCATCGTACGCCGATTGAGCATGCATGCACCGCAATGAATAACCAGTGCGTATTCGCTCAGATCATCAGGGAAGCTGGAGCCGGATGCATGCTCGATGATGAGACGTTTGCCTATCGTTTGGCGGAGCCAGCGGGGAATTTTCACTCGACCAATATCGTCAGATTGGCATTGGTGAGTGCAGGCTTCGGCAATGAGTACACGGTCTCCATCCTTGAGGCGATCAATGGCTCTTGCACCTCGTACCAGTTCGTCCAGATCGCCTTTATGACGGGCAAACAGGATGGAAAAAGAGGTAAGAGGCACATCCTTGGGTGTGTCGGCCGCTACTTTCATAAAAACCTGTGAATCGGTAATGACCAAGCGAGGCTTACGTCCCAATCTCTCCAGCGTCAATCGTAGTTCATGTTCTTTGGTCACTACAGCGATGGCATCACTCTCTAGTGTATCGCGGATTGTTTGCTGCTGTGGCAGGATCAATCGGCCTTTTGGTGCAGCTTTGTCGATGGGAACGACCAGCACAACAACATCGCCGGGTGACAACAGGTCACCGACGATACGGAAACGATCCTCGTTTTGAGGGAGCGTATTAGTAATAGCCTTCTTCAGTTCCGTGTCTCCCCAAAGCAAAGATGCACTGAATGGAATCAGGGTGAGATCCAGTTCAGTTGCCAGCTTTGTAGCCGTTTTATTTGATTCAGTAAGGGTATCTATTTTATTCAATACCCCAATAACAGGAATCTTTTTGGTGCGGAGCTTTTCGAGTAGCTCATGCTCGAATGGTCCGACACCAACGGTGGCGTCGATAACGAGCAGGGCCAAGTCTGTACTATTAAGTATTTCGAGCGTTTTGTTGCGGCGCAGCTCTCCGATCTCACCCTCATCGTCCAGTCCGGCGGTATCCACCAGAACAATGGGACCCGCAGGGAGCAGCTCCATTGGTTTGAAAACGGGGTCCGTGGTCGTACCACCTACAGGAGATACCACAGCGGCGGGCTGACCGGTCAGGGTGTTCAGAATGCTGGATTTGCCTGCGTTGCGGCGACCGAGCAGGACGATATGTGGTCGGTTGCTACGAGGGGTATCATTCATTCCCATGATGAGTTCCTTCTTCCTGTCCCGGAATTCCGGGCTTGGTTACTGTATAGGGATGGCATAATTGCTCAATCCGCGAACGGGTCAGTAGGCCGCGATCTTCTACAATATCCTCTGGTGCGCGACCTTGCACAATGGCTGCAGATGCAATAGAGGCAGCTTCATCATAGCCAAGCTCCGCGACCAGCGCAGAAGCCATCACGGCTGAGTTACGCAGATTTGTAGTACAGCGTTCCTCACGCACGATCAGGCCGCGCACACATCGCTCCTCGAATAGTCGAACCGCGCTGTTCAGAATATGTAGCGATTCCAGCAGCGATTCGGCAATCAGCGGCAGGAATGCGTTTAGCTCCAGCTGACCGGAGGCAGCGGCCATAGTGATAGCCGCATCTTCGGCTATCACACGCATGGCTGTGAGTCCTGCCATTTCAGCTATTACCGGATTGACCTTGCCAGGCATAATAGAGGATCCCGCCTGAACTGGAGGCAGCGTGTATTCGCCAAAACCACCGAAAGGACCAGAGGCCAGTAGGCGAAAATCGCCAGATATTTTGTACAGATTCACGGCGGCTGATTTGAGTAGACCGGACACCTCCACAAAGACATCCATATTTTGAATCGGGTCCATTGGGTGGTCACTGCGACTCAGTCCAAAGCCAGTCTCATCCGCCAGCTTTTCGACCATCCGATAGCTGTATGCGCGGGGCGCGTTCATACCTGTGCCAATCGCCGTGCCCCCAATAGGGATTTCCCGTAGCCGCTCTTCAGCTTTATAGAGACGCCAGCGGTCGCGCGCTATAGCCTTTGCGTAGGCACCAAAGCCCTGCCCGGCCATCATGGGCAGGGCATCCATTAGCTGAGTGCGGCCTAGCTTGAGCAAGTCGGCATATTCTGTTTCTTTGTGCTGTAAAGCATCCTGTAACGAAGACATCGTGTCACATAAAGGCCGAAGCAGCCGTATCGCTGCAATTCGTAGCGCTGTCGGATAGACATCATTCGTAGACTGGCAGCAGTTCACATCATCTAGCGGATGTAAAATCTCATACTGCCCTGGTCTGCCTCCCAGCTGTACGATGGCCAAATTAGCAATGACCTCATTTACATTCATATGGGTACTGGTGCCTGCGCCGCCTTGCATGGCATCCACGGTAAACATATGTTGATGCCTCCCGACGAGTATTTCGTCGCAGGCATTTACAATGGCGGAGGCCCGTTGGGCAGGAATTCGTTTCTGCTCACCATTTACTTGAGCGGCTACTTTTTTTACCAACACAAGAGCGTGGATCAAGTTTTGGTTCACGGGCCTGCCACTGACCGCAAAATTGTTCATCGCGCGTGCGGTGTGAATACCGTAAAAGGCATCTGCGGGAATTTCCATCTCTCCTAGCGCATCCCGCTCGGTTCGCGTATTTGTAGGCAGAGAAAGACCTTCAGTCATAGACCCGTTGCCGGAATGCGTGTCATATGCAGTAGCTGACGTGCACTTGCAGCGCGTTTTTCCTCTACCCGGGCATGAACCAGATCTGGCTCGACCAGCTTGAGGGCTTGTGTTGGACATTTACCAATACAGGCCGGACCGCCGTCCACGCCTTCGCACAAATCACATTTACTGGCAATCATGCGTTCTTTGGGTTGCAAACGACCTGACATATTGGTATACAATCCGTCCTGCACTACAGGCTGCCCGTTTCGATACTCGGGTACCATGGTAATCGCGCCGTAAGGGCAGGCGATCATGCAGGTTTTACAGCCAATGCAGCTTTCACTATTAATGAGAATGCAGCCATCTGCATTCGTAATGGAGCCGTTCGGACAAGCGTTGGCGCATGGGGCATCCTCACAGTGACGACACTGAACGGGTGCAGTGACTCCAAATGATTTGATAACCTTCAGACGAGGGTGAAAATGAAACTCATCATCCGGCGAGATAAAAGGGTTCTCCGCTGAATGTGCGATGACACATGCGATTTCACAGGTACGACAGCCGATACACTGATCGGGATCAGCTAAAACAAAACGGTTCATACAATTCGACTCCTCTCTAACTAACGACAAATATAATGTATACAGCATAAAAATAACTTAACGTATTAATGAATGGAGTAACCCGTATCCCCTTTGGTGGAAATAGTGCTACTGCGGCTTTGCTTGCCGGGCCCCCGTTGTTGGAAGGTCGTGTGCAGCAGATGATGCGACACATGACCCAGCGGCTCACCTAAAAATTCATCATAAAGTTTGATGATGTGAGGGTTCTCATGCGATTTTCGTACCTGGTGTGCAGCATCATGTCCATAGATGGAGGATTTACGTGCCCGATAAGCTTCAATTCGTTGCTTTTCTAACATGAGCTTGGGTTGTCCCCCTCCGCTGATACATCCAGCAGGGCAGCCCATCACCTCAATAAAATGATAATCACATTCGCCCGCCTGGACACGATCCAATAGCTGATAGGCATGTTGTAGCCCGGCGACGACAGCTACCTTGAGCTGGAGCTTGCCTACCTGAACCTCAGCTACTCGAATGCCTTCCTCACCACGAACAAAATCGAGTTGGAGCTTCGGCAGTTTTTCATTTGTCAGCAGCTCGTAACCTGTACGGATGGCAGCTTCCATGACTCCTCCGGTGACTCCAAAAATGGAGCCTGCACCTGAATATTGTCCTAACGGTGAATCGAATTCTTCATCAGGCAGGTTCGCAAAATCAATTCCGCGTTGCTTGATCCAGTATGCAAGTTCACGCGTGGTCAATACCTCATCCACATCACGATAACCGTCAGATTCCATTTCGGGACGATCGCACTCAAATTGTTTACAGGTACATGGCATGATGGCAACGCTGTATATATTCGCAGGTTCCACCTTGTCTAGTTGTGCGCCATAAGATTTGATTAGCGCTCCTAACATTTGCATCGGGGATTTGCAGCTGGATAGATGGTCTAGCAGATCGGGATATTCTATTTCTGCAAATCGGACCCATGCTGGACAGCAGGATGTGAACATGGGTAAGGGACCGCCTTCGGTCACGCGACGAATCAATTCAGTGCCTTCCTCCATGATGGTCACGTCAGCTCCAAAGTTGGTGTCGTATACTCGATCGAAGCCAAGGCGGCGCAAAGCAGCAGCCATTTTCCCAGGCGTCAAGGTGCCGAACGGCATTCCGAATTCCTCCGCGAGTGAAACACGAATGGCAGGAGCACATTGGACGATCCGAAACTGTCCAGGTTTGGTCATCATATCGGCTACCTTATTCAAGTTGTAGCTATAATAGGCAGCGAATAGCGGCTCTCTGATGTCGGCAGGCATATCGCGTTCTTGGATACGTTCCAGCCGTCTAGCGGCGCCTTCCTGCGGAGATGAACCTGCCCAGTCAGATGCGTATACGCTGCATATTTGTACACATTGACCGCAAATAACACATCGGTCTGCATTAACGGTTTGCGGTTCTCCGGGCAGTCCCTCTATGGCATCTACTGGACAAACCCCAGCACAACGTCTGCATCCCGTGCAGAGCGTAGGGTCAATATGAATGACAGGGTCTGTGCAATCAGTCGTCTTCATACAAGGAGGTGAAGAGATCTTGTCTATTGTGGTTGACATGTTTTTCTACCTTTCTGCGGCTGATTTTGACCTTATAGGCGTGGGAAAAAGACTTCCCGCCGAGGCTCTGGAGGTGAGTCGGATATACCTTTGGCCAGCCGTAGGACATGATTCGGGCAGGCCTCTACACATGCAGGCTGTCCGTTCTCTGTTTCCGCGCACAGATCGCATTTGCTTGCCGCGGTGCGGGGAAGGGCGACTCGATTTGCACGGTGAGTCAGGCCGGACTGCGTTACAACGTGTCCTGCCCGGTAGACCGGAGACACCTCAATTGCCCCGAAGGGGCAGGCCAAAACACAAGAGGTACAGCCGATACATCGTTCCTCATCTATCATAACGACGCCGTCCTCCTGACGAATGGCCTGTACCGGACAGGCATGTGCGCAGGGGGCATTTTCGCAATGCCGGCATTGCACCGGCACATAGATCTCCCCTGTACGTACAACATACACCTTGGGTACAACAGGTACGCTGACGGTTCCGACCGAAGCTCCTATACCGTTAGCCTGACTGTGAACGGCGAAGCACGCCAGTTCACAGGCTTTGCAGCCGATGCACTGCCCGGCGTCTGCGACTACAAAAGAAGAAGCAACAGCGCTTGTTCTACTGGCTGCTCCCATTCTACTCGTCGAAGCTGACCGGTTATCTGTCGGACGGCGCATCATATTCCCTGTGCCGCTCATCTCGTCACCTTATCAGCCAAAACAGCTTCCTGGACGTTCATCTGTCTGCGAATCCGTTGGTACGATTCATGTACATCACGTTCGGCCTGCGCTTGGTCGGCGATCCGTTCCAGACGGATGGCACAGTATTTTAATTCCGGGGTTTTGGATACCGGATCGAGAAAATCAGCGGTCAGCTCGTTACATGCTCCAACCCACCAGTGATAGGTCATGTAAGTCGCACCTTGTTGCACACGGTCACTGATTTGTGCCCGTGCCATGATGCGTCCCCGACGGGAGGATATGGCAACAATTTCGCCATCCCGAATATTCAGATCTGCTCCGTCTTCTGGGCTAATCTGAATAAAGCCAGGCTCATCAGACAACTGGCGCAGCGCGCGGCAATTGCCAGTCATGGTTCGCACGGAATAGTGACCTACCTCACGGACTGTGGACAAGACAAGCGGGTATTTTGCATCCGGTTGTTCTTGTGGCGGACGCCATTCGCAGGCGAATAATCTGCCTTTGCCACTAGGTGTCGAGAATTGATTTCCCTTATACAAATACGGTGTACCTGGATGATCCTCGGTAGGGCAAGGCCATTGAACGCCGCCTTGCTGCTCCATTTTTTGGTAGCTGGCACCCGAGAATAATGGGCTGAGGCTGCGCATTTCATCCCAAATTTCCTCTGTGTTTGCATAGGACATAGGGTAGCCCATGGCGGTAGCAACCTCGCTAATAATAGCCCAGTCTGGCTTAACATCACCCTGTGGCTCAACGGCTTTACGGATGCGCTGAAAGCCCCGATCTGCCGAAGAATATACACCGTCATGCTCGCCCCAAGCAGTAGAAGGGAGGATGACATCGGCGTGCAGCGCTGTTTTGTTCATGAAAATATCCTGAACCACGACAAATTCCAATTGGTCTAGGGCTTCACGCAACTCGGCGGCGTTCGGATCACTTTGTACAGGGTCCTCTCCGAAAATGTAATAAGCTTTCAGCTTGTTCTCCTTCAGGATGAGGTGCGGTACCTCTGTAAGTGGATAGCCTTTTTTACGCGGCAGCTCAACACCCCATGCTTTTTCAAACTTTTTGCGGACTGTGTTGTCTGTTACATCCTGATAGCCAGGATACACATTCGGCAAAGCGCCCATATCGCAGGAACCCTGTACATTGTTTTGTCCCCGTACTGGTCCGATACCGACATTCGGCTTGCCCAGATTTCCCGTCAACAGTGCAAGGGAAGCGAGCCCCTTTACCACATCAACGGCCTGTGAAAATTGACATACACCCATTCCGTACAAAATTGTAGCGGTAGGGGCCTTTGCATATTCCCTCATAGCCGCCCGGATATCGGCCGCCTTGACCCCCGTAATGCCTTCCGCATATTCGGGAGTATATTTTTTAATGCTGTCTACGTATTCGGCAAAGCCTTCTGTGTTTGCTTCCACATATCGTTTGTCGTACAGTCCTTCATGCACAAGTACATGACCAAAAGCGTTCACCAAAGCCATGTTTGAACCGCCCTTTAGGGGTAGCCACATATTCGAAATACGAGCTGTTTCGGTCATGCGCGGATCGCATACAATAATCTTGGCGCCTCTTTGCTTGGCAGCTACAATGCGTCTTGCGACGATTGGATGTGTTTCGGGTGCATTATATCCAAACACGAAAATGAGATCAGAGTGTTCAATTTCAGGAATAGAGTTGGACATAGCTCCATCTCCGAGCGAGTAAGTCAAACCTGCCACAGAAGGGCCGTGGCATACACGAGCGCAATGGTCAATATTGTTCGTGCCAATGACCGCCCGCATGAACTTTTGCATGACATAATTGGCTTCATTTCCCGGACCGCGTGCGGAGCCCGTTCCCATAATGGAGTCGGGTCCGTATTTTTCCTTAATTGCTGACAGCCGTTCGGCAGTATATTGAATGGCTTCCTTCCACTCCACTTCCTCCATAACTCCATTTTTGCGAATCATGGGCTTGCGCAAGCGTGCAGTCAGAATTTGTGGGTCATTCAAAAAATCCCATCCATAGTGTCCTTTCAGACACAACGTTCCTTCATTCGTACGACCACCAGCCGGCTCTGCGCCAATTACCTGTCCTTTTTCCACCAGCAAATGAAGCTGACAACCGCTCCCGCAGTAGGGACATACGGTCAATACCTTGTCTGCCATAAGTGCAGCACCTCTTTTATATGAAATAGATGAAACTCGTAACATAAAAAAAGCCAATACAAAAATGCCGCTTTACGCTGCATCCTGTACTGGCTTATCCGCGAGCGAGGAGACAAGCTCCTTCCCGCTAATCCAACCGGTGTATGTGTTGTAGTTCTAGAGAAATGATAATGTGTCCGTCTCCATGGACGGAGGGGCAGACCTCCCAAGTATAAGTGAAGGGACTGCCGAGTGTTTTTTCGGCTTCGTTCATAAACTCCTTTTCCAGATAGGGACGAAGGACGTTCCAATATTCCCTGACCTTGTCCTCGGCCCCTTCATGAACGAGAATTTCGGACAAATTAGACAATGTACCTCGAATTTCTACCGTAATCCGGAGCGGCGAATCCAGTGAAACCTTGACGTTGTCCGGTCCTTTTCCACGGTAGTGCTTGACAATACATACGGCCAACTTCCTGATGCGCTCACGGTATTCCAATTCGGTATTCAACATCTGGACACTCCGCTTCGAATCAAAATAAAGGCGTACTTGCCGCGCATGCCAGACAGCCTGTGTAGCTGGTTTTAGAACAAAACGTAACCGTCCCGACCCAAGTGGTCTGCCCAGCACGGCGTATCACCCTTCTATGGTAGAACAGGTTGACTCGGAAAGATGTGAAATTCATTACACTGAACCAAAAATTTACATAGATTAGACCACTCTTGAAGTAGCTATACCTCTATGGTTTGTATGATGCTTCTCATTCCGTCGTGTTGTTTGTACAGCTCCAATACAAAAGCAGTTGAATGACATACTATGGGCTGAGATTAGTAAATGGCATTCTCAAAGCCCTCTATACTGAAATAGCTCAGTGCGAATCTCAGAGATTTATAGTAAATTATTCATTACATGATTTGCAATATCAATTTATTATTATTACATTGGACGGAAATGCTAGTCGAACTCCAGAAGGCATAGATATGTTATCCAAAATGGTGGAAAAGTACGGGTTCAAGATGTAGAATCTATGCGATATTCAGTTTGTAGAAGGGCAACGTCAAGGTCGCCAAATGAAGACTTAGTAGGAATTACTGCAACGTGTGGCTGAACATGAAGCCGCAAGTCAAGCCACGTTAGAATAAAGAGAAGAGGTTCGTGCTAAAATGCATGGACCTCTTCAAACTTGTAATAATTGATTTTTTATGAAACTTTACTGTTTAACCAGAACGGATAAATCGCCTTCAAAAACTTGCTCCTCTTTGTTGTTGAAAGTCGACAGCAATACAGTAACGAGTCCTGTTCCATTCCTCATCTCTTTTACTCCAATCACTTCAACAATGGTGTACAATTCGTCGCCTGGATATACTGGTTTAATAAATTTAATATTATTCATAGCAGTTCCAGCAATAACCTCATCACCGTAACTGCCTGTTTCAACCCAAAGCTTAAAAGAAACAGCTAATGTTTGAATTCCTGAAGCGATAATTCCATTAAATCTACCTTGTAATGCTTTCTCTTCATCTAAATGCATATATTGCGGGTCAAACTCCCTTGCAAATCTGGTAATATCCTCTTTAGTTAATTTTAAAGACTTGGTTTTAAATACTTGTCCGATATAAAATTCATGAAACCGCATTATTACACCTCTTGATTAAATTATTTGCTTATTTATAGAGTAGCATAATATCACCAATCATTTGTAGTCCCACTCAGCAAGTAACCCTCCGTACTTTTGTACAGTCAGATCAATGTAAGTGTCTGCTTTTTGAAGGATTATATTTCCATTAACATAAGTCTCACCGGTAACAGTGGCAGGGTTATTTGACTTCAATGCAGAGTGACTCTTTGGAACTGCTTATTTTATATACTTCGACATTCGATGCAAATAAATAAAAATTATTGACAACTGTTAAATTATGGACAACAATAGAATGCAATAATATATAAATATTGGTACTTCTGTATGGAGGGTGGTTTATCTATGAAAGTTACACCCACGATTAGAGCAGAATTGGAACAATATCTAAAACAAGAAGGTTTGAGCATGATGGAGTTTGGGCATATAGCGGGCATGAATAGGGGGATAGTAAGTAGCATAGTGTCAGGCAATAAATCTATGTCTGTTAACCAGATAGATCGCATTACCGAGGCTATGGGGTTACCGGAAGGTCACTTTTATGACTTGTTCATAGAAAACTACATCATCGACCATCCTCCGAATATGAGACGAATCGAGCCATTTTTGTTTCGCTGTGCGGAGTTGGACAAGTTGGATGCAATCCGTCGAGTGGTGGGAGCCATCATGGACAATCTACTGTATTCACCCAAGCTATTTGAAATTGCAGAAGAATTGTTGGCGCAGGGAAGACATGCGGCTGCATTGCTGCTCTATGAGGGGGTAGCTGAAGCGGAGAAATATCAACATTCTGAACGCTTGGCAGTCTGTCAATATCGTATATTCACGATTCAGATTGGTGACGACCAAAGCCGCAACCACAAGGCAGCTATACTATTTGAGTCTTATGTCGAGCGCCTAGATGATTTAGAACAACTTGATGCGTTAAAGGATTTGGCTAATGTGTACAGGTCTTTGCGTAAGTGGGACAAGGTTGAGGAAATGGCAAGGCAAATGAGAGGGAAAGCTGAAGTACAATATTCCATAAAGCATCAGCAGAAGAATCGAAAGAACAGGGAGCATGAAAAGGAAACCAGAAATCCGTTATTTGGATACATTGCTTACGCCGATTTGTTGTGTGCTAGTGTTTGTGAAGCCCAAGGCGATTATCAACAAGCTCTACAATATACATACGCCTATGCGGATTTAGACTGGGTTAAAGAGGATGACGAGGATACAAAACACTGGGTAAACCTGTTCAGTCAGTGGGCAGAAGGTAACACGTACGTCAATAAACTCCTGTCTGGAGATGTTAGCGTGCTGCCAGACTATGTTGAATATATAGCGGCAACATCAACCGCTAACGAAAATGAGAAACTCTCAAAGCTGTTGAACGTTATGATAGCGGCTAACCGATATGAAATAGATGTGGATGATGTCCTTTCACGTTTTGAAACAAATATTAATTCATTTGCTCAACTCCCAACATCATCTGATATATATACCCAACAAGTAATACCAGACTATTTCGCATGGTTTGCTTACGAAATGGCTCATTATTATTTACATCGGGTGAAATACAGTGATGGCTTTAAATACTTGATGTATGCAATGGCAAAGTCACATATAATAACTAATGAAACAAACTTTATAAATTGTATTGGTCTGTTTATGCGTTTTCAAGTCCATGCGACTCCTGAAATCAAAACAGAGTTCTCCAATCTAATTGAAAAGGTGTGGTTAAGTAATGTTGAAAAAAATGGCATTGTTAATTGTTGCGAGTAGCTTTTTGTTTTTTATAACTGTACCGGCTCACAATCATGAGCAGCTTATTCAGACCCTTGTACAAATTGGGGGATTCTAAAGCTAAAGAAAGCTCTGCCGACCATAAGGTTAGCAGAGCTTTCTTCAATGCAGGAATTACCACAGAATTCACCGAAGTAGTTGAATTTAGAGTAGATATAAAAAGAACTACCAGATTGTAGTCGGAAGTCTCTTTCAGGTAGACCAAATCAAAAAAAAATAGGAGGGGAATTTATGAAGAAAAGAATATTTCTTTTCTCGATTTTATCTTTAGCTATAGCAACTACGGTAGGGGTTGCTTCAGCTTCAGTAAGTACAACTAGCGAAAACACCATAATTTCTCAAAGATCGGGTGGAAGCGCAACTGTAGGAGAATCCTTTAATGTCCCTAAAGGATGGGGTCATGTTAAACTTCGTATGAAGAATCACTCTGATCATCCAGTAAAGGTGAGTTTAATTCACGACGGTTCAAACAAACTATATATTGATGCATTAGTAATCACTCCTCACGACACAGTTACTTGGAAATCTACTGATGAAGGTATCACCAACGGTTTGCGTTCTGGATACTACACACTTCAGTGGAGAGGCAGCGATTATAAAGTTAATGGGGAAACATAGGGAGTGGCTGGTTCACAGCCTGGAGACATCTAACTTGTCCAAGCTAAGCGACGTTATTGGGTGGGTGGATGATGCGTCGTTCAAGATAGTAAGGGAATTAGTCTCTTAATTGGTTTGTGGGAATTTCTTTATTATCGAGCAGTTTGAATTTAGAGTAGATGTAAAGATGGGCTCGGCTGGATTGATTTTGAGGGTTCTTTTCCCACAGGAACAGGCTTTGCAAATGCAAGTAGTGACGTGGCTAATCCAAAAGGTGTTGTAACTCCACAAGCTTACACAGAGCATGTCATTAATTATGCAAGAAACAAGCAATTTAAAACTTGGGCAAATGATTAGGAAGACTATGCAGCTACAGGAGTAGGTTATTAGGACTTGAACTTCCTAAATGGGTATAGGCACGATTCAATCTCTATTAGTTATACCGACTCCACATGCGAATTATTAGCAGGATGCACCCGTTACAAAATTCAAACTTATAATTATTCCACATATTAATAGACCATCGGTAGCAAGCCAATAAGCAGTAGCTGAGTATACACTGGAGTTTCCGAGTTCGCGCTATCCAGAAATGGGAGCACACAACAAAGATGCTATAGCAGCCGGCCATTCTGCTGTATGTACTATTGAACGGGACGGAGCTGAAGAAACTCGGAAGAGTCTTTAAAAGATGTTCCTACAAAAAAAGTGATTTGACCGCGACGAGTGACCGATGGCGATGTGCGCTGAAGGTGGCGCAGGTGCTGATATCCGATACATAACCCTTAGTACAACAGGGGAACAGGATCTTGGGTAAGTAGTCAGTTAAATAAGTATAATGATGGTACAAAGGTGAGTTTTATTGTGAAATAAGGATGAGAGACGCTACTGGTTATCAGCCGATAGAGTCTTTTTTTATACCCATTAAAAAATAAATATGCAAATATTTAGATTATATTTATAGATTAGCAAGTTTATGTTTAGACACAATTCCTCAATTAAATTATTCTTAGTTCTATTAAACCTATTGGAGGATTATTTAATGAAGAAAGCATGTATAACAATTTTATTTTTAGTTCTTTTATCTCTTCCCTTATCCAATGTTTTTGCAGCCGAAGCAGAGTATTCAGAAAATCTAGTTCCACATATGACAACTAACATTTTGCCATCTGGAGTAGCAAGCGCAAGTAATGAATATTCATACGCATATGAGGCGTTTAACAAGGAATTTGCTACTATTGCTAGTGCGTGGACATCAAGTACAACTGCTGCTTGGCTAAGATATGACTTTCCTAACCCCGAAGTTATTGAGCAATATGTTATATATCCACAGACAACGGCAACTGACCGTGCCCCTAAAAATTGGACTTTCGAAGGCTCAAATGATGGGATGACTTGGAACGTGCTAGACACTCAGTCAAATATCACTGGATGGGTAAATAGCACTCCCAAAAAATTCACTTTTTCTAATTCTAATTCATACAAGGATTATAGAATTAATATTACAGGCAATAATGGAAGTCAGTATCTAGCTCTTAGCGAATTAGAGATGATGTCTAAAGTGTCGAGCTCCACTCCTAATCCAGGAACAGAGGAACCAACTCCAAACGGGGATCGTGCTATTCTGGTAGTCACCATGACAACTGGCTTAGAGAAGGAATTTGATTTGAGTATGCAAGAGGTCAATGACTTCATTGCATGGTATGAGGGCAAGCAGGCTGGTTCTGGATCGGCTTCATACGCAATCAATAAGCACGATAACAATAAAGGCCCATTCAGCAGCCGCAAGGATTACATGCTATATGATCGTATCCTTACGTTTGAAGTAAGTGAATACTCTAAATAAATCAAAAAGCTCAGGACCTTAATGGGTCGGCTGAGCTTTTTTTGTTAAGAAGCCCTTCCTTTAATCAAGACCTCGCATAGCCTATGGAGTAGGAGTACCCTAAAATAAAGGAGGCGTTACGTGTGGGGGAAATGAAAAGAGACTACGAGGGAATCACCGGAAGAGTTTGGACATCGATAGCTGCTGTCTTGGCACTGTTCATATTGCTGGTAATCATCTTGAAATTAATTCATTTATAAAGATTCTTAAGCTCCACCGAGGGATTTAATTTCTAAAGCATAGCCCCATTAGTTCCTGAGGAACCTATAAGGTTCGCCGTTTGGCCCATTCCCGACCTTAAAGAAGTTGGTGAAACAACGTTTTAGACACACAAAAGGAACGTCAGCGGCTTTTCCGGAGAAGGTAGGGTAATAACCCCTTAACGAAGCCTGATCCACGTCGGAGCGGCTGAAATAAAGTAGACTGATTCATGAGAGTCGCCTCTTTTTGGAATGGTTGGTTTGTGCTTACCATTAGCTGAAAAGGCGACTCTTTTTATCCTATTTTTGGTTAATCAACAAGCCTGACTTTGCTTCAAGATCTTCTATAATTTCCAGTGCAACAAAATATCCGAAAAATAATGTTAAAATATCCTCGTATCGCTTTCCTGATCCTCTTGCTCTACTTAATAATATATTTTGACTTTCTTGTATTTTTTTTTTATGGAAAGATAGAGAAACAACGGATGAATTGGAAGCGATCAAATCCATCATTAGAATTGACAACTTTTTCTGAAACTCTTCAATCGGAAAGTCATTATTTTCTTTCGAATACAGCTGCATCGTTTCAGGTGGATCTTTAAATGAAGTTTGATATTGAGTATTGAAAACACCTTCATTAGCTATTTTGTCAACAATTAATTTACCAAAAACGATCCCTGATGCGAATGCTTGCCCAGGAATTCTTCCTATACCAAGATCACCATTAAATTGAGCTTCTCCAGTAGCAAAAACACGATTCAAGTTTATAGCCTCAGCATTAGCATTGATTTCGATTCCTCCTGAAGAATAGTGCATCGTTGGTGTAATTTTAATTCTTTTATTTTTAACTACCTTAGGACTAAATCCATATGTTTTGAATTTTTCATTTAATACATTTTCATCAGCATGGCTCATATCTAAGTACATATCCTTTTTTTGTTTGATGCATTCTAGTTGGAATTTTAAAATCTCATCAATCATTTCGTGGTAATCATCCCGAGCAATTGCATCACAAATATATTCATCTTCTAATAATTGAACTCCTTCCTCATCTATTATTTTCCCTTGACTCAAAGATACAACCCCGCCCAATAAAATTTGTCTTCCGTTATATATAGACCAAGGATGACACATTACTGTAGACATTCCCTTTAATCTCGCACCTATTTTCTTAGCTAAGATTAGCGTTTCACCAGTTGAACCGGGCGAATTATCATTGAAACAGAATTGTCCTGCATATCCCCCCGTAGCTAATACCAAATAATTAGTATATATTCTGATAAATTGATCTGATTGTGTGTCATAAAATATTGCGATAATTCCGTGATCGTACTTTTCCAAATGTATCAAAATTTTATTACACATCGGTTGTTCAATATGTTGTAATAAACAATTGATTAATTTCTTTCCCCCATGTGATTTAATCATACATTCAGGCATGATACCAAAGGATGTTTTCTCATAAGAAATACCCAATTCTTCGAAGAAATTTATAATTATGTTGGAATTCCTATATAGCGATTCAATTACGGATCGATCTGCTCCACATTTATCAATAGTAAGATTAATAATATGATTAATTTCATTCTCTGAGGGAACACGTGTATTTGCTGCTGAAAGAAAGGAGTTGCTTTGTTTGGGTGCACTCTTTTTTGTTACAATCGTGTACTTGATATTGTTTTTTGACAAATAATAAGCAGCAGTAAGCCCTGAGATCCCCGTACCGACAATCAAAATTGGAGTGTAGTGTTCAACGGATATTCCATTTTGTTTCATCATTCCAACTCCTTTTTAGGATGTGAATGTTATCTTCGGCTGAATCTCGTAGTCGGTTTTCTATTTTTTTGCAACAAAACGCATCAGGATGATATTTATAAAATTCTTGCTCTGTTGTTAATTCCCTGTGATTTATATCAAATTATATAACTATATTTCGTTTTATACTTTATATAGTTATTAAGAGCTAACAAAATCAAATACAAACAATTTTGCAAAAGTAGAGGAAAAAAGAACCATTATAGCAATTGCTAAGATGATTCTTATTACGAGTTACAATATTCTTGTTACCGACGAAGAATGGAATCTAAACAAAATATTTTCCTGATTGTACAAGTTTATTCCTTATTTTGTCAACATTATCTGAGAATATATAACTGATTCAGCTTTCACAGTATGAATATTCAAACAAATTCTTAATGTAATAATTAGAAAGGGCCACAGAGTTCATCGTATTCATCCATTTGTATAACCCTTTTTTTAACCTTCGACTTTTAGTCGAAGGTTTTTACTAATTAAGAGCTGATAGAGAAACAGTGCAATGAACCGCCTATATTCACCTTCTCCAGCCTTATAGCCTTAACCTATCACTTCTATAGATATCATATCTTAGACCAATCAAACATCCCGTGGTATATTGTTGACATTCAAGAGAGAGCCGTTAGCTTCTCTCCACTAGGTTCGAAAAACACAGGGGTGAATAATGATGAGTAAAAAGACCATGTTCGAGAAAATTTGGGATAACCATGTCATCTATCAGGAAGCGGGTAAGCCGAGTATTTTGTACATTGATCTTCACCTCGTACATGAGGTAACATCGCCACAGGCGTTTGAGGGATTACGTCTTAGCGGCCGTCAGGTGCGTCGTCCAGAGCTTACGTTTGCAACGATGGATCATAACGTGCCGACTAAGGACCGTTACAATATTACGGACCCGATTTCCAAGCAGCAGATCGATACATTAACTCAAAATTGCCGTGATTTCGGTGTCACACTGTATGATCTGGATACGGTTGATCAAGGTGTTGTTCACGTTATGGGACCTGAACTTGGTCTGACTCATCCGGGCAAAACGATTGTTTGTGGTGATAGCCATACCTCCACACACGGGGCGTTCGGAGCACTCGCTTTTGGTATCGGAACCAGTGAGGTAGAGCACGTAATGGCAACACAATGTCTCCAGCAAGCTAAAGCCAAAACGATGGAAGTTCGCTTTGTAGGCCGCCGCAAACCTGGTGTGACAGCAAAGGACATGATTTTGGGTGTCATTGCCAAATACGGTACAGATTTCGCCACAGGTTATGTTATTGAGTACACAGGTGAATCTATCCGCGAATTGAGCATGGAAGAGCGCATGACTGTGTGTAACATGTCCATTGAAGGCGGAGCCAGAGCAGGAATGATTGCACCGGACGAAACCACCTTCAATTACTTGCGTGGACGTCAACATGTAGCACAAGGAGCTGCTTTCGAGCAAGCGGTTGCTGAGTGGAAAGAGCTTGTCACAGATGAAGGTGCTGAGTTTGATGTCGTGCTGGAGTTTGACGTAGATGCTTTGATTCCGCAAGTAACCTGGGGCACTAGCCCGGGGATGGGTACAGATATTTCCTCAACCGTACCGATTCCGGCAGAACTGCCAACCGAAAACGAACGTAAAGCAGCTGAAAAAGCGCTTGAATATATGGATTTGAAGCCAGGTACTCCGATCACGGATATTGCGATTGATTATGTGTTTATCGGCTCCTGCACCAATGGGCGGATTGAAGATTTGCGTGCAGCCGCTGAGGTTGCCAAAGGTTACAAGGTTTCTGACAAAGTAACGGCCATCGTCGTACCAGGTTCGGGGCGTGTGAAAATTCAGGCTGAAGAAGAAGGGCTGGACGTCATTTTTACAGAAGCAGGATTTGAGTGGCGTGAAGCGGGATGCAGTATGTGTCTTGCGATGAATCCAGACGTACTGCAACCGGGACAGCGTTGTGCATCGACTTCTAATCGTAACTTTGAAGGTCGTCAGGGACGCGGAGGACGGACTCATCTGGTATCTCCAGCAATGGCAGCCGCTGCGGCGATTCATGGACATTTTGTTGATGTACGGGATTGGAAATTCAAGCAGGAAGAAGTAGTCCGCTAGGATACAGAGGAGGAATTACGATGGAAGCTTTCACAACATTAAAAGGAATTGTAGCACCTGTGGATCGGGTGAACGTGGATACAGATGCTATTATTCCTAAGCAGTTTTTGAAACGAATTGAACGTACGGGCTTTGGACAGTTTCTGTTCTACGAGTGGCGGTTTGATGAAGCGGGCAATATCAATCCTGAATTTGAACCCAACAAGCCTCGTTATGCAGGAGCGTCTGTGCTGATCTCTCGCGCTAACTTTGGCTGCGGCTCCTCACGTGAGCATGCGCCCTGGGCGATTATGGACTATGGGTTTCGTTGCGTAATTGCACCGTCTTATGCAGATATCTTCTATAATAACTGTTTCAAAAACGGTATATTGCCGATCAAGCTATCTGAAGAGCAAGTAGAGGAATTGTTTCAGCGTACGGCGCAGCATGATAACTACCAATTGAACGTAGACCTGAATGAAAAAACAATCACTGACGACTATGGTCTGAAAATTGAATTCGATCTGGATGAACATCGCCGTCAATTCTTGCTACAAGGCTTGGACGATATTGGCCTGACACTCCAGCATGAATCTGAAATTCTGGCGTATGAACAAAGACGCGCTGCGAAACAAGGCGCATAATCATATTTCCCAGTTCAGTATCAATACGAAGCCATATAGCTTGCTCATTTGTTAGACAGAAAGCCCGTACTGGCAATTCTTTTGCCTGCGGGCTTTTATTATGCTCAAACAATAAATTGGAAAATAAGGGGTTGACGGTTCGGCTCAGCATGGTATTGTAAATGTAAAATGGTTGAAGGACTGTGTTTGTGAGAAATACCAAAAAAATACATATATAAGTTAGGGGAATGAGGATGAAGAAATATGGTTGGGTGATACTAACGGCTATCTTGATTTGGATGTGGCCGTCCTCCCCTCATGTGAATGCGGCTGGAGCAGATTTGTTTTTAGATGGCAAAAGGGTGGAAGCGCCTGCAGATGCCAAGCCTGAAATGGTCAATGGAAAAATCATGGTACCGCTCCGGGTGGTTGGGGAGCAACTGGGGTATCAGTTCAAGTGGGAACCACAATCCTATAAAATCTCAATTCAAAAAAATAGTACCGATATGTCTATGTATGTAGGCCGTACATCGGCTGATGTGAATGGAAAAACAGTTAGTCTGGATGCACCTCCTGTGCTTCGAGGCAGCTCGACCATGGTTCCATTGCGTTTTGTTGGGGAGCAAATGGGGCTGAAAGTAGATTGGAATAATAAAAGTAAATCCGTAAATCTCAGTCAAAAGGCTGCAACTCAACAAGCGAATAAACAGTCTCAATCCCAACCATCGTCGCAAACGTCAACACAGAGTACAACTAGCACCAATAAAACGTCTTCAGCAACAGCGACGACAATAACCCCAGTTGAAGCAGACAAGCATACTGAAGCTACATCTTCACCATCCAAGCAGCAGAGTACAGAACAGACCACAGCGAATGCGTTGCTTGTACAAAATATTACTTTTGAGGGTGAAACGTTAAAGATTTCTTTGAACAAAGATGTTACCCCTAAAGTATCCAAAATGACGGGGAATGATCGTATTGTTGTAGATTTACCCGGGGCTTCCCTGGCGACTGATTTTCTTCAGCCGTTCCCGATTCGCACCGATGGCACGCGGGCGTTGACGAATAGTGACAGTGAGGATGTGCAGGAAATTAGATTTGCTCCCACAGATGGACCGAATGGGGGCGTACGCATTGTCATTGCTTTAAATCAAGCACGTGATTACGATCTTTCAACCGATGGCCTAGGCGATATCACCCTTCAATTGCGTGAGCATAGTGTGAATCCAGTAGCGGTAACACCAACGAATGTCGAAGGACGGCGAATCGTCGTCATTGATCCCGGACATGGTGGCAAGGACCCTGGAGCAGGTAGTGTGACTGGGCGACATGAAAAGGAATTTACATTGGCGGTAGCGCTAAAGGTCGAGCAGCTTCTGCAAAATGATCCTGACATTCAAATCGTATTGACTCGCAATGGAGATACGTATCCCACGCTGGATGAACGACCACAACTCGCTAATAGTCAACAGGCAAGCGTGTTTGTATCCATTCATGGTAATAGTATGCTAGCTTCAGATAAAGGGAAAACCAATGGCTCTGAAACCTATTATGCACGCCAGGACAGTTTGGCACTGGCAAAGACGATGCATAAATATCTTGTAGCGGCTACCGGATTTAAGGATAATGGCATCAGGGTGGCAAACCATGTGGTGACGAGAAAATCACAAATGCCCGCTGTATTGCTGGAATGTGGCTACCTTAGTAATCTATCAAATGAAGCAGCCATGTTCACAGAAGAAACACAGGAGAAGATCGCTGAAGGTATTGTCGATGGGTTGAAGGAGTATCTCGGAACAGGCCCAGGAGCAACTGAATCACTTAACTAAGGATGTTAGCAATAAAAGCTACTTTTCACCTTTTAATGAAAATTCATGGGGGTGAAAAGTAGCTTTTTTAGTTTTTTTGGCTGTGACTTTTGACGGAAAGCGAATGATCTATATTTTTAGTCAGAATTCGACAAAAATAGTTCTTTGGCACGTATATTTCTGTTATGATGGAATATATTCGCAACTTTTGGTGTGAGATAACGTCTAAAAGGTTGTCTGATATTACATAAGCGCGTATATCAGGTCGCCGCACCGGAGCATGTGGCAAAAAAATTATGAATGGAAGGGTGACGAATGAAGAAATTTGGTTTTTTGTTGTTATTATTTGTCTTCATGTGGGCGGTTCCGGGTTATGGACATGCGGCTTCGAGTGGAACACAAATCTATCTCGACGATCAACAGTTAAGTGTCCCTAGTGATGCTAAGGCACAAGTAATTGGCGGAAGTACAATGGTCCCGCTACGCGTAATTTCTGAAAATTTGGGATATGACGTGACATGGAAGCAGCAGGCGCGAACCATAACGATTGAGAAAGACAGTACCTCGATCCGAATGATAATCGGAAGTAAGACGGCGACTGTCAATGGAAGCGACATTAGTCTGGATGCTTCGCCTCTGCTGCGTTCCAATTATGCCCTTGTACCGCTTCGTTTTATCGGCGAGCAAATGGGACTGGACGTAAAATGGGACAGCAGCTCCAAGTCCGTAAAATTATATACCCGCAGTAGCGGGTCTGGAAACGGGGAATTTACACCTCCCAAGTCTGGAAATAACAGTACAGGTACTGGAAGTGTTACTGCGCCAACGAATAATGCAAACTCAGGTGTTACACAGGTGCAGGGAGTTAGTTTCAGCCAAAACCGTTTAACCATCACAACAGCCAGTGCCGTCAAGCCGAAAGCGTTTACGATGACAGGCCCTGATCGGGTAGTTGTGGATTTGCCAGCGACTGCGTTTGCTGACAATTTCGGAGACCAGCAGAAGCTGGATAGCAACTTAAATGGTTCGTTGGACATTGAGAATGAAGCGGATGTGTCCGGTATCCGGTATGCTTTGTTTCAAAAGGAACCTTCAACGGTGCGCGTTGTTATTGATTTAAAACATGCCATGAATTATACCGCATATAATGATGGATCGAATCGTGTTATCGTCGATCTGGCTTCCAAGGATTCAGTGAATACCACGCCAGACGCAACGTTACCAGATGGCTCACAGCCGGATGACACGCAGACATCACCAACTAACAGCAATGGTAAAAAGGTCGTTGTTATTGATGCTGGTCATGGAGCAAAAGATTCAGGTGCAGTTGGTGTTTCGAGAAAAAATTATGAAAAGACCTTCAACCTAGCTATGGCTCTGAAAGTAGAAAGCATATTAAAGCAGAACCCCAATCTTGAGGTTGTGCTGACACGCAGTGATGATACATTCTTGGAGCTTAAACAGCGCGTAAAAGTAGCTGAAAACCTTAATGCTAACGTGTTCGTGTCCATTCATGCTAACAGCAGCGGTAGCTCAGCTTCCAACGGTACAGAGACGTATTACCAGCGTAGTGCAAGCAAAGCGTTCGCTAACGTTATGCATAAGTACTTTGCTCCTGCGACGGGTCTGACAGACCGAGGCATTCGTTATGGCAATTTCCATGTAATTCGGGAAACGACTATGCCAGCCGTATTGCTTGAAGTAGGATATCTGAGTAATGCAAAAGAGGAAGCCACACTGTTTGATGAAGATTTTCAAAATCGGGTAGCTCAAGGGATTGCAGATGGAATCACAGAGTATCTCGACGTAAAATAAATCTTCAACAAATCGCTTGTCAACGTCAAGCAAGGAGGGGGACATATGAACAAGAAAATCGTAATTGCAGGCCTGCTGGCATTGTTCGCCATTGCAGGTGCAGGGTGTGCCTCTAAGCAAACATCGGCTCCTGCGACTCCATCTCAGGAAACACAAACTTCTAATGCACAAAATAGTACACCTGAACAGACGACTCCTGATCCATCGGCTCAGTCTGCTGAGAATAACGGGGCGAGTCAAACACCTGCATCTCCGTCAACAGAGCCTACAAAGACCAAGACGGACACGGAAAATTCAGGAGATCGACAAACACAGCAGATTACGGTGTACTATACGGATACACAAGAGAACGGCTTGAAAGAACAGAAAAAGGAAATTACCTATCCAAGCGAGCTGGAAAAATTGCAAAAAGCGTTTGAAGCTCTGCAAAAGAGTGGGGATTCTGCTCTAATCCCGTTGTGGTCCGAGAAAATTTCCGTGCATAAGATCAAATTGGATAACGGTGCATTGACTATTGATATTTCCCTGCCGGACGAGGCTCGATTGGGAGCTGGCGGCGAGGAATTGGCTATCGATGCCTTGAAGAAAACGATGTTCCAATTCAAGGAAGTCAAAACGCTGGATTTGCTCGTAGATGGGCAATCTCTGGAGTCCTTAATGGGACATGTAGATTTGGATCATCCCATGAGCCGCTAACCGATCAGACGGTATGAAAATTTCTTGGGGATTTACACACTTTTCACGTGCAATCTGTGACAGATAATGATAATATAGGAGTGTATTTCTCGCCTATGCAGGCAGTCATGCACAAATAGTATTCGTTTCTTTCCGGATGATTATTTAGAGTGACCGTCTTGATGCGGGCTATCCCGTATCAAGACGTTTTTTTTGGTAGGAGGTAGGATTTCCGTGAATGCAGCAACCGCACGTCATATATTGGACACCATCGGTACGATGTTTCCGGATGCCCATTGTGAGTTGAACCATGACAATGCTTTTGAATTAACGATCGCCGTGTTATTGTCTGCTCAATGCTCCGATCAGATGGTCAATAAAGTAACGGCAGACCTGTTTCAAAAATACAAGTCACCTGAGGATTATTTGGCTGTTCCTCTTGAGGAACTGGAGCAGGATATTCGCAGAATCGGCTTGTACCGAAACAAGGCCAAGCATATTCATAACCTCTGTCGTATTTTAATAGACCAGTACGGGGGAGAGATACCTTCAGAGCACGATCAACTGGTTAAGCTACCCGGTGTCGGCCGCAAGACGGCTAACGTCGTAGTATCTACTGCTTTTAATGTACCAGCTATTGCGGTAGATACGCATGTAGAGCGTATTTCCAAACGGCTCGGTTTTGCAGGGTGGGATGATTCAGTGCTTGAGGTGGAAAAAAAGCTGATGAAGAGGGTACCTAGGGATGAATGGTCTTTGACCCACCACAGGCTTATTTTTTTCGGACGCTACCATTGCAAAGCTCAAAATCCTCAATGTCAGGTATGTCCGTTGCTTGATGTGTGCAGGGAAGGCAAGAAACGTATGAAAACGTCTCTTATCAGAAAAGATAAGGAACGTAGAGCTTAAAGACCCACAGAGGTTACAAAGGGTTTAACCATTTATGTGTAGAAAAGGATGAAGAGTATGAAGTGCATTTCGGTATATACAGACAATTTTGAAGCGTTCTCTGATATTTTTGAGCAAATTGTAACAACAGAATTTGCTGAAAACGAAGAGCGCGAGCTTGAGGGAATCACGGTTAGTCATTCCGGTGATGTACCTGAGCATTATCTGGAGCGTATGTCACAAAAGCCAGAAGTGGTCGTAATGAAGGACAAATCCCGTGGGATTACGATTTTACAGCATGGTCAAGTATTTGAAATTTTGCTGCCAGTGCTTGAGACTGCAGCCAATTAATTTCAATTAGCGGACGACATGCGTTGCATGTTCCGGTGTAGGCGGCTCGGCTGGTTTATCCAGCCCGAAGGCGCATTATACATGAACCTTGCAGACCATCCTGATATGGCTAGAGCCTATTCCAATGAAGTGTGCATACATTTTGCACCCTGAATTAAGGTATCGCGTTCCCTATGTTCCAAAAGGTGAATGTACATGATGAGTAGGCTCACCCGTTGTATACATATCTTCGTCGTTGTCCTTTAAGGGGACTTTGATGAAATGCATTCGGTTGCCAAAATACTTATTCCTAATGATCCGTTTTGGACAGAATAAAATGAACTTATTATTATCATGTACAAAAACAGCGTTCCCTAAAGCCAGGTACTGGCGGGGAGCGCTGTTTAGTTTTTTTGATGTGATGATTCTCACAACGGCTTAGGAATGCTACAATATAGCTATTTGGTGCAGACAAGTGATAAGGAGTGGAACCGTAGCTTATGATGCAAACGATTACAGGAGATGCGGGAAAGTGGTTGGATACGATAGAACAGATACAGAATACATTGCGTAAAGCCGGGGACGAAGCGGGAGCGAAGGCGACAGGTGATCTGCTGGAAAAAGCATATGTGCAGGAGCTGACCATTGCCTTTTGTGGACATTTTTCAGCGGGTAAATCGAGCTTGATTAACAGCCTATGTGGTAAAACCGTGCTGCCATCTGGACCGGTGCCTACGAGCGCTAATGTAGTGTCCATCCGTTATGGGCGTCCGAGAGCGCTCATTCATCCAGCCAAATCAGCGGAAAATCCAGAGCCGGAAATCGTGGAGGCCTCCCTGTCCGAGCTTGCTGAGTATTGTAAAAATGGTGGAGCCTATGAATCGGTTCAAGTGTGGGAGGATGTTCCCATATTATCTTGCGGAGGAGTGTTGCTGGATACACCAGGCGTAGATTCCACAGACCACGGACATGCGCTGGCGACACATTCTGCTTTACATTGGGCAGATATTGTTTTTTATGTGATGGATTACAACCATGTCCAATCTGAAAATAATTTGTCCTTTGCCAAAAGTTTGTCGGATTGGGGTAAGCCGTTATATTTGATTATCAATCAAATCGATAAACACCGGGAGCGAGAGCTGTCATTTACACGTTATCGTAATGAGGTGGAGACTAGCTTTCATGCCTGGCAGGTTCATTATACGGATATCCTCTTTACTTCCTTGAAGGAGCAGAATCATCCATGGAACCAGTGGAAACAGTTGACGCACCTGATCCCGAAATTGCTGGAGCGAAAAACAGAGCTTTTGGCATACAGTTTAGTGTCCTCTATGCACCATTTGGTAGAGCAACATGTGGAGACTGTGCAGGCAGCTGAAGAAGAGGAACTGAACACACTGCTAAAAGAAGCAGGTGGAGAAGAAGCCATTTTGCGCCTGGATATAGAGCAGAAAACCTTGCAGCAAGAAGATGAACACTGGAAGATGCTTCCGGAGCAGGAGCGTAAACAACTGCGTCAAGAGCTGGATCATCTACTGGAACACGCACATTTGACGCCAGCGGAGCTACGTGAAGCGGCAAGCGAATACTTAGAGAGCCGCAAGCCGGGCTTCAAAACAGGACTATGGTTTGCAGGAGGAAAGACTGAGCGAGAAAAGGAAAGCCGTTTGGAACGGCTGACAGGAATGCTGACTGATCAGGTGGAGGGAAAATTGCTTCCTCATGTGCGGGAGCTACTGAGGTCTTGGGGTGACGGTCAGGGTTTGTGGTCCGCTGCGATGGAGCAGGAGCTGGATGACATCCGCCCTGTAACGGATCGGCAACTGGTAGAGCAGACGGTGAAGGAAAATGCGTTGTCGCCGGAGTATACGTTGAACTATTGCAAGGATCTACGTGCTGCTGTGACCGCCGATTGCCGCCGCAAGGCGCTTACGCTAGTAGACCGCCTGCTGGCCCAGCTTGCAGTGCGAGCCGAAGCCCGCCGCGCGGCTCTCGCGGATGCGCGCACTGCGCTGCTGGCGCAGGCGGAGGCGGCGAGCCGCTACAGCACCCGCGTGCAAGCCTTGGCTTCGCACGCCAGCCTACTGCGCAGCTTGCTGCCGCAGGCTTCCGCGCCAAGCGGCTTGCCCCGTGCGGACGCGCCTGCACCTGCGCCCGATACCGCTGCTGCTGTCTCGCCAGCTGCGGCGCCAACGGGCGTTGCGCGTCCTGGTATTGCTGGCTCGCGGAACGCATCGGCGCAGCCGCTAGCAGGAACGGCGGCAGCACAGCCTGCCGCCGGAGGCCGCCGCACGCGGCTGGATGCAGCAGCGGCCCGATTGAAGGCCGCCGCTGCCCTGGTAAGCCCATACCCTGCCATGCAAACGGCGGTACGGGATTTACATGCCCGCGCCGCTGCGCTGGAGGGTGGGCAGTTTACGCTGGCGCTGTTCGGAGCGTTCAGCGCTGGGAAATCTAGCTTCGCCAACGCTTTGCTGGGTGAAGCTGTGTTGCCCGTATCGCCGCATCCGACGACAGCGGCGATTAACCGCATAATGGCGCCTGCAAGTGCTGAGCGCCATGCCACGGCTGACGTCCATATGAAATCAGTGGACGCGTTGCGGGAAGATCTTAAATACTCATTTCGGCTATTAGGATTGGGGGAACCAGCGGCAGCGGGCTGGCAAGAAGTCGTTCATGCTTTATCTCCGGAAGGCATCCATCCTGCGGGTAGGCCTCATTATAGTTTTTTGAAGGCTGCCGCAGCGGGATGGGAAGAAGCTGAAAGCTTGCTGGGACAACAGCTTCAGGTGGATTTAGAGCAGTATCGAGATTTTGTTGCGTCTGAGCACAAATCATGCTTTGTGGAGCATATCGACCTTTATTATGATTGCGCTCTGACCCGTCAGGGCATCGTGCTAGTGGATACGCCTGGAGCGGATTCTGTGAATGCACGACACACAGGCGTGACCTTCAACTATATGAAGCATGCGGACGCTCTTGTATTTGTCACCTATTATAACCATGCTTTTACGCAAGGCGACCGACAGTTCCTGAACCAACTAGGTCGAGTTAAAGAGACCTTGGCGCTCGATCAGACGTTTTTTATTGTGAATGCATCAGATCTAGCTTCTTCTGAAGAAGAACTTCATTCTGTTACCCGGCATGTACAGGAACAACTACAGGCGAATGGAATCCGAAAGCCACGCATTTATCCGCTTTCCAGTATGCTGGCGTTGGAAGCTGCCGAACAGGGAGAGGCTTCATTGCGTTCAGCTTCACGTTTTGATGCATTTGAAGATGATTTCTCGGCATTTGCAGCCGAAGAGCTGGCAGGTCTGTCCATTGCTTCTGCTATGCAGGAACTGAGCCGGCTGCGGAACCGCATAGAGCAACATGCAGCCGATGCCCGGTATAGCGTGGAAGAACGTGAGATCCGATTCGAGCGATTAACTCGCATCCGTGGGGAATTGGAGCATACGCTCCTAGACCTGACTGACAGCAACGGTGCATCTGTGTTATCGGGCGAAACCGATGAACTGCTGTATCATGTACGTCAAAGGCTGTCCTATCGGACTGGAGAATTTATGGCAGAGGCGTTTCATCCATCTGTTCTGCGTGAAGGAGTAGGTGATCTTCGTTCGGCTTTTGCATCTTGTGGTCGTGAGCTGATGCGTTTAATCGAACTGGAGCTGTCTCAGGAATTACTGGCAACCACACTTCGGCTAGAAAAAACGGGACAAATTTTGGTGCACAAGGCTATACAACAATGCGTAGAACACATGAACCATCAGTTGCCAGGACTAGATTGCACAATTCCTGAATCCAGAAAATGGGCTGTTCCCGAGCTAAATGAAATTTCCTTGCAAGAGTCCATTCATTGGAAGGATTATTGGAATAGCTTTAAAAATCCAAAGCTATTCTTTGAAGGAACTGGTCGAGCGAATCTACAAACCAAACTGGAGCCGATATTACGCGAGCAAATCGGGGAAGCTGTGGATCAGCAACGAGAACGAATGGCTTCTTTTTACGTTACGCTGATGCAGGAGGAGCAAACGTGGCAGAAAGCTCAGCTTCGAGAGCAAATGCTGGAGACGACTCGTGGCATGGAGCATGCGCTTATGGGCGGTGAGCAGCCACAGGTTTGGGAAGAGCTTGCTGGCAAGATTGCGGCTTTGGAGTAAAGATAAATAAGTACACCATTTATTTAAGTTCAGGACACCGGGTTGTGGGACAACCCGGTGTTTTATGCATGCTCCAAAAAGAAAGCAATACTGAGTAAATAGCCATATTCAATAATAAGAAAGCGATTTAATTTGTCTAATCACCCACCACTTGATAACCTGCCTGAATACGGCTCGTTATCCTCTTTGCCGCCTTGGAACGCGAATGGTAAACTTCACTAAGCCATATAACAACGTCGTGCAACTAATGGAGGGACATTGACATGGAAGTGCTCAGGCAACTGCAAGTTTTTTTTCGCGAGAGGAGACACTATCTGTTTCTTTCTATTTTATGCCTTGCGATAGCGACGGCTCTGGGACTGGTGTATCCGAACCTGCTCCAAAGGCTTATTGATAACGCTATCATCCCCGGTGACTTCGGGAAAGTCCCGGCGCTGGCTCTGACTGTGCTGGGAGTAGTCATCATCAAAGGGTTCATGCAATTTTTACATGGTTTTTTTGGTGGACGGCTAGGTAACTACTTGGCGTACCGACTCCGCAATGCTTGTTACGAAAAGCTGCAATTTCTGTCCTTCAGATATTATGACACTGCCAAAACGGGTGATCTCATGTCCCGACTGACTGGTGATTTGGAGGCAATTCGTAACTTTATTGGGTTTGGTTTTGCCCAACTCCTCAATGTGCTACTGATGGTCGTATTCGGCTCTATGATGATGCTGTATATTAACTGGCAGCTCACCCTCATTACGATGATCAGTATGCCATTGCTGCTCTTCGTCACATTCAAGTTTGAATCCCGGATTCATCCCACCTTTCAGGAAATGCGGATTGCCCTTAGCGCTTTGACAACAGCGGTCCAAGAAAATATAACAGGTGTGCGAACCGTCAAATCTTTTGCCCGCGAATCCTATGAAGTTGAGAAATTTTCAGTACGTAATGAACAATACAAGAGTAATCAAATTCAGGCTGCTTCCTTATGGAGTCGGTTTTTCCCCGCTATGGAACTGATTGCTTCTGTCAGTGTGGTCCTTCTGTTGGGCATGGGGGGGTATCTGGTTATTCAGAAGTCAATGACCTTGGGGCAGCTCGTCGCTTTCTTTAGCTTAATTTGGTATATTATTGGCCCCATCTGGAGCATAGGCTTTCATATCAATAACTATACGCAGTCCAAAGCCTCTGGTGAAAGGGTCTTGGAACTGCTAAATCAGTCCATAGATGTAACCGATGAAGCCGGAGCACTTACACTCAATGCCGATCAGGTGGAAGGACATGTTACGTTTGAACATGTTACCTTTGCTTACGGAAATAAGCTTCCTGCTGTTGTTGACATCAATTTAGACGCACCGCCAGGATCAGTCATTGGAATTTTAGGGGGAACGGGGTCAGGGAAGTCTACCATTATTCAATTACTCATGCGCGCTTATAATGTGAATGCAGGAAGTATCAAGTTGGATGGCAAGGATATACGTCATTTAAAGATTCGCGATTTGCGTGCTCAAATTTCTTCCGTGTTTCAGGAGACGTTTTTGTTTTCGTCCTCTATTCGCAACAATATTTCATATGGTTTAAGCCATGTCAGTATGGATGACATCATACGCGTTTCCAAACTGGCTCAGGCTCATGAATTCATAACTGAACTACCGCTGGGTTATGACACTGTCGTCGGAGAACGTGGATTGGGACTGTCCGGAGGCCAGAAACAACGGATCGCCATCGCGCGCGCACTACTCAAAAATCCGAAGATTCTGGTTCTAGATGATGCTACCAGTGCGGTCGATATGGAAACAGAGCATGAAATACAGACCGGTTTTCAAGAGGTTATGCGTGGTCGAACAACATTCATAATCGCTCATCGAATCTCTTCGCTTCGTCATGCTAATGAAATCGTGGTGCTTGAGGAAGGACGAATCGTTCAGCGTGGAACACATGAACAGCTCATTGCTACTCCAGGTCCATATCAGGATGTGTATCATATTCAATACGCCGATTACATAGCTCAGGCTCCAGACGGTGTATCCGAAGGGCAGGTGAGACCATGAATATACCCGCAGAAAAAATCAAACCGTTAAAAAAACCAACGAATGAGCGCTTTGTCTATCAAGATGATGATGTCATTGACAAACCGTTTAACTGGTCAGAATTCAAACGTTTGCTGGCATACATGAAGCCTTATGCCCGTCAGATTTTGCCGATCCTTCTGGTCATGATGATTCTCGGCACCATTACCAAGCTGACCGTTCCTTATTTGATCAGTCTGGCCATTGATAAAGCAATTGCTCCCGCATGGCCTGCACTGCCCAGCGTAAAGTTGCTGTTGCTCATCACGGGTGCCGTGCTTTTGTTATATTTAATTCAATGGGCAGCCAGCACGTACCGCATTAAATTTACCAATATTATCGGTCAACGGGTTATTTACGATTTGCGTGAAGATTTGTTCAAGCATATTCAAAAGCTATCTTTTAACTTTTTTGATAAGAGACCGGCAGGTTCTGTATTAGTGCGCGTGACGAATGACATTAACTCGCTACAGGATCTATTTACGAACGGTGCAGTGAATGTCCTGATTGACTGCGTACAGCTTATCGGAATTATTGTCATTTTGCTGCTTATTAACTGGAAGCTCGGTTTAGCGGTAATTGTCACTGTTCCGATCATGTTTTTGATCTCGACCAAGCTGCGCGTTCGCATCCGTCGCGCTTGGCAAGAAGTGCGTATGAAGAACTCGCGTATCAACTCTCATTTGAATGAGTCTATTCAGGGGATTCGTGTGACACAAGCGTATACGCAGGAGCAGGAAAACATGGCTTATTTCGACGACATGAACAGCTCTAGCAAAAAATCGTGGGATAAGGCTTCTGCCATGAATCAGGTTTTTGGCCCACTTATTGATATTACCGGAGGATTTGGTACGCTTGTGCTGTTCTGGTTTGGAGCGCATTTAATTCAGACAGACCAACTTACGGTGGGATTACTGGTTGCGTTTGCTAACTACGTTGGGAACTTTTGGGAGCCGATTAATCGGCTGGGCCAAATGTATAATCAGTTACTGGTTGCGATGGCTTCGTCAGAACGAATTTTTGAGTTTATGGATGAACAGCCGAATATTGCAAACAAACCGGGAGCAATAGCCTTGCCGCCCATTCGGGGAGACATCCAATTTGAAAAGGTCATTTTTGAGTATGAAAAGGGACGTCAGGCGCTTAAAGGTATTAATCTTTCTGTCGAGGCGGGTCAATCTATAGCGCTTGTGGGTCATACCGGATCAGGTAAAAGTACAATTATTAATCTACTAAGCCGTTTTTATGACATTACGTCAGGGCGGCTTACGATTGACGGTCATGATGTGCGTGATGTCACAGTGGAGAGCTTGCGAAGCCAGATTAGCATCGTACTTCAGGATACATTTATTTTTTCGGGGACGATCCGTGATAATATTCGATTTGGCCGTTTGGATGCAACGGATGAGGAAATTGAAGCGGCTGCGAAGGCGGTCAATGCTCATGAATTCATTGTTCACTTGCCAGCTGGCTATGAAACAGAGGTAGAGGAGCGGGGGGGAATGCTGTCTATGGGCCAGCGACAGCTCTTATCCTTTGCTCGAGCCTTGCTGGCTAATCCGCGAATTCTTATCCTAGATGAGGCCACAGCTAGTATTGATACAGAAACGGAGTTGAAAATTCAGGAGGCTCTTCAGGTTTTACTAGAAGGCAGAACTTCTTTTATGGTCGCTCACCGTTTGTCCACCATCCGTAATGCTGATCATATCGTTGTACTGGATCATGGGGAAATCCAAGAAAGTGGTAATCATGAACAATTGATGAAAAAACATGGAATATATCGGGGGCTGGTGGAAGCACAGTTCAGATTTTTGTAAAAAAAAGATCAAAAAATCGCGTTTTTTGTAAATTTTAATGCCGAGCACTATTGCATTCTTGGAGCTAAACCCTGAAAATAAAGATGAAAAGAGATCAGAGCAATTTCGTCAGAGGGGGAAGAGTTCAAGATGTGGGGTGCTCCTTTTTCTGCCAAGGCTAAGAAGATGCTGCTGCTGGGTAGCGGCGAATTGGGAAAAGAAGTCATTATTGAAGCTCAGCGGCTTGGCGTGGAATGTATTGCTGTAGATCGCTATGAACTGGCTCCAGCAATGCAGGTGGCCCATCGCTCTCACTGTCTGGATATGCAGGATGCTGAGGCGTTGAAGGTACTAATTCGTAAGGAAAAGCCCGACATAATTGTACCTGAAATCGAAGCTATTGCTACGGGTGCTTTGGAAGAATTAGAGCAAGAAGGATTTCACGTAGTACCAACGGCCCGTGCCGCCCGTCTTACGATGGACCGGGAAGGTATCCGCAGGCTGGCTGCCGAGAAATTAGAGCTTCCGACTGCTGCCTATCGTTTTGCAGATAACTTTGAGCAGTTGCGGTCGGCGGTTCATGAGCTGGGCACGCCATGCGTGGTCAAGCCCTTGATGAGTTCGTCGGGTAAAGGGCAGTCTGTATGCCGGGCAATCGAAGATGCAGAATCCTGCTGGAATACGGCGCTGGAAGGCGCGCGTGCCAAAACAACACGTGTCATTGTGGAAGCTTTTGTCCCGTTTGAGAGCGAAATTACCTTATTGACCGTCAGATCGGTTTTGGGTACGACTTTTTGCCCACCGATTGGCCACATTCAGAAAGATGGGGATTATGTCGAATCCTGGCAGCCTCATGGCATGACGGACAAGCAGCTTTCGGAAGCGGAAGACATTGCCCGTAGGATAACGGATGAACTGGGTGGTTACGGATTGTTTGGCGTAGAGCTATTTTTAACAGCTGATGGCGTCATATTCAGTGAAGTATCCCCTCGTCCGCATGATACAGGAATGGTGACCATGATTACGCAGGATTTGTCGGAATTTGCGCTTCACGTGCGGGCCATTCTCGGATTCCCGGTGCCATCCGTCACGCTGCTTACACCAGGAGCTTCAGCTACTTTGAAGGCAGAAGTGACTACGCGGGATTTCGTAATAAGCGGTCTGCATGATGCATTATTGCTACCCCGGACACAGGTGCGAGTGTTCGGGAAGCCTGAAACCAAGCCGGGACGCCGGATGGCTGTAGCGCTTAGCGCTGCAGAAGATGTGGAAACAGCACGGAAGACGGCCAAAGAAGCTGCTAATATGCTGAAAGTGGAGGTAAATCATGTCTAACAATGTGATGATTCCAGTACTGACAATTCGTTCCGTAGAGCTTGGCGATTGCGAAGCCGTAACTGGACTACTAAGAGAAGTCGGGTACCCGATGACTTGTGGTGTAATGAAAGAAGTTATGGGAACAGCGCGGGAGGACAGTCAAGCGAATATGATGGTTGCAGAAATGGATGGTCGTGTTGTCGGAGTAATCGGCATGCATACGGCTCAAAGCTTGGCTTATCCTGATCCTGCCGTACAAATCACCATGCTGGTCGTGAGCGGGGAGTATCGCGGCGAGGGCATTGGCAAGCGCTTGGTGGCTTGTGGTGAGGAGTGGGGACGTGCGCAAGGATGCTATCATTTATTCATTACCGGAGCGAATAACCGCATCAAACAAGTAGAGGCCCGAGCTTTCTACAACCGAATCGGCTTTGAAAAGCAAGGCTACCGTTTCAGCAAAAAGCTTAGATAATCAGCCTATAACAAGACAATCTAATACTTAAAGCCTCACTACTTTTAACTCAGTTCCGCATGGTCAATTCCGAGCGGGGCTATTTTTTTTCCAACTTTTATACCATTGATCCTGCTATAAAACATGATATACTGCTAGAGTAAAGATTACAAAGTTGTAACCAGACGCGTTCACACCAAGGCATTTATACAACAAGGAGATGACGAAATGAAGAATATGTTGAAAAAAACACTGGTGATGGGAAGTCTTAGCGCCATTTTATCCGCAGGATTCATCGTTCCGGCATCAGCTTCACCAGCTGACGATTTGACTGCCCAACTGCAACAATGGTTTCAAAATAACGGATATACCGTCAATATGTCCAACGGGACGACTACGATAACAAAGACCGTAATTAAGGATGTTTCTGAAAAGGACAAGGCTAAAAACAAAACAGCAAATCCTTCATCCGGCAAACAAACAACAACCAAACAGGGTGGCCAAAAGGCTTCGCAGTCTGGTACCAAGCAACAGACCCAAAAACAAAACACAAACTCAGGCGCGGGTCAGTCTGCAGGTACGGATGCACAACTCAGCAAATCCCAATTTGCAGCTGAGGTTGTAAAGCTTGTAAATAACGAGCGCAGCCAAAAAGGTCTCAAGCCCCTCGCATCGAATGCGAAGCTTACAGAAGTAGCCTTAGTCAAGGCGAAGGATATGAGTACGAACAATTACTTTTCCCATACTTCACCGACCTATGGTTCACCATTTGATATGATGAAAAAATTCGGTGTAACTTATACGTATGCGGGTGAGAATATTGCTATGGGACAACAATCACCACAAGAAGTGATGAAAGCCTGGATGAACAGTCAGGGACATCGTGAGAATATTTTGAAGGCAGAGTTTACACAAATCGGTGTGGCTTACTACAATGGGTATTGGGTACAAGAGTTTACACGTAACTAAGATGATAGTAAATACGTTCCCAACGTTATGTCGCTGCTACGAAAAGATAGTGACGTGACGTTAATCTAGAGACCCGCTGACACGTTCAGCGGGTCTTTTGGTGTCTCTTCATCCTCCAGTGGCATAACCACTGCTTTATACCAGAAAAGACATAAGGGACGTATTTATAGTATGATAGCAGCAAGTTGAATAGATATCAGACTACTTATGGAAAGCCAGGTGAACAAATGAGCTACGAAATCGTGCATGAAGGTGCCTTTGCTATGCTCAAGGTGCAGTTGAAACCAGGGGAAATGATTAAAGCAGAAATGGGAGCGATGGTTTCCATGTCTTCCAGTGTAGATATAAAGGGGACGGTAGACGGTGGACTGTTACGTGGTTTAGGCAGAATGCTGAGCGGAGAAAAATTCTTTTTTCAAGAACTGAGGGCAGCCAGGGGACCGGCTGAGGTATTGTTAGCCCCTGCTAGTATAGGTGATGTACAAGCGGTGGAACTGGATGGAACGTATAGGCTGTTCGTCCAAAAGGACGGTTTTCTGGCTTGTACGGAAGGCATTGAGGTTAGCACCAAAATGCAAAACCTGATGAAAGGTTTATTTTCCGGTGAAGGTTTTTTTATCGTAGAAATCAGTGGTCGAGGTACGGTATTCCTGTCCTCTTATGGAGCCATTCATCCCATTTATATTGCGCCAGGAGAAGAGCGTATTATTGATAATGCACATCTGGTGGCATGGCCGGATTATATGGATTATAAAATTGAAAAAGCATCTAAAGGCTGGTTGTCCAGCGTAACGAGTGGAGAAGCACTTGTATGCCGCTTTCGCGGTGAAGGAACGGTACTGATTCAAAGTCGAAATCCGGGCAGTTTTGGACAATGGATCAAAAGTTTTATCCCTGATAGCAAATAGTTTGATTCGTCTGATTAGAGATGAGAAGATCAACTGTTCGCACAAGAAAGTATTATATAAGGATGGTCATTTGCCATCCTTTTTTTGCATGTTCATGGGAAATTATATGTGACTCTAAACATTTATTGCGCTTTTATTCCGAACGGTTTATTTGCAAAATGATATGAGAAGCTTTATGTTTATTTCACTAAGCTATCAGGAGGGAACACGAGTGAATTCATCAAAATGGATTTGGCGGTCTGTCGGCTCCGTTTCCATTGCCGCCACATTGCTATTATTGTACGGATTTTTTACAGCAGTACAAAGTATCACGGCTCCAGAGCCAATGGTTAGCACTCAACCTGTACATTCCGGTTCATCGCAGACACAAACTGCGCCATCCGCTACTAATCAGACGGGGGAGTTTCGGGTAGCTGCCATTGGAGATTCGCTAGCCAAAGGCACGGGGGATGACTCCGGAAGTGGTTTTGTGCGTCGGTCGGTGAGCTTGTTAAATAATCAGGAAGGCCATAAGGCTCAGCTCATAAATAATCTGGGGATTAATGGACTGACGACTCAAGGACTATTGACCAAGCTGGATGAGCCTGGTGTTTCTTATGTGTTGAAAAAGGCTAACGTCATTATTGTCTCGATTGGCGGAAATGATTTATTTCAGGGGGCTCAGGCTGCCCAAACTGGCAAAGAGCCACCTACACTCAGTGGTTTGCGTAAAGCTGTGCCTGATGCCGCCAAACGTCTGCAAAAAGTGCTGACAAAGGTAGGGAAAATCAATCCGAATGCTAAAATTATCTATGTCGGATTATATAATCCATTCAGTGATCTGCAGGAAATGAAAATTCCTGGTAATCTTGTGGTCACAGAATGGAATCTGGCTGCCATGGCAATTACCAACCAAAACAGCAATATGACTCTGGTTCCAACTTTCGATTTGTTCCAGCAAAATTTGCCCGTCTATTTATCTTCCGATCATTTTCATCCAAACGGACAGGGCTATCAGGCAATCGCTGAACGTATCGCGCAAGGGTTTGCAGTTGCAACCACGAAGGATGCCGATAAAGTGGATAATGAACAACAGTCTACAAGCCAACCCGCTGAAGTGAAAAAGGGAGGGAACAAGTAATGAGCATCCAATCTGCTGACAAGACCGGGGCTGGAATAACCCAAAATCCGACATCAAGGGATGCAGTGTCCAGTTTCCATTCCGCCAATCAGGTTGGCAGCGCAGGCAGAGACAGAAGCAATAACGAAACAGTTCTCTCTGTTCAGCACGTTAAGAAACGTATCAAACGCAAAATGATCATTCATGATGTCACATTCGACGTTCGTGCGGGTGAAATTTTCGGATTTCTCGGTCCTAATGGGGCTGGAAAAACGACGACTATTCGTATGCTGGTCGATTTAATTAAGCCTACGGAAGGGACGATTACTGTCTGTGGACATAATGTAAATCGTGACCCTGAGCAGGCTTTACGGCATATTGGTTCTATTGTGGAAAATCCAGAGGTGTACAGCTACCTGACAGGGTGGGAGAATTTAGAGCATTTTGCCCGTATGCAGCCTGGTGTAGACGAGCAGCGTATCCGCGAAGTCGTTGAGCTGGTTCGGCTCGATCGCCGTATCCATGATAAAGTAAGTACGTATTCTCTCGGAATGCGCCAGCGCCTTGGTATAGCCCAAGCCTTGCTAGGTAAACCGAAATTACTCATTTTGGATGAACCGACGAACGGGTTAGACCCCAAGGGGATCAAGGAAATGAGAGCTTTTATCCGTTTGCTAGCGGCAGAAGGCATGGCTGTATTTGTTTCCAGCCATTTGCTCAGCGAAATCCAGCTGCTATGTGATCGGGTGGCAATTATAAGTCGGGGAAAGGTGCTAGCTGTAGGTGGTGTACGGGAACTGGTTGAGACGCACTCGCACATGGCCGTGTGGCAACTGGAGCCTCGTGATCAGGGTCTTGCGATATTGCAAAATTCTCCGCATGTACAAATGATTACGAATGCCGATGAATTAATTGATGACAGCATTGTTGCAGGCAGCGGAGCCGATGCAATTTTTACAGAAATGGATGAAGAGCATATTGCGGAGCTGGTGACACAAATGACGGCTTCCGGTATTTCCGTTAAAGGTGTAACCAAAATCAACCCTACACTGGAGCAGCTATTCCTGAAAATGACGGAAGGTGAGATACTTGAATAACATTTTACCGCTCGTACAAAATGAAACGCTCAAAATTATTAAGAAGAAACGATTTTATGTCATTTTACTTGTTTTACTTGTGCTTGTGCCGATTTTTACGTACGCTCAGATGAAAGTGGCAGAAAACAATCGCGAAAAATTCGGCAATGATTGGCGACTTGAACTGCGTCAGGCAATTACCGATAATCAAAACTCGCTGGGAAGTGACCGGGTTCCCGAGGAATGGAAGACCTATCGTCGGGTCTTTGTGCAGCAGATGCAATATTATTTGGAGAATGATGTGAATCCTAATGAGCCGAGTGGCGTCACCTTTACCAGAGAGTTTATGGATAATTCCATAAATCTGTTCGTTCCGCTGTTGATTATGGCCATTGCCTCCGACTTGGTTTCTGGAGAACGGACGACAGGCACGATAAAAATGTTGCTGACTCGCCCAGTCAGGCGGTGGAAAATACTGCTGAGCAAGCTGTTGACATTGTATATGTTCGTCTCGCTCATCATTTTGGCTGTATTTATAATTAGCTATCTCATATCAGGCTTGTTTTTTGGTTTTCGCGGTTTTAATGTTCCGGTATTTACCGGATTTCAAATTGTTGGATCGACGGTGGATTTGTCTGCTGTACATGCGATTCCACAATGGCATTATCTGATGCTGCAAGCCGGATTGATCTGGTTTGTCAGTCTTGTGGTAGCTTCGTTAGCCTTTATGGTATCTGTCCTGGTACGAAGTACGGCGGCAAGTATCGTGGTCATGATGGCTGCGCTTATTTCGGGCACTATTTTGACAAACATGGCTTCATCTTGGCAGAGTGCTAAATATTTATTTATGGTTAACCTCCAATTAACCGATTATTTATCTGGAAGCCCCGCCCCGATTGAGGGAATGACCTTACCCTTTTCTTTAGCTGTACTGGGCATTTGGGGGGCTGCGGCATTGATTGTTTCATTCGCCGTCTTTACGAAACGGGATATATTGAATTAAAATGGACAAGGTAAAAGAAAACATCTGTTTGCATTTTTGGTGAAAATCATCAAGAATAAGGCAAAACACGGTTACGATTAGACAAAGGGGGAGCATGAATGGTCGACAAAATCGACTTGTCTGCGGGAGTATCCGGCACACAAAGCGGAGCTTCAGAATATGGCGCGGACGACATTCAAGTGCTCGAAGGGCTTGTGGCAGTTCGCAAACGGCCGGGCATGTACATCGGGAGCACCAGTTCTTCGGGACTGCATCATTTGGTATGGGAAATTGTAGACAACGCGGTGGATGAACATCTCGCCAAGTTTTGCTCTCGCATTGATATTACAATGCATAAGGACGGTTCCGTTACAGTATCAGACAACGGGCGCGGTATTCCTACAGGAATGCACAAAACGGGAATTCCTACGCCTCAGGTTGTATTCACCATTTTGCACGCCGGAGGTAAGTTTGGCGGTTCGGGATATAAAAAGTCCGGGGGTCTGCACGGTGTAGGTGCGTCTGTAACGAACGCTCTTTCGGAATGGCTTGAAGTAGAAATTTACCGGGACGGCAAGATTCACCGTCAGCGGTTTGAATATTGGCAGGACAAGAAGGGCGTGGAGCATGTCGGAGAACCGACCACAGGCCTTGAAGTGCTGGGCAATACTAACAAGACGGGCTCGAAAATTACATTTAAACCGGATATTCGTGTTTTTCAGGCAGGCATTCATTTTAACTACGATACGTTGGCTGAGCGCCTTCAGGAAATTGCTTTTCTAAATTCGGGCCTTCGTATTCAACTTAAAGACGAACGCAGCGGAAAGTCAGATGAGTATTTTTATGAGGGTGGCGCAAGTCAGTTTGTTGCTTTTCTGAATGAGGGCAAGGATGTGCTGCATGACGTTATTCACTTTAATGCCGAGAAAGAAGACATTGAAGTAGAGATTGCCATCCAGTACAATGCGGGTTATACAGAGACGATTGCTTCGTTCGTTAACTCCATTCCGACACGTGGCGGAGGTACGCATGAAACGGGATTCAAAACCGCTTACACTCGTGTCATGAACGACTATGCGCGCAAAACGGTGATGTTGAAAGAAAAGGATAAAAACTTGGAGGGCAACGATCTACGTGAGGGCATGATGGCTGTAATCAGTGTCAAAATGGCTGAAGTTGAATTTGTCGGCCAGACAAAGGATCAGCTGGGTAGCGCTTCGGCACGGAGTACAGTGGATGCCATCGTATCTGAGCAGATGCAGCGTTTTTTGGAAGAAAATCCGCAGATAGCACAAACTTTGATCAAGAAGGCAGTTCAAGCATCCAGAGCGCGTGAAGCTGCACGTAAAGCTCGAGATGAGATGCGTTCCGGTAAAAAGCGCAGTGAAAGTTCCAATTTGAATGGTAAACTGTCGCCTGCGCAGTCCAAGGATTTTACACGTAATGAGTTGTTTATTGTGGAAGGCGATTCGGCTGGAGGTTCAGCCAAGCAGGGACGGGATTCCAAAATTCAGGCCATATTGCCGCTAAAGGGCAAGCCGATGAATCCGGAAAAATCCAAACTGGCGGATATTATGAAGAATGATGAGTACCGTGCTATTACAGCAGCTATTGGTGCGGGAGTAGGAACAGAGTTTTCGCTGGAAGACAGCAATTATTCCAAAATCATCATTATGACCGATGCAGATACAGATGGTGCGCACATTCAAGTGCTGTTGTTGACGTTCTTTTATCGGTACATGAAAGAGCTTATTGATGCAGGACGCATATTTATTGCTCAACCGCCATTGTATAAAATAACTCGAAAGTCGGGTAAGCTCGAAACGGTGCGTTATGCTTGGACTGACGAGCAGCTTGATAATTATTTAAAAGAATTTGGACGAAATTTTGAGCTTCAGCGCTATAAAGGACTTGGGGAAATGAACCCTGATCAGTTATGGGAAACAACGATGAATCCCGATTCACGCACCTTGTTACGCGTTCAGATAGAGGATGCAGCCAAGGCTGAACGCAGGGTGTCCACTTTGATGGGTGATAAGGTGGATCCGCGCAAGCGCTGGATCGTGGAAAACGTAGATTTCACGGAATACGTAGAGTAGTGCTATCAAAAGAGGTGTATACATGAGCTTATCGGAGCAGTTTTTGCCAGCTTTTCTGGAGGAAGTGGTCGGTGACCGCTTTGGCCGATATTCCAAATATATTATTCAGGATCGGGCGATACCCGATGTGCGAGATGGATTAAAACCCGTACAACGTCGTATTCTGTATGCAATGTACGATTCGGGCAATACGCCGGATAAAGCATATCGTAAATCAGCCAAAACCGTTGGGGACGTTATGGGTAATTATCACCCTCACGGTGACTCGTCGATTTACGACGGCATGGTACGGATGGCGCAGCCTTGGAAAATGAGTCACGTGCTTGTGGATGGTCACGGTAACTGGGGCTCCCAGGATGATGATCCGGCGGCAGCTATGCGTTATACGGAGGCTCGTTTGTCTCCGATCGCAATGGAAATGCTGCGCGATATTGAAAAGCGTACGGTTTTGTTCAAGGACAATTTTGATAACTCGGCCAAAGAGCCCGTTGTGTTGCCGTCTCGTTATCCAAATTTGTTGGTGAACGGTTCCAGTGGGATCTCGGCGGGATTTGCGACAGAGATTCCTACACATAGTTTACGCGAAGTTATTGATGCCAGCATTGCGGTGATGGAAAAGCCCGAGATTGAGCTGGAAGAGATTATGACCTTTATTAAAGGTCCTGATTTCCCGACGGGTGGACTCATTATGGGTGGCGAAGGCATCAAGGACGCTTATCGCACGGGAAAAGGACGCATTTATATTCGTTCCAAAACGGAAATTCAGTCTTTGCGCGGAGGTAAGCAGCAGCTGGTCATTACCGAAATCCCATATCAGATCGTCAAATCAAGGCTCGTAACCGCCATGGAAAATATCCGTCTGGAGAAAAAGGTGGAAGGGATTGCCGAGGTTCGTGACGAAAGTGGACGAAATGGTTTGCGTATCGTTGTGGAACTGAAGAAGGAAGCCGATGCGGAAGGGATTTTAGCTTATTTGCTGAAAAAAACCGACCTACAGGTGGCATATAACTTCAACATGGTAGCTATTGTGAACAAGGCGCCACATCAGCTTGGGCTGAAGTCCATTTTGGAAGCGTATATCGCCCATCAACGCGAAGTTGTCACTCACCGTATCCAGTATGAACTGGAAAAGGCAGAGGATCGTGCCCATGTGCTGGAAGGTTTGGTCAAGGCGCTGAACATTCTGGATGAGGTCATCGCAGCTATAAAAGCTTCCAAAAATCGCCAGGACGCACAAAATAATTTGCAATGGATGTTTGGTTTTAGCGAACGGCAGGCAGATTCTATTTTGACCTTGCAGTTGTACCGTCTCACCAATCTGGAAATCACCACGCTTGAAAAAGAACTGGGTGATATCCAGAAAAAAATCGCGCAATATCGTTCTATTCTGGAAAGTGATCGCAAGCTGATTAGCCTAATTCGCAAGGAACTGTTGGAAATTCGCGAAAAGTACGGCATTGACCGTCGTTCAGATATCCAGGGCGAGGTAGAAGAGATTAAGGTGAACCTGGAAGTCATGGTGGGAGCAGAGGATGTGTTGCTGACACTCTCAAAAGATGGCTATGTGAAACGTACAAGTATGTTGTCATTCACTCGTTCAGGCGGGGAACGTTCAAGTTCCGGTGTTAAAGAAGGGGATTACGTTACCCAATTGCTTGATGTGAATACGCTGGACATATTGCTCGTCTTCACCCAGCGAGGACAATACTTTTTATTACCTGTACATCAGGTGCCAGAGTATAAGTGGAGAGAGCCGGGCACACCAATTGTCAACGTTATTCCGTTATCGAAGGAAGATCGTATCGTAAGTGTTATCCCGCTCAAAAACATCGAGGAAATCGGCAAAAGTCTAGTATTTGTAACAAAGAAGGGCCAAGTAAAGCGTACAGAATTAAAAGAATATGCTACAAAACGTTCTAGTGCCGTAGCCGCCTGCAAAGTAGCAGGGGACGATGAGGTATTATCGGTAACGTTAAGCGAGGGTACCCGGGATATTATGCTGATTACCCGCGCGGGTATGAGTATACGCTTCAAGGAGCAAGAGGTTAATGCTATGGGTCGCGTCTCGGCTGGTGTCAAAGGTATACAGCTAGCGGAAAGCGATGAAATTATCGCGGCGTTATGGGTAGAAGAGGATGAAGGAGAAGTGTTGGTGCTGACCGAGTCTGGTTATGGTAAGCGTACGCTTCTGTTGGACTATCCTACACAGGGAAGAGGCGGCAAAGGTATCACTACCTTTGAGTTCAAGGAAGGCAAACGAGTACGTTCGAATGGAACTCGAATCGTGGCTGCCTTCTATTGCCGTGAAGCTGTTCAATTATTTGCAATCACAGCAGAAGGACAAACAATGTCCTTCCTTTCGGAAAAGGCTCCTTTGACCGACCGAAAGGATACAGGCAAGCTGCTGGCTCCAGTGGAGAAGAAGGACGAAATTGTGAATGTGCTGCTGCGTAGTGAGCCGCAAACTTCTCAGTCCATAGAATAATAGGAAAGTCAAGCGCTTATTAGCTCGAAAAAGAGAGGTCCTCTCGTGCCATTCCGGCACGAATGAGGACCTTTTTGCCGTCATGGTGTCGAACTCTGACCAGCCTTCAAAACCGAGGTGAGACTTCCTTCCCCTTTTCATTTCGTGCTCCAAAAACGGCAGGAAACCAGGGCTGAATGGCGAAAATTTAATGTGATGAAATACAATCCGGACGGTGGCCCATACGGTAACTTTGATGCTTTTACTGACCCTGTTATTCAAAGGAGTGAGGCAAAATGCAAACGACCGAATTTGCGAAAATCTGGTCCAGAATGGCTAAGGATTATAAGGTTCATATGGAGCAGCAGCTGGCTCCATCACTAACCGAAGCTCAACTTACGGTGCTGGAGGTTTTGAACGAATACGGCCGTATGAAACCGTCTCAACTAATCCCATATCTCGCCACCACACCAGCCGCGGTTACGATGCTGCTGGATCGGATGGAACGGAATCGACTGGTCACCCGTTTCAGAGACGTAAAAGACCGTAGAATTGTATGGATTGTCATTTCGGATCAAGGGAGAGAAGAAGTAGAGCGTGGATTACGAATACGGGATGATTTTCTGGGTTCTGCACTAAACCGAATTTCTCAGCACAATCAAAATTTGCTGGTTTATTTGTTGGGGAAAATTACAACGAAGGCGAAGACTTCAGTATCGGCAAGTGAGACTGAGGGAGTAAAGGAACCAATAGAGCGAGCAGAATAACTAGAATGGTGGCTACATGAAAAGTAGCTGTACGCAGCAGATTATCATTTTAAGGTAAGTAGGAGTGCGCGGATGTAAATACCTATCGTGGTATTCATACCGCGCTTTTTTGTGTTGAAGTATAGGTGATATTTGGGTGAATGTTGACATTTACATAAGAGATGATAAAATAATAGTTATAAATAAATAACAATTCGTATACAAATAGTTGCTTGTTTATGTATATGGATTGTGAATTGGGTATTAGAAAGAAGGATGGTTTCAGTGAGTGACAGAGAGGAAGACAGACTTGAGGTGTACCGGATTATTCAATCGGTAAGGGAGGTTAACAAAACGATATTTTATGCCTTCTGGAATGAGGAGCAGCATTTGGATCTGACGGCCATTCAACATATGGCTTTGGCCATTCTGAATAAACGCCCCAACATCGGGTTATCCGAGTTGGCAGACATAGCGCATGTGGGAAGCAGCTCTATGAGTGGGGTGGTTGACCGCTTGACCAAGGCGGGATATATTGCTCGCGGACGGCATGAACATGACCGTAGATCCTTAGTGTTGACGCTTACGCCGGAAGGAAAAGATATCATGCAAAAAGTAGACGCCATGTGGATGGAGCGAGTCTTGCCCATTCTGGACATCCCGAAGGAGCAGCTAGAGATGGTCCTGGATATCCATAAACAAATGATCATGAAATTAACATCGAAGGGAATGAATCAACTTGAGCAGTCCTCAAATGACACTACCAGGTAATGTACGCAGAGCACCCATTGTGGCCGCTCTGTTGATTGGCGCGATTGTAGCGATATTAAATCAGACGTTGATCAGTGTGGCTTTACCGAAAATGATGAGTGATCTGAATATAGATGCCAATATAGCTCAGTGGCTCAGCACGGGCTTTATGCTCGTGAATGGGGTATTGATCCCGGTGACCGCGTTCTTGATTGCCCGTTTCTCCACTCGTAAATTGTTTATTAGCGCGATGACTATTTTTTCAATCGGGACGCTGTTATGTGCTATAGCGCCAAGCTTCAGCATATTGCTTATCGGTCGGCTTATTCAGGCCGCGGGGGCAGGTATCATGATGCCCTTAATGATGGTCGTTATCTTGAACATCTACCCAATAGAGCGTCGTGGCCGGGCGATGGGAACCCTGGGGATTGCGATGGGTTTTGCTCCAGCCATTGGGCCAACCTTATCCGGTTATATAGTACAGCATTATGACTGGCGGGTATTGTTCTGGATCATCCTGCCGATATCAGTAATTTCAATTGTGATCGGATTTATTTTTCTGAAAAATGTAACGGAGCAGTCCAAGCCAAAGCTGGACATTCCCGGCATCATTTTGTCTACGCTCGGTTTCGGTGGACTGTTATACGGCTTTAGTGATGCAGGAACATCAGGTTGGGGAAGTATTCCAGTCCTGTCTACGCTTATCGTTGGGACAATTGCGCTTATTTTGTTTATTGTTCGCCAACTGAAGGCAGATGAGCCTATGCTGGAGTTCCGTATCTTTAAATACGATGTGTACAGCTTGACGACAATCATTAATGTGATTGTGACGATGGCTTTGTACGCCGGTATGATATTGCTTCCGATTTATTTGCAAAATATTCGGGGTTTTACACCGCTCCAGTCTGGTATGTTGATGTTACCGGGAGCGATTCTGATGGGGCTCATGTCTCCTGTAACGGGGGCTATTTTTGACCGAATTGGAGCACGCTGGTTGTCTGTGATTGGCTTGCTGATTATGGCTATAACGACTTGGGAATTTACGCGGTTGACCGAAACAACCACCTATATGACACTGTTAATTAATTATACGGTGCGGATGTTCGGGATGTCGTTGCTGATGATGCCGATCCAAACGGCCGGGTTGAATCAGCTTCCGCAACGATTGAATGCACATGGTACGGCAATGAGTAACACGCTGCGTATGATTTCCGGCTCGATTGGGACAGCAATTCTGGTGACAGTGATGTCCACACAAAGCAGCAACCGCTTGACATCGATTGTTACATCTGAGGGACTAAGCGTGACGGATAAAGCGGGGATGCTGGCTGCAGGTAATCAAGCTACGATTTATGGGATTAACTCGGCTTTTATCATTGCAACAGTGTTGAGTGTGGCCGCTCTGATTTTAGCATTTTTCATCAAAAATACGAATGCACAAAACGCCCAACCCCGTCAACAGCTGGTAAACAGCAAGAAGGGGCAGTCCGTGGCTTCCTCGTCATAAAAGGATGAGATGACGCATTAATTTAATTTTCTGCAAAAAAAGAACCTGGAATGCATGTTTGTTCACATGCGCTGCAGGTTCTTTGTGCAAATGGGGTTGAAGATCGATATTCAGATAGAGCAGGACTTTCCGATTCAAATTTCAGACGTAATCATGTTCTCATAAAGAGACCTTGGCCATTCATTCCATGGAAATTGGACAGGAGGTAACGAGTGAAATCTCATATCGTCCTTGCTAACCGGATGCGGTGCTCCAGCGAGTAAGGACCAGAGCGCCAGCTGTTGACCGGGTCGGCTCAGATGACCGCCATATTTTTGGTCACCGTAGAGGGGACAGCCGATCGCCTGCATTTGCACACGAATTTGGTGTGAGCGTCCGGTGTGCAACTTAATCTGCACGAGACTGAGTCCATCTGCTTGTCCGATCACGCGGTACTCCAAAATGGCTTCCTTCGCACCAGCCGTGCCAGGCCGAACCGCTTGAACTGTGTTGGTACGGCTATCCTTTAGCAGATAATGGGTTAGACGGCCCTGTGGGGCCGTAGGAACGCCATTCAGAACTGCGGTATACAGTTTGTGAAAATGACGACTTCGTACCGACTCTGACAGGCGAGAAGCAGCTTTGGACGTCTTAGCAAAAATCATGGCCCCACCTACAGGCCGATCCAGTCTGTGAACTAAGCCCAAAAAAACGTTACCAGGCTTATTGTGTCTGATTTTTAGATCTTCCTTGAGTAAAGACAACAGATCAGGATCACCACTGGCATCCTCTTGTGTTGGAACATTGACAGGCTTTACAACTGCCAAAACATGATTGTCCTCATATAGGACAGGAATGTTGGGCAGTGCATGCTCATGCCGGGTAAGTTCATTTTGAGTCATAAGAGGAATTTAAGCCTCCCAGCGTCCGAGAATACCACAAGGCAAATTCAATCCCGAGCGTGTGATCGGCAATCCGATTTCACCAGCGCTAATTTGTCCGCCGTACTTTTGTTGCATGGTCATGCTCAGCATGTTGCGCAATACAGTAGGCGAAATACCTGTGGTATAGGAGTTAATCAGCATGAACAGCGGTTGATCTGAAATGATGCTCATGCAGGATTCGAGAAACGGGTATAAGCTTTCTTCAAGCTTCCAAGTTTCTCCGTTCGGTCCGCGTCCGTAAGAAGGAGGGTCCATAATAATGGCATCATAACGGTTGCCCCGACGTTGTTCTCGTTGCACGAACTTGAATACGTCGTCCGTAATAAAGCGTACCGGACGGTCAGCCAGACCGGACAATTGAACGTTTTCCTTTGCCCACTGCACCATGCCTTTGGCGGCATCCACGTGAACTACACTGGCTCCAGCATACGCAGCAGCAGTCGTGGCTCCTCCCGTGTATGCAAACAAATTCAGTACGGAAATCGGTCTGCCTGCGCCTTTGATTTTATCCATCATCCAGCTCCAGTTCGCTGCTTGCTCCGGAAAAAGACCGGTATGCTTGAAGCTGGTCGGTTTAATGTGGAATTTAAGCGGTCCATAGCTAATTGTCCAGCGCTCGGGGATAGGTTTTTTCATATCCCAGTTGCCGCCACCGGAGGAACTGCGGTGATAATGCCCATGAACATTACGCCATTCGGCTGTTTCCTGGGCCAAAGGCCATATGATTTGCGGATCGGGACGACGCAGGACAATATCACCCCAACGTTCCAGTTTTTCACCACCGCCTGTATCCATTACTTCATAGTCTTTCCATTCTTGTGCTACATACATGTACAATCCATCCTTCAGCAGTCAATTCAGGATTCAGGCAGCAAGCTGCACAGAAATCCCCATATGGAGTCTATTGTACAACAAACCTCAGCAACAATCGAATGATTACATAAATAAGTAAGTAGTCAAATGGTCTAAAATATTTTTTCTCGGATGTACTTGTAATTATAGCGCTTCCATATTAAAATGAAATCAATCCCACTTGTACGTACAACAATCCGTTTTTTATTATAATAATGAAAAACGGATTGAATTGTACGTACATAATATTTTTTATCAACACAGCTGAAATTCTACTTAATTAAACAAGCCTCTAATTTAATGTGCTTATCCATAGAGTTTATCAGCCAACAGCCGCATGTAATGCGGCTGTTTTGCGTATATCTCCCCAAGATTAAAGCTAGTTTTTGAAATTAATATTTGACAATGAGAATCATTATCAAATATTATTTGAGTAACAGGGAGTGAAAGCATCCCATATTTCAAATAAAGGTGAGGGATGAACTTGGGTAAAATCATGATTGCTTATGCCAGTTTGACCGGTAATACAGAGGAAATTGCGGAATTGATCGCCGAGGGCGTTCGTCAGGCAGGGCATGAGGCGGAGTTGAAGGCTTCGTATGATTGCAGCGCGCAAGAACTGCTCGCATATGACGGGTTCCTACTGGGTGTATATACATGGGGAGATGGTGAGCTTCCTGATGAATTTTTGGATTTTTATGAGGAACTAGACGAACTTGATTTGTCTGGTAAAAAGACCGCAGTATTTGGCAGTGGAGATACATCTTATACGCAATTCTGTGGCGCAGTGGACTTGGTAGAGGAAAAAGTCAAAGAACGCGGTGCATCGGTCATTCAAGAGAGTCTGAAGATTGAATTCAATCCATTGGATGATGACAAGGAGAATTGCCGAGCTTACGGAAGACAATTTGCACAGGCTGGTATTGAAGTGTCCTGAGAAGAGAGTGAGTGATAGGTATGCGCAATAGCGATAGCTTAAGCGGCTTTCCTCTTCTGCACGACTATCAGCTGGAGGAGATGTGGAGAACTCCACAGCCAATCCGTCAATCACAGAGGAAAAGAGGGCGTGAGGGCTGGAATTGGCGGCAACGGGTTCAATATGCAGTAGGGCATGCGCTCAACGAATACTTTGGAATGGAAGTAAAGGTACGGCGGGAAGTCCCTGTCCAGTATGTGCTGGAGAAATGGTGGCCCAAGCAGTCAAACAGCTTTGAATCTTTGTTCCATTATTGGGATGTCAAAAATAAAGTGTCAGGTGAGTTGTCAAAAATTTGTGGCTTAAATAATGACTTGATGGTGCCTGTGATGCTGTATGAACAATTTTGTACGTCTGTGCCTGAGTTAGAGGTCAATATTTCGCTTATTGTTCAGGCTGCTTGGCAACTATCAGCAGAAGCAGATTCCCTGCTCATTCAAAAGTACATCGTTGACTATAATCCTAACGTTGTCAGTACATTCCAACATATGACAAATGTATTTTGTTATTATGCATTTGGAGCTCTTCCTCAGCTTATTGAGGTATACTGTCTGCTGGAAGGCAAGAAGGTCCGTTTCATTCCAGGACCTGCTTCTTTACAGCAATCTCTGGATTACGTACGGCTATTACGGGATTCCAAAGAGGATGTACATGGGACGGCAGAACGCTGCCGTTGCGGGGGGTGCATAGGGGAGCAAGTTTCTCAGGGAAACAGAATGAATAAGAACACGAAGGAAGGGCAGGAGGCGAAAAACTGCAAACAACGGTCAGCTGTACCTACGCCTTTCTCTTAACGTTACTGTGTAACCCTTTAATTGTAAACTATCCCTTTTCGTGAAAGAGCCTTGGAAACAAGGTTCTTTTTTATGAAAAAAAATTATGAAAAAACTGAAAATTTATGTTGCCTGAATAGATAAATATATCTATAATATTTCAATGTACAATAGTTATATGAAAATATTTAAATATAAAAGACGGTTTCTGGACCATGGATCAGATTGTCCTATGTACATAAGATAGTCCTGTCTTGTCTTTTGCATGGAATGTTGCCATGTGTTTATTTACGTTCTCTATTTGGTTTAATGGCCTAATATTTCAATTTTAAAATATTAGCGTTGAATAATAAAAATTTTTTGGACAACAGGGGTGGAAGAAGTGAGTAAGAAAACTGTATTGCCAATCCTCATTGTACTGCTCATTCTGAGCGGTGGAGCTATTGGCTACTATTATTGGTATCAAGCAACACACTTTGTTAAAAGTGACGATGCGCGCGTTCAAGCCGATCAATATAAGGTAATGCCGCAAATCTCTGGAGAAATTAGTCACATTGATGTGGAAGAAGGAGATGTTGTTCAGCGTAATGAACCGATTGCCGAGCAGGATGTATCGGGGTTGGATGCGAGCATGATCAGCAAGTCCGTACTGCGCGCGCCGATCAACGGAACCGTCATTAAGATTTATTCGAAAGAGCATGAAATCGGATCGCCGGGTAGTGCTGTTGCAACTATGGTGGATATGAACAGCTTGTACGTATCTACGAATATTGAAGAAACTGATATTAACCGTATTAAACCAGGACAGCTTGTTGATATTACGCTTGATGCAGCAGGTGATCAGGTGATTCAGGGTAAAGTTCGTAAAGTGGGCGAAGCCTCCAACGCCGTGTTCTCACTCGTTCCTGCAGTGAACACAAGTGGTAACTTTAACAAGGTGACTCAGCGTGTGCCTGTAGAGATTGCTGTGAACAAGCCGAAGGATCTGAAGCTTATTCCTGGAACGAACGTGGAAGTAAAAATTCATACACCTTAAAAAGGAGGGGTCCATGTGGCTGCCAATGATATTGCTGCTGCTCCTTCGACAGATTCTTCCAAAGAACGCTGGCTTGCCTTTTTCGCTATCGTTTTAGGCGCCTTTGTCGCCATTCTGAACAACAGTCTGATCAATGTCGCCATTCCTAGATTGACGACAGATTTAGGATCTACGACGACACGTATTCAGTGGGTTATTACAGGTTACACGCTTGCATCTGGTGTAATCGTACCGATTACCGGATATATGGAGCAGCGCCTCGGATACAAAAAGTTTTTGATTCTTGCGCTCAGCGTATTTTCGCTGGGAACGGGAATATGTATTTTTGCATGGAGTGATTCTTCCCTGATCGCAGCACGGGTGCTGGCTGGTCTGGGCGGTGGTGTTATTATGCCGCTGAGTATGACGATTATTTACAAAATTATGCCGCGTGAACAAATCGGTATGTCCCTTGGTATATGGGGGATCGCCGCAATGGCAGCGCCGGCTGTAGGGCCTACGCTCAGCGGATATTTAATTGAGTGGTTTAACTGGCGATTCTTGTTTATTGTCAGTGTGCCAGTTGCTTTATTTGCAATTTTAATGGTTATTCTTCTAATCAAAGAACCGCCTAAAGTAGAGCCGAAGCCGTTTGATCTACCGGGATTTTTGCTGGCCGCAACTTGTGCCGGAACACTCTTGTACGCATTGACAAACGGCCAGCGTGATGGCTGGACTTCTTTTGGAATTGTATCCCTGCTGTTTATTGCTTTCTGGGCACTTGTTTTTCTGATCTATGTAGAAAGCGGCAAGGATAATGCTGTAATTGAAATCTCATTATTCAAGAATTCAAAGTATACGATTAGTGTGATTGCCTCTAGTCTGGTCATGATGGGGATGTACGGAGGAACGTTCCTAACACCGTTGTTTTTGCAAAATATCCAGCGTGTGTCACCGATTGATACCGGTATTATCCTCATTCCACAGGCCATTGCCATGGCGGCTATGATGCCTATTGCCGGGAAGCTATTCGATAAGTTCGGCATTGTGCCTTTGGGACTTGTGGGCCTGACGCTAACCAGCTTTATGACCTATCATCTTCACCAGCTTACGCCAGATACTTCGCATGCCTGGTTGGAAACCGTAATGGCATTACGGGGTCTGGGAATTGGTATTTGTATGATGCCATTGTCCACGGTCGGCATGAATGCCGTTCATCCGAGCAAGGTAGCCAATGCGTCTACAGCGTCCAATCTGGTACGTACTGTGGCTGCATCTATGGCGATTGCGGTGTTAACCGCCATTATGCAAAGCCGTTCGGCTGCTCATGCCCAGCAAATTTCGGAGTCCATTACACCAGACTCGGCTCATGCGCTTCAAGCGACATTGGGCAGCTCATGGATGTCATCCATAAGTAGTTTAATCACACTGGATGCTACATCAAGAGGAATTGGGGATACGTTCCTCATTTCATCCATACCGCTGTTTTGCACAATTCCACTCATCTTTTTGTTTATTCAGAGGAAGAAAGCAAAGACACAGCCGGAAGCTTAATAAGTGAAGTACAAAATATCGACTGGATGACTTACATTATTTCCACGGACAGAAAGAAAGGGAATTATCATGAAAATATTGAGAGTAGAAAGTACATTAGCGGCTTTAGTGCTCGGCGGCGCAGTGCTGGCAGGCTGCTCCAGTAATAGCGGGGCGGCTCAGGACATGGTCGTTCCGGTTAAAATCAGCCAAGCACAGCAAGGCATCATCGGACAGGGAAATATTTATACAGGAACGGTAACACCTTCGGAGACGGTGAACATTGTGCCTAAAGTGGGCGGTAAAGTGGTTGAGCTGCCTGTGGATATTGGCTCCGAGGTTAAAAAGGGCCAAGTACTGTTCAAGCTTGATGATAAAGACATGCGGAATAATGTTGCGAAAGCTCGCGCCGCAGCAGCTGCGGCAGCAGCCGGAGTAAGCACCGCTCAAGCATCCCACGAATCTACGATGGTTCAAGCAAACTCGGGCTTAGTGCAGTCCAAGAGCGGCGTGATTCAATCCCAAAGCGCAATCAATCAGGCACAGGGGGCTATTAATCAAGCCACTACAGCCGTAGAACAAGCAACACATGGTGTCTCCTCGGCAGCCAATACGGTGAAACAAACGCAGCAAGCTTTGGCAGATGCACAGAAGAATGTAACACGTACACAAAGTCTATTTGATGCAGGTGCGAGCACTCAAGCACAATTAGAACAAGCCAAAACAGCAGTTGTGAATGCGGAAGCGGCTTACAATAATGCACAAAATGCGCAGGCTAATGCACAAGATCAGTTGGTAGCTGCGCAGAAGGCCTTGACTACAGCTCGCAACAGCTATGATTCAGCAAAAAATAGCTACAGTAATGCCAATAGTGGCTACAGCAATGCGCAAAACCAACTCAAAGTATCTCAAAATACTGCGGTCATCGAGTCCAGCCAACAATCTCTTAAGCAGGCTCAGCTGAATGTAAACATTGCTCAGGATGCATTGGATGACACCGTTGTTACATCACCGATTAATGGTATTGTGGGTACGAAAAATGCAGAAGTAGGCGAAATGGTATCCGCTCAATCTCCTGCGCTGGTCATTGCGAATCTGAGTACGGTCAATACATTAATCTATGTTCCAGCGGAACAGATCAACAATGTAAAAGTAGGTGACAAGGTACAGGTTCGTGTTGCAGCTTCCAACATTGTAACAACAGGTACAGTTAAAAATGTAAGCCCGTTGGATGCAAGTGGAAAAGGCTATCCTGTAAAAATCTCAGTTGCGAATCCAGACACAAAACTGAAATCCGGCATGTTGGCTGATATCAGCTTTGTCGCTGCCAATGCACAAGAAGGCATTGTGGTTCCTACTGCGGCAGTTCAAAAGGATCAAGGTAAAGAATATGTATATGTTGTAAACGGAGACCATGCGAAACGTAAGGAAGTGAAGACTGTTCAGACGGCAGGTTCACAAACACTCGTTACCAGTGGCTTGAGCAATGAGGAGAATGTGATCGTGAATAATCTGGCATTGCTGTCCGATAACTCACCGATTACAATTAGCCAATAATTTGGTTCTAGAATTACTGCTATATAATAGTAGAAGTTTATTATAGACATATGTGCAAGACAGCCTGCTTAGTGGGCTGTCTTGTTTTGATTTCATTGAGCACATTTTACATAGGATTGATGTCGATTTAGGACTATTTTTGACGAACATTGGTAGAATAGGATAGACTAAATTGGAAATAGATAGTTTTCAAGTTTTATTACATTCTCAGATAAGTGATCGGAGGAATTGTAAGATGGAAGTAAAATTGGTAGTGGATTTTGAAGCTTATGAGAGTGGCCAAACGATGGCAAAATTGCTTGAGGAACTGGCAGCCAAGCCGGAGAGCGCGGAAGTTACGGATCTGATCATTGGAGATTGGGGTGGAGCCTATGAGAGCTCACCAGATGATTTCATCCCAGTGTTAGTGAAGCTTAAAGATCATTTTCCTAAGTTACGCAAGCTGTTTATTGGTGATATGGAATATGATGAGTGTGAGGTTTCATGGATTAACCAGACGAATCTATCCCCGTTATTAGAAGCGTTTCCAGCGTTGGAGTCCTTTCATATCAAAGGAAGCCAGGACCTGAGTCTGGAACCACTTCGTCATAACAACCTTCAGGAATTAGTTATTATTTGTGGTGGCCTGCCTGTGAGCGTTCTTCAGCAAATACACAATGCAGAACTGCCTGAACTGCGCAAGCTGGAACTGTATTTGGGTGTCGATAACTATGGTTTTGACGGTAACCTGAAAGATGTTTTGCCGTTTTTGAATAGCAATCCTTTCCCCAAACTTACATACTTGGGACTGAAAGATAGTGAAATACAGGATGAAATTGCAATTGCAGCAGCTAATGCCCCTGTGATTGGACAACTGGAAGTGCTGGATCTCTCACAAGGTACGTTGTCTGATAAAGGTGCAGAAGCGCTGCTGGCTAGTGAAAGTATAAAAGGGCTGAAGCATCTGGATTTGAGCTATCATTATATGTCTAGTGAAATGATGCAACGTTGGAAAAGCTCGGGTCTATCTGTGAACGTGGAAGATCAACAAGAAGCGGATGAGGAAGATGATTGGCGTTATCCATCACTGACTGAGTAATTTGTACAAATGGACTAAAACGGACTGTTTTCAAAATTAAAATGATCTAAAGTGAGGCGGCTCTATGGTTAGAATGTCAGACTGTAATGTCAGCGAGCCGTTTATCTTGTTCGGTAATCCGGGGAATCGTCGAACTACCGGACTACAGGAGGCGCGAAGCAGATTAATGCTCCCACCCGCTCTGGAGGTCTCCTATAAGAATGTGCTGGAAGCTATTCGGCAGAAACAAGGTCTGAGCGAGCTGATGGCGCGAATAGCCGCGCGAGCTACGCATGATAGCGTGAATGGCAGTTCCTTTGTGCAAGAGAGCATTGATCAGTTACTGGAGGGGCAGATGAACAGTGGTCCGATGCTTCGTCTGGATGCACCGGGCGAAAGCTTTGAGGTAGAGCGTGAGTTGATTGCTCTGGGCGCCTCGGATGGTGAGGGAGACGATTCTCTGTTGCCATGGCCCGAATGGACACAAGGCACAAGTATATCGGCGGCAGAAGCGCGACGTCTGCAGGAGCAGCACGGTCGTATTTGGCACCCGGCACAATGGTTCCGGGGCTATTGCCGTCTGCTGGCCTGGCTGCGGGATGAAGTGGCTCTGCTCTGGCCCTCGTCATACTGGATGAACGATCCGGCGGAAGTGGCCGTGATGTTCGACAAACGGCGTTGTAGCGCCGATTTAAGCAAGGCAGATATAAGAGTCCCGCCAGTGCTTGCATCTTCAGGTGGTGCATTTCATGATGTTGTCGATCTGCACGCGGCAATAAAGGAGAGCGGGTTTCACCGCGTATTTGTGAAAATATTTTGTGGGTCTGGTGCTTCTGGTGTCATGGCCTATCAGGTACATCCCCATACACACGCGGAACTGGCGGTGACCACGATTGGAACGGAAATCATACGCGGACAGCGCGTGTATTATAATGCCGGACGACTGCGTCGTTATACGGATAAGCAGGACATTCATGCTATCCTTAACTGGCTATGCCTGGAAGGGGTACATGTAGAGCGCTGGATTCCCAAAGCGACCCTGAACGGGCGTGTTTATGATGTGCGCCAACTCGTGTGCGGATCAGAAGCTTGCCATGCGGTTTTACGTTTGAGCCACAGCCCCATTACGAATTTGCATTTGCGTAATGAGCGGCTCTCGCTGAAGGAAGCCGGATTACCACAGAATACGGTGGAATCGATCCAGCTTACGGCGAAAGCCGCTATGAGTGTTTTTCCAGCCTCCATGGTTGCTGGACTGGATGTGCTGGTTCCGGCTCATGGCGGTCGTCCCTATGTATTGGATGTTAATCCGTTCGGTGATTTGCTGTACCGGGTTGAGCATCAGGGTTGGAATCCGTATGAATGGGAAATGCAGCACCTCGCTAATAGGAGCGTGGGTACGGAAAGGAAAGACAGATATGATTGATATGAACCAAATTGTCGGCTCTCATGATATTGTCATGATTACGCTTGATACTCTGCGTTATGATGTAGCAAAGCTGGAGGAAGAGAACTGTCCGAATTTGTGCGGCTCCGGGTCGTGGGAAAAGCGTCATACACCGGGTAGCTTTACCTATGCTGCACATCATGCCTTTTTTGGCGGATTTTTGCCGACTCCAGCGAATACGGATAAGACTTCACATATCCGTCTGTTTCACACAAAGGATACGGGACTGCATACGCATCCACATACCTGGCTGTTCGATGCCCCGGATATTGTGTCCGGGCTAGAGGGTGAAGGTTATCGGACCATCTGTATCGGCGGCGTTATTTTTTTCACGAAGAAAAATAAGCTTGCCAAAGTGCTGCCAGGGTATTTCCAAGAAAGCTACTGGCGTATGAACTTTGGCGTTACCAACCCCCGTTCGACGGAGCATCAGGTGAATCATGCTCTGAAACTGTTGGGGAATACAGACCCGTCGCAGCGCTTGTTTTTGTTTCTGAATGTATCAGCGATCCATGGGCCTAATCATTATTTTGTGAAGGGCTCAGCTAAAGATTCAGTGGAGTCTCAACGAGCAGCCTTGCGGTATGTGGATGGTGAACTTGGACGTTTGTTTGATGCTTTACGAAATCGGGGCAAGACGTTTTGCATGGTTTTTTCCGATCATGGTACAGCTTATGGGGAAGACGGCTATGAAGGACATCGTCTGGCTCATGAGGTAGTCTGGAATGTGCCTTACCGCGAATTTATATTATAAAGCAAATAGAAATATAGATTGCACTAGTAAAATATCAAGAAATCAATCCAGCGCGAGGAAGGAGCAGAAATGAAAGCCATGAATCTGAATCACTCACATCCAACGGGTGAGGTAGCCCCGGAGATAGACACAAACTTAGTACCCTCTAGGTTTCAGTGGCCTGAAACTCCTGCTGAATGGGCACGCACGATCCGTGAAGCTCCCTACCGCTCCTATCTGTACTCTTACCCGCATAAAACGGCCTATCGTTCGTTTGATACACCGCTCTCATTGCAGGAGCTGTGGGAGAAGGAGGAGTTAGAAAGCTATTTTTTGTATATGCATATTCCGTTTTGCGCGGCTCGCTGTGGATTTTGTAACCTCTTCACTTTGCCGGACAAGCGTCTCGATGTACATAAGGAGTATGTGGATGCGCTAGAAAGACAAGCCAAGCAATGGGCACCCATTATGGGCCGTCGGCCTTTTTCACGTTTTGCGATTGGCGGCGGTACACCGACCTTACTGGAGGCTCCTTTGGTGGAGCGCTTGTTTGACATTGCGGAAAATATAATGGGACTGGACCCTAAACGAGCTTCTATTTCGGTGGAAACCTCTCCCGATACTGTGACTGAGGATAGGTTGGAGGTGCTCAAGCGCCGCGGGACAGATCGTGTCAGCATGGGAATTCAGAGCTTTGTGGAATCAGAAAGTGCCGCCATTTACCGACCTCAGAAGCCCAAACTTGTTAGAGAAGCACTTGAGCGGCTGGTGGAATACAACTTTCCTTTGCTGAACGTGGATCTGATCTATGGCCTGCCTGGTCAAACAGTGGAAACCTGGCTGTATTCTTTAGAGGAAGCACTGTCTTACTTGCCAGGGGAGATTTTTCTTTATCCGCTATATATTCGAGAAAATACGATTTTAAAGCCAGGCTATACCGGGCTGGAACATGATATTCGCCTTAGCTTGTATGAAGTGGCGCGCGAACGGCTCAAACGGGCAGGATATGTACAATATTCCATGCGCCGTTTTGCAAAAAATGATGGTTTATCCAGCAAAGAGCTTTTGCCCTACAGTTGTCAGGAGGAAGGTATGGCTGGTCTGGGATGTGGTGCGCGATCCTATACACGTAATGTTCACTATGCCAGCCGGTACGGTGTTAGTTCAGCAGCTACGCGTAGTATTATCGAAGATTATGTTGCTGCGGAACGTCATGATCTGGCTGACTACGGCTTTATTTTAAATGTGGATGAGAGTAAGCGACGCTTTATCTTAAAGGCGCTTCTTCATCGGGAAGGTTTGGAGCTATCGGCCTATGCAGAGCGCTTCGATGTATCCCTGTCGGACGATTTTACGGGAATGTCATTGCTGCTGGAATCCGGTATGGCTGTCGTCGAGGAGGGTAGGCTGCGACTTACAGAGGGAGGAATGGCCTATTCCGATGCGATTGGGGACTGGATGATCTCCACATCAGTACGTGAGCGCATGGAAGGATATGTAGGCGCATGAGAGCGACCTTATATTATCGTGGTTCGTTGACCTCGTGCAACTATGCCTGCCCATACTGTCCGTTCAGTAAAAACGTTGATAGTCGGGAAACGTTGAACAAGGATCGGGCCCAGTTGGAACGTTTTGCCGATTGGGTACGAGAACAGGGCGCTCTGGGGCATCGTCTCTCTATTTTTTTTAATCCGTATGGAGAAGCCTTGATTCATTCCTGGTATCGCAAGACCATGATTGAGTTTTCCCACATGGCGCATGTGGAAAAAGTGGCGGTACAGACGAATCTATCGACTAAGCTGGATTGGACGCAAGAACTGAACCCGGAGACTGCTGCGCTGTGGGCTACATATCACCCTGGAGAGACGAAAGAGCAAGTTTTTATATCGCAGGCTATGAAGCTATATGAACTTGGCATTTCCTATAGTGTCGGTACCGTCGGGTTAAGACAGGCATTTCCGGCTATTCGTTCCTTGCGATCGCAACTTCCAAGGGATGTTTATTTGTGGATCAACGCCTACAAGGATCGACCACATTATTATACAGATGTTGAGGTTGCTGAATTAACTACGATAGATCCCTATTTTCAATGGAATTTAAAGGATTATAGCAGTCAGGGGCGGGCATGTCGCGCTGGTGAAGATGTATTTTATGTCCAGGGTGACGGAAGAGTAAAACACTGCTATCAGGATCGACGGGTGCTAGGACACTTATACAGGGATGGTCTTGAGGGTCTGAGTGGCAAACGTCCGTGCCGGATGAAAGAATGCGGCTGCTATATCGGCTATATTCATATGGAGGAGCAGCCGTTTCGGGAAATGTACGGTAGTGGCTTACTCGAAAGGGTGCCGCAGGTACAGCTATCTCCGGCTCCATCATTTAGCAGACAGGCTATTCATAGAGCAAATGAATCCATATAGCAAGGAACGTCCGCGTCTAAATGTAATGCTATAGCAACCTTAATGATCTATTAGAAAACGAGCAAAAAAACCGACCCTTGCCATCAAGCAAGGGTCGGTTTTTCTGTTTTATAATAAGTTTGTGCGACGATCTTATGCGAAATAATCAAGTTTGGACAATAGCAGTAATTTCTTCATCCAGATCCAATCTGATTTGTTCGCGATAGGCACGAATATTGTATTCGGAATACAGGTATCTCAGAATTGCTTCAATCATGTTGGCTTCCACCAGATATTGACTGCGGCCCTGTACATGAACTTCTGCGGAATAACCTGTATCCTCCTCCCAGCTTAATTCTACTGTTACATCAGTGGGCTGGACACCTTTGCGTTCAGCCATATGCAAGCAAATAGCGTTGACAATCTCATCCATACTCAAAATCATAGCTTAGTAACGTCCTCCGCGGGAATCATCTGGTCTTCGACGATTTTTAATAGCACGGTAGATACCTACTCCGGCCATGATCAGGACGTAAATGGCGAGAACATTAACGGCCAGACCAAGCAAGCTACCCAATGCGCCCATGTTGCCGAACAATCCGCCGAAGAGCATACCTGCCAAACCGCCCAGCATCATACCTTTCAGGAATCCGCCGCCACCGCCAAGGAATCCACCAGTTCTGTTTGTATTCCCAGCAGTTGCTCCTGACTTGGTTCCGCTATCTGACTTATTGACGCCACTGCTGTCATTTGCCTTGCTTGGTGTAGATTGGTATGATTTAGGCCCGGATTTAAACCCGCCGCCTCGCCTTGCATCAGCTGTAGATGGTGCGATCATAGCAATGAGTAGGGTAAAAGCCATCATCAGCATCATCATATTTTTCAAAGTGAATGTTTTTTTCATGTAAATATATCCCCCTTAGTAAATTTTTTTATAGGTCAAACAACCGCTAACCAGTAATACGAATGGCATGGAAAAGGGTTTCAAAGAATTTTAATTTTTAAAAATTAAATAATAACGTCCCATAAATCCTATGCATGGATTGGTAAAAGCATTCAGCTTTGCGGCTTAAGTAAAAACGGATTAGTATCCGTACTGACATCACCGGCAAGCAGCATGCGCAGAACCAATTGGCACCATTCCAGACCTGCTTTAGCATTCAAAAGTCCTTTTTGTACTAAAATATAGTCACCAAAGTTCTTACTGCCAAAATGTAAATTCTCTGCGGGAATGTCGTTCAGAATATCCTCAAGATGCTGGATTTTCTGAATAAAATGACGTTTGCGTTCCTCCAGCATACGATTGGCACTACTTTTGTCCGTCAACCAGAGACAGAACAGTCGAAGACTTAATTCATCCCGTGTAACCGGAGCAGCTAACGCTTCCTGGGACCATTGCTGAAGCATATGGATTCCCTTGTCGGTAATGGTATACATTTTCTTATCAGGCTTGTCGGACTGCTGAATCCAACGAGAGGCTAGCAGTTCCTTGCTCTCCATACGGGCCAGTAGCGGATAGATCTGACTGTGCTTAGCCTGCCAAAAAGGCTGAATACGCAACATCAGATCATAGCCGGAGGATTCCTCTCTTGCGAGAAGCCCCAACAGACCATACGATAGTAAATTCATAGATCTTATCTCCTTCATCCATCATAGTAACGGTTGTAACAGCACTGCGGCAGGTATTCTGCTGCTTCATGAAAAGTGTACACTGAAACTGTATGGTTTGACAACTTTCAGACAGGTCGTTCACAGGTTAGCCAAAATTGGCTCCTGTCATTCTCCACGTATATGCGCTTTTTTTCATAAAAAAGGGTAGTTTAGGCTCGCACTTACGAGCTTAAACTACCCTGGTAACTTTCTACCGAAGCGTATCCTGTTTACTGTTCATTCCCGTCAACGACAAGCGTTAACGCTCCTGTATCTGGATGAATAACCATGCCGTGAACGGGGGCATTAGGGGGGAGAAGCGGGTGATTCTTAATAAGCTTCACGGTAGTTCTTACCCCTTCTTCAATGTTATCAAAACCTTTTAACCATTTATTTAGCTTAATGCCTGAATTTTCTAATGTGTTCAGCACTTCCTGAGAAATTCCGCGATCGAGCATTTCATTGACCATGTGGTCTGCATTTAATGCAGCCATACCGCATTCATAATGGCCTACGACGACGACTTCGTCTGCTCCCAGCTCATACAGGGCGACTAGCACACTGCGCATTACGCTTCCAAAGGGCTGTGAAATAATCGCACCCGCATTTTTGATGATTTTCACATCACCGTTGCGCAGGTTCATAGCTTTTGGGAGTAATTCCGTTAGCCGTGTATCCATACAGGTGATAATGACCATTTTTTTATTGGGGAACTTGCCCGTTCTATAGGCCTCGTATTCTTTGTTTTCTACGAAAACACGATTGTACTCTAAAATTTCTTTGATGTGATCCACGATTGTTCCCTCCAGATTCTAATAAAGTTTGATATGTACAGTCCAACGTTTGTTTTAGGTCTTAGGAGCTGGTCGTACATGTTGTGTGTTGATTATACTTTTTAATATAAGTATCATCAAGTATAGGTATTGTAAAGTTTTAACCATTTTAAGTTAGAGAGGTGACCTCAAATATGACGCAACAGACGTTGGATCAATTGACGGCTTTAAAGGAGCTTGCACACAAAATTAGTAGTTATGGCGAAGCAGTAGGTCTGCTGCACTGGGATTTACGGACTGGCGCTCCGCGCAAGGGCGTTGATATTCGGTCGGAGACGTTGGGTATGCTGTCCACTGAAATGTTCAAGCTGATGATCTCGGATGAAATGGGACAATTGCTGCAATTTTTTGCCGTAGAAGACAAGCTGAAGCAACTGGAGGACAATGATCGCAGATTGGTGGAGGAATGCCGTAAAAATTATGAACTGAATCGTTCGGTTCCGGCAGACCGATACCGGGATTATAGCATTCTTGCAGCACAGGCAGAGAGCAAGTGGGAGGACGCAAAGGAACATAGCGATTTTGCCGGATTTGAACCGTACTTGTCTAAAATCGTAGACATGAAGCGTGAGTTTATCGGCTACTGGGGTGTTAAGGATACAGAGTATGACACGCTTTTGGATCAATATGAGCCGGGGATGACGGTTGAAAAGCTGGATGCTGTGTTTGATCGTCTCAAGAAGCGCCTTGTGCCCCTATTGTCTAAAATTCAGGCTTCATCGAACCAGCCGGATAAGAGCTTTTTAGATGGTGTGTTTGATGTGAAGCAGCAGGAGAAGTTCAGCCTATTCATTTTAGGACAGATGGGGTATGACTTTGACGCAGGTCGTTTGGATGAGAGTGTACATCCTTTCGCAACAGGATTAAATCCAGGTGATGTGCGTATAACAACTCATTATCTGCAAGATGATGTAACCAGTGCTATTTTCAGTTCGTTGCATGAAGGAGGTCATGCGCTGTACGAACAAAATATTGCTCCAGAGCTGGCAGGATCACTACTGTCTGGAGGAACCTCTATGGGGATTCATGAATCCCAGTCCCGCTTGTGGGAGAATAAAATCGGACGCAGTCGTGCTTTCTGGGATCGGTATTACGATGATTTGCAAAAGCATTTTCCTGATCGTTTGGCAAAGGTTACGGCAGAGCAATTCTACCGGGCAGTCAACCGTGTGGAAAATTCACTGATTCGTATTGAAGCGGATGAGCTAACATATAATTTACATATCATTATCCGTTATGAAATTGAAAAAATGCTGTTTAATGAAAAGCTGGATGTGAAGCGTCTCCCCGAGGTGTGGAATGCGAAATATAAGGAATACTTGGGACTTGTTCCACCGAATGACGGACTGGGCGTACTTCAAGACGTTCACTGGTCCGGCGGTGATTTTGGTTATTTTGCTTCCTACTCGCTTGGCAATATGTATGCAGCGCAAATTTTGGCGACATTACGTAAAGAGTTGCCAAATCTAGATGAATTAATTGCTGCTGGAGAGCTTGAGCCGATCAAGCAATGGCTGACCGAACGTATTTACCGTTACGGCAAGAGTCGGACGCCGTCCGAGTTGATTGTAGTCATTACAGGTGAGGATCTGAACCCGGATTATCTCGCCGACTATCTGGAAGAGAAATATACCTCCATATACAAGCTGTGAATCATATAGCATCTACCCCGCGTTCCCGGGCGAACGTGGGTTTTTTTTTTGCAATTAACCAATATATCGACAACGGCATAACAATATATGAAGTCAACCGATGTAAAAAGGTGGGGAGGGAATAAGGATGAAAAACGGCGCTCGTTTCAAAGCTGTGGTGGCTGCGGCACTACTCGGATTACTGTTGCTCAGTGGGTGCACCCCCAAAGGAGGGGAGCAGACGATTGAGATCAGACTAGGCGAGGTAGCCCGTACGGTCTTTTATGCGCCGCAGTATGTAGCCTTGAGCCAGGGGATGTTTGCTCAGGAGGGACTGGATGTCCAGCTGGCAACGATTCCCGGGGGTGACAAGGCGATGACGGCGTTGTTGTCCAATCAGGCGGATATCGCGCTGATCGGCGCGGAAACATCTATTTATGTGTATCAGCAAGGAGCAGAGGACCCTATCATTAATTTTGCCCAACTGACACAGAAGGATGGAACCTTTTTGTTTGCCCGTCAAACGCAGGATAGCTTTGAATGGGAAAAGCTGAAAGGGCAAAATTTTTTAGGCCAACGCAAGGGCGGAATGCCGCAAATGTCACTTGAATTTACGCTTCGCAAACACAGCATTGATCCTCACAAGGATCTGAAGCTGATTCAAAATATTGATTTTGCTAATGTTGCCTCTGCTTTCGGCTCCGGTACAGGGGATTATGTGCAGCTGTTTGAGCCGCAGGCATCTATTTTTGAAAAGGAAGGTCGTGGGCGGGTTGTTGCCTCTATCGGTGTGGAGAGCGGCGAGTTGCCGTATACGGTATATATGGCTAAGCAAAGCTACCTGAACACAAATAGCGAGGCTGCACAGAAATTTACAAATGCTGTATATCGGGCACAACAGTGGATTGCTACGCATTCACCTGAACAGATTGCCGAAGCAATCACGTCCTATTTTAAAGATACAGATTTAGCTGTTTTAACGAGTAGTATCAAGCGATATAAGGAACAGAGTACCTATGCTTTGAACCCGATGATTGAGGAAAAGGAATGGAAGAACTTACAGGATGTCATGACCTCGGCAGGGGAGCTTAAAAGTCCGGTTGCACTAGATAAGTTAGTGAACCCAAGCTTTGCACAACAAGCGATTTCGTCAAGCTCTACCGGGAATACTGAACCGCCTGTGAAAAAGAGCACAACTGAATCTACGGATGCAGGTGTCGGGGCTGGAGGTTCGTCATGATGGAGGAACGGAGTAGCCTAACTTTGGACGCGACCATCCCGATGGTGAGACTGAAGCAAGTAACGCATGTCTATGTAACGGATCGTGAAGCTTCGCTGGCGGTTGAGAATATTGATTTTTCCGTAGAGACAGGGGAGTTTGTCAGCTTGGTTGGTCCAAGCGGCTGCGGCAAAACGACGATCCTGTCCATGATCGCGGGGCTACTGCGTCCAGCGGCAGGCCAAGTTATGTTGCAAGGTCAGCCGGTAAGTGGTCCGAGTCCAGAGGTCGGTTACATGTTGCAGCAGGATTATCTGTTCCCGTGGCGGACGATAATGGATAACGCATTGTTGGGTCTGGAACTAGGCAACAGAGTAGATGAAGCTGCGCGTGAGCGGACACGGCTGTTACTGGAAGGCATGGGTCTGGGAGGGAAGGAGCATCTGCATCCATCCCAGTTGTCTGGGGGAATGCGCCAGCGCGTGGCGCTGGTACGGACGCTGGCGACCAATCCGGGACTGCTGCTGCTGGATGAGCCGTTCTCCGCGCTGGATTATCAAACCAAGCTACAGCTGGAAGATCTGATTGCGGAAACCTTGCGCGAGCGGAGGAAGACGGCTATTTTAGTCACACATGATTTGGCCGAGGCCATTGCGGTCAGTGACCGGATTATAGTGATGGGTCGAAATCCGGGTCATATCCGACGTACCTTCGAGATTCCGGATTGCATCCGAAAAGCTCAGCCTTTTTATGCACGCGAGCAGCCGTGTTTTAATGAGCTTTTTCATGAAATATGGGGTGAACTGGAGGCTTCGGGAGCAAAGGAGTGAGTTAACGTATGAAGGACGAAGCGGATCAGCTTGAGCAACGTTGGATTCAAGGACTACATCAGGCGTATTTACGCAGCAGGCGTTCGCAACGATGGTTAGTGACAGGTGTGCAGACAGCTATTTTACTGCTTTTGTTTGTGCTATGGGAAATTGCAGGCCGTTTGAAGTGGATTGATGTACTGCTGTTCAGCTATCCGAGCAAAATTTTCACCCAGATCGGCAAGGATGCGGTCAGTGGTGAATTATGGGGACATGTAGGTGTCACCGTGGGAGAGACGATGGCGGGGTTTTTACTCGGTACACTGTTAGGTACGTTGCTGGCTGTACTTATTTGGTGGTCACCGTTTTTGTCGAGGGTCCTTGATCCCTATATGGTCGTGTTCAACAGTATGCCTAAGGTGGCGCTAGGTCCAATTTTTATCGTCATGTTTGGGGCGGGATTTACTGCTATCCTAATGACAACCCTCTCCATTACGGTCATCATTACGACACTAGTCGTATACAACAGCTTTCAGGAAGTCGATTCGAATCTGATCAAAGTGGTTCGCACGTTTGGCGGATCACGCCGTGATACGTTTCAAAAGGTGATTTTACCTGCATCCTTTCCTGCAATCGTCTCTACGCTGAAAGTGAATGTCGGTATGGCATGGGTTGGTGTGATTGTTGGTGAATTTCTGGTGGCTAAAAACGGCTTAGGCTATTTGATTATCTATGGTTTTCAGGTGTTCAATTTCACGCTGGTTATGTCCAGTCTGTTGATCATTGCTGTCGTAGCTACACTGATGTATCAGGCGGTCGTGTATGTGGAGCATCGTCTGCTTTCTGGTCGTCCTCATCGCTAATAATAAAATTTCTGAACATTTGTGTAAAACGTGAAAATAAAGTACCATGAAAAATGAAAATACTTAAAATTTATGAAAATGAGCATTATGCATAAATTTCGAATTATGCAAAATGCTGAAACAGATTTCATCTAGAGAGGACAGAATTTTTTCATGGGCTTTCGTACGATTAAAACGGCTATTGCCGCATTAATGGCCGTACTTATTGCGGAGGGTTTTGGCATTCATGGAGCCACCTCAGCAGGGCTTTTAGCGATTTTGGGGGTGGATGTCACACGCAAGAGAAGTCTCCGTACCATTTCGGCGAGATTTTTTGCATCCGTCGTGGGGCTTCTTTTTGCTTGTGTTTTGTTTGTGGTATTCGGATTCCATGATTGGGTACTGGCATTATATATTTTAACGGCGTTTCCAGTCATTGTACGGGTGGGCTTTAAAGAAGGGATCGTCACCGGTTCGGTCGTAGTTTTTCGCGTATTCAGCGGCGGCGTGATTGATATGGAGGTACTGCTGACCCAGCTAGCTCTGCTAGTGATTGGACTGGGTTCCGCGATGATTGTCAATTTAGCCTATATGCCGGGTTCTGATAATACAATGCAACAAATTCGGCAGGAGGTGGATCGGACATTTTCTGTTATATTCAGAAATATGGCCAATACGCTGCGTAGTCCAGCATACATATGGGATGGCAAGGAAGTTATTGAAGCGAACAGCGTGATAGCCAAAGGGGTTACTGAGGCGGGGCGTTCCTTGGAAAATCAGATGCTTCGTCCCCAAGAGGGCTGGAATGTGTATTTTTATATGCGAAAAGAACAGCTGGATTCGATCCAAAACATGATGCAGTTGATCGCACAAATGTATCAGCATATGCCGCAGGCCAAGCTTCTGGCCGAGCTGTTCGACCAGCTTAGCAATGACGTTTTGGCTGGACATTATACAGGACAGACCGAGAAGCTGCTGGAGCAGGTTCGTGAAGAATTTAAAGCAATGGAGCTTCCCGCAACCCGGGAGGAATTTGAGATTCGTTCGGCATTATTGCAGCTTACACATGAGCTTCATCAGTATTTGAAAATTGCGAAAAAGGACAAGGCCCCTACTCCAGTGAAAAATTAGAGTAAAGGCCTTGAGAGGCTACTATCCATGACGGACAGTAGCTTTTTCTTGTTCAGTAATGGTAGAAGCCGATTGACTCAAAGTCCGTTTGTGCCGAATTCGGTCTGTGATCCATAAGACAGCGGTGATCAGGCAAGGGTACAGCATAGCCCATCCGACAAAGGGGAAAACGATCGCCGTAGAGATGAACGATATCCAACTAATGGAAACGCCCCAGCGACTACCACGCAGAAGCTTAATTCCTGCTGCACAACCTCCTAGATAGGTCAGAATAAAGGTGGCGTTCGGGAACTGGATCAGGTTAGTGAGTGAAACAGCGCCACTACCGTACAAAACCATAATGATCACGAAGCAGACGCTAAGAAAAGCAATGCCTCCGATAGGGGTATGGAAACGTTGGGATAACCTGCCCATCCAGCGAAAGGCCTGTCCTTGCCGGGATAAAGCATAAGCGACACGTGAAGCGGCACCAACATAAGCAATAATAGTAGCGGTACAAATAAAGATACCCGTCAAGCCTGCAATTATCGCGCCCCATGGCCCGATAGCTCGACTAATCACCCATACGAGCGAAGCATCCGAATCCCCTGCAAGGTAACTTTGTGTGCCCACAGTAGCCAGCGCAGTTAAGAAATAAAGTAAACCGACAATGACGGCTGCAATGGTCACACCTCTAACGGCCGCCCGCTGGGGATTGGTGAATTCCTCTGACATATGGGACACGGCCTCCCAACCGATAAAGCACCAAAACAAAATCGCGGCCGCTTGACCGATAGAGAGCCAGCCATGTGGAACAAACGGGGTGAAGTGGACTGTTTTCATCTGAGGAAGTGCTGCGGCAATGGCGAATATAAGGACGGCAACGATAGCTATGACGACTGCGATCTGAATACGTCCCGCGACCTTCATGCCGATCCAGTTGATGATCAGGCCCACCGCCAGCATAGCAACGGCTAACATTATGCGACTTTCCTCTCCCCAGCCCATGGCTGCGGTCATATAGCCGGCTCCGGTGAGTGCGGCAACAGGTGCCCCAATCGGAACCGACATGAGAAAAAACCACCCGATATAAGCACCGGCACGTGGGGAAAAGGCCAACGTGACAAAGTGCGATACCCCTCCCGCATTCGGAAATTTGGCAGATAGAAGCCCCATGGAAAGTGCCATTGGCAGGATGAGCAGGGTCATAAAACCCCATGCCAGCAGCGATGCCGGCCCCGCCATTTGGGCAGCAAGACCAGGCACAATCAATATCCCCGAACCCAGTACAGCTCCGATATAGAGTGCAATGGCCTGAGGAAGACCAATGGTGGATTGAAGTTTATTTTCATTTGTCATGCAGAAAAGCCTTCTTTCGCTTGTTATTTCCTCCAGCTTATCAGATAATCAATCTATCGGAAAAACGGAATATAACGATTGCTTGCATCGGAAAAACCGATTGAAGGAGCGGATTATGGAATCGCGGCATTTGTTTACCTTTTTAAATGTAGTTGAGGCAGGCAGTTTTACGCGAGCAGCGCGTATACTGGATTATGCACAGTCGAGTATCACTGCTCAAATTCAAGCGCTAGAGACGGAGTTGGGTACGCCGCTTTTTGATCGCATTGGCAAAAAAATCATGCTGACGGATGCCGGACGACGTCTGCTGCCCTATGCGCAGGAAATTTCCAAGATGCATGCTATGGCTAAGGATGCGCTTCGTTCAGAAACGGAATTGGCAGGCACGCTGAAAATAGGAGCACCAGAATCTCTGGCCGCTTTTCGTCTACCAAGCCTGATCCGTGAGTACAGAGAACAGTATCCGAAGGTTAAAATTGTCCTTAAACCCGGTGAATGCTGGGAATTACGCGATTTGATTCGTTCCGGTGAGCTGGATTTGGCTTTTTTGCTACAGCCTGAGACGGAGGATAGAGAACTGAATGTCACCACGCTTATTCATGAGCCGATGGCCTTGGTTGCTCCACTTAAGCATTCGCTGGTTACCTATACCCGGGTAGAGCCTGCCGACTTGAAGGATGAAACCATTTTGCATACGGAGGCAGGATGTACGTACCGTATCCTTTTTGAGCAGTATTTGAATAAACACGGAATTTTTTCAGACCCTAGCCTGGAATTTTGGAGTATTGAAGCCATCAAGCAGTGTGTCATGGCTGGATTGGGTATAGCGCTGCTTCCGCTGGTAACGGTACAAAATGAGCTGCGAGAAGGTAAAATGGCGCGTTTAGCCTGGGATGACAGTGAACAGCAGGTGGCTACTCAGGTCGCTTATCACACGAAAAAGTGGAAATCTCCGGCTCTTAGTGAATTTTTACAGATCGTTGATCAGCATGTAACACATTGGCGTGCATGAGTTCAAGCCATCGCGGCATATGCTTATACAAATAATATTTTTTCCTTTTCGCCTATTCACTCAACATTCGCCCACAACCTGCATACATATGTATGGAATGATTGATTGTATGGAGGAGGTTCAAGAATGGCATTAAGTCATAAAAATCGTAGAGAGATTATTACCAAAGCGATCTGTGGTAAAGGTCGCAGATTCTCTACCGTAACCCATACCGTAACTCCGCCGAATAATCCAACGAGCATTTTAGGGGCATGGATTATTAACCACCAGTATGAAGCTGTGGCGGCGGGGGACGGCATTGAGGTCGTCGGGACGTATGATATCAATATTTGGTACTCATACGATAAAAACTCGCAGACCGATGTGGCCAAGGAAACGGTGTCGTACGTAGAAAATGTGCCGCTCTCGTATCTTGATCCGAAGCACCGGGCGTCTACAGTGGAAGTATCCGCCGAAGCTACACAGGAGCCGAGTTGTGTCGAGGCCAGTGTGTCTTCTGGAGGTGGCAGCGTAATGATCCGGGTCGAGCGGGAATTTGCGGTGGAGCTGGTGGCGGAAACGAAGATTGTTGTAGAAGTATTCCCGAATGGTAGCAGCGATGATTTTGAAAAAGACTTTGATTTTGGAGCGGAAGAGGGGGACTATGAGGAGCTCGACCCCGACCTCATTGACGACGAGCTCTGACAGAAGTAACCAAAAAGAGGGCCGCTTTACTCTTTGCGCCGGCTGATTCTGCGCAGGGGGCAAAGGCCCTCCTTTTTTATTGTTTGGGTTGAAATTGGGGTGAAATCCGTACGTAGTCCGTAGGGGGGAATATGATGCAGCAGCCGGGACAGGCGCTCATACGCTTCAGACAGATGCCAAATGATGAAAAAAAGCGTAGACTGGAGCGTTCAGGCATAGCAGTGCAGTGGATGGATAGCAGCCTTGCAGATTTTGCGATAGGCTACGCGGTGCAAATCCATCAACTGCGAGTGCTGGAAATTCGTAGACGTGCCATCGAGGGATCTTCCAAAGTCCGCGCATACGATCTTTCTGAGCTGGATCAACATTCACCGCTCTATGTCCGGATGGAGCGGCTGGCTGTACGTGCGTTGTACACACTGGGTTTGGACAGTGGTGAGGTGGTACTGACGCCGCTGGGGGAGCGCAGCTGTCAGGTGCGCGAAGTCTCGGCACAGCCATGGCTGAACGATAGACGTTTGGCCACGTTATATGAAATTGCTGCGCGTGAAGGGGATATTGAGGGTGAGAATCTTTCAGTGGAACGAGGGAGAGATCGACTACTCATTGGAATGGACCCCGAATTTGTGCTGGTTCGTATGCCAGAGGGACGGGTCGTTCCGGCCTCAAGATATTTGGGCCGTCTCGGCATAGCCGGCTGTGATGCAGTTACCCGCCGGGGACGAACGCTGTATCCAGTCGCTGAGCTTCGTCCTGCGCCGAGCGAAGATCCGGCCCGCCTACTGAAGCATCTGCGTCAAGCTTTTGCAACAGCTGCCCGGCGCATTGCTGACCGCACACTCATCTGGCAGGCGGGGGGGATGCCGCAACCGGGTTTTCCGCTGGGCGGACATCTGCATTTCAGCGGGGTTTCGCTAAACGGTGCCTTGCTCCGGGCACTGGATAACTATTTGGCACTGCCTTTGGCGCTACTGGAAGACAAGCGTGCGGTCCGGCGCAGACCGCATTATGGCAATTTGGGTGATTTTCGCCGTCAGTCGTATGGAGGCTTTGAATATCGTACACTGCCCAGTTTTCTTATTTCGCCACAGCTGGCGAAAGGTGTGATTGGAATGGCGTTTCTCATTGCTTCTCAATATCCGCGTTTGCAACGTAGGCCGCTGGGTCAGGAGGAGGCTCACAGAGCCTTTTATGAAGGAAATCAATCTGTGCTTAAGGAGTATATGGAACCTCTTATTTTGGATATGGTTTCACTGGAAATATACTCGCAATATGAAGCTTATGTAGCGCCATTGCTGGACAGCCTCCGCAAGGGGAAACAGTGGGATGAATCACGGGATTTGCGCCCATATTGGAAGCTTACGTAAAATCAAGTGTCGACACCAGGAACGGTTTCATGTTATCAACTGTCATTTTTGATATAATGAGAGATAATTATAAGTTTAAACGGAACAAAGTGTGGGGGTTAGTAAACGGTATGTCCAAATATACACCGATGATTGAGCAGTATTTATCCATAAAAGAGCAGGCTAAAGATGCATTTTTGTTTTTCCGTCTGGGAGATTTTTACGAGATGTTTTTCGATGATGCAATTCTTGCATCCAAGGAACTGGAAATTACACTTACGGGTCGTGAGGGTGGCGCCACGGAAAAAATTCCGATGTGCGGCGTGCCTTATCATTCAGCTGAAAATTACATACAGCGCCTCATTGAGAAGGGTTATAAGGTGGCCATCTGTGAGCAAATGGAGGAAGCCTCAGCTACAAAGGGGATGGTACGGCGGGATATTGTCCGCGTTGTGACCCCGGGAACGGTGATGGAAGGCAAGGTGCTGGGTGACAAATCCAACAACTACATGGTATGTGTCACAGAGACGGACGGAATGCTGGCGCTGGCGGCGTGCGACTTGTCAACAGGTGAATTGTATGTGACCTCCGTGCCTGATTCGAAAGAATGGCTACTAGATGAAATTAACATTTATGAGCCTTCCGAAATGTTGGGGGATGGTCATCTGCTCGATTTTGTGACATCCCGTATGTCCCCCGTTGGACGGCGCGTTGTGTATACGGCTTGGGACAAATCCAAGGATGATCTGGTTCGGGATCAATTTGGCGAAGCCACATGGGCAAGGCTTACGGAGGAACGTAGACGGTGCGTATCGCGCCTGATTTCCTATTTGAATGAAACGCAAAAAAGATCGTTAGGCCAATTGACCCAAATCTCGGTATATGAGCCAAACCATTTTATGATTCTGGATCCATTTACCCGCAGGAATCTGGAACTGGTGGAGACGGTACGTGAACGCTCAAAGAAAGGCTCGCTGCTGTGGCTGTTGGATCGCACAGAGACTTCCATGGGAGCGCGTCTGTTGCGTCGTTGGATTGACAAGCCGCTGTTGAGCAGCAATCTTATTGAGGAGCGCTTGGAGGCGGTGGACAAGCTATACCACCAATTTATTTTCCGAGAGGATGTACGTGCTCAGCTTAAAGAGATTTACGATCTGGAGCGTCTAGTTGGGCGGATCGCCTTTGGTAGTGCTAATGCACGTGATCTGATCGCTCTCAAGCTGTCGCTGGCCCAAATTCCGTCTTTACGCGAATTGTGCGCTGAATCTCCTTCGAAGACGCTGAGACGAATTGCACAAACGCTGGATAGCTGTACAGACCTGTGTGCGTTGATTGAGGAAGCGGTGGCGGATGAACCGCCGATTTCCGTAAGGGATGGAGGTCTTATTAAGGAAGGCTACCATCAGCGTCTGGACGAACTGCGCGAGGCGAGTGTGAACGGTAAGCGTTGGATCGCTGAGCTAGAGGCCAAGGAACGTGCAGCAACCGGCATTCGGTCACTTAAGATTGGATACAACAAAGTATTTGGTTATTATATCGAAGTGACCAAATCCAATTTGGCTTCATTACCAGAAGGTCGATATGAACGCAAACAGACGCTAGCGAATGCGGAACGGTATATTACACCGGAGTTGAAGGAAAAGGAATCTCTAATTCTGGAAGCCGAGGATAAAATGGTTGATCTGGAGTACACGCTTTTCTCCGAGCTTCGCAGTAAACTGAACGCTGAAATTCCACGTTTGCAAAAGCTGGCAGAACAAGTTGCTGAAATTGACGTGTATCAGTCGCTGGCTTCGGTTAGCTCGGAACGGGGATTTGTGAAACCTGAGCTGACTACAGGATATGATTTCGTAGTCGAGCAGGGGCGCCATCCCGTGGTGGAAGCCGTAATGAAAGATGGCGGTTTTATCGCCAACAGCACGGTGTTGGAGGAAGGCGATGCGCATATTCTACTTATCACCGGGCCGAACATGGCTGGGAAAAGTACGTATATGCGTCAGGTTGCGCTTATTGCAATTATGGCTCAAATTGGCTGCTTTGTCCCAGCTGCACGTGCCAAGGTGCCGATGCTGGATCGCATTTTTACACGGATCGGCGCGGCGGATGATCTCATCGGCGGGCAGAGTACGTTTATGGTCGAAATGGCAGATATCCAAGTAATGACGGACAAGGCAACTCCGCGAAGCTTGATTATTATTGATGAACTGGGACGAGGTACGTCCACTAGTGAAGGGATGGCAATTGCACAGGCAGTCATCGAATTTGTCCATGACACGATCGGCTGTAAGGCGCTGGTATCCACGCATTTCCATGAGCTGGCGCATTTGGAGCAAGGCCTGTCTTCGCTGCGAAATTACTCTATGGCCGTGCAGGAAAGCGGCGACAAGGTGAATTTCCTGCGCAAGCTCATACCGGGAGCGGCTAGCAGTAGCTATGGCATTTATTGTGCTCGGCTTGCAGGCTTGCCCAATAACATTATTGAGCGAGCGAATGGACTGCTGAATGGTTTTGAACAGGCAGCGGCTCAAGTAACGGCAGGTACCGAGATAGTAGTAGGAGGGAAGGAAGGGACTGATCTTCGTACAGTTTCAGGGACGGAAGATATTTCTTCTTTGACCGAATATAATTCAGGCCAGACATTGCGAGAAAGCGGAGAAACTGCATCATCAACTCAGTCTTTATCACAGCAGGCCACCCTGGTAAAAGAAGATACTCTACAGACTGTGGAGGATTCCAGCAGGTTGGAGCAAGGAGCAACCGAAGTGGTACAGCTGTCCATTTTCGGAGAGCAGGAGCTTGCCGCCTCCAAGCCCCATGCAGAGACAGTAGAGGCTAATCCGATTGTGCGCCAAATTTTGCGCAAGGTGAAAAATGCTGATGTCATGAATATGACTCCTTTACAGGCAATGCAGCTATTAAATGATCTTAAAAACAAGGCCAATGGCCTGTAGTTAAAATAAGTGACATTTATTCCTATTTTTCATCACACTTTGAAGTCAGGAGGAGGTTAAAAGGATGTCTAAAATTCGGGTACTGGATGAACATATTGCGAACCAGATTGCTGCCGGTGAGGTCGTGGAACGTCCAGCCTCCGTCGTGAAGGAGCTGGTGGAAAATGCGATTGATGCAGGCGGTACGCGGGTGGACGTATGGGTAGAAGAGGGCGGTCTGCAAAGTATCCGGGTGACGGATAATGGAAGTGGCATTGAGCCTGAGGATGTGGAGACGGCATTCTATCGGCACGCGACAAGCAAAATTGGACATGGTCGCGACCTGTTTCAGATCACAAGTCTCGGCTTTCGGGGAGAGGCGTTGCCAAGTATAGCGGCTGTATCGAAAGTAGAGCTGCTTACAGCAGCCGGAGATGACGGGCGTGCCCGTAAATTGGTGATTGAGGGCGGTAAGCTGGTGCTTCACGAGGATGCCGCTAGTAGGCAAGGGACGGATTTTACCGTCCGGGAGCTGTTTTATAATACACCTGCACGGCTGAAATATATGAAAACAATCCAGACCGAGCTGGGACACATTTCGGATGTATTGTACCGAATGGCGCTTTCGCACCCTGAGGTTGCCTTCACATTGCGGCATAATGGCAATACATTGTTGCAAACGCTGGGTAATGGTGATTTGCTCCAGGTGATTGCCGCTATTTATGGAACTTCTGCGGCGAAGTCCATGCTGCTGCTGGAAGGAGAGAGCCTCGATTACCGAATTAGCGGCTATATCAGCCGCCCAGAGTGGACCAGATCGAATCGGAATGCGATATCGACGGTAGTGAATGGACGTTTTGTGCGTAGTTACGGGCTTAATCAGGCGTTGCTCAAGGCATATCATACCTTACTGCCGATCAATCGTTTTCCGCTGGCTGTGATCCAACTTGAAATGCATCCTTCTTTGGTGGATGTTAACGTTCATCCTGCCAAGCTGGAGGTAAGGTTCAGCAAAGAAGCTGAACTGTTTCAGTTGGTCGAGGATTCGGTAAAAGCTGTTTTAGGGCAGCAAGTGCTGATTCCGAAGGCAGTCAAGCGCGAGATCGGTGGCAAGGACAGTGGCTCGTTTGTGCAGGAGCAGTTTCACTTCTCGAAGGGAAATGGTGCGGAAGGGGATGCTCCTTCCGGCAAAGACCGGGGGGGAGCACTGCCACTTTCCGTGACCTCGCCGGAGAACCAGGTGCCGGGCCAATCCAATTACTTGAACAGAAACGAAGAGAATAACAGAGGTAGCCAGGAGCGTGAGCAACGTCCGAGCAGGGGTAGCCTCTCAGCCATTGGACGGGCAAACAACCTTTCAGGTAAAAGTATTAGTGATGATGAACTGGATGCAGATTTTGTGGAAGAAAACAACGGGAGTGAAGTTAGAGGGGACGTGCCGCTCCCTGATGGAGCGACTGTACAGTCGCCCGAAGGAGATAATGCCGCAATAGGCACATCTTCTTTATACAGTGGAGGGATAAAGGAAACGGCTGCTTCTGCTGCTTACCCATCTTCTGTGCCGCCGATTGCAGGACACGCTACGGATTCCCGTCATTTCGCGGATCAGAAGCCTCGCCAGCAACGTCTAAATGCAGAGCAATTGGCAGCGGTGTCGGGAGAAGTTCCAGAGCTGCCCACTTTTCCTGAACTGAATTTAATCGGTCAGCACCACGGGACATATCTGATTGCACAGAACGACCAGGGCTTGTATTTAATTGATCAACATGCCGCACATGAACGAGTCAATTATGAATTTTATTATGAAAAATTCGGTAATCCCGAGTCAGTATCGCAGGAGTTGCTACTGCCAATTACACTGGATTTTACGCCTTCCGAGACAGAAAAGTTGAAAACAAGGCTGCACTGGTTTGAGCAGGCGGGGGTGTATTTGGAGCATTTTGGCGGTCAAACTTTCCGTGTCAGCTCTTACCCGTACTGGCTTCCCCAAGGGGAAGAAGCGGATGTTATTGAGGAAATGGCCGGATGGGTGCTCGAGGAAAGAGCCATTGATCTTGCAAAGCTGCGGGAAGCAGCCTCGATCATGTGCTCCTGCCGGGCCTCGATTAAAGCAAACCAAAAGCTGACTGACCGACAGGCTGTCGTGCTGCTAGAGCGTTTGGCAGCGTGCAAACAACCATATACTTGCCCTCATGGGCGACCTATTGTGGTTTCCTTTTCCACATATGATTTAGAGAAGCTGTTTAAAAGAGTAATGTAAGGGAGTATATATATGTTACAGGATCGGGAAAACCGTGAAGAAGAGCGGTCGAGGCTACGGGAAAAAAAAGTCGAATTACTGGTCACGACAGGGGATTCCCCCTCGGCTGAGGTTGTGGAGCGAGCGAAGCTGCTTGCAGCCGAGTTAGGGGTGTTGTATGCCCCTCGTCGTGGCATATCGATAGCTAAGCTAATCGCGGCTCACAGAGTCCGCCAAGCATTGGTTCTGGTGCAGGGCGGAGTGAGACTGATCAGCCCAGAACAATCACCGATGGTTTTTCATCCGAGTATGGGCTTCATTCGCGCCAAACGGGTATTAAAGGGTGAACCTGACCCGATGTTGACGGCTGCCCGGCTCGTCCCGGGTGATACTGTACTGGATTGCACCGCAGGACTTGGTACGGATTCTCTTCTATTTTCAATTGGAACGGGAAGCTCTGGACAAGTCACGGCTGTGGAGAGTTCTTTCCCCGTCTATGCTTTAATCAAGGATGGAATGAGGCATTACCGTTCCGGCAACGCTGAAGTAGATCAGGCCTTTTCCAACATTGACGTTCGTTTTGGTCATCATTTGGACTATTTGCGCAGTTTGCCGGATCGCAGTATAGATATTATTTATTTTGACCCTATGTTTCGTGATCCCTTGCTCGATTCCAGCGCAATCGGTCCATTGAGAGGGTTGGCTAATTCAGACGCGTTGAATGAGGAAAGTATTATTCATGCGAAACGGATTGCACGAAAAACAATTGTATTAAAAGAAAAACGGGGTAGCGGGGAATTTGCCCGCCTCGGCTTCCGTGTAGAGCAGCGGGGCACAACGAAAACAGTGTACGGAGTGATTGATATTGACAGTGGCACCTAAGCCTAAACTACTTGTTCTTGTTGGCCCGACTGCGGTTGGCAAGACGAAACTAAGCATCGAGATGGCTCGACAATTTGACGCGGAAATTATTTCCGGGGATTCCATGCAGGTATACCGTCATATGGACGTTGGAACTGCCAAAATTTCCGAACAGGAAATGGAAGGAATCAAGCACCATTTAATTGATATTCATGAGCCTGAATACCCATATTCAGTAGCCCAATTTCAGGAAGACTGTCGTCGTCTCATACCTGATATTCAATCTAGAGGAAAGCTACCGTTTATCGTAGGCGGAACAGGTTTATATGTAGAATCAGTCTGCTATGAATACCAGTTTTCCGAGGTGGGGGCTGACGAAGCTTTTCGTCAGGAACAGCTTGACTATGCCGAACAGTTTGGAGCTGACGCGCTTCATGCGCGACTACAGGCGGTTGATCCCGAAAGTGCACTTCGTCTGCATCCTAATGATCGTCGTCGTGTCGTTCGGGCACTGGAAATTTACCATGTTAGCGGAACGACACTTAGCTCTCAACTTGCCAGTCAAAAAAAGGAATCTCCCTACCAACTCTGCATCGTAGGTTTGACAATGGATAGGCAAATGCTATATAAACGTATTGAAGACCGAATTGACGGGATGCTCGATCAAGGGCTTGTTGCTGAGGTAACCTCCTTAATGGAACGGGGAGTGCGAAGCGATGCCATCTCCATGCAAGGTCTAGGCTATAAAGAGATATCCTCCTACCTGCGGGGAGAGGTGTCTTTGGAAGAGGCGGTGACTTGGCTAAAACGGGATACGCGTCATTTTGCGAAGCGACAGCTCTCGTGGTTTCGCCATATGAAGGATATCCAGTGGGTAGATGTCACTGATTTCGGAAATTTTTCTGCTCATGCAGCCCGAATACACGAAATTATAGCAGGAAAGTTCCGGACAGACCTTGAATATACTTCAAAACAATCCAAATGATTATTGGGGGTACGGCTAAAATGAACAAGTCCATTAATATCCAAGATACGTTTCTGAATCAATTGCGCAAGGATTCTATACCTGTAACGGTATACCTCATCAATGGATTTCAGGTGCGAGGGACGATTAAAGCATTTGACAATTTTACGATTGTTATCGACTCGGATGGAAAGCAACAGCTGATTTACAAGCATGCCATCTCCACCTTTACACCGCAACGCAATGTATCGCTTGTACAACAACAGGATAACGCTAGCGATAACTGATTACGGCTTGACGGTCGCCCGGGTTCATGAAACTTTTCAGGCGTCCGTCTCGTCTAACTGTATAGGAATGTGACCGGGAGCAACCTGATCAGGGTTGTTCTTTTCATTCCGTTTATTTTCATGCTGCCGACAGCAAGCTTTAGGCTTATGTTAGGTATCATATGATTATTCGCGAAAGGGAGTCAGGGGAATGCCAAACGATTCATTGTCCAGATCCGGCAATCGCAATAGAAACACATCTAAAGAGAAGCCGAAGGGCAAGAAAAAGAAAATAACAGGTAAGCGAGTGGGGTGGACGCTATTTATTACAGCGGCCTTAGCCATATTCTGTGCACTTGGTGGATATTTATTTGTCATGGTTAATGGCGAAAAAATTTACAAAGCCAACAAGGACAAAATTACAGTGAACGAGACATCGAAGGTTTATGACCGCAACGGTGTGCTCATGGGTGAGTTGTCTGTGCAAAAAAGCGATCCTGTTAAAAGTGAAGAAATACCAGACCTGCTGAAAAAAGCTTTTGTGGCGACAGAGGATAAACGGTTTTATGAGCATCAGGGTGTTGATATTTGGTCTATCGGTCGGGCGGCCGTAAAGGATATCGTGGCTCGTTCGGCAGTGGAGGGCGGCAGCACACTAACTCAGCAGCTAGCCAAAAACTTGTTTTTGACACGTGACAAAACCTTTTTCCGTAAAGCGACCGAGGTATCCATCGCAATGGCGCTGGAGCGGAATTTGACTAAAGAAGACATCATTACACTATATCTGAACCGGATTTGGTTTGGACGCTCGTATTCTGGAATTAAGGCAGCGTCGGAAGGCTATTTTGGCGTGTCAGACTTAAACAAATTAAAATTGTGGCAGGTTGCTACACTGGCAGCTATTCCGAAAGGGCCATCCAAGTATAATCCGATCAGTAACCCGGAGAACTCGAAGGCACGACGTGCGGTGGTTCTCCAGCTGATGTTTGAGCAAGGGATGATTGGAAAGCAAGAGATGGAAGAGGCCAAGGCTGTAAATTACAATTACAAACAGCCGGAAAAAGTTCAAAAGTATCAAAATTTTATGGAATACGTCATGGATGAGGCAGAGGATGCACTGCCAGGAGTTAGCGGCAATGATTTGATTATTGGTGGTTATAAGATTCATACGACAATGGATGCCCAGGCCCAAAATGCGCTTGATCAGGCGATGGCAGATGATGACATGTTCGAAAAAAGTCCTGACGATCAGCCTGTTCAAGCCTCGATGGTCATTATTAACAACCAAACAGGTGGAATTGCCGCGATGGCACCCGGACGAGATTATAAAAAGGGAACCTTCAATCGTGCGACACAGAGCCGCAGACAGCCAGGATCGGCCTTTAAGCCGATTGTAGCCTATGCGCCAGCTCTTGAATCCGGTAAATTTACGATGGATACCCCTTTGAGTAACGAACGCCAGAGTTTTAACGGATACAGTCCGAAAAACTTGCATGGTTACTCATCAACCATCAGCATGCTCGATGCCATTACGAAGTCTGAAAATATTCCGCCTGTATGGTTGCTGAACCAAATCGGTGTGGAAAAAGGGGTTCAATTTGCCGAGAGCGTAGGGATTCCGATGGACAAAAATGATCACTCACTTGCTATCGCATTGGGTGGATTAAGCAAAGGAACGAATACCCTTGAAATGGCGCAGGCGTACAGCGCTTTTGCCAATAAAGGACAATTCCAAAAAGCTTATTCTATTAAGCAAATTAACAATAGTGATGATCAAGTTGTTTATACTCATGAAGAGGATACTAAATCTGTAATGAGTGAAAAAACGGCTTATGAAATGACACAAATGATGCAAAATGTAGTCAATAGCGGTACAGGTCGCAAAGCACGTATTGACTGGCCTGTAGCTGGTAAAACGGGTACGACCCAAAGTGGAATTAGCGGTAACAGTGGTAACCGGGACATCTGGTTTGTCGGTTATACGCCAGAATATACCGGAGCAGTATGGATGGGTTATGATAAGCCGGACAGCAAACATATGCTCAGAAACTACAGTGGGCAGTCGGCAGCCTTTTTCGGAAGAGTCATGGGTGAAGCTCTCAAGGGACACCCGGTTACGCAATTCAGCGAGCCGAAGGGATATGAACCACCAGTTGAGCAGAAGCCAGAAGAGCCGGTTCAGGCTACCGCTCCAAGCGGGCTGAGCGGGTCTTATAGTCATGACACCCAAATTGTATCGTTGTCCTGGACTGCGGCGACGGGGGATAATGTACAATACCGTGTGTATCGCAAAGGGACTTCTGATGCAGGCTTTGCAACAATCATGGAGGCCATGAAGGGCACGAGTGGTGAAGATACGTCTCCTATAGCTGGAAACACGTATGAATATTATGTAGTGGCTTATGGAGCGGATGGCAAAGAATCCGAGGCTTCTAATACGATCCGTGTGGAAATTCCGGCAGAGACTACTCCGGTTGATCCACAACAAGGGACTGATCCAAACGAGAATAGAACCTTACCGGATAATGGCGGGGCTACAGACGGAGAAAACGGTACAGATCAGGGAAATACAGTTCCTGGCGGTATCAACAACAATAATGGCTCAGGTCAGGTTCCGGCATCTCCTGGAGATACTAGTGGGAATGGTGCTGGAGGCACAGGCAACAATAATAGCAATTCCGGCAATGGAAACGATACAAATCAGGAAAATGGTCAGACTACTACACCGGATGCAGGTATTTCTGATGAAGATACTATGGTAAATCCAGAAAATACGGATGCATCTACGACTGAAGTCACAACGGATGGAACTCAAGAAGGCAATTCCAACGGTCATTCGAACTCCAATCGTGGACGTCACAATCGGGATTAGCAAGTATTGCTTTATGTAAGTTGAATTTGCTTCAAATCAAAGGTATTTTCGGACCGTTTCACGGTCTGAGAATACCTTTTTTTGCTTTGGTAAAGGGGTTCTTTTTGAGTGTACAGTTTAAATATGGTAAGCTGGTTTTACCAATGTTGGAGAGGAACATCATTTATGAAGCGCAAATTCGGAGACCGGGCCAACTGGCGCAGAATCACCAATCGCAAGTTTGCTTGCCGGTATGTAGAAAGTGACGCGTTTACAGGATATGTGACCCTGTATACAATTTTGAGTCTCAAGGAGCCGTTATGGAAAAGTTACGGTGGTCATACGTTTTGCATAGCCGATAAAGGATATTCCTGGCTACAATATTATCCAAAAGGTGAGCACTATGTGGTGACTGCTATGTTTGATAACCGGGAGCAAATCGTTGAATGGTACATTGATACCTGCCGAAATCAGGGTGTGACCGATCAAGGAGTCCCATGGTTTGACGATTTGTATTTGGATGTTGTGGTGCTTAAAAACGGTGAAATCTTCCTAGTGGATGAGGATGAATTGGAGGAGGCGTTACAACGGGGGCATATCTCAACGCAAGAGGCAGAATTGGCTAACCGTACAGCGGCTGATGTGTTACATCAGATAGATGCCCACGTGTTCCCCTATTTTAAAATGTCGCTGAAACACCGGGCAGAATGGTTTCACAACGGTGATTTCAAGAGAGAACGGTGAAAGTTTTGCAGTGGATTAAAGACACTGGGCCCAAACGTCCTGAGTTGAAAAGCGAGCACAGTCGCCTTAAGAAAATATCTATGGTATCCAAGTGTATTGTACTTTGTTTGATGATTTTCATTTTGGTCGGATTGGTATGGGCAGGTATCCGAGTGTGGGACATGAATACGGCCGCCTCTACCACTCCGCTCAAGCAAGTGCAAATTGGTATCGTACTAGGTGCTTCTATGTGGGGGGCTGAGCCCAGTCCTGGATTGAAGGAAAGGCTGGAAGAAGCATTGCGCTTATACCGCAACGGGACGGTACAGCGTCTAATTGTAAGTGGGGGACTGGATAAACCAGATTTTCCGTATACGGAGGCTGAGGGCATGCAACGCTATTTAGTAGATAGGGGGGTCCCTGTACAGCATATTGTGTTGGAAAACCATGCGACCAGTACTTATGAAAATCTTCTCTATAGCCAGCGCATCATGAATGAATATGGATGGACCTCCACCGTGATCATCACACATAGCTATCATGGCCCTCGAGCGATGGAGATTGCTCAATTCTTGAAATTTGATCATCCTCAGATGGCTCTGACGGAATCCAAAGTGTTGAATATGCCAATTCATCAATCAAGAGAAGTATTGGCATACGCTAAATGGACGCTGCAACGGTGGTGGATCAGCGCTCAAACTTGGGTTGCCTGAATTAAAGAAAAGGCTTTGTGCACGTTCCCGTTGCTTTTATGCTAATAAGGACATGCCAGACCGAATACATTAATAGGGTAAGCTGTGCCTGAAGAAATGTTGAGGTGATGGATGCATGAACGGACGGGGAATCGCCGCGGGCAAGCGGTCGGAGGAGAGACCTTCCAGACAAATTAATGTCGTGCTGCGTAGCCCGGAGCCGATAGCTTCGGTGACTGTGGACGAGACGGAAGCAGTGGCTTCAACCAAGTCACAGGCGCTACCGCAGTATCTCAGTCTTTATCAGGAAATTCAGAAAGAACTCGATCATCTCGTCGGCTTGGATAACATCAAAGACCTGGTATTTGAGGTATATGCCTTTTTGCAAATCGCCCATATGCGCACGGATGCGGGATTATTGAGCAATGCACACGTATATCACATGATTTTCAAAGGAAATCCAGGTACAGGGAAAACGACAGTAGCCCGCATTATCGCTAAAATGCTGCAAAAAATGGGTGTACTGAGCAAAGGTCATCTGATTGAGGTAGAGAGGGCTGATCTGGTCGGTGAGTATATTGGCCATACGGCACAAAAAACGCGAGATCTGGTAAAGAAATCTCTTGGCGGCGTGTTGTTCATTGATGAGGCTTACAGTTTGGCACGCGGGGGGGAAAAGGATTTTGGAAAAGAAGCGATTGATACCTTGGTAAAGTCAATGGAAGATCAAAAAAATCAATTTATTTTGATTCTCGCTGGATACTCGGGGGAAATGGACTTTTTTCTACGAACAAATCCTGGTCTTCCTTCTCGCTTTCCAATCCAGTTGGATTTTCCTGATTACACTGTGGATCAGCTTATCCAAATTTCCGAGATGATGGCCAAGGAGCGGGATTATATTCTCATGCCTCAGTCCATAATTAAAATGAAGGAGCATTTGCTAAACGAGCGTAATGACAGTCTTCATGCATTTAGTAATGCACGATATGTTCGTAACGTGATTGAAAAAGCGATTCGGCACCAAGCTGTCAGGTTGCTCAATCAGTACCGGAGCGGGCAACCTGGCAAACAGGAATTGATGACGCTGCGTCCAGAGGATTTGAAAATGGACAAAAGATAGGCGATAATAGGAATCTGAATCACATCGAATGGTATGACATCGAGCGGGGGCCGGCCTGAACATCAGGTCGGTCTCTGTTCGAGAGTTGACATGAAAATAAAGGAGCAAACAATATGGCGAACTCCACTCATGATACACAAACCGAAATGCAGGACAAGGCGGTACTGGTTAGTCTAATTACGGATGAAGTTAAACGATCTGGCATCAATACGGAATACTCGTTGGATGAGCTGGTGAAACTGGCTGAGACAGCGGGAGTTGAAGTATTGAGCGTCCTGACACAGAATAAGGAAGCTAAGGATTCAAAATGGTTTATTGGCAAAGGAAAAGTAGAGGAATTGCGCGCAGTTGCTGAAGAATTGGGAGCGAATACAGCTATTTTTGATCAGGAGCTCTCGGGGGCCCAAGTACGCAATCTGGAAGAAAGTCTGGATCTCAAAATTATTGACCGGACACAATTGATTCTGGACATTTTTGCACAACGTGCAAAAACACGGGAAGGTATTATTCAGGTTGAACTGGCGCAGTTGTCATATTTACTCCCACGTTTGTCTGGACATGGCAAAAATCTCTCGCGTCTCGGTGGCGGAATCGGGACACGTGGTCCTGGTGAAAGCAAGCTGGAGACAGACCGCCGTCATATTCGTGATCGAATCAGTGATCTGAAACGCCAACTGGAGGAAGTGACCCGCCACCGGTATTTGCACAGGGAGCGCAGACAAAAGAGCGGCATTGTTCAGGTTGCACTTGTTGGCTATACCAATGCGGGCAAATCGACGCTGTTGAAGCAACTGACAGCAGCCGATGTATATATTGAGAATCAACTGTTTGCGACGCTGGATCCTACCTCCAGAACAATGGAGCTACCGAGTGGAAAAGAAGTTATTCTTACGGATACGGTGGGTTTTATCCAAAATCTTCCTCATGATTTGGTTGCTTCCTTCCGGGCTACTTTGGAGGAGGCGAATGAGGCTCATCTCATTTTGCATGTCGTGGATGCTTCCTCGGATATGCGAGACGAACAGATGAAAGTTGTAGAGACGATCTTGCAGCAGCTAGGGGCTGCGGACAAGCCTCAGATCGTATTATTTAACAAAAAAGATGCCTGTACCCCTGAGCAACTGGAAATGCTTCCTTCTGGGGAGGGCTATTTGAAAATTAGCGCTTTTGATGAAGGCGATTTGCTGCGCATTCGTGAACTGATTCAAGAGCATCTGAGCGGTGATACGCTGAGATTCCGCATTCCTGCGGAACGTGGGGATTTAACCTCGGTGCTTTATCGAATCGGAGATGTACTGCTGACAGAGTATGATGGAAATGATGTCATTTATGAGGTTGAAATTCAAAGAGGCGAGTACGAAAAGTATGGTCATGCACTCAGCGAGTTCACAGAAGGTTAACATGTAATGATGTTTTTGGGTCAATAAAATGATAATGCTCATCGTTCAAACTGAACAATAATATAACATGAATAGCCTAAGGCTGCGTAAGAGAGAGGGTCAAGAAGGTAAATGGTAGTTTTTAGTCCAGAAATTCAGCAAATTCAGGAAACGGCAGAACATAAAATACAAGAACGTATACAGCACATAGATCATATTGTAGATTCAAATCAGTGGAAGGTAATTCAGGCATTCCAGCGGAAGCAAGTGAGTGATTTTCATTTTGCGGGTTCTACGGGATATGCTTACAATGACCGGGGGCGTGAGGTGCTGGAGGAAGTCTATGCGGATGTGTTCGGTGCGGAGGCAGCGTTGGTGCGTCCGCATTTTGCCTCGGGTACTCATACAATTGCCACTGCTTTATTTGGTGTGCTGCGTCCAGGGGATGAACTGTTATACATTACCGGGAGGCCTTATGATACCCTGCACAAAGTGATTGGTAAGCCCGGCGACGGAACAGGATCATTGCAGGATTTTGGCGTTACTTATGGAGAAACCGCCCTGACAGCAGAAGGCAAAGTGGACTGGGAAGCGGTGGAGGCTGCGATCCATGTCAATACCAAAGTGATCGGTATTCAGCGTTCACGCGGTTATGATTGGAGAGCTTCGTTTAGTGTAGCAGATATTGAAGAAATGACAGCACGTGTGAAAGAAATAAAACCTGACGTCATTGTCTTTGTTGACAATTGCTACGGTGAATTTACCGAGAAGCTGGAACCTACTCAGGTCGGTGTCGATTTGATGGCAGGTTCGTTGATTAAAAATCCCGGTGGTGGCATTGCAGAAACGGGTGGATATATCTGCGGCAAACAAAAGTATGTAGAGCTGGCATCCTACCGATTAACTGCACCTGGAATCGGTGGAGAAGTAGGTGCCATGTTAGGTACCACACGAGGCATATTTCAGGGACTATTCCTTGCCCCAACACTGGTTGGGCAAGCGGTTAAAGGGAGTGTATTCGCAGCTGCGGTCTTTGAGGAGATGGGATTTGAGACCAAACCTGCCTGGCATGAGGAGCGTACGGATTTGATTCAGGCTATTTCTTTTAGCGGACCAGAGCATCTAATTGCTTTTGTACAGGGCATTCAGCGTGCGGCTGCCGTGGATAGCCATGTGGTGCCAGAGCCGTGGGATATGCCGGGTTATGAGCATCCAGTTATCATGGCAGCAGGTACGTTCATACAAGGGGGAAGTTTGGAACTATCCGCAGATGCTCCGATTCGTGAGCCTTATATTGGTTACATGCAAGGGGGCTTAACCTACTCTCATGTTAAATTTGGAGTGCTTATGGCTCTGCAAACGATGAAAGAACGTAAATTATTGTGAGTTTTTCTAACATGTCATTGACACTTTGCATCAGCTAAATGTACAATAAGGTGAATAATAGATCACTGGAAGGTTGATGACAAATGGGCGACGAAATTCGCAGAAATATGGCCTTATTTCCAATAGGTATTGTCATGAAGCTAACGGACTTGTCAGCACGTCAGATTCGTTATTATGAACAGCATAACTTGATAGTTCCTGCCCGTACATCGGGAAACCAACGTCTTTTTTCTTTTAATGACGTAGAGCGTCTGCTTGAAATTAAGGCGTTGATCGAGAAGGGTGTTAACATTGCAGGAATTAAACAAGTCATGAATCCGGTTACCAAGGAATCGGAGGAAGCTACGGTTATTACTGCAGATACGGAAGTCAAACGCCGTGAAATGTCCGATACTCAGCTTCACCGCTTACTGAAACAACAACTTGTTGCAGGCAAAAGACCAGGACAGGTATCCCTAATCCAAGGCGAATTATCACGGTTCTTCAATAAGAGATAATGCTTTGACTTACCTCTTGGTATAAGGTAGTTTTACTTTAAAATCAGGTCTTATCATTTAAGTAATTTATAGAACAACAGATTCGTATATAGTTGTTACAGAAAGGGAGAGGTTAGAGTGAGTTATAGCAGAGAAGATATCCTTCGGATTGCGAAAGAAGAAAATGTTCGTTTTATTCGTTTGCAATTTACAGATTTGCTGGGCACTATTAAGAACGTTGAAATTCCGGTTAGTCAACTGGAAAAAGCATTGGATAATAAAATGATGTTTGACGGTTCTTCCATAGAAGGTTATGTGCGTATTGAAGAATCTGATATGTATTTATATCCGGATTTGGACACTTGGGTGGTATTCCCTTGGGTAACCTCGGATCGTGTAGCTCGTTTGATCTGCGATATTTACAAGCCGGATGGAGTTCCGTTTGCAGGTGACCCGCGGGGCATCTTGAAACGTGTACTTAAGGAAGCAGAAGAGTTGGGTTACACTTCGATGAATGTCGGACCAGAGCCTGAATTCTTCTTGTTCAAAACGGATGAAAAAGGCGAGCCAACTACAGAACTAAATGACCAAGGCGGGTATTTTGACCTGGCTCCGATGGATCTGGGTGAAAACTGTCGTCGTGAAATTGTACTTAAGCTTGAAGAGATGGGCTTCGAAATTGAAGCATCTCATCATGAAGTTGCACCTGGTCAGCATGAAATTGACTTTAAATATGCAGATGCGATTAAAGCTGCCGACCAGATTCAAACGTTCAAGCTTGTTGTTAAGACGATTGCTCGTCAGCATGGTTTGCATGCTACCTTTATGCCAAAACCTTTGTTTGGTGTAAATGGCTCCGGTATGCACTGCAATCAATCGTTGTTTAAGGACAATGAAAACGTATTTTATGATGAAACGGACGAACTCGGATTAAGCCAGACGGCCCGCCACTATATGGCTGGTATTCTTAAACATGCACGTGCAATGGCAGCGATCACGAATCCAACGGTAAATTCCTACAAACGTCTCGTACCAGGTTATGAAGCGCCTTGTTATGTGGCTTGGTCTGCAAGCAATCGCAGTCCAATGATTCGGATTCCTGCGTCCCGTGGTCTGAGCACTCGCGTTGAAGTTCGTAACCCTGACCCGGCAGCGAATCCTTATTTGGCCTTGGCAGTGATGCTGAGAGCAGGTTTGGATGGTATCAAACGTCAGTTGGCTCTGCCAGCTCCGATTGATCGTAACATTTACGTAATGTCTGAGGAAGAGCGGATTGAAGAAGGCATTCCAAGTCTGCCAGCAGACTTGAAAGAAGCTTTGTCTGAGCTTATTCGGAGCGAAGTTATCTCTGACGCACTGGGCGACCATGCTCTGGCCTACTTCTATGAGCTTAAGGAAATTGAATGGGATATGTATCGCACCCAAGTGCATCAATGGGAACGCGATCAATATCTAACTCTTTACTAAAATGGGAAATCCCTTAGCGCTCTAAGCGTTGAGGGATTTTTTTGTTTGTGGGTAATTCATTCGTCATTTGACGCCAATTCGTTCTCCCCTCAATCTCCCCACAAAAAAATATTATTAAAGTATACTCTCGGTAAAAGACTCATAGTTCTCCATGCTATTCATCTCTATTTTTTTGGAGATGTGTGGATAAACGTCGGCTGTGAAAAAATTTTAAACTAACATTGAATGCAAAATATGTGTTGGATGTCTTGAAAGTCTTTGAAAACGAAGTGACTACACTCGGGTATACTAGTTCCTCTAAGTCGCTCGCTTTCCAGAGTGACGAGTCGAGTTTCTACATTGTTCTTCCTTATAGGGTGACTGGTTAGATGAGTAAATACAATGGGAGAAAAATGATCTTTACTACTTATTACAGCGGCAGGCCGGTCTAAGATTAAGGAAGTTCGATTAGTGGAAACTATGGATAAGAAACAGATTTCTGTTTTTGAAAATATGCTAAATGATATTTTAGGAGCTTCAGCTAAACAGCAAGTGTCTTTTGGATAAGGGTATTTTGAGGATTGAAAACAGATAGTAGAATTTACAGGAATATAACTAAAAGTCCACATGTTAAAAAGAAGAACCCAAAGAGTATCGAAACAGAGCCTCTAAATTTCATGTCATCAATGTAAGCATCACTTGGTTCAGAGTCACCTTTGATCTTCCAGGCTTCGTTTACACGCCATCCCCAAGTGGGATTTCGTTTACTTAAAATACCAAGTGAGAAAAAAATAATCGCAATAAAAATAAGCATGAATCCCATTTGATCAACCCCTTTAAGTAAACTATACCAAAAAAGAACGACAGATGGAAAGTATCGTCTCTCAAGGACAGATAGAAGAAAAATAAGAGGGCTTTGCCCTCCATGTTATGGTTCAATTTTAATCTGAGTAGGCAACAGCATTAAAACTTTCTATTCCTATTCGGGTAGCATCTGCTATGCAAAATAGATATAAGGTATACACCAATTCATTTGAAGGTAGTAGAGGGATATTGTAATCGGAAGCATTTATGGTGACGACCTGTACAGCGTTTGGGTTTGCTTCGGAGACACTTACAGAGTAAAGGGCGTAAGCAACAAGCGAATCGAAATTGCCTCTAACAATGGAAAAAGAAATAACGGAGTCGAATGGTGGTGGGGTAGGAAATGCAAGCTCAGCTATCCCGGATAATTGTACACGCATGTTTTCCCCTGCGCCCGTTACATCTAAGCCAAGCTCAGCAATGGCAACGGGTGTATGGCTGGCAAGGGAATAGAGATTGTATTACCGTAACTTGCGTTTTGAGATGTTCGAGCATCTAACAATCTAGTCATTATCTCATCTCCCTTTTTGGGTAAAGGATTTGCAAGCTGGAAATATAAAAATACAGACAGTGTAGGATTTGGACCGGTTGATTGAACTGGGTATTAAGCTTCGAAGGATGAGCTGTAATAATGCTAACACGATAGGGTCAGACCTATGCCTATTTTCCTGAAATGAAGTCAATAGCCCAATCTTTTTGGTTAATTGCACAATAAGCTACTTTGACTAGACTTTGGAGGTGACCATTAATTATGTTTCGACATTATTGTTGGCAGAAGAATATGCATCGGAGAAAATTTAGAAGATGTGTAGTTAAAAAAGTCAAAGTGTTACCGAAAGTTATTGTTAAAGGGATCCGAGGACCTCAAGGACCTCAAGGACCTCAGGGACCGCAGGGACTGCCGGGTCCACAGGGAGTTCCAGGCGCTCAAGGCCAGCAAGGGCTACAAGGTTTTCAAGGAATTGTCGGACCAACAGGACCAGCAGGAGCAGTAGGACCAGCAGGACCAGTGGGACCGGCAGGAGCGGTAGGTCCAGCAGGTCCAGCGGGGGCGGTAGGACCAGCAGGAGCAACGGGGGCAGCAGGGCCTGCAGGAGCCGGGATAACAGACTTCTTAAGTGTTTTCCGAGCAGATCCTGGTACGGGAACTGACACAGTTCCGGGTAACTCACCAATTACCTTTACAGGAGTTTTAGCTAATGTTGGTGGTGCATTTACTTTCACTCCTCCATCTACAACGATAACAATCAACGAAACGGGGAGCTATCTAATAGATTTTACAATTCATAACCAAGGTGATGCTAACTTTAACCTTACCGTAAATGGAATCCCTGTTACCCCTGTTCCCTTCACGGGTAACGGTGGCGGACCAATTTCGGCAGAAGTCATTATTACTGTAGGAGTCGTTCCTACAACTATTCAATTGGTAAATGCAAGTGCAACCCCAGCCCAACTTCATAACTTTACCAATACCACTCTTACTATATTAAAGTTGACTGTTTAAGCCATTCTTAATGATATATAGAACATTATATGTAGCCGCCTTAGAAAAGACTGTACGATTTCCATCGTCAGTTTGTCTAATTACACTCATAGTAAGCAGACGCATTTATGAGGGGATTGTGTAGCATGGCAAGAGAACGTAGTGGCAGTAATAAGAACCATTAAACACTACCACTACTCCAAAGCCTATCTTCAAAGTTGAAATGGATAACATTGTAAAAAAGATGATATTATTCAGACATAGAAATATGAATGCTAAGAAGGTCGGGAAACTTCTCCCACCTTCTTTTTTGTTGTGACAAATCGGAACTATTGCTTTGATCCGTCAGGTACGACAAACTCATGAGCGGCAATCAATATAAATTTTCTTTTTTGATTAGTCGCGAAAAATGGGAAGCTACAGAAGAACGGGCCGAGGTCGATTGGCCTAAAGTTGAGCATTGCATAAGGAAGCCTTTAACCTTGTGTTGGTAGAAGGACTGACGGAGGAAGAATACAAGAATGTAGACGAAGAGGGCATTAAGGAGTTGGATGGCCTCTTAGAACGATTTCTATAAGGGGTTGTTTCCACCTGATGAAGTTTATGAGCCTACGACGAAGAAGACTAAGAGGTTCCTGAGGATGATCGGAAAATAAACTGGATAGAATTTTGGGCTCTATGCGTGAGTAATGGTATTTCTGATTCAGAATAGACTAATATGACCATTCCAAAGATTAGAGCGCTCATGAAGGCCAAGAACAGAAACCGGGAATTCGAAATCATTCTCCACGCTGGTAAGGTGGAAAATAAAAAGCCGAAGAAGGTCAAGTCACTATCTGATCTTGGTTTCTTCGCAAAGTAAATTAAGAAGCATCCGCAAACATGAAGTGCTCCTGCAAAGTAAACAGCTATCAAAAAGCAATAATTAAGCAGCCTGAGAAGGAGTCAGGTTGTTTAGTTTCTCTTGAAAGCGTTCATGGTTGTAGAAATGGATATACTTTTGAACGGCATTCTCCACCTGTTGAGCTAATGGAAGGAGTGGAGATAGAAACACTCGGTTTTAAAATGACTGAAGAAGTTCTCTATACATGCCTTGTCCCTGCAGTTCCTTTTTCGGGACATGTCGGCCTGTATTCCGTCTCGCTTGAGCAGGTTGGTATATTGGCGAGAGGTATATTGAAATTCTTGGTCGCTATACAGTAGAACACCTCGAGCATCCTGTCGCTTCCTTGCCTTTTTCACCGTATCTAACACCAGGCTCAAATCGTTTCTGCGGCTGATCTGTTAGGCAACAATTACGTTGTTAAAAAGATCCTGAATCGCGGAAGGGTAGGGTCTCTGTCCATTGAACATGAGGTAAATGGTGTCTATTACCCACTTCTTATTCGGCAGGTCAGCCTTAAGCTCCCAGTTCAGATGATTGCCAGAAATGACCTAGGGTTCTTTCTTGGCATAGTAGGGTCTTTTCCTACGAATGATCGCCTTGGTCCCCAGTTCACCCATAAGTCTCCGTACGCACTTATGATTCATATGTATGCTGTAGATTTGATTCAATTAAACCTTTATCCTGCGGTAACCGTGTATTCCCTTTAGTTCCTCGTCACATGCCATGATTTTTAGCTTCATAGCTTCATCTTCCCGCTGTTTGGGTGAAACAACATCTTCCATGTTATCCACTTATAAAAACCACTTTTGGACACTCGGTCCAGTTTACATAGTAGTACGAAGCTATGTCCCTTACTAAGCAATTCTTAGATTACCGCAAACTTTTTACTCTTGGGTACAGCCTCCATTCCTCCTTTGACATCTGCAAGAGCTTTTTTAGCATTTCATTTTCTGCTTCGAGGCGTTTCAGCTTGACCTCCGGATCTTCGGGGCGTGTTCGAGGTCTGCCGATGCCTGGCCCTTTTGCTATGTCTCGTTTTCCTCTAGATCTTTCATTCCCTCGGCTTTAAAGTGTCTCGCCCATCGGCGAACCAGCGAAGCGTCAATCTCCATTTCTCGTGCCACGTTTTTATATCCGATTCCCTTTTTGAGGTACAGATCCACTGTCTTTATCTTGAAGCTCACATCGTAAGTTTTTCTTATTTCTCCCATAGAAAAATCCCCTCCATAATAGACAGATTAGATGGCTTGCTCTTTTCTGTCTACTATGAGAGGAACATATCACACTTGGAGAGGTTTTTACTTTTGAACGAATGAAAGGAGCCAATTGGGGGCCAGTGCAAGCCTAATATATGTATATCTCAGATTGCGAAAATGACATGAGAAAAGGAAATAATATGATGAAGCGAATCGGAGTTTTTTTATTGATATCACTGCTGCCAGCACTCGCTACTTTATCCGTATGTGGTTTCCATATAAGCGGATTGATTTTACTTTTTTCATTGATCTTACTGACATACATGTATGTGCTTATAAATGAACAGATTCATTTTGCTCAATACGCAAAGTCCTCTATGGAAAGATTTAATCGTGACGTAGAATAATTTTCTTCTTGTAACTATAATAAGTGGTTTCAACAATGTTCCTAACTACCTCGGCTTGTTTAGAAATTACAATTTTCTCCGGGATATATACCTCCACCAGGGCCTAATAGTTTTGTCTGGCAGTTGGAATAATTTTACAGGTGAGACAGGTCGAAGAATTAAGGTTGATTCATTCGGACTTGTGGCTTATGTCTTAACAGGACAAGAGACCATTTCTTTAGGTCGAAGAGGTTCGGGTGGTAGCTTAATGCTCTTGGGTCGTAGAAGTCCTGTAGGTGGGGGTAGCAGTTCATGTTCAACATAATTGTTTACGACAATATCTTCCAATGGTAATATGAGAACGAATAAACCGTTAGTGGAGGCATTTAGATGAATAAAAAGATGTATATGTTTATAGGTGCTTTACTTGGAGTACTGCTAGCTAATTCTGGTGGAGCTGCGGCAGATCAAGTGAAATTACTAGTTGGGAAGACTATTGCAGGGGAATACAATGTGAGAGTAAATGGAACAACATTGTCTGAAAACGCTATTGCCGTCGATGGTACAGCGTATGTACCTTTGCGTTCGATCTCAGAATCTTTGGGGGCGAACCTAGCGGTGAAGGGAAAACTATTGAAATTGCAACAGGAACTCCTTCTTCTAATGTGGTTGTTAAAGAGCAGTCACAAGCTATAGCTTTGAAAGATAACCCATATACCAATTGGTCCAAGGAACTAATTGTAAAGCACATTGGAACTGTGGAAGAATTGATCGAAATACTTAATAATAATATTAAAAAATATGAAAAGTCATTGACTGACATCGATAGAAAAATAGGTGCGGCGGGCGACGATCAAAGACTTATTGAGCGCATTGAAAAAAGCGCCACTAAGACAAAAAAGGAATTACAAGAATCCAAAGACAGTTTATTAGAGCATAAAAAAGAGCTAGAACAACTTAAAGCAGCATTAGCTACTTAAATAAATATGTAGTAATCTAGTAGCAAACAAAAATTATATACTGTATACACAAAAGCCCTCTTAAACAGAGGGCTTTTACTCTTATATAAGGGAATTAGTATTAGACTGCACTCAAACAAAATAAACGGCAGCTATGGACGAGAAAATAAAATCCTAGACTGCCGTTTTTTTATTGAACTATTGTGTCCCGTTAGTCAATCTCTTCCCTTTTCATAAAGGTTGTTGTGCAAAGCTTTCTGTCGTTGAAATCATGTCTTACTCCAAGTCACTTTGTAAAATTCTAATCCCCACCGAGTTCAACCGTTTTCGTAGCGACACGGTCATGAAATTCCCGATCATGCTCCACGAATACAATGGTCGGCGTGTACTCAAGCAGCAGCTCTTCAATTTGCATCCGGGAAATCACGTCGACAAAGTTGAGCGGTTCGTCCCAAATATGCAGATGAGCCTCCTCACATAGGCTTCTCGCGATCAGAACCTTCTTCTTCTGACCGCCGCTAAACGCCGATATATCCTTCTCAAACTGGATGCGGGCGAAATCTAGCTTACGCAACACGGCCTTAAATAAGCTTTCGTCAATTCTGTGCTCTGCTGCATAATCGGAAAGCGTTCCTCGCAGATGAGAAGTATTCTGGGATACATAGGAAACGCGAAGCTGCGGCTCCCGCTGAAACGTTCCTGTATAGTGTAGCGTCTCATCGTTGAGCAGGCGGAGTAAGCTAGACTTACCTGAACCATTTGGACCTGAAATTGCAATCCGATCTCCTGGTTCGATCGTCAGACTAACGTTCTTACAAACCGCTCTTTCCCCATAGTAAATCGTGACGTGATCCAACATCGCCAGTTCCGATTTGGGATACACGAGCTGAGAGATCGCAAGGCTTTCTGACTGTTCGATATTTCGGAGCAGTTTCGATTTTTCCTCTAAAGCTGCGTGTTGCCGCTGTTCGATGGATTTCGAGCGTTTCATCATTTTTGCTGCCTTATGCCCGACGTATCCCTTGTCAAGCTTGGAACCGGAATTTCGTGTGCCGTTTTTTGATTTTTCGGTCTCGAAAGACCAGCCGCTAGTACGTTTAGCAGAAGCTGATAAACGTTGTATATCTTTGTACAGTTTTTCGTTTTGTGCCATTTCAAACGTATCCTGGCGAGTTTTGTTCGTCCACCAGCTCGAGAAGTTGCCTTTTTGGATTTCGATATTCGTTTTGTTGATCGATAGAATATGATCCACGCAGCGGTCGAGAAAAGCCCGGTCGTGTGAAACAAGAATAAAACCGCGCTTCGTATTCAGATAATCGGCGACAAGCTTGCGTGCGTGCAAGTCGAGATGATTGGTCGGCTCGTCGATGAGCAGAAATCGATTGTCTTGGATGAATAGCACGGCCAGCAATACCTTCGTCTGTTCTCCTTGGGACAGCGATTCGAATGGCCGGTACAACACGTCTTCTGAAACCTTAAGCAGGTTCAGTTCGCGCATCAACTTCCAGTTCTCATAGTTTGGCACGATCTCCTCGACGACGTCTAAGGTCAAATACTCAGGGTGTTCGACGGGAAACGGAAAATAATCAAAGGCGACTGGTGTGGAGATCGTACCGCTGTATTCGTACTTCCCCTGAAGCAGGTTTAAGAACGTAGTTTTCCCCCGACCGTTTCTCCCCGTAAAGCCCAACTTCCAGTCTGTATCAATTTGAAAATGAACATTTTCAAATATGGGGTCATAGCTGCCTGGATAGGCAAAAGTAAGATTGGTCACCTGAATGGCGGGCATGGCAATCATCCTTTCGTTTGGAAATAAAAAAGAGCCGCAAGAAAGGTGCTTTCTTGCGGCTCTAATCCATACGAGGAAATACGACCCCATTCCAAGGGGCCGTATGACTGTCCGGAGAGGGAGCGCAAACGAAACGCAGAGCTTTCTTGCAGAGATGAAATAAAACGACCACAGCCGATCGCTGAGTCCGTTCTTTTCGTGATCTCGAAGCAAGAAAGTCCTACATATATCCGTTCAACTCCCATCATCAAATTACATTCAGTTTATCACAATGGTAATTTAACTACAACCTGCGTAGTCCCGTTTAGGCTGAAGCCTCACGTAGGTCGACATGCTATTTAGATTGATTAATGTTATTCAACTATCCTGTTCGTTCGTATTAGGTTAATAACATATGGGTTTTTAAAATCCGTAGCGTTATAGCAGCTGAAGCAATCTAAGATATAAATATGAAAGCCTCTGATAACTCAGGGGCTTATTTTGCGTACAATGAAAGGTGAGATCAGTAATGGATATACTTACAATTCACGGAGTAAGAGGATTTATTGATGGAAACGGCACGCCGCAATTGAATTTGGAGGATGTGGCTCGAGGATTAGGATTTACAGACAAATCCAAAAGTACAGAGTATGTCAAATAGGATAGAGTGAGGCAGTATTTATCGGATTTGAAGTTTTCGACAGAAGTGTCGAAAGATACTTTTATTCCCGAAAACATCTTTTATCGACTGGCAATGAAGGCAAGAAACGAAGTAGCTGAAGCATTTCAGGCCAAGGTAGCTGATGAAATATTGCCGTCGATCAGGAAGCATGGAATATATGCTACGGATAATGTGATTGACAATATCCTCAATAATCCTGACTTTGGAATTGAACTGGTGACTAAGCTCAAGGAAGAACGTGCTGCCAGAGTACAGGCGGAAAGGACAAATGCAATCCTAATGCATGTAAACAAAACGTATACGGCTACAGAGATTGCCAAGGAACTCGGATTTAAGTCAGCAATTGCGCTTAACCATGATTTAGGCAATCGAAAGATTCAATTCAGGCAGAATGACACATGGTTGTTGTATAGCAGATATGCGGATTGCAGCTATGTTGAAATCAAACAAGAAGTTCTTGATAACGGTAAAGTGATCTATCACCGCAGATTTACTCAGTTAGGTCGTGAATGGCTTTTGAAAATTTATAATAAGGAACAATCAAAGGCATCTGTAAGTTAAAGGTGTCTTTTTTGCTGTCCAAGGAGGTGATGAAACCCGTGGCAAAAATAAAATCCGCATTGGATATACAAATGGATCTAACAGGCCAGTTGAAGAATTGACTGAGGTCATTTCTGCTGTCATTGCTTCGCAGCCAGCACGCCGGAAAGAAATACTTATAGGTTTGGATATAGCAGTAGGAAGTGCTTTAGCAGAAATACAGGCCCAAGAAGAAAAAGATCAGAAAACAGATGATGATAGCTCAGGAAAAGTTTCCTGAACAGAGAGACGGGGGAACACGATGGATATTACAGTTTAATTGCTGCGATTAGTGGGATTATTTTAGGTTGGGCCGGGCGCAGCAGGTCAATGCGGCAAGACATCATTCAAGAGGCGGGAGCGGAAGCTTTGCAGCGTGCGGATGTTGATTACATCAAGCGCGGCGTGGACGACATTCGGCTCGAACAGAGGGTGCAGGTCCAAAGGATTGATGCCTTATCCGAACGGGTTACGCGGGTTGAAGAATCAGCGAAACAGGCTCATAAACGACTTGATCGAAAAGAAGAAACGGGAGGAATTTAACAATGGATTGGAATACAGTATGGTCGTTAATCGACCCTAAATTGTTAATCGTTGTAGCTGTTGTATTAGGGAATGAATTAAGACTAGTCCACGTTAATGTGTCTCCTTTGCCAACAGTTTTATAGACATATTCTCTCCCGTTACCCTGCAAACTCCAAGTGAGATTTGATGTTCCTTTATTCCGAACTTTAATCTTTACATGTCCACAATCTTTTTTAACAGTTGTTGAATTTATCGTTAAATAACGGAAAAAGATTCTATCTGCCAAAGTTTGATAGAATCTTTTTTTTGAAGGACAAATTCCCCCTAACTTCGACACTCATGGAATGACAACAGGATTGGGGAAAGAATTCGATCTGAGCATGAAAGAGGTCAATGAATTTATCACATGGTACGAAAGTAAGCAGGATGGATCTGGATCGGCTTCATATGCCATTAATAAGCACGATAACAATAAAGGACCATTCACAACCGCAAGGATTACATGCTATACGATCGTATTCTGACGTTTGAAGTAAGTGAATACTTTAAATAAATCGAAAAGCTCTGTTACCTTAATTGGTCTGCAGAGCTTTTAACTGTTCACGGCTTTTAGAATATATCCAGGTATTCTTTCTGGAATTTGATGAAATCTTGCACACTGTCGTGATAGGTAAATCTACCGCCATTTTTATCAATAATCCAGTTGATCTTCTCGTCATTTAACAAGATTCCATACATGCAGTGATTAAGCAGTTCAATTTGCTTTTCATCCCTAATTCGGATCAAATGTTTTTCTTCTTCGACAATGAGGTACCATTTCGTTTCTGTTTCATCTACATCTACATCTACGTCTACATCCGCATCTACATACAGTATTGATACCGACAAGGGGAATGGCCAGTCAAACCAATGTCCTCGCTTGTCTTCTCTATAACCTTCAAATGCCATGGTTATTTCCCCCTACTTGGATAATTTATATCTAACGTGCTGCGATTGTACGCTTAATTGGAAACTGTTTTACGGAAGTGGCAGCTATCCTCAGCCTTTGGCATCTTGGCACCAATCTGGTGAATGACCTGCTGTTTGAGGCTGGTACTAGCTGGGATACGTCTGTTTAGGCTGGGCTAACGGAGTTGTGAACTCTGGATTTTATTATAAATTTCTCATTTGCTCAGGTTTTTAAAGACAATGCTGGTTCAAGGAAACATTTGCGGCAGCCCTTTTTGACATTGGACGACACAGGCTTTTAGGAATACACACATTAAGTTTACTGCTAGTTCTTACTGGCTCAGGAATATCGCCCCCATATTCTTTCCATGGCTTCACGTACACCATCGTAAACTTCTGCAAAAGTTCAGTGTCGCTTTGGCAACCGTCTAATCCGCTATTGTTGCGCAATAGTTGTATCCTCTTTTATCGTTCATTGTTCTGATCTGTATAGTATACGGAAAACGACAGGTAACAAAGAAGTTGAGCGCTTTGTTACCCGATATCAAAACGCTACTACCAATACTCTACAGTTATTCTACTGAGCAATGACGTGGGCCCAACATGAACGAACTGGAGTTGAAAACAGGTAGCAGTGTAGTGGACATAAAGGCGCGTCTGCTGGCTTTGGAAGAGGGGGACAACAAGAGCGATATACGCTCTATATTGTAATCATAGAGGGCTGGAATGGTGACCCAAAGATCATTACATTTTCTCGTATGGAAATAGGCGCTGTATTAAACCTCCAATGATATGGAGCTTATTTTTTGTACTCGGAATATAATTTGCGCATAACACATCAGGAGGCTGCACTCATGTCTTGAATGTATCTTATTTCTGGAGTGGTTTGTTTCTTATATTTAAAACAAATGGATGGAAAAGATCGGATATATATTGCTACATCGTTACTTACTTCATTAACTTTAAAGGGGATCTGAAAAAACTTTAAAATTGTAATTCATGGATTGTTGCATTCGTATATATAATTACATTTTTTCCTATTCTAGATAAGGTGGTAGAATGAAAAAAATAGGTAGGGTCAAAAGTGAAAACCCCTTATTCACAGTCTGTTTTACACCATAACCAAATTTTAATGTGGCTTTGTGTTCTTTCGTTTTTTAGTGTGTTAAATGAAATGGTTCTTAATATCTCTTTACCTGATATTGCTGATGAATTCAATAAAACACCAGCCGTTACAAATTGGGTAAATACTGCCTTTATGCTAAGTTTTTCTATAGGAGCCGCTGTATACGGAAAGCTATCTGATCAGTTAGGTATTAAAAGGTTGCTTCTGTTTGGAATGATAGTGAATTGCATAGGATCATTAATTGGATTTATGGGACATACTTTTTTTCCAACACTTATCTTGGGGCGATTTATACAAGGGATTGGTGCAGCTCCATTTCCTTCACTTGTGATGGTCGTAGTTGCTCGCTATATCCCAAAAGAAAACAGGGGCAAGGCATATGGCCTCATCGGGTCTATCGTAGCAATGGGTGAAGGGATAGGACCGGCTATTGGTGGGATGATTGCTCATTATATTCATTGGTCTCATTTACTGCTTCTTCCTGTTCTAACGTTTGTCACTGTTCCCTTCCTGATAAAATTATTGAAAAAGGAAGTCATATCAAAGGGTTCACTTGACATTGCAGGAATCGTGCTTATATCTCTAGGCATTGTAATGTTTATGTTGTATACAACGTCTTACAGAATTTCTTTTCTGGTGATAAGTATTCTTTTCTTCTTGATCTTTTTAAAACATATCAGACAAGTAACCAATCCTTTTGTTGATCCTTCATTGGGGAAAAATACTGCATTTATGATAGGAATCCTTTGTGGCGGACTTATGTTTGGTACCGTAGCTGGATTTGTTTCTATGGTCCCTTATATGATGAAAGACGTTCATCACTTAAGTACCGCAATGATTGGCAGTGGAATTATTTTTCCTGGAACGATGAGTGTTATTTTCTTTGGTTTCCTTGGAGGAGCACTTGTTGATAAGAAAGGTTCCTTACATGTGCTAGCAGTCGGCGTTGCATTTCTTGCCATCAGCTTTTTGATAGCTGCTTTCTTTATTGAAATGATACCTTGGCTGATGTCTATTATTATAGTCTTTGTTTTCGGTGGTCTTTCTTTTATTAAAACAGTAATATCCACTATTGTTTCAAGTAGTTAAAGACAAGAAGAAGCTGGCGCAGGAATGAGCTTGCTTAATTTTATAAGCTTTTTATCAGAAGGAACAGGGATTTCAGTTGTAGGAGGCTTATTATCAATACGTTTTATTCATCAAAAATTTATACCAATCATTAATTTTCCATCTGCTTATTTATATAGCAATATGTTATTGATTTTTACAGTGGTCATTATAATTAGCGGGATTTTAACTGTTATTGTATATAGACGTTCAGTTTCAGATTCCTGATAAGAGCAGAAAAGGATTACATGCTGAAAATGATCGCATCCTCACGTTTGAAGTAAGTGGATACTCTAAATAAATCAAAAGCTCTGCTAACCTTAATTGGTTGGCAGAGCTTTGTTTGCTGATCAGTTTGATTTTAGGCTAATTTGAATGCTTAAACTTATAATACCAAAAAATCGCTTTTTCATGGGCTGTGAAAAAGCTAGAATATAGCATAGTATCAACTCCGCCGATTACAAAGTTATTTTTAGCATAGAATCGACAAGCTAAAACATTCACATCCTGTTTTTCAAGCATAAGACCAACAAGGTTATTCTGCTTAGCCCACTCGGTTGCTTTACTCAATAAGGCTGCTCCGATTCCCTTGTGTCTCCAGTCTTTAGCGACGGCAATATCCTCAATTAGAGCATAGCCATTCCAATTAGTACAAAGTTTAATTTGCCCAACACAGTCGTTCTCATCATAATATAAAAAAATAGATTTTCCTTGTTCATCAATATAACTGATGTCGACGTCATCATCCTCATACTGTTTAAAATATGGTTCGGGGAAACTTTCTTCTATATATGTCCAATTATCGTTCTCGTATTTAGGTATAATCCTTCCTGACACAATAAAGCCGTTATTCTCATTTGACTTCTTAAAATCTCCCATATTCGAAAGTGACATTTTAATTATTATGGCTTGTCTCCTCCTGGTTTAATTTCTCTATGCACACTATTCTAAAAGAGAACCACCATTTCCTGTCTGTTAGATTTATAAAAAGAGCAAAATTGTAGCGACTGTTCAACTATGTGTGATATTCTACGATCTCGTCCGCTTGCTTCAACGATTCATAGCAGTAGTTAGGTGTGCTGTTTAACACTAAAAAAAAAGCAGGAAGAATCCTTCCTGCTTTTGCTTGAAAACGATTATTAACGTCTGCGTTGTCTATCATTCACGCTAAACAGATTAACAGCCAGTGCGTTACCTCTTGCACGCGCAACAGCTCTTTGATTCGAACGGATGTTTGATCTTCTTCTTCTCAAATCACGTCTGCAATGTCTTCTGCTCATGTGATCACCTCCCTTCAAGGAAATGAAGGTACGGATGAATCTTAGTGGTGTTTATGCTTACGCTTGGAAATTTTGATATTCAAGGCATTGGTTGCTAGTGCATTTCCGCTTCCTGTTTTAGCAGCTGCGGCTTGAAAGACTTTAACGACCAGATATCTGTTTTTTCCGATGCGATGCTTATACGTTTTAACTCTATTTCTGATCATCTGCATATCTCCTTTGCTTAGGTCTGCTATATACTATGTCAATTGTGATAGTAATGTATCAGCATAAATCTATTAAAAGCAAAAAGAAGCTGGTACCTATATTCCTAATGGTTAACAAAAAACTCATGCGAACCTGTCTTCGCCATTTCAACTTTACGTTGCAGGAGAATGTTACAGGCAGGTCGGCATGAGTCTAATAGTGTAGATAAATAATATGCAGTTTAGTATGAAAATTATTTACTATTAAGAGTGTTAAGTTTTTTCTCGTAGTACGCCTCTTGAGCAAGAATATGATTCAGTTGTTCAGAGAGCAGTTTATATTCTTGGCTGTCTTCTGGGTAATTGTTTCTTTCGGAAATTACAGCTTCGAGTTGCTTTTCTAAATACCTGAAATGGATAAGTATTTGTATGTACTGAATACGATCGTAGGTTGTTATGTGTGATTTCTCTTCTGCATACAAATGATCCATTGTTGGTACTACACAGTTTATGGCGATAAATATCACAACAAACGCTGAAATTATAATTTTTTTCATTTAATTCCTCCTACAGAGCTATGAGTAATTAATATACCATATTTATCTAAAACAAAGAAAGATCTATTAGTTTTGCCCATCAATATAGCTGCTCAAGATCAGTGGGTGATTATTTGAGATGAGGAGGCTGATTTTATAGTAGAAACAATAGGAATAGGTTGCTGAAATGAAAAAATAGTTGTGAGATACATAGTATACATAATAACAATACAAAACCGGCTTGCCCTAGGCAGCCGGTTTTGTATTAGTGGTTAGAATAACGGGGAAGAAAGAACGAGAAATCAGTGGAAGTCCCGGAAGAGTCCTACAACCTTGCCCAAAATGCTGACGTGTGTCAGGCGAAGCGGTTCAAAGGCTGGATTTTCAGGTTGAAGCCGGATATGATCTTTTTCTTTGTAGAAGGTTTTAACTGTAGCTTCGTCTTCATCTGTCATAGCTACAACAATATCGCCATTATCAGCGGTCTGCTGCTGACGTACGATTACATAGTCTCCGTTAGCAATCCCAGCCTCAATCATGCTTTCGCCTACAACAGATAACATGAATATTTTATCCTCACCAACAAAGTGTTGGGGAAGAGGAAAGTAATCTTCAATATTTTCTGTCGCCGTAATAGGAAGGCCAGCAGTTACTTTGCCGACGACGGGGACACGACTAATGGAGTAATTAATCAAGTTGCTGTTATCCGATTCGTCTTGACCGAGTAACTCAATAGCCCGTGGTTTTGTAGGATCGCGTCGAATGAGTCCTTTTTTCTCTAAACGATCCAAATGACCGTGAACCGTAGAACTGGAGGCCAATCCGACAGCCTCGCCTATTTCGCGTACAGAAGGGGGGTATCCCTTTAGACGCACTTCATTGCGGATAAATTCAAGAATGGCCTGCTGGCGGCTCGAAATCTTAGACATACCGTATCAACCCCATTTAGTAACGTTTGGGAAAATTATAGCATAGAACCTCCGTTCGTACAAACATAAGTTCTAAATAATCCCTAAAAATAATCGCGAACTTTTGTTCTCTTTTCTATTGAACAAAACAAATGTTCGTGTTATATTGTGAAAACATAAGAACAAACGTTTGGAGGTCGCAGCCAATGATGAAATATAGCACTTATCAAAGTATTTTTCCGATGAATTCAGAAAATTTGCAGGAGACCCGAAAAGAGGGTAGAGCGCATTTTATGCAAATTATTACTAATACTCTTTTAGTTAAGCTTCTTATTTTAGTGATTGTTGCTTGGATTGCAGGGGCAGGTGTACTTACGGTTTTCGCGGCACCTTCAGCTTCCAAGGAAGAAGTGACTAAACTGACCGTACAACCTGGAGATACGTTGTGGGAGATTGCCGCAAATCATAAACCGGAACGAATGGATACACGGGTATATATAGAAGGAATTGTGCGGATTAACGGTTTGGAGGATCGGGGAGTACAGGCAGGTCAGGTACTCAAGCTTCCTAACTTCTGATCTATAGACAATTAGAGCTTGTCAGGGAGCGTAATGCGGGAGCCTTGACAAGCTCTTTTCTACATGTCAAAGTGTATTATATCTTTGCTTTTATGGAGGGGACACAATTTGGATATAGACAGCTTAGTTCAGCGCATCAATGAATTAGCGCGCAAAGCAAAATCCGAGGGTTTGACGGAAGAGGAAGCCACAGAGCGCGCCAATCTTCGGGAAATTTATTTAGGTAACATTCGCCGTAATTTTCGGCAGCAGCTTGAAACGATTGAATTTGTGGACGATGATACATCGAAGGGAAATGACGGGCTGAAGCATTAAAGTTGTTAAAGCGCCCAAGCCTGCAATTTGCCTTTTGTTTTAGGTACCGTTCTCGGTATCTATATAGATCAGCTTTGAGGCAATTGTTTTATTGTAATATATCTGGGAAGGAATTGAGAGATGGCCCGATCATTTGAAAGAAAAGTACGCAAAAACACAGCGCATTTAAATAAATCGCGCAAAAAGCAAGGCATTCAAACCATTAATGGCGCAGGTTCTGCAATGGATATTTTCCGTGGCCGTAACATTACTGTGCCAATTATGCTGGCTGGTCTTTCTGTATTGTACATGCTTATGAGTTACTTTTTGACTAAGACTGGCATGCGAGGAATGGATTGGCTTGTATTCGGCCTCTACTTGATGCTGGCTGTTATCTTTTTCATCCGTCGTCCTTATCTGAAAGTGGGAAAGGATACTCTCTATATGCTGAAAGGTGGTAGAGAACGTCCAATGACGGCTGGGGACATGAAAGCCATCAAGATTGAAAAGGGTTACGTAACCGTTGAAAGAAAAGGTAAGGGCGGTAATTTCATTTTCACAAAATCATTAGGTCGCTATGACACGGATGCCATTGCAGAGCGACTTGAGAAGTTTGCGCTATCCAATCAGATACAGGTGGACAAGAAATAACTGATTTAGCCTGTAGCTCTTTAATAAAGGCCGTATGATGTTATTTCATATAACATGCTGCGGCCGCTTGCTTAATATGGGCACACATAACGATTCAAATACTTAACCGAGCAAATAGGTGTACATATACTGTGGAAAGAGAGTGGATAATTCAGATGACGATTCAGGCGGTAATGTTTGATCTTGATGATACCCTTTTATGGGATGAACGTAGTGTAGAAGAGGCATTTGATGCAGCGTGCCAAACAGGCTCACGTGAAGCAGGCGTTGATCCGAAAACTCTGGAGGAAGCGGTACGTAAGGAAGCACGCGCTTTGTATGAATCCTATGAAACCTTTAGTTTTACTCAAATGATCGGCATTAACCCGTTTGAAGGATTGTGGGCGAATTTTACAGCAGGTGAGCAACCTGAATTCCGCCAATTGGAACAGTTGGCCCCTGTTTATCGAAAGGAATCATGGCGTAGAGGACTCCTGCAACTCGGGATAGATAATGAGAAGTTGGCGGAAAAGCTGGCTATCCAATTTGCTTCGGAAAGACGCGCGCGTCCACATGTATATGAAGAAACGTTTGAGATTCTAGAACAATTGAAGGGACATTACAAACTGTTATTGCTGACAAATGGCTCCCCTGATCTACAACAGGAGAAACTGGATGGAGTTCCTCAATTAGCTCCTTTTTTTGATCATGTTGTCATTTCAGGTTCATTTGGTCGAGGCAAGCCTGATCCGTCTATATTCCAGCATGCTTTGGGGCTTCTTGGTATTGAGCCTGAACATGCTTTAATGGTAGGAGATAAGCTGACGACTGATATTCAAGGAGCGTTGGCAGCAGGTGTACACTCGGTGTGGGTGAACCGGAACGCTAAAACCAATACCACAGAGATCAAGCCCAAGTTCGAAATCAAGCATCTGTCTGAATTGGACGGAATTATTCAATCGTTAAAGTAAGAAATCCATAGTCTTTAGAAACGAGTATTAAAAAAACTCCCTTCGCTCGATTGTTACAGAGCAGAGGGAGTTTTTTATTCACACAAGGATAAATTCGTAATTATGCTTTAATGAAGGTTGGGTCTTCATACGGTTCGGCAATCCAGCCATTTTCTTCGATGAACAATCGGATTGCGACGATCTTTTGATTCTCCATTAAAGTGAAGAAGTGAGGTATATTTTCAGGTACGGAGATAACGTCCCCCGGTGAAAGCTCTACGTTAAAATAGCCGATCTCTTCAGGGCCTTTAATGATGAAGATGCCTTTACCAGCGACAATGGCACGGATTTCATCCTCGGTGTGGGTGTGAATTTGCTCAAACTTGGCCAGCAGCTCGTCTAAATTCGGCGTTGCTTCAGATAAAGTGATAACGTCCCATATTTTATATCCGCGACGTGCGGCTAAATCCTTGATTTCGGGTTCAAATGTTTTGAGAACAGCGGCCTTTTGATCATCTGTTAAGGTAAAGTTCTCTTGCAGCTCCCCGGACAATTTGGAAGTATCCCAATGTTCATACAATATCTCGTGACTCTCCAGAAATTCACGTACTTGTTCTTCACCGCTAATTCGCTCGTTCGTATTACGTATTAAGATTTCGGCCATATGCTTATTCCCTCTTTTCCACTTGGATTAATGTTGTATAAAGAATACCATGTCTTGAAACGTTGTACAATACAGGATTTCAACATTTTATAATGCAAATGACTATAGCTAAAGGGTCAGGGTTAAGTACGTTCTGTAATGCTACAAACTATAAAAATGGATTAGAGAAGTCGTTTTTACAAAGAACAACCTGTATAAAACGTATGTTTTTACTTCAATCTATCTAAATGATACGGTTTCTGCTAAACTAGGATTTAACGTTTTGCGGGGGTGAAGAAATTTGGATAAAGTTAGCTTGCAGGATGCATTACAACGAAGAATACTCCTTCTTGATGGGGCCATGGGCACCATGATTCAACAGGAAGACCTTTCCCCCGATGATTTTGGTGGGGAAGAGCTGGAGGGCTGTAATGAAATGCTGGTCTTAACGAGACCGGATGTCATTCAAGGCATTCATGAAGCCTACTTGAAGGCCGGAGCAGACCTAATTGAAACGAATACATTTGGAGCAACATCCGTCGTTTTGGCGGATTACGATATACCAGAACGTGCCCGTGAAATTAATCTGGTGGCAGCCAAACTGGCGCGTAACGCGGTGGATAAATACAGCACTGCGGACAAGCCTCGTTTTGTAGTAGGAGCTATGGGCCCAACCACGAAAACCTTGTCTGTCACAGGTGGTGTTACATTTGCTGAGCTGATTGAAAGCTATCAAGAGCAGGCTTTGGCGCTTATTGAAGGCGGCGTGGATGTACTCCTTTTGGAGACCTCACAGGATACGCTTAACGTCAAAGCTGGAAGCATCGGAATTCGGCAGGCTTTTGAGCAGACAGGTATCGAGCTTCCACTAATGATTTCAGGCACGATTGAGCCTATGGGAACGACGTTGGCCGGACAAAATATCGAATCCTTTTGCATATCGCTGGAACATTTACATCCAATTTCGATTGGGTTGAATTGTGCTACAGGTCCAGAGTTTATGCGTGATCATATTCGCTCTCTGTCTGAAATGTCCTCTGCAGCTATTAGCTGTTATCCAAATGCGGGCTTGCCCGATGAAAATGGCCAATACCATGAATCGCCTGATTCATTAGCACGTAAAATGGCTGCTTTCGCTGAAAAAGGCTGGCTGAATATTGCTGGGGGTTGTTGTGGTACCACGCCTGAGCACATTCGAGTTATGAGTGAAAGTATGGCTCAGTTTGAGCCGCGTCCGCTGGTAGGTCATCATCCTCCTGCCGTATCAGGCATTGAGCCTGTATATATTGAACAGGACAATCGTCCGTATATGGTTGGTGAACGAACGAATGTTCTGGGCTCCCGCAAATTCAAGCGTTTGATCGTGGAAGGCAAATATGAAGAGGCATCTGAAATTGCCCGCGCTCAGGTAAAAAGCGGAGCGCATGTCATTGATATTTGTGTGCAGGACCCGGATCGCGATGAAATGACGGATATGGAAGCGTTTTTGAAATTGGTTGTAAACAAGGTAAAAGTACCTTTGGTGATTGATACCACGGATATTAAAGTCATTGATAAAGCACTTCAATATTCGCAAGGTAAGGCGATTATTAACTCCATTAATTTGGAGGATGGTGAAGAGAAATTTGAGAAAATGGCTCCTCTTATTCATAAGTACGGCGCCGCTGTTGTTGTTGGAACCATTGATGAACGCGGACAGGCTATTTCACGTGAGGATAAGCTTGAGGTAGCTAAACGTTCTTATGATCTGTTGGTGAACCGTTACGGTTTGGCAGCGGAGGATCTAATTTTTGATACGCTCGTATTTCCAGTAGGAACAGGTGATGAGCAATATATCGGTTCAGCTAAGGAAACGATTGAGGGCATTCGCATTATTAAAGAAGCGCTTCCCGGGGTACATACCATCCTGGGCATCAGTAACGTATCTTTTGGTTTGCCGGAAGCGGGTCGTGAAGTGCTCAATTCCGTCTATTTATATGAATGCACCAAAGCAGGTCTGGACTATGCGATTGTAAACACTGAGAAGCTTGAACGTTATGCATCCATTCCAGAGCATGAGCGGAAACTTGCGGAAGACTTGATCTATAAAACAAATGACGATACTTTATCCGCTTTTGTAGCAGCTTTCCGTAACAAGAAAGTGGAGAAAAAAGAAAAGATATCAAACCTTTCGCTCGAAGAACGACTGGCTTCCTATGTAGTCGAGGGAAGTAAGGAGGGACTCATTCCGGATCTGGAGCAGGCGCTCGTGAAATATTCTTCGCTGGAAATTATTAATGGCCCGCTGATGAAGGGGATGGAGGAAGTAGGACGACTGTTTAACAATAACGAACTGATTGTTGCAGAGGTTCTGCAAAGCGCTGAAGTGATGAAGGCGTCCGTAGCCTATTTAGAGCCGTTCATGGAGAAGAATGAATCCTCAGTAAAAGGTAAGATTTTGTTGGCTACAGTCAAAGGTGATGTGCATGACATTGGTAAGAATCTGGTGGAGATTATTCTATCCAACAATGGTTACCATATCGTGAATCTGGGTATAAAAGTACCACCAGAACGCATTATTGAAGCTTACCGTGAAGAAAAGGCCGATATGATTGGCTTATCCGGACTGCTTGTTAAATCGGCACAACAAATGGTGCTGACCGCACAGGATTTAAAAAATGCGAATATTGATATTCCAATAATGGTGGGTGGAGCTGCTTTAACACGTAAGTTCACTAAAAATCGTATCCGTCCTGAGTATGATGGTCTGGTTGCCTATGCAAAGGATGCTATGGATGGTCTGGATATTGCCAATAAGCTTATGAATCCTGAGTCCCGCAAAAAAATGGCTGAGGACATGGAGGCTGAGCGGGAGGCGGAAGCGGCAATCGTCGTGGAAGCCAAGCCGCTCCCTAAGCTCACTCGAGCTGTGCGCTCTAATATTGCTCAGGATTTGCCCGTTTATATTCCACCAGATACGGATCGCCATGTACTACGCAACTATCCACTGAATTATATTTTGCCTTACGTGAATATGCAGATGCTAATGGGGCATCATCTTGGTTTAAAAGGCAATGTTGAACAGCTGCTGGCTTCGGAAGATCCGAAAGCGATTCAGTTGAAGGAAACCGTGGACAGCATCATGTTTGAAGCTGTGACAGACGGAATCATCCAGGCACATGCTATGTATCGGTTCTTTCCAGCGCAGTCCCAAGGAGATCAAATTCTGATCTATGATCCGTCGGATGTGAGCAAGGTACTGCACACATTTACATTCCCGCGCCAGCAGGTAGAGCCTTATCTATGTCTGGCTGATTTCTTGAAATCAGTGGAATCCGGGGTTATGGACTATGTAGGTTTCATGGTCGTTACAGCTGGTCATGGGATTCAGCAGATATCTACCCAGTGGAAAGATAAAGGAGATTATCTGCGCTCGCATGCACTTCAAGCGGTAGCACTCGAAGTAGCAGAAGGGTTAGCGGAACGGCTTCACCATATTATCAGGGATAGCTGGGGGTTCCCGGACCCTGCCGATATGACAATGAAACAGCGACACGGTGCCAGATATCAAGGCATTCGGGTATCCTTTGGCTATCCGGCATGTCCAGATCTAGAGGATCAGGGGCCGTTGTTCCAGTTGTTAAAACCTGAGGATATTGGCGTTGAGCTGACGGAAGGGTTTATGATGGAACCGGAGGCTTCTGTATCAGCCATGGTGTTCAGCCACCCTCAGGCGCAGTATTTTAACGTCGAAAAGGTTTAACACCTTTATCAGATGGGATAGCAAATACCCTCCGAGCTTCGGAGGTTTTTTGCTGGTCAGCAGGAAGAAGGTTAATGTTATGGAATTTTATTTTCTCGGTACAAATGCAGGGGTGCCTACGATTCAGCGAAATGTAACGTCCATCGCTCTTCGTTTGCTGGAAGAACGAAGAAGCATGTGGCTGTTCGACTGCGGCGAAGGCACTCAACAAGAGGTATTGCGTTCGCCGCTCAAACTAAGCAGACTTGAAAAAATATTTATCACCCATTTGCATGGGGATCATCTTTTTGGTCTGCCGGGACTGCTGTCGAGCAGAGCGTATCAAGGGGGAACGACACCACTGACGGTATATGGGCCGCCTGGAATCCAGCAATATATAGAGCTATCTTTAGGGATCAGCCAATCGCGTATCAATTACCAACTACATATTGTGGAGCATACGGGCGGGGTTCTGTTTGATGACGGACAATTCCGGGTAGAGTCAGCTTTGCTGGATCATCGGATTGACAGCTATGGCTACCGAGTTGTAGAGATGGATAAGCCCGGTAAGCTTAACCAAGAGCTGTTGGAGCGATATGGTATTAAGCCTGGCCCGGTGTACGGTAAGTTAAAGCGTGGGGAAAGCGTGGAGGTAGAGGGTGGAGTTATTTTGCATCCTCAGGATGTACTGGGTTCGCCGAAAAAAGGGCGTATCATCACGATTTTAGGGGATACGAGACCTTGTCCGAATACGGTAGTGCTGGCTCAAGATGCAACTGTCGTCGTTCATGAAGCCACTTTTCTGCATGAACTGGCAGATACAGCTTACGAGTATCATCATAGTACAGCGCTTCAGGCAGCGGAAGCTGCAAAAGCCGCAGGTGCGGGTCAGTTAATCATGACGCATTTTAGTTCTAGGTATAAAGATCAGGAGCAGCTTCAGCCATTGCTGGAGGAAGCGCAAAGCATATTTCCTAATTCATTGCTTGCGGAGCAGCATGTGTTGTTACCGGTACCCGATATCGGTTAATAAACGATTGGAGAAGATATGTGCATGGGTGCCGGGGCTTGCCTCGGTGCCTTTGTTTTTCACCGAAATTATTTTCCGGGAAAGCGCAGGATGCGACAAGAGATGAGAACCCGTGCAGGGTGGTGGGGGATGAATTTGTTCTACCACATATGGAGGCGTGTCATATTCGAGTTTCTATATATCGAATTTAAAGGATTATACTTCTTGAGCATGACCAGGAAATACAGGAGATTTCCTTTGAGGAAATAGCGCCTTCGATGGATTTCGACGAAGAAGTGAACTTATGTCATGTGAAAGCGACGGGTTTTAGCGAGGAATGGCACTATTTTGGACGGTTTACCAGCAATTCATGGACTTCATACGCATTTTTGACTTAAGATAGATGAGATGAATAGAGACGGCCGATTATTTTATGACCTGAATAATTAAGGTGGTTAAATAAGAAGGAGAACATAGTTCATGGGATGAATTATAATTTTTAATGCTAAGATGTGAATGGATTTGAAGTGGGGGAGGGGATTGCGATAAAATCGTTACTAATTGATCTGGATGGAACACTTTATCATGGAAATCGGATGATCAAGGGTGCGGATCTGTTCATATCCCGATTGCGTACAGACCAGATACCTTATGCTTATGTTACAAACAATGCTTCACGTACACCCGATTCGGTGGCTGAGCATTTGATTGGTATGGGAATTGAAGCGGCCAGCCATGAAGTATATACTTCGGCGTTAGCAGCTGCACAATATGTTGCACAGCAAAGTCCTGGAGCTCGTGTATATTGTATTGGTGAAACAGGATTACGCGATGCACTCACAGGAGCCGGTTTGCAGCTTGTTGAGAACCATCCTGATTATGTGGTGCAGGGGATAGATCGTCAATTTACATATGATGCGCTGGCCGCTGCCATGCGTTGGATTCGGGAAGGAGCAACTTTTATTTTGACAAACCCGGATCTCCAATTGCCTTCACATGATGGGCTAACGCCAGGTGCAGGTACGATTGGAGCTGCAATTGAAGCGGCTTCACAGGTAAAGCCTATTGTCATCGGCAAGCCTTCAAGCGTATTGATGAACTATGCGCTGAACCGCTTAAACATTAGGGCGGATGAAGCTCTGGTTGTGGGCGATAATATGCTTACAGATATTGCGGCAGGTGCAGCAGCAGGTTGTAAAACAGCTCTGATCCTGTCGGGCGTGACGACCCGCGCTAATATGGACGAGCATGTGCGTACCGTTGGAGTGAAACCTGACCTGATGTTTGACAATCTCGCTGAACTGCAGGACTGGATGAAAGAAGAGCTGAAATAATAGAAAGTATATGTCTTACAAAACTTGCGAGAATTAAAAGCTATGTAGCTACGAAAGGAAAGATGTTGTTATGCCGGAACTTCCTGAAATGGAAAACTACAGAATCTTATTATCAAAACAAATTTTGGACATTCCGATTACTGGAGTTACGGTTAGCCGTGAAAAGTCCATTAATACTGAAGTGGAAACGTTTGAGAAGCAATTGCTGGGAACGACCGTTGTATATTTAGAGCGTCGAGGCAAGCATTTGATTTTTCATTTAAACACGGGCGGGCGGCTCGTACTTCATCTGATGCTCGGAGGACTATTATATCTGGGAACGGAGGAGCAGCGTCCAGATCGTACAGTTCAAATCGAATTAGATTTTAGTGGAGTAAAGCTTTATTTTATCGGACTGCGCTTAGGTTATCTACACCTGCTAACGGCTAAAGAAACAGAAGAAGCTTTGTCAGACCTGGGACCTGATCCGTTAGACCGTCGCATGACGTTGGAAAAGTTTACAGCACGGCTGAAGGGACGCCGGGGGATTTTGAAAACAACGCTGGTGAATCAGCACATTTTTTCGGGTATTGGCAATTGTTATTCAGACGAAATTGCTTATATCGCCGGATTTACACCGGGTTCCAAAGTACAGAACATTGTGCAGTCGCCAGAAAAAGTGGAAAAGCTATATCATGCCACTCAATCCGTACTACGTGAAGCTACAGCGGAAGGCGGGTACATGGAAATGCCTCTAATGGAGGGGGACACGCTAACAGGTGGATTTGATCATCAGTGTCGAGTATATGACCGCGAAGGAGAAGAATCTCCAAGTGGCGGGAAAATTGTAAGGGTTGAACTGGCGGGGAAAAAAGCATTTTATTGCCCGGTACAGCAGCATGATGCCTAAATTGCTCATCGGCTCCCATGTGAGTACGCGTGGTGGCTTTTCCAAAGCCGCTATGCGTGCGCGAGAGCAGGGGGGACGTTCATTTCAATATTTCCCGAAAAATCCTCGTAGTCTTAGGCTTAAGGAATGGAGTGCTACTGATGCTGCTGCTTGCAACGCTTACTGTTTAGAGCACCAGCTTCAATCCATTGCTCATTCACCATATCCCGTTAATCCGGCTCATGGGTCCGAGCGTGGTCAGGAACTTTATGAGCTGACGATTGCTTCATTACGCAATGATCTGGATATTGCTGAAGCCTGTGGGTCAAAAGGGATTGTCGTTCATTTTGGTCATATGCATTCGTTAGACCCTCTAGAGGGCTACCGTAATATCATTAACTGTTTTAATGATGTGCTGGAAGGCTGGCTGGGAAATGCTAAAATATTGATCGAAAATCAGGCGGGAGATCATGGACCCATGGGAACCACGCTTGAGGAAATGGTACAGATCCGTCAGCTGTGCCGGTATCCTGACAGTATCGGCTTTTGCTTAGACACTTGTCATGCATATGCAGCGGGATTGTGGAACGGTGGAATGGACGAGGCTTTGATCGAAAAAGGAGATCGTCTCGGCTATTGGTCAGCTCTGTGCGGAGTTCATTTGAACGATTCTAAATACCCGTATGGCTCTAAAAAAGACAGACACGCCCGTGTGGGTCAAGGCTACATTGGTACTGAGGGTATGCGTTGGATGACAAATCAGGAGGCTGTAAGAGGTATTCCTATCGTTTTGGAGAGTGAGACGGGACCTGATGGGACACATCAGGAGGATATTCAAATGATTCTAAGCTGGGAGTAAATCGGTCTGATTGATAATAACTATCTTTGAGGCTTGTGAGCTTGCATTTATGGGAAAAAGGAGGAGAAGTTGATGTATTTGTTTATGGACGATTATCGGCCTTGTCCTCCGGGCTTTAAGCTGGCAAGAGATGCGGATGAGTGTCTGCTGCTACTTCATGAATACCCTATTTCAATACTATCGCTAGATTATGATTTGGGTCCAGGTCAGCCTACGGGAAAGGATGTGGCTGCTGCTATCGCAGGGAAACGGTTATATCCGCGTGAAATTTACTTGCATTCCTCCAGTCCAGAGGGGCGGCGAGCCATGTATGAGCTACTCTATGCGAATAAGCCAGAGGGAGTCACCGTGCATAACGGGCCCATACCCGAAGAGCGTATGCGAGAGATCAGAAAAGGGTCTGAACGATGAAAGAGATCGGACAAAAAGAGGCGCGCCGTGCCATATGGGAGGGATGCAAGCTGGCTTTGTTTGTGTACACTCCCATGTGCGGAACATGCGCGGCTGCCCGTAAAATGCTGGAGGTAGCAGAGCATTTGCTCCCTGAAGAAGCAGTGGTGCAGAGCAACATTAACTATATTCCTGAACTGGTACAGGAGTACCGGATATCCAGCGTTCCCGCGCTTCTTATATATAATGGTGAAGACAAAAATCCTGAAATCATCTACAAAATGGAATCTGTAGAACACTTGCTGAGCAAAATAAGGAGCGTGATGGAATGATATCCATGAAGAGCATTACGTTGCAGCGGGAAGAAAGACGGATTTTGGACAATGTAAGCCTGGACATACGAGAAGGTGAACATTGGGCTATTCTGGGTCGCAATGGTTCCGGTAAAACAACATTGCTGGAAATGATGACAGGATATATGTTTCCAAGTCATGGAACGGTTAAAGTGCTTGGGCAAATGTATGGTCAATGTGATGTGCGGGAAGTTCGCAAGCAAATCGGATATATCAGCCAGACCTTGTTGGAAAAGCTGGCGCTAAAAGATCCCGTTTGGGAAGTTGTCGCTACAGGTGCGTATGCTTTTTTGCGCTTTTATCAGGAAATTCCGACAGAGGCAAAAGAAAAGGCCATATCTTTGCTGGAGGGTATGAATTTAGGCGACTTGATTCATCACCCACTGGGGACGTTATCTCAAGGAGAACGTAAAAAGGTGATGCTGGCCCGCTCACTGATGGCAGAACCTCGTCTGCTGATTATGGACGAGCCTTGTGCCGGGTTGGATCTATTTGAGCGGGAAAAAATGCTGGTCGAGATTGATCGGCTCCGCAAGCGAGACTTATCAGTGGTTTATGTGACTCACCACATTGAGGAGATTGTCCCTCTCTTTACGCATGTTGCATTGATTCGTGATGGTAAGGTCGCAGCAGCTGGACCGAAAAAAGAAGTTTTAACGAAAGAATTGATTATGCACACATATGAAGTTCCGGTTGAGCTGGATTGGGATGGAGAACGTCCCTGGATTCGGGTGTGCACTGGAGGGTAATGTTATTTTGGAGGAACTATATATGAGTACAGATGAACAAAGTGAATCTACTTTGTCATCATCAAGATTTGTTTGTACGGCCAATCACGGTTTTGCACCCTATGCTCAAGAGGAGCTTAGAAGATTATTTGGCTCTGTAAAAAGCACGATGCTTTTACCTGGTGAAATTTTTCTGGCTACATTACCTGCGGAAGAAATTGAGGCAATGAGGACAATTACAGCTCAGCCGCCGATGTTTTTACGTCACTTGTTTCCAGTTCATTTTCAGGAAGAAGGAACGGACCTGGTTCAGGTGCAGGAACGGCTGGTTGCATTCATCCGTAACCGCAAGGAACTGATGGATCAACGTGTTTCTTTACAAGTGCGCAAAGGATCTAATAGCAGTTGGACTGAAAGCGCAGGTGCGCTCAAGCAGGCTTTGAGTGAACAAATAAGTGATCTACCTATGGAGCAGACAGTACAAGGCGCCGATCTTATTGTGTCCGTTTTTGCAGATACAGATACGTGGTATGCAGGTGTATCACGTCCTGAGGATAACCTATCGGATTGGAGCGGAGGCGCGGTTCGTTTTCAAAAAGAAGATGGACAAATTTCTCGTGCCAAATTCAAGCTATTGGAAGCAGAAGCAACGTTCGGCATAGATTTTGGCGCTTTCCGTCAGGGACTGGATATTGGGGCAGCACCGGGTGGATGGACTTCCTTCTTACTGGAGCGGGGACTGAAAGTTACAGCGGTTGATCCGGCAAAGATGGAGCCATCACTGATGAAGTACGCCAATCTGACTTTTTTGCGTAAAAATGCAAGTGAAGTCAAATTTAAAGAGAATTCGTTCGATCTGCTGGTTTGTGATATGAGCTGGAGTCCTAAGCAAATGGCAAGGCTCGTTACTGATTTACTATATAGTTTGCGAAGTGGTGGTACTGCTATCGTTACGGTCAAGCTAATGCATAAAAAGCCCTTGGCGCTCATTCATGATGTAATTGCTTCATTTGAGGAGTCCGGCATGCAGATTCAGCGAGCTAAGCAGCTATTCCATAACCGAGATGAAATTACCCTGTACATGATCAAGTATGGAAAATAGTACTTTACAATAGATACAGGTGTGCTATATAATAAATCCAAATTGTTCCTTAAAAATAATAATCGTGTTTAAATCAAGGGAAAGCATCCCGCGAAAACGGTTTTCATGGCGACATGGAAATTTGATTTTGCGGCAGCTTTCCCTTTTTTGCGTTGTCTGCTTTAGAAAGGAGGTAGGAGAATAATGAAGCAACCATCACAGTTGGAATTCGGATCCATTGTCGGTGAGCGTTACCGTATTGTTCGCACATTGGGTTCGGGAGGAATGAGCCGCGTGTTCATGGCAGAGGATTTAAAACTGCCAGGCAAGCAATGGGCGGTGAAGGAGTCGGTTGCCGGGCCACAAGTGATGAAGCTTGTACGTACGGAGGCAGAGATGCTGATTTCGCTAAGTCATCCACGTTTACCGAGAATTGTTGATTTTTTTGAGCATCCTCGATCTGGTGCGGTATACCTGGTCATGGATTACATCGAAGGAATTACGCTGGAAGCATACATGAAGGGCTATGAAGGCTATATTCCACAGGAGCAAATCGTCCCATTCGCTTTGCAGGTACTAGATGTGTTGGATTATTTGCATGCCCGTCAACCGCCAGTCATTTACCGGGATCTGAAACCGACGAATATTATGCTGACACCGGAAATGGAATTTATACTGATTGATTTTGGAATAGCGAGGAGCTATAAGGCTGAACTGGATCAAGATACGGTAAAGCTGGGCACAGTGGGCTTCGCTGCCCCGGAGCAATATGGAGCAGGTCAGACAGATGCTCGTTCAGACTTATACAGTTTGGGAGCGCTGCTATTGTATCTATGTACAGGAGGCAAATATAGCGAGTGGACTGCGGGAGTAGAAGGGTATATTCGCGGAGAATTGCCCCGCCAATTGATCCCGGTGATTCGAAAACTGCTGCGTCAGCATCCTGAGGAACGATTTCAATCTGCCGGGGAGGTCATTGGAGAACTGCGGCACAGTGCGGATTTTCAGCCTGCTCAACAAGGAATATCCGTTAATGATGCCTCAATGGATTATGCAGGTACAAGGGTAGTGGCTGTATTGGGTGTCTCTGCCGGCTCCGGTGCTACTCATACAGCAATTGCGGTGAGCCACTATCTGGCTCGAAGGACCCGCTCCGTAGCTTTGGTTGAGCTGCACAGCACAGCCAAAGCATTTGCCCGACTTCAAGAAGTCGTAGAAGGCACATCCGTTGGACAATCGAGTTCAAGTCGGCGTTTTGAAGTTGATGGAGTACACTACTGGCGGCAAACATCTCGTGCGGATGTCATTTCTTTGTTGGGTGGTTCCTATAGATTTATCGTACTGGACCTGGGGAGTGGGCAGGACAATGAACGACTGGAAGAATTCTTGAGAGCCGATTATCCGCTTGTCGTTGGCTCAGGGGCCGAATGGAGAGTTCAGGATATAGCAGGGCTAGCCCGATCTCTTCAGCGCCACCCACAGCATAAATGGAATTACTGCTTGCCATTGGCAACCTCGGAGGCGGTTCGCAGGCTTCGTAAGGAGCTGGATCACGATAAAGTATTTGCTTTACCGTTCCACTCAGACCCCTTCGAACGAGATGATGAGATGGATCAGGTGCTGGACGAGCTGTTTCGCGGAGTCATTCCAGATACCCGGAAAAAACGCTTCGGATTCCTTAAACGACAGCGCTAAATAGAACGGTATATATCAAAAAGAGGCAGGGGAGAAGTTGTGTGTCCAAGCTAAGAAAAAGCAGTAAGCAAAAGCTATACGCCGGTTGTATTGGCGCAGGGATTGTTGGCACTATCTTTGCTGGCTATCTCATGATTAATATCCATAAAATGGATGAGATCAGGAAACAGGCTGAAGTAGAGGCAGAGCAGAAATGGAAAGTGTATGAACAGGAGCAACGAACCGCGAAAAAAGGTTGGGCGGTTGTCCGTGACATTTCTCCAGGCGAACAGATAGCATCTAATGATTTGAAGGGAATTAAAGTTCCCGGTTCTCAGGCCCCATCAAATTTGCTGACAGATAAAAGTGAGGTTTCCGGTACCACAGCCAAGATTGAGCTAAAAAAGGGATCTGTGCTTACATCGGCCATGATTACTGCTGATGAGCCCACACCTAAAGATTTACGCAACCGTGAGCTAAAGGTGGTAGTATTGCCCAACAGCCTCAAGTCGGGTGACGAAGTGGATATCCGCATTCAATTTCCAACAGGGCAGGATTACATTCTATTATCTAAGAAAAAGATTTCTCGACTGGAAGGTCCAATTGTCTGGGTCACTTTGAATGAGCAGGAAATATTATCGCTTTCGAGTGCGATTGTTGATGCTTATCTGCATAAAGCATCTATCTATGCCCTAACATATGTCGATCCCCAATTTCAGCCCAAGGCAATCCCGACCTATCCGCCTAATGCCCAGGTGTTAGCGTTAATGAATAGTGATCAGAATTTGATACGCGTTGCTGAACAAAAGCTGTCCAAGCAGCTGCGGGATTCGCTTGAAAATGCAATTAATTCGTCAAACAATGTGATTTCAACATCCGTGGAAAGAAGTCTGAGTGAGGAAATTGCAGCTCAGCATGCGGGTGCTACTATAGAAAACTCAGCAAGCGGGATTGATGCTACAAGAAATGAATATGAGAATGAGCAGGATCATCAAGAACAAACAAAGATTCTGACGCAGGGCGGAAGCTCTGATCCGTATGCCAAATAAATGAGAGAAAAGGAAGGGAAGTATGAAAACGTGGATATTTGCCGGGCTTTGTGACAAAAGCGATACCTTGTTATATATCAGCAGCATATTAGCAGCTTCCGGCCAACAGGTACTGCTTGTGGATGCTACGCTGCGGGGACAGTATCGGTATAGCATAGGGATGCTCGACAAACCACTTCCCATTACGCAGTTTAGTGGTTTTGATGTAGCAATTGGATTTACAGCATGGGAAGACCTGCATACCGTTATGATAACTGATCAAAAGGCGGAGCAGGCTTATGACATTGTTATTTTGGATGTAGAGTTACCTGATTTTTGTCCAATTTCTGTTTGGAAAGGGGCAGAACTGCGAGTTTGGGTCAGTGATTATAGCCGTATGCTAATGCACAACGGACAGAATTGGCTTGAGCATTTATTCAGTCAACCCGAATTCCCCAAAGATCTTGTATTTCACAAGCTATTTTTACAGGCTGTGGATTGTGGTGTGGAGGAGCCGTATCTGTGGGAATACATGAACCATTTCCCGGCTTCTTGGCAGCAAGAGCCATATGTTCTGCCATGGGATGAGGGGCTGCTTGCTCTGAAACTGGAAAATGAGCATAAAAAACAGCTACTACTAAAACCGCTATCCAGAATGTATAAGAAAGAATTATGCCGTTGTATTGGGGAATGGATGAGTTGGGAATTAAAAGTGAGTCGTCGTGCGCTAAAACGTGCGGAAAGGAGTAGAGCATGAGTACCATTTTGTTTTGGAGCCCCATTAAGGGGGCTAGTGGAAGTAGCTCTTTGGCGGCAGCAATAGCAATTACCATAGGAAATCTATATAGAGGAAGACTATTATTGACTCATTTAGGTCGTAGATATACCGGTATTGAATCAGGATTACCTATACAGGAGTATGGTATGGACGATCCAACCCTACAGCTTCAGGAAGGGGGCTGGGATGCTGCCGCACGTTTAGTTCTGCGAGGGACACTGTCTAAAGAAAATATTCGTAATTATACGACACCTGTACTCGAACATACTTTGGATGTACTTGAGGGAACCTCCAGCTTTGGAGCTGCACCGCCGTTACTATCTCCAGGGCTTGTACGGGCAGTAATAGATACAGCGAATCAATATTATGATTTAACGCTGATTGATGCAGGAAGTGGAGCAGGGTGGGGGGCTGTACAGCATGAAGCATGTGCACGAGCCAAACTGGCCGTTCTTTCACTCACTCAGAATATGCGAGAATTAGATGCTTATTTTGAATCCGTGTCTCCGTTATCTACCTACTCATCATTGCCCTTATTAATAGTACTTGGGAAATATGATGTGCATTCTCAAGCGAATGAAACGAATATTCGTAGGAGATATGGCTACAAAGGTGCTTTGTATACAGTCCCTTATAGCACCGGATTTATGGACGCATGGAATCGCAGGGATGTGATCGGCCATGTGCAGCGTGAGGTACGAAGTGGAAAAGAGCAGCACCGCAAGCTTTTTATGCCCGTAGGGTGGGCGCAGAGTATACGACATATCATCAAAGCTATTCTGGAGGCGGCAGAGTCCGACCTTCGGCTCAAGGCTTTGGAGAGGGGCGCTTAAATGCTGTCCGCTCAAATGATCAACGGATTGATTCTTACCTGCATAGTACTGATGTGCATCGTACTGATTATTGTTAAATATCGAGGGAATCTCCACTCGCGACATTCAACCCTTCGGGTAGAAAAAAAGAACGAAGATGCCACATTCGAAACATTAATAGAGTATATCAAAAATGCACTTCATGAACTGAGTCATAGCCAGATGGCGGATGCCGGATTGCATGAAGAGGAATATAGACGGCGTATCCATCAAAGGGCGGAACTACGCAGGGCGTTAAAGGACTGTGCCAATGGCAGCATTGGAGATAAACGTTTTGTTAAAAATCTGATGGCTGAGCTTCTGATTAACGGTTACGGCTTAAACGAGAAAATCGTCGATACTGTTATGCCATTCTCCAGACCTGAGTTGTTTAGCATACAGGATCAATTCGAAATTATATTTTACCAATACCAGCAGAAGTTTGACGCTGATGCACTATCACGTTTATTGGATACTTATGACTTAGCCGAAATGAGGTATTCACAGCAAGGTGAAGAAGATGGAAGTTATCTCGTTACCGCAGAGGATATTCGTTATATCTATGATTGTGAGTACCGCCCTCTTTCCTTTTTGGAGAAAGTGGATATTATTGTCCAGCGCATTTATCAGCATTACAAAGGCTTTTCCGTCATTGATGATATTCGTGACCAGCGGATCGACGGTGTAAGTGGGGGCGTCAGTGGTATGCCGGAAGGTGGGATTCCTGCATCATCAGACTGGCCTTCGGATGGGTATGTATTTGAACAAACATCTGCGCCTACTGCCAATGGTTATGAGAGCGTATGGATTTTTTATAAAGGTAAAACGATCCATCTTTCGTTCCTTTCCTTCGGATCTGAGCGTGAACTTAAAAGGGTGTGCCAAAATATTTACAAATACAATTACCCGGGACAGCTTTCCGAAGCGAATGGTTATAAGGTCAACGAAATGAAGGATGGGTCGCGGGTAGTGGTAGTGCGTCCTCCTTTCTCAGAATCGTGGGCTTTCTTTGTTCGTAAATTCGATATTCAAAGCGCATCACTGGAACAGTTAATTAAGGGACAAAATGCTGATTTTCCAATCCAGTTACTTTCTTATTTAATGAAAGGTAGCCGGATTACTGCTATTACAGGCGCGCAGGGTTCAGGTAAGACGACGTTGTTAATGGCGATGGTCAAGCATATTTATGCTTCGTATACGCTTCGTGTTCAGGAAATGGCCTTTGAACTGCATCTACGCAGCATTTACAGTCGCCGTAACATTCTTACCTTTCGAGAAACGGACCATATTTCAGGACAACAAGGACTTGACTTGCAGAAAAAAACAGATGGAACCGTCAATATACTAGGCGAAGTAGCAAGTGATGAAGTAGCTGCTTGGATGATACAAATGTCGCAGGTTGCCAGTCTGTTCACCATTTTTACTCATCATGCCAAAACATTTCGTGATCTCGTGTTTTCACTTCGTAATTCATTGCTCAAAACAGGAGTATTTCAGCATGAAGGCATCGCTGAGGAACAGGTAGTTCATGTCATTAACTTTGATGTGCATCTCAAGCGTGATGCGGAAGGGAGACGCTACATCGAACGGATCACAGAATGTGTGCCGCGTGACCCGGATCATACAGATGCAGGCTCCAATGCTTCATCGAGCTATAGTTATCGCCACGTTATGGAATATCGGAACGGAAGCTATATACCGATGGAGCCCTTAACTGCCAAAAGTGCAAAAGAAATGTGTGAGCAGATGAATGTAAAGGATGCCAGAGATTTCCGCAGTTTTTTGACCCGCTATTGGGAGGAAGACTATGAGTCTTAAAGAAATTTTATTATGGATTTTACTTATATCAGGTGGGGGCTTTGCGCTTCTATATATAGTTTTGTGGGGGTTGCATAAGCGCAATAGTCATGCAGTTCGCAGAGGACGAATTTATTCTGTGGAGGAAGGACGCAAGGGAAAAGCGGTACTGCAACGTGAGCTGCAAGCCTTACTGCATAAGTTGTATACGCTGTGTATGAAGGTCCCTTTCTTATCTGGATACATCACGAGTGTACGTAAGCGACTAGCTGGTCAGCATGCCTACGATGAGTACAAGCTTCGCCTACAGACTATGAAGATGACACTGTTCATCTGGGGGGCTTTTGCTTGCAGTGGCGTTGTACTGGTCATGATGAAGCCAGGAATAGAGTTTGCTATATTGGCTGTTTTATGCGGAGTGGTAATCAACAGTCTTATTTTGGATATGGCCATTAGCCGGATGGAAAAAAGGCTACTTGCACAGATGATCGAATTATTCGCCAATGTACGTCATTATTACCATCAGCACGGTATGGTGGAGGAAGCCATATCCGAAGCGGCCGATTTGGCGGAGGCAGAGGCTGGGAGACACGCACGACTCATCCATGAGGCGCTAACAGATGTTGATCCGCACGAAGCATTGGAAAGATACTATGAGTCGGCTCCTAATCGATTTTTAAAAGCATTTGCCGGTATCTCGTATATGGTAATGGAGTTTGGTGATCGGATTGAGGAGGGGGGCTCCATTTATTTGAAGGGGCTCGGTAGTCTCGCACGCGAAATCCAGTTGGAGTTGCTGCGAAGAAATAAACTGGACTATCTATTAAAAAGTCTAAACGTGATCGCACTGGCACCTGTTTTCTTTACCACCCCAATCGAGACATGGGCGAGATCCAGCTTTCCATCCATGGATGAGTTTTATCAGGGAAAATTGGGTTATATCACGAAATTGTCCGTTTATATTGTGATAATCGTATCTTATTTTCTGTTACAGAAGCTTCAACAGACCGATGAAACAGGATATCGTGCGGGTAGAGGACGGAGGGTTTGGGAACAGAAGCTATACCGTTTTCCCATCATCCGTAATGTGGTGGATTCTTTAATTCCGCGTCAGCATATGTCTTCTTATTTCCAAATAACCCGTCTATTAAAAGAAAGTGGTGCGGAGATAAAGCTGGAGTGGCTCTACATACGCAGAATGGCTCTTTTTATCGTAGGTTTGGTACTAAGTATTAGTACGATATTTTTTTTACATGAAGCTGAGAAAACGCATATCCTTCACGCCCCGGTACAATCGGGTCAAATGTTTGGACATTTAAGTCCGATGGAGCAAAAAGAAGCTTTGAAGCAGAGTGGGATTGATCGCAAAATCATGCATTTGCTGAACATGAGAGCGGACAGCACATACGAACGAACGTACGCTGCTTTAGAACATAATGCCAATGGAACTGTTACTCCTGAACAGCTATCCACAAATACTCGGCGTATTCTCCAAAAGCTGAAAGATTGGAATGATGAATACATCAAGTGGTGGGAAGTGCTGATTAGTTTGATTGTTGGGTATGTAGCCTATCAAATGCCTATGCTTTTATTATATTTGCAACGAAAAATGCGTCGGTTGGATATGAGGCACGAGGTGTATCAATTTCAAACAGTTATTTCCATTTTGCGGGTTATGGAACGAATGTCTGTCGAAGAAATATTGGAGTGGCTGAACAGATTTTCAGTTATATTCAAAAGACCTCTGCAAAAATGTTTGCTTCATTATGAACATGGGCCAGAGGCAGCTCTTGACTTATTAAATGAAGAGGCACCTTTGCCGGAGTTTCAGCGTCTAGTGGACAAGCTCCATTTGTCTTTGGGTAAAATTACGATTCGAGAGGCCTTTGATGATTTGGAATCCCATATGTCCTACTATTTCGAACAAAGAAAACAGGAGTATGAAAAAATAATAGACAGCAAGGCTATCTGGGGAAGGATGATTGGCTTTGCCCCGATGTATGGTCTTATCTTTTTATATTTGGTGATTCCGTTGATCGGCATGAGTTTTGTTCAAATGGATAACTATTATGAGCAAATACAAAAAATTCAGTAAGAAAGTTCTATTATCACTAATACAAAATAACAAGCTGAGGAGAAAAAAATATGAATAACGCATCAACAGCTTTAAAGGTAGCCGCTGGGATATTTTTGACCATCGCTCTAATTACGATTGTAGTTATACTGTTTATTTCAGCCCAGGAGGCGACTAAAACGGCACAAAACAATTTTGCTGATATCCAGACCGAATTGTCTCAAGCCTCTTTTACGGTATATGACGGCACAACGATTAGCGGTTCCCAGGTGACCAACGCGCTACGGAAGTTTCAGGGGAAGGATCAATTCGGCATTCAGATTAAAACCGGTAAAAATATGGCAGGCCAGTGGTACGGTAATGCTCTGAACATTAGCCCAGACAGTGAACAGTATGGCGCAGTGAATGGTGGCAGTGATAAGACAGGGAAAATCACGAATACGCTTAATGAGAAAGAGAATGAATACGTAAATCCAAGTGGCAAATTCAAGGCTGAAATCGTAAAGGACAAATCGAACGTTGTCCGTGGGTTGTTGTTTACCCAGTCCTAAGCACTACAGCAAAGATAATAATCATAAGGGGGATGAGAGTATGTCTGATCACGCTGCAAGTATGCTGCTGCTTGGTGTGTCAGTTATTCTGTTCATAACCGCATGTGTAACGGCAGCAGACTTGTCCAGCCAGCTGGATGGTGCACTGGAATTAAGATCACAGCAAGAGGAGCATTCTGAAGGGCGAATAGCCCGTACTGTTGGGGTGGGATTGCCGGAACGGATTAAAGGAACTCAGGTCATACAGGCAATTCGCATGAACTTACAGGAGGGGATTTCGATTCAAGTCGACGGGACAGAGTACGATGTATATTCTGAACCGTTTGAGCCTGATGTATCTACCCTGGATGCTTCCTCTTTATATTCCATGTACCCACAGCGTAATGGGAATGGGGACATAACATCTGTACGTTTTGAGAAATTGGGGGAAGACTGAAGTGGTTCAAACAATATCCAAGTTGTTGGGGGCGCTGCTCGCTGTATTGCTTTTGTACATCGTACCCGCAGCTCAAGCTGCTGAACGGCAGGATGATATATCCGGGTTAAATACATATCATTCAACTGTACGTTTTGTTGATATGGTAAGAACCAAAGGTTACATTACACCGACGATGTATAACGATTTTATGCGTGATCTGGAATTGACAGGCAATACGTACGAAGTTGACTTGGAGCATATGCACAAAAAGTATGTACCGGACTATGCAGATGCCGCGAAGCCAGACAGTTTTCTGGGCAATTATGAATCTGTATATGATGGGTACTATAATCCGCAAATCTTGCCTGTACTGTTTCCTGGCAATCAGCAGCCAAAATCAGATCAGACACGTCGGTATACCTTGATGGCCGGGGATTATTTTACGGTCCGGTTACATAATACGAATCGGACTCCTGCGGACTTGTACAAATCATGGCTTCTCGGTGGGGCAAATAGCGGCAAGCCGGCAGTTACAGCTTCTTACGGGGGCATGGTTCTGAATGAAGATTACTGATTTTGCAGTCATATTTATACTTTTGTTCTTGCCCTTTGGTGTAGTTAGTGACCTACGGGTGCAGAATCAGCGTGATGTGCAGCAGCTAGAAATGAAATATACGTCGGCTCTTCGTACCGCAGTTCAGGATGCAGGGGTCGTGCTCTCACAGAATGAACGTCAGGAACGCGAGGCCGGATACGGATCGGATAAGTTTTTTCGTGTAGATAAAGAAGCAGCGCTGCACACGTTCCTGCACACCCTTTTTCTTAATATAGGCATTGATGAGGATATAGTAGCACAACGTGCATTATTGGATTACATACCAGTCATTGTAATTCTGGATTATGACGGTTATTATGCGTTCACTTCAGAAGTCTATACAGACGAGCATGGACAAGCTGCTATTGGACACAAATGGAGCGAAAAAAAGCCATATGCCTATGTTGATTCAGTAGGCAACAGTGTGGGGTTCACCTTGGATAATTATGTACACGCATACGATGCGCGGAATCACAGGTGGGTGGAGGGCTTTCAAAAGGAACTTCAGGATCAGACTCCTATATCTTTACTGAATAATTCAGAAACTTTTGAACAAATACGTCGTTCCACCATTGTTGGCAGCGTCCAAGAGGACCTGGCGCGAATTATTAATGTCCATAACGAAAAAGCTGCACGTAACGGCATATCCTATACATTCACACTACCGATCATTCCGCAAGAGGAGTGGTACAACACGGTAGATGATGTGGGTCTGATCGCGTTTATCCAGGGCATTCCGGTCGGAGACAGGTATTACAATAACTATGGATTTGGTGGTGGGAGAGTCGTCAGAAAGCAAGACATTATCGGTGGCATAGAACTAGATACTGGAATGAAGTATTTTTATAGAGATTCATGTCCAGCTCCCTTTAAAGCTAGTGAACGTTTTACGAATGAGAAGTCTGCAGCAGCTGCGGGATACTTTGAGTACAAATGTTATAACGGCTTAAAATAATCACCCTCATGGGTGGTTTTTGTTTTTTTAGGCAGATCCATACCAAAAAACCTTAAAATTCACTGTTTTCAATATTCCGATATGGTTGCAGAATGTGCTACAATAAAGCTTTGAAAGAAACGAAATGCATATGAAATAAGAACAGTCGGCAACGCCGATGACAATAAGGAGCCAAAAACAGCTTATGAGTTTATTGACTGTAGAAAATGTATCCCACAACTTTGGGGACCGCGCATTATTTAAAAATGTTTCCTTTCGATTGCTTGCGGGGGAACGTGTAGGTTTGGTAGGAGCTAATGGTGTTGGTAAATCGACACTCATGAACATTCTCACTGGAAAATTGCTTAAGGATGAGGGTAAAGTGGAATGGACTCCACGTGTACGTTACGGTTATCTGGATCAGCACACCAAGCTGACACCGGGCAAAACGGTACGTGATGTATTAAAAGACGCTTTTCTTCCTTTGTTGGAATTGGAAAAGGAAATGATGCAGATTACTGACAAAATGGGGGATGCTTCTCCTGAAGAGTTGGAAGTGTTGCTGGAACAGATGGGTGAAATTCAGGAGCAACTGGATATGGGGGATTTTTACCTCATTGATGTGAAGGTTGAAGAAATGGCGAATGGACTAGGTCTGTCGGCCATAGGACTGGATCGGGATGTATCTGCACTTAGTGGCGGGCAACGGACAAAGGTGCTTCTTGCTAAGTTGCTGTTGGAAAAACCGAATGTCCTGCTCTTGGATGAGCCTACCAACTATTTGGATGTAGAGCATATTGAATGGCTTACGCGCTATTTGAAGGATTATCCCTATGCTTTTATTCTTATTTCACATGATACTGAGTTTATGAACCAGGTCGTTAATGTTATTTACCATCTTGAATTTGCCAAGATGACCCGTTATTCAGCTAACTATGAAAAGTTTCTTGAAATGGCGGATCTGAACAAAGCTCAGCATATTGATGCTTATGAGAAGCAACAGGACTTTATTAAGAAACAGGAAGATTTTATTCAGCGTAATAAAGCGCGTGCTTCTACCTCAGGCCGAGCAAAGAGCCGTGAAAAGCAGCTTGATCGGATCGAACGTATTGATAAGCCTGAAGAAGCCGCAAAACCAACCTTTCAATTCAAAGAGGCACGTGCAAGCGGAAAGACGGTATTTGAGGGTATTGATTTTGAGATTGGTTATACACATGCCCTTTTGCCTAAAATGTCCATGACGATTGAACGTGGCGAAAAAATTGCAATTGTTGGCTACAACGGTGTCGGTAAATCGACATTGCTCAAAACCATATTGGGAAAAATTCCGCCAATCAGTGGAAAAACCTATCAAGGTGATTTTTTGCAGCCCGCTTATTTTGAGCAGGAAGTAAAGGCAGAGAAAATTACACCGATTGACGACGTGTGGAATGAATTTCCGCATTTGAACCAGCATGAAGTACGAGCGCATTTGGCGCGCTGCGGTTTGAAAAATGAGCATATCACACGTCCGCTATCTGCGCTTAGTGGTGGAGAACAGGCTAAAGTCCGTCTTTGCAAACTGTTAATGCGTGAAAGCAACTGGGTATTGTTCGATGAGCCTACCAACCACTTGGATGTTAAAGCAAAGGATGAGCTGAAACGTGCCTTGAAGGAATACAAAGGGACGGTATTGCTTGTATCTCACGAACCGGACTTTTACGAGGATTGGGTAACCAAAACGTGGAATGTGGAAGAGTGGTCAAGTAAAGTTAACTAAAATCAGTTAAATCCAGTTCTGCATATTTCACACGAAGTGGGGTTTGCAGAATTAGGAAAATATGCTAAGCTATCTATAGCTTATACAATAAAATAGTCACACTAGGGGAGCCGCCCATGCGGCTGAGACGGAATAAATGGATTTCGGACCCTTTGCACCTGATCTGGGTTATGCCAGCGTAGGGAAGTGAGCGCCGTACAAACAAGGCAACACCATCTTTATTTTGTTTGTGCGTGGGACGATACACGTATACGGATATCATGGTCCGTTCGATTATTGGACGTTCGTTAAACCACTTCCTTGGGGAAGTGGTTTTTTTGCGTTTCGTTCATTTTAAGTTGTTCGAGCTTCCGTAGACGGATTCACATACAATCCCCTTTCATTACTGCTGGTAGACGTGGCTGCTAAGCTTAAATCCTTTAATCCAATGTGAGGTGAAGACAAAATCGAATTACACGCAATTTCGATGGAAAAGGGCACTATTGCACAAGCCGCCCGAGTGGCTGCTATGATTTGTCCGTATGTTCATTATGTACACGCACGTTTAAAACAGAATGGTGCCTCTGCATTGCTTTCTTTGACTCGCAGCATGGTGGAGCAGGAAGTTCCTTTGCAACAAATTGTAGTAAATGATCGTGTGGATGTAGCTTTACTTACTTTGGTTGGAACCGTCCAGCTACCAGCTAATGGATTACCTGTTGTGGATGTGAAAGGCCTACTTTCAAAGAGTACACGCTGTGGAGTGTCTGTGCATTCCTTGGAGGAGGCGCAGACTGCCGAGCAGGCAGGAGCAGACTATGTACTTTATGGTCACGTATATGAGACCCATTGTAAGCCCGGTATTGTACCGCGGGGTTTAGCTCAGCTTGAACATATTTGCAGGCTGTCGAACATTCCGGTGATCGCGCTGGGCGGCATACAACCGCACCATATCCCGGAGCTTTATATGGCCGGAGCAAGCGGAATTGCGGTGATGTCTGGTATATGGGAGGCTGAGTCGCCCGTTGCAGCTGCGATGGAATATAGGCGAATGGCAGATCTTGTAGTTCACAGCCTGTAGCGAGAAAACGAGAGTAGAGGCAAGCTGAAAGCAGAATGGTTTATGGAGAGGAGACACGGAACAAATGCTAAAGATACACACAGAGGCAAGAGCGATAGGACATGCTGAATGCTTGGTCATAGGTGGAGGTGTCATCGGCAGTTCCATTGCTTATCATGTGGCCAAGGAGGGAAGAAGTACGATCATGCTGGAACGATTGATCCCGGGTGAGGGAGCCTCAGGAGCAGCGGTTGGAATGCTGGCAGCGGAAAGTGAAGAGTTCACCGACTCTGAGCTGGCACGATTTGCTCGCAGAAGTCGAGATGCATTCCCTGAGCTTGTCTGTGATCTGGAGCGTTTGTCGGGTATTTCGGTGGAATTCCGTACAGAAGGATTTGTGACCCCTTTCCGTACGGAAACTGAAGGCCAAAAACGCTGGAAAGCTGCTAAAACGCGAGAGTATGATTGTCCTATCTGGTGGGATGCGAGGGAATTGGCCCGACGAATTCCAGGTTTGGATGAACAAGCGATCGGAGCAATATATCGTTCAAAGGAGACACAAGTGGCTCCTGTCCAGCTTTGTCGTGCTTATGCAGGTGCTGCTGCGGTGCTGGGAGCAACGGTATGGTCTGGTACACGGGCAGAGCAACTGGTCATACAGGATGGTCGAGTTTGCGGTGTCCGAACAGATAGCGGCTTTTTTTCCTGCGATCAGGTCATTATTGCTGGAGGCTTGGATAGCATGAAATTACTGGCGCAGGTTGGGTTTGAATATCCACTTTATCCGGTCAAGGGCGAAGCAGTAGCGGTCTCCTTGAAGGATCACCCATTAGAATACACCATTTATGCTGATGATATTTACCTCGTGCCTAAACAGAATAACGAGCTTTGGATTGGGGCAACGAGCCTTCCGCATCAATATGACGAACAAGTGACCGTAGGAGGCTTGAAGGGCTTGCTGGCACGTGCCTCTGCCTGGCTGCCGCGCGTCCGTGAAGCTTCTTTTATACGCACTTGGGCGGGCTTACGTCCGCAGGCTGCATCAGGTTACCCTTTTATAGGCACTGTTCCTGAGGTCGAGGGCGTATATGCTGCAGTCGGGCATTATCGCAACGGTGTCCTGCTGAGTGATGCTACCGGGCGTGCGATGGCAGCTATGCTTAGCGGGGCTGGTGCAGCAGAACTTGGGATAAGTAGTTTTTCTTCTGAGCTCCTCAAGGAGAAAAGCTTATGAAGCTGACGATTAACGGCCAGAGCATGACCTTTTCTAATCGAATCACTCATGTGAATCAATTGCTACATGAGCTTGATGTAAAGGTGAAAACCGTAGTGGTGGAGCTGAATCGGCATATATTGAGCCGTGAAGATCATGATGAAGCGGTACTGAAGGATGGAGATTGCCTAGAGATTGTACATTTTGTGGGAGGCGGTTGATTATGTTAACCATTGGAAAAGCATCTTTTACCTCGAGGTTGTTGTTGGGAACAGGAAAATTCTCTGATCTGGATATCCAATCCCAAGCCGTAGAGGCTGCTGAGACGGAAATATTGACGTTTGCTGTACGGAGATTGAACTTGGAGGAACGGGATAAGCAGCATTTTCTCGATATGCTGGATTTGAGCCGGTATACACTTCTTCCCAACACAGCAGGGGCTACAACAGCAGAGGAGGCGATTCGTATTGCCAAATTGGCAAAAGCCTCCGGCCTGTGCGATATGATTAAGGTGGAAGTCATTGGGGATAGCAAGACACTGCTCCCTGACCCTTTTGAAACGTTGAAAGCTAGTGATAAGCTGTTAGAAGAAGGCTTTATCGTGCTGCCCTACATATCGGACGATGTGATTCTAGCAAAGAGGCTACAAGAGCTTGGAGTACACGCCGTTATGCCTGGAGCTTCACCGATTGGTACAGGACATGGTTTGCTCAATCCGTTTTCATTAGAGCTAATTATTGAACAGGCGGAGGTTCCGGTTATTGTCGATGCGGGTATTCGCTCACCCGGTGACGCGGCAATGGCGATGCAGTTAGGGGCAGATGCTGTTTTGTTGAACACAGCCGTATCAGGAGCGAAGGACCCAGTAAAAATGGCCGAGGCCATGAAACTGGCTGTTCGTGCTGGAAGGTATGGTTTTGAGGCGGGGATGATTCCTGTAAAACGTTACGCTTCAGCAAGCAGTCCGACAGAAGGTATGGTTCAGGCATGAAGGTAACTGACAAATCCGGTGTAGGAGAAACACATCCAAGTGACCGTTATTCCAGACAGGAAAGATTCGCGCCCTTTGGACCGACAGGACAACGCCGGCTTGCTTCTTCCCACGTACTAATCATAGGTGCCGGAGCGTTAGGTACAGGTATTGCGGAAACGCTCGTTCGTGGGGGCGTAGGTACAGTGAGCCTCGTAGACCGGGATTATGTGGAATGGAGCAATTTGCAGCGCCAGCAGCTTTTTCAGGAAAGTGATGCTGCGCAAAGATATCCCAAAGCAGTAGCTGCTCAGCGAAGATTAAAGGATATTAATTCTGAAACGGTTATACACGGACATGTACTGGATGTTGGGGTGGAAGAGTTGGAAGAGTTGATCCAGGGGGTAGATCTCATGATGGATGCAACCGATAATTTCGATACCCGACTTCTTATGAACGACATGGCACTCAAGCATCGGATACCTTGGATTTATGGGGGATGTGTGGGCAGCTATGGTGTAACCTATACCATCTTACCGGGTCAAACGCCTTGTCTTCACTGTCTGCTGGGAACTGTACCGTTTGGTGGGGAAACCTGTGATACCGCCGGGATTATTCCGCAGGCCGTACAGATGGTCACGGCTAACCAAACTACGGAAGCTTTCAAACTTCTTGGTGGATATCCAGAAGATTTGAGAGGAAAGCTGCTTTCGTTTGATTTGTGGAACAATGAGTATGTTACGATAGCAGTAGATAGTCTTAAAAAGGAGAATTGTCCTTCTTGCGGCAACCAACCGACGTATCCCTACTTGTCGGCCTCTCATCGGCAGAAGACAGATGTTTTGTGCGGTAGGGATACCGTTCAAATTAGACCAGCAAACCCGACACATCTGAATCTTGCAGAAATAGCAGATAGATTTGCTTCTTTGGGAGAAGGAAAAGTAGAGCAGAATCCGTTTTTGGTTTCCTTTAGTACAAGCGAGTATCGCTTGGTTGTTTTTGCAGATGGCAGAGCGTTGATCCATGGGACAAAGGACGTGGCAAAAGCAAGAAGTCTGTATCATCGCTATTTGGGTTAAACCATGAAAGCAGAAAGCCATTCTTTTGGAGAATGATTTTCTGCTTTTTTGTTACAATAATATTAATATGCTTTAATGGCTTATAACAAACTTGTTCGTATCCAATATGTAATGCTATATCCAAAACAGGTGGGTGAAAAGATGAGCCCGTTAATTTTACTTGTGGATGTAAATGAAGCGTCTGCCGTATTTGTTCATCCATTGGAGCAGGCAGGTTATCAGGTGATTCATGTTAGCAATACGACAGATGCAAGCTCTTATGTAGCCCATAATCCTGTGGATTTGTTACTACTCAATATAGGAGATGAACCGACGGATTCACATGGCTTACTTCGCACATTGCAGCAATACCATCCTCATGTCCCGCTATTTGTTATGACTTCATCAGATGAGGAGGACCATATTGTTTCCTGCTTTGAACAAGGAGCACATGATGTGATCGTCCTGCCCTTTTATCCTAGAGTTTTTCAGGCTAGAGTGGCTAATTTATTACGGATTTTTGGTATTGAACGTGATGTGAAAAGGGCAATCGAGGCGGGTGATTTACATATAGACAATGCAAGCAGAATGGTGAGCAGAGGGGAACAAAAGCTGGAATTAACTCCGAAAGAATTTGATCTTTTGCTTCATCTGGCGATACATCTTAACCAAGTTTGTAGCAGACAGCAAATTCTGAAGGATGTTTGGAAACATGATTATATCGTTGATACGAACGTAGTAGACGTCTATATCAGACATTTGAGGGTTAAAGTAGATAAAGGATATAAGTTTAAAATGATCCGTACGGAACGAGGAATTGGCTATTCACTCAGAACACCAACCGTATCAGAATAGCATAAGGCATATAAAAAAAGCCGGAACTTTCGTCCCGGCTCGCTATTTCATAATGAGTTTCATACTACAGCACGCGGCGTGCTTTAATGTATGTTCTTTTCCAGTTGCCGGAGTTCAAATCGGAGATGGTCACGCCAGGTCCGCCGTAAGTGTGTAAAATTTTACCCCCGCCCATATAGACTGCTACGTGGGTAATGTTGCGTCCTGTGGCACGGCTACCGCTTGAAAAGAACACTAAGTCACCTTTTTTCAAATTGGACTTGGATACGGCATGTCCGACTTTAGACTGTTGAACAGAAGTACGTGGCAAATCCACTCCGTATTTCTTGAATATGTGCTTCATGAAAGAAGAACAGTCAAAATTACGTGTAGTGCTCGTGGAAGCTCCAAACTTATAAGGAGTTCCCATATATTTTTCACCGTAGTTAATTACTTTTTGGCCTACTGAAGTAGTAGTGGCAGCTTGTGCCGTATTTGTTCCCTCAATTGCAAAAGTACCAAAGCCGATAGTGGCTGCGACCCCTGCTATAATTACCTTTTTTATGATTTTCTGCATATTCATGTTGTAAGTACCTCCAGAAATTGATTTGTGCAATATTTTGCTGAGTTGCTAACTAACTGACAGCGTTGAGTATAACAGTTTTGAAACCGCCTAATAGTTGGAAAAGAACTCTCAAATGCTTGAGGGACAAGACTTACACAGCGATTATTAAAAAACGATTAAAAATTACAATTTGTAAAAAATATATCGATTCATAGATCTCTATAAACGGAAAAACCCTTGTTAATCAAGGGTTTTGAGTGAAAGAACAATCTGAACAATGGTTACAACAATGTCATAATTAATCCTTGCTTTGAATAACGAGTAGTAGACCGCTTTTGATGGAAATCGTACCTTTTGAAGCCGTTAGCTTATTACTGACAGCACGCGATTGTCCCATTTTGAGGGTGGCATTATGTAGCGGATACATAAATCCTTCCAGTTGTATACCTGTTACTTCGGAAGTCATAGGAAGCAGCGATGTATATGTATAGCCCATAGGCTGGATCTCAAGCGTTGATCCGGTGAGCTCAATATAATTATGTGCGTCCATAATAGCGCAGCTAATATGATGCTGCATTGCGCGTACCAATATTTGAACATTAGCTAATGTGTGATCCATCCGGGTGCCAGTCACACCAAGCAACAATACATGATCTACGTGCTCGTCCATAGCGATTTCCAAAGCAAGCTCAGTATCTGTTAAGTCTTTAAGTACTGGATCACACGCAATCATACGTTGGCTTGCTAATTCTACCTTTTCTTTTTCCTCTGGTGTGATCGAATCAAAATCTCCTACAGAGACATGTGGTGTAATACCGTGTTCGATCAGGAAAAGAGCACCTTTATCTGCACCTATAATAAAATCATCGGGTTGTATTTGATGTAAATCTTCTTCATTAAGACGACCGCCTGAAAATACAATCGCTCGTTTTTTTGTCATAATCAACATCCTTTCTTTCTGATACGATCCTATATATACCATCGTTTTTAAGTATACCGCGTTAAATATGGCTTGCACAATTTTGGAGGACACGGATACAATGAAACAGAAAAAAGGAAGTGTAACGTGTAATAGGAAGGAGAACGAAATGATTAACGTTTTGTTTGTATGTTTGGGCAATATTTGCCGCTCTCCGATGGGGGAGGCGATACTGAGACATAAGGCGCAGGAACGGGGATTGGGTGCAGAAATCGGGGTAGACTCGGCCGGGACAGGCGACTGGCACATCGGAAATCCCCCGCATGAGGGAACACTAAAGCAACTTAAGCTGCATGGAATCAGCGAACAAGGCATACAGGCGAGGCAAGTAACGGGCCGCGATTTTGACGCGTTTGATTATATTGTGTGCATGGATGACTCCAATGAACAAAACATGCGTAAGATTGCAGGTGGGGCGGAGGCTGATATTCTAAAATTTATGGATTTGCTCCCTCAAGAAAAATTAAGAGAAGTACCCGACCCGTATTTTACAGGGAATTTTGAAGAGACCTATCGATTAATGGACGCAGGGTGCGACGCCTTGCTGGACAAGATCATAGAAGAAAAGCTATAATGTGAACGAAAGATGACGGCAATAATTGCCGTTTTTCGTTATACTTTTTTGAAAGCGCAACCAAATTGCATTAAAAAATGAGGAAGGAGCTTTATGACCTAGTAGGTCAATGCTCCATTCCCTATAGAAGAATTTTTACTCAGGCGCGATCCAAAAAATACATTAGCGCGTCAGGCAACTCGTTTTGCCAAAAGCCCCACAAATGTTTGCCATCCTTTTCACGGTAAGAAACTTCAGCGTTCCGTTCGCGCAGCAAATCTGCACATTGACGGTTAAGTTCTACAAAGTTGTAAATGCCAGTATCACTCTCAAATGCATCTTCCTGAAGGCCAACCGTCATCCACACCCGCAAATGAGACAGATCTTTCTCACGGGCGATGATTTCCTGGGAAGCTTCATAGTAAGCACCTGAGAGGCTGATAATGCGGTTGAACAGCTGAGGATACATCAAAGCCAAATGCAGAGACACACTGCCTCCCAGTGAATCCCCCGCCAAAATGCGGGACGCTGCATCTTTTCTTATAGGATACTTTTGCTCCACATAGGGAATAATCTCTTCCGCAAAACAGGTGGTATACGCCTCAAAACGATTGCCAAAGGGAGCGTACTCCTGAGTTCTGATTTTGGTATTCACTTCCACACCTACAATAATGAAGGGTTCGACGCCCTCATCCAGAATGAGGCGGTTGGCGTGAGTTGCAATGCGGCCAAAATTGAAAAATTCTTCTCCGTCCTGACAGTATACGACCGGGTAGCTCAATATTTCATTATAGCCGGGCGGCAAATATATCCGGAGAGTTCTGGTCTCGCTAAGAAAGCGGCTGTTTACTTCGTCTTTAAGGATGGTTCGTTTTAAATACCGAGAATCCGTCATTTTTCGTCACCTTTCTTGGGTATTATTTTGCATTCGGGATCACAATAAGTTAAGATTACCCTGATTGCAATAGATGTTTAAAATTTCAATCATGTACTAAGCTGTTATAGTAAAAAACATACCCTGTTACACACACAAAAATGTGGTAAACTCAAAAAAAATAACTAAATCTTTGACGCGAGCGATATAACAGGTGTATAATAATCCTATAACAGCGGAACTTGATATTCAAATTTTTTTGTTGAGGTGAAGAAAATGAGCAAGGTTCCTTATGAAGTTTACACAGAGGAAGTTGAGGCGCTGTCCGTACTTTCTCCGGATGGTGAAATTATCAATAAAGATATGTTGCCTAAACTTACAGATGATCAATTGAAAGAAATTATGTATCGAATGGTATTTACACGTACTTGGGATGACCGTGCCGTTAACTTAGGTCGTCAAGGACGTCTCGGTTTCTACGCTCCGGTATCCGGACAAGAAGCAACCATGATTGGTAGTGAATATGCGCTCCAAAAAGAAGACTTTATTGCTCCAGGCTACCGCGATATTCCGCAAATCGTTTGGCATGGCCTGCCATTATACCAAGCTTTCTTGTATTCCCGTGGTCATCAACACGGCGGCCAAGTGCCGGACGGTGTTAATGTACTGATGCCGCAAATCATCATTGGCGCACAAATTTTGCATGCTATGGGTATTGCTATGGGTTACAAACTGAAAAAGCAAAAACAAGTCGCCATTACATATACAGGTGACGGCGGTTCTTCCGAAGGTGATTTCTACGAAGGCCTGAACTATGCTGGTGTATACAAGTTGCCAGTTATTTTCTTTGTGCAAAACAATGGTTACGCGATCACGACTCCATTTTCAAAACAAACGGCTGCTCTTTCGATTGCTCATAAAGCAGTAGCTGCTGGTATTAAAGGCGTGAAAATTGATGGCATGGACGTGCTTGCAGTTATTAAAGCCGTTCAAGAAGCTGCAGAGCGTGGACGTAATGGTGAAGGTGCTACTTTGATTGAAGCCGTAACGTACCGTTTCCGTCCGCATTCCCTTTCTGATGATGCAACAAAATATCGTTCTAAAGAAGAAGAGGGCGAATGGAATGCGAAAGATCCAATTGCCCGCTTTGCGAAATACCTTGAGAAAAAAGGTCTTTGGAGTGAAGAAGATACAGCTCGCGTAAAAGAAGAAGCTAAGGCAAAAGTGAACGAAGAGATCAAAAAAGCCGAGAAAACAGAGAAAATGACAATTCCTGGCCTGATCGATAGCATGTTCGAAACAACGCCAAAGCACTTGGAAGAACAAAAAGCTGATTTTAAATAATTGAACTTGAAAGAGACCGGGCGGTAACCCGATCCGGTCTGCTTTTCGATTGACCTGAACTGAAATTGATCTGTCAATGTTTAAGGAGGAAATGAAGCAAATGGCACAAATGAACATGAAAGAAGCGATTCGTGACGCACTGCGCGTAGAGTTGAAACGCGACCCTAACGTCCTGCTTTTCGGTGAAGACGTAGGTCATGTAGGTGGCGTATTCCGCGCTACAGAAGGTCTGCAAAAAGAATTTGGCGAAGAACGTGTATTCGATACTCCGCTGGCGGAATCCGCAATCGGGGGTCTTGCTGTGGGTCTAGGTATCCAAGGCTTCCGCCCTGTAGCTGAAATCCAGTTCGTAGGCTTTATCTTTGAAGCACTCGATCAAATGGCAATTCAAGCTTCCCGTATGCGCTACCGTTCCGGTGGACGTTACAATTCTCCAATCGTATTCCGTACACCTTTTGGTGGCGGTGTTAAGGCAGCCGAGCTGCATACAGATTCCTTGGAAGGTCTTCTGGCTCAAACACCTGGTATCAAGGTTGTTGTTCCTTCCAACCCTTACGATGCAAAAGGTCTTATGATCGCGTCTATTCGCGACAATGATCCAGTATTTTTCATGGAGCATTTGAACTTGTATCATGCATTCCGCGCTGAAGTTCCTGAGAATGATTACACAGTTGAACTGGGCAAAGCTAACGTAGTTCGTGAAGGTTCCGATGTGACGATCATTACTTACGGTATGATGGTGCACACTTCGGTTAAAGCTGCTGATGAGCTGGAAAAAACAAAAGGTATCAAAGTGGAAATCATTGATTTGCGTACCATTAGCCCGATTGACATTGATACCGTTGTTGCTTCTATTCAAAAAACCAACCGTGCTATCGTGGTTCAAGAAGCGCAAAAGAGCTCCGGTGTAGCTGCTGAAGTTATTGCACAAATTAACGAAAAAGCAATCCTGCATCTGGAAGCACCTGTTCTGCGTGTAGCAGGCCCGGATACCGTTTATCCTTTTGCTCAAATTGAAGATACTTGGTTGCCAACGCCAACACGTATCATTGATGCGGTTAATAAAGTATTGGAATTTTAATTAAAGCACACCGTAAATTTGGGAGGTTTTAAACGTGGCTAAATTTGAATATAAATTCCCGGAGCTAGGTGAAGGTCTTCACGAAGGCGAAATCATCAAGATGCACATCAAGCCCGGCGACAAAGTAACAGATGAAGATATCATCATGGAAGTACAAAACGATAAGGCTGTAGTTGAAGTTCCTTGTCCGGTTAATGGTACAGTACAAGAAGTATTTGCCAAAGACGGTGACATCTTTAACGTAGGTCAAGTCGTAGCTGTAATTGATGCAGAAGGTGAACTTCCTGAACAAGAAGAAGCACCAGAAGCACCAGCTGCTAGCCCTGAGCCAAGTGCTGCTGCACAAAGCGGAGCTGCAGGTACAGCTAGATTTGAATATAAATTCCCAGAGCTGGGTGAAGGTCTTCACGAAGGCGAAATCATCAAGATGCACATCAAGCCCGGCGACAAAGTAACAGATGAAGATATCATCATGGAAGTACAAAACGATAAGGCTGTAGTTGAAGTTCCTTGTCCGGTCAATGGCACAGTACAAGAGGTATTTGCCAAAGACGGCGACATCTTTAACGTAGGTCAAGTCGTAGCTGTAATCGCTGCAGAAGGTGAACTTCCTGAACAAGAAGAAGCACCAGCTGCTGCTAAACAAGAACAAGATGCTGCACAAGGCGGAGCTAACACTAAACCAGCTGCAACTCCTGCTGCTTCTAACAAAGATGTACTAGCTACACCTAGCGTCCGCAAATTTGCTCGTGAGCAAGGTGTAAACATCGCTCAAGTGAGTGGCTCCGGCAAAAATGGTAAAATCACCAAAGAAGATGTAGAAGCTTTCAAAAATGGTGGAGGCCAAGCGGCTGCACCAGTAGCGAAAGAAGCTGCAAAAGCACAAGAGCCTGCTAAGAAAGAAGCGAAAGCTGCAGCAGCATCCGCACCAGCAGCAGATCCACGTGCTGAAGAAGAGCGCGTACCATTTAAAGGTATCCGCAAGGCTATTTCCAACGCTATGGTTAAATCGGCTTATACGGCTCCGCACGTTACGATTATGGATGAAGTAGATGTAACTGAACTGGTTGCTTTCCGTACTCGTATCAAACCAATTGCTGAGAAGAAAGGCACAAAAGTAACATACCTGCCATTCATCGTAAAAGCTTTGGTTGCTGCTTCCCGTCAATTCCCGGCTCTGAATGCCACAATCGACGAAGAAGCAAACGAAATTGTCTACAAAAAATACTACAACATCGGTATTGCTACAGATACAGACAACGGCTTGATCGTTCCTGTTATCAAAGATGCTGATCGTAAGAGTATCTGGATGATTGCTGATTCCATTCGTGATCTGGCTGTGCGCGGTCGTGATGGAAAATTGGCTGCGAACGAAATGAGAGGAAGTACAATTTCCATCACTAACATCGGTTCTGCAGGCGGTATGTTCTTTACTCCAATCATTAACTTCCCTGAAGTTGCGATTTTGGGTACTGGCCGCATCAGTGAAAAAGCAGTCGTGAAAAACGGTGAAATTGTAGCCGCTCCAGTAATGGCTCTTTCCTTGAGCTTTGACCACCGTATTATTGACGGTGCAACTGCTCAAAATTTCATGAACTATATCAAACAGCTGCTCGCTAACCCTGAGTTGCTTGTTATGGAGGTGTAATCAATGGTAGTAGGAGACGCTTCTCTGGATATTGACACATTGGTTATCGGTGCGGGTCCTGGCGGCTATGTAGCTGCCATCCGTGCCGCACAATTGGGACAAAGCGTATTGATCGTTGACAAATCTGAGCTGGGCGGTGTCTGTCTGAATCGTGGATGTATTCCATCCAAAGCTTTGATCTCTGCAGCTCACCAATACGAAGCAGCTAAACATGGCGAGTCCTTCGGTATTACGGCTGAAAATGTAAAAGTAGACTTTGCTAAAACACAAGAATTCAAAAACGGTGTTGTTAAAAAAATGACAGGCGGCGTAAGCGGCTTGCTCAAAGGCAACAAAGTTGAAGTTTTCAATGGCGAGTGCATGTTCATCAACGAAAACGAAGCGCGTGTATTCAACGAACATGAATCACCACGTTACCGTTTTAAAAATGCAATTATCGCAACAGGTTCCCGTCCAATCGAACTGAAACCATTCCCATTTGGCGGACGCATCCTGTCTTCTACAGAAGCATTGAACCTGCCTGAAATTCCAAAAAGCCTGATCGTAATCGGTGGTGGATACATTGGTGCAGAGCTTGGACAAATGTACTCCAAATTCGGTTCCAAAGTAACGATCATTGAAGGTATGGATACAGTGCTTCCTGGTTTCGACAAAGATATGACTTCAATCGTTGCGAAAAGCATGAAGAAAACTGGCATCGAAATCTTCACTGGCGCTAAAGCGGAAAGTGCAGAGCAAACAGATAAAGACGTAACGGTGAAATTCTCCGTTAACGGCGAAAGCAAAGAAGTAACTGCTGATTATCTGCTTGTAACTGTTGGACGTCGTCCAAACACAGACGGTGAACTGGGTCTGGATCTGATCGGCGTAGAACTGGATGAGCGCGGAATGGTGAAAGTTGATCACCAAGGACGTACTAGCATTCCTCACATCTTTGCAATCGGCGATATCGTAGCTGGTCTTGCTCTGGCACACAAAGCTTCTTACGAAGGTAAAGTGGCTGCTGAAGCAATCGCAGGCGAGCCGTCTGTAGTAGATTACAAATGTATGCCAGCTGTCGTTTTCACAGATCCAGAATGCTCCAGCGTAGGCTACACAGAGACAGAAGCCAAAGAAAAAGGCTACAATGTCAAAGTTGGCAAGTTCTCTTATGGAGCAAACGGTCGTGCGGTTTCCCTGAACGCTGCTGAAGGTTTTGTGAAAATCGTAGCTGACGCTGACACAGGTCTGGTACTGGGTACGCAAATCGTAGGTCTGGAAGCCTCCAACCTTATTGCTGAGCTGGGTCTGGCGATTGAAATGGGTGCTACACTCGAAGATATCTCCTTGACTATTCATGCTCACCCTACATTGGGCGAAATCGTTATGGAAGCAGCGGAAGTCGTGCTGGGTCATCCGATCCATGCATTGGCACCACGTCGCTAATACCATTTTTCATTATCTCGTTTTTGGTTTTCATACATGACAAAGAGAGGCAAGGAGCGCTATATCTGCGCTCTTTGTCTCTTTTTTTTCAAACTTTAGGATTTTCAGGACTACTATGAAAATTCACACAGTACATGGTCAACGAAGCACCGTACATGATAAACTAAATATAGATATTGGTGCAGAAAAAGAATTTTAAAGATTAGAATCTGGCGATGCCAGCCAGGTTTTTATTCATGCTCAAAGGAGAGGAATAACGTGCGCAACTATTTGGAACTGCTGGAGGATATTTTAGAGAATGGAGTAAAAAAAGAGGATCGTACAGGAACGGGTACACTATCTGTTTTCGGAAGACAACTCCGTTTTGATCTGGCCAAGGGCTTCCCCTTGGTGACCACCAAAAGAGTTCATTTGAAATCCGTTATTCATGAGCTGTTATGGTTTTTGCGGGGAGATACCAACATTTCTTATCTCAAGGAGAACGGAGTTACCATTTGGGATGAGTGGGCGGACGAGCAGGGGAATCTGGGGCCTGTATATGGATCGCAATGGCGCTCGTGGGAAACAACAAACGGGCAACATATTGATCAAATTGCGAATGTCATAGAGGCTATTAAAAACAATCCAGACTCACGTCGACACATCGTCAGTGCTTGGAATGTGGCGGAAATCGAATCCATGAAGTTGCCGCCATGTCACTTTGTATTTCAGTTCTATGTAGCTGGAGGAAAGCTTTCCTGTATGCTAACAATGCGTTCTGTGGATACCTTTCTAGGGCTGCCGTTCAACATCGCGAGTTATGCATTGCTTACGCATATGGTTGCACAGCAGTGTGGTTTGGAGCCCGGCGAATTTATATGGTCAGGCGGCGATGTGCATATTTATTCAAATCATATGCAACAAGTGCATACACAGCTGGAACGTGATCCTTATCCGTTGCCTCAGTTAAAAATTCTGCGCAAACCGGATTCGATTTTTGATTATACCTATGACGATTTTGCTTTTGAAAATTACGAGTATCATCCAGGAATTAAGGCGCCTGTCGCCATCTGATTAGAGGAGGTGGAAAAATGGGCATTTCAATGATATGGGCTATGGCACAAAATGGTGTGATTGGCCGGGATAACAAACTTCCCTGGCACCTCCCTAGAGACATGGCCTTTTTCAAAGAGCAGACGATTAATAAAACGGTACTCATGGGGCGCAAGACGTGGGAATCCTTTGGAGGAAAAAGCCTGCCAAACCGACGTAACGTCGTCTTAACTCGAGATCAGTGTTATCGGGTGGAAGGTGCGGAAGTGATTCATTCACTGGAAGAAGGGCTCCAATTAGCAAAGCAGGAGGAGCTAATGGTCATTGGAGGAGCAGAAATTTATGCACTGTTTTGGCCACATGCCGATCGGCTGATTGTGACTCGGATTGAGGAGACTTATGAAGGCGACACAACGTTCCCCGAGCTGGATTGGAACGGTTGGAATATAGTTAGTGAGACTCCGGGTATCAAGGATGACAGAAATCCATATGAGTACCGTTTTGTTGTTTACGAGAAAACGGAATAAGAATAGACTGTATCCGACCCCACTCATTTGAAAAATTAATAAACCATATAAAAAATCCTTTTGGTGTTGATGCAAAAAGTTGCATAAGTTTTCATTACTTTTACGCTGTATTGTGATACAATAAATCAAATTCAACGAGAACAGACCCTTTCATAATACAAGCAGACAAATTCGAATTTGACTTAAATTCTGAATGGATGATCGGGGTTCATAAGCGAAGAGATGGGGGAACGTAACATGTCTACACCAACTGGATTTATGGAATACACACGACAGCTTCCTACAGACCGGGACCCGGCAGAGCGTATAAAGGATTGGGAAGAATTCCATAAGCATATGTCTGAAGAAGAGCTGCGTACCCAAGGGGCGCGTTGTATGGACTGCGGAACTCCTTATTGTCATACGGGGATGGATATCATGGGAGCAACTTTAGGCTGCCCGGTTCATAATCTCATTCCGGAATGGAACAATCTCGTATATCGTGGTTTGTGGAAGGAAGCGCTAGAGCGGCTGCACAAAACAAATAACTTCCCGGAATTTACAGGTCGTGTCTGTCCTGCACCATGTGAAGGTTCGTGTACAGTCGGCCTGATCGGACAGTCTGTTACAATTAAAACCATTGAGGAAGCTATTATCGAAAAGGGTTTTGAGGAAGGCTGGGTTGTCCCTAATCCGCCAGAAAAGCGTACAGGCAAACGAGTGGCTGTTGTCGGTTCGGGTCCGGCAGGTTTGGCTGCAGCTGCACAGCTTAACAAAGCAGGGCACAGCGTGACTGTGTATGAGCGTGCAGATCGTGTGGGTGGATTATTGATGTATGGCATACCGTCCATGAAATTGGATAAGAAGGTTGTTCAGCGGCGTGTGGATTTGCTGGAGGCTGAAGGTATTCAATTCATCACAAACACGGAAATCGGCAAAGATATCCCTACCGATCAGTTGATTGCTGAATATGATGCTGTTGTCCTATGCGGTGGTTCTACGAAGCCAAGAGAATTCAACATTGAAGGTAGCGATTTGAAGGGTGTTCATTATGCGATGGATTATCTGAATGGTACCATCAAAAGTTACTTGGACTCAAATCTGGAAGATGGCAACTATTTGTCTTCCCAAGGTAAGGACGTTATTGTAATCGGTGGCGGTGATACGGGTTCGGACTGTGTAGCTACTTCTTTGCGTCATGGTTGTCGGAGTGTCACTCAATTTGGCACACACACCAAAGCGCCTATGGAGCGTGACCCGATTGCCAATCCTTGGCCACAATTTCCAAACGTGTATTCTCTTGATTATGCACAGGAAGAAGCGAAGGCGTTGTTCGGAGAAGATCCACGTGAGTTCTCCATCATGACGACCAAATTTGTAGGTGATGAGAACGGTAATCTGAAAGAGCTGCACACCATTCAAATTCAACGGATTGTTGATGAAACGGGGCGCAAAATCTATCAACCGATTCCAGGTACGGAGCGCGTATTCCCTGCACAAATCGCTCTTATTGCCATTGGATTTGATGGTCCTGAGCAAACGATTGTAGAGCAAATCGGTTTGGAGACGGATCGTCGTTCCAACGTTAAAGCACGTTATGGAAAATATGTTACTAATGTGGATAAGGTTTTTGCTGCAGGTGATATGCGTCGCGGACAAAGTCTTGTCGTGTGGGCTATTAATGAAGGTCGAGAAGCTGCACGAGAAGTTGATAAATACCTCATGGGCGCTACCGTTTTGGTGTAATTATAAATTTCATGTTACGGATCAGTCAAAGCTCCATCTTCGGATGGGGCTTTATTGTATTTCAAGCTGAGTCTGCCAGAAGCGAAAAATGAATAAATGATTATTGAGCTGTGAAACATTGTGAAATATATGTTATATAATATAACTTAAATTTAATCTTATCACCATATATTTCTTATCTAAATTGATCATAACATAAAAAGTGGTGTTTAGTGTAGATTTTTTTTATAGAAAAAAGGATTATTTCACAAGAAAATTAGATAAAAGTCGATGATTATGTAATATAAATTAACATGTACATAACTTTTGTTGACTGTATAAAATCATGACCTGAGAGAACCGTGGTATCTATGGTATAATACACGTATATTGTTGAAACGTTAGACTAAATGAATTTACAAAGGAGCTTTCGTCGCGAGAAGGCTCCTTTTGCATGAGGCCGGGATACCTGTGTTTTCATTAACGTTCCATGTATATGTATGATTCATGGAGGAGAAACAGAAGGCCGTCAGGAAGGAATGGAGTATGAATGAAGACGTTGATTATTGCTGAGAAACCAGATATGGGACGGACGATTGCCGCTGTTATGGAGCCGCGGGCTAAAAATAACCGTACTTATTTGGAAGGTGAGAAATACATTGTAACCTGGGCGATCGGACATTTGTTGGGTTTGGCTGAGCCGGATGCATACGATGAGAAGTACAAGCGATGGAATATTAAGGATCTTCCTATTATCCCTGAGCAGTTCAAAATTGTACCGAATCCGAAAACAAAAGATCAGCTGAAAATGATTGGTGAACTGGCTAAACGCTGCAATGCCATCGTAAATGCTTGTGATGCTGGACGGGAAGGGCAATATATTTTTGCGTTGATTCAGCAGCAATTGAAGTTGCATCAGCCAGTTAAGCGGCTGTGGATTTCAGATTTGACAGCGGAAAGTATTGCGACAGGCTTTGAACGATTGCGAGATGCTTCGGAGTTTGAATTTCTGACTCAAGCTGCGAGGGCACGAAGTGAAGCGGACTGGCTGATCGGAATGAATGCTTCCAGAGCGTTCACAACACGACATAATACACTGCTGTCAGTAGGACGGGTGCAGACTCCCGTGCTGGCACTGATTCATGACCGGGAAAAGGAAATTGAGGCATTTCAGTCTCAAACCTTCTATGATGTGTGGGCTGAATTTAAGCAAGAACAGATCAAGTACAAAGGTGCGTGGCAGGGGGATCGGTTGACGAAGCCAGAGGAAGCTGAGGCGATCGCTGCGGCCGTTCGCGGAAAAACAGGTGAAATCACCAAATATGATACCAAGCAGACAAAAGAGTATCCTTTTAAATTGTACGATTTAACGCTGCTTCAACGCGAGGCGAATGCCAAGTACGGTTATTCGGCCAAAAAAACACTGGATGTGGCACAAGCGCTTTATGAGCGACACAAGGTCATTTCCTATCCGCGTACCAATTCTAACTATGTGACAGAGCAAAATATAGACGGCATGCACAAGGCACTACGGATGCTGGGGACAGGTCCTTATGCTGATCTGGTACAACAAGCCAACCCCAATTTGGTCCATAAACAAAATAAATCTGTCTGCAATCCATCTCGTGTTGAGGATCACCATGCTATTCTGCCGACGTTAAAAAGGCCAGGAACGTTAAGCAAGGAGGAGCAAAATGTATATGACCTGGTTATTCGCAGGTTTTTGTCACATTTTTTCCCACCTGCTGAATACAAAATGCATACCGTAATGACACAGGTGGACAAGCATCTGTTTAAAACAAATATCAAAGAGCTTCTTTCCTTGGGATGGAAAGTGGTTTTGAGTAAGGCTGATCAGGATAAAGGTAAAAAGAGCAAATCACCGAAAAAAGAGGATGAAGAGGAAACGGACGAGTGGACGGATAAGAAGTTTGAGATTGATGCGGGGCGTCCCGTGGATTGTGTTCGGGCCGAGATGAAAGAAAAGGCGACTCAGCCCCCTAAAAGCTACACGGAGGGTACATTGCTTAAGGCGATGGAAAGCGCGGGCAAACAGATGGAGAATGAGGAATTGCGTGAGGTCATGAAGGACGCCGGTTTAGGCACACCTGCGACGCGGGCCGCCACAATTGAACGATTGAAAAAGGTTGGCTATATTGAAATGAAGGGCAAAAAGATTCTTATTACGGAAAAGGGAAAGATGGCTATTGACCTGATCCGTCATGCCGGGGTTGATCTATTAGCCTCGCCGGAGATGACTGGTCAATGGGAACGTCGTCTACACCAAATTTCCAAAGGAGAGGCGGCTCAAGAGAAGTTTATGGATAACGTTAAAAGATTTACGTTGTCCATCATTGACAAGGTGAGGCAGCAGCCACCGGCTCCGGCAAATGCCTTTGGCGAGGAAGCAAGGGGGAAACGTGCAGCTGGAAAAGAAGGCGCACGTAATGTACGCGCGAGTGGAGGCACCGCCGCCAAAGGGGGAGGGCGTGCTACATCAGGACGCGGTGGCAGCGCTGGAAGCGCAACGCTGGAGCAGGCAGCAGCACCAGCAAGTCGTGCTGCGGGAACAGCGGGTTCCGCTGCACGCAGCTCCTCCGATGGAGCCTCAGGCTTTTCGGTGAGCCAAAGGCAAGCTTTGGGTAGCTGCCCACGCTCTAATTGCGGCGGAAGCATTATAGAAGGCCGCAAAGGGTATGGGTGCAGCCACTACAAGCAGGGCTGTGGCTTTGTCGTCTGGAAGGAATATGCTGGAAAGCAGATTACCGGAACGATGCTCAAATCTCTGTTGACGAAGGGACAGACGCAATTGTTGTCTTTTAAGCGTAAAGATGGATCGACCGTCAAAGCGCGAATTGTTCTGAATGAACCAGGTACAGGACAACTTAGCGTTCGAGAGGAATCCTGAGACAGGGTTTAGACCACTATTTTGGCTGAATCAAAGGTTGAATAACATTAAAAACAAAAAAGGGACCCTATCCGAGGGTCCTTTTTTGTTGATGCAATTGTATGCTTTCGTGGATAACCCGTGGTACTTCCGTTAGCTTCTGTATCGTATACATCACGGAGTTCACGTTTTTTTGCAATTCAACCATATTGTAAATCCATTCCTTTGGCTGCTTGAGATAGACAGCATGAATACCTGCGGCAAGGGCTGGAGATACATCAGTGCGCAGAGAATTCCCGATCATCCAGGTGATGCTTCGGTCCAAGCGATTCATCTGGATGATTTCTTCCAGTGCTTCGACATTTTTATGCTGGCGAATGTAGATGCGCTCATTAAAGTAGGTAGCCAGTTTCATTTGTTCAATCTTTCTTTCTTGAATGATCTGCTCACCCCCAGTATAAAGATGGAGGGAATGCCCTGCTTTTTGGAGGGAGTTCAACGTTTCGACCATGCCTGGATACGGTTCGATTTCCTGTTCGTACACACTTCGGCCAAGAGAGCGAAGCTCCTGCTCTTCCCGAAAATCGAGACGGCGTCCGAATTGTTCCGAGAAAAATTGGTACGTATCTATCAGAGATTGTGGAAAATGCTCGCTGGCAAAGCCCACTTGATGAACTCCGGCCACATCAATTTCGATTTGTTTTTCACGAATCGTATTTTTCGTTAGGTTATGAGTTGCAAACCATTCCTGAAGCAAATCAAAAAAGTGGTTGAGGATAAGGTCAAAATACTTGTTGCAGTGGACTAAGGTGTCATCAAGATCAAATAAAATGTGCTGCTTCGGATACGACATGATGCATACTCCTTCCAAGCCAAAGCTTTAACGCTGCTTTGGTTATAACTAAAAGTACAATTCAAATTACAATCCAATATAGGATTCCAAAAACACCTGTAAATCAGCCGCGCCATCGGGACGGATGCTGAATTTTTCCTTATGATAACGTCCGATGTGAATACGGAGCAGACCAGCCACTCGTAAAATCATCATATCAGACATGAGTGTATCTTCCAAACGGCTCAAATCATGGCGCATATCTTCGAGAGACTTAGGACCTTGAGCTACATAACGCAGAATTCGCAGCCGCTGCGGATCATTGACCGCACGAGTGAGCCGTAGCAGAAGCGTAGGCGGTTCTTCCTCGCTCTCCTCGGGAATATCTACTGGATACTGGATCAGCAGTGTGCGGGTATAAAAACAGTATGAATTAATCGGGCGATTATGGACAACCGGAAATAGGACTACTGTATCCAGGTCTTCCATGTGTGGCACGACTAGTCCAGCTGTCGCATACTCAACCAGTGCTTCCGGTTCCATTTTACTCAGTAGCATGCGCTTTTCCGCAGCGTCTTCTTCTGCCAACACACGTAGTTCGCCTTCCAAGGCCCGAAAATAATCACGATCCCACAATTTGAGGAGTGGTGCGTATACCTTACGAATGCGTAAAGATTCTTCAAAGGTTAAAAAAGGGATATGCGGAACGAGCAGCTCAAACATATCTTTATCCGGACCGTGGTCCAAATAAGAGATATAATCAGATATTTCATCCGATTCCGGTCGAAGTAACGCCCAGGCATAGAGTGCGTCATAATCGCTAAAAGGGCAATCCTGAGCTGTAGCAAGCTCAGTACGAACTTCATGTTGTAGTCGTGCATCCACCTTGTCGATCCATTCATGGCCCAAGTCCATATCTTGGACCCACTTTTTAGTCACATAGGCCATGAAGCTGCCGAGCAATTCATAAATTGGAGAAGTGTCTATTTTAATTTGATAACTCATGGAACCCAATGCCTCCTATTCTGTCTTCTAGCCCAGAGCGGTGAACGTAATTAAGCCCGTCCATAAGCAAAACATGAGCATTTTAATAATTGCTCATTTATTTATTATGGCTTGTTCTGCCAGGGATTGTCCACTATAATATGAAATAGTGCGTTGTGACGTGAATGGGTTCGGATTGAACATACGAGGCTCCTTAACCAAAGGAGTCGGATACATACCAGACAAGCTCTTTCCGTAAAATCGTCATCTCAGATGGCGATTTTTTTCTTCTATTCTTTAATACACTAATTACACCTGAATTTGTATGTGTTTGTCGGTTTTGCAGGACGGTATGGAATACATAGTGATAAGAATTATTATTGATTATGGAATCAAATGCAAATCATTTCTTAACATTAATTTTAATTATTTTATTTGTTCGATCAGGAGGAGCTAGGATGTCGTCGTCGTTACGGGTTCATTATTTTATTTTAATTGCTGTTATTATTGTTGCTGGATTATGCCAAGGTTTATTATTACCTATTCTGTCTATCTCGTTGGAACAAATGGGAGTTTCATCTTCACTAAACGGAATGAATGCGGCTGCCCTGTATATTGGTTCATTCGCAATGACGTTGGTGGCAGAACGGACATTGGGCTTGTTGGGGTTCAAAAAGCTGATGGCCGGAGGGCTTGTGCTAGTGCTCGTTACACTGCTGCTATTCCCGCTAATCCCTGATATTCGGATATGGTTCATACTGCGTCTGCTAGTAGGTATTGGTGACAGTGCATTGCACTACTCTGCGCAGCTATGGATATTGCTGGTGACTCCAGCAGAGAAGCGAGGCCGCAACATTTCCTTTTATGGTATGTCATACGGTCTGGGTTTTGCATTAGGACCATTGGGATTATGGCTACTCGATTATGGAATGCTGGTTCCATTCGCTGCGTTGGCCTTATTATGCTTGCTTGTTTTGCTGTTGGTGTTAATTAAGCTGCCGGACTCCAGACCGGAGAAGCTGGAGTCCGAGGCACGTCCCACTCAAAGATTTCGTCGCAGTTACAGCTGGGCATGGTACGCTCTTTTGCCAGCATTTCTATACGGCTATATGGAAGCGAGCCTGAACAGTAACTTTCCAGTCTATGGCCTACGTATTGGCTTTCATACCGATGAAATCGCCGCCTTGCTGCCGTTCGTCAGTTTGGGAGGGTTAGTGCTGCAGCTACCGCTAGGGATATTGAGTGACCGTTGGGGACGTAAAAAGGTGCTAATGAGCGTAGGTATAGCAGGGGGAATGACCTTTATGTTGCTACCTTGGAGCGGCAATCATTTTATGTTCACTTTGATATTGCTGACCCTAGCAGGTGGTTTAGTAGGCTCCTTTTTCTCCCTCGGTTTGGCCTATGCCGCTGATCTGCTGCCCAAATCATTTTTAGCAGCCGCGAATGTACTGGCATCCTTTCATTTTAATCTGGGAAGTGTGATCGGACCTAATATTAGCGGAGGGTTGCTGGACTTTGGAACTCAAGGCAGCATGTTTCTTGTCCTTGGAGGTAGTTACGTTGTTTTCGGATTGTTAGGTTTGTTTTCCAGAAAAAGAGTAACGGCGGTTTAAAACTGCGGTTTGCATGGTATTTGTTTCACATTTACTATAAAATATAAACAGTATTGATGGCGCGCAAAGGGGAATCACTTAGATGATTAAAATTCGGAAGCTGACCAAGCAAGTGGGGCCTGAACGGACCCAGCTACTTCGAGGAATTGATGCTGAAATTCATCAGGGCGAATTCATTGCCATAGTGGGGCCAAGTGGAAGCGGCAAAACAACGCTGCTTCGCTGTCTTGCTTTACAAGAGCCATGGGATGAAGGCAGTTTAATTGTAGGTGGCAATGATGTGCTGAAATTCGGGTGGACGGGCAAGATGAAAATAAAGCGGGAATGGGCATACCTGGAGCAAAACCCGCATCTAAATATGAATCGAACCGCTCTTAAAAATGTGCTCATTGGCAGATCCGGTCAAACTCCAATGTGGAGAATGGTGACGGGTATGGTGCGTTCCGACGATTATATGGGAGCGATGGACGTACTGGAGGATCTGGGTCTGCTGGATAAGGCGCATGATAAATGTGACAAGCTCAGTGGTGGCGAGCGGCAGCGGGTAGCGACTGCGCGTGCTCTCGTGCACGGAGCTAAAGTTATTTTAGCTGATGAGCCTGTAAATGGACTTGATCCAGCTTCGGCAGCGCATGTATTGGAGACCTTTCGCAAGCTGTGTTCTGACGAGCGGGTGACGATCATTACTGTATTGCCGCTGGAAATGGCTGAACGCTTTGCTTCCCGTATATGGGGGTTGAATGATGGTGAATTGGTGTTTGATATTCAGGGAAGACGATTGACACAAGCAGAAAAGAACAAATTGTGAAGGGGACGGCAAGAGAAGTGAAAATAATGCTGTTGAGAATGGTGGCTGCCTGCTGTTCCTTGCTGCTCCTTGCTGGATTTTTAAGCGGCTGTAATGTTATTAGCGATCCCATTTCGCTGATGGAGACACCGACGATGTCTGACGAGAAACAGCAGTTGAATGGTGCAGTGAATACGCAACTAGGGGCGGTACAGCCTTTAAGGCCGAATGACCCAGATGACCCGACGCCAATTCGGACGGGTGATCTGAACAATGATGGTACAGACGAAGCAGTGCTCTTTTATGAAACGCCAGATGAGAGTGTAAAAATACATGGTGCCTTGTTTGAAGATCAGGGCGGAACGTGGGTAAAGAAGCTAACGTTTGATGGGGAAGGCACTGTGCTAGAGTCATTTAAGCTCGTGGATTTAACGAATGATGGAACACTCGATATTGTAGCGGGTTTTTCCAGTGGAGATAGTGGCGATGGCGGGGATCAGAAGGGACTCATCGTGTATTCCTATACCGGAGGAACTCTGGAGAAAATATATGCTACAGGCTATACGGACTTCGTCGTAGATGATTTTAACCATAACAAGATGGACTTGAATGGGGATAATTTGAATGATTTGACGATTATCACGCTGCGACGTAATGAATTCTTTACAGTTAAAACATTTCAATTCAGTGGGGGAACCTTTAAGGAAATCGGATCGTTGGATTTGGACAGTCAGGTCTTAGGTGTCTATAATGTCGTTGCTGGCAAGGTAGCCGAGGGTAGACAGGGGATTGTTATAGACACCAAAATTGCCCAGACCACTACCGTCTCCAATGTCATTGTGATGGATCACGGCAAGCTCAGGAAGCTTAATCTTATGGATGTCACTTTCAAGGATGCGACCATCGCCAGTGGTGATGTGGATGGTGACGGTATTCTGGAATTTGGTAATTTGGAGAAGCCAAAAGGTTGGAGTAACAAACCACTGGATGAGGTTCCATATTTTGTGTCGTTTTATCAGTGGGACGGGGCGAAAGGAACGATTTTTAAGCAGCAGCAGTATCGTGATTCTAATGAACAGGTCTACTTCAGATTGCCGAAAGAGCTGCATGGCAAGGTGACGATTGATCCGAAAGTTTCGAAGAAGGACAGCTATTTGCGCTTCATTTTGGATGATACAGACAAAACGATAGCGGAAATTAAATTTTTCTCGTTGTCACAATGGGAGCGAAACAACGAAGGGTATAGCCAACTGTGGCGAACGAATGCGCAGGTCATTGGCATTAAGCGATCCAGTGAGCTGGAACCGCGTAAAACCATAAAAAACAAGATGGGGGAAAGGCAGGTAGAGTAGAGTGAGTAAAGTTTTAATCATGGAAGACGAGGAATCCATTCGCAGTTTTATTGTCATTAACTTGAAACGTAACGGTTTTGAGGTGCTGGAGGCGTCGGAAGGGCATGAGGCTCTGAATATTTTGAACACGGTGCGGGATATTGATATTGCACTGCTTGACGTAATGGTACCCGGTATGGATGGTTTTGAAGTCTGTCGGAGAATCCGGGAAACGAATGAGCGCATCGGCATTATTTTTCTCACAGCGAAGGTACAGGAGCAGGATAAGGTGTATGCCTTGTCTGTAGGGGCCGATGATCATGTGAGCAAGCCTTTTAGCCCGACGGAGCTGATTGCACGTATTCAATCGTTATTGCGTCGGGTGAATGTACATCGTGAAACAGCAGCCAAAGTATCCTTCCAATCCGGTCCGTTCACGCTAGATTTGATTGCTAAGCAATTTAAGAAGAGCGGGCAGCTGATCGAGTTGACACCGACTGAGTTTTCCTTGATTCAATTTTTTCTCGAAAAAGAAAACACGCCGCTCAGCCGAGATGTTCTACTTGACCACGTATGGGGCAAGGAATATATGGGCGATCCGAAAATTGTGGATGTGAACATCCGACGTCTGCGGCAGAAAATTGAAAACAATCCTTCCGAGCCAGCTTTTTTACAAACAGTCTGGGGACATGGATATAAATGGAAAGGTCAGTCTCAATGATCAAAAAGGGAATTCGCCGACAGATTGTGCTTCACTATTTTTTCGTAGTGTTCTTGGCGCTTCTGTTAGTAGAAGTCATTTTTATGTTTGCACTCCGGTCGTACTATTACGATTCCATTTACAAACATATCGAAAGCCGTATCGAATCGGTAAGTGAATTTGCACCCAAATTCAAAGAGCCGGAACAGTCTTTGCAATCGTATTTGTTAAATACATTTTCTCTGCCCTTCACTGAACTGCAGTTGCTTGATGAACAGGGAAATGTAATTGATAACTCGACGAATTTTGCAGCAGATCTAAGTGTGCAAACAAGTGATGTGACACAAGCATTAGCTGGAGATACGGGCAAATGGATCGGAAAGCAACCGAGTACGGGGCAGCAAGTGATGGCGGTATCTCAAAAACTGGACAATATCGTCGGAGACCAGGTGTATGTTATTCGGTATACGACTTCGCTGGAATTGGTAAATGATAAGCTGTTTACGATTACGCTGTTTTCTCTTGGCATCATGGCAGCTGTACTGGTTATTGTATTTGTGGTCAGTACAGGGCTCGCGAATTCCATTGTTAGACCAATTAATAATATACGCGATGTATCTGCTCAGATGGCTCAGGGGAGGTTTGATGCACGCATTGAAGGCGATTATCGCTATGAGTTGGGTGAACTGGCTTCGACTCTGAACTATATGGCACAGGAAATTGTCAGAACAAATCAAATCAAGGATGATTTTATATCATCCATATCTCATGAATTGCGTACTCCGCTTACATCTATTAAGGGTTGGAGTGAAACGTTAAATTCTGGCGGTTATGACCCGGAAGAGACGAAAATCGGGATGAAGATTATTTCTAAAGAGACGGATCGACTGATTGGCTTGGTGGAGGAAATCCTCGATTTTTCCAAGCTGGAGCAGAATGCCATGAAGCTTGTGATGGGAACGGTGGATCTACGGGAGCTTTTGCAGGAAATTATGCTGAACGTATGGGCCAAAGCAGAAATGAAGCAGATAAAACTTCAGCTGGATTCGGAGGAAACGGCATATCTCGTCCATGGAGACGGTAACCGTCTAAAACAGGTGTTTTTGAACATTGTGGACAATGCTATCAAGTTTTCGCATGAAAGCTCAATTATTTTCCTGTCTCTACAACGGATTGATGGCAATATCGAGATATCCGTACAAGATACAGGGATTGGAATTAGTGCTGAAAATCTTGCCAGAGTTAGAGACCGCTTTTTCCAGGTAGACCACCAAAACGGTGGTACTGGACTGGGATTGGCAATCTCGCAACAGTTTATCGAGCGTCATCATGGTCAGATGCTCATTAGAAGTGAACTGGGGGCTGGAACTACCATTACGGTTTCATTACCTGCTCTGCAAGCAGAGCAGTCCGTGGAACCATCACAACTTACTGAAGGGCTGATTTAAAAGGCCCATTGTATAGATTTAACTAGAAAAACAGCCAGTCCTCTCAAATCGGGAGGGCTGGCTGTTTTTAATTTGGGGGTAACGTTATGAAGTAAAACCTTCGGCACGCAAGCGTGTATTGCGCTCGTAAGCTTCTTTCAGCATACGCGTAGTTTGCGGTCGTACCGCCATTTTACCAAATACCGTTTCATTGGGTCCGATGACCATAATTTCGCCCGGTTTACCTTTAATGACAGCACCATCGCGAATCACTGCACCTTCACCGATAATCGCATGTTCAATATGGACGTTACGTCCAATGCGTGTGTCAGGCATAACGATACTTTCTTTAATGGCTGAACCTTTACCTACCTCGACACCACTAAATACAACGGAGCGTTCTATTCGACCCTCTACTTGGCAGGAATCATGCAACAAGCTGCCCAATGGTTGTGTTTGACGGTTAGGTACCTTTTGTGCGCTCAACCTTGTGCGGCGTTCACGTGTATACATCGGCCAGTCCTTGCGTTGAAGGTCGATCGCACAATCTTCGTGTAACAAATCCATGTGTGAATCCCATAGGCTTTTAACGGTACCTACGTCCTTCCAGTAGCCCTGGAATTCATAAACGTACAAGGATTCTTGGTCCGCTAACATTTTAGGTATGATATCTTTACCAAAATCATGACTGGATTGAGCATCCTGTGCGTCTTCTAACAGGTAATTTCTTAAGTAATCCCATTTGAAAAGGTAAATCCCCATGGAGGCCAAATTACTTTCCGGTTTCTCCGGCTTCTCTGCAAATTCTGTGACACGCAGATCTTCATCGGCACTCATAACACCAAAACGGTGTGCTTCATCCCAAGGTACCTCCATGACAGAAATGGTAGCCGCAGCTCCTTTTTCCTTATGGTGGTTCAGCATTTCACGATAATTCATATAGTAGATATGATCACCGGATAAAATAAGCACATGCTCCGGATTTTGGCTGTCAATATATTCGATATTCTTATGAATAGCATCTGCCGTTCCTAAGTATTCAGCGTTACCTGTGTTATAAGATGGAAGTAGGGTAATTCCCTTATCATCTGTTTTCGTAAGACCCCATGGTGTTCCATCCCCGATATGTTCGTGCAAGGATTCTGCCTCATATTGCGTCAAGACACCTACAGTATCAATGTCTGAATTTACGCAGTTACTGAGAGGAAAATCGATGATCCGGTAATGACCGCCAAAAGGTACGGCGGGTTTTGCAATCGTTGAAGTAAGGGGAGCAAGACGGCGTCCCTCTCCGCCTGCCAGCAGCATGGCAATGCATTCTTTATTAAACATTTCGTTTCCCTCCCGGTTTAGTTGTCAGTGTAGTACATACATAAACGGTATGGGGTACTCTTGAAACCATAAGGTATATAAGATTCCCCCAAAACTAAGGTTTATTTTTTTCCTAGTCATTTTTCTGTTCAATGTGGCTAGAATGGGGTAATAACTCAGGTCAGCTTTGACCCAAAAGCGACTGCATTACCGATTCATACATTTTTACTTACAAAACATATAAGGGTGGTGACGTGATGACAGACCAAACTCTTCCGCAACAGGCTATTTCATCGGAAGATATTTATTTGTTTCATGAAGGAACGCTTTATCACAGCTACCGATCTTTGGGTTCCCACCTTACTGTGGAGAACGGAGAACAGGGCGTCCGCTTTACGGTCTGGGCTCCTCATGCTCTCCATGTCGGGCTTGCTACAGATCGCAACAACTGGAATGGGGAACAGGATTCCTTATATAGGGTTCCCAAATCCGGTTTTTGGAGTCGTTTTTTTCCGGGGATATCCCAAGGAACTTTTTACAAATACGACATTACGGGTGCAAACGGTGAACGATTTCTGAAAGCAGACCCTTACGCGGTACGTGCTGAAGTGAGGCCAGCAACGGCTTCTGTGGTAGCTTCTATAGATGGTTATGCTTGGAACGATGCGATTTGGCGCCGAAAACGTAGAGCACCTTATGGAAAACCTCTGCACATATATGAGCTTCATCTGGGCACTTGGAAGCAAAAAGAAGATGGTACGTTTTATACATACAGGGAAATAGCTGAGCTTCTTGTGCCTTATGTGACCGATATGGGGTATACACATATTGAGCTGATGCCGCTGAGTGAGCATCCGTATGATCTTTCCTGGGGCTACCAGCTTACCGGATATTTTGCACTCACAAGCCGTTATGGAGAGCCGCATGATTTTATGTATTTGGTGGATCGTTGCCATCAGGCGGGAATCGGAGTGCTGATGGATTGGGTGCCAGCCCATTTTGCAAAAGATGCTCATGGATTAAGGCTGTTTGACGGATCGCCCCTGTTCGAATACGCGGATCCGCTGATTGCGGAAAAGCCCGGCTGGGGAACGCTGACGTTTGATTACAGCAAGCCGGAGGTGCGTTCTTTCCTGATATCTAATGCGCTATTCTGGATGGATGTGTACCATATTGACGGCCTGCGCGTAGATGCTGTGACAAGTATGCTACGACTGGATTTTGAAAAGCAGGACGGTCAATATCGTTTTAACTCTAAAGGAGGCATTGAAAATGAGGAGGCTATTGCCTTCCTTCAACAACTGAATGAAACAGTATTCCGCTATTATCCGTATGCTCTGATGATGGCAGAGGAGTCCAGTGCCTGGCCGATGGTGACTTCCCCGGTAAGCGATGGAGGACTCGGTTTTAATTACAAATGGAATATGGGCTGGATGAACGATACGCTTGATTATATTGAAACGGATTTCGATCAGAGGCCGGAGCGCCATAATTTGCTGACATTCCCCATAGCTTATGCGTACAGCGAGAATTTTACACTGCCGTTGTCGCACGATGAGGTTGTTCATGGTAAGAAGTCGCTGCTTGATAAAATGCCAGGTAGCTATGAGCAAAAATTTGCCGGGCTTCGAGCGCTTCTCGGTTACCAAATCACCTCACCGGGCAAAAAACTCTTATTTATGGGAGGGGAATTCGGCCAATTCATCGAATGGAAGGATGAAGAGCAGCTTGACTGGTTTCTGCTGGATTATGACAGTCACCGTTCGCTGCACGCTTATACGAAAGCGCTGAATCATTTGTATATTCAGGAAAAGGCGTTATGGGAACTGGATCATTCGTGGGATGGATATCAGTGGATTGAAGCGGAGGATCGTGGGCAGAGCGTAATTACGTATTTACGTAAAAGTAAAAAGCCGGGAGATACACTGGTCGTGCTAATTAACTTTCAGCCCGTGCCTAGAGAGAACTACCGAATTGGGCTGGAAAAGGCCGGGAGTTATATCGAACTGCTGAACAGCGATCATAAGGACTTTGGGGGAAGTGGTCAGCTAAATACTGGAGTGATACGGACCGCTTCCATTCCTTGCCACGGACAGCTTTACAGCTTGGAGGTGACCATACCACCCCTAAGCATCGTTATACTCAAGAAAGCGCCTCGGAGGTCTAAAAAAGCAGATTAAACACATAAGGAGGAAGCACATATGAACATTTTGTTTGCGGCAGCAGAAGCACATCCATTTATTAAAACAGGCGGGTTGGCTGATGTCATTGGCGCACTGCCGAAGGCACTTCGTCAGGCGGGGTGCGACGTCCGAATCATTTTACCTAAATATGCGGGGATTCCCGATACTTATAAAAAGTCTCTGCGTCCGGTAGCGGTGAAGCAAGTAGCCGTAGGCTGGCGTAATCAATATTGCGGAATAGAGGAACTGACATTAGACGGAATCAAGGTTTATTTTATAGACAATGAGTATTACTTCGGTCGTGACGGTATTTACGGTTATATGGATGATGGCGAACGTTTTTCCTTTTTTAACCGGGCGATTTTAGAAATGCTGCCTGAACTGAACTTTCGACCGGATATTTTGCATTGTCATGATTGGCATACGGCAATGGTTCCGCTGCTTCTGAATGCCGATTATCGACATTTGCCCTTCTACAGCGATATTCGCACGGTGTTTACGATACATAATCTGCTGTATCAAGGGGATTTTCCGTATGGGGTCTTAACTGAGCTGCTCAACCTGGATGGAAGCTATTTCACCCCCGAGGGTGTGGAGTATCATGGTAGACTGAATTTTATGAAAGGTGGGCTTACGTACTCGGATCATGTCACGACCGTGAGTCCAACCTATGCAGAGGAGATTCAAACAGAATTTTACGGATACGGGCTGGAGGGTCTGCTTCGTAAATTGGGAGATCAGGGTCGCTTAACAGGGATTGTGAACGGAATTGACACCAAAAGCTACAATCCTGCCACGGACAATCGTATTTATACGAAGTACCGCACGAGTCTGACAAAGAAAATGGAAAACAAAATTGGCCTGCAAAAGGAGTTGGGTCTGCCGGTGCGGCCAGACGTACCTATGATTGCCATGGTAACCCGGCTTGTAGATATGAAGGGGCTAGATCTGGTAACGAGAGTGCTTGACGAAATCCTGTATTATGATGATATCCAGTTTGTCGTTCTGGGAACAGGGGACCCGGCTTTTGAGCATTGGTTTCGTGAGGCAGCGGGACGCTATCCACTGAAAATGTCGGCGCAGCTCGCTTTTAGCGAACCTCTGTCACGAAAAATATATGCGGCAAGTGATATGTATCTTATGCCATCAAGATTTGAGCCTTGCGGGATCAGCCAACTGCTGGCGCTTCGTTATGGAAGTATCCCTATTGTGCGAGAAACAGGGGGCCTTAACGATACTGTGCAGGCTTACAATGAGTCCACAGGGGAAGGAAACGGATTTAGTTTCACGAACTACAATGCACATGATATGCTGAACACTATTCGTCGTGCTGTTCATTTTTATCGCCAATCTGAGCATTGGTCGAAGCTTACACAGACGGCTTTTGCAGGAGAATATAGTTGGGATGTTTCAGCTAAAGCGTATATGGATATTTACCATTTGCTAACAAAGACGGACTGAAGAGTAGGAACACTATAGTCATGTTAATGAAAAAGGGAATCCCTTTAGCCAGTGTTTGGCTGAGGAATTCCCTTTTTGCTATGATCAGTCGCCCCCGCCACCACAGCTGCTTCCACATGAAGAGCCGCTGCTACACGAAGAATGACTACCAGAATCGCCTGAATCATGGTGAGAAGAGCCTCCATGATGAGAACTGTCATGGGAGGAATGATGGTGCGAGTGATGTGTATCCCAGTTCGAGCAACCGCTTGCCGAGCTACAGCCGGATGAGCTAGCTAATACGGCATTACCTGTAGCATCCGGGTGCATGTGTACGGCAAATTGTTCAGGTTGATACCATGAATACCACACAACAGCTAATAATAAATAGTCGACCTGTAAATAGTTGACCTTAGGCAATTGCTTACCCTCAGGATCATCCACCGCTTTATTCACCCGCTCGCGCAGATGTTGTACAATCTTATGAACCGCTTGTTGGGCCTGCTGTGAAATGGCTGTATTCTCCTGCGTATTCCAGCGGTCACCTGCTGGCTGCGTCGAAGTTGCGAGTTTATAATAGCGCGAAAGCTCGTCGTTCGGTAATGGATGATTAAAAAAAGTACCCCACAAACTAGCGCTATAGCGGTTCCAGCCAAAGCATTCCACATACAACCAGTCAAACCACGCCCGCTCCTCAGGCATCGGCTTAGAGCCGCCGGAATGGGGCGCATGGTGAAGCATACGACCAAAAAAAGCTTCCGAGAATTGCTGATATTCGCGGGTAAACATCAACATTTCGTGCCATAATTCATCCACATCACTACTGAACATAGGCACTCTATTCATAATCGCGCATAGCATAAAATATCGTTTTAGCTCATGCCAGCGCCAATCATATTCTTGGTCCGTCAGCTCTGGGTGGGCTTCCATTACACGACCCCTTACGCTATGAGCATAGGAGGCGGGAATGGATTGCTCCAGTAGCTGCATCAGCTCTGTAATCTCTGGATGACGCTCCTGTGTAAGGGACGAAGGAGAAGGGGAGCTGAGGAAAAAAGCATTCCGGCGCCGTGTCTTTCTGTTTCCCCGGTTCCTGCGTATTGCACGGAATATAAACCAAAAAATGATGAGGTCCACCACAATAAACAACATCCAAAAACTGCTCATACTATCCATGATGGCTGACTACTCCTTTCTGAAAGAACACGGAATTAAGATTTAGCGTTCGTTATTCAGCAGAGCGAATTCTTTTTTTATCTGGGCTAGCAGTTCAGGATTCGTGATTACATCGCAAGCAGTCCATGCCAAAGTTCTCGCAGCCAGCAGCATTCCTTCCATGGCCCGGTCCTGCATCGCCAAATCGCGGAATTCTGGTGTATGCAAGGCATGCTTCTCGTCAATAACTTGAATGTACGGATGGATAGCAGGGCAATGAAGCGATACATTTCCGATATCCATGGAGCCGTGATCTTCGCCTTCCGTTATATCTTCTTGTGAAATGCCAGCCTGCACCAAATTTGCGGTAAACGCATCGGAAAGTACACGGTTCGTGACCATTTCATCATAAGAAGTCTCATAATTGGAGGTCTTCAAACGACACCCGGCCTGTAAAGCAGCTCCTTCAGCAATTTGAATAACACGGCTAGTCAGCGGGTTCAGTTCTTGACGAGTAGCGGCTCTCACATAAAATTGGGCTGAGGCGTAATCAGGAATAATATTGGCTGCTTGCCCACCCTGGTTAATGATCCCATGGATACGCACTGTACTTTTTACTTGTTGACGGAACGCATTGATGCCATTGAACGTTTGAATCACAGCGTCCAGCGCGTTAATGCCTTCGTGCGGGCTGGCAGCCGCGTGAGCAGATTGACCAAAAAATTCGAATTGTACAGCATCAATCGCCAGTGATTTGCCTGATTTTTCGTAATGGTCATAAGGATGCGTCATAAGTGCTATGTCGCAATCATCAAACAACCCGGCAGCGGCCATCGGGACCTTTGCACCGCGTGTTTCTTCGGCAGGTGTGCCATATACCCGTACTTCTCCACCAGTTTCGTCGATGATCGACTTGAGGCCGACGGCAGCACCTGTACTCATCATACATATCAAATGGTGCCCACAGGCGTGTCCTAGACCTTTCAGAGCGTCATATTCTGCCAGAAAAGCGACAACCGGTCCGGGTTTTGCAGATTTGTAAGTTGCAATAAAGGCTGTTTCTATGCCCAATACGGCTGCCTGGACCTCAAAGCCGTGAAAAATCAGTTCTTCTTTTAAACGGGCAGCGGCCAGAAATTCCTCGTTTCCAAGTTCAGGATTTGCGCCAATATATAACGAAATGTCCTTAAACCGTGGGGCATGCTGCTCAATTGTCTTTTGAATGGTCTGCTTAAAATCCATGCTGAAAACTCCTTTATATAAACTGTAATGTAGGTACTGCGTTAGGTATGCTGAAATTGTACTATAACATTCATTGCATAATCATGCATATTCATTTATAATGACACAATCTTATTTATTATAAAGAATTTAAGGAGAGAAAAAAAGATTGAAAAAGGCATATCGTTTTACCGCCCTGGTTTTGTCGGCGGTTATCTTGCTGTTGACTGGTCTTCCCATGCTCACTGCATACGGAACGGAAGCAAAGCCACAGAAAAAACTTGTAGTGGGCATGAGTGCCGACTTTCCACCGTATGAGTTTCATAAAGTCATTAACGGTAAGGATACCATTGTTGGGTTCGATGTGGATATCGCCAAGGAAATCGCCAAGGATTTGGATGCGGAGATGGTCCCTGAGGACATGAGTTTTGACTCTTTGCTGCCTGCTTTGCAAAGTGGTCGTGTAGACTTGGTACTGTCCGGTATGACACCGACGGATGAGCGGAGAAAGAGCATTGATTTTTCAGATGTATATTATCGCTCCAAGCAAGTCATTATGGTACGCCCAGAGGATAAAGACAAATATCCTACGATGGATACTTTGAAAGGCGAGAAGATTGGGGCACAAAAAGGGAGTATTCAGGAAGAAATTGCTCAAAAAGTGCCCAATGCCACTGTAACCTCACTGGACAAAATATCCGATCTGGTACTCCAGCTGCGGACCCAGCGTATCAACGCTGTTGTGATCGAAGATACGGTTGCTAAAGGATACACGTTAGATGGTACCGTAACACTTGCCAAGGCCGTGCCTGAGGATGCCGGAGCAGAAACAGCTGTAGGTATACGCAAGGGGAACGCAGAATTGCTTGCCTCTGTAAATAAAACGTTGGCTCGCCTAAAAGCGGACGGGTCGATTGAAAAGTTTTCCACAGAAGCGAGCGCGCTCTCTGCAGATCGACAGGTTTCTTCTAATAACATCGTAGATATTTTTTGGAAATACCGCAGTTTTTACGCTACGGGTATCGGCTACACTCTGTTGCTGTCTGCACTCGGAGTCCTGTTTGGATTTATCATTGGTCTGATCGTATCCTTGCTGCGGATGAGCGGTATACGCATCATTGAGTGGTTAGGTACCACTTATGTGGAGATCCTGCGTGGCACACCTATGCTGGTACAACTTATGATCATTCACTACGGGGTTGCTTTGACGCTGGGTGTCAATTTTACCCCACTCCAGTCTGGTATAATCACATTGTCTCTGAATAGTTCAGCATATCTGGCTGAAATTTTCCGAGCAGGTATCCAGGCAGTAGACCGTGGACAGATGGAGGCTGCTCGTTCGTTGGGTATGGGACGCGGTAAAGCTATGCGTCATGTCATTTTGCCGCAAGCGTTTAAATCTATTTTGCCTGCTATCGGTAATGAGTTTATTACGATCATTAAAGAATCATCCATTATTTCGACCATTGGGATGGTGGATATTATGTATCAGGCCCAGGTCATTAAGAACATCACCTACGAAGGATTAAGTCCGTTCGTAATCGCAGCCGCTATTTATTTTGTAATGACATTCAGCTTGTCTAAGCTGCTGGGTTTATGGGAAAGGAAGTTGAGAGCCAGTGATCACCGTTAAACAACTGCGTAAATCGTTCGGTAAGAATGAGATTTTAAAAGGCATTGATATAGATATCGCAAAAGGTGAAGTCGTCGTCATCATCGGCCCCAGTGGTTCGGGGAAGAGTACGTTTTTGCGTTGTATGAATCTGTTGGAACAACCTACAGACGGGGAGATTTTATTTGAGGGCGAGCCGATTACAGCTCGTGGCCATAATATTAATGTAACCCGGGAGAAGATGGGGATGGTGTTCCAGCATTTTAATCTTTTCCCGCATAAAACAGTGTTGCAGAACCTGACGCTTGCACCAACGCAGGTTAGAAGACAGTCAGGCAAAGAAGCGGAAAAAATTGCGCTAGAACTCCTGCGTACCGTAGGGCTTGAGGATAAGAAGAATACCTATCCGAACCAGCTATCCGGTGGTCAGAAGCAGCGTATTGCGATTGCGCGTGCTTTGGCCATGCAGCCGCACGTAATGCTGTTCGATGAGCCGACTTCTGCATTGGACCCTGAAATGGTTGGAGAGGTTCTGGATGTAATGAAGAAGCTCGCCGAAGGCGGCATGACAATGGTAATCGTGACGCATGAAATGGGTTTTGCCCGCGAGGTGGGCGATCGAATTATCTTTATGGATAACGGTCAAATTGTAGAGCAAGGTACACCAGAGCAGGTATTTGGCACTCCAAGCCATGATCGCACTCGTGATTTTCTTGCCAAAGTATTGTAAGGAAGTGCTGATATAATCTATAAAAAAAGCCCTCCGTTTAACGGAGGGCTTTTTTTCTTTTTGTCACCATTTCCCCATACTTTCGTAACAAATATCGATTTCTTGATGACAAAATTGTAACGAGTATAGTATGATGTTCAAGGTTCCCAACATTTTCATGCGGATAAGGTTACAAAATTGTGATATTATGCAGTAAGCCAAAACTTACCGGGACAGCATACAGTTATGACAAACGCTGAATGCTGGGTCCAAACTATGGGAAGTGCGGGGGACGTAACAACGGCAGTCATTCCGATACGTCATAAGACGATGTGGAATATGCCTAGGGGTGAATTGCACAAGCATAGGGCTTCTCCTGAGTCCGAATCCGACAGCTAACTTCGCAGGCATAACAGAGGAGGTACATATCTTTGAAACATCTAAAACATATTGGTAAAACGATGAAATTTGCGGTGCTTGCCGCAGCTATTGCAGGGTTGGCACAGACAGCTGGAGTAGCGGATGCTGCTTCGCTTCACACTGCCAAAGAGGGCGATACCTTCTTTTTGCTTGCTCAACGTTATGGAGTATCGGTAGACGAGCTAACGAAGGCGAACCCAAACATTGCTTCCAACAATATATATGCAGGTCTGCAAATTAAGGTACCTGGCGAAAAAAGTGTGAAGGCAGCTTCGGATTCGAAGCCGCAGCTTCTTACGGAGAAAGCAACAGCGAATGAGGGGCCAACGATTGAAGCGTGGGGCAAAACATTCAACTATAGCAAAATAGTTGACGTTAAGGCTTCAGCGTATTCTGCCGCAGCCGACGAGAATGGTAAATGGGGAGCAGTGGACTACTACGGCAATCCGCTTAAACTAGGTACAATTGCGGTAGACCCGAACGTCATTCCGATGGGCACGAAAGTGCTGGTTACAGGCTATTCCCACCCAGGTTTGCCGGATCATTCTTTTGTAGCTGTCGCTCGCGATCAGGGCAGCGCCATTACAGGAAAGAGGATTGATATCTTTATTCCTGGCAACAAATCATTTGTGAACGACTTTGGATTTCAAAATGTGAAGCTGTACGTTATTGATAAATAGCATTGTACGTATATACGGTTTAATTAAACATAATATATATTATGTAAACTTAATGTCTGTATCCTACCGCATATAACTAGGTCGGACTCTTATCAGGTCTTATCCATAAAAAAGGCTGTCTTGACGAGCAGAAAACTTCTGCTGGTAAGACAGCCTTTTTACGTTGCTTTAGCTTGCAGCTCAATCATAAACATATGGTTATTTCCGTTCCGATGTGTGGAGTAGCCGGGGGACTGTCACAAATTTGTAGCCCTTAGCTTTTAGAGAGTGAATTAGACCCGGCAGAGCTTGGACAGTGCCTTGCAGGTTGGAACTTTGACCTCCACCTGCGTGCATTAAAATAATAGAGCCAGGCCCGGTAGCTGGAATCACATTGCGCTGAATTTGTGTTTTACTTAATCCCTTCCAATCGAGAGAGTCTACATTCCAATTGACAATCATATAGCCATGACGACGTGCCCATTGGATTTGAGGCTCCGTGATTTCACCGTAGGGTGGACGAATCAACTTGGGGCGAAAACCTGCGCTGGCTTGCAAAATACGTTCTGTTTTTGTAATCTGGTTGCGAAAGCGTTCTGGTGTGGCCTTCCTAAAATCTGGATGAGTATAGGAATGGTTTCCTATAGCGTGGCCTTCACGGATAATACGGCGTATGATCCCCGGATGCTTTTCCGCACGGTGACCGACGATGAAAAAGGTGGCTTTGATGCCATTGGCGTGTAATACGTCCAAAACCTGCGGCGTATACCTAGAATCGGGCACATCATCAAAGGTTAGGGCAATTTGGCGGGTGTGTGGACCGCACATTTTAAAAATGTCCGCATGTTTTTTTCGCAGCATTGCTAATGTAGGAGTTGCTCGATCTGTGCTCTGATGTACAGAAGAAGCAACAGCTGCTTCCTTGGGATGGGGCGTTCCGGTGTTGGGAGGCGCATCCGCGTGAACGGGTAAACTTGAGAATGCTAGTAACAGTGCCAAGCATGGCAACACTCCCCTGTACGGCATATGTATCCCCCCTTTCCGTGCAGTGGTACCTAGTGGTGCTCTCGACTATTATGTACCTGTCCTATTAAAAATATGCTGGTAACCAAGTTCGGCTCATAAACGACTGGAAAGAGAAACGATTATCAATGAAGATGATGGAGCTAGACGTACATATTCTCTTAAACATGACCGAAAACAGGAGCATTTTCGCAAGTTTTAGCCTTACAACGAATTCGGTATACCGTGACAGCTGGTGTATAATGGGGATGCAATTCATAATTATACAGACATGGAATTGAAGGAAGGATGGATAAAAGTGACCGACTTGTTTACTCCTTATCAATTAAAGGGGCTTTCTTTAAAAAATCGGATTGTCATGCCCCCGATGTGCCAATACAGCGTGGAGGCCAAGGACGGAAATCCAACGGATTGGCATCATGTCCATTATGTGAGCCGTGCAGTAGGTGGCACTGGACTTATTATTGTGGAAATGACAGCGGTCCATCCAGATGGACGTATTACGGATCGTGATTTAGGTATTTGGAGTGACGAACATATTTCTGCATATCGTAAGATTGTAGAGGAAGTCCACAAGTATGGTGCCAAGATTGGTATTCAACTAGGCCACGCTGGACGCAAGGCTGAAGATGCTGAGCAACCTGTGGGTCCGTCCACGATTCCTTTTAGCGAACGCTTTAAAAAGCCGCACGCCTTAAAGACAGCTGAAGTCAGGGAATTGGTCCAGGCATACAAAGAAGGCGCGCGCCGCGCGGTGGAAGCCGGTTTTGATACGGTTGAGATACATGGCGCTCACGGCTATCTGATCCATCAATTTCATTCGCCTTTAACAAATACCAGAGAAGATGAATATGGGCAGGATTTGTCACTGTTCGGTGTTGAGGTCATACATGCTGTTAAAGAGGTTCTTCCTGCTGATATGCCTGTGCTTATGCGGATATCTGCCAAAGAATACGTCGAGGATGGATATAATGTGGAATACATAGCAGGCGTAGGGGAACGATATCGTGATGCAGGTGTGGATATTTTCCATATTTCTTCTGGTGGTGAGGGTCCGATTGGTTCTGGCGGAGGCCCGTCTGCGCGTGCCGGCTATCAGGTGGATTTGGCTCATACCATCCGAGAAAAGTTGAATGTACCTGTGATTGCTGTTGGCTTACTGGATGATTATGAGGACGCCCGCCGGGTTGTTCAGCAGAAAGAAGCTGATCTGGTAGCAATAGGGCGTGCCATGCTGCGTGATCCCTATTGGGCGCTGCATGCATCGAGGGAGCTAAAAGTACAGGCCGACATCCCAGAGCCTTACTTGCGCGGTTTTTAGATATTTTTGAAACCCTCTTTGCAAAGCTTGCGTAAACATGTGTACAGAGCTTAAAATTTAAGCATTCAACTCTAGGAGGAACTTCACATGTCTATTTTCAAACGATTAAGAGATCTTACGATGTCCAACATTAACGCCATTATCGACAAGGCAGAAGATCCAATTAAAATGACGGATCAATACATTCGTGATATGCAAGAGGACCTGGAAGATGCAGAGAAAGCGGTAGCCGCTCAAATTGCTATTGAAAAAAGGTTCAAACAGCAATACGAAGAACAGGCTGCTTTGGTAAAGAAACGTGAAGAACAGGCACATACCGCTGCAAAAGCACAAAATGTAGATCTGGCCCGTCGTGCGCTGGAAGAAAAGAAATCTGCTGAACAAAAAATGAACGAGTTCAAAGCTGGTTACGAACAGAATAAAGCTGCAGCCGATAATCTACGTGGCAAGCTGGATGAAATGCGCAGACAGCTGACAGAAATGAAAAACAAGCGCGAGACACTGGTTGCCCGTTATAATGCAGCTAAAGCGCAAACCGAAATTAACAAAGCTATGAACGGTTTTAGCTCTGATACGGCAACTGCCGGATTGAAGCGTATGGAAGAAAAAATGCTGCAAGCAGAAGCACGTGCCGAAGCGAGCAACGAAATGTCATCTAAGGAAAAATCGTTGGATGAAGAGTTCAAAGAGCTGGATAAGAAAAGCGCCGTGGACGATGAGCTTGCCGCTTTGTTAAAGCAATACGAAAATAAATAAGAACATTTTAGCAATGCCACCAAGTGTGATTGCTCAGGAAGCGAAGGAGAAACGTTTTCTCCTTCGCTTTTCCCTGCCTGGAGGCGTAAAACATTATATGAAGGTCAAGAAGATGTGGAGGATGGTATGAAATGCATTTTTTAGAAACGATGAAAGCAATGCTTGTATGGACTGGTGCGGGGGCTATTTTGATCTTCGCATTAATGTATATCGACTCTTTATTTACAAAGTATAAGGATTTTGCCGAAGTGAAAGCTGGAAATATGGCCGTAACGGTACGAATGATTATGAAGCTGTTTGCACAAGGCTATATTTTGTCGGGGTCTATCGCTACAGCTAATAATTTGCTCGAAGCGCTTGTGTATTCTGTGATCGCCTTTGTCATCCTGCTTGTTTTGGAAGTTATTGTACGTCTGCTGTTGCGGTACTGGGCTCAGTTTGATCTGGATAAAGGTACACAGGAAGGTAAAATTGGTTTCGGTCTGTTTTCAGGAGCGCTGCATCTGGTTGGCGCCTTGATCATTACAGCATGCTTCTAGGCTAAGAAAGGCAGGAATATAACCATGGGTGTGTGGAAACGAATTTCAAATCTATTTGCTAAGCCGGAGCCGCCAAAAGCAGAGAAAAGCATGCTTCACTTAAATCCAGGTGATATCTGTGAAGTGTCGCTTGTTACCTATGAAGTGGTAGGTCGTGTACATAATCGTGCCCGGAATGCCGTTGTTTTGACGCTTCAGGATGGTAATCAAGTCAGTTATCTTCATATTGAGGAACGGGAAACACTGCAATTCGGACTATATCAGGCCATCGACGGCAGACTTGACAACCCTGAGGAAGTGCCGACCATTTTAGAGCTGGATGATACAACGTATCATTTGGAGGAGCAGTATTCTGGGCATGTTACCGTCATGGGCCGTGCTCCTTTCCGACAGGGTGGAGAGCAGCATGTTTGGCAGTACCAGTCTGATGATTATCATCTGTTGCGGGTAGAGTGGCAGGACGGTCGCTTTATGCTTTATGAAGGAGAAGAAGTGATTACCGGAGACGTCAAGGTTATTCGGGCAAGCTAGGAGAGGGTTACACATGAGCAAACGCACCTGGCAGTATGCATTAAAGATCATGGTGGCGCTGAGCTTGTTCGTATCCGTGTTAAGCGGCTGCGGCGCGCCAAGTGTAAAAGATACGTATCCGCTGGAATCGGTTAGTGGCAGCGGAAACTCAACCTCGTATGTATACCGGGCAGCTGGCAAGACAGTTCCGGAAGTAGCGGAGGAATTGAAAGAACAGCGTACACCGGAACAAATGTCACCGCAGAGCAATGAGCGGATGTTTCTGGTATATAGCGATGAGTGGTACCATTTGCAGCAAGATCCAGCTAAGAAGGAAGATACACTCATTGAGATTGACAGTAAAAAGTATGTCGAACAAAATTACAGTTCAAGCTTTCTAAAAGGATACTTAACCGCAACTGTGCTGGATGCTCTGTTTGATTCGTTGCGTGGTTCAGGCTCCTATCGGGGCTACTCCAGCAGAGATGTATACCGACCTTCTCAGGGCCAATATCGTGCCCCTACGGTGCAGGAGAAAAAGGCGATTCCGCCGATTACGGTGGAGCGGAAAGGTTCGGTTACCCGTAGAGGAAAGAACTCGGATTCCAGTGTTGGATCAAGCGGAAGTCTGTTCGACAGAGGGTCCAGCAGTTCACCGAGCAGAGGCTCGATTTCACGTGACCGTAGCGACAGCGGCGGTTCCAGCATATTTGATTCGCCGCGTAGATCTTATAGTAAGCCCAAAACACGTAGCGGTTCAGGTAAAATCAGCCGACGAAGTCGACGATGACGGGTATCGTCAATTTATTTGAAAACAAAAGATTCGCGGAACTGTGGTACTGATGCACAGTTCCTTTTTTTATTTTTAGAGATGACGTTGGTGATCATCTAGCGGCACAGCCATCAAGTAGAAGTGGACAGATAAGGGAAAGCAGCCGCAACCTACACCTTTATGGATATAATAATGTAGAGATAATCAAAACTCTGTTTGATTGAAGGGATTGAAAATTAAATGGTACTATCTATTTCTTGGCCAGATCTTTCACAAAGACCATTTAATCTAATGGTGGAACGAAAAATGGAGTGTTCTCCGAATGTCCTGTATCAGGCGTGGACGAAGCAGTTTGACAGTTGGTTTGCAGCCCCAGGATCAGTATTAATGGAGGCTGAATTGAACACGACCTTCTTTTTCGAAACGCATTTTGAAGGGAAGCGTCATCCACATTACGGAAGATTTCTAAAACTTGAGCAAAACAGACTTATCGAGCTGACTTGGGTTACTGGCGAAGGCGGCACCAAGGGAGCTGAAACAGTGGTCACCGTTGAGCTTAAACCTCGCGGTAATGGCACGCATCTTTACTTAACGCATGCAGGTTTTCCAGATGAGAATTCAAGGAACCAACATGAGCAGGCTTGGCCGCTTGTAATTGAGCAGCTCGACAAAAGGATGATGCCAGATAGATAATTCAGAAGGTTACAGGCTAAAATTGCAACAAGAGGACGATTTTAAAATCGTTCTTTTCATATTTTTTGACGACAAAAATAATATTTACCTTACATAAAAACAAATATTACCAGTTTACTAGATTATTTCATTGCCACATCTATTAGTAAAATATACAATTACAACAGGCGAAATAAGAGGATGGTGTATCTGTGTTATCTGCTTTTTTATATATATTACTTGGTGTATTCGATGCTTTGGCCGCTGTTATTTTGGTCTTAAAGCTTTATATGCTTCCCGTGAGGGAATATCGCACAAAAATATTATTCTATGCAATTGGCATAGCTTTGTTTTCCTTTCTAATGAGGGAAGTTATAGGCTTGCCTAAATTAGATTTGCCGCTTCAGTATTTGTTAATGGTTATCTTTTTTAGATTCGGTTTAGGGATCAAAACCCATCTAGCAGCTTTTTCTGCTGGTTCTGGTCTAACAGCCTACATTAACCTACAACTTTTTGTATTTCTGTTTGCAAATTTTTTCGGAGTAGCAGAACCAGGTGTTATTAATGATACTTCTGGCTCTTCTATTTACGTTATTCAGTTATCTTCTATTATTATTGCGTACTTTATTTCTTTTGTGATGGGAAAATATAACTTTGGATTCTCGTTTATAATTCAGCCTCCACATGATTTTTTAAGAGCTGAAAATTACTTATCGTCTCTAAATAAGCTGTTGATTCTAGGTGCTCTAATATCAGCTGCCACCATTTTTATTACTTTGTATATGCTCTATAGATCAAATACCATAGGATTACTATCCATTTCATTGCTTACTTTCGGTTTGTCGTATTTCTTTTCAGAGAGAGGAGATTACGAGGGTGCTAGAAGCGCTATCAAGGTACATCGCAACGGAAATAAAAAAAGCTGATCCTGATGGCCCAACAAGTGTAGAAGTGATGGAGTATGCGCTTGGTATAAAAATTACCGAAGTGTCGTCGATACTAATGGTTGCGGTTATCGCTTGGATGACTGGGCATTTTTTGGGATCGTTATTCGCTCTGGTTACTATCATGTTTGTAAGAAGATTTTCAGGAGGGGCACACTTCAGTAATCTTACATTTTGTGTCTGTTTTACAACGGCAATATGTGTAACTATACCCTTCGTCTCTTTAAATTTATCAACAATTTCGATTATTAATGCTTGTTCAATATTAGTGTTTTTAGTTTATGCACCCAATCATTTTATTTATATTCATAAGACCAATAACCACAAATATTATAAAACGGTATGTGTTTTGGTATGCGCAGTGAATTTTTTTATGCAGTCCCACATAATATGTTTAGCTTTAGCTATTCAAGCATTCAGCATTCTTCCTTTATGGAAAGGAGGTGAACGAAAATGGATAAGAGATTGGCGAGAGCTTTAAATATAAGACTGGGAAAATACGCTAACGAATCTACCAAAAATGAAAAAACAGTATTTGGTGCTAAACCGATACCGGCTGAGCTTAAGAAAAAAGAAAAGAACTGATGAAGTACCGCGTTTTCAATTTGGGGTATTGCTTTTATCGATCGGGCTAACCACACAGACTTGCAAGGAAGCTTTTCAGCTATCACGGCTTGGTTTTGTGAGATCGAGTCTAACGCATTTGGAGGTGCGATTCGAAGAATCTGACTTCACTTGCTCTATGTCTCATAATAAGCTTAAAGCACTTAAAAAGTTATAGAAATGACCCGTAGAATTCACGGGTTATTTTTATTGCCATACATACTTAGACCCCCCCCCCCGATTTGCCAGATAACGGATTTAGCGTTATAACAGAAAGAGGGCATTTTAGAAGAACGGAGTGAGATTATGAATCATACATCATTAAACGCAGAAAAATTCCAGCGTAAAGCAGTTCAGGTGGAAGAGGCGCAAAGCAGGATAGCTATTCATGTTAAACAGGGTGAAAGGGAAGACGTAGAGCTGGAGCAGGCGCATGGACGTTCTTTGGCAATGGATTTGACCGCACCACACCCGTATCCCCGTTTTCGTCGCTCAGGTATGGACGGTTATGCGATCCTTGGCTCGGACACCGAAGTCTGCTCGTCCGGTCAGGAAATCTGGTTACATGTGATTGATGAAATTCCATGTGGCACCGTATCGGACAAGCGGGTGGAGACTGGAATGGCTGCCCGTATCATGACAGGAGCGCAATTACCTGAAGGGGCGGACACAGTTGTCATGCTGGAAGCAACACAGCTGCGTGAGGAAAACGGACAAACATATGTCGGCTTGAAGAAGCGTATGGAGATTGGCAAAAATGTAACACAGATTGGTCATGAGATTCAGGAAGGTCAGCTTTTGCTTAGTAAGGGAACCTGCCTGGGAGCAGGGCACATCTCGGTACTGGCTACTTTTGGAGTACATCAGGTACCTGTTTACAGAAAGCCCAGGGTGGCCGTTTTTTCTACAGGATCGGAATTACTTGCAGTGGATGAGCCGTTACAACCGGGGAAAATTCGAAACAGTAATACATATATGCTGGCTTCTCAAATTAGAGAGGCAGGAGGAGAGCCGTTCATTTTACAAGCCATTCATGATGATTTGAGCCTTGCCCGTACCTCTGTACGTGAAGCGATAGCTGCCTATGATATCGTGGTCACGAGTGGAGGAGTATCGGTGGGGGATTTTGATATTATGGGTGACCTGGTACGACAGGAAGATGTGAATATGCTGTTCAACAAGGTTACGATGCGTCCAGGAAGTGTGACCACAGCCGCAGTGATTGACGGCAAGCTGTTATTTGCGCTTTCAGGCAACCCCGGTGCGTGCTTTGTAGGCTGTGAGCTGTTTGTACGGCCGACGATCCAAATGATGTTATCTTCGGCACATCCATATTTACAAACCTGGACGGCGAAGTTAGGCGCAGATTATACGAAGGTAAACAATTATACACGCTTTGTACGCAGCTCTTTGGAGATACGTGGTGGGCAAGTATACGCGATTCCTGCGAGAGCAGATGAATCTAGTGTCATGGTGACCATTAAGGACAGCGACTGTCTGATCGTAATTCCTCCTACAACAGAAGGATTACGCGAGGGTGAAGAGGTGCGTGTACTGGTATTACAAGGTGGACAGGTAACGTGAATACGAAACATCCATTTGTATGTCAAATCGTCGGATTCAAAAATACGGGGAAAACGACCTTTCTCGGAGGGTTGATTCGTTATGTGCAGAAGTCAGGTCTACGCGTAGCAGTGATCAAGCATGATGGACATGAATTTGAAATGGATCATGAGGGTACAGATACGTACAAGCACCGACAGGCGGGTGCTGAAGGCGTAGCTATTGTTTCGGCTGGAAGAACAGCCATTTTAGAGGAGCATAGTCAGCCTGTCACCAGTCTGATCCGGCATTTTCAGGCCTATGATTGTGTCTTGTTGGAAGGCTTCAAGCAGGAGGATTATCCAAAGTTGGTCATGATGAAGGAACAATCGGATGCTCAGCTTACCGGTAAGCTGACAAATGTACAGGGAGTAGCGGTTTGGGAGCATCAAATGGATTGGGCTCAAGGTCACTACTCAGATGAAATGATACAGATATTTCCTGCCGAGGCCAACGGACCCGCAGGCCGCTGGCTGCTCGAACAGATTCAAAAGCAGATAGAAGGAATGAGGAATAAGCAGGGGTGAGACATCAATCGGCTGAGTCGGTTAGAGTCTCTACCCGCCGTTCGATCGCCTGGGACATGGTTTTGTCAGTCAGGTGGGCATACACTTCTGTTGTTTCTGTCGAAGCGTGCCCCAGTTGTTCCTTTGTTTTGTAAATATCATTTTGTAAATAATAATCAGTAGCAAAGGAATGACGAAGTTTATGCACGGTAAGGTAAGGCTTGCCGAAACGCTTGGCGTACTTGATGATCATTGCCTGAATCGCTCTTTTGGTCATCCGTTTGCCTTCTGTACTGCCGTTAGGACGTGCGACAAAGAGAGCTTTTTCTTTTTTTGGGGCGCGGTAACGGGTATGTCTCAAGGACAAATAAAGTATGAGATCATCTTTGGATTGCTCGCGGAAATACACCGGCGTTTTAAAGGTTTCGTCGTTATTGCCTTTGCGGTACACATATATTAATTTATTGTTTATGTCTAAATCATCCAGATTCAGATTGACGATTTCAGATACGCGCAGGCCTGAGTTCAAAATAAGACTGGCGATGCAGGCATCCCGTTCCTTATTTAGTTCATAGGAGTATAACGCCTGCTTGTTATCGGCCAAATCCTGACCATAGCCTTCATAAATATAGCCGATGAATTCAAGCAGTTCTTCCTCTTCCAGTATTTTACCTTTAAGCTTGGCCGCCGTATCCTTGGGTTTATGTATACGCTTGATTTCGACCTTGGCCATAATGTTGCGTTTGAGCAATGGATAAAAATTTTCATCCTCAGCGATCTGACTCAAATAATGAAAAAGCGAACGCAGGGACGATAGCTTACGTGAAATGGTAATACGGGAGTTGGAGCCTTCGCGCTTAGTAGACAGGAATAATCGAAAGCCTGTAATACTGTCCATATGAAGTGTCTCCAATTCTTCCAGTGTAACTTGTGCATTTGTTTCTCCAGTAGACAAGCCTTCCGAGCGAAGCCATGAAAAGAAAGCTTCGTAATCCCGCACATATTCTAGTAATGTGGAAGGGGACAGGTCGGGCAGCTTGTAATCCATAAATTGCTGCACGTACCATGGTAATCCCGGCATTTTTTCATCTAGTTTGCGCCGGTCGATGATCTTTTGTATATTCATTGGGTTCCACCTCGTCCGGTCATAATATATATGTATTTTAGCATATTTTGAACAGCACTGGATGGGATGTAATTCGAAGTTAAAGAACAGATTGAACCGCCAAGAGAGGTGAAAGTATGGGGTATAATATCAAATCGGAACTGAAGCTGTCTATTAAGAGTGTACCGGAGTCGCAAAAGGACATTATTGTACAGCTCATGCAATTTTATTTATACGATTTTACAGCCTATCTTCGAATTGATGTCACTGAGAAGGGTACATTCCCGGCTTATCCAGACTTGTATCAATATTGGACGAGCGGTGAACAGAAGCTGCCTTTTCTGATTTGGAGACAGGATATTCCTGTAGGCTTTGCACTCGTTGACCGAATGTCCAGCAATCGAGAAGCTGACTACTACATGGCTGAGTTCTTTGTACTTCGTCCTTATCGGCATAATGGGGTTGGGACTTGGGCGGCTCATGAGCTGTTTGGACGTTTTAACGGACGTTGGAAGGTGACCCAAATGAGCACCAATAGGCCGGCACAATCCTTTTGGCGTAAGGTGATTGGAAGCTATACGAAAGGTGAGTACAGGGAACAAACACATCCGGTAAGAGGGAATATAAGTCAGTTTTTCAATACCTGAAAAATTCACAATAGAAAAATCAGTAATGAAAAAGAGTCGGGGAGAGTATCCTGTCGGCTCTTTTTTGTTGTCAATTCAAGTCTTCTATCCATCTATAGATCATTCCAATTAGAACCTGCATTGACACTAGAAAAACGCAGGTATACAGTTATTAACATAATTCATATATATCAGATTGGAATTATCAACAATGGAACATCGGCTCCCAAAATGCAATGTAATCATAACATTACCCATCAGATCGGAGAGTGTTTTTCGTGAAACGAACAAGTCGATTTGCAAAAATGGTAGCTTTAACCCTGTCGATGGTGCTAGTCTTATCAGCATGCTCGGGTAATAGCGGAGCCAATTCTACGAATACCGATGCAAATGCAGCAGTAGACGGGCAAGCTGCAGAAGGCGGAGATCTTACCTATGCCCTGGCAACATCGCCGGATTCACTGGACCCACATAAGAGTGGATTGGCAGTAGCATCTCGGGTATATCGTGCGATATTCGATAATTTGGTGGTAAAGCTGCCGGATAATACGATTAAGCCTTGGCTGGCAACCGAATGGAGCGTTTCCGAGGATGGCAAAAGCTATACATTCAAGCTGCGCAAGGACATTAAGTTCCATGACGGAACTCCGTTCAATGCGGAAGCTGTTAAATTTAGCTATGATCGGATTATTGATCCGCAAGCCGTAGTAGGTAATGCCGCTAACTTGCTGGCTCCCTATGAGTCCTCACAGGTGATTGACGAATACACGATTAAATTGAATCTGAAACGACCATCGCAAGCATTTTTGAGCAATTTAAGTGTTCCGGCTGTAGCCATTGTTTCTCCGGCAGGAGTTAAAAAATATGGAGATCAATTCGGTAAGCATCCTGTGGGTACAGGCCCTTTTAAGTTTGTAAAATGGGACGAAAATGCAGAAATCAAAATCGAACGTAACCCGGATTACAAATGGGCACCGGAAACTATTGAAAATCAGGGAGCACCGTATTTGGACAGCGTGACCTTTAAAATTGTTCCCGAGGAGGCAACCCGGATCGGCAGTGTGCAGAGTGGTCAGGCTTTGGCCGCTGAAACCGTCCCACCGCAGAATATTTTAACGTTGAAGAGTGACCCTAATTTCCAATTGTTGCAGGTCAATACTCTAGGCTTGCCATACACGCTGTTCATTAACCAAAAGAAGACACCGTGGAATGAATTGAAGGCGAGGCAGGCATTGCAATATGGTATTGATGTGGAGATGATCGTCAAAACACTGTATCTAGGAACTTATGAACAGGCTTGGTCGCCACTCACTCCAGGTATTTTTGGATATGATAAATCACTGGAAAACGGTTTGCAGCCTGATCTTAACAAGGCCAATCAGTTACTGGATGAGTTGGGGTGGGTTAAGGGTACTGATGGTTTCCGGGTGAAGGATGGACAACGCCTGACGCTACATTATGTAGACGGCACTCCGAACCGTGAAAAACGGAACGACATTGCAGCCATTATTCAACAGCAGCTGAAGAAAATCGGTGTTGATGTGAAGATTGAAATTACCAAGGATATTGCAACAGTTGTATATTCGAACGGAAACTATGATTTCTACGGAAATAGCCAGGTCAATGTGGACCCGAACGCATTATATGCTTTTTACCACACAGCGGCACCAAATCAGCGGCCTACACTGCCTAACTTCTCCAATCCAGAAGTCGACAAGCTGTTGGAGCAGGGAGCTATTGAAAAGGATGATGCCAAGCGGGAGGAGATTTACAAAAAGGTGCAACAGCTAATCCGCGATCAGGCCGTCATCATTCCTATTTATGTTTTCCCTTATACGGTTGGAGCCGCCAAGTCTGTGCAGGGTCTCAAATTCGATGTAGTGGGTTATCCGCTCTTTAACGATGTGCGTATTCAAAAATAGTATTGCTAAATAGTTTCTGGGGACCATTCAGACGGGAAGGAGTGTGGGCTATGATCAGAGCTGTTGCAGCAAGACTGGTTACTTCTTTGTTGGTCATTCTGGGTTCCTGTATTTTGGTATTCAGTATTTTGTATCTGCTTCCGGGGGACCCGGTGGATTCGATTCTTGACCCTTCAACGGCCACGCCAGAGATGATCGCCAATTTACGTCATAAGCAGGGAGTGGATCAGCCTTTTCATGTTCAGTTTTTGAACTATTTCGGAAATCTGCTACAAGGTGATTTTGGAAAATCACTGCTCAATGCTGATCCGGTGCTGCCTAAAATATGGGTCAATCTCCCGCCTACACTGGCGCTGACGCTTGCCGGTTCTGCTATTTCGGTCATTATCGGTGTCCTGCTTGGAGTGCTCTCAGCCATTCATCGGGATAAGCCGATTGATATCATCGCACGAATCGTTGGATTGTTCGGCATTTCTATGCCCACATTCTGGTCAGGCATTCTGCTGTTGCTTATTTTCTCCATTCACTTGGGATGGCTGCCTGCTATGGGCTCGGATGGTTGGAAAACCCTTGTGCTTCCGTCTCTCACTTTGGGCATTGTCGGTGCAGGGTTCATTGTCAGAATGGTGCGCAACAGTATGCTGGAGGTCATTAATGAGCAGTTCATCGTAACGCTCCGTTCCAAGGGTTTGTCTGAGAAGGTTATTATGTATCGCCATGCGCTACGCAATGCGTTGATTCCAGCGATAACGATGATCGGGATGCTGATGGGAGAAATGCTGGCCGGAGCAGTTGTGAGTGAGACGGTATTTTCACGGCAAGGCATTGGGCGTTTAATTGCGGATGCAATTATGGCTAAAGACTTGCCCGTTGTGCAGGGAGTTGTATTGTTCTCTGCCATCATGTATGTGATCGTAAATCTGCTGGTGGATATATCGTATACGTTTATTGATCCAAGGGTTAGACGCTCGGCGTAAGCCGGAAGGATTCAGGGAGGAGGAAGACGGTTGAGAGAAACAATGGCTACCAAAACAATTTGGAAGGAAAGAAAGCTGCGGGTAGCTCGGCAAACTAGAAAGTTGCAGTTCGGTGGAGTGTTGGATGGGTTCGTATATGCGGCAGGACTGATTATTGTGTTCGTAATCGCCTGTGCGGCGTTTCCGCAATGGATTGCTTCTTATGCGCCCACAGAGATGTTAAGCGACCATATTTTACAAGGCCCAAGTGCTACTCACTGGTTCGGAACGGACTATTTTGGGCGGGATGTATTCAGTCTGGTTGTTCACGGAAGTCGGGATTCTCTGTTTATTGGCTTTATGTCGGTACTCGTCGGCGGTCTGGTGGGTGGAATTATTGGTGCGCTCTCAGGTTACATTGGCGGTACAGTGGATTCGATACTGATGCGATTTATTGATATTTTGATGACTATTCCTGGCATTCTACTGGCTTTGGCGATTGCGGCGGCTCTTGGCCCAAGTTTGTTCAATATTGTGCTGGCGGTAGCCATATCTGCTGTCCCCGGTTATGCAAGAGTTATGCGCGGTCAAATTATGAGTATAAAAGGACGTTCTTACGTCACGGCTTCACGTTCCATCGGAGTTACACCCTTCGGGATCTTTTGGCGTCATGTGCTTCCTAATTCCTTGTCCCCTTTGCTCGTGATGGCGACGCTTGGCATCGGTAGCGCTATTTTGGCCGGATCGGGATTAAGCTTTCTGGGACTTGGCACAGTAAAGGAAATTCCGGATTGGGGAACAGTATTGTCTCAAGGACGAGGATATTTGACAGTAGCTTGGTGGATATGTACCTTTCCTGGCCTAGCCATTACGTTATTTGTGTTGTCAGTCAATATTTTGGGCGACAAGCTGAGAGACCAGTTGGACCCGAAAAAGAATGCAAACTAGCATCAGGCAGCCTATTCTTAAGTGCTATAGAAGGAGGGAGTTCGTTTGTCATCATTGCTGGAGATTGAACATTTGTCGGTCGATTTTCACACTAAAAAAGGTTTGCTGCAAGCACTCGACAACGTATCACTAACGATCGGGGCGGGAGAAACGGTCTGCCTCGTCGGTGAATCCGGCAGCGGAAAAACGATTACCTCCAAGGCGATTATGCGGCTAATCGATTATGAAAACGGACGAATTGCCCAAGGACAAATACGGTTGCAGGGCATAGATTTGACCGTTTTGTCGCAGCAGGAATTACGCTCACTTCGCGGCAAAAAGATGGCGATGGTATTTCAGGAGCCGATGTCGGCGTTTGATCCGGTGTACACTATCGGGTATCAACTGATAGAAATCATCATGGAGCATAACCGGAAGATACGAAAGCAAGCATGGACTCATGCGGTTCATTTGCTGAACAGGGTAGGGATTCCTGAACCAGAACTTCGTATGAAGCAGTACCCCGGAGAACTGTCCGGTGGGATGCTACAACGGGCAATGATTGCAATGGCACTTTCATGTGGCCCTGAGCTGCTAATAGCGGATGAACCAACAACGGCGCTGGATGTAACGATTCAGTCACAAATTTTGCAATTGCTTCAGGAATTAAAGGCAGAATTCAACATGTCGATTCTGTTGATTACGCATGATTTGGGTATTGCCGCAGAGGTTGCGGATCGAATTGTTGTGATGTATGCCGGTCGAGTCGTGGAGCAGGCCGCAACGGAAGAACTGTTCGAGCTGCCATTGCACCCTTACACTAGAGGGTTGCTTCGTTCGGTGGCAACACTGGATACAGATCGCAGCAGCAAGTTGTTTTCGATCCCAGGGACAATTCCGAGCCTGAGTGCATTGCCTTCAGGCTGCTTGTTTCACCCGCGTTGTCCGCACGCGACGGATCATTGTAAAAACGAAGCGCCACCGCTGGCAGCCAAGGATGAACGTGAGGTAGCTTGCTGGCATTCCGAGCAATTGGCTACGTCCAGTGACTGGCGTATTACAGAGCTATCGGTGAAAGGGCAGATCACGGCAGATGCTGTTGCAAAGGCAACCGAAGTAAAGGAAGAATTGACGAACGTATCTGCTGTTGATGGGGCTAAGGTGAGCAGTCATGGCGTACAGGTAAAGAACTCCCCTAAATCCAATGAGACTATCACGGAAACCGTCCAGAACAAGCAGGACTTGTTTAGAGTGGATGGAATTCGCAAGTATTATCCGGTGAAAAAAAGCTTTCCCGGTCGGACGGGTGCTTCGATCCGGGCGGTGGATGATGTATCGTTCTCAATCCGGCAGGGCGAAACCTTTGGATTGGTCGGAGAATCCGGCAGCGGTAAGTCTACTTTAGGCCGGCTGCTGATGCAGCTGGAACGTCCGACCTCAGGGCAGGTATGGTTCCAGGATCGGGAGCTGACACGTTTAGGAAATTCTGAGTTGCGATCCGTTCGCCGTGATATGCAGATGATTTTTCAAGACCCCTACGGATCACTTGATCCACGGTGGAATGTGGGAGATATCATAGGGGAGCCGCTTGCGGTTCATGAAGGGTTGTATGGCAAGGCAAAGCAGGAACGGGTGGAAGAACTCCTGAGCGCTGTTGGATTATCACCTTCGCTGGTTACGCGGTTTCCGCATGAATTTTCGGGAGGACAGCGCCAGCGAATCGGGATAGCCCGTGCCATTGCTCTGCAACCGCAGTTTATTTTGGCGGATGAGGCAGTGTCGGCTTTGGATGTTTCCGTTCAGTCACAAATTGTCAATCTGCTTCAGGACTTACAGCGTAAGCTGGATACAACCTATTTGTTTATTGCACACGGATTGCACATTGTCCGCCATATTTCAGATCGGATAGGGGTTATGTACTTGGGGAAACTTGTAGAAATTGCGCCAAGTGACGAGTTGTTCAGGCATCCTGCCCATCCGTATACCCGGGGGCTTGTTGCCTCGATACCTAATCCAAATCCGAAAAACCGTCGGGAGCTAATTACGGTACAAGGTGAGATTCCTTCGCCTGCGAAGCCTCCATCCGGCTGTCGTTTTCATACCCGCTGTCCACTAGCGACCTCGCGTTGCCGTGAGGAAGTGCCTGAACTGACAGCGATTAGCACAGGACATTATGCCGCTTGTCATTACCCGTCCTAGGTTCAAGACACCCCTTTGATCTACTATCGGCATGATAAGAGAACTACATTCTACAGGCCGTTCATGGTAAGATAAGGATAGAAGTATATAAAATCAATAGGAAAAGAGGGTATTATGCTAGAAAAATGGGTTCAGGAATTAAAAGATGGTGAACAAGAGCTGATTGCATGGAGAAGACATCTACATCAGCATCCCGAGCTTTCTTTCGAAGAAACGAATACGTCTGCATTCATCGCCGATCAATTGCGCTCTTTTGGCATTGAGGTAAGAACGAATGTGGGTGGAAACGGTGTGCTCGGGTTTTTAGAAGGCGGTCAGCCAGGTAGAACGATTGCATTTCGTGCTGATTTTGATGCGCTTCCCATTCAGGATGAAAAGGATGTGCCTTATAAATCGACCGTTCCGGGTGTTATGCATGCCTGCGGACATGATGGTCACACGGCTGCGTTACTTGGAGTGGCACGCGTGTTGAGCCATAACCGTGAGGCGCTGAAGGGAAAGCTTGTGTTTATTTTTCAACATGCGGAAGAAAAACCGCCTGGTGGAGCCAAGTTTATGATTGAGGATGGCTGTCTGGATGGGGTAGAGGCGGTATACGGTATTCACCTCGCATCTGAAATTCCGCTTGGTAAAATTGGATTAAAGAGTGGGCCTGCGATGGCGGCTGTCGACGCGTTTACGATCCAGATCAACGGTAAAGGCGGGCATGGTGCACGACCGCATCAGACGGTGGACTCTATTGTTATCGGTAGTCAAATTGTGAATGGGTTGCAGCAGGTGGTTAGTCGCAGGGTGGACCCTATTGAATCAGCAGTGTTAACGATTGGGGTATTTCAAGCTGGAACTGCCTTTAATGTGATTGCAGATAAGGCCAAAATTGAAGGGACTGTACGTACGTTTAATAAGGAAGTGCGTAAGGAAGTCGAGAATGAAATTCGCAGTATCGTCAAGGGGTTGACTGAGGCTTATCATGCCGGATACGAAATTGACTATCTGAATGGCTATCCTTCTTTGGTGAATGCCGAAGCCGAAACGGAACGTGTACGTGAGCTCATCGGCAGACTGTATGGAGCAGACGCTTTTTTGGATTTGAAGCCGGTCATGGGAGCAGAGGATTTTGCTTATTATTTGGAGCATCGACCGGGAGCCTTCATTCATGTGGGTGCACGCAATGAGGATGAACGAACGCATTTTGCTCATCACCATCCTCACTTTGATTTTGATGAGCGGGCATTGCTCGTCTCAGGGCATATTTTTTTAGCACTGGCGCTTGAATACTTGCAATAATAGGCATATGTTTATGACTGACGACATATTAACGAAGCTGGAACCGCGCATTGCGCGGTTTTTTGTTGTAAATCCAAGTATTTTGACACCCATAAAGAATGAAAATGAAGTAATTAATTCATTATATGAAAAATTCATAATAGAATTAAATAAAAGGTGTTAACTCTGAAGGAAGTCCAAAACTCATATTATAAGCTGAGGAGCAGGAGATAATATTGCATTATCTTGATTTTTTGCACAAGGAAATGAGAAAAAGATGACGAATCTATTGAGCAAGACACCGATGTAAGCGCTAACAAAACGAGTATTGCACCGTATATATTGGTTGAATGGGGGTGAGCCTGAGAAAACATTTGTCAGATTTGTGAGAAGCAACGATAACGATAGGAACGTATTCAGAATCGGCTGATTACTTTGATCTCAAAATGACTCGCATATTCAAATGATATTGAAGAAGGAGGTTGAATTCATTGACTAAGGCAAAAAACAGGTTGAGAATTGCTTGTTTGGCGCTTGTGGTAGCGGGTGCTTCCTGGACAGGAATGATAGCACCGGCTCATGCTGCTCCAAGTGACGATTACAGTTGGAAAAGTGTCGTTACGGGTGGAGGTGGTGGTTTTGTACCTGGCATTATTTTTAATGAAACGGAAAAAGACCTGATCTATGCCCGGACAGATATTGGAGGAGCTTACCGCTGGAATGCTGCCAATGAGAGCTGGATTCCGCTGACGGATTCTGTGGGTTGGGAGGATTGGAACAAAAATGGTGTCGATGCACTAGCGACTGATCCTGTTGATCCGAATCGTGTATATATAGCTACAGGTACGTATACTAATTCATGGGATAAACAAAACGGGCAAATTATGCGTTCCACCGACAGGGGCAATACGTGGCAGACAACCAAGCTTCCTTTTAAGGTGGGGGGCAATATGCCGGGGCGTTCAATGGGTGAACGTCTGACGATTGATCCAAATAAGAATAATATTTTGTTCTTTGGAGCTCGAAGTGGTAATGGACTATGGAAAAGCTCTGATTTTGGAGCAACTTGGAGCAAGGTAAGCAGTTTCCCGAATCCAGGGACGTATGTACAGGACCCTTCCAATGAATATACCAGCGACATTGTCGGTTTAGCGTGGATCACCTTTGACAAAAAAACAGGCTCTTCCAATAAAGCAACGCAGACGATCTATGTAGGTGTTGCAGATAAAAAGCAAAGTGTCTATCGCAGTACAGATGGCGGGACAACCTGGTCTGCTATAGCGGGACAGCCTACGGGCTATTTGCCACATCACGGTGTGTTATCACCGGACGGCAATCTATATATTTCTTATAGCGATGGAGCAGGTCCATATGATGGATCAAAGGGTGAACTGTGGAAATTGAATACAGCAAGCGGGCAGTGGACTAACATTAGCCCCATAGGTAGCAGTAGTGCGGACAATCATTTTGGATATGGTGGACTGACGGTGGATGCCCAGAAGCCAGGTACACTCATGGTTGCTACGTTGAATGCCTGGTGGCCGGATGAAACGATTTATCGCAGCACGGATAGTGGGGCAACTTGGAGTCCTATTTGGGAATTTGATGGTTATCCGTCTCGTAAGCTAAAATACAATCTGGATATAAGCAGTGCGCCTTGGCTGACTTTCAATGCCAACCCTGCTCCACCGGAAGTATCACCCAAGCTGGGGTGGATGATTGGAGATCTGGAGATAGATCCATTTAATTCAGACCATATGTTGTACGGCACCGGAGCTACGATTTATGGCTCTAAAAATCTGACCAATTGGGATAAAGGCGGAAAGCTGGATATTTCAGTAGCCGCTAAAGGGGTAGAGGAAACGGCAATTTTGGATCTGGTGAGCCCTCCAACCGGCGCGCCTTTGGTGAGCGCAGTAGGTGATGTCTCTGGATTCAGACATGACGATTTATTCAAGGCTCCAGCTAAAATGCTGGATAATCCGACCTTTACAAGCAGCGAAAGCATTGATTATGCCGAGCTGAATCCTTCTTTTATGGCCCGAGTAGGTAAAGCGGATTATAAAAAAGATCCAAATGCCAAATCCATCGGTTTTTCCAATGATGGAGGAGCCAACTGGTATAAAGCAAATAGCGAGCCTTCCGGTACAGCAGGAGGAGGCAGCATCGCCGTAGCAGCAGATGGTAATGGCTTGCTGTGGAGTACATCAGACAAAGGTGTGTTCTACTCCAAAACTGGCGGCAACTCATGGACAGCAAGCACAGGGATTCCAGCGAATGCAAAGATCGCCTCTGACCGAGTGAACCCTAATAAATATTACGCATTTGCCTCCGGGAAAATATATGTGAGCACCAATGGAGGCGTATCCTTTACTCCATCAGCGGCAACTGGCTTACCGACAGCAGGCAATGCTGATATTGATGCTGTACGAGGAGCAGAAGGAGATGTGTGGTTCGCCGGAGGCTCCGAGGATGGAGGACCATACGGCTTATGGCATTCCAAGGATTCAGGTGTTACATTCACCAAACTCGATAATGTGCAGGAAGCGGATTTTGTAGGCTTTGGTAAGGCAGCGCCGAACCGTACGAATGCAGCGGTATTTATCGTTGGTAAAATTGATGGTACACGTGGATTTTACCGTTCGGACGATGCTGGCGCAAACTGGGCGCGCATTAATGATGACAAGCATCAATATGCTCGAGTGACCAAAATTATTGGGGACCCTCGGGTTTATGGACGTGCTTATCTGGGAACGAATGGCCGTGGCATTCTGGTGGCAGATCGTGTGGGTGGTGATCAGCCATCTACCGGGCAAGCAAGTATTACACCAACGACTGCAACCTATGGAGTGAATAACAGCAATACGGATATTACTGTCAAGCTAACACTTAACGGCAATACGTTAGAAGCTATCAAGCAGGGGAGTGTGGTGTTGAACAAAGGTGAAGATTATACGCTTAGTGAAGAAACAGTCGTTCTTACCAACAAGTATTTATCTAAACTTCCTAAAGGAGAGACAGCACTAAACTTCCATTTTAGTACAGGCAATGATGCGTTGTTTACAATTACGGTGAAAGGGGATACGCCAAGTGAGCCGGGAACAGGCGAGGGCGTTCTGAAGGTGCAAACCTTCAATGGGAATGTATCCGCCACAAGCAATACAATCAGTTCCAAATTTAAAATAACCAATACGGGAACCTCATCAATTTCCCTAGCAGACGTGACATTGCGTTATTATTACACCATTAACGGGGAGAAAGCACAAAATTTCTTTACGGATTGGTCGAGCGTCGGTACAGGGAATGTGATTGCTAGCTTCAAAACATTATCCAATGCGAAGCCAGGGGCAGATTCTTATGCAGAAATCGGGTTTAAATCGGCTGCGGGTTCTTTAGAACCCGGTCAAAGTGTGGAGTTGCAAACCCGGATATCCAAAGAGGACTGGAGCAGTTACACACAAACCGATGATTATTCATTTAATCCCACAGCAAACAGTTTACAAGATTCTGCTAAAATAACCGCTTACCTGTCTGGAAGCAAGCAATGGGGAATTGAGCCCTAAACCTTAATAAGGATAATCCTAAGTCAGCCACTCTAATGAGTGAGCTGGCTTTATTTTTGACGACCTGTTGTCCCGCATTCTTTTTTTGGGGAAAAAGCAACGACAAGTTGAAAACAGCTACTAATAGAGATTCAAATTATATAATATAATTATTTCACTATATGAAAAATTCATAATAGAAAAAAACTCTTTCTCGCATACGATCTCCACAAAACAAACACACCACTTTAAGTAGAAAAAAGAAACACTAACACGAACATATGTTCCCTTTATCTTGAAAAAGAAACGCTCCTGTCCTTAGACAAAAAGCGTCTTTAATCCATTTTTTATATTTATCATACACCTCAAACAAGATGCCGAGATGCTGAAATTAACAGTGTCATCGTAATGACATTCACAATCGTAGAAAGTAATACTGTTTGTGCGGCAAAATCGGGTTCATTTTTATATTCTTCCGCTAAAATACTGGTATTAACACCGGTAGGCATACCCGATGCAATGAGCAAGGCTTGAGCGGGAATCCCCTTAAGACCCAGCAGCAAGACGAGCATAAAACCGACTATTGGACCAGCAATCAGGCGTAGTACCATACTGATGTACACGGCTGTCCGGCGCAAACGAAAGGGATATTGCACAATTTGTGCTCCCAAAGTAAGCAGAGCTACAGCAACCATCGACTGACTAATATAATTCAAAGGTTCAGCCAGTAAATTAGGCAATGGACTATGCAGCAGATTTAGGAGCAAACCTAGCGCAAGCGCATAGGGAACAGGCATTTTCAAAAAATTAATTAATATTTTTCGAGTATTGGCCTTGCCGTTTTGCACAACAAAAGTGCCGTATGTAAATGTGACAAAGCTTTGAAAGGTCATAATCAGAGCTTGAACGGAAATGGCCAAAGGGTCACCTTTGAACACCAACTGATTGATTGGCAGACCATAATTTCCTGAATTATCTAGCATTACACTGTTTGTAAAAGCTCCACGCATTCCGGGGCTATATTTCAGAGATCTGGCGACGGTAGTGCTGATTACGTACAGAATAGCTATGTACAAGGCATAAAAAAGTGAAACCTCACCCATGAGCATTAAAGAAATTTCCGAGTTATAAAGACCTGTAAACACAACTGCGGGGGTGATATAGTAAAAATTGATTTTAGCTAAGGTATACAAATCCAGTCGAAAAAAATATTGCATGATACAACCAAAACCGATAAGTACAAAAATAGGTAAAACAACGTCCAAAAGAATGGTGCCGAACATGTCTGTTTCATCTTCTTTCTATTATGCGAATGTAAAGGCTGATACTTAAAAATGCATGTGTAATTCTCATTATACTGTGTAAATAGGTTAGGCGTATAATAAAATTTTATAGTGGTTTTGGGAATCTGGACTGCGGCTATATTGGTGTCTCACACATTAGATAAGAAAAGATAAAAAATCAGCTTAGAGAAGCCGTTAATACATCTAGGGACATTTGAGCCCGGTTTTTACTATAAGGAGGAATCGCATCATGAGAAACACTTGGACAGCTTTATTAGCGTGTATACTGGTCTTGGGATTGGCAGCGGGAACCGCTGAGGCCAAGCAGGGACGCGGAAATGATCAGGAGAACAAACAGGAAGCAAAGACGTCTGTTAAAGACGCGAATGAAAAGAGCGGGGAAGAGCTAATCAATCCCCATGACTCAGACAATGATCAGTCCAAAAAACAAAAGGACAAAGCATCCGGCAAAAAGGATGAAAACAGTAAAAAAGAAAAACACGCAGAAATCAGAAAAACCGAACCTGTTGCAGTAACGGATGATACGTACGAGGAGTCCAAAGACCATAATGGTCACAAGGGACGCAACGGTTACAAGGGTCTGCTTCACGCGGTAGAAAATACGAAGGATAAGCCGGCAGGAGCGGTTATTGCGAATCTGCTGCTTACGAAATACCCGGACCGTTTGACTCCAGAGCAGGTTGCTGAACTTGAATTGATCCGGAATTCTGGTAAAGCACTGACTGAGGCAGCTGAGCTACTGGCTGAAAACGGAAATGTGACAGATGCCGTATACATGCAGGAGGAGGCGGTACTGGCTAATGTGTCCGACCTGGACAGCTACAAAAAGCTCGGTGAATTCTCGAAGAAGGCTGGACGGCCGTCGGGTATGAAGCTGTTCGTGAATGGTGAAGGATACGATGCCAAACCGATTAACCGCAAGGGGACCACACTTGTTCCGTTTAGAACAGCTTCCGAAGCTTTGGATGCAAAGGTTTCCTGGGATCCGAAAGAAAAGGCTGTTACTGTCACCCGTAACGGCGTGTCCGTCAAATTATTTGTTAACAGTCCGAAAGCATATATTAACGGTCAGCCGTATTCTATCGAGCAGCCAGCATCCATAGTGGATGGGACGACAATGGTACCTGTAAGGGTAATCGGAGAGGCCTTGGGGACAAATGTTAAATGGGAGCCTGAGAGCCAGTCCGTTGTTGTATACGAGTAGCCAACAACAACTACTACATCAACATCATAACGTGTTGTAAACAAACAAAATTTTGTAAAGCAAAAAGGGCCCCTGACTAAATGTCAGGCCTTTTTGTTTTACCTTGCAATTAATGATTTCGTATTCTTTTTAATGGTGAGAAGATAGATAGCCTTCATGATACTACCAAGCTATTCGCATTATGTGCTGGTCATGTGTACAATTAAATAGAGAACACTGAGAAAAGGAAGTGTTATAGATGGATTTAGGATTAACGGGAAAAATAGCCTTTGTTGCAGGTTCCAGTAAAGGACTCGGCAAGGCAAGCGCACGGGAGCTGGCACGCGAGGGTGCGAATGTCGTCATTTCAGGACGGAACGAAGCAGAGCTTCAGCGGACGCAGGCGGAATTACTGGAAACAGCGAGTGGCCGCGTTGAATATGTAGTTTGCGATGTAACAAAACCAGAACATATCTCCCAGGCCATCCGTCGTACAGCTGATTTGTTTGGCACCGTTGATATTTTGGTTAACAATGCGGGTGGGCCTCCTGCCGGTACCTTTGATGATTTTACAGATGAAGTGTGGATGCAGGCCTTTGAACAAAATTTACTTAGTCATATCCGGTTGATCCGTGAGGTGTTACCATATATGAAAAAACAACAAAGCGGTAGGATTTTAAATATTGCTTCTTCCTCAGTTAAGCAGCCAATTCCGGGGTTAATCATTTCAAATACGCTACGTACGGGAGTCGCTGGATTGGCGAAAACATTGTCTCTGGAATTAGCTCCTCATAATATTCTGGTACATACTGTAGCACCGGGGAGAATTGCAACCGATCGCGTGCGTAGCTTGGACGAGCATCGAGCTGAGAAAACCCAGCAAACGACAGATCAGGTTCGTAAACAAGCAGAAGAGGGCATTCCATTGGGGCGGTATGGAGAGCCTGAAGAGTTCGGTAAAGTTGTTGCTTTTCTGGCGTCTTCAGCTTCATCCTATTTGACAGGGAGCACCATCCTTGTGGATGGCGGAATGATTAAATCGTTATAAAATAAAGATGCGTGCCAGCCTCAGGTTTAATTGGGTGCTGGCACGCTTTTTTAAAATTTATTTAGGGAATAGATAATCTTCATTCACGACCTGGAAGCTCACAACCCTCATCGGTACATATACCACCTGCATCTTGTTTGGACGAGCTGCCGCTTATCATGGTGAAAGGTGAGCGTTCATCCCATGCTTTTTGAAGCGCATCATGGAATACTTCCTCCGGCTGGGCACCAGAAACAGCAAATTTTCGATCAAATACAAAGAATGGCACACCCTGAACACCTAACTCAGCGCCTTCGGATTCATCAGCTCTAACTTCGTCGGTAAAACGATCACTGGCTAATATAGCAGCCGCTTCCTTTTGATCCAAACCAACCTCAGTAGCCAGCGCTACCAGCACTTCATGATCCCCTGTATGCTTGCCTTCGATGAATACAGCCTGGAATAAACGCTCGCTCAGCCCCAGCATTTTGCCTTGTGTTTGAGCCCAAAGTGTTAAGCGGTGAGCATCAAGAGAGTTCGTCGGCACCATGGCATGAATATTATAATCAAGACCCGCAGAGCGTGCGTTTTCGTTCATTCGATCATTCATAGCCTGAGCCTCTTGCAGACTGACCCCATATTTAGCGGATAGTTCTTCATTGATCGTTTTACCGCTATCTCTCACAGCATCCGGGTTCAATTCAAAACTCTTGAATGTCAATTGCACCTCATTGCGATGTGGAAATTGCTGTAATACTTGCTCCAAACGGCGTTTGCCAATATAACAGAATGGGCACATATAATCAGACCATACTTCAATATTCATCAGGAAAAAGCCTCCATGTATACGTATTTTATTGAGTAACCGGGAGAGGTGCTCCCCACTTTAGAATGTTCATAAAGGTGGAACTTCATTAGTTACAATAAGAATTATAAAGCTAAAGCATTCAACGTGCAAATAATTAATGCTTGTCAAAAAATTAATGCTATGATATTTTATATGTGTAACCGGTTACACATTGGAGTTGAACCTACACTATGACAACAATTAAAGAAGTCGCCAGCTTTGCAGGTGTTTCCGTAGCGACCGTATCCAGAGTTATTAATGAAACTGGATATGTACATGAGGATACACGGCGAAAGGTAGAGGCTGCTGTGAGGCAGTTAAATTACAAGCCCAATGAAGTTGCACGTTCTTTGTATAAAAAGAAATCCAGATTAATCGGCCTGCTGCTGCCGGATATTACGAACCCTTACTTCCCCTTGTTAGCTCGTGGGGTGGAGGATCGAATGCAGGAAAATGATTTTCGGATTATTTTCGGTAATAGTGATGAAGATCGCCAAAAAGAATTGGATTACATGGATACTTTTGTTCAAAATAATGTCGTTGGTGTTATTTCTTCTACCAATGATCCCGATGCCGACTGTTACGCCAAACTGAAGATCCCGGTCGTTTTTCTCGATCGAACTTCCAGTGATAGCCTCTCCGTATATGCGGATGGAGCCCATGGCGGTTGCTTGGCTGCTCAAGAAATGGTTGCCCGCGGCAGCAAACAAATTACAGTCATGCAGGGCCCTGCACATATTCGTCCAGCACAAGACCGTTTTCGCGGGGCGGTTGAAGAGCTTCAGCAATCCGGAATTGCTTACCATGTGGTCGAGACAACTTCCTTTTCGTTCAAGGAGGCCGAGTCGTGGGCCAAAGAGCTGTTTAGCAAGTACCCGGATACGGACGGAGTTATCGCAAGTAACGATATCGTGGCTACAGCGGTGATGCATGAGGCACATAGATTAGGAAAGAAAATCCCAGATGATGTTCAAATTATCGGGTTTGATGATATACCATTAAGCAGTTTGTTATTCCCGCCTTTGTCAACGATCCGACAACCTGCTTATGAAATGGGCTGGGAAGCAGCAGGACTACTCATTCAGTTGATTGAGCAGTCGCAAGTAACGAAGTCAAGCGTACCTAATCTTCATTCGAAAGTACTTACCTATTCAAGCATACAATTGCCCGTCAAATTTATAGAACGGGAAACGACGAGAAAGGTGGATTATGATGGCTAAAATTTCGATTATCGGAAGCAGTTCTATGGATCTCGTAGTTACTTCGTCCAAACGTCCCGGTGCTGGTGAAACGGTATTGGGTGAAAGCTTTACAACCTTACCTGGAGGTAAAGGAGCCAATCAGGCAGTAGCCGCAGCACGACTCGGAGCAGACGTTACGATGATTGGACGTGTAGGGGATGACCATTTTGGAGAACAGATTTTACGAAATTTTGAAGAAAATCATGTTCATACTGGTTATGTGAAACCGGTTACACATATGGAAAGCGGTACAGCGCATATTGTATTAGCTGAAGGTGATAACAGTATTGTCGTGGTAAAAGCAGCAAATAATGAAGTGACACCCGCCTATGTGGAAGAAGCGCTTGACGTCATCCGAAGTTCGGATATTGTGCTAATTCAACAGGAAATACCAACAGAAACGGTTGTTTACGTAAGCGAGATTTGTGCGAAATACCAGATACCCTTGTTGCTGAATCCAGCCCCGGCTCGTGAAGTGGAAGAAAGCGTAATTGCGAATGCGACCTACATTACGCCAAACGAGCATGAAGCTGCCATTATGTTTAAGGATATGAGCCTGCAAGAAGCGTTGCGTAAATATCCCAACAAGCTGTTTGTGACTGAGGGCAGCAACGGTGTACGATTCTTCGACGGAGAACAGGAAGTCGTGGTTCCTACTTATAAAGTAGAGGCCGTTGATACAACAGGTGCAGGAGATACGTTTAACGCTGCTTTTGCAGTGGCATTGGCTGAAGGAAATTCGCTGGCAGACAGTGTGAAATTTGCTAATCGTGCTGCGTCATTGTCCGTAACCAAATTTGGAGCCCAAGGTGGAATGCCAACCCGTCGTGAAGTGGAGGAGCAAATATAATATGAAGAAACATGGAATCCTAAACAGTCATATATCCAAAATACTGTCGGATCTCGGCCACACAGACTATATTGTCGTGGCTGATGCCGGCTTACCTGTTCCTGAAGGCGTTACCAAAATTGATTTGGCCCTTAAGCTGGGTGTTCCATCCTTTCAGGACGTCGTTGATGTCATTGCAGCAGATATGGTGATCGAAAAAATAACGCTGGCCGAAGAAATCAAACAAGAAAATGAACAAGCATTGCAGTATATTATGCGCAACTTTGCAGGGGAGCAATTAGAACATCCACAGATTAATACGCAGGCTGCCGTCATTGAGTTTTGCTCTCATGAACAATTCAAGGAGCTGACCCGTTATGCGAAGGCGGTGATTCGTACAGGAGAGGCTAAGCCATTTGCCAATTGTATTTTGCAGGCAGGAGTTCATTTTGGATAAATCAATGTTGAATAAAAAGGAGGGTACAGCATGCAGATTCAAATGAAAGGAATTCACAAAGCCTTTGGAACCAATCAGGTACTGAGTGGTGTTGACTTTGATCTTCGTGAAGGAGAAGTACATGCCCTCATGGGTGAAAATGGTGCAGGAAAATCAACGCTGATGAATATTTTAATCGGACTGCATCGGCGAGATGAGGGAACGATCATCATTGACGGCCAGGAAACCTATTTTGCCGACCCCAAAGAAGCGGAGCAAAAAGGAATTGCTTTTATTCACCAGGAACTAAATGTGTGGCCGGAGATGACCGTGCTGGAAAATCTGTTTATCGGCAAGGAAATGACATCCAAGTGGGGCTTACTAGACAGCTCTAAAATGAAAGCGTTAGCAAATGAGCAATTCAGCAAGCTTTCGGTAAACCTTCCATTAAACGGTGAAGCAGGCGAGTGTTCAGTGGGTCAACAGCAGATGATTGAAATAGCCAAAGCACTCATGACGGATGCTAAAGTTATCGTGATGGATGAGCCCACAGCCGCCTTAACCGAACGGGAAATTCAGAAGCTGTTCGAGGTTATTACTTCCTTGAAAAAAGATGGTGTTTCGATTGTGTATATTTCACATCGGATGGAGGAGATATTCGCGATCTGTGATCGGATTACCATCATGCGTGACGGGAAAACGGTGGATACTCAGGCGATTCCCGATACAAATTTTGATGAAGTTGTACGGAAAATGGTAGGTAGAGAGCTGACTGAACGCTATCCGGTAAGAACGCCAGCTTTGGGAGAAGTGGTGCTGGAGGTCAAAAATGCTTCGCATAAAGGGTTATTTGAAGATGTGAATTTCACTGTACGATCTGGTGAAATTGTAGGTTTTTCAGGCTTGATGGGCTCGGGACGGACCGAGATCATGCGAGCGTTATTTGGACTGGATGCTTTGGATCGTGGTGAGATCCATGTACGTGGAAAAAAGGTGACTATTCGCAAGCCGGATGACGCGGTGAAACTAGGGATTGGCTTCATTACAGAAGACCGAAAAGATGAGGGCTTGGTTCTGGATTTTTCCATTCGGGAAAATATGGTGCTGCCAAATCTCTTCAGCTTTACCTCAAAAGGATTTATTTCAGGTAAAAAAGAGTTGGATTTTGTTAACACTTTAATTAAGCGCTTACAAATTAAAACCCAATCGGGTGAAACAACGGTTCGCAGTTTGTCAGGTGGTAATCAGCAAAAGGTGGTTATTGCCAAATGGGTAGGTATTGGTCCAAATGTACTCATTCTTGACGAACCGACGAGAGGTGTAGATGTGGGAGCCAAGCGGGAAATCTACCAGTTGATGAACGAGCTGACCGAACGTGGAGTCGCGATTATCATGGTATCCTCGGAACTCCCTGAGGTACTCGGCATGAGCGATCGTATAGTCGTGGTGCACGAGGGAAAGATCAGCGGAGAGCTGAGCAGGGAAGAAGCCACACAAGAAAATATTATGACGCTAGCTACAGGAGGACAGTAATATGACAACTATGAATGGATCAAAAAGCAGCAAAGGCTTTCAAATGTCACAAATCACACAGAAGCTTGGCCCGTTGTTGGGACTCATTATTTTGGTGATTATCGTATCGGTCTTAAATCCCAGCTTTTTGGAACCGCTTAATATTTTGAATTTATTGCGCCAGGTATCCATTAATGCGTTGATTGCGTTCGGTATGACCTTCGTTATTCTCACAGGCGGAATAGATTTGTCAGTCGGCTCCATATTAGCACTATCCAGTGCGTTTGTCGCAAATATGATGCTGGCCGGGTTCGATCCTATTTTGGCGATTATCATCGGCTGTGCATTGGGTGGCGTGATGGGGATGGTCAACGGCTTGATGATTACGAAGGGTAAAATGGCTCCGTTCATCGCTACACTAGCAACCATGACCATTTTCAGAGGATTGACACTCGTTTATACCAATGGTAACCCTATTACAGGACTCGGGGACAGTCTGGTATTTCAATTGTTCGGTCGTGGCTATCAGTTCGGTATTCCGGTTCCAGCGATTACGATGCTCATTACCTTTGCTGTCCTATGGATCATTTTGCATAAAACACCATTCGGACGTAAAACGTATGCCATTGGTGGTAACGAGAAGGCTTCGATTGTATCTGGTATTAAAGTACCACGTGTAAAAATTTGGATTTACTCTCTGGCTGGAATGCTCTCTGCATTGGCGGGAGCTATCTTGACTTCACGTTTGAACTCGGCGCAACCGACAGCAGGTACTTCTTATGAATTGGACGCCATTGCGGCTGTCGTATTAGGTGGAACAAGTCTCTCGGGAGGACGCGGACGAATCGTAGGTACGTTAATTGGTGTGCTTATCATCGGTACACTAAACAATGGCTTGAACTTGCTGGGGGTTAACTCATTTTATCAAATGGTCGTAAAAGGGATAGTCATCGCTATTGCTGTATTGATTGACCGTAAAAAATCCGCATAATACACCTAATCTGCGTAGAAGGAGACACATAAATATGAAAAAGCTTACATTAATCATGACTGCATTGCTGCTCCTGCTCATGACAGGGTGTTCCTTGGAACCGCCCGAATGGGCGAAACCTAAAGCGGCCGCGAACCTGAAGGACATCAAAATCGGCTTGTCGATCTCAACACTGAATAATCCATTCTTCGTATCTCTCAAAGACGGAGTTGTGGCAGAGGCCAAAAAACAAGGAATGCAGGTCATTGTTGTGGATGCACAAAATGATTCGGCGAAACAAAGTAATGACGTGGATGATCTGATTCAACAGGGAGTAAACGCGTTACTTATTAATCCGACAGATTCGTCGGCCATCTCTACTGTGGTACAATCAGCGAATGCATTGAACATCCCGGTTATTACACTGGATCGTTCTGCTGACAAAGGCGATGTAAAAGCACTCGTCGCTTCAGACAACGTAGAGGGAGGACGAATGGCTGCCAGATATGTGATTGATCAAGTTGGAAAAGGTGCCAAGGTGATTGAGCTGGAAGGTGTTCCAGGAGCATCCGCTACCCGTGAACGCGGAAAAGGATTTCATGAAGTAGCAGATAAGGATCTGAAAGTCATTGCCAAACAATCGGCCGATTTTGATCGGACCAAAGGTTTGAACGTGATGGAAAATCTGCTGCAAGGCAACCCGGACGTTCAGGCAGTATTTGCCCACAATGATGAAATGGCTTTGGGTGCGATCGAAGCAATCCAAAGCTCAGGTAAAAACATTCCAGTCATCGGTTTTGACGGTAACGAGGATGCGCTTAAATCAATTAAGGAAGGGAAACTGACAGCCACCGTAGCTCAGCAACCCGAGCTTATTGGTCAATTGGCGGTGCAGGCAGCCAAGGATGTACTTCAAGGTAAAACCGTGAAAACATCAATTCCCGCTAAGCTGGAGTTAGTGGATCAATCGAAATAAAAAGGGCGCTTGCCCCAACATATTAAGCTATTCGGACTGATGCTGTAATGCGCATCAGTTCTTTTTTTGGCTATTCTATGATGACGATACATACACATAAATGGAAGTTTTTTATTTTTGTATTGTAAGAAGAGACGGTAAAAGATAGAATAACAATTATATGATAATGAGAATCACTATCATATTATGAATTGTATATATCTAAGGAGGACGTATATTGTGCAACAAAGGTACAGATTAAAATGGGAATCCACGCTTTGTCTTGTGGTTCTTTTGATGGTTGTATTGAGTGCATGTGGAAACGCAGCTAGCAACAACCAGACAAACGACAAGACCAGCACTAATGATCCTTCCGGGCAGTCCCAAACGGTTGTTATGCGCGAATATACTGATGCCACTGGCAATAAGATCAGTATCCCTGCAAATCCACAGCGAGTTGTCACGACACAATATTTGGATGCTATGCTGGCCTTGGGAGTTAAGCCTGCAGGTGCTGCTTCCCATTTGTTAGAAGGCGACTATTTAAAAGGTAAGATTGACGGAGTGGCGGATATTGGGAACCCGACAAATGTAGAAAAGGTGCTGGAGTTACAACCGGACCTGATCATCACAACAGAATATACCACGCCCGAAGTGAAGGAGCAGCTAGAGAAAATTGCTCCAACCGTAGTCGTTTCGTTTGGAGAAGGCGATGTATTTGAGCAACTGCGGAATGTCGCAGCCGTGCTGGGTAAGGACAAGGAAGCCGAGCAGTGGATCGCTAGTTTCAACAAAAAGGCTGAGGAAGGTCGAAAGAAGCTGGTTGGAAAATTCAAAAAAGATGAAACGGTTACGATTTATATGGCCTACGATAAGAATGTGTTAAGAGTATACGGAGCGCGGAATGTAGGACATGTTATTTACCGTTCACTGGAATTGAATCCCCCTGAGTACATACGCCAGAAGCTGGCGAAGGACCCGAGATTTAATTATGTTTATGATGTTATTTCAATGGAAAAGTTACCTGAACTATCAGGAGACCGAATTATTATGCTGGTTTATGATGAAGCGAGCAAGGACGGAATGCTTAAGCAAATTGAGCAAAGTGCATTGTGGAGAAATCTCCCGGCTGTTAAAAACCACAAAGTGTATTTCATCAAAGCCGATCCGTGGTTTACGTACTCACCGCTAGCCGTTGACGAATCGCTCGATGAGGCTGTTAAAATGTTTTCCGTTGATCCGAAGTGATCAGTTCAATTGAAATAAGAGAGGAGAAGTCATAACCATGCTTAGACGATTTTTTGAATATTATCGTCCTTACCGGACTTTGTTCATCATTGATTTCTCTTGTGCCTTGCTGGCTGCACTGCTGGAGTTGGCTTTTCCGCTTGCAGTCAACCGGGTGGTCGATGATTTGCTGCCCAGCGGGAACTGGAAATGGATTTTATATGCCTGTCTGGCTCTACTCGGTATTTATGTCATAAGTGCTGCACTGAATTACGTGGTCACCTATTGGGGACACAAGCTGGGCATTAACATCGAATCGGACATGCGTAAAAAGCTGTTTGATCGGGTACAAAAGCAATCGTTTCGGTTTTTTGACAATAACAAAACAGGGCATCTCGTTTCACGTATGACTAATGATCTGATGGATATTGGGGAAATTGCCCACCACGGACCCGAAGATTTGTTCATCGCGTTGATGACACTGGGGGGAGCCTTTGGTATCATGCTCGGTATTAACTGGAAGCTGGCTGTACTGACTTTCATCATTGTACCCCTCATGATTTACTTGTCTCTTTATTTCAGCCGTAAAATGTCTGCTGCATTCCATCGTATGTTTTCTGATATTGCGGATTATAACGCTCGTATTGAAAATAATGTAAGCGGGATTCGTGTTGTTCAAGCGTTCTCCAACGAAGCACATGAAATGGAACGGTTTGCTGAAAATAATGGGCGTTTCCGTAAAACGAAGCTGATCGCGTACCGGATTATGGCCTGGAATTCCTCGATTAGTTTTATACTAATGAAGCTGGTTTCATTGTTTGTACTTGTGTGTGGAACATGGTTTGTTATCGAGGGACAGATGACCTACGGGGAATTTATCGCATTTGTAATGCTGTCTAATGTATTCCTGGGGCCGATTAAACAAATTAATTCTGTCATCGAAACGTATCCGAAAGGGATTGCCGGCTTCCGACGATACCTGGATTTGCTGGAAAGTGAATCGGATGTAGAAGATCTGCCTGGGGCCAAGGCGGTTAGCCATCTTAATGGAGATATTCAATTTGCAGGTGTAACGTTTGGTTACGAAAACAAAGATAAGGTATTACGCAAAGTGGACCTATCTATCCATGCGGGTGAAACCGTAGCACTTGTGGGTCCTTCAGGAGCAGGTAAAACGACACTTTGCAGTTTGTTGCCTCGCTTCTACGATGTCGAGGAAGGCAGCATTACTATTGATGGAATGGATATCCGTGAAATGAAGCTGGAATCGCTGCGATCCATGATTGGTATCGTACAACAGGATGTATTCCTCTTTGATGGAACGATTCGTGAAAATATTGCTTACGGTAAGCTCGATGCTTCGGAAGAAGAAATCTGGGATGCTGCTCGTCGAGCTCAGATTGAAGACCTTGTTCGCTCATATCCGGATGGTCTGGATACAATGATCGGTGAGCGAGGTGTGAAGCTCTCCGGTGGTCAAAAGCAACGTTTGTCTATTGCCCGGATGTTCCTTAAAAATCCGCCAATTCTCATTTTAGATGAAGCAACCTCAGCATTGGATACAGAGACAGAAGCCGCGATTCAGCAAGCGCTGACAGAGCTATCCCAAGGCCGTACGACACTCGTTATCGCGCATCGTCTGGCAACGATCAAAAATGCTGACCGCATTATCGTAGTTGCAGATCAAGGGATTGCCGAGCAAGGCAGACATGAAGAGTTATTGGCAGTAAAAGGGGCATATAGCCGCCTGCACCAAGCTCAATACGGAACGTAAATAGGCCAATATGACACCGTAAATAGAGAGAGGAATGAACAGGTTTGACAAAGAAAATGTGGATTGTAATGATGCTTCTGTCAGTCATTTTAGCTCTTACCGCCTGTGGTGGAAATGTAAAGCAACCTGGTGAAAAGCAGAATCAAACATCTAGCGAACAAAAGTCAGAGGAAATGAAAACAGTCAAAACGATTCATGGAGATATTAAAATACCGGTTCACCCTCAGCGGATTGTAGTAGATATGTACCAGAATGATTTATTAGCACTAGGAATTAAACCTGTGGGAAGTGTTAAATATTATCTGGATAATCCGTTTTCAAAGGATCTTGTACAAGGCATTGCAAGCATTGGAGACCGCGGTAGTGTATCCATTGAAAAAGTATTGGCTCTACAGCCGGATATGATTCTGATTGGTTCCAAAGATGCTCATGAATATGAAAAATATAGTAAAGTTGCTCCGACCATAGTCATTCCTTATGGAACGTACAAGAATGTGCATGAGGAACTGACAGCTTTTGGTGAGCTGCTTGGAAAAGAACAGGAAGCCAAAACATGGCTTGCGCAATACGATCAGCGGATGCAGGCCGCACGTGACAAGCTAAAGGGAATTGTTCAGCCTGAAGATACGTTCACCGTAATGGAAGCTTCGGAAAAAGAATACTATGTATATGGTGATAATTTTGGCAGAGGAGGACAGGCGGTATACAGAGGTCTGAATTTGACACCTCCGCCGCTTGTCCAAAAAGAGTTATTAGGTGAGACTCAATGGAAATCGGTGTCAAAAGAAGTCATTAATCAATATGCCGGCTCTTATATCTTTCTGACGGTTAACAAGGATTTGAGAGGTTACGAAGGAGACAGCATATGGAAATCACTGAATGCGGTCCGACAAGGTAAGGTTTTTGAGCTCCAGGAGGATCAATATTGGTACTTCGATCCCATTGCCATTGTAGGACAAGCTGAAGAAATCGCAGACATGATCGTCCAGCGGAATAAAGAGAACGCCACACAGAAGTAATTGCTTCGTTGGCAGCCCTTTGGTATTTATGCCGAAGGGCTTTATTTGTTCACAATAGGGCAGAACATTAGGCATTCCTCGAAATTTGCTATTGATGCCGTTGCCACATTAATTTACAATAGTAAAGATTGCATGATAATAATTCTCATTATCAACATCATCTTCAACACAGTTCGTGATAGCTACATACTATTCAACAGTAAGGGTGAACAATAGTTATGAAATTATCAGAATCATCGGATAGCCCCGCTCAAAGTAATCATAACCAGTCGCCGACTCAATTCCACTCGCGACCATGGGCGGCTTCGCTTATCCTGACAGTTGGGCTTGGACTTTTAGCGTTCGGTATCGCGCTATCTCTATCTTTTGGTGCAGCCTCAATTAGGCTGGAAGAGGTATGGAACGCCGTTTTTCATTTTAAACCCGAGTTGCAAAACCATCAGATTATTTGGGAAATCCGTCTACCTCGGATTCTGGGTGGGGTTTTAATCGGAGTTTGCTTTGCTGTTGCAGGTGCAATTATGCAAGGAATGACCCGAAATCCGCTTGCTGACTCGGGCTTGCTTGGACTGAACTCGGGAGCCAGCTTGGCGATGGCGATTTGCTTTGCCCTTTTTCCTGGCTCTTCCTTTTTACAGTTAATGTTGTATTCCTTTGTTGGTGCAGCTCTGGCTGTTGTGATGGTATATGGTACAAGCTCCATATCCAAATCAGGTCTTACGCCAGTTCGTCTTGTATTGGCAGGTGCAGCTGTCACGGCATTGCTGTCTGCCTTAGGAGATGCGATCAGTTTGTACTTTGATGTTGGACAGGATTTGGCCTTTTGGTATGCCGGAGGGCTTAGTGGAATCAAGTGGGTTCAGCTCGGTATAGTTTTGCCTTGGGTTGTGGCAGCTTTTATCGGTGCTCTCATGTTGTCGCGCTCCATTACGCTACTCAGTTTGGGAGACGAAATTGCGTTGAGCCTTGGTCAGCGAACTGCGGTAGTAAAGGTAGTCGGAATGATTCTTGTTCTGATTTTGGCGGGTGCAGCGGTGTCGTTGGTGGGTTCTATAGGTTTCGTGGGATTGATTATTCCCCATATAACCCGCAAGCTGGTTGGCGTCGATTATCGCTGGATTATTCCATGCTCGGCCATTATGGGAGCTTTACTCATTGTGTTTGCCGATCTGGCAGCCCGTATGATTAACGCACCTGAGGAAACACCGGTGGGCGTACTTATTGCCTTAATTGGGGTTCCGTTCTTCCTTTATCTGGCACGTAAAGAAAGGAGGGCACTGTAAGATGAATAACGTTACGAATGGGGCTATTGCCAAAGCTAGTCATCGTAAAAAAATACATGATTGGATGGTTGTAGTCATTTTGCTCGTATTGCTCATTGCTGCGTTCACCATAAGTGCGAATACGGGAACCATCCGGCTTTCGCCAATGGAGCTATTTAGAACCTTGTTTGGACAAGGGACTCCACAGCAGGAATTAATCCTATTTGAATTCCGATTGCCACGAATGGTTATTTCCCTTCTTATCGGTGCAGGTCTCGCTGTTTCTGGCTGCATCATGCAGGGGGTTTCGCGTAACGGCCTAGCGGACCCTGGTATTCTAGGCATTAATGCAGGCGCCGGGTTGATGGTCATGCTGTTTGTATTGCTTTTTCCATCTATGCAAACTACGAATTCATTGTTTTTACTTCCCGCCCTTGCACTGATTGGATCAGGAGCAGCTGCTATTCTCATCTACGCGCTTTCTTACAAGAAAGGTGAAGGAATTTCTCCGACAAGGCTACTGCTGAGCGGAATTGGCGTAGCGGCGGGTATCAGTGCTGCGATGATCATTATGACTCTTAAGCTGACACCCGAAAGTTACACGTTTGTAGCTAATTGGTTAGCAGGAAGCATCTGGGGCTCAAACTGGAAATTCGTGATGGCTCTGTTGCCTTGGCTGATTGTATTGCTTCCTTTCGCATACTACAAAGCAAATGTGATGAATGTGCTTAATCTGGGAGATCAGACGGCATCGGGGTTGGGTACAGCTATCGAAAAGGAACGTATTCTCCTTCTCGCTGCTGCGGTTGGATTGGCCAGTTCTAGTGTTTCGGTTAGTGGCGGAATCGGCTTTGTCGGTTTGGTGGCTCCACATTTGGCGAGAAAGCTGGTGGGGCCGAAGCATAAAATGCTGCTGGTAACCTGTGCTTTAGTCGGAGCACTCCTGGTACTTGTAGCGGATACGATCACACGATCCTTACCTTTACAGAAAGAAATCCCGACAGGTTTAATTGTAGCCATCATTGGTGCGCCATACTTCTTATACCTGTTGAGTCGCTCCAAAGGGTAACGTCACGAAAGAGTACCACCTGTCAATTAAAGGCTACGCAAACAAATAACCTTCAACACCACTAAGGAAGTGGGGCTGAAGGTTATTTGTTTCATTTAATTTAGCAGCCTTTCATCTCAACGGGAAGTATTCAAGGCATGAGAGGTTTGATGCAGCTCTCTGATCATTTTATGCAACGTGTAATTTTCCTGACGTGTCACGCCGTGTTGATTTTCCTGAACCAGCAACTGATGGATGTTTCGTTTTAGAATTTCACTTCGACGTTCCAGCATTTCGGTACTCATAAATAAATGAACACTCCCTTTGTCATGAATAAACCTACATTTTTGAAATGAGCATAGGCTGAATTTAAGTTTGCCTTTCGACTTCTTTAAGTATATCGTGCTGGATGATCAAGGGAAAACGGAGCGAGACAGCAAATTGCTTTTTCTCATCATCCATGCTGTGTCGACAGCGACTCACCCCATGAGTTCTTAGATATACTTCCTGATGCTAGCGATAACAGGGGATTAGGCGTAATTAACTTCATGTATATAATTGTTTTTTTGATATAAACGGATTAAGTGTATTAGTCCATTTGAAATATTTGTCAGTAAGGAGCGTATTGGATATTGCTCAGGCTGTTCTGAACAAGCAGGGGCTTAATAGCGAGTTAATACAAAGGATCAATTGTGTATTTGCAGAAAATCAATTTGTGCGCTTAAAAGTTAGCTAGGTTCTGAAGATCAGCATTTACATACAGAATTTATAGATGAACCCGACCAGTTAAAGCGAATGTATATGGAATCACTTATCAGTTTGCTAAAAGCTATGGAGGGGATCTGGCCGAATTACGACTATTCTGCCAGTCCGCACCACTTGCCTTTGAGGCCGACCTTTTCAAGTCCTGTGTTATCGCCGTTGACGTATACTGGGAAGCCATGATCCGAATGAAGCACGGCTCCGGATACGTCTATTTTGTGTGCATTCATAATACCAATTCATCATACCCCGGACCGAAAAGATCCGGAATGGTGGAGAAATAGCTGCTTTATCAACATTATTTGTATTGTGGATATACCGGCTGAACGACTACCTGCTCAGGATCATGACCGAAGAACAACAGATTCGGCTTAACCTCCTGCACAATCTGCTGAATGCGGGCGATTGACTGGCGTGCCTGTTCACGGTTAAAGCTGTCAAACGGCACGTCGTTTGCGTAATTCTCCTGCGTGTAGGCAACATCAATCGTCAGCATGACCGGACCCGATTCCTTTGTTGTGACCAGCGCGGACTGATGACCCGGCGAATGCCCCGGAGTATAGAACAGTTGCAAACCTGGAACCAGCTCATGATCCCCTTGAAGCAGTCGGTAATTCAAGTCCGCCTGCACGCATTCCGGTGGCGCATACTCCAGATTACCGATCGCAGCGTCTGCTTCGGTCTGCTGCACATAAATCGGTGTATTTGGAAAATGCGGATTGCCTCCGGCATGATCCATATGCATATGAGAGATTACGATGGCATGGATATCGTCCGGGTGATAGCCGATCCGATCCAGTACAGCCACGATACTATCATCGGCTGACATATGGGGAATGAAGCGCCCTTCAAACGGTGTACTTTTAAAATAATTCGGATTGTCGATAAACGAATCCGGCATACCGGTATCAATGAGAATCGGACCGTGATCTGTCTCCAGCAGATACGACCAGATTTGCAGGCGCACCAGTTCACCGGGCTGTGCATGATGGTTGAGTGAGGAGCGATCAATATCAAGCTGACCGATCGGTAACCAGTACAATTTGTTAATCATACAATCATCCTCCAATCTTAGTTTACATAATAATTATTATGTAGTTATTAATCAGGGTTTCGGCTGACAGAAAGTGATGTTTGTATTTTCGTTTGTAAGATCTGGGTGCTGGAGACTCATGCTGTCGTTGCAATCTCACTCTTTTGAAAATTAATTTTTAATAGTTTAAATGATTAGGCATGTAGGCGTCCAGCAGAAATTTGCCCAGAAGCTGGATCACACGGTCATCATCTCGAAAATCGGTGATTTCTTGGTGATCCACTGCTGCTAGTGGATGAAAATTACAATCAGCTAGCAGGCTATCATATGGAGATGGTGCACGCGCCGGAAGGTGATCCGGATAGCGAGCTGGAAACTGCACATGATATTCATGTTTTGGCCACTATGGCGATTTTGACTGCTACCGATCGAGAGCAGCGCCCCCAGCTTGCTGATGAAGTAGAGAAGTGGTGCCGCATGCAAGACTATTGGCTATTTAGTTTTGTTTTGGATATGAATAAATTACATTAGGTGAACTTTTCTTGAGCGTGTTTTAATTTGTCTACATTGTGGGATCGCTCCCCTCTGATCTAATGCCACGCCGTTAAGTGCTTTGAAATGTCTGCTTGAAGGCGATACTAGGCTGGACAAGAGGAAAAACGCTCTATTTGCCCTTGAAAAGCACTAAAAAAACAGCGTATAATATAAATTATACGCTGTTTAGGTTTAAAACGACTTTTAGAATCCCTCCTGCATAAGATGTCGATTGGATTGTCGATAAAAATCAGACGAAAATGATCGTTTTACAGTATATTTCGGAATATGAACTGAATTGGAGGCAAGCGAGATGAAAAAAGAGATGAGACATGTGGAGCTCGATACAACTGAAGAAATTGATGAAATATATACTGAGGAGCTGGAAGCTTTTTTGATCTGGATGAAGGATGCAGGATATACGATACATACGCAAAAAAATTATATGGGGGATGTGAAGCAGTTTTTACGGACGTTGCGTGAAAAACCACTCGATCAGGTGAAGAAGATTCATGTTATGTCGTATTTGTCCAAAGCGCGGGAGGGAGGCGCCGGAGATAGTACGCGGAACCGGAAGCATGCAGCGGTGAATAGTTTTTTTAAAGCGCTACAGGAATTTGAGTTATGCAGCACAAATCCGGCAGCGGGAATTAAAAAAGCAAAGACTGAAAAGAATCGTATGCCCGTCTATCTGGATGAAAAGGATATTCATCCGTTTTTGCTCGCGGTGGAGGGGAAATATGCAAATCGTAATATGGCGATTTTTCTGCTGATGGTCTACATGGGATTGCGGGTGGGGGAGGTTCATTCATTGAATGTCTCGGATTACAGCCGAGAAAGACGTACCTTAGATGTGTTCGGTAAAGGACGTAAGTGGCGTACTCTCCCGGTACCGGAAGCCGTGTGTGATTTTGTAGAGCATGCTTTGGAGGAAAGATTGACGCCGTGGAGAGGTAAAGAGGATGCGATGTTCGTATCCCAAAAAGGCCGCCGTCTGGCAGTGCGCACCATTCAACAGATCGCTACAGAAACGTTCGAACGATTCCAGCAAGATAAGAGTATGGAACGCCGGGAGGCTTATTCCAGCCATAAGCTAAGACATACCTTTGCGACGATGCTATTACGTAAGGGAGCAGATCTGCGTACCGTGCAGGAGCTACTGGGGCATTCATCCATTCAGACAACCACAGTATATACACATGTCACTGATCGGGAAAAAGAAAAAGCAATGGATAAACTGGATATTCAGATACCAATAACAGGATTGTGAGTATAGCATGAAAGTTGAGATTAAATAAAAATGAGTTTACATAATAATTATTATGTAAACTTTTAATGAGGAGTCATATCTCGACTCGCAAATAGAATCAACGACTTTGTCTCATCAATATTGTGAACGTTGTAAACTTGTGAGAGAACCCCACATTAGAACTTGACCTGGAACGCGTTTCATAAGCTAGGTTAAATGTATAAGCTTTTAATCCACTCTTGTTAGAAATTAAACTCAGATTCTAGTGTATATTGGGGGATTTTATATATGTTTAAACTGGTGGTAAGTGATCTGGATGGTACTTTTCTGAATAATAGTGGCACTTTCGATGTCGAATTATTTAATCAGGTGTATGGAGAAATGCAAGAAAATAATATTTCTTTTGTAGCCTGTACAGGTAAACAATGTGAACGAGTAGAAGAATTGTTTGGCGAGCACGGAAAAGGGATCTGGATCTTAGGGGACAGTGCTACGCGGATTAAAAAGGATGGAGTCGTCGTCAAAGAGTTTACGATTGAACACAATCTAGCATTACAAGCGATAAGAGATATCGAAAGTTTTTCCAATGATTTTATTATCATAGCATGTACAACGGAAGCAGCATTTGTTCATTCTCATATTCAAGACGAATACTATAAAATTGTGAAAGGCTCGTATAAAGAAGTGGTTAAGATTGATTCATTTGATAAAATCAACAGTAGCTTTCTTAAAATAACTGTATATGATCCAGCTGGAAGAAGTCCCTTATTAAGAAAACATGTTGAAAAGACTCTAATGGATCAAATTTATATTGTTGATTCTGAAGCAAATTGGCTGGATATTACAGCACTTCATACCCATAAAGGGGAAACGGTAAGAAAACTCCAAGAGATATTAGGGATTACTGAGGATGAGACCCTTTCTTTTGGAGATGGTGAAAATGATGTGGAACTTATGATTATAGCAAAATATAGTTTTGCTATGAAAAACGCATGTGAGAACACTAAAAATGCAGCCAGTTTTATCACTAAATCCAACGAAGAAAACGGTGTCTTATTAACGATAAAAAAAATGATGGATTTACAAAAGCAATAATGTTAATTATCGTTATTGAGAAGACACCAAATTGCATCATGAAAGGACTATACGTAGCATGAAAAATAAAATACTGGTTTTTGATATTGGTGGCTCTTTTATTAAATTTAGTTTGTATTTTCAAGGTGAGTTTATGTGTAAGGGGAAAGTTAAAACTCCATTGGACTCACTTGAGAATCTACTTGTAGCTTTGAAGCAAATTCATAATCAGTTTATAGATGAATGTGAAGGTATAGCTGTCAGCATGCCAGGTATTGTGGATTCGGAAAGCGGTCACATGGTGCATGGCGGTTCATTAAGATATATAAATGATATAAATATGATCGAAGTTTTTAAGAAAGCGTTTCATTTACCCGTAGCAATTGAAAATGATGGAAAATGCGCTGCTCTGGGAGAAGCATGGTGTGGTTCATTACAGGGAATCGCTGATGGTGTTGTTCTGGTAGTTGGAACCGGAATGGGCGGTGGAATCATCTCTCAAGGTAAATTGCTGAAAGGCCATCATTTATCGGCTGGGGAATTCTCCTTCATCAGAACTAACAATGAGTATACAGACAATGTTGATTATTTGCTTGGTATGCAAGGGAGTAGTTCTGTATTATCTAAAACTGTTGCCAAAGCTAAAGGGCTTCCTGCAGATTCTATAACAGGTGAAAAAGTATTCAAGCTCATTGAAGAAGGAGATCACACGGTCCAAGCGATTTTTCAAGAATACTGTAGGAACATCGCAACACAAATTATTAATTTGCAAACGATTCTTGATCCTGAAAAGTTTGTAATTGGGGGAGGCATATCTGCAAATCCTTTACTGGTTATTACTATTAAAGAAGAACTAGAGAAACTTTATCTAGATTCGATCTTAAATTTTGTGCGTGCAGATATTGAGCAAAGTAAATTAGGCAATGAAGCGAATTTGCTAGGTGCTATATATAACTACAAACAAACCTATCATCTTGAATGATAACAAAAGTTATATTTCGATGTCTGATTTATCTTGTCCTGTCTAATAGGGAAGCATAAAGTTTACATAATATATATTATGTTTTTAGTGTGGTGAAATCTGCAAGTGAATCACTCTTATCAAGTGTCCACTTGCAGATTCAAGTTTCACTGACAATATAAAAATAACTTATTTTTTTTATATTGAGAATATACGCATGCGTCTATATTTCATTTTCCGGGGGAGATTCAATCATCACTCCTTCGACATGCTTGCGTCCCAGCAGTTTTCGTTTTTTGCGGTTTTCCTTGGTTTCTAAAACAATATCCAGATCATAGTCGTCAGGATACAATTCAGTAGCAGCGATGTGAAGGACGAGCCTCTTTTTGTTAATGCTCAGCTTCTGTCCTTGGATCAATATCCCGACATTACCCCGTTCATCCTCGGTTTTGTATACAATTCCAGTTCGATCCAGGTAGCCTACATAAACACTATCGCCAAGGGCAAATGGTTTGGTTTTGAGAGGAATTTCTTGTTTGCGCCGTTTTGTGACTGTCTCGTCTAAAGCCGCTTTTTTAGGGAGAGGCTTATTTGCATCATCAGATTTTTCATCATCTACAAAAGGGGGAAAAACAAACGATTCCTGTGTATTCCGAGACGCTCTGCCTGCAGAAATGGCCTCAGAACGCTCGATAATACGTGTCCACATGCCCAGCTTCAAGGCAATTGCATATGCATAGCTTTCTCCAGCCTCACCAATTCGAAGTCGGTACAAAGGTTGTAGTGTTTCGGTATCAAACTCCATACGAGCATTCTGAAATCCCGGTGTGTTTTCAGCAAAATGCTTGATTTCGCTAAAGTGTGTTGTAGCCACAACTGTCGCTCGGCGACGATGGAATTCTTCTAGCAACGCGATAGAGAGGCCTACTCCTTCTCCCGGATCGGTGCCGGATGCCATTTCATCAATCAGAATCAGAGTAGAGTTGCCTGTTGTTTCTAAAATGCTAATCATGTTGCGGATGTGTGCAGAAAAGGTGCTCAAAGCATGTTCAATACTTTGTCCATCCCCAATGTCTACCACAATTTCCTCGAATACAGCCATTCGGCTGCCATGCAAAACAGGTACCAGTAGCCCAGATTGCACCATTAGTGTTAATAGACCGACGCTTTTAAGTGCCATCGTTTTTCCGCCTGTGTTCGGTCCGGTGATGATGAGTGAGGAATATCCTTCACCAATTGAGAAATCAAGCGGCACCATCGTATTGGACATCAACGGGTGACGTGCACCTTGGATGTCTATAATCCCGTCAAGGTTAAGTTCGACAGGGACAGCATCCAGAGTCATGGCGTATTTGGCTTTTGCCAATAAAAAATCCAGTACACCTACAGTCTCTGTATTGATGCTTAGTTCCCGGTTGTATGACTCAGCCATTGCCGTCAGGTCTCCCAGCACTTTCATTTCTTCTTTAGATTCTTCTGCCATGTTTGCGCTCTGATCGAATTGCAGATTCGTGATTTCGGCAGGTTCAACGTAAACCGTCTGACCACTTCCCGATTCATCCAGTACATTGCCTTTCACTTGTTTACGGAATTCTTTTTTGATTGGAAGCACGTAACGGCCATTGCGCTGACTAATCATATTTTCCTGCATAATGGATCGGTGGCGGCTGGTGAGAGAGTCAAGTTTTCTCTTGATACGTTCTTCAGTAACCGCAATTTTTTTGCGAATTTTAGCTAGTTCTTTACTGGCGATATCCGTCACACGTCCCGAATGAATACATCTTTCGATTTCGGATAGAAGCGGCTCCATGCTATACATGGAAGATGCATAAGCGCTGACGGTTGGAGCAGCGTCCGCCTTGGAATGCATATATTTTATGAGTTGAATGCAGCTTCGAATGAATTGAGCCATATGAGAAAAATCACGCTCGCTGAACATATACCCGGTTCCGAGCAGTTGAAGAATGTGCTCCATTCCTTCTAACGAAGGAACAGGGACGCTTGCTCCGTGGCGAATGATCTGTAACGCTTCGTTGGTTTCGTCAAGACGAATCTTAATGGTACGGATATCAGTAATTGGGCGCATAGAAGCAGCGTGACGCTTACCCAGGTAAGAAAAAGCACATTCGGAAACTCTTGTTTTAATTTGATCATATTCCAAACGCAGCATTGTAGTTTCGTTCATGAATAAATCTCTCCTTTAGTTGTGTAGTGACAGGATTTTGGAAACCTTGCTAATAAAAAAGGGCGGAGAATGAACAAAACGTTCATTCTCCGCCCTTAAGGAAAGAGGGAATTTATCATCAAATAAGCCTGTTATACAGCTTTTGTAGTTCCGAGTTCCGTGTTTCCAATTCATTCACGCAACAGCTCTTTGCTAAGCTATTTGGATCGAATGGAAACGTTAAAAGGGAAGTTACAAAATCTGAAAACAAAAAAACCGCGCTGAACACAGCACGGAATAAGGCCCGGATGAAGATAATCCCGAAGGCGATTTATGATATCCGCATGTTCTTAACTAATATCAGGATAACAACACAGCAACAAACAAACCTGTACCCGAAGGGTTCAAGCGCCTGGTGTTACTCCCTGAATATGCAATTGCTTAGTTAAGAACGTTCACCGACATCAAAATCTCTCCCTTAATTGAAGATATAACCATACTATACGATTGGACAGGCGTTGAAGTCAAGGCCGACTTCTTTAATTCGATGCAATGGGGATGAGATTTACATAATATATATTATGTATACTTAATATCAAAATTCTCCGTCTAATTTAATGATTACTATAACCAGATAGCCGATTCGAATCTTATAAATGATGAAAATGATCTCACTCAAGCGCCATTGAAACATGAGCATATTTATCATATACCCGAACAGTGGGGAAGCGGTGTGCATCGTACACATTTTTTACGTAAAGGCTTCAGCTTTCACACAGTAAAATGCTATTTCATGATCCAGTCCAGATTACAAGAAGGTTCGGTACTCCTTATTTAGAGCTAGCGCTGAACATCGACTATTCAGCTGCTTGGTCCGTGAATGGCTTTCATTCAGAGCGTGAACATGGAAGACATGTACAGTTCATTTACATGAATGATGTGAAGATCCACGCGGAGATGCCAGCAAGAAAGGCGATGAATCACATGGAGCTGCGCTTTAACCCTTTGCTATGGGGAGAATTGCTACAGGAATTGGATATACGTCTGGAGCAATCTTTTGCTTGTATGGAGGCGTTGATTACTCCTGACACGCGAGCTATTGCTCAGGAATTGTCATCTCAACAGATGGTACATATTAATGAACAAAAGCTTAAAAATGGCTTTAAAGAGCTTTTCGGCACGACGGTATTTGGCTTTGTTCGCCAGCAGAGACCGGGAGGAATAACACTGTAAAATTATAGGAAGAATAGGAGCGATTCAATTTTATTTATAGTATAATGGTTACTTCAATATGGAATGGAAAACAGGGAAAGAGGAAACGGATGCCTACTATACTGGTTGCTGACGACGATGCGAACATTCGCGAACTCGTCTGTTTATTTCTACGCAACGACGGATTCGCAACAGCCGAAGCCGCAGACGGCAAGGAAGCACTGACTGTCTACGCTACAACGCATGTCGATCTTGTCGTGCTCGATATTATGATGCCGATAATGGATGGTTGGACGTTATGCAAGGAGCTCAGAAGAGCCAATCCTGATCTTCCCTTACTTATGCTGACTGCGAGAGGCGAAACATGGGAGAAAGTGAAAGGTTTCAAACTTGGAACAGATGATTATTTGACGAAACCGTTTGATCCACTGGAATTGACAGTTCGGGTCAGAGCACTGCTGAAACGCTATCGGATTGGCACCACGCAGACGATCCAGTTCGGCAACGTCATCCTTGATCGGCAGACCTATAAGGTGATGAGAGGGACGGAGTCGCTCACGTTGCCGCTCAAGGAGTTCGAATTGCTGTATAAGCTCGCTGGAACACCTGGACAAGTGTATACGCGCGAGCAGTTGATCGATCAAATTTGGGGGATCGATTATACTGGAGATGATCGAACGATAGACGTACATATTAAACGCCTGCGCGAACGGTTCGCGACTACACCCGATTTTCGTATCGAGACGGTGCGTGGGCTTGGCTACCGGCTTGAGGTTTACGAATGATCAGATCCTTATATACACGTGTTGTCCTGACATTTCTGGTCTCCGTCCTCGCGGGCACGATCATTGCTTTTTTTGTAACATTTTGGGTGTTTGAAGAGAATTTGAACGAAAATTTGCAAACCACCTTATTTAACTTTGGTCAGGACATTGTCCGGGTTTACGAAACCATTCCGTTACGTGAAGCGGACTTATTCGTAAGTGGAATGAAACAACTCGATTCCTATTATATTCGAATTTTTGATGAAACGGGGCAGTTCCAGTCTTACGGAATGCTTAACGGACAAAAACCTGTTACTGTGACGATGGATCAAGTAAGGAAAGTATTGGATGGAGAAGTTGTTCAAGTTAATCCGAGTAGTGTTTCAATGAACCTCTTGGGACTGAGGTTGAAAACGGAAATGGGAATGAAAGCGATGTTTGTGGAGCCGCTTATGTATCCTTCCACCTCTTTTGCCCAAAAATGGTTATTTACTTTTTTGACCTATTCGTTGGTAACAGGAAGCCTATTGATTTTGGTTGCCTCTATATTCCTAGTTAGACCGATCAAAAAACTGACAAAAGCGACCAGACGTATAGCAATTGGAGATTTCAACGTCAAGCTGAATATTAAGCAAAAGGGTGAGCTAGGTACTTTGGCTCGCAGCTTTGAAGAAATGATGCATGATCTACAGCAACTTGAGCAGATGCGTAGGGAGTTCGTCACGAATGTGTCGCATGAAGTTCAGTCGCCGCTCACCTCGATATCCGGTTATGCTATAGCACTCAAGCAAGTAGACATAGCAGATAACGAGCGAAGCCGTTATCTCGATATCATCATCTCGGAAGCAGATCGGATGTCCAAGATGAGCGATAGCCTGCTAAAGCTGAGTTTACTTGAATCGCAGTCACAGCAGATGCGGCTGGTCACGTTCAGCCTTGATGAACAGATCAGACGAGTCATCGTCGCGATCCAGCCGCAATGGTCGGCTCGCAACATCCGTTTCGAGCTCAATTTGAAGACCGTTCGCCTATTGGCGGATCAAGATCAATTAAACCAGGTATGGACGAACATACTCGGTAATAGCATCAAATTTTCCAAGGATGGCAGCGTTATTAACGTCAGCATCAAGCAAGATATCAAAAGCGTAACAGTCCGAATATCCGATACGGGCATTGGTATTTCCCTTGAGGACCAGAAGCGTATATTCGAGCGGTTTTTTAAAGCTGATCGTTCCCACAGTCGTAAATATGGCGGTAGCGGTATGGGACTCGCCATCGTTAAACAGATCGTATCGCTTCATCAAGGCGACATTCGAGTGGAAAGTGAACCCGGCCAAGGAACGACCGTCATTGTCACCTTGCCAATCACAACGCCACCAGATTAGTTAGATTCATAGGGTATCATTCGGATTATCTAAACCGCATTTTCCATGATACAGCATTATGTGCAGCTTCCTTGGACAACGTAGCATTTTTTTGCTTGTTCATACTCCGTTCATATTGTCGTCATAGGGAGTACATCTTCTTTCGTTAAGCTTTCATTAGCGGCTCGTTAAGGTAGCCCAACAAACAGAATGGGGACAGGAGAAGTTGAGCGTGAAACGAAGAGAGGTAATGAAAATGAGGAATGGAACGAGAACAAATAAAGTACGAAGCATTTTGCTTAAAATAATAGGAACAATAGTTATAGCAATCGTGCTTTTTCTAGCCGTTGTCTATACAGTTAATATTATCAGCAGCAAATCGGAGCAAGGAAAAATACAATCCTATGGTCAGTTCGTACCTGTAGATGGGAAAAAAATGAATGTTTTGATTCAAGGAAAAGGCAAAGAGACCGTCGTGTTACTACCAGGTTATGGAACAGCAGCACCAGCACTTGATTTTAAACCACTAGTAGAAGAGCTATCTCCATTTTACAAAGTCGTCGTTATTGAGCCTTTTGGTTATGGATTAAGTGATCTAACCGAAAAGGAACGAAATACAGAGAATATTGTAAGTGAAATTCATGAAGCTTTACAGAGTCTTAAAATTGACCGATATATTTTAATGGGTCATTCCATTGCAGGCATTTACGGACTGGATTATGTGAACAAATATGAAAACGAAGTGAGTGCTTTTGTCGGGATTGATAGCAGTGTTCCAACGCAAGGTGGTATGGATGCTGAATTACCAATAAAAACGTTTAAATTTCTCAAAAAATCAGGTTTAGCCAGATTGGTAATGAAACTAACTGGTGACCCATATGCTGGACTACCCTATGATGATGAAACAAAAGAACAAATGAGAATTCTTTCTCTCAAAAACATGTATAATTCCAGCACCTCAAACGAAATGGAAAATATTTATCCTAATTTTAAAGCAGCTAGAAATTTAACATTCCCAAAAAATCTGCCCCTTATTTTCTTTATACAAGCGAATAATACAGATGTGGAAAGATGGATACCACTACATGAAGAGCAAGTCAAAGATTCTGTTCATGGAAAAGTAATGACACTTGAAGGAGAACATTATTTACACCATACCAAATCAAAGGAAATCGCTGGAAACTTCAGGATCTTTATGAAAGAAATAAAATAAGTGCACCGAAAAAGGCACCTTCACTATTTTCTACAAATGTATAAGTGATATAAAAAAACGTCCTTTGGTCATATCCCTGTCAAGTAGACAGATGAAAAAGCTATGCAGCCAGCGAGTGCCGTACTGAATCGGTGCGCGCTGTTTGAGTTAAGACTGAAATCACTCGTAGTTATAAAAGTAGAGACAACAACAGGCAGGGGCATCGCCTAACGATAATTTTCGTCTTTTTCTTGTTCACAACCCCCCTATTTCTTTTAATTTTCAATTAAATCATACAAGCTGCTTTGTTGGTATTGCTTACTTCACGTATCCAGCGACGGCTGGACGTCAATCATATGCTGCCAAAATCAATGCTGCGAATCGCCTACAGGAGTATTTAAATGGTATTCGGGTAATTAAAGCCTACCAACTAATCGGAGAGAATTTTGTTGTAGGGCCTTCGGGTAGCGGAAAAAGTACGGCCTGTATGCACGATTGTGGAAAAGACAGCATGAAGGAAGAGAGTCATAATCTGTATGAAATCATGATACAAACATTAAGAAACCGCCCCCGGAGGATGCCATATCATATCTCCAGGGGCGGTTTCTTGTGCTGTTATTTAGAATCATCGGCTATGACAGCTTGTACGGGCTGCCTGTCACGAAGCAATGGTAACAATAGCATCGCTCCGACCAAAAATAAGCCGGCGCTCACGGTATATACGGTGTTCAGGGAGGATTCGTGTTTGAGTGTTCCGCCGATACTCATACCGACGACCATCATCCCGGAGAACAGGGGAGAGAGGGCACCACCGACGCGGCCGATAAAAGCAGCTTCGGCATTTTTCATCATCATCGTGTTGATACCGATATGAATGCAAGGATAAAATAAGCCGCTGAAAACTTGTAGTGCCATTGTCAGCACAATATTGTGCGACCATCCGACTCCAAAGGTTGTCAGTGTGCTGACCAAAAGTCCGGCCACCAGCAGCAATTGCGGCTGTACTTTTTTGGCAACCCCCATAATCAGGCCACCTCCCACCAGCATAGCCGCTCCGTTCGCCATTAATGGCCATTGCAGGAATTCCTTGTTTTGTCCAAGGTTCTCGATGGCGACAAAAACCATTAATGGTTGAATAAGTCCAACCGCAAGCCCAATTACGGTAAATGTTCCCCCAAGCGTGCGAAGTGTGCGGTTATTCCATACATAACGTATTCCTTCTTTAAGCTCTTGAATGAAATGAGTGGGTTGATCATCTATCTCAAGTGCTTGTTCATCTTGTGGAATACGAGTCAGGACAAGCGCCGAGATGAGAAACAATATTCCGGTTATAGACATTGAAATGAAAATTCCAAAGTGTTGATAAATAAATGTACCGATAACAGGGCCTATAACCATAAATAATGCCATGAGAGATTGAAAAAGGGCCATCACTCCCTGTAGCTGTTCTGGTGCTACATGCTGCTTAAATATCTTCATCGCAGACGGCTGAGAAAATTGAGATAGAATGGCCGAAAAGAAAGTAGACAGCAAAAGTACTTGCCATGACCCGTACCATAATGCCAACAAGACAATAAAAATAGAGGCCGCGGATAGCAAATCGCAACTAATCATAGTCCGTTTGGGCCGCCAACGGTCCGCAAATGTTCCTCCAATGATAGCGAACAGAAAAATAGGCATGAATTCAGCAACCGAAATGAGCGATACGTAGACGGGATCATTATGAGTCAAATCTGTTACATACAAAAGTATGGCAAAGTTGCGCACCCAAATGCCCAAATTTAGCAGCGCATTGGAGGCGATAATGGTCCTTATATATGGATTTTTAAACAACAACAAACTCTCCTTTCCTGTTTTCAAGGCGCAACCCCTTGGGATATTGTTTTATATAAACAAAATTTATTTTTGTCTATATAATAATAGATAATATAATAAATTAACTACTGTTTAGTCAAATGTTTTTTGAAACCAAGAAGAAAGTAGAGCATGGAAATAAAGAGGCCAATGATCCTTAAGGACGTGAATTAGAATAGTGATAAAAGTACTCACTTTAAACTTGCGAGTTGGTAATAATATCTAATCAAAAAAATAACATAATATATATTATGTTAACTAAATTGCTTATCTAATAATAGGGCTCTGAATCCGATGTACCTTTTAAAATCATAGTGATATAATTACGCGTACATGCCTGAAAAGGAGCGAATGGAACATAAATGAACTTTCAAGTGGATTTTTTATCTTTTTTTGTAATTCAGGTAGATGGAAAAGAAGGACAGGGTGGTAAGTCCTATAAGCATTACGCTACAATGGACGACTACGATTATGACGAAAGCGATGTTAAAAAATTTTTGGACGGGGAATTTACTCGTATTAGCAAGCGGAAGGTTGAAAAAAATCCCAGCACAGAGCAGGCACCGACCAAAATCGGCCGCTTTATCGTCGAACCGGAGCATGAATTGAGCAGTAATCCGAATTTCAATATGTTCGCCCGACTGCGGGCAGCAGAGGATAAGGAAGATTTTAAAAATGCTTGTGACGATCTGGTGCGGATGTATCTGGATACGAGCGCAGTACGCGGCGGAGCGCTGATCATTGTACAGGCTACCTTGAATACACACTCGGATGATCCGTTTATTTTTGTGCTTAAATGTGATTTTGAACCTAAAATTGCCAGAATTACTGAAAGCAGTTTGGTGAGTGAGGTCGAAATGGCTATTTCTGCCCGTAATATGAAATCCATCATGTATCCTTACATGCTTGAGGAGGGGATGAACGATGAGTGGGAGCTTAAAATTCACCAGTCTTCGCATGCCCGGTATTTTGAAGATTTTTTGAAATTCGTGACCTATGAGCAATCCATGCCCGAAATCGTCAATGAGCATGTTATGGGCTTCGTTCAGAACTATGTAGAAACCAAATGGCCGGATGCATCTAATGAGGAAAGACAGCAGGAAGAGCGTGATCTGGAATTGTGGGCGGCTAGCGAAAAACGGGATTTGCAAGGGAAATGGGAACCCCTTCAGGTCGTAGAGGCTGCACAGCATATTGTCGAGCTGAAACCAGAAATTGAAGTTCGTTTTAAACTAGATGATACGGCCGTGCGTGGGCTACTGTCCGACTTTGGCGCCAAGCTGCATATCACGAAACTTCATGATAGATATGCACTTATTATTGAAGGCGATGCATTTACGTTTGAAAAGGGATTTTCACCGATTGAGCTGCTCCAACCTGAATCGTTTGAAACGGTGGCTGAGCGGCTAAAAGAGAAACGCCAGCATGAAAATGAGGATGGCGATACGCCACCTTGGTAATTCGAATGCAAAGCAAGACGACAAATTGAACTTTTACATTATAATGACTAAAAAACTGGCCTCTCAACGGATATTACCGCTGTGGAGGCCAGTTTTGTTTAGCTTTTATGTTCCCGATCTACATATGAACTTTGCTAATTTGATCTTTCAGCTTGTCCGCAGATTGAAGCAACCTGGCACGTTCCTCGTCATTGAGCGGAAGATCCAAAATTTCACGTACTCCATTGTGATCTACGATACTTGGAACACCTAAATATACGTCAGATACTCCGTTATAATCTTCCAGCAAGGTGGACACATTAAGTACCGACCCCTCGTCCCCGAGAATGGCGGCTACGATTCGGTCGAGAGCCAGCCCTATAGCATAAGAAGTTGCGCCTTTAGCATCTATAATTTCATAGGCAGCATTCTTGGTATTTTCAAAAATTTCATTTTTCGTTTCTTCACCCAGTTCCAGCGGAGTTCCAGCTACGTTGGCTGTGCTCCATACAGGTAACTCAGAGTCACCATGTTCTCCAATAATATGGGCGTGGATGCTTCGTGGATCGATGCCCTTTTGCTTCCCGATCAGATAGCGGAAGCGTGCGCTGTCCAGCAACGTTCCTGATCCAATGACTCTGCTTGAAGGCCAACCACTGCGTTTCCAAGAGATGTAGGAGAGAATGTCCACTGGATTGGTTGCGATCAGCAAAATGCCATGTGTATTGACCTTGACGATATTATCAATAATACTTTCAAAAATTTCGGCATTACGCTTCAGTAAATCAATGCGCGTTTCTCCCGGCTTTTGTGAAGCGCCCGCTGTAACAATAATGATATCTGCATCACGGCAGTCTTCATAATCACCTGCCCACACTTTGACACCACCGAGAAAGGGAAGCCCATGATTCATATCGAGCATTTCCCCCTTCGCCTTTTTGACGTTGACATCAATAAAGACAAGTTCTGACATGCGTTGGCGCAACAGCAGGGTGTAGCCGGTTGTTGTGCCAACCGCTCCCATGCCGACAATAGCCACTCTACTTCGTTTGTAAGGTTTTAAGCTCATAAAATCCTCATCTCCTTCTCGGGTTGTATACCTTTTCATTTTGGGATATTACTTAAAAATTTATCTTTCCAACTCAGTGTACCCTATATACTAACCCACCGCAAAGAAATATGACATTTTTCCTTGACTTCAAAGGCGAGCTCGCTAATAATTAATCGAATGATAAGAACACGCACTAAAGCGTTGCAGCACCGATATTGACGCATGAAATTATGGAAAGAGGATTCGGCATATGGACTTATTTCGAAAAAAAACAGGACTGCTCCCGCATGAGGAAAGCGGATCTACAGGTCGCTTAAAGAGAACAATGGGTGCCTTTGATCTCACCATGCTAGGTGTAGGATGTATTATCGGTACCGGGATTTTTGTTATTACTGGCAAGGCAGCAGCAGAAAATGCAGGTCCTGGATTGATGCTCTCCTTTGTTATTGCAGGTATTGCCTGCGTACTAGCAGCCTTGTGCTATGCGGAGCTTTCATCTACAGTTCCCGCAGCTGGGAGCGCTTATGCGTATAGTTATATTGTATTTGGAGAAATTTTGGCCTGGGTACTGGGGTGGGACCTAATTCTGGAATATGGAGTGGCGGCCGCCTCTGTGAGTAGTGGATGGTCTGCTTACTTTCAAGGCTTGCTGGCTGGATTTGATGTACATTTACCGCTGGCTTTAACCGCAGCCTTCGATTCGACCAAGGGGACCATTATTGATCTACCAGCCGTGTGCATCATTATGCTCATCACATTGTTACTGAGTCTCGGAGCCAAGGAGACGGTCCGATTCAATTTAATAATGGTTTGTGTTAAAGTCGGAGTTGTATTGCTATTTATTGGGATCGGTATCTTTTATGTTAAGCCTGACAACTGGACACCATTTTTGCCTTATGGATTTTCTGGTGTTTTGAGTGCTGCGGCAATCGTATTTTTTGCTTATCTGGGTTTCGACGCCATCTCAACTGCAGCCGAAGAGGTTCGCAATCCGCAACGGAATATGCCCATCGGTATTATTTCTTCTCTAGCGATCTGCACAGTACTGTATATTGCGGTTTCAGTTGTGCTAACGGGAATGGTACCTTATACGCAGTTGGGGGTAAGTGATCCTGTTGCGTTTGCTCTCCGCTTTATTCATCAGGATTTCGTAGCCGGATTGATTTCAGTCGGTGCGATTGCGGGGATGACGACCGTTTTATTGGTGCTCTTGTATGGTCAAACGCGGTTAATTTTCTCCATGTCACGTGATGGCCTTTTACCCGTTTTTTTATCTAAAATAAATGCCAAAACTCAAACGCCAATTCGAAGCACTTGGCTGGTGGGCAGCATTATCGCATTGGCTAGTGGATTGTTCCCGTTACATGCACTGACCAATCTGACGAGTATTGGAACCCTATTCGCTTTTGCTGTGGTATCGGTAGGAGTTATCGTTCTGCGCAAGAAACGCCCTGATTTGAAAAGAGGCTTTACCGTGCCGTGGGTTCCGTTGCTCCCACTTTTAAGTGCTTTGGTTTGCATCGGTCTGATGCTTCAGCTTCATATTAGCACCTGGATTGGATTCATTGTGTGGCTCCTGCTTGGATTGTTGATCTATTTCTTCTATGGATACCACAAAAGTTTGTTGAACCGTAAATCTTAATAAATTCTAGTATAAAAAAAGCCGGCATCCTGCACTTTTGTGAAGGGTCCGTTTTTTTTTGACATTACGCGAAAAGTGTCACATAGAGGCGTTTATGGTATAATTCTGTTTCAGATAAGCTTTTGGCACGTGATTACAGCATGCCATCGAGGGAGGATTTTATATGAAACTGCGCTGGCGTGCGCTCTTGGGGGGAGTACTGCTGCTGACGGGCATTCTACTGACTGCCTGTTCTGCTGAAGCCCCAGATACGTTAACTAAACCTCCGATTGAGGAACCTGATGACCAGGGTCAGACGATTACAATTAATCCACCAGTGACTCCAAAGGTGGGCGATCCCAACGCCAAATATGTAGTACAGACGCGAATAGCGGATTTTCATTTAATTGATAACAATAAAGGGCTAGTTTGGGGAGTTACCCATAATGAGCTCCGGCTTTATGATACTCATGATGGCGGAAAGACATGGAATAATATTTCCCCCTCCGAAAATGTCCAATTTCAAGACAAGCTTGAATATGGAAAGGACATCAGTTTCACTGATTCTCGTCACGGTTGGGTTGTCCGTCAAAATTTGGACAAAACAGCAACCGTCATTCTGAGAACAGCAGATGGAGGACAGAGCTGGGATGTTTCAGCGCTTCCAAGCGGGGACCATGTGAGCTCGATTCAATATGTAAATCCAACTACTGGCTGGATCATGGCATATGTAAATCTGAATGAGCAGGATCAACAAAAACTGTTGTATCACACCACTGACGGGGGAGCCACATGGAATAAAGTTGCTCAAAGTTCGGGTATGACATCCAACAAATCAGGCTCAGGTTTACCCGATCGGGGCAGCCTGGCGGGGATGAGCTTTTCTTCCAACAATCAGGGGTTTGTAGCGATCAATCTGGATAACAGTGTTAAGTTGTACAAGACTTTGAATCAAGGGAAAACCTGGACTCCGGTAGCTAACAGAATACAGGGCTGCCCTCAGGCCAAAGCAGAAGCCCAGCAGTCTCTGAAAGGGAGCAGTGCCTCGTACTGGATTCCGGTTCTTTGCTATGGGGATAAGGCCATAAAATATAACGGACTGTTTACAAACGATACAGGGACACAATGGAACGGTGTGCCTTTGGGTCTGAGTAGCAACATTATTTCTATTATCCCTGGCCGTACGTTTCTAAATGAAAAGGAAGGGTGGATCATAACCGAGACCGGAATGAGCCGTACAATGGATGGGGGGAAGACGTGGACAAGTCTCACAGGCAACAAAGTGCTACCTTTGAAGCTAAAAGACTACCCACGATCGGTTAAGCTCCGTTTCGCTTCTTCTTCGGTGGGTTGGCTTCTTTTGGAACGCCTTGATGACAAAAAGTCACTGCTGCTGAAAACGACAGACGGCGGTGCGAACTGGAGAATTTTATAATCGCTATAAAGGTGATTGCCCTGGGGTGTTTTTCCCAGGGCGTTTTATTTTTAAAAACTTTAAATTTTATACGACTATATGTGAAAAAAATCACAAACTAACGAATAAGCCGCTGTTATACTAAACCTGTAAACAACGATAGGAGTGATAATCATGAGAGCGAATCAGGATCATATGTTAACCCAATACTACCTTCAATTTTGTTATACTTGCCAGGATGCCTATGGTTGCACGACTGAAGAGGACTGCAAGCAGTGTGCAGAGCGTTACGCTGAAGACGAAAATCATGAAGTTCTGGATGAAACACAACGTTATCTCCAGCTTGTACATGTGTAAATCGATGCATCATTCTGATATCGCCATTTCTTGAGCCCTCCCGGATAATTCCGTGGGGGCTCTTGGCGTTCTTAAGGGTTGCTATCAAATTTGGGCAGGAACATACATATACTGTTATAGAAAGCTTAGGTCAGGTCAGGAGGCCCGGTAGTTTCCCTGTGAAATGCCTGGCGGAGAGGAGTGCGGTGCATGGGTTTTGAGTCATTATGGATGTTCGATTGGCTGGGCACGGTACTGCCCGTATTTTTCGTTGTCGTGTTGGGTATTGTCGTGTTGTCTGCAGGCAGGGAAGTCATGGAATGGAGTCGGAATAAAAGGCAGCCTGTATTGACGGTCGGTTCCCGAATTACAGCCAGAAGGACACATCTCCAACAGAGGCGGCAGGAGGAACAAGGGACTCGTACCTATACTTTCTATTACGTAACCTTCGAGGTGGAAAGTGGCGACCGGATGGAGTTTAAGGTATCTGGGGAAGAATATGGTCAATGCGCTGAAGGGGATGAGGGACGGCTTACTTTTCAGGGTACAAGGTATATCGGGTTTCAGCGTCTTAATCGCTATAGCTTGGAACAGGTTAAAATGTAGAATTCAGTCTAATTATTTTTTAGATTCATTTACAGCCTTCTGCGAGAAGCCAGGGTAGAGGGCTGTAGATGTTTCTTGTACAGTACATTTTGGTACATATATACTAGAACAGTGTAGTTCAGAGGAGGAATGATTTGTGTCATTTGAGGGACAAGTTGTTATTGTAACAGGAGCGGCGCATGGCATCGGGAGAGAGGTCGCTTTTGCCTACGCTGCTCAGGGTGCCCATGTTGTATTTGCCGACTACAATGAGGAGGAGGGGGCCGCAGCCGCTGCAGCGGCCCGGAACGAGGGCTATCAGGCCATTTTTATTCCTTGTGATGTGCGGAAGGAAGAAGATATTGTAGCGCTAATCCGTGCCACGGAAGAAGAATACGGTACGATTCATACGCTAATTAACAACGCTGGCGTGTCCAAATGGAAATCTCCTTATGAGTTAACGATAGCAGAATGGGATGACATTCTGAATACAAACGTACGCAGCTGTTTTATTGCCACTAGGGAAGCAGCTAAGGTGATGAAACGAAACGCAGAAGGTGGCTCTGTGGTCAATATGACCTCTACACGAGCTTTCATGTCAGAGTCGGATACAGAAGCCTACGCGGCATCCAAAGGAGCGATTGGGGCCCTTACACACGCGATGGCCATATCGCTAGGAAAGGACGGGATTCAGGTCAATTGCATCAGTCCAGGGTGGATTGAAACCGGGGATTATGATCAACTGCGTGCAGAAGACCATCAACAGCATCCGTCTGGGCGAGTAGGAACCCCTAAGGACATCGCACGGGCCTGTCTGTATTTGACACAACCCGGCAATGATTTTGTAACAGGCACGAATCTGGTAGTAGATGGTGGCATGACGCGTAAAATGATTTATGAGCCATAATAAAAGCCTGAATGAGTAGTCCCAGTCTTGGGGCTATTTTTTTATTTTTCTGGACTGTCACCCATTGGGCATTTGTACCATACGATAGGGTATGTGATGGAGAAGCGAGGAGGGGACGCGGTGGCTGTAATCAAGACCAACTCAGAAGATGTAAGGACCCTCGCCCGGCTGATGCGGGCTGAGGCTGAAGGTGAAGGCGAGATGGGGATGCTCATGGTTGGGAATGTCGGTGTGAACCGAATTTTATCCAATTGCCTAGATTTCCGGGGGATACGTCTCATGAATGACATGGTGTTTCAAAGCCCCGGAGGTTTTGAAGCCACTCAGAAGGGGTATTTTTATCAGAAAGCCCGTGATCGGGACATTCGACTTGCCCAGCGTGTAATCAATGGAGAAAAGCTACATCCGGCATCCAATGCATTATGGTTTTTCAGACCAGCAGGAAACTGTCCGGGCACTTGGTATGACCAGACCAATACCGGACGTTTTAAAGCCCACTGCTTTTTTAGCCCGTCTGTACAGGATTGTCCTAATGTATATTAGACACTTTACAGAATGGCTTGAAGAATTAAATTAAAACCATTTTAGGAGGAATTTACATGATTTCACAGCAAGCTTACCGTCCCGTATCTTATGCTTCCGGCAACGGATATCCCGAATGGCCAAGAGGGATGGCTCCAATGGGAACCATGCAGCCTATGACTGGCTTTCCACCTCAAGTAAGTAGTGGCAGCCCTATGACACCAACGGGTACCGTAGTGCAGGTTCAGACTCCGCAATACGAGCAATCATACATCGAAAATATTTTACGCTTGAACTTAGGCAAAACTGGAACCTTTTATATGACCTATGAAAATAACCGGGAATGGAATGCGAAAATATTCAAAGGCATTCTGGAAGCAGCAGGTCGGGATCACATTATTATTAGTGATCCGGCGACAGGCAAACGGACCATTCTGCTGATGCTAAACCTGGACTATGCAACGTTTGATGAGCCATTGTTGTACCAATATCCCGGCGTCATCGGGAATCCGGGTGCCCCGGTTCGCTGATGCCTTCATATATATGAGTCTACATCCTCTGCCAGACGGCAGGGGATGTATTTTGTTTATAATCTTTCTCAAATATAGTAGCTTTCTTGATGGTAAGCGGCGAAAACGAGAGCTTTATGACCTAAATGATAGGGGAGCTGTTTTTTCTGACATTGCTTGTGGTTTGACTGTATAGAGTATAGTTATATAATTAAATATAAGCTGATGAATGATCTAATCATTTATGCGGAATATGGCTTTGGAAGCCGGAGGGAGTGAATGTGTTGGGAAGTTGACGCTGCTTATGATGTGTTATCGTTCTGTCTATGATGAAACTATCCGAAGGAGGTGCGCCTGTCTGCCGTAATGACGGCTGATGGGGAGCATATTGAGTGACCCTTTACCGAGTATGTTTAACTTATTTATTGTTTTTGCATTAGTACTATTGAATGGTTTTTTTGTATCTGCGGAATTTGCCATGGTGAAGGTCAGAGGCAGCCGTATTGAAACATTGGTGGAAGCGGGCAATAAAAAGGCCGTGTACGCCGCCAATATGTTACACAACTTGGACGCTTATTTGTCTGCCTGCCAGTTGGGTATTACACTAGCATCGTTGGGACTAGGATGGATCGGAGAGCCGGCCATCGCACATTTGATCGAACCTGTATTTACAGCCGCTGGATTAGGAGCGGTATATGTGCACGGTACTGCCGTGGTTATTGCATTTATTGTTATTACGATTCTGCATATTGTGTTGGGTGAATTGGCGCCCAAAACGATAGCTATTCGTAAATCTGAGACCATTACGCTGTATTCAGCCATGCTGATGACTTGGTTTTACAAGTTAATGTATCCATTCATATGGGCGTTAAATGGAATGGCGAACAGCCTGCTGCGTTTATTCCGTCTGGAGCCGGTATCTGAAAATGACGATTCCGCGCATACCGGAGATGAAATACGCATTCTGATGAAAGAAAGCAATAAGAGCGGACTAATTGATAATACGGAATTGGCGCTTGTTGATAATATATTTGATTTTACCGACACGACCGCCAGGGAAATCATGATTCCGCGAACTGAGATGATCTGCTTATACAGTAATGAGTCCACAGAAGAAAATCTCGCGATTGCGACGGAAAGCATGAGAACCCGTTATCCAATCTGCGCCGAAGATAAGGACCATATTATCGGCTTTATCCATATTAAGGACCTTCTACGGGCGAACACACTGGATACCCGTACGATGATTCGACCGATTCTTGCTGTCCCGGAATCTACGCAAATTAGTGATCTGCTCAAACGCATGCAGCGTAGCAAGACGCAAATCGCCATTTTGATTGATGAATATGGCGGGACATCGGGGATGGTAACACTGGAAGATATTATGGAAGAAATCGTTGGTGAAATTCAGGATGAGTTCGATCAGGAACGTCCGAGTTGTGAGCAGATTAATGACGAGGAATTTTCCATTGACGGCATGTTATTAATTGATGAAGTGAACGATCGCTTTGGACTGGATCTGGATCATGAGGATTATGATACGGTAGGGGGCTGGCTATACTCACATGTCGAGGTTATTCCTCCACAGCCTGGCCAGTCTGTATTGTTTGAGGGATGTATGTTCACGGTAGAAGAAGTTGAAAATAAGCGAATTTCACGTATTCGGCTGATAAAACAGCCTATTATCGTGGAAAAAGCAGGAGTCTCATAACGGAATACGGAATAAATCTTGAGAGCGACCTTGAACGATGTGGGGTCGCTTTTTAATTTGCCTCCTTTACAGAAAGGATATGAATTGATATGATGTTCGTGTTATTGTCAACCTAATTATAATCGTCTGGGTTGACAATAAACAAAGAAACTTCCTCTACGTTGAAATCTTATCCATTTACATGATCATTAAATTTTGGGAGGCAAGAAGTATGAATTTACTAAAAGAGGTTATAGATTGGGGCTTGTTGGCTGAAAAAGCGATCCAAGGCAGCCGTATATCGCTGGAAGAAGGTATGGAGGTACTGGAAGCCGACGATGAGGAATTATTACCGATTATGCAAGCTGCATTTCAGGTGCGACATCACTTTTATGAAAAAAAAGTAAAGCTCAACATGATCATCAATGCCAAAAGTGGCCTGTGCCCGGAGGATTGCGGTTATTGCTCACAATCTATCGTATCCACGGCGCCTGTGAGCAAGTACAGTATGCTGGACAAGGAATCACTGTTGGCTGGAGCTAGGGAAGCAGTAGCGCGGAGAGCAGGGACGTATTGCATCGTAGCTTCCGGCAAAGGTCCAACAGATCGAGAGCTGGATCAGGTGATTGAGGCAGTACAAGAAATTAATCGCACGATGCCGCTCAAAATTTGCGCCTGCTTAGGGATTCTCAAGGGAGATCAGGCACGGCGGTTGGCAGAGGCTGGGGTACATCGATACAATCATAATTTAAATACAAGTAAGGCCAACTATCCTTCGATTACAACCACACATACATACGATCAACGCGTCGAAACTGTGAAAATGGCTCAATCTCACGGAATGTCTCCATGCTCTGGCGTTATTATCGGGATGGGGGAAACGAATGAGGAAATCGTACAAATGGCTTATGCCTTACGGGAGTTAGATGCTGACTCTATTCCGGTTAACTTTTTGAATCCAGTCCCTGGAACCCCGTTGGAAGGAGCAAAGCGAATATCACCTATCCAAGCTTTGAAGGTGCTGGCACTGTTCCGCTTCATCTGTCCATCCAAAGAAATACGCGTTGCAGGTGGAAGAGAGTTGAATTTACGCTCGTTACAACCGCTATGCCTGTATGCAGCGAATTCAATTTTTGTAGGAGATTATTTAACGACAGAAGGCCAAGAGGTCACATTTGATCATCAAATGATTGAAGATCTTGGTTTCGAAATTGAGATGTGTGCCCTTTCAACCGTATAATAGAAATTGTACAAACTTGGAAGGGAGAGTTAAACGATGAGCGAAAAAGTATTTATTAGTCCAGGTAAATATGTGCAAGGGAAAAATGTGATTGATAAAACAGGTGAGTATGTTAAGCCATTAGGTCATACTGCCTTGGTTATTGCGGACAAGCTGGTTTGGGAGATTGCAGCCGACCGCGTAGTAAAAAGTCTGGAACAGGCTGATATTACGGCGGTTAAAATTGAGTTTCAAGGGGAAGCATCGAAAAATGAAGTCAACCGTATTGCGGATCAGGGACGAAGCGCCCAGGTCGATATTGTCATTGGTGTAGGTGGTGGTAAAACGCTGGATACGGCCAAAGCCGTTAATGAACTACTCGGTTCCTCAGTTGTGATTATTCCAACGACTGCTTCTACAGATGCCCCTACTAGTGCACTATCTGTTTTGTACACCGATGAGGGTGCATTTGATACGTATACCTTTTTCAGTAAAAATCCGAGCCTGATCCTGGTGGACACGAAAGTCATTTCTCAAGCGCCGCCCTTGTTCCTCTCCTCAGGCATTGCAGATGCCATGGCAACGTGGATTGAGGTCCGTGCGGTCATTGAAGCTCGCGCAACGACAATGGCTGGTGGTTTGCCAACCCTGGCGGCAGAAGCCATTGCGTCCAAGTGTGAGGAAGTTCTTTTCGATTACGGTCTGCAGGCTTATGAATCCGTAAAACGCAAAGTCGTCACACCTGCGCTTGAAGCGGTAGTCGAAGCCAATACGTTGCTAAGCGGTTTGGGCTTTGAAAGCGGCGGTTTGGCAGGCGCACATGCGATTCACAATGGTTTTACCGTTCTGGAAGGGGATATTCATCACCTGACACATGGTCAGAAGGTAGCTTTTGGCACCTTAGTCCAGCTTGCCTTGGAAAAAAGACCTTTGTCCGAGGTGGAGCGGTATATTGACTTTTATCTAAAACTCGATCTGCCTGTCACGCTAGAAGACATTAAGCTACAGGAAGCTTCCCGAGAGGATTTATACAGGGTAGCCCAGGCTGCTACCAAAGAAGGCGAAACTGCTCACAATCTACCATTTGCTGTCACAGCGGATGATGTGCTTGATGCGATTTTAGCGGCTGACCAATATTCACTTGTCTACAAGGCTAAAATTGGACATAAAAGCTAACCTCATACGAAATAAAGTAGATTCAAAGGTCGCTGATCAGCGACCTTTTTTCCATTTTTTAACTTGCAACTTGTGTTATAAGGTGTATATCTTGGGTCCAATCAACCTTATGTTCCTGTGAGTAAAGTTCCGGGCTGGAGTTGGGCTTTTGTCGTGGTCAGCTTGGTTATAGGATTGCTATTTTCGGGGATTTTCGGTGTGTGTATAGGAATATTGGGCAGCATGTTTTACGTGAAATCATCTTTATCCATGCATCAAACCACCAATCGAAGAGTTGTAAATTGCCTTATTATCTTTTTCATCATCAGCGTGATACAAATTGTTTTTGGAATTGCAGCGAATTCTTGGATTAACACGTTGTAAAATAGATCTAACATAGCCTATAGGAAGAAGCAAGAAGGCTCTCACGCATAAAGCGGTGGGAGCCTTTTTTGCCGTGTTAGATCGCCCAATTTCCTTTACGGAAGATAGGTTCCTCAGTACCGTCCTCGGTAACGCCGTTAATGTCCATTTCAGCTGAACCGATCATAAAGTCGACGTGAGTCAGGCTGGAATTCAGGCCGTTGGCAGCCAACTGCTCTTGAGTCATATCCTTGCCGCCTTTAAGGTTAAATGCATAAGCATTACCGATGGCCAAGTGGTTAGAGGCATTTTCATCAAACAACGTATTATAAAATAAAATATTTTTATCAGAGATAGGTGACTTGTGAGGTACGAGAGCAACCTCTCCCAGATAGTGTGAACCTTCATCCATTTCTACGAGATGCTGAAGAGTTTCCAAACCGGTTTCTGCCTGCACATCGACAATACGTCCATTTTCAAAAGTCAATGAAAAGTTGTCGATGATATTTCCGCTGTAGCTAAGTGGTTTGGTGCTGCTGACCTTACCGTTCACTCCCGTTTTGAGCGGAGCTGTAAACACTTCCTCGGTAGGCATATTGGCTACAAAAGTATGTCCCTGTTGGTTGACGCTTTCCGCTGCTACCCACAGATGATCTTTTGCCAATTCGATGGTGAGGTCTGTGCCTGGAGCCAGATAATGCAGCTTTTTATAGCGTTTGGCATTTAAAATATCAGCTTTGCTGGAAAGGGTTTTCAAATGCTCTTTCCACGCCTCCACAGGGTTATCCAGATCCACACGCACGGTGCTGAAAATGGCATCCCACAGTTTATCCATTTGCTCTGAAGCTGGCAGATCAGGGAATACTTTGGCAGCCCACTCTGCTGAAGGATAAGCAATCAGAGACCAACTGAATTTGTCGGCCATTTGATACTCACGATATTGACGTAATTCATGTGACCGCACACGCTGGGCAGCAGTAATTCGGCTGGACGGAATTCCCTGAAGCAAATCCGGATTTTCTGCAATGACATGCAGTACAGCTGCGCCATTTTCGACCTCTTCAGTCATTTCGGCTGCGTACCATTTGGGAGCAATATTAAAAGTTTCATCAGGAGCTAGTTCATACTGTAATCGAGTAATAGTCTCATCACTCCATTTTACTGTAACCAGCTTGGCCCCAGCAGTATACGCTGATTTGACGATAAGTCTCACGAGTTCGGCGGACAAAATTGGTGCATGAACGATGAGTGTCTGCCCAGGATGGACATTGGCGCCGACCCGAACGGCTAACTCGGCATATTTTTGCAATTTTTGTTGAAAATCTGACATGTAACTTTCCTCCATTTCACGAAAAGCCTTAAACAAGGCTTGGGTAATTTGCACAGTTTTTTTGCAAATTCCACACATAGCTTATATATTGTACAATGTAACGAAAAGGTTCACAAATCAGTTTTGGTACTATTTAGTGAAAATGAAAGGGCGGATAGATGAATGACAGAGCAAAATTCACCTCAGGAAGTGAAAGAAGTACATATTCAACAGGCTCAAATGACAAAAGATGAGAATGGTGCTTATCTGGGCCAAGTGGTATTTAAAGTAGAGGGACAGAGTTCTGTATATGAAATCACATTCCACAGCAAAAGGGGAAAGGAATGGGATTACAGTCTCCATTTTGCGGGAGAGCCACGGGTGGAGGAAGAGATGCTGCTAATGGATAGCTGGATTGAAGAGAACGATGATTTGTTCGACTATTTGCTAGATACGGCATGGAGCAAATTACCCGAGTAATGTAAACATGGTCTATTTTCGTGACAAGCGGATTATATTTAGCAGTGTCCGCATAATCTGCTGACATGGGGGAAGCCTAAAGGTCGATATTAACAGGAAATTCCATGTGAATAGGAGGGTGAAGCTTTGGCAAATCATCTGTTCACCGAAGGAATGACGGCAAATGAAGAGGCTGCTCCCGATCTCCTGAGCTTACGGACGCTGTTTGTAAATATGTGTTTTATTGGGGAGCCGGGAAGCCGTTCCTGGGTGCTGGTGGATACGGGGATGACAGGATTTACAGACTCGATCATACGCCTGGCAGAGGAACGGTTCACTGGCCCTCCGATCGCTATTGTGCTTACACATGGTCATTTTGATCATGTAGGTTCGGTTATTGAGTTGGTACAGCATTGGGGTACACCTGTTTATGCACATCCTTTGGAATTACCTTATTTGACGGGAATGAAGGATTATCAAAAACCTGACCCTAGTGTAGGGGGAGGTTTAATGTCGGGCATTTCCTTCTTATACCCTAATGATGCTATAGATCTCGATGATCGCATCACATCACTGCCCCCAGATGGCAGTGTCCCCGGTGCCCCTGGTTGGAAGTGGCTGCATACGCCAGGACATACACCTGGTCATGTATCGCTTTTTCATGAGCGAAGAAGGTTAATGGTGGCCGGTGACGCTTTTATTACGGTGAAACAGGAATCGGCACTGGCCGTTATTTTACAGGAAAAAGAAATACATGGGCCTCCTGCGTATTTTACGACAGATTGGCAAGCTGCGCAGCGTTCGGTGGAAATGCTAGCCAAGTTAAAGCCTGAGATTGCAGTCACAGGACATGGTCATTACATGCATGGTGCTGAGCTGACAGATCAGCTGGAGCGACTGGCGGGAGATTTTGAGCACATGGCTGTACCCAAACAGGGCCGTTATGTGTAATGATGTGTGAAGGACGATGCCTTGCGGGGCATCGTTTTTTGTGTGGACGTGGAATTTTTTTGCTCAGCATGGTATAGTCAAGCCAAAAGCTAAACGCTTTCATTAAACATCGTCATTTCATCAAGGAGGATTTTTTGATGACACAACAACATGCTGCAATTGGTGATCTTTATTATGGAATACCGGCGATTCGTCTTAAATTTGGACGATATGAAGCAGTTGCCCTGCCGGGAAACGGCGCAAATCTGATTTCTTTTCGTGACAATGAAACGGGATATTCTTTTCTGCGTGAGCCAGATGCTGAGAGCATAGAGGCTTTTAAGCAAAGCCCGTCTGTTTACGGAATTCCTTTCCTGTTTCCTCCGAATCGGTATGAGGATGGAAAATTCCTGTGGAATGGTGTTACATATGAGCTGCCGATAAATGAAGAGGCGACCCACAACCATCTGCATGGCTTTTTACACACTGTTCGGTGGGAGGTTGAGGACTACGGTTCTGGGGAGCAAGGTAGCTATGTGGTAATGAATCAGCATGTAAGGGAAGGACATCCCATGTTCCGCTATTTACCCTTCACCTTTACCATGAAGTTAACGTACAGCCTGGACGAATTTGGCCTGCATCAGCGTTATGTGATCCATAACGAGGGCGATCAACCGATCCCCAACTTATTTGCCTTTCACACAGCGATTCGCGTTCCGTTCGTACCCGATAGCTCGCCTGAGGATTACAAGATTAAGGTCACAATCGGTGAGCGTCGTGAGCTGACGGAACGGTTGTTGGCCACAGGTCAGTTCCAGCCTTTATCTCCGGAAGAGGAACTGCTGAAGACGACGGGAGTTAGTCCTTATTTTGCCTCTATGGATAATCATTACACGGCAGCTCCGCAAAATGGACGCAACTACATGGAACTGACACACAGTAAGACAGGTGCTACCCTCGTATACGATGTAGGCACAGCTTATAAGCATTGGATGATCTGGAATAACAAAGCGAACAAGGAATTCATCTGTCCTGAGCCGCAAATGAACATGATCAATGCACCGAATCGTCCGGACCTGCCAGCAGAGGAGATCGGATTGATTGCACTGGCTCCAGGCCATATTTTTGAAGCAACCAGCCGTTTGTATTGTATTACACCTAATAAATCGAAATCCTAACATTTAAATTTATCCTTATAGGCCTGTATCGTGTCCAACGGTGCAGGCTTTATTTGGGTATGTAAAGCATAGGTAAGGACCAATGGGGAAGGAGGACGAAAAAGGTTGCAGAATGACAAGCAGTCGTAGTATGATACGAAACAGGAGATGATCAGATGAATTTTCCTTTTCAAGCCGTCAAACGCAAGCAAATCGCCGATGAAGTGGCTGAACAGCTGCAACGAAAAATTGCTGCTGGTGAATGGAATGTGGGCACTAAGATTCCAACCGAGCCTGAGCTCATGAAGCTATTCGGAGTTGGGCGATCTACAGTACGTGAAGCGGTTAGCGTTCTGGTACATGCCGGTCTATTAGAGAAAAAGCAAGGACACGGAACTTTTGTCTGCCAACCGACGACTTCTCAAGAGCCATTGGATTACCGTCTAAGCCGTGCTGAAATTATTGAGGTTTATGAAGTGCGGAGTGTGTTGGAACTAGAGATTGCCAGATTGGCTGCATTACGTCGTAATGACGAGGATTTACGCTTAATGCGTGCGGCGTTGGACCGTCGTGCTGCAACTTTGGCCGCTGGAGATTTGACTGGGTACCTAGATGCGGATATCACTTTTCACTTGGCTGTTGCCGGAGCTACACGCAATAAGGTGCTTACAGACGTATATGGCAGCTTTGTAGAGGCCATCCGCAAGGCGTTGAACAATCTCATTACCGATCCAGCGATGCAAAATCATTTTACTCTGCAGCATGAAAAAATATATGAAGCAATCCGGGATCAGGATGGCAAGGCTGCCGAACTTTATAGCATTCAACATTTGGACGGCACCAAGCTGGAGCTGCAAAAGCATATGGGAAGTTCGTAATTTTTTTATTCTTAAACATCAGATGATCAGATGAATAATGATCTTTGAGCCTTTTACTTGAGCATCTCCTAAAATCAAACCAAAGGTGGTATCTGCATGCGCAAAATATGGGTGTTGGACACAACGTTAAGAGATGGAGAGCAATCACCAGGGGTTAGCTTAACCAGCACAGAAAAGGTGGAAATTGCTCTTCAGCTGCAAAAATTAGGCGTAGATCGGATTGAGACCGGCTTTCCAGCAACCTCGCCTGGTGAGATTATCAGCATGCAGGAGATTGCCAAACAGGTTACCCAAGCAACACTGGTTGGTTTTGCACGCTCGAAAGAACAGGATATTGATGCAGTCAGAGAGGCGCTACGAGGAGCTGAGGATACCTGTCTTCATTTGTTCCTGGCTACCTCACCCATTCACCGCCAACATAAGCTGCGAATGGATAAAGCGAAAGTATTAGAGACCGCTGCTGCTGCCATTCGTTATGGACGCAAGTATTTCAGCAAGGTAGAATTTTCAGCAGAGGACGCCAGTCGTACCGAGCTGGACTTTATTTGTGAAGTCGTGGATATGGCGATTCGTGCTGGAGCGACAGTCGTCAATTTACCGGATACGGTGGGATATGCCTCGCCGGATCAGTTCGGTGAAATGTTTAGAATTGTAAAGCAACAAGTGCCCGGTATCGAAAAAATACAACTCAGCACACATTGTCATGATGATCTTGGCATGGCAACAGCTAACACGCTGGCGGCCATCCGTAATGGTGTAGATCAATTTGAAGGTACCATCAATGGAATCGGTGAGCGAGCCGGAAATACACCTATCGAGGAAGTTGCACTGGCCCTTGATACCAGAACCGAGCTTTATGGTGCACAAACGAGTCTGGTTTTGGAGGAGCTGTATGCCACCAGTCGCCTAGTGAGCAAACGTACGGGGATGTCGGTACCGGGAAACAAGGCCATTGTTGGAGCCAATGCGTTTGCTCACGAGTCCGGTATACACCAGGACGGAATGCTTAAAGAGCGTACAACGTATGAGATCGTGTCCCCTGAGCGTATTGGGCTGAAGACGAGTAAACTTGTGTTGGGCAAGCACTCGGGTCGACATGCATTTAAAGAAAAACTGGCGGACATGGGGTTTGATGCTTTGACGGAGGAACAGCTGCAAGAGGCGTTCCGCAAATTCAAGGCCTTGACGGATAAGAAAAAACAGGTGCTAGATGAAGATTTGCACGTCCTGATGGACGAAAGCCGCAATGCCTCACCTCAAATGTACACACTGGATTCCATTCAGGTGTCTTATGGCAATCAGTCGGTTCCAGTCGCATCCATTCGGTTGAGTAAACAAGATGGGACAGCAATTGATGAAGTAGCAATGGGTAACGGTTCTGTAGATGCGATTTTCCATGCTATAGACAAGGCCAGTGGTGAAGAGGTGGAGTTGGAGGATTATTCGATCCAATCTGTAACATATGGCAAAGATGCGTTGGGGGAAGTACACGCTATTTTGAGGCAAGGTGAGTACACAGCTCTGGGAAGAGGCACAAGTACTGATATTTTGGAAGCTAGCGCCAAAGCTTACATCGATGCGCTGAACAAGCTACTGGGCAGAAAAGAAGTCCATGGCAAAAGCAATATCACCATTAGTTGAACCTAGTAGCCATGCTTGTAAATGAAATTTCCTTTCGCCTCCTCTGGCCGCATCGTAAAAAAGCGCTTGCAAAATAAATGATAACATTTGAAATTTAATGTATAATAGGCAAGAGAGAGCACCATATTTTGTCTGAATTACATAGGCCAAGAGGAGGAAATGAGTTGAACTACCGCATCGAAAAGGATACGTTGGGCGAAATCAAGGTACCGGCAGACCGTCTGTGGGGAGCGCAAACACAGCGCAGCAAGGAAAATTTCCCGATTGGCTCGGAGAAAATGCCATTAGAGGTCATACAGGCGTTCGCGGTGCTTAAAAAAAGCGCGGCGATCAGTAACTATAAGCTGGGTAAGTTATCACAGGAGAAGCAGGACGCCATTATTTATGCAGCGGACGAAATTCTCGCAGGGCGGGTTGATGACCATTTCCCGTTGGTTGTATGGCAGACAGGAAGCGGTACGCAGTCCAATATGAATGTAAATGAAGTGATTGCTCATCTGGGAAGCCAATGGTTACAAGAGCAGGGAAAAGATACGAAGCTGCATCCCAATGACGATGTAAACATGTCGCAAAGCTCAAATGATACGTTTCCTACGGCGCTTCATGTAGCGGGTGTCATTGCAGTGGAGGACCGTTTGTTGCCTGCCATTGATAAGCTGAAGGAGACTTTTCAACAGAAGTCAGAGCAATTCAAGGATATTATAAAAATTGGGCGAACCCATTTACAAGATGCGACACCGCTTACGCTGGGTCAGGAAATAAGCGGCTGGTATGCCATGCTGGACAAGAGCAAGCGAATTATCATTGACACGGTGCAATACATGAAGGAGCTGGCGATTGGCGGAACCGCGGTAGGGACAGGAATTAACGCTCATCCAGAGTTCGGCTCCCGAACCTCTGCGGAAATTTCCAGTTTCACTGGCAAAACGTTCACTTCCGCACCCAATAAATTTCATGCACTGACCAGCCACGATGAAGTGGTGGCCGTACATGGAGCAGTCAAAGCGCTCGCGGCTGATTTGATGAAAATCGCCAATGATGTTCGCTGGCTGGCAAGTGGTCCGCGTAGCGGCTTGGGCGAAATCACGATTCCTGCTAACGAGCCAGGTAGCTCCATTATGCCAGGTAAGGTGAATCCGACTCAAAGTGAAGCACTGACGATGGTCGTTACGCAAGTAATGGGTAATGATGCAGCTATCGGCTTTGCTGCGAGTCAGGGTAATTTTGAACTGAACGTGTTTAAGCCAGTAATCATCTACAATTTTTTGCAATCTGTTCATCTGCTGGCCGATTCCATGATTGCTTTTAACGACAACTGTGCGATTGGCATCGAGCCTGATCTCGCTAAAATTGAGCACAATTTGAATAATTCGCTGATGCTGGTGACGGCATTGAATCCACATATCGGATATGAAAATGCCGCTAAAATCGCCAAACTTGCACATGCAGAAGGGCTGTCCCTAAAAGAAGCGGCACTCCGCAGCGGGCTGTTGACTGAAGAACAGTTCGATCAATATGTTGTACCTGCGCATATGATTCATCCTAAAGCCTAAAGCACGACGATAGTCTCTGCTTAAGCCTTATAAAAAATATACAAACCAGCTCATGGAGTGCGATTTAGCACAAACCATGAGCTGGATTTTTTGATTTTATTATATAATTTTTTATTTAGGATTAGTATTCTGTGTGATTTGAGGGTATATAGATAGAAGGCGAAAAATTGAATATCTATTTTCAAGATAGGAGAAGCCGTATGGAACAGACAACCGTTATTAATTTGATTGTACTTTTGCTGTCCGGCTTGCTGCTGGTTGGCGTGCTGACTACCAAATTTTCCAGCCGTTTCGGTATGCCTGCGCTCGTTTTGTTTATTGCCGTAGGTATGGTGCTCAGTCAGTTTATTTATTTTGATAATGCCTTTATCACACAGCTGGTGGGCATTCTCGCGCTCATTGTAATCTTGTTTGAAGGCGGGATGCAGACAAAGTTTGCAGATGTTAAGCCGGTTATTCGACCTGCAATGTCATTATCAACGTTAGGGGTCATCATTACGACCGTAGTTATTGGCGTATGCGCCAAGTTTATTTTAGGCGTAAGCTGGATGGAATCCATGCTGTTTGGCGCTATTGTCGGATCGACCGATGCGGCGGCCGTGTTTTCCGTTCTAGGAGGTAAAAACATCAAAAAACGAATTACCTCAACGCTCGAAGCGGAATCCGGCAGTAATGACCCGATGGCTGTATTTCTCACAGTAACATTGATTGAGCTGATACATCACCCTGAGCAATCCATTTGGATACATATCTTGTTATTTTTATGGGAAATGGGTTTCGGTTTAGTCGTTGGTTTTGTACTCGGACGCATAGGTGTATATGCGATTAATAAAATGAATTTTGATTCATCCGGTTTGTATCCTGTAATGGCGCTGGCATTTGCAGTCTTGACGTATGCGGCGGCATCGTTACTGGAGGCAAGCGGATTGCTGGCGGTTTATGTCATGGCCATTGTCTTGGGAAATTCCGACTTGACCTACAAGCGATCCATTATTCATTTTAACAATGGTTTCGCCTGGATGGTGCAGATTATGATGTTTGTCCTGCTCGGCCTATTGGTCTTTCCCGATCAATTGCTGGGCATTGCGTGGCAAAGCTTGGCGCTCTCCTTCATCCTCATGCTCGTGGCTCGTCCAATAGGCGTGTTCCTAAGCTTACTTTTTTCCAGGTACTCTGTGCGCGAGAAGACACTGTTATCCTGGGCAGGACTGCGGGGGGCAGTACCTATTGTACTAGCAACCTATCCTTTACTGGATGAGATGGATGTAGGACCCTTGTTTTTTAATGTTGTATTTTTCGTCGTGCTCACTTCTGCGATTATTCAAGGTACCACTATTTCGTGGCTAGCGGTGAAGCTTGGCTTGATGGACCCTAACGAGACGTCATCTCCTTCACTGCTGGAATTAGTTTCTCTGGGAAAAACCACTTCGGAAATCAACCACATTCAGGTACAAAAAGGGATGTCGATAGCGGGCAAAGCGATTCAGGATATACAGTTGCCTGAAGATATTTTATTCACAGCCATAATTCGGAACGAGCAAATTATTGCCCCTAGAGGCACTACTGTAATTGAACCAGGCGATACATTGTATGTGCTTAGTCCCAAACTCAAGCGACAGCAGATGAAAGAACTGTTCATGCTACTCGAACCAGAGGCTGCTCCGTAAAAAGCGTAGAGTACCCTTAATTACAGTCCTTCACATTCATGTGGAGGACTTTTTCCTGTGTTTTTTTCAGAGTGGATGAATCTGTTAAAAAATTGACACTATCATTCTACAAAATTAGTTTATGATATTGTCGTTAGATGTCGCTGCCTATCGTTACGGATCATTTGATGGGCCATAGTGATGAATAAAATAGAAGTCACTAATAACAGGAGAGATGATGAATGAAACCGGAAGTCTTGCCACAGCGTGCAGCAGCTCGCAGGCAGAAAAATAGAAAAAAGAAACGAAAAGGAAAATTCGGTCGCTTTATGCTGCGACTTTTTATTGTATTCCTGTTAGCAGGAATAGGGGGTGGTGCGTGGTTGTTCTTAACGTCATCTGGCAAGGACATGCGCTATTTGGCTGCGGATACGCTGATCACCACCCAACATCGTCACTGGGCGAAGTACTTTATCGGTGAAGCAGAGGCGAAAAAACGTGTGGCTGAATATTCGGCCCGTTTTGAAGCGATGGGTGAGGAGAAGGACAGACACACAATCAATTTGCCTGATCTGATACCGACCAAAGTACAACAAACGCCGCTGGTTGAAGTGGAAGAGGTATCGGGCCGTAACTATCATGGCTATGTTATGACGGTTCATGACCCCACTAAAATTCGGCTCGGGGTTCCTGCCAAGGTCGGCCGGGGAGAAAGGGTATCTAGTATGGTCGAGCGTTTAGGGGCTGTTGCTGGCGTAAATGGCGGTGGCTTTGCCGATCCCAACTGGAATGGGAATGGTTTTAAACCGATTGGCGTTGTCATTTCCCAGGGAGAGATATACTACAATGATATGGGCAAAAATGCCTCTGTTCAAATCGTAGGTATTGATAAACAGGGAAAAATGATAGCCGGTCACTATTCGTTGTCCGAGTTGTCCAAAATGAATGTGCAAGAAGCGGTTACTTTTCAACCACGCCTAATCGTGAATGGGAAAGGTTTGATTCGCAATGCAAGCGAGGGGTGGGGAATCGCTCCCCGTACCGCAATGGGGCAAAGAGCAGACGGGGCCATTATATTCGTGACCATCGACGGTCGTCAGCCTGGGTACAGCATTGGTGCCAACTTGTATGATATGCAAAATATTTTGCTTAAACATGGAGCGGTTATCGGTGCTAATCTGGATGGAGGTTCTTCAACGGTGCTCGTCAAGGATAATGCCATTGTAAACAAGCCTTCTTCTGAATACGGAGAGCGGTATTTGCCGACTGCGTTTCTCGTATTTGAGCATCCAGAGACCGTTAGTATCCCGAACATATGGGAAGGTTTGAATCCTGGAGACATTGACGCAGCCAAAAAGAGATAGATCAGGAATGAACAAGTTCATTAAGTGAACGGAGACTGATGATGAAGCTAAAACGAGCAGAATTTCAGCGATTGTTTGTCGCCTTGTTAATGCTATCCTTACTCTCGACCACAATGCATCAAGCGGTTGCCGAAGCTGCTGAACAGGGTGCCATAGCGTCTCAATCAACGCAGTTCATAGATATTGTTATAAACGGTCAACCTATAGACAGCAAGGCTAAGCTTCTACTGATCGACGGAAAGCTCATGGTTCCGCTTAAACCTTTCGCCGAAGCTGTGGGTGCAACCTACCATTGGGATGTCAAAAAGAAGCAGGTCACGCTACAAAAGTGGGCAGAACCCTTGATTCTTAAGGAGCGATCACGTAAGAACCAGCAGCAACTTACCTTTGAAGTTGTAAGTAAAGAAGTATATATACCTCTGAGAGATGTTTCGCTTGATTTAGGTTATACGTTGGAGAAGACAAATACACAGATTCAGATTCAGCCTCCGATTCACGGTAAACTAAAAGAACAAATATATGAGGGAGATCTCGTGGCAGCACGCGAAGCGTTAATCCGCATAAACAGAAGTTCTGTCCATCCTTATATAGAAGCACACCGTCCTAACACTGAGCTTCTGTCCAGTGTTTACATGTTCCCCCAAGGTGAAGCATTACGGTATTTTACAGTGAACGGGGATGTGCTGAGTCTGGTTGAAGTGAAGGACGGTTTTCCGATTGTCACCTATCAAGGGTATGTGGGAGCTCCCTTTGATAAAGAATTTACAATGGAATACGACCCGCTGGGGCGTTTTTTGGAGAATAAAGCCAAAAATCAGTGGGGAACTTATCCGAAAATAAATAAGCCGCTGATCTACGAGTTCACTACAGGATGGGGAGACAGCAGTACCACTTTCTATGGGCGTATTACTACGGATAAAAAAGAAGAACTGCTGGGTACTACTGGTGATCCGATAACTGGACTCCCGGCCGATACCAAACAAATTATGAAAACCTTCAAGCTACCGTGGGAATCGCGTACAGATGTCCAGCAGGCGATGGAATAAGTTAAGAGCAGCAATAGCAAATGAAAATATAAGAAGCGCGGATCGTTGAAGTAAAGATACTTCCGGTACGCGCTTTTTTCGATAGGATTTGTATTTTTGTTGCTTCGTGCTTGCGTAAATATCGATTAAGCGTCATTATCTGCTTCGAGAAACACGGAGATCAGAATTCGTGCGTTGTTTTCTCCTACGTTTTTGGCATAGTGGGGGATAGCTGCTCTCCAGCTAAAGGAATCCCCTGCTTCCAGAGTAGCCGAATCCTCGCCTTGCTCCACGTATACCGTGCCCTCCAAGATAAAATGGATTTCATCCCCCGCATGAGCATGCTCCTCTTCTGTAGATGAGCCTGGCGGCATGTCCACCAGCATCATTTTAACGTTTCCTTGCCCCCCCAAATGATCAACCTGGAGGTTGTTTTTACCATATAACGTTTTACGACGCTCGTCCTTGCGAATCACTTGCATCCGTTCCTCTTCTTTAAGAAGCAGAAAAGCAAGGGGAACCTTAAGCGCATTTGCGATACTGTCCAATGTTGCGATGGAAGGGGAGGTTTTATTATTTTCTACTTGACTCATAAACCCTTGCGATAGTCCGGTTCGTTCACATATTTGCTGGATGGATAAATTTTTACGTTTACGAGCGGCGCGTATGTTGCATCCTATACCCATAGAGCGTTCCTCCTTTAAGGGAATATAATGTATACTAATTTAATATTTATCATACCAAATAATTTGTTGACAGACTACAGTTTATTATGATAAATTCACATTACAAAATAATTATTCCTATTACTAATAATTTGAGTTTGATTCATCCAAATGTGTTGCAGCTTAGATCGGGACGGTATTATTTTTTTAACCAAATTATTAGTAATATAAATTAATTATTCATATGCACTTGTATGAGTGTAATAAACAAACAGAATGGAGAGAGATAAACATGAGTTCAGCAAGCAAAAACATTTCTACAATTATGCGGGTGGCGCTGGGAATTTTGTTTTTGGCACACGGAATTGCTAAATTCCAAATGGGGTTGGGTAATGTGGCAGGCTGGTTTTCCAGCATTGGCGTTCCAGGATTTCTAGGTTATGTCGTTGCGGTGATTGAGTTGGTCGGCGGGATTGCATTGATTCTTGGATTGCTTACTCGTTATGTATCTGGGCTTTTGGTTATTGTTTTGATCGGCGCTATTTTCACAGCAAAATTGTCCGGCGGATTGATGGGGAATGGTCAAGGCGCTGGCTATGAGCTGGATATTGCTTTTATTCTGGTAGCTCTTCATCTGGTATTTGCACCAACGACTCGCTTGTCTCTGGACTCTTTGTTCGGGCGTCGTGAGTCAACAGAAAAGTAATTTTTGATTGTTTAGTCCTCCAATCCATGTAGAAAGAGGGAAATCTCATGACAGCACATATACATGACAACACCAAAATTGGGCAGGTTTCATTAAAAGTTAGTAACTTGGAGCGTTCTATTCAATTTTATACAGAGGTGGTTGGTTTTCAGCTACTGCGTCAAACGGCGAATACCGCCGAATTGACTGTCGATGGGAAGCATGCGCTACTGATCCTTAACTATATTGAAAATGCAGTTATTCTGCCGCGTCAATCTGCTGCCGGGTTATATCATTTTGCTATTCTTGTCCCAAACCGTGTAGCTCTGGGCCTGTCTTTGCGTAATCTGCTGGCTCATGAGATTGAAATCGGACAGGGAGACCATGATGTAAGTGAAGCCCTATATATCCATGATCCCGATAATAACGGAATTGAAATCTATGCAGATCGTCCCCGTGATCAGTGGAAAAAGGATGCAAATGGATTTTACATGATGGGAACAGATCCCGTGGATGCAGAAAACTTGGTTGCGATTTCCGAAAATCTACCTTGGCAGGGACTACCTCAGGGAACGGTAATTGGGCACGTCCACTTCCATGTGTCTAATTTGCTCAAAGCACAGCAATTTTATTGCGATGTGCTTGGCTTTGACATTACGTGCCGGTATGGCTCTTCAGCCTTGTTCGTTTCCGCAGGTGGTTACCACCACCATATGGGCTTGAACATATGGGCAGGTGAAGGAGCACCACCAGCTCCTGAGCACGCTGCCGGATTGGATTATTTTGAATTGATCGTACCAGATCAGAAGGAATTGGATGCCATTGTCGCTCGTTTAGAGGCTGCAGGCTATGGAGTGCAAGAACGCGAGGGCGCCAAGTATGTAGCTGATCCGTTCCGCATTCAAATTAAACTGATTAACGGTCAAATCTCGTAACAAAGAAGGCACGTAACAAAAAAGGGTATTCCTATTAAGCCGTAAAGGCTGGGAATACCCTTTTTTCGTATACTTAGAATAAGCTCCAGTCCAAATCCCGAGACATCTTCTCCAGCAAGTGTACACCAGCTGTACTGTTGCCCATACGGTTCAGAGAAGGTCCAACCAGTCCAATGCCATATCGTCCGGGTACCATCGTCATAATACTGCCTGATACGCCGCTTTTGGCAGGTAGTCCGACTTGAATGGCGAATTCCCCTGAGGCGTCATACATGCCGCATGTCGTCATAAATGTTTTGGCGATCTGTACATAGCGGCGGGGAATCAGCGGTATACCTGTCACTGGATCTCGACCATTGTAAGCTAATACAAGTCCCATACGAGCTAAATCAGTACAGTTCAATTTGACAGCACAATGTCTGAAATAAACTTCAAGCACATCCTCCACATGACCTCTTAAAATTCCTTTTTCCATTAGAAAATAAGCAAGGGAACGGTTCAAATGGCCTGTAGCTGATTCTGAATCGTAGACATCCTGATCATATTCCAATGTGTCATTGTGGGTAAGCAGGCGGAAAAATTGGAGAACACGGGCAAATCTCTCTTCTGGACTGTTCCCGCGAATCAGAGAGGAGACTGCGATTGCTCCGGCGTTAATCAGTGGGTTAAACGGAATGCCCGGCTCAACTAGTTCTAGCTTTAGCATGGAATTAAAACGGTCTCCGGTAGGCTCCATACCCACCTTAGAGAAGACAACGTCCTCTCCATTATCCATCAAGGCCAGAATGAGCGTAAATACCTTTGAGATACTTTGCATCGTAAATTGGATTTCCGTATCCCCGGCTACCACGGTCTCGCCCGCACCGTTCATTACAACAATACCCAGCGCGTCGGCTGGTGCTTTGGACAGCTCGGGAATATATGCTGCTACCTTGCCATGAATATACTCATGACGGCTTTGTTCTACCCATTCCGGCAGTTTGGTCTGTAATCTCTGCCACTCCGATGTCATTTATTTTCCTCCAGTCGAGTAACCAATCTGTGGTATTTTATTGTAGAGTAAGAAGTGATAGCTATACGCCTATTCTAAAGATATTTCTGGTCGAAAGACAAGTTTGAATTGAATTTGATAAGAGGAGGTAGTGATTTGTTGTTATCTCATAATGAACCGAATTTTGATGAAGACTATGATGAGGTTTTTAAGGGTCGAAGACTTAGAGGTTTTGTACGTAGTGTACTGGAGCAGGCTGCAGCCTTATCAGACAAAAATCCTGAATGGGCTAACCCCATATTGAAACAGTGGGCAAATGATGTGGAAACGAGCCGAAATGAGCGTCTGGAGCATGAACGCACCCGGGAGAGGCATGTGCATCTATTGTTTTCTCAGTCTGCCGCAGGCTCGATGAAGGTAGGACTTTCCGGTGCAGGATTGCGGCTTGAGAGTATCGTTCTGTCTTTTAATGATCAGTTTTCCATAGGACCATTGTGGAGGTTGGAAACATCAGAAGGACAAGAAAACCGTCACAGCTGGTTGGCTGAACGGATGATGCATTATGAGTTTTTCCATTACGCCAATTGGGAGCAGCGTATTGAACAGATGATGGTTACCCTTAGTGAAATTCCGGATGATAAGTCGATCACGATCTGGTGTGGCTCTAATGCTGACGAGCAGGTTGGATTACGCTTTGCATTATATCTCTTGCGCAACAGAGCTACACCTATTCGAGTCATTAATGTCACGGATACCTTGGAGCGGGAACCGGATGATTATTTATATAATGAGAGTCCATTCCCTTTATCCATGGGCGTGGTGCATTCGAAAGAAATCGAACGGTTCATTAAGCGAAGTAAAGATGAACTTTATGTGGTGTGTATGGAAGACCGACGTCGATACGAACGGGAGTGGTTGGAGCTTAGCGAGCAAGATAGTGTCCTGAGATTATGGGACAATGACCGTATTGTTCATGTGCCGGAGGATTATTTGGATAAGGCCATGCTTGATATGATTAGCCAGATACAGTTAGCTGATAATCTGGAATTTGTGAACACCGGAAAAATAATAGGTCAAGCTTTAACGCAGTGGTCGCAGCCAAGAAGCGATACTTTTTTGGAATACCGGATTCAACAGTTGATCGCTTATGGCAAACTTGATTTTCAGGGGATGCCGGGAATGATGAATCGTTATGCTGTGAAAATAAAAGAGTAAAGCGAAAAGAAATCAAATAAAACTGCCGACGAGATCGGCAGTTTAGTTTAAAGATCTTCTGATGATCAGGCTATTCATCGGAAGGTTATTTTGCTATGTAATTAGAATCAATAGTAGCTGCTTGAATTCAATGAACTTATGATGGCAGGCAACAGAGCAACAGCCATAATGATATAGATCACAATTACAATAGCTGCCCAAAGAAGGCCTGCTTTAGCATAGTTAGCTTTGCTCGGATTAGTCGAGCCGCTAAATGCCCACACAAATAGCATAATAAGTCCAACTACCGGTATAGCCATCAGAAGTAAACTGATCATCCACTCCTTGAATGATACAGGAGGCGGGTAAACAGGGGCTGGTCTGGATGGTGCTCCTTGCTGATTGAATTGCGGATTAAACTGGTTAGACAATTAGATCTTCTCCCTACGTGATTAGTATGTTGTGTTTCCTATATTGACCAAAACATCATACATGATATGACAATAAGCAACAAGTGAAATTCAGTAAACAGTCTAATAGTACTATCAAATGATTAAAAATAGGACTATACACCCTATTGACGAAGCAGTTTTTATATATTACTGTATTGATATTAACATTTTGTTTTTATCAATTGATTCAAATTAAAAGTTACATAGAGCATTCGTCACTAAAAGCGACAAATGACCCATATATGAACAGGTAGGTGAGGCAAGTGACAGATGGATCGAAACATAATCACAGTGGCTTGACGGAAGAGGAGTTCTTGGCCCTGTATGATGCGAATGAATATGAGCGCCCATCCGTAACGGTAGATATGCTGCTATTTACGGTAATGGATCAGCTCCAACAAAATTACCGGAAGCTGCCGGAGAAGACCCTTCAGCTTCTTTTGATCCAAAGAGGGGAGCATCCGTATATAGGGCAATGGGCGTTGCCGGGTGGTTTTGTAGGTATAGATGAAAGTCTGGAAGAGGCTGCACGACGCGAGCTTAAAACGGAAACGAATGTGGATCAGATTTATATGGAGCAGCTATATACTTGGGGAGATGTGGCACGTGATCCTCGTATGCGGGTAATTAGCTGCGCTTACATGGCATTGGTGGACCACGATTCCTTGGAGGTACAGGCGGGGGATGATGCCGCTGATGCCCAATGGTTTGAGCTGGATTACAGCGTAGCTCAGGAGACGCGGACGAAGCAGCCGGAAGGTTACACATGGGAACAAGACATTGATATCACATTGAAGCATGGGGACATCCATCTATCAGCCAAAGTAAAAATAACTGAAATTCTTAAGGGAAGAACCATTGAAATCAAGCGAGAGGTGCTGGAGTCACAAGGAATTGCTTTTGATCATGCCAAAATTATTGCGTACGGTATAGAGCGTCTGCGCAGCAAAATAGAATACACAGATATCGCGTTTCACCTGATGCCAGCTCTATTTACACTGAGTGAGCTTCAGCAGGTGTATGAAATTATTCTAGGTAAGGAGCTGTTGGCCGCAGCTTTTCGTCGCAAAATAGCTGATCTCGTGGAAGAAACCAATGAGTATAGAAAGGCGGCTGGACATCGTCCGTCCAAGTTATACCGATTTAAGCCTCGGTCGCGTTTAATGTAGCATAAGGAATATGAAATGAGGAATCTTCATGGAAAAGTTTACATTTTTTTATCGCAGTCATTCGCCATTTTCGCAATGGTATCCATCTGATTTTGTCGTGGATGGATTGGAGTTTAACTGTGCCGAGCAATATATGATGTTGAAAAAAGCACAGCTTTTTGGGGATGAAGAGGCGGCCTTGAAAATTATGCAAGCCCCCACCCCAAGGGAGCAAAAAGCCCGGGGCCGCAGTGTGCGCGGATTTGACCAATCCTTGTGGGAGGCCAATTGCCGGCAATTTGTATATGACGGTAATTACGCTAAGTTTACACAAAATCCGAATTTGCTCAAGCACCTGCTTAAAACGAAAGGAACCACTCTGGTTGAAGCTAGTCCAACCGACACCATTTGGGGTGTAGGCTTAGCTGAGAGCGATGCTCGTATACGGAACCGCAAGCTATGGCGTGGCACGAACTGGCTTGGGGAAATATTGACGAATTTACGTGAGGATGTATTGCAAAAGGAGGAATAGTCACCATGATAAATACAATGAATTCCCGGAGTAGCCGGGATGCACGATCACATATGGCGCAGGAGACACTATCCATTTTGGAGAATGGATATTACACGAATATCAAACCAGTTCAAGTAAATATGACAAAAGAGATAGGAAATGCGGTCACAGGCTCGAAGTTATATACACCTTCTCAACTGGTAGCTGTAAAGCAAGAAACAGAGCAAAGAATAAAAAGTATATTGGGGCCTTCTTCCCGCATAGAAGAACAGACGATTATTGCAAAATTGGAAATTACGGGAGAAAGCACGTTACAGGCGGCATACAGACTCCAGGTAGAGGAGAAGCTGACCCACGTGGCGTGTTTGAATTTTGCATCAGCTAAAAACCCGGGAGGTGGATTTCTCGGAGGCAGCCAGGCTCAAGAAGAAAGCTTGGCTCGTTCGTCAGCATTATATCCTTGCATTTCACAAATGGAAGAGATGTATGGACATAATCGGAAGCTGCGGAGCTGTTTTTATTCAGATTATATGATTTATTCGCCTGAAGTTCCGGTATTTCGGGATGATCAGGGAACATTGTTGGAGAAGCCATATCAAGTCGACTTCCTGACCGCACCTGCTGTAAATGCTGGAGTTGTGCGAGAACGGGAGCCAGAGCAGGTGAATCGGATTGGGGAAGTGATGCTGGAGCGGATCCGTTACGTTTTTGGAATGGCTAAGCAAAACGGCGTAGAACATCTTGTGCTGGGAGCCTATGGTTGCGGAGTATTTCGCAATAAGCCAGAAGAGGTTGCCCTCTGGTTCAAGCAAGTGCTTGTAGATGAAGGATATGGTTTGCTGTTTGACCGGATTGTTTTTGCAGTGTTGGATCGCAAAGCAGACCAACATACTTTAAATAGCTTTAAAAATGTTCTTTCTTGAAGTGAAGGCAGTGCATAAAAACTGTTTTACTATAATATTTCATGAAAAAGGAAGGTGCTGAATGAATCCATCTTCGAATATAACCTGGCATGTGTCCGATATTGATAAGCAAGCGCGTCAGCTTTTGAATGGCCATAATAGTCCGGTGCTTTGGTTTACAGGGCTGTCTGGTTCGGGAAAATCAACGGTATCCTCCACACTTGAAAAAGCGTTATACGCACGAGGCATACACACGTTTATTTTGGATGGAGATAATGTTCGGCACGGTTTAAATCAGAATCTAGGTTTCCTGCCCGCTGACCGTAAAGAAAATATCCGCCGTATTGCTGAAGTTGCAAAGCTAATGGCACATGCGGGTGTTCTAACGATTTGCGCCACCATTTCCCCTTATCGTGAAGATCGTGAAATGGTAAAGGAGATTTTACAGCAGGAAGGTTGCTATGAGATTTATATACAGTGCAGCCTGGAGGAATGTGAGCGACGCGATCCAAAAGGAATGTACAAGAAAGCGCGTGCCGGAGAAATTCATCATTTTACGGGGGTTGATGCTCCCTATGAAGCACCGCTGGAACCTGATCTAATCGTATCTACTGAAGGTCGAGAGGTAATCCAGTCGGTTCAGGATATCTTGGATTTTCTTGATAGGAAGCAGCTGCTATTATGATTTTATGATGAATTCTACATGAATATTATCTGAAAGCCTCAATGGTAAAACTTCGAGAAGTGATCAAAGTAATCATTATAGAAAGTAAAAATGAAACATATATATTGGTGAATAAATACAGTACTGCATTTACGGCAAGCCTTATGGGGCTTGCTTTTTTATTTGTGATTTTAAACTAATTCTAAATCCTAGATTATAATAATTATAAAAAAGTATTGATTTTTGTTTGTGTACAATTTATAGTGAAAGGCACATAGTTAACCAATTCATTCAAGAGGTGATTTCAATCATGAGTAACCAACCAACGAACCTGACTACAAGCTGGGGCGCTCCTGTTGGAGATAATCAAAATTCGATCACAGCAGGCTCACGGGGTCCCACACTAATTCAGGATGTGCATCTGCTGGAGAAGCTGGCGCATTTTAACCGGGAGCGTGTGCCGGAACGTGTCGTTCATGCAAAAGGTGCAGGGGCGCACGGATATTTTGAAGTCACTAATGATTTGTCTGCATATACAAAAGCAAGCTTCTTGTCTGAAGTGGGCAAGCGTACACCGATGTTTATCCGTTTTTCTACTGTGGCGGGTGAGCTGGGCTCGTCCGATACTGTACGCGACCCACGTGGTTTTGCGGTGAAGTTTTATACAGAAGAAGGCAACTATGATCTCGTGGGCAATAATACACCTGTGTTTTTTATTCGGGATGCCATTAAATTTCCCGACTTTATTCATACGCAAAAACGTCATCCCCAAACCCATCTGAAAAACCCGAATGCAGTTTGGGATTTCTGGTCCTTATCTCCTGAATCGCTGCATCAGGTAAGTATCCTTATGTCTGACCGCGGTATTCCAGCTACACTTAGACATATGCATGGTTTCGGTAGTCACACGTTCAAGTGGGTCAACGCCGAAGGACAGGCAGTATGGGTGAAATATCATTTTAAAACAGAGCAAGGTGTGCAAAATCTTGATGTGGATTTGGCTGCGAAAATTGCCGGTGAAAATCCGGATTATCATACAGAAGATTTGTTTAATGCCATCAAAAAAGGTGATTTTCCGGCATGGAAACTTCATGTGCAGATTATGCCAGTAGAAGATGCAGATACGTATCGCTTTGATCCATTTGATGTGACAAAAGTATGGTCTCAAAAGGATTATCCGCTGATTGAGGTTGGGCGCATGGTGTTGAATCGCAATCCTGAGAACTACTTTGCTGAGGTAGAGCAGGCGACATTCTCTCCGGGTTCATTTGTTCCTGGAATTGAAGCATCCCCGGATAAAATGCTGCAAGGACGCCTGTTTGCCTACGGCGACGCACATCGCTACCGTGTAGGTGCAAATCATAACTCGTTGCCGATTAACCGTCCGCATGCGGAAGTACACAACTACCAACGTGATGGTGCATTACGCAGTGACAACAATGGCGGAGGATCTGTTTATTACGAGCCTAATAGTCTCGGTGGACCCAAAGAATCACCTGCGCACAAAATTGCTCCTTTTGAAGTGTCTGGCGAAGCGCAAAGTGTAGCCTACGATCATCATGATCACTACACACAGCCGGGCGACCTGTACCGCTTGCTCAGTGAAGAAGAGCGCGCACGTTTGGTCCGAAACATCGTAAATGCGATGAAGCCCGTAGAAAGTGATGAAATCAAACTGCGTCAGATCGGTCATTTTTATAAAGCTGATCCTGAATATGGACGTCGTGTAGCGGATGGTCTGGGCTTGACCGTTCCACAAGGCGAGTAAAAGGATTTTGCAAACTTCTAATCTGATAAACCCGTATGAATAAATAATAAAAGGATGTCCCAACACCACGTACATGGTGGATGGGACATCCTTTGTTTTTGAGAGCGATATAAATCAGGTGCTATTATATCCTCTGCAAGCGAGGTAAATAGATTACAAGAAACAGTGACCGTCCTAGTGCAAACACGATAAAGGACAGCCAAAGTCCGTGATTCCCATAATGGGGAACGCACCAGAAGAGAGCGATCAAAAAGCAGAGCAATGAGATCAGCATCGAATTACGGATCGGATACGTTACCGTCATCCCCGTAAACACACCGTAGAATACCAGTCCCAGCCCGGCTGCCAGCGGAAAGACCACAAGCCATCCATTATAAGGACCTGTAAGACTAATCACTGTGGCATTATCCGTAAATAGCGAGATAAGCGGCTCTTTCAGTGCGAAATATAATCCTCCCGTCACTACGCTGGTCACCAGTGTCCAGAACCAGGACAAGTGAATAACCCTTTGCAGCATTTTTCGATCCCCGGCACCCCGAGCCTGACCCGTCATAATGCTACTGGCGTTAGCGAACCCATCAAAAAAGTAAGCCATAATATAGTGGATCTGTAGCAAAATAGCGTTCGCCGCCAACTGATCGGTCCCAAAGCTCGCACTGCGCGCCGTAAACAGATTAAACATCGTCAGCAGACAGGCTGTACGAATCATAAGATCAAGGTTTGTTGCCATGACACTTTTCAACTCTGAGGCTCCAAACCAACCTCGCCAATTCATCTGTCCGCTTTGCTTCCATTCTCTCCAAATCAATGAGCGGAACACCAGAACTAGACCCAATATACATGCAAGAGCCTCCGCAATCAGAGTAGCGCTTGCTACACCAGTGACATTCCAATGCATGATCTGTGCAAATACAATAGCTAATACCATATTGATTACGTTCATTGAAATTTGCAAAAATAATGTAGCCTTCACACGGGATAATCCCATCAGCCAGCCAAGCAGCACATAGTTCACCAATGTAAGAGGGGCTCCCCAAATACGAATGTTAAAATAAATTGCTGCCTGCGCCGCTACATCCTGAGCCGGATGGATTAGCTGAAGAGAAGCTAGCAGAATTGGCTTTTGTAACACAATGAATACCGCACCAATGAGTAGAGCAATGGCCAGTGGGCGCATGAGAGCAGCTATGCTCTGGTCGTTATTTTGTGCCCCCGCGGCTTGTGCCGTGAAAGCTGATGTGCTGACTCGCAGGAAGCCAAACAGCCAATATAAAGTATTGAAAATAAGAGTGCCCACCGCTACACCGCCTAAATACGCGGAATGGCTCAAATGACCGATTACAGCTGTATCCACCGCACCGAGCAGCGGGGTTGTAATCGTCGAAATAATTAAAGGGATAGCTAAAGCAAGATAGGCTCGGTGGGAAGGCAACATGTTGAAAAAACCTCCAGTAATGATTGTGTATAGGGATGGCGATCCGAGTGAAATAATGATTCCTTGGGAAAGTGCTCAAGCACACTGCCTTCTTTCATGACCATGATTCGATCACTCATAAAGTGCACAGCCGCCAGATCATGTGAGATAAACAGATAAGCCAGTCCTAGTTCATCCTGCAAATCCTTGAGCAGATTTAAAACGGTGGCTTGTGTAGTCACATCCAAACTAGCCGTTGGCTCGTCCAATACGATAAAATCCGGCTCTGTGCTGATGGCACGTGCGATGGTTACACGCTGCTTTTCCCCACCGCTGAGCTGATGTGGAAACTTGTCCAGATAGCTGGCTGGAAGCTTTACCATATCAAGCAAATGTTCTGCTATATCCCGACGTTCTGAGGACATACCCGCCATAAAGGAAGGAACATAGTACTTAAGCTGGTCCAGTGGTTCCAGTAGGGATTGCAGGATGGTTAGTCTGGGGTTCAAAGCCGCAGATGGATGTTGAAAAACTGCACCCAGCCTGCTGCGAATCCGTTTTAATTCGCTCCGCTTTAATCCCCGGATAGACTGCCCATCCAGTCTAAGCTCACCTTGTTCAAATGGGTCCAATGTCAAAATACAGCGAGCGAGTGTGCTTTTCCCACTGCCGCTTTCCCCGACGATGCCCAGACATTCTCGGGGGGAGATCGTCAGAGCAACATCTTGCAGCACCGTTTTGCCTCCAGCGTAATCCTTCGTCAAACCGGAGACGGTCACGACAGGATTAGACGTGTCTTGCCGCTGAGCGCAGGCGGCTTGATTATTCATGTAAAGCGCTCCTTTCCATTGCGTTCTGTTCTTCAGTGCTGTTGTAAGGCAAACGTGCTGGAGCGCCCGGAGACAGCGGCGGAATAGCCGCCAGTAGACGACGAGTATACGGGTGGGCCGGATGATTCAGCACCGCTTGCGTTTCACCAGTTTCAACCAGTGAACCTTCGCACATCACTGCGATTCGATCTGCATACTTGCGTACATGACGCAGGTCGTGAGTTATCCACAAGACGGAAATACCCGTCTCCGTCCGGATTTGGTCAATGAGTTGGAGCACCCGATGAGCTGTGAGCGTATCCAGCGCTGTTGTAGGCTCGTCGGCAATAAGCAACTTCGGCTCTAGCAGTAGTGCAGCCGCAATAGCTGCCCGTTGCAATTGACCGCCGCTGAGCTGGAACGGATAGCTGCGGTACACACGCTCGGAGGGAAGCTGTACGCGCTCCAGCACCTCGATACAGCGCTGTTTGCGCGCCTTGCGATCTTGTTTGCCATGGGCGCGCATCAGCTCGTCCAGTTGGCTGCCTACACGCAGAAAGGGGGTGAAAGCCCCGTGGTAGTCTTGAAAAATGTAAGATATTTCACTACCAAGCAAAGAACGTCGTTGTTTAGCGGATAGGGCCAGCAAATTATTGTCCTTCCACGCAATGATTCCTTCCGCTGTAACAGAAGAGGGGAGAAGGCCGCCGATAGCGAACGCCGTCATGCTTTTGCCGCTACCGCTTTCGCCGGCTAGAGCACACCATTCCCCCGGACGAATGGCAAGCTCCAGTTGCTCTACAATCGTTTTTACATTTGTCCGAATCGTTAAGCCTTCAATAGTCAGCATGTACAGCTCACTCCTCTGTCCGGGTTTTAACATCATAACGGTCGCGCAGTTTGTCTCCCAATACGTTCGCCAGTAGCACTGTTAGCACGACAGCTATCCCTGGAACCAGCATCAGGTGGGGAGCCATTTGAAAATACGCTCGTCCTTCATTCAGCATCGTACCCCATTCAGGAATTGGCGGCTGTGGACCTAAGCCCAAAAAAGATAGGGAGGCAATCATTAAAATGATTTTGCCGATATCCAGCGTAGCCAGCACAAGAACATTCCCAATTGCATGGGGGAGAATATGCCGCATGACAATCCGCAGGGAGGAGGTGCCCGCCAGTATGGATAACGAAATGTAATCCTTTTGCTTTTCTGCCAGAACGGTACTACGCACCAGGCGTGCATAACCAACCCATTTTACCGCAGTCACCGCGAAAATAAGATTTACTAAGCCTGGTCCGAGCAAACCGCTCAGTACAATGGCAAAAATATAATCAGGTAATGTCATGAAGGCATCAACCACCCGTTTGAATACACGATCCATCCAGCCTCCAATAAATCCTGAAAGCAGACCAAGAGGGACCCCGACAACCAGCGAAACGGCCAAAATCAACAAACTGGTTCCTACAGTCGTCCGAAGTCCAGCTATGACTCTAGATAGTACATCTCTGCCCAAATGATCCGTTCCCAGCCAGTGCGTAGCGCTGATCGATTGTAGTCGATTCCCCATCTGGATACGATACGGATCTTGCGGAGCAAGCAACGGAACGACTGTAATTGCTGCAAGAATGAGCAGGATGGAGAGCGACACGATCCATGTTTTGGACAATCGTGTTCTAGTGAGCTGCCCGTTTCCCGCATGTACGGATTTTATCATGATAAACGTTTCTCCTTCAAAGCGATTTCAGGATTGACCCAACGGTAGGACAGCTCTACCAAAATATTGATACATACAATGAATGCAGCCATAAATACGGTATAGCCCTGAATAATGGGGTAATCCCTTGCAGCAATGGCATCCACAATCCATTTGCCCAGCCCCGGATAGGCAAATAGCACTTCAATCACGACAGTGCCTCCCAGTAGGCTGCCTATACTCTCACTGAATACCGTAATGAGTGGAACTAGACTGTGACGGAGCATGTGTCTGAAAAAAATGCGGATGGGGCTGATTCCACGGGCTTGCGCCGCTTTGATAAAGTCTTGCCCCGAGCTTTCAATCAGACTTGCGCGGATCATTCGTACATAAACGGCTGCCATTGCCAATCCCAAGGTAAGAGAAGGGAGTACCAAATGAAAAGCGGTTCCTTCACCCATAGACGGCAAAATGCGCAATTTAACTGCAAACCATTCGATAAACAAAAGCCCCATCCAAAAGCTGGGAATCGAGGAGCCGATTAAGGCAAACACACGACTGGCTCTGTCAATCCAACGGTTACGGTAGAGCGCTGCCATCGTTCCGAGCGGTAGAGCTATCAGCAGCATAATGAACAGGGAGCCTCCGGTCAACAGAAGTGTATAAGGCAGTTTTTCCATAAACTCTGTGAATACCGGACGATGGGTTAAATAAGATTGTCCAAAATCAAACTGAAGCAACTGAATCAACCACTTACCATATTGCACAGGCAATGATTGATCCAGCCCCAGTTGGCTGCGCATATCCATAATTTGCTGATTGGACACAGCTACATCATCGACTCGGAGAATGCTCTGGACGGGATCGCCTGGAACAAGCTTAAGCAGACAGAAGCTCACAAAGGAAAGAATAAGAAAGAACAAAACCAGTTCAAGAAACTTTTTGGCGATGGATTTGAACATGCTAATTCACATCCAGGTCCTGGGTCAGCAAGTAGTATTCACTTTGGCTAGTTACCCAGTTATGTACGTAATCGCGATAGGCCACTACGTTGTTAGGATGGACCAGAAAGGATTGCAGATTTTCTTGGTCAATCAGCGTGACAGCCTTCAGCGCCAGCTTGTTGCGTTCTTCCTCATTCACGGTTGTGTTCAGCTGTGAAATCATACCCGTGAGTTCTGGTACATGCACACGCCCATAATTCAGTGCTCCTTCAGGGATGTAAGCCGCATTCAGAAAATAGCTTGCATCGCCGCGCGGGGCTGTAATGCTACTATAAGTCGCTAAATCCCAATCCTGATGAGCGGCAAGATATTCGTCAATATTATCAACCTGACGGATATCAATCGTAATGCCAAGTTCTTTAGCGTTAGCCTGAATAAGCTGAGAGATGAGTGGAAGCTCCGCTCTCGACTGGTAAGTTAGCAATGTAAGATGAAGCGGCTTGCCGTCGGGGTTCGCAACTTTTCCGTTCTGTACTGTATATCCAGCTTGCTTGAAGCCTTCTCGGGCAGCATTCAAATCAAACTGTTTCGTAATATATTCCGGTGAAAAAGGAAAGTTGGGCAAGAACGGGCCTTGAGCAGGGGTTCCCTGACCAGACATGATACCACTGGCGATCTCATCCCGGTTAATCAGGTTATCAAATGCTTTACGTACAGCCGTCTTTTTCAGATCGTTATTGTTCATATTGTAAATAAGCTGATGTGTTCGCAAACTAGGAAGCGAGTCAACCTTAACGGTAGAATCAGCTTTCAATAGCTCCAGGCTTTCAATTGGCGGGCGATACACAATATCAGCAGTTTTGGCTTGAAAAGCAAGCTGACGTGCATTGGCGTCTTCGTTAAACATGAATTTGGCATGTTTCAACTTTACTTCACCGTTCCAATATTGTTCATTGCGATCTAAATTCAGTTCACTTCCAGCACGGAAGCTGGCAACCTTGAACGGTCCCGTCCCTGATGGGAAGCCATCTGTAGCTGTGGTGTCTATAATAGCGGTATTCGGATGAACCAGCTCAGACACAAATTCTGGGAAAGGCTTGTCTGTCGTAATGGTCAAAATCTGTCCATCCGCATGAATATCACGGATATGTAGCGCATTTTTGACCGATGGATTGAGCTTTAGCGCTCTTTCCAAAGAGGCTTTGACAGCAGCGGCATTGACGGCTTTACCGCTGTGGAAGTTCACACCTGGTCGGATGTTGAAGGTCCAGTGCTGTCCGTCCTTGCTGTCCCATTTCTCTGCAAGCCAAGCTTCCAGCTTGAGATCCTTGTTCACTTTGATCAGTGTTTCACTTACTCCAGCACGAACAGCTGTGTAATTTACATCTGAATGAGGATCTATAGAAGGGCTTTGCACGTTAAACAATAAGGTGACACTTTTATCTTGTGGTGCAGCAGATGGAGAGGGTGAAGCTGACGGAGATGAAGCACAGGCTGCCATCATCACCGCCATTACCGCAGGTATAAATAGTTTAAAATACGAACGCTTAAACAACAGGGAGTCCTCCTTAATAGTAATCGTAATTTTTACGCTTTAATTCATAAATCATATCGTAACCAAATGAAGGAGCTTTGTAAATATGTAATTGATGAATGTGTATGTAAATCCATATAAAAAAGGCTGCATAACCAATAGTGAGATGGTTAGCAGCCTTTAAGTATATTTAGATATGTTTAATTTGGAATGGCAAAAATTTTATGAATTAATGCATGGGTGCTTTGGCAGTGCCATGTTCAACATGAACTCTGCGGATGAAAAACGCAAGGATCAACCCGATCACACTGATGATCATCGCAAAGAAAAATGAATTTTGTGATCCGATTGCCATGGCATTGGCCATTTCATTTACGGATTCAGGCATACTGGATTGGCTCAAATAGCTGTCCATGCCTTTCGAGAGAATGCTTACCGCTACGGCTGTACCGATAGCACCAGCAACTTGTTGGAGCGTGCTCATAATGGCCGTTCCGTCTGGGTATAGATCCATAGGGAGCTGGTTAAGTCCATTTGTCTGAGCTGGCATCATAATCATGGAAATGCCGATCATCAAGCAACTATGAAGCACAATAATGAGTACGAGAGTTGAAGTTGTTGTAATGCCGGACATGAAAAACAAAACAGCGGCCACAATCACAAGGCCTGGAATAACAAGCCATTTGGGACCAAACTTATCGAATAGGGAGCCCATAATGGGAGACAAGAGACCGTTGATAATCCCACCAGGCAGAAGTACCAAACCTGCTGTTAGAGCAGACAGAGCCAGCCCTTTTTGCAAAAAGAGTGGAAGAATCAGCATCGTAGAAAGGATCGTCATCATACATAAGAACACCATAATAACGCCGATCACGAACATAGGATATTTAAACACACGCAAGTTCAACATAGGCTGCTTCATCTTCAACTGACGTACAGAGAACAGTATCAACGATACCAGACCGACAATCACAGGAAGCAGAACCATCAGGCTAGCCCAACCTTCGCCACCTTCTCCAGATTTACTGAAACCAAACACAACACCGCCGAAGCCAATGGAAGACAGGAGGATAGATAAAAGATCAATTTTAGGCTTGGTCGTTTTTGAAACGTTTTGCATAAATAAAATACCGCAAATCAGCGAGAGAACCAAGAACGGAAGAGAAATCCAGAAGATCCAGTGCCAAGACAGATTTTGCAGTACCAGTCCTGCAATGGTAGGTCCCACCGCAGGTGCAAACATAATGACCAATCCGATGATCCCCATAGCCGCGCCTCTCTTTTCAGCCGGGAAAATGATCAAGATGGTGTTAAACATCAACGGCAATAACAGCGCTGTACCAATGGCCTGAAGAATACGAGCGATCAATAGCACTGAAAAAGTAGGTGAAAGTGCAGCAACGAGGCAACCAGCTATTGAGAACAGCAACGACGTAACAAACAGCTGTCTTGTCGTAAAGGTTTGAATCAGCAATCCCGATACAGGTACTAAAATACCGAGTGTCAGCAGATAAGCGGTAGTCAGCCATTGGGCTGTTGCAGTTGTAATATGCAAAATCTGCATCAAATCATTCAGTGCAATGTTAAGTGCCGTTTCACTGAACATTCCAATAAAGCCACTAAGGAGCAGGGCAATCATAATAGGTAGCACCTTGAACGTTTTGGGTTCAGAGGGTGAACTTGTTTGACTCTTTGTACTCATGTTGTTTTTGTTCCTCCAATAAATTAATGGGTATTGAATTATAACGATCGGTCTATATATAATAAACATGTTGTTATTTTTTTGTCAAAGTATAAGTTATAACTACTATATAATGAAGGATGCTGTATATGGCTGCTAAACCCGAATCATACGAGAATATCGTACAAACCGCATCGAAGCTCTTTTTTCATCAGGGATATCACGCGACCGGACTGAATCAGATTCTTGCGGAGAGTGGATCACCGAAGGGCTCACTTTATTATTATTTTCCGCGTGGTAAAGAAGAATTGGCTTTGGAGTGCATAAAAAGAGGGAATGAGTTTATAAAGCAAAAATTAAAACAGACACTGGACGGGAATGATAATCCAGTATTAGCCATTCAGGATTTTATTCGTAATACAGCTGAGGAGGCAGACCGTACCGGCTTTAACGACTTCATGCCGATTGGTTTCTGGGCTGCTGCGGAAACTTCCTGTATTAGTGAATCGCTACGTCATGCCTGTGTGAATACGTTTACAGATTGGCAGCACATCTATATGGAGCGCCTTCAGGATTCGGGCTGGGAAGAGGAAAAGGCACACAGTCTGGCGGTACTTATCATTTCGATGCTCGAAGGTGCATTGATTTTGGCCGTTACGCAACAGAGCAGTGCTCCTATTTATAATATCGTGGATTACATTCCACAGTTGGTCAAATAATCCTGTCTCTTCGATTTTCAATCTCTCCTAATGAGCTCCAACAAGCAACTTTAGAGAGCCGATGTTCTCGTTTTTGAGAACTCGGCTTTTTTGTGGTTTTGAGACGTAATTTTACTCACATTACCAGCACCAAATGATGAAAAGTATGGTAAAATAGAATGAATTTGATTTTGATTTTGCACGAAGGAAGGGTGATAGCAAGTGGCAAAAGCGAAGGTACCCAAACGGCCTACTCGGGATGAATTTGTACTGGAGGAAATCGGGAATCAGCTTGTAGAAGCACAACGAGAGCAATCCGAAGTTGTATTGACCGTATGGGGACGCGAAGAAACAACCCGTGGACAAATTGTTAAAATGGACCCGAGAACAGGAAAGGTTCATGTAGAGAGTAATGGAGAAACGGATAAAGTTCCTTTTATGGATATTATGAGTGTAAATTACCCGAGAGATTAGTTGTTGTGATTACATAAATATAGCAGATAGGGAAGAAAAGAATGACAAAGTTAGAGTCTCCCTTACTGCGTGGGAAAGTAACAATTTACAATTCGCGTATACAAAAACAACCGAGTGGTTTAGCGCCATCGGTTGTTTTTGTATACTGCTGCATGAGTGGGAAGAGAAAGCAACGTTATTGTGTTGGCACTTTCCCTTGCACATGCTTATGTAGCTTTTATCGGGCTGGTATGACTGGCACGTGCTTCGGCTTTCTTAAGCACCTTACGATCAAAAATGAAGGGACCAAACGGCAACAGCGAGGCAATCAAGGCTGCAAGACCTTGTAGTAGCGTTATTTTTCGCAGAATCAGCATGACCACAGTCGCTAGAACATAGGCCACGAACAGTACCCCATGGATCATACCCACCCAGCTTACCATTTGTGGCATTCCAGCTGCGTATTTAAGTGGCATAGCGATACACACAAGCAGCAGATATGAAATCGCTTCAATATTACCAATAACACCAAACATCTTAAAGGCATTTTTGAACATAATACACCTCCTTCTCCTATTGCTTAAAATTTAATATATCCTATAATGCAATGTTATTAAACGGTAGAAAGTTACGATATATCGAATATTTATAGCTGAATCCAAAGGTTATGTCAGAGCTTTCACATGATTGAAGTATCTCCCGCCAATGCTTCATTTCGCTGATTCCAACGTCCCACAGCTTAGCGTCCCCGGAAACGATAATCGTAATTTCGTTTAAATTGTTGAAACAAACAATGGGGCTTAGAAAGATGGCTTGGAGTAAGAAAAAACACTAAGCTGGTGTAGTTCGAAGGCTTAGAATATATTGTTTGCGCGACCCCTATCTGTAAAAAAGCTAGTGTGAAGCCTAAACATTTTGTATGGAAATTCCGATAACAGTTAAATGAATGTCTGTTCATTATAGTGTTAATTTTAAAAGCTGGATTGCAGCAGAAGGGTTTGTAAGCTTGACTTATTAGTTTTGACAAATAAAATTTCCATACTGGTATCAAGGAGAGCTTAGATCATGAATAAAAAACGTTTGCGTCAATGGATGGCTCCGTTCGCAACGGCTACACTGATTTTGAATACGGGATATGGCATTTTGGCACCCGATGCAGTGGCTAGCGCGTTGTCGATTGAAAGGCATAACTCAAATCTGACAGGCCTGAATACAGCACAGTTACATACCAAATTAGCAACCGCTCAAGGCCGTCATGTACCTGTTACTTCAGGCACGAAAGTGACTACGTTAACAAAAGGCTACGGTCAGAACACCTATCTTAACCAAATGCTAAAAGTAATGTCGAGCCAAATGGTTACTGCGAATATCGCGCCGGCAGAGATAAGCAATCTGACAGCGATTCCTACAGAAACAACAAAAGTAAATTTGTTCTGGACCAATCCGTCGGACATTAATTTTGACCACATAAAAGTGGTAAATGTCACTAACGATGTATATGTAGATAACATTCGAAGTAACTCTTATATGATGAGCGGTTTACAGCCGAACACGACATATACCTTTCGCGTGAAAACGGTGAATAAGAGTGGAGATGAATCTCTAGGTACGACAATACAGGCTAAAACGGCTTCCGTTGATGGTCCTGTGGATAAGACACCTCCAGGAGAGGTAAGCGGGCTGACAGCTACGAATGTAGGATATAACGCTTTTACCGTAAATTACATATTGCCTAAGGATGCTGACCTGAGCCAAGCGATCATCTATTTAAATGGTAAGGAAGTGCAGCGAACTACAGGGACGTCCTATTCATTCAGTGGATTGATTGCTTCCACAAACTATACAGTACTGGTCAAGACTATTGACAAATCCGGCAACATATCTGGAGGAATCAGTATTCCGGTTACGACCTCAGCGCTCACCGTTGATACAGTGCCCGAAGTGACAGGAGCTTCAGTAACATCAGTTAATAACTATAGCGTTACTGTTTCCTGGACAAGACCTAGCGGAATTAATACGGTCAGTCTGTATAAGGATGGGCAACTGGTAACTGATTCAACAGGATCATCCTATACATTCAACAATCTTTCGGCAAGCCAGACCTACACGTTCACGATTAGGTCCAAGCGAAGCACAGGTGCATTGTCCTCTGGTGTGAGACTGACTGCCACAACGGACAGTACGTCCTCCAATTCGTCAGAAGTGTCCAATCTTGAAGTAGATAGTAAGAGCGACACCTGGATCAAAATCACCTACGATATGCCGAGTAAAGCCGACAAGGTAAAGATATATGTTGATGGTGATTATGAGGGAACTACAAGCTCTGAGTCCTATAAAATCACGGATTTGCGAGAAGGACGCTGGTATGAGATTAAGGTCGTGACAGTCAATAGTAATGGAAGAGAATCTAGCGGTGTAAAGATATCAGAACGCACGGATTCGGATGGTTACTATTCTTCTTCTTCTTCTTCTTCATCTAGTTCATCGAATTATGAGAAAGCGAGAGATTTGATGCGAATTGCAGAAAACAGTCTGAATGCCTCGGACTGGCGTTCTGCCAGAGATGCAATCAGTGATCTGCCGAGCGGAACCCGTAAAAGCGATTTGCTGGATCGGTTAGAAGCTATTCGCAATAGAGCGATTGGTACTAGTAGTTCATCATCCGGGACGAGTTCTACTACAACAACAACTTCTGGTACAACGTCCTCATACCCTAACAATGCGGTTTCCTCATATTCAACTTCGTTCACCCTGACACCAGGAGCTAAATCAGCTTATGTCGATGGTCGTGCTACGACGATGGCTCAGGCTCCGCGAATCATAAATGGGGCGACGATGGTTCCGCTGCGCTTTATCAGTGAACGGATAGGTTACGAGGTGAATTATGAAAAGGCGACCAAAAAGATCATTCTGACTCGACCTACAGACGGCAAACAAGTAGTGCTTCAAGTCAAGAATTCTACCCTTGCTGTGTATGAGTTAAACAACTCCCGGAGTTATTCGACGAATATCACAGCTCCGGTTATTGTTAACGGCTACACGCTGGTTCCATTACGAGTGATTAGCGAGCTTTCGGGGTATCAGGTGAACTATAATACTGCATCCAAACAAATTACGATTACAAAATAAATACTTCTACACAAAAAGGGTTCTAGAGTTTTCACTTTAGAATCCTTTTTGTGTATTAGGAAGTGCATGTAGAACAATGACAATCTGTTACTCTGTAAACAAGTTATCTTGATTGAAAAGAATATCGAGTTGCTTAAGCTCGTCACTTGTTAGTCGAACACCCAGAGTTTGAAGATTGGACTCGATTTGATCAGGCTTGGTTGCACCTGGAATAATTAGATCAACGGCTGGACGCGTTAATAGCCAAGCTAGCGCCTTTTGCAAGGGCAGTTCTAATTAATTGTCGGCTTAGAGTATCATCGACTTTTGGATACATCATTGAATTACCTACCACACCTGCTCCAAAACCAAGTTTAAATGCTTTTAATCCTGTTTTTCCTATTGCTATTGTATTGTTCATGTTTATAAGCTCCCTTTTGTATGATGTGGAATCCTTGGAGGGACTCTAATGCACATCTTACAACCTGGTGTAAACACTAGGTCAAGCAGAAAAATCCAATTTTAAAATAGATTAAGTTTGGGTCTTAAGTGGCAAAAAGTTATGACCAAATTTTTGCCCGGTTTGTAGTTTCAATTCAATCATATCCTTAATTTCCTGAAGTTCTTGCAGCTACTGATCTATCTTTTTTTTTTTGGTAATCGTAAAGCCTATCATACCATTCATTATTTGATATGTTGCTCTCATCTAATTGAAGCTGGATAATAGGTTTTAACTCCTTCACCGACATTGGTTGTGTCAGGAGTGTCTTCATTCCGATGCAAAATGATAAAACGCTACTGATATATAAATGTCAGTAGCGTTTTATATCGTTTAAGCATAGAACAAGGAAGAGGCGTATGCCTGATGAAATCGAACTAACCTAGATAGTAGATGATCTTTTTTTAAAAATTTGACGATCATATCGGTAATGACCTGAGTGGAATTTTAATACTTACCTGTCCGCCGCCTGTCTGGGTGGAGTTGGTGATGATCAGCTTTCCGCCATGTAGATTGACAATGGATTTTGTTATATACAGACCCATACCGTAATGTCCATTTATTCTTCTGGACGAGTCACCCATATAGAACTGCTCGGCGGCCTGTTTGAGGCCTTCTGGAGAGAAGCCTGGGCCTTCGTCTAAGATGCTGAACCGAATGCAGTCTTCCACAGACTCTACGGTCAGCTGGATCTCGCTATATTCAGGCGCCTGATCTACAGCATTAGAAGCAACATTCATAATGGCTCGCTCAAGTAGAACTGGGTCTGCATACAGCGTCTTAGGGAGGTTATATGCAGCGAATGCTACAGATATTTTTTTGACAGCAGCCAAGGCTATTATCTGATCTTTCACTTTCGTTAAATAGAAGTCAGCATCCATCGTTTCCGCCCGCAGGGTGACAAGCGTTTCCGCTTTTGAAATTTCAATAAGAGTCTTAATATACTGCTCCATCTGCCTGGTGCTTTCCGATATATAATCCGTATAGTTCTTTTGTTCTTCGGACTGATCGGTCTCGGACAGCAGCTCTACGTTTCCACGAACGATAGTGAGTGGTGTTTTGACATCGTGTGCCAGGGCGGATATTTGCTCGCGACGTGATCTTTCCAGATTCCACTGTTTGTGAAGCGAAGTCTTTAACGTTTCTTTCATTTTATCCATGGAATGCAGCACCTGATCGATCTCCATCACGCCACTGAATTCGATTGAGAAGTCCAGATCCTGTGCTTGAATTTGCTTGGTGGCCTGCTGCAACCCACTCATCTTACGTGCCAGCTTTCGTCCGAAGGAGGAAGCCAGCAAGGCACCTCCCCCCAGAAAGGCGATACAGAACACGGCAAAAAAGGACAATTCCGCGTTCGGCAGGTATTGACGCAGGATAGGAAGTTCAAACTGAGCCGAGACAGAATAGCGCATCACAGTAACTTTATCATTATGTGAGACTTTTACATAGTTATAGGGAAATTGATAAGCAGTATCGTTCTGCTGCGTAACACTCCAAGCAGTTTGAGCCTGCTTTTCAGAAAGGTTTCCCTCATTGAGGCGGCCTTCCGAAGTGAATGATGCGTATTTATACAGTTTCTGCCGAGAATCCGGCTGTAGGGTCTTGCCAGCTTCAATGATTGTCTTGTCCTCCCGCACCTGATTCTCAGCATAGTTCGCGGGGAGAATGGTCCCACAAGACATCAGGACATAGAAGATGAGAACCAGGAACAGAGCGAGCGCAATCGTCCCGATACAGAACATAACTAAATAACCCAGAAAAATGGTTCGTAGTTTGGTTGTCTTGCATGTTTGCTGTACTTTGGTTACTTCCATCGGTACCCGATCCCCCAAACCGTCTCCACTGGCGAAACCTCTACTTTGCCAAGCTTGGCTCGGATATTTTTAATATGCTCCACGATGGTGGCGGAATCGCTGTCCCCATCCAAGCCGAAGACAGCTTCGTAAATCTGCTCTTTAGGGAACACCTGTCCCCAGTTCAGGGCTAGAAACTTACATATCTCATATTCGCTTTTGGTAAACGGGACTACAACATTCTGAACGGTGATTTCCTTGCCGGACAGATTGAAATGAACTTCCCCGATGCAGAATACATTACGCCGTTCACGATTCTCCCGTCTGAGATGGGCGTTGATTCTTGCACGCAACTCTCCAGCACCAAACGGCTTGACAATATAATCGTCCGCCCCTTCCCCAAGCCCTAACATCACATCGTTCTCCATGGATTTTGCGGTGAGGAACAGGATCGGGCAGTCTATTTTGCTGCGAATTTCCCGACAGAGTGTGAACCCGTCCATGGTAGGCATCATCACGTCAAGCAGGATGAGGTCAAAGGCTCCAAGCTGCATGGTGAGAACCTGTGGGGAGTCGGAGACCACCGTGACAACATGGCCATCTTTCTGCAAAATATTTTGAAGGAGTGCCAAAACGGCGGGTTCATCATCAACGGCCAACAAGTTTGCCATGCTTAATTCACTTCCCTTGCTTTCTTTACTCTAGTCTTTATTCCGACGAATTGTGTCCTTCCCAACGACAAATCCATAATCCTAATAATACCATGATGACTACGGTCCCTACTACGCAATATCTGACTCCCGAATCAAGCCGTATAGCTTCAGGAATAGATACTGCTGAGTTTATACCGTATTGCACCCAGATCGTGATGAACCGGGCAGCCCAAGCAGAAGGGATGAATATCCAATTATGATCCCCCAGCCCTGTAAGAAGCAAAGCGGACAATAGACTCTCCATAATGCCTAGACCGATGGAAGCTCCCTTGCCGAACCGCAAACTAATGAAAAAATGCAGAAAATAGAGGAATACACTGGACATAAACAGAATGCAGGCAGCCAACACATAAAACTTCAAGCCATACGGTGACTCTCTCATAAGATATATATAGCCAGCCCCAAAGCCACCGGAGGCAAGCAGCACACTGCCAAATCCCAAGATCAGGAGCAGGCTGAGCTTGCTCAGGAAAGGTAGCAGCTTCACTGGCGAGATCAATAGCTGCTGGAAATTGCCAGCGACTGCCTCCTGCTCAACAGCAATGGAGCAGACAATACCAATCATGGTAGGTAGAACTACGGCCAAGACCTGCAAATAGCCGTCCACCTTTGAAATCGGTGAATATGGAGTAAAGGAATAGTAGGCTAGAAAGATTGCTATGCCTAAAAGCGGCACAAACAGCTGCACAAGCAGTAAGGGCTGCCTTCTAAGTTTAAGCACATCGGATTTCAGATAGCGGAAAAAAGAAATCATCTTATTTAGCCTCCCGCTTGCGGAAGGACATCGCCGTCAGTATCGACAGAATTATAAACAGGCAGATTGTGATCACTAGGCCGGGCACAATCACGCCTTTATCCAAAAGCGGATCTCCTGAAGGAACGGTAAGCCCATTAGGTAGCACTTTAATGACGGCGCACATTAATCGGGCTGGAATAGCATAAGGGACCGCCCACCACACAGAGGACGTAGCGAACAAAACGGTGCAAGATACGTTGCCCAGCATGTTAATAATTAGAGTGGCAAACATGCCTATTCGGTCCGTCAGGAACAGGCAAAGTGGAACTTGCCACAAAAAGGTGATGAAGAGGATTAGAGTTGCAGCAACGCTTCCTGCTAGTGTCACGGAAGTTGAGAATACGAATCCGCCAAGAGTTATCCCTATAAATAGGACAATAAAGGAAACCATTAAGAGTCTTACGCAAACCCCGATTTTACCGTACCATACCTGAGCCAAATCTACAGCCATGCCGAGGACAGCACGGTATTTCAGCTTCTTGCCATCCTTTTGGATCACTCCTGAGCACATTAAGGTGAGGGCACCTGGCAGCAGCATGAAATACCACCAATTGTAGCTGGCGCTTTGGAGCATACGTCCCCCCATGAGTACGGTACACAGAAGAAGAGTAGCGATGGGGGCAAGCCAGACCAACTTTTTTGTGAAGGTGCGCTTTAATTTTAGATGTTCGGCGGCTATATATTGCTGCATCCTACTCATCCCCTTTTCGGTATTCCTGTGCAATCTGCATGAACAACGATTCCAGGTTTTGCCCTGGAGTGACCGCCTCTTGATAAGCTAATACGCCGCCGGCAATGATACCGACATGGTCAACGATTTGTTCGACTTCGGATAAAATATGGCTGGAAAGAATTACGGTAATTCCTTGCTTCGGGAAGGAGCGAATCAACTCGCGTTGCTCCTGAATACCAATGGGGTCTAGTCCGTTGGTTGGCTCATCTAAGATCAATAGCTTGGGATGATTGAGGAGAGCAATGGCAATGCCCAGCCGCTGTTTCATACCCATCGAGAACTGGCCCGAGCGCTTTTTCCCGGTATGGGTCAAATCAACAATGTTCAGCACTTCATCAATCTGCGAATCAGGCAATCCCAGCAACGTTGTACGAACTTTGAGGTTCTCTCTAGCTGTCAAATTCTCATAGAGTGGAGGGGATTCGATCAGTGCGCCGATCTGAGCAAGATCTTTTCGGGACCAGGGTTTTCCTTGAAATAAAATCTCACCGGATGTCGGGCGTAGCATACCGGTTAACATTTTCAAGGTGGTTGATTTTCCAGCCCCATTTGGACCAAGTAGTCCATAGACGGAATTCTCCTGAATAGACAGTGTGACGTTGTTCACCGCCTGTTGTCGTCCGAAGGTTTTGCAGAGATTTTTAGTCTGTAAAATAATGTTATCCATATCAGTTCATCCTTTTCATTTGTTCTGACAACTACTTTAAAGATCAATTCTAAGAACTTTATAAGGATTTAAAATATTAATTTCAAACTTTATGCATTCATGCACTATTCGCTATAATGGATACAGTGATGTAGGAAAGGGATGTAATCATGAAGAAGGTCATCGTAATCGGATCAGGAATTCTGGGGGCATCGACAGCATACCATCTAGCAAAAATGGGTGCTAATGTCATTATTGTAGATCGTAAAGATAAAGGACAGGCTACTGATGCCGCTGCTGGCATTATCTGTCCCTGGCTATCACAGCGACGCAATCAGGCTTGGTACCAGCTAGCCAAAGCGGGAGCGCGTTTTTACCCTGGGTTGATTGAAGAACTCAAAAGCGAGGGAGAAACAGAAACTGGCTATGCTAAAGTGGGGGCTCTCAGTATTCATGATGATTTGGAGAAAATCAAAAAAATGGAGGAGCGGGCACACTTACGACAAGCGGATGCACCGGAAATCGGTGAAATTACCCGGCTAAATGAAAAAGAAACCCATGAACGGTTTCCATTGTTAGTAGAAGGTTATCATTCTGTTCATATTAGCGGTGCCGCCCGAATAGATGGGCGTGCGCTGCGGGATGCGTTGGTCCGATCAGCACAAAAAAACGGGGCGGTCCTTATACAAGGAAATGCTACGCTTCAATATGAGTCCGACCATGTAACAGGAGTAGTGGTCGGTGCAAAAAGCTTCTCGTCTGACAAGGTCATTGTTTGTGCAGGTGCATGGGCAAATCAACTATTGTTGCCCTTGGGCATTCATTTTAAGGTTAGTTATCAAAAAGCACAAATTATGCATTTGCAGGTTTCTAATAGGCAAGACACAGGCACCTGGCCTGTAGTCATACCGCCTTCTGATCAATATCTGCTGGCTTTTGATAAACAAAAGATCGTAATAGGGGCGACTCACGAAAATGAAATCGAAGGTTACGATACGAGAGTAACAGCAGGGGGGATACAGGAAATTCTGGATAAAGGTTTAGAATTGGCCCCTGATTTAGCAAACAGCACTTTTCAGGAGGTAAGAGTTGGTTTCCGTCCTTTTACACCCGGTTTTCTACCGGTGATCGGAGCTGTTCCAGGCTGGGATGGTCTTATAGCGGCAAATGGGCTTGGAGCATCCGGGTTGACCATGGGCCCCTTTATTGGAGATCAGCTGGCAAAGTTGGCACTTGGAATGAATTTAGATATCGATATCAATGATTATGATATTCGAAAAGCAATAGATGAAAGTTGATTCTTGACTGAGGAGAACAATATATATACTGAAAAAGTCGCCATATTGGCGACTTTTTGTTTTAGTGCATATTCATTTTATACGTCATTCATCATGTCATTGAGATGCGAATTCTCCAACGATTGTGTTAGGGTTTGCATGTTTTTCAAGTAGTCGATTTTATAGATACAGGAATAGATCACATTTAATACATAGTCAAAAGCAATTTGCGACGAAAATGTACCAATCTTGGCATGTTTTACTTCGTCATTAGGCACCCGGATACAGATATTAGAGAGTTTGGCCAATTCACTTTGATTGGTTGCTGTAATTGTGATAAAAGGGATATTTTCATGTGCGAAATGCCGTGCTGCTTTTAAAAAAATCGGCGACTTTCCGTGATAAGTTAAAAACACAGCGCAGTCCTGTGTCGTAAGATTAGCCGTATGGTAAGCCCATTCAGACAGCTCCGTAGCTATAACCACATACTTGTTTATTTTTACCAATTTATTTTGAAAACTTTTCGCACGGATTTGTGAATCGCCCAACGCATATATAAAGATCCTTTTCGCTTGATCCAGCAATAGGGCTGTTTGCGACAATGAATCATCATCCATGAATGTAAAGTTTTTTTCAATGGTTCCTTTCATTAATTCTGCAATTTCTTTCGCCACTTGAAGTGGGGATTCATCATAACCGAAGGGATAGTTGGGGTCTACATTGGAAATGTTCTGGGTGTTCTGCTGAAACTCCCGAGCAAGTTTGATTATAAACTCCTTGAAGCCTGATAGCCCAAGTTTATGTGTTAGTCGATTAATTGCGGAATGCGAAGTATACGTTGCCTTTGCAAGCTCCTGAATATTTAAGTGCAGGATACTTTCCTTATGAAGCAAAATATAGGATGCAATGCTTTTTTCGTTTGGTGTAAAGTTTTGCATTTCTGATAATTGTATTAGTATTTTCAACAGGTTCACCCCGGCTCAATTGAATAAAACGTTCGAAAAATAATATGAAATAAACATTTTGTTTAAAAATAAACAACCATTTTTAAAAATAATCGGTTGAATGTACCATTTTGGTGGCGAATCCTTTACGATCAACGTTCTTCTTTTATAATAAATGAAAAAGAGCCTAAGGGGGAAATAATATGCTTACCATTGGTTATATTGGAAATGGGAAAAGCACGAACCGTTATCATCTTCCTTTTTCATTGAACAGAGCTGAATTGAAAGTGAAGACGATATATGCCCGTAATCTAGATAAAAGGGAGTGGAAAAAAATCCCTGAAGTGCTGTATACAGATAATATAGAATCTTTAATGAACGATAAGGAGATTCAGTTGATTGTTATCTGTACACCTGTAGAATCCCACTACTCTTATGCGAAAATGGCGCTAGACCACGGGAAAAATGTACTTGTTGAGAAACCTTTTATGTTAACCAAAGAAGAAGCCGTGTCGATCTTCCAATATGCTAAAGAGAAAAATCTGGTTATACAATGCTATCAGAATAGACGTTACGATTCGGATTTCCTCACTACCCAGAAGGTTATTGAATCAGGAAAGCTTGGAGATTCACTGGAGGTGGAGATGCATTACGATTATTATCGCCCTGAGATCCCGAACTCCACTTCTCATTTTTCCAGATATAACAGTTACCTATATGGACATGGCGTTCATACCATTGACCAGGTTCTTTCCTATTTTGGGAAGCCGGACACAATCCATTATGATGTTCGTCAATTGCTGGGTACTGGGAGAATGAATGATTACTTTGATCTGGATTTTTATTATCCCTCGCTCAAGGTATCCATCAAATCCAGCTTTTTTCGCTTAAAAGAGCGGCCGGGTTTTGTTGTATACGGCAAAAAAGGCGTTTTTTTAAAGCAAACGAAGGATCGTCAGGAGGAGCATCTGAAATTATACTATCTGCCTAAGGGACACTCCGATTTCGGCATCGACCAGCCCGAGCATTACGGCATCTTAACATATCTGGATGATAAAGGCGAGTATCATGAAGAAAAAGTCGTTTCTGAAAAGGGAGACTATGCTCGAGTATATGACGATATCTATCAGTCGATCGTACTTGGTAAAGAAAAAGTGATTAAAGACGAAGAGACGATAATTTGTATGGAAATACTTGAAAAAGGTATAGAGGAGTGCAACTAAAATGAAGTTGGGAATTGTCGGAGCAGGGATGATCGTAGGGGATCTATTAAGCTTTATTCAGGATATCCCGACTATTTTATTAAAGGCAATTTGTTCTAGACCTAGTCATGAGGAAAAATTACTGGATTGGCAACATAGATATGGAATCTCTCAGATTTATTCGGATTACAGCGAGATGCTGATGAATCGTGAAGTGGATACAGTTTATATCGGGCTGCCTAATCATCTTCATTATTCATATGCCAAAGAAGCATTATTGAGTGGCAAACATGTCATTTGTGAGAAGCCGTTTACTTCCAATTTGCAAGAATTCCTAGAGCTAAAAGAAATTGCTCAGCAAAGAAAACTGATATTGGTGGAAGCCATAACAAATCAATATTTGAAAAATTATTTGTCCATGAAGGAGTATCTACCTAAACTGGGTGAGATCAAAATCGTTGAATGCAACTATTCTCAATACTCATCTCGGTATGAAGCCTTCAAAGCGGGGATAATCCAGCCTGCGTTTAATCCAGAAATGTCTGGTGGAGCCTTGATGGATATTAATTTATATAATATTCATTTTGTTGTTGGATTCTTCGGGAGCCCTAAGAAAGTGGAGTATTGGGCGAACATGGAGCGTGGAATTGATACTTCAGGTATGCTGCTGCTTGATTACGGTGATTTCAAGTGTGTCTGCATAGGTTCAAAAGATAGTACGGCCCCCAATGCCGTGAACATTCAAGGCAATAAGGGCCATATACACATGGCAAGTTCAGCTAATATATGCGACTACTTTGATTACACTGCGAATAAGGAAACGCCAATTCGGGTGGACTTTAAAGATCATTCGCATCGAATGTATGACGAATTCGTTGAATTTGACCGTATCATCCGAGAAAACGATTTGGAAAAAGTTTCGGATATGCTTGAACATAGTGAAAAGGTCATGAAGGTCATCGAGGAGGCCAAGCAGTCCGCCAATCTTGTATTTGGCCCTGATCCACTTTCACTGTGTTCAACCCCTAAATTTCTAAATGATAATTGAATGTTTTAACTTATATGTCTATTAATGTTTTAACTTATATGTCTATTAATGAAGAAATCAAGCATATTTATCAATGGCAAGCATTCTGTATCAGCCATCTCTGCCAAGGAGGAGGGGGTACGCTTTGAATTGATCCAGCTGATGCACAACCTGGTCAAACGTCAGGTGTGAGGTAGAAATCCTGCCTTTTGCTGCTTCCGAGTAGATCGGGGCCATTTCGTACAGCCCTCTCCCGCGCCTGCTACAGACCGGGGTGAGACGCTGCTGCCGAATTGGGCTTGAAGACCGAAGACCGCCTAAATAATGTTGGGGAATTCGTCGGCGTTCCAGGTTTAATAGGAAACTCGCTGCGAAGTTAAACGAAGCATACCGAAAAAGGGACGGCCCAAGGCCGTCCTTTTTTCTTCTTCACCGATCGGTCCAGATACTCAGTCATTCATGACCTGGTCGTATTTTTCTTTCAATCGCTTAATGTCCGCTCTTGGAGGAGCCCCAAACATTCGGGAGTATTCGCGGCTGAATTGGGAGGAACTCTCGTATCCGACCCTGAAAGCGACGTCTGCGGCGTCCGCCGATTCAGCTAATAAGAGACGGCGGGCTTCCTGGAGTCTCAGCTGTTTTTGGAACTGAATTGGGCTCATGGCGGTTACCTCTTTAAAATGCCGATGGAACGAAGAAACACTCATGCTGGCGGTGTCTGCAAGATCTTCGATCCGAAAAGACTGGTCCCAATTCCGGACGATATAGTCAATAGCATCTCGGATTCGATAGGTGCTGCTTCCTTCGACTGCAATCTGAGCCAATTCGACGCCATAAGGTCCCTGCACTGGAGAAAAGAACGGGTCTTTGATCTAATTCTTCAAGTCATAATCCAATCATGAGGAAATCTCTTTTGTTAAAGTAAATAATTGAGATGAGAAATCGTATTTCTCCGCAATATTAAAATCCTGTCCCGCCTTATAAGGCGGGGTGAGTATAAGTCCAATGTTCATTAACTCGCTGCCGGTAAAACGTTGGCCCAGCTCTTCCACAAAATATACTGCCATTTCGTCCAGCCCGACTAGCTTTAGTCGTAAATAAGCTTGATTCGGACGCGAGAGCACCTGGTACCAACCGACGAGAGCATGCTCACATTCTGCATCAATGACCATCCAGGCAGTCTCATTTTTTTCAAAGGGACTTAGCAGACGATAAAAGGTTCCCTGTGTAATTAATCGTCGGTGACGTTTATACACTTGTATTTGTTTTTTAATTACATCGCATTCTTCTTCGGACAAAGCCAATGGGTCAAGTTCATAACCGAATATACCAAAGTAGGCGACATTGGATCTGGTTTGCAGCGGTGCGGTTCTGCCTACCTGGTGGTTCGGGATGGTTGACACATGAGCTCCCATACTGCTAAGCGGATAGGCCATGGATGTACCATACTGAATCTTCAGACGTTCTATAGCCTCACTATCGTCGCTTGTCCATGTTTGCGGGGCATAATAAAGCATCCCAGGATCAAACCGTCCTCCACCGGAAGCACAGGACTCAAACAAAATCTCAGGATGTTCGGTAATCAGCCTCTCATATAAAGCATATACACCCAAGACATAGCGGTGAAAAAATTCGCCCTGTCTTTCCTTGCCCAGAGATAACGAATAGGCTTCTGAAATACAGCGATTCATATCCCATTTTACGTATTCGATCCGAGCAGAAGAGAGCACGTCATCCATTAACTTAAACAGGTAATCCACAACAGGCGGTTGGGAATAATCAAGAACATATTGATGGCGTCCATGCTTGCGTTGACGGCCGGGTGTTCCCACAACCCAGTCTGGATGCTCCCTCATAATATGAGAGTCGGAGTTAACCATTTCCGGCTCAAACCAAAGACCGAATTTCATCCCGAGCGCATTGATCTTCTTTGCCAAATTCGAGATCCCGTTCGGTAGCTTTTCAGGATTTTCAAACCAGTCACCGAGGGAAGAGGTATCATTGTTTCTTCGACCGAACCAGCCGTCATCCAAGACAAAGAGTTCAATCCCCAGTTCACCTGCTTTTTTTGCCATATCAACTATTTTCTGCTCAGTAAAATCAAAATAGGTCCCCTCCCAGTTATTGATCAATACAGGTCGTTCCCGCTCGGTCCAACTACTGCGAATTAAGTGTTTATTGTACAGGCTATGGTATGCTTGGCTCATGCCATTTAAACCGCTCTCAGAATAGACCAGAACTGCTTCAGGCGAATAAAAACATTCTCCTGGCTTCAGGGTCCAGCAGAATTTGTCAGGATGAATGCCGATCATCAATCGGGTAGTTGAATAGCTGTCCACTTCCGCCTGGGCAAGAAAGTTCCCGCTGTAAACGAGATTAACCGCATATACTTCTCCTTGGTGTTCCTGTGATCCGGGTTTGGCAAGCGCCAGAAATGGGTTGTGAACATGACTACTAATTCCTCGTGTGCTCCCAATCGACTGTAGCCCAGGTCTCAATGGTGTACGCTCCACATAACGTTCCCTGCCCCAAGCCCCTGATAAATGAATAATTTCATATTCGGAGTCAGGGAGATCAAGACTCAGGCTCATTAGACGGTTGACTCTCAGGGGATTATTCCCGGAATTCGTTATGGATACGGATCTCGTGATCACGGGCAGTTCGCTGAAGATGGTGTAAGCAAGTACGGCCACCGCTCCTGTAAGAGAATCGGTCAGCGTTATGAGGAGTGTCTCTGCTTCATGTGCTTCATGTGCTTCCTTACAAAACGTAGCTGGAAGATGAGGAATTTTAGGTTTTCCAGTGATTACCTCGTAATGGTCATAAGTGAACTCCATTATATGAGATCCGTCCTCCTGTATGATCTCAATTGCTGGCTCTCGAAAGTCTCCACTTCCCGCAGAAGGAAATTCCTGCTTAATACTTTCCAACGATGTCACCAAGTCACTATCAAACTCACCGACAGACACGGGACGGTAGCTTCGCTCGATAAAACGGTCATATTGACCCAGGTACTCTATTTTTTTGCCGTAATATAAATGCTCCAATTGCCCGTTCTCCATGACACGGAAAAGATAACTGCAGTATTTGTTCGTTAAGTGAAATGTCCGTTCCTTTTGGTTAACTTGTAGACTAGCCATGTACATAGCCCCTTTCAAAATATGTCGAACCACTTGAAAGCGTTATTATTGAATCAGCATAACAAAGGGAGTGATAGAAAATACATGACTTTTTTTAAGTCGAATATAGGAAAAACAAAGAACCTTACAAAAGACTATAGTTTAGAGCTAAACCTTTTCTGAATATTTGTCATCCTTAACTTATGCTATACTGATAAATTAACCAGCATAGGTTCTTTATTTGGGAAAATGGGGAGGATGCCAATGGGCGAGAATATGATTCAATATGTTGATACGTATACCAGTTCAGAGCATAAAAATATCTCAGATTTGATTTTATATAATTGTGGAACAGAGCTCTGCTTATCCAATCAGGATTTTGGACCCATCGCCCGCGATTTTAATCTGGTTCATTTTGTGCTAAAAGGACGAGGTAGGTTGGTGATTGACAACAAAAATTACGATATAGGAGAAGGACAGGCTTTTTTAATTCCGGCCAATAGAGTAGCTTATTACCAGGCGGATGAAGCTGAGCCTTGGGAGTACTGTTGGGTCGGCTTTATGGGCATTAAATCCGACATCTACCTGCAGAACATATCACTTCCGAGCCAGAACCCTTATGTAATCGATATCGAAGATATTACGTTCTTTCATTCCACGATTCTTGAGATGTTGCGGATCGGAGATAACACACTTTCTTCATCGTTGGCTATACAGGGGTATTTATTCCATATTCTCGCCAAACTTGTGCACGACTTGGGGGAAACGATGTCGGTGAAGGAGCAGCTTCCTTATTCGGTTCAAGCGATAAACTTTATTGAGAAAAACTACATCAGTGGCATCCAGATTAGTGAAGTAGCGGAGTGCCTCGGTCTACATCCGAATTATCTGACCTCCGTTTTCAAACTTGAGACTGGTGAAACGCCTAAACAATATTTGATAGACCTCAGGATTAAAAAAGCGTGCGAACTGCTGCAACATACAGATTATTCGATTCAGGTCATATCTAATTCGGTCGGCTATACCGATCAATTGACCTTTTCGCGAGCTTTTAGAAATGTAATGAGCATATCTCCCAGTGCGTATAGAAAACAATTTCTTTGATTTTGCTATATTAATCTATAAAAATATTTGTATTTAGAAGCGGTTTTTTTTGCTATCGTAAAACTGTAGATTTTTTCCTGCATGGCATATTTAACAATTGTAGGAAGAGTACTTTTTACGGGAGGAGAATTCCGCACGTGGATTTCATTATTGCTTTTATTCCAGCCGTTGGCTGGGGAGTTATGCCGATATTGGCACATATAACAAAAGCCAGTCCCCGAGAACAGCTGACAGGTACCGTGATTGGTGCTGTGCTGTTTGCCCTGTGCTTGTATATCATTCACCCTACCTCATTAGCACCGATTCATTTTGTGGTAAGTTTTATATCTGGTATTTTCTGGGCTGCTGGACAATTGCTTCAGTTTCAAGCTTTTCAAAAAGTAAGCGTATCGATCGCCATTCCTGTGATTTGTGGTCTGCAGTTGATAGGGACGACGCTATTTGCCGCACTTATTTTGGGTGAATGGATAACAGGGTACCAGTATGGGATAGGCGTTGGTTCTCTTCTGTGTATATTGGCAGGGGTTCTGTTAACCAGCAATCAGGGCAAGTCTGCTGGGTTGTCCAAGCCTTTGCCGGTACCCATTATCATAATGTTGGTTTGCTCGGGGTTAGCGTTAAGTAGTTATGTCGTTATTAATCAGTTCTTTCATATATCAGGGCTATCCGTCATTCTGCCGCAATCGCTCGGTATGCTATGCTCAGCCATGGTCATGAACCTGAAGGGGAAAAAGCGGCTAGGATTCTCTCTGGTGGTTCACAATTTACCTACAGGATTGGTTTGGAGCATCGCGAATCTAGCATTATTTATTTCCAACGGGCTGATCGGCATGGCGGCTAGTTTTCCGATCTCTCAAGCGAGCATTGCCATTGCTTGTGTTGGCAGCATTTTAATATTTAAGGAAAAGAAGAGTCCAAAGGAATGGATAGGCATACTTGCGGGAATTACAGTACTTATGATTGGAGTAGGAATGATTAGCTTGCTCAAGCCTTAAGGAATCGAGACCCTTTCCTTTGAGTAACGAAAAGAGCTTATCCGTCCACGGGGTACGCTTTTTGGGGATTGACAGAGATATGACTGCATGAGAAAATGTACGCGCGTACATAAAATGATTTGGAGGTGGGTAATATCGTTTCGCGCAAGGAAGTAGCAGAACTTTCCGGCGTGTCTGAAGCGACGGTATCTCGGGTCTTGAATGCAGTAGGTCCTATCAAAGAGGATACGCGGAGAAGGGTTCTGGACGCAGCTAATCAGCTTGGATATGTACCCAGTGCGCTGGCTCGTAACTTTGCCCGAAGTAAGAGTGGCCATCTTGGTGTAGTTATGCCTTATGTCCCGAAGGCGCACCTGTTCTCAGCCTATTTTTTCTCTGAGATGCTGAGCGGTATCGGAAACAAGGCCAGAGACAGCGGGCTCGATCTGCTTCTATTGTTCCGAAAGCCGGGGGAACGGATTGATTACAGTAGTCTTTTCCGCCAGCAAAGAATCGATACCTGTATCATCCTTGGAGCCAGGGATGACCACGATGAGGAGGAAGCTCTAAAGAGACTTCAGGAAGAAGGACGTCCGTTCTGCGTCATGAATCACCATTTTGAAGGGCAATCATTCTGTGAAGTGGATGCAGACCATGTAGAAGGCAGCCGGGCGGCTGTAAGTCACCTCATCGAGCAGGGATACAAGCGGATTGCCTTTCTCAACGGCCCGGACATCTATTCCAACAGTACTGAGCGATTGAAGGGTTACCGTAACGCGCTTCAGGAGGCCGGTATTGAATATGACCACGATCTACTTCTGGAAGGTAATTACAGCCGTCGAAGCGGGCTCGAAGCCTCAGCTACAATCGCAGACAAATTGAATGATATTGATGCTGTATTTGCGGCGAACGACCGGATGGCCCTCGGGGTAATGCAGGGTCTCCGTGAGCGCGGACTGGCAGCAGACCGGTTTCCGGCGTTTGTAGGCTATGACGATTCGGATGCGGCTGAGATGGCTGTTCCGCCGCTAAGCAGTGTCCGCGTACCTTTTTATGAGATGGGGGAGCTTGCAGCCTCGAAGCTTATACCCGATTCTCTGAATCTTATTCCAGCCCTGGAACTAACCGGGCGCGACTCGATAAGAGAACTCCTGTCCACAGAGCTGATTATCAGGGCGTCATCCATTCGTCCATAACACCATTCGTCAAAAATTCGTTGAAACTCAGACCCATAAGGAGGATCACGACATGTCTAATCGTCTTCGTATCGGAATGGTTGGCTACAAATTTATGGGCAAGGCTCACAGCAACGCTTACCGTAGTCTACCCATGTTCTTCCCAGATGCCCCGCTGCAGCCAGAGATGTCCGTTATCTGTGGACGCAACGAGCAGGGGGTTCAGGCAGCTGCCCGCCAGTACGGCTGGACCGAAAGTGTTACGGATTGGCGTGATCTAGTGAAACGTAACGATATTGACCTCATTGACATTAATGCCCCGAGTAATGCCCATAAGGAAATTGTCGTTGAGGCAGCCCTTCATGGCAAGCATCTATTCTGTGAGAAGCCACTTGCGCTCTCGCTGGCGGATTCACGTGACATGCTGCAGGTAGCAGAGGAAGCAGGGGTCAGACATATGGTAGGCTTCAACTACCGTTTTTCTCCGGCTGTCCAGCTGGCTAAGCAGCTAATCGAGAGCGGACGCCTAGGCAAAATTTATCATTTCCGTGCCTTCTTCCTTCAAGACTGGATCATGGACCCGTCCTTCCCCCTGGTATGGCGGCTGCAAAAAGAAGTGGCCGGTTCTGGATCTCATGGTGATCTTGGCGCCCATCTGATTGATCTCGCTCGCTTCTTGGTCGGCGAGTTCCATGAAGTGATCGGCATGAGCGAGACATTCATCAAACAGCGCCCGTTGGCTTTGGAGATGAGCGGGTTGAGCTCCAAAAGGAGCGCTGAAGCAAATGCTCCGATGGGAGAAGTGACAGTCGATGATGCCACGTTGTTCCTGGCACGCTTCGCCGGAGGTGCGCTGGGCAGCTTCGAAGCCACACGTTTTGCTGCCGGACATCGGAGCACAAATTCATTCGAGATCAACGGTAGCTTAGGCAGTGTGCGGTTTGACTTTGAACGAATGAACGAACTGGAAGTGTATTTCACCCAGGATGAGGAGGACGTTCAGGGTTTTCGCCGCGTACTCGCCACCGATCCGGCACACAAGTACTCCGAAGCCTGGTGGCCTGCAGGACATACGATTGGATTCGAACATACCTTCACCCATGAGATGCTTGAGATGTTGAGTGCCATCTCTGAAGGACGGCAACCGTCGCCGAACTTCCGTGACGGTGTTGCTTGTCAGGCTGTGCTTGAAGCGGTAGAACGATCCATAGAGGAACGCCGCTGGGTATCCATTGAAGAAATGTAGTATAACAATACATTCCGAAAGGTGAGTGGATTACAGATGCGCAAGGCACTGATTGTATGGGGTGGATGGAACGGACATGAGCCGGAGCAGGTGGCGGCCATTTTTGAACGCATTTTGAAGGAAGAGCAGTTCGAGGTGGAAGTGTCTAATACCCTGGAAGCCTACCAAGATGCTGAGAAACTGCTTGACCTGGACCTGATCGTTCCAATGTGGACCATGGGACAGATTGAGCAGGAACTGGTCAATAATGTTTCAGCTGCGGTTCAAAGCGGCGTAGGTCTCACAGGCTGCCATGGCGGCATGTGTGATGCCTTCCGGAACAATGTAGACTGGCAGTTTATGACAGGCGGGCAATGGGTTGCGCATCCCGGCAATGACGGCGTAGAGTACATGGTGAACATGAAGCGCGGCTCCAGCCCACTTCTAGACCATATTGAGGATTTTCAGGTCAAAAGCGAGCAGTATTACCTCCACGTAGACCCGGCAGTTGAAGTGCTGGCAACCACACGCTTTCCGATCGTACCAGGCCCTCATTCAGCCAATGGGCCAGTGGATATGCCCGTTGTATGGACGAAGCGCTGGGGGAACGGCCGCGTCTTCTACAATTCGCTGGGCCATCACGCAGATATCATAGATATGCCTCAAGTGACCGAGATGATGCGCAGCGGGTTTCTGTGGGCAGCAGCAGGCAAACAGGCGGTGGCCAGCCGGGGCAGCTCTCTGGCAGAGGCTTATACAGGCATGACAGACAACCAACAGTGGTAACAAAAGAATGCCATTATCCATTTTTTCTGAAGAAGAAGGGAGTCTAGGCATGAACAAAATGAAAGTAGGCATTATCGGGTGTGGTAAAATTAGCGGAATTTACATGGAAAATTGCCATCGTTTCGACATTCTGGAGCTGTACGCAGTAGCGGATCTGGACCAAGGTCGGGCAGAGGAGCAGGCGGTAGCGTTCAACGTTCCGCATGTATATTCGGTAGATGAGATTTTGGCTGATCCGGAGATCGAACTCATCATTAATTTGACCATTCCGGGCGTTCACGCCGACGTATGTCTCAGAGCTCTTGAGGCAGGCAAGCATGTCTATGTGGAGAAGCCACTTGCCGTCACCCGCGAGCAGGGGCAGGCTGTCTTGGATCTTGCTCATCAAAAGGGACTGCTTGTCGGCTGCGCACCAGAGACCTTCTTCGGTTCCGGTATACAGACATCATTGAAGCTGATTGAAGACGGAGTCATCGGGAGTCCGGTAGCCGCTACGGCTTTCATGATGAGCCGTGGACATGAACATTGGCATCCTGATCCTGAATTTTATTATGCAGTCGGCGGCGGTCCAATGTTTGATATGGGCCCTTATTATTTGACGGCTCTGGTGCAATTGCTGGGTCCAATTGCTGTCATTTCGGGCATGACAGGCAAGGCGATAGATCAGCGAACGATTACGAGCGAGAAAAAGAGAGGTCAGACCATCCCGGTCGATATACCGACCCATGTGGCCGGATTGCTGCGCTTCAAGCAGGGGGCTGTCGGCACCCTAATTACTAGCTTTGACATCTTTGGTGGAAGCACTCTGCCACCGATCGAGGTATACGGCACTCAGGGCACGCTACAAGTGCCTGACCCGAACACGTTCGGAGGGCCAGTTCGCTACAGACTGCTGGGCGAGCAAGAATGGACAGAGGTACCGCTGTTGTCGGGCTACCAGGAAAACACACGGGGCATCGGTGTTGCCGATATGGCCTACGCTATCCGCAGCGGACGGCCTCACCGCGCCAGTGGTGAATTGGCTTATCATGTGCTGGAGGCGATGTGGGCGTTCCACGATTCCTCCGATCAGCAAACCTTCTATCCAATGCAGAGCACATGTCTGCGCCCGGCGGCTTTACCGGAAAACCTGCCCTTGTATACGTTAGATGCGTAAACTAATGTAAATTTTACATCCCGCTTTGAACGTTCATTACTACTGAAAAGAAGACTTCAGCTCCGTTTTGACCGCGGCTTTGGAGTCTTCTTAGTTCATTTTCAGGAAGAATCTTAATTTCAGACATAAAATCATTCTTTATCGATCATTCTAAATATGTTATATTGTTAGCGTAGGAGGAATACACGGATAAGAAGCCAAGAGTTATGAGGAGTGGTGTGAGATCTTGCCGTGGACTCTTCTACGAATATTAGAACGATCATTCTAATTATAGCAGATGGAGAAGGGATGGATTGAACATGGAATATCGTGTATTAGGAAATACAGGCCTTAAAATAAGCAGTTTTGTATTAGGTACGGGTACTTTTGGTTTTTGGGGCAACAATACGGAGAAAGAAGCTGCAGTCATGTTAGATGAGGCTTTGGCTGGAGGCATTAATCTGATCGATACAGCGGATGTCTATTCAAGTGGTCAATCCGAAGAAATTCTGGGTCACATCCTAAAAGGACGCAGACAGGATGTTATTCTGGCCACGAAAGGCGGAATGCCCATGGGCAGTGGGCTTAATCAATCCGGTAACTCAAAATATTGGATTAAGCGTGCAGTAGAGGGAAGCTTGAGAAGGTTGCAAACGGACTATATCGATTTGTATCAACTACATCAGCCAGATCTCCATACTGACATTGAAGAGAGTCTTGATGCACTTACGGACCTGGTTCGTGAAGGGAAGATTCGCTATATTGGTACATCCAATTTTCAGGCATGGCAAGTGACCGAAGCACAATGGACTAGCGAACGCAAAAATACCGCACGATTTGTATCCGAGCAAGCCCCGTATTCCATATTGAATCGAAGCATCGAATTCGATTTGCTTGCTGCAACCGCAAAATACGGAATGGGCGTAATGGTTTGGAGCCCACTTTCGGGTGGTCTACTAACGGGAAAATACCGCTCGGGAGAAGCTGTTGCCCCAGATTCAAGAGCAGCAAGTTCTCTAGGGAAACTTTCAACTGTTGTAGATCCGAATCGAGAAGAAAATCGCATCAAGTTCGAAGCCGTTGCTAAGCTCCAAACCCTTGCAAATGAAGCAGGATTAACTTTGCCACATCTTGCCATGGCATTTACACAAGCTCATTCGTCAGTTACTTCTGCTATAGTGGGGGCAAGAACAATTGAGCAACTTCGTGAAACGTTAAAAGGCAGCGACATCCGATTAAGCACTGATATCCTGGATGCGATAGATGCTATCGTTCCGCCAGGAGTAACCCTGGATGCTCTGGAAAAAGGATGGACGCCTGATTGGTTACAAGCAGACAAACGAAGAATCCTGGGTTAAATATATAGATAGACCTCATACCTGTAATGTATTCACTTTTTTTAAATCTAGTTTGCCGATCCTTCACTACATTGTATAATGATTATTCGAGGTGATGACGATGGCAAGATCAAAAGAATTTGAAGTTAATGAAGTATTAGATAAAGCAATACACCTGTTTTGGGCACAAGGATATGAGAAAACTTCAATGCAAGATTTAGTTGAGTTTATGGGCATTCACCGAAGAAGTATCTATGATACCTTTGGGGATAAGCATGCCTTATTTATGAAAGCTCTCGAAAGATATGAAACGAAGCAGACCAGCAAAATGAGGTTTCTGATTGAAAAACAAAAACCGATCAAAGAATTAATTCGGGAGTTGTTTGAGGCGACAGTAAGAAATGAAGGAGAACCTCTAGGGTGTTTTCTCGTGAATTCAGGCGTGGAACTCGGCGTGTTGGATCCTGAAGTTGCATCCTTAGTTGATGAGAGTTATTCGCGAACTGAGGAACTCTTGACTAACCTTGTTCTGAAGGGTCAACAATCGGGTGAGTTCAAGGCTGACTTGGATCCTGTAGTTATTTCTCATTATTTAATGAATGCGTGGTTAGGGCTACGTACGTTGGTTAAGACAACAACGGATCAGCAAAAATTAAAGAATATTATTGATATGACACTGACCGCTTTAGATTAAAAGTGGAATTACAGCATGACAGGCAAAAGGAGTCACCTAAATGGAGGACTGTTTGTTTCCGTGATACAAGTTTTTTCTTGTCCCTCTAATGAAAGAAAGAACTTGTATCTTATGCCTCAAACAAGTCAAGGAATACCGCTCCAAAATTAAAATTTTAGTCATAAAAAAATTCTTTACTGTTCGTTCTAAAATTGATATGCTAATAGCAAGTTAGATCTAACTGTTTTTTTTACTCTAATAAGAATGATCATTCTAAAATCGTCTTTAAAACTCATTTACACTAATCTGCATGTTATGAAGGAGAGAATATTATGAAGTATACAGTTATTACAGGAGCAAGTTCAGGGATTGGATATGAAACGGCATTGGCGTTTGCTGCACGTGGCAAAAACTTAATCTTGGTAGCTAGAAGATTGGATAAATTAGAAGAACTCAAATCAGCAATTCTGGATATGGATCCTACTATAAATGTTATTGTTCGTACAAGTGACCTATCTGTTACAGACCAGGCCTACACACTATATAACAATTTAAAGGAATACCAAATTGAGACCTGGATTAACAATGCGGGGCTCGGTGAAGCTTCTTTTGTAGCAGAACAGAATTTAGATAAAGTTGAAACTATGCTACGTGTTAACATTGAAACCTTGACGATCCTTTCTACACTATATGTACGAGATTATGCTGATGTAGAAGGAACTCAGTTAATTAACGTCTCATCCGCACTCGGATATGCCATTGCTGTTGGGAGTGTTGCTTATTCTGCATCTAAATATTACGTTAGTGCCTTCACAGAAGGCCTTGCAAAAGAACTAGAAATGAAAGGTGCAAAACTAAAAGCAAAGGTTTTAGCACCAGCTATAACGGAAACGGAATTCGTGAAGAAATCATTAGATACTGAAGAATTTGATTACAAAGCAAACATGCCTAAGTACCACACTGCCAAACAAATGGCGGGCTTCATGGTGAATCTTTATGATAACAACGAAGTGGTAGGTATTGTAGACCAGAACTATGATTTCAACCTGAGAGGCCAAATCTATCCAATCATTTCAGAATTTTAAATTCAATTCATATATCCTTGAATACATTAGAAGAGGAGAGTATCCGAATGAAAAAGTTGTGGAGTAAAACAAACATTGGAACAATGGAATTACCTCATCGTTTAGCCATGGCACCAATGACACGTAGTAGATCGCAAGAAGATGGTACACCGGGAGAGCTAACTTCCCTTTATTATGCTCAGCGTGCATCAATGGGACTCATTATTACGGAGGGTACACAACCTTCTGATGATGGCCAAGGGTACTTATGGACACCTGGGATTTATACGGATAAACATATTGAGGGATGGAAAAAGGTGACCGATGCAGTGCACGAAGCAGGTGGATATATGTATATTCAGTTAATGCATGCTGGTCGCATGTCGCACCCTGATAATACACCACATCATCGCCAACCTGTTGCGCCATCTGCAATCGCGCCCGGTGTAGAAATGTTTACTGCTAAAGGTATGCAGGACATCCCCGTTCCTCGTGAGTTAAGTAAAAAGGACATACAAACTACCATTGCGGATTTCCGCAAAGCAGCAGCAGCGGCTATCAAAGCAGGCGCGGATGGCGTTGAAATTCATGGAGCCAATGGTTATCTGATTAATCAATTTATCGGAGAAAACTCGAATATACGGACAGACGAATATGGGGGATCTATAGAAAATCGTGCTCGCTTCGCGATTGAAGTAACCAAAGCCATCGTCGAAGAAATTGGAGCTGATAGAACAGGCTTCCGTATTTCGCCAGGGACACCTCTTGGTGGGATTCAGGATGGTGAACAAGGCCCTGAACTTTATCGCTACCTTGTAACGGAATTAGCTCAATTGGATTTAGCTTACCTTCATGTTATGCATCTTGGAAATGAAAAGCTGCTCCAAGACATTCGCTCAATCTGGACGAATCCATTGTTAGTCAATCGTGCTGGACGAGCTCTGGAAGATCTTAGCTTGGATATAGAAAGTGGCCTTGCTGATTTGGTGCCTGTTGGTGTATGGTCATTAGCCAATCCAGATTTAGTGGAACGGCTTCAAAAAGGTGCGCAACTAAATGAAGCAGATCCGTCAACATTCTTTGGTTTGGGAAGTAAAGGTTACACGGATTATCCTACGATGGAAGAATTAGAATCGCAAGAGGGTCTACAATAACATAAAGGCTGAAACATGGCGTACAACTGAAAATTGTGCGCCACGTTTTTAGTCTAAGATGTTTGATGTTTTCAAAAAAACGCATTTAGTAAAAAATGGTATAGCGAGCGGGTCAACCTAAAAACTCGATTGCGTTCATGGCTATGCTATCTCCAAATTAGCAAAGGAAGAGGATGAATATGAGAGCAGCACAAGTACAGAAATATTCAAAAATAATCCATGTGGAATTAAATGATGTAAACATACCACAGATCAATAGCCATGAGGTACTTGTCAAAGTAAAAGCTGCAGGTGTAAATCCACTGGACATTCTTAATCTGAATGGCAGTGTTCGGATGATTGCCGACTATAAGTTGCCATTAACTTTAGGGAATGAACTATCTGGGGTTATTGAAGCTGTTGGTGATGATGTTTTGAATTTTAAGGTTGGTGACCCTGTTTATACGAGGTTGCCGCTTAATAAAATCGGTGCTTTTGCTGAGTATGCGGCCGTAAATGAAGATGCTTTATCCATCATGCCTGAAAATCTATCTTTTATTGAAGCTGCTGCTGTACCCCTTACTGCCTTGACTGCTTATCAAGCATTGCACGATGTACTCCATGTCCAGCCGAATAAAAAGCTATTCATTCCTGGAGGAACCGGAGGATTTGGCGCTATGGCAATCCCCATTGCCAAATCACTGGGACTATTTGTTATTACAAGTGGAAGTGAAAGAGGCAGATCACGTATACTGTCGATCGGGGCTGATCAATTCATAAATTATAAGGCAGAGAATTATGCTAACATACTGTCCGATATCGATTATGTGATCGACACCTTGGGTACCAAAGAGATCAAAGCTGAACTGGGTATTTTAAAACCACAAGGGAAATTGGTATCATTGAAAGCCGGACCTAATTATCGCTTTGCGGTTGACAATCATTTTCCAATGTGGAAAAAAGCATTGTTCGGTCTAGTGGGTGCTCGCTTAGATTCTTTAGCACGCAAGAATCAAAATGAATATCGCTTTTTATTTGTGCAAGCCAATGGAAGTCAATTACAAAAAATCACTAAACTTGTTGAAAAAGAAAATATCAAGCCCTCTATAGATTCAATTTATACGTTTGATGACATTAACAAAGCGTTGATTAAAGTGTCAACGGGCCACTCCCAAGGCAAAGTGATTGTGACCTTCTAAGTAATATTACATTTTTTCATGATACTAGAATGTTTATTCTACTATTTGTTTCTAAAACGTGCATTCTAGCGAGTTAAAAAACGGTATTCGCGGGTGAAGCAACCCGGGATTTGATATTACTTTGCGAACCCAAAAAAGGGGAGAAGAACAGATGATTAGTCATGTGGAATTTGATTATTTAAAGAATTGGTTCTCATTAATGCAATCCCCCTGACTAAAGTTTCTGGCAGGGGGGATTGCATTAATGTAAGTTCTAGTTCACATACTTCTCTATCGTGCTTCGGACTGCTCCGGGACCTGCCAGCATTTCATGAAACATGGCTTCAATCTTGTCGCCCAGACCAATTTCATATAATCGGACACCGAACAGTTTGTCATCCTCGAGGAGGCAGCGAACCTCGGAGGTCTGATCGCCCAGCTTCGTATTCTGCAAATATCCCTGCAACGTATCCAGTAACGGGTCCGGACTGAGTGTGAAGGGTTCTCCTTGATCATCCACTCCCAGCAAATAGCGACACCAGATCGCAATGGTCAAGGGGATAGCAGTCAAGTTCGTAGGATCAAGCCCTGCTGTGCTAGCATAAGACTTTATGGTTTCCCCAAAACGGATGCTCATCTTTTGAGACGTATCTGTTGCAATCCGCTGTGGCGTATCCGGAATATAGGGATTGGCGAAGCGTTCCTGCAATACCTCGTCAATAAATGGTTTCGGTTCGATAATTCCGGGATCAATTACAACAGGTAAGCCTTCCTTGTAGCCGATGGTTTCCACCAGACGACGTAATGTCTGATCCTTCATTTCATCTGCGATGAGCTCGTACCCAAGCAGACACCCAGCGAGGGCCAGCGCTGTATGCAGTGGATTGAGACAGGTAGTGACTTTCATCTTCTCCACTTTGTCCACCGTATCCCGATTCGTGAAGATGATGCCAGCTTCCTCCAGTGCAGGTCTCCCGTTCGTAAACTTGTCTTCAATGACCAAATACTCGCTAACCTCAGCATTGACAAAGGGAGCCGTATACGTATGCCTGGAGGTAACGATCATCTCCATGTCAGCTAACCCCAGCTTCCGAAGAGCAGACTGTACTTGCAAGGAAGGGCGGGGGGTGATTTTGTCAATCATGGTCAAGGGGAAGGTTATTTTCTCCTCATTCTGCAGATAGTCTGCAAATCCTTCCTCTACCAGGCCTCTGCGAGCCCACTCCTTGGCGATGGCAATCATACTATCCTTTAACAGATCGCCGTTATGGGAGCAATTATCCATGCTCACAAAGGTCATTGGATGCCGCCCCCTCAGATAACGCCGATAGGCAAGCGAAGTAGCCAGGCTCATCACATGCATCGGCTGTTCAGGACCATTCGTCAAATCCCTCTGCACAACAGCCAGATACTTGCCGTCGGGCCCGGTCAGGGCGTATCCTTTTTCCGTGACAGTAAAGCTGGCCATCTGCAGGGACGGATTCTCAAATATTTCAATCAGACGGAGGTAGTCGTCTGGACGATTTTGCTCTGCTGCGAGTCCCTCAACAATGCTTGCGACCACGCTCTTGTGAAATCTTCCGTCTGCACTCATCAACACCAGTAAGGTTAGATTGTCGTAAGGCTTATAAGCTTTGTCGATCATTTCAAAGTCAAAGGCTTCGGCCGCAATAATACCTGTATCCGCTTTCAAGTTATTCAGCAGTTGTTGCTGCGCATTGGCTATCAACCCACGAAAAATATTGCCTGCGCCGAAATGCACCCATTGTGGTCTAACTCGGGTGTTATTGGCTACAAGCTCCAGATCATATTTTGGCAGTTCAATGCCTGCTGCTCGCCAGGCCGCTTTGTCTGAAAGGCCTTTCCAGTCAAGTTGGAGCATTATTTCACTCCTTTGCCTTGAGAGAGACTATCCCAGACACCAAGCAAGTACATAACCCCCAGTGCACGGTCATACAAACCGTAGCCAGGTCGACAATTCTTTTCTTCCCCCCATAGATGTCTGCCGTGATCCGGGCGTACATATCCCTGATAGACGTTCTCGTGATAAGCTCTAACTACTTCCGGTACATCGACGCTTCCGTCCTTCCCGCGGTGTGACACTTCAATAAAGTCGCCATTCTCAAACACCTTGACATTACGAATATGCGCAAAATGAATACGATCATGAAACTCTCGAATCATGGTTGGCAAATCATTCTCAGGATTGCTCCCCAGTGAGCCTGTGCAGAAGGTCAGACCATTATATGGGCTGTTCACTGCATCTAGGATGCGCTGGATGGTCTCACGACTACGGACAATTCTCGGCAATCCGAAGATGGGCCATGCCGGATCATCAGGATGAATGGCCATCTTGATGTCAACCTCCTCGCAGACCGGGATGATGCGCTCAAGAAAATACTTCAGGTTGTCAAACAACTTGTCTTCTGTGACATCCGCATAAGCAGCAAAAAGTTCATCCAGTCTCGCCAACCGTTCCGGTTCCCAGCCAGGCATGGTGAACTTCCCAGCTCCCTTGAGAATCCGATCCACCATTTGGCGGGGATCATCGGTAATGGCAGCCTTTTCATAAAAGAGGGCATTGGACCCGTCAGGCAGTTCTTTGTACAGCTCTGTTCTGGTCCAGTCAAAGACAGGCATAAAGTTATAGCAAATCACCTTAACTCCCACTTTGGCTAATTTTCGAATGGTGTCGATATAAATGTCAATATATTGATCGCGGGATGGTAGGCCGATTTTGATATCATCGTGGACATTTACACTTTCTACGACCGCCGTACTAAAGCCCTTGCTCGTAATCTGATCAGCTACCTCCTGAATTCGCTCCATTTCCCATACTTCACCGGCTACCTTATCATGTAAAGACCAGACAATGCCCATAACTCCCGGAATTTGCCGGATATGATCCAGTGTAATATTGTCGTTGCCTTCCCCATACCATCTCCAGGTCATATTCATAACGATACCTCCCTGATTATATTTCATCTGTCTTGTATACAAGATTGAGTTGATCATAAATTATAGGGTTTGTTCTTGTCAATGATAATCTCAGAGGAGTCCGTCACCTCAAAATGCTTTATAATAAGTCTACTAGATTTATAAAGTGAAGGTAGGAATGATATGTTTACAAAAGAAGAAATCATGCAACTGTTGAAAAAAGATATTTTGTCACTGACCTTAAAGCCGGGTACTCTTCTCAGCGAGACGACTTTGTCAGAACGCTTTCAGCTGTCCAGAACTCCGCTACGCGATGTATTGAAGTGGCTTGCGCTTGAGTCCTACATTGATATTTATCCCAAGAAGGGGAACATTGTGTCCTATATTGATCTGGAGTCCGTTGAACAAATTATTTACTTAAGAAGCGCATTGGAAAAGGAGATTATGAAGGAGCTTTCATCGCAAATTGCATTAAGCGATGTACAGAAGCTGAGCGATATTCTGGACAGACAGAGAGCTGTGATTGAAGAAGATCATGCTACGGATCAATTTCTCAGTTTGGATGATCAGTTCCACCAAACCATGTTCCAATTGGTGGGGCGGGGGTTTCTTTGGCATCTCATTCAGCAGTCGAATGTTCACTATATCAGATATCGCAAGCTGCATATGCTGGAAACAGGGAAGCTGATAGGCATCTGGCATGAGCACCAAGCTATGCTTGAATCCATGCTGAATAAGGAAACAACTAAAATGGATGATCTGGTTCATCATCATCTCAGAGAGGATATCCATTCGCTCGATTTTCTTCGGAAGTTCGCTGATTATATCAAGAAATAAGGCAGCTAGCTCAAATTAACATCTATGAATATTAAAGAAGTGAGGAATTCATGGGGCTGTTCCACAAGTTGGATATGTCGGTGAAAGAGCGGGTAAGAAATGCGAGACTGCAGCGAAATTTATGGGCGGAAACGTGCTGGCTGTGTCATTCCGTTTTTGCTCGTGAGTATTGTTATATACCCTCAGGCGGGGTCAAACTGGAGGAATCATCATAGGAGTTTTCGTCCTTGTATACATGATAGGTAAATCCTCCTTGAATACACTCTATGTATCATGAGCTATCCCGATCTTTTGACAGACTCGCAATTTAAATTCATGAAAAATCAATTGTACATGGAGATGTATAATGTTCCGGCTGTTTACCCAAATTCAATTTAATTTATTTGAGCGAGGGAGCATTATAAATAGTTTGGGGAGTAAAAGTTCTTAAGGCTTGATTCGTATAGAATGAAAGAGTAGTCGGGTATATTGTTTTACGCAACCGCTCACCGGGGAACTTCCTAAACTGCTGCATCAAAAGAAAAATTATTTACAATTTAAAAAATACTGAAATATTTCCATGATGTAAGTGAAAAATGCCAGACCGATTCTAGATTATAAGGGGGGAACGATATGTGCAGATATGCAATGTACGGCCCATATAAAGATATATTTGCATGCTTTACCTGCAGGAAGGTATATAAGCAGACATCAAGGTTTGAAATGCCGAAGGATGAATATGAACGGATTGTCCATGTCTGTCCGCAATGCCAGGCATCCATGCATGACATGGGTCATGATTTTCAGGCCCCCAAGCAAACGGATATCAAGCAGTGGAAAAAGGTAGAGCTACTATATCAACAAGGATACGCTTACCACTCCTGCGGCTGCGGCGGCCCCGGGTACAGACCCTCTCGGCTGTCGAAGGTACCTGAATTTCTGGAGAACCAGCGAACGTTCGAGAATAAGGGAGAGGCGCTGCTGTACCGGCTTTTGCAAAGCTAGTTGACTCGGGCTAATTATTAACATGTGAGATGAAGTGTATTATAGAAACTTATATGTTTTCCCATTTTCCAAGTGCAAAGAAGAGCAGCCCGGAAAAAATATAAGAGGTTCACTATACGTGCTTCGTTCGCTGAACTAACGGGCAGGTTAGCTCAATAAGAACCTGACGCCACTTCAGGATTTCTTTAGGCTGCATAGAACCGATATGGAACTATGCAGTAACTGAGTTCAGCCCGAGCCACGGTTTTTGATTTGACTAATGATAGTGGAAAATCAAAAAAGAACCTGGATAGTTTTATCAGGTTCTTTTTTATTGCATATAAAACAGACACGATGATATAATTAGATTGTGATTTCTTAATTTGAGTGTTCATAAATATCACATCTTACACTTTAACTTTACCATGCCGCTAAACTCTTGTCAAATGTTTTTTTCTCAATTTAATAGTTAGGAGAGATATTGAATGAGTTCTTTGGTTCTCAGTTTTCAGGAAATGGAAAAAACGCAGTTTTTGCTCGTTGGCGGAAAAGGGTTGAATTTAGGGGAATTATCAAAAATTGAAGGAATACATGTACCAGAAGGATTTTGTGTTACAACAGTGGGGTATCAAAAAGCCATCGAACAAAAAGAAACGTATTATGCATTGTTGGATCGACTAACAAGGCTAAAAGCAGAAGATCGTGCTCAAATTGGTGAAATCAGCAGGCAGATTCGACAAATCATTATGGAAGTAGAAGTTCCTGCCGATGTTGTGGAAGCAGTTACTCACTATCTCTCCCGGTTTGGAGAAGAACATGCTTACGCAGTGCGTTCCAGTGCGACTGCTGAAGATTTGCCACATGCCTCTTTTGCTGGTCAACAAGACACCTATTTAAATATCATCGGCAAAGAAGCAATCTTGCAGCATATCAGCAAATGTTGGGCTTCCCTATTTACGGATCGCGCGGTTATCTATCGTATGCAAAATGGATTTGACCACAGTCAAGTTTATTTATCCGTTATTGTTCAAAGGATGGTTTTCCCGCAGGCTTCAGGAATTTTATTTACCGCTGATCCGATTACATCCAACCGGAAGCTGCTATCAATCGATGCTAGTTTTGGACTTGGAGAAGCATTGGTCTCTGGCTTGGTCTCTGCCGATTGTTATAAAGTACAGGAAGAGGCAATCGTCGATAAGAGGATAGCAACCAAAAAATTGGCTATCTATGGACGAAAAGAAGGCGGAACAGAGACAAAGCAGATCGAGCCTGATCAGCAAAAGACTCAAACCCTTACTGAACAACAAATTTTGCAACTGGCACGTATCGGAAGACATATCGAGTCTCATTTTGGTTGCCCACAAGATATCGAATGGTGTTTGGCCAATGATACTTTTTATATTGTCCAGAGTCGTCCAATCACGACTTTATACCCGATCCCTAAAGCAAATGATCAAGAAAATCACGTTTATGTATCTGTCGGTCATCAACAAATGATGACTGACCCGATAAAACCATTGGGATTGTCTTTTTATCTGTTAATAACTCCTGCACCCATGCGTATAGCCGGTGGAAGGCTGTTTGTTGATGTTACACAAATGCTGGCTTCACCTGTCAGCAGAGAAACTTTCTTAAATACCCTGGGACAATCTGATCCGCTCATAAAAGACGCATTTATGACCCTAATAGAGAGAGATTTTATAAAATCGTTACCAGATGATAGAACAGAACGGAGTCCCGGTAATAGCAGTAAAGGTAGGGCGTCTGCAGGTATTCAAGCACAAATCGAAAACGATCCGGCAATCGTTTCTGATTTGATTAAGAACAGTCAAACATCGATAGAAAAATTAAAACAAAACATCCAAACGAAATCAGGAGCAGATTTATTTGATTTTATACTGGAAGATCTCCAAGAATTAAAGAAGATCTTATTTGACCCACAAAGTTCAAAGGTTTTTATGACTGCTATGAATGCTTCGTCATGGATCAATGAAAAAATGTACGAGTGGTTAGGTGAAAAAAACGCAGCAGATACGCTTTCTCAATCTGTACCAAACAACATTACTTCGGAAATGGGTCTGGCGCTATTGGATGTCGCAGATGCGATTCGTCCTTATCCGGAGGTAATTGATTATTTAAAACATGTAAAAGATGATAATTTTTTGGATGAACTGGTTAAGTTGGATGGTGGACAGGAAACTCAAGACGCTATCTATGCTTATCTCAACAAATACGGAATGCGATGTGCCGGTGAAATCGATATTTCGAGAACTCGTTGGAGTGAAAAACCAATTATACTTGTCCCCATGATTCTCAGTAATATCAAAAACTTTGAGCCTAATGCTGGCAATTGGAAATTTGAGCAGGGGCGACAGGAGGCTTTGAAAAAAGAACAAGAGTTATTAGATCGATTGAAGCAATTACCGGATGGTGAACAAAAAGCCAAAGAAACAAAACGAATGATCGATCTGATCAGGAATTTCATCGGTTATCGTGAATATCCCAAATACGGCATGGTTAATCGCTACTTCGTTTATAAGCAGGCTTTACTAAAAGAAGCCGAACAACTCGTACAAGCTGGTGTTATTCACGAGAAAGAAGATATATACGATCTCACTTTTGAAGAACTTCACGAAGTCGTACGCACAAATAAACTGGATTATCAGATCATCCGTAAACGAAAAGACGATTATAAATTATATGAAAAACTAACTCCCCCGCGTGTAATCACGTCTGATGGTGAAATCATTGCGGGTGAGTACAAACGAGAAAATCTCCCAGCCGAAGCGATTGTAGGTCTGCCTGTTTCTACCGGAGTTATAGAGGGACGAGCACGTGTCATCTTAAACATGGAAGATGCTGATCTGGAAGATGGAGATATATTAGTCACCGCCTTTACTGACCCCAGCTGGACACCATTGTTTGTATCCATAAAAGGCCTAGTCACCGAAGTTGGTGGACTGATGACTCATGGAGCCGTTATCGCACGTGAATATGGCTTACCCGCAGTTGTCGGAGTGGAGAATGCTACCAAACTGATAAAAGATGGGCAACGAATTCGTGTGCATGGAACAGAAGGGTATATCGAAATATTGTAATGGCTGAATGCGCTAAGTAATAGCCTCTGTCATAATGGACAGTATTAAATGCAACCTGTCATGGATAAAAGGGCGGTTACCCTGTTCGTCCTTTTATCCATGACACAAAATGATTTATACATAGCTGACCCGATAATCTAAATCTCTTGTCCTTACGGCAATAGGTACAAGTCCTTGTCCTCGACAGTATCAGGTGTTAAATACCCAAGTGTGCCCTCAGAGTCGAACCTGCATATTCGCTTCTGAACAAGCCTCTTTCAACCAACAAATCCGTCAATAGCCCCAGCCTCAAACCGCTCAAAAATATCGTTCAATACGTCAAGTTATTTGGTGATAGCTTACAGCCCGCTCCCTTCAAATACCAATTAAATGGAAGCGGGATTGCAACAGCAATAGGAATTAGGATATATCCCGTCGCTCAGGCTAGCTGCAGCGATAGCTTTTCTAATGATAATCTTACGGTCAGGGAACCCACAATTATAGTCAGTTCTATGATGTCCTTTATCGTTGGGGTAAATTGACAGACTTGACTTGAGCAGAGGTATTTCCGTAAATATCCTTGGCCAGCACGAGAATATGCAGCGTATCAGCTTGGGAGGCACCATCCTGTTTGTATTTAGTAGTTGGAAGCGTTGCTGACCAATTGGCTTTATCTTCTGTAATAACGACACGAATGCCATTGACATAAACTTTAAGCTGCGCGATATCACTTTGATCTGTGACTGAACCTTCCAAAGCGAGAACATCATCCGTGATCGAAGCATTCAACTTAAGTACAGGGGTTCCTGTTTCCTTGCGTTTAAAGGGTGGGAGAGTGGTTTGCGGGTTATAGGAAAAGGTTTCATCCTCAAGCGCTGGCGTACGTGCTGCAATAGGACGGTTTTTGGTCGCCTGCTCATAGGAATAAGCGTAACGAAGCAGGTCATTATCGCTGTATGCGGCACCTGCCATCGTCAGATTAACGGGCATACCGGTATCCTTCATAGCGCCCATACTCACAGACACACTTGGGATCCCGTACTCGCGTAGAATGAAATTCGTATTGGAGAAATAGTTGCCATTCTCCCAAGCCTCCTCGTAGGACGTTTCATTCACATCGGAGTCAGCTTTGCCGATATTCGAATTTGCCGGGAATGCAATAAAATCAAGGTTGTTTTGCTTCATCCAATCTTCAAAATCAATCTTTCGTACATTTTCAAGCCCCCTCAGACCTTCCTGAAACTGAGGAATTTGTTCGTAAGGGGTGACGCCTTTCTTTATGGTTTCAATGAATACGTCATAGTGGCCAAGGTCTCTGCCACGTTTGGCATCTACCGAACCGGGCGGATTCGGGAAGACGGTTGCAGGGTCGATATTTGCCCATGACGGGAAATTTGGATCGCCCACACTTTTAAGGAATTCCTCAGCTGCATAAGGATTAAGCAACCCGAATTCCTTTTCAGCCCACTTTGCCGGCATCAAACCACGCTCTTCAGGTGTTTTCGCTGTTGGCCGGTCCTTCTCACTATTCGCCTGCAAGGGGAAGTCAACTTCCACAACCTCAGCTCCAAGAGCAGTTAAATCCTTTACAGCTTTTTCCCATAATGCCTGTATCGAAGGTCTGAATTTGATCGGAGTTGTGGTTTCATGGTCCTTACCGATATAAATTTTCGGAACGCCAATGCGTTTGCCTTTCAAAGCTTGAATGTCTCGCAGCTCTAAATAGGATTTGGGACGGACACTGTTGACAGAAGGGAGCCGAACGGCTTTCTGCTCTCGCCAGAAATCGCCCTTGGTGATCTTATCTTCTACAACGATCACGTCAAGCAAGCGGAGCATGTCCTCGACAGTCCTCGTATGTGGGACAACGACATCACGTATAGGGAAGAGCGGCCAATTCCCCCGAATGGAGATTAGGCCCCGCGATGGGGTGTAGGCAATTAAACCATTGTTAGATGCTGGTGATCTTCCAGAGGATACCGTTTCTTCCCCCATACCGAAGGCAGCGAGGTTGGCGGCTGTTGATACGCCAGATCCGTTAGAGGAGCCAGAGTACCAGGCTGCAGCCAAATAATCTGGGTTGTACGGACTTTCAGCACGGCCATAAACGCCTCTTTGCATTCCCCCTGCTGCCATTGGCGGCATATTGGTTTTACCAATGAGCACCCCACCGGATTTGCGTATCTTTTCTACTGTAAAGGCATCGTCCTTTGCCATCAGGTTTTTGAAAGCCGGAGATCCAGAAGCGACAGTGAGTCCCTTAACCTTGTAGCTGTCTTTAACCGTGTAGGGGATGCCTTGCAGAGGACCAGTCTTAATACCTTGTGCCCTTAGTTGATCAGCTTGAGCAGCTTCTTTTAGTACGTCGGGGTTCAGAATAGGGATGGAATTCAGTCGAATGCCACTAGAATCATAGGCATATACCCGGTTAAGGTACAGAGCAGTGAGCTCGACACTTGACAGTGCCCCTGACTTCATCGCTTCCTGCATTTGAGCAATCGTAGCCTCTTGCAATTGAAATGTAACTAGGGAAGAGGAGGGTTCACTAGTTTTACTAGAGGATGAGGGTGAAGGAGCGGCGGATGCAAGCGGGCATCCCGTGAAAGTTAAAATCATACCAACTGTGATCCATTTGCAATAGTTACCGATTACATTCCTTGTATTCGCTTTTAGCGTTCGTGCGCACATAGCATTTCACTCCTTAAATTAGGTAGGATCAGGAATTTAAAAAGAGGGGGATGAGAAAGGTCCTATTACAGTATAAATGTTTCTAATTATATTACTTATTTTCATATGAAATGTCAATTTTTGTAATGAGAAACACAAGGGAATTCGCTACTTTTAATGTGAAATCTAGTAATTGTGCCTTCACTGTATCATCGTGCGATAGGGGGTACTTCAGCTTTGACTTTAGATTTTCAAACCTTTATCACAAACATTTCTGTATTGGAGGAGATTATTGGCATATACACGCTGCCAATCTCAAAATCCCGAATGACTGCCCCAAGCCGCCACTATGGGCTACATCGCCGTGTAAGAAGCAAAAGATGAAAGAATACTGCAGGAAAATATTGATCCAGCATTAGCTCTTCAAAAGCATTGTGGGTTATTTTACAGTCATGAAACGAGGCGATGAACAAAATAAATGGATTAACATTGATATATTTGGACTTAATGATCAAAAACCAGCTTCTCCAATTTGATAAAAATTTCTGAATTAGTTGAGGCAATTTACATAAGTATCTTAAGATGATTCTTCAGGTTAATAACTTAAGTCCATACAAAGGATAAAGAGCTGCACAAACATTACTACAGCTTGTCCAGCTTGTTCAATTCACCTAACTGGTTGTGGATAGTTGCTATTATTAATATGATAAAAGGGGTTATATGTGTATGACATCAAATAGAATATAGTAACCTGGAGGTATTATACAGCTTTTATATACATATGTACAAAATACGGGTTTTGTGAAGATGTCTTAGAAAACCCGTATAGCAACGCGGGTATCCCTATGAATAGGAGAATTGTACATTGACACAAAATCCCCTACTAAAATGACACAAAGTTCCCTACTTTAGTAGTTAAATCATACTTTTGAGTGACTTAGTTCTTTTTCTTCAAGCGAATGAGGTAATTTTTTTTATTTATCAAGCTAAGTAGGTAACTTTGTGTCACTCACCCAGTCAAGTAGGTAACTTTGTGTCATTCTCCCAGTCAGGTAGGCAATTTAGTGTCACTTACTTGACGCGCTCTACATTACTTATCCATATTATTGACTGCCTTCCTCATTTCCTCATCTGTTAAATGTGTATAGATCATGGTTGTTTGTATTGAGGAATGTCCTAATTGGTTTTTCAATCTAGGCACATCATTGTTCTCTAAATGATAGCGCGTTGCAAATGAATGTCTTAGAGAATGCACGGTTAATGCTGGTTTTCCAAAAGCTGAAGCATACTTTTCGATTAGTTTTTCAATAGATCGCTGCGTTAAACGTCGGCTTTTTCCTTTACGACCTATGGAAGCTGCAATAAACAAAAAGCTTTCGTTTTTTTCTGGGATATATCTGGATTCTCTAATCTGCAGATAATTTTCTAAATCTAGTAACGCTTGCTTGCTGAAATACACGTATTGTTCTTTATTGCCTTTTCGTATAACACGCACCAAAGCTTTGTTCATATCTAAATCTTCAATGTTAATACCTGCTACCTCAGAGAGCCTAAGACCAGAACCTAAAATGAGGGAAACAATAGCTGTATCTCGTTCACGGTTAAATTGATGGAAATTGAAAATACGTTTATTCTCTTTATTGATTTCTCCGAAATCATGAGCTATAAACTGCCTAAATGACTCAAAATCGTCTTCTCTAAGAATTTTCCCATCAATACGATTGGCAATGGTTTCTTGGCTTTCTTTAATCACGTTTAAATCCATTTTGGCCATAACATTGCGCTGGATATATGGTTTTAAGTCATTTGTTTCAGCTTTGTTCTGTAAGTAATCAAATAAGGATTTTAGTGAGGACAATTTACGGTTGATGGTTAGCTTGGCATTGCCTAGTTGATACTCCAAAAAAGATAGGAAATTTTCCACTTCACGAATCGTTAGTTTCTCCAAAGTAGCTAATTTAATGTTTTTACGGCTATCTTCAGTAAAATTTTCTGCAACTAACCAATCAAAAAAAATAATATAGTCATGGCAATAGTTCAGAAGCGTTGTGGGAGAAAGTTTTCGTTTTCTACTATCAATAAATTCCGTAATAAACCACGGAAGATCAGACAATTTTTCATCGATTCGATTCATGTAATGCATTTTCATTTGTTTATCCATATATGTATAACCTCCGTAAATTATTATACTTCAGTTATAAATATTCGTCAAAATTATATTTTACGTAATTATCAAATGAGGTCACAGTAGGTCAAAATACTTCCAAGTAATTAAACTGGTCTCTTCCTTGGTTTAGGTACATTATTATTTTCCTTATGATGTCGCGTTGCAAACGAATACCTAAGAGAATGTACTGTTAGAGACCACCCAGCACCTTAAGTCCACAAACATCTTTGCTTATGGCTATTAACAAATTAATCCCTGACTCGAAAAAATGTTTTTTTGAATATTGTCGCGCCCACATATTCCAGTTCTTAGCATGTAAGCCTAGCCACCATAAATGACGGGCAAAAATTAAGAAACGTATTAGGCCTTCCTCCTCCTGGTTTAAAAAGCGTATAGAGGAGTACCCTGAAATAAGCTCTTTCCAAATTTCAGGGGTCCCCCCTCTCCCAAAAGTGCCCCAGATTGCAGTCGCTAGATCATATATTCTCCACTGCCAACCAACATCTTCAAAATCGATTATCACAGTTTGTCCAAGAGTTGTTTGTATTGCATTTAAGTGGTGTGCATCCCCATGTGAGCATCCAAATAAAGATTCATCGTTATACTTTTCTAATATTACAGCTATTGTGCTTGTTAGTCGTTCAGTCAATAAGAGACTTTCACAATCATTGTAAGAATTTCTTATTGCGTCCAATGAGTTATATAGTAACTCATTAATTGTAATATCTCGGAGCCAACTCGGCTTCTTCATCTTATCCCAAATATTGTGTATATGACCAATTGAAGTGCCTAGTGAGAAGAAATTGGATTTATTAATTTGTAGTGCATGACCTTCAACAAACTCATAAGCCCTTGCCATAAATGCCACTTCATTAATTTGTATTATATTATTCTCTTCTTTGAGGGGACGTGGTACGGGAGCTCCTTCGCGAAATAGTGTTTGTATAGCAAGATATTCACGTTGTAATCTATCCAAAGAGTTGATAGGAAGAATCTTCAAAAGAAAATCTTCACGCGCTGTGATGGCTTTATATACATAACTTCTATTTAATGATAGTGGGAGTAATTCTTGAATTTTCATGTGTGGAAATATAGAATCAAGGTGAAATAACAATGTTTGAGTATTTGAATGATACTTCAATCCATTAACAACTCCATTCTATGACGTTCACAAATCCAAGGAAGTGTTGATACTCGTTGTAGCTGATTTGTACTTTCATGTAGCTTCGGTCCATTTCTCTTTAACTCTAATAAATCTAAATCGTAATTATCTGTTACAAAAGTTGAATTCTCAAAACCATCTTTAATGTTACCCAAAGAAAACTCTCTCAGCCCCACTAGTCCATAGCAAGGATAAATATAACCATCACCATCAATATATAATCTTAAATGATTTGCACACTGGTTAATTGGATTTTCTGGAATTGTGTTCCAAAAATTGCTTGTTTCACTTTTAATCGGATATATCGTAATGTCCATTGAATTAACAGATTCATAACTGAGAAACCCGTATTCCCGTAAAGTTGAAATCGAACCAATAATTCCGATTGGTCGGCGTAAATTTATTAATAATCTCATAAAGTCTTTAATTGATGTTAACTTTGCTAATACAAAGAGATTGTCTGTAGTTACTCCAACTGATGAGAGCAGCGAATCATCGCAAAGTGATTTTAGGTGAGTGTAGTTATGAAATAGCTCGACTATATCTAAGGTTATTGAAAATGCGAAACCATTATTAATACGACCCAACTGCGGTCCGCTTAAGCGAATTCCCTCTTTGCAGAAGCGCAAGTTGTCGCGGGTTCGATAGATCTGGTCGGCCAGCACCGCTTTGGGATAATAACCAAATCTGGCGCGGTAACGCTCTACGGCGTCCTGCAATGTCTGCCCTTCGTTGTAGCTATCCCACGACAGATGCTCGTGGAAAGCGTAGCCGTTCACCACGCTAATCGCCAGCTTCTCTCCGAACTCGACGTTTGCCCTGGCTTTGCCGCGCACGATCGGTCTGACATGTGGCTGTGCGATACTGACAATCCGATCCGATATGCTGTGTGTCCGCTTGTCATACATCGTTTGCTGCTGACGATAAAGCTCTTGAATGACCAGCAGTTCCTTGTACAAACGCCGCGGCAGGCCGCTCGTCATATCGGCGAGTTCGGCGATCATGCGCAGATCACGGGAAACGAACCTGAGCTGCTTGCCGATCGCTTTTCGTATCGCGCGCGGCTTCACGCGCCGCTGCTTGGCAACCGCCAGATAGGCTTTGCGGGCACGCTCTCGGTATGTTCTGGGCTTGCGGGTCTTTCCACGTTCCGGTTCGTGCAGGATGTCGATGATCTTCTCCAGCTTTTCTCTGGCCTGATTCAGTAACGACAAATCCGTCGGGTAGGCGATATCCGCCGGCGCGCAGGTAGCGTCCAGCAGCAGTTCGCCCTCGTTCGTCAGTTCCATCTGCTGTGGCTGCGTTTCTGAAGGCTTACCGGACGCTGCGTCAGTTCCGCTGCCAGGTTCATCGTCGTCCGATGAATCATCCGACACTTGCGCGCTTCTTCCAGAGCGATCCATTCATTCACTTCATCCAGAATTTCGCCACCCAATCGCTTGCGGAAATGCGTCATGAGAGAATGATGAAACGGACGGCGGTACCGATATTCCGGCAGACCGAGGAAGTACTGCAGATACGGGTTCTCCAGAATCTGACGAAGTGTCTCCCGATCATCGGTGCCAAGCCGCTCCTGGATGATGAGTGCGCCGAGCGCGATACGGATCGAAACGGCTTTTTGGCCCTTGAGGCTTTTCTTGAAGTTTTTCGCATACTTCTCTTCGAGCATCCACCACGGAATCATCTGGGCCAGCAGCACCCAGCGGTTATCTTCTGCGAGCTTTCCGCCGAACGGCAGAAAAAAGTCGACGGGCAGGTTCATCTGGTTCTCGGTTCGCTGATACAATCCTGACGCCTCCAAGTGCACGGTTTTTCACGGGGCTGCCCCGTTTTCCTTCGACATAAGAGGCCCTAAACCCTTGTGCCTGTTGGAGTTTTGATTCGTTCAGCAAGCCCTAGGTAAACCGTGTCCTATGGGCATCGGCGCACGTGTTTAGACTCCGATGCCGCGAGGCTCATTGTCAAGGCGAATACGTTGTTTACATGTCTTCGATGTACACGCCCTTGATAATCAAGGATTTTCTAAAAGCGAGTTGAGATAATTAACGAAAATATACGCTAAGTATTAAACGGATTAATGACCCTTTGGCGGCTCAAACATCATATTGTTTAACTGGTTCACAAAAATACCTTCGTTCGGGCCCGGGTTGTTTCGAAATACTTTCGCTTCTTCCACTAGAACCTCGTCCGCATCCGTACCAAGTACCTTCATCGTTTCATCAATGAATGATGCTAGTAGCATAGAGCTCGGATCGTTATTGAAATACGTTTGAACCCCTGGCGGCGCAATTTCCAGGATTTTCACCGATGTGTCTTTAAGCATGTACCGTTGGGATAGCGTATAGGAATGGAGCGCTGCTTTCGTCGTAATACAGAAACATGAAAATAATTCCAATAGGACGTAGGTTCTACTTTCTTGAAATTTTTGATTAGACTGGAAAGAGGCTAAGTCTACAGGTCATTAAAGTCAACCTAAAAACTTAGCCTCTTGATTTCATATTAAATTTTAAATAAACTTCAGTCTTCACATACCATTGTCTGCAAAGTCGATGAGACTACTATTTATTATTGCTGCTACATCCTTTTTGTAATCGTGTATAAAAAAATGATCCCCGTCAAACATATGAATTTTACAACTTTTGGACGTATAATCATGCCATTTTGCAACGTCAAAAATAGTGGCTCCCTTTTCTCTTTTTCCCCACAATACACTTATATCGCAGTCAAGCTTAGCGTTTTTTTCAATGTGCCTGTATGTGTCAGTAATTCTAAAATCCGCTCTGAGTATCGGTAAAAACAACTCCATTAATTCATTGCTTTTCAGAACCTCTTTGGGCGTGCCTCCCAGCTTAAATACCTCATCCACAAACTCCTTATCCGGCAAATCATAGAGTACCTTCTTCTTACTTACAAAACCCGGAGGATATCTGCCGGAAATAAACATATGGACAGGATATGGATGTCCGAGCTCCTTTATTCTATAGGCAAGTTCATATACAAGTACACTGCCCATACTGTGGCCAAACAACGCATAAGGTTGTTCTTCAAGGTTGCTTATGATAATACGGTGTATATCTTCAAGCGCTTCCTCAACACTTCCGTAAAACGGTTCACCAATCCTGCTGCCTCTTCCCGCAAGCTCAATCGGGAAAAGCTCAATCCTATCATGCAAGTATTGTTCCCAATATTTATATACTGCTGCAGAACCTCCTGCATACGGCAGACAAAACAATTTAATCTTATCCATTATATCTACCCCTTATATCTGAACTATTGGTTGATCTCTTCCAATATTTCTTTAATAATAGCCGCATTTTTATCTATATATCCTGTACTTAACATATCAAAATGTCTGCCAAATCCGTTATATACTTTGAACTCTCCCGTTGTTGCCTCTCTCCATCCTTCACATAAATCAGCTTCACCTTCATTGTCTTGCTGCTGTGATATAATAAGATGGATATTGGAGTTTATCTGTCCCGAGTTTATAACACTTCTAGTGTATTTATGATAATTTCTCATTCTTTCAATGGCCTTTTCAATAACTGCCTGGTTATCTCCAAACATGCCTTTTATAAGTTTCTCATTTTCTTCTATAAATTCTTTATCCTGTTGCTCAGCAAGTTTCTTAGCATCTTCGCTTTCTTCCTCAATAAGGACAAATGATTTAGCCGAATCCAGAAAGATTATATCGGATACATGATGTCCAGTTTCAATTAATACTTTAGCAACTTCAAATGCCAGATTACCTCCTGCCGAGTAACCAAATAGAATATATGGGCCCTCGGGTTTGACAGAAGTAATTGCCTTCACATACTCCTCCATCCTGCTCTCATTTTCTATAAAGTCAAAGGAATATATGGAATAAGCATTCATTTGTTTTGATAAACTACCATAAGCTATTCCATTTCCTCCTCCTGGAGGGAATGCAAACATAAGACTCTCCATTGCTGAATTAAAATGAATTGCCGGACTTGGTGTAATATAATCATTGGCGTACGTATTGTGTATAAAACGGGCAATTTCCTTTATGGTTGGGGCCATATAAAAGTCTTTTAGTGGTACCTCAACATTTAACTGTTCATAAATTCTGCTTATAAGGGATATTGCCTTCAGTGAGTATCCTCCCAGTTCAAAGAAGTTATCATTCACACCAATTTTTTGTACTCCAAGGGCATCATGCCACAGCAGTGCAAGCTTCTCCTCAACTTCACCGCAAGGCTCTACATACTCTACTGATGTAGCTAAAGTACCGTCATTTCGGGGTAAATTATTCCGATCTATTTTGCCATTGGCTGTCAAAGGCAGCTTTTCCAGCTGAACAAAGTATTGTGGTATCATGTAATCGGGAAGTTCTTTTAAGAGAAGCGCCCTTAAATCTGATATTGTAGATTCACTTTCCCCTGCTATATAAGCACACAAATACTTGTTGCCCTCCTGGTCTGTCTTTGCAATTACCGCAGCTTCTTTTATTGAAGGATGCTTTAATAGCTGCACTTCTATTTCCCCAAGCTCTATCCTAAAGCCCCTAATCTTTACCTGATGGTCTACTCTGCCTATAAATTCGATGTTTCCGTCAGGAAGCCACCTTCCAAGATCACCGGTACGATACATTCTTTCTCCAGAGCTGAAAGGATTAGCTACAAATTTTTCCGTAGTCAATTCAAGTTTGTTCAAATAGCCTTTTGCCAGCCCATCTCCAGATATATATATTTCACCAGTTGTATTAACCGGTAAGATATTCATGTCTTCATTAAGTATATATATCTTATAATTCTGCAATGGCATACCTATAGGTATACTTGTTAGATTTCTCACCTTCTCACGGCTTAAATGGTAATAAGTTGAATCTACGCAGCATTCTGTTGGACCATAAACGTTTGTTATAGTAGGGTTATTATCTTTAAACCGATCATAGAAACCTTGTATACCTTTACATGAAAGTTCTTCCCCTCCGATAATAAACTGCATAACTGAAAGACTTTCGCCAGGCCTGGCAGTATCTGTTAAAAGCTTTATATGTGCTGGTGTTCCGTCTGAAACAGCAATTGAATTCCTGTTATAGTACTTTAGAAGGCCCTCACCATCTAGCCTTGTATCCTCAGGAACTATAAACAGCGTATGGCCAAGGAGAGAAGCCGCAAATATTTGTTTTACAGATGCGTCAAAAAAGTAAGGGGACACAAGGGCAACATTTAAATAATTATCATAATTTTCATAGACAAGCTTTCTTAGTCCATAAACCAAGTTAACTACACTTCGATGCTCTATCATTGAACCCTTCGGAACTCCAGTAGATCCCGATGTATAAATGATATAAGCTAAGTCCTCTGGTTTATTTATTTTATCAAGGTTTTCAGCACTTCCAATGTATATTTCAGGGGAATCAAGCAGTAATATATTACCGTAAAACTCTGCTTTATCCGCTAAATGTGATTGCGTCAACAGCATAGTTGCATTACTATCTTCCAGTAATTTTTTTATTCTTAGTTCAGGAAGTTTGGTTGAAATTGGTAAATAGACACCTCCTGCTTTTAAAATTCCCAGTATTCCAACCTGCATATCTACGGATCTTTCTACCATTATTCCAACTATGCTGTTTTGCTTTACACCATTACTTCTTAGTGCTCTGGCAAGCTGATTTGCCTTTTCATTGAGCTGCCTGTAGGTTAATTGCTTGTCCTCAAACACTACAGCTACATTATCAGGTGTCCTTTCCACTTGGTCTTGGAACAGCTCATGTAGAGTCTTATCCCTAGGGTATTCTGCCTTTGTATCATTAAAACTATTTAGTATTTGCTGTTTTTCATCCTGAGATAGTATATTTATTTCGGACAGCATCTTTTCGGGGTAAGCTGTGATCTCTTCCAGTACATTGATGAAATGGACCCCAAGTTTTTCTATTGTCTCTTTCTTAAACAGACGAGTAGCATACTTTAACCCAAATACAATATTATTCTGGGTCTCTTGGGCGTTTAGGGTCAAATCAAATTTGGACGCCCTGAACTCATTATCATAGGGCATGAACCTTAGCCCATTCATCTTAAATTCTGATGCCTCTTTATTTTGCAAGACAAACATAGTATCAAACAGCGGATTTCTGCTCAAATCCCGCTTAATGCTAAGCTTCTCCACAAGTTCCTCAAATGGGTAATCCTGGTTTTCATAAGCCCTTAGAGCATTTTCTTTTACTACCATCAAAAACTCGCTGAAATTCTTTTTACCTTGAGGGTAATTCCTCATAGCTAGGGTATTGACAAACATGCCTATGATGTCCTGCAAATCTGTATGTGGCCTTCCTGCTATAGGGCTTCCAATTACGACATCTTCCTGTCCGGTGTATTTGAAAAGAAGCACATTGTATGAAGCTAGAAGCACCATATACAGTGTTGCTCCATGATCCACGGCAAGCTTGTTCAGTTTATGTGCAAGTTCCCGGCCTGTTTCAAAACTGACCATATCGCCTTCAAAACTCTGTATAGTTGGCCTTGGGTAGTCTACCGGCATATCAAGTACTGGTATTTCTCCCCTAAATGCCTGGAGCCAGTATTCTTCTTGTTTACTGATTGTGCCGTCAGCAAACAATTTATTCTGCCATACGGAATAGTCCTTGTACTGAATCTGAAGTGCTGGAAGATTCATTCCTTCATACAAGCTTATGAATTCTCTTACCAGTATTTCATCCGACACCCCGTCAGATATGATATGGTGTTTATCAAGCATCATGACATGCCTGTCTTCTCTAATTTTTACGAGCCCTGCTCTTAGTAAAGGAGCCTTGCCAAGGTCAAATGGCCTTATGAATTCATTTGCTGCTTCTGAGGCTTTTTCTTCGCCGGTTTCCATGTACATGATACTAAATTCCACCTCATCATGGACCTTCTGCACCGGTTCACCATCTACCATATGGAAGGAGGTCCGGAAAGCCTCATGCCTTTTTACCAGCTGATCTAAGGCTTTCTCAAAACGTTCTATATCAATACTGCCTTCTAACAAAATAAACTCTGGCATATTGTATGCCACCCTTGCTCCTTCAAGCTGATTTAATATATACAGCCTTCTTTGGGAAGACGACATAGGATAGTATTCCATTTCTCCAGTGGGCTGGATAGATTGATAAATACTCTCTTGGGCTTCCTGGATGTACTTGGCAATTTCTGCAATTGTCGGCAGCTTGAATATCTCCTTAAGAGATATATTTACATTGAACTCTTTGTGAATTTTGGCTGCAAAGTTTATTGCTTTTAATGAGTGCCCCCCAAGCACAAAGAAATTATCATTTCTCCCTATTTTCTCAACCCCCAGGATATCCTGCCACAATTGTACAAGCTTCTCTTCCACTTCACCTGAAGGTGCTTCATACTCTACTCCAGTATTTAAATGAGCAGCAGGGTGGGGCAAGTTCTTCCGGTCTATCTTACCATTGGCTGTCAAAGGCATTTCATCCAGCTGCATGAAGTATGCCGGGATCATATACTCGGGCAATTCTTTTGAAAGGCATTCCCTTAGTTCAGTTATTGTCAGTTCATTTTCCCCAACGAAATATGCACACAGATCCTTGTTCTTCTGTTGGTCTTCCTTTACAATAACCACAGCTTCTTTTATTGAAGCATGTCTTAATAGCTGAGCCTCTATTTCTCCAAGTTCTATTCTAAATCCCCTTATCTTTACCTGGTGGTCCATCCTGCCTAAAAATTCTATATTCCCGTCAGGCAGCCATCTTGCCAAGTCCCCAGTACGATACATTCTTTCTCCCTTTATAAACGGGTTAGATACAAATCTTTCTGCAGTAAGCCCCGTCTTGTTTAAATAGCCTTTGGCAAGACCATCCCCAGATATATATAATTCCCCAGCGATACCTATAGGATTTACTTCTAATTTCTTACCAAGTATGCATGCTCTGGTGTTTGGCAAAGGACGGCCTATGGGGATATTATCCAATCTACTAAGCCCCGCCGCAGTAATCAAATATTCCGTAGAATCCACACAGCATTCGGTAGGACCATAAACATTTGTGATGCAAGGTTGCACATCCTCAAATCTGCTTAGGAAGTCTTTTACTGCATCAAATGGAAGAACATCTCCGCCTATAATAAAATGTCTCACTTTTAGGTTATTATCTATAGGAGGAGAATTTAACATCATATTTACGTGTATGGGCGTTCCATCCGAAATATCAATCCTATTTTCACTATAGAAGTCCAGCAGCTTTTTACCGTCTTTCCTTGCTTCCTCCGGTACAATGTACAATGCATGCCCCATTAGCAGTGCTGCGAAAATCTGCTGCACCGAAGCATCAAAAACATAAGGGGCAATGAGGCAAACATTCAACGGTGATTCATATTTGCTATATATTCTCTGGAACAGACCCTCTACCAGGTTTAATACACTCTTATTATCAATGCAAACACCTTTAGGGTTTCCCGTTGAGCCAGAGGTATAGATGATGTACGCTGTATCACCAGGCTTATTTATACATTTTATATTCACATCGTTTATAAAATTATAATCATAATCAGATAAATCAATAATCTCACCATCGAAATCATCACGATCCATAAGATGATTTTGGGTGAGTAAAATTTTGGCCTTGCTGTCCTCCATCATATACCTTTTTCTTTCCAATGGATAATTAGGATCTACAGGAAGGTACGCCCCCCCAGCCTTGATTACTGACATTATACCTATAACCATTTCAGGCGAGCGGTCCACCATTATGCCTACAATATCATCAGGCTTTACTCCCTTTTCTCTTAATGCCCTGGCCAATTGGTTTGCCTTTTGATTCAGTTCTCGGTAGGTTAATTGTTTACCTTCAAAAACCACTGCAATATGATCAGGAGTCTTTTTCACTTGCTCCTCAAACATTTGGTGTATGGTTTTATCCAGGGGATATTCGAGAGCAGTATCGTTAAAGCTGTATAATACTTGCTGTTTTTCTTCCTGTGATAACATTTCGATTTCATAAAGCCTTTTTTCGGGGTATGCTGCAATTTCTTCCAGCAAATTGATGTAATGAGCCCCAAGTCTTTCAACTGTTTCTTTCTTAAACAGTCTTGTACAGTATTCGAGTTCAAAGGCTATACCATCCTCAGTCTCAAATGCATTTAAGGTGATGTCAAATTTTGATATTCTGCCTTCTATCCCTTTGTTGTACGGCTTGAAGCTTAGATCAGACGTTATGAGCTCTGCTTTTCCAACATTGTATATGGCAAACATGGTATCAAAGAGGGGATTCCTGCTCATATCCCTCCTTATGTCCAGCTTATCCACTAATTCTTCAAACTGATAGTCCTGATTGTCGTATGCTTTCAAAGCATTTTCTTTAACTTCTTTCAAGAATTCAATAAAAGTCTTTTCTCCTTGCGGGTGGTTTCTCATGGCCAGAGTGTTTACAAACATACCTATGATGTCTTGAAGGTCAGCATGAGGCCTTCCAGCTATAGGACTTCCCACAATAATATCTTCCTGTCCAGTGTATCTAGATAACAGCACATTGTATGCAGCAAGAAGCGTCATATATAATGTAGCTCCATTGTCTGATCCAAGCTTGTTAAGTCTAACCGCAAGCTCGCTATCAGCTTCAAAGCTGATGTAGTCTCCTTCAAAGCTTTGTACTGCGGGTCTTGGGTAGTCGGTGGATAAATCCAGCACAGGGATCTCTCCCTGAAAGGTCTGGAGCCAGAATTCCTCCTGCTTACTTATGGCAGCTCCTGCAAACAATTCCCTCTGCCAAACTGAGTAGTCCTTGTACTGTATACGCAGTGGAGGAAGTATTTTCCCTTCATATAAGCTTATAAACTCTCTTACCAGTATGTCGTTGGACACTCCATCCGATATGATATGATGCATGTCAAACACCATAATATGTCTGGCTTCTCCAATCTTTACAAGTCCAACTCTTAATAGTGGAGCCTTTCCAAGGTCAAAGGGCCTTATGAATTTCTCCACTATTTCGGGAACCTTCTCTTCACTGGTTTCCAGGTACATGATACTTAGGTCCGCCTTGTCATGGACTTTCTGAGACAGCTCTTCCTCGATCATATGGAAGGAGGTTCGAAAGCTCTCATGCCTTTCTATCAGACTATGAAAAGCCTGCTCAAAACGTGCTTTATCAACAGTACCTTCCAGCAATATTATGCCAGGTATATTGTAGGCGATTCCAGCTCCTTCAAGCTGGTTTAATATATATAGTCTTTTCTGGGCGGATGACATGGGATAATATTCCATATCCCCAGCACGTTGAATGGACTGATATAGGCTCTCCTTTGAGTCTTCAATGTAGCTGGCAATTTCTAAGATGGTTGGTGTCTTGAATATTTCCTTAAGAGGTATGTCTACATTGAACTCTTTGTGAATTCTTGCTACAAGGCTTGTTGCCTTTAACGAGTGTCCTCCGAGCATAAAGAAGTTATCATTTCTTCCTACCTTCTCTATTCCAAGGATGTCCTGCCACAGCAGCGCAAGCCTTTCCTCCACTTCACCTGAAGGCGCTGCATACTCTGTTCCTGTATTTATTCTTCCATCAGGCAGCGGCAGCGCCTTTCTGTCCAATTTTCCATTTATGGTTAACGGTACTTTTGCTATCCTCATAAAATAGGATGGAATCATATAATCGGGCAGCTCTTTAGATATAAGCTCCCTTATTTCGGTCACTGTCACTTCTCGGTCAGACACTATATAAGCGCAAAGATACCTGCCTACACTTGAATCCTCCCGGTCAATGACCACCGCCTCATTTATATCAGCATGCTTCAAAAGGGCTGCTTCTATTTCCTCAAGCTCGATTCTATACCCTCTTATTTTAACCTGGTGGTCTTTTCTGCCGGCAAATGCAATATTCCCGTCAGGAAGCCACTTTGCAAGATCTCCTGTTTTATACATCAGTTCTCCAGGCATAAATGGGTTCGGTACAAACTTTTCCCTGGTAAGTTCCGGTTTTTTCAAGTATCCTCTCGCCAATCCTGCCCCGGAAACACAGAGTTCACCCTCAACACCTATGGGCTTAAGATTATTGTTTTCATCAACTATAAACACCCGGGTATTGGTAATAGGTTTACCAATAGGTACCGACTTATCGGCCGTCTCACAATCATCTGCTTTCCATACCGTTGCACATACGGTTGTCTCAGTAGGTCCATAAGCATTTATATATGAAATCCTGTTGCTCCATTTCTTTAAAAGTTCGGGAGTGGAAGCCGAACCTGCTGCAATTACCTTCTTTAAGGAAGTTACTTTTTCCGGGTCCAGATTTGCCAGATACGGAGGTGGTAAAGTAGCAATAGTTATCTCATTTTCATTTAGGTATTCTTCAAATCTTCGATAGTCATTGATAATATCGCTTGAAGATATATATAGTGTTGCTCCTGCCAATAGTCCCATAAATATTTCCCAAACTGCAGCGTCGAATGAAATTGATGCAAATTGAATAATCCTATCGCTTTCACTTACATTTAAGCGGGTCTTGAAAAACGCCTCCAGATTTGCTACCCCTTTATGTTCTACCATAACCCCTTTAGGTTTTCCTGTAGACCCAGATGTATAAATGATATATGCCAAATTTTGCGGTGAACATACCACTTCCAGGTTCATAGGGTTTCCGGCATAAAGGCTTTCATCTTCTATGTCTATATACTTCCCGTAAAACTCCACTTTCTCCAGGAATTGCTTTTGGGAAATCAGCACCCCTATCTCGCTGTCCTCGAGTAAATATTCGATTCTTGCCTTAGGGTAGTCAGGATCTATAGGCATATATGCCCCTCCGGCTTTAAGTATGCCAAATATACCTATGACCATCTCCAGTGAGCGTTCTACCATAATACCCACTATGCTGTCTGGTTTAACTCCCTTATCCCTCAACACTCTTGCAAGCTGATTTGACTTCTCATTGAGTTCCCTATAGGTTAGCTGCTTACCCTCAAACACCACTGCCGCATTGTCAGGTGTCTTCACCGCTTGTTCCTCAAATAGTTGGTGAATGGTCTTTTCCCTGTGGTATTCCTCCGTTGTATTATTGAAGCAGTGTACTATTTCTTTCTTTTCCACTTCGGTGAGTATATCAATATTCCTAATATGCATATCGGGATTATCGGTTACAATTTCTATTACCGACTGAAAATGTCCCTTGATTTTTTCTATGAAATTACCATCATATACCAGTGAGTTGTAACTGAATTTAATAGATAATTCCTTACCGCCATCAACGAGTATCCCAAAATCATAATTCGTCTGCTCGAATATTTCCATTCCAACTACATTTAAAATGCCATTACTGGATGAAGCATTAACCGCTTCATCCATAGGGTAATTTTCAAAAGCCATGACATGATGTATCAAGGCATCTTTCAAGCATGTTTTTGACTGCACATCCGCCAGAGGATAGAAACTGTACCGGTCAGATTCAAGCACCGATTGCTGCATCTCTTTGATCAGTTCGGTAAAAGTTTTATCCTCATCACAACTCACCCTTACTGCAACGGTATTTATAAATAAACCCACCATGCTCTCAATTCCCTGTATTTCATGAGGCCTTCCCGATACCACCTCACCAAACACCACATCATCGGTATTGTTATACCGCTGTAATAATATCCCCCATATGGTCTTTATAATGGTACTCATGGTTGTATTGTTTTTGGCTGTAAACTTCTCAAGATCGCTAGTTATTTGTTCAGATATTTTAAACTCCGTTTCTTCAATCCTGAAATCATCACTTGCAGACCTGCCGTTTTGGGGAAGGACTGTCTGATGCTCGTAACCTTTAAGATAGGTTTCCCAGTAATCTGCGGCCTCGTTCTGATTTCTGCCTTCCAACCATTTGATATAGCGGCTGTAAGGATATACCTTTCCTGACTCCGGCTCCCGGCTATTCATCAGGGCTTCATAGTTTTCCATAAATTCTCTAAATATATTTGCGAGACTCCACCCATCAATAATGATGTGATGAAAGCTCCATACCATGTTATAAGATTGGTAGCCTGTTTTAATTACACTTAATCTTGTTAAAATATCCCTTGATAAGTCAAAGCCCTTTTTTCTGTCTTTAACCCTGTATTCTTCTATATACCTATCCCTTAGTTCTTCGGCAAGGGAGGTAATATCCTCATAGCTGACAGACAGCTTTCTTTCCTTCATGACTACTTGTAAGGGCTTGGCTACATTTTCATACAAAAAAATTGTTCTCAAAGCGTCATACTTTTCAATAATGATATTAACGCTCTTTTCAACACAATCAATGTCCAGGATGCCTTTTATAGAAAGTGATATCTGCTCAAAGTAGGCGTCTGAATTTTTATCCATCATATAGTGGTACAATATCCCTTGCTGCATAGGAGTGAGCCGGTACATATCTTTTATGTTTTGTTTCTTCAAATCACTCATAAGTACTCCTCCTTAAATACAAACTCTTTTTATTCGAAGTTATTCAATACGTCTTCAAACTCATCCATATTCAGATCGTCTACTGTAAAATCACTGAGTGTAGCTTCTGAATAGTCCATTTCTGCACAATGGGTTATTATGTTTACTAAATGCTTTTTAAAACTCACCGCTACCCCTTCAATAGTACTCTTCTCATACTCGCCCTGGTTGTAGCTAAAGTTTAATTCCAGCTTCCCGCCTTCTACAGTTCCGCCGTTAATATCAATACAATACTCACTTTTATAGTTTGGTCCTGTAGACTCTCCGGCAGGAATATCAGACACTCCAAATAAATTGTCTACATTATCCTGGTTGAATTGACCGAGGTAATTGAAGCTTATTTCAGGGTTTAGATTAAAGTTTAAATCGGCTTTGTTTTCCGGCAAGGTAAGATATTTTAGTATGCCGTAACCTATCCCTTTGTTAGGTATCTGCCTGATGTTTTCTTTTACCGATTTGATCATGCGGGAAATATCGAGTTGTCCGCTGACATCTAACACCACGGGATACTGGGTGGTGAACCATCCCACGGTCCTGCTTATGTCAATGTCTTTAATGATTTCCTCCCTGCCGTGCCCCTCCAGACTGATCAGAACCTTATCATTTCCGGTCCATTCCCTCACTGCTAATCCCAAGGCGGTAAGCAATATGTCGTTTACTTCTGTGTTATAAGCATGGTTTACCCGCTTTAGCATCTTCTCAGTCTCTTCAATACTCAGCTCGATCTTGACGCTATTGTTATTCATATACCTTCTTTCTTCAATCTCTCGGTCTTTTGGAAGCGGTATTGTTTCAGTTTTTTCCAAATTGGTCCAGTAATTTATTTCTTTTAATAGTTCAGGGCTATTGGCATACTCATCAAGCCTCTGTGCCCAATCTTTGAAAGAGTCGGTCTTGTTGCTGAATTTTATTTCATCATTGTTTAGCGCCTGTCTGTATCCTATGTCCAAATCTTCCAGTATGATTCTCCACGATACCCCATCAACTACAAGGTGGTGAATAGCTATTAGCAGGTGGTCCCCTTCTTTAGTCTTAAACAGACCAACCTTAACTAAAGGACCGTTATACAAGTCCATGCTCCTCTGAATCCTCGACGCTTCCAGCTCTATTTTTTCCCGGTAATTATAGCTGTCCCTAAGGTCTACAATTTCCAATGAAAAATGTTCACCTTCAAGGTTTTTGTTGTATTGGAGTATATTTTGATCCTCTATTTTTACCACTGTTCTAAAAATATCGTGGTGCTCTACAAGCTTTGACAATACTTTTCGAATAATAGCTTCTTCAAATCCGTTACGCCCATATATCATTATTTCCTGATTAAAATGATGGATATCCTTGCTGTCTTGTTTATACAACCATCTTTGTATAGGTGTTATCGGTACTATGCCTTCTACCGGGCCTTGATGAATTCTTCGGCTTGTAGATTGTATATATTCGACGAGTTCCTCAATTACAGGATGTTTGAATAAGTCCCGCATTTCAAGCTTTAGCCCATGGACGTTAAGACGCGACATTACCTGTATGGCTTTTATTGAGTCTCCTCCAAGGCTGAAGAAATTATCTTTTACCCCGATGTTTTCAGTTTTTAGTACGTCTTCCCATACTTTGGCCAGTATTTCTTCTCTTTCGTTTCTAGGAACTACATGCTCTACTCCGGTATTAATATTCCCCTGTGGTTCAGGCAATGCTTTCCGATCAATTTTACCGTTGGCATTAAATGGCAGCTGTTCCAGCTGCATGAAATATGCTGGTACCATGTAGTCAGGTAGTTCGTTTAAGAGATGCTCCCTTAGCTCAGAAATGGTCAATTCATTTTCCCCTACAATATATGCACACAGGTACTTCTTCCCTTGCTGCTCTTCCTTTGCAATAACCACTGCTTCCTTAATAGCAGTGTGCTTCACCAGATGTGCTTCAATTTCTCCAAGCTCTATTCTAAAGCCTCTTATCTTTACCTGGTGGTCGATCCTGCCCATGAATTCGATGTTCCCATCAGGAAGCCGCCTTACTAAGTCCCCTGTGCGGTACACTTTTTCGCCGGGAATAAACGGGTTAGGTACAAATTTTTCTGCTGTCAGTTCAGGTCTATTCAAATAGCCCCTTGCAAGACCGCTTCCACCTATCACAAGTTCACCGGCCACTCCTACAGGAGTTAATTGGTTGTGCTTGTCCAGTATATAAAGGTATACATTCTGTAAAGCTTTCCCTATAGGTACTGTTATAAGTTCTTCTGCTATTTTCTTTGTTATACTGTAACCCGCTGCATATATCGTGGACTCTGTAGGCCCATAGATATTTTCCAGAGATGTGTTCTCTGAGACATCGAAAAGCTCATGGACAAGCTTTTTGGGCAGCGCTTCTCCAGCAGCAAAAATATACCTGAGAGTTGATGGCAGTTTTATACCATTATCTTTTAAAGTATGTACCATTATATTCAGCATTGATGGTACAAAGTTTACATGGGTTATCTTATGCTTGTTTATTACCTCTACTAACTCCATAGCTTCCTTTTCCACACCTTGGCGTGATATTACAAGCTTTCCTCCGTTGAGGAACCAGCCAAATATCTCAGCTACGGATACGTCAAAGGTATAAGTTGTTTTAAATAGAAAAGCGTCTTCCGCTTTAAGCGGATACATGGCCTGGAGGGCTGTAATTATGTTTACAACGCTAGTATGCTCAATCATTCCACCTTTGGGCTTCCCTGTCGAACCTGATGTATAAATGACGTACGCAAGGTCCGAGGGTTTGTTTACATTTTCAAGCTTTGAGTTCTCTTCATTTAAATATTCTTCCTCCAGATATATAATATCCGCATCAATCTGCTTATTTTCCATAAAGGTCCTGGAGGTCAAAAGGATCTGGGAACCACTATCGTCCAACAAATACTTTATCCTTGTATCAGGATAATTAGGATCTATCGGCAGATACGCCCCTCCAGCTTTCAATATGGCAAATATCCCCACAATCATCTCAAATGAACGTTCGGCCATAATTCCTACAATACGGTCAGGCTTTACCCCTTTGTTCCTCAATACTCTGGCCAAATGATTTGCCTTTCCGTTCAATTCCCTGTAAGTCAAGTGCTTGTCTGCATATACCACAGCTATGTTGTCAGGTGTCCTTTCCACCTGCTCAGCAAACAGCTCATGTATGGTTTTGTCCTGCGGATAGTCTTTCTTAGTATCATTAAAGTCTATCAGCAACTGCTTTCTTTCTTCATGACTTAATATAATAAGCTTGTCAACTGACCCTTTGGGGTTATGGATAAACATATTTAAAATATTAATAAAATAGTCTATACACTCTTCTGCCTGTTTTCTTTCCAATACTTTGTCCGAGTAGATCAAGCTTATATTAAGATCATCGAATGTATTACTTACTGTAAAGTCAAGACTTGTATTGGTTGCTTCATATTCATCAACTGAAATTCTATCTTTAACATCACCGATTTCTTTGTTTATTATCTCGTTATATATATGAAAATCCACATAATTGAATATGGTATCAAATAAAGGATTTTCCTCTTTGTTTTCTTTTCCGCCCAGGATATTTATGATCTCAAATAAAGGCAGTCTTCCATAAAGCTTTAAGTTTATTAATTTCTTTTCTGCAACTTTTATCAATTCCTCCCATATATCGATTTTATCAAAACACATTTTGACGGGAACCGTATTTAAGAAGCACCCCAGCATCTTATCTCCATCTTCGCATACAGGTCTGTTATTTTCTACCAAACCTACGACAAAGTCATCCTCGTATGAAAGCATATTGAGCATATAAGTGTATGCAGCAAAGCAAAGTGTCTTTAAGCTTACATCATATCTTCTGGCAGTACTTCTTAAATCACCTAAAAATTCCTGGCTTAAATGGCGTGTTACATGGTCTACTTTATAAGATTTTTTTGTTTTTCCATGAATATTTGCAGGCATATTCAACCTTTTATATTCACTTAATTCCTCTCTCCAATAATTAATTACTTCCTGGTTGTCCTTAATTGTCATTTGGTCTGCTATATAATCTTTATAGCTGCATTTAAGCCGTGTTGGTATATAATCTTTTTCTTGCTTAAGCTTAGAGTATAGGTTTGAAACTTCCGTAATCAATGAAGCAACACTCCAGCCATCCAGGATAGCATGGTGGAATATCAGAACCAGACAAATATGGTTTGCGTCAAGTTTGAATATTCTTATCCTCCAAAGGGGCTTTGATATATCAAACGGATTCGCTCTGTCATTTTCCAAATATTTGTTTATATACTCAACCTGCCCTGTCCTGCTAAAATTCATGATATCTATCTGCTCAATATCAAGACTACTGCCCTTGTAAACAATTTGCACAGGAGTTTCAAAATCCTCTAAATTAAAAACCGTCCTTAAAATATCATGTTTTGACGTCATTAGAAGCATCGCTTCTTTAAATGCTGGGAAATCAAAGTCTTTGTCATTCAGATGAAATGCAAATTGGTCATGATAAACTGCATTTTCATAGTCTTTTTTGGAATGATAAATCATACCCAGCTCTATGTGACTCATCGGATATATATCTTCCATGTCCGAAGGTAACTTTTCTGAGAGAGTTTCATTCATCAATATTCGCTGTTTAAATAACTCCAGTTCTTCCCTTGCTTTACCCATCTTACTGTTAAAAGCTTCCGTATCTTTTACTTTTAAGAATGCAGACAATCTCTCAATATCAGGATTCATGTATATATCCCTGATTTGGATGTTTATATCCAACTTTTTGCATATTGTGCTGACTAATGATATTGCACGTATAGAATCTCCGCCTATTTTAAAGAAGTTGTCCCTTATTCCTACCTGTTTTGCTCCAAGCACTTCCTGCCATATTTCAACCAGTTTCTCTTCCACTTCATTCCGCGGCGCTACATATTCTGTTCCCGTACTCATACTTCCGTCAGGCTCGGGCAATGCTTTCCTGTCTATTTTTCCATTAGGGGTCAATGGCAGCTTTTCCATCTGCATAAAGTAAGAAGGGATCATGTAGTCCGGGAGCTCTTTTGACAAGTGTTCCCTCATCCCCTGTACGGTTATTTCTTGATCCGGTACGACGTACGCACAAAGATACTTATTTCCGTCAGCTCCTTCTTTGTCCAATACCACTGCTTCTTTTATTGTTTCATGCTTTAATAACCGGTTCTCTATTTCACCCAGTTCTATCCTGTAGCCTCTTATCTTTACCTGATGGTCGATCCTGCCCAGGTATTCTAGGTTGCCGTCAGGCAGCCACCTTGCCAGGTCACCTGTCCTGTACATCCTTTCACCCGGTGCGAATGGGTTTGCTGCGAATTTTTCTTCTGTAAGTTCCGGTCTGTTCAAGTACCCTCTTGCCAGTCCATCCCCTGCTATGCATAGTTCTCCCGCTACTCCTATCGGCTGCAGGCCCTTTTCCTTACTGACAACATACAACTTAATGTTATCTATGGGCTTTCCTATAGGTACAAGCTCCAATTCTTCTTCCGTAGAGCAGCCAAAGTAGGATACATCTACTGTTGCTTCTGTTGGTCCGTACAGGTTATGCAGGCTTGTTCCTTTTTCTTTGTACAGCAGCTTGTTGAACTTTTCTACTTGCTTCAGGTTCAGTGCTTCTCCACTGGCAAATACCTGCTTTAAGCTTGCTATTTCCTCTATTATCCCCTTTTCCTCTACATACTCTAAAAATACACTCAACATGGATGGTACAAAGTGCATTGTGGTAACTTTATTTTTTTCGATTGCCTTCACGATTTCTTCCGGATTTTTTTCTCCTCCCGGTATCAGCAGGCAGACTTTGGCCCCAGTAAAGCTCCACCACAATAATTCCCATACCGATACGTCAAAGGTATAGGGAGTTTTCTGCAGGATCACATCACCTTCAGCTATCGGGTATTGCTTCTGCATCCAGTTGATCCGGTTGATTACGGAGTAGTTCTCTATCATTACCCCTTTGGGTTTGCCGGTAGAACCGGATGTATATATTACATAAGCCAAGTTTTCAGGTTTACTAATTAACTTTGGATTTGATACATCCCCAGTAAATAGTTCCTGATTTTCTATGCTAATAAATTCAGCATTTCTGTAACTACCTTTAGCATTTATAAATTTATCCTGTATCAGAATAATTTGGCTGCCACTGTCATCAAGCATAAACTGGATCCTGTCTTCAGGGTATTCAGGAGCTATGGGTAAATAAGCCCCCCCAGCTTTTAGGACAGCCATGATCCCTATGATCATTTCCGGGGAACGTTCTACCATAATTCCCACTACACTATCAGGTTTTATTCCCTTTTCTCTTAATTTTCTGGCCAGTTGGTTTGCCTTTTCGTTTAGCTCCCTATAAGTCAGCTGTTTATCTTCAAACACTACAGCAATATTATTGGGTGTCCGTTCCACCTGTTCCTCAAAAATCTGATGGATGGTCTTTTCCCGAGGGTATCCTGCTTTTGTATTATTAAATTCATATAATATTTGATGTTTTTCGTCTTGTGACAGCATATCAATTTCTAATAGCCTTTTTTCAGGAAAGGCTGCTGCCTCTTCCAATACATTAAGGTAATGGGCAATAAGCCTTATAACTGACTCTTTCTTAAACAACCTGGTAGCATACTCCAATTCAAATGCAATACCGTCCTCTGTTTCCTCAGCGTTTAAAGTCAAGTCAAACTTGGATATTCTTACTTCACTGTCATAGGGCATAAACCTTAGCCCATCCATCTTCACTTCTGATGCCTCGATATTTTGCAGTACAAACATAGTATCGAAAAGTGGATTTCTGCCCAGATCCCTTTCCAGGTTAAGCTTATCTACCAGTTCTTCAAATTGGTAATCTTGGTTTTCGTAAGCCCTTAAGGAGTTTTCTCTTACTTCATTAAGGAAGTCCACAAAAGTCTTTCCACCTTGAGGGTGATTCCTCATGGCTAGCGTGTTTACAAACATACCAATAACGTCCTGAAGATCAGTATGCGGCCTTCCTGCAACGGGACTTCCAACTATAATATCTTCCTGTCCGGTGTACTTGGATAAAAGGACATTGTATGAAGCTAAAAGTACCATGTAGAGCGTGGCACCATTATTCACTGCAAGTTTGTTCAGTTTAACAGCAAGCTCCTTGCCTGCTTTGAAACTGATCACATCTCCCTCAAAACTCTGTATAGCTGGCCTAGGGTAGTCTAGCGGCATATTAAGCAAAGGAATTTCTCCTTTGAATACTTGGAGCCAGTATTCTTCCTGCTTACTAATTGTCCCATCAGCAAACAGCCTGTTCTGCCATACGGAAAAATCCTTGTACTGAATCTTAAGTTCCGGAAGTTCCTTACCTTCATACAGGCTCATAAATTCTCTTACCAGTATGTCGTCAGACACCCCGTCAGATATAATATGGTGCTTATCAGACATCATAATATATCTGTCTTCTCCAACTTTTATAAGCCCAACCCTAAGTAAAGGAGCCTCATCAAGGTCAAAGGTCCTAATAAATTCACTGGCTATTTTCGCAGCTCTTTCCTCATCGGTTTCCATATACATAACACTAAAATCCACATTGCTATGGACCTTTTGTACCGGTTTACCATCTATCATATGGAATGAGGTACGGAAAGACTCATGTCTGTCAACAAGCTCCCTAAAAGCCTGTTCAAAGCGCAGTTTATCGAGTTTGCCTTCAATTAGCATAATACCAGGCATGTTGTATGCCATCCCAACTGCGTCAAGCTGGTTTAGAATATACAGCCTTTTCTGGGCGGATGAAATTGGATAGTACTCCATCTCCCCAGCCGGCCCAATAGAATGAAATACACTCTCCTTTGCAATCTTGATGCACTCGGCAACTTCAGACATATTTGGGCTCTTAAATATTTCTTTAAGCGGTATGTTTACATTGAACTCTTTGTGAATCCTGGCAATAAGATTTGCTGCCCTTAAGGAATGTCCCCCCAGCTCAAAGAAATTGTCGTTTCTTCCCACTTTCTCTATACTAAGGATATCCTGCCACAACCCCGCAAGTTTCTCCTCCACTTCACCCAAGGGTGCGACATACTCTATTCCAGCATCGATATTGCCGTCAGGTTCGGGCAATGCCTTCCTATCTATTTTGCCATTGGGAGTCAGCGGCAGCTTTTTTAACTGCATAAAATAGGATGGTATCATATAGTCTGGAAGGTCCTTTAAGAGATGTCCCCTTAGTTCTGCTATTGTTAATTCATTTTCCCCTGCCACATAGGCACACAGATACTTGTTTCCCTTCTGATCTTCCCTTGCAATAACCACTGCTTCCTTTATTGAAACGTGCTTTAGCAGTTGTGCTTCTATTTCCCCCAGCTCTATTCTAAATCCCCTTATCTTTACCTGATGATCTACTCTTCCTAAAAATTCCATATTCCCATCAGACAGCCATCTGGCCAGATCCCCTGTACGATACATCCTTTCCCCTGGTATAAACGGGTTAGGTACAAATTTTTCAGCTGTCAGTTCAGGCCGGTTTAGATATCCCCTTGCAAGCCCTTCTCCCCCTATGCACAACTCACCCAAAACCCCTGTAGGCTGAGGTCTCAAGTGTTTGTCAACAACGTAGTATTTTATATTTTGCATTGGCTTTCCGATAGGTACACTCCCGGATTCCAAATAGCTTCCCAGTCTCTTTTCGTAATAACTGGAATCTATGGTGGACTCAGTAACCCCATAGCTATTAACAACCCGCAGTTTCTCTCCATACCAGGATTGTAATCTTTCATAATCTTCCACAGAGAGAGTATCTGATCCAAGTATAAGCAACTTGAGGCTATCAATAATCAAAGCATTATCATGGATATAATCCATAAGAGGAATAATCAGTGCCGGTGTGGATTCAAAGATGGTTATTTTATGGGTTTTAATAAGTGAATATAATCGTGCAGGATCGTATCTCTCCTCGGATGAACAAATAACCATTTGGCCTCCGTTGAGCAGCGTTCTCGAAACATCTCCCACAAATACATCAAAAGAAAAACTTGCGATTTGCAACAGCTTTACATCCATATCCGCAAGCCTATATTCCTTTTTCCATGCGTAAGATATGTTGACAAGACTTCTATGCTCTATCATGATCCCCTTTGGCTTTCCTGTGGTTCCTGATGTATAAATGACATATGCTAAATTACAAGATTTATTAATGACAGGAAGATTTTCTGTTCTCCCGTTGTAATTCACACAGTCATCAAAGCTTATAATATCAAGATCAAATTTAATTTTTTCTTTATGATGTTCTTGCGTAAGAATAATTCCAGCCAAGCTGTCATCGATCATATATCTGATTCGTTCTTCAGGATATTCGGTGTCTATGGGTAAATACGCGCCTCCTGCTTTAAATACAGCAATTACACCTATTATCATTTCTATGGACCGGTCTACCATTATAGCTACTACACTGTCAGGTTTTAATCCCTTGTCCCTTAAGATCCAAGCCAGTTGATTGGCCTTTTCATTAAGTTCTCCGTAAGTCAAGTATTTATCTTCAAATACTACTGCTATGTTATCAGGCGTCTTTTCCACTTGTTCTTCAAATAGCTCTTGTATGGTCTTATCCTTAGGATATTCTACTTTTGTATCATTGAAGCCATAGATTATTTGCTGTTTTTCCTCCTGGGACAACATATTTATTTCCGACAACCTTTTAAACGGATTTGCGGTTATCTCTTCCAACACGTTAAGGTAATGAGCCGCCAACCTTTTTATAGTCTCTTTTTTGAAAAGCCGAGTACAATATTCAAAGCTAAAAGCCATACCATCTTCACGCTCTATTGCATCAATGGATAGGTCAAATTTTGATATTCTATACTCTAGCCCGTTATTAAAAGGTCTGAAGCTTATACCAGGTACTGCAAATTCTACCTTAGAGGCATTTTGCATGGTAAACATAGTATCAAACAGTGGGTTTCTGCTCATGTCCCTCTTCAAGTTAAGCTTCTCAACCAGTTCTTCAAATTGGTAATCCTGATTGTCATAAGCCCTTAGAGCGTTTTCTCTTACTTCATTCAAGAATTCTACAAAGGTACTATCTCCCTTGGGGTAATTTCTCATAGCCAAGGTATTTACAAACATACCAAGGATATCCTGCAGGTCTGAATGTGGCCTTCCGGCTATAGGGCTTCCAACGATTATGTCTTCCTGTCCGGTGTGCTTAGACAGCAATATGTTGTATGCCGCGAGCAGTGTCATGTAAAGCGTAGCCCCATTATCCCTTGCAAGCTTGTTTAATTTATTCGTAAGCTCACTGCCTGCTTCAAAGCTAAAAAAATCCCCTTCAAAGCTTTGTATTACAGGCCTTGGATAGTCTAGCGGCATATTCAGTACAGGTATTTCTCCCTGGAATGCTTGGAGCCAGTATTCCTCCTGGCTGCTAATTCCGCCCTCATCAAACAGTTTATTCTGCCATACAGCGTAGTCCTTGTACTGTATCCGAAGTGCTGGAGGGTTGTTTCCTTCATAAAGATCCATAAACTCACGAATCAGTATGTCCATGGAGACACCATCGGATATAATGTGATGCATATCAAACATCATAAGATGCCTGTCTTCTCCCGTTTTTACAAGCTCTACCCTTAGCAGAGGAGCCTTGCCAAGATCAAAAGGTCTGGCAAATTCCCCAGCATACTCTGCGGCTTTTTCTTCGTTAGTTTCAAAGTACATCACGCTGAATTCCACATGGTCATGAACCTTCTGGACCGGGTTACCATCGATCATGTGGAACGATGTTCTAAGAGTCTCATGCCTTTTTACCAACTGCCTGAAGACTTCCTGGAAACGCGCTGTATCAATGCTTCCTTCCAGCAGCATAATACCAGGCATGTTGTATGCTGTCCCTGCCCCTTCAAGCTGGTTTAGTATATACAGCCTTCTTTGTGCAGATGACATAGGGTAGTATTCCATTTCTCCTGCCGGTTGGATTGACTGATATAGGCTCTCCTTTGAGTCTTTAATATATCTGGCAATTTCTAAGATGGTTGGTGTCTTGAATATTTCCTTAAGAGGTATGTCTATATTGAACTCTTTGTGAATTCTTGCTACAAGGCTTGTTGCCTTTAACGAGTGTCCCCCAAGCATAAAAAAGTTATCATTTCTTCCTACCTTCTCTATTCCAAGGATATCCCGCCACAACAGCGCAAGTTTCTCCTCTATTTCTCCCGAAGGTACTACGTATTCTACGCCGGTATTAACATTGCTATCGAGCACAGGCAATGCTTTCCTGTCTATTTTTCCATTAGGGGTCAATGGCAGCTTTTCCATCCGCACAAAGTAGGAAGGGATCATGTAGTCCGGGAGCTCTTTTGACAAGTGTTCCCTCATCCCCTGTACGGTTATTTCTTGATCCGGTACGACGTACGCACAAAGATACTTATTTCCGTCAGCTCCTTCTTTGTCCAATACCACTGCTTCTTTTATTGTTTCATGCTTTAATAACCGGTTCTCTATTTCACCCAGTTCTATCCTGTAGCCTCTTATCTTTACCTGATGGTCGATCCTGCCCAGGTATTCTAGGTTGCCGTCAGGCAGCCACCTTGCCAGGTCACCTGTCCTGTACATCCTTTCACCCGGTGCGAATGGGTTTGCTGCGAATTTTTCTTCTGTAAGTTCCGGTCTGTTCAAGTACCCTCTTGCCAGTCCATCCCCTGCTATACATAGTTCTCCCGCTACTCCTATCGGCTGCAGGCCCTTTTCCTTACTCACAACATATAACTTAATGTTATCTATGGGCTTTCCTATTGGTACAAGCTCCAATTCTTCTTCCGTGGAGCAGCCAAAGTAGGATACATCTACTGTTGCTTCTGTTGGTCCGTACAGGTTATGCAGGCTTGTTCCTTTTTCTTTGTACAGCAGCTTGTTGAACTTTTCTACTTGCTTCAGGTTCAGTGCTTCTCCACTGGCAAATACCTGCTTTAAGCTTGCTATTTCCTCTATTATCCCCTTTTCCTCTACATACTCTAAAAATACACTCAACATGGATGGTACAAAGTGCATTGTGGTAACTTTATTTTTTTCGATTGCCTTCACGATTTCTTCCGGATTTTTTTCTCCTCCCGGTATCAGCAGGCAGACTTTGGCCCCAGTAAAGCTCCACCACAATAATTCCCATACCGATACGTCAAAGGTATAGGGAGTTTTCTGCAGGATCACATCACCTTCAGCTATCGGGTATTGCTTCTGCATCCAGTTGATCCGGTTGATTACGGAGTAGTTCTCTATCATTACCCCTTTGGGTTTGCCGGTAGAACCGGATGTATATATTACATAAGCCAAGTTTTCAGGTTTACTAATTAACTTTGGATTTGATACATCCCCAGTAAATAGTTCCTGATTTTCTATGCTAATAAATTCAGCATTTCTGTAACTACCTTTAGCATTTATAAATTTATCCTGTATCAGAATAATTTGGCTGCCACTGTCATCAAGCATAAACTGGATCCTGTCTTCAGGGTATTCAGGAGCTATGGGTAAATAAGCCCCCCCAGCTTTTAGGACAGCCATGATCCCTATGATCATTTCCGGGGAACGTTCTACCATAATTCCCACTACACTATCAGGTTTTATTCCCTTTTCTCTTAATTTTCTGGCCAGTTGGTTTGCCTTTTCGTTTACTTCCTTATAAGTCAGCTGTTTATCTTCAAACACTACAGCAATATTATTGGGTGTCTTTTCTACCTGCTCTTCAAACAGTTGATGTATAGTCTTATCCTTAGGATACCGGACCTTTGTATCGTTAAAGTCATATAGTATTTTCTGCTTTTCTTCCTGTGAAAGCATATCAATTTCTGACAACCTTTTTCCAGGATAAACCGTTATCTCTTCCAGAACATTAAGGTAATGGGCTGCAAACCTTTCTACAGTCTCTTTCTTGAACAGCCTTGTGGCATATTCCAAATCAAATGCAATACCTTCCTGGGTTTCCCGAGCATTTAATGTCAAGTCAAATTTGGATATTCTAAATTCATTTGTATAGGGTATAAACTTAAGCCTATCTATCTTCAATTCTGATGAGCCGGTATTTTGCAATACAAACATAGTATCAAAAAGAGGATTCCTGCTCATATCCCTCTTTACATTAAGCTTTTCCACCAGTTCTTCAAACTGGTAGTCCTGATTTTCATAAGCCCTTATAGAGTTTTCCCTTACTTCCTTTAGAAACTCAGCAAAGGTCTTTTCTCCCTGGGGATAGTTCCTCATGGCTAAAGTATTTACAAACATACCTATTATGTCTTGTAAATCTGTATGAGGTCTTCCAGCTATAGGGCTTCCCACTATAATATCTTCCTGCCCCGTATACTTAGACAGCAGTATGTTGTATGAAGCAAGCAATGTCATGTAAAGAGTAGCCCCATTATCCCTTGCAAGCTTAATAAGTTTTCCCGTAAGCTCACTGCCTGCTTCAAAACGGATAAAACCTCCGTCAAAGCTTTGAACCGCAGGCCTTTGGTAATCTACTGGCATATTCAGCACAGGAATTTCTCCATTAAATTCCTGGAGCCAGTATTCCTCCTGCTTCTTTATTTTGTCCCCAGCAAATAGTTCCTTCTGCCAAACAGAATAGTCCTTGTACTGTATACGGAGGGAAGAAGGGTTATTTCCTCCATACATATCCATGAACTCATGTACCAGTATATCCATGGACGTACCGTCAGATATGATATGGTGCATGTCAAACATCATGACATGCTTGTCTTTTCCCGTTTTCACAAGGCCTACTCTTAGCAGCGGAGCAATTCCAAGATCAAACGGCTTTATAAATTCTTTTACGATTTCCCCCACTTTTTCTTCGTCAGATTCTAGATACACTACACTAAAACCCACAGGATCATTGATCTTCTGGACGGGTTCACCCTCTATGAAATGGAAAGATGTTCGAAGGGTCTCATGCCTATTTATAAGCTGTTGGAAGGTCTTCTGAAAAAGCTCCAGATCAATACTGCCTTCAACCAGCAAGCTGCCTGGCATATTGTATGCTGTCCCTGCTCCTTCAAACTGATTTAATATATACAGCCTTCTTTGGGCTGATGACATAGGGTAGTATTCCATCTCTTTAGCAGTTTGGATGGATTGATATATACTCTCCTTTGCTTCCTTCATATACCTTGCTATTTCCGCTATAATTGGAGCCTTAAATATTTCCTTAAGAGGCATGTCTATATTGAACTCTTTGTGAATTCTCGCTACAAGGCTTGTAGCCTTTAAAGAGTGTCCACCTAACATAAAGAAGTTGTCATTTCTTCCTATCTTCTTAATTCCAAGGATGTCTTGCCAAATCAGTGCAAGCTTCTCTTCAAATTCGCCTATAGGCGCTTCATACTCTATTCCCGTATTTATATTACCTTCGGGTTCAGGCAATGCCTTCCTGTCTATCTTGCCATTAGCTGTCAATGGCATTTTTTCAAGCTGCACAAAGTATGATGGTACCATGTATTCGGGCAGTTCTTTTAAGAGATGCTCCCTTAGTTCTGATATTGTCAGCTCATTTTCTCCCGCTATATATGCACACAGGTATTTACTGCCCTGATGGTCTTCCTTTGCAATCACCAAAGATTCCTCAATTGAAGGATGCTTTAGCAGTTGTGCTTCTATTTCACCAAGCTCTATCCTAAAGCCTCTTATCTTTACCTGGTGGTCTATTCTACCCAGGTATTCCATTTCTCCATCAGATAATAACCGGACCAGGTCTCCAGATCTATATAACCTCTCTTCCGGCTTGTACGGATTTTGAACGAACTTTTCCTTTGTAAGCTCCGGTCTTCCAAGATATCCTCTGCAAACTCCGTCTCCTCCTACACAAAGCTCTCCGGCTACTCCAATGGGAACAACTTTCATGTTCTTATCCATTACATATGTTGTAAGGGTTGGTATAGGCCTTCCTATGCTGCTCACATTAGATCTAATTTCTTCCTCTTCTATCTCTTTATATGTGACATGCACTGTTGTCTCGGTTATTCCATACATATTGATGAGTCTAGTCTGCGTGTACTTCTTTCTCCATTCCTTCAACAATGCAGGCTTTAATGCTTCCCCTCCGAATATGACATATCTTATCTTAAGTTCTTTTTCTTCATATGATACTTCTTCATTGGCTATATTATAGAAGGCTGAAGGTGTCTGATTTAATACGGTCACCTTCTCATTCCTTAGAAGTCTCAGATACTCTACATTGCTGCGTGCTGTCATTTTAGGAACTACCACCAATCTGCCCCCATATAACAACGCCCCGTACATCTCCCATACGGAAAAATCGAAACTCATAGAATGAAACATAGTCCATACATCATTTTCGTTAAAATCAAACTGCATTTTACTGTTAAATAACAGCCTTACTATGTTTCTATGCTCTATCATTGCCCCTTTGGGTTTACCTGTAGAGCCTGAGGTATATATTAAGTAAGCTAGATCGGAAGGTTTATTTACCTCCGATAAGTTATATTGTTCATCTGAATATTCCTGCTCATCTTCTAAATTTATTACTGTACCTATTGATGTATATTTGTCTATAAAATGTGATTGGGTCAACAGGATCACTGCCCGGCTGTCTTCCAGCATATGACTTATTCTTTCCTCAGGATAATCTGGATCTATGGGAAGATATGCCCCTCCTGCTTTTAATACCCCTAGGATTGCTACTATCATCTCAAGTGAGCGTTCTGCCAGAATACCTACGATACTGTCCGGTTTGACTCCTTTAGCCCTTAATACATGGGCCAACCCATTTGATTTTTTATTGAGTTCACTAAATGTAAGCTTTTTACCCTCAAATACCACAGCTACATGATCAGGGTTCTTCTCTGCCTGCTCTTCAAAAAGCTGATGGATAGTCTTGTTTTTAGGATACTGTGCCTCTGTAGCGTTAAAGGTATATAGGATTTGCTGTTTTTCTTCCTGTAACAGTACATCACTTTCCCACAACCTTTTTTCAGGGCATGCCGTTATCTCTTCAAGAACGGTAATGTAATGGGTTCCAAACCTTTTTATTGTCTCCTTCTTAAACAGCCTGGTACAATATTCAAGGTTAAATGTTATACCTTCTTGACCCTCTACCACTTCAAGCATAAGGTCAAATTTTGCCTTTCTGCCTTCCAGCCAGTTGTTGTATTGTTTGAAGTTTATACCCGATGCTGCAAATTCTGTCTTGTTTGAAGTGCGCAGTGCAAACATAGTGTCAAAAAGAGGATTCCTGCTCATGTCCCTCATGAGATTAAGTTTTTCTACAAGTTCTTCAAACTGGTAGTTCTGATTTTCAAAAGCCAAAAACGCATTTTCCCTTACTTCCTGCAAGAATTGGACGAAGGTCTTTTCTCCCTCAGGATAGTTCCTTATGGCCAAGGTATTTATAAACATACCAATGATACCCTGCAGGTCAGCATGGGGCCTTCCGGCTACAGGACTTCCAACTATGATGTCTTCCTGTCCAGTGTATCTGGACAGGAGTACGTTATATGCAGCCATCAGTACCATGTATAAGGTAGCTCCATTATCTGTTGCAAGCTTATTTAGTTTGACTGAAAGTTCAGGGTTTATTTCAAAGCTTACAGCATCTCCTTCAAAACTTTGTACCGCCGGTCTTGGATAGTCAGTAGGCATATCCAGTACCGGTATATCACCCTTAAATGTCTGGAGCCAGTATTCTTCCTGCTTCTTTATTGAGTCTCCGGCAAACATCTCCTTCTGCCATACAGAAAAATCCTTGTACTGTATCCGTAGTGGCAAAAGGGTCTTCCCTTGGTACAAATCCAAAAACTCACTCATAAGTATATTGACTGATATACCATCTGATACTATGTGGTGCATGTCAAACATCATAACACGCCTGTCTTCGTTCGTTTTTACAAGTCCTACTCTCAGTAATGGAACTTGGCTAAGATCAAAGGGCGTTATGAATTCTTTGACTATTTCTGCTGCTTTTTCTTCATCCAGTTCCAGGTACGTAATACTGAAATCCACGTAATCATGAACCTTTTGTACTGGTTCACCCTCAACCATATGAAATGATGTGCGCAGAGCCTCATGTCTTTTTACTAGCTCCTTGAATGCCTGTTCGAAGCGTACTGCATCAATGTTTCCTTCCAGCAGTACGACGCCTGGCATGTTATATGCAGTACCTGCTCCTTCAAGCTCGTTTAGTATATACAGCCTTTTCTGGGCAGATGACATAGGGTAAAATTCCTGCTCTCTGGCAGAAGGTATTCCAGAAAAGGCATTTGGCGTATATTTTGAAACATCTTTTCCTTTTTCTTTTAGCATCGTCTCAAATAGCTTTCTTTTTTCTGGAGAAAGAGATTCTATTCTTTTCATCAAATTATCCATAACTTCGTCCCTCTTCTCTATTTCATCTCTTTTAATTCCTATTTATAGATTTTCAATCATGCTTAAAATTTCTTCGATTTCCACTGTATCGTTAAGTCTATTTTTAATACTTTTTGCTATTGCCGAAATTGTAGGACCCATAAACACTTCTTTTAATGCAAATTCTATGTCAAATTCTTTATGAACCCTTGATACAAGATTGGTTGCCTTTAATGAGTCTCCTCCTAATTCAAAGAAGTTATCATTTACTCCAATCTTCTGGACTCCAAGGATTTGGCTCCATATCAGTACAAGCTTCTCCTCAATTTCACCGAATGGTGCAGCATAGTCTACCCCTGTATTAATATTTCCATCAGGGGCAGGCAGGGCATTTCTATCTACCTTGCCATTCGCTGATAAAGGCAGTTTTTCCAACTGTACAAAATATGAAGGGATCATGTAGTCTGGCAGATCTTTGGAGAGATACTCCCTTAATTCCGGTATTGTCAATTCACTTTCTCCAACTATATATGCACAGATGTACTTGTTCCCTTGGGGGTCTTCCCTTGTTGCTGCCACAACTTCTTTTATTGAAGAATGTTTTAGAAGCTGAGCTTCTATTTCTCCAAGCTCTATTCGGTATCCGCGGATCTTAACCTGATGGTCTATTCTGCCCAGGAATTCGATATTCCCGTCAGGCAGCCATCTTCCCAGGTCTCCTGTTTTGTACAGCCTTATCCCCTTTTCTTCTCTGAAAGGATCTTCAAGGAATACATGGGCTGTTTTTTCAGGGTCATTTAAATAACCCCTTCCTACACCTGTTCCAGAGACGCAGATCTCTCCTTTTACTCCGATAGGGCACAGGTTCATGTTTTTATCTGTTATATATAGATTCATATTTTGTATAGGCTTGCCTACAGGAATGTTCTCTCCTTCATGAGCAGCTTCCATAGTATATAGAGTAATATCGTCCGCTGCCTCTGCAGGTCCGTAGGCATTAACTACTTTAGTATTTGGACATAGGTCAAACCATTTCCTTACTATGCCGGATTTTACGGTTTCTCCCGTTATCAGCAAGTAATGAAGTTTTTCCGGTTTATTCCCTGTATTTTCCACATACTCAAGCATTAAAGCAAGGTATGAAGGTACCACCTCAAGGACCGTTATGCCATCTTCTATGATCCGATTCGTAAACCTTGCAACATCCTTTACTATTTCATCTGGATAGATGATAATTTGAGCTCCTATGGTTAGGGCTGCAAAGAACTGCCATACAGATACATCAAAGTATTGAGGCGAGTTCTGGGATATTATGCTGTTGTTAGTTATACAAAGTTCCTTTATTTCCGCATGGATGTGGTTTATCATGCCAAGATGCTCTATCATAGCTCCCTTTGGTACACCAGTTGAACCAGATGTATATATAACATAGGCCAAACTATTTATGTCTATATCTAGATCTAGGTTTTCGCCACTTTCAGCCTCAATCTCTTTTTCACACTGGTCAAGGTATATAATTCGGCCTTTATAGTTCTCACTAAGCTGCTGGGTCACATAATCTGATAAGGTCAACACATAGGCAGCTTTAGATTCCTTAAATATATCAAGCACCCTTTGTGTAGGGTATTTTGGATTTACAGGTATGTAAGCCCCCCCTGCTTTCCATATACCAAGTACCGATTCTACAAATAAGGGTCCCCTCTCCAGCATGACAACTACGGCTTCTTCTCTACCAGTGCCAGCCTTTAGCATGTACCTTGCTATCCTGTTTGCCCTTTGGTTGATCTGGCCATATGTAAATCTACGGCCTTCATACGCTACTGCTATATTGTCTGGACGTACTTTCGTCTGCTGCTCAAACAGGTGGTGTACCGTCAGGTGATGTTCAAATTCAACCTTCGTATCGTTAAAGCCGTATATTATTCGCTCCTTTTCTTCTTGGGATAACATATTGATTTCTGATAGTTTTTTTTCAGGGTTTGAGGTTATCTCTTCAAGGATATTAAAGTAATGCTGAACAAGCCTTTCTACCGTCTCCTTCTTAAACAGACGTGTAGCATATTCCATCCATAATATTATATTATGACCATCTGGTATCAACTGGAATGTTAGGTCAAATTTTGATGTTTTACTTTCAACCGGATATTTGGAATACTTTAATTCACCACGATGTTCCATAATATGCTCATCAGAAGGAACAATATTAAACATAACAGTAAATAAAGGATTTCTGCTTGAATCTCTCTTTACGTTAAGTTTTGTCACAAACTGATCAAACCTGTATTCCTGATTTTCATATGCTTCTAAGGAGCTTTCTTTTACTTCTTCCAAGAACTCAGTAAAGGCCTTATTTCCCTCTGGGAAATTCCTTAATGCCAGGGTATTTATAAACATCCCCAGTATTCTTTCAGTATCAAAATGAGTTCTTGCCGCTATAGGAGTACCAATAATTATGTCTTCCTGTCCTGAGTATTTATACATTAGTGTATTTAATGCCGCAAGAAGTATCATATACACGGTGGCTCCTGTTTGGGAGGAAAGTACATTTAATTTATCCATCAAATGACTGTCTAAATCAAATAGCAACCTATTTCCTTCAAAGCTTTGAAGGACAGGCCTAGGATAATCTGTAGGCATATCAAGGATAGGAATTTCACCCTTGAACCTATTAAGCCAGTATTCTTCCTGCTTTTTGTAAACCTCAGTGCTAAACAAGCCATTCTGCCACTGGGCAAAATCCTTATATTGCACCTCCATTGCCGGAAGGCTTTCACCACTTAATATAGAAACTATTTCATCAAAAGTCCTGATTATTGAAGTTCCATCCGAGACTATATGATGTACATCAAGCAAAAGTATTTGCCTGCTAGCATGGATTTCTATAAGACCTACTCTTATTAAGGGTGCTTTGCTTAAATCGAACGGTCTTACAAATTCATCGATTATTTTCTCTACTCCGTCTTCCTCAGACTCAAAATATTCTATAGTAAAATCAACTTCATCTTGTATCCTTTGCACAAGCTCCCCATCAATCATCTCAAAGGATGTCCTAAATGCTTCATGCCTTTGTATCAATGTTTTTAATGCTTCCCCAAGGGCAACCCTTTCAATCCCACCTTCAAATAAAATTCCCACAGGTATGTTATACCCAATGTTGTTACCCTCAAGATTATTAATGATATACATCATCTTTTGTGCAGATGAGGTTTCATAGTACTCTTTTTCAGAAACTTTAGGTATTCTTTCAAGCTCAGCCTTACCCATATTTAGGGAATCCTGTTCTGAAATCTTTCCCGATTCGTATAGCTTTGATATCATTTGCTCGGAAAGATCGTATATGCTGGAACCCTTAAGAAGTTCTACTATGGAAACAGGTGTTTTAAAGGCAACCTCCATCCTGTTTTTTATTTCGGTGGCCATTAATGAATCCATCCCAAAAACAGTTAGTGGTTGTTTGGTACTTAGATCCTCAGGATTATAACGCAAAACCTTCGCTACTATTGTTTTAATATGCATTTCAACGATATTCTGCCTGCTCTGTATTGGAGATGAAATAATATCCTCCAGGATATTAACATCCACCTTTGATTTATTTATATTCTCTTGTTGTCCTGACTCATCTTGCAAAAGAGTTTTAAGCACATGTGGAGAACTCATGGGTGAGAACCATTTTTCCCCAAACGTTTGCCACGAGAGTATAGGTAGAACCACAGACTGTGCAACAGCTTCTCCAACAAGGTGCTCCATAGCCCTAATTCCCTTTTCTACCGTTACAGATTCTATGGATTTTTGTATATAATACTCCGGATCACGTTCCATAAACCTTGCAGCCATTCCAACCTCTGACCATGGTCCCCAATTGATACTCAGTGCAGGAAGTCCTCTCGATAAACGGTAATGTGCAAGTGAGTCCAAAAAGGCATTCCCAGTTGCATATGCTCCCTGGCCTGGTGAACCAAATACAGAAGCAACTGAAGAAAATAAAATAAAGAAGTCAATAGGCCGTCCCTCTGTCATACGGTGAAGGTTCCATGCACCATTTACCTTAGGCGAAAGGACCCTATAAAAAGTCTCATCTTTACTAACCTCAAGAAATTGATCATCCGTAATACCAGCAGAATGTACAACACCTCGAATAGGAGGCCTTTCTTCCTTATCAAAATCTTTAAAAAATCCAGCAAGCTTTTCCTCATCAGTTACATCCACTGATCCAATATATACTGTTGCCCCCTGGGACTCCAGCTTACGAACAAACTCAATCCTCTCTGCAAGGCTGCTGCCTGGCTCTACATTGTTCCATTCAGAACGTTTTGGAAATTCTCCGCGTCCAAGCAGTACCAGATGTCTTGCTCCCTTGGCAACCATCCACTGGGCTGTAATCATACCTATGCCACCAAAAGCACCTGTAATAACATAACTTCCATCGGGGCGAAGATGTACGGGTACTTGATGCTGCATATCAATCCGCAGTTTATCGATTCTTGCTGCAAGTCTATTCCCATTACGGAAAGCAATTTGGTTCTCTCCATTACCTAAGACTTCTTTTAACAGCATTTCCATTTCACCCGCATTGGCCTCTATGTCAAGGTCTACAAGGCCTCCCCAATTTGAAGGCAACTCATGGTAACCTATGACGGTGCCAAGGCCCCATACCAACGACTGTAAGAATGCAGAATTTGGAGTAGCCCTGTTGATCATTTGGGCTCCTCTTGTAATAACCCACAGCTTAAAATTTAATCCCAGATTTGTGGTTGCTTGTACCAGGTGTTTTAATACAAACAGGTTTTCAAAACAAGCTTTTTCTATAGCTGTATTGCTAACTTCCTGGATCTCAAGGATATTGAGGCTCCACATATATACAATACCTGTTAGCTTCGTTTTAATTTTTGAGAATTCATCAAACAACGCTCTAAGATCCTCAATGCTTCGAGGGTTTATATATATCTCACGCTCTTCATACTGCCAACCAAAATTCTCACCAGGATATACCATAAAGCATTCTTCTCCCCTTTTTTCAAGGAGATTTGCCAGTTCTTTTCCTGCTGCTTTATGATCCACAAAAATAAGCCATGCTCCAGAGTTAGCAGCAGCTGTGCGGGTATCAACTTCTTCACTTTTTAGAAGCTCCCAGTTTATCTCATAAAGATAATCCTTAACTCTTCCAGCATCAGACCCTCCACTATTTCCAAGTTCCTTAGTTCTTATGCCCAGTATTTCGGCGATTAGATTTCCGTCCTCACTATATAGACGGATGTTGGCGTTCAAATTATTATCTTTCCTATCTACCATCTGCGTATGACAAAGCATGACAGGCTCCGGCCTTCCATAAAGCTGCACCCTGTCTATTCCTACAGGTAGGAATGATTGGCCTTCGTTATTTTCATCTTCATTAAGTGGTGCAACTGCCGCAATGGTAACCTGGAAACAGGCGTCCAATACCGCCGGGTGAAGACCGTAGATAGAGCTATCAATCTCCAGTATTTTAGGGACCTCGATCCTGCCAAGAGCTTCGTTATCACCTTTCCATATCTTGTCTATACCTTGGAAATAAGGACCATAATGGAAACCCATTTGATAGAAGGTTTTATAACATACTTCTTTTCCGTATTCTTTGGTACAATTGCCAAGTATTTGAATCAACTCATCTTTAGCAGTGATCTTTATGTTTTGCCGTTTTCTTATTGTGCCGGATGCATTGCATGTCCAAGTCTTATCTTGTCCCGGTATCCTGCTTGAAATCTCGAATTTTGCGGTTTTTGGATCCAAAACCACCTGCACCACAGGTGATACTCCTTGATTTAAAAATAAAGCATTTTCAAACTTTATATCTTCAACTGTATAAAAACCCTCTCCAAAATAGCTTCTGGCACAAGCCATTCCCAGCTCTACATACCCTGCTCCGGGGAAAACTTCTATACCTTGTATTTTATGATCAGAAAGATACGTCATATAGGTAGTATTAAGTTCAATCTCCCATATAGGGCTGGAAGTTTTCAAACGGCGTCCTAAAAACTTGTGCTTATTTTTTCCCTGCCTAAATTCACTTGATTCCTGCGTTTCCATCCAGTATTTATCCCATTGCCATGGATAAAGAGGGAGACTTACAAACTCACCTTGGTACCGGTAAATCTTGTTCCAATCTATAGGGTATCCCAGTGCATATAGATTCCCTAAGTTCTCCAGTATTGAAACCTGTTCGTTTTCATTTCTTTTTATAGAGAACAACTTCTTACCTTCAACGTTTTTAGCTGACAGACAATCAGAAATAGAAGCTGCTAAAACAGGGTGAGGGCCCACCTCAATAAATAAGTTATAATTCAACGAAATCATTTCATACATTGCTGCTTCAAAACGTACCGGCTCTCTTACATTTTTATACCAGTAATGTCCATCACACTCTGTACCCGTCAGCATTTTCCCTGTAACCGTGGAATATATCGGTATCCCGGCAGGCTGGGACTTTATTCCTTTTAATGCCTCCAATAGCTCCTGCTCATATGGTTCCATTTGGTAACTGTGATACGCTACATTGACCTTTAAAAGCCGCGCAAAAACCCCCTTATCCTGCAACTGTTTTTGGATCTGCTCAAGGGCACCAGGATCACCTGACAAAGTTACCGAATTTGGGCTATTGATTGCTGCCATTGAAACACCTTTTATGTTCTCATCCAGCAGGGCCACAACTTCTTTTTCTGGTAAACCTACCGCCAGCATTGTGCCCTTGTTTACTGCTTTTTGCTGTGCACGGCTTCTGTGAATACTTACCAACATGGCATCTTCAAGGCTGTAAATTCCTGCAACATATGTAGAAGCCACTTCTCCAACACTGTGTCCTACCACCGCATGGGGTATAATACCCAAGGATTTCCATACTTCAGTCAAACCCACCTGAACAGCAAAATTGGCAGGTTGAGCAAACTGGGGCTGGTCCAGACGTGAATTCTCCTCATCGGCGAGAAGTTCCTCCAGTAGAGACCATCCAGCATACTGACGTGTAAGTTTATCGCATTTTTCTATCATATTTCTAAACACAGGGTCTTTTTCAAGGAGCTGTCTGCCCATAGCCCACCATATGGGCCCCATACCTGTATATACAAAAACAGCTTTATTGTACTTTCCTGCCTCAACATTTCCCGCAGACATCCCCTGGCGTGCTTGTCCTTTAATATACGCTTCCAGGTTTCCTGCAAGTTCTTCCTTTGAAGATGCCGAAACCGCTAGTCTATAGTCATGATGGGTGCGCTTTTTGCTCATCATGCTTCCAATATCATATAAAGAAATACTTTCTCCACTTCCATTAATAAAATCAACATACTTTTGCGCATAGTTTTTTAGCGCCTTTTCTGAGCGCGCAGATATGGGAATCATATATGGCCATCCGGTATTTACATTAACTTCAGGAGTACCCTCTTTTTGGAGATCTGTAGCTTCCTCCAAGAGGATATGGGCATTTGTTCCTCCAAAACCGAATGAATTTATGCCAACCAATGCGGGTTGCGGCAAAGGCTCCAGGGTCTGAGGAATTCGTATACATAAATCGTCAAAGGGAATTTTAGGGTTTGGATTCTTAAAGTGCAGATGTGGAGGTATTTGCTTATGCTTTATGATTAGTGAAGCTTTTATCAGTGCGGCAACTCCTGCAGCGGCCTCAAGGTGGGCAATGTTTGTCTTAACAGATCCGACAATACACTTTTTATCTTTTGGCCTGTCTGTTGAAACCACTCGTGCTATTGCATTAGCCTCAATAGGGTCTCCAACCGGAGTGCCGGTGCCGTGAGCTTCAATATATGTTATATCTGAAGGTGATATTCCTGCCTTTTTGTATACCTCCTTCATTAAGTTTTCCTGAGCCTGCCCGTTTGGAACAGTAATCCCGTCTGTGTGGCCGTCCTGGTTTACACCCGATCCACTTATTACGGCATAAATCCTATCTCCGTCTTCGATAGCATCTGACAGGCGTTTTAAAACCACAACGCCGGCTCCTTCTCCTCTTGCATAACCGTTTGCACTGGAATCGAAAGTTTTGCACCGTCCATCGGGAGATAAAAAACCACCCTTACTTTCCGCTATGGTATACTCAGGTGTAGCTATAACACTTACTCCGCCTGCTATTGCGAGATTACATTCATTATTCAATAAACTCCCGCATGCAAGGTGTGTTGCAACCAAAGAGCCCGAACACGCTGTATCTACAGACAAACTTGGACCTCTGAAATCATATATATATGAAATCCTGTTGGACAACATTGTCATCATCATACCCGTTGCCGAATGTGTATCTAAACTTTCAACCGATTCGTTTTTAAATTGTATTGCTTGATAGTCAAGGGTGAAGCCCGCTACAAAGACACCGGTATTGGTTCCTGCTAGCTTGGCCGGATCCAAGCCTCCATCTTCCATTGCTTCCCATGATGTCTCCAGCATCAGTCTTTGCTGTGGATCAAGAAAGGCCGCTTCCCTTGGAGAAATACCAAAAAACAAAGGGTCAAACTCATCTATTTTATCTAAAAATCCACCATGACAGGTGTAATGCTTGCCTGGCTTTGATTTGTCAGGATCATAAAACTTTTCTAAATCCCAGCGGCCTTCGGGTAAATCGGAAGTCATATCTTTTCCCGCAGTCAATGCTTCCCAGAACTCCTCAGGCCCCCTTATTCCTCCTGGCAAACGGCATCCTATTCCTATAATGGCGATTTTATCCATAACTTTCGACCTCCAATACTTTATTTATATTCTCTTGAATAGCTTGTCTGATAATTGAACAACCCTGCTGCAAAAGTTCAAGCTCGATGGTTAACGGAGGCATAAGTTTTATAACACTGTCTTTTCTTCCTGCGCTTTCGATGATTAAACCGTTTTGGTAACATTCCTCTACTACTTTTTGCGTGATTCGCTCATCCTCCACATTGGAAAAATCAATACCCCAAATCAAACCTGCACCCCGAATGGTCAGGCCCTTATGTAATGACAAAATCTGCTTGGTTAAATATTCTCTTACAAATGCTTCCTTATATTTCACAGACTGTTCCAAATTATTCATTTCCCAATATTCCAACGCAGCTGTAGCTCCAATGAAAGCAAGCTGGTTTCCCCGGAACGTACCGTTATGCTCACCAGGCTTCCAGACATCAAGTTCCGGTTTCATCAGCAGAATAGACATGGGAAGGCCATACCCGCTGATTGACTTGGAAAGCAGTACAATATCAGGGATCATCCCGGCACGTTCAAATGAAAAGAACGGTCCGGTGCGTCCGCAGCCAACCTGAATGTCATCGCAAATCAGTAGAATACCGTGTCTGTCGCTAAGTTCCCTCAGCCTGAGCATCCATTCGGGTGAAGCTATATTTACGCCGCCTTCCGCCTGAATGGTTTCAAATATAATAGCCGCCGGTTTTTCGATTCCCGAGTGACCGTCGTTTAGAACGGCTTCCATGTATTCAATAGTATCGAATGAGTCAATTGGACTCTCGGAGTATGGGAAAAAGGTAACATCGGATAATGCTATGCCGGAGGAAGATCTTTTCTGAATGTTGCTGGTAACAGCCAGACTCCCCAGCGACATTCCGTGAAATCCTCCCATAAACGCAAATATACCAGTCCGTTTAGTGATCTTTCGGGCAAGCTTCAGCGATGCTTCTACAGCGTTTGTACCTGTAGGCCCGCAAAATTGAATTTTATAGTTTAACTTTCGGGGTTCCAATATGATCTGCGAGAATTTTTCGATAAATTCACGTTTCGCTTTTGTGTACATATCAAGCCCATGAGTAATACTGTCCGATTCAAGATAAGCGAGTATCTTTTGTTTGATGTATTCGTTGTTATGTCCATAATTTAAAGCTCCTGCTCCTGCAAAAAAATCAACAAATTTCTTTCCGGATTCTGAATAAATCAGTGCACCTTTAGCCCGGTCAAACACATCGTAGAAGTTTCTACAATATGCTCTTACGTTGGATTCATACTGCTCAAAAATTTCCATACTCATAATTCCTCCCTTAAACTGAAGTTAGTGTTTAAACACTAACTTCAGTTTATTTTTCCGGCCCAATGCACATCCATGTTCTCTCCCGGCTTGTGGTGGATGTGCATCGTTGCCTTTGTCCTCCCCCGCCCACTCCCGGTATTACTTACAAAACTGGGTGTACATGTACGGTAGGATTGTAAAACCTGCAAGGGTGGAAAATAAATAACATCTTAGTTCTTACCGCCATAGCCCTTATAAGTAGCGTAAACTGCATCTGCATATTGATTGGCCAGAATAGGACGGCCATAAGAGTCTGTAGCTCCCGGATACCAGTTATCTCCTCCGTTATAGTGTAATAAGCCATTATATATGTTGCCGAATCTAGTAATCTTTTCATTTAAAATCAGTCCGCCCAAGCATACCTGATCTTGTTCACTGCCGTGATTATAAGCACGGCCAAATTTTGAGCTGAATTGAGATAAATAAGCATTACGTGTGTTTGGTTCTACCTGCATCAATCCGTCGCCGGCTGATGGACTGCCTGGTAAGCCTGCTCCAAAGCTGCTTTCCTTTTTGATCACAGCACTCAGCAATAAAGCAAAATCTCCGCCTTTACCGAATTTATCGCCCGCATTCATTGTGTATGTCCATATGTGGCTTGGAACTTCGGAAGGCTTTGTTACTGAAGGACCTGTTGGTGGCGTTGTTGGGGGTGTTGTAGGTGGCGTAGTTCCGCTGCCGCCTTTCTTCCATAAAGCAGGAACATTGGATGGTTCCCAGCCTACAAGGGAAGTATGTGCCTGAAGACAGGTATAAGTACTTCCACTATATGTTACTGTATCATTTACCGCATATGCAGTATTTGGACGTTCATACAATATTTATACCATAACGAACATTGTTCGTAAAGAACAATGTTCGTTATGTGTTAGAACACCTACATGTTCTAACTTTAGAACTCTCATCTTTTTCGCGCCTCCAAAAGGCGGAATTTAGGAGAAGAGGATAATGTGACGATGCTGGAGTTACTAAGATTGGAGAATATTCAACTAGACAGCATACGTTCAAATAAAATGACCGTCATTCAACTGCTTCAGGAACTGCTAATTCAAAAAAGCTTAGAGGAAATCAGCATGATTTATCGGATTACAAATGACATTTTTGAAACAACCGGGGGTACAAAGAATAAATAAAAGAAGATGTCATGGTCTTGGAGAATCGCGTGCTGTTTATTGTTGGTGTCTAGGGACAAGCTTACCGCCGGTGTCAGCACACGATCACGCTTTGATCGCTTGCTGTAGCCGGAAACTGAGAATGTAGTCTGCAACTGGCTCTTCATCCCCCATTTAAATAAGCCGCCAAGATACCCAGACGTTACCTTGCTCTACACCAACCTGGTAACAACCTTGTTTCCTTGATCGGCCAGTTACGGATTTACTTGCATTTTTATGGTAAAAATAGAAGGCTCAATTTTGATTTTTGTCCCAGTCCAAGAAAACAACTAATAACAATAAATGAAAAAAGCCGCAAAAGTCGCGGCTATTGTGAAATACACTGTCAATACAAAGTATTACCACGAATCTTATAGAATTCGGCAACAACCAGTGGCTGAAATACAGTTTATAATAGTATAGCTTCTTGCTCTAAACGCTTGCCCGTACACAACATCTCTCGAATTAATCCGTGAAACTAGGAATTATCCGTGTTTTCCAGTAGCTGCTCCAATTTGACTTGATAATCTGCAGTGAAGGTTTCTGCCCAATCCAAATGCTGATGGAAAGTAGTCTTATCCATACGATAGGGTCGTAGTTGTGGAAACACTGATTTTTGCAAATGCCGGAATATTTGGAACCCTCCCCAATCGATGTCGCCCCAAAACTGAACTTCAATCTGAAGACCATTTTTATCAAATTTATCTTGGATTTGCCGAAGAAAAAATCGTTTATCCGGTCCTGGAAAACCTCCAAGATAAACAACAATGATCTTCTTCTCTAACAAATTACCAATTCTCGATAACGATTGGATATATTCATGAAATACAGTTTTATTTCCAATGATAAGAATGCGTTCAGCCCTCAAATCTATCACGCGGCCTGCTTTCATTAATTGCGAGTGAACCGTCACACCAAAGAATAGTCGCTCCGGGAGAGATTCACCCATTTGTAATTCAATTCCGTACAAGGCTTGAAGTAACAATTTAGTTTGGACATAATCTTTACTTCAACTGAGATAAATTTGTCAATACTGACTACTAGATCAAAGTTGGAGGAATAAGCACATGGTGACCTGAAGCGGATTATTGTCAAAACAAGAATTACGTCAATTCGTAAAAGAGCATAATTTTCAATCGGCAGAAGATATTCAATGGACATTAAAGGAATTATTTGCAGATGTACTTCAAGAAGCATTAGAAGCCGAACTGGATACGCATCCCGGTTATGAGAAACATGATGTAAAAACAAACAAACGAGAAACAGCCGCGACGGCTACAACAGTAAGAAAACCGTAACCTCCGAATACGGTGATGTAGAATTTGAACCTGTAGTCGTGAAGAAAAATCAAACGAATGTGACCGGCATTGAGGAGCACATATGTATGCGAAGGGTATCAGTACACGGGACATTCAGGATCATTAGAATAAGTCAATATCTCCGAAACGCTGGCTGATTAATTCTCGGTACTGTCCGTTCTCTATGCGTAATTCGTCCAAAGCATCTTTATACGTACTTATAAGCTGTGTAAATGAGTAACCTTGGCTTGCAATTCCCGGTGCTCCTGGGCTACAATCTCAGGACTTGTAATCGTTGGTTCTCCTTCAGAGGCCGAGTCTAGGATTAATTGTATTTCCTCATTCAATTTGGTGAACCATTTTTCCAAATATTCCTTATAGGAACCCGTCCACAACATTCGCGAGCTTTTCAATCTGATTCGCGGGCGTTTTGCAATCATATCGTACACATCTGATTTTGAAAGACGCGATAATCGCCCCTTTTTGACATCATTTAAAAGCTTTCTTTTTACTTGTGCACATTCCCATGCCAAGTCGCTGCTACTGAAAGAAACCGGACGAGCCAATTTACTTTAACTCCCCACTTAAAATATAACAAAGCACTTCTGCATTAGTTGGATTAGGCTTCTCTTTAGACTGTTCACGAAAGTATGCCTTTGCTTTCTTAAAGAGCAATGAATGCAGTTTTTTCGCCTCATTTGGCGGCATTTTAAATTTATTTACCCAGAGACTTCTTTCTGTTTTGTTCAACCGTTCCTTTATATCCTCAGCCTTCTGAAAAACCATTTTTCGTTGTCCTGTGGACTTGAAATTTTTCTCTGCATCGAGACAATAGTAATAATGCAACATTTCACGAAATATGTCGGCCTTGTGCGCATCTTCTGTACCCTCATCAGGACTATAATCATCACATGCTCTACAATGCCCGGGTGTATGACCACAGTTTAGCAAGACATGTGCATTACAATTATGCGTATAACCACCTACGTTAACCTCGTGTAACTCATCTTCCAAATCAATAACTTTACCTTGGAAACGTGGTGATTCCTCTATAATTTTCTGGGTTAATTTATATGCTTCATCTAGCTTTTGAGGCGTGACCTCAAACTTAGATGAAATTTCGGTTATCTCATCAATGGCTACATATTCAGTAGACGAAATTCCAGCCCCTTCTGTCTTATCAGCATCCTCCCCTTCCGGTTTCTTTCTCCAAACGCCTTTTTGAAGTAGATGACCAAACTTTGCAACTTCTTCTGCAGGCATTGTTTCCGTATAAGGCTTTTTTGAGGAAGGATGACTATGTCCGGCCTGCCTCTCTAGTAGCTCATCATTGTCTCCTAAGATACGCCGATAAGTAAGATGGAGCGCTCTTAGATTATGGGGTGTGAAATATGGCTTCCTAAGTTCAGGCCATAACTTCGATTGAATGCGAGTTAAAAAATTATACAGTCCGCTAGTTCGTATAGGGCCATCATTATGTTTTGAAGCCAGTAAACGAAGTTCCGTAAGGCCATCCCCACCCCACTCTCTTGGAAAAAATATAGGTTCTGATGGGGCAAAATGAATCAATTCGTTAAACCATCTTGCAGCATCGCTCTTCACTAGAGCGTGATGAACCCATTCATAGCCGTTTCGATCGGGTTGATTGCGAATGGTCTTGGTTTTGTGAAAACGAATCCAGGAATTATCCTGCGAATCTATAAATAAAGCATTCTGAAGCAAATTAACTATTTCATGAGGCCTTGCTGCAGTTGATAACATCAACAGGCAAGCCCGCCTATGACGAAAGTTCATCAGAATGTTCTCGTTAATTAAAGGAGTTTGATCGTTCATTAAGGTCTGCACAAGAATATAAGCTTTGGACATACTAAATACTCGTCCATGATCTTTTGACATAACACGTCTAGGTCTTGGCATAATCCGTTCTATGTTGTATGAAGCATTTGTAGTTCTTATAAGCCACCTAAGCCAATGTCGAAGCGCCACTCGGAAAAACGTCTTATCTTCTTGTCCCTTCATCTGGCCAAAAATCTCTGTGTATACTTCTGATATTGAATTCTCGCTTATGTCAGTAAGACCTTTTGATCGACATTTGATTGCAAAATACCGGATGTACTTGACTATCGCTTTCCAATAATTTATGCTGATAGTTTTTTTACCGTATCTGAAAAGTAAATTTTCTTCATCGTCGTAATAATCATCAGTTATTGAATCATTCACACGTTGCCTCAAGTAAGAAAATGCAAAGGTATAGAGACTCTCCTCAAACGGCGTTTGGGTTGGATATATTCCCGCGGCTATCCAGAGACTTCTTTCCGCTTCATCGCAAGGTATGACCGGTTTATTTTCAATCAAGGAATCTGTTTCTTTAGCTAACATCTTACCTAGGAGGGTTAAACTACTTCTATGATATTTAGCGATCTTACTTGCTTTTGCTAATACAGAGGAAGTAATAATATGATTACCCTCTAACCCTTCCTTAAGGGCGTAACCTGCGAACCATAAGCAAACTACAGTTCGAAGCAAAGGAATCCTTTTCTTTGCCTTTTGTAGTTGTTTTTCGCTATCCATCGGATACAATACCGGATAGTATTTATCGTAAAGCGCATCAAAGTACTCAAAATTCGGTAACTCGGGAAAAGGAAATTTATTGAATTCGGTCTTGGTTGGAAATACGATCTCTAAAGGCAAACTGATCCGTTGTAAAAAGGCAAGCAGTAATACGTAATCTCTTTGGGTGCCGGGTAACTTGAAAAATATTGTGGGTTGTACCAAATCCGTTAAGGAGCTTGATAAAATAGGTTCAACCCGTCCCCAAGTCTCTGCCGATCTGTATTGTTCATACTCCGATCTTGTCAGATGCTCTCTACTCTCGAATTGTCCCTTTCGCCTTACAGTAATGGGTCCAAATCTCAGGGATTGCCAAGCTAATATTTGCGACACGATTTCACCTCTTTCCAATCTAAGCTCAGACTAGTCGACTGATAACCTCTATTTGAATCTGTTCGTCACTATAGCCGAAATGCCGAATCATGTCCCCAAGCAACGCTATTTGCGTAGCTAATCCGGCCGCCTTGGCGTTTTTGGTTGTAAAATCCCGACTGCCTCGCATCATGTTCCACATGTCCTTGGTTAATCTGGCCAAAGTATGAAATGCCTGTGCTGCTTCACTTTTTCGTATGGCGAAATGATGACAGGAAAAACACTTTGCCTCAAAAAGGCAAGCCCCCTGTATTAAACATCTTCCTACACCTGTAGGAGCTGGAAGCCCGAATTTTGCAAAGAATTCATCTAAAGATAGCTCTTCAGATCCCAAAGCTTTTATCAATTCGTCAGGCTCAGTTTGTTCGCTGGCAAGTGCTTCGAAGATTCGCCAAATAAACCGTCCCGCAATCTCACCATCCTGATATTTCTTAATAGTAGCAAATAACAATGCTTGACGGGAGAGATTACTTCGTAAGTATCGATTCAGCATGGTTTGATTTTCATGACCTGCAGCAAGTCGTGCTAACTCACTGTTCCCGGTTTCGATTGCAATGTGAGTTATGAGATAGTGTCTGTAACCATGAGCCTTCCCTTTTTTATCTCCATGTCCAATAAATTCTGCTATCTTGTCAAAAAACCTATATATTTGTCTTTCATTCAAAATCCAGGGATATTTATCCAATTGAAAAAGATGCACATACGATGCATCCGCTCTTTCGTTCCGTATCGGTCGGAAGGCTTTATCGCTCGATCTTTTCTGTAAAAATTCGACCGCTCTAAGACCTGCAGAATCAATTATAGGAAATTGGCCGTTACGATGTTTAGCTTTCTCAATACCTGAATATGGGCTGTATAATCCTACCGCTGATGGAGCATTAGGCAATGGCAGCACACACTCTTCAGCCTGAAGATTGAGCAGATACGTTTTACGCACCGGTGATGAGGCAATAATTAACCAAAAAGCGCGACATAAAACTTCAACATCATCTTCGGGATGATAATTTTCAATTGCTTCCTTCATGAGCATCGGGAAGTTTGGGTCATCAAAAGCGAGGCCATCACCGGAATATGTTTCTTCTTGGGCCTCACGATGAATTCCAGAATATAAATCACTGGGCCAGTCAACGTATGTTGGAAAAAATGTATGAGAACCTTTCCCCCAATCAAAGAATAACTTTATGTGTAGAAGATTGTTCCCGGTATACTTAGCTGAAAACTCCTCTCCATCGTTATTCTTTGAAATGTAATCAAACAAATCGAGAAAATCTTCATACTCGAGAGATGAAGCATCCGACTCCCCGTGCTGGTCAAGCCATTTGAAAAATTTATGCAAAGCACTGCCCGCTTTACGAATATAATAGTCTAGCGAATTACTTCGTTTTAAATGCTCGCGAAACTCACGTGCGATATCCCCCCACTTTGGATGCTCACAGCAATCGTCAAACAGTATTCTTTGCCTACGTCTTCCTGGTTCATCCGAATATCCAAGCTCAAAAAGAATGTCCTTTAAACACTTGGCGTTATAACGTTTGTCGTTCGGACGCATTACATCCGCTAACGCTATATCTTCTTCCGTGAAATCGCCCAGCGGTTTCATAACACCTAGAAGGTGTATAGATAGTTTGTTGAACAAACCTATACGGTTTGAGTCTTTTTTGCGGATGTGTTCTGCTTCTGAATTTTTGAGGAGGCCCATTTTGACGGGGAAATCCGACAGATTAACACGACCTCTGGTTGACAGGTAACAAACTTTCTGTCGAATTCTAAAAAAGTATCGAACGGATTTTTTCATGTAAACGTTTGTTGGAAAAGCGTTATTCATCTTCTAAAGTTTGTTTCTGAACAGATAAGCATAGCTGTATCAGTAATGCTATTGCATAAGACTTTTACTTTTCCAGTCAAGTAGGTAACTTAGTGTCATTTCCCAGTCAAGTAGGCAACTTTGTGTCACGAAATAATGACACAAAGTTGCCTACTAAAAACAGAAAAATCTCTAAAAATTAAGGGTTTCTTTGGTAGGTAACTTTGTGTCGATGTACAGGAGAATTTTGTTTTTTTTTCAGCACACGTTCAACCCAAAGTCTTTTGGCTTCTGCTTTATCTTGAGCTAGCTTAGTTCCACAGTTAAGAAAACCCGCCTAAGCATGGGTTAAAAAGTTCTAAGGCTTAACATCTGTTTTATCATTCTCTGCGATACCGAGTATTAATCTAACTTTACCCATCTATAGCATATAGATAGCATTTCACCTAGATTTCCTGGGCCCCCTGCAGAAAATAAACTGCTCTCGATATTGCAGTGAATCCAGTCATCATCGCTTCTCTCTATTATAAGCGCATTAAATTTTTTGTTTCTAGTTCTGTTTCTTTTAAATTAATTTAAATTTGCCATCCTGGATTATCAAGCGTTGTTATTTTATTCGTTCTTGATGCTCTCAATCTTCATCGCAGTGTAAATAATACCATTCTTGTAACCAAGTTAATATATCCAATCATTCGGTGAACGGAGCTTTAATAGGACGGCCTTCATAATACTTCAGTCTGATATTATCATAGACGGCTCTAATTACTCTTTATCGAGTGGCTGATACTGGTTTTCAAATAATACCATGGATTAGAGGTAACCGCGGCTTAAGAGCAGGCTTATCTCCCGACGGAATACCGATACATAGCCCCACCAACGGAATCACATATTTAGGTAAATTCGTTTGATTAGCTGCCTTAAAGATGGCCTCCCGTTGTTCCGCCGTCAGGGTTTATTCGCATAAGAACGAACAGAGGTATGATTTTAAAGTAATTCAAGCGTATTATTCAAAGGATGGGTCTCCGTTTTACTTAATACCAGCTGCCAACTCATCAACCACTTCTTGTACAGTTTGGATCTTTTTGATTGGGGTAATTCCAGTACCAACAGTGATAATACCACCTTCGCCGTTACCTTCAAGCATACCGATACGGATTACACTTGAACTACCCCCAACCTTAGCAATTTCTTCACGAGATGCGCCCTGGTTATCCATAGCCACCAATTTTTCAGCAAACGGTGTAGGCAACGAACGGTAGTAAGCTGGTAAAGTACGGTACAACAACAAATCTGCTGCAGATGAATCCACTATCATTTGCTTTACTGATTGTGCTGCGGGGTTTTCAACAGTAGGAATAAAACGGCTTCCTAAAAAGACACCTTCTGCCCCCAATTCAAAGGCGCTGGCAACACCGCGAGCATCACCGATTCCACCAGCAGCGATAACTGGAATATCAAGCACATCAACGATCATAGGAGTTATTGTAAACGTACCAATGATACTTGTTGGCAATGTTCCACCCTCATCAAATCCAGTAACAACATAAACGTCAACACCCATAGCTTGAGCAGCCTTTGCATCTTCGATCGTTGGAGTCAAAGGACGATAAACAATCTTAATGCCCGCTTCCTTTAATGGGGTAATGATCTTTTCAGTCAATGTTCCTTCAACACCATTAAGAAGAATAACTTGAACACCTTCTTCAATGACAACTTCTAAAATTGGCCAAGTGAACTTCATATCTGCATCAGTAATCAAAGTTGTACCAAATGGTTTATCCGTCAGTTCCTTTGTTTTACGAATCTCGCGGCGCATACGTTCTGCGGTTTCCTCTGGAGAGGTTGTAATTGTCGTTTGACCGGCATTCGGACCAAGAATCCCTAAACCACCCGCATTACTCACGGCAGCAACAAATTCAGCATTCGTAATCCAACTCATAGGTCCTTGTAAAATGGGCTTTTCAATACCAAGAATTTCTGTTACACGATTTTTCATAATTATTATCCTCTCTTTAGCACCATTATTGGCATAATACTGTAAAGCTTAATTGGTCTGCTCTCCGGGTTATGTTACAATAATCATTAGCTTGCTAATTAGTTAGCAGCCTTGGCACTATCATAAGTCCATACGTTTCATTTGCAAAGAAGGCAATTTAAATGAACGTAGTACATATTTTTGTACTTTTAGACTGGGAGCGATATCATGAGGGTATGTAATGAAGGATTTGAAAAAGAGTTTATTGATAAAAAAAGAAATATGTACGCAATAGCCTTTACGCAAAATGTACTTTCGGGGCGATGGAAATATTTCATTATCTGGTATCTGGAAGGGGAAAGACGCCGGTTTACCGAGATAAAAAATTTCCTGAGAGGCTTGTCGCAAGGCTCGCTCACCAAGCAACTCAAGGAGCTGGAGGACGACGGAATTATTCAGCGCGATGTGTATCCGGAAGTTCCGCCACGGGTCGAATATTCGCTGACAGAGAAAGGAAACAAACTGCTGCCTGTCCTAAAGAAGATGGAGGAATTCGGTAAAGAATATGGGGAGAAGTCTGAATTAGATGAAGGATAAAGGCTACCCCCTAATCAGCCAGCACATAAAATCTCGCCATCCGGACCAAATGTATGTTCAGGATTGCTCCTTCAGCCAGCCATTCTAGTCCACCTCAAAAGGAATGGCCTTGCCACTACTTCTAATTGCATAACATATCGGGTAACAGTTACTCCCCATTGAGCAGATTTTGCAGCTGAATATGTCCCTCCTTCGCCTATATTGATCCAAGATAATACGGATAGGATATTCAGAATCGAACCCCCTCCATTCTTCTCAATCACTGGTGCGAACGTGCGAATCATTGAAAGTGTACCAGAAACATGAGTGTCGAATTACAAATGAATATCATCCAGCTCACCTGTGAGCAGAGAAGCACCCGTTGCTGAACCAGCGTTGTTAATTAGAAGGGTAACATCCCCTGCGATCTCTGCTGCAGCTACCACAGATTTCGGATCAGTAATATGAGTTGTAGTGGAATAGCACCAGGCAGATCGACTGATTCTGGGTTCCTCGCACCAGCGTATACTTTAGCTCCTCTTGCTAAAGTTCAAGAGCTAGATGTTTGCCTAAACCTCGATTTGAACCGCTGACAATAGCAACTTGTTTTGAAATATCCATTTTGATACACCGAATCATTAAATTAAATACATTTTTATCTCCCATCCAAATAAAATTGGTTCAGCTTCGTTTTACAAGTACCTGCCGTTCTCCTTTGCCATTTCGAATGGCAAGCTGCTCTGACTATTCGGTTTGCTTGGAGTGACTGCAGGACTCACGGGTGTTCTGTATTGACAAGGTCAGTTGTTGGTCTTCTTCTTCACCTGAACAGGTACGTTGAAATCATCGACGTTAATATGTCCAAACCCGCCTTTGGAGTGGTCAACCACCTTAATGTAAAGCTCCTCGCCGATATAATCCGACGCATCCCAAATCTTCCGTTGATATTCCTCATAATTGGTCGCTGTCTCTTTAAATAACTCTTTGCCGTCCGACGCCCGAACTAGCGCAACATACAGACGGTCTATATCCCGGCCGCCGCTGATAAGGAAGTTGATCTTACCGTTCCCACCAAGGACGAAATTTTGAGATCTTAGCGCTCCTGTCAAGCTGTCGCCGCCGGCTTGCTCGTTGAAGCCCCACAAATGGTAGCCGCCCGGAATTTTATGCGACGGGTTAAAATAAATGGTGTCCCAGAAGAATTGGGTATTGGTCACATGGACATTCTGGAAGGCGTCTCCTTCCGTCATCCATCCTGTTAAGTCGCCTGTAGCAAAGTCATGGTTAGGTAGATCCGTAATATTTGTATACACGGAGTTATCCCAGTTATCGGGTACATAGACCGGAGCAGCCGGTTTACCCGTTAAGGAATTCATATCCCATACTTGCATGGATTTGACAGTGATATCGCTATCGGCCCAGATCTGCAAGCCCAAGGAGTCGAATCTGCCTACATAGACACGAGTTGTCAGCTTTTTCTTGTAATTTGCAAAAGCTTCAACGACCGAGCGATCGAGAAAGACATGAAGTCTCAGGTTCTCTCCGTCAAGATCTACATATCCTCCTTGAATGCCGTCCACACGCACATCCGGATCAATGCTGCTCTTGGTTCGATCCACGTTAAATGTCCCGTTCTTCTTGTCGTAGTAAATGAGCGTCTCTTCTTGGCCTTTTTCCGAGCGTCGCACCTTGAGACCAAATTTTTGGGCTTCACGCGGATCAATTTCCATCACAATCTCTAGCATGTCGCCTTTTACATTCTTAATCAATTGATTGGCACTCTCCAAATTTTTGTCCGAAAAATCAACCCATTTTTTCCCTCGAAGGCTCTGCAGTTCTTTAATCGGTTCGATATGCAATTTATCATGCTTGTCGAGGCTTAGGGAAACCGGCAAAGATAAATTATGAGCCCATCCGGATTGATATTCGGCTTGCGGTGTTCTTACATTTTGCACCATGGAGAATACGACCGTTCTTCCGTCAGGTGTGACCAGACCGCTCTCTGCGGTTAAATAGCCGTCACCTACATCCATTTTGGAGGGTGCCTCCTGATCAGGAATAAATTTAAAGTTATCCCGGTCCCAGGTCCCGATCCAGTAAAAGACCTCAACATCTCTTTGCACATCGTTCGCTGGAGGAACATGCTCCGGCTTTTCATGGGGATTAACCATGAAAATATATTTTTGCTTGCCCGTACTATCCGTGCCTAACGGCAATAACACTGGTAGCTCCCATACCGTCCCCAACTCCGGATAACGGCTTCTGTCACTAACGTATAACGGCCCCTTATATTCCCAATTGTACATATCATCGGATACATACACCAAAGCTGTGCCGCTGCTGAAGTCTGGAAGACCAGATGTCACTAGCTGATACCACTTGTCCACCTCTTTGTCGTACCATACAAACGGATCGCGGAACTCGTTGTGGATGCCTTTTCCGTTCTGCTCCGTTACTGGTTTAGGATATTTCACCCATTTTTCCAAATAGGGATCGGACAAATCCGCCGGAGTTGCCAGCCCGGTTCTTTGGTTCGGCGACAGGGAGTCGTTGCCGGCGGTATAGAACAGAACGGGGTTGCCGTTTGGATCATACGCTGCACTGCCTGACCACGTGCCGTCCGGATCAAGGGTGCCCGCTTCGGGCGCAAGAGCAGGTCTTACATTTTCCCAGTTCACCATATCGTCACTCACCCAATGCCCCCAGTGGATTTGATGCCAGAATGGACCTTGCGGGTTATGCTGATAAAATAAATGGTATTTGCCGTTATAATAAATCGGTGCATGTGCTTCATTCATCCAGTTTTGCGGAGGCATCGCGTGGTACTGGGGCCGGTGCTGATCTCCGTCAAACACACTTGGATCCTCATCAATGTCCGCATTCTGAATTTTCGGAATCGAACCTCCATGAAGCGCCTTCACGCTCTCATATCCAGCAAGTATCTCCTGGTTCGTAAGGGCTTTATTATGCAGCCTCACTTCATCTAGGAGTCCGCTGAACATATTGAAGGAGAACAACCCTGCTAACTCTACAGGTTTATTATTTTTACCGATGATCATGCTTTCGGTAGATGGTGTGATCGGAACGTTGACGGGGGTTGCTTGGGAAGCCACTTCCTCACCGTTTAGATATAACTTAATCTTTCCATCTTCTTTACTGAAAGTAGCGGCCACATAATTCCACTTGTATTTTTCCAACGGGTGATCCTTTACCCATACCTGAATCCACTGGCCGCCAATGCCTACTTGCATCGACCATGTACCGTGCCGATACATTCCAAGAGAAAAGCCTTCCGCTTTATCCTGATCGGATTGGTTTACGATCGCAGACAGCTTGTTTCCGTCTCCCCATTCATAGCTCCGCGGTGCAACCCAAGCTTCGATGGTTAACGCGTCGCTTACAGGCACAGTATCCTTTGCATTGACCTCAATATAATTCGAGTATCCATCAAACAACAAGGCACCGCCTTTTATTCCACGCGGAGTCCATCTTGGATCCTTCGATGCCATATACCTGGCGTTGTTAAATACATAGTTCACATCATGCTTAAGATTGCGTACATTCTCCAACACTTTCTTTCCTGCGCCTTCATCAAGGTTTAAGTAGAAAATGGTACCTACACCACTTGCTTGGAACCCATCAACGGCAATGCTGGCTTCATTGGAATGATCGATGACCTTTACATAGAGCTTCTTGTTGTAGTGTTCTTGCACTTTCCATGAGATTTTCTCGTTCGCGTTGACATTCCCGGTTTTCATAAGCAATGTGTTGCTGTTCGCATCGTAAAGTGCAACATATGCGTTTTCTGGTTTGAGGATATCCAAAATAGTAAAGTTAATTGTTCCGGTTCCCTGAAGCGTGAAAGTATTAGAGGTGATGGAGCCCTTACCTTGCACGGAGGATTTGGCATAGAAGTTCCCTTCTTTGCTCGCATGAGCTTCATCGGTCACTTCAAAAGCATCTCCCTCAACCGTCCAGCCATCGAGATTTCCGGTTTCAAAGCTTGGATTATCGATTTCATAGCGTTTGAAATCTGGCTTGATATCCGTTGCAACCATTCCTTCAGCTGGCTCCGATTCATGGTACACGGAGAATGTGTCCGCAAAAATGATTCCCCAATCTGAGGTTGCATTATCGACGACCTCCACATACAGTTTCTTGCCCAATTGTGTGGAAAGATCCGCCTTGTATTGCACCATATTGGCAAGCCGCATGCCCTGCACAGGCTCCGGGAAGCCAACGTCGGCGAATGCGCTATTTCCGTATCGGGCAATAACTTGTCCCGTATCGACTTCCACAATATTTATAAATACCTTGTCTGGGTTCTTCGCACCGCCAAGCTTGAAGCTGATCCAGCCGCTTCCGCCCAGCTCGAAAGTGCTGGAACGAAGTACACCTGTCGCAGATTCGTCATACTTCCAGCCGTTTAAATGATAAGCGCCTTCCTGGTTATACGGTATTTTTTCCGCCCACCAAGTCGTTTCGTCTGTCACGCTATTCGGACCGAACGCATTGCCTTTGACAACGGTCCATCCCGTCAAATCTCCTGTTTCAAATCCAGGATTCCGGATTTGATAGACCGAATCCGTAACTGACAATCCCACGTCATTCTTAGGAATATTCTTGATTTGATAAACCGCATTCGTAACCGACGAGTCTACGTCATTTTTAGGAATGAGCGTGTTCCCAGCAACAGTTCTAGATTCGGCTACTGCGGAGATTCCTGGAATAACAAGCTGGAGCACCATAGCCCATATAAGCATTCCTGATATCCAATATTTTCTTATTTTTACCTTTCTCATTCTAGATCCTCCTTCGAAATTTCTTGCACTTTCAAACATCGATACTTCATTTCGAAATGCTCTCCTAGTACAAAGATGAAAGTCAAGAAGAAAGGAGAAAATATATGAAACGTTTCCAATTAGAGAAAAGCGAAGTTACTTGATCATTTGCTGCATGACCCCATTAGTAAGGAGCGCCTAAGCAATCGTCTTACCAAATGGACTGCATATCCCATATATCCAAGGATTTAACAAACGGTTCTCCATCTCCCCAAATCTCGAGTCCCAAAGCATCCATACGGCTCGGGTACACCCGGGTTGTCAGGCTTTTCAATCCGTTTGCATAGGCTTCGACCATGGAGCGGTCCAAATAAATATGAAGCTTCAGATTCTCCCCAAGTAGCTCCAGCTTACCGCCCTGAATCCCTCTGCACTTTTCTCCCGGATGCAGTGTCGTTTTCGACCGGTCGACCATGAGCATCGCTTGATTCCAATCATAATACAGCAGAGTTTCTTCCTCTCCGTCCGGCGTACAACGGACCTTGATTCCAAATTGTTTGGCGCTGCCGGGCTCCAATTCCAATTGAATCTCAAGCATGTCACCACGAACATCCCTGAGCTGTACATTAGTTTCAGCCAATGACTGGTCCCGAAGCGATAGCCGCTTGGCGCCACGCAGCGATTGAAGCTCCTGAATCGGCTCTATTCCCAGACGTCCGTCATCCCTCAAATACACGCTTAACGGCAAGCCGCCGTTATGAGCCCAGCCCGACTTATATTCCATCTCGGACGTCCGGTCGCCTTGGGCTATCGTAAAGACGATATTTCTGCCGGTCTTCGGATCAACCATTCCGCTCGGTCCGGTAAAATGGAAATCCCCGACGTCAATCAATTGAGGTTCTTCTTGATCGGGGATGAACGAAAGATTTTGCTTGTCAAGTTGCCCGATCCAATAGAACACCTCGACATCCGCTCCCTTCCCCACAGGGCTGACAAGCAGGAGATGTTTGTTCACTCCCTGCTTGTCACTGCCAAGAGGAAGAAGAACAGGGAGCTCCCAGATGGGTCCAAGGTAAGGAAACTTCTGAATATCCGCTTTAAAAAATGGCCCCTTATATATCCAATTCAGCATATCCTGTGACGCAAATGCCAGTGCTGCTCCGCCTTCGATTCCGGACCCGACCAGAGCATACCAGCCGTCATCGTCCTTCCATACGAACGGATCCCGGAAATCCCCAAATGCGCCCATTCCCTTTTTTTGCACGATCAACGGCTCCGGATGTTTGACCCAGTGAACCAGATCCGGGTTTCCGTCAAGGGTATAGGTGCTTCGGGCAAGCGCCACGCTCTGATTCGGCGAAGCGCTGTCATTGCCCGCCGTAAAGAACAAGACAGGCAGGCCATCTGCATCATAGCTTGCGCTTCCCGACCAGATCCCGTCTGGTGCGAGCTGATCCTTTTCGGGTGCCAGGGCCACGGGAAGATCACGCCAATGCACTAAATCCTGACTTACCCAATGTCCCCAATGGATCTGATGAAAGAACGGCCCATGCGGGTTATGCTGATAGAACAAATGATATTGCCCGTCAAAATAGATCGGTGCATGGGGTTCGTTCATCCAATGGGCTGGCGGGCTAACATGATATTGCGGTCTGTGCCGATCAAGCAGCAGTGGCGTCCGGTCCAGCTTGATCTCGTCATAGTTTAATTGCGGCCGGATACCTTCGTGAAAGGTATCCAGCACATGCCGATAAGAAGCGGCCACTTCTTCCGCGCTCAGCGCCCGATTATAAATCTTGAGTTCATCAACGATACCGCTAAACATGTGCAGGCTGAACACTTCCGCCAGCAGGCTGCTATGGTTATTCTTGCCGATAAGAAGATCCGTGTCCGCCGCCTCAGCTAGGCGGGAACCACGAGGCACGGCAGCTGAAGCGATTTCACTGCCGTTCAAATACAGCTTGATTTCCCCTTGGTTCCCATCGAACACAGCATTCACGTATGACCATTCATTCTTGGGCAGTTCATGGCCGTCCGGCGACCAAAGTTCCTTCCAATCCCCTCCTTCCAGCCCGACTTGGAAGGACCAGGAACCGTGACGGAACATGCCGAGCAGATAACCCTGCTTGCGATCCAGGTTGTAGCGGTTCACGATGGCAGACAATTTGCCATCATCCCCCCATTCATAGGAGCGTGGGGCTACCCATACTCCAATGCTTAGCGCTGAGCGATACTCTGGCTCGGTGTTCTGATTTCCCTCATCGAACGAATGCGCAATGTAAGTCGAATAACCATCGAACAGGAGCCCATTTCCAATTACTCCCTGTCTCCACCGTGGAGGGCAAGGTTTAGTAAACTCCGCTTGGTTAAATACGTACTGGATATTATCCTGGACTTGGGATACGCTCTCCAGAGCGCTTGTACCGGTTCCTTCATTGAAGGCCCAATACATGATCAATCCCCGATTATCGGTTGCATGGCTCATACTTCAACCCTCCTTGATGCCTGCTCCGTAGGGCCATTGGGAATATGGATGGAGTTAAGAGCATGGATATGAAACGAGTTCAGTACAACTTCCCCTGTTTTCGCACTTATCTCAATACGATCCATCGGAGCATCAGGGAATATTTGATCCGTCAGTACAACCAAACCCTCATTTGCGTACACTTCAACCGCGTTGCGATCCAGCCAGATATGCAGCTTGATCTTTCCATTCTCCGGAACCATTCTAGCACCGTGCTTGCACGCAAACGACGGGTGGAAGTCAGTCAGGCCTGATTTTGAACGGTCGATGAATAGCCATTGGCGCACAGGGTCATATCCGATAATAGTCTCACTTTGCCCAGAGGACTTCATTTTGATATGAACCTCGTCCCCGGAACGAATGTCGATATCCGCTTCAATCTCAAGCAGAACATCATTCATTTTTTGCGTAAACGGCACCGCCGGCGTAACCTTGACCTCATTCCAGCAGAGCGTTCCTTTTCGCAGCTGCTCTATTTCCCGGACAGGCATTTGAGTCAGAACTACGCCCTCGTCTCTGCTGGTCAATGATAAGACGCGAGGTAGAGTCATTGCGCCTCTCCAGGCTCCGGTAGGCGTTTGGTTGGCATATTTCCAGTTGCTCATCCATCCGATGATCACGCGCCGTCCGTCTTGCTCAGCTATATCCGACCAAGTGACCCCCGCATAATTGTCCCGGCCATAATCCAGCCACAGGATATGATCGGCCGGATGGTCATTGATGAACGTATTTCCGTCGAACTCTCCGATAAAGTATTGCGTGCGTGAGCCTTCCGGACAGTTGGGATTATCCCCGATGCTTATGATAAGTACCCATTTGGAACATCCGCTGCCGTCAACCGGCAATTCAAAGAGATCAGGGCATTCCCAAACTCCGTCATGCGAGCCTTCACTCTTTCCGAATTCGCCTGACAACGACCATTCACGCAAATTGTCGGAACGATAAAACCGAACGTGGTCTCCAGCAACAAGAGCCATAATCCAGCATTCACTTGGCGAATGCCAGAACACCTTGGGGTCCCGGAAGTCGACCAGATCATGCTCGTCGAGTATTGGGTTCCCCTCATATTTGTGCCAAGTTCGGCCTTTATCGCTGCTGTAAGCTAGGCTTTGCCGCTGGCGAGGTTGTCCGGTCTCCGGACAGCTGTCTGCATGAGTGAAGAGTGCGATCAATCCATGGGAACCATCGAACAGTCCGCTGCTATTATTCCAGTCAACCACACAGCAACCGGAGAAAATAGCGCCGTGCTCATCCGGGAACAGAGCGATAGGCATATGCTCCCAATGAACCAGGTCTTGGCTTACAGCATGACCCCAGTGCATTGGTCCCCATTGGTTACTATAAGGATGGTGTTGATAAAACAGATGATAGACTCCTTCGTAATAGACTAATCCGTTCGGATCATTCAACCAGTGGGAGTGAGGTGAAAAATGAAAACCCGGCCTAAATCTATCATCATCGTGCTGTTTATTTGTCTCGATTATCTGGGTAATTTCATCTGTCGTCGGCATAGATTGAAGAGCCCCTTTCCGTGTGGTTACTAATGCACCACCGCCATTAGCAAAAGTTAGCATACCGATGATTTGCTGTTTGGTCAGCTGATTCAAAGAAATACCAGCATTCAGTATCTTATATAATAAGCAGCCCAGAAAAGCGTCGCCGGCTCCTGTCGTATCAATGGCCTCTACTTGAAAACCCGGCACATATCCGTCATGACCCGCTAATCGGTAATAGCAGCCTTTTTCCGCTAAAGTTACGAAGATCCCAGCGATGCCGAATTGCTGTTGCAGCTCTAGCGAGCCTTTTTCCACATCAGTTGTACCCGTTATAAAGTGGAGCTCATCTTCCGATATTTTCAGGATGTCGGCATACTTCATGCCCCAAATGATATTCTGTTTCGCTTCCTCTTTACTCTCCCATAAAGCAAACCGGATGTTCGGATCGAATGAAAGTAGGACTCCTGCCTCTTTAGCCTTCACAACTGCCGCTCTTGTTGCCGTACGGGCGGGCTCATGGGTCATCGACAAAGAACCAAAGTGCAGTGCATGGCAGTTTTCAATCCTATCGAACGGGACATCCTGCGTGCGCAAGTATGTATCCGCTCCTGGCTTCCGGTAGAAGCTGAACGATCGGTCTCCGTTGTCATCCAGATGAACAAATGCCAGCGTTGTATTGGCTTCATCTGTAAACGTAAGCGCAGACACGTCGATGCCGCCGTTCATCAAGGTATCGTGCAGCAAGGAACCGAATTGATCATCCCCAACTTTGCTAATCAACGTCGCTCTAGCTCCTAAACGGGATAGAGCAGCTGCTACGTTAGCCGGAGCCCCTCCAGGATTGCATTCAAACTGCTCGTTGCCTCCCGCTGTACGACCTGATGGCGTAAAGTCTATCAATACTTCCCCAATGGTTATTACATCAAGCACAGTTTTCTCCCCACCTATCGTTTGATTATTTATTTTTTAAATTTGCATTATATCGGTCCAACCCTTTTTGATAGATCTCCATTAATTCGTTCAGCCCCATCTTCTCGAGTGTCTTCACATAGCTGTCCCACTTTTCATCTACGTCGCCATCGACGATGAACTTGCCTCTTTGGGTATTTACATATTTAATAAGTTCTGGCTCAATCCGATTGATTTTATCTAGTTCATCCGGTTCAAAGAAGATGCTCGGATAGTTTTCCTTTTTCATATATGGAGTGTAATATTTCTCCAGATAATCAGCACGCTTCTGAGCTCGGGGTTCCATATCAACAACTTTTCCGAAGTCATCGAAAGTAATGACGCCCGGATTTCCTGTGCCTGGAGCCACTTTTTGACGGAATTCACCTGCTGAGACTCCCTTGGGAAGCGGCAGGTTCACCAATTTTCCTTTTTCGTCCTTCTTGAATACGACATCCAACGGACCCCAGTGAATTTGAGCCGCCATGTAAGGGTCAAACTGTTGATCGATCCAACGCATCGTCATTGCCGGATAACGGTTCTCCTTTGTAATCACGAAGCTACCTCGTCCCGGTCCTCCGCCGTTGTTGCGACCAACCATTTGATCTCCATTTGGGCCTTTAAGCGGGGGCAGCAGAGCATAATCCTTACTACGCTCCGGTCCGACAACTTCTTCGACTTCCCACCAAACGTAGGAGCCGAGCGTTTCATCTGGTGTTTTGCCTTTTGCTAAATACTGAGCGGCATCCTGGGTGAACGATTCAGGGTCAATCAGCCCCTGCTTATACCAGTTATCATGAATATATTTTAATGCTTCCTTATATTGAGGTTGCGAAGCGGTAAAGATCACTTTACCTTCGCGGACGATCCGATGTTCCAAATTATCCGGAAGACCGAAAGCTCCGAATATGCCAGCAATGTCACTACACCACTGCATGTGCATAAAGCTTAATGGGATTTCATCAGCCTTGCCATTGCCGTTCGGATCCTTCGTTTTAAAGGCAATCAAAGCCTGCGTGTATTCGTCCAACGTTTGAGGTACTTTTAAGCCCAGTTTATCGAGCCAATTTTTATTGATGACGTGAAAGAAGGGGTTGGTATCGAGCTTATTCTCTTCCCACGACGGCAGCCCATAGATGTGACCGTCTGGTGCTGTGATGGCTAGTTTAATGTCAGGCCGACGATTGAGAAGCGCTTTCAAATTAGGCGCATATTTATCAATTAAATTCTCCAGCGGAATAATGGTTCCGTCTTTACCGTAATTGATCAGCTCGTAATCTGTGAATCCGGCTCCGTAAAAGGCATCTGGCAAATCTCCGCTGGCCAACAACAAATTTTTCTTCTCTGCAAAGTCAGTGTCCGGAATGTTTTCCCATTCAATTTTTACGTTTGTTTGTTTTTCCAGCCGCTTAAATATTTCCATTTTTGAGTAATCTGGCGCTAAAGCAGCTTTTGGGGATACCATCTTTAATGTCACTGCTTCTTTAACAATCGGAAGACCGGTTTTATTAAAATTCGAATCCTGATCCGGATTCACCGTCTGATTTTTTGACTCGCCACCGCCTCCCGAACATCCGCTAAGAGCAAACACTCCAGCCAGCATTAGAATTCCAGCCCTTTTGAATAATTTCATCGTACATAACCTCCTTATGTCAGTCCACAAGCGAGAACTTCCCTTGTCCTTGTTATTTACTTGTCTGAATGCTGAATTTAGGTATTCTGTTGCACATTCCCCCTTTCAGGCACCCTGACAATGTTAGCCTTTGATCGAGCCGATCATCACGCCTTTAACAAAGTATTTTTGCAGGAAAGGATACAAAATCAGCAACGGTAGGCTGGATACCATGATGACACCATATTTGATAAGCTCTGTAACGCGCATCTTCGCTGCGTAGGATTCCACGTCTATCATCATGCTCGAGTTGGCCTGATTCTGGACAAGAATGTTGCGAAGGACCAGTTGTAATGGATACTTGCTTTCATCGTTCAAGTAAATCAAAGCGTCAAAGAAACCATTCCAGAACCCGACAACATGATACAGTACCATTACGGCTATAACGGACTTAGACAAAGGCAATACAATGCTCCAAAAAAATCTGGTATTGGAACAACCATCGATCGAAGCTGCCTCCCACATTTCATCTGGGATGGTCGACTGAAAAAAAGTCCTTACGATAATGACATTGAACACACCTCCCGCTCCAGGAATAACAAGTGCCCAGATCGTATTCAGCATGTGAAGATCTTTTATCAGCAAATAGGTTGGGATCAGCCCTCCACTAAAAAACATGGAGATCAGTAAAAACCACATAATCGCCGATTTTCCCGCCAGTCCTTTACGAGCTAACGGGTAAGCTGCACATACGGTCACGGCTACTCCGATTAATGTTCCTAGACCCGCATATAAAATCGAGTTGGCATAACCAATCCATATAGATGAATCACTGAATATCCGCCCGTATCCATCCAGCGTAAAACCCTTTGGAAAAAACCATACTTCTCCTGAGTAGATGAGATTGGGGTCACTAAGTGAAGCAATCAATACAAAATACAGCGGGAATAATACAAGCAGCATAACTATGGTCAGCATGACGTAGTTGATGATGTCAAACCATAGGTCTCCCTTACTTTTTCTCTTTAATAATTGATTCAAAATGAACTCCCCCTTACCACAGGCTGGTTTCAGTCAACTTCTTGGCGATCCGGTTGACGGTGATTATCAGGATAATATTTACAACAGAATTAAACAGACCAATTGCCGTAGAAAAGCTGTATTGTGCCTTTTGAATCCCGATTTCATAAACATAGGTCGGAATGATATTGGAAGTGGCATAATTCAAATCGTTCTGCATAAGGAAAGCCTTTTCAAAACCGATGCCCATAATGTTACCGAGTGCGAGAATCAATAAGATGACAATCGTCGGCAAAATACTTGGAATATCCACATGCATTACGCGCTTCCATTTGCTTGCTCCATCCATAATCGCGGCTTCATGCAATTCTGGATTGACCCCTGCCAGTGCAGCAAGGTAAATGATGGTAGCAAAACCTGTCTCTTGCCAAACCCCTGATAAAATATACAAAGGACGGAACCAACCTTCGTCGGCCAAAAACATAATGGGGTCTCCTCCGAACAAGGTGATGATGTGATTCACGATTCCGCTGTTTGGAGATAGAAAAACATTAAGCATACCGACGAGCACTACGGTAGAAATAAAGTGTGGTGCGTAAATTACAGTTTGTACAATTTTCTTGTATCTTTTGGCCAGCATCTGATTCAACATAATCGCTATAATAATCGGAGCTGGGAAGCTAAACACAAGCGATAGAACACTGAGTGTAAGTGTATTCGTCATAATCGTCCAGAAGTTATAGGAATCGAAAAAATCAATAAAGTGCTTAAAGCCTACCCACTCGCTTCCCCAGATTCCCCGACTTGGTGAAAAATCCTTAAAAGCAATTTGTATTCCATACATCGGATAGTACTTAAATACGAGATAAATAATAATGATTGGCAGCAAAAACAGATACAGTTCATAATCCCGTTTGACCTGGTTCCATATTTTGCGATTTGGCTTGATCGTGGAATGATCCAACTCACTAGTTCTTGAATTCACCATTACACTCCCTTTCTTCTAAAAGGATATTTTCATTTTTGAAACGTTTCCAATTTATTATAAGAAAAACGTCAGTCGGTGATCCATACCATAAATCCACCGAATGAGCTGAAGTTTTTCCAATCTAAAAAAAACTTGCCTAAGATAACGGGAGATGATACATTTGCTGATTCAAACTTATTCCTTCGATCTTTTAACAGAGTAGTCTGATTGTCAAATGAAACGTTTCCAATTTTCTATAAGAGAAAGTCAAGTTTGCATATTCAGACTGTGATCCGACTTTACGAGCTAATATCTTTACAATAAAATCATGTAGTTTCGCCTTGTCTGAAGATAACGGGGAGACGATACACTTGCTGATCTAAAGTTATACCATCGATCTTTTGATACAGTAGTCTGATTGTCAAACGTGCCATCTCCTCCACTGGCTGCCTGATTGTAGACAATATCGGATGAAAATAACGATGATCCTGAATGCCGTCGTAACCGATGACCTTTACATCCTCGGGAATACGAATCCCCTGCCTACCTGCTCTTTCTATATATTTGGCGGCAAACATATCGGTAATAGCGAAAATGCCGTCCACATCCTGATGCTTAGATAGAAATTCGCCAAAATAGGCTTCGTCGTCCACAATAGGATCTGGTTTCTCGTATACAACATAGTCTACACCTAATTTTTTCGCCTCATCAATGAAACCTTTTCTTCGATTCATGGTTTCACTAAAAACGGAAGTTACACTTCCCATAAAAGCCGGTTTCTGGGCCCCTGCTTTAACAAGTTCCCTCAAAGCTAGACGGCCTCCCTCATAATTATCTGAGGTTACACAAGTGATTTTTTTGTTGAAATGTCTGTCAATACTTAGAATCGGAATGTCATTGCTTACGCTATTTTCTATATCATTGTAAGTAATGCCGACAATACCAGCCACTTTGTTTTGCCGTAGCATATCCAGGTAATACAGTTCCTTTTCTGGCTTGCCGCCGCTATTACATAACATGAGCTTAAAGCCTTCCCGATCCAACTCATCCTCAATGTAATAAGCTAGTTCAGAAAAAAAAGGATGCCAGATACTTGGAAGCAGCAAGGCTACCATCTTGGATTTCCTCATTTTAAAATTTCGAGCGACTTCATTAGGAAAATAATTCAGTTCTTGTATAGCTTTCTCCACTTTCCTTCGTGTATCTGGTTTTACAGAGCCCGAGTTATTAATAACTCGGGACACCGTTCCCACAGCAACACCAGCTACCTTAGCTACATCTCTAATACTTGGCATTTAACCCCCCCATCTCTCTTATGGGAATTATAATAGCACTAAGTTGGAAACGTTTCAATTATTTTTTGAAGCGCTTTTTTTCTGACTTTTTTCATTGCCTACCCCGCATATGAATTTCGTGCCACCTGATTCAATCACACCTATTCGCTTTTTATTCTATTTTTTTACAAACTTACTCAATGTACTTTTCGAAGCGACACAAACATGTATGGCAACTCTATAAAATTAAAACTTAATTATTTCAGATTAAGTTGATGCGAACTGTAGCTCTTTATTGTATTAGAAACGGCGGTCAAAATGACCGCCACCGCAATGTAAAATAGATAATCACATCTATTATTTCTTCTTCAAAAAAAATAAAATCTCCTTTTAGAGACCGATTCTTCTCTCGAGCTCTTCCGGTTTAAGATTGGTGACAACATCGATGCGCTTGATGGAGTAAACGTTGAAAAAGGTAGACTACATATTAATCGGCTTGAAAAAGATGTTCCAGAAGAGGCGAAACAATATAGCGCTGCTCTCTACGGCATGTTGCCACGGGTAAAGCTACCAGACCTACTTTTAGAAGTAGCAAGTTGGACTGGGTTTGACGAGCAATTCATTCATGCTTCAACCAATCGTCAACCTAAATCCGAAGAAAAACCGATTGTTCTGGCATCGCTCATGGCTATGGGTACCAATATAGGCTTAACAAAAATGGCTGATGCAACGCCTAGTATCTTAGAATCATTACGTCCGCTGAACCAAGGATAGCATAAAAGCCGGTTACACCCTTAACGTGTGAAAACCGGCTATTTTTGTACTCAGAATTCCTTAGCGTTGTAAATCTGCGTTTTGCTGGTGGTACCCCTTCAAGATCGAAACATTCGCAGTATGTGTGTCCGCAACAGTAAGAATTGCCCCACCGAACTACGGATGGACGGAGCACTTAAGAATTAGCAAAAGAAACCCGAAGTCTCATAAAAGACGTGGGTTTCTCGTCAATCTGAGTAGCCTTTAGGACTACTTTTTATTTCCCAATATTAAACCAACCGGGCATTGCTTGAATTACATTCCAGAGTTTTTCTGGAATATTAAGCTGGTCGAGTTTTGAAACGTTCAACTTAGAATCTACCTCGGCTTCTCGTCCATTTGCGACCATTTCAACCCAAGTAGGATTCATAATTAACGCATGCCCAATGGCAACTAGCGGCAATCCTAATTCCACAGCTTTAAGAGCATCATCCGGTGTTATTATGGAACCAGCAGCCATCACAGGTACCTTACCGTTTGCTCTTTCAAGAATTAATTCAAGCCGTGTTTTTTCATCTTGACTATCTACTGGCTTTGAAGACACATTATCTAATGAAGCATGTATATAATCCAAATTCTGTTCAACAAGAATATCGATTAATTCATACGTGTCTTTCATACGTAATCCGTCCACTTTGGAGGATTCTTCAGGTGAAAATCGGTATCCTAAAATGAATGGTTTTGTAGCATGTTTTTCAATGACATTTTTGATTTCGTTAATAATCGCCAATGGAAAACGCAAGCGATTTTCAAGTGATCCTCCCCATGGGTCCGTCCGTTGATTCGTTGCTGGCGACCAGAAGTTTTGAATTAAAAATCCATGTGCCCCATGAATTTCGACGCCATCAAATCCGGCTTCTATCGCTCGTCTTGTTGTGTCTCCAAAAGCACGTACAATCGACAAAATCTCCTCATGTGATAGTTCTCTTGTTTCTGGAGTTGAACCTAAATTAGTAATTTCGGGTTGCAATGCACTCGCACTAACTGCATCCAATTCGGGCAATGCTTTATTGCCAGCATGAAAAATCTGTAGGATCGCAGGAGAGCCTCCACTTTTCGCTGCCTCAGCTAATTTTCGTAAACTTGGAGTAAATTCATCATTGTACCCGGCGAATTCATTCGTAAAACCCTGTCCATTCGGTGTAACATGAGTACACCCTGTAATGACGAGTCCTACTCCATTCACTCTTTGTTTGTAATACTTTACTTCGTCATCCGAAATGGTAAGATCGTCATTGCTTGACCAGGTTGTCATAGGTGCCATAACAATTCTATTCTTCATTGTTATTCCACTTCTGAATGTGAAGGATTCAAATAACCTACTATATTTTTGATTCATTTCTTTAACCTCGCTATCATATTTTATTTTCTGTTTCAGTGTAATTGGTTACCGTTACAGTAGGTCAAGGATTTATTTTTATATGATTACATATAGAATTGTTGTGCTTTCATTCTCTTTATGATATATATTTAGTTACAGTAACTGTAACTAAAGGTGGGACAAGTAGATGTTGTATTCAATGACATACGTAGTGGAGAATTTAAATGTATCTGCAAAGACACTTAGGTTTTATGAAGAGCAGGGGATATTACCAAATATATCTCGTGACGAAAAAGGCCGTAGAGTTTATAACCAACAACAAATAGATTGGATTTCTTTTATTCGTTGTCTCAAAGAGACAGGAATGCCTCTTTCAAAAATCAAGGATTACAAGGAACTTTATGAATTGGGAAATAGCACCTTTTTGCAAAGAGAGGAGATGTTGATACAGCATAAATTGGAACTTCAGAAGAAAATTGACGAAAGTTTTAAACACATGGAAGAAATAAACTATAAAATTGCCATGTATGAACTTCAGAAAGAAGAGGTTATGAAAAACCCTAACTATAACTTTAAATGTCACGGTCACGGCCTGGAGATTAAGACGGTGAATTAATGTAATGTATTTGCGCTAACGGGAAACGATAGTTCAATCTCCAACTAAGACTAGGCTGCCGATCAATGTCGGCAGCCTAGCTCTGTCTTTGCACATTACCCAACAAGATAAATGAAGGTTTATTCCATACGTTTGAGACGCTGGTATTTCTCCAATCATAGCGAAATTCCCAGAACTTATATTTGACATATTTATCCATCTATTTACCCTTGTGACAGCGACGCTGGTACTACCCCTTCTTCGGATGATTACACATAGGGATGCAGCCAATAATAATGCACCCTTTCTCGTTGTGTTATTAAATCAGCAATGTTTAGCTTGCTAAATATATTAAAAAAGATGGAGAACTCATGATAGATTATTCTCCATTTGTTGCATTAATTGTCTTAATATCAGCCGATCTTCCGTAGAAATGGATTGAAGTAGTTTTTCCTGCTGTTGTCTCCATTTGATCTCAACCGGTGTCTCTAATTCTTTGCCTTTGTCCGTTAGGAAAATGCGCATTATCCTTGCATCTTGTTCATCACGTTTACGATATATAAATCCGTTCTGCTCCAATGATTTAACCATGTTCGTTACCGTAGGCGGTTCGCATTTTAAGTGTTCACATAGTTGCATTTGTGTTACCCCATCACCCAACCACAGACGATACAGCAAATTATCTTGCCCTACATAAAGGTTAAGTTCCCTGAGAGATTCACTATAATTTCGACGCATTTGGGAGGAGATTCGATCTAACGACTGACGAATATCACAATCCACTTGATCTGTCATTAATTCATCATCCCTCGACTCGAATGTTATTTAGCGGGCTAACTATATCACGACGAATTTGATGTGTCAAATTAATTTGTGATGAACTTCCTTCTGGTCAAAAAAGTTTCTTCCCTGCTTCATTTTTTGGCATATCCCTGTTTGTGGAGATAGTCCATCATTTGTGGCTGAATGCTTCTTTGGAGATGATCATGAATGTGATCACTCCATCCTTTTACTTTTTTCACTGTGAAAGGCGCGCTTACAGACCGATTTTCATAATACTTCAACATGGTCTTATCATAAGTTGCTAATTTCAGTTTATCGAGTGTTTGATACTGGTTTTCATGTAAAACCATGGATTTAGGCAACCTTGGCTTGAGTTCAGGTTTATTTCCAGATGGACTACCAATACATAGTCCCACCAAAGGAATCACATACTTCGGTAAATTCAAAATTTCAGATAATTCATTAATGTTACTTCTCACACCACCAATAAAAACGCCACCAAGTCCAATAGATTCTGCTGCGGTTAAAGCATTTTGCGCCATAAGCCCGGCATCAAATGAACCGATTAAAAGAAATTCTATATATTCAAGGTCAACTTCAGGGGCGATTTGATGATTCCGGTGGAAATCTGAACAAAAAATCCAGAACTCTGCGGCTTCTTCAATATAAGGTTGATTAACCGAAAGTTGCATCACCTTTCTTCGAAGATCTGGATCTGTAATTCTAATAATAGAAACGGCCTGCAAAAGACTGAATGATGATGTTTGATTAGCTGCCTTAAAGATTTCTTCTCGTTGTTCTTGTGTCAGTGGTTGATTTGTATAAGAACGAATGGACGTATGATTATGAAGTAATTTAAGGGTATTATTCATATGAATATCTCCTTCAATGTTATTATCATAAATAAAAGTGTTAGCAAAAATAGCAATGAGGTCTTAGTTATAGGTGGCCTCATATACTAACTCAATACAAAATTGCGTTACATTACAGACAATCCTCCATCAATTCATGATGAGCACCCGTAATATAAGAGGCTTCATCACTCGTAAGAAACAAAGCAAGGTTCGCTACCTCTTGAGACTGACCTAATCTTTTGATAGGAACTTGTTGTGCCCGTTCTTCAATTGCCTTTTCACTTAGAGCTTTAGTCACAATGTTTGTTTGTATAGGTCCTGGTTGAATTAGATTTATCCGAATTTGATCAGTGGTAAACTGTAGGAAAAAAATTTTTGAGATCTTCATCCGATGGTTTTAACAATTTCATCAATCACTTCTTGACACGTTAGAATTTGCTGAATACCACCAGCTGATTCGGATACACTAACGGTCCCATTAACCAGATCGCCATCTAACATTCCTATTTTGAACCCTTCTCCATAATATTTGTATGCTTCTGCAGGCTTTCCTTGATTAATGAGTTCTAACGCTTTTTTGCCCGCTTCTGTAGGAATGGTTCTTAAATGTCCTGTACCTGATTTAAATTCAATAAACTCTTCACTTTTTACCTTAATGATGGCTTTCTTTGTTTCCATACTAGCTGGATTTTCTTTGGTCACTATAAACCTTGTTCCCATATATACACCTTCTGCACCCATAGATAGTGCTGCTTTCGCTCCCCGACCATCTATAATTCCTCCAGCAGCAATAACAGGGATTTTTACAAGTGAAGTGATTTGTGGAACAAGGGAAAACGTACTAATTTTATAATCACTCATATGGCCACCAGCTTCATAACCTGTAACGATGAGTGCGTCCACTCCTGATTTCTCGGCTTCTACAAGCTTCTCTACAGTTGGACTTAAGTCTCTGTACACTACCTTAATATCTTGTTCTTTAAGCCGTTTCAGTTCACGATCGACCACATGTTGTCCAATGGCAATAACGTTTTTGACATTTTCTTTAACCAATACATCAAAAACTGCATTAGTAAAGGGGTCTTCTGTAGCCCCTCCCATCGGGAAAATGTAATTTACTGCAAAGGGTTTATTCGTTAAAGCTTTTACCTTGCGAATTTCTTGGGTTAACCGGTCTGCCATATCTTCTGCACTTGTTGCCTTTTCGGTTTGGCCGGCATTTGGCCCGAGTACGCCCATTCCACCTGCATTGGATACTGCTGCAACAAATTCCGCAGAGGTTACCCAGGTCATTGCAGCTGAAATAATAGGATATTCTATACCCAGTAGTTCTGTAATTCGGTTTTTCATGATTGATTTCTCCTCTTTTTTAAAAAAAATTTTAATTATTACTTCGTATACCTGTTTTCAGGGTAAGGTAGACCCAAATTCCCTCGAAGTGTGTCGTCCTCATATTCCTTGCGGAAGATGCCTTTATCTTGCAAGATGGGAACTACCAATTTAATAAAGTCCTCAAATCCTGCTGGATAATCTTGTCTAATCAGCAAGACATCCATGACGCCTTCTTGATCCCAATGTTCTATTTTTTCTGCAACATTCTCTGCAGCTCCCATCCATTGAGGTTTTGGCAATCGATAACCTTTAGGTATCCATGATTCGATTTCTCTTAGCTTTTCTAAGGCTTCTTTTTCCGTTTCACCAACGATGGGGCTATGTGAAGGCATAATCAGTAGATCGTTTGGTGAACGCCCTTGATTTTGCACTTTTCTTTTAAGTTCAGTAGTGAATCTCTTAAGATATTCAAACTGATCTCCAGGAGCCATGATGACTTCGGCATGCTGTGCAGCTATATCCATGAATTCCAAGGAAGTACCGGCTTGAAAGATGACCGGTCTGCCTTGTCGAGATCGACTAACATTTAATGGTCCCTCCACTGAAAAGTAATTCCCGGTATAATTTATTGGATGCATCTTACTTGGGTCATAGAATACTCCGCTTTTCTTGTCACGTATGAATGCATCGTCTTCATACGAATCCCAGAGGCCTTCAACAATCTCTAAAAACTCCTTTTTCATGGGATAAAGATCTGCTTTCCTTAAATGGGACCGACTGTAATTGGCTAACCCTCCCGGATTAGAGGTGATCGCATTCCATCCTGCTCGGCCCTTGCTAATCTTGTCGAGTGAGGCTATTTGTCTAGCAACAGTAAATGGATCAGCATATGTTCAAGTTGCCTGGCTTTTTGAACGTAATAATCAATATTTTCACTGGCATCTGCTGGAATAGCGGGGTGTCCCCATCCCGTGTGATTCCAACCAACGCCATCAATAATCCCTCCTATTTTTAACTTTCTTCCTTCCATTGTTGAATGATCTCCCTTTCATGAGGTTCTTTAAAGTTACAGTCAAAAAAGGAAAGCAGATTATCTAATTGCTCTGGAAAATCATTTACCCCAATAATTCTCTGGATGTTAGCAATGCCCACATGGTCCAGCCATCAGCTACAGAAGTCCTAATGTTTTGGAGACTTTTCTTAGCATCACTTCCGTTATAGACATGAACGAAGTCTAAAATCGAAAGCTGTAGTCTATTTCCTGTATTCACTTATCAGTAACTCCTTTCTGTGTTATATTTATTTAGCTTACTAAATATAAAAACGCAATCTTAGTTATCCTATTAAACTATAAAACGAAAACAAGAACATTATCCTTTCGCATTTTAGGTTAATTAAAATTAATTGTTTTGGTTTGTTGACACAATCATAAAGTCATTATGTTCATTTGCAAAGAGGGCAATATAAATGAACATAGTACAACTTTTTGTACCTTAAGATTAGGAGTGATATCAATGAGGGTCTGTAATGAAGGATTTGATAAAGAATTTATGGATGAAAAAAGGGATATGTACGCGATAGCATTTACCCAAAATGTTCTTTCAGGACGTTGGAAATATTTTATATTATGGTATTTAAAAGGAGAAACACGCCGTTATACGGATATAAAAAAATTTCTTGGAGGTTTATCACAAGGCTCTCTCACAAAGCAGCTTAAAGAGTTGGAGAACGATGGAGTTATTAAACGTAATGTTTATCCGGAAGTTCCTCCGCGAGTAGAGTATTCATTAACAGGCAAGGGAATCAAATTACTACCGATCCTTGAGAAGATGGAGGAATTCGGTAAGGAATACGGCGAAAAACCTTAATCTGATGAAGTTTTCAAACAAGCTTATTACCGAAATTTTGAATCCAAAGAAAACATTTTTATTTAAGTCTTTCCATCATCTCTTCGACAATTTGAAAAAGCCAATGAACATGTTCATCATTGGGTTTATTGAACCATTTATCCCAATCTAAACCCGAATGAGGATACTGTAGGGCAGGGTATTCAACTGGATTGGTGAATGGTCGGTACTTCATCACGTTATCTTCCAGTGTTTGAAATCCTAACTCTTTAACAAATTTCTTTGTCATTGTGGACTTCCCTGCACAACAACCACCATTTAACCAATATACATGCTTTAATTGTTCCTTCAAATATTCATCATTTATTTTCATTGTAATCCTCCAGCCTCATGGTTTAGTTTATTGAGTTGCCTCAACAAAGACCTCTTCTTTTACTTCCCGTTTTACGGCTTCAATCAGTGTTTAGACAATCTTTTACATATGTGAAATTTGCAACTTTCCCCTCTAAGTCTTCCTCATCCTGGTCACTTCCTCTTCCACCATGAGCTCCCTTCTAAAGGAAGTCTTTATGCATAGGTATACTCCGGTCCCAATCGTTCGATAACTCGATCCAACTGTTTGGTTAGATAAGGCGAAACGTCACCAATGCCAGCCACTGCTTCCAACAAGGGAAAGGGTTGCCCACTCCACGGGCCTCGTGGATCAAAGACTTGTCTACCGATTCGCAATCCTCCTGTTTCCTTGAAGATGTTCAATCGTTCCAATCCTTCAATAAGCAGCCCGATCGGCAGCGTTTTGTTCCTACGTCGGGACCATTCTGCCAAGAAGGACATGCCGCGTAATATATCATATTCAAAAAACCTCGGAAAGCAAGGCTTCAGCCATTCCATATCGATGACGCTTCTATTTTGTTTAGAACATACAAGACGATGCTCAATTAAATAACGTGCGCCTTCATTTAAGAAAACGACTTCCTGTTCAGTAAATTCACGGTCTGTATGCCATAAGATAGCTTCAAGCGGAGGAAGTGTTGAAACAATAGAGCTCTTTTTAGAATAAGTATAAGCTTCAGGGTCGCAGTTCAGCCCGCCATCAGGTAACTGATGCTTTAAGAGCCATTCGCGAATCCAAGGCAGTTCCTTGTCCAAATCACAGCCATACGCCATTAGAATCATATAGTATACGGCAAGTTCACAATGGCAGCAATCCATCTTCATCTTATCACTTTCACTTGTTGGATGGTCATCGGCGGATATGATGAAGGTCGGCCAGACCTGAGTTTCGAGTAAATATTTTGCTCCGACAATAGCAGACTCGGGAATTAGTTTCACCTCTCCCATTTCATAAAGAGCAGCCATATGCCACCAAGCTCCATCCCATTTTCGACGGCTGCACTCGCCGTGAGTCATCCCCAAATGGGGAGTAGATTCAAGGAACTGTATAGATTCTTCGATTGCTAAACGAATATTTTGATTTGTTTCCATCTGGGTATCTCCATTTTGATTACATTCTACTTCATGCTTCAGTTAAGCAACGCTCATCTCGTATACCCTTCCACTCTTAAAAAATTCGATATGTTATTAACCCATCCTGCCCGTTAGCTTATCAGGCAGCCGATATTACGGCAACCTATTCTTATGATACCATTCGTGTTGCGTTAATTATCTTAATCTCTAGGTGACCTTTAAGGCAAAATGATAAAACGCATCGCCACGAGATTGGTTCTCTACATCTTCATCCATCCACCATACCCCGTATGAATAAAAATATGTCCCTTTTTCTGTAGGAACTTGAAAACTATTTTCTTTCAATAAAACTTCTGTAAGTCTTCCTTCATAGAATTGCTCGACATGAAATTTATTCGGTTGGGGCTCATAATTCATAAGGAATTTTACAACATCACCAGGCTTTACTGGAATCGGTTCTTTTCCTTTTAAAAGTTCAACTGGACCAGCTGAATCCACACATGATGTTGTCCAGCAATATGTGCCGAGTTTTGTTTTGTACATTCGTTTATCAATCTGAATTTGAACCTTTGGTGGTTTTTCTCCCTCAAGGTCCTTGTTTTTTGCCTGAACACCCACGCAACCAACTATACATATAAGAGTTAGTGCCATAACGAATAACAAGACTGTATTCTTCATATAAACCCTCCTATCTATATTCGACCCTAATTATTCAACGATAGAAGAAGTAAATTTGTTACAAATCAAATTCATGAGATTAGTAAAATACTGTTTAATATGTTTTTTCGGAATTAAGATTACTTGTTGAACTAAACTGCCCGTTAGCTTAATGTAAAACGGAGCAGCTGCTGACAGCAAACTGCTCCGTTTAAATTTAAAATAATGCGTCCCCAATCGTCTAATAATTGCCGCATATAAAAAATGAGTTCTTCGATGACAGAATAACTTCACGTCTTGAACAATGGAGATTTATCTGAACCACCAATCAAATCAACTGTGAAAAATATGGAGATGAAGTGTCCTCTGGGGGCTACTGTTTTTACTGCACTTGAAGTGAGACGAACAAGTGAGGGGGCGTTCCCCACTTTAACTAGGAATAGTATACTTGTTCTACTTTATATAATGTATGCTCGATAGTTGGACAAAGTTCGGCATCTACTTTGTGAAATTTAACTCGAAAGTATAAACTTTTCAAGAAGTTCTTTATATTATTTTTTTCTTAAAGGCATGAAGAAATTCTGGATTTTTCTCCACGTCACCAAAACTTTGGATCCATTTCTCTACATAGGTCTGACTAAGTATTTTTCTATTTAAAACACTAATTACGGATTTCACCATTCTTTCATCTTCCCCATCGGAGTAAACTCGATCTGATATGGTCATCTTTTCATAAACCAAATCGAGGATGGTTAAGAGGTCTTTTTTGTCCAGTTCGGAACATTGGGCCAGATCGTCCAAAGCATCTGCTGCATGAGCTATGGCGTGAGCCCATCCTTTTTCTTCATCATACCCACGGTAATCTCGCTCCTTATGTATATTACAAAATACTTTCTCTTTGATCTGATGAATATGCTCACTTGAGAGAAATGGTGACTCCCTATGCCTCATAAGGAGAAGCGGTATAACTAGCATAGAGAAAGATCTAGTGAAGACAGAGTCTGTATTTATTTCATCAAGCCTGAAAAGCAAATGGTTTTTATCCAAAACAACGGGTAGGAGTTGTTCCAGTTCGTTTACAGTTAGAGCATTACCAGGAATCCAATTGGATAAGGTTGTATAAATTAGCTCATCACGTAATTGGGCATCTAAAGAACCGATGTTATTCATCATCTCTTGTATCAATTGGAATGTATCGGAAGGTGCTTGGTAGTCATTTGCTTTTATCAATATCAACTTTTCTTTTAGATTCATTTTACACACTCCTACTATATTGCTATTCATTTTAATCATCTCTATTTTAGTAACAATCCAAGCTAGTTCATGTATAACTGAACATCATACTTTTGAGCACCTTTGTTTACTTTGTACAGACCTAAAACTCTTCCAAAACCTTGGATTTGTCGCCATGAACCTTTTCCAGGTGATCCTCTCCCCAATAGCATAAATGGTCTAGCGCGGGCTTTAATCCCCAGCCGTAGGAAGTTAACTCATATTGCACTTTGGGTGGGATCTCTTTATAAACCTTTCGTGCAACAATCTCATTCTTTTCCAGGCCTCTTAGTTGAGTGGTCAGCACTTTTTGCGTAATGCCGGGGATTAACCGGCGAAGCTCAGACGTCCGTTTCTGTCCTGTCATCAAATGATAGATGATTAAAGGCTTCCATTTCCCCCCATTACTTCTAATGCCGCTTCCACTCCAACTTTATACTTCTTTTGAACGCTATTTCCCCTCTTTTCAGTCATCTCTTATTCCTCCGTTAAAAGGCTGTGTTTTTCCTACATAACATTCATTCACTTCAGTCCATTATTCAGGTAAGTTTCTAGGGCATCTATCTAGGGCACTTCCATGTTCCTAAGGGACCTGTATCATCCTATAGAACTTGAAAGTACGTACTTCCAGATTATTTTAGTACTGTTTATAATAGCATCAGCCATTGATCATGGCTACAAGTTAGCTGTTGAGAAAGGTAGTGAAGAATACAAGTATGAGAGTATTAAGCGTTGTTTCGCACCCGAGAAAAAATTCCCTGACCTTTAAGGTTGCCGATCGTTTCGTACAAGGTCTTGCCGAGGCTGGCCACGATTACGAGATATTGGATTTACATGGGATTGGCTTTGACCCTGTTTTAAAGGGAGTAGATGAACCTGACTGGTCAGCTGCGGAACAGTCCTTTACCCCTGAAGTAGAAATGGAAACAAGGAGAATGAAGGAGCATGATGCCTTGGCGTTTATTTTTCCAATTTGGTGGTGGCATTTGCCTGCCATGCTAAAAGGTTATATTGACCGTGTATGGAACAATGGGTTTGCGTACGGTTCGAACCGGCTTCATCATCAGCATGTCTTGTGGATTGGTTTGGCGGGCGTTTCCAAAGAACAGATGAAAAAGCGCAACTATGATGAAATGATTACTCATCTGCTCAATGTGGGAATTGCAGATTATTGCGGTGTTTTAAATTCCAAGGTTGAATTTTTATACGAGACTTTAGACTCCAATCCCAAGCACTATGAGATGCTGCTTAACCAAGCTCATCATTTAGGGTTGAATTATGCCAAGGAACAGTAGCCTTAAGTTAAGTCTGAACTCTATGGAGTCTGTCCAAGGAAATGCGATAAAATAATAATACGAAATTACACCTTATTTGAGCAGAGAATTTCAAATTTATTTTGAGCTTATTTTGTCAGAACGCCCGGAGCGCCCGCAACGTTCTGGGCGTCCTTCTTCCTTTTCATTGGCATTTGTTCGAACGGAAATGTAGGTATTGCGCTAATCCTCATCCGGATGTTCGAGCAGCCTCAGCTTTGGCATATGCATCTCTGGAATATACTTCAGGGATTCCTGACGAATGATATCCACATCACCGGAGTCTACCAAGCTCCCCGTCAGGGCAATAGTCTCCGGGTTCATTATTGCAATCAAGCTGGTTACGGCACGACCAGACAAAGAATGAAAAGTTGTCCGATCATGCAACTGGCGGTACAGCTCATCATGAGACATGCCAAATGGTAAAAAGGCAATCTCTCCCGTAAAGCAAGTAATACTTCTGTGGATATGTCCGCCCACCATCATGCCTGCTCTTGACAAACAAACTTCAATAAATGTCGCAACCGCAACTGACTTTTCCTCATCATATCCCTGCTTCTGATAGAACCCATACACGGTCAGATTCATGTTGTTATCCACAATGACTTCCACCTCATGCTTTTCACGGCGGAATATTAGATTGTCTCTCCTGCCAGGATGGCAACCGTATAAGTCAGAGAATGACTCTTCACTTCAGCCTTGATGATGATGCAGGCAACATAAGAAAAGTTCTCATTGAAGCTGCACTTGCATCCTGCAGGACAACGGGCTCCCCATTGACAAGGTTCACTGTATAAATCGATTTCTGTGCTGCGGCATTTACAAGGCTGACATGATGATGTTTGCAGGTTCTTCGTTGCTCACATTGACGTTTTGATAAGATGCGTAGCCGCCAAATACATGAAGTCCAAAGTGGCCTTCTGCAAAAGTACCATCCATTACATCTATGACTTTTTGTCTATCCACATAAACTACAATATGCGGTCCATTCGCTTCTATTTTCACCTTATAAGTTTGACCTGGCTGAATGAAAGTCGGTACTTTCGCAAGAACCTGCCGTTCTTCAAATCCTCCATTAATTTTATAGAACAGACGGATCGCCTTCATGTTAGGGTCTAGATTCAGATAGTAACCACTGCGCCCATCCTCGCTAGCCCTGAACAAAATAGAACCTGCCCCTCCTGTTTCACCAAGCATCATGTCTGCTTCATACGTAAAATTCCCAGCCTTCTCTTTAGCGATATAATTCGCATCGCTGAAATAATTACCACGAATCCCATTCTCGCTAACTAACCATGAAGCAGCAGACAGATCTTTGGTCCATCCACTCAGGTTTGTCCGGAACTCACCACCTGTGACTTTAACGAGCACACTAGCGGATGCTTTACCATCCGGAGTAGATACGGTGATCGTGGACTCCCCTTCTTTTTTCGCCTCAATAACCGCCTGTGAATTGTCTACCACGTCTATGGCTATTACTTCTTTATTGCTGGACTCCCACTTAAGCGGTTGAACGCCAAAACCTGGTCTGTACTCGACCATTGCCTGCAGTGTGTCCGACCCCCCTATACCCAGTTCCCGAACCCTCGTATCCATCTTTATCTGAGCTTTTGAATTAATGTCCTCATTCCAGACGGATTGAAGTTGATGCACTTTCAAGGAAACAACGTTCACATTCCCGCCTTTCACGTAAAAACTCATCGCTCTACTGGCTGGATTCGGAAATATAACATCTGAAAAGACGACTTTGCCGCCGTTACCAAAGGCTTCAACGGAAGACTCATCCACAAGAATACGCATCTTGACCCGATTATTCTCCATTTGCATCGGCGCTTCATGCTTTTTATTGAAAAGGCTGGAAAAGTCCGTTACTCCAGATGCAGTTCGGTCCACAAACATTTTACTCTCGCTTGCGGTATAACCCACAACCGTCTTCTGATTTGCACCCTCACGAAGGTTAAAGCCGAACTCGGTCACTGTGCTGGCTTCAGGGATTTCAATTTCAGCTTCAATTTCGTAAGCACCTGAAATAATGCCTTTTAGCAGGTTCCCGGAAGAAGGACTCACCCCTTTGTTAGAAGCAGAGTACAACGGTTTACGCAATGATTCCAATTCTTTAATTGGACTTTGTGCCATCCGAATTCCATCTTCGGTCGTTACCAATGATACTTCTCTCGGAATGGTTAGTTCACCTTTCCAATTCGTCGTTGGGAAAGCGAACGGATAGTCCCAATTCGTCATCCACGCCATCATCACTCTGCGATGATCAGGCATGTTAGCAAAAGACATCGAAGCGTAAAATTCTTTACCAAAATCTGTTCTTAGCACCTTACCCGCCGGATTATCATTCACGAATTTACCATCAGCTGTTAAATGACCGATAAAATACTCGGCATCTGATCCACCAGTTTTTGGATTCGCTCCCGTACTGATCATCATAACCCACTTCTTCTGTGACGTTCCGTCTACCGGAAGCTGGAACAAATCAGGGCATTCCCATACACCTCCGCGGACGTAATCCCCGTATCCCCAATTATCTGTCAATGACCAGTCAAGTAAATTCGTTGACGTATAGAAACGAATATTATCTCCTCCGGACACAACCATAACCCATCGGTTATTCTCGTCATCATAGATCGCTTTCGGATCGCGGAAATCCCAACCCCCAGGGTCTTCTCCGCTCTTACCTGGGTTCTCGATCACGAACGGGCGGTCCTTCGAATATTCCCAAGTGCGACCTTGGTCCTTGCTGTATGCCAGACCTATACGCTGGTTCCCATTCGGGCCATCCGGATTAAAGGAAGTATAATATGCAATAAGGCCCTTGCCTCCTGAATCCCCGAATAAACCGGATGCATTCGTCATATCCGCAACAGCCGATCCAGACCAGACATGTCCGTGATCATTCCACGGAAGTGCAATCGGAAGCCGCTTCCAGTTCAGCAAATCTTTACTGACAGCATGCGCCCATGTGCCTCCATCCTGATGGAAGAGATGATATTCTCCTTCGAAGTAGACAAGTCCATTCGGATCACTTGCTGAACCACGTATTGGCGTGTAGTGATACTGAGGACGATATATTTCGTTATAATATTGGCTCGATTCCGTCACATAAGTATCCTGGAAATAAGCCGTCCCCTGTTTGACGACGATTCCGGTATTTCCATTCGTGTAGGTTGAATCTTTCACGTCAATCGCGGCCGTAGTGTATCCGTCCAGGAAGACCTGAATTTGATTTCCCTTTGCCTTGATCTCCACATGATGTTTGGCTCCCATCTGACTCGGATAAGTACGCAGTGAACTTGCAATTACTGTTCCTTTCGTATTCGTCAAACTTACACGGACCTGATCTCCTTCCTTCGTAAGAGTAGCTTCATATCCATCAGCTCCATCGGCGGAGGAACGAAATGCGAGAGCCGCAACAGAATCAGGAAGAAGGGTAATATTCCCTTCATACACAATATCAGCCGCCTGTTTGTTATAGATTTGCTGTGCCTTGCTCTCATGTGCTATCGTCCCTCTTTTGCCGCTGATATCAGGCTGCCATTTTCCCTTACTTGCAACCACTGTACCCAAATTACCCTTCAGATCGCTCACCACGATGTTCGAAAACAAGGCGGATCCATCCCATACATGAAGTCCCAGCTTTCCGCTTCGATACGTAATGTCCTGAACATCAATCAAAGGTTTATATTGATTGCCCCAATATACTTTTAGCGAGGAACCCACTGCCTTCACTTTGAGATGATAAATCTGACCCGCTTCAACAGAAACTTTACGCTCCTCCTTTAATTTCCCATCTCCATTCCTTGCATCTCTTAACCGAATCAGACCTGTATCTGGAATGATTTGGAGTATGTACGAGCTAAAGCCATCCTCATTAGAACGGAACAACAACGTTGCGACTGCCTTCGTATCCCTGATCATGACATCAGCTTCATAGATAAAATCATCGGACACCGTCTCGGAGATGGCCGTTACATTTTCTTTAGGCTGCGAAGTCAGCAAGATTCCTTCTGAAGTATACTCTAATAACCCTTTCCCTTTCACTTGCCAGCCTGTCAAATTGGTGTTTGATTTGGTTGCGTTTTCAAAAATAGAAAGCTCCTCCTTTGCCTGTTTACTTGCTTCCTGATCAGCGAACACAGCCCAACCCGTAGCCGGATTAGATGTAAAAACGCCCATTGAAGTCAGAGCTAACCCCGTTGCCATCAGAAGACATATTGCAAATTTAGATTTATCTTTCATTCCTTACCCTCTTTTCTAATGGAATTGAAAGTAGCGGTCAGCAACTCGAGCTTAACTGGACGAGTCCTGGCAGCACAATATAATCAACAATGTGATCCAGTATGACACTAGAGCTGACATAGCCGTTCAGGTTATGTAGCACAGCCTTTCGAATCAACGGGAACAGCTCTTAGCTGACTTAATTCACTTATGGGTGTTTGGATTAAGCAAATTCCCTCCGAATACGTCCTAAGCTGTATCTCTCGGGGGATTGACATGTGACCACGCCATTCTTCTGAAGGAAGAGTGGAAGCATAACGCCAATTGTTCATCCAGCCGACCCAAAACTTTCGCGCGTCCTCGTTCGGAATGCCATCCCAGGTCACGGCCGCGTAAAAGTCAGATCCGTAATCTATCCATTTGATCGTATCGAATGGTTCCAACGTTTCATCCAGTGTAAATACCTTACCGTCAAAGTTGCTTATAAAATACATCATGTCAGAACCGCCTGCCGGTGGTTCTGAATCGTTTGGATTCACACCATTTCTATCCCCGACACTTAGCATCAGAATCTACTTAGTGATATTGCGATCTTCATCCACTTGGATTTTAAATGCCTCAGGACATTCAAAAATATCCTCGATGGATACCCGGAATATCGGAATTGAAACCGCTTGCAAAAGATCATTCCTTAAGATTCGAAGACGTGTAAAATTCTACACGGTCTCTTACGGCAAGAACCATTACCCACATTGACGATTCGTCATACCAAAACACCTTCGGATCACGAAAGTCTAGCATTTTCGTTGGGAACAAAACAGGGTTACCTTGGCTGTGTATCATAAGGGGTATGTTGGTAGAACAGATGGTACTCTCCTTCATGGTAAACCATGCCGTTGGGATCATTCATCCAATTTTCCTTAGGCGAATAGTGTAATTGAGGCTGTATTTATTTTATAAAAAATATTCACTGGTCCTTTTCTGCTACTCATCTCACCAGATAAATGTATTTCTTTAATGTTACTCACCCTCCTTTTAGGTTATTTAGGATCTTAATAGAAATGATTCAACTAGCTTGGCAACTAAATTGGAATGCGTGCAAATAACTGCTTAGTGTACCTGAAAAATGCATCTCTTATGAAACAAAATAATCCAATAGCGTGCATTTGTCAATTTTTTTTACTTCATTTCACATATTTTTAGATAAATGAGCTTGTTGATTTTACATTTGCACAAAAATATATTAAATAACTCGAAAATGGAAACTTTTATTTAATTTTATCTAATCGTCCTTCTTTATTTTGTAAACTAAATGTATCTACAAATGTTTACAAGTTCTTGTTCTTTCCGGCAAAGTAACCAAGCTCTTAGTCTCGCCGCGGCAGCTGCAACACGTCCGATCCTCCTGCAGACGGTCCGATTTCTTCCCTATCTGGAATCCTCCCTTAATCCAAGCTTGGTTTAAGCCAAGCCTAGAGTGCAACCAGGAACGAAACAAGGACGCTCATTAATCCATGAACGCCCTTGTTTCAGAACTCATTTTCAGTTATATATGGCTGGAGCTTTCTTCCACGATGGCTCACCGAATTAGACATATTACAGGCATAAAAAAACAGGCACACCATAAAACCAACTGACACCCCACTATTCCTGACAATAAAGCTTAAAAAAGTTTAAGACATAAATGTATTAGTATACATATAATAATTAAAAAATCATAAAAACTTTATTTGACACCTCTGATTTTTACAATTTTATGCTCCTTCATTCAAGACTAAATATCCACTCATTTGCCTTTAAAAAATATTAATTCTATCGCCTTAAAAAAACGACACTACATATTTTCTGCAGTGTCGTCTTTAATCCGATTATCTTAAGTAATTTAGCGATATAAAATCTTACTTTTCTTTTACATAATATGAACTGCAATCTTTTCATTGAGTTATTCAGCTTGCCATATATCTTTCAATTTCCAATAGGTCAATTCATTTACTAGAGCCTCTCCACCCTCCGTTATGATTTCTATGCCTAGCAATTTCTCACTCGGATAGATGCGACTTGTCATCGTAGCTTGTCCTTCATTCGCAAACATTTCAATGGATGAGCGATCCAGATATATATGCAACGTCAGCTGCCCCTCTGCACTTAAGGCTGTTTGACGTACTCCATCCGTTTTCTTGCCTGATTTAGAACAATCAAGCAAAAGTTTCTGAGCCAGGATAGAATAAGTGATAACCGTCACCTCTTCACCTGTTCCGCGAAGCTTCAAGCCTACCAGGTCTGCACTTGACTTCGTCAGGTCGAACACGACCTTCACTTCAAGCAGATCCGCTTCAACTTCCGCCAAGTAACTTCCAGAAATAGCGCGATATTGGTACAAAACATGTTCGCTTTGACGAAGCAATTTCATTTCCTCTACTGGATTCATCAGCAATTTATTATTGGCACCCAACATAATTACACGTGGGATCGTCAGTGCTCCCGACCAGCCGTCTGCTTTTGTCGGCATATCCGATTCCCACATATCCATCCAACCAATCGCAATGCGGCGACCTTGATCATCTAGAAAAGTTTGAACCGCATAGAAGTCATGACCATTATCCAACTCGATAAACTCTCCATGTTTATATTCATTATTATCGTAATTATATTCGCCAACATAATATCCCGTCTGGAACAAGTTATTGTACTTATCTCCTTGCGCATCGATACCTTGTGGGGAGAACATGAATATATGCTTACCATTCAGTTCAAAGAAATCAGGGCACTCCCACATGAAGCCCATATTCTTATCTCCCTGCAGAAGCACACCATGATAGGTCCAAGTTCTAAGATCAGGAGATGTATATAGAATAACACGCGGCAGATCTTCTTTCGTGCTATTACCTAGGATCATGTACCATGTATCCTCATGCTTCCATACCTTCGGATCACGGAAATGCTGGGAGCTATCTATCGGAGGTTCAGCGATTACGGGATTCTGCCTTAGTTTTGTAAAATGAATACCATCTGTGCTTACTGACACATTTTGGTTTTGGAAGAAGATATTGTTTGGTTGATCAATATAGTGATGGCCAGTATAGATCAATGTCAGTTCTCCGTTATTATCTACTGCGCTTCCTGAGAAGCAGCCATCAAGATCACACGCATCTCCAGGTACTAATGCAATCGGACAATGCTCCCAATGTACAAGGTCTTTACTCTTCACGTGACCCCAATGCATTGGACCCCAGTTCTCATCATAAGGATGATGCTGATAGAAGGCGTGATATTCACCTTTAAATTGAATTAATCCATTTGGGTCGTTAATCCAGTTTGCTGGTGCCATAATATGATAACCTAATCGGTACCGCTTGTTCATTTTCGCTTCTGCCTGTTTCAATGCTTCCTCAGCTTGCTTCGTATTGTTATTATATGTGTTCATCTGTCTTCCTCCTATGCTGTTTCAATATGCTTGTTAGGCTTGGGATTCAGCTTTTTCGGTTCTTTCTTTAAGGTAAAGATTGAGATTGTTGTAAAGGCAAATACGAAAACACCCATAATCACGTACGTATTTGCAAAGCCTCTAATGTCATAAGACATACCGGCGATTGGCGAGAAGATCGAAGCTCCTACCTGACTCGTAAACTGGAATCCCACCAGATACAAGATCGAAGACAGACGCGTATCGAAATTAGCAGCCAAGTACTTAAATACGGAGATCAACATGATTGGCAGTTCCAATGCGTGAATCAATTTCATAGCTGAGATACCATAAGGTCCAATAACTAAGCCTGAACCCATGATCCGGAATGCCATCAAGAACCCTGCCAATATCAGACCCTTTTTTGCTCCAATTTTGTTGACAATGAAAGGCGCTAAGAACATCATGCCTGCTTCCAAGAATACTTGTAGGGAATTTAAGTAACCGTAAACTTGATTGCCTAAAGCAACCGTTGAGAACGTCGATGAAAAGTAATTCGGGAACTGCTGGTCATACACATTGTAAACACAGGTAACACCAAGAACATATAAAATGAAGAACCACAAATGCTTATTTGCAAACAAATAGCCGATTTGCTTAAAGTTAATAGATTCTGCTCGCTCCATCTCGGAATCTGTCATTTCAACTTTAATTGTCATCATAATGATAAACAGAATGACAGCAGATACGGATGCAATCCAGAAGTTAATGTTAGGGTTGATATTGAAGAGCTGACCAGCAAAAAATGTTGCTGCTGCCCAACCTAGCGAGCCCCACATACGAGATTTTCCGTATTCAAAGTCATATTTTCGGCTGACTTTCTCGACATAAGATTCGATGGCTCCGATCCCTGCCAAAAAAGAAATACCCAAGTATAATCCACCTACAATGGCGCCGAGGAATACATTGTATTGAAGTAACGGCCCATAGATAAAGATATAGAAAGGACCAACAAATAAGAGCAAAGAACTGATTAGAAATAAAATATGCTTCTTTAATCCGATTTTATCAGATATATAGCCATAAAGCGGTTGCATACATAGCGCAAAGATAGCGTTTACAGTAAAGATAACACCTGTTTCAGCACCATTCAGACTGATTTCTTGCCCTAGCCAGATGGAGAACAATGAATAACTTGCTGACCAAGTAAAGAAGAAAAAGAAGAAATAGGCACTTAGTTTCCAGTACATGCTCTTTGACTTTCTCATATCGAACGCTCCTCTAAGTTGAACATTTAATGTAAATGAAAGCACTTCCGTATTTACAGATCGATTATATGTCAACCGCTTTCATATGTCAACCGTTTGACATATTTCTAAAAGGAAAAGAGCTCTCCTCTTTGATTTCAATTACTCTAATAGGGATTGCTCCACCTTATATCACAATGCTGAAAACTATGGAAATTGTATTAAGCTGTACTAGCTTCAATAAGTTTCACTGGTAGATAGGTTTCTCGCGGGACATCACTGAATCCACCTTCAATTTCTTTAATAAGTAACTCTATGGAAGATCTCGCGATCTCCTGTATTGGTTGCTGAATTGTCGTTAATTCTGGGAGAAGATTGCGGGTTGTTTCTGTTCCGTCATATCCAATTACGCGAATATCTTCAGGAACACGTTTTCCTCTTCTTCTTGCTTTAGCAATAAAAGACGCAGCCACCAAGTCATTACTCGCAAACAATCCATCTACTTCAGGATGTTCATCGAGCAAGCGTTTAATCGGTTCATCGTGATTCTGTTGGTGGAAGGGATCATGTACTTCATAGGTAATTGCCTTTCGACCATACTGCTCCATCACATCTTCATATGCTTTTCTTCTTAAGCTTGCCGGTGTTTCCAATTCAACAGGGCCATTTATGTGTAAGATATGCTTGCATCCCTTTTCAATAAGCAGTTCTGACGCCAGTTTTCCACCCAAATAATTATCCGATCCTACAACTGGGATTGAATCGGATAGAAAGTGATCGATCGCAATGACGGCAATATTCTTCTGTTCATAATTTACGATACCTCGGTTGTGTGTGCCAACGATAATACCGTCAACTTGATTTCGCATAAGCATATCCACATAAGATTCTTCTTTATCCAGCTGATTCAAACTGTTACAAAGCAACAGCTTATAGCCTAATGACGCAGAAATATTCTCTATATGAAAAGTCAGCTCTCCGAAAAATGGGTTGCTTGTAGTTGGAATGATTAATCCAATTAGATTTGTTCGTTTACTAAATAATGACCGAGCCACATCATTTGGTAAATAATTCAGTTCCTGCATCGCTTTATGAACTTGATCCTTCGTTTCTTGACTGATATAGCCACGATTATTAAGTACGCGAGAAACTGTAGTCGGTGAAACTCCAGCTAATTGTGCAACATCGTTAAGTTTTGGTTTCATTGATTCAACCTGCCTTCTCTCCATGCCAAGTCTCCAATTATTCTATTATTTTAACATGGTTAAACGTGAAAAAACATCTGACCCTACGAGCCCTTTTCATTCAAATCTGTAATATCATCCATATACAGTGGTATTTGTTTTGTAGGTTGCTACTGCCTCCTTGAACCATGGATGTTCGCTGCTTGAATGATTGATAACAAGGTCCATGAAACCTTGACTCCCTGTCGGTCCGCTACTTTCATCAAGGTGCGAAAATCATTTAGACTCCCACACAGCGGGTATACCTGATAGTAATCAGTTACATCATATTTATGGTAACTTGGAGACGGATTAGGGGCATAAGCCAGAGGCAGTTGACCTCCAAATCCACCCCGAATGGAGTTTGCCATCGTTTAAGTAATCAAGTTTTTGTGTAATTCCTTTCAAGTCACTGTGTCCGTCTTGTGAATATACTTGGTTGAATTATTATCTTGTGGAGTATGGATAAATGTATCCATTTAAGTGTATACATCCCGAGATTTTTGCCATTTTATATGGACTAATATACGAACGTACCATAATGGAATGAATCTCATGTGTGATTTCGTAGAAGAAGATGGGGCTGTGTTACCGCTTTTGGGCGGCATGCTTTACATGTAGAAACTGGTAGTATACAACAAAGAAGGAGCCAATCTGGCGACGCCTCTGCAGAATCTATAAGCTATTTTAATCAGTAGGTCTTAAGGTTTTTTGAAAGTAAAACGCACACTTTAACTTAACTTATTACATGTATCGGCAAAATAGGGGTGACTTTTATGCCACTTCGGCTAGTATCCAAGTAAATGGGTTCTATAATAGTATTTACGTCTACCTGATATCGACGTCAGCCCTTTGCCATAATATTTGTAAAGTACCCTAGTTGAAACTCGCCATATCACCATTTGCGAATATGATTATTGCATATAGCGTCCTCCATCCATGACAACGGTTTGTCCAGTGAGATAACCAATTTTCGGATTGGCAAGTTGGAGCACAAGCCCCCCAACCTCGGATTTTTTACCCAGGCGACCCAGCGGCGTATTCCCGATAATCCCTTCCATCACAGCGTCATTTAATGAATCTGTCATTTCCAAAGCGATCGGGCCCGGCGCGATCACATTCACACTAATATTGTATTTTGCTAGCTCACGGGCTGAGGATTTGGTAATCCAATCAATCAGACTGGAAGCACCATAATGAGGGCCGAAGCTTCCTCTCGTAAAGCCGCTACAGAGGAAATAATAATAATTCTGCCTTCTTCACAAAGGATCTGTGATAATTTTTTGCATGTATTAAGCGAATTGTATATCCTTATAGCTGAAGCTTATTATCACCAAAAAGATTTTGAGACTGCTTCGTATTACTACAGACAAGACCTTCCTGCTCAATAACAAAAAACCTCAGGGCTCCTTCCAGATGGATAAGGTCCCTGGGGTTTAATCATTTATATTTCACTTATGGCTCAAAATGCTTAATAACCATGACCGCATTGTGGCCGCCAAAGAGGTCAAATCGATTTCAGTTTGATCATAATATATAACTTCTCGATCGCTAACTAAACGAATTTTTTACGTATCTCTAAAGCAGATTTTCCATTCGTTTCGTGGAGGAGTGTCCAGTAACCGTTATTGAATCAATCGTCCAATCTTTGACGGTCCATGTAGCACATTCCCTGATTGCTTTCGATGGTGCAGTTGATAAACGTGATGTTCTTCGAATTCCAGCCTAAATATTCTCCGATGATCAATGAATCATAAACGGTGATATTCTCGCAATTCCAGAAGGCGTCCTTTGAAATAAGCTTTGCATTGCGAATCTCCATATTCTTTGCTCCGTCGAATGCGTAGTTCCCCGCTAATGTGAAATCGTCGATGATGATATTTGCGCTATTCATTCCAAAATAATCGCCTTTTGCGGTCACATGATTCAAGTGAATATCTGCGCAATTCCATAAGGTTTCTTGCGCGTTGGGTAGATCGACTTTTGTCAGTCGGATCCCGCTCGAACGCCGAAATATCTTTGGTGCCTCTATTACGCTGTCACTGATGGCAATTTGATGTGTATACCATATTCCTGATCGGGCCATTTCAAGGAAAGTGCTGCTACTAACACGAATATTATTGCAATACCATAAGGGATACTTCCATTTGAAAATGCTATTATCGATAGTAATATCGTTGCTTTCCTTCAGTGGGGACTCGCCATCTGCAAAAATAGATTGTAATAGTAAGGTTATTTCTTTTGAAAAGTGCTCGTTCTCCAGTAAGTATTTGTTGATCGATCGTTTGCATAATACTGTCTCCAATCACTCAGTACTAGCTTCAAATATTCCCTGACCTCATATTCGTTTGATGAATATCCGCAGACTAGAAACAGAGGGTTCCTGGTTTATGAGAAGCTTCAATAGAAACGACAGCATTGATGTCTGCCGTTTCTGTGTGTTACTTCATTTATTAAAGTTTAGTATAATCTTCATCCATTACGGGTTCTAACCAATCTGTTTGTCCTGGTGTAAGAGCTAAGTGAACAAACCAGCTGTCCTTCGTAGCACCATGCCAATGTTTTACGTTTGGTGGAATGTTTACCACATCGCCTGTTTTGAGTAATTGGGCTGGCTTTCCATCTTCTTGATACCATCCTTCCCCGCCAGTAACCAACAACACTTGCCCAGCATGATGAGAGTGCCAGTTATTGCGGGCACCGGGAGCAAAGGTTACATTCCCAATTGCTGTATTGAGTGGTGCTGGATCGGTAAACACCATTTGTAAGTATGCGTCACCGATAAAATTTTTTTCGACTTTTTGACCCAATGGGAAGAGTGTGCTATTGCTTAAGTGCTCATTCTTCATTTTTTATCCCTACTTTCTTATATTTTTATTATTATCCAACGCGATGCTATCGACTTCTTACTTTTTAGGAATCATTAACGCTATTGGGCTTGCTCAATCGCCATCGTGAAACTGCCGTTCATTTTTACAAGCTTTTCAACTCCGACCTCAATATGACCTAGCTTTACAAGTCCACTTGAATAACCAAAATCTTGATAAAATATAGCCAAATTGCCCCAAGGAGAATAATAAGTAAAATCTCCAACGGAAGGATCGATGCCTGACGGCGCAGCTTCAATGGACAATCTTTTCTCTAGCCTGCTGATTTTTTCGGTTCCAGCATAATCCTCGAAGGTTATAGTCATTGGAAGTTGCTGTAAAAAATCTTGGCTGGTCGGATTATCGTACATGCTTACCATTACTTCCTCGTTGTTAAATATCAATTTTATTTTTATATTAGTTGTTTGATTGGCCACAGTTTTTCCTCCAATGGTATTACCGCCACAAGCCATGAGGGTAAGGGTCAGCAAAAAAACAAGGGATAGAGAAATCTGTTTCTTCACTAAATTCTCTCCACCTATTCCGGAATGATTTCATTTAAGCAACTTAAAGCGTTTAATGTTCTCGGAAAACCCATATATGGAAGGCAGTGAGTGATGGCAGTGATCATCATATCCTTGTCATTGCCCACATTCAGATTGCCCCGTACATGTGCCTTGACTTGACTTTCACAACCGCCCAGGCTGCTTAAGATACAGAGGGTCAGCAGCTCCCGTGTCTTCAGATCAAGACCTCCACGAGTATAGAAGTCGCCAAAACAGAAGGCAGAAAGATAGTCCTGTATATGCTTTTGATTGGATGGAGCATTATCCCTATTTTTTTCAATGATATCGCCAAAAATCTCTACCTGCACTGCAAGCCCATTGTCTAACCGATTCTCTTCTTCAACCTGCTTTGGGCTTTCGAGAGGTAACACTATATTTTCGGCCTTGAAAACTTCTTTAATCTCCGCGATGGCATTTAGCGTTTTGGGGAATCCTAAATAAGGCGCACATTGGTAAATGGCCTCTTTAAAAATAGTCCAATGAGCGCCTTTATTGATGTACATTAGGGGTTGGTTTCACGCGGTGCATACATAGAGTGAGCGCCAATACTCCTTTGATATGGAGTGCATCAAACGGATAATTTTTTTATCCCTTTAACCAGAATGATATAGGTAATTATAGATAATAAACTGGTAGAAAAAATAATAATTCCAAAAGGTATAGCGGAATTTTCGCCTGCAATTCCCACAAGCGGAGACGTAACGGCACCTAACGCGAATTGTAAGGTGCCGAGCACGGCAGAAGCGCTCCCTGCAATATGCCCTTGCGACTCCATTGCTAATGTAAAAGAGATGGGTCCAATGATCCCAATGGATAAGGCGAATAAGAAGATCGAAATAAACATAGCTGATAATGCTCCATGTACTAGTACTATAAATAAGACCGCAGCGGAAGATATAAAAGACAGTATTAATCCGATCAAAAATAGTCGACTTTCCGTTACCCGGCCTGCAAGCAGTTTGACGAATTGAGATCCCAAGATAATAGCAAGGCCATTCAACGCAAACAGAATCGAAAACAGTTGCGGCGAAACGCCGTATATGTTTTGATAAATAAATGGGGTACCCGCAACATAGGCAAAAACACCTGCGAACAATATGCCATTGACGAGAGCATATCCCATAAAAGACCGCTTTCGGAACAAGCTGTTATAATTTTTCATCAACGAACGGAGACTGCTTGGAGCACGTTGCTGTACAGGTAAGCTTTCCTTTAACCCCCATATGGTTATCCCAGTTAATCCTATACCTAGCACCCCTAAAAATATAAATACACCTAACCAAGAGCTGTATGACATGACCGTACTTCCGGCCGTAGGGGAAATTAACGGAGCGACATTGCTTATCATCGTTAGCAACGATATAAACTTAGTCATTTCAATCCCACTAAACCGATCTCGAACAATAGCGCGCGAAATAACGAGTCCGGCGGACGCAGCAACCCCTTGAATAAATCTTAAAAATATAAACCATTCTATGCTTGGTGCAAAAGCGCATCCAATCGAGGAAAGGATAAATAATATCATGGAAATCAACAAAGGCCGGCGTCTTCCATAAATGTCGCTTAACGGCCCCATTATCAACTGTCCTAACCCTAATCCTAACAGGCTAGTGGTTAAACTCGCTTGAACGGCAGTTGCACTTGTTCCAAAAAAAACAGCGATTTGCGGAAGTGATGCAAGATACATATCGACGGTAAACGGCCCCAGCGCCGAGAATGTGGCCAATATTAGAGCAAAACCGAGGGGATTTTTTTGGGTCTTATATTTCATTCCTTTAACTCCTATGATTGATTAAATGCACATTCTTTAAGCCAACGCATTTGCTTTAGGTTTTGTCGTTTTATTACCCTGTGACAGTATACCCCTCCGATATACAAAGGGTCTTAGATAAATTTCGGAAGATCTGTCTTTTCCTTATCCAACTCAAGGGCACACCACCCGGCGTGCCCTTGATATTTTTTTGCTGCAATGAATCCCTATTCGTTCCCCATCGTGCTGATGTCGATGACAAATCGATACCGGACATCCGAAGCAAGTACGCGTTCCCATGCCTCATCAATCTGATTAGCGGAGATAACCTCGATCTCAGGCGTAATGTGGTGTTCAGCGCAGAAATCAAGCATTTCCTGTGTTTCCCGAATACCGCCGATTGCCGATCCAGCAAACGACCGACGATGCGGGATAAGAGAGAATACTTGAACAGGCAATGCCTCCGGCGGCGCACCGACATTAACCAAGGTACCGTCCACTGCCAGCAGTGATAGGTAGGCATTCAAATCAATTTTCGCGCTCACCGTATTCACGATGAGATCAAACCTGCCGGCCAGCTTCTTAAATGTCTCCGCATCGCTGGTGGCATAATAATGGTCCGCTCCTAGTTTCAAACCATCTTCTTTTTTCTTCAAGGTTTGAGATAAAACCGTTACTTCTGCTTCCATAGCATGAGCGAGCTTCACAGCCATGTGTCCGAGTCCGCCAAGTCCAACAACTGCTACCTTCTTGCCGGAAGCAGCACCCCAATGGCGCAGCGGAGAGTACGTTGTGATCCCAGCACATAAAAGCGGAGCGGCGACATCAAGATCAATGCCGTCAGGAATTCGAACCACGAAATCTTCCGTTACGACGATGTGGGTGGAATAACCCCCTTGTGTATATTGTCCATATCTGTCGATAGCTGCGTAGGTACCCGTATGTCCATTAAGACAATATTGCTCCTCTCCTCTACGGCAACTCTCGCACTCTCGACAGGAATCAACCATGCAGCCAACTCCTACTCGGTCACCAACAGTATACTTTGTGACTTCCGAGCCAACCTGGGTGACAACACCGGCGATCTCATGTCCTGGAACGATAGGGTATTGGACTGGCCCCCAATCCCCACGGGCGGTATGGATGTCAGAGTGGCAAATACCCGCATACTTGATCTCAATGAGAACATCATGCGGCTTAAGATCTCTGCGCTCAATTGTAGTTAGTATGAACGGACCTTCTGGACCGAACACAGCACGTGCATTAGCATTAATCATATATAACCTCCAATGAATACAATTTTATCTATTAGTCCTTTTTTAGAAATTAGTAATGATTATTCACATTTTTTTATTAACTACCAAGTGAACATCCCTCCTTTCTAAATTTAAGTTCTCCTTATAGGTAATATTAGTGAACCGCAGAGAGCGGATAAACAAAACTTGTTGTTTTATCAACTCACGTCTATTATTATAAAAAAGAAGCCTAAGTTCAATGGTTAAAAAAGCGCAATTTGTTGAAATAACAACATCATCACGAAAAGTGTTCATTATTTTGAGTTGGTCAGGGGGAAAAGACTAAATGATAAAAGTGGATCGGAGAATTCTAAAAACGCAAGAATCCTTGAAAAAAGCCGTTATTGAACTGATGGCTGTAAAAAACTTCGATGACATTACCATTCAAGACATTGCAGACCAGGCAAACGTAAACCGTGGTACGATTTATCTTCATTATCAGGACAAATATGATTTGTTGGATAAACTGATCGAATCACACATGAATGAATTAGGCGAAATGGATGAATGGGCATGTAAGCTGGATTGGAGCAATGGACTTGTACCTTTTTTTGAGTATTTTGAGAAAAATTATTTATTTTTTTCGACTATGTTAGCCAGTAAAGGAGCCCCCTCTTTTAGAACTCGTCTTCTTGATTATGTTATGGGAGGATTCAGAGGTGAGATTGATAGAGAAAGTGGAAGAAATGTGGATTTAAATGAAGACGTTATGTTGCAATATGCTGGTACCGCTTATGTAGGGGTAATAGAATGGTGGATTAGAAATGAAATGCCGTATCCGCCACAAATCATGGCTGAACAAGTTGGAGCCTTATTGGAGAGAAGTCTATAGAGGGTTAAATAATAGGTTAAAATAGAGTCTATACTGATTGAAGATAACTGCCCGTTAGTTTATCAAAAATGGAGCAGCTACCAACCGGCAAACTGCTCCATGCTATTTTCAACTAACGTTTTTCGTCTGCTCAATGATATATCAGTAATCACTTCGCCCATTCCCTTAAATTATCCATTTATACCATAATGAACAAGTTTCTCGTAGCTCAAGCCTTGTTAATCTGATATGTTCAAATTGAAATACCATTGAAAACTCACTGCCGTCCGGGTTGCTATACAATTTGGCGATCTCTGGCGTAGCGCCCCATGTTTCTCCAACCGTCAGCAGATCTCCAGCTTTTTGAAACGTCTCCTTGCTGAGTTCCCTGATATACTTATGCAGATTTGGCCCGTTGCTGGTAATTTTCAAATCTGGTTCTTTTCCGATTAAGTCAATTACGTCAAGCCGAAAACCGCCTACACCATTGCTTATCCACCAATTGATCATTTCGTAAATCTCTTGTCGGACTTTTGGGTTCTCCCAGTTGAGATCCGGCTGTTTTACAGAAAAAAGATGTAAATAATATTGTCCTATCTCGGGTAACCATTCCCAAGCTGAACCACCAAATATGGAACCCAAGTCGTTTGGTGGCATTTCTCCAATGCCATCTCTCCAGACATAATAGTCATGGTACGGATTTTCTTTACTTTTTTTGCTTCTTGAAACCAGGGATGCTCATCATATCATCCAAAGACCCGAACATCGGATCGATATCCCGATAGTCCGAAATATCATAACCAAAATCATAATCAACTAATCTCATCAAAAAGGAATAGTCTGTCCCCAGAGCCCATGGTTCTATAGAGAAACTTGAAGGCCATCGAACCTGTTTTAGTCTGATAGATAGATCGTGCAATTGTTGCTCTGGAATTGAAATTTTGAACGGTTCCATTCATTGTTTCCTCCCTTGTAGATTAATTTACGATCAGAAGGATTCTATTGTATGATGGATCTGTTCATTAATAAAATTGAAATATTCAAAATCATTATCATTTTTATCGATAGAAATTAAACCTAAGGAGAACACCGATGGAAATTAGACACCTTATTACATTTCAGACGATTATCGAAATCGGAAGTTATACAGGGGCTGCATCGCAATTGGGGTACACTCAGTCCACGATCACTGCCCATATACAGTCGCTTGAAGAAGAGATTGGCGGGGAGCTTTTCACTTACGAAAGAAGGCATTTGAAACTTACTCCATTAGGGAGAGAATTAATACCTCTGGCAGAAGATCTACTGGCTACTCATGACCAGATTAGAAATATACGAAGCAACCAGGAAGTTAAAGGTGTTGTTAAGGTGGCTGCACCAGAGTCTTTAACGATTTCTAGATTAAGTCCGATTATAAGGGAATTCTCTTTGAAATATCCTCATGTCAAACTCATCCTTACCAACGGTACATGTGAACAAAACCAGGTTGACTTAATCAGTGGACGTGTAGATGTGGCTTTGATGGTCTACCCGGAAATAGATCCGGAAAAATGCATTCAACATTCATTATTCTTTGGCCCAGGAGAACATTGTCCTGGTGTGCAGCAATGACGGCCCAGACCATTTCGATGAATATAAGCGAGAGAACACCAACCATTTTTTTATAACGAATGAAGAAAGCTGTAGTTATCGGACCATGTTTGAAAGATATCTTGTAAAGCATGATATTCATCCATTTCAAACCATGGAGTTATGGAGTATAGAGGCGATTAAACAAACCGTGATGAGTGGGCTTGGATTTTCTTTTTTGCCTTATATTACAGTTAAAGAAGACGTGGATAGTGGAAAACTTAAAATTGTAAGTCATTCCGAAAAGTTCGATCCGATATATTCCCATATGCTGATTAAAAAGAAAAAGTGGCTATCTCCAACAGTGAAAGCTTTCTCTGAACTTGTTATAAAGTCGATACGTGAAACGGATAACGAGATCGAAAGATCAAGATGAGCACCATTGTTGGATAATTGGTATTATCGTATTATCTACTCGAATCATAATAATCTTTTTGCCTCTAGCTGCATGAGATGTCGTATCAGGTAATGAAATGACATCTGAGTAATGGTATTCGGAGGACAATAAAAAGACGACCTTCATGCTGGACCATTCAAAAGAGGCCGTTTTTTTCGCGTTAACATCGCTGATCCCTTTTCGCCAAACTCCGTTTGTTATGATTGACCATTACAAATCTCTCCTGGTTTTATGATTTGGAAGATGCACATCAGCAAATCGCTTCTAAAGCCAGAAGCTATCGTTGAAATGGACGAGACATACTTTCTGTAATCGGAAAAGAGCAAGAGGAACATCACCGAACGCAAGCCACGTATCGAGGCGGAAAAGCTAAATATCGTGGCATAAGCAAGGACCAAGTGTGTGTCCTCGTTGCCCGTGACCGTCAGAAAATGACTTACTCTGGCGTTCTTGGGCGTGGTCGCATTCGGACAACGAAATTAGATGAGGCGATTGGCGGTCATCTATCGGACCAAAACATGCTTTGCACGGATTCCTGGTGTGCATTCAGCTCCTATGCGAATGCAAAGGGCTTGGCTCATTACCGATTCAAGTCCGAAGGAAAACAACGTGGCAAAGGCGTGTGCCATATCCTAAACGTAAACAGCTATCATAGCCGCTTGAAGAAATGTGGCAGGTTAGTTGATTGAAATTACTTTTTTGAAAACTTGGTATGCTGAATCTCTAGCCACTTGATCTGTAGCTCTATCCGTCATTTGTGGTGCGGCAGTTTTGTTTTTTCCATCTTTAGGAGCATCATTACCCTGATAGTCCCCTATACTCCATCCTCCACCATGAACATACACCAAGACAGGAGTTGCTTCGGTTACACCTTCCGGCTTGAAGATGTTCATTTTTAACTCTCTTTTCTTCCCTTCGTCATTGTTTAGTTTATTTTTCATACTCTCTCTCCTGATATATATTCTTGGTGCCGATTTTGAATCTAATCCCGACGGCGGTTGGAAACATTTAATCTGAATTAGCGAGAATCTGGTTCAAAGCTATGCCTTAAGGCCTTTCAAATGATTCTCACTTTTTTGCTTTCTCGCATTCTATCAAGTTATCTAAACTTCTTATTAAGAAACTTTGATACAATGCTATTTCATCCTCATTAAATCCCTTGTAGAAAAAATCTCCGACTTCATCAATAATCTTTTTATTCAATTCCACTAAATTTTCGTTTCTATTCACTACTTTAATTATTGTTTTCCGTCTGTCTGTTGGGCAAGGCATAAAACTGATATGTCCTGCTTTTTCTAACTTAGTTAATATACTTGTTAAAGTTGACTTCTGAAGATTGGTAATCCTTGAGATTTCATGTATAGGTATTTCGTCTTTCCTCCAAAGGTAAAACAAAATTCTTGCTTGTGTTGCTGTTAAAGTATTAACCTCAGATTCCCTGTGTTTTCTCGAAACTATTCTAGCCAGCAATGCATCTATTGTTGCTGATAAAAAAACAGCTCTTCCTTCTTTTATAATTCCCATTTTTCACCTCCCTTTTCCTCGAAAATAGTACGATATCGTACTAAAATTTCTGCACGGTGTCGTACTATTTTCAACATCCATTTTAAATGCTTGCATTCATTATCTTTTACGACCTGTATGCTCGTGACTACAGCAGCTACATGAAGACCGAACCACAAAAATTCGGTTAACCTAGAGGAGAGAAACGTAAGAGCGTATATGATGATGCTTAGCAACAGTAAAGCAGGCTTATATCTAAAGGGGGTTATCGTTTGGAGCCCAATGACAGCACCAAACACAAAGCCAGCCGTTTTGACTCCGATTCCAATAAATACAATCATCGAAAGCAGGACATCAACTCTCTCAACGATCTTCAAAAGATGAATGTGCGTAAATATAATACGTAAAGCAATTGTGTCAAAAAGGTGACAAGGGTATGCCATCGCTTATAACTTTTCTCAAAAACGGCACCCACTTATAACTTAAACTTGGAAACTAAATCAGGAAGAAGGAAACGTAACTTACAACTTGAAATTCAAAACCTTGTTTACGTGAAATCTTTTTATCCCAAAGTGGAGATCATGTCAAAAAAGAAGATCATATAAACTATGAAACAAGTTCAGACCGCTTATTATTAACGATCTCATTCAGTCCTGAATTGGGAGACACACGTAGACTGGAGCGTGGTGACAGTATCGTATCGGAGATGTCAATGAAATAAGTCTTGTAGAATTTCTACAAGACCTAATCAGGTTTTCTCATACCATTCACAACTATTTCAGTTCCTTGCTTAATGGAGCCATCCAAATCACTTGCCGGTGGTTTAAAACCAACCATAAGATCCGCAGCTAGGTCAACATTTACACACCATCGTTCAAGCGATCAATAATACTTGAAATTTCCTTAGTTTTTGGTAGCGAGTGATTCTCCCAAAATGATTCGGAAATCTTCGAATACCTAATAATGTTGATATCAATAACGACAACATCTGTTTACCGAAAGGGGTGTTCATTCGCTTGGAAAAAATCACTTGCGAGTTCGTATAGGTCCTCGTTCAAATTCCCTGTTCTTTTAATTGCCTATCGGTAGTCAATAAAGGTAAGTCTGATAGCTGGGGGGTTCCAATAGACATTATCAATACTATAGTTTAACAGAGCCAAAAATAAAAAGCCGGGGTGATTCGGGCTTTTAGAGTATAACTACTCAAAGAAGCATTGAACTATATCTTGGGATTAGGTAAAGATGAAAGTTCTTCCTTTTTTTTATCAAGCTTCTGCTCAATCTTTAGTAGCTCCTCTCCCGCCTTCCGACAGGCTTTCTCAGCTTTTTCAATCTGTTGCTCGTATTCCTTCCTACGCAGCATGGGAATTAAGACACAATCGTACACCAATTCGTCTCCCTGCTCTCGAATCACAGCATTTAAAAGAACGGGAAGTGTTCCGCCGCTACCCGTTTTCATCATTAAATATATCTCATCTACGTGATGATTAAGCCGAATCAACGGTAAAAAATAAACCTGAAAGAAAATTTGGCTGGACCGATTTAGCAGGGATTCAAAACTGATACCGTTTACCCCTTGTTTTTCATATTCTAACAAGCGGCACAGCGTTGCATTGACGATGCGTATTGTCAGATTTTGATCCATCGACAAATAACCGCAGGGGGCATGATCCAACCGTTCGTCCATATTATGTGTGCAACTCGCTTTCCTGTATTGAATCGATTGAGGCAAGATATTCACTGATGAGTCTAATGGTTTCATCCGGATGGCTTACGTGTGGACAATGACCGGTTGCATCCATCAGTCGGAACTCGCTCTCCTTCATCTGCTGATGGATATAGGCTCCAGCTTCCATCGGAACGATTACATCATCGGAGCATTGCAAAATCAACGAAGGCACCACTACCTTACCGAGTTCCTTACGGTAATCAGAGAGAAACGTTGCTTCCGCAAAACCACGGGCTACCTTAGGATCGGTTGCGCAAAAACTCAACTCAAGATCTTGAGATAATTCCGGCCGGTCTGTATTCCCCATAATGACAGGAGCCAGCTAGCTCACCCAACCTTGAAAGTTTTGATCCATCAAGTCCAATAAATCCATCAGATCTTCCCGTTCAAACCCGCCGATGTAATCAGGTAAATCGTTCAAATATCGTGCAGAAGGACCAATCAGAACAAGCCGATCAAAGTATTCCGATCTTTGAATAGAGGCCAGCATACCGATAGTAGCACCGACGGAATGACCCACTAGAATGGCATTCTTCAATTCGAGCGCTGAACAAATGTCTAAGATATCCTGGGCATACCCGTTCAGATCATGATAAATACAAGGATTATAGGCCTGCATATCGGACTTTCCCGAACCTACAAAGTCAAACAATACCAGCTTGTACTTCTCTTCGAAAGCTGGTGCGACAAAGCGCCACATGTTCTGGTCACAGCCAAAGCCATGGGCGAATATAAGAGTCTTGGAACCAAAGCCCCTTACTTTGACGTTGTTTCGAATGAGAATTTGTTGGCTATCCATCGACTTTTCCTCCTGGTTACGATAAATTCTGTTCAATAAATCATTATACCACTATATCAAGATTTTTAAATTTTTTCTGACGTGCGTAATCATCTGCTTGACTCTTATCTGCGGTTCCACAAGAAGCTACGCATATCATTGGCTTAAAGGCTAGCCACCAATTCACCGATTTGATTTATAGTTTTACAATCGAAGAACCTAAGCTGGATTAAAGAGACTAACACCAGTTGAGTTACCGTCGCCAGTTTGCAGCTCCATTATCCACAATGTTTTTTCGGAATTAGGATTACTCGTTGGACTAAACTGCCTGTTAGCTCTTAACAGAGTACCGATAGTCTACAATGTAGTGTAGTGCTTAAGATCAAAAATAACAGCAGCTAGCATACCGATTAAAGCTATTTGATTTCCAATTTCTCAAAAAACGTAAACGTCCTAATTTAAGTATACATAAGAATATGTAGAGCTTCCCTGGAATTGCTGAAATTAACAATACATGCCGCTACTAATTGTGTGGCAGCATGCATTGGTTATGAAATGCATTTTCTATTCAAATAAAGTCAACTTTGTAAAGTGAAATATTTATTAAAAGGTAGGAGCAGGTAATTCATCAATTTTTATACGAAGTAAACTATAAGGTTTTTGTCGCAGGTCTTTTCCATAATGAAATCTTGCCTGCCGATGTAATTGGTTCACAATAACATATAAGTATTGATCTGGACCAATAGAAAAAGTATCTGGCCATAAAATTCTCGGATCATGTGCGATGGTTTCCATTATTCCATTCGGAAATATCTTTCGAATACTATCGTTTTCATAGTCACCAGCGTAAACGTTTCCTTTTGCATCGGTTATCAATCCATCAGACGCACCTTTTTCTCCCCAATACTGCACATGATAACGTAAATTGAAATCCGGTATCGTTCTGTCTCTTAGGGCTTCTGTTGAGATCGAGTATAGATGACGACTGGTTAATGGACAAAAAAATATAATTTTTCCATCAGGAGAAATCGCTATACCATCAGAGGCCAATCGAAAGGGAGATGTCGAACCATCTGTGTTTCGATTCATCAAAATTTTACCTTCCACTTTCGGTAAAAAATACGGATCGGGTGAAGTTGAATTTGCTCCATTTAACCGTCTAAACGCATTTCCATTTTCTAAATTTACGACTATAATAGCGCCTGGACCTTTGGAAGAAGAATCCGTTATATATGCGTAACCTGATTTACCAACACGAAAATCAAATCGGACATCATTCAGATACGTTGTCGGCAAGATTGCATCTTCTGCAAACGTGTATACTTTTCTTATTGTATTTGTTTTTAAATCTACAGCGACTAATTTTGCCCCTCCTTTAATAGGCTCAGAAAAATTTGGTGCAGCTGTATCCAGTACCCACAGGGTTCCCCTTCCATCAGCAATTACACTTTGGACACTGATGAAGGACATAGTGATATTCAAAGGATTTACCAAATTCGTTTCTAAATTAGGATAAGGCTGCAACCGACCCTCAACAATTTCCGCTACCGTAAATCTAACGTCATCTCCCCATTTCGGAAAGCAAATGAAGATACGCCCGGTTTCTGATACACTAACGCCTGTAGGCATAGCCCCATAAAATGAATAAACGAGTTCTAACTTACCGAAATATTCTTCCATAGGTAACATAGGTTTTATGATATCCTCCCCAACATATTTGAACGGATATTACCTATAATATGTTTAAAAACTTTTTCTAATGCCTGCCTCTTAATGATTCTTTTCTAACCATAACATAGAAGCACGCTGGGTAGAGTAACCCTTTGCTGGTTGTTGCGCCAGTTCTCAATTTTAATTGCCGTAGAAAGGTGAATGTTATGGATGTCCTGATCGAGCGAGCTTGCGGTTTGGATGTTCACAAGAAGTCCATTACCGCATGTGTCGTAACTCCCGAAGGAAAGCGATTAAGACGTTTCATAGCTACACGGTTTTCCTGCTTGATTTGATCGACTGGATCAAGCAACATTGCTGCACTCATGTGGCCATGGAAAGTACCGGCGTGTTCTGGAAACCGATCGTGAATTTGCTTGAAGCTGAAGAAATTCAGTTCCTCGTCGTTAACGCCCAGCACATCAAAGCCATTCCCGGCAGAAAAACGGACGTAAAAGATGCAGAATGGATTTGTAATCTGCTCCGCCACGGTCTGCTGAAACCCAGTTACATCCCAGACCGGAACCTAAGAGAACTGCGCGAATTAGTTCGTTACCGTTGCAGCCTGATTCAGAGACGGTCCCGCGAACACAACCGGGCCAAAAAGTGCTGGAAGGAGCCAACATTAAACTAGCTGCCGTTGTCTCCGACATCATGGGGTGAGCAGCAGCGACATGATGAATTCCTGATCGAGGGTGAAGAAGATACGGAAAAGCTGGCTGCATTCGCCCGAAGAACACTGAAGAAGGCTAGATACGATCCCGGGGATCGCAACACGCACCGTGGAACAAATTCTGCACGAAGTCGGGACCGACATTGGTGCGCGTTTCCCCTCCGACACTCATCTCTGTTAGTGGATAGGTCTAGTTCCAAGGCAGAACGAAAGTGGTAAACGAATATCCTCCAAGACTCTCGCAAAGGCAACAAATACCTTTGTTCGGCACTCATTGAAGTTGCCCATTCCGTATGCAGATCCGACAATTACTCGGGTGTTCAGTACCGACGCTGAAAAGGCAGAAACCGAGCGGCCGTGGCGGTCGCCCACTCCATCATGACTATTGTTTACCATCTCCTCACGCGCAGCAAGGATTACAAAGATTTAGGCGGTAATTATTTCGAAAAACGACAGCAAGAAGCAATTGTTAAACAAGAAGTTCGAAAGCTTTAGAATCTTGTTCAGGTAACTCTCACCGCTTCGTCAATCACGTGCAGCGATACAAGGAACCATTCCTGCAGCCATAAGGGTGGCCGAACTTGACAAACGAGGCCTCCCGCATCTTTGGTAATCCGGTAATCATTGTCGACGCAGGCTATAAGTTACTCGCTATGTGTCAAGCCCCTATCCCCAGCCGACCTGATATCGAACAGCAGCGAAATTTGGGCTATATTCTTGACAGTAATATTGAGAGCATGAAGAAATCCAATCTGTACGAACTGACCCTTATGGCTCTTATTCCTTATTATTCACGTGATCCCGAGACCAACGACTGTTGGATAACAGCTTTTGTGTACGTACATGGTATAGAATTCGCGCAGGTCAGTGTTATGGAACTGGATCGTAAATTTACAGATATTGATTTTAAACTCGTACAATTTCTTTGTGAGCTGGTTTCGGTAGAATTGCAAAAGAACGACTTTTATAATTACAATCCAGGAATGATGCATAGTTTTTTGCTTTCCGAACTGCTTACAGGCGAGCTCAATGATGCTAATGTCATCGCAATGCGACTGGCTCATCTGGAATGGACTCTTACACCTTACCTGAGAGTGCTGACCTTGACAGACCTGAAGAACGGCTTTTTTGACGGGAAAGTTCAGCTGGTTGCACAGCATATGATCCAATTACTTCCGGATAGCCGTTGGATCGTATATCAGGGACGTATTGTATTTCTCATTTCCCTTGTTGATTCATCCTGTAAAATCATTGCTGAAGACAAACGTATTCTGGAATTTCTCCAAGTAAACGGACTAACTGCTTCGCTGAGTGACTGCTTTAGTCATTTAACTTTTTTGCGAAAATATTATAAGCAATGCCTAACCGCCATTGAGATTGGTTTCCAAATTAATTCTAACAAGCCAGTGTATATGTATGAGGACTATCTCTGCGAGCATATTGGAAAAATCATATCGGAACAGAACGATCTCGCTGACTTCTGCCATCCAGTTATCCAAAAGTTAATTGCTTATGACAATGCCCACAAAACAAGTTTGCTATCTACCCTTGAAGCCTATCTTCAATATGTGGACACTCCAAATATTGCTGCTAAAACACTTTTTATTCATAGAAATACTTTGTTCTATCGAATCAACAGGATACGTGAGCTTTTCGAGATTGATCTAAGCGATGGTGATATTCGCCTGAAACTTCAATTGACTCTTCATTTTCTAAAACTGAAAACACAACGCGACGATCCTAAAGATCAGAGTATAGAAGGGTAAGCAAATGCAAAAAACATGCAGACAAAATTTCTTATCGCTACTTTGTCTGCATACTGGTCTTTTCTATCTATTTTCTTTATTTTTTCCAATTCCATCATTATTCAGCTTACCAGCTTTAGGCCAACTGCTGAACCGAGTACCATCGCGATGAACAGAATTCTCGCGGTATTACGCGGTTCACTGTAAAAGATCATGCCCAATATGGCACCGCCAGAAGCTCCAATACCGGTCCAAACAGCGTAGGCCGTGCCCATTGGTAGTGTTTCCATGGCCAGGGATAGAAACAAGAAGCTCAATCCAAAGCCTGCAAGCAGGTAAAAAGCAGACAGGAAATTCCGATCTTTATGGAGCTTATTAATCATGAGAACTCCCATCATCTCAAATACGCCTGCCAAAATTAGAAATACCCAGTTCATACGTCAGTCCACCTCTTTTCCTTGTTTCTTCTCTTTGCTCTGTATTTTGAGCCCTACAACTCCGAGCAGAAGCACCCCAATTAGCAACAATTTAGATCCTTGTACCTCAGCACCAAACAACAAAATTTCTGCTAATACAGTGCCGGCCGTTCCCAACCCGACAAATACTGCATACACCGTACCTACCGGAAGCGTACGGGAAGCCATAATCATGAGTATGAAACTTACTAAAATGGCAACTAAAGTGCCCCCCCACTCTAACCAGCCGCTGGCATGTTTCAGGCCGATGACCCATCCAACTTCGAATAATGCCGCAACTACAACAGATAACCATGTCTTGTTCATTTTGTGCTTCCTCCTTTTTGATAATGCTGCAAAGTAGTATGGATTTATAGCAGCAATAAAAAAAGCCTGAGAGAATACTGCATACAGCAGTTTTTCTCCCAGGCTTTTATCCCTCCGTGGCACAGTACGACGACTGTGAGTTTTCTCTCGGACCAGCCGATATTACATCGCGGAACCCTAGAAAACATTTTCGAATTCAATTATAGTTAATATTATACACAGTAGTGAATAAATTATAATATAAAATAATAAAGAATTCTTATATCATTCTAAACTTGTATCATTGTTTTGGTCATTATGAAATCAATTTGTTCTTCATCACCCATATAAAAAGAGTGTGCGCCAGTTTGAACAAACCCCATTTTCTTATAAAAAGCAATGGCGTTTTCATTTTTTTCCCATACGCCGAGCCAGATTTTCTTTTTATTATGCTCCATCGCAATTTCCATAGCTTTATTTAGCAGATATTTACCAAGCCCATGTTTTTGAGATTTGTTTTTTATATAAATCCTCTCAATTTCGAGCGACTCATCACCCATTTTTTCAGATTGGGCGTCATTCATATTTACCTTTAAATATCCAGCCAGTTCTTCATTGAAATAGATGAAAAAGATTTCTGAAGAGACGTTGGACAATTCCTCCTCCAACTGTTTAAAGTTAAATGCTTTTTCCAAATAGGCTTTCATATTTTCAGGTGAATTCTGATCTTTAAAAGTATCATTAAATGTTTCAATACTTATTTTTTGGAGTATTTGTAAATCTTCACGGTTGCACTTTATTATTTTTACAGTCACTTAATGTATCGCTCCTTCATGTAAATCAATAATTTCTCTTGTTCCCCTTTTTTACAAATTCCCAGTCTTCCCCTATATTTTCTCTCACTCTTTGAAGAAGATTGAAAATGGTTTCTACTTCTCTTTCCGAAAATCCCTCTAATGCAACGTTATTGGAATAATCATTTTCTCTTTTTATAAAAGGATAAACATTGTTCCCTTTATCTGTTGGATAGAGTTTTTTAATTTTTTGGTTATGGTTATCTTCTTTCTTTTCAATAAATCCATTAATTACAAGTTTTTTTATAGCACGAGATGCAGTTGTTCGATCTACTTTTATCATCTCAGCTAACTTTTCTTGAATGATTCCTGGGTTTTCACATATTCTCACAAGGTACAAATACTGCCCTTTTGTAAGGTCATATTCTTTAAATTCGATATTACTTATAGAATCTAATGCCCTTGCGATCATTCCAATTTCACGAAGTACTTCCTTCATAGTTAACTCCTTCGCACCTATTTTATTGCAAATGCAATAAAAATGATATATATTGAATTTACCTTATTTTTATTGCATTTGCAACATAAAATTATGTTAAAGAGGTCGAGTAAAGTGAGATATGTTTTTTTCGTATTAGGAATTTTTATATTATCCCTTGGAATTTCGTTCACTATACAATCAGACCTTGGGACTTCACCTTTTGATGCACTTTTGGTAGGACTGTCCATAAATGTAGGGCTTACTGTGGGAAGTTGGGAAATCATAATAGCTATAATATTGATATGTTGTAATTCGCTTTTAAAAAGACAAAGACCTGAAGTTTTGGGGTTGTTAACAGCATTTATAACGGGTATTGGTATTGATATGTGGCTTTTTTTATTACACAATTTGATAGCACCTGAACTATGGTACAGCAAAGTTGTTTGTTTTGGAATTGGTTTAGTTGTTGTAGGATTAGGAACTGCAACATATTTAAAGACAAATTTTGCACCAATTCCAGTTGACCGATTAACATTAATCATACAAGAATTAACTAGAACAAATCTATTTTTTTCGAGAACACTCATCTATCTTATATTCTTGATCATAGCAGTCATTTTAAATGGACCCATTGGCATTGGAACTTTGTTAACCGTTTGTTTAGGGGGGCTAATACTCAATTACTTTATGCCACTTACTGAAAAAGTACTTGACCGCATATTAACACACTCTGATACATCACTAAATCATGAGAAACATAAAAAGCATTCTATATAGAATGCTTTTTATGTTTCTCAATTAACCTGATCTGTTAAAAGATGTAATATCCAAGTTGACACTGAAGCTTGATGCTCATATCTCTTTGTTTCGATCTTAAGTTTGTCTAGAAGAATTGGTACTGTTATTTGTCTCTCCATTGGTACTTTAATTGTGTCTAATTCATTTTTATAATGTGTTTGTATTTTGAAGGTCAATTAATAAAGGAGTGTAGCTTTATGTTCTGTGGATTATCTGCTTTTCCACTCACCCCAGTTAACGAGACAGGTATTAACGAAAAAGCATTTGTGACACTAATTCAACGATTAGTTGCAGCTGGTGTAGACTCAATTGGTGCATTGGGTTCAACTGGAAATTATGCATATCTTAATCGAGAAGAACGTTTACGTGTGCTTCGACTTGCTGTCCATTCATCTGAGGGGATTCCCGTGATGACAAGTATAAGTGCGATTCGTACTTCTGAAGTACTTCGATTAGCGGAAGATGCACAAAGAGCAGGAGCAAGCGCAGTGCTGTTAGCTCCTGTTTCTTACCAGGCATTAACAAATGAAGAGGTATATTCGTTGTATGAACAGGTGACAAGCTCGCTCTCTATTCCGCTCTGCGTATATGATAATCCGGGGACTACACATTTTCATTTCAGTGATGAGTTGCACGGTCGGATTGCTGAGCTGCCTAACGTTCGTTCTATCAAGATTCCTGGAGTGCCTTCTGATCCTGAAGCAGCCAAGGCACGCATTAGAAAACTGCGAACGGCCATTCCTCCCCATGTAACTATAGGAGTAAGTGGAGACTCATCCGCAGTCACTGGCTTGGATGCAGGCTGTGAAGTATGGTACTCAGTTCTTGGTGGTTTGTTTCCAAGGGCGTGCCAAAAAATGACCCGTTTGGCCCAGTCCGGTTTTGCTGAAGAAGCGAAACAACTCTCGGCGCTACTTGAACCGCTTTGGTCGTTATTTCGTCAATATGGCAGCCTTCGCGTTATTTCAGCAGCAGCAGAAATAAGTGGCTTGATCTCAAGTCCCAGTCTTCCTTTGCCCTTACAACCATTGAATCAATCAGCTAGAGAACACTTGAAATTCATACTAAAGGATCTTCAGTCTACAGAAACATTCTGTTCACCATTCGGCTAATACCTTTTCGAAGGGGAGACTACTAAGCACGTTTGCATTAAAATTTTTCGTTATGAGTGTTGGAGGAACAACAGATGTGGTTCACATTTGCAATTGGTGCTGAACGTGTTCTAGAGGCTTTGAATTACATTGTCCTAGAAGCAAACTCATTACCTCTCGAAGTCGATAAGGCTATTTCGAGACCTTATTGTCCAATACTTTGCTGAACTACCCAAGCATTCGTAATTTCTTAATCCTTTTCTTCGTTAGCAACAGAACTATCTACTAAAAAAAGCCAGCTATAATAGCTATAGCTGGCTGTTATACGTTTTTTCAATTTACTTCCAAGATCAAATCCATGCTGTCCTGTGTTAAACCAAATTTGAAGATGAAACGCTAGGTTTTGCAGGAATCACATGTAATAACTGTTTTGAATTTGGATCCTCCAGATTCACATGCACTTGATCATAATTAAATGAATTCGTAACAATAACCATTACCGTAGGATCATAACCCGCAGCCTTAATTTGCTCCAAGTTAAACTCAACTAATTTGTCATCAATGCCAATTCTATCATTTTCCTTAACCAATGGTTTAAAGTGTTGTCCCTTTAATTTCACAGTATTAATACCGATATGAATCAAAAGTTCTATACCGGAATCAGATACAATGCCAATCGCATGCCCGGTTTTGTACACGCTGCTTACCGTTCCGTTTACCGGAGCTGTAACAATTCCGCTAATTGGAACAATCCCTGCTCCTTTACCCATCGCTTCAGAAGCAAACACCTCATCGCTTACACTGCTTAAAGGAACAATTTGGCCATTAACAGGTACCACAACCTCGTTTGGATTTGCTTGATCACTCAAATTCGTCACACTCTTATTCGAAACACCGAAGAAATAAGTTAAAATGACGGCTCCAAAGAATGCAACAATTAATCCGATGACTTCTCCAATGAAACCTTGGCCTAAATAAGTTGGAATAGCCAACAAGCTAGGAAATGTAAATGTGGATGCATGTACTTCAAACGATCCAATAACAGCGCCTCCAATACCAGCAGCGATCATTGCACAGTAGAATGGACGCTTTAATTTAAGGGTTACGCCGTAAATTGCCGGTTCAGTGATACCAAAAATGGCTGTGATTGCTGCAGAACCCGATAGGCCTTTGATTTTGGCATCCTTGGTTTTCAAAAATACGCCTAGAGCAGCACCTGCTTGAGAAAGTACGGCTGCACATACAATCGGCAACCATTGGTCGTATCCTTGATTAGCGACATTGTTTATCATCAGCGTAATCAGCGCCCAATGGACTCCGAAAATGACAATCGACTGATGGAACGCTCCTAAAACCAACCCAGCAAGTAATGGGGAGAAACCAAAGATTGCTAACAATACCATGGCGAACAGGTCACTGATCTTTGTGCCTAGAGGGCCGATAACAGCCAAAGTTAGAGGCAACATAATCACTAGAGAAACCAGAGGGGTTAGCATATTACGAATTGATTCCGGAAAGAATTTGTTCAACAAAGGTTCCAAGTAAGAGAGGCCCCAAATCGACAACAGAATGGGAAACACCGACGCCGTATACGTAATTGGTATGATCGGTATGCCAAAGAAATCAATCGTTTGTGAATTGGATACGATCTCTACTAAAGACGGATGAATGAGTGCACCAGCTAACGAAACGGCTACGAATGGGTTGACTTTCAGCTTCTTGGCCGCAGTAAATGCCAAGAAAATCGGCAAAAAATAGAAAATGGCATCACTTGCTGCATTCCATATTTTATACGCACCACTGTCGGTCGATATCCAGTTCATTGTTGTAAATAAAGCTAGAATGCCTTTCAAAATTCCGGATCCAGCCAAGGCTCCCAGAAATGGCGTAAATACGGCCGAAACAAAATCCATCAACTGACTGACAGGATTAAATTTCCCAGTTATTTTTTCTGAAGCGCTTTCATTGTTGCTAGAAACATGTAATGCCATTCCAGGTAATGATGTTAGTGCATCATAGACTTGAGCAACGGAATTACCAACAACCACCTGATACTGTCCGGCACTATTGACGACGGTAATAACCCCATCTGTGTTTTCAATCTTTTTAGTATCTGCAGCACTCACATCATTTAATTTAAATCTCAACCTAGTGGCACAATGCCACACCGCATTTACATTCTCTTTTCCTCCTACGCCATCCAGAATATCCTTTGCCAATTTTTGATAACTCATAGTTGTCCCCCCTATTATAAATGCCCGGACCATTTTCCACATACCGTATAACTGACACGATACAAAATGATCCGGGGGTGCCTTAATCATTCAGTCATTCTCATCCTAATCGTTGGTGGTTCTATGAAGATCCTCGCCGTTTGAATCAATAACTTGCTTATACCAGTAAAAACTATCTTTAAAATGGAATTGTCCACTTCCGTTTCCTTCATCATCATAGTCCACATAAATAAAGCCATATCTTTTGCTCATTTCAGCAGTACCTGCACTGATGATGTCGAAAGGGGCCCAGGTACAATAGGCAAAAACATCTGCCCCTTCATGTATTGCCTCTTTCAGTGCTGCAATATGCTCCTGGTGGTATTCGATGCGATAATCGTCATGAACTTTATTGTCCGCTGTTAAAACATCTTTAAATCCAAGACCATTTTCAGCCACCATCATGGGAACATGATACCTGTCCCAATATTTAGACATGCAGAGATATAATCCTGAAGCATTTATAGACCAGCCCCAGCGATTCGCTTTCAAATGGGGATTTTTGACGGTAGAATTAGGGTCCATCGTATTCTCACTAGCTTTAACAGTATTTGACCAGTAATAAGAGACTGCAAGGAAATCGGCTGTATTGTTCCGAAGCAACTCTTTCTCCGATTCCGTAATTTCCAGCTGGATGTCATGGTCTTCGAAATACGTCGATGCATATTCTGGATACTCGCCTCGAATCAGAACATCGCTGTAGAAATATTGCATTCGATTCCGTCTGAAATTCAGTTCGACATCTGCAGGTTCACATGAATAAGGGGCGGTTAATGTATCGGCCAACATCATTCCCATTTGAAGGGATGGATTTAGCTTGTGGCCAAACTCAGTAATCTTTGCAGAAGCAACGAATTGGTGATGAACCGCTTGAAACTTAGACTGCTCGTAATGATCAACTTTATCTTTCAGTATGCCAAGGGAGGCAAATGCCTCTTTGTGGACAAGGTTAATTTGATTGATAATGATCCAATATTTAACGATTTGGTGATATCTTTGCAGGACGGTTTGCCCATACTTCACGAAGAAATCAATCAGTTTCGGGTTTGTCCAACCGCCATATTGCTCAACCAAATTTAAAGGCATTTCATAATGGAAAATCGTGACGATTGGCTCAATATTTTTTTCTTTCATGTACTCAAATAATCGATCATAGAAGGCCAAACCCTGCTCGTTTGGAACGGTATCATCTCCATTCGGAAAAATCCTGCTCCAAGAAATAGACAACCGCAATGTTTTTACATGCATGTCTGCTAACGCATCGATATACTCACGGTATCGTTCGTAGAAATGTACTCCTTGGCGCTTAGGGAAATAGTATGTCCCATGTTTGTATTTTTCGTATGTTTCTGAATCCATGTCATTAAAATGTAGATCAATAGGATCAGCTCCTGGAATAAACGGCTGAATATCAGCGGTACTTAGCCCTCTTCCATCCCTGCGATGTGCACCTTCTACTTGATTAGCAGCAATAGCTCCTCCCCACAGAAAGTCTTTTCTTATTTTGCTCATGTACGTTTCCCCCAAATGTATTTAAAATTTTTGTACGATAAAGACTCCTGCAATAACCAAAAGAGCTCCCAATAATCGAGGAATATTCAAAGTGTGCATACTAGCACCAATTAATCCAAAATGATCAATGATCACCGACACGATTATTTGTCCAGCTAAAACGTATCCAACCGTAGCTGCTACTCCTATTCTGGGCATGAGAATGGTTGTCGCCAATACATAGAAAGCACCCAGTAGTCCTCCTGTCCACATCCACCAGGGAGCTTCAAACCATTCTTTTTTGAACAACGATCCTTTTACAAAAAAAGATATGATTATTAATGAGATGGCACCTACTGTAAAAGAAATGGCCGAAGCAACAATAGGTGATCCCACCACCGTCCTTAGCTGCGCATTAACACTAAATTGTGTAGGCAAGGCCATTCCTGCCAATAATGCGAAAATTATGAATATGATAGCCATGTATTTTCCCCTTTCTCTTACTTTGATCAATTAGCCAATCTGAAATTGAACGAAGTGCTTCAATAAATCGTTTATCCGATTTTAGAACCACGAGAAAAGAAAATACCAAAAGAACGGTTTCAAGTGTGTCCATTGCAAAAGTAATCCCGCCTCACAGTATTATCCCCTCTCAAATTCTGAAGATTGAATATCCCCTACAGATGAGTCAATAATATAACTTAAATATGGGAATACTAGATTGGTCACCTTCTCAATTTATTCGATTAATCATTGACAACCCGAGTATAATTCACGCAGTATAATAAGTAAAATTAATAATAAATATAGGAGGTATACTAAATACTTATATGGATATTAATTATGAACTCTATAAGATCTTCTATATCACAGTAAAAGCTGGAAGTATGTCTAATGCGGCAAAGGAACTGTTTACATCACAATCGGCAGTTAGTCAGTCCATAAAACTACTTGAAAATAAGCTAGGTGGACAATTGTTCCATAGAAGAGCACAAGGAGTGTCCCTTACTACGGAAGGAGAGATATTATTTCAATATGTAGAACAAAGCTATGAGTTATTACAGGCGGCTGAAAGAAAATTTTTGGAATTAAGGAATTTAGATGCTGGCCAACTAAAAATAGCCGTAAGCACAACAGCTTGTAGTAACTTCTTGATGCAATACCTAGAGACATTCTCCTTGGCTTACCCTAATATCGAGATTTATATCAAAGATCAATCTACTCATTCTACAATTAAGCAGCTAGAGTCAGGCGAAGTTGACATAGGAATCATCAATCTGAACGGAAGCAGAGATTCGCTGACGGTGATTGGAAAAATAGAAATACAAGATTGTTTTGTAGTAGGTGAGAGATTTAAAGAAATATGTGATAAACCAATATTCTTAAAAGAACTAGTGGTAAATTACCCGATCATTCTCATGCAGAAAGGACTTAATACAAGAAAATATATTGACAACTTTTTCACTTCATATGGCTTAAAAGTAATACCTAAAGTAGAACTGAGTACCATGGAACTGTTAATTGAGTTTGCTAAAAAAGGTTTGGGCATATCGTGTGTAATCGAGGATTTTGTTCGCAGCGATTTGGATCAACAACAGCTATTCATAGTGCCCATCCAAGAAATCATACCTAAAAGGTTTTTAAGTATTGCTATCAAAAAAGACTTGCCCCTTTCTTCAGCAGCTCAGAAGTTTATTGAGCTTTTTCAAAGCTGCACAGTATAAATTTATAAATTGGGTTATTTATTAAAGACTTGTCTAAAAAAAGCTCACTGAGGGCTTCTTATTTGACAGTCAACGAACCTCGCTTCAACCGCTCCAGAATGAGGTCGTCTGCTCCTGCGACAACTGGATGGTTGGTATAGTGAGCATTAAATAGGTAGATATCTAATCGGCAATGGAATAATCAAGTTCTTGTCCTTGGCTCGGAGCAAGGAACTTGATTTCTTAAAACAAAAAAGCCGTCATTTAGGCGGCTCCTAATGCAACATGCTTTTGTCCTCCGACATTCTTTTATTAACTCAAAGCTCAAGTCTACCAACCAATTTTTTTGAATCAATCTCCTCGTTCTGACATGACGTACCAACCGCAGTGCCCTTCGGCTGTTAACTATTGGCATATGGAAAGCACCACCCGTATCCCGATGGGTGACTGAATATTGCATTGGAGTATCCATTTTGTCGGGATGTTTACTTTAGGTAACCATGATGTCATATTATTCTGATCCATTCTTGTAATCAATTCGATCTGCGATCCCAAACTTCTTCATGAGTTTATGATACGTCCAACCTTCTACGATATGGAGTCGTATGGCCCTCTACCTTGGTTTCAAACGTATACTCGTTGCAGCTGTATCCCTGGACACCTGGTTGGTGTATGGCAGGCAGATGATATGATCCTCAGATTCCAGTTTATGACTCCAGTAATTTTTTTCCTTCTCAAATAAGGCTTTCAATGACATCCCTCCTGCTTCTCGGGGCCTGTTCCCCCCCCCGGTTGGATGGTGCGTTGTTACGTACTTGAGCGTTGTGTCAGAAAAAGAATACTTTGCAGGCAAGGGCAGTCGGACAAGCCGCCGCCCTTTGCACACACAAAGTGAATTCATTGCATTTAGAAAACAAAGTCGATGGAATCCGGCGAGAAGCCTTCCGGTTGCTCGTCCGAGTTCACCTGAATATCGCTTAACAGTAAATCTGGATTGATCCCAACCTGGGACAGGATCGCTATCAAATCCCTGCTTAATCTCTCAATAGCGTCAGCTCCAAACAGCTTCGTGCAATATTCAAACGAACCCTTGATCTCCCCGTCTTCATCACTCATGGACAAGGTCAAATCGAATTTGGAAATACGATGCTCCTGAACATACGGACTGAAGGACAGCATTTCAAGCTTCGCTTCCTGTGACTCCATATTTTCCAGTACAAACATAGTGTCAAACAACGGGTTACGGCTTGCATCCCGTGCTACATCCAGCTTTTCCACCAACTCTTCCAGTGGATAATCCTGATGCTCGAAGGCTTGCAGCGTACGATCTCTGGCTTCCTGCAAGTAGCTGTGGAACGTTTGGTTGCCCCTCGGCTGATGCCGGATGGCTAGCGTATTGACGAACATTCCGATCAGTGGCTCCAGTTCAGGCAACAAGCGGCCTGCTACCGGCGTACCGATGATCAAATCTTCCTGACCGCTGTATTTGGACAGCAGAACGGTGTAGGCGCTTAATAGCACCATGTACAGCGTGCTTCCGGTTTGTGCCGCAATTCGGTGCAGTTGCTCGGATACATTCGCGTCCACTGTAAATTCATACATCGCACCCTCGAAGCTGCGAACAGCAGGTCTAGGATAAGCAATTGGCAAATCCAGTACCGGCAATTCTCCGGCTAAATGCTCCAGCCAGAAGTGTTCCCGGCGTTGGTATGATTCACGCTGCATCTCCTGCTGCTGCCACACGGCATAGTCCTTGTACTGAATTTGTAACGGCTCCAATGCCTGTCCCTCGTACAGTTGTACCAGCTCCTGCACGATATTGTTAGACGATACACCGTCCGAAATAATATGGTGCATGTCGTACATCAGGAGATGGCGCTCTGGTCCAGTTTGAAGGAGACGGACACGCAGCAGTGGTGCCTGACGAAGATCAAAGCTGCGTACAAAGGACCCGATATAGGCTTCGGCTTCGGACTCCCTGGCCTGCAAGTGCTCTACTGCAAACTCCACTTGATCGTACACCCGCTGAACGACCTCGCCTTCCACCATTTCAAAGGAAGTCCGCAACGTTTCATGGCGGGCTATTAACTGACGGAACGCATCCTCCAGCCGATCGGCCTGAAGCGGTCCCTCTACGGTTAATACACCCGGCATATTGTAGCTAAGATCCCCACCTTCCAGATGGCTCAAAATGTACAGTCGTTTTTGAGCCGAGGAAACCGGGTAGTACGCCTGTTTCGCCGCCGCAGGGATCATCGTATAGGTGTCTGTGCCGTGCGTAGCTATGAGCTGGGCTTGCTGCTCAATCGTAAAGTGTTGGAACACCTCACGCAGCGTAATCCGGCTGTCCAGTTCCTGATGGATTTTGGCCACCAGCGTCGTTGCCCGCAGGGAGTGCCCACCCACGTCAAAGAATGAGTCGGTGACTCCTACGGTGGACAGCTTCAAGACATCCTGCCAGATTTGGGCTAGTTTGGCTTCCAGCGGCGTCCGCGGTGCAACGTACTCCTGGCCTCCTTCGAGACGTGCTTCCGGTGCCGGCAACGCCTTGCGGTCGATTTTCCCGTTCGGTGTCAGCGGGAAACGATCCAGTTGTACCACATACGTCGGGATCATGTAATCCGGCAGCTTCGGCTGCAGCGCATTGCGCAGCTCCGGCAAACTCAGGGACTCTGAAGCTATGATGTAGGCACACAGGTCCTTGTGTCCGTCTTCGTTTTCCCATGCTGTGACCACGGCTTTCTGAATGCCGGCCACGGTCAGCAGCTGCGCTTCCACTTCGCCCAGCTCGATCCGGTAACCCCGGATTTTCACCTGGTGGTCGATCCGGCCCAAATACTCAATGCTGCCGTCTGGCAACCACCGTGCCAGGTCGCCCGTCCGGTACATCCGGTTTGCGTGAGTGCTGTCCGCTTGATCGGCTGCATCAGCGAACGGATTCGGGACGAACTTCTCTGCCGTCAGCTCCGGCAAGTTCAGGTATCCTCGTCCGACACCTGCACCTCCGATATAAAGCTCACCTGCGATACCGATCGGCACCAGCTGTTGCTGGCTGTTCAAGATGTACACAGACTGGTTCGCTATCGGCGTTCCGATAGATACCGTATGCTCCCCTTTTTCCAGCAGTACGTTCAGGGACTCTACATCTTCAACCGTATAAGCAGTCGCATCTACCGTGGTTTCGGTCGGACCATACACGTTCGTAATGACCGGATGATACCCGGACCACTTGTGCAGGAACACATTTACCAGCTGCACGGATAATGCTTCGCCACCGATCAGGTAATGCTTCACTTCCGGCGCTTCCGTCACATTGACGCTTTCGTTCAAAATATGCAGATGCGCAGGTGTGCCGTCCGACAGATCAATCCGGTGCGTGCGGTAGTAGGCGATCAAATGCTCTCCGCTCAGACTGACGTCACGGGACACCACGTGCAGGGTGTGGCCTAACAGCAAGCTGGCAAAGATTTGCTTCACTGAAGCGTCAAATACAAATGCCGACAGCCATGCGACATGAAGCGGCTGTTCATAACGGCTGTATACTCGCTCCAATAAAGCATCTACCAGATTGCTAACACTGCCCTGCTCGATCATGACCCCTTTCGGCTGGCCGGTGGTACCTGACGTGTAAATCATATAGGCCAGGTTATGCGGGCGGGCGACAGGGATTAAATTGCTCGCATCCTGTGCTCCCAACTGAGCTTGAACGTCCTCGTCGTCAAGTACTACAGCTTGTACTAGGGATGGCAAGCTGAGCGAGAGGTTGGCGACTCTGCTTGTAATCACGACCCTGGCCCCACTGTCTTGGAGCATGTAGTCGATGCGCTCCTGTGGATACATCGTATCCATCGGCACATACGCGCCTCCGGCCTTAAGTACCCCCAGAATGCTCACCAGGATATCCGCAGAACGTTCCAGCAATACCCCTACCGGTTGATCTGCTTCGACCCCTTCCGCTCGTAACACACGAGCCAATTGGTTCGCACGCTCATTCAGCTCAGTGTAGGTCAGCGCGGTGTCCCCAGACACGACTGCTATCCGCTCAGGGTTGCGCTCAGCTTGCTCTTCAAAGCGCTCACTGAGCGAACGTCCTTGCAATGCTCCAAGCAGGCTGTGCGCATTCGGATCATTGAACACCTTCAGAATCTGCTCGGTTTCTTCTGCCGTAATCAACTCCAGCTCACCCAGCTTCGCATCCGGGTTCGCCGCCACGGCTTCGGCCAAGCGAACAAAGTGACGCGTCATCCGTTCTACCGTTTCGCGCTCGTACAACGCAGTTGCATACTGCAATCCGAACTGGATACCTGCCTCTTCCTCTCTGGCTTCCAGCGTTAAATCAAACTTCGCTGGCGTTTGTTCCAAGCCGTATGGACGGAAGCTCAGATCGGCCAGTTGCAGTTCGCCTTCCTCGGTAGTTTGCAGGGTAAACATCGTATCGAACAGCGGATGGCGGCTCATATCCCGTTTCACATTTAGCTTTTCCACCAGTTCCTCAAATGGGTAGTCCTGATGTTCATAGGCTTGCAGAGCACAAACTTTCACTTCTTCCACGTAGCTGCGGAAGGTATGTTCCGCTGTCGGATAGTTTCGCAATGCCAACGTTCCGACGAACATCCCAATCATTGGCTCCAGATCTGCATGCGGTCGTCCTGCAATCGGTGTGCCGACTACAATATCTTCTTGCCCGCTGTATTGGTGTAAGAGCGCGGTGTACGCTGCCAGCAGCACCATATACAGCGTCGAGCCTGTGTGCGCCGCCAGTTCCTTCAGGCGTTCGCTTGCTTCGCGCTCCAGCCCGAACACCACCGTATCGCCTGCCGTACTTCGTACCGACGGACGGGCAAAGTCTGTCGGTAGATCCAGCACAGGCAGTTCACCCCGGAAGGTGTCGAGCCAGTACGCTTCCTGACGTTGCATCCACTCTTGATGGGCTTCGCTTTGCTGCCATACCGCATAATCCTTGTACTGTATACGCAATGGGGAAAGCTCTTCGCCGTCGTATAAGCGGACAAATTCATCGGTCAGTACTCCCATGGACACACCATCCGAGACGATATGGTGCATATCGAGCATGAGCAAATGCTGTAGTTCCTGCTCGGTTCCTTGTACACCCAAATCTACCAAGCCTACCCGCAGCAGCGGAGCGGATTGCAGATCGAACGGACGTACAAACTGTTGCACACGTTCTTGTGCTTCCTGACTGACCATCGTGTCCGCAGTTGCACCCTCTACCTGTACCTTCGTATACTCCACCTCGAACGGCACGGTGTCCTCAATCCATTGCACCGGCTCACTGTCCACCAGCTCAAAGCGGGTACGCAACGTTGCATGGCGGGCGATCAGTTGACGGAACACGTCCTCCACTCGCTTCACGTCCAACGGACCACTCACTTGCAGCACTGACGGCATGTTGTAGTTCACATCATTCGGGTCGAACTGATGCAGCACATACAGTCGTTTTTGCGCCGAGGAAAGCGGGTAGAAGCTGCGTTCTTCCGTCACCGGAATGGACACATACGCCACTTGATCCAAACCTTCCATGACCGCTGCCAGTTGTTCAATCGTTGGCGCTTCAAAAATACTGCGTAGTGGAAGCGGCTTGTTCATCTCCTTGTGAATCTTCGAGGCCAGCGTCGTCGCCCGCAGCGAGTGTCCGCCAATCTCGAAGAAGTTTTCCTTCACACCGACCTGCGCCAGACCCAGCACATCCTGCCAAATTTGCGCCAGCTTCACTTCCACCCATGTCCGCGGTGCTACATAATCGGCTCCGCTTTGCAGGCTGTCTTCTGGTGCTGGTAAAGCCTTGCGATCGATTTTACCGTTCGGTGTCAGCGGCATTTGTTCCAGCTGTACCAGATAGGAAGGGATCATGTAACCCGGTAGCTTCTGGCTCAAAGCGCTGCGTAGTTCACTTGCCACAACTTCCCCATCGGCGACCACATAAGCGCAGAGCTGCTTCTGCCCTTGCTCATCTTCACGCGCGATGACCACAGCTTCTTGCACCGCTTCCAGATTCAACAGCTGCGTTTCTACCTCGCCCAGTTCGATCCGGTAGCCCCGAATTTTCACCTGTGCGTCGATCCGTCCCTTATATTCCAGCGTCCCGTCCACATTCAAGCGTACCAGGTCACCTGTGCGATAGCAGCGTTCTCCGCTGCGGAACGGGCTGTCGATGAACTTTTCGGACGTCAGGTCCGGACGGTTGCGGTATCCACGTGCCACCCCGTCACCGCCTACCAGCAGTTCACCCCATACCCCGACGGGTTGAAGCCGCATCGAACGGTCCACGACGTACGCTGTTGAATTATGGATCGTTCTACCAATTGGCACCGATTCCGATTGCACACCGGTGATCGCATGCACTGTGGAAAAAGTCGTATTTTCAGTCGGCCCATAGATGTTACTGATTCGCAGGGACGGATGAGCCTCCAGCACCCGGTTCATATGTGCTACGGACATCACATCACCGCCGACCAGCAGTTCCCGTATCCCCTCGAACAGCGTCAGATCCTGCTGGGACAGCTGGTTAAAGAGCGGTGTGGTCAGAAACATCGTGGTAATGCCGTGGCTGCGCACAGCTTCCTTAAGCTTGGGTGCGTCCAAAATGACATCCTGGCTCACTAGCACCAGCTGTCCACCATTCAATAGCGCCCCCCAAATTTCGAAGGTGGATGCATCGAAAACAATAGCCCCTGTTTGCAAAATGCGCGTGTCGGCATCCAATTGCGCGTAGTTTGTATTTTTCACCAAACGTACGACATTACGATGCTCCACCATAACGCCTTTCGGCTGCCCCGTCGTACCCGACGTATAGATCACATACGCCAGATCGTTTGGACCAGACAGCGACTCCAGATTGGAACCATCCTCGTGATACACACCCTGTGCCCCATTCAGCACCAGCACGTGACCGTCAAAAGCTGCTTTGTCTACCAGATGGCTTTGCGTCAATAACACCTCTGCCCCCGAGTCGTCCAGCATGTAGCGGATACGTTCCTCCGGATACGTCGGATCGATGGGCACATATGCACCCCCGGCTTTCAAAATGCCTAAGATCCCCACGATCAAGTCTACCGAACGCTCGGTCATTAGACCCACCAGTCGATCCTTCGTCACGCCTTGACTACGCAAGGTACGAGCCAGACGATTGGCGCGTTCATTCAGCTCGCGATAGGTCAACTGCTCTCCTTCGAAGAACAACGCTGGCTGTTCCGGTGTCTGCGCCGTTTGTGTCTCGAACAAGCCATGAATCGTTTGCTCGCTTGGATACTTAGCAGCTGTATTTCCCCATACGCTGAGAATTTGCTCGCGCTCCTGCTCACTTACCATATCCAGCTCATGCACTCGAATGTCCGGCTTCGCCACCACCTGCTCCAACAGCTGTATCAGATGGCCCTGAGTCCGTTCAACGGCTTCACGATCATATCGCTTCGCATTGTATTCAAATCGGATTTTCATCGCTTCCTGCGGCATAACGACCAGATTAAAATCATAGTTGGTTTGTTCAATCATGCCGGCATTGCGAATTTCAAAATCCGACGCTGGACCTTCGCCAAGTTGCTCGACCTGCTCCTCCACCGGATAGTTTTCAAACACGATAATGTGGTTGATCAGATCTTGCTTTTGCTCGCTCAAGGCTTGAATTTCATATAGCGGATACGTTTCATAATCTTGAGAAGTCAGCGCCTGCTGCTGATTCGTTCTGATCATGTCAGCAAAGGTGTCCTCAGCCCCACTGCGGATACGTATTGGAATGGTGTTAATGAACAAGCCCACCATATTTTCGATCCCCGTAATATCCGCTGGACGACCAGACACTACACCGCCAAAAACAGCGTCGTCACTACCGTTGTACTTTTGGAGCAGCAAGCCCCAGGCTGTTTGCAGCAATGTATTCGCGGTCACGTGATGCTGCTTAGCCACCATTTCCATACGTCCGGTCAAGTCCTTGCCGAGATCGCACAGGATATGCTCAAATTGTGCACCGTCCGCTTTCACGCCTACTTTTCCGGTCGGAATCGAAGTTTGCTGATCATAGCCGAGCAAATAATCCTTCCAGTACGCAGCAGCTGCTTCTACATCCTGTGCTTCAAGCCACTCAATATACTGACTGTATGGAGTCACGGGGGCAAGCTTCGGGTCTCTATGCTCCACGGCTGCAAAATAAGCCTCAAACACCTCATCCGTGACTAATGCCACACACCAGCCATCCATCAAGATGTGATGAGAGCTCCACACAAAATAATAATCCTCATCACCTGTTCGTAAAATCGCCACGCGCATCAACGCATCCCGGGACAAATCGAATCCGGCTGCCTTGTCCTTGCGAATAAATTCCTTCACATACGCGTCACGCTCCTGCTCATTCAGATGACGCAAATCTTCACATCTAAAACCAACCTCCTTGCGGCGGAAAATGACCTGCACAGGCTCATCCTGCCAACCGCTGATGAAATTGGCTCTAAAGATCTCATGCCGCTGCGCCAAATGGTTCAAGCTATCTTGGAAAATATCCGCTTGGAAGCGTCCATGCAAATCAAAGGTCGTTTGTTCAAAATAAGCACCTGACTCTGCATCCATCAGACTATGGAACAACATGCCTTTTTGCATCGGCGTCAGCGCATAGACATTTTCCAGTTCCCCCATGTCGCGAGTCCGTTCTACCAATTGATCCAGCTCGGCCATGGTTACATGTTTCAGCATGACATCGCTTGGCGTCAGCTCTTGCTGTTTGCGGCCTGTGCAATGCGCAATGATTTCCTGCAAACTGATTCGGAACGCTTCAGCTAGCTGCTCCATCGTTTCACGACGATATTCCTGCTTGCTGTAGCTGATCGTCAATTGCAGTTCGCCTTCCGAAATCAGTCCGTTCATATCCAGCGTGTGCGATCTGGCTGCATGGGCGCTAAGCTCTGCACCGCTAGCGTAAGGAGATACGCCAATGGATTGATTTTGCATATCTTGATCAAATTGTCCCAAATAGTTAAAGCTGATTTCAGGTTCGGTTACAAAACGCTCTTGCTCACGTGCTGCGGACAGGTATCTCAACATACCGTAGCCAATGCCCTTTTGCGGAATGCGGCGTAGTCCTTCTTTCACCTGTTTGATGCGCTGTGAAAGGTCTTGCCCCACGCTCATATCCAGCACAACCGGGAATTGGGTCGTAAACCAGCCCACGGTGCGCGTAATATCCAGTTCTGGCAGAATGGACTCCCGTCCATGACCTTCCAGGCTCACGAGCACTCGTTCCAGGCCCGCCCAGCGATGAATCGTCAGTCCCAATGCGGTAAGCAGCAAATCATTCATCTCCGTGTTGTAAGCACGATGCGCTTGTTTTAACAGCTGCTCCGTTTCCTGAGCTGTCCACGTAACTGTAATGTTCTCGCTGTCCCTATTTAAGGAATGAGAAGGGGACTCGTCTTTTGGAAGCGGCTGATATACGCCTTGTTCCATTTCCTGCCAGAATGCGAGTTCTGCTGCCATGGCCGGACTGTTCGCATATTGAGACTGCCCATCCGCCCAGGTGCGGAACGAATCCGTTTTGTGCGGAAGACGAGCCGCTTGTCCGTTCAATGCCTGCTCATAGGCGGTCGTAATATCCTCGAACAAAATGCGCCAAGATACGGTATCCACCACTAAGTGATGAATAGCTATCAGCAAATGATCTCCATCTGGACAATGGAACAGCCCCAGCTTCACCAGCGGTCCTTCGCTTAAATGAATACCCGCCTGAATTTCATTCACTTTGGCCTCGATCGCCGCTGCCACCCCAGTCTCATGGCTGAAGTCCATACGTTCCAGCGTATACAGCTCGCCCTCCCCAATCGCGCGGTTCCAGGCTTCATAACCGTGCTCACTAGGACGGAAAATGATACGCAGTGTGTCGTGATGGCTAACGATTTGATCCATCGCTGTGCGCAGGGCCGGTTCATCAAAACCGTCCTTGCTATGCAGCATAATGGACTGGTTATGATGATGAGCATCCGTCAGGTTCTGCTCAAAGAACCATTGTTGAACGGGTGTCAGTTTCACAGCGCCCACCACTTCGCTCTGATCCGCCAATCGGGTCACCGATTGGACTTTCAGTGCCAAGGCAGACACGGTTGGATGACTGAACAGGTCTTTCATCTCCAGTCGATAACCTGCTTGCAGCAATCGGGAGGATACTTGCAAGGCCTTGATCGAATCGCCACCCAGTTCAAAGAAGTTATCCTGCGTGCCTACCGCTTCCACGCCGAGTACTCCGGCCCATACCCCAGCCAGCACTTGCTCCACCGTGGTACGCGGTGCCACATAAGCTGCACCGGTATGGATGCTTCCTTCCGGTTCCGGCAAGGCCTTGCGGTCGATTTTTCCGTTGCTCGTCAGGGGGATCGTCTCCAGTCGCATCAAACGTGCTGGCACCATGTGCGCTGGCAGCCCGGCTTCCAGTTCGGCCTGTACCTCCTCGATCCGCAGCTCGGCTTCTCCCGTGATGTATCCGCACAAGTACTTGTGTCCACGCTCATCCGTCCGGTCGATGACTACCGCTTGACGCACGCCCGGCACCCGCTGGATCGCCGTTTCAATCTCGCCCAGCTCGATCCGGTAGCCGCGGATTTTCACTTGATAATCCATCCGGCCGATAAAGTCCACATTACCGTCCGGCATCCACCGCGCCAAGTCGCCTGTGCGGTACAATCGTTCACCCGGTACGTACGGGTTCGCTAAAAATTTCTCGGCCGTCAGTTCTGCACGGTTCAGGTAGCCCCGTGCTACCCCAGCTCCACCAATACACAGCTCACCCAGTACACCGATCGGCACCGGATTCAGCTGGCTGTCCACGATGTAGAAGCGCGCGTTCAGCCACGCCTGGCCAATCGGCACATTGCCGCTGTCCGGCAGCTTCGACAGTTCTTCGTCGTAGAAGCTAGAGTCAATCGCCGCTTCCGTGACGCCGTAGCTGTTCATAATGCGAATATCTGCGCCAAATCGTTCTTGCAGTACCCGGTAATCCGTCACGCTACAGCTATCCGAGCTGGTGATCAGCAATTCCAGACTGCTCATGTCCAGTCCCTGTTCATATACATGCTGCATAAACGGTACGATCAGGGCCGGGGTCGATTCGAACACCGTAATCTGGTAGTCGCGAATCCAGCCATATAGACGGCTTGGGTCGATGCGATCGTCTTTCGGACAGATAACCATCGTTCCGCCGTTATAAAGCGTCCGCGCGATATCCCCGACGAACACGTCGAAGGAGAAGCTCGCCAGTTGCAGCAACCGTACCGGGAACTGGTTCAGACGGTAATCCCGACGGTATGCCGCAGCCGTATTCACCAAGCTGCGATGCTCAATCATGACGCCCTTCGGACGTCCCGTTGTACCGGAGGTGTAGATCACATACGCCAGATCCTGCGGTTCGTTGATGTGATTGACGTCTGTGGTATCCCCGGTGTACAACGACTCATCGTCCAACGCCAGTACGGTATGCAGACGTATCCCCGTTGCGGATTCGGATGTAGTTTTGCTTTCATCCAGCCATACCTGTGCACGCTCCTGCAACCCCGTTTGGGTCAACAGTACCGTCGCACCACTGTCCTCCAGCATGAAACGAATACGTTCGGACGGATAGTCTGCATCCAGCGGCACATACGCGCCTCCAGCTTTCCATACCGCCAATACGCCGACCAGCATGTCCACTGAACGTTCACTCAAAATGCCGACAATCGATTCGCGTCCAATGCCTTCATTCCGCAATCTACGCGCCAATTGGTTCGCACGCTCGTTCAGTGTGCGGTACGTAAGCTGCTGCTCTTCGTACACCACCGCCACGTGATCTGGTACAAGCTGCGCCTGTTCTTCCACATAGGTATGGAACAAGGCTCCTGCTTCAACAGCAGCAACATCCGATACTCCCACATCTCCAAAACCGTAGATGATTTGTGCCTTTTCCTCGACAGTTACCATATCCAAAGTTGCCAGTGGCTGCTGCGGATGCAGGGTAATTGCACGTACAAGTTCGGTAAAATGCTGTGCCAATCGCGCGATGGTCTCAGCCTTGTACAGCGCCGTGCTGTATTCCAGACTGCACAGAATGCCTTCCGGCTGCTCCACTGCATCCAAGGTCAGATCAAATTTGGCCGTATGATTGTCCGTCGGATACGTTTTAAAGGTCAGACCCTCCAGCTCGAACTCCTGCTGTTCAAATGTTTTCAGCTCAAACATCGTGTCAAACAGCGCATTCCGGCTCGTATCCCTCGTTAAATTCAGCTTTTCAACCAGTTCTTCAAAAGGATATTCCTGATGTTCGTAAGCACTGAGCGCATGCTCTTTGACCTCTTGCAGATAATCCAGGAACGTTTTGTCGCCAGACGGATAATTGCGGATCGCCAGCGTGTTGAGGAATACGCCTACCAAGCCCTCCAGTTCCGCATGCGGTCTTCCGGCAATCGGCGTGCCGACGATAATATCCTCCTGCCCCGAATATTTATGCAAGAGCGTGCTATACGCTGCCAGCAACACCATGTACAAGGTGGATCCCGTTTGCGCGGCCAGCTGTTTCAACTGCTCGCTGTCCTCCAGGCTGATCGCAAATTCCAATCGAGCTCCTTCTAGACGCTGTGCGGCTGGTCTTGCAAAATCCGTTGGCATATCCAGTGCTGGAATGTCACCAGCCATCGTGTTCAGCCAGTAGCTTTCCTGCTCACGAAGACGTTCACTTTGCATATCGGCATGCTGCCAAACGGCATAGTCCTTGTATTGGATGCGCAGGGGCGGCAGTTCCTTGCCTTCATACAATTGAGAGAACTCCTGCACGATAATTCCTTCAGTCACGCCATCCGAAATAATATGGTGCATGTCATAGAGCATGACGTGACGCTCCGGTCCGGTTTCCACCAGCTGAACCCGCAGCAACGGTGCTTGTGCGAGATCAAATGCACGTACAAAGTCCTGTGCGTACTGCTGGGTCTCTTCTTCGCTTGCCTGCACATGCTCCACGTTGAATGCGACGCCCGATTCAATCCGTTGAATCACCTCACCATCTACCATGTCGAATCGGGTTCGCAGGGCTTCATGACGGGCAATCAGCTGGCGGAAGGCTTGCTCCAGTCGCGTTTTATCCAAGGAACCTTCAATAATCAAAGCGCCTGGCATATTGTAGCTAACCTCTCCGCCTTCCAGGTGACTCAGCACGTACATCCGTTTTTGCGCCGAGGAAACCGGATAATATACACGTTCCTCCGCAACAGGGATGGATACATACGTTTGCTGTGTCTGATCTTCTCCCATCACCTGCACCAGTTGCTCAATCGTCGGATATTGGAAAATATCTCGCAGCGCCAGCTTGTAATTCAGCTCCTGATGGATTTTCGCCATCAGTGTTGTCGCGCGCAGAGAATGTCCTCCCACTTCAAAGAAGTTATCCTGGATGCCTATCCGCGAGTGATTCAAAACACTTTGCCAAATACGTACCAACTGCTCTTCCAGCAGTGTCCGCGGTGCCACGTACGCTGTGCCTCCTTCAAGCCGTGCTTCCGGCGCAGGCAACGCTTTGCGGTCAATTTTCCCGTTTGGTGTCAGCGGGAAATGATCCAGTTGTACGACATACGTCGGGATCATATACCCCGGCAGCTTGGGCTGCAGCAGGTTGCGCAGCTCGGGCAAATTCAGCGCCTCAGAGGCTACGACATACGCACACAAATCCTTGTCTCCGTCTTCGTTTTCCCAGGCGGTGACGATGGCTTTCTGAATGCCGTCCACGGTCAGCAGCTGCGCTTCCACCTCGCCGAGTTCAATCCGGAAGCCCCGGATTTTGACCTGATCATCCATCCGGCCGATAAAGTCCACATTGCCATCCGGCATCCACCGCGCCAAATCGCCTGTGCGGTACAATCGTTCACCCGGCACATATGGATTCGCTACGAATTTCTCGGCGGTCAGGTCTGCACGATTCAGATAGCCTCGTGCCACTCCAGCTCCGCCAATGCACAGCTCGCCCAGTACGCCGATCGGCACTGGATTCAGCTGGCTGTCCACAATGTAGAAGCGGGCGTTCAGCCACGCCTGACCAATCGGCACATTACCGCTGCTTGGCAGCTTCGATAGATCTTCATCGTAGAAGCTGGAGTCGATTGCTGCTTCTGTGACGCCGTAGCTGTTCATAATGCGGATATCTGCGCCAAATCGTTCTTGCAGCACCCGGTAATCCGTCACACTGCAGCTATCCGAGCTGGTAATCAGCAGTTCCAGACTGCTCATGTCCAGCCCCTGTTCATACACATGCTGCATAAACGGTACGATCAGGGCCGGGGTCGATTCGAATACGGTAATCTGGTAATCGCGAATCCAGTCATACAAACGGCTAAAATCAATCCGGTCGTCTTTCGGACAAATAACCATCGTGCCGCCGTTATAGAGCGTCCGCGCAATATCCCCGACGAACACGTCGAAGGAGAAGCTTGCTAGTTGCAGCAGTCGTACTGGGAACTCGTTCAGACGGTAATCCCGACGATACGCCGCAGCCGTATTCACCAAACTGTGATGCTCAATCATGACCCCTTTCGGACGTCCTGTTGTACCGGACGTGTAAATGACATACGCCAGATCCTGCGATTCGTTAATAGGCTCGATATCGGTGGTGTCTCCGATGTACAGCGACTCATCGTCCAACACCAGCACGGTATGCAAACGCAGCACTGTTGCCGGTTCGGATGCTGCTTCGCTGTCAGACTTCGAATCTGATTTCAAGCTTACGCCTTCACTAAGGCGGTCTCTTTCCATCGTTTCAGCGCTAACCGCCGTCTCCAGCTCACTCTCATTCTTTCCTTCGCCCAGACCCCATTGGCTTTCATTCAGCCAACCCAGTGCACGCTCCTGCAAGCCCGTTTGGGTCAACAGTACTGTCGCGCCGCTGTCCTCCAGCATGAAACGAATACGTTCTGATGGATAGTCTGCATCTAACGGTACATATGCACCTCCGGCTTTCCATACCGCCAATACGCCGACCAGCATATCCACCGAGCGCTCGCTCAAAATGCCAACCATCGACTCGCGTCCAACGCCTTCGTTCCGCAATCTCCGCGCCAATTGGTTCGCGCGCTCGTTCAGTTTTCGGTACGTAAGCTGCTGCTCCTCGTACACCACCGCCACGCGATCCGGCACAAGCTGTGCCTGTTCTTCCACATAGGTATGGAATAAGGCTCCTGCTTCAACAGCAGCACAATCCGTTACCCCCACATTTCCAAAACCGGAGATGATTTGTGCTTTTTCCTCGGCAGGTACCATATCCAAAGCTGCCAGTGGCTGTTGTGGATGCAGTGTAATTGCACGTACGAGTTCGGTAAAATGCTGCGCCAATCGCGCAATCGTTTCAGGCTTGTACAGCGCCGTGCTGTATTCCAGACGGCACAGAATGCCTTCTGGCTGCTCTATTGCATCCAAGCTCAGATCAAATTTGGCCGTATTATTTTCCAGCGGATATGAATTCAAGGTCAGACCTTCCAGCTCGAACTCCTGCTGCTCCAATGTTTTCAACTCAAACATCGTGTCAAACAGCGCATTTCGACTCGTATCCCGCGTCAAATTCAGCTTTTCAACCAGCTCTTCAAAAGGATAGTCCTGATGCTCATAAGCACTGAGCGCATGCTCCTTCACCTCTTGCAGATAATCCATGAACGATTGGTCGCCAGACGGATAATTTCGGATTGCCAGCGTGTTGATGAAGACACCTACCAGACTCTCCAGTTCCGCATGCGGTCTTCCAGCAATCGGCGTGCCGACTACGATATCTTCTTGGCCTGTGTATTTATGCAAGAGCGTAGTGTACGCCGCCAGCAGCACCATATACAAGGTTGAACCTGTTTGCGAAGCCAGTTCTTTCAGGCGTTCGCTAACTTCACGCTCCAGTCCGAATTCGATCGTATCCCCTGCCGTACTCTGCACCGCCGGACGGGCAAAGTCGGTTGCCAGATCCAGCACAGGCACGCCGCCCCGGAAGGTACCCAGCCAGTACGCTTCCTGACGCTGCATCCACTCCTGGTGGGCTTCGCTTTGCTGCCATACCGCATAATCCTTGTACTGAATCCGCAATGCCGGTAGCTCTTCACCGCCATACAAGCGGACAAATTCATTGGTCAGTACCTCCATCGACACACCATCCGAAACGATATGGTGCATATCGAGCATGAGTAAATGCTGGGATTCCTGCTCTGCTCCTTGTGCGCCCAGATCCACCAAGCCTACCCGCAGCAGCGGCGCAGCTTTCAGATCGAACGGACGCACAAACTGCCGGACCTGTTCTTGTGCTTCCTGGCTGACCGTCGTGTCCGTAGCTGTATCCAAATCTGTAGATGTGTCCTGATCTGTATCCGTAGTTGCACGCTCTGCTTGTACCTTCGTATATTCCACCTCGAACGGCACGGTGTCCTCAACCCATTGCATTGGCTCACTGTCGATCAGCTCAAAGCGGGTACGCAAGGTCGCATGGCGGGCGATCAATTGACGGAACACATCTTCTACTCGTTTCACATCCAGCGGACCACTCACTTGCAGCACCGACGGCATGTTGTAGTTCACATCACTTGGATCAAACTGATGCAGCACATACAGTCGTTTTTGCGCCGAGGATAACGGGTAGAAGCTGCGTTCTTCCGTTACCGGAATGGACGCATAGGTTACTTGATCGAGACCTTCCAGTACGACTGCTAGTTGCTCAATCGTTGGTGCTTCAAAAATACTGCGCAGTGGAAGCGGCTTGTTCAGCTCCTTGTGAATCTTCGAGGCCAGTGTCGTCGCCCGCAGCGAGTGTCCGCCAATCTCGAAGAAGTTTTCCTTCACACCAACCTGCGTGAGACCCAGTACATCCTGCCAAATGTGCGCCAGTTTCACTTCCACCCACGTTCGCGGTGCGACATAATCGGTTCCGCTTTGCAGGCTGCCTTCCGGTGCTGGCAGGGCTTTGCGGTCAATTTTGCCATTTGGACTCAGCGGCATCTGCTCCAGCTGTACAAAGTACGACGGCACCATGTAGCTTGGTAGCTCCTGGCCCAGCTCACTTCTCAGCTCACTGGCTCCGAGCTCTTGCCCGGCGACATAGTAGGCCACCATTTGTTTTTGGCCCGTCTCATCTGCACGCGCCGTGACCACGGCTTCGCGTACCGATTCCACTTGGAGCAGCTGTGATTCGACCTCGCCCAGCTCAATTCGGTACCCGCGGATTTTGACTTGATGGTCGATCCGGCCCAAATATTCAATGTTACCGTCTGCCATCCATCTCGCCAAATCTCCTGTGCGATACATCCGTTCATAGCCGGCTTCCCCGCCCGCAAACGGATCGGCTACGAATTTCTCGGCCGTCAGCTCTGGACGGTTCAGGTAACCGCGGGCTACACCTACACCGCCGATGCACAGTTCTCCTGCAACCCCGATCGGCTGCAATTGCTCCGTACCTTCCTTCACGATGTACAGACGAATGTTTTGGATCGGTTTTCCGATTGGAATAACTCCATATTCCTCATCCGGTTCACAATCGAAGTACGATACGTCCACTGTCGCTTCGGTCGGGCCGTAGAGATTGACCAACTTCGCTCCGGCCAAGCTCGACACAAGCTGCTGGAACCGGGCCACATGCTGTGGCGGCAACGCTTCGCCGCTGGCAAAGACATGGCGCAGCGTTGCCAGCTTCGTTTGCATCACTTCCCGTGGCTGCTGCTCCACGTACTCCAGGAACGCATGCAGCATCGCAGGTACAAAGTGCATTGTACTCACGCCATCGCGGGCAATCGTGTCGACGATGTCTTCCGGGTTCTTTTCCCCGCCTACCGACAGCAAGCTCACCTTTGAGCCGACCATCGACCACCAGAACAGCTCCCACACCGACACGTCGAAGGTGAAGGCGGTCTTTTGCAGGATCGTATCTTCTGCACTCAAGCCGTACCGATCATGCATCCACAAAATCCGATTTAGCACAGAATGGTGCTCCACCATCACGCCCTTCGGTTTTCCCGTGGAGCCGGAGGTATAGATGACATAGGCTACATGGTGTGGCCCGGCCAGTGGCTCCAGATTGGAGCCATCTTCGTGGTAGATGTCCTCGTGTTCCAGTACCAGCACTTGGCCGCCGAAACTCAGCGTTGCTTGCTCAGCCAAATGCGATTGCGTCAGCACCAGCTTCGCTTCCGAGTCCTCCAGCATAAAGCGGATGCGGTCCGCCGGATATTCCGGATCGATGGGCACGTAGGCTCCGCCTGCTTTGAGGATCGCATAGATACCTACGATCATGTCCAGCGAACGGTGAACCAAAATGCCCACAGGCTGATCCGGTTCAACACCTGCGGCACGCAGCGTCCGAGCCAAACGGTTCGCGCGCTCATTCAACTCCGCGTAGGTCAACGATTCCGATCCGTACAGCACTGCCACTTGATCTGGTGTTTCCGCTACCTGCTTCTCGAACAGCGCACTTAACGTCTGATCCTGCGGATAGGCTGCCGCCGTATCCCCCCAGACCTGAACGATCTGCGTCTGCTCTTCGGGTGTCACCAATTCCAGCTCATTCACACGGATATGCGGATTATTCACGATTTGCTCGATGACATGCAGTACATGTCCCTGCATTCGCTCTATCGTAGACCGCTCGTATACATTGGCGTTGTATCTGAACATGATGCGGAAGGTTTCATCGGGCATCACAATCAAGTCCAGATCATAATTCGTTTGCTCGACAACCTCTACATTCGTAATTTCAAAAGCGGATGGACGAACTTCACTAAGCTGCTCGACTTGCTCCTCTACCGGATAATTCTCAAATACCATAATGTGGTTAATCAGATGCTGCTTCTGCTCGGTCAATGCCTGAATTTCATACAGCGGGAAGCTGTCATAGGCTCCCGAGGCCAGTGCCTGTTCCTGCGTTTTCCGCATCACTTCCACAAAAGTGGCATTCCGTTCACTTTGAATCCGCACCGGGATCGTATTAATGAACAAACCAATCATATGCTCTACGCCAGCAATATCCGTCGGACGTCCAGATACGACACTACCGAAAATAACATCCTCGTTGTTGTTATATTTCTGCAAAATAAGGCCCCACACGCTCTGCATCAGCGTATTAATCGTGACCTGCTGCTGCTTTGCAATCCGATGTATGGCTCCGCTCCACGTTGGGTCCAGATCTACCGTTATTTTTTCAGAAACATATTCGCTGGTTTCACTTGCTGTAGTGGATGGAACATGTTCCTTTTCTTTTTCCTTGCTGTCCGGCGTTGGCTCCTTCCATAAAGCATCTGCACCCGGCAACAACGTCTGCTGTTCAAAGCCCGCCAAATAGCTGCTCCAGTACTCTTTTGCCGCACGTTCATCCTGACGCCCCAGCCATTCGATATATTGGCCATATGGTGTGATAGGAGCAAGCTCCGGCTGCTTCTGCTCCAGTAGTGCAAAGTACGTACCAAACACTTCACCTGTAACCAGCGATAAGCACCAGCCATCCATGACAATATGATGGAAGCTCCATACCAAATGATACGTTTCTTCATGGGTCTGCAATACCTGTACGCGCATGAGCGCATCCGTACCAAGATTAAAGCCTCTAGCCTGGTCCTCTTGCTTAAACGCCTGGATATACGCCTGTTGCTCTGCTTCCTGCATTTCCCGTATATCTTGGAAAGAAAGGTCGCTATCTTTATGACGGAACACGATCTGCAATGGCTCCTGACTGTGCCCTGTCTCAAACATATGGAAATTCGTTCGCAGTGCTTCATGACGCTGTGTCAGTACATCCAGACTCTTGCGGAAAACAGCTACATCAAAGCTGCCTTTTTGATCAAACGACGCTTGCTGGAAGTAGGCGCCTGAGTCCGGCTCCATCAGATTATGGAACAGCATCCCCTTCTGCATAGGCGAAAGAGCATACACATTTTCCAGCTCGCCCACAGAAGCCGTTCGCTCTGTCAATTGTTCCAGCTGCTTCAGCGTCAAGCTCTTGAACAATACATCACTTGGTGTTAGCTCACTCCGCTCTTTGGAGGCACAATGAGCGATCACTTCCTGCAAGCTTTCCTGCAGCAACTGCGCAAATTTTTCTACATTTTGCTGATGATATACCTTACTGTCATAGCGAATGTCCAGTGTCAGCGCGCCCGCTGTAATCATTCCGTTCACATTCAAAGGATGCTCCAGAACGGTATGGTCACTCATCGGCTCTCCACCTGGATGTGAAGACAGCGTGATATCCCCATTTTCCAAGTCCTGATCAAATTGTCCTAAATAGTTAAAGCTAATTTCGGGCTGCAAGGTCCAGGAAGGATGGGCATCATCCTGAGACATATAGTTCAAAATCCCGTAGCCAATGCCCTTATGCGGTACATGGCGCAGGTCTTCCTTCACCCGCTTGATGCGCTGCCCGACTTCTGCCTTTCCGTCCACATCTAGCAGCACCGGATACTGACTCGTAAACCAGCCCACGGTACGGGTGATGTCGATATCTGGAACAATGGCTTCCCGGCCATGTCCCTCCAGATTGACCAGCACACGCTCCTGACCGCTCCAGTTATATACCGCTGTGCCGAGTGCGGTCAACAGCAGATCATTGACCTCGGTGTGGTACGCACGATGTGCTTCCTGAAGCAGCAGCCGTGTTTCCTGTTCACTCCAAGCTACGCTCACCGTCGCAGTGTCTCTGATTAGAGAATGTTGTCCCTCCGCTCTCTCTTGATCCTTAGGCAACGATGCAACTTCCGTTTGGGCAAGACGGTGCCAGTATTCGAGTTCGTCTTCGATGGCCGGACTATTCGCATATTGTGATAAGCGCTCTGCCCAAGTGGAGAACGAGTCCGTTTTATAAGGCAGGTGAATCGCTTCTCCCCGCACGGCCTGCTCATATCCCGCGGCAAAATCCTCAAACACAATCCGCCATGAAATCCCGTCTACGACCAAATGGTGAATCGCAATCAGTAAATGATCTCCATCCATGCAGCGGAAAAGCCCCAGCTTGACCAGTGGTCCCTCGTCCAGACGAATGGAACTTTGGATGGCATTCGCTTTCGTTTCAATCGCCACCGCCACATCCGCAGCATCTTCGATACCCGTCAAATCAACAACGTCCAGACTGTACAGCTGACCTTCGTTCAAACCGCGATTCCACGCTTCATAGCCCTGTTCGGTCTGACGGAAGACCATACGTAGCGCATCATGATGCTCCGTTACCTTGGTCACCGTTTCACGCAATGCGGCTTCATCGAATCCCTGTGCTCTATACAGCATCACCGACTGGTTGAAATAATGTGGCTTTGCTGAGGATTGTCCAAAGAACCATTGCTGAATCGGGGTCAATCTAACTGCCCCCGAAATCACACGCTGATCAGCTGTACGGCTGACCTTGTGTACATAACCACTCAGCAGCGAAATGGAAGGATATTGGAACAAATCCTTCATGTCCAGCTTGTAGCCCGCTTGCAGCAAACGGGAGGATACCTGGATTGCCTTGATCGAATCGCCGCCCAGATCAAAGAAATTATCCAAAATCCCGACTCTCTTTGCTCCTAATACAGCCTGCCAAATGGACACTAACGTCTGCTCCAGCGCTGTGCGCGGCTCTACATAATCCGCTCCGCTTTGCAGACTGCCTTCTGGTGCTGGCAGGGCCTTGCGGTCGATTTTACCGTTCGGTGTCAGTGGCATTTGCTCCAGCTGGATGAAATACGAAGGCACCATGTAGTTTGGTAGCTCCTCACCCAGTAAGCTGCGTAGCTCACCAGCGCTTACGTCTCTTTCGGCGACATAGTACGCCACCAGTTGGTTCTGCCCCTGCTCGTCCGCTTGGGCCAGCACGATGACCTCTTGCACGTCTTCCACTTTCAATATTTGTGCCTCGACTTCGCCCAGCTCGATCCGGTAGCCCCGGATTTTCACCTGATGGTCGATCCGGCCCAAATATTCGATGTTGCCGTCCGGCATCCATCTCGCCAAGTCACCCGTACGGTACATTCGTTCATAGCCTGCTTCCCCAGCCGCAAACGGGTTCGCTACAAATTTCTCAGCCGTCAGCTCTGGGCGATCCAGATAACCCCGAGCCAGACCCGGACCGGACACGCACAGTTCACCCGCTACGCCTACCGGAGCCAAATGTCCATGCACATCCACCATGTATACCCGGTGATTCGGCACAGGGCGTCCGATAGAAATCAGCTGTCCGGCTCTATCATCCTCGGATACGGGCCAGATGGACGTCGCCACCGAGTTTTCGGTGGGACCGTAGCCGTTGTAGTACGCCACTTGATCCTTCCACTTGTACACCAATTCGGTTGAGGATGCAGAACCCGCCGTGAACAGAATACGCAGATTTGGCATCCGTTCTGGCTCCAGATACACCGCATAGGTCGGCGGCAAAGCGGCTACCGTGATTTGGTAATCCGCCATATATTGCTCAAACCGCTCGTAGTTCAAAATTGTTTCTGTCGTTGGTACATACAGTGTGGCTCCGCAGAACAGCGCCTGGAAGATTTCCCAGCAAGCCGCATCAAACGAATAGCTGGCGAACAGCAACGCATGATCCGACGTACGGATCTTGAGTGTCTGATCAAAATACGTTTTCAGATTGCATAGCCCGTGATGCTCCAGCATCACGCCCTTCGGCTGCCCCGTTGTACCCGACGTGTAGATTACATACGCCAGATCGTTCGGACCGGACCACGGCTCCAAATTGGAATCATCCTTGTGGTACACATCCTGCGCTCCATCCAATACCAGTACTTGACCATCGATAACTGCTTTGTCCACCAGATGACTTTGTGTCAACAGCAGCTTTGCACCTGAGTCGTCCAGCATATAGCGGATACGCTCCTCTGGATACGTCGGATCGATGGGGACATATGCACCTCCAGCTTTTAAAATCCCGAAGATGCCCACGATCATGTCCACCGAACGCTCGGTCATCAGACCCACCAGACGATCTTTCGTCACGCCTTGACTACGCAAGGTACGAGCCAAACGATTGGCGCGTGCATTCAGCTCGCGATAGGTCAGCTGCTCTCCTTCAAAGAACAAGGCTGTCTGCTCCGGCGTCTGCGCGGTTTGCGCCTCGAACAAGCCATGGATCGTTTGCTCGCTTGGATACTCGGTCGCCGTATCTCCCCATACGCTGAGAATTTGCTCACGTTCCCGCGTGGTTACCATATCCAGCTCATACACGCGAATGTCCGGCTTCGCTGTCACCTGTTCCAGCAGCTGTACCAGATGACCTCGAATTTGCTCTACACTTTCCCGTTCAAAGGCCAGCGCATTATACCCAAAGCTCATATGAATGGTGTTCCCTGGCAGCACCACCAGGTTAAAGTCATAGTTGGTCTGCTCGACAGACTCAGCTCCTGTGATGCTGAAGCTGGACTCATCACTGCTACCTAATTGCTCCAATTGTTCCTCTACCGGATAGTTCTCAAAAATAAGAATATGATTGATCAAATCCTGCTTAAGCTCCGACAACCCCTGAATTTCATACAACGGATACGTATCATAGGTATGGGAAGCAATCGATTGCTCCTGGGTTTGCTTCATCACATCGGAGAATAAACTGTCCACTTGACTGCGGATGCGTACAGGAATGGTATTGATAAACAGACCAATGATATGCTCCACATTCGGAATGTCTGCTGGACGTCCAGATACCACGCTGCCAAACACCACATCATCTGTACCATTATATTTTTGCAGCAACAGGCCCCAAACGGTCTGCATCAACGTATTAATGGTTACCTGATAACGCTTGGCTACGCGCTGAATGCCTGCCGTTAGATCCGCGCCCAAGTCAAAATCCAGACGCTCCGCCTGATATTCCGTTTTGCCCTGAATTTTAGCCTGTGGCAGGCGGGACTGTTCCTCATATCCTTCCAGAACCTTGCTCCAGTAACCTGATGCGGCCTGACGATCCTGCTGTTCCAGCCATTCAATATATTGACTGTACGGCGTTACAGGTGCCAGTTCAGGCTGCTTATGAGCCAGTATCGCAAAATAACTCGCAAACACTTCGCCTGTCACCAGCGACAAGCACCAGCCGTCCATGACGATATGATGGAAGCTCCATACAAAACGGTACGCATCCTCACCTGTGCGCAAAACAGCCACACGCATCAAAGCATCTTGCGCCAGATCAAAGCCTCTTTGCTTGTCTTTACGCGTATATTCGAGGATGTACTCGTTTTGCCGCTCTTGCTCCATATCCCGCAAATCCTCTACATACAGTTCGCTGCGCTTATTCCGATACACGACCTGAAGTGGTTCATCTTTCCAGCCACTGTAGAAGTTCGTGCGCAGTACCGTATGCCGCTGCACCAAGACATCCAAACTGGCCGCAAATGCAGCGATATTGAAATGTCCTTGCAGATCAAAGGATGCCTGTTCAAAATATGCTCCCGATTGCGAATCCATCAGATTGTAAAAGAGCATGCCCTTTTGCATCGGCGTCAGTGCGTATACATTTTCCAGCTCACCGATATGTGCCGCCTGTTCCGCAATTTGTTCCAGTTCTCCAGTCGTCAGACCTTTGAAGGACACATCACTCGGCGTCAGCTCCGGCTGTTCCTGAGCGACACAGTGCGTAATCACCTCTTGCAAAGCGGATTGCAGCAGTCCTGCCACACGTTCCAGCGTTTCTTGGCGATACTGCTTACGGCTGTAAGCGATCGTCAAGCGCAGCGTGCCTTCCGAGATCATTGCATTCAAATCCAGCGTATATTGCAGCGGTGAATGGGCATCCTCTGTCTCCCCTGCGCTATAGGATGACCATGTGATTCCACTGTTTTGCACATCCTGATCGACCTGTCCCAAGTAGTTAAAGCTGATTTCCGGTTCTGCTGCAATCGGATGGGACGCAGGGGACAAGTAGCGCCAAGTTCCATACGTCAGCCCTTTATGCGGAATCCGGCGCAGACCTTCCTTCGTTTCTTTAATCCGCTGGGCCAGCGTCAGGTTGACATCTGTGTCCAGCAGCACCGGATACAAGCTCGTAAACCAGCCTACTGTACGTGTAATATCCACCTCTGGCAGGATCGCTTCCCGGCCATGCCCCTCCAGATTCACCAGCACCTGTCCGGCGCCTGTCCAGTTGTGCATCGCCAATCCTAACGCGGTCAACAGCAAATCATTGACCTCGGTGTTATAAGCGCGATGGGCCTGCTTTAACAGCTGCTGGGTTTCAGCTTCGGTCCACTCTACCGTCAGCACTTCGCTGTCTGCATTCAAGGAACCCTCGTAGGCGAAATCCTTAGGCAGCGGTGCCGCTTTCGCTTTGGCCTGTTCCAGCTGCTGCCAGTAGGCTTCATCCGATGCAGCCTCTGGACGGTTGGCGTAAGACGACAACTCCCGTGCCCATGTTTGGAAGGAATCCGTTTTATAGGGCAATCGTACAGGCTCGCCCTTGATCGCCTGCTCGTAACCTGTCGAGAAATCTTCAAACAGAATTCGCCACGATACCCCGTCCACCACCAAATGGTGAATGGCTATGAGCAAATGATCGCCCTCGGCTGTGCGGAACAATCCCAGCTTGACCAGAGGCCCTTCGGACAGGTGGATGCTGCTTTGAATTTCGGTTGCCTTCGCTTCCAGCGCTTCCGCATAGGATGCTTGTTCACGGTAGTCTGCGGTTTCCAGCGTATACAACGCGCCTTCATCTACGCCGCGTGTCCAAGCCTCGTAATCGGCTGAAGCCTGACGGAAAACCGTACGAAGCGCATCATGATGCTTCACGATATGGTCCATGGTCCGGCAAACCGCCGTTTCATCAAAGCCCTTGGCACGATAGAGCATGACCGCCTGATTAAAGTGCTGCGGACGCTCGCGCTCCTGCGCAAAGAACCAATGCTGGATCGGAAGCAAAGCGGTTTTCCCGCTCACTTCTCCTTGATCTGCCATACGACTGACCTCATGCATATGCGGTGCCAGTGCTGCAACCGTTGGATACTGGAACAAATCCTTCATGTCCAGCTTATAGCCAGCCTGGAACGCACGGGATGCGATTTGGATCGCCTTGATCGAATCGCCGCCCAGATCAAAGAAATTGTCCAAAATACCGACAGTCTGTAGTCCCAGTACTGACTGCCAGACCGCTGCCAGAGCACGTTCTTGCGCGGTACGCGGCTCAGCATAATCCGCTCCGGTTTGCAGGCTGCCTTCCGGTGCTGGCAGGGCCTTGCGGTCGATTTTGCCATTTGGACTCAGCGGCATCTGCTCCAGCTGTACAAAGTACGATGGCACCATGTAGCTTGGCAGCTCCCGGCCCAGCTCACTTCTCAGCTCGCTGGCACCCATTTCTTGCCCCGCGACATAGTACGCCACCATTTGTTTTTGGCCCGTTTCGTCTGCACGCGCCATGACCACGGCTTCTCGTACCGATTCCACTTGGAGCAGCTGCGATTCGACCTCACCCAGCTCAATCCGGTAACCCCGGATTTTCACCTGATGGTCGATCCGGCCCAGATATTCAATGTTGCCGTCCGGCATCCATCTCGCCAAATCGCCTGTGCGGTACATCCGCTCATAGCCGGCTTCCCCGCCAGCAAACGGATCTTTCACAAATTTCTCGGCCGTCAGCTCCGGTCGGTTCAGGTAACCGCGGGCTACCCCGATACCGCCGATGCACAGCTCCCCTGCAACCCCGATCGGCTGCAATTGCTCCGTGCCTTCCTTCACGATGTACAGACGAATATTCTGAATCGGCTTCCCGATCGGAATAACTCCATATTCCTCATCCGGCTCGCAATCGAAGTACGATACGTCCACCGTCGCTTCGGTTGGACCGTAGAGATTGATCAGCTTCGTTCCGGACAGGCTCGACACCAGCCGTTGGAATCGCGCCACATGCTGTGGCGGTAATGCTTCACCACTGGCAAACACATGGCGCAGCGTACCCAGCTTCGCTTGCATCACTTCTCGTGGCTGCTGCTCCACGTACTCCAGGAACGCATGCAGCATCGCAGGTACAAAGTGCATCGTGCTCACGCCATCGCGGGCAATCGTGTCGACGATGTCTTCCGGGTTCTTTTCCCCGCCAACCGACAGCAGGCTCACCTTCGAGCCGACCAGCGACCACCAGAACAGCTCCCACACCGACACGTCGAACGTGAAGGCCGTCTTTTGCAGAATCGTATCTTCCGCACTCAAGCCGTAACGATCATGCATCCACAAAATCCGGTTCAGCACAGAATGGTGCTCCACCATCACGCCCTTCGGTTTTCCCGTGGAACCGGACGTATAGATAACATAGGCTACATGGTGTGGCCCGGCCAGTGGCTCCAGATTCGAACCGTCTTCGTGGTAAATGTCTTGGCCATCTTGCTCATGACGATCCAGTACCAGCACCTGGCCGTCGAAACTCAGCAATGCTTGCTCCGCCAGATGCGATTGCGTCAGCACCAGCTTCGCGCCCGAGTCCTCCAGCATAAAGCGGATACGATCCGCCGGATATTCTGGATCGATGGGCACGTAAGCTCCGCCTGCTTTGAGGATCGCGTAGATACCCACGATCATGTCCAGCGAGCGCTGAACCAAAATGCCCACGGGCTGATCCGGTTCAATACCTTCGGCACGCAAGGTGCGTGCGAGACGGTTCGCGCGCTCATTCAACTCACGGTAGGTCAGCGATTCCGCTCCGCACAGCACTGCTACTTGCTCTGGCGTGTTCGCTACCTGCTGCTCGAACAGTGCACTTAGCGTTTGATCCTGCGGATAGGCTGCCGCCATATCCCCCCAGACCTGAACGATCTGCGCCTGCTCTTCCGGTGTCACCAATTCCAGTTCATTCACACAGATATGTGGATTGTCGATAATTTGCTCGATGACATGGTCGATATGGCCCTGGATACGCTCCATGGCAGACCGGCTATACACCTGAGCATTGTATTCAAGCAGGATAGAGATATCCTCGTCAGGCACGACAATCAGGTTGAAATCGTAGTTGGTTTGCTCGGCAAGTGCCACATTGGCAATCGAGAAGCCTGTTTGTGCCTTTGTCTCGCCGGAACCGCCCATCTGCTTCATCTGTTGCCCGATCGGGTAGTTTTCAAAGACCATGATGTGATGAATCAGGTCTTGTTTTTGTTCAGTCAGTGCCTGGATATCGTATAGCGGGAACGTATCATAGACACTGGAGGCCAAAGACTGTTCCTGGGTGCGCTGCAATACTTCAGCAAATGTAGCATCCGGTGCACTGCAAATGCGTACTGGAATCGTGTTGATAAACAATCCAATCATGTTCTCCACGCCTGGAAGGTCTGCCGGACGACCGGATACCACACCACCAAACACAACATCCTGATGATTATTGTATTGCTGTAAAATAACGCCCCACACGCTTTGCAGCAATGTGTTAATCGTGACATGTTTTTGCTTGGCCATTTGGTTTAATGCCGCAGTCCGTTCTTTACCCAACCTAAAGGGTAGCTTTTCCAAAACATAGCCGGAATGGGAACCCGCACCACTTCTGTCCGGTTCTTCATCCCGTGCGACGACAGAAGCTTGTGCGTTCTCCCCAGGCAACAAGGTTTGCTGCTCAAAACCTGCCAAATACTTACTCCAATAACGGGTCGCTTCCTGTGCATCCTGATGTTCCAACCATTCGATATAGTCACTATACGGCTTGACAGGTGCGAGCTCTGGCTGCTTGTGCTCCAGCAAGGCAACATATGCCCCAAACACTTCGTCCGTCATCAGAGACAGGCACCATCCGTCCATCACAATATGATGGAAGCTCCATACAAAACGGTATGAGCTTTCACCCGTGCGGAAGACGGCTACGCGCATAAGCGCATCCTTGCTTAGATCAAAGCCTCGAGCTTTATCCTGGGTCACAAATTCAGCTACAGCGTGTTCGCGCCCTCTGACATCCTCATAAAAGAAGCTCAAATTTTTATGACGATAGACAATCTGCAACGGTTGACCATACCAGCCACTGTAGAAATTCGTCCGTAATATAGCATGCCGGCTAACCAGCAGCTTCAGACTTTCCTCGAATAGGGACGTTTCAAAGTACCCCTCCAGATCAAAGCTTGCCTGTTCAAAATACACGCCTGTTTCTGCATTCATCAAACTATGGAACAGCATCCCCTTTTGCATAGGGGTCAACGGGTACACATTTTCCAATTCCCCAACCGTCTTGGTCTGCTCCTTAATCGTATCTAATTGCTCCAGGGTCAGACCTTTTAGCAATACATCACTTGGAGTCAATTCGGTCCGCTCCCGTGTGACACAATGCTCGATCATTTCAAGCAGGTTGGATTTTAATAGATTAGCCAGCATGTGGACGGTGTCCTTACGGAAGGCTTTGCCGTTATACCGAATGTCCAGTTCTAGGATGCCGTTCGTTACGATTCCGCTCACATCGAGAGCATATTTCATCTTCGTCCGGTCACTAACGACCGATCCAATTGAGTAAGGAGACATACGCATATCGCTGTTTTGCAAGTCCTGATCCAGCTGTCCGAGATAATTGAAGCTCACTTGCGGCTCGGCAAAAGCTTGCTGTTGACCAGGGTTCAGTGTATCTGCTTGCTGACTGGCGACTTGGCCGGATTCACTCAAATATCTCCAGATTCCGTAGCCCAGTCCTTTATTCGGAATAAGGCGCAGGCTCTCTTTGACCTGTTTGATGCGTTCTGACAAAGCGGGATCACGACCAACGTCCAGCAATACCGGATATGGACTCGTAAACCAGCCTACCGTACGAGAAATGTCCGTATCCGGCAAAATATCCTCACGTCCGTGTCCCTCCAGGTTGATCAGGCTGCGTTCATGGCCGGTCCATGTGTACAGCATCATGCCCAAAGCAGTCAGAAGCAGATCATTCACTTCCGTGTTATATGCGCGGTGTGCTTGCTTCAACAGCCGTTCAGTCTCTTCCTCCGTAAGCTGGAAGGCCACTGTATCCGTGTCAGCCAAGGTAAAGGGCTCAGCCTGCGCTTGATCCTCAGGCAAACGTACTTGGTCAGCCCAAGCGGCTGCGTTCCATTGCTCCCAGTAGGCGTGTTCCCTGTCCATAGCTGTGCTATTCGCATACTTGGAAAGTTTTTGTGACCAGGAACGGAAGGAATCCGTTTTGTCCGGCAGCTGAAGCACTTCCTGATGAACGGCCTGTTCATAGGCAGTAGCCAAATCCTCAAACAAGATACGCCAGGATACCCCGTCCACGACCAAATGGTGAATCGCCATCAGGAGATGGTCCCCATCTGCACAGTGGAACAAACCAGCCTTTAACAGCGGTCCTTCTTGCAGTTGGATACTGCTTTGAATTTCATTGGCTTTCGCCTCAATTGCCGCGCTGAGTATGGCTTTATCCGTCAAATCCCTAAAGTCCAGCACGTCCAGATGATACAGCTCGCCTTCCTGTATTCCGCGGTTCCATGCTTTATAGCCTTGCTCGGTTTTGCTGAACACCATCCGCAGTGCATCATGATGCTCTGCTAGTTTGCCAAGTGCCTGACGCAGAGCAGCTTCGTCAAAGCCCTGCTCCCGGTGCAGCATAACGGCCTGATTAAAGTGATGCGCATCCACTTGCGCCTGCGCAAAGAACCCATGCTGGATCGGAAGCAACGCCGTTTCTCCGCTCACTTCTCCCTGATCTGCCATACGACTGACCTCGTGCATATGCGGTGCCAGCGTTGCGACGATGGGATAGCGGAACAAATCCTTCATGTCCAGCTTGTAGCCTGCCTGGAACGCACGCGACACGATTTGAATCGCCTTGATCGAATCGCCGCCCAGGTCAAAGAAATTGTCTAAAATACCGACGGTTGGCACGCCCAGGACGGACTGCCAGATCGCTACGAGTGCTCGTTCTGTTACAGTGCGCGGCTCTACATAATCCGCTCCGCTTTGCAAACCGCCTTCTGGTGCTGGCAGGGACTTACGGTCGATTTTACCGTTCGGTGTCAGCGGCATTTGCTTCAACTGAATGAAATACGACGGCACCATATAGCTTGGCAGCTCTTGTCCCAGCTCCTGTCTCAGCTCACCCGCTCCAAGCTCTTGACTCGCCACGTAGTACCCCACGAGCTGTGTTTGGCCCGTTTCGTCCGTGCGTGCCATGATGACCGCTTCTTGTACCGATTCCACCTGCAGTAGCTGCGATTCGATCTCGCCCAGTTCGATCCGGTAACCCCGGATTTTCACCTGATGGTCCATCCGACCCAAATATTCAATGTTGCCGTCCGGCATCCATCTTGCCAAATCGCCTGTACGATACATCCGCTCATGGTCTGACTTGTCATCAGCAAACGGATTATTCACAAATTTCTCGCCCGTCAGTTCTTCACGTTTCCAATACCCACGGGCCAATCCTTCCCCTGCAATACATAACTCACCCGGTACGCCGACGGGCTGCAATTCTCCATTCGCATTCATGATATAGATTTGGGTATTCGCAATAGGACGTCCAATATTAATGTGCTCCGCATGGGTCAGTTCCTGCACGGTCGACCACACCGTCGTTTCTGTAGGTCCGTACATGTTATAAATGCGAGGACCGTTTATTTCTTGCAGTGCTGCCAGCAGCTTGGACGGAAGGGCTTCGCCCCCGACCATAATGGCCTTCACGCTTTGCAGTGCGCGGGAACCTGCTTCATGACCCAGCAGCATTTGCAACCGGGATGGGGTCATTTGCAACATCTCAATATGATGATGTGCAATCAATTCACCCAGCGCCTGCGGATTCACCTGATGCTGGCTGTCGCCAAGCACCACCGTCATTCCACCCAACAGGGGCAAGATGGTTTCCAAGACGAAAATATCGAATGAAATAGTCGTCAGTGACAAAATGGTTTGGCTCGCTTCAAAGTCAATGACTTCGCGCATTCCGGTAATAAAGTTGAGGACCGAGCGATGCTGGAGCATAACTCCTTTCGGAGTTCCAGTCGAACCCGACGTATAGATGACATAAGCCAAATGCTCTGGGCGGGCAACCGTCTCCAGGTTGCCGCTTTCTCCCTGATACAAGGCTGCATCCTCAAGAAATATGGCATTGGCGTTGCAATGATGCTCTTCCAACAGATCACGACTGGTTAGAAGCACTGTGGCCTCGCTATCTTCCAGCATGTATGCAATACGAGAGGACGGAAATTCGGGATCAATCGGCACATAAGCACCACCTGCTTTGAGAACAGCCAGGAGACCTACGATCATTTCCACTGAACGCTGTACCATCAGTCCGACCCGTTTGTCAGGTCCTACTCCTTGTGCTTGAAGCATTCGGGCCAATGAATTTGCCCGTTCATTCAGTTCCCGATAAGTCAGACTCTGATGTCCAAACACCAATGCCACCTGATCTGGCGTATATTCTACCTGCTCCTCGAACAGCTGATGGATCGTCTGATGAGACGGAAAAGCACAAGCGGTGTCATTAAATGTCGCTGTAATCTGTTGTTTTTCCGCTGCTGTGAGTAGTTCCAGCTCTTCAACACGAACATGCGGATTGAGCGAAATTTGCCCCAGCAGGCGTGCAAAATGCCCATACAGACGCTCAATACCTGCTTGATCAAAGCTGAGCGTGTTATACATAAAACGAATCTTGATGCCTTCACCTGGCATCACGACGACGTTTAGATCATAGTTGGTTTCCTCTGTAGACACCACGTTCGAAATCGTAAATTTATCCTGTCCATCACTGCCCAACTGCTCTACCTGCTGCTCCACCGGATAATTTTCAAATATCATAATATGATTGATTAAATCCTGTTTCTGCTCGGTCAGTGCTTGAATTTCGTACAGTGGGAACGCATCATAACCATTGGAAGCCAGCGCCTGCCGCTGTGTTCGTTTCATCAGCTCGACAAAGGTTTCACCTTGTTCAGACTGCACGCGCACTGGAATCGTGTTAATGAATAGCCCAATCATGTGCTCCACACCTGGAATATCCCCTGGGCGACCGGACACAACGCTGCCGAACACAACATCCGAACTATTATTATATTTTTGCAACAAGACGCCCCATACCGTCTGAATCAGCGTATTGATCGTCACCTGATTTTGCTTCGCCACTTGTTCGATCTGGGCAACCAGCTCTGGCTGGAATTCGCAATCCAGATCTTCAGCAACATATTCCCCGGTGTGCATCGATTTAGGCTGTATTTTTTGCTGCGGGAGCGTAATTTGCTGCTCATAATCTTCCAGATATCTGCTCCAGTACTGCAGGGCCGCCTCACGGTCCTGACGTTCCAGCCATTCAATAAATCGACTGAACGGCGTAACAGGCTCCAGTACGGGCTTATGACCCGCGCGCAGTGCCAGATAGCTGCCGAATACCTCCTGTGTCATAAAGGACAAGCACCAGCCATCCATCAAAATATGATGGAAGCTCCAGATAAAGTGATATGTTTCATCCCCGGTTTGCAGGATCGAAATACGAATGAGTGCATCCTCTGCGAGATTGAATCCTTTCGCTTTATCGGCAAGGGTAAAAGCCTCAACACGCGCTGCTCGTTCTTCTTTTTCCAGTCCGCGCAGGTCTTCATAGTACAACTCTCCGCTGCGATTGCGGAAAACGACCTGTACAGGCTCATCCTTCCAAGAGTTGATAAAGTTCGTCCGCAATGCCTCATGACGCTGTACGAGCAGATCAAAGCTCTTACCGAAAGTAACCACATCAAACCGTCCATTCAATTCAAAGGTGGCCTGCTCAAAATAAGCTGCCGAACTCTCATCCATTAGACTGAAGAAGAGCATACCCTTTTGCATCGGCGTCAAAGCATACACATTTTCTAGTTCACCCATATCTTGTGTATCTTTCACCAATTGCTCCAGCTCGTCCAGCGTTACATGTTTTAACAAGACATCACTTGGGGTCAACACCGTTCTTTCCTGCGCAACGCAATGGCTAATCACCTCACGCAAACCGGATACCAGTAGTTCTCCCAGCCGTGCAATCGTTTCATGACGGAACTGCGTTGTGCCGTAGCGAATTGTGAAAATCAGCTCCCCATCCTCGATTAATCCATTGATATCTAGTGCAAAATCCATAGCCGCGTTCGTGCTAACAGGCACACCAATGGAATAGGAGGAAGGCTGTAGATCATTGCCTTTATAGTCCTGATCGAATTGGCCCAGATAGTTAAAACTGATCTCAGGCTGCGCCTGTAACTGTACGCCTGCTTTTTCCAGCACATTCATATCTGACAGGTATCGCAAAATACCATAACCGATGCCTTTTTGCGGAATATGACGCAGCCCTTCCTTAATCCGTTTGATCAGACGAGCGGTATTTCCCCCTTGTCCCAGACTTCCATCCAGTACAACCGGGAACTGGCTCGTAAACCAACCGACCGTCCGCGTAATATCTACGTCGGGTACAATAGCTTCCCGTCCATGGCCCTCCAGGTTGACCAGCACCCGTTCGGAACCAGACCATTCATACACGGCTTTTCCGAGCGCAGCCAGCAGCAGGTCATTCATTTCCGTGTTGTACGCGCGATGAGCTTGTTTGAGCAGTTGCTCAGTTTCCTGCTTCGTCCAGCGGACAGTGACAACCTCACTGTCTCCGAGCCGTGCATTGTCATTTGCAAAATCCTTCGGCAGAGGCTTCGCGAGGCTGGCTTCTGCCTGTTCGATATGCTGCCAGTATGCAAACTCCCGCTCCATCGTCACACTATTTGCGTAGGCTGACAGCTGTTTGGCCCATACCTGGTAGGAATCTGTTTTATGCGGCAGTTGAATAGCTTTACCCGTTTTACCTGCAACGGCCTGCTCATATCCGGCTGCCAAGTCCTCCAGCAAAATGCGCCATGATACACCGTCCACAACCAGATGATGAATGACGATTAGCAAATGGTCGCCCTCAGCGCAATGGAACAGACCGAGCTTCACAAGTGGACCCTCGCTCAAGTGAATGCTCGCTTGAATTTCACTCGCCTTGGCTTCGACAGCGGTGAATTCGTCTTCCACTCCGCTAAAATCTATAATGTCCAGCGTGTATAGCTCGCCTTCCTCTACACTCCGATTCCAAGCGACATAATCCTGCTCCGTTTCACGGAATACAGTGCGCAATGCGTCATGATGCTGGACAATACGTTCCATCGTACGGCGCAGCGCGTCGATGTCAAAGCGCCCAGCTCGATACAGCATCATCGCCTGGTTGCTGTGGTGCAGATCAACCGGCCGCTGCTCGAAGAACCACCGCTGAATGGGTGTCAGTTCCACCTGGCCTACTACTTCTTCCTGACTGGCCATCTTGCCATCTGTACGAAGCAAAGGACTGAGTGACGCTACCGTCGGATTGCTGAACAAATTCTTCATGTCCAGTCGATAACCTGCTTGCAGCAATCGGGAGGATACTTGCAGCGCTTTGATCGAATCGCCGCCCAGTTCAAAGAAGTTATCCTGCGTGCCTACCGTTTCGACACCCAGCACCCCGGCCCACACTGAAGCTAAAACCTGTTCTACCGCAGTACGTGGAGCCACATAGGCTGCGCCAGTATGGATGCTTCCTTCCGGTTCCGGCAAGGCCTTGCGGTCGATTTTTCCATTGTGGGTCAGTGGCAAGGTCTCCAGACGCATTAAGCGTGCAGGTACCATATGTGCTGGCAGTGCTGCTTCCAGCTCGGCCTGTACTTCCTCGATCCGCAGCTCGATTTCTCCTGTGATGTACCCGCACAAATACTTGTGTCCACGTTCGTCCGTCCGGTCGATGACTACCGCTTGACGCACACCCGGCACCCGCTGGATCGCCGTTTCAATCTCGCCTAGCTCGATCCGGTAGCCCCGGATTTTGACCTGATAATCCATCCGGCCGATAAAGTCCACATTGCCGTCCGGCATCCACCGCGCCAAGTCACCTGTGCGGTACAATCGTTCACCCGGTACGTACGGGTTTGCCACGAACTTCTCGGCCGTCAGATCCGCACGATTCAGATAGCCTCGTGCCACCCCGGCACCGCCAATGCACAGCTCGCCCAGTACGCCGATCGGCACCGGATTCGACTGGCTGTCCAAGATGTAAAACCGTGCGTTCAGCCACGCCTGACCAATCGGTACATTGCCGCTACTTGGCAGCTTCGACAGTTCTTCGTCGTAGAAGCTGGAATCAATCGCCGCTTCCGTGACGCCGTAGCTGTTCATAATACGAACATCCGCGCCAAACCGTTCTTGCAGCACCCGATAATCCGTCACGCTGCAGCTGTCCGAGCTGGTGATCAGCAGTTCCAGACTGCTCATGTCCAGTCCCTGTTCATGCACATGCTGCATAAACGGTACAATCAAGGCCGGGGTTGATTCGAACACCGTAATCTGATAGTCGCGAATCCAGCCGTATAGACGGCTTGGGTCAATGCGATCATCTTTCGGACAGATGATCATCGTGCCACCGTTATAGAGCGCCCGCGCGATATCGCCGACGAACACGTCGAAGGAGAAGCTCGCCAGTTGTAACAGGCGTACCGGGAACTGGTTCAGACGGTAATCCCGGCGATAGGCCGCAGCCGTATTCACCAAGCTGCGATGCTCAATCATGACCCCTTTTGGACGCCCCGTTGTACCGGACGTGTAGATCACATACGCCAGATCCTGCGGCTCATTGATAGGTTCCACATCCGTGGCATCCCCGGTGTACAACGACTCATCGTCCAGCGCCAGTACGGTGTGCAGACGCAAGTTCGCTGCGGATTCGGATGCTGCTTCGCTATCAGACTCCGAATCTGATTTCAAGCTTAATCCCTCATTAAGGCTGTCTCTTTCCATCGTTTCAATGCTAACCGCCGTTTCCAGCTCACCCTCAGCCTTTCCTTCGGCCAAAGCCCATCGGCTTTCATTCAGCCATGCTTGGGCACGCTCCTGCATACCTGTTTGAGTCAGTAGCACCGTAGCGCCGCTGTCCTCCAGCATAAAGCGGATACGGTCAGACGGATAATCCGCATCTAAAGGTACATATGCCCCGCCGGCTTTCCATACCGCCAATACGCCGACCAGCATGTCCACCGAGCGCTCGCTCAAAATACCAACAATGGATTCACGCCCAATGCCTTCATTCCGCAATCTACGAGCAAGTTGGTTCCCACGCTCGTTCAGCTCGCGATACGTAAGCTGCCGCTCCTCGTATACAACTGCCACGTGATCCGGCACAAGCTGCGCTTGTTCTTCCACATAGGCGTGGAACAACCCTTCTGATTGCTTTTCATCACTCCATGCAGATACGCCCACTGATCCAAAACCGTCGATGATTTTCGCTTTTTCCGAAGCAGTCACCAACTCCAGCTCATCTACCGGCGCATCTGGTCTGTTAATCGCTTCTTCAATCATATGCAGCAAATGCTCGCGGATTTGCTCTACAGCTGTACGTTCCAATACTCGCACGTTGTACTCTAAATGGACATAAATTTCATCCCCCGGCACAACCGTAATGTTGAAATCATAGTTCGTTTGCTCCGATACGGAAGCATTTGTAATTGTAAAACCATTCTCACCACGGCTACCCATTTGCTCCATACGCTGTTCCACTGGGTAGTTTTCAAACACCATAATATGGTTCACCAGGTCCTGTTTTTGCTCTGTCAGGGCCTGAATTTCATATAACGGATAGGTTTCATAAGCACGGGAAGCCAGTGCCTGCTCCTGTATCTGCTTCATTAACGCAGCAAACGTCATATCTTTCTCACTGTGAATCCGTACAGGAACGGTATTAATGAACAAACCAACCATTGTATCGATGCCTGGAATATCCGCTGATCTGCCGGATACGACACTGCCAAATACAACATCCCGACTGTTGTTATACCGTTGCAGCACAACGCCCCACGCTGCTTGCAGCAGTGTATTGACCGTTACCTGCTGCTGCTTGACCAGCTTGTTCATCTGCTTGGTCACTTCACGGCTCAGGGTAAACGAAAGCTTATCCCCTTCATATCCCTTCGCGTGACCATCCAGTTGCTTCGCCTGCGGCAGCACTGTTTGCTGCTCGAAACCAGCAAAATAATCACTCCAGAACCGTTCAGCCTCTGCTTTGTCCTGCCGCTCCAGCCATTCAATATATTCGCTGTATGGCGTTACCGGGGCAAGCTCCGGCTTGCGGTCTTCGAGGATGGCAAAGTACGTATTAAATGCTTCCCCCACAACTAGGAACAAGCACCAGCCGTCCATCAAAATATGGTGGAAGCTCCACACAAAACGGTACGACTCCTCACCTGTACGCAAAATAGACACCCGCATCAGTTCGCCTGAGCTGAAATTAAAGCCTTCGGCTTTGTCATGCTTTGCAAAATCAGCAATGTACGCGCCCAGTTCCTCTTGCTCCAGTGAACGTACATCTTCAAAACGGAATCCAGCCGCTTTATGGCGGTACACCACCTGTAAAGGCTGCTCATTCCAACCGCTATAAAAATTCGTTCTGAATATTTGATGGCGATCCACCAGTTGATTTAAGCTTTCGGCAAAAGCCTCCACTTGAAAGCTACCTTGCAGATCAAATGTCGCCTGCTCAAAGTACGCCCCGGAGTTCGGCTCCATTAAGCCGTGGAACAGGATGCCTTTTTGCATGGGTGTGAGCGAATAAACATTTTCCAGCTCACCCGCAGCAGCCGTCTGCTCTACAATATGTTCCAGCTCTCCAGCCGTCAGTCCTTGGAAGGACAAGTCGCTTGGCGTCAGCTCTGGCAACTCTTTTTCCACACAGTGAGCCAATACCTCACGCAAGCTCTCCTGAAGCAGATCAGCCAGCTTTTGGATTGACTTTTTCATGAACGTTTTGTTGCTGTAGCTGATCGTCAGTTCCAGTGCACCGTCCGTGATCATGCCGTTGATATCCAGAGCATACCGCTTGGTTAACGTGTCACTAATGGAAGCTCCGATGGAATAAGGAGACATGCGAAAGGCATTTTTCTTTAAATCCTGATCGAATTGTCCGAGATAGTTAAAGCTGATTTCCGGCTCGGCGACAAAAGCGGCTTCCCCTTCCCCGTCAGCAAGATATCTCAAAATACCGTATCCAATTCCTTTATGCGGCAAACGACGCAGCCCTTCCTTGACGCTCTTGACACGCCGTCCCACATTCCGATCCTCGCCCATATCGAGCACAACCGGGAATTGGCTGGTAAACCAACCGACCGTACGCGTAATATCCACATCCGGCAAAATAGCTTCCCGTCCGTGACCCTCCAGATTTACAAGCACCTGACGGATGCCTACCCACTCCTGAATTGCGGTGCCCAGAGCTGTCAGCAATAGGTCGTTCGCTTCCGTATTGTAGGCCCGGTGTGCCTGCTTCAAAAATTGTTCTGTTTCTTCGACAGTCCATACCACGGTCAGTGTGCGGTCATCTCGTAGCTGAGGCTTGACCTCGGATTTGCAAGTGTAATCCTTGGGCAAAGCTGCTTGTGTAGCTGCCGCTTGCTCCAGCTGTTGCCAGTACGCACGCTCCTTCTCCAAAGCCGAACTGTTCGCATATGTCGACAGCTGATCAGCCCACAGACGGAAGGAATCCGTCTTATTGGGCAAACGGACAGACTCGCCCCGTAAAGATTGCTCATAGCCGGTTGCCAAATCTTCCAGCAAAATACGCCAAGACACGCCGTCGACCACCAAATGGTGGATCGCTACCAACAAATGGTCTCCATCGATGCAACGGAACAGACCCAGATTTACCAGCGGTCCTTCGGACAGGTTTATGTTGTTTTGAATTTCAGTTGCTTTCGCCTCAATCGTCGAGCTCAGAATGGCTTCATCCGTCAAATCCCTAAAGTCCAGCACGTCCAGATGATACAGCTCGCCTTCCTGTATTCCGCGGTTCCACGCTTGATAGCCTTGCTCGGTCTTCCTGAACACCATCCGCAGTGCATCGTGGTGCTCCGTCAAATGCATAAGCGCCTGACGCAAAGCAGCTTCGTCAAAGCCCTGCTCCCGGTGCAGCATAACCGCCTGATTAAAGTGATGCGCATCCACTTGCTCTTGTTCAAAGAACCCGTGCTGGATCGGAAGCAACGCTGTTTCCCCGCTCACTTCTCCCTGATCTGCCATATGACTTGCCTCGTGCATGTGCGGTGCCAATGCTGCAACGTTTGGATACCGAAGCAGATCCTTCATGTCCAGCTTGTAGCCTGCCTGGAATGCACGAGATACGATTTGAATCGCCTTGATCGAATCGCCGCCCAGATCAAAGAAATTGTCCAACATTCCGACGGTTGGCACGCCCAGGACTGACTGCCAGACGGCTGCGAGTGCCCGTTCCGTTGCAGTGCGTGGCTCTACATAATCCGCTCCGCTTTGCAGGCTGCCTTCCGGTGCTGGCAAGGACTTACGATCAATTTTACCGTTCGGTGTCAGCGGCATCTGCTCCAATTGAATGAAATACGACGGCACCATATAGCTTGGTAGCTCCCGCCCCAGCTCACTTCTCAGTTCGCTGGCTCCGAGTTCTTGACTCGCCACATAGTACGCCACGAGTTGTTTTTGACCCGTTTCGTCCGTATGGGCCACGACGACCGCTTCTCGTACCGATTCCACCTGCAATAGCTGCGATTCAATCTCGCCCAGTTCGATCCGGTAGCCCCGGATTTTCACCTGGTGGTCCATCCGTCCCAAATATTCAATGTTGCCGTCCAGCGTCCATCTCGCCAAATCGCCTGTACGGTACATACGTTCATACCCGACTTTGCCTCCGGCAAACGGATTATCCACAAATTTCTCGGCCGTCAGTTCTTCGCGATTCCAATATCCACGGGCCAGTCCTTCCCCTGCAATACATAACTCGCCCGGCACACCGACTGGCTGCAATTCCCCACTCGCATTCATGATATAGATTTGGGTATTCGCGATAGGACGTCCGATATTAATGTCTTGAGCATGAGTCAGTTCCTGTACGGTCGACCAAACCGTCGTTTCTGTAGGTCCGTACATGTTATAAATGCGGGGGCCGTTTATTTCTCGCAGTGCTGCGAGCAGCTTGGACGGAAGGGCTTCACCCCCGACCATAATTTCCTTTACGTCTCGCAGCGCGCGGAAACCTGATTCATGATCCATCAGCATTTGCAGCCGCGATGGTGTCATTTGCAACATATCAATATGATGGTGAGCAATCAACTCACCAAGCGCCTGAGGGTTCACCTGATGCTGGCGGTCGCCAAGCACAACAGTCATTCCACTCAACAGGGGCAGGATGGTTTCCAATACGAAAATATCGAATGAAATGGTCGTCAGTGACAAAATCGTTTTGTTCGCTTCAAAGTCGATGATTTCACGCATCCCGGTAATAAAGTTGAGTACCGAGCGATGCTGGAGCATAACTCCTTTCGGATTTCCAGTCGAACCAGAGGTATAGATGACGTAAGCCAGATGCTCTGGGCGGGCAATCGCCTCCAGGTTACCGCTTTCTCCCTGATACAATGCTGCATCCTCAAGAAACATGGTATTGGCGATGTAATGATGTTCTTCTGCCAGATCACGACTGGTCAGAAGCACTTCGGCCTTGCTGTCTTCCAGCATGTATTCAATACGAGAGGACGGAAATTCGGGATCGATCGGCACATATGCACCACCTGCTTTTAAAACGGCCAGCAGACCTACGATCATTTCCAATGAGCGCTGCACCATCAGACCAACCAGTTTGTCAGGTCCTACTCCTTGTGCTTGAAGCATTCGGGCCAATGAATTCGCTCGTTCATTCAGCTCCCGATAGGTCAGACACTGATTTCCAAACATAACCGCTGTCTGATCCGGTGTACGTTCTGCCTGTTCCTCGAATAGCTCATGAATCCCCACATTGTGTGGATAGGGCACTGCTGTCGCATTAAATACATCCATAATTTGTGCCCGCTCTTCGTCACTCATCAGTGACAACTCCTGAATCCGCTTCTGTGGCCCTTTCACCATATGCTCTACCACACTCAGGAATTGGCGAATAATTCGGGCGATCTCCTGCTCGCTGAACAACTCGGTCCGATAATCCAGTTGCAATACAAGTTTATCGTCATCCAGCATGTCTATCATGGCAATATCGAAGTCACTCACCGTATCTCCGCAGAAATCGGTATGCACCTGCTGAACGGCTTCATCAAAACGGGAGAAGCTCAGTGTACGGTATTGAATGGTAACGCCAAACAGGCGGCGAATATCCGTGCCGCTTTGCTGTTCACGCAAATCCTGCATGATTTTGTTGTACGGATAACGCTGATGCCGCAAAATGGACGCCTGCTCCTTGCCAACACCTTGCAGGAAGGTGAGTAGCTCGGATTCCGGATCAACCCGCAGACGTGTAGCCACAGTGCTGACGAACATGCCCATTGTATTTTTTTCCTTCTTCAACGTACGGTTAGCATACAATGTACCCACGGTTAAATCCTGTTCCCCTGTCATTTTATGCAAATAAATATACAGAGCAGCCAGGAAAAATGTAAAAATACTGATGTTATTCGCCTCGCAAAAAGCCGTGACACCACGATATAATTCGTGCTCCAGTGTATAGTTCTCCCGGCGTGCAGCCGTACTCACCGTAAGTGGATTGTATGATTTTAAACCTGTAACCTCCGGCAAATCGGCAAATTTCTCCGTCCAGTACGTCTTGTCCTTTTGATAGCGCTCCGATTGCTCATAGCTTTGCTCCACCTGAATAAAATCGAGATATGAATTCGCTGGAGCCGACGCATCTGAACCTGTACCATGCACAATATTCATATAATGCCCCGTAATTTCATTAATGGCCTGCTCCATGGTTACGCCGTCCGAAATAATATGGTGCATTTTGAAACTAAACCAGGTGTCTTCTGCCCCCAACCGCAAAATAACAAACCGATACAGCTGCGAATCCAACAAGGGGAACGGCTGTGCGTTATGATGGCTGACCCATAGCTCAGCTTCCTCCGGGGTAACCTGAAGCGTTTCTATGCTTTGAGCAGCAAACGGCTCCACATATTGATAAGGGATGCCGTCCCGAGCCGTGATTTTGATACGAAAAGAATCGTTTTGTGCAATCACCCGGTTCATTGCCTGCTGCAATGCATCTATTCGAACTGTTCCCTTGATTTTAACAGTGGTAATAATCGTGGACGTGTTGCGATTGGGATACACAAGCTCCGTGTACCAAATACGTTGCTGTGGTTGGCTTAATGCAAACAATTGAACATTGTGCTGAGTCATACGTATCTCTCCTCGCGAAATAGATGTGGGTAAAAAGTAACTCCTCATAAATGACCGTCCTTGTCAAGGAACTGGTCATGCGTACCTTTTCACCGGCATTAAATTGCCAATGACAGTCGGCAAAAGCGACCACTCCTGATATACCATTGAGATATGGGTGTCTTCGAAGAGCTGAATCTGAATCGAAACAAGCACATCTCTCTTTTTCATCACTCACACTTTCGCAGTGCAAGCTTTTTTAGTTGGGCGGACATAGTGAAATAACTCTGACTCTGGATGTATGAATATGTGCATGGAGTGAGAACATTTTTGAATTATGCTGAGAGTACATCTTGGTGGTGGGTTGTAGAATGGTTGCCGCAGTGTTAACAACGTAGTGTATCATGCTGTGTGCTGTTTGAATCTTGGCTGGAGGGTATCGATGCTGCGAGATACATGAGCTGCTGCAGCGTGGTGAGGAGCGTAATTCTAGGATGAAAGGACAAAAAAATACTCACGACTGCGCTTACAACTTCCTGATTTTGTACATGGATGAAAAATGATGGTCATCGGACGAGCCAACGGGCTTCCCAGGCTGTTAAGGATATATTTCGCATACCTTAAAAATAATAGAGCAGTCTTTTGGAATACGGAAAATGTGAGACGGATTTACCAGATATGATGCTATGGACAGGGAATCTTGCAGTTTTGCCTATACAACTGCCATGCTGTTTCAATTACAATCAGTGCTCCCATACAGTTCTAAAAAAGAAAACAGCTTATGTACTTATGAAGCCATTTCGGGAAGCCGTGAGGGCATATTGTTCTGCTTGATATCCATGGAGCTTCTGTTGAACAACTTTCATGTTCTGTAAGCCATTCAGGTTTAAAGCCCCCATGTCGGGCGAAACAAAATAACTGGATCTTCTCAGTCAGATGGATCACGTTTTTAAAACCAAGACATGACCGAGTCGACATATAATATCCTCTTACTGTCCAAAATCTCACAATAAATCCTTATATCCCTTTTTTCCTCCCAATACTTTCTAGCTATTTTAAATATACAAACTTTAAAACCGATTAGCATGGGACATAAGTTCCAAATTGATGGATTTCATGAAATCAATAAATAACCCATATTATTCTATTATTTTCATATCTTCAAATGCAAGAATTTTACTTTTTTATTAAATTGAATACTGACCATGACCCGTTAACGTGATTCAAAACAAAATTTTTGATTTTATAAATTGATAAGATCAAAATGATGTAGGCTTGCAAGAAAGTCCAAAACCCTTGTGCCAAAACAAATTTTACGTTACATACCATTAACACAAATATAACAAATATTCCTGACATTATCCGACAAATTTCAACTTTTTCAGCAATATTCTTTAATTACCTATATCATGGAATTTATTTGCATTAAACTGGAATGATTCAAAATTAATAACTCTTCACTTTTTAAATAGATAGTGACTTTTAATAGATCTTTTGAACTAATTTACATGCGGAATTTTCTTTAATTTTTCTCCTGAAATTTTAGTTCAGCTTAAATTTCCTCTAATTTAAGCTATAAATTTTATTTTTTAATTAATAGAAACGTTTTTATTCCCCTTTAAAAATATAAATTTTTAGAAAACTCAAAACTTTGGAACTATTTTTTTTCGCAAAATTTAATGAACGGAAAATACAAAATAGCAAGTCTCCATGTTGCAAGAGACTTGCTATTTTAAAGTTTTGGCGACTTGACCCTTAAGAATGAAGTGAATACTCCCACAGCGAACGTACCGGAAACATTTGTTGTGGAATGTATACTGTGTACGAATCGAATCGTTTTTGTTGCCGAGCGCATCACAACCGAGTGAGCTTCTGCCCTGTGACCAGACAGGAAACGAATCTTTTGAAACCACTCACCAGTTATCCAGTCAAGCCCTCGTACATCACGTCTTTTAAATGACAAGGGCTTGCCGCAGCTGTTCACATTAACCGATTCAAAATGGTGTGCGTCAGGCAGGGAAATGATTCGAAATGCTTCACCCGTTGGGAAGCTCCAGTTTTTTACGCAAAACAATCTCATCACTGTCTTCCTTGCTAAACATCCCATACAAACGAGCGCTGACAGCCCATCCTGACAATCCAAACTGTTCCGAACTGGAGATCTCCATTAATGCGCCATCCAAAGCAATAATTAAATCGCTGCTTTTTACCATCAATGGTTGTTCGCCTAATTTACCAGCTTGCACTGCCTCCGTAATGGGAAACAGCGAAACATCTCTAACCTAGCATGTTCCCCTTTTAGTTGATCCAGCTGTTAAGTCTCTTAGCATCAAGCCAATGGAATATGTATTTTATGGTATGGATTATTCTTCCCAGTATATTGACATAATTAACAAAAATGCTGACATCTATGTAACTCGATGTCAGCAGGCAGAAATCAGCACTGTCAATTTGCTGTAAAGATATACTACGAAGTCAACTACCTTCAGCAGAATAAGAATAGTGAATAGTTCTTCACCCATCCACCACATCTGCTTGCAAATCTGTTGCAATTTCAATCATCTTAGGCACGACAGCCTCATCGGAAATAGCCACATACACATCACCCATGTAATGACGAAAAGGTATTTCTACATCAGCATACTTCCACATGAAAAAATCTCCCTCGATCGACATGGTGCTCTCAGCACCTTGTATGATTAGCACTCGTGAATACGAAAAGTCTGGCTGGGATGCAAAGTAATCTTTGCACTCCTCCAGGGAAATGGATTGCTCCACAGGACTTTCCTGCATGGAACGGGTGATTCGAAAACGCTGGTTCATTGATCTGCCTCCACAATTATGATTAAAAAATTCTGGCTTTCATACCTTATAATGTCCATATGCTGATGTCAATGTCTTTGGAATTATATGGATATTTATTGTGCTTTCAAGCAGTTACTTTTAAGATGCATGTTCAAACTGACTATTGTATAGATCGGCATAGAAGCCGCCTTTAGCCAACAATTCCTCATGGTTACCCATTTCGATAATGTCACCGTCCTTCATGACCAGAATCAGATCCGCATTCTTGATCGTCGAAAGTCGGTGAGCAATCACAAAGGAGGTTTTCCCCACAGTCAGCTGGTCCATCGCTTGTTGAATCAGCAATTCCGTACGCGTATCGACCGAGCTTGTGGCCTCATCCAGAATGAGCATGGGTGAATCTTCAATCATCGCTCTTGCAATGGTAATCAATTGCTTTTGACCGGCAGAGAGATTGGCTTTGTCATCCAGCACTGTATCATAGCCCTGCGGCAGTGTTTTAATGAAGCTGTGCAGACCCACCGCTCTACATGCAGCTTCCACCTGCTCATCGGTAACATGATCTTTGGAAAAGACGATATTGTCACGAATCGTTCCTTCGAACAGCCAGGTATCCTGAAGCACCATACAGAATAATTCATGAATATTCTCGCGCGTTAATTGGCTAATCGGGGTGCCGTCAATGTAGATTTCTCCATCGTTCAGCTCATAAAACCGCATGAGCAAATTCACGAGCGTGGTCTTACCTGCGCCTGTCGGACCGACAATGGCAATTTTCTGACCAGCTTCAGCTTTCATGGAGAAGTCCTTGATGATCATACGATCTGCATTATAGCCGAAACGGACATGTTTGAATTCGACATCCCCTTTGGCAGTTTCCAGCTTTATGGTCTTGTGACGCTCATCTGCCAATTCTTCTTCACCCAGAAATTCGAATACACGTTCACTGGCGGCAGCCGCTGACTGCAGATTGGTTGCGGCCTGTGCCAGCTGCGACAAGGGCTGTGTAAACAGACGAATATACACCATGAAGGCGACAATAGTTCCAATAGTTATAGTCTGTTGGTTGACCAGCAAAGCTCCCACGACACAGACCGCGACATAACCAAAATTTCCAATGAACATCATGACTGGCATCATCAGACCAGACATGAATTGGGACTTCCATGCATTTGTATATAAGCGGCTGTTAATACCATGAAACACTTCCTTGGCTGCTTGTTCCCCGTTATATACCTTGACTACGTTATGACCAGCATAGGTTTCTTCGATATGACCGTTGATCTGGCCAAGCTCCGCTTGCTGTGCTACAAAGTATTTCTGTGAATGCTTCATAATCACGCTCATCAGGCAAAAGCCGATCAGCGTAGCTATAATTCCGGTAACGGTCATGATCCAGTTCGTATACAGCATCATAATCAAGGCGCCCACGAAGGTAGCCAGCGCACTGACAAGCGTGCCGAGACTGTTGTTTAACGTTTGTCCAATGGTATCGACATCGTTGGTTACACGGCTAAGCACATTACCGTAACTCGTAGAGTCAAAATACTTCAAAGGCATATGATCGATTTTTCGAGACAGCTCTGTCCGCATCTTCTTTGTAAGACGCTGTGAGACGGTTGCCGTAATGAAGCCCTGGAAATAGTTAAAAATAAGACCAAATCCATATAAAAGCGCCAATACAAGAACAATCTTCTGAACAGCACTTACATCAATCCCGGTTACGATTCCTTCCTGAATCAGGTTGGCAATATCACTGAGCTTATCGGGGCCAATCACGTTGAGGGTAGAGCCGACCAGGCCCAGTACCATAGCGAGTATAATCATAGGCACATAGGCCTTGCTGTAGGATACAAGCTGACTGATGGTCTTTTTAAAATTATTCGCTTTTTCACCAGTACCCTTGCCCCCCGCGGCTCCTTTACCCATGGGACCTCGCTGATTCATTTTCATTTGCTGGCTGTCGACGGTGTGTTCATTCTTATCCATGTATAAGTTCCTCCTTCGAAAGCTGCGAATATGCGATTTCCTGATAGGTGCTGCAGTTCGTCATCAGCTCTTCATGCGTGCCGCTCCCTACAATCTCTCCCTGGTCCAGCACGATAATCCGATCAGCGTCTTTGATAGTACCTATGCGCTGACCAACGATAAGTGTCGTAGCGTGGCCGGTTTCTTTTTTGAGAGCGGAGCGCAGAATCCGGTCTGTTCTGTAGTCTAATGCCGAGAAGGAATCATCGAAAATATAAATTTCCGGCTGACGGTAGATGGCACGCGCAATGGACAGCCGCTGCTTTTGACCACCGGACACGTTCGCTCCACCTTGCGAAATTCTACCCTGATATTGACCATCCATTTTTTCGACAAACTCCGTTCCTTGAGCAATACCAACGGCTTCTTTAACGAGTTTTTCCGAAGCTCCTGCTCTTCCGTTATCGCCATACGAAACGTTGGATACAACCGTACCGTTGAACAGTACAGCTCTCTGGGGGACATACCCGATTTTGTTATGGAGTGCCTGCTGATTATAGTTCCTGACATTCACACCATCCACGAGTACCTCTCCCTCGGTCACATCATAGAAACGGGGAATCAGATTGATCACGCTGGTTTTTCCGCTGCCTGTAGCGCCAATAAAGGCAACCGTCTCGCCTCGTTTCGCCGTAAAGCTAATGTTGCGAAGCACGGCCTCCTCCGCGTCTGGATATTTGAAGCTGACATTACGGAATTCCACTTGCCCCATAACGCTCTCTTCTCCAGTCGTCTCATGCCCGTTAACGATGCTGGATTCGGTATTCAAAACCTCCATGATCCGTTTGGCAGAGATCGAGGCGCGAGGCATCAGAATGAATATCATACTTACCATCATAAAGGCCATAACCACCTGCATTGCATAAGAGGAGAATACGACCATATTGGAAAACAACGTAATGCGGTCTGGTACGGCCGCCCCGTTAATCAGGTAAGCGCCGATACAATAGATAGAGACACTCAGACCTGACATAATAAAGGTCATACCTGGGCCAATCATCGTCATTAATCGGTTCGCGAACAGGTTTGTATTCGTCAACTCAACGTTAGCCTGCTCGAACTTCTCCTGCTGATACTGATCTGCATTATAAGCGCGTACTACCCGAAGTCCGATCAGATGCTCACGTGTTACCCTGTTCAGATTATCGGTGAGACGCTGGATTCTCTGAAAACTTGGAAGAGCGAAAACAACAATGACACTTAGCATTAAAATCAGAACAGCCACGGCCGCTCCTGTGGAGGCGGTCCACTGCCAGTTTTTATCCGCAATCTTCACAATAGCCCATACAGCCAGAATAGGTGCCTTGATGATCACCTGCAGCCCCAGCGCAACCACCGTTTGAATCTGCGTAACATCGTTCGTGGAGCGGGTAATGAGGCTTGCCGTCGAAAAGCTGTTCATCTCTTCCATTGAAAAGGATAAGGTCTTGTCAAAGACCATCGCACGCAGACGCATAGCCAGCCCAGCAGCCACCTTTGCCGCGAAATAGCCCACAATAATAGATGCAATCATACTGCCGACGGCACAAAACAACATGTAACTGCCGGGAATCAGCAGTTCGGACACAGGCGTTCCTTCCGTTTGCAGCTTGGTCGTAATTTCCGCCATATAATCAGGTAGCTTCAGATCAAGCCATACCTGCACAACGATGAAAGCTAGGCTGCAAAGCACGAGCATCCATTCATTTTTCTTGAGATATTTGAATATCTTTAGCATTCTGTTGCTCTCCTTTTATCTGATAGTCTTTGATGTTTGGTGAAGTATGGTGCGTCCTGCATCTGCATAGAAATTCAGCTTCTAGAGACAATAAGCTTAATGAGTCGAATCAGTTCTTTAGCATCCTCTTCGTCTAACTTTCGAAGAACATTCTCGGTCCATGCAATTCCTTCATTATGCCTATCAATCATAAATTGCTTACCTGAATCCGTAATGAATACAATCACCTTACGTTTGTCGTTGACATCAGTACGCCGTACAACTAGTCCTTTCTTCTCCAGACTCTTCAGTGCCGTTGCTACCCGTCCCGTACTGACGGACAAGTATTCACTCAAGTGGCCAGAGGTAACCCCGTCCTTATTGAAATTCAGACAAATGAGAATCCCCATTTCGCCACGTGAGAAGTGCCCTCGTTCCTCTAATGCCGGTTTCCGCGATTTGACGATATACTCGAATAGTTCTGTCGCTAATGCTTTATAATCCATTGGTCACAACACCTTCTCGCTAATACCTTATAGTATGAGATAATTAATCTTATAGTATAAGATAATAATAATGTCGAGTCACAAAGTCAATTAGAGAAAATATGGGATACAAAAAAATCCTCCGTAACTAGCTTGTATCTTTACCAATTTTTCTACACAAAGTCCAATGTAAAGACATCAGAGCTAAAACTGAATCTCTTCTTATGTATCTTCCTCTGAACATCTTCATTATTGTTTGTAAGGTCAAGTTCTACATGCCGTACTTTGATGAATCGTCTGGTCATCGATTCCGCCCACAGATTCAAAGCATATTCGGCAATCTTACGCACTTCTCCCGCCACAATCGGAAACCTTCTTCCATGCTCATGCCCAGGCAGCCAGCAAATTGGTTTGAGCAACAATATTCTGGATGCTCTCTGTGATCGCAGAGCTCATTAATTAGACCTTTTGTAGAGTACCTTGATAGAGTACTTTACAGAAGGTCTAAAGGATGTACTTTTTTTGCTTAATCGACCAATTCAAATTCCTTTATCGTTGCATTCGGACTTAAAATATTTTCCTGGTCGAATATAGCTAGAGGTTCATCATTTTTAACTTTGACAGGCCAATTATGATTAGCAAGAGCTCCTTTGCCGCCATAAAACGCAAGTTGCTCTCCTTGTGGTTGCACTGCTGATGAAGCCAATTTATTTGATTCGAATCGTTTTACTGACCCAAGCAGGCTCAATCAGTAATGTATACAGTCAGTCTTAAAACCCTGTAGTATACTGTGTAGGGATTGAAGTTTCTTTTTTCAATTTTGATGCTGCTTCCAGTGACCAATAAGGATTTCTCAACATCCCTCTACCCACAGCAACCAGATCGGCCTCTTCATTTCCGATAACTGCATTCGCCAAAATTGGATCTTCCAGTCTTCCAACGGCCATCACCGGAATATCCAGAGCTTCTTTGATATCTTTTGCCAAGGGGACTTGATAGGCTGCGTGAGTTCCTGGTCTGCCCCATGCAGCTATAGGTCCCTCACCGCCAGATGAAATATCAAACATATCTACTCCTGCCTTTTGATATTCCTTGGCAAAAGCAATGCTTTCCTTAATACCATATCCACCTTCTACATATTCTTTGGCAGAAATACGCATCAACAGTGGCATATCTTCCGGCATTTCGCCCTTCGCTGCCTGAATGATCTCCCGACCAAAAAGGGTAAGATCTTTACCATATTCATCTTCCCGTTTGTTCGTAAGCGGCGAATGAAATTGATGAATCAAATAGCCATGTGCACCATGAATTTCAATGCTGTCGAATCCAGCCTTAACAGCGCGAGCTACAGCAGCACGAAATTTTTCAACGAGTCCTTTAACCTCTTCTGTTGTAAGCGCGCGAGGTTGTTTAGAATTTTCATCAAATGCAATAGCAGATGGTGCTACAGGGACTTCAGCATCTTCTGCCTTGCGTCCGGCATGCGCGATCTGGATTCCCACTTTGGCACCGTAGCTGTGACAAGCATCTACAATCCGTTTGAGAGCAGGAATCTGCTCATCTGACCATAAACCAAGATCAAAATCGGAGATACGACCATCTGGCTCTACATCTGTCATTTCAATTATGATAAAACCAGCTCCGCCTACCGCCCGGCTAAGGTAGTGTATATAATGCCAATCTGTGGCGACCCCATCCTTTTTGTCAACCGAATATTGGCACATTGGAGGCATAACTACACGATTTTTCAATTCCAAACCTTTAATTGTATAGGGACTAAATAAATCTTTCATGTGAGAAAGACTCCTCTCTGATTTATATTATGAAATGCATCAATAAAATGCATGCACAAGCATATACATTAACATGTTTGTTTCATTTGTCAACTCTAGGCATGATTTCAAAACTTCAAAGTAATTGGTGCAAATAATTCTTTATTGTTTGGATTCACACTTGATCCTCATCTTCAGATTTTTTGCAATGCTTCGACAACTGAATCGTCACCAGTAATCAGATCAAATGCTCGCTTGTATGTGTTCTCCTCATCTAAAGCTGCCACAATGGCACGGGCTACATCCTCACGTGGGATACTGCCATAGGTGATATTCTCCGCGGCAGCCACTTTTCCCGTACCGATTTCATTCAAAAGAATCCCCGGTCTTATGATTGTGTAGTTCAAACTGCTGCTTTCCAGCTATGAGTAATGGCTATACTTGAGACAAAAGTTATTCTTACATTCCTAAAATTTCTAGTTATAAGTGATACTTTCTTGCTTTATAACTGAGACTTTTTACGTTTTTTTGGATTATAACTGAGACTTATCCTCCAACAATAACATAATCACACCCTAATATGATCACTCGTCATTCTATAACTGTGAAGAGAAATGAGAACCAGTAGATTCCTTTTAGCTACTGGTTCTACCTGAACCGCAACAGCGACACAACATCCGTTTGAGTAAACTGTGGGCGATCTGCCCGGCTAAAAAAGTCTCAGACATATACCAAAAAAAGTATAGCTAAATTCGTCTCATGTATTACCGTAACTCATACCTGCGTCAATATGCCGGAAGTGTATTCAATAAGATATCCTTTTTCACGAGCATATTTGATTGTGTTTCTAATCCGACGCTGAAACTCCATTGGTGATTTAACCTTTCCGATATGAATTTCTATCGTATTATCCCACCGAAAATAGCCGTAAATATTCGTCCCTTTACCAGGAACTCGTAGCCACCAGACTATTCGTGTTAAAGCTAAGCAATCCAAGAAGAATGCCATAATGTAGATTGGCAACCATGAAACCGGTGCATGACCTAAATACAAGAATAATCCAACGAGAAAACTAAATATAAAACTTATGCAAACAGTTTCAAGCGAACGCGCTTGATAAAGCCTGAAGCAAAATTTGAATCTCTTAAACATTTCATCCCACCAATCTTTAAATCTCTGCTCGTATCTCCCTGGTATCCAGCCGTCCCCAAATTTAACCTCCATGTAGCTACCCGCTTGGATCGGCTTACCGGCAACAAAATGCCGCAGGCCATTGCCGCTGCCTTCGTGTCCAAGTGTAATCAGATCTTCAATCATTCCATCTTTTTTCGGCTGCGGAGTCATCGGGTCCTTCTCCCCAACCCACTTCCTGACTTTCAGTTCCAACCCAGGGATCGGTTCTATCCAATCCGCATCCTAATAATATGTTCCGGTGTGATTCCGAAGTTATCCGCTGTAAATAGTATTCTAAGCTGACTAAAAGAGGGCACTGTCACAATTTCCTCTCCTACTTCGGGGTACCGTCGTAAGATTAAATCGGACCTCACTTCAGATACAAATTCATCGTTGCTTTTCAATTCAAATCGTGGCAGATGACTAATAAACTTGGATCGCTTTTTGCCAACTGCCTCTGCATCTTCTTCTTGCTTCCGGGATGCGTAAGGGTAGAGCAGATACATACCAAAATGATATAGATGAATATCTATCTTATTGTCCATGAGCTCGTCCACCAGGTACTTGAGCATTACGAGACGGTCAGGCTTCTTTTCGGCATTCAAAAAGATATCATATCTGTGTCTCAGGTTTCGAAAGAATCTTTCCGGGTATTGGTATACATATTTAGCTTTAGGGGAATCTTCCCATCTATCTATCCACCGACGCACAATAACTGGCCAGACGGCACCCGCATACCCGTTCATCCCTCGCTCCATGATTCGTTGAAAAAAGTCCTTGAGTTTCTGTAATTGTTCATTAAAATTATCTATCTTGGTTTGCGTTCCAGCCATAAAAAATCCCCCTTTTCAAGTCCTCAATTATTGGCATACATATCGACCTGCACCCGGCTGCAGGCTGGAACTTCCCCAATCGATCTGATTGACTCCGCAGCCGCTTCCAGGTCCTCAATCAATTGAACTCAATAGGTTTCAATATATTTGATTACTTGATCTACAGTCGAAAAAGGTTCTTTATCTAACTTTTTTACCAATCGATCAAAAACCTTATTTTCAAATCCCGATTCATTTCTCAATACTTCAAACCGGATGTTCTCCTCTACCGCCGGCCCTCCAATTGTAACTTGATCTCCTATCAGCATACCTTCAAGATTAGCTTTTCGACTTAGGCTTAGTTTCATAAAACTCATCCTTTCCTTATTAATTAAGTCCAACTGATCGACTGCACAGCCCGTAGCAGTTATTCAATCAATCTTTACCTCTAAAAATTTTCTCCCGCTGGATTGATGGCTGAACCGAAACATTGTTATCTCCTGACTACAATCAATCATTTTAAGCCCATTATTTTTAAACAGGCATTCAGCATATCCTTGTTTTTATAGATTACAACAGTAATCTCCTGTCGTGCTCTCGTTAGCATTTGGTACAGCATTTTGTCCATACGATAGGGAGGTGCCCCCGCTTCTCTAGTAGACAAAAGCTGCCCAGAATCGTTGTAATAAAAACGCTCGTTTATTACAACGGCAACTTTATCAAATTCTTGTCCAATAACATGATGAGCGTTTCGATTTCCCACTGAGTACTTATCAATTGATAAAAGGTAATAGCTGGAACTGGTATAGTCGATTACTTCCCAACTATTTTCTTTTAACTGCTCTAACTAGTATCGCAAAGATTTTGCAGAATCAAAGTACTGAAGATGAATATTTTTATAGTCCATATTATTGTTGATATTATTGGTATTGAATAAATTGGTAATAAAAGCTACAATCTCCTTATTAGTCCTTATCTTTTGAGTGAGTTTATATTTTTTATGATTTAATTGCTCAATCTTTCCGACTGAATTGTTTAAGAGTTCTTTAATTTTAGTAGTAAAGACTTGATCTGGGTCGTATGGAAAAACACATTTAACTTGGTTTTGTCTCACATAATCAATGATAATCTCTAGTTGGTGGATGTATATTCGCTGTGTTTCATCAACGATGATAAACTCATATTTTTCCTTTTTTTATAAAAATATATATAAATCTTTAATTGGGTGAGGTTGTAGGTCTAAAATGGTCTACCATTGATCTGTTCAATAAAACGATCACTATCAGACATACGGTCACTTCTGGTTCACTGAATGGAAAGTTGCATCAATTAGCAATTTATAAACTCAACCAAAGTTCCTATCATGACACAATAAATTATATACTGGAATATCTATCAATAGCAGTTCATATGAATGTATATAAGGAATTCATTACAACCACTGCTATGTATGAAAAAGTGCGAAAATTAGCTACAACTGAGCAGCAACAACAATATGAAAATATTATAAAGGGAGTGCTGACAAATGAAAAAAGCATTGGCGGATATGTGCCTAGCAGTTGCGCTTTTTAGCGCTATCGTTCCAATTACTACTCCTACTGAAACAGTTGTACCTTTCAACCACGGGTAAACGGGTAGTTTGTTAAAAGAGGCTGTCCCAAAACTAAACATTTGAACGCCCTCACCAGAAAAATAGAATGATAATCGTAAAAAGCCAAGGACTAAGCGGTCTGTTTTCGCTTAGCTCCTTGGCTTTTGTCTTGCGTGGCTCTTTAGCCGCAAATACTCTTGCTCACTTTGATATCGCGATCCCCTTGGTTTTTGTACACTGCGGCTTTAACGCAGCCCCGTTGTTTCTTTGCACTCCACCTAGGCGACATTCTTTAGCTTGGCGTATTGTTGCAGGTGTAAGGCTTTTGCCGAAGCCCAACCACCGTTGACAAATTGACATCGGACAGTTTGTCCGATATAATCAAAACAAAACGGACAAACTGTCCGAATTTATAATATGAAGGGTGAAACTGGGATGAATATAAAAAAGTTGTATTTTTTACCTGTAGGTGAATGTTTCCTAGATCAATCGGCAGTTAATCGAACCCTTGCCCCCGGGAAATTAGTCGGAATGCCTGTGTGGTCTTTTCTATTGGAAACGACCAGCGGGCCGATACTCATCGATACGGGAATGCCCGACGCTTTTATCAACAATCCCGATTACTACAAGGGGACTAGACGTGAAGGGCGCGTCGTCCCCAACATGTCTGACGGCGACTCAATCGTAAATGTGTTAAAGCGTGTAGGTTATCGACCTGACGATATTCAAATGGTCATTAGCTCCCATTTACACTTGGATCATTCTGGGGGAAACGGGCATTTCCGCAATACGCCGATCCTTATTCAAAGGGCAGAGTATGATGCGGCCATAAACAATGAGGATTACTCTCCATTAGGGTGCAGGCTGCCCGATTTACAATATCAAATCATTGAGGGTGACCATGAATTGATTCCGGGGGTTCAAATTTTATTCACTCCGGGTCATTCCCCTGGCCATCAATCAGTCCTTGTCACAACGGAAAAGTCGGGTCCAGTGCTACTGACAATTGATGTTGCTTATACTCGGGAGAACTTCGAGAAAAGCGTACCGTTCTTGACATTCGATCAAGAGATGGCTGCCAAATCGATTACTCGCATGCAGGAGTTAATTCAGGATGTTCGGCCGTCCTATGTTTTCTTGGGACACGATAGAGATCAGGCGCAAAAATGCCGCACCTTTCCTGACTTCCTGTAATGGAGGGACAGGCTATGGATACTCAATCAATGGCTTTATCCGGCAATGAGCGGAAATTAATGGGGACACTTTGCTTGCTCATTATTTTCGGAAACATCAATATGACCATGTTTAATTTGTCTATACCTTCGATTTCCGCTGACTTTGCCCTGACCTCCTCGCAGGTGAGCTGGGTTATGGTCGGTTACAGCATTTTGATGGCTATCGGCGCCGGTACTTACGGCAAGTTAACGGAGTCCTTTTCCTTTCGCCAGCTGTATGTCATTGGTTTAATCCTTTTAGCTTTCGGCTCTATGATCGGCTTTTTTGCAGCTTCATACTTGCAAGTCATCATTGGAAGACTGCTGCAGGCAGCAGGGGCCTCATCCATCTCTCCCCTGTCTTATGCGGCAGTAACCCTGTATTTTAAGCCTACAGTCAAGGGACGGGTGCTGGGAACCTTATCCGCCACAATTGCCTTTGCTTCCGGCTTCGGGCCTGTGTTCGGCGGTTTCGTGGAGCAATACTTTGGCTGGCGTGCTTTGTTCATCGTGTCCAGTCTGAGCCTATTTGTTATCCCTTTGATATTCAAGTATGTTCCTGACAAGAAACACGACCGCGGTTCATTCGATTTTCTCGGAGCTGTTTTGTTCTCCGCGGGACTGGCGTTGGTATTGCTAGGGGTTACGAACTATTGGTTTATGCTCATTGCAGGAGCAGCAGTTCTTCTATGGTTCGGTACTCATATTCAGAAAAAAGAACATCCATTTATCGATGCATCTTTCATGAAAAATGCTCCTTACCGACGAATTCTAGGGATTGGATTCCTTACCTTCGTATGCAACACGGGGTTAACCTTTACTCTTCCTGTCATGATGAAGAATTCCTTTCATTTACCAACTAGTAAAATCGGTCTGCTGATGCTTCCCGGTGCCGCCTGTGCAGCCTTGCTCGGATCCCGGATCGGAGGTTGGACAGATCGTTTCGGAAGCTCCCGCGTGCTTGTCATATCGCAAAGTCTCGTCATCAGCGGATTTATACTACTGGGGGTATCCGTACATTTGCCGCCATGGATCGACGCTTTATTGATCATTATCCTTATGATTGGATTCAACGGTGTCCTCACCTCTAGCAGCAATTTAGTTTCGACGACACTCCGTTCGGCTGAGCTGGGTGTAGGGATGGGTATTTTCACACTGGCCTATCTCCTAGGCGGAGCATTCGGCCCTGCGCTGGTCGGCCGACTTATTGATCTAAAGATGCCTTTTTCTGTTGTTTATTTTACCATTTCCCTGTTGGCAATCCTGACATACTTATTCGCAAGAAAAGCAAATCGTAGCGGAAGCTATGGTAATTAGTTTGGTAGACTTACGACATGTCCGAAAGATACGGAGGATGAATAGATGAGTAAATTAAATTTCCAACTGTCCTTTGCTGCTATTCATGAGCTGGCCGAGGGGATCCGAACAAGGGAAATATCCCCGGTAGAGATTACAGAACATGCGCTTCACCGCATCGAACGTTTGAATCCGAAACTGAACGTTTTCGTTACCCAAACGTCCGAACTGGCGATTGAACAAGCGAAGCAATCGGAACGCGATATTATGCATGGTCGGTACAAAGGGCCCCTTCACGGGATTCCCATCGTTCATAAGGATCTATATTACACTAAAGGGATCCGAACAACTGCCGGTTCAAAAATATTGAACAGCTTCGTCCCCGATTACGATTCGACGGTTGCAGCTAAGCTACATGAGGCTGGAACAGTTCTGCTAGGCAAAGTACAGACTCACGAGTTCGCTGCGGGATTGACAACAACTAGCCCGCACTTCGGTCCTTGCCTCAATCCGTGGAACACTGAACTTGTAACGGGAGGTTCAAGCGGCGGCTCGGCTTCTGCTTTAGCGGCTGGACTTACTTATCTGGGCACAGGCTCGGATACCGGAGGTTCGATCCGCATACCCGCTGCTTTGTGCGGTGTCGTAGGGATGAAGCCGACGTACGGTCGGGTCAGTCGGTATGGTATCATTCCAATGGCCTGGTCATTGGACCACTCGGGTCCGTTGACCCGCTGTGTCATGGATGCGTCCCTGTGCTTGGATGTGATGTCTGGCTTCGATCCAAAGGATGAATCGACTGTCGATCTGCCTGCGCCAGGTATCAAGATGTATCCGAATGGTCTCAGGGGTGTGCGTATCGGATTGCCGACAAGCTACTATTACGAGGATTTGATGCCGGAAGTGGAAGCTGCGATGAAGGCCGCTATCAATAAATTCCGAGAACTGGGAGCAGAAATCATCGAAGTTAGCCTGCCCCTGATCAAACATGTTAGAAGTGCGACGATGGCCATTATGATGACGGAAATGTACTCGTACCACGAGAAGTGGCTTGAGACAGAATTGGAACAGTATGGACCGGACGTCCGAATGTTTCTTGAAAGCAGTAGAGATATTCCGGCTTCCATTTACCTTCAGTCTCAGCGGGCCCGGCAACTAATTGTCAATGATTTTTTGAATGCATTGTCCGGAATCGACATCTTGTTGACGCCGGCAACACCGATCACTGCGCCGCGTGCAGATGATGATGCTAGTGTATTCAGATTGAACTCATTTACGGTTCCGACCAATTTGACTGGCTTGCCTAGCCTGAGCATGCCTTGCGGCTTCTCACCTTCCGGTCTGCCGATTAATATGCAATTGATTGGCCGCCCCTTCGAAGAAGCGACAGTACTAGGTATCGGCAATACTTATGAAATGAATACAGACTGGCACAAGAGACATCCGGATTTGTAAGCCTGACTATATTTGATGGAGGGTAATCTATGGATCAAAAGCAACTTAACTCTGAAGTTAGCAGGAAAGCATCAACCGAAACCGGAACAGATACGACGAGCGACAAGAAAAAAGCATACGAGCAGTTTATTCATACGATCGCAAGTTTAAAGGAACTGGACCTATCGGGCATTGAACCGCATTTGCCTCCAATTTACAAAAAGCACTATACCAAGAATTAAAAAAAAGCTCATCGGTCACCCAAATGAATGTATTTTTAATTTTTCACGAAATGTATTATAATTATGAAGACGGACAACATGTCCTATACACGAAAAACGGACATATTGTCCGTTTTTCGTGTTAAATAACAGTTAAATTAATGATGAAGGGAGATGTTTATGGTGAATTCAGAATCGCAATCTGTCTCTCTGAAAATTCCCAGAGAGGAGTTAAACCGAAGACGAATTTTGGCGGCGGCTAGAGAACTTTTCATCAAAAACGGTGTTGACAATGTCAATATGCATCAGATTGCGAAGACTGCTGGAGTAGGACAAGCAAGCCTATACCGCCGCTACTCGGATAAGGGCGACATATGTCAGGAGATCGCGTATGAAGAATACCAACCTTTGTTTGATGAAGTTCAAGCATTTCTTGATCAATCCCCAGAAACCGCTGCCTTGGACCGGCTTTACCATGTAATCGTAAGATATGTCTCTTTTTTAGAGGCGAAAGTTCCTTGGCTCTGTGAGGTCAGCCGGGCCTCAACCGGGCATCGTCCGTTACAATCTCCGTTATGTCAATGGATGCGCAATATAAGCAGAAATCTGCTAAATGAGGCCGTTGAACAGGGAGACGTATCCGGGGTGGACATTTCATATACTATTGAAGCCCTGCTGGCCGTGCTTCACAATATCGATTACCATCTCCAAGGTGAAGGCTTTACAAGCCAACGAGTTCTTGATGGATTACACCGCATATTTATTGAAGGTTTAAGAGCTAATAGACATTAATTGAGGGGCTGGCCACAAAGCCACATAACATGGATGAGGGATAGTCCTGCGTAACTCCTCTTTTTATCTCATAATGGTATATTGAATGTACAAAGAAACCATATCCTTTCAAATGGTCGGGTGGTACCTCCATTTTACCCAGGAACGGTTTCTTATTGTTTTACAATTGGAGAACAGGACGTCCCTAGTCATTTTTATGACTTATGGGACAACCCTTTTTTTCTGCCAATGGCTGCTATGCGAATTGTCCGGATCGGACTTCCATGGGACGCTCTCCTTATTCGGTCTTCTTATCATCAGCAGCGCTCTTTCGTCTACTTCCTGTAGGCTTCGTAGCAGCAGGCTTAGTGGCCTGAGAATCCATGGAGAACAAGCAGGTTTTCATCTTATGTATTCCAAAATTGCAGTTGAAGAGATTTGTACAGCACTTGGGGATTTTATTAAAATTTAGTCTATCTTTCTCCTTACGGATATACAGTAATACTTCGGGCATAGATTTATATAAAGTATGGTAAAATAGCTTTCCTTACTACATTGATTGATGGATTTTCATGAGATAAATATAGACACCATACCCCACGAGAGAATACATCGATTCCAAGTGTAATCCAGGGTCGATCAATTACAAGACCTGTTACATCATCAATCACCTGCATATCCAAGCGTGTATGATCCATCTGAATAATATCCAACCTATATATGGCCTCTCTGTTTGCATAACCACGGGCGACTTCATCATAAATAGTCTTAGCCTTATTTATATTTCGAAGTCTTTCTACTGCCTGTTTATCAATTCGGTCAATAATATCGGAGATTGTGCTATATTTAACTTCTGCTTCGTTCACCTTCGCGCATCTTCGTTCTACTAATCTATGTATTGTTGCTTTCGATACACGATATTTATTTAGGTAGTCCCTTTCAAGACTTTCTTTTAATATTTCAATTTGCTTATCAGTAAGACGGACAAGAATAGTATCCAGTACAATTTCTTGCCGTTCTGGATGGCAAATTGTCATCACATTGTTATCTTTTCTTCCTGTGTATCCTTTTCCTTTATTTGATATTAATCTCTCAAGTCCTCTGGATATCGATGCGTCTTCGTATTTTCTATAATTTGCCAAAATTCGCGTAATGGTTGCCCTGGATCCGCCATACTTTTTCACAATTTTAGAGATTAACTCTTCTTGCTTAAGTTTAAACACTTCTTCATCCTCATGAAGAAGTTCCTTATATTTATCATTAAATTTTGACACGCCTTGAATATTACCATTCTTTATCTTTTCGAGTAAAATCAGCGGCTGTATCAGATCAAAACGTTTACTGACCTCATCTCTTTTTTTCGGATCTAATTTTGCAAGTACATTATCGTATGACTTCTTCTCTTGTTGCTTCTCAAGTTTCATCGAGGCTTCCGGTACAAAAGTCGGGTGATTCACTAAATCAGTAAAAAATATCTCTAGATCCTCACCATCAGGCCTCCTTAGCCACACATGAGGGGGATTTATGGTAACCACCTTGAACTTTTTCCCATAAAGACAACACTAAGCATATATCCTGATTTGGTTAAATGCCATACAACATTCCTCCATCTATTTTTTTACTTGGGGGTTCACCTGTGTGTTTAGTGATATTATGCTACGGGATGAAATAAGCTCGTTGAGATTGGTGATTAATGTTCCTTTTGCGATGAGGTGATAAATCAATGGTTTAATTAAGAGGGGATCTGTATTGTTTACGAATGTGGAGGAAAGATGGTCAACTGGACAAGACCCAAATACACTGAAGTCGATAGATAACAGGGTTATACCATTGTGAATAGTACTTTCTCTCTTTTAAAAAACCTTTCAAAAACTTAAGGTTACAGGACAGAGATATCGGAGGTGTTTTTGGGAAAACTACTTGATATTCCCAATCCTTTTTTGATGCGTATGTTCTACAATATTTATTACCCAATTCTGTTCGATCATTGTTTCGTTCTTCTTTGGGCTCCAGTTTTATTTGATAAAGTAATGGAATATACCCTTGCCTAAAAACCAAAACATCAGGAACATGGAACCATTCATGCCCTTCCTCAAAGATAGACACTTCAACTGGTTGTACATAATAACGAATCACTTCTGTATCCAATTCGAGATAGTAGTAAAAGAGACGTTCGGATAATGACTCATACTCAACGGTTCGTTTGTTTTCTGACTAAAAAAACTACCGATAATATGATGATGGTAGTGACTTCCACGGTTACTTACTTTTCGTTTTGGTAGATATAACTCATCTTCCAAACTCCACGTCCAACTTCTCCAAGCCATAACCAAACCACCTTTACGAAAAGTATCAATTATGATTCTAAATTTGAATAATCAGTCTCAATTATTACCGTTACTCACACCAGCACTCTATCCGCATAATGTTTTGCTGCATAGTAGGGGAGGATATTGTCATGCCAGTTCTTCCGGTTATTCGCCTGAATTGCACTGACCATAATAAAACGATCAATACCTGCCTTTTCAGCCGCTTCAATTGTTTTCCCAGCACCATCAAGATCGATTAACAACGTTTTTTTCATATCCCGTTTTTCCACCAGAGCCAGCAGTAAACACTATAGCATCGCACCCCTTAGCGGCTTCTGCAATGGAGTCTACAGTCCCTTCCAAATCTGCAAGGATCGTTTCAACGCCCTGTTTTTGATAAGCATCAGCTTGTTCTTGTTTCCTAACCATCGCACGGACTGTGTGTTCTTTGTTTTCTTCCAAAAAAATGGATAAGATATTGTCCGATTTGTCCATTTGAACCTACCACCAAAACCTTCACCTAATCACTCCTCATTATTATATTTTTTCCTTTCCCATTAACTTAAATCACCATTCTTGGGCAGTAAGGTCGATCATCTTGTTCTAATTAAACATTAAGTAACCGAATGGTTTAGCACATTACCAAATAAAAAAACATGCGCATGCATTTAATTTAGTGAAAAAATGACTTGCTGTCAAGTTTTGAATACAAATATTGATTGCTTATCTTCTAGAAAAAATACGTCGATATTTTGAATAAACTTTGGTTCATCTTTGCTTTCTAAGTTCTCATCCTTCGGTACGTTAAACTTTGAGCGCTTCTGGTATCTACTAGGAAGCGCTCGTATTGTATATTAATTTTGATATGGAGGAAAATCTATATTCTCATGCTCTCCATAAAAAAGCTCAATGCGTTGGACACCCACTTTTTGGGATGAAGAACAAGCTGAATTTCCAGTTTGAGCTCGGCATGCTCAAAGGGTAACACCTTCAGCTCTTCCCGTTCGATCTCCTCCAGTGCAGCCATTAGAGGTAGAATGGATATACCCTCTCCAGTCTTGATGCTCCGTTTGATCGCTTCCGGATTACCCAGCTCCAGACTCACGCGATAGGTGATTCCATTTGCTCGAAGCACTCTCTCCAGCAGTTGTCTGTAGTTGCACGTATGCTCGGGCATGATCCACTCCGCATCAACCAGATCATTCAGGTCGATTCGCTCTTTAGCGATAAGCGGATGGTTCGGATGGACAATCAGCACAAGCGGTTCTTCTCGAATGGTAATCCACTGCAAGGCCGGATTGCTTGAATCGTCCGCGAGGATCAACCCAACATCGGCCTCCCCTTCCCTCACCTGGTGCAAAATCATCTCTTCGCGATCCGTATGCAATCGTATGTTCAGATCTGGGTATTCTTTGCGAGTCGCCTGCATATACGGCGGCAGAAAATACGAAGCGATGGAATCCATAGTACCGATCGTCATGGAGCCCCCGCCCTGCTTGGCCAATTTTTCTTTCGATTGCTCGAAAAGCTCCAGCATTTGTCCAGCAAGCTTGAACAGCTCTTCTCCGGCGGAGGTAAGACGAATCTTATTGTTATTGTAGCGCTCGAACAATTTAACTTGATACGTTTTCTCCAGCTTCTGAATCTGGGTCGTGACGCTGGATTGTGCGTAACCGAGCACTTCTGCTGCTCTTGTAAAGCTTTCACGAATGGCAACTTCCCGAAATGTTTGAAGATAAATGAAATCCAATCTGGCCACCCCATCGAAAATTTTGATTAGAATTATCGTTTATTATAGATAACTCTGATGCTGTTTCCTATGTTACATTAGATTTAATTCAACGGGAAGGGATAACTGATGATGATGAACGAACAACATATTCATGGGATTTTCATACCGCTGATTACACCTTTTACGCGTGACTATAAGCTGGACATCGATTCGTACCGGAAGTATGTTACCTATCTTGCAGGCCATGACATCCAGGGTCTGGTCGTTAACGGTACGACAGGAGAGTCGCCAACCGTATCCTGGGATGAAGTGAAGCTGATGGTACATGTGACGCAGGATGTTCTAAAGAGCATGAACAAAACCATTCCGATCGTCATTGGCACGGGAACGAACGATACCTATTCAACGGTGCATCGGACGGAAATGGCGGCTGAATTAGGAGCGGATGCAGCCATGGTGGTCACTCCGTATTACAACCGGCCGACGCAGGAAGGAATATTGGAGCATTTCCGTGTCGTATCTCGTGTAGGCCTGCCTGTGCTAGTATATGAGATTCCGGTTCGCACGGGTAGTCGCATGACAATAGATACAATACGCAAAGTGCTGGACCTAGATGGCATAATTGGGCTCAAGGACAGCACGGGCGGTCTTGATCTGCTCTTAAAATTGACCCAGTACGAGACCAAGCCTGTCCTCTGCGGAGAGGATACCTATTTCCATGCCATGCTATGCCAGGGGGCTACCGGTGGTATGCTTGCATCCGCTCATCTCCATATCCAGAAGTATGTGGATATATACCAACGTTTTGTGGCTGGCGACATGAACGGGTCGCGAGACAGTTTTATGCTACTGGAACCGATGATCCAGCATGTATTTGCAGAGCCAGCCCCGGCCGCGATCAAGTGGTGGCTTACCCAGCAAGAGATTATTGCCGGCGAGCAATTGCGTCTGCCACTTATGCCCCTGTCGGATCAGGTGAAGCAGGGTCTCCTGAATTCAATCGTATCCTGATAAATCAGCTTATCTCAGACTCCCCAATCATAACGTAGAAGAAGCATCTCCTGGACAGGAGATGCTTCATTTCTTAGCCGGAACAGGCAACCTTTAGAAAAACGAATTTAAGAAGATACCCTCTATAGTAGAACGCTGTAAATTACTGGTCCAAAATAAGTGAAGATGTATGTGACGCATAGCAATTTGGTGTTCGTAGACGCGTCTTTTATCGAGCTTAAAAAATGTCCGAAAGATCACTGCGCATCTTCATCCCCAACCAACCCCAACTTTCTGCCATCAGGAAAACATTTTTTACAAGTCCCGCTATCTGCATTGGGTTGTCTATAAGCGAAATTATTGCAAAAAAAGGGCTGCCGATGAATTTCACCGACAGTCCTTCTCTTTCAAGCAGTATACTCCTCACTCCTATTCGCTGGACAGCTCCTTGAGCGATTTGACTTTACCATGGGGATGCTGCTCTTGCTTTCGTGACTTCCAGGCTGCTTCTTTCCTTTTCTTCTGGTGAGCCATAACAGATATCCTCCTTTGGAAATTGTGATGTATACTACTTTCTTAAGTTGTCATTTCTCAGCTCTGTTCATTCATAAAACTAAATTCGTTGAATTTTCTCCTAAATATCACAATCCCAAATATAGGATGTCAAAATCGCTTAATCATAAAAATACACTCACGCACTTTATGTTTGCGGGGGTGTATTTTTATGATTAAGCAGCTCATTGTTCTATTATAATCCATGTATGAACTTACTTATTTAAAATAGGTATCTCTCCAAGCAGATTCTTTAAGTTAATAGCATCCCACGGCATATGCTCCGTTATACCTAATCCAACTACATCTGTTTCTTCAGATAGTTCTTTAATCAGATTAAGTAGCTGAGGCATTTGCATTGTTCCCGCAGGAGAAAAATTATAGGGTGCTTCAGGGTTGGCGAACAGTAAAGAACGAAATGCTTTTGGGTCAAGCACATCTAAATCAAGGTGAATAGCTAGATGCTTAATGCCACTTTCTTTAATCCACTCTCTAATAGATTCAGTACTATTCGTTAACTCTTTGGTTCCTGCAGTTTTAATCCCTAGTCTTTGAATCACTTCTGTGTCTGATTCTGCAGGAGCTATACCTAGTCTTTGAAACGCTTCTGAAATGGCTTCTGTTTCTTGTTCTGTAGGAGCCGCTAATCCCGCGATAAAAACATTTTCAGGTTTTAGTGGGATTTTCACACGTTTTGCAAACTCCTCATCTCCTTCTCCCAAAAGATTTCCGAGCGGTAATGTATGTCCGTTATCATAGCTCACATATCTAACTAAATCACTGTGAGCATCGATCCAAATTAAACCTAATTCCCCACCGTATCGTTCGTTCAAATAGGCAAATGGAGCTTGTTCCACTAAGCAGTCACCACCAAACATTACAATACGATCTGGCTTATGAGCATCAATGATATGCTGAGCCGCCTCTAACTGTTCAAGTAGCTGTTTTCTCCCATTCATACCGTTTTCGTTTTCAAGCGGAGTACCGTTATAAGCTTGAATTGGAACATGAATAAGGGGTTGATCATTATCCGGAGCTAGCCAAGCAAGCAGTTCGGCTCCAAAAGAGTAATTAGGATTGTTTCCCCCTTGCCATTGTGGCATTAAGAGGCGTATTGTTTTTTTAGTCATGTTCTTCTCTCCTTTACTTCAAAAGTAAGGTTAGTATAAACTGAACACAAATAAAAACGTAGTACGCACTATTTTGATAGGTACTACCCGAAAGGATATTGTAAACATGAGTATGGCTGAATTTAAAGGTAAAGTTAAAAACATTCAAGATACACCTTTTGGTTATACAGTTTCACTGATTGGTGGTAAATGGAAAATGGTTATTATTTATCTCCTAGCCGAAAACCGAACAGTTCGCTTTAATGATCTGAAAAGACAGATAGGGGCTATTACTTATAAAACATTGAGTTCACAACTAAAAGAATTGGAAGCGGATGGTCTGGTGAATCGAAAAGAATATCCTCAAGTCCCCCCTAAAGTCGAGTACAGTCTCACAGATAAAGCAGAAACGCTATTACCTGTTTTGGAAGGGTTATGTGAGTGGGGAACAAAAAACCAAAATAATTAAATCCAGTTTTCTACTAAAATCCTGTATGCGAAAAGTTGTCCTGTTTTCCAACATTGCTATTCCAAGTTTAAACTCTCTAGTTAAGTGAATCCAGCAATGGCTGAACAAAAGCATGCAACCGTTCTGCAAATTCTATTATCTTAATTATCGCTTCAAGCCAGATTTATTTCCCGAATCACTTCAAGCGGAACCTTCGGTTTTCGGTCTTCCGTCAACAATCCGTTAACTTCCTGCTGTACATCGGTTACCTGTGTATAGCAATAGCCCGAGAGATAGGGGGTCGCTTTAATTGCTCCGGTGATTGCACGGAAACGTTCGATAAAAGCTTCGACTGAATCCACCTGGTTTCCGTATCCCCAGCCCTTGTCCGTCTGGAAGGCAATGCCGCCGAATTCGCTTATGATAATCGGTTGTCCTCGGTAGGCATATCCCTTCTGCAAAGGCATATTTCCAATTGTTAAAGGAGATGCTGTTGTTTACGATGCTTTCCTTGTCATGATATCGCTCCAAAAACTCTTCGCCCGTCTCCACATAATCATGAAGGGTCAAAATATCCGAGACCGTATGCTCCCAACCGTCATTGGTAACCACTGGACGATACGGATCAATCGTCTTCGTCAGATGATAGATCGTTTGCGTGAACTGCTGCTGCCTTACATCATGTCCAATGGTCGATATGCCCCACGATTCATTGAACGGGACCCAAGATATGATGCTTGGATGATTGTACTGCTGCGGCACGATTTCCAGCCATTCCTTCGTAAAGCGGCTAACCGCCTGATCATTGAACTCAAAGGTCGACGCCATTTCTGACCAGACGAGCATGCCTTTCACATCACACCAATATAAAAAGCGAGGGTCTTCCAACTTCATATGTTTACGAACCCCGTTATATCCCATCGCAGCTATTTTATCGATATCTTCGATAAGAGCTTCTTCAGAAGGGGGAGTCAGATGAGTTTCCGGCCAGTAGCCCTGATCTAGAATCAGCCGCTGGTAAAGAGGGCCATTATTCAATAGAATCCGTCCGTTTTCAATCGATATTTTCCGCATGCCAAAATAGGAATACACCCTGTCACTCTCTTTCTCATCCTCATACAGAGCAAACTCTACATCGAACAAGTTGGGCGATTCCGGTGACCACAAGCACTGCTTCCATGGACCACCCGCTTCATGAAATACATGGGCCTCCACCGTTATCCAGGGCCTGTCGGCAGATAAGCTGACCTTTTTCACATGCTGTCCTTTCAGCGCAATCCGTGTCTCCAGGCGTAAATTATCTTTAGCCTCAATACCCATGAGCTGAAAGTCAAAGCGGATCATATGACGGTCGATATCCGGTGTTATCTTGACCTCATTGATTCTTACCTCATTGATTCTTACCTCATTGATTCTTACCTCATTGATTCTTACCTCATTCACATATTCAATCCACACACTTTTCCAGATTCCGGTGCTCTGTACATAAAAGCATTCAAAGTTTTGATCCACCCAGCGCTGCTTTCCCCGGGGCTGCGTGCAGCTCTGACTATCCTCCACTTTAAGCACGATGCTATTCTCCGAGTCGTAAGTGATATAGGGTGTGATGTCGAAAGAAAACGCAGCATAACCTCCTTCATGCTCACCAACCATAATTCCGTTCACCCAGCATTTCGCTTTATAATCTACACCCTGAAAATGTAGAATTGTCCTTTTCGCATTGCTCGCTTTCACCCATTTTGCCGTCGTCGAAGGCGAAATCCCACTCCCCATTCAAATCCAGCCACTCTTTGCGGACAAATTGCGGCCTTGGATAATTTTTGATATAAGCGTTTGTAGTCATACAGTTTCCACCTATCCTTTGATATATAATTAGTCACCTTAGCCTGATGACTTTACAGTGTATTGTTATCATCTGTAGGTCCGATCGTCATCCTTTACTTCCGCTTTGAAATACAAACAATAAAATCAATTTGTTACAATATTTTTGTGTCTTTAGGGGATTATATAGCGATGCGTTTTTAATGTCAACGCTTTCATTTTAATTTTATGTAACTAATAAACTGAATAAGGCTTTAGCTACAAAACACCTGCAACTAAAGCCTATCTACCTCACCCATATCTCAATTCATGACATAATTCACAGTCATTTTAATATTCTGATCATAATCTCCAAATTGCTTTCCGAACAGGTTGAGCCCACCTTGATGCACCGCATCTGGCTTAATTCCGATCCGTAGATGCAACTTGTGGCTGTTTTGCAGGTTGAGCTGATCCAGTGTAACCGAGGAAACCTTCTCCATATCCAGCGCAGTCTTCTCTTTATCTACTCGCCAGGTCTTGAGCAAACCATACTGGGTAGACCACTCATACCACCAGGTAGGATTCAGCTTGCCGCGCCTGTCTCCAAAATCACCGGGACACGTCCACATACCAATCTCCACGCCATTAATCCACAAGGAAATATCGGAAGGCCAATTGTTGTCATAGTTCGGTGCTTCTGAGCACATTTCCATCGATAGCTCAAGCGATTCTATTCGCGCTCCTGCTGGTATTTCGAGCGGCATTAAATACTCGACATAGCCCTTGCGGAACCATATCATCTGGGCTCCGATATGCTTCGGGTGAAAAAAACTCGCCGGTTCGTCCTCACGTATGATCATCCCGTCGGCATTGGCCATACCACACGTCGGTGAAATCTCACAATCGCTATAATGACCGATCGGCATGTCCACTTCGTAGATCTGTACATCCCCTTTGGGTACTGCTTTTTCAAGATTTAGCACAATATGAATGTCATCATAATTGCGGCTGCACATCTTCATCGCGCCGCGAGAGGCAGGCAGAAGCTCTGTATTAATCAGTCTAGCTGCCTCCAGAACCTTGATATTGTTGGCTACTGTAGATACCGGAAGTTGAAGTGCTTCCGCTATTTCTACAATATTAAGGTTTTTGGAAATCAAGAGGCGGAGAATATCAACTCGGGAACGGGTGGATAAAGCATGTGTAACCGTTACCAGCTTGTCCGGATCATCAAAACTAAGCTCAAGCATTGCATCACTCATCTCATTTTACTGTGATTATATTACAGTAAGTTTACTTGTATGCTTTGAAATAGTCAATAATATTGTATTAAATCATTATTTTTGTATTAAATACTGATCATGTTCGATTTTTCTGGTTCAAGAACCCATAAGAAAGACAACGATTATTGAGCCGAACCCTGTACACAAAAGCAACACGTTATTCCCTTGCTTTATGCAATAAAAAGCCACTGATCTTCGAACTAAGATCAGCGGCTGATCCTCTAATCATTTTAAACTTTCTTTAATACCCATACTCCATACGGTTCCAATGGTGCGGTACCAGTAAGCCTGCTACCGGAAAGGAGTTCCTCCGTCTCAACTTTCAGTTTAATCATAGCCGTTTCTCCGCTGTAATTCAGTAGAATTACCAGCTCTTCTTGTACATCCGCACGAATAGCGACTTCTACCGTCGAAGGAGCTTGGCACCACCCCGCAAGCGGAGATGTCACCGGCAGCTGTCTTAGGAGCTCAGCCGCTAACGCTAAGTCAAAAGCTGCACCCCAATAGTAGACGAGTCCCTCACCGACACGGTTGACAGTCAAGGCCGGTTTCCCTTCATAGTAGCTTGATGCGTACTCTGCGAGTACTTCTACCGTATCAGCATGAACATTCAATATATCGTTGAAGCCTGGAGCCCAAAAATCAAGTTCTTGATCCTTAAATCGCACCGATACAGGTGATGCCGTCCCATTTATCATCGTAAAGTCCTCTACGTGGACGCCGCTCATTGCGGCTGCAGGGCCTGGGAGTGGCTGCATGCGGCAGTGACCGAACTCGTTCTTATAACCGGTGCGGCAGCCGAAGATCAGGATGCCCCCATCCTCTACATATTTCTGTAACATAGCTGCCGTACTGTCTCGTAGGATCGCCGGATGCGTGTATACCAGCACCTTGTAATTGGCCAGTTCCCGCAGCTGTTCTGATTCCATACCCGGACGGATTGTAACCATATCCGAAGGTATATGTCCATACTGCAGTGCCTTGTACCAGCCGAGCTCACTTTGCTTTGTCAAGGGACCATACCATTTATCCAACTCGCCATCCCACTCGTTATCATAGTCACGAAGTAGAGCAACCTCTGCCACGTAACGTTTGCCAAGAATCCGCCCTCCAACCTTTTGCAGCTCCTTTCCGACGCGGCCTGCTTCTGCGACCCGACGATTCGGCTGATTGTGATAATCATTAATTCCATGCCAGTACATTTCCGTACCAAACGTTGCCGTTCTCCAGCGGAAATACAAAATCATGTCTGCCCCGTGAGCAATGCTTTGGTAGGTCCACAATCGCATCTGCCCCGGGCGTGGAGATGGCATCTCCATCCTGTTCACCCATCCTCCCGGACCGGATTGCTGCTCCATCACGCAGAAATTTGGTGAAATCCCTCTGACGTTACTTAAAGAAAGCCCCCACTTGCGATCCAGCAATGGCTTCTCCCCTTGGTCCGGATAAATGGTACTAAATTGAGGATAAGAATCGTACGAGAAAAAATCAAGCAGTTGATCCGTCATCCTATGGCTATCCAAATGCCCGAATACACCGTTGGTTGTCACCCACTGATTAGGCGCCACTGACCGAAGTATGTCCACTTGTAGCTTGGCAAACGAAATGGTGTTATCGGATATAAATCGTTTCTCGTCCAAAGCCTGATGAGGATTCGTTGACCCAGATACGGTCGGACGAGTTAGATGGACCTGCTTCCAGCTGTCATAAGTTTGATTCCAGAATACAGCACCCCAGGCCTTGTTGAGCTGCTCCAACGTACCGTATTTTGCCTCTAGCCAGCGCCGGAAAGCCTGATGATCTGCCTCGGCATAGAAGACGTTTATCTCGCAGTTCAGCTCATTATCAATTTGCCACCCAATGATGGCCGGATGATCTTTGTAATGTTGTGCCATCTCTCTTGTAATACGTGCGCAAAGCTCTAAATAAATGGGACTACTGTAGTTATAATGCCGACGCTGACCATGTTGGAACGTGACCCCCTCCATAGATACGTTCAGCACCTCGGGATACTTATAAGTAAGCCATGCTGGTGGCGTAGCTGTTGGTGTGCCCATGATCACTTGAATCCCGTTCGCATCTGCCTGCTCCAAGAAACGGTCAAACAGCGTGAATTCGAACTTTCCTTCCTCCGGCTCGAAGATCGACCAAGCAAATTCTCCAATCCGAATGATGCTGAATCCCAGTTCCTTCATTCTTATGAGATCGTCCGACCACAACGATTCGTCCCAGTGTTCAGGATAATAACAAGCTCCCAAATGAAAGCGATCTAAAGATAAGGATTTCGGCATGCTCCAATTCTCCTTCAGTAGAAGTGATAGTACGAAAATGTGATTCTCTGGTAACCGTATCTATTGTAATATAGGAATAAAAGGATTAGAATAACTCGATTTTGCTAATTGAATTACTTTTTTGCTAACTTACTCAAGGAGATGGACACATGATTAAAATAGATTGTTATCTTCCTTCGCCCATTCTAAATAAAGGTATGCTGTTTCCCGAATCATTAGGGCGTTACAAGAACTTCCCTAATCATGGGGAGCGAAGGAATGCAGGATTACTGAAAGAATACAATTTACATATCATTTTTGCAGGCAAAGGCGTTATTGTGCATGATGGGAAGGAAATCGAGCTTACCCCTGGCATGGGCTTTCTTTTCGACAAGCATACGACGCAGCAATATCGAACAAAACCCGAGGATCCCTGGGATGTTCGATGGATTCATTTCGACGGGCAGGACGTAGATTCGCTATTACAAGGTCGAAGCATTCACGAACCGTATCTGTTCTCGCTCCACCGACCAGAACGTTTAAAGCCACTGATGGAAGAAATGCTGCAACTTGCCCAAACTTACCGTCACGACTATGATGTACGGATCTCTTCCCTGCTTTATGAAGTTCTTCTGGAGATCGTCCACCATTCCCACCAAATTTTCGGCACCTCTCCCGGCGGCACCGTCCATGAGAGGATTCGTCATACGGCGGAATATATTCGTATGCATTGTCGGAACATGCTCGATTTGAAGACAATGGCTGCGACGTCAGGTTATAGCTCCTTTCATTTTAGCCGGCTCTTCCATCAGATCATGGGCAGCACCCCAGCTCAATATTTGCTCCAATGCCGAATAACGCTGGCCAAACATCTCCTTGTATCCACGGCACTCACTGTAAAGCAGATTGCACTGGAAACTGGCTTTCATCAAAGCAGCTATTTTATCAAGAGATTTCGGGAGCATACAGGCATCACACCGGAGCAGTTTCGCCAGCTGAGAAGGATGGGTTAGTACAATCTAAAAAACTCCTTCAATAGCTGGGCATGTGTGTATGGCAGCGTACAAATCGAAATTACAAATTTTGCAGTTGAATAAAAGAATAAGCGGCCGCTTAGGACGTTTGGTTAACATGTCCTACGCTACCGCTTCTGTTAATGTTTTTTATTTCGCTTATATATGGGATTATATTGTCTGTTTGGATATTGCTCCGAAATATTCTACAACTACCTCACGGAATTCCAGAGCAGCCCGCGAAATATACCGACTCCTGTGCCATAATAAAGCGATCTCCCGTACCAATTCGTGATTTTCTACTTGAAGATATTTAAGATGTTCCCGTGAGTTTCTTGCCGTGCTTGGTATGAAGGCTATGCCAATTTCAGCTTCCACAAGCGTACTAAGCCTTGCAGGTTCATCCCCCTCATACACATACTTAGGTATAAAACCTTCCGATTTGCATACAGAGTCCACTAAATCGCGAGTACCGTAGCCTCTCTTTACACCGACAAACCATTCATCCCTTAGATCTGTCAACGTTACACTGCTTCGATCTGCCAGCCGATGCCCCTTTGGAACAGCTACAAGGATTGGGTCGATAAACACGATTTGGCATTCGATGTCATCTCCCTCTATTGGAGGTGAGGACAAGCAAAAATCGACCTCTCCTCTATGAAGCAGCGTTACCATTTCCTGCGTGGTCAGCATTTGCACATGAAATTGAATAAAGGGTCGCTTTTTCCGAAACTCTCGCAGAATATTGGGTAATGTGCTTGCGGTGGTCACTGCCAATTCGAGAGTGCCATGTTCCGGGCTGGATAAATCACTAAGCTCCTGCTTCCCCTGCTCCAATTCAAATAAAGCCCTCTCTGCACGGTGAAGGAATCTACTTCCGAACTCATTCAATCGCAGTTTCCTCCCTGTTCGATCGAATAGAGGAACCCCCAGATCTTCCTCCAGGCGTTGAATCGTTTTGCTCAGCGACGATTGAGTAACGTGCAGACTTCGTGCAGCTTCGGTCACATGTTCCAAACGAGCTACCGTCAGAAAATATTGCAGTTGGAGAAGTTCCATTATGATCCCCCATTCATTCCCTCAAGTCAATGAGATTATAACATCAAATGCATTGGAATAAATAATCGATTTCAAGTACGATGACATTAATTCGCTATGGGGGGACCAGAAATGAGCGTTCGCAGCTGGTGGTTAATGATTTCAGTTGGTCTAGGGATACTATTGAACCCATTAAATTCTTCGATGGTTTCTGTTGCTATTCCAAGTCTGCAAAATGTGTTCCAACTTGACTTTACAGGTGTTTCCTGGATTATTTTTTCTTTCTACATTGCAAGTAGCATCGCACAACCTGTCATGGGAAAGGCCAGCGATTTATTCGGTCGTAGGAGGATATTTCTTTCTGGGCTTGTTGTAAGCTTCATTGCATCATTATTAGCTCCATTATCACCAAATTTCGGGTGGCTCATCGTGTTCCGCATTGTGCAGTCCATCGGAACAAGCATGATGGCTGGGGTTGGAATGGCTATTGTTCGAATCCATATTACAGAGAAACAAGCAACTGCGTTGTCTGTTTTGTCCATATTCCTATCTGGAGCAGCAGCGATTGGCCCCTTTATTGGCGGTGTCTTGATTCACTGGTGGAATTGGCCTGCTATCTTTTTCATCAATATTCCGTTTGTGGTGGCCAGCTTTGTATTGGCTTGGAGGACTATTCCTAAGGACGAACTGCCAACATCCGTAGCACGCAACATGTCCTTTCGTAAATGGTTTGAATTGATTGATGCATTAGGAATTCTGCTCTTCACAGTGGCTTTGGTTACCCTGCTCGTTGGATTACTCTCAGCAAAATCATCTGGGCATATCTCGTTAGGAAATGTCATTGTTGGGCTGATAGGTCTCGTTGCGCTGGGGATATTCATACGACATGAGTTAAAAGCGACATCACCCTTTATTCCTTTACGTACATTTGCCAAGTACCCTGCGATGACTTGGGTTAATGTTGAATTCATGCTCGTTAATGTACTATATTACTCGCTCTTTTTCGGGCTTCCGTCCTACTTGCAAATGGTACGTCATGTCAGTGAGTTCCAAACAGGCATTCTCATGCTAAGCTTAGGCTTGTGCTCGCTAATTACTTCTCCAATTGCAGGACAATGGATCGATAAATCAGGACCCCGACCGGCATTGCTGGTGTCCGCAATTCTGATGACATTGGGGTCAGTGTGGCTCGTGACATTGAATCCAACTTCACCGGTTATCAGCGTGTGTTTGGCTCTAGCTGCATTCGGTATTAGCAACGGTTTGAACAATGTAGGTATGCAAGCAGCCCTGTTCCAAAGTTCTCCAAAAGAAATAATCGGTGTAGCATCCGGATTATTTAACACATCAAGATATCTGGGAACCATTATCTCTTCATTATTGATAGCTATCGTAATGGGAGGTACGTTTAGCTTCAAGGGATTTCAAATGCTTGGGATTATCCTCACGGTAATTGCATTGTCTTTGGTATTCATGAGTCGGCAGCACTGGAAGTCAGCGCAATTGTATGAGTCGTAGGCCCACAAAGTTCATATCTCAAACCATTGCGCGGCACCAATCATCATGCTTCCAATGTCATTAATTTGGCGTAAAGATCTACTACAACAAGTTTTAATTCAGCGACATTGCTACATAAAAACTTGCTACATTCAAACCACAAAAGCCGTAAATCTCCGGGGTTATTGGAGACTTGCGGCTTTTGTGGTTTGTTTAGATTGCCCCAAAGCCATTTGAAAGCTTTGGGGCAGTTTCCCTATTTTGAACTCAGAGCTTGTTTTTAATGCCTAAAGTGAAAAATTAGGTGGACATTATTCCATTTCCATCTGTTACTAGTAAGTTCGCTAGCTCTGTTTCCAACATCGCTTTAACGATTTCTGGATTTTCTTCAAAAGGAAGTTCCAGTGAGATTTGCAATACATTCTCCACATGCTGAACAGTAAAGAAAATGATTGAATCCCGATAGATGTCCCTCTCTTCCGGCTCGATATTTTTAAACAGCTGATATTTATCCGACGCTTCGCCAAGGTAATTGAAGACAATAGGTAGCTTATTCAGGCTATGCTTCAGATACCGGTTAGACTGCGGATACAACGAAGCCATTTCATCATTGTATATGAGATTTAGAAAATTCAGGTTACGCGCTACGGCCAACTGCATACTGTTTCTGATCTCATGCCCATGTTCATCCGCATCTGTAAGCAGTACAGGGATTTGGTCTATAAATTCACCTATAATATCAAAATACTGCTTGTCCTCGTATGCCCGGCCATAATTGGTGAGAAGAATAGGAATCTCGTCCACTTGCAAATATCTGCGGAAAAAGCGGTTAGCTAGTCGTATAGCCAAGTCCCACATGTCTCCGATTGCGTCAGAATCATTCCAATCTGCAAGTTCTACTGTCACATCTGTGCCCGTTGTATGGTTGCGCTCATCAATTGCGAGGACTACAGCATCCGAAGCAGCAGCAAATGCAGACAAGCGAAATTTGTCGACAATCTCTTGATCGCCCATGCCCTGAGGTCCTTTGCGAACCTGACTCACATAATCACGGTAGCTTCCTGCTAGTTGCTCTTTTACATTGCTCATGTCATCATATGCACGGTACAATTCACTCTTAACGACCTCTCCGCTCATGCCATCATAGATGAGATGTGAACAAGGGAGCAGCAGCAAATGATCCCGTAAATTAAGGCGAACAAGCGCAATGCGATATAACAAGTTTCCGGTTGTTTCATAAGGGTTCATAAAGAATACAGGCAGTATATGTGAGAGTATACGATTTTGCATCTCTGCACCGTAGTTCGATAAATCTATCATTGGAATATCCATGCGCTCCTTCAAGGACAACATTTCCCATTCCCATCCGACATCCGTTTGGACCAACACACTTCTAAAGAGTTCATGGCGCTCTATCAGGCGTTGCATGATTGCAGATAACCGTTCTACATCCAGCAGGTAACTATCAAAAGGAATGACACCTCCTGAAGATTGCGGATGCTCCAAATGATAATGTTGAGCGGGAGCAAGCGCATAGCGTTGTAAAGGCTCTCCTGCCAGCATCGTGCTGTTCCATTGGTCATTCATCCGCAGCAGATGTTCCAGCCATTCCTCAGCATGCCGCTTCACAGCTTCATCATCTACCATCGTATCTGTGTACAGCTTTTCACAGTCAGGTACTTGAGCAGCTGCTTCAAAAGGAAGCAAATGATGTGGATGAAGGTCAGGATGAAGGCGTGACAAAATGACTTTCTTCAGGTCCTCTGCTTGTATAGAATCGAAAGGATCTATGTGCAAAGTTAATTGATCTCGCCCTTCAACAGCTGTTGATTGGAAATGAGCATGTACGTCATAAGCCTTTTCGATGATGTCGATTGCCTCGGCAATATCACGTGTTAGCATACCCGACATTGAAGTGTCTGCTCGCATATACTCTGATATTTGGCGAATAGTCTGATATTGAAACACCTGATTAATCCCTATTTCAATGCCAATAGCCTGAGCCTGTGAAACCAATTGAATGGCTTTTAGGGAGTGTCCGCCTAAATCAAAATAGTTATCATCAATGCCAACAATACTGACACCCAGATTCTGCTTCCAAATATCTACCATATGCCGTTCCATGCCGTTTCGCGGGGCTGCATATTCAACACCTGTTTGAATGTCTCCGTCCGGCGCAGGAAGCGATTTACGATCAATTTTTCCGTTAGTAGTCAACGGCATCTTCTCCAATTGAACAAAATAGCTTGGCAGCATGTACATCGGAAGATTCGGAACCAACGCTGCTTTAAGTTCCTGAATGGTCAGATCGCTATCAGCCACAAAATAAGCACATAAATCTTTTTGTCCTGATTCATTCTCACGAGCAATAACCACCGCTTTACGGATCGCAGGCAGGTTCATTAATTGCGCTTCTACTTCTCCAAGTTCAATTCGGTAACCCCGAATTTTTACCTGATGATCCATCCTGCCTAAATATTCAATATTTCCATCTGCCATCCATCGCGCCAAATCTCCTGTGCGGTACATACGTTTTCCGGGTTGGAAGGGGTCTGCTATAAATTTCTCATCTGTCAGCTCACGATTTCCCATATAACCTCGCCCTACTCCATCACCACCGATGTAGATCTCGCCTGCAATTCCTATCGGAACCAACTTCCGATTCATATCCATAATATATACGTGCTGGTTAGCCATTGGCTTGCCAATCGGCACCGTATGTGTCCAAGCTGTCATCGTTTCCCCGTCAATGTCGTATGCAGTTGTGTCTACGCAGCACTCAGTAGGACCATAAACATTAGTTATTTGCGGACGATATCCGGGCCGGGTGCTCAAAAATGTTTTAACGAGATGACTGGGCAGCGCCTCTGCTCCAAAAATAAAATGCTGTACATTCAGGTCTGCAACGGAGTCTTGCATTTCCGTCAGCATATGCATGTGTGCCGGTGTACCATCAGTAAAATCAATCCGTTGGGATCTGAAATAGTCAGCCAAACGATGACCATTGGTGCTAATCTCTCTCGGCACCACGTGAAGCGCATGCCCGAGAAGCAGGCATGGGAAAATTTGTTTCACTGATGCATCAAATACATACGGCGATAGCCATGCCATCCGCATTGGAGATTTGTACTTCTTATACACTTGTTGTCTAAATGCGGTTGTCATATTCACGACATTAGAGTGTTGAATCATCACTCCTTTGGGTTTGCCCGTTGTACCTGAGGTATACATCACATAAGCCAAATGGCCGGATTCACATACTTCAGCCAAGTTGGAACCGTCTTCTGCGGATAGCCTGTGACTTTCAGGTGAAATGATCAGCACATCCGACGGTACCTTCGCGGCCATTTCTGGCATGGCAACCATAAGCTTAATATGGCTGTCTTGTAACATATAGAGCATACGTTCCTGCGGAAACTCAGGGTCGATAGGTACATATCCCCCACCAGCTTTTAAAATACCAAAAATCCCTACAATCATTTCGATAGAACGCTCCATAATCATTCCGACCAATTGATCCGCCTGGACTCCTTCTGCTCTTAGCACGCGAGCCAGTTGGTTTGCACGCACATTTAATTCGTTATATGTGATCTGGCTATCTCCAAAAACTACAGCTACTTGATCTGGAGTCTTCTCTACCTGTTCTTCGAATAATTGATGAATGGTTTTTTCACTTGGGTATTTCACCACGGTATTTCCCCAGACATCCAATATCATTTCGATTTCCTGTGGCGTAATGATCTCAATTTCAGAAAGCTTTGTCTGTGGTTCATCTACAACAGCTTTAATCAACTGGAGAAAGTGATCGGCCATTCGTTTAATCGTGCTTCTCTTGTACAGGCTATCGGCATATGTGAAGCTGAAAACCAAACCTTCAGAGCTTTCCATGGCCGTAAGTGTCAAATCGAATTTTGCCATATTCTGTTCGCCCGGGCACAGAGTAACCTGCAAGTCTTGGAATTCCGTCGTACCAGAGTCCATGTTATCTAGCTCAAAAAGAGTATCGAATAACGGATTTCGGCTCAGGTCCCTTTGTACATTCAGCTTCTCCACCAGCAATTCAAACGGATAATCCTGATGCTCAAAGGCATCAAGCACCTGGTCCTTCACTTCCTGAACATATTCGTAAAAAGACTTATCCCCTTCAGGAAAGCTCCGCAATGCAAGCGTGTTGACAAACATACCGATGACCGGCTGCAAATCATGATGCTGTCTACCTGCAATAGGTGTTCCAACAACGATGTCCTCCTGACCGCTGTACTTGAACAATAGGGTCTTGTAGGCCGCCAGTAATACCATAAATAAAGTAGCTCCCGCCTGCAAACTGATTTCTTTCAAACGGTCCACGTCCTGAGGTGAAATGGCAAAGGAAACAGTGCTGCCCGAAGTGCTACGTGTTGCAGGTCTTTCAAAGTCGACTGGGATACCCAAAATCGGAATATCGCCGCTCATTTGCTTGAGCCAGTATTCTTCTTGTTTTTCCATCCATGAGCTACCAATATCTCCTTGCTGCCATACCGCATAATCCTTGTATTGAATTCGCAAGGCGGGCAACGTTTTTTCTTCATACAGTGCGGGCAGCTCGTTCATCAATATACTCATGGATACACCATCTGAAATCACATGATGCATGTCAAACATAAACCAATGGCGCTGTGGAGACTCTTGCAACAGAGCAGCTCGAATTAACGGTGCCTTCCCAAGATCAAAAGGTCTGATAAATTGTCTCATCATTGCTCTTGCTTCGTTCTCCCCATGTCCCTGCATAACCTCCAAAGTGAAATCGACATGGTCGTGAATCCGTTGTACCAGTTTAGCATCTACGAATTCAAAAGAAGTTCGCAATGTATCATGACGCTGAATTAATTGCTTAAGCGCTCTTTCTAATCGTAAAAGGTTCAGTTCCCCTTCCATCAAAAGCATGGCAGACATATTGTAGTTATTCATACTGCTCAAAACGTATAGTCTATTTTGAGTTATAGATGCCGGATAACTGTCTCTCAATTCGGCAACAGGAATCGCTGCAAATGGATTTGGAGACAATTCATGAACAGCCTGCGCCATTTGCTCAATTGTTGGAAAGTCAAATACATAACGCAACGGAAACTCAATATTTAGTTCTTTGTGAATTTTTGCGGCCAATGCAGTCGCACGAAGTGAATGTCCGCCAATGGCAAAGAAATTATGATGAATTCCGACGGACGGAATGTCGAGTACCTCTCTCCAGATTTGTGCTAACTTCGCCTCCATGGCTGTGCGCGGCGCTGCATATTCTGCAGTCAAATCAGTATGTTCCTCGAATGCTGACAGTGCCTTGCGATCAATTTTTCCATTCGGTGTCAGCGGCATGTTCTGCAGTTGTATAAAATACGACGGTACCATATAGTTCGGCAATTTCTCATTCAGCAAATTCAACATCATACTGCCGCTGATTTCTTTTTCAGCTACGTAGTAAGCGGCCAAATGATAGTCTCCCTGCTGATCTGCACGAGCCATGACAATAGATTCTTTAACACCGTCCACCTTGATAATTTGCGCTTCAATCTCACCGAGCTCAATCCGATACCCGCGGATTTTGACCTGATGGTCAATCCTACCCAAATATTCAATGTTCCCATCTGGCAACCATCGTGCCAAGTCACCTGTACGGTACATTCGCTCATAGCCAACTTCCTCTGCTGCAAACAGATTGGCTACGAATTTTTCTTTTGTCAGCTCTGGACGGTGCAGATAGCCGCGTGCCAGCCCCGGACCGGATACACACAGCTCACCAGGGACTCCTGCAGGTGAAAGATTTCCGTGTGTATCCACCATATACACGCGGTGATTAGATACTGGCCGTCCGATGGATATGATTCCACCTAACTCAGAATTTTCTTCCGATACCGGCCAAAGAGACGTTGCAACGGAATTTTCGGTAGGACCATACGCATTGTAATAAGCCACCCGGTCCTTCCATTTGGACACCAGTTCTGCGGTAGAGGCCGATCCTGCTGTGAGCAGAACACGCAAATCAGGCATGCGATCCGGGTTCAGGTATACAGCATAGTTTGGCGGCAGCGTTGCAATTGTAATTCTGCAGGCAGCCATGTATTGCTCGAAACGTTCATAATTCAAAATAGTCTCGGAGGAAGGTATATACAATGTCGCTCCGCATAGTAAAGACTGGATTATTTCCGAGCATGACGTATCAAACGAATAACTGGCAAACATGACAACCCGATCGGACAAGCCAATACTCAACTTTTGCTCGAAGTAGGTTTTAAGATTACTAAGACCGTGATGCTCAAGCATTACTCCCTTAGGCTGACCTGTCGTCCCGGACGTATAGATGACATATGCTAGATCGTTTGGACCCGATACAGCCTCCAGATTCGAACCGTTCTGATGATATACGGGCAGCATTTCCCCGCGTACATCCGCTTTTCTTGTATCGGAAGCGACTCCGTCCTGTTCACCGTCAAGCACCAACACTTTGCCTCCAAACAGCACCTTTTCCGTCAGGTGCTGTTGTGTTAACAACAGTTCCGTACCTGAGTCGTCCAGCATGTAGCGGATGCGTTCCTCCGGATAGGTTGGGTCTATCGGGATATATGCTCCCCCCGCCTTCAAAATTCCCAATATGCCCACAATCATATCTACGGAACGCTCTGTCATCAGACTAACCAGACTATCGGCTTTCACGCCATAGCTGCGTAAAGTACGGGCCAGACGGTTTGCGCGCTCGTTCAATTCATGGTAGGTCAATTGTTGACCTTCAAAATATACCGCTGTCTGATCCGAAGTCTGCAAAACCTGTTCCTCGAACAGTTCGTGAATTGTTTGTTCACGCGAATACTCTGCCGTGGTATTTCCCCACACCTGGATGATGTGCTCCCGCTCGTGCTTAGTCAACAGATCCATTGCCTCAATTAAACTATCCGGGTTCGCTATAATTTGATCCAGCAACCGCAGTAGATGTCCTTGAATCTGCGACACACTCTGATGATCATACACCTGGGCATTGTAGGAAAAATCAATTCGTAGCGTATCTCCCTGAAGTACTATGATGCTTAAATCGTAGCTTTCTTGCTCAGTATTGGCCTCTTCCAAAGTAGTCTCAAACACCATTCTATGGCCAAAGAGGGCCAGTTGTTGCACTTTCGCTGTAACCAATTCAGACATTGGCAAATGTTCATATACCGCAGATTCATCGGTTTGCTGCTGCACACCTCTCATCAACCCGATAAAGTTAGCTCCTGCTTCGGTTCGAATGCGAACTGGTAAGGTGTGGTTACCCAGTCCAATTGAATGCTTCGAATCCAATTTATCTGTCAAAGGACTTGATATGGAGCAAGCGAACACCACATCATCTGTACCGTTATACTTTTGTAATAAAATTCCCCAGGCTGTCTGCAGTAGCGTATTTGTCGTCACCTGCTCATTCAGTGCAATTCGCTCTAGTGCTACCGTTCGTTCAACATCCAAATTAATCTCCAGATGCTCTGTCTGATATGGACTGCGTCCCATCAGATTGGCATATGGCAATTGAGGTGCTTCTTCATAGCCTTCGAGCAGAGTACTCCAGTAGCGAGAAGCCTTTAGGATGTCCCTATGTTTTTTTAGAATCCCTTTGTCTTCTTCCGAAATCAGCGTCAATTCGCCCAGCTTAGTATCGGGATTGGCTACAACGGTTTTAACCAACTGTACAAAATGCCTTGCCATGCTTTCTACCGTTTCCCGTTTAAACAAAGATGTAGCGTACAGAAATTGGAGTTGAATAGATGCTTCCTCCTCATTAACTTCAAGCGTCAGGTCGAATTTCGCAGAAACCTGCTCTATGCCAAAAGAGCGGAAGAACAACTTGTCCAACTTCACTTCCTTTTTCTCCACATTCTGCAATACAAACATCGTGTCGAACAACGGATTACGGCTCATATCTCGTTTCAGGTCGAGCTTTTCCACCAGCTCCTCAAACGGATAATCCTGATGCGCATATGCTTGCAGTGCACACGTCTTGGCGTCCTCAATGCAGTTATAAAACGTCTGTTCAGCGTGAGGATGATTGCGTAATGCGAGCGTGCCGACAAACATACCGAGCATAGGCTCCAGGTCAGCATGCGGTCTACCTGCAATCGGAGTACCAACAATGATGTCTTCCTGCCCTGTGTAATAATGCAGCAATGCTGTGTATGCAGCCATAAGTACCATGTACAGCGTAGAATCCGTATGCACCGCCAGTTCTTTTAAACACTGAGTCAATTCCTGTCCCATTTCAAACTCAACAGCGTCACCTTTCGTACATCGTGTTACCGGACGCTCAAAATCAGTTGGCAAATCCAGTTGAGGCAAGTCACCACTAAATCTATTCAGCCAGTACTCTCCCTGACTCTTTATTCGCTCCTGCTGAGTTTTGCTATGCTGCCACACAGCATAGTCCGTATATTGAATACGCAGCGGAGATAATACTTCACCGCTATATAAGCGGGCAAAATCACCAGCTAATATTTCAATGGATACTCCGTCTGAAACGATGTGGTGCATATCAAGCATCAATAAGTGCTGCGGCTCCTGGCCTTCTTCGTCCAATCCCAATTTGACCAGCTTTACACGTAGCAACGGAGCGATCCTCAAGTCAAATGGGCGTACAAAGGAACGGGCATGTTCTTCTGCTAAATTTTCAAGCATAAGTTCATTGGATTCTGTCCGCAGTTCTGATATTGTGGCATATTCCAACTCAAATTGAATCGTATCGTGCACTCGCTGCATAGGCACGCCATTTACCAGTTCAAAGCTTGTCCGGAGGGCCGCATGACGTGAAATTAATTGACGGAATACCTCTTCCACCTGGTTCACATCTATCGGACCGATTACTCTCAGTGCTGATGTGGTGTTATAGCTTATCCCTTCCGGATCCAGCTGGTGGAGCACATACATCCGTGTCTGTGCGAAAGAAAGCGGGTAAGTGTCGCGTTTTTCCGCCACCGGAATGGATGCATATGTGATTTGATCCTGTTCTTCAAGCAAGACCGCCAATTGCTCGATCGTCGGTGCCTCAAATATGTTTTGCAAATCCATCGGTTTGTTTAAATCTTTGCGAACTCTAGAAGTCAGTGTCGTCGCTCGCAGCGAATGACCACCAATTTCAAAGAAATTTTCGTTGATGCCTACTTGCGGTAGACCCAGCACATCCTGCCAGATGTCTGCCAATTTTATTTCCATCCACGTTCGCGGTGCAACATGGTCGGACAAACGACCTTCTGGTATCGGCAGCGCCTTACGGTCAATTTTACCGTTCGGTGTAAGAGGTACGTTCTGCAATTGAATGAAGTGAGAAGGGACCATATAATTCGGGAGTTCTTCATTTAACATCTTGCGAAGCTCGCTCCCCGTCACTTCCCGTTCCGCCACATAATAAGCAACGAGTTCATGTTGGTTTTGGCTATTTTCATGTGCCAGTACAATGACCGCTTGCATGCGATCTGCCTTCAGCATAGCCGCCTCAACTTCGCCCAGTTCAATCCGGTAACCGCGAATTTTGACCTGATGGTCAATCCGACCAAGGTACTCAATGTTGCCGTCAGGCATCCATCTCGCAAGGTCGCCTGTCCGATACATGCGTTCATAGCCCGCTTCCCCACCTGTAAACGGATTGGTCACAAATTGTTCAGCCGTTAATTCCGGACGATGCAGGTATCCGCGTGCCAACCCTGGGCCGGATACGCACAGTTCACCTGGGATTCCTGTCGGTGCAAGTTGCCCATGTGCATCGACCATATACACGCGGTGATTTGGTACAGGACGTCCGATTGAGATGGATACCCCTGCTTCGGCCCCTCCCGGTACTGGCCAAACAGACGTTGCTATGGAATTTTCCGTTGGACCGTAGGCGTTAACATAGGTCACACCGTCTCTCCATTTGCTGACTAGCTCAGTGCTGGTCGCCGATCCGGCCGTGAACATGATGCGTAGTTCCGGCATTCGTTCAGGGCTCAAGTATATGGCATAGGTTGGGGGCAGCGTTGCAATTGTAATGTGATGATCCGCCATATACTGCTCAAACTTGTCATAACTGAGAATGGTTTCGGATGTCGGGATACATAAAGTGGCCCCGTTGAAGAGCGCCTGAAGCATTTCCCAGCATGCCGCATCAAAGGAAAAGCTGGCGAACGATACAACACGGTCGGAACTGCTGATCCGCAATGTCTCCCTGAAATACGTATGCAGATTGCAGAGTCCACGATGCTCGAGCATGACTCCCTTAGGCTGACCTGTCGTTCCGGACGTATAGATTACATATGCTAGGTTATGAGGACCCGATGTGGCTTCCAAATTCGAACCATCCCTGTGATATGCGGATATAGCTTTTCCTTTTGCCTCAGCCATACTTGCATCCGCAGTGGCTTCGTCCATTTCTGCATCCAGCAGCAGGACCTTGCCCCTAAATTCCACTTTTTCAACCAAATGCTGCTGCGTTAACAGCAGTTCCGTACCTGAATCGTCCAGCATATAACGGATGCGGTTCTCCGGATAAGTCGGATCGATCGGAATGTAGGCGCCCCCTGCCTTCAAAATACCTAAGATGCCGACAATCATGTCAATCGATCGCTCTGTCATCAGGCCGACTAGGCCGTCTGCCATCACACCGTTACTGCGTAAAGTACGCGCCAGACGGTTCGCTCGCTCATTTAATTCACGGTAGGTCACTTGTGCTCCTTCAAAATATACCGCTACCTGCTCCGGTGTCTGCTTGACCTGCTCCTCAAACAACCCGTGAATCGTCTGCTCACGTGGATATGCTGCTTTCGTGTCACACCAAGCACCCAGCAGTTGCTCGCGTTCCTGAGGCGTTAATATATCCAGCTCGCAAATCCGACCAGCTGGATTGATCTTGATTTGCTCCAGCAGTTGCAGCAAATGCCCCCGGATCTGTTCTATCCTTTCATAGTCATATACCTGGGCGTTGTAACCAAAATGAACTCGCAGCGTCTCTCCCGGTAAAACCACGATATTAAAATCATAATTCGTCTGCTCAACCGCTCCTGCTCCGGTTATTTTAAAATCAGCTTCCTCTCTTTCACCTAATTGCTCAAGTTGTTCATCCACCGGATAGTTCTCAAATACCATAATATGATTAATCAGTTCCACTTTCTGCTCTGCCTGTGCCTGAATCTCATAGAGTGGGAACGTTTCGTATGATCCCGAAGCAAGCGCCTGCCGCTGAGTTTGCTTCATCAGCTCTGTAAATGCAGTTGCTTGTCCGCCTTGAATACGGACGGGGACCGTGTTAATGAATAATCCAATCATCTGCTCTACTCCGGCAATGTCCGCTGGACGTCCAGATACCACGCTCCCGAAAACGACATCCTCTGTGCGATTATACTTTTGCAACAAAACACCCCAGGCCGTTTGCATCAGCGTATTTATCGTTACCTGTTCTTGCTTTGCCAATTGCAGTAGGGCCGTTGTCAGGTCTATACCCAAATCAAATTCCAGATATTCGGCCTCATATCCCTGGGTCTTCCCTGTTTTGGCCTGCGGCAAAACCGCCGTCTCCTCATAGCCTCGCAAGTAACCGCTCCAATACTCCGCTGCTTCCTGACGGTTCTGTCCCTCCAGCCATTCGATGTATCGGCTGTAGGGTGTTACCACAGGCAATTGCGGTGGCTTCCCTTCTACTAGGGCGGTATATCCTCCAAAGACTTCGTTGGTAACCAGCGACAAACACCAGCCATCCATTATGATGTGGTGGAAGCTCCATACAAAATGGTATGAATCATCTGATGTACGCAAGATAGATACACGCATCAGTGCATCCTTTGCCAGATCAAAGCCCCTCTGCTGATCTCGACGCGTGAACTCCTCGATATACTGCTCTTGCGCCGACTTCTCCTTCTCACGTATATCCTCTACGTACAGTTCTCCGCGTTTATTCCGGTACACCACTTGCAGCGGCTCGTCCTGCAAATCGCTCCGGAAGTTGGTCCGCAGAGCTGAATGACGCTGTACCAACAAGTCCAGACTGGCGGCGAATGCAGCGAGATCCAGCGTTCCCTTCAATTCAAAGGTGGACTGCTCCACATAGGCGATCGACTGGGAATCCAGCATGTTGTGAAACAGCATGCCTTTTTGCATCGGCGTCATGGGGTACATATTCTCAAGCTCTCCGTCAGGCTGAATCTGCTCCACCATCCGGTCCAGTTCTTCCAGGCTTAAGCCCGAAAGCAGCACATCACTTGGCGTCAATTCGGAGTGCTCCCGAGATGCACAATGCTGAATCACTTCCAGCACGTTCTGCTTGAATTGCTCTGCTAGATGCTCAGCAGCATTTTGTTGGAGTGCCTTAATGTTGTATTGAATACTTAGTTCCAGCATGCCATCTGTAACGAGTCCTCCCACGTCCATAACACAGGGCATTTGGGTCAATTCATGAGTATTAGCTCCGCTGGAATATGGAGAAAAATGCATGCCGCTATGCTGCAGTGACTGATCAAATTCGCCCAAATAATTAAAGCTGATCTGTGGCTCGGCGTATGTTGCCCCGGACGGTCCATTCTGGCTGAGATATCTCCAGATGCCATACCCAATTCCTTTATGTGGAATGCTGCGCAGCATCTCCTTCATCCGTTTGATGTGCCCGGAGATATCATCTTCCCGGTTAATCCGCAGCAGTACCGGGTATTGACTCGTAAACCAGCCAATCGTCCGTGATATATCCGTATCCTTTATGATTTCTTCCCGGCCATGGCCTTCGAGAAGAATCGCAACCTTTTCACTGCCAGTCCAAGCGCTTAACGTCTTGCCGAGTGCCGTCAACAACAGATCATTCACTTCTGTGTTGTACGCGCGGTGGGCTTGCTTCAGTAGTTGATCAGTCTCTTCCTTCGTAAGCCTCACATTTACGATACCCATGTCTTGCTGCATAAACTTATCGCTATGCTCTTGGGACACTGGAAGTTGGGGCGACTCGGATGCCGCCAGTTCATTCAATTGCTCCCAGTATGCGTGCTCACTTTCCATCTCAAGGCTGTCGGCATAGGCTGACAACCGCTCCGACCAGACCCGGAAGGAGTCTGTTTTCGTCGGGAGCTGTATGGCTTCTCCACGTACAGCCTGCTCATAGGCATTCGACAAATCCTCCAGCAGTATCCGCCACGATACGCCGTCTACCACCATATGATGAATAGCCAGTAGCAGATGGTCCCCATCAGCGCAGTGGAACAGGCCCGCTTTCAGCAGAGGTCCTTCATCCAGTCGGATGTTACTCTGAATAGTGCTGGCCCAGGCTTCTATAGCTTGACCCAATGTGGGACCGATCGGCACGTCTTTGAAATCGGCCACTTCCAGATCATACAGCTTCCCTTCCTTCACTCCGCGGTTCCACGCTTCCCAGCCTTGCTCTGCCTTGCGGAACACCATCCGCAACGCATCATGGTGCACCACCAACTGCGTCAGTGCCTGGCGTAGCGGCTCTTCCTCGAATCCTTGCTCCCGGTGAAGCATAACCGCCTGATTAAAGTGGTCCGGCACAGGCTGCTCTTGTTCCACAAACCACTGCTGAATCGGTGTCAGCAGCACGGCTCCGCTGACCTCTTCCTGATCAGCTAATTGGGTATCCGACACACGCAGGTGCATAGCTAGCTCAGCAACCTCAGGGTACTTAAACAAGTCTTTGATATCCAGCTTGTATCCTGCCTGCAGCAGGCGTGAGGACACCTGAATCGCCTTGATCGAATCCCCGCCCCGATCAAAAAATTGATCCGTCAATCCGACCGGACCGCCGCCCAGTACAGCCTCCCACACACGAGCCAGAACCTGCTCCTCTGCCGTCCGTGGAGCACTATATTCCTGCGTATAACGGGAAATCTGTTCTGGTGCCGGCAATGCCTTACGGTCGATTTTGCCGTTGGGTGTGAGCGGCATTTGCTCCATCTGAACAAAGTGCGAGGGAACCATATAATTCGGGAGTTCTTCACTCAGCTGCTTGCGAAGCTCACTCCCTGTCACTTCCCGTTCTGCCACGTAGTAGGCAACCAGTTCGTGTTGGTTTTGGCTGTTTGCATGTGCCAGTACGCTGACCTCTTGGATACGATCTATTTTCAGCATAGCCGACTCGACCTCGCCCAGCTCAATTCGGTAGCCGCGAATTTTAACTTGTTGATCCATCCGTCCAGCGTATTCTAATGTACCGTCTTCACGCCAGCGAACAAGGTCTCCCGTGCAGTACAGGCGATCTCCGTACACCCACGGATTGGCAAGGAATCTCTCAGCCGTCAAATCAGGACGGTTCAGGTAACCGCGTGCGACTCCGTCTCCGCCAACAACCAGCTCACCCCATGCTCCAATCGGCTGCAGGTTAAACGCCGAATCGACCACATACGCCGTAGAATTGCGGATAGGACGCCCGATCGGCACAGAATCAAGCTGTTCTTCCTTAATATGATAAGTGGTCGAAAAAGTAGTATTTTCCGTTGGTCCATAGCCGTTGATGATATTCATGTCCGGATTATCACGCAACACCCGGTTAATATGCGGTGCAGACAGCACGTCGCCTCCGACCAGCAAATACTTCACATCGCCGAACAATTTACTGTCCTGCTGCGAAAGCTGATTAAATAGCGGTGTAGTCAGCCACATCATAGTAATGCGATGGTCCCGTATGGTCTCCTTGAGCTTAGCTACGTCCAAAAGATCATCCTTATGCACGAGTACAAGCTCACCGCCGTTCAGTAGCGCCCCCCAAATTTCAAACGTAGACACATCAAATACAAACGCGCAAGTCTGCAACATTCGGATCGATTCATCAAACGGCACATAATCCGTATTACGCACCAAGCGCACGACACTTTGATGCTCAACAACGACGCCCTTAGGCTTGCCTGTTGATCCCGAGGTATAGATGACATAAGCAGCATGTTCGCCTGATCCATCTATTCCTAAATTGGAAGTATCCGGACTGTAGGACGTATCCTCATTCAGATTGACAATCTGTCCATCAAAATAGCAACGTTCCAGTAAATCTTGTTGAGTCAGCAGCAGTTTGGCTCCCGAGTCCTCCAGCATATAGCGGATACGGTCCTCCGGATATTGAGGATCTATCGGCACATACGCGCCTCCAGCCTTCAAAATAGCCAACGTTCCGCTAATCATATCCAACGAACGCTCCGTTAGAATGCCGACAGGCTCATCGACCTTCACTCCAGCAGTCTGTAGTGTATGCGCTAATCGGTTAGCCTTCTCATTGAGTTTCCGATAGGTCAACGATTGATGACCCAAAGTGACGGCCACGTGATCTGGCGTACGTTCAGCCTGCTCCTCAAACAGCTTTTGGATCGTCTGATTGCGCGGATATACAGAAGCCGTGTCGTTAAACTCGCCTGTAATCTGTTGTCTTTCCGCCGTTGTCACCAATTCCAGTTCTTCAACGCGAACATGCGGGTTGAACGAAATTTGCTCCAGCAGACGAGCAAAATGACCATGCAGACGCTCAATGCCGGTTTGATCAAAGCTCAATGCGTTATACATAAAACGAATCTTGATGCCTTCTCCCGGCATTACGACGACGTTCAGATCGTAGTTGGTTTGCTCTGTAGCCACTGCGTTTAAAATTGTGAATGCATTCTGCCCATCACTTCCCAGCTGCTCTACCTGCTGCTCCACCGGATAATTTTCGAATATCATAATGTGCTTGATTAGATCCTGCTTCTGCTCGGTCAGTGCCTGAATTTCATACAGCGGGAACGTGTCATAGGCATTGGCAGAAAGCGCCTGTCGCTGAGTTTCCTTCATTAATTCAGTAAATGCAGTTGTTGGTTTACCTTGAACACGGACTGGGATTGTATTAATGAAAAGTCCGATCATTTGCTCTACTCCGGCAATGTCTGCTGGACGTCCCGACACCACACTACCGAAAACGACATCCTCTGTGCGATTATACTTTTGCAGCAATACACCCCAGGCTGTTTGCATCAGCGTATTTATCGTCACCTGTTCTTGCTTTGCCAGCTGCTGAAGTTGCGCCGTCAGGTCTATACCTAAATCAAATTCCAGATATTCAGCCTCATATCCCTTCGCTTTCCCTGTTTTGGCCTGGGGCAAAACTGTCGTCTCCTCATGGCCCTGCAGGTAACCGTTCCAATACTCCGCTGCTTCCTGACGGTTCTGCCCTTCCAGCCATTCGATGTATCGGCTATATGGTGTTACCACAGGCAATTGCGGTGGCTTCCCTTCTGTAAGGGCGGTATATCCTCCAAAGACCTCATTGGTGACCAGTGACAAGCACCAGCCATCCATGATGATATGGTGGAAGCTCCATACAAAATGGTATAAATCGTCTGATGTACGGAAGATGGATACCCGCATCAGCGTATCCTTTTCCAGATTAAACCCCTTCTGCTTATCCCGACGCGCGAATTCCTCGATATATTGCTCCTGCGCCACCTTCTCCTTTTCACGTATATCCTCCACGTACAGCTCTCCGCGTTTATTCCGGTACACCACTTGCAAGGGCTCGTCCTGCAAATCGCTCCGGAAGTTGGTACGCAGTGCTGAATGACGCTGCACCAACAAGTCCAGACTGGCAGAGAATGCAGCGAGATCCAGCGTTCCCTTCAGTTCAAAGGTGGACTGCTCTACATAGGCGCTCGACTGGGAATCCAGCATGTTGTGAAACAGCATTCCTTTTTGCATCGGCGTCATGGGATATATATTCTCCAGTTCTCCGTCAGGCTGAATCTGCTCCACCATCCGGTCCAGTGCTTCCAGGCTTAAACCCGGAAGCAGCACATCACTTGGCGTCAATTCAGAACGCTCCCGTGATACACAGTGGCGGATCACTTCCAGCACGTTCTGCTTGAGTTCCCTGGCTAGTTTTATTACATTATCTTCCTGTAATACTTTTGTGTTATAACGAATATCCAGCTCGAGCATTTCATCTGTTACAATGCCCCCCACATCCAGGGAACACGGCATTCTGGTCTGTTCGTTAACATCTGCTCCACTGGAGTACGGTGACATGCGCGTTTCGCTGTGCCGCAGCGTCTGATCAAATTCGCCCAAATAATTAAAGCTGATCTGTGGCTCGGCGTATGTTGCCCCGGACGGTCCGTTCTGGCTGAGATATCTCCAGATGCCGTATCCAATCCCTTTATGTGGAATGCTGCGTAACATCTCCTTCATCCGTTTGATGTTCCCGGAGATATGATCTTCCCCGTTAATCCGCAGCAGTATCGGGTACTGGCTCGTGAACCAGCCAACCGTTCGTGATATATCCGTATCCTTCATGATATCTTCCCGGCCATGGCCTTCCAGAAGAATTGCAACCTGATCACTGCCAGTCCAAGTGCTTAACGTCATGCCGAGCGCCGTCAGCAACAGATCGTTCACTTCTGTGTTGTACGCGCGATGAGCCTGCTTTAGCAGTTGATCAGTCTCTTCTTTCGTGAATTTCAAGCTCAAAGTAGCTGTGTTATTTATGGTCAATGTTTTTTTAGAATCCAACAATTCTGTAAGTCTTAAAGACTCGGATGCCGCCAATTCATTCACTTGCTCCCAGTATGCGTGCTCACTTTCCATCTCAGGACTGTCGGCATAGGCTGATAACCGCTCCGACCAGACCTGGAAAGAGTCTGTTTTGGCCGGGAGCTGTATGGCTTCTCCACGTACAGCCTGCTCATAGGCATTCGACAAATCCTCCAACAGTATCCGCCACGATACGCCGTCTACCACCATATGATGAATAGCCAGTAGCAGATGGTCCCCATCAGCGCAGTGGAACAGGCCCGCTTTCAGCAAAGGCCCCTCATTCAGTCGGATGCTACTCTGAATAGTGCTCGCACGGGCTTCTATAGCTTGACCCAATACGGGACCGATCGGCACGTCTTTGAAATCGGCCACTTCCAGATCATACAGCTTCCCTTCCTTCACTCCGCGGTTCCACGCTTCCCAGCCTTGCTCCCCCTTGCGGAACACCATCCGTAACGCATCATGATGCACCGCCAACTGCGTCAATGCCTGACGTAGCAGCTCTTCCTCGAATCCCTGTTCCCGATGAAGCATAACCGCCTGATTAAAGTGGTCCGGCACAGGCTGCCCTTGCTCCACAAACCACTGCTGAATCGGCGTCAGTAGAACGGCTCCCTCGATCTCTTCCTGATCAGCTAATTGGGTATCCGACACACGCAGATGCGTGGCTAGCTCAGCAACCTCAGGGTACTTAAACAGGTCTTTAATATCCAGCTTGTAGCCTGCCTGCAGCAGGCGTGAGGATACCTGAATCGCCTTGATCGAATCCCCGCCCCGATCAAAAAATTGATCCGTCAATCCGACAGGACCGCCGCCCAGTACAGCCTCCCACACATGGGCCAGCGCCTGCTCCTCTGCTGTCTGCGGAGCCCTATATTCCTGCGTGGAACGGGAAATCTGCTCCGGTGCCGGCAATGCCTTACGGTCGATTTTGCCGTTGGGTGTGAGCGGCATTTGCTCCATCTGAACAAAGTGCGAGGGAACCATATAATTCGGGAGTTCTTCACTCAGCTGCTTGCGAAGTTCGCTCCCCGTCACTTCGCGTTCCGCCACGTAGTAGGCAACCAGTTCGTGTTGGTTTTGGCTGTTTGCATGTGCCAGTACGATGACCTCTTGCATGCGATCTGCCTTCAGCATAGCCGCCTCAACTTCGCCCAGTTCAATCCGGTAACCGCGAATTTTGACCTGCTGATCGATCCGGCCCAGATACTCAATGTTGCCGTTCGGCATCCATCTTGCCAGGTCGCCTGTCCGATACATGCGTTCATAGCCCGCTTCCCCATCTACAAACGGATTAGCCACAAATTGCTCAGCCGTTAATTCTGGGCGGTGCAAGTAACCGCGTGCCAATCCTGGACCGGATACACATAACTCTCCTGCTACTCCAGCAGGTAAAAGATGACCAAGAGCATCGATCATGTACACCCGGTGGTTGGGTACGGGACGTCCTATAGAAATGGTATCGATTGCTCCGGGGTGTTCCGACACCGGCCAAATGGACGTTGCTACCGAGTTTTCTGTCGGGCCATAGCCATTAAAATAGGCAACCTGATCCTTCCACTTGTTTACAAGCTCCATCGAGGAAGCGGAACCAGCGGTGAACAGAATACGCAGATCCGGCATTCGTTCTGGGTTTAGATACACGGCGTAGGTAGGAGGTAATGCCGCTACCGTAATTTTATGTTCCGCCATATACTGTTCAAACTGGTTGTAGTTCAGAATGATTTCCGAAGTAGGCACGTAAAGTGTCGCACCACAAAATAGCGCCTGAAATATTTCCCAGCATGCAGCATCAAATGCGTAGCTCGCAAACAGTAGGGCATGATCTGACGGACTTATCTGCAATGTTTCATCAAAATACGTTTTCAGGTTACACAATCCATGGTGCTCCAGCATTACACCTTTAGGCTGTCCTGTAGTACCTGAAGTATATATGACGTAGGCTAGATCGTTTGCTCCTGATACGGCTTCCAGATTTGATCCTTCCATGTGATATACAGTTGGGATTCCATCCAATACCAGAACTTTTCCTCCAAAGGCGGCTTCTTTGAGCTTTTCCACAAGATGGGTTTGTGTTAAAAGCAGGTCTGCACCGGAATCTTCAAATATATAACGGATACGTTCCTCTGGATATGACGGATCGATGGGTACATATGCCCCTCCTGCTTTAAGAATAGCAAGAATGCCAACCACCATATCTATAGAACGATCAGTCATGAGTCCAACTAGCCGATCGGTTGTTGTGCCGTAACTACGCAGGGTACGAGCCAGTCGGTTAGCACGTTCATTCAGCTCAACATAAGTCAGACTGGAGTTCTCACAGACAATTGCTGTTGCCTTCGGTGTCTTTTCTACTTGTTTTTCAAAACAAAGATGGATGGTATCACTAGAAGGATATGAGATCTGTACTCCGCTAAATTCGGATAAAACCTGGCTTTTCTCTTCCGTTGTCAGAAATTCCAAAGCGGAAATCGGTAGATCCGGCTGTTGAACAATCTGCTCCAGTCCCCGTTTAAGATGAGCTGCAATTAGCTTAATCCAATTTTCATCGTAAACCAGTCGATTATAACTAAATGTAACTTCATACTGTGATCCAGGAACGACAATCACATTAAAATCATAGTTGGTCTGTACAATATCCTCTACGTCGGTAACCTGAAGTGTATCAGGCCCTTTTTCCGCATGAATAAGCTCCTCTGAATAAGGATAGTTCTCAAAAACAACAATATGACGGACTAAATTTTGTTTCAAATCCGTGTGATTCTGAATATCTGCCAAGGAAGAATAAGAGTACTGAGTAGACTCGATGTTGGAGTTTTGCACAGATATCAGCAGATCTGAGAATCTCTGGTCCGCATCACTGGTTATGCGTGTTGGTATTGTGTTAATGAACAATCCAACCATATTTTCAATTCCCTGAACTTCATCTGGTCTGCCGGATACTACGGACCCGAACACAACATCCCGGCTGTGGTTGTACATTTGAAGCAATAATCCCCATACCGTTTGAAATACAGTGCTGACTGTCGTGTGGTAGTGTTTAGCTATTCTCTCCATTCCTTGAGTCAGTTCTTTCCCCAGCTTGCATGTGTAACGTTCTGCTTCGAAGATTGGATTCAATGGACGGTTATACCCCGGCAAAATTGTTTCATTTTCAAGTCCATTTAAATACCCCCGCCAATAGGCTGTCGCTTCTTCCTTGTCCTGTTGCTCCAGCCACTGAATAAAACTGCTGTACGGATATACCGTATCCAATTGCGCAGGCACTCCAGACCGAAGGGAAGTATATATAGTAAAAAATTCCTGGGCTACCGTTCCCATGCACCAACCATCCATTATAATGTGATGAACATTCCAGACAAGCCTGCAAGAGTCATCATCCCATTGAAACAGGGCAAGCCGAATCGGAACATCTTTTTCCAAGTCAAAACCCGCTTGACGCTCTGTCTTTAAAAAGTCAGTAAAATGCCCCCTTTTCTCAGCTTCAGGGAAAACACTGATATTTTCGAAATGAACAGGCAACGCTTCACGTTCTTCCAGGACAATTTGAAGCGGACGTTCTGTTTCTTTATACATAAAAATGGTACGGAATGTATCATATCGATTCATGAGCTGCTGCAAGCTTTGCTGAACCAAATGAACATCTAGCACTTCATTAAAGGTAATAACGGTCTGCTCAAAGTAAGCTTCTGATTTTGCGTCGAGGATGGAATGAAACAACATTCCCTCCTGCATCGGGGATAGCGGATAGATATCTTTAATATTTACCTGTGCCAAATCATTCACCTTTCCTTTATCCATGCAGAATTTGAGTTTCAACTTGCTGATATCCTTTATTTCAACAGATTTCCCAGCTTATCCGATAATCGGCTTGATATTTGTTCAAATTGCCCCATAGACAATTGATTATATGTAAAATCCGTAGGGCTGCGCTCCGCCTGATCTTTAGTGCAACAATGATGGATAATATTCAATAGATGTTTTTTAAAGCCGATCGTTAATCGATCTACCGTCGCTACACCATATTCAAACCCGTTATATTCAAATTCAAACCGAAGGATTCCGTTCGTGATCATGCCGTTAATGTCAAATGTATTCGTCTTTTCCGCACGCGGGCTTCTCTCACCATTGGCTAAGTCTGCTAATCGGGAAATACGCCAAGGCATGTCTGTCTTGTTTTCTTCGTCGAATTGTCCCAAATAATTGAAGCTGATTTCCGGGAATGGTGCAGCTACTAGAGAAGCGGCTTTAGTCTGGTCCTTGGTCAAATAACGTAAAATACCATAACCGACGCCCTTATTAGGCACCCGCCGCAGCTTATCTTTAACCATTTTGATCTGATAGGCCAAGTTCTCGGGTCTGTTGACCTCGATTACAAAGGGATACAGGGAGGTAAACCAGCCGACTGTACGAGAGATGTCCAAATCTTTAATGATCTCCTCCCTGCCGTGTCCCTCCAGCAAAATCGGGATTTCGTTGTAACCGCTCCATTCATAAAAAGCCAGGCCCAAGGCTGTAAGCAACAGATCATTCATTTCCGTATGATAGGCATGATGTACATGCTTCAATAGCTTTTCCGTCTCATCCCTGCTGAGTACCACCTCCGCTTGGCGTCGATCTTGCATCAGGCTAACCGCGATTTCATGATCTCTTGGCAACCGACGTATCCTGCGTGAATCTACATTGTTCCAGTAGCTGATTTCTTGGCGTACCTGTACACTTTCGGCGTAAGTGGTCAGTCCTGAAGCCCACTCTTTGTAAGCATCAGTCTTGGCGGGCAGATTCGGCATCTCACCCCGAGCTACCTGATCATAGGCGGTGCCCAAATCTTCCAGCAAAATTCTCCAAGACACACCGTCTACAATAAGATGGTGGATAACGATCATCAGATGATCTTCACCGGATAAATGGAATAAAGCCAAGCGTATGAGAGGACCTCGTTGCAGATCCAAACTGCTTTGCAGCTCATCGCCAATGTGTCGGATTTCTTCTTCAGGCTGGCTTGATTGTGTCAAATCATAGCTCGTTAATGTAAAGAACTCACCTTCGTTCACTCCCCTGTTATAGGCGGTGGTTCCCTTTTCCTCTTCCACAAAAATGATGCGTAATGCATCGTGATGAGCTACCAGCTTGTCCATAGCGTTTTTCAGCCATAATTCATTCCATCCTCTATCATTTTGCAGCATGACTGCCTGATTATAATGGTGACGATCTCTCCGATGATGCTGAAAAAAATCGAGTTGAATAGGTGTCAATTCTACCTCACCTTCTACAATCCCCTGGGGAATGATACGGGTGATTTTTTTTATAAACGGTGCTATCAAGTGAATTTCAGGGTAACGGAATAAGTCCTTTACTTCCATTTTCAGGCCTTTGGCATTTAAGCGGATTGCAATTTGCAAGGCTTTAATCGAGTCCCCGCCAAGCTCGAAAAAGTTGTTGTGTAATCCAATTGGTTTAACGCCAATCACTTCTTCCCAGATCAAAGCGATTGTTTTTTCCAATTCATCCTGTGGTGCCTCATACACGCTATCCAACAGTGCTATTTCATCCGGTTCGGGCAGATTGGATCGGTCTATTTTCCCGTTATGGGTCAATGGCAACTGTTCCAATACAATGATTTGGGCTGGAACCATGTAGACTGGTAACTGCTGAGCCAGTTTATCTCGCAGCATGTCTTTCTCAGCTGCACCTGCAACATAGGCACATAAGTACTTTTGTCCCGCCGTGTCCAGTCGATCAACAACAACCGCCTGGCGTACTCCTTCCGTTTCGAGCAAAATAGATTCAATTTCTCCAGGCTCAATCCGGTATCCGCGAATTTTATATTGGTAGTCAGCTCGCCCGATAAAATCTATATTCCCATCTGGCTGCCAGCGTGCCAGATCCCCCGTACGATACAAGCGTCCACCGGGCGAGAAAGGATCAGACACGAATTTCTCCGCTGTAAGCTCCGGTCTGTTCAGATATCCCCGCGCTACAGAAGCCCCACCAATACACAGCTCGCCCGTTACACCGACAGGGACCGGACGCATCCTGTCATCAACAATGTATAACTTATGATTCGGTAGAGCTCTGCCGATAGGCACAATACCGGACAGCGGCAATTTTTCCAGCTCGTTCTCATAAAAGCTAGACTCGATTGCAGCTTCGGTAACTCCATACGTATTAATAATTCGCATCTTGCTGCCAAAACGGGTCAACATCTTACGGTAATCTGCAACAGCCAAGCTATCTGCTCCAGTAGTAAGCAGCTTTAGGGAACTGATATTTGTACCGTGCTCATAGATGTAATTCAATAGCAGAGCTAAAAGCACAGGAGGTGTCTCAAACGTAGTAATCTTCTGCTGCTCCAACAGTGTAGCCAGGGCAGCTGGATCATTTCTCACGTTTTCAGGACAAATGACTAAGGTACCTCCATTGACAAATGCCTTGGCCAAATCGCATGCAAACACATCAAACGACATGCTGGCAATTTGCAGTAGCTTAACTGGGAAATTTTTGAATCCTTGGCTGTGTCTGTAGCCGAGTGCAGTGTTGACATATTGTTGATGTTCAACCATAACGCCCTTGGGCTTACCTGTGGTACCCGATGTATAAATGACATACGCCAAAGAGCCGGGCTCATATGTGGAGATATACTGCTTGTTCGAATCCATCTCGGGCTGGAGTGGCAAGGTAGCGAGATCAACTACCTCGCCCATAAAATCCATTGTTTTCAGCCAGCCCGTCAGGTGAGATTGCGTAAGCACAATCGTCGTTCCGCAGTCACGCAGCATATATTCAATACGTTCTTCTGGATACACGGGATCTACTGGCACATAGGCAGCTCCTGCTTTCATAATTCCCAGCACCGCCACTATCATCTCAACAGACCTGTCAACCATGACAGCGACCAGACTCTCCCGTGTAATTCCACGCTTCTGCAAAAGATGGGCAAGAGCATCTGCCCTATCATTAAGTTGTCTGTAAGTGAGCATCGTATCTTCATATATGACGGCCGCTCGTTCTGGTGTACGCTCCGTCTGCGCTTCGAATATCCCGTGAAAAGTAAGTGCAGGAAACTGGACAACGGGTCCGCTCCATATTTTCGTCATATTAGCCTCTTCTTCGGTTGTTAACAGCCGAACGTCACGAAGGCAAACATCTGGATTGCTGGCAATTTGGAGGAAGACATGCTTCAAATGATGGGCCAGATGCTTCATCGCTTCACTGCTATAGACCTTACCGTTATAGGACAATATGAAACTCATTGCCGTCTTGTCTTCAACTTCAATGTTAAAGTCATACGGTATTTCTTCAAATAACCGGGCGTCTTCAATAATGAATCCGAGTTTGTCTTGCCAGTCCCGTCTCCCGATCATGTTTTCCAACGGATAGTTCTCGAATACAACGATATGATCAAGCAAGCGTTGCTTGAGTGCAGATTGCGACTGGATTTCAGCAAGTGAACAGTAACCGTTCATCCTTCCTTGGACAGAGGCTCTCTGGACATCGCGCAATAATTCAACAAAACTCTTTTCTTCATTTAATCTAATTCGTAATGGAATGGTATTAATGAACAATCCGACAATTCGCTCTACTTCATCCAATTCCGACGGGCGGCCAGATACCACCGTGCCAAAAACTACGTCCTTGCTTCCGTTGTAACGACCAAGTACAATTCCCCAGGCGGCCAGAAAAAGACTGCTAAGCGTGGTCCCATTGCATTCAGCAATCGTACGCAAAGTGCTGGTCTCTGTTTCCGTCAGCGTCGTTCTATATTCCTGCAGCAGATAGCCGCCTTTTTCAGGAGTTGTAGCTGGAGTTTTTAGCATCGGAAGTCCGGCCGTTTGTTCGTAACCTTGTAATTCAGAACGCCAGTAGTCCTTGGCCGCCTCCTGATCCTGTTCTTCAAGCCAGTCGGCATACCCGGTGTAAGGTCGTGGTTCAGGCAATTGAACGGAACGGCCTGTACGATAGGCCTCATAGGCCGTTAACAACTCGTCCATTATGATGCCAAGACACCAGCCGTCCATAATAATATGGTGAAAACTTAAAAGCAACGTATAAGCATCTTTATCCGTCTGAAGTACAGCCATCCGGATGAGCATATCCCTGCTCAAATCGTAATGGGTGTTACGGTCCACATCCATAAATCTACGAATAGCGTCGGCTTGCTCCTTTCCGGTCAGCTCTGTCATATTTTCGTAAGTAATCGCCGTGTTTCGCTTTTTAAAGACAATCAGCCGCGAACGAGAAGCGGATTTATGATAAATGTTCGAGCGCAGCGTTTCATGACGCTGAACCAACAATTGAAAGCTTTTTTGCAGGGCATTCCAATCCAGATCTCCCCGAATAGAAATACGTAATTGCTCGTAATAAGCCTGTGATTCTGGTTCCATCAGTGCATGGACGAGCATTCCTTCCTGTAAGGGAGTCAAGTTGACCACTTTTTCAATTTCAAGTCCTTTGATCATGGATATCCTCCTCGTACGAATCGTTATAGATTCTCATAAAACTGCTTCATGTCTTCAAACTCATCCAGATCCAAACCACGTGCTCCCACATCCGATGGTGTTAGTTGCCGTCCGGATTGGTCCAGACAATGCTGAATGATGCCCGACAAATGATGTTCAAAACGCAACAGAAGCATTCGGATAGTATCTGCTTCATACGCTTGACGGTTATAAAGCATGCAGATGGAAAGCTTACCGTCTTTCAGCCGCCCATCCAGATAGAGGTGATAGGCTAAATCTGAAACGCTACAATTCTGGTCGGACCATAATTCAACATCCATAGGTGATGTATGAAAGTGAGAGGAACTAACCGATTCAGAATGAATCAAGCGGAAGCCAATTTCCGGGTAATACTTAGCATTAAGTTCCGATTTACCGGAGGTTGCAGAGCCATATTTTAGTAATCCATATCCTAAACCCTGGTTGGGTACTTGCCGGACTGTCTCCTTTACGTTTCTGAGCAAAAGAGAACTGTCTTTCCCAGGCTCCATATCCAGGACAAGCGGATATATGGAACCGAATTGACCTACGGTTCTTGAAAGGTCCGGTTTGTCCAAAGTCACCGTTTGTTGCTCCCGATCATAATGTTCAAATCCAATGGCGATCTTAGACTGTCCAGACCATTCCACTATAGTCAATCCCAATGCAGCAAGCAGTAACTCAGCGGTCACCGTACTATAGGTTTGATTAGCCCGTGTTAACAGCTGGCTTGTTTTCTCGTCCGAAAGCTGTATGATGCAATGTTCTACTGGACGAAGTGTTTCTGAATGTGCAGGTGCCTTATGGTCCTTCGGTATAAATTCTCCATTGAAATGAACCTTATCCAGCCAGTAGAGTTTCTCTTTGGCCAGCTTTTTGCTGTCTGCATAGTCTTCTAGCCACCGCATCCAGGAGCGGTAAGAATCTGTTTTGTCAGGAAGCACTATCGGTTCCCCGGTAAGAGCTTGTTCATAGGCAGTTGTGAAATCCTCAAGCAGGATACGCCAAGATGTGGGATCAGCCACTAGCGGATCTACTGAAAGGAAGAACTGGTCGGAGCCCGACATCCTGAATAAGCCTGCGCGTACTCTGGGTCCCTCAAACATTCCATAACTGTTTTGAATTCGGAAGCATTCGGTCTGTAATTGCTTGCTAGCTTCATAGGCATCATCTGAGAGTGAGAACACATCAAGTGTGAACAATTCTTCATTTTCATCTCGGTATACAAGGGTAGACGGTTCGTCGATCGACGCCAGACCAAGCCGTAGTCCCTCGTGATAAGTAGTTAATGTTTGCAGCACAGACCGTAACAGATCCTCATCGAAGTCCGGGTTACCTGCAAATAGCATGGATGTTGTCGTCTGCAAGGTGTACAATGTACCCAGTTCATTCAACTGCCGCTGAATCGATGTTATTGGAATCTCTCCATGTATCGAATTCTGGTCTGTGTAGCGGAACAAAGTTGTCACAAGCTTGCTAAGCTCCTCAATGAACGGGTGCTCCATTAAAAGAGAAATGTCAAGGGAATAGCCATGCTGACGCAGACGTGAGGCCACCTGAACGGCCTTAATAGAATCGCCGCCAAGCAGAAAAAAATGATCTCGAACGCCTATATGATCACATCCCAAAACGTCTTGCCATACCACGACCAGCGCCCTTTCCACATCAGTTCTTGGAGCAACATAATCCGTTTGTAAAGAGTCATGACGGTCCGGCTCAGGTAAAGCTTTTCGGTCAGTTTTTCCATTGGCCGTAAGAGGAAGCTGCTGCAGAGGCACCACATATGCTGGAATCATATAAAACGGCAGCTTCTGCTTGAGCGCATTTTGCACGTCCAGCGGACTTAATGGCTCAGAAGCCACAAAGTATGCACACAAATCCTTGTAGCCGTCTTTGTTTTCCCGAGCTACGACCACTGCTGACTGGATTCCGTCTACGGACAGCAACTGCGCTTCAATCTCACCCAGTTCAATGCGATATCCTCTTACTTTAACCTGTTGATCGATCCGCCCCAGATATTCAATGTTGCCGTCAGGCATCCAACGAGCCAAATCTCCTGTGCGGTACATCCGCTCATAACCCTCCGCTCCGCTATTAAACGGATTGGTAGCGAACTTTTCCTTTGTCAATTCCGGTCGATTAAGGTAGCCCCGGGCTACTCCTATACCACTGATACAAAGTTCTCCCACCACTCCAATCGGTTGCAATCGCTCCGTACCTTCCTGTACAACGTACAAATGAATATTATCAATCGGTTTACCGATCGGGATCACCGAGTGCTCTTCCACAGGCTCGCATTCAAAGAATGAAACGTCTACAGTAGCTTCTGTTGGACCATACAAGTTAATTAGTTTTGCGCTTCCAATCCCTGACATAATTCGATAGAAACGCGCCACCTGCTGAGGAGGCAATGCTTCGCCGCTGGCAAATACATGCTTTAGCGTTTTCAATTTGGCTTGCACGACTTCCCTTGGTTGCTGCTCCAGATATTCCAGAAAAATATGCAGCATCGCAGGTACAAAATGAAGGGTGCTTACCTTGTCTTCATTAATCGTGTTCAGGATCTGTTCGGGAGACTTTTCTCCGCCGATTGGCAACAAGCTTACTTTAGAGCCCACCATCGACCACCAGAACAACTCCCATACGGATACGTCAAAAGTAAAGGCAGTTTTTTGCAAAATCGTATCTTCTACGTTCAGCCCATATCTATTGTGCATCCAGCAGAGCCGATTCACGACGGAGCGGTGCTCAACAATAACCCCTTTCGGTTTCCCTGTGGAACCGGAAGTATAGATGATATAGGCCGCATGGTTGGGTTCTGCTAGAGGCGCAAGGTTGGAGGCATCTTCATGCCAGCTACTCATGCAGTCGGTCATAGGCTCCGTCGACCTGGACGCTTGCAAAGCCATGATCGTGGAAGCATAATCCAGCACCATTACCTTGCAGTCCGCATATTGCTTCAGCTGTTCTGCAAACTGTGGTTGTGTCAGCACCAGTTGTGTTCTTGAATCTTCAAGCATATATTGAATTCTTTCTTGTGGGTATCCCGGGTCAATGGGTACATAAGCTCCACCCGCTTTTAGAATTGCATAGATGCCAATCATCATCTCAGGTGAACGCTGAGCGATAATCCCCACCGGCTGATCCGGTCCCACTCCTTCCGCCCGCAGCGTTCGCGCTAAACGATTCGCCAGCTCATTCAACTCTTGGTAAGTCATACACTTATCTCCAAATATGATTGCCATGTCATCTGGAGTCCTGCTAACCTGCTGCTCAAACCTTCCATGAATCGTTGCATCCCGCGGAAAATAGGCAGAGGTGTTGTTGAACTCATATAGTAATAAGTGCTTATCTTCTTCTGTCAGCATATCCATGTCAGCCAAGCGAATTCCGACATCTTGAGTTGCGATTTCCAACACTTTTATATAATGGAGGGCAAATCGCTCAATCGTCTCCAACTTAAACAGGCTGGTCGAATACTCCCAGGTGAAAGTTAAATAGTCTTGAGTTTCCGTTACATGTAATGAAAGATCGAACTTCGATACACCTGCATTAAACTCATTCGGTTGCAAACGAAGTCCCTCGAATTCAATGACCTCTGTTCCCTTATTTTGCAGACTGAACATCGTATCAAAGATGGGATTGCGGCTTACATCGCGTACTCGATCCAGTTTGTCGACCAGTTGTTCAAATGGATATTCCTGGTGCTCCAACGCAAGCAGAGTGTTATGTTTGACGTCCTCCAGGAAAGCACTGAATGGCTGGGACGCTAGCGGTCGATTACGGAGAACTAAAGTATTCACAAACATGCCGATCATCGCTTCCGTATCCGCATGCCCTCTACCCGCTGCCGGCGTACCTACGAGGATGTCCTCTTGCCCAGAGTATTTACTTAACAGCACATTATAAGCTGCTAAAAGCACCATAAAGAGCGTTGCTCCCGTATCTCTTCCCAATTGATTTAGTCTTTCCGTCAGCTTGGGTTGCACATTGACGATAAGACTGTCCCCTGCGAAGCTCTGACTTGGCGGACGAGCAAAGTCAGTTGGCAGGTCCAATACAGGGAGCTCGCCGTCCAACGTGTCTAACCAAAATGCTTCATCCTTTACTTGGCTGTTTCCGGCATAATGTTGTTTTTGCCAAACGACATAGTCTTTGTAGTGCACGTCAATGGGGGCAAGTGGCATACCCTGATACCGCGTGCTGATCTCATCCATTAATACTGCCATCGAGAAGCCGTCTGAAATGATATGGTGCATATCGATCAGCAACATAAACTGGTCACGATGGATTGCGAACAGCTCAGCACGAATTAAAGGAGCCTTACTCAGGTCAAAAGGCTGAATAAACAGTTCATGGGCGTGATTAGCATCCTCTTCGGAAATTGGAGTAACAGGAATGTCCAGTGAAAGCATATCCTTTACCTTCTGCACGGTTTCCCCGTCTACTAACTCAAAATACGTCCGAAAGGATTCATGCCGTGAAAAAACCTCCTTCACTGCATCAATGAACCTGGAAACGTGTAACTCTCCCTCTATATGCAGTTGACCCGATACATGATACGCTGCACCTCCACCCAGTTGATCCAGCACATACATTCTTTTTTGAGCGGGAGATACCGGATAAAAGGGATGTAAATCTGCCGGAACAAGCGGCTCAAACTTTCGCTTTTGTCCTCCTTTTACATGTGCCGCCAGTTGTGCAATCGTTTGCAAATGTAAAATTTGTACCAGCGGAATATATACTTCGAATTCCTTGTTAATTCTGCTTAGAATAACAGTCGCTTTTAAGGAGTCTCCACCCATTTGAAAAAAATTATCGTTGTATCCGATATTAGATACATTCAAAACTTCCTTACATATGGATATAAGTTTGTCCTCAATCATATTACCGTCAGAAACCTGCTTCTGCGAGTCCTCTATCCTGATATCTTCTGGTTTCGGTAATGATTGAAAATCCGGCTTCCCATCAGCCAAAAGAGGGATGCTATCCATCAAAACCCAAAAGCGAGGTTGCCCATAATCAGGAAGTATTGAGCTTACACTCTCTTTCAGCTTCGCTATATCCCACGAATTAGAATTATTGTCCACTATATAAGCCACTAGATACGATGAGTTACTGCTCTCGCCGTCTTTCCGTGCCGTCAAAACACAGGCATCCAAATCCAGTGCTCGCAAAAGATGTTTCTCTATCTGCTCAAGATTCACTTGATGCCCGCGAATAAGAACATCTTGGTTAACTGCACCAATATGTCGAATTCTCCCTCCAACCTCGACATAAGCCCATTCCAGCGTCGTTCCCAGTAAACCAGCGGATGTGGCCAAATATACTTGTCCGATGGTACCCGTAGGAGACGGATGTTTATATTTATCCAAGACACAAGGATAATTCCCTTTAGAATCCGAGTGTGTCGCCCACACTTCCAGAAGCCGCTCCCTTTGCGTACTTCGAAGCAAAGACAGCGCAGATACACGCATTCCGTCTTCCTGCACAATCGAGCTTAGCAGATGTAAAAAGTACTGCGCCCATACCTCTATAGTGTCTTGTTGAAAAAGACTTGCAGCATAGTCAAAATCAAGCCGCAATTGCTGACCAGACTCCGTAACATTCAGGAACAACTCATACTGACAGGACAATATTTCATGTTCCAACAATTCTGTTTCCAGTCCGTAATAGTGAAACTCCGGAATGGGCCTATCCATATTGAACAACACCTTAAGAATGGGCAAATGGCTTAATCCTAGCTGGGCAAGTCCGGCAAAGCTGTATTTCTGATAAGCATCCAGCGTATGCATTACTCGCTTGACCGTCTGCGTGAATTCCGTGAACGTTGCTCCAGAGTCTACCTCACAAATCACTGGAAGTAAGTTAACGCAGTGGCCAATTAGCGGGGACACACCCATATGAGATTGCCCTGCGGTTGGAATACCTACTATTATTTGATTTTGGCCTGTCAGTCTGTGCAAGAAAAGCTGAAAAGCAGACAATAAAGTCACAAACAAGCTGTTGCCAAGCCGAATACTGACTGATTTCAGTTGCTTCACCAGAGGCGCATCCACCACAATGGTGTGCCGTGCTCCGCGCGAAGAGGGAGAGCTGATGTTGCGTTGGAGAGACGGCAAGTCAAGAACTGGCAATGGCTTCGCAAGTACATCCGACCAAAAAGCAAGGGCAGCTGCTCCACCTGCCTCTAACTGGTTTTGCTGCCATGCTGCGAAAACTCGGAACGGAACAGGATCGGGAAGCGTGCAGCGTTCGCCCCGTACACAAGCGGAATAAAGTTGTTCCAGTTCATGGAAAAATACACCGATGGACCAGCCATCTGCAATCAGATGATGAAATGTAAATGCAGCGATGTGCTTCTCATTCGACGTTTTTAAAAGCTGGATACGGAATAAAGGTTCCCCCGCACTTATTGGGAATACGGTCTCCCTGTCTTTCTCCATCCAAGCACGGATATCGTGTTTCTGCTCCTCTCCAGAAAGACTGCTGATATCATGTAGCGGAATGCTGAGGGTCATTGCCGGAGCAATAATCTGCGTTTCTCCGTCCTCCCCCATAAAGGTGCGTAAGGCTTCGTGGCGCTCAACGATGCGATGGACAGCCTCGTTAAATTCCTTAACATGTAGCGGACCCCGGAAACGCAGTAAAACAGTTTCATGAAGCGACTGCGATTCCTTAAAATCCGACACCGAGGCGAACCATAATTGCTTCTGATCCGGAGTCAGCTTAATCGTCGATTCCTTAAGGTCTGCAGTTGCAGTTTCAGGAAAAAAAGCCTTGTTTAGATCGTTTGCATGAGGGTGCAGATCCGGCAGAAACCCTCCTTTGCGCAGCTCATCAACGCTCTCTTTAATTGCCTGTACAATCCGCTCTATATCTTCCGAAGTATGAGCCGTTGACAAAAAACAGTTCCGGCCTTCCCATATATAAATTCCTTTATCCAGCATGTGATAGAAGAATAGTTCCAAGTCACCTTTAAGGACGAAGCGGAACAAGGAACCGAAGTAAACGACCTTTATAGGTATCTGTTCCTCCGTAAAATAGTGATTCAGTTCTGCTGCGAGCGCCTTCGTACGACTATTCAGCTCGTTATGCAGTTGCCCCCTGTCCTTCTCCAACCGCTCTAGTACGGCCAGGGAAGCTGCCATAGCCAGGGGGTGATGGCAAAAAGTTCCCGCTACAAACGTCCGCTGTTGCTCATGCGTTGGATAAGAGTCATCTCCGAAGCTCCACATTCCTCCATCAATTCCATCCATGAACGATGCTTTTCCTGCCACGATACCGATGGGAAGACCGCCGCCAATGATTTTACCGTAAGTTACAAGGTCGGCTTCAATGCCGTACCACGCCTGCGCACCCCCCGGCTGAATACGGAAGCCCGTAATTACTTCATCAAAAATGAACGCGGTCCCGGATTGTTCCGTAATCTGGCGTACTTCCTTCAGAAAAGCTGCAGGCTGGAAATCAGGGCGCCGACTCTGCACTGGTTCTATGAGAACAGCAGCCAGTTCATGGGCATGGGAGCGGATATATTGGAGTGACTCGTCCGTTCCATAGCTGAGCACAACGACATCGTCCACCATATGCTGTAGTACACCAGGTGCCAGAGGAGTGGAATGTTGTTCCCTGTCATCCGTTGCTCCCCCCAATGCCAATATTCCATCAAAGGTACCGTGATAGGAACCAGAAAAAATCACCACTTTATCGCGCTCGGTGGCAGCCCGTGCTAACCGAAGAGCCACCATAATCGCCTCTGTCCCCGAGTTATATAGCGCAATTCGTTCCATGCCTGTCATTTTGCAAATTTTTTCGGCAATCTGCCCGGCCATATTAGACATCGGTCCAAGGCACATCCCGTTATGTATTTCCTTCTCTATCGATTCACGGATAAAGGATGGGTTGTGACCAAACAAGTTGACCCCAAACCCCATCGTCAAATCAATATATTCATTACCATCCAAATCCCAAATTTTAGAACCCTCTGCACGTTGGGATATAATCTGATACACCATTTCCTTGAGAGCAAGCCTAAATCCGGCCACATTCCGGTTATTGGCGTATACAGACCTGTATTGCTGAGTATACTCTTTGGTCTTTCGTGTGCGCATCGTGTAATGTTCAATCAGCTTTTGCAGATGCTTTTCCTGCCTAAGTGAAAGTGAATTATGGGCCTGTACATTTATTTTTTGATAAGGAACAAATGCTTTCGGTTTTTTTCTGTCTGGCAAAACAGCTGACATGGAAGCCTGTACGGGGGAAACAGAAGTAACTGTGGCAGCTACCTCCTTCATCGCGGATGTCTGAGGCTCGACAGCAGTTTGTAGTGAAAGCGATTCAGGCATTGCCACTGGTGCAAGCCGAGATTGACACAGTATTTCCATCTGCTGCGACATGAGTTGAAGTTGCATTTCTAAAATTCGTTCTCTCCCCGCAAATACATCCTTATTTGATAGCTTGCTTTCTTGTGGTGCGGGGCCTTCTATAGGGATAGTAGATTTTTGACTCCAGCCCGACAAAACGGAAGGTACCGAAGAAGTGATACTAGACGACGCACCCAGCTGATGCTCCTCCGAATTCTGGAACAATTCTTCAGAGGTCGAGGCTACCCTATCAGCAATATAATTTGTCAGCAACTCCAGCGTAGTCAGTGATTCAAAAAACTCGTTCATCGGGATATCCAAGCCAAACGTACTTTTAATGCTGTGTCTAACCTGAGACAGAAGAATAGAGTCTAAACCCAGTTCTAAAAAATGTTTTTGCGGCTCTAATTCGTCTGGACTGAGTTGGGATACACTTTCGATTATTTTTGACAGTTTATTAGTAATCGTAGATTTTTGGGGATTGGAAGCAGATTCCGTCGAAAAATACTCATTCACCATCTTTTCAGACTCCTTTACTATGGGGTATTCAAGGAATTAATTTTATCCTTTCCAGCTGTGACGCTAGCCTAAAAAGCACGATATAACCTAGCTAGGGGTACAAGATAAGGTAAAGTTCTCATAGGAAGGTAAATATGAACGGTCCACTGTATAAGGAAACCATCCTTATACTAATAAAATATAAGTATCCATCTGGTAAAGCGAGGATCTAATTTGTTTTATTAAACCATTAATGGCTAAATTCTTTAATTCAACTTATTATGCAGGATATAGTTTTTTTCCAGTATTGATTCTTAAAAACTCAAATATTTTCTTTTACCCGCTGACATGCGTCCTCATAAACTTTAAAATTCACGACACTCAAAGCTCAAATTAAAGACTCAAAGGCTTTAATATGGTTGCTCTGCCCTTTACGAGCGATTACAACCACTTGCAAAATATGACCTTTGTTTGACTCCTGTCGATTCAGCGCAGCCTCACAGCCCAATTGCGATTTTCTTCCACTGGCTTTTTTTATAATTGGTACCCGCACTACTAAAAATGCCAAGTCCTAAGAATAGAACCTGACATTTTATCAAATTTGGAGCGTAAAGACGCCGAGGTGCACTTTACTTAATTTTTCGGCAAAATAATACGGGATTGGCCAATTCACTTAACGTCTCACATTAATATAAGTTCGCATGTTAAGAAGTCACTTCGTTTCTTGACATTAAACGAACCAGAACTGCCTTTGATCCGGGGTTAGTGGAATGACCGTTTCATCCACATCCACTGTCGATACTTCTGAAGGGTCAGCTATAGACACACTTCGCTTACCTGGACCTGGGCCTTTCCCGATCGGGGTCAGATCAGGCAAGAAGCCCCCTTTACGCAGCTCATCTACACTGTCCTTGACAGCTTGTATGATCCGCGCAATATCTTCCTCCGTATGAGCGGTCGACAAGAAGCAGTTCCGCCCTTCCCAGATGTAAATACCCTTTTCCAGCATGTGATAGAAGAAAAGCTCCAGATCACCCTTGAGTACGAAGCGAAATAGTGAACCAAAGTGAACAATCTTCATGGGTATCTGCTCATGGGTAAAGTAACTATTTAACTCTGCTGCCAACGCCGAAGTACGGCTGTTCAACTGATTTTGCAGCTGTTCGCCGTGGCTTTCCAAATAATCCAACACTGCTAGGGATGCCGCCATCGCCAGCGGGTGATGACAGAACGTTCCGGCTACAAAGGTTCGCCGATGCTCATTCTGAGGATAGGAACCATCTCCGAAGCTCCAGGTGCCACCGTCAATCCCATCCATAAAGGCGGCTTTCCCTGCTACGATACCGATTGGCATCCCTCCGCCAATAACTTTACCGTAAGTCACAAGGTCAGCTTGTACACCAAACCACGCCTGAGCGCCTCCCGGTTGAATTCGGAAGCCTGTAATCACTTCATCAAAAATAAAAGCTGTACCAGATTGCTCCGTAATCTGACGAACCTCTTGTAAAAAGGCCTTCGGCTGAAAATCGGGACGACGGCTTTGCACTGGTTCCACTAGCACAGCAGCCAGCTCCTGCCCATGTGTGCGTATATAATCCAGCGATTCATCCGTTCCATAGTTAAGTACAACGATATCGTCCACCATGTGCTGCAAAATGCCAGGCGCAAGAGGTGTGGAATGCTCCTTATTGTTGCCAGCGCTACCCAACGCAAGCACCCCATCGAATGTACCGTGATAGGAGCCGGCAAAAATGGCTACTTTGGCTCGCCCGGTGGCAGCACGCGCCAAACGAAGAGCAACCATAACCGCCTCAGTGCCGGAATTGTACAAAGCGATCCGTTCTACACCGGTCAGCTTGCAAATCTTCTCGGCGACTTGTCCTGCCATGTTGGACATAGGTCCGACACACATGCCGTTCTTTAGCTCTGCCTCAATTTTTTCACGGATAAAGGCTGGATTGTGTCCAAACAGATTAACACCAAAGCCCATGGTCAAATCTACATATTCATTCCCATCCAAATCCCAAATTTTGGCCCCGTCTGCACGTTGAGATACAATTTGATAGACCATTTCCTTTAAAATAGGCCGGAAGCCAGCTACATTACGGTTATTCGCGTAGACAGACCGATACTGCTGAGTGTACTGCTTGGTGCTTCGCGTCCGAGCAGTATAGCGCTCAATCAGCTCTTGCAGATGTTGTTCTTGTCGTTGTGAAAGCAATTCATGGGCTTTGACCTCCAGCTTTTTATAAGGCGTAAACGGTTTTGCTTCATGGCCTGCCTTCTTCGGAACAGCTAGTACCGGTGAAACAGTAGCTAATGCAGTTGCGACTTCCTGTTTGGTTTCAATGATCTCTGCGCTTCCTCTATTTGCTGACGACAAACCCCTTTCCGGTTGAAATGATTGAGAAACGGATGTCGGAGGAGTCGGTTGAGTTCGGAGCACATCAAGCTGCTGTGACATCACGTGCAGCTGCTGCTGCAAAATCTGCTCGATACCAGCAGAAGTCGCTATAACTGTTGTGCTTTGAAATGGCTCTTGCCCGGACGTAACTATTCCATGAGTCGATGTACCAATTGCGCTGGAATCCTGCCCTGTCCAGGTTGATACTGTAGTAGCATCTACCCGATTAAGGGGTATTTCCGGTTGGCTTTCCAGAGCACAAACTGCTGCCTCGTCAGAAACGGAACTCACCTGATCTGCAACGTAGCTAGTCAACAATTCAAGCGTGGTCAGCGATTCAAAAAATTCATTCATTGGGACATCCAGGTCGAATGTATCCTTGATGCTGTGGCGGACCTGGGACAAATTAATGGAGTCCAGCCCTAGTTCTAGAAAATGTGTTCGCGGTTCCAGTTCCTCAAGACTAAGTTGTGACACATTACCGATCATTTTCGCTAGCTTTTGTTGAATGGAATATTTATGCTTTTCCGTAAACGACGCTGACGTCGAATACTCATTCTCCATAATTTCAGACTCCCTTACTATTGTATTTTTATAAACGGGTGCAGTCTGCTCCGCTCGAACCTGTTCTGGAACATGAATCCAGCACCTTTTCCTTTCAAACGGATACGTAGGCAGCGAAATCCTTTTGTACGGGTGACCTGCGTATAGCGTGTCCCAGTCTATCTGTGCCCCCTGTACGTACTTCACTGCTACTTGCTCCAGTGCTTGCAAAGTGTCTGAGCTTCCGACGGCTGTTTCTGTACCAACATTACTATCTACTTTCCCAATGTATACACCTTCAATGGCCTTGCCCTGCTCATGAAGCTGATGTAATTTCGCTTTCAGGGCCTCCGCTCCTTCGGCTATCACAGCCACTCGATATGTTAAGTGACTTCTGCCTGTGTTAGCCGTATAGCATACATCCTCCATCGGCAATTCTTTCTCACGTTCAAAGCGATCCACGTACCGTGCAATCAACTCGCTTAAAGCTCCTTCAGTTCGCGCCGATAGTGTCAGCAGCAATGGCGATGATCCATTTTTTCGGTCGGTGGTTTCTTGGTCCGCACCCTTTTTCGCTATATATTCTTCCAGCACCACGTGACAGTTTGTCCCGCTGAAGCCAAAGGAACTCACCCCGCATCTTCTCGGGAATCCGTCTGTCTTCCATTCCCTCAGTCTAGTGTTGGCATACACCGGAGATTCTTCAAAATGGATGTTCCGGTTGGGTGTGCGAAAATGAACGAGCGGTGCAATTTGCTGATGTTTCATTGACAGCACGCATTTGATCAATCCCGCAATCCCAGCAGCTTCGTATAAATGCCCAATATTCGTTTTGACCGTGCTTATCGCCACAAACTGCTTGCGCTGTGTAAATTTGCGGAATGCTTGGGTAATGCCCTTAATTTCAACGGGGTCACCCAGCTTGGTGCCAGTACCATGGGCTTCAATATAGCTTACCGTCTCGGGATCGATCCGTGCATCACGCCACGCCTGCGAAATGACTTCTGATTGAGCCAGCGCATTGGGCGCGGAAATTCCAATCGTACTGCCGTCCTGATTAATCGCGCTTCCTTTGATCACACCCAGAATGTGATCTCCGTCTTTTTCCGCTTGACGAAGCGGCTTTAAGAGAACGGCTCCAACGCCTTCGCCCCAGCCAGTGCCGTCCGACTGATCGTCGAATGCTCGTGCCCGGTCATCGGAGGATTCCATGCCAATGCCAGCTTTCAACGGCAGCAAAATGGTCTTCACTCCACCGGCCAAAGCCATCTCGCAGTCTCCATTCAAAATCGACTTACACGCCAGATGTACCGCCACGAGTGACGAGGAGCATGCCGTATCAATGGTCAGTGCCGGGCCTTTTAAATCAAGCAAATACGCAATCCGACTGGAGATAACGGACGGAAGATTGCCTATGCCAAAGTTTGGAAGCGCCCCTGGCTCCACTTCGGACAACAATCGTTCATATTCAAAGCTGGTTTTGGAGAATCCAACATACACTCCTACCTTTTTCCCCGACAGCTGTTTTCCTCCATAGCCTGCATCCTCAATCGTGCTCCAAGCAGTTTGCAGAAATAAACGCTGATTCGGGTCCATCAGAGAAGCTTCCCGTGGAGTTAGCTTGAAGAAGGTGTAGTCAAATTTGTCGACTTCATCCAGATAGCCACCTTCGGCGATTTGCATGTTTCTCCCTTCCATATTCAGACGGGAAATAAAAGCTTCGGCATCCTTTTTTCTTTCGTCGCTATATGGACTGATATGGTCTGTACCGGAAGCTACATTCGCCCAAAACTGCTCCAGTGTATCCGCATGAGGAAACTTACCGGACATGCCAATGATAGCAATATCCAAGTCCTCTACCTCCTCTTTGGATTCCAGTTGCGGTGCTGTAATCACCTTATGACCTAAATTCTGACTGGATATATATCCAGCTAGCTTGGCGATAGTCGGATAAGAGAAGAAGTCCGTTACCTCAATATGAATCCCGAGTTGTTCCTCTAATTGGTCCACGATCTGAACGAGTTGTAAGGAAGTTACGCCGATATCAAAGTAGCTGTCTTCCGTTCCAATTGACTGTACATTTAAAATAGCTTGGCAAATCCCAATCAGTTTTTGCTCGATCTCACCTTGATGAATAGGGGCATGGTTCGCTACCTGTGTAATTTGAGTGGCCTCCGCCAGGGATGCCAATACTGCATCAAATTCTCCCTGCTCGTAGCTCTGAGCTAGCTTGTAGCGCTGAACCTTTCCACTAGTAGTTTTGGGAATACGGCGGATTGGAACTACATCTTGAATATGCCATCCTCCCCGATAGTTCAAATGGCTTTTCAGCCTTTGAACTGTTGGCAAAAATAACTCTATTTTTTTCGTGTGCATCACAAAAACAACAATACGATCCTGTCGAGTTTGTGCATCATGTACACCGCAGACAGCTACTTTCCCCAGATCCACCCCGTCCAGTTCCTCTGCAATCCTTTCGATATCATGCGGATAAACGTTCTGGCCGTTCACGAAAATAATATCCTTGGCTCTACCTGTAATCACCAGTCGTCCGTTTCTCATAAAACCCAAGTCTCCGGTAATGAGCCAGCCATCCTCTGTCTTGACCTTTGCGGTAGCCTCGGGATTGTTATAGTACCCCGCAGTCACATTTTTGCCGCGAATTTGAGTGTATCCGATTACATCATCTTTTAGCACCTGATTTTGCTCATCACAAATACGAACGGAGGTGCTGGCCATGGGGTAGCCCAAATCCGCAAACGTAAGACAACGCTTATCGGATGAATCTACTTCTTCTATAGGTTCACCTACATGCAGCTGCTGCCGATTTAAATGAATGGTAACAAAATTATTTTTATCCAAAGGTGGAGTGGAGACACCTACGCTGGCCTCTGCCAAGCCGTATACAGGATACATGATATTTTTATTTAATCCATGTACACTCATGGCTTCCATAAATACATGGCAAAGCTCCACCGATATGGGCTCAGCCCCATTTAAAATCATACGAACACTTGACAAATCCCAGTTATCCGCTGTTTTAGATTTATATTGATCAAGGAAAAATTTATAGCCGAAGTTAGGAGAACAGATTTGAGTCACCTTATGCTCCGACACCTTTTTTAGCCATAATGAAGGACGTCTTATAAAAAGAGCTGTTGGCATAATGAGTTGCTTGGCATGGGCGATGACACAAGTTAAATGAAAAGCGATCAACCCCAAATCATGTGTGAGTGGCATCCAGCCCAGATACGCATCACTTGAAGTCATTCCCGTTTGACTGGCGATATCCCGAATATTGTATACGAGATTCTCATGCGTCAGCATGACTCCCTTAGGATCACCTGTCGAACCAGAGGAAAATTGAATAAACGCCAAATCCTCCGGTCTGGATTCATGTATGGTCCCTTTGTTCTGATCGGAATAATCAAAATCATGACTAGAAAAGGTCGCTTTTTTTACAGAATCAAAGAAATCCAGCATCTCATGCTGGTGAGAATACTTTTCTAGCTGCTCTAGTACTTTATGATCCGCAATCATGTAAGGGCAAGTAAGGGTACTCCAGATTTTAAACAGCTTCATTTTATGTTCATCATTATTCCCGATACTTACAGGTACGGGGACGATTCCTCCGAGCAGACAGCCCCAAAACACATTCACAAAGGTATGATTGTCTTCAATTTGCATAATTAGCTTATTACCAGGCTGTACTCCTTTTTCCTGCAATTGATGAAGCACCTGCAGTGCTTGCTCCAGAAGCTGACTGTAGCTTACATACTCCTCCTGTGTATCACCTGAAATGAAAATAATCCCATTTTCAGCTCTACTGGCTCGGTCCTGAATGATTTCAATTAAAGTTTGAAACTGTTCCATCCTGATCCCTCCTCAAAAGGTCTAAAACTTCCTCCTGCTCTCCTGCAGATACTTGTTTGGTTTGCAATATCAGGCGAATACACTCCAGCGCTTCGCGTCTTAGTTCATAAGCAGAAGAAGAGTTGTCCGATTCTATGCTTTTGAGTAACTCTTCCAACCTGCGAATAGGTAAAATAACCCCCTTATGATACTCATCCTCATTCCAATTGGCATTGGGTGTAGACATCGCCACCGCCAGCGGTTTGACCAACCAATCACGGATCGAAAAACGACGTTCCAGTTCAATCCGATCCAAGTCTCTGTCCAAGGAAAGCACCTCAAAAGCGATGTTTGTTTCCTTTGCCAAGTTTTTCAGCACCGTTCGCGGTCCTAATTCAATCCCCTGCTTCACCCCATGTTTCTCCATATACTGCATCGTTTGTATCCACCGCACTGGACGGATCATTTGCAAATGCAAACCTTGACGAATGCTGTTGGCATCCGTATATGGCAGTGCTGTAACATTAGAAATGACAGGCCACAGTGGTTCATGAAACGTATATTTTTGCAGTTCCAATGCTAATCGGTCAGCAGCATGCTGCATAAGCGGGCTGTGAAAAGGGCCGCTTACCTGCAAACGGGTAATTTGGAACCCGCGTTGCTCTAATTGTCCCGCCACCGCAGCAACAGAGACATGATGACCAGAAACGACGTATTGATAGGAAGAGTTATAACATGCGATGGTAATAGGCTGACTGGTTACGGCATAATGATCGCACAGCTCTTCTAGCAGATTTAAATCAGCCCCACGAACAGCAACCATGCAACCCACTCTGGCCTCTGAGGCTTCTTCCATAAAGCGTCCTCGTTCTTGCACCACCCGCAAAGCATCGCCAAACGACAAGACTCCGCTGCTTACCAATGCAGAGTACTCACCCAAACTATGTCCTGCCGAAAATTCAGGAATAATCCCAACATCGTGCATGTAACGTCTGAATGCGATGACACTGATCGTGAGAAGTGCCGGCTGGGTGTAGGATGTTCTCGATAATTGAGAGATGGGTCCTTCCATACATAAAGTTTTCAAATCATACCCCAAAATATCAGCAGCCTCTTCAAAAATGTGACCTGCCTCTGAAAAACCGTCATGCCATGCCGCTCCCATCCCGACATACTGAGATCCTTGTCCCGAAAAAAGCAAAGTCATGCGATTCATGTCCAACCCCTTTCCTCACCATAAAAAAAGCGGTAAAACAAATGTTTTATGGGATCCAGATGTTCACATTCCTATGTATTTAAAATAGATACAGCAAAAACAACAAAATGTCTTGCCACAAACAAACAGTAATCGACATGTTAAAGTAAATCGTTTTTGAGTTTCATGATGTAGTTAGAAATAAAAAGTGTGTAAGTAGACTTGGAAGTGTAAAAAAATGGAGAGTGCTGGAAGTTCAGGCTCGATACTTAGAAACTTCAGCATCATAGATGAGTGTAGTAAAACATAGATTAAGGCTATTAATTTATTATAAACATTAAAATGAATTAAAGTACAGTGATATATAATACATATATTTTATAAACAAAAACAATCCCCTCTTTTGTTTAAAAAAAGGAATTGTTTTCAGCTTTTTAATGAATTTACATGAAAATTTCATATTCTAAACTATTGACTGGCATCTATCGTTAAAACAAAAAAGCCGCCAATTTGGCGACTTTTATACATTGTTTCATTCGACAGTAATCGACGGTTAGGCGTCGTCATAGATACGTAACTAAATAAGTAGAAAAATGCAAAGCGATTTATCTCTTATGCAGTTTCCTTAATGGCTACAATGTGCAAGCGGCTAGTGTCGATCCTCCACTGACTTCGTTGTAGCTTCGTACAAACGCTGTAAAATGGTAACAGCTTCAGCCCGTGTGACTAGCGCTTTTGGGTGAAGGTATCCTTCATTAGCAGTAAGGACTCCCATCTTGGTTAGGGTGTAGAATGCTTCTGCCTTTTGATCCTGGGAATCTCCATCATAGTTGTACTCTTCTCCAGTCTTGTCGATGTACAGCACCGGATAGTAGGCCGAGAAATTGTCATTATAATTGGCCTGACGAACTTTCATATCCTTGTACTGCGCAGCTGCGGAAATCACTTCCTCAATCTCAGGATGAAGCGTCTGATTGGTATAATCCGTCCGAAGAGAGGCGATCATCATCACATCCCAGCGGGTCAATGATTTGTCAGGTTTGACATAGAATTGATAGTTTGGATATTTTCCGCCCACACTTTCAGCATACGGCCAGACGTAGTCCCCGTTGAATATTGCTGCAAAATCTTTATTCGCCCAGTGTTTACGCGCATCCACAAAGTCGGAAGGTTCGCCGGAAGAATGATCGATTTCTGGAAAAAGCTTATGAAACATATGTACAAATTCCGCTTTCGTTATGGTTTTGCTTGGCTTGAAGGTCCCATCTGCATAGCCCTTGACAACGCCCTTGTCAACCATGGAACGAATCGATTCGGCAGCCCATTCATATTTTGTTCCTTCCACATCAGGAAACGTGTTTGCCGCGAATGCAGATTGACCGAAAAACAGTGTCGTCGCAACCAACGGGGTGATAAGCCATTTCTTTTTCAACATCTCTTTCCACTTCCTTTAGGTAAAATTTATGTATAAAATAGTTCTATAGACTCAATTTTATATCGGCATTTCAAAAGAAAATGATGATATTAGAGAGAAAAAAGCACTGTTAAACAGTATTTTGGAATATCGACAATCTGTGTTTAAAAATGTTATGGATACAAGTTCTAAAGCCTCTCCATATTCGGGTAGACCCGTCGGGAATTGAGGAAGCTTGTGGAGGCCTTCATAGGCCGTTCTGGCTTTTTACTCTTTTGACCTAAGCCTGTAAGTTCGATCCTAGCATCGATTAACCGCTTCATGCGATGAGGAATCTGCATTAGTGTAATCTGCCCGTTAGTTAAAAAACAGCCGAGCGCTCGGCTGTTTTTGGTAGCGTTGAACTATCGTTTTTAGTTAGTTTAGCGAATTCCACCCCATAGGACTGGGAAGCTCATTCGCTCCAAAATATTGATACGCATCTACGCTTATAACTGCATCGAAGTATTGTTCCGCAAAAGGCAAGTGGCAGGCATCTGCATGGATGGGGATAATTTGGCTTTCCAAACCAAACTCTCTGAATCTTCTATAGTTTTCAGTTGCACTAATCCATAAATCGACAGCAAATATGGTTATGTCAAACTTTTGCGCCAGATAGATAGAAGTAAGTCCGGTCCCACAGCCCAAATTCAACACTCGCATTCCTTTCTGCAGAATCAAATTTTTCGATAGCTCCTCGAGCATGATAATCGAACTAGGCCCCATTAAATTTGCTCTTATGAAATCTACGTTATCTAGATCTCGACGGATCATTTCTGCTGACCCCCTCCTACTTTCTTCATTTGATATTTCCAATAAAGAAATTCTTCATCTTTGTGATCAATTTGAAATCCTAACTTCAATAACAAATTCTTAGAGCTGTTATTGTCAGGTACGCATCTTGCCGTTACGATTTCGACTTCTTCATGATTTAAGGACCACTCTATTAATTTTTGAGCGGCTTCATAGCAATAGCCTTTGCGGCGATGACTTTCATTCGTTGCAAAACCGATCTCAATCTTACCGTTCTGATCAGGATCTCCTAAAAAACCAATCCCTCCAACAATTTCTTGGGTATCCTTCTCCACAATGATCCAAGAATCAAAACCTCTAGTGCCATTATTTTTTATCAAAAGTTCTCGAAAATAAGGTAAAGCTTCAAAGAAATCAGGACCCGGCCATTCATCACTGGTTTTATAACCCAAAGCTTCAATAGCACCTATATCACGTTGGGCTGCTGCTTCGATTAAATTAAGATCAAGTGTTTTTAATAGGAGCCGATTCGTTTGAAGTTTCATGTATTGTCCACCTTTCTACTTACTTAGATTGAATCTTTCATTCAAGAAGTCTGGTTGTATTGGACCAAATTGGAGTAATTCCCTTCTATCCCCCTTTGCTAAAATTAGAAAAGGGCAGGAATGAACATACGTCATTCCTACCCTCATATCACCTGCTATTTTGCCACAAAAAAATCCGCGCTGAACCAGCACGGATTGGACTCATTATAACAGGTATCCCTAAGGATCTGGTAGTATCCGTTGTTCTTAACTAATTCCGAAGCTTTCAAATCCCCACCCGTAATACAAAAATTGGGCAGACGAATAGTAGGTGCATGAAAACCTCTTTTTATGGAATTGGATTAGTAAAGAACAGCTCCAGACAAAAAAATCTCTCCTTAGTGAATTACCCTTATTATACCAGGGCCAATTTTATCTGCCAACCTTTCACATGTTTCAAAAGTGTTTCATTAGGACTATCCTGCTGGTTAGCTTAAAAGCAACCGAGTGATCGGCTGCAGTGGTAGCAGCAACTGCATCATGACCCTACAGGCCTTTTCCCCCTAGAGCACGCAGTTTAATGGGCTCCGCTCCAATAATCAACGGTCGGCCGCGTTGTATCGACGCCAGTACCTCTTCGTTCTTAAGGCTGGCTGCATGGGCATCTGCATCTTTCCACAGTTCGGTCACATACACCGCATTCGGGTCGTCGTCTGACACATTGACTATATACAAATAGCAGTCATTATTCGACTTCAACAGATCGGCCGCTTCTAGCAAGATGTCTGCAAGAGCGTCCCTTTGCCCTGGACGTGCCGTCAACTTTCCATACATAGCAAAATGGTTCATGATCCTCATCCTACCCTCGAGTGATATTTGACTTCATCTTATTATAATGTTCCGCAATGTCAGCGCTAATTTCAGCAAGCTTCTCCACAAGCGCTAAAAAATAGTCGGTACCATTCCCCCATCCATACGGATTGGAGAACCTTTAAATGCAGATGCATAAGGACTACATACAAATGTAGCTAGTCTACCTATTTCAATAGGCTTGATAAATCGCTGTATTTCAGATTGAGGCAGGTTTGTAACCATAAAATCTTTCTCTTTTTCTGAAAAAGTCATATCTTCATGAGGATACATACTCTCAATGATTTGGTGCACATTCTCAGAGAGTGTTGGTCCCGGCATGATCGTATTGACTGTAACTTCTGTCCCTATTGTTAATTTAGATAAGCTTTTTGACAATGATAACAACATAGATTTTGTCATACAATACTGCGGCATTTGTCCTGAAGGCATAATTGCTTCTTCACTCGCAATAAAAATAATGCGGCCATAATCATTTTTCAACATTTTAGGTAAATAAAATTTTGATAATCCATTTGCAGCAAGAACGTTAGTACGGAAGTATTTTTCCCATACTTCATCGTCTACGTCCTCATATTGCATAATTTCATAAATACCCGTATTGTTAACCAAAATATCAATACTAGGGTATTTTTCAAATAAAGCTTCTCTTTGTCCAATATCCACAATATCGGCAGTCGCATTTTGAGGGGAGGTAGCTGGGAAATTTGACTTAATTTCATTTACAGTTCGTTCTACCTCTTCATAATTTCGTCCATTAATTAGTACATTAACACCTTCTTTGGCTAGTTCAATGGCAGTTGCTTTACCTATGCCTTTCGTTGATCCTGTAACTAAAGCTGTTTTATAGTTTAATCCCATATCCATAATACACTTCTCCTTTTTTAAAACAGTCTTGAGCTCTGGATAGTGATTATATTATCTTGTCTGGATTGTCCAGTAACTAGCATATTGCGCCAAAGTTCTTGTTTAACACGCCAAATGATAAAACTCATTAGGCAGTCCTAACGTGCTCCTGATATCGAGTTTGTACCTAAGTGTTCAGTCCGCCAATTTGAAGGTGTATCACCCTCCCATTGGCGGAAGGCGCGGTAAAACGAATTCTGGTCTTCATATCCAATCAAAAATGCCACCTCTTTAATATCGAGCGAGGGGTCTGCCAAGTACTCTCGTGCCTGCTCATGCCTAGCTTGTGTCAATAGAAACTTGAAGCTCGTATTTTCGTCAGTAAGCCGGCGCTGCAAGGTACGATCGCTCATACTGAGCTCCTTCGCCACAGCCTGAATGTCAGGACGCCCTCCTGTAAGGCTACGTTTCAGGATCCATTTGACCATCTCAGTAATTGAGCGGCTGCGCTGCTGCTCATCCAACGATCGGTCCAGAGCAGGAGTCAGGATTCCCAGCAACTCTTTGTTGTACGAGACAAAGGGACGGTCCAAATCTCTTCGATGTAGCGTCAGTCGGTTACATTTTGCACCAATTCGGATGCGACAGCCGAAGTATGCTTCAAGGGCTTGTACATCGCCCATGGAGTGCGAAAATTCAACAAGCTGCGCTGTCAAAGGTTGACCTGTCCCCCGGCGTCCAATCTCCAGAAGACAAGCCAGCGTAATACCCACCAGCATCGGCGGGCCAGATTGCTCGGGAGACAGCCATTCCAGATCAATTGTACAGTGCTCGCCCTTCTCAGTGATATGTAGGTTTTCCGGGGGACACAGTTGTTTGTACCGAACCATTCGGTTTAGAGCGTCGCGGTAGTCCCGAGCATGGTAAGTCGCTAAGACAGTCGGTGGGTACTTGGCTGTATCAAAGACGGTCGCAAGCTTGATGATTCCTTGTGCAGTGTCACCAATGAGATCAGAATATGCCTGCCAAATCGCGAAATATTGAGCGGTGGTGACTACTGTTTCAGTACTAATGGTGATCGGCAATCGTGCTTTGCGAGCTACGTCGTGGGCGCCAAACCCTAACTTACATAATCCTGCCCACAATCCTAGCGGGATTTTAATACGGTCAGAGGTGTGAGACTTCATATATATGGACCTCCTTTATCTACTTGCATATTCATTAGTTTTGGTTGCGATGGGGTTCCTCTTAAGTACACATAAGAATACTCTTAAGTATGTTAGGGTGTCTACATTAACGTAATAAGCTGCAGAAAATGCTACACTTCTTGTCATCTGTGCTACTTTCAATCTATGAAGAGGAATATGGCGAATTACTTAATCATGATAAAATTCAGTTAATGGCATGAACGACTCATCCTCAACACCAAAAAACACACCCATATGTTTATGAGTGTGTTTTTAAAACCTCAAATCACCGACACTCCTAGGAATGTCATTCCTTCATGCTTCTTTTAAAAAATTGGCTTCAAGAAAGACCCGTGTTCACCGATCTTACCGGAGGCAGGATTATCCGGGAGATCAAAGTACAATAAACCTTTTGCACCCCAGCGGCTAGAGTAGATGTACACAACATCCTGTATGATTTTATATCTTTATCGTGTGCAGCATTGATCGGCGTTACAACAATTACAGATGTTAATACAAGTATCCCCGTAATCATGAGTGAAAATTAGCGTTTCCAGGATCTTCGTTTATAACTCCTCATTCTCTACGTCCCTTCATCTATATTCTTCTGGTCGCACACTACATTAAACGATCTCTCCCTTCCTCTTTTCTCATACAAATGATTATTCTATCACTCTCATGGATTATTTTATGTTTTTATGGAAGAATTCAGAGTAGAATATGTTGATTTATAAGGAGGAAATAGCGGATTTTATGTAAAAACTTCTTTTCTCTTTACGTGTAAATTAAACCTATTCGAAATCTCAGCAACTTAAAAATGATCAAGCAATAGAATTCGATTGTGGAGCGATACCCGCTTGGTTTTATGGTGGGCAAAATTATTTTGCTCACCATTCAAAGGTTTACTGATTACTTAAATGCATCCCAAAATTTCATTAGATCAATACTGTTTGGTTCTCTCCAGGATCCTATATCTCTCTCTTATGATGGATCGAAAAATAGAGCGGATTTAAATAGTTCTTCGAATCACGCTTTTGGTTGCTGCCGCCTCAAAAATCGTCTCAATCAGCACCAGTACACGGTGTACTTCTTCATTTTTGATCGCAATCTCCGCTTTTCCTTCGATGGTAGAGACAAAATTCTCATAAAAGCTTTCTGCAGCAGCAGGTATTTTCTCAATCGGGAACCTAAGGGTAGATTCCTCAGACGGCGGCGCCATCGTTTTCGTCAATCCTTGACCTGCTTGAATCGGCTTGGGTTCCACGTGAGCGACATCTGGATTTCGGGTGACGATCTCTCCACTCAAATCCCAATCTCTAATCATTGCGGTTCCTTCAGTTCCTTTAATATACCAGCGCGGCAGCTTTACGTAATTGGTTGTACCCACTTCAATGACTGCGGTCAGACCGTCCTTGAACTCAATAAAGCTGGTAAAGCCGTCATCCACTTCAGTCCCCAAAATATAGCTAAGGGTAGCAGCTACGCTTTCTATTTTACTGTCCGTAATCTGAAGCAGCTGGTCCAACAGATGTACTCCCCAATCCAGTAGCATTCCTCCTCCATATGCCTTTAGTTGCCGCCAGTCACCTGGGATGCCATTAGCCCCCTGAACTCGCGATTCCAAGTGGAAAAGATCACCCACGGTCTTATTGCCAATTATATCTTTGATAATTCGGAAGTCTTCATCCCATCTACGGTTCTGATGTACTGTAAACACACGATTTTCTTTCTTCGCCACCTCAACAATGTCCAGTAAATCCGCGCTCGTTATCGTAACCGGCTTTTCACAAATGACATGTTTTCCGGCTTGCAGTGCCTGGATCGCGATTTCCTTATGAACATCATTAGGTGTTGCTATCAAAACAATATCCACGGCCTGATCGGCAAGGACGGCATCCAGGCTGGCATAGGTTTTATAGCCGGCAGCCGCAGCCAGTTCCATTCGGTAATCGACAATATCATATACACCGCCAACGGCAAGTTGCTGATTAGATTCGATCAATTGAACATGGTAGCTTCCCATGCCTCCATAACCGATAATGACTACATTGTATATACGATTGCCCATTTTCATCTTCCTCCACTCCTGGTTTAAGCCCACCGTGTATCAAGTGGTTGCTCATAGATCAATAAATTTTAATGTCCTCGTAACTCTCCCTTCACTTCGTCGGATAGCTCTATCATACAAATCTCATGAAAAGCTTTCCTCCTCATTTCTTGCTGTTTTATTCCCGAATATTGTCCTGCGGTATTTCAATGGTGATGTTCCTGTTGCTTCTTTAAAGAGATGATGAAACGTCTTTACACTACTGAACCCTGCTGCCTCTGCGACCTCAGTGATCGAATTGTTTTCATTCAGCAAAATCCATTTGGCCTTATTTAGTCTATAATCATTCAAAAATGCTACAAAGGTCATCCCCGTATTCTTCTTAAATAGCCTGGCGAAATAATAGGGACTGAACCCCATATAATTAGCGACATTCTTCAGCGAGATGGTTTCATGATAATGGCATTCCACATACTCAAAAATACGTTCCAGTTTATTAAGGGTGTCCTTTGATTGTGTTAAGGGTCTTTCAGAGATTTCAGGAAGCCTTGGCGTCATGCTTCTCGGCACTTCACGCATAATAAGAGTCAACATCTCAAACAACTTGGCTTTGATCATATAGGCATGACCTTCGTGGTGGTTGACGTTCTCATCATAAATGCTTTGAATCAGAGGAAGCATTTTAGCTACTGTTTCTTCTGGCCAGTTCCAGCTTGATTGCTCCATCTCCGTAAATATATATCTAAGAGGGCGTTTCTGATCACTTAATGTGGAAACCTCTTGAAAAAAGCTCAGATCAAATTGAATAACCACCCGTTCGCTGTCGGGAGAAGCCAAGAAATAATGAACATCACCCCCATTTATAAACTGAACTTCACCTTGTTTCATGCGTATCGAAATATCGTTAATTCCCAGATCCAAGGTTCCCTGGGTCACATAAATAATTTCAATTTCTTTATGCCAATGAGGATAGCAAAGCACGTCGCCTTTATTAATAAAACTCCGGAAAGGAAAATGTCGGTCAAGCTCCGGGATTTCTAAATAAAAATTCATTTTGGTAGACTCCTTTTGTTGTAAAGTTCAAAAAAGCCGTACACATGACTATTGATAATTATGCTGCACTGCTTTTCTTCTTGCCTTCTTCATTTTTCTCCTTCTCGACTTTCGAATAAATTCCCTCTCCCTTTTAACTTGTAAGCGGTTAACATTCTTTTTCCTACCCTATCAATCATAGTTGTATTAAGTAAAACAACTATTAGGTATCCTTACTAACCTAATTTTGCAAACACAAAGTTATGCCTCAATTATGAGCGGTTTGGCGCCCGAAAACAATTTGGGCTGATCTTATTTCTCCCTTCCGCATGCAGTTTCTTCAGATAAACAGGTTTCGCCTTAACTGGATTAAGCAAATACGTGTAAAATTATCGAACGATTATTTTTACAATTTTTATATAATTACGTATGTACATTTCCAAGAAAAAGGTATAATCTAGTAAAGCAACAGAATCCATATAAAAAATATAGACTTATGGAGGGACGGACCTTGAAGAGACTATTCGCTTTAAGTTGTGCTTTCTATCTGTTAATCGGCATTACTAGTGTGGTGCTTGGAGCATTACTGCCGGTCCTACTGCCTTACTATGGACTGGGGTACAGCGATGGCGGATTATTGTTGTTCCTTCAGTTTTTCGGATTTCTTGTCGGTGTTCTGTTCTCCCCCTTCATGGCTCTACACATCGGTCGCAAGTCTATGCTGTCCATTGCCCTGGTTAGTATCGTAGCAGGGTATGTCATCTTGGGGGTACTCCCCTCATGGACCTGGGTTATCGTGATGACCATCTGGGTTGGCTTCGGCTCAGGCATCATTGAGTCGTCCATCGGAGCGTTCACGATTGAGTTCACCGAAGAGCAGAAAGCCGTAGCCATGTCCAAGCTGGATGTCTATTTTGCACTTGGTGCACTGCTCATTCCCGCAGTGGTAAGCCTGTATATCTGGCTTGGAATGTGGTATTTGACCTTCTACACCATCTCCCTTCTGACGTTTATTCTGGGGCTATTCTGGATTACCATGCCTACTTCCTCCTCTTCCCACCTTGTCCAAGCAGATCTCCAAACCTCTGAGCGATCGGTCGAACAAGCCCGGTACTCTGTACAGCACCGTGTGTTACTGGGAATATTCATTGTATTCTTCTTTGTTTACATGGGGCTTGAACTGGGGCTCATGAACTTCCTGCCCTCTATTCTGATCGAGACCCTGCAGATTCGGGAATCCGTAGCTTCGTTGGGTGTTAGCATACTATGGATTGCGATGATCATCGGCCGCATGTTCTCAGGGAAGATTGCAGAGTCCGCAGGATATATTCCTTTCCTGCTTTGGAGCGGAATCGGAACTTTCTGCTTTCTGGTCGCAATGGCGTTTGTCTCCAGTCAGTGGGCTACATACCTTCTGATTTTTGGTGCAGGGTTATTCATGTCCGGTCTCTTCTGTATTGCCCTCGTCTATGCGAACGTGCTGATTCCGGGAATGACCGAGAGAACGACCAGCATTCTAATTGCGTCAGGCGGAATTGGCGGAGCAGTGCTTCAATATGTAACAGGCTGGAGCATGAGCGAATGGTCGGTGACGGCTACCCTTTGGATTTTGGCGGCTTTCAGCCTAATTTTGCTGCTGGCGGTCATTTTCTCGCATCTGTGGAATGGCAGGAGCAGACGGGTAGTTGACTCCCTTGTCCATCAGGGCAAGGAAGGATGAGATTCTTTATTCTTGGGGGAGGTGAGGCCCACCGCTTTATGTAGTAGCAGGGCAGTACATTTTTTAAGGATGTACTTAATGAGAATGTATATTCTGATATGGAGGGGAACATCGTGCATACCTTAACCAAAGAACGCTTCAGATACGGAAAAGGCATTACTCTGATTGACGATTCGGGTAAGGAATATTTAGATGGCGTATCTGGCACCTTCAATCTCTCACTCGGTTACAATCACCCTCATGTCGTCACCAAAGTACAGGAACAAGTCGCCAATCTTGCCCACATGTCCTCATCCTTTACCGAGCCTTACGTCGAGGAAGTCTTGGATCATCTGATCCAGTATACGCCGAACGGCATTGACGCGGGATGGATGAGAGATATTACCGGCTCTACGGCGAACGAATGCGCTGTGAAGCTAGCCCAGAAATATACGGGAGCGCTCGATATAATCAGCCTGTATCTATCCCATCATGGGCAGACCCAGTTCGCAACAGGCATATCCGGCAACGCCTTCCGGCGGAGGAAGTTTCCCAACTCGGCTGCAGCAAATTCCCTGCATGTACCTGCTCCCTACTGCTATCGCTGCCCGTTTAATTCTTCGCCTGACAAGTGTGGCTATCAATGCGTCGAAGCCATATCGGATGCTATTGAGTATGCAAGCTCAGGCTCTGTGGCCTGCATGATTATTGAACCCATCCTGGGCAACGGAGGCAATATCATCCCACCTGCAGGATATTTTAAGCGTCTCCGTCAGCTGTGCAACGAGTACGGACTGATCCTAATCGCTGATGAGGTGCAGACCGGGATTGGGCGGACAGGCTACATGTTCGCAAGTGAGCTATTTGATATCCAACCAGATATCATTACTCTCGCTAAGGGTCTCGGCGGCATTGGTGTACCAGTAGCAGCGGTATTGATGCAGTCTCGTCTTAATGTCCTCGAGAAGCACGAGCACTCCTTCACCTCAGGTAGCAATCTAATCTCGGTTACGGCAGCCAAAGCCACGCTAGAGGTTGTATCTGAACCCGGTTTTCTGGAAGCCGTTCGGTCCAAAGGAAGCCTGCTCGGAACCCTGCTGACGGAGATGGCCGACAAGCACGATTGCATCATTGGTGAGGCTCGCGGAGTCGGCTTGATGTGGGGACTGGAAATTGTCGATGAGGATAATGCCCCAGACGCAGTTAAGAGCAATGCGATTATCGACCGCGCTTTTGCCGAACAGCAGCTGATTCTCAGAGGCTCCCGTTACGGTTACGGCAATGTGGTCAAAGTGAGACCTTCCCTCACGGCTACGGAAGATGAAATTGTCGAAATTGCCAAGCGGCTTGACGCTGTTCTGACCACCCTTCACTAACCATCTGCCTAACAGGCAAAAGGAGGACTATTTATGCTTGCACTGGTATACAAATCGGCTTGGGATGTCGCACTTGAGGAAAGACCTATCCCGGAGATAAAAAAAGATAACGATGTACTCGTCCGAATTCGGGCGACAGGCGTATGCGGTACGGACCTAGGTATCATTAGTGGCAAATATCATGCCGTTCCGTCCACTATCTTGGGCCACGAATCAGCGGGGGATGTGATCGCTGTAGGATCAGCCGTCAGTTCACTGCAGCCTGGGGACAGGGTGGTGATTGATCCAACATACTACTGCGGCCAATGCGAAATGTGCCGGACAGGAAGACAGAATCATTGCACACACAAATCCGTAACCGAGACCGGAGTCAGCGCCGACGGTACGTTCACCGATTATTATGTGACTGAGGACCGTTTTTTGTACAAGCTGAAGGACCATATCAGCTACGAAGAAGCGACGCTGACCGAACCGCTGAGCTGTATGCTGACCGGAATCAACCAGATTCACCTGCTGCCGAACTTCACAACCGTTATTTTAGGCGCAGGTCCGATCGGGATTCTGTACAGTTATGCTCTTGCTTCGAAAGGCATAACTGGTTGCCTTGTTGACATCTCGGAGGAACGGCTCGCTATAGCGGATTCTATTGCTCCCGAACGGTGGTCCGCGCACGCCACACTGGAGTCGGCCATTCATGAGCTGGCTCCGTTAAAAAATCAGGTGGACATGATTGTGGATACCACAGGAGTGGTCGGCACTGAGGTACTAAGCCAGCTTGCGAGCGGCGGGTATTTGATGCTGGTGGGGCTGAGAGATGGGATAAGTTCGTTTAATCCGAAAGAGGTAGTTGACCGTAGCCTTAAAATCATCGGCTCGATTGATTCTCTGGGCACGTTTTCCACGGCGCATTACCTGATTGAGCAACAAATCATTCCCGCCAAAAAAATCATAACCCACTCGTATCCGCTTGATGACTACCATGAAGCCTTTAAGACGCTTGGATGCAATATCAGCGAGCGGACACTTCAGCCTTCGTCTCAGGCGATCAAGATTGTACTGCAATCTAATGGCTCCGGCAACTAAATTTAGCTACTAACAAGGGAGAGAATGGACATGACGAGCATCCATCATGTTACACCGACCAATAATGAATGCACAGGAGACCTATCAGCGTCCGTTCCGGTCAAAGCGGTCATTTTCGACATGGACGGTGTGTTAGTAGACAGCGAACCGATTTACTTTGAGGTCGAACGCAGCTCCTTTGCCCATTTCGGTGCGCCCATGACGGAAGAAGAGCATCACACCTATGTCGGAGTGACACTCGAATCCATGTGGCGTCAAGTGCTGGACAGGCATCAGCTCACCAATACGGTGGAAGAGGCCCTGTCCTATCACCGAAAAAATGTGATGCAGACGATGATTGCGCACGAGGGCCTTGTGGCGATTGACGGACTGGAGCGGTGGCTGGACTGGCTGAAAGAGAAAGGGATTCCGGTCGCGGTGGCCTCTTCCTCTCCACGGGCGCTGATTGATCTCATTATGGAAAAGACAGGACTTGGCCGTTACTTCGACATTCGAATCACCGGTGAAGAGGTATTGCAGGGTAAGCCGGCACCGGACATCTTCTTATACGCCGCCGAGCAGCTAGGCATTGCACCGGCCCATTGCATCGTTATTGAGGATTCACAGAACGGGGTCCAGGCAGCCAAAAGTGCAGGAATGTACTGCATCGGCTTTCACAACCCCGGCTCCGGCCGGCAGGATCTGTCCAGAGCCGATCGCTGGATTCTCAGCTATGACGACCTGTGGGCGATCAAAGAGAATCTACCGTTCGATGAGCAGTTGCTTGCTAAGAGCAAGAGCTGAAAGGTACCGGAAGGTATACTCCCTTTATAATCATATGGAATCGTCCGATCTTTACTATGATTGAGGGTATTAAATAATGCCCCTTGGAATATACACGGGAGAATGTCATTTATCCTTCCCTGTGTGTACTCTAAGGGGCGTGCTTTGCATCGAAGTGGTCTAGTTGAAACTAGTAATTTCCCGGTTCAACACACAACTGTTGTAAAAACTGTTTTTTTGACATATAACTGATCTCCTGAGAGTTTTAAATCCTCTATTCGTATGCAGCAAAACTTATATAGAAAAATGGGGTGCTGTTAACACCCCAAACTGGATTCATAGATATATATCCTGCTTCATCTGAACGGTAATTTTGCCCTATATTCAGCTCTTTCTGTCTTCTTCGGTAATTAGAGAACTGTAAGCCGGAATTGTAACTGTTCCTTTCTTCACCTTTACATCCTTTGAGGTGGAGAAGACCACTTTCCATTTACCCTTATCGAAATCTTTTATCTGCAAGGTAACCGGCTCTCCAGACAGGTTATGATATACATACATTGTTTCTTTGCCTGAAGTACGTTTAAATGCGGTCACGCTGGCAGAACCTGCTTGTATAGGTTGCAGACTGTCGCTGCGTAAAGCTTCATGTTCTTCCCTCAGACGGATGAGTGTGCGATAGCTTTCCAGTAAGGAATCATCGTCCCTCAGCTGCGCTTCCACCGATACCTCGCCTGTGTTGTATTTGGGTTTCTCCCACGTCGTTTGACCAGGGCCATCTCCCTTGTACCAGCGCATAGGCTCACGAAGATACTCATCAGGCTTCTCTCCCTTCATGCCGATTTCTTCCCCGTAATACAGGAATGGCTGCCCCGGAAGCGTCAAAAGAATGGAAGCGGCCAGCTTGGCTTTTCGTACATCCCCGCCCAGTTCGCTCATGACACGGGTCTGGTCATGGTTGCTCAGGAACGGAGCATCGAGTGCCGCCTTATTATACGAATTGTACAGTTGCAGCGTTTTCTCGGCGAATGTCGCGATACCCTGATCCCGGCCGTTTTTCACGGAGTTCAAAATCGTTCCACCCAGGTCAAAATTAAACAGGGAGTGAAGCGGTCCGTAATAAGGAGCAATGGTCTCCGGTTTGTCCCATACCTCTCCTGCCAGATATACATTTGGATTTACCTTCTCCATCTCGGAACGGAATTCATTCCACCAGGCGATGTTCTTATCCGCACCATCCTTCGTCTGTCCTCTAAAAATATGCATCGCCGCGTCAAGCCGGAACCCGTCTGCACCCTGCTGCAGCCAATACTTGCCGACTTTGATCATTTCTTTGCGGACTTCGGGATTGTCAAAGTTCAGATCCGGCATGCCCGACCAGAATGTACCGTAGAAATATCCTTCGCCGTTCGGATTCTTATGCCATACCTGCTGACCCCACGAGCCCTTTTCATCCAGATCTGTGTTCTCATCCGCCCATACGTAATAGTTGTGGTATTTGCTTTGTGGGTTGGCACTGGCCTCCTTAAACCATGGGTGCTCGCTGCTCGAATGATTGATAACAAGGTCCATGATCACCTTGACGCCCTTTCGGTCCGCTTCTTTCATCAAGGTGCGAAAATCATTTAGACTCCCATACTGCGGGTCCACCTGATAGTAATCAGTTACATCATATTTATGGTAGCTTGGAGATGGATTTAGGGGCATAAGCCAGAGGCCGCTGACCTGCAAATCCTTACCCGAATGGGGTTTGCCATCGTTTAAGTAATCAAGTTTTTGTGTGATTCCTTTCAAATCACCGTGTCCGTCTCCATTCGAATCATAAAAAGAATTGATATAAATTTCATAAAATACGCCGCTTCCAGTAGAAACCGGAGGCTTATGTCTGTTCAATTCCTGCTCTGCCATTGCACCTGAAGCGAACATCGTGAGCATAGGCACCGTTAACATGGCGGTGGACAATCTTCTTAAGCGTTTGTTACGTGTCAAAACAAATCAGCTCCTTTGATTGTTATGGGTGCGCTTTCATTATAAATAGAAACAATCCAAAAAAAGGGGATATTTATTATCTATTATGGTGGAAAATATCGATCTTATTGTTATATCTCTGTATCAAGCAAAAAAAGAGCAGACTCTATGTCTACTCCGCTTTTCATCCAAATCAGTTCAGGAAATATATCTTAATTTAATGCGTTTTGAGCTCTGTGTAGCGAAGACCTCACAGAGCTTTCACTTTTGTCTAAAATTCTAGCCGTTTCTTTTATGGAGTATTCTTGAACTAGACGCAATTCAAGTAGTTCTTTGCTCGTCATTACTTGCCATCAAGAGAATTCGACTGAATAAAGCATTCATGCAATAAATCTTCAGCATCCTGTTTGTTATGCAATATTTCTCAAAAGATAGCCCAAGAGTTCTGATTTACAAAATAAATATAGATCCTCCAGATCTTTAATATCCATATTAATGCTTATCGCTTCTATTTCGATTGAAGTTGGTAAGTTATTGTTACTGTTATAATGGTCCTTTTACGAGTTTTAATGTTTCATTGAAACATTGCTTTGGATCTTTCAAATTCTGCTCACTTCTTTCCTTGCCTAACTATTACCATCATAATCAGCTTCGTCATAGCGAGCAGTAGTTTAAACTTACTAAAACATTTCTTTGCTGTAAGGTTTCTGATTACCTACAGACCATCGTCGGATTGAACTAACGTATGTACATAACAAAACTGCCCGGGGTTGAGAATCTTTTTCTGATTCTCAACCCCGGGCAGTCTATCCTTTCTATCCTTTCTATCCTTTTACAGCCGAACCTACCGTCATCGCCCGCTCCACTTGTTCACTCAAGAACAGATAGACGAGTACCATCGGTAAGGAGGCCATAGTCATAACAGCTCCCATGGCTCCCCAATCCGTGCTGTAGGAACCCTGGAAGAAAAGCAATCCGAGTGGTAATGTCTTCATATTTTCATCAGAAATTAGAATATAGGCCAAAGTGAACTCATTCCAGTTGTTCAAGAATTGAAAAATGGCCACCGTCGCAATTGCGGGCAATGCAAGTGGCAAAATGATTTTCAGGAACAGTCTATAAATATTAGCTCCATCCATGCATGCCGCCTCTTCAATCTCCTTAGGAATTCCTATAAGAAATCCGTAAAAAATCATGGACGAGAAAGGAAGGCCAATTGCGATATAAGGAAGAATAAGAGCTCCATACGTATTGGTAAGATGAAAATCGCGAACCAGAATCGCCAGCGGTATCATGATAACCTGCAGTGGCATAAACATTCCTATGATCATATAAGTCCGAACGGCAGAACGAAACCTCCATCTCATACGAGCCACTGCGAAGGCAAACATCAGAGCCAGTAAAAGGATGAACAGAGTCGAAATCGTTGATACGACCAGACTGTTCAGAAAGTAACGGGGAATATTAAACTGCGTCCAGGCATTAATGTAATTCTCGTAACGAAAATGCGTCGGCAGTCCAAATGGATTAGAGACAAAGATCTCATCGTTGTTCTTGAACGAGTAGGAAACCATCCAGAACAACGGGTAGACCGAAACAATAAAATACAACCACAGCGGTATCTGCAGAACAGCTTGTCTGAACTTGCTCAAAGCGGTTTTACTCATTTCGTTCTCCTTTTCGATACACGCCTTATCAGGCGGTTTGTCCGCGGTCGAACAGCTTATTGATGACTACAGTTGCCAATAGTGAGATTAGTACAAGCAGCACGGATACAGCACATGCATACCCATAGTTGCTTTCCATGAAAGCATAGCGGTAAATCATGAATGTCATTGTATAGTTTGTAGTGCCGGGGCCACCATTTGTCATAATCAGCATCTGCACAAAGGCCCCAATTCCAGAGGTAATCGCAATAATAAAGCAGAATTTGTAAGTTTCCCTCATCAGAGGAAGTGTGACATGCCAGTGCGCTCTCCATTTGCTGCAGCCGTCAATCGTGGCGGCTTCAAAGTAGTCCTCGGGTACTGACTTAACTCCTGCATATAGCAGCGCGAATTGATACCCCATAAACTGCCAGGCATTAACGAAGGCGATGGCAATAATCGATGCTGTCGGGGAGCTTAGCCAATTTTGCTGATAAGGGATGTTCAAGAGATCAAACAGCCGGTTGATCAATCCGTTAGTTGGGTCATAGATTGCGATCCACAGCTGGCACACCACGGTTACCGATAAGACAACTGGGATAAAATAAGACGTTTTCAGTATTTTTCGCCCGCGTGTGCGCGGGTCCGCACAGATTAGCGCTAATAGTGTTCCCAGTCCGATCTGAAAGACCGCCAGCACAATGGCAAAGATTAATCCGTTCTTAAGCGAAGTAGCAAGTAGAGGATCGGAGAACAGTTCCCGATAATTACTCAGTCCCGAAAAGGTCAGCGTACTCAGGCCGTCCCAATCATAAAAGCTGCGAAGAACAGTTTGCAGAACGGGATATATCAGTATCACGCTATACAGTATCAAAGCAGGGAGGAGAAACAGTGCGAGCGCCGATTTGTTCCCCAAATATTTATTCATGTCTTGCTTCCACCCCTTATATTTGGAACAGCATCCCCCAACGACTTATCCGCCAAGGGTTGCCGAATCCCTGAATTCTCAGTTTTCTTTTTCCAATGTACTATTCAAATTGTTCACAAAATCCTGTTCAGAGAAATTGTCTACCATTAAATTTTGAGTATTGTCATTAATGGTGTTCTGAATTTTTGTATTGCTCAGAAGTTGAGCATATTCCTGCGCGTTTGGCAGCAACTCTTTGACGACTCGCTGCATCATTGCTGGGACATTAGAGGCCATTGGCTTATCCACTTTCTGCGAAACAATTGGACTTCCAAGTTGGGTGTATCTGTACTCGGCTGACTTTGTGGCAAGGAAGGCCGCTACCTTTACAGCTGTTTCCTTGTTTTTGCTACTCGGTGATACTGCGTAACCTTGTGGTGAACCCGAGCCGTCTATGAAATATTTGGAATTCTCGTAGGTTGCTTCATCCTTTGCAGGCCAGTACATCCAGTCAACCTGGTCGCCCAGCTTTTCTTGTGAACTGTAAATTTCCCATTGTCCGTTCACGAACATAGCAGCCTTCCCTTGATAAAATAAGGACGATGCCTGATCATAATTGGTATTCGTGGCGTTGGCATCGAACAATCCGGCTCTCTGCAATTGCTTCATCTGCTGAGCCGCTGTTACAAATGCTTTCGGCAATGCTATTACACCTTTCTGATCAAGTGCTCCGAATCCATGTGGCTGCTCCCTTGTAACCAGTCCATTATAAAAAGCGGTCGTTATCCATTTTTCCTTGGCAAATATTGACATAGGTACATAACCTGCGGCTTTCAACTTTTTCGCTGCATCGGCCATCTGGTCAATCGTCTTAAGCGGTGTTTTGATTCCGACCTTCTCAAAAATTGACTTGTTATAATAGATCATTTGGAATTCTATACCGGTTTCGGGATAAGCATATACATGATTGTCTGGAGCTACCAAACGCGATTCAACACCCGGGTTAAGATTCTTCTTGAATTCGGCCGTTGTGTCATAGTTGTCCAGCACCTCAACATTTTTCGATTTTGCGAAAGTTTGCAGAACAGACCAATCCGCTAAATAGATGTCTGGCATGTTTCCCGTTGCCGCATAGGTTTTCAGCTTCTGGCCTCCATCCTGCACGGCAGGATCCAGTTCAATCTCTACGTTTGGTATCTTCTTTTTGAGTTCTTCCACCGCATAATCGAACGGCTTTATGGTATCGTCATCAAAATGCTGCGCATACACCTTCAATTTGATCGTACCGGCCTCTGCCTCGCTCTTGGAAGAGGTCGAGTTATCTTCGCCACAAGCGACCAATCCAATAGACATGGTGAGCACTAGCAAAGCTGCACTCCAACTTCTGTAAGTTTTTTTCATGTGTTTAATCCCCCTCATGCAGTGTGTTTTATGATTACGCTTTCATTTGCATGACTACAGTATACTGCCGCTTCTTTTTTTGATTAAGGAATAAAACGGGCTTAATCAGTAAAAAACGGGACAAATAGAGTAGCGGTTCTCCATATATAGGAAAACCGCCAGGCTTAAATCGATTTGTCCTGCCTCTTAGGAAAGGCGCTACCTTTTTTTAAGTTGCTCATATTCAGTCGGTGTCATGCCAAAGCGTTTCTTGAAGCATTTGCCGAAATAATTGGGGTCACTGTATCCAACACTTTCAGCGATTTCTGACAGCTTCCGATTTCCATACAGCAAAAGCTCCTTGGCCTTCTTCATCCGGATGTGTGTAATATGATCCACTATGGAGAAGCCAGACTCCTTGCGAAAAACGCGGCGGAGATAGCTGGGATCGACGAAAACTCCGCACGAAACCTGCTCAGCAGACAACTCTGTGTCTGCATAATGTTCCTCGATATAATTGATCGCCGCCGCAAACAAATTGGATGCCTTCGTAGGACGCATATTCTCCATCAGCTGGATCAGCTTGCGGTATAGGGCGAGCATCCAATCTTCAGCAGCCTCCCAGGAATCCAACTCCCGCAGCCGGTCGTAAGGAGATTTATTCCCTCCTTCATCCCATAGCCGATCATAAGGAATGCCGCGTTCACTTGCAAAGGAAAGTGCTAGAGATACGATTCCCATAAGCATCGCATCTGCGTATTCATCCCCCCACTTGTATATACTAAGCTGCCGGATTGCCTTACGGACCTCCTCTAACGTTTCACTGTCTTTCATTCGGAGGTCTAGCACGACCGCATCACGCAGATGGCCCAAATCAGGCATACCTGCTCTGCCGTGCAACGCTTCGCTACCATGCTTACCCCACTCGGTACTTTCGCTCTCTTGTGGAAACACCGGTAGTTTCGGCTTAATACGTTCCAACATCGAGAGCATTTCTTCTGCATTGAACGGCTTCAACAAATAATCCTGTACTCCGGTTCGAACCGCCTTCTGTAGGTATTCAAATTCGTTATGTCCGGATATGAATACAATAACGATGCGTTCGAACTTGACTTTCAACCTCTCGGCTAATTCAATTCCGTCAATAAAGGGCATATTGATATCTACGAGGGCGAGATGCGGCTGATGCCGCTCTGCTTCCTGAAGTGCTTCCTGGCCGTTCCTTGCTTCGCAGCAAACCCGAAAGCCATGACTTTCCCAATCTATCTTAATACGCAGAAAGTCTCGGAACAGCGGTTCATCATCGACAATCATCACTTTATACATCTTGGTGTTCACTCCCCTTTGGCAGCATCGGCAGCAACAGGTCAACAGTTGTTCCCTCCGTGAGCACACTTTGCACGGATATCCCATACTCCTCGCCAAAATACAGGCTCAGTCGTTGCTGAACACTGTAGGTACCGATTGATCGTATTCCTTCTTTCGGTAAATGTCTGGACATGATAGTCTGAACTTGGAATTCATCCATCCCCACACCGTTGTCCTGCACCCGAACGATCACCTTATCGCCCTGTTTAAAGGCAAAAATACGGATAAAACCTTTTGTTTCTTTCTTCTTAAGACCATGGTAAATCGAATTCTCGACAAGTGGCTGAAGCGAGAGCTTCGGGATCGGTGTACCTGCAAGCTCGGGAGGGATATCCACTTCATAGCGAAACACATCGGGATAACGGATTTGCAGAATCGTCAGGTAATCATCAGTAATCTGAGCTTCCTTTTCTAAAGTGATTAATTCCCGTCCCTTGTTCAGCACCATTCGATAAAAATCTGCCAGCGCTTTTGTGGTATCTCTAGCCTCCTCATTCCGATCTAACTCATTGAGTGCATAAATGGTATCCAAAGTGTTGTACAGAAAATGCGGTTTAATTTGGGCACTTATCAGTGCAAGTTCATATTCACGCTTACGGTTCTGTTCCTGCCTTACCTCATCCAGCAGCTCCCGAACTCGTCTTATCATAAAATTAAACGCTTCAGCAATGGTACCGATCTCATCCTCTGTGCGGACTGTTGTAACCGATTGCAAGTCACCGGTTACAACAGTCCGCATGGCCCTAGTTAGTTGTTCGAGAGGGCTAACGACCATTTTAGATAGAAAGCTAGCGCCCAGCCAGGAAAAAATAAGGCATAACACGCCGATTAAGAGCGACAGCCTAACATTTTTCCGGACATCAGCCGTAAGCAGGCTAAGTGAAACAATATTGACCAACTTCCAATCCATCCGGTTGTAATCCGTGACCGTTACCAGATTGCCCTCATACTCGAATGAGCACGTTCCATGGGATGCATTAGGTGCACAACGTTGGATGGCCTCACCCAGCTGTGGATTCACCGGATTCATCAACATCTCATTGTCTTCTGCCACAGCCACGCGCATTTCGTTATCTAAAAAATAATAAGATTTGGGTGCATCTGGATCGCTGGAACGAAAGTAATCGGACAAACCTTCTTCCTTCACTAACAGAAAAAGCGTTCCATAGGGTTCGCCGGTGTCTATATTAATGACCGTCTTCCCCAGCGTCAAAACGGGAGAGCTCGGATCTGGTGTTAGGAAATCCCTCTTCTCCATATCAAACCAGAGGGCTTGTCCATAACTTTCGGATTCCCTTATCCGCTTAAGCATGCTATAGATCTTACGATCATCCCCGCTTTCGGTATAAGAGGCGAAAATCGTCCCTTCATTATCAATGAATACAGCGGCATCCACCTCACGAAAGATTGACAAATCAATGGATAGGCGGCTCTGCATCAAGTTTTCAAACTGAATAGGCTCCATGGCAGTATCAGGTTTGACACCGTATGAATCATACATCCGGTTAATATTCGTGACCATAATATTGGCCGCCGTTTCCACACTCCTGAATATGTAATCGGTCCTAGACAAGATAAGCTGAGACTCATCGACAACATTACTGGTGGTTTGCTCTATCAAAGAACGGCTGAAAAGTTGGTTGGACAACAGTCCAAGAACAAGCAGAGAAATAATAATTAGCGGAAGAAATACCGTTATAACCTTGCTTTTAAAGCGAAGTCGACCAAACCACTTACGAGCTAGTGACAGAATATTCAACTAGGACCCCTCCCTCATCAAGAGAATATTCATCATGTTAACACAAACAATCTCTACAGTAGTAGATCAAAAATAAAGTTAAAAAAATTCAACCGTTCTTCTTGAAAGTGCTTTAGAGATGTGTTAGGATAAAGTCGATTTTTAGTAAAATTATTAACTAAAAAGGTGTGAGCTCTTTTGGCAACCATTAAAGACATTGCCCGCGAAGCGGGTGTGTCTGCCGCAACCGTTTCAAGGGTTTTAAATAACGATCTGTCACTGTCCGTAAGCCCAGACACTAAAAACAGAATTTTTGGGGTTGCCGAGCAACTCGGGTATAAGCCTACCCGGCTGAGGCAATTAAAGCAGAATACGGAACGTGCCGGGAAAACGGTCTCCCTCCTGCTGTGGTGTTCTATTGAGGAGGAAAGAGACGATCCGTATTACGCCTCGATCCGCCGTGGAATCGAACTGCGCTGTGAAGAGCTTGGACTGACGTTGGGCCAGACCTTGCGAGGCCGCTCATCCATCGGCACCCTGCAGAAGGCGGACGGTCTGATTGTTGTGGGCGGCGTTGATCCTGAAGAGGTATTCAAACTTCATCCTGACAAGAACACCATTGTCCTTGTCGACCAGTACCATGAACAGCTGGAGTATGATTCTGTACGACTTCATTTCCGGCAAGCTGTTGATCAGGCACTCGGACATCTACTTGAGCTTGGCCACCGACAAATCGGATTTATCGGCGGTAAGAGCGACGGTGAGCGAAGAGCGCATTATTTTGAACGATTCATGCGGGAACAGGGATTGTACAATCCTCAATTCGTCCGTATAGGTGCCTGGAGTACCGCGGATGGTTATCTCATGATGAACGAACTTCTAACCCAACAGGAACGACCGACGGCCTGCTTCGCTGCAAGCGATCCGCTCGCTATTGGTGCCCTCCGCGCCCTTCATGGACATGGAGTCAAGGTACCCGAAGATATGGCTGTTGTCGGCTTCGACGACATTGAGATGGCAGCCTTCGTGCAGCCTCCGCTAACCACCGTCCGTGCCTATCCTGAACAGATGGGAAAGGCTGCCGTGCAACTGCTCTCTGAACGGTTTGAGGGGCGTGAACCACCTGCGTATAGCGTGATCGGGACTAAGCTTGTCATTCGGGAGAGTTCATGCAAAAAAGGCTAAAATCAGTACTTGAGAGTCTTATTGTCATTGATCAGTATCCTTACGTAAAACAATAATGATAACCCCCTAAGGAGTGAATATCATGAACATTCATGTTAACGAGACGCTTGGTTTGTTTCATTTGCAGTCCAAGGATTGCAGCTATATTATCCAGCTTGTAGAAGGATATCCCGCACATGTCTATTGGGGAGCTCAACTTCATCATGACCAAAGTCTCGCAAGTATACTGGAGCTTAGGGAGCGTTGCTCCTTCTCTCCCACTCCCGTTTCTTCCAGCCGTACAATTTCTTTGGACACGCTTCCTCAGGAATACCCCCAGTATGGAACAAGCGACTTTCGTCAACCAGCTTACCAGGTTGCACTTGCGGACGGGACTCGGACTACGGAGCTGAAATATAGTGGTTACCGTATTGAACCGGGTAAACCAAAGCTCGAGGGACTTCCTTCCGTCTATACCGAATCGGATGATGAAGCCACAACCCTCTTTTTGATCCTTGAAGATCCATACTCTGGGCTTAAGACTACACTGCTCTATACTGTATTTGCGAATCACAGTGCTATTGCTAGGTCTGCTCTTTTTGAACAAAAGGGAAGCGCTACCATAAATATTGAACATGCCATGAGCGCCTCAGTCGACTTCGCCGATTCCAACTACCAAGCTCTCTACTTACCTGGAGCCTGGGTTCGGGAAAGACATATCCAACGACGCGATCTCGGACCTGGTTCCATTCGACTCGAGAGCAGACGGGGATCCAGCAGTCACCAAATGAATCCATTTCTGGCATTGCTTCGTCCTGATGCGACTGAAGACCGTGGGGATGTGTACGGTTTCAGTCTAATCTACAGCAGCAACTTCGTCGCACAGGCGGAAGTAGAGCAGTTCAATCAGACTCGTGTAAGTATCGGAATCAATCCTTTTGACTTCTCCTGGCGGCTTGAGTCGGGTCAGTCATTCCAGACCCCTGAAGCTGTATTGGTCTTTTCCGAAGAAGGTCTTGGAGGCATGTCACGCACCTATCACCGACTCTATCGCACACGTCTGTGCCGAGGGGCTTACCGTGACAAAGAACGTCCGATTCTCGTGAACAATTGGGAAGCCACGTATTTCGACTTCGACGCCGACAAAATCGAAGCGATTGCCAAGGAAGCAGGACCCCTTGGAATTGAGCTCTTTGTTCTAGATGACGGTTGGTTTGGTAAGCGCGACAACGATGACAGTTCGCTTGGAGACTGGTTTGAAGACCGTCGCAAGCTGCCTGGCGGGCTTGCTGACCTGGCAAAACGGGTTAATGAACAAGGATTACAGTTTGGCTTGTGGGTTGAGCCGGAAATGGTCTCACCGGATAGTGAACTGTACCGCAGCCATCCCGACTGGTGCCTGCATGCAGAAGGCCGGCGGCGGACGGAAGGCCGATCCCAACTGGTGCTCGATCTCTCCCGCAAGGAAGTATGTGACTACTTGTATGAGACACTTAGCTCCGTATTCTCGATCGCTCCAATTACTTATGTCAAGTGGGACATGAACCGTAATATGACGGAGATTGCTTCGGCTACCGCTCCTAGTGAACGTCAAAAGGAAACTGCGCACCGATATATGCTCGGACTTTACGATCTGATGGAACGTCTGACCTCTCAGTTCCCGGACATCTTGTTCGAAAGCTGTTCCGGAGGCGGCGGACGATTCGATCCCGGAATGCTCTACTATATGCCGCAGACATGGACCAGTGACGATACCGATGCCATTGAAAGATTGGCTATCCAGTACGGCACAAGCATCGTGTATCCAGCCAGTACCATGGGCGCACACGTATCGAACGTACCAAATCACCAGGTGGGGCGAATCACCTCCCTCGCTATACGCGGCGACGTGGCAATGAGCGGAAATTTTGGCTACGAACTTGACCTAACTGCCTTTACAAATGAAGAAAAGGAGCTCGCTGCCAAACAAATTGCCCAGTATAAGGAAATTCGTTCCCTCGTACAGCAGGGAGATATGTATCGACTCCTTAGTCCATTTGAAGGCCGAGGCGATACGGCCTGGATGTTCGTTAGCGAGGACCAGTCCGAAGCTTTTGTCGCTTACTTCCGCGTACTAGCTGAACCGAATGGGCCCATCCGGCGACTAACTCTAAAAGGACTTGACCCAGATAAAAAGTATATAATCGAACACGGAGCGACGGGCAACACACCAGTCCATGCGGGTAATACCTTAGTGAAAGATGGCGGTTCCCCCTTCTGCGTAGCATTTGATGGCGAAATTTTTGGAGGTGACCGCCTAATGAAAATTGGGCTTGTTGTCTCGGATCTCTCTGGAGATTTCGCCAGCTCTACCTTCCGCCTTAAAGCTATCTCCAACTAATAACAAATGCAGTTAGCAACGGTGAATATCGATGAAAAAATTAAAACAAGGCAGTCCGATTTTCCGGCCTGCCTTGTTTTATAACTTTGGTCCCTGTAGATTAAAGACACACAAGAGATTGCCAACCAAGCAATTGATCATTTAATAGCATCCTTGACTTTGATTTTCCATATCATATGATCAGAGCCTGCTCCCCAATAATCTTTTAATAAATAATCAGGAGTTCCAAATTTCTTTTTCCATATTTTCTGCGCAATACGATATCCACTATCTAAACAAAATTCTTCTACTCCTCTATTCTTCAGCGCCAAATACATTGATTTCAACAATAAATTCCCTACCCCAATCTTCTGGTAGTCAGGGTGAACAAATACAGTTCCTACCTCGCATAACTTTTTAAATGTATCACTGGTAGATTTACTTATTAGTTGACTTACTGGTCCATATTCAATAGAACCCATTATTTGATTCCCATCTACAGCGATTAAGAAATATCGCTGCTCACCGTGACTCTCCAAGTCACTTTCCAAATATAACCTCTTAGTATCAATTTCCTCCTCTATGTCTTCCAGCATATGACCAATGCCTTCTTTAGCAAACGTGTCTGTAATCACAACTCTAAACAATTCATTTAACTTTTCGATATCCTTAATTTCCGGCCTTCTGATTTCGACATTATTCATCTAATTTCAGCCGATGTATGATTCAGTACGGGATACTTTGAAAGTACACTATTCGGCAGCTCCATCAAACTTGTTATTTCATAAGTAGGTTGAATCCCAGACGTATTTGTTTTTCTGGAAGGGTTGAACCAACAGGTATCAATTCCGTATTTGTTCCCTCCTTGAATATCAGAGGTTAAAGAATCGCCGACCATGAGGACCTTACTTTTATTTGAGATGGCCAAATTGGTAAATGCGTAATCGAAAATACCAGGGTGCGGCTTTTGACAACCCACTTCCTCTGAAATAATTACCTGCTCAAACACATCACGCAGCGGCGAAAGCTGAATTCTGGAGGTTTGCACCTCTTTGATTCCATTCGTAATGATCGCCAAACGACAGTCGGATAGTACATTACATAATTCAATCGCTCCGTCCATCAAAAAAGCACCTTCACCCAAATAACGTAAATAAGCAGCACTAAAGGCATCTGGATTGAAGTCTAGACCATGAACAGTAAATAATCGCTTAAACCTCTCGACCCGTAGCTGTGCCGAGGTAATATGTCCTTCCTCTGCCTCTCGCCACAACGAACTGTTGATTTCATCATAGCTGGATTTATACTCCGTGGCCCCTTGCGGCAATCCAAATTGGGCAAACGTATTATGTAGCGCATGACTCTCTGCCATTTTAAAATCAAACAGCGTGTCATCAACATCAAACAAAATAATTTCGTATTTCATAACGACCTCCATATCATTGCTTTACTAAATTGTTCAGTCCGCTTGATCCTTTGAGCTGTTCCAGATAGAAGTACAACAAAAAACTAACAATACATTATTTCCTTTCGGTTATTATACAGAACCTAGTTAAGCCGTCAAGTCACTAATAACAAAATCATAGTATTTTGTCATCGGTGCAAAAGATAAATAACGCTCAATAAGAAAGCCCGTAAAATGAAGGTGATTCTCATTTTACGGGCCACTGAGCATCTAAGAGATGATTTAGCAAGAATCCTAGTGATCTTCATTTATCCATTCGGCTAATGTTTGATCAAAACAATGAGGTTCTTCAAACATCGGGTTATGCCCACTATATTCAAAAACCACTTTTTTCACGTTCTCGTAGGTGTCATCGACCCTATCCCATAAAGAAACTGGCGCAACCAAATAATCATACCTTCCCAAACCAATAAATACGGATTTATGGATATCCGCTAAGGATTGTATCAAATTCATGTTTCCGAATACTTCTCCCCATAAATAATCAATGATAGGCATGTTCGTATATACATCATTCCACGTGTAGGCCGCATTATAGGCATAATCATAAAAGCTTTGAGCTCCCATACGTATACACATGTGAACAAATCTTCTATCAGGGTCTCTTTTGATATCTTCCTCTAATAAAACAATGTCCTTTTCAAAACGTTCCTTTCTTTCTGAACTGGCCGTTTCATTAAAGAAAGAAAAGCTTTGCCGTTGTCTTTCTTGGCTGTTTGTAGGTGCTGAATTTAAAAGTACCACTTTTTGAACATAGTCCGGGTATTGTTTAGCATATTCTAAAGCCATAAAAGCATGCCCGGAATGTCCTAATATGATAAATTCATTTAGATGAAGGCATTGTCTTGCTGTTTCTATATCATTAATAACTTTATCCAAAGTATAGTCTTCTGGTTTTAAAGCTCGAGTCGGTTTTGCAAACCCTCTATGATCCAGAAAAATAAACTGAAACTTTTTATATAAATGGTCTGAAAATAAGCGAGGATAATATACACTACTGCCGATCACCAATATCGGTCTTCCGTTACCTCTTATAGCATATTTCAGCTCAAATCCATCACTAATAACTGCTTGATAAGTGCTCATTTATAATCTCCTTTTCTTTTTTAATCACTCCCTTTCCTTTGTGTAATTCCCTTGTATTCCCCATAGAACGTTCCAACACTTCAACTCACCTCAGAAAGTACATTTATTTCTAAGAGAAAAGTTTAACATGGTTTTTTCAAAAACAAAACTGTGTTATTTTTGTCTTACTTGTCTTGACTTAGGGGATTCATACTGGATTTTTGACAAGCATATCTTTTTGAAAACAAAAAAACCGCGATAATCGCGGTTTTTTATGTTAACGTCATACTTGTATTTGCTTGGCGACGTCCTACTCTCCCAGGACCCTGCGGTCCAAGTACCATCGGCGCTGGAGGGCTTAACGGTCGTGTTCGGGATGGGTACGTGTGGAACCCCTCCGCTATCGCCACCAAACATGAATTTGCTGCGCAAATTCTTTTTCAGGAATCAGCATCGCCAAATGCTGTGTGTTCACTTGTTTCATATAAGCTACTTGAGCCTATACAACACAAAACTTACACCCTGAAAACTGGATCCGAAACTCATTTGCGTTTTATCTTAGGATAAGCCCTCGACCGATTAGTATTGGTCAGCTCCATGCATTACTGCACTTCCACCCCCAACCTATCTACCTCGTCGTCTTCAAGGGGTCTTACATACTGGGAAATCTCATCTTGAGGGGGGCTTCACGCTTAGATGCTTTCAGCGCTTATCCCTTCCGTACATAGCTACCCAGCGGTGCTCCTGGCGGAACAACTGGTACACCAGCGGTACGTCCATCCCGGTCCTCTCGTACTAAGGACAGCTCCTCTCAAATTTCCTACGCCCACGACAGATAGGGACCGAACTGTCTCACGACGTTCTGAACCCAGCTCGCGTACCGCTTTAATGGGCGAACAGCCCAACCCTTGGGACCTACTTCAGCCCCAGGATGCGATGAGCCGACATCGAGGTGCCAAACCTCCCCGTCGATGTGGACTCTTGGGGGAGATAAGCCTGTTATCCCCAGGGTAGCTTTTATCCGTTGAGCGATGGCCCTTCCATGCGGTACCACCGGATCACTAAGCCCGACTTTCGTCCCTGCTCGACTTGTAGGTCTCGCAGTCAAGCTCCCTTCTGCCTTTGCACTCTTCGAATGATTTCCAACCATTCTGAGGGAACCTTGGGGCGCCTCCGTTACTCTTTAGGAGGCGACCGCCCCAGTCAAACTGCCCACCTGACACTGTCCTCGCACCGGATCACGGTACCAAGTTAGAACCTAGATACGATCAGGGTGGTATCCCAAGGATGCCTCCTCTCAAGCTGGCGCTCAAGATTCTACGGCTCCCACCTATCCTGTACAGATCGTACCCAAATTCAATATCAAGCTGCAGTAAAGCTCCATGGGGTCTTTCCGTCTTGTCGCGGGTAACCTGCATCTTCACAGGTATTAAAATTTCACCGGATCTCTCGTTGAGACAGCGCCCAAGTCGTTACGCCATTCGTGCGGGTCAGAATTTACCTGACAAGGAATTTCGCTACCTTAGGACCGTTATAGTTACGGCCGCCGTTTACTGGGGCTTCGGTTCATAGCTTCGCCCCGAAGGGCTTACCACTCCCCTTAACCTTCCAGCACCGGGCAGGCGTCAGCCCGTATACTTCGCCTTGCGGCTTCGCACAGACCTGTGTTTTTGCTAAACAGTCGCTTGGGCCTTTTCACTGCGGCCCCCTCGGGCTATTCACCCTACCGAGGCACCCCTTCTCCCGAAGTTACGGGGTCATTTTGCCGAGTTCCTTAACGAGAGTTCTTCCGCGCGCCTTAGAATTCTCTTCTCGCCTACCTGTGTCGGTTTGCGGTACGGGCACCTTCTCCTGGCTAGAGGCTTTTCTTGGCAGTCTGAGATCATGACCTTCGCTACTACAATTTTCGCTCCCCATCACAGCCCAGCCTTAACGATGTGCGGATTTGCCTACACATCAGCCTCACTGCTTAGACGGACATCCATCAGTCCGCGTCACTACCCTACTGCGTCACCCCATTGCTCATAACGGATTACGGTGGTACAGGAATTTCGACCTGTTGTCCTTCGACTACGCCTATCGGCCTCGCCTTAGGTCCCGACTTACCCTGAGCGGACGAACCTTCCTCAGGAACCCTTAGGCTTTCGGCGGATCTGATTCTCACAGATCTTTTCGTTACTCATACCGGCATTCTCACTTGAATGCAGTCCAGCGCTCCTTACGGTACACCTTCAACCCGCATTCAACGCTCCCCTACCCCTGATGCAATGCATCAAGCCATAGCTTCGGTGGTGTGTTTAGCCCCGTTACATTTTCGGCGCAGAGTCACTCGACCAGTGAGCTATTACGCACTCTTTCAATGGTGGCTGCTTCTAAGCCAACATCCTGGTTGTCTGTGCAACTCCACATCCTTTCCCACTTAACACACACTTGGGGACCTTAGCTGATGGTCTGGGCTGTTTCCCTTTCGACAATGGATCTTAGCACTCACTGTCTGACTCCCGGAACTAAATCTATGGCATTCGGAGTTTGACTGAGCTTGGTAACCCTTGCGGGCCCCGCACCCAATCAGTGCTCTACCTCCACGATTCTTCTTTCCGAGGCTAGCCCTAAAGCTATTTCGGGGAGAACCAGCTATCTCCGGGTTCGATTGGAATTTCTCCGCTACCCCCACCTCATCCCCGCATTTTTCAACATGCGTGGGTTCGGGCCTCCAGTGCGTGTTACCGCACCTTCACCCTGGACAGGGGTAGATCACCCGGTTTCGGGTCTACGTCCACGTACTCATTCGCCCTATTCAGACTCGCTTTCGCTGCGGCTTCAGCTCTTCACCTTAACCTTGCACGGGAACGTAACTCGCCGGTTCATTCTACAAAAGGCACGCCATCACCCATAAATAGGGCTCTGACTTCTTGTAAGCACACGGTTTCAGGATCTATTTCACTCCCCTTCCGGGGTGCTTTTCACCTTTCCCTCACGGTACTGCTTCACTATCGGTCGCCAGGGAGTATTTAGCCTTGGCAGATGGTCCTGCCGGATTCATACGGGGTTTCACGTGCCCCGCACTACTCGGGATCCGTCTCGGAGAGAACAAGTTTTGAACTACAGGGCTTTTACCTTCTCTGGCGGGCCTTTCCAGACCTCTTCATCTAACCGGTTCCTTTGTAACTCCATGTGAGACGTCCCACAACCCCAAGGAGCAAGCTCCTTGGTTTGGGCTAATCCGCGTTCGCTCGCCGCTACTGACGGAATCACTATTGTTTTCTCTTCCTCAGGGTACTTAGATGTTTCAGTTCCCCTGGTCTGCCTCTATTCTGCCTATGTATTCAGCAGAAAGTGACTGTCGATGAAGACAGCCGGGTTTCCCCATTCGGACATCCCCGGATCAAAGCTTGCTTACAGCTCCCCGAGGCCTTATCGTTGTTCGCCACGTCCTTCGTCGGCTCCTGGCGCCTAGGCATCCTCCGTGTGCTCTTTGTAGCTTAACCTAGACTTTTCTTTCAAAGAAAGAAAATGTCGATGTTCGATAAAGAATGATTTTTGCCAAAGGCAAAAGATCTTTCCTTACCTGCTACCTTTATTTCACTTGTTTACACAAGATCAGCTTAAAGGAATATTCTAAAACGCAATTTCGTTTCGGTATCCAGTTTTCAAGGTGCAATATTCTCTCCGGCTTTAACCCCGGAAAAACATCATATCAAATTCCTCAACACTTGAATACAAGTATATTTTGGAAATCCGATGTGAGAGTTTGAACTCTCAAAACTGAGCAACGAGTGAGTAAGTTAAGGATATTCATTTCATTCACACGAACGTGATGAACCGAATTGAATATCCAGTTGCAGGTACGTTGTACCTGCTGATTTGAATGTTTCCATTGCAGGAAACGATTCTCCATAGAAAGGAGGTGATCCAGCCGCACCTTCCGATACGGCTACCTTGTTACGACTTCACCCCAATCATCTACCCCACCTTCGGCGGCTGGCTCCCTTGCGGGTTACCCCACCGACTTCGGGTGTTGTAAACTCTCGTGGTGTGACGGGCGGTGTGTACAAGACCCGGGAACGTATTCACCGCGGCATGCTGATCCGCGATTACTAGCAATTCCGACTTCATGTAGGCGAGTTGCAGCCTACAATCCGAACTGAGACCGGCTTTTCTAGGATTGGCTCCACCTCGCGATTTCGCTTCCCGTTGTACCGGCCATTGTAGTACGTGTGTAGCCCAGGTCATAAGGGGCATGATGATTTGACGTCATCCCCACCTTCCTCCGGTTTGTCACCGGCAGTCTGCTTAGAGTGCCCAGCTTGACCTGCTGGCAACTAAGCATAAGGGTTGCGCTCGTTGCGGGACTTAACCCAACATCTCACGACACGAGCTGACGACAACCATGCACCACCTGTCTCCTCTGTCCCGAAGGAAAGGTCTATCTCTAGACCGGTCAGAGGGATGTCAAGACCTGGTAAGGTTCTTCGCGTTGCTTCGAATTAAACCACATACTCCACTGCTTGTGCGGGTCCCCGTCAATTCCTTTGAGTTTCAGTCTTGCGACCGTACTCCCCAGGCGGAATGCTTAATGTGTTAACTTCGGCACCAAGGGTATCGAAACCCCTAACACCTAGCATTCATCGTTTACGGCGTGGACTACCAGGGTATCTAATCCTGTTTGCTCCCCACGCTTTCGCGCCTCAGCGTCAGTTACAGCCCAGAGAGTCGCCTTCGCCACTGGTGTTCCTCCACATCTCTACGCATTTCACCGCTACACGTGGAATTCCACTCTCCTCTTCTGCACTCAAGCTCCCCAGTTTCCAGTGCGACCCGAAGTTGAGCCTCGGGATTAAACACCAGACTTAAAGAGCCGCCTGCGCGCGCTTTACGCCCAATAATTCCGGACAACGCTTGCCCCCTACGTATTACCGCGGCTGCTGGCACGTAGTTAGCCGGGGCTTTCTTCTCAGGTACCGTCACTCTTGTAGCAGTTACTCTACAAGACGTTCTTCCCTGGCAACAGAGCTTTACGATCCGAAAACCTTCATCACTCACGCGGCGTTGCTCCGTCAGGCTTTCGCCCATTGCGGAAGATTCCCTACTGCTGCCTCCCGTAGGAGTCTGGGCCGTGTCTCAGTCCCAGTGTGGCCGATCACCCTCTCAGGTCGGCTACGCATCGTCGCCTTGGTAGGCCTTTACCCCACCAACTAGCTAATGCGCCGCAGGCCCATCCACAAGTGACAGATTGCTCCGTCTTTCCTCCTTCTCCCATGCAGGAAAAGGATGTATCGGGTATTAGCTACCGTTTCCGGTAGTTATCCCTGTCTTGTGGGCAGGTTGCCTACGTGTTACTCACCCGTCCGCCGCTAGGTTGTTTAGAAGCAAGCTTCTACACAACCCCGCTCGACTTGCATGTATTAGGCACGCCGCCAGCGTTCGTCCTGAGCCAGGATCAAACTCTCCATTAAAGACCAACCGAAGTTGGTTTATAGAAAGAGCGATAAGCTCATGTTGAAACTGACGAGATAAAATATCTCATTTTCGCTTCCATTTCATACAGCCTGACGGCATGCACCAAAATCTCAGCGTTGGATTTTGTAAACAAAATCCGTACTCACTCGTTGTTCAGTTTTCAAAGATCAAATCAACAGCCGTTTAACTGGCTGGATATATAATTTATCACGTGTATACCTATCAGGCAAGTTGTAATATTTACCAGTTTGCTAATTTGTATTTCTACACGGTGTAGTTTTTATTAAAATACTCCAACACACGATGATTTACCTGTAATAACCGAAACTCTCTTATCTCCTACTTGAAGTGCAGAGTTGATCAGGTATAAACGTCATAAATCAGAAAAGCAGAAGCTCTTTATGTATTGGATGAGCTGCTGCTTTAGCTTTTATGATAAAAATCCTGAAATGTTCGTTTAGCTTAAAGCTGTAGCTAAATCCTGTATCAAAAGTTCAGCAGGCTCATGCCCTACAGCCAAGCGGATAAGCGATTCAGGCATGTGTTGTTTTTTTAGACTCTGCTTATTGAAGCCGTAGTTTGGTGAGATCACCTGACTCTCCATGGACCCCCAAGATACACCGATCCGGATCAGTCGCAGTTTATTGATCACTCTACATATATCCTCATAAGTCGAATCCTTTAGTTCAAAACTGAATAATCCGGCATAGCCTTTGAGCTGTCTACATGCGAGCTCATGTTGTGGATGAGAAGGGAGTCCGGGATAATTCACTTTGGAAATGGCCGGATGATCTGATAGAAAACGAGCAACCAACAAAGCATTTCTCTGATGGGCTTCCATTCGGAGCGGGAGTGTTCTTAGCCCCCGAATGAGTAGCCAGGCTTCAAAAGGGCCCAACGAGCCGCCAATCAACTCATACTCTTCAGCATACATACGGTTTATTATCTCTTTAGAAGCGATCACTGCCCCTGCAATTAAATCATTATGACCACCCAAGTACTTGGATGCGGAGTGAACAACGATATCTACGCCCCATTCCAATGGTTTTTGGAAAAGGGGTGTAGCCCATGAATTATCTATGATTGTGCGTATACCCTTCTCTTTGGAAAGCGCAGTTACCTCCTGAATATTTACCATATCGAATGTGAATGAGGTAGGAGACTCCATAAAAATAGCTCGGGTCTGCGGTTTGATGGCACTAGCGACTGCTTCTGTAGAAGTCGAATGTACGATTGTATAGTCTATATGGAACCTCTTTAAATATTGGGCTAGGCTGACGGAGGTCTCATATATGTGTCCGACCAAAATCAGATGGTCCCCTGCGGACAAGCTACACATTAGCGCGGCGCTGATAGCAGCCATTCCGGAAGCAAAGCACTTACAGTCCGCCCCACCTTCCAGCGCAGCAATCATTTGCTCTGCAATCTGAACGGTAGGATTGGTTCCCCTCGAATAGACATAATGCTCCTTTTCATTATTAGCTGCTTCAGCATAATCTTCGTAAGTATCAAAGAAAAATGGAGCAGTCTCATAAATAGGAGGAGCAGCAGCCTTAGCAAAATCCCCTAGTTCGCCCTCAAATCGGAGACAGATAAGCTGATCATCCGAGAAACTCAAACCTGATCACCACTTTCTGAAAAATTTCAAACCCATATATGGTAGTCTCCTCAATCCGGAACTCAAATATTCTATAATGTAAAATCCTCTAGACCCTGTGGTGGTTGATTGCGAAATTCGGAGAATTATGAGGCTTCCAAATGTCTTTCACTAAGTATCCAATTCATAAAAATAACGTATATTTTGGGGTTACAGGGCAAAGATATGCTTTATCAAAAAAAGAGGGGGTTCACATGTGTTAACACGTTGGATTAGAAATGTTCTGAAACCTGGAAAAGGTACACACAGGATATCGAAAAATCCAAACAGCAAGCCTCTTCAGAACCCATAAATCCATCATTAGCACAGACTCTATCTTTGCTCAAATTAAAACTTGGGAAAAGCTCTGACTTTATTATTCGTGATTTTCCCGAAAGTCCTACCCATGCCGGCCAATTTGCCGTTTGTTATATTGAAGGACTGATTGACCAAAACTTGCTTTCTGATTTAATGGAGGGCTTGATTACAGAGATGGCCTCCACAGCTTCTTTGAAGCTTGAAAGAATTACTGCTGCTTCATTATTAGAAAGAACAATACCGAGCTAAAAAAACAGCCCGCTTCGTAATTTAGCCTCTTTTATTGTGCTTTTTCTATTTCATCGGCACGATGTAAAGTGTTCCATCCTCGCTAAACTCTGCATAGGCAATCTCATCGATACTATCATATCCCTGCTCTCGCACCTTAGCTTTAATCTTTTCAATATCGATTGACTTCCCACGCATAGATTCGTTCAGAAGCTTTCCTTTATCAATGACTGTAACAGAAAAAAGATCAGGCTGTGCATCTATTCCCATATCCTGAGCGGCGGGTGGCTCATATTCGGGTTTGCGCATGACTGACAATGAGCCGTTCGTCTCTAACGTAGCGTACCAGACCTCACGCAGAGAAAAAATATTTTGCTGGCGTAGCATGGAAAGTAGCTGTGTAAATTCTATATCATATTTCTCCAGCATTTCTTGATTGACCTGTCCCTTATCCACGAGCAGCACTGTTCGACCTTCTGCCATATAGCCAAATTTCACAAAACGGGTCGTCGCCTTTTCAAAAAAGTAGGCCAGCGCGCACCATAGTGCCAAAGCAAACAATAGCTGCCCAATGGTTACCTTATCGTCATATAACGTATTTCCCACAATTTCGCTTAACACCAATGATGTTAGGAAATCGAGTGGTGTTAACTGACTGAGTGTTTTCCGACCTGTAATAAAAGTGATGATCCACAAGCCAAAAAAGCTGATGATCAATTTGACACCAATCGTAACAAATACCTCCATAAATAGGCCTCCCGGAAGAAGTTGTTTTCCTTATGTGTTATTTACACCTGTCTACCTCAGCATAAACAGAGGGGTTATTCCCAAAAATTGTCCGATTAAAAAAGCCCGCTACCAACTAGAGGCAGCGAACTTTTTAATTACGGCTATTATATAATCTTAGAATTTCAGATGTTTATCAAAAAACTCTTAACCACGTCCAATATATGTGGCTGGTTAAAGGCAATATGCCAGCTCCCGTAATTTTGTGCATAGTGACATCATTGCCCGCTAGCTTGGACTCTGGAGTCAGGATTATCTACTTTTCACAAGAAGCTGAATCGCTTCTTTAACCAGCTTATCCGTGTCTCCTCCAGCCTCTTGCTCTTCCAATATACATCGTTGCAGATTCTCTGCTACAATTTGGGCAATCGCTTTATCTGATGCGTTACGTACAGCAGATAACTGGCTAACGACGTCTTTGCACGATTTTCCTTCATCCATTAAACGAAGTACCCCACGCACCTGTCCCTCAATCCTCCTCAGGCGCGTTTTCAGTTCATCACTGTAATTGTAATCCATAAGTAATGCACTCCTTTTTTGACTTACCATATACACGTATAGGTATATTATAAACCAAAAAAATAAATAGGATACCCTAAATAAATAGATTCACCTTGCCCTGCGAAGCATCCCCCAAGTAGGCGGCTACACCAGCATATTCCAAACCGTCGATTAACTCTTCTTGCTGCAGCCCTAACAAATCCATGGTCATGGTACAGGCGACGAGCTTGATCCCCTGCTCTCGTGCCAACTCTATAAGCTGCGGCAAGGAAAGCGCATTGTGCTTTTTCATGACATGCTTGATCATCTGTGGACCGAGTCCGGCAAAATTCATTTTGGATAGTGCAAGCTTTTTGGGTCCACGAGGCATGATCCAGCCAAAGGCTTTTTCGAGCATTCCCTTATTGGTGCTCACGATTTCATCCTTGCGCAGCGTATTTAGCCCCCAAAAAGTAAAGAAAATAGTTACTTCATGATCATATGCTGCCGCTCCATTCGCAATAATGAATGCAGCAATCGCCTTATCCAGCTCCCCGCTGAATAATACAATCGTTGTTTTGGGCTGAGCATATTCTTGATTATTTGTATAAATTCCTGCTGTCGTACTCATATGGATTCGCTTCCCTTAGTCTCTCCAGCCCATTCGGATATGCCTGAAAGTACAGATTTGACTTTATTAGCGCCTTTGGAAACTAATAACTGACAAGCCATTTCACTGCGTGCTCCAGCTTGACAAATCACTGCGATCTCTTCTTCCAAGTTCAGTTCAGAGAGTCTGTTCTCCAGTTCGCCAAGAGGGATGTGCTTAGATCCAGGGATATGTTTAAGCGCAAATTCAGCGGGTTCACGAACATCAAGCAAAATGAAGTTCTCTTTTCCAGAACATTTTGCTTGTAGCTCTTCATGGCTTATCGTAGAAGAAAATATTTGCTCCTTCTTCACTTCAGCCGGATTTGCTTTGCGTAAATAATGTCGCATTACATCTCCTTCTTGGAGAGTACCCAAATATTGATGTCCGGTGTTTTTGGCCCAGCTCTGAAAATCGGCTAATGAACCTTTGTCAGTCGCCTGAACCTCTATAATCTTTCCGGGAACGAGCTCATTCATAGCCTTTTTTGTTTTTACAATAGGCATAGGACAAGCTAGCCCTTTGCAATCAAGAATATGATCTGCTTGGATATTGTTAGTTGATGACATTCTATAACCTCCGTCTTTTTTTTGGGGGACTTAGTTTAGTTAAATCTCTTTATACATATACCCCTATGGGTATTAGAATAACGAGACTCGCTTCTCTTGTCAACTTATTTGGCCGTTTTTTCTCAGAAGAAAATGAAATCATGTCTTGAACAAAATAAAATTAAAAGCAAAAAAAGCCGCGCAAAAACGCGACTCTAATGCATAAACCAAAATTAATCGTCTTTTTTCATCAGTTCTGGCAGATCCAGCGACATCGAAATATTACACAGCATACCTCTGGCGAGAAAAAGCATCGTTCTTTCCATTGCTTGTTCAATACCTGCCCGTCGGAAAGCATCATAAACCGTCATATGAATTTCACGGAATCCTTGCTGCATCACGCTTACAATCTCATCCTCGCGGATCGTCTGCGCCTGCATTTGCAAAAGTGTTTCATTGCGGTATTCCATCATCATTTGCGAATAGGCTGCAATTAGCTCTTGCTCGAGCTGTTCAGATGAGGCCGAATGAATGACGCTGTGAAAAGAGTCTATGATACGTGCAAATGAAACCTTCAGGGCTTCAACAAGCAACGCTTCCTTGGTAGCGAAAAAACGAAAGACATAGGGCTGAGAAATATTGGCCCGTTCCGCAACTTTGGCTGTTGTAGCTCGGTAGTAGCCCATCTCTGCAAACACTTCAATGGCAGCAGATATGATTTCCTTTTGGCGATTTATAGAGGTTGACGTAGCTTTAGCCATGTTTTTTTCATCCCTTTATTTAGCACAGTTTTCTGATTAGTGATTAATCAATTACAAATTAGTATAAACGACATAACCTAAAAATGCAATGAGTTTGAACAAAGTCGCCTCCGCAATTCTGACGGAAACGACTCTGTTATATACATCCAATTATGGTGTTTTAGAGTTGAAATATAATCGTATATAATTGATCTTTTGCGTTTTGGTTTGATAGGAAAATACTAAATAATAACTAAGTCCTGATGTGTTATTGATCGTATAATTAGCTTCTGCTGTGTCAGGTATGTCTCTAGAGGTGTCAACGGTTTCCGTAGGTTTGCCCAATTCGTCAACAACTTGTTTGATAAGCAACTTCTTATAGTCTGGATCGGAAGATGTAATTTCTGTAACTTTATCACTTCCATCCAGCATGATGTCTGTATGATACTTAGCATAGCTTCTCATAGGACCTGTAGAACCTGACTCGGATTTCCCCCACAGCTCAAATAACAAATCGCTACTAGTTCCCAAGCCAAGACCTTTAGGCAAATTCGGTAAGGTCCCCTGCTTGGCTGCGCTGAGTATAGCAGCTGCGGAGCTGTGTTTACCGTGAGATGAAGCTGTACTACTGGCAGGTTCTTGATGGGTAGAGGTTGAGCCTTGCCCATTAGTATTGAGATCCGTGTTTTGATCTGTAGAACTAGCAGGGGGTGTGACTGTTTCTGCTCTAGTAGGAGCAGTTGATTTTTCCTCCCCGCTATTGCTGCATCCTGTCATCACAGCAAAACCTATAGCCAATAAAGCACTAGTGGTGATTAGCTTGTAAGCCAACTTTTTACGATCATAAGATTGATGTGTATGCTTCATTATAAGATCACTCTTTCCTTGTTCTTGGGTACAAACCAAGTGTAACCGAACCTCATTTCCGGAATACCTCTACTTGTTTCCAACTTGTAAACAAGGACATTGATGATTTTCTAACATACCCTATTTACGACCATAAGCTCCCAGCTGTTGTTTAGAAAAGGAGTAAGGAGAGTCACTCTTCTTCAACCATATATTCCCTTTAATGATGAAGATGTATACAGCAAAAACAAAGTAGATCGTACCCGCAATCCAGTCTATTGCCGTTGGGATGTCTCGCTGTACTATTTCATGAATATACCAGATTCCGACTGGAACATGCAGGAGAAGTGCCGTAAACAAGCCAGGATTATATAAGGTTTTTGCTTTAATATTGACAACGATGCCGTGCCAAACGACCTGAAAGAATCCCATAAAAACTGGTGCGAGTCCAAGCCAGATTACTTGCGGAAACCATACGGGAAGCAGATAAAACACATAGGCAATTGCCACATTGATAATCATCGCTGATTGAGTGTTTAAAGGGTAATGATCCGGTGTGTCACTTTTAAACATAACATTGTTAAATAAACCAGCAAAATATCCAGGCCAGCGGTACTCCTCAAATTGATGAAACAATATAGCCACAAAACTCAACCATAACATGCCTGTTATATCCGAAAGGATAGCTGGATTCATAAGTAAAACAATACATACAACCACACCGATTATAGCCCCTGCATCTTGCCAATATTTTCTCAAAAGATTCATATTAGTCACCCCTATGATTTATTTTTGATCGAAATATCTTTCGAACAGCAGATTTAATTGTTCCTCTACTGAAGGTATTTCCACAACTGCCCCTGATTCAAGAATTGGACTCATCAGTGCAGGCAGAAAAATAGCTCCAAATATTTGCAGCATCATCGCTAACAAGCGCTCCGGCTGTTGCTCACCTGTCAGCTCCTTGATCGTGCTCTGAACCTTTGGAAATCCCATTATGTTTAAAAACCTTCCGTATTCCTGTTGAGATGTAAAGGGCGTGCTGCCCATGGCAATAATTCGCGAAAGAAGCTCTGGATATTGACGAATGACCTGCAGATAGTTAAGTAAAAATTGTTTCAGTCTATCTTGGGGGGGCATCGTTGTATTGTCCAAAATAGAAAAGGTATGCTGAAAGCCATTTAATATCACTTCAATAGCTTCACTGAGCAGATTTTCCTTAGAGCCAAAATAATAATTAACTAAAGAAATATTAGTAGCAGACAGCTCGGCAATTTTTCTGATTGTAACCGCCTCAAAACCTTCCTTTTGAATAAATTCCAGCGTAGCGTCTAAGATTTTTTCTTTGGTTTGTTGTTTCTTGTCTGGGTGATTCATGTTTTTCCTCCTCCTGTTTCGTCCAATCATAACGGATGAATGAAATGGGACGATTTTATGTAAATCACTTTTCAAACAGTAATTAAAACGTTGTTTAAATTACTGTTTAAACTCAGTTTAGCACTTTATATTTCACAAAACAAGGAGCAATTTGAGATTTAGGGAATAGAAAAACCCGCATAACGAATGAGATCGTTTGCGGGTCGATTGAATGGAGATTGAAAAAAGGCCTAAATAGCCCAATTTCCTTTGCGGAACACGGCTTCTTTGCTTCCGTCTTGCAGTTCGCCGTCAATATCCAGCTCAGCTGAGCCGATCATGAAGTCCACATGAGTCAGGCTGACATTGGCACCGTTCTGGAGCAGCTCCTCCCGGTTCATTTGTGTGCCATTTTCCATATTAAATGGATACGCACTGCCTAGAGCCAAGTGGCAGGAGGCATTTTCGTCAATACCTGTATTGTAAAAAATGCGATTGAGATTGGAAATCGGTGAATCGTGCGGCACCAGTGCAACTTCTCCCAAATAGCTGGCCCCTTCATCCGTAGTGAGCAAATGAGTCAAAGGCTGCTCGCCGGATTCTGCTGTATATTCAGTGACTTTACCGTCCTTAAAGGTAAACGTTATGCGATCCACCAGTTGTCCATTTAAATTGAGTGGCATGGTACTTGTGACATGACCATTCACACCTGTACGCTTAGGCATCGTGAACACTTCTTCTGTCGGCATATTCGCGACAAAGTAATCTCCGCGTTCGTTCTCACCACCACCGCTGCGCCAAATATGTCCGTCAGCCAGTTCAATTCTCAAATCTGTTCCTGGTGCACGATAGTGGAGGCTTTTATACTTTTTATGATTCAGCTTGTCTTGTACCTGTTCAAGGTTTTTCAAATGTTTCTGCCAATTCTGAATAGGATCAGAGCCATCTACACGATTCATTTGGAAGATTGTATCCCACATGACACGTATACGATCTTCTTCTGCTACATCAGCAAATACTTTATCGGCCCAAGCCTTCGTCGGCGCTTTAATCAAACACCAGCTAATTTTATGATTTCGGGTATATTTGGAAAAACCTTCTCTCGCCGTAGCCGCCGCCTTGGTCGCACGAGAAACCTTTTGTGGATCAATGCCTTGATATAAATCAGGGTTCGGCACTTTAATCGTTAGTGTGGCTCCTCCCTCTTCAGCAAATTTCTCCATCATTTCTGCCTTCCAAGCAGGGTAGTAATCAAAGCTGGCTTCGTCACCATGTTCAAAACGACTACGTGTAATGGAATCATCCTCGAACTCTACCTGTACATATTTAGCGCCTGCTTCATAGGCTTTGCTGACAATCAGGCGTGTAAACTCAACAGTTTCCAGTGGTGCAGTTACCAAAAACGCCTGTCCGGGCTGAATGTTAACCCCTACTCTTACGACCAGTTCTGCGTATTGCTCCAACAATGATTCAAAAGTACTCATTTTTCCACGCTCCTGTTCCGTTTTGATTATATTGAATGATTTCATCACTACAGTACGGATTGCTTCTCCATTTCACGCAGCTCCACTCTTCGTATTTTGCCCGAGCTAGTTTTAGGAAGCTCTTGAATAAACTCTATTTTTCGTGGATATTTATAAGGCGCCGTCCATGTTTTCACATGATGTTGCAGTTCCTTCACTAACGCTGGTGATCCTTCTACTCCAGCTTTGAGTACGACAAAAGCCTTTACAACATGTCCACGGATTTCGTCAGGGCTGGCTACGGCAGCACATTCCTGCACGGAGTCATGCTTCATAAGCGCTTCCTCTACTTCAAAAGGACCAATGGTATAGCCAGAACTGATAATGATATCATCCCCACGTCCTTCGAACCAGAAATATCCATCCTCATCTTTGCGAGCCCGGTCTCCCGTAACAAAATAATCTCCGTGGACACTAGCTAATTTGCGTTCTGGATCATGGTAATACGTATGGAATAATGCCGGCAGATCAGCGCGTACCGCAATATCGCCCACTTGCCCCGGAGCCAGCGGAATGCCATCCTCGTCTACGACCTCAACGAGTCCCGGTGCAATAGATTTGCCCATTGAGCCTGTACGCAGAGGTGCATCCTTTAAATTACCAATAATTAATGTGCTCTCTGTTTGACCGTAGCCGTCACGAATCGTAATGTTGAACTGCTCCTGAAACTTATTAATGACCTCCTGATTGAGAGGCTCTCCCGCAGAAACTGCGCTGCGCAATTGGGATAGATCATATTGATCCAAACCATCCGTTTTCGCCATAATCCGGTATTCTGTCGGCGTACAGCACAACACTTGGATTCCGTACTGCTGCATGAACTGCAAATAGCGACCCGGACGAAACGGACCATTATATACGAATCCCGTCGCTCCATTCCCCAGTACGGATAAAAACGGACTCCAAATCCACTTTTGCCATCCTGGTGCAGCTGTAGCCCATACTACGTCTGAAGCTCGAATATCCAACCATGGTGATGTTATCCGCAGATGAGCATATCCCCAGCCATGGCTATGTACAACACCTTTAGGATTTCCCGTGGTGCCCGATGTATAGGCCAGAATGGCCATGTCGTCACGGTGTGTCTTTACAGCTTCAAAAGTATCTCCCTGTCCATCCATCAGTTCATTCAGCACGAGCCAGCCAGATACATCTGCCGTGTCGTCCCCGGAGACCACGATACGATAATCCAGAGCAGGCAAATCATCATTTATTTTGTCCACTTCGCTTGTTACTCCCGTCCAGGCAATGACTGCACGCGCTTCCGAATGGCGAAGACGATATGCAATATCCTTGGCACGTAGCATTTCTGAAGATGGAATGACAGCAAGCCCCAGCTTCAAGCAGGCCAGATAAATTACATACGCAATAATACGCCGTGGTACTACGACCAGAACCCTGTCACCTTTGTTAAATCCCAGATTTGCGAGTCCTCCAGCCAGCCGGTTAGCCTTTTTCAACAGCTCTCCGTAGGTGATTTCTTCGTATTCTCCTGTCTCACTCAGCCACTTGAGTGCAGTTTTACCAGTATCATGGTGTTCCATTTCCGAAGTCATATTGTAATATTCAGGCGCAAGCCATTGTTGTTGATCTGTCAAATTATACCTTCCCCTTTATACATAAGATGAGATCCACTTTCTTACTGTAGTATAACACGTCTTAGTACCAGGTTCTAATACCAGAATCATTTTTTTGGAAAAAAATAAATTTGGTAAAGCGAACGATAAAAATAAAGAGCCTGATTTCAGGCTCATTTTCTTCACCGCTATCGTGATTCTACAACTGGAGTTCTACCATTGTAAAAGCTGCTTCCTGCCCGTTTACGAGTAGCGCAATCCGGTGCGCTCCCGCATAATGGCGACGAGTTGTCAGGTCTGCAAAGCGGTGTGTCCGTGTACCTGTAAGACGGGTTCCTCCGGGGACCGTTTTGTCAGATAGCAAAAACAGTTTACGTGAGACTTGTCCTCTCGCCTTCACAAAATCGATGCCGTACTCGATACGGACTCGTACTGGGTCACCTTCTCGAAGCTGAAGCGCGTAGCTCAACTCACAGTTATCACCGAGCCTTAACAAGGCAGGGTCTGTGCTGAAAGAGGCTTCAGTGACTAACGGCGCCCCGTCTGTTTCATCCGCATAGCCAAACATTGCCATCACTTCGGGGATGGATTTGCGAATCAAGGTTCGACAGCCATGACGCACAATCCAGTCGGTGTCAGGATGTGTCCCTTTCCACCGTTGAGCCGTAGCAATGACCACATCAGGATGATCCTTGGCAATATCGTTCAGGTTGTTGGCTACACTTTTACGTACATATAGTGATGGATCGGCCTTCAGTAATTCCAATATGGTCAATACTGGAGCAGGATTGCGCTTAAACACAGGCAATGCCTGTCCCCAGGGTAGCCGTGGACGGCAACCTTCGCTGGCAAGACGGCGAACGTGTTCACTTTGGTGTCCCGCCCAGGTCGTCATCTGCTGCATCATCCGTTCTGGTTCACGCAGGAGGAAGGGTCTCACGGCAAACTCCGCAGAGGATTTAGATGTGAAGCGCTCCAGTGCCTTCATGGACAGGTCCCAATGCTCTTCTCCCTGCCCATACACCTCCACAAAATCGGGGAAAAACAAATACGGAAAACCACTGCAATGCTCGTCTATAGCAAAAAGAATATCCAGAGCTTCTCCATAATTGCTGGGCAAAAATGCCCCTAATGTAAACGAAATACGCCGTATTCGTTCTTTTAGCTCCAGCTCATCCCATTTTTCATCCATCACTTGATGGATGAATCCGTTGGTATCGAACGGCATGTACGCAGACTGTACTTTTTCACCGAATAGTTGAAGAAAATTCTCCGTGTACATATTTTTTAAGGGCTCGGCCATTATATATCTCCTTTAATATGTGAATGTAAACTACGAATGATATCTTCGTCTATGATAACCATAAACGGCGCTCCAACACCAGCGCCAAAATAGTCAGCCTAAACGTGGCGAAGCCAGACATACTAAAAATGCCAGACCCTGTGATGAGGACCTGACATTTTGCATGCGTGGCTTATGAATTGTGGAAAGGGGCTACTCCTCCAATCTCCTCTGATGGAATCTCAAACTGGCGAATATCCTTGACCAGGAACATAACCAATCCGCACAATCCAGTAATCAGTCCGCTGAAAAAAAGGACCTCACTCAGAGCAAACCGTAAAGCTAACGCCCCTCCAATCAAGGCCCCTAATGGCAGAGCCGCGCTCGACAAGGTGTTAAGAAAGGCTGTAACACGTCCCAGTAACGGCAGCGGTGTAATAATTTGAATCAAAGACGTTTGCAGTACATTGATGATGCCTGTAAAAACGCCTAATAACAGAGCTGCCAGCAGCTTCATCCACATCTCCGGCACAATGGAAAACACATAGATTGCCAGCCCCATAGCTACCCAGGAAACCGCGATGGTAATGCCGTTCTTTTTCAGTACACTGACCAGAAAGGAACCGATAAAAATACCGATAAAATAGGCTACATAGAGCAAGCTGTAATAGATCGGTGAGCCATAGGATACAGCGATGGAAGGCATGGCAATGACCAAGATCGCCATCGAAAAGTTCGTCAGCGCAAAAAATGGAAGCATGATTCTCAGGAAGGTGTGCTGTTTTACAAAAAGATACCCTTCTTTCAACTCCTTCAGATAGTACCCCAGCTTCAGTGAACCCCTACCGTTAGTGTCTTCCACCGCAGGAGAATCAATTTGCTTGTTGAGCCTGACGTACACAAAGCCTGACAGAAACAGCATCGCACTGGCTAGAAAAAACGTATTTTTCATCCCCATTGCGATGATGAGCGAGGCTCCAGCCAGATATCCGGCGATATTAATAACCTGATCCGTCGACGAAATCATGGAATTCGCCCGGACAATCAAATCCGGCGAGCCTACCAATTGCGGCAGCATTTTATTGTTGGCCGGATAAAAGAGTGTGGAGAAGCAGGATGCAATGAATACAATAACAAGGATAGCGACCAGATTGACCATCCCGTTCTGAATGAGAAACGGGACGGCCAAAATGAGCACAGCCTGCGTAAACAAGGCGATGCTGGCTAACAAAGGCGGTGAATAACGGTCCACCAAAGGACCTACGAGAAAGCTAAAAATCGACGCCGCAGATACGGCCGTATACGTGAAGCTGGTCATCGCCACCGACTGTGTCGATTGCTGAACAAAATACAGCAGGACGATAGAATAAATGCTGTCTGCGATATTGGCAGAAGTACGAGATGCAAAAAAACGGATAAAACGGCTATCCTTAAACAATAGATTCACATCTTCATCTCCTTACTGCAAAATGGTCAAAGCATTCAAGAGCCTGTCACTAGCAGTCTGGAAGATTTGATGGATATACTGGTCGTTCTCATGATATGGAATGGTAAGTGAGATTTTCAGAATATCCCCTACATGCTCTGACTCAAAGAAAATAACCTTGTTGACATTGGCCTGTGTGCCTTCGGTATGCAGATTGTCGAGCAATTCTGCATCCTCTCGTCCCTCACCCAAATAGTTGAATACGATAGGCAGCTGTTCAAGTCCTTTTTTCAAAATGCTGCTGGATACCGGGTAAGCTTTCTCCATTTCAGCATTGAAGATCAGATTGAAAAAGTTCAAATGATAGCGTGAAGCAAAGCCCAGGTGGGTATGGATACTCTTTTCATAGGATTCAGTGTCATCTTCCTGCAGTACAACGGGTATATGATCAATACACTCGCCTACGGTTCCAAAATAGTTTCGGTCGCCATATTGTCTTCCATAATTAGTAAGCCAAAGCGGAACATCAGAGAGTTGGAAATAGCTGCTGAAAAAACGTACAGCCATTTGAAGCGAAATATCCCACATATTCGCAGCGCTGTGCTGCTCTGAAATGTCGCTTAAATTCAGCTCCCAACGATATCTGGTAGTGTCCGCATAGTTGCGTTCTTCGGTCAGCACATGGATACGATCATTATTCTCACCAAACGTCTGGAGTTTGAATTGCTCGCTGATTTCCTGATCCCCGATTCCTTGAGGGCCTTGGCGGATATGGTTTACATATTCCCCGTATTGCACCTCTTCTGTCGCATGTGCCGTCTGCTGCGGACGATGATATTCATCAAGGAGTTGTCTCCGCAGGATGTCACTGCTCGTAGCATCAAAAATGATGTGCGAGCAAGGGAGCAATAGCAGATGTTCCCGCAAATTTAAGCGAATCAGGACGATCCGGTACTGCAGCGACTGTGCAAGTTCATAAGGTTCTAAAAATAGGTTAGAGGCAATGGAAGAAAGAAGCCTGCGTTGTGCTTGTACCGGCTGATCCGAGAGATCAACAGTCGGTAAAGAAAGATGCTCTGGAACTGGACGCAACTCCCATTCCCATGCTCCGGACGATTGAACAAGTACGCTTCTTAGCAATTCATGGCGTTGAATAAGCCGCTGAATTGTTACGGTCAAACGCTCGGTGTCCAAGTAGCTATCTAACTGCACAGCCATACCCGAACCTGTAAAATGTTGCAAATGGTAATGCTGAGCTGGTGCAAGCGGATAGCGCCCAATAGCATTCAGACTTAGTATATTGGTATTCCACTCTGTATTTAACTCAGCAATGCTGGCAAGCCATACATCGGCCTGTTGTTTAAGTAAGGTTTCTTGTTCTTCGTGTATCGGTGTAGCTCCGAGAATTCTATCTGGTTCGTCGGTTCCCCAGCGAACGATATAATGCGGGTGCAGGTCTGGATGGATATAAGATTGGATAAATTCAGAGATTGCCTGAACTTGTTCTACACAAAAAGGCTCTACTTGCAGGAACAAATAGTTTTGCTTATCGGTGGATACGGACTGAAGCAAGACCTGTACACCAAACGCTTCTGTAATAGCCCGCTCAACCTCCTGAGCTTTCGCAATGAGCGTATCCGCGTTTACTCCGCCCTCTTCACCACGTTGTAAAAGATCAGACAAGCTTCTTATCGTCTGATATTGAAGCAATTGATGTATATCCAGCGGAATGTTCGATTCCTGTACTTTGGATACCAGTTGAATGGCCTTCAATGAATGACCTCCAAGCTCGAAAAAGCCGTCGTCAATGCCGACCTTTTCAACGCCAAGCACTGCTTGCCACAGGTCCGCCAACTGTTGTTCCACTTCATTTCTTGGAGCAACGTATTCCATATCGGAACCGCTGGTCATTTCTGGCTCAGGCAATGCTTGGCGGTCGATTTTACCGTTCGTTGTCAGAGGAAACGCTGGCAGGAACACATACTGGGCAGGAATCATATAATCCGGCAACTGGCCAGTCAAATGGGTCTTCATATCACTCTTAGATAGCGGTACGTCGGTTGAGATATAAGCACAGAGCGTTTTTTGACCATCGTTTGTGCTTTTTACGGCTACGTGCACCTCCTGAACTGCATCATGCCTCATGAGCTGGGTTTCAATTTCCCCAGGCTCAATACGATATCCGCGGATTTTAACCTGCTGGTCTATCCGTCCGAGATACTCAAGATTGCCATCCGGTAGCCATCTGCCCAAATCACCTGTCCGATACATTTTTTCGCCCGGAATGAATGGATTAGGGACAAAATTTAGCTGGGTCAGATCATCCCTGTTCAGATAGCCACGTGCCAGACCATCCCCGCCAACACATATTTCTCCTTGAGCACCAATAGGCAGCAGCCTGCTTGAAGAGTCCAAAATATAAACAGTTGAATTTCCAATTGGACGACCAATAGGAATGCGATTATATTCCTTATCAATCGGGAAATAAGTAGAAAATGTTGTGTTTTCCGTCGGGCCATAGACGTTGATAATGTTCAGCCCCGGAGAATGTGCTCTCACTGTATTAATGATCCCAGGTAAAAGCACATCCCCGCCCACCAGCAAGTGCTCTAGCGAAGCAAAGAGATCTGGTTTATGCTGAGTGAGTTGGTTAAACAAGGGCGATGTCAGCCACATCGTTGTAATATGATATCGATTCAGCGCTTCACCAAGCTGAACAGCATCCAAGATTACGGATTCCGGTACAATGTACAAGCGCAATCCGTTCAGCAAAGCTCCCCAAATTTCAAAGGTACAGGCATCGAACACGAGCGCCCCGGTCAGCAAAATGCGCTCGTTCTCGGCAAATGGCATGTAATTGGTGTTCTTCACCAGCCGTATGACATTCCGGTGTTCAATCATGACACCCTTGGGACGCCCGGTCGAGCCGGATGTATACATGACATAGGCCAGATCGTCTGCCGTTGTCGATTCGGAAAAAATGAAGTCGTCGGAGTCGTAGGAGCTGATGTCGGCCAGATCCAGAACAGTACCGGAAAAATCGAAAGTGTTCATCTGTTTTCCCTTGTTGGATAGGGTTAGCAGAATTTCGCTACCGCTATCCTGAAGCATAAACATAATCCGTTCCAGTGGATAAGAAGGCTCCAGTGGCAAGTAGGCTCCACCCGCCTTCAAAATACCAAGAATACCGATAATCATTTCTGGTGAACGTTCAGTCAAAATGCCTACGATGGTATCCGGCGTAACACCCAGTTTCCGCAGCTTCGAAGCCAGTTGATTAGCTTTTTTATTTAACTCGCGGTAAGTTAGCTCACGATTTTCAAATACAATAGCTACTGCATCCGGTGTTTTCTCTGCCTGTAATTCAAAGCCGTGATGTATGGTGTGGTCCGATGGATACGGTCTCCGTGTATCATTAAAATCAAACAAGAGCTGCTGTTTTTCCTCCGCTGTCAAAAGATCAATCTCCGAAACCCGGATATTTGGGTTTTGAATAACTTGCTCCATCATTTGGATGAGGTGAGCAGCCAATTGTTTGATCGCATTTTTGTTATACGTCAGCGCGTTATAGCTAAATTTGATTTCCAGCTCTCGGCCAGGCATGACGATTACATTCAAATCATAATTGGTCTGTTCAATATCCTCTATTTCACCAACACGGAGGGATTTAGGATTTTTTTCCAGGCCCGTAAGTTCTTCCGAAACGGGAAAGTTTTCAAAGGCGACAATATGCTGGATCAGATTTTGTTTTAGTACACTATGGGCTTGAATATCAGCCAAGGAAAAATAGGAATACCGATTGGACTCCATCAAGGAATCCTGTATAGACGTAAGCAAGTCGGAAAACCGCAGGTCAGCGGAGCTTTTAACACGTACAGGTATGGTATTAATGAATAATCCGACCATATTTTCAATACCGGGGATTTCATCAGGTCTGCCCGATACGACAGACCCGAAAATGACGTCCTTACTGTTGTTGTACGTTTGTAGTAATAAGCCCCAAACGGTTTGAAATAAGGTGCTGACGGTGACACGGTTTTGTTTGGCGATTTGTTCCATGCCTTGGGTCAGCTGCTCTCCCCATGTGCATATGAGTTGCTCTGCCTGAAACGAAGGATCGACGGATCGAGTATAGCCGGGCACGACGGTTTCATTTTCAAAATCAGTCACATATTGTTTCCAGTATGCTGCTGCTTCCTCTTTATTTTGTCTTTCCAACCACTGAATAAAGCTGCTAAATGGATGGACAGGCTCTAATTTTAAAGGAGTATCGTCCCGAAGTGATGTGTAAATATCAAAAAAATCTTTGGCTACCGTCCGCAGGCACCAGCCGTCCATAATAATATGATGAGAGATCCAGATGAGCTTTGAGGTGTCCTCATCCCACTGTACAAGCGCTAACCGGATGAGAACCCCCTTTTCCAGATCAAAACCTCTCTGCCGCTCTTCCTGTAAAATGGCTTGAAGTCGTCTGTGCTTTTCCGCATCCGGTAGACTACGCACATCTTCGGTATGGACAGGAGCAGCTAATCGTTCCTCCAGTACACCCTGAAGCGGACGATCCATCTCCTTATACATGAATACCGTACGGAAAATATCATATCGCTCAATCAGCTTTTGTAAGCTTCGGCTGATTAGGTTGGTATCCATAGCTTCATGAATGGTAATAATCGTTTGTTCGAAATAAGCCTCTGACTTTTCATCAAGTATGGAATGAAATAGCATTCCCTCCTGCATCGGGGATAGCGGATAGAGGTCTTTAATTTTCACTTGGTGGTTTAACACCTTATTTGATAAGCGATTTGCAATATTTTCAAACTGGTCCAGAGACAATTGCCCATATGTAAAATCCGTCGGGCTTTGTTCTGCTGTATCCTTGGCACAGCAATGGCGAATAAGTTCGATCAGATGAGTCTTAAAGCTGGCTGTAAGTCGCTCCACCGTCGATGCTTCATATTCACGTCCGTTGTATTCGAATACAATGCGGAGTCTTTCGTCAGTCACCGCACCATGAATATCAAAGCTGGACGCTTTTTCAGTCAGAGGGTTGATTTCAGTACCAGCAAACGTGGATAGTGGCGAGGTACGCCATGTCGTACCTTCTCTGGCTTCTCCGTCAAAGCTAAAGCTGATCTCAGGTGGCTTGGCAGAAAAAAGAGCTGCCCTATCCTGCTGCTCCCTGTCGGTCAAGTAGCGTAAAATGCCATAGCCGACACCCTTGTTGGGTACACGTCGCAAATTGTCCTTAACCAGCTTGATTTGATGGGCCAAATCTTCGGGCTTGCTCACATTTACCACAAACGGATACACGGACGTAAACCTGCCAACTGTACGGGATACGTCAATGTCTTTAATCAATTCCATCCTGCTATGACTTTCCACCTGAACTGCAATTTCAGCATGTCCGCTCCATTCCCGGTAAGCCAGTCCTAGCGCCGTCAGTAAAATATCATTTGTTTCTGTATTGTAAGCATGGTGCGCGTGTTTCAGCAGGTTTTCGGTTTCTTCCCGGCTGAGTGTCACTGCGGATCTGCGCCCGTCACGGATCAGGCTATCTGGAACCTCATGATCTTTTGGTAGCGAAAGTATTTCACGAGCTTCTACCGTATTCCAATAGCTGATTTCCTGACGCGCCAGTTCGCTTTGCGCATACTTGGACAGACGTGTTGCCCATTCTTTGTAGGAATCGGTCTTGGCGGGTAACTGTAGCTTTTCACCGTTAGCTAACTGTTGGTAGGTTGTTTCCAAGTCTTCCAGCAGGATTCTCCACGACACACTGTCTACGACAAGATGATGAATGACGATTAACAAATGATCGGATTCCTGTAGCCGGATTAAAGCCAAACGCACAAGCGGGCCGTTACGCAAATCAAAACGGCTTTGTAACGCGTCAGTGAGCTGCGCGATTTCTTCCTCAGGCTGGTCAGCATGTGAAAAATCGTAGCTTTCCAATGTAAAGTGTTCACCTTCGGCTGTGCCTCTGTTATAGGCGACAGGTTTTTTTTCACGTTCATCAAAGGTAATGCGCAAGGCATCATGGTGCGTGGTCAGCTTGTCCACGGCGCTTCGCAGCAAGGTTTCGTTCCATCTTTCGGGGTTCTTAAGCATGACAGCCTGACTGTAATGATGACGTTCTGTTCGATGATGCTCAAAAAATTCCCATTGGATCGGTGTCAACTCCACTGTACCTTGTACCGCCCCCTGCGGGATGGTCCGAATTACTTTTTTTATATAAGGAGCAATCAAATCAATCTGCGGATGGCGGAACAAATCCTTCATGTCCATTTTGAGGCCCTTCGCGTTCAATCGGGCTGCGATTTGCAACGCTTTGATCGAATCACCACCAAGCTCGAAAAAGTTGTTGCGCAGACCAATCGGCTTAACACCAATGACTTCCTCCCAGATGGAAGCGAGTGTTTGCTCCAGTTCGCTCTGCGGCGCTTCATACTCGACGTCGGTCAACACAAAATCTTCGGGTTCTGGAAGCGCACGTCGATCAATTTTACCGTTATGGGTCAAAGGCAATTGATCCAGCACGATAATATGTGCGGGCACCATATAGCTTGGCAACTGCTTGGCAAGCTCTGTCCGCAAGAAGGATTTGTCGGTTGTACCTGCTACGTAGGCGCACAAATACTTTTGTCCGGTTTTATCCGTTCTATCCGTGACCACCGCTTGGCGTACCTCATCCAATTGGAGTAAGGCCGACTCAATTTCACCAGGTTCGATCCGGTAGCCACGAATTTTCACCTGAAAGTCAATCCGACCGATGAAATCAATGTTGCCATCCGGCAGCCAGCGTGCCAGATCTCCGGTGCGGTACAGACGCTCTCCCTTTACAAAAGGATTCGGTACAAATTTCTCCGCCGTCAGGTCAGGACGGTTCAAATAACCGCGGGCCACAGAAGCGCCGCCCAAGCACAACTCCCCGGCTACGCCGACAGGGAGCGGACGCAAAGCCTCATCCACGATATATACTTTATGATTCGGCAGTGCCTTTCCAATCGGGACGATACCTGACGGAGGCAGACGTTCAGCTGTTTCTTCATAAAAGCTGGAATCAATAGCCGCTTCGGTTACACCGTAGGTATTCATGATGCGCATCGTATCGCCGAAGTGATTCAAAAGCGTCCGGTAGTTTTCAACGCCAAAGCTGTCCGCGCCTGTAGTAAGCAGCTTCATGGCACTGACATCTGTACCGTGTTCATATACGTAGGCCATAAGCAACGTCAACAAGGCTGGCGGAACTTCAAACGTCGTAATTTCGTGCTGTTCGAGAAACTGGGCCAAAGCTGGAGGATCGTTGCGCACATCCTGTGGACAAATGACCATGGTGCCTCCGTTCACGAATGTCTTGGCCAGATCACCGGCAAAGACATCGAACGACATACTGGCAATCTGAAGGAGCTTGACGGGAAACTCTTTTAACTGGTGAGCTTCTCTATAGCCCCACGCCGTATTTACGTAATGGCGATGCTCGATCATCACGCCTTTGGCGTTGCCCGTCGTTCCCGATGTGTAAATGACGTAGGCCAAAGCCTCAGGATCATAAATAGGTGCGTAGATAGGCGCTTGTTGATGGGAATGCTCCGCTTGTGAAGCTTGTTGAAGTAACGCTGGCAAGTCCAGCACTTCACTCGCAAAATCCACATCGGCCAATAGTTCAGTCAAGGAAGACTGCGTGAGCATAATCGTAGCTCCGCTGTCCTGAAGCATGTAAGCAATTCTTTCTTTCGGGTAGGTCGGATCGACAGGTACGTAGGCAGCTCCCGCCTTCATAATCCCTAACACAGCGATAATCATGTCTGCTGAACGCTCAAGCATCACGGCGACGAGATGTTCGCGTTGGACCCCGCGGTTTTGTAATGCTTGAGCAAGCAGATTGGCCTGCTCATTCAGCTCATGATAGGTCAATGCAGTATCTTCGTAGATGATAGCGGTCTGTTCCGGGATACGTTCTGCCTGTGCCTCAAATATTCCATGAAATGTTCCGGTAGGATAGTCGGCAATCGGTCCGCTCCATACATTGGTGAGTTCCGCCTCTTCTGTAGCGGTCAGCAGACGAATGTTCCGCAGCAGGAGTTCTGATGTACGTGCAATCTGGACGAGTACATGCTCCAAATGCCCGGCTAACCGTGTCATCCCTTCATCGCTGTAGACATGGTTGTTGTAGGACAGCATAAAGCTCAGCGCTTTTCCGTCCTCCACTTCGATGTTGAAGTGGTAAGGTGTTTCTTCGGACAGCTGGGCGTCCTCCATGACGAATCCAAGCCGTTCCTTCAGATCAGGCCGGCCAACCATATCCTCCAGCGGGTAGTTTTCAAATACAACAAAATGATCCATGAGTTGCTGCTTGAGCGCTGACTGGGACTGTATTTCAGCGAGTGAAAAATAGTCATACGCCCGTGATTGAACCACGCTGCGCTGCACTTCACGAAGCAGACCTGAGAATGGCAGATCTGCATCCAATTTGATTCGTACCGGTATTGTGTTAATGAAAAGTCCCAACATCTGTTCAACACCTTCAAGTTCCGGCGGTCGGCCGGAAACAACGGTGCCGAAGACGACGTCTTCACTTTGGTTGTATCCTCCAAGCACCACTCCCCATGCAGCCAGAAACAGACTGCTAAGGGTTGTTCCGTTGCGTTCAGCCACCGTCCGCAATTGACGGGTTGTTTCATCCGTGAGTGTTATTTTATGCTCATGCAGCAAGTACCCGGTATCTGGCTGGAGCGGATGGGCTATTGGCAGGGTTGGCAGCACGGCTGGCTGATCATAGCCGTTCAGGATGGACCGCCAGTATTCCTTCGCCGCCTCCTTATCCTGCTTATCCAGCCAGCGGGCATAGCCAGTATAGGGCTGCGGTGTTGGCAGTTGTACGGTCTTACCCGCTTTCAGCGCTTCATAAGCCGCGAACAGCTCGTCCATAACGATGCCGAGGCACCAGCCGTCCATAATAATATGATGAAAGCTTAAAAGCAGCGTATATGCGTTCGTTTGGGTTTGAAGCACAGCCAGACGAATGAGCAAATCCTTACTCAGATCGTAACGATGGTTTCGGTCTGCGTCTGCGTAGCTGCGAATGGCCTTTGCTTGCTCTGCCTCGGGAATATTCGTCAGATTCTCGTAACGAAGCCTTGGATTTCGCTCCTTAAACACGATGAGCCGCGAACGGGAAGCACTTTTATGATAAATATTCGAACGAAGCGTTTCGTGACGCTGCACCAGAGTCTCGAAGCTCTTTTGCAGAGCCTCCAGGTTCAGTTCACCCCGGATGGTCATTCGTACTTGCTCATAGTACGCTTGTGATTCCGGCTCTATCACTGTATGAAAGAGCATCCCCTCCTGCAAAGGCGTTAAATTGGCCACTTTTTCGATTTCAAGCCTTTTACTCATCGGATTTCCCCCTCAATCGAATATTTATAGGCTTTCATAAAAATGCTTCATCTCTTCGAACTCTTCCAAATCCAGATCATCTGCCCCTACGTCTGTTGGTGTCAGTTCCTGACCGGACTGATCAAGGCAATGACGAATGGTATTCAACAGGTGTGTTTCGAAGCGGGAGAAAAGTTGTTTGACCGTGCGTTCTTCATATGCATTCCTGTCATAGGATATACGGATACTTAATTTTCCGTCCTCCAACCGGCTATCCATATAAAGAGCATAAGATGAACCATTAATCACATTCTTGGTACCTGGTCCAATTTCAGCTTGCAGCGGCGATATTGAAAAATAAACCGATTCCGGGTGTGGGGAGTCTATATAACGGAAACCAATTTCCGGATGACGAAAACGTTTAGAATCCGTTGGATTGCTGGCTTCGGTCAGATATCTCAATGCACCGTAGCCCAATCCGTGATTTGGAACCTGCCGAACCGTTTCCTTCACACGCTTGAGCAACAGCGCTATATCATCCGCAGATTTGATGTCCAGTACAACTGGATACACGGACGTAAACTGCCCTACCGTTCTGGAGATATCCAGCGAATTTGTTTCAGCCTGCTCTCGGCCAGGGTTCTCCACGTAGAGTGCAATCCGTTCTTGTCCTGACCATTCGGACACTGTTTGCCCCAGTACGGACAGCAGTACTTCCTCCGGCACGGTATTATAGGCATGATTGACCTGTGTCATCAGATGCTGGGTTTCGTCAGTTGATAATTGCAGGTGGAGCTGATGTGTTTGTCTCTCCGACCCAGAATCCGTAATGACTTCATGGTCTTTGGGAAGCGTTCTCCACTCTGACAACTCTATCTTGTTCCAATAGTCCTGCTCCTTGAGCAGCTCTTTACTATTCGCATAATGCTCAAGATGCTCTGCCCACGTTTGGTAAGCGTTCGTTTTGTCCGGTAAAACAATCGTTTCCCCATCCAGAGCTTGTCCGTAGCCTGTTGCCAGATCTTCGAGCAAAAGATTCCATGAAATGGCGTCAGCCACTAGTGGGTCTACAGCAAGGAAAAGATGATCTCCGCTATCCAGACGGAAAAGCCCTGCCCGAACTCGTGGTCCTTCAAACAGCCGCAGGCTGCTTTGAATCCGTTGACATTCAGCTTCCATGTGGCTGCGTGCTTCGCTTTCCGTTCCCGTAAGCGACAGTACCTCCAGCGTGATTAGCTCCTCATGCAGTCCTTTGTGAGCTTGCGTAACCGACTCGTCAGCCTGTTGTAATAAGCCAAGACGCAGAGCATCGTGGTGCTCTACGATTTTCTTCAATGCGGCTCGCAATGGTTGCTCGTCAAAGCCCGACTTTGCCAACAGCAGTACCGACATTGCGGCAGGAAGTGCCTCGGATGCTGGATGCCGTTCAAACCCATCGAGTAGATGTCGTTGTATCGGTGTCAGTGGTACTTCTCCATCTATCGGACCTTGCTCTATCGGACGGGACAATGTTTCTGCATAGCCGCTCAGGATTTCAATGGACGGATGCTCCAGTATGTGTCGGATATCCAGTAAATACCCGTGGAGACGCATGCGTGCGATGACTTGAACTGCTTTAATCGAGTCGCCTCCGAGCAGAAAAAAGTTATCCTGAATGCCCACCTGATCGCGTCTCAAAACATCTTGCCATACGGCGGCCAAAGCTTCTTCCACATCATTTCGTGGCGCTACATAGGCCACATCCGGTCGGAATAGCTTTTCAGGCTCCGGCAATGCTTTTCGGTCGGTTTTTCCGTTCGGTGTCAACGGTATCCGATCCAGAAACACGAAGTAAGACGGAACCGAATAATACGGGAGCAACTTGGCGGCATGTTCATGAATGACCGTTAAGCTTGGTGTTTCTTCTGTATGCAATACAATGTAGGCACACAAGACGGATTCTTGCTCTTTGTTTTGATATACAGTGACGACAGCCTCTTGAATTGCAGAATGGCTCATCAAAGCATTTTCAACCTCACCCAGTTCGATCCGGAATCCACGTACTTTCACCTGATGGTCGATTCGGCCGATAAACTCCAGATTTCCATCTGCTTTCCAGCGAGCGAGGTCACCCGTTCTGTACATTCGTGTCCCTATTGAAAATGGATTATCCACAAATTTTTCTGCCGTCAAATCCTCGCGGTTCCAATAGCCACGGGCCAGCCCTTCCCCTGCAATGCATAGCTCGCCCGGTATACCGATTGGCTGTAATCTGTTCTGCGCATCCATGATATAAATGTGCGTATTCGCAATGGGGCGTCCAATGTCAATCTGATTGGCATGGGTAAGTTCCTGCACTGCCGACCAAACCGTCGTTTCCGTAGGTCCATACATGTTATAAATACGGGGGCCGTTCAATTTCTGCAATGCCTCCAGCAGCCTGGGTGAAAGCGCTTCTCCCCCAACCATAATTTCCTGTACACCTTGCAGCGCACGGGAGCCTTCCTCATGACTCAGCAGCATGTGCAGCCGGGATGGCGTCATTTGCAGCATGTCAATATGATGTGCAGTAATCAGTTCGCCAAGTGCCTGAGGATCGACCTGATGATGGCGGTCGCCTAGCACGACGGTCATTCCGCCTAGCAGCGGCAGAATCGCTTCCAAAACGAAAATATCGAACGAAATAGTGGTTAGCGATAAAATCGTTTTGTTCGTTGCAAAGTCGATCACTTCACGCATTCCTGTAATAAAATTCAGCACCGAGCGATGCTGGAGCATAACTCCTTTCGGATTTCCGGTTGAGCCAGAAGTATAGATGACGTAAGCCAGATGCTCCGGCTGAGCAGTGGCTTCCAGATTGGTCCTTTCCCCTTGATATACTTCCTCATCTTCAATAAACAGGGTGTTGGCGCTGTAATGGTGTTCTCCTACCAGATCGCGACTGGTCAGGAGTACGGCAGCCTCACTGTCACTCAGCATATATTCAATACGGGCTGACGGATATTCAGGGTCGATAGGCACATAAGCGCCACCCGCTTTTAGCACGGCCAGCAGACCGATAATCATTTCCGCCGAACGCTGCACCATCAGACCAACTAGCTTATCGGGTCCTACACCATGCGCTTGAAGTACCCGTGCCAGTGAGTTAGCGCGTTCGTTCAACTCCCGGTAGGTCAACCGCTGATTTCCGAACACCAATGCTATATGATCCGGCGTCTGTACGACCTGCTTTTCAAACTGCCCGTGGACTGTCTCATGGTACGGGAAAGGTACGACGGTATCATTAAAACCGGTTAGCAGCAATTGCTTCTCTTCATCAGATACGATCGTAATATCGGCCAACCGTACCCGGACATCCTGCGTCACCGTTTCCAAAATTCGCACAAAATGCTCTGCCAGCCGTCGGATGGTCTCCGGTTTAAACAGCTTTGTGCCATACTCCAAAGTGAAGGACAAACGTTCTTTTTCCTCGGTCACATGCAATGAAAAATCCACCTTGGATATACCCGCGTTGAATTCTTCCGGTTTAAAACGAATTCCTCCTGTTTCCAAAACTTCTGTGCCGACATTTTGCAAACTGAACATCGTATCGAACACCGGGTTTCGACTTACGTCGCGTACCAGTTCCAGTTTGTCTACAAGCTCATCAAACGGGTATTCCTGATGCTCCAGTGCCAGCAGCGAGTTTTGCTTAACCTTCTGCAAAAAGGATTGGAACGTTAAAAAAGATCGCGGCTGATTGCGAAGAACCAGCGTATTGACGAACATGCCAATCATCGTTTGCGTATCCACATGTCGTCTTCCGGCAACAGGTGTACCCACGATAATGTCCTCTTGACCAGAATATTTGCCCAGCAGGACATTATAAGCCGCCAAAAGTACCATAAAGATCGTAGATTCGGTATCTTGGGCCAATTTGTAGAGTGTGTTAGTAAGTTTGGATTCCAAGGTGACGGTCAAGCTGTCACCTTCAAAGCTTTGTGTTTGTGGACGTGAAAAGTCCGTAGGTATATTCAGTATAGGAAGCTCGCCATTCAAGGTCTGGAGCCAATATGATTCATGCGCTTGCAATGCGTCGTCAGTGATCTGCTGCTTCTGCCAAGCAACAAAGTCTTTGTAATGAAGCTGAATGTTCGCAAGCTGTCTGCCCTGATACCGTTGAATGATTTCATCCAGCAGCACGGCCATGGAGAAACCATCGGACACGATGTGATGCATATCCACTAACAGTATGAAGCCACCTTCGATAAATTCGTACAGTTCGGCGCGGAATAAAGGAGCTGTTCCTAGGTGAAAAGGCTGAACAAACAAGGTCCGAGCCTGTTTTGCTTCTTCCTTGGAAATGCGGGTACACGGGATGTCGAATGGAATCGTGTCCCGAACTTTTTGTACCACTTCTCCGTCTTCCAGATCGAAATACGTCCGAAAGGATTCATGACGCAAAATAACTTCCCTAACGGCTTCAATGAAGCGGGGAACCTCCAGATCTCCCTCTATGAAAAGCTGACCTGGTACATGATAGGCCTTTCCACCTCCCAACTGATCCAGCACGTACATTCTCTTTTGGGAAGAAGATACCGGATAGAAGGCTTGCGATTTCACAGATACAATTGGTTCGTAGGTCTTCTTTGTTCCACCCGCAATATATGTAGCCAGCTCTGCAATCGTTTGCAGCTCAAAAATGTGGCTAAGTGGAATGTGTACACCCAGTTCCTTATTGACTCTCGACAGAATGACCGTCGCTTTTAGTGAATCACCGCCCAGTTGAAAAAAGTTATCGTCATAGCTGATATCCGTTACATTCAGAACGTCCTTCCAAATGTTCACGAGTTGATCTTCTACGCCGTGGTTCTCAGAAGCGGTGTGTGTTTTAGTGAATACACTTGCTTGTCCCGGCTCTGGCAAAGCCTGTAGATCAGGCTGACCATCCGGCAGAAGAGGAATATGATCCATAGGAATCCAAAAACGAGGCTGCGTATAATCTGGAAGAATTTCGATTACAGCCTTTTTCAGTGCGTCTTCTTCCCATGGCTTCGATGCGTTTGCGACCACATAGGCGGTTATATATGAGACTTTTCCAGCCTCGTCCGTTTGCGGTGTAATGGCGCAGGACTCCAATTGGAAAGTTTGCAGTAGATGTTTCTCCAACTGCCCCAGATTAACCTGATGTCCGCGAATGTGGATAGTCCGATTCAAATTGCCAATATGCCGCAGCTTGCCATCGTTTTCCACGTAAGCCCATTCCCGGGTCGTTCCCAACAGACCTGCTACTGAGGCTTGATACACCTCCCCTGCTGTCCCAACAGGTGCCAAATGCTTGTAGACATCGAGGACGCAAAGATAGTTTCCGTTGGCATCGGTATTTGCTGCCCATGCAGCTCGAAGTTGTTCGTTCTCCGGCGCACGGAGTAAAGTCAGCGTAGAAACGCGAGCCCCTTCTTCCTCTACAATGGAATGCAGCAGATTCAGGAAATATCCTGACCAGGCTTCGATAATGTTTGGCTGAAAAAGATCCAAATTGTAGTCGAAATCAAGACGTAATTGTTTCTGCGCCTCTGTCACGTTCAAAAACAACTCGTATTTGCTGAATGACACCTCATTCTCAACGAGTTCTGCTTCCAGTCCATGGAATTGAAAACGCGGAATCGGTCGATCCATATTGAATACAGCGTTAATGACAGGCAAATGCCTCAGCCCCAGCTCAGCGAGTCCGGCAAAGCTATACTTTTGAAATCTGTCCAGTTCATTCATGCGCTTTTTGACCGTTTGGACATGCTCCGTAAAAGTAGCATCAGGACGCACTTCGCTGATCATCGGAAGCAAGTTGACACAGTTGCCGATCAGAGAGAAGGCGTCCATATGGGATTGTCCTGCGGTGGGAACCCCCACCGTTACTTCCTGCTGCCCTGTCAGGCGATGTAGAAAAATCTGAAAGGCGGACAGCAGCGTTATAAAAAGACTGCTGCCTAGCTTTATGCTGGCAGATCTCAATTGTTTAACGAGCTTCGTTTCGAGCATTATGGTATGTCTGCTTCCTCTGGAAGACGGAATTTGTATTCCCCTCACCGGAGATGGCAGATGGAGGACAGGCTGCTGCTTTTCTAGCACTGCCGACCAAAAAGCAAGGGCCTCTTTTTTCCCTGCTTTCAATTGATCCTGCTGCCAAACAACGTAATTCCGAAAAGGTACTGGATCGGGAAGGTTGTAGTCAGCGTGTCGGACAAGCGCAGAATAGATGTGTTCCAATTCCTGAATGAATACACTGATTGACCAGCCATCCGCGATAAAATGATGAAACGTAAAAACACCCAGATGCTCTTCATCCGATATTTTCAGCAGATGAATCCGGAATAATGGCTCGCCTGGCGTCATGGCAAATGGGGTTTCACTGTCCTTGATCATCCATGCCCGGATATGTTGTTCCTGTTCATCTGGGCGATAACTGGTAAAATCATGAAGCGGGATTTCCGCTTTCATCACAGGAGCGAACACCTGAGTTTCCCCATCGCCGCTCATAAAGATATGTAAGGCTTCATGACGGTTTACAATGGTCTGGACAGCTTGGTTGAACGCCTGCTGCTGAAGTGGACCACGAAACCGCAACAAGGCGGTTTCGTGTAAAGATTGAGAGTCACTTCGATCTGAAACAGAAGCGAACCAAAGCTGCTTTTGCTCTGGAGTTAACGCAATAATAGTTTCTGCTGCTTCAGCCTCTGGAGGTACGGTTACAGGTTGCTTTCCCGGTCCCGGGCCGTTTCCATTCGGGGGCGGGTCCGGTAAAAATCCCCCTTTACGCAGCTCGTTCACGCTATCTTTGACCGCTTCTACGATTCGCGCAATATCTTCCTCGGTATGGGCCGTGGACAAGAAGCAGTTTCGTCCCTCCCAGATATAGATGCCTTTGTCCAGCATGTGATAGAAGAACAACTCCAAATCGCCTTTGAGCACGAAGCGGAATAGGGAGCCAAAGTGAACGACCTTCATAGGTACGTGTTCGTCAGTGAAATAGCTGTTCAGCTCCGCTGCTAACGCCGAGGTGCGGCTGTTCAAGCGATTTTGCAGTTGCTCGCCATGCTTCTCCAAATGATCCAGCACCGCTAAGGATGCAGCCATTGCCAGCGGATGATGGCAGAAGGTTCCTGCCACAAAGGTTCGCTGCTGCTCATGCTGCGGATAGGAATCGTCTCCGAAGCTCCACGTGCCTCCGTCGATCCCGTTCATAAAGGCGGCTTTTCCGGCTACGATGCCGATGGGCAACCCGCCGCCAATGATTTTACCGTAGGTCACGAGGTCGGCTTGTACCCCAAACCACGCTTGGGCTCCTCCGGGCTGAATCCGGAAGCCTGTGATGACTTCATCAAAAATGAAGGCAGTACCCGACTGCTCCGTTATCTGGCGAATTTCCTGCAAAAAGGCTTTAGGCTGAAAATCTGGTCGGCGGCTTTGTACCGGCTCCACGATAACCGCGGCCAGTTCATGCGCATGGGTGCGGATATAATCCAGAGAATCGTCCGCCCCATAATGAAGCACGACGACATCGTCCACCATATGCTGCAAGATACCTGGAGCTAGAGGTGTCGAATGCTCCTTGTCATCACCCGCGCTCCCCAGTGCCAGCACCCCGTCGAATGTACCGTGATACGAGCCAGCAAAAATGACGACTTTAGCTCGTCCAGTGGCAGCACGTGCCAAACGGAGCGCGACCATGACGGCTTCCGTGCCGGAATTATACAGGGCAATCCGTTCCACACCGGTCATCTTGCACATTCGCTCGGCGACTTGCCCAGCCATGTTGGACATGGGGCCAATACACATGCCGTTCTTCAGTTCTTTCTCAATTTTTTCACGAATAAAGGCTGGATTATGTCCAAACAGATTTACACCAAAGCCCATCGTCAAATCGACATATTCATTGCCATCCAGATCCCAGATTTTAGACCCGTCTGCACGTTGGGATACAATTTGATACACCATTTCCTTCAAAACAGGCCGGAAACCAGCCACATTACGGTTATTGGCGTATACGGAGCGATACTGCTGGGTGTACTGTTTGGTGCTACGCGTACGGGCCGTGTAGCGCTCAATCAGCTCTTGCAGGTGTTGTTCCTGACGGAGCGAAAGCAATTCACGTGCTTTAACATCCAGCTTTTTATAAGGCGTATACGGCTTGGCTTCATTGCCTATCTGCTTGGAAACAGCCTTTACGGATGGTGCTGGTGCTAATGCAGCCGCGACTTTCTGCTTGGATTCGGTACGGATGATCTGCGCACCTTCACTACTTGCTGATAGCAAAACGCCCGTTTCCGGGTTAAATGGCTCGGAAGCTATTACGGATGCAGATGGCTGTTGCCGGAGAACATCGAGCTGCTGTGACATCAGATGTAGCTGTTGCTCCAAAATTCGCTCTACAGCCGCAGAAGCTGTAGCGATTGGAAAGCTTTGAGCCCGTGTTTGCCCAGCCGTATCTATGGCATAAACGGATGTGGCAGCCGGAACAGCGGATTCATGAGACGGTTGGGTTAACGGGAAAGCTGCATGATCAACCTGATTCAGAGTTGTTTCTGGGCGATTTTCCACAGATTGAACCGGGGTTTCAGCGGAAGTGAAAATGCTCACCCGCTCGGCTACGTAGCTGGCCAACAGCTCCAGCGTGGTCAACGATTCGAAAAATTCGTTCATTGGAACGTCCAGTCCGAAGGTATCCTTGATACTGTGGCGAACCTGGGACAAATTAATGGAATCCAGCCCAAGCTCCAGAAAATGTGTTTGTGGCTCCAGTTCCTCCAGGCTGAGTTGGGACACGTTACCGATCATTTTCGCTAACTTTTGAAGAATAGATGATTTGTGCTGATCGGTAGCAGATGCTGGCGCTAAATACTCGTTCCCCATAATTCCAGACTCCTTTACTGTTGAGTTCTCATGAACTGGTACCTTCTGTTCCGTTCGAACCTGTTCGGGTACGTTAATCCAGCATCTTTTCCGTTCGAATGGATACGTAGGCAGAGAAACCTTTTTATAGTGCTTACCTGCATAAAGGGCATTCCAATCGATCTGCGCTCCTTGCACATACTTGGCAGCCAGTTGCTCCAGTGATTGCAACGTGTCCAAGCTTCCAGTGACCATTTCTGCGCCACCTGTACTATCCGCTTTCCCGGTGTATACGCCTTCGACGACTCTGCCTTGTTCGTGCAACTGAAGCACCTTCGCTTTCAACGCATCCGCCCCTGAGGCAGTCACAGCAATCCGGTGATTCAGGTGACTTCTGCCTGTGTTAGCCGTATAGCATACATCCTGCATCACGAGTTCTTCCGCACGTCCGAACCGTTCTGCGTACTGCCCGACCAGCTCGTGCAAAGCGGATTCACTCCGCGCTGACAAGGTCAGCAGCAGTGGTGATGATCTATTGTTGCTGTCCGTTGAGGCTTGGTCTGATTCCGTCTTCGCTATATATTCCTCCAGCACCACATGGCAGTTTGTCCCGCTGAATCCAAAGGAACTCAGCCCGCTTCTTCTCGGGAAACCGTTCGTCTTCCATTCCCGCAGCTTCGTATTGGCATATACCGGGGATTCCTCAAAATGGATCTTCTGGTTTGGTGTGCGAAAATGAACGAGCGGTGCAATCTGTTGGTGCTTCATGGACAATACGGATTTGATCAAGCCCGCAATTCCGGCGGCTTCGTATAAATGACCGATATTCGTTTTGACCGTGCTGATCGCCACAAACTGCTTACGCTGTGTATGCTTGCGGAAAGCATTGGTAATGCCGTCAATCTCAACCGGATCGCCCAGCTTGGTTCCGGTGCCATGTGCTTCGATATAACTTATCGTTTCAGGATCAATCCGTGCATCGCGCCACGCCTGCAAAATCACTTCTGCCTGAGCCAGCGCATTCGGCGCGGAAATACCAATCGTGCTGCCGTCCTGATTGATAGCACTTCCCTTGATCACGGCTAAAATGTTGTCACCGTCTTGTTCCGCTTTGCGCAGCGGCTTCAGGAAAACGGCTCCAACTCCCTCACCCCAGCCTGTTCCGTCCGACTGGTCGTCGAAGGCGCGTGCTCGATCATCGGAGGATTCCATGCCAATGCCCGCTTTCAGCGGCAGCAAAATGGTCTTCACTCCACCAGCCAAGGCCATGTCGCAGTCTCCGCTAAGGATGGATTTGCAGGCCAAATGCACTGCCACGAGTGATGAAGAGCATGCTGTATCAATGGTTAGCGCCGGACCTTTTAGATCGAGCAAATAGGCAATCCTGCTGGAAATAATGGATGATAAATTACCAATGGCAAAGTTCGGCAGCGCGCCCGGTTCCACCTCGGACAACAAACGCTCGTATTCGAAGCTGGTTTTGGAGAAGCCAACATACACGCCGACCTTTTGGCCTGCCAGTTGCTTCCCCCCATACCCCGCATCCTCAATCGTGCTCCAGGCTGTTTGTAGAAATAACCGTTGATTCGGGTCCATGAGTGAGGCTTCCCGTGGAGTCAGCTTAAAGAAGGAGTAATCGAACTTGTCTACTTCATCCAAATAGCCGCCTTCTGCAATTTGCATATTCCGTCCTTTCGTATTCAGACGGGAAATGAAATCTTCGGCATCTTTTCTTCTTTCATCGCTGTACGGGCCGATATTGTCAGCCCCTGATGCCACATTCGCCCAAAACTGCTCCAATGTTTCCGCTTGAGGAAACTTGCCTGACATGCCGATGATGGCGATATCCCGGACATTTGCTTCCTCCTTGGCCTCGGACTGTGCTGTTGCAGCCGGATCGCTGCTCATGCCCTGACTAGAGATATATGCAGCAAGCTTGGCGATGGTCGGATAGGAAAAGAAGTCCGTCACCTCAATATGAATCCCTAATTGATCCTCCAACACGTCCACAATTTGAACGAGCTGCAAGGAAGTCACTCCGATATCAAAGTAGCTATCGTCCGTCCCGATCGATTTTACATTTAAAATATCCTGGCAGATTCCAATCAGCTTCTGTTCTATCTCTCCTTGAGGCAAGACTGCACGCTCAGCTGCTTGCACGGTTTGCGTGGCCTCAGCCAGTGCTGTCAATATCTCATTAAATTCGCCCTGCTCATAACTCTGGGCTAATTTGAAGCGCTGAACCTTTCCACTGGTTGTTTTAGGAATACGCCGTATCGGAACTATATCCTGAATATTCCAGCCTCCCCGGTAATTCAGATGGCTTTTCAGCTTTTGTACAAGCGGTACAAAATGCTCTATCTTTTTCGTATGCATCACAAAGGCAACAATACGATCCTGCCTGGTCTGCGCATCATGTACACCGCACACAGCTACTTTCCCGAGATCCACGCCATCCAGTTCCTCGGCAATCCTCTCGATGTCATGCGGGTAGACATTCTGTCCGTTCACGAAAATGATATCCTTGGCTCTACCGGTAATAGTCAGGCGGCCGTTCCGCATAAACCCTAAATCGCCGGTGATAAGCCAGCCATCCTCTGTTTTGACCTTCGCGGTAGCCTCTGGATTGTTATAGTATCCGGATGTCACATTTTTGCCGCGGATCTGTGTGTGTCCAATCACCCCATCTTCGAGCACCTGATTTTGTTCATCGCAAATGCGGACAGAGGTACTAGCCAGCGGATACCCCAAATCCACAAAAGTAAGACACCGCTTGTCGGACTTGTCCACTTCTTCTATAGGTTCACCTACGTGTAACTGCTGTCGATTCAAATGAATGGGGATAAACGTACTTTTGTCCAGAGGTGGAGAGGAAACGCCCACGCTTGCCTCTGCCAACCCGTAGACAGGCAACATCGCATTTTTATTCAAACCGTGAACACTCATTGCATCCATAAACCCATGACAAAGCTCCACAGATACGGGCTCAGCTCCATTTAAGATCATACGGACACTTGACAAATCCCAGTTAGCTGCTGTTTCGGGTTTATACTGATCGAGAAAAAATTTATATCCAAAATTGGGAGAGCATATTTGAGTCACCTTATGCTCCGATACTTTTTTTAGCCATAAAGACGGGCGTCTGATAAAAAGTGCCGTTGGCATAATCAACTGCTTGGCATTAGCGATCACACAGGTTAAATGAAATGCGATCAATCCCAGGTCATGCGTAAGCGGCATCCAGCCCAAATAAGCATCCTTGGAGCTCATGCCCGTTTGATTTGCAATATCCCGAATATTGTAAACCAAATTTTCATGCGTCAGCATGACTCCTTTGGGATCACCTGTAGAACCTGAGGAAAATTGGATAAAAGCTAAATCCTCCGGTTTGGGTATATGGGCAACACCTTTACTCTGATTGGAATAATCGAATATATGGCTTGAAAAAGTCGCTTTTTTAACGGGCTCAAAGGAATCCAGCAGTTCGTGCTGGTGCGAGTATTTTTCTAACTGTTCCAATACCTTGTCATCTGCAATCATATAAGGGCGGGAAAGTGTATTCCAGATTTTAAACAATTTCATTTTATGCTCATCATTATTCCCTATGCTTACAGGAACAGGGACGATTCCACCGAGTAGGCAACCCCAAAATACATTCACAAAGGTATGATTGTCGTCGATCTGCATGATCAGCTCATCGCCAGGCTGTATCCCTTTTTCCTGTAATTCATAAAGTACCTGTGATGCTTGCTCCAGAAGTTTACAGTAGGATACGTATTCCTCTTGTTTATCACCAGAAATAAAGGTGATTCCGTTCTCATCCCGGCTTGCACGGTCTTGAATGATTTCAGTTAAAGTTTGAAACTGTTCCATCCTGATCCCTCCTCAATTGCTCTAGCATTACTTTCTGCTCTCCTTCGGAGACCTGTTTGGTTTGCAACACCAGGCGAATACACTCCAAAATCTCCTGTCTTTGCTCAAAAGCAGGAGGTGAACCGCTCCCTGATTCAGAGCTTCGAAGTAATTCTTCCAGTCTTTGAACAGGTAAAATAACACCCTTTCGATAATCATCTTCATTCCAATTGGCATTGGGGGTAGATACCGCCAGTGAAAGGGAACGAGCAACCCAATCACGAATTGAGAAGCGGCGTTCCAGTTCAACGCGATCCAAGTCTCTATCCACGGACAGAAATTCAATGGTAGTGTTTATTTCCTTCACCAAATTTTTCAGCACCGTTCGTGGACCTAACTCGATGCCTTGTTCCACGCCGCGATTCGCCATATACTGCATGGTTTGAATCCAGCGAACCGGGTGAGTCATTTGCAAAATCAATCCTTGACGGATGCTGTCAACATCGGGGTATGGCAGAGCGGTCACATTGGAGATCACGGGCCACAGCGCTTCATGGAAAGTGTATTTTTGCAGCTCGATGGTCAGCCTGTCCGCAGCATGCTGCATAAGCGGACTATGAAAAGGACCACTAACCTGCAAGCGAGTAATGTGGGCTCCCCGCTGTTCTAACTTGCCAGCTACCATAGCTACCGACGTATGATGACCAGAGACGACATACTGATTGGGCGAATTGTAACAAGCAATGACAGCAGGCTGATCGACTGTGGAGTGCAGACGACAGAATTCTTCCACGGCGTTCAACTCAGCTCCGCGAATGGCAATCATGCTGCCCAGACCGGCCTCTGCGGCTGCTTCCATGAAGCGTCCCCGCTCTTGTACCAGTCGTAAAGCGTCGCCAAAGGCTAGAACACCGCTACTTACCAGCGCTGAATATTCACCCAGGCTATGACCTGCTGAAAATTCAGGGATCATCCCGATTTCATGCATATAACGCCGAAATGCAATGACGCTGATCGTAAGCAGTGCAGGCTGAGTATAGAATGTTCTGGATAGCTGGGTAATCGGACCTGCCATGCATAAAGCTTTCAGATCATATCCCAAAATATCAGCAGCCTCTTCAAACAAACGATCCGCTTCATTAAAATCGCTATGCCATGCCGCTCCCATTCCTACATACTGAGAACCTTGTCCTGGAAAAACCAAAGCAATGCGATTCATACCAAACCCCTTTCCTCCCCACAAAGATGTGGCAAAACAAAAATGTTTTTACGATTCAGGTGTTAATGTACATATGTATGGAGACATCGAGATGTAGAGATAGATGCAGCAAAAAGAAACAAAACGGATTTCCAAAAAAACAGTAATCGACTTGTAAAAGTGAATTGGTTATGGAGTTTCCATTCGTGGTGTGATTGAGATCAAAAGTCAGGTGTGTGAGTAGACTTGGAAGTGTAAAAAACCTTGGAGTATACTGGAATTTCAGGCTTGGAACCTAAAATTCAGCATCAAAGATGAATGTGGTGAGAAATTGCTGAGGTCATACAGGATGTTTTTCCATAAGTAATTATTAAATGTGAAATATTTTATTTACATAATAAATATGGACTATAAAAATGTCAATATTTTTAAATTCCTTTAATAAGAAAAAAATGTATATGTCATTTTTTATGTTATTATAAACACAAAAAATTAAAGTATGACGTTATAATGTATAAAAATATTATACACACAAACAATACCCTTTTTTGTTTAAAAATCAGGCATTGTTTGTAAATTTTTAATGATTTTTGTAAAAATTTCTGTGTCGTAAGTGCAAGAAACGCATAATGTGTTATATCTGGTGCTTGACAAACCAATTAGTAATACGTTGCAGTCGTTCCACGCGAAGCTGCGGGTGCCCTTTTCGTGAAAGCTCGTGACTTGAAGCTGGAAAACGGACAAATTGCGTAGGTTTCCCCAAGCGACGTAATGCTGTAAACAGCTGCTCTCCCTGCTCAATTGGGCAACGCAGATCCTGCTCCCCGTGCAATATGAGCAGCGGTGTATTGATTTGCTGCACATAAGCCAGCGGAGATTGTCTCCACAGGAGTTCGAAATCTTTCCACGGATTCCCGCCAACTTCGTCTTCTGTAAACGAGTACCCTATGTCACTCACCCCATACATCGATAGCCAGTTGGATATGGAACGCTGGGTTACAGCTGCGCGGAAACGATCGGTATGGCCGACAATCCAGTTTGTCATAAAACCACCATAGCTGCCCCCTGTTACGCCCAGCCTTTCTGGATGAATGAATGGAAATTGACGTATAGCCTCGTCCACTGCGCTCAGCAGATCGGTGTAATCGCGCCCGCCATAATCTCCAAGGACGACATTGGTAAAAGACTGTCCGTACCCTCGGCTTCCTCCCGGATTCGTGTAGATGACTGTATATCCCTGAGCGGCCAGCAACTGAAATTCATGAAAAAAAGAATTGGAATACATGGCATGAGGACCACCGTGAATTTCCAATATGGCAGGATAAGATACGCCCTCCTTAAATCCAACAGGTTTCATCACCCATCCCTGCACCCGTCGTCCATCCTCAACCTCAGTCCAGAAGCTCTCAGGCACACTGATCTCAATCTCATCAAGCAGAGGGTCATTCACTCTGGTCAGCCGTTCCTCAATTCCTGAATGGATCGCAATTCGGAACAAATCGCCTGGTAAAGCCACATCAGTGGAAGCAGCAATGATATGCTGCTCATCTGAAGTAAGCTCAAATTGATAAATTTCCCGATCTCCTTGCGTTAAAATTTTAAAAGTTCCATCAAGCGCAAACTGATATACGTGTACATTCCCTTCAAGAGTTACTAGCGTATACAGGGATTGACCATCCGCACTGAAGCGTGGTGGTCCTATATGAAGATGTGAACGCATGTCGCTCATACCTGCATTACCGATGTGAGCGTCCAGTGTCTCACTAACACATACTACCGTCCCGCCACTGGAGGGAACCGTATACAGTCGAGTCTGAGTAGCGCCTTTGGCATGTCGATCATGACCGTAAAAGGCAATCGTTGAACCGTCGGGAGAATAAGCAGCACTCTCAATGTGCAGTTCGGAATGGGTCAGCTTAAGCGGTGCTACTGCATCACTACTTGAGGTCGCTGGAGCTATCGTAAACAAATCATTTTGCTCACGTAAATCCGTATCCTCTTTCGAATGCTCTGCGATCCTGGCGACGAATAAAATACGACGACCATCCGGTGACCACACAGGCTCTGCCACATCATAGGCGCCGGACGTCAGCTGAACCGTGTGCCCCGAAGTCACATCAGTTACATACAAGTGATCACGAGTATCATCCCACAGTCCATAGCCGTCCGATTTAGCTTTCGTTCGATTAACGACTCGTCCCTTAAGTTGTGCCTCCTGAGTTCCTCCATCGGATGGAGGGCTTGACGGGTTCTCGGCCGTTTTGGCTACAAACGATATGCAGGTCCCATCAGGAGACCAGGCTAATGAACGAACGTTGTTCTCTACGTGTGTAAGCTGTCGTGCCTCTCCCCCGCGTTTCGGAATAATCCATACCTGGCGCTTGCCGTCTGTTGTACGAAGAAAAGCTAGTTGTGTTCCATCTGGTGACCAGACAGGCGTTTCATCTTTGGGTCCATATGTAAAGGGTACTGCGTTAGCGCCTTCAGGCGATAATAGCCAAATTCCTGAGTTATAATCTGTCCGCTCTTTATTAATATGCTGCTCTACGTAAGCGATTTCACTGCTGAGAGGATGAATAGCTGGATCGCTAACCCAGTGAAGTCGATATAAATCCTCGGCTGTTATACAGCGCTTGGTCGTACTAGATTGTGGGTCGCTCAAAAAAATTCCTCCTTTATATCATTAGATTCCACATCTTTAAATTTTAATTAATCCGATTAATTTTATGAGATTTAAATAAATATACAATTACGTTACTCTTTTTATGTATCTCTGTCAATTTGTCTAAAACTAAAAAGCCCCTCTCTCAGTCGCTATCGACCCGAAAACACCGCTACTTCGGTTGCTTTCATGAGAGAGGGTAACGTTATTCATCAATCACAACTGAAAAATAGGAGAAATGGAGGGAGCACCTTTAGGAATAGCAGCCAGTGATCCATTTTCTTTGTGTAGAATCGGCACCTGCTGCCAAATAGTGCTGGGAATCTCTCGCCGCAGCACAGGGATGATATCCTCGGCAAACCGATGCAACTGTTCAAGTTGCTCCTGCTCTCCCAGCCCATCCACGCAAAGAATTAGAGGAAAATAACGGCTCTCCATATTGTGCAGCCAGCTCCGTCGATAATGTACTGGAGGCACTTCCATGCCATATCGGAATTTGCTGTTGATACAGGCGTGGCTGTGTCGTGACCTGATACAGCGGGGGCCGATAGTTGCCCTTCCACGTAACCTCTTCCTCGCTCCATAGCCGTTTGAGCAGACGATAGCGTTCTGCTAGCGACTCCCACTGCTCTTCCTCCGTAATTCCAAACAACGGATAATGGCGTGGATCATTGCCTTTTCCGATAATCAGTTCTAATCTTCCGCCCGATAAATGATCCAATGTCGCATAATCCTCAGCTACGCGTACCGGGTCAAGAATACTAAGCACCGCTACCATCATCAGCAGACGAATCCGTTCAGTTCTCGCTGCTATAAGCGGTCAGAACGAGTGGAGGTGAAGACGACAAAAAAGGCGTACCATGCCGCTCCCCCACACCATACGCATCAAAACCAAGCTCCTCTGCGACCACAGCCTGCTTTATTACATTTTGGAATTTTTGCTGCGAACTCCAGGCTTCTCCGGTAATCGCATTAGGCAGATTAGCCATTAGGCTGAACAATACAAACTTCATAAGTCCTGCCCCCCTTCTGCAAACGAATCGGCTTCGTCCGTTCCCTATGATCGCGTCTAATTTCGATTAACTGTCTCGGCTTCATTTTTTTCACGAATGTAGGTGGAGAATAATTCAGGATTCACCACTTTACGTAGTAAATGCATCGTCCCGTCCCCTGTTCCATGGTCAAAAGCATGGATACGTTCATATCCCCAACGCTCGTACATGGATAGCAAATAGGGATGCTTTTCCGCAGTCGCCAGTGTCACAGCAGGAGCACCGACCTTGTCACGAATAATCGTTTGCTCTACCCAATTCAGCAGTTTTTTCCCATATCCTTTGCCCTGGGCAGCCGGGTCTACAGCGAACCACATCACAAACGGTAGATCGGTTATAAAATTAAGGGCTCTATTTTTGAGATGGCTAACGGTAGCCTGAATAACACCGTCTACTTCCAGCACATAGCAATCATTATTTCTAATGTTTTCTTGAATGAGAGCAACGTCTGCCTGAGCGGCAGGCCATCGAAGCTCCAACTGCCGAATTGTTTCATACGCCTCATACGTCACATACTGCAATCTTTCTGCGTCCTCCTGGAGTGCCAGACGATAGATTTCACTCATACTAACCCGCCTCCTTATAATGTTTTTATAAAACGAGTGAACCACTATATAACTATTCCCATCTATTTAATAAGATATAAAAGTTAACATAACTGTAGCATGCTCACCATTCAGCGACAAATTAATTTTTTCTATAACTCCATTTAAAATAACAATAGCCCCTCGAAAGATGAGAATTCATTAATTAAAGTCAACGCAAAAAAGCCCGAAAATCGGGCTCCTCTACTTTCTAGACGAATAAAATACTGGCCATATCTCCGGCATTCAAAACACATCATGTAAGCTGTATTACTCCGCAGGGGCAGTAAAGCTGCGTTTGGCAAACTCGCTGTCCAGCATATAAAAGGCATTGCTGTCTCTTTCAATGCGTTTAAGCTTCTGGATAACACTGTCGAACAGAGCTTCCTCTTCGACTTGCTCATCAATAAACCATTTCAGGAAATGGATCGTTGCATGCTCGCGTCCATCGAGGGCCAAGTCAGCCAGATGATAAAATTTTTGCGTGTTTTGCTGCTCATGCTTGTAGCCATGCTCAAATACATCCAGCATGGAATCGTAGCTATTTTTCGGCTCCGGCAATGCAGCCAATGTGGCGCGTCCTCTACGGTCATTAATGTATTTATACAGTTTCATGGCATGAAACCGTTCCTCCTCAGCTTGTACCAGGAAGAAGTTTGCAAACCCATCCAGACTTTCACTGGAGCAATAAGCAGCCATCGCCAGATATACGTGAGCGGAGTAAAATTCAAAGTTCATTTGCTCATTCAGAGCCTGTGCCAAATTGTCATTCATGTCTCAGGTCACCTCGGTCATGTATGTAGTGATGTAACGATCATAGTGTACCACGAATCCGATCACAAAAAAATGGACGGAAGTGAATTCAGTGCTCTCACGTTCCGTCCGCAATTTCCACAATCAGTTCACAATCAAGGCTCCAGCCCCCAGACACGTTTGTCGTTTATATACAAAGGTGCTTTGTCCCAATCCGTATAAGATGTCTTGGTTGGATCATAGGAAAAATCATCACTTTCGTTATAGTTGCTCCAATCCGCCTTGTTCATGCGAATCTGAATATCCCCTGTGTTTTCCCCTGCTGTCAGACTTCCCGCACCAGCTCCAAAGGAGATTTCCAGATAATAATCTGCGCCTGTAACGGCCTTATCCAGTTTCACAAAACGTCCCTGAACGTTACTACTGCCCAACTGTGCATAGTCACAATGGAATTCCTGTGGCTTGTCGCCATCTACAGTGTAGTAGTATCGCAGCTTGACATTTTTCAGATCAACTGCCTCTTTGCCCTTGTTTACTACACGGAACAGTGGCCGAATCTGGTTATCTCCCGGGTTGGTGTCACCCACGCGATATTGTGCAATCACATCTCCCGTTACTGGAATGGGTGCTGCCGTAGGCTTGGCACTGACCTCGGCAGAATCCGGGCCGGTTCCTAAAGAATTTGTTGCATTTGCCACATAATAATAAGTGGTTTCATTCACCACTCCTGTATCCTTGTAAGTGCTGTCTGTTACCGTTGCTACTGTGGTATAAGGGCCACCACTGGTTGTCGAGCGCTTGACCGTATAGCTATCGGCACCCGTCGCTTTGCTCCAGGTCAGTGTAACCTGAGCATCCCCAGCATTTGCCTTCACATTTGCCGGAGCTTTGGGAGCTGTCGGCTCGGTTGGTCCACCACCGTTAATGAGACGGTCATACTCGGCATAAGCCGTTGCCATATCCACTTGGGACCAGAAACGATGATACGTAAATTCTGGAGCGCCTTTATCCCATTTTTTGGTCTGATTGTTCCAAGAAGTCATGTATTTATCTTTGAGATAAGACCATTGCGGATCTTTAGTGATATTAGGCCGGATGTCACTATAGCTGGAATACGTACCATTACCGCCTTTGGACGGATCAGACGGTGTAGCACCTGTGCCAGGGATTGTGTTGCCTTGTCCAGTCTTACCGCTCCAGCCGCTCGGAATATACACTTCTTTAGTGAAATAGCGATAATAATCCTCGCGCGCTTCCTTCGTTGTAATGCCTATACCATCATTATAACCCCATGCAGCATCAAGCAAAGCTTTAGACAGATCCTTAGCTTCCTTGCCTAACTCGGAATAGTCTCCTTTTTCAGCTTTCGTTCCAGCAGCAAAAAAAGTAAGTGCTTTAACATAGCTGCCCAGCACTCCGGCATCCTGCCCTGGATTCTTTGTTACCACATGGAGATTGGTATTCCCTTTATGATTGGCAAATCCGCTCCAGGTTTCAGGCTTTCCGCTCCATTCCAGATTGCTCGGCAGCCAGAATTCCCCTTTAGCTGCTGTAGTAGCCACTTTCGGATTCTTGCCACCCAGAATACGCTTACCTTGAGCGTCCAAATAGTATCCCTGTGCATCAGTCACAGGCCGTTCGTTGGCAAATACATAGCTCTTGGACCACGCTATCCAGTTTTCCGTCACTTGTTTAGCCATTTTAAACTGCTCGGATGAAGTATCCCCTTTCTTGGCTAAAATGTAGTACAGCTCGGCAACTCGCTCGACAGGCCAAGCCTGCATCCCGAACCAGTTGTTCGACGGTGGATCGTTATATACAGGAGCCCCTGTATAAGCCATACCATAAAAGGTACTTGTGCCAGATGGATAAGCCTTATAGGCACCATCCCAGCTATTCGTCGCTCCGCCTGCAATGGCCCCCTCATCGGATTGCAGCCAAGTATAAAACTCCAGTTGGCGCTTCAGCGAGGTCGCCCAGTCCTGTCCCGCCGTTGGTGAATTCGGTATTAATCCACCATCTTGATCGGACAACGCATACGCTGCGACGACATTTTGGTAGCCCTGATGCGCATGGCTGGCACCAATTCGCCAAGCCCAGTTGCCGCTTTGGCCAAGTCCGCCGCCCCAAGCCGTATACCATGCCATCAGATAAAGACTGGCATCCTTCCCCGTACCAGCAATAGGACTTCCATTGGAAGCGCTTCCGATTTTCTGGAAGTATTTATCGTACATGCCGTACCGCAAAAAGTCTCCCATCTTTTTGGCTTTATCCAAATATACGGAGTTGTCATATCCCAATTCCTTAGCCCAGTACATCGCTTGAACTGCCCGTGCATCCGCATCGGTGGCATTCGTGTAGCGCCATTGCTGTGCCGGGGCATTATTTTCCTTAGTGAACAGGCTCATAAAGCCTTCATTAGGCTTGCCAAACTTATGATTATCTTGTGATGGATGCGGTACAGCCTCCCAGACTGATTCCTGTTCCCCACGCTGGAAGGTGTTTACATAGGCAGCTGTATGCGACGGATTCAGCAGATTGCCAAAGCCGTACCAATTATCCACATCCAACAACCAGTGCATCAGATAAGTCTGGTTGTTGCCATAGGTTGCCTTCAGCTCAGAATCCAGTGGATCCTTGCCAGCACCATACTGACCACTCAAACGGCTTGGGTACTGATCCGGCTGCGAATATTCTGCGGCATAAGTGGCGGGGCTGTTCGGATTATAGTTACTCATTGTCGGTTGCTCTTCCTTACCGTCCCCTTCATTAACAGGAATGATATATTTCTCCATGTTGTCCCATGCGGATTCCAAATGCCCCCAATCCCCGGTATAATGACCATACAGCACTTCCAGCCACATCCAGTAGCTGTACGCTTCCGAAGTCGTTAAGTGTCCGTAATCCGGAGCCTCGCTCATGAGCGTTTCAACGGAATGATAAGGGATGCCTTCTTTTGAAAAGTATCCGCTAGCCGGATCCTTCAGCTGTTTATACAATTGTAGAAAGCGTGTCGATTCCGGTGTTGCGGCTGATGCACGGTCGGGTCCTGCCTGAAATAAGCCCAAGGTTAATGGAAGTACCAAAATGGCTGACATGACCATAGAGACAGATTTCCTGAACACTGATTTTCTGCTGATCACTTTTGCATTCATCCTCTCCATTATCAATTTTGGCTTTACACAAGATTTTATTCCGAAAAACGACAGCACAAAAAGACAGCATCATCACCTCACTTTCCCCTAAAAAAGGTGGAGGACACGCTGTCTATTGCTCCAAATGCTTCGCATTGGCCCTGGAAAAAATATACCACACTAGGCGCCAAATGAGAGTCGAAAAATTCTATAAGTTTAGAGATTCACAAGGAAAATTGACGAAATCGATTGGAATCGGTACTATTTCACAGGGAGGCGTTAAAACATGAAAATTTTGCTATTGCTTGGTTGTATCGTGATGTTTTTAGCCGTAGCTCTGGGAGCGTTCGGCGCGCATGCATTGAAAAAAAGACTTTCCGCAGACATGCTCAGCATATTCCAGACAGGAATTCAATATCAAATCGCTCATGGACTGGGTTTGCTACTGCTTGGAGTTCTTGCTGACAGCCTTGTCCATTCTTCTCTCATCGTAACCGCAGGTTGGGTTATGCTAGTGGGTATTCTCCTGTTTTCCGGCAGTCTGTATGCCCTTAGTATATCCGGTGTGAGAAAGCTTGGGGCAATCACTCCCCTTGGCGGGTTGGCTTTTTTGGCAAGCTGGGTCATTGTAATCGTGGCGGTTGTGCAAGGTTAAAGAAGGATAAAGGAACGGAGACTTGGAAAAGGAGGCGCTTCCAAGTCTCTCAATTATTAACGCAGCATTCCTGATTATATGAAAGAATGCACTATCTCGTCTGCACTTGTTGCACTTGTTGCGCTTTCTGAGCGGCTATCCGATGACCTTCGATATAACGTCTGGATTCAGCCATCTCATGCTCCTGAGCAGCTTCCATAATAATATGAACCCCCGGCTTGTACTGCTCCAGTAGTTCCATGTAGAGGCCATAGTTCATGTCTCCAAAACCCGGCGGCACCGTCTCAATTTCACCTGACGATGACAACCGCCGGTCTTTGGCATGCGCTGCGATAATCCGGGGGCCTAGCAGTTGGAAAGCTTCGCGGATGATCTCATCCTGTTGCGCCAGATTTTCCGTTTTCAGCAGATTACCCGGATCAATCACAACACCGATGTGTGAAGAAGGTACTTCCTCCAGAAAGGTAGCCAACTCTACGGCGGTTCCGACCAAGTGATCATTTGCAGCTTCCAATCCTACGAATACGCCCCACTTCTCCGCTTCATCTGCTAATTCACGCACTACTTCCCTTACAACTCTCCAGTCACGTTCCGTATAGGCAGTACCGTCCTCATTACGTCCGACTTCAGCTGCAACCATTGGTGCTCCTAACAGACCCGCATATCGGATCAGCTCTTTGAAGCGCTCTACATTTTCACGCAGCAATTCCTCATCCTGTATAAAAAAATGTAAATAGCACCCGAGCACCGATATGGATACACCATGCTTACGAAATTCTTCTGCGATAGACAGTGCCAATCCCGGATTGAACTTACCCGGTTTATTAAAATCTACATCACTGATCGCTCTCCACGGAGCCAGCTGAACATGAGTAAAGCCCGCTGCGCCTACCTTTGCAGCCAATTCACGATAAGGCAACTTGCCAAACAAATGTGCCAATACACCTACTGTCACTAAAAATCACCTCTTATTTTTATTGTTGTATGCTACTTGTCACCGAACTCTGCTCCAAGGTCTCATTGATGATGTGCGTAATCCGTTCCACTTCATCATGAATAAAAAAGTGTCCTCCCTCAAAGGTAAACATACGAAATTGCTGATCCGTATGGTGTGCCCATGCCTCCGCATCTTGTAAGGTCACCGTGTTATCGGTCATTCCCGTCAAAGCGGTGATAGGACAATGTAAAGGTACGGCTTTAGCCATGTACTTGTACAACTCGACAGCTTTGAAATCCGCTCTTAACACTGGCATAAAATAGTCGTATAATTCCCGATTGTCAAAAATCGCTTCCGAAAGCTGACCGTACCGCTGCAAATGCGTCCTGAACTGATGTGCGGGCAGATCGTGTAACCACGGGGAATTTCTTGGGACATGCGGTGCCCGTCCACCCGAAACGAACAGATGTGCAGGCTTGCCATATCCAGCGGCCACCAGCTTGTAGTACAGCTCGAATGAGATCATCGTCCCCATACTGTGACCGTATATGGCATAAGGATCGCCGGGGGCTATCTCTTCGCTGATCTTGTGCAACAGATCCTCGCTCATCTCCTCAATGCTTTCCTTTAGCGGTTCCCCAGAACGAATACCTCTGCCCGCTAATTCCAGTGGAACAAGCTTAATCTGCGGAAGCAGCAACTTTTTCCATTTGAAGCTGACCGACGCCGATCCGCCTGCATACGGGATAAAAAATAATGTGATAGGTGCCATTCTTGCAACCTCCTGCCTTGCTAAGTTCTAACTTTTTCATTTTAGCATAAAAAGGTATATTTACCCATTTCAAATATTTTGCAAATTCCAGAAGAATGCTTGAGAAAATCAAGCACATTTTGTATAAGGCAGGAAATGTTTTTCTAAAGAAAGAACGGCTTTATGTTTGAATATAATCATGTGTTGGGCCTTAGGTAATGAACGATTTTTTGGACTGATTTCCAATACAGGTGGCGGCTATGCATTTTACCGGGATGGCTCGCTTACGTCGCTTAACACGTTACCGGTACAACAATATTCCAGTCGACAATGGCGGTCGCTATTTTTATATTTATGATAACGGGGATTATTGGACTCCAGGCTGGATGCCGGTCAAACGGGAGCTGGAGCAGTATGAATGCCGCCATGGACTTGGCTATACCTCAATTATGGGGGAACGCAGCGGTATTCGGGTCACGCAACTAGCTTTTGTGCCCTTATCCTTTGACGGCGAGGTCCATCAGGTTAAGCTTCATTGCGCAGTTTGCGGATGAATCTGATGTAGAACGAGCGTTGAGTGAGCTGCGAACTTATTGGAATAATTTGCTGTCCAAGTATACCCTTCAAAGCCACGACGACAAGCTGAACCGAATGGTAAACATATGGAACCCTTATCAGTGTATGGTTACGTTCAATATGTCGCGTTCCGCTTCGTATTTTGAATCTGGTATCGGGCGTGGAATGGGCTTCCGGGATTCGAATCAGGACTTGCTCGGTTTCGTCCACCAAATACCGGAGCGGGCGCGGGAACGGATTATCGACATTGCCTCTACTCAATTTGAAAACGGGGGGGGCTTATCATCAGTACCAACCGTTAACCAAAAAAGGAAATCACGAGGTTGGCGGTGGCTTTAACGACGATCCGTTGTGGCTTATTGAGGGTCGAATAGCCGAATCCGTGTTCATCGCCGGATTATTTGTATATACGGGACCGGATTTTATTGAGCTTTGCAAGCGCAGAGGATTGGATGAGGAAGCGGCAACCGCTCAAGCATATGTGGATCGTATGCAAACAGCCACATTGGAGCATGGTTTTGACGGGGAATGGTTCTTACGTGCTTATGACCATTATGGAGACAAAATAGGGAGCAAGGATTGTGAAGAAGGTCAAATTTCATTGAACCTCAAGGTTTCTGTGTCATGGCAGGAATTGGTGTTGAAGAAGGTCTAGCTCAAAAAGCTCTCGATTCTACACGTGATCGGTTAGAAACTCCCTACGGCATCATGTTGCAAAATCCACCGTATTCTCGCTATTACATCAACCTGGACGAAATCTCATCTTATCCTCCCGGTTATAAGGAAAATGCCGGTATTTTCTGTCACAATAACCCGTGGATTATGATGGCGGAAGCCGTAATAGGACGTGGGGACCGTGCTTTCGAGCTGTATAGCAAAATTGCACCCGCCTATCTGGAGGACATCAGCGACATTCACCGCACCGAGCCGTATGTGTACGCTCAAATGATTGCGGGCAAGGATGCTGTTCGTGAAGGCGAAGCCAAAAATTCCTGGCTGACGGGTACAGCGGCATGGAACTTTATAGCTATTACTCAATTCATTCTCGGTATTCAGCCTGAATGGGATGGTCTGCGTATTGATCCGTGCATTCCTACAGCCTGGGACGAATTCACAGTCACCCGTGTCTTCCGCGGTGATACCTACGTGATTCATATCACGAATCCACAGCATGTCTCCAAGGGTGTAGTTACAGTTACCTTAGATGGCACCGTCCTTACGATAATATTCTGCCGGTTGCAGGGGACGGGGCTATCCACCAAGTAAAAGTGTTGCTAGGCTAGCAAGTTCATGGCCTTCAAAAAAATTAGCTTCAACTTCATCACATAGTATCTTATAATACGAGAATGGCTAAAGATACATTAAGTGTGGTGACATCATGAACAAGACAAAACGGCTTACTCAAACCATGGATTACAAAACAAAGCAAGCCCGCTGGGTACGCAAAATGTTATTACTGTATTGGATGATTATAGCTGTACATTTTATCGTCCAGCTGGGCAGCTACTTATTTCTTGATTACCACGCTTCGCCTTATGAATTTTACGTCGGAACCCTCATTGTTCCCACGCTAATCATGAGTGGTTCCAACTTACTGGCAGAGTTGGCTCATTTTAAATTTAACAGGTATTCTTTTGCGATCCTGTTTATGGCAAGCTCCGTCATTTGCTGGATGATTATTCGCCTAAATTATGATATCCGGATTATTCCTGCGCTATGTTTGTTGCCTATTTTCTCTTCTATTCTGTTCTTCAATCGTCGCTTAATATGGCTTTCCTTTGTATTGCAAGTGGTCGTCTTTTTTCTGTTGCTGGCAGCAGATGGATCATTCCGCAGCTATTTGTCAGACTTTGATATCGTGGCGATTCCAACCTTTTTAATTATATCCACCTTTATTGCTCTCATTATTCAGGCCAGCGGCCGCGATTTGTTAGTGGATTTGTATAAAACAAAGCGTGCCCAACAGGAATTAATGATCAGTAACGCGATTATCAGCAAAATGTCAATGACTGATGGTTTGACAAAGCTCTACAATCATTTGTCCTTTCAAAACTTTTATGAAAAAGCACTCGAATATGCTGAACAAGGCGCGATCATCCATCTGGCGTTAGTGGATATTGATAATTTCAAGAAGATCAATGATACTTACGGACACCAGTTCGGAGATAAAATTTTGGAAGGCATCTCGCAAATCATTACAGAGCAGATTACCGCAAATGACATTGCGGCTCGCTATGGCGGTGAGGAATTTGCTATTTTGATGTTTGAGCATACTTTCGAAGAAGCTTATCAGATCGTCGAAAACATCCGGCGTGAAGTGGAGAAAATGACCTTTCAGGAGAAATTGCAAATCGTTTCTGTAACCGTAAGCATTGGACTGAAAAGCTATACAGAGGAAATGAACAAAGATAAAGATGTATTTTTTCAGCAAGCAGATGACTATCTGTATCAAGCTAAGCGCTCCGGGAAAAACAAAATTGTTGCTCTTAATCATATCGCTTAATGTAAAAACACTTCATTTGATGGACTCCGGCATGAGCTTGCCGGAGTCTTTTGAATATAGAGCTTAAAATGTAATAGAGTTGACAATTCCATAAGTTGAAACTAAAATTGTTACATATGTATTAGTTATTTACTTACAATAAATAAGTTCGAAGGAGATGGTTTTTAAATGTCAACCCTCGTTATTGTCGTTCACCCTGATCTTGCGCAATCTCGCATTAACAAAAGATGGGTGCAAGAACTCAAGAAACAATCCGACGTGACCGTTCACAACCTGTATGAGGTATATCCAGATGAGCAAATCAATGTCGCCCAGGAGCAGGAACTGCTAGAGCAGCATGACCGTATCGTTCTGCAATTCCCTTTTTACTGGTACAGCACTCCTTCTCTGCTGAAAAAATGGCTGGATAAGGTTCTAACCTACGGCTGGGCTTATGGAAGCGAAGGTGGCAAGCTACAGGGCAAAGAGTTGTTGATCGCCTTGTCTGCTGCCAGCGTTGAGGAAAATTATCAACATGACGGACGGAACAGGTATACGATCGAAGAGCTGTTGAGACCTCTGGAAGCTACAGGCCATATGATTGGTGTCAAATTGCTCCCTTATTTCGTACAATATGGTGCTGCAGTATTGACCGATGAGCAACTAGAACAATCCGCACAAAAATACGCCCAAACGGTTATTTCTTAATTTTTTACTAGAAAGCCCCTTGGACGGCGCCCGCCATACCTGCTTTACAGCAGACGGCAGCTCCAGCCAAGGGGCTTTACTGATCGATTTACATCGTAACCAAGGTACTGGTTACCTGTGCCATACTTTCTTTAATAATTTCGCAGCCCTTACGCAAGTTTTCCAAGCTTATCGTTAACGCTGGCATAATTTTAATTACCGTATCGTTACGCCCAGCGCGTTCAATAATGAGTCCCCTACTAAAGCAGAGAGACGCTACCTCCTTGGCGAACACTTCTCCCAGATGAGACACATCAATCCCCCAGATCAATCCCATGCCACGAATTTCAATAAGAGGATCTATCGATTGGATATGTTCACGTAAGAACTGCTGAACAAAAGCCTCTTTTTCCTTCACTTGTGCTTCCAGCTCTACCGTATCTCTGAACTCCAGCGCAGCCTTTGCCCCGACGAAAGCAAGCTGATTTCCACGGAAGGTGCCGTTATGCTCACCCGGACTCCATATATCCAATTCTGGCTTCAGTAGCAACAGAGACATTGGCAATCCGTATCCACTGATCGATTTGGACAAAACAACCATATCAGGAACAATTCCCGCCCGCTCGAATGAGAAGAACGATCCAACCCGGCCGCAACCGACTTGAATATCGTCAACAATGAGCAAAATATCATGATCATCGCACAGCTGTCGCAAATCACGCAGCCATTCGGTCTCTGCAATATGAATACCGCCTTCAGCCTGTACCGTTTCCAAAATGATCGCGGCAGGCTTTTCCACACCCGAATGGGTGTCTGTTAAAAGCTGCTCCATATACAAAATGGTATCCATTCCGTTAAATGTGCTGTTATAAGGTATGAAGGTAACATTGTTCAGGGGAACCCCTGCGCTCTCTCTCATGGAGTTGTTGCTGGTAATAGATAAACTACCCAGCGACATCCCGTGGAACGCGCCCATAAAAGCAAAAATACCATTTCTGTTTTTCACCTTGCGTGCAAGTTTCAGTGCTGCTTCCACTGCATTAGTTCCGGTCGGTCCGCAAAATTGCAGCTTATAATTCAAGCCCTTGGGCTGGAGAATACGCTCTGAAAAAGACTCCATAAACTCTTGCTTGGCCGTCGTGTACATATCCAGACCATGCATAATCCGGTCGGAAGTTAAATAATCCAATATCCGATTTTTCATAAAATCATTATTGTGCCCATAGTTCAAAGCCCCTGCACCGGCAAAAAAGTCAATGTAGCCCTTGCCTGCCTCCGTGTACAGTACATCGTTTTTAGCTTTGTTGAAAACAACTGGAAAACTTCTGCAATAGGATCTTACATTGGACTCCAGCACTTCGAATGTGTTCATGATCTCTCGTCCTCCCGCTGACCTGATTTTAAAAAATACAAGCATGGAAAGCAAAAAAATGTAAATATGTAATCTAAAAGAGTAGACAGTCTGAATTCACAATGGGATATCCACACCAAAGAATCATAAGTATGATCGCAAGAACAATTAAAGTACGAAAATTAAATACAGAGATAGCACATTGAGAGTAAGTTAGTAGAAGATTAAATAGTGGGTTTTTCTAAGAGGCCTATCAGAGGATGTCAACTCCTATGTAATAAAATACCATAATTTTCATTTAAGTCAATGCATGTTTCTGAGGTGTTTTGTTAAATTTTTGTAATTTATTATCAACGGCTTGTAGTATATTGTTATAAGAAAACGAAAATTGTCGTATTATAGAAATAAATCTCAAAAATAGTACATTTCCATATCAAATAGATATACATCTGGACTATTTGTCCACAGGATTGCCACAACAAACCTGATCTTTTGACAGACTGTCCAAAGGAGTTTACTCTATCAACAGGACCTGCCAAAAACTTGTTGTAAACTATTGCAGCTATCCTAACTATTTGGCTCGAATTTGATAGAAAGATAAGGAAATATGATCATGTCTAATGTTTTAATTATTGAAGATGACAATATGCTGGGAGATACCCTTTCCTTGTATTTAACAGGAGAAGACTACAACGTTACTCGAGTGGAACAAGCGTCTGAGGGTATTGCTAGGCTTGAGATCGTACAGCCCGATATTATTTTGCTGGATCTGTTGCTTCCAGATTTGGATGGAATGAATCCCTGCCCACTGATACGCAAGCATACGGACGTGCCCATCATCGTGATTTCTACAGAAAACAACATATCAGAGCGCATTCGTACACTTACGTTGGGAGCAGATGATTATATTTGCAAGCCTTTTAGTATGCAAGAGCTAAAAGCACGGATAGAGGCTCTTTTCCGTCGTATTGAAATCACACGCTTGCAAGGAAGAGGCAGAGCACCTGAACCTGAAACGGGCATTACTTTGGATCTAGCGAAAAGAATGATTACCGTTAACGGACAGAATGTGGAGACAACATATTCAGAATTTGAGCTCATGAAGCTTTTTTATTTGAACCGGGGAATTGTATTCAGCAGGTATGCTTTGATTCAAGCTCTCCGTGGCACAGACTCCTTTATTAATGAGAGGGCTGTGGACGTACATATTAACCATTTACGCAGAAAAATTGAAAAAGACCCTAAGAAACCGCAATTGATCAAGACCATCTGGGGAATCGGCTACAAATTTATGCAATAATACGGTCAGCTCCAGGGAAGTGATGACTTGATCTGATTAATCTCCTTCTGAACCATACTGAGTTGCTCTTTCCAGTCCGGATACAGTTCACCTGTTGAGGTTTCATTGCTGCGCTTCAATGCCTTTTCCAGCTCTATCACCTTTGCCAGCAGCTCTGGCGCGCATAGATTCCCCGTTCCTCCCTTAAGCGAGTGGATTAATCGAAGAGCAGAAGATAACTGCCCATTGCCCATTTTTTTCACTACTCTCTTATCAAGATGCTGGTATTCTTGAATCCATTTATAAAGGGCAAATTGAAAAATATACACCTTGCCATCCATAGCGGTTATCGCCTGCTCTGCGTGAATACCATGTAAATCTTGCAGCCACGCTAAGTTAATCCAGCTAGTTAACACTCTAGCAGCGTTCAGCTCATGGATAGGCTTGAGAAGCACGGCATTAATACCGGCACGAAGACAAACTTCCTGTTCATGCTGCACAGCATCAGCGGTAAAAGCGATAATGGGAAGTCTGTTAAAAGCTTTGTTTCTCCGAATATGTCTCGCCGTCTCAAAACCATCCATCTCTGGCATATGCAGATCAAGCAACACCATATCCCAGTAACGCAGTTCCAGTAACGCTATTAGTTCTCTTCCGTTCGTGACCATCGTTACCTCAAAGTTACGCTCTGCTAAAAACTCGGTAATTACCACCTGGTTAATTTCGTTATCCTCTGCTATGAGAATTTGATACTTCTGTGTTGTATCCCCCACCTCATTGCGGGAACTCATGGTCACATGAGTCTCCAGAGTATTACCATCTGCAGGCACTGACTGTTCCTTCTTCCAGCAGAGAACCTCCAGCAGAGCGTTCCGGGTAACGGGCTTGGACAAAAAGGCATCGATCCTATGATCCATGTCCCCATCAGCTATGGTTTCCATCTGAAACACGGTTGTAAGTCCAATGATCTGAGTTATCTGCCTATCCAGCATTTGAAGCCATTGCCTCCGGGAGTCCAGTTCTCTAAAACCTTCCATCCCCATATCAATGATAACAAAATCAAAATGCTCACCCTTTTGAAAAGCGTCCATACTTTCTTGGAAGGATGAAATAGTGAATGGTTTTAATCCCAAATCTTGCAGTAGTTCGTTCAAGCTGTATTTCACCAGTTCATGTTGTGCAACAATTAAGGCTTTGCCTTTGATTTGTTTTTCTATTCGTGTGCTTCCCGCATTCAATTCCCCGGTATCCAACTCGACATTAAAGTAAAATTGACTGTACTCTCCTAATTGGCTTTTCACCTCTACTTTCCCCCCCATAGCTTCAGCCAAATGCTTGCTAATGGCCAAACCCAGCCCAGAGCCCCCATATCTGCGGCTGGTTGAGGTACTCGCCTGGATAAAAGGGACGAATAGCTTGTCCATACACGTCTCAGAAATTCCTATTCCCGTATCTTCTACCATAAAAGAAACGCCTACTCGTCCGCCCTGCTGACTGAGCATTTTCACCTGTAACAATACATGTCCCTGATCCGTAAACTTGATGGCGTTGGTCAGAAGATTTGAAAGCACCTGCTCCATTCGAAGCGGATCACCCTTAAACCTTTTCGGTAACGCCAGGTCCGTTATAAATACGATCTCTATTTCCTTATCTTCCAGCAAAGTTCCAACGGTATCTGCGAGATGCCGAAGCATTTTTTCCGGCTCAAATTCTACCTTTTCCAGTTCCAGACTGCCGGCTTCCATTTTGGAAAAATCCAATACGTTACTGAGCATGGATGAAAGGGTACGCGAGGAGGCAAGAAGCTTGTCGAGGTAATCTCTTTGAACGGCAGTCAGTTCAGTCTTATTCAATAGCTTTGACAGACCGATGATTCCATTCAGCGGGGTGCGGATTTCGTGACTCATATGAGCCAAAAAAATGCTTTTCGCATGGTTAGCCTCGTCCATCTCCATTCTCTTCTGCTCGGAGGCTTTATACTCTGTAATATCCAACACGTGACCGATAACATACCCAGTAATCCCGTCCTCCATAACCGGATGTAAGGTAATGAGAGCCGAATATTCCCAAAACTCCAATTCAAATACGGTTCGATCACCAAACCAAGCTTGCTTGTAGTATTGACTAAGCTGCTCCATCGTTTCAGAGGAAAGCTCCAATATGTCCCCGAGACGCTTCACATGCTCCCTTTTGTTGTAGTTGACTTGCAGATTCAGACCTACGCGCTCCAGCAATTCCCCTTCAAGCAGCCTATAATAAAATTCATCACCACTTTTCTCCAGCCTGAAGGTAAAACCCGGTTGGACCCGAAGTAAATTCAGCAGATCACGGTCTTTGTTTAACAAACGTTGTCCATATGTATACTTAGCGGTCATTAAAGTGTGCACAAACAGAATCATGAACATTAGACCAATCCCTAGCTCCAGCAAGCAGGTCAGCAGTGTTTTATCACTTATGCCAAAATATAAGAACAGAATTCCTGCCACTCCATAAAAAACACCTGTAATCGCCTGACGAACAAGCTGACGCTGAAAAATTAAAACTAACAATAATATCACGATAGCACATAGCATTAAATCTCGAACCAAGTGTTCGCCCCCCTTATAATCTTCCATGTTTTGTACAATAAATCGAAAATATAAAAAAACTCAGGACAGATTCCTTATGCCATAAGGCTTAAAGAACTGTCCCGAGCATTCATTGTACTATAGATTCCATAGGGTTCAAGCTCGTTTTAATATTTGAAACGACTGATCATCACCTTCAAATCAGTAGCCATGGTTGAAAGCAACTGTGCAGAAGCTGATATTTCCTCCATGGAAGCCAGCTGCTCTTGTGAGGAGGCGGCAACTTCCTCAGATGTGGCGGCATTACCGGTTGCAATCGTCGCCAGTTCGTTGGCTGTCGCTGCAATCTCTTGTACACTGGCTGATATTTGCTGTGCAATCGCAGCGACCTCCTCTACCTGAGGTGTTGTCTCTCGAATGCCTTCCATCGCATGACCCAACTTGACAATGGTTGCTTTGGAAATCTGCAGTCCATCCTGCACCTCAGTCGTAACCCTGTCCATCGTCTTCACTGTTGTTTCGGTTTCATGCTGAATTTCGGCAATCAAGGTGGCAATCTGTGTGGCGGATGTCTGAGACTGCTCTGCCAGCTTGCGCACCTCATCAGCAACGACGGCAAAGCCTTTTCCATGATCACCCGCTCTGGCTGCCTCAATAGCTGCATTCAATGCCAGCAGGTTTGTCTGATTGGAGATATCGCCGATAACCTTCGTAATTTCACCGATTTCATGAGAGCGGGCTTGCAAGGTTTGAATCATCTGGTTGGAACGCTCTACTGATTGATGAATGGAATTCATTTGCTCACCTGTCTGCTCAACAGACTTTCGTCCTTCCTCGGCTTGCAAGGCAGATCGTTTGGCCAAATCGGCTACCGAAATCGAGCGTTCAGCGATTTGGGTGATTCCTTGTGCAATTTCATCGAGGGCCACCGAATTATTTTCCAGCCCTGTAGTCTGCTTCTCTGCACCACTGGCTATTTCTTGCACAGCCTGGGACACCTGCTCACTTGCAGCACTGGTTTGTTCCGCGCTTATTGTCAGTTCATTCGAAGAAATTGCGACATGATCTGCACTGTTCCCTACGTTCTGAATGACAGATCGCAAGTTATTCTGCATATTTTGAAAAGCCACTCCTAATTCTCCGATCTCGTCCTCGCTCTTTACTTGAATGTCCTGTGTCAGATCTCCGGCGCTCACATTTACCGCTTGTTCTTTTAACTTTAAAATCGGTTTGATGATGGAACGGATCAGGAAATAAACGATGATAATACCAATCACAAGACAACCGATGATGGTTAGTAAAGTGCTGATCAAAATCGGTCCTGCTGCCTCATCGACTTCAGACAAATATAGCGTTCCGCCTATCTTCCAGCCAGTTAGCTTGTTAGTCGCATAGTTCATATATTTGGGCTGTCCTTCATACTCATACTCGTATTCACCAGCATCGCTCTGAAACATGCGTGATTCAATATCTGTAATTTTGGTGCCCGCTTCCTTCGTCGGATGTACAATGTAAGTATGGTTGCTGTCCAGCAATATAGCATAACCCTCATGACCTACTTTAATATTGTTCAACGTCTCTTTAATACCACTTATTTTCAGGTCAATGCCAATAACACCCGATCCATCTGACGTTGCCTTGGACACCGTAACCGTCATTTGCTTCGAGCTTGCCGAAAGATAGGGAGAACTAATCGCTGTCTTTGCTTGCTCCTTTATCGCTTTATCGTACCAAGGTCTGACTCGTGGATCATAATTATCCGGTAATTGCTTCTGTGGATAGGTTGTAAATTTACCGTCCTTCGTACCATAAGAAATGGATTCTGCTTCAGGATGAAGTGCAGCATATTGCTTAAAAAACTCTTCCAGTTTGGCCGCTTGTTCCTCCGTCTCTACCCGATTGCCTTTTAGTCTTTCTGCAAAATATTCTGCATCATGTACCTTGGGTTCAATAGTACTATCAATAATAAAATTAGTGCGGATGATAGCCTGCTCGGCACTTTCTTCAATCTGGTTTCGAATCTGCTGACTAGCGCTCACAAACGACAAAGCCCCCACGATCATGGACGGTAAAATCAGAAATGCAATAAAGGCGACCATTAGCTTCGTTTTAAAATTTTTGCTGAGCATCCTTGCGACTAGCCACTTTTTCCCCGATAACTTCTTCATTAATAAACATCTCCATTTCATTACCTGGATTTCCTAACCTATGGCGAACCTCTTCGTCTTGCCGATGACGACAATCACCCGACAGACTCTCTTTCACATTTTTCACATCTGCTGCTAAAACGCTTGGACATAAAAGATATAAACACGCTAGTTAAATAGGTATATGTACTCATTTTCGAAAACAGCAAGGCTGGTCGGAACCGGTTCTTTGATATAATATACCTAAAAAATATTAAAAAAAATGCGTAGCATATGTTAAGAAAATATTAGTTTCATCTCACTATACCTACCTCTTAATATGAAAATAATCCCCTTGAAGGTAGCAAACATAAGGTCATTTTCGAAAATCACCTTATGCTTACTACCCCCGAGGGGATTAGGTTTGATCGCTTTATTCAGTTCAATCCAACAACACCTTCAGATCTTCAAGTCTGGTAACAGGTGCCTGACAGGTAAAATGCTCACACACATATACAGCTGGTTTGCCTTCCACAAGATTGTAATCACGGATATAAGAAACTGTCTCTGCAATCTCCGACTGTCCTTCATCCTTCAGAATAACGACCGTATTCGGCCTGAACCCCGCTCGAATCGCCTGAATGAACTGTACGGTCTGCGGATCGTCCCAATGACCTACAATCACAATCTCTTTTGTCGTTCCTGTTGCATACAGCAACGCGCTGAGCAAGGCTGAGCAGCCTGACGGGTAATGAGCAACCATGCCGCCAAAAGCCTTAAACTGCTTGGCTGCATAATTCTCCAATCGGGATTCACCCGTTAGCCGTGCAAGCCGCACAAAATTATGAGCCGCAATGCTGTTACCCGACGGAATCGCACCGTCATAGATTTCTTTAGGCTTGGCAATTAGCTGCTCACTATCTGACCCATAAAAGAATAATCCGTCCCGCTCCTCATCCCAGAATAAGTCGATCATATTTTGATTGAGCGTCAACGCCCGTTGCAGATACTCTATATCGAAGGTCGCCTGGTATAGCTCGATCAAGCCCCACACATAAAAAGCATAATCATCTACATAACCGGGATAAGCTGCTTCTCCGTCCCGATAACGTGCTAACAGCCGTCCGTTCTCCTGTTTCAAATGGTTCCACAAAAACGTCTCAGCTTTCTGAGCTTGCTCTGTATATCTTGTGTCTCCAAAAGCTTGTCCCGCCTTCGCCAGTGCAGCAATCATCAACCCGTTCCACGAGGTCAAAATCTTGTCATCCTTATGAGGATGAACCCGCTGTTCTCTGGCAGCAAACAGCTTGGCGCGTAGCTCACTAACCCGCTGTTCCAGTTCCTGCTCAGTCAAGTCATGTTTGATCCCATAGGCTTCCAGATTGATATCAATCAGGTTTGGAATGTTGTGGCCTTCAAAATTGCCGTAAGGTGTAATCCCATACAAATCGTTGAAAAAGGCGGCATCCTCATCGCCTAGTATAGCCCTTACCTCAGAGTCGTCCCAGACATAGAATCTCCCCTCTTCTCCTTCGGAATCCGCATCCTCCGCCGAATAAAAGGCACCCCCTGCATCCGTCATGTCTCTTGCGATATATGTAAAGATTTGTTCTGTAATCCGTCGGTACAGTTCCTTGCCTGTCACCTGCCAAGCTTCTGTATACGCGATGGCCAACAGAGCATTGTCATACAGCATTTTTTCAAAATGCGGCACCAACCATTTCTCGTCCACGGAGTATCGTGAGAACCCCATGCCTACGTGGTCGTAGATTCCGCCACGGGACATCGCATCTAGCGTTTTCTCTGCCATTTCCAGTGCCTGTTGATTCCCCGTATGCTGTGCATATCGCAGCAGAAAAGACAGGTTATGCGGAGAAGGAAACTTAGGAGCTTCCCCGAAGCCGCCATATTCCTTATCGAAGGTGTGGCTATATTCATGGAAGGCTTTATTCAAGCTCTGTTCATCCAGTTCACCGCGATAACCTGCAAGCAAGTCCTGCCGCTCATGCTCGGTAAGTACCTGCTCACTCAGCTCCACCAGCTCTTCGGGTTGTTCTTTCCACCGGGCACCCACCTTGTCCAGCAGCTCCAACAGTCCGACACGGCCATACTTTTGCTCCTTGGGCAAATACGTCCCCGCAAAAAAAGGCTTCTGATCCGGCGTCATCAATATTGTCAGTGGCCAGCCTCCATGCCCTGTCATCGTCTGGCAGATGGACATATAGATATGATCCACATCCGGACGTTCTTCACGATCCACCTTAATGGATACGTAATCCCTGTTTAATAGCTCAGCCACTTCTTCATCCTCGAAAGATTCTCTCCCCATTACATGGCACCAATGGCAAGTGGAATAGCCAACAGATAGGAAAATAGGCTTGTTATCACGTTTAGCAATTTCAAAAGCCTCATCTGACCAAGGGAACCAATTTACCGGATTGTGAGCATGCTGTAGCAAATACGGTGATTTTTCCTTGGATAGTCTATTCGGTTTGCTGCTCGTTGTCATGGGACATCACCACTTCCGTAGTTGGATTTTATGCTTGGTACTATTTTACCCTAAATGGGTGGTAAAAGTCGGAAGAGATGAAAAAAAGATGATATCAGATTAGAATTAATAACTGCAGTCGGAGCTTATTAGAGTTTAGCATTATACTCATTAGAATTTATATCAAAGATCTCCAGCGCTTTCAGTAAGGCGTATTCACTTGTTCTGGCCCCTTCTTTTGAAAAATGTGCATCCGGAAACGCAGGAGACATATGATGGTACCCGGGATAGACATGTAATTCCACTAAGACTCCATCAAAAGCTAGTTGTTTTGCAAAAACCAAGGCTTCATCAATGAATAAATCAAGGGTACCTATATTTATATAAGTCGGTGGTAACCCGGCCAATGACTTAGCACGGGCCGGCGCAAAATACTCATTTACCTCCTCTTGACCCGGTTCTTCCCCCAATACAGATTTCCAGCCAAAATAATTACTTTGTTTTGTCCAAATAAACTCTCCTGCGTATGGATGCTCTGGTGCGGTACTTGTCCGATCGTCTAGCATTGGCCTCATCAATCTTAGATGATGGATTTCGAATTCCTTCTGATCACGAATGTACAAGGCTAGGCCAGCCGCCAAACCGCCGCCAGCGCTGCTGCCCCCTACGGCAACTTTCTGAGTATCTATCCCTAACTCTTCCGCATGTTCAATACACCATTTTAGGCCCGAATAACAATCCTGTAACTGACTTGGCTGCACATGCTCTGGTGCTAGGCGATAGTACACGGATACACAACAGAAACCATGTTGTGCAGCAAGAGATGCATTAGCAGGACGATCCACGACTGGACTTCCTAAGACCATCCCGCCTCCGTGTATCGAATAATATAGAGGCATCTTATGATGCTTTGAATGTTTGGGCTTAATGATTTCTATTTGAATATCTGGACCACTAAAGTAACTTGGCACAACCTTTTTTTCTAATGTAATAGGGAACATCTGCGTTACATCTATTTGTTGCATCATTTGAGATTGATTTTTACGTGCTTCCATTAGTGTAGATTCGGTAAGATCGGTTGTTGGTATTAAATCAACTGCACTGATAATTTCCGGATCAATCAGATGTCTACTTCTACTTTTTTGCTCTCCCATAGTAATTGTTTCCTCACTTTCTTATTTTAAAGACAATGAATCAATACATTTTTCCCTTTAATTGTTGCTGTTGTTTATATTCATATTTTAAAGATTAAAATAAGCTTAATAAATGAAAACAACGATTTAGAATCATTTTTGGCATAAAAACAATAATGAAAAAATGAAGTACAGCCTTTGAAATAGAATGGGTCTGTTGGATCATCGGGGAGGGTGAACGGAATTTTGGGATCAAGAACGGTATGTAAAAAAGCTCAAGAGAGAAAATGAAATGCGAACACACATCAAACCTTTTGCCAAACAAAAAGACGTGACCGGATTGATTTTTCACCACGATCATCCGGTCACGCCCTAAGCTCACCATGTTATGAGGCCAAAATTAAATTCATTGACGCGAGTATAGCACCACGCCACTTTGCAAACTAGGTATTTTTATGTGAATACACAATTTTCTTAATGGTTTCGGTAGAGAGGAAAAATTCCTTAGCTAATTGCTCGATACTGCTGCTATTTTGAAAAGCATTTCTGATTGCAGCATTTCGCTGTTCAAGCAACATTCTCCCGCCACTCAAACTTCCCCAATCCATATATTCCGTTTTTGGCTTAGGAATATACAGAGTCTCTCCTTGAACATATTTTTGGATTTCCATAATTAGTTTTTGAGGTAAAACTTTTGTAGCATTCGTATATCTCAATTTTGCTCGCCCCTTATTTTGATTATTTTAAAATAAGGTGCAAAGCCAAAAATATTAAAAAAGCTTGTTCAGCGTTAAAAATGGTTTCGCCCCATACAAAGTAACGCTTTCCTAATAATTGGCTTTGCATGAGTGTAAGAAGTCACAGACAATCCCAATAGATTCTCCATCAGTAGGCACCCCCTTTTACTTCGCAAGTATAGCATAACTTCTGCTCACCTGAGACCAGCTAAATGATATCAGTACAATCAAACCATTAAAATTGAGCTAATAAATAACTGATCTTCATTCGTTTATGAGGTGTTGCCGGGACTTTTGTTTGCCCGACTCTTGTTATTCGCAAGCCGATGTTTTATATTGACATAAGAGTAGGTCAAAAATAAAAGAGGTGAACGGACGAGATGTCTCCACGTACGAAGGAACAAAACGAAGAGATCCGGCTGCGGCGTCTGGCGCAAATCCGAAAAGCCGCTGCCGATGTGTTTTTGAATAAAGGGCCTTTACTGGAAATCCGCGATGTGGCCGTGCAGGCGGGACTCGGCTATGGCACGGTATACCATTATTACAGCAATAAGGGCAATTTGCTCCACGATCTGCTGTGGGACGCGTTGGAGCGGGCCGGGGGATGGCTGGAGGCCCCGCGCGCTTCGGCTTCGGGGGAGGCGCCAGCGGGCGAGCATTTCGGCTTGGCTGCTGCGGCGGACACCGGGAACTCGGCTGCCGCGGATTCCCAAAGCAGCAGCCGCGAAACGGTCGCTTCCACAGAGCTTGGCTCCGTCGCCGCCGCCGGCATTCGGCTGCTGCAGCTTTGGGCGGAGGACCACGCCTTGTACCTGCTGCATAAGCTGGCCGGTGAGGGCTTTGCCTCGCTGCCTGAAGCGCGCTCTGCCCCGCTCTCGGACGCCTTTCGCCGGGAGGTGCTCGCGCCGCTTGCCTCGCTGCTGGAAACCGGTCGTGCGGCGGACGGGGCTACCGCTTCCGGCGTAAACGCGGCGGAGCCGCCGTATCGGCTACAGCGCGCGGAAATGCTGCTGGCCGCCTTGGTCGGCTGCGCGTCGCTTTCGCTTCGTCGCGGAAAGCTGCACGAGGAGGCCAAAGATATCGTCCGGTTTTTAAAATTATAGAATTGATAAGGAGCGAATACACAAAGATGATCATTCTAAAATCACCTAGGGAAATCGAAGAGATGAAGCCGGCGAGCCAAATCGTTGCGGACTGCTACCGCGAGGTGGCCAAACTGATCGAGCCTGGGATCACCACCCGGGAAATCAATGACTTTGTTGCCAGACACATCACCAAGCTGGGTGGCAAGCAGTTTACGAAAGGGTACAACGGTTTCCCCGCCGAAACCTGCATTTCGGTCAACGATGTGGTGGCCCACGGCATTCCTTCGAACCGGGCGCTTATGGACGGCGACTTGCTGAAGCTCGACATCGTCGTGGAATATGGTGGATGGTTTGGCGATTCGTGCTGGTGCTATGCGGTGGGCAATATCCGGCCGGAAGCGCAAAAATTAATGAAGGTGACAAAGGAATGCTTGGATATGGGGATCGCCCGGGCACTCCCGGGGGGCCGGCTCGGCGACATAACGTCGGCGATTCAACAACATGCGGAAGCGAACGGGTATTCAGTCGTGCGCGATCTGCTGGCGCATGGGATCGGGCGGAGCCTGCACGAGGAGCCGAGCTACGAGCATATCGGCGTAGCCGGCAAAGGCATTCGGTTAAAGGAAGGCATGGTGTTTACGATTGAACCGATGCTCAACGAAGGTACGTTCCGTATCACGATCGACGACGATCAGTGGACGGCGAGAACGGCCGACGGCAAGTTGTCGGCGCAATATGAGCATACGATCGCAGTTACTGCGGACGGACCACTGATTTTAACGGCCCAGTAAGAATAGAGGAGAACGGACGGCAATGCGTCATTTTAGGAAATAAGTCGCCAACCCGCCCTCCTTGGCCTGACGAAAGTTCGTAATCCGAAACGCGAAAAAGCGCTGGTTCCAGCTTGGGACCAGCGCTTTTTTTATATGGTTTGTAACTTTACCGATTTACGAAAAACCACGTTGTTATACGGTTTTTTTATTATGCCTTTGGTATCGTGTTACGGATTTACACTCTCTGCTTTGCTAGCCTGTCTTGCGTGTATTTTTTTCATTGCAAATCTTGCTATTGGCTGAGCAACCAATAGCTCAATCCAAAATCTTACTAATAAAACAACGATAATCCACATAAACGGAATAATCTTTAGCGTTTCTAAATAGTTTTCTTTACTAAAGCCTCGTTCCAATCCCATAATAATGGGGGCGATCGTGTTTACTGAAATAATTGAAATAATCAATAAAAATAATATACCTTCTTTTGCGTTTTGAGGCAGTCTTTCTTCCTTATACATATTGTTTCCCTCCGAAATAAAAATATTTCAGATGGTAGACGTATCATGCGACATATATTTTTGGTCATTAAAACTAGTACCAATATCTCTACACACTGATCTAACAATTATAACAACTTTTTTTAAACAAATAAAAGGGTTTTCTAAGTTTATCAAGGTGACATTCGTTAACTGTGACGATCCTTGGATTGTCAGTACAAGACAAGAATAGCAAGAGAATAAACGGTAGGCTACACGGTCGTGCTAATAATGTAAAATATAATCAAGCATAAAACTCATAAAGGAGTATATGAACCCGATGAACAATTTTCTGAATGAATTTGAGGAAAGATTTAGGGCAGGATTTTTGGATGATCTTAAAAGCATACTGGAAGAAGTGAAGAATGAGAAGGTTTACAGTTGTGCTTTTGGGACAGACAGCGATTTTGTCACTTTGTTTCTTGCTGTTAATACGGAGGAATCACTTGTTAGACATATCACAAACATGAAAGCCCAAGGCCTGTGCAACAGCAAGGAAGATGAAAATTATTATAGATGGGGATTTTGCGAATATCAATATGGCGATACAACACACTTGAATCATATTAGCAAATTTCTGTATGCAACCGAAAATGTGTTTGACTATAAAGATGAAGTGATAAAAATTATGGCCAAGGTAGTTAAGGAAACAGACGATGTACTTATTAATCAATTTGGCCAATCCAAAGAAGATATTATTTTTTTCGTGTCCATGACGGATGATGATATGGCCGAGGAACTGGAAAATCAGTCCGTAATTCAGATGACAAACGCCAAATTAGTTGATGACTTCTTGCATCGTTATCAATAGAAGTGCAGTTTGGAATATTACACTCATTTCGTTTAGGTAGGTTGCTTTGCTAGACAAATTCGCAATGTGCTTGTCCTATGCATCGCTAGTACCCTCTTGATCTACACGGGGTAGTACTAGCGAAGCTGACACTACCCCCGGGGTTCCTATCTTCTAGCAAATTTTCTAATTCACTTATTTGAACATTCCCCTTCCGCTATCTTCTTTAATATACTTCATTTTATTCCCAGCTAAGAGCTGTAAATTGGTATGACCGGGAACTTGTTTCATCAGAAACAACCACTATGATCAGCCCCGCATTTCTCTTCGCAAACTACGCCGCTATCATACTCATGGTATGGGAATCCGTTTGTTTTACTAAAGCGAGACTCCGCTGCAGCTTATGATTGACGATTCCGATCACCACGTCCGGCTCCATTTCATCCTGATGGGAGAGCATAACCATAGCTGCAATATCTCCCTTCTGATATGCCGCCGTCAACGCCCTTAGAAAAGTCTTCGAGTTTTCACTTTCCGGTAAGGATAACTCTCCTTTGAGGAGATCCTTCTTGACTGCTTCAAGCGATTTTCGTGCCCGGTGGAGTGCAACTTTTACCGCTCCCTCCGTTGTTTCGAGCATGTCGGATGTCTCACTAATCGAATATCCAAACACATCTCGCAGCAAAAAAACAGTTCTCTGAAGCGGAGATAAATGTTTCATTAAGGACTGCAACGCTATCTCGATTTCAAAAGATCCATGATCCGGTACAGTTACTTTCGCTTGTTCCCTATTCAATATTCGAGTGTAGACTGCTTTTCTCCGTATATCATCAATCCAGATGTTCTTAGCAATTCGTAGCAAAAGCGCTTTGGGATTTTTATGCTCGAAGCTATTTAACTTACCTAATGCTTTTATCCAAGTGTCCTGAGCCAGTTCTTCCGCATCCCAATTTGATTTCGTAAGCGACAGACAGTAACGTTTCAGGACCGCCTGTAATTCCTTCAAGTTCTCGATGTTTATTGTATTATCTGTCATTTGTATAGAATCATCTATGCGCATAGGTCCTCTCCTCCACGGTCTTATTCTGCCCTTTCCTAGAGCAAAGCCATTTGCTACCTCCAATGTAAACGAACAAGTGGTTGTAAAAGTTACACCATTTACGTAAATCGTTTTCCCATTGAAACCTCCGTATCTTTTTACGGCCTCGGTTCGTTTACAAGGAGAAATCAACTGAAAACAAGAAATTGGGGGTATAAAAATGAGTGTTTATGTTCCTTATGTTGTTGAGCAAACCGCTCAAGGTGAAAGATCGTACGATATCTATTCCAGACTCTTAAAGGATCGTATTGTGTTTGTCGGGGCAGCCATCGATGATCATTTGGCTAACAGTATTATTGCTCAATTATTGTTCCTGGCGGCTGAAGATCCGGAAAAAGAAATTTACATGTATATCAACAGCCCGGGTGGCTCTACTTCCGCAGGATTTGCCATTTATGATACGATGCAGTACATCAAACCCAATGTACACACGATATGTACGGGATTCGCTGCTTCGTTTGGCGCGATCTTGTTGCTGGCGGGCGCCAAAGGGAAACGTTCGGCGTTGCCGAACAGTGAAATCATGATCCATCAGCCGCACGGAGGCGCACAAGGGCAAGCCAGCGATATTGCGATTAGCGCGAAACGAATTTTATGGACTCGTGAAAAGGCAACTCGTATCACAGCTGAACGAACCGGACAATCTTTTGAAAAAGTCGAAAAAGATATGGAGCGGGATTTTTACATGTCCGCTCAGGAAGCACTGGAATATGGGGTTATTGATCAAGTGATAACTTCTTTGTAGAGTATGCTCAAAACCTAATGATCTGCAAGAAACTTCAAGAAATAATACGAGGTGATATCATGTTAACAAGCTTACAAGGAAAGGAAGTAACTATTCATTTTATAGATGGGACCCATGTATGCGACGGGGTACTGGATCAGATTGACGACAAGTTCGTTAAATACCTTACGCAATATCAGACGCTTGTTATTCCTATTACATCCATTCGCACCGTATCCATTGACATTAAGGAACGGCAACGCTACAGAGTTGGATTCGCCCCATGAACCTATTTTAGCATGGGTGGCAATTACATTGTACGGAGGCCCGATATTATGGAAATTTCACAGGGAGTAGAAATGCTTCAGCTAGATTTTCATGGGAATATGATTCACCCCATTCTTTTGTGGGATCAAGAAACGGTTGTTTTAATAGACACAGGATTCCCCGGACAAATGGAAGATTTACGCGTGGCTATGGAAAAGGTTGGCGTGTCGTTCGACCAACTAAAATCTGTGATTTTGACGCATCAGGATGTGGATCATATAGGAAGTCTTCCTGAGATTTTGCAGGAGTGTGGCGATCATATTAAAGTCTATGCACACGAACTAGATAAGCCGTATATTCAGGGGGATATCCCACTTTTAAAAGATAGTCACCTTGAGAATCCCCCGAAGGGCAAAGTGGACGATACCTTAATAGATGGTCAGGAACTGCCGTTTTGCGGCAGAATTCGAGTCATCCATACGCCTGGGCATACTCCTGGCCATATCAGCCTTTATTTAATGCAAAGTAAGACTCTTATTGCCGGGGATTCGATGTACAGTGTTAACGGGATTCTCGGGGGAATTCATGTCCCGACCACACCGGATATGGATGCAGCTCATCTCTCATTGAAAAAGTATTTAGATCTCGACATTGCATCTGTAGTTTGTTATCACGGGGGATTAAGTAATGTACATGTGAATGATCAGATATTAGGACTTACCCAAGGATTATAAAGTTAAAGTTCCAGCAAGCTGCCTTTTGGTGAAACGATGTTGTTAGCGTAGAAGAATTGAACCAGTGCTTCAATTCTTCTACTGTTTCCTCCCTTCGACCCCTTCTTTAAAGCTTATTCCTGCAACCCATCTGATGATATATCAGTCATAAAAACCTCACTCCACGCGTGCTAACTTGTATATAGATCAGACTTTAACTGAGAAAAAATATATTCTTGCATTTGATCTAAAAGAAGAATGATGTTAGTATCTTTACCATTTTTCAAAACCCACTGAATAGACATCATTGAGTTAGCAGCATATAGTTCTGCTAAATACTCCAATGCGATCGAAGTTGAAGAATTCTGTTGCTTTAAATAATCTAAGCAAGTCCTAATCAAAATTTGTTCAAATTCTTTACGTAAATCAGCTGATACTTCATGAACGGTTAACAATGTTGAAATTTCCAGCTTATTTTTAATCATATTATCGGTTACAAGTTCTATGGCATTGGCCACCTTGCCATCTTTCATGGAATCAAAACGCTGCTCAATTTCAACTTTAAAATCAGAAGCATACTGTTTAACTAATTTTTCTAGCAAGTCGTACTTATCCAAATAATGACTATAAAAAGTAGAACGTCCGATAAGGGATTGATCACAGATTTTTTTGATCGTAATATCTTTAAAATCATGTTGTTGGAGTAATTCAATGAAAGCTCGCTCAATAGCTATTTTTGTTTTATAAATTCTGATATCTTCATTCATTTAACCACTTGCTCCTTATGTGTAAGTTTTCGAACACTTCATATATACCGTGTAAGATATCTTACAGATTATGCGATACTAATTATTTTTTATGTAGTAACTATACTCTATAGTAAGCACATACCCAAATTGAAGGAGGACAATATATGTTTAAATGCTATGTCAATAACGAACAGTTCAATCTTCAAATTAATCGTTTTATCAATGATTATTTTCAAGAAGATGATCGAGCACAAGCTGACTTAGAAAAAATGATTCCGAAATTAAAAGACACCCATAGCTGGTATGAAGCTTGGCTCAATTTTGCAAGGGAACGCGAAGATAGCAAGGACTATGACTTAGCCTCAGTCTACTATCAAGCAGCAGAATTTTATCTTGCAACCACAGACCCCAATAAAGAAAAAATGTATCAGAAATATAGAGAAACATTCTATAAAGGCTTTCATGATTTTGATTATGAATCCTACAAGATTCCCTATGAAGACTCCTATCTTCCTGCAGTAAAATTGTTGGCGCACGGAGCTACGAAGACATTACTTGTCTTTGGTGGGTATGATTCTTACATGGAAGAGATGCTTAAAATGATGAAATTCATGAAGGGAATTAATTACAATATTATTGTATTTGATGGTCCAGGCCAAGGAACTGCATTAAAAAACGGTCTAAAATTCATTCACAACTGGGAAAAGCCCATATCAACGATGATTGATTATTTCAAACTAGATCGTGTAAGTCTCGTAGGTGCTTCTTGGGGAGGGTATTTAGCTATGCGTGCAGCAGCCTTCGAAAAGAGAATCGATAAAGTAGTTGCTTTTAACATTTTCTATTGTGGTTTAGATGCCTTAAAAATGGGAATGCCAGAAGAAACTTACCAGAGCATAGTGCAGCTAGTCGATCGTAATGAAGTAGACCAAGTAAATTTATTATTCGAACAGATGATGACTCACAATATTGATTTGCATTGGAAGATTACCAAAGGGATGGAAAACACCGGTGAAGCAACGCCTTTTGATCTCATTAAAAATTTCGAAAAGCACACGATGCACGGCATTGGGGCATTCATTAATCAAGATGTTCTTTTACTAGCTGGAGAAGATGATCAATACGTACCTATTAGCCGACTCGCTCAAATCCAACAAGAATTAATCAATGCTGCGTCCATTACAACCAAAGTATTTACTAAAGAAACGGGCGGTGAGCAACATTGCCAAGCAGGTCACAGAGAGTTAGCATTTAATGAAATGAAGAAGTTCCTATAACAACTGTAAATATATATTTTTTTATGCGCAACATGCCCATCAAAATCGTAGTTCCATAGCTTCAATCGTTGTTATTCAATTGGCAAGTAAAAACCGACTCCAATTATGGAGTCGGTTTAGTCCATTCATTTTCCCCTGTTATCTCAATGGAGAAGTCCGTAATTTCCTCTGAGCTTTTCAATTCATGCGGCCTAGCATGGTTAGATTTTCGAACCGAAGAACCTTGAAGGAGCGCAAGAAACGAACTTAGATCCACAGCTTCAAACCCTCTTGTTTGTCACTGCAAGTTTAAATAATCAAAATCAACAAAACCACCCGTTGATTTAGTAGCATAATTGAACAAAGCAAAACGGTATCCCATAAAGTGAGGGATTGTATATGACATCTGAAGTGTGTTGCCTATAGCCGTCCAATTTGTGCCGTCAAGACTGTAGTAGAAATATGCTTTATCCATCTGATTTGTAAAATCACATATAAGCTTAAGATATACTCTGTTCTGGGTGAAAGGGACACTTGCCACTTCAGTCATTGCTCCAGAGCTGGCATTCACCATAACAATGGATTTGGAGGTCCCGTTCATCTTTATGCCTACAAATCCATAATTAGCCTGAAAAGCTGCAAGACCGGAATAGTCTCCGTCCTTCATCCCGCTTGTTTCCATTGCAATGATTCCTGTACTTTTCGGTCCAAATGTCCTTTGGGTAAGCGTATTTCTGGCATCCAGAATACTTTTACTCACTTTCCCTGTAGTCATTCTCATAAATCCAGGACGCTGTGTAAGGGACCAATGAGTATTGTCAGGATTGTGGTTCCATTGCCACTCCTTTTTAAGAGTTGCTTCAGAAGACGAGGTTCCTGTAAACGAAACATCGTCCACATAGAAATTCATCAAATCACTTGTTGGGTCTGGGGTTGAACTGTAGGGTGTCTCAATGAAAATAAACGTTTGTGAGAGGTCGGCACCTGTCGGAAGTGTATATGTTCCTTGAATTGTGCCCCATTGGCCCTTGGTTAGCGTGGTGGACCCAAGAATCGATATACCTGTGTAACTTGGACCATTCTGAATACCAAAATTAAATTGCTTAGTGGCAGGGCCTTCAGTGTATTTAACCTTTGCAGAAAAATTATACATTCCGCCGGCTGTTACTTTTCCGGTAATTACTTGTTTTGGACCAGCAGCTGTTTGTTGTCTACCGCTGACAAACAAGCTTTTTGAGCCGATGTAATAGTCTGTAGTGGTTGCTGCAACAATTGCAGTGTTATTATTCGTCCACGGGCTTATGGTGGCATTTTCAAATCCACCGTTTGCAATAAGCTGACTGGAGGCTTGAGAAGATGAAAACTCATCAGACGCATAGACCTTCTTTTCGGGATAACCTTCAACAGGAACATCCATCGTAAGAGGAACCTTACCGTTAACACCGAATACCGGCCAATTATTTAACCATGTAACCGGAACAAGATACGGCATACGTCCAATTGCTCCGCTGTCTTTAAACAGCATAGCATACCAGGAGCCAGAAGGAGTATCAACAATTCCCCCCTGTGCAATACCTGAATCATTCAATGACACCTGACCTGTATAGGATCCTGTCAAGCTACTTGCACGATAGGTTAATTGTGTGCGGTTGCCTCCCGATGGCCAGCATATAAGAAATATATAGTACATTCCCTTGATCTTTTGTATGTGCGCGCCTTCAGCCTTGACTATGAAGCTGGACCCGGCAATATTACTGGCAGCGGAAATAATCACCTGATTAAGTCCCCCTGGCTTGATAGCCTTTGCATCTGCAGTAAGCTCAATAATGCTGATATTATCACTGCCATAAACCAAGAATACACGTCCATTATCAAACAGCAGCGATGCGTCATGATAATAGTTGTCAAGCACTGATGATGTCCATGGACCAGTTTCTATATTGCTGGTTTGATAGATGTATGTTTTGCCGGTAGAATTGGAGCCAAAGGACACATAGTAGATGCCGTTATAATATCTAAGGCTGCTTGCCCACGAGCCTTTTCCATATTCGTTCTGCCCGTTTTTAAGATTTTGTGCGTCATTGTTGGCATACGTATCGTAAACATAATTTACGATTTCCCAATTGACGAGATCATAAGATTTCATGATCGGAACTCCATGATTCATGTGCATGGTCGTGCTAGTCATATAAAAAGTATTACCTACCCTGATAACATCGTTGTCTGGAGAATCAGCATTTATAAACGGATTTGTAAAAGTAGTAGCTGCAAATACAGAAGTATTGGACATCATACTCATGAATAATGGTAAAACTAATAAAAGCACACTTATCCTCCTATACATATTAGAATCGCCCCTAATCTTTGATAGGTTTAAAAGCTTTTAGTTTTAGTTAATTAAATTGTAAATAATCCACATAGGCATCCCAAGTCCCGTTATCGGTGGTTACAATCAGTCTGACCTCTTGATTTCCGGTTACATGGGTGATATTAGACAAGGTTTGGACCGTCGGCGTAGTTCCAGTAAAATAAAAGGAACCAACTGTGGTTCCTCCTATTTGTAAGTCTACTCTGGCGGTACTGGAGTTATTCGAAGCACCCCTGACTGAAATACTATGAGTAGAGTTGGCAAAATACTGAGTGTATGCACTATAATTATCATTGGCGTATAAAGCCACCCCATTGAAAGGAGAACTGATCTTCCCAGCGTAAGTACCACCGAGAGTCATATCCTCAGCTTCAACCCTTGTTCCAGTAGTATTGGGTGTAAACTGCCAGTAATCAATATTAAATAAGTTACCAGTCCCTGTTCCGGTAAACACTAAGAAAACCTTGTGGACTCCTGTTGCATTGCTTACAGTGGTTTCGACTTCCTTCCAGGTCTGTGTTCCTCCAGTAGAACTGACATTAAGAGTTCCAACCAGAGGACCCGTTGCACTGTCCAGACGTATTTCTATTTTACCGCCTGCATTGGATGCTATGTTTGCTTTAAACGTCTTGGCTCCACCGCTACCAAAGTCGGCATTTCCTACAGCGATCCAATCTCCATTGTGTACGTTTGTCACATTAAGATTATTTGTCGGTCCGCCTGATGCTTGACTCGCCTCGGTTGTAACCCCTGCATTCCACCCGATTGTTTCAGCCTCAATCCTATTGTATGGATTAAGATTGGCTATCTGAGGCACGCCTGCCATATTTCCCTGAACCTCTTGTATCGTTACATTTGTATTATGGATAAGCTTGTTAATATTAGGAGAACGATATCCTTTCCCTTCTCCCAACAGAGCCTTGCTGACAGTTTGGGAATGGTACACTACATACCATTGGTTATTAAAGTTAAACACCGAATGATGGTTATTTCCACCAACTCCGAAAAATGCTTGTGGATTTTTCAGGAAATGTCCAGTATAAGTAAAGGGTCCCATAGGACTGCTGCTCACCATGTAGCCTATTTCACCTGCTGGGTAATTTGACGGGTGTGTACCGGAGAAATTGATACAATAAGAGTAATAATATTTGCCGTTATACTTATGAATTCCTGAGTCTTCAAACATGTAAGGAGCATCAATGGTTACTGCACTTCCAATAATACTGGTCATATCAGCGCCCAGTTTTAAAACTCTGGCTGTTTTAGGATTTGCAATTGAAGCTGGGTCCGAAGTATTGGGTATACCTCCACCAACATACAGATATCCTGTACCATCATCATCCACCAATACTGCCGGGTCAAAAAGCCATGTAACTCCAGACATTCCAGTTGTACCGTGTGTAACAAGAGCCTTTCCGAGTGGGTCTGTCCATGGTCCTATCGGAGTGTCTGCAGTTAGTACACCAATACCTGAGGCACCATTTGCAAAATAAAGGAAGAATTTATCCTTACCATTTATTTTTTTATGTGCAACGGCCGGTGCCCATGAGAGTGATGCCCATTTTGCAATACCTTTTCCATTATTTTTGTTATTGTATCCTGCGACCGGAATTGCACCGTGGTCTGTCCAGTTCACCATGTCAGCAGAAGATATGACGAATATTTTATTTAGTTCACTAAAATCATTCTCTTTCACCGTTCCATTACTGTTATATACATATGCATCACTCGACATATAGATATAAACCCTTCCATCATAGACCAACGCATAGGGATCCGCCCCCAATTTATGGTCCATAAGAGGATTTGAATTCCCTGGAAGCTTTGCAATTGCATTGTTAGCAGCATGTACAGGTACCATTGGTAAACAACTCAGCAATAATGTAAAAGCTAATAAAAACACCGAAAATTTTTTAATCATAAACATATTACCTCCATTTCTATATATCATGTCTATTAAAAGTTTACAAATTGCCTATGCATAGATTTAATTAGTAATTTTGTATCCTATTTGAAGGTTAGTGCTCCGAAACTCGGACTTGTAACATTTTCAGCAGATGTTATAGCCTCCCTTCTAAATTTGTAACCGCTTTCATTTTTGGGTGGGGATTCGAATCAAACCGAATTAGTTCATCATTTTATTTTCGCCCAATAAATTTCAGTTAATGGCTTTTTATAATTACCTTGGTTACGGTACATACAGCAAACTGCGTTGCACGGGTTCCAGGCATTCTTTTGGATATCAGCGCCTTAATTCACCGATGGCAAGCCATAACAGTCGTCTTCATGCAAGATGGTGCATTCGAGCTGTTTGTGCTCAAATGTCAATCCCCAAATTCCCCTCCCTTCTTTATCATTTCACGTACCGATTGAAAACTTTAACTTTAGAGTTGAACTTGAAAGCTTTTACATAATTACAAAGGAATATTATGTCGTTAGTAAGCGTGGAAGCGAGTTTTAGGCTACGCAGTCGGGGAAATGATATCCAGGAATATAATACCATAAACGCCACTTTGGAACAAGTGCGACAGCTTTGCAACTTGTGGAGTATGCTAATAATTCCAGGCTGTTGCGAAGCTTATATTCATTTCATTTTATGCGACTAGTTGCATGATATAAAACTATGGGGTTCTTTTCTTCTAGCAAATTTTCTAACTCATCTATTGAACATTTTCCTTCTTCAATTTTTTTACTATATTCATTTTATTCCTCCTTAAAACAGATATTAATTAATGTTCCAAACTTTAAATACTTGCCCCCACTTGAACAAGATCAGGAGATGCTAACTTACCAATGCATATTCCAATATTCTTCTTTTCAGCCATTGAAGTTGAAATTTGAACAGAGCTAACGCTTAATACCATTTCATTTTGATTTGTATATTTAATAAGAATTTTATTACCTATCATTTTTTTTATTTCTGGGTAGGTTAAATGATCTAATCCTTTGTTTGTTCCTACTATAATTGTACCTTCATCTTTTGACTCAAAAGTTAAACTAACATCTTTATTCAATTGGATTTTCTCTCATGAATTCTTTTTTGGACCTTATCTATACACAACCACAGTCTCATCATACTGTTCTTTATAAAGTAAAATAAATGCTTCCATTCTCAAAATCACCTTTACGTACTCCCCTTAATATTATTGATTGTTAACATAATCCGAATTAGATGCAATTCCCTTAACTAGAATTCATTTACAATATCTTCGATTTCACTAGCAAACTTTCTCATCTATAAAGAAAGCCTTCTGTCTACACGTATTTCCCAAGCCTCGTACTGCACCTCTTGTAATAAAAAAAGTAACTCCTAATGTGAGAGCTACTTTAAAAAACTAAAATGGCATCGCCATTTGTTTCTACGATTCTTGTAAATAGTTTATATGTTTCACTTACGATTCAATAGTAGTTTTTTCTACGAAGTTTCCATTCTCCTTAATAATCATCCTTGCCAACCTTCGTCCCGCTCTCTTAAAGAAAAATTCGTCAGCATAATTCTCTGAAACTATCGGTGAAATTTGATTTATAACCTCATTTTTTTTGTCATATTCTATTTTCCCCATTACATCTTCACTCGGTCCATAACTATATACAACTCTTTCCTCATCTTCGTAATCTTTTAACATGATTATATATACGGCCATTATTCTCACTCCTCATAAATCTTTTCCCAATTCCATGGTCTTCCAGATTCTATAGTTTTATCATGTGCTGTTCTGTAATTCGTATGGAATATGCCTTCAAATCTCGATTCAAAAAGCTCATGATGTAGTAATTGTACATCAGAATCCACGTACTTCCCATCCATTAATCTCTCCCACGCTTGTGATAACTCAAAGTCTGGGTCAAATCTCCCGATTCCATGATCTTTAATGTGGGTATCGTTAAAAACATGGTCTTTGATTCTTTGAATTCTATTTTCTGAAAAACCAGTATTTTTAGAAATGGCTTCCACGTCTTGATTTCCTAAATTCCTAAATTTTTCATACAACTCTTCTGCAATAGCTTCTTCTCTAAAAAATTGCTCTGGAGAAATATTACGAGCACCAGTTTCAGCATAATTAAAATCGTCTGATTTTATATTAGAAGAGCGCTGTTCGCTTTCTTTTAAAATATTGGCTTTACTCTGAGTCGATTCAAACTTTACAGACCCTTCCAAAATATTTTTGGGCTTAATCAGCGCTTTGGTTGTCGTAGAACCTATCATCAAACCAGCTGTACCAATCAAATTTGCCATATGTTCTTTTGACCATGCATTTGTGGGATTAAATGCTCCCTGAATCATGCCCGATACTCCAAATGTACCGAAATTGAGCATGTCATTCCACGAATCGTTTTGTTTAGCTGCCCGTTCCATGTACCCTTGATACATTCCCTTCGGAATGCCGTACGACATATAATCTAGGAAGCTCCAGACTGAATCAAATTTTTTCTCATATCGTTCTGAATTAGCTGCTACAAAATCCTGCCCAAGCTCCGTTAAGCTATCCGCCGATTTCTGAAGCGCATTTCGTGTATCTGCAACAGGAACTGCGCAAGTATTCGGTGGAGGTGGCAAGCAACCTGGGTCTAGATTCCCATCCTCCATCATATCTGCTAATCTAAACTTATTTGCATGCTGCCGTAGTTCTCTAGCAATCGAATCTGTTAGTGTAACAAAGTCAGCCATATTCTTCTGAGATGTTTGGAATCTATAATAGAATTGCTCCTTTGTTATCCCCTCCCAAAATCGTTCCATAAACGAAATTTGCTGCGATAACTGACTATTCATTTGCATCGCCGTTTGCTGCGCAAGCTCAAATTTCTTAGAGACAGTTATAAGTTGTTCAGGTGTCACTTTAATTGTTGTCATAATTTACCTCGGTTGAGTTCATTAAGACATAATAACATTATTCAAATTTATGGAAAACAATCTTTATTACTAATTGTTATATGAATTAGAAGACTTAATCCCTATGACCTCTGACTTATATTTATTAAATTCAGCTCCCCTTCATTATAAATAAGTACCTTTTTAATGCCTCATCTTCTTCTGAATAATCGTGAAAATATATCTTATTTCAGTTATATGATCATAAGATTAACAGCCATCTCATATTAAATAAGCCGGTACGCTATAGCGTCCGGCCCTTGCCTTTTAACTCTATTCTGTATAAGTTTTCTTTCCCTTTACTTTACAAAGGTATACCTTAGTTTCGATAATTTTTCCCATCAAATATTTCTAACATCATCAAAACTCCCGTTTTGTACCCAGAAATATAATCCGAGGCAGATAATATAGAAATTAGGACATCATTTAAATCAAATAGTTCTTCAATTAACTTATAATCTTGTTCTGGCAATCTTGCTTTTAGAGTTTCCATAGAAGCGGATATTTTCTGATGGGTTAGTTCAAGTTCAGGGTTCTTCGGTTTGATTCGTTCACTTGGATACATTTGCCGTAATATAAATCCTCCAAGATACTCATTTCATCTTCTCCTTCTTGATACAGACTTTGCGTAAATTTCGGATCCGTAGATGCGTTTTGTTCCCCAAAAATAAGAATATCCTATTGGAAATATCAATATTGAATTTTAGCGAATATTTCACTAGGAATAATTGAAGGACTATTGGCAAATTTCCACCAAACAAGCACAGACTATTTATTAAATAGAACAAACCAAAAGAAGCCCTCCCCCTTAGGATAGAGTTCCTAAAATCATCAAGCCATCTCACATATGAGCATTTTCCGCTACAAAATTGTCTGATCCTATTGTTCGATCGGCATCTTCCGTTCAAGAAACATTTCATCTTGATATCCAATGGGTAGTACATTATTAATCTAACTCATAGCCTAACGACTTAATCTGCAATGAAACGGTTAAAAGAGCCAATCTAATTCATCTAAAGTAGGCTTTAAAGAATAAGGAACCTCCATAAATGGAGATCCCTTTTTTTAATAAAATAACATAAATATTTAAAATTTCTCACTTATTAAGCAATTTTTTTGTTACCCAGGTTATAGCTGCATTATTGACATCTTCACCCTGGCCACCGTGGGGAGCTTTAGAGTTAGACATAAAAATATTTTCTACTCCTGCATGGTTAAGAGTATCTCTAAGTCTCAAACTTTGTTGAATAGATACTAAACTGTCACTTCCTCCATGTGCAATAAACATGGGTGGATCATCTGAAGATACATAATTTATAGGACTTGCCAATTCTGCCAACTTTACTTTTTCCCAATAAGGAGAATTGGTTTGTTTTTTATCCCGAATATCTCTCAGGACTGCCACACCTTGTCCTTCTTTATCAAATCCAAGAAGTTTGGCTTCAGCTGCTCGTGGAGAGTCATGTGTTTCGGCTGCCTCCTCAGGAGATTGCAGGGTTGGGTCCATCTCAGGGCCCATGGTAAAAATATCTGTTGGACCGTAAAAATCAACTGCAGCCATTACTTTGCTTGAATACTCAAGATTGCCCCCAACATCACCTTCAAGCTCTTTTATATCACTAGTAACAGCGAGTTCGGTAGCCAGATGTCCACCTGCAGAATTTCCTGCTACTGCAATTTTTTCTGGATCAATACCGTATTCCTTGGCATGTGCACGCAGATATCTGATACTGCCCTTAACATCATAAATGGGAGCCGGAAAAATAGCTTCGCCACTTAGCCGATAATCTATGGAAACGAAAGCAATTTTATCTTCTAATACTTTTTTGAAAACTTGATATGCTGAATCTGTAGCCACTTGATCTGTAACTCTACCTGTCATTTGTGCTGGTCGATTTGGTGGCGCGGCTGTTTCCTTCTTTGCATCTTTAGGCGCATCATCGCCCTGATAGTCCCCTATAGCCCATCCTCCACCATGAATATATACCAAGACAGGAGTTGCTTCGGTTACACCCTCCGGCTTAAAGATGTTCATTTTTAACTCTTTTTTCTTTCCATCGTCATTAGTTACGGTTGCATACACCACATCTTTATAGGTAGGAGCCATACTAATCACATCTGTAGGAGGACTTTCAGCAGCTACGAAACTTTCCTTTTGTGTGGCAAAAGCCAATGTTGCTAAAAGTACGAAGGATACCATTCTTAGTTTTTTATTCATACTCTCTCTCCTCACTTTTTTTCATTCTCGCATTCTATCAGGTTATCTAAAGTTCTTATTAAGAAACTTTGATACAATGCTATTTCTTCCTCGCTAAATCCCTTGTAAAAAATCTCTCCGACTTCATCAATAATCTTTTTGTTTAATTCCACTAATTTTTCATTTCTGTTCACTACTTTAACTATTGTTTTCCGTTTGTCTGTTTGGCAAGGCATAAAACTGATATGTCCTGCTTTTTCCAACTTAGCTAATATACTCGTTAAAGTTGACTTTTGAAGATTGGTAACCCTTGAGATTTCATGTATAGGTATTTCGTCTTTCGTCCAAAGATAAAACAAAATCCTTGCTTGAGTTGCTGTTAAAGTATCAACCTCAGATTCCCTGTGTTTTCTTGAAACTATTCTAGCCAGCAATGCATCTATGGATGCTGATAAAAAAACAGATCTTCCTTTTATAATTCCCATGTGCACCTCCATTTTCTCAAAAAAAGTACCATATCGTACTAATATTATAGTTCGATATGGTACTATTTTCAACCTGTATTTTTTGAATGTTTGCATTCATTATCTCTTGCGATCTGTAGATCACACCAATTAATAGTAGTAAGTACGGCTCAACAGACATTAGGCATTCACTACAGCGAGGAAAATGTTTTATTGGGATGCATGGATGGTTAAAATTTGAACAGAGATCTTAATTAAATACTCTTCATAACCTCTAACTGAAAGATCATCTAACAAAACATCCTCATAAAAAAATCCCTGTAGTTCTATACTCTTATCATTAGCATAATTTATTATTCGATCATAAGTGTCACATACGCTTGAGTATCCCTCTGTATGGTACGCGATTAAATATGTTCCTTTTTCTCGCTTGAAATTTGAATAATTTGATTTTTTACTAACTCTAGTAAAAAGATAATCATAATTGAATGTTTCACTTGCTAAAACTCTTTTAGTATCTCTCATCCAGCCTACTGTATGGGAAGCATCAATACTATAAATGTTCAAGTACTTTTCGTGTTTTATCATAGAATCGTAAATGCTTTTATCATTTGTGTAAGGATCAGCCTCTGTTACTACCAAAAACTCCTCCTTTTTTTCCTCAATAATAATATCAGTTGAAATGGTCTCAGTTGCTGCTTGGGTAATTCGTTTCTTCTTCTATAGAAGTAAAGGCATTGTAAAGGAAGGAAAGCAACTTGCCTAAAGGAGCACAAGTAGTTCTAGGTGATCTTGATATTCCCGAAACTATAAAAGCACATCTCACAGGACCAGAAGCATTGTCTACAAGAAGTATGGTTAAACAAATTTCTGTAGTTATAGATAAATACATTGATCTTGTTGAAATTACAGAAGAACACGTTACAGGCAAGCCAGCCAGAACATTTACTCAATGGGTTAATGAAAACAAGCATTATTTTGTATAACCCCTTATGTGTTTTGCTAATTACCAAACGGAAAACGTTAGTTGAACGGAGAAAAGCGAAGAATAAAGCTATAGGTCATGTTTGCTGCAAGATAGCCCATTTCCCTAAGCACAACACTACATTATACTGAGCCAAGTAATAGAAACAGCGGCATCCATGGACGAAAAATAAATCTTAGACTGCCACTGTTTTATTCAACTATCCTACACATCAGTTTAACTTAATTGGATATCGAAGTGTGATTTGAAATAGAATCGATTATTAAATCCCAATCGTCGTAGTGAAGTTCATGTCCAGTACCTTCCAATGTCAGTAAAACCGCACCTGGAATTTCGTTAGCAAGATTTATTCCGTGTTCATAAGGGATAATCGGATCTTCAGTACCGTGTATAACCAGAGCAGGGACGATTATTTCCCTTGTCCTAGCCAGATAGGATTCTCCACCTGACAGCATTGCGTGATTGTTCATGCTGGCTATATTGTTGCTTCTTTTCCATTCTTCTTTTGCTAATTTATAAACTTTTTTCTCATCGTAAGCGTGTTTTGAACCTACTAGAATTCTTGATCTACCTATCACAAAATCGACCACCGATTGTTCGTTCGTCCAATCTATTGCTCCCATATTCAAGAAATAGTCCATAACCTTTTCCTCCATCGGTGGAAGATCGGGAGCAAAATTGGACGTTGATACGAGGGTAACGGTTAGAACTCTGCCTGGATGTCGCAGAGCTATCATTTGAGTCAGCATGCCGCCCATGGACATGCCCACAATATGCGCTTGCTCAATCTTATACGCATCCAATACTCGAATAGCATCATCTGCCATGTCTTCGAAAGTATAGTCCGGTTGCCCAGGTTCATAGGTTGTAGAACGTCCAACATCTCGGTTATCATAGCGAACGACAAAGCGACCTGTCTCTGCTAAACGCTGGCAGAATTCTTCCTCCCACCAGACCAGTGAGGATTGAGCCCCCATAATCAGTAATATTGCCGGGTTAACTTGTTTTCCGAAACTGTCAGTACAAATTACTATTCCATCGCTTTTTATGAGTTGTTCGTTCATGTAGAATTCCTCCCCTCAATGATATAGGTATTGTACCCTTCGTAGTCACCCTTCTGCTAGTCCTGACTAGGCCCAGCTATGGATTTTAGTGTTTTCCGTAGTCAAACGGATGTTTTAAGCACACAATTGGTTTCTTTCACGCTGTTTGCTATATCAAAATTTCCCTTATCCAAGAGTTTCTTGTTGTCCGCAACTGTCTTCAAAAATTACTTAACCCGAATCCTCCACCGTTAAGATGTCATTGACCTTACTGACACAAACTCAATTATGGATTATTGTAGTATTATTACGGATTATTGTTAATACTACGTATCTGAGGAGGGTGAAAATGAAGTTACATACCAAATTTTCAAGAGAATTATGCCGGAATATCGATCTCATTTGTGACTTCATGGGAAACAGTTCGGATTTTATTGTTCGTGAAATCACAGTTGGCCATAAACACGCCGCACTTTTTTATTTAGACGGAATGACTGACATGCAAAAGGTACAGGACAACGTGATCCGTCCGTTGCATGATCGTGTTTCCTCTGACGAGATCACTTTACCGTTATTGAAAAACGCAATTTTGGACATTGGGGAAGCAAGCTTTACTCAAAACTTTGAAGATGCCTTGGAACAGATCCTCTCAGGTGGTCTTCTCCTACTACTGAACGATACGGATGAAGGATTGGTCATTTCTTTGCCTGGATGGGAAGAACGCAGCATTACGGACTCGAAGACGCAGCCTGTGGTCAGAGGTCCGCAAGAAGCGTTTACAGAAAGTTTACGTACGAATACGACTATGGTTCGTCGAAGGGTGAAGGATACAAGAGTACGTCTAACTACGGTAAAAGTTGGCGAAAAAACCAAGACCGATGTATCTGTCATGTATTTACATGGGGTCGCTGACCCAAAAAAGGTGCAGGACATGATATCCAAGTTAAAGAACATGCATGTAGAAGGCGTGCTTGAAAGCGAATATTTGGAAGAATGTCTCCATGAAGATAAGCAACTCACGATATTTCCGCTCTTTTATAATTCTGATCGCCCAGACTCTATTGCAGCAGGAATTATGGAGGGGAAAATTGCGATATTTGTGGATGGATCTCCCTTCGCCATCCTTGCACCTGCGGTGTTTGCAGATTTCCTTCAATCCGCAGAAGATTATTATCAATCCTTTATTTACAGCAGTATCATTCGAATATTAAGGTACATCTGTCTAGCAATCTGTATGTTGGCTCCGGCCATTTATGTCGCATTAACGACATTCCACCAGGATATGATTCCAACAGTTTTGTTATTAAGCTTATCCGCGCAACGTGAAGGAGTACCGTTTCCAGCATTTATTGAGGCAATGATCATGGAAGTGGTTTTTGAAATTCTGAGGGAGGCAGGTCTTCGTATGCCACGGACGGTCGGTCAAGCCGTTTCAATTGTTGGGTCAATAGTGATCGGCCAGGCAGCTGTAGAAGCAAACATCGTTTCGGCTGTTATGGTCATTGTTGTTGCAATAACTGCCATTTCGAGCTTTGTCATTCCCTCGTACACCTTTGCTATTCCAATCCGGATATTACGTTTCGCTTTCATAGGCATAGCCGCTATGTTTGGTGTGTACGGATTGACTGTTGGTATCCTCATGCTCTTTGTGCATCTGAATGGGCTTCATTCGTTCGGTGTACCGTATTTGAGCCCCTTTGCCAATTACAAATCGTCGGAGCAGAGGGACGCCATATTACGTTTTCCATATAGAACTAAAAAAAAACATCGCAAAAACTAAAGGAGTAGACCATCATGAACTCGTATCGATCCACCATTTTATTACTGTTTATGTGCATCTGGCTAATGGTGTTTCTTACGGGTTGCTGGAACAGTAAGGAATTGAGCGCAATTTCCGTCGTGATGGCTCTGGGCATTGATGCAGTTGATGACCAATATGAAGTCAGTTTACAAGTGGTTGACCCATCGCAAATGTCTCAGAATTCCCCCATGGAACGGACGCCAACGATTGTTTTTTCCAAACGCGCCGATACCATATTTGAAGCTATTCGAAAATTAACAACGGAATCGTCCCGAAAAATGTATATGTCTCACTTAAAGTTTGTCATTTTTGATGAAAAAACGGCAAAAAAAGGAATCAAGGAGCCGCTGGACTTTCTGTTCCGTGATCATGAAGTTCGGCCTGATTTCTATTTGGCCGTTGTCAGAGGAAACACGGCAAAGGAGGCCGTTACTTTTGTAGCTCCGACCGAGGTCTTGCCTGCAATGGATATGTATAAGGCATTAAGGCTTTCTGAAAAAGCATGGGCTCCAACTTCCGCGGTCAATGTGAAAGATATTTTACAAAAATTTACAGAGGATGGCATTGAACCGGTTCTCACCGGTATTCGACTGACAAACCTAGAAAAAGGTCTAACTATTGATAATGTGACAAAGTCGCCCCAACATGTTAAATATTTTTTCACTGGAATTGGTCTTTTCAAGGGCGACCGACTTATCGATTGGATGGATGATTCACAAAGTAAAGCCTTTACCTATATATCCAACCGTGTTTCCAGCACCGTAGCTTCCATCGATTGTCCGAATTCCAAAGGAAAATTTGTTGTTGAAGTAATCCGTTCCAAAGTAAAGATGCGTCCAGAAATAATAGACCATGAGCCGCACATTTCTCTTATTGTGGATACAGAATCCAATATCGGAACGGTCTCGTGCAATGTCAACCTTAAGAATGAAGAGACATTTAGAGATCTTCAAGAATCAGCTAAAGAGCATCTGGAACACTCTTTGAAGGAAGGCATTTCGTACGCACAACAAATCGGTTCCGATATATTCGGGTTTGGAGAAGCTTTTCACCACAAGTACCCACGTGAATGGCATAAATGGAAAGAGGATTGGCCACAAAAATTTCAAACGCTTAAAGTGGATATTCAGCTCAATTATCGTTTAGTCCGGTTCGGAGACATTACCAGTCCAATCGATATGGGAATACACAATCAGGAGTGAGTGCAATGCTTTATGTGATTCTCGTAACTTCCATTTTAACATCGTTGTATGAGTTTAAAAAATTTAAGGAGCAACATTATTTGCGTGAAATTGTATTCAGCTCGATATTGTTGATTATAGGCGTTATATTGATTATCCTACGGATCGCCAACATTAAACTGCCGACTCCACTGACGGGTGTTCAAATCCTATTTCAACCGATAAGTAGGTTTCTTACAGAAATGTTATCTTAAGGGGGCGTTGGAATGAATTCCAATTTGACAGTTCGACAAGCTATTTTGTGGTTTGCATTGTATCAAATAGGAAGCGCATATCTGGTGCTCCCAGCGGTAATTACCGCTGTCGCTAAACAAGATGCCTGGCTCTCCATCCCAGTCTCCTTAGGTTTCCATCTGTTATTGATACCTTTATATGCCTCCATCGCTAGGCAAATGCAGGGGAAATCTTTCGTAGAGCATCTCCGTTGCCTCTTCGGTCCCTTGGGCGGGACGATTAGCATCGTTTTCATTTTTTTCTTTCCCTTTCTTGTGTTCATTATGACACTTCGAAATCTGGGCGACTTTATCACGACAGCTATTATGCCGGAAACTCCCTCCGACTCGATATATTTCATTATGCTTATAGTCATTTATTTTGCCGTTCGATCTGGCCCTGCTGTAATTGGCCGTTGTGCGGAAATCCTATTTTTTTTCCTTCTGGTTCTGTATCTGTTGGTCAGAATTACCCTTCTTTCTGATACCACCATAGATAATGTGCTCCCTATTTTTGAGTATGGTTTGAACCCTATCGTTCTCGCATCGTTCAATTTGTTTGCCTTTCCCTACCTTGAGGCAATTCTGTATCTTTTTTTTGCACAGTACATCCCCGATCCAAAAAAGTGGAGAAAGACAGTGATAACTTGTGCTTTGATTAGCGGCGGCATGTATTTTTTCATGGTTTTACAAATAATCGCCGTGATGAGTGAAGGTGTTGTATCTAATTTGACATTTCCTACTTTTTTTATTAACCGAACAATCAGTAACGGAGAGTTTCTTCAACGGTTTGAAATTTTCGTTGCAGTGTTTTGGTTTGTCACCATTTTTTTCCGACTCGCACTGCTTTTATATGTTTCAGCGCAAGGGCTTGCAGATGCTTTTCGTCTTCGAAGCGCTAACTCTCTCTTAGTTCCTCTGATCCTAATCGCATTGGCAATGGTTCATTCTATTTGGCCAAATATGCAATTTTTAATCAAGTTTTTTTCAGTATGGCCTTTTTACGCCATGATTTTCGGTATCGTGTTTCCTATTGTGCTATGGCTGGTGGGTAAGGTATCGTTGAAATTAAATAAAAAGTATCACTAAAGTTGCGTTGGCTGTATGAACATACTGCCAATTCCAGCCTCTCCACCACGTCCAAAGGACATGGAAGACGCCTATTGGGCTAGGGGACTTGCTCTTGTTGTAATCATTATTGCAATTTAGCAAGAAGTAACTCCAGTTCCTCCCTCTCAAGATGTCTCCATTGGCCCCGTTCCAGATGATCCAAGGTAATATTCATAATTCGAACACGTTCCAACTTTAGCACCCTGTACCCCAAAGCCTTGCACATCCTGCGAATTTGCAAGTTCAGACCTTGCGTCAAAATAATGCGGAACTCGTATTCGCTTGTACGATCAATTTTGCACGGTTTGGTAATGACGTTCAATATTTCAACGCCACGAGACATGGCTTGCGTAAACTCGTTTGTAACAGGTTTGTCTACAGTCACTATATATTCCTTCTCATGACCATTCTCGGAACGCATCATTTGATTGACAATGCTTCCATCGTTGGTTAATAGAATGAGTCCCTCTGACGCTTTGTCTAGCCTGCCGATGGCAAAAATCCGCGAAGGATAGTTAATATAACTAATAATATTGCCAGCCACTTGCTCCGCTGCGGTACAAACAATGCCTATAGGCTTATTCAGAGCCAAATATACAGGTTCACTGGAATTAAGCGGGATAACTTCCCCATCAATTAGCACGATATCCTGTAGCTCTACTTCTGCGCCCGCTTCACAAACATTTCCATTAATCGTAATTCGTCCTGCTGCAATCAGCCTGTTGGTTTCCCGACGTGAGCAGAATCCTGTCTCACTGATGTACTTGTTAATTCTCACGATTCACCTGCTTCTGATTATAATATGCGAGTTTAAGTAAAATAATTAAAAAAACACCTGATTGTTCTTGCTTAATCAGATGTTCGCCGTTTACGACAACGTATACTTTCCCGGCTTATTTGCTACTGTTACCGCCGCTTTTATTCCTTGTTGGTTTGGCAGTGCCGCCTTTTGTGCCACGTGCCGCTTTGCTTCCCGGTGCGCTTGTAGAAGCGCTTTTTGTCCTTACTGGCTTCGCAGTTTTGTTCCAGCGTGTCCAGCCCTTACTACCTGTACCTCTGCCGGTTCCGCCGCCCTTGCTTTTTCCACCCATATGATCACTCCATTACTAGTCGTTCAGATTTAACTAAGCTATCATACCATTACTTTGATCATCATGCCCATTTGTTTAAAAAATTGAACATGTTAAGCCGCAAATACTTTCGCAAAACGGATCTTATTGTATTTTTGTTTGTTTGCAGGTAAATAATGAAATAAGATCGTATAGTATGGAAAAATTATGATTCTTGAAGGAGTAAAACACATGTCTGTTGATGTTTATTTTAACTTTAATGGAAACTGTCGTGAAGCAGCGGAGTTTTACGCAGAGGCATTTGGGACTGAGAAACCACAAATCATGACGTTCGGTGAAGCACCGCCCAATCCCAATTATCCTCTACCAGAAGAAGCCAAAAATTTGGTCATGCATACGCGGCTTCAAATTGATGGTAGTAATGTCATGTTTTCAGACGTTTTTCCTGGTATGCATTTCGTAGCCGGAAACAACATCAGCCTCGCCATCGTCAATAAGGACGAAGAGAAAATTCGATCGTACTTTCATAAATTAAAAGAAGGAGGAACCGTAAGCATGGAACTTCAAGAAACATTCTGGAGCAAATGTTACGGTAGCCTTAAAGATAAGTTCGGAATTGAATGGCAATTAAGTTATGATAACGGAATGACCAACAGTTAGTCTTTAATATTGTTATACGACAATTAAGCCCTCGAAAGCTATTCTGATTGAATGCATTGTGAGGGCTTAATATTAGCTTGAAGTTACTCTATACAGCAGCCTTAGAATTCTTCCAAGACCTTGGATTTGTCTCCATGGATCTTATCCAGGTGATCCTCACCCCAGTAGCATAAATGGTCTAGCGCGGGTTTTAATCCCCAGCCGTAGTCCGTTAACTCATACTCCACTTTAGGAGGGATTTCATTATAAACCTTTCGTGTAACGATCTCATCCTTTTCTAGGCCTCTGAGCTGAGTAGTCAGCATTTTTTGTGTAATGCCGGGTATTAACCGACGAAACTCAGACGTTCGTTTCCGTCCTGTCATCAGATGATAGATAATTAAAGGCTTCCATTTCCCTCCCATCACCTCTAAAGCCGCTTCCACTCCAACTTGATACTTCTTTTGAACCCTATTTTTTATCTGTTCAGTCATTTCTTAATCCTCCTTTAGAAGGCTTCGTTTGCTCAGAACAACCATCACTTCAATTCATTACTCAGATCAGTTTCTAGGGAATCTACCTAGGGCACTTCCATGTTCCTATGGCACCTGTACCATCCTATAGAACTTGAAAGTGCGTACTTCCAGATTATTTTCCTACTGTATATAATAGCATCAAGCATTGAGCATTCCCAGAAGTAAACTATTGAGAAAGGTAGTGAAGAAGCATGAAAGTATTAACCGTTGTTTCACACCCGAGAAAAGATTCCTTGACCTTTAAGGTTGCTGATCGTTTCGTACAGGGTCTTGCCGATGCAGGCCACGATTATGAGATATTGGATTTGCATGAGATTGGTTTTGATCCTATTTTAAAAGGAGTAGATGAACCGGATTTGACAGTTGCGGAACAGTCCTTTTCCCCTGAAGTAGAAATGGAAATGAGGCGGATGAAGGAGCATGATGCATTGGCATTTATTTTTCCTCTTTGGTGGTGGAATTTGCCAGCTATGCTGAAGGGTTATATTGACCGTGTATGGAACAATGGGTTTGCGTACGGTTCGAATTACCTGCATCATCAGCATGTCTTGTGGATTGGCTTGGCCGGAGTTTCGAAGGAACAGATGAAAAAGCGTAAGTATGATGAAATGATTACTCATTTGCTGAATGTGGGAATTGCAGATTATTGCGGGGTTTCCAATTCCAAGGTTGAATTCTTATATGAGACCCTGAGTTCAAATTCCGGTCATTTTGAAATGCTGCTGGACCAAGCTTATCACTTGGGTTTGAATTATGCCAAGGATTAGGCTTTAAGTAGGCTGAGTTTGAACAATCGTGACAATTTATTGGCCCAACGTATCAAAACTCCTACAATGATAATGTGTTTCCTACAATAATTGTTCAGCTTTATAGCAAATCAATTTTTTACAATCCCCACCCTTCAACACGAAGGCCGGAAATCCTAACAGAATGTGAGAAAGAATTGTTTTCCACAAGGAGACCTAAGTAGTAACAAAAAAAGATACTAACCCAGCCATATTTTGCATGGACATGGGTTAGCGTCTCTTCATTTATCGTGCATTTAACTGGCTTTCGACAGCAAGTAAAGGAAATAAGGGGTGACCAGTATGGTGATAATAATTCCGGTTGGAATATCTGCACCAAAACTAATCGTCCGAGTAAGTGTGTCAGCAATCAAAATGACGAGTGCACCAACTAATGCCGTCGTAGGTAGCAATAGCTTATGATTGGGCCCTACTAGCTTGCGCGCTAGATGGGGACTGACCATGCCTACAAAAAAGAAATTTCCACCAAGTGCCACGCTACCAGAAGCGAGCGCAACGGCAGCAATCGTCAAGCCGATAAACTCCCTTTTAATTGCTACGCCGAGCCCCGATGCTGTCTGATTCCCCAAATTCAACGTATTGAGTGTGTTCGACCTGTAAAAAACGTAAAAGCAAATGATAAGCACCCACGGGAGCAGCACCATAATATAGCTCCAGTCGTCCCCCCACAGATCTCCAGCCTGCCATCGCAGAGCAAAGTCATACTGTTGCTTGTCTAGCCGGAGTGTCAACATCAGAGATAATGCGCTATAGCCACTGCCCATAGCGACACCAGTTAAAATTAAGCCTGTAGGCGAGATGTCTCTTCCCGGCCTGAAAGCAAACATAAAAATCAAAAATGCTGCCGTAAGGCCGCCTGCAAAAGCCAGCCCAGGAAGAAGAATAGGCGATAGCAATCCTTCACTAGCGAACAACGTAATATACATAAGTACAAATAACCCTGAGCCTGAGCTGATGCCGAGTGTTCCCGGACTGGCCATGTCGTTTTTGAGCAAGCTTTGCATAATACAGCCTGATATCCCCATGCCAATACCTACCAATATAGAAAGCACAATACGTGGCAGTCGAAAGTCAAACACGATCAGGTTCTGTTTGCTCGTTCCTTCGCCAATGATAACCTTGAAAACTTCGAGTGGAGAAAGGTTCATTTTCCCAACATTCATACTAAGTACAGCCACTAGCAGCGTCAGCACTACTAACAGTAAAATAATGCTAATCCCCCTGGTATTACGGGACAGTTTCAACTAAACTCCCTCCTCTGCTTGCGCACAAGGTAGAGAAAATAGGGTACGCCCACCAAGGCAAAAATAATGCCAAGGGGTGTTTCGTGGGGACGATTGATCAGACGTCCGAGTAAATCCGCCGCCAACAGAAAGACTGCTCCATACAAAGCTGAGGCCGGGATAATATACCGATAATCCGTTCCGACCAGATGGCGCATAATGTGTGGCACGATCAAACCAACGAAGCCAACAGGGCCGACCACAATAACCGATAACCCCGTTAGAATTAATACAATTAAGGTTGAAAATAGCTTAATCCTGTTCGCACGAATACCCAAGCCTGATGCCACATCCTCCCCGAAGCTCAAAATCGTAATCGAGGGAGAAAGCACGATGGCACAGATCAAACCCACTATAAACAGTGGCGCAATGAAAGCTAATTCACCCCACTTGGCACTGGCTGTACCACCAGCAGACCAGTAATCAAGGGCTTGGCCAATCTCATACTTAATAGCGATAAACGTACTAAACGCACCAAAAAGCATGGAGATGGACATTCCTGCCAGCACCAGTCGCTGAGGCGTCATTCCTCGCTTGCCTATAGATGCGATGTAATACGTAATGCCTGTAGTGATTGCTGCACCTAGACAAGAATACAGCATAGTTTCTCCGTAGGTGCGACCAGGCAAAAAGGCCATACATAACGCAATTGCAAATGTCGACCCAGAACTTATGCCAATGAGTCCCGAATCCGCTAGTGGATTACGAGTGGTTCCCTGCATAATTGCCCCACACACAGCCAAGCTGCACCCTACAATGATATCTGCCACGGTTCGTGGAAAACGCAAGGTGTGAATAATCTGATGTTCTGTAATGTTGGGATCAAACTGAAATATAGCACCCCATGCCAGCTTCAGGCTCATTTCCGCAGCACCAAAGGTAATAGATGCTGCGGTAACCAGCAGGAGCAGGAACACGCCCACGATCATGTAGCTTACAAAATGAAATATTCCTTTTTTATTTGGTTCTTTGTGAGTAGACATCGATTACACCCTTAGTTGGTCAATTATGCATCGTTACTTAGTCTGTTCCAGCAATTTGCTAATAATATAATCTAGCTGTCCCGTCATACTAGCAACGTCCGAATAATAGAACAGTCCTGCATATTTCGCTGGAATTTCGATGATATGTCCGTTTTTAACGGCTGGAATACTGCTCCAGATTTTTGTCTTCGCATATTCAGATTCCTTGCCTTCCTGCTTAAACCAAAGGACATAATCTCCAAAGTATTCAGCAGCTACCTCGTAGGATAAAGAACCCCGACTCTCTCCGGAATTTTTAACCAATGTGTTGAGCTTTTCCGGTTTGTGAAGTCCCAGATAATTGTAAAGCAACGTTCCTCCACGTGAGCCTGTTTCATAATATATTCCGTAAGAGCCACTGCCCCAGTCTTCGAAAATGCTAAACGTTTTGTCCTTGAATATGTCGGAATTTAGTTTTTCTTTGGCCTGACTCAGCTTGCTTTCAAACAGTGAAATCACTTTGTCCGCTTCTGCTTCATGTCCCGTGGCCTGACCAAGAAATTTCAAACGTTCTAGGGAGGTCATTTTATCCTCAGGTATCACAAGAACAGGCGCAATTTTAGACAGCTTATCATAATCCTTTGTATCATATGTAATGATGAGATCAGGATCATACTTCATAATTTCCTCAGTTTCCCACTTTTCAATATTGGGGATGTCGTTAAACTTATCGTAAAAAGGCATCGTTTCTTGTTTCCACCCCATGACTGCGGCTGGCTTAATCCCTAGTGTAAATACATCGCCAACATACCAGTTCACGACTACCCGTTGAGGATTAGCGGGCACCTTCACGTCTCCTTTTATCGTAGAGACTGTACGCGTATCAGAATCACTGCTTGTCTCTTCCTTCACGGACGACGCGGGTTTAGCAGATGAATCAGAGGAACTGCCAGCATTCCCGCAACCTGAAATAACGAAAATCACTACGAATAGTGCACATAAAATCATGTGAAACTTCTTATTCATCATACGATGCATGTTGTAAATCTCCTTTGAAATATAGTAAGTGCAAAACATACTTAAAATTAGTGATATTGATAATCATTATCACTAATTTCAAATTGTAAATTTTACCTCACTGATTGTCAACTGTTTCTTTAAGTTTTATGTTTTACTTTAATGGGTTCTCCAGCTCCCCTCTTCTATTTGCTTCATGCCATTCCTGATAGATTCCTCCAATTTCATAAAAGGCTTTGTTCATTACAGTTGTCAGCTCCTTCATGATCTCCTTGGTATATTTTAAATGAGTATTTATGTTATCCACTTTATATTTGCGAAGCAGATTTAGATGAGCAATGATGTGAATCGTATCTTCGATAATCCAATAAATCACATCCTCTACATCTTTCGTAAGCTTGTTCAGCATCTGTATGCCTCTTTCATACATCTGGAGCGTATAACCCCGCTTGCCTACTTGAACATACGGACTAAGATCATCATAAAAATCCGTACGGAAAGGTCGTCTTACATATTGCTCATACTGCTCTTCATATATTGAAGTTTGTTCAAGCAGCTTAATAGTCATATCTATGATTTCTTGTTCACTGTATATTTTTTTCATCAGATTTTCCCTTGCCTTTCTCTGCTAAATAAATTCAAGTCATAGTTAAATTAGATCACAAGTGATGCAATAAGAAGTCAAACTCTTTTTTTACCAACCATTAACAATTTTGTTTGATGCAAACGATAATTAGAATAGAGGGATTTCCCTCAATATATCCAACTGAAGGAGACAGGCGAATGAATAGAGTATGGACGAAAGCATCGGCTATTCTATTGGTAGTAATATCCCTGTTGTTCAATGGAACGTACGCGCTCGCAGCTTCAGCAACATCAACGTATATCGTTACGTTTCAACAAGCAACCTTGGTATCCAACGATCACGTAGGCAACGAATGGGCCATTGCTGCCCAGGTGGCGGGCCAATCCATTAGTGAAGGCAACAGCGAAAAGGTAAAGGTCAAATCAGGGGGCAGCATTAAGCTGTATGCGTATGCCGAGGAACAAGACAAAATTCCTGATGAAGGCGAAGCCACCAAGAATGTAAAGGTCTCCTCTGTTTCTGCCAAAGGTTCTACCGTTAAGCTAAGAGTGACGGTTACTGAAAACCGTGGGCGTTACTCAGGTCATCAAGCCGTTTGGGAATTTACGTATAAGATTAAGAAACAATAATAGAAAAAATAGACCGTCACTCCCAGGAGGGGCGGTCTTCGCTTTTACAAGTCGCGGTAACCGGGCACATACCATTTCGGTATATAGGTTTGAAAGTAATCATACGCTTCCAAAACCTCTTCAGCTCGTTGCACCATATCGTCCACCTCTTTATTGCCAAATGGAATGGCCCAGTGAACCGATGAAAGCTGATTGCTTGCAATATACAGAGCCATTAATCTAAAAAATAAATCAGGTACATGGTTATTAAAATAACCGTGGATACGGCCCGAAGCGAATAAAGGACTTAACGCTGCACACCAGGTAATTCTATTGAATTCCTCCCAAGGATCACCATAATCCATTCTATTAAAATCGATGATACCCAGTTCACCGGATGGGGTAACCAACATATTGCCCACATGATAATCCCCATGCTGAAAAGTCTGGGGACGATTTTCTAATAGCTGACGATTTTGCTCAATAAAGCTTATGGCTTGATCTGCTCCCTTTAGGGGAATACCGCATGACTTATAGTTTGTAATATATCTGTTTATTTTGCCATTATAATGTTCAGCCCATGGGACTCGATCTTGCTCCGCATGAATCTCATGCATTTTTTTCAATGCATCTCCTGCTTGAACCCCGAGTTGATACTGTTGTGCTGCGGTCAACGTAGGGATAATCTCTTCAGCATCTTTCCCTTCGATCCAGGTGAACAGGGAATATACAGATTGACCATCATGACAAATCCCAAATTCAAGCGGCCGGGACATGAACAGATTCTCCACGTGGTTCAGCTTTGTTACAGCTTCAAACTCGCGCTTCTTTTTATCATAATGAACCATATCCGCCATTCTTAGCAGCAAGTCCCTACCGTCAGTGGTTTGAATATAATATTTCTTGTCACTGGACCAGCCTCTATGAATTTCTTCCACGTGTCTCCACCTGCTGGCACCCGGTATTTCACTAAAGAGTTGATTCACGCTCATCCCCCCAAGTTAAGATAGCCTTACTTACTATATATGCTTTCCATAGTTTACCTTCGTAATGACAGAGGAATCAATCCTCTTCCCGGAAAAACTCAAATAAAAAAGGCTGAAAAGACAAGCCGTCTCTTCAACCTCAATATTCACTGAGTTGCCATCGTGAACACCCATCACTTGTATTTTCAAATCAGTAAGAATAAGAAAACTCATGTTTAAATTCGTTAACCCGTTGAATGGTTTTCAGAATATTGCGACCTTCACGTGTGCCATCAATAATACGACGAGCTTGTTTACTATCCCCGATATTAATAACTTCTACTTGATGTTCTTTACCATATTCGAGCAAGCTGTCCATCAGCGGACTGTATGAACGCATACCCAAGCATACGAATCCAAGGTCAAAAGGAATCTCAAACTCCTGTTCTCCGTGCTTTACTTTGAAGCGGTCGCTACACACTTCTGTCAAAGCTGTTTCCGTATGGACGTTCACTTCCCGCTCCTCTACCATTTTCATCATGGAAATCCGGGTAATCATATCCAGATCTTTACCCAGTAGCGGCATCATCTCAATAATAGAAACCTCTTGTGCCCCGCGCTCTGCATAATATTCGACGACATCCAGTCCCACGGCTCCGCCGCCAACTACAGCAATGCGTTTACCTTCAAATTCCTGGAATTTCTCCATGTTGTGCAAAAGATCAAAGATGGAGAACACTTTTGTACCTGGTTTACCCAGTTGCTCATGTAAACCTGCAATGGGCGGAAGAAGTGGTGTGGCCCCCGTCGCATTGACAATAATATCAGGATTCAGGGCACTAATCATCGCCAAATCGGCTCGGGTACCTGCTACAATGTTCAGATTGGTTAACTGTTTGGTGCGCTGAATCAGATAATCAGGGAAATCATTGATGCGTGTTTTGTCTGGCAGGCGGGCAATATCACGAGCCAAGCCGCCCAACTCTGGTTTTTCCTCAAAGAGGGTTACTTTGCAGCCTACTTCGGCTGCCGTACATGCAGCTTCCATACCAGCGGTCCCACCACCAATAACTACAACCCGAACATTGTTCTTAACTCGTTGTTTCCGGTATTCAGCTTCCTTGAACAGATCCGGATTTACCGTACAGCAAATCGGTTTACTTTTGGAGATACGGTGATCCGCACAACCAATGTTGCAAGAGATACATTTTCTAAGCAAATGTTCGTAGCCGTTTTGCACTTTAAGCACCCAGTTCGGTTCTGCAATCAAGCCTCTACCCATAGCCAGAAGATCAGCGTCACCTCTCTCCAAAATATTCTGCGCAACCTGTGGGTTCCGAATATTACCTGAGGTCATCGTGACCTTCCCGAATTTTTCTTTTACTGCTTTGGCCATATATGAGCGCCAACCATCCGGCAAGTTCATCCCGTCAATCTGGAACTGGATGGAATCATTCAGAGCAGCAGAAACGTTCAGAATATCTACCTCATCATTAAGATACTCCAATAACTCGAGTGTATCTTCCAGTGTGTTCCCACCTTCTGTGAACTCTTCCGCGCTAAACCGTAAGCAAATAGGGAAAAATGGACCCACCACTGAACGAATTTCATCAATGACTAATCTGGCAAAACGGGTACGGTTTTCTGCGCTTCCGCCAAATTCATCCGTGCGTTTATTATACATCGGCGAAAGAAACTGACTCAGCAAGTAGGAGTGTCCCGCATGAATTTCAACACAGTCAAATCCTGCTCGTTGCGCTCTTCCCGCTGCTTCTCCGTATTTGCGCACAATGGAGTAAATTTCTTCTTTTTGCAGAGGTCTTGGAATCACTCCGCCCTTTTTGGAAGGAATATTCGAAGAAGATACAGGCTGAACTCCGTTCAGTCTTCCCACATAAGCCGAAGCACCCGCATGGTTAATTTGTACAGAAACACAAGCTCCATAAGAGTGCAGGGCTTCTGTTAATCTAAATAGTCCGGGAATAAACTGATCGTTATCCATACGCAACTGGGTTGTTCCGTTCGTACCCATTGGGAAATCCAGACAAACATTTTCTACTGTTATCAAGCCGGTACCACCTTTGGCCCGTTGCACGTAATAGTCAATATGATCCTGAACAAAGCTTCCGTCCATGGCAGCAAAGTTAGTTCCCATCGGGGGCATAACAATCCGATTTTTCAAGGTCATGCGTCGTATGGTTAGAGGTTCAAAGATAGCAGGATAGTGGTTCATTGTTCTTCCTCCTTGCGAGTTTACAAATTTCATGTTCAAGCTTCCATTAAAGCATTTTTATATGTGATTTTTTTCACTTTTAGGAATATCGAGATGTTATTGAGTACGATCATTCCTTATGGTTTGATTTTATATCATCTAATTCATAAATTCTAATGCTATTTTATGTAGTGAATCATAGTTTCAGTCTATGGATTAACTGGATTAAGACATAAAAAAGGAACAAACCTGTGAGGAATGTCCCTTTTGTGTGAAAAAATCATGCTTATATTCCGGACCACCTACCGATCCGTTCTTTTGAAACCGTTGGGTACACGCTCCAAAATCCCCTGCCCGAAAAGCCGGGTGAATCCAATGAAAGGAAACACCCCAGCTTGACGTCAAGGGAGACTTGTCTATCCGTATACAGATTATACTTTTAAATCACCATCATAGGTGGCAATCATATTGTACAGTTCAGGACGACGGTCACGGAAAATGCCCCATTCAATCCGTCCTACTTCCAGCTCATCCAGATCAAATTCAGCAGTAAGCACTTCCTCATCGGTACGACCCGCTTCTGCGATCTTGTTACCTTGATGTCCGGCAATAAAGGAAGAACCGTAGAATGTAATACTGGAGTCCTCGTCCGTTTCAGTTCCAATCCGATTGGAAGCAATGACTGGAATCAGATTGGAAGCCGCATGACCCAGCATGCAGGTCTGCCAGTGATCTTTGGAATCAATGGCAGAATCCTGTGGTTCTGAGCCAATAGCTGTCGGATAGAACAAAAGTTCTGCGCCCATGAGCGCCATACAGCGGGCCGCCTCTGGGTACCATTGATCCCAGCACACACCTACCCCAATTTTGGCATAACGTGTATTCCATACTTTAAAACCGGTATCGCCCGGATTAAAATAAAATTTTTCCTCATACCCAGGACCGTCAGGGATATGGCTTTTGCGGTATTTACCCAACACTTCACCGTCTGCGTCAATGACAGCAAGACTGTTGTAGCGCGCGTAGTTTTTCTTTTCATAAAAACTGATGGGCAGCACAACCTGTAATTCTTTGGCGATCTTCTTAAAATGGTTAACCGCCTTGTTGTGCTCCAGCTCAGTTGCATATGAATAATAATCAGACTTTTCCTTCTGACAGAAATATGGAGTCTCGAACAACTCCTGCAGCAAAATAATTTGTGCGCCCTGCGCAGCCGCTTCACGTACTAACTTCTCTGCTTTACTAATATTTTCTTCGATATTGGTAGAGCAGCTCATTTGAGTTGCTGCCACTTTTACTTTTCTCACGTTAGTCCTCCTTTTAGATGTTGTATCGTTCAACGATTTACAGCAGGCATCTGCTGGGTCGTACAGTGTACGTTACCGCCTTCACGGATGACCGCCATACCGTCTACAGTACGAATGGTGCGATCTGGAAATACATTTGCCAACACTTGCTCAGCTGCAAGATCGCTCTCAGCGGCAGTGCCGCCAAACACCGGCAAAATAATGCCGCCATTCACAAAGTAGAAGTTAATATAGCTCAGTGTCAATCGGCTATCTTCATAATCCACGCGCGGTGGCTGGCCGATCCGAATCACTTCCAGCTTACGGCCTTGAGCATCCGTTGCTTGCTCCAAAATACGCAGATTTTCCTGCGTGATTTCGTAATTTTCATCCTCAGGATCATCACATACTTGCATAATGACCTTGCCAGGAGCTGCAAAGCAAGCAATATTGTCCACATGGCCATCTGTTTCGTCGCCACTAAGACCACGTTTTAGCCATATTATTTTCTCGACACCTGTATACTCACATACATACCGTTCAATTTCTTCTCTGCTTAATTCCGGATTTCGGTTGGAATTGAGCAAACACTCTTCGGTTGTAATCAGTGTGCCTTCGCCGTCTACGTGCAATGAGCCGCCTTCCATCACAAGCGGTGCATCAAACCGTGGAACTCCAAGTTGGTCCAAAATTTGCGGCGCAACCTGGTCATCTAGATCCCATGGAGCGTATTTTCCACCCCAGGCATTAAACTTCCAGTTTACACCTGCCAACTGACCATGCTCGTCTGTGAGAAAAGTAGGGCCGTTGTCACGCAGCCACGCATCGCTGTGCTCAATTGGCAGCAGTTCTACCCGTTCCCCAAGTTCAAGCGCCTTAACGCTCTCCAGATCATCCGGATTTACGACCACAGTAACTGGTTCAAATTCCGCCATGGCGCGTACAATTCCGGCATAGCCCTTGCATACATCAGCATGCATATCTGGGTAAACCATTGAAGATTTTACAGGCCAAGAAATATACGTGCGTTCATGTGGCGCCCATTCAGGCGGCATCTTATAATGTGAATCCTTAATTTGCATGTATTGAAGCTCTCTTTCTTTTTCATAATGTAGACTCCGCTCCTATCATACAATAATATGATCTTTGTCTCAATCGAAGCGGAAAAGTTTTAATAATTTACATTCACATTGGAATAAATTACTTTGAAAACGTGATTGCTTTCACCGTATTCCCATCAAAATCCTTCACAGTGAATTGTGCTCCCTCCAGCACACCGTAAGAGGATGGATAGTTTCCTTTTGGCAGCGAGATCGAACCGGGGTTCAGTATAAAGACCCCATTCTCCACATCCGCTACCGGAATATGAGTATGTCCCTGGATGAACACATCTCCCGCTTCCAGTGGTGGTAAATTTCCGATACTAAAGCCATGTCCGTGCGTGACATAGATTCTCCGTCCTTCATGGTGCAACAAAGCATAATCACCCATCATAGGAAACTCCAGTAGCATCTGGTCCACCTCTGCATCACAATTTCCGCGCACAGAAACCGCAATATGGGACTTGTACTTATTCAGCAGAGCGGCCACTTCTGCCGGATTATACCCTTCTGGTAACGGATTACGTGGTCCGTGGTACATATAATCTCCGAGCAGAACAAGACGATCGGCTTTCTCCTCCCTGTACTTTTCCAGTGCCAATTGCAACCAGTGTAATGAGCCGTGAATATCTGATATAAACATCAATTTCATGATTGTTCTTTCCTTTCTGAATAGGCTAAAAAATATTCCACTTAAGTACATTATTGCATTATTCCCTGAACAAATCTGTGCAAAATTGTTCTTTTGTTTGGTAACACTCTTATAAGACAATAAACTACAGCTCCGAGTGAACTGTAGTTTATTCTTAGTTCCTTTTGTACTTGGTCTTATCATCTTCGGTGATTTTACGGATTACCTTACATGGGTTTCCAGCAGCGATCACACCTTTTGCCCCATCAAGCATGATCGTATTATGGTTACTATAGAAATTTTCACCGATTTCAATGTTATAGCCATAGTCACACACAAAAGGTTGCTCAATCAAGAATCTATCAGTTGTCTTCCCAAGTAAAGTTTTGATGAGTGTTTCTCGTTCTTCGATATTTCTAGGATGAAGCTGATTATATTCGTGACAGAGACTTTTGGCGTATAAACGTTCTTCAATCAACTCTTCAGAACTGGAAAGCTACTCACATTGAAATTTCCACCAAATTACCTTCTGGATCTTTAATTACGCTTTCATAATAGCCGTCACCTGTCAATCTTGGCTGGCCCACTACTTCATATCCTGCATGCATGAGCTGCTCTGTCTTTTCATTCACCAGTTCTTTACTTCCAACGGAAAATGCCACATGAGCCCAGCCCGTAATATTTATCTGTGGTGAATGATCTACTTCCGTTTTACGCATAACCTCTAACCTTGCTCCATCCTCAAAGGTGATAAAATAGGACTCAAATCCTTTTGTAGCGTTATAATATTTATCGTTAGATTTTCCATCAAAATATTGCTCGTAAAAGCTTTTCATCTTTTCTAAGTCTCTCACCCAGATCGCTACATGTTCAATCTTCATTATTTTCCTCCTTCTGCAGCCCTCATCATTAAAAAATCATTAATTTATACTGGACTCAATTATTTATTTTAGTTATTATTAATGTTTTAATAAGTATTAATATATCTCAGTACTTCATTTTTGTCCAATCTATTTATCATCAATTATCAATAAATAACGCTTACGAATCATTCATGAAAGCTCTTTCGTCTTCAGCTTGTAATTCGGTTGCTAATACCCCTAAAAAATTAGCGACCGCTTCGTAAAAGAGAAGAAGCGGTCGCTATCTATAAGCCTTTAATACTTAATCACTGGTTTATTTATAAATTAACGTTTCAAGCTTTCACCGTTCGTAGCAATAACTTCTTTGTACCAATGGAACGATTTCTTCGGAAATCTTTCAAGTGTACCGCTGCCATCATCATGACGGTCTACGTAAATGTAGCCATAACGTTTTTTAAGCTGAGCGGTCGATGCGCTGACAAGGTCAATACATCCCCAAGACGTATAGCCCAAAACCTCTACTCCGTCCTCAATAGCTTCTCCAACTTGAACCAAATGATCATTCAGGTAGTTGATTCGGTAGTCATCCTCAACCGTTTTTTCGCCTTTTTCATTCGTGATCAGTTCATCAACGGCGCCCAGGCCATTTTCAACGATGAACAGTGGTTTTTGGAAGCGATCATAGAACGTATTCAGTACATAACGCAGACCTTGCGGATCAATTTGCCAGCCCCACTCACTTGCCTCGAGATGCGGATTGCTGACACCACCAAGGATGTTACCTTCACCTTTGACTTTTTTAGCTTCGTCAGCTGTCTCACAAGTACTCATATAATAGCTGAACGAGATAAAATCAACGGTATGCTTCAAATCTTCGGCATCACCTGGTTCGAAGTGAATAGAAATTCCGTTTTCTTTAAAGAATCGTTTCATGTAACCAGGGTATTGACCTCTTGCGTGAATATCGGCAAATGCCATGTTTCTGTGATCAAATTCCATCGCAGCAATCACATCGTCTGGATTAGGTGTCAGCGGATAAGTAGGCATACTCAGCACCATACAGCCAATTTTGAAATCAGGGTTGATCTGATGACCGATTTTTACCGCTCTTGCACTCGCTACAAGCTCATGGTGAATAGCTTGATAAAGATCTTGCTCACTAAGTTGATCTTTTGGTGTGCTAATTCCTCCACTCATGAATGGTGCTTCAAGAATGGAGTTGATTTCATTGAAAGTCAACCAGTATTTAACTTTATCTTTGTAGCGATTAAATACAGTTGTAGCATAGCGCTCATAAAAATCAACAAGCTTACGGTTTACCCAACCATCGTATTCTCTGGACAAATGTAAAGGTGTTTCATAGTGAGATAATGTAACGAGTGGCTCAATTCCATATTTGTGAAGTTCATCAAACAAATCATCATAAAATTGCAAGCCTTTTTCGTTAGGCTCCAGTTCGTCACCTTTAGGAAAGATACGTGACCATGCAATAGAAGTACGGAATACTTTGAAGCCCATTTCCGCAAAAAGTTTGATATCTTCTTTATAATGATGATAAAAATCAATACCGATCAACTTCATGTTATCTTCTGTTGGGGCATCCGTAACGGGCCCCCAGCCACCACGAGGAGTTACATCCTGAATGGACCAGCCTTTTCCATCTTCTTGATAAGCGCCTTCGAGCTGATTAGCAGCAACTGCTCCGCCCCACAGGAAATCTTTTGGAAACTGTGTACTCATATTTTCTCCGCCTTTGCTGATGTTTTTCATTAACTAAATAGAAATATGTTACCTCTATGCTAATGTGTTATAAGTACTTCTAAATGAATCTTAAGGTTTGTAACGCGTTTCATGTCAAGTATTATTTTAAAAACTTCTAGAGCTTATAACTGTATTATCTCCAATAAGTACTCCCATATTTATAACTCTTCTATTATTGAGTAAAATGACTATTCTTTAATTGGCGGATCTACATGAATATCTCTATCTGGTTCAGTGCTTACCCAACGTGTAAAGATAACCTGAAAGCCGGCTCGAGTCGGCGCGCAGGCAAAAGGACCCGCCTGTTGTCCCGTTTCATAAGGAAAACGTGCTACACGTACGGTGCGCCAGCTTTGATTTTCGGTTCGGGCTCTAATGATAACTGCATCCTGTAGCTGTGAAGCACGAATCGTGACATTTTTCCCTACCCACTCAGGTACAGGAGCTAATGACCAATCGGAATAGCCATCTGTGACTACGACAGCTAATTGAGGAATTCCGTCATTTAATTCAATCCCAGCTTTAATCCACTTTTGCTGTCCTTGATACAACATAATACCGGCTTGGTCGTAAAGCTCCGTAAATGAGCCTAATTGAAACGTGACTTCGATGGCAGAGCCTTCTTCCCAGTCTGTAAGCAGAGAATGTCCGCTACTGCGTTCAAATCCATACAAAGTTTTTTCCCAGTAGTCGCTTCCTTCTCTGGTTTCAACTTTAAGAAACTGGTCTTCTTCTATGGATGATACAGGGTGATTAGTCCATGTCCCTGTAGTCCATGCAATCGATTTTTGAGTCATTAATCTCATCCTCTCATGCTTTATTGAACGATGTCCTATTTCCTTTTCTCCACCAATTGCAAATTGTACGTCAGACTTTCAAGGGTCACCGAAATCAACCCATACATGTATTCATCATGCGTGTCGTTTTTCACAAAAATCTCGGGCATATGTTCTTTGGGTACATCTTTTAGACAGCCGTTATAAATATCGTCCAACAGAGTCGGCTTGGATAACTCTCCAGTCAAAGCGATAGATACAGGGTCTATAATCGCAATAATGGAAGTTATCGTTTGGATCGCCAGAGGAACAAATCCCTCTATGCTATTTAACTGTTTAAGCTGTTCCTCTCTTGTTAAATCAAAGGGTAAGAAGGACACCTCCCCCGCAAACTTGGTATTTCCTTTTAACAAATGTCCGTCGACAATAAAACCCGCTCCCGGGAAATTGTCCTTGGGAAACGTAACAATAGCAAAGGTTTTATCCTCATCATAATTCTGCATGTTATAAAATCCGTAGACTGTCAAATGCATATCATTTTCAATGGTTACTTCTAATCCGTATTTATCTTGAAGTCGTGGACCTACAGGGACTCCTATGAGCAGGTCGAGATCACAAACATCGATAATCCCTTGATGAACAACCCCAGGGATGCCAATCCCAATGGCTTTGACGTTTCCATAGTTATTAATCAGCTCTCCAATTTGGGTTTCTATGACCTCATAATCAATATGGGGAACTATGGAAGTATTCTCGATGATGATATCACCAAGCAAATTGGCTACAGCATAAGTAAGAGAATGTATACAGCCTTCCGTTTTCACATTTAAACAGATAATATAAGAATAATCAGCGTTATATTTGTACCGTCTAGCTGGACGTCCGCCGTTCGACTCTTCCAATTCCGTCTCTAATACTTCCCCGGTTTGAAGAAGCTCATTTAGAATATTTCCGCAGGTTGCCACACTAAGACCTGTGATACTGGCTATGGATGACTTGGTTGCATATTCCTTGGATTTCAGTGTGTTTTTAACTAACTCTACATTAATTTGTTTAACCCGAATGGTATTATTGGAGACTGGTTGTATTTGAATACACTCCTTTTCCAGTATTTATTAAAAGGTTTATAATAAGTTGTAATATAACGCTCTGCCTGCAAAAAGTCAATTTGTACTCATTTGAATAAGAAAAAACGGAGTACCGCAGATTTTGAACCATGGGTACCCCGTTTGATTTATTGGTTTTAAATTGATGAAATAGCTCGTATTATACATCACCAGCAAGATGTTTAATTACGTCTAATAGTACATTGGCTCCGGCCACCAGATCCGGCTTCGGCGTGTATTCGCACGGATTATGACTAATGCCGCCAATACTTGGGACAAAGATCATAGCTGCCGGACAAATGCGAGCCATCATTTGAGCGTCATGACCAGCGCCGGATGTCATTCGCTTGGAGGGCAGCTCGCGCTGCATGGCAGCAGCCTCTATCAACTCCACAATGTTGGCATCAAAAGCAACCGGCTTAAAACGGGCCATTCGCTCGGTGGTGATGGTTACCCCTTCGGAAGCTGCAAGTTCTCTAAGATACTCGGTCAGCGCCGCTTCTTCAGCCTGCAATCTCTGCTCATCAGGATCACGCAAATCAACAGTAAACGTGGCGCGTGAAGGAATAACATTAATCGCATTAGGCTCCATGCTAAGACAACCAACCGTAGCCACCGTAGGCGTCTGCGACCTTGTCGCCCGGTCTCTTAAAAATGTGATGACACTGGCTGCTGCATGTCCCGCATCTCTGCGCATCGACATTGGTGTAGTCCCGGCATGATTGGCAACCCCCTCAATAGTAACGCGCTGCCAGGATATTCCTTGAAGGTTCTCAACTGCACCAATTGGAACGCCGACACTTTCCAGTACCGGGCCCTGCTCAATATGAAGCTCCACATAAGCATGTGGCAGCATAAAACCCGGCTCCTCTGTTCCTTCATACCCAATGCGCACCAACTCTTCTCCCAATATAGTGCCGTCTGTTCCCACAGAGGCCAATGCATCCTCAAGCGAGAGTCCACCTGCATATACCAGCGAACCCATCATATCAGGAGCATAACGAACCCCTTCCTCGTTCGTAAAAGCACCCACAACAATAGAGCGAGCAGGAATAAAGCCAGAAACCTGCAATGTCTGAATAACCTCAAGACCAGAAAGCACACCATAACAACCATCGTACACACCGGCATTGATCACTGTGTCAATATGCGACCCAATCAGCACCGGAGCTAGTTGAGGATCATTTGCACCTTTCCATATGCCGAAGATGTTTCCAATACGGTCAACCACAACCTCCAAACCAGCCTCCTTCATCCAGGCTACCAAGGCGTCACGACCACTCATGTCTGCAGCAGAAGCTGCCAGTCTGGTCAGCTTTTGCTCAGGGTCACGTCCCATTCGGCCAAGCGATTGAATCCCATCCAGTAAACGTGCTTCATCAATGCATAGGTTGGAACTTTTAAATACCATTTTGCATTCCTCTTTTCATTTTAAAAGTTTTGCTCATTCTCATGAAAAAGAAGGATACTTGCCTTCCCATACAATTTGTCTGTATGCCTCGGGATCTGTATCTCCTTCCGTGCTTATGATGAGGATTCTGGAGTCTTCATTTAATTGTAGCTGAGATGCAGCTTCTATTAGATTTTCTTGCTTCCGCAACAAGCTCAAAACACCTAAGCCAACAGCGCCAGACTCACCAGATATAATTTGGGGATCACCAGGTAATGGATTTCCAAGCATCCTCATTGCCTTTGCCGATACAAAATCCGAACAGGTGATATACATATCCGCATAATCTCTCAATAGTTCCCAAGCCACTGTGCTAGGTTCCCCGCAAGCAAGTCCAGCCATAATCGTGGGCATAAAACCTGTTACAGCATGAGGTTTTCTGTCATTTTCCGCCGCTGATTTATAGATGCACGCTGCTTCATTAGGCTCAACAATAACCGTTGTCGGTCTTTTTTCACCAAAATGAGATATCAAATATCCCAGTATACTTGCTGCAAATGAACCCACACCTGCCTGTAAAAATACATGCGTCGGATAATCATCTCCAGCCACTCGGATCTGTTCCAATGCCTCATCTATCAACGTCCCATAGCCTTGCATAATCCAAGTTGGAATTTCTTCATAGCCTTCCCATGCACTATCTTGCAGCAAAACCCCACGATGCTCAGAAGCATAGGTGCTGGCCAACCTAACAGTGTCGTCATAGTTTAGTTCCGTAATAGAGGCTTCTGCCCCTTCATTTCTGATATGATTTAATCTAACTTCAGAAGATCCTTTTGGCATAAACACGACAGATTTCTGTCCTAGCTGGCTAGCCGCCCAAGCAATCCCTCTACCATGATTTCCATCTGTAGCTGTTACAAAAGTAATATCGCCCAATTGTCCCTTAATCTCTTCGGTTTTCAACTTTTCAAAAGAAAGCTCTGAAATATCCATATTCAGTCTATCTGCCAGATACTTGCCGACAGCAAAGGACCCACCTAATACTTTAAAAGCACCCAATCCGAATCTGTAGGATTCGTCTTTTATCCATATGTTCCCTACATTGAGCTTGCATGACAAATTTTTCAAGCTGTGCAGTGGAGTGACTTCATATTCAGGAAAACTTTTATGGAAGTTTCTAACCTTTTGGGCCATATTCCTATCCATAAATCCCACTGATATTTTCTTAAATTCTACTTTACGCGCCTTCTCATTTGTCATGTATTTTAATGCTGTCATGTCCTGCATACATGTCTCCTTCTATTCTTAAAATATTAAATGTCTTAGCTTAATCAATAAAATATTGCATGTGATATATTACATGTTACCCATCTAGCTATATACTGTCAACTTGGTTTGCGATATGAAATATGTATGAAATCGGACTGCAATCATTGATACTCATGAATTGTATGTGATATATTACATTCAAATAAAATACGAAGGAGGTCTAATCATTGCTATCCAAACATGCAACCAAAGTTAAGCGTTCATCTATACGTGAGCAAGTATACCTTCAGCTACAAGAATGGATTATTAGTGGTGTTTTAAAGCCTGGAGATAAGTTAAAGGATCAAGAATTAGCGGAGGTTCTAGGAGCCAGCCGTACACCTATCCGTGAAGCTATTTTAAGATTGGAAGAAGAAGGGATGGTTCAGACTAAAGCCAATAGCTGGACGCAGGTAGCACCTGTTGATATTAAACAGGCTTATCGGCTGTACCCCATCATCGGGTCACTTGAGAAGCTTGCTGTTTCGTTTGCTCAAGAAAATATTGAATCTAAGCACATTGAGGAATTAGAAATATTAAATGGAGAGCTCAAACGGGCGCTAAAGGAAGAAAATGCAATCCTTGCGCAACAATATGATGCTCAATTCCACCAGGTTATTATTGATCTGTCGGCAAATGAAGAATTGATTTATGTGCTGGAGGGATTGAAAAAAAAGCTGCGCCGTTATGAGGTGACATACTTTGACGGTTTTTTGGGCGCAGAGTCATCAGTTGCAGAACACCAAAAAATAATCAGTGCGCTTATAGCTAAAAATTTCGCAGCGGCCGCCGACATGATTGAATCGAATTGGAAAGAAAGTTTTCAACGCCGATTATCTAAAATGGATATAGGAAAGGACGAAACCGTGCTACCGTTTCAAGAGGAATGAGCCTCTTCCTCTTCTCCTCCATCATCATGCTATACTAGAAATAAGAAACAAATTTTTAGTGCGGCATCTTTGCGATAAAACGAAGTGAAATTGGGGGGATTCTGTTGTCAGCTATTGAGTATACAGCAATAATCGCGTTGCTCCTCTCCGTCATACTTTTAATTAAGGTCTATAGCCTTCAATCGCGTCTTAATGACCTGAAATCCGACGTGGAGCGTCTTGAAAATCGTTCAGGAATACAAGGAACATCGCTGTCAGGTACTATTGCCGCCACTCCTTCACATGTTCTAGATGCAGGAGCTTCAGAAGATATCAATGAAAGGTTGCTCCTGCTAATTAGGGAAGGAAAAAAGATTCAAGCCATAAAAGAGCTGAGAACCGCTAAGGATCTTTCCCTTAAGGATGCAAAGGATTATGTCGATCAATTGGAAAAACTCTAAAGAAAGGAAGAAATAAGATGAGTGCCAGCAAAACAAACGCCATGCGCATATTGGACAGGCAACATATACAATACAATATTTTGAGTTATGATCATCAAGATGGAAAAATAGACGGGATGAATGTGGCTGAGAAAATCGAGAGAGCCCCGGAAATGGTTTTCAAAACTTTGGTTGCACACAGCAAACAAAATCTGTTTGTTTTTGTAATCCCTGTACATAAAGAGCTTGATCTCAAAAAAGCAGCCAAATCCGCGGGAGAGAAAAAAATTGAAATGCTTCCAGTTAAGGATTTGCAAAAGTTTACGGGATATATTCGCGGTGGCTGCTCCCCCATAGGAATGAAAAAGCTCTACCCCACTTTTATCGACCAGCCTGCATCGGAACTGGAAGCCATCGTTGTGAGCGGTGGGAAAATTGGGACCCAACTGGAGTTGAGTCCACACGATTTAGCTCAAATCATTCAGGCTCAATTTACAGATCTGACGCATACAGCATAAAACTCACCACATGATCATAAAATCTTTATGCGTATTTTCTCTTATCCCATACTTCATCAAGCTTCAACCTGGAGAGGAAGATCTAATGATGCATAATGATTGCCCGAAAAATGTAAGAATCCCCCAACCCATCAGAAGTGATGGTGCTGGGGGCATCGACAAGGGTCCACGTGATGTGATGAGGGATCTACAGAATCCCGATATGCTGGTTCCCCCCGTAACGGACAATGGTCTCATTCCAAATATGAGATTTTCTTTTTCTGATGCCCATATGCAGCTTAATCATGGTGGGTGGTCAAGAGAAGTTACGGTAAGAGAATTACCTATTGCTACAACCCTTGCCGGGGTGAATATGAGTTTGACACCGGGTGGTGTACGTGAGCTTCACTGGCATCAGCAGGCGGAATGGTCATATATGCTGTTGGGAAGTGCTCGCATTACGGCAGTTGACCAAAATGGACGTAATTTTATTGCTGATGTGGGTCCCGGGGATCTCTGGTATTTTCCTCCTGGCATTCCGCACTCTATACAGGGGCTTGAGGATGGCTGTGAATTTCTGCTGGTTTTTGATGATGGCAGTTTCTCCGATCTGAACACCCTATCCATCTCGGATTGGTTCGCACATACTCCCAAAGACGTACTTTCTGCAAATTTTGGTGTACCAGAAGCTGATTTTGCAGCAATTCCTCAAGACCAAGTATACATCTATCAGGATTCAATTCCCGGTTCAATTCAAAGCCAAGCGGTTCCCTCTCCTTACGGGACGTTGCCCCAATCCTTCAAGCATGAATTACTAGCCCAGCCCCCAATCAAAACACCGGGCGGAAGCGTACGAATCGTTGACTCCTCCAATTTTCCGATATCCAAAACCATCGCTGCTGCCCTTGTTGAGATTGAGCCCGGAGCCATGCGAGAAATGCACTGGCATCCCAATAACGACGAATGGCAATACTATCTTACAGGGCAAGGACGGATGACTGTCTTTGGTGGTAATGGCGCTGCCCGCACATTTGATTTTAGAGCCGGAGATGTCGGATATGTGCCTTTTGCTTACGGGCATTACATTCAAAATACTGGCTCTAGCTCATTATGGTTTCTTGAAATGTTTAAGAGTGACCGTTTTGCGGATGTTTCACTAAATCAATGGATGGCTCTTACCCCCACAGAACTGATTCAGAGTAATTTACATGTAGGTGTTGATGTAATCTCTAATTTACGAAAGGTAAAATGGCCCGTCGTCAAATATCCTGGTTATTCTTATGACCCTAAAAAGAAGTAACCGGGAACGGTATCACGCTCGCCACTAGATCAATGAATCCTCTTCTTGAATATGATGGGTTATTCATTTGCCCCTTTCATGATTACTTCCAGATGTCTACGTGTGTTTGCACAAACTGCTCGAATGATATCGGACGGCGCCCAGTGACACGCTCTACGGTATGAGTAACTTGATCTTCACTTCCATTTTCACGTATCCTTCTATCCAATCCCGCCAGCATATCTGCATATTCTTCAGGCATTCCAGCTCGAACCATGCCCTCTTTTAGCTCTTCATCAGGCAACGAGATATGCTGGATCGCTTGGCCTGTTAACTTCCCAATAATCTTACCGACTTCGCCATAGGTTAGTGACTGAGGTCCAGTGATGACATGAGCTGTGTTATGTGGTTTATCGTCAATCAGAGCTCGTACTCCCACTTCTGCAATGTCATCTGCACTGACAAAACCTACTCTCCCATCTCCTGTCGCACTATAAATCGTGCTGGTGTTTTTGATGGTACTTACATGCTGACCTTCTGTAAAATTCTCCATAAAGTAGGATGGCTGCAATACAGCCCACTCTGGAGCTAATCTACGTAGTGCTTGATGTACAGGTCCAAATACTGGTCCGTCCTCAGGCACAGATGCGCTCCCTAACAGCACAAACCTTTGCACTCCTTCTCTCAAGGCCCTCTCAATAAAAGGAATCATCACTTTGGCGGGATTGACATCCAGCACAGGTACTACCAAATAAATTTTATCTACATTCATCAGCGCCTGTGCATGTGTTGATTCATCATACCAATCAAAATATACATAATCTTTCCCTTCCCATTCGGCAGGATGAGCACGTCCTGCCAAACGTACCGGATGCTGAAGTTGCGTAAGTCTGGCGGCTACACGGCTACCTGTTTTGCCGTTTGCTCCTGTAATCAACGCTATATTTCTGTCTTTCATGAAATTCAACTCCTATTTAAATTTTTTGTTTTCGCCTAGATATCCTTATCCCCATGAGGCTTGAACTCTTTCATTCATGATTCCAGGGCTTCAAGAGCTACTAAAGGGTTCCAGTAATCTTTGTAGTGAATAATTTTTCCGTTCTTCAGCTTAATAACAGAAATGTAGGTTTGATTATACGGTTTACCTGTGCTCACAGCCTGCGCCTCACTGGCGAACTCGGCCACGAATAAATCCGGGTCCGTTGTCGTATGGATAATTGGTGAAGAGAAATGCTGAATCCGAAGTATATTAGGAAACTCCTTAATGTACTCGTAAATTGCTGCTTTGCCCTGAAGCATTTGTGCAAAATGCTTAGGTGCATAAGGGAACTCGAAAACAGCGTTATCATCAAATAATGAAATCCATTGCTCCATATTTTCTTCTAACAGGTTGCTCGTAAATTTATGCATGACTGCTTGCGCTTGCTGTTTTACTTCGTCAGTATTCGGATTGATTGTCATGGTAGACACCTCGCAAATATATTTTTAGTTACTGCTTAAAAAACGAATTCAAGACGCTAAAATAAACATAAGCATTCTAGATTGAACAGTCTATAATACTCAAAAAAATTTGACCAATCAGTCTGGAATGTTCAAAAAATAAACGCTATTAAGCGTTCATAAAGATCAATCTAAAATCGACAGCGTTGTACGCACAATATCTCTAAGCACCTCAGTGCTCGCGCCTGTCTTGGCGGTAAATGTCAACGATAGTCGGGCATGATTTAGAAATCTGGCGATTGACAATAGCTCAGATTCCGTAGCATGAATCTCCCCCTCTTTTTGGGCGCGGACTAGGGCGTCGTAAAAAGCAAGTTCAAGCTTTTCAGTGTTTTCAGAAATAAAAGCTTTGATCTCATGATGATGCGGAGCCTGTTCAATAGCACTGTTCATAATAAAGCATTCCTTGGACAGCCTCTTATCCGTCAACACTCTAACAGATTCATTAAAAATCATCGCTATTGCATCCTTAATGCTCCCAGGTTGACTGAGCAGATGAACTACGGCTTCGGTCTTGTCACGTATATAAAGCTGAATAGCCGAAAAAAACAAATCATATTTCGTTCCGTAGGTATCATAAAGACTCTGCCGCGCTATACCCAGCTGATCCAGTAAAATTGTCAGAGAAGTTCCCTCATAGCCATGCTCTCCAAATACAGCCATAGCTTTTCGTAGAACACTTTCAGTATCAAATTCTTTTGCTCTTCCCAAACCTTATGTTCACCTCCTTGCCTATGATTATAATTTTTACAGACTGATCAGTCAAGAAAATAAAATTGATTTTTTATAAGTTTATATACAAAAAAACCATCGTACCGAAATACGATGGTTTAGGAATGTTTATTTTATACAAACGCTCAGATGTAAATGATGCAATCCGACTATTCCTCAGAGTCTACATTGTGGTAAACCTGCTGAACATCCTCCAAATCTTCTAATGCATCAATCAATTTATCGAATTGAACTTGTGCATCTTCTGGAAGAGAAATATCATTTTGAGCAAGCATGGTGAGCTCCGCAACGGTAAACTCAGTCACTCCTGCTTGTTTGAAAGCTTCCTGCACAGCATGGAATTGGTCAGGCTCTGCATATACGATGACGGCTTCATCTTCTTCAATGATGTCACGCACCTCTACATCTGCCTCCATTAGCAGCTCCAGCACTTCATCTGCGGTTTTACCCACCAGACCAATAACTGCTGTTGAATCAAACATATAGGCTACAGATCCGCTCACGCCTAGGCTACCGCCATTTTTAGTAAAAGCAGAACGCACATCCGATGCTGTACGATTAACGTTATTGGTCAGTGCATCTACAATGACCATGGAACCGTTCGGTCCGAAACCTTCATAACGAAGCTCTACGTAGTTTTCATCGCCAGCACCTTTTGCTTTTTCAATAGCACGGTCAATGATTGCTTTGGGTACATTGTACGTTTTTGCACGTTCTAAAACGACTCTTAATACCCGATTGGATTCAGGATCAGGTTCGCCCTGTTTGGCTGCCACATAAATTTCCACGCCAAATTTAGCATATATACGACTCGTATTAGCATCCTTGGATGCCTTCTTTTCTTTAATGTTATTCCACTTACGTCCCATAATATCCCGCTCTCTTCCTGTATGAATATACACAACGAACTTCATTATATCCTTGTATATTATATCTCCTAAAGGACATACGAACAAGTTCAAACAACTCCGTTATGGAAAAATAAACAATTCTACCTAATTAGGAATGCTTGGAAATATGAACTTTCAATTCTCCTCATCTATGGACAATCCCCCTATCCATGTCTAAGATGAGGAGGAAGTCTGACTTGAAGGAGATCATTTAATTGGATGTCTTGTACAAAAAGTTGAGCCATAATCATGAAATCACAGTATACGAAACCACCGAGCTGTACGGTGAAAAGGGATTATTTCGGGTGATGCAGTTTTCAAATACAGCCATCCAAGGCGCGCTGGACTTGAATCATCCGCAACGCATTCTGTTCGAATATCCGAGAGCAATCATCCATCTCATGGAACTGAACGATCCGACATTTGAAGACGTGTTTGTTATTGGGCACGGTATAGGTACAATAGCGGGTCATTTTATAGATAAACGCTTTAAGATTGCCGAACTGGATGCACAAGTCGTAGAGTTCAGCCGAACATTCTTTGGATACGATCAGGATAATGTAACTGTTGGCGATGGACGACGCATTCTGGAGAAGGAAGCGCCTAATGCTTATGACTATATTATTCTGGACGCCTTCACAGAGCAGGGTACACCCTTGCATTTAGTATCCTGGGAATTTTTCAAGATGGCCAAAGAAAAGCTGGATTCCGAAGGCTCCCTGATCATGAATTTAATGGGCAAAAGTGAACACGACCACCTAATCAATGCCATTCACACAACGTTGCGTGAAGAATTCGCCTATGTCACAACTTTCTCGCTCCCCTCGGAAGGCGCTGCCGACATTCAAAATATCATTATGGTAGGTCGGGACAAGCCAATCCGGTTTCAGGCACGTCAGATGGCGGACTTTCATGAGATTACACTTGGAGAAGGCCATATTCTACGGGATACAGATGCTTAGCGTAGTTCCAATATCCGTCTCTCTACATCTTCGATATGAATCGTCTCTTTGTTGCAGCTTTTTCGTTCCATTAACTCTACTTTCCCGTGTTCGGCATCTTTACCAACGACGATGCGCACGGGAATGCCTACTAAATCAGAGTCTTTGAATTTAACCCCGGGCCGTTCCTCCCGATCGTCCAGCAGCACCTCCACACCGTGATCCTGCAGTTGGTTGTATAATTTCTCGGCTAATTGCATCTGAAGCCTGTCTTTCACAGAAATCGGAATGATATGAACTTGAAACGGGGCCAGCGCATGAGGCCATATCATTCCGTTCTGATCATGATTTTGCTCTACAATGGCAGAAAGGATTCGGGAAACCCCAATACCGTAGCAGCCCATAATCATCGTTTGCTCCGTTCCAGATGCATCCAGAAAAGTCGCACCCAGCTTCTCACTATATTTGGTGCCCAGCTTAAACACGTGTCCGATCTCAATCCCACGATAAAGTTTCAATTCCCCTTCGTCACATCGAGGACATCTATCCCCTTCTATTACATTCCGCAAGTCAGCCACATGCCGAAGATCTATATCGCGCCTTGGATTCACATGTCGATAATGATAATCCAGCTCATTCGCGCCTGCGATACCGCTGGACATTTGGACAACGGCGTAATCTACCCACACAGGGATCGTCAATCCGCATGGGCCTATGAACCCCGAGGGGGTTCCAGTCGCCTTTGACACGGTGTCTGTACTTGCTATTTCGAATTTTTCACTACCTAAAATATGTTTAACTTTCACTTCGTTAACCTCATGATCACCCCTGACAACTACAGCAACAGGTTGATCGTCAGCCATATAAATCAGTGTTTTGATGATTTCTTCAGGTTCTATGTGAAGCGATTCAACCAGTTGATCTATTGTACGTAGGCCTGGAGTATGGAATTTTTCCATTTTAGCTGTATCAAAAGAAGGATAGCTGACAAGTTCATTTTCATCTGAGACTGGAGCTATTTCTATTTTCTCCGTCGACCGCGCGACGGCTTTTTCAAGATTAGCTGCATATTCACAGCAGGTGCATGCTACAATGGTGTCCTCTCCAATATCAGCTAGAGCCATAAATTCATGGGTTTCACCTTCGCCACCAATGGCACCCGCATCTGCTTCTACTGCACGAAAATACAGACCGCAGCGGGTAAAAATGCGCTGATATGCCTGGAACATAGTCCAATAGGTATGATCTAGTCCTTCCCAATGTGCATCAAACGAATAGGCATCCTTCATCAAGAATTCTCTGCTGCGAAGCAGGCCAAATCGAGGACGTCGTTCATCCCGAAATTTGGTTTGAATTTGATACAGGGTTACAGGCAATTTGCGATAAGAATTCACTTCATTTCGTATTAAAGACGTAATGACCTCTTCATGTGTAGGCCCCAATGCAAACTCTCGATCATGTCGATCTTGCAGACGCATCAGCTCAGGACCGTAAACATCGTATCTCCCTGATTCTTGCCATAGCTCCATTGGCTGCAATACAGGCATCAGCAGCTCCCCAGCTCCGGCGCGATCCATTTCATCTCGTATGATTTGCTCTACTTTTCTGAGCACCCGTCTGCCCAATGGCATGTAGGTGTACATTCCAGCCGCCAGTTGGCGGATAAATCCTCCCCGCAACATAAGCTGATGACTGATCACTTCGGCCTCTGCGGGTGCTTCACGCAAGGTTGTCAGTAATAATTGGCTTTGGCGCATGTGTAGCTACCTCCTTGTATGGACGATAAAATGTACGCAAAAAGACACATCCGTCAGGGACGAATGTGTCGTGGTACCACCCTAATTTGACCGTAGCCATACACGGAACGGTCCTTCATCAGATAACGGCGTCTAGCCGGTAACGGTTTATCTTACAAACCGCTACAGCTCGCAAGGCAGGGAAACGTTCATTCGCGGCGAGAAACCTTTCAGCCCATGAGTTTCTTCTCTGTACAGCGGGTATTGAACCTTTGATCCTTGGTCTACACTATTCCTATATATTACAATTTTCACCACTTTACACGAAATGTAATTTCTAGTCAAGGAGATAATCGTCTATCTGAGATCAGCCAGGGACATGAACGATATTTAATTTTCAAGATAATTAAATTCCGTTGGTTACCCTATTGCATAATGAGTGGCCAGACTTTAGAACGGATACACCTGCGAAAACCCAGAACAAAGCGGACTCTACCAAAGAACCTCCCTTTAAAAGCAAATAAAGGAGGCACTGTGGCAGAAAAACAATTACGTATTTCACGCTGTCCATCAGACAACATGCTCCTTTTACCAATTAATTGGTTGAGGCCATTACGTACGTGTAGCTCCCAGTACGAGCTGTTGTAGGGTAGAGTTCTCTTAATTACTTATGTATCTTCCTTTTTAAAATACACGCCCTTGAAAAACACAAAATTTTGCGAATGTGTGCCATACAGCTCCTGAAACCTAGAATGGAGTTTATTCATAGAAAGGGTCTCTGAAACCGTCCGATCCGTTTGCAGGGTCAAGTCGACACAGCTAATTCCAAATTGGCACACTTGCTCCATAGGATAACCTTGGGTGATTCCATAAATCATCCCGGCAATAAAAGCATCATCTGCGCCTGTGACATCAATGACCTCTTGAACGGGATGCATAGGAATTTGTCCATGAGTTCCATCCTGAGAGGCGTACAAAACTCGATCAGCACCACAGATAAAAATGACATTTTGAACCCCAAGTTTGTGAAAAATCCGGGTGGCATCCAACATATGCTGATCATCTGTAAGTTCTAGCCCCAAATAAGCTTCAGCCTCCACCGGTTTACATACCAGCCATTCCACTCCATGCAAATTTCGGGGAAGCTTTCTCATCTTGGAGGCCGATACCGAAGAAACGACAATCGGAACCCGATGTTCATGGCAGACATGTATGGTGGCTGCAATTACGTTCATAGAGAAATTAGTGTCCAGCAGAACGAGTCGGGACGAGGCGATTAAAGGAGTATTTTCATAAATTACTGAAGGACGAATCTGATCATAAATCTCCATTTCTGCTGTCGCTATAATCAGTTCACCACGCTCGTTCAGCAAGGCAGTATAAACCCCAGTTGACGGTTCACCTTTGACTTGCAGAGGAACCACGTGCATGTAACGGCTGGACTGCTCGATAATAAATTCACCTTCCGCATCGTCCCCAACCGCAGTTAGCAGGCTGACCCGTTGGCTCAACCTCCCTAAATTTTCGGCTACATTTCGTGCTACCCCACCGCAAGATTGCAGCCTTGTACTGCTCGGATTGGAGGTATGAAGCTGAAATGTACCTTTAATCATGATTTTACGATCCAGATTGGCCCCCCCGATACATAGTATTGGTTTGCTAGAGGGCCAAGGCTCGTCCTGTTCATTTTTGTGGATTTTTTTTAATTTCATCATTTGACTCCTTTCTCGAGTCTATTCGTTAGAATGATTTAAATTTGTACAGAAATAGGCACTATATAAAATTAACACGTTCCAAATGTCATATTCCCAAGAATAATGTCGAGTTCGTTAAAATATCCTAAAGTTACACATGCAAAAAAATCACCCTATTGTAAAGTTTACCTTCCACTTGTACGATAGGGTGATTGGGTTGGAACTGCGCATAGTTCTTCCTTACATTATTTCAAAATAAATAGAGCTGCTCCGTGAGGAGGTAAATCTGCGGACAGTTCTTGTGTTAAAACACCTAAATTCACATGGTTCCACAAATCTCTGGCATTTGCCTGTCCTTCAATACCAAGGTCTTTTAAGGATACACGCACCTTTGAAGCTTCATCTCCAGCATTAAACAAAGCTGCGTATACATGACCTTCCCCGTTATGTGAAGTCCAAACGATATGTTCATCCTTTCTGTACACCTGCCGCGCATTCAAACCGTTGCGATGAGCATTTAACACTTCTTCATTCGTTAGCAAGGAAAGGGTCCATGCATCATTATCCTGCAGTTCTCCCCCGAACATCAGTGGAGATCGGAAAATGCTCCACAAGGTCATCATCGTTAGCTGCTCATCCTTCGTAAAGCGTGTCCATCGGTCATGGCTGCCGGAATCCACCGAATCTACCGAACGAATACCCAGATGACCTAGTGGCAGCATGTCGCAATCCGGCCAGTGACCCGGACCTACATGTTCCGCCCACTTCTCGCAGCGCTCAAACATACCATACAGTAAAGGCCATACATCCCAGAAGTCATCAGTCATACGCCACATATTCGCGTTTGCAATTAAATCAGATGCATGCTCCAGCGGTGCAGGACCAGGTGATAGACTCAGCACCATCGGACGTCCGCATTGGGCGATAGCCCGCCTAATCAATTCAATTTCCGCCAAATGAATACCATAGAGACGTGATGCAGCAATGTCATCTACTTTGACAAAATCCACACCCCATTCCGCATACAGGTCAAACAACGAATTATAGTACTCCTGTGCGCCTTCCTTGGATGCATCTACCCCATACATATCTGTGTTCCAGGGACAAATAGAGTTGGGATGCGCAATTTGTCTCGCCGTGGATGTGGTTCCCAAAATTGGGGTATCCTGGTGCACCGCCTGACGGGAGATGCCTCTCATAATATGTATACCAAATTTCAATCCCAGACTGTGTACATATTCCGCAAGAGCTTGGAAGCCTCGTCCATCTGCTGCCGAAGGAAAACGATTCACCGCTGGAATAAGACGTGAAAATGAATCCATTTCCAATGGGACGAACGGGCGATACTGTGAAGAAACTGCTCCTGACTCATACCACTGAATATCCACCACGACATATTCCCAACCATATTCCTTCAGGTGCTCCGCCATATATTGAGCATTTCCCCGTACTTCCTCTTCCCGTACTGCTGCACCGTAGCAATCCCAGCTATTCCACCCCATAGGTGGTGTATGCGCTGTCAAATGATGTTTCATTTCATTCATCCTTTCACCTAGTAAAACTCATCCTGCTACCAGAAATCCCCTCATTACTACGTTACTATTATAATGTAAACCCTTACTTTTGTCGCTCGTCATCTTTTCCATTTCCACTTTTTATACATTTAAGTTGACTAACTTAAAGAATGTGGTACATTTAAAATTGCTTGTTAAAAAACTTTGACTTGAATCAGAGGGTGATTTTACGTGTGTGAACATGCTTATCGAATTTTGTTGTTTTACAAATATGTCAACATAGAAGACCCTGCCACCTTTACGGCAGAGCATCTGGCTTACTGCAAGGAGCTGGGTATCAAGGGAAGAATCTTGATTGCTGCAGAAGGAATCAACGGAACACTGTCTGGCACAGTAGAGCAAACGGAGCAATATATGCGTGATTTGCGCGCCAATCCGAAATTCCACGATATTGTTATTAAAATAGATGAGTCTGACGGTCATGCGTTCAAGAAAATATTTGTACGCCATCGTCAGGAGCTAGTTACGCTGCGTCATGAGGATGAACTGGACCCTAATGTAATTAGCGGTAAGCGGCTGTCACCAAAGGAGTTTTATGAACAGCTTCAAGCTGAAGATGTAGTTGTTCTGGACGGACGTAATGACTATGAATATGACATCGGTCATTTCCGCGGGGCTATTCGCCCTGAAGTCGAATCGTTCCGTGAATTTCCACAATGGATTCGCGACAATATGACTCAGTTCAAAGACAAGAAAATCCTGACGTACTGCACCGGAGGTATCCGTTGCGAAAAGTTGTCCGGTCTTCTGATCAAAGAAGGGTTTAACGATGTAGGCCAGTTGGATGGCGGCATTGTGACTTACAGCAAGGACCCGGAAGTACAAGGACGTTTGTTTGACGGTAAATGCTACGTATTTGACGAACGAATCTCCATTCCGATCAATCATACGGATGAAGACGTCATTGTCGGCAAGTGCTTCCATTGTGAAACGCCAAGCGATCATTATATCAACTGCCCGGTGTGCAATCTCCAGCATATCGTATGTCCGGATTGCGAAGAACAGCATCAGCACTATTGCTCCGATGATTGTCGAACCAAAGCGGAAACCGTTGCTACTGCATAAATCGGCAGTATCATTGGTTCATTATAATAAAAGGGATGCCCACAGCCATGATAAACGGCTAATAGGGCATCCCTTTTATTGTTTTCACAATAAGTGTCGAAGGCTTCATAGTATATACCTATGACCTTGATTGTGTTTTCATCTTGGACGGGCTCGAAAGTAGCGCCTTATAATGGAAAATGTCATTACAGAAAGGATCGGTGGAATTCATGATACAAATCGTACTTTCAACTCTATTATCCGTTATCGTTCCGCTGTCCATTCCAGTGATCGCCGGATTTTTACTCGGAAAATTCATGAAGCTGGAAACGAAACCGCTCTCGACTTTGTATTTATATTTTTTAAGCCCCGCCATGATTCTGGACACGCTACTCAAAGCACAGCTTTCTTGGCATGATGTAGCGCAGACTGCCGCTTTTTCAATACTGAACCTGCTGCTGTTGTGGGGAATTGCACAATTAGCGGGGAAAATCTTTAGACTGAGCACTCCGGAAACGGCTGGACTTACCTTAATCTCGACGCTGACCAATAGTGCAAATTATGGCCTGCCCCTTATTTTACTTGCCTTTGGGCAGCTCGGTCTGGATAAAGCCTCCGTGTATGTCGTCATCCAGATAATCATGGTCAATACCATTGGCGTTTACTTTGCAGCCCGCTCTGAGTTTTCTGTTCAAAGTGCCGTTAAGTCGGTGTTTTCACTTCCTGCGATCTATGCAGCTCTACTCGCCATGGGACTGCGGCTGCTGAACTGGCATCTTCCCTCTGGCATTCAGTCGGGCGTCTCGATGATTGCTGCCGCTTATTCTCCAGTCGTGCTGGCGATCCTTGGTACCCAGATGGCTTATGTAAAAATATTCAAACTGGAGTCGTCTATTAAAAAAGCCAGCTACGCCGGACTAACAATTCGCCTTTTGCTCTCTCCGCTTGCGGCTTGTCTTGCTATGCTGATACTGGGAATTTCAGGCCTTTTGTTCTCCGTTCTCTTCATTTTGGCCTCGATGCCGGTTGCTGTGAATGCTGTCATTTTAGCAGAAAAATTTAATGCATCGCCAAAACTGGTTTCCACCTGCATCCTGTGGAGCACGCTTGCCTCATTCCTGATATTGCCTATTCTGATTATGTTGGTAGCAGGTTAGCGAGAAAAAAAGACTCTCTACACCATAGAGAGCCATGCACGATCCTGTCTCCATTCTACTTGTACAGGCGTTTCAAAAAAAGCACTAAGTGTGTCACTACTCAGAATATCAGTCGTTTTACCTTTGGCAAATACCGTGCCCCGGCGGATTAGAATCGTATGCGTGTACATCGGTAGAATTTCTTCGATATGATGTGTAACATACAGTAAATTCGGCGAAGCCTGCGACTCCGATAACTGGCGAATGCTATCCAGCAATGCTTCCCGGGAGAAAAAGTCCAAACCATTACACGCCTCGTCCAAAATCAGTAGCTTGGGCGAGGCCATTAATGCGCGGGCGATAAGCACTTTTTGCTTTTCTCCCTGTGAGCATCCCTGATACAACCGATCCACGAGATGAGCACACCCCAGTTGCGTCATAAGCTGAATGGCCTGTTCATACTCTGTATCCGTCGTCTGATCATAAAGTCCAATGGAGGCAAATTTGCCGCTAATGACAACATCCTGCGTACGCTGACTCCCATTAATTCTTTCCTGTAAAGAGGAACTGACCCAACCAATAGATTTGCGCAACTCCCTCAGATCCACATCCCCAAAGGTATGGCCCAATACACCGACACTACCTGTGGTTGGCCATATGTAACCGTTAATCATATTGAGCATCGTTGTTTTACCTGATCCATTCAAGCCGAGTACAGCCCAGTGCTCCCCCTCAGCTACCTGCCAATTGATTTGGTCCAGTATGGTACGGTTATCTCTCTTCCAGCTTACATTATTAAGTTCAATGACAGAATTCATGGCTGTACACCCTTTCTATTCGTCGTATCATCAGATGTTTATACGCATAGTAAAGATCATCGTTAGTACGGCTAGCTCCTCTTTTATGTAAGCATAGCACAGGGTCACAGGTTGTTCAATTTTAAATAACCCACTCCATTGTTCATATAGGAGTGGGCTCAACATGTACTGCTCATGTAAATTCTCTTGCTCCATCTAATTTTTCTTACGCTCGCGAAAACGGCGTACCTTCATCAAATTACCACACATCTTATCGTCGCAAAATCGCTTTGACCGATTTCGGGTATCATCGTAAAATACCCATCGGCAATCGATATTATCGCAAATACGAATTCTGGAGCCGCCGCTATTGACAAGTGCCTGGGCAAAATCGGCTACAACCTCTGCCAGCACTTTTTTCCAACCATTTGCCACGGGTTCCAGCACAATGCTGAAATGCTCATCCTGTTGCTTTAATAAGCGAGTGACCGGCCCCCCTTCCATCATCTTTCGGTTAATCATATCCATCAGATCAGTTGTCATTTGTCCGCCAGAAGTCAGGTGCTCAGCGAAGCTACGTAATTCCCGCCGGAGAATTTGCATTTCTTCGATATCTTCCGCACTAGCTGGGACCGAAGCGGTAAATTGCCACCGCATAAGAAATTCATTTTGCCATTCGGGCTTCAACAAACGATCTTCTGAACGTCCGCTCCCTCTCCAATCGTGCCATTCGCTGTTTACAAAATCAGTCCAAAGTGTATTCAAAAGAGTTCCTCCACCGTCTGTAACCACTAAAATCATTTTAACTGGTTGCAAATCTTAATTTGTCATGCTACATTGTTAATTGTAACGATTTATCCTATGTTTAGCTAGTTACATCCCTACAAAAGGAGTTGGGTTAGGTGAGCCGAGATCGAGTAAATATGCTGGTATGGCAAAGAGAAAATTCATGGGATAAGGAAGAATGGATTGTTCCTCTTGCCGCCGCACTTCACGGTGTGAATACACAGGAAGCCACTTGGACACCACCAGGTGGAGGAAACACGATTTGGCAAACGGTTCGTCACATTAATTATTACAATGAGCGTATTTTGAGACGTTTAACTGACCGCCCTATAAGTTCAACTGGAATAAGCAATGATGAGACATTCGGTCCGCCAGGGGATGCTGAAGACGATGAAGGATGGCAGGAGACGCTGAAAGAAGCGGAAGCTCTTGTAAACCAACTGCTTGTCGCCATTACTGCTCTGAATGATGCTGATCTGGATAAGCCTCTCGGCTCCGACACTCTCGGTGCTGAATTATCGCGGTGGACGCTGCACGATGCATATCATAGCGGACAAATCGTACTTATACGCAAACAATTGGGGACTTGGCGAGTTTAAAATGTAATCCTAAATAAAAAGGATGAATTATGAAAAATTCATCCTTTTTTCTGTATTACCTGCTGGCAATGAAGCAATCTACTGGTCAAGATATTTTTTGTTTTTTAGAATCTTTAATTACATTCTTATCTTTATTTTTACCTTTATTCTTGTCTTTATTTTTATCTTTATTTGTATCTTTGCTTGGGACGGTGACCTTCCTTTTTTCATTAGCCAGTCGCCAATAGCTTAACACTTTACGGTACATGGACTTATCTGTTAATTGGTTAAAAATATATGGGTCCGGCTTCGTATTCACCTCAATAATCCACGGGATAAAGCGATGATCCAGTCCAATGTCCACACCAATTTGCCGGAATTTCGGATATGTTTTTTGCAGTTGTTTGGCGATAGTAAGACCCAATTCATTTAGTTTCTTAACCAGCTCCGCCTGCTTGCTTTGCGATAAATGGGATTTTAGTAACTGCTCCAAGGCCATCGGCTTACCACCACTATGATAGTTGGTCACGATTTTACGGGGATGACCAAGACGTCCAATAATTCCGGTAGACTCCCATAGCCCTTTTTCATTACGCTGCACCATGACCCGAATATCAAAATAACGCATTTGATGGCGTAGTAAATGGATTCCCTTTTGAATGAGATAACTTTTCTTCCCCGTATGTTTCGATAGGCTGATATATAGTGCATCCAAATGTTTGAATTCTTGGCGCGTTTCCTCATATTGATAGGCGAAACGCTGGCCGGCCTCCTGCTCTACTCTCATTACACCTTTACCAAAGGTACCTCGCTCGGGTTTTACATAGACCATACCATACTTCTCCAGCATTGATTTCAAATTTGCTTTATTATATTTGCGAGTTTCAGGTACATACGGCTTGATGCTGCCATGCTGGAGCAACAATTGGGTTTTATGCCATTTGCTGCGCAACGCCTGCGCTTGTGAAGAATTCACTTGCCCCTCTCCTCTCTACTCTCAGGTAGAACGCTCCTGTTAAAAAAGATCAATCTATCGTATGCGCTAACTCCCCATTCGAAGCTTCATCAGCCCTGTCCTGCATAGAAATGGACGTTTGACCTTGCCCGGTCGAAAGCGCCTGTCCAAGCATACGATATGGAGAGACGCTGGGAGCGTATATTTGCACATATAGGGAGTGAATAACATGTCAGCGCAATCGGATGGGCCACGGAAGGGTTCCCTTACAATCGATGTTCTGATTCCAGCAATTGATAAAGATCTTGCCACACTACCGCTGGTGATTGACAGTCTGCGCCGTCACGTGCAGCACCGAATTGGAACTATTTATATCGTCTCACCGCAAAGCACCGGGATTCGCCGTCTGTGCGCAAACAAGAAATGTACATTTATTGACGAAAAAACGGTGCTGCCCATCACCAAAAAACATATTCATTACGGGACAACGCGCTGGGACCGCTCAGGCTGGCTGTATCAACAATTACTCAAAATGAATGGCGACAAAATCAGTAAAGCCTCTTTTTTTCTCGTCATTGACGCGGACACGATTTTGATTCGTCCACATACGTTCCGTAAAGACGGAAAAACGATTTTTTACTACCGCAGCTGGAGCCAGCCTGAGTATTTTCGCACCTACCACAAGCTGATGGGCGTTAAAGCACCCTCACCAAAATCCTTTGTCACTCACTATATGCTTTTTGAAAAAGCGCGGCTCAGCCAGCTCAAGCAAGTTATCGAGGCCCGACATGGAAAACCTTGGTACAACGCGATTATCCAAAGTATAAACCGGACAAAACAGTTTGGGTTTTCCGAATATGAAACGTATGCCAACTATTTATACAGCAATAAGCCTTCTCAGATGATTTTGCGCAAGTCATTGAATAAAGCGCTTCATAGTCGGGCTTCTTCCCTGTCGCAAAAACAATTGGATGTCTTGGCCAAGAGCTATCGTTCCTTATCTTTTCATCAACGCAAGGTGTACCAGCTTGCTCCAAAAACAAAGATTGAATCATCGCTAAAATAGTTCTTAAAATCCTGCAAAATGATGCAATCCAAATGGATCTGCATTGAAGGAGGAAACATCCGTGCGCATCGTATTGTTATGCGGTGGTGCTGGAAAACGGCTATGGCCACTATCCAACGAAATCCGGTCGAAGCTGTTTCTCCAGTTGTTGCCCGCCCCTGACGGGCGAAAGGAATCTATGCTCGGCCGGGTGTACCGTCAGCTTACCTTAGCCGGGCTGGATTCCTCTGCCCTGCTTCTGGCTCATCGAAGCCAGGTAAATCTAGCCTTTCGCCATACAGAAGGTCGTCTGCCCGTTTTGGGCGAGCCTGCCAAACGGGGAACCTTCACCGCTGCTGCACTGGCGGCTGCATATTTTCACACCAGAGGCATGGGGCTGGATGAAGTTCTCTGCATTGCTCCAGCGGACATGTTTGCAGGGGAGGATTTCTTCCATAGCATAGCAGCGCTCTCCGGCTTATTGCTTGAGAGCGGAGCCGATTTGGCTATGCTTGGGACAAGGCCCACTCATCCCTCCGACCAATACGGCTATGTCGTTCCGGGTCTGCAAATGATACGGGAAGGGAAACCTTCTTATGCGCAAGTTGCTCGCTTCACAGAAAAGCCGGATCATTCCGGGGCACAGCAGCTTATTCATCAGGGTGCGCTGTGGAACTGTGGTATTTACGCTTTTACATTACGGTATATGCTCTCCTGTATGGAGCGAAGTTATTTGCCGCTGAACGATAAAGCATTATGCGCAATGTATGATGGCCTCCCGGTTCGCAGTTTCGACGAGGAGATTGCAGAGCGTGCCGAACATGCCATCGTCCTGCCCTACGATGGCGAATGGCACGACATCGGCAACTGGCAGGCTCTAACAGAGCAGCTAAATTGCCAAGTGATCGGGCGTGGACAGATCAGTGGCCAAACTCATGGCACGCACATCGTCAATGAGTTGCCCTATCCACTTCATGTCATTGGTGTGGAAGATATTATTGCAGCTGCGAGCCCCGACGGCATTCTCATCGCCTCCAAGAGCCATGCTCACGCCATCAAGGACCAGCTAGGTAAACTTCAACTTCACCCCAAGCATGGCGAAACCTCTTGGGGCAGTTACCGGGTGCTGGACGAATTTGATCATCGGAGTCTGAACGATATACTGGCCATACGGCTGACGGTACTGCCAGATCACCGCTTGAATGGCCGTATTCACGGCAGTGGACTTAAAGTATGGACGATCGTGTCCGGCCGGGGAGAGGTCATGCTGAACGGAGAACGTTTTGCTGCGGCAAGCGGTTCTGTATTTAGCATTCCGGTCGATACGTATCACACGATCCGTGCCGATCTGGATACACCACTGGAGCTAATTGAGGTACGTCTGGGGAACAGCTTAGTGAACGCCTTCTATAAATCCGAAGCCTGACAACACATAGATATAATATCAGCACGCCACGGATTCTGAACGATGGTCGCACATAAAAAATCGCTCCCTGAGCAAGGTGCAAAAATCCTTGCTCCAGAAGCGATTTTATTTTGTGATGCCATATTTTCTTGAGGTAACCGTTCTAACCTTGGCAGATAAATATACCTCGTTGCCTTTGACTATTCCGGCTTCTTTTAAAAAATGCTGGACGATCTCCAACTGATAGTGTATGCGTACTTTCTTGGGCAGGCTCCAACCCGTTTCCACGGTAACCGCGCGTGCACCTAAAATACGGGCTGCAGCAGTGCGGGAGGAACCTGGAAGCTCATGCAACCGAATGTTGAAATGTCGGTCGCTCATCTGGATGGAGCGATTCATTCGCTTAATAATCCGACGAACCGTAGGTACCACCGGATTGGCCTTGTTGGAGATTAGCGTTTGACCAAGCACCTTGGCATCTTTTTGTGACAATCCATTGGCCTCATGCAAGTCGAGATACCATTCAGGTTGATACTTTTGTGTCAATTTGAATAGAGCAGCGGAAAGTGGTTGTGTTGCCAGCTGCTTTTTTTTGCGCGGAAAGGTTCGATTAAGATCAGGTATTCCTCTAATCCGTTTGCGGTAAGCCTCTTGATTTACAATCGGTACAATTATAAGCTTACCATGGCTAAATCGCAGTTTTTGCTGATTCAAAAGCTTTACCAATTTCTCAGCAGCTCGTATGCTTGCTATTTCTTTACCATGTATTCCCGCCACTACCATCACACACGGACCTTTCTGTCCCCCTGCAGCTATATAATAAGGAGTTGCCCAAGAGCCCTTTCCGAGCATATATCGTTTGACCTGCATCTCCTTCACCTCCGTATAGGCTGCCGTTGTCCTCTCTTCTGTTCTCGCCGACGGATGATTTCACGGTATAGTCTCAAGTAGTTACTGGTCATTTGTTTGTTGGTAAATCTTTGAGTCACATACAAACGTAGCTGCGCTGGTGACGGGTAATTTTTTTGCTGTGCTTTTCGTGCCATTTGGCTAACCGATTTGCAGATCAACTGTGGAAAGCCCAATAGTACCTCGGGAACGGAGCCATTTTTTAATGCCAGCACCGGTGTTCCACAAGCCATGGCCTCAACCATAACGAGTCCGAATGGCTCTTCCCACAATGTCGGAAACAACAGACATTCTGCATGTTTCAGCAACTTCTGTTTCTGATCGCCTCCAACTGCCCCCACATAGCGTATATTCGGATTGCGCTGAATTCGTTTCTGAATCTCTTTACGGAAAAATTCTGGAGCTTTGATAGGACCTGCAATAAGCAGTTTTTTTCCTGTTCGTTCTGCAACCTGAATGGCCTCCAATACACCTTTATCTCGTATGATTCTGCCCATGAACAGCAAATAGCCACGCTTCTCACTGCTGAACTCGTATTCATGTGTGTTGATACCGTTATAGATATAAAAACCTTTGCCCCTGCCCATCAGCTGGCGCGCTCGTTTACTTACATATACTGGGTTTTTACCGTGTCTCTTCACTGGAAGATGAACGGTGCATACCGATGGACAAGGCAGCTTCCTACGCCCTACAGCAGAACGAAAGGTATGATCATGAATGATATGTGTGTCGGAAGGCATATGCCGGAGTACATATTGGGGGATCTGACTATGTTTCAACCCCTTGGGATAGGGAATCAACCGCGCACTGCTCTTGCTCCCACGGGCGGCAAAAAGAGATACATGATGTCCTCGTCTCACCAATTCCTCCGTTAATTCATACACGACCTTTTCCGTTCCGCCCTTGTTGGAGGGTACCGGCTGTGCATCGGGATAGTTGGAAATGACCTGAACAATGGTTAGACGTGGTTTTTTGAGTGCTTTATTCTGCTTTGAAGCCATACGAATTCCCCTTCCTGACCGGAAATACGGTGTGATCCTTACAATGTCAACGGGAATTAGAACATACTCCCGTACAGGTTATAAATTGTAGTATATAGGTATGTATATTTTGCGTGATTGCTTGTGCCAATCGTCTGCAACTCGCTTTTTGTCATACGAGCCTATCTATAAGTGGAGTCTATACATTTTGTCAAGCCAAAATTAAGGAGGAAATTCTCATCGTTTTCTAATAAACGAGGACAAAGCGTTGGGGTAACAGGTTTGTAACCATGAGTGGTAAATTCCGGACATTTTATTTGTGTTATTGTCATTTCAGGACATCAACACAATACGAATAACGGAGGAATTTATATATGAAACGTACTTCTAAAAAATTGTGGATGGGTATTTGCTTTACTATGACTTTGGCATTGAGCGCAGGGAGCTTCGTCGTTGGACCAGCCACCACTCATGCCGCTTCGGCAAGTAAAGCTGATCGGATTATTTCTAAAGGCTCCCAGTATATGGGCGTGCGTTATCAACATGGAGCCCCAGCTGGTAGTACAAGCTCTTTTGACTGCTCTTCATTCACTCAATATGTATTTGCACAAAATGGCATCAAGCTTCCGCGATCTTCCAGACAGCAATCAACTGTTGGCACTTTCGTACCGCGTAGCCAGCTGAAAAAAGGCGATTTGGTCTTTTTCTATGCGCCAATTCATCATGTAGCCATTTACATGGGGAATGGCAAAATTCTGCATACGTATGGTAAAGGCGGCGTAACGGTTACAGATCTAAATTCGGGATGGTGGAGTCGCAATTATACAACAGCACGTCGTGTCCTTTAGCATAAATTTTAAATGATTTCCATCCACCGAATGCTTAACTTACAAGTAACAATAAAAAGGCTGTTCCGCGAGTAGATATTCTACTGGAGGGACAGCCTTTCCTGTTGTCTTTGGGGCAGCGTGACGATGACTACCGTTCCTTCTCCTTCTACGCTCTCCATACGTATCGTACCCTGATGGGCGTCTGTAATTGCCTTGGCAATCGGCAACCCCAGCCCGGTTCCTCCGGTTTTACGATGTCTGGAGCTATCTACCCGATAAAATCGTTCAAAGACCCGCTTGATCTCGCCCTCAGGTATTCCGATCCCATAATCCTTAACCTGGATATAGACATGTTTTTCATCTGTAGATAACCCTATTTCGATCTCATCCGAGCTGTATTTTAATGCATTATCCAGCAGGATCACTAGCAACTGCTTCATTTTCGTCAGGTTGGCATCTAGCCAAATTTCTTTCTCTTCTGTTAAAACAGAAATTTGACGATCATGTACAGGCTTGAGATGCGCTACTACCTGTTGACAACAACCGATCATTTCGATCCGCTCATGCGGCTCAGGGTCTTTCTGCTGTGAGGAGGCAAGAGTCAGCAACTGCTGTGTCATCGTACGCATTCGCTGAGTTTCTTCATAGATCGACTCAATGGATTCCTTACGAATCTCCTCATCACGCGTACCCCACCGCCGCAGCATGTTGGCATAGCCCTCAATAATCATAAGTGTCGTATTCAGCTCATGTGAGGCATCTGAAACAAACTGCTGCTGACTCTGAAAGCTTTCTTCTAATCTCTCCATCATTCGGTTAAAAGTAGCAGTCATTTGGGACAATTCATCTTGATTGTGACTGCCAGTAGGGATTTTTTTGAATTTCAAGCTTCTTTCAATCTCCTGCATCGTTTGAATACTACTTGAAATCGGCAGCAATATCGCATTCGCCAAAATCGTGCTCCCTACCAAACTTAGCAACATAGCCCCTACAGTGGATGTGATGAGGATCGTATTTAAAATATCGAGATTGGTTTCGAGTGCATCCCATTTTTCTACAATCTCCAGGGTCCCCTTCTGATGACCCTCTGGAGAAAGCACAGGGAGATGGATTACCAGAATTTTATGACCCTGTACATCTGTCAGTTGAGAACTTTGTGAAGTGTTAAAACGTATATCGCCCAGCTTAAAGCGAGACTGGCGACTTACTTCATACAGAAGTCGGGATTGCTGATCAAACACTCTTAGAGTGGTGTCTCCAGAAAGCTCATCTTTCAGTTTGGGGCCCCATGCATTCTTTAGAATCATCGTGGGCCCTGTTTCGGCAATGATTTCAGTCCATTTATTTTGCAGCACTTCTCTTTCATTTCGCGTAGCGATTTTGACGAACAATAGGTGAACTGTAACATCCACAAACAGGAGTATCGACATCACTAAAATAGAACTGAGCAGGGTTATTTTGGTCCGAAGCTTCACTAGTCTTCCTCCCGGATGCAGTACCCAACGCCGCGCACGGTTTTTATCAATTTCTTTTTGTATCCATGATCAATTTTTTTGCGAACATACCGGATATACACATCTACGACATTCGTATCACCGACAAAATCAAATCCCCACACGTCCTGAATCATTTGATCCCGCTGCAATACCTGATTTTTGTGCTCCATCAGATAAAGAAGCAGATCATATTCTTTTGGCGTCAGTTCGATTCGATTGCCTTCCCGCACCACTAACCGTGTCTTGCGTTCCAACACCAAGCTGTCCACTTGGAGCCTAGGCGGCGGCTTATCCTCTTCCTGTAAAGCGGTAGCTGTTGGCTCCATTTGATGCCTCATACTGGCCCGCATCCGCGCTAATAACTCCTCGATCTCAAAAGGCTTCGTAATGTAATCATTGGCACCTTCATCCAGACCTGAAACCTTATCAGGAGTCGTGTTACGTGCAGTGACCATAATTACTGGTGTATGATTGTCCACTTTTCGAATCTGCTTTAGCACCTCGACCCCGTTCATCTCCGGCAGCATTACATCCAGAATGATGATATCCCATTTACCAGCTAGAGCTTTTTCCAATCCTTCTCTGCCCGTCTGTGCGATTTCAACTGCATATCCTTCATGGGATAACTCCAACTGAAGCAATCTGGATATCTTCTCTTCATCATCAATAACCAGCACCGACTTTTCCATCGCAAAACCACCTATTTTCTATAGAAAAAACAAATGAGTAATGGAAATGACATTCATTTTTTATTTGATTTTAAGCTTTTATCCGTGTAGTCGCTCTATAATATAACTTTGATATTCAATTTTTTGATGTTAAGGAGTAATTTATTCATGTTAATTAATGTAGACTATGCTTTATTTCACTGGATCAATAAACTGGCTAATTCCCTCGCCTTTTTGAATGGAACCATGCTTTTCTTGGCGCAATATGAACCGTATTTATTCGGAGTGGCTTTGCTGATGTACTGGTTCACTTTTAAAATGCCGCATCGGATGATGGTTTTAGAAGCCGTCATAACGGTTTGTATCGGCTTTGTGATTAGTTGGGGCCTTGGACATTTGTTTTACAGAGATCGGCCTTTTGTCGGACATTCAGTCATTCAGCTTATTCATCATGATCCTAATGCTTCATTTCCGAGTAACCATGCCCTTGGATCGTTTGCTCTGGCTACCATTTTATGGCTTCATCATCAAAAATTTCGTGTCCTCTGGGTTATCTTGGCTGTACTCATCGCAGTATCCCGCGTGTGGACCGGAGTGCATTATCCCTCGGATATTTTGGCAGGTGCACTTATTGGTGCAGGTTGTGCCGTCGGCGTTCATCAATTCATTCGAAGCCGGAAGCTTCCTGGCATCTTCATACAGGCGGCTATTATATTTTATGAAAAATGGGAGCAGAAGCTGGGGCTCAAGCCTGGTGAACAAGCCAGAACTAAGATGACTGAGCACACTTCCTCTGTCCAAATGAAAAGCAGACGCTAAAGCGTCTGCTTTTTTATAAGCTTTATTATTTATGCTACCCGTTATGCTGTCGATTTGGAGCGAAGTGGCAGCATTCGTCGTTCTTCGTACCGCTGATAAAACCAAATACAAGCCGCCATCCAGCAGCCACTCATAAAATAACCACCCACAACGTCGCTCGGATAATGTACGCCCAAATAAATGCGGCTCGTCCCGATTACTACAATCAGTAGGCTGCTGAGTACAATAAGAAGGATACGCCCCAGCCTAGAAGGAACATGCTTCCACACTAAAAATGTCAGCGCCGCGTACATGCTGAAAGCTGTCATGGAATGTCCGCTCGGAAAGCTGTATCCGTTCTCTTCAATAATACGGTTAATCTCCGGTCTCGCACGCTGAAAAAGCAATTTTAGTATCGTATTCAGCATTACCGATCCCAATACACCAGCCGCCAAAAAAAGCAGTTCTCTGCGATGTCCCAATACTTTATAGAGCACGAACATGGCAATTAAAATAATGATCACAACTGGAATCCCACTGCCGATCATGGTAAAAAATTTCATTAGACGGGTCATGGCGGTCGACTCTAGTTGTCCAATAGCCGAAATAATTTCCTGGTCAAAATGCCGAACTTGATGGTCACTCACCCATAATGCGACTAAGCCAAAACCGAATGCACATACTATACATGTGAGCAGAGCCAAGGAAATGGGCAGCTTTGTTGATGTTTGCTTCATTTTCTATAGTTCCTCCATAATATTCATTGCGTGATAAAACAAAGTTCAGCATTAGCTTACATATAGGTCTTACTTTGCCCATTTTTCTCTTATCATTTCATTAAAAGAATTAGGTGCCTCCCTGTTGGTAACCACTGCCACTCCCTTTTACCCAACGTAACAGCGTCTTCGATGCAACGTTGAATGAGTTGAGAGCCTAATCTTCACATGCAATAGCAACCGTCCTACCTTATTTGGTTATCATACCATTCTATGGATGTGGTTGGACTTCTCATACTAGCCTCTCCCAACTTTAGTATCACTTTATAATATAAGGATTTCATATTGACTACAAAATCGCAAGCGGAATGTAGCGAAAAAAAGTAGCATCAAAAAAGGACGCCATTCAAGCCTTATAAACGGCTCGAATGACATCCTATGATTACACGTGGCATACTACAAGTGCAATTCCCAAGTTAAACAAACATGATCTTCTATTTAGGTTGGTGTGACTTCTCCAAGTTTAACCTTACTCTCTGCTTCCTCTATTGGATAGCGTCTGCGGAACCACAGCGACTGAAGCAGCAAAAAGGTGCCGCTTACTGTCCAATATAATGGCATGGCAGCAGGGGCATTAAAGGAAAAGACCGCCATCATAATCGGTGAAAGATAACCCATGATCGCAAATTGCTTGCGCTGGTCAGGCGTCATCTGAAACTGAGAAAGCTTGGCCTGCGCCAAGTATACAACTGCGACGACGATTGCCAAAATCCAGTCCGGCTGTCCGAGCCGGAACCATAGGAAGGAGTGAGACGCCAGCTCCGGGGTTAAGCGGATTGCAGTGTACATACCGCTCAAGATCGGGAGCTGAATGAGAATAGGCAGACAACCGATATTAAGCGGATTGAATTGATGCTCTTTGTAAAGCGACATCATTTCCTGCTGCATACTCTGCTGGCTGGCGGCATCTTTTTTGTTTTCATACTTCTTCTTAATTCGGTCCAAATCGGGCTGCATGGCGCTCATCTTGCGCTTCATCCCCTGCTGGGCACGCGTTTGACGCATCATAAGAGGAAGTAAGGCCAGCCGGACAATAAATGTCAAAGTCATAATCGCCAGCCCAAAGCTTCCACCAAACCATTGCGCCAATTGCTGAATAAGCCAAGAAAGCGGGAACACCACGTAATGATTAAAAAATCCGGGTGTCTGTGCATTTATCTCCGCAGCATTCGCACCACAACCAGACAGCAGCATGACCACCGCCAACGCTACCATTAATCCAAATATCCGTTCTTTTTTACCCCAAAAGGTGAATCCCTTGAATCGTTTCATATGTTCCTCCTCGTTGATTGGCTGTGCCATCGTTCAACGAGGGAGAACAATCGGATGCATCTTCATCCGGTGCTTCCTTACGCCGGATATGTCGGGCCAGCCGGACAGGCATGTCCTGTCCACGGGCAGACATCGGCATCTGTGGAGAAGCATGAGACCTTACGGGCCCGCCTTCGACCCAGCATTCGGGTACATTGCCGTGCAAATGAGCGAGATACGTATAAGTCACTGTGCACAGTAAGCCGATTGTAAATAAATAAGGGAGTAGGTCCTGAAGCTCAAACAAGGGATTCACCTCCTTCGGTTGGTTGCCACAATTATAGCACGAAAACCGGACAAGCGACTAATCTTTAATTAGAGATACAGGTTCGACACAAGCAACTGAATTTAAGGATTTATGCTCAAAACAACCAAAATGCAAATACAACATGAAACTTTTGGTTTTTTTTACAGTCTAATCAAAGGTGACTTTCTGAAATCCTTACTCCCCTATTAACCATTAAAGGAGCCAGCGCGTATGAGAAAAACGATACATAGCACATTGTTTACAGGATTGGCGGTAGCCAGCATTGGGCTGCCCTTGATCAGCGGTGGATTCGCTGAAAAGGCAAGTGCAGAGCCGTCTGCGGTCTCCATGAGTAACGGCGCTTATAGCACCTCAATCCAAGTACCTGTGATCAAACCTTCCTGGTCTTTTCCCGTTATCCCAATCGATAGAAACCGATATCCAGATCAGGCGGTAACAATAGCGGAAAACGGTAAGGTGTTCGCGGTTGACTCGAACCATAGACTGGTTGCCCTTGAGGCCAGTTCGGGTCGGAAATTGTGGCAATATGGTGATCAGCTTACCCCTGTTTTAACGTACAACAAAGGTATCATCTACGGAATGACACGAAGCGGTTCTATTTATGCTGTTACAGAAGCTGGCAAGAAAGTGTGGTCCACTCCGCTGGGATTTACTGAAGCATATGGTATTGAGCACATTGGTCCAACTATATATATTATGCAATCGGTGCAAACGGCTGCCATTGATGCTGTCAGTGGCAAGGTGAAGTGGAAAATCAGTGAGGATAAGAACTCATACAGTGGTTTGGGCGAAATAATGGAAACTGACGGTGTGCTTATCCGCAACTATAACGTACAAGGCAGTCTCACCTTTGAACAGATCAATGCCTATGACGCTAATACCGGTAAAAAGCTTTGGGACAGCTTTAGAACTTCCTTTCCACTGGCGGTTAAAGACGGAATCGTATACTCTGAAGCCAACACGTTTATGATTGATGATGACCCGGTAAACCATAAAGTTACGATCGCACAGTACGACCTCAAGACAGGTAAATCCAAAGGAGATCGTCAGTATCGCTGGACCGAGCCTAAAAATAAAGACGGTGTCTACCGATCTGGAGGTGTATATGGTTCTGCTTTTTTGTACGGCAAAGATCTTTATGTCTTTCAGGGAGAGACACTAGCTTCCTATGATTTTTGGAACTACAAGCCAGACAGCAAACCTGCTCGCAAGTGGGCGCAAAATGGCTATGATCAACTTGTTCCTTTATTGTCTATTCATGAAGGTCGCATGTTCTACCAAGATTTTAGTACATCCAGACTGACTGCTATGAAGCTGTCCTCAGGTCAATTCATTCATTACGACGGCGATAATCCGACCGTTCAAGCTGACGTATTCGGTAAAGGAGTCTATGTCGGGCAATCAGATGGCGTATTTCATGGCTATGATTTGATGAGCTTAAAGCCCGTGTTTACTGTCAACACAGGCTCACGCTCCTTCGGTCCAACGCTCAAATCCGGTGGAATGATATTTATTCAAAGCGGGAACCGTCTACATGCTGTTAAGCTCCCTGCTTCTTTAAAATAAGGCCAAAGATTTCAAGCAGCATTCTCGCTGGAACAGCAAAAGGTTAACGGATAGCAAGCATACGATTCAATGCTAGTACAGCATCCTGTCTGATCTGAGCATCCACACGAATCACACCCACAGGCTCACCCCGATCAAACTGCTCCATTGCCCACAGCAAATGGGGAAGATCGATCCGGTTCATGGTCAGACAGGGACACATATCGGGATTGAGCGATTCAATCTGCTGTTCAGGGTACTGCTGCTTGATTCGTTGCACGAGATTCATTTCTGTGCCAACAGCCCATTGGGTTCCCGGCTCTGCCGTGCGAATGGTATCGATGATGAATTTTGTGGAGCCCGCGCAATCTGCGAGCTGTACGACCTCATAAGAGCATTCGGGGTGAACGATGACCCGGATGTTCTTATCACGCTCGCGGACATTGCGAATATGATCTACTGTAAACTTTTCATGAACAGAGCAATGTCCTTTCCATAAAATAATTTTTACAGTTGCCGGGTCCTGTTCAGTCTCAAGCTGATCGGTCATTGGATTCCACACGGCCATTTCATTTAGCGGAATTCCAAGATCGTAAGCTGTATTGCGACCTAAATGCTGATCCGGCAGAAACAAAATACGTTCCTTTTGCTTCAGCGCCCACTCCAGCACTTGCTTAGCATTCGAAGAAGTCACGGTAGCCCCGCCATGCCGTCCTACAAAGGCTTTGATCTCTGCTGTGGAATTTACATACGTTAACGGAATGATCGTATCTCCTACCAACTCCTGTAAATGCTTCCATGCTCGTTCTGTCTGCTCCACATTCGCCATATCTGCCATCGAGCAGCCTGCACGCATATCCGGCAGGACAACAGTCTGTCGATCAGTAGTCAGCATATCCGCTGTCTCCGCCATAAAATGTACCCCACAAAATACAATAAACTCCGCTTCCTGATTTTGTGCAGCCAATTGAGCAAGCTGTAGAGAATCTCCTGTTATATCAGCAAATTGAATAACCTCGTCCTTCTGATAGTGATGGCCCGGTATGAGCAGCTTGGGTCCCCATTTTTGTTTCAGCTCGGCCACTCGCTGCTCCATGTCAGCAACCGTCAGTGTCTTATAATGCTCTGGCATAAGCCCTCGATTTCCTTGTAAAACGTCAAGCATAGACATTAGAATCCCTCCATATCGATGCGGCTGATCGTTCCCGCTCTCACGAACAGATAACCGCTCTGTGTACATACATGTTTACAAGTGTCTTGACACTTATATTTACACATGCCTACAATAATCTCAAGAGTTTTTGAATGGAATTATTTTAAGCAGGGAGGATTTGGTGTGATTTATCTGGACTATGCCGCTTCCACACCTATGTGTGACGAAGCTTTAAATATGTATAACGTATTAAATAAGGAAATGTTCGGAAATTCCAGCAGTCTCCATGATGCGGGCGGTCAAGCAGCCTATACGCTAGATTACAGCAGGCAACGAATAGCAAATATGATTGGCGGGCAAAAGGAAGGCATCTATTTTACAACCGGGGGAACAGAATCCAATATGTTGATTGTGCAATCGATCCTGAACGGGTTGCCGCAGCATAAAAAGCATTGGATCATGAGCGCTTTGGAACACCACTCGATGTACAACCTTGCTACTTTGCTGGAACGTCAGGGCTATGAACTGACCATTGTGCAACCGGATCGGGAAGGACGAATGACTCGCGAAACTCTTTTACCTCACCTGAGAGAAGACACCGGACTTGTCTCCGTACAACACGCTAATTCGGAAACGGGACTGGTTCAGGACCTTGCTGCCTTATCTCCCCTGCTACGCGAACGGGGTATTTTGTTGCATAGTGATGCGGTACAGACATTTGGGAATATTCGCGTAGATGTAGAATCCATGGGAGTAGATGCACTCTCTGTATCAAGCCATAAAGTGTATGGCCCCAAAGGTGTCGGTGCTGCATATCTCAAACCCGGAACCCCGTGGCGTCCCGTGTACCCTGATACACTACATGAAAACGGATTTCGTCCTGGAACGGTTAATGTTCCCGGGATTGCAGCCTTTGTCGCGGCGGCAGAAATGATGACCGAACAGATGGAGTCGCATCGGGAGCGATATACTACCCTGAGAAGACACTTTATTACGAAAATCCAGGAAAGATCCATTCCGTTACGTTGGGCCGTACAGGAAAGCGAGAATAAAGCAGTGCTTCATCATATAGTAGGATGTTTTTTTCACGGTTACGAGGGACAATATGTTATGCTGGAATGTAATCGCAGAGGTGTCTGTATATCAACTGGAAGCGCATGTGCTGCCGGACACCACGATCCTTCGCCTGCTTTACAGGCGCTTGGAGCATCCGGCCGTGAAGCGTTACAATTTATCCGTGTTTCTTTCGGAAGAACGACCACCATCGAGGAATTGAATGTATTGGTAGATATTTTGACAGACCTGACGCATCGAAAAGAAAGGAGCTTATCCCGTTGACTGAATCTTTAAAACGGTCAGGTACGGATCGCCGCGAACAGCTACTATTGTGGCTCAAGAGCGAATCACCACTGACCGGGAGCGAACTGGCGCGCAGATCCTCCGTCTCCCGACAAGTAATTGTACAGGATATTTCCCTGTTAAAAGCAAGCCAAGAACCTATCCTTGCAACAAGTCAAGGATACATTTATATGGAGCCTGCGAGTCAGGCAACTCCCTTAGCTTCACGTATTATTGTGTGTAAACATCGACCTGAACAGACAGAAGAGGAACTAAAGCTGATTGTGGACTACGGTGTAAGTGTGCAGGATGTTATTGTTGAGCATCCGGTATACGGGGATCTGACTGCTCCGATACGGGTTGGAACTCGCAAGGAAGTGGACGATTTTATCCGTAAAATCAGCTCCACCCAGGCCACTTATTTGTCCCAGCTGACGGGAGGCATCCACCTGCACACCTTGAATGCCTCGGATGAAGATAAAATTAATGATGCCTGCGCTGCATTGGAGCAAGCAGGCTTCCTAATGACGGACTAACTTAGTGCGCTAGCGGAGTAAAGAAAATCCTGTCCAGTATGTGGAGTGCAACTGTGCTCCACATGGACGGTATTGTAGGCAGCGAGAAATAAAAAATCCCGGCCCCCTCATATAAGGGAATCGGGAATGAACTATGTGAGCTTAATTTCAAGCAGCTCATATTTAATTACAGCCATGGGTGCATCCACATGAATGATACTGCCCACTTCTTTTCCCAAAAGTGCCTTGCCTAAAGGACTTTCATAGGAAATTTTGTTATCAAGGACATCCGCCTCAGCAGGACTTACAATTTTGTATTCCATCTTCTCTGAAAATTCGATGTCATTCAGAATGACAGTCGATCCGATACTAACGGTTCTAAGGTCTAAATTACTCTCATCCACGACCCGGGCTTTGGTCAGCATCTTCTCCAATATCAGAATGCGGGTTTCCATAAACGCTTGGTCGTCCTTGGCTGAGTGATACTCACTATTTTCTTTCAAATCGCCGTAGCTGATAGCCAACTTAAGGCGTTCGGCTAGCTCCTTGCGTTTTACGGTCTTCAGTTCCTTAAGCTCATCCTCCAGCTTGGCCAATCCCTCTTTAGTTAACAATACTTCTTCATTCGACATATTTTATCTACAACTCCTATTTCAGCATTTTGCTTAATTCCAATTCAACGCTCAAAAATACAATAAACGAACTAAACCGTTTCAGTCTAAACATTGCTGATTGAAAACGCTCCTGGGATTTATGCAAATGCTCATTTGGCTTGCTTTATTGTAGTTTACTCTAAATCGGACCAACATGCGAAATAAATTACTGGATAACAGTAGCCAACAGCCTTCAGCCAGGGTGATTCTTATAGTAACCAATGCTCTCTTATTCGCATATCGTATGATCATAACGTATATTGATGAGCACATGGAGTGCCGCTGTCCTTGTCTCGAATTTTGTAAAAACCAGGCAGGAGCAGTATATGGCGGGAGGAAGATTCAATGGCTTCCTTAGGAAAGAATGGTAATGGGAACGGGAATCGTAAATCCAAATCCCCCCTCAACGGTCAAAAGAAAAATGGATTAAACAGTAATTCGGCTATCTTTTCTGCGCTTCAAGGAAAAAATGTGGAGGTCCTCGTGGCAGCCCTCCTACTAACAGGAAAACTAAACGTCGATTCCGTGACTTTATACAGACAAGCAACATTGTTTTTAGGACTCACAGGAAAATACAAAACACTAGCATCCACTCCATCCAATGTCGATAATATGGTGAAATTTTTAAATGATAACGGGAATATGACACTGGACCAGGTGATACAAGCCTTTTCACAGAAAATAAATAATTAACAAGTGGCGAAAGGAGACTTATGTGGTGAGTGAGTTTGATGGAGAATATTTTGCAGAGGTTGTCATTATTGTGATTCTAGTTGCCATGTTCTTCTATGGCTCCTCAGATATAGAGGGACTTTCCGCTTCGCCAACCCAATCCTAAAATGATAATTCCCGCTTCATAAAAAAAAGCATCTATAGACTCTCACGAGGTCAATAGATGCTCTTACTTTTTAACGGCCCATCATTTCTACTTAATGGCCCTTTACTTCTACACTTATCGTTTGACTAGAAACTTCTCCTGAAGCATTGACTAACTCGGCCCGATACTCATATGTACCCGGCTTTTGATTTTGGATGTTGGTGACTGCACTTTGGGCCTGCGGGCTTTGGCTTGGCAGATCCTGGGCATCGATCAGTTCTCCATTTTCATATAAGTTGTATTTCGTCGCATTCGTGCCCCACCACATGTTCATTGTAAGGGTGTAGGTGCCGTCACCGTCCCAATTGTCATGAGACAGCACTGGAATGCCAGGGGAAGCATCGGTCACTTCGACAGTTAATGGGTCGCTGGTCGTTTTACCAGAAGCGTTAATCAATTCTACAGTATACGTGTAGGTACCGTTGGTCTTACCTGTAACAGGAATGACTGCATGCTGTGCTCCAGGGGAAGCGGCTTGCAACGATTGGGTGCCAATCAGCTTGTCGTTTTCGTACAACTTGAGTTCATCACCATTCGTACCCCACCACAGATTCATGGTGATGTTGTAGTTGCCATCCTTCAGCCCGGTGTCCTGCCCGTTATCATGCGACAGCACAGGTTTACCCGGCACTTCACCTACAGCAGTCTTTTCGACTCTAACGGTTACAGGATTGGACACCACTGTTTGACCGCCCAAAGTAACGCTGGCTGTAATCTCCGCGGTCCCTTCTTTTAGGGCCTTAAGTTCTCCATACGTATCCAGCGAAACGGATTCATGACTGCTGATATACTGAACAGAAGCGCGGCTTAAATCAGCTTCGCTGCCATCTGTCAGCGTACCCTTGAGATGTGTCGCTGCCGTATCCCCAATATTGAGGGTCGTTTGATCCAGTGAAAGCTCTACTTCCTGCAAAGCTGCGCCTGCCTGAGCTGAAAAATCATCCAGTCCACGCGGTTTTAACTGATAATTCCCTTTGAAAATCGCCGAAATTCCCTTCAGCTTCACTTGCTGTCCTTCTTGATATGGAAAAGATGTCCGAGTTAAGCCTGTCCGTGCATCGACGCGCACATGGTGACTTACTTCACCAGATACTGCATCAAATTCAAACGAACCTACGGGAGTGGCGTCTATCACATTACGAATCATTGCCATAGGAAGCTCAACCAACTGCCCTTGGTTCGCATCACTGAGTTCGGTGACTTGTACAGCTTCCGGAAGTTGTCCTTCTCCCGTTTTTTCAATTGCCACTGGATCGGTTAACTCTAGCTCACTATTATACAGTGCCAAGCTTGCTGTAAGCTTTACTCGATCCCCTTGGTGAAAGCCGCTTTGGTTCTGATATACATAAATACCGCCACTTTCATCCTGCATGTAAAAGACTTGACCACCGAATGCACCTGGTTCTGTCGTCACAACACCCTCTAAGGTCACGACTTTGCCAGCCGGGAGACTCCGTGCTTCTGCGACACTGATACGAGCTGGAACCGTATTGCCTTCCTCAGGCAACGGCTGGGCCGGGACATCAGCCAGCACGACGGATTGGGTCAGCAGATTGCTGCCGTTTTGCCTCAGTCTAAGATTAGCTGAACCACTGGTTCCCGGCTTGATCCGCACCGTCAAGTCCTTATAGGCATGACCTTTGCCGTTGGACTCCAGGCTAAATGTTCCGCTATAGCCGTAAGAGGTTGGCCAGCTTCCATCCGGATTTTGAATTTGGGCTACTTGATTGCCGCCTGCAACATAAATACCTGTGCTGAATCCGCTAATCGTGCTGTTAGGAGCCAGTTGGTCGGCAGTAACCCGAATTTGAAAAGGCTGTGCATTGGGCAGCTGCTCTTGACGAACGATGCTGTACACGGGTTGCGCACTGGCTGTAGATCCGCCATAGGACCCTGCTTTGAATGTTCGCTGATCCCACCATTTGTAGCCGGCTGCGGGAGCGGACCAAGGCTCGGCTTGTGGTTCCGTGGAGGTCTGCGGCTCTTCAAAAGGCAGTAATGCCGTCGGCTGGTCCAGCTGTAAGCTTTTCACTTCCGTCAGGCTGGTATACTCCTCCTTCTTGGACAACCAGTCTACGATATTGACCAGTAACACAGCGTCATCCTGCTCCTTAAAGCCGTCATACGTTGTCTTCTTGGTTCCTGTCTCTTCGCGCAAATATTTTGGCGTTGCATCTTCGACAGGAGACGAGTCCCCAATGAAAGCAGCTTTGCCTAGCCCTACTTTCGATACAGCTGCATAAGGTCCTTCCGGAATGCCGCCTCCGTTATAAACGCCCTGATCTACCGCGTTGCCCCAAGCCTGATTGGTTTTAGGAAGATATACGATTCCCTTGGCTTTCGCTGGGTCGATAATCGCGAGTGTTGATCCTGCATGCATTGCGACATTATTCACTCCAGCTGTAATGCCGAACGCCTGCGCTGGCTCGACAATCTGATTGGCCGTGATATCGCCTAATGCATTGTAGCGAAATCGCACACCAAACTGGCTGCCCAGCCAATCTGAGCTGACTACACCCTGCATTGCTGCCGAGCTTTTTTCTTCCGCACTCATTCCCTTCGCAGGATCTTCCCATGCACCACGACGATAGCCATTAATGCTCTCCGATCCGTCCCAGCGATTCTTGTTGCGGTCCGCGTTATAATGATCTCCAATGAAAAAAATACTATTGCCTGCTTTTACATACTGCTCCATTGCAGCCTGTTCGCTCTGTTTAAAAGGAATATTCGGCTCTGCCGTAACAAATACATCATAATTCTTTAGATCATTGTAAGTAATAGGCGTAGATTGGCGAAGCTCGTGTACATCATAGCCATTACTCGCGAGGGCTTGGCCGAAGTCTGAAAATCCGCCATCAATCACCCAATCTGCTGCGCCAGCTGTCTGTCCATGTGTATTATCAAACAGCACTTTTTTACCAGCGTTCTCATTGACCACTTTCGCTGCAATGAAGGGGGCTGGGTCCGCCGGACCTTCTGCCCGTGCCGGTTGCATGCTGCCCGCAACACCAGCGTACAACGATAAAGTGAAAACCATAGCAGTTGCGTATTTGAAGCTACGGGATGTAAAACGACGAAAGATTCCCATTCTTTCCCTCCTGTTTGTTGGTTTAAAGCCCCTCTGGGGGGCATCAGATACAAATTTTAGCATTCATTTATGTTCGAATATGCATGGTTTTGTAAATCTTTAGGAATAATGAATAGGAAGGAAATTCCAATAAAAAAGATACACCGTATGCAGCAATGTGAGTACCGCAAATAGGATTTTCCCGGCAGCCCGGGTTCTTCTTTCCCCTGTAATCAGCTTTGCGCCATTCACGATTAATACCCACACGGCAATGAGTGCTGAAATGAGTGGCAGCGTGCAAATTCCCCAGATATACCATGCGGAATAGCCATACACGATCTGATTGTTACCATAGATGACCTGCACCCCGAGAAAAATCGTATTTAGTGACGCAATGAATGCAAGGTTGGACGAAATGTGATTGTTCGTTTTACGGATATCTCTGATCACATATCTTACGATCCAAATCAGCAAGGTCGTGATGAAAAATAAGGAGGCGGCAGCGTAGCTGACAAGCAGAGTCCAGGTACGGTGCCAAAGTGTCGTCTGCTTCATGGTCTTACTATCCGGGGCAACCATCATCCACGTACCGTTTTCCAGATACAGCAAAATTTTAAGCTGGCCCCCCTTTTCCACAAACAATCCATCGCCTGCTGCTTGAAAAACTTTGTCTGTTGCTTCATTCTCATTTGGGTATTTTCCTTTAACAATTAACGTATGATCATCTTGAATTCGCACGGTGTATGTAATGTTTCCCAGTATCCGAATCCATTTTCCCCACCCATGAACAGGATTAGAATCCACCTGATATACGCCCTCAATCTCTGGCGAAAGCTTCACTTGGGTGGAAGAACGAGCTAGTGACTGCGAAACGGCCTGCGGCTCTGAGGGCAGCATTTGGGCTATCGCATGGATGACTTTTCCATGAAGCAGGGTGTCCGTGTCAGCTGAATTAATGATCACAAAAATACCGATCTTTTGCGACGGAATCAGTACCATTTCCGAAATAAAATCATCAATTTCCCCGGTAGCCCACAGCATAGGTACTCCCGTCTCCAAATGACCACGGAAAAATCCGTAGCCTACGCCATCCAGGCGTGCATCGACTGCAAATTGCTGCGCATGCATCACTTTTACCGTATGTGGCTGGAGCACCACTTTGCCCTCATACTTGCCCTGGTTTAAATGAGTGATCAGATAATGGGAAAACTCGTTGGGTGTGACGTTCAACGCTCCTGCTCCCGGCAGATTGATATATGACAAAGGTTGTTTCAAATACGCTCCATCCTTCCACTGATACGATTGGGCCAGTGCCGGATGATTTAACGGCAATTCCAGCGTCGCGCTGGGCATATTCATCGGCTGGAACAGATGTGTACGGAGGTAATCGTTCAGTCCCTGACCGCTTACTTGCTCCACGATATTACCGATCAGACCGTAGGCGACATTGCTGTAATCATACTGAATTCCAGGTTTGCGGATGGGAGGCTGATTTTGAAAATACGTGCTGAGGTACTGCTCTGTGGGCAAAACGCCTGCCCGAGTCGAGCTGTTAATGTCGTACAGTGCTTCATCCAATCCTGAGGTATGTGTCAAAAGCTGATGCAAATTGAAAGGCTGATTTTGGTATTGCGTAGTTTTATAGCTGTGGAGATAGCTGTTCACGTCTTCATTCAAATCAAGCTTGTTTTGCTCAACCAGCTGCATCGTGGCGCTTGCACTAAATGATTTGGTTAGAGAGCCGACACGAACAATGGTCTTCGCTGGATCGAATGCCACTTTCCGCTCCAGATCTGCATATCCATAGCCTTTACTAAAAAGGATTTGGTTTTCTTGGGTCACGACGACCGCAGCCCCCGGAATATGCAATTTTTCCAATTCTGTATTCATGATATCGTCCACTGTTTTTTCCAATGAATCAGATGTTATGCTGTCTGTTGCCCATGCTGAAGCAATGAGCAGGTTCCAGAGAAACAACGCTGCTAAAAATGCGGATAGGTAGCAAATGCCTTTATTCTTCATATTGAAGTACCATCCTTACGTATGAAGTTGATTTAATGATTTGAACCGTGCGGTGATTGCATAGCGAGCAGATATTTATACTCCGTATGGAAGCCATCAGCATGGCGCTATGGAATCATCGCACTTCCCATCGCGGGAGTGCACATGATAAAGCGAATCCTGATCGAATCGTGTAAGCAGAAGGCTTCTTACCTGTCGATCAGGATTCATGTGTTACAGATTAAAAATTAGTGATTCAGTTCGTTACATCATCGACCATAGATTTTCAAGATTTATGATGTGCCAAATCTTGTGTCATGTCTTTGTCCGTGTTCCGAGTTATCTTTTGTATTGTGGCACGGATACTTTTTACATTTTCCTCGATAAATCCGGGTTCCAGTAGTTCATAATGATTACCAATCAAGCTATGCTCTTCATAGCTACCTTGTGTAGCGTCTTTCCATAAAAGTCGATTATCTCCTGTACCCCTCACCGTTTCCGATCCAACGGCGACAAAGCCGTGAATATTCGCCTGAACGCTCTCTGTATTCACAAGCTGGTTGCCATACACCGCGTAAGCGATCATTTTACGTTGGTACGTTTCATTCAACAGCTCACGGTAGGAGTCGGGAACCTGTTCCAGCATATCATGAATTTCATGCTCTGTTTCTTCAACTGTGAAGGGCAGGGCTTCCGCCCTTTTGACCGAATCGAGCATAAAAATATCGGATACAGCATAGCCTTGACGTTCCAGTGTGTCAGCAACCTTATGCGCCAGATTACCACCTATGGAATAACCAAGCAGCACATACGGACCTTGCGCTTGCGTGCTGACGATCAAATCAACGTAACGTGCCAGCATGGCCTGCTCATCCGCAGCATCATCCACGAACTCTAATCCATACACGACTGCGTCCTGATCCAGTTGTTTCGCCAGCTCCGCGAACGACAGCCCGTATCCAAGCATAGGAGGAAAGCAGAAGATGGAGATCGGACCGTGTTCATTCAACCGAATGATTGGACTATCGGCCTTGTATTCCAGATCGGCTTTCAATAATGTGAGCGCCTGCTCTTCTATAGTCGGGAAGTCCATAACACTACGGATGGGGAGCTCAATGTCTGTGGCAAGGTGAACTTTGCGTATAAGCTCCAGTACTTTCAAGGAATGTCCACCCAACGTGAAAAAGTCATCATGGATACCCACTTGTGGAATTTCAAGCACTTCCTGCCAAATGGATGCCAGCAACTGCTCCACATCGGTTCGCGGTGCGACATATTCTATACCCGTGTGCAGCCCTTTGTCCGGCACAGGTAAAGCTTTGCGGTCGATTTTGCCGTTTGTCGTCAGCGGAAACCGATCCAGCTGTACAAATGCGGATGGAATCATATAGCTCGGCAGACTGGCCGACATCGCAGCTCGAATCTCACGGATGGTCAGCTGTTCATCGGCAGTAAAGTAAGCACATAATTGCTGCTGACCTGCTCCATCCCGCAAAGCAATAACCACGCTATCCCGCACGGACGGTACACTTGCCAGCCGCGCCTCCACCTCACCCAGCTCAATCCGGTAACCGCGAATTTTAACCTGTTGATCAATCCGTCCAGCGTATTCCAGTATGCCGTCTTCACGCCAGCGAACAAGGTCTCCCGTGCAGTACAGGCGATCTCCGTCCCTCCACGGGTTAGCAAGAAATCTCTCAGCCGTCAGCTCAGGACGATTTAGATAACCACGTGCAACTCCGTCTCCGCCGACGACCAGCTCACCCCAAGCTCCGACCGGTTGCAGGTTAAATGACGAATCTACAACATACGCCGTCGAATTGCAGATGGGCCGTCCGATCGGCACAGAATCCAGCTGTTCTTCCGTAATGTGATACGTTGTCGAAAAGGTTGTGTTTTCCGTTGGCCCATAGCCGTTAATGATGTTCATGTCCGGATTATCGCGCAGGACCCGGTTAATATGGGGTGCAGACAAAACATCACCACCAACCAGCAAATACTTCACATCGCCGAAAAGTTTACTATCCTGCTGTGAAAGCTGATTAAATAACGGTGTGGTCAGCCACATCATGGTGACGTGATGATCCCGTATCGTCTCTTTAAGCTTGGCCGCGTCCAATAGATCATTCTTATGCACAAGAACAAGCTGACCACCATTCAGTAGCGCACCCCAAATTTCAAACGTAGATACATCAAATACAAACGCGCAAGTCTGCAGCATTCGGGTCGATTCATCAAATGGCACATAATCCGTATTGCGGACAAGGCGCACGACACTTTGATGCTCAACTACGACACCCTTAGGCTTACCTGTTGAACCTGAGGTATAAATGACATAAGCAGCATGATTACCCGCTCCATCTATACCCAGATTGGAAGCATCTGCACTGTAGGACGTATCCTCATTCAGATTGACAATCTGTCCGTCAAAATAGCAACGATCCAGTAAATCCTGCTGAGCCAGCAGCAGCTTAGCTCCCGAGTCCTCCAGCATATAACGGATACGGTCCTCCGGATATTGAGGGTCTACCGGCACATACGCGCCTCCAGCCTTCAAAATAGCGAGTGTTCCCGTAATCATATCCAGTGAGCGCTCCGTCAAAATGCCCACAGGTTCATCGGATTTCACCCCTGCATCACGTAGCGTATGCGCTAAACGGTTGGCTGTCTCATTGAGTTCCCGATAGGTCAATGATTGATGACCCAAAGCTACAGCAATATGATCCGGCGTGCGCTCTGCCTGCTCCTCAAACAGTTTTTGGATCGTGTGATTGCTTGGATATGCAGAGGCAGTGTCATTAAACTCTCCTGTAATTTGTTGTTTTTCCGCCGCTGTAACGAGTTCCAGCTCTTCTACGCAAACATTCGGGTTAAGCAAAACTTGCTCCAACAGATTCACAAAATGCCCATGCAGACGCTCAATGCCTGTTTGATCATAACTTAACGCATTATACATAAAACGAATCTTGATGCATTCTCCCGGCATAACGACTAAGCTCAGATCATAGTTAGTCTGCTCTGCAGCCACCACGTTGGAAATCGGGAATGTATCCTGCACGTCACTTCCCAGTTCTTCGACCTGCTCATCTACCGGATAATTTTCAAACACCATAATATGGTTAACTAAATCCTGTTTCTGGTCGGTCAATGCCTGAATCTCAAACAGTGGATACGTATCATACGCATGAGAAGCCAGCGCCTGCTCCTGTGTTTTCTTCATAACTTCTGCAAAAGATTCCCCTGCCTCACTAAGAATGCGAACGGGAATGGTATTAATGAACAAGCCGATAATATCCTCTACCCCGATAATATCTGATGGACGGCCTGAGACGACACTGCCAAATACGACATCACTGTGGTTGTTATATTTTTGCAGCACAATCCCCCATGCGGTTTGTAATAACGTATTCATGGTCACTTGATATCGCTTAGCCGTCTCCTCCACCCGGAGGGTCAACTCACGTTCCAAAACCGTCACCCAATCACTAGCCGTGTTGCCTTCACTCTTGCGACCGGATTTTACAGCTGGTAACGCTGTTTGCTGCTCATATCCGGATAAATAGCTGCTCCAGTAGTCGGTTGCCGCCTTGCGATCCTGTGCTTCCAGCCATTCAATAAAGCGGCTGTACGGCACTGCCGGTGCCAGCTCTGGTACTCTGCCCTCCTGAAGTGCTGCATAGCTTTCAAACACTTCTTTATTTATAAGGGAGAGACACCAGCCGTCCATGACGATATGATGGAAGCTCCATACAAAATGATAGCTGTCTTCTCCAGTACGTAAAATCGCTACACGCAGCAGGACATCCCGGCGCAGATCAAAGCCCCGTGCTTTATCTTGTAGCTTGAAATTTTTCACCCAGGTATCTATTTCATCCTCATCCAGATAGTGTAAATCTTCATATTGAAAGCCGCAATCCCGATTTCGATACACCACCTGCAACGGTTCCGTATCTCTGCCAAAATAAAAATGTGTACGCAGCGCCTCATGTCGCCGAACCAGAATATTCAGGCTTTCTGCAAAAGCCCGAATGTCCATCTGACCTCGCATATCATAAGAAACCTGCTCAAAATATGCGTCATTCGCAGCTGCTTGACTATCTAGCTGGCTGTGAAACAGCATCCCTTTCTGCATGGGGGTCAGTGCATATACATTGTCGATCTCACCCGCAGCACCCATTTCAGATAAGAGGCTGTCCAAGCCCTCCACACTCATTCCTTTATAAGAAATATCACTTGGGGTAAGCTCCGGGTGTTCTTTATGGATGCAATGCGCCAAAATTTCACGTAGGCTTGATTCCAGGAATTTCGCCAATCGCTCGATGGTCTCCGGTTTATAGCTGGTACGGCTATAGCTAATCGTCAGACCCAGTTGGCCTCCCGAAATGATGCCGCCAAAATCAAGCGTATACGTTCGAGCCATGGTCGGGCTCAGCGGCATCCCACCCTCATATGAGGATGATTGCAAGTCGTTCCCTTTCATATCCTGATCGAACTGTCCCAAATAGTTAAAGCTGATTTCGGGATCTGTCGTAAATATGGTTGGAGATGCCTCTGGTGCCTGTGTCTGACGGTCGGATAAATATTTCAGTACACCGTAGCCAATCCCTTTTTGCGGAATGCCGCGCAGTCCTTCCTTCACACGCTTAATCCGTTGCGAAAGTGCCAGTTCTTCCGGCATATCGAGCAAAACAGGATATTGGCTTGTAAACCACCCTATCGTTCGAGTAATGTCCACCTCTGGTAAAATGGCTTCACGTCCATGTCCCTCTAGATTTATCAGGAAACGATCATTTCCACTCCATGCTTGCAATGCCATTCCTACCGCCGTCAACAACAGGTCATTAATTTCTGTACGGTAGGCACGATTGGCCTGCTTGAGCAGCTGCTCTGTCTCTGCATGTGTCCACAAAGCAGTAACCGACTCACTATCGCCAATCAATGGCTTTTCGTGCTCGTTATGCCCGTAATCCTGCGGCAAAGGAGCCGGATCCGCTTGTGCAAGTTTCCCCCAATACGCTCGCTCACGTTCCATAGCTGGACTGTTGGCATAAGCGTGCAGCTGCTCGGCCCATGTTTGGAACGAATCTGTTTTATGAGGCAGCTGAATCACCTGTTCACCCTTGGAGGCTTGATCATAGGCAGTCGCCAAATCCTCGAATAATATGCGCCAGGATACTCCGTCCACCGCCAAATGATGAATCACGACCAGCAGATGATCTCCATCCGGGCAACGGAACAGCCCCAGTCTCATCAGCGGACCTTCGCTTAGGGAAATACCAGATTGAATTTCATTACATTTCGCTTCAATTATCTTCGCCAAATCTTGCTTGTTTACATCGCTGTCATTATAGTCAAAGCATTCCAGATGGTACGGTTCGCCTTCCTCTACACTGCGGTTCCATGCTGTACATCCGTTCTCCGACAAACTAAAAACCATACGCAATGCATCATGGTGCGAAGTAATCTGATGGAGCGCCCGCCGTAGTGCCTGTTCGTCATAGCCTTCCTGACGATAGAGCATGACAGATTGGTTAAAATAGTGTGGTTCTTCCGTTGGCTGTTCAAAAAACCAGCGCTGAATCGGTGTAAGCACTACATTTCCTGTAACCTCGCCCTGCTCGGCTATTCGGTTAACAGGCTGAATATATGTGCTTAGTCCCGCAATTGTCGGGTATTTGAACAAATCCTTCATTTCCAGCTTGTATCCAGCCTGAAACAAGCGGGACGATACTTGGATGGCCTTGATGGAGTCACCACCCAAATGGAAAAAGTTATCCTGTATTCCGACTTTCGGGATACCAAGAATGGCTCCCCAAGCCGTAGCCAGTGCCTGTTGGACATCCGTCTCGGGTGCCACATAATCCATACCTGTATCGAGATTGTGCTCAGGTGCGGGCAGTGCCCTACGGTCTACTTTGCCATTCAGCGTCAAAGGCAGTCTGGAGAGCTGCACAAAGTAGGACGGCACCATATAGCCAGGCAGATCCTGCGACAAAATGTTACGTAAGTCGCTGGCGCTCAATTCACTGTCTGTTGCAAAATAGGCACACAGCTGTTTTTGTCCGTGATCATCCTGCCGCACGGTAACAACCGATTCCTTCACACCTGGAATTGTGGACAATCGGGTTTCAATTTCACCCAGTTCAATGCGGTAGCCGCGAATTTTGACCTGTTCATCCATTCTTCCCTTGTACTCCAGTACACCATCAGCACGCCAACGCACTAAGTCTCCTGTACGATAGCAATATTCTCCAGACCGGAATGGACTTTCAATAAATTTTTCCGCCGTAAGCTCGGGCCGATTCAGATATCCTCGCCCAACACCGTCGCCACCGACGATCAACTCTCCCCAGGCTCCGATAGGTTGCAGCTTCAACGAACGATTGACCACATAAGCGGTCGAGTGATCAATTGGACGTCCAATGGGAATAGCCTGGGTTTGCGGTTCTGTAATGTCATAGATGGTGGAAAAGGTGGTGTTCTCCGTCGGCCCATAAATATTGGCCAGGCGAAGCTGCGGGTACTCCTTCAACACACGATTGACGTGTGGTACAGACAACACATCACCACCCACGAGCAACTCCTTCAAGGACGCAAACACTCCGATTTCTTGCTGCGAATACTGATTGAATAAAGCCGTGGTCATGAACATCGTGTTAACACGATACTTGTCAATCGCCTGCTTGAGCTTGGAGGAATCCAGAATAGTATCATGACTTACCACATACAGTTGTCCCCCGTTCAGCAGCGTTCCCCAAATTTCAAATGTGGAGGCATCGAACACAACTGCGCCCAATTGCAGCATACGTGTATTTTCATCAAGCATGGCATAGCTTTTGTTTTTCACTAGACGCACGACATTACGGTGCTCAATCATCACGCCCTTCGGTTTGCCTGTCGTACCAGAAGTGTAGATCACATACGCAAGATCTGAGGAAGATCCCACTGTTGTAATCGCAATTGTTCCATCGGTATGAGCGTCACATTCAGATTTGCTATTCCATCGTTGTTCATCACTCAAATCAATGACCGGAATGCCGGGTTCAAAAGGCATCTGCTCACGTCGCTGTAACAGTAACAGCCCCGCACTGGAATCCTCCAGTAAATAACGGATACGCTCCTCAGGATAATCGGGATCAATGGGAACGTAAGCCCCTCCGACCTTCAAAATCGCCAGCATACCGACGACCATTTCAATGGAGCGTTCAGCCATAATGGCTACTCGCTGTGTCTCTGGCTCGGACCCGCGCTGTATCCCATGGGAAGCGAGTATGCGTGCCAGACGGTCGGCACGTTCATTCAGCTCGCGGTAGGTAAGCTGCATGTCCGCAAAGGTGACGGCCAGCCGATCTGGTGATTGCGCTACCTGTTCCTCGAACAGCACATGCAGTGCTTGATCTCGTGGATACGGATAGTCTGCTACCGTATCATTGAATCTCTGCACAAGCAGCTCTTTTTCTTGGGCCGAAACCATTTCAATAGCCGAAAGAACGATATCCGGCTGTTCAATAACCGCATTGATAAGCTGCTGCAAATGTTCAGTCAGTCGTTCAATGGTTTCCCGTTTGTACAGCCGAGTTCCGTATTGAAGAGCACAGGAAATTTGATCTCCATCCTCCACTGCGAACAGACTTAAATCAAATTTGGCGGTCGTTTGTTCACTTGGATAGGATGCCAGTTGCAGCCCTGCCAGCTGCTGCTCTTTTTGCTCTAGATTTTGCAGTGCAAACATGGTATCAAATAACGGATTACGGCTTAAATCTCGATCCACGCCCAGCTTCTCCACCAGCTCTTCAAACGGATAATCCTGATGTTCAAAAGCCTTTAACGCGTTTTCCTTGACCTCCAACACATAATCACGGAACGTTTTCCCGCCTTCTGGATAATTACGGATTGCCAGTGTATTCACGAACATCCCGATCAGACTGCCAAGATCCGCATGGGGCCGCCCTGCAATTGGCGAACCGACAATAATATCCTCCTGCCCGCTATAGTGGCTAAGCAAAGCCGAATAGGCAGCCAACAGCACCATATATAATGTCGATTCCGTCTGCACCGCTATGCTTTTTAAGCCTTCGCTTTGCCGTTGGTCAAGCGTAAATTCCAGCACATCTCCTTCAAAGCTTCTCACCGCTGGGCGTGGATAATCAGTCGGTAGATCAAGCACAGGTAGCTCTCCTGCGAAGGTATTGAGCCAGTAGTTTTCCTGTTCCCGGTAGCGTTCACTTTGCTGCTGCTTCTGTTGCCAAGCGGCGTAGTCTTTATACTGAATGCGTAGCGATGGCAGCGTGTCGCCTGCATATAAATGAATAAAGTCCTGAATTAGTACATTTATAGAGGTGCCGTCCGAAATGATATGATGCATGTCCATGAGCAAAATATGATGCTCTGGGTCTGTTTCAATCAAACCAACTCGGAATAACGGGGCCTGCCCCAGATCGAATGGTTGGACAAAGTTACGTACCAGCTCATCCGTTTCCTTTGGGGTAGCTCCGTGAGCATAGGTCAATTCCATGCAAAAAGGAACCTCGTCATGTACTCGCTGGACAGGTTCACCGTTCATGGTCTCAAAACTTGTGCGCAATGTTTCATGGCGGTCAATAAGCTGACGGAACGCGTTATCCAGTGCCTTGTGATCAAGTGAACCGGTCAGAGTCAGGGCACCAGGTATGTTATAGCTAATTCCCGCTCCATCAAGCTGATTGAGAATATACATCCGTTTTTGAGCTGAAGAAACCGCATAAAATGGCTTATTCTCCGTAACAGGGATGGATTCATAGGTGGTTTGCTCCAGTGCTTCAATAACCTGCGCCAGCTGTTCAATTGTCGGATGCTGGAACAGATCCTTTAGCTGCACATTTTTATGCAATTCCTTATAGATGAGTGATATGACATGTGTCGCCCGCAGGGAATGTCCTCCTGCCTCAAAAAAGTTATCCTTAATCCCAATGCGCTCAAGCTCCAGCACATCTTTCCAGATGCTAGCCAGTTGTGCTTGTAATTGATTTTGAGGAGGTACATATTCTGCGCCTGAGCTCACACCTCCCTCTGGTTGTGGCAACGCTCGGCGATCCACCTTGCCATTGGGCGTCAGTGGCAATTGCTCCAGCTGCACAAAATACGACGGTACCATGTAGCCCGGTAGCTCCTGGCTCAAAGCACTACGCAGCTCACTTGTCGCTACTTCCGCATGGGTGACCACATATGCGCAGAGCAGCTTTTGCCCCTGCTCATCTTCATGTGCAATTACAACAGCTTCTCGGACTGCCTCCAGCTTCAACAGCTGTGCTTCCACCTCGCCCAGCTCAATCCGGTAGCCTCGAATTTTCACCTGCGCGTCGATTCGTCCCTTATATTCCAGCGTCCCGTCCGCATTCCAACGCACCAGGTCCCCTGTTCGATAGCAGCGTTCGCCGCCACGGAACGGACTGTCAATGAACTTTTCGGTCGTCAGTTCTGGGCGGTTGCGGTATCCGCGAGCCACCCCGTCACCGCCGACGATCAGTTCTCCCCACGCTCCAACAGGCTGGAGCTGCATCGAACCGTCCACAACATATGCCGTCGAGTTATGGATCGGGCTACCAATGGGCACAGATGCCGATTGAACGCCGGTAATGGCATGTGTGGTGGAAAAGGTCGTATTTTCCGTCGGACCGTAGCCGTTAATAATATGTAGATTCGGATGGGCCTCCAATACCCGGTTAATATGCGGTACGGACAGCACATCACCACCGACCAACAGCTCCTGCATTCCCTCAAATAGTTCCAAGTCCTGCTGGGATAGCTGATTAAAGAGTGGTGCGGTCAGCCACATCGTGGTAATGCCGTGATTGCGAACAACTTCCTTGAGCTTGGGCGCGTCCAAAATAACATCCTGACTCACCAGCACAAGCTGTCCACCGTTCAATAGCGCACCCCAAATTTCGAAGGTGGACGCGTCAAAGACAACAGACCCGGTCTGCAAAATGCGTGTGTCGGCATTCAAGCGTGCATAGTTTGTATTTGTCACCAAACGCACGACATTACGGTGCTCCACCATAACCCCTTTGGGCTGGCCTGTAGTCCCTGAGGTGTACATAATATAGGCCAAGCAATCAGCTGCGCTCGCCTTCGGTTGTTCTTTAGCTGCATAAGTCTGCTGTATTTGTTTTGCTTGTTCTGATTGCGTAGCTTTGGGTTGCATGTTTTCTGGTTGTATGGTTGTCGTAGAAGCAAGTTCGGGACTGGCGGAAATGGAGTAGAACGGATCTAGGCAGTCCACGTATCCCGGATCAGTATTCGTTCCGTGATCATTCGGCAAAATGGGATCGTAACGATCAGCATCATCCGTTCCATAAATTGCAGCATCGCTAAGGTCAAGCACCCTTCCCTTAAAATCAGTGGGCCGATGTTCCATTCGCTGCACGAGCAGTATGTCCGCACCGGAATCCTTCAGTAAATAGCGTACACGCTCATCCGGGTAATCAGAATCAATAGGTACATACGCTCCACCTGCTTTGAGAATTCCGAGCATACCGACAATCATCTCAATCGAGCGTTCAGCTACAATGCCGACCGTCTGCTCGGTGCGGATTCCCTGCTTACGTAAAGAATGAGCCAGTCGGTTGGCCTTTTCATTCAATTCTGCATAGGTTAGGCTATCTTGCCCACACACTACCGCCACCTGCTGTGGTGTCTGCTTCACCTGTTTCTCGAACAATTCATGAATAGACGCATGACGTGGATAATCCACATTTGTATCGTTGAAGGTATGGAGCAGCTGCTCTACTTCTTGCTCTGACAGCACTTGTGCTGTGGAAATCGCCAACTCTGGCTGCTGCAAAACAATAGTGTACAGCCGCAGAAGCTGCTCAACAAAGTGCTCAATCGTCGTCTCGCTATAACGGTCGCTATTATACTTTACGTTCAGGGAGACTGCTTCATTTTCCCATTGAAACTGGAAATCTAGTTCAGATTGTACGTGATTCAAAAAATCAAAAATATGAATATTTTGCAAGGATACTGTGGTGTGAATAAGAGGCTTTCCATCCTCATTACGTTGAATGTCAAGTAATTCAGAATAGTTCCAAAAAGGAATGTTTTGATGTTCAATAGCTTCGCCGACAGAGGTTTTGATTTGAGACAGCAAGGCTTTGAAGGTTGTGCTGGAATCCAGCGTATTTTTCAATAAAAGCAGATGGTTGATCGGCTTTGTAGCACCGTTGCTAGACTTGGCTACCGGAATGCCCAGCAGCACACGTTCCTCACATGTGTATTTATGCAATAAGCTCTCTACTCCAGCAAGCAGGACCATAAACACGGCCCATGGAGCGCCACCTGTTATAGATGATATTCTTTTGGAAATTTCAGTTGGAAATGTGAGTGTGTATGTGTGGGAATTTAAACTCGTTGCAGTTGTACTTTTGGACACGTTGTTAGTATATGGAAGACAGATGATATGATCCTCAGATTCCAGCTTATGACTCCAGTAATTTTTTTCTTTCTCAAATAAGGCTTTCAATGACATCCCTCCTGCTTCTCGGGGCCTGTTCCCCCGGTTGGATGGTGCGTTGTTACGTACATGAGCGTTGTGTCAGAAAAAGAATACTTTGCAGGCAAGGGCAGTCGGACAAGCCGCCGCCCTCTGCACACGCAAAGTGAATTCATTACATTTAGAAAACTGATTTAGAAACTGATTTTAAAAAACAAAGTCGATGGAATCCGGTGAAAAACCTTCCGGCTGCTCGTCTGAGTTCACCTGAATGTCGCTTAGCAGTACATCTGGGTTTGCTGTGACTTGGGATAGAATCGCTATCAAATCTCTCGTTAATCGTTCTATTGCGTCGGCCGCAAACAGCTTCGTGCAATATTCAAAGGAACCCTTGATCACCCCGTCTTCATCACTCATAGACAAGGTCAAATCGAATTTGGAGATACGATGCTCCTGAACATATGGACTAAAGGACAGCGTTTCTAGCCTCGTTTCCTGCGACTCTGTATTTTGCAGTACAAACATGGTGTCAAACAACGGGTTACGGCTTGCATCCCGTGCTACATCCAGCTTTTCCACCAACTCTTCCAGTGGATAATCTTGATGCTCGAAGGCTTGCAGCGTACGATCTCTGGCTTCTAGCAAGTAGTTGTGGAACGTTTGGTTGCCCTTCGGCTGATGCCGGATGGCTAGCGTATTGACGAACATTCCGATCAGTGGCTCCAGCTCAGGCAACAAGCGGCCTGCTACCGGCGTACCGATGATTAAATCGTCCTGACCGCTATATTTGGACAACAGAACGGTGTAGGCGCTCAATAGCACCATGTACAGCGTGCTTCCGGTCTGTGCCGCAATTCGGTGCAGTTGCTCGGATACATTCGCGTCCACTGTAAATTCATACATCGCACCCTCGAAGCTGCGAACAGCAGGTCTAGGATAAGCAATCGGCAAATCCAGTACCGGCAATTCTCCGGCTAAATGCTCCAGCCAGAAGTGTTCCCGGCGTTGGTATGATTCACGCTGCATCTCCTGCTGCTGCCACACGGCATAGTCCTTGTACTGAATTTGTAACGGCTCCAATGCCTGTCCCTCGTACAGTTGTACCAGCTCCTGCACGATATTGTTAGACGATACACCGTCCGAAATAATATGGTGCATGTCGTACATCAGGAGATGGCGCTCTGGTCCAGTTTGAAGGAGACGGACACGCAGCAGTGGTGCCTGACGAAGATCAAAGCTGCGTACAAAGGACCCGATATAGGCTTCGGCTTCGGACTCCCTGGCCTGCAAGTGCTCTACTGCAAACTCCACTTGATCGTACACCCGCTGAACGACCTCGCCTTCCACCATTTCAAAGGAAGTCCGCAACGTTTCATGGCGGGCTATTAACTGACGGAACGCATCCTCCAGCCGATCGGCCTGAAGCGGTCCCTCTACGGTTAATACACCCGGCATATTGTAGCTAAGATCCCCACCTTCCAGATGGCTCAAAATGTACAGTCGTTTTTGAGCCGAGGAAACCGGGTAGTACGCCTGTTTCGCCGCCGCAGGGATCATCGTATAGGTGTCTGTGCCGTGCGTAGCTATGAGCTGGGCTTGCTGCTCAATCGTAAAGTGTTGGAACACCTCACGCAGCGTAATCCGGCTGTCCAGTTCCTGATGGATTTTGGCCACCAGCGTCGTTGCCCGCAGGGAGTGCCCACCCACGTCAAAGAATGAGTCGGTGACTCCTACGGTGGACAGCTTCAAGACATCCTGCCAGATTTGGGCTAGTTTGGCTTCCAGCGGCGTCCGCGGTGCAACGTACTCCTGGCCTCCTTCGAGACGTGCTTCCGGTGCCGGCAACGCTTTGCGGTCGATTTTCCCGTTCGGTGTCAGCGGGAAACGATCCAGTTGTACCACATACGTCGGGATCATGTAATCCGGCAGCTTCGGCTGCAGCGCATTGCGCAGCTCCGGCAAACTCAGGGACTCTGAAGCTATGATGTAGGCACACAGGTCCTTGTGTCCGTCTTCGTTTTCCCATGCTGTGACCACGGCTTTCTGAATGCCGGCCACGGTCAGCAGCTGCGCTTCCACTTCGCCCAGCTCGATCCGGTAACCCCGGATTTTCACCTGGTGGTCGATCCGGCCCAAATACTCAATGCTGCCGTCTGGCAACCACCGTGCCAGGTCGCCCGTCCGGTACATCCGGTTTGCGTGAGTGCTGTCCGCTTGATCGGCTGCATCAGCGAACGGATTCGGGACGAACTTCTCTGCCGTCAGCTCCGGCAAGTTCAGGTATCCTCGTCCGACACCTGCACCTCCGATATAAAGCTCACCTGCGATACCGATCGGCACCAGCTGTTGCTGGCTGTTCAAGATGTACACAGACTGGTTCGCTATCGGCGTTCCGATAGATACCGTATGCTCCCCTTTTTCCAGCAGTACGTTCAGGGACTCTACATCTTCAACCGTATAAGCAGTCGCATCTACCGTGGTTTCGGTCGGACCATACACGTTCGTAATGACCGGATGATACCCGGACCACTTGTGCAGGAACACATTTACCAGCTGCACGGATAATGCTTCGCCACCGATCAGGTAATGCTTCACTTCCGGCGCTTCCGTCACATTGACGCTTTCGTTCAAAATATGCAGATGCGCAGGTGTGCCGTCCGACAGATCAATCCGGTGCGTGCGGTAGTAGGCGATCAAATGCTCTCCGCTCAGACTGACGTCACGGGACACCACGTGCAGGGTGTGGCCTAACAGCAAGCTGGCAAAGATTTGCTTCACTGAAGCGTCAAATACAAATGCCGACAGCCATGCAACATGAAGCGGCTGTTCATAACGGCTGTATACTCGCTCCAATAAAGCATCTACCAGATTGCTAACACTGCCCTGCTCGATCATGACCCCTTTCGGCTGACCGGTGGTGCCTGACGTGTAAATCATATAGGCCAGGTGATGCGGGCGGGCGACAGGGATTAGATTGCTCGCATCCTGTGCTCCCAACTGAGCTTGAACGTCCTCGTCGTCAAGAACTACAGCTTGTACTAGGGATGGCAAGCTGAGCGACAGGTTGGCGACTCTGCTTGTAATCACGACCTTGGCCCCACTGTCTTGGAGCATGTAGTCGATGCGCTCCTGTGGATACATCGTATCCATCGGCACATATGCGCCTCCGGCCTTAAGTACCCCCAGAATGCTCACCAGAATATCCGCAGAACGTTCCAGCAATACGCCAACCGGTTGATCTGCTTCGACCCCTTTGGCTCGTAACACACGAGCCAATTGGTTCGCACGCTCATTCAGCTCGGCATAGGTCATCGCGGTGGCTCCAGACACAACTGCTATCCGCTCAGGGTTGCGCTCAGCCTGCTCTTCAAAGCGTTCGCTGAGCGAACGGCCTTGTAATGCTCCAAGCAGGCTGTGCGCATTCGGATCATTGAACACCTTCAGAATCTGCTCGGTTTCTTCTGCCGTAATCAACTCCAGCTCACCCAGCTTCGCATCCGGGTTCGCCGCCACGGCTTCGGCCAAGCGAACAAAGTGACGCGTCATCCGTTCTACCGTTTCGCGCTCGTACAACGCAGTTGCATACTGCAATCCGAACTGGATACCTGCCTCTTCCTCTCTGGCTTCCAGCGTCAAATCAAACTTCGCTGGCGTTTGCTCCAAGCCGTATGGACGGAAGCTCAGATCTGCCAGTTGCAGTTCGCCTTCCTCGGTGGTTTGCAGGGTAAACATCGTATCGAACAGCGGATGGCGACTCATATCCCGCTTCACATTTAACTTTTCCACCAGTTCCTCAAATGGGTAGTCCTGATGTTCATAGGCTTGCAGAGCACAAACTTTCACTTCTTCCACGTAGCTGCGGAAGGTATGTTCCGCTGTCGGATAGTTTCGTAATGCCAACGTACCGACGAACATCCCGAGGATCGGTTCCAAATCTGCATGCGGTCGTCCTGCAATCGGTGTGCCGACTACAATATCTTCTTGCCCGCTGTATTGGTGTAAGAGCGCGGTGTATGCAGCCAGCAGCACCATATACAGCGTAGAGCCTGTGTGCGCCGCCAGTTCCTTCAGGCGTTCGCTAGCTTCACGCTCCAGCCCGAACACCACCGTATCGCCTGCCGTACTTCGTACCGACGGACGGGCAAAGTCCGTCGGTAGATCCAGCACAGGCAGTTCACCCCGGAAGGTGTCGAGCCAGTACGCTTCCTGACGTTGCATCCACTCTTGATGGGCTTCGCTTTGCTGCCATACCGCATAATCCTTGTACTGTATACGCAATGGGGAAAGCTCTTCACCGTCGTATAAGCGGACAAATTCATCGGTCAGTACTCCCATGGACACACCATCCGAGACGATATGGTGCATATCGAGCATGAGCAAATGCTGTAGTTCCTGCTCGGTTCCTTGTACACCCAAATCTACCAAGCCTACCCGCAGCAGCGGAGCGGATTGCAGATCGAACGGACGTACAAACTGTTGCACACGTTCTTGTGCTTCCTGACTGACCATCGTGTCCGCAGTTGCACCCTCTACCTGTACCTTCGTATACTCCACCTCGAACGGCACGGTGTCCTCAATCCATTGCACCGGCTCACTGTCCACCAGCTCAAAGCGGGTACGCAACGTTGCATGGCGGGCGATCAGTTGACGGAACACGTCCTCCACTCGCTTCACGTCCAACGGACCACTCACTTGCAGCACTGACGGCATGTTGTAGTTCACATCATTCGGGTCGAACTGATGCAGCACATACAGTCGTTTTTGCGCCGAGGAAAGCGGGTAGAAGCTGCGTTCTTCCGTCACCGGAATGGACGCATACGCCACTTGATCCAAACCTTCCATGACCGCTGCCAGTTGTTCAATCGTTGGCGCTTCAAAAATACTGCGTAGTGGAAGCGGCTTGTTCATCTCCTTGTGAATCTTCGAGGCCAGCGTCGTCGCCCGCAGCGAGTGTCCGCCAATCTCGAAGAAGTTTTCCTTCACACCGACCTGCGCCAGACCCAGCACATCCTGCCAAATTTGCGCCAGCTTCACTTCCACCCATGTCCGCGGTGCTACATAATCGGCTCCGCTTTGCAGGTTGCCTTCCGGTGTTGGCAGTGCCTTGCGGTCGATTTTACCATTCGGTGTCAACGGCATCTGCTCCAGCTGCACCAAATACGAAGGCACCATGTAGTTTGGAAGCTCCTCGCCCAGTAAGCTGCGCAGCTCACCAGCGCTCACTTCCCGTTCAGCAACATAGTACGCCACCAGTTGGTTTTGCCCCTGTTCGTCTGACTGGGCCAGTACGATGACCTCTTGTACGTCCTCCACCTTCAAAATTTGTGCCTCGACCTCGCCCAGCTCGATCCGATAGCCCCGGATTTTCACCTGATGGTCGATCCGGCCCAAATATTCGATGTTGCCGTCTGGCATCCATCTCGCCAAGTCACCCGTACGGTACATTCGTTCGTAGCCGGCTTCACCAGCCGCAAACGGATTTGGTACAAATTTCTCAGCCGTCAGCTCTGGACGATCCAGATAACCCCGAGCCAGACCCGGACCGGACACGCACAGCTCACCCGCTACGCCCACCGGAGCCAAATGTCCATGCACATCCACCATGTATACCCGATGATTCGGCACAGGGCGTCCGATGGAAATCAGTTGTCCGGCTCTCTCATCCTCGGATACCGGCCAGATGGATGTCGCCACCGAGTTTTCAGTTGGACCGTAGCCATTGTAGTACGCGACCTGATCCTTCCACTTGTACACCAATTCTGTTGAAGATGCAGAACCCGCAGTGAACAGAATACGCAGGTTTGGCATCCGCTCCGGCTCCAGATACACCGCATAGGTCGGTGGCAATGTCGCCACCGTAATCTGATGTTCTGTCATGTAATGCTCGAATCTCTCATAGTCCAAAATCGTCTCTGACGTTGGCACATACAACGTGGCTCCGCAGAACAGCGCCTGGAAGATTTCCCAGCAAGCCGCATCAAACGAATAGCTGGCGAACAGCAACGTATGATCCGACGTGCGGATCTTGAGCGTCTGATCAAAATACGTTTTCAGATTGCATAGACCGCGATGCTCCAACATAACACCCTTCGGCTGCCCCGTGGTCCCTGACGTATAAATCACATAGGCTAGATCGTTCGGACCGGACCACGGCTCCAGATTGGAACCATCCTCGTGGTACACCGTTTGCTCCCCATTCAGCACCAGCACGTTACCGTCGAAAGCCACTTTATCCACCAGATGGCTTTGCGTTAACAATAGCTTCGCACCCGAGTCGTCCAGCATGTAGCAGATACGCTCCTCCGGATACGTCGGATCGATGGGCACATATGCACCCCCGGCTTTCAAAATGCCTAAGATCCCCACGATCAAGTCTACCGAACGCTCGGTCATTAGACCCACCAATCGATCCTTCGTCACGCCTTGACTACGCAAGGTACGAGCCAGACGATTGGCGCGTTCATTCAGCTCGCGATAGGTCAACTGCTCTCCTTCGAAGAACAACGCTGGCTGTTCCGGTGTCTGCGCCGTTTGTGTCTCGAACAAGCCATGAATCGTTTGCTCGCTTGGATACTCAGCAGCTGTATTGCCCCATACGCTGAGAATTTGCTCGCGCTCCTGCTCACTTACCATATCCAGCTCATGCACTCGAATGTCCGGCTTCGCCACCACCTGCTCCAACAGCTGTATCAGATGGCCCTGAGTCCGTTCAACAGCTTCTCGATCATATCGCTTCGCATTGTATTCAAATCGGATTTTCATCGCTTCCAGCGGCATGACGACCAGATTGAAATCATAGTTGGTTTGTTCAATCATGCCGGCATTGCGAATTTCAAAATCCGACGCTGCACCTTCGCCAAGTTGCTCGACCTGCTCCTCCACCGGATAGTTTTCAAACACGATAATGTGGTTGATCAGATCTTGCTTTTGCTCGCTCAAGGCTTGAATTTCATACAGCGGATACGTTTCATAATCTTGAGAAGTCAGCGCCTGCTGTTGATTCGTTCTGATCATGTCAGCAAAGGTGTCCTCAGCCCCACTGCGGATACGTATTGGAATGGTGTTAATGAACAAGCCCACCATATTTTCGATCCCCGTAATATCCGCTGGACGACCAGACACTACACCGCCAAAAACAGCGTCGTCACTACCGTTGTACTTTTGGAGCAGCAAGCCCCAGGCTGTTTGCAGCAATGTATTCGCGGTCACGTGGTGCTGCTTGGCCACCATTTCCATACGTCCGGTCAAGTCCTTGCCGAGATCGCACAGGATATGCTCAAATTGTGCACCGTCCGCTTTCACGCCTGCTTTTCCGGTCGGAATCGAAGTTTGCTGATCATAGCCGAGCAAATAATCCTTCCAGTAGGAAGCTGCTGCTTCTACATCCTGTGCTTCAAGCCACTCAATATACTGACTGTATGGAGTCACGGGGGCAAGCTTCGGCTGTCTATGCTCCACGGCTGCAAAATAAGCCTCAAACACCTCATCCGTGACTAACGCCACACACCAGCCATCCATCAAGATGTGATGAGAGCTCCACACAAAATAATAATCCTCATCACCTGTTCGTAAAATCGCCACGCGCATCAACGCATCCCGGGACAAATCGAATCCGGCTGCCTTGTCCTTGCGAATAAATTCCTTCACATACGCGTCACGCTCCTGCTCATTCAGATGACGCAAATCTTCACATCTAAAACCAACCTCCTTGCGTCGGAAAATAACCTGCACAGGCTCATCCTGCCAACCGCTGATGAAATTGGCTCTAAATATCTCATGCCGCTGTGCCAAATGATTCAAGCTGTCTTGGAAAATATCCGCTTGGAAGCGTCCGTGCAAATCAAAGGTCGTTTGTTCAAAATAAGCACCTGACGCTGCATCCATCAGACTATGGAACAACATGCCTTTTTGCATCGGCGTCAGCGCATAGACATTCTCCAGTTCCCCGATGTCACGAGTCCGCTCGACCAATTGATCCAACTCGGCCATGGTTACATGTTTCAGCATGACATCGCTTGGCGTCAGCTCTTGCTGTTTGCGGCTTGTGCAATGCGTAATGATTTCCTGCAAACTGATTCGGAACGCTTCAGCTAGCTGCTCCATCGTTTCACGACGATATTCCTGCTTGCTGTAGCTGATCGTCAATTGCAGTTCGCCTTCCGAAATCAGTCCGTTCATATCCAGCGTGTGCGATCTGGCTGCATGGGCGCTAAGCTCTGCACCGCTAGCGTAAGGAGATACGCCAATGGATTGATTTTGCATATCTTGATCAAATTGTCCCAAATAGTTAAAGCTGATTTCAGGCTCGGTTACAAAACGCTCTTGCTCACGTGCTGTGGACAGGTATCTCAACATACCGTAGCCAATGCCCTTTTGCGGAATGCGGCGTAGTCCTTCTTTCACCTGTTTGATGCGCTGTGAAAGGTCTTGCCCCACGCTCATATCCAGCACAACCGGGAATTGGGTCGTAAACCAACCCACGGTGCGCGTAATATCCAGTTCTGGCAGAATGGACTCCCGTCCATGACCTTCCAGGCTCACGAGCACTCGTTCCAGGCCCGCCCAGCGATGAATCGTCAGTCCCAATGCGGTAAGCAGCAAATCATTCATCTCCGTGTTGTAGGCACGATGCGCCTGTTTTAACAGCTGCTCCGTTTCCTGAGCTGTCCACGTAACTGTAATGTTCTCGCTGTCCCTATTTAAGGAATGAGAAGGGGACTCGTCTTTTGGAAGCGGCTGATATACGCCTTGTTCCATTTCCTGCCAGAATGCGAGTTCTGCTGCCATGGCCGGACTGTTCGCATATTGAGACTGCCCATCCGCCCAGATGCGGAACGAATCCGTTTTGTGCGGAAGACGAGCCGCTTGTCCGTTCAATGCCTGCTCGTAGGCGGTTGTAATATCCTCGAACAAAATGCGCCAAGATACGGTATCCACCACCAAGTGATGAATCGCCATCAGCAAATGATCACCATCTGGGCAATGGAACAGCCCCAGTTTCACCAGCGGTCCTTCGCTTAACTGAATACCCGCCTGAATTTCATTCACTTTAGCCTCGATCGCCGTAGACACCTCAGACTCATTTCTGAAGTCGGCCCGATCCAGCGTATACAGCTCGCCCTCACCGACCGCGCGGTTCCAGGCTTCATAACCGTGCTCACTAGGACGGAAAATGATACGCAGTGCGTCGTGATGGCTAACGATTTGATCCATCGCCGTGCGCAATGCCGGTTCATCAAAACCGTCCTTGCTATGCAGCATAATGGACTGGTTATGATGATGAGCATCCGTCAGGTTCTGCTCAAAGAACCATTGTTGAACGGGTGTCAGTTTCACAGCGCCCACCACTTCGCTCTGATCCGCCAATCGGGTCACCGATTGAACTTTCAGTGCCAAGGCAGACACGGTTGGATGACTGAACAGGTCTTTCATCTCCAGTCGATAACCTGCTTGCAGCAATCGGGAGGATACTTGCAAGGCCTTGATCGAATCGCCACCCAGCTCGAAGAAGTTATCCTGCGTGCCTACCGCTTCCACGCCGAGTACTCCGGCCCATACCGCAGCCAGTACTTGCTCCACCGTGGTACGCGGTGCCACATAGGCTGCACCGGTATGGATGCTTCCTTCCGGTTCCGGTAAGGCCTTGCGGTCGATTTTGCCGTTGCTCGTCAGGGGGATCGTCTCCAGTCGCATCAAACGTGCTGGCACCATGTGCGCTGGCAGCCCGGCTTCCAGTTCGGCCTGTACCTCCTCGATCCGCAGCTCGGCTTCTCCCGTGATGTATCCGCACAAGTACTTGTGTCCACGCTCATCCGTCCGGTCGATGACTACTGCTTGACGCACGCCTGGCACCCGCTGGATCGCCGTTTCAATCTCGCCCAGCTCGATCCGGTAGCCGCGGATTTTCACTTGATAATCCATCCGGCCGATAAAGTCCACATTGCCGTCCGGCATCCACCGCGCCAAGTCGCCTGTGCGGTACAATCGTTCACCCGGTACGTACGGGTTCGCTAAAAATTTCTCGGCCGTCAGTTCTGCACGGTTCAGGTAGCCTCGTGCCACCCCGGCACCGCCAATACACAGCTCACCCAGTACACCGATCGGCACCGGATTCAGCTGGCTGTCCACGATGTAGAAGCGCGCGTTCAGCCACGCCTGGCCAATCGGCACATTGCCGCTGTCCGGCAGCTTCGACAGTTCTTCGTCGTAGAAGCTAGAGTCAATCGCCGCTTCCGTGACGCCGTAGCTGTTCATAATGCGAATATCTGCGCCAAATCGTTCTTGCAGTACCCGGTAATCCGTCACGCTACAGCTATCCGAGCTGGTGATCAGCAATTCCAGACTGCTCATGTCCAGTCCCTGTTCATATACATGCTGCATAAACGGTACGATCAGGGCCGGGGTCGATTCGAACACCGTAATCTGGTAGTCGCGAATCCAGCCATATAGACGGCTTGGGTCGATGCGATCGTCTTTCGGACAGATAACCATCGTTCCGCCGTTATAAAGCGTCCGCGCGATATCCCCGACGAACACGTCGAAGGAGAAGCTCGCCAGTTGCAGCAACCGTACCGGGAACTGGTTCAGACGGTAATCCCGACGGTATGCCGCAGCCGTATTCACCAAGCTGCGATGCTCAATCATGACGCCCTTCGGACGTCCCGTTGTACCGGAGGTGTAGATCACATACGCCAGATCCTGCGGTTCGTTGATGTGCTCTACATCAGCGGTATCCCCGGTGTACAGCGACTCATTGTCCAACGCCAGTACGGTATGCAGACGCAGCCCTGTTGCCGGCTCGGATGCTGCTTCGCTTTCATCCAGCCAGACCTGTGCACGCTCCTGCAACCCCGTTTGGGTCAACAGTACCGTCGCACCGCTGTCCTCCAGCATGAAACGAATACGTTCGGACGGATAATCTGCGTCTAGCGGCACATATGCGCCACCAGCTTTCCACACTGCCAACACGCCGACCAGCATGTCTACCGAACGTTCACTCAAAATGCCGACCATCGACTCGCGGCCAATACCTTCATTCCGCAGTCTACGGGCCAATTGGTTCGCACGCTCGTTCAGTGTGCGGTACGTAAGCTGCTGCTCTTCGTACACCACCGCCACGTGATCTGGTACAAGCTGCGCCTGTTCTTCCACATAGGTATGGAACAAGGCTCCTGCTTCAACAGCAGCAACATCCGATACTCCCACATCTCCAAAACCGTAGATGATTTGTGCCTTTTCCTCGACAGTTACCATATCCAAAGTTGCCAGTGGCTGCTGTGGATGAAGGGTAATTGCACGTACAAGTTCGGTAAAATGCTGTGCCAATCGCGCGATGGTCTCAGCCTTGTACAGCGCCGTGCTGTATTCCAGACTGCACAGAATGCCTTCCGGCTGCTCCACTGCATCCAAGGTCAGATCAAATTTGGCCGTATGATTGTCCGTCGGATACGTTTTAAAGGTCAGACCCTCCAGCTCGAACTCCTGCTGTTCAAATGTTTTCAGCTCAAACATCGTGTCAAACAGCGCATTCCGGCTCGTATCCCGCGTTAAATTCAGCTTTTCAACCAGTTCTTCAAAAGGATATTCCTGATGCTCATAAGCACTGAGCGCATGCTCTTTGACCTCTTGCAGATAATCCAGGAACGTTTTGTCGCCAGCCGGATAATTGCGGATCGCCAGCGTGTTGAGGAATACGCCTACCAAGCCTTCCAGTTCCGCATGCGGTCTTCCGGCAATCGGCGTGCCGACGATAATATCCTCCTGCCCCGAATATTTATGCAAGAGCGTGCTATACGCGGCCAGCAACACCATGTACAAGGTCGATCCCGTTTGCGCGGCCAGCTGTTTCAACTGCTCGCTGTCCTCCAAGCTGATCGCAAATTCCAATCGAGCTCCTTCTAGACGCTGTACGGCTGGTCTTGCAAAATCCGTTGGCATATCCAGTGCTGGAATGTCACCAGCCATCGTGTTCAGCCAGTAGCTTTCCTGCTCACGAAGACGTTCACTTTGCATATCGGCATGCTGCCAAACCGCATAGTCCTTGTACTGGATGCGCAGGGGCGGCAGTTCCTTGCCTTCATACAATTGAGAGAACTCCTGCACGATAATTCCTTCAGTCACGCCATCCGAAATAATATGGTGCATGTCATAGAGCATGACGTGACGCTCCGGTCCGGTTTCCACCAGCTGAACCCGCAGCAACGGTGCTTGTGCGAGATCAAATGCATGTACAAAGTCCTGTGCGTACTGCTGGGTCTCTTCTTCGCTTGCCTGCACATGCTCCACATTGAATGCGACGCCCGATTCAATCCGTTGAATCACCTCGCCATCCACCATGTCGAATCTAGTTCGCAGGGCTTCATGACGGGCAATCAGCTGGCGGAAGGCTTGCTCCAGTCGCGTTTTATCCAAGGAACCTTCAATGATCAAAGCGCCTGGCATATTGTAGCTAACCTCTCCGCCTTCGAGGTGACTCAGCACGTACATCCGTTTTTGCGCCGAGGAAACCGGATAATATGCACGTTCCTCCGCAACAGGGATGGATACATACGTTTGCTGTGTCTGATCTTCTCCCATCACCTGCACCAGTTGCTCAATCGTCGGATATTGGAAAATATCTCGCAGCGCCAGCTTGTAATTCAGCTCCTGATGGATTTTCGCCATCAGTGTTGTCGCGCGCAGAGAATGTCCTCCCACTTCAAAGAAGTTATCCTGGATGCCTATCCGCGGGTGATTCAAAACACTTTGCCAAATACGTACCAACTGCTCTTCCAGCAGTGTCCGCGGTGCCACGTACGCCGTGCCTCCTTCAAGGCGCGCTTCCGGCGCAGGCAACGCTTTGCGGTCAATTTTCCCGTTTGGTGTCAGCGGGAAATGATCCAGTTGTACGACATACGTCGGGATCATATACCCCGGCAGCTTGGGCTGCAGCAGGTTGCGCAGCTCGGGCAAATTCAGCGCCTCAGAGGCTACGACATACGCACACAAATCCTTGTCTCCGTCTTCGTTTTCCCAGGCGGTGACGATGGCTTTCTGAATGCCGTCCACGGTCAGCAGCTGCGCTTCCACCTCGCCGAGTTCAATCCGGAAGCCCCGGATTTTGACCTGATCATCCATCCGGCCGATAAAGTCCACATTGCCATCCGGCATCCACCGCGCCAAATCGCCTGTGCGGTACAATCGTTCACCCGGCACATATGGATTCGCTACGAATTTCTCGGCGGTCAGGTCTGCACGATTCAGATAGCCTCGTGCCACTCCAGCTCCGCCAATGCACAGCTCGCCCAGTACGCCGATCGGCACTGGATTCAGCTGGCTGTCCACAATGTAGAAGCGGGCGTTCAGCCACGCCTGACCAATCGGCACATTACCGCTGCTTGGCAGCTTCGATAGATCTTCATCGTAGAAGCTGGAGTCGATTGCTGCTTCTGTGACGCCGTAGCTGTTCATAATGCGGATATCTGCGCCAAATCGTTCTTGCAGCACCCGGTAATCCGTCACACTGCAGCTATCCGAGCTGGTAATCAGCAGTTCCAGACTGCTCATGTCCAGCCCCTGTTCATACACATGCTGCATAAACGGTACGATCAGGGCCGGGGTCGATTCGAATACGGTAATCTGGTAATCGCGAATCCAGTCATACAAACGGCTAAAATCAATCCGGTCGTCTTTCGGACAAATAACCATCGTGCCGCCGTTATAGAGCGTCCGCGCAATATCCCCGACGAACACGTCGAAGGAGAAGCTTGCTAGTTGCAGCAGTCGTACTGGGAACTCGTTCAGACGGTAATCCCGACGATACGCCGCAGCCGTATTCACCAAGCTGTGATGCTCAATCATGACCCCTTTCGGACGTCCTGTTGTACCGGAGGTGTAGATCACATATGCCAGATCCTGCGGTTCGTTAATCGGCTCGATATCGGTGGTGTCTCCGATGTACAGCGACTCATCGTCCAACGCCAGTACGGTATGCAGACGCAAGTTCGCTGCGGATTCGGATGCTGCTTCGCTGTCATCCAGCCAGACCTGTGCACGCTCCTGCAACCCCGTTTGGGTCAACAGTACCGTGGCACCGCTGTCCTCCAGCATGAAACGAATACGTTCGGACGGATAGTCTGCATCTAACGGTACATATGCACCTCCGGCTTTCCATACCGCCAATACGCCGACCAGCATATCCACCGAGCGCTCGCTCAAAATGCCAACCATCGACTCGCGTCCAACGCCTTCGTTCCGCAATCTCCGCGCCAATTGGTTCGCGCGCTCGTTCAGTTTTCGGTACGTAAGCTGCTGCTCCTCGTACACCACCGCCACGCGATCCGGCACAAGCTGTGCCTGTTCTTCCACATAGGTATGGAATAAGGCTCCTGCTTCAACAGCAGCACAATCCGTTACCCCCACATTTCCAAAACCGGAGATGATTTGTGCTTTTTCCTCGGCAGGTACCATATCCAAAGCTGCCAGTGGCTGTTGTGGATGCAGTGTAATTGCACGTACGAGTTCGGTAAAATGCTGCGCCAATCGCGCAATCGTTTCAGGCTTGTACAGCGCCGTGCTGTATTCCAGACGGCACAGAATGCCTTCTGGCTGCTCTATTGCATCCAAGCTCAGATCAAATTTGGCCGTATTATTTTCCAGCGGATATGAATTCAAGGTCAGACCTTCCAGCTCGAACTCCTGCTGCTCCAATGTTTTCAACTCAAACATCGTGTCAAACAGCGCATTTCGACTCGTATCCCGCGTCAAATTCAGCTTTTCAACCAGCTCTTCAAAAGGATAGTCCTGATGCTCATAAGCACTGAGCGCATGCTCCTTCACCTCTTGCAGATAATCCATGAACGATTGGTCGCCAGACGGATAATTTCGGATTGCCAGCGTGTTGATGAAGACACCTACCAGACTCTCCAGTTCCGCATGCGGTCTTCCAGCAATCGGCGTGCCGACTACGATATCTTCTTGGCCTGTGTATTTATGCAAGAGCGTAGTGTACGCCGCCAGCAGCACCATATACAAGGTTGAACCTGTTTGCGAAGCCAGTTCTTTCAGGCGTTCGCTAACTTCACGCTCCAGTCCGAATTCGATCGTATCCCCTGCCGTACTCTGCACCGCCGGACGGGCAAAGTCGGTTGCCAGATCCAGCACAGGCACGCCGCCCCGGAAGGTACCCAGCCAGTACGCTTCCTGACGCTGCATCCACTCCTGGTGGGCTTCGCTTTGCTGCCATACCGCATAATCCTTGTACTGAATCCGCAATGCCGGTAGCTCTTCACCGCCATACAAGCGGACAAATTCATTGGTCAGTACCTCCATCGACACACCATCCGAAACGATATGGTGCATATCGAGCATGAGTAAATGCTGGGATTCCTGCTCTGCTCCTTGTGCGCCCAGATCCACCAAGCCTACCCGCAGCAGCGGCGCAGCTTTCAGATCGAACGGACGCACAAACTGCCGGACCTGTTCTTGTGCTTCCTGGCTGACCGTCGTGTCCGTAGCTGTATCCAAATCTGTAGATGTGTCCTGATCTGTATCCGTAGTTGCACGCTCTGCTTGTACCTTCGTATATTCCACCTCGAACGGCACGGTGTCCTCAACCCATTGCATTGGCTCACTGTCGATCAGCTCAAAGCGGGTACGCAAGGTCGCATGGCGGGCGATCAATTGACGGAACACATCTTCTACTCGTTTCACATCCAGCGGACCACTCACTTGCAGCACCGACGGCATGTTGTAGTTCACATCACTTGGATCAAACTGATGCAGCACATACAGTCGTTTTTGCGCCGAGGATAACGGGTAGAAGCTGCGTTCTTCCGTTACCGGAATGGACGCATAGGTTACTTGATCGAGACCTTCCAGTACGACTGCTAGTTGCTCAATCGTTGGTGCTTCAAAAATACTGCGCAGTGGAAGCGGCTTGTTCAGCTCCTTGTGAATCTTCGAGGCCAGTGTCGTCGCCCGCAGCGAGTGTCCGCCAATCTCGAAGAAGTTTTCCTTCACACCAACCTGCGTGAGACCCAGTACATCCTGCCAAATGTGCGCCAGTTTCACTTCCACCCACGTTCGCGGTGCGACATAATCGGTTCCGCTTTGCAGGCTGCCTTCCGGTGCTGGCAGGGCTTTGCGGTCAATTTTGCCATTTGGACTCAGCGGCATCTGCTCCAGCTGTACAAAGTACGACGGCACCATGTAGCTTGGTAGCTCCTGGCCCAGCTCACTTCTCAGCTCACTGGCTCCGAGCTCTTGCCCGGCGACATAGTAGGCCACCATTTGTTTTTGGCCCGTTTCGTCTGCACGAGCCATGACCACCGCTTCGCGTACCGATTCCACTTGGAGCAGCTGCGATTCGACCTCGCCCAGCTCAATTCGGTATCCGCGGATTTTGACTTGATGGTCGATCCGGCCCAAGTATTCAATGTTGCCGTCCGGCATCCATCTCGCCAAATCGCCTGTGCGGTACATCCGCTCATAGCCTGCTTCCCCGCCGGCAAACGGATCGGCTACGAATTTCTCTGCCGTCAGCTCTGGACGGTTCAGATAGCCTCGGGCTACGCCGACACCGCTGATGCACAGCTCACCCGCAACCCCGATCGGCTGCAATTGCTCCGTGCCTTCCTTCACGATGTACAGACGAATATTTTGAATCGGTTTTCCGATTGGAATGACCGAATAGGTTTCATTAGGCTCGCAATCGAAGTACGATACGTCCACCGTTGCTTCGGTCGGGCCGTAGAGATTGACCAGCTTCGCTCCGGCCAAGCTCGACACAAGCCGCTGGAACCGGGCCACATGCTGTGGCGGCAACGCTTCGCCGCTGGCAAATACGTGGCGCAGCGTGCCCAGCTTCGTTTGCATCACTTCCCGTGGCTGCTGCTCCACGTACTCCAGGAACGCATGCAGCATGGCGGGAACAAAGTGCATTGTACTCACGCCATCGCGGGCAATCGTGTCGACGATGTCTTCCGGGTTCTTTTCCCCGCCAACGGACAACAGACTCACCTTCGAGCCGACCAGCGACCACCAGAACAGCTCCCACACCGATACGTCGAACGTGAAGGCGGTCTTTTGCAGGATTGTGTCTTCTGCACTCAAGCCGTATCGATCATGCATCCACAAAATCCGATTTAGCACAGAATGGTGCTCCACCATCACGCCCTTCGGTTTTCCCGTGGAGCCGGAGGTATAGATGACATAGGCTACATGGTGTGGCCCGGCCAGTGGCTCCAGATTGGAGCCATCTTCGTGGTAGATGTCCTCGTGTTCCAGTACCAGCACTTGGCCGCCGAAACTCAGCGTTGCTTGCTCGGCCAGATGCGACTGCGTCAGTACCAGCTTCGCTCCCGAGTCCTCCAGCATAAAGCGGATACGGTCCGCCGGATATTCCGGATCGATGGGCACGTAGGCTCCGCCTGCTTTGAGGATCGCATAGATACCTACGATCATGTCCAGCGAACGGTGAACCAAAATGCCCACGGGCTGATCCGGTTCAACACCTGCGGCACGCAGCGTCCGAGCCAAACGGTTCGCGCGCTCATTCAACTCCGCGTAGGTCAACGATTCCGATCCGTACAGCACTGCCACTTGATCTGGTGTTTCCGCTACCTGCTGCTCGAACAGCGCACTTAACGTCTGATCCTGCGGATAGGCTGCCGCCGTATCCTTCCAGACCTGAACGATCTGCGTCTGCTCTTCGGGTGTCACCAATTCCAGCTCATTCACACGGATATGCGGATTATTCACGATTTGCTCGATGACATGCAGTACATGTCCCTGCATTCGCTCTATCGTAGACCGATCGTATACATTGGCGTTATATCTGAACATGATGCGGAAGGTTTCATCGGGCATCACAATCAAGTCCAGATCATAATTCGTTTGCTCGACAACCTCTACATTCGTAATTTCAAAAGCGGATGGACGAACTTCACTAAGCTGCTCGACTTGCTCCTCTACCGGATAATTCTCAAATACCATAATGTGGTTAATCAGATGCTGCTTCTGCTCGGTCAATGCCTGAATCTCATATAGCGGGAAGCTGTCATAGGCTCCCGAGGCCAGTGCCTGTTCCTGCGTTTTCCGCATCACTTCCACAAAAGTGGCATTCCGTTCACTTTGAATCCGCACCGGGATCGTATTAATGAACAAACCAATCATATGCTCTACGCCGGCAATATCTGTTGGACGTCCAGATACGACACTACCGAAAATAACATCCTCATTGTTGTTATATTTCTGCAAAATAAGGCCCCACACGCTCTGCATCAGCGTATTAATCGTGACCTGCTGCTGCTTCGCAATCCGGTGTATGGCTTCGCTCCATGTTGGATCCAGATCTACCGTTATTTTTTCAGAGATATATTTGCTGGTGTCGCTTGTTGTAGTGGATGGAACATGTTCCTTTTCTTTTTCCTTGCTGTCCGGCGTTGGCTCCTTCCATAAAGCATCTGCACCCGGCAACAACGTTTGCTGTTCAAAGCCCGCCAAATAGCTGCTCCAGTATTCTTTTGCCGCACGTTCATCCTGACGCTCTAGCCATTCGATATATTGGCCATACGGTGTAATCGCTGCAAGCTCCGGCTGCTTCTGCTCCAGCAGCGCAAAGTACGTACCAAACACTTCACCCGTAACCAGCGATAAGCACCAGCCATCCATGACAATGTGATGGAAGCTCCATACCAAATGATACGTTTCTTCATGGGTTTGCAATACCTGTACGCGCATGAGTGCATCCGTACCAAGATTAAAGCCTCTAGCCTGGTCCTCTTGCTTAAACGCCTGGATATACGCCTGTTGCTCCGCTTCCTGCATTTCCCGTATATCTTGGAAAGAAAGGTCGCTATCTTTGTGACGGAACACGATCTGCAATGGCTCCTGACTGTGCCCTGTCTCAAACATATGGAAATTCGTTCGCAGTGCTTCATGACGCTGTGTCAGTACATCCAGACTCTTGCGGAAAACAGCTACATCAAAGCTGCCTTTTTGATCAAACGACGCTTGCTGGAAGTAGGCACCTGACTCCGGCTCCATCAAGCTATGGAACAGCATCCCCTTCTGCATAGGCGAAAGAGCATACACATTTTCCAGCTCGCCCACAGAAGCTGTTTGCTCCGTCAATTGCTCCAGTTGCCCAAGCGTCAAGCCCTTGAACAATACATCGCTTGGTGTTAGCTCACTCCGCTCTTTGGAGGCACAATGAGCGATCACTTCCTGCAAGCTTTCCTGCAGCAACTGCGCAAATTTTTCTACATTTTGCTGATGATATACCTTACTGTCATAGCGAATGTCCAGTGTCAGCGCGCCCGCTGTAATCATTCCGTTCACATTCAAAGGATGCTCCAGAACGGTATGGTCACTCATCGGCTCTCCACCTGGATGTGAAGACAGAACGATATCCCCATTTTCCAAGTCCTGATCAAATTGTCCTAAATAGTTAAAGCTAATTTCAGGCTGCAGGGTCCAGGAAGGATGGGCATCATGCTGAGACATATATTTCAAAACACCATAGCCAATGCCCTTATGCGGCACATGGCGCAGGTCTTCCTTCACCCGCTTGATTCGCTGCCCGACTGCTGCCTTTCCGTCCACACCCAGCAGCACCGGATATTGGCTTGTAAACCAGCCCACGGTACGGGTGATGTCAATATCTGGAACAATGGCTTCCCGGCCATGTCCCTCCAGATTGACCAGCACACGCTCCTGACCGCTCCAGTTATATAATGCTGTGCCGAGTGCGGTTAACAGCAGATCATTGACCTCGGTGTGGTACGCACGGTGTGCTTCCTGAAGCAGCAGTCGTGTTTCCTGTTCACTCCAAGCTACGCTCACCGTCGCAGTGTCTCTGATTAGAGAATGTTGTCCCTCTGCTCTCTCTTGATTCTTAGGCAACGATGCAACTTCCGTTTGGGCAAGACGGTGCCAGTATTCGCGTTCGTCTTCGATGGCCGGACTATTCGCATATTGTGATAAGCGCTCTGCCCAAGTGGAGAAAGCGTCCGTTTTATATGGCAAACGAATGGCTTCTCCACGAACCGCCTGCTCATATCCCGCGGCAAAATCCTCAAACACAATCCGCCATGAAATCCCGTCTACGACCAAATGGTGAATCGCAATCAGTAAATGATCTCCATCCATGCAGCGGAAAAGCCCCAGCTTGACCAGTGGTCCCTCGTCCAGACGAATGGAACTTTGGATGGCATTCGCTTTCATTTCAATCGCCACCGCCACATCCGCAGCATCTTTGATACCCGTCAAATCAACAACGTCCAGACTGTACAGCTGACCTTCGTTCAAACCGCGATTCCACGCTTCATAGCCCTGTTCGGTCTGACGGAAGACCATACGTAGCGCATCATGATGCTCCGTTACCTTGGTCACCGTTTCACGCAATGCGGCTTCATCGAAGCCTTGCGCCCTATACAGCATCACCGACTGGTTGAAATAATGTGGCTCTGCTGAGGATTGTCCAAAGAACCATTGCTGAATCGGGGTCAATCTAACTGCCCCCGAAACCACCCGCTGATCGGCTGTGCGGCTGACCTTGTGTACATGACCACTCAGCAGCGAGATGGAAGGATATTGGAACAAATCCTTCATGTCCAGCTTGTAGCCCGCTTGCAGCAAACGGGAGGATACCTGGATCGCTTTGATCGAATCGCCGCCCAGATCAAAGAAATTATCCAAAATCCCGACTCTCTTCGCTCCTAATACAGCCTGCCAAATCGAAACCAAAGTCTGCTCCAGCGCTGTGCGCGGCTCTACATAATCCGCTCCGCTTTGCAGACTGCCCTCTGGTGCCGGCAGGGCCTTGCGGTCGATTTTACCGTTCGGCGTCAGTGGCATTTGCTCTAGCTGGATGAAATACGAAGGCACCATGTAGTTTGGTAGCTCCTCGCCCAGTAAGCTGCGTAGCTCACCCGCGCTTACTTCCCGTTCAGCAACATAGTACGCCACCAGTTGGTTCTGCCCCTGCTCGTCCGCTTGGGCCAGCACGATGACCTCTTGCACATCTTCCACTTTCAATATTTGTGCCTCGACTTCGCCCAGCTCGATCCGGTAGCCCCGGATTTTCACCTGATGGTCGATCCGGCCCAAATATTCGATGTTGCCGTCCGGCATCCATCTCGCCAAGTCACCCGTACGGTACATTCGTTCATAGCCTGCTTCCCCAACCGCAAACGGGTTCGCTACAAATTTCTCCGCCGTCAGCTCTGGACGATCCAGATAACCACGCGCCAGACCCGGACCGGACACGCACAGCTCACCCGCTACGCCGACCGGAGCCAAATGTCCATACACATCCACCATGTACACCCGATGATTCGGCACAGGGCGTCCGATGGAAATCAGTTGTCCGGCTCTCTCATCCTCGGATACGGGCCAGATCGACGTCGCCACTGAGTTTTCGGTGGGACCGTAGCCGTTGTAGTACGCCACCTGATCTTTCCACTTGTATACCAGCTCGGTTGAGGATGCTGAACCCGCCGTAAACAAAATACGCAGGTTTGGCATCCGTTCTGGCTCCAGATACACCGCATAGGTCGGCGGCAAAGCGGCCACCGTGATCTGATGATCCGCCATATATTGCTCAAACCGCTCGTAGTTCAAAATCGTTTCTGTCGTTGGCACATATAACGTGGCTCCACAGAACAACGCCTGGAAGATTTCCCAGCAAGCCGCATCAAACGAATAGCTGGCGAACAGCAGCGCATGATCCGACGTACGGATCTTGAGTGTCTGATCAAAATACGTTTTCAGATTGCACAGCCCGTGATGCTCCAGCATCACGCCCTTCGGCTGCCCCGTTGTACCCGACGTGTAGATCACATACGCCAAATCGTTCGGACCGGACCACCGCTCCAGGTTGGAACCATCCTCGTGATACACCGTTTGCGCTCCATCCAGCACCAGCACTTGGCCATCGATAACTGCTTTGTCCACCAGATGACCTTGTGTCAACAGCAGCTTCGCACCCGAGTCATCCAGCATATAGCGGATACGCTCTTCCGGATAGGTTGGATCGATGGGTACATATGCACCTCCGGCTTTTAAAATCCCGAAGATACCTACGATCATGTCCACCGACCGCTCAGTCATCAGACCCACCAAACGATCTTTCGTCACGCCTTGACTGCGCAAGGTACGAGCTAATCGATTGGCGCGTTCATTCAGCTCGCGATAGGTTAATTGCTCTCCTTCAAAGAACAAGGCTGTCTGCTCCGGCGTCTGCGCGGTTTGCGCCTCGAACAAGCCATGGATCGTTTGCTCGCTTGGATACTCGGTCGCCGTATCTCCCCATACGCTGAGAATTTGCTCACGTTCCCGCGTGGTTACCATATCCAGCTCATACACGCGAATGTCCGGCTTCGCTGTCACCTGTTCCAGCAGCTGTACCAGATGACCTCGAATTTGCTCTACACTTTCCCGTTCAAAGGCCAGGGCATTATACCCAAAGCTCATATGAATGGTGTTCCCTGGCAGCACCACCAGGTTAAAGTCATAGTTGGTCTGCTCGACAGACTCGGCTCCGGTGATGCTGAAGCTGGACTCATCACTGCTACCTAATTGCTCCAATTGTTCCTCTACCGGATAGTTCTCAAAAATAAGAATATGATTGATCAAATCCTGCTTAAGCTCCGACAACCCCTGAATTTCATACAACGGATACGTATCATAGGTATGGGAAGCAATCGATTGCTCCTGGGTTTGCTTCATCACATCGGAGAATAAACTGTCCACTTGACTGCGGATGCGTACAGGAATGGTATTGATAAACAGACCAATGATATGCTCCACATTCGGAATGTCTGCTGGACGTCCAGATACCACGCTGCCAAACACCACATCATCTGTACCATTATATTTTTGCAGCAACAGGCCCCAAACGGTCTGCATCAACGTATTGATCGTTACCTGATAACGCTTGGCTACGCGCTGAATGCCTGCCGTTAGATCCGCGCCCAAGTCAAAATCCAGACGCTCCGCCTGATATTCCGTTTTGCCCTGAATTTTAGCCTGTGGCAGGCGGGACTGTTCCTCATATCCTTCCAGAACCTTGCTCCAGTAACCTGATGCGGCCTGACGATCCTGCTGTTCCAGCCATTCGATATATTGACTGTACGGCGTTACAGGTGCCAGTTCAGGCTGCTTATGAGCCAGTATCGCAAAATAACTCGCAAACACTTCGCCTGTCACCAACGACAAGCACCAGCCGTCCATCACGATATGATGGAAGCTCCATACAAAACGGTACGCATCCTCACCTGTGCGCAAAACAGCCACACGCATCAAAGCATCTTGTGCCAGATCAAAGCCTCTTTGCTTGTCTTTACGCGTATATTCGAGGATGTACTCGTTTTGCTGCTCTTGCTCCATATCCCGCAAATCCTCTACATACAGTTCGCTGCGCTTATTCCGATACACGACCTGAAGCGGTTCATCTTTCCAGCCACTGTAAAAGTTCGTGCGCAGTACCGTATGCCGCTGCACCAATACATCCAGACTGGCCGCAAATGCAGCGATATTAAACTGTCCTCGCAGATCAAAGGATGCCTGTTCAAAATACGCTCCCGATTGCGAATCCATCAGATTGTAAAAGAGCATCCCCTTTTGCATCGGCGTCAGTGCGTACACATTTTCCAGCTCACCGATACGTGCTGCCTGTTCCGCGATCTGTTCCAGTTCCTGAGTCGTCAAACCTTTGAAGGACACATCACTTGGCGTCAGTTCCGGATGCTCCTGAGCGGAACAATGCGCAATGACCTCTTGCAAAGCAGATTGCAGCAGTCCCGCCACACGTTCCAGCGTTTCTTGGCGATACTGCTTACGGCTGTAAGCAATCGTCAAGCGCAGCGTGCCTTCCGAGATCATTGCATTCAAATCCAGCGTATATTGCAGCGGTGAATGGGCATCCTCTGTCTCCCCTGCGCTATAGGATGACCATGTGATTCCACTGTTTTGCACACCCTGATCGACCTGCCCCAAATAGTTAAAGCTGATTTCCGGTTCTGCTCCAATCGCATGCGTTTCATCCGATGCGAACGCAGGGGACAAGTAGCGCCATGTGCCATACGTCAGCCCTTTATGTGGAATCCGGCGCAGACCTTCCTTCGTTTCTTTAATCCGCTGGGCCAGCGTCAGGTTGACATTTGTGTCCAGCAGCACCGGATACAAGCTCGTAAACCAGCCTACTGTACGTGTAATATCCACCTCTGGCAGGATTGCTTCCCGGCCATGTCCCTCCAGATTCACCAGCACCTGTCCTGCGCCTGTCCAGTTGTGCATCGCCAATCCTAACGCGGTCAATAGCAAATCATTGACCTCGGTGTTATAGGCGCGATGTGCCTGCTTTAGCAGTTGCTGGGTTTCAGCTTCGGTCCACTCTACTGTCAGCACTTCGCTGTCAGCATTCAAGGAACCCTCGTAGGCAAAATCCTTAGGCAGCGGTGCCGCTTTCGCTTTGGCCTGTTCCAGCTGCTGCCAGTAGGCTTCATCCGATGCAGCCTCTGAACGGTTGGCGTAAGACGACAACTCCCGTGCCCATGTTTGGAAGGAATCCGTTTTATAGGGCAATCGTACAGGCTCACCCTTGATCGCCTGCTCGTAGCCTGTCGAGAAATCTTCAAACAGAATTCGCCACGATACCCCGTCCACTACCAAATGGTGAATGGCTATGAGCAAATGATCGCCCTCGGCTGTGCGGAACAATCCCAGCTTGACCAGAGGCCCTTCGGACAGGTGGATGCTGCTTTGAATTTCATTTGCCTTCGCTTCCAGCGCTTCCGCATAGGATGCTTGTTCACGGTAGTCTGCGGTTTCCAGCGTATACAACGCGCCTTCATCTACGCCGCGTGTCCAAGCCTCGTAATCGGCTGAAGCCTGACGGAAAACCGTACGAAGCGCATCATGATGCTTCACGATATGATCCATGGTCCGGCAAACCGCCGTTTCATCAAAGCCCTTGGCACGATAGAGCATGACCGCCTGATTAAAGTGCTGCGGACGCTCGCGCTCCTGCGCAAAGAACCAATGCTGGATCGGAAGCAAAGCGGTTTTCCCGCTTACTTCTCCTTGATCTGCCATACGACTGACCTCATACAAATGCGGTGCCAGTGCTGCAACCGTTGGATACTGGAACAAATCCTTCATGTCCAGCTTATAGCCAGCCTGGAACGCACGCGATGCGATTTGGATCGCCTTGATCGAATCGCCGCCCAGATCAAAGAAATTGTCCAAAATACCGACAGTCTGTAGTCCCAGTACTGACTGCCAGACCGCTGCCAGAGCACGTTCTTGCGCGGTACGCGGCTCAGCATAATCCGCTCCGGTTTGCAGGCTGCCTTCCGGTGCTGGCAGGGCCTTGCGGTCGATTTTGCCATTTGGACTCAGCGGCATCTGCTCCAGCTGTACAAAGTACGATGGCACCATGTAGCTTGGCAGCTCCCGGCCCAGCTCACTTCTCAGCTCGCTGGCACCCATTTCTTGCCCCGCGACATAGTACGCCACCATTTGTTTTTGGCCCGTTTCGTCTGCACGCGCCATGACCACGGCTTCTCGTACCGATTCCACTTGGAGCAGCTGCGATTCGACCTCACCCAGCTCAATCCGGTAACCCCGGATTTTCACCTGATGGTCGATCCGGCCCAGATATTCAATGTTGCCGTCCGGCATCCATCTCGCCAAATCGCCTGTGCGGTACATCCGCTCATAGCCGGCTTCCCCGCCAGCAAACGGATCTTTCACAAATTTCTCGGCCGTCAGCTCCGGTCGGTTCAGGTAACCGCGGGCTACCCCGATACCGCCGATGCACAGCTCCCCTGCAACCCCGATCGGCTGCAATTGCTCCGTGCCTTCCTTCACGATGTACAGACGAATATTCTGAATCGGCTTCCCGATCGGAATAACTCCATATTCCTCATCCGGCTCGCAATCGAAGTACGATACGTCCACCGTCGCTTCGGTTGGACCGTAGAGATTGATCAGCTTCGTTCCGGACAGGCTCGACACCAGCCGTTGGAATCGCGCCACATGCTGTGGCGGTAATGCTTCACCACTGGCAAACACATGGCGCAGCGTACCCAGCTTCGCTTGCATCACTTCTCGTGGCTGCTGCTCCACGTACTCCAGGAACGCATGCAGCATCGCAGGTACAAAGTGCATCGTGCTCACGCCATCGCGGGCAATCGTGTCGACGATGTCTTCCGGGTTCTTTTCCCCGCCAACCGACAGCAGGCTCACCTTCGAGCCGACCAGCGACCACCAGAACAGCTCCCACACTGACACGTCGAAGGTGAAGGCGGTCTTTTGCAGAATCGTATCTTCCCCACTCAAGCCATAACGATCATGCATCCACAAAATCCGATTTAGCACAGAATGGTGCTCCACCATCACGCCCTTCGGTTTTCCCGTGGAACCGGACGTATAGATAACATAGGCTACATGGTGTGGGCCAGCCAGTGGCTCCAGATTCGAACCGTCTTCGTGGTAAATGTCTTGGCCATCCTGCGCATGACGATCCAACACCAGCACCTGGCCGTCGAAACTCAGTGACGCTTGCTCCGCCAAATGCGATTGCGTCAGCACCAGCTTCGCTTCCGAGTCCTCCAGCATAAAGCGGATGCGGTCCGCCGGATATTCTGGATCGATGGGTACGTAGGCCCCGCCTGCCTTGAGGATCGCATAGATGCCGACAATCATGTCCAGCGAGCGGTGAACCAAAATGCCCACGGGCTGATCCGGTTCAACACCTTCCGCACGCAGCGTTCGAGCCAAACGGTTCGCGCGCTCATTCAACTCCGCGTAGGTCAGCGATTCCGCTCCGCACAACACGGCCACCTGATCCGGTGTTTTCGCTGCCTGCTGCTCGAACAGTGCACTTAGCGTTTGATCCTGCGGATAGGCTGCCGCCGTATCCCCCCAGACTTGAACGAGCTGTGCCTGTTCTTCCGGTGTTACCAATTCCAGCTCATTCACTCGGATATTCGGATTGTCCACAATTTGTCCGATGACATGGTCGATATGGCCCTGGATACGCTCCATGGCAGACCGGCTATACACCTGAGCATTGTATTCAAGCAGGATAGAGATATCCTCATCAGGCACGACAATCAGGTTGAAATCGTAGTTGGTTTGCTCGGCAAGTGCCACATTGGCAATCGAGAATTCCGTCTGTGACCTTGTCTCGTCAGAACCGCCCATCTGCTTCATCTGCTGCCCGATTGGGTAGTTTTCAAAGACCATGATGTGATGAATCAGATCTTGTTTTTGTTCAGTCAGTGCCTGGATATCGTACAATGGGAACGTGTCATACATACTGGAGGCCAAAGCCTGTTCCTGGGTGCGCTGCAATACTTCAGCAAATGTAGCACCCGGTGCACTGCAAATGCGTACCGGAATCGTGTTGATAAACAATCCAATCATGTTCTCCACGCCTGGAAGGTCTGCCGGACGACCGGATACCACACCACCAAACACAACATCCTGATGATTATTGTATTGCTGTAAAATAACGCCCCACACACTTTGCAGCAATGTGTTAATCGTGACATGTTGTTGCTTGGCCATTTGGTTCAATGCCGCAGTCCGTTCTTTACCCAACCTAAAGGGTAGCTTTTCCAAAACATAGCCGACATTTGAACTTTCACCACTTCTGTCCGGTTCTTCATCCCGTGCGACGACAGAAGCTTGTGCGTTCTCCCCAGGCAACAAGGTTTGCTGCTCAAAACCTGCCAAATAGTCACTCCAATAACGGGTCGCTTCCTGTGCATCCTGATGTTCCAACCATTCGATATAGTCACTATACGGCTTGACAGGTGCGAGCTCTGGCTGCTTGTGCTCCAGCAAGGCAACATATGCCCCAAACACTTCGTCCGTCATCAGGGACAGGCACCATCCGTCCATCACAATATGATGGAAGCTCCATACAAAACGGTAGGAGCTATCACCCGTGCGGAAGACGGTTACGCGCATGAGCGCATCCTTGCCTAAATCAAAGTTTTGAGCTTTATCCTGGGCCACAAATTCAGCTATAGCGTGCTCACGGCCTCGGACATCCTCATAACGGAAGCTCGGATTTTTATGACGATAGACGATCTGCAACGGTTGGCCATACCAACCACTGTAGAAATTCGTCCGTAATATAGCATGTCGGCTAACCAGCAGCTTCAGACTTTCCTCGAATAGGGACGGTTCAAAGTAGCCCTCCAGATCAAAGGTCGCCTGTTCAAAATACACGCCTGTTTCTGCATTCATCAGACTATGGAACAGCATCCCCTTTTGCATGGGGGTTAACGGATACATATTTTCCAGTTCTCCAACCGTCTTGGTCTGCTCCTTAATCGTATCTAATTGCTCCAGTGTCAGACCTTTAAACAGCACATCACTTGGAGTCAATTCAGTCCGCTCCCGTGTGACACAATGCTCGATCATTTCAAGCAGATTGGATTTTAACAGATTAGCCAGCATGTGGACGGTGTCCTTACGGAAGGCTTTGCCGTTATACCGAATGTCCAGTTCTAGGATGCCGTTCGTTACGATTCCGCTCACATCGAGAGCATATTTCATCTTCGTCCGGTCACTAACGACCGATCCAATTGAGTAAGGAGACATACGCATATCGCTGTTTTGCAAGTCCTGATCCAGCTGTCCGAGATAATTGAAGCTCACTTGCGGCTCGGCAAAAGCTTGCTGTTGACCAGGGTTCAGTGTATCTGCTTGCTGACTGGCGACTTGGCCGGATTCACTCAAATATCTCCAGATTCCGTAGCCCAGTCCTTTATTCGGAATAAGGCGCAGGCTCTCTTTGACCTGTTTGATGCGTTCTGACAAAGCGGGATCACGACCAACGTCCAGCAATACCGGATATGGACTCGTAAACCAGCCTACCGTACGAGAAATGTCCGTATCCGGCAAAATGTTTTCACGTCCGTGTCCCTCTAAACTAATCAGGCTGCGTTCATGACCCGTCCACGTGTACAGCATCATGCCCAGTGCCGTCAGAAGCAGATCATTCACTTCCGTGTTATATGCGCGGTGTGCTTGCTTCAATAATTTTGATGTCTCTTCCTCCGTAAGCTGGACGACCACTGTATCGGTGTCAGCCAAGGTAAAGGGCTCAGCCTGCGCTTGATCCTCAGGTAAACGTACTTGGTCAGACAAAGCCGCTGCGTTCCATTGCTCCCAGTAGGCGTGTTCACTGTCCATAGCTGTGCTATTCGCATAGGTGGACAGTTTTTGTGACCAGGAACGGAAGGAATCCGTTTTGTCCGGCAGCTGAAGCACTTCCTGATGAACGGCCTGTTCATAGGCAGTAGCCAAATCCTCAAACAAAATACGCCAGGATACCCCGTCCACCACCAAATGGTGAATCACCATCAGCAGATGATCCCCATCGGCACAGTGGAACAAACCAGCCTTTAACAGCGGTCCTTCATGCAGTTGGATACTGCTTTGAATTTCAGTGGATTTTGCCTCCATTGCTGCGCTGAGCATGGCTTCATCCGTCAAATCCCTAAAGTCCAGCACGTCCAGATGATACAGCTCGCCTTCCTGTATTCCGCGGTTCCATGCTTTATAGCCTTGCTCAGTCTTGCTGAACACCATCCGCAGTGCATCATGGTGCTCTGCTAGTTTGCCAAGCGCCTGACGCAAAGCAGCTTCGTCAAACCCCTGCTCCCGGTGCAGCATAACGGCCTGATTAAAGTGATGCGCATCCACTTGCTCCTGCGCAAAGAACCCATGCTGGATCGGAAGCAACGCCGTTTCTCCGCTCACTTCTCCCTGATCTGCCATACGACTGACCTCGTGCATATGCGGTGCCAGGGTTGCGACGAGGGGATAGCGGAACAAATCCTTCATGTCCAGCTTGTAGCCTGCCTGGAACGCACGGGATACGATTTGAATCGCCTTGATCGAATCGCCACCCAGGTCAAAGAAATTGTCTAAAATACCGACGGTTGGCACGCCTAGGACGGATTGCCAGACCGTTACGAGTGCCCGTTCCGGTGCAGTGCGCGGCTCTACATAATCCGCTCCGCTTTGCAGGCTACCTTCCGGTGCTGGCAGGGACTTGCGGTCGGTTTTACCGTTCGGTGTCAGCGGCATCTGCTCCAACTGAATGAAATACGACGGCATCATATAGCTTGGCAGCTCCCGCCCCAGCTCATGTCTCAGTTCACCAGCTCCAAGCTCTTGGCTCGCCACGTAGTACGCCACGAGCTGTGTTTGACCCGTTTCGTCCGTGCGTGCCATGATGACCGCTTCTTGTACCGACTCCACCTGCAGCAGCTGCGATTCGATCTCGCCCAGTTCGATCCGGTAGCCCCGGATTTTGACCTGATGGTCCATCCGACCCAAATATTCAATGTTGCCGTCCGGCATCCATCTTGCCAAATCGCCTGTACGATACATCCGCTCATGGTCTGACTTGTCATCAGCAAACGGATTATTCACAAATTTCTCGCCCGTCAGTTCTTCACGTTTCCAATACCCACGGGCCAATCCTTCCCCTGCAATACATAACTCACCCGGTACGCCGACGGGCTGCAATTCTCCATTCGCATTCATGATATAGATTTGGGTATTCGCAATAGGACGTCCAATATTAATGTGCTCCGCATGGGTCAGTTCCTGCACGGTCGACCACACCGTCGTTTCTGTAGGTCCGTACATGTTATAAATGCGAGGACCGTTTATTTCTTGCAGTGCTGCCAGCAGCTTGGACGGAAGGGCTTCGCCCCCGACCATAATGGCCTTCACGCTTTGCAGTGCGCGGGAACCTGCTTCATGACCCAGCAGCATTTGCAACCGGGATGGGGTCATTTGCAACATCTCAATATGATGATGTGCAATCAATTCACCCAGCGCCTGCGGATTCACCTGATGCTGGCTGTCGCCAAGCACCACCGTCATTCCACCCAACAGGGGCAAGATGGTTTCCAAGACGAAAATATCGAATGAAATGGTCGTCAGTGACAAAATGGTTTGGCTCGCTTCAAAGTCAATGACTTCGCGCATTCCGGTAATAAAGTTGAGGACCGAGCGATGCTGGAGCATAACTCCTTTCGGATTTCCAGTCGAACCAGACGTATAGATGACATAAGCCAAATGCTCTGGGAGGGCAACCGTCTCCAGGTTGCCGCTTTCTCCCTGATACAAGGCTGCATCCTCAAGAAATATGGCATTGGCGTTGCAATGATGCTCTTCCAACAGATCACGACTGGTTAGAAGCACTGTGGCCTCGCTATCTTCCAGCATGTATGCAATACGAGAGGACGGAAATTCGGGATCAATCGGTACATAAGCACCACCTGCTTTGAGAACAGCCAGGAGACCTACGATCATTTCCACTGAACGCTGTACCATCAGTCCGACCCGTTTGTCAGGTCCTACTCCTTGTGCTTGAAGCATTCGTGCCAATGAATTCGCCCGTTCATTCAGTTCCCGATAAGTCAGACTCTGATGTCCAAACACCAATGCCACCTGATCCGGCGTATATTCTACCTGCTCCTCGAACAGCTGATGGATCGTCTGTTTGCATGGGAATGCACAAGCGGTGTCATTAAATGCCGCTGTAATCTGCTGCTTTTCTGCCGCTGTGAGTAGTTCCAGCTCTTCAACACGAACATGCGGATTGAGCGAAATTTGCTCCAGTAGGCGTGCAAAATGCCCATACAGACGCTCAATACCTGCTTGATCAAAGCTGAGCGTGTTATACATAAAACGAATCTTGATGCCTTCACCTGGCATAACGACGACGTTCAGATCATAGTTGGTTTCCTCTGTAGACACCACGTTCGAAATCGTAAATTTATCCTGTCCATCACTGCCCAACTGCTCTACCTGCTGCTCCACCGGATAATTTTCAAATATCATAATATGATTGATTAAATCCTGCTTCTGCTCGGTCAGTGCTTGAATTTCATACAGCGGGAACGCATCATAACCATTGGAAGCCAGCGCCTGCCGCTGTGTTCGTTTCATCAGCTCGACAAAGGTTTCACCTTGTTCAGACTGCACGCGCACTGGAATCGTGTTAATGAATAGCCCAATCATGTGCTCCACACCTGGAATATCCCCTGGGCGACCGGACACAACGCTGCCGAACACAACATCCGAACTATTATTATATTTTTGCAACAAGACGCCCCATACCGTCTGAATCAGCGTATTGATCGTCACCTGATTTTGCTTCGCCACTTGTTCGATCTGGGCAACCAGCTCTGGCTGGAATTCGCAATCCAGATCTTCAGCAACATATTCCCCGGTGTGCATCGATTTAGGCTGTGTTTTTTGCTGTGGAAGCGTAATTTGCTGCTCGTAGTCCGCCAGATACCCACGCCAGTATTGCAAAGCTGCCTCACGGTCCTGACGTTCCAGCCATTCAATAAATCGACTGAACGGCGTGACTGGCTCCAGCGCTGGCTCATGACCCGCACGCAGTGCCAGATAGCTACCGAATACCTCCTGTGTCATAAAGGACAAGCACCAGCCATCCATCAAAATGTGATGGAAGCTCCAGATAAAGTGATATGTTTCATCCCCGGTTTGCAGGATCGAAATACGAATGAGTGCATCCTCTGCGAGATTGAATCCTTTCGCTTTATCGGCAAGGGTAAAAGCCTCAACACGCGCTTCTCGTTCCTCTTTTTCTAATCCGCGCAAGTCTTCATAATATAATTGCCCGCTACGATTACGGAAGACGACCTGCACAGGTTCATCCTTCCATAAACTGATAAAGTTCGTCCGTAACGCCTCATGACGCTGTACGAGCAAATCAAAGCTTTTGCTGAAAGCAACCACATCAAAACGTCCATTCAATTCAAAGGTTGCCTGCTCAAAATAAGCTGCCGAACTCTCATCCATTAGACTGAAGAAGAGCATACCTTTTTGCATCGGCGTCAAAGCATACACATTTTCTAGTTCACCCATATCTTGTGTATCTTTCACCAATTGCTCCAGCTCGTCCAGCGTTACATGTTTTAACAAGACATCACTTGGGGTCAACACCGTTCTTTCCTGCGCAATGCAATGGCTAATCACCTCACGCAAGCCGGATGCCAGTAGTTCTCCAAGCCGTGCAATCGTTTCGTGCCGGAATTGTGTGGTGCCGTAGCGAATAGTGAACATCAGCTCGCCATCCTCGATTAATCCATTGATATCTAGTGCAAAATCCATAGCCGCGTTCGTGCTAACAGGCACACCAATGGAATAGGAGGAAGGCTTCAGATCGTTACCTTTATAATCCTGATCGAATTGGCCCAGATAGTTAAAACTGATCTCAGGCTGAGTCTTTAACTGCACGCCTGCTTTCTCCAGAACATTTGTATCCGACAGGTATCGCAAAATACCATAACCGATGCCTTTTTGCGGAATATGACGCAGCCCTTCCTTGACCCGTTTGATCAAACGAGCGGTATTTCCACCTTGTCCCAGACTTCCATCCAGAACAACCGGGAACTGGCTCGTAAACCAGCCGACTGTGCGCGTAATATCCACGTCGGGTACAACGGCTTCCCGTCCGTGGCCTTCCAAGTTAACCAGCACCCGTTCGGAACCAGACCATTCATACACGGCTTTGCCGAGTGCGGCCAGCAGCAGGTCATTCATTTCCGTGTTGTACGCGCGATGAGCTTGTTTGAGCAGCTGCTCGGTTTCCTGCTTCGTCCAGCTGACTGTCACTACCTCGCTGTCTCCAAGCAGAGCATTGTCATTCGCAAAATCCTTCGGCAGAGGCTTCGCGAGGCTGGCTTCCGCCTGTTCGATATGCTGCCAGTAGGCAAACTCCCGCTCCATCGTTACACGATTTGCGTAGGCTGACAGCTGTTTGGCCCATACCTGGTAGGAATCTGTTTTATGCGGCAGTTGAATAGCTTTACCCGTTTTACCTGCAACGGCCTGCTCATATCCGGCTGCCAAGTCCTCCAGCAAAATGCGCCATGATACACCGTCCACAACCAGATGATGAATGACGATTAGCAAATGGTCGCCCTCAGCGCAATGGAACAGACCGAGCTTCACAAGTGGACCCTCGCTCAAGTGAATGCTCGCTTGAATTTCACTCGCCTTGGCTTCGACAGCGGTGAATTCGTCTTCCACTCCGCTAAAATCTATAATGTCCAGCGTGTATAGCTCGCCTTCCTCCACACTGCGGTTCCAAGCGACATAACCCTGCTCCGTCTCACGGAATACAGTGCGCAATGCGTCATGATGCTGGACAATACGGTCCATCGTACGGCGCAGCGCGTCTATGTCAAAGCGCCCAGCTCGATACAGCATCATCGCCTGGTTGCTGTGGTGCAGATCAACCGGCCGCTGCTCGAAGAACCACCGCTGAATGGGTGTCAATTCCACCTGGCCTACGACTTCTTCCTGACTGGCCATCTTGCCATCAGTACGAAGTAAAGGACTGAGTAACGCTACCGTCGGATTGCTGAAGAGGTCTTTCATGTCCAGTCGATAACCTGCTTGCAGCAATCGGGAGGATACTTGCAGCGCTTTGATCGAATCGCCGCCCAGTTCAAAGAAGTTATCCTGCGTGCCTACCGTTTCGACACCCAACACCCCGGCCCACACTGAAGCTAAAACCTGTTCTACCGAAGTACGTGGAGCCACATAGGCTGCACCGGTATGGATGCTTCCTTCCGGTTCCGGCAAGGCCTTGCGGTCGATTTTTCCATTGTGGGTCAGTGGCAAGGTCTCCAGTCGCATCAAGCGTGCCGGCACCATATGTGCTGGCAGTCCTGCTTCCAGCTCGGCCTGTACCTCCTCGATCCGCAGCTCCACTTCTCCCGTGATGTATCCGCACAAATACTTGTGTCCGCGTTCGTCCGTCCGGTCGATGACTACCGCTTGACGCACACCCGGCACCCGCTGGATTGCCGTTTCAATCTCGCCCAGCTCGATCCGATATCCCCGGATTTTGACCTGATAATCCATCCGGCCGATAAAGTCCACATTGCCGTCCGGCATCCACCGCGCGAGGTCACCTGTGCGATACAATCGTTCACCCGGTACATACGGATTCGCTACGAATTTCTCGGCCGTCAGGTCGGCACGGTTCAGGTAGCCTCGTGCTACCCCGGCTCCGCCAATGCACAGCTCACCCAGTACGCCGATCGGCACCGGATTCAGCTGGCTGTCCACAATGTAGAAGCGTGCGTTCAGCCACGCCTGGCCAATCGGTACATTGCCGCTACTTGGCAGCTTCGACAGTTCTTCGTCGTAGAAACTAGAGTCGATTGCCGCTTCCGTGACGCCGTAACTGTTCATAATGCGAATATCCGCGCCAAATCGTTCTTGCAGCACCCGGTAATCCGTCACGCTGCAGCTATCCGAGCTGGTGATCAGCAATTCCAGACTGCTCATGTCCAGCCCGTGTTCATGCACATGCTGCATAAACGGTACAATCAAGGCCGGGGTTGATTCGAACACCGTAATCTGATAGTCGCGAATCCAGCCGTATAGACGGCTTGGGTCAATGCGATCATCTTTCGGACAGATGACCATCGTGCCACCGTTATAGAGCGCCCGCGCGATATCGCCGACGAACACGTCGAAGGAGAAGCTCGCCAGTTGTAACAGGCGTACCGGGAACTGGTTCAGACGGTAATCCCGGCGATAGGCCGCAGCCGTATTCACCAAGCTGCGATGCTCAATCATGACCCCTTTTGGACGCCCCGTTGTACCGGACGTGTAGATCACGTACGCCAGATCCTGCGGCTCATTGATAGGTTCCACATCCGTGGCATCCCCGATGTACAGCGACTCATCGTCCAACGCCAGCACGGTGTGCAGACGCAGTCCCGTTGCGGGTTCGGATGCTGCTTCACTATCAGATGACGAATCTGATTTCAAGCTTAATTTCTCATTAAGGCTGTCTCTTTCCATCGTTTCAATGCTAACCGCCGTTTCCAGCTCACCCTCAGCCTTTCCTTCGGCCAAAGCCCATCGGCTTTCATTCAGCCATGCTTGGGCACGCTCCTGCAAACCTGTTTGAGTCAGTAGCACCGTAGCGCCGCTGTCCTCCAGCATAAAGCGGATACGGTCAGACGGATAATCCGCATCTAAAGGTACATATGCACCTCCGGCTTTCCATACCGCCAATACGCCGACCAGCATGTCCACCGAGCGCTCGCTCAAAATACCAACAATGGATTCACGCCCAATGCCTTCATTCCGCAATCTACGAGCAAGTTGGTTCCCACGCTCGTTCAGCTCGCGATACGTAAGCTGCCGCTCCTCGTATACAACTGCCACGTGATCCGGCACAAGCTGCGCTTGTTCTTCCACATAGGCGTGGAACAACCCTTCTGATTGCTTTTCATCACTCCATGCAGATACGCCTACTGATCCAAAACCGTCGATGATTTTCGCTTTTTCCGAAGCAGTCACCAACTCAAGCTCATCTACCGGCGCATCTGGTCTGTTAATCGCTTCTTCAATCATATGCAGCAAATGCCCGCGGATTTGCTCTATAGCTGTACGTTCCAATACTCGCGCGTTGTACTCTAAATGGACATGAATTTCATCACCCGGCACAACCGTAATGTTGAAATCATAGTTCGTTTGCTCCGATACGGAAGCATTTGTAATTGTAAAACCATTCTCACCACGGCTACCCATTTGCTCCATACGCTGTTCCACTGGGTAGTTTTCAAACACCATAATATGGTTCACCAGGTCCTGTTTTTGCTCTGTCAGGGCCTGAATTTCATACAACGGATAGGTTTCATAAGCACGGGAAGCCAGTGCCTGCTCCTGTATCTGCTTCATTAACGCAGCAAACGTAATATCTTTCTCACTGTGAATCCGTACAGGAACCGTATTAATGAACAAACCAACCATTGTATCGATACCCGGAATATCCGCTGATCTGCCGGATACGACACTGCCAAATACAACATCCCGACTGTTGTTATACCGTTGCAGCACAACGCCCCACGCTGCTTGCAGCAGTGTATTGACCGTCACTTGCTTTTGCTTAACCAGCTTGTTCATCCGTTCCGTCACTTCGCGGTCCAGTGTAAACGAAAGTTTGTCCGCTTCATATTCTTTAGCGTGACCGTCCAGCTGTTTTGCCTGCGGCAATACCGTCTGCTGCTCGAAACCAGCAAAGTAATCACTCCAGAACCGTTCAGCCTCCGCGTTGTCCTGTCGCTCCAGCCATTCAATATATTCGCTGTATGGCGTTATCGGGACAAGCTCCGGCTTGCGGTCTTCGAGGATGGCAAAGTACGTATTAAATGCTTCCCCCACAACTAGGAACAAGCACCAGCCGTCCATCAAAATATGGTGGAAGCTCCATACAAAACGGTACGACTCCTCGCCTGTACGCAAAACAGACACCCGCATCAGCTCGCCTGAGCTGAAATTAAAACCTTCGACTTTGTCACGCTCAGCAAAATCAGCAATGTATGCGTCCTGCTCTCCTTGTCCGATTGAACGCAGATCTTCAAAACGGAACCCGGCATGTTTGTGGCGGTACACCACCTGTAAAGGCTGCTCATTCCAGCCGCTATAAAAATTCGTTCTGAATATTTGATGGCGATCCACCAGTTGATTTAAGCTTTCGGCAAAAGCCTCCACTTGAAAGCTGCCTTGCAGATCAAATGTCGCCTGCTCAAAGTACGCCCCTGATTTCGGCTCCATTAAGCCGTGGAACAGGATGCCTTTTTGCATGGGTGTGAGCGAATAAATGTTTTCCAGTTCTCCCGCAACAGCCGTCTGCTCTACAATATGATCCAGCTCTCCAGCCGTCAGTCCTTGGAAGGACAAGTCGCTTGGCGTCAGCTCTGGCAACTCTTTTTCCACACAGTGAGCCAATACCTCACGCAAGCTCTCCTGAAGCAGATCAGCCAGCTTTTTGATTGACTTTTTCATGAACGTTTTGTTGCTGTAGCTGATCGTCAGCTCCAGTGCACCGTCCGTGATCATGCCGTTGATATCCAGAGCATACCGCTTGGTTAACGTGTCACTAATGGAAGCTCCGATGGAATAAGGAGACATGCGAAAGGCATTATTCTTTAAATCCTGATCGAATTGTCCGAGATAGTTAAAGCTGATTTCCGGCTCGCTGATAAAAGGTGCTTCCCCTTCCCTGTCAGCAAGATATCTCAAAATCCCGTATCCAATTCCTTTATGCGGCAAACGACGCAGCCCTTCTTTGACGTTCTTGACACGCCGTCCCACATTCTGTTCCTCGCCCATATCGAGTACAACCGGGAATTGGCTGGTAAACCAACCGATCGTCCGCGTAATATCCACATCCGGCAAAATAGCTTCCCGTCCGTGACCCTCCAGATTTACAAGCACCTGACGGATGCCTGCCCACTCCTGAATTGCAGTGCCCAGAGCTGTCAGCAACAGGTCGTTTGCTTCCGTATTGTAGGCACGATGAGCTTGTTTCAAGAATTGTTCCGTTTCTTCTACCGTCCACGCTACTGTCAGTGTCCGATCATCGCGAAGCTGTGGCTTAGCCTGAGATTTACGAGTGTAATCTTTAGGCAAGGATGCCTGACTCTTCCCTGCTTGCTCAATCTGCTCCCAATACGTACGCTCATTCTCCAACGCGCCACTGTTCGCATAAGCGGATAGCTGATCTGCCCACAGACGGAAGGAATCCGTTTTGTTGGGTAAACGGACAGACTCGCCCTGTAAAGCCTGCTCATAACCGGATGCCAAATCCTCTAGCAAAATACGCCAAGACACACCGTCGACCACAAAATGGTGGATCGCTACCAACAAATGGTCTCCATCGGTGCAACGGAACAGACCCAGCTTCACCAAAGGGCCTTCATCTAGACGGATACTGCTTTGAATTTCGCTGGCTTTGTTCTCCAGCAAATGAGCAAAGTCAGACTCATTTGTAAAATCAACTACTTCGAGGCTGTACAATTCTCCTTCTTGCACGCCACGGTTCCATGCTTCATACCCACCGTCCGCATTTTGGCGGAATACGATGCGCAAAGCATCATGGTGCTCGACAATGCGTTGCAGTGCCTGACGAAGCGCCGTTTCATCCAATCGATCCTCACGATGCAGCATCAGAGCCTGGTTATAGTGTTCAGGATTGGATGGCTGCTGTTCAATGAACCAGTGTTGAATCGGTGTCAATACCACGTTTCCACTGGCTTCTCCTTGATCGGAAACACGGCTCACCCGCTGCACTCGTCCATTCAGCTCAGCAATCGTCGGATACTGGAACAACTCCCTCATTTCCAGCTTGTAACCATTTTGCAGCAGTCTTGAAGACACCTGGATGGCCTTAATCGAGTCGCCCCCCAGATGGAAAAAGTTATCCAGCACACCAATATGCTCAATACCAAGTACAGATTGCCACACAGACACTAGCGTACGTTCTACCTCATTACGTGCCGCTACGTAATCCTCACCGGAATCCACGCTTCCTTCTGGTTGCGGCAATGCCCGACGATCCACTTTGCCATTTGGTGTCAACGGCAATTGCTCCAACTGCACAAAATATGACGGTACCATGTAACCCGGCAATTCTTGGCTCAAGGCGCTTCGCAGCTCACTAGCCGCGATATCCGCAAGGGTGACTACATATGCACAGAGCTGCTTTTGCCCCTGCTCATCCTCACGTGCAATGACGACGGCTTCTTGCACCGCCTCCAGCTTCAGCAGCTGTGCTTCCACCTCGCCCAACTCAATCCGGTAGCCCCGGATTTTCACCTGTGCGTCAATCCGTCCTTTGTATTCCAGCGTTCCGTCCTCATTCCAGCGCACCAAATCGCCTGTGCGGTAGCAGCGCTCTCCGCTGCGGAACGGGCTGTCTACAAACTTTTCAGCTGTTAAATCCGGACGGTTCCGGTAGCCACGTGCCACCCCGTCGCCGCCGACGATCAACTCCCCCCATGCCCCGACAGGCTGAAGCTGCATGGAACGGTCTACGACATACGCTGTGGAGTTGTGAATCGGACGCCCAATCGGCACCGCTTCCAATTGCACGCTAGCAATCGCATGAGTTGTAGAAAAAGTTGTATTTTCTGTCGGCCCATAGCCGTTAATGATCCGCAGGGACGGATGAGCCTCCAGCACCCGGTTAATGTGCGGTACAGACAGCACATCACCACCGACCAGCAGTTCTTGTACCCCCTCGAACAGCTCCAAGTCCTGCTGAGATAGCTGGTTAAAGAGCGGCGCAGTCAGCCACATTGTCGTGATACCATGGTTGCGCACGGCTGCCTTGAGCTTTGGAGCGTCCAAAATGACATCCTGACTTACCAGCACGAGCTGTCCACCATTCAATAGCGCACCCCAAATTTCGAAGGTGGACGCGTCAAAGACAACGGCGCCAGTTTGCAAAATGCGTGTATCAGCATCTAATTGCGCATAGTTTGTACTTTTCACCAAACGCACGACATTGCGATGTTCTACCATAACCCCTTTGGGCTGTCCGGTCGTGCCCGAAGTGTACATCAAATAAGCTAGTCGGTTTCCAAATTTACGTTCTTGTTCTCCAGCAGTGCTGTCTACGACAGACGAGGATGATTCATTTAAAATCTCATTTTTCAGATTTGTATAATTGGTATAATCCGCATGATAAGCCTCGTTTTGCTCCCAATGTACGGTATTCAAGCCTTGGTCATTCTCTGCCCCGTACACCTTAGCATCGCTCAGATCCAGTACGATTCCGGTGTATTCCTCCAGTTGCTGTTCTGCATGCTGCACCAGCAGCAACTTTGCCCCCGAATCTTCCAGCAGGTAACGTACACGTTCAGCCGGATAATCAGGGTCAATCGGCACATATGCGCCGCCCGCTTTGAGAATCGCCAACATGCCGACAATCATATCCGTGGAACGCTCAGCAACGATACCTACAGTTTGCTCGGCGGTAACACCGTATCCGCGCAACGTGTGAGCCAGTCGATTTGCTTTAACATTCAGTTCGCCATAAGTTAAACGGGCATTTCCGAACACAACTGCTATCTGATTCGGTGTACGTTCAGCCTGTTCCTCAAACAACTCATGAATGCCTGCTTCGTGTGGATATTCCACCGCTGTAGCATTGAATACATCGATGATTTGCGCCCGTTCTTCCTCACTGATCAGCGACAATTCCTGTATCCGCTTGTGTGGGCCCTGCACCATATGCTCCGCCACACTCAAAAATTGTCGAATAATTCGAGCAATTTCCTGTTCACTAAACAGCTCGGTACGATAATCCAGGTACAGCACGAGTCTATCGTCATCCAGCATTTCAACCATGTGAATATCGAAGTCGTTCACCGTATCTCCGCAGAAATCGTTATCAACCTGCTGAATCGCTTCATCAAACCGGGAGAAACTCAAGGTACGGTACTGAATGGAAGCACCAAACAGACGCTGAATGTCCAGACTGCTTTGCTGTTCACGCAAATCCTGAATAATTTTGTTGTACGGGTAACGCTGATGCCGCAAAATGGACGCCTGCTCCTTCCCTACACCTTGCAGGAAGGTCAGCAGTTCGGATTCTGGTTCGACCAACAGACGCGTAGCCACGGTGCTGACGAACATACCGATGGTATCCTTTTCCTTCTTAGACGTACGGTTGGCATAGAGTGTCCCCACGGTTAGGTCCTGCTCTCCCGTCACTTTATGCAAATAAATATACAGAGCCGCCAGGAAGAACGTGAAAATACTAATTTTATGTTCCTCGCAAAAAGCCGTAACACCACGATACAACTCATGTTCCAGTATAAAGCTCTCCCGGCGTGCAGCTGTGCTCAGTGTCAGCGGGTTATATGATTTCAAACCTGTAGTCTCTGGCAAATCGGCAAACTTTTCTGTCCAGTACGTTTTGTCCTTTTGATAACGGTCTGATTGCTCATAGCTTTGCTCTACCTGGATAAAATCCAGATATGGATTGTCTTTGGTCGGTGCATCTTGACCTGTACCATGCACAATATCCATATAATGTCCGGTGATTTCATTAATGGCCTGATTCATGGACACACCGTCTGAAATAATATGATGCATTTTAAAATTAAACCATGTTTCTTCTGCTCCGAGCTGCAAGATAACAAATCGGTACAGCTGCGAATCCAACAATGAGAACGGCTGTGGATTATGACGCTTTAACCATACATTCGCTTCTTCCGGGGCAACTTGGAGCGTTTCTATATTTTCCGCCGTAAACGGCTCTACATATTGATATGGAATCCCATCCTGAGCAGTGATCTTGATACGGAAAGAATCATTTTGGGCAATCACCCGGTTCATTGCTTGCTGCAAGGCATCTATACGAACAGTTCCCCTGATTTTTACTGTTGCAATAATTGTTGATGTGTTCCGATTAGGATACAGAAGCTCCGTATACCAAATCCGTTGCTGTGGCTGGCTTAGCGAAAACAATTGAACATCTTGCTGTGTCATCCGTTTCTCTCCTCGCAAAATAGATATTGGTAAAAAGGAAATTCGCATATTTATGCGGTTTGTTCCTCGGGATGCTTTCGAAATTGAAGCTCATACAGCTCTGCATAATGACCTCCCTCGGCAAGGAGCTGATCGTGGGTACCCTGCTCTTTCAGTTCGCCATCGGCAAGGACACAGATCGTATCCGCCCGTTCAATCGTAGACAATCGATGGGCAATAACTAATGTCGTACGATCCTTCATCAGCTCATTTAAGCCCTGCTGGACTTCATACTCCGATTCTGCATCCAAAGCCGAGGTCGCTTCATCCAACAGCAAAATCGGTGCATTTTTGAGCAAAGCACGGGCAATTGCGATCCGCTGTCTTTGACCGCCGGACAAATTGGCTCCGCGTTCACCGACAATCGTGTCGTACCCCTCTGGCAGCTCGCCTATGAAGCCGCTGGCATAGGCTGTTTTGGCCGCAGCCTCTACTTCCTCATCCGTGGCAGTCGGTGAGCCAAAACGGATATTATCCGCTACTGTACCGTGGAACAGCGTAGCCTCCTGTGGTACATAGGCCATCAAATCCCTGACCTCATCCAACGGAAATTCTTCTGCCAAGCGACCACGAACCCGCAGCACACCTTCGTCCGGTGGGTAAAATCCCAACAACAGCTTCATGACTGTGCTTTTGCCGCCACCACTCGGGCCGACAAGCGCGGTTACCTGTCCTTCTGGCACAACCAAGTTTAACCTTTGCAGCGTTGGATGGTCAGGCTGATAGCAAAAGGTGATGTCGTGCAGCTCCAGCGCAGCCGGAGTCTGTTCAATGGCATGGTCTGAACGCAAGGTCTCAACATCGCCATAGAATTCCCCAGATTCACGGGCTGATAAAACTGCCGTCTCGGGATCGATAAGCATAGTCAGCGGTCCCTTCTTTTTAGCCGCGGGGAACTGCTCCTCTTCCTTCGACTCATCCAGAATTTCGCGAATACGCGCCAAGCCTGCCAAGGAGTTTTGTAACAGTGTTACAGCCGCCCCTAGCTCCAAAAACACCGTTGAAATACCGGTTTGCAGCTGCACAATCTGTCCCAATACCCCCAGTTCCATTTGCTTCTGCGATACCAGAATCAATCCGGCGACAAGCACACCGCCCAGCGTAATGAACTCTATGACAAAATTGCACATATCCTGCAAGCCCATATGACGTCCCTGCCGGATGCTGATACGGTTTATGTCCTCGCTTGCATCGTTACATAGTCCACCTACCTTTGTCCTCAATCCAAACAACTTCACCGTCTGCAAACCGGAAAGCAAATCACTCAATCGTTCCGTGAACCTGCTCATCCGTCCCTGTAACTCTTCACTCGTCTTTCGCATTTTCTTTGCGAAATGAGCATTTATCCAGGCTGAAGCCAGCCCAAGTAAAACCGCCATAATCCCAAATCGCCAATCCAGAACCATCAAAATGACCAACGAGCCCAAGAAAAGCGAAATTTCCAGTATAATCGAGCGGATATGAACGGTGTAAGCCTGCTCCAGCGCCTGTACATCATTCGTCATACGGGATACAAGATCACCCGAATGGTGTTTTTCGGCTTTATCGTACGATAGCTTAACAATGTGGCCAAATAGTTTCATTCGTACATCGGCAATCGCCAGCTTTACACACCGTTTATACATATAGCTGCACAGGGGGGAAATAAGACTTAATGCCAAAAATGTACCACTGACCAAATAGACCGCTCGGTATAGCTCCTGTACATCGCCATTAACCGCGAAATTCAGCAAATAATGCACCACAAAAGAAAGTAAAATCGTGATGCTGGCATTGGTCAGACTATTGCCAACCAGCCCGGTAAAATACCATTTTCGGTGCGGCTTCATCAGGGATATCAACTGCTTAAATTCATAAAACCCCTGTTTGAAGGTCACGACGCTCACCCCTTTCCTCAGGCAACGAATTACCGTTTTCCGCCGTATGCTGTTCTTCTTCAAAATTTTTCAAATACAGCTTTCGGTACACACCATCACGACCTAGTAATTCCTCATGAGAACCCGATTCCACAATGCTCCCCTGATCGAGTACAATAATGCGGTTCGCCTGACGTACGGTTGACAGTCGATGAGCAATGACCAGTACCGTCCGGTTTTGCATTACCGCATTCATCGCATTCTGCACCTGAGCCTCCGACTGACTATCGAGTGCTGAAGTCGGCTCGTCCAATAGAAGCAGCGGAGCATTTTTCAGTAATGCTCTTGCTATGGAAATACGCTGTTTTTGACCGCCAGACAATCCGCCTCCCCGCTCGCTCAACAGGGTTTCATAGCCCTCGGGAAGTTGAACAATAAAATCATGCGCATGTGCCGCTTTCGCCGCCTCGACAATTTCTTCCCGAGTCGCCTCCAAACGTCCATATCCGATATTTTCTGCAATAGTGGCCGGAAAAAGCGACGGCTCCTGAGATACCATCGAAATATGACTGCGCAGGCTTGTTAAATTCCAATCTGTCAAACTCTTTCCAAATAGTTGAATGGTTCCAGCATGCTCTCCAGGTTCATTAAATCCGCAAAGTAGCTTGAAAATCGTGCTTTTACCTCCACCGCTGGCACCGACAATCGCCACCATATCCCCTTGCCCTGCCTGGAAGCTAATATCCTTCAGCACTGTGTTCCCTTCATCGTAGCCAAAGGTCAAATGCTCAAAGCTGACTACAGCAACACTATCAACGTCATCATCACTTTCTGCTCCGCCTTCACTCATTCGGTTGGCTTCCCCATTTGCATCGTCTTTCAAATGAGGCGCCTCATTCTCTCGCTTCTGATCTACCAAGGTCATTTCGCCATCCTGACGTTCATTCTGCCAATCCAGTACCTCAAACAAATGCTTTGCGGCTCCACCCGCTTCCTTCATTTGCGAAATGATCGTCGGCAGCATGGCAATCGGCTGCAATATGAACGAAATCAGGTATAAAAAAAGTACAATGCCTCCAGCATTCAGCTCTCCTTGTTGTATCAGGTATCCTCCGTATACAATGACCAAAATAATTGGTGTTGCCAGCATCATCACACCTACCGGAGTAATGGCTGCATAGCGCTTTTCTAGCCGTAAGCCGCGCTTGACGACCTCCTCCATAATCACCATATACTTCTTCAACAGCACAGCTTGCATATTGAATGCCTTGACGATAGGGATTCCTCCGATTGCATCTTGCCCCACAGCGTTCAAATGAGCAATTTTCTCCTGAAGATCCGCAGAATATTTTTCAATCGGCTTGCTCATTAGTGATGTTATGATCATTCCTATTGGCATGAGCGCAATACTTGCCAATATCAGTTTCCAGCTTGTCAGTAAAAGCAATATGAGTGATGCCGTAAACACAAGCGGTAAATAAAACAGATTGGAAAACTGCTGGATAAAAAAGTTCTGTAATACTGCCGTATTATTGGTTAGACGGGATACCAAATCTCCGGTAAATTTCCTTTCCACGCTGGAAACCGGTAAATCGCAAAACTTATGTACGAGATCGCCTCTCAAGTCGCGCAGAGCACTAACACTAAATCGCGCTGAAGCGTACCTCATCACAAACTTACAGGGCATTCCAATTAGCGTCATACCAACAACCAGATAGATCATGTTCTGGGTAGAGGAGAATGTCCCCTGTGCCATTTGCTCAATGGCCTTACCCAAAACAATGTCAATAGCTGCCAAACACAAGGAGGCGATCACCGTTATGAAAACCCATAGATTGTACGGTCTTACATAACGTATGAGTCTCCGAAAAGCAGAATTTAATCGAAACAAGGGCATCCCTCTTTTCGTTGCCCACACTTTATCAGTGCGAACTTTTTATATTGGCTGTGGACGTCGATGAGATAAACTCTGGGTTTGGATGCATGAGTATCCGTGCAGAATAAAATGCGATTTTGAACTATGCTGGAATTTGCATCTTGGTGTGGGCTGGTTGTTGATTGTTGCTGAGATGGTAATAAGGAAGTGTATCGTGATGTGTGGGACATTCAACTCTGTCTGAATCGTGGTTGTAGGGTGCTTGTGTTGTAAGCTGTATGAGATGCCGCTGCGTGGGCCATCGGCGAGGATGTAGAAAGAATGTTCTCGACTGCGCTCATAACCTCTTGTTCTTGTTCATGGATGAAAAAGTGATTACCTTCGAACATCCGAACATCCATAGGTGATGTCGTATGTTGTTGCCAGGCATGGAGTGACTCTGTGCTAACCTCAAAATCCTTCATTCCGCCTAAAACGGTCATCGGGCATACCAGTGGATTTCCCGGCTGATAAACATAAGTTTCACATACCTTAAAATCTGCACGCAGACGAGGCATAATAATTTGCATCAATTCTGCATTTTGCAGCACCTCTTCAGGGGTTCCCTGCATTAAACGAAGCTCTTCTGTGAAAGAATCGTCTGCTAAATCATGGAGTCGTTTTTTGGAGTATGGAAGATGTGGTGCGGATTTACCAGATATAATGATATGCACAGGTAGCTTTCCAGTTTTGCTGTACAACTGTCGTGCTGTTTCAAATGCAATCAGTGCCCCCATACTGTGCCCAAAAAAAGCGAACGGCTTATGCATGTATGGAGCCATTGCGGGAACCAACGATTGAACGATATCTTGAAGAGTATCCATTGGAGCTTCTGTTGAACGGCTTTCACGTCCTGGAAGTTGTATAGGCAACACGGTAATGTCAGGCGCAAACCTAGACTTCCAAGAGTTAAATATGTAAGCACCACCACCGGCGTAGGGGAAGCAAAATAGTTGGAGCTTCGCAGTCAGTTGGACCTCTGTTTTCGCGAACCAAGATTGCGATCGAGTCGTCATATGAATTCCTCCATCCTCTATGCATTTCATAATTTTACAGTAAATCCTTATATCTCTTTTTTTATTCCAACACTTTCTAACTGTTTTTAAATATACAAACTTTAAAACCACTTGGCATGGGACAAAAGGGCTAAATTGATAGAGCTCATAAAAATAAAACAAAATCCATATTATGTTATTTGTTTCCAAAATTCAAAAGCAACAATTTCAGTTTTTGTATTAGTTATCTGTCAATCATGATCTGTTAATTTAGTTTGAAACGAAATTTTAGGTTTTCACGAATTTTGTAAAACTAAACTCATTATGATTTACATTGAAGCTCCACCCCCTTATCCTACAACAATTTTATCTTTACATGCCATTAACATAAATGTAACAAATTCAACCTGATATCATCCGACAAATTCCGCCTTTTTCCGCAACTCTCTTTAACATCCTAAATAATGGATTTAATTTATATCAAGCTCACATAAACCAAAATTAATAACTCTTTAATTTTGTAATAAATATTGTTATTTCATAGTCCTGAAGGACCATATTTTGCATATTTTTTTCTGACTCTTCGTCTAAAAAATTCAGTTCGGATTGAGTTTTTCTCTCCCAAAGCTATGAATTTTCTTTTCAAACTCTAATAGAAACGTTTCTATCTCGCTTCAAAAGTACCTGTTCTCTAGAAATTTATAGCCTTACTTTTAATCTTCCCCCTCAAAAAACAGTAACGGCAAACAGCAAGGCTCCCTGTTGTTGGAGACTTGCTGCTTTATAAATTTCATTATGTTTGACTTCACTATCGGTCGATATGCAGAGTGTTGTAAGCTTTATTGTAGTTATCCCCCAATCATATTAATTTAGTGGAATGGAGTATATGTATGGGTTTCTTGTATATTTTCCAAAACGCGAAAGCCTTATGGTATACAAAAAGAGCACAGCCCATTAAGGGTGTGCTCTTTAATCTTGCTTGGCGACGTCCTACTCTCCCAGGACCCTGCGGTCCAAGTACCAACGGCGCTGGAGGGCTTAACGGTCGTGTTCGGGATGGGTACGTGTGGAACCCCTCCGCTATCGCCACCAAACATGAATTTACATCGTAAATTCTACCGTACGGTTATTCAGTTCATCACTTATCGTGAGAATGAATAGCCATGCGCTTGTTGTATGTATTTCTACATACCTTCAAGGTTACACCCTGAAAACTGGATCCGAAACTCATTGCGTTTTATTCTTAGGATAAGCCCTCGACCGATTAGTATTGGTCAGCTCCATGCATTACTGCACTTCCACCCCCAACCTATCTACCTCGTCGTCTTCAAGGGGTCTTACATACTGGGAAATCTCATCTTGAGGGGGGCTTCACGCTTAGATGCTTTCAGCGCTTATCCCTTCCGTACATAGCTACCCAGCGGTGCTCCTGGCGGAACAACTGGTACACCAGCGGTACGTCCATCCCGGTCCTCTCGTACTAAGGACAGCTCCTCTCAAATTTCCTACGCCCACGACAGATAGGGACCGAACTGTCTCACGACGTTCTGAACCCAGCTCGCGTACCGCTTTAATGGGCGAACAGCCCAACCCTTGGGACCTACTTCAGCCCCAGGATGCGATGAGCCGACATCGAGGTGCCAAACCTCCCCGTCGATGTGGACTCTTGGGGGAGATAAGCCTGTTATCCCCAGGGTAGCTTTTATCCGTTGAGCGATGGCCCTTCCATGCGGTACCACCGGATCACTAAGCCCGACTTTCGTCCCTGCTCGACTTGTAGGTCTCGCAGTCAAGCTCCCTTCTGCCTTTGCACTCTTCGAATGATTTCCAACCATTCTGAGGGAACCTTGGGGCGCCTCCGTTACTCTTTAGGAGGCGACCGCCCCAGTCAAACTGCCCACCTGACACTGTCCTCGCACCGGATCACGGTACCAAGTTAGAACCTAGATACGATCAGGGTGGTATCCCAAGGATGCCTCCTCTCAAGCTGGCGCTCAAGATTCTACGGCTCCCACCTATCCTGTACAGATCGTACCCAAATTCAATATCAAGCTGCAGTAAAGCTCCATGGGGTCTTTCCGTCTTGTCGCGGGTAACCTGCATCTTCACAGGTATTAAAATTTCACCGGATCTCTCGTTGAGACAGCGCCCAAGTCGTTACGCCATTCGTGCGGGTCAGAATTTACCTGACAAGGAATTTCGCTACCTTAGGACCGTTATAGTTACGGCCGCCGTTTACTGGGGCTTCGGTTCATAGCTTCGCCCGAAGGCTTACCACTCCCCTTAACCTTCCAGCACCGGGCAGGCGTCAGCCCGTATACTTCGCCTTGCGGCTTCGCACAGACCTGTGTTTTTGCTAAACAGTCGCTTGGGCCTTTTCACTGCGGCCCCCTCGGGCTATTCACCCTACCGAGGCACCCCTTCTCCCGAAGTTACGGGGTCATTTTGCCGAGTTCCTTAACGAGAGTTCTTCCGCGCGCCTTAGAATTCTCTTCTCGCCTACCTGTGTCGGTTTGCGGTACGGGCACCTTCTCCTGGCTAGAGGCTTTTCTTGGCAGTCTGAGATCATGACCTTCGCTACTACAATTTTCGCTCCCCATCACAGCCCAGCCTTAACGATGTGCGGATTTGCCTACACATCAGCCTCACTGCTTAGACGGACATCCATCAGTCCGCGTCACTACCCTACTGCGTCACCCCATCGCTCATAACGGATTACGGTGGTACAGGAATTTCGACCTGTTGTCCTTCGACTACGCCTATCGGCCTCGCCTTAGGTCCCGACTTACCCTGAGCGGACGAACCTTCCTCAGGAACCCTTAGGCTTTCGGCGGATCTGATTCTCACAGATCTTTTCGTTACTCATACCGGCATTCTCACTTGAATGCAGTCCAGCGCTCCTTACGGTACACCTTCAACCCGCATTCAACGCTCCCCTACCCCTGATGCAAGCATCAAGCCATAGCTTCGGTGGTGTGTTTAGCCCCGTTACATTTTCGGCGCAGAGTCACTCGACCAGTGAGCTATTACGCACTCTTTCAATGGTGGCTGCTTCTAAGCCAACATCCTGGTTGTCTGTGCAACTCCACATCCTTTCCCACTTAACACACACTTGGGGACCTTAGCTGATGGTCTGGGCTGTTTCCCTTTCGACAATGGATCTTAGCACTCACTGTCTGACTCCCGGAACTAAATCTATGGCATTCGGAGTTTGACTGAGCTTGGTAACCCTTGCGGGCCCCGCACCCAATCAGTGCTCTACCTCCACGATTCTTCTTTCCGAGGCTAGCCCTAAAGCTATTTCGGGGAGAACCAGCTATCTCCGGGTTCGATTGGAATTTCTCCGCTACCCCCACCTCATCCCCGCATTTTTCAACATGCGTGGGTTCGGGCCTCCAGTGCGTGTTACCGCACCTTCACCCTGGACAGGGGTAGATCACCCGGTTTCGGGTCTACGTCCACGTACTCATTCGCCCTATTCAGACTCGCTTTCGCTGCGGCTTCAGCTCTTCACCTTAACCTTGCACGGGAACGTAACTCGCCGGTTCATTCTACAAAAGGCACGCCATCACCCATAAATAGGGCTCTGACTTCTTGTAAGCACACGGTTTCAGGATCTATTTCACTCCCCTTCCGGGGTGCTTTTCACCTTTCCCTCACGGTACTGCTTCACTATCGGTCGCCAGGGAGTATTTAGCCTTGGCAGATGGTCCTGCCGGATTCATACGGGGTTTCACGTGCCCCGCACTACTCGGGATCCGTCTCGGAGAGAACAAGTTTTGAACTACAGGGCTTTTACCTTCTCTGGCGGGCCTTTCCAGACCTCTTCATCTAACCGGTTCCTTTGTAACTCCATGTGAGACGTCCCACAACCCCAAGGAGCAAGCTCCTTGGTTTGGGCTAATCCGCGTTCGCTCGCCGCTACTGACGGAATCACTATTGTTTTCTCTTCCTCAGGGTACTTAGATGTTTCAGTTCCCCTGGTCTGCCTCTATTCTGCCTATGTATTCAGCAGAAAGTGACTGTCGATGAAGACAGCCGGGTTTCCCCATTCGGACATCCCCGGATCAAAGCTTGCTTACAGCTCCCCGAGGCTTTATCGTTGTTCGCCACGTCCTTCGTCGGCTCCTGGCGCCTAGGCATCCTCCGTGTGCTCTTTGTAGCTTAACCTAGACTTTTCTTTCAAAGAAAGAAAATGTCGATGTTCGATAAAGAATGATTTTTGCCAAAGGCAAAAGATCTTTCCTTACCTGCTACCTTTATTTCACTTGTTTACACAAGATCAGCTTAAAGGAATATTCTAAAACGCAATTTCGTTTCGGTATCCAGTTTTCAAGGTGCAATATTCTCTCCGGCTTTAACCCCGGAAAAACATCATATCAAATTCCTCAACACTTGAATACAAGTATATTTTGGAAATCTGATGTGAGAGTTTGAACTCTCAAAACTGAGCAACGAGTGAGTAAGTTAAGGATATTCATTTCATTCACACGAACGTGATGAACCGAATTGAATATCCAGTTGCAGGTACGTTGTACCTGCTGATTTGAATGTTTCCATTGCAGGAAACGATTCTCCATAGAAAGGAGGTGATCCAGCCGCACCTTCCGATACGGCTACCTTGTTACGACTTCACCCCAATCATCTACCCCACCTTCGGCGGCTGGCTCCCTTGCGGGTTACCCCACCGACTTCGGGTGTTGTAAACTCTCGTGGTGTGACGGGCGGTGTGTACAAGACCCGGGAACGTATTCACCGCGGCATGCTGATCCGCGATTACTAGCAATTCCGACTTCATGTAGGCGAGTTGCAGCCTACAATCCGAACTGAGACCGGCTTTTCTAGGATTGGCTCCACCTCGCGATTTCGCTTCCCGTTGTACCGGCCATTGTAGTACGTGTGTAGCCCAGGTCATAAGGGGCATGATGATTTGACGTCATCCCCACCTTCCTCCGGTTTGTCACCGGCAGTCTGCTTAGAGTGCCCAGCTTGACCTGCTGGCAACTAAGCATAAGGGTTGCGCTCGTTGCGGGACTTAACCCAACATCTCACGACACGAGCTGACGACAACCATGCACCACCTGTCTCCTCTGTCCCGAAGGAAAGGTCTATCTCTAGACCGGTCAGAGGGATGTCAAGACCTGGTAAGGTTCTTCGCGTTGCTTCGAATTAAACCACATACTCCACTGCTTGTGCGGGTCCCCGTCAATTCCTTTGAGTTTCAGTCTTGCGACCGTACTCCCCAGGCGGAATGCTTAATGTGTTAACTTCGGCACCAAGGGTATCGAAACCCCTAACACCTAGCATTCATCGTTTACGGCGTGGACTACCAGGGTATCTAATCCTGTTTGCTCCCCACGCTTTCGCGCCTCAGCGTCAGTTACAGCCCAGAGAGTCGCCTTCGCCACTGGTGTTCCTCCACATCTCTACGCATTTCACCGCTACACGTGGAATTCCACTCTCCTCTTCTGCACTCAAGCTCCCCAGTTTCCAGTGCGACCCGAAGTTGAGCCTCGGGATTAAACACCAGACTTAAAGAGCCGCCTGCGCGCGCTTTACGCCCAATAATTCCGGACAACGCTTGCCCCCTACGTATTACCGCGGCTGCTGGCACGTAGTTAGCCGGGGCTTTCTTCTCAGGTACCGTCACTCTTGTAGCAGTTACTCTACAAGACGTTCTTCCCTGGCAACAGAGCTTTACGATCCGAAAACCTTCATCACTCACGCGGCGTTGCTCCGTCAGGCTTTCGCCCATTGCGGAAGATTCCCTACTGCTGCCTCCCGTAGGAGTCTGGGCCGTGTCTCAGTCCCAGTGTGGCCGATCACCCTCTCAGGTCGGCTACGCATCGTCGCCTTGGTAGGCCTTTACCCCACCAACTAGCTAATGCGCCGCAGGCCCATCCACAAGTGACAGATTGCTCCGTCTTTCCTCCTTCTCCCATGCAGGAAAAGGATGTATCGGGTATTAGCTACCGTTTCCGGTAGTTATCCCTGTCTTGTGGGCAGGTTGCCTACGTGTTACTCACCCGTCCGCCGCTAGGTTGTGTAGAAGCAAGCTTCTACACAACCCCGCTCGACTTGCATGTATTAGGCACGCCGCCAGCGTTCGTCCTGAGCCAGGATCAAACTCTCCATTAAAGACCAACCGAAGTTGGTTTATAGAAAGAGCGATAAGCTCATGTTGAAACTGACGAGATAAAACATCTCATTTTCGCTTCCATTTCATACAGCCTAATGGCATGTACCAAAATTTCTGCGTTGGATTTTGTAAACAAAATCCATACTCACTCGTTGTTCAGTTTTCAAAGATCAAATTTTCATACGGCTTTGTTTGAGCCAGAATAATAATATAACATTTTCGTCTAATTTGTTCAACCTGTAAATAATTCCAGGCGATTCATCCAACCCATATTTTTAATAATCATTTTCGGGCTGGATTAACAATATATCAATTTAAAGCAATTAAGTATACATGTAAAAATTTCCAGCTTGTTCAAACTTATTAAAAATCTTTGATCTTGTTTTATCGGCTGGACTAGTAATTTAACACGTATACCAAATTAATTCTACTTGCAATTAATTCCTTTTAATAGACAACTATAGATAAACACCAAAGTAATTCATAATGCCAATAGGCGGAAGTATTACTTAAATCTGTGTTATTCTAATTTTACATGAGGATTTGCTTTGTCAATTAGTTATGGCAAAAACAATTATGCTTACGTCACTCAATGAAAGTGAGGTTACTCGATGTGTATTCCAAGAGTTGATAACTTCATCTGCTCTATGACAGTTAGATTGATCCCGAAATATGAAAAACAGCGGTATCTTTAGACGAGTCCTAGATACCGCTGTTTTATTGAACTATCGTTCCTCGTTTGTTAAACGATAAACTTAATCTCCGTATTGTGTTTACAGCATACGCAACTCCTGCTTTGAGTTCACCTCTCGACGATGCAAGGCGAAGAAGAACCTTTTGCTTACTGTGGAAACAGATTTAGGAAGCCATGACTTCAATATTCAAGAGGATGCCGCTACCGCAAGCGTGCCGGAAGAATCAGCTGTATGATGAATACTCCGAACAAAGCGAATCGTTTTTGTTTCCGAGTGCATTACGACTGAATGAGTTTCCGCTCTGTGACCGGGAAGAGAACGAACCCCCTGCAACCACTCTCCAGGTGTCACACCTGTAGCCACAAACATCACGCCTTGGCGTCCGACCATATCATCCATGGTAAGCAACGCACCGGGGTCAGTAATGCCCATACGTTTGCAACGCTCAATCTCTTCTTCACCATGAGGCAGCAGACGACCCTGAATTTCTCCGCCCATGCATTTCAGCGCTGCAGCGGCCAATACACCCTCAGGAGCGCCACCAGAACCGATATGCAAATCTACACCGCTATCCAGGCATGTTTCAATCGCGCCCATCACATCCCCATGGCCAAGCAATTTGATTCGAACGCCGCTTTCCCGCAGAAGCTGGATGATCCCGGCGTGCCGTGTACGATCCAGAATGGACACGGTAAGATCAGACAAGGATTTACCGAGTACTCGTGCAGCTTTTGACAATGTAGTTGGGATTGGGTCCTCAAGTGACAGCTTTCCAGCCAATGCTGGGCCAACGGCCATTTTTTGCATGTACATATCTGGAGCGTGGAGTAGACTACCACGAGGTGCAGCAGCAATGACCGACAGAGCGTTATTCAAACCATTTGCTACTGTTTCGGTTCCCTCTAGTGGATCGACAGCGATGTCCATAGCCGGTCCTCTACGATTGCCTACTCTTTCTCCGATATACAGCATGGGAGCCTCATCCATTTCGCCTTCGCCAATGACGACCGTGCCGTCCATGGATACCGCATTAAAATGAGTGCGGATGGCTACCGTAGCCGCCTCGTCCGCGCTATTCTTATCTCCACGCCCTGTCCATTGTGCTGATTGCAGTGCCGCTGCCTCTGTTACCCGAACGAATTCCAAAGCCATTTGACTCTCCATACCTATCCCTCCACCTCTTCTAAAAATAATAGTTACCCTTAAGCAAATGAATTATTTAGGGTAGCTTTGCTGCAATCTTTCTATTTATCTATTAAACTCCTGTATCCTACGATTTTAATTTTTAGTTATATGAGCAGCTACTAGGCTCTATAACATTCTGATAATCAAACCTGCCGTCTCTTCAATCGCCTTATCTGTAACATCAATAACCGGACAATTCAGCTCTTTAAACAAAGACTGCGCATACGCTATTTCCTCTTCCACCCTCGTCGCTGTAGCATACTGCACATTATTAGGGAGCCCCATAACCTTTAGTCGCTCACTGCGTATTTTTAACAGTAACTCTGGCTCGATCGTTAATCCGAACACTCGACCACGCTGAACATCTTTCAACTGAACAGGGGGTGTCAGCTCCGGTACAACCGGTATGTTGACCGTTTTATAACCTTTATGCGCGAGAAACATGGATAAAGGGGTTTTGGAAATACGGGATACCCCAAGCAATACAATATCCGCTTTAAGAATGGCGCTCACATCTTTGCCATCATCGTATTGAACCGCAAAATCCAAGGCCTCTACACGGCGAAAATAGTTGTCGTCCAGTCGATGCAGCAGACCAGGCTTCTCTTTGGGATCGTCATGGAACGTATCGGCAAACGCCTGCATCATCGGCCCCATAATGTCGACAGCCCGCACATTCAGCCGGACAGCCTCCTCTTTCATCGCCTCTCTCAATTCCGGCTGTACCAGCGTATAAGCTACAAAGCCTTTACGCTCGGCAACTTCCTCCATCACCCGGCTCAGCTCGTCTTCATCCCTCACGTTCATAAATCTTTTGATCTCTGTGTCTGGTAACTCAAATTGGCGCATGGTCGCCTGTACGACAGCTTCTGCCGTTTCGCCAATTGAGTCTGAACAGATCGCTATAAAATGACTGCTCGCCTGAACCATTCGATTCCTCCCATTAATCCTCTGCTACCATATCGAGCAACATTTTAATAATATTCGTTTTTGTAATGCGTCCCACGACTTTCCAGTGCTCCCCTTGCTTGTCGGAGTCGGAAGGGACGACGACAGGCAGGCTGTCGATTTGACGGGCAATAATTTTGCGCGCTGCCTCTAATACCGTATCCTCTGGGGAAACGGTGACAACATTCGCCTGTCGGGTCATCACAAGGCTGACAGGAATGGTTGCTGCATTGGGATTCCCTAACGTTACCTTAAGCAAATCCTTGCGGGAAGCTACCCCTGCCAAATCTCCGTCTTCATCGGTGACGATCAAATTGCTCACATTTTCCAAAAAGAGAGCCACGACAGCTTCCTGAATCGTTGTTGTTTCACGTACGATGACTGGAACCCCATGAAGATCGCCGACCTTCATTTGCAACAGCCGGAATTTTTCCTCCCGGTTCGGCGTGCCCCGCTTTCCAACAAAATATCCGACCTTGGGCTTTGCATCTATGTAATTCAGAATGCCCAATTTGGATAAGTCGGTCCGAATGGTCGCCTTGCTGAGATTAAGCATTTCCGCAATCTGATCCCCGGTAATCGGGGCATGCTTTTGTACAATGTTTAAAATTTCTACTTGTCTTGCCGTAAGGTCGATGATGAACGTCCCTCCTTTTTTCTTTCAATCTGATATTGAATATAATACGTCATATATAACAATAAATCAACCTTAAAAATCATATAAAACATCATATATATAAAACTAAAGTGTTTATTCATGTCTTTTCATCATTTAAAACACTTATTACACACAAAAAACGGGTACTTACACCCTGCTCTTTCGAGTAAGGCGAAGTACCCGCTCCCTTATTCGTATCTTAAAGCATCAATCGGACGTAGCTTCGACGCCTTCCGCGCCGGATATACTCCGAATAACACCCCGACTGCCATACAGCACAGAAAAGAGTACAGCACGGGCTCTATCGAATACACAATCGGCATTTGGACGAATTTCTCGAGCAGCTTTGCACCTCCGAGACCCACCATTACGCCAACCAGTCCACCCATCAGACTGAGAAAAACAGCCTCAGCCACAAACTGCAGCATTATATCACTGCGCTGCGCACCAATCGCTTTGCGAATCCCGATCTCCCTTGTGCGTTCCGTGACGGACACCAGCATAATATTCATAATGCCGACACCACCAACGCCAAGCGCAATTGCAGCTACACCGGCCAGCAACATATTCATAATACGATCAACCCCGGACACCGTTTTTAAGATTTCCGTCTGGGTCATAATCTGAAAATCATCACCCTCTGATGGCTTTAGCTCATGTCTGACACGTAACACCTGCCGAATTTCAGCACTTGCCTGACTGATCTTCTCCTCTGTTGTTGCGGAGGCGTTCACCTGCTGAATACTCATATTGCCTAGCCGTTCCATCCCCGTTGTAATCGGTACATATACCTGCTGACCACTGTTACTCATATTGGAATTGGAATTTGCCAGCACACCAACCACCTTAAAAGGAAGCTGTTTGATCATGATCGTCTCACCGACCGCTCTGGAGGCATCCGGACCAAAAATATTACGGGCCGCATCACTCCCAAGCACAGCCACATTCATTCGTTTATCCACTTCATAGTGTGTAAAGGACCTACCTTGAGCTAGCGACAGCTTTCTCACATGGACAAATGCCAGCGAAGTTCCCTCAATTTGCCCGCTGACCTTATTGCGGCTCCACGTAATATCTGCATTGGTCATGGCACTTGGTGCTACCTCTGCTACTGCTTTTTGCTGCTCTAGCGCATCGATATCTTCCAGAGATATTCCTTTCGTCTGACTGAACGACATGGAGCTGGACCCATCATATGGAGCATAAGGATAGATCATCAGCAGATTATTTCCCATACTGTTGATCTGAGATGTAATCGTAGCCGTTGATCCTTTACCGATGGCTACAATCATAATCACAGCGGCTACTCCGATAATAATGCCCACCATGGTCAGCAAAGATCGCAGCATATTGGTACGCAAACTGTTGAGCGATACACGGATAATTTCCTTAAACTTCATGCCTTCACTTCCTCTGCCGCCATTCTTCGTTTCCCAACAGGCTGATCCTCTTCAATCCGCCCATCTCGAAAATGAATCAGACGCTTGGCGTATTCCGCAATTTCCTGATCATGAGTAACCAATACAACCGTTTTCCCCTGATCATTCAGACGCTGAAAAATCCCCATTATTTCAACGCTAGTTTTGGAGTCCAATGCGCCTGTCGGTTCATCCGCCAAGAGAATAACCGGATTGTTCACAAGTGCGCGCGCAATGGATACCCGCTGCTGCTGACCGCCTGACAATTCGTTCGGCCTATTGTTCATCCGATCGCCTAGACCTACGCTAGTGAGGGCTTCCATTGCCCGCAAACGACGCTCCTTGGCAGAAATACCCGCATAGATCATAGGCAGTTCCACATTCTCCAAAGCCGTTGCTCGCGGGAGCAAATGGAATTTTTGAAATACAAATCCGATTTTCTGATTACGTATAATAGCCAGTTCATCCTCGCGGGCATCTAATATCGAATAGCCATCCAAATAAAATTGTCCCGATGTAGGTAAATCCAGACAGCCGATGACATTCATCATCGTGGACTTGCCTGATCCAGACGGTCCCATGATCGCAACAAAATCACCGTCAGCAATATTAAGTTGTACCTCACGCAGGGCATGAATTTCCTGATCTCCGACCTGGTACACTTTTTTCAAATCCTCAATCTGAATGACGTATCTCATCCCCGTTTAAAAGCCTCCCTGCATGCCGCCCATAGCGGAAGGATCCGGCGGAGGTTCAGGAGCAGGCACAATAAGCGTGTCACCCTCCTTTACACCTGACTTGAGTTCGACTCGATCTGGCGTATAAAATCCGAGTTCTACGGGCTTGAATGTGCGCGCCCCTGGATTCGCAGCGTTATTGGCGGCAACATACACGCCATCCTGTCCCCCTTCGGATCTCAGCGCAGTCGCAGGTACGAACAGTACATTTTTGTGTACTCCCAAAATAACGGCCACATTCATAATCATGCCCGTTTTGAGCTTGCCTTTCGGGTCATGGACAGACAGTTCCATCAGATACGTCGTCATCCCTTCATCCGTAGAGGCTTCCGGTGAGACGAATTGCACCTTCCCTGGAAAAGATTCACCCGGATAGGCATTGGTAGTCAACACGGCTGAAAGACCCTTCTTTACTTTGACAATGTCGGTCTGACTTACCTTTACAACTACCTTAAGATCGTTGGAATCCGAGTTATTCATGACAATGAATGGAGCGGTCGGACTGGTCCCCACATCCCCGTTCACCTTCAAGATCACTCCGTCCCAAGGTGCTGTGACCTGAAGCTTGTTCAATTCATTTTTCTTCTGCTCCAGTTCCGTCGCCTGTCTTCGAACCTCTATCCGTGAGGCTTGAATATTGGATGCATCAGCAGGAACCTGAATTTTGCGAAGCTCTGCCATTGCCGTACGATATCCGATTTCAGCTTCTGAAATGGTGCGACGTTTTTGCGACATGATTTTGCGGAACTGCAGATCCAGACCATCATAGTCCGTCTGTGCTTTATCCAGTGCTTGCTCTGCCTGCTCCAATTCACTGTTGGACACCGCCCCGGCATCATGTAAAAACTTTTGGTCTTCATATGCCTTTCGCGCCTGTTCCAACTGCTTTTGGGAAGTTTTCTTCTGACTTTCGGCTTCTTCCAATTCAAATGATTCTTGCGCTGTATCGATAGCCATTTTGGCCCGAAGTACATTTGTCTTCTGAATTTCAATGTCCTCTGCCTTCGGACCTTTTTCCAATTCAGCCAGCTTGGCTTTGGATATTTCCAAAGTATCAGACGCAGTCTGAATTTGCATTTTAATTTCTGAACTGTCCAGAAGAGCCAGCACCTGTCCTTTTTTCACCTTGTCCCCGGCTTTCACATTTACCGCTGCCAGCTTATTATCACCTGCACTCGTGAAGTTTAACTTCACTTCCTTGGACGCTTGCACAGTGCCGGACGTGTCCAGCTTCTCACTCACATCGCCGCGCTCTACTTTAAGCGTCTCATCCTGAACTAAAGGTGCCTCCTGCTCCTTGGGCAGATTCAGATATACTGCCGCTCCGCCTCCACCTACAACCAGTAGAACAATTGCAGTCCATATCCACTTTTTTCTCCGTTTTTTCCGTAACTTGATTAAAGCATCATTTAAAACCGTTTCTGCCAACGCCTTTTCCTCCCTATGTGCTCCATGGCTTGTTCAACGTATACTCATTTTGATCCAACTCGATCGCCAGCTCTTCCATTTGCCGTTCAATCTGGTTCACTTTTAGCTGATTATTTTTCAACTCCGTCTCGATAATTAGACCTCTGGCCCACTTTTTGCGTGATAACTCCAAGGCCTCTTTTGCCGTACGCAAGCTTTCTTCCAGTTGTACGTATTTCTTTTGGTTTTCCTTAACCGTGGCATACAAATTGCGGATTGATTCGGCAAAATCCTTTTGACCTTTGGCGAGCTCCTCTTTGGCTGTATCGACATCCATTTTAGCTAGATCGTAAGCACCTGCGCCGCTGTTAAAATCGAAGTATCTCACATTGAGCTCCGAAGTTTTGATACTATCCTCCAGCTTCCATAAATTCGGATTCATGTCTGTCAGCTGTTGTATATGTATTTCGATATCCAGCTTCTTCGGTTCCTTGTACACGGGCCGATCAACCAATTCATAAGCTGTTCCATTAGGCTGTCCCATGAGGAAGTTCAGAGCATCCCTGGATTTTTGCAACGCAATTTTCCCCTGCTCTACTGTTTGCTGAGCCTGGCTTCTGGCCTGTGTACTCTCGTTTTTCGCATACTCAGACAGCTTACCGCGCGCAAATTTGGCAAGTGCAATCTTTTCCTCCGCTTGGGCGATTTCAAGCGCTTCTAGATCATTTTTCACTTGATTCTCTGCCACGAACACACTTTGATAGCTTTTCATCACATTAAAATAAATCTGGTCTTTGGCGAACTGCGCCTGCTTTTTGCTGGCTAGATAAGATAGCGTCGAGGAACTGTAATTTCTCCATGACGTTTCATCATCAACATACTCATTGTCTATAAAGTCGACAGGTGAATTGCCCAGATCCTTTTCTGCATTTTTCAGTTCCATTCTGCGACGCTCTACATCCCGTTCAGCGGTACGCGTATTGTAACTGTTCGTTTGTGCCCATTCCGCGGCCTGCTTGAGTGTCAATGTAGGTAAAGCCTGACCCGTTATGGATGATGTCTTCGATGTAGCCGCAGTAGATGGACTAACCGACGTACTTGATGCTACATTTCCTGATAAACTCTCAGCCTGTATAGTGGAGGCCAAGCCTGATGATAAGGACAATACAAGCAGCACGGCAGCCGCTTTTTGCTTCATAGATGAATCTCTCCCCTTTCGGTTCATTCCCCGAATCTTTTCCATTTTTTTCGACATAAACTTCCACGAACTCTTTGCATTCTAATTGTACTTTCAGGTTTATGTTGGTACAAGGTGTCAAAACAATACATTTTTGTAACCTTTACTTCCTGATTACTCGCTTTATACTACTTTTCGTCCAATGAGACATTGATTCAAGCTATTTTCACCTGAACTTTACCTAATTTTCAGCTAATTTTAAGGAAACCAACAGCATCTATTAAGGTTTGGAACATATACTAGAGAAAGAATAACAGCCGCTCACTGGGAGGGTTAATAGATGATAAAAGAATCTCGCATGACAACCACTAACGAACCGTCTGATTTGTGGATGACCCGCTTTTTACGTGAATCAGAACAAAAAAAGAAACAACTAATCCGGGAAGCCCGGAAAAATAACGATATACCGCTGATGAACAGCATTTCTTTTCACCTTGCTCAACGGGATCAGCAGCATCTTATCGGATAAAATGACAAGTGAATCTTATGTTATAAATAACAGAGTACCTCTAGTTATCTGCTTCGTATGCTAGATAAAAAGATCCGGGACAAATCGATAATTGATTTGTCCCGGATCTTTGTGATGATCAAACCCAATATATAACCGCATAGCTTGTTCCATTCCTATTCTTCCATCTCCACCTGAGGATCATAGAGATATTGATCTAGTGGAATACGCCCGCTTTCATTAAAATGTATGCCTTCCTCCTCTAAATACAGACGCTGCAGGGATGCGGACTCATCCTCCTGCAAAGCAATCTCCCCCAAGCGGTTGACTACTCTATGCCAAGGAAGTCGGTGTTTTTGGCTCAATGTATGCAAAATTCGCACCACCTGCCTGGCACCTCTTGGGCTTCCGGCCTCTGCCGCAATTTGACCGTAAGTCATTACTTTTCCCTCAGGGATCAACAGTATAATTTGAAGCACACGGGCAGTGAAAGGCTGCATGTTCTAATTCCTCCGTATTACTATTGCTTTTTCAATAATTATAGCACCCTGAACAGAGGCTAAAAACCCCTGCTCCTACGAATGCAAGAAGCAGGGGAAAACCCATCGTTTAAATTTAGAATCCGCTCAGACCCTGCCTTTTTAAATCCTGTGCTACCAATCGGGCCAGTTCCCTTGCACCTTCATAGTTTGGATGGAGTGTATCGCCATTCATATACAAGGCCAGTGTAGCGTCTTTACCAATAGAAGTGAAATAAGCTGAGCTAAGAACATTCAGATCGACTAAAGGCGTTTGTTCCTCTTGAGCCAGCGCCAAAATAGCGCTTCTATACCATCTGTTTTCTGCGTTGTGTACATGGTTAGCATTAAAGTCAGTGGCTCGTCCTTGCGGAGTTGACAGGATTACCGTCGCCCCCTTGGTCTTAACCTGCCGGATCATATCCCGCATCCAGTCCTTAAACTCCGCTTCGCTTTCGTTATGCTTTGGATTGGTGTCATTAATGCCCAATTGGAGAATAAAATAATCCCCCGGCTTGATATATTGGACGATGGCCTCCAACTGACCGTCCTGGTGGAAGCCTCTAGCAATTTGGCCTCCTGACGCCATATTGCGAATTTGAAAAGTATTCGTGTTCACAAACTCTGGCAGCAGTTGACCCCATCCCGCCTGCACGCTGCTATCTAGCGGATAATAGTTACAAACCGTAGAATCTCCACCGATATAAACCGTTCGATTCGTAACCGGATTGCTAGATAATTGCTTGATTTCCAATGCACTGAGTGTGAAGACCGCGCCCTCTTTGCCTTCAGTAACCAGCAGATTTAGCTGTCCGTCTGTCACTGGAATTTGAAAGCGATCCTTGGCCCCATTCCCTGTCATATTAATGACCTGATATACCCCTTCAGCCGCAATACTCGAACGAGAGGTATCTCCTAAAGTAACCGACACCTCATACAAACCAGGAGGAAGATCAACGTCAAAAGTATTCTCGCTTTTCGTACCTGTAGCCAGGAACCGTACCGCATCGCTTGCCACTCCAGTCCCCGAAGCACTGACATTACGCATATTCTCAGGGGTACGAAAGCCATAGCCACGTGCTGAGTCATAGGACAGCGAAGCGCTCACTCCAGTATAACCCGTTTCGACCGTACCTCCACCAAAATCAAACTTGTACTCGCCAGCGGATGCATGTGCCGGGGTAGCTATGCCCACAACTGGTGCACCACATAAAAAAGCTGCTAAAAGCATACCAGTCAATCCTTTTTTCCACTTCATTTTTCATTCCTCCTCCAAATTTTTAATTGTATGAAGCAAAGGACATTTCACTTTTTTGTAAGCGTATACATAAAATTCTACCCATTGTTGCAGGGTTATGCCTATGTAATTCTTATGCAAAAGAAAAGTAGTTTATTCGTTAAGCTAAAACTTGTGCATATACACAAAAAAGCTTCGCAGATACAACTGCGAAGCTATATGAATCAAAATTTCGTTAATTCAAAATTACTGCATTAATCCGCAACCAGAATACCGTCAAAGCTCTCTGGGCCTACTCGTACTGTACCCAGCAGGTTCGAAGAAACAAAAGCGGTATACACCAGTTGTGGCGTAATAGGCGGATTGAAATCATCTGCTGAGAACGCAATAACCTGTGGAGCTAATAAACTCAAACTAAAAGTAGACGTAGCCGAATAAACAACAGGGTCAGTGACCAGGGTACCTCTTACAATAGTGATCGTAATTCCGACTAAAGCAAGCGGAAGTAGGACTGATATGGTTCCTTTAAGCAGAACCCGTGCCGTACCTGTAGCTCCCAGTGTGTTTAATCCGATCTGCCCAAACAACTGAGGCGTATTCAAAACGGTGATCGGAATGGCAATAGAGTTTGCAAATGAGGCATTTTGAGATGTTCTTCCATCAATAAATGTTCCCATGGTTTCCCCTCCTCTCTCTACCAGATACTCATAGACTATGAAAAAGTTTGTTTTGTGCTTGGACTGAATAACTTGTAAAACACACAACTTTGGATGAATAGGCTAATGTGCAGCCCTTTCCCTGGCCCTGTGAATACACTAAACCAACACTGGGAAAGGAGGGATGTCATGTCTAATAAGTTTAGAGCCACCTTAAGGGGGGCTAATGAAGTGCCTCCTGTCAGAACAAATGCGACAGGAACAGCCGAATTTCGTTACCGTCCAACGAGCCAACAATTAAGCTTTGAACTGACTGTACGCAATATCTCACGGGTAACCGAAGCGCATATTCATCTGGGACAAAGAGGTGAAAATGGCCCTGTTGTTGCTACACTGTTTGGTCCTTCGAAGTTTGGGATAACCGTTAGAAGAGGCGTCGTTAGCGGTGTGCTCCGTGCATGTGATCTTACCGGTCCGCTCAGAGGCAGAACCATTTATGATTTGGTGTGCCAAATTAGAGAGGGTAATGCCTACGTCAATGTCCACACGATCCGTCATCCGAACGGTGCCATTCGTGGACAAATTAGACGCGCACCTATCAAACGCTGCAAATAACGAATGAACATGAGTATGAGTATAAAAAAGAACTTCCATGCCACTCATTTTGAGGCTATGGAAGTTCTTTTTAATTCAGGATTTTGCAAAATTCGATTCCAGTCGCTCCGAAGTGCAAGATATAGTCGATCTATATCTTGTTCACTGGAAGTCGCTTATGGGATTTTTGCAAAATCCTCAATTCTTAACAAAAGTTAAGAAATTCATAAGCGTTTCTTAAGCCATTCCCTTTCAGGTTGTTAAGAACTTTATCTTTTAATAGAAAGAGTTCAACAAGATACAGTTCACTCCTGAAAGGAAATGAAGCTTATGAAGCCTAAGACCAAAGAAAAAATTCCCGAATTGCAGCTGGTCAGAGCCATGGCGATTTTAGCCGTCTTGATGGTACATGCCACTTCTTATGCAACGGTTCAGCTTACAAATTCCAGTCTTTATGTTGTATACAATGCGCTCAATGTGTTGATGAAGTATGGAACCCCCGTATTTATTGCGCTTAGCAGCATGGTGCTGTTCTACAACTACAAGGATCGTCCGATGGGACGACAGCTCTTGAGCCGCTTTTATAAGCAGAGATTGCTGTACATCCTCTTACCTTATGTCATGTTCTCTCTGTTTTATTTCATTCTGTCCCTTATGGCTGGCAGCTCCGAACCATGGAATATAGCTACGCTTGCGAAAAGCTTTGCTCTAAAGCTGACCACAGGTAAAGCGTATACTCATTTATATTATATTTTTATCATGATGCAATTCTATCTCGCATTTCCATTCGTACTGTGGCTGTTCCAGCGTTGTCGGCAACTTCCACAATGGTCTATTGTCCTTGGGCTATTGGTACAGTGGTCATTTGTAATTGGCAATAAATTTCTATTTCAGGTTCAAAATAAGGGCAGTTGGGCACTGTCTTATATAGCCTGCTACATGCTGGGTGCTGCTCTCGGTTACTACTACCCACAGCTGAAAACGTGGTTTCTGATGCGTAAGGGGGAACGAAGTGTTGCCGGCGTGCTGACATGGATCGCAATTTGGGCTTTATGGCTGATTTCAGCCACCATGCATGTCTATATGTGGTACGAAAATAGAATGTACGGAATCTCGTACAATTCGCTAGTTTTTGAACTTATGTATAATATGTACAGCCTGTCTAGCACGCTGGTAATTTTACAGATTTCCTTTTTAATGTACAGACGGCAACATTCCTTTGTCACTCGCAAACTGGAACGTCTGGGCACACTGTCGTTTGGTGTGTATCTGGTTCATCCGTTCTTCCTGCTCCTGTATCGGCAGTTTTCACCACATATCGGTTCTCCCCAGCTTATTCATGTGTGGTATGCCGGAGGTTTTTTCTTTGCACTTCTTTGCTCTTGGCTCGTCGTGTCGATCATCTCCCGTTTCCTACCATTTGCTTGGATCTTGTTCGGTCAACTAGCAGAAATAGAAAAAAGACAATTCAAGCAAGACAACCGTATTTCTTCAACTGAAACAGCACTATCCAAAGGCGACGACCTCAAGCAAGCGAACTGAGATGAGTGTCCATAGCCTCCATCTTTAAAAAGGTATATAATACGCCCATATTGTTTACTGCTGGAAAGAACAGAAAGGGTGCACAACCATGCATAACGGAACCATTTTATTAGTAGACGATGAGCCTGAGATTATTAAGCTGATGCAACAAAATCACAGGACTTAGCGTTGGAGCCGATGATTATGTCACTAAGCCGTTCAGCCCGTTGGAGCTGGTGGCACGCATCAAATCTCAGCTGCGCAGAGTACGGAAATATACCCACTCGTCCCCTGCATTGGAGCATGAAATGATACTGGACGAACTCACCATTAATTCTGCTACGCATGAGATCACTCTCGCCGGAGAATCCATTAAGCTGACCCCGCGCGAATTTGCCATTGTCGAGCTGTTGGCCCGTAATCGTGGTCAAGTACTGAGCATGGAACAGATCTATGAAAAAGTGTGGAAAGAGCAATACCTGGAATCCAACAACACGCTGATGGTTCATGTGCGTAAAATTCGCGAGAAAATTGAGACTGATCCGAGAAAACCCAAATACCTGAAAACGGTTTGGGGCATCGGCTACAAAATGGAAAAATTCGATTAATGGAGGATTCACGTCTTGAAGGCAAAACGATATGACACGTTGGGATGGAAGCTGGCAGCCCTTAGCCTTGCCGCTTTCGCTCTAACCGGACTGATTTTGATGGTGTTTTATTATGGAGCATCTTTGCTGCTATGGCTGAACCCTTCCCGTTCATTTTTTGGCACCCGTCTGGTTCGCTGGACCGTAAATCACATCGGGTCCCCACTGATCATGCTGGTGGGCGGGCTACCTACATATATCTATTTCTTTTTCCTTTTTACCAAAAATACGATTGGCTACCTTCGCGAAATTACGACGGGGATGCAGGAGTTTGCTGATGGAGATCTGTCCTATACGATTCCTGTTTCTTCAGCGGACGAGCTGGGTACCTTGGCGAAAAATATGAACACCATGGCGGACAAGCTCCGTCTCTCACTGGAAGAAGAACGGGCTTCCGCCAAAGCCAAAAACGACCTGATCACCGGCGTATCTCATGATCTTCGTACCCCGCTAACATCCGTGATCGGTTTTTTGGAATATATTGAAACCGACCGCTATCGGGATGAAATTGAGCTGCGATATTATGTGAACATTGCTTATGAAAAGTCATTGACGCTTAAAAAGCTGATCGACGAGCTGTTTGAATACACGCGTGTGAGCGGTGGCAGTCTGCCACTGGAGCTGGAGCCTGTAGATCTCGGCAAATTGCTCACTCAGCTTGCTGAGGAATTTGTACCCTCGCTGGAACAGGCGGACATGTCCTACCGTGTCCGAATCGTCGAGCCTGTTCGGATTCTAGCCGATACAGACGAGCTGGTACGCCTGTATGAAAATTTATTTTCTAACGCTATTCGGTACGGAAAAGACGGCAAACGCCTCGATATCACCATAGGACGCGAAGACGACGAGGCGGTGGTAATCTGCACCAACTACGGCACCCCAATTCCTGTGGAAGATGTCCCGCACTTGTTTGAGCGGTTTTACCGGGTGGACAAATCACGCTCCAAGGAAACTGGAGGCACCGGGCTAGGCCTTGCGATTACAAAAAGTATTACTGAGCTGCACGATGGCCGCATTTCGGTTAGGAGTAATCGCAGACAAACAGATTTTGAAACCCGTTTTCCCCTGTATCATGCTCGTTAGGCGGTCTACACGCTAGACCACTAACAACGTATAGACGATGCCGGGTCCATGGACACCAATCGTCAAATCATTTTCAATATCCGACGAGCGGCTCGGCCCAGTAATAAAATGAATGCCTGCGGGCAGTTTCTCACGCCCGATTTCGTCAAAGCGGCTTAGAATCTCGCCCAGTCGTGTTCGCAAGCGCTCTACTGGCAAAAGAATGATCAGTGCGGTTGGCAAAAGGCTTACCGCACGGCCTTTCTCCGGCGAAGATAGCACCGCTACCGAACCGGTGTAAGCAGCCGCTTCGTCGGCGATGACGATGCCAATATCCGCCTCGGCAGCGCGGGCCTTCCAGTCCTCGACTGGATCGGTGTTCCACACCGATAAACGGACTTCCGGCAGCGCCGATTCCAGCTGGAGCGCATCCAGATCCGGCTCATTCTGCCGGACGATATAGGCCGCTCCCAGCTCTCGCGCTTTGAGCGCGATCCAGTCTGCGGTCTGCTCCAAATCCGGCAGACGCACGACATGCCCGCCAACACTTGTAAAGTTGGCGGTGAACTCCTCGATGCGCCGCTCCGCGCTCCATTCGAATTCGTGCCAAAATGCAGGTGCCCCGCGAAACGGCTGAACTGGCGGTTCCGTTTGTCGTGGACGCTTGAGCCGCGTCGCGATGTCGTCCATAAAGCGTACCTGCTTGGCACGGGATTCTGCTTCCATTTGATGAAGCCACGTTTCATGGGCCGCTTTTGCTTGCGCAGAAGGATTACTCTGTTCACTCATGCTGCGTCCCTCCTTTACTTCTATCTGCCAAAATCTTCTCCATTCGACTGAGAACATCCGGCTGCATCACATTGCGTTCCTGCTCCAGCTTATGCTCCAGCGTGTTCCATTGCTGACGGAAGGATTTTTTCGCCAAAGAGGGAGCCACACGGTACGTATTCCATCCCTTTAGGGGGCCCAGCTTTAGGGTAATTTCGCCCTTACGAACGACCGCTTTCTGAGCAATCTGCCCTAGCCGAATCGCCGCTGCGAATCGCTTCGAGCTGGAAACCACGGTCGCAAAACCTTTCATTCCTACTGTTTCCAGCTTATCTCCTTGTCCCGCCTCTACATTACGTCTACGCAAATATACCAGCATATCATGCAGCGGTATTTTGACCGGACAGGCTTCATAACACGCACCACACAGACTGGATGCACTCGCAATATCGTTCCACTCTTCGATGTTGCCATGAAGGGCAGGCGTAAGCACTGCACCGATAGGGCCACTATATGTCCCACCATACGCGTGTCCGCCAATGTGTCGGTACACCGGACAGGCATTCAGGCAAGCCCCGCAGCGAATGCAATTCAACAGCTCTTGAAACTCGGGATTGCCTAGCTGTAGTGAACGTCCGTTATCTACGATGATGATGTGCATTTCGTCAGGCCCATCGGCATCTTGGCTGCGCCGAGGGCCTGAAATACCGGACATGTACATGGTCAGCTTCTGTCCGGTAGCGGATCGTGGCAGTAATGTAGCCATGACCTCCAAATCCGTCCAAGATGGAATAATCCGTTCCATGCCCATCAGCGTAATTTGCGTTTTGGGCAAAGTGGATACCATTCGTGCGTTGCCTTCATTTTCAAACAGAACCATAGAGCCTGTCTCGGCGATGGCAAAATTACACCCGGTCATGCCAATATCCGCTTCCAGAAACTTTTCACGCAGCTTTTTGCGGACAAAGCCTGCCAAAATCGTCGTATCCGCGGACAGTTTCTCCCCTGCTTCTTTGGATAACAGCTCGGCAATCTGATAGCGGTTTTTGTGAATCGCCGGAATGACGATATGAGACGGGGGCTCTCCTGCCAGTTGAATAATATATTCACCGAGGTCACTTTCAATCGTCTCGATATCCGCACCCTCCAGCGCCTGATTCAAATGCAGCTCCTCCGACACCATCGACTTGGATTTGACGACGGAACGAGCTTGGCTATGCGCAGCAATATCCAGTGTAATACGTACGGCATCGGCTGCTGTGTCGGCAAAATGGATATGCACCCCGTTGGCACGGGCATTTTCTACAAATAGATTTAAGTAATAGTCCAGATGGGCAATGGTATGAAGACGAATTTGGCGCCCGCGCTCACGCCATTCCTCCCAATTTCCGTGCTGCTCTGAGGCCACCCGCTTACCGTTGCGCAGCCGATCTGTAGTGAAACGAACTGCATTCCGCAGAAAATCATCATTGAGAGCCAGCTCTGCGCGTTTCTTAACCTTTTGGTTCATGGAATGTGAATGTACGGCGGTCATGCGTGCTTCACCCCTTCGTACAGCAGCTCAGCCAGATGCATGACCCGAACTGGCTCCTCCCGATACCGAAGATTTCCGGCAATGTTCATCAAGCAGGCCATATCTAGTCCGACCAGTACCTCGGCTTCGGTCTCCCTGATGTGGTCCACTTTTTCAGTCACCATCGCTCCCGAAATATCCGGCATTTTCACCGCGAAAGTCCCGCCAAAGCCACAGCAGTCCTCAGCAAAGGGAAGTGGTACTAATTGCAGCCCCTTTACACTGCCAAGCAGCTTCATCGGTTCCTCCTTCACGCCGAGCAAACGTGTGCCATGGCAAGACGGATGGTAGGTTACCTTATGCGGAAAAGACGCGCCCACATCGGTCACGCCCAGCACCTGCACCATAAATTGCGTAAACTCGTACGTCTTTTGCTCAAGTCTCCGTGCCGAATCGAGCCATTCGGGCTCATCCTTAAACAACTCCGGGTAATGATGAATCATATATGTGCAGGAACCGGAGGGGGATACGACAAAATCGCTGTCGTTAAACGCTTTCAAAATCGTTTTGGCTGCAGCCCTCGTTTCATCCCAATACCCGCTGTTATAGGACGGCTGTCCGCAGCATGTCTGCACCTTCGGAAAATCCAGCTGAACACCATATCTGGCAAGCAAGCGTGCCATCGCTTCCCCCACCTTGGGATAAATCGCATCACTCAGACAGGTAATAAATAAAGATACCTTCATACGGAACACCCCTTCCGTCCATGGAATTGCTATTACTTTATAACTGAAAAGTTACCTTTAGTGCCACTGCGCAGTCGGATGGTGCTTCCCATCGCTGTTGCCCCCAGATTTTTTTACTCAATGCTAAAAATCCGGGGAAGTGATAATTTAGAAGCTTGCAGGGGGATTCTCATTTATAACTTTTTTACATCATCAAAGAATTCCCCTGCAACAGCGATTGTAAGATCAAATGAAACGCAAAGCGGCCTTCACCTTGGAAACTCCCCGCTTTATACAACCGTAACTGGAATCGCCAGCTCCGCAAGTTGACTGCGAATCGGGTCCGACAACCGTGAATCTGTAATGATCTCGGACACTTGCGACAGGCTCACGACATGCGTAAACGCCTGCTGCCCAAATTTGCTCGCATCCGCCAGTAAAATCACACGGTCTGCAATGCTGACCATTTTCTGCTTCAAACGAGCTTGCAGTTCATTCGATTCGCTAATACCGCGATCCAGATGAACCCCTTGGCTGGAGAAAAACAATTTATCCACATAATAGGTTTCTAGTGAACGCTCTGCGAGCGGGCCTACAAATGACAGCGAGCGTTGAAGCAACTGCCCCCCCGTCGAAATGACCTCGATTTTTTCCTTACCCGACAGCTCTGTAGCTACCCGAATCGAATTTGTTAATATTGTCAAAGGAATATCCGGTAAGCTTGACGCCATATACCAGGCGGTTGTGCTAGCATCCAGCAAAATACGATCATTCGGCTGAATCTGCTTGACCGCTTCTTCGGCAATCCTACGCTTTTCCTCTGCGTTCATAATTTCCCGTACCGCATAGGGCGTTTCAGGCTGCTCGTTTTTGACACTGACCGCTCCCCCATGCGAACGGCGCAGTCGCCCCGCCTGCTCCAGGCGGTCCAGATCACGGCGGATCGTTTCCTCCGTTACTTTGCACAACTCACTCAATTCGGACACCCGTATGCTTCCTTTTTCATTAACGAGCTGCACAATCATCTCATATCTTTCTGCGACCAGCATGGCAATCTCACTCCACATCTTTAATGTACAAAAAGTCCCGCCACCCGCCGGAATTGCCCGTAGGCATCCTCCCACGCTTCTGACTCGGCAGGTTCATATTCCTCCACGGAAATAGAATCCGCGATGACCCGGCGTGCTTCCCATATATCGGCGAACTTTCCCTGTGTCATCCATTGTACCGCAAGATTGCCGATTGCGCTCGCTTCTGCAGGTCCCGCCCACACTGGTTTTTGAATCGAATTGGCCGTCCATTGGCACAGCAAGCGATTTTGAATCCCTCCTCCGACCATATGCAAACCATTAAACCGTTGTCCTGAGACCCGTTCCGTAAGCTCCAAAATGTAACGATACTTTAACGCCAGACTCTCCAAAATACAGCGCGTAATCTCTCCCGGCGTCTCGGGCAATGGCTGCCCGGTGTTACGGCAATATTGGCGAATACGTGTTTTCATATCCCCGGCATGCAGAAACAGTTCATCGTCCGGGTCAATCAAAGAAGTGAATGCTGGAGCCTGTTCTGCCATATGAACCAGTTCGGGGAAGGAATAGGAGCTTCCCTGCCGCTCCCACTCTCTGCGCGCCTCCTGTAAAATCCACAAGCCCATAATGTTTTTAAGCAGTCTGTAAGTTCGACCGACCCCACCTTCGTTCGTAAAATTAAAACGAAGCGTATTGTCATTGATTACAGGCTGTGCCGTTTCCGTTCCCATCAGGGACCATGTTCCGCAGCTCAAGTACGCAAACGAGCGCTCCAGGGCAGGCACGGCAGCCACAGCAGATCCCGTATCGTGCTCTGCTACTGCAATCACAGGAATCGCTCCAATGCCCAGATCAGTCATGACCGACGAGCGGATAGTTCCTGCAACATTTCCTGGCTCCAGCACCTCACCAAACCAGGAACAGGGGATGTTGATTCCAGACAAAAGCTCTTCATCCCATTTTTGCTGCAACGGATTATATAATTGCGTGCTGGTCGCATTCGAAAACTCATTGTACATTTCACCTGTCAGAAAATACCGCAGCAAATCTGGAATCATCAAGAAATGCTTTGCCTGCTCCAACAACGGAGAACTCGCATTTCGCATAGCAGCCAGCTGATAAATCGTATTAAACGTCAAAAACTGAATGCCTGTACGCTGAAAAATGAACTCTTTTCCCAGCCGTCCCTGTATTTCTTCCATCACCCCATGGGTGTGCCAATCCCGATAATGATAAGGGTTCCCCAATAATTCTCCGGTTTCCCCAATTAATCCAAAATCGACCGCCCAGGAGTCAATCGCAAGACTGGACGGATTCACTCCCATATGCTTGGCTTTGAGCAATCCTTGCTGAACCTCGTGATACAGACGCAACAGATCCCAGTGCAGACGTTCCCCAACCTTGACCGGATCATTCGAAAAGCGATGGATTTCCTCCACCACTATACGTGAATCTGTCAATTCTCCGAGTAGAACCCTGCCACTGCTTGCCCCCAAATCATAAGCGAGGATACTCACCAGCTTGCACCACCCTTGCCTCTTTGCAAAATCTGCGTGCCATACTCAGACGCTAAGTAGGCTTTCATCGGGTCTGTAGGTAATCCCTGCTCTTCACGGATCGCTCTGAGCAATGGTGCCACATCAAACTCAAACGCCTGGCGTACAGCATCCTCTGCACCCAGCACATCCTGGCGGTTTGCTGCATCTTCCACCTCTGCATGATTAATCAAGAGTGCCTTTGCGTATTGAGTCTGCACATTCAACACGGAGCGAATCATGGCCGGGATTTTGGGTTCAATATTGTGCGACTGATCGATCAAATACGCGATTTTATCTACGGTTTGGCGGATATCAGCTTCTATATCCTGAGCGGCATTTAAAATTTGAAAAAAGATCAAAAATAACTCATACGGATTGGCTGAACCTACAATCAGATCATCATCTGCATATTTATAGCTATTAAAATGAAACCCACCTAGTCGCTGCTCATCAATTAGAAATGCGACAATATGCTCCACGTTGGCTCCCGGCAGATGATGCCCTGTATCCACCAGCACCTGTGCCTGCGGCCCCAGCTTGGTTGCGTAATTGTACGCCATGCCCCAATCGGCAATATCCGTATGATAAAAGGCTGGCTCGAACGCCTTGTATTCAATCAGCATGCGCATGTCAGGTGTGAGCGCCTTATACATTTCACTGAGCGCTTCCAGCATCCAATTTTTCCGTTTGCGAATATCCCCCTGACCGGGATAATTCGTTCCGTCTGCGAACCATAAGCTAAAATCGTTAGAGCCCGTTTCCTTCGCAATATCCACACATTCCAGCAAATGGTTGATGGCTTTGCGGCGGATGACCGGGTCTACATTGGTGACACTGCCGAGCATGTAGTCCTCGTCTTGAAACAGATTGGGATTCACTGCCCCAATCCGCAGACCGAGGCTTTCGGCATGACTGCGAAGCTTGCCGTAATTATCTACTGTATCCCACGGAATGTGGATCGCAACGGATGGACATAAGCCTGTCACAGCATGAACCTGCGCGGCATCCTCCAACTTTTCGAATGGATCACGCGGCACACCTGTTTTCTGAAAGACTTTAAACCGTGTACCTGAGTCGCCATATCCCCAGGATGGTGTTTCTATGCTAAGCGCTTTCAACTTTGCCTTTACTTGTTCCAGGTCAATGCCTCGTTGTTGCTGTTGCTCCTCGAATAAGGCGTACGCTTTGTCACTCATCGTAGTTCCTCCTTGGAAAATAAAGCGAGTTACGGGAGGCCGCTTCGCGTGCGGATTGTTCTTCCGATCGCTGTTGCAACGGGATTTTTCATTTTATAACACATGATATGGTTAAAATCCCGTTGCAAAGGCGAACACTTCGTTTCTTCAGAACAATTCCGCCCGCTCCGCTGCTGACCATCCATAAAGTCACTTCTATTTTAAAGTGTTAGTGTGTATATAAAGGATGAGAACACGTAAATACGTTACATTGCTTATTTACGTGTTTTCCAAAGTGTTTTACAACCCTTCGAAACTATCGTCATGTGGCTTACATAGGTTCGTTTTAATTCGGCTAGCGTGTAAATGCTGCGGGGACGCCACCGTCGATGGTCAGCATACAGCCTGTCGTTTTCTCTGCCTTGGATGAGGCGAAAAAGGCAATGCCCTCGGCGATATCCTGCGGGTAAATGTTGACCAGCAGCGTCGTCCGTTTGCGGTAATGCTCCTCCAGCTGGTCGGGCTCGATGCCGTAGGCGGTAGCGCGCTCGTTGCGCCAATTGGAGTTCCAGATTGCCGAGCCTTGCAGAATGGCATCCGGCAAAATGGTGTTCACGCGGATGCCATATTCACCGCCTTCTGCGGCAATACAACGGGCTAAATGTGCTTCCAGCGCCTTGACCGAGCTATAGGCCGTTACATTTTTGCCTGCGTAGACTGAGTTTTTAGAGCCGACGAATACCATGCTGCCGCCAAGTGTCTGCTCCTTCATGAGCTTGAACGCTTCTCGTGCAACCAGAAAATAACCTGTTCCCAGCACATTTACATTTAAATTCCATTCCTTTAATGATGTTTCATCGAATGGACTGGATGTAGCAAGGCCTGCATTGTTGACGATGATATCTACACCGCCATAGTTCAATGCTGTTTCTGCATAGGCAGCCTGAATTTGCTCCTCCTGCGTCACATCCATTTTTACGGCGATGGCTCGGTTTTCTCCGTAGCTGCTATTTATCTCTGTGGCTACCTTTTGTGCGCCTTCCAGGTTCAGGTCTGCCAGTACGACATGTGCACCTTCATCCACCAAACGACGTGCGGTTGCACTGCCAATTCCGCCCGCACCGCCTGTAATGAACGCAATTTTACGGGAAAATTCAGCTTCTGCTGGTGCGAGTGACAGCTTATAAAGCTCCAGCGGCCAATATTCCACGTTATATGACTCGTTCTCACTCAGCGAAACAAACTCTCCTAACGCCGTTGCTCCTCGCATGACAGCAATAGCACGATGATACAAGGCACCGCTTACCTGCGCGTTGCTCCAGCTTTTTCCTGTGTTGATCATACCAATACCCGGAATCAAAATTACACGTGGCGCAGCCTCAAACATAACATCTCCCTCATGCCGATTGCCCTCGAAATAAGCTTGATACTGTTCCTTATAGGCCGCTATACCCTCAGCGAGCTTAACTTTCAAGCCCTCTACGTCCTCCACATTCGGTGTCCAATTTACATAGAGTGGCTTCATCTTGGTATGAACCAGATGATCCGGGCATGCTGCCCCAACCTGGGATAAAACAGCAGAATCTCGGCCGTTCACAAACTTCAACACATCCTCCGCGTCATCAAAGGTGAGGATCATCTTTTTCTCATCACTGACTGCACCCCGGACGGATGGCATAACTTGGGACGCAATGCTTCGGCGCTCTTCAGAAGTAAGCGCTTTATATTTTACGCCTCCAAACGCCTGCTTTTCCTCTTGACGAGCTTTAATATAGCTTTCTGCTTCTTGAATGATTTCGATTGTTTTCGCATAAGCCGCTTCGGATGTGTCTCCCCACGTAACCAGACCATGCTTTTCCATCAATACCAATTCAGCTTGTGGATGATCGATTACACCTTGGGCAATCATTTTCGACAGCTTAAAGCCAGGACGGATATAAGGCACCCATACAAAACGGTCACCGAAAATTTCCTTAGCAATTTCCTTACCGTTGTGCGCACAGCACAAGCTAATAATCGCGTCTGGGTGTGTATGATCGACATGTGTAAAAGGCAGAAAAGCATGCAATAGCGTCTCAATTGAAGCCCGTGGATGCTTGGCATCTATCATACAGTTCGCCAAATATGCGACCATATCCTCGTCAGACATATCTTCCCTTTCAAATAAAGGACGAATATCCTCCATACGAAGCCCTGTGAAGTTATGCACTTTCATCGTTGCGAGATCGGAACCGCTGCCCTTAACGTACATCACTTCTACTTCACGCCCGCGAAAATCTGGTATCGTCGTTTTGGCCGAAGTGTTACCGCCTCCCCAGTTGCACACACTCCTATCTGTGCCAATCAGGTTAGAACGGTATACGAGCTGTTCCAGCATGCTTTTCTGCTCAGATGCTTGTGAAGAAATCCACAGACTTTGTACCATAGGAAAAAGACCTCCAAGTTTAGTTTTAGTTTTGAAATGCTTTATTACAGTGGTTATTCTTTGTTTATGGAGACTATAACACTTTTGTTTTGATTTGAAAATGATTAATACAAAAATAATCAAAAATAAATTTTAATTTTATCCATCTTAAAAAGGAATATATTTGTCTAGCTTAAAATATAATAAGGCCGTGCCAGATCAGGTATAAGGACCTTTTCCGGTACGGCCTTTTGACAGGTAAATCACTTCATTACCAAGCATATTGCTACGAATTTGATTGCGCTCTGGTTCAAAGGAAGGAGGCTTAGGGCATATCAAGTCGTTTTTTAACGACTGCTGGTACACCTGCAGCCATGGTAAAGCTGGGTATATCATCTTTAACAAAGGCACCTCCACCTATCATAGACCAACAGCCGATGTGACATTTCTCTCGTACCGAGGCACCGACCCCGATATAGGCTCCTTCATCTATGGTTACGTTACCTGCCAGATTCACGCCGGGGGCTATGGTTACATAATCGCCAATAACCGCATCATGACTCACGTTAACACTCCGATTGATAATTACATGCTGTCTGATTTTAATATTGTCCGTCAGGATAGCCCCTTCAAAGATCATGCTTCCTTCTCCAATGGTGTTTCTTCGAGACAAGCGAACACGGGGATGTATTAGCGGAGCTGCGATACGAAATCCCGCTTGAATTGTATGATGAACGAATCGCTTCTTTAATGCCGGGTCACCCACCCCCGCACATATCAGCTCCACCTCATATTTTAATGCTTCAATGTCATTCAACGTTCCCAGTACAGGAACGCCATTTACGATCTGCCCTTTCGTCTCAGGCCGTTCGTCTAAAAAACCTGTCACATGAACTCCCAGCTCTTCACATAACCAGTTGACTTCCCTCGCATGTCCGCCCGATCCCCAGATAACGATTTTTCTCATCCGCTTGCCTTTCTTCCCAAGTTCCCTAGAACGTTCACAATTCTTCGAACGATCATCTCGTCCAGCTCCTCCCACAAGGGCAGGCTGACAATATGTTTGGCAATATGCTCGGTAACATGAAGAGTAGAATGGAGATAACTTTGGAATTGTTTTTGCTGATGGCACGCCGGAGAAAAATAGGTTCTGGCTTCTATTGAATTAGAGGCTAATAACTTAACGACCTCTTGATTCGTGTGTGAATCTGGACTAAGAATAGGGATAAATTGATGAACAACCGATCCTTGCGTTTTTTGTATAGACCATCCTCGTTCTAATAAGTCTGCTTGGAGCAGTTCTTGAAGATAATATTCGTAGATAGTCCTTCTATTCTCCCGTACAGTCTTGAAATGATCAAGAGTGGCTAAAGCGATAGCAGCGGTATACTCGGATATTTTACTGTTAAGACCTTGGGTGACAGACTCCCTGCTGCTGGAGAAACCGAAATTCCCCGCCTGACGAATTCGCTTAATGAGATCCTGGTCCAAACTGTATACCAATCCACCCTCTCCGATACCAAAAGATTTGGTGGCATGAAAGCTGAATACTACAGATCCTCCAAAGCCTTTACCAAAATGGGTGGCTTCCTCGGGTGTTATCGTTCCAAAGCTGGCAGCAGCATCAATGACTACCGGAATTCCCTGCTCCTGCAGCTTATTGTATACGGATAAATCAATGGCTGTGCCAAAAGTGGCATAAGGAACGATTACCGCAATCTCATCTCCCAGCAGCTTGACTGTCTGCTCTAACTGCTCCCTGTTCATTTGCCAATTCTCCGGTTCAATGTCAAGGAAGTAAGGTTCTAACCCGCACCACTCAGCAGCAAGTGGGGTGGCAGCAAAAGTAAAACTTGGCATAACTGCATATTTGCCCTGTGGTCGCTTGCTGTGAGCGATCGCCAAAATCAAGCCGATGGTAGCGTTACTAACGGTCACAGCCGAACCGATTCCATCAAACATTTGCGCAATGACTCGCTCTTCAAACAGGTTATTTAAGGGGCCATAATTGGAGTAAATCCGCGTCTCTTCTATTTTCTCGAAATTGGCAATAAATCGTTCCTTTTTTACTAAACTAGGTCGTAAGAAGGGAATTTCAAACATAAGCCAGCCTCCTTTGCACATGGGATGAGCAAGTTTAGGATTCCAATGTTTTTAATATCATTTCAATTCGCTTGATATCTGCAACAAATTGTGGACGGCCTTTTATACGTTCATGATAAGAATGAAGTGCAGTTTTAAACAAATCGTCAGTATCAAGAAATCCATCATCTCTTGAGGCAATCATAATATCTAACCATTCCGTGAATGCATTTTGACCAAGCGTTTGATTATTTTGATTGGGATGTATTCGAAAATAGCTTAGCGCTTCAGGAATATAAACTGCTTTTCCTTTGGATAGTAAGTTCAACCAGGAAGCTAAATCATTAAGAAGAGAATACTGTTTTCCTTTATAAACTCCAAACCGTTCGATAAGATCTGTTTTTTTGAAAAACACTGTTGTAGGTTCACCAATCACATTTAAACAACGAGTTAATGCAACGTTTGCCAACATTCTTCCGTCCATTATCCTTGTTTCTTCGTATAACTTTTCCGTTGCATAGAGCGGTGGGAGAATAGCCCCTGATTCATTCATGGTTTGCCGATACGAGGTAACCAGTGTGATGTTTTCGAAATTTTCAAAAAAATAGAGCATCCTTGCTATTTTTTCTTTATGAAACATGTCGTCATCCATCAAGTAATTGATATATTCACCTGACGCCAAATCAAAACATTTATGCCAATTTCCAAGAAAAAGATTTTTATCATTTTTATAATATTTAATTTGGGGAAAAGAATCTAAATAAGAATCAATCATTTCTTGTACTTCATTCGTTGTACTGTCATCACAGATAATAATTTCGATGTTCGGGTAAGTTTGTTCCAATACACTGTCGATGGCGATTTTTAGTGTATGCGGCCGGTTATATGCAGGTATAACTACACTTACTAATGGGCATTCCACACTTACTCCACCTTTCTTTTATGCTTAGGTGTTTACGTCGGAGGTTTCAAACGGTTTATTCGCTATGTTCATATGGGCTGGCATTTTCCTCACATCCCCGAACACATACACATACATATATACTATTGGGAAATAAAATGATGCCAGGAAAATGGTTGTTTCAATAAAAATAATAACTTACGTCTAAACGGCACCTCCCTCTCGTTGGTGTTCGAAACTGGTAAAGGGGAATGATCATGTCATTGAATTTCACTCCGCTACTGACAACTCATTTATTTGTATCGAAGAAGGTTTTAAAGGATCATGTAAAAGAATTGATAGATAGATTGGAAGAAAGTCACATTACAATAAACTTGTATGAGGCTGAGCAGCCACTTATAGACAATAGCCTCCAAAAGCCTCGGGTTTACGTCTCGATCGGAGAAGAGTGGGGAGAATTTTCAGCACTAAAAGCGTTGCCTGGTCACGAAAAAAAATGCTGGTTGCACTTCCAATCACCAAACGAAATTCAACCTATGCATTTATTTTTCTGCTGGCTTAAGGCAACAGATCCTCTGCCGGAGAATAGAACGATTCCTCCAACACATTTTTCTTCAAACACACCTTTAATATCCGTCTTTACTGCCAGCTACAGATCAAAGGAAAAAATTCAACGACCTTATCAATCTTTATTGAAGCAGACCTACAAGAACTGGGAATGGGTAATCGTGGATGATTCCGGTGATGAAGATGAAACGTACAAGGAGTATTTACTCCCTTTAGAGGATCACCGTGTGCGGAGATATCGCCAGGATTCCCGCAATGGTTATATAGGGGCTATCAAAAGGTTTGCAGCAGGTCTATGTACAGGGGAAATTTTGGTAGAAGTCGATCATGATGATGAGCTAACTCCTGACTGCCTGGAGAAAATCGTCAAAGCATTTCAACAAAACCCTGACTGTGGCTTTGTTTATGGGGATTGTGCTGAAGTGTATGCAGGGAGCAATCATGCACATTGGTATGGCTGGGATTGTGGCTTTGGCTACAGTGTTCATTATCGAGTCTGGCTGCATGAAATGAACAGATGGCAAAATGTACAAAAACATACGACCATTAATGGCAAAACCATTCGACATTTGGTCGGTTTACCCAATCATCCCCGTGCGTGGACGAGGGACTGTTACCATCTGATCGGAGGCCATCGCAATGAACTACTGGTAGCAGATGATTACGATATGCTGGTCCGGACGTTTCTTTGTACTAAATTTGTAAACATCCCCGATTTGATATATATCCAATATCGTAACGAACATGGAAATAACACTACATTTCTCAGAAATAAGCAGATTCAGGTTCTTGTAAGGGAACTATATAGATGCTATTTTCAAAGGATCCAAATGAGATTGAAAGAGCTCGATTTACCAGAGCTATTGCCTTATCGTCGTATTTGGGAGACTTCTACGGATGATCCCGCCCGGAAATCTGCTCATGTTATTCAAGAAGATACTTCAAGATTCTCGATATTGTTCCCTATCCCCCATCCCTGCCCTGAAATAGAGCATACCCAATTAATTAAGACACTCCAAAAGGGCATTGAAAACAACTTTAGGGAGATTGAAATTGTGGTTGTAGGTCGAATTCCATCAGAAATCGAAACCTATGCCTCCAAAGCTCCCAGGGGAGCCATACGATGGTGGCCTATGGAGCCAAATGATTCATTAGAAACTTGTATTCAATATGGAAAATTTGTTGCGTCCTGCAAAGAGAAAGTGGTTGTGTTGCCCTAAATTACAACAAGGCTGATTAGAATATTAGCCAACAATTATTTTCCAATACCTTTGCCGAAGTCTCTCTGAATCATTTCCATGAGACTTCGACAAAGGTTTTTTTTCGTTACAGCAGAACTGCAAACATGAACTTAAGACAAAAAAAGAACCCAAAAGTTATAAATAACTTTTGAGTCCTCTAAATATACCTTGACCTTAAGCTGGTCCTTGGTCACCTTGCGGTCCTTGAACACCCTGAGGTCCTTGGTCGCCTTGCACGCCTTGAACTCCTTGAGGTCCTTGGTCGCCTTGGACGCCTTGAACTCCCTGAGGGCCTTGGTCGCCTTGCGGTCCTTGAACACCCTGAGGTCCTTGGACACCTTGAGGTCCTTGGTCGCCTTGTGGTCCTTCAGGTCCTTGGTCACCTTGTGGTCCTTGAACTCCTTGAGGGCCTCCAGCACCTTGTGGACCTAGAGGGCCTTGAGCACCTAGAGGGCCTTGAACACCTTGTGGACCTAGAGGGCCTTGAGCACCTTGTGGTCCTTGAACTCCCTGAGGTCCTTGGTCACCTTGTACGCCCTGAGGTCCTTGATCACCTTGGACTCCTTGAGGTCCTTGATCACCTTGGACTCCTTGAGGTCCTTGGTCACCTTGGACGCCCTGAGGTCCTTGGTCGCCTTGAACTCCTTGAGGTCCTTGATCACCTTGAACGCCCTGAGGTCCTTGATCGCCTTGGACACCTTGAACGCCCTGAGGTCCTTGATCGCCTTGGACACCTTGAGGTCCTTGATCGCCTTGGACACCTTGAGGTCCTTGGTCACCTTGGACTCCTTGAGGTCCTTGGTCACCTTGAACTCCTTGAGGTCCTTGGTCACCTTGTACGCCCTGAGGTCCTTGATCACCTTGGACTCCTTGAGGTCCTTGGTCACCTTGAACTCCTTGAGGTCCTTGGTCACCTTGTACGCCCTGAGGTCCTTGGTCGCCTTGAACTCCTTGAGGTCCTTGGTCGCCTTGTACGCCCTGAGGTCCTTGGTCGCCTTGAACTCCTTGAGGTCCTTGGTCGCCTTGTACGCCCTGAGGTCCTTGATCACCTTGGACTCCTTGAGGTCCTTGGTCACCTTGTACGCCCTGAGGTCCTTGGTCGCCTTGAACTCCTTGAGGTCCTTGGTCGCCTTGAACTCCTTGAGGTCCTTGGTCGCCTTGTACGCCCTGAGGTCCTTGGTCGCCTTGAACTCCTTGAGGTCCTTGAACTCCTTGAGGTCCTTGGTCACCTTGGGCTCCCTGAACACCCTGTGGTCCTTGGTCGCCTTGTACGCCCTGAACACCCTGAGGTCCTTGATCGCCTTGGACGCCCTGAACACCCTGAGGTCCTTGGTCACCTTGGGCTCCCTGAACACCCTGAGGTCCTTGGTCGCCTTGGGCTCCTTGAACGCCTTGAGGTCCTTGGTCGCCTTGCACGCCTTGAACGCCTTGAGGTCCTTGGTCACCTTGGGCTCCCTGAACACCCTGAGGTCCTTGGTCACCTTGGGCTCCTTGAACACCCTGAGGTCCTTGGTCACCTTGGACGCCCTGAACACCCTGAGGTCCTTGGTCACCTTGTACGCCTTGAACTCCTTGAGGTCCTTGGTCGCCTTGAACGCCCTGAACACCCTGAGGTCCTTGGTCGCCTTGCACGCCTTGAACTCCTTGAGGTCCTTGGTCACCTTGTGGTCCTTGAACTCCTTGAGGTCCTTGGTCACCTTGAACGCCCTGAACACCCTGAGGTCCTTGGTCGCCTTGGACGCCCTGAACACCCTGAGGTCCTTGATCGCCTTGGACTCCTTGAGGTCCTTGGTCACCTTGGGCTCCCTGAACACCCTGAGGTCCTTGGTCACCTTGGGGTCCTTGAACTCCTTGAGGTCCTTGGTCACCTTGTGGTCCTTGAACTCCTTGAGGTCCTTGGTCGCCTTGGACGCCCTGAACACCCTGAGGTCCTTGGTCACCTTGGGCTCCCTGAACACCCTGAGGTCCTTGGTCGCCTTGGGCTCCTTGAACGCCTTGAGGTCCTTGGTCGCCTTGCACGCCTTGAACGCCTTGAGGTCCTTGGTCACCTTGGGCTCCCTGAACACCCTGAGGTCCTTGGTCACCTTGGGCTCCTTGAACACCCTGAGGTCCTTGGTCACCTTGGACGCCCTGAACACCCTGAGGTCCTTGGTCACCTTGTACGCCTTGAACTCCTTGAGGTCCTTGGTCGCCTTGAACGCCCTGAACACCCTGAGGTCCTTGGTCGCCTTGCACGCCTTGAACTCCTTGAGGTCCTTGGTCACCTTGTACGCCTTGAACACCCTGAGGTCCTTGGTCACCTTGGGCTCCCTGAACACCCTGTGGTCCTTGGTCGCCTTGAACTCCCTGAGGTCCTTGGTCGCCTTGTACGCCCTGAACACCCTGAGGTCCTTGATCGCCTTGGACTCCTTGAGGTCCTTGATCACCTTGAACTCCCTGAGGTCCTTGGTCGCCTTGAACTCCCTGAGGTCCTTGATCGCCTTGGACTCCTTGAGGTCCTTGGTCACCTTGGGCTCCCTGAACACCCTGAGGTCCTTGAACTCCTTGAGGTCCTTGGTCGCCTTGCACGCCTTGAACTCCTTGAGGTCCTTGGTCGCCTTGGACGCCTTGAACGCCCTGAGGTCCTTGATCGCCTTGGACTCCTTGAGGTCCTTGATCACCTTGAACTCCCTGAGGTCCTTGGTCGCCTTGAACTCCCTGAGGTCCTTGGTCGCCTTGGACTCCTTGAGGTCCTTGGTCGCCTTGGACTCCTTGAGGTCCTTGGTCACCTTGTGGTCCTTGAACTCCTTGAGGTCCTTGGTCACCTTGTACGCCCTGAACACCCTGAGGTCCTTGGTCACCTTGAACGCCCTGAGGTCCTTGATCGCCTTGGACTCCTTGAGGTCCTTGGTCGCCTTGTACGCCCTGAACACCCTGAGGTCCTTGGTCGCCTTGAACTCCTTGAGGTCCTTGGTCGCCTTGAACTCCTTGAGGTCCTTGATCGCCTTGGACTCCTTGAGGTCCTTGGTCACCTTGTACGCCCTGAGGTCCTTGGTCACCTTGAACTCCTTGAGGTCCTTGGTCGCCTTGTACGCCCTGAGGTCCTTGGTCGCCTTGAACTCCTTGAGGTCCTTGGTCGCCTTGAACTCCTTGAGGTCCTTGAGGTCCTTGGTCGCCTTGAACTCCTTGAGGTCCTTGGTCGCCTTGAACTCCTTGAGGTCCTTGGTCGCCTTGAACTCCTTGAACACCCTGAGGTCCTTGGTCACCTTGAGGTCCTTGGTCACCTTGAACGCCCTGAGATCCTTGGTCGCCTTGGACGCCCTGAGGCCCTTGGTCGCCTTGGACTCCCTGAGGTCCTTGGTCGCCTTGAACGCCCTGAACACCCTGTGGTCCTTGATCGCCTTGGACTCCTTGAGGTCCTTGGTCGCCTTGCACGCCTTGAACTCCTTGAGGTCCTTGATCGCCTTGGACTCCTTGAAGTCCTTGGTCGCCTTGAACACCTTGAACTCCTTGAGGTCCTTGATCGCCTTGGACTCCTTGAGGTCCTTGGTCGCCTTGCACGCCTTGAACTCCTTGAGGTCCTTGATCGCCTTGGACTCCTTGAGGTCCTTGGTCGCCTTGGACTCCTTGAGGTCCTTGGTCGCCTTGCACGCCTTGAACGCCTTGAGGTCCTTGGTCACCTTGGGCTCCCTGAACACCCTGAGGTCCTTGGTCGCCTTGGGCTCCTTGAACACCCTGAGGTCCTTGGTCACCTTGGACGCCCTGAACACCCTGTGGTCCTTGATCGCCTTGGACGCCCTGAACACCCTGTGGTCCTTGGTCGCCTTGGGCTCCTTGAACTCCTTGAGGTCCTTGGTCACCTTGGACGCCTTGAACTCCTTGAGGTCCTTGGTCACCTTGGACGCCTTGAACACCCTGAGGTCCTTGGTCGCCTTGTACGCCCTGAACACCCTGAGGTCCTTGATCGCCTTGGACTCCTTGAACGCCTTGAGGTCCTTGGTCGCCTTGCACGCCTTGAACACCCTGAGGTCCTTGGTCACCTTGGGCTCCCTGAACACCCTGTGGTCCTTGGTCGCCTTGTACGCCCTGAACACCTTGAGGTCCTTGGTCGCCTTGCACGCCTTGAACGCCTTGAGGTCCTTGGTCACCTTGGGCTCCCTGAACACCCTGAGGTCCTTGGTCGCCTTGGGCTCCTTGAACACCCTGAGGTCCTTGGTCACCTTGTACGCCCTGAACACCCTGTGGTCCTTGGTCACCTTGAACGCCCTGAACACCCTGAGGTCCTTGGTCGCCTTGTACGCCCTGAACACCCTGAGGTCCTTGATCGCCTTGGACTCCTTGAACGCCTTGAGGTCCTTGGTCGCCTTGCACGCCTTGAACACCCTGAGGTCCTTGGTCACCTTGGGCTCCCTGAACACCCTGAGGTCCTTGGTCACCTTGCACGCCTTGAACTCCTTGAGGTCCTTGATCGCCTTGGACTCCTTGAACGCCTTGAGGTCCTTGGTCGCCTTGCACGCCTTGAACACCCTGAGGTCCTTGGTCACCTTGGGCTCCCTGAACACCCTGAGGTCCTTGGTCACCTTGGACGCCTTGAACACCCTGAGGTCCTTGGTCACCTTGGACGCCTTGAACACCCTGAGGTCCTTGGTCACCTTGGGCTCCCTGAACACCCTGTGGTCCTTGGTCGCCTTGGGCTCCTTGAACACCCTGAGGTCCTTGGTCGCCTTGGGCTCCTTGAACACCCTGAGGTCCTTGGTCGCCTTGGGCTCCTTGAACTCCTTGAGGTCCTTGATCGCCTTGTACGCCCTGAACACCCTGAGGTCCTTGATCGCCTTGTACGCCCTGAACACCCTGAGGTCCTTGGTCACCTTGGGCTCCCTGAACACCCTGAGGTCCTTGGACGCCTTGATCGGTTCCTAAAAGTTCATCAGATACTAACCGATGCGCAGGTACTAATTGCCCCAATGCATCTTTACCCCAAACAGAAATTTGAGTTTCATCCTCTGCTGGTCCGCTTGTGGTAAACACGAATTCAAATGCGTCTAAATTTGCAAAGAAATTCCTAGTTATAACCGCATTTGGTCCCACTGCCACTAGTTGTTGTATATATAATGTTCTGCTGCCGTTTAAAATAAAACCCTCGATCAAAACAGTAGAAGAATTTACAGAATCTCGGTTATCTATTTTTACTGTGACTAGTTGGGTGGGTCTGACTCCTAGAACAGGATCGTTTGCAATGGGTCCAGTTGATAATACTGCCATTTAGATACTCCCTCCTCTCTAGTAAAAAGCAAATTTTTTTGTGAACAATGATCTTTCTCAAGACCCTGTTCCCTCTATTTTATGTCTCAACCATTTGCTGCGATTGTGGTTCTATCACTATACATATGTTGAGTTTTAAGACCCTAGTTGCTCATCCGCAACAATACGCTGAACATCAATGATTGTACCGCTCGCGTTTTTTCCCCAAACTGAAATATCAGTACTTTCTTCTGCTAAACCGCTTGTGGTAAAAACGAATTCATATGCGTCGAAGTTCACTAGATAGTTTCTCGTAACAACTGCATTGGGGGCTAAAGCTATTTGTTCTTGTACATACAATGTTCGTAAACCATTTAAAATGTAGCCCTGAATTAAAATAGTTGAAGAATTGACCAAATCACGATTAATTATTTTAACGGTAACCTGCTGGATAGGCCTGATCCCACTAACAGGACTATTCTCAATAGGTCCAGTTGATAATACTGCCATTTAGTCGGTCTCCCCTTTCCTATTTATTAACAACAAATCCATATCATGTAAAAATACTATATATATTGAACTTAAATATACTTGGGTTTTAATCCACTATATTATTTTACAGTTCAATCCATATAGAAAAGAATAGGGATTACTGTAGCTCCATGTATCATATTAATAATTTGTTACATGTGATTGTTTGTTTACCTATTAAAATTAAAATAGATATTTACTTTTTCAAACCTTTTTAAATTCTGGGGAAATTAAAAGGTAGTGATCGAGCTTTAAGTAACTTATTGGCGCTTATTCATCAATATCATTTCAAACCATAAAAAAGGCACCCCAAGAAAAAAAGGTGCCTTTAAGCCTTGTAGATCAATTTCAATCAACTCCATTCTCTTGCTATCACGTTTACATAGAAACAATGAAGTTATAATAGCTTCTTACAAATGCCACTTGTGCCAACAGTTCATGCTAGAACACTCTAATAGATCTATTTTTTAATTTCTCAAATTGTTCCAACCTTTGTTTCTCATCCCATAAATAATGAAATCCCCATCTATTTGCCGTGTCCCCTTCTCGCAGCCCTTGTTTTAAAGCCGAGAAACGTGAATTTATATAGTCAAGTCCCAAGTATTTATAATGTAACAATAAAACATCATTATTGGATGGCTTTATGACGTCCCCTATAGGTGAAGCAGTATGCCTGCCAGGACTGAAATTTATTTCTTGTATCGCATTTGGATTAAATATTTGAGGCTTATCGTACGTTTGACTTCTTACACCATTCCTTACCGTCTCATGTAATGGTTGATCGCTACTCGGAAAAAAATCAGAAACCATCTCATAACCATCAGGGACAATCAACGTTATCCCTTTAGAGGTGCATTCTCGCAGATATATTCTAAGGTTAGGGTGATAGAAATGTTCATCAGCGTCACAGACAATAACCCAGTCTGCCTTTCCTCTGCTTCCTTTCCAAAATTGATTGAATTTATTTTGTGCTGATTTCACGAGAGAATTACCTTTTATTTCGAATCTATCTATAACAACTTTGGGATTTTCCCTTAACATGGATATAGAATTATCAGTTGAGCCGTTATCGAAAATATAGTATTGATCCGCTATATTATCATAGTGCTTTAAAAAAAACGGGAGCATTTTTTCTTCATTCCAGCATAAAGCATAAACATGGATTATCACGTGCTCTTCCCCTTTCAAACTCAAAGCTTATGAACCAACTTGCTTGATAATATATGCAACTTATATTTGTGGGGTTCAAGTCGTGGAAGACAAGCTTTTTGTTAAGCGAGTATGTGAGAGATGATAAATCATAATGCTGAATTGCCGGATTGCACCAGGCTTTAATCATTCTGATCGTAGCTAAGTAGCGTCTCTGCGTGCAGCATACGTTGGGTTTGAACAAGCTCCCGAAAAGTTTTGCCAGTCTGCTCTTTTAACAAATTCCCCAGATAATTAGCATTAAAATTAAATGCCGTCCCCAATTGGGGTAGCGTGTAATCCCGATAATGCTGCTCAATGTATTGCAAATATCAATAATTGTTTTCACATAGGCTGCCTCGGATGTTTCTCCCCACATAAACAGACTATACTTTTCCATCAATACCAATTCTGCTTGCGGATAATTGAGTACACCTTGGGCAATCATCACCTCCCACCGCATACCGACGAATGGTGGTCTTTTATCGATTGGCATGAGCAGTTGGATAAGCCAACCCCCTTCTCAAGCCATACTTATTTACACGTTAAAAAGGGCTATTCGATTGGCTGAACAGGTTGATCCTGACAGGATTCCGTTCCTGAACCAGCGGTTAGAGGACGTTACGACAGCAACACTTGCTGTCTGAGAAACCCGAAATTAGACTGACAACACCATATATGCATCACTATTTAGTTGAAGCTTGGCTGATTACGGGTGATCGGGATGGAGCTGTGCAGCACCTCAAATCCTACTGGGGAGGCATGCTGCGGGACGGAGCCGATACGTTCTGGGAGTTGTACGATCCCCATAACAAAGCCTTTTCACCCTACGGCAGTTATCTGATCAACAGCTACTGTCACGCGTGGAGCTACCCCAACCTATTCGATTCGTAAGTATAAGCTTTAAAATATAATAAGGCCATGCCAGATCAGGTTATGAGAACCTTTTCCAGCACGGCCTTATGGTTTGACCAGCTACCCGTCTGTTCGCATCACTTTGGCTAGCAGCTCATACGAGCGCAGGCGCGCTTGATGGTCATATACCTGAGAGGTTGTAATCAGCTCATTGGCTCTAGTCTGGTCGATTATCAAATCCATCTTTTGCTTGACGGTGTCAGGACTGCCGATGGCTGAATACCCCAGCATATTACCACGAACCATCTCCTTCTCGTGCTCACTCCAAAGCTTTTCCATGTCATCCACTGGTGGCTTCAGTCCTCCGCTGTGCCCGCGCAGCACATTTAGAAACTGTTGTTCTTGTGATGTAAAGAGCCATTTTGCTTCCTCATCAGAATCTGCAACAAGCACATTAACACCGACCATCACATATGGCTTATCCAGTGCTTTGGATGGCCGAAAATTGCGATGATACAACTCCAGAGCCTGTAGCAAATGAGCCGGGGCAAAGTGGCTGGCGAACGCGAACGGCAGCCCAAGCTGACCTGCCAGCTGTGCGCTGAATCCGCTTGATCCCAGTAACCAGATGGGAATGTCCAGCCCTTCTCCAGGAATCGCTCTTACTCCCGGAACGGCTCCGTTCAGCGCTGGATTCAGGTAAGAACGCAGCTCATTCAATTGCTCGGGGAAATCTTCCCCAGTATTGTGAAGCCCTCTCCGCAGTGCTCTCATCGCAGGTTGATCCGTGCCTGGAGCCCGGCCAAGTCCCAGATCAATTCGTCCCGGATAGAGCGACTCTAGGGTTCCAAACTGCTCTGCAATCATGAGTGGAGCATGGTTAGCCAGCATAATACCGCCTGAACCCACCCGAATCTTGTTTGTATGTGCAGCCACATGCCCGATGATCACGGACGTAGCCGCACTGGCAACCGCCTGCATGTTATGATGCTCCGTTAGCCAGTACCGATGGTACCCCCATTGTTCAGCATGCTGGGCAAGATCCACCGTGTCGCGGAAGGAATCGGCAGGAGTGCCGCCTTCAAGGACAGGTGCAAGATCTAATATAGATAGTGCAACGTTACGCGTAGTCATTATATATAAACCCCCTGTTAAAATATTATTTTACGAATTTTCCTCAATGCCCTAATTCTTTGACCTATCAATTGATACGTCAATTATGATAATGTGTCCCGTTATAAATTGCAAATGATTTAAATTTTTAGTTTTGTTCAAAAACAGTTTACTTTTACGAGAAGCTCGTCTATCATGCATTTATATGGATAATCATTATCCACATTAGCCTGGTTATAAAGATCGAGGTGATTGCTAGTGCATATGAAAACAGGTGTCGAACAATCTGTCTACGCTCTTCTTCTACTCACGATGCTACCGGACAAAGCTGTTTTACCTGGTGAGGCCATTAGCCATCAGTTAGGCGCTTCGCCCACTTATTTCCATAAACTGTTACGTAAATTGGTTAGCTCCGATTTGATTACTTCTGTACCTGGTGTCAAGGGCGGGTTCAAATTAAAGAAAAAACCTGAGGATATACGGGTATTTGATATTTATCTGGCGATTGAAGGACAACAGACTCTCTATTCTTCCAGCGGTATCTACAACGATATGCTTGAATTAAAGAAAGACGATCAGTGTTGTTTACTGGCAAATTTGATGGAAGAAGCGGAAGCCTCCTGGAAAGCCGTTCTGAAAAGAGAAACCATCGCGTCACTATCCGCTGACTTTTTTAAAGAAGGATATGATGACAAAATGACTTCTTTGGAGAACTGGATTCAGAAAAAAATGGTCTTGTAAAGAACTCTAATGAACAGAAAGGAATATGAACATGAACGATTATTTAGTAAAAGCTCTTGCCTACAACAATCAGGTACGGGCTTATGCCGTGAGAACAACGGAAACGGTAAGTGAAGCCCAACGGCGTCATTATACCTGGCCCACAGCATCGGCTGCATTGGGACGTTCTATGACGGTCGGCGTCATGCTGGGAGCCATGCTTAAAGATGAGGATAAACTGACGATCAGAATCAACGGTGGCGGACCTATCGGCACCATTCTTGTCGATACCAACTCCAAAGGTGAAGTTAGAGGTTATGTAAAAAATCCACAAACCCATTTTGAGCTTAATCAGATAGGGAAATTGGATGTCGCCAGAGCTGTAGGAACAGATGGAGCGCTAATTGTATCCAAAGATATCGGCTTAAAACACCCGTTTGTTGGACAGGTCCCTCTCATATCGGGTGAACTGGGCGAGGACTTCACATCTTATCTCGTCCAATCCGAACAAATTCCTTCTTCTGTGGGAGCGGGAGTTATTGTTAACCCGGATAACTCTATACAGGCGGCTGGAGGTTTTATTATTCAGCTGATGCCAGATACACCAGAAGAGGTTATCAGTTTTATCGAGAGACGTATTGAGAGCATTCCAAGCATCTCCGCAATGGTCATGGAAGGTCTTACACCAGAGCAGATTCTGGGTCAGATTTTAGGAGAAAGCAACATAAACATACTGGAAACCATGCCTGTACAATTTCATTGTCCCTGCTCAGAAGAGCGCGTTACCAATGCCATTATCAGCTTAGGGAATAAGGAAATAGAAGATATGATCCATACCGATGGACAGGCTGAAGCTCATTGCCACTTTTGTAACGCACACTACCATCTTACCAAAGAAGATCTCGAGGGCATGCTGGAAACAAACATCATTTAAATATGGCTGTTCCCAAAAAGTAGGTTTAGCTACTGGGGAACAGCTTTTTTCTTTCCCAATGCTTCCGATGGTTTCTTAATCCTAAACACGGTAGACTTGTTCATGATGTAAGTGATAATGTTATATTATTCCAATCACTTGAGATGAGGTGCGCTATGCTCGAAAAAGATACGCATGAAATTCTGGCTTATTATGATGGCGGTGCAGAAATAGGCAGGTTAGAGCGAGGCATAGGAAAAATAGAACTGGAAAGATCAAAAGAAATCATTTCACGTTATCTCAGGGAGTCTACTCATGTTATTTACGATATCGGCGGCGGTGTAGGGGTCTACTCTTCGTGGCTGGCGGAGCTGGGATACGAAGTTCATCTATTTGATCTATCTTCCCAAGCCATTGAATTCGCTCGTCAGCAGCAACTGAATAAACCCATCATCAGCAAGCTGGAAACCGCGGATGCCAGAAATCTTGATCGTAAAGATGAAAGCGCGGACATCGTGCTATTGATGGGACCTTTATATCATTTAACGGAACAGAAGGAACGAGTAAAAGCACTGCAAGAAGCGGCGCGTGTCTTAAAAAAAGGTGGAACGCTGATTACTTCAGCTATTTCCAGGTTTGGCTCGCTACTGTGGGGGCTATCGGTGTACGGTGAGTGCAATACCATTGTGGAGGAAGATGCGTTCATGGATATGGTCAGACAGGAGCTAACAGATGGTCAGCATGTGCGCCCTGCTGCTTATCCCTCTTTTCTCACACGCTCCTACTTCCACACACCGGATGCCTTGCGCGCAGACTGGCAGGCGGCTGGATTGCCGAAGCCTCGTGTACTGGGCGTGGAAGGACCCGTCTGGATTGCACCCGGATTTGAGGAAAAGTGGGTGCTTCCTTCCCATCGCAGCCGCTTGCTGGATATATCACGGCAGGTTGAAGAGCAGGAATCCGTAATCGGTATGAGCCCGCATATGCTTGCGGTAGGTACCAAGTCTTAAAGCTCAGCACCTCTACAATTACGGTCAGATGCCGCTGCTTTAATAGTTCACGATCTATTGCTACGATATCCTCTCCAAGCGGGTTAGCTATACCGTCCAAATGCTGAGTAAACGTCATTCGTCCACTCTTCATAGGCCGTAAATCCTTCATCACGGTTTCAAGAGCGGCTTCCCACTTCTCATCTGTCGGGTAATATAGCACGTAGTCTAATTTTCCTTTAGATGCCAGTTGAGGTAATAGGATTTCTTGAAGCAACATGTTGATTTCTTTTAAAAAGGCTTTATTGTCCGGACTTCCTCCCAGAAAAATGCCTTGGGGGTTGCTCAATACAGCGGTATCCCCATTATTAGATAAAAAAATTCTACCCGGTATGGTGCCTCTAATGATTACCTTGAATCGATATGTGATGCTTCATTGTATTAAAAAGACCGAATGCCTTATAAAAATAAGATTCTGCGAGTTCCATTCCTTGAATCATGTGATGAGCACACATCTGTCTGATTTGCCTCCCATAAGCCTATGAGAGTTTCGATGGTCTGTACTTGATGCCTCGCTTCATTATGGATAAAACATACAATTCGGTCAAGTGTACTTTTGGTAATGAAGAAGGCCTCGGCAGCACAATTGAATGGCTTCTGTGTATAGGCTATTGTAAGGGTAGGAGACTTTTCCCAGATAAAAGAACTTACAGGAGGTTGTTTTCCTTGATGATCCTTGAGCTAGTGGCCATTATTTCTATTGCTCCCTTGTCCACGTTTTTCTCCTTTAGATACCGTTTGTGGAGACAACTATTATGAGAAGTGAACATGAAATGCTTCATACCATTCTCCATTTTGCTCAAGAGGACGAGCGGGTACGTGCCGTGATTCTAAATGGTTCACGCGCCAATCCACATGCTCCACGGGACATTTTTCAGGATTATGATATCGTCTTTCTCGTATCCTCCATGGACAGCTTTATTCAGGAACGTCGCTGGATCAACCATTTTGGTGAATTGATCATTATGCAGACGCCCGATGAGCATATGGAACCTATCCCGATGCCCCGCGATCGCTTTGCTTTTCTCATGTTATTTACGGACGGCAATCGCATAGATCTTACACTCTACTCTGCGAATAACATCGCCAATTGGACCCGAGACAGCTTAAGTGTACTGCTGCTGGATAAAGACGGGCTTGTGGAGCCTTTCCCACCGCCAAGTCTTCAAGATTATAAGACGATACCTCCAACTGCCCAAGTCTATGCGAATTCCTGCAACGAGTTTTGGTGGGTCAGTACTTATGTGGCTAAAGGGTTATGGCGACAGGAGCTACCCTATGCCAAATTTATGCTGGATCGGCCTGTGAGAGATGCGCTTCACTTGATGCTGGAATGGCATATTGGTATACGAACAGACTTCGCTGCAGATCCGGGTAAACAGGGAAAATATTTCGAGAACCACCTTGAACCTGATCTTTGGACACTCTATATCCAAACGTTTGCGGATGCAGATTATGAACATACGTGGCAGTCTCTTTTGATCATGGGAAATTTATTTAGAAAAGTTGCCTTGGAAGTAGCCAACTATTATGATTACGAATATCCGACTCTGGACGATCAACGTGTTACAAACTATCTCCATCACGTAAAAGCTCTCCCAGCAGATGCTAAGGACATTTATTGATAAAAAACCAGTCGGCACTTGATTTATATGTGCTAAGCTGGTTTTATTTTTATACACTAACGTTATTCTGTCCTATGTGCTGCTTTAGATATTGCGCTGTTCGTTCCGGTTGCGAGATCGGAAAATGATGAGCTGCCGGAATATTCAGCGTATGCAGGGCATGAAATGGCTCGGGCAACTTATAGATCTGATCCTTCACACCCCATAGAATCGAAACCTCCTCTTTATACATTCTTTCGGATATCTCAGGAACCGACCGGAAGCTATCGGACTTCGTTAGCATGGCTAGGGCTTGCGCAGTCGTCTTTCTTGCGCGTGGGGAACGCATTTCTTCAAGAACATACGTGATGTATGCTGGCGGGATATCGTCGATACTTTCAAAACAAGTCTGCGCAAGCAATTGCTTGCGTAAGCCTGAATCGCTGAATCTGCCTAGCATACTCTCCGTAATTCGTGCGCTCCGATATCTGCGCGGAGCAGTATGCAATACAGGCTGCAATAGGTGTAAGCTACTGATACGCTCAGGTACGCGTTCCCATGCCTTAGCAGCTAGTAGTCCGCCGAACGAATGACCTACAAGGCAGATTGGCGTTTCCAAAGCCTGAATAGCCTGCACTAACGATTCAATGTGGCCTTCTAGTACATCCTCCTTATGATGGTATGGGGAACGGCCAAAACCGGGAAGATCCACCAAGCAAACAGAGGATTCCGGAAATTGATTTGCCAGCGGTATCAAACAATCTGCCCCGCTGAAAGTACCGTGAACTAATACGATCGTTGGATTTCCATTCTTCACCCTTCGCTCCAGTGTAGCTAATGGCCCACGTCTGTTGCGGACATATCCATCTGTATCTATGGTGGAATGAGCAATCCTGAAATCAAGATCAGTAATGACAAATGGGAACACGCTTTTGTTCATCGCCTGTGACAACCCGTATTTACGTTGAATCTCTCGTGCTGCATCCAGTGGGTAGTCCACATCTACGATAAAATCGAGTGATTCCTTCGGAATACCTAACTTTTGGCCCAGAGGAGTACCCAGTATACTGGTTAGCCAAGCTGGCGAAATCGAACCGAGCGGTTTACGTACACGAAGCTCCTTCGCCATATTCGTTCCCAGCTCTATCATCGTTGGACTCTGCTGTCTGTCATCCATCAAGTAGTATGTTTCGCTGGCAGGATGTGATTCCTTCGTAAGAGCACTGATCAATTCGGCTGCATGATCTACATGGACCAAGGGGAGCCAATGAGATTTTCCGCCGGGGACAAGTCCCATAAGCTTGCGCGCTGTAGAACCTACGAGAATGCCTAGCCCACCAGTTTGGGGCGTATCCCCAGACTCTGAGTCACCAATGACAACGCTCAAATGGACAACCGAAAGCGGAAATCCTTCCTTGTGTGCTCCTTGACGGATACGCAAATCAGCCAAAAATTTCATCCGTTCATATGGAGGTGCCTGTTCCAAATGAGCGATGACCGGCTCGGGAGTAAGCCAGTTATGATCATTAAAAGGGCTTTTGTACCCAACCAAATGAATAAAATGTCGTAACCCTTTGCTCGCATGAATATATGTAGCCAACGTTATCATTTCTTCTGCCGCTTGTAGAAAAGCTGCTCTCGCATCCTCCTCTCCCAGCAGAATATCCATCGGACCTCCTGCATGAATTATCACATCTGCGGTCTCCACGAGCTGCCTGTCAGCAGGATTTAATCCTAGAGCAGGTATACTCAAATCGCCAATAACCGGTGTTAATTTCCCGATATGCCATGCTGTCTCCAAATCCATTTGCCTGCATATTTGTTCCCACTTCTGCTGCGAACGAACCAGGACGGTAATAGTGTGTTCCTCCTTGGAAAGTTGTCGTAACGTATGCATGCCGATAAATCCTGTGCCGCCCGTGATAAAGATATGTGCCATATACGAAACCTGCCTTTTTTAATTTTTAGTACTTCGTAGTACTAATAAAGATTAAAAAAATCACTTTAGCAGAAGTGCTAAAGTAAATTTTAAATTTTCGAGTATGCTCGGGTCCTGGCTTGCATGCTGCAGAAAGAGCGCACCTTCAATGGCCGAGACGATGAATTGCGCCGTCGACCTCGCAGGAAGTTCAGCCTGAATCTCTAATCTTTCCCTTCCCTCGTTCAACAATATTTCTACGGTAGTGATTTGGCTTTGGAAGAACTGGCTTATTTTATTCCGAAACAAGGCGCTATCTTGAGGCATTTGCGTATAAAGAGTAATAAAGGGACAGCCTCCCAAATAATCTGTCTCTTGCTCTGTCAGCAATTGAAGAAGGATTTCAAAACGTTCCTGAACAGACTGATCCTTACGCGAAACAACTTCATAAATCATCTCATTATACGTTTGAATCAGTTGATCCAGAATGGCTGAAAGTAGCTCTTCTTTACTTTTAAAATAATAGTAAATGTTCGTTTTGGACACATTGCTCACAGCCACAATTTCATCCATACTTGTTGCATGATATCCTTGGGTAAGAAACAATGAGGTGGCGATGCGCAGAACAACATCCCGATTCGTGATTTTATTTTTTTTCATCATATTTAGCACTATACGGTACTAAAAAAGACTTGTCAACCTTCGCTGGAACATGTCTGCTCCAAAATATTATTTTTCGGCCAGAACCCGGTCACCTCTGCTCGCAGGCTGAGAAATAACCAAAAATTCAACATCCTGATTCGTTTCATTAAACATTTGATGAGGCACCATAGGAGGAACCTCACACCCTTCCTGAGATCCTAATTGGATTCGTTCACCATCCACTTCAAGTACCGCTGTACCTGATAAAATAAAGAAAAATTGGCGCGCATGATGATGATAATGTCTGACCTCATGTGTATTTCCGGGCATCCGCTCATGAATAATGCTCAAATCATTATTTTTCACCAAGCGCCAACCATCACATTGATCTCCCCATATATAATGTTCGGCATTATTTTTACTAATTTTCATTATTGAACTCCTCCTTTTGCAATTACAGTTTATTTTATATATGAATTCATAGAGCTACAATCTTAATTATAAAACGGCAGGACAAATGTAAAAAAGTCCGACTTAGTCAGACTTTTTTATATATCCGCCTCGATAATTTCCTCCAACTTAATCCAGCTAAAATCCTCCTCCCCACGGGACAGCTTCACTTCTCGCCGACTTGTATTAATCACCGTGACCAATCCACGAAGCTCCTCATCATCAAACGGGTTGAACACTTTTAGCGTAATAGGCTTCCGTTCGTTATAGGATACGATGATGGCCTGTTCAATCTGCTGCATTTCCTGATCGTCCAGTGCTGGCTTGCCGCGCCTTCCTTGCTCCTTCATCAGTCTTAAATATGCCTCCCGATGCTCAGGCAAAATCATGCGCGAGCTTTCCCATATGCCATTTCCTTCAAGCTTTTTCCCCATCATAAGCCCCTCCTATGCTGTTCTGGTTACCGGATGCCATGCCAATACATGATCTAATCGAAAAACACGTGGCTGGCCTGTCTGTAGACAGGTGGCTCGTATCAAGCCATTCTGCACACGATGCACCTCGATACGCCGATGAGACAGCTTGCCCTTCCGATCCAAATACACGATTTCCACGATCTGCCCCACGTATTTTTCCAACATGATCCTTCACTCCTTATCAGAACGTTTGTTTGTATTATATGCGAACATGCGTTTGATTATCAATGTAAAAAAATCCCCTGAGGGATTTGACTCTCTCAAGGGAATTAAAATTCATAGGTGGATAGCTTAATATCTTCTTTATTCAAATCTTTCAGCGGATAGACAGGGCCATTCCAATAAGTCAGAATATCAAGCGGCTCATTAGTACCATGTTCCTTTAAAGAAAGAGATAATTCAAGTAATAAATGTGGAAGTTGATAGGAGCTTGTTAAAAACTGATATTCCTCTGGACTTTCACAGTCTTCTGCTCGATAGAACACAAAGTATCCCTCGGTATGATCTCCAATGAGTACAATATAACGAGCAAGAAACATAATTTCGCCATTGGCAAAAGGAATAGAATATGTCGAAGCAGAGATCAAATCGGTCTCTAGTCCCTCAATACGAAGGGTAAGTTCATTGTTAAGAGCATCCATTCTTTCTCTTTGTTCGCTGATGAGGTGTTCATAATTTACAGGGACAAGCCCTCCATTCTTGATCGTAGCGATCAGTTCGTCTATAAATACTTTTTGAGACAACACTCGATTGCTCATCCTATTCATCTCCATATTCGTAAAAATAAGCATGGAATTCTCGCTTTAACATGTTCAATATTTATGTATTAAAAATCTTGATTCATTAACTCCCCAGCATTTTTGTGACTGCATTCACGACCCTTTCCATCTCAAATGGTTTAACAATAAAGTCTTTTGCACCTGCCTGAAATGCTTTTATAATCGCTTCCTGCTGCCCCAAAGCAGAACACATCAAAATGTTGGCTTGGGGATCAAGCTCTACAATCTTTTTAACAGCCTCAAGTCCGTCCATCTTAGGCATATTAATATCCATGGTGATTAAATCGGGACGAAAGTGTGCGTATTTCAAAACAGCATCATAACCATTTTCTGCTTCCGCGATAACAGCGTGACCTAAATCCAAAAGAATATCCTTAAGCACAGAACGCATAAATAAAGAGTCATCCACTACTATAACTGTTGCCAAATTAACCTCTCCAATCCGTTGTCAAATGATATGCACGTCCAAACTTCAATATCGGTGAATAAACTAGTAATATTAATAGAAAGAATCTGTAAAAATAAAAACGCTACCAATGAATTATAAAAGAAATTTGAAACTAGCTACTACAGCATTAGTTTTCAAAAAAACGTTTCACAATGACGTAAATCTTTCCTGTAAAGCAAATCACAAAGCACTATATATCTACTGTATCTAGAGCACTAGCTAAAAAAGTACAATCTTCTTAGACAGACATAAAAAAAGACGCTGGTATCGTTCCCAACGTCATTTTTTGTACTATTCGTTTAAAGTCTGTTTATTCATTCAAGGCTTTTTTCAAAGCCTCCAGATTGTTTTTCATCACACCAAGGTAATCCAGGTTCTTCTGTTTGTCTTCATCCGTCAATCCTTCGAGCGGATTCAGTACATCGGTTTTTGAACCGATTTCAGTAGCTACGGTTTCAGCGACCTTCGGATCAACAAGAGTTTCGAAGAAAATTGTTTTAACATTATTTTCTTTAGCGAATTTGATAATACCCGCCAGCTTGTCCGGTGTAGGCTCTTGCTCCGGAGATAATCCGGCAATGGGTACTTGGGTTAGACCGTATTGCTTAGCCAAATAGCTAAAAGCAGCATGCTGCGTAATAAAGTCTTTACGTTTTACATCTTTCAGACCCGTTTTGAACTCGGTATCCAGTTCTTTCAGCTTAGCGATATAAGCATCGGCGTTTTTCTCATAGTCTGCTTTGTTTGCAGGATCGGCTTTTACAAGCCCTGCTTCTATAGCTTCTACTTCTTTTTGAGCTAAGACCGGATCAAGCCATACATGAGGGTCCAGCACATGATCGTGATCATGGCCTTCCTCTGCATGTACTTCTTCTCCTTCTTCCTCCTCAGCAGATCCTTCCATCAGGTTCAACCCTTTGCTTGCTTCCACTACTACACGCTTGTCATTGGACGCGCTGCTCAAAGCCTGTTCTGCCCAACCTTCGACAATACCGTTATACACAAACACGTCAGCCTCCTTAACCTGTGCCATATCTTTGGCGCTCGGTTCCCAGTCATGCGGCTCAGCACCAGCAGGAATCAACGCGGTTACGTTAGCATGGTCTCCAGCAACTTGCTTCGTGAATTCATACATTGGATAAAAAGTGGTGACTACATTCAGCTTCTTACCACTGTCTGCTGTTTGTGCCGCATTCGGCTCGGTTTGGGAAGCATTTGTAGCTGTATTATCAGATTTAGCTCCGCAGCCAGATAAAATAAGTGCTAGTCCCGCAGACAATACAAATGATTTTTTGAACCATGTATTCATATTCATTACTCCTTTATGCGTTAGATTTTTTAGTTAATTCCCACTGTAATTACACTCACTGGCCTGTCGCATTCTTCCGCCGTGAAGCCTGTTGCTTGCCCAGCTTACGGACCAGCTTTTGAATACCAGCTCCTACGATCAGGAATAATAACAGCACCATGGCAATCGTCCCCCCGGGGGGTGTACTGAGTTCGTACGATGCCGTTAAACCCATAAATACGCCGATCAACGCAGTGACCATAGATATCCAGATGGCTGCCGCGAAGCTCGGTGCAATTCGAATCGCCAGCGCCGCAGGGAGCACGATGAGTGAGGAGACAAGCAGTACACCGACAATCGGCATTGCAGCAGCTACAATCATCCCTGTTAAAATACTAAATGCAAATGAGATGGACTTGACAGGAAGACCATTGGTCTTCGCCGTTTCTTCATCAAAGGTAATCTGATACAAAGGACGCCGGAATACAAAAAAGAAAATACCTCCGATCACAGCCACTACAATCATCAACATCAGCTCTGTCTGATTGACCGCTACGACCGAGCCGAACAAATAAGCGGAAAACCCTTTGTTGATGCTCTGATTCAGATTCATTAAAATAACGGCCGTCGAGAGGCCACCTACCATAATAATAGCCACAGATATCTCACTATATGTTTTATAAGACCTGCGGACGTATTCAACGATAATCGCGCCGATTACGGCAACAATAAATCCGGTTATCGTCGGGTTAATACCTAAATAGGCACCCGCTGCTACCCCTGCCAGCGATACATGCGATAGCATGTCCGCCATGAGAGCCTGACGCCGCAGCATCAGGTATACTCCAAGCACCGAGGCCAGCAGTGCAATTACCCCACCGGCACAAAATGCCCGCTGCATGAAGTCGTAGTGCAGCATTTCCATCCGCCATCTTCCTTCCTTTCAAGCTCAATAATTCGATCCAGATAATGTTGTACTTCCGATAGTCCATGCGTCACCATGACCACGGTTCTTCCATATTCCTTAACCTGCTGATTCATCAGATCGTAGAAATGATGGCGACTTTCCTGATCCATGCCGGTCGTGGGCTCATCCAAAATGAGCAAATCCGATTCCTGAGCGAGCGCTCTCGCCACACAAATGCGTTGCTTCTGTCCACCGGACAATTCGCCGATTTTACGATGACGCAAATCCCACATGCCTACCTGACGCAGCGCCTGCTCAGTCAGATCATGATCCTCAGACCGCATACGGCGTAACCAAGAGCCATGAGTATATCTTCCTGAACGGACAAATTCCAAAATCGTACTTGGAAATCCGCCATTGAAGGCAGCAATTTGTTGGGATACAAAGCCGACAACGAGCTTTTTGCCTTCACCTGTACGGTTAGACATAAACACCTTGCCCTTCCAAGGCTGAAGCAAGCCGAGCAATAGTTTGAGCATGGTTGATTTGGAAGCACCATTCGGTCCGGTAATAGCCACAAATTCTCCCGAAAAAATTTCAACATTGGCATCCACCAAGTTAGGAACATCTCCGTAGCCAAATGTGACCTGTTCCAATGAGGCCAATAACATGACGCAAATCTCCTTTTCCTTTAAAAAGCCTGGAGCCATCTGAGCGATCATCATTTGCGCAGATTCTCCAGGTCGTTTATGATCATTAAACCATCTACCGTAATTATTACGATTTGGTAATAAAAAAATAAGCGTTTGATAAACGTAACCTTTACGCATTAGCAAGTTTAACAGTTTAGGCAAGGTTCGTCAATGTTTTGGCAACTCTTTTGTTTGTTTACTTCATTTTGTCCGGGTACAAGCCTGCAGCCAAGGTTTTCAGTGCAATCGGTGCACGTACACCTTCAGCTGCCGCGGATAATGGCAGGACTATAAACCGTTTGTTTTTAATCGCTTCCACACCAGCCAGCGCAGGCTTGCTCAGGAGCAGCTTCTCTTTATCAGCCAGTAAAGTATCACCATAGTCGAGAATGACGATCACATCGGGGTTACGGTTCACAACCTCTTCCCAGCTTACTTCGGTGAAACTTTTGTCAATATCATCAAAAATATTTTTCGCCTTCACACTTTCAATCAAAGACGTTAGATAATTGTTGGCAGCCGTAAAGGGCTTGTCTTCTCCGCTGTCATAAACAAACACCTTGGGTGCCTGCTCAACAGTACCAATTTGAGTCTGAATGGACTTCACTTGTTCACGAATGTCATTTACCAGCTTTTCTGCACGCTCCTCAACCCTGAAAATACGCCCAATATTTAGTATATCCTGATATACATCTTCTAATATGGGACCCGGCTTGTTTGAGGACTCCTGTACATAGGTCAGCACCCCTTGTTTGGCTAGTTCCTCACGGGAACCCAGATTTTTATCATTAAAGGCACTCTTCCAGCCTGCATAGGCAAAATCCGGTGCAGCGGCCATAAACACCTCTTTGGACGGATATTGTTCGGCCAGTACGGGGATTTTGTCATATTGAGCCTTATATTTCGGTAAAATCTGATCGTCCAAATACGCAGTTCCTACCATAGAGGATTCCAGTCCAAGAGCCAGCATAACCTCAGTCGCGTGCTGGTTCAGTGTAACCGCGCGTTTGGGCGCCTCGGGAAATGCCATTTTAACGCCCATGTTCTCAAGCTCTACCGACGTCTTATTGGTTGCCGATTGCGATGCGGCAGGTTGCTGCCCGTTTGCCGATGGATCGCTTGTTTGAGCCGTGTTTCCTGCTGCGCAGGCTGATAACAACAGCATCATCGCCAAAGCGAGCATAACCAACGGTAACGCGAGCTTGCTATATTTTTTCATATGTACCGTCTCCTCTTTTATTTGTAGTTTATCTTACCTCATCATATCACCTTTTCTGTTAGCATCATGGATAGCCTCCTCTCCTAAGAGAATCCGGTAAAAAGGTAATATTCGGCTTCCCGGTTTTTGGATGAATACAGATTTCTGTCTCCACCCCGAATACACTCCACAGCAGGTCTGGCTGAAGCACATCCTCTGTTATGCCGGAAGCGACCACTTTGCCTTCATTTAATACATACATTCGATCACAATAAAATGCAGCCAAATTCAAATCATGTAGTGCAGCTAGCGTAGTTATCCGAAGTGTTTTGACCAAATCCAGAATTTGCAGCTGATACCGGATGTCCAGATGATTTGTTGGCTCATCCAAAACAAGAAATTTCGCCTGCCCGGCCAAAGCTCTGGCGATCAATACCCGTTGCTTTTCGCCGCCAGACAAGGTGGCAAAGCCCTGATCCGCCTGAGCATTCATGCCTACCCGCTCCAGCGCCTGCTCGACCAATTCATGATCGGCGACAGTATCTGCTTCCAGCAGTTTCTTATGCGGATGGCGACCCATCAGGACAATGTCCCGTACTGAAAAATCAAACGTTTGCGGCGCATCCTGACTCACCACTGCCATTTGTCGGGCCGTCTCTTTATACTTCATCTGCAGCATATCTTGGCCATCCAACGTAACCAAACCACTGTCAGGCTTTAGCACACGATACATATTTTTGAGCAACGTCGATTTCCCGCTGCCATTCGGACCAATCAATCCGACCAGCTCCCCTGCTTTTACCTGGAGACAGATGCCGTCGATCAGCCGTTTATCGTGAATACTGAAGGTCACGCTTTCGACTTCTATATTCATTTTTCGCCTCCAAACGAGTAGGAACTACGACGCAGCAGCCACACAAAAAAGGGTCCTCCGCACACAGCCGTCACAATACCAATCGGCAGCTCCTGTGGAGCCAGCACGAGCCGGGCACATACATCAGCCCACACGACAAAAATAGCTCCCGCCAACAGACTGACGGGCAGTACACGCCGATGATCTGATCCCACTATCAGCCTAACGATGTGCGGAATCATAAGCCCCACAAAGCCAATCGAGCCACTAACTGATACGACTGCCCCGGTTAAAAGAGACGCCACAACAACCAGTAATACGCGGAACGTCTGTACGTTCACACCTAGCGTTACTGCGGTTTCTTCACCCGTTAGCAAAGCATTCAGCGAACGGTATCGGGTCAGGAGGACTACCGTTCCAACGGCTACAATGAGGCTTGGAATGAAAAGCGTGTCCCATTGAGCACCTGCCAGACTTCCCATCATCCAATACATCGCGTCACGAATGCCTTTTTCATTCGGGGCCATCGTAACGATAAAGCTAGTCACAGCCGACAGCATCATGGACACCGCCACTCCTGCCAGCAATAAGCGGGTCGTCGATATGCTCCCAGCCACACGAGCCAACGCGAACACCATAAGCATTGCAGCTAACGAGCCTATAAAAGCAGATAAAGGCAGCGCAAGTCGTCCTAAAAATCCGAAAGCTCCGAACACAATTACCAACGTGGCTGTCACCGAAGCCCCAGACGAGACTCCTAAAATATAGGGGTCCGCTAACGAATTACGAATTAATGCCTGTATAGTCGTCCCTGTAACAGCAAGTCCTGCTCCTACGACAACACCTAGCAGCACGCGTGGAAAGCGGATTTCCCAAACGATATATTGCTCAGGCTTGGTCCATGTCACGGGTATCCACTGGTCCAGCCAGGGAAGATGAGACAGTGCAATTCGCCATATCGTCCCCGGTGCGACAGCTACAGGACCGAGCATGACTGCGAGTGTCACCGAAAGCAACAGCCCAGCAGTCAGCAGCAGAATTGTTGTAAATCCCCAAGTAGACTTGCCAGCTAGGTGTGCGCGAGAATTATGTTGTGATGGATTAGGTCTTGATGGATTAAGGTTACTCGTTCTCGAAGTCATGAACTACTACTCAATGGCTTTTCGGCCGCTTCCAACTTTCTCAATTGTTCCTCGATCTCGGAAGCAGAGAAATTCTCACCCATGACAACCGCTACATCGTTCACTGGCTTTTGCGGGCGGATCGGAATGATTTCCAGCTCCCGATAGGCGAACTGAAACATCATCTGGCCCTCTGATTCCAGAAACCGCACAATTCCTTTGGCCCGGTATATTTCAGCTGGCAAACTGCGGAACAACCGTTCAAACTCGGAGCGTGGCACAGGTTGTCCAAAGAAATGCGTGTGAACCACTACGTGGTCGTAGGAATGATAATGCTCCCCATGTTCGTGGTCATGGGCTTGGTCATGGTGATCATGAGACTGATGGTCAACGTCCATACGCTCCTCTCCTTGAGTGGAGAAAAAAATACCCGCGTCCACGTCACTTCGTTGCGTACTCACAGTCAGAGCATATGGATTTAACTCTTTTACGAGGGCCTGTACTTTCTGCAACTCGCCCGCAGCCAATAAATCGGTCTTGTTAATAATCAGTTTGGAAGCGCACCGAAGCTGATCCTGCATCAAACGAAGCGACTTGCCTCTCTCGTTCCCCGAGGCAAAGTCCAGAAATTGACGCGCATCTATGACCGTGATAACGGATTGTAATATCATAGAAGAATAGATGGAGGCGTCTGTCACTGCATCTACAATTTCCATCGGGTTAGCTACTCCAGTGCATTCTACAATAATCACGTCCGGCTTATATTCTTCAGCAAGATTCATGAGCTCGACGCCCAAATCCCCGCGAATAGTACAGCATATACAACCACTGAGCATTTCCTTCATGGGTGCTTGGCCATTCACCAAACTGCCGTCCAGATTAACATCACCCAACTCATTCATCAAAATGGCTGGCTTGAGGCCCTTCTCCTTGTAGTAAGCCAGCGCATGCTGAAGAAGAGTGGTTTTACCGCTACCCAAAAAACCGGATAAAACAACTATCGGTATCATATAACCCCTCCTTGTCTTTACAACATTTAGTATGGATCGTACCGTAAAAGTTTCCTTCTTGCAATCATTTATCGGATTTTAATCGTAATAATTACTAACAACAAACATAAATATATATGACCACTCTTTGAATTGTCAATATAGGAGGTGAGACAAGCACAATCCAGCGGGCATGATTGTCCCTCTACAGACATAGGATGTAGATAAGAACCCTTATTCCCAAGGAGACGTGGAATGAAAAACAGTACGCTGTTGAAGATGCTGCCTTTTATGATTCCGTTTGCCTTTCTCATCCCTGTGCTTGTCACGCTATCTCCCCAGTGGCTTCGTTTGTTAGATATGGGCCAGCTGCAACCGTTAAAAACGGTATTTATGGGTATTTTTCTGGAAGCTGTTCCGTTTCTCCTTATCGGTGTACTCGTCTCATCCCTTTTGCAGTGGCTTGTACCGGAGACATGGATTCGCAAAATAGCGCCTGCGCATCCTGTACCGGGTGTCCTGCTGGCCTCCTTACTAGGTATGCTGTTTCCCATCTGTGAATGCGGCATGATCCCTGTCGTTCGCCAATTAATGCTCAAGGGAATGCCTGCCTATATGGGTATCACTTTTATTTTAAGCGGGCCCATTATCAATCCCGTGGTACTGGCTGCGACGATGATGGCTTTCCCTTCCCATCCCGAGGTCACTGTCGTTCGAATGGGTTTGGCTTTTGCCGTCTCCGCGATCATCGGGCTGATCGTGTATGCCTTTGTGCGAGTGCATCCGCTCAAACGGTCGTTGCTCTCTTTTAACCAGCAAAAGCAGAACAATCAGACTCATCGGCATAGTCGCACATGGCGGGGCTTTTTTGTACATGCTGGTGACGAGTTTTTGGACATGAGTAAATATCTCACTATCGGCGCATTATTAACAGCCTGCATCCAAACCTTCATCCCACGTGATGAGATGCTTTCGTTAAGCAACGGAACGGTCGGATCGTACGCCTTTATGATGGGTTTTGCCTACATACTGTCGCTATGTTCCACCTCCGATGCCTTTGTAGCCACTGCTTTTTCACACACCTTTACACTAGGTCCGCTGGCAGCCTTTCTTGTACTCGGTCCGATGCTAGACTTCAAAGGCACGCTCATGCTGCTAAGCACCTTCCGCACCAAATTTGTCGCCATCCTGGGCTTGCTTATTGTTTCACTCGTCCTAGTGGGTTCTATAGCTGCTGAATGGTTATTGGGGAGGTGAATACAAACGTGAATTCAACCTTTAGCATCCGCTGGCAATATGGCATGCGCTCCTTGCTCCTGATTGGATTAGCTATGTACATTATCTCATTAAACCGTACGAATGCACTTCATTACTACTTGGCTCCCCATATGCAAAATCTGCTCCTGCTCTGTCCTGTACCACTCTTGTTCATCGCATTGGCAATGGCATGGCACGGAATTGTCGGGGAGCGGGACGGTGAGGATGTATGTGATTGTGAGCATCCGTTGCCGCAAAGCTGGTTCAAAAAAACACTCGTATATGGAATGCTGCTCATCCCGCTCCTGTTCGGTTCTCTACTGCCCAATCAGGCACTAGGTAGTGATATGGCCGCCAAAAAAGGCATGTCCTTCACGTATCCCAACCCGGATATCCGACGAAAAACAGATACACAGACCACGAAAGCATCCACCGCCTCCCTTTTATCAACTGCATCTTCCGTCCCAACTTCGTCCCCTCCAGAGGGAAAATGGAGTCAGGAAACGCTGGATAAGCTGTTCGTTCCGCCTGACAAGTACAATGTAGAATTCGCCGAGCTGGCGAAACGCCTGTATCAGCAACCTGTCATACAGATCAAGCCTGAGATTTTTTCCGAAACTATTGGAGCCATTGAGTTATATAAACAAGCTTTTGAAGGAAAAAAAGTACAGGTGACTGGCTTTGTCTATAAAGACGACAACCTGCCGGGTAAAGGCCTATTTGCAGTAGGAAGATTCCTCGTCATGTGCTGTACTGCCGATGCCATGCCATTCGGGATCATCGTCCAATCCCAGAAGGCCCCGTCCTTTGACAAGGATACCTGGGTGACCATTGAAGGAACACTGCATGCCACACAAAAGGGCAACGTTCCAGTACTTGAAATTCGATCCGAAAAAATAACCGCTGTCGAGCAGCCAGAATCCCCTTATGTCTATACCCAAGCAGACTCGGTAGCTACCTTTGATCGCTTGAACACAGCACACTAAACCCATCAAGGAGGAAAAATGATGAACAAAGTTCCTGTTATTTTAATCAGTGGTTTTCTTGGAAGCGGCAAAACAACACTACTTTTGCGCCTATTAGCCCATACTCGCCAAATTCCCCTTCGTGCTGCTGTTTTAATGAACGAAATGGGTGAATATGATGTAGACAGCGCTATAATTTCAGAGGAAATGCCTGACGTAACAGTAGAAGGATTGCTAGAAGGCTGCATTTGTTGCAGCAAAAGAAATGAGCTAGCAGGGGCTCTGCATACCCTGCTCAGTCAGAAGCCTGACCTGATCTTCATGGAAACCACCGGGGTAGCCAACCCCGAACAAGTACTGGAGGAGCTTCGCTCCCCTCTACTGGCAGATCGGCTTTATCTGGTTCACAGCATCAGTGTTGTGGATGCTGAGCTGTTCCATGAATACAATAGCCGCTTTACGGCTGATAAAGAACTGGTTCGCACCCTGCACGGACAACTGCGCACCGCAGACTTTATTGTGGTGAACAAGACGGATGCAGCAAGTAGCCGTGAAGTGACAAAGGTCGTCAAGAGCATCCGCAAGCTCAACGATACGGCCAAGCTGCAAACTACTGAATATAGCCGGATTGACCTTGAACCACTACTAGAGCCTGTTCTGGCCTCCGCATCCGTTGCCGCAAAACCTGTACAGACACTTCAACCAGCACCTGCACAACTCCAGTCCACCGATGCAGGTGTACCGTCCGTTTCCATTCCCGTCAAAAGTATCGGAAGCACCAGTAGTGTCTCCAGAAGTACGGCTTTCAAAGTTATTGCGGCACACAGTCATAACCACGATCCTAAGCAGCCTCATTCGTTCTCCCGTCTGGAGAGCTTAACTCTGCATCAATATTCTCCTCAGCCACTCGAAAAACAACGATTGGAAAACTTTTTGACCGGGTTAGGTTCCTCGTTGCTTCGTGCGAAAGGTTATTGCGTGCTTCCTCAGGAAGGTACAATGCTTTTGCAATTTTCAGGAAATCACTTGGAGTGGCAGCCTACTGCACTTCCTGTGAGCCAGGGATATGTTACACTCATTGGAGAACAGCTTGACAAAGCCTCCATTACCGACCAATGGGAACAGTGCTTCGTGTCGCTGTAATCGACATATTCGGCTCGTAATGATGAAAATTCCTTTTGGTATGGTATGTACCTTATAGGATGCCATGTTGAAAGATTGGGAATAAAAAAAGCTGTCGAGAATGTCTCGACAGCTTGAGTACGACTATGCAGAGTTATACATTAATTGCTTGGCGACATCCTACTCTCCCGGGACCCTTCGGCCCAAGTACCATCGGCGCTGGAGGGCTTCCCGTTAATTCAACAAAATGTTATGGAGTATGATGACTAAAGTATTGAAGCGTTCCGGTTGGATAAGAGTTCCACTCTCCTGGAAGATTATAAGAGGAGGAACCGGACTTAATCCCCGATTTTCGGATAATAGTCCCATTATTCGGCATAAATTGCGTTTTTCCGTTAGGATCACCTAAGACGTCGATCGTTACGCCGTTCTTTTTCAGGACATAACCTGTCGTTACATTTGTATTCGTTTCTAGTAACATCAATTCATCATTATAGTATGTCGCAGGAACAATGTCGAAAAAGTCATAAAAGATGGAATCGATATATATATAAGGCATGCCTTTCCAAAACGAATTAATAGGCTGGCTCCACACCTTGGGAGTATTTGTAGCTAAATTGTATTGATGAATCTCAAGTGAGTATCCTGCATTTTCTATAGGTTTAGAAGTATCTCCTACCGGATTGTAAAACAGCTCAATAGCAGTACGGGTTTTATCCACAGATAGATACTGGGAAAAATATAGATCCTCCGGTCCTTGAGGATTTGAGGTCACTTGGAATATAGCGGCAGATCCGTTCGCCCCGATTACCCAGAAGTATTGAAAAATATCCCCGTTCCATGTCCAAACCGTCCCATTAAGAGGGATTGGCCCAGTAAAGGTGGAATCTGCCGTACCCGAATAGATTTTAAATGAAGTTTCACCCGGGAACACTGTTGACATGTCATAAGTAATCGGATCTTTAACCCCTTGCTTGGTTCGGATTTGAACAATTCCATTCGTCGCAAGAGGAGCATTCGTTACCTGAAAATTATAGGTGGCTGTTCCGCCATGCCCGTCATTCGCAGTAATCGTTACCTTGGTACTTCCTGCCTGATTACCCGGAGTAAGAGTCAACGTTGATCCGTTAACCTCTGCATTTACCATACCGGTTGATTCAACAGTAGAAGTAAACGTCAAGGCATCCCCGTCAGCATCACTGAACAATTGAGATAGGTCGTAGCTTCTTGCATTCGTAACTCCTGCAGTCAACACTTGTTCATAAATGGTCGCATCTACTTGAGGCGGCTGATTAGAAGTTGGGTTAGATGAACCGGATGATTGGACACTGACTTGGAAGGTGCTTGAAGTTTCCCCTCCACGGCCATCCATAGCCTTGATTTCTATGATTGTCGTCCCTGCACTTAGTGCCTGTACTTCCAATTGAGCTCCAGTGATTTCCGCCGAAGCAACGGACGGATCAGAAGAGGTTGCCTTAAAGGTCAACGTATCCCCATCAGGATCAGTAAAAACGGAACCTAAATCGAGTGAGTAGACCGCACCACCTACAGTAAGCGACTGGTCGGCAGGTTTAGTTTCTACTGGATACTGATTCTGTGGAGTTCCAGCCGTGACGGTGGTTTTGAAAGTTTCGATCACTTCCCCTCCCCGGCTATCTGTTGCTTTGATCGATACCGATGTGCTACCGATCGTTAACGGTGTAAGAGTAAGCATATCCCCATAAACGGCAGCCGTCACAACAGTCGGGTCAGAAACGCTATGAACATCGTAAGTTAAAACATCGCTATCAGGACTGGAAAAGAAATCATTTAAGGACAATTGAATATCGCCTGTATTTATTTCTTTCATCTGATCCGGAATCCCTGTGGAAATCGGGGATTCATTGACGGTAACATCAAAATCAGTAGTGACCTCGCCCCCACGGCCATCTTTTGCTTTAAGCTGAATCGTTGCCATTCCTGAGGAAACTGCATGGACCGTGGCTATGTATCCGTTAACGGATACAACAGCAACTGACGAATCCGAAGATTCTGCCAGAACGTCCACAGGGTCGCCATCGGGATCGTGGAATACCGAAGATAAATCCAGGATATAATCCGCATCGCCTAGATTCAGTGTCTGATTACCCGGCTTCTGGTCTATAACCGGATTTTGGTTAGATACAGCCGTTACTTCCATTTGAAACGACTGGCTTGTGCTACCTCCATGGCCATCAGATGCCTTAACAGAAACTGATGTGCTGCCAATTTTTAACGGTGTAATGGTAAGCGTGTCCCCATTTAGCACTGCAGTCGCAAACGAAGAATCGGAAATATCAATGCTGTATGACAACGAATCCTTCTCATGGTCGGTAAAGAAGTCGTTTAAAGATAATTGAATGTCGTCTGAATTGATTTGTTTCGTCTGATCCGGAATTCGCAAGGATACCGGAGGTTCATTAACGGTAATATCAAAATCGGTCTTAACCTCGCCTCCAAGGCCATTTCCCGCTTTTAGCTGGATGTTTGCTGTTCCTGAGGAAACCGCATGAACTGTGGCCTGGTTTCCGTTAACGGAGACCGTCGCAATGGATAGATCCGAGGATTCTGCCGAGATGGTTAGCGGATTGCTGTCCGAATCAAGGAACACCGGAGATAAATCCAGGATGTAGTCCGCATCGCCCACAGTGAGCGTTTGGTTGCCCGGCTTCTGATTTACAACCGGATTTTGATTAGGTACTGCAGTTACAACCAATTGAAACGACTGGCTTGCGCTGCCTCCCCGACCATCGGATGCCTTGACATTAACTTGGGCATGTCCTACAGCTGCCGGAGTTAATACCAATTGATCACCCGTCAGGGTAAAGGTAGCAATGGAAGGATCATCGATCGCAACCTCATAAGTCATAGGATCATTTTCAGAATCCGTAAAAAACGATCCTAAAGATAAGGTTACATCGCCGCTCCCCAACTGTTCGTTTTGATCGGGGATACTCAATGAAACAGGAGATTCATTGACACGGACCTTGAAATTCGTTCCCGCTTTTTTCCCGGCCTGGTCATCTGCGGCGATCGTAATGGTCGCAGTCCCTTTGCCAACAGCCTTGATAAACAGGTTTGTTCCCTCTACTCGGACTGTACTGATTTTTGTACTAGACGACACTGCCGTATATTTGAGCTCGGACTGCTCCTCGTCCATAAAATGACCAAGTAAGTCAATCTGAAGTTCAGAATCGCCCACCGTTACGGCTTGATCGTCATATTTGGTCACTAACTTCGGTGCTGTATTGGTCACAACCGTAGAACGCGAGCTACCAGAAGAAGTTGTAGTGACTCTAGTGACTCCTGATACCGTCGAAGAAGACACACCTACTGCAAATGAAGTATTCGTGACTTGGCTGGAGGAGCTTACACTAATATTTGCTGCAGAGTTATTTACTTGTAAATTTGAAATAGTTCCAGCTACCTCCAGACTGACCGGAGAGGAACTGTTCACAGCCAATGTATTAATAGAGGCCTGGCCTGTCAGAGCCACGGGCTGATCACTGTTGACCGACAATTGCTTAATAATCCCCTGCAACTCTACTTGCTTGGCACCGGTAAGAACATTCAACTGCTGTATCGTTGAGGATGAATCATTTTCAATCGTTGCATTGGAAATCAACGACATTTGATCCACCGTCGAATTTCCTTGAATGACTACGTGGACATCCTGTTTGGATACCTCGACATCCTGCAGCTCAGATGTGTTAAACAATACGGTGTTCTGGTCACCGCCCTGAATATATGTTTTTCCTTGTACCGTAAATTTAGAGGCATAGAAATCATGTTCAAGGCTTGACGTAACTGTAAAACTATTTTTGACATTCAAATTCATAACCGAAATGTAATCACCGTCAATAGTTAAATCTCCGTCAATCGAGGAGTTATGACCATCTAATACAAGATTGCCGCTGAATTCGGAAGCTTGCCCTATCGGAGCTTGCCCGCTCGCATGGATGACCAGTTTGGTGATCGATTCAATGGTCCGCTGTGATGCTACAAATTGAATATCTGCTCCTTTGAGAATCTCTTGGTTAGAGGTTTGCAGGATTCCTTTAACTGAATCCGAGAGTTTATATTCAATCCCGTTAATCCAGGCCTTTCCATCCACTACTTTTTGGAGTTGGACTACATGGTCCTTAGGGAAAAAGGTAGACATCATATACTGGGCTATATCTTGGCGCTGAACGGACGATTTAGGTTTGAAACCGGACTGATCCGTCTTCATGGAGCCCGACTGTAAAGCCGTATTAACGTAAGGCCGTGCCCACGGACTGACCCGATTCCAATCAGTAAGTTTAGCAGACTCCGTGGCGTCAGCTGTAATAGGAAGCCCGGCGGCCCGCATAAGCAGAACCGCAGCCTCCTCTCTGGTTACTGCCGCTTTGGGCCTGAATTTGGAGCCGTCGTCTCCATTCATGAGTCCTGCACGATGTACAGCCTCAATATAGGGACTCGACCAACTTTTCGGGTCTACATCCGAGAAACTGCTGCTTACTGCTTTAGAAATAGAGAGTTGCAGAGCTTGAGTTAATAGAACCGCCATTTCTTGACGGGTCAACAAATCCGTTGGCCGATAGGATCCAGATGGGTCACCATGCAGAAGTCCAGCTTCAATGGCTCGCAGGATGTTTGTCTTTTGCTCTGAAGCAATATTATTGATGTCTTTAAAAGGCAGACTGGCCAGAGCTGCTCCGTTTGATGCACCGCTGGCAGCAGATGCAATCGTCTGCAAAGCCGTTGGAGCAACAAGTGCAGCCAAAGCTAATGTAATCAGCCATTTATTAGGTTTAGAACTCATGATGTTCCCTCTATTCTTTTTATTCATTATGGTGCCTCACTACTAAAGATGCCGATATTATCCGTATAATCGGTTCCTTCATCAAACCATTCACTTGCCTCGTAGTCTGCATTTCCATGGGTAACATCGGATTGTCTAGCTAAAGTGGTATGAGGCTGAAACACTGCCGTATCAATCAACTGATTATCGTAATAAAGCGATAAAGTAACAGGTGCTGAATCATCGTTATAAAATCCCATGTCTGTGAAGTAATCTACATGCGCATCACCAAAATACATGGTATCTCCTATCACGAAAGTAGCTCCACCTGGAATAAAAGCACCAGCGTCTTGACTTATTTCGATCGAATTTCCACTATCACTGCGTTCAATTCTAATTTTTGAAGCATCCAATTCCTCAGAACCCGCATTATAAAGCTCAATAATCTGCATCATAGAGTCGCTCTCCCCCCATGCCAACTCAGAGAAGAAAAGTCCCTTCTTTTCTCCAGCAGTGACTTGGAAGATCGTTTGAACGGTTCCCCCCTTCCCATCATCTGCGGTAACTGTGACTGTAGCACTTCCCACTGCAAGCGGAGTAATACTCAGTTGGTCGCCTGTAACGGAAACCGTTGCTACGCTAGGGTCCGATGAATCAGCGAAATACGTCAGTAAGTCCAAATCTTCATCTGCAAAAGTTGAAGCAAGTCCAATAGTTGTGTCCACAGCACCTGCTTCTGTAGAAACATCATTAATCGTGCTTTGAACAACAGGAGCGTGATTAGCAGCAGGTGGAGGAGTCACCGTTAGAGTGAAATTCGTATCCACTGTACCCCCGTTTCCGTCATCTGCTGTAACCGTAATCGTGACTGTACCTGCGTTAACTGGCGTAATTTTCAGATCGCTTCCGTTTACCGCTGCTGTTGCCACGCCCGTATCTGTCGAGGTTGCCGTGTACATCAGCGCGTCGCTGTCTTCATCTGCAAACACACTCGCAAGGCTCACCGTCTTAACTCCATCCGCGGCTCCTGTCGTCACATTGCTGATCGACGTTTCCACCGTCGGCGCATGGTTCACGGCTTCCGGGATCACAGGCGTAATCGTCACGTTGAACTGCGTATCCACCGTGCCGCCCTTGCCGTCATCTGCTGTAACCGTAATCGTGACTGTACCTGCGTTAACTGGCGTAATTTTCAGATCGCTTCCGTTTACCGCTGCTGTTGCCACGCCCGTATCTGTCGAGGTTGCCGTGTACATCAGCGCGTCGCTGTCTTCATCTGCAAACACACTCGCAAGGCTCACCGTCTTAACTCCATCCGCGGCTCCTGTCGTCACATTGCTGATCGACGTTTCCACCGTCGGCGCATGGTTCACGGCTTCCGGGATCACAGGCGTAATCGTCACGTTGAACTGCGTATCCACCGTGCCGCCCTTGCCGTCATCTGCTGTAACCGTAATCGTGACTGTACCTGCGTTAACTGGCGTAATTTTCAGATCGCTTCCGTTTACCGCTGCTGTTGCCACGCCCGTATCTGTCGAGGTTGCCGTGTACATCAGCGCGTCGCTGTCTTCATCTGCAAACACACTCGCAAGGCTCACCGTCTTAACTCCATCCGCGGCTCCTGTCGTCACATTGCTGATCGACGTTTCCACCGTCGGCGCATGGTTCACGGCTTCCGGGATCACCGGCGTGATCGTCACGTTGAACTGGCTGTTTATGGTCCCGCCTTTGTCGTCGTTCGCCGTAACCGTGATCGTGGCTGTTCCGGCGTTCACCGGCGTGAGAGTCAGCTGACTTCCATTCACCGATACTGTCGCTACGTTCGTTGCTGAAGATTTCGCTGTGTAGGTCAGTGTGTCTCCATCAGCATCAGCAAAACTATTTGCCAAATTAATCTCTTTAGGCTCATCTGCTGCATTTAACGTAATATCAGTAAACCCGGTAGTAACGCCTGGCGCATGGTTAGTCACTGATTTTGTTGAAGTTCCACCTCCGGAGGAAAATGTCACGCTGCTCGACGTAACTGTAGTCGGTTCTTGAACCGTTCCGTCAGCGGACTGAATTTGTCCAATCTGCTTTTGTACTTCGTTGTAATTTTGGATAACTTGTGAAACGGATGCATCTTTAGGCAGCTGAATCATTTCAACTTTAAAATTCGGGTTCAATGTCACTTTAGCGTTTGCGTTGGCAACTTGAAGCTCCCCGATTGTTCCGGTTCCTTTAATAGAAATACCATTGCCGGAATTCACATTAAGATGGTTTACGTTTCCATTCAGCTGGATATTAGAAACACCGTCATTAAGCTCGATTACTCCTTTGATATCCCCTTTAATCTGAACACCATCACCTGAAATTCGAAGCAGGCTGCTTTCCGGTAGACCATTGGTGTTTAACACAACATCTTTTTGTACGATTTCTAATTGTTGCAGCCCGTCCACATTACGATTGCGCGAATTAAACTTTAATTTAGCTCCTTTTAAAGCATCTTTATTGGAGTTTCCGATTAACTCTTTCAAATTTCCCTCTATTAAATAAGGAACATTATCGATTGTTACAATGTCTCCATCAATGCTATTGATCGTAGCTGTTTGCTCTTGAGTTTTGAAAATATCCAGCAGGAAAGGAGCAATATCCTCCCTTTTTACTTCACCCGTGGGATTGAGCTTGCTGTCATGAATGTCAATTAAACCTAGACGAAGTGCTGTATCTACCGATCCAGCCGCCCATTGGCTTACCAAGGACTGATCTTTGGGTAAAATGCTTGATCCGCCCTCTGCATTAACCCCTCCGACTGCACGGACAAACACAGCTGCCAGCTCTTCACGTGTAACAGGATCGTTCGGACGGAAGTTTCCTAATCCATCCCCGGATAGAAACCCGGCTTTTTGTGCGGCTTCTATATATGGGGCAGCAAATTGTTTACTTTGCACATCTTTAAAAGTAGAAGAACTCGAAATAGGGTCCAATTTTAAAGCTCTGACCAATAATACTGCGAGTTCCTGACGAGTTAATGTTGCTGCAGGGCGAAAAGTTCCATGAGGATCTCCCGATAAAAGCCCTTGGCGTACAGCTTCTTGGATGGCCACCATTTTATCACTCGTCACATAGGATGTATCTGAAAACAAATTATTGGTAGGCGTTGCAGCGTAAGCAGAAGTACCAAACGCCGCCTGAAGAGCAACAAGAGCGGCTGCCCACTTAAGTGAATAAACTTTCAATGGTTCTACCTCCTAATTTACTTTTGAGTAAAACGACCCTATTCGATCTTCGAAATGTTTCTACATAATTCAAAGATAATAAAGCTTATTCACTGTATTTACCGATAAAAATGTGTTTATATTAATCTTTTATTCATATATTTGTCGAAAATAAGTGATTTATGTCGTTTTCAACTAATATACATGAAACCACTGAACCAATTCTGAACAAAAGCTTATCTATAATGATGCCTAGTTGTATCAAGTCTCTAACTATATCCTTCAAATAACTTATTTCCGTAAATGATTTATCGGAACCCTCCCTTAATCGCGACTCTTGTGCTAAAAAAAATAATCGCAGGCTAGATACCTGCGATTATTTTTAAATTAAGACAGCCTATGCGAAGTATAGAATTACGTTTTAAAATGATTAGTTGCCAAGATTAGCAATGCCGCTGCTGAATATCTTAAAACGTTATATTCGTATCTTTTTTTCATCATAGCCCTCGTCGACTATTGTTCAGCTTCATTTAGCATTAAAAAGCAGCAGCTTCACGGACTTGTTCCAGAAGAATGTTAAATTCGAGACTTGAAAATACATTTGTTATTCGCGTTGTTTCGGATGTAACTATCCGTAAAAAATAAAAAAGCTAGGTTTACGAATTATTGGCATAATCCGTAAACCTAGCTCTCGACGATTCTTACTTAAGGTTATATTTTTTGTTAAAGCGATCCACACGGCCACCGATATCCACGTTTCTTTGTTTACCAGTGAAGAACGGGTGGGAAGCGGAGCTAGTATCTACACGGATAACTGGGTATGTGTTGCCATCTTCCCATTCCATCGTTTCTTGCGAATATTTAGTGGAAGCACTCAGGAAAGTAAATCCACAGCTAGGGTCCAAAAAGATAACTTTGTTCAATGTTGGATGAATATCTTTTTTCATTAGTTTCACCTAATCTTTCATGTAGTTTTAATTTCAAACTCAAACGTACTGGCGCAATACTCCATCAGTTGGCAAAAGGAACGGTTATGTCCCAGAAAAAAAGACGACAGATCATAACGGTTACGCTCAAGCTCGTAAACGACAAGCAAACGATGCAGCATATATCGCATCGCCCATTGCACGAACGCTCCGGATCTTTCGTCAGCCTTCATCGTTATATAAGCATATAGTGAATGGTCCTCCGGCTCGTCCCAAATGCTGACACCAGCACAGGAGAAGTCGGTAGCCACGTGCTTTCGATTCAAAAGGCAAAGCGTGCAATATAGCTCAGCATCTATCATACAGCCATGAAAAAAGCCGTTCTCTTAGATGCAAGCTTTAACTTTAGACGCTCTGTCCACTGGACTAATTCAAGTTTTCGCCGGTTCCATAACGCAGGCTTTTGCAAACTTAACAGGCTTCGCTCAGGAAGCAGAATCATTCAGGTTGCTATACAGCAGACCTAAAATTATCTAGTTTCACGATGGATCGTGTACTTTTTCAGACGCGGAGAGTATTTTTTCATTTCAAGACGGTCCGGATGATTTCTTTTGTTCTTGGTTGTTGTATAGTTGCGGTCACCGGATTCGGTGCATGCCAAGGTAACAATTACGCGCATTTCTCTTCCTCCTTAATTGGAATACATGGTATACAATTACAATAGTAATTTTTACGATTAGTTCTATTCTATAATTCATGCTCCGCTTTGTCAACCTTAGAGTCACGGTTTGTCGCTTCTTCTACCGTGTTCCAGCGATTACGGTACTGTGCAAGCTTCGGATGAAGTTCTAGTGGTTCGCTCGAAAGCACCAATCTGACGTTTCTAATCCATTCTCCGAATGATGCATAGGAAGCGCACAAATTTGCCATTTCAGGACTCATATACAAAAAAATCGGGGTCGTATACTTTTCCGCCAAAAAACGGATGGCTGCTTCAATCGGCGTATACTTTTTACGCTTACCTTCCCAGCTCTCAATCACAACAGCACTCAAAGCCTGCTCCCGCTGCCACTCTCCCAGCTCGTCCACCCGCTTGTAATACGAACGTACCGGCTGCTTCCACATTCTTCTGACGGTTTCTTCATGCAGCGGATACAGCACCAGCTTTGTAAAAGATAATGCAGCTCCTGTTTCGGCAAAAAGCTCCAGCTCTCTGGCGGTAATCTGCTCGAACGTATCATAGTAGACTAGGGTCCCTTTATGCGTCTCGATCGGAGGCTCATAACCATAGGGTACATATTGAAGGTTTCTTGTCATGCCGGACACTCCGTCCTTCCATAGATGAACTTTTCCTTCTATATTATACCCTTGTTTTGGCATGAGTTTACATCAAATGTTTATCCTTGTTCAACAGCAGGCGTATTACGGCGTGAACCCCTTCTGAATTGCAACGCATAAAGTGCCATCGTCACAAGCGCAATCAGTGCAAGCACCGTAAAAATATTGCTAAAATTGAATACCTGCACATTAGATACGACAGGATTCAAATGAAAGGACGACGAACTATCCAGCGTTTTGCCCAAAATACTTGTCGTGATCGCCCCGGCAATGAAATTCAGCAGAGATAGCAGCCCCATTCCAACACCAATCTGGTCTTTCGACAAGGTACGAGAAATCGTGTTGGACATGGCAATTTGCATGAAGGTCTGACCTACGTTTCCGAAAATAAGCAAAAATAAAATCAGATACGGAGAGGCACCCACAAATGTAGACAAGCTGATAAAACAGATAAACAAAAGCGATACAGCTGTATAGACGAGAAACGAATTTCCTTTGCTATCCGCCAAACGCCCTCCTCTTTTACCCAATAGAGCCGAAGCAATAGCAGCCGGAAACATAACCAGTCCAATTATTGCCGGCGTAAGCTGATTGAGACTGTTTAGAAACTGCGGTGCCAAGTACGGCAATCCAAAGCTAATCCCCGTCCCTAAAAAAGCAATAAGGAGCCCGTATGAATATTGCTTGTTACGGAACAGCTTCGGCTGGATGAATGGATCATGCGCAGTGTTAATGCGCCATATAAACAGTGCAAATAACACCATACCGACCAGAAAAAACATCATATTGGTTTGCGAAATCGAAAGTAATAAGAAGGCTACTGTTCCACCCAGCAATAATCCACCTAGAAAATCGAACTTCTGATCCTCTCCACGCTGATCGTCCAAATATTTGCGGAAGAACGGCAATGCGATCAGTGGCAGCATGGAAATGACGAACAAAAAACGCCAGCTTGCAAAGCCTGTGATCAAACCGGAAATAATCGGAGCCAGTGCAGTACCTAACGCCAAGCCGATTGCTGTGACGCCCAAAGCACGTCCCCTTTTTTCAGCCGAGAAATAACGGACTGGGACGATCATAGCAGTTGCCGGAATAACAGCAGCCCCTGCAGCCTGAAGCAAACGAGCTACAATGAGCATCCAAAATTGATTGGCCCACAGTCCAATAAGCGAACCCAGTGCAAAAAAGATAATCCCAAACGTCAGCAAATCCTTAAGACGATATTTATCTGCCAATTTGCCGTAGGTCACCGAGCCAACTGCATACACGATCATATAGCCAGTCAGCAACCAACTTACATCGGAAGCACTAATATGAAACTCCTCTCGAATCACAGGCATAACGACATTAAACATAAAAGCGTTCATCACTGAAAAAACAAGTGTGAAAGCTAGCACTCGCATAAGCTTATCCGCATTGGGATAAGTTTGTTCATTTATCATTTGGTTGTCTCCCTCTCCTGTAAACCTCTTATCTAAGATCATATTTCACTGTTTTTGATACCCCTATCCGGGCAAATTCTCTATATATCCGCTCAAACGCGGGTGTCCTCATGGTGGTAGTCGCGGAGAATTTTTTTAAGCAGGCCGCGCAGCGTCTCCGATTCTCCGACAGATAATGTTTCACCTACCGAGCTTTTAATTGCCTCAATAGTACGTTCAGCTACTTTGTGAATCTCTAAGCCTTCCTCAGTCAAATAGATTTGCTTCATTCGTGCATCTTCCGGGTGACTTTTGCGTATTGCCCAGTTTTTCTTAACGATCCCGTTAACCAGGCTGGTAACGCTTGATTTATCAATAAGCAATAGCCTTTCCAAATCCGTATTGGTGACTCCAGGCGACACCGCCAGTATATAGAGCGTCTGCGATTGTGGGGAGGTGAGTCCCAAAGGGCGCAGTGCCGTTTCAATTTCGCGCCGGACGGTAGTGAAAATCCATTTAATTAAATACATCGTGCTCTCTTCCTCCCAAGGAAGACAAACGGGATACACCTCGCTTCCCATCTCACTACGAACCTCCATATCCATCTAATTTTAATAGTTTGAATTCCAACTAATTTTAATCAGCTGCCTACTTGGTGTCAATACTTTCGTAAAATGATGTTTACTAAGATAAGGTGAATTTCAAATTACGGATTCATCCTTTATGGAAATATAGGCATAATAAAAGACGAGTCCTTGAAGGAAACCCGTCTTTTACTTCATTCATCATTCATTTGTTTTATAGTTGTTTAGTCCGCGGCTTTCACTTGAACTAGCGGATATTCTTCTTCATCAACGGTAACCGTACTAGCATCATTCAGCTCCAGCCGTTGCCAAATGGTTAACAACGTACGATAAGGATACTTCTTCAGATCGTACTCCTTTGTCTCTGTACCATCACCGGACGTGCTACCTATGGTTTTATCGGCTGCTATACCACTACCCTCAGTAGAAATCTCCGAAGTCGAGCCTCCGTCCGTGTTGCCTGTCACTGCTCCAGACTGATCGCCGCTTGTTCCACTGGATGTACTACCACGAGCTGTGGAACCACTGTCCGTGGATTGTCCATCTGCTGTCGTACTTTTTGTAGTGGCGCTCCCAGTGATTACGTCACCGGATGGATCATTGTTCGCATTACTGGCAGCTTCCTTGTCGTTCTGTTCAGCAAGCGTAAAATTTTCGTATAAGTGCTCCTGTTGATCCGCCCCAACAATGACGAGCTTCTTCGGCTTAAATTCTGCCTGCTCTGTCGATGTCTGAAACGCAAACAACAGCTTGACCATTTTCGTAGTGGACTTGGTATTAGGCACATGTGTCACTATCGCCGTAGGCTCCTCTTTTACGGGCACTGTAGGCTCTACAGGCTGTTGTACAGGCTTCGGAGCAGCAACAGGCGCAGGTGTGTCACCAGATCCGATCACCCCGGTTGCTTTCAGGCCGCCGAGCGTACCTGCAATGACAATCAGCACGATCCCGGAAATCACCCCACCTTTACGAAAACGACGAAGTGTTTTAACCAACGGTGTGTCCGTCTCCCGCTTTGCTGCCAAATAGAAATTTTTAAAAGCAGGCTTTGCAGGTTCAAAATATTGACGCCACAGCGTTTTTTTATGCAGTCCCTCTCGTCCTTCCTTTTGGAAGAATAGAAGTAGCGCACGTCGATACGACGGTTCGAAACCGCCACGTGGAGTAGCAAACTCGGGGTGTTCTTCCGACCATCGGATAAAGCGGTACATCGTATCGTTATCCTTCGCCCATTTGCGGATCGAACTGACCAGACGAGCAAAGTCCAATATTCCTTCTCCCGGCCCGTCAGAACGATAGAAAGCAGGCAACAGACGGGCAAAATGGCCTTCCGCAAGCTGCTGGGGCAGCCAGCCATAAGCCCAATCCTGTACCTTTTCTACTTCGCCAGGCTCCAGGCCATCCAGTACCGACGGTTCCGGTTCCTCCGTATTAAACCAATCGTAAGCCGCAATCAATCGCACTGCTTGTCCCTTGAGGGGAGCAGGCAGCTTTCCAACCCACTGCACCAAATCGGGCCGTGTAAAAAATGGAATCTGTACGACCTGATCGGGTGATATTTCTTTTAGCTCTACTTCGGTAAGTAAATACCGATCCGACGCTTCCTGCAGGCGCTCTGTCAATCCAGATTGCTCCAGCGGGGACAGTTTGCCTACGGCAGAGCTGCTGTCCCATTGACGCAAGCGTTGGTGAATGGCAGCCACAGCCTCTACTGGTTTTCTTTCGGCACGCAGTCTGCCCATCAGTGCAGATTCTGCCAAAAGCTGAAAATCGGCATTCGCCGACACTTCGATATACCGACTGCCCCATTCATGCACAACAGCCAGCAATCCCTTGGCATCCGGTGTTCTTTTCATCTGACTGTCCATGTAGGGAATGAACAGCATTTTTGTAAGCGCCGGATTACCCAGCACTTTCGTAAAATATGCCTTGCCTAATGACGGATTCTCCTCAATCGTATGGTAAATATACGTGACTGCTTCCGTATTTCTGGCAGTATAAGCATTGTTTAGCGAACGGATTAAATATTCCACCAACCGATTTTCGCTGCTGCGTGCATGAACTTTATAATAGTCCTTGAAACTATCGACTAGACCTACATCTGGAATATATCCATCCTTCACCCGATCAAATTCATGATCAAAAAACGATAGAAACAGATCATTCAGCCTCATTTTACGTGGCAGCGAATCGGGTGGCGATAAATAATCAGTCAAGCTTCGTAATACAGCGATTCGTTGTTCGTTGTATAATGCCCGCTCTCCCTGCTCAATTCTGTACAACGTAATGAGCTCATGATAGCTGGATGGCGTCAAATCACGCCCTGCCTCCATACCTGTCAGCATTTGCTCGGCAAATTTGAAGAAATCATCCGGCGTCTCACCATTCAGCAACGTACGGACAATCCAGTCAAAATACGGCTGTCTCATCTGCTCTGCATCCACATTAAGTATTCGACTATGGTTAGACAGGTCAAATACAAAGTCCTTTTCCACATTCCGATCACCGGGACGCAAACTAAAAGGCTCAACGAACATCAAGTGAATGCCTTTTCTGCTGTTCGGTTCCTGTGCATATGTAAGAAATCCGAGTCTGTTACGAAATGCATAAGGCAGTGCCGCATACAGCACACCCAGCAGCTGCTTGGCTGAAGAACCGACCGCTTCTACAGGAACATTCAGCGCTACATATACCTTTTTGCGACCCGCTGCGGACATCATGACTGCGTATAAAAGCTGTTTGAACACTTCTTCGCTCAGCTGCAATTGAGCCAGCACTGTAGACGGGTCAACAGCCGGAAATACACTTCCACCCGGTAGACGCTCCAATTCCGGTAAATCCGTTCCCTGCTCAATATCATAGGTATCAACAAATGATGTGTTCAGCCACTGCTTATAGTCAGACGGAGATTCACCATGTCCGGCTGGAATCACATAGTTGTGCGTGAAAAAGGCGCTCCGCAGCCCAGTAAAATCCGCAGCCTTATAAATACTGCGGCCAAGCACTACATCCCCGGACTCCGTCCGTACCAGATGCATGGCTTCCGGATAGACGCTTTCCTGCTTCTCGCCACGCGCCGTCAAGGCAGCAGGCGCATCATATACACATAAGGGATGGAGCACCTTTTTAATAAAAGAAGCATCCAATCCTTTGGAATTAGCCACTGTATCGAAGCCTTCCGTAGAACGGAAAATTCCACGCCGTTCCCGTGTGTACATCTGCTGTTGTATCAAATGAGAGGTAGAATAACTCACTGTGATTCTCTCCCCTCAATGTACTTCAACTTGTAAAGCAGCCAAATGAATGGCTCATCCACACGGATCGGACTAACCAATCCTTGCAGCTTTTGCTCCACTGGATTGCTACCCAGCGCGGAAACCGCGAAATAGGCCGTATCCGTAAAATATACATCCATCGTGCCCTTGAACGGCTTATCCACCTTTTCGATGAAGCGTCGAACTTCGCCATCAATGTTCGCGAACTCATCCAAATCCATATATTTGCGATGCTCCATCGGATTAAAAATATTGCTATTCCTCTTGATGTATGTGCCTTCTTCATCTGCCAATGCAGTAAGCATATCACTTTTGGTCAGGACGACAGCGGTCGGAATGTCCGTTTTCCCTTTTTCCTGATAAGCAATAAAATCACCGAACATCGTAAGTACGACATCACGCGGTTCATCATATTGTGAGACCCATTCACCCGGCTTATCGCCAAGGTTAATCTTAATGCGCTCCCGAATAGAGCGGATTTGCAGTGGATCGACCATAAAGAGAATACCTGCTGAATTCTTAATATGCTGTCCATGCAGTCCCAGATAGTCCTGATCTACCATTCCCTCACCGGCGACATCAAAAAATACCAGCGTCAGTGGCGGCTTTTCCTCATCCTTAAATACAAACTGGAAGATAAAAGGCTCCTGCATCTTTTCTTTTTGTGTCGATGTAAGCAGATCGCCTCGTTCAAATAGGGGTTCCTCATACATGGTGCGGAACTTTCGGCTGATCTCTGCATTGAGCGGCATGCAAGCCGCGTCAAAATGATCGGCCGTAACATGCTGCAACGTGTGAATCAGGGAGGTCATATAGACAGATTTCCCCGCCTGCGAAGCCCCAATAATCGAAATGATATTGCTAGGCACCTTACCCGCCGTCACGGGCAGCTCGTTATGGCAGTGCGGGCACAGTCGGTGGCGCGTCAGCTCGCCATAACGGTCCGTCAGTCCTGTCAGTACATGATCAGAATACAATCGATGTTCCTCAGGAACATCATGGGGATGCAAAATCGCCTCCATATCATGCACACTATCCAAGCCAAAACGCTCCCGATATTTGTTCAATAGCTCATCTTCACCTAAAGCGTAGTCCTCGTCATCTTCACGGTGATGAGAAGCGCGGAATACCACGTCCTCCGGGGAAAATTTACTAAAGCAATAAGGGCACACAATATCATAAAATAACGGCCTTGGCGCTGCCTGTGGCTTTCTTCTGAATAAATTGCTAAGAAAACTCATCGGTTGCGGCCTCCTTTCATTCAGGAACTAATTCAAATACCGTGCCATATTTCTGGCCGTCTGTAAAAAACAGCCGCACATATTCATCTCCCCCCACTTCAACAGCGGGTAAAACATTCCGTCCCGCGGCAAAGGGTGCCGTGAATGGATACAAGGTTCCATCGTCCCGGTCTGCGGGATAGCCCCCGCGCTTCTTCACGTAGCAAAGCGCCTCCTGCGGGACAGGAACTTCGGCTGTCACCTGAATCTGGACGGTTTTGCGGCTGCGAAACCAGCTTTTTTTATGGTGAACCGCATATCTGATTTTAGCCCTCCCCGTACTCAACTCCAGTTGGTTGGCTCCGTCTTGCTGACGGATCACGTAAGTGTCTCCATCCTCCCGAACAGCCGGATATACGATATACCGTACGCGTCCAATACCATCAATTCGGTCACGATAGCTACCAGCAGCCTTATACTCCTCGCGTGTAAACAGTTTTAGGCTTGAAAAAGGCGGTAAAACTTCACCCTCATTTTGCCCATTCACACCTGCATCGGCTGATTGTTTCGCAATATATACCACGGCTGCGCCCTCAGGCCACTGCCAGCGCAACACAACCCGGTTGTCATCAATTTTGTGGCTCAGCTCCGAAATAACAGGATCACCGGGCTGTGCTTCCCTATACTGCATAAGTTCCAGGCCTCCCGTTCTAAAATCCACTGCTGCGTCGATTGCGCGTCGGGGCTTCCGGTGCCCCTCTCCGGCGTCCTGACGGCGCACCCTGACTTCCTCCACCGGAAGATCGGCGAGTATTTTCCGCAATCGGTAGAACAAGCGAAAAGACAGCGATAAGGGCTGCCAGTACGAGCGCTGCCACCAAACGAATCATCAAGTCGCCTATAGGCGAGCCAGATAATCCCTTTTCCAAAATAAAGCCAGCGAGCAAGCCTGCCGGGACTCCTCCAATCGCAAAATTCCGCGCGAGAAAACGGTTATCAAACATCAGCCCAAGAGCTAATCCTAATAGAGCGCCGATAATGACCAGAGCCGTTACGCGATAAATGGCAAAATACAGACTGTCGGCATACTCACCTGTCCGCTCCGTTACCAGTGTGCGATCACCGATTTTGTTATATATTTTACCGAACGCCTGAGTAAGTCCTTGGGCATTGGCTACATTAGAATAAGTTCCGCCTGTCAGGTCAGCAATATTTTGCAATAAGGCTATACCATCCGACTCTGCCAGCTTCAGCCCGATCGTATTGATCGGAATCTGGCGGGCGATATAAGGAGCCAATGCCGTCTGGGTATCCAGCTCGCTAAAGCCGTCAGAGAGCATAATAACGAGAGAACCTTTTTCTGCATTGCCTTGGGTTTCAATCTCCTTGATCGTCTCATCCAAAGCAAGTCCGATCTCTGTACCGCCTGACATTATAGTCTGCATACTATCAATTTTGGAATAAACCGCTTGCTTCTCTGCATCTGTGCGAATGGGAGTAAACGGCTGAACCAACTGCGCAGTAGAATCAAATGAAACAATGGCTACCCGCTTGTCTCCATCCATTTGGCCAATTAGACTCTTGGCAGCCGTTAGGCGTTCATTATCGGGATCTGTTTGCTGCATACTCCCGGAATTATCAATCACTAGCACGAGGTCCTGTACGCTCTTGCGCCCTTCAGGGTTAACCTGATAGCCCAACTCCAATAGCAGACCTGCGACGAATAACATCACCAGCGTTGCAGGCACCAGTAACTTCCAGGATAACCCGGAGTAGCGCTGCCGCCATGAATGCCCATTTAACTGTGGCGAAATTAGTTCGCCGATCAGACAACCTAGGCCAATACACAGTGCCATGATGCCAAAATACAGCCCGATCACGACGATATGCGGCCAGTGCCCTATCAATTTGTGAAGAATAAGCTCTCCCAAGATGAAGCCTACTACAGCGCCCAGCAAGCCGAACAGCAATAGGAGAACGTTAAATTTACGCTGCTTCATAAGAATCGTTGCTTCCTTCCATCATTAAAGTAGGATGAATATGTGGCTACCGCAATTCCGGCAACCGGTCCACGTCGATTCCGTGAAACACGAAACCATTCGCAGTATATGTCTCATAATACGTTTTGCCGTTGCGGTAAACCATCAGATCCTCCAGATGGAAGCCGCCCATCAAATGCAGCTTTTCCACCCCGCTGCTGCGACGCTCATGTACAAAACCCAGCTTGTAAATACGCGAAGTAATGTCCACATCCATCGCATAAGGAAGAAATTCACCTTCGTAGTCACCAAAGAAGTACTTTTCTTCATACCGATGCTCATGGGTATAGTCGAGCAAACGTACGTTAATTCCACCATGTTCCTCTAACGTTTGATACAGTTTCTTAAACAGCTCATCCTTCGGAACGACCAGCCGATTTTCATATGCAGCAGCTACATTCGCACGCCGCAATAATTCTTCTTCGAAGGTCTGATTAAACGGCTGTGAACTGAGAATCAAGGTGCGACAGGTCTGCGTAAGTCGATCCACCAATGCGGACAGGCCCCCGTCCAGCAATCCAGATACAGGCCCCATATGCCGGGTATCAAAGAATATAGATTTTCCCCGCTTGCTTTCCAGCTCACGCATGACATCCTCCGTCACACGCTCGTAATACTCGAACAGGTTTTGACCTGTGTAACTGTCGGCCTGCCGAATACTGTCTGTTGCAGCTTGATGTAATTCACGCTCCAGGCTGGAAAGCTGTACTGTAATATGCTTCGCTTGTGCATGCCATTTTTCTAGTGCCAGTTCATAGCGGCGAAGCAGCTCCAAATCGGCTTGAATTCGCAGCATGTGCAGTTTGTGCCCGTAAACCGTCTCGGTCAGGTAACGAATCAAGCTGCGCACATTATGCTTATCCATGAGTGGCAGTCGTTGAAAAGGTTGGTCCTCCACTCGCCCGCTATACAGGGTGTCCAGTTCAGCAGCACTAATCTGCAAGTCATTGGACGTATCCCGAATCAGCCCCCGAATGGCGGTAAGCACATTTCCTGTTTTATTTTCATCTGTCCAGTCTGTTAACTCGAATAAGCCGATTTCAGGATATTCCTTGGCAGCTGCATTCACAGCCGACTGCAGACCTGATTCCGCCTGAAAATCTCCCAACCGTTTGTGCACAATCCGTTCACAGTTATCGCGGAAAAAGGCTTCGCAGCCCCGACCAAACAAGGCTTCCTCCGCCTCACGTAATGTCATTCGCTTCAACGAGCCGTAGCTGGTTCCGCTGGTCATCAGTGCGCTCATGTCCGTGATCGCTTCATTACCAGGAACGAGATCATTTCGCGTGCGACCACGCTCAGCAGCATCTAAACCAAAATAATTCAGCTTATCGCGTATGTCCCACTCCTGCTCTGTTCTCATACGCTCTAACAGCTTCACATAAAAGTGATACAGCACCGTAAGTGCGATTGACTGGTTAGGGCGGTTGACTCGGGAAAATCCAGCCGACACATAACCCTGCCGCCCGGATTCCGTCATGATGTTGTTTTTAAACGATGTATTGTTGTATCCCCCATCCTGTGACCGATAGGAATCTCCTGCCTGATAGCGGTTTTTAAGAAGCTGAATATGGCAAATGATGTCACAGCTTTCTCGCAGGCTATTCGGCACCGTTACGCCGCGTTCGTTCTTGTCGGACAGCACATAGACGAGGTCGAACAACGGTGATGGAGCATGGGTTACTGGAATGGTCAATTTGTCCTCGGTCATATGAAGCGGTGCCGTAAACGTATACTCTGGACTCTGGATATAGTCCAGCTCCCGCATGAAAGCAACGGACGTTGCATTACTGTAACCGAATTGGACAGCCTGATCGCTTTCATTCACCAACACATACAGATCCATTTGTACCGATTTAAAAGACTGTGCAAAAATATACTCCGCCAACAGCGTAATTTCAGGGATTAATACGTTCATGGGGTCATCCGCTGTCGTCAAAATCGACAAATGGACACGCTCGAACGAAGAATACAACCGACCGTAATCTGCCAGATGTCCACTAGCCCGGCGCAACGCGGTGTTAAGCTCAATTAGCTGCGATTCATGTGTATAAAAAGCCTGGTGCAAGTCACGGCGTATCGTTTGGTGGCCACTTTCCTCCGGTACCGCTATCGTATGAACAATAGCATCCACCGAACGATCTACAGCCGCATGTTCTTCCTGCGAGCGGATCTGAATATACGTTACTCCCGTGCTGTTATCCCACTTGGTCCGGTTGATATCTGCAATGGTGTTCATCACCGGGTTCATGCGATCACCGATAAAAAGAAACACGGACGGGAAATGGATGCTGCTGCGTCCATCCCCGCTTCCGATTAATTGGTCCTCTGCGGCTGCATAGTCAGCCGCATAACGTAACAGCTGCTCTCTCATACTTTATTTCAACTTTCTGCGGATGTCGTTTAATTTTCCAGCCATTTGAGCATAAAATGCATATAGTTCCGCTCCGTTAGCCAGCTCCACCTTTTCATATTCCAATTGATTGCGGGCCTCTGTGTAAGTAGCAGCCAGTTCATCCAGCTTCGACAGCAGTGGTGTAATATCCTCCGATGAAGTCAATACAGCATCACGGCGATCCGCCTTGCGCATTAGAGCTGCGAATTTCTTTTCATCCAAACCACGGAAGTTTGTAAACACTTCAAACTCCACATAATTACGGCTCTTCATGACATTGGCAAACGGCTCCCAAGCCTCTTCTTCTTCGTCACGATCATAGACGTACAAAGCACCTTTTTTCGTAATCGTATCCGTATAGAGTGCCTGAATGAACTGATCCAGCCATTTTTCTTCATCCTGATATTTGCCCAGCAAAGCTTCCAGTTCAGTGGCTTTCGCTTCAATTTGTGTATATTTCGCTAGTTCTTCACGAACCACCTGTGTTAACTCTGGTGAACGGATCAGGTTTTCCTTCGCCATCTCTTCATTGATGCTGCCAAAGATGTCCTTGCTTCCGGCCTGCTCCAGCCCTTCAGCCAGCAGACGTTTCAACTCAGACCATGCTCTTTTCACCTCACCCAAATTCGGCTTGGATTCCTGCAAGCGCATATCGTAGCCTGCCAGCATCGCATTCAGATCTAGCGCATGTGAACGGATTACAGTGAAGCGGCTGCTCGTATTCTGATCGACATCCTTTTCTCGAATCACGCCAAGTGACTTGGCACGGTCAAAATCATTACGAATGCGGGCATTGTAAGCTTGCACACGCGAATTGACGTAAGTTTCGCCCCATGACTTTTCAGGAATCGGCGACGGAAGATTAGTCCAGTTGTTCTGACCTGTTTGTACCAGATGGCGGCCAATACCTTCGCGGTCAAGAATCGTTTTTTCATAGCTTTCTTCATACACTTTGAGCGGCGTATATACAAACAGAGGAACACCATTACGCGTATTGAGCCAGAAAATCCGGTTACGAACTTCACTCTCTTTAATAGTAAAGTGTGATTTGCCAATTGCATTATTTTGATAATTGCGAACGCCCTTCAGGATATTAGGCGACTGTACAGGTACTGAAACGAATCCCCATGACGGGAAGTACAAGTTGCCAGAGCTATTGCTCAGATGGAACACTGGTACAGCTTCCTCATCCAGTTTGCTCGCAATGTAGCGCTCCACAAACTTTTCAATGGCTTCATCTTGCCCGTATTTCATGACGAGGAAATCCTCCATGGAACGGGTAATGAGATCACCGAACTTATCAGTCAAGAAATTGGAGATTGAGCTGATGATGTCCATATCCTGATCCTTCACCCATTGATCTGAATTTTCCAGCAATTCTTGGGCAAAATCACGAATCAAATCATCACCGTTGCGGTTATCCAGCAGCTTGGTCACAACTTCAGAAATATCCGGTACACTTACCAGATTCCAATAGTACGTTTTGTTGCCTTTGTGATCGGACTGTTCCTCGCCGTTAATCAGCAGATCGCCATTCTTCTCGAAAATTGCGCTCAATGCGTTCAAAATTTCAGTAAATACATTATAAATGCGGCTATTTTCCTTGTTCAACAAGTCATACAGGTCTTCATAAAATTCAATGAGCTGCTCTGTACGTTCCACATCAGCCCGCAGCCAATATTCATTAATTTTCGCTTCGATGTACGCATTTTTCTTTTTATCCTTAGACACAAACGCGCTCTTGGCATCGCCCAGCTTTTCGTTCGCCTGCTCACGTGCCCATTCAATGTCCGTAGGAATACGGTGCAGTGATTCACGCAACGTTTCAACATATGAAAGCAGCATTTTCAGTAAGCTAAATCCTTTTTCAGTATAAATCATACGGGATACATAGAACGGCCCTTGCTCAGGATGGAGAAACATCCGGCGAATTTGATCCGTAAACTGTCCAGTAATTTCACCAGGAAGCTGCTTCTTCGCTTTGATATACTCTTCGCGGGCACGCGTCAGGAACGTTTGCTCAAGCTCGGTGTCCATATTGACAACTTGCATTTTAACGACATTGCTATAACTTAACCGTTCACTGTTTTCAAAGCCAGGAAGTGGCTCAGGTACACGGGATTCAAAGTTTTTGATCATGCTATCCAGATCCACGCCCAGCTTGCGGGCAAACTTCTCTACATCCTCTTGATTTGGCGATTGCTCGAACATTTTGGACATTTTGCCAAACATTCGATAGGCCAGATATGTCGTCATTTCCTCCATTGGCAGTACCGCCGAGGAAGCCCCGATAATATTGTAATCGTAGTTTGCCGGATACGCCTTATTCATTTGTGCGATGTTGGTACGGATATTGCTGATATAGTCATGAATGGCAAACTCTTCGCCCGACTGTTTTTCCTCACTCGCCATAAAGTTAGTGATGTTCTCAGCGGTGACATTCATGCAGTAATCATAAGCGTTTTCCAACAGCTTGCCTTCCGTATTCGTGGCCGAAATGAGGTGGCACAGATTAAACGGCGGAAGCGGCGAGTTCACGGTCAAAATGTTGCCGTACTGCTGCTTAAAACGTTCACCACGGCTGTCTACATTCATCCAATAGTCCAGTTCTTTCAGTGCAGCATAGCCGTTCTTTTTAATATATTCACGGGTATGCTCGCTCAGGCTTTTGTTCGCCAAATTAATATCTGGTGTAAACAGATAACCTAATGTATTTACACGGTCTACGCCTGCAGAGCCATAGTCGCGCTCAATAATTCCTCGGACGATATATGAAATATCGAGGAAGGTACCGCTTCCTGTACCGCCGGACAAACCGGACAGCAGGAACACCATAAGCTTCTTGTTGGTGCCTTCAGACAAGGTTTTGATTTTTTTGTCAATGCTTTGTACGACCTGATTGATTTTGGTGAACAGCAGCAATCGTCCTGCCTGCCGCACCCCTGCCGCACCATTCATGCCATCGGTAATGCTTAGTTCGGGAGACAGCCAATCGGTAATGTACGGCTCAAGAATGCTGCGGTTTTGCAGCAATCCACCGATTTCCGCATTGGATAGCAGTACAAACTCATTGATAGGGTCCAAACCAATCCCCTTGTATTTTTTGTTGCGGTCTTGTTCATTCGTTTCAAAAGCGAGAAATTCCACATTGTCCGGTTTATCACTCTTTTTCTTGGAAATCGGATCTGCTGGAAGCTTGAATCTACGGTTAATTTGATATTTCAAGCGGAGAAGGGCATCAATCCCCGTTCCTCCGAGTCCGATAATTAAAATAGGATTATCAATAGTATCAACTCTGATCTTATCGCTTACGATCCCTCCGCCGAGTGATACGTCTAATTGTTGGATATGCTCTCTAACTACTGGTTTCATAGATATGACCTCCTAAGGGTTCGTTTAGCTGTTTACTGAAATAAACTCCAGTAAAATGGTTTTGTCCACACTGGCTAACGGAATCGTCAGACGATCACCGTTTTTGAGTTCAAGACCGTTGCCTGTGTCAACAGCCCGTCCGGATTTTTCAATCGTAATCTCGGGGGTACTGCGCACAATGATACGATCCTGATTGGCTGGTGTGAACACGACCTTGTCGGTTCCAGCAAATTCCGGTGCCAGTTGCAGCAACTGGTGCAGATTAAATTTGCCTCGGAAGGTGTTCAGCTTCTTGTATTGCGGATACGTTTTTTCGCCGGTGTTCTCATCCCGGATTTCCAGTACGATTTGACCGACAAAGCCACGGTTGGCCTTTTTGACAGCCTTCCAGATGAAATACGCGGCAACCAGCAGAACGAGCAGTCCCAGCCCTAAAAGAATGAGTGGCATTAGCTTGGACTTTTCAGCAGGTGTTGTTGGCTGCGTCGTGCCCGTATTCGTACCGCTCGTCGCCCCTGCTTTAGCACTGATGGTTACAGGCTGTGTTTCACGGTAAAAGCTCTTCTCCTCTGCTCTAACGGTTAGTTCGTAGTCATGCTCATCTGGAATCGTATAGGAACCGGTAAAAGAATCCCCTGCATTGGTTAACGGCACCTCATTCGTTGTACCGGAATCCAGATCCTTGACCTTCAGAACAGCATTCATATTCGCATACAATTCCTGATCCTGGAGCTGCTGGCTATTGCTCGTCAGGTAGGAACGAATTTGAACTGCATCGCCTTTTTTGTATGATTTGGCTGACGGTGCGTCCATTTTCAGCTCCAAATCATAGTTAAACACCAGATTAATATCAATCTGATCCTGCTGGACTCCCTTGACTTGGAGCTTCCAGTCACCAGCCACAGGCTTAAGCAGTTTAATCAGCGAGTAGCTTTTGGACTTGGACAGCAGCACATCACTCGAAGGAATCGGCTTGGTGTTACCCGACGGGTCTATCAGTCTCGCATCCACCGGTTTCGAGGACATGATCGAAATGTTAGCCTCCAGCACACTATCGTTCGGTACGGTTACCGTTACGTCCTGATAGTCGCCGTTTGCCGTAATGGACTGCAAAGGCACCACTTTCAACTTCAAATTGCTGGCGAAAATTTCACTCAAAATGTTCGGCAGGTCATCCGCTGAGCTTGTAATAAAGGACTTGCCACCCGTTTGCTGCGCTATGTCGGCGAGCTTGTTTTTATTCAGCTTTCCATCTGCATTCAAACCGATGGTGTAGATTGGAACGCCGTTATTTTTAGCCTCGGCTACAGCCTGTGCCATATCCTGATCGGATTGGCTTTCGGTTCTGCCTGTCGTCTTATTAAAATCGTTGTTACCGTCGGCAAGCATGACGATCATAGGCGCATGTCCAGCTGTTTTACCATCTTGCAAAATGCGGATCGCTTCCTTGACACCCACGGAGGTGTCAGTATACGCCCCCCGGTTCAGTCCGTCAATAAACGTCTTCAGTTCCTGCTTATCCGCTTCGGATGTAATATTAAGCAAGGCTTTCTCGCGCTGTACGACATCCGTATACGCTACAATCCCGACTTTGTCATTTTGCGTCGACAGCATATCAATGAACATTTTCATGGCTTCATTGCCAATTTTCCCAGGATCACTGGTGTTCATTGAATTACTTACATCGACGACCAGCACCGCATCCACCTTAGAAGCAGAGGGTGAAGCGGCATTCGCCATCTGTGGCTGCCATGCCAAAATCGAGGTCATGATCATTGTACATATGATTCCGATGACCAAAAACCATTTTCTGTCTCTACTAAACATCGCTTGTACCCCTTTGCCGGTTAATTCTCATTCTAAATTACAGTTGTACTCCCCTACTATTAAATTATAATGAGTTTTACATGAGCGCCAGCTGAAAATACTGCCCGAATGGTCTGAACCCAACCAAAAAGCCTGTTATACCGCAAGATTTTACCAATATCCTGCAGTAATGATATAATTATACCCCAACAAGGGCAATCGGGCACCAGCCTTCTCCTTTATACGACAAAAATGACAGTAGCGAAACCCGCCCATGTAAAATATTGAAGTAAAAATCCAAGCAGAAAGAGGAAGTACACTATGATCTCATACGGATGTCTGGCGATTATGTTTCTTTTTGTCGCCATCAAATCACTAATTTACTATATACATAAAAAACGCGCCCCGTCGATTACACAAATCGACACCGAGCTTCTGGCCCTGCTGAACCGGAGAAGTGAACGCAATGAATAGTTCCAAACAAGCTGTACAATTTCGCCCATTTACCCGCACAGAGCACGCCTTCCAAAAGCTAAGAGTCTGCAAGCGTTGTGGACAATTCACCGCCCTTTGGGAAGAGAAGTGTACATCATGTGGTCGGGATACACTAGTTCCTGTAGAGCAATATGCCAAACTTAGAGCCAAACGTTATTTTCGTAAAGACTTTGCCGTCGGCGTCATACTGCTGGCCGCTACTGTCTTTTTCGGCCACTCGCAGCAACAAATGTTTCTATGCGGTATCGTCGGTGCGCTGCTTCTGCTGCCCTTAGTGCTTCTACAGCAGGGTATTTATCCTTATGAGCAGCGTAGGCAGCTTATACGTCTGTTTAGAGGCCGTATAGAACAGATCCAGGAAGGGCTAAACGTTAATCATAAAAACGCGGTTGCCCTGCGGCAGCTCAGTGAGCGTGTCTCCTATGAGATGCTGCGTGAGATGGCTGTACTCATTCATAATGATCGGATAAGGCTCCAGCAGGTTGCCCTGCTGCAATCTTTTGTTCTCCGTAAAGACATGGAATTAACGCTCGATCCTCTCCTGATCAAGAGCTTTGAGCCGCTTATGGTCAGATATATCGGAGAGATTGCCAGACTCAATCGTGAGCTGATCAAGGACCGGACATTCCGATACGTAGTCTTTTATGAGCGCCGTATTCTGGAATTGGCAGGGGGCGAAGATATTCTCGTCCGCGTAGCCAGTGCAGCTGTCCGTAAAAAGCGCTACGTAGTCACCCATGCCGCTTTCATTTCCAGATATGTACGCAAACTGCCAAAGGAGCGAGTCCAGCGTTTATATCATATCATTCAAGAGAATCCGTTAGAACCCTTTGGAGATTTGGCCGATGAAGTAAAGATCATGTACCTGATGGAGCAATATAAAAGCTAAGCTGCCCACAATGCCCTTCTTTATATGACGTCATCCCGATCACAAATCACTGCAATGAATCAGCAAAAAACCGTCAGGATCGCCAATGTGCCTCCGGACGGTTTTTTTAATTATTGATTATTATAACATTGTTACTTTTTTATTGGCTATTGGCCTTGCAGTTTTTGCTGCGAATGTCTAATGGAAGTAAAGTTCAAAGCACGCACTCCCTTGCTATCATACACAATAATCTCTTTATTCAAATACGGGTGTAGACCATTAAAATATCCAGGCATAATCAGTCTGCGCATAAATAGGTTTTTACCCAGCATACGGGGTGAATTGGTCGCTACGACAAGCATTTGCTGGTACGCAGACCATGGGCTAGGTTGAATATATGACAGACAATACTCGCCTGCCGTAAAGTCGTCGCCCAATGTATACCCTTCCTCCGTACATGTAATTTGCAGATCGGCTTGGTGCTTTTGAAGCAGCTCATGTCTGGACAAGCCCGAAGTGATACAAATCACGTTGCTATCAGCCAGTGCTTCCTCCGTAATATCATTAGAAGACACCACGGGATAATGAACACCGATATACGGATTCCAAGTTGCTGTTCGTGGGCTAGCCAAGGCGTTCGCCGTCCGTCTCACCGCCTGCTCTTCCTCCGGTGTAGCATAGCTGGATGGAAGGACAATGTGAAGACGATCCATATAAACGTCAAGCACACCCATACCGTGGCTCAAAACGTTTCTTCCCACGCTTTTCGAGCCCACCGTTTTCATTTTGGCATCCGATTCTTTTGTAAAGCATCCACTGCTTTCTTCCTCCCGTTCGGCAATCAAACGGTATTCAGGTGAGGGGCGTTTATGTGACTGTGTTTTAACAAAGCGAAAGCGGCTGTATTCCCGCAAGTCCAACACGAAAATACGGGCTCCGATACGAACCTGGGCCAGCTCCAAGGGCATGACCTCTTGAGAAAGATGAATGATAAATTCTTCGGCGTGAACTGCCTCGATATCCAACTCACCTGTGGCACTCATTTCACCGTACAACTCGGCATATTCCTCATTTTCATCCATTCGCGTCAGTTCCAGCCAGTAAGCCCGGTTATGTCTCCCCCGTTCCGTCCGATAGGCAATACGCTGAGGTACGACATCTCTTTTCCATTGCATAAGCCAACCCAGTACGCCGTCCAGAAGTCTCAGCTCATGCGTATCCCAGTGATTAGACTGCCGCTCTACAACACCTCTAAAATGATCAGATAGAAGCTCTGTTACAGGGGCTGTGTATGCTTGTGCAAATAAGTAATCCTGATCTCCGCATACATTCAATATTGGCATATTCAACAGATTTATCAGATGCTTAGGATGTGGCGCTCCAGAGATAACCGCAATAGCCGCAAACCGAGAAGGATAAGCCTGTGCCATCGCCCAGGCCGCATATGCTCCGTTCGAATAACCCGTCAGATAGACCCGATCTTCGTCCACTCGGTACGCTTGCAGTATGACATCCAGCCCCTCCAAAAAAGCAGCTTCTCCAATATAACTGCCCAACGTTACACCACGGCACGAAAAAGTAACGAATATAGCTTCCTCTTCCCAGCCTTGTCCAAAACCTCGATTCTGAAAATCCGGCAAACCCAGCTCATATCGCTTGCCTGGCATCAGAACGATCAGAGGATACTGTCGGTCAGTCGAATAGCTTCTGGGAAGCTGAATGGTATAGCGTTGCAAACTATTATCCAAACGGGAGACAAAAAATCCTTCCCCAATTCCGTCATTAGACAAAAAGATGTGTTCTTCTTGAAGTAAGGACGGGGAGTGTGACTGTTCGGCATGTCCACACGTGAAGATTTGTTTTAATAGCTTGATATATTCACGTACAACCCGGTAATCCCAGATTTCAAAAGGATCTTCCGGCAAATCCGTTAACCTTTTTAATTCCTCAAGCAGACCCTCTATTTGTATTTTCTGCGCAGAATGAAGAATATCTATAGCGCGGGCTTGAATGTACCGGTCATACTCTTCCTGCAAGCCCTCCACGACGACTGACAAAGGCCGCACAAGTGCCGAATACACAAAATGATGCTCCACAGCCTCATGATCCCGATATGTAACGGTGAAGTGCAGCATTCCCGTATTCCTGGCCTTTTCCTCGTCCCAGTCATAGCTTTGCTCCTGCTCCCAATGTGCTGGAAAGCGATCCAGCTTCATGCCTTCATCATTCGTTACCTCGACCCATAACGTTTGATCTAAGGGAAGATCTATCCGATCCTTACGCAGTAAATAAAATAAGATCGGGCTGTCTTCACCCTCCCTGCCAGCACTTTTCTCAACCTCTAACCAAGCCATATGAAAACGTATATTACGCTCTACAAATTCACGTTGCAGTTCTGTCACATCTGGTTCGTCGCATACCTGATTTCCACTGATACGAATAGAGCGGGCCTCCTCGGGAATAAACGCAGCAATGATAACTACCGTGTGATCGCCTTCCTCCAGATACAAGCGAAAAGGACCGGATTCCGCATATACCAGTGTGCCATCTATCCAAATTTGTCCCGTTCCTTCAAAGGGTCTGAAAATCACTTCCTGTGCAGCCATACAACGAAGATTTGAAACCAGCAAAAGCCTTTCTTGTTCGGCCAAAGGCGGAAAAACACCTAGATTTAGTTCGGCAGTCCGAGGGTCCAGCTCGGTCAATAATCGGCACGCTGCCTTTCCTCCGGCTGAAAGCTCTACTCCTTCTTCATCACAAGCCTTTTCCAAATTCCATTCCTCATGGGCAAAATAACTTGTCCATTCCCTGCCCACACCGCAATTTTCCGGGAGCATGACCGGACCGACTGCATAAGCAGACCTCAGACGTACCGGATGATCCGACAGCACAGTTGTTGCTTTTTCCAGATGTGTGAACCTCATAACATTCCCCCTCCAGGTTTTTGTTTCCTCAGAGACGTAGTCGCGGTTATATTCCGTTTAACATTCAATTTAACTATATAAAACTATTCGTTATTACCTCTACGTACTCCTCTGTTCTTCTCAAAAAAGTAGCTATGATAAAAAAACAAAAAAAAGAGGCAGCCTCAGCTACCTCTCTTGATCCCACTTATTTTCTTACAATGCTGCCTGTAAGTCTTCGATCAAATCTTCCAGATCTTCGATCCCAACCGAAATCCGCACCAAACCTTCGGTAATGCCTAACTCTGCACGACGTTCTACCGGAATAGAGGCGTGCGTCATACGTGCCGGAACGCTAATCAGACTTTCAACCGCTCCCAAGCTTTCAGCTAGTGTAAAATATTTTACCTTTTTCAGAAGTGCAACCGCGTTAGCGTCACTACCTACATCAAAGGAAATGATGCCGCCAAAGCCTTCAGCCTGGGTTTTGGACAGTTCATGTTGTGCATGGCTTTCCAATCCAGGGTAGTACACTTTGCTAACCTTCGGATTTTTTTCCAAAAAGGCTGCAATTTCCTTCGCATTTTGCTCAATCGCTTCCATACGCAGACCCAATGTTTTAATACCGCGGATCAATAACCAAGAATCCTGCGGGCCGAGAATAGCACCAATGGCGTTTTGCAGAAAATGCAGTTGTTCTCCCAACTCGTCGCTGTTCACAACAGCCAGACCGGCTACAACATCGCTGTGGCCGCCCAAATACTTGGTAGCAGAGTGAATGACGATATCAGCCCCAAGTGTAATTGGCGTCTGCCAATAAGGGGTAGCAAATGTGTTGTCGACGATCAGTAAAAGATCATGTTTTTTTACAAGCTCCGAAACAGCACGGATATCAGTAACCTTCAAAAGCGGGTTCGTTGGCGTTTCGACATACAATGCCTTCGTATTCGGACGAATTGCTTTGGAGATGGCTTCCAGGTCAGTCGTATCCACAAATGTGGATTCAATTCCGATACGGCTGAGCACTTTGCTTACAATACGGTAGGTGCCTCCGTATACATCATCGGTCAGCAAAATATGATCCCCTGCGTTAAACAGTGAAAATACCGCATGAATGGCTGCCATACCCGAACCGAAAGCAAAACCACGCTTTCCTTCCTCCAGATCCTTGATCAGCTCCTCCAGAGCAAACCGGGTCGGATTGCCTGTACGTGAATATTCGTATCCCTTATGGACGCCAATTTCCTCTTGCTCATAAGTGCTTACCTGATAAATAGGAACGTTAACCGCGCCTGTATGGGGATCGGTAGGAAGCCCGCCGTGAATTAGTTTTGTTTTGCGTTTCATTTTATATCCCGCCTTCATATATTTTTTTGCTCAGATAACGTTCGCTGCTATCCGGGAAAATGGTAACAATATGTGCGCCATCCGGTGCATTTTCTGCTTCCAGTAAAGCGGCATGTAAAGCAGACCCTGAAGAACTGCCAACAAGAAGACCTTCACGTGCAGCCAGTTCCTTGACACGGTCAAAAGCATCGACATCGCTAATGGTGTGAATGGCATTGAAATATCCTTTATCCACAAATTCAGGGATTAATTCCATGCCAATTCCTTCTGTTTTATGTGGGCCTGACTCGCCGCCATTCAAAATGGACCCTTCCGGCTCCACGATGACCGTTTTAAGGGCTGCATTTTGTTCCTTAAGATAACGCGAGGTTCCCATAAATGTTCCCCCCGAGCCTGCACCTGCCACAAATACGTCCACTTTGCCGTCCAGATCGTTCCATATTTCAGGTCCCATTGTCGTATAATATGCCTCGGGATTGTTCGGATTACTGAATTGCCGTGGCAAGTAGGCATCTTTTATTTCAGCAGCCAATTCTTTTGTTTTTTCGATGGCTCCTTTCATTCCCTCACTTGTCGGGGTATGAACAATGCGTGCTCCCAATGCCTTCATCAGGTCCTGCTTCTCTTGGCTGAACTTCTCAGGCACAGCAAAAATAACCGAGATATTATAATGAAGCGCCGCCATCGCAAGACCAATACCTGCGTTACCTGCTGTTGCTTCAATTAATGTCCCCCCTGGCTTCAGCTGACCTGTTTTTAATGCTTTTTCAATTAGAGCCTTCCCCACCCGATCCTTAACACTGCCACCGGGATTCATAAACTCCAGCTTCGCAAACAGGCGAATTCCTCTCGGTAGAGAATAGCTGTTCAGCTCCACTAATGGCGTGCGTCCAATGAGTTCAAGGGTATTTTGATATACATTCATAATTTCAAGCTCCTTTTAATGGCGAATCCAAAATAAACCAATGGTCAAAAATTAACGCCTATTGTCGGAGAAGTTCACTATCATCTCCGAGAAAACATAGTAATACGGTAAGTATTGATGCAATAAGATTTTATGTGTATTTGAAGCTTTTGTCAAATGGACCAGTCACAATACCCACACCCCCTGCCCGCTTACTCGATATGATAGAGAAGATGTCACAAAATACCCCCGTGCAACATAAGGAGGAGTTCATATATGGGAAAGCAATTTCTGAAGATAGCTGCCGTATATTTTGCCCTCAGTGTGCTGCTTAGTGTAATTATTGGCGTGTCGGGTGATTACAGCCTGTCCAATGTTCAGTCTCATACCCATTTGCTGGGTTGGATTGCACTTGGAATTATAGGTCTGATCTATGTGACCTTTCCTGCACTTTCAGTTACTATTCTGGCACATATCCATTTTTGGATGCATAATATCGGTCTGCCCGTGTTGATATTGGCGATTATAGGTGAAAATTACAAGGTTCCAGAGGCTGGAGTTTGGATCGTCATAGGATGGGTGTTACTCGCCGGGGGGACTATGCTGTTTATGGTGAATGTGTGGGATAGACTGCGCTAAAGCAAATAAGTTCTCTTCAATGGCCATAAAAATAAGGAGCCTGATCATGTCAGGACTCCTTGATATCTTCATTATATGTTAGCTATATACCAGCTTTGCTAGCTAAGTGTTCTATACTATTACTTCACTGTTTCACCCTTTACATGTTCTTTACAGAAGGTCTCAACAGCTTGCAACTCATCATCTTCAAGTTCAAGATCAATGTAACGATTCGTTACTTTTTCAATTAATTCATACTTTAGCAGTCCCGTCTTTTCTTCGTCTACTAAATAAAGACAACGGATATACAGTCCGTTTTCAGTGTATAGCTCGTCGTCCTCCTCTACCTCTACATCAATGATAAATTCATAACGCTGTCCAGTCAAAATACCAAAAGCATCTTTAATCTGATCTACTGTGTACGTTGTAAAGTTCAACATGTTTTTATTCCCCCCGGGTTTCCTTCAATTACGGTGCATTCTACGCCCGCAGGCAGTAGTTGTTCAACTTGTGTACGTACTTCTTGACGACTCAAATCCTGACCCATGATGGATATCCAGCCCCGATCATTACGCGAGCGAATTAAACGCCCTATGCCTTGTCTGAGTCTAAGTGCCATGTGAGGCATATCTATCTGAATAAACGGATCTGCTGCATCCTTACGCAGAGCCGTAAAAACCGGATCATTCGGAGGAAATGGCAGTGACCAGATAATGACGTGCGACAGAGAAGGTCCAGGAATATCCAATCCTTCCCATAATGTAACAGCGCACAACACACTTTCCTCATCATTCTGAAAAGCTGAGATCAGATGGCTGATTTCAGCCGAACCTTCGTACAGAAAACGATAGGCAGACGCCTCCGGGTAGGCAACGAGACCCGTCTGGAATGCAGCCAGTTCTTCCTGTGAAGGAAACAGGATAAGCGCTCTTCCCTGTGATTTCTCCAGCAGTGCCAGTGCTCTCGGGATTGGATCATCCCCCGCTTGCAACGGGTACAGTGCAGCTTGCATCTGATCACTGTAGTCATAAGGTGAAGCAACAGAAAACGTTAGCGGATTTTCAATACCGAGACTCTGCGCCATATAGTCAAAAGAGCTCTCTACGGAAAGTGTAGCTGAAGAGAATACGATCGGTATATGCTGCGCAAATACTCGTTCTTTGAGAATCTCTTTTACCATCTTCGGCATAACCACAAGCGTTAATCCATCCTGATCCTCCATCACCCACGAAATGAGAAGTTCAGGACGCTTAAACAAAGCCAACGCGGTTTGAATCATTTCCAAATGTTCTTCCACAATTTTGACTTGATACTCATCCAAAGAGAATAGCCCGCTTTCAAATACAAGCTCTTCCTCAATCGTGCCGATCAATTCACCAAAGCGGTTTACCTCTCGAATCAGCGACTCATTCAGGATGAACTCTTTGCGATTAGAACCCTGTACAGGCTGACTGTTCTTATCAAGCGCAGCGAACAAAGCCTCACTTTGGGAGATCGCATCTTCAATCGTCATTGCCAAAGATTCCCGCACTTCTCCCTCCAGCAATCGGGTAATTATAGATTCAAACTGAGCGTGCTTAAGCTTGTAGGTAAGCGCATTTTGTGCCGCTGTCTCCAGCAAATGCCCTTCGTCAAAGACAACAGAGCTGTGCTCCGGCAGCAACGGCAGCTGACCCTCGCGCTTTCTCGCTTCGTAGGTCCATACATGCTCCATATAAAAGTCATGTGAGCAGATGACCAGATCTGCCGCTTTACGGTAATGATCACGAGACAACGTCTGACCGCAACGATGCCGCTGATGGCAAACGAGACAGTCTTGAAATACATCCCATCCGAGTCTGCTCCACTGTCCATCTGTTAGCTCGGGATATTCCTTTCGGTTCCCGTAAGGAGTGAAGGACTGTAACGTATCTGGAAAATGAACAAAATCCGGCAGTTCCTGATAAATATCACGGAAAACATCTGCGTCCTCATCCAGTCCGCCTCGTACCTCATCCAGCTTATTCAGACAAATATACTGATCCGGCGACTTCCCCAATCTGGCATCAATCGTCAGATTCAAATGCTGTGCCAGCTTGGCAATATCCCCTTCCGGCTTTACCAATTGTTCAATTAACGATTCGTCCGCACAGGCGATAATCGCCGGTTTTCTCATGTATCGGGCATATGCAATAGCGTACAGCAGGTATACGAGCGTTTTACCAGTGCCCACACCTGCTTCTGCAAAAATGGTCTTTTTTTCCTTATAGGCACGTTCTAGCTGGAATGCCATATAAATTTGTTCATCCCGAACCTCAAAACCGACTTCAGGCAAAACTTCATAAAATACATCCGCAATCCAGTCACTTGCCTGCTCAATAAACGGCTTGGACGGATCAAAGGCAAAAGGGTAAGTAGTCAATCGGGCTGTGCCTCCAATTCGTTCATAATGTGCATCCTTTCATTATAACGCAAAACAAGCTAAAAAGAACATGAAAACTGTAAGAACAGCTTACATTTTTTATTTCGCTATAAGAATCCCTTTAAAATAAAGGGACATACTTTTGTCTGAGTGAGACGCTACGTGTAGCATTTGATCCTACAATCGCTGTTACCCCGGGATTCTCAGATTTTCATAAACCTTTTAAAAGGTAGAAATCCCATGGCAAAGGCGAACGCTACGCTTCTCCAGATTCAAATCCTCCACTACGCTGCACACCACCGTTGTATCGTTATTTTATAAATGATAAATGTCTTGCTTTCCTGACAAAAAAAGTAAAAGAACCATAACAAAATGAAAAAACAAATAACCACCTAATGTATTGCAAGCATTAGCTGGTTTCTTGTTAATTGAAGAATATGCATTAAACAGAAGCTTTGGTGATCTCCTCTGATACTTACAGAAAAGACGATTGCTGCTCATATCGCTGCAATTCTTTTTTATGTACAACAAAGGTGTTGGCACAAAGATCGTGGAGTCCCTGTTTTTTGGCAGTAAAAGCAACCACAATATAAATAATTTGAGCAATTACAAAAGAAATAGCCTTAATCCAATAACGCCCTGAGGCGTGTAAAAATCCAAGACGTTTTCCTTCCTTGTCCACGACAACTAAAGAGAACGCAAGCTTACCCGGTGTAGCCTGTACTTTCGATGATTCCCATAAACCACAATACAGCCATGGTAGCACGAGCCAAAAAATCAGCGGCATCCAAATTAAAAACTCTAATATGAAGCCAGTCTCCTCTATGCCCAGAAGGGCTGGAGTAATAGAAAGTATACTCCCTACTAAAATGACTAATAAAGTCATGATGATCAGATCAATCAAAAACGCTGCTGTTCTTATCCAAAATCCTCCGTATATTCTTTTTGTACTATCACTTGTTGCTGTCATGATATGTATAACTCCTTTTGCAAATGAGATTTAAAATCCAGTTTATTCCTTTACACAAGATGATATCATACGGTTACCTACCTATATTGTCAATTTACGAATAAATACGCTTAAACAAGTAAAAGGACCTATTTCCATGCATCAAAATGAAAATTTTCATAGGAATTAAGAGCTTATATACAATGATTTTTCTTTGATTGGGTACAAAATAGCGCAGCTATGATCTCTTAACTACCCATAAGTAGTACTTTGGCATCGAAATAAATTCAGCCCTTTCAGGCATAAAAAACAGCGCATATGTAAATGAAATTACACACACGCTGCCTCACAATTCATTCCGTAAATCTGAAAAACGATAGGACGATTAAAAATGAGTTCGTTCTTGCACGCTTATACACTATATTTTTTTGCATTCAACACTAAACAAACCTTCTTCACCGCGCAGCTTTGCCAATGCCTCGACAAAGAAATAATCGCCATAGATAATGGGAACGTTGATGTGTTTTTGCTCAGGATAATGTACGGTCCCGTTCATCAGCAATCCCTCATGCTCCTCGCCCCACGCTGTACACGTATGATGCAAGCCCTCGAGGATAGATTCTGCAGCTTCTGTAAAATGCTCCGCACGCGTCGAATATTTTGCCAGCTCCAGCAAACCACTGGCCGCAATTGCCGCAGCCGATGAATCCCATGCCCCGCGGTGCTCTTCTTCTGCTCTAAAATCCCACACAGGCAGGCAAGCATCACCCAACTGGGATAGGAAAAAATCAGCCGTGTTCTCGGCCACCTTCAAGTAACGCGAATCGCGCGTGTACCCATACGAAAGAGTAAAACCATACAAAGCCCAAGCCGTGCCACGTGCCCAGGCAGAACCTGGAGCAAATCCCTGTCCGCCATGCTCGGCGACCTTTTTTCCAATCTCCGGATCGAATTCGACCACATGTGTGATAGAACCGTCTGAACGAACAAATTCACGTGCTACGGTATCTGCATGCTGCACAGCTAGAGCGGCAAAACGCGGATCTCCGCTTTCCTCCGAAGCCCAATAAAGCAAGGGTAGATTCATCATACTGTCTATAATCGCAACGCCCCGTGTATCCATGTCCTTCGAGGGAAAGTTCCACGCGCGAATAAAACGGCCATTCACGTTAAAACGGGCAGCCAGCAGATTGGCAGCCAACAGCCCACGTCTTCTGGACTCTAAATCTCCGGTCAGCCGATAGGCGGCCACACCGCTGAGCAGCCAAATAAAGCCAAGATCATGGTCTACAGCTTCGCTATTATAGAGTATTTTTTCCAAACGACCCTCGCACCGCTGTGCAATCCCGGCAGCCACACTGTCAGGACGCGCCCGATTGACTAGCCATAGCAGCCCCGGATAAAAGCCTGCTGTCCACCACGCTTCTTCACGATTATCATAACGTCCACCCTCAGCAACATGTGGAAAAGTGTCTCCCAGTCTTGCCGCCAAGGCAAGCGTCTTATCCAAAGCCAGCTCCCACGATTGCTCCAGCCACGCTTCTGCTTTCGTCATTTCTTTTTCCTCTCCTTTTTCCACATGTTAAACCATATTTATGGCTCTAGCTCTATCTATTCAGGTAACCGAATGATAAAGGAAATGCGGTTGCCTTCACATTCCAGACGCGCTCCCTTAAGTAAACCATTCCGACAGGCCACGGAAGCTAATTCTTCCGGCCAAACCACGTTCGTTCCTTCCGTCGTCGGGATGACTTCAAGGCTTGCACCTGCGTATTCTACTCGAATGCTTTCCGTTTCTTTCCCAGCTGACATGACATGATGAATAACACTGCGCTCCCGACCGTCGTACGCCATTAGGGGAATAAGTGCCCCTACATTCTGAATATTGCCTTGAAGCTCATACGCCACTTCAATTTTGCCGGGTACCTGACGATAATGCGTTCGGATTTCCCTCACTCCCGGGAATGGGCCTTCCCACAGGAGTGTAAAATCCGTTGCTCCGTCAGACGCTGAGCTTTGTTCCATCTGTACGGTTCCTCCACCATCCTGCGGGTCAATCCCTCCATCCCGGTCGAACTCCAGCGTACCGGGAATGCCCTCCGACAAGCTGTGCCACTTTCCGTCCTCCGTTTGCCAGGCCGGGGTGTAGCTTAGCGGGAAAATATCTCCCTCCGCGAAGCCTGTAAAGCCGCGGTCTGCGTGACCTGCTGAGGACGGACCGATCAGCGACGGCAGCGCAGACTGCTGAATACGCACGATGCCCGGAACATTGTACGGATCGTTGACCGATGTTTGCACAAGCATTTGCTGCCCCTCTACGGCTGCAATGACAGTCTGGAACCAACCATCCGTTGCCAACACCCGGCTGCCGATCTCCGCCGGGATGAAGGTTGGGGAAATGCGATCCATCTCCTCCCCATGTAGAAGGGTGTGGGCCAGCACAGCCGCCGTCCACAGACTGTAGCAGGTATGATTCGAGTACACCTCAAAGCCATGCCGTGCCTCGGACGAATAATGGTTGCGGACGATATGCAGCTTGCCGTCATCGGTCTGCCAACGGCTAATGGCTTGCCAGCATAGATCTGCTGCCCGTCGGAACGCACCTGCGAGCCCATGCTCTCCTGCTGTAAAAGCTTGCTGAGCATGTGTTGTAAAGACAAAGGCCGCCGCCGCTTCGTTCCACTGATGCTGCGCGCTTCTTCCACGCGGCGGAATTTCCCCGTGCGGGGATAGCGCCAGCAATGTGCTGAGCGCTCCCCTGCGAAGGTGGTCACGCAGTTCGAGTGCGCAGCTGCCATCATATCCGTTCTCCAGCATTACACCCAAATGAAAACGTGTAACAATATCGTAGGCAAATGGACTATTGGGCCGATCCAGCGGTCCATCCTGGTACAGGCCCAAGCCGGTAAAACGAGGCAGGTGGTAGCTGTAGATATACGTCTCCATCCATTCCGAATCGGCTGCAATTCCTTCCGCTGCACGCAAAAACTCGCCGGAAATCATAATCGCATTCCAGTTGATCATCCGGTTCGGATTTTTCATTTTGCTCATCGTAAAAATGTAGGTCTGCTCCGGCTGAATCCTGCTCAGTTGCTGTTTCCAAGCCGTGGCTTGCTCTGGCACAAGATTTTTAAGGAGCCGATACGCGCCCATCATCATAATTGGAAAAAAGTCTGGGTGGTGATCTGGCGCTTTTTCCTCCACTACACAAGCTATGCTATGCGTCAAGGCCGCAGCAGCAGATTCCAGTAAATCATGCCGACCTTCTTTGACCAACACCGCCGCAGCCAACGCATAGGAGGGGGTGGAGTAGTACCGTTCACTTTCAGAATGGGGGTCAATGATAGCTCCGGTTTCGTCCTGATGCAGGGCATATGCGCGAACCAGCTTTTCCAGCACAGCCAGCTTATGTTGGTGAGTCCATCCGTCATTCACTCGATTTGGCGCGCTTTCCACCTGTTCTATAAATCTCTCCAGCTCCGTCTGCCAAGGGTACACGCTGCCTGTCTGCAGCTTATTCATCCTGTCTGCCTCCCATTCAAAATGAAAATTAATGTATGGTAAAAAACAGATTGCAATCTACGCTTGCAGAACCGTTCCATTGATTGGAGTCCAGTTGCAGCGATGTTTTATAAAACACAAAAGGAATTCCGTCATGATCTATGTGCTTCACAGCCTCCAACCCCGCCCGCAGCACGCTGGCATCATAATCTAACCTGACCCCTGCGTTCGCTCCCTTCCATTCCACGAAGCCTGCTCCCAGATTAGGCTGAATACGACTGATCAAAAGCTCCTCCACATCCCGTGACTTCATGCTCACGCCAGACGTTTCAAACTCAAAATGATCTGTGACGGTAAGCCTTGCCCCCTCGTTTCCCTCCAGCACATTCCATGTAAAGGAGCGGGTGAAGACTGCCAATTCTTCTACAGGATAAGCAGATGTCAAATCAAGCTTAAGCCTTGTGCCCGTCTGTACCTCCTCCTGCTCATCCAAAGCAATATCCAGCACAGCCGCCTTTGCCTGTGCGCCCGATTGCTGCATAGTCCCATTGATGACAGGCACGGAATGACCGCCGGAGGAGATATTAATAATCGACTCTCGTCCCGATGAAAAATAGGCTTTCGTGTACAAGCCTGCTCCCAGATCGCACAATATATTTTCGCCACCGCCATGAAGGATGAAATGTCCAAGATCGTTATGATTGTGCGGTTCATTGTTATGCCCAGCCTTCGCTGAAAATGCAAGCATGACACCTGGTTCACCCTTTTGGCTTTCGGGTCCACTATGGCTGGAACTGCAGCTGTGGCACATCAGCCAACCGAGTTGCGGCAAATAATTGGTAACGGTCTCACCGCTCCCGAATGCCAGAGGATTCGTCCAGACCAAGTTGCGCAATACATGAGCCCAGCGGCGACAGGGGTCTTCCAACAGACCAGGTACGCGGAAAGGGAGTGTAGATGGTCCTCCTTGCAAAGAATTCAAATGAGAAATGAGTCCGGAAGGCAATCGTTCCGTTTCACTACTGTCCGAATAATTAGCGAAAATACCATCCGACAGATGAACCCGCTCTGCAAAGGCTGCGATTTGCCTAACCTTTTCCGAGTTCAGAATATCCACAGCTCCCTCGGTAAACTCACGCAGCATATCGGCAAAATAAGTGAAATAACCAAAGCCGTACACCCAGTAACCTACTCCTTCGGGACATCCCCCGTCCTCTCTGTAGCCTGCCAAAAAACAATCCAGCGCGCCCAGCATACTCTCGATGGCTACCGCTCTGGAAAAGTCGTCTTCTACCAGCAGCAATGCTGCAATTCCGCAACCGGAAGCACATACTGCCGACCAATTATGATCTGCGGTTTCCCATCCAAAATGACGAGGCTTCCAAAAAACGGGTTCCAGCACACGACGTTCAATCTCTTCGTGCACCTGAGCGACCACATGGCTAGCCAGTTGTTCTCCTAGCAGCAATAAAATTTCAACCAGCGTTTGTGCTGTTTCGGACGCGAATAAATCCACCTGCTGCCAAGGCGGTGTTACTGTGTCCTCTTCATTGACATGTGCAGGAAGCGCCCATGTGTACTCGCTACATATGTCCAGCAGACCGCTTTCCACCTCTTTCATCTTTCGAGGCTCCGGCTTGACAACAGCTTCAAGCACTATAGCAACCAGTCGTCCACGCCGTTCAAAGTACACATCCTCATACGGCTTGCGCTCTCCTGTATTAGTAAATTCCCGAAACAGAGACAACGGCAGTTCAGGCCATGATGTTTCCCGATTATCTTTACAGACACGCACAATATCCATCCAAAGTTCGGCGTATATCGGCTCAGAGACAGTCGTCCGCAGCCTTTTTGTCCAATTACTCCTTAACCGTTGCCTTGCTGAATCCTGCATGCCGCCAGCCAGCGCCTTAACGAGCCGCGAAGCAGGCCAAGCCTCCCTCAGAAGACTCATCTGCATTTCCTCCTCATGAGAAGCATTTGTTTCACCTTCTTTTTTGTTAACGCTTTCATTGTATCTAACAATCATTGTAAATTCAAAGGGGTAGCAAAACAATTGAGAAAAAATAAAAGAACCTCTATGCCCCGTTGCCGTGGTCATGGAAGTTCTTGTTTTACACTAGTGCCAATCTCCGTCCAGATTCGCTTTGATCATGTTTTCTAAACTGTGGGTTTCTCTTGTTTCCACTTTCTAATCCCGTCATCCTCCAGAATACCCAGTGCTGCATCTGAGATATTAGGATCACGCAGCAAGGCGTCCTCGACTCTAAATTTAATATCGTCAGCATCTGCCAGCGTCATGCCCGGCGTAAGCTCAATCAACCCTTCCACGTGATAATAGCGTCCCTCCTGTAAAATACGCATTTGATAAATATCCGTAACATGCGTATCTGCGAGAATAATGGAAGCCACACGTTCTTCGATATCAGGAGGAGCAGATACACCGATCAAACCTACCATGTTGTCGTAACCGACCCGGAAAGCAACACCAACCATCAGACAACCGATGAGAATACTCGAAATTCCGTCCAGCAGTTTAAAATCTGTCAGCGATGTGACCACCACTGCTAGCAAAGCGAGTACTCCACCCGTTGTTGCTACCAAATCTTCATAAAACACCAGCCGGGTTGGCGGTGCAGCACGCCCCACATGACGGAACGCAGAGGTGAAAATGCCTAACCCCTTCGCTTCTACTCTGGATTCATGCAGCACTTCTTTCATCGCTTTGCTCCATACAAATCCGTCCACCACTAGTGACAAAATCAGTACTATAACATTAATCCAAAATCCATGTGTAGATTCAGCCGGATGCTGCAGCAAATGAATACCTTCCAATGCGGTTTCATAGGCCATAATCGTTACGACAATAACGGCAACCATACAGAACAGGTTAATCACTCGTCCAAAGCCGGTAGGAAAGCGTTTTGTCGGTTTTTTCTCTGCCAGTACACTGCCCGCGAATACAAACATTTGATTCACTGCATCCGCAATGGAATGCATCATCGTAGCAAACATAGAACCGCTGCCTGTCAAGGCAAAAGCAATTCCCTTAATCAGAGCAATGCCGGTATTCCCTAACGCCGCCGAGCCTGAGGATTTGTTTCCTTTTTTGACCATACTCCAAAAGGAGTCCTCTCTCTCTTTCACTTCCATCTTGTAGCTCCTCCTGAGGTATACATAATCTGATATATCATCGTTTGTTATGTATTATTTTTAACCCGTCCATATTCTACCTAACCAGCTGAGGAGAATCAATACAAACGATAATATTTTCCATGGAAAAGGAATGCCCCATGTCCCCTACGACATGAAGCATTCCCGTTACAACCTTCTATCAGACATACCCTCAGGTTAACAACACAGATAATCTCCATGCGCTGACGATTGACATAAGTGCCTATTTACCAGCTTGATTTCGTAATTCCTGGAATTTGGCCTTTATGTGCCAACTCGCGAAATGCGATACGAGACAGCTTGAATTTTCGCAAGTATCCTCTGGGTCTGCCTGTCAGCTCGCAACGGCTTTTCAGACGGCTTGGAGATGAGTCACGCGGAAGCTTTTGCAAAGCTTCGTAGTCCCCTTTTGCTTTCAATTCACGTCTCAGATCCGCATATTTAGCTACAATTTCCTGGCGTTTCTTCTCTTTTACGACTTTTGACTTCTTGGCCATGTAAAGCTCCTCCTTGTGATATATGCCAATCATGAAGGTTCACCCTCACTACCGCGAGATGGATGAACACGGATATGGACATGATTTCACACCTTAAATAGTAATAATTACGATTAATATTTAATATAACGTTACTCCAGGTGTGTTGTCAACCCAAGCGGTTTGAATCACAACATTAAAAAGCCGTTGAAACAGTAGAACCGATTCATTGTGGTGAACGGTCTGCCGTTTCAACGGCTTTAAAATTTGTTGACTAGCTCTGTTCATTCAGCCAAATGGCAAGCCACCCAGTGATCTGGACGAGCCTCACGATAGAGTGGAATTTCTTTAGAGCAACGATCGATTGCAAAGGGGCAGCGAGTGTGGAACTTACAGCCCGATGGCGGGTTAACCGGACTTGGAATATCCCCCTTGAGCAAAATTCGTTCTCTTTTCAGCTTCGGCACCGGAATAGGTACAGCCGACAGCAGCGCCTTCGTATACGGATGCAACGGATTCACAAATAGCTCGTCACGCGAAGCCGTTTCGACCATGGAGCCTAAATACATCACGCCAATACGGGAACACAAATGTTCTACCACGCTCAAATCATGCGAGATGAACAAATATGTCAGACCCCGTTCGGCCTGCAATTTGGCGAATAGGTTAATAATCTGCGCCTGTATGGACACATCCAGCGCTGATACCGGCTCATCAGCGATAATTAGATCCGGCTGAAGTGCCAGCGCCCGGGCAATGCCGATCCGTTGGCGTTGCCCTCCCGAGAATTCATGGGGAAAACGGTCGATATGATACTCTGACAATCCACATAGCTTGAGCACGTCCAGCACAATCTGCCGGACCTCCTCCTTCGTTGCTATACCATGATCCAGTAGCGCCTCACCAATGGCATCACCAATCCGTACACGTGGATTCAGTGAGCTATAGGGGTCTTGAAAGATCAGCTGAATTTTGGGACGAAGTTCCTGCATCCCTTTGGCAGACAGGCTGTGCACATCTACCCCTTTGTATTTTACGGTACCGTCCGTTTTATCTGTCAATCTAACAATCGTGCGGCCCACCGTGCTTTTACCGCTCCCCGATTCCCCTACCAATCCAAAGGTTTCACCCTGACGGATCGTAAAGCTAATATCGTCTACCGCCCGCACATGTCCTGAAGTACGGTTCATAAACCCGGACTTCACCGGAAAGTACGTTTTTAAGCGGTCTATTTCCAACAACGGCTCAGCCATGAACAACCGCCTCCTCATATAACCAGCAGGATGCTTTCTGCTGAGCTGAAACTTCTTTTAATGTAGGCTCCTTTACACGACAAATGTCCATGCAATGCCCACAGCGGTCGTAAAAATAACAGGAAGTCGTCAGCTCCAGCGGATTAGGGACCTGCCCGGGGATGGAATACAGTTCCTCTTGGCGCTGATTAAGCACCGGTTTGGATTTTAGTAACCCCTGTGTATATGGATGCTTAGGATGATTGAACAGCTGTACCACTTCGCCTTCCTCGACGATCTTGCCTGCATACATCACTATGACGTAATCAGCCATTTCGGCGACAACACCCAGATCATGGGTGATTAGCATGAGCGACATATTGGATTGAGCTTTAAACTCACGCAGCATATCCAGAATTTGCGCCTGAATCGTTACATCCAGCGCCGTGGTTGGCTCATCCGCGATAAGCAACTTGGGACCGCAAGAAACAGCAATGGCAATCATAATTCGCTGTAGCATCCCCCCGCTCAGCTCATGCGGATAGCTTTTTAAAATCTGCTCTGGCCGGGATATACCGACCTGTTCGATCAGCTCCAGTGCTCGCTTACGAGCTTCCTTACGGCCCATTTTCAAATGCTCAATCAGTGGTTCGGATAGCTGTTCACCAATGGTCATGACCGGATTCAATGAAGACATCGGCTCCTGAAAGATCATGGATATTTCATGTCCGCGAATCGTGCGCATCTCATTTCTGCTAAGCACTAGTAGATCGGTTTTCTCAAAGCGGATGCTTCCGCCTGCCACTTTACCACCAGGACTCTGGATCAGACCCATGATCGACATCGCGGTAATACTTTTGCCGCAGCCCGATTCACCGACAATGCATACCGTTTCCCCTGGCTTCACACGGAAGCTGATATCATCCACCGCTTTAACCGTTCCTTCTTCTGTATAAAAATGAGTGCTTAAATGTTCAATGGAAAGTAAATTGTCCATGGTGTATGATCACCTACCTCTTATGTTTCGGGTCAAGTACATCCCGCAGCCCGTCACCAAAAATATTAATAGCGATGACTGTAGCAAAAATAGACAGTCCTGGCGGTATCCACAACCAAGGTCGTTGCTGAAAATCCAGCACATTGTTGGCGGCATCAATCATATTGCCCCAAGTCGGTGTCGTGGGCAGCACACCAAGACCAAAGAAGCTAAGTACAGATTCACTCAGGATGGCTCCGCCAATATTCAATGTAGCAATAACGATCAACAACGGCAAAATATTCGGCAGCAGATGCTTGAATAGCTTTCGGCGATTCGAGAGTCCCAGTACTGTCGCGGCCTGCATAAATTCACGTTCCCGTAAACTAAGCATCTGGCCCCTCACCATCCGTGCAATCCCCGGCCAATTGACCAGACTAAGCATCAGCATGACAATATACATCCGTTGATCGGGTGGAACCTTCCAGTCAGATAGCAGCGCGCCCATAATAAATAGCAGCGGCAAACTGGGAATCGTCAGCAGCAAATCAGCAACGCGCATAATAATCTGATCCGCAATTCCGCGAAAATATGCGGATATGACCCCCAGCGTAGCCCCCAAAAACACAGACAATACCATTGAAGCCAAACCCACGGTAAGAGAAATTTGACCTGCCTGCATCACACGTGTCAGCACATCCCGTCCCAGCTTGTCTGTTCCTAACCAGTGATGGATATTGGGCGCCTTGTTCATCATTAATATATTTGTTTTATTATTGGAATAAGGAGAAAATAACGGACCGATAAAACAGAGCAAAAACATAAATACCACGACGAGCAGACCAGCCATAGCAAGCTTGTTTCTGAACAGCTGCCGGAGCGCTTGCTGCCACATTGAAGATTTAACAGTTGTTCGCAGTCTGCCGTTGCTCTTGCTCAAATTACTGCTCACGGATGACATTCCTTAGCCCCCTTCTTACACTTTCACACGCGGATCCGCGATGCGATACAAAATATCGGACAACAGTGTTCCGATAACGCTCAAAATGGCAATTAGCATCGTAAAGCCCATAAGTAGCGGATAATCCCGGAGCGAAAAGGATTGCATGTACAACTGACCGATTCCCGGCCAATTAAAAATTTTTTCAATAATCAGGGACCCGCCAAACAGCGCAGGTAATTCGAAGCCAACGAGCGTAATGGCAGGCAGTAATGCATTCCTCAATGCGTGCGTAAAAAGTACCTTTCTTTCCTTTAAGCCCTTTGCACGGGCTGTGCGTATATAATCCTGCTGGATCACGTCGATCATATTGCTACGGAAGTAGCGGGTCAACGACCCCAGTCCCAGCAGCGTCATAACGATCACTGGCAAGGTCATATGCTGGAGAACCTCCTTCACATACTCCATACCTGTAGCGTTACTGCCCGTATTGAGCATGCCACCGGGTGGCAACCACTTCAGGTCAACCGCTGCGATTTTAATCAGATACAACCCGATAAAAAAGGAGGGAACAGACATGGCAGCGAAAATCACCACCATTACCAGAGTATCAAACCATGAATACTGCTTATAAGCAGCAATCACACCGATAATGACCGCGATAAACCAGGTCAGGAAGGTCGATATAACGGCCAGCAAAAACGAGTTCCAGATGTACTCATTAAATAAGGTCAGTACCGGCTTCTGCTGGGCAAGCGAATAACCAAAATTGCCGTGCAGCGCATTGCCTAGCCAATTTCCATAGCGTTCAAGAATAGGCTTATTCAGGCCGTGAATTTCCCTCAGCTCCGCTTTTCTCTCCGGCGACAGCTTCAGATTGCCGCTAATGAAATCTCCCGGTGTCATGGCATACAGGAAAAAAATCATCATCGAAGCGGCCAACAAAATAATAACCATATACGTCAGTCTTTTCGTTAAAAACGAGCTCATGACAGACTCCTTTCAATTCAAGGTCAGGCTACTCATTACGTTTCCCCCATTTGGGAGGCCCCTTGATCTGACCCTGATGTTCTTCACAAGGGGCCCGCAAATGTGGCTTATTTAAGGGACCATTCGAACAGATTACCAGACAAGCCAATGAACGGACTGACCTTTACATGTTCCATCCGACCATTGTAGGCATACACCGTCTTCTTATAGTTGGTAAAAATAACGGGTAGTTCATCGTTTAGCAGCACATATAATTCTTGATATATTTTCTTACGTTCTTCCATATTCGTCGTAGACAAGCCTTTTTCATATAGCTCTTTTACCTTTGGATTGTTATATCCCTTGACTTCTCCATTGACGAATTGCTCGATTCCATCTGATGGATCTGTCAGCATGCCTGTCGAGAAGGCGGCAAGATCATAATCTTTACCTTCTACTTTGGCGACCATTGCATTAAAGTCTGCAAATATTTCCGGCTGAAGGTCAACACCAATCGCTTTGTAATTTTCAGCCGCAAGCGCAATAAAGGTGTCTGTTTCTGGACGTTTAGAGGTCAGCAGGTGAATGGTCAGCTTCTGTCCGTTTTTCTCACGGATACCGTCACTACCTTCTACCCAACCCGCTTCATCCAGCAGCTTCTTCGCTTGCTCCGGGTCGTAGTTGTATGGATTGATTCCATCGGTCGTGTAAGACCAGAATATTGGGGAAGCTGGAATGTTTGCAACTGCCCCTGCTCCCTGAGCTGCGTCGACATAAATGCTTTTCCGATCCAGTCCATAGGTCAATGCTTGACGAACCTTTTTATCCTTAAGCTTTTCATTTTCAAGATTTACTTGCAAATATCCGTAAGTGCTAGGGGTATAAGGCAAAATGTTTAAAAAGCCAAGCCCTTTTAGTTTGTCGATATTTTCCTGAGTTGCGGTGAATTGAGCAAAATCGGTATCGCCTGTTTCTATGAATTGCCAAGCGTCGCCTTCTGCTGTTTTGTAAATGAAATGCTGTGTTTTCGGTTTGCCTTTGAAAAAGTAATCATTCGCCTCTAGACGAACTTCTTGCCCCGGAATGAATTTTTCTAACTTATAAGCCCCATTTCCCAGAGGACTACTATGTAGATTCTTAAAATAATCCAGCTCTCCGAACTTATAATCCTTGCCGTAGTAGGCTTTGGACAGTACATACTCACCCAGAATCGGCAAAGCAAGCGCGTTTGGTTTTTCCAACGTCGCAGAAATGGTCTGCTCATCAATCACCTTGATTCCTGCAATTTGTTTTGCCTTGCCTTCCGTATAATCTTTGCCGCCTTTAATGTTCAGCTTTCGGATTTGGCTGTCACCAGGATAGGCTTTGTCATAGATCAACGTCCAGGTAAAAGCGACATCCTCAGCTGTCAAAGGAGAGCCATCACTGAATTTTGTACCGGGAACCAGATGAAACGTATACGTTAGATTATCCTTGGAAATATCCCAGCTCTTAGCCAGATTGGGCAGCGGAAGCCCCTTCTCATCTACCGTGACCAGCGGAGTCCACAACTGCGAAATCACGTTGCCGTCATAGCCGCTTTGGTTAAAATACGGAGTAAACACCCCAGCTGGGTCAGTCAGACCAACAATAATCGTGTCGCTTCTCTTTTGGGACACTTCCGGCAATTTGGATAAATCAGACGCTTGTACCAGACTTGTTAATGGCTGCGCTGTAGCGGCTGTCTGTGCGGCATCACTATTTTGCGAAGTAGCATCGCTAGCGCTATCTGATCCACCACTAGAGCAAGCTACTAATAAGGTAGAACTTGCCAGAAGTAGACTGCTGAGTAGAATAATTCCCTTTTTCAAAATAATCCCCCCAAGTTAATTTAGTAAATTCCGATCGAACAAGTTGTAATTAATAAGATAAATCTCATTATAGGAATCTATTCCGGTTCTGTAAAGAGAGAACTCCATTTTTATGTAAAAAAATAGACGTCCACTCATCTGGATTCCAAATGGTCGGCGTCTATTTGTTTAAAGTGTTAAAGTCTAACTGGTGCGTGCAGCCTAATTTCGCTCCATATAGCCCAGGATGCTCCGATGCATTTCATCTACTGCCAAAAGCCGTGCGCTATAGCCGAGCAATGTTTCACCATCAAAATGTGCATGGATGAAGCCAGAGGCACGAAGCTTAAAAATATGGTCGTGCGTGATTCCCTTGGACAGCTTGAGATGACGGACAATCTCAATAAAGGTGCGTGGAGACTGGCTTTGGTACAAATATTTTAAAATCTTGAGCCTGCTCTTCTCCCCCAAGCTTCGGATCATTCGATATTCCTGTGGGGATAAAAAATCGTCCTCCTGAACATAAATTCCTGCCGAGTAATGGCACAACAGGAGCGACCCAAATCGATAAATAATATTTATCGGCTGAAAATGATATTGCGGTACCAGCAACACCTGCGTCAACCCTTCGGAAGGCTCGAATCGGAAGCCATTAGTTGTACGATCCACCCACTCCATAGAGCTATATACGCCCTTCTCCCGGTTTCTGCGTTCCGCTTCCTGTTTCAGCCCGCTTAGAATCCTTGTATCCACATGACGAAAATACTCTTTATCCCAACCGGATAGCAGCTGCAATGCAAGTTTGCGAAGCTTCTCCATGTCGTCAGGCAGCGGTATCCCATAGGCTGATGCCTGTTCGTTTAATTCCTGTACAGTCCGGTTCTCCAGACGGTCTACGACCTCTTCAACGTTCCCCTGATCAGAAAGCATACAGACGAGTCCATAAATAACCTTCCAATCTGCATTGATTTCCATGGACTCCAGCAATTCGGACAAACCTGGAGACAGCGTTCCACGCACTTGCTCCGCCCACCCAGCTGATAAATCGGTCTTCTTGTAAGCCTTGCGACAAATAAAGGTGTGTAAGCTGCTGAGCAACTCAAACACCGGTCCATATGCTACATGTACATCGTAAGGAGCATTCACGTCGTGACTCATCGCTTTCTGTCCTCTTTTCTTTCATATCTGATGTCCATTATACATACTATCGTACACCCGTTCATTCTTAGTGATCCATTCATACGAGAATGTAGCAAAACACAGATACAAATATGAACGTAACAAGCATCATAATCAAGGCGCAAAAAAAGCCTGATCTCATCAGACTCTAACTGTTCAGCTATGAAATTAGAAAAGGTTGTCTCCCACAAATATCGTAGGAGACAACCTTTGGACAAATAATATGATGTTTAAAGTTTGTTAGCTGCTACTTTCCACTCTAATATTCCTGTGGATGCTGAACCTTTGGATACCATTTCAATTCTTAATTTTGTTGTTTTCACAGGCGTAAAAGTAGTTGTATTATACTGGTCTGCCGAAGTACCCAATCCATTAGCCTGCTTGACATTGGACCAGCTGCGACCATTCCAATACTTAATCTTGTAAGATTTAGGAACATCAACGCCAGCGCCATCTTGGAACCAATAGACATCCGTTTGGGATAACGTATATTCTTGATCAAAATCATATTGGACCCATTGTGTACCCGTCTCAGGCCAGTTACCATACACGGCATGACTTCGATCATTAGAGCTGGTTGGGTCAAATCCATCATTAAGCGCGCTCACATTTTCCCAAGGCGAAGTATAAGAAGTGCTGACCGTTGCAGCTGGCGCAATGTTTGCGTTTTCATCAGGTGATGGATCGATGGGACCCTCATCGCCGTTAGTCACGCTTGGGAAACGAGAAGTATCTTTTTTGAGCTGACTCCAGGTATAACGCAGCATCCAGATATCCCAGTCGGTGATATGATCGGAATTACCGGCCCACATAATAGTGTTCGTTGGGAATCCACCTGGTGGACGCTCATGTTCTTCATAAAAATCGTTTAATCCAAATCCATGCCCAATTTCATGTTCAGTAATCTCAATCTCATCCGAATTCACCGTACTCAGAACGTATTCATCATTCATACGCTGTCCCCAGTCGCCGCCGGCTCCCCCGCCAAAATTTTCTGTGGCCCAGAGATACATATCAAAGCGTTTATCCAATCCACCCGGATACGAATAGTTTGGGTCCGAAAAATGCTCAAATCGCGATATTTCATTAGGTGCAACGGGAAGCGCGGCAGGAATTTCCGGTTTTTCAGAAGCTAGTGTATCTGTAATGGTATCCGTATAAATGACCTCGTCAGGCTGCTTGTCTAGGAGCAGTGAAGGATCGGCAACAGCCCAGCCTACCACTTTTACTTTAATATTCTTATAGGGCCAGCCGTCATATCCTTGTAGATGATCTGTCCAATGGTTCATCTGCCGATCTATCATTCTAGCAATATCCTGACGTTGCTTCAGTGTAACGGGCTTAGAGGATTGCCAGCGTATAACATAATTAAGAGTCCCTTTTCCCGCAAAAATTTGATCAAAAATCGTATTTTTACGCGCCGTCGAGCCTTCGGTCAACATTCTATTCTTCCAAACCCATTCCACCGATGATTTGAGATAAGCTGGCATGTCAGCCAATGTCGAATCACCCGTTGCCGCAATTACAGAATCCCCGTTTAGATGAGAATCCGCGAATACAAAACTAGCGTTTCCCATCAGTAGTGAACTAGCAATGACTACTGAAAAAGAAGCCATCATCATTCCTTTTCTGTTCAACATGTATGTACCTCCATATCCATTTGTATTATTGCAATAGTTTTCTTGAAACGATGATCTCTATCACCTCTCTTTTCGCATTTACGAACAAATCTAGGAGATCAAGAGTACACTATCAAACCTCCTTGTCGTTTTTTGTAAATAATCACAAATCATATTATCACTGGATTATTACATCGTCAATATTTTCCTTAATGATTTAAATTAGTCATTTTAATCGTATCTTGGAATATACACATACCCTTTGCATGTACAAAACTGGTATTTTATAAAATGAAAAAACCGTTTATTCACTAAATCAATTCCACAATCCCCGCTGGCTCCGCCTTATCATACCCTTTCAACTGCTTATTCCAATTATTAATTTGCCGACTCAGCAGGAAACCATATCTTTACGCTGCTGAGAGTGATATTTTTAAAGGATTGCCAACGCACTACATAATTTAGCGTTCCTTTTCCCGCATAGATTTGACCAAAAATCAAATTTTCACGGTTGGTTGAGCTACCTTTTATTTTTACGAGACATTTAAAAGGACAACGCCTACTCTCTTATTACACCCACTCTTTATTTTGAATAAAATTACAAAATTATACTATAATTAGAATGATATAGCGTCAAACAAAAATATCCCCTCTACAAGGAGGGGATAAGTATCCATAGACTAGGCTCGCACTCCTACTCTATGGATATCAATGCCGAATCTGCCAGTGAAGCCAGTAGCTTCGCTGTTCCGGGCAACGCGCGTTCGTCCAGATCAAAGGCAGGATGATGCCATTCCTGGCTTCCCGCAGTGCCGACAAAGACAAATACACCAGGGATGTTCTTCTGATAAAACCCAAAATCCTCGCTCGCCGAGGATGGTATGGGACGAACGACGTCCAGACCGACCAATTTTGCCGCCTCCTCCGCGATGACGGCCAACTTACCGTCGTTCAGCACAGGCGGCGGGCCCTCGATCCAGCGGATGGTCGCTTTCGTGCCGAAAGCATCGGCAACGCCTTTTACGACCTGCTCGAAGCGCTCAGTCACCTGGGCGCGAACATTCTCGTCAAATGTGCGAATGGTTCCGTCCAAATGGGCGCGGTCTGGAATGATGTTCCAGGCGTTGCCACTGTGCAGCTTCGTGACGCTAATGACCGCGCTATCCAGCGGATTAACGCTCCGACTCACAATGGATTGCAGCGCCGTAATGATATGTGACGATACCACGATGGGGTCAATCCCTGCATGTGGCACTGCCGCATGTGTGCTCAGACCCTCCACCTCGATGTAAAAACCGTCTGCCGCTGCCATTAGCGGACCTTCTTTGATGCCGACCGTGCCTACGGGCAGGTCCGGCTTGTTATGCAGGCCAAATATGGCCTGCACCCCTGCCAACGCACCGCTGTCCAGCACTTGGGCAGCGCCTTTGGCCTTTTCCTCGGCTGGCTGGAACACCAGCCGAACCGTGCCTTTCAGCTCCTGCTCCCGCTGCTTCAGGAGTATGGCTGCTCCTAACAGGGATGCGGTATGAAAATCATGCCCACAGGCATGCATTTTGCCGGGGTGCACCGAAGCATAAGGCAATCCCGTCTCCTCCTGAATGGGCAACGCATCAATGTCTGCACGAAGCGCAACAGTTGGCCCTTCCTGCTGTCCGCCGATTTCCGCAACTAATCCGGTACGCAGCGGCACATCCAGAATGGTTATGTTCTGTTCTTCCAGCAGACGGCGGATAAAGGCGGTAGTTTCAACCTCCTCGTTAGATAGCTCGGGATTTCGATGCAGATGGCGGCGAATGTCCACCAGCTTCTGCTCCAAAACCTGCTCCTTCGTCCCGGTTGATCCACTCATCCCTATTCCTCCTTCGTGAACCCAAAATAGTTACAATTCTCTCAGACCAACAACATCTAGGACTGCACAGGCAATCCGGCAAAAGCTTCATGCAACAACTCGAACGAGCGCACACGCTTGTGTATATCTCTTATTCCTGTCGTAACGATCAGCTCATCGGCCTGATACTTCGCTTGAATTTCCGTCAGCACAGCGTAGATTTCGTCTTTAGTCCCTTTGTTAATTTGCGCTTGTGTAGCTTCAATTGTATATTCTTCACCCGATTGCTTGCCAAACTCTTCTGCACTTTCCAGCGTGCCCACCGTAGCCGTCTTGCCACTGGCCAGATGAATTTTGTACAGCTTGTGCTCACCTGCTAACTCCGCAGCTTCCTCGGAAGTATCCGCTACGATGACTGAAAGCGCAAAAAGAGCTTTCGGCTCACGTCCATAACTATAATCGAAAGACGCCCGATACGTACGGAATGATTCCAATGCAACCTGCTCATTACTATTGATAAATTGCGAGAAAACGTAGGGCAACCCCAAACGCGCAGCAATTCCAGCACTGTCTGTACTTGTACCCAAAACGTAAATATCCGCTGGTATTTCTGGAATCGGATTCGCCTGTAACCCGGCTAACGGTCCTTCTTCAGACGGAATATTATGAATATAGCGACTTACTTCATCAATTTTTTCTTCGAGAGAAGGCGCATCATGAACGTTTCGTTGTAACGCCTGTGTGGATTTCGGCAACCCGCCCGGTGCGCGTCCGATTCCCAAATCTACGCGACCCGGTGCAAGAGAGGACAGCACATTAAAGTTTTCAGCTACTTTATAAGGGCTGTAATGCTGAAGCATCACTCCACCAGAACCGACTTTAATACGCTCAGTGCATGCCAGCAAATGGGAAATGAGTACCTCTGGCGAAGAGCCCGCAACCTGCTCGGAATCGTGATGCTCTGATACCCAGAAGCGCGTAAATCCCAATTCCTCTACACGCTGTGCTAGCTTAATCGTATTACGAAGGGCCTGCGCTGCCGTTTCCCCCTCGTGTATAGGGCTTTGATCCAATACTCCGATTTTAATACTCATGTCTCCCTCTCCCGTCTAAATTGAATAGTTATATTCCGGTGTAATCCGTTTCAGAAATTGTTTGGTACGTTCCTCTTTGGGGTGGTTAAAAATGTCGTCCGGTGTGCCTTCCTCGATAATATGACCGCCATCCATAAATACCACATGATTTGAAACATCGCGCGCAAAGCCCATTTCATGTGTAACGACAATCATTGTAATGCCTTCCTTCGCAATCTTGCGGATCACCGACAGCACCTCACCCACCAACTCAGGGTCCAGCGCCGAAGTCGGCTCATCGAACAAAATCACTTCCGGGTTCAGCGCCAAAGCACGCGCTATGCCGACACGCTGCTGCTGCCCGCCAGATAGCTGGCTTGGATAATGATTCAGCTTTTCACCCAGACCGACCTTTTCCAGCACTTCAATGCTGATTTTTTTCGCTTCCTCCTGCTTGACCTTGCGGACAACGACAAGTCCTTCCATGACATTTTCCAGTGCTGTTTTATGCTTGAACAAATTGTATTGCTGGAAAACCATAGCCGTCTTTTGACGTAGAGCCAAAACATCCTTCTTCGCAGGTCGCTTGCAGTTCACTGTAAAATCGCCAATGCTAACTTCCCCATCATTCGGCTTTTCCAGATAATTAATGCAGCGTAGCAGAGTCGTTTTACCTGAACCGCTCGGGCCTAAAATAACGACGACCTCGCCTTTGTTCACGGTCAAATCAATGCCTTTGAGCACTTCATGTTTGCCGAACGACTTCGTAATATTTTGCAGACGGATCATGATGCTCGACCTCCATTAAACACATTGATTTTTTTCTCTACCAAGCCGGATATTCGTTCAATCAATACCGTCAAGCCCCAAAATAGCAGTGCAGCTGCAATATATACCTCTAAATATTTCCAGTTGGTAGATGCTAGAATTTCAGCCTGTGCCTGGATTTCTGTGACCGAAACCGTGAAGGCCAAGGTAGAGCCATGAAGCATCCCAATAACGGAATTCGTCAGGTTTGGCAAACTCACCACGAACGCCTGCGGAAATACAATCCGTCTCAGCACTTGCCACGTCGTCATACCGACGGCATAAGCCGCCTCGATTTGTCCCTTGTTGACCGATTGAATTCCAGAACGGACGACCTCAGACATATACGCGCCACTGGTAATGGAAAACGAAATGAGTGCAAATACCATATAAGGAACATCTTTGGATTGCAGCGGCCAGCCGAAATGCTTCGCTCCCGCATCAATCAACAAAGGCAAACTGAAATAAATAAGCAGCAAATGCATCAGCATCGGTGTGCCACGGATAAAGGTAACGTAACCGTGAGAAATCTGGGACAACACAGGAACCTTATAAATTCGCGCCAGCGCCGTTATAATACCGATGACCAACCCTGCCAGTACGGAAACCACCGTAATTATTAAGGTATTGGGCAACGCGGAGAACAACCCTAAAAAGGCAGTATATATAAATCTAAAATCCAGACTCATATGCCTTTACCTCCTTTACTAAGACGGGGACTTCTCAGGTAACGCACCACAAAACTTTTTCGTTTTTCGGGTTCTTTCTGTACTGCATCCCGATGCTCATGCCGGAGAAGCGTATTTTCCAGCACCTTGAACAATTTTTGTAAAATCAGACTGATCACCAAATAGATAAGGGATAACGCGATATAGGTTTCAACAAAATGCTGGGTAGCTGACCCTAATGTCTGTGATTTCCCTGTCATCTCCATCGCTCCGATCGTAAATGCCAGCGAAGTATCCTTCAGATTGCCAATCACCAGATTGGAAAATACCGGAACCACGACAGCCAGCGCTTGCGGCATAATGATACGTGTAAAGGTCTGATAGCCTGACATGCCGACGGACTGTGCAGCCTCGATTTGTCCCCGATCTACAGCCTCTACTCCTGACCTGATAATTTCGGAAATAAAGGCTCCACTATTGAGCGCGTAGGTTGCTACGGCAAACCACAGCACATCCCATCTGGAGGAATTGATATCCACCAGCTTTAGTAGCTCCGGCAGGCCGTAATACACCAGAAACAATTGGATTAGAATAGGTGTTCCGCGAAAAAAGGAAACATACACTTGAGAAACACGTTTGAGAAATGGAATGTTATACATGCGAGGCAGCGCAACCAACAGACCAATGATAAGCCCCAATACAAGCGAGCTTGCCACAATAAACAAGGTGATGTGTAAGTAAGACAACATTTTCGGGATAAAGCTAAAAACATAGTCAATATTGAACTCTCTGCTCATATGCCTGCCTCCTTTCTATACATCAGCGGCCAGAATACATAGAGTACCCTGACCGCTGAAATGTCCACGTCTATCCTTACTTCTTACTGCTGCTGCCTTCTTTTTTCACATCTTCCAGAGACTTAGTGAAATCCTCTCCAAGCCATTTAATGCTCAGCTTCGACAGCGTACCGTCGTCCTTCACTTCCTGAATGGCTTTGTCGAGGTCATCCGCCAACCCTTGCTCATTTTTGTTCAGTACATACAGTACATCCGATTGAGTCAAAGGATCACCAACGGTTTTCAGAGCTACTTCTCCTTTTTCATCGGTGTTAAAACGGTTCGCAAAGTCTGTCGTAACGGTAGCATCTATACGGCCGCTCGTAATTTGTTGCACCGTATCATTGGCTGCACCACTCGTATAAACGATATTTAGGGCATCTGCGTGGGTTTTGTTATACTCTTTCAGCACATACGCCGCATTACTGGTTGGGCTGGTGAGTACCTTTTTCCCTTTCAAATCATCAATTGAATGAATGGTATTGTTATCCTTCGCTACAGCGACTCTGTTCAGAAAAATGCTATACGGATTTTTGTTGAACAGATACTTGGCCTCGCGCTCCGGGTTTTTTTCCATTTGATGCGATACCAGATCAATCTTGCCGGCATCGAGACTTAGCAGCAAATTTCCAAAGTCCATCGTTTTGAATTCAAATTCGTATTGAGGCAGGCGCTTGTCCAGCTCCTTAATCAGCTCCACATCAAAACCTGTTAAATTTCCGTTTTCGTCAATAAAGCATACATTTTTGAATTGAGTGCCTGTGCCTACGATAATTTTCTTCACGTCTCCGCTTGAACCTGACGCGCTAGACGCGTTATCTGAGGAACCGCAGCCTGCCAACACCAGGATAATTGCCATAACAGACAATATTGCAAACCACTTTTTCATATGAATCCCCCTCATCTCTTTGTATATCAGCAGTTTGCGACATACATGGTAGCTACAACATCCAATAATTAATAATTCCTATAAGTTTAATTGGTTTTAGGATGTGATTAATTTAACACCTGGAAACCTATACGTCAATCCATCAAGCCAAAGAACTTTTCTGTAATAAAACAGCACCCCGGAAACCTTCTGTCAGTGCATCTGCAAAATCCGAGGTCACTGCACAGTCTTCTTTGGTCGCTATTATGCTAATCTGCATCGACACCCCAGCTACCTCTGGAACATGGACACGGAACAGTTTCTGATCTTTTACTTCACGGTTCACACAGACATCTGGCAAAAAGGCAATACCCGCTTCTTCCAATACCAGCTTTTTGGCCGTAACCACATTGTCTACCTGAAAAGCAATGTCCGGTGGCTGCTCCAGTGATTCAAAAGCGCGATGGATTCTCATCCAATCTAATGATCCGCATTCAAAAAACACCAGTGTTTCACGTTGAATATCCTGTATACTGGCCTTTCCTGTCTTCATAAACGGATGGCCGTCGTATACATACAGGGAAATCGGATCTTCATAAAAAGCAAGCGTACGGATAGCCGGATGCATCACTTTACGGACAAAACTAATGTCTACCTCACGGTTCAACAGTTTATGTACCAGTTGATCCGTCGTAGCCGTCACAATTTTGTAGTTAACCTCTGGATAACGGGCACGAAGCTGCTTTAATATTTCAGGAATGATGTAGTTCGACACCGATATCGTGCAACCAATTCGAATTTGCTGAGGGGCTTTCTTACGCTGTTGGAGCTTTTGTTTCCCTTTTTGCAGCACCTGAAGCATCTGCTCCGCATAAGGAAGAAACTTTCGTCCATCCTCCGTCAGAACCGTTTGCTTGCTTTGGCGGTCGAACAACTTGCATTCTAGCTCGCGCTCTAGCGTCTGAATCCGGGCTGTAACAGAGGGCTGGGACAAGAACAAAGCTTCTGCAGCCTTATTAAAGCTCCCATAATGATTCACGTATACAAAGGCTTCCATATTCTCGATATTCATACGCAAGTCCCCCAGTAAGTTTTATATACATTTATCCAATAAGTTAACTTGGTTTTTTGTATCATAAAACTCACTGAACGACCTGTCAATGGAAATATTGAAAAGATCTATAATTTTAATAGCTCATTTAGTTCTTTAACAGAACGTTCCAACCGTGCAACCAATTCTTCCGACAACCCGTATGCTCCATCTGGCAGACGTTCGACCCACTGATCCACTGCATACACCCCGCCAAGAATATGTCTTCCGCCCAGTGCATTAATAACTGGCTTCAACGCATAGTCAATGACCAGCAGGTGAGCCAGTGTACCTCCGATAAATAAAGGCAAGACAGGTTTCCCTCTTAGCCCCTCCTGCGGGACCAAATCCAGGAATATTTTCAATAGTCCTGAATAGGACGCCTTATAGACTGGAGAAGCCACAATAACGGCATCCGCTGCTGCAATCAATGCAAGTGATGCTGTGACGTCGGGGCTGTTAAAGTTAGCTGTGACCAGATCCTCCGCTGGCAAGTCGACCACATTCAGTAATGTGACCTCCGCTCCAGCCTGCTGCAACTGCTCCGTTGTATAGTTAATCAAGCCGTATAAACGGGATTGTGTAGACGGACTGCCTGATAGGATGACAACCTTGGACATATTTTTCCCTCCTTCTGTTATGCGTCAACCTTCACTTTGGATCTGGCTGCTGTATAGCGGTTCTCAGGAATAGGCACGCCCAGGTTTTCACGCAGTGTGCTAAATTCATATTCCTGACGGTAAATACCGCGTTTCTGCAAAATAGGTACAACCAGATTTACGAAGTCATGCAGACCCGATGGCACATCAGAACCAATAATGAATCCGTCTGCCCCTTTTCTTTCGAACCACTCCTGCACTCGATCCGCTACTTGCTCAGCGGTTCCAATAAAAGAGGTTCTCGGTGTAGCTGAACGCAATGCAACCTCGCGTAAGGTCAAATTTTGTTCCTTGGCTACTCGTTTGATTTTATCTGTACCGCTGCGGAACGCATTGCTGCCAATACCATCAAGCTCAGGAAATGGCTCATCCAGCGGATATTGTGAGAAATCATGATGATCGAAGAAACGTCCCAAATATTTTAACGCAGCCTCAATCGTCACCAGATTAGTGATCTCTTCATACTTACGTTCCGCTTCCTCCGTCGTGCTGCCAATAATCGGCGAAATGCCCGGCAAAATGACAATATCCTCTTCGGATCTACCATAACGTACTGCACGTTCTTTCACATCACGATAAAACTGCTGCGCTTCCTCTAACGTTTCATGTCCTGTAAATACAGCATCCGCTTCCTTGGCGGCCAGGTTTTTGCCATCCTCCGAGGAACCTGCCTGGAAAATAACCGGTTGTCCCTGCTTGGATCGTCCAATGTTCAGCGGACCCTGCACAGAGAAAAACTCACCTTTATGGTTCAATGTATGCAGCTTTTCAGGATCAAAGAATACGCCGGCTTCCTTATCACGAACGAACGCATCCTCTTCCCACGAGTCCCACAATCCTTTGGTAACCTGCAAATATTCCTCTGCAATTTTATAGCGTTGCGGATGCGACGGGTGCTCGCCTTTGCTAAAGTTAAGGGCAGAGCCTTCCAGCGGGGAAGTCACCACATTCCAGCCTGCACGACCTCCGCTTATATGATCAATGGAAGAAAACTGGCGTGCTACCGTGAACGGTTCGCTATAGGAAGTCGACAGTGTGCCGACCAGTCCGATATGCTTCGTCACCCCAGCCAAAGCGGACAAAATCGTAATTGGTTCAAAACGGTTCAGAAAGTGGGGAATGGATTTTTCGTTAATGAACAGGCCATCTGCGATAAATACGAGGTCAAACTTTCCTTCCTCTGCCTTTTGCGCCTGCGTTTTATAAAATTCAAAGTTAACACTCGCATCCGCAGGTACTTCAGGGTGACGCCAAGTCGTCATGCTTCCCCCAACACCGTGAATAATCGCACCAAATTTAATTTGTCTATTCTTAGCCATAACCCTTCCACCTCTCTTGAAAATAATGATTTCCCGTCGGCTTATACCACTTGATTGTAACTTTCCAGCACTTTACCCAACTCTTCCAGATCCGGGTTGAGCAGTGCCTCATATTTGTTATCGCCGCCTACCTCGACGACAGGGACATAACGAATACCATATTTGGTCTCCAGCACGTCACGCAGCGCATCATTTCCGTCCACTTGGATATTTTCATACGGCTGATTTTGGGATTCCAGGTACGATTTGATCTCTCCACAAAAATGACAGCCGGTTTTGCTCCACAATACAACTTTAGGTTTGGACGACATATACATACCTCCGTGAGCTTAATGTTTATAATCCCGATGAATTAAATAAGAATTATATTTATAATGTATCCTGCTGCCCCTTTTCCGTCAATCGCTTGTGTAATAGATATTGCTAATTCAACGATAGAAAATTTTAATTTTATATCGTATTTAATCGGTTTATTGACAAACTGGTTATTTAAATTTAGGGGAATTGGAGTTTAAATGCGCCTTGACGCGGATATCCTTGGAATAGTAGCGCCCTTGTGGCGAAATGAAATGAGGTTGAGCAAATGCAGGATTGGGCCGAGGTTGCTATACGCACATTAATGGCTGTCGCTATATTATTTTTAATCACCAAAATTCTTGGAAAACGTCAGGTATCCCAGCTTTCCTTGTTCGAATATATAACAGGAATCACGATAGGTAACCTGGCTGCTACCATTCCTATGGAGCGTGAATCCACCTGGTATCTAGGCCTCATAGCCTTGTCAGTATGGGTACTGACAACACTTGGCATTGAATATTTGCAAATTAAAAGCAAGAAAATCAGAGATATAACAGATGGAAGGACAACAATCCTGATCAAAGACGGCAAAATTTTAGAGGATAATCTGAGAAAAGAACGGCTCACCCTGGATGAACTTATGGAGCAGCTTCGAAGCAAGAATGTATTCAAAGTATCTGACGTGGAATTTGCTCTTATGGAAACCAGTGGCGAAGTCAATGTGCTGTTAACCAAAGACAAGCAGCCTGTGACACTTAAGGATCTGAATATGCAGCAATTACCGGAGAAGGAACCCACAGCCGTCATTATGGATGGGCAACTTATGGAGCAACAAATGGCATATATGGGGATTACTCAACAATGGCTGGATGCCAAGCTAAAGGAAAAGAGCCTAACGGTCAAAGATGTGTTTTTCGCACAGGTGGACCCACAAGGGGAACTGTACATTGACCAATATAGTGATAATGTACAGCTAAGCAAGGTGCAGGATTCGAATCAAGCCGTGCTGACTTTGCTGGAACAATGCACAACGGAGTTGCAAAAACTCGCATCTGGTTCCAGTGAGCAACAAAGAAAACAGCTATATGAGCAATGCTCACAAAGCTTGAAAGAAGCTATACAGGAGATGCAGCCGGTAAATACATCTAAGTCCTGAGCACATACGCATATGCCATAAGAGTAGAAGCATGGGAACTAAAAAGGAGCGTCCTTCAGCCACTTATGGCTTTGAAGACGCTCCTTTTTAACTTACTGTGCCGGTGTACATTTCACAGTTGCTGCTGTCTTCCATTACTTTCTGGCACAGCGGCAGCATAACTGTAAATACCGTTCCTTCTCCCACCTTGCTGGATACAGAGATAGAGCCAGTATGCATCTCTGTTATTTTATAGGCAATGGAAAGCCCCAAGCCGCTGCCTCCTGCAGTTCGGGCCCTTGACTGGTCTGCTTTATAAAATCGTTCAAAAATGCGCTGCTGATCGTGTTCGTTGATGCCCTGTCCCGTATCCGCAATGCAGATAACCGCCTGATCACCGTTACTTGAGAGAGAAACAGATATGCTTCCACCCTGTGGTGTAAATTTAATGGCATTGTGAAGGATATTCACCCAAACCTGGCCCATCAGATCCTCGTCCGCGTTGACCTCAACTATATCAGCATCCACAGTCATATCAATTTTTTTTGCCTCCCATTGCGGTTCGCAGGCAAGAATAAGCGAAATCAGCTGCTTGTCCAGCCGATAAAGGGACGGACGAAACGGATGCCGCTCCGAATTCAGAATCGCCAACTTCATGAGATTATCGCTTAGCTTGGATAGACGAATACACTCCGTCTCAATGATCGTCAAATACCGATCTCGTTGCTCACGATCCAGATTTTCGTCCTTGAGCGCTTTGGCGAATCCGATTATCGAGGTCAGCGGTGAGCCGATTTCATGGGATACGTTCGAAATAAACTCCTCCCGCAGTTTTTCCATAGCCTTCAGATTTGCAGCCATATCATTGATACTGTCCACCAACTGTACATAAGGATGCGGCCTCCGATGTTTTCCGTTCCGCCCGCCGAGGTCCCAATCCAGATTAATGTGAAAGTCTCCTTGCGAAATACGTTTTAAAGCATCGATCATTTCGGTAAAAGCGTGCTGTTCTCTAGGCTGGAAGAAACGCCTTACCGTCATACTGATAATACCGAAGAAGAAAAAGCCTAGCGTCGTATTCATAAGAAAGACGAACAAACCATGGGGAGCCCATGACATGTGCGAATAGATCGCCTCCATAATAAAGTACGCGGCAGCCCAGCTAAGATATAGCACCAATACTACCAGCAGGACTCTCGCAAGAATATGGAGTAACCCCGGTTCCCTCTTCATTGCCGTACCTCCAGCCGATAACCCAATCCCCGGATCGTACTGATCCGGAAGGAGTGGCTTGCCTCCGGAAATCGTTCCCGAAGGCGTTTGATATGGACATCAACCGTTCTTTCGTCTCCCTCATAATCATAACCCCAGATCTGTTCGATCAGCTGGTCGCGGGTAAAGGTTTTGCCAGGATGATACGATAACGTTTTAATAAAGCCTTCACACGTGCGACAAGCACCATGGGGTCGAATGGCTTGACAAGATAGTCGTCCGTTCCGAGCGCGAAACCTTTCACGATCTGTGACGTCTCGCCTTTAGCTGTAAGCATAAGCAGCGGCAGGTCGGTTTGCTCTCGCAGCTTACGACACAGCTCCCAACCATCCATTCCCGGCATCATGATATCAAGAACTAGCAAATCGACCTTGATTTGATCAAAAATGCGCATCGCGTCCAAACCATCCACCGCCTCGACTACCTCCAGACCTTCCATTCTCAAAAAGTGTCCGACCAGTTCACGAATATGCGGATCATCATCAACGACCAATACACGCGTCATTTCAATCCCCCCTAACTAACTCTGCCTTAAATCTCTCGTCCTCGTCAAGAAGACTGCCATCTTATGCTTTACGCATATAAGCACGCACCGTAAGCGGCGCGAAGATCGCCACAATGACTGTAGCGCCAAGTAGGGAGATCGCCAGTTCCCCGCCAATCGTTCCCGTATTCGCAAGCTCTCTGACTGCGTTCACAAGATGTGAAATCGGGTTGGCGTTCACAAACCACTGCAACCAGCCAGGCATTGTGCTAACAGGCACAAATGCGTTGGAAACAAAGGTGAGCGGAAACAGAACAATCATGGAGATGCCCTGCACACTGGAAGCAGTGCGGGCAATCACGCCAAAGAAAGCGAAAATCCAGCTGACTGCCCAGGAACATACGATGACCAGAAGCGCGGCGATAGCAACACTCAGCAGTACTCCCTCTGGCCGATACCCCAAAATATACCCCATAGCGAAGGTGAGTACAGTCGCAATAGTATACCGGATACTGTCAGCCAGCAGAGCTCCAGCCAAAGGCGCAATACGTGCGATCGGGAGTGACTTGAACCTGTCGAACACTCCTTTGTCCATATCCTCACGTAGTTGGACGCCGGTAACGACGGAGGTCGAGATGACAGTCTGCACGAGGATACCTGGAATAATAACCGGCAAATAGTGCTGCACGTCTCCTGAGATGGCGCCGCCAAAGATATAGGTAAACATAAGGGTGAAAATGATCGGCTGGAGCGTGACATCAAACAATTGCTCGGGAGTATGCCGGATCTTTAGAATGCCCCGGTAGGCCATCGTCATAGAATTGGAGAACGCCTGCCTGAAACTCACAGACTTCTTCAATGTGCGATCAGAACCTGTCATAACAGTAGTGCTCTTCATGCTCTTGCCCCCTCCACAGCATGCGCTCCTTGCGACGTCTGCTGCCTGTTTACTTGTGCCCCATGACCAGTGATGGACAAAAACACCTCGTCGAGCGTCGGCTTCTGCACACTCATCTCTGCTAGGCGAATCTCTCCAGTACGGAGGGCAATCAGCAGGTCCGTTACCCGATCTGCATTGGCCATCGGAGAAATAATCTTTCCAGCTTCCACTGACACGCTGGACTTAACTGAAAGCACCTGTTCGACGATCTGAACAGTTCTCTCAATATCCTGTTGATTTTGTACTTTGAGTTGCAGAGTCGACGCCCCCACTGCCGCTTTCAGTTCATCCACCGTACCCTCAGCGACTACCCGGCCATGATCGATCACCGCGATTCGATCAGCAAGTTGATCCGCCTCGTCGAGGTACTGGGTAGTGAGCAGTACGGTGGAACCGATCTTGACCAGACGCCGGATCGTGTCCCACATCTGGACACGCGTGCGCGGGTCTAGTCCTGTAGTCGGCTCATCCAGGAAAATCAGCGGCGGCTTGGCAATGAGACTTGCGGCCAAATCCAGCCGGCGGCGCATACCTCCGGAGAAATGCTTTAGCGGTCTTTTGGCCGCTTCGGCCAAGCCGAATTCCTCCAGCAACTCCGCTGCCTTATGACGCGCCTCGACACGTCCCAGCCCAAGCAGTCTGGAGAAGATGATCAGGTTCTCAGTAGCGCTAAGCGACTCATCGACCGATGCGTATTGGCCTGTCACCCCGATCAATTGACGCACCACCTGCGGTTCCTTTACTGCATCGTGCCCGAAGATACGGGCTGATCCCCCATCAGGCCGCAATAACGTTGACAGCATTCGAATGGTAGTCGTTTTGCCTGCTCCATTAGGACCAAGCACACCGTAGATCGTGCCAGCACGCACGTTCAGGTCGACACCGTCAACCGCCTGCTTGTCACCAAAAGCTTTTACGAGTCCCCTTGCTTCAATGGCCAAGGTCTCTTTTCTGTCTGTATAATCCACATTCATATCCTCCCTATACGGTTTCTATAGAGAGGATAACCCACGTTTATGAACTGAATATGAATAGAACGATATTGAACCTATTTACACTGTAAAAAAATAATCTCGTTCTACCTTGCTCACTCTTAAACCAAATGTTTTATACCACTCGGATTTCCCTTTTTCCTGCGCTACCTTGTGCAGCTCGTTATGTTTCCAATTTTTTATAGCGTCCAGAGACTCCCAATAGGAAACTGTAATGCCTACTCCATTGTGGTCACGAACACTTTCCACACCTAGAAAACCTGGCTGTTGGGCAGCCAGTTCCACCATTTTGTCTCCCATCACTCCGTACCCGCCATCTCCTTCCGTACGTTCAGAAGTAAAGATAGCCGCATAATAGGGCGGACGAGGAGTTTTAGCAATTGAATTCATATGCCCCTCCTAAAACAAAATTAAATAACCTTTCTTTCATTTGATTATAATCATAAATATTAAATAAAAAAAATGAATATATCTGATATGATACATGAATATATTTCATAAAAAATAGGAGTGAACACGAATTTGTTTAAATATAAGATTTTTCTTTGCGTAGTTGAAATGGGGAGTTTCACAAAGGCCGGGGAAGTTTTAAATCTTACACAATCAGCAATCAGCCATGCGATCTCTGGACTGGAACATGAATTAGGGTTGACTCTTCTGATCCGAGGTCGTTCAGGCATCCGATTGACCAATAACGGGGAAAGATTAATGAAGCGATTTAGAGAGATTGTACAAATGGACGAAAAGCTCTACCAAGAGGTAGCTTTAATTAAAGGATTGGAAATCGGAACCGTAAAGATCGGCACATTTTCAAGCGTCTCTATTCATTGGCTGCCCCGTATTCTAAAAAAATTCAATGAGCAGTTTCCTCTTATTGAGATAAAACTGCTCGATGGGAACTACCATGAAATTGAGAGCTGGATAGTCAGTGGGGAAGCTGATTTCGGCTTTGTGAACCTACCCACGTTAGACGCATTAGAGGCATTGCCATTAAAACAAGAAAGCATGCTTTGTCTACTTCCTTCCGATCATATTCTTGGAAATCAAGCCTCAATTCGAATAGAACAGCTCAGAGATGAGCCTTTCATTATGCCTGTTGCAGGCTGTGACACGGATGTAAGAAATATTTTTTCACAGCATAATATGTCACCTAAAATCAAATATGAATTAGAAGATGACCATGCGATTATGGCTATGGTGCAGAATGGCCTAGGCGTGAGTATTCTTCCTGAAATGATCCTGTCTCACATTCCTTACGACATCTCTATTCGACCTTTGGACGAAAGGCATTCCCGTACTATCGGTATCGCTACCGCTTCCTTAAAAAATGTTTCTCCAGCCGCTAAAAAATGTATGGACTTTATTACTGAATGGATCAACTAGCTTCATCATGTCGGCCAAGGAAGCGGATTCTCAAAACTGGACCAGTCCATATCCATTTCGTTATCGTTCAGTAGGCATTCATCTAGCTCTTCTTCCAAGTCCGGTCGATTCATTCCGATACCTATCATGACGATTTCGTTCATGCGGTCGCCCCATTGTTCATCCCAATGGTCCAGAGCCTCAGGATCGGCTGCCACGATCTCCTGCCGTTCTTCTTCAGATAACGCAGCAAGCCAGCTTCCCGCAGGGCCAAATTGAATAGATGGTCCAGCCTGGCTAATACTCGCTGCCCAATCCTGCGGGGTTGCAATCCAGGCCAAACCTTTGGCGCGAACAACCTCCTGCGGCCAGTAGCCCATAAATTCAGCCAATCTCGCAGGATGAAATGGTCTTCTACGGCGATATACAAAGGAATTGATCCCATATTCGTCCGTTTCCGGTGTATGGCTTTCAAGCTCCAGCTCCCGAATCCATCCAGCAGATTGACTAGCTTTGTCAAAATTGAACAGCCCTGTATTCAAAATGTCCGAAGGAGCGACCCTTCCCTTGGAAGTTCGAATGATTCGGGCTTCAGGCTGTAATCTCCGCAGCACACCCTCCAGCTTGTCCAGCTCCACAGGCTGAACCAGATCGCACTTATTCAGAATCAATACATCACAGGTTTCAATCTGGTCAATCAGCAAGTCCGAGATATCACGCGTGTCGTCTTCACCAGTAGCCTGCCTGCGATCCAATAGCGTTTCTCCTGATTCAAAATCATGCCAGAAACGGTTCGCATCAACTACGGTCACCATGCAATCCAGTTTTGCCAGCGAAGCCAAATCAATGCCAGTTCCTTCATCAACGTATGTAAAAGTTTGAGCGATTGGCACGGGTTCACTGATGCCTGTAGATTCGATTAAAATATAATCAAAATCGCCTTGCTCCGTCAGCTTCTTGACCTCCAGTAATAAATCTTCACGCAATGTGCAGCAAATACAACCATTAGACAACTGGACCAGTTTTTCTTCTGTTCTGGACAAGCCGCCCTCTTTTTTAACCAGCTCGGCATCTATATTCACTTCACTCATGTCATTGACGATGACTGCCACTTTCATTCCGTCCCGATTGTTTAATACATGATTCAAAATCGTTGTTTTTCCTGCACCCAAATATCCGCTCAACACGGTTACCGGTATTGGTTTCTTATTCATCGCTGGTACGCTCCCTTGAATATTAGCTTTTCATTCTTTTAAATCGTAATAATTACTATTAACATCAACTTTCAGTAATATACAGCATCCCTTTTGCCTTGTCAACTGTGAAGAAACTCTTGAAATGAATAATCTATCCATTAAATAATCGTAAAATGATGGAAGCCTGTGCGGGACGATTGGATGCCTATCAACGTGTGCTCGGGATGACATTAGCCAGCTTCCCCTTCTGGTTATTGCTTTCGTTATATGGAGTTTTCAGCGCGGGAATGCCAAGTAAGGAACAGACGGTACAGTCTGCTTTGGTGGCTGTGTTTTCAGGGGTGATCTACTCAGCAAATAATATCTAAAAAAATAGATCCCGTTTAGCATATATTTATTCTTGCCATGGTCGTTCAAGTGTGGATCAGGCACCAGAAAAAAAGCAGCAGATCAAAGAGGAAGCTCCTGATCTGCTGCTTTTTGCCGATTATTTCTCACAAAGAATGATGCTTTATGACGAGTACGAAGTATTATTACCAAGCGTAGGCTTCTGGCGCAGGTTTTCCCGGACCGGGGAAAATCTCATTCAGCTTGGCAAGCACATCTTCGCTCAATTTGACCTCAGGTACCCGTAGAGCATCCTCTAACTGTTCCAAGGTCCGAGGTCCGATAATTGGAGCCGTTACGGCCGGATGGGACAGTACCCAAGCCAGTGCAATCACGTCTTCCTTTTCACCCAGATCGCGGGACAATGATGCAAATTGCTCCAGCTTCGCACGATACTGCTCCACCTTTTCTTTGGCGCGTGCGCTGCGAGAACCAGTACCTGCTAACGCATTCCGTCCCAGCAGTCCGCCCGCCAGCGGGCTCCATGGAATCACACCCAGACCCAGCTCCTGAGCTGCCGGTAACACTTCAAGCTCAGCGGAACGTTCGTTCAGATTGTACAAATGCTGCTCGGATACAAGCCCCAGAAAACGTCGTGCCTTCGCTTCGGCCTGCGCCACCGCAATATGCCAGCCTGCAAAATTACTAGAACCGATATAATCAACCTGTCCGCGATCCACCACGGACTCGAATACGCCCCATAGTTCATCCCATGACACATTACGGTCAATGTGATGCATTTGATATAGCTCTACATGGTCGGTTTGAAGACGTTTCAGCGACGCGTCCAAATGACGGCGAATTTTATAAGCAGACAAGCCTGATCCTGCATTGGGTCCGTCATGTTCATTTTTCATATCTCCGTATACCTTCGTTGCCAACACGACTTTCTCGCGTCTTCCGCCGCCCTGCTGGAACCAACGTCCGATAATTTCCTCTGTCCAACCTTTACGATCATGGCCATATACATTAGCTGTATCAAAAAAGTTAATGCCTGCATCCAGTGCGGCATCCATAATTTTAAACGCATCCTTTTCTTCGGTTTCCGGTCCGAAATTCATCGTGCCCAGACATAACCGACTAACCTTCAAGCCTGACTTTCCTAAGTATGAATACTCCATACTATCTCCCGCCTTTGCCTAAGGATTTTAAAATTCCGCAAAATGACATGCCAAAAAAGACCATACTCAGTTTATTCACCAGAACAAACCACATTGAAACAACCCCAAATGCAATTTAAAGGTTGGATAACGCATGCAAAAAAGCCCCACGCACCGCAAAAGCAGCAAGCGCGAGGCCATCTCCCCTTATACTACCCCCAAATATTAAAAGAAGTGACTTTACGGTGGTTACCAGCGGAGCGGAGAATTTGAATCTGGAGAAGCGAAGCGTTCGCCTTTGCCACGGGATTCTTACCTTTTCATGTCTATCTAATCCAAAGAATCCCGTGGCAACAGCGATCGTAAGATCAAATCCTTCGCGGAGCGGCTCACTTCAACCACCGTAACTCACTTTTTTTTACAATCAAGGAATCAATTTCGTTTCTTTTGCTCGCTCGGCCATTTTTTTCGTATGCTTGCTGAGCGGCTTCTTAAACACCAATCCAAACAGGAAGCAAACACCGATAAATACAAACAGCATCACCACATCCCGTGTCACCGTTGAAGGCAACATCCCTCCTACTGTCTCTCGTAACAGACTAACCGCATAGGTGAATGGTACAAACGGATTCAGCGCCTGAAAGAACGGTGTACTCGTCGCAATCGGGAATGTCCCTCCTGAACTGGAGAATTGAAGCACCAGTAGGATGACTGCCAGTCCCTTGCCGATATTACCGAACACTGAAACTAGTGTATAGGTCATCGCCGTAAACACCAGACTGATCAGCATAGAGGACAGTACAAAAGCTACTTTGGCATCCACATACGCCCCGAGCAGGAACAAGTCACCGAGAGATACGCTCAGCGCCTGAAAAATACCAATCGTGGAGAATGTCATAAGCCGTCCGAAATACACTTGGTAGCTTTTAAATTGTCCTTCCGGGTCATCCACATCTACCCTGAACATCGAGACCAGTAGCATCGCACCCACCCAAATCGACAATGTAGTGTAAAAAGGTGACATCGCCGAACCATAGTTGGGGATTGGGTATATCCGTTCCTGCTTCAACGATACCGGACTGCCGAGAAAATCACTTTCCTTTTTCACATCTCCCTTGAGCAATGCAATAGCGCGTCCGAGTGCATTTTCGCCCTTAAGCTTGCGAATTGTGTCTGCAGCCTGGCGTATGGAATCCTCGGCAGCTGGAAGATCGGTCCTTACAAAATTGGCTACTTGGTGTACCGCTTTTTCAGCTTCAGGAAATTTATTTTCAATTAAATCAGCCATTTTGACAAACTGTTGTTCCGCTTTGGGCAAATCATTACGCACAAAATCTGCTGCCTGATGAATTTTATTTTTAACCGCCGGCAAATCGTTATTTACGAAGTCTGCCGCTTTGTTCACAGCATTCGTAAACTCGCCCATACGTCCCTGAATCGTCGTCGCCGCTTCATGCAGTTTTTGACGGTATTGTGGCAGATCCTGCTGGAGACGTGTTAGCTCTTGCTGACCGAATTCTGCTGCAGCCTGTGCGTCATTTAATAGCTTTTCAATATTCGGTAGCTGCTCTTGAGCTGTAGTCAGCACATTGGCAGAATTGCGGGCAACGGATTTGATCTGATCCAGCGTCTTTTGAATGGCGGGTGCATACTCCGTATCATAATTGCCCAAAATGCTGTCAATTCCGCTACTGATTTCTCCTGCAAGGCGATCAGTGTCATCCAGCAGATTTTGCGCAGGCTTTTCACCGCGCTGGATGGCATCTCCGATGCTAGTTACCGTGCTGTTCAGACGACGGAAACGATCCTCCACCCCGCTCACACGGGAAATAAGTGAATCCAAAGGTTTACTTGGCAAATATCCGTTCACACGGTTCAGCAATTGAGAAATATGATCCAACACTCCCACGGCAGTTGTCAGCCTACCGCTGACACGATTCACCGCAGCTTGTGCTGCTTTAGGATCAAAATCCACACCACGAATGATGTCTGTAATCTGAGAAACTTCATTCGCGATTTGTTGTACCAGTTGTAAGTCTTCTTTAACTATTGTACCAATCGAATCAAGCGCACCCTCATTTTTGTCCAGAAATTCAAGTAAACCGGTTGTAAAGTCTTTGCCTGTATCCGCTATCTTCTGTACTTCTGGCAGTGCCTTTTGGGCAGCATTAATAACTTTAAGAGCCGTTTGCGTGTCCTCTAGGGCGGTGGCCAGTGCGCTTTCTACCTTGCTGAAATTTTGATCTAGTTCAACAATTCGATCACCAGCCTTTTGAATATCAGGTAGTCTTTTTTGGATATCCAAAATAACAGCGGCTACCTTGTCCAGCTCAGGCATGTTTTTGTCAATTTTGAGCACCAGGTCACCGGCACGGTTAATCTCAGGGATTTTCTCCTTCAATGCAATGATCTTTTGTCCCTGTGCCTTAATTTTGGGCAGATTTTGCTCCAGTTCCAATGCCTGTTTGCCCAACCTTTCGATATCCGGCAATCGATTATTCAGCTCCAACACCCGGTTCTCAATGTTACGAATCGTCGGGAGCTCCTCCTCCAACTTGACTCCGGCTTCCTTCAACTTCGTCAATACTGCCTGGCTGGCAGTTTCAATAAAGTTTTGGCTAATCTGGTTCGTTAGAGAGGTTGCCCCCGAAGATGTAATTTTCGGAGCTACTGCATTAATTTTTTCATTTACGGCGTAATCAATTTCCGGCTTTTGCGGATTTTCCGTCAGCACACTCGTAATTTTCTCTGAAAAATCTTTCGGGATCAGCAGGCTGGCATAATAATCACCATCCAACACACCTTTTCGTGCTTCCGCTTCATTGACAAAAGTCCAACCCAGCTTCTTGTTATTTTGAAGGTTATGCAAAACCTCATCGCCGATATTAATCTTTTTACCATTCACTTCTGCACCCTGGTCTTGGCTGGTTACTGCAATTTTAATCCCAGATGTATTCGCATACGGATCCCACATCGCTTTCAAATTCACCCATGCATAGACGGAAGGCAAAAGAATGATGCCAATGACTAATAAAGTCCCGGTCGATACTTTGAATACATTTCTCCAGTCTGTTAAATAGATTTGCCATATCTTCCGCAACTTCATCACTCCTCGTATGTACATTAACCTGTCGTCCATTGTTGTATGCACACGTATTGTAAACGATTCGAGCAAATGAAGCCAATCCTGTTACAAAATATGTAAAAAGCGCATGACTCTTATAGAGATCATACGCTTTTCAATAAAATCAATCTGCTTAATTTCGAACTCCATTCGCGGGCATAGCCTCTAGGGAATAAAATGCTCCTTTTTTATTGATTTTTCCGACCACAGTAACCGCGCCTTTTTGGGAGAACGTATACTCGTTATCCTTCATTTTTACGGTGTATCCTTTCAGGTTAATTCCAAAAAGGGATTGTACTTTCGACTTGGCGGCTGCAAGTGCCTGGGTTTTGCTGAGCTTTGGTCTAGCGAATGCTTTGACAAAATCCTTATCCCCCGTCCAATCCATACCAAGTTCGTTTTTTACGGCCCACACTTTACCTGTTTTCACGCCAATCAGCACGTTATTTAACTCATTATCGTCCCGGAAATTCCAAACGGTATCATTGCCTTCCTGCTGACGAAGCGCATATTCAAACGGCTTGATTGTAGTCATACCAAGTGTTTTAAGCGAACGGTTCGCTTTGTTGGTCAGGGCAGCTTTAACATCTTTGAGCGAATACATAAAGCTGGCTGTTATTTGATTTCCATGATCAAGATCAATATAAATGCTTTGATCATTCCCCCACAGCACCCAATAATTTTGGAGTCCTACTTCGTCTACCGGGGAATATACGCGCCAGATGGCCTCCGTTTTAAAAACTTTATCGGTATCGAACGATTTCAGGAAAGATGCAACCTTGCTGCGCAGGTTATGATCCATAACTTTGTTCATATCAGCGGAATCATAGATGATGCTGGTGGACTGCACGATTCCTTTTTTGGAATCATAATTTTGGATAAAATCAGCATTAGCTGTGCCGCGCAAAGTTCCGTTTATAGTCCATAAGCCAAAAGCATTGTCGACACTTGTAAACTCTATCGTTTGTTTCCCGGCTAATGTATTCAGTACATCCGTTAAACGTTTGGTGACAGTCTGATCCAGTTTAACAGAGGTTTGTACGTTTTGAACTGTGGCAGCAGCGGGCTGCTGTGCCAATGCCAATGGCGCCGATCCTAAAAGTATTGATATTGCCGCCGCAGTTACTGTGACAGAACTCCATTTTTTCATTCAGTCCATTCCTCCTGTTGTCTACAAAAAATTCTTTAATGATTAAAGCACACATATCCCTTAAACGTGTCACAAAAGTAAAAAGTTGCTACCTACTCTAATCGCTCTTCAAGCCTCATCCAGAAATCCCAAACCAAAAGAAGCCCCTCAAGCCTAATTTTTAGGCTCAAGGAGCTTCTCATTCACTACATTATCCATTCTTCAGCAGTCTGGCCGCCGAAAATGCTGCACCATGACGCAACTTCCGCTTTTCCAACCGTTTGTGCAGCGAACGATTATACAGAACCTGAATGACAAAATACGAGATAATGCCCAGCACCACACCGAAAATCGACATGCCGATTAGGATGTGCAAGCCTCCGTGCAGCAAGTCTCTGAATACAGACCAGTTGCCGTGAAACAGCTCCATAAAAGAATGCTCGTGAAGTCGTCCGCCCCTGACATGTACCGGATAATGAGATGGATAAATCCAAGCTCCCACTTGCTTGGCGAATGGCATCAGTACAATTGGCAAAAAGGTCAGCTTACCTACAACGTTACCCACAATGGCCGCAGGCAGCGAGCCGCCAGAGAGACGAACAATCGGATAAAAAACAAGGTATACCAGAGAAGCCGTGGAAATCACGATCATCTCCAACGCAAAGCCGATGGCGAAGCCCAGAGAAATCTTTTTAACTCCACCAGGGGCGCGCAACAGCTTGATGAAATTCAGCCGAATCGCACGCCATATATTTTGAAACATATTATATTTCTTCTTCGATTTATGAGGTTTGAGCCTTTTCGGATTAAGCTTTATCAATAGGAGGACTCCTTCAACAGTACTATTCAAGTTCAGGAATGAGTCAATACAGCTCCCATCCTTACTTATGTCTATACTGTCATTATAACCCTCAGCGTTCGAAAAGCAATGTTATTCCGCCTGTTTCGCCGTTTTAGGACAGAATTCGCTTGTTGACATCGTTTTGGAGAGGTACAATGTCCCAAATCTCAGCCGCGTACTGCTGAATCGTACAATCACTAGAAAATTTACCAGAGTGCGCCATATTGACCATAGCACGCCGAGTCCACTCCGAGGGATTCCGATACACTTGTTCAATGTGAACCTGTGTATCCACATAGGATGCGAAGTCCTTGAGCACAAAGTATTCATCATTATGATCAATCAGGGATTGATAAATGGCCTCAAATTCCCGTTCATGCCGCGTAAAAGGAGCATCGTTCACGAGTTGATCCAACACTTCACGCAGTCTTTCGTCACTATTGGCTGTTTTGCGCGCCGAATACTGGCCGTCCCGGTAATATGCCTCGATCTGATCCACCTTCAATCCAAAAATGAACATGTTGGCATCGCCTACCATTTCATGCATTTCAACATTGGCTCCGTCCAATGTACCTATTGTGAGCGCACCGTTCATCATAAATTTCATATTCCCTGTGCCTGAGGCTTCCTTGCCTGCCGTGGAAATCTGCTCACTGACATCCGCCGCAGGAATAATCAGCTCCGCTAGCGAGACCGAATAATTTTCAAGGAAAACGACTTTCAGCTTGTCCTTGACATCTACATCCCGATTGATCGTGTCCGCCACGTTGTTAATAAGCTTGATCGTCTGTTTGGCGAGAAAATAGCCGGGAGCGGCTTTGGCTCCAAAAATAAACGTGCGCGGCGTCACATCCAGGCCAGGATTACTTTTAAGCTGGCTGTATAAGTGCATCACATGCAAAATGTTGAGCAGCTGTCGCTTATAACCATGCAACCGTTTGACCTGTACATCAAAAATGGAGGACGTATCCAGTCGCACGCCCTGTTTTGCAAAAACATACTCAGCGAGCCTGACTTTATTATTTCGCTTAATCGCCTGTATCCGTTCTTTGAACGACTCGTCCCCACTGTAACGAAGCAGGTCGATGAGCTCCCTTGGACGGGTCCTCCAGCGTGTGCCGATGGTCTCATCGTACAAGCTTGCCAGCTCCGGGTTGGCGTGCATCAGCCAGCGGCGATGGGCAATCCCGTTTGTTTTATTATTAAAACGGTCAGGGTACAGCTCGTGAAACGACTTCATCTCTCGTTCCTTTAATATTTGCGTATGCAGCGCAGCCACCCCATTAACGCTGTAGCTACCGACGATTGCCAAGTGAGCCATGCGGATTTGTTCACCGTGAATAATCGCCATTTCACCAATTTTGATGTCCTGGCCTGGGTAACGCTCCAGTAGCATAGCGCAATAACGTTTGTTAATTTCTTCAATGATCAAGGAAATACGAGGTAGCAGCTCCCGTACCATATTGACAGGCCATTGTTCCAGCGCCTCACTTAATATCGTATGATTCGTATATGAAACGGTTCGCGTCGTAATATCCCATGCATCGTCCCAGCCCAAGCCCTTCACGTCTATCAGAATACGCATCAGTTCCGGTATAACCAGCGTCGGATGTGTATCGTTAATGTGCAGTGCTATTTTATCGGGCAACTGGCTATAAGGTAAACGAAGCTTCTCGAACGTACGCAAAATACTTTGCAATCCGGCCGAGCACAGGAAATACTGCTGCTTCAAGCGAAGCAGCTTTCCCTCATAATTGGAGTCATCCGGATATAGAAATGCTGAGATCGATTCCACCGATCGATTGTAGTCGAGAAAGCGGTAATAACCGCCCTCGCCTCGAATCGGTCCTCGAACGGGATCAAGCGCTGATTCCGCACTCCAAATCCGCAGCGTATTCACCTGCGCATGACCATAGCCCACCAGCGGAATATCGTAAGGGACAGCCCAGACTGTTTCGGCATCCTGTGTCTCGAATACAAGACGTCCCTCCTGTTCACGGGTTTCCACTCTTCCCCAAAAATGAACCTCGATCTTTTTGTCAGGACGGCGTTCCTCCCAGACATTCCCTTTCTGTAGCCAGTAATCCGGCAGTTCAACCTGATTGCCGTCCACAATACGCTGTTCAAACAGTCCATATTTATATCGGATGCCGCAGCCATGCCCTGCATAGCCAAGGGATGCTAGTGAGTCCATGAAGCAAGCCGCCAGACGGCCAAGACCACCATTGCCTAGCCCCGCGTCCGCCTCCTGTTCTTCAATTTCCTCCAGATCCCAGCCCAGTTCACCCAATGCCTGCCGAACCATATCCAGTACGCCCAAATTCAGCAGATTACTGCCCAGTAGACGACCTATCAAAAATTCCAGTGAAAAATAATAAATCTGCTTCTCTTGTCCTTCTTTGTAGGCTTGGTTCGTTTCTGCCCAATTCTTGCCGACTTGTTCGCGAATCATGCCACCCAAAACCTTATATACGTCTTCCGACTGAGCCTCCTGCATCGGTTTGCCCAGCCTTCCGACCAGTTGCTCTCGAAAAGCCTGCTTAAATGCTTCTTTATTGCTGAACAAAGTTGTACCTCCTGTTATTTCCGTTTTAATGGCTAAGTATATCCTTTAAATTACGCTATTCTTGGCAATGACATAGGGAACTCTAATGTCTCCAATCAGAGTTCGATCTGGTGAAAGCTGTACATCTTTATCTAAAACCACATTCTCCACAACTGCCCCTTTACGGATGACACATTTTTGCATAATAATCGAGTTGCTTACCCGCGCGCCCTCCTCCACCTGCACTCCACGGAAAAGAATACTGTTCTCGACCTTGCCCCCAATGGTGCAGCCATTAGCAACAAGCGAATGATCCACCTCGGCGCTGTGCGTATAACGAGTCGGGGCTTCATACTTGATTTTGGTATGCACCGGCTGATTCTGAAACAGTGCTTGATACTGCTGCTGATCCAGCAGCTTCATGCTATTTTTATAGTAGCTCTCGATAGAATTAATGACCGCATGATAACCTTCATAACGATACGCATAAATACGCAGTCCACTTGGGTTTTTCTGGATGGCATCGCGAAAGAAATGATTATCCTGATGGGCTATACAATGCTTCACCTGATCTAGATACAAGCCTTTGTCCATTACGAACATTTCCAGATAAATATTATGATGATCCTGCTCCTGATGAATACCAGTCACCCGTCCGTTCTCATCAATCTCCAGTCGTGCACAAGGAGCATGCTCAGATTCGAGCTGGTCTATGGGTTTATATACGAGGGTAACATCTGCATTTTTCTCCCGATGATAACGGTATACATCCTCGATATCAACCTTATTGACATGCTGAGTTCCTGCGTGAACAATGGTTTGCCCCGATGAGCGATGGAAAAAGTCCAAATTGTTGTGCACATGCTGCAAATCCCCACGTGATGCATCCGTCGGATCATTCCAGTCCGGTGGCAAAATAAACAACCCGCCCCGTCTGCGGTCTAAATCCCAAGGCCGACCTTCACCCAGATGATCCAGCAGCGAACGGTATTTGCGGCGGATAAACAGTGCAATATCATGCACCCCTGCATGCATCATGTTGGATAAGGTAAAATCAATGAGCCGATATCGACTGGCAAAGGGAACTGCGGCCCCGCACCGGAAATAGGTCAACTCCTTCAACTGATCCAGTTCGTGATCTAGGTTGATAACTCCAATGAGTCGGCTCATAGCAGACACCGTCCTTATCCGGGTTAAATTCGTGCATGAAGCTGGCTTTCCTGATCGAACAAAATAATCTCATCAGAACTATCTTCAGGTCCGATAAACGCGTTGTCTTCAATAACGATGTTCTCATTCACGATAGCCCGGTGGATACGTACATTGCGCCCAATTTTTACGTTTGGCATGATGACAGAATCGGTAATGACGCTCCCTTCACCTACTTCGACCCCATAAAATAGTACAGAATGCCTTACTTCTCCATCCACCATGCAGCCTTCATTTACAATACTGTTTTTGAGGATTGCCCGTTGGGTTATATACTGGGCCGGTTGATTCGGACTGCGGGTATAGATGCGCCAGAAAGGGTCGTTCAGATCCAAAGGCGGGTCCTGAACCAGAAGATCCATGTTGGACTCCCACAAGCTCTGAATGGTACCTACATCCTTCCAGTACCCGGCAAACGGGTACGCATACAGCGACCGGCCATGCTGAAGTAGCAATGGAATGATATCCTTGCCAAAATCATGTGAGGATTCAGAATCGCTTGCGCTTTCCAGTAAATAGCGACGCAACACCTCCCATTTGAACAAATAAATGCCCATGGAGGCCAATGTACTTTTCGGCTGTTCAGGCTTCTCCTCAAAGTCATATATTTTCAGATCATCATCGGCGTTCAGTATCCCAAATCGTTGGGCTTCCTGAATCGTGACATTGATGACAGAAATGGTGCAGTCTGCTTCCTTCTCCTTGTGGTAGTGGAGCATTCGACTGTAGTCCATTTTATAAATGTGATCCCCTGACAGAATGAGTACATGCTCCGGGTCATACTGATCCAAGAAATGCAGGTTTCGATAAATTGCATCCGCCGTGCCTCTGTACCAGTTGTTTCCATTTTCTTTCTCGTGCGGTGGTAAAACAAAAACTCCTCCATCCAGGCGATCCAAATCCCAGTCGCTCCCAACGCCGATATAGGAATGAAGCACCAACGGCTCATATTGGGTCAATACGCCTACGGTGTCTATACCAGAATGAGTGCAATTGCTTAGAGGGAAATCAATAATGCGGTAAGTTCCTCCAAAAAACACTGCCGGTTTGGCTAGTGTACGGGTAAGTCCTTTGAGTCTTTTGCCTTGTCCGCCGGCGAGCAGCATGGCAACCACTTCCTTCTTTCTCATAACAAAGACCTCCCTGTCATGTGCGTCTGAAGCAATTGTGGCGGGATATTTAATAATATCCATTAAACATGAAAAGACAGTCGTAATCGTTTCATTGGCGAAGGAACGGGTAAGATGTGATGGAGAAGGGTAAAATCATAGTTATGCGGAACGAGTGCAAGGAATCACTAAATCGTAAAATCCCGTTCATCTTTTCACATTTTGGATGCTTTTAAAGTATTCGTGTATGACAACATGATCATAAGGAGGCGTTATTCATGAAGAATAAAAAATGGGTGGTAGCAGCATTGGGAATGGGTGTTACGTATCTGATGAAAAATAAAGGGGCACGCGATAAGGTATTGAATAAGGTACAGACCATTGTCAATCGTGCGAAAACATCTGCAAAATCGTAAAATGTTAAAGTTAGAAAAAAGCGAGCCTCTCTGAATCATGGTTCAGGGAGGCTTTGCTCTGACTTTTTCTGCGTCTACGAACAAAATATGGTTCGAGGCTGTATCCGTAGACGGTCAGGCATTCTCCTTATGTTCTTCTACTTCCATGATATGTTCAACGGTAAAGGTTCGATGCGTCCATTCGGAAGAACGGTAAGCCTCTAGGAGACCAAAGGTACGAATTTTCTCCTTGTCCACCTGCTTAAAGGTATGAGTAATCCCTACCTTGCCCCTGAAAGGAAAAAAGGAAAGACCTACAGTCTGATCCGATAGCCACTCGGCCCAAACTCGCCCGCTTTCATGTCGAACAGCCGGGAAGCTTAAACCTTCAGCAAACCATTCATAATCTGCTGTAGGCGTACCCGGCTCTCGGCTGCACAAAAACAGACTCAATTCGTCGCAAAACAACATTCTCCGTACATCCGTCCGCACTTGATGGTCGAAGGTTACGCCACATGCCAGCTGCTGTTTGAGCCTCTGCCGACGCTGTTCCTCCGCCTCCTGATAAGCATGCGTAATCTGCTTGTCCTGAGCGTTTTGGTGCTCGGTCCGTCCGACTAGCTCCTTGTACATCAAGCTACACAGCAATGCCGCATACGTATTTCCTTGTTCGACTTCATCAATCCCAAGACGATAGAAAACAAAACGTGGACTGAGCGGAAAATCAATAAATGTATAAGGTGCAGACACATGATCATTCCAGAAAGGAGCAGCGTCTAACTGTATCCAACCCCGATCATGCTCCCTTGCTGCATATACAAAATCCTGCTTGTGACGTCTATTCTTGAAGGCACTCTCTTCCCATTGTGAAGCCAACTCACCCGAAATATGGGCATGGTCATGCTGCGTCGTCATGATATAAGCTTGGTCCGTTTCATAAATAACCATATGCTCTCCCCTTCCGTTCGGCGATTCGTGTGATTGTGTACAAACTCTCTGATCGAAGGCCATGGTTATACTTACGTTTATTATATCAGGATAAGGGTAAAAAGGCAGGCAAGTTTTCCGCCTCTTTATAACTAATTACCCTTTTGATTCTGCACTCGAAACTGCTGTGGGGTTATCCCCTCCAGCTCACGAAACACTTTGTTAAAATGCTTTGCATTGTCAAAACCCACGTTAGCCGCAATTTCATAAATCTTGCCCCCTTGACACTCCAGCAGCTTTTTGGCTTCTGCAATGCGCAGCCTTTTTACATATTGAACAAAGCTAAGGCCTGTATAGGCTTTGAAAGCCTGACTAAAATACGTATAATTCAAGGATACTGAATTGGATACTACTGCCATATTTAAATCCTCGCTGTAATGAGCATGGATGTATTGGATAGCACGTGTCATGCTACCGTTTCTATCGGCGATAACACTCGCGCCAGCCAGTCTATCTTTCTCTACGCTGACAACACTATCGTCTATGAGGTGGTTTCTCTGCTTCAATTCCTCATTCAAAACTGCCAGCGCACCGAACAGTTCCTCCCTTACGATCGGCTTGAGCAAATACTCCCGTGCCCCGCAGCGAATCGCTTCACGCGCATACTGGAACTCGTCATATCCACTGAGAATGATCACCAAAGGTCTGCGTTCCGGCTCCAGCTCGCGAATATGCTGCATCAGCATAATGCCATCCATAACAGGCATACGGATATCCGTTATCACCAACTCGGGCAAAAACTGCTTCACATGCTGCCAGGCTTCCCTTCCGTCCTTGACCAGTACACATTCATAGAGACCGGAAAATTCCCGTTCGATCATAGCTTGAAGTCCCATTCGAATATTTTTCTCGTCATCCGCAATCAACAGCTTGGTGGTCATGGTCCGCCCCCCTCATCATGTAACGTCTAGGCAAAATTAGGGTCACTGTCGTCGATTGTCCGGGGATGCTGTCCAGTCTTATGCCATACTCTTCGCCATACTGCATACTTAAACGGCGATGCACATTATACAAACCGATTCCCCCATTCATCCCGGGCTCGTGGGAATCCATATCCGTTCGCGCTAGACCAGCCATGATGGCGTTTCTTCTTTCTTCAGGTATCCCCACTCCGTTATCCTGTATGCGCAATTCTATAATATCCTGCTTAGGGCAGGCTTCAATCGTGATGCTGAATGGGCTTTGCAATGCACTCCAACCGTGCTTGATAGCATTTTCGACTACAGGCTGCAGCGACATTTTCAGCATCTCCAGTTCCATAAACGCCGACGATAGATGAATTTCCAATCCAATTTGGTTATCGTGGCGAATGTTCATGATGGCCACATAATGCTGAATATGTCGGATTTCATCCCGCAAAGCAACACACGATCCCGACCATTGGAGATTATAACGCATCATCGAGCCAAGGGAGGTAAGGGCATCCGACAACGGATACTGTCGTTCTATCTCCGCCATCATTTTTAAATTTTCCAATGTATTATAGAGAAAATGGGAATCAATCTGATGCTTGAGCGCTAGCAGTTCAGCCTCTTGAGCAGCGGCCTGCTTGTGTACTGCCTCGGCAATGAGTCCGTTAATCCGACTCAGCAGACTGCGAAAATATAGAGCCAGCTCAGCCACTTCTCCCCGCCCATATACTGGAATTCTAAGCTGAAAGTCACCCTCCTGCTCTACTTTTTTCATGGATTCACGCAGTGTATGTAGCTGCTTGAGAATGAAGGCATGCAGGGTATAAGAAATGACGGACATAAACACAATCAGCATACTAATAATGAGCAGCATGGCATTGCGTTTCTGACGGAGATCACCTAGCGGACCGTCCAGCGCCACCACATTTAGCAGATAGGCGTCCAACCCTTCTATATAACGGTACATACCGAGATAAGGCTTATTCTCATAGGAAAAATCAAAAACACCACCCGGTCCCTTAACACGGGACTGAAACAGATGGTGCACATGGGACAGAGGGATCGAAAGTGAATCTGATTGAGAGGAAGCTGTAGCTATATCGGTAGAAGACAGTGGTTTGTCAGCGTTCCGTGAGCTGGAATCGTCGCCGTCCAGAATGAACATTTGCCATGCGCGATCACGTTGTAGGATTCCAAACACTCTAGGTGAAAATAGCTCCAGCCTCATGTTGGTTTCTACCAACCCTGCGTGTCTTCCTCCGGTAGACTGAATTTCACGCAGCAGTGCCATATACTGCACTGTCTCACTTTCCTGCCGGGATTGCCCCAGAAGTAAGCTTTTCGGCCCCTTGTACATTTCCCACCATATTTTCCCTTGTCGGAGTTGGGCCGTTTTCAGCCAGGAAGCCTTAGGCAATCGTGATTCTTTGAAAATCATCGGCCATATTTCATGCGCCTGGGGATTATTCGTATACAGTCGAATGTTCTCTACATTGGGATTACTGTACAGCAAGTGCTGTAAATTTGGAAACACATTCAAGTTGAATTGGACCAGCTCATCGCTGCTTATTTCACGTTCCTCGGTCAGATAACGAATTACGTTGCGATCTGAGATCGCAAGCTGTGCGGTTCGCTCCATAATTTCCATATTGCTGTGAATATGGGCCAGCTCTGTATCCAACACATACTGATTTTGTACGGTGATGTCTTGCATGGTATTCTCGTACAGTTGGTGAAAGGTATATAGCGAGAATAATACCACCGGGATTAAAATGACTCCGATATACGCGACAATGAGCTTAACTTGAAGGGAGCAACCGCCAAGCCGATCGGCCGTACCCTTCATCCACTGCCATATAGTGCGGCGCAACAGGCTCTTCATCTGTGAACGTGCACGGCCTGGCATGAAATCACATCCTTAGGGGTTCAATAGATTAAGTCATTGAATTAATCATTTGGTGAACTGTTCAATTTTCTTAAGGTTTTCCTCATAGGCTTTTTGTTGATAGACCATAACTTTGTCATATCCTGCTTTTCTGCGGTCTTCCAAAAAGCGAGCAAACAGCTGGTCGAATTCCTCATCTGAGGAAGCCAGCAGCAGCTTCGGCAATGTCTTGCCCCAAATTTTATCTATCTGGCCTGACGCAATGCCCTCTGCCGAAGTTCCGGTCGGTTTAATATTGTCATATTGGGAGAAGCCTTTCGTCTTGCCTTTCGTCCAATCCTCTGGCTGCTTATACGGCTCGACGCTGGGCGGCGCCCACTGCAAATTCATATTCGTATCCATCAGCATCCAGAAGGTGAAGGAGGCGCCATATTTTTTATCAAAAGCAGAACGATCCTTGTTCAGTAGCTCCTGCACCTCCGGCTTGAAGGCTGGCTTACCGTTAACCATGTCCCACAGCTTGCCCTGCTCCCCCAGATACAGGTCACGATTTCCTTCCTCGCTAATCAGATAAGTCAGAAATTCAATAGCCCGCTCCTTGTCTTTGACATCCTTTGAAATAAGCGTCACCGTCCAGCCGGAAATACCCGGCCCGGCCAGCGTCGGCGGGTCCAGCTTACTGTTCGAAGGTCCATCCACCGCGATATAGACGGAGTTCGGGTCGTTCGCATATAACAATACCTGTTGCGTGGCAAAGTCGGAACGCTGATATAACATGGCAAAATATCGGCCCTGTGCCACCTTTTCCTCCATTTGCGGACGTTTGTCGATAAATACGTCCTTGGCGATCAGGCCCTGCTCATTTGCTTGACGGAATGTTTTGAGCCAGCGAATATACTCTTCGTCCGAACGACGATCGTATAGCTTGCCGTCCTTTTCATGAGGAATGGCTAGGAAATTGAGTAAATAGTCTTCAAAAGAATAATTTCCGTTATCTGTAAATTCGTGAAATCCTATCGGGATAAGAGGCTGACCGTTCACCTCCGGAAATTTCTCTTTCACTTTTTGAAGCGCTTTCAAAAATCCTTCCGGTGTTCTCATATCCGGCTTGCCGATCGCCTCGTACATGTCCTTCCGAACCATAAACGTCTGGTTGGAAACAAAATTTTGGCCGTATTTTTGATAATCCTGTGGCGAAGAAGAAGCATTAGGATACCCGTATACATTCCCGTCCGTTTGGCGATACCAGGACATTTTCGCCGGATCAGCTATTTTAATCAGATACGGATCGTATTTCTCGGCCAGCTTGTTGAGCGGAAGTACCATCTTGCCCTCAATCATTTTTTTGACCGCGTCCTCTCCCCAACCCAGCGTGACAAAATCAGGCAGCTTGCCGGAGGCCAGCATGGTATTGAGCTTTTCATTTTCATTCCCTGCCGGTACGATAAAATTGACGCTGACCCCAGTCTTTTGTGTAACATACTTTGAGGTCATATCCGTCCCCCACTTGTTCGGGAACCAGGAAAAGTTCAAATACCAGTCAAACGTAATCGGCTCCATATCCGCCTTCCATCCCGGTGCATCTGCCGTAGCCTTGGTCTTCTCGTCCTTCAATTCCGTGACAGTACCGCCTCCACCGGACGTACATGCCGCGAGCAAACCCACCAGCAGAACAGAAGCCAACAGCCCCTTCTGCCATTTGCGAATGTTCATCATAAATCTCCCCCTTGGATGATGTGCTATCCCTTAATCGAGCCGATCATCAGACCCTTGACGAAATATTTTTGCAGAAAAGGATATACCAGTACAATGGGCAGTGTCGTCACAACCATCGTCGCCAGCTTGATCGATTGCGAAGTGACGGACTGGGCAACGCCCCCCGGCGCAGCAGCCATCATCTGATTAGAGCTGGATTGGGCAACAACCCGGTACAAATACGTTTGAATCGGCTGAAGATCCGTATTATTAATATAGATCATTCCAGTAAAATAATCGTTCCACTGGTATACCCCATGAAACAACGCAATCGTCGCTACTACCGGCATAGATACAGGAAGCACGATCCGGCAAAAGATACCGAAATCGTTCGCACCGTCTATTTTCGCCGCCTCTTCCAATGCATCCGGCAGTTCTCGGAAAAAAGCCATAAAAATAATAAGGTCAAAAAAGCTGAACATCGCAGGAATGATGTACACCCAAAAGCTGTCCAGCAGTCCGAGATCACGAATCAGCAAGTACGTTGGAATCAATCCCCCACCGAAAAACAGGGTGATGGTGCCAATCAGCATATACAGCTTGCGCCCGATCAGCTCCTTACGGGAATATGCATATGCAATCATAGCGGTAAAAAACACATGAACAATCGTGCCGATTAGCGTCTTCGCAATAGTCACTCCCATCGCGGTCATAATACCGTTGTTGGCAAACACGGCCTGATAGCTGCCCAGACTGAAGACCCTCGGCCACCAGTAAATGCCGCCCCGCATAGCGTCTGCTCCTTCGTTAAAGGAGTTCACCAGCACATACCACACCGGATACAACGTCACAAAACAAACGATCAGCATGAAGACGTTGTTCACGAAATCGAATATCGCTTCGCCTGCTGTTCTGCGTTGCAATAGCTGCATGCAGCCGTCCTCCTTCAAAATAGGGATGTATTATTCACCCGCTTGGTCACCGAATTGGCAATTAGCAGCAAAATGAGAGCAAGAACCGATTTTAGCAAACCCACTGCGGTAGAATACGAGAAACGGCCCTGCTGAATGCCCAACTGATATACATAAATATCAACTACATTACTTGCACTTTCATTCAGCGAGTTACGCAGGACGAGAATTTGGTCGAAGTTGGAGTTCAATATGCCGCTAACCGCCAAAATAAATAAAATAGATATTGTCCCCTTGATAGCGGGAAGGGTGACGTACCACATTTTCTGAAACCGTCCGGCTCCGTCAATGGTGGCCGCTTCATACATGTCCGTAGATACCCCCGCCATTGCTGCCAAATAGATAATAGCTGACCATCCAAGCTCCTTCCAGATATCCGAGCTAACGACGATAGCCCAAAAATAGCTCGGCTCTGCCAAATAACTGATCGGCTGGTCAATCCAACCCCAGGCTAGCAACAGTTGATTAATCATCCCGGTATCTGCCAGCCACGTCGTTAAGATCCCGCCAAGAATGACCCAAGATAAAAAGTGAGGAAGGTACGAAATGGTCTGAATAGATTTTTTGAACCGAGTAGATCGTATTTCATTCAGGAACAGAGCAAATACAATGGGCAACGGGAACCCGATCGCCAGCTTAAGCAGGCTAATGCCCAGTGTATTTTTGACAATGTACCAAAAGTTATCATCCTCCAAAAAGGCCCGAAAATGCTCTAACCCCGCCCAAGGTGCGCTTGATAGGGTACCAATGATGTCAAAATGTTTGAAAGCAATCAAAATGCCGTACATCGGAATGTAATGGAAAATAATCATCCAAACCACCCCAAGCAGCGCCATAGTCTGCAAATGTCTTTGTTGAACCCATTTGCGCGCTAGTGATGCCCCTCTCCCCGATCGAACTGGCGGCTGTGTCTGCGGATTCTTCCATCCTGTACTCATACGAAAACCTCCCTTCTTTATAATGTAAGCACTTACATTTATTATTTTAGAGGCTTCTGCTTCGAATGAGTAGTACTGGATTTTTCGATTTTGGTATCTAAAGTTCAGGTGGAGATCTGACTATACGCACAAGTCTTCTTCCAGCCTTTGGATTTTTACATCTATTAATTTACGAAGAAGACTATCAGATGGTACGATAAGACTATATGTGATTCCAATCATTACCTATATACCTAGATCAGGAGGATTAAGAATGGAAGAATTGGTTCGTTCGATTCAGAAACAGGTTCGAATTAAAAGGGTTGCCTGCTGGGCGGGGCTCATCATGTTTGGCCTGTGTACTTTAGTTGGCATTGCAGCTCAGGAATGGCTTATGACGCTCTTGGCGCTCGCGATGACCATTTTATCCGTCTATGGATTAACCATCATGCGTGGTATGACAAAGTTTACTAAAGAGTATCAACCGGGAAAGGGCTACGGTTATTATCGCCGTACGGTACAACAAAAGCTGCGCTATCTAACTTGGGGACAGTGGTTAGTAGGCGGCCTTATTGTCCTGATGTTCTTTATATTTAACGTCCGACTTAGCGCTTTTCTCATAGCTATTCTGGGTATCCTAACCATTCAGTTCAGTATCAAAAAACGAATTAAAAATCACCAGGAGCCCGATATTACTGAGCTGGATGAGTTTGTACGAATGGGGATTGTTTCTCCGCATGAGCAGACTATTGGGGTATATAAAGATTTTCTACACCTGAGCCATACGTTTCGGGGTAACCAAATTGTTATCGTTACAGACAAACGCCTGATTTCTGTATTTGTGGAGGAACAGGGGCGTGCGGTGAAAACGGAAATGCTGCTCTCGGGTATTAACAAAATACGCGCAATCGGTACGGGTTTTCAGGGTCAAGGTATTTTGCTGTCTGTAAGTAACCGTGACCATAACGAGCTTCACATTCATATGGTCGGGAAAAGCATTTTCTTTTCTCCAGAGCAATTCATAGGCTCCTTGCTACGGGCACTAGATGCAGCGTTAAAAAGCAGATCATACAGCACGGAAGAACCATTCCCGTGCTACCAACAGACAAGAATTTCTTTGCATCCATCTGAACAAGGTTTGCTGCATAAACCTACGACAGCCTAAATATTTTGGGACATGTGCCACGTTATATATACGTTATGATCGGTCTTCATAATACGTCAAATAGCAAGTAAGCCCTGATCTTAATGAGCTTACTTGCTATTGGGTGTACTTCTACTTTACTTCTGCCTTCTTAATGATTGGCTCCATGATAAAACACCGTGATAAGATCATGACTTGTAACAAACACTAGCAAGCTAAACATACTGAGCGACAGAGGGCGTGAAATCAATTTTTTCATCCTTTAACACTCCTTTTAAAATAGTTATATATTGGTCTTGCTGTGTTGCTGTAGCTTGGGATCTGAAAATTTCAAATATAGCGGTACATTTCCTAAACTCATGTTCATGTTCCATACCCAGGGTATCGGACAGCATGAGAGATTGCAGGATATAGCCCAACGCAACCGTAAACTGTTGTTGCTTGATATAATAAAGAGCCAGTTGATAGCAGAAGCGAAAATAATAAGATACATTCACGGGCTCTTCAAAATATTTAAAACCTTCAATTTGTTCGGCAAATGATTCAAGCACAGCCTCTAAAGGATAGTCATATCTCGACGCTCCCTCAACGATGGAAAGAAGCCCCGGTAACAGCTCTTCCGGATTATTACGAAGAAATTGCATGTATTCCTGCAACACTTCGGCATGGCCTGACAAAATATCAAGGGCATACAAATTAGCTCTGGCAGCATAGCGGTAATATTCGACCTCTGCTTCCCCATATTGATCGAGACCATTAAACCAGCCCAATTCTGAATATTTTTCGATGCAATCGCGAGCGGCCTCATACTTGCCCTGTTTTTGGAAAGCCATGCCTTTCATGAGATGACTGTAGCCGTAGTAGTAGACTAGCGGCCGTTTGGTATGTATGGGTTGTATAGGTTTCTTGCGCGCTTTGTAGAGCTGTAATTCCTGATACTTTTGGTTGACATGGCTATACAGCCGGTCGCATAAAGCAATCATATTAGCACCATCCGCAAATGAAAAAGACAGCTTAATCATGTTAACAAGTGTGTCTAGATCTGTGATGTCGGAGTGAACAAGATCATCCACCGTTCCCGCCTCCTTATCCGACTTTTATATTCACCAAACAAAAGTAAGATCTAAATCCTAACTGAAAATAACTTAATTACGTAGTTATTACGTAATTAAGTTATATCATAAATTCAAACATATGACAAGTGCATTATGATAATATATTCCAGTTTTTAAAATAGCGATGTAAGTGGATCGTTCACTTGTTCATTTCCATGTGAAGCAAAGGAAATGCCCTACCTGATCCATCCAGTGCAGATCGCCCCGTTTGTACAAAGCCGTAATGTCTGTAGAAAGCATACGCTTTCTCGTTCTGCTCATTCACGTCCACTTTGAGATGCTTCCCTTTTATTTTTTCAGCATACTGGATGAGTCGGCTGCCTATGCCCTGCCCATGCCGTTCAGGGTCCACAAACAGCATCTCTATTTTCAATCCGTCCAGCCCGATAAAACCTGTTGGTTCTTGACTTGTATTCCATTCCATCCAAACTTCAAGTTCTTTTAAAACACCATTGCGTACGATATGATGATAAAAGTGAATGTCCTCTTCCGACAAAAATGTGTGCGTCCGGCGTACAGCCCGCTCCCAAATATCAACGAGTTGATCATGATTTTCTTCACGATAAGCAACAATTTCATTTTGCACTTGTACTTCCCCCCTCATTTAAAAATCGATATTGCATGTTTTGCAGTAAGTCTAACATGCCTATTTTGAAGCATACAAACACAAAAAAGGAAGCGGAATAATTCCGCCTCCCTTACACTACAGCCTTTTACAACGTAACACCGTTTTTAAAAATAGCGAGCTCTCTGAAATTGTTTTTCTCATTGTTCACCCAGGTTCCGCTGGCTACATCGACAATGTAATCAACAAAGTTGCGGAGCGCTTCTTCCATACTGACATCCTCCACCAGTGAACCAGCGTTATAGTCGATCCAATGAGGTTTAGCTTTATACAACGGCGAGTTGGTTGAGACCTTCATCGTCGGAACAAAGGAGCCAAACGGCGTACCGCGTCCGGTTGTGAAAATGACGAGCTGGCAGCCCGCTGCGGCGAGAGCTGAAGATGCCACCAGATCGTTCCCCGGCGCGCTGAGCAGGTTGAGTCCCTTCGTCTTGAGACGTTCCCCGTACTGAATGACATCAGTGACCGTGGAAGACCCGGATTTTTGCGTGCAGCCCAGTGATTTATCCTCCAGTGTCGTGATGCCCCCTGCTTTATTGCCCGGTGACGGATTTTCGTATACTGGCTGCTTGTAATCCAGAAAATATTGTTTGAAATCGTTAATCAGATGTACGATCTTATTAAATACTTGCTCATCGGCAGCGCGCTCCATTAAAATCGTCTCCGCCCCGAACATTTCAGGTACTTCTGTCAATACCGTTGTTCCACCTTGCGCGGCCATATAATCCGACAATCGTCCGAGTAATGGATTGGCAGTAATACCCGATAAGCCATCAGATCCACCGCATTTCAAGCCGATGTTGAGCTCAGACAAAGGTACAGGTTCCCGTCGATCTTCTTGCACGGCCGCAAAAATTTCGTGGAGCAGCCTTACCCCTTCCTCTACTTCATCCGACACATCCTGGGAAAGCAAAAACTTTACCCGCTCCGAATCATATTCCCCGATGGCTTCCTTAAATTCTTTCATTTCATTGTTCTCACAACCCAAACCCAGTACAAGTACGCCACCTGCGTTCGCATGTTTTACGGCATCGATCAAAATCGTGCGTGTATGTGCATGATCGTCACCCAACTGAGAACAACCATAGTTATGCTTGAGCACAAGTGCATTTTCAAAAGGTGAAATATCTCCAGCTTCCTGCTTAAAACGGTTTAAAATAAGTTCAGCGATCCCGTTCACACAGCCGACCGTCGGCACAATCCACAACTCATTGCGAATCCCCACACGACCGTCCTTTCGCCGAAAACCTTGAAACGTACGACTCTCCTGTTCATATAAATGAGGAGCTGGCTTAGGCTTATAAGTGTACTCCTCCACGCCTGTCAGGTTCGTCTTCGTATTATGCGTATGCACATGCTGACCTGCCTGAATGGGCTGAATGGCATGACCGATGGGATATCCATATTTCAGAACATACCCACCTTCAGGTATATCCTGCAAGGCGATTTTATGCCCACGTGCTACATCCTCGGCTAGCTCCACCCGTTGTTCTTCTTGTGCTCCCCACGCCAGTGTCTCTCCCTGCTTGTAATCACGCAAGGCGACAGCCACGTTATCTTGATCATGAATTTGAATGAATTCCAGCATTCCGGTCTCCTCCTTGCTTATGCTCTGGGCACGCTGTTCCCGGTTAGAGAATCGAGCGTCTCCTTCATTCCTCTGCTTGTAATTTCATACACGTGCTGTGCCGTTTGTTCAGCCAGTCCTTCGATCTGATTCAGGTCTTGACCCCACCATGACTGCCGGCCAAGTGCCAGCGCAGTCAATTGCTTCGCCCCGGCAAGAGTACCGTCATATTGACTCCACAGTTCACCAAACGTACTCAACACTTCAGCTTCGTCAGCCAACGCAATCGACTCGCCATTTCTGTCACCCCGGTAAAATACGAGCAAGGACGCCAGTGAAAACACGATTTTGACAGGCAGCGCCTTACGTTGCTCCACATACTGGAGCAAAGATGGCAAGTTCCGTGTCTTGAACTTGGACACCGAATTTAGTGCGATACTCATAACATAATGACTTACATAGGGATTACGGAATCGTTCAATAACATCATCGGCATATACATTCAATTCCGCTTCTGGCGAGTCCAGCGTCGGAATAATTTCTTCTCGAATCAGCGACTGGATAAAGTTTCCCATAATCTCATGCTCGACCGCCTGCCCCACCGTGTCCAGGCCATATAAATAAGCTACAGGTGTAAGCGCCGTATGTGCTCCATTCAAAATGCGTACTTTCCGTGTACGGTAGGGCGCCATATCGTCGACAATCAGTACATTCAATCCGGCCAAATGCGCAGGTAATTCTTCTTTAAGCCACTGTGGCCCTTCAATAACCCATAAATGATACTGTTCACCCACAACAACCAAATCGTCCTTGTAACCCATTTCTGCTTGAATTTCATGGATTCGGTCTTTGGGATAACCAGGTACAATCCGATCGACCAAACTGTTGCAGAACGTATTCGATTCCTCCAACCATGCAATAAACTCAGCCCCAAGCTTCCATTGGTCCGCATATTTCAGTACGATTTCCTTGAGAGCGTCTCCATTACGGTCGATGAGCTCGCACGGAATGATCACCAATCCCTTGCTCTGATCGCCCCCGAAGAATTGAAAGCGCTTGTACAGAAAGGCGGCTAGCTTGCCTGGAAAGCTCTTTTGCGGACGATCTCCCAATTGATCCTCTGGGGCATAAGCGATCCCCGCTTCCGTCGTGTTCGACACGACAAAACGCAGCTCCGGCTTTTGGGATAATGCTTCATACTCCAAAAAGTCCGAACCGTACGGATTAATCCCACGAGTGACGCACTCCACAACGGTATGCTCCTTCATGGCCTTCCCATCCTTGATCCCTTCAAGAATAACCGTATACAGGCCATCCTGCTCGTTAAGCTTCTCCACGAGGCCTCCTGGCTGCGGTTGTACAATCACAACTCCCGTATTCCATTCTGCCAGCTTATTCATTTTGTCAAATTGCCAGTCTACAAAAGCACGCAGGAAGTTCCCTTCCCCGAATTGCAGCACCCTCTCAGGAAGTGGTTCAGTAACGATAAAGCTTTTTCTGTTTAATTGGTCTAATTCATCTACTTGTTTCATCCGGAGTAACCTCCCACAATTACCATAATGATTTCATCGTTATTTTATCACAATGCACACGTTAACAAAATAGTTTTATCAACATTTTTAGTTTAAAAAAATAATAATGACAATAATATGAACACGTTAACATATACGTTTATATAAAAATCTGCAAGTATATCGTCCTTTTTCTGTTGTTTCGCACCTGATCTAAGACGGTTAAGGCTAACTATCACCCTATCCCGAGACCTTGCTCTTATATACATTTCAGAAGAATAGACGCAAGAAAGCACGGGCAGGATAACACTACTTACTAGGCAGGAGGAACATCTATGAAGACAATCGCAGATACTATTGTACAAGTTTTGGTCAATGCAGGGGTCAAGCGGATTTATGGCATTGTTGGAGATTCTCTAAATAATATGGTTGATTCCATTCGCAGCAACGGTCAAATCGAATGGATTCATGTAAGGCATGAAGAAGTGGCTGCCTTTGCAGCTGGAGCAGATGCTGACCTTAGTGGCAGCATTGCTGTATGTGCTGGAAGCAGTGGTCCCGGAAATTTACATCTGATTAATGGTTTATATGATTGCCACCGCAATCGGGTGCCTGTACTGGCTATTGCCGCTCATATTCCAAGCGACGAAATCGGAAGTGAATATTTTCAAGCTACCCATCCTGAGCATCTTTTCGGAGAATGCAGTCACTTCTGTGAGGTGATTACGACACCGCGTCAAATTCCCAGAACGGTGACCATGGCCATTCAACAGGCAATTTCACGTTCAGGTGTATCCGTCATTGTTCTTCCCGGTGATGTAGCAGCTTTGGAGGCGGAAAAGGTACCCGTCCCTGAACATGTCTACCATCCCACTGCACCTGTAGTGCATCCGTCAGCTTCCGAAATTTCCCGACTGGCCGAATATTTGAATAAAGGCAAACGAATTACGTTACTATGCGGTGCTGGCTGTGCACAATCTCACGACTTGCTCATGCAGTTATGTGACAAGCTAAAGTCCCCCATGGTATCCGCTCTGCGAGGCAAGGAATATCTGGAGTATGACAACCCTTATTATGCTGGATTGACCGGACTGATCGGGTATTCTTCCGGGTACCATGCGATCATGGATTGTGACGTCCTGCTTATGCTCGGAACAGACTTCCCTTACAGACAATTTTACCCTGAGGATGCGATTGTCCTACAGGTAGATATAGAGCCAGCCCATCTCGGCAGACGTACTCCGTTGACGTATGGTTTATGCGGGGATGTAAAAGCCACATTGGAAATGCTGCTACCGCATTTAACGTCAGAGCATGACTCCAAGCATCTAGAGAAAACCGTCTCCCACTATACCAAGGTACGCCAGGAGTTGGATGATCTTGCCGTCGGTAAACCAGGTCATACGCCGATCCATCCGCAATATCTCGCCAAGGTCATCAGTGACGCCGCGCAGGAAAATGCTATTTTCACTTGTGATGTCGGTACTCCCACTGTATGGGCGGCGCGTTATTTGCAGATGAACGGTCAGCGGCGGCTTCTCGGCTCGTTCAACCATGGCACGATGGCAAATGCCCTGCCGCAGGCGATCGGAGCGCAGGCCACTGAGCCTGACCGACAAGTGATTGCCCTCTCAGGCGATGGCGGACTCACGATGCTGATGGGCGACCTGCTCACCCTGAAGCAGCATCAGCTGCCTATCAAAGTCATTGTTTTCAATAATGGCGCTCTCGGTTTTGTCGAGCTGGAAATGAAAGCGGCCGGATTCCTGGAAAACGGCACGGAACTGGTGAATCCTGATTTTGGTGCTGTAGCGCAAGCCATGGGACTCAAGGGCATCCGGGTTGAAGATCCGACAATGCTGGAGGATGCCATTCAGCAAGCATTGGCTCATGATGGCCCTGTTGTGGTAGACGTGGTGGTGAACCGTCAAGAGCTATCCATGCCACCCAAAATTAATCTTAAACAAGCAGAAGGATTTACACTGTGGATGATGAAAGCGATGCTGAACGGACGCGGTGACGAGATTGTAGAACTGGCTAAAACCAATCTCTTTCGTTAAATACAGACGAAGCAGAGCACACTTCAACCTAAAAGGGGCAGAAACCATACATCTAGCATGGTTTCTGCCCCTTTGGCCTGCCTGTTAATTAAACGAGACTCAGCGTGGTCTGCCTGCCGTTGATTTCCGCTTCATGAGCGCGGTCTCCATAAATATAAGCTCACCCTCATTGGACGGTGACTGAATTCGTTCCAGAATGCAGGCGGCTCCGCGCTCACTTATCTGCTCAATCGGTCTTTTGACCGTTGTTAACGGTGGAGTCGTATACATTGAGAACCCGATATCGTCAAAACCAATGACAGAGATATCCTCTGGTACCTTCAAGCCATTTTCGAATACCGCATTCATTGCCCCAATAGCCATATCATCGTTAGAGCAAAATACCGCTGTCGGCGGCTCCTGCAAGGAAAGCAGTTGCTTCATTGCCTGGCTTCCGCTTTCAGTATCATAATGGCCTTGCACGATATATTCATGTCGAATCGGCTTACCACTATCAATCAACGCATTCATAAAACCCTCGCGGCGTTGCTGGGTAGACTTGAAGCCTTCTACCCCTTCAATGATCGCAATGCGTTCATGCCCACTTTCAACGAGAAAGGAGACCGCTTCATAGGACCCTTCCTTATCATTTGAAATCACATTTACAATCCCCGCCCCGGATACCTGCCGATTCAGTACAACAAGCGGAATGCCTTGACCGAGCACATGATAAATAAAAGGGTTGTCCGCCTCGCTCTGGCTCATCAGAATGATACCATCAAAACGCTTGCGGTGAATGGCCGAAAAATCGGCGTAATCGTCAATCCCTCGCACAAACAGATTGTAATCCACCCCGATGACATGATTAACTCCACGGATGGTATCCGCAAAAAAACTGGAGCTGGTGCCTTCTGAAATACTGGTGAAAAACAGGCCAATCGTATGCGAGCGCTGGAGAACCAGGCTTTTGGCATTAAAATTTGGAATGTAATTGAGTTGCTCTGCCAACTCCATAATTTTGCGTTTCGTATCTTCTTTAATCAGCGGGCTGTTATTGAGCGCCCGGGAGACGGTTGTATGGGAAACATTAGCCAACTTGGCAATGTCTTTAATGGTAGCTGCCATATACGTATCCTTTCCTTAGTGAGGCTCTAAAAAAATTATATACCCACCATACCACAGGAGCCGCCCGGAAAAGAAGACTTTCACAAATTATACGCGGTTATCCGCATGTCGACGTTGTAACTCTTGAACCATTTCTGCATGTCTGCTGTCAGTCAGCTTGTACATTTTACCGATGACCAGCATGGCCAAAGCCAGGGCAACAGCCGGATAGAGACAAAGCAATGCCTTGATCCCAAGCAGCGTTCCAGAGGACTGAACCACATTCGGAACATACCCGATGAGCGCTAGTCCAATACCCGATAGAAAGCCAGACAAGGATTGAGCCAACTTACGTGAAAAGTTAAATAACGAGTAAGTAATCCCTTCTTTACGCTCTCCGGATGACCATTCGCCATAATCAATGATATCGGACACGAATGCCCAGGTCACCCCGTTAGGAATACTAATACCAATGAACGAAATACTGGCCAGGATTGTGAAAATGTATACATTGGAAGGCATAAAAAAGTTAATGGAGTCGGCAATGACACTAACCAGCATCCCCAGTATGGCTGTTTTTCGTTTACCGAAGCGCCGTACCAGCTTGGGCAGGAATAACACACCCAGTAGCGACGAACCGATAATAATAAAATTCATATAAGCCATTAATTCTACATGCCCCAAGTTATATTCGGCAAAATAGATCAGCAGTGCGGACTTGATATTGTACGCGGATATGGTGAAAATCGTCATCAAAACGAGTACCAGCAAAGGCTTGTTATTCGTAAAGGTATGCACGATAACGCCTATAGATAGCTTCTCTTTTGGCCCGGACTGGCTAATAATACGTTCTTTCGTTCCTCGGTAACATATGATGAAAGCGATCACACCAATGAGTGACATAATCCCCATCACAACCGGATAGCCAACATGATGGTTAGGAAACAGTAAAATAAGCGGCATGACAACGACACTGGTGACGAATAATGCGCCCAGAGATCCCGCCTGACGGAAAGATGACAATGAGGCACGCTGATGAGTATCCTGCGTAATAGCGGCACCCAGCGAGCCGTATGGAATGTTTACAATAGAGTAGCCAATTCCCCAGATCATATAGGACGCATAAGCGTAAATGAGTTTTCCAGTAGGCGAAATATTCGGCGAAATAAAGGTAAGAATCGTAAGAATTGCAAGGATAACGCTTCCAACGATAAGAAAAGGTCTAAATTTTCCACGTGTACCGATATGTTTGCGATAATCAACAAAGGACCCGACAATGGGATCACAGACGGCGGCAAACAGCTTGCTGACCAAGAAAATGCCTGCGGCGGCTCCTGCAGAAACCCCAGCTACATCTGTAAAAAATTTCAGCAAATACAACTGCCCCAAATCAAACATGAATCCGTTTCCAAAGTCACCCATACCATACGAAATCTTTTCTTTCAGGCTAATATGCTCGCCTGTCTTGTTGTCAGTTTGGACGCTCTCCTGCACGATAGGCACTCCCATACCTACACACCCCTCTATGTTTGTAATTATTTTCACATAATTAGTTCAGGATTTTGCAAAATTCGATTCCAGTCGCTCCGAAGTGCAAAATATAGACGAACTAAACCATTTCGATCTATATCTTGTTCATTGGAAGTCGCTTATGAGATTTTTGCAAAATCCTCAGTTGATAACTATTTTGTTTTCAATTGCTCTTACCGGGAGTTTTGAAACAAGCTCCTGGCAAGAGCTCTTTCTATGAAGTTAGTGAGTTCTCACCTAGGCAATAACTTCACTTACTATGAACAACCGTTGGGAAATTAAAATATTGCTCCGCGTTATTGTAGCAAATATTTTGTACCATTGCTCCGAGCAGTTCCAGATCCGCAGGCGCCTTACCCTCCTGAACCCACGTTCCAATTAAGTCACACAGTATACGGCGGAAATATTCATGGCGTGTGTAGGACAGGAAGCTACGGGAATCCGTCAGCATACCAATAAAGCGGGACAGCACCCCGTAGTTAGCCAGCAACTTCATCTGCTCCTGCATACCTTCGATGTGGTCGTTATACCACCATGCCGTGCCAAACTGGATTTTCCCTACAGTTCCACCGGATTGGAAGCAGCCCGCGAGACTTGCCAGTACTGGATAATCAACCGAATTAAGCGAATACAAAATCGTTCTCGGTAATCCTCCTGCCATCTCCTGTGCGTCCAGCAATGCCGCCAATGGACGAGCGATCGAGCCATCATTTACGGCATCGTAGCCTGTATCCGGTCCCAAATGACGGAATATAGCCGTGTTGTTGTTACGCAGCGCGTGAATGTGGTATTGCATAGCCCAGCCATGTTCTGCATACTGTTTGCCAAGAAAAACCAAAACGTACGATTTATATTTCGCCTCCTCTAAAGGAGTCACATGGCCTTCCTCCAGCGCCTTGCTGAATATGGCTGCTGCTTCCTCCAGTGTCGTTTCTTCATAGACAACAGTATCGAGCGCATGATCAGATACCCGACCTCCAGCAGCATGGAAATGGCGCACCCGGCTCGCCAGCGCATTCAAAAATCCTTCCAGGCCAGAAACATCCAGTCCACTGACTTCACCCAACCGAGTCACCCAAGGCTGGAAAGTTTCGCGATTAATTTCCAAAGCTTTGTCGGGGCGGAAGCTTGGCAGCACTGCCACTGGGAAATCGTTCAGCTTGCTGATTTGTTTGTGGTATTCGAGATGGTCCGTCGGATCATCCGTGGTGCACACCACAGTTACCTTCGAGTTCACAATCAGATCTCGTGCGCCAAAGCCCTTTCCCTGCAGCTTTTGGTTTACCTTTTCCCAGATTACAGGTGCGCTCTGTTCATTCAGCAGCTCATAGACACCAAAAAAGCGTTGAAGCTCCAAATGCGTCCAATGGTACAGCGGATTGCCGATTAGTGTAGGTACGGTTTTGGCCCAAGCTAAAAACTTGTCATAATCTTCACCATCCCCCGTAATCAGGCGTTCCTCAACCCCATTGGCCCGCATAAGTCTCCACTTGTAATGATCTCCGTACAACCAGGCTTCCGTAATATTCTTGAACTTTTTATTTTCATAAATTTCTTGTGGACTTAAATGGCAATGATAGTCAATAATCGGCATATCCTTGGCATACTGATGATATAAGGTTTCAGCCGTTGGATTGCTCAACAAAAAGTTTTCGTCTAAAAACGTTTTGGTCATTACTTTCTCATCCCTTCTGTAATCGTGTTTCCTAGCAATTTGTTAACGTTAACAATAATGTTCGAGATACTACTTGCCTTTTAACAATTACATTCCCCATAGCAGTGGGAAATCCATATGATTTGTACAGGACAATACAACTATAATATGATACCTGTACATCATGTCATACTGGTTTGCTTCACCTTAAATTTAATGTTTACGTTAACAACAATTACATTGTAACCGCTATCCTTTGTAGAGGAAAGTGATTTTTATCATGTGAGCGGATAAAAATGATCTGCCTCCATTTGGGACAGATCTGTTCTATACCTTCTCGATGACCGACACCACAAGAAAATTCCACAATTTTAATTTTCCTTGATAGATCAAACTTTGAAAACGTTTTATATATTTTTCTCTTTTTTTCTGAAAATTTCTTTCTTGAAAATACCAGTTATTGTATTATAATTGCAATATACATCCATTGATTTACATTAAAAGTATTTCATTAGTTATTTCACAGAGAAGAAGAAGAGGTGGTAGCATTGAGTACAAAAGTGCAAGCTGTTCAAACTAAAACTATATCCGATACAAAAGGAGCCGACCTTGTTGTCGATTGCTTGATCAAGCAAGGGGTTACCCATATTTTTGGCATTCCAGGTGCCAAGATCGATTCTGTTTTTGATGTTCTTCAAGATCGGGGGCCCGAATTGATCGTATGTCGTCATGAACAAAATGCCGCCTTTATGGCAGCGGCAGTCGGTCGATTAACCGGTAAACCGGGCGTATGCATTGTTACCTCAGGTCCAGGCGCATCTAACTTGGCGACAGGACTTGTCACCGCTAATGCAGAAAGTGATCCTGTCGTCGCCATTGCGGGTGCAGTCCCAAGATCTGAACGCTTGAAACGCACGCACCAATCTATGGATAACGCCGGACTATTCGAGCCCATCACCAAATACAGTGTAGAAGTAGAACATCCTGATAATGTACCGGAAGCAATTGCTAATGCATTTCGAATTGCGACCTCAGCCCAGCCTGGAGCCACATTCGTCAGCCTGCCGCAGGACGTGTTGACTTCGTCATCTGAAGTAACAGTCATTGAGAAGGTTTCTCTTCCCCAACTCGGAACCGCACCCGCCGGACTCATCAAACAAGTCGCAGAGCAAATCAAAAAAGCCAAGCTGCCCGTACTTCTTCTCGGCATGAAAGCCAGCACGCCTGAAGCCACCGCAGCTATCCGTGCTCTCATCCGAGATACAGATCTGCCTGTTGTCGAAACCTTCCAGGCCGCTGGAGCCATCTCCCGTGAACTAGAAGACCACTATTTTGGAAGAGTGGGTCTGTTCCACAATCAACCGGGTGATATGCTTCTTGGAGCCGCAGATTTGGTACTGACGATTGGCTATGATCCTATCGAATACGATCCAAAAAACTGGAACATTCCGGCAAACCGAACACTCATTCATCTGGATGACCATCAAGCCGATATTGATCATGATTATCAACCGGACTACGAGCTAATCGGAAATATAGCCCTGATTGTGGGTAGCCTTGCAGAAGAATTACCTACCTTAAAGCTACCTAAATCCTCCTGCGAACAATTGAATCGTCTGCGCCATGATCTAAACGAGCAAGCGGCTGTTCCCGCACACAAGCATGATTTTCTGATTCATCCATTGCAATTTATTCGTACACTGCGCAGCCTGATTGATGATAACGTCACAGTCACCTGTGATGTCGGTTCACACTATATTTGGATGGCACGATATTTCCGTTCGTATGAACCGCGGCGCCTTCTATTCAGCAACGGAATGCAGACGCTAGGCGTAGCGCTGCCTTGGGGGATTGCTGCCACGCTCGTCAATCCCGGTCACAAAGTCGTTTCTATTTCTGGAGACGGAGGATTTCTTTTTTCATCCATGGAGCTCGAAACCGCCGTACGTCTTAACTCACCGTTGGTGCATATCGTATGGAGAGATGGTTCCTATGACATGGTCGCTTTTCAACAACAGATTAAATACGGAAGAACGTCTGGTGTAAAATTTGGAGATGTTGATGTAGTGAAATATGCTGAAAGCTTCGGCGCCACTGGATTACGCGTGCACTCTCCTGAAGAACTAGAAAGTGTATTGCAGCAGGCACTTCATACCGATGGTCCTGTGGTCGTCGATATTCCGATTGATTATCAGGATAACATCCAGTTGGGACGTAAACTGCTGCCTAACCAATTAAACTAACCTTAACCAAGCCTCACTCGTGACGGCTTTATGACAATTATGGAGTATAACGTTTTTTTTATGATTTTTTTGAGTTATTCATGTTATTTACTGAAATTTTACGTTTATTATTGAAAAAGAAAGAAAATAAATGCATACAATTATAAAAGGAAGTGTATTGCCATGACCGTTGCGCAATTGGAAACCAAGCAAGAAGCTGATCATGATATTTACCAAACCTCCACTATGCTTGCTCTATTAGATGGTCTTTATGACGGAGTTGTTGCCTTTGAGGAGTTACAAAAGCACGGGGATTTCGGAATTGGTACCTTTGATCAACTGAATGGCGAGATGATCGCGTTCGATGGTGAATTTTATCACTTGCTTCCAGACGGTACGGCCCATCGCGTAAAACCGGAAGAAACTACACCTTTTTCCACCGTCACCTTTTTCCAGGAAGATTTCACATATACTATTGACCGCCCTATGCATCGTGAAGAGCTGGAAGCTCTGCTGTTAACGTTGTTTCCAAGCCGTAATCTGTTCTATGCCTTCCGTATGGATGGCACTTTTCATGAAGTAAAGACACGGACCGTGCCTCACCAAGTTAAACCATACAAACCTTTTATCGAAGCGACCAAGTCACAGCCTACCTTCACTTTTAATGAGGCTTCCGGCGTGATTACAGGTTTTTGGACACCTGCCTATGCTCAAGGTATTGGGGTAGCCGGATTTCATCTGCATTTTATTAACGATGAACGCACTGGTGGCGGGCATGTCTTTGATTTTATCGTCGAAAAGTGTACCATCCGCATTTGTCAAAAATCCAATCTGCATCTGGTCCTGCCCGATACCCCGGATTACTTGAAGGCCAACCTGTCCAGAGAAAACCTGGAGAAAGAAATTGCCGTTACTGAAGGTGCGCAGTAATCACAGTTATATAACTCATCAAGTTACGGACCCTATAGCTAAACAATAAACAGTAAAAGATCACAGTCAGGGAAGAGAATTACTGCTCTCTGACTGTGATCTTTTTATGTACGAGCATATATATACGTTACTGCTTATGCTCTCACTCCGGTTCACCTATGCCTCGATCTGATCCAGTTTATCTGCATAATATTGAATAGCACGTGAGTACTCCTGTGTAGATAAATCCGAGGTCGTCTCAGCCACCTCCATTAGCAGCTCCTGCATGGCTTTCCCGTATTCCCCCAGATTGTATAACACCATCGCGTAAAATACCCGAAACGGTCTGTAATCCGGAAATTCGTTCATTCCTGTGTCCAACCACTCTTTCGCCTTGGCGTAATCTCCCAATACACGATATGTACTGCTTAATCCCAGGATGGCTCCTTTCCTTGATTCTGCGGATAACGCCATACCTAGGCTTTTTTCATAATAGGCAACCGCTTCCCTCTCTAAGCCCAATGAATCATGTGTCCAAGCTGTCTGATACCACAATTCTGCATCATTTTGCTGCTGTTCTAATGCCTTTAAAAGAAGCTTACGTGCTTTCTCTGCTTGCCCTGTTCGTCTAAGCTCGTTAGCTTGCGCCATGATATCGTTCATATTCATCCTCCACTTCTGACTCATGCCTATCTTTGAGGTATATGTTACCCGACATTTGAATGCAATGTAAATGGAGTTTTTCCTAAGATTTGAAATCCAAAAAAACGACCCTCCCTTTAGGAGAGCCGCTATATATCCGAAGCTGAAGTTACGGTTTATTTAACCTTCAATGATCCTGTAGTGAGTATTCCAGCTACACGTTGTGCGTCGAAAATGCGGGTGAGCTCCTCCACTGCCGTCAAGTACAGTAGACCGTTGCCCTCCAGCTTAGGAGAATTGCCGAGTGGAATCGTGCGTTTGATGAGTTGTGCGTATAATTCCGGTTCTGTAAGATCACGCTCAAAGCTCGCATTCGCCAGCTGCTTAATCAACGCCAATGCACCTGCTACGTGCGGAGTAGCCATCGAAGTTCCGCTAAAGGTCGCATATTTGCCGCCCGGAACGGTGGACAAAATATCTTCTCCCGGTGCAACCAAATCCACCTCATTATTTGAATTACTGAATTCTGAGGCATGCCTATCAAAGTTGATAGCACCTACGCTGATCACTTCATTATAGCAGCCGGGGTAGCCGAGCTCGTCCGTTCTGTCGTCACCGTCTCCCTCATTTCCAGCTGCACAGATGACTAAGATTTGGCTAGCTACAGCCTTTTTTACTGCTTCATGAAGCTCTGGCACATCCTCGGGACCGCCAAGTGACATCGATATGATATCTGCCTTTTGCTCAATCGCATAATAGATGCCTTGAATAATCCAGTCATATTGACCGGAGCCCTGCTTGTTTAGCACTTTGATGATGAGCAGGTCTGCCTCTGGAGCAACACCCACGACACCATCCGCATTTTCTGCTGCCGCAATAGTTCCCGCCACATGCGTACCATGACCGTTGTAATCCTTGAAAATTTCCGGATTACCTTGATCATCATCCGTGAAATTCCGGCCGCCAATAATGCGCGCCTTCAAATCAGGATGGTCCGAATCACAGCCCGTGTCCAGCACCGCCACCTTCACGCCTCGGCCTCGAGTCTGGTTCCATACCGCAGGAGCCTGAATCAGCTCTACCCCTCGCGGTATTTCATTCACTTGTTGCTCCTGCTTGATCACTTGGTAAGGAATGATATGCACTTTACGTTCCATCCTATTCCCTCCTTCATGGATTCAATCGGAAACCATCCGTCTTTGAAACTTTGAAACTTTGAAAAATTTGAAAACCTCTACTACGTTCGAGGTTACTATATTCTAGCAATTTTTGGAAAGTTTGAACATCCCCATTTTGCTTATTTTTGTAAAAAAAAAAAAAAAACAGACATCCCCCAATTCGCTTGGAGAATGTCTGTTGTAGAATCTCTTTCAGCCTTAGACTGATTCCGCCTGAAGTTCAGCCTTAGATAACAGCGATTTATGCTGCCATTTCCGCCCCTTCCAGCGTAAATAGTGGAAAATGCCTCGTACCCACTCATCGCAGGCATGTGCAATCCACACACCCAGCACACCATATCCCATATAAATGCCCAGCACATATGCTAGCGGGATTTTAATCCCCCACATTGAAATAATGGCCATCATTAACGGGAACTGAACATCTCCCGCTGCTCGCAAGGAGTTAATGACAACATGATTAAACACACGGCCCGGCTCCAGCAATATACAGAATAGCAAAATCGCTGCCCCTAATTGAATGATCGCCGGCTCATCTGTAAAGATCGCCATCACTTCATATCGGAAAAAGGATACTACCACGATCACAGCAATCGTAATGACCAAAGACCATTTCAGGCTCCGTAAAAGTTGATGATAGGCCTTTTCCTTGTCTCCTGCTCCAATCAGGCGGGCAACAATAATCTCTGTCCCCTCACCTACGGCCATTCCAAATACCATAAAGAAGTATACAATCGTATTCGTATAAAAATGAGTTGCAATCGCCGTTGTACCCATAAAGCTGACAAACCGGGTCACCATCATTTGGCTAAGTTGATAAGACAACCATTCCAGCCCAGCAGGAATACCAATCTTCAGGATGGCTACCAGCTTACTCCATTGGAGCTGTACATAATACCGTATGCGAATCGGCGCACTTACACGCTTGTACAGCAGTAGAAAAATCCAGACACATGCTACAGCACGGCTAATAACCGTTGAAATCGCTGCTCCCGCCACTCCCATTTGCGGCAGACCAAACCAGCCATAAATGAGCAATGCATTTCCTACAATATGTAAAATATTCATACCAATGCCCACGATCATCGTATCTTTAGTAAAACCATGCGATCGAATAACCGGACCTGCGGTTAGCATAAGCGCTTCCAGAAACAGCGAACCCCCTGCCAGCATCATATAGATCTCTGCATTTTCCTTGATCGTCGGGGTAATATGGTAAAAAGATAGCAAAAAATCCCGGCTCACAATAAACATCAAACTCAGCGCCAGACCAAACACCAGATTAAAGGTTAGTGCCGAAGCCGTAACACGGCTTGCATCCACATGCTTTTGCGCCCCCAATAGCTGAGCAATGATCACACCTACACCAAGACCAAGCAGATTGAACAGTATAATCGTAAATTCAATCAACTGTCTTGACACCCCCACAGCCGATACAACCTCATCAGAAACATGGCTTAGCATGAACGTATCCACGCTACCCATCAAAATGTGAAACAACATCTCTATAAAGATCGGCCAAGTGATTGCAAAAACCGTCATTGTTTTAACGACTTGTGCTTGCTTGGAACCGTTTTCCTGAGAAAGTGACATCCTTCCGTATTCCTCCTAAATGCGACCCAATTATTACTTAATACCTACACGTCAATTAATCAATCATAAAATGTCATATGCTTTTTATCTTTTTTATAATATTCCAAGCGGTCCTGCAATTGTCCTGTGTGGAATTCAAACTTATGTCCGTCTGGATCTGTAAAATAGACCGACCTTTTGTCCTGTTCATTCCGTTCTCGTCCGGGCAAAATGGTGAAATTGAAAGTTCTCAGCTTGATAAGCGTGGTATTCAACATGATTCGATTGTCCACTGCAGAACGTCCTCCTTGTGGTTTTCGTTCAGGTGGAAAAAGATCTTGAATCTGCCGCCATTGTTGATCTTGAATTTCATATCGTGTACTCATTTAATGGTTTTAACCAATATATTCCTACTTAAACACTTTGAAGACACGCCCTAGAGTTTATGCCTCGTTAAAATAATAATTTCTTATCAAAAAAGGACTATAACATCATCAAGATTGATGTTATAGTCCTTTTTTGAACTGGTCAAGAAAAAAACATCGTCGGTTTTTATAGTTAAAATTCTAGACTACCGCTCTTTTATTCAGCTAACGTTTCCTAAGCCCACAGGTAGGGGCTTCTCAGATCATTGAGCTTCATAACCTTAGTTGACCTACCTTATAGTTCTGATAAATATGAGATTCAAAGAATAGAAACTCAAAAGGAAGTAGAAGGGATAAAGCACTCTCGAATTTTTAAGCAAAGTGTTTTGTTTTTAGTAGGGGAAATGATCATCAATATAAAGGAAGCAAAGAATTAGAGAGATTTTAGTGGATAATGGTTTGAATACGGCTTCTTTCCACCATTTCTTCTCCATTTGCTTTCCTCTCCTTATTTAGCGTTTTTTAAGAATTCAAGCTCTTTGACAATACCCGGAAATAATTTATCTAGGTTGTAAAATGCCAGCAATAAAATTTGCAGGGCAGCCAAGATAATTGGAACGTAGATAAACATGAAATGAATAGACGCTAGCGCTGTGGCACTGATTGTAGCTTGTCCACCAGCATATCCTCCCAATGCCAGTCCCCAACCGATGAGTGCCGCTCCGAAACCGCCTCCCGCTTTTGTGCCGAAACTACCCGCACTGTACACCAGTCCTTCGGTGCGCATCCCTGTCTTCCATTCGCCATACTCAATGGTATCTGACAACATGGCAAAGAAGGTTCCGAGAATAGCGGCATGTCCAAGGGCTTTAATAACGAGTCCCAGGCAGACCGCCATAAGACTTGCGGGACTGACGGCAATAACAAGCGATCCCACAATCAGGAGGATACTTCCGATAATGGATGAATTTCGTTTCCCGATCCGCTTGACGACGGGAGGCAATAACAGATAACCAAGCAGGGAAGGAAGGAGTAAGGATATGCCGAGCACCCCAATCAGATTGGCGTCTTTTAACACATAACGTGCGTAGTAAATATTCATACCTGTGCCCAGTGAGTTATTTATGAAATAGACCACAGCAAACCCAAGAATCAATTTCCAATACTTATTACGCATCAGCGCTCCAAAAGCACGTCCAAACGGAATTGGCTTCTGTACAACAGATGGAGTAACCCTTTCCTTGGTACTGAAGAAGGTAACGAGAAATAAGAAGGTTCCGAGCAAACCAAACAGAATAAAGGTGAAAATCCACCCCTTTTGACCGCCGCCGAACGACTTCACTAACGGAAGGGTGAAAAAATTAATTAGCAAGGCACCAATATTCGCCAGAGACATACGAAAAATATTAAGCAGAGAGCGCTGGTAAGAATCCTGCGTTATCATGGAATTAAGCACACCATAAGGGACATTAATGCTGGAATAGATAATGTTCATCAGCAGATAGGTAACGTAAATGTATAGAATAGTGATCGTCATATTTCCACTTGGAACCGTGAACAAGAGAATTCCAGACAACGCAAATGGCCCGGACATCCACAGTAACCAAGGACGGGCCTTCCCGTGTCTGCTCTTCGTTTTATCGATCAAAGCCCCAATCGCGACATCAATAAACGCATCCAGTACACGCGCAACTAGCATTAAAGTACCAATGACCCCGGCGCTGATCCCGATTACATCTGTGTAAAAGTAGGACAGAAAAGTCATTGCGGCGGCAAACAGCAACTGGCTGGCAAAATCACCGAATCCATAACCCATCTTTTCTTTCAGCGTAATATTTGAACCGGTCTGCATTGAAGCCTCATTTCCCATTACAACAATATCGCTTGAACTTCTCATGCTCATGCTCCTTTTCCCTTGTTATTCTCTACAATCCCAAGCCATAAGGAAAACGTTTTCTTTATAATCATAAAAACAAGCTGAAATACCTTGAATTCAGCTAGTTATTTGGTAAAAACAATAATTTATGACCAGAAAATGCTAGAAAACGTTTTCCGGAGTTGATTATACTCTCCCTACAAACCAAGGTCAAGCGCTTTCTTTGCTCTGGAATCTTTGTTAAACTCAATAAACAATTCAATAAACTGATATAATAAATTCAATTCACTTTGAGAACCTTTTTCTAAATAAATACTTGCTTGAAAGTCGGTGTGTACAATGAAAATGACTATAAAAGATGTGGCTCGAATGGCCAACGTCTCCATTTCAACGGTTTCCAGAGTGATCAATAATAGCCAGACGGTGAACAGTGAAATACGCAAACGAGTTCTAGATGTCCTTGAAGCCACTCAATTCCGCCCAAATGCCATAGCACGGACACTGGTAAAGAATAATACATCTCTGATTGGAGTACTTCTGCCCGAGATTAAAAACAACGTCTTTGATGACATGGTTGAAGGCATCAATCAAGTAGCGCATCTATACGGCTTCGATGTCATAATCGCCTTGTCAGGGGGGGACGCGGACTCTGAAATACACTATTACAATATGTTCCGTGAAATGCAGGCGAGCGGAATTATCATATCGGTAAGCGGAATCCGGGATGCGCTATTCGCGCTCATTGAAGCGGCGGGAATTCCCTGCATCCTTGTCGGACGGGATTTTCGAGACCAATCCATTCCTTCCGTACATGTTGACAACATAACGGCTGCTTTTGAAGCGGTAACTTATCTAATTCAGCAGGGACATCAGGATATCGCGATGCTGCGGGGAGCAGCGGGGGATATTTCAGTGGGCAATCAGCGTTTTTTGGGCTATGAACAGGCATTGAAGGCCGCTCACCTGCCAGTACGTCCTGAACGTGTGTTGGAAAGCGGCTTTTCAGTTGAAGATGGCGTAACCTCGATGAGAAAACTGTATCATTCAGGCCCATTGCCTAGTGCGGTGTTCTGCGCGACGGACCGAATTGCCATAGGCGCTATGAACTTTCTGACCGAGAATGGGGTGAAAATACCTGAACAGGTCTCCTTCTTGGGATTTGACGACATTGATATGGCTACAATAATCCGGCCTAAATTGTCAACTGTCCGATATTCAGCATCCGAACTGGGCATGGTCGCCGCCCGCAATCTCATTAAGCTTATTAGAGGACAGGAATTGGCGGCTGTCCACTGGTCCATATCGCATCAGTTAGAAATTCGGGACAGCAGTGCAAAACATGGGCTATCCTAATCTTTGCATGTTCCTACGCGGTTGCTGGAAGTGCTTCACCGGCTGGGATGGACTTTGACAGCTCCGACGCCGAATAATGGAAGCGTTCTCTTGCGAATTTTTTTCCAAAAGAGGCATGATTGGCGATACGCATAAACCAGACTCGGTTTAAAGTTGGCTATCATATAGGTGGGTCTCAAAGGGCAAAAACATGTACCCCTGGACGAAGTTAAACGAGAAATCAAGTCGTACATGACCTACTACAACTATTACAGATATCAATATAACAAAAAAGACTTGCACTAGAGTTTACTCAAAGGTATATACTTTGTTTCATGGAAAAGTTATTAACCATTCGACAAGTCGCAACTGTTACAGGTCTTAGTGTCCACACCCTTCGCTATTATGAGAATATAGGTCTTCTATGTTCCATTGATCGCAATGAAAATGGGTATCGTTGTTATTCTTCAGCGGACGTTACTTGGATTAAGTTTCTAACTCGTCTTAAAGCCACTGGAATGTCGATTACCAAAATGCTAGAAATCGCCGAACTTCGGAGGCAAGGTGATTCAACTCTAACTGCAAGGAGGATTCTTCTCGAAGAACACTATAAAGAAGTTCAAAAGAAAATAATGGAACTCCAGAATAATCTTGATTTACTCGCTGATAAAATCGTGACGTATAAGGAGATGGAAAACAATTACCAATTAAAGCAAGAATTTTCCGAGTAAGTAGAACAGATTTTCTCTATTAAAAACTCACAATACATCAAATGGAATGAGTTCTTTGCTGTTTTTCATTTGGTGTTTAAGAGTTTCTATCTAAATACAAACTAAACAAATGCGATTAGTTCATATTATATAATGAAAGGATGATCTCACTTGCGCTTGAATAAGTCATTTCCCACATATGCTATTGCTCTCGGCGTATTTGGCATTACAAATACAGAATTTGGCATAGTGGGCATTTTGCCTAAAGTCACCACCAATTTCCAAATAAGTGCATCTCAGGCAGGTATGCTCGTAAGCATGTTTGCTTTGATCATTGCAATTTCCGGTCCGTTCATGACTCTTTTATTTTCTGGAATAAATCGAAAAAAAAATTTTGGCTGGCGTACTTGTTGTTTTTACAATTTCTAATCTTTTTTCCGCCTTTGCTCCGAGTTATAATGCCTTGATGATGTTTCGACTTTTACCCGCTTTTCTTCATCCAGTTTATTTCTCTGTAGCATTTGCAGCAGCTGCAAGCTCTGTTTCAAAAGAAGAAAGTGCCATAGCGGTGGCTAAAGTTTTTAACGGGTTAACTATAGGGATGGTATTAGGGGTTCCGGTCACATCTTTTATTGGGGATCAGTTTTCACTTGAAGCTGCATTTCTTTTTTCTTCAGTCATCAATGCAATTGCACTACTTGGAATTTTATTTTTTATTCCATCTCTACCGGTTGAGGGAAAGTTGACCTTTGGCAAACAATTGAATGTTTTGGCAAAACCACAACTATGGCTTAACGTCGCAGCCGCTTGTTTTATCTTAGCGTCCTTATACTCTGTCTATTCCTATTTTGCTGAATATCTCGAAGTAGTGACAGGTATGAGCGGTAAAATAGTAAGTATCATGTTAATTCTTTTTGGCGCGAGCGGTATCATTGGCAATATGCAAACCGCTAAATATTTAAGCAGAAACATGGTAAAAACAATTATTTTTTATCCCCTTGTGCTTGGGTCCATCTATTTTCTGATATATTATATCGGGAGTTACTACATTCCCATGATTATAATAATAATTATATGGGGGGCTGTTTTTACCGGCGGTCTGATTGTAAGTCAAACTTGGTTAACTTCGGAGGCCTCAGAAGCACCTGAATTTGCTAATAGCTTGTTTGTCTCCTTTGCAAATTTAGGTGTCACGATTGGCACCACCCTAGGCGGATGGTTTCTATCACAGATGGGAACACACCTGATTACCTGGAGTGGAGTATTATTTCTGTTGCTTGCATCTATCTGCATTGGGTTGAAAATCAAGTTTTTTGATATTCTCTAGTACTTTTTGATAGAAATGTATAGACTTCTCCCAAATCAGACACCGAAAAGCAAATATGATTCCACCCTTGTATGCTCATGTTCCCTATTCCTTTCAGCGTACCCTGTCTAGCCAGTAGGTCCACGCTTCTGTATATTTATCGAGGTCTTTAGGATGATGGCGAATGCAGGTAGCTATACGAAAGTATAATCCCAGTAACACGTCCCTGTTCAGCTCGTATTCCCCTGTCATCTCCGGCTCAAGCTTCTCTAAGGCAGGCAAAATAGTATCGACGGTCAGCCTATCCGGTGAAGAACAAAAGGCGTATATCAGATCATACAGAGGTTCTCCTACCACTGGATCAGGGTCAATAATACCCGTCAATGTGCCGTTTTCGGTAAACACAAAATTATGTACCCCACAGAGGCTTGTAGTGCGAGATCACCTCCGTTGCCAGACGAAGCAACAAATCGCTTTTGTTTCTTCCTTGATACTGTGTGAACCCTGACCTGAACGTGTATACCAAATAACGGTGCAACGGATCTACATAAACCAAACGCGATAGTTTCTCAATCTGTACATAGGTATGTAAGAATTCTGCCTCGGCTTCTACGACAGCGGGATTATTTTGCTTAATCACGTATCGCAGCTTAGTTCCGTCCATGACAACTACCACTTTGCTCGAAGTTCCGCCGGTCAGTGGTTTGAGATTTCGCATACGGCTTTCAAGCACGCCCGTTTCGTGAAGCTCATTCAGGATCAGTTGAACATCCATCTCACGCCTCCCTCCATGCATCTGATCCACAATGCGGCTGGCGACTTGGATATTTCATTTAGCTCCCACACGTTCGCCAGCCACTCTTCTTTTAAAAATAAATCTTTTCATGCTCCGCATAGATTTCAAGCGCCCGCTCCATCTTATGCACATAGGCCTCATCCTGACTAGAACATAGAAATGTAATGTGTCCCTCCTGCGATGGACCGGATTTTGGCGAAGGTTCCAGCAAATTACGCTCAGACAACACCTGTTTCAACCGCCTAACTGTTCCCTGGCTCCCGTCAATTAACTGAATATGAGAAGGTAGTAGTTCCCTTAGAATTTCCTTATAAAAAGGATAATGAGTACATCCCAATACCACCGTGCCATATATGTCGAGATTGAACGAAGACAGCTCACGGTTAAAATATTCGAACATTTCTGCCCGGTCAAAATTCAACTGTTCGCAATAATGTACTAGCTCCGGCAGAGGTAGTGAGTCCACGCTCCCATGATCGTCAACCCTGGATACCAGCGCTGCATAACAGGATTGTTTCAACGTCAATGGTGTGGCTAACACCAGAACTCTTTTACCATTGGCTCGGTTCATCTCGACCGCTGGCTTCACAGCTGGCTCCATACCAATAATCGGAATAGGATATTCCTTCCTTAGCTCCGCAACCGCGATACTTGTAGCCGTATTGCAGGCAATGACCAATGCCTTAACATCTTCTTTAAGGATCGTTTCTACTGAATCCTTGACATAACCAAGCACCTCTTGGGGAGTTTTCGTCCCGTAAGGCACATGAAGCGTATCCGCCATGTATACAAAATTTTCGTTTGGCAAACGTCTTAGTGCCTCGGACAATACTGTAATTCCACCTAATCCTGAATCAAAAAAACCTATCTTCAAGCTACTCACCTTTTTTCGTTCAACTATTGTGCCATATCTTGCAGACACCATGTTCATTTTCTTCTTCGCCTACTCAAACCATTCTCTTCATTAGACTTTACATTTAAATTTTACCGCAAAACTGATATTTTGCAAAAGAAACACGTAAAATTTACAGTGTAAAAAATAAAGTAGCTTTTCAAAGTAAATTTAATATAAAAGTGTTGACAGATATTATCTTTATATTGTAATATTACGTGGTAACTTACTAACTTAACTTACTTATTCAACTTACTTAGGGGGAAATAAATCATGTCTAAAGTATTATTTGTCAAAGCTAATGATCGTACAGCTGAAGAATCTGCAACAGTTAAATTGTATAACGCCTTCGTAGAAAGCTACAAATCTTCCCACCCAACTGATGAAATCACTGAGCTGGACCTGTTCTCCGTTGAGCTTCCTTATTTGAACGCTAACATGATCAACGGCACGTTCAAATCCGCTAGAGGCATGGAGCTGAACGCAGAAGAAGCTCGCCTGGCAAACATCGCTAATGGCTACCTGGATCAATTTCTGGCAGCAGACAAAGTCGTATTTGCTTTCCCGCTCTGGAACATGACGATTCCAGCTGTACTGCATACGTACATTGATTACCTGAACCAAGCTGGTAAAACATTCAAATACACTGCTGAAGGTCCAGTTGGTCTCGTAACTGAAACTAAAGTAGCCCTGTTGAATGCAAGAGGCGGCGTTTATTCCGAAGGACCAGCTGCTGCAGCTGAAATGTCTTTGAACTACATGAACAACATCTTATCCTTCTTCGGAGTGAAAGACATCGTGAAAGTTGTTCTGGAAGGACATAACCAAGCTCCAGATCAAGCACAAGAAATCGTTGCTTCTGCCGTACAACGTGCAGTGGACACAGCAAAATCGTTCTAATCATATATTATGAAGAGAAGAGGATATCCGCGCCCTATATGGGCTGGATATCCTCTTTTTTGTTATAAAGTATAAAAAACACGTGCTCCCCTGATCTATAATCAAGTGAAAGCACGTGTTTGTGAAATGAGATTACTTCTATTTTAAGGAATGAATTGCTGCACGATTTTTACAACTTTACCCTCACGAAGCGTAACATGGTATGGAAATTGACTGAGGTCCAGAACGTCCTTTTTAGCAAAATCTTTCTCAAACTGTGCCAGAGGAATCGATTCATTCCATTGCACGTCTGTATCTTCTATATTACCCGTGTGATCATAAATCTGCACCTCTACCGAAGCATCTGGTGCAACCTGATACACGTCATTTTGCACGGAATTGTTTACGATGTAGTAGCCATCTGGAGCTCCATCCAATCCTGTATTTCCTTCATGCTCCAATAATGCTTTGTCAGCTGCCGCGCCTTCATACCATTCAATCGGGTCTGCCGACAAATAAATCTGTCCGTCACGAATCTCCATTTGGTTTATATATACGGTCTCCTGATTTTCAGCAGGTGTTACGGGTGTATAGCCTTGCGCTGTTGCCCCTGCCGTCGTAATCAGCATCATCATTAAAGCCAATACGGTCCATTTCGAAGCTAGTTTCATCATGTCTGATCTCTCCTTGCCGTTTGGGTATGTACACGGTGTCTGTAAGCTTCATTACCCTTGTGTACTTATCATAAACGTTGCACGCTTAAAAAGTGTATCAGATACATAAAAAAGAAGTTACGATTTTTTAAGACTTGGTCTTAAAACTTGATAACATGTCTTATTTATCTTTGCTATCTTAATAACCCGACCTGACGTGCCTGTTCTTCGGTGAGAATAAACTCTTCATTTTGCCATACTTCGTCCTCTTTGGTTACAGCAAACATCCCCATGATCTCTGTCCATATTCCTTTGTCGACGGCTTCCTGTTGTGTAATGATAATTTTCATGTGAATCTCTCCTTTATATACTCTTATCGGTCTGTGAGGCCCACTACGCAACAGATGGTTTCTCCAAAGGCGAACGCTATCGCTTCTCCGAAATCCATCTGCCCGCTTCGTTACTCAGCTTATCCTTGTCATTCTTATTTTTCATAATATCGTCACTATAAAAATAATGGGCTAAGATGATACTTAGGCCAAATATAATACTTTTATTTAAAGCCTCTAACCCTTATATGGAACTCACAATGCTTGTCCTAGATTTGCATTATCGGAGTGCTTGAGGGGTTCTTATCCCGCTTATAACATATGTACCCTTTTGCTACCAAGATTATTCGTATTTATTTGTAACCATAAAATTTTATATTATTTTTGTAGGTAGTGACTTCTTTAGAAATGACTAAGTCCTAAAATAAAAACGGCTGTAGGTTATTCTACGAGCCGTTTTTACTAAAAAATTTTATATGCTTGGTTAATCTATCAGTACCATCAACATATAACGTATTCGTTTATTGTTTCTGCATAAAAAAATGGTCGCCAAAAGCACTAAAGCAGCGGAGAGGACGGAATCGTTCTCAAGAAGCGGAGCGTTCGGAAGAATACACCGTCCTCGTAGCGACCATTATTCGCATCACTATCACTTAACCACTCCGCATGATATAAATGTAACGCTCCTTTTACACAGAAAAGTAAAAAGGCTGTACGCATACTGGCTTGGATACGGTTACTTGTTGCCCGGTGTAGGTCAAGCGTCCACTTGCCTTGTCCACTTTGAACGTAACGATGTTGTTGGTGTCGCGGTTGGCCACGAGCATATGGTCACCATTTGGAGTCAAAGCAAAATGGCGTGGATGCTCTCCTTCAGCAGATACATGCTCGACTAGGCTCAGCTTGCCAGTTGCTTCGTCTACAGCGTATACCACAATGCTGTCATGCCCACGGTTGGAACCGTACAGATAAGCTCCATCCCCCGAAATCGCAATTTCAGCAGTTGTGTTTTCACCTGTAAAGTCAGACGGCAATGTCGGTACGCTCTCAAGCTCAGTGAGCTTGCCAGCCTCTGCATCATATGCAAAAGAAGTAATGGAAGAATCCACTTCGTTAATGACAAAAGCAAATTTACCATTCGGGTGGAACGTCAAATGACGTGGACCTGCACCTGCATGGGTTTTCGTTTCACCATGAAACACCAGTTGTCCTTTGCTGTCATCAATAGTGTAAACGCGGATCAGATCCAGACCGAGATCTTGTACGAACAGGAAGCGGCCGTCCGGACTAAAGAAACTGGAATGTGGATGTGGACGATCCTGACGTTCAGGATGCGCTCCTTTGCCCTCATGCTGTTTAACATCCAGCAACTCACCGATACGTCCGTCCTCAGTCAGGGACACGAGTCCCACCATGCCACCGTGGTAGCTGACTACAATAAGGTAACGATCAGATGGATCACGCTGAATGTGGCAAGTTGTTGCACCCACGTTTTCCGCACGATTCAGCAATGTAAATGTTCCTTTAACTGGGTCAATTTCGAAAGCAGAGGCTTCGCCTACTTTCGCTCCTGCAGCAGAAGTCGTCTCTCCAATGGAATACAGCTTCCGATTTTTGACGTCCACATTCAGGAATGTAGGATTTTTCAAGCCGGAGAACTCATCCTGTAGTGTAAGTGCTCCTGTCTGTTCATTAAAAGTGTACGAATAAACTCCGTTACCTTCCAATTCGGCGTAAGAGCCTGCAAATACGAGCAATTTTTGTTGTGCTGTCATGGTTGTGTCCTCCTTGGATTAAAAAAATGATGGGCAATTGGAATGATTGCTCCTGTTACAAATATCGCTTTAAGAGGCGCGCTCCACCACGGGCTCTGTGGACAACGCCACATTTCCCGCAACGGCACGCGAGATCATGCATGAGGTTTCTGCCTGCTCTGCCAGTCGCAATGCTTGTTCGATCTGCGATTCTGTCGCATCGGCAGCCAATTGAACCTGCGGACGATGCACAATTCGGCGATATGTAAAAATATTGTTCGTTACATCGACAATCCCTTCGGATTCCAGCGCCAGTGATGCCACCGGGAGACTCGCGCGCTCCATCATCGCCGCCAACGTAATCAAATAGCAGGTAGCAGCGGCACCGAGCAGCATTTCATCTGGATTGGTGCCCACACCAGGGCCTCCCATCTCAGCCGGGATCGAAATTGCTGTCCGCAACTGTCCAGCCTCAATATGGCCGTCGCTGTTGCGCCCCCCGTTCCAGTCTGCCTTGAGCAGAAAGGTATGCTCCATTTCAGGTCACTCCTCTCTCTTATATTATGAATCTTTACACAGGTGAATGTAAAGGTTAGTCAATCTCCTGATTTTTGGTTTCCGTACCCAGCAACCATACAGCCGCAGCTCCGATCAAGATAGCTACGAAGAAAATCACAAAGATAGATGGTAGCGCTACGCCCTGTCCTACGAGTATACCGACCGCAAAAGGCCCGATAACGCCTCCAATACGGCCAAACGCAGCCGCCATACCCACACCAGTTGAACGTACAGCTGTCGGGTACAATTCTGGAGTATAGGCGTACATGGCTCCCCATGCACCAAGATTAAAAAAGGACAAGCAGATACCAGCAGCCAACAGCATTCCCGCCGTTTCCGAGGTGCCAAACCAAATAGCGGACACTGCTGTGAGCAGCAAGTAGATGATCAGTACGAATTTGCGGCCCAGCTTTTCAATTAGATAAGCGGCGGTAAAGTAACCCGGTAGTTGCGCAAGCGTCATGATCAGCACATACTCAAAGCTTTTAACCAGTTCGAAACCTTTCATAAACATCATGCTCGGTAGCCACAGGAACATGCCGTAGTATGAAAATACAACTGTGAACCATAAAATCCACAGCATCAGCGTAGACTTGCGATGGGGTCCCGACCAAATCGAAGCCAATCGTGCACGCAGCGGAAGTTTGACGCTTTGCTGCTTATAACGCGGTGAATCATCAATAGCTCTGCGCAGATAAAGAGCGTACAGCGCAGGTACTGCGCCGAGAATAAACGCCATTTGCCAACCATACTTTGGAATAACAAAATAAGCAATAAGAGCCGAAAGGATCCAGCCTACCGCCCAAAAGCTTTCCAGCAGGACAACCGCTCTTCCTCGTTCTTTCACAGGTACTGATTCTGACACCAGCGTCGAAGCAACAGGCAATTCCCCACCCAAGCCTGCACCAGCAATAAAACGCAGTACCAGCAGCATTCCGAGACCTGTCGCCAAAGCGGATAATCCACTGGCAATAGAAAAGATCAACAATGTCCACACTAATATGGCACGTCTGCCGTAACGATCCGCCAAAATCCCCGCCAAAGCGGCTCCGAACACCATTCCTATCGAATTCATTGCAGTTAGCAGTCCAATTTGCTCAGATCCCAGATGCCACTCCTTTGCCAACGCTGCGACTATAAATGAAAGCAGCCCCACATCCATAGCATCAAACAACCAGCTGAGCCCTGCGCTAAACAGCAATTTTCTTTTTTGGGCTGGTGGTAATGAAGTTAATTCACTCATGATTTGCTCTCCCTTAAAAATATATCGTATGTAGACGTATATTCAGGTGTCTTGTCACCTGTAGCCTAGCATCTATTGTACCGTAAGCTTCCTTAATCTGCGAGCTTTTTAACACAAAAAAAACGGAAGATTGCCTACGGCAATTCTCCCGCCTTCTGGAACCTGCCACTTACCGGTTTTGGACCAGACCGATGATCGTCACCATGAGCACCAGCAGCTGGATGAGTGTATCGTTACTCATTCCAATCGCCTCCATCCCATATGAGATACTCCTTCGGCCGTTTCCCCTCTCCCCGGATCATGACGCTTGTTCCCCAATACATACCTATGCAGGCGGCGGGAAGCTTATGATCAATCATGGATGAAAATCTCCATATGTTTAAGGTTTAATCCAGGACCACTGCAAATCCATTTCCTGAATACATTCACGGTTATCATGTTCATCATTGGCCACCAGCGGGGTCACTGGATAGGTACTCATGTCCCCTTTCTCATATGTGCGCAGTAGAGGCAACAGCTCATCTATGTTCTGGACAGACGGATCTAGCCATGAATCTATATGATCAGCTTCCAAAATAGCTGGCATACGGGTATCGAATTCACGTATATCCGTATTGGCCTGAACTGTCATCATCGTACAGGTGCGTAAAGGCTCCTTACGACTATCCTGCCATACTTCATATAGCCCCGCGACCGCAAACATCTTCTGTTCCGGCAGTACCACCCGTACAGCACACATGCGTTTACCCAATTTTCGCCAGTAATAAAATCCATTGCATGGAATGATACAGCGCCGGGTTTCCGCCATCTTGCGATAAGTCGGATTTACCCGAACCGTATTCAAGTCTGCATTGACACAATCCTTGCCCCAGTAGGGAATAAATCCCCAGCGAAATTCATCAAGTACCCGTTCTCCATCCTGATACAGCACAATTGGAACATGCTGAGTGGGACTCATGTTATAGCGTGTTTTGTAATAATACATCACCCGTTGTATACCAAAGTGATCCCTTACCTCATCCAAATCAGCCGATAACGAAAACCTCTTGCACATTTGCTATTCATCCTTCCGCCTTTTTCACCTATTGTGCGGATATACAAGGAAAAATATGCATATGCAGCTTTTGCAAAAATCCAATAAACAACAAAACATATAGCAATATCCCCGCAGTTGTGAAGCTACGGGGATAGATACTACTTATACGTTATTACTTCTTTTCTACCGCGTGACCGCCAAATTCATTGCGCAACGCAGCAACCACTTTCCCGTTGAACGTGTCCGCATCAAGAGAACGATAGCGCATCAGCAGGGACAAAGCAATGACTGGAGTTGCAGCCTGAATGTCCAATGCTTCTTCAACCGTCCATTTTCCTTCACCAGAAGAGTGCATAACCCCACGGATTTCGTCCAGGTTTGCATCTTTGGAAAATGCACGTTCAGTCAAACCCATCAGCCAAGAGCGAATAACAGAACCGTTGTTCCACACGCGCGCTACTTGTTCATAATCAAAGTCAAAGTTGCTTTTTTCTAGCACTTCAAATCCTTCACCGATGGAAGCCATCATGCCGTACTCCACACCGTTATGAACCATTTTCAGAAAATGTCCGCTTCCGGATTTACCTGCATACAAATATCCATTTTCCACTGCTGTGTCACGGAAAATAGGCTCAACAACCGCCCAAGCTTCCGGATCGCCACCGATCATGTAACAAGCGCCATTACGTGCGCCTTCCATCCCGCCTGAAGTTCCAGCATCCATGAAGCTGATACCATATTCTTTTAGACGGGCATGACGAGCAATAGACTCTTTGTAATGAGAATTACCACCTTCAATAATGATGTCTCCTTTGGACAACATCGGTTGAAGCTGATCCAGCACAGAATCAACAATTTGGTGAGGAACCATAATCCACAATACTCTAGGGGATTGAGTTGCCTGTACAAGCTCTTCCAATGTAGAAGCACCTGTAGCTCCATAATCCTTCATTTCTTGGATGGCGGCTGCATTGACGTCGTAAGCGACAAGTTCATGCTTATGATCGATCAAATTTTTCCCGAGATTCAAGCCCATTTTTCCCAAACCAATTAATCCTACTTGCATAGTAAAGGCCTCCTGCCGTAGCAAACATATTTTGTATATACTTTCTTGTTGGTGTTAAGAACCAACGACTGCTTTTTCAGTGCTTTCGGACTTTTCGTCCAACCACCATGTAAAGCCTTGCTCTTCCAACAATTGATCTGAAGCTTCTGGACCGTAAGAGCCTGCTGCATACGTATGAAGTGGGACCTCACCACGAGCAAAAGCTTCCAGTACAGGTTGAACCCACACCCATGAAAGCTCAACTTCGTTCCAATGAGCAAAAAAGGTGGAATCGCCGCGTAGCGCATCAAAGATGAGGCGCTCATAGGCTTCTGGTACATCCTTAGCCTCGGAATGATAATTCATCAGAACCGTTTCCAGTTGACCAGCGTTTAGCGGGTCTCTGCTATTCAGACGCAGCGTTACCTTTTCATCCGGGTTAACATGGATGATCAGCAAGTTCGGGTCAGTCGGTTGCCCTTGAGCGGCATAAGGATCTGTGCTGTCCTTTTTGAATTCCACGACGATACGAGTAGATTTTTCTTTCATACGTTTGCCGGTACGAATATAGAACGGCACACCCGACCATTGTTCGTTGTCAATCCATAGGCGAGCTGAAATGAAAGTATCATTTTGCGAATCAGGTCCGATATCCGGCTCTTCTTTATAGGAAGGAACTGCTTTTCCGTTGATCTCACCGTTGGTATATTGGCCTCTAACCACGTTGGAAGCAATGTCGGAAGGATCAAGCGCACGAAGCGCGTCCATCACCTTGCTTTTTTCGTCACGCACCTGGTCAGCCGTGACATGTCCCGGCTTGTTCATAGCCGTCATCATCAACACCTGCAGCATGTGATTTTGTACCATATCACGAATAGCGCCGGAATGATCATAGTATCCCGCTCGCTCCTCCACCCCTACAGTCTCGGAAGCGGTAATTTGCACATTGGCGATGTATTGATTGTTCCATATTCCTTGGAGCAATGGATTAGCAAATTTTAAGGCTTCCAGGTTTTGCACCATGGGCTTACCTAAGTAATGGTCAATACGATAAATCTCATCCTCAGCAAAGGTTCTGCTTAGGCGATCATTCAGCTCACGTGCGGATTCCAGATCATGTCCAAATGGTTTTTCAATAATGAGCCGTTTCCAACCCTTTGTTTCAGCTAGACCACTCTCGCGAATATTGAGGGCAATCACATCAAAAAATTCCGGTGCCACCGATAAGTAAAACATGCGGTTCCCCGGAATTCCCAAGTCATTTTCACGTTGCTCAGCAAGCTGTAGCAGCTTTTTATAATCTTCCGGGTGGTTGACGTTCAATGCGCTGTAACGGAAAGCACTTAAGAACTGATCCATCTGTGCACGGTCTTCATTCACGTGTCTGGAAAAATCCTTAATGGATTGCTCTACATTACTTTGAAATTGCTCGTCCGCCACTTCACGACGCCCCATCCCAATTACAGAAAAGGAAGCCGGAATTTTACCTTCTACAAACAAATTATACAAGGCAGGGTAAATTTTGCGTTTTGCCAAATCCCCTGTCGCTCCAAATAAGACAAATGTCATTGAATCCATGAATTATTCCTTCTTCCCATTATAAAGATGAGGTTATTAAAAGTTACCTGAGGAATTAACGTAACCCATAATACACCCAAAATAAGGGGCAAGTCAATCAAATTTTAGCGAAATCGTGAACATTCGATATATCCTGTAATGATAACGTTTTCTGTGGTATGATTGACGAAAGGAAAGAGAAAAAACTGTTAAATATGTCACAGTTGATACAAAGCGTTATAGTTACTATTGGTATACAGAGTTACTTTTAGTATACTGTTTAAAACAACAATGAAATTGAGGGGATTCAGATGAGCGACGACAGGCAGCCTAAGCTTTTGTGCGGTAAGGTGGAACAGTCCTTTCAGATCATCAGCAAAAAATGGACCGCTCTCATCATTCATACTTTGATGGAACATCCCAAACGATTTAGTGAAATTCACGTCTCCATACCTGATCTTAGCAAACGCATGCTGAACGAACGCATCAAGGAACTAGAGCTTTCCGGCCTGATCCTTCGCAATGTCATCACAGAGCGGCCTGTGCGTACTGAGTATTCGCTGACACGCAAGGGTAAAGAGCTAGGTGATGCATTGAATGGTGTGGAGAGCTGGGCCGAGAGATGGCTTTAACCGCTAACAGGAGGTCATCATACATGGTCTCCTGTTATTGTGTTACCCCATGTGGATCATAATACAAACTATAGTACGAAATTAATGGGACAACCGCGTAGCAGCTCATGATTTCAGAATGAGCCAAGGAAGGATGAAAACGATGGCATTTGGCATTACTCGCCAGGAACTTATGGCCTGGAAAAGAAAGGTCAGTCGTGGTGAAATTGCTTTTCTGACACATTACTGGCTGGATGATCGCTTTCCAGGCATTACAACTGTCACCAAGGTAGGATGTTCTGATTTGGACAAGCTGCGCTTATGGTGCAACCAAAACGGATTAGACCCCCAATATATTCATCAGCGTCAGCCCTATCCGCATTTTGATCTCATCGGTAACAAACAAGCGGAAATTTTACGTAAGTATGGCATTAGCGATCAATTTAAACGCTTTGAACTTCAACTCCCAACGAGTACACGCCCATCGTTCTAAACCGCAGCTCTCAGAGCTGCGGTACTTTTGTTTTCATACCAGTTAATACCTTGTGTATCCAAATCGCTGACATAGCCCCTTCTCCCATCGCCACAGTCGCTTGCTCGGCATGAGCTCCTAAGTCCCCGGCTACCCATACATTTTCCACATTTGTCATTTTGCTGCGAGGATGAGTTTCAATATGCTTATTGTGCAGCAGATGTACACCCAGTTGCTCTGCCAGCTCTGAATGAACATGATTGCTGCCAAAAGCTAAAAAGCCCCGCTCTGCTCGAACCACTTGTCCATCAGCCAGACGCACTCCTTCAAAACAGCCCGGTTCTCCGGTTATAATCTCAGAAATGGCTTCTTCCTTATAGCCAATCCCTTTTTCCCGCAGCTTCACAATCAGCTCGTCCGGCACCTCTGAACGCTCATGATTGACATAAACAAGTTGATCGGTGCGCGCTGATAAAATCAGTGCCATGGAAGCTCCTGCTTTGCCTGCTCCCATGACGACCGTGCTGCGATCCTGAACCTCATAACCGTCACAATCCGGGCACACATATACACTGTTGCCCAAGCAGGCTTGTAACCCATCCAGCTTTGGAAAACGGTCCGTTAGCCCTGTAGCTAACAACAGCGTCTTAGATGAATACACGGTTTCTGCCTCTACTTGAATGTCAAAAAGCTCATCTCTTTTGGCGGCTTTTACCGCCTTCCCTACAATAAACTCAGTACCTAGTTTTGTGGCTTCATTACGTCCAAGCCGTCGCAGCTCTTCACCAGAAATTCCGTCAGGAAAGCCCAAAATATTATGATACTGGTGGCACAGCGTAGATCGACCATAGCCCGAATCTATCACTAGAACTCGATGACTGCTGTATCTCCCCAATTGAATCGCTGCTTGCAATCCGGCAATTCCCCCACCAACAATAATGCAATCATAGTTCATCATTTTTCCTCCTTTGAATGCGCGTTATCCTAGACATCTGCATAAAACCGCAATAACACCAATGTAAACTTCTCATCCAATTTTAAACATAATATCACCCACTAACGGATGAATTAACCCCTGTGTCCGTATATATCAAAAGCTTACATGCCTTAAAAATGGAATGACAAAAAGCACTGTGGATACCCACAGTGCTTTACCAGGTCGAGCCTGAATCATCATTTTATCGTGAAAATTATAATTATTTAAATGTTTTTACGCGTTCTTCAACAGGCTGGAATTCTTTTTCACCTGGTTGGAATGTCGGTTTACCAAATGGCATTTCAGCAATCAGTTTCCAATGCTCAGGAATGTTCCATTCGTTTTTCACTTTTTCATCAATCAATGGGTTGTAATGCTGAAGGGATGCCCCCAGTCCTTCTTGCTCCAGAGCCGTCCATACCACCAATTGCAGCATACCATTAGATTGGTTGGACCAGATTGGGAAATTGTCCGCATAGGCTTCAAATTGTTGTTGCAGACCAGCCACCACGTTATTGTCTTCAAAGAACAAGACTGTTCCGTATCCGCTGCGGAAACCGTTCATTTTCTCGGCAGTAGACTTGAATTGCTCCTCATTGCCTACAACCTCACGTAAAATATCTTCTGTAATATTCCACAGTTTATCATGATGCTCTCCGAGCAACACTACAGCACGTGAAGTTTGGGAGTTGAAAGAGGTAGGTGTGTACTTAACAGCTTCCTCTACAATCTCTTGAATCCGTTGGTCAGAAATGACCTGTTCTTTGCTAATACCATAATAGGAGCGTCTGTCTTTCAGAGCTGTGAAGAAGTCTTTAGCCATTTTGTTACCTCCTGAGAAAAATTAATTACTTTTCGTAACTTAATATACATTACATATATCTTAAAGTCAAGAGATTTCTTTTTAAATATTACCAGTTAGTTGATAATTATACGCCACCATTATATTTTTTCTCACTGGAAGAGGTGTGCTTGGTTGCATCCTTGTCTCTCTCCTCCTGTCTTTCCATCTTCAAATCCTCTACAGGAATGGCGTCTACCGTCTGCTCGATCTCAAAACGGTCGAACAAGCTTTCCTGCTCTGTCGGATACTGCTCTGCATGATCTCGATTGATCGACTGTTTCTGATGTTTAGACTCCGTTATTCCTTTCCCCGTCTGTCCTTTCTGCTGATTCTGATCGTGCAGGTTATCTTCAAATGGGGCCATTTTACTTCCCTCCCTATCGGATTGGTGTCCACAGTATACTTTTACCTTTCACATCGGGGATTAAACGCAAAAAAGAGAAAATCTCTGCAAAGATTTTCTCTACTCATGTACTTATAGATGGTTGATTGAATTATTCCGAACTGGATTGACCTGTACACTCATGAAAAAGATGAGGTTCCAGCTTCTCTCCCGTTACGAGCTTCTGCACCAGTTGAGTCCCCGAGTCAGGGGTCATTTGACCATACCAGTCCCCTTGAGGATATACGATCACAACCGCAGCATCATGACAACGCCCATTACAGCGAGTTCTGGTCGTGTGAATATATGCTTCTGCATTTTGTTTACGAATTTCATCCCGAATTGCCTGTGTAACTTCTTCACCCTCATGTCGCATACATGTGCCTCCATTGCAGATCAACACATGATGCTTCATTGGTTCTAATTCAAAAATAGCCATAGCTTCCCCTTTAATCAACAGTTGTTGGTTTTAAATCAATGTTTATCTGGATAAAGAACAAGCTGTGCTTCCATCTGATCAGCTTCAATCGTCAGCACGATAAATGAATATTCGTCTTCGCCACGTTTGTCCGTCGGAGACCCCGGATTAAGGACAAGCTGACCGTTAATCGTTTTGACCACCGGAATATGCGAATGTCCATAAATCAGACAATCCAGCGTTTCTCCCTTAAACGTATTCAATGCGATATTTTCTGTCGTTCCTCGCCAGCCGTGACCGTGAACCATACCGATCCGCTTGCCTTCAACTTCAACGATTCGCTGATAGCCTAAACGCTCCACGATGTCCATTCCATCATTGTTTCCGGCAATGCCTTGCACAGGCGCAAACTCAGCTAGACGTTCATATACGAACCAATCCGTCCAGTCTCCGGCATGGAGAATGAGGTCACTGCCTTTTAACTCCTGTACAAGCCGACTAGGCAACGTTTTGCTTCTATGCGGCATATGAGTGTCTGAAAGTACGATGATTTTCATATCAATTTCTCCTTACCAGCGTCTTTACACAGATGAACTTTGTTGCCCCACGCACTGCTGAAGTGCCTGCTCCAGATCTCGCAGCGTAACGGTCTCGAAAAACGCCTGTATTTTCTGCTCTGCCACGGTATATAAACCATCCAACAATGCGTCTATGTTCCTGCCTACCTCACAATTATGATTGCTATCGGTATGGATGGCGAACAACGGACCTTCATCCTTGGTCGCCTCATAGATCATTTTCAGATTGATGTTTGAACTGGACATGCTTAGACGAAAGCCGCGTGCTCCAGGCGACGAATCCACCAAACCCGCTTGCTTGAGTCGGCTCATAATCCTTCTCACAACTACCGGGTTTGTATTGATGCTGGAAGCAATAAGTGACGATGTCATTCGCTCCGGTGCCCCTTCAGCCAGAAGAAGCAGACAATGGATACTAACGGAAAAATGGGTACTCATGTTAACCACCTTTATGTGTGTGCCTCATTAAATGTTTGGTAAAATGCATGTTTCCATCATACCACAATAGAGGCACCAACACAGTGCTTACTGCACCTTACTCCGGAAAATAGTCATTTTCAGGACGTACTCGCACTTTTAATTGGCGTACACTATATTCCAACTGCTTAACGATATCCTCCAGTTGACGACGGTCAAGTCCATTAAGGTCGGCGGCAGGCTTGGGTGCATTTTTCAAATCACGTATGGTTGCCTGCTGCTCCTGCCACTTGTCCATCAGGTCGGCTATATTCGCATAAAAGCGTTCGTAATCCTTGATCACTTCATCCAGAAAGGCATCCACCTCGTCCGGATCATAGCCGCGCATTTTATTCTTAAACTGTTTCTCATGAATGGAGAGCGCGTCCAGCTGAATGCCCAGTTGCTTAAACAACTGCTTTTGCTTATCCAGACGACGCTTCATATGTTCATCCATCGGTTATTCCCTCCTTAACACACTATTCTTTTTATATCACATTCTAGGCTGGGAATAAAAGCCTCTGCTGATTGCACAGCCCTATGAACGGGTATAAAAGAGCATACGTGTCACTTATCCAGACCAAGAAGGGGAGAGATGATCATGAACCACTTGAACGATTCGCAGCTTGCAGAGCTGAAACATATGTTGTTGGAGCAGAAAAAGGATTTAGAAAAGCATTTTGAACAAAACGGTCAGGAAAACGCTCCATTGGGAGAAACACTGACAGATTCTACAGGTGAGCTCTCGTCCTATGACAACCACCCCGCTGATATAGGGACAGAAACCTTTGAACGGTCCCGTGATCTGGCGATTAATGATTCGCTGCAAGACGAGCTGGAGCAGGTCAATGCAGCCCTTCAACGGATGAAGGATGGGACGTACGGGATATGTGTGGAGAGCGGGGAAGAAATTCCTTTTGAACGGTTGCAAGCCATTCCATATACAGCCTATACCGTCGAGCACACGCCAACTCGAGAATTATCGAATGACCGCCCGGTAGAGGAACAGGTCATGACTCCGCCACCCAAGGGTGCAGGTGAGGTTCGCCAACGAAATGCAGGACGATTTGACGATGCGGGCGCATGGGATGCCGTAGAAAAATACGGTACATCGAACTCGCCTGCAACTGCCGCCAAGCGTGATGTCACCGATTATGATGAAAATATGTAATGCTATACGCTTATGTATTCGTTCATCTAAAAAAGCAGCTTGTCCTTTGGACAGGCTGCTTTTTTATGCCTTACGGGAATACGGTGATCCCGTTTATCCAATTTCTATCCGTTTTCGACTGCGAGCTGACTCAATACAAGCGTCGATCACCTTCATATTGCTCACCGCATCTTCTGGCTCATACGGCAACGGGACACCATCAAGCACCGCTTTAGCAAAAGCATCCGCTTGCAGTTCAAAGGAATTAAAACCTTTCAGACGTTCCTCACGCGTAACCGAACCGACGTGGACGAAAATTTGCGGTACCACAGACGTTCTTTCCCAACCGAACATTTTGGGCATCGCAATCGTACCCTTGCTACCGAGAATTTCCATGTTGGAACGGTTGGCTGCCCACATGCCACAATCGAAAGTAAGGTTGACTCCACCCGGAAATTCCAGCAAGCCGGAAGCCATCATATCGACGTTGTCATGCTCCGGGGAAAATAAGGCATGTACCGTCACTGCCTCCGGCTCCCGGTCCAAATACATACGAGCGGCTGATATCGGATAGACGCCCACATCATATAGCGAGCCGCCGCCCATGTTTTTATTAAAGCGCACATTATCTGCCTGATCGGTATTGTTAAACGTAAACGTGCAATGGATGCCGCGAATGTCACCAATTTCCCCACTATTGATAATTTCCTTAATTCTTCGATGTTTGGGATGATAGCGATACATAAAAGCCTCTGCAAAGATCACTCCTGCACGTTGACATGCTTCAATCATGCGGCTTGTCCCAGCCGAGCTAAGAGAAGATGGTTTTTCACACAAAACGTGCTTCCCAGCCTCCGCTGCCCGAATGGTCCACTCTTCATGCAGATGATTTGGCAACGGAATGTACACCGCTCCGATTTCGGGATCAGCCAACAGTTCATCATAGCTTCCATAACTTTTTGGAATATCGAACTCCCGGGCGGCCTCAGCGGCTTTATCCGCATTACGACTAGCAATCCCAAGCACTTCTCCGCGTTCGGATTGCTGAATCGCAGGAATTACAGCGATTTGGGCGATCTCCGCAGTGCCTAAAATTCCCCATTTCAGCTTTCTACCCATCATTCTCATCCTTTCGTGGTTAGGAATAGTTGTCTTGTTCCGCTTTATGCAGCATACCTAAGCAACGGTCCAAATCGGCTTTGACCTGCTTCTTGTACAGTCGGGCTTTCTCCTCGCCATCATCTGTAAAGTGATAGAGTACAATCTCCTGAAAATCCACGCGCGGGTCTGTTCCTTTCAATCGCTTGGTACGGTAAAAAACGCCTTCCTGTACCAGCTCATGCAGCGCCCGGTAAACCTCGCTCTGAGGCGGAACATATCCAAAGCCACTAAACTCATCCTTCATCGATTCGAGCATCTGATATCCATAACCGCGATGCCTCTCCACCATTGTGATCAGATAAATTTTGATAAAAGCCCGCTGGGATATCATAAACGCCATTTCACAGCCTCCTCCACACCTTATTCGTGCACCTTATCTTCCATTATAAACCACTCTGCGTCCATACACTATTTCCTTTGATGAGATAAGAGTTTATGAGAACTCTCCATCCCTTGTGACCTGTTTTAAGATGGTGAGAGATATAGAATGAGGCGATATAGAGTAGTGTGCGCAGCGCTGAGAAATGATTTTATTGTTCTTGCTATTATGAATTTTTCATATGTTGAAATAATGTAACTAAAGCTAAAAAAATAGAGTTACAGATTACGAAGACTGGATTAATTGTTTTAAGGCCTCCGTATCGTTACTTGTCAAAACAGGAATATATTCTGTTATTTTTTGGATGTCCCAGTCCCACCATTTCAGGGTTTGGAGCATCGCTATATTTTCCTCATCAAACCGATAACGAATTAACTTCGCGGGATTTCCTCCTACAATGGAATATGGCAGAACATCTTTTGTCACCACGGCATTTGACGCAATGATCGCTCCATCACCAATTTGAACTCCGGGCATAATGGTAGCATTGTAACCAATCCAAACATCATTTCCAACCACAGTGTCCCCTTTGTAGCCCCCACTTAAATTGGGTACACCAACTTCCCAATCTCCGCCAAACGCTCCAAAAGGAAAAGTGGTAAATGCATTGGTATTATGATTAGCGCCATTCATAATAAATTTGGCTTTGGCTGCAATCGCGCAAAACTTACCAATCTTTAATTTGTCCCCTATAAAATCAAAATGATAAAGGACATTTTTCTCAAAATCCAAAGGGTTATCATCATCGTCATAATAGGTATAATCCCCGATTTCGATATATGGATTAACCACTACATTGTTCAAAAAACACAGACTTCTAATATTTTTCATCGGAAAAACGCTTCTTATATCTGGACCACTCATTTAGCGACCCTCCCCATATGGATGTGAACATCCAGTCTATCAGTATGTATACTATTAAACAAATGTAGATAGAAAAGTATCCCTTGGCCCTATTTCTTGGCTTTGGGATACTCATGTGAACATATGTGATTGGGTTATCAAATCAGGCTTGCTTTTGTAAAGCTGGCGGACCTCCAGTCGGGCGAGGACGAACCCGAAGCCCCACGATCCATTTGCCCAGAGGCAAACGTGCCAGCAGCCATGTTCCAGCAACGGAAAAGATCATACAGAGAACGAATGAAGCCAGCGTACGAAGAACGTGACTCCAGTCTGCAAACAACGTCTCGTCAAAATAATAGGTCATACGTAGCATAAAGGCATGCATGAGATACGCTCCATAGGACAACGTTCCGATGGCCGTCAGCATACTCGCCGCACGTCCCCCCTTATGAGCAATCCACGTCGCTACCCGATAAGCTACAAAAATAGACGCAACGCAATATACAGCCATGATCGGACGCAGCAGAGATAAATAGTTAAAGGAAATAACTGTACCTCGCGGCGTCTGGAACTGACCGATCATCTCATACAGTAAGTAGCCTGTAATCACGATAAACAACGGCCAGTATATCATCTGTGCTTTGGTTACCCAAGCATTCCAACGCTTGACGTTCATCCCGGCTGCCGCTCCTAGCACAAAATAAAAGAAAAAATAGATCACATTCCGGTCAGCGTACAGGGTAAACCAAGAGGTAATAACCGGAAGCTGGAGCTTATCCATCGCTTGGTATACGGGTCCAACGGCGAACATGAGCAAAATATATAGCACGCCGAATCCAGCCAATGCAGCGGGTCGCCATTTTGACGGCAGCAGCGCAGACAAATGACGGACCGCATAACGAAACACGGGAAATAACACATAACACTGGATAATCATAACGATGTACCATAGATGATAGCTGCTTTTCCCGTTCAACAACTTCTGGAAAAAATCAAGTGGGTGAATATATCCACCACTTTGGGCAAGCTGATTTCCCAATTCGTATAAAAGAGACCATATGATATAAGGAACGATGATGTCCATGAATCTTTTACGTAAAAACGTTCCGTACTTTAAGGCTCCATCATAATTGTAAAATAACACCATTCCAGTGATAAATACAAACACAGGAACTGCAAATTTGGAACATAGCAGTAAAAGTGTCATCAATACCCCGTCCTGGATGCGCGCCCCCTGCGCAACCGCATAGTGTGCGACGGAATGCTGAAGAACAACGGCCGCAAAAGCCAGCCCTCTCAGCAAAGCGACTTCGGAAATTCTCTCTTTTTGACTCATGTCACTCTCCTGTTACATCTAGCAATTTATAAATCCAGGATTTTTGCAAAATCCTCAATCTATTATAACGACAATTCTGTAAAAATATATAGAAGGTTAAACGTGCCAACCGCATGCAAAGCATCGTTTATCTCAGGTTTATCAATGAGTAAAAATATGTAAAAGCAGCAGTCCTCCCTCTCAGGGAGACTGCTGCTGTAAAAACAACCTATATGCAAAGGAAATAGGAAAGCCTACTGTACATCACTCTCTTAACTAGCCGTAAGGTGTTTACAGGTTCCTTCTAGTATCTGTGTACACATCTGTACGCGGCGTGTCCGCCACCGTATCATCATACGTTCTGTAACGATCCGCATTCAGCGAACGGTTGGTGCGGAAAATATCATAAACATCCCTGTGATGGTCAGCGGAATCCACCAGCACTAAAATCTTGCCCTGATCGACGTAGGTCTCGTATTGACGTGCATCATCCTCTGGAATGCCCAGCCCGACCAGTCCACCGACCAAGCCACCTGCTCCCGCTCCGACAGCTGCTCCGGTAAGAGTAGCCGCGATAGGTCCAGCGGCAAGGATAGGTCCGATACCCGGAATAGCCAAGGCCCCGATGCCTGCCAGCAAGCCAGCGACACCGCCTACAACTCCACCTGTAGCCGCACCTGTCGCTACACCCTCCGGTGCCTTCGTGCCTGTCTCTTCGCTAATCGTCCTCAGCTCGTCACGGTCACGGGTGATCACAGAAATCTCACTGCTTGGAATTCCTTTGCTCTGCAATTGTCCTATCGCACGAGATGCTTCCTGTTCTGTATCAAAAACACCAACAATTTTCTTTTCATTATAATCGTTTAAGTTATTAGCCATGATAGTTACCTCCCAAATATTTTAGTGTTGAGTGGTTCGTTTTTCATTACCCCACTATTATGACGTTTAAACGATTTTACAAAAATTCAAAAAGTCGATTAGCATAAAATAGCTTCTATTTAACGCTTTGGCTTTGCTCTGTTGGTCGCCACAGCTTCCAGTGGATCATCCGGCCAATAATGCTTGGGATATCTGCCCTTTAGATCCTTTTTGACCTCAAAATAAGCCTCGCTCCAGAAGCTGGACAAGTCGGAAGTCACTTGGACAGGTCGCTGGGCAGGTGACAGTAAATGCAATACAATTGGCACACGTCCGCGTCCAATACGAGGCGTATCCCCCATACCGAACAACTCTTGTAGTCGTACGGCCAGCGCTGGTGCCTCAGGATTTGAATAATCGACAGGAATGCGGGAACCGCTGGGTACGCGGATATGCGTCGGCGCTTCCTGATCAAGCAGCTGCCGCTGTTCCCAATCCAGCCTGCCAAGCAGCAATGCAGCACTGTCCAGCCGTTGCAGATCGGATACATTTTTGGCTCCTATAGCAAAAGGTAGCAGCCACGCTTCCAGAGAATCCAGCAATGCCGATTCCGTGCAATCCGGCCAGTCCTCAGGGGCCGAGAAGTGCATAAAAATCAAACGCGCCTGCAACTGGAGGGTTTGCCGATTCCATGACAGCAGCTTTAGACCTCGTTCACGGACACCCTGCATCAAGGCAGCAGCTACTTCCTCTGCCGGAGGTCGCTCATAGGACGTTTCCTTTAAGACAAGTGAGCCCAACCGCAGTACTTTGCGGGCTCTCACTGCTGAGGCGGAGCTATCCCAGTATACGTTAGCTTGTTCCAACAGCATTTCACTGCAATGCTCGACCAGCTCTTGCAGTTCAATTGGTGCCGCCAACTGAATGGCACCGTCTGCTCCCTCGTCGTCCACTTCAGCGGCGACGAGATAGGACGAACGCGACATCCACTCCACTTGTCGGAGTCGCGCCCCCCGACCGCCGCTAAGCAAAAAGCGGCCATCCCCCCGGCCCTGCGCGATCCGATCCGGATACGCAAAGGCCAACAGCAGCCCGCAAGCCGCGGAGCCGTCAGGCTCGTCCTGCGCTGCGGCTGCTGTCGGCAGCGTGGCTAGCAGCTGCCGGCTCTCCTGCACGATACGGCGAATCACCGTATCGTCTGCCGTCCGCAGCAGGCTGTGGGTGCTGCGGGCATGGGTCGCCTCGCGCAAGGCGTCCAGTCGCGGGCGTAAATCCGTTCCGCCATGAGCGCGGAACGGGTCCCGCTCTTGCAGCAGCGCAGCCAGACGGCTGGCAGTTGGTGCCAGGCCGAGGGCGGCTGCGCGCAACAGCATGTGCCCGAGGCGCGGGTGCGTGCCCAGGGCGGACACCTCGCGCCCATGCGCGGTAATGCCGCCTGTAGTGCCATCGGCTGCTTCACCCAGGCAGCCGAGCTGGTGCAGCAGACCTGTGGCCTGGCGGTACGCCGCCTCAGGCGGGGCATCCAGCCAGGCCAGCTCGGCGGGCTCGCGCACGCCCCAGGCCGCTAGCTCCAGCGCGAGCGGGGCCAGATCCGCCGCGGCGATTTCCGGGCGGCTGGCATCGGGGAGCGCGGCTTGCTCCTGCGCGCTCCACAGCCGGTAGCATACGCCCGGCTGGAGGCGGCCCGCCCGTCCGCGCCGCTGATCGGCGGAGGCCTTGGACACCTTGACCGTGGTCAAACGGCTCATGCCGGTTCGCGCGGAAAATACAGACTCCCGCGATAGTCCGCTGTCGATCACCACCGTGATTCCGGCGATGGTCAAGCTAGACTCGGCAATTGAAGTGGCCAATACCACTTTTCGACTGCCCGAAGCCGACGGGCGTATTGCTTCATCCTGCTGCTCCAGCTTCATGCTCCCATACAGCGGAATGACCTTGACATGTGCTGGTAAATGCTTTGAAGCCAATTCTCGTTCCGTTCTGTGAATTTCTCTAGCCCCTGGTAAAAACACCAGCAGATCACCTTCATGAGCATGGAGTACCTTTTCTACCGTCTCAACCGTAAAGGACTCTAATGAAGTTGACGAAGGTTTGGATATATGAAAGGTTTCTACCGGAAATACAGTGCCTGGACATTCCAGCAATGGCGCATCCCCTAATAATCTACATACAGGCTCTGCCTCCAGGGTGGCAGACATGATTAATATCTTCAAATCCGGTCGCAACAGTGCCTGGCTTTGCAGGGCAAGTGCCAATCCCAAATCTGCATGCAGGCTGCGTTCATGAAACTCATCAAAAATAATCAGGCCGACTCCCTCCAACGCCTGATCATGTTGCAGCATCCGGGTCAGTACGCCTTCCGTAACCACTTCAATCCGTGTGTTTGGCCCTACCTTTGTATCCATACGAACCCGATAACCCACGGTCTTCCCGGTGGGCTCTCCGAGCGCTTTTGCCATTTGCGCTGCTGCTGCACGCGCTGCCAAACGCCTCGGCTCCAGCATAATCATCTTTTGCCCTGCCAGCCACGGCTCATGCAGTAGCTCCAGAGGTGTTACCGTCGTTTTCCCCGCTCCCGGCTGTGCAATCAGTACCGCCGCCGAATGGGATTGCAGTGTATGTTTAAGCTCGGGGATCACTTGCATAATAGGCAGTTGTTTATCTGTCAATGAAATCTCTCCAATGATACGCTTGATGCGTAGAATCTAAGTTTTAATTTCTTTATTATTGTGAATTTTTCATTACCTGTAATTATCGAGCACTGAATAGAAAATGCTAAGCTGCCCTCTGGGACTTCTCTTCGGTCTGTCGTGCATAATTCTTCTAAATCTATTATACAGATATTTAAATTTCCCGTCTGGCCATCGCAGCTATGTAAGTTTTCTGTGTTAGCTCCTATACCTGTCGGGATGCACTCGCGGCAAGATCGTTTTATAATGTAGTTTGATATGGATTGCTGAAGGACGGAACATAGAATCGAGGTCACTTTCGTATGGAATTACAGGCCCAACCCATCAGAGGGCGATTTGCCCCAACACCATCGGGATGGATACACTTAGGAAACGCTCGTACTGCCTTATTATCCTGGCTGCACGTTCGTTCCCTGGGCGGAACCTATATTTTGCGCATGGAAGATATTGATATGACGCGAGCTCGCAGCCAGTTGGCGCAAGGGATTATGGAAGACTTGCGCTGGATCGGGCTGAATTGGGACGAAGGACCCGACATAGGCGGTCCCTACGGTTCCTACACTCAAAGCCAACGGCTGGAACGCTACCAGTCTGCATTGGAGAAACTACAGAGGCAAGATTTACTGTATCCTTGTTTTTGCAGTCGGGCCGACATTCTGGCCGCCGCCCATGCTCCACATGGACTGTCTGGTGAAGGGCCTGCGTATTCGGGGGTATGTCGTAACCTTAGCTCTCAAGATGCAGTAGCCAAAGCACAGCATAAACTCCCTTCACTTCGCTTTAAAGTACCGCAACATACAGATGCCGTTATTTCGTTTCATGATCAGGTAGCAGGTCATGTGGCCTTTGGTGCGGCTGAGGGGGGCGATTTTATCGTCAAACGAGCCGACGGCATGTTTTCCTATCAGCTGGCTGTCGTTGTCGATGATGCGGATATGCATATGACCGACGTACTACGCGGGTATGATCTTCTCGATTCGACTCCCCGCCAGCTATTGCTGTACCAAGCTTTGGGGTTGCAGCCGCCACGTTTTGCACACGTTCCCCTTGTCCTAGGCCCTGATGGGCGAAGGCTGGCCAAACGACATGGTGGCGTAGCACTCCGAGCTATGCGCCGACAAGGGGTCACACCGGAAGCAGTCATTGGCTGGCTCGCCTATTTTTCAGGGCTGCTGGATTCACCTGAGCCTGTGAAGGCTGAGGATTTAATCGATGACTTTCATTTGGACAAACTGCCCAAAGAACCTGTCATCCTGACGAAACAATGCCTCACGAGATTATCTGCACTGCAACGGTAATGAGGTAAAGCGCGGAGATTAAAGTGTACGGGCAAGGGCATTCCGCCCTTTGCTCCTCTCGCTTCTATTCCTCCAGTCGCTTACGCATAGCGGACTCATATTCATAAAATACAGATGACGTATTCAGCCCTCTTTCCTCCAGCAGCATACGGAGACGTAGTGATTTTTCAGTCAGCCTGCGACTGATCCGCTGTTGCTCTCCTGCCTCATGGCAAGCGTGAAGCAAATCACGTAACTGGACACATTCCTTTTGTAACTGAAGCTCTTCCGGTAAAATGCCTGCATTCTTCAACAGCTTGTACGACATCCGCAGCTCCTCTGGAACATGTGACAAATCCTCGATCACCAGTGGCTTGCCCTCTCCCGGTAAATGATCAAATTCACCTTTGGCCATCGCCTCGGCAATCTTCTGCTCTGCCATTCTGGAGAACATCCCCATCGCCCCTTTCCACTCCTTGTATTAAACATCCTATGTACAATCTATATTAAAGAAACCTGGAGTCCTTTGCCACTGTAGCTTACATATCATTAGTATGTCCTGTTTACATAAAGGAGAAAGGGGGTTATTCTTCGATCCCAAGCAATTGAGATACTTGCACTCTATATTTTTTGGCCTTACGTGTTCCGTGAATGAGATTGGACAAACGGCTAGCAGGAATATGATAGGTATCACAAATGTTCTCTGATCCATTTGCCTCTCAACTAGCTTTTCTTTGATTTTCCAGCCAAAAGGAGTTACAGGATTTCGTTTGTTCAACAACGTTATCACCTCTTCATAAGTATAGGATTTAGAATTTTGATTGGGGTTTGGGGATTGGAGTTCGTCTTCTTCCTTTAAAAGCGCGTCATGCACACACATTAGCTAAGATTTCATTTTGCAGGTTTGGTATTGATTCAATAGTTCATCCAGTTTCATGGATTGTTCAATCACTTTGGGATGCGTTAAAAATCCATATTTCTTCTGGACTTGGTACAGTCTTTTTCTGGCCCGTTCGACACGAAGTAAAGTCACACCTGGATTCATCAGCATGATTCCCCCTTCTGTGTCGTATCCTAATACAAAACGTAAACTTTTGGATTTTTTGAAAATTTGCTCGACAAAAAAAGTGCTTCTGCAGCATTCCAGAGGCACTTTTTTGGCGTTTTATGTTTATTTAAAAAAATGCAACAGACTCCTACAAGCTGAACTTAAAATTCAACTATTGTTTCACTACGCAGTCGGATGTTGCTTCCCATCGTCACCGCCCCCGTATTTCCTTAAAAAAGTCAGAGGAGGGTTAAAATTCGTGGCAAAAGCGACCGCTTTACTTGCACAGCAACATTCTACCTTCTTCGTTTTCCATATATATTTTATTTTATTCAACTTGGAATCAACACTGAGAAATGATTAATAACTATTAATAATAAAATAATCTTTCTTTTCACCCTTCTCTAACTAAACTTTCATACTTCGTACACATCCTAAAGTCTGCAAATTGTTTGAACTGCTCAAATAATCTTATACAGCTAATGAAAAAGGCTTCTTTGTTAATGACTAATGATTTAGATAAAACGTCTAGTAAGTATTTAAATCCATATGAGTAATTACCTTTATTTAAGTAGTATTTAGCCAGTTCATATTTAAAACGCGTTGATTGTTCTGGAACCACTTGATGAGTGTACATATCAGCAGATGGTTGCTGTTGGGTGATCGAATCTATCTCCGTTTCGAACTGCTTAAGTATTTCATCCACATCAACTTGAAATCGGTTAGCCGCCATCATAATATTCAATAGTTGAGTAACCATTTCTTTAGTGGTGTTTGATGATACACTAATATATTCAACATAATCTGGAAGCACACTTATATCTCCGGACAATAGTTTATTTACATACGTATTACCTTCTGACCAATGTTTGTACAAGTTGACCCAGTGTTGAGTGTTCTCATCCGTCTCTATGACCCAATCCAAGTTTGCGTAGGCGTATGCATATTGTAGGGCTTGTTGATAATCACCTTGAGCTTCACAGACACTGGCGCACAGTAAATCAGCATAAGTAATGTATGCGAATAACGGACACTTTGTTTTCTTGCCAGAACCCTCTCGCTTCTTCTGCTGATGCTTCAACGAATATTGGATTTCCGCTTTATCTCTCATTTTTCGAGCTGTCGCATCAAGCCGATCCCATAAGCGCAAAGAACGATACACATTCGCTAAATCTTTTAGGGCATCAAGCTGATCTATTTCATCCAGTCGTTCCATGAAGGGTTCAAATAGCGTTGCTACCTTGAGATTTCGGCTTTGATCATCTCCAACTTGAATCGTGAATATACGATATTGGCAGGTGGCCAAACGTTCAGAATGCTGATATTTCTCCACTTCTACGACATTCTCATAGAGAGGCAGCGCGGCTGCATGTCGTCCCTGTTCAAATAATGCTTCTGCAACATCAAATAGCCTGGACGCATACAGCGGATTATCCATGATATGTCCAACCATTCGACGGATTGCATCCAGCTTGTCCAGCTCCGCACAACGATACAATAATGGCTCGATTCGCCTAAAATTCGGGGAAAGGTCAATGATGTAATTTTCTATGTATAGATCGTAAAAATAGCCTTCTGGCAAATCCATAGCCACAGTGATTCGGTCTAGCTGCTGTACGGAAACAGGACGATGCTGAGTAATCCAATTACTAAGCGTTCTTTGATGAACCCCTGAATATTCGGCAAATTGACTCAACGTCATATCATTTTGTTTTAGATAATCCTCAAACTCCGCTGAAATCGTAGGTGTATGCTTCAAGTCATAACCATCCTTCACATAAAAATTCCATTATTTTAAAAATCACCCTCTATTCTTCTCCATAATTAACCATCTGTCAATATATTATGCAACTAATGTTTATAACGAAAATTCAGCATAACTTACACACAAGGGAAGATTGTGAAAACGAATAGCAAAAGTAAAATTGAATTGCCGAAATAAAAGGTTTCACAGAGTTGACATGACTATTTCATTTCTCCATATTCTTTACTATTAGTAAATGATATAGAGTTCCCAGGTAGAAACTCTGTTGTACCTTTTAATCAAATGAAAAATCCCCCGATTTTGATGTAATCAAGGGATACATAGGTTCATTTCTCTCGCTTTGATAATGCCAAATTGATTATTTCTCCACTCACAATTCCTGTCAGAATTGCATAGATTCCCATAGCATTCATCTGATATCCCAAAGCATAAAATACCCCTATAACTATTGCGTAGTTCAATAGAATCGTTGCATAACGCTTTAGAAACTTACTAATGGAAATCCTCATAAGCAACTCCCACCTTATTTTATACTTCAACATAGTAAATGTTAGTTCATTATTGTATAAAAGTAAGGGGGAATTTGTCGAATAAGGAATCCGTTAAAAAGAAATTTGCACTTATTCACTGCTGGGCAGGCCACGAAATAAGACTTCTTTTTTCATATCATTCACGCACTCACATGGAGTGCGACAGCGAAAATGCAGTAATTCATACCCTAATGATATCAATTCCACACATTCTCGCAAAAAACGATGCCAAAAAGGCTTGGATCAACCATTGCCCTTTTCTGAAGGCAACCGATTCAATTGCTTTTCGACATTTTTCGAGGTGCGAAGGACCCGGGATTTTTATGTGAGCTTCACATTCGCACCTTACAGAATCAGCGGACTTTCCATATCGTAAGCTTCTTTGGCCCCTATATGATCCACTTTCTTTTTGTAGTTATCTTCTAAGTTGTAGAAGCGCAAGCTGTCTTCTGTTTTGTCTATCAACTCTTCGAGTTCGTACTTTAAACGTCGAATTGGGTAAAATCCGAAATACATTCACATAGGGATAAATAATCCTATCCTGTTTCATTGTGCCATGCCTTCATTACGATTTTTCCTTGTAACATCGTTTATCATGGCAGCCCCGTTTTCTTTTTTTGTAAAATCTTTTATTTAATCATTTTTCTTATTAATCAATGTAAGGATAAAACGGCCGGCATATACTTCTCGAAGTTCTTCCATCACATCCAATGCCAATAAGGCTCACTCTGAACAACCTCTATGCAGAAAACCTACATAAGCATCCAAGCCCACAGCTTCCAGTGCCCATTTCATATCGTTGGACAGCAGTGTATAGGCAAAAGAAAATAGGGCATTCACATTATCAAACGGCGGGCGTTTATGGTGTCCATGGAAGTGAAAATCATCTTTTTGCTGTAAGATCAGCCCATCCTAACGGAATTGTACTGAACCATCGCCGTCCTTCCAAACCGCACAGCCTGATACACTTTTGGATTTCGGTTTGGGGATAGCAGGCCGCAATCGTCTTCGTCAGTGTATTCTTTTTCTGATCTTATCGTCCATCTGTTTTCGTTTGGTTGTTTACATTGTCTTTATACAATATACCATCACCCTAATTTATGAAATCAAACAAGCGGATCAAGGCTGGATGTCTTAACCTGCTTGTTTGGTTTTCTTATGTCACCTTCTTATGACAAGCACGCAATCAATACAGATTGGCTGCAGACTCAGGAGTAAAGGCTAGAATGTCCTCTGTCCGTCCCTCCCGGATTTTCTTCGCCCATGCCGGATCACCCAGGAGCGCGCGTCCGACAGCTACCAGATCAAACTCACAGTTATCCAGCCGCTTCAGCAGCTCCTTCAGTCCTTGGTTGTCTGCCTCCTCTCCATCTGCGGGATCATTGTCCATGCCTACGGAGCCAACAGTAATCGTTGTCTTCCCGGTGAGCTTCCTCACCCATCCGGCAAGACTAAGCTCCGAACCTGCAAATTCCGGTTCCCAGAATCGGCGCGTCGAGATATGAAAAATGTCTACGCCCGCTTGTACCAGCACAGTCAGGAATTGCTCCAGCTGCTCCGGCGTATCTACCAGCTTCGCCGTATAATCTGCCATTTTCCACTGGGACAGGCGCATGGAGATCGGATAATCCGGGCCGACGGCAGCGCGGACTGCCTGGACAATCTCGGCTGCAAACCGGGTACGCTTCAGGAAATCGCCGCCATAGCGGTCCGTCCGTTGATTGGTTTTCTTCCAGAAGAATTGGTCGATCAGTAAGCCGTGACCGCCCGACAGCTCAATTCCGTCGAAGCCAACCTGCTGTGCATTTACTGCCGCATCGGCAAAGGATTGGATGACCTTGGCAATTTCTTTTTCCGTCATCGGCTCGCTTACTTTGTTCCCCTGCATATCCAGTCCCGAAGGCCCAATCGACGGAGCGTCCGGGTAAGGCTGGGAACCCACGGGGCGAATCATCCCCATATGCGATAACTGCGGGAATATGACCCCTCCAGACTCATGGACCTGTCTGACCACTTCCCTCCAGCCGTTCAAAGCGGCTTCGCCAAAGATACTAGGAAGTCCGGGCTCACTTGTTGCAGCCGGATGGTCAATCATGCCTACGGTGATGACGAGCCCTACCCCGTTCTCTGCGCGGCGTCGGTAATAGGCGGCAGTATCCTCACCCGGCACTCCTTCCGGTGCAAAAGCACGCGCCATCGGCGACATTACAATCCGGTTAGGTATAGTTAATTGATGAACCGTATGAGGTTCAAATAAGGCCTCCAGTGAATGAGTTTGCTGCTGCTCTTTAGTCAAGAATAACGCCTCCTATAGTTTCAATAATTATTTTCAAAGTGGATATGAGTGCAATAGTATCAAGCTCCTGTTCCCGCTTCAACCAACAATCCGACTAATTTGTTGCTTAAGCAAGAAGTGAAAAAAACTGTCGTATTAGGAGATAATAATTGTTGTCTATTCAACACATGTTTATAATAAGAGATTAGTATCTTTACTGAAAGGAGTGTTCAAAGGATGGCTGGTGTACTTCCTCCCAATCCAAACGACCCGCGCGTCATTCGGACACGTCAATTAATTCTGGATGCTTTCATCCAGCAGTTGAACATCATGGACTTCAACTCGATAACTATCGGTGACATCACCAAGGCAGCCACGATTAACCGGGCGACCTTCTATGCACATTTCCCGGATAAATATGCGCTGTTCGAAGCCTTTTTGCTGGACGCATTTACGAATATGGTAGTCTGTAAAGTCGATACGAAAGGACCTTTGACGAAGAAGACGCTTCTGGAGCTTATTGTGGCATTATGTAATTACCATGAAACAAGCCACCACTGCTTCAAGAAATACGATTCAGTGGCCCTCTTGCTTGAAGAAAATATCAAGCTGCATCTTGAGAAACTCACCCTTCAGCTGATCTCTGGAGCAGACGCCGCTGCGGACTCGAAGTCGCTCGCAACCGCAGCAACCCTGTTAAGCTGGTCTTTATACGGTGTTACCTACCGCTGGAACCTGGAGGGAAGAACAGAGCCCCCTCCGAGCTGGCTGTGCGGGTAATGCCGCTGATCACCGACGGGTTCCACATGTTCAATTAATGCAAAATGGCATGATCGTTTTTTAATTTGATCCCATTGATCGTCGCGTATTTCGTATCGTCTTTTCATATCTCAATTTACCATCATTTAACTATGAATTATAGTTTGAATACACGCCCTAGAAAAATACCTTTATGTTTTCAAAAAACATAAAGGTATTGTAAAATATTTCATAAAGACGTTCGGCAAAATTCGAGTTATTAACCCTGTTCATCATACCGGCTGCATTACCTGCATAAACCTTCCCATCCGTTCCAGCGCCTTCTCCAAATCGACGAGCGAGGCTGCATATGAGCAGCGAATAAAGCCCTCTCCGCCTGATCCGAATACATGTCCCGGTACGACCGCCACCTTCGCTTCCTTCAGCATACGAAGTGCAAACTGCTCAGATGACATGCCAGTAGAAGTAATTGAAGGAAAGGCATAAAAAGCCCCTTCAGGCTCATGACAAGCAAGCCCGATTGCATTCAAGCCGGCCACAAACAGTTTGCGACGTTCATTGTAGCTCGCCATCATCTCATCCTTGGCAGCCAAGCCATGGCGCAATGATTCCAGCGCGGCAATCTGTGCAATGGTGGGCGCACACATGGCTGTGTACTGATGGATTTTCAGCATGCCGGCAATCAGCTCATGCGGACCGCACGCATAGCCTACCCGCCAGCCTGTCATCGCAAATGCTTTGGAAAAACCGCTGATGACAATCGTACGCTCCTTCATGCCCGGCAAGGAGGCGATACTGACATGCTTTCTCCCGTAAGTCAGTTCGGCATACACTTCATCCGAAATGACGACCAGATTATGTTTGATAATGAGCTCTGTAATTGGCATCCAATCCTGCTCCGTCATAACTGTCCCAGTCGGATTACAAGGATAATTGATCATTAAAACCTTTGAATGAGGTGTAATTGCCGCTTGCAGCGCTTGCGGGGTCAGCTTGAATTGCTCCTCTGCCGTAGCCGCCACCTCTACAATTTTACCGCCATGCAGATGGGTAATGGGTTCATAGGCAATATAGCTTGGCGCTGGAATCAGCACCTCGTCACCCGGATCGATCACTGCTCGCAGCGCCAGGTCGACGGCTTCACTGCTCCCCACCGTCACAATCATTTCCTGCTCAGGGTCATAGGAAAGCGCAAAGCTGCCGGAAAAATAAGCAGAGATCTCCTCCCGCAGCTCCATCAAGCCGGCATTCGAAGTATATTTCGTCTGTCCTTCACGCAATGCCTGAATGCAAGCTTCACGTACCTTTTCCGGTGTAACAAAATCAGGCTCTCCGACCCCAAGGGCGATTGTACCTCCGCCTGCTGCATTCAGATCAAAAAAAGCGCGAATTCCCGATGGCCGAATATCCCGTACACGCGAGGATACAAACCGCCCTGTCCCCTTTTCACTAAACATATTACGCCATCCTCCATTCCTGTTTCCGCTCATGGAGCGAGCTGGCAATAATATGGTCCAGTAAATGTGTAAAGGTTATACCCGCAGCTGCCGCACTCTTCGGAAGCAGGCTGTTGGCGGTCATTCCCGGTAATGTGTTCACTTCCAGCACGTAAGGTCTATCCTGACACAAAATCATATCGACCCTTGCATAGACCTTACATTGCAGTAGCCGGTAGCTGGCCAGTGCCGCCTCGCGCACACGCTGCTCAATAACGGGGGGAAGCTCGACCACCTTCTCCTCAGCACCGCCGACCTCATATTTCGCTTGGTAGTCGAACCACTTCGAACGAGCCGAGCTAATGCTAATAATTGGTAATACCTTGCCATCTACGATGGAGCAGGTAATCTCCGTCCCTTTATAATAGGGCTCAATCAAGATCGCTTGATCCAAGCTGCAAGCCTCCTGAACAGCTGGTAGCAGCTCCTTCTCATTTTGTACAAGCTGGATGCCAATGCTGGATCCTCCCGTATTCGGCTTCACAATAACCGGGTAGCCCAAACGCTCCACCACCTGCGGATCATAATCGTCCATCCCCTGCCAACAAAGGCCTGCAGGCGTATGCACACCCGCTGCCTTCAGCAGCGTCTTGGACAACTGCTTATTCATGCATAAGCTGCTTGCCAGGACACCGCTGCCTGTGTAGGGAATGCCCAGTGTCTCCAGCGCTCCCTGCACCGTGCCGTCCTCGCCATACTGACCATGCAGTGCCAGCAGCGCGATATCGATGCCTGCCTGCTGGACCTGCACGATTAAATCCGCTCGCTGCTCGATCACCATTGGAACCACTTCATAACGGCTGCGATCCAAATGATTGATCATCTCTTGACCTGTCTGCAGAGAAATCTCACGCTCAGAGGAAATACCGCCCATAATAACGCCAATTTTCATCATGACACCTCATTTTTCTTCAAAATCTTTATGTGGCTACGGATGTTCATCCGATCGCTAGTGCTTCTTCAGAACAACATTCCGTCTCTATAGCTCTTTTCTTAATCCTTATGCCTTAAGAAAGTTACGCGTCTGTTTACCGATTATTTGAATACCCCGTTCGATATTTTCATCTGTTACTCGTGAAAACCCAAGCCGCAATGTATTCGTCCCTTCGCCTTCTTGAATAAAAAACTTGTCTCCCGGTGTGAAAATGACGCCCTGTTCTGTGCAAGCTTCTAGCAGCTGGCGTGTATTTACGTCTGTCGGGAAGGTAAGGAATAAATGCAAGCCCCCGTCACCAGACACCTGTGCCTCAGGAAGATGTGCTTCACAGCATGCCTTTGTAAGCTCATATTTGCGTTTATACTCTGTACGTGCTTTTTTTACATGTTTATCGAAATTTCCGTTAAGCATATATTGGTATAAAATCGATTGATCGATTGTTGAGGTATGAATGGTGCGCGCACGCTTAATGCTTTCCAGAGTGTCAATCAGTGCTCGGTCTCCAAGCACCCAGCCTACTCGCAAGCCAGGGAACAGCACCTTGGAGAAGCTGCCTATATAGATTACTCCGTTCCCTTGCCCTGCTGTCGCTATTAAGGGCGCAACATGCGCTCCCGAGTAGCGTAGCTCCTCATTGAATCCATCCTCGATCACCGGAATCTGATGGCGCGCCATTAATTTCATAACAGCGCTGCGCTTTGCCGGCGACATGACGATGCCTGTCGGATTGTGATAGGAAGGAGTCAAATAGGCCAAATCGAAGCTATTGGTCTGCAGTACCTCCTCTAGCCGCTCCACATCAATACCGTCACGCTCCATCGGAATGCCGGTAATCTCAAATCCTTGCAACTTCAAATTTTTGATCGCTGTGTGATGGGTCGGATTTTCACAAATTGCCGCTCCGCGGCGTGCAGAAGGGCGTAAAGCCGACAGCACAATGTCAAAGCCTTCTGTAAAACCGCCTGTAATCAGCATATCCTTGCCAATTATATCAACGCCCTTGTTCTCCATATAATGCATCAGGTAATCAATCAGCGGCTTGTAGCCCTTAGCATAGCCGTAGTTGAGCAGCACCTGCCCTTCGATTGCCATCCGATCCATAAAAGCTCGCCTTACATCCCCCAGATCAAACAGCTGCTCATCCGGAGCGATGCTTGTGAACGAGATAGTTCCCTTTTGGGTACGAATGCCCTGCTTCATCATATCCAGATCAACAGCCGATACAGCATACTCGTTCATTCTTGCCTTCCAGTCGATCTCCCAGGTGGCAGAACCGTCAGATCCTCCGTTATCTACGGCCGACTGGCCCACCATAGCGGCCACATAACTACCCTTTCCGGGAATCGCATACGTAAATCCGTCATCCTCCAAGCCTTCATAGGCTGCAATGACTGTATTGCGGCTCACTTTAAGCAGAACGCTCATTTCTCGTGTGGAAGGTAGCTTCTGATCCGCCTGAAGCGCCCCTTTTATAATTAAACGATTGACGTATTCTTTTACTTGTATCGAGACCGGGCGGTCACTTACGAGCTTGAAATCCTGGAACATCCTTCATCGCCTCCCCCTATAATGATGGCATACAAGACGAGTGAAAAAAAAGAACCACCGCACTGGATTTTTCATCCTTCGGTGGTTCTTCCGCATTTTATCCCCTGTACGCCCTCATATTCTTGCCTCATTCCCCTGCATCATTGCCTCTCATCGCGCCCATTGCGAGCATTGTACATATCACCAAGCATCGTGAAGCTGATGAAAGTAATAGTCAACATATTTGTCATCCAGGCTGTCGATCAGTGTATGGACAGTATTTTCTAAAACAATAACGACTCTGCCCCATCAATGACAATTTGTGCGCCAGTAATGTGTCGCGAATGGTCTGAGGCCAAAAATGTCACCAAATCAGCTACCTGCTCGGGTTGACCCGGTCCATCAGCCAACGGTTGTCCTCCTTCGGGAAACTTGACGGGGATGGTAATTTGTTTTAACCCTTCCGATTTCTCCGTGGTTTCATCAATATTCGTCGAGATGGCACCCGGATAGATGACATTCACACGAATACGGAACTTAGCCAGCTCCAGCGCAGCCATTTTAGCAAAACCGGTTTGACCCGCCTTCGATGTGCTGTAGGCTGACATCCCAAAGCTGGTAAAGCGCTGATTACCATTAATGGAGCTGGTAATAATAATGCTGCCGCCACCGTTCTTTTTCAAATGTGGTATTGTATACTTCACCGTCAGGAAGGTACCATCCAGATTCGTGGACAATGTTTGCCGCCAATCCTCAATGCTCAGATCCTCAATCGGCCCGACGACACCGTTAATCCCCGCATTGGCAAAAATGATATGCAGCCCTCCAAATAATTCAACCGCTTCCAGAACTGCCTTTTCCACACGCACCGGATCAGCAATGTCCACGTCAAAAGCTCGCGCTGATCCTTCACGTATAGCATTAATTTCTCTTTCCGTCTCTAAAATGCGCTCATTACTTACGTCAAAAAGAGCGACATTCGCTCCTTCTCTAGCCATCTGAATGGCCGTTGCCTTGCCAATCCCAGAACCAGCTCCCGTGATTAGAGCGGTTTTGCCTTCAAAGCGCGCGCCTCCTGCATATGTGTAGCTCATATGTATCGCTCCCTTTCTGTAATCTGTATAATCACAAGATTACCCAAAAGGATATACTTTATAATCACCATTTTTGCGCATTTTTTGCTATTCCTTTGCGATATTTAAGAAAAGTACGAATATTACGCGTATTAGCGCTTCTTTCCTTCTCTTCCTCGTTACATTCTACAAATATCTTAAAGAATCGTTATGTTCTATGTATTCATCAAAAAAAGGACGTATACATCCATATCCATGGTTGTATAACGTCCTTTTCTTATTTATTTACCACTGCAACTCAATAAATGCAGCATCATCATCAAGTCCCCCGGTATGGGATGCATCCAGCAATACCTGTATCTGCTCATCAGGGACAGGCTCGCGAATGGGGTCTAAATCGGATAAACCGTCCGTATATACCTGTAATCTCATCGGCATATCTGCGGGTATGCTTCTTTCATACCAATGAGGCTTCCCTCCAATCGGCCCACGACTTGTAGACCAGCGCTCCGCTGTAGAGAAGGTATGATCGAACAGCTCGCTGATTTCCTCGGCACCATTCCATAGTCGCAAACGTGAATCCCCCTGCCAGGCAAGTCGGAGACGGCCACGGCTACCACGCTTCGGCAGTTCGATTTTACCGCAAATATACATGGACTGGCTTCCCTGACGACGTTTATCTTCCAATACCGAACGCATTAAGCCTGATTCATGATCCAAAGGCTGCCGATCCAGTTCCTCTGCCGCTGTACCTGCCAAACGTTCAAGATACCCCCTCAACTGATCAGCAGACAGATCTTGTCCCCGTTCCATCCAATCCAGTAAAGAAGAACCCAGATAGCGGGCTGCAAAATCTCCTCGGTAACTGAGCCCGACACCATCACACAAGACAAAACAACAGACGGATTTATGAATACGTACTGCGGCGAAATCCTGTCCGCTTTCTCCCATACTGGCAGATTCGGCAGACCTTCCATAGCCATAACGACACATAAAACGACTGTGATGAGATGATAAAGGCTGATCGCCTGTCTGAGAGCTTATGTAAGCAAATTGCTGAGTCAGCCTTGCATTCATTCCCTTTTTTTTGCTCGCGGGGAGCAGGGACAGCAGTGGATTCATGCTTTTACCTCCTTACCGTACAGGCGTTGCGGCCGACATTTGGAACCCAATGGACACCAGTTCCGCACAGGTTCCGGGCAGCATCATAATGGCTCCTTCACCTAACTGATAATCCGCCTCAAATAGCATTTCCCGATAGCTTTCAGGCAGTACAGAAGACATATCACGCAATTTCACAGCATGTTCATCCTGCAACGGCGTATTATGTGTCAGACCTTTCCATCGACGGGGGTCCTGAATAGGCGTTTCCAGCAACCTGTCGGATAAAAATATATTTTCCACCAGTACATTACCGTCCGGTACACTCATGCTCATAATACGCTTCGCAATCGGTTCTGGATCATCGCCTGTAGAAACCCCATCTGTCATATGACAGACCAATGGTGCAGGGCAATCCTGCATCCCTGGTAATTCTGCCTGCAAAATACGTTCAGCCTGCAAGAAGGCTTTTGCAGAATCTGAGAATCGTTTGGGTGTCAAATCGGGCAACGAGCCAATGGCCGCAATTTCATCTATCCCCTTAACACCATTCAGCAGGTCATACACGTCGTCACTATAAGCCAAAATCGCAATCCGATAGCGCGCTGTCAGCCGATTTCCTTTGGTTGACCGAAAAACCATCTGCCGGATCGCCAACGATATAGCTTCATATACAACGTCAATACGCCGCCGCCCCTCCATCAGCATGTTCATCGACGCGCTGATGTCAATCAGGTAAATGATCAGGGCGGGAGTACGTTGTGAAGCCTGTATTGTATAATTCATGGTTTGTACATGCTCCCCTCAGTTACCTTCTATCTCCATCTATCATTCCGCCCATATATAAACATATGAAATATTAAATTTTAGGCAGTCTAAAATTCGTATCTCCTAAAAAGTTATAAATCGAGGAAGCCCGATATCCCACTTCACCTACCGAACGATAATAAGAAGGATTACTATCATATAGTGTTCTAAAACGCTTGGCAAAGCTCTTAGCCTTCGCAGCGCTTCCACCTTCCTGAGAGGCATACGCCTTGTTGTACAGGGAAATAAGCTGAAGAACGTTCTCCTTGTTTCGTGCATGCAAGGACTCTTTTTGCTTTTGTTCCGCCTCGGCTGCTGCCTTACGAGCTGCCTCTTCCTGGGCGGCACGAGCTTCCTGCTCTTTTTTCAAAGCCAAGTATTTTTCATACTTTGCCTGTTGATCATACGCTTTTTGCTTCGCCAACTTGGCAGCCGCCTGCTTGTTTTGTTCCTTTTGGGCGAGATAAGCTTCATATTTAACCTGTTGAGCGATAAGGGCTTGCTGTTTCTTCTGCTCCTCCTGTTGCTTTTGAGCAGCAAGTGCCTGTTGTTTGGTCTGCTGTTCCGCTTCCTGTCGTTGTTTCTCCGTCAGCAATTTTTGAGCCGCTTCCTGCTCGGCTGCCAGCTTTTCCTCGGCCGCCTTTGCAGCCTTCGCTGCCTCTTCCTGCTTGGCTGCCTCGATTTGCCGCTGATTGGACTGATCTGCAAGAATATTCATGGCTGGGATTCCAGCTGCCAATAGAACGACTGCGGCCGCAGTTGTCACGATAAATGTTTTGGAGCGATACCAGGCTTTTGATTTTTCAGGTTGCTCTGGCGTCTTGGGATTCAACTGCTCCTCTAGCCCTGTGATCGCAGCCGACACCTCCACATGCAGAGGACTACCGTCTTCTACAAAATGATACAACGACCGGTACACTTCTAGAGCTGCAGCAGGTTTGTTTTGCTGCTCCAAATCACGTGCCTGTCGGAACAGCTTGTCCGTTACCCCACGCTCTCCCTGCTCCAGAGCAGCCTGATTTAGCAATGCAGCCTGTTCAGCTTTGAGCGGTGCAGGCGCTGACAAAGAGGGTGCAGCTTCACTGGCAAGGCCGCCCACCGCTGCCGATTCTATTGTTTCTGTCGCAGTAGGCTCCGGTTCTATAGCCTCAACTGGAATTTTCTGCTCAGTAACCGCATTAAGTACAACCAGCCATTCGCCAAAAGTAGGGCAACTGCTTAAATCCTGACTATCCCAGGCACGGCTGAACAATTCTACCACCTTGCTGCCCCACCGGGATTCAAGTGATTTTCGTAAAATAAAATAACGTTCACAAGGCGTCTGCATTTCATGCTGATCAAAATAACTTTCGCCCCACGCTTTGTCCACTACTACACGGTCAGACCAGCCTAGCATTTCTCCTATAATAATTGCCCCTGCAAAACGGTCTGCATACGCACTCCATAACCCGCTGTGAACGGTACGATGGGCGGCATACCCTGGCGAACCTGCCAATAGAGCATCTGGACGATCCATTTTAGTACTATACATTTGTTCCACGTCCACCAATTCCACAGCTGACGTGCCTTGAGGCAGTTCCACTTCAGAAAAAAACGGAAGCATTACATTCGGCGCCGATAAATCACAATGCGCCAATCCTTTTTGCTCCATAGCTGAACCGATCCCTGCCAATGCTCTGGCCAAAGCCAGACTATCGGAAGCCTCAAGCTGACGCTGATCTGTGAGACAATCGAACCATGTCATACCGTGAACCCATGGCATCAGCACCGCATACAGCAAATCAGGCTGCTCGGCGATCAGACTTCCGTTTCTTTCTGGAGTGAGCACATCACGCTTGCATACCTGCAAACCGGGAATATCCCCGTATGCTTCCATATGCTCCGATTGATAAACCATAGCCGGGATGCGGAACTTCGGAAAAAACACCTTAAGGGCTTTGGCCTCATGCGGCGCTCCGTTTTTGGCATTTAGCTGGTATACAATTCCCTGTCGCCCTGCTTGAGCATAGGCTAAACCGGGTGCAGCGGGATGTCGCCCAACCACATAAGCTGTGCCGTTTATGATCAATTCGTCTCCCGGATTCGGTTGAAAAGACATGAAACATCCCTCTCCTTACATCATTCAGTATGCTAGTATTCCTCACCTTATTATATACATCTATGGATGGCAAGAAAACCGGGTATCCGAAGATCGCCCGGTTTTTCCTGAACATCCTGTGCCAAACCATGAGGAATGGCTCACATATTGCTTCTTTATAGAGTGGTGTATGATAAGTTGATCCCTATCAGGCAAGGCAACTTATTTCGTTTGGTCAACCGTACGGAATTTGTTAGCGATAGCTGTCAATTCTTGGCTGATGCTATTCAAAGTCGTTACGAAAGCTTGCATTTGTTTGCTAGCTTCCTGAAACTCTTGGAAGAAGCGTTGCTTAGTCATACCTTCCCATTGACCTTCCATACCTGAGATGGACTGTGTCAAACTGGAAACGATCTGCTGGCTTTGCTCACCACTTTGTTTAAATTGGTTAGCCACCTGATCAACCTGTTCTGGGGTAATTAAAATGCGTCCTGCCATTTTTTGCGTCCTCCTTGATGATAAATAATGTTTTTGTTTATCTGGTTCAAATTGTACTATGGCTATTTAATTCCCTACAAAAGGCAAAGGACCTAATTGTTATAATCCCACTTTTTAACTATAAAACAGCACCTAACAGTATAATATTAACAAAACAACCACCTAATAAGTCCCATAAAGCCGGGAATTGCGAAACGAATTCAAGTAAATTTTGCAGTCGATCCAGATTGTCCCGGAACGCGTTCCCAACTATGCGACAGGCTGATCTCTTGCTGTAGACGGATCAGTAAAATACCAATCCTGCGGACTGCTAGAAGACGCCTGCATCAGAATATCCTGATGCAACGTTTCTATATCCGAAGACTGTACACCAGCAATGGCATGTACGACAGACTGCGGGTTTGAAATCAGACTGCCTCCTTCCGAAGCTTGCCCAGGCAGAATAGACGGTGATTGCTGATTCGACCAATCGAGCATCGTGACGGGTCGTCCCAATGGTTGGCTGGCAAATGACAGAATCGTTTGATAGTTGTGGTCAACAGACTGAAACTGCTCTGCCTTTCGGTTCAGTTGTGTACCTGATGTATGGAGGTAAGCATGGATCTGTTCTGACATCCGCTTGGCCTGCATCCAATGATTCAAGATCGCCTCGCGTGCAGATACATCCCAATCCAGCGATTGTAATGCCTGCTCCAAACCTGCTGTTAACTGTTGAATTTGCTCCGCCGCATGCTGTAGCTGCCCGCTAAGCCCCCGAAGCACATCCGGTTCAACTCGAATGCGCATATCCATCACCCTTCTTCTGTCACTTCTTCATTCACTGCCGACTGTTTCAACCAATTTAATAATAAATCCACAAACTGATCTCTTGAAGCCATAGCTGCAATCAGCCAGTCTCCGTTACCACTAGAGCTCATCCGAAATATCCAGTTCATTGCGGGACACAGGACAAAGGCTGCCCGTTGTGACTCCCACTCCCTACCGTTCCAGACCAGCAATTGCAATTCTCCCTCGGCTACACGGGAACTCAAAGACTGAGCCAGGCTTGCAGACCCCTCTGCATCTCCGCTAGCCTCGGTCAGTTTACTGCTGATCAGAGATACACTTTCTCCTGCCGACTGCTCGTAAATTTTATTAAATGCCTGCTTGGAGAACATAAGTGCGGGGGATTCAGGCACAAGTCGATCTACCCAACCCATTTTATCAATCAATGTTTCGCAAGCCTTTTCCACATTACCCAGATCGTACAGTCGATACTCATCGGGTTCATCAGCGGATTTCACGAGTTCCACTACACGTTCGTTCGTGCAATGGAGATAGCCTTCAAACTGCTTGCCTCCCCGCACATAGCGTATACGGCAAGCCCTGTTGGATAATCCCGCGATAGCGACTCTTGAAAAAACGGTAGGAGGCATTGCTAGCTCTTTGCCCTTATCTGCCCGCTTTAGATAACCCTTTTCCAAAAGAGTAGCTTTTACCTGCTCCCACTCTTCCGCCAACTCCTCTGCTAGATAGCCCTTAAACGGATCTTCCACCCCAAGCAGTCTGTCAGAGCCCAATACGCCTGCTAGAAAAAACAGTTCCTTCGCCTTAAGGGTTATTAACTTCTGCTTGGAAGCTTGAAACGTTAACATTATGAGCCACCTCCCTTCAAACTACAACATGCCATCGGTCACGAATTTTCGTTATCCAATCCTCACAGCTCACTTGCTCTGAGAAGGGAATTGCCGCTTTTATCCTGGTAAATTTGCGCCGTACGTAGTATCCCTGCCCAGGTGGCAGGACTTTTAGGCCACCAGCAGCGGCGTTCGCCTCCGAATAAGGGATACGAAAGAACGATAGATCATTCGAATCTAGTGTTCCAAATAGCATACCGCTTTGGCTTGCCTTGACATCATTAAACCAGTCCACCCCAAAGGTAGGAAAATCAGATGGCACACCCGATAGCACGACATGCACATTGCGATCACGTCCCAACCGTACAATGGCGGAGAGCTGATCCTTTATCATAAAATCGTTCAGTTGCTTACTTAACATATCCGCATCATCAATGACCAGGAGCAATTCGGGATCATTCCCTTCCTTGTTCCGCTGTTGAACGATATCATACACTTTCTGTACCAGAGGCCCCATTTCTTCTTCGCTTTCGGCAGCAGCCTTAACATGAGGAAGATGCCGTAATCTAGATAGTCCTCCGCCTCCATAGCGTGTATCAATCGTATAGACTTCCAATTGATTAGGTGATGTGTAATAAGCGAGCGATATAATCCAACTCATTAGAAAAGAGGTTTTTCCACCCTCCATTGGACTACCCACGATAAAATTGGGCCCTTCTTTTAGATTCAGGAGAAAAGGCTCAAGATCGTCACTCTGTAGACCTACAGGCACCTCATAAGGAAGTGCGCCCGAGGGTCCACTTGTCCGATCCCACTGCTGAAGCAGTTCCGACAGTGGAATCCGCTCAGGTAATGGAAGAATGGCTGGTGCGTGCTTGCCTTTCCATTCCTGCGCAATGCCAGCGATATTGCGACGTAACCGTGCTGATCGTTCCGCCTCATCTTCACCTGGTGAAGGCAAAGCCGTTTGGAACTCCAGCGGAGGAACATGTCCTTTAACCAGGGCGCGGCCTGGAATTAACGGTCCTGGCGTTTTGGCTGGTCGTCCTACCGCATAATAATAGTCACTCGGGTCGGACATTTCAAAGGAAACAGCATTCGGTATGTTACTGCGGAATTTCTCAAACACATCGGTAATCCGGTTCGCCGTAATGATAAACGTGATACCTAGACTACCTCCTTCTCGCAAAAGAGATTCCAGCAGTTCATTTTCATCTGGATAAGCATTACGGAAATTAAGATATCCATCAATGACTACGACAATTTGCGGAATATCCTCGACAGCAGAACGTCGATAAGAGCTTATTGTCTTGACACCAGCCTCGGAAAGCATTTCCTTGCGTACGGCCACCATCTTGAACAGATAACGGAACAATCGCTTGATCCGGTCATCCTCCTCAGCCATCATAACAGCCCCGATTTGGGGAAGTTCCCCAAAGTCGCGCATCGTTCGACCCATATCAATGATATAACCATTCCAATGATTCGCAGTAAAACGCTGAGCCGTGGACATCAGCAATGTATGCAAAAAGGTAGTTTTCCCCATGCCCGGCATGCCATACACAGCCCAATGACCATGATCCAGCGATGCATAAATCGGCTCCTGCCGCTGATTGGGCAAATCATCGACCAGACCCATAAGAGCCTTCAGCTCCAAAGATGATGATGTACTATCTATTTCGGTGCATGCAGGCAGATTTGTTAAATCCAGCAATTCAGGCAGCGGTGGAAGCCACGGTCCCTGAAGTCGTTCGATCCCTGCTTTAGCAGCCTCATTCGCAATATAATCAATAAATACTTGAAGCTGTTTAGGAGCTTCTTCACCTTTTAAGCCTGAGCTTGCCCGTTCTCCACCCGTCAGTAGCGCTTCACGTTTCCCGTTCAGTCTCACTTCATGGACAGGTAGTGCAGAAGAAATATCGCTGTTGCCTATATACGGCGCACCGCTCCAAGCAAACTGCATCTCTTCAAAAACCTCGTCGCTACCCACTTGAAAATATCCTCGTCCCGGCTTCGTAATCCACGCAGCATTCGGTATTTTCAACATGTCACGGCTATCACCTTCGCTTTGCACCCGTAAGCAGATGCGGAATCTGGAGTTACTCCAGATCTTATCATCCACGACACCTGCGGGCTTTTGCGTCGCCAAAATCAGATGGACACCTAGTGTACGCCCAATCGCAGCAATACTGATTAGCTCGTCCATGAACTCTGGCTGATCCCGCTTTAATTGTGCAAATTCATCAATAATAATAACCAGATGAGGCAGCGGTTGTTCCTGCCGCTGCCGGAGTAGTCTGTAATATTCATCAATATGCTGTAAATTGCCTGCATCGTTCAATATCTTCTGTCGACGAACCAGTTCTGCTTTAAGAGATATTTTGGCACGTTCAATCAAATTATTGTCCAAGTTCGTAATCGTACCCACCACATGCGGCAAGTTAACGAACGTGTTGGACATGCCTCCACCCTTGTAATCGATCAGCATAAAAGCCAGATCATGCGGATGAAACTCGGCAGCAAGCGAGGCTACGATGGATTGGATAACCTCACTCTTCCCTGAACCCGTTGTACCGGCGATCAAGCCATGGGGACCATGTCCTTGACGCTCTATCTTATCATGCAGGTTAATCATAATCTTCTTGCCGCCTGCTCGCACGCCCATCGGTACGGGTAAGGTATCAGGATGGCGGTTACGTCGCCACCGATCTGCCACGTCCAGTTCTTCTACACTCGCTACGCTCATCATATCAAACAGAGGTAGCACAGCGGGAATATCAGAAGCAGAGGAACGCTTCAAGCGAATAGGAGCCATGTACCGCGCCAATGCATCGGCTTCCTCTTTTGATAAACGATCCGGTTTAAAACTTTGCTGTTCAACCTCCGCCGATTCTGATTTACGGGCATATACGCCCTGCTCTTTGGAAGCCTCCACAATCAGTTGACACTGCATCGGCAAAGCCTCTTTACGAGAAGCCAGCACAATCGTACACGCATCAATGGCTCGGCCGTCCTCCAGTAACAACGGCAGCAACGGTTCTTCCTCAATCAGCTGGGTGTCAGATAAAACCACGACATAACACGGGACTTCCATCCCTCTGCCCTGACGATCATTGCGATTATTTTTACGGCGGTTCAGTCTGGCAAACAGAAAATCAGCTAGTTGATGTGCACTGCTACTGCGGTCTGACATCATTCTCTGGATTCGGTCATCATCCCACACATGTGGGAGCCAGCGCATCCAAGTCCATTCACTTTCCTCTCGCTCGTCATAGAAGGAAGCAATTTTCACTTCATCTGGCGAGTGACGAACCGTCACTTGTGCCAAGATGACTCTTAACGCAGCAAGGGTATGCTCCCGTTCGCCGACCAATCCAACCACTTTGGATTGAAACAGCGGTAATGCAATGGAAGCGGCGTCTACCAGACGAAACTCTTCTTCCAGTTCATCCGCAGCTCCCAACAAAGGATCTCGATCATAACCGTCTGGGCGTGGAATTTGCAATTTAATATGGAAGGGAACTTGTCCAGTCCCAATACGCACCTGCAAAAAGTCCTCATCCTCCGGTGATCGTTCCCAGAGTGAACTGTTGCGGTTTTTGACAATTTGAGTACATATTTGCGGGTCACCGTGAATTTCATATAGTGTGCGAATTTGCTCCTCGCGTTTCATTTCAAGTTCTTCACGATGCTTTTGGAGCTGTTCCCGGTACATGCGGTCCCGTTCCTCAAGCTTACGCTTGTATTCCTTCTTATTATTTAGATAGACGAAAAAAGGAATCGTATAAGATGTAAGCATCATGACCACAGTAACCATCTGGAACATCAAATAGTTACTGTTGCCCATCTTACCTGTTTTGCTCATATATACGTAAAAGCCTATAGTCACCAACGTCATCATTAACGGAATAAGTATAGATATAATAGAAAAAGACGGCTTGCTCGGCTCAGCCGGAGGCCGTAAAATCTCCAGCTTCTCCTCTCGGAGCGCCGGCCTTAATCTCGGGGATCGCTGGTATAATGCATTCAAGACAAAAGTCCCCCTTTTCGCTTACTATTTCATTTTACCAAGGTTTCATATAATTTCATGTGTGTATTTACCCATTTTTTTCACTTTGAAACAGAGAACGCCTTCCATACACAGGCGCTTCGTCCTGAGTTGTCGAAAAAGCGCGCTGAATACGCACAGTACAGCCTTCCCGCAAGCCTGATCCTGTGAGTAGCTGGTTATCCCCCACCCTGAACCAAAGCCCTTCCGGGAACTTTGCTTCCATAATATATTGCATGCCTTCCGCTGGAGGCTCGCCGAAAATGCGCACACCCAGCATCAACTTTAAATGTTCCACCGAGTATTCATCAGCTACCTCGATGTCAAACCACTCTGTTTCCTGTCGTCCTGAAAGCACGGTCAGGATCATCTGTCATCCCTCCCGATCCTTAATATATAGCAAAGTTCACGCAAAAAGCCTATTTCTACGGAAATATGGCTATCGTAACTGTAGCATCCGACTATTAGACTGTCAATTTGTTACAAAATACCCACTCCAAAAATAAAACAGCGACTTTAGTCATATTTTCTCACATTAGTAGAGCCATTAGCATCAATAATATGTATTTAATTGTTTTTAATATGGGGATATACGTCATATTGTCGATTAGTTAGAACTAAATTCGATTGTTACCTAGATTGTTGTGAACACTTTGTAAATTTTTCAGACCTTTATGTTTTTATAAGGTGTTTTTAAGGTAATTTTAAGAAACGGGCACTACAATTAAGCCATGAAATAACTCAGGCGAGGTGATTTTTGTGAGAACATTAATTACATTTCAAAACAAACGTATTCCCGTATACTTCAATCAAGAAAATAAGCAACCGGTACAAAAAACATTAAAACTTCTAAGTAACACTTTGGAGAATAAAATCTCCAGCGGCAAGCGCGCCCTTCAAAAATGTCTTAACTCTTTGATCAGTATAGAGATTGTCGGTTGTGAAGCCATCCTGCATAGCGTTAGTGAAAATGATTCATTGGCATTGTCCCTCTATTAAGAGGGACTTTTTTTGTCCACATTAGACACAAAAAAGAGAGGGGCATTTCAGCACCCTCTCCATATCAGCAGCTTTGAAACATGATACATGTGACTTACCGCAGCTTATGCATTTGATTAGACTCTATTTAAAGTATTCTGCGATAACCTTTTTTACCGCCTCGTTCCTTATTCTGCGCCTTCTCAATCCGTATTCTAAACAGTTCTAGTAAATTAGCGCGTGTATGCTCTTCCCGGCAGTTGTCCAGCTTTTTTAAGATAAAACGGTCAATGGACATATGACTCAGGCTCCTTTACAGCAAGCTGCCCCTGCTTTTCAAGGGGATGATCAGGCTATCCATTTTTAACCATTCTGTCTGTTGTTTAAACAGGACGCTACTTATAGGATAAAGCAGACGGGATTACATACCCTTTAATTAGGGTAAATACATAAAGTTTCGAAAATTTTATCACGTTAAGCCTGGAAGCTATGGACAAGGAGCGAGCAAAAACCATGAGTAAACACATGATTACCAAAATAGGCTGGAACCTTTTATGTGCATTCTTAATCCTAACGATGCTGGCTGCATGCAGCAGGGAAAAAGCTTCAACCCGGAGTATGGCCCAACATGAAGCTGAAGCACGTGCCTACACCGTAACGGGTAATCCCAACCAAGGCGCATCATCCCTTGATGAACGAGCTGCCAATCATACACCTGTCCATAAGCAAGGCAGCAGCTATGTCGAAATATCAGGTGGCGTTAGCATTGATAAAAATACCGTGAAGGTTACAGGACATTCCAACCTCCCGGCCGGAGCACGGATCAAAGGGAATCTTGCGGTCAAAAACTCCCTGTTAACTGGGTACACGGATGAGACAACCGTTCAAAAGGATGGAAGTTTTGTACTCCAGGTACAACGCCCCGGAATACAGGGCAGTATGGATCTGACTGTTCTGTTCCGTCCAGATGACCAAGACAATGAAATACGAAATCTGTATGGCAGCGGTGGCAACAAATTAGAAGGTCCTTATGTATATCAATACGAAGAAAACAATCAGCTTCTGCATGAAGTTCGGATTGGGGCTGAATTTGATCCTGAACAAGAACGCAATACCCCTTTAGTTAAGCCCGTCTGGAACAAACCTAAGGACTACGGTAGCCCTCAAGTGTGGATTAAGCCTGATGTGAAGCAAGAAGGTAACTATTATCATGTATATGCGCGCAGCAATTTGCTGGAAGGGTCGGACGTCAAACTCACGATTGATTTTCCGGGACGATGGCAGTTTGGCTACGATGATCAAACCAAAGTTATGCCTGACGGCTCCTTCAGCATGAGGGTCAAAAAGCCGAGCCTTGCCAACCACTATACCATAGTCATAATTTTCGAACCGAACGAAGATATGTGGACTAACGCCAAACAGGCGTACGGTACACAAGGGGAACGCCTTTCGGGACCGTTAGCCAAATCCGCAGACGACAAAGAGGGCTCCAAACAGATTGAAGCCCGTATCCCTATCCAACCCAAATCGTAACTAAACGCAGTATCTAACCTAAAGTTACGGCCGTTCGCCATGAGATACGCTTCACAGATACAGCCTAGGACGCGGTTTCCACGTCTGAGTAGATACAGAATCTAGTGTCTTCTAGCCGCTACGGCTGTATCGTGACTGGCGTGCCTATACTTACCTTTTCCTGAAGCTCAAGCACATCCTTATTCTGCATTCGAATGCAGCCATGTGACACCATCTTGCCAATGGACCATGGCTCATTGGTGCCATGAATGCCATAATGCGGCTTGGACAGCCCCATCCAGAATGCTCCGAAAGGGCCGCCGGGATTGGGCTGTTTGTTAATAATCGTAAATTGCCCATGCGGTGTCTGTGTAGCCAGCTTGCCAATACCGACTGGATAACTAAGAACAATCTGATCTCCATCTTTCAAATATAAACGACGATCCGATAAATCCACCACAATGCTGTAGTTCGGCATATATTCACCCCTTTATACCCTATGCCGACTACAACTTAGATTTTCTTATATTTTTACATTTGATGCTTCACTGCAGCTTGGCTTACCACTCCACATCACGTCGCCAGCCGCTTCGCTGATCCCTACGACCCGGGGCTGTGCTTGAACGGCTATCTTTCCTGCGTCGATCTGCTTCCTTACGCGCCTGATATTCCAGTTCACGCTGCATTTTGCGATAATTGTTCACTCTGGATTCCGACAATTCCCCTCTCTCTATAGCTTCCTCCACTGCACATCCAGCTTCGCCCTTATGCTTGCAATCTGCAAAACGGCATTGCTGCGCCGTTTCCATAATATCCGTAAAGGTATGAGCGACACCCATGGAATCATCCCACAGATTAAGCTCACGCATGCCGGGTGTATCCAGTAGAACAGCTTGCTTTGCGATGGGAAAAAGCTGTCGGTGAGTGGTTGTGTGCCTGCCCCGGCTGTCTTCCTCCCTCACATCCTGTGTCAGTTGAACTTCAGACCCGGAGAGCCAGTTTACTATCGTGGATTTGCCACTACCGGAAGAGCCTGTCAAAGCAACTGTACAGCCAGGTTGAAGAAACGCCTCCAGTTGCTCTCTGCCTTCGTTCTGCAAAGCAGAAATAACGATAACAGGTACACCAGGGGCAACTCCCTCCGCTTCAGCAACCCGTTGTTCGACATCTTCACAAAGATCACTCTTACTCAAAACGACAACCGGGTTTACCCCGCTGTTCCAAGCCATAATTAAATACCGTTCCAGTCTGCGCATATTAAAATCATGATTCAGCGCATTAACAAGGAAAAGCGTATCCACATTTGTCGCGATCAGTTGCTCCTTCGTCTCAAAGCCCGCGGCCTGCCTAGATATTCGACTTTTACGTGGCAAGACGGCATGAATTACTGCATCCGACACTTCATCCGACGTGGTGATTGCCAGCCAGTCCCCTACAGCCGGCATTTCCGCCGGATCTACCATAGCATGTCGTAGCTTACCTGAAGCCGCTCCCCAGCGTTCTCCATCCATTGTGATAAGCTTCACCTTTTGTCCATAATCGGCAATCAAGCGGGCAGGACGTACCTGTGTATTTCCTGCTCTTTCCTCATAGCTTTGCTTCCATTGGTCCCAAAAACCGTTCCAATAATCAGACCAACCGTATTCATGTATACTCATTGTTTTCCTCCTGAAATCATCGTTTATTTTTGATCGTAGTGTTATTCGATAGGTGTACATTTTTTCTCCCCGCATGCAAACAACGCAAAAAATCCGCAGGGGTTTCCCTGCGGAGGGTATACGATTCAGGCCGATGTGATCCGTTCGTTCACTTAAGCAAGCGGTCTCTCACGGACCACTCCCCAGAATCAACAACTGGATAACAAGACGCCTAACCATAAAAAATCCGCAGGGAATCACTCCCTGCGGATTTCGTTGGTTCTACTGTCCAACCAACTGCTAAGCCAAGACTATAGATCTATACAGTCTTTAAGCGTGCATCGTCCGTGCGGGAGACAAGTCATTCTGCTGCTGAATCCATCCATTCATGTTCGTACGCATATAACATCGCCTCCTCCTAAAATTTCCTTTATCATACAAGTCCATCAATTGTCTGTCAAGGCTGCCTACGAAACTTTTTTGAAATCTTTGTCAAGTTTCGTTTAGCGTACCTGATCCCAGCGCGTCCACAGCTCACGCGGGTTCAATTCGTACATTTCCCGTTCCCTGTACATAAACTGATGCATAATCAGCTCACGCCGAATCGTTGCAAAATCCTCATGGTATTGCTTGATCCACTCGTTTAATTCACGTTCAGGATACATGCGGCCTGGCTCCAGATTTTCTGCCAGCATCTGAAGTACGATTAATTTTTTCTTATACTGCGCAGGGATTTGGCGCAACTTGCCGTCCTTGGAAAAAAAATTGCGTAAGACCGACGCCTCCAGCGTTTCATTCAACTCTGACATCTCTTCCTCCCCCTCTCCTTTTTCGAAAATAAATCGCACCGTCGCCTCGGAATGCTGCCGGATCAGCTCTGGATTCAGTGTAAAATACACCGTGTTTTTATCACGTCGTTCCTTAATCAACCCTGCCTCACGGAGTTTGGAAGCATGATGTGTAACAGTCGGCTGGGACAAATTCAGCTTTTTCGCCAAAGCTTGGCCATGCATCTCCCCACGGGACAAAAGAAGTAATATCCGCATTCGCGTTGGATCAGCAAGTGCTTTATGATAGTTGACCATTTTATCCAGTTGCATCGTTATTGCACCTCTTTTCACTAGTACATACTTACTATGCAAGCGAATTCAATCACAGTAAATAGATATATATCTAATTATATGTTTGCTAAAAGTGGCTGTCAATCTTCACCGTCCGTCATCTCTTTCTGAAAACGGCTGGATATTGTGTTCGCATTGCGGTAGGATTATTATTTGAAAACTTCTCACATACTGAGCTATTTGCTTCAATCCTGAGAGCTGTTTTTAATCGTCAAAATATTGTTAACCCTACAAAACTGGCGTAATAAACCAATACAACTGGAGGTTCATCCAAATGCACGACGTAATCATTATCGGTGGCGGACCCTGCGGACTATCCGCTGCAATCGAATGCAGCCGCAGAGGTTTGCAAACTGTCATTATTGAAAAAAGCAACATCGTTCACTCCATTTTTCTGTATCCGACGAACATGCAGTTTTTTAGCACCGCCGAACTACTGGAAATCGGTGATGTACCGTTCAGCACCCCTAATGACAAACCTTTTCGTCATGAAGCACTGGCGTACTATCGTAAAGTAGCTACACATTATAACTTGAACATTCAGCATTATGAGGAGGCCCAGTCTATTCATCGCCAGGATGACGGTACATTTACTGTACATACCCTGAGCAAAGGAGAAATAACCAAAACGTATTCGTCACGCTATGTCGTTGTGGCTACAGGATATTTTGATCATCCGAACTATTTGGGCATTCCCGGGGAACAATTGGATAAAGTCACTCACTATTTCAGCGAAGCCCATCCCTATACAGGAACCCGGGTCGCAGTTATCGGTGGCAGTAACTCTGCGGTAGATGCTGCGATGGAATTGGTGCGGGTCGGAGCTACGATTGATATGGTATATCGTCGAAGCGAGTTGTCCCAATACATCAAGCCGTGGGTTCGTCCACTGTTTGACAGTATGGTACAAAAAGGGAAGATCACGCTGCACTTAGGCGCACGCATTACCGAAATTCATCCAGACCATGTCGTAGTCACTCCGCTGGACACTGAAGCATTCCGACTCGAAAATGATTTTGTACTGGCACTGACTGGATTTCACCCGGAGCGAAAACTGCTGGAGTCTGTCGGCGTCCACATGGCTGAGGATCTGGACAAACCAGAATTTAATCCTGCCACGATGGAAACGAACATCCCAGGTATATATGTCGCTGGGGTCATCGCTTCAGGCAGCAATGCCAATGAAGTGTTTATTGAAACAGGCCGCTGGCACGGGCAACAAATCGCCGAACATATCCAAAGCTAAATAAACGAAGGAGAACATCTGTATGGATTACAGCTCACTTATCTTACTGGTATTGGCTGGTCTTGGGATTGTTAGTGGCAACTCTACCGTGACTATTGCCATGGTTGTATTACTGCTACTGCGGGTAACCAGCTTTCACACTGCTTTCCCCTGGCTTGAAAAGTATGGCCTGACGATCGGAATTATTATTTTGACGATCGGGGTCATGACCCCGCTAGCCAGCGGTAAAATCAGTATTAATCAGGTGATGGAGTCTTTCCTGCACTGGAAATCTCTGCTCGCGATTGGTATCGGAATTCTGGTAGCCTATCTTGGCGGCCGCGGAGTAACTTTAATGTCTGGACAGCCCATTATTGTGACAGGTCTACTGATCGGGACCGTCATTGGCGTTGCCTTCTTTAAAGGAGTTCCTGTTGGACCTCTGATTGCTGCCGGATTGCTTTCCTTGTTAATCGGCCGCAGCTAAATTCGTACAACAAATATAGGAATACATGATAGCAATCTGCATGTCGGGCTGAATTCAGTCCCGCTTTGTGGTATACTCATATCGCATAATTTGGTAAATGCAGGAGGCTTGACCGATGTCTCGACAATTTGTAACGGAAGCTGTAATGGTGGCTATATACGGCCAACTACTTACATCTCCCGCCCCTGTGGAATATATAGTGCCTTACACATCACTGCTAGAGCTATACGAATTCCAGGATAGCACAGAGCCGCTCATGGATAATCCTATGGACGATCAACATGTGAAGCGGAAGGTAAGCGAGCTGATCAGTTATTTTGAGGAACCGTTGAATCAGAAAAAAATTCGGCGTGCCCTTCAGATGCCTTGGGCCAAGAGCTTGCCTATTCTATTCGATGCCAATACATCACTCATTGTCGTTAATGCTGTTGATACGGCGCATTACGGGGAATATTTTGATCCAATTGAGACTGAACTGGTGTTGACAGCTCAGCGTGAATCATTACCCATTCTGACGGATCAATTGGACTGGATCCACCGCATTATCGAAGCTTCCGTACCTGTACATGTGTACGACATTGATGATTTTGATTTTGCACTCGATGGCCCGATACTTAACAACCCTTAACATACGATATACCCGCCTTAAGCACAAAAAAGCGGCGAAGCATCATGTACAGGTTCATCTCCTGTAACACGATACTCCGCCGCTTTTCATGTCCAAGAACAACTATTTGCACGCTATGATTGACAGTGGAACACTAAGCTTGTTCATCCTCAACATAGGTGTAAATAATGTCATCATGTTCCTCCAAATACTTAACTTCCAGATGATGGCCCTTCAGATACCAGTAATCCTGGTCCTCCATATAAAACGTAATGCCAGCCGCTTCATGCTGTAATACGGGGTGCTGCGGAGGCTCTACGGCAATTCCCAGAGAAAAGCCTGGATGCAACCCGCCGCCAGAGCTATAGCGAACAAAAAAACGGATCGAATCTCCACGATTCAAACTAAGCTCCTTAATGTACCACTGTGCCGCAGGTTCAGTTACCTGTATGCTCATACGTTATGCTCATCTCCTTGTACAATGACGTCTGCCAACTATATCATAGCATCTTTTAGAATGACCACCAACCGTCCCAATCCAGCGAGCTTCTTGGACAAGTCATATACATTTTTTTGAAAAAGGTTTGACAATTCGCAAAAAAGGGTGTTAAGATTCAACCATACGAGATCCATTTTGAAATTTATTACCAATTTGAACGATTACTCATGTTAGAATGAACCCATTTTGAGGAAGAAAGGAGTGTTACCGGTGCTAAAATTTCCTATTGCATTTTACCCACATCTACAAACACAACAACTTCATACCGGAGCATCTCCCCTGTCGCATCCTTCAGAATTGGGCCATTCACGTTGTATGGTTTAATACGAGTGGCTGCCTGCGTTTGAGCAGTTTTTCAGTGGTGAGTGTGCTGAAAATACCTGCGCGCCATATGATATTGAGATTTAGGGCATATCGTCTGCGGACGGTATGCCTTTTTTGCGCCTGTTGCTGGATCATACTTGTGGCAGCAAGCCCTGTTGTTTCTTCAAAATGGTACACAACTCTCGAAAGAACTTGTCATGAAAGGATGGGATTCCTCTTGTTTTCAGTACTTAAAAATTTAAGCTGGTTTTTTAAAAGAGAACGAAGCCGATACTCCATTGGATTGTTTTTGCTGATAGCCGTTGGTGTGCTGGAGCTTGCTCCACCTCGGCTACTAGGTAGTGCCATTGATGAGATTGTGCGCGGTTCGATTTCCTGGTCCTCACTTTGGCGTTATATTTTGTACATCATAGGCATTCTAGCCGTCATCTACTACATTACGTACATATGGATGCACAAGCTGTTTGGTGGTGCCAATCTGGTGGAGCGCTTACTGCGCACACGCTTTATGAATCATCTACTGCGGATGACCCCTCCATTTTTTGAACGCAATCGTACTGGTGATCTGATGGCTCGTGCCACGAACGACCTTCGCTCCGTAGCAAGTACAGCAGGCTTCGGCATGTTGACACTGACAGACTCTACGGTCTATCTGAGCGTTGTATTAGTTGCCATGGGTACCCTAATCAGTTGGAAGTTGACACTGGCAGCTATCCTGCCCCTACCTTTTATCGCACTGGCTATGAGCATTTATGGTAAAGCCGTTCACGAGCGTTACACACTGGCACAAGATGCATTTGGTGATATGAACGATCAGGTGTTGGAATCCGTGGCAGGTATCCGAGTCATTCGCGCCTATGTACAAGAACGAATGGACGAAAAGCGTTTCGCTGATATTACCGACGATGTATTTCGTAAAAATCTGGCTGTCGCTCGGATGGATGCTCTCTTTGAACCAACAATTCGTTTATGTGTAGGACTTAGCTACGTCATTGGACTCGGGTATGGTATTTATCTGGTATTTCATAACGATATCACGCTAGGCGAACTGGTCTCCTTTAATATGTATCTAGGAATGATGATTTGGCCGATGTTTGCCATTGGAGAGCTGATTAACATTATGCAGCGCGGTAGCGCTTCCTTGGACCGGGTTAATGAAACTCTCGATGTCCAGCCAGATGTTCAAGATGCGGCTCAACCTGTTCCAGTGGATCGCCTCGAATCCATCAGGATGAAAGACGTTACCTTCCGTTACCCTACCTCTACTATTGACAATCTGTCACATGTGAGTCTGGAGCTCAAACGCGGAGAAACGCTAGGCGTCGTCGGTAGAACAGGCAGTGGGAAATCCACGCTGCTCAAACAGCTACTACATGAATATCCGACGGGTAGTGGTGATATTTTAATCTCCGGCATACGTCTAGAGGACATTGCAGTAGAACAACTACACAGCTGGATCGGCTATGTGCCACAAGAGCAAATTTTGTTTTCCAAATCGGTGCGCGAGAACATTCAATTCGGAAAACCTCATGCAGATGACGACGACATTATGGAAGCTATCCGTACTGCTGCCTTCGACCAGGATTTAGGTACCCTGTCTGATGGGCTGGATACACTGGTCGGAGAAAAAGGTATCGCCCTGTCCGGCGGCCAGAAGCAGCGTGTTTCGCTGGCTCGCGCCTTTATCGGTGATCCGGATATTCTATTGCTCGACGATGCACTATCTGCAGTAGATGCCCGGACGGAAGCAAGGATTATTGACAATATCCGACGTAAGCGCTCGGGTAAAACAACCTTGATCTCCACCCACCGCCTCTCTGCTGTAGAACATGCAGACCGGATCGTCGTGCTGGAGCAAGGACGCATTATTGAGGAAGGGACCCACAGCGAGCTGCTTCAGGCTGACGGATGGTACCGACAACAGTATGTACGGCAACAAGTGGAATCTGATCTGACCTCAGGGGAGGTATCCTAATGAAACCCAATATCGGCAAAAGGCTATTTCAGTACGCGCTGACGAGCAAAGCAGGCTTTATCGCCGCTCTCATCGCTTTGGCTATCGGAGTAGCCGCCGAGCTGGCTGGTCCCTTCATCGCCAAAACGATGATCGACGACCATATGCTCGCTATTGAAAAACCATTTTATGAAACAACTCGTGTGGACGGAACTGTAAGCTATGCTGGAACCCACTTTAAGCGTGAAGATCGCTTTGAGTCCGGGGAGACTAAAGGTCGCGAAGCGAGGATTTTACAAGTTGGGAAATCTTTCGTATTTGTCAATGGCTCGGTTCAAGTGGCTGACGGTAACCGCTCCTTTACGAACGGAACGCTGACTGTGACACGCGGCTCCGACACCTTTCGCTATGAAGCTAAGGCTCTGACAGCTGATGAACTGTATAGCTTTTACAAACCGGAAATGCCCGGTATCTTTCAGCTGATTGGCTGGTATTGCTTCTTCCTGGTTATTTCCATTTTTGCTGAATTCGGCAAAACATACTGGCTGCAATCCTCTGCGAACAAGGTCATACAAAAGCTTCGGCTTGATCTCTACGCGCACATCCAGCGGTTGCCAGTTTACTTTTTTGATAACTTGCCCGCAGGCAAAGTCGTATCCCGTGTTACGAATGACACTGAGGCAGTCAAAGATTTGTTTGTGGCTGTGCTCTCCAATTTCACTTCAGGGATTGTGACGATGGCAGGAGTATATGTTGCACTCTTTTTGCTAGACTTCAGACTGGGTCTTATCTCTCTGTTTATTGTACCGTTATTGATCTTGTGGATTATATTGTATCGCAAGGTCGCCACCCGCTATAATACAATCATTCGGTCCAGACTCAGTGAAATTAATGCGATTATCAATGAATCGATTCAAGGGATGTCCATTATTCGCGTGTTTCGGCACCAGAAACAAACGCAGCAAGAGTTTGAAGAACTGAATGATGACTATATGAAGCATCAGAATAAAATGCTGAATTTGAACGCCTTCACTTCGCACAATTTAGTCAACGTGTTGAGAAATCTCGCCTTTGCCGTCGTGTTGTGGTATTTCGGATCTGAGGCGCTCGGAACTACAGGTAGTGCTGTTTCACTAGGCGTATTATATGCCTTCGTCGATGTGCTGGGTCGACTGTTCCAACCTATGACGGGTATGGTCAACCAACTCGCCGTACTGGATACTTCCATCGTATCCTCAGGACGCGTATTTGAGTTGATGGACGAAACTGGAGAGCCGGTGACGGACGGCACGATGCCGCGCTACAAAGGCCAGGTAGAGTTTAACGACGTTTCCTTTGCCTACAAAAAGGATGATGTACTTAAACATATTTCCTTTACAGCACAGCCCGGGCAAACAGTTGCCCTTGTCGGTCATACCGGATCAGGCAAAAGTTCGATTATTAACCTGCTATTCCGGTTCTATGATCCGCAAAAAGGAACGATCACCATTGACGGAACGTCTGTCAAAGACATCCCTAAGCAATGGCTTCGCCATCATATGGGTATTGTTCTTCAAGATCCATATTTGTTTACAGGTACGGTAGCCTCTAATGTCAGTCTCGAAGACAGCCGAATCACGAGAGAACAGGTGAATAAAGCGCTGCATGATGTTGGAGCCGACAAATTGCTGGCCCATTTGCCGCAAGGATTCGATGAGCCTGTTATTGAAAAAGGTAGCACTTTATCAGCCGGGCAACGCCAGCTTATTTCCTTCGCTCGTGCACTAGCCTTTGATCCCGCAATTTTAATTCTGGATGAAGCTACTGCCAATATTGACACCGAAACGGAAGCGCTCATCCAATCCGCTCTTGAGGTACTCAAGAAGGGACGTACGACCTTTATCATTGCTCACCGTTTGTCCACCATTCGCAGTGCGGACCAAATTTTGGTGCTTCATCGGGGTGAAATTGTTGAACGGGGTAGCCATGACGAACTTATGGCCCAAGGTGGTCGTTACTTCCAAATGTATCAGCTCCAGTCGGGAACAGTTGCAACAGATTCGGCTGCATCCTCTGCTACGCATGCTGCGCAAGATGACCTACTTGCAGGCAAAGTCAGCATTTAAAGCTTGAATAGCCCTATTGCTTAGGGCTAACGATTAACATTTGGTATAAAAAAACCAGCAAGTCTCCCCTACAAATTGGAGGCTCGCTGGTTTTATTTATATCTATAACATATGGCTCGTAATTTTATTTAGCTACAGACGTGCCTGTTTCGGTGGGCGGAAGCACTGTTCCATCTACTGCTTTAAGCGTAACCTTATACTTGCTGTCTACCAATGTGCTTGTGTGGGTATCCGTAATGACCTGAATATTCATTTCCCCTGGCTTTGGACTTGTCAGCTTGTAGTAAATTACTGCATTCGTATCATCTACGTAGTCGATGTGATCCACTTCAATGCCGTAACCTGGATTAGGTGCCTGCAGACGGGTAATTGTCACTTTGTTCTGCTGGTCATTTGCCTTCTCTACACTCATACTAATATTGTTTTGTTGAACCGGATCTACAGGCTCAGCCGGATTTTCAGGAGTAGCTTCAACCGTTTTATGACTTTGTACAAATTCGGATGCGTTATAGACCATTTCTGCTGCCTCCATCCGCGTTACTTTACGATCCGGGTTAAAGTTGCTCTGTTCGTCCAATTTTGCAATTTTGGTCAACAGCAGGAATTGAACTGCTGCGTTTGATTCCTGATCTAATTTTTTGCCATCCGCTACATTAATTAACATACGGACAGTTGGATATTCACCCGTTGCACTCACTGCTTTATACAGAATATTCGCAAATTGTTCTCTTGTCATACGGGTGCTTGGATCAATATCTGGTGACAAAGGGATTTGGTGTTGGGCCGCAATCCGATAGGACTGGGCATACCATGCGGAAGCCGGAATGTTTGCAAAGGAACCCGTTGTGAAATCAGGCATTACCTGAAGATCCATCGCACGAACAACCAAATGCACTCCTTGTGCATAGGTGAGCGTTTGATCCGGTGCAAATTTATCCTTGGTTATTCCTTGGATAATTCCTTTATCCTGAAGTGAGTTTACGATCTTCTCCTGTTCAGCTCCCTTTATATCACGAAAAGCAGAAGCCGACGTAGCCACAGCCAATGAGCAGATGACAAGCAGGGCAACTGCCACGCTTTTATTTTTTTTCATGAGATACACCTCCATGTTTACTTTGCTTCTATACTTACCGACGCAATAAAAGCATCAAATGTTTCAAATATGCACAAATTGGTTGCAAAACTGTGCAATAGCTGCGATTAGTGTAACCCGTCTAACTCTTTTCTGCTCACTATCTTTATACATCCTCAAAAGTGCCTGTGACAGATTACCTTTTACAGTATCCCCTTGGAAGAACCGGATCTGGGTAGCAGTATCCTGCCGGCAAACCTCGCTCCCCTTTGTTCGCTTTGCTTACATCCGATTCGGTGCTTTCAGACCAAGAAGTTGCAGCGCGCATGCCAGAATATCCGCAGTTTGTTCCGCCAATTGAATACGCCAGCGTCCACCATCGACAATCCTTTCCTTGGCGTAAAAACGGTTGAACGCCTGGGCCGTATCCAGTGCAAATCTCGCAATAACCGAAGGCTCCAGTTGGCGAGCCGCACGTATCAGTTGTCCGTGATAACGATCCAACTGCTTAAGCAGCGCCCAACCTGCGTCACCAAATATTCCATCCGATATGTCATTCAAATCACGAGAATGGCTATCTTGGACAAGGGCGTTGTCGCTAGAATTAGTAGTAACATCAACATCGGCGCGGGCATGAGCTTTCTCCAGAAGGCTGCGTATGCGCGCATGAGTATACTGCACATAAGGCCCGGTCTCACCTTCAAAGGTCAGCGCCTCCTCCAACGAAAAATCCACTTCATTCAGACGGTTGTTTTTTAAGTCACCAAAAATAATCGCCCCAATACCAACGTCCTCTGCTACTGCCTGTTGTTCCTGCAAATCGGGATTCTTCTGAGTAATGATGGCTTGAGCACGGGCTATAGCTTCATCCAGCACCTCTCCCAGTTTGACAACTTTTCCACGTCTTGTAGACATTTTCTTACCCGCAAACCGCATTAATCCAAACGCCACATGCTCACACTGCTCCGCCCATGCCTCTCCTGCATGTTTCAGCACCGCAAACACCTGCTGGAAATGCAGCTTCTGTTCCCCACCAACGACGTACAGAAGCCGATCAGCCTTCATCACTTCATGACGATAAATCGCTGTTGCCAGATCACGTGTCGGATAAATGGTAGTCCCATCCTTTTTTAGAATAAGACATGGCGGCAGTTCCTCGTCTTCCAGACGAACTACGAGCGCGCCATCACTTTCCTCCAGCAATCCCTTTGCTCTTAATTGAGCAACAACTGCCTGCATCTTATCATTGTAAAAACTTTCTCCCAGCACATGGTCAAATGTAATGTTCAGGCGCTGGTACATACGATCAAATTCACCCAGACTGACTTCAACAAAAAATTTCCATAGTTGTTGAGCCTCAGCATCCCCATGCTCCAAACGTCGGAACCACTCGCGGCCTTCATCCTCCAAAGTCGGATCATGCTCGGCCTCCTTATGAAAACGAACATATAGCTTCAGCGATTCACCAATCGGATCATGTTGTAGCTGCTCCTCATTTCCCCATCTTTTATAGGCCGCAATTTGCTTGCCAAACTGTGTTCCCCAATCTCCAAGATGATTCACACTAATTGGAACATATCCGGTTTCACCAAGAATACGATACAAGGCAGCACCAATAACAGTAGAGCGAAGATGACCAATACCAAACGGTTTGGCAATATTGGGCGAAGACATATCAATGACCACCCGCTGTCCGTGTCCGATATTGGGCCTGAGGAAATCAGCTTTGCTCAATTCAGCAAGCATAAGCGGAATATGAACCGATCGATCCAATATTATATTTACGTAGGCACCCGATGCTGAAGCAGTTAAACCTTCTTCATGGCTCACTAGCTCCGCTAATTCCATTGCAATGTGCTGCGGAGACTTTCGAAACTTTTTAGCCAGCACAAAACAGGGAAACGCTACATCTCCCCATTCAGGCTGCGGAGGCACCTCGAATAAAGATAAAATTTCTTTTTCCTCCAAGCCCGTATGGGCCAATATCGCTTGAGCAGCAATACTCACTAACATGATCTCTCTCCTTCTTTTTATAGAATCTAACAAAAAAAGCTCCCGCCTCTTGAAATAATTCAAGAGACGAGAACTTCAATATCCCCGCGGTACCACTCTTCGTAAATCGGTTGTGCAGCTAAAGCTAACTTACACAAATCGCGATTTCACTCCAATGACTAATAACGGTGTCTGCCGGGCTGATCTACTAGAAATTCTGCTCGTTGGATCAACCGTCTCCCGGGTGCGCTTCACATCGGACCTCATACCGGCTTCCACCTCTTCCGGCTCGCTGTAATGATACGGCTCCGCTGCTACTCTCCCGTTCCATGACGTTAATTCCAATCATTATACAAACCTATTCAGTAGAAAGCAACCTTTTATTTCCTCTTCAGGCACTAGTTCCATATATGTAATTACACTGCCACCAATTGGCGGCATGCCTGAACGCAACGACGGCAGGCTTCTGCACAATGTTTGCAATGATCATGGGAATGCTTGCTGCATTCAGCAGCACATACCTCACAGGCCTTGGCGCACAGCTCACAGATTTGCTCGGCGAAGTCCGTTCCGCGCTGCAGCATTTGAGCAGCAAATCCGCATATTTCTGCACATTCCCTACTCACTCGAATACATTCACGCAGCATAGCTAAATCATATTCCTTCAAACTCGCTACGTAACATACATTGCAAGCGTTCATACATTCCAGGCAAGCATCCACGCATTGTTGGTATGAATGATTCATATTACATTACCTCCCAGTTGTTGACCCTGCTGTACTATTACCCGCTGACCCTTGAGATTAATCATTTGATGTGCGCGCTTACAATAAAATAAAAACAAAACAATCCCGACTTATGTAAGGAAGTGTACTATATTCCAGTATGTAAGTGCAAGGATATTAATCACATGGATTTTTAGCCCCTGTTTCTGACTTGCATACGCTCAGTCATTGCTCTATTGTAAAAAGTGTATGTCTAACCATCGATCAAGGAGTGAACATTTTAATGAATATGTCTTCCGTAGAGGAGCATCGACAGGAATCCCCGCAACAGGTTAATTGCATGGTCGTGACTGTCTCGGACACACGTACCGTGGAAACAGATACCGGGGGACAACTGCTCATGGATCTACTAGAAACCAATGGATATAAGGTTGTTCGATATGTCATCGTCAAGGATGACTACGAAGGTATTCAGCAGTTAGTATCCGAAGCAGCGGCACAGAATGACATCGAGGCTGTACTTTTGACAGGCGGTACCGGTATTTCTCCACGTGATACTACATATGAAGCCGTCTCCTCTCTACTGGATAAGGAACTACCTGGCTTTGGGGAAATCTTCCGTTATTTAAGCTTTTCTGAGGACATTGGTTCAGCAGCTATATTAAGCCGGGCTGTAGCTGGTACTGTGGGTCGGACAGCTGTATTTTCTATGCCTGGCTCACGCGGAGCCGTTCGTTTGGCAATGGAACGCATTATTGTCCCTGAGCTACGACATGTGATGAGAGAAATTTATAAATAAGCTCCTATTTCCTACATGCCGCGACACAAAAAGGCACCCCATACATTCATGAGGTGCCTCTTCCAACTATTCTTTTTCTTCAACTTCGGGCTGCATATAGCTGTCGATCAGCTTTTGCTTCAACTCCCATACCTTCTCGCTCAGATTTACACGATAAATTTCAGGGTTCAGCTTCCGCAAATATTCTGGCCAAAACAATTTCAACTGTGAAGTATGGTAGGCACGAATTTCATCCAGCTCAGGAAGCTCATATACCTTCTGTCCATTTATAAAAATAGGCTCAAGCATTGGCACGGCTTCATAATTTTCTACATACTTCTTCATATACGGATGTAAAGGGTTAAACAGCTTCAGGCGCTTACCATTACGCGGACGCTCTTCATCCGGGAAAGAAATATAATCGGCTACAGCTCTCCCTTTCTTCTTATCCATAATGCGATATACATCCTTCTTGCCTGGTGTGGATACTTTTTCTGGGTTACCCGAGATCTTAATCGTCGGCAACATTTCGCCATCCACTTCACGCTCAACCAGCTTGTACACCCCGCCAAGCGAAGGTTGATCTGAAGCCGTAATAAGCTGTGTTCCTACACCCCATACATCAATACGTGCCCCTTGGGCTTTCAGGTTAAAAATCGTATTTTCGTCCAAATCATTGGAAGCTACAATTTGTACGTAATCTAAACCTTCAGCATCGAGCATTTCCCGCGCCTGAATGGATAGATAAGCCAAGTCACCGCTATCCAGACGGATTGCATTCATACGCTTGCCCTGACTCTCCAGCATTTTTGCTGTCCGAATTGCATGAGGAACACCGCTTTCCAGCGTGTCAAAGGTGTCTACCAACAGTGTAACCTGGTCTGGCAAAACCTTCGCGTATACGTCAAACGCCTCCTGCTCCGTCATAAAGGTCTGCACCCATGAATGGGCATGTGTCCCCTTCGTCGGGATTCCAAAGTGCTCGCCTGCCAGCATATTAGAAGTCGCGTCAAAACCTGCCACATAAGCTGCTCGTGCTCCCCAAATCGCCGCATCAGCTTCCTGCGCACGCCGTGTCCCAAATTCGAGCAGTGTATCGTCACTTGCCACCTGCTTGATGCGTGATGCCTTTGTCGCAATGAGTGTCTGATAGTTCATAAAATTCAACAATGCCGTCTCGACAAGCTGCGTTTCCATAATCGTTCCTTCAACACGTACCAGAGGCTCGTTTGGGAAAACAAGTGCCCCTTCTTTCATCGAATGGACCGTTCCACCAAACTTAAACTGGCGAAGCGCCTCCATGAACATGGGATCGTATTTCTCCTCCTGTTCAGACAGGTAGCGAATGTCCTCTTCTGTAAACCGCAAATTTGCAATATAATTCACAATGCGTTCCAGACCAGCGAACACGGCGTATCCATTACCAAAAGGGAGTTTACGGAAATACGCCTCGAACACAGCTTTACGCTGATGACTTCCGTTCACCCAATGGGCGTACATCATATTAATCTGATATTTATCTGTATGTAATGCGAGGCTCGTTGACTGCATCGTAATCATCCTCTCTGACTGTCTCCAGGTTTGTGGTGGCAGCGTACCGCCTCATCTGCCCAGATTCAGCAATATCCGGCTCCATTTTGTTATCGGACATTGGTTCACAATCGTTAAGTTATTTTACTTCTTCTGGCGTAAAACCGTATCCTCAGCCGACCGTACCGCGGCTCCAAGACTTCCTTCAAAATGACCCAAAGCCCAATCATGTCCAGCTTGATTAAAGCTCGCCACAACGTCCTTGTATACAGTAATAGCAAAACCTTTGTTATAAGCATCTACAGCCGTATGCAGTACACATATATCTGTACACACACCAATCAGATGAACTTCCAGAATGCCACGTTCACGCAGCTTGAGCTCCAGATCTGTGCCCGCAAAAGCACTGTACCGTGTTTTATCCAACCAGTAGATAAGATCACTTTGTTGCTCATAGAGGCTACGAAGCTTGCCATACAAATGTCGTCCGTTGGTTCCACGTATATTATGTGGAGGAAACAGCTTGCTCTCCGGGTGATAAAGGTCGTTCTCCTCATGCAAATCCACAGCCATGACAACAAAGTCCCCTTGATCCACGTATGCCTGCGTAATTGCTGCGATCCGTTCATCCAACTCAATCGCAGGTTGTCCTACAGGCAAACTACCGTCCACAAAATCTTTCGTGTAATCAATAACAATTAGTGCCTGCATCGTACGGTCAGCTCCTTATCCTCAAAGTGAAATTGTACATTCTATGCGTAACCTATTACATTAGACGTTACGTGTAGATAGATAAACGCGGTACTCTGTCACTAAAACGGTACAACTGTGCAGGTCTTTGTGAATACTGGTTGGAACTGAGCGGTTTGCCGTTCTCATCACGCACCTCTTCCAGTATTCCCTGCCTGCTACGAGTCGATGTTATTTTGCGAATAAAGTTTGGCTCTTCGAAATCCGGTACGACACTCTGAATCACCTGATATAATTCACCCAGTGTAAAATGTAGCGGTAAAAACTGCTTGGCGATCGTCGTCTGAAGCATCTGTAACTGAATTTTGCGATAAGCATCTACTATGATATCCCGGTGATCGAATGCCAGCTCCAATTCCTCCAACGCTTCGCGGATCGTGAATAACCCGACCTCGGAAGCATCATCGGCCGCCTGACGCTGTTCCAACATCCATTCTTCTACCAGCGCAAAAAATGCATGTGATATAATCCACCCGCGCGGATCACGTCCCGGTCCACTATATACACCCAAATACTCCAGATGCCCGCCGTCCACACCCGTTTCCTCTAACAGCTCCCTCTTGGCAGCTCCATACATAGATTCATCTTCCTGACAAAACCCTCCAGGCAACGCCCAGCGTCCTGCAAACGGCCAACTGCGGCGCTTGATGAGCATCACTTTCAGCTCTCGAATAGGCAATGTCTTTGTTACCGTCTTGCGCTCCCGCTTCGTTAAGGTAAACATAACGATATCCGCTGGAGCTCCATCCGGGGTACGGTATTTCTTAATGTTGTACGACGCCTTTTGCGCCTCTTCGTTTATACGATTGCTATCCATTGGCATCACCATATTATATCGTTTTGATAAATTCATTATGACATAATAAAAATTTTTGTCAAGTGTCAGGCCTTGCCTGAATCACTTGCTTGTGTACGTAATACTCGGAAGGTTGCTGTAGATGTAGAACCGAGTGTGCCTTCACTATCTCTTACTTCCGCCTCAGTGGTTATAGTGCGACCTCCTTGATGAAGAATTCGCGCCCTAACCTCCAGTCGTCCTTGCCTCATGGCTGACAAGAAATGAACATTCAGGTTCGTCGTTACACATGGATCCATATTTCGTGAAGCCATACTGACCATCCCCATCGCCTGATCCATCAATGAAGTAAGTACACCCCCATGGACAATACCCATCACATTGGTATGCTCTTGTTTGGCCTCCAAAGCGATCTGTACCTCGTTTGCATCAGCTGCAATCAGCTCACACCCTAAATACTCCCAAAAAGTATTATTTTCTCCCTCTAGCATCTTACCCAACTTATCCATTCCCTTGCTTCCATCCCTTCGATGTTGTCCCATTTCTCTGATGTCTTATAAACACATACGATAGTAAATTGCTTTCGAAAAAAAGGCGTGGAAGCTACGCCTCCACACCATAGATTTCACTCTAATCACTGCAATTCGACGAGGAAGTGCTTTTCCCCTCTTCTACGTTCACCTTCTCAGCAACGGTATCACGGATCGCCATGATTACCATTTGCAGTAGCTCATTAATTTCCACCTGACTCTGCTGAAACTCCGTGACAATTGGAATACCGTCAAGCTCTTCCTGTAGCTCCTGTAGCTCGGCCTCTATTTTGGCAATCATTTTTTGATTCTTCAAGGATTCAAATGCTACAATTTCCTTTTGCTTCTTTTTCATCGTTGCAATCAGTTGCTGGATGCGCCCATGATCCTGAATCTTTTCTTCTGCTTTCCGGAATACCTGCACTTCCTCACTGCTACCCAAAATACCTGCCAATTCTTTGGCTTTTGCCAATATCATTTCGCGATTGACCAAATGATCATGCTGGCGCGCCGCCGATTGAAGTTCTGTTTGTTGCAACCGCTCCTCTGTCATTGCCCATCGCTCCTTTTCTCACTTAGACGGCCTTGCACACAGCCCTTTACTCAGACCGCATGCAACCCGTTAGAAATTCTTTTATCCGTTAACCGCTACGGCCGTTTCAACCAGATCACCTTTGATGTAAAAGGTCATAGGTTCCGTAATTTTCACTTGAACAAAGGAACCAATCAGGTCCTTAGAACCCTCAAAATGTACAAGCTTATTGGAACGGGTCCGACCGGCAAGCACTTTGCTGTCATTTTTGCTCTCGCCTTCCACCAGCACTTCAACCACTTCGCCACGCAATCGACTATTAAAGCGAAGGCTGTTTTGGTTCACAGCAATGTTCAGACGCCGGAGACGCTCTTTTTTGACCGACATAGGCACATTATCTTCCATCGAAGCAGCTGGCGTACCTTCACGTGGTGAATAAATAAATGTGTAGGCAAAGTCATATCCGACCTCGCGCACCAGAGATAGAGTATCTTCAAACTGCTCGTCTGTTTCGCCCGGGAAACCTACGATGATATCTGTTGTCAGAGAAACATGCGGAACAGCTGCTTTAATCTTCGCGGCCAGTTCCAGAACACGCTCACGGGTATATTTTCGGTTCATTTTCTTCAATATATCCGTATTACCGGATTGAACAGGCAGATGAATATGCTCCACCAAATTGCCACCCTTACCAAGCACTTCAACCAAATGGTCATCAAAATCACGTGGATGTGATGTCGTAAAACGTACACGCGGGATATTGATTTTGCGCATATCATCCATCAGATCCCCGAATCTGTAATTCAAATCTTTCAAATCCTTGCCATAAGCGTTAACATTCTGCCCCAGTAAGGTAATTTCTTTAAAGCCTTGACGTGCCAAATCCCGTACCTCAGCGATTACATCCTCTGGACGACGGCTTCTTTCCTTACCACGTGTAAAGGGAACAATGCAATAGGTGCAAAATTTATCACAACCGTACATAATGTTCACCCAAGCCCGCATACCCTCACGCTTCTTCGGCAAGTTTTCGATAATGTCGCCTTCCTTAGACCACACTTCGACCACCATTTCTTTGCTAAAGAGTGCTTCCTTGACGAGCTGAGGCAGACGATGAATATTATGGGTACCAAAAATCATATCAACAAAACCGTGTTTTTGCATAATTCGGTTAACGACATTCTCTTCCTGTGACATGCAGCCACACACGCCAAGCAGTAATCCTGGCTTTTCTGTTTTGAGATGCTTGAGGTGACCCAACTCGCCAAACACTTTATCCTCCGCATTTTCACGGATAGCACAAGTGTTCAGTAAAATGATGTCTGCTTCCTTCCGATCCTCGGTTGCCTGGTAGCCCATTTGCTCCAGCAAGCCTTTTATGGTTTCGGAATCATGCTCGTTCATTTGGCAACCAAATGTGTATACGATATAATGCTTTCCCTCACCGATATGCTTGAGCTCATCCGGAACTGTGTTATCATACAATACCTGTACGTCCTCTTTACCGCGCTGCTTTTCTTTTCTATGGTTCGGCTCCGCCATAATGTTGATTTCACGTCCGCGAATACGGATCTTTTTGCTATGCTCATCTTCAGAAATAATCTTCGCATCCGAGAAATCAAAATATTTGGAGTAATCTTTTGTTTTCTTTTCCATTCCTTAGTCACTCCTTACACCATCTATTTCACGAGCTAATTTGTAATTTTACTGTATTTTTAGGCATGGGTAAATTTATCTTAAGTTCTAAAAAACCTTTAAAAAAGGCATTACACTAAATTATAGCATGATTTATAGGCCATCGCCATAGATCAACCGCAGATACCATGGAGTGTAATTTGAACTCATGTTCTTTTTGTACATAAGTGAAGTATTTATAAATTATATAGTATGTAAAAAGCCCGATTCTTTTGCAAGAATCGGACTCTTTAAGCCTTCCGGCATTTAAATACGTGTATATTAGTCTACGATTTCAGCGTTGTCACCGTTTTTCACACCGGCTCCGTTCGCTTCATCTGTATCAATGTGCATATCCAAAGCAAAAGAATCGGACACACGTGCAAGAACATTTTCAAATACAAGGCCACGTTCGCCGCCGACACGTACTTTCAGCAACTGCTTGTCCTTAATGTCCCATTTAGCTGCATCAGATGTATGGAAATGAATATGGCGGGCTGCTACAATCACGCCTTCTTGCAGTTCCACTTCACCAGCTGGTCCTTTTACCGTGATTCCTGGTGTACCATCAATGCTACCAGATTCGCGTACAGGTGCTTTTACACCAATAGCAAAGGAATCAGTGCGAGAGATTTCCAATTGGGAAGCGGGACGAGCAGGTCCCAAAATGCGAACCTTATCAAATTGGCCCTTAGAACCAATTACAGCTACCGTTTCATTTGCGGCAAATTGTCCTGGTTGGGACAATGGTTTAAATTCAGTTAATTGATAGCCTGCTCCGAACAAAATTTCAATATGCTCTTGAGTCAGGTGAATATGACGGGCGGAAACGCCGACAGGTACGATTTTACTCATCGTGTGGTCACTCCTTTTTCTCTATACAATACTTTACACATCCATGCTATTATACTCCTATTTTGCCAAGAAAGAAAAGGAGAGCGCATAAAGTTCCCTTTTTCGCCCCAATCAGCGTTAAATATCCTCCATATAAAGTCGGATCAAACCGTCGTTTTAGCGAACAGGAGAAAGAAAAGCATGATTTCAGCTACGATGAGATGAGGGGGAACGACAATAAATATATTAAGGATAAACAGGACACAGAGTATTCCAGTCAAGAAAAAAATGACTCTGAGACGAGGTTTAAGATGACTTAATCTGTACTGATGAAATACCAGCAAAACCGACAAAAAGTAAATAAAAACAGAAGCAAAGGTAAAGCAAAGCACAAAGATATAGTCTACTTGTCCCAAAAACAAGAGCTGAATCGAAGCAGCTAGCATGCTAAGGGAAAGATAAATAAACAAATGACCATAAATAATAGTCTGGCCTGCTGATTGTTTTGATTTATCTACGCGCTTCTCCATATTCTCAAAATATTGCCACCAGATTGCGATGACTAATACAAAAGCCAAAGCAGCAAATACAATAGAAGAAACCGTAAAATGATCGGATTGTAAAACAGAAAGCATACTTATCACAGATTCGCCAAGCAAAATTAAGGTGAACTGTGCAAAGCGTTCTAAAAGATGCTCCGTATGGATAGGTGTGATCACCAACTTTTTACGGCCAATCAAAGGAACGAGGATATCAATAGCTATACCTGTATATAAAATCAAATATCGAACCCAAGAATCAAAGAAGAGGGAGAAACTAGAGATGACTATTCCAATCCAAAAATAAATTCCGAAAAAACGAGCTGTTTCCTGTTTATGAGCCGTTTCTTTGGGTGCCGAAAGTAAATATTGAACGACAGTCAAACCTCTTAACCCAATATAGCCAACAAAAAAAGATACATAATACGCATCAAAATCTATATTCAGGCTGGCGGTCATGATCAACACGAAAAACAATTGCAGGATCATAAAAATTCGATGTGTTATACTGTCTTGCCCAAAACGATTGTTGTAGACCGTTTGCCCCACCCAAGCCCACCATATTGGGATAAAAATCATAATAAACTTTTCCATATGTTCCCATGAGATACTACCATGCTCAACATGTAGCAAAACATGAGTGGCCTTGGAGACAGCAGCTACGAACAACAAGTCATAAAAGAGCTCAAGCCAGGTAACCTTTTTTATCAACATTATGTAATGGAGCCCCCTCTGATATGGCGGTGCAGCATGGTGACCCGTCAGTCTCGCTCCAACGTCTGCCGTATTTCTGCAAATGTTATTTTAGCACCATGCAATTCTAAGATGCTCCAATTATTTCGTAATCCTTCTCACTTTGTCAAGGTATTCGCAGCCAATAATAACTCTTAGTATATAGCTATTTAAGAAGACACTTTGGAAGGCAAATTCGTTTGCAGGTATTCCAGTGCATGTCCTCCCAGCCACCCCTTGACTAGCTCCTCAGGGTAATGCTTCAGCAGCAGTTCTGCAAAAACCGGAAATTTACCCGAGTGCTCCAGCCCTTGCACATGGTGCTCGATACCGTCAAAATCAGAGCCAAACATCAAATGCCTTTCGCCGCCTAATGAACAAATATGCTCAATGTGCGGTAGCAGATCCTCAGCGGTTACCGTACCCTGCTCTTTGAGAAACATCGTGACGAAGGTCAAACCAATCCGTCCGTTACGAGCGATCAGTGCACGAATCTGTTCATCCCGTAGATTACGAGGATGAGCACATCTCGCAAAGGCATTCGAATGCGAGGCGATGGGTGGTAGAGCAGCCTCCTCCAGCACCTCCCAGAAGCCCTGTACGGACAAATGCGACACATCTAGCAGCAGTCCCAAGTCATTACAGCGATTGACCAAATCACGCCCCTTGCTAGTCAGCCCGCCTCCTCTATGTTCCATAATGCCGTCAGCCGCCCAGTTCGCATAATTCCATGTCAGCCCAATCAATCGTATTCCCATGGCATAGCACAATTCTGCATAAAACGGGTTCCCTTCCAGCGCATCTACCCCCTCCAGTGAGAGCAAAGCCCAAGGTACCCATGTATGATCCGTCCCCTTTCCATCCACATACGTTAACTTTTCCGTGCGCTTCTCTTCTCCTACCTGTTTTACTTGCTCCATCTGATGCCCCCACATTGCCAAGTCTTCCTTCCACAGCAATGGTCTCAACCCACCTGAGATAGAGGTAACATGCTGCCTGAACAGCTCAATTTGACGAACCACATGCTCAAATCTTGGCATGCCCAATACCTGTGAAATATATATAGCAAACGTTTGCAACCGCACGTTACCTTCTAGCAAACGTTCTTTTGTGACATCAAGCGATGGATGACTGAAATCAATCTGCGTATTGAGTTGCATTTTACATAACACATCACAATGAAAGTCAACAACAGGCCAATTCACTTTTAGCTTATCATTCATGCATCTTACCTCCATTTATAGATTGAAGCACTACAAATTTATTTTAAAAAATCATAGTAACAGACTCACAATGCAAAAAAGCCCGTTTACAAATCGTAAACAGGCTCAGGCAACTTACATTTATTATCTTGGTTCTACAATCAATTTGATCGCAGTCCGATCTTCTCCATCAATAACAATGTCTGTAAAAGCAGGAATACAAATCAAATCCACTCCGCTTGGTGCGACAAATCCCCGGGCAATGGCTACCGCTTTAATGGCTTGGTTTAGTGCACCCGCTCCAATCGCCTGTAATTCTGCATTTCCGCGTTCACGCAGTACTCCAGCGAGTGCGCCTGCAACTGAATTGGGATTGGATTTTGCTGATACTTTTAATACATCCATAGTAAGTACCTCCCCTGGGAATGATGATGGTTTGATTCCACTATTAGATGTTATTCGAGGGTCAGCAAATAATTCCTGCTTTTTGGTGACAGTTTTCCTTATTCTTTCCTTAAGTAGCTCACAAAAAAGTTAATCCATCCGCCATTCATCTTCTTTAAGTCTAATTTTCTGAATTTTGCGGGCTTTTCCATCATTATCATTCAGTTCTACGCTGATGGCATGAAAGTGCCATTTGCCCATGTCCACTTGAAAACGTACCGGAAGCTGGGTCTGGAATTTCTGTAACACAGCCTCTTTTTGCATCCCAAGCACTCCCTCATAAGGACCTACCATTCCCGCATCTGTCTGATACGCAGTTCCTTGTGGCAAAATCGTATCGTCATTACTCTGTACATGTGTGTGCGTACCTACCACGATTGAAGCACGTCCATCCAAATGCCAACCCATAGCGATTTTTTCCGAGGTTGCTTCGGCGTGAAAATCAACTAGGATATGCTTATGTTTTTTCCGTAGTTCATCGACAATTTCATCTGCTGCACGGAATGGACAGTCAATAGCTGGCAAAAAGGTTCTACCTTGCAGATTAACAATAGCCAGCTCTTTACCTCCACCTTTTACAACGGTATACCCCCGGCCTGGTGTTCCTGGTGGAAAGTTAGCCGGGCGGATGATCCGTGGCTCATCATCTATAAAATCAAATATTTCCTTATTGTCCCAAGTATGATTTCCCATCGTAATCCCATGAACGCCCCAATCAAAAAATTCTCTGGCGATGGCTGGGGTAATTCCTCTTCCCGAAGCCGCATTTTCTCCGTTTACGATAATAACATGCGGGTTGTATTTTGATTTTAGCGAAGGGAGATTCTCCCTCAATGCCTTTCTGCCTACACTGCCGACGATGTCTCCAATAAATAATACGTTGATAGAAAGCCCTCCCTAGTCTGCCTTACATAATGAAAAGTGGCCCTACAAGCAGCGGCCACTTTTCATTGAAATGCTTTTATTTTGCGTATTCTACCGCACGGGTCTCGCGTATGACGGTAACCTTGATATGTCCCGGATAGTCCAGTTCATTCTCAATCGTTTTCGTAATATCACGGGCCAGTCGGAATGCTTCCGCATCATCAATTTTCTCTGGCTGTACCATGACACGAACTTCGCGTCCGGCTTGAATCGCGTATGATTTTTCAACGCCTTCAAAAGATTCGGAGATGCGTTCCAGCTTCTCAAGACGACGGATGTACGTCTCTAGCGTTTCACGCCGCGCTCCCGGTCTTGCTGCTGACAGGGCATCTGCCGCCCCAACCAGCATGGCGATCACTGAAGTCGCTTCGCAGTCGCCGTGATGTGAAGCAATGCTGTTGATAACGACCGGGTGTTCCTTGTACTTCTTCGCCAGTTCCACGCCAATTTCAACGTGCGATCCTTCCACTTCGTGATCCAGCGCCTTCCCGATGTCATGCAGCAATCCTGCCCGTCTTGCCAGTACAACGTCTTCGCCCAGTTCCCCGGCCATCAGACCTGTCAAGTATGCAACTTCCATCGAGTGCTTCAATACGTTCTGTCCGTAACTCGTACGGAACTTGAGACGTCCCAAGATCTTGATCAAATCCGGATGCAAGCTATGCACGCCCACCTCAAAGGTGGCCTGCTCACCATACTCACGGATTCGTTCGTCCACCTCTTTACGGGATTTTTCCACCATCTCTTCAATACGAGCCGGATGTATCCGTCCGTCCGCTACGAGCTTTTCAAGCGCAGTACGCGCAATCTCTCTACGAATCGGATCAAATCCAGACAATATAACAGCTTCCGGCGTATCATCAATAATGAGGTCGATTCCTGTAAGAGTTTCAAGTGCACGGATATTACGGCCTTCGCGCCCGATAATCCGGCCTTTCATTTCTTCGTTCGGCAATGTGACAACAGAAACCGTCGTTTCTGCTACATGATCTGCCGCACAGCGTTGGATGGCCAGTGTGATGATTTCACGAGACTTTTTGTCCGCTTCTTCTTTGGCCTGCTGCTCAATTTCTTTAATCATCTGAGCTGTTTCATGACGAACTTCCTGTTCTACGTTGGTCAGAATAATACTTCTTGCATCCTCCATCGTCAGATTGGAAATACGTTCCAACTCAGTTACCTGACTCTTGTAAATCAAATCAATTTGCTGCTGGGTTTCATCGATTCGTTTCTCTTTGTTGGCCACTTGTTCTTCTTTGCGTTCCAGCGATTCCAATTTTTTATCCAGCGATTCTTCTTTTTGCAGCAATCTTCGTTCCTGTCGTTGAATTTCATTGCGACGTTCACGAGTTTCTTTTTCAGCTTCGGCACGAATGCGGTGGATTTCATCTTTCGCTTCCAATACCGTTTCCTTCTTCAGCGCTTCTGCCTCTTTTTTCGCGTTCTCCACGATTTGCGCGGCAGCTTCTTCCGCACTGGAGATCTTAGCTTCTGCAATAGATTTGCGAATAAAATAACCAATCCCGAACCCAAAGAATAACGCGGCTACAGCAACGAGAACGAACCAGATCGCAGTCATCATACTGTTCACCTCCCCGTTGGTTCCTCCAAGGCATTCCTTGGGACTTTTTGCAATTGTCACATTTACTTTGATCGTCAAACTAAGACAACGACACAAGGTCGTTTCATTTCATATGCACATGCTTTCACATGTACAATTCCGCCTGGCATAGCGGCATCACTTGTTATTTGGCGATGAGAACTCACCCGTGGATTCCGCTTTTTTGGAAGGAAAAAGGGCGTTCCACAAGTATCGTTTCATATATATTTTATTATTTGACAAATGGCATTGTCAAGGGAATGCAAACATTAGTAGACTACCATGCAGCTTTCCCTGTAATAACTAGCTCATCCTATCCGTTCATACTAGCCAAAGGTTCAGCAGCCGTTTAGCAACTATTCCTCCCACTGCAACAATTCCTCGTCATCTGAAGCAACGTCATGCTCGGCCGCAGTGAGATGATTGACCACTCGGCGTGTCATATCCCCCGAATATCCGCGTCTCATGAGAAAAGGGTAGGTTTTCCTTTTTTTCTCCATTATATCACCACGTATCTGATTCCATTTCTTACGTCCGACCGTCAAAGCGCTCTCCCACTCCTCATTATCGGTGATCTCACCTAACGCTTCACCAATAGAGGCTTTAGAGATGCCCTTCTGACGAAGTTCTTGCCTAACCCACATCTTCCCCTTACGTTGGCTAGTTATGCGCTGCCTTGCCCATTGGCGGGCGTATAAATCATCATCTACGAGTTGTTCCCTTTGCAGTCGAACCATTACTTCGTCAATAACAGACTGATCCAGTTCTTTTTGTAACAAACGTTGGGCAATTTCCTGACGTGTGCGAGGCTTTCGCCCCAAATAGCGAAGCGCAAGTACATAAGCCTGTTGCTTTTCATCTGCCAGAACGATATCTTCCAGTTCTTTTTTATCAAATGACGTTCCTTTGAACATATTGTACTTGATCATTACATCTTCTAATACAGACAGCGAATACGGACCAAAATGAATGATATACCTTCCACGTTTGCGTCCCTGTCCCTGCTCTACCCTAGTAATCATCAATTCCTCATGATCCGGAAAAAGAGAAATCCCTTGTTGCTTATTTGCTTCCGAAGTGTATTCATCTTCATCGTCCAACTGCAATATATTTCCCTCACTTTGAAATTCACGAAAGCAGCCTTTGAACACCTGCTACGCAAAGTTAGATTCCGCCGACAAAGCAGACTTTAGTTGATGCAAAAATGCCCTGCACAACTGTGCAGGGCATCAGAATCATGCTATTCAAACGGACGGTGCCATAACCCTGGCCCCAGTTCACAAACCAGGATTCACCAAGCTTTATTCAAGCTCCAACAATTCCTGTTCTTCCTTCGCTTGCTGTGCCAACTCTTCTTCTGTAGGCGGAGCAACCGTCGTAATCAAATTGCTGGCCACCCGAATTTTTTGTTCGATCGTACTAGCAATATTCGGATTTTCCTTCAAAAATTGTTTAGCATTCTCACGTCCCTGACCAAGGCGCTCACCTTCGTAGGAATACCAGGCTCCGCTCTTGTCGACAATGTCATGCTCCGTACCGATATCGATCAAGCTACCTTCTTTGGAAATACCCTCACCGTACATAATATCCACCTCAGCCTGACGGAAAGGAGGGGCAACTTTGTTCTTCACGACTTTAATACGTGTGCGGTTACCCACAATGTCGTTACCCATTTTCAAACTTTCAATACGACGAACATCCAAACGTACCGTAGAGTAAAACTTCAAGGCACGTCCACCTGGTGTTGTTTCAGGGTTACCGAACATAACACCTACTTTTTCACGTAGCTGGTTAATAAAAATAGCAATGGTTTTCGACTTATTAATGGCTCCAGAAAGCTTACGCAATGCCTGAGACATCAAACGTGCTTGAAGACCAACGTGGGAATCTCCCATTTCGCCTTCAATCTCTGCCTTGGGCACAAGTGCCGCTACGGAGTCAACAACTACAATGTCTACTGCTCCACTACGTACAAGGGCTTCGGCAATCTCAAGCGCCTGCTCTCCTGTATCTGGTTGCGATAGTAACAACTCATCAATATTGACACCCAGCTTGCTTGCATACGACGGATCAAGCGCATGCTCGGCGTCGATAAAGGCGGCTTGTCCGCCTGTTTTTTGCACCTCTGCGATAGCGTGAAGAGCTACTGTCGTTTTACCGGATGATTCCGGTCCGTATATTTCAATAACCCGGCCTCTTGGAAAGCCGCCCGTTCCTAACGCAATATCCAAAGCAATCGAACCACTGGGGATCGTTTCCACTTGCATATGGGTAGACTCACCCAACTTCATAATGGAACCTTTACCAAATTGCTTTTCTATTTGACGGAGCGCCATATCCAGCGCAGCACGACGATCTGACAATAAACTCACATCCTTCATTGTTTGTACTTTAATAATACCTTGTTTTGACACGCTTGCCAAGCATTTTTTCGAACATACATTCGTTTTTTTTATTTGCACAACTCTCTTCTATAATTACACCTGTCTCTTAAAACAAAAAAAGAACCGCTGGCAAAAGGCTTTGCAACGGTTCTTCCGATAAGATGATTATACCATGAATATCTATCTAAAACAACTCTACGAGTCACACTGTACATAGATGTTTAAGAGAGTTTCTCGTTCTCTACCAGCCTGCGCCACAATCTGTACAGGATTGCTTTAACTGATCGCAGTCGGATTGTTTCACGGTTGCCACTCAGTCTCAGTTCATGTACTTCCGTTTCCTTGTCGCGTTCAGCAATGCCAATATACACTAGACCGACTGGCTTCCGTTCGGAATACCCAGGCCCAGCTACACCAGTAACTGAAAGTCCAAAATCGCTATCCATGATCATTCTCGCCTGCTCTGCAAGCACAAGTGCTACTTCCTTACTCACTGCGCCTGGCGCATGGTCCCCTTCCAAATAATCATAAGGCACGTTGAGTAACTTCATCTTCATTTCATTGGAATAGCACACGATGCCACCTTGAAACATAGCAGCACTGCCAGGTATAGAAGTAATCTGTTCCATCAGCATTCCACCTGTACAGCTTTCTGCCGCACTCACAGTGAGTTCGCGTTTGGCCATTAGATCTACGATAACCTTCTCCAGCGCAACATCCTCGCTTGCATACATATACTCCGAAAGACGCTGCTGAATTTCTACTTCCGTAGCTGTCAACTTAATTAATGCTTCACTTTCGCTGGCCGCCTTGGTGGATATACGGATCGTGACTTCCCCTTCCTTGGCATAAGGAGCAATCGTAGGATCTGTCTGGGATTGGATCAAATCTAACAAATGGGTTTCAAGAGCTGACTCACCGATCCCTGCAAATTTTAGCATTTTCGAATAAATTGGCATTTCCTCACCGCTCAATGCTTGCTGAAGCAACCAAGGTTTCGCATGGTTTGCAAACATGGGTTTGAGTTCCTTAGGCGGTCCAGGCAAAACTACATAAAATTTACCGTCCTGTGCAATCGCGTCGCCCACAGCTAGCCCTGTCTCATTTTCAAGTGGAGTAGCACCTTCAATAGAAAGCGCCTGCCGGCGGTTATTCTCGGTCATTTCTACCCCACGGTTACGGAAAAATTGATCTAGCTTGTCCATTGCAAGACGATCTATGTGCAATTTTCGCCCCAATACAGCCGCTATCGCCTCTTTCGTCAAATCATCCTGAGTCGGCCCCAGACCGCCGGAAAACAAAATAATATCCGCACGCTTCTGAGCAATTCTTATCGCTTCCTGAAGCCGATCTATGTTATCGCCAACCACAGTCTGAAAATATACATCGATTCCAATTGTAGCCAGCTCTTGTGACAAATATTGAGCATTTGTATTCACTATTTGTCCGAGTAATAACTCTGTTCCTACTGCAATTATTTCAGCTTTCATCAATTCTTCCTCCTGTACTGCGAATATTATGGGAATTATATAAAGAAACAGCAATAAGTTTAGTCCCTATTGCTGTTTCCATAAAATTTATCCTGTTAAACTTTGGAGGAGCTCAGCAAATGGATATTTTTCACGAAATAATCAATACCCGAATAAATGGTGATCAACACTGCTGCCCATATCGCTATTAAATCAAACGGTATACCAAGAAAAACAAACGGGAAATTATTAATGAGCAGCGCTACAATAGCAACGATCTGGATGATCGTCTTTAATTTGCCCCAATTGCTTGCAGCAACCACAGACCCATCCAGTAAGGCAATCTGACGCAGCCCCGTAACCGCAAACTCACGGCTAACAATCACAACGACAATCCATGAATCAATTTTCCCCATTTCTACCAAGGAAACCAAAATAGCGGTTACCAAAAGCTTATCAGCAAGGGGGTCCAACAGCTTGCCCAAATTGGTGACCATATTATTTTTACGTGCCAAATATCCGTCAAGACCATCCGTGCTGGCTGCTACAAGGAAAATGATAGCCGCAATCAGCTGATTATACGGCAGCTTGAAAGCTCCGATCTCAATCGGCGGCGGATAAAAATCAAAGTCCACCAGCAAAGCCAGCATCATCACCGGGATAAGGCAAATCCGCGTTATTGTAATTCTGTTGGGTAAATTCACAACACACTCTCCCCTGATTATCGTACTTGATTACAAATGGCAGTTTTCGGATTAAATTCAATCCTATGTAAATCGCTTTCGACGAGCGCTATACACCTGAATTGTCTGCATTTTCGTTACAAGTATAATATGGCGCAAAACGCATGTCAAAATAACCTGCCGCACATCAAGCAACGTTTTTTCCTACAAAATATATGAGGGAAAACGGCTTTATTTCATGTTTGTAAATTGAAGCTCCAATGGCAAATCAGCTTTACGTAGCAATTGAATGATCGCCTGTAAATCATCCCTGTTTTTTCCAGTCACTCGGATTTGATCACCTTGAATCTGACTTTTGACTTTTAGCTTGGAGTCCCGAATAAGAATATTAATTTTCTTGGCATTATCTTGATCAATTCCCTGCTTAAGCGAAAGACGCTGACGCACTGAACCTAGAGAAGCGGGTTCCAATTTGCCATACTCCACATTTTTAAGGGACAGACCTCGTTTGGCCATTTTAGATTGCAAAATATCAATCACCGCATTCAGCTTGTACTCGTCTTCCGATGCAATCGTAAGAGCTTCTTTCTCAAGCTTGAGGCTACTTTTGCTATCCTTGAAATCAAATCGTGTTTCAATTTCACGCTCCGTCTGATGAACCGCATTTGTTAACTCCTGCATATCCATTTTGGAGACGATATCAAATGAATTTTCTGAAGCCATCGTTTCACTTTCCTTTCCACAACAAAGTTCAATATCTAATTATAGGCTAGTCATTTACAAAAATCCAATAATCCGTTGACTAAAAAGGCGTTCTTGCCAGTTTTCCTGACAAAAACGCCTTTATTTCAATTACGGTCAAAATATCTAATTATGGCTTCGTGTTGGAGTTCGGAACATATCCAAGAGTCCAAGCACAATGTGAGCAAGACCAAAGCCCAGTATGCCATAGCCCCATGCATTCGGTGTCAGATAATAGCCCAGTAAACTGACAATGATACCGAGCCCAGTCACAATCCAGCTGACGGTCATAACGTATACACCTCACTTTGCGGAAAATGAAATGACTGCCTTTCCAGGAATTACAGTCATTAGTATTTCCTCGCACCAAGGCGTTTATTCACCATCAGTAGTTGTAGAATCTGTACCATTTTGTGCTGAATCCGTACTGCTACCTGTCGTAGAATCTGCAGGTGAACCCGTCACTCCTGCACTCGTTCCGGTCGAAGAAGCTTCTCCTTGCTGGATCAGTACACGTGTAGTCGATTTATTATCTGTTATCGGTTGACCTGCTACGGAAATATCTGTGGCAGAAGACCGTCCTGATTTGATATATAAACCTTCCGGACCAATATCGAAAGACATGGCATCTCCACTTTTAGTCATACCGTAGCTCAGCTTTTCTCCACGGGAATTTTGTCCCTTGTACACTTCAAGCCAGCTTTCACCCGTAGCTTTAATATCAACCTTGGCTGTGGCTCCCGTTGCACTGGAAACTTTGAAAATCGTCGTCTTGCCTTGCTTGCCGTCCTGTGCCACAGTTATACCTTGTTGTGGTGTAGTCGTATCCGGCTGCTGTCCAGTATCTGGAGTAGTAGCATCCGTATTCCCCGTACCATCTGGCTGAGTTTGTCCGGTTTGCCCCGCATCAGGAGTCTTCCCACCAGCACCATTTGGAGCCGTCGTTTGACCATTGTTCGGCTGTGTCGTAGTGGTATCAGGAGTAGACGTGCTTGGCGTTGTGCTTGGCGTTGTACTTGGTGTTGTAATCGGCGTTGTGTTTTCTGCTGTTTTTGGAGTTGAATGGTTGTTGCTCACCCAATAAGCATAAATAACCCCAACAATGAGAACTAGAAAAAGCCACATTAACGCTGTAGGCAACCATTTAAGATTACCAATCGTGGCGGGACGGCTTGAGCGTTTCTGTGTAACAGGCTCCATCACTGCTTCCGGCTCAGGTTCAGGCACATTGCTTTGATGCCCTTCCAGAATCTCATCGGGGTTCAACCCGACCGTTTCAGCGTATGTTTTAATAAAAGCTCTGACATAAAAGCTTCCCGGCAGCACTTTGTAATCGCCCGTCTCAATGGCTTCCAGATAACGTTTGCGTATCTTCGTCATTTCCTGAACATCGTCAAGGCTCAATCCTTTTTGCAGCCGGGCCTCCTTTAATTGCTGACCCAGTTCTGACATGTCATCATCTCCTTGTATAATTACGCTTATTTAAAGATCTTCTGTATAACTGGCTGTAAAGGTATCATAAATAATTTCCTCAGCCGGATTATTGCGAAGTTCAATAATGATATTGAAATCGTCAAAGCTGTATCCTGATTCACGTACAAATACATCAGGATGCTCAATCACTTTAGTACTTGGCATGCTCATGATTTCCTGAAGCAGGTGATAATGTCTTTCATTTGACCGAATTGTACTCACAATACCATCAATAATAAACACATTGTTTGGGTTCATTTCTTCTTCAGAGAGCTGACTGCGCACCGTCTGTCGTAGTAACGTTGAAGACACAAAAGTCCAACGCTTCATCGCGCAAACACTACTGGCAATAATGGATTCCGTTTTGCCCACACGCGGCATCCCGCGAAGACCGATCACCTGATTGCCGTCCCTCTTTAATACTTCACCCAAAAAATCGACCAGCAACCCAAGCTCATCGCGTGTAAAGCGAAATGTTTTACGATCATCTGAATCCCGATCGATGTAACGGCCGTGTCTTACTGCCAATATATCAACCAGTCTCGGAGCACGTAAGGCCGTGACTGTAATGTTGCTCGCTTTTTTTAACGTGTCTCCGAGAATGCGTATTTTCTCGTCATCGTCCGTTTCAAGCAACATCCCCCGTCTTTCACCTTCAACACCGTTGATTGTCAGTATATTAACCCCCAGAATACCAAGCATGGAAGCAATGTCTCCCAGCAGTCCGGGTCGATTTTTATGTATCTTGTACTCCATGTACCACTGTTTCGTTTCTTCCGTCACGTTAGCACCTCATTCACATTCAAACCGTCAACAACTCCAAATCAAAGCATTATTGTATCATAAAATAACATCTTTCGACAAAACCAATTATTGAAATTCGATAGGCTACATTGTGTTGTAAGCCTCAATCACGTTTATGATATATAAATTACAATGGAATTACAAGAACAGCTCTGTAACCATTACAGAAAAGCCCCCAAAAGGGAGCTTTTCATGTTGGTTCCTACTTATGCGTTGCTCTTAGCCAATTTAACCATTAGCCGGGCGATGGTGTGACGCTCGTCCTCATCGGCAACTCCCCACAGTTCTTTCAGTGCGCGGTTGGAGTGGTTCGCTGGGTCGACCTTCTCATCCAGAAAATCACCGATTTCATAAGCAAGCTCTGAAATGGTATCTTGGCTGATTCCCAGCTTCTCCGCTTGCTCTACACGCTGACCAAGGAACTTTTTCCAAACATCAAAATTCTGAACAACTGTTGACATACTTAAATCCTCCTTAGATGATTCAGATTTAAAATCAACAGTTATAATATGCTCTTCTCAAACGCTTACTATACTGGTGGATTCCTCCAAGCGCTATCCCTTAAGTCACCCATCCTCCATTAGGACTTATGACCTGGCCATTAATATAACCTGACTCAGGAAGCGCAAGAAAATAAACCAGGGACGATATTTCATCAGGTCGAGCCAACCGTCCGGCAGGAATTTCTTCTTCCAAACTGGTAATTTCGCCTTTATCCAAATGATCCAGCATCGACGTATCCACTGCACCTGGAGCTACAGCATTCACTGTCACCCCGGAAGGTGCTACCTCTTGAGCCAACGCTTTAGTGAAAGCGTTAATGCCTCCCTTGGTGGTGGAATACAACACCTCGCACGATGCGCCACATATCCCCCACACGGAGGAAACATTCACAATGCGGCCATAGCGTTGGGAAATCATATGTGGCATAAAAACCTGCGTGCACATAAAGGTTCCCTTAACATTGACGGCCATCACTTCGTCCCATTCCTCTTCCGAAACATCTGTCAACAGCCCATAATGAGATAATCCGGCGTTGTTCACAAGAATATCCGGCTTCATCCCGTGATTATCCAGCTTTTCCCGCATGCGTTCGATCTGCTCCTTGCTCCGCAGATCCGCTGACACGGTCATTACCTTGCCTGAATAAGCCATGCAACGACGGGCAACTTCATTTGCTTTTTCATGAGACTTCATATAGTGAATGACAACATTCATCCCTACAGCTGCAAAACGCTCAGCAATTGCCGCACCAATTCCGCCACTCGCTCCTGTAATCAGCACCGTTGTATCGCCAATTGCTTTTAATTCTCCGCCCCCGGTGGTCATCGTTTCCCTCTCCCTGGACATTACGGACTCACCACTAGTGATATTGCGAGTTGATCCCACTGGATATGGTCTTTTAGACGGCGATTTACATCCTCAAGCGTGATACTTTCATAAATAGGAAGAAGTTGGAAAAAATCACTGCCCCGGAAGCGATGTCTTGTAAATTCATGTGCAATATTTTCTGGTGAATTGAGTGTACGCAGATAACCACCGATTTTCTTTTTGCGTGCCCGTTCAAAATGTTCTGCTGCAAAGCCCTGCTTCTGAATGGACTCCACCTCTTCACGTATTCTCGCCAACAGCCGATCCGGGTCTTTGGTATCCCCGCCGATTGCAGAGAATGCATATTGCTGCGTACTATTGTACTCATGACCAAAACTGTCCGAAATCAGATCCTCATCGTAAAGCTTTTGATATAGTTGTGTACTGGAACCAAACAGGAGATCAAGCATCAGCTTGGTTTCCAGATCATGACGAAGTAATTCTTCACCCGTTAGGCCTACTTCAGCCTCCTTGAATCCAAACAGTAGCTTTGGCAGAGAAACGGCCAGCTTCACCTCACGACGTGGTTCTGCAACTGTAGTGGGTTCATCGTCGAAAATCCGCTCAATCTCTCCCTGCGGCTTATAGTCCTTTTTGGCCTGATTGTTACGTACCAGCTCTATTACTTCAGCTGGATCCACTCCGCCCACTACAAAAAGAATCATATTGCTTGGGTGGTAGAAAGCTTCATAGCAACTGTACAGCGTTTCTTTTGTAATCGTACTGATGGATTGAACAGTACCTGCGATATCTATATGCACCGGATGGACCTTGTACAACGCCTCGATCAGACCAAAGTAACTCCGCCAATCGGGGTTATCTTCATACATATTAATTTCCTGGCCGATAATGCCTTTTTCCTTTTCTACATTTTCATCTGTAAAGTAAGGATGCTGCACAAAATTGACCAGTGTGGTCAAATTTTCTTGAATACGCTCGGTTGCCGAAAACAGATATACTGTTTGATCAAAGCTCGTAAATGCGTTCGCCGATGCCCCATTAGAGGAAAAGGTAGCAAAAATATCGCCTTCAGGCTCTTCAAACATTTTATGCTCCAAAAAATGGGCTATGCCATCCGGCACCTTTACGGGCTGTTGACCTTCTACGCGGAAATGATTATCAACTGAGCCGTATTTAGTTGCAAATGTGGCGTATGTCTTCTGAAAACCCGGTTTGGGCAACACATAAACGTGTAAACCGTTATCCATTACTTCATAGTACAGCGTTTCCTGCAAATGCTCATAAGGTATATGCTCCACCGCTATTCCCCCTTCCGGTCTCTCAAGAAATAAATAGTGTCCAGTCGGAACGTCCGGGCGGCATCCTGAACATCCTGCACCTTGACTGCCTCCACCTGACTCAGCAGCTCATCTACTGTCCGTTCTTTACCGGAAAGCTGTCTGTTAAAATCATAGGCGATCATTTCAAAAGCGGAATCCTGCATCTCCTTTAGCAAGTTGCGAATCATCGCCTGCGTTTGGGTCATTTCCAGCTCAGTAATCGCTCCGTTTTGCGTATCTTCCAGTTGCTTGCGAATAATAGTAACCGCTTTTTCATAATTAGGAATTTCAATACCAGATTGAATCGTACCAATACCTTTATGCCCGTCATACCGTGATGAAGCGTAATACGCCAAACTTTCCTTCTCCCTCACATTAACGAACAGCTTTGAATGCGGATACCCGCCCAGAATGCCATTGTACATCAGAGCGGAAGCATAGCGATCGTCTCCATACGTAATAGGGGTGCGCAACCCCATGTTGAGCTTGCCCTGGTTCACATCAAGACGCTCTACAACGGTTTGAACATCACGCTCTACCGACTTGGGCTGTTCAGGAACATACCCTGTTTCCGCTGAACGATTCAATTGAAAATAGCGATCAACAAACTTCTCAACTTCTTCTAGCGTCGTATCTCCCACAACGTATAAATCCATGCTGGCATGATTCAGCCATTCTCCATAAGCCTTATACAAGCTCTCTGCATCTATACTGTCCAGATCAGATCGTTGACCAAGAGGGTGCAGACGATAAGGCTCATCCTTGCACATTTCCTCCATACAGCGCTCACCAGCATAACGTATTTTATCGTTAACTATAGATTCCAGCTTCTTACGCACATTTTCTCGTTCCTGCTGGACGTATCCCGTTTGAAATGCACCATTTTCCAATGCAGGCTTCGTTAGCACTTCTCCGAGAAAAGAAAACGAACGATCCAGTAAACTATCTGGACTATTTACAAAGCTGTCATTAATCGTATCCATGCGAAATTGCACGATCTGATAATCTCCACGTTTATACACATCGAAACCGAAACCCGCGCCATACAATTGCTCTAACTGTTCTCTGAATTGTGTAGTCTGCGGATACGATTCTGTACCCCGTCGCAGAACGAAAGGTACCAGTCCCACTCGAGTTACGGTGTCCTCCCGTAGCGGAGTGCCTACATACAATGATATAGCAAACGTCTTAAAGCGCTTGGTCGGCAGTACATGAATCCTCAGTTGTCTGCGTGTGCCACGCTCGAAACCTGTTTTGTTCAAGTCCAAAACTCCTTTGTGACGTCAATTTGCGTCTAGCCTTTGATTAGCATTAGCTGCTGTGAATCTTCCTCCTGTAAAGAGGTAAAGTGTACCAATCTTTATTCTAACCATGCAAAAGCCAAGAAGCAACCGGAGACAAGCTCCCGGCTGCTTCGGCGTTTTACATGCAGAAAATATGCTCCCCGATGGTTTTCACCTGCGGACGGGACCAAATCCATTTGGAGGTGGCTGTTTTTGGGTTAAAATAATAAAGACATCCTCCGCTTGGGTCCCAGCCGTTTAGGGCTTGGCGTACCGCCTTTTGTGCAGTCTCATTCGGTGTTAGCCAGATTTGACCGTCTGCTACAGCTGTGAAAGCTCCTGGTTGAAAGATCACTCCAGATGGTGAGTTGGGAAAGCTAGGTGACTTGACCCTGTTCAAAATAACAGCCGCGACGGCAACTTGGCCTTCAAACGGCTCGCCGCGGGATTCACCGTAGACCGCGTTGGCCATAATTTTAAGATCGTTTTCAGATAGTCCCATGGTGTTGGCCGATCCCATCGTTTCATCATTTTGATCTGCTTTATCGTTATTGTCCGCTGTCTGTCCCTGAGCGGAACCTTGATTGTTACGATGCATAGGAGTTTCCGTTGGCTTCCAGTTAGGAGTAGCATTCACCAGCTTTAATTTCGTCTTTGCTCCGACCACTCCATCAGGACGGATGCCAAATTCCTTTTGAAAACCCTTAACAGCTTTTAGTGTACTGCTGCCAAAATGGCTGTCCACTTTCCCGCCAAAAAAGCCCAGCAACTTCAAACGTGATTGCAACTCATATACATCCTGACCGTAAGATCCAAAATCAACCGCTCCCGAGCTGAATGTCGGCTGGGAAGGTTGCGCCGCTTGTACTTTCTGCTGTGTGCTCAGCGGCTCTGCTTGCTGCTGTGCAGAGTCACTTTTAAAAAGTCCTGTGTACGTAATAGCCGAGGCTGCGAGGATACCCGTGCAAATCCAGACCATTGTCTTTTTCATATGCTGCGCTCTACCTTTCTTTTGTGGGATTAACAGGATGGCTACGTTTATTATGACAAGCTCCGCTTAAAGCTATTCACCCTTTTAATCTTCTTTCAGCAGGTAGTCGCCACACCTCAAAAAACATCACAAAAAAACACTGTTTGTGCACTTGGAGTTGTCATATTAGAACAACCACCATGCGAACAAACAGCGTTTTAATGTAGTGCTGGATAGAGATCATGCTTAGGAACTTACTTTATTTTGCTGATATTGCTCCATTGAGATAAGGACCTCACGGGGCTTGCTGCCCTCGTAAGGGCCGATGACTCCGCGAGCTTCCATGGAGTCAATCAGTCGAGCAGCACGTGTATAACCGATCCGCATACGGCGCTGAAGGAGCGAAACGGAAGCTTGTTTAGCCTCTAAAATGATGTTGACAGCCTGATCGTACAGCTCATCCAGCATTTCATCTGCATCAGCAGATACCTCTTCCACCTCCGGCACTAGCGTTTCATCATACTGCGCTTCACCCTGTTCACGTACGTAGCTAACAATATTTTCGACTTCTTGATCGCTCATGAATGCTCCCTGAACGCGGACTGGTTTGGAAGCACCCATTGGCATGAACAGCATATCACCACGTCCGAGTAGCTTCTCGGCTCCACCCATGTCCAATATGGTACGGGAGTCTACCTGCGAGGAAACGCCGAAGGCAATACGTGAAGGAATATTGGCTTTAATCACCCCGGTAATTACGTCAACCGAAGGTCTTTGCGTTGCAATGATAAGGTGGATGCCTGCTGCACGCGCCATTTGGGCAAGTCGTGCAATCGCATCCTCCACATCTCCCGCAGCTACCATCATTAAATCTGCCAACTCGTCCACAATAACGACGATGTAAGGCAGAAATGCATCCGGGTTATCTTTCATCAGATTATTATAGCCCTCAATATTACGGGTTCCTGATTTGGAAAATAACTCATATCTTTTTTCCATTTCAACTACAATTTTCTTTAATGCAAGTGAGGCTCGCTTTGGATCAGTCACGACCGGAGCCAACAAATGAGGGATTCCGTTGTACACGTTCAACTCCACCATTTTAGGATCGACCATCAAAAATTTGACCTCATCCGGCTTTGCTTTGTACAAAATACTCGTAATGATCCCATTGATACACACTGATTTACCCGAACCTGTTGCCCCAGCTACAAGCAGATGGGGCATCTTGGCCAAATTACCGACAATCGTCTGTCCTGCGATATCACGTCCGAATGCAATAGATAAATTGGAAGCTGACTCCTGAAAAACGGTTGTCTCCATTACCTCACGCATCGTTACAATGGAAACTTCATTATTCGGAACCTCAATTCCGATAGCAGATTTGCCAGGAATCGGAGCCTCCATACGGATATCTTTGGCAGCAAGCGCAAGCGCAATGTCATCCGTCAGACTCACAATGCGGCTGACCTTTACTCCAATGTCCGGCTGAATTTCATAACGCGTTACGGCAGGGCCACGGACGACCTCCAGCACCTTCGCCCGCACACCGAAGCTTTCCAGCGTTGCCTCCAGCTTGCGTGCCGTTTGCATGTAATCCTTTTGTCCCATACCTTTGCCTGCGTTTTGTGGTTTAGCAAGTAAACGAAATGATGGGAGCTTGTACGGTTTAGGCGGCGGCGGAGCCGGAATAGCTGTATGGTTACCTTCAGCCTCTTCGCCTGCCACCCCAGTTGCAATCGTCTGAGCTTGTCCCTGAGCACCTTCTAATGTCCCCTGGATCGCTGTCGAATCATCCATATCCGTATTTGCACTGGCATCCACAAAGTCATCATCCAGGGATTCGTCAATAATGGAAGTTGTCTGCTCTGCCCCTGTCAGGGACTCTCCAAATTCAGCTTCCGGTCTTCTTTCCTCATGCTTTACTTGTTCGAAGAAATCCCTAATAATCGGCGACCTTTTTACCGGAGTTGCAGCTTCCTGCTCAGCGTGTTCGACTACGTCAGACATCTCTTCACTCTGGTTGCCGTTTCTCCACTGGGCCTGCGCGTCCTCAGCTTCATATGGAAGATCATGATCATCCTCATCCGTATCGACGGAATGCTCATCCTTGTCCGCTTTATCTGAATTTTTGAGACCAAACAACTGAAAGAAAATCGGCTGTTTACGTGCAGGAGGCTGCATTTCGTCAAAGTCATCATCCATGTCTTCCTCATAGGCAGGAATGGGCTCAGACCTGATTTTTCTATTTCCACTGCCTTTGCTTGATGCTGAAAGCGGAGTAGCTTTACCAGTCCATTTTTTGCGCACGCTTCCCCCGGCTGTCAGCAGCTTGGTCTTTACAATCCGCACCAAATCCACATAGGACAGTTGGGTCATCAGCATGAAACAAATGACGAACATAACAATCATGATCAGTTTAGCTCCCGTGAGACCAAACAGCCATAACAGAACAGTAAGCTGCAATGCGCCTACGTAACCCCCGCTGATATCCTTGTTCAGCATTGAGGTATGGCCCTGCTGGTCAGGCGATAGCAACTGCTCACGCATATCTATATGTATCTGGGTCATCACTCCGCCCGGCTGAAGCGCGTTGATGGGCCCCAAACGCTGCTCCATAGATGAAATAGAACTCATAAGTGTAAAGGCAAATACCAACAGGAGCAAACCCGTTTTACGCGAGTTCCACTGGTTCGGCCACTTGCGGTGAATCATCACCATCAGACCATAATAAATGCCAATGAGAGGGATAACAAAATAGAATTTCCCCAGTACGAGCCCAAACATCTTGGATAGCGACCGACCAACGGCCGCTTCACCCGACAACGCAATGACCGCTAATGTAATCAGCACAATGCCGTAAATTTCAAATTTTAGAACTCCGCCAAATGCGGCTTTCTTTTTTCTTTTTCTTCTTCTGGACATACAAGGTCACCCCCCAGAAGAATATTATACCACGTCACCCGGTATCCGCACATATGTTCTTTTTCAACAGTAAATGACCTATTTCTAAACTATTCGACACCTTCTACGACCACTCGATGACTTGACCTGGTCCATAACGCGGATTCAGGTAGGCTTCCAGTGGACAGTCCAACAACCGTACAATGATCCCCCGACGAGTTTCAAGCGGCTGTACTTGCATAAGTAGACCGTCTACCCGAACCTCTGCAAACTCCTCAGCCTCTTTCCACATCCCTTGCCATACCATTTCCATTGGCATTACAGTATATAGTGTCATTGTGGTAGCTCCCCACTAGGCTCCCCTGACAGTGTCTCTGTAGGAGTTCCTGTGGCACTAGGAGAAAAAGGAGCATACGGAGCCTGCTGTTGAATCCCAGCGATCCCGTTTTGCTGACGCCGCGTTTCAATAATGGTGTTCAGCTGTTTTAAAGCCTCTCCGATGCCTCCAACCGCGTCCATCAATCCATACTTCACTGCATCGGCTCCCCCAACCGCTGTACCAATATCGCGGTTTAACTCACCGGTTTTAAACATCAGTTCCTTAAACTGCTCTTCTGTAATACGAGAATGAGAAACGACGAAGCGTACAACACGTTCCTGCATTTTTTCCATGTATTCAAAAGTTTGTGGTACTCCAATGACCAGACCGTTCATACGAATGGGATGAATGGTCATCGTCGCACTCTCCGCAATGTAGGAATAAGTGGAAGACACAGCAATAGGCACACCGATGCTATGCCCCCCACCTATGACAATGGTCACCGTTGGTTTACTCATCGATGCGATCATTTCAGCAATAGCCAGTCCTGCCTCTACATCACCACCAACTGTATTCAGCAAAATCATTAATCCTTCGATACGAGGATTTTGTTCTGCCGCTACCAACTGGGGAATAATGTGCTCATATTTTGTCGTTTTGTTTTGAGGCGGTAAAATGAGATGCCCTTCAATCTGACCGATAATCGTCATGCAAAAAATATTGGACTCGCCTCCAGGCATGGAGGTTTGACCCAGCTGCTGCAAAGCCTCCATAGCAGGCAAAGCGGGTCTTTGCCCAATTTCTGGTTGATCTGGCGCTTCCGTTTCCTCGTTGCCAGATGTTAGATTGCTGTATTGTTCCATATGGGTGATCTTCCTTTCGCTTTACGCATCTATATGACCCGTATTCACCCTATAGTATGGGATGTAAATGGAATATTTTATACCCGACCCCATGATTTTCCTTGTCTCGGGAAATCAAAAAAGCCTCTCCTCCCGCGGAAACCGTCCAATATTTCCTGCGGGAAGAGAGGCGACTGTGTGCCTGTGACTTAAGTTTTTAATTCAGGTTTTTGAACAAATTTCAATTGAATCACACTTCCATTATAATTGGCAGGATCATCGGTCTCCGACGAGTTTGCTCATACAAGAAGCGACCTAGTGCATCCTTGACGTTTGTCTTGAGGGAAGCCCATTCATTTACATTTTCACTCATGAGCTTATGCAGTGTACTTGAGACAATACGATTCGCTTCATCCAGCAAACCTTCCGATTCACGGACATATACGAAACCTCGGGAAATGATATCTGGTCCCGATTTAATCGTTCCGTCTTGCTTGCTCAGCGTAACAACAACCACCAAAATACCGTCCTGTGACAGCAATTTGCGGTCGCGCAATACGATATTTCCTACATCCCCTACGCCTAGTCCATCGATCAGTACGTTACCTGCTGTAACTTTACCAGCTCTGCGTGCTCCACCATTCTGAATTTCAATGACTTCACCGATATCCGTGATAAAGATATTTTCAGGCTCAATACCTACGCCTTCAGCAAGAAGAGCGTGACGACGTTGCATTCTGAACTCACCATGAATTGGCAAGAAGAACTTTGGTTTCATCAGATTCAGCATCAGCTTGAGTTCTTCCTGGCTTCCGTGTCCAGAAACGTGGATACCTGGATTAGCTGCGCTGTAATATACATTGGCACCCAGACGGAACAGCTCGTCAATTGTGCGTCCAACGTATTTTTCATTACCTGGTACTGGAGTAGCTGCGATGATGACTGAATCCCCTGGAAGAATGTCAACCTTTCGATGTGTGGAACGAGCCATTCTTGTCAAAGCTGACATCGGTTCACCCTGACTGCCTGTGCAGAGAATAACTACACGATCCGCTGACATTTTGCCAACTTCTTCAGGCTCAATCAGCATTCCATCTGGAATTTCCAAATAGCCCAAGTCCGAAGCAATACCTACGACATTAACCATGCTTCGACCAATAACTGTTACTTTACGTCCCGTTGCTTCAGCAGCATTAATTACCTGTTGAATACGATGTACGTTAGAAGCAAAAGTGGCTACGACCACACGCTGTCTCGACTTGCGGAAAATGTCTTCCAGGACAATACCAACGCTCTTTTCCGAAGGTGTAAAGCCCGGTTTCTCGGCATTTGTACTGTCTGACAAAAGAGCCAGTACGCCACGTGTGCCAATTTCAGCCATACGCTGCAAATCTGCATATTGTCCGTTGACCGGAGTATGGTCAAATTTGAAGTCACCTGTATGAACAACAGCGCCTTCAGGAGTATCAATACATACACCTACAGAATCTGGAATACTATGGTTGGTTCTGAAGAATGTTGCTTTCAGTGTGGAACCCAGCTTGATTTCAGAATCAGCATTGATCAAAATACGTTTGGTTTCACCAAGCAGATTCGCTTCCTTCAGCTTGTTTTCCACCAATCCCAGCGTCAATTTGGTACCATATACTGGTACATTCAAATGTTTCAACACGTAAGGCAAACCGCCGATATGGTCCTCGTGACCATGAGTCAGCACAATGCCTCTTACTTTGTCGCGGTTCTCTGTAAGGTAGGAAATATCAGGAATAACGATATCAATGCCCAGCATGTCCTCTTCCGGGAATTTCAAACCGGAATCCACCACGACAATGTCATTGCCGTATTGAACGACATACATATTTTTCCCGATTTCACCGACGCCGCCCAAAGCGAAAATCATCAATTTATCGTTGTTTGTTTTTTTAGACAAATGAATCTAAACCTCCTATGGTAGTTGGACGTCGTACCTTGATTTGTTTATTTAATTTTCAAAAAAATACCGCACCCAGTCACTTGACCCCATTATACATGATTAAAATACGAAAAAACAAGTCATCCTGTTCGTTACGCTAGGTTTCCCATTGCCGTCTGAAACCATTAGTATCTGTCATTTTGTCTACATACATGGTTAAAAGCACAGCAAAAAGGGCGTCCTGTAAGAACGCCCTTCACGCTGGAAACCTTGTCAGACAATAAGCCCTATCGGTTTTGTACCTACCGACTGCCCTTAACAAGGATACTCCTTAGTATTAATTAACATCTTACATTCCTATTTCTCTTTAGCGGGTAAATAATTTCTTAATAAATTCCGCTTCATCCTCAGTTGGAGGAATGAGCGGCAACCGAACCGAACCTACCTTAACCCCCCGTAATTCCAATGCATATTTTACTGCCACCGGATTAGGCAGAGGATGAGGACAGCCAAACAAGCCCTTGAAAATAGGGAACAACTGCTGATGCAACTTTGCTGCCTCCTGCGAGTGTCCTCCTACAAGTGAATCGATCATCTGCTTCATTTCAGCACCTACCACATGACTCGCTACGCTGATAATACCATAAGCACCTACAGCCATAGCAGGCAACCCAGAAGCATCATCCCCGGAATAAACCAGAAAACCTTCTGGCGCTGCCGCTGCAATCTGTGTGACCTGCGCAAGTGATGCACATTCTTTAGTTCCCACAATATTCGGAATTTGTGCAAGGCGCAGTGTTGTTTCAGCTGTTAGACTCGCTCCAGTACGACTTGGAACATTATACAGTATAGCTGGGAGGGATGTGGAGTTCGCAATACTTTCGAAATGCTGATACATCCCTTCCTGATTCGGTTTATTATAATATGGCACTACCAGTAGAACACCATCTGCTCCTGCCTGCTCCGCGGCACGGGTCAGATGAATGGAGTGACGCGTATTGTTGCTTCCAGTCCCGGCAATAATTTTACATCGTCCAGCTGCTTTTTCTACAACAAATGCAAACAACTTGATTTTTTCATCATCGCTCAGGGTAGGAGACTCCCCTGTTGTTCCAGATACAACAAGTGACTCTGAGTGCTGTTCTTCTATTAAGTAATCAATCAACGAGGACAATGCAGTCCAGTCAATCTCTCCTTGCTGATCAAAAGGTGTCACCATTGCGGTAATCAATCTGCCGAAGTTCACCATGCTGCCTCCTTTTTGCAAGTCCGAGCACGGACACTGCGCCTATTGATGGAGTTCAAATTTATTATGCAATGCGCGTACAGCCTGCACCATATCTTCTTTTTTAACAAGTACCCAGATCGTCGTGTTGGAATCTGCGGATTGAAGGATCTGTACGTCTGAATCTGCCAATGCCTCCACAATCGTCGCCATAATGCCCGGTACCCCGTTGATACCACCACCTATGACAGAAACTTTAGCACACCCGGCCAGTATCTTAGGTTCTAGACCCAAACCGTTCAATACTTCAACCGCTTTGCTTCCATCATGATCGAACACAGTATAAACTGCCCCCGATGGCGTTACGTTAATAAAGTCAACGCTAATTCCATGTTCAGCCATAGATTTGAATACTTGTAATTGCAAGTGCTCCAAACCCGGCTTTAACTCAACATTAATCTGAGTGACATTGCCGACATACGCAATACCGGTCACGAAACGGTCTACGATGTCTGCCTGCACGTCTTTAAAGCCTTCCGGGTGGGTAACTAACGTACCTTCTCCTTCGGAGAAGGTAGAGCGAACACGGACCGGGATATTAGCCTGCATGGCGATTTCAACAGCACGAGGATGGATAACCTTTGCTCCCTGATGAGCCATATTACAAATCTCCGTATAGCTAACATGTGTAAGTGGCTTTGCGTTTTCCACAATGCGCGGATCGGCAGTCAATATACCATTCACATCCGTATAAATATCAACCATATCCGCATGTAGAGCAGCACCCAGAGCAGTAGCTGACGTATCGCTGCCTCCCCGACCCAAGGTAGTCATATCACCGTCTGCTGTTTGTCCCTGAAAACCTGTCACAATGACAACTCTGCCTTGGTTCAACTCTTTAACAACACGGTCTGGCTTTATATCCAAAATACGAGCATTGCCGTATTGATCATCCGTAATAAAGCCCGCCTGTGCCCCAGTTAGCACCGTAGCAGGAATATCTTCCTTCTCCATCAGGCTGCATAATGTAGCAGCAGAAATGATTTCACCACAGCACAGCAGTAAATCCCGTTCGCGCTTCGGAAGACTGTCGCCGTTAGACGCCGCCCAATCCAGCAGCGTGTCGGTGGCATAAGGCTCTCCTTTTCTCCCCATGGCCGACACAACAACAACCAATTGAAGATTTTGTTCCAACTCCCGCTTCACATGTGCCAGCACAAGTTGACGTGCTTCAGGTGTGGACAGCGAGGTTCCCCCAAATTTCTGCACCAAAATACCCATTATTCTTCCCCCATATCGGAACGTTACTCCGCGTTTGCAGCAATAATTTCCGCGATTTGCACCGCGTTCCATGCTGCTCCTTTGAGCAGGTTGTCGGATACGACCCACAAATTCAATCCACGGCTATTGCCCAAATCACGGCGTACACGACCCACAAATACGTCAGGTTTTCCTGCAGCATCAGATGCCAGTGGATAAAGCTGAGCAGCAGGATCGTCCACCAGCGTTACTCCCGGTGCCGAAGCCAGCAGATTGCGGATTTCTTCTAAATCATAATCTTTTTTAAGTTCTACATATACAGATTCCGAGTGACCGTATACAACAGGAATACGCACACACGTTGCTGTTACGTCCACAGATTCGTCACCCAGTATTTTTTTCGTTTCACGTACCATTTTCATTTCTTCCAGTGTATAACCATTGTCCTGGAATTTATCGATTTGCGGGATAGCATTAAAAGCAATCTGATGCTTTACTGGCAACGAGCCTACTGGCAACAGATCAGGCTGGACTTCATCACCGTTCAGAATCGCTACGCTTTGACGATTCAATTCATCAATAGCTCGGCTTCCAGCGCCGGAAACGGCCTGGTATGTGGATACAATGATACGAGAAATGCCATACTGATCATATAATGGTTTCAAAGCAGCTACCATCTGAATGGTGGAGCAGTTCGGGTTCGCAATAATTCCTTGATGCTCGGCAATTTTGTCGCTGTTCACCTCAGGCACTACAAGAGGAGCTGTCGGATCCATTCGGAATGCGTTGGTGTTGTCAATGCAAACTGCCCCATGACGAACAGCATGCGGCGCCAATTCCTTACTTACGTCTCCACCTGCACTAAACAAAGCAATGTCGATTCCTTCAAAGCTGTCGGGGGTAGCAATCTCTACTGGAATTTGCTGACCTTTAAAGCTAATTAACGTGCCGGCAGAACGAGGCGAAGAAAGAAATTTGATTTTGTCCACAGGAAAATCCCGTTTTTCCAGCAGATTTACGATCTGTTCTCCTACAGCGCCTGTCGCTCCAACGACAGCTACATTAAACTTTCTATTGCTCATCTGGTGTATCTCCCCTTCTCGACTAAAAAACCATTTTTTATTCTGAAAGCATCCACCGCCAACAAGAAATTAGACCCGATACAATATCGAATCATCTTCTAGGCGAGGGATGCTCAGCAGTTAACTATAATACTTCATGGGGTCTTGCGTTCCACAATCATCGGCTGAAGCTGTTTGCCCTGCAATGCTTCATAAGCAGCCTCCGGGATCAACTCCATGTTAGCTACAAGCGAGTTCGGCTTTTTAACTGGATTGTCCTGTCCGAACGGCACAAAAAAGATATTTTTGGCTACGAGTAATTTGGCGATATTGGCAGCATTTAGACCCAGTCCATCATTAGTAGATATAGCTAAAAGAAGTGGACGACCGTTGCGCAATTGCGCCTTGGCAGCCATCAAAACTGGGCTGTCTGTCATTGCATTCGCTAACTTACTCATCGAATTCCCCGTCAAAGGTGCAATCACCAGCACATCGAGTATTTGGGAGGGACCCAGTGGCTCAGCCTCCACAATTGTAGAAATGATATCATTCCCTGTTATATCTTTCAACTGTTTTTGCCAACTTTGCGAAGTACCAAAGCGAGTATCCGTTGTTAGTACTGTATTGGATATAATAGGAACGACCTTCGCACCCTCATCAACAAAGCGCTGTATAACAGGCATTACCTCTTCAAATGTGCAATGTGAGCCTGTAATTGCATAACCTACTGTTTTCCCTTGCCAACTCATTGTGCATCCCCCCGATCAGGATTATCTTCCATTAACAACTGCACCAGCGTATTCGCTATAATGGCACCAGCAGTTTTGGGAGCAACTATACCGGGAAGACCAGGGGCAAGCATAGCCTTGATTCCACGCTTTTCCGCATAACGGAAATCACATCCGCCTGGGGCGGAAGCAAGATCTATAATCACGGTGCTCAATGGCAATTTAGACAGGATTTGCGCTGTGATAATCATAGAGGGTATCGTATTAAAAATCAAGTCAACTCCCTTTGTCTCATGCGCCAAATCCCTTGTCATAAAAGGCTCCCAACCCATTTCCACGGCTCTTGCTGCATCCTCTGCCCGCCGTACTCCAACCTTCACTCTGGCTCCCAACCCCTGTAGTGCTCTTGCCATGGTAAATCCAGTCCGTCCCATGCCTAGAACCATACAATCTGCACCGTGAATCGTAAAATCAGTATGCTGAATGGCCATCATCAGTGCGCCTTCGGCCGTAGGTATAGAGTTGTATATGGCCACATCATCTCTCTCCAGCAGCTCTACCAGCTTTAACTCATGTCTGGTACAAATTTCTTTTAAGTACGTCCGCGCCATCCCTGTATATACAACGCAATGCGGTGGAAGAGCAGCAGCATGTTCATTCAGAAACTGGAGCTTCTGTGCTCCGAAAAGTGCATTTACGTTGCCTTCCTCATCGCATCCCACCACCGGCAAAATCAGTGCGTCTGACGATTCCAGCAGCTTAACAGACATTGGTTCTAGTGTCACTCCTTTGAGTGGTACTTCAAGCTTGTCAAAACCGACCACACTGACGGTAGCATCCATGTCCACACATTTGCGGATTACCTCAAGCTGCCTCGCATCGCCACCCAAAACAACGACGCGTATTCCTGTTAGCATCCGGATCACTCCTTTCCGAGACACGATATGCTTTTAGTCTATGCGAGTGCCCGGAGAGGGGTGAAAAAACACAAAAAAAAGCCGCCCCTTGATGAGGCGACCTTTATATGCATACTTACTCTTAAGCAAGTAAATTTGAAGCTTTTACAAAATAGACATGCTTACATTGCAAACCAACCATAGCTCAGCGTCCTGTATGGCCAAAGCCTCCAGCACCACGCACCGTTTCAGATAATTGGTCTACTTGTTTCAGCTCTACCTCAGGTACAACCTGAAATACCATTTGTGCAATTCGCTCATTGCGCGTAATCGTGAACGATTCTTCCCCCAAATTAATAAGAAGTACCTTGATCTCCCCACGATAATCCGCATCAATCGTTCCCGGTGTATTGAGACAAGTAATACCATGCTTAAGAGCCAGTCCACTTCGCGGACGGATTTGTGCCTCCAATCCCGCTGGCATAGCTATTGCAAATCCAGTGGGAACGAGGCAACGTTTGCCGGGTTCCAGTACCAGATTTTCCTGTACTGCTGCATACAAGTCAAACCCTGATGCAAGCTCTGACATTTTGCGGGGCAGCTCAATATCTTCATTGCCCGCAAGTCTGTTAATTTCCACGTAAGTTAACAAAATAGTCCCTCCTCATATCCTTTACCGCTGAATCACTCGCTCCCACCATCGACAGGGCAAACGGCTCCGAGAACATCCGATCCAGCACTTTGTTCACATCATTTGCCGTCACTTGCTCGATATGTTCGATCATTTGATCCAGCGTATAATGCTGACCGAGCATTAATTCATTTTTTCCAAGCCGATTCATCCGGCTACCTGTACTTTCAAGGCTTAAAATCAAACTTCCTTTTAATTGTTCCTTACCTTTACGAAGCTCATTAGCGTCCAAACCGTTGACAGCCACATCTCGTAAAAGCTCCAGCGTCAAATCCAGCACGTCCTTTGTTTGCTTAGGAGCCGTACCTGCATAGATCGTGAACAACCCACTGTCCGCATGGGAGCTATGATAGGAATAAACCGAATAAGCCAGTCCACGCTTTTCCCGAATTTCTTGAAACAAACGTGAACTCATGCCGCCGCCGATCGCGTTATTCAGCAAAACCATAGCATACTGGAGCTCGTCACCCGCTGCAAATCCAGGCAGGGATAAACAAATATGATTTTGCTCCGTTGCTTTCTCATGATACAACAGCTCACCGTTAAACACAGGTACTGTCAGCGGCGAAACGGTTCCATGATTATCAAAATGTCCAAAATGTCGCTCCAACAATTCTACCAAGCGATCGTCAACATTACCAGCCACACTGATAACTGTATTGTCGATTGTATAATGCTCCTTCATATAATGACTGAGGTGTGAGCTATCCATAGCAAGCAGGTGATCTTCGGTTCCGAGAATCGGATAAGCCAGTGGATGTTCACCATAGGCCGCGCGAGATACAAGATCGTGCACCATATCATCCGGTGTATCCTCGTACATGGAGATTTCCTCCAAAATCACATTCTTCTCTTTTGCCAATTCTTCCTGATCTAGTTTGGAATTAAAAAACATATCAGACAGCACATCAACTGCGATCGGTAGATGCTCATCCAATACTTTGGCATAATAGCATGTATATTCCTTCGAAGTGAAAGCATTAACATTTCCTCCGATGGCATCGAATTGCTCAGCGATTTCCTTAGCGTTAAAACGCTCTGTTCCTTTGAAAAGCATGTGTTCGATAAAATGAGAAATACCGCTATTGTCCGGCGTTTCATTCCGGGAGCCAGTTTTAACCCAGATACCGAAAGAAACTGAACGTACGGTTGGAATTTTTTCAATGACCACTCTTAGGCCGTTTTTAAGTTGAATTCTTTCCACGATTGGCCCTCCTAAACTGAATTGCATACTTAGCCATAATGTTCAATCCTAACAGAAAAAAGACGTTCACTCAACCGGAGCAGGTAGTTGCCGATCAGGGGAAAGTGTCTGACTGACAGTTCCGAGCACAAGTCCCTTACTACGAATAGCATGAATCATGCCTTTGAGAGCAGCCGATGAGGAATCTGTTGGATGCATCAATATCAGGGAGCCTGATTCAACCTTACTACTGATTTTGTTAATCACCGATTCCGGTGACGGATGTCTCCAATCTACAGTGTCCAATGTCCACAACACTGTTTTGAGCCCATGTTCTGCTGCTATATCCACCGTTTGCTGATTAAAATCACCCGATGGAGGGGCAAACCAGTTATTTTTGATACCCAAAGTTTCTTGAAGAAGCACTTGAGTCTTTTCAATTTCTTGTGTGGCTCTGGCTCGACTCAGACGGCTCATATTGGGATGAGAGTATGCATGGTTCGAAAGCTCATGCCCTCTTTTTTGAATCTCCTTGGCGAGATCAGGATTTTTTTTCAACCAACTTCCATCAAGAAAAAATGTAGCCTTGACCTTTTCCTGATCCAGCGTGTTCAGTATCGGCAGGATAAATTCATTCCCCCATGCTACATTGATCATGAAAGATACCATCGGCTTTTCGGGATTCCCCCTGTAAATTGGAACATTACCAAGCTGATTTAAATGTATTTTAGGTGCCAATTGCCGATAAACATATTGAATGGGTCGATCCGGAGATGCAATTGCTTTGCGATAGGTAGCATCCAAATCCACCTCCAGTCCGTTATAGCCTGGAATAGCCTTCCATACCCTGTCGATCTTGGCATCAACTGGTTCCCGCCGCTGACGTGCTGCTTCTGTTCTTAGTCGCTGCATAAGCGCATTGTCGGGCAAAGCTGCTATCGCCATCGTGGTTACAGTCTCTGGCTCTTTAACCCCTGTAACGTCTCCATTGCGTAATTGACTAGCGTAGTCACGAACCCCACTAAACTGCCCGATTACGAGTGTGATGGCTAAACTGGCTACCACCCACACTGCTCGTTTTGCCCTACTCATAATTCCTTCATCCCCCCGCCCGTTTGTCCACATTGTATGCGGCGAGGACAAGAACTATGACGTAGCAAGCTCTAGAAGCTCACTTGGGTGCAGCTTGTGCATATGTATGAAAAAAGAGCCAGAAACGTAGCTCTGCCTCTTTCCAAAAGCTTAAACAATGCTATTCAAATCCCTTGTACTGTTAATACGAAAAGCTACTCCTGCCTTTCTAGTCTGCTACATGCAGATACCTAGGATTTTGCAGGTGCTTCTGCAGTCAGAACAGCCTTACGGGACAGATTGACACGACCTTGTTGATCAATTTCGGTTACTTTCACCGTAATTGTATCCCCAATAGCAATTACATCTTCAACTTTGGCTACACGCTCAGTAGACAGTTGAGAAATATGAACCAGACCATCTTTGCCCGGTAAAATTTCAACAAATGCACCGAATTTCTCAATCCGTTTTACTGTACCGATGTAAATCTCACCGACCACGACTTCCTTTACGATACCCTCAATAATAGAACGTGCTTTTTCATTCATCTCTTGATTTGTGGAAGCGATGAACACACGACCATCTTGTTCAATATCGATTTTCACGCCGGTTTCTTCGATGATTTTGTTGATGATTTTACCACCAGCCCCAATAACATCACGGATTTTGTCCGGGTTAATGTGCATTGTCATAATTTTTGGAGCATACGGAGACAACTGCTCACGCGGCTTCTGGATCGCTTCCATCATTTTGCTAAGAATGAACAAACGTCCTTCTTTAGCTTGCTTGAGCGCATCCTGTAAAATCTGGCGGTCAATACCGTTAATTTTAATATCCATTTGAATGGCAGTTACGCCTTCCGCGGTACCAGCAACTTTAAAGTCCATATCGCCCAGGTGGTCTTCCATACCTTGGATATCAGTCAATACGGAAACATGGTCTCCATCCTTGATCAATCCCATGGCTACACCTGCAACCGGAGCTTTAATCGGTACACCTGCATCCATCATAGCCAGTGTACTTGCACAAATACTAGCTTGTGAAGTCGAACCATTCGATTCCAGTACCTCGGAAACCAGACGGATTGTGTATGGAAATTCAGTTTCGGAAGGAATTACTTTGGAAAGCGCACGTTCACCAAGAGCACCATGTCCGATTTCACGACGACCTGGCGCACGCAAAGGACGAGCCTCACCTACGCTGAATGGCGGGAAATTGTAATGATGCATGAAGCGTTTTGTTTCTTCCAGATCAATACCGTCCAAAATTTGTACATCACCCAATGCACCAAGTGTACAAATGCTAAGTGCTTGCGTTTGACCGCGTGTAAATAAGCCCGAACCATGAGTACGCGGCAAAATGCTAGTGTCGCTTTCAATCGGACGAATTTCGTCAAGCTTACGACCATCAGGACGCACTTTATCATGCGTGATCAGACGACGTACTTCTTCCTTAACGATATCATAGAGAACTTCGCTCACGTCGCTCAAAAGCTCAGGTGTCTCTATGTATTGTGCTTCAAAATGGGCAACTGTCTCTTCGTTGACTGCATCAATTGCCTCTTGACGGGCATGTTTTTCTGCAATTTTAACAGCTTGCATTAAACGTTCAGCTGCATAAGCACGTACTTCACTGTTCACTTTTTCATCAACAGCATGCAGTTTAACCTGCATTTTCTCTTTACCTGCTACTTGCACCAATTGTTCAATAACTGCCACAATGTTCTTAATCTCATCATGACCGAACATAATAGCTTCCAGCATAACTTCCTCTGGAATCTCATTGCCTTCGGCTTCTACCATCATGATGGCATCTTTCGTTCCGGCTACAACCAGGTACAGATCGCTTGCATTCTGCTGTGCAATATCCGGGTTAATCACAAATTGCCCGTCTACACGTCCTACAGCGACTCCACCGATTGGCCCATTAAAAGGCACATCCGAAATGCTAAGTGCTGCCGAGGTTCCGATCATTGCTGCAATTTCAGGTTCGCAATCCTGATCGACACTCATAACCAGATTCAACACCTGTACATCATTCCGGAAACCTTCCGGGAACAATGGGCGAATTGGACGGTCTGTCAAACGGCTGGACAAAATCGCTTTTTGACTCGGACGTCCTTCACGTTTAATAAATCCGCCAGGAATTTTCCCCACAGCATACAATCTTTCCTCATAGTTTACGGTCAGTGGAAAAAAGTCCAAATCTTTCGGTTCACGGGAAGCGGTCACGGTACAAAGCACAACTGTTTCTCCGTAGCTCACTTTAACTGCCGCATTGGCTTGTTTCGCAAGACGTCCTGTTTCCAACACCAGCTTTCTTCCGCCGAGCTGCATTTCTACGCGTTGCTCCATGGTATCCCTCCATTTCATTTCATTGTAAAAGTTCTATACATATCCAGTATTTCCTGCGCAGGTCTTATTCATAAGAAGCTAGCAGACAAATCAGGATATGTAATTCAAAAAAAGATTCCTCATTTCAAAAAAGAACCCGGCTGCTGTCCGCCGTCGCCTTAGCAGGGACAAGCGGTGAACAACCAGGCTTCTTTTCTCATTACATGTCTGAAAATTAACGACGCAGTCCGAGACGCTCGATCAACGCACTGTAACGTTTAACATCAGTCTTCTTCAGGTAAGCCAAAAGTTTACGACGCTGACCGACCATTTTCAACAACCCGCGGCGGGAGTGATGGTCTTTCTTGTGCGAACGAAAGTGACTTTGCAAGTTGACGATGTTTTCAGTAAGGATAGCGATTTGTACCTCTGGTGATCCTGTATCGGATTCATGAGTTTTGTACTCCTCGATCAATTGCTGTTTACGCTCTTGAGTCAATGCCATCCTGTTCACCTCCTTCATTATAATCGCCATTAGCCTCGTAGCCGCCGGTGAAAGCGGACAACCAAGCTAAGGTTCATCGTTGTTTACACAACATAAGTCAGTATAACACAGCGCCTGTCTTATGTAAATAAATTAGCCTAATAGCTTTTTAGCCGTTTGTGCGTCATTGCCAATTTGGCTGATCAGCTCATCCACCGAAGAGAATTTGCGTTCAGGGCGGATATAGTGGTGAAGCTCCACAAGCACAGACTCTCCATAAATTTGCTGATTAAAATCAAATAAATGTACCTCAAACGACGGATTCAGCACACCTTCATGAAAAGTAGGCTTAACCCCTACATTCATTACACCGTTTATCCAATGATCGCCTATGAGTGCCCGTACAGCGTATACACCCTTGGTCGGAATCACGTAAGTATCATCCAGTTTGAGATTAGCGGTCGGAAAACCGATCGTACGTCCGCGCTTCTCCCCATCCATTACAGTACCCTGGATACGATAAGGACGTCCCAACCAGTGAGAGGCATGTGCTAGATCCCCAGTCTGTAAAGCACGGCGAATGCCAGAGCTGCTCACCTTGTCCCCATCCAGTTCGAACGGTGGTACGGTGTGCACCGACATCAGCTCTCCTCCCAGCTTCCGAAGTGTATCCTCATCCCCGGCTCCCCGGTGGCCAAACCGAAAATCAAAGCCTACTACCGCTGTTCGAATGTGCAACGGAAGCAGCACATCGCTCATAAACGCCTCAGGGCTGACCTTGGAAAATTCTTCGTTAAAACTCAAAATATAAAGTACGTCCACACCCATATCAGCCAGAATAGTCTGCTTGTCCGCAAGCGGTGTTAAATAACCTTCATAATCGCCTTTTTTCATGACTTCCTTCGGGTGAGGATGAAATGTCATGACAGATACCGGCACCTGCTGTTCACGAGCCAGCGCAACGGCCTTACGTATCACGCTTGCGTGTCCCAGATGAAGACCATCAAACTGACCGATCGCCGTGACCTGTGGACGTCCCCATTGCTGCAAAAGCTCATCACTCAATGGATAAGATAACGATACGGTAATCATTATTAATTCACCTGCATTTCACATCATTTGACTAACTTCGTCAAAATTATAGCACAATTCAAGGTAAAAAAACTTTAATGGGAGCGATCGCGTCTGATTCATCCCGACCATATATACCTAAAAACGTTTTATCCTCTTTATACAAACGGAAGGGCTGATTGTCCGTCACAGGTGGTGAAATCATATTCAGCGACAGGCGTTGGCCTTGCAGAGCCGCAGTTACCTTGGCTTCAGCCACTATATGCTCAGGCATATAGTCAATCGCCTGATCTGTTGTAATAAGTCGCTCTCCAAGACTGCCATCCGCAACGAAACGCTCTATTTCTTCGAAAGTCAGACATCGTTCCGCAGGAATTCCCGCAGACATGGTTCGCTCCAGCTTGACCATCGTGGAAGGATATCCTAATTCACGACCAATATCAACACATAGTGTACGGATATAAGTACCTTTGGAGCATAAGGCACGAAAAGAAATATCCACATACACCCCCGTCTCCGCGAATCCCGTCATTTCCAACTCGTAAATGCTCACTTCACGACTTTTGCGCTCCACGGTTTTGCCTTCTCGAGCCAGTTCATATAGACGTTTGCCGTCTACTTTTAGAGCGGAGTACATTGGAGGTACTTGGGAAATCGTACCAACAAAACGCTTCAGAACCGCTTTGACTTCCACTTCCGTCACCTCTACGGGACGTTCACTCTCTTCCGTGATTTTCCCAGTCAGGTCTTCGGTATCTGTGGCAATTCCTAATCGCAGTGTAGCCCGATATTCCTTGGGCCGCTCCTGCATGTATTCCACCACACGGGTAGCACGTCCCAGACACAAGGGCAAAACACCGGTTACCTGCGGATCAAGCGTTCCAGTGTGTCCGATTCTCTTCATACCTAATAAACGGCGAGCCTTGGCCACCACATCATGAGAGGTAAATCCAGCAGGTTTATAGACAGGTAGAATGCCTTCCCAAGTTGCCTGTTCCTTTTTTATTGGGTTCATAGCTCAGATTTCACCCGCCCTACAACTGTCTCAATGATATCTCCCAGCTTACCCTCTAGCCGGCAGCCAGCTGCACGTACATGTCCACCGCCCCCAAATGATTGAGCCAGCGCAGCTACATCAACATTCCCTGCCGATCTCAAGCTGGCTTTGACCGCTTGATCATTAATAACCTTAAAGAAAATGCCTACTTCAACTCCACGAATATTTCTTGGATAATTCACGATGCCTTCCAAGTCCTCATTTACAGCACCACAATCCGTCATGTCGTCAGGGGTTACTACGACCCAAGCGACTTTCCCATCCTTCGACATCGTGAGCGTTTGCAATGCTTTTGTTAGCACCTTCATTTGTGGAAAGGTCATTTCCTCGAGCAATTTCTCGGATAAAGATGGACCATCTACACCGTAAGCAAGTAGCTGTGACACAGTAGACATCACTTTCGGTGAAGTGTTCGAGTAACGGAAACCTCCTGTATCCGTTAGCAACCCTGTATATAAAGCCGTAGCTATTTCGACATCCCAGGTTACTGCAAACTCTTTCAGTAGGTCAAAAAGAATTTCTGCTGTTGCCGCAGCATCCGGCTTAATCACATTAACTGTACCATAAGCATCATTCGTTGGATGATGATCAATATTCAGGATAATGGCATCTTCCGAAAAAAACTGCTCTGTCAAACCAACACGACGGTAATCCGCACAATCTACACAAATGATCCGGTTGTATTTCCGTTCTGGCGGTTGCTGGCTCATATCCATAATCTCATCGGCATGCCATAAAAAATCCATACGTTTGGGAATAGGCCCCTCATTCAGCATGGTAAATTTCTTCCCCAGACATGAGAGAAGCCAGCCCACCGTTACGGTGGAGCTGACTGCGTCTCCGTCCGGCTGTACATGCGATACGATCAGGTAATCATCATGCTCCAGAATAAATTCCTTCGCTTGTTGAAGCGCCTGTTCATAGGTATGCATTGCCTTCTCCTTTACATTCAGTTCATGGTTCCTTCAGACAAACTAAAAGTTTTATTTTTCATCCTTGTCGATATCACTCAGCAGTTTTTCAATTCGACTGCCGTAAGCAATAGATTCGTCAATTTTGAAAATCAACTCAGGAATATGGCGCAGCCGTATCCGTTTGCCGAGTTCAGAACGAAGATAACCGTTCGCTTTGTCCAATGCCTTCAGGGAAGAATTTTTCTGTTCTTCATCCCCGAGCACGCTCAAGTATATTTTCGCTTGGGACAAATCATTTGTAAGATCGACACCCGTTACGGTGATAAAACCGATGCGGGGGTCTTTTAATTCAGTTTGTATGAGTTGGCTTAGCTCCTTCTTGATCTGCTCGCCAACCCGACCTGTACGTATTTTAGCCATGGATGCTCACCTCTCTGCCGTTAGCGCTCCACTGTTTCCATGACGAACGCTTCAATAATGTCGAGTTCCTTAACATCATTATAGCCATCAAGGGTAATACCGCATTCGTAACCTTGGGCAACTTCTTTTGCGTCGTCCTTAAAGCGTTTCAGTGAGTCGATTTTACCTTCAAAAATGACGATGCCATCACGAATCAGACGTGCTTCTGCTGAACGGGTAATTTTACCGGATGTCACCATACAACCAGCGATCGTACCGACTTTAGTAACTTTGAATACGTTACGTACTTCAGCATGCCCAATCACATTTTCTTTATATTCAGGATCCAGCATGCCCTTCATGGCTTGCTCTATTTCTTCAATGACATTGTAAATGACACGGTGTAGACGAATGTCCACTTTTTCAGCTTCCGCTGTAGATTTCGCCTGGTTATCCGGACGAACATTAAAACCAATGACAATAGCATTGGAAGCTGCGGCCAAAATAATATCGGATTCGGTGATTGCTCCTGCACCACTGTGAAGAATTTTAACGCGCACACCTTCGACTTCAATCTTGTTCAAGGAACCTTTCAACGCCTCGACGGAACCTTGTACGTCACCTTTAATAATGACGTTCAGATCCTTCATTTCGCCATCCTTGATGTGTTGGAACAGGTCATCCAGTGTTACGCGGGTATTACTGCCCAGATCAGATTGGCGTTGCGTGATCGCACGTCTGTCAGCAATAGCACGAGCTTTGCGCTCATCCTCAAACACCATGAATGGATCGCCAGCAAGTGGAACTTCTGTCAAACCAGTAATTTCAACTGGAGTGGAAGGACCCGCTTCCTTAAGACGACGACCTTTATCGTTGACCATGGCACGCACACGTCCGAAGCAGTTACCCGCTACGAAAGCATCGCCGACTTTCAGTGTACCGTTCTGAACGAGGATACGGGCTACAGAACCGCGGCCTTTATCCAGTTCTGCCTCGATGATGGTACCACGTGCCCGTTTGTTCGGGTTCGCTTTGTACTCATTCACTTCAGCTACGAGCAGAATCATTTCGAGCAGGTCTTCCAGACCCATTCTTTGTTTCGCGGAAACGTTGACGAAAATCGTATCGCCGCCCCACTCTTCAGGTACCAATTCATATTCAGTGAGTTCTTGCTTCACTTTATCCGGGTTAGCATCCGGTTTGTCGATCTTGTTCACAGCTACGATAATTGGCAGACCTGCTGCCTTCGCATGGTTAATAGCTTCGACCGTCTGTGGCATAACACCGTCGTCAGCTGCAACCACGATAATCGTCATATCTGTCACTTGAGCACCACGTGCACGCATAGCGGTAAAGGCTTCGTGACCCGGTGTATCCAGGAAAGTGATTTTTTTGCTATTAATTTCAACTTGGTATGCACCAATATGCTGTGTAATACCGCCAGCTTCGCCACCGGTTACATTAGTCGAGCGAATGGCATCCAGCAAAGTTGTTTTACCATGGTCGACGTGACCCATAATCGTTACAACTGGTGGACGTGTTCTCAGATCCGCAGGATCATCATTTTCTTCCACGGTTTCAAAACGATCTTCTTCTACCGGAATTTTCACTTCTACCTCGACGCCAAAGTCTCCGGCAAGCAAGAGGATGGTATCCATATCCAGTTCCTGGTTAATGGTCGCCATCGTTCCGAGCATAATCAGCTTTTTGATGACTTCTGACGCATCCTTATGAAGAAGCTTGGCTGTTTCGCCTACGGTCATCTCACCACGCACAATAATTTTCTTAGGCGTGTTGTCGATTTTCTCGCGACGTTCCTGTTGTTGACCTTTACCACGATTGTTAAATTTCCCGCCACGATTACTGCCACCGCGATTATTGCCTCCGCGACCACCGTTACCACCGCGTCCGCCGCCTTGACGGTTATCGTCAAAACGTCCTTGACCGGAACGGTTACCACCGTTGTTGGAGTTACTGCCTGTACGGTTGCCACCACTACGGTTCGCATTGTTGCTACCTGTGGAGGATGATGTTCTTACAGCCGTACCACCCTGACTACTTCCCTGAGGGCGTGAGTTAGTGCTTTGGTTACCTTGAGGACGCGAACCTGTGTTGCCACTAGGACGCTGTTGTCCTCCCTGTTGTTGACCATTACTGCGGTTCTGTGTACTTTGCTGACCAGTGGGTCTGCTAGTACTTTGTTGACTGCGGTTTTGACCGCCCTGCTGACTGCTTTGCGCTTTTGGAGCGCTACTTCGGTTACTGTTTTGGTTGTTGTTTGTCCTATTCATACTTACCTGCTTTTCCTGTTGATTTTTGGTTTGCTCAGTTGAATGATTACTATTCTGGCTTGAACCGGCCTGATTCGAGCTTACTTGCGCCGTACCTGCTCCGCCTTGCTTGGCCGCAGCATTGGATTTAATATTCTTAAAAAAATTTTCCACTTTACCTACGGCATCATGTTCCATGACGCTCATATGGTTGTTCACGGGAATATCCAGCCGTTTAAGAATGGTGATAATTTCTTTGCTGCTCATGTTCAACGATTTGGCGTATTCGTATACCCGCACTTTGTCTTTGCTTTCTTGTTTACTCAATATACTCCACCTCCGACATTATCCCCGCATGTTTCTTGATCAATTTCGCGAATCCTTGATCCGTCACAGCCAGCACAACCCGTTCAGGTTTGCCGATACTGCTTCCCAAGCTTTCCCGGTCAAATCCTATCAATAAGGGGATTTTGTACGTCCCGCATTTGTCGCGGAATTTCTTTTGAGTATTCATTGAAGCATCTTTCGCAAGAATGACCAGCTTGGCTTCTGAAGACCTGATCGCTTTAAAAACGATCTCATCACCTGTTAGCAGCTTGCCAGCTCTCATGGCAAGACCCAATCCAGACAGCGCCTTATTCATCCTGCACGCTGCCTTGTGCCGCCAGGAATTCTTCCTCGACGGCAGCAAAATCACGACTTAGCTGCTCATAAATATCAGGATGAACCGAGTGCTTCAATGCTCGATCCAGTGCCTTGCTCTTTTGAGCCAGCTTGAAGCAGGCGGCTTTGCCGCACAAGTAAGCGCCGCGTCCCGACTTTTTGCCAGTCAAGTCAATCAACACTTCGTCTTCAGGGGTTTTGACGACACGGATCAACTGCTTCTTTGGCATCATTTCATGACAGGCCACACATTTGCGCAAAGGTATCTTTCTCTGTTTCATGCATTAACCCCCCTACACTCCGCTTAATCTACAGAAACGGAATCCTGATGCATTTCATCGGTGGATGTTCTCGGTCTGCCGAGTTCTTCCTCCGCCTGTGTTTCACTCTTAATATCAATTTTCCAGCCCGTAAGCTTAGCAGCAAGGCGAGCATTTTGCCCTTTGATACCAATAGCAAGAGAAAGCTGATAATCAGGCACAATAACACGCGCCATTTTCTCTTCTTCAAATACTTGCACTTCGAGCACCTTGGATGGACTCAGCGCATTAGCCACGTATTCATCAACATTATCGGAATAACGTACAATGTCAATTTTTTCGCCACGCAGCTCATTTACAATGGTCTGTACACGTGTACCTCTAGGACCCACACAAGAGCCGACCGGATCAACCTCGGCGTTACGGGAATGAACCGCGATTTTAGAACGGAAGCCTGCTTCACGCGCTACGGAACGAATCTCTACAACACCATCAAAAATTTCAGGCACTTCGAGTTCGAACAAACGCTTAAGCAGACCCGGATGTGATCGGGACAGCATAATTTGCGGTCCTTTGGTTGTGTTTTCTACCTTGGTGATATAAGCCTTAATTCGATCCAGATGGCTAAATTTCTCATTAGGCATCAATTCACCTAACGGGAGAACCGCTTCCACCTTACCAAGATCAATATAAATATTACGTGGGTCTTGGCGCTGTACAGTTCCTGTTACAATATCCTCTTCCTTGTCCACAAACTTGTTGTAGATCAGTCCCCGTTCCGCTTCGCGGATACGCTGGGTCACGACTTGCTTCGCAGTTTGTGCAGCAATCCGTCCAAAATCACGTGGTGTGACTTCGATTTCAGCGATATCTTCCAACTGAAAATGCGGGTTAATCTCACGGGCCGCAGGCAACGAAATCTCGGTGCGAGGATCCAATACCTCCTCAACGATCAACTTGCGGGCATATACCTTAATGACTCCCGAGTTGCGGTTCATATCAACACGCACGTTTTGTGCGGTGTTGAAATTCCGTTTGTAACTGGAAATCAAGGCTGCTTCAATGGCCTCAAACAGCACATCCTTGCTGATCCCCTTTTCTCTTTCCAACTCGTTCATTGCTTCAATAAAATCCATACTCATGGATTACTGCTCCCCCTTTCAAATGATGCACCTGCGTACTGGTCGGCACACGAGGCAAAAAAACATGTAGTACATGTCAAACAGCAACAGTCAAATCTGAATTAAAATATGATCGCGAGCCTTGCACCAGCTACCTTGTCATAAGGTATGGCATGCTTCTTTTGTCCGCTTTGAACGGTGAGTTCCCCGTCTTCAAAAGAAAGCAAACGACCTTCGAATTCCTTCAGGCCGTTGATCGGCTCGTATGTAGTAACGAATACGTTTTTGCCTACCGCTTTAGTAACATCCTCCGCTTTTTTCAGCGGTCTTTCGGCGCCTGGTGAAGACACTTCCAGAAAATATGCTGTAGAAACAGGGTCATTTTCATCCAACTTTTGACCCAGATATTCACTGATCATACTGCAGTCGTCCAGATCAATTCCTCCGTCTTTGTCCACAAAAACGCGAAGAAACCAATTGCTGCCCTCTTTGACATACTCGACATCGACCAGTTCAAAACCATGCTCATCGAGGAAAGGTTGGGCCATTTCTTCTACTACTGATTTGATCTTTGGTGTGCTCAAAGATTATAACCTCCAAAAGTGAACTTTCCTGTGGTGAAAAAAAGACGCCCTATTGCCATGGACAATGCTTCTCCATCACCGGCTTTTTCATTTTCATTTGATGTAATGTTCATTTCGGGCTCACTGCAAATAAACCGGCGTACCGGTTTCGTGCCCAAAAATAACCTTTTCACGTTGTAACTGTATATCAAACAGTAAAGAGTGGGTTTCCCCACTCTTTTAGCAACGGTTTTATCTCCATGATTACCAAAAAAATTATAACATAACCATAGTTATGTGACAAGTGCCAGAGCTTGACTACTGTGGTTCGGATTAAAACAGAGACAGCTGATTACTCTCTGGCAGACCTCGAAAGCAACCCATCTGGGACAGCATTTCGACAATGGTTTTACTAGCTTTCGATTTTTGTTGAAAATCCTCGACAGACAAAAATTCACCATGTTCACGGGAGGCTGCGATGTTACGTGCTGCATTGTCCCCAATTCCCTGAAGAGCTCCGAATGGCGGAATGAGTGAATCTCCATCCACCTTGAAGCGTGTAGCTTCAGAACGGTACAAATCAATGGATTTAAAACTAAACCCGCGAGCCGTCATTTCCAGGGCCATTTCCAGGATCGGAAGCATCCCTTTTTCTTTGGGCGGTGCCTGAAAGCCGAGTTGCTCGATTTCGACAATCTTTCGTGCGATTGCATCATATCCCTGACAGCACAGTTCAATATCAAAATCGGCTGCACGTACTGAAAAGTAAGTCGCATAATATTCAATCGGATGATACAGCTTAAAGTACGCTGTGCGCACTGCTGAAATAACGTAGGCTGCAGCATGCGCCTTCGGAAACATGTACTGGATTTTCAGACAGGAATCAATGTACCACTGTGGCACCTTGCATTTTTTCATTTCCTCAATCCATTCAGCACTAAGCCCCTTACCTTTACGTACGCTCTCCGTAATTTTAAAGGCCAGACCTGCGTCCATCCCTGCCTTGTAAATCAAAAATAGCATGATGTCATCACGGCAACCAATTACAGTCTTGATGTTACAGGTATTATTCTTAATCAGTTCCTGTGCGTTCCCCAACCATACGCCCGTGCCGTGAGACAGTCCGGATATTTGCAGTAAGTCAGCAAAAGAACTTGGCTGCGACTCTACTAGCATTTGGCGTACAAACTTCGTCCCCATTTCTGGTACACCGTAGGTAGCTACAGGTGTGCGGATTTGCTGGGGTGTTACACCGAGCGCCTCCGTGGAGTTGAACATGCTCATCACCTTTGGATCATTCATTGGAATGGTCGTAGGATCGACACCAGTCAAATCCTGAAGCATCCTCATCATGGTCGGATCATCATGACCCAGAATATCGAGTTTGAGTAGATTCGCATCAAAAGCGTGATAATCAAAATGCGTTGTTTTCCATTCCGAGCTTGTATCATCGGCGGGGTACTGTACCGGCGTAATATCCTCGACCTCAATATAATCGGGAACAACGACAATTCCGCCTGGATGTTGCCCGGTACTGCGTTTGACCCCTGTACAGCCCGAAGCCAGCCTGTTCAGCTCAGCTCCACGCCATTTTTTATGATGCGCCTCTTCATATTTCTTTGCAAAGCCAAAGGCTGTTTTCTCGGCAACTGTACCGATGGTTCCAGCACGGAATACACTTTTCTCACCAAACAGTACTTTCGTATAGTTATGTGCGACAGGCTGATATTCGCCAGAGAAGTTCAAGTCAATATCGGGAACTTTATCTCCCTTAAATCCAAGAAACGTTTCAAACGGAATATCCTGTCCCTCACCCTTCAGTTTACCACCGCATTTCGGACAGTTTTTGTCCGGCAAGTCAAATCCGCTCGGCACACTACCGTCCAAAATCCACTCGCTATGTCTGCATTCAGGATTACCGCAAATATAATGTGCAGGCAGTGGATTAACCTCGGAAATACCGAGAAAGGTAGCGACCACAGAAGATCCAACAGAACCCCGTGAACCTACCAGATATCCATCCTTATTAGACTTTTTAACCAAACGCTCGGAAATGAGATAGTTGGCAGAGAAACCGTATTTAATAATCGGCTCTAGTTCTTTTTCAAGACGGGCTACAACCACTTCGGGCAATTCCTCACCATAGATGGATTTAGCTGTCTCGTAGCAAGTGTTGCGGATTTCCTCGTCCGCCCCATCCAGCAAAGGTGTGAACAGCTTGTCAGGGAACAGCTCCAGCTCCTCAAATCGATCCGCCAACTCACTGGTATTCTTCACAACGACTTCATAGGCTTTCTCCTCGCCCAAAAACTCGAATTCTGCCAACATTTCGTCTGTGGTGCGTAAATGCGCATCTGGCTTACGAATATCTTTTAGCGGGCTAAATCCCGTAATGCCGTGTATCGTAATATCACGGTACAACTTATCGCGAGTTTCCAAGTAGTGAACATTGCCTGTGGCAATTACGGGCTTATCAAGTCGCCGTCCAATTTCGCATACTTTGCGTATTGCCGTTTTCAGAGCATCAGGCCCGCTTACCAGTTGTTTTTCTACTAAATGCATATACATCGTCAAAGGTTGAATCTCCAACACATCATAAAACTGTGCAATTTCCTCGGCCTCTTCCTCGGACTTGTTCAACACAGCCTCAAAGAACTCTCCTTTTTCGCAACCAGAAATAATAAGCAATCCATCTCTCATTTCTGACAATTTGGATTTAGGAATACAAGGCACACGCTTGAAATATTCGGTATGAGACATCGAAACCAACTTGTACAGATTTTTTTTACCAATCGGATTGAGGGCATAAATACAGCAGTGAAAAGGACGAACGGTCGATAAATCCTTACCCACATAATCATTCAGACGATCGAGCATTTTTAAACCCTTAATTTGTTCCGCATCATTCAGCAAGCCATTTAGCACTTCAGTCAGTGCGACTGTATCGTCAATGGCTCGGTGATGGCTTTCGAGCGCAACTTTATATTTGGCCGTCAGCGTATTCAGACGGTGGTTTTTCATTGTTGGAAACAGTAAACGAGCCAATTCTAGCGTATCCAGTACCGGATTGGTCATTTCAGGCAACCCCATATTTCGAAGGGTGGCCTGGATAAACCCGACATCAAATCGCGCATTATGGGCAACCAATACAGCATCGCCAGCAAAAGCTACAAACTCCTTCATAACAGGTTCTACATCCGGCGCGTCCTTGACCATTTCATCGTTAATGTTGGTCAGTTGCTGGATATTGTATGGTATACGCTCATGTGGATTGACAAAGGTAGCATAACGATCAACTTCTTTGCCATCATGCATTTTTACAGCCGCAATCTCAATGATTTTATTCTGCGTAACCGATAAACCGGTGGTTTCAATATCAAAAACGACATAAGTCGCTGTTTTCAAATTTAATGGTTGTGCCTGCATTACAACCTCAACGGCATCATTAACCACGTTGGCCTCAATACCGTAGATCATTTTAATTCCGTTTTTCTTTGCTGCTTTTGCTGCATCGGGATAGCATTGCACACCGCCATGATCAGTGACCGCAATCGCCTTGTGCCCCCATTTGGCGGCTGTTTTGACGTATTGGTCAATAGAGGCGACAGCATCCATTGCGCTCATCTTTGTGTGGAGATGGAACTCAACCCGTTTTTCCTCTGCATTATCCTTACGTGTGGGTGGAGCCTGTACTTCAACTAGATCGGAAGGAATCATAACCAGCTCGGGAATTTGCATAAAACGATCATATTCAACTCGCCCTCGCACTTTGACCCATTTCCCGTTAGCCAACAAACTGAGGATCTTCAGATCTTCTTTAGTTTTAGCAAACATTTTCATTTGCAGGGAATCACTAAAGTCGGTCAAATAATACGTAAACAACGTACTGCCATTGCGCAATTCTTTACTATCCAAACCGAAGATTGTTCCTTGTAAGGTGACTTTTTTCTCTTCGTCCTGAATATCTTGCATCGGAACAGCCGGTTCTTTGATGTCATAACCAAATTGAAGCCGTACGTCTCCTTCTTCTTCATCCAAAGGCGGCATTTCGGATTCCATACTTTCCATCATCTGCTGAATAACTTCGCGTTCTTCCTGCATCTTCTTTTCTTGGAATTGCTGTAATGCCTCCTGGTTACTTTCACCCACTTGGACTTTAATGCGCATAGAGAGGCCAAAATATTTATCGTAAAATTTGATGATAGCTTGATCTATCTGTTTTTTACGCGCCAGTTCCAATGACATACTATCGCTCATCGTCAGCAATAATAGACCGTCTTCCCACTCATGCACAGCCCGATTCATCCAACCGTTAACAGATGGGATCTCACGATGCACCCACTCTAGAAAAAGTTTCCAGTATTCACTGATGATATCACCAGGCTGAATCTGCTCACTATACTGAAAACGGAACGTAATTTTTGCGATGTGACTCATTTTTTCCTGTACTTGAATACAGAACGTACGATACACCTGAGCGGGGACCAGTGTCTCCTTGGCAATGGTGATATTCCAATCCTTATTGGTACGGCTAATCTCCACTTGATCAATCCAACCGTCCAAAAAATAAGGTTCAACCACTCCAGCCGGCATCCCAACTTGCTTCATCAGCAGTTCCAGCCGCTTTCTCTTTTCTTCAGCTCCGCCCATGACTCTCCCCCCAATTTTAAATCTACCATTCTGAAAACATGAAAAGCTTCTGCGTCAAAAACATCTCCGACCGCAAAAGCTTTTCGTAGCCCTCTTCAATCCTTCTCACAACGACATAGATCCTTCGGAACATTGTCCCGTAATAGCTACCATGTCAGCAAAAAGAATGAAGTGAGTATAGTGATATTGCCCTACATCTATATTAGTACGCCCGTGCAAACACTACTGTATGCTTGGCAGGTTTGCCACAACACAAACATGTGGACTTTTGCTCGGTTGTTTTAAACGGTATGTTACGGCTTGTAGCACCTGTTACTTCTTTAACTTTGTCTTCACATTCTTCAGCTCCGCACCAGCCTGCCAAAGTAAAGCCGCGTTTTTCTTCCATGAGAGTCTTCATTTCATCCAACGTATCGACGGAATAGAAGTTTTCTTCCATGAAATTTTTCGCACGATCAAACATCTCCTGCTGTACCTGTGCGAGCATCGCGTGTACTTCCTCAACCAGATTATCCTGCTGCACGATTTTTTTCTCACCGCTGATGCGGGATACGAGCACACAGACACCGTTTTCCATATCACGAGGTCCGATTTCCAGACGAACCGGCACACCGCGCATTTCATATTCATTAAATTTCCAGCCTGGACTTACATCGCTACGGTCGTCCATTTTAACACGCACTCCCGCTTGTTTCAACTCAGCAAATAATTCATCTGCACGAGCGATAACGGCATCACGCTTCTTAGGTGGTCCAATTGGAACCATAATAACCTGCGTAGGCGCAACTTTAGGAGGCAATGCCAGACCACGGTCATCTCCATGTACCATAATCAGTGCACCGATCAAACGTGTACTTGTTCCCCATGAAGTCGTATGCGCGAATTCCAAGTTGTTTTCACGACTCAAATATTTAATGTCAAATGCAACGGCAAAATTAGTTCCCATATAGTGGGAGGTCCCAGCTTGTACCGCCCGTCCATCCTTCATCATCGCTTCCAGTGAAAATGTATCCTTCGCACCTGCAAACTTTTCAGAAGGTGTTTTCTGTCCAGTAATAACCGGAATAGCCAGAACTTCCTCAATAACCTCACGGTATACTTCCAGCATTTTCATCGTTTCTTCACGTGCTTCTTCTTCTGTTTCATGGGCCGTGTGACCTTCTTGCCACAAAAATTCACTTGTGCGCAAGAAAGGCAGCGTGCGTTTTTCCCAACGCACTACATTAGCCCATTGGTTAATAAGCACAGGCAGATCACGATAGGATTGAATCCATTTGGAGTACATATGACCAATCATGGTTTCCGAAGTCGGACGAATTGCAAGACGCTCTTCCAGCTTTTCCCCGCCAGCCTCGGTTACCCAAGGCAGTTCAGGATTAAACCCTTCAACATGCTCTTTTTCCTTTTGAAAAAAGCTTTCTGGAATGAACATTGGAAAATAGGCATTACGGTGCCCTGTTTCTCTGAAGCGCACGTCCATGGCTTCCTTGATATGCTCCCAGATTTCAAAACCATCGGGGCGGAATACAATACATCCGCGAACAGGGGAATAATCCATCAGTTCTGCTTTTTTAATAACATCAATATACCATCGGGAAAAATCTTCGCTCTGCGGCGTAATTTCCTCGACAAACTGTTTATCGTTCGACATAGAAATGCATGTCCTCCCATACAGACCGTTTTTATATAAGTCCGTCATCTAATTAACCATTAATTAAGCGTAAAATATCGTTATACGTGACCGCAATCATAAGCAGGAATAGCATAGCAAAACCAACGAAATGGACCATTCCTTCCCTGCTCGGATCGACGGGACGCCCTCTTACCGCCTCCACACCAAGGAAAACAAGTCTGCTTCCATCAAGCGCCGGAATAGGCAGTAAATTAAATATCCCCAGGTAAAGACTCATTATGGCAGTCCAATACGTCAACTGCTCAATCCCCTGCTTGGCAATTTGCCCCGTCACTTCAAAAGTACGTACCGGGCCTCCCAGGTCATTGATAGAAAAGCGTTGAATAAGCTGGCTAAATCCTTGGAAAATAATATCGGTCGTTCTGACCATGGATTGTCCGGCAAATTTGAACGTTTCACCCACACCTGCTTGGCGTTTTGGAAGTTCAGGCACAATGCCCACCTTGCCACCCTTTTGTCCTTCCATTGCACGAGGTGTAATAGTAAGATCAAAGGTCTTATTATCACGGCGAACCGTCCACTTCATCGGCTTGTCTTGAGAATCCGCAATCAGTTTGATCATGTTTTCAACATTCGCACCAATGGCTATTCCATTCACCGATTCGATGATATCTCCCTTATGCAAATCAGCTTCAGCAGCAGGCATACCTGCTGTAATTTCACTAATTTGGACATAAGTCGGGTTGTCCACTTGTATGCCGACCATCTGAATATGCAGACCAAACAAAATAAAGGCAAGAATAAAATTCATCAGTGGTCCAGCAAAAATAGCCATCGCACGCTGTCCTACTGTTTTACTCCCATACTGCCGATCCTTGGGTGCAATCTGAATGGATTGACCTTTGGTTACCATCATCGCTTGCGGGTGTACAGTGTATTGCTGATCTTCGCCATCTACATCCAATTTTAAAGTTAACGACTGTTCCAGATCAATATCCAACACTTCGCCACGCACCACATTCTTGCGATTATCCAGTTGATCCAGATAGATGGTTTTCACGACGTCATCCGTTACGCGTACAGCAATCGTTTGTCCGGTCTCAATTTCATTGACCTCCGGATCCTCTCCCGCCATGCGGGCAAAGCCACCGAACGGCAACAAACGCAACGTAAATCGCGTCTCGTTTCTTTTATAAGAAAACAGTTTCGGACCGAAACCGATCGCAAACTCCCGTACCAGAATCCCGGCGCGCTTGGCAAAATAATAATGCCCCCATTCATGCACCGTCACTATGACGAAAAACATGAGCACCGTCATCAACACTATTTGAATCGTTTCCAATCGTTTCCGTTCCCCTTTCAATGAGATCGAGTTTGTCTTCCTAGATTATCATTATTCTCCGATCCCGCACAAGAGAATCACATTTCGTTTCTAACCCAACATTAGCCTACAATTCGGCAGCTATGCTACGAGTCTCTCCGTCACATGCTTCAATCGCAGACAGATCAGGATTAGCCACATTGACATGCCGCTCCAGCAAACGTTCAATAATAGCTTCAATATGCAGAAAAGAAATTTCTCCACGCAGGAAACGGGCAACAGCAATCTCATTAGCTGCATTAAATGCGGTCGGTGCTGTACCACCCATTTTACCACATTCGAAGGCAAGCCTTAAACAAGGAAAACGATTATAATCCATTTCCTTAAAATGGAGTCTGCCCACTTCAGCCAGTGACAACGGCTTCGCCGGGGACTTCATACGCTCAGGATAAGTCAATGCATATTGAATGGGTACTCTCATGTCCGGATTCCCAAGTTGAGCAACAATGCTTGTATCCTGAAACTCAACATAGGAATGAATAATGCTTTCCGGATGAAGCAACACATGAATCTGCTCATAATCAAGTCCAAATAGCCAATGCGCCTCAATGACTTCCAGCCCCTTGTTTACCATCGTTGCTGAATCAATTGTAATTTTAGCCCCCATTGACCAATTGGGATGCTTGAGTGCATCTTCCACTGTAACTTCACGCAACTGTTCTCTTGTCAAATCTCGAAAAGAACCCCCTGATGCTGTGAGAGTAATATGTGCCACATCTTTCATACGCTCACCATTCAAGCATTGGAAAATAGCTGAATGCTCACTGTCAATCGGCAGCAACGGCACTCCTTTCGCCCGAGCCCGCGCTGTGACCAGATGACCAGCAGTAACCAGTGTTTCCTTATTGGCCAAACCGATCTGTTTTCCAGCCTCAATTGCGGCCAGCGTGGAGTGCAATCCGACACTGCCCATTACAGCCGTCACAACCATATCCGCCTCTGTGTTCGCAGCAAGCTCAACGAGTCCTTCATTTCCCCAATGCAGTTCCATTCCAGAAGGCAGTAAAGGACGAATTTCATCCGCCAACTGCCGAGTACCCACAGACACTTTTTTGGGTTTATAAAGATGCGCCTGCTCAGCAAGTAACTTTATATTAGAACCACCTGCTAAAGCCTCAACAGTAAACTGATCCGGGTGCATGGACACTACATCCAGCGTTTGAGTTCCAATAGATCCAGTTGAACCAAGTACCGTAATTCTTTTCATGATGCACCTTCCTATCCTGAAAATCACTTTTATCCAGGAGCTCATTGATTGTTATTCAGGCAGTTATGCTACTGGTTCCAACCTTCTAGTAGCGCAGAGTGAGCAGCATAGAGATTAGCCTGAGCATAAACTGTAATCAACAGACTCATGGAAGCAGCATCAGCATATGTACAAATGGAAAAACGACAATCCAGCTGTCGCAGCGGTCTAGTATACCACCGTGCCCTGGCAGCAGATTACCAGAATCTTTAATGCCGTACACTCGTTTGTATGCAGATTGTACCAAATCGCCCAGTTGTCCCACAACTGCACAAGACAAACCGATGCCGATGGCTTTGCCCCATGGCAGCAGTCCACCCGATAATCCAGCGAATACAAGAGCTATAACCAACGCTAAAACAATGCCGCCAATGGATCCTTCGACCGTTTTGTTCGGACTGATCGCAGGCCATAATTTCGTCTTTCCTGCCATTTTGCCTACAAAATATGCCCCTGCATCACTTGCCCAAATACAAGCCAATAATAAAAATGTCCATAACAGTCCATGTTCCATATGACGTGATTCCGCAATATACGAAAATCCAAACCCTATATAAACGGTACCAAGAAATAATATAGCTACCGTTTGAATCGGGATTTTATTTTTGGTTCCTACCGTGATAATCATAAAAGCTATCATTACCAGCCAAAGCATACTGGCAAAGGGTAAGGGTGAGTGCAAACCAAAAGGTTCATACGGGAATACAAAAGCTAATATGCTTACGTATCCAAGTATTGCTGTACCTCCAAAAGGAGATACCTGCGTCATTCGTGCGAACTCATAAAATCCGATTAGGGCCATCGCCAATATAAGCAAATGGTAGGCCAAGCCGCCCCACAGGACCATCGCCAAAAAGAATATGCCTGCCAGAATACCGGTAATTAATCTCTGTCTCAACGGCTTTCATCCTCCATTTACTTCAGTCCGCCATACCGCCGTGTTCTTTGCTGATATTCGATCACTGCTTCGTATAAGTGTTCTTTCTTAAACTCAGGCCAATAAATATCAGTAAACCACAACTCACTGTAGGCAAGCTGCCAGAGCATAAAATTACTAAGTCTAAGCTCACCGCTTGTTCGAATCAGTAAATCAGGGTCTGGCATACCACTAGAAAGCAACGTATTACCGATCAGCTCAGATGTTATATCTTCTGTTTTAAGCTTCCCATCCGCAATTTGACGGCCCAATGTTTGCATGCATTCTGTGATTTCCAACCGACTTCCATAATTTAATGCAAAATTAAGAACAAGTCCGGTATTATTTTCAGTTCGTCGAGTCGCTTCAGTCAGCGCCTCAACGGTATGGGAAGGTAAATGTTCCTTATTGCCCATCATACGCACTTGCACATTTTTTTCAATCAGCTCATCCAGCTCAATAGCCAGAAATTCCTGCGGTAAGCGCATTAGAAAATCAACTTCGTCCTTTGGACGCGTCCAATTTTCAGTTGAAAATGCAAACAAAGTCAAATACTTAATACCCAGTTCATCCGCTGCAATTGCTGTGCGTTTCACTGCCTTCATTCCATTTTGGTGCCCTACAATCCGCGGCATTCCAATCCGTTTGGCCCATCTGCCGTTCCCATCCATGATGACAGCAACATGCTGCGGAATATTGTCTTTTGAAATGGCCGGTGTTTGCTGTTTTTGTTCCCCGTTCCACCAAGACCGAACCCGTTTGATCATTCCAGTTCCTCCAGCATTCTCTGAAAATGTGCCTCAGGCTTGAAAAGAGACAAACCCCACCGTAAGGGAGGGGCTGCCAATCTTTTAAACTTCCATAATTTCTTTTTCTTTTGCAGCTAAAACTTTATCCACTTCAGCGATAAACTTATCAGTTGTTTTCTGGATATCTTCCTGATGTTTACGAGATTCGTCCTCGGAAATATCACTTTTCTCCAATTTTTTGATGTCATCATTGGCATCACGACGAATGTTACGAATAGCGATCTTCGCTTCTTCACCGTTCTTCTTCGTCAACTTCACCAAGTCAGTTCTGCGTTCCTCCGTCAAAGCAGGAATGCTCAGACGAATGGTGTTACCATCATTCGAAGGTGTCAAACCTAAATCGGATTTTTGTATAGCGCGCTCGATATCGGCCAAGGAAGATTTGTCCCAAGGCTGAATCATCAAGGTCCGGCTGTCAGGTGTATTGATATTCGCCAGCTGGTTGACTGGAGTCATTGCACCATAATACTCTACCTGTACACGGTCCAGTAAAGCTGGTGTCGCCCGTCCTGCACGCAAAGATGCAAGATCACGTTGCAATGCTTGGATTGCTTTTTGCATGCGTTCCTCAGCACTCTTTTTCACAGATTGTGGCATTAATTTACACTCCCTTTGACGATCGTACCAATTTTCTCACCCAGCACGACACGTTTAATGTTACCTTGCTCTGTAATAGCAAAGACAATCAACGGAATATTGTTATCCATGCACAACGAGGAAGCGGTAGAATCCATGACACCGAGATTTTTGTTGAGCACATCCAAATACGTAAGCTGCTCATATTTCTCGGCTGTGCTATCTTTAAACGGATCAGCAGAATATACGCCATCCACTTTATTTTTAGCCATCAGAATTACTTCCGCTTCAATTTCAGCAGCACGTAGTGCAGCAGTAGTATCAGTCGAGAAGAACGGATTACCTGTACCTGCTGCAAAAATAACAACCCGACCTTTTTCCAAATGACGGATAGCTCTACGGCGGATATAAGGTTCAGCAATCTGTTGCATCGCAATGGATGTTTGTACGCGAGTAGGTACTTCAATCTGCTCCAAAGCATCCTGTAAGGCCAGTGAGTTCATCACTGTTGCCAGCATACCCATGTAATCTGCCGTGGCCCGGTCAATTCCGTTGGCACTTCCAGCAATACCACGCCAGATGTTACCGCCACCACACACGATAGCAACTTCTACTCCCAGTTCCACCACGTCTTTGACTTGTTCGGCAATGGACGCAATTGTATCCGCATCAATACCGTAACCGTTAGGACCTGACAGCGATTCACCACTAACTTTCAGGACAACACGCTTAAACACAGGTTTTTCCAAATGATCACCCTCCAATATCATTTATACTTTATGTAACAGGATAGGTGTCCTGTTGCAAGAAAAGGAACACTGATGTGTTCCATTTCCGTTTTTTCCATATGCAATTACCGTTCGTTGGTAATTATTGTTTCACTTGAGACATAACTTCTTCGTAGAAGTTATCTTCTTTTTTCTCCAGACCTTCACCCAGTTCAAAACGAACAAAGCGACGCAGAGAGATGTTTTCGCCAATTGTACTGATTTTTTCGTTGATAAGCGTGGAGATTGTTTTGTCTGGATCTTTGATGAAAGATTGCTCCAACAAGCAGAACTCCTCATAGAACTTACCAATGCGGCCTTCAACCATTTTTTCAACGATTTTCTCTGGTTTACCTTCGTTCAGAGCTTGTGCTTTCAGGATTTCTTTTTCTTTTTCGATTTCTTCCTGTGGCACTTCTTCACGACGAACATAACGAGGGTTCGATGCAGCGATATGCATTGCAATGTCGCGTACAAAATCTCTGAACTGGTCTGTTTTAGCTACGAAGTCTGTTTCGCAGTTCACTTCTACCAGTACGCCGATACGGCCGCCAGCATGAATGTAGGATTCAACAACACCTTCAGTAGCAATACGACCTGCTTTGTTGGCTGCAGCTGCAAGTCCTTTTTCGCGCAGAACTTCAACCGCTTTTGTCAAATCACCGTTTGCTTCTTCAAGCGCTTTTTTACAATCCAGCATTCCTGCGCCTGTTTTTTCACGAAGCTCTTTTACTGCGCTAGCATTAACTGCCATATTATTTCCCTCCAAATTTGATTTTCAGTGGTATACCGTGCTTTATTCCTTAAAAAAAGGGTAGTGAGAGGTTATACACCTGCCAACCACCCTTTTCATTTAATTCATATAGTTATTTCCTAATGGAAATGTTATGCTGTAGTTTCTTCGCCTTGGTTTGCTTCCATAACTGCATCAGCCATTTTACCTGTCAGCAATTTAACAGCGCGGATTGCGTCGTCATTACCTGGGATAACATAGTCGATTTCGTCTGGGTCGCAGTTTGTATCAACGATACCTACGATTGGGATACCCAATTTGCGAGCTTCAGCAACCGCGATACGTTCTTTGCGTGGATCAATGATGAACAGAGCACTCGGAAGGCCCTTCATGTTTTTGATACCGCCCAAGAATTTTTCAAGACGATCTTTTTCTTTGCGAAGAATGATAACTTCTTTTTTAGGAAGAACTGCAAATGTACCGTCTTCTTCCCAAGCTTCCAGTTGTTTCAAACGGTCAATACGTTTTTGAATCGTTTGGAAGTTAGTCAGCGTACCACCCAACCAACGTTGGTTAATGTAGAATTGACCAGCGCGTGCTGCTTCTTCTTTAACGGAATCTTGTGCTTGTTTCTTCGTGCCTACGAACAGAATTGTACCATTCTCAGCTGCAATGCTTTTTACGAAGTTGTAAGCTTCCTCAACCTTTTTCACTGTCTTTTGCAAGTCAATGATGTAAATACCGTTTCTTTCAGTGAAGATATAACGATCCATTTTCGGGTTCCAGCGACGTGTTTGGTGACCAAAGTGAACCCCAGCTTCCAAAAGCTGTTTCATGGAGATTACTGCCATCTTCACGCACCTCCTAAGTTTGGTTTTTTGTGTGTCCTCCGCCGACATCATTTTTCATAAAGACTTTCCATTGGAAAGCACCCTCTATAAAATTAACCGACGTGCGTTTTTAACACCGTCAATTAATATACCATAACACTTGCATCGTTGCAACCAACTTTTCGACAATAGTTGGAACAACGCAAAATGTGACGTTTTACGCCTCTTATCGAACTTGTCAGCATGAATAAAAGCCGTCCACTTCCCGGTCTGGTCAGTTGGACGGCTTTTTCGTAATTTTAGTAATAATAGAACTGAAATCCTCACCTTTAGCAAACTGATAGGTACCCGTACGAATTTTGGTATTGATTTTTTCGGCCTTAGCTGCTGCCTCAAATGCACTAGCATCCGACACAACCCCTGCCCGTTGCAATCCTAATGCCACACTTCTCAAATTGCTTCCCGATGCAATGCTATACTGCACTTGTGGCGTGGCAGGCTGCTTGGGAATGTTGGGAGTCGTTGTGGTGCCAGGCCTTTGAGTTTGCGGCTTATTCGGACTTTGTGGAATCGATGCGCTGGTCGAAGGTTTAGAAGCCGCCGAGGATGTGCTATTTGCAGGTACCTTTGGTGTTGACGGCGTTTGAGCTGGTTTAGCCTTTTGGGGTGCAACCGGAGTTTTGTTGCCTTCCTTGATCACCTTATTACGCCATTCCTCTTCTGTCATTTTCGGATCAGAACTGTCACTGATCTGAAGATTTAATTCGGCAGCTGCCTTTTCTAATTGCTCTCGCGTCATGTTTTTTGGGTCTGTTGAAGATTGCTGCGATTGTCCCTGACCGATCATTGCCAGTTGCAACAGCAATGCCCCTGTTATAAGGCCCGTACCCATGCCTAGCATAAATGAACGGTTTTTGATCACGTTACATCCTCCCGCTCCGCGAGTTGCAATATAAGCTGTACTTCCCCCCGCTGGATGCCTGATTGCTTGGCTATATAATCCAACGACTTGCCTTGCTCATGCAGCGCAAACAACCCTTGATAACGATCACGGATGGACTCTACTTCCTGCTCAGTTTCAGGGTCTTGCAATACTGTCTGCTCCTCCATCTCCTCCATAGTTACGAGAGGAGCTTCTGAATCAGAATAGCCTTCCTGTACAGACACTCCAGGTTGCGGACTTTGAAATTGACCGTAAGCAACCGCTGCCTGATGAGAAGTTACTGTATGTTGTATTTCCTTAGATACAGGCTCGGTTTGCATAGAAACAGTAGTAAACATAGCCTGGCGCTCAAGCTCCACGATACGGTTCCGAAGCTCAGCTACTTGTTCCTGTAATGCCGCCTGTTTAACTGTATACTCCTGCTTCATACCAGATACGAGCTCAATCAGCTCGTCATTGTCGTTTTCAATATCGGCCATATACTGCTCCAATGTGGCCTCGACCTTTTGAACGACGGCCTCTTCTGTTCCCCGGCCTGGCTGACGCTTAGGCAGAAGCCAGGCGTAGACAACAGCTGCAGCGCCCAGCAGAACAATATAAATCCATGGTTGATCCACTGCCCATCGTCTCCTTTAATAACGCTTCTCCACCTGTCGGATCAGAGCGAAAAATCAATATGGTGTCCCTTGTACGGATGCTCTGCCGGATGCTCCTTAGGCACCTCAGTCTCATCTGATTGGGAACGGCTCTGCTGGGAAGAAGCTCTGCTCTGTCCTCCCGTTTGCCGCTCACCGACGAATGTTTCTGCAGACTGATCTATGGCACTGCTTCGCTGACGCATGTTCTCTGTCTCCAGCGCGGCCTTTTGACCAAGCAATGCTTGGTCATTCATTGGCCGCTGCTGGGACTCACTTTGGTATTTTCCTGCTTCACTGGTGCGAGGTACGGCAATTTGCAATTCAACAGCCTTCAAGCTCATTGGACCACACCCTTTCCGATTGGGCATCCGTATCTGTCTTTCAAGGAATACAATGTTAAATGATTAACAGTGTGCTGAATTACACGTAGGAGGACATGCTGATGTCTCCCTCATGATAATAAAACGCCATTCTTTCCACTGAATCTTTAATAAATTTTGTATATCTGCCGATAACTATTTTAGAGCCACCGTAAATCACATTTTTAACTTCTACCCGTGCCCGGCTCGTATCCTCTAATGTTCGTTCAATTTCAAGCATTCTGGACTTGGTTTCCAAAAGCTCCTGTTCATTAGATTTTTTAGTAGACGTCAGCTTGATTCGCATAGCCATTCTTTCAGGTGCAAGCTGTCCGGCAGCGGCAAGCTGATCCAATATGGTAAGAGCCTTATTCGTTTTATCCTGACTGTCTGTCTGCTGCTTCAAACGTGCGCGGAGTTCTGTCAGTTCATCGCGCAGTTCGGGAAGCACACCCACTTCGATAACAGTAGCTGTGGACATCGTATTACCGATGGTACGAGCCACTACCTTTTTACCAGCTTGTACACTGCCACCTACGATAAGCCCTTTGGTCCCCTCGCAGAGTACATTTACACTCGCTTTAATCTGGGAATGCAAGATGCTCTGGGATACAAGTATATCGCCTCCCGCAATCACGTTACCATCTTGTATGAATGAGCATTTGACATTTTGTGCAGCTTTCACGAACCCCTTATGGTATCCGATAATACCGCCACTGATTTCCACTGAACCTTCCGCCTCAATTTCAGCGCCTTCCACACCACCGATGACACGAATGTCGCCAGCCGCCCGAACGCGAAACCCTGTCAAGACATTCCCACGAATGACGACGGTTCCAACAAAATCAATGTTACCGACACTATAATCGACGTCCCCGTTCACTTCATATACGGGGAACACATTAAGCTTGCCCTTTTCAGTCGTAGTCACCAGTCCGTCAATAGCCGCATACATGGCAACACCTTCCGGATGGATCACTACATTTTTTCCAACTTTAAAACGCGCCTCTCTACCTGGAAGAAAAGGAATTTCCTCTCCGGTTACAGCAATCCCCGGTACACCCGGCAGAGGATCAACTCGTTCGGCAATCAATTGTCCACGTTTTACATTTCTTAAACGAGTTAGTTCTTTATAATCCACCCGTCCATCTACGGTTTCAAGTGGCTTATGCGCATCTTCCCCAGTCACAATATCAGCCAGATTAATTTTTCCGTCTATGCCATGGATCGGCTGCTTTCCCTGAGCAATCAGTAATTTTCCGAAGAAATGATCTTCCGGATTTGCCGCAAATACGCGAATCGCATCGGTCATTAAACCGTAGGATATTTTTTGGTTGCTTAGAAAACGCTCTAATTCTTCCACAGAACAGGCAAAACCTTCTTCACGTTTGGCAAACTCCAAGTAGGCTGTTTGTTTGTCAGGTGAGACAACCACTTTTAAATACTGGTCCAAAGCATATTGCTTCTCCACAAGGGTGCTCCTTCCGTCTAACTGTTACTGTAACCTCCCGTACGTTAATCTTTACGCATTAGCAAATCCCGCTGTTTGTCCAATGTCGCTCTCAGACGTAATATTGCTTTGGAATGCAACTGTGAAATTCGCGATGGAGATAGCGACATGACCTCAGCGATTTCGCTGAGTGACAAATCCTCGTAATACAATAAAGAAACAACGATACGTTCTTTTTCAGTCAATTTATCAATGCCTTGTGCAAGGGCATCACGAAGTGTAAATTCATTGACCTTATGATCCGGATTTTTCGCCTTCTCGTCCACCAAAAGGGAAAGCCGTGTTTCCGATTCCTCTTCACGGATCGGGTCCTCCAGTGAGACAATCGACATAACGGCAACTTCCTGGATCATATTTTGAAACTCTTTTTCAGAAACGTCCAAATAATGGCTCATCTCTTCGTCGCTTACCGTGCGTAAATATCTTTGTTCCAGATGCTGGTAGGCATCCTCGATTTTTTTTGCTTTTTCCCTAACTGAACGAGGAACCCAATCCCCTTGACGAAGACCATCCAAAATCGCTCCGCGAACACGCCAAGAAGCATAAGTCTCAAACTGCAAACCACGCTCATAGTCAAATTTCTCTAAAGCGTCAATCAAACCCATAACGCCGTTACTCGCCAGATCATCCTTGGATACATTTTTGGGCAAGCCTACTGCAAGGCGGCCCGAAACATATTCCACAATATGGAGATACTTTTCAATTAACTGTTTTTTTGCTTCCTTGTCACCGTGTTCTTTCCATTGCTCCCATAGTTCGGAATGGTTTAAATGAGCGGCTTTACGCTCGTTCATCGGCTTCACCCTCCTTATTTGTCTGTCAGGTGACGAACGGCCTTGGCCAATTCTTCAGGGTCCTTGTTGGAAACCAGCTTAGGTGGGTTTAAAGGCGCGAAACCATTGTTCCCTTCGTCCGTCTGATCTGGTTTCGGTTTCAGCAATTCATTCAGGTTTTCATTCTCGTCTGGTGTCGTCAAGTCCAGATTCCCCCCTACGCCATCTACCTGAGAGCTTGCCCGGCTTTGGGCATTCCCCAGATCTGGCCGCGCTACAACACCTAGTGTCCAGCGCAGCACAAATGCAAGCAGGAACCAAAAAACGAAGGCGATCAAGCCACGAATTAAGCTCGTGGTCAGCAGATTGCTGCCAACGGACAACACAAAAGTCAGAATAAATCCGACTACTCCAGACCAAAGATTAATGCGTAAGCTGCCAAATAACATGTTTATAATTCCTTTACACCTTTTTGTACGCTTCGAATATTCAAAACGCCAGTTTCAGAGTCCAACTCAATCGTTCGTCCATAATTGCCGCCTGTGTCCTCCGCAATCAAGGGAATACCGAGATCTACGAGCATCTCTTTGCATGATTCTACATTGCGTGGACCAATGCGCATGGTATCTCCACTACCGGCAAAGGCGAACATCTGCGCTCCCCCTGCCATTTTGGCAATCAGTCTGCGTCGTTCAGCACCCAATTTCAGCATCCGCTCAAATAACTCGGGCAGCGCCGTATCGGCGTATTTAGCAATATTCAGTTGCCCTTCACGTGCAATATCCGAGGATGGTAGCATCACATGTGCCATACCTGCCAGTTTCAAGTGAGGATCGTAGAGAGTCAATCCGACGCAAGATCCGAGTCCTGTCGTGCGAATCGAGTTCGGGTTACTGGTAACATTTAAGTCAGCCATACCGACTTTAATGATGCTTTTATCCTCAATCATCGTTCATCGGGACTCCTAACGACCTAAAGATTTTCCCGAACGATTCTGGATCAGGAATCAGGAAAAATTGACCCTCTATCTGATTCTGCCCTTCCAGAAACGATGTGTCAATCAATAATGCAGCATCCCCCATCTGCCCAAACTGCAGCAGTCCATAGCTGAGAATTGCTCCTGCCATGTCCAACGCCAGCGCAGGGACTGTTGGATACATAGATAAACGCGTAAAGTCTGCCAGCGAAGACAAATATGAGCCTGCTAAAATGTTTCCGATCTCCGACAGGGCTGAGTGCTCCATTTCGTTAAAACTGTCCTCGTCATCTGAAGGAATATTTGCCAAACGGGAAAGTAAGCTTTTTGCCGCCTGAGGCTGCAATATGAAGAATAGATTCCCGGGGGCTTCCCCTTCTACCCTAAAAAATATGGCAACAACAAGTTGCTCATAGCCGCCGACTTTCTCGGCAATTTCCTCAAAGGGCAGCATTTGTACTTTGGGCACACCCATATCCACCGGTTTATTGAGAAGCCGGGAGAGCGCTGTAGCAGCGTTCCCCGAGCCAATGTTGCCGACTTCTTTCAACACATCCAACTTGAAGTCTTCAAGATTTCCTAGATTTTCCATATGTTAATCCTCTAAGCCTTCCAGTTGGTTCATCTCGCTACGATTCAGGACTTCAGACAAGTTCAGCATAATCAACAAGCGCTCTTCACCAATCTTAGCAACTCCACGAAGGTATTTAGCCTTAACTCCACCAATCACTTCCGGTGGTGTCTCAATATTGTCAGTATTCAGGTCAATAACGTCATTCGCTGAGTCAACGATAAAGCCGACTTGCATTTCACCCACTGCAACGATAATGATGCGAGTTTGATCGGTATATTCAGCTTCAGGTAATCCAAACCGGCCACGAAGATCAATAACCGGAATGACTACGCCTCTCATGTTGAATACGCCTTTAACAAAATCGTAGGTTCTTGGAACCCGTGTAATCGGCACCATGCGTTCAATAGATTGGACTTTTTCTACTTCAACACCGTATTCCTCTTCACCAAGCTTAAATACGATAACTTTAATTTCTTCTCCCATGTCTAAAAACCCTCCTTATTGATGTCAGCAACTTCACATTTCTTTCATTTTTGATGAAGACATTATTTAATGAAAACATTCGGGTCGATGATCAAAGCAACCTGACCGTCACCCAGAATCGTGGCGCCTGAAATTCCTTGGATGTTTGGAAGGTATTTGCCCAAATTTTTAAGGACAATTTCACTTTGTCCCAAAAAGTCCTGTACGGATAGAGCTGCCAGACGGTCTCCCTTGCGGATGACCACGACCTCTGTCTCTTCTTCTTCATCTTCATTGAAGTCCGGTACCTCGAACAGCTGACTCAAGGAGATGAGCGGGATATGAGAATCGCGGAAAGCAATCATTTTATTGCCATGTACTGAACGAATTTGTGTCCGCTTGACGATCGCAGTCTCCACAATGGATGACAATGGAATCGCATATTTTTCAGAACCGATCTGTATCATCATGGCTGCAATAATGGATAGGGTCAGCGGCAATTGCACAGAGAAATTAGTGCCTTGGCCCAGTGTAGAGTGAACCGTAACATTGCCACCCAAAGCGGTGATTTTGGATTTAACAACGTCCAAACCGACACCACGTCCTGATACGTCTGAAATGACTGCAGCTGTACTGAAGCCCGGAGCAAACAATACCTGATAGGCTTCCTCGTCGGTCATGACCGCTGCTTGCTCTGCCGTCAAAATCCCTTTAGAAATAGCACTGTTTAGTACCTTATCGCGATTAATACCATTTCCGTCATCTTCAATCTCGATGAATACGTTATTTCCGCTATGGAAAGCACGCAAGTGAACCGTTCCTGTCTCAGGTTTACCAGCTGCAATCCGGTCGGCTACCGACTCAATGCCATGGTCCACGGAGTTCCGAAGCAAATGCACTAGAGGATCGCCAATTTCGTCGATAACAGTGCGGTCCATTTCAGTCTCTGCTCCAGTAATAACCAAATCAAGTTTTTTATCTAGCGATTTGGCCAGATCGCGCACCATACGCGGGAAACGATTGAAAACAGTATCTACTGGTACCATCCGCAATTTAAGAACGACGTTTTGCAAATCGCTGCTCACACGACTCATGTGCTCTACCGTTTCTGTCAGTGCTGGATTGGAAGCTTCACTTGCCAACTGCTCTAACCGCACACGGTCAATGAGCAACTCGCTAAATAAGTTCATAAGTACATCCAGGCGTTCAATATCTACGCGAATCGTACGGTTATGCGTAGGCGCAGCTGCTTTAGCTGCTGGCGCTTTACCTGCTGCTGGCTTAGCCACAGAGGCCGCAGCTGGAGACTGCGGCTGGGATGGAGCGGGTGGTTGCACGGCAACAGGTGCTTCCTGCACCGCAGCAGCCTCAGCCAGTCCAGCAGTAACTTCGCTCATTTGTTTAAGCGATTCCTGATCTAGTTGTACCACTGAGACAGTGTCAATTTCAGAGATACCCGCGATTTCCTTTTCCAGCTCCCCAACTTCTTTCTGCGTTATGTAATATAACGAGAAGCTTTGCTCGAATTTCTCCTGCTCAATATCCTGTACCGACGGATAGGCCTTGACGATTTCACCAGAGTTTTCCAGCGTGTTGAACACCATAAAGGCACGTGCCGCTTTCAACTGGCTCTCTGAGCTGATTGTTACCTGTATATAGTGAACACGATGTCCTTCAGAAATAGATTGCTCCAGTACAGAATACTGGAACTGATCCAAGACAAGCCCAGCACTATCGTTTTTGTCCACTTTTTTAGATGGAGACTCCTCAGTTGCAGCATTTGTGCCGGACTTTTGGAAATCCCCACTCACAATGGATTGTAGTGAAGATACAATAGAGGAGACATCCGCTTTCCCGTCGCCTCCCTCTGTAATGTGCTGCACCATGGACTCCAAAGCATCCAATCCTTTAAATAAGGTATCGAATATAAATTCATGCATCGCCAGCTTGTTGTTACGTACCAGATCAAGAACGTTTTCCATTTGGTGAGTTAGCGATGCTAGGTCTTCAAATCCCATCGTAGCAGCCATTCCTTTGAGGGTATGGGCAGAACGGAAAATCACCTGAACGATGCCTAGATCGGTTGGATTGCTTTCCAGTTGAAGCATTTTTTCGTTAAGAGATTGCAGATGATCATTCGACTCATCAATAAACATGTTTAAATATTGGTTCATGTCCATTGTGAGACACCTCCTCCATGAGTTACACTCCGATTATTTCACAACTTGTACAAGCTTGGGGGCGATCTCCTGCATTGGCAGAAGGTGACGCACACATTTTAACTCTACTGCTGAGCGGGGCATTCCGTACACTACACAAGTTTCCTCATTTTCAGCAAATGTGGATTGTACCCCAGCATCATAAAGCTTTTTCATCATTTTGGCCCCATCGCTCCCCATTCCAGTGAGCAATACTAGATGCCGCTCCAACGAGGTTAACGAGAGCAACGATTCAAACATCGTATCTACGGAAGGACGGTGACCATTGCGAGCTTCCTCCATCTTCAGTGACACAGTGTATTTACCACCGGCTCCTGGCACAATTCTTAGTTGATATCCCCCTGGGGCAATGTAGGCCGTTCCAGTCTCCAGCGTCATTCCCTGCTCAGCCTCCACAACTCGGAGTGGACTTAACGTGTTCAAGCGTTGTGCCAGCGAACGAGTGAAGTTTGGCGGCATATGCTGAACGATAACGATTGGAGCAGGAAAATCACCAGGAATGCGTTCCAACAGCGTCTTAAGCGCCCGCGGACCGCCCGTAGAACATCCCACCGCCACCAGTTTGCGAAAGCTGGACGTATGCACACCTTTTTTAAGAGAAAATCCTTTAGGTGCGGCAGGAACTGTAGGTGCCGTTACTGGAGGCGTAGCAGCCGCTGGAATAGGAGTAGCTGATGAACTCACCGTCTTACGGGGCTCCGGCTTAACCAGCCCTACTTTATCCTTACCATGCAGCGATTTGTCAGCGGCCGTATTAGAACTGTTTAGTTTACCAGGTGTTCGTCCCATCCCCTTGGACAAGTCTTCCTTCTTCTGAACAGTAGATGCTTGGACTGACTTGCTTGGCTGAGCAGCTGGCTGTTCTATGCGCCCCGCCGTAACAGATGTTCCAGACTGTTGTCGTTTCGTTTCCTGCTTGGCTGCTGCCGGGACGGACTTGCCAGCATCACGCTTCGGCTGAGTTGATACAGCAGGTGAAGGAGCAACCGGAGGCTTGTCTATCGAAGCTTGACTGCCTGCTCGTTTCTCAGTCACAGCCTGTCCTGTAGGCTTTTCCTGTGGCACTTTTTTCGCTTGTTCCAATGCAGCTTTGCGCTCATTAGCTTCCTTGCGCTCCAGGCGGCTCCGCACTGCTTGCATAGCAGTGTGCATCTGTTCCAGCAGCGCCTTGCTCACTTGCTCGATATCTTGTGCATGAGCAATGGAAGGCTTTCTTATAAAATCGAAAGCTCCTGCCTCCAAAGCCATGATGGTCTCCTTCATGCCTTGTTCATTAATGCCTGACAGCATAATAACAGGTAGCGGATGGGCTGCCATAATCAATGGCAATGCTTCAAGACCATTCATTTCAGGCATCTCGACATCCATGGTGACCAAATCGGGCTGCAATTCCTTCACTTTCTCTACAGCCTCTTTGCCATTGGCGGCTGTACCTACGATGTTGAACGACTCATCCCTTACAATTAAATCTGTAATAATTTTGCGCATAAAGGCCGAATCATCTACAACCAGCACCCGGTAAGCACACATGTTAAACACCTCTGTTTCCTCTCATCAAAATCAATGTACAGAACGTCGCAACCATTTTTGCATAAACCCTTTAATTCCACTCAATGCACCTGATTGCGGAATCTGTGGCATTGCTGCAAAACGGTGTGCCAGATTCAATACATCTCTTGAAGCCGCACATCCCGGAAAAGCAACCATAAAAGGTACTTGCCTTTTGACTGCTTGCATGACATGAGTATCATCACTGATATGCCCAAGCAACGGGATTTCGATCTCCAAAAAGCGTTTCGCAACCAGTGCGATCTTATCGGCAACTTGACGGGCCTCATTATCGTTATCGGCACGATTGACTATAATTTTGAATACCGTATCCTTTTGCAACCCGCTGACGACTTTAATTAGCGCATACGCATCTGTTAAGGACGTCGGTTCCGGTGTGGTTACGACCAGGCATTCATCAGCTGAAGTGATGAATTTAAGGTTTTCTTTAGATAAACCTGCACCTGTATCAAATAGAATGTAATCCATATCTGCCGCCATTTTTTCTACTTCTTCGGCAAAATAATTCAGATCGTCATCCGATAACGTAAACAATTCGCTCAAGCCCGATCCTCCAGCAATATAAGGCAAACCACCTATACCCGTTTGAATAATTTCATCAATTGATTTCTCACGTTTTAACAGGTGAAGAAGATTGTATTGTGAATTGGCCCCCATTAAGACATCAATATTGGCCATACCGATATCAGCATCAAACACAAGTACCTTTCGACCAAGGGATTGCAGAGCCAGAGCAAAATTCAGCGTAAAATTGGATTTGCCCACCCCGCCTTTGCCACTGGTAATCGTTATAATTTGGGCTTGACGATTACGTGGGGGCAATCGATATTTATCCAAGGAAGAAGCCATTTGTCTAAGTGATTGGGCTTGGTCACTCATATGGAATCTCCGTTAGCTCCTGATGATGCTTTGGGTCCAAGCAGCATGCTTGTCACCATTTCTGTATCGGGATGAAGCAGGTCGTCAGGAACATTTTGTCCATTGGTAATATAGGCCAGTTGCATCGGAAATTGATACAAAAGATTAAACATTCCACCGCAGCTACCTGTCTCGTCCATCTTAGTAAATACAACCTTACCAAGACCAAACTTACTGAAATGTCCAGTTATATTGAGCATATCTTTGCTTTTGGATGTGAGGCTGAGTACCAGATACGTCTCACTTTCATTAATAGGCGAAAGCAGACTTTGCAGTTCCGAAACAAGTAATTCATTACGATAATTTCGTCCTGCGGTGTCCATGAGGATCAGGTCACAATGTTCCAGACGTTGAATGGCTCTGTGGACGTCACCGGGAGACTGCACAACTTCAAGCGGTACATTCAAAATCGTAGCATATGTACGCAGTTGCTCGACGGCTGAAATCCGGTACGTGTCAGAAGTAATAAATCCAACTTTGCGATGATGCTTAAACAACTGCTCTGCTGCTAACTTGGCAATGGTTGTCGTTTTCCCTACTCCAGTAGGACCTGCCACATACACAACTTTGGTATCTTTGGAGATCCCTTTGTCCAGTCTTGTCTGAATAAAACTGGCCACTTCCTCACGAAAGGCTTTTTCCCAATCAAAAGTTTCAGGCGCAAAAGGATGCTCACTCCGGCGCACATATACCTGTTCGAGCCAATACTCCAGTAAATCGCGTTCCACTTCCTGCTCCAGCACACGCTCACAAATCTCTTGCAGCGGCTCCGGCCAAGTACTTTCCAATGAAGAATTTCGGGAAAACCGAGTCATCATAGCCTTCATTTCCCGCAATTCATTAAGCAGAGCCTGATTTTCCTCTGCTCCGCTCTTCTCTGGAACACTTACTTCAATGGGCTGTTTAAACAGTTCACTGGATGATTTCATGTTCGAAAGCAATGCTTCATGATCAAGTACTTGAGACATAGTCTCCAGATTATTAGCAGGCCTAGATAACAAATGCTCAGTTGCTGAAGCTGCCTGTTCTGCATCATTCGTTAATTCAGCTTGTTCTTCTTTGGAACCACCCGTCATCTGCGTTACCCGCCGATAAGCTTCTGGAGCAGCTTGTCTGGGAACCACAGGCATAAATGATTTTTCTGACTGTTCAGGAGCATTCATTGAAGATGAAGCCGCCTGGGCAAGCTCTTGTGAAGATGATCCAAACCGTCGTGGCTTTTGAGGTTGTCTCTCCTCTACCGCAGCTACCACTTCGATTTTCTTTTTACTGAACATTCCCATGAAACCGCCGACCTTCATTTCCTTTGTACTTAAAATGACGGCGTCTGTTCCTAAGTCACCCCTGATTTGCAGCATAGCTTCTGGCATGGTATCCACTACATAGCGTTTCACTCTCATAAGTTCACCACCCCGACACTTTGAATTTCAACGTTCGGCTCCAGCTCACTGTACGACAGTACCGGGACATCCTGCATAGTCCGCTCCATCACTTGCCGCAAATACATCCGAATTGTCGGTGACGTTAACACAATAGGCTGCTGTCCAGATTGAATGAGACGGTTGATTTGCTCCATCATCCTTTGATACACCGTTTGCGTAGACACCGGATCAAGAGCCAAATAGCTACCTTGCTCCGACTGTTGCACGCTTTCAGCAATTTTCTTCTCCAATCCTGGTCCCACTGTAATAACGCGTAACGTCTCCCCTTGTTGGGCAAATTGCTGCGTAATCTGTCGGGACAACGCCTGACGGACATATTCAGTCAGCACGTCGGGATCTTTTGTATAAGTACCGTAGTCAGCTAGCGTTTCGAAAATAGTCACCATATCGCGAATGGAGATTTTTTCTTTCAACAGCTTGGCTAACACTTTTTGTACATCCCCAATCGCAAGCACAGAAGGAATAAGGTCGTCCACCAGCACTGGATAATTCTCTTTGAGATTGTCGACCAGCGACCGTGTTTCCTGTCTGCCAAGCAACTCATGAGCATGTTTCTTAATCGTCTCCGTAAGATGAGTAGCTACAACTGAAGGTGGATCAACTACGGTATAACCCGATAGTTCCGCAACATCCTTGGTGTTTTCATCAATCCAGAGCGCGGGCAATCCGAAGGCCGGTTCTGTCGTTTCAATCCCTGTAATAGAATCATCGTCGTATCCCGGACTCATAGCCAGGTAATGATTTAACAGAAGCTCCCCGCCGCCCACGGTATTACCTTTAATTTTAATGACATATTCGTTAGGCTTGAGCTGAATGTTATCCCGAATACGAATGACCGGCACAACCAAACCCAGCTCCAAAGCACATTGACGACGGATCATAATAATCCGATCCAATAAATCCCCGCCCTGCTGTGTATCCGCCAGCGGAATTAACCCGTATCCAAATTCAAATTCAATTGGATCTACCTGAAGCAGATTAATGACACTTTCTGGACTACGGACTTCTTCAATTTGTTGCTCCTCTTCCAGCTGTTCATCGGCTATCTGCTTGCGTTCCATATTGCCCTGCATTCTTCGAGCCGCGAAAAACAGCAGAATCGCCAGTGGAAGAGTTGTAATGATATGAATAGGCGTGAAGAGGCCCAATAATGCAATTGTGGCAGCCACAATGTAGATCAGTTTTGGATAAGAAAAGAGCTGTCCAGTTAAATCCTCTGCCAAGTTGCCATCCGACGTAGCCCGCGTAACAATCAAGCCTGACGCCGTGGATATGAGCAGTGCGGGAATCTGGCTGACCAGTCCGTCACCAATGGTGAGTACAGAATAAGTCGACAGCGCCTCTTGAAATCCTTTCCCCTGAACGGCCATACCGATAATAAAGCCGCCGACCAAGTTAATGATCAAAATGATAATACTAGCAATGGCATCACCTTTAACGAATTTACTCGCACCATCCATCGCTCCGTAAAAATCAGCTTCCCGTTCGATTTTACTGCGTCGTTCACGGGCTTGCTGCTCATTGATCAAACCTGCATTCAGATCAGCATCAATACTCATTTGTTTACCCGGCATCGCATCCAATGTAAACCGTGCGCCTACCTCAGCAACCCGCTCAGATCCCTTGGTGATAACAATGAACTGTACGACCACGAGAATGAGAAAGACAACAAAACCGACGGCAATTTGCCCTCCTGCAATCCAACTACCAAACGTAGCAACTACTTCCCCTGCATGTCCCTCACCTAAAATAAGTTTGGTTGTAGAGATATTAAGTGCCAAACGAAACAACGTTGTAATGAGCAGCAATGAAGGGAAAATAGAAAACTGTAAAGCTTCCTTCGTATTCATAGAAACGAGTAGAATCATCAAAGCAATAGAAATATTAATGACGAGTAGGATATCCAGCAGCCATGATGGGATCGGGAGAATCATCATAAGAACGATACCGATGACGCCTGCAAGGACAGTTATTTCTTTTATTTTCACGGGTCTCTAGCCCTCCGATCCCTTTATTTCACTTTACCTTTTAATTTATATACATACGCCAGCACTTCGGCAACGGCCTGGAACAGATCAGCTGGTATCGCATCCCCGATTTCGGCTCGTTGAAACAGCGCCCGCGCCAGCGGCTTGTTTTCCATCGTTATTACGCCGTTTTGCTTGGCAATTTCTTTAATTCGGAGTGCAACGTAATCTTGCCCTTTCGCAATAATCTGCGGCGCTTCCATCTCCGAACCGTCATATTTCAAAGCCACAGCAAAGTGCGTAGGGTTGGTGATGATGACATCTGCATTAGGAACCTCCTGCATCATACGCTGCATAGCCATACGGCGCTGACGCTCGCGAATTTTCCCCTTGATCAGCGGGTCACCCTCCATTTTCTTGTATTCATCCTTAATGTCCTGCTTGGACATTTTCAGGTTTTTCTCATGCTCGTAACGTTGATACATATAATCCAACACCGCTAAAACGAACAGCACCACACCAATTTTGAGTCCCAGTTCCATTGTTAATGAAGCTGTAAAGCTCAACATCTGATCGCCGGACATTTCAGCTAGTTTGGGTAGGTCAGCCTTTGTTTTCCAGAGTACGCTGTACACCAGATAACCAATTACGGTCATCTTTAAAACAGATTTCAGGAATTCAACCAATGACCTCATGGAAAAAATATTTTTGAATCCTTTAATCGGATCAATCTTGCTAAACTTGGGCGTAACGCCCTCTCCGGTTAATAAAAAACCGATCTGCATGTAATTTGCTACTATCCCGATGACAATAGCCCCAATAAAAATAGGTGCCAGCATAATCAAGATTTGCACGCCATACTCGCCCATCATCAGCAGCGTTGTGTTCGGCGTTACCTCCATAGAGAGCCGATTCACAAAAATATCTCGAAATAGTCGAACTGCATGATCCTTAAAATACCCGCCGAAAATCATGAGGCAAAAAAACGTAACCAGCAGGACACCAGCGGCGGGCAACTCCATGCTTTTGGCAACCTGCCCTTTTTGTCTTGCATCCTGTTTCTTTTTGGGTGTAGCTTTTTCCGTTTTTTCCCCTGAGAACAACTGCAGGTTCATAGCATATTTAAATGACAAACTACGTTCCTCCAGACCAGACATTAAGGACGATTACCCATAATATCCAACAAGTTGCGCATGGATTCGAACATCACTGAAAACAATCTTTCGAATATAAAAGCAAAACTTGGCATGAGAAGCAGTAACATGAACAGTCCCACAATAATTTTAAGAGGTACACCAATAACAAAAATGTTGAATTGTGGCGCTGTTTTAGCTAAAAAACCAAGTCCCACATCTGTTAAAAAGGTAGCCACTACAATGGGAGCAGCAATTTGAAAAGCAAGCATAAATGATTCCGCAAAAGAACGTACCAGGAATTCAGTTACACTGCCACCATACAGCTTTACAAAAAAATCATTTGTCAACGGTACCCAATCATAGCTGTATAAGATAGCATTTAGCAGATGATGGTGCCCATTTATACTTAAAAAGAACAATACTGCAATGGCAAACTTAAAATTCCCCGTTAAAGGCGTTGAAGCCCCTGTCATAGGATCAAACACACTCGCCATTCCGAAGCCCACCTGTAGATCTATAAATGAACCTGCAGTTTGGATCGCTGTCATGAACAGATATGCAGTAAACCCCAATAACAACCCAATCAGCACTTCACGACCCACTAACAGCACGTACGATACATCGGTCGGTACCTGTTGATGCGTACCATATGTAAGATACACGACCAAAGCTAGAAATCCTGAAATTCCAACCTTAAAGATATTAGGTACCCCTCGGGTTGAAAAAATAGGCGCTACTACAAAAAATGAGGTAATCCGACAAAAAATCAGTAAAAAAACAGGAAAACTCTGTAACAATATGTTCATAACATTCAGCCTAACCTATATATTTGTACAAATTGTCTAGAATGTTATACGTAAAGTCCACTAATGTGGTCAATATCCAGGGCCCGAACAAAAGCAATGCCAGCAATACGGCGACAATCTTCGGAACAAAGGCCAGTGTTTGCTCCTGAATTTGGGTTGTCGCCTGAAAAATACTGATAATCAAACCCACGACTAGCCCCAAAATCAGCATCGGAGCGCTCACCTTGAGTACAATGTACACCGCTTGCCCAGCCAGGGAAATAATAAACTCCGAAGTCATTGCCGTCCTCCTTGATTGCTGTCCTTGCATGAAGTATTCATGTGTTAAAACTCAGAAGCAATGATTTGACAACCAAATACCAACCATCTACAAGTACGAAAAGCAGTATCTTAAAAGGAAGTGAAATCATTACTGGTGGTAGCATCATCATCCCCATAGCCATGAGTGTACTCGACACCACAATGTCTATAACTAAAAACGGTATGAAAATCATAAAGCCCATCTGAAATGCCGTCTTCAACTCACTGATTGCATAAGCTGGAACCATCACCGTTAGTGGAATATCCTGATAATTCTTTGGTTTTTCCATTTTGGTGTATTTCATAAAGAGTAGTAGATCCTTCTCACGTGTATGAGAGAACATAAAGGTCTTGATCGGTACCGATGCCTTATCCAGCGCCTGAGACTGTGTTATATCCCCCTTGAGATACGGCTGAAGTGCAGTTTCATTCATAGCTGAGAACGTCGGTGCCATAATGAATAAAGTGAGAAACAAAGCCAATCCGACAAGCACCTGATTAGGCGGCATCTGCTGGGTTCCCAGCGAAGTTCGCACAAAGCCAAGCACAATCACAATTCGCGTAAAACTTGTCATAAGTACAAGCAACGCGGGCGCTACACTAATGACAGTAATAAGTAAAATAATAGACAGCGAGGTGGCACCGGGCTGTCCTTTGTCCGAATTGCCGACTTGAATATCAATGTTCGGAATCGGTTCCGCAGAGGCCGCCGTCACCGAAATGAAGCTGAACAAGACAAGCAGCAAACATGCAAGTATAATCTTTTTTCTCATGAATCTCCCGACCGATCTGTAGTATTCTCCTCATTGCGCAGCTTTTCAAGTTTATCCTTGCGATTCGGCATTTGCCGAAGCTTGGATTCAAACATCTCATGAAAAGATGTCTCCTCTTCAGGCTGCTGCTGTGCCGCGTTGTTCCGGCGAAGCTTATCCGCAATTTTAGCGAATAGCGGGGCAATCGGGCCGCGCTGCAGAGAAGCTTCCTGCTCCAGTGCGGCCAAAATTTGCTCCACTTCTTCAGGATCGGATACTTTGTCAACAAGCCGGATATCTTCTCCCACACCAATGAGGTACACACTGCTACCAACTTCAACAAGCTGAAGGGATTTATTGGGACCAAGTCCAACGCCTCCCAGTATGCGAACGGAGCGGTTGCTGAACCAGCTCTGATTTCTTTTACTCAAAAACCGTATCAAGTACACGATCAGTACGATGATAAAGATTAGCACGAAAAGGACCCAGGCAATGTTGCCTATATTGCTGGATGTACTCAATGCGTCAGAGGCACCCTGTTGTGTATCCATACTGGGTGCGCCTTACACACCCAGTGTTTTGTTGATGGCTTCGATAACCCGATCCGATTGGAAAGGCTTAACGATAAAATCTTTTGCGCCAGCTTGAATGGCATCAATAACCATTGCTTGCTGACCCATCGCGGAACACATGATAACCTTTGCGTTCGCGTCAATTTGTTTGATTTCCTTCAGAGCGGCAATGCCGTCCATTTCAGGCATCGTGATATCCATCGTAATCAGGTCCGGACGAAGCTCCTTGAATTTTTCAATGGCCTGTGATCCGTCCTGGGCCTCTCCTACTACTTCAAATCCATTTTTGGACAGGATGTCCCGAATCATCATTCTCATAAATGCAGCATCGTCCACGATCAAAATACGGTTTGCCATCTGAAATAAATCCTCCCTAAATTATGCTTTTATTGTAATTTTTGAATACGGTCCCATTGGCTTACAATATCTGTTACACGCACGCCAAAGTTCTCGTCGATTACGACAACCTCGCCCTTGGCAATCAGTTTGTTGTTAACCAAAATGTCCACCGGCTCCCCGGCAAGCTTGTCCAGTTCAATAATTGAACCTTGTGAGAGCTCCAGAATATCTTTAATTTGCTTTTGGGTCCTTCCTAATTCTACGGTGACTCTAAGGGGAATGTCCATCAATAAATTTAAATTGTTTTCATCCACTTGCGCAAATGCACCGGACTGCAAGTTAGAAAATTGTACAGGTTGTACATTTACATTACGTCCCGGTACTGCGCCGTAGTGATGAGGCGTTCCATAAGGAGCTTGCGGCGGTACGCCAGCTGGCATTCCATAACCCGGTGTTCCATAGCCTGGAGCGCCCTGCTGCCCATATCCCGGGTCTTGAGGATACATTGGCGGTTGTTGCCCATAGCCTGCGTCTTGCGGCGCCTGCGCGGCTGCAGGTGGCTGTTGATAGGCTGGTGCAGGCGGTTGCTGCGGAACGCTAGCTTGTTGCGGCGCTTCGGGAGCAGCTGTTGCAGCTACCTGCTGTGCGGACGCTTGCGGTTGTTCTTCATCCTCTCCGCCATTCATTAGGATGCTCACCATTTTTTTGGCGAAATTAACAGGTAACAGTTGCATCAGCGTAGAGTCAATGAGATCCCCGATCAATAACCGGAAGGATACTGTAATGAGCGTCTCTTCATCCGGCAGACTAGATACTCCATCACCGTGCATAGGATCCAAAATATCAATCCCCGGTGGAGAGATATTAACAAAACGATTAAACATGGTAGACATAGAGGTCGCCGATGATCCCATCATCTGGTTCATCGCTTCCTGCACGGCACTGATGTGGATTTCATTCAATTCTTCATCTACTGGGTTTCCTTCACCACCAAGCATTAAGTCCGCTATCACTTGTGCATCACGCTTTTTGATTACGAGTGAGTTAATACCCTCGAATCCATCTACATAATTTACATGTACAGCTACGTGTGGCTTTGGAAATGCAGTTTCAAATTCAGAACGGGTAATAATTGAAACTTTAGGTGTCGTAATATCCACCTTTTGACCGAGCAGTGTGGAAAGAGCCGTAGCTGCGCTGCCGAACGTTATATTACCGATTTCCCCGAGAGCATCCTGCTCCAGAGGAGTCAGAAAATCGTCAACGGTCTTGTTGGCGGGAGTAGAATCCGTCCCCGCTTCAGACTGTTTCAGCAAGGCATCGATTTCCTCCTGGGACAAATAGTCTTTACTCGTCAATTTCTTCAACTCCTTCGTTGACAATTTCATCAATTTGTACGGCAACACGATCTCTTACCATGCCGGGACTTCCCATAAACTTCAATTTCTCGCCTACCCGGATGGATAGTCCTTCTTTGACAGGCTTGTTCAATGAAATGACATCCCCTATCGAAAGACCCAGAAACTCGGCTACATTTATCCGGGATTCACCCAACTCCGCAATAATAGGGAGCTCTGCTTTGGTGACCCGTAATCTCAAGGCGTCGATCTCTTCGGGCGCCCTTGATTTCTTTTCGGATGTAAACCACTGGTGCGTAGACAGTCTGGCCATAATGGGTTCCAATACCACGTGCGGGATACAGAGGTTAATCATCCCTGTGGTATCACCAATTTTGGTACTAAGCGAAATCAGAGCAATCGTTTCATTCGGCGAAACAATCTGCATAAACTGCGGATTCGTTTCCATCGCCTCTAGGCGCGGTTCAATGTCCAGTACCGTTTTCCAAGCCTCTTGCAGGCTATCAAAGGTACGGCTGAAAATTCGCTCCATGATCGTCGTCTCGATTTCGGTCAACGCAGTAACCTTTGACGGTGCCGAACCTGTTCCTCCGAGAAGCCTGTCCAACATGGCATAAGCAACGTTCGGGTGAACCTCAAGCACCATACGGCCTTCCAGCGGTTCAGCTTCAAAAATGTTTAGAATGGTCATTTTCGGAATGGAGCGAATGAATTCATCATAAGGAAGCTGCTCCACCTGAACGACATTAATTTGGACAAAAGTACGAAGCTGCGCTGAAAAATATGTGGTCAGATACCGTGCAAAGTTCTCGTGTATCCGCGTCAGACTCCGTATATGATCCTTGGAAAACCTAAGCGCTCTTTTAAAATCATAAGCGCGAACTTTCTTTTGGGTATCTTCCTTTTTAAGTTCTTCCGCATCCATTTCACCGGACGAAAGAGCTGCTAAAAGGGCATCAATTTCCCCTTGTGACAGTACATCCACCAATGTTATTCACCCCCTTACGTGTTCCTGACAAGTTCACCTGGAATCAAATGGCTGCCAGCAAAAAGTCTGTAATTTTGGCGTTCCCCAGGTGACCTTCAGGGAGCGACTTGTTGATGAGATCCGTCAGCTTGTCACTGAACTGGTCCCGGCCTTTAGCCGTTCTGAGCTCATCAGGTTTGGTGTCTGCAAGCAATTGAATAACGATGGGCTTAATACTGATGTCTTTAATTTTTTCAAAAGATTCTTTTGCTTTGGCATCGTTCAATTGAAAAGATAGGTTCATCTGGACAATATAATCTGCGTCTGCCAAATTCGTTTTGATACCGGTAATTTCAGAGCTCACTTCCACCAATTCATCTGCTGACAATCTTGGAAGTTGTTCTGCTTGAGCAGCTTGCGCATTCGTTATGACTTCCGACTTCTTCCCGCTAAGCGCTGGTATAAGTACAAAGGCCGCGCCTGCAATCAAAGTAATCGCGAGTAAAATTGTAATGAGCCATGGCAGCATCTTCTTCATTCGTCTTCCTCCATTTGTTGCACTTTTATCGTGGCGGCATGCATGCCGATTTCACGGCTGTAACCCTTGATCAAGGAGACGACATCTGCCGCTTTTTCCAATACAATCAACCGTTTCCCCGTCACCAAAGTGACGTATGTATCCGGTGTTTCCTCCACAGTCTCAATGAGCAGCGCATTAAGCCACATAGGCGAGCCGTTCAGCCGCGTTAACGGGATCATCGTAGCACCAACCTCCTGATAGGTGCGGAGGAGCCTCTACTCCTCCGCGTTTAAATGAGATTATCGTTTCAAGTTTACAACTTCCTGAAGAACTTCATCCGAGGTCGTAATGATACGCGAGTTCGCTTGGAATCCGCGCTGAGCTACGATCATTTCGGTAAATTCGCCTGTCAGATCAACGTTGGACATTTCCAGCTGACCCGCGATGATAGCTCCACGCCCCTCTGAGTTGGCCGCTCCAGGCTCAATTGCATCAATATTTGAGTTGACCGTAGTACGGTACAAACTCCCTCCGATTTTTTCCAGACCTTCCGGATTCGTGACTCTGGCTAATCCGATTTGCGTGCCATTATCAACTGTTCCGTCATCCAATTGTTGTACAATTGTACCGTCCTGCGAGATGGAGAACGCTGTAACATTGTCAGCAAGTGTGATGGGATCTCCACCCGCATCTCCTACGAAAAATCCATCAGAAGTAACCAGATTTCGGTTCGCATCTACGTGAAAATCACCCGCACGAGTCAGATAAGGAACTTCCTGTGCATCATTCATTTTGACCAGGAAAAATCCGTCACCGTTAATACGTAAATCCGTTGGGTTGTTCGTAGTCATTGCACTACCTGGAAGGTGCAGTGTATCAATTGAACTGACCGACACTCCCAAACCTACCTGTTTGGCATTTTGCCCGGCGGTTGTTGTTCCGTCTGGCGCACTTGCGCCTGAACTCGTTTGGCTCAAGATATCCTTGAACATCACACGGCTGGACTTGAAGCCTGTAGTATTTACGTTTGCAATGTTGTTACCGATAACGTCCAGCTTCGTTTGAAAGCCCTTCATGCCCGATACACCTGAATACATTGATCTCAACATTGAGTATAAATCCTCCTCTGATTGGTTGCTTAGTTGACCGCATCAGTCGATCCGCGGCTTTTTCATGGCTTTCCTATTCGGGCCAGCCACTTCGTATACATTTTTATGAAATAATTACAGCACTATCTATCTGCGTAAATACGTTATCCTCCATGGATTTCTTATCCATCGCGGTAACAACAGTTCGATTAGGTACACTTACAATCAAAGCCATATCATGCATTAAAATCAATGATTCTTTGGCGCCTTTGGCAGCTGCTTTATCCACAGCAGAGTTAATTTTCGCCATTTGGTCACTTCTCAACTCTATTCCCCGCTGCTCCAGACGCTTGGCTGCATGGTTACTCAGCTTGAGCACCTGTTCCTGCAACACCTGACCGAACGGTCTGGCATCCTTGGATACCGAATTTACTCGGTTTTGTGAGATTGCTGCCGGTGGCACGTTGGCGGGAAAAAGGCGTCCGACCGTTATCCTGTCATTCATGAGTTCTCACCGCTTCCAGTAGAGGAAGAAGATGAAGTATCCGATGTATCTGTAGCGGGAGTCGTTGTGTTAGCCTGACTCACTGATGTTACATCTTTTAATGCCACCTCAGCCGCTCCCATTTTGGCATACTGCACACCGTCGCGAATAACGATGGAATCCACGATTCCACTTTTCACTGTACCCGCACCTGATTCACCTGTGATGGAGTCTTTTTTACCTGCCTCAATCCAACTAACTTCTTTTCCTATCAAACCGGAAGCCGTACCTAAAGATTGTCCCAATGCATTCAACTGCGTAGAAATGTTCATCAGTTGTTCCACCGAGGAAAACTGGGCCATTTGAGCGATAAATTCTTTATCCTCCAAAGGCTGCATCGGATCCTGATTTTGTAGCTGGGTGATCAAAATTTTCAAAAACTGATCTTTACCCATCGTTTTAGTATCCTTGGCACTTGCTGTTTTGACATTATTCACATTGTAATTCGGCCAGACGTTACTGGTGGATACATTGTTGTCTGTAGTCGTCATTGTGTTCTCACCTCCATCATTACGCTTGTGCTGTAAAGGAGCCTGTCCGATTCATATCATCTGCGCGTTGTTCAGCTGTCCAGTTACGAAGCTCTTCTGCCATTTCAGCTACCTTCAAAGCATCCTCGCTCTCTTCTCTACCTCGAGCTTTGGAACGTTGGTTGGATTGCTGCTGTTGATTAGCTCCAGATCCGCGTCCATCCTGATACATATGGGAGGAAAGCGACTCATTGTGCGTTACTTCTACCTTATCTACCTGGATACCTTGGCTTTGGAGACTCGAACGCAGCTGCGACATTTGCTGTTCCAGCAAATCCTTCGCTCCGCTATGCTCAGTCATAAACTGGGCAACCAGATGACCATTTTGCATTGTCAGCTTAACTTCCAGCTGGCCCAGATGATCTGGACGAAGCATGATAGTCGCTTCCGTCAAACCAGTGTGTTTTACAATGTCAAGTTTCTGCACTACAAATTCGGTCATCTCCTTGGCAAATTGCCGTACATGTACGACTGGTTGAGCCGGAGCCGAAGGTGTTGTTCCTTGCGTTTGTATCGAAAGCTGTCCCGCAGTCGTGATCACTGGAGTCTGATTGTCAGTTGCTGTCGAATTCGCTTGCTCAGTTGCATCTACGAATGCACTCGCTTCATCTGTTACAGTCGTCTTAACTGCAGACTGAACGAGAATATTAGTTGATGAACGTTGCCCTTCTGAACCTTGTTGATTAGTTTCACCCTGACTTGCTTGCTGCTGAGAAGCAACAACCTGTTTGTCTGTAGTAGCTGTAGCTACGGTCTGAGTACCATTTGCTCGATTTGCAGAAGGCTGAACTGCTTGTGAATCCCCACCATCAGCAAGTTCCACAGCTTTCATTACACCATTCCATTGCTCATCGGAAATAGCTCCCGTACCTGCCGTTGCGCTTTGGAGCGATTGTAGTAACTGTGCCACTTGGGACTTTTGGTCTCCAGAAGCCTGCTCTGCTACATTGGCAAGTTGTGACAAAGCGTCCTGTAATGCAAATCGAAGAGTAGCCGGGTTGGCTGCCAAAGCTGTTAAGCCTGTCGCCTCTGTCGTTTCTCCACCGTTTAACTGTTGATTTGTTCCGTCGCCTTGTAAAAACTGTTGTACTTGCTGAATCCACGCTTGCAGAGTTGCAAGCAGAGCAGGATCAGCAGCTACTTGATCATCCAGCTTTTCAAGATTTTGCAGCAAAGGAGCCAGTGTTTCGGCCAGCGGCTCGGTTGGAGCTTCCGTGGATTCTCCAGTTGCAATAAGCGGAAGTACCATAACTAATGGAGAACCGTTCGCATCTGTGCCTGCTGAGCCCGTTTGCCCGCCTGTCATCATTTGCGTAAGTGTTTGATTAAAAGCACCCGTGGTTGCTCCAGCAGCTGTGGCTGTAGTCGTTGTTGAGGCCGTTGTACTGCTAGCTGTCTGACTGGAGCCGAGCGATACACTTTGAGAAATAAGAGTCATTTATTTTTCACCTCCCTTCATTTAAATTACTTACTGCCCATCAGCTTGTTCAAAATTTTTGCGGTCTGAGCCGCATCCTTGGCAGACATATTTTGTAGTAAAGAACCACGTGTCGAATCATCTACTGTATTTAATATGTTTAATGCCTTGTCTGGACTGATTTTGTAAGTTTGTAAAATAAGTTCGGCACCGCTCTTCTTGTCCATGGAAGCAAATGTGCTACTGATTTGAGTGCTTTGCAAACTCTTACTCGTTGTTCCAGCTGTGGTACCTTGATCCTTTTTCAGACGAGACTGCAACGCAGCAACTGACAAATCCGTAGATGGGGTTACGTTTTTCAGAGCCATAGTAATATCGGCTGCTTTTTTAGCGTCCATCTTTTGCAAAATCTTTGCACTGTTGGCAGGGTCCATGTAGCTTAACAGCTGCACAGTCTCTTCCGTGGTCAGATTCTCCATAATCGGTGCCGCTTTACTAGCTGTCATTCCTTCATACATGCTAGCAAGATCTCTGGCCTGTTTTACATAAGGATCTTCATTTGTTGTTCCACCTGTAGTTTGCGTATCGGCCTGTCCCTGCTGACTGGCCTGTGGCTGCTGTTCCTGTTGCGTTTGCAGCGTATTGACCTGATTCTGCAGTTCAGTAACCTTTTTATCTTGTGTCGTCTTAGCAGCGGTAGCCTTTTTGAGCTCCTCCGTCTGCTTGGCTAAATCTGCCTTTAACTGCTCAATAGTTGCTTCAGAACTTTCAGACTGAGCCTTCTGATCTGCCTCTTTCGTCTGAGTAGCCTTATCTTTCGGTTCAGGTATCCAATTTTTAACAACTGGTATTTTGTTCCCTAACGAAATCATTTCGCTTCTGAAGTCCATATTGAACAATGTAAGCAGGACCCCGACCAGAACGATTGTGAACACAATCGGAATCAGGAAAAACATAAACCGTTCAAATCCCCCGCCTGATTCTTTTCCTAAATCCATATCCAGTTCATTTTCTGCTAACTTCTGTGCCATCGTCTTCCTCCTCAGGCAGCTGATATGCGTATCCTATGACTTTCCGCTTACCGGGCTTTCATGGCAAATCGCACGGAAGCCATTTCATCCAGCTCGTTCTGCTCGCGCAGGAGCATTTCCTGTTGGAATTTCACGTTGGCCTTCTCTCTCGCTTTCAGCCAAACCTGTTCATCCAGCATTTTATCGGTCAAAACGGTTTGTTTGCTTTGCACATTTTGCTGCGCATATTGAACATCCCTATGCTTGCGTGTAATACATTGGTCCAGATGATTAACATAAGCCTGTAATTCCTGAATGGTAGAGAGTGGCGCGCAATCCTCGGCAGCCTTTTGAATGGCTGATATGACCCGATTCCTTTCGCCTACAAGCTGTGTTAATGTCTGCTCCTCAGCCTGCAATTGTCCAACAGCACTGGAAAGCAACCATTCGGCCTGTGACTTTTCGTTGGTTTTCAAGTCTACAACTTTCTGAAAGGAATACTGAAATCTCATCGTTCAACCTTCATCTCCTCGTAAATTCAGAAATCAAACGCTCCCTTACCTCGTCCAGCTCAGCCTTTTCATCTGTTCTTTGTCTTGTAAAATCCCATATATCCCGTATGCGCTCCATGGATTCGTCAATTTCTGCATTTGAACCCTGCTGATAGGCCCCGATATTAATCAGGTCCTCCGAATCTTTGTAAACGGCCATTAAGCGCTTAATGTTCTCGGCAGCGTCTATCTGATCTCGTGGTGCGATATCCTTCATAACCCGGCTAATACTCGCTAACACATCAATTGCGGGAAAATGTCCTTTGTTCGCAATCCCACGATTCAAGACAATATGTCCATCCAAAATCCCGCGCACCGCATCCGCGATGGGCTCGTTCATATCATCACCATCGACCAGTACCGTATAAAAAGCGGTTATGGAGCCAGTAGGACCTGTCCCTGCACGTTCTAAAAGCTTAGGTAGACTAGCAAACACGGAAGGGGTGTACCCTCTCATTGCCGGTGGTTCCCCTACGGCTAGTCCCACTTCACGTTGAGCCATCGCATACCGGGTAACTGAATCCATCATCAGCATGACATTCAATCCGCGATCCCGAAAATATTCTGCGATGGTCGTTGCAATAAGTGCACCCTTAATACGGATTAACGCAGGTTGGTCGGAAGTTGCCACAATGACCACGGAACGTTCTAGTCCCTCCGGACCTAAATCGCGTTCAATAAAGTCCAGCACTTCGCGTCCACGTTCCCCGATCAAGGCAATTACATTCACATCGGCTTCCGTATTACGAGCAATCATTCCCATCAAGGTACTTTTACCTACACCCGAACCTGCAAAAATACCAACCCGTTGTCCTTTACCGATAGTAAGCAACCCGTCGATAGCGCGCACCCCGATACTGATTGGTTCCTGCACACGTGGACGATTCAGCGGATTGGACGGAATATTGAAGGTTGAATATCTCGCCATTCGCGAGGGGATCAATGAGCCATCCAGAGGCTGACCCAAGCCGTCCAGCACTTTGCCTAACAGCTCCGACCCGACCTGCACATTCAACGGCTTCCCTGTTCCTACAACATCACAACCGGGACCAATGGATTGCAGTTCTCCAAGTGGCATCAGAAGCACTTTATTGTCCCTGAAACCTACAACCTCCGCTTGCAACGGCTTTGCCGTTTTACCCGGATAAATGTAACAAACATCCCCGATACTGGCGTCTGGACCTTCCGATTCAACCATCAGGCCGATAACCTGCGTAACCTTGCCATTTACCCGAACCGGGTCCAACTGGCGCAAATGATCCATGTAGCGCTGCGCATTAAGCCCCTTCATGTCTTCGCTCCTCATTCTCATGTGCCAGACGCAGTAGTTCCTTTTTGATCTCAGCTAATTGCGTATCAATCCGCGCATCCACGCTTCCAAAGGAAGAACGGATAACACAACCGCGATCTTTCACGGTACCATCAGGAATAATTTGCAGTTCTGCCTGCGAATCGACAGTTAATGACAATTCTTCCCGTGCACCTTGCACAAATGCGAAATGCTGAGGCGACACACACAATGTAATGGTTCCTTTTTCCCGCTTACGAGCCAAATTTTTACGAATTAATTCAATCGTGTATTCTGGCTCAAGGCTAAGCTGTTTCTCAATGACCTTCTCAGCAATAGCACTACTCAGTTCGACCAAGAAAGGCTCCGCTTCCTGAATCAGTTGTTCCTTAATCTCATAGGCCTGACGCAGAATATCCTGTGCTTCTTCCATCATCTGCTCCGATTTCGTTTGGAGCTCGGCCTCAGCCAGCTTCTGGCCTTCTTCATATCCTTGCTGAAACCCATCAGCTTTTAACGACTGAGTCAACTGATCGTCATGCTCGCGTCGTTCCTGCCACCAGGCTTCAATCTGCTGCTGTGCCTCCTGAAGCATCCGTTCCGCTTCTTCAGCTGCCTCGCGAACCTGACGTTCGGCAAAATCCTTGGCATCATTCAGCATTTCATCCCGCAGCCGTTCAGCCTCGTGATCTCGCTGAGGCTCCGGCTCCGTATATTCAGTTGTGATTTCTTCATCCGTCGTTTCTGGCGCATACGTATGTGCCACATCAATTGTTTTCAAAGCCTCTACAGGAACATATTGGAAAGATTTAATCAAGTTAGACAATGATGTCATCTCCTCCGCCGCGTGCGATTATAATCTCACCGGCCTCTTCCAATCTGCGGATCGTCGATACGATACGTGTCTGTGCTTCTTCCACATCACGCAACCGCACCGGTCCCATGTACTCCATTTCCTCTTTGAAGGTTTCTGCCATACGTTTAGACATATTTCGGAAAATCACATCGCGTACTTCTTCACTGGACACTTTAAGCGCCAATTGCAAATCTGCATTGTCGATATCGCGGATAATGCGCTGAATGGAACGGTTGTCCACATTGACGATATCCTCGAACACAAACATTCTTTTCTTGATTTCCTCAGCCAGTTCTGGATCTTGAATTTCAAGCGAGTCGAGAATCGTACGTTCGGTTCCGCGGTCTACGCCATTCAAAATCTGAACAATGGACTCGATACCACCTGCATTCGTATAATCCTGCGTCGCGGTTGCAGACAGCTTTTGCTCCAACACTCGTTCCACCTGGGAAATAACTTCCGGAGATGTACTGTCCATGACAGCGACACGCCGGGCCACATCTGCCTGTTTTTCCTGTGGCAGAGACGACAGAATTGCAGCCGCCTGCTCAAATTGCAAGTACGAAAGCACGAGAGCAATCGTTTGCGGATTCTCATTCTGTATAAAATTCAATATCTGGTTTGGATCAGCCTTGCGGGCAAAATCGAAGGGTCTTACCTGTAACGTCGCTGTTAGACGGTTAATGACCTCAACTGCTTTTTGCGATCCGAGTGCTTTCTCCAATATTTCTTTAGCGTAATTAATACCGCCTTGGGAAATGTACTCCTGAGCCAAACAAATTTGATGAAACTCGGCCATGATGGAGTCCTTCTCAATGGCATCGACCTTCCGCACATTGGCAATTTCCAATGTAAGTTGCTCGATCTCCTCATCACGCAAATGCTTGAATATTTGAGCAGATACCTCTGGTCCCATTGTGATCAGAAGTATAGCTGCTTTCTGTCTTCCCGTTAAACCTTGACTGCTTGCCTTTGCCAATGAACTCACCTCTATTCGTCAGCCAGCCATGTACGAAGCAGATTGACGAATTCGTCGGGTTTCTTTTTCGCCAGACTTTCAAGCTGTTTACGCACTTGACTTTCATTTGTCACACTTTCCATGGTAATAGACGGGAACTCCGTCGGCGTTGGCATGAGTTGCAATTCTTCATCCAACTCTTCTTCCTGCTTACGACGACCGCGTACGATGAGGAAGATTACACCCGCCAGCAGTGCCAGAACAGCAGCTCCGATGCCCCATAGCCAAGGGTTGGAAGCTGAGAAGAATGTATTCGTGTTCGCAGGCGCTGGAACAGCTTGTGAGAACACTGAAACCTTCTTAGCCAAATCAGCGTCTGTAATAGTAGTACCAGAATTCGCCAACGATGCTCTTACAATATTAACCAAAATATTTTGAATTGCTGTCTGAGTTGCAGTATCCAACGTTTGCTGACCTGTTGGTGGTTCAACTGCAACATTAATGGTTAAATCTTTTACAGTGTACGGACTTTGGATAATATCCCTTGCAATTCGGTTAACTTCGTAGTTAATCGTACTTGAGCTCTTATCTGAGCTGGTATTGCCGGAATTAGCTCCTCCCGGGTAGCCCGGAACATCCTGTGTTCCTGTTCCTGCAACTCCTCCGGTTTGTCCACTACTGCCCGTATAGCTTTCCTGAATTTGTTGGGCGCTAATTTCAATACCCTTCATTTTCGTTTGATCAACCGGTGTGACCATTTGTTCTTTTGATGTGACTTTGTCGAAATTTAGCTGGGACATAACCAGCACGTTTACCTTGTCGTCTCCAACAATTTTCGACAAAAATTGTTGGACATTATTCCTTACATCGCTCTCAAACTTCTTCTGTAGAGCCATGTTTTCCTGAACACCACTAGTGAGCCCACCTTGGCCGCCCTTGGCCGTTGGAATCAACTCATATTCCTTATTGGTGATCGTAATGTTTTCCACTGGCAGATTCGGCACGGCCGTTTTTACCAGATTAAAGTATCCGTCGATCGCTTGCTGATTTGGAGTAAAGCCAGGCTCGAATTCCATTTGAATCGAAGCGGAGGCTTTGTCCTTTTCTTCAAGTCCGGCAAAAATGTTTTCCTTTGGCATATTAATGACAGCTTTGGAGCTTTGGACACCATCCATCCGTTCCAACAGTTGCTGTATTTCGCCGTTCAATGCATTATTGTACTTCACATTGAACTCGTTCTCCGTCATACCAATGGCAGAGGAGGACTGATCAAAGGCACTCATGCCGATTGAACCCTTCTGAATTAGGCCTTGAGACCCAACATCTACCTTCGCCTTATCCGCATTAGTGGTTGGGACTGAGATTTGTGTCCCACCAGCATTAAGTTGATACGGTATACCCGCAGAATCGAGATATTTAATGACTCCGGCAGCATCGTTAGCATTTAAATCTCGGAAAGCCACTTCATACTCGGTTTTGGTAAACTGCATCGTTAGCACTACAACGGCGATAATGATGAATGCTAATGTCGAAACAAGTAATATCTTCTGTTTTTTGCTGAAATTATTCCAATACCCGGAAATCTTATCCCGATATTGGGCGATTCTCTCGTTCACTCCGTCACCCCATCCGAAACTTTGCTAAACCCTCTTTACATCTGTGTACGCATGATCTCCTGATAGGCTTCGATCGCTTTGTTTCGGACCTGTGTAGTAAGCTGCAGGGAAAGCAGCGCTTGTTGGGAAGTGATCATGACCTGATCTACATCAACTTTGCCTGCCATGAATTGGTCGGACATCTGGTGCGTAGCGACTTCCTGCTGCCCTACTTCATTGAGAGCATCCTTTAGGAAGGAACCAAAATCCTTCAAGGATTCGGAAGGCGTCGCTTTCGTCAACTCATTGTTAGGCGATTGAATCTGCTGTATTGCCGGTGTCTGTACATTAAACATGGCGTTCTGAATCATGTTTTACTCTCCCTATTAAGTAGTTAGTAGTCCTAGAACTTAGCGACCGATTTCAAGCGCTTTGGAAACCATAGCTTTTGATGCATTCAGAGCTGTTACATTGGCTTCGTATGAGCGTGTTGCGGAAATCATGTCGACCATTTCTTTCATAATGTCTACATTAGGCATATATACATAGCCATCTTTATCAGCGTCCGGGTGACCCGGATTGTACACAGGCTTTAAAGGTGACTGATCTTCCTGAATTTGCGAAACCTTAACGCCAGCAGCGCTTGTGCTACTTCCTTCCATTTGAGCCTTCAAAACATCGGCAAAGCCAGATTGGTTCGGCTCCAAAACAACCGTTTTTCTCCGATATGGAACTGCTTGTCCATTCTCTACTTTCGCCCGAGTTGTCTCTGCGTTGGCAATGTTGCTAGATATAACGTCCATCCGCAACCGTTGGGCCGTAAGAGCAGATGCACTAATATCAAAGCCGTTGTTAATCTTCACCTAGTCCTATCTCCCTTCTACCGCTGTTCTCATCATCTTGATGCGCTCATTAATTTCTTGGATGTAGGTATTATATCTTAGTTGATTTTCAGCCATAAGACTCATTTCTCTGTCGATATCTACGTTGTTCATATTGTTATTCATGACTGAGTACCCATCTTTGGTGACCGTGGCATCTGGAATGGAGTTCACAGGTCCTATTTGAAAATGTCTTGAATTGGTTACTTTTCCACGTAGTGGTGTGACATCGCCGTCCATTTGCTGCTGAAGCAGTTCTTCAAATGAAACCTCCGAACGCTTAAAATACGGGGTATCCGCATTGGATATATTGTCGGCCATCACACGTTGTCTCGTATTTGCCGCCTGTACACCTGCCTGAAGCTTTTGAAAGCTCATATCACCCAGCAGATTCATTTAGCTCCTCCCTCCCAGCGTCTACTCCAAAGTAAGATTCAATAAAACAAGATTTTTCACTTTTTTTCGACAATAAAATTTCATAATTATACATTTCTTTTAGGTCTTAAGTAGAAAATAATAACTTTCTGTCATATATTCTAAGTTTCGTAGAGTTGGGACCTAATTACAATAAGAAAAAAGCCCTATCTTTTTTAAAAAAGAGGGCTTTAGATGCATAAAATGTTAAATTTTTCAGGTTTATTTCAAGAAAATGAATGTTTTCTTAGCACTTTACACCTGTAAAAGATTATACGTCCTACTTTTGGAATAGACAGAAAAATCATCAACTTGACCATTATCTAGGTCTAAACGACGGTGCAAGATAGTGTTATTCTGGACCTGACACCCTATTTTTAGAAACCCTATTCATAAAATATACTGACTAAGGTCCCTGTTTTGGGCAATATCTCCCAGCTTCTCACGTACATATTCCGGGGTAATGATCATACGATCCAATGTAAGCTCTGGCGCTTCAAACGACAGATCCTCCAGCAGCTTTTCTAGAATGGTATGCAAACGACGTGCACCAATATTTTCGGTGTTGCGATTTACAGACTCAGCAATGCTGGCAATCTCACGGATCGCTTCCGCAGAAAATTCGACTTCAATCTCCTCAGTACGGAGTAGATCAGTGTATTGCTTGGTCAGCGCATTTTTAGGCTCCGTCAGTATCGACACAAACTCATCCAAAGTCAGGCTACTTAATTCCACACGGATTGGAAAACGGCCCTGAAGCTCAGGGATCAGGTCAGATGGTTTTGCAACATGAAAAGCTCCTGCAGCAATAAACAGAATGTAATCTGTTCTTACCGGACCGTATTTGGTCATGATGGTAGAGCCCTCGACAATAGGTAAAATGTCGCGCTGGACGCCTTCTCTCGACACATCGGGGCCGCTACCCTTACCCTGGCTGGCAATCTTATCTATTTCATCAATAAAAATAATACCGGATTGCTCAGCACGCTTCACAGACTCCTGAATCACATCATCCATATCGATCAATTTGGCGGCCTCATCTTGAATCAACACCTTGCGAGCTTCCTTGACTGGTAGCTTGCGCTTTTTCGTCCGCTTGGGCAGAAAACTTCCGAACATCTCCTGCATATTCATACCCATTTGTTCATTCCCTTGCCCAGCAAACATATCGAGCATATTGGGGGCAGTATCCTCCACATCAATCTCTATGACATCATCCTCAAGCTTACCAGACAATAGATCGAATTTAACCTTACGGCGCTTTTCTGCCAAAGATCCATCCTGTTGTGGTGGTTCTTCTTCTACTGAAGTTCCCGTGTTATTACCAAACAGCATTTCAAAGGGATTACGTTGCGATTTGTTTGACTTTTCTGCAGGTACAAGGATGCTGACAATCCGTTCATTTGCCATGTCTTCCGCTTTGTCCTTCACATTCTCTGTTCGTTCCGTCTTAACGATGCGAATAGAGGTTTCCATCAGATCACGCACCATGGATTCCACATCACGACCGACGTAACCCACTTCTGTAAATTTGGTCGCCTCTACCTTGACAAAAGGAGCTCCCACGAGCCGTGCAAGTCTACGCGCAATTTCCGTTTTACCCACACCTGTCGGTCCGATCATCAAAATATTTTTAGGCACAATTTCATCCCGGATATCATCCGGCAGCTTACTACGCCGATAACGGTTGCGCAAGGCAACAGCAACAGATTTTTTAGCTTCCTTTTGTCCGACAATATACTTATCCAGCTCGGATACCACTTGTCTGGGCGTCAACGATTGATTATTCATTTTGCACTCCTCCACCCTTGAATACTCAGAGCCGATTTACAGTTCTTCCACGATAATCTGATTGTTCGTATACACACATATTTCCGAAGCAACCTCTAGCGCTTCCCGTGCCATATCCTTTGCTTCCATGCCAGAGCCATGGCGTTTGAAAGCACGGGCAGCCGCCAATGCAAAATTACCACCTGAGCCAATCGCAAGCACATCATCATCCGGCTCTATAATTTCGCCGCCTCCAGAAATGAGCAACATTCCGGATGAGTCCATCACAATCATGAGCGCTTCCAGCTTGCGCAGGATACGATCCTGACGCCAGTCCTTGGCAAGTTCCACGGCTGCTCTTTGAAGATTTCCGTGGTGTTCCTCCAGCTTATTTTCAAACTTTTCAAATAACGTGATAGCATCGGCCACCGAACCCGCAAATCCCGCAACGACCTGACCTCGATACAATCTGCGCACTTTTTTAGCCGTCTGCTTCATCACAACACTGTTGCCGAACGTTACCTGTCCATCACCCGCAATAGCTCCCTTGCCATTGTGGCGTACAGCGCAGATGGTAGTAGCATGAAAGGACATATCCATAACGCGCTCCTCCTTTTCCTTCATCCTTATGCCTGTACTTCAGCTGACATAACTCCCGTTTCGTTGATATAACCACGCAAACTTTCCAACGCGCGATTAGCGAGAGCTTCATTTTTTTCCTTTTTGTTACGAATCCGTTTCTCCAACTTTGGAAGCAAACCAAAGTTTGCATTCATCGGTTGAAAATGCTTAAAATCAGCGGTCGTAATATACCGCGCCATGCTACCTAGTGTCGTTTCCGCAGGAAATACAAACATTTCCTGTCCACGCGCTGCTCGTGCAGCATTCATCCCGGCCAGCAGACCAGAAGCCGCTGACTCCACATATCCCTCTACACCGGTCATTTGTCCGGCGAAGAATAGATTACTTCTTCCCTTAAACTGATAAGTTGGATGAAGTTGCTGCGGAGAATTAATAAAGGTATTGCGATGCATCACACCGTAACGTACAAACTCTGCGTCTTCAAGACCCGGAATCATTGAAAACACACGCTTTTGCTCCCCCCATTTGAGGTGAGTCTGGAAACCAACCAGATTATACAGCGTTCCTGCGGCGTTGTCCTGGCGAAGCTGAACAACTGCGTGGGGCAGTTCTCCTGTATGTGGATTTACGAGACCCACAGGTTTCATCGGTCCGAACAATGCCGTTTGTTTCCCACGTTGCATCATCACTTCGATGGGCATACAGCCTTCGAAATAAATTTCTTTTTCGAATTCCTTGACTTGCGCTACCTCAGCCGTAACCAGAGCCTCATAAAAAGCATCAAATTCCGCTTCGTTCATCGGACAATTCAAGTACGCTGCTTCTCCCTTATCATAACGGGAAGCCAGATAAACCTTGCTCATGTCGATAGAGTCCTTTTCTACAATCGGGGCTGCCGCATCGTAAAAATAGAAATACTCCTCTCCCATCAGTGATTTAATCTGTTCCGACAAAGCCGGAGAAGTTAAAGGCCCCGTCGCAATAACCACAATACCGTCCTGTGGGATTTCCTGAAGCTCTTCATTAACAACCTCGATCAAAGGATGTTGATGAAGCGTCTCAGTAATATGACCGGAAAATCCGTCACGATCCACTGCCAATGCACCGCCAGCCGGAACAGCATGACGATCTGCTGCACTCAGAATCAAGGAGTTTAGTATTCTCATCTCTTCCTTCAGTACACCTACTGCATTCGTTAGGCCGTTTGCTCGCAAGGAATTACTGCATACCAATTCGGCAAATTTATCTGTATGATGTGCTGGTGTTTTTACGACCGGCCGCATTTCATATAACTTGACTGGCACTCCACGGCTTGCAATTTGCCAGGCAGCTTCGCTGCCTGCCAAACCTGCTCCGATGACCGTTACCTTTTGTAGTTCACTCACGTTTAAATCCCCCTGCTATTGTTGTTCTTAAGAAGTCTCTACGCTCTCATCGCTCTCTTCCAGCATTTCGCTGTGATCGCAGACCGTACAGTTGAGCTTCGTCCCTTGTTTTGTACGTTTTTCGACCATTAGGCTACTGCAACTTGGGCAAGGCTTAATGGACGGTTTATCCCAGGAAACAAAATCACATTCCGGGTAGCGGTCACATCCATAGAAGATACGTCCCTTTTTACTCCGTCGTTCGACGACATGGCCCTCACCGCATGTAGGACAATTAATCCCGATATCCTTAACAATTGGCTTTGTGTTACGGCAATCTGGAAAAGCAGAACAGGCCAGGAATTTACCAAATCGGCCAAGCTTATACACCATTTGGCTGCCACACTTATCACAAATGACATCGGATACTTCATCTTTTATTTCAATTTCTTTCATTTCTTCTTCAGCCACTTCAAGTCGCTTCTCGAATGACTCGTAAAAGTCACTCAACACCTTGACCCAATTACCTTCGCCTTCTTCGACGTGGTCAAGATCACCTTCCATATTAGCTGTAAACTCCACATTCAGTATCTCTGGAAAGAACTCCTCCATCTGTTCGATGACCAATTCGCCCAGCTCTGTAGGGAAAAATTTCTTTTCTTCAATAGCAACGTACCCACGTTTCTGAATGGTTTCCAGCGTTGGTGCATACGTACTTGGACGTCCTATACCCAGTTCTTCCAGCGTCTTCACCAGTCGCGCTTCCGTATAACGGGGAGGCGGTTGTGTAAAATGCTGCTTCGGCTCAACCGCTTCTTTTTTTAATTTATCGCCTGGTTGAAGTGGTGGCAGCAGTTTATCTTCTTCGGTTTTACCATCGTCATTTCCCTCTACATACACTTTCATGAAACCTGGAAAACGAACCTTAGAACCTGCTGCCCGAAATATCGTCTCACCCGCTTCAATATCAACGGACAAAGTATCCATAATAGCAGATGCCATCTGACTGGCCATGAAACGTTCCCATACCAATTTGTACAAACGGAACTGATCCCGACTCATAAACGGCTTAACTGTTTCCGGATCGCGTAACGCAGAGGTTGGGCGAATCGCTTCATGCGCATCCTGGGCGTTGGCCGCTTTTTTTGAATATTGACGAGGAGTTTCAGGTACAAAAGCTTCGCCATATTTTTGAATAATTAAATCTTTCGCTTCCTCTTGAGCTGAAGCGGCGATCCGTGTGGAATCCGTACGCATATACGTAATCAAACCCACGGTCCCTTCTTTTCCTAAATCCACACCCTCATATAGCTGCTGAGCTACAGACATCGTTTTAGATGCACGGAAGTTGAGCTTCCGAGCCGCCTCCTGCTGCAAGGAACTTGTTGTGAATGGAGGAGAAGGATTGCGTAAACGCTCTTTCTCTTTCACATCGCGCACCTTGTAAGACGATTTTCCGATAGCTTCCAACACTTCTTGTACATCCGCTTCGCTGGAGAGCTCTTTCTTTTCACCACGCAGCTTATGAAATTTCGCTTCAAAGGTACTGTCTTTAATAGCTAGTTTAGCTGTAATCGTCCAGTATTCTTCCGGTACAAACTCACTAATTTCGTTTTCCCGGTCCAAAATAATTTTCACCGCAACCGACTGCACCCGCCCAGCGGATAGACCCTTTTTTACCTTTTTCCAGAGCAACGGGCTGATTTTGTAGCCAACAAGTCGATCCAGTATCCGTCGTGCCTGCTGAGCATTGACCAAATCCATATTGATTTTACGGGGGGTTTTAAAAGCATCTTTGACAGCCTGCTTCGTAATTTCATTAAATACAACACGGCAATCTGCTGTATCGTCCAGTTCCAGCGCATGTGCCAGATGCCAGGCAATAGCCTCACCTTCGCGATCCGGGTCAGCCGCCAGATATACTTTTTTCACTTTTTTTCGGGCATCCTTTAATTCTTTTAGAATTGAGCCTTTACCTCGAATGGTAATGTATTTGGGATTAAAATCATTTTCGACCTCTACGCCGATCTGACTCTTCGGTAAATCCCTGATATGACCCATGGAAGCCTTGACGATATATTTGCTGCCTAAGTATTTGCCGATCGTCTTCGCCTTGGAAGGCGATTCCACGATGACGAGTGAATCCGCCATAGGCTCTTCCTCCTCTCAATTACACACATGAATATGATAGACTTCCTGAAATGTGGTGAGTTATGACGCGGAGAGCGCTTAACAGATTGGTTATTTTTCCAGATCGCTGTGCTTGTTCAGAAAGATTCCATCTGCTCCGCTACTGCGAGTCATAATGTCAACACATTTCAGGAAGTGGGGAAGGAGTAGGAATCCGCGGCGCGGATGAATACCATACTGCCCTCCACCTGATGTTTAAAATTGAATTTGTGCATTTACTAACTAAGGACTTTGCAAAAACAACTACTAAATAAGCTTGTATTTTGTGCCCGCTAGCGGGCGATCCTTTTTTTTATGATTAACGATAACAGAACTGCGTGTAAAAGTCCAAAATCCCATGCCGTAGCATCAAGCAGTTCATCCAGTGTCATGGTTCCCTGTTCGAGCAACAGTATGACACGGTTTTCCTCAGAAGTCTCACTTTCTGGCACTTTGGAGGCCTGTTTCAGATTAAGACTCTGCTCTCTATTGTATGAAGAAACCTCCCTTGTACGCAAATCTGCTTCATACTCTTCAATAATATCCGAAGCTTCAGTGACTGTTTTGGCTCCTTGCTTGATCAAGCTCAGCGTGCCTCTACTCTTCGGTGACGTAATGGGTCCGGGAACAGCAAACACATCTCGATTTGCCTCTAGCGCAGCATCAGCTGTAATCAAGGAGCCGCTTCTTGCATCTGCTTCGACAACGAGCGTTCCCTTCGTTAGGCCAGCTATAATCCGATTACGTTGTGGAAACATTCCTGGATGTGACCTCATGCCTGGAGGGTACTCCGATACGATCAAGCCTTTGCTAGCCATCTCTGCAAATAAAGACGCATTTTGGGGAGGATAAATTTGATCAATCGCTGTTCCCAGTACACCAATCGTGTTTCCTCCCCGGCGCAGGGCTGTTTCGTGACAAATACTGTCAATTCCTCTCGCCAATCCGCTAACTACTGTAATCCCTGCATTACATAATCCATCTGTTAGTATCTCCGCTGCTCTACGTCCATAAGCGGTGGGAACACGGGTTCCTACCATGGCTACAGAACATGTATGCAAAAGTGATTTATCCCCTTTTGTATACATTACCCATGGTGGGTCAACTGTTTCCTTCATTAATAGGGGATAATCCTCGTCCACATAAGTTACCGTTCCAATATCACCGGATAGAACTCGCTGATATCGTTCATGCACCCATTCTTCATCGTAACACTGAGCCGCAATTCGTGCCTGAGCAGGGCTTAACCCTATCTCAATCCACTTTTGTTCGCTAAAATGCAGTAGCTCATGCAATCGATAGTCACTCGACCAAATACGCTGAATTGTTTTTCTTCCGATTCCCTCTAACTCATGTAAGCCTAACAAAAGCCATCTTTCTTCCAAACTATGGTTCCCCCATTCACGGAAGAGTGAACCCTCCCTTATTTTGTGGCACAATGAATCATTTTGCAAGCGTTTCCCTGACAAGCCTGTCTTAACGCAAAAAAAAGCAACCTTTTCATCCCCTGTTTCAGAAGATAAAAAGGTTGCTTACCTTTCTTTCATTATACACTAGCCTGCGGCAAATTTCGATGCAGTTTTATGGCCTGTATATTAATGAAGAAACACGATTTAATGTGTCGTACACAAATTCAAAATACCACGTGCTTCTAGCACACTTACCAGTGTCGAGCCCATTTCGGAAGGAGTCGGTGCCACCTTGATCCCACAGGCTTCAAGCGTGGCAATTTTCTCTTTGGCCGTTCCTTTTCCACCAGAAATAATGGCGCCTGCATGCCCCATCCGTTTGCCCGGAGGCGCAGTCACACCGCCGATAAAACCAACCACTGGCTTCGTCATATTGTCCCTGATCCACTCGGCAGCCTCTTCCTCGGCTGTACCACCAATTTCTCCGATCATAATGACAGCGTGAGTGTTGGGGTCCTCATTGAAACGTTGCAAAATGTCAATGAATTCTGAACCTTTAACGGGGTCACCGCCAATACCAACCGCGGAAGATTGTCCTATACCTCGGGTCGTTAACTGATGCACTGCTTCATAGGTCAAAGTACCACTACGTGACACAACACCTACATGACCTGGTAGATGAATGTAACCTGGCATAATACCGATTTTACATTCTCCTGGTGTAATAACACCTGGACAGTTAGGGCCAATCAGAACGGTCTTTTTACCTTCCATAAAACGCTTGACCCTGATCATATCAAGCACCGGAATGCCCTCCGTGATACAAATCACGAGATCTAAATCCGCATCTACAGCCTCCAAAATGGAATCTGCTGCAAAAGCCGGTGGCACGTAAATCACGCTCGCTGTTGCGCCAGTAGCTCCCTTGGCTTCGCTTACGGTGTTAAACACTGGCAATTTGACCTGTTGTCCGTTCTCCAGTGTAATTTCTACCTCGGTGCCCCCCTTACCTGGAGAAGTGCCACCTACCATTTGTGTACCATAATCAAGCGCACCCTTGGCATGAAACAACGCCGTTTTTCCCGTAATCCCCTGTGTAATCACCTTTGTATGCTTATCGACCAAAATACTCACGATCTTCACATCCCCTATCGTTTATTCGGCATATCGGAATGCAAACAGGCTATTGAACAAGTTCGACGATTTTTTGGGCGCCATCCGCCATGGAATCCGCTGCTACGATATTCAAACCGGATTCCGCTAAAATCTGTTTGCCGAGCTCAACATTTGTCCCTTCAAGACGGACAACAAGCGGACGAGTCAGCCCCAACTGTTTGGCAGCCTCCACGACTCCGTTCGCAATGATGTCACACTGCATAATTCCGCCGAAAATGTTCACGAAAATACCTTCTACCTTCGGATCGGACAAAATGATTTTGAACGCTTCGGTTACCTTTTCCGTCGTCGCACCGCCCCCTACGTCCAGGAAGTTGGCCGGATCGCCACCGTAATATTTGATAATATCCATGGTTGCCATCGCCAAGCCCGCACCATTGACCATACAGCCAATATTTCCGTCCAGAGCGATATAGCTTAGATCGTATTTAGATGCCTCAATTTCCTTCTCGTCCTCTTCATCCAAATCACGCAATTCCAAAATATCCTTGTGACGGAACAACGCATTAGAATCAAAATTCAGTTTGGCATCCAACGCCAGTACATTCCCATCACCCGTAACGACTAAGGGATTGATTTCTGCAATCGAACAGTCCTTGTCCACAAAAGCTTCGTATAGTGCCAGCATAAACTTGACCGCTTTGTTTACCAGTTCATTTGGGATATTAATGTCATACGCCAACTTACGTGCCTGATACACCTGAAGCCCAATCGCTGGATCAACAACCGCTTTAAAAATCTTCTCCGGAGTGGCTGCAGCCACCTCTTCGATTTCCGTACCGCCTTCTTCTGAGGCCATCATTACGATACGTCCAGTCGCACGATCTACGACAACGCCGACGTAATATTCTTTACGAATATCGCAGCCTTCCTCAACCAAAAGGCGTTTGACCTCTTTACCTTCAGGTCCGGTCTGATGCGTCACCAGCACCTTACCCAAAATTTCAGAAGCAAAAGTCCGCACCTCATCCAAACCTTTGGCAACTTTCACGCCACCCGCTTTACCGCGTCCACCAGCGTGAATTTGTGCTTTTACCACCGTAACAGCGCTTCCAAGCGATTCTGCCGCAGCAACGGCTTCCTCCACCGTATAGGCAACCTTACCGTTCGGTACAGCCACTCCGTACTGCTTCAATACTTCTTTACCCTGATATTCATGGATATTCATTCTGGAATCCTCCTATCAACATGACTGCAACAAGGGCGGTTCACAAGGAAATCTATACTAAACCTACATCATTGTAACATGTTTTTAAAACGCTTTCCTTATAATTTAACCTCATGAATTACAGTATTTTGATATCATTATCATTCCCAAAATCGAATGTTTGGATATTATTGGATATTTCTCTTAATACAAATTCACACAAAAAAAGCACCTCTACAACATGGGATTACCTAATCCACATTAAGAGGCACTTTAATTCTTCAAGCATTATTAGGTATTTTTTCTTTCAGCTGAGAACAACTCATGCCATAAGATTCGCAAGAGCAACTGAAAACACCTTATGATTTTTCAATTTGTACATTAGCTTGATGAACACGATCGAGCAGATCATTGAACTGGAGCAGAAGCGACCCAAATTGATCATGAGTCATACTTGTTTTTTCCTGGATGCACCCTGGTACGGACAGAGCTTTTTCCCGTAATGCGCTTCCCTCTGTCGTCAAAGAAATCAGCACCTTACGCTCATCCTGAGTGGAACGCTTTCGATCGATAAGCCCAGCGTTCTGCAATCTCTTCAATAGCGGAGTTAGTGTGCCGGAGTCCAAATATAGTGCCTCACCCAATTCCTTCACTGTACACTCTTCACGCTCCCAGAGCACGATAAGTACCAAATATTGCGAGTACGTCACACCGAGCTTTTCCAGATAAGGCTGGTATAGCTTCGTAATCTCTCTGGAGCATGCATATATGGCAAAGCATAACTGATTATCAAGTTTCAACGCTGTACCTTCATTAGGATTGTCTTTCATGCTGTCTGATCACCTACTTTCGTCATTATTTTAGCACATTATATAATAAAATACATGCTAATTGCACAAAATACTTTACAAACAATAATTATTTTGATAAATTAAATTGTGTAAAATATAAATTGAGCGAGAGGCAGTGATTGGATTATGATGACCATTCAACAAAAAATGTATGAAACAACAGTAAAAGCGGTTGGTGGACGTAACGGTTATATCGAGTCTTCTTCCCCTGAACTTCGTTTAGATATTGATACCCCAAAAGAAATGGGCGGCGCAGGCGGTGCAGGTACGAATCCAGAGCAATTGTTCGCAGCAGGCTATTCCGCTTGCTTTGACAGTGCCCTAAATATGGTTGCTCGCATGCAACGTATTAAGCATGAAGGTACTGAAGTAACAGCTACGGTCCATTTCGGCAAAGTGGAAGACGGCGGCTTCGGAATCGGAGTAAGTCTCGACGTACTGGTAAAAGGCGTCGATCATGAAACTGCAGTAAAACTGGTGGAAGGCGCGCACGAACAATGTCCATACTCCCGCGCTACTCGCGGTAATATTGAAGTGAAACTGAACGTTTTGTAACTTAGATTTCCTTAAGCTTATGTAGGGGGACGTCTCATCTCTCTTCATGGATTCAATCGTTTCGTTAGAATAAAGTTCACAACAAGCCCCTCAACCGTTTTGGTCGAGGGGTTTATTATCCTTTGAGCTATCCATTCCTTAAAGACTGTTTGTTTTTTTCCATCAAGTAACATGGGAGATGATGCATAATCGTATATACGAAAATGATATACTCATAGTATAATCACTATTGTCATAATCTTATTTTTCTTCTCCAGGTCTTTTTGCCTGGAGCTTTTTTTTGCTCTTTTTTCCACTTTCTATCATACCCCTTGGAAAAACTCTTTCATAAAAATAATGTGTTATAACTATTAAGTTTTATCGCCTTTTTAACTTTCAGGAAAACTGGCATTTGCTCTATCCATGTGGCGGTATTGAATAGCTTCAGCCACATGTGAAGTCAAAATTTTTTCTGAGTCATGTAAGTCTGCAATGGTACGCGAAAGCTTGAGAATTCGATCATACGCGCGCATGCTTAAACCGAGTGCGTCCATTGTCTGGTCAAGCAACTCTGCTGCATTTTTTTCTAATACGGCATATTTACGAAGCATCTGACCAGACAGCTCACTATTCCATGAAAAGGGAAGCTTGCTGTATCTGTGGATTTGTATCGCTTGAGCAGCCAGCACCTGCCTTCGCATTTCAGCGGACGACAATGATTCTTTTTCCTCCCGCCAATCCTTTGGCTGCGATACTTCAAGCTGAAGATCGATCCGATCCAGCAGTGGACCAGAAATACGTGAACGGTAGCGGGCTACTGCTGCAGGTGAACAGGTACAGCGCTGATGTTCCGTATCATTTCCGAAAAAGCCACAGTGACACGGATTTAAAGAGGCAGCAAGTAAGAAATGCGCCGGATACTTAAAAACAGCACGTGAACGACTGATCGTAACATTGTGGTCTTCCAAAGGTTGACGCAGCACTTCTAGTACATGACGGCTAAACTCAGGCAACTCATCCAGAAATAAAATCCCCCGGTGTGCAAGACTGATTTCTCCTGGTTTGGGTATACCTCCCCCACCCACCAAACCAGCAGCAGAGATCGTATGATGAGGCGAACGGAAGGGACGAATATTCATCAGATGAGGCGATGACTCCTTCCACTTCCCGGCAGCGCTGTATACTTTGGTGACTTCAAGCGCCTCCTTTTCAGTCAAAGGCGGAAGGATAGATGGCAATCTGCGGATGAGCATTGTTTTCCCAGCCCCCGGCGGTCCCATAAGCAGGATATTATGCATTCCGGCTGCAGCGATGACTAACGCACGCTTGGCGTGCAACTGACCCAACACATCGCTGTAATCCTCCATGTTGTTAGTTATCCCTTCTTTTTCACACAACGGTATATGCTCTGCCTGAGGTAAATGGTCATAGGAACAGATCATGACTTGTTTACTGGCAGTACAACTCTGATTTGTTGCTTGGCTATCAACAGTGCCTTGTGCATGATCTTCAATCGGAATAAGATCTGCTAAATGCCGTATAGCGTAAATACGTATACCCGTAATCAGACGAGCCTCGCTTGCGTTTTCCTGGGGAAGCAGCACGGAGTTGAATCCTTCTCGCTTGGCCAGATCAACCATGGACAGTACCCCATTCACAGGGCGAATACTGCCATCCAGCGCCAGCTCGCCAATAAACAACGTTCGTTCTCCCGCGGGTAAAACGACCTGTTCACTGGTCGTCAGCAACCCTAAAGCGATAGCAAGGTCAAAAGATGAACCTTCCTTACGCAAATCAGCAGGAGCTAAATTAATCGTGACACGCTGGGACGGATATTTAAAGCCACAGTTTTTAATTGCTGCTCTGACACGCTCCACTGCCTCTCGAATCGCCGAATCCGGCAATCCTATAATCGCTGTCTGAGGCAAGCCATTGGACAAATCAGTCTCAACTTCAATCAGAACGCCATCTATTCCATACAAACAAGCTCCGTGTAATTTTCCATACATATCAAAAAGCACCTCTCCTCATATTGGAATGCTCCCTCTCGGGAATCATTGCATATATGAAAAAAGGTGCTTCCAAATTTTCATTCTTTGCAAATGTGATGTTCGAATTTTTAGCTCCGAACCATGCTTTCAAAATTCTTGACTAAGTTTATCTGACGACAGATTATTTGTCAAACAAGGTCAGCTTGTCGGCTGCCGGAGTACGTGGCCTTGATTCCGGGATAACGTCAGGATAGCCTGCATATATCATTCCTATTACCTTCTCACCCGGTTGAATTCCCAAGTGCTCACGGAACTTAGGCGAATACAAAAATGGCTTTGTCACCCAAAACGTTCCGATTCCTTTGCTCCATGCGGCAAGCATAAAGTTTTGTACAAGCGCGCTGACCGCTGCAAAATCCTCATCCCAAACCGCTTGACGCGGGTCTTCTTCCAATACTACTAAAAGCTGGATCGGGTTGTGCAAAATGCCGCTCTCAAACTTGTTGTCCTTACCGATATCGGCTGCAATTGCTTTTGCAAGCTTTTTCCGTCCTTCACCAGCAAATAACAGAAAACGCCACGGTTCACGCATTTTATGATTAGGAGCCCACACAGCGACGTCCAGCAGTTCTTTGATCGTATCTACCGGAATGGAGTCGGATTTAAATCGTTTAATCGTCCGGCGTTCCTGAATTACATCTATGACATGTTCGCTAAAGGTATGCTTTGTCACGTAAATCCTCCTTCACAGGTACAACTTCTAGATATTCATTTTAAGATGAAAATGATAACTATTCTCAATAAAATATACCTGTAGCTTTCCTTCCTGTCAACCTGCACATATGAATTCAGTCCCGCACTCTTACCTTTGTATAAGCTCTTACTCGTTTAAAATGCGCCTATTAAATGGTCCGTAACAACTGCCTTTTCGTCAGTTAATTGTACAGAAATCATGTCAAAGCGGATTGGAGCATCTCCAATCCCGTTCATATGCAAATATACAGCGGCTGTTTGGCGAACTTGGGCTATTTTACGCGCAGTAACTGATTCTGCTGGCGTTCCATATTTGGAGCTACTTCGACTACGTACCTCAATAAACACGAGTGTATGCTCCTGCTTGGCAATCAGATCTATTTCACCACTGCGGCATCGCCAATTACGCTCTATGATACGGTAACCCAAGTTTTCTAAAAACAAAGCCGCTGCCTCTTCGCCCATCGCTCCTTTGGCTTTCCGTTGATCCTTGCCTCCAGCCTTCATTTCATTCGACATCACCAGTCATCCTTTGATGCAAGCCTATCCATTTGATATATATAGGTAAGCACCTCTGCCACCAACTGATAGAGCTCAGCAGGAATTTGTTCGTCCAAATCGAGTTTGGATAGTACTTCAACCAGCGCGGCATCCTCCTGTACTGGAACACCATGTTCTTTAGCTTTTTCTAAAATGCTATCCGCAATACGGCCGCTCCCTTTGGCAACGACAATCGGTGCTTCGCTCTCGCCAGGCGTATATTTAAGGGCGACCGCCTTCTTTATGGAAGGAGAAGGAGGTTCCAACGGCTCTTTCATATTTTAAGATCGACTCCTTTATACGGCTGAGGCACATAGCTTTGTACTTCAGAAGAGGCGAGACTGTTCTGTTCAGTCCTTATGGGCATAGGCTCGGTACGAAGCGATAGAAGTTGGTATCCTAGTGACTCCAACGCTGTGTGAATGGACTCACGCCCACTGGTTAACAACGAAGCCGCCCATTCATGATCATTATGGAGCTTGACACTTACAATCCGATCTACAACCTGGACATCTACCAGGGTCGGTCCAAGCCCCTTCATGTCCAAATCAAACCAAAGACGACAGTTGGAGGCGTCCAGCTCTCCACGTTTGCCGCGGCGGGACTGAATCTGGATCGTAGCTGTTTCACGACCGTCCGTTCCAACGAACGGTATAAACATGTGTACTTGGGCAAAAGGCGCCGTTCGGTCTGTATTGAGTAGCAACTGCTGACCTGTCAGGTGCTGTACAACCTGCTGGGCCGCCTCTTTCAAAGCGGGCGGCAGATCGTCACTGCTCATCAGCTGGAGCAGCGCCCCTTTTACGGTGTCTGCGTCTGCTGACACCGTGTCCCCAGACGCAGCCGCTAATCCCGGCAGCGGCTGCGGCATTCCCTCTGGCGGCTCCATACGTGCCGCCGCCCCTTGCGCGACCTGTGTAGTCGCGCGGTGTACTTGCTGCTCGTGCTCTGCACCGAGCAGCTTCAGTACGCGGCCCACCCACGGGTCCTCCGTGGGGGGAAGCTGCGTGCTGGACGCCGCAGGCTGCGACGCAGCGGCGTCTGCGGCTCGTGAGGCGCCAGCCGTTGGCTGCGCCACTTCCGTTGCGGGCTGCTCCGGCGCAGCTGTGCCCAGTGCGGGCGGCACCGCCGCGCGTAGCTCTTGCAGCAACGTGCGCAGCCGCTGGAGCGGCACCTCTGGCGCAGCAGTGTTACCTGCTGTGGATTGCGGCACAGGGGCACCAGCCTGCTGTGCGGTGGGACGGTCAGCCGTGGCCGCGTTTAAGGCTGTCTTTGCCCCCGCAGGCTCTGCCGTGGCAGCCGCTGGAGCACCATCCGCATCCTTAAGCTGTGTGCTTGCCGCAGTGGCTTGCTGTGACTGCTCCACTCTGGTGCGGGGACCATTTAATGCATTAGCATCCGATTCTCGAGCATTTACGCTAGCTTCCGATGCCACTGTCGCTCCGCGTCCATTGACTGCCTCCGCTTCTCCTGGAGCAGTCCCTTTGGCTGCAGATGTAGCTCCCGTCACAGTATCTGAATCTGTTGCTAAAGCACTCGCTTCACTCACTGCAGCAGCAAGGTTGGCTGCTTGAGTCCCTTTTAACAATTCCTTGCCGCCTGTGGTTTGTCCAGCTTCTGCCTGCTTTGCAGCGGTAGAAGCATCCTTGGACAGTATGGGAGCTTGGCCTTCCTGTCCATCTACAACCACCCCGGAAGAAGCACCTGTTGGACTAGCAGGCATTCGATCAGCGCTCTTTATAGCTGTTGATTCCGCCACTGAACGGTCAGTGGATATTCCCTGTCCTTGCTGCTTTAATACCGCTTCAAGCTCTTGCTCCAGCGAAGACAACAGATCATTTAAAGGAGGCCCAAACATCGCTTGACGCAATCCGTTTATGCTTTCTGCCGTCAATGGAAGTCCCCGCTGAAAGGCAACTGCCGCCGCCTGCACAAACGTTCCCAATTGTACATTGCCGTTTTGCTTCGCCATAGCTTCTCGCAAAGAGGCCGCATTTTCAGATGTCAACGGCACACCATTCTTTTGCATTGCCTGTATAAGCTCCCTGTTCTGAGCTGTATCCGGCAGTCCCACCGATTCCAATACATCTGTCAGCGCTACGGTTTGCTGTGGTGTATTGGTCACATCGTTCAGAGGCTTAAGCACCGTCATTCCGCTGGGGGAAGCCGGTTGAACCTGAAACGTTGTAGTCTGTCCAGGTTGAAGAGGGGTCTCCAGCTTTGCCCTGACCTGAGAACCTTGTATTTGCAACACAGCCTCGCTGCCGTCCTCAGACACCTTTAGCACGACTCCTCGTACAACCTGACCTGGCTGCATATCAAGTTTTTTAGCCTCTCCAGCCTTCACATCTCCAAGTAATCCACGAAATACAGATCCGATGTTCATATCGCCCCTCCTCTCACTCTCCCCCATTCAAAGGGGCTTATGGTATTAGTTATACTTTATATCGGCATTGTCCTGATTCATAATAAGCAACTACAGATCAAACAGCGTCGGTTGCTCCGTCAACAAATTGCCCAGAAAGCTGCGTCTATGCATCTTTGTAGGTCCTAGCGCCAAAATTTGTTCCCTGTGTAACTTGGTAGCGTAACCTTTATGTATACCGATCCCATATTCCGGATACTTCGCATCCCATTCACCTTTGCACAGCCGATCACGGGTTACCTTGGCGATGATAGATGCCGCCGCAATAGACTGACTGTTGGCATCTCCTTTAATAATAGAGAGCTGAGGAATAGGCACATCTACCTTTTCTGCATCCACCAGTAAATAATCAGGAGACACATGTAAAGCCTCAATAGCCTGCTTCATAGCCAAACGAGCTGCTTGTTTAATATTGATATCATCAATCGTCTGCGCGTCTACATAGCCAACTCCTACAGCAATAGCCTTCTCCATAATCAGCTCGTAGTATGCTTCTCTCTTCTTGTCCGTCAATTTTTTGGAATCATCCACACCTTCCAGTAACTCACCCACTGGTAAAATGACTGCTGCGGCCACAACATCACCAAACAGGCATCCACGACCTACCTCGTCAATACCTGCAATCCGCTCACAAGACTGCTCCCAGCATTTTTTTTCATAATGTAGCATGTCCTTCACTACAATCTCTTTATTTTCCATATTCAATACCTGCCCATCTATATGTAGTTTAACGCGTCATTCATGCCGTAGCTCTAGCGATTGAATTCAGCTTACCACAGACCTTCACCGTCCAAAACCCTTTTCTAACTGCCTTCAAATACCAAAAAAACCTTCCTCCTCTCCGGAGAGATGGGGAAGGTTCTTCCTTGCCACAAAATGCTATGTTCTGCATCGGTGTACCAGTAAAATCAGTAAGGAGCTTCCAAACTGAATCGTCCCAGCTTCCCTGCACGCAGCTCACGCAAAATGATTTTTGACGCCTTTTCGAGATCTACACGTCCGCCGCTAACAATACAGCCACGTTTACGTCCGATCGCTTCCATAACGTTGACAATTTCATCAGGATTTTCTGTATCTTCAGGACGTTCGGTGAGCTCAAAGCGCTCTGCCAGTGCGTCCCAATAGTACTGAACCAAATATTTAGTCGCAAAAAAGGCAATATCCTCGACATTCAGAATTTCTTCCTTGATCGCACCTGTAACTGCCAGACGATAGCCTACATTCTGATCCTCAAATTTAGGCCATAGAATCCCTGGTGTATCCAGCAATTCAATTTCTCCAATCTTGATCCACTGTTGTGCCTTCGTTACCCCTGGACGGTCACCCGTAGCTGCAATATTACGTCCCGCCATTCGGTTGATCAGTGTCGATTTACCGACATTCGGAATACCAACAATCAACCCACGCATAGGACGCGGGTTCATTCCCTTCCTAATCTGCCGATCTATCTTTTCCTTAAGCAGCAGCTTGGCCTGAATCGGAATTTCTTTTAGTCCCGTCCCAGTTGTGGCATCCACCGGAAAGGCCACATGCCCCTGCTCCTTAAAATAGGCAATCCATTGCTGTGATACTACCGGGTCCGCCAAATCTGCTTTATTCAAAATAATCATTCGCGGCTTGCCTTGCAAAATATCATCAATCATTGGATTTCGGCTGGAGAGCGGCAATCGAGCATCAATCAGCTCAATGACCAAATCAATTAACTTTAATTTTGCCTCAATTTGGCGGCGAGCTCTGGTCATATGACCAGGGAACCATTGAATCGTCACCGTCATCACCCCATTGATCGTAACTCCTACTTTTTACCCTTAGGCTCTTCGTTAGGATTACGGCAGCTATGCTGCTTATTAGTTATTCTAGTGGTTAATCCACTGCATATCTTTCGCCGGCCAGAAAATAACGTCAGCCCGACCCACGACTTCTTTCAAATCAATATATCCGATCATCCGACTGTCTGTACTATTGGAACGGTTATCTCCCATTACAAAAATATGCCCAGCCGGAACTTTTCCATCCTTAAACTTCTCATTTGGAAAATTTGTAAACTTGTTGTAAAGCTCGCCATTTTGATGCGCTTCTTCCAAAGGAGCTTTCAGGTAAGATTCCTGAATCGGCTTGCCATTTACTGTAATTGTGTCACCTTCTACCTTGACCGTATCTCCTTCAACGGCAATGACGCGTTTGATAAAGTCTCTTCCTTCCTCCGGCACATGAAACACGATCACTTCGCCTGGTTTAGGGGCACGGAAATCATACAAAATCTCATTCACAATGACGCGTTCTCCGGTATGAAAGTTAGGCTGCATCGACGGGCCATCCACAATAAACGGCTTAAAGAGAAGCCAGCGGATTAAAAAGACAAGCACTAACGCAATAATGATGGCCTTGAGCCACTCAAAAATCTCATTTTTTGGTTTACGCTTGGGCGTACCATCCTGATCAGTTGGCTGCTGTACAGCTCCTTGTCCTACTTCTTGCTCCATAGCTCACTGTCCTCTCTTTACGGTCAATAATCCACAGTTCCCTATGTACGTAGAAAAAACGAAAGGAGCTTGTAACCAAGCCCCTTTCGTTTTTCGTTGTATTAACGACGAATTTCTTTAATTCTCGCTGCTTTACCGCGCAGTTCACGAAGATAATAAAGCTTCGCACGACGCACTTTACCACGGCGAGCCACGTCGATTTTATCGATTTTTGGGGAATGAAGCGGGAAAGTTCTTTCCACACCTACACCGTAAGAAATTTTACGAACTGTAAAAGTCTCACTGATTCCACCACCACGGCGTTTAATGACAACACCTTCAAACAACTGGATACGCTCACGAGTTCCCTCAATAACTTTCACGTGCACTTTCAAAGTGTCACCAGGACGAAAGTTAGGCAAATCTTTACGCAGTTGTTCTTCAGTGATCGCTTGGACGATATTCATCTATGACTCCCTCCTTCCGTACAGGTGTTCATGCTTCTTCTGGAAACACAACCGTTTCCTTCATCATCCACAGAGGACCACCGTATTACACACAACAGATGTATTGTATCATGGAGGATACCGCATTGCAACAACAAAAAGGGATTTGACCAAACATTATTTAATTGACTCCATTATAAAACAGGTCACTGCCTGCTTTCAAATCCACTCATGCCTAAGACGCTTTATTGCTTATCCCCCAAACAGTCAGATTTGCGCTGCTCCTCAACCCACACGCGCTCCTTGCCTGTCAGTTCAACCTGTTCCAACAGGTCTGGTCGGCGTTCCATCGTGCGACGTAACGCCTCTTGGCGTCTCCAAGAATCAATATTGACGTGATGCCCTGACAGGAGTACATCAGGAACTTTCCAGCCCCGAAACTCCGCAGGCCGGGTATAATGGGGGTACTCCAGCAGCCCGGTACTAAACGAGTCCGTTACCGCACTCGTTTCGTTCCCCAGCACTCCTGGTAGCAACCGTGTCACACTGTCAATGACGGCCATGGCTGGAAGCTCACCACCAGTCAACACATAGTCTCCGATAGAAAGCTCATCCGTCACCAAATGCTTTCGAATACGCTCATCATAACCCTCATAATGCCCACATATAAAAATAAGATGGTCCTCTTTGGCCAGCTCTTCCGCTTTCTTTTGCGTAAAAGTCTCGCCTTGTGGACACATCAAAATGATACGCGGAGATTTTATGTCTGTGTTACGTTCTATCCCTTCATGTTGAATAACTTCATCGGCAGTTTCTAATGTTGATTCCTCTGATTTATCCAACAGCGCTTCCACGGCAGCAAAAATAGGGTCAGGCTTCAAAACCATGCCGCCCCCACCGCCATAGGGCGTATCATCCACTTGTCCATGCTTGTTGCCGGCATACTGACGAAAATTAACCGCTTGCAGTGATACAATTCCCTTATCCCTTGCTTTTCCCAGAATGCTTGCATTAAATACTCCATCAAACATCTCTGGAAACAGGGTCAGCACATCTACCCGCATTACAGCAGACCTTCCATCAACCGTACCGTAACCCGTTTTTCGCGCACGTTTACATCCAAAATAACATCCTCTATATACGGCAATAGCAGTTCCTTGCCTTTAGGCATTTTGACTACCCATACATCATTGGCTCCCGGAGTCAAAATTTCTTTAACCACGCCGAGCTCATTTCCGTCTTCGGTCACCACTTCCATGCCGACTACTTCATGAAAATAGAATTCATTTTCTTCCAATTCGCCTAACCGATCAGCAGATACCTTCAACAAAGTACCTTTATATTTTTCAACTTCATTGATATTGTGATATTCCTTAAATTTAGCGACAACCATATTTTTTTGAAAACGCGCTGTTTCAATAGTTACGGGAATCGGGGCTTTACCTTCAGCCGGAACAATCAAAAGTTCACTACCTTTAGCAAAGCGATCCTCTGGGAAATCTGTCGTCGTTAATATTTTAAGCTCCCCACGGATTCCATGGGTGTTCACAATTTTTCCGACATTAAACAATTGTTGCATCGTGTTCCTCCTGCTTGTAATCGGTCCCGCTCCATATCATCTTCATCATGTACGAAAAAGGGTTAGGACATACATCCTAACCCACTTTCGTATATCTTTAAGATATGATGTCTACGGTAACCCGTTTATCCATCTTAACGGCTGCTGATGCAACCACAGTGCGAAGCGCCTTGGCGATACGACCCTGCTTACCAATGATTTTGCCTACATCCTCAGGATGCACACTAAGCTCATATACAACAAGCCGATCCTTCTCCAAGGTCTTCACGGTTACATCTTCCGGATGATCGACTAAAGCCTTAGCAATGATTATCACTAATTCTTCCATGGTTGACCCTCCGTATCAGCACCTTATTTCTGTAGTTTAGACTCATGAAACTTTTTCATTACGCCCGCTTTGCTAAGCAAGTTACGGACTGTGTCGGATGCTTGTGCACCATCTTGCAACCATTTCAGCGCTTTATCTTCATCAATTTTTACAACCGCTGGTACTGTGATTGGGTTGTAGTAACCGATTTCTTCGATAAAACGACCGTCACGCGGGGAACGAGAATCAGATACCACGACGCGATAGAAAGGAGCTTTATGTGCACCCATACGTTTCAGACGAATACGAACTGCCACGAAAATTCACCTCCTTCAAAAAGTAGACTGTATATTGTTATCCCATAATTCCAAGGGCCTATTGGCCTTAGCGGAAAGGAAACTTCATACCTTTACCCATACTCTTCAACTGCTTCATAGCCTTGTTTTTGCCACCCTTAGGTCCCATCATATCTGAGAACTGCTTCATCATGCGACGCATTTCGTCGAATTGCTTTATCAGACGATTTACCTCAGCCAGTGATGTTCCGCTGCCTACAGAAATACGTTTGCGACGGCTATGATTAATCATATCTGGGTTTTGCTTTTCTTGTGTGGTCATAGAATGAACGATAGCCTCAATCCGGCCCATCTGTTTGTCATCCACTTTGATATCTTTCATTTGCTTCATGTTGCCCATACCGGGAATCATATCAAGAATCTGGTCGATTGGGCCAAGCTTCTTAACTTGATCCATTTGCTCCAGAAAATCTTCAAAAGTAAACTCGGCATTACGCATTTTCCGTTCCATTTCCTTCGCCTTATCGGCGTCGATATTGGACTGCGCTTTTTCAATCAGGGACAACATGTCACCCATGCCTAAAATCCGTGAAGCCATCCGTTCAGGATGAAACGGCTCCATCGCATCCAGCTTTTCACCCAATGTAGCAAACTTGATCGGACATCCCGTCACAGCTTTAACCGATAAAGCTGCACCACCACGAGTGTCACCATCCAGCTTCGTCAGTACAACTCCCGTTAGCTCCAGGCTATTATTAAAGTGCTCCGCAACGTTAACCGCATCCTGCCCCGTCATGCTATCTACAACCAGTAGAACTTCATCCGGGTTGACGTTGGTATGAATCTGGCGCAACTCTTCCATGAGCTCTTCATCAACATGAAGACGACCAGCAGTATCTATAATAACGTAGTCATTACCATTATCCTTAGCATGCTGCAAACCCTGTTTTGCAATTTCTACAGGGCTTGTCTGATCTCCCAAAGTAAATACAGGAGTATTAATCTGCTCCCCAAGAACCTGAAGTTGCTTGATCGCGGCTGGTCTATAAATATCACCAGCTACAAGCAATGGACGGTGATTTTGCTTTTGCAGTAATTTCGCCAGTTTACCAGACGTCGTCGTCTTACCTGCGCCCTGGAGACCCACCATCATAATGACCGTAGGCGGTTTGTTTGCTTTGGCAAGCTTGGCCTGACTGCCCCCCATCAACTCGGTCAGTTCCTTGTTCACGATGTCGATGATGACCATGCCTGGCGTAAAGCTGTCCATCACTTCCTTACCAACGGATTTCTCCTTTACCTTGGCAATAAAGTCCTTTACAACCTTGAAGTTAACGTCCGCCTCAAGCAAAGCTAATCGTACTTCACGCATCGCCTGAGCTACATCCTCCTCAGACACTTTCCCTTTACCGCGCAGTTTACTGAATACATTTTGCAAGCGAGTCGATAATCCTTCAAATGCCATACTTTCGCACCTCCTTGTCTACCAGGGTTGTTTGTTCTTAATCTATATGTCCTACAGTTCCTGCAGGCGATTTACAATTTGATGAACATGTTGCAGAATGCCTTCATCGGACTCACCGATTTTACCGAATGCCTCATACAACGTCTTATTTAATTCTTCGAGATCTTGGATTCTACGCTCATACTTGCTTAGCAAACCAAGCTTTTCCTCGTACATTTCCAATACCTGTTCAGCACGTTTAATATGTTCATATACTGCCTGACGGCTAATTTGAAATTCCGATGCAATTTCCCCTAAAGAAAAATCATCATGGAAGTAATATTTTAAAAACATCTGTTGCTTCTCTGTAAGCAGAGGTTCATAGAAGTCAAACAGTCGGTTAATCCGGTTTGTCTTTTCCAGCCGATTCTCCTGACTCATCTTGTATACCTCCATCGTCAAGGAAAAACACTTTACAGTTCTTTTCAACGTTCCTTATGATACATAAAAGAAAAGAAGATGTCAAGCGTTATCCCTTGTCATACAAAAAAAAGCCGATCCACTGCCCTCAAACGGAAGTACGGATCGGCTTTTTGCCCACTGTTACTTAAACCCTTACTGGAGTAAGATACAGCAGAACAGCCAGAAAATGAAGTATGCTGCCTGCTAAAACAAACAGATGCCAGATCGCATGGTGATATGGAAATGCCCGCCACACATAGAAAATCGTGCCCAACGTATACATAAGACCACCTACGAACAATAACGTCATCCCTCCGGCGGGAACAGTCGCAACCAGAGGATTCCAGGCAATTGTGATGAGCCAGCCCATCACAATGTAAAACACGGTAGACATAAACAGGAAGCGCTTGGTGAAGAACGCCTTGAACAACACACCAAACAGTGCAATCCCCCAAATCACTCCAAACAGTGTCCATCCCAGAGTACCTCGCAGTGCAACGAGCATAAACGGGGTGTAGCTACCTGCAATGAACAGGTAAATGCAAGAATGATCGAATATTTCGAACAAATCCTTCATTTTCCCTTCACGCAGGCTATGAAGCAACGTTGAATTGGTGTACAACAGCAACATCGTAATCCCGTAAATCGTAAAGCTGACGACATGCCAAGTGGTTCCTTTCAAGCTAGCAAAAACAATGAGTAACACAAGCGCTACCACGCTTAAAACGGCTCCAATTCCATGTGTAATGGCGTTGGCTACTTCTTCCCGTCGGGAGTAGGTATAGGTGTTTGCCATCGGTTTTTCACCCGGCTTCCTTATTTATATTTTACATACAACATACATTACATATACAGCATCGACAGACCTCTTGCTTTCATTATACATCTGGGCGAACTTGAACAGCAACAGGATGGCTACTTAGTCCCAAACGTACATGAAAGCCTACTTTAAACGTATCAGTTCTGTTCTTCCTCGTCTGCAGCAGTTGCTTCGACGGTCTCTTCCTGAATCAACCCCGCAAACAACGCATGAACGAATTGCTCGGAATCAAACGGTTGAAGATCATTCACTTTTTCACCTAAGCCCACCAGCTTAACTGGCAAATTCAGCTCCTGACGGATGGCCACAACAATCCCGCCCTTCGCTGTACCATCCAACTTCGTTAGTACCAGCCCGGTTACACCGCTTTTCTCACCAAACAGCTTGGCTTGGTTAAGTGCATTTTGTCCAGTCGTCGCATCAAGTACCAACAACACTTCATGAGGAGCATCTGGAATTTCGCGTTGGATCACGCGGAAAATTTTGTTCAGTTCCTCCATCAGATTGCTTTTATTCTGAAGACGTCCTGCGGTATCACACAACAAAACATCCACTTGACGCTGCTTGGCAGCCTGTACGGCATCAAACATAACCGCAGCCGGATCGGAACCGGATTGCTGCTTAATAACCTCTACACCTGCCCGTTCGCCCCATACCTCCAACTGTTCAATCGCACCCGCCCGGAACGTATCTCCAGCAGCCAATAATACTTTTTTGCCCTCTTGTTTAAAACGGTGAGCTAACTTGCCAATGGTTGTCGTTTTGCCGACGCCATTGACTCCCACGAATAGAATGACTGTAATCCCGTCAGCGCTCATTTTGAGCTGACTATTGTCATTCCCCCGCAGTAACTCGGACAGCTTTTCCGACAATACAGGCTGTAATTCCGATGCGTCCTCAATTTTGCGCTTTTTCACTTCTTCTCGCAGGTCTTCAATGAGGTTCATAACTGTGTTGACGCCTACGTCCGCTCCGATCAGAATTTCTTCCAGTTCCTCATAAAATTCCTCATCAATCTTTTTACGGCGAATCATCAAGTCCGTTACTTTTTCAACAAAACCTTTACGTGTTTTTTCCAAACCATCTTTGAACTGTTTTGTGACAGATTCAGTTTTGTTTGCAATGCTTTCCTTCAATTTCCTAAAGAAACTCATGGATTCCCTCCGTTGGTCTGAAAGTATGTTGTTTAATGTCAGGCAATCTCAGCTTCATCGTTGTCCAGCTTGACAGATACGAGTTTGGAAACCCCGCCTTCCTCCATCGTAACCCCGTAAAGCACATCAGATTCTTCCATTGTGCCCTTACGGTGTGTGACTACAATGAACTGTGTCTGCTCCGAGAATTCCCGTAAATACTGGGCAAAACGCACCACGTTTGCTTCGTCCAATGCAGCCTCTACTTCATCGAGTACACAGAATGGAACAGGTTTAACGTGTAAAATGGCAAATAGTAACGCCATCGCTGTTAACGCGCGCTCACCGCCCGACAGCAGCTGCAAGTTTTGCAGTTTTTTGCCCGGTGGCTGAGCTACGATGTCGATCCCCGTCTCCAGCAAGCGTTCCGGGTCAAGCAGCACGAGATCAGCACGTCCGCCTCCGAACAGCTTGGAGAATACCGTTCCAAATTCGCGCCGAATAGCATCGAACGTTGTCTTAAAGCGTTTGGACATTTCTTCATCCATTTCACGAATAACTTGATAAAGCGTTGTCTTGGCCTCCACCAAATCAGACTTTTGCTCATCAAGAAACGTATAACGCTCATGCACACGCTGGTATTCTTCAATGGCACCCAGATTCACCTCACCCAACGCGGAAATACCCCGTTTGAGCCTCTCTACCTCGCTCTGCGTACCTTCTATATCTTCCGGTATAGGGTAACGCTGCTTGGCTAACTCATAGCTGAGTTCATAATCATCACTTAATTTTTTCAGAACGTTTTCCAGTTCCACATCAAGCCGATTTACTCCAATTTCCGTTTGACGAAGCAACTCCTCCACTGACTTGAGCTGAATTCGCTGTTCTTTCGTGTCGTTCTCAGCCACTTCAAGCTTTTTGGACAAGCTGCTGCGTGCAGCCCGTTTGAATTCCAGTTGCTGTGCGGCTTCTTCCTTTTTCAAACGGTATTGATTGAGATTTTCAATCTGTTTCACGGTCTCCTGCTCATTGGTCAGCAAATCTGCTTCGATGGAAGCAAGCAAGGTTTTGTTTTGTCTCGAATCTTTACCAAGAGTATCATAATCCCCACGCAATCTGCGCAACTGCTCTTCCAAAGAAAAGCGCTCTTGGTCCAGCTTTCCTTCTCTTACCTTGAGATTCGTGAGCTCTCCCTGCAGCTGCTCTTTGGCAGATTCGTTGGCTTTACGGGCAAATTCAGCAGCGTGAATGGCCTGATGCGTTTTCTTTTCTTCTTCCTCCAGCGCAGCCAACTTTACCAACGCTTCTTCACGGGAAGTTTCTAGCTCCTTGATTTCCTGATCAAAGCCCTTTTTCTCCTGACCAGACGCAGCGACCTGCTCCAGAACATGACGAAGTTCATGCTCCAGTTGCTTGAGTTCCATTGCCATCTGCTGCTCTTCACCGCGCTTCACATCGCCGCCCTGGCGCAACTCGTCCAGACGGGTCTGTGTCTCCTCCAACTGGCGTTTGGTATCTATTGCACTCTGGCGCAACCTTGCAATTTGCTGCTCCGTATCTACAATGTCCTGGTCCAACTGATCCAGCTGACGTTTGCGTCCAAGCAGATTAGCATTTTTCTTGAACTGGCTTCCCCCACTCATGGAACCCCCTGCATTGACAACATCGCCTTCCAAAGTGACCACGCGGTATCTATATTGGCAACGGGCCGCAATACGGTTTGCATCTTCCAACGTACGGGCAATGACCACATTCCCCAAGAGACTGCCTACAATTCCGGCATATCGATCATCATACTGAACAAGATCTGCACCGATTCCGACAAAGCCTTCGGCTCCTTCTGCAATTTGGCGTTCTCCTGCACCGATTTGACGCGGACGAATAACATCCATAGGCAAAAATGTCGCTCTGCCCAGTTGACGTTGCTTTAGAAAACTGATCGCCTGTCTGGATACGGATTCATTTTCCATCACAATATGCTGAACTGAAGCACCCAAAGCGGTTTCCATCGCCTGCTCTAAATGCTCAGGCACCCGAATCAGTTCCGCTACCGCTCCATGCACGCCGTGCAAGGTTTCTTTTCGTGCAGCCTTCAATACCTCTTTAACTCCAAGCATGAAGCCGTCAAAGTCATCCTGCATTTCCTTCATTGTATCTCGCCGTGAAATTTGAGCCTCACGTTTTTGTTCCCATTTACGAACCGTACCCTGATTTTCTTCCAGTAGTTTTTGCAGGGCCTGGTACTTTTCACTTCCTTGAATATAGCCACTACGCAAACTACTGATTTCCTGCCCCAGCTTCTGAACCGCAGCTTCCAATCCCTTTTTGCGCTGTTCAAGTTGTACTTTCTGGGCTTCCCATTTGCCGGATTCGTCACTTACGCGAGTCACACGCCGTTCCAATGCTTCCTTCTGTTGGTCTGTATAACGAATTTCGTTACGCGCCTGCGCCATCTGATTCATCAGCTCCAGCAGACCACCCTTTAGGCTTTCTTCCTGCTCCTGGCTGATTCCGCCTGTAACACCAATCAGTTTGGCCTCTTCGTCAGACAGCCGCGCACGCAGCTCGTCAAGCTCTACATTCAGTGTAGACAGTTTTTCGTTCAGCTGATCCAGTTCACTCCTGCGCTCGGAATGCCGTGATTCGCTTGTGCTAAGTGATAAGATCAATTGTTCCCGATTAGCCTCCAGATTGCGTGTGCGCTCTTTGAGCAATTCGCCGTAGCCTTCACTTTTCTCCGTCGCTTCACTGTATTGCAGCAGATCCCTTTGCAACTGCTCTACCTGCTCTTCCAGCTGGCGCAATTCGTTGCGGTCGCTTTCCAGCATCGCATCGTGTCGGGACACCACCGTAGACAACTGAAGCTGCTCCTGCTGCAACAGAGCTAGTTTGGAAGTCGCATCGCTCCACGAAGTATGAATTTGTTCAATTTGATGGACATACATTGAAATTTCTTTTGATTTCAATTCACCGCGCAGTTCTTTAAAATGAATCGCCTTTTCAGACTGCTCCTTAAGCGGTCCAATCTGATCCTCCAGTTCACTAACCAAATCGTGAATACGCAGCAAATTTTGCTCCGTTTCATCCAGCTTGCGAACCGCATCTTTTTTACGCGATTTATATTTTACGATACCCGAAGCTTCCTCAAAAATACCTCGACGATCCTCAGATCGGGTACTCAGAATTTCTTCAATGCGTCCCTGCCCAATAATTGAATAAGCTTCTTTACCAATGCCTGTATCCATAAACAGCTCTGTAATATCTCGGAGTCTGCATGATTGCCGATTAATGAAATATTCACTATCCCCACTTCGATGTACACGTCGCGTTACCGTGACCTCACCAAAATCCAGAGGCAACGCCTGATCTTCATTATCCAACGTAAGCGATACTTCACCGTAATTAACAGCCTTACGAGCATCACTACCCGCAAAAATAATGTCCTCCATTTTGCCGCCACGCAGTGATTTGGCACTCTGTTCGCCTAGCACCCAACGAATTCCGTCGGAAATATTACTTTTTCCGCTTCCGTTGGGTCCGACGACTGCCGTAATGCCGCGGACAAATTCCATTTCCGTTTTATCTGCAAACGATTTGAAGCCCGCCAGCTCAATGCGCTTTAAAAACATGCTCAATCTCACCTCTAACATTTCAAATATGCTTGTACAACACCGTATACCTGATTGATATGAATTATCCCTATTGTAGCATAAACTAGCTTGTATAAAGCACAGTACCGACACTCACATTACACCAGCAAAGCCACGAAAAAAGAGCAAAACGCAGTCCATTCGCCATTACGGGCCGGGACTCCCCGCGGACTGCCCTTTGCTCTTACTTTGTGCCCCCTGCTTGCGTAACCCGTCCGGGCTGCTCAGGTACCGATTACGATTCTGCCAGCTTCAAGCGGTTTAAAGCTACTGCCGCCGCTTGCTGCTCAGCTTCTTTTTTGGAGCGTCCCGTACCTGCCCCTAGCCGTTCGCTGTCCATATATACCTCAGCTACAAACTCGCGCTCATGGGCTGGTCCGCGCTCCTCTACAATCTTGTATTCAAGCATCCCCATGTTATGATGCTGCGTCAGTTCCTGAAGCTCTGTTTTGAAATCACTCATCTGAAGCTTACCATTTAATACAATTTGAGGAAAAATATAACATTCCAAAAACGAACGGACGGCCTCCAGACCCTGATCCAAATAAAGCGCACCTACGAACGCTTCGAATACATCAGCCAACAGAGCCGGACGAGTACGTCCACCTGTCAACTCTTCACCTTTTCCAAGCAGTACATATTGCCCGAACTCAAGCCCGACAGCAAATTTCACCAGAGAAGGCTCACAGACAATAGCTGCACGCAACTTGGTGAGTTCGCCTTCGGGTCGGTTAGGGTACTGATTGTACAATTGCTCGGACACCGTCAGTTCCAGAACAGCGTCACCTAAAAATTCAAGACGCTCATTGTCTGCATGCTGACTGAACCGATGTTCGTTTACGTAGGAAGCGTGCGTAAAGGCCTGCTTCAGAAGCTGCCGATTGTTGAATTGAATATGAAGTTTCTGCTGTAATTGCTTCAAGTCTCCACTCAACGAACTGACCCCTTATGCTTCATATTTTTTTAGAATAACCGTAGCATTGTGACCGCCAAAACCAAAGGAATTGGACATAACCACATTCAGTTCCGCTTTTCTCGGCTTATTAGGTACATAATCAAGATCGCATGCCGGGTCTTGATTATCCAAATTAATCGTTGGCGGAATCGTCTGATGCTGAAGGGCGAGACCACAGATCACGGCTTCAACGCCGCCCGCTGCACCCAATAAATGCCCTGTCATCGACTTGGTTGAGCTGATCGCTACCTTATAGGCATGCTCTCCAAGCGTTTTCTTAACTGCTTCCGTTTCGGATTTATCACCGACTGGTGTAGATGTACCATGTGCATTGATATAATCAATCTCTTCAGGATTCAATCCAGCATCACGGATCGCCATTCTAATGCAGCGCGCCGCTCCCTCTGGATCAGGCTCCGTCATATGATGGGCATCACCAGAAAGTCCGTAGCCAATCACTTCACCGTAAATACGCGCACCACGCTTCAAAGCATGATCCAACGATTCCAGAATAAGAACACCTGAACCTTCGCCCATAACAAACCCGTCTCTTTCGGTATCAAAAGGACGACTTGCCTTTTGAGGCTCGTCATTACGCGTGGACATCGCTCGCATGGAACAAAATCCAGCCATACCAATCGGACGAATAGTGGCCTCAGCTCCTCCGCAAATCATGGCGTCTGCGTCACCGCGCTGAATCATGCGGAAGGAATCGCCAATAGCATGACTGCCCGTGGCACATGCCGTAACTGGTGATGTATTAGGGCCTTTAGCACCGAGTGAAATCGATACTTGACCGGAACCCATATTAGCAATCATCATCGGGATGAAGAAAGGGCTTACGCGTTTAGGTCCTTTTTCAATCAGCGCGTTGTGCTGATCTTCCCAAGTTCCCAATCCGCCAATACCGGAACCGACAGATACACCAACACGCTCAGCGTCCGCATTTTCTCCGATTACAAGTCCGCTGTCCTCAAGCGCCAACTTACTAGCAGCAACCGCAAACTGCACAAAGCGGTCCATTTTACGCGCATCCTTACGTTCAATATAATCCTCTGGATTAAAATCTTTAATGGAAGCGGCTATTTTCGTAGTGTACTCACTTGTATCGAAAGCTTCGATTTCACTGACGCCGGATTTTCCAGCCATCAGATTATCCCATAGTGTGTTCAAATCCTGTCCCAGCGAAGTGATTACACCCATTCCTGTTATGACAACACGTTGTTTCAAAGATAATCACCTCTATGTTTACTGCATATTGTATTTTAAGACCGCACACTCTTGTGCGTAAAAATAATATAGAATCAACTAAAGTTAGTAATGCCGCATACTTCTCAGCCTTTGACTAAGTGAAGCTGAGCCAAACTCAAAAACACACGGCAATTCCGTCTTTAGTTCAATCTGTATAATTAGGAGAAAGTCCCGCCTGTAACAGAACGGGACTTTTGATGACATGAATTAGGTATGAGATTGTATGTACTTCACAACTTCACCTACAGTTGTAATTTTCTCTGCATCTTCATCAGAGATTTCCATATCAAACTCATCTTCCAATTCCATTACCAATTCAACTACATCGAGAGAATCAGCGCCTAAATCATCTTTAAAAGATGCTTCAAGTGTAACTTCGGCTTCGTCGGCTCCCAAACGGTCAACGACAATGCGTTTTACGCGCTCCAATACATCGGACATCCGGCTCACCTCCTCTTAGGTATTATACGAAAATTACAATTAAAATGCCATAGAAGAGAGTTTTCATTGACAACTCTTCATCGGGGCATGCGGATTGGCAACATGCTACTACATATACATGCCGCCATCCACATGCAAAGTCTGGCCCGTCATATATGAGGAAGCATCCGAGGCCAAGAACAGCACCACGTCAGCAATTTCCTCAGGCCGTCCAAGACGGGCCAGCGGTATACCGCTAAGCATATTGTCACGCAAATCATCAGCCAGTACCTGCGTCATCTCAGTATCGATGAATCCAGGAGCCACACAGTTCACTGTAATACCTCTCGACGCAAGCTCTCGAGCAGAGGATTTGGTAAGACCAATTACCCCTGCTTTAGCAGCAACGTAGTTGGCTTGTCCAGCGTTGCCAAGTACACCGACCACGGAGGAGATATTGATAATTCGGCCAGAACGCTGCTTCATCATTGGACGTGTTGCCGCCTTAAGACAATTAAACACACCCTTCAGATTCGTTTCGATCACCTGATCGAATTCCTCTTCCTTCATGCGCATGATTAAATTATCTCTTGTTATGCCGGCATTATTCACCAGGATGTCAATCTTGCCCCAAGCGCCAATCACATCCTTGATCAACTGATCTGCTTCGTCAGCGCGACCGACATTAGCCTGAACTGTAATAGCCTCTACACCTTTGGCACGAATCTGCTCTGCTACCTCAGTCGCAGCCGCTTCACTACCAGCATAGTTTACTGCCACATTAGCGCCTGCTTCAGCCAGAGCCAGCGCGATACTACGGCCAATTCCGCGCGACGCTCCCGTAACGAGCGCCGTTTTTCCACTCAATGGCTTAGACATCATAGTCCCCCCTTGCAAGTATATAACCCGTTAAGGCAATGATTATACTTTTAACGGGCCTCCAAGGCTTCCGTTACAGAAGCAAACGACTCCAGGCTGCTTATATTATACAGCTTAACCGTTTTGTCGATTTTTTTAACCAGTCCAGTCAAAACACTTCCCGGTCCAAACTCAACAAAGGTGTCAACACCTTGTTCTAGTAGCCATGTTACACTGTCTTCCCACAGTACCGGAGAATAGACCTGATCCACCAACAGTTGGCGGATTTCGCTCCCCTCACGTACAGGTTTAGCTGTTACATTGGCAACAACCGGAATCTGAGCTTTGGAGAAAGTTACAGCCCCCAACTTGCCGGAGAGCTTGGTCGCTGCTTCCTTCATCAATGACGAGTGGAAAGGACCGCTAACCTCCAGAGTAATAGCGCGCTTGCCTCCTGCTTCCTTCACACGTTCAGCGGCAGCAGCTACGCCCTCCTTCGTACCAGATACAACAATTTGTCCGGGACAATTGATGTTGGCTAGTTCGACCAGTTGACCAGACTCCGTAATATCACGGCACAATGCTGCCAATGCTTCACGATCAGCTCCCAACACAGCAGCCATCCCGCCTTGCCCATCAGGAATGGCCTGCTCCATGAACTCGCCACGTGTACGAACGATCTCAACCGCATCCTCAAATGCGAGGACACCGGAAGCGACTAGCGCGCTGTATTCTCCTAGACTGTGTCCAGCCACATAATCGGGATGAATGCCCATTTTTTCCTTGAACGCTTCATACAACGCAATGCTCGCCGTTAACAGTGCAGGCTGCGTATTGGATGTTTGCTTCAAAGCTGTGTCCGGCCCTTCAAAAATCAGCGTGCTTAGTGCGAACCCTAACCGTTCGTCCGCTTGGCGAAATACTTCTGTTGCAGCTGGAACTGCTTCATAAGCATCTTTAGCCATACCTACAGCTTGTGAACCCTGACCGGGAAATATAAATGCCGTTTTGCCCATCGTGTATGCACCTCTCTGTATCCAATGCTTGTCCTGTAAAACACTACACAAATTCAATATTATATCAAAACTTCCAACTCATTACCAGACAAGAACCGACGCTCCCCAGGTCAAGCCACCGCCAAAGCCCACCATTAATACACGGTCGCCTTCCTTCATGCGGCCTTCCTCAGCTGCTTCCACAAGAGCGAGAGGGATTGATGCTGCAGATGTATTCGCATATTTATGAACATTAACAACTACCTTTTCCTCTGGTAAATCCAGACGTTGCATCGCCGATTGGATGATGCGAATATTGGCTTGATGTGGAACGAACAGATCAATATCATCTTTGGACAGCCCTGCTTTTTCCAACACATCAACCGTTGCCGTTCCCATAACACGAACCGCGAACTTGAACACTTCGCGTCCGTTCATGTAAATATAGTGCTGTTTATTTTCCAGTGTGTCTGCACTCGCAGGCAAACGCGAGCCTCCTGCTTCCAACTTGAGTAAGCTGCCTCCGGCACCTTCAGCCCCGAGATCAAAGGATTGGAATCCTCTACCTTCAGGCACTTCGCCAATCACTACAGCTCCTGCACCATCTCCGAATAGAACACAGGTATTGCGGTCGGTATAATCTGTAATCCGAGAAAGACAGTCTGCCCCAATGATTAATGCATTATTATAAATACCTGTCTTAATGAAGCTTGTTGCCGTAGCTAGTCCGTATACAAAACCCGAGCATGCCGCAGACAAATCGAAAGCTGCTGCGCCTTTGGCTCCCAATTTGTCCTGAAGAATGCAGGCAGTTGACGGAAACGCCATATCCGGTGTAACCGTAGCTACAATAATTAAATCCAGATCCTGTGCCGTCATACCCGCGGACTCCAACGCCTTAATTGCTGCTTCATAAGCTAAATCAGATGTAGCCTGTTCTGGAGCCGCAATATGGCGCTCCTGAATCCCTGTACGGCTGACAATCCATTCATCACTCGTTTCTACGATTGCTTCCAAATCTTTATTGGTCAGAATTTTCTCAGGTACGTATTTCCCTGTTCCGATAACACCAACCGGCCGTAATTTATTCATATCGTCACTCACTTCCTGCTGATTTCCTTGGATATACTTTCCACCAACCGGTTTTGCAAGGCCGTACGAGCCTGCCTTACCGCGTTTTTGACGGCAACGCCGTCAGACGAACCGTGACTTTTCAGGACGAGTCCACTCAAACCCAGCAAAGGAGCCCCGCCATGCTCTTTATAATCCAATTTACCTTTCAGACTGCGAAGCTCAGGCATAATCAAGGCTGCCGCAAGCTTGGTCTTCAAGGATTTGGTGAATTGCTCTTTTAAGAGAGAAAATATGGCTCCGGCTGTACCCTCCAGTGATTTTAGCATGATATTTCCAGCAAATCCATCACACACCAGTACATCACAATTCCCGGTTAACACATCTCTCGATTCAACATTACCCACAAAATTGACAGGTAATTGCTCAATAAGTGGAAATGCCAACTTCGTCAGTTCATTGCCCTTCCCAGCTTCAGTCCCCACATTCAGCAGACCCACCCTTGGAGAAGTCACACCGTGAACTTTCTGACGATACAAACTCCCCATCAGTGCATACTGGGCAAGATGCTCAGGCTTGGCATCCATATTGGCTCCCAAGTCCAGCGCCAGAATACCCTGATCATCAATCGTTGGTATCATCGGCGCGAGAGCCGGACGTTCAATGCCTTCCATTCTTCCAACCACCAGCAACCCTGTGGTCATTAGCGCGCCTGTATTACCTGCAGATATCATGGCATCCGCTTCGCCTTCTCTGACCATTCGACCAGCCACGACCATCGAAGCATCCTTTTTACGGCGCACTGCCTTTACAGGCTCGTCCTGCGCATCTATCGTTTCGGATGCATGGCGAATGCTGAGGTTCGTCGGCAACGCCCTACCGTTCAGAACCGATTCAATTCGTTCCCGGTCACCAACCAGCGTAATGTCCGTATCCTTCCATTCCGCCGCCGCAGATAGCGCGCCCTCTACTGTCGCCTCAGGAGCATTATCTCCCCCCATGGCATCAATGGCGATCCGCATGCTGACTTCCTCCTTCGCTATACTCTTCCTCCGTGGAGCGATAAATGACAAAGTTGCCTTGGAACACCATTTCTTCTCCTACGTAGGCAAAGACTTCCACTTTAGCCTTCCCTTTTTGTTCTGGATTGGAGCGCACATATGCCTTGGCAATGCACTTCTCACCTAAATGAACCGGGCGGACAAAGCGTATATCCGCTGACGCGGTCAATGCTATCTCATCATTAATCACGGCAACGGCCAATGAATTGGCCTGGGCAAATACATAATGCCCCCGCGCAATGCCAGTACGCGAAAAAATATGTTCCTCTTTAATCTCAAAAATCGAAATACCGCTTCGATCCAACTGTAGATCAACGATATCCCCGATCACTTCATGCAAAGGCAAGGAACGAACCTGGTCGTAGGAGCGCTCAGCCATCAGCTTTAGCCGTTCCCGCAATTCCGGGATTCCCAGCTCCATCCGGTCCAGCCGAATAGTCTGAATACTTACCTTCAGCTGTCTTGTCAATTCCTGATCCGTTACGAACGGATTATCATCAATTAATTGAGTCAGCCGCTGCTGTCTCTGTCTCTTCGGCAAACGTTCGATATCAATGACGCCTCCTTTCTCTACAATAAACTGTCGTTCAGACGACAGTTTGGGTTACTTTACTTCACTTTCTAACGGCGAGACTTCAAGCCGATTTGTCTTCTTGTATGTATAAAGGAACCCCTTCGGCCCTTCTTTCTTAGAACCTGGTACTAAAACAGTATATAGCATGCTGACGTAAAAAGGAAGCATGCAGACAAAAAAAGTAGCGCCTCACTGAAGTGAAGCGCTACTCTTTCTGCGAAGATTCCAAAGAATCCGCTTATCGGACATTATTGAGAGATGATCTCTCTAGCTTTGTACGTTCCGCAAACTTTGCACACATGGTGAGCAAGTTTCAATTCGCCGCATTCGGAGCATTTCACCATACCTGGTACTGCCAGTTTAAAGTGAGTACGACGTTTGTCGCGACGAGTTTTGGATGTTCTCCGTTGAGGTACTGCCATTCTTCCCACCTCCTTAACCAGATCAACCCCGCATAACGGGTATGACTTCTTATCTCATTCAAGACTGAAAGAAAATGCTAGAAGCTATTATCTTACAGCCGGTGAATCAAGCCTGCAACATCCACGCATCGGTTCAGTAACTCTCCGGCACAAGCGGATGATGATTTTTCAGAATTGAACTCAATTCTCATTTAAAAAAATCCTTAAGCCCTGCCAGACGCGGATCAATCTTTTCCGTATTGCCATCGCTACTGTCATCGGAGCCAATACTCCAGTTTTGTCCGGTCTTTGGTGCGATTCCCTGACAATCCTCACTGCACAAAGGCGCAAACGGCACATGCAGTACAAACAGTTCTTCACAATACGGTGCAATGTCGAAGGAGTCCTCCGTCACTGCGATAAAATCGCCATCTTCATCCTCCTCTTCAACACTCGAAGAGGTTTGCTTGAACCGTTCACGGAATTCAATCTTTAAATCCTCGTGCATCGGGCTTAAACAGCGTGAGCACAGCATGTCCAGACCTGCGGTCAACGTGCCTTCCACGCTCATCAAGCCTTGACCCAGACTAACGGCGACCAAGTCGGTCTCCAGCGGGGAAACGGCCGTAACATCAGCACGATCATCCACCAATTCACTCACATTAAGAGATTCACGGATAGGAAAAGGACCGTCACTTGTTGCTACTTTGCGAAAAAATAGTTGCATCACTATCACTCCAAACAAACAAAAATTATTATACCGACTGATCGAGTCGTTTGTCAACACCTTTCACTTTACACCACTCACAAATCCACCGGTTTTCCAATGGTTCGACAAGTTTTATGCAGAAGTAAAAATGCATTGTGCTAAACATGTACTGATGAGTATTCGTACCCCCGCCACTCTTCGTGTACAATAATGCGAGTATAAAGCTTTTTCGTCCAGGTCTCAATGGTCTTGTTCATGCCGACGATGAAAAATCAGTATAGCTGCCCTGAAAACAATCATTCACGGGTACTTAACCATTATTATCAAAAGGGTTACCCAATAAGCTACTTTAAGAAAGGAGCCGACTACGGTCTTGAAAACACTCGGTATGGTTGTAGAGTACAATCCCCTGCATAATGGACATATCCATCACTGGGAGGAATCTCTTCGCATCACTGGCGCACAACGCACAGTGGCTGTGATGAGTGGTCCTTTCCTTCAGCGGGGTGAACCCGCGATTACAGACAAATGGTCCCGCACCGAAATGGCACTCGCCATGGGTGTGGACCTAGTTCTGGAGCTGCCTGTGGCCTATGCCGTCCAGCCCGCAGAATGGTTTGCCCGCGGAGCGGTCGCCCTGCTCCATGCGACGGGCATCGTCGACGCGCTCTGCTTCGGCAGCGAGAGCGGAGACATCGCCCCGCTGCGCGCGCTGGCTCGCGTGCTGGCGGCAGAGCCGGCCGAGCTCAAGGCCGGCATCGCGCAGCGCCTAAGCAGTGGCACGAGCTATCCCGCTGCCTACGCGGGAGCCGCAGCCGCGCTCGCGGCCGAAGGAGCGGACGGCGCTGCACTCGCCGCCCTAATGCAGCAGCCCAACAATACGTTGGGGCTGCATTATTTGATTGCGCTGGAACGGCTGGGCAGCACAATCAAGCCCTTCACGGTAGCCCGCACAGGATCGGGCTACCACGAAGCCGTGGCCCCTGCGGACGGAGTCATCGCCAGCGCCACGGCCATCCGCCGTCTGCTGCTGGACGGCGGGCCGGAAGCCGCGTCGCTCTACATACCTGCGGCGACACTGGAGATTTTGCGGCGCGAGTGGCAAGCTGAACGCGCGCCGCTGCACTGGGAAGCGTTCAGCCAGCCGTTGCTGAACGCCCTGATCACACGTAGCCCGCAGCAGCTGGCGGAGCTGCACGAGGTCACCGAAGGGCTGGAGCATCGTCTGCGGCAATCGCTGTACACGCTCCCCCAGCCTTCTGTGGAGGCCCTGCTCGCCGCGATCAAGACAAGGCGCTATACTCGTACGAAGCTTCAGCGGATGTGTACACATATTTTGCTGAATCATGCCAAAACCGATATGACTCCTGCTGAGCTGGCGAAAGGTCCGGGCTATATCCGCGTGCTCGGCTTTAACAGGGCTGGACGCGAGCTGCTGGCACGTATGAAGCAGACAGCCACCCTTCCGGTATGGGTCAAGCTGTCTGCCGGATCACATCCTCAGCTGGACTGGGATACAGCCGCAGCCGCCATACACGCAGCCGGGATGCCACGTCCCGCCATCCGCGACATGTATGCTGATTACTTGCGACCGCCCATTATGGTTTGATGGGCAGCTTTTCCATATAATTCAGCGCATCGCCAAGCTTGCGAACCGGAACAAGCTTCATCCGGGTTCCCATTTGCTCAGCTTTGGCCTTCGCCTCTTTATAATTATCCGCAGGGACGAAAAACAAATCCGCACTCTGACGGTCAGCAGCAACTATTTTATACTTTGCACCACCAATCGCTCCAACCTGACCGTCCTTATCAATAGTACCCGTACCGGCTACACGATATCCCTTACTCAGATCACCTGGTGTCAGTTGGTTATAGATTTCCATGGTAAACATCAAACCTGCCGAAGGACCGCCAACATCCGTAGATGTAAAATGAATCGTTTTACGTTCATCCTTCGGCTCTACCTTCTGTACCGTGGCAATACTGACGCCAAATCCAGAACGTTGCTTACCCGTTTCACTGTCCGTGATGGTCGTTAAGGGAGCTTGAACGGTCAGCAACTTTCCATCGCGCTTTAGCTTCACTTTAGCCATTTTTCCCGATTTTTCGTCCTCCAAAGCCTTCCGAATGGAACGATTATCGGTCACTCGCACGCCGTTCAGCTCCAATATTTCATCTCCAGGCTCAAACACGCTGTTCGAGCCCGGGACCTTAAATACATACACGTAATCTGGCACAATGCGATAGGGAACATGGGCACGGGTGTAGGCAGCCTCCATCGCGGAAGATTGGGAATCCCCCATATACCATACCTGCTCTGCCGCATATTCGTCTTCACTTCTTCCATGCAGACGATCCTCTTTGCGCTGAATCTCCGAATTGCGGTCCAGCTTGGACAGGCCCAACATAATAACATTGGCATAACGCGCCGATACCGTCGTCATCATAAAGCTCCCCCGTTCGATGCTGTCACCCTCCCGGACTTTAACCATCGGTTTGATCTCGTTAGCCCCACCTGGTCCATAGATCAGATAAGGGGTTGGCATATAGACCAGCACATAGACCATTGCAGCCAGCATTAAGACATAACCGGTTGTAAAAAAAACTCTTTTCCGGTTTATTCGTTTCATTGCTTCTCCCCCCTTGCAGCCTAACTTCTCCTATCTTATCCAAGTGCCTCTGCGCCACCTGTTCTCAAGCCTTCCGAAAAAGCATACATTGTTTACGACAACGTATACGAACAACCTATCCCAAGACAACGAACGTGAATAAACACTGGAGACAGCATCCCACTCTCCTTAGTATATTTATGAGAGGTGAATTCTTTGATGCAAAAGGAAGCCCATTCCGCTCCTTATTGGACAACCATACTGCTTGGCCTCGGAGCCATTTTGCTTGTACTGGCTGTTGTCGCCTCACCAGAAGAAGTATTTCAAGCCTCTACTCAAGGCCTTAAGCTATGGTGGAGTATTATTTTCCCAGCCATGCTGCCTTTTTTGATGCTGTCCGAAATGCTCATCGCCTTTGGTCTAGTACATGGACTAGGTATCCTGCTGGAGCCGTTTATGCGATCCTGGTTCCGTCTACCCGGGCGAAGCGGCTGGGTGTTGGCCCTCGGCCTGACCGCGGGATTCCCCGCTGCTGCGGAAGCAGTGCGCCAATGGGCACAACAGGAGGATATGACTGCGTTTCAGCTTCGACGTCTAACCTCTATCGCTCATTTCTGCAATCCGATTACCATCCTGCTCGTCATCGGGACAGGGCTACTGCACAATGCTACCGCAGGCGTGATGTTACTTGCAGTTCACTGGATTTCCGGGCTGCTGGCAGGCTGGATCACCGCCAGACTACCTGTATCGTCTAAAGAATTGCAAAAACGGGAAACGCCAGCTGCCCTACGGCGCACCTCAGTTTCCCGTACTTCTCCCTCCCTGATCCGATCCGCATGGGAAGCTACCCACTCTGCCAGAGAACGGGACGGCCGCAGTTTCGGAAAACTGTTGGGCGAAACCGTATCCCATGCTGTACAGACGCTGATGGTGACAGGTGGATTCATTATTTTCTTTTCCGTACTAATTCGACTGCTGTCCATATACACAGGCCAAGGATCGCTTTCTTTCATATGGCCTGCCTGGATGGAAATCCATTTGGGTTCCTATGAAATCAGCCGTCTGCCCTACGATCTCCGTACACAAGCAGCCCTGATCAGTGCTGTGTTGGGCTGGGGCGGCCTGTGCGGCTGGCTTCAAATTACCGCCGTCACCAGACCTTCCGACAAGGGCATCACCTTCACCTTGTCACGAGTGCTCCATGGGATTACTGCTTTTGGACTTACCTTAGCGACATGGGTCCCACTTAACCGCATCGTCAGCAATACAACTCCCGCTTACGTCAGTCGCAGTTCTGTGTCTTCTTTTGTGGAAAGCGTAAATGAATCCGCCACGCATCCTGTCATGGCCGGAGCCAGCGGCTTACTAACACAAATAGAAGGAACATCTATGTACCCTTGGCAACTAACCGTACTGTCCATTGCACTGCTAGGTACAATTATAGTTACCCTGCTGGCCTTTTCCTTTATGACTTCATGGTGGAGCCGCCACGATTCGCGTTGACCTTCGCACGCAGCGCGTCTTCCACCTCGGGTGCCACCAGATCTACAACCTTGCCATCAAAATGCGCAATTTCCTTCACCATACTGGAACTCAGATATGAATAAGTCGGATTGGTCATCATAAAGATCGTTTCCGCATCCGGGTTCAGCTTATGATTTGTAGAGGCTAATTGCAGCTCATATTCAAAATCAGTCACCGACCGGATTCCTCTGACAATAACCTGGGCCCCTTTTTGACGTACATAATTAGCTGTCAGATCACGGAAGCTGTCCACTTCAACGTTCGGGATATCGCGAGTTACCGTTCGCAGTAACTCCATTCGTTCCTCAAGTGAAAACAGCGGATTTTTACTAATATTGTTAAGAACCGCGACAATCAATAGATCAAACTGTCTGGCTGCTCTTTGAATAATATCCTGATGCCCCATCGTCACGGGATCAAAAGTTCCCGGATATACAGCAATACGTGGTTTGTGCTCAATCATGATGGTCCTCCCCGTCTGATTCGCTGATGCCGAATTTGACCCCTCCGGCTTCTGTATGTTCTACGACATCCGACAAAACATCGGCTGCAAAATGATAAATAGATAACGCCGTTTCACCATAAACTGCTTTTCTGACCTGTTCGAACGGCCCGAAGCTTTCCGGATATTCATGTCCCGATTCATACTCCAGCACGATGATTGCATCTGAACGAAGCAAGTTCAACTCAGCCATACGGCTCATTAATTCATCTCCGTGTTTGAGACGATAGGGTGGGTCCAGAAAAACAGCATCAAAAAGAGCTCCACGTTTTGCCAGCACCTTGAGCGCTCGTCCGGCATCATTGCGGAACACTTCAGCCTGTCCTTCCAATCCAGTTTTTCGCAAATTTTCTTTAATGACATCAATGCTTTTGGATTCCATATCAATAAAAACAGCCTTGTCCATTCCCCGGCTAAGCGCCTCTATACCCAGGCCACCACTGCCAGCAAACAGATCAAGTGCGACTCCCCCATCAAAATAAGGACCTATCATGCTAAATAGCGCTTCCTTGACCTTATCCGTGGTCGGCCGCGTCCCTGTGCCGGGAACTGCCTTTAACGGCCTTCCTTTGGCACTACCCGATACCACTCTCACGCTGAAACTCACCTATTTTCTATATGTGTTCATAACCATATAAGATTATGACGCTATCGTACCACATGCACCGCCGTTTGAAAAACTTAGGATGAGGCAGGTATAAAAAACCATTCCCTGGGCATCCTTAGGATATCGGCATTCAACCAATGTCGTAGACAACCGCGGAGAAGACTTACGTTTCCCCATAAGCTCTTCGTCCGGTTTCTCCTCTCCCATTCGGGCGCTCTTTAATGGAGCGCCTGATTTTTTTTACATAAAAAGAAGCTGCTTAATAGCAGCTCTATGTATCATTTTTCTATTTTTGTTTATTTAAGCAGTTCCTCGGGTGTATCCCCTTGATAAACATACACATAACTCGCCACTGAGACAGCAAATGTTGCAAACATAGACAACGATGTGGCTAATCCATATACCATTTTCCTCATCATTCCACTCACCTCCTTCCCCGGATCAATGTTAGACTTTGGACCAAAAAAGCAACAGCCACTACAGAGGAACCGATTACAAAATTAGTACATACAAGCAAGGAGGATAACAGTCGCAAGAGGGGATAAAAACGTACTGGAATGCGCGACTGCTTTTCAATTCTGGATGGGGCAAAACATAAAACGAGAATGAGAGCTATTCCGGTAAACAGGTTTGTCCACCAACTATTTAAGGCAATGCAGGATATGTAAGTAAAAGCTGCTGAAGTCACCAACACACATGCCATGCCCGTTTTCAAATGAATGCCTCCTGATATTTGGCGCAGTAGGGCGAAAGCGATGAGAATCGTTACAGCTTCTACCATCCGTCCCGTGAAGATTGAGGCGAATAGTGTTAACACGATGATCATGGACGCATTCAGAATGAGAGCAAGTGCGTATTTAAGTACCGCGACAGAGGCTGGATGATCAGGCACAGTACGTTTGATCTGGTTAGCAAGTTTGAAAGCCATCGCTTCAATCATCCCGGTATTCCTTTCCGATTGCATAATAGATGAAAAATCCCGAAACCAGTGCAAAAAATATCATACTTAACCATACCTCGTTATAGTAGAGCACAATAGAAGTTGAAATGAGGGACAGGATAATCAGCGTGATGACAATGCCATATTCCTCTTTGAACTTAAGCTTCTTGAAATTAGGGGAAAAGCCAATCCCTTTTCGATACAACATCAATGAAATAAGCAGTCCTACTGCCGCACTTACCACTTGTAGCAGATAGCCCTTCAAGGACCCATCCTGCAGCTCAGAAACCGGAAGGTTGCCGAACATGACTTTTAAGAATACCGACTGAACAACGGCATATGCAAAATAACCTGTAACCGTCATAATACCGGACCACACAATCGGAATCTTCACGACCGTAGCGAGTAAAAAAATAAAAAGCAGCATATTTACGACAGGCACCAAATACGAAAGGGAAAACTCCTCTCGGAGCATATAACTTTGCATATTCATAATCAGGTTAACAAAAATGGCCTGCCAAAGATAAGGGGTCATTTTAACTTTAAAAATACTCAAAATCAGCGCAAAAACAGCTACTCCCTCAAGCGTGGAGAAAAGCAAAAAGCCGATTGGCTTCAAAAGCATGCGCGCATCTCCTTTACAATTCCAACCAACCTCATCGGTGTATTCAAAAACTTGGATGTACATCGAATATAAAGGGCTGGGAGCTACTTTTCAAGAGGTCTTTTCAATTATTTCATAGATTTATTCAAGCACTTCAACCAAATGTTATCGGATGCTGCTTCAAGTTGTAGCTTAGGCAACACTTTCTTTGACCGAATCTCCCTGCTTGCGCACAGGCTTCATACGTGATATAAGCTTTTTCCCCCAACGGATGCCGGGGTGTTCAATCCACGAGTAGGTAAACCAAGATAGTCCGATGGTGACTAGCAACGTCATGATAAACATAAGTGTGAGGCTGACTAGGGGAGCAAAAGGTATTTTAACCTGTACGATTAGTCCCAGAGCCAGCATATGCGTCAAATACATGCTGTAGCTAAGGTGGCCGATCCATGACCATACCCGATTAAGCAGCCATATCGGCTGCCAGTGATACAAAGCATACGCTCCCAGTAGCAACCCGAAACCTAGGAGATAATCGGTCATGCCTCCAAAAAATGCAAATAGCACAGAAACAAGCAGCAAACCTCCACTGACTCGGTCTATACTTTTCCAATGCCGCTCGTCTTTCCAAATGAAAAACAACAATATACCTAGCCCAAAGACAGGCAATTGATTCGGAAACCATAAATACAGATAGTGACCCCATAAAGAGTGATCACTAATCCATGGATATTGAGCAAATACCGTATTTAGCCCGAAGCTTACCACAAGCGCCATCACAACAAACCAGGTCGCATGGCGGACTGATCGGATCAGCTTAAATAATAGGGGGATAAACAGATAAAACATACATTCCACCGCAATGGACCATTCCACACCAATAATGCTGTTGATCCAGTACGGATTCAGACCATTCAAAAACAGGACATGAGCAGTGATATTGGCGACAGTGACTCCCTCCTGATCTCCAAGCCAAAATCTTGGACCTGTCCCGTTCACAACCAAATAGATTCCTAACATCACGTAATACAAAGGAGCAATCCGAAAAAAACGACGCAACAGGTAAGCTGAAATTCTTTCCCTCTTGTCACCCGAACGTCTGCTCAAGGACAGAAATAGCGTAAAAGCGCTGGCCATGTAAAATAAAGCGACTCCTTTAGCTCCTATACTCAAACCTTTTTGCAACCATCCGTTTAATCCGTCTACATGCTGGCTGACATGCACAAGTAAAACTCCAATAATAGCCAGCGCCCTCAGCGTATCTACAAATTGCAGCTTGTCATCTTCCATTTTCCCCGTGGCTTCGGGCATCGTATCCCTCCATAACAGTCTTGAATGATACATTTCGTATCTATAATACACAAAATGTATCACCAAAGTAAATATCTCCGTTATGCAAAAAAACACCCTCCGACCGCAAAGAAATGCGGCCAAAAGGTGTTCATTTTGGTCATGCTATATTCAGCTGTACCCTACAATTGGCAGTGACTTTATTTGTTTAAATGAAAAGGAACGGTCGTTACGATCACGTCTTTATAATTAATCAAATAAGCTCTCATCAGTAAGCTGGTCTGATTGTGTAGAATATTTTCCCACCAGTGCTTGGTGATGAATTGTGGAATGAGAACAGTGATATGGTCCTCGTCTGCTTTTTTCCACTCTACTGTATCGATGAACTTGCGGAGCGGATTAATGATGCTGCGATAACGGGATCTCAGCACTACTAAACGTATGCCCACGTCCCACTCTTCCCACTTCTGTTCCATTTTTTGAATCGCCTCATCATCCACTCCCACATATACGGCAACCACATTATCCGACAAGGTTTTGGCATAGCTGATCGTATTCATAACGACTCGCGTAATACCTGCAACCGGAATAATAATCGTATTGCCTTTCACCATAGGTTTATCCTTGGTAATATCAATGCGCAGTTGTTCAGCCGTATTTTTGTAATGCCTGTTGATCTTCATAAAGAAATACAGAACCAAAGGCAGAAAGATAAAGATTACCCACACCTGGCTAAATTTGGTGAAAATAAAGATGAGCGTAATCGACAGCGTGGTCAGCATCCCAACCGTATTAATAGCAAGTTTGACGATCCAGCCTGGCGGTTTGAGCTTGATCCAGCGAATCATCATGCCAAGTTGCGAGAGCGTGAACGGAATAAATACCCCTACGGCATAAAGCGGGATCAGATTTTCTGTGTTGCCGCCAAATACGATGACCAGCAATGCCGAGAAGATACTCAGAAACAGGATACCATTAGAGTATCCAAGCCGATCTCCACGAACCATGAACATATGCGGCATGTATTTGTCCTTCGCCAGCATAAAAGCAAGCAACGGAAAGGCCGAATAGGCTGTATTTGCCGCCAAAAACAAGATGAGCGCCGTTACGCCCTGAATGATGTAATACATCACACCGCGCCCGAAAGTGGCGTTCGCAATTTGCGAGATGACCGTTTCATGCGGATTAGGACGAACACCGTACCAATAAGCCAGCAAACTAATTCCGATAAACATACACCCGAGAATCAAACCCATCATCATTAGTGTAGTTGCTGCATTTTTGGCAGCAGGCTTGCGGAAGTTCGGAATGGCATTCGAGACAGCTTCTACCCCAGTTAATGCCGAGCAACCCGAGCTGAACGCCTTCAGTAATAGGAACAGACTGACGTTGGATACCGTAGCTCCAAATTGCGGTGCTGCAGCATGAGCTCCCCCTGCCACGTAATGAATGATACCGCTAATAATCAAAACAAAAATCGCAACAACAAATAAGTAAATCGGTACAGCCAGCACCGAGGCAGATTCTGTCACCCCGCGCAAGTTCATAATAGTCAAAAAGATAATCATAATCAGAGCAATGGCGATCCGATGATCATGTAACGACGGGAAAGCCGATGTAATGGCATCTGTACCTGCTGATGAGCTAACTGCTACCGTCAGAATATAATCGACCAGCAAAGAACCACCTGCAATCAGACTCGGACTCTTTCCCAAATTGTCCTGTGCAACAATGTACGCTCCTCCGCCACCAGGATAGGAAAATATGGTCTGTCTATAGGACAGGATCAGAATGATCAGCAATCCCAATACCGCAATGGATATAGGAATGGAATACCATAGGGCAGCGAAGCCGGCTGTAATTAAAACCAGCAGAATTTGCTCCGTTCCGTAAGCTACAGAGGACAAGGCATCTGAGGACAGAATGGCCAGTGCCTTGAGCTTATTCAGTTTCTCATCTTCAAGGGCCGTCGACTTTCGCGGACGACCGATTAATAATCTTTTGACTTTACTCAGCATTTCGTTGACTCCTTCTTTGGATGAGGGTTTTGCAAAAGAACTATGGATCTTATGTTTATTATGTCACCTGAACATCAGATTGATGAAACAAATGAACTATTATTTTATACTCCCTCATCCTGAAAAAAACAATAAGGAATGCTCCCTAAAATGAGCATTCCCGAGTAAGAAAGAGTATTTCGATAAAATACCCTTATGTATACAGTAATTTGAACCTTTCAGGCGTAATTCCTTCAGCTCGGCGAAAAGTTGCCACAAAATGACTGGCATCTCGGAATCCTACACGCTCCGAAATCTCCTTTACTGTTAATTGCGGATATTCCGTCATCATTTCCTTGGCCTTCCGCAGCCGAATTACAATCAGATAAGCATAAGAAGTCACACCAAACGCTTGCTTAAATAATGTATTTAAATGGCGGGAGCTGACATTTATCATAACTGCCATATCACCTAGGCCCACATCTGGACTGGCATAATTTTGCTCCATAAAGGCCAGTACAGGGGTTAAACGTTCCACATTATGGGAGAGGGAAGGCATTGAGCTATGTTGTCCATGTTTACGCAGTAGAGTCAGAAAACGATACATATTGGCCGAAGCATCTAATCCAGACAAATCACGTTCACTAACCATGGAATGGAGCATCGTTTCCCCAAAGCTGTGTAGCTCGCTATCCGGGTCCCAATGATATCCACGAGTATGCTTCAATCCCAGTGCAGTCAATACAGCAGCGGCGATGGGGCCGTCAAATGTAATGTATAACGTTCGCCATACCTTGGTCGCCCGTCTGTATGCATGGGATTCCCCGGGCAGCAGCAGAACCCCGGACTGCTCTCCCAAACGGAAGCTCCCCCCTTTAAATGTAAATATCCCTTCACCAGACACCGTCTGAATCCAGTGAAAGCACGGATAACCCTCTGGACGGGACACATCTTCCTGCCTGCTGTTAAATCCGATACTTTCAATAAAAAGGGGTAAAGAATGCTCACGCGTAGTCAGGAAAAATCTTAAATGATGGGGAGTTAAAATCATAAAAAGCACCTCCGGCGTATGCGGGTATGTATTTCACATGTAGATCCATATTGTTATATACACGTTCATTTTATTATATTTAAAAGCAGTTATTTGTATTATAAGATAGGATTATTCTTATATACAGAGGTGATTGGCATGATAAGCAGCAAACTTCCTAAAGTATTTTACGGTGGAGATTATAATCCTGAGCAATGGGATGAGGCCACACATCAGGAAGATTTACGGATGTTCAGGCAGGCAGGGATTGATATCGCCACGGTCAACGTATTCTCATGGGCCAAAATTCAATCCGACGAAATCACATATCATTTTGAATGGCTGGATCAATTGATTGACAGTCTTTATGAAAGCGATATCTTCGTTTGTTTAGCTACTAGCACGGCAGCGCATCCAGCCTGGATGGCTACGCGTTATCCCGACATTCTGCGGGTCGATGCTGACGGGCGTAAGCGGAAATTCGGCGGACGCCACAACTCTTGTCCGAATAGCCCAACTTACCGAAGATATGCGGAGCAGATGGCTGACCGACTTGCAGAACGATACAAAAACCATCCTGCGATCCTCGTGTGGCACGTGTCCAATGAGTACGGCGGGGATTGCTATTGTGATAACTGTGCGGCCGCATTTCGGGTGTGGCTCAAGCAAAAATACGGATCACTGGAAGAACTAAACCGGGTGTGGAATACTTCCTTCTGGGGTCACACCTTCTATGATTGGGATGAAATTGTACCACCAAATAATCTGAGCGAGCATTGGGGAGAAAATCACTCGACCTTTCAGGGCATATCCCTCGATTATGCACGCTTTAATTCAGACAGTATGCTTGATTGTTATCTGCTGGAGTATAACGCGATTAAAAAACATGTTCCCGATGCCGTGATAACGACCAATCTGATGGGCTTTTTTAAACAACTGGACTATTTTAAATGGGCTAAGCACATGGATATTGTATCTTGGGACAGCTATCCCGGGGCCAATACTCCGATAAGCTATACGGCGATGGCGCACGATCTGATGCGCGGCTTGAAGGATGGGCAACCCTTTATGCTGATGGAGCAAACACCGAGCCAGCAGAACTGGCAGGCGTATAATTCGCTTAAACGGCCTGGCGTTATGCGATTATGGAGTTATCAGGCAGTCGCGCATGGCGCGGACACGGTCATGTTCTTCCAGCTTCGCCGCTCGATCGGCGCTTGTGAGAAATTCCACGGGGCCGTCATTGAACATGCCGGGCATGAGAACACACGTGTATTTCGCGAGGTGGCACAGCTTGGCAGTGAGCTTGGCGCATTAGGCAACACGCTACTTGACGCGACCGTTAATGCCAAAGTAGCCATTTTATTCGATTGGGACAATTGGTGGGCTTTAGAAAAATCAAGCGGCCCTTCTGTCGCCTTGAAATATGTGGATCAGGTGCACAAGTATTATGCTCCCCTCTTCCGGCGGAATGTACAGGTAGATCTGGTTTCTGTTGATGCAGATTTCCAGAATTATGATCTCATTATCGCGCCTGTACTCTACATGGTCAAGCCGGGTACCGCCGAGAAGCTGGAACAATTCACAGAGCATGGTGGCACCTTCGTAACGACCTTTTTCAGTGGCATTGTAAATGAAAATGATCTGGTCACAACCGGAGGATATCCTGGTAAACTGCGTAACTTGCTTGGGATCTGGGTGGAAGAAATAGACGCGCTTCTGCCGGAATCACACAATCGCATTGTATTGAAAGAAAAGGTGGGCGTATTACAAGGTGAATATAAATGCGGTCTGCTCTGCGACTTGTTGCATAGCGAAGGCGCCGAGGTGCTGGCCGAATACGGCGATGATTTCTATCAGGGCATGCCAGTGCTGACACGCAATGGTTTCGGTCAAGGTGAGGCATGGTACGTTGCTTCAGATCCTGAAGAGACTTTCCTTGATGGCCTACTGGGCTACATTTGTGAGCAAAAAGGGATTCCATCCCTGCTGCGCGCTCCTGCGGGTGTAGAAGCCACTGTCCGGACCAAAGATGGAAAATCATATCTATTCGTTCTGAATCATAACGCCCAGACGCAGCAATATCATCTGGATGATCAGAAAGGGAACGAGCTGATCAGCGGTAAATACCTGGAAGGAGAAATTTCTATTGAAGGCTACGGCTTTCATGTACTGGAGCTATCATAATCACTCAGATTTGACTCATGCAGTTCAGCTTGCTGCATGAGTCAAATCTAGGTATCAAAGGAGTTCATCATGAAACGACTGCTATGGATCGGCAGCTTGTCTTATTTTTTAATCGGACTGGCACACGTGGTTGTAGGCTCCCTACTGCCTGTGTTGTTAGAGCATTACGGTAGAAACTATACGGACGGCGGAAGCCTAATCTTCGCTCAATTTTCCGGTTTTCTGGCTGGAGTCCTGCTGTCGCCGTGGCTTGCCCGGCGTTTCGGCAAACGCCGAAGTCTAATATTCGCCCTGCTCCTGCTGTGCGCGGCTGAAGTGCTGTACTCATTGCTGCCGCCTTGGGGTTGGCTATATGCCGTCGGGGCAGCAGCCGGGTTTGGCTTCGGCATGGTAGAAACACTCATTGGCACTATTATTATCAGCGGTATTACTCAAGGAACGGGCGCGGCGATGAGCCGTCTGGAAGTCTTTTTTGGGATCGGCGCGTTGGCTATGCCCGCTATCGCCAGCCAGCTCATTTCTCTCGGTTGGTGGCGATTGGCCTTTCCCATCATTTCCATGTTTGCAGCCATGACCGTCATAGCTTGGCTGCGTGGGTCCTTCGGCACGCTGGACGCTGTATTAGACCAACAGGAACACCGAGGTGACAACCATGCGCGTTCCACTAACTCATCCAAATCCCCCACGGTGGAGGCTTCTAAAGGTAGCCCTATAGGCAATTGGAAGCTACTTGCACTATTTATCGTCTTTTTCTTTATCTATGTAGGAACAGAGATGAGCCTGGCTAATTTCCTGCCCTCCATGTTCATCGAACGTTTGGGTCTCACGCAAGCCGAAGCAGCACTTAGTGTCACCTGCTTCTGGTTAGCAATGGCTACCGGCCGGTTATTCACAGGCTACATTGCCGATCGATACGGCTACGGTGTCTTTGTCGCCCTGAGCTCGCTGGCAGCGACCTTGCTGCTATGCGTGTTCCCGCTGATCAAAGGCACTGCCGGCGCCTTTATCCTTATTGTACTGCTGGGGCTGGGCATGTCCGGGATCTTCTCCATCGCACTTGTTTTTGCCAGCAAAATGATGCCAGGCACCGAAGAATCCACCACCAGCCTGCTTATAGGCGCAGGTGGAGTTGGAGGAGCTCTGCTGCCTTTATGGCTCGGAAATAGCATGGATCGTGGTGGAGCAGTCTCATCGGCGTGGTTGCTGGCAGGCTTCGCCTGCATCCTGTGTCTGCTTGGCGGCATCTTGTACGCCCTATATGTGCGCAAAAAGCGGCTTCAAACCGCTTCATCATGATACACGTCTCTACTGGCGCCTTTGTCTGTTCCTTGGTTATCATCCAAGTGCACATTCAAAGGTGCTTTTTTACATACTAGACGAATGTACCTTGTACAGCAGCCTGTTTTCAGTCAAAATAGATCGTTTCCTATGGATCACAGGACAGATATCCATGCCTCCTCTAGATGAATGGAGTAGTATACAACAAACCATATGGAGGTGTTTGTATTGGGTCATCCTGAATTAAAACGAAAAAAAGGCCGTAAAAAAAATGTTTTTGTTCGTGCCTGGTTTGATAAGTTAGAAAAAAAGTTTGAGGAAAAGCCCCCAAAGAGAAAAGGCCGCTCGAAACGGAAAGGGTTCGGGAAAGACATCATCGTCAAAAAGCAACTTGTAAGTGTGAATATTAATCATGGCGCTTTAGGGCCTGAAGGGGATTCTGGAACCATAGGTGATTTAGCGCAGTTCGGTTATATTTATAATGTGAAGCCCCAAGTTGTTCCGATTGAAGGGGATGTCATTTTGGATACAAACGGTATACTTACACCTGGAATTGCTCATGTTCCAGGAACTACACAGATTGCTGTATCCGATGCTGGAAAATATGAAGTTCACTTTTCGGTGTCCGGTGTGGAACCTAACCAATTCGCCCTCTTTATTAATGGCGCACTGGCTGAGGGAACTGTATACGGCTCAGGAGCCGGGACACAACAGAACACAGGGCAAGCCATCCTCGCTCTGGCATGCGGTGACGTCCTTACTTTGCGAAACCATAGCTCTACTACTGCTGTTACCCTGCAAACACAAGCCGGAGGAACTCAAGCCAGCATAAACGCTTCTGTCCTCATTAGAAAATTGAGATAGGCTTGAACTCCCGCAAAGTCTCAGTGTACTAAAAAGGGTTTATCCATACAGCGAGGATAAACCCTGAATATTTTTAAAAGGCCATAATGATCCCTTTGTCATTAGCGTACATTGAACTAATCCCTCTGGTGGACACAATATGAATATCTTTAAATTGATAGCGTTTCTTCAGCGCATTCATTAATTTTTCCGCCAGCCCAGGATTATTGCAGTGAGTAATGACGATGCTTTCTCCTTCGGTAGCCCGACCACTTTTTTCAATAGTATCTGCCAGCTTTTCGATAATTTGATTCTGACCGCGTGCTTGAGTAAAAAATGCGATATTCCCGTCACCATCCGAGCCTAAAATAGGCCTGATATGCAAGAGTGAAAGTATCTTTCCAGTGATTTTGTTCATTCGTCCGTTCTTAACCAAATTATCCAGATTTTCTAAAACAAAGTAGGTTTTCATCTTGCTAATAAAGCTCTCCAAGGAAGAAATAATTTCGCTTTTATGATATCCCTCGTCAATCAACTTGCGTAGTTTTAGAGCTAACAAGAGCTGTCCAGCCGAAGCGCTTTTCGAATCAAATACATGAACATCCGCCCCTTCTTCTTCCGCCATATCTTTTCCTACCAATGCACTGGAATACGAACTGGACAGGTTGCTGGATAATGTAATGGCAAAAGAAGTATGCGCACCTTGAAAGGCTTCCTTATACAGCATAGGTGACGGTGATGCGGATCCAATTTTGGTTGTACAGGCTTTCATTTCTTCCATAAACTGAGGCAAGTCTAATGTGTCATCATCTACAAAGCATTTATCTCCCAGCGTCATATTCAACGGAATCGTAGTAACTTGCATCTCTTCTCTAAGCTCTCTCGTTAAATCACAGCAGCTATCCGCTATTATTTTATATCTCACCCGGTACACCCTCACATTATGTTATTTTTCAATAGAACGCGCATTCATAATACTCAAAGAAAGCTCAATTAACCGTATAAATTCCTTCACATTCTTCTCACCCAAACCTACTACAAGCGCTTCAAAATAACCTTCAATTCTCTCTTGCTTCTGTTTGATCAAGGATTCACCATCTACTGTGAGCCTTACACACATTCGTCGTCTGTCATGCTCAGACATTTCCATAGTCACATAGCCTTTTTTCCTTAATCCCGTAAGCGCTGCCGTAATTCTTGATCTGGATACATGCAGATGATCGCTGAGCAAGGAAGGATTAATTTCATCATCCCGATGCTGAACTAAATATTGAAGCACATGGTTTTCCCCCTGAACAAGCTCCGTCAGGCTACTGAATAATTCCATGTCATAAATCCGGTTAACGGATTCTCTCAATTCGTCCCTTAGTTCATAATATTTCATAGTGAACCTCCGCAACACACATAATACATACAGTTAACTATTAATACTATGTACTATAATGAATTGCCCACGATAATAACAATGAAATATTTGTGAATTTTAATACAAGGGTTAATGAGCTCAGCGTCGAATAAGAAAAAATAAGCTTGATCACCTCTTGCCAGTTTATAGTAAAGGAGTTGTTACATAAGATGAAACGGTTTACTCTTCGCCAATCCCACAATTGTTTTTCAAGGAAGCTCAGCCAGACGTCCACCCTTGAATGTCCAGTTACATCTGCCCCAAGATGCTATTACAAATTCAAAAGATCTATGGACCGGGATGTTGGAGAAATATAAGCATTTACAAGAAAAGGCCAACCACTAAATACGGGTTGACCTCATCATTTAAAGAATGTCTTACGTTTCTAAGAGAACATAAACTGACTTTACAGCACCGTTTTAACTGTGTCTTGTACTTGCTGTAGCAGCCCTTTATAGCCATCATCATCAAGGTAGCCGATACTTCCAAGCAGTAAGTGACCGACGGATTCAATTCCAACGAAATCAAAAATTCCCGTATCGGATGTGAGCTTCAATCCTGCGGTCATACCGATTTCATCATAGATTGCGTTAGGAGTACCATGTGTATTCACGATAAACCCTTTTTTACCTGTAAGCAGCTTATTAATCCCTTCCGGACCAGCCGTATATGCAAAGCCGTATGCAAATACACGATCTACATAACCTTTCAGGATAGCCGGAAGACCTGTCCACCAAATGGGAGAAATAAACGTGATCGTATCGGACTGTGAAATGTACTCCTGCTCCATTTTGATATCAGCCGGAGTTTGCCCTGCTCTCATAGCGGCAGTATCCTCAGGTTTTAATACAGGTTGAAAATCAAGGGCATATAGATCGCGTACAACGACTTCATCACCTTTTTCTTTCAGAGTATTTACAACCGTTTCGAGTATCGCGTGATTGAAGCTTTCTGCGTTAGAGTGAGCATAGATAATAAGATGTTTCATTTTAATAACCTCCAGATGTTTTATTATTATTTTGATATTAATATAGATATCTATACATTTACTTAAAAAAATTTATAATCTGTTTTTTACATGCTCTAGCAAATATTCCAGCTGTTCTTTTTCTTCATCTTTAAGACCACCATAGACGGTTTCTTGTAATCTATTGGAGATCATCTCAAATACAGGCTCTATCTCTCTTCCCTTATCGGTCAGAAATATCAGGGTAACTCGGCTATCCTCCCTTTCTTTTTTTCTTTCGACATATCCCAACTTCACTAGCTTGTCGATCAAAACAGTGACCGTGGGTTGCTGACGAGAAATTTTTTGCGTCAATTCCTTAATGGAGAGCCCGTCCTTTTGATAAAGGAACATTAGGATTCCGCCATGAGTAGGAACAATCCCTTCAATTCCATTCGATTCGAGCTCAGACACAATCAATTTATTGATCGAGTCTCTAATGGTTCCTATCAGTGCAGCTGCATTATTTTTTAACATACAAGCATTATTACATAGACATCTATATATATCAAGTGTTGGTGTCAGTCTGATCGGGTTTTAGTATATGAATGATTCAAAGAACTACGATTAAGTTTGATATAATGAAATCTAAAATAGATAGTAGCTTTTTAAATGGAGCAGCTTTTTAAAAAAATTCAATACTTGAGTACCCAAGAAAAGACAACTTTAGAGCAAATATGACTTAATCTAAAATGGTTCATGGTGGACTACTATCGCAGACGCATAAAAAAGCCAAAATACCAAAGTTCCTTATCTGACTTTGAGTATTTTGGCTTACAGTGTTTATTTATGAAATGAAGAGGTGTTCAAAGTATGATATGTTTTAGTTGAGCGTTTGAAGTACCTCAGGTGTGAAAGTTTGAAGATCATGAATTCGACCTTCACGTATTTTCGTAGCCCATGCAGGATCGCCCAGAAGCGCACGCCCAACAGCTACCAAATCAAATTCATTGTTGTCCAGCCGTTCCAGAAGTTCATTAATATCTTGGTGTCCTGCCCCTTTCCCTTCCATATAACTTACAAAATCCTCATCCAGACCTACAGAGCCAACCGTAATCGTGGTTTTTCCAGTCAGTTTCTTCACCCATCCGGCAAAGCTCAAATCGGAGCCTTCAAATTCAGGTACCCAAAAGCGACGTGTCGAGCAATGGAAGATGTCCACGCCCGCTTGTACTAACACATTCAGGAGCTGCCCCAGTTTATCCGGTGTATCGAACGGCTTTGCGTTGTAATCATTCATTTTCCATTGGGATAGGCGCATGGCAATAGGGTAATCAGGGCCAACCTCAGCACGAATAGCTTCCACAAGCTCAATGGCGAATTGAGCACGTTTTATGATATCACCACCATAGCGATCCGTACGTTGGTTCGTTCTCTCCCAAAAGAATTGATCAACCAGATAGCCGTGTGCTCCGTGAATTTCAACGCCGTCAAAGCCCAGTCGTTTTGCATTCGCAGCTGCATCGACATAGGCGCCAATGACCTTGGCGATTTCTTCTTCTGTCATCGGCTCGGTCACTTTATTGCCTTCCAGATCCAGCCCCGATGGACCAATCGATAGCGCTTCGGGATTCGGCTGAGATCCCAAAGGACGAGCCATCCCCATATGCCAAAGCTGTGGGAAAATTTTACTACCAGCTTCATGAACCTGTCTGACCACTTCAGCCCAACCGTTTAAAGCCGCTTCCCCATAAAAATTAGGTATCCTCGGCTCACTTGTTCCAGCCGGATGGTCAATCACTGCGCCTTCAGTAATAATAAGGCCTACATCATTCTCTGCGCGACGGCGATAATAAGCGGCTACATCCGGTCCTGGCACACCATTTGGTGAAAAAGCGCGGCCCATTGCCGGCATTACAATACGAGTCTGTAGGGTCAGATTATGAATGGTATAAGGTTGAAATAAATATTCTGTTGAATGGACATTTTGCGGTTGATTACTCAAGGATTGTACCTCCTCATTTTCTTTTATCGCTTTTTAGCGATTTTATAAAAGACTCGTGCACCATCAAACGGGGTGCAAGTGAAATGTTAGCAATGTTTAATTTATCATTCAACCGACAAAATGTTCATTCTGTTGCTTAACCAAAAGGGTTATAAAATTGTTGTATAACTAAACTCACTTGTTGACAAAACAACACATGTTTATAATGGGGGAATCATTTAATTTACCTGAAAGGAGTGTCTTGAGGATGCCTGGTGTAACCTCACCCAACCCAAACGATCCGCGCGTCATTCGAACACGTAGACTAATTCTCGACGCATTCACTGACCAATTAAATAAGAAAGACTTCTACACGATTACGATCAATGACATTACCCAAAAAGCCACCGTTAACCGTGCTACGTTCTATGCACATTTTCAAGATAAATATGCACTGCTTGAAACCCTTTTGTCAGAAGCATTTTTGGAGCATGTTATTAAGAGGATTGATGCTGAGGCGCGTTTGTCGGAGGGGACCATTCAGAAACTTATTCTTTCGTTATGCGACTATCATGACACTAGTAACCAATGCGTCCATAAATATAATTCAGTCGCACCCATCCTGGAAGAACATATTAAGAATCAATTAGAGCAATTCATACTTCAACTCATAACAAGAGGAACCAGTAATACAGACCCAAGAACGTTAGAACTTGCCGCGACTATTTTAAGCTGGTCCATTTATGGTGTAACCTTTCGCTGGAATGTGGAAGGAAAAAAAGAGTCCCCTACAGATTTAGCCGAGAGAGCTGTGCCATTAATATTCAATGGGGTTGTCTTATCTCTAGTTTCACAAATTTCTTAGTAGAAAATGCAAATAAAAAGGGCCGTTCCCAGTATTCTTCGATCATTTCCTGGGACAGCCCTTATAGTATTTAGTAAAATAATTGCATCTTTTATTTAAAGAATTTTCTTAAACATCTCGATAACTTGTTCTTTGCTAGGTATGAACGGATTGCCCGGAGCGCAAGCATCCTTCATTGAGTTCTCGGCAAGCAGATCCAAATCCACTTCATTTACACCCAGTTCAGAAAGTTTGGAAGGAATCCCAACTTCCTTCGACAGGTCTTTGATTCTTTGGATTACATAGTCTGCGCATTCCTTATCCGTTTTCCCCTTATCTTCAAAACCGATGACCTTAGCGATGGCAGGAAATTTCTCTGGTACATGCTTGGCGTTCTCCTCCTCCACAATCGGCAGCAGCATGGCATTGCAAACACCATGAGGCAAATCGTATACGCCGCCAAGCTGATGCGCCATCGCATGAACGTAACCCAATCCGGCATTATTAAATGCAAGTCCTCCCAAGAAAATAGCGTATACCATTTGCTCACGTGCTTCTATATCATGACCGTTGCTCACCGTACGGGTCAAATAATTAAAAATAATCTCTACTGCTGCCAACGAGTCGCATCCGTTACAGGATAGGAGTCTGGCGTAACCAAAGCTTCAATAGCGTGGGTCAAAGCATCTAGCCCTGTAGCTGCCGTTAACGCGGCGGGTTTATCTACCATCAGTTCAGGGTCGTTGACCGAAATCGTAGCAACACTATTCTTATCAACCATAACCATCTTGACCTTGCGCTCTTCGTCCGTAATGACATAATTAATCGTGATTTCAGCCGATGTTCCTGCTGTGGTATTAATAGCCACAATAGGAAGCGATTTATGCGTCGATTTATGAACGCCCTCATACTCGGTTATATGTCCCCCATTGGTAGCAATAATGCCGATTCCCTTAGCCGTATCCTGTGGTGATCCTCCGCCAATCGAAATTAAAAAGTCACATCCGTTTTCTTGCAGAAACTGAACACCATCATGTACATTTTTACAGGTCGGATTTGGTTTTACTTCATCGTATACCGCATAGTTCAACCCAATATCATCCAGCAAAGATGTAACCTTGCCTGCAATGCCACTCTTCATCAAAAATTTATCCGTAACGACTAGAGCTTTGTTTAAATTCAGTTCTTTTATATACGGCCCAACTTCTTGTAAACAGCCTGTTCCCATAAGATTGATAGATGGTACAAAAAATACATGTGCGCTCATAAAAAATCGGCCTCCTAAAGGATTCACTTCTTATTGCCTCGCTAAATATAGGGATATCTCTTAAAAGTGAAATGTTTCACATTTATAATTTTATCTTTATTTTATTTTGATGTCAATAATAAAACACAGATATTATTTTGTTTTATGTTTGTTTGTTTTGTTTTATTAAATGAACCCAATATTTAGTACACAACTAATCGGATGCAGTCTCGTACAACTTAGATGAACATATTCACAATGAGGTGATAACAGCATGACAATCAACAAGAAAGCATTGCTAGCTCTGCTAGCGGTATCACTGCTCCAGGCAAACCCGTCGTATGCAAAGTCGGTACGGACGACTCCGGTGACAACCGTTTATGTAGATGACCGCCCGCTTCAGCTTGCCGTCCAGCCGCTGCTGCTAGACGGGACAACGCTCGTCCCCATGCGTCAGTTGTTTGAGGCGCAAGGAGCTGTGCTTTCCTGGAACGGATTCAGCAAAACCGTAACAGCAACCAAAACCGACACGGTGCTGACCTACCACATTGGGGAACTCGCTGCCACCCTAAACGGCAAAACGATGTCCCTGAATGTTCCGGGACAGATCGTTGAGGGCAACACGATGATTCCACTGCGTTTTGTGAGCGAAGCACTTGGGAGCACAGTGAAGTGGGATGCCCTTACCCGTACAATCCGGATTGCCTCCAGGGACGATTTTTTCACAACAGTTCTTTCCAGGGTCAACCTACGCAACGAACCAGATTCAGCGGGAGCTTCCCCTTCCCTGCGGCTTATTCCAGCCGACGAAAAGGTTCATGTCATTCGCGAGGTCAATGCTCTCTGGCTGGAAGTGCGCACTAAAGACAACCTGACCGGATACATATCGGCTAAACCAAAATACAGCGATTATACCAGCCCATCCCTGGTGGAACGACAGGGAGATGAACTGATCGCCTACGGAGAGAAATTCCTTGGAACTCCTTATGAATTCGGCGCAGCAAGCGGTCAGACATCGACCTTTGATTGTTCTTCTTTTGTGGGGGAAGTGTTCCGACATACGCTCTCCATCGACCTCCCCCGTGTCTCTTACGATCAGGCTAAAGAAGGCCGGAAAGTCGGGCTGAACGAGCTGCGCAAAGGCGATCTGCTGTTCTTCAGCGCACGCGGCCTGGAGATCGGCCATGTGGCTATCTATGCAGGGAACAACAAGTTGCTGCATACCTTCTCCAAAGAACGCGGCGTTCATTTTGACACGCTTGATGATAAATGGCAGAAACGTTTCGTAACAGCGCGCAGGCTGTTTTAGGACGAACCAGATAGCCAATAACAGGAGGATTCCAGCACCACACTCATTATCTTCTGATTGCCTTTTGCCGGACGCCTCCCTTGCGGTTTGCGTTCAGGCGGCAAAAGGTCTGGGTTCATTGTTAAATGGAGGTCCAACGTTTAAAGGCTACGAACGCATAAAAGATTGGATTGAGATGTTAATCGTTTTAAAATACTAAGTAGAGTCTGTTGATTATAGACAGGAGGAATCGTTATGCAATTTGAGACAAATCGGCTCATCATTCGTGATATTGGCAGATCCGATTGGGAAAGTATACATACCTACACGTCATTGCCTGAAGTTACTAGATATACGGCCTGGGGACCGAATACAGAAGAAGATACAAAGGCATATATAGAACAAGTTCTAGCTTCACAGCAGGAACAGCCACGACAAGACTATGAACTAGCCGTTTGTCTGAAAAACAATGGAACCCTGATCGGCGGTGTTGGTATTCATGTCAAAGATACTAATGCAGAAATGGGTTATGTTTTGAATCCCGATTATCAAGGGAAGGGTTATGCAGCAGAGGCAGCACGAGCGTTACTAGACTTTGGATTTAGCACACTTGCTGTCCACCGTATTTATGCAACATGTCGTCCAGAAAACAAAGCTTCTGAGAAGGTTATGCAACAGATTGGAATGCAACGTGAAGGTTTGATGCGTGAACACTGGTACTACAAAGGCGAGTTTCATGATTCATATTTGTACTCTATTCTTGCTGAGGAATATAACAGAGCATAAAAGGTATTGTTTATATCTTGAGAAACATGTTGCTGCGATAAAATGATAGTTAAACCATTTTGACTATCTAGTTTGAAAATATATATAGTTGGAAATAGGTGTTGTTAAGAATGTGTCTGAGCCATTCTGTGAGGAGTTTTAACGACAAATAGATTTGAGGAACTTTTCTGAACGATATAATTTTTAATTAAGGAGGGAACAACATGGAAGCTTTTGCAGAATATTTAGCGCATATTGATAACCCCCAACATCGGGCTCGAACGCAAGAGGTTTTGGCTTGGGTAACCAAGAAGTTTCCAAATTTAATGGCAAAAATTGCGTGGAGTCAGCCTATGTTTACGGATCACGGCACATTTATTATTGGCTTTAGCGTAGCCAAACATCATTTGGCCGTTGCCCCTGAAAAGGCAGGGATTAATCATTTTTCTGAGTTAATTATGCAGGCTGGCTATGATCACACCAAGCAGTTGGTACGTATCCAGTGGGATAGTCCCGTTGATTTCTCATTACTTGAGAAAATGATCGAGTTTAATATTTTGGATAAGGCAGACTGTTCAACCTTTTGGCGGGGATAAAAAAAGGTTCCTTTTCTCGTAAAACTATACATCGAGCATCACAAATAAGTATGTTTCTTCTCGCCCCTCTACCATCCTTCCAAATCTCATCATGCTAATGACCCTTAAAGTAACACTATGCTATAATGTGGAAAGTGTGGATTGTTACATGCACAGGAGGATTGGAGCAAAATGATTGGGAAATTTTTAATTTTCTCTCTACTATGGAGTTTGCTCGGCAACCCGTTTTTGGCAATGCTCGTACTCCTAATCGTGATCTATATATTGGATCGCAGCTTTGTCGGTGTATTGCCCAGCATCAGCAGACCATGGAAAAGAAGACGCAATGCCGCTAGATTGCGCCAACAGATTACGCTAAACGCCAACGATGTGGCTGCCAAGTTCGATTTGGCTCGTATCTGGATCGAAAGCAAGAAATATCCTCAGGCTTTGGAGCTGTTATTGGAAATTCAATCCCGTTATGAAGAATCAGCAGACTATTGGAACGCACGGGGAACGGCTGAAGTACACACAAACCATCTGGAGGTTGGAGAACAGCATTTATTGAAAGCACTGGATATTAACCCGCGGGTGCAATACGGTGAGCCTTATTTGCATTTAGCCGCTGCTTTCAAGGAACGTGACGTCAATAAGTCGCTTCATTATCTGCAGCAGTTTCAGGAGATTCAGTCTTCTTCCAGTGAGGGCTATTATCTGACAGGCTTGATGTACCGTATGCTGGGACGCAAGGATGAGGCCATTGTAGCCTTTAACCAGTCCATTGCCGTCTATCGCTCTCTGCCCAAATACCGTAAACGAAGTGAGCGCAAGTGGGCTGTACGTAGCTTATTCCGTAAATTAATCGGCTAAACAGCTATATTTATTTTCTTAACGACCTTTCTCTTCTTTTGAGAAAGGTCGTTTTTACGTTTGTCTACCATGTACTTCCACGGACCTGAATCGGCTCCCTTTCGCATCCTGAATTTGAGGCATTTTTTTGTAATCAGTCGTTGACATGCCACAAATCAGGTCATATAATCCGTTTATGAACTGATAAGTTTATACATAAACTTTAAAGTACAAAAAAACAGAAAGGATGATCATCTTGTTAAAACCCAGTCTCTACATATCTGCTATATTCATTCTTCTGTTCACCTCAGCTTGCTCATCTACAGGATCGAGTAATAATGAAGCAGCAGAACAACAAAAGCAAAAGGTGGAAGCGATGGTTGTTAAAAAAGAACCGCTGTCTGCTTCTTTTGACCTTTCAGGCACACTACAGCCCTATGAGGATACCTCCGTATCTTTTGAGTTATCCGGACTGATTCGCGACACAGTAGTCAATGTGGGAGACTCCGTATCCCAGGGGCAGATCTTGACGATGCTTGATTCATCCAGCTACCAGCTACAACTGGAGCAGGCTAGTACAGCTATTCTTGAAGCACAGGCAGGTATCAAAAATGCTACAGCTGCCATTTCAAGTGCAGATGCCTCCATTCAATCCGCCGACGCGCAAAAGGCAGCAGCTCAAGCTGGAGTTAACAAAGTGAACAAGGGTGCCCGTGAGCAGGAAAGGGCACAGGTCCGTACCAAAGTGCAAAGAGCACAGTCCGCTTTGACTAAAGCACAGGCTACCGCTGAACGCACCAAGCTTTTATATGATCAGGGAGCTGCAACCAAAAACGATTATGAAAATGCGCAGCTCGCTTTGACCAATGCCACCAAGGACCTGGAGGATACACAAGAAGCCCTCTCCTTAATCCAGGAGGGAGCAACATTGGAAGATCGGCAATCGGCAGAATCCAGCCTACAGCAAGCCCAAGCCGGGAAAGAAGCTGCTATCGCTGCGAAGGAACAGGCAGAAGCCTCCCGAGATAACTCAACTGCGGCATATCAACAGGCGGTCATTGCCAAAAAGCAAGCCGAACTTTCCCTCTCCAAGACAGCTTTAAAAGCCCCCATTTCCGGCGTTATTCTGGAGAAAAAGGCAACGGTGGGACAATTGGCGAGCACTGGACAGCCGATATATCGTATCGGACAAATCGACAAGCTCAAGGTGCTGCTCCCTGTTCCCGATCATGAAATCACGAACTGGAAGCAAGGTCAGACAGTCCAACTTCAACTGTACGATGAGAACAGAGAAGGAACGGTCAGCAAAATTTATCCGGCCACCAACACCAATACGGGCAGTATCAACGTAGAAGTGATTGTTCCTAACCCCCAGCATGATTGGGCCCCGGGACAAGTCATAAAGGCAGGCCGCCAACTGACTCAGAGTGAGCAAATTTTGCTCCCAGCCAAAGCTGTCATTAATAACGGTACAGATACTTTTGTCTATAAAGTGGTGAACAACAAAGCGGTCAAGACGGTCGTGAATGTCGGTCAGATGTCCAACAATAAGCTCGAAATTACCAAGGGACTGAATGTCGGGGATCGTATCGTTACCACCGGAGTAAACCTGATCTACGATGGGCTGCTCGTTCAGATCATGGGGGGAACGAGCAAATGATTGCATATTTTATCAAAAAGAAAAAACTGACCCTCTTTATTTTTATCATGGCGATTGTTGCCGGGCTATATAGTGTCTCTCAACTTCCCCGGCAGGAAACGCCGGATATTATCAAGAAAACCGCTGTGGTCACGACCCTCTACCCTGGAGCTACACCCCAAAAGGTAGAACAAACGGTCACGAAGCCTCTGGAACAAAAAATGAAAGAAATCAATCATATTAAAAAGATTTCTTCTACATCCGAAAATGGACTTTCGACGATTATCATTGAGACAGAAGGCAACGCCAATGCCGCAGAAGTCTGGGATACATTACGCAAAAAAATGAACGATGCCCAATTTTTTCTGCCCACAGATGCTCAAAAGCCTGTCGTTAACGATGATTTGAATAAAGTATTTATCCATTCCTACGCCATCACGGGGGACTCTGTGGAGCAATTGTATCAACTAAATGATATGGTGATATCATGGAAGGATCAATTAAAAACCATTCCCGGTGTATCGGAAGTAACAATCAAGGGATTACCGGATCAAGAGGTTCAGATTCAGATTGATGCTCAAAAGCTCCAGCAGTACCATATCAGTTGGGAACAGCTCATGAGTGCAGTGCAGAAGGAAAATGAGCAATATCCGATAGGCAATCTGGATTACAATGAACGTACCTACCGAATGAATGTGACGCAGTCCAAGAATGCTCAGGATTTGAGTAAGGTCATTATTTCCAAAACTGAAAGTGGCGCTCCTGTGTATCTCAGTGATGTGGGCACCGTATTGCTTACACATAACACCAGCAGCTATATGGCCTTTTTTAACGGTAAACCAGCTATTACGCTGACGATTAACGGTAATACCGGCTCTGACGTAGACACGATTTATAGCAAAGTAAATAAAGAAATGCAGTTGTTAAAACCAGATCTGCCTAATACGTTTCAACTGAATACGTTATTTTCACAGACCGAGCGGATTGATCATATTTTTCATGGCTTGACCCGTGAATTGCTGTTTGCCATTGCGGCGGTTGTGATCGTATGTACATTGGGCTTGAACCTGATTACATCCTCTTTTGTGGCACTGGCTATTCCTATTTCAATCGCCATAGGTCTCATTATTCTCCCTATGCTCGGAATAACATTGAATCAGGTTACGGTCATTGGCTTAATTATTGTAATGGGGATTCTAGTCGATGATGCTGTGGTGGTTAATGATAATATTGAACGCAGAATGATGACCTTGGGCGAGAGTCCCAAGATAGCAGCATTAAATGGAACGAAAGAAGTTTCCATTTCCATTTTGACCGCAACCCTGGCAACTGTAGCCTCCTTTGCCCCGCTGTTCTTTTTATCAGGCGATGCAGGCTCCCTTATCAAACCATTACCGTTTGCTGTTATCTTTACGTTATTGGCTTCCATGCTCATGTCCTTTACCGTCATCCCAATCTTTAGAGAATGGTATGGACAACGAAATCAAAAAACGCCCAACTCCACCATGAAGCCGTCGGGACTGCTGGGAAAACAAATTGATGCTCTTCGTAACGTATATACCAGCAAGCTGATTCCGAGAGTCATTAAGCAACCTGGATTATATGCTGCATTAGGATTATTGATCAGTACCACGCTGTACGGCATGCTTGCTCTGATTCCGATCGACCTGTTCCCCAGAACCAACGATCCGGAATTAAGCATTAATGTGCGTATGCCTACAGGTACTTCTATAGAAGAAACCATGCGGGTCACCGAGGATATTGCCAAATGGGTGAAGCAGCAACCTCATGTGGAAACGATCAGTTATGCGGCTGGCGGCGACGCTCCCCGGTTGTTTCAAGATATGACCGCTGACGCCAAAACAGGCACAACCGTGGGTCAAATTGCTATTATTGGGGAAGAAGGTGCATTTGATCCCGATGAAATGGCAGACAAATGGCCCTCCATCTTAAAGGATCGTTATCCGGGTCAATCCATTTCCTTGAAAATAGCTAAAGTGGGGGTGCCTCTCGGTAAGCCGATCTCCATTCGGATTTTAGGCAATGATGTAGATCAGTTGCGTTCGTTGTCACAGCAGTTAAAAGAAGGCATTATGGCTACCAGAGGAACACAGGACATACAAGATAATATGGAAAATGAAGGATATACGTTGGATTTCCAAATCAACAAACAAGCGATGGATCAATATCAGGTAAGCAATAATGATCTGACACGTACACTCTTGTTAATGGGTAATGGCGTGAGCTTTAGCCGATTTGATACGGGGAAAGATTTGATCAATATTAAGCTGAAGCTAAGCCAAACCGATCAAAATCCTGAAATTTTGTTTCAGCAATTGAATGTGACCAATGCCAATGGTATTCAAATCCCTTTATCTCAATTGGCTGAGTTGAAACCATCCTTTGCAACACAAAAAATTAACCATTATAATTTAAAACGTTCGATTACTGTTGAAGCTGAAGTTCACGGGCGTACAGCTTCCGAAGTCATGAAGGATGTCAAGCTTAAATTGCAGGATATTAAATTTCCTCCAGGCTACACTTGGGAAATTGGGGGCGAGATTTCAGGACAAGATGACATTTTATCAGAAATAGGATGGTTATATGTTGTCGTCATACTATTAATCTTCATGCTGATCTTTTTGCAATTTTATTCTTTCTCGACTCCACTCATCATATTGACTACCGTGTATATGGCAGCAGCAGGCGGATTTCTTGGCTTGTTCATTCTAAATACGCCGGTTAGTTTTATGGGCGTGTTGGGCTTAATGACCTTGGCAGGTATTGTCGTACGTAACGGCATTGTGCTGATTGAGTTTATTGAGGATGCAAGACGTGAAGGGATCGAACTGAAGGAGGCGGTTATTGCAGCGACCAAAGCGCGTTTCCGTCCCATATTGCTTACTTCACTGACAGCCATTGTCGGTCTGATTCCGATTGCGCTTATTGGAGAGCTTATGTTTAGACCGCTGGCGTATACCATTATGTTTGGATTGATGTACTCGACCATTCTTACGATGTTTGTGGTTCCGTCCCTGTATATGGTTATTGCCCGCTGGAAATTAAAGAGACAGAGCAAAAAATTGGGGGTACAATGAAAAAAATAACGAGTGAAGATATTATCTATGCCGCCCTTTCCCTGTTTTCTGAAAAAGGGTACGATGCCACCTCGGTGGATGAAATTGCCCGCAAAAGCGGGATGGTCAAGGCTTCCTTTTATAAATACTTTCAAAGTAAAGAAGAGTTGCTGCTGGGGACAATCGTCCTGATTGAAAAACTTCTTGATGCAGATATTAAAGAACTTTATTTGAAGCACCAGCTACCTTCCCGTGAAAAGTTGAGACAACTGTATTTGATTGCGCTGGGCCGGATTTATAAGAATAAAGTTCATTTGCTGGTATACTCCGTCCCTTTAATCGGTTCTAAGGAAGAAAAAATCGCACAAGCCATTGATCGTGTTGAACATTATTTGTCTAACGTGATGGTTGATTTCTTAATTGATGCTTATGGACAATCTATACGTGACTATGCGCACGATATCAATTTTGTCATCAAAAGTATCATTATTAATTCCTTCCGAATGAGCGATTCAGAACTGTCCTCGACGGAGCATCAAACACTGGCTGAATTTATTGTCAGCATTACGGATATACTGGCACAAGGAATGTTGAGCCCTGATGTTCAACATCAAATCATGTGGGGCCGCGATTCCGTATTCTATGAAGATTCTGATCAAATCTGGACCAAAGGAAAACAAATCTCCTATGCACTGCAACGTATAGATACGGTTCTGAAACAAACTAAATTAAATGAAGCTACACGGAATGAATATGTGCAAATCCTAAGCAGATTACAGCGTGAGCTCTCGGAAGAAAACGTGGAAATAGCTCACGTGAAAGCCCTCCTTCTATTTTTGGGACAGCTGCCCGAGTTGCTGGAAGACTGTACCAAGCTGAAGGCTGTATTGGAGATTTAGCACGCCGAAATGCATAAAAAGAGGTTCATGATAGTCAGTTTCTACTGCCATCATGAACCTCTTTCTTTAATATACTTTGTCCGATCCAAAGCATCCTCTCACGCTCACCGTAACGGCGCAAAACCAAGCCGATTCAGCTCTTCCGCAATCACGCGATAACCACGACTGTTCGGATGCACCCGATCTAACGAAAGCAGTGCCCGTTCATAGCCCTCAAATGCGGGATAAATGTTCGCTACCCGGTAATTTGGTCCGCCCAATGTATAGAGAAACGAGTTATACTGGCGCACATATACTCCCGCCTCCCTCACCCCTGGAAAAGGATTATATAATCCCACCATTCGGATGATAAATGGCTCACGCTGACCGGACTTTATCTGATACAGGGCATGTACAATTTGGCGCACATGTTCTTTTGTGTGATTCAACGCTTGCGGAATGGAAGAACCCGACAAGCCGGAACCTCCAGCAAGGGCGCTGATGTATGGGCGCAGATCATTCCCGCCGATCGTTACCGTTATAAGTTCAGCCCGGCTGAGCGCCGACCGAAAAAGCGGATTGTTGCGGACCATTGACAGCAACTCCTGCGATGTCAGCCCGTTGATTCCCAGATTCTCGTAACTGACTGGCGTACGGAGATGTCTTTCTGCCATTCGCCGATAGATAGGTACAAATCCGCCGCTCAGCAACGTCCCCGCACCTGTTGTTAAAGAATCTCCAATCGCTGTATAGTGGTACGCCAATGAAACCCACCTCCCTCTTTCTACATAACATATCTTATGTAGAAAGAGGAACGCGGGACCCGGAGATTCGCTTATTCTTCGTCTATTTCATATACACAATGGAATTGCCCACCATCCGGCAAATCCTCTGATCCATATACGGCAAAGCCCACATTGCGGAAGAAATCTGCCCCCTCCGCATCCGTGTCCACAGTAAGCCGTTTCGGATTACGCTCCTGAATAAGCGTAAGCAGCATACCTCTGGCATATCCTCTATGACGGTTTTCAGGCAACACGGCCAGATGGCGAATTACGGTTGTTCCATCCTCCTGCTCCTCAAAGCCAACAATACCTACAATAAGTCCTTCATCTTCTACACCGAACAGCTTCCAGTCATCCGAGGCTTGATAGGTACGTAAAGCTGCTTCTCCGCGTTCAGGATGATCCAGCACAGCGTAGGTTAACAGCTCCAGAACCTCCTCACGATCTGAATCTGTTTTTATATTTTTAAACATTGTTTGTCGTCTCTCCTTAATATCCTGAAATTAGGATTACCTCTAATTCTCCATAATAAGCAACGGCCAGTTATCAAGCCACTGCTTCTCAAATACACGCTGACGAAAAGCCGTTGTGTGACGAAACAAAGGGCTTTGCCGTACCCGCATATCCAGCAGATCTTCCAATCCATGCGGACAAATGACCTCTATTTGATCCTTGTCATTCAATCTAACCGCCACAGCCGTTGCCGTCTCTGGCCAGCGGCTCAGCGCATCCTCTATCGAGGAATAAGGAGCCTCCCCGTTGCGAATATGCATCCGAGCCTGATTTTTGACAGACCAGTTACGTCCGGCCTGCTTACGGTTCAAGGACAATTCTAGATACTCATCTCGTTCCTCTAGCGTATTTTTCGGGTCAAAATAAATAACATCAATATCGTTTAAAGGTGTAGCAGTTGTATAGCCATGGAGCTTGTCCCAAACCCGGTTACGTACATAGCCTGCGGCAATACATCCTTGCGGCAACTTCAGCTCTCGCACATAGCGCAAGTCTTGCAGTACCTGCGGATCATTCATATATTGTATGATTCGTAGCACATTTTCTTCCGACTTCATCCTGCACTCAACTCCCTTTTTATGATGACAGTTGCTGCACCGCTTCTCCTCCTTGAGCCGCGATCCGTGCTGTACGCTGCACCAGACGGCGGCGTGCGACCAGAAGGAACGGAATGCCAATCACAACCGACAGGGCAACCGGAACAAAAACGGCAAGCGGTGCCGTTTGACCATAGATATCCAGCAACCAGCCACCAAATAAAGGAGCCAGCACGCTTCCCAAATTATTAAAGCCGATTGTACCGAAGTAGGTCCCTTTATATTGAGCATCTGCAATTTGGTCAATCAATACGTCCAGCATCGTGAACAATAACACTTCACCAACCGTAAACAGCACCATATCCAGTATAAACATCCAGCCTGAATTTAGCATACCGCACAGCAACAGGCTGACCGCAATACATATATTCCCTGCAATCAAGGAATTTACCGGGGAAAATCGGCTTGCCAGTCGCACCAGCGGATATTGAAATGCCAATACACAAACCGCGTTGACCGTCAGCATGTATGTAAACCATCGGGTTCCTTCTGCGAAGGATAAGGACAAGAATTGAGGCATTGTGGAATTGGAATGCGCATAGCCCATCACACAAAATACCGTTCCCAGCAAAATTGGCATAAACACCGGATCACGGCTGGCTGTACGGAATGCCTCGCCCATTCGCAGTGGAGCCTCTCCCGCCGTTGTACCTATATGCAGATCCGATGCATACCGGGCAAATTGGATCAACAACAGTACCCCGTATAATGCGTACACACCAGCAGCTACCATAAACGGCGTACCCGTGGACGCAGATCCTAACATTAAACCAAGCAACGGCCCTGCCACCACCCCAACATTAATGGCCGCATATCTCATATTGTAGATAAGCAGTCTTTTCTCCTTCGGAGTTACATCTGATAACAGCGCCCGTGAGGTTGGCTCGAACAAGGATCTGCACAGTCCATTCAGTGCATTAATGACAAAAAAGGCCCAGGCCGCATCCGCCAACGCAAAAGCAACGAATACAAGCGCCCAGCTCGCAATGGACACCAGCATCACCTTACGCCGTCCGATTCGATCTGAAATATATCCACCGTAAAAGCTGGCAAAAATGCCGACCAACGAGCTGACCGATACGATCACCCCTGTATGAAAGGGCGACACCCCTAAACGGGTGGTAAGATAAATAGACAAAAACGGGATACTCATGGATGTCGCCATCCGCCCAAAAATAGTACCGACAATAATCGTCCAGGCCAGCGGGTGAATAGAACGCAACTGTTCTTTCATATATGTCTCTTACGTCCTCCTTCCGTATGCAAGTCTAATAAGGGAGAAACCTGTCTAGCACTGGTGAATATAACGTTCCAGTTCTGAACACGTTGCTTGATAGACAGATTGGAGCGCAGACAACTTCGCTTTCGCATTCTCGAGTCGGTTCTCCCGTGCAAGCTGTTCAATATCGGACAGCAACGAGGACAAACGTCCGACACCCAGACTCACGCTGCCTGATTTCAACTCATGAGCAGCCTCTACTACTTTTGTGGCTTCGCCCGCAGCAGCCAGTTCATTTAACTTATTGATTTTGGCAGGTGTATCACTTGTATACATTTCGACCAATGACTCCAGTAGTCCCGTGCTGCCGTCCTCGTCCAGCAGCATAATTTCACGTATAACTTCCTCATCCAAAATCGGCTCGGTTTCCGCCTTTGGAAGCCATTTGACAAGCTTTTCAGAGAGCTTTTCAATCGTTACTGGCTTCATCAAGTAATCGTTCACTCCAACCTCCTGGCTCCGTGCCTGATCCTCCTCGGACACATTTCCGGTCAAAGAAATGATCGGTACAGGGGGTTGCTGGTTTTCTGCTTCCCACTGTCGGATCGCTTTCGCCGCATCATGACCATTCAGCAGAGGCATATGATGATCCATTAGAATACAAGCGTAGGATCGTTCGGAGGCCGCTCTTACAGCAGCTTGTCCATCCTCAGCAAAATCAATATGCTGGAATCCCAAGTGGTTAAGCTGTAATTGCACCACCTGCCGATTCACCCGATTATCCTCAGCCACCAAAATAGTTTGAGAATGACTATGCTCACGCAGCAACTCGCTAAATGCCTTCAAATCACCATTTTCATGCTTCTCCATTTCGTCTGCCTGCTCCGATCCTTTCATGAGGGGAATTTCAAACCAGAACGTAGAGCCTTGGCCTTCTTTACTGACGACCCCAATTTCTCCCTGCATGAGTTCCACAAATGAACTGCATATCCATAGCCCCAGACCCGTTCCTCCATATTGGGAGGCGCTGCCTTCACCGGCCTGTACATAAGGCTGAAACAGCTTATTCTGATCCTCCGGTGAAATCCCAATACCTGAATCCTGCACCTCAAACCGAACACGTTGGGAATCTTTTGTTTCCTCCACTAATTTTGTTCGAATGATGAGCAATCCTTCACTGGTAAATTTATTCGCATTGTTCAACAGATTGAGCAAGATCTGCATGATCCTTGCCGAATCTCCCTCCAGATGCTCTGCCACACCGGAATCGGTCTCTATACGCAAACGGTTACCCATCTGATAGATTTGTGGCTCCAACAACTGAGCAACGTGGCTCATAATCGCCTGAACTCTGACGTTTCCGATCTCCAGTTCCATCTGTCCTGCTTCCACTTTAGATATATCGAGCAGATTATTAATCATGTTCAACAACAGAGAAGCTGACTCACGTATGACACCGATGGCCTGCCGTTGATCTGGGGAAAGTTTGGATGAACCTAACATTTCAATCATTCCAAGTATTCCATTCATTGGCGTTCTGAATTCATGACTAACCACAGCCAGAAAAGTGCTCTTGAGGTCATTAGCCCGTACCGCTTCTTCCTTCGTCCGTGTTAATTCCGCATTGCTTTTGGCAAGCTGACGCTGCAGATTGACCAGCTCGTTGTTCATTGATGAAAATTCATTCAGCAACTTTTCTTCCTCAGCCTTGCTTTTCACAATCTCATCCGTTAATTGTTCGACCGTTTTCCGCAGGACAGCCATTTCTGCTGTCGGTTCCTTCATATTAAAAGGCCCCCTTTACAAAATGACTAACAGGTTCACAAAACTAACCTTATCTCCTGAGCGAAAGTAAGTCCCCTGCAACCTCCATCGCTTCCTCCGCACCTGGTGCATATCCGTCCGCCCCTACTTCCTGCCACAAGTGGGTATCGAGATTAAAAGGCAAGCCCCCAACCATAATTTTCACATGGCTAGTCGTTGGGTCTTGCCGAATGAGAGCAATCAACTCTTTCACTAGATGGACATGGTAAGCCATGGTAGCTGAGATAGCCACCACATCCGCCTTGTAACTCACAATGGCCTGAAGCAGACTACGGTTAGGTACATTGGCACCTAAATAATACGTATCCCAACCATCCATTTCAAATATATCAGCCAGCATACGCAGACCAATTTCATGCTGCTCGCTGCCTACACACGCCGCCACGAGGCAGCGTTCCTTATTTCCATTCCCCATCCATTGGGGGTACAGGCTGGAAATAATAAATTGAGTCACAGCAGTGCAAAAATGCTCTTGACCGACGGTGATTTTGCCTTCATACCATAGACGACCTATTTCATATTGCGAAATTCGAAAAATATATTTATACGTATGTTGAATAGAGATACCCTCATTCAGCAAACGGACGATCCAATCCAAAGCCTGTCTGCGATTACCTGAGAGTAAATATTCCAAATATTGAGCCACGTCAGCAGCATAGGGATTATCATCTGTAATAAAAGAGGCATACTCCTCTTTCTTCCCTATTTGCTGTATCCCCAAATCCAGATGCTCCAGCATCATAGCTTTATCTGTATGATCGAAATGCTCTACCAACGTCTCCTGGATTAATCGGAAATTGATGCTCAAATCTTCTTGGGTTATGCCGAAACCCTCCAGAAGCTTTTTTAACCAAGAAACATACTGTGTAAATAAAATAGGGCTGTTCATGATTACACTTTCAGCTAAATAGTTCAAACTATATATAGAATCCTGTTTTGTCTTTATTTTACCGTTATCCCCAAAACGCTGCAAAAGATCGGGCTGTAATTCGTATTGCTTATGGGTAACTAATTCAGCCAAAGCTCCTGCTTGCATCAATAGCGATTCACCTGCGGTATATTGCTGTATACTCATGTACAGCTCCTTCCCCGACAAGGTATTTGTATTCGAAACAGATACTGGGGATTTGTTCCAGACGTGACTATTAGACAATTATACCTGATTTGCGTCTCTACATTAACCCTACTCCCCAAAATACGACAAAAAAATAAAATACCGAGAAGTCGGTATTTTATCTAAAAGCAGTTTTAACCTGCATACGCACAATTTATGATCCGTTACTCTTCTGCCCCTCAGCCGTTAGTCCAAGCTTTTTTAACAGATGAATAGCCTGCTCTTTCTCTTCCACAGATAAGCCATCTACGGTCTCCATAATGACACGATGATGCTGCGGGAATATTTGCTCAAAGAAATGACGTCCATCATCAGTCAATTCTGCATAAATCACACGCCGATCATCTTGTGATGCACGACGGGTAAGCAAGTTTTTTTTCTGAAGTTTATCTACCACGTACGTAATATTCCCACTAGAGATTAGTACCTTTTCTCCAATTTTCTGTAAAGGCTGTGGTCCCCGATAATACAGCAGATCAAGCACTCCAAATTCTGTTGTATTTAATCCATGACTATGAATGTCCCGATTCGTACGGGACGTGACCGAATTATAAGCACGAGCCAGAACCACGAACAAATTAAGCGCTAAGTCCTGATCATCTGGTTTTACAGACATATTAACAGCCTCCGTTACTCATATCTTTATTCCAAGATATCTTAATTGTGCGCTTTTGTCAAGTTTAAGCGTTCCTTCCCCTGCTCATACGGCCTATAAATGGAGGAATTACCGTCTATTATGTGAAGGTTACAGTTCATTATGTAAAAAAAGCCCGCTCTCAGTCAGTCTTAATGCACTGATCCAGAGAGCAGGACGATTATGTTGTAACCCCTAACTTCTTACGTAAAAATACGTAGGCAACACGGCCGCATAATACTCCCAGAACGTTCAATATGATGTCATCTACATCCATTGTACCTGCGCCCAGCAGCATTTGGGACACCTCAAGAATGACCAGTGCGATCACTATCGTTAACAACAGACTGCCTATACTTCGCATGGACACCCAAATGATAGGCACAAGAATACCGAAGGGAATGAATACGCCAATATTGCCGAGCAAATTAACACCCCATACCCGAAAAGGAAACGACTCCATTGCCCGCCAGTATTGCCTGATCGTATCAAACGGAACAATATTATACGAATACGGGGGTCCTGGCCGTAATGTACGACCAAAACCGAGAAACATCCAATATAATAGAAGTCCTGTATATAAAATCAATAACATCAACGCCACATGATGAAGCAGGCGGGTCCTAAACATTACTTGTTACGAACGTCGATCTGTCCGTTGGCCCGTGCGATAATAACCTGGTCCGCCATATTAATGAACAGTCCGTTATCGACTACACCCGGAATTTGATTCAAGCGGATTTCCAACTCCTGCGGATTCTCAATCGTACCATAGCGACAATCGGCAATATAATTACCGTTATCCGTAAGGAAGCGCTCGCCGTCTTTCATACGCCACTCCGCCCTACAGCCTGTCTGCCGTAAAGCCTCCAACGTCCATTCACTGGCAAAGGGTACGACCTCAACGGGTAAAGGAAATGCACCCAGTACCTTCACATCCTTGGACTCATCGACAATAATAATTAATCGGTCGCTATTGCTTTCCACAATTTTCTCTCTCAGCAGGGCTCCGCCTCCACCTTTCACCAGCACCAGCTGCTCGTTCACCTCGTCTGCACCGTCGATGGTAACGTCAAGCCTTCCAATCTGATCAAACGGAATGATGGGAATTCCCAGCTCCCTGGCCTGATCCTCCGAAGCTTGGGATGTAGCTACAGCCTGTATATGTAATCCTTGCGCTACACGCTCACCAATTTTTTGAATAGCCCAAAAGGCTGTCGAGCCTGTACCAAGTCCTACCTTCATGCCGTCCTCAATCGCCTCAACTGCTTTTTCGGCTGCTTTTTGCTTCAAATTCATTATCATCTCTCCCGCTATATAGGCTAGTATTGATCATCATCCATTTTATAAGAGAACGCTTTATAATAACAGAGACAGCTTTTTACCATAACAAAGGCTGTTTTCATCGTGTTCATACTCCCCAAACCGTTCAATAGGTTCGTATCCCCGCTTGGTATAGAGAGCAATCGCTTCAGGTTGAGCTGCTCCGGTCTCCAGTTTAATCCTTACAACTCCCCGTTTGCTGGCTTCCTCTTCCAAAAAAGATAATAGGCTCACCGCAATTCCTTGTCTGCGATAAGAGGAATCGACATAAAATCTTTTGAGCTCCATTTCTTCCGCATCTATAGGCCTAAGCCCTCCACAAGCCACCGGTTTTTCGTCCACATACACAACAGCGAAAATCATTTCTTTAACTTTTGGATTGGAAAAATCAACCAAGTAAATTTCGTCGGCAGGATACCTTTCCAGCAAGTCCTCATCCAGCCTTTGAATCAACTCATGCAGATCCTCGTGATGACTCTCAACCTTTAAAATCGTAAGCTTGGACATTCTTCTTATCCCTCTTCTCTTTGCATGGATATAAGGACTCATTTCGCAAACAATTCACAAAAACCGCGATAAATCAAGCATTTCCAACGTTAAATATGAAAAATGTCCCAAATTGATAAGTGCATTTGACTCTATTATAAAGTATGATGGTTTCTGTTGAATAGTTGCTTATGGACTGTAATGAATTCGAATTTCAAGTTGAAGTATAAATTGGAATATACTGAAACACAGACAGCGTTTACCTATTAAAAATTAATTTTTTATTGTGTAAGGTATTCATTTCAAGGGCTTTTCGTACGACATATATATAGGGATATCATACTTGTCTATAAAAGGACTTAAGACCTATTACATAAAATTCAAGGGTCTATTATCTCTATTATTATGTTTGTAAGGGGGACTTGATTATCTCATTCGATAAGCGGTTCAACACCATATACAAAAATACAACCAGGGAGTGGAACATTTTGAAAAAGTGGAGTAGCTTATCATTCTTCACCAAAAACTTATTATTATCCTTCTTCAACATCGTATTGATTGGACTAGTCCTTATTGTGTCCAGTTATTTGATCCAACGTACGATTTTGATAGACCAATTGCATGGGCAAGTGGAAAAAATCACATTGAAGTGGGCCCAGGGCATTAATTCCGATGAAGTAACCCAAGCGGTTCAAGAGAAAAATTATGATGGACCCGTTCAAACCAAACTCCGCACGTACCTAGATAACATCATGGCGACCAATCCGAATATCTCTCATGCCTATATATTCGGGACGGAGCTCGAAAACGGCAATCTAACTTCTATTGTGGCGATGCCAACGGATCTCAGAGAAGCATTTGAAAAAGATAAGCTGCTCGTTGGCTCTATGTACGAGCAACCCAATGTCGTGGCAGTCGGCGTAACCGGTATGCTGGACAGTGGCAAACCAACATTTACTAGCTTCTACGATGATTCTTTTGGTACATGGACGACTTTGATGACTCCGATTAAAGATTCAAGTGGCAAAATCTTTGCATATTTTGCAGTCGATGCAGATGCTGGCGCCGTACCTGCCGGCTTAACCAAGCTGCTCATTAGCGGCGCTACCATTTTAGTGATTTTCCTACTGATCTGCCTGGCGCTTCAATATTGGGTTGTGAAGCGCACGCTGTCACCGATTAAGCAACTGATGTACGGTATCAGTGAAGTAAGCAGAGGAAATCTGGATGTTCAAATTCATGCAGGTCATGATGATTTGGGGCTCGTAAATCAGAATTTCAACGATATGGTAAGTCATATTAACAGCATTATGACCAAAGTGAAGCAGACAACTGATGAAGTCAATGAATCTGCCAAGGAACTACTCGCAATCTGCGAACAAAACGGAATCAACTCCAACATCATCAATCAAAACATCAGTGAAATCACGGAGAATATCCGTTCGCAGGAAAAAGCAACAGGCGATAGTGCACGTGCCATGGCTGAAATGGCTTCGGTAATTCAAAATATTGCCACGAGTTCTTCCAATGTTGCGGAAGAAGCCAATTCGGTAGAGAAACGTTCTAACGAAGGCAACGAGATTGTAAGCAAGGTATCATCCCAAATGCACTTGATTACCGATACAGTCACCAATACTTCCCGTATCATCAAGTTGCTGGACAGTCGTTCGCAGGAAATTGGCAATATCATCAGTACCATTTCAGGCATCTCCAGTCAAACCAACCTGCTCGCTTTGAACGCTTCTATTGAAGCTGCGCGCGTTGGTGAAGAAGGTAAAGGCTTTGCCGTTGTTGCCAGTGAAGTACGTAAGCTGGCAGAACAATCTGCGGATGCAACCAAACAAATCACGTCCCTGATCGAAGAAATTCAAAGTGAAATCGGACAAGCTGTGAAGTCGATGGAGCAAGGAAACGTTGAAGTTCAAAACGGAATCGTCGTTGCCGGACAAGCAGGCGTGCTGTTCAATGATATTCTTCAAGCAACTAAAAATGTAGCATGGCAAATCCAAGAAGTTTCCAGCGCTACTGAGCAAATATCTGCGGGTACACAGGAAATGACCGCGACAGCAGACGATCTTTCTTCCACTGTAACCAAAACAGCCAATAACAGTGTTCACATTGTGCAAACGGTGGAGGAGCAAAAAGCTTCTTTGGATTCGATCATTGATTCATCCCATAAATTGACGTCCATGTCTGAAGAGCTTCAAGAAATTACATCTTATTTCAAAATTGCAGACACCAACCGTACCAAATCATAATAACCATTTATCGGCTCCAAAATTTATAAGTAAATCATTCGGTAATGCCTCCCTCCTGTTCATGCATTTGAAGGGATCGGAGGCATTTACTGAGTTTACCATTTATATTAAGACATCATACATTCAGGAGGTTAGCGTAATGGCTTCATTACTACAAAACAGCACACAGACAACCCCATCCCCATTCCTAGTTCCCTTGGATTGTGCACGTATACAACGCAAGCATACATCCTCTACTTATCAAGTAGAGTTAGAAGCGTCCATCTCGGAACAATTAAATCAGCAACAAACTGCGGATGACAAACAAGCGTTGCTTTTATCAGCATATACTGCATGGGTATATCGCCTATCCGCAGAAGAAGAAGTTTCTTTTTCTACATTTGTGCCACAAACCGGTCTGCTTACAGCTTCGCTGACAGTCGAAAAGGAAACGACTTTTCATGAACTAGCAGACTTATTTCAGGAGATGCTCCGTGAGCCTAATGCATACCTAGCGGAACCACAAGCCGATACTTCATTTTCGGCAAATCTGCCTACGGACAGCGGAGTAGAATCCCGTATTATGGACTGGGCTGTTAGTGAACACAATGGCACTTATCAAATACAGATCCGATATGATCAATCACTCTTGCTGGAAACAACGGTTGTCCGATACGCAGAATACTTTGAAACCCTTTTGCGCGGCGCGCTAACCAACAGCCATGCACTTGTGAACTCCATTGATATATTATCAGATGCAGATCGAGCTGCTCACGAAGCTTTAAATAATACAGTCGTGAAATATCCTGAGCATCAAACTATTCATGGAATGTTTGAGGAGGCTGCTTCACAATACCCTGATCGTCCGGCTATTGCTTCCCACACTGGAGAGTACACGTACCGTGAGTTGAACGAACGTGCTAACCAAGTCGCACGTGTCTTGTTATCTAAAGGTCTTACCAAAGGTGAATTCGTGACTATCTTCATGGAACGAAGCTTGGAGACCGTTATTTCCCTTCTGGGTATCCTGAAAGCCGGGGGCGTGTATGTGCCTGTTGATCCCGCCCACCCCGCCGACCGGAGCAGCTACATTGTCGAAGACACGCGTTCTCCTTTTGTCTTAACAACTTCCGCACTCATGGAGCAAGCGACTGAACTGTGCGGTTCCATTGAGACGGTAAAAGAAATTTTAGCAATTAACGGACCACTGGCAGGCTATGCTGCAAGCAATCCAAACGTTAATGTAAGTCCAGATGATCTAGCTTATGTCATCTATACATCCGGCTCTACAGGCAAACCGAAAGGGGCCCTGATCGCTCACCGCGGTGTCGTTAACCTAGGAGCTGTCGTGCAACGCGATTGCGACATTACACCTCAGGATGTATTGACCCAATTTGCAACCTACAGCTTCGATGCATCCGTTTGGGATACAATTGGAGCCTTGTTTTACGGTGCAAAATTGTACTTGCTGTCTTCCGAAGAACGTGTATCTGTTGAAGAATTCGCTGAAGCCATTGCACGTACAGGCACGACGATTATTACCATTTTGCCGACCGTATTCTTTAATCAGCTATCTACGTACTTGTCAGACGAAGGCTATCGCAAACTCGCTAAGGTACGGATCGTTACCGTGGCAGGCGAAGCGCTGTACGGCTCACAAGTTCGAGCGTTCCAAAGTAAATTCGGTACAGATACCGACATCGTAAACGTATACGGACCGACCGAATGCACCGTGGCGACAACGACCCACCGGGTTCGTGGTGCCGTGCCTGAGCATGTCGTCAATATTCCGATCGGCAAGCCGATTTACAATTATAAAGTGTATATCGTTAACGATGATAACAAGCTTTGCCCTGTCAATATTCCGGGTGAAGTATGTATTGCTACGCCTGCGTTGGCCCATGGCTATCTCCATCAGCCAGAACGTACAGCTCAATCGTTTGTGGACAACCCTTTTGTTCCGGGTGAAAAAATGTACCGCTCGGGTGATATCGCCAAGCTGCTGCCAGACGGTACGATTGAATACGTAAGTCGCAAGGATTCACAGCTCAAAATTCGGGGGAATCGGATTGAAATTGGAGAAATTGAAGACCATTTTTCCAAACATCCAGGTGTTCAGGACGTCGCTGTAGTAGCCGTCAAAGATCACACAGATCAGAACATGTTAGTTGGCTATTTTACCACTTCGGATGGACAATCCATTCCACAAGACGTTATTCAGTCTTATATTGGGGGCAAGCTGCCTTCTTATTTTGTACCAAGCCATGTCGTTCATCTGGAAGCCATGCCAATTTCACCAACTGGCAAGATCGATCGCAAAAAGCTGGCCCTGCGACCACTTCCCGAAGCGTCTGATCTTTCATTTGGCGGAGAACCTCTCCGAGAAGGAACCGAAACACTCATTGCCGAAGCATGGACTCAAGTGCTTGGTAAAAATAACATTGGCGCTACCGATGATTTCTTCCTGATCGGGGGCGATTCGCTTCGTGTCATTCATGTGCTGGCTATTCTAAAGCCGCGTTATGGCGCGCTGCGCATCGGAGATTTTTTCCGCTACAAAACCGTTCGTGAGCTTGCTGAATATGTGGAACAATTAGGTACGGAACAAACGCCGCAACGCAAGCCACTCGCGATTTCTCAAGAAAAAATGGACTTGAATGAGCATCCTATTGAGTTGTCTGGTGCTTCTGACTTAGCTGAAGTCCGCGACTTGCGCGTGATTTTGTTAACCGGTGCTACAGGCTATCTGGGCTCGCACATTCTGTATGACCTACTTCAACGGACAGAAGCCAAAGTATACGCGATGGTACGCCCTTCTCAAGACGGTCCATCCGGTATCGAGCGTATTCAGTCCGTATTGACGGGATATTTTGGACAAGATATCTCCAGCTTGATTGAAGGACGGGTAAAAGCTGTCTATGGGGATCTGGAGCAAGCTGATCTTGGTCTCTCTTCCGTCGACCGCCATATGCTGGAGCACCAAATCGACGGCATCATTCACAGCGCCGCTGACGTTCGCCATTTTGGTGATTCGGCAGCCTTCGATCGCACGAATGTGACCGGAACACTGGAACTGCTGAAAATCGCTCAAGCCAAGCCAGGAGTATCCTTCCATCATGTCTCTACTATGGGAATACCGGAGGATCTTGCTAACGAAGGAAAATGGGAGTCTGCATTGGAGCTTTCTGCCTTCCCAGACGAATTGAACGTGGACAACCTGTACACGAACAGTAAACTCGCGGCGGAGAAGCTGTTGTTCCAAGCAGCTCAAGCGGGTACGCCTGTCTCGATCTATCGCGCGGGCAATTTGACAGCCCATTCGGCCAACGGACGCTTCCAGCGAAATATCGACAGCAATGCTTATTATCGTATGATGAAGGCGATGCTGCTGCTGGGCAAAGCGCCACAAGCCGATTGGCATACGGACTTCACACCGATTGATTACGCCAGCCGTGCTATCGTAGAGCTGTCCGTTCATCAAAAAAGCGCAAACCGCATTTTCCATATCTGCAATCCGAACCCACTGCCATATGATGAATTGATCGCTATGGTAAACCAACTCGGTTACGCAGTAGAAACTCTGCCTTTTGACGATTACAGCGCTTGGCTGCTGAATCCGTCTTCCGGCATTCAGGAGGATGCCCTTCACCTTGCTATGGGACAACTGGAAGGTGACGGAGCCAAGGATTCAGCTTACCGTTACGGATGCTCTGTAACCGCAGCTCTGCTGGAACAAGCTGGCGTTCAATGCCCGGCAACCGACCTTAACTTTATTCGGAACATGATCCAGCATGCCGTCGAGATCGGTTACTTCCCGACCTCTCCATCGGTATCTGTAAAAGCAACACAGAGGTAACAAAGTTGTGATATTTCCCCCGCATGTTTTCGGTATGATAGACTAGATTTTGCTAGTTTCATATTTAGTATAAACCTCTATACTTTCAGAATTTTTTTGCATGCGGGGGATGTCATTCAATGAAACACACTTTTTTTAAAAGAACGTTGCTAATCATAAGTTTGTTGGCTATTTTAGGGATTTTGGTGTATGAAGCACGTAGCATATACCACACCCCTACAGTTAAAGGGACTCATCGTACACGTACAGCTCATGCAGATCGACTGGTACGCCATTTATTCTCACTGACGCCTACACCAGATAAAGTATATTACCAAAACAAAGTAATTGTCCTGATGTATCATGAGGTGACCAAGACTCCACCTGATCCCGGCGCTCTCAAGCTTAGTAATTTAACGAGGCAGTTGGACGAAATGAAAGCTAACGGCTTCCACTGGATCACGATGAAAGAGTATACGGACTTTATTTTACATAAAGCCAAGGTTCCTGATAATGCAGTACTTATGACATTCGACGACGGCTATGAGTCCTTTTATACGGACACTTTTCCTGTGTTGAAAAAGTACCAGGTACCGGCAACCAATTTTCTCATCACGTCCACGATCAGCAATCCCAAACATATTGGAATTCCTAAGCTGACATGGGATCAAATTCATCAGATGCATGCCGAGGGTATTGATTTTTACAACCATACCAATGACCAGCATGCTTACGGATACTCCAACACAGCGCGCACCCAACAAAAGCCACTTCTGATGGGTCCGGTGTATTCGAAAAAGCTGGGGCGAATGGAAACCGAGAATGAGTTCAAACAGCGGATTTATACCGACTTGGGCATGGCTGACAAGAAGCTGTTCAAGCATCTACACAATGATCAGAATGTACTTGCCTTCCCTTATGGTGGGTATACCAAGGAGACGCTGGAAATTTGCCGTTCCTTGGGAATTGACGTTACGTTCACGGTGAAGCGGGGGATTAACTCGCCAGGGCAAACGAACGGCTATCGCGTCAATGCAGGTGGAATACACAATATTCCAGAAGTATTGGTGCAATACATGAAGGAAGGTGCTCCCCTTCGCCCACTTCCTTTTGCCCAAGGTCCCAACAAGGTATCCTAAACATTGGCTAGCTTAATAAAGAAAACAAAAGAACCTTTAAAACCATTTATGTCCTGGTTTTAAAGGTTCTTTTGCTGTATAAGATGTTAGATTAGGGCCAGATACGAATTGCAGCGATAACAGCCAGATGTACCGGGTAAAAGCTGCGCCACAACCAGCGCGGTACCCTATTATAAAATCCGCTTTCTCCAGTTGCAAAACATGCGATCAGAATGCTGGACAGCAGACTAAAGTGTTGGAGATTCGCGTGATGCACCATATCATACACTACGTTCAAAATAAAATGGGCTGCAATCATCATATATGAACGGGTGTATCGATAAATGAGAACCAACAGCAGTCCATAGGCTCCGTAATCCATCTGGCTGAGCTCCATAACCAGAGCTGAAAGGACGTACAGAACCGTTACAGCTGTCCAATGCTTCAAGCGGGATGCAGCAGCCAGCGCGAGCAATGAGGCCAATAGCGTCCAGATTACATTCGGTCTAAGCACATCAAACGCTAGCATATAGGGAACTTGAGAAATCAGAGCCAGTCCGAGTAGACGGAGCATATAGCTCCGTATGTCTCGGGTATGAGTATATCCCAAATACAGCGCGTACGCGTAGATTGGAAAAGCAAGCCTGCCGGCAATTCTCCAAGCCGGATCCGTCGGAAAAAACACAAGCCCGACATGGTCAATCAGCATCGTCAGCATGGCCAACCAGTACATACAAGGCCCCCTTATTCAATGTTTTACGTTTTTTCTTCTGTCAAGCTCAGAATGGCGTTCATGATATCCGTTTTCGTAACCCGTCCTACCAACCCCCGAATTGAAGTTGAGGAGCTACATTGCTCGTCCAAAACTGGAAGACAATTGACCTGATGCCGAATCAGTCTCGATATCGCTTCCAGTAAAGTGTCTTCTGGAGCAAGCGTCGTCATTTGGGCCCGGCGCGTCATTGCCATGGTCACCGGGACGGTGTGAAGATCGGTATGCCCCAGCATGACCTTCAGCAAATCCTTGCGGGTAACAATCCCAATGAACTCCTGCTCCTCCCCTGTGACCATCAGCGCGCCTGTATTTTGCTGAAACAGCATCAGCACCGCATCATAGGCGGTCGTGTCACCGGAAATCAAAATCGGATCGCTAAGTATATCTGCCACAGTCAGCTTTTTGAGCATGTTGCCGATATGACTATCATATTTGGGGTAACGTCCTGGCAGGTAGCCTACCTTCGGCTTGGCATCCACCAGCCCGAGCATAACGAGCAGAGCAAGGTCAGAACGGAGAGTCGGACGCGTCAGTCCCAGTGTTTCAGCAATTTTATCCCCCGTAACAGGTGCCAGACGCCGGACAATATCAACAATTTCCCGCTGTCTTTCAGACAGTTGAATAATGATTACCTCCTTATGGAGTGGGGTAGTATACATTATAGACGAGCATAGATCGATAAATTTCAGCATCTTCCGACAATTCATCAAATTTTAATCATACACAGCTTGTTTTCAAATTTAAAATGTGTCACAATTAAGAATGTAATACATACTAATTATAAGTTTAACGTGTGCAATATGCTACATTTAAATGAACTATTGTACATCGCATGTAATATGTATTATGTATTATATAAACCTGAGGAGGAAATCAAATGAAATTTTTCTTGGATACTGGTAACATTGAAGAAATCAAACGTATTGAACGTTTGGGTCTGGTTGATGGTGTAACAACGAACCCTTCACTGATCGCTAAAGAAGGTCGAGTGTTCAAGGAAGTCATTCAGGAGATTTGCAGTATCGTTGAAGGTCCTGTAAGTGCTGAGGTTATTGGTCTAAAGGCTGAGGATATGCTCAAAGAAGCTTATGATATCGCCAAGTGGGCACCGAACGTGGTTATCAAGCTTCCTATGACCGAAGACGGCTTGTACGCTTGTAACGAGCTGACCAAGAACGGAATCAAAACGAATGTAACACTGATTTTCTCCGCGGCTCAAGGTTTGATGGCAGCCAAAGCTGGCGCTACTTTTATCAGCCCGTTCGTAGGACGTCTAGATGATATTGCTGTTGATGGTATGAAGCTGATTCGTGAGCTGAGACAAATTTTGGACATTCATGGTCTGAAATCCGAAATCATCGCCGCATCCATCCGTAATATTAAGCATGTAGAAGATGCTGCTCTGTCTGGTGCACATATTGCCACCATTCCAGGTTCCTTGCTCCCTTCTCTGTGGAAACACCCGCTGACAGATAGCGGTATCGAACGCTTCCTAAAGGACTGGGAAACTGTACCTAAAGCTTAATTCGCCAGTCATGGCAAAACGATACTATATCAACCCAAACAGCCTGTATTTTACGGGCTGTTTTTTATTTTGGCTTTAGCGATGGCAGAACCCAAAACGCTGAACAACTTTTTTTGACAAAATAACTTGTTGTTCATATAATTGTTATAACAACTAATTAATTTCGAAGTAATTTATGTACGGGAAACGGAAAGGAGTACCTATGAATAACTTGCCTCCCGATTGTTCCATTGGGATGTTGCTCGGGATTACTCACCGCAAAATGAGTCAGCAGCTCTTGCAGCGCCTCAAACCTTATGATATTTCCCCAGAGCAATGGTCTGTTCTGTACCAAATCTATCAGGCTGAGGGTTTAAATCAGAAAGAAATTGCAGCTAAGGCCGTGAAGGACCAGCCTACCACAACTCGAATTATTGATTTGTTGGACAAGAAGGGCTGGGTACGGCGTGTGAATAGTCCGCAGGATCGTCGGGCCTATCTGCTTCATTTAACTGAAGCAGGCCGACAGATTGTGGAGAAGACTCTTCCTGTCGAACGTGATGCCAATCACGATTTTGTAAAAGGAATTTCCTCGGCCGATCTGAAGCAATTCCGCCGGACTCTTTTACAAATTCACGCCAACATGACTGAATCAGAAAAACAAGGAGAGAACGATTAATATGCAACAAGGCAAGCAACCTCTTTGGACCAAGGAATTTATCGTTCTTACGGTTTCCAATTTATTTTTATTTCTGGAATTACAGATGATCCTATCTTCTATTCCTTCTTATGTGAAAAATACATTCCACGCCAGTTCCGTTCAGGTCAGTCTCGTTACCACTTTATTCGCTTTAAGTGCGATTGCAGCACGACTCTTTTCAGCCCGTATGCTGGAAAAAGGACACCGCAGTACCCTGATCTTCGTGGGCCTGCTATTTGCATTGGCAGGAACGCTGGGGTACAGTGTTTCGCCGACGATTACAGTGCTTCTGCTCATGCGGATGTTATTTGGGATCGGCTTCGGTATGAGTAGTACGGCCTTTCCAACGATGGCCTCTGATGTCATCCCGCCCAAACGTCTCGGTGAAGGAATGGGTTTCTTTAGTCTGTCCACCAGTCTAGCGATGTCGATTGGGCCAACCATCGGCATTTCGATGCTGCAATACGGGAGTTTCAACCTGCTTGCCTATACGACAGCAGCTGTAATTGTTGTGATATTCCCGTTGGCTTACTGGCTGATTCGTACACTACCTAAGGGGCACATCGAACCACCTATGGTTCCTTTGGAAGAAGGGCGAAAACCGGCATTTAACCGTAAATTGTGGATTCCCGCCTTGTTGAACATGCTGATGTCTATCACATATGGTGGGCTACTCGGCTTTATGGCGCTTTACGGGGATGAAGCAAATCTGGCGCACCCGGCCTACTTTTTTCTGTTTAATGCGGTATCCGTGCTGATCGTGCGTCCCTTCTCGGGCCGTATTTATGACAAAAAGGGGGCAAAAGCACTGCTCATCCCCGGCTCTCTGTTTTTAATTGGCGGTCTGATCCTGCTTTCCTACGCGCACAGTGATGTCTTCATGTATATGTCTGCTCTTTGCTACGGTATCGGGTTTGGTGTCATGCAGCCGACCCTGCAAACCTGGATGATTCAGGTCGTGTCTCCTAAACAGAGGGGTATGGCAAACGGAATGTTTCTCAATTCCCTCGATTTCGGTGTTGCAGCCGGAGCGCTTATACTTGGCATTATCGCCAAAGCAAGTGATTATGCGTGGATGTACCGTCTTTCCTCGCTGTTTATTGTACTGTTCTTACTGATCTATGTCATACAAATCGTCGCGAGCCGTAAGCCTAAGACGCATGTCCCTCTAGGAGGGTAAGACTATAGATTTAGTTTATACTTGCTCAGTTTTCAAAAACACCCGTTGCCATGATTTCATGGACAACGGGTGTTTATTTCTTATTTAACAGGAGCTTTGCGTCTTAGCTTGGGAGAAAGAGGCTTTTCTCGGGACACATCTGTTAGCCCCTTATCCACATTCATAGGGTCAGTGGATTTGTCATCTGTGGGTTCATCCTGCTTGGGTCTGACCGCAAACAGCATCAGCATAGCTGCAATGCCTCCCACTGCGGCCATCACGCCAAAAAGCAGACCATGTCCACTGCGACTCAGCAGCAATGAAACAACCGGAGGGCCTAACGATACCCCGACAAAGCGCATGCTGCTATACAACGAAGTAATGGTTCCGCGCTCCTCTTTTTCAATTCCCTTCGTAATGAGGGAATCCAAACAAGGCAGTGCGAGCCCAATCCCGCCGCCCCCTAACGTAAACAATCCGATCACCGCATAAATATTTTGGAAAAATCCGAGAATGGCAAAGCTGATCGTCAATAAGGCCAAACCACTGAAACCGATCCACTTCATGCGCTTTTTGTGCTTGCCGATGATCTTGCCTCCTACATATGAGCACAGACAGAGGGAAATCAGCGGAATGGCTAACACAAAACCTTTCCACACTCCATGAAGGTTGTAACGACTTTCTAGTATGTCGGATAAGTAGAACAGGACGCCAAAAATGACAAACATACAAATACCGCCCATGGCGAAAATAGCATAGAGCCAGCGTCCTTTTTCGGCAAGCACTTGCTTCACATTTCCCACAAATTCTCGAAACATAATCGGTTGGTTCTTACGCTTGGGCACATGAATCAGCCAAAGCACTAAAATGAGCGAAATCAGACAGAGGCCCGGAATCACCGCCAATGGCAAAAACCATAGAACAGCTCCCAACGCAGCACCGAGTATCGGACTTAGGACTTTACCAAATGTGTTGTAGGTCTCAACTACCCCTAGGTTTTTGCTGGCCTCATCCTCATTTTCGTACAGATCGCCCACAAGCGGAATGACTATAGGAAAAGCCCCTGCCGCTCCCGCACCCTGGAGTAGACGGCCTGCAATAATGGTCCAGTAAGCTGCCAAGTCGTGAAGCAGCCATGCCCCCACCGCAGAAATCCCCCCTCCAATCACAGTCAGAATCAGACAGGGAACAATCACCGCCTTACGGCCAAATCGGTCGGAAAGATAGCCCGCAATCGGTATCAGTAAAATGGCCACCACCGCATATACTGTAATCAACATACTAATCCGAAAAGAGCTTACATGTAGCTTACGTCCGATTTCCGGTAAAACTGGAATCAGCATGGAATTACCCAGCGTCATCATCAGCGGGATGGAACCTAACGCAAGCAGATTCCCTTTATTTTGTTGCATCCCGTTACCACCTTTGCAAAAGTAATAACACAGCTGTTCTGATTCGTTCAACAGATGTTATTGTGTTTACATTGGTGGGAATTTATGCGGCTACACTTTAAATCCACCGACCCTTGCATTCAGAAGTTGCGACATATCCGCCAGTGTATGAATGGAAGACGCAATTTCCTCCATGGAAGCCAGTTGCTCTTCAGCCGCCGCACTGACACTCTGGGTTCCCCCTGCCGACTGCTCTGCTACTTCACGAATACGTTCTACTGCTTCCACCATTCGCTCGGATCCGCCGGACATCTGTTCTACGGACCGATTTACACTGTGAATCTGTTCGCTGACCTGTTGAATGGAACTTCCAATCTGACGAAATGCGGTTTCTGCGGATTGCATGACCTTTACGCCAGACTGCACTTCAACCGTCCCTGTCTGCATACTGGAAGCAACATTTCCAACATGCTCCTGAATATTTTGCACAAATTGTGTGATTTCTGCTGCTGAAACTGATACCTGCTCGGCTAATCTTCTTACCTCAGAGGCTACAACAGCAAATCCTTTCCCCTGCTCTCCGGCTCTTGCCGCTTCAATCGACGCGTTGAGCGCTAGCATTCCTGTCTGTTTGGCTATTCCGGTAATGACAGCTCCAATCATGCCAATCTGTTCGGCCTGTTCACTAAGTGAACGCACAGCACGTGCAGAGCTGTCTACACTTTCGCTTACCTTCTCCATCTGACGCATAGCCTGACCTATAGATTGTTCTCCTGCTTCTGCATCTTTAGCGGCTGTATCAGATAACTCGTACACCTGCTGGCTTGTAGCTGCAATATGCTCCAGTTCGTGGGCTAGCTCTTTCACGGTATCTGTAGTTTGTGTAATATCATCGACCTGATGCTCCATACCAGCCGCTAGCTCTTCCATTACACCGGAAGTATGACGATTGGCCTGATTCATTTCCTCTGTACTTACGCTAACCCGCTCTGCGGTTACGGTTAATGTACGCGCCGTATCCTGAGCATCCACTATAATACTGCGGAACCCCTCAATAAGCTTGTTGTAGGAGCTTGCAATCATACCGATTTCGTCTTTGGTCGTAATATCCAGTCGGCTACGCAAATCTCCCCCACCTTCAGACATTTCCAACAGCTGCTCATTCATATGGTGTAATGGACGAATGGAACGAATCAAAACGATGGATTGAACAATACTGTAAATGATAACTAGAAGTCCTACAATACTCGTAATCAAGGATGTATTCGTCATCGTTTGGTGCGCTTGCTGTACTTTCACCGTTACCATATCTTCTTGAGCTTTGACAAAGGCTACTACCTTGGTATCAAGTTGCTTACGCAACACCCGTTCGTTTTCAAAATCATCGAGCAAATCAGAAAATGGCGGGAAAGCATCGTCTCTTGTACTCTGATACCCCGCTGTAGTCAGTAAACGATGAACTTGATTCATGTAAGTATTAATCCCCGTCTTGAGATCAGTCATTTTTTTCTTAGAATCCTCATTACCTGTATTAAGCAGAGCTTCTGTCTCCTGTAGCAACTTTGCAACTTCACTTTGCTTGTTTCCGATCTCTCGCCCGTACTGTTCATCACGAGTTAGCAAATATGCCCGCTCATCATTAGATATGCCGTTTAACAAAAATTGAAGAGACTTCGAGTTATACGCAATAGCCTCTTCACGACTCATAATATCCTTGTACTCATTCTCACTATGTACGCTTAAAATGTAATTGGTCAGCAGCATAGCTGCAATCACACTCGGAATCAGTATCGCGCTAAGAATCATTTTGGCCTTAATTGTTAAATTCATGAATCGGTCCCCCAGTTATTTCTGAATAAAATGTCCAACTTACTATATATCGTTTTATTCGATTGTTTTTTTGAATGAAACAGAAAAAGTGTATAGATTTTTAAATATACTTGTGTCTATTCAGTGAACATATATATCTTTTTTAATATCAAAGAACAAAAAAATTCAAAATTAGTAAATGAACTGTTTTCAGTTTGTACTCTTCGAATTTCGGACTATTAAAATGATATACTATGTATTGCTATGCCATAAGCCTCAAGGAGGATCTGCATGAAAAGTCTGGAACTAAAACCGCTTATTCACGTGCTTAACGAATTGGAAACCCGCAGCTGCCTTATTGAGCAGCAGGGTAACATGATCATGAATTATTATCGTGAACCTCAAATTGCTAACGAACTCTATAAAATAAATTCCTGTACCAAAAGCGTGATTTCTGCATTAGTTTGTATCGCTATGGACCAGCAACGAGGACCGAAACCGGAGACGCCAATCCTCGAATTCTTTCCCCAGTTGGCCAAAGATAGTGATTCTCGAAAGCGTGATATTACGATTGAACATCTGCTGACGATGTCCGCAGGCTTTAACTGGACGGAATTTGGCGGACAAAATTCTTTTCCTACCATGAGCAAAACGTCAGACTGGGTGCAATTTGTGCTTTCACAGCCATTATCGGATGTGCCAGGTACGCGAATGGAATACAGTTCTGGCTGTTCTCAACTTTTGGCCACCATACTACGTAATGTTTCTGGACAAACAGTTGCTGAATTTGCCGAGCAGCAATTATTCCAACCGCTCAGTATCGAAAGCTATCATTGGGAAACCGATCCTCAGGGTACTCATACGGGTGGATTCGGACTGCATCTCAGGCCGATGGACATGCTAAAATTCGGGCGGCTTTATCTGAACGAAGGAGGCTGGGAAGGACGGCACATCATCCAAACAGAGACAGTCCGATATTCAACCCGTCCGTTTCTTCCTGCTGCCAAACCACAAAAGGCATTTTACGGCTGGCACTGGTGGACTTCTTCCTTTTCAGATGAAACAGAGATAGGAACTGAAACGGACTATTTTTACGCTCTCGGCTTTGGTGGGCAATATATTGTTGTCGTCCCGTCGTATGACATGGTTGTTGTCGTTACCGCTGATAGATTTAAAAAGAAAAGGACTCCTGTAGATATTTTCCGGCAGTATATTGTACCGCTGCTACTCCAGCAGAATAAATAGAAATAAATACCAAAGCTAAAAGTTGCAACTGGTCTCTATCAAAAATCTGCATCAAAAAAGGCTTGCCTATTGGATCAGGCAAGCCTTTTTTTGCATATAATCGCTACATTATGACATACTTCATCCACTTTCTAGCGCCTTACCTAGCCCAAGTGAATCGTAAGCTCTTGCTGTCCGCTGGAAGCTGGTGTAATGATTACACCCTGTTCTCCCGACTGGCTGCTGCCTTCCTCCACTTGAACAGCCTCGTGGATACCGCGCAGGACTATCGACCATGGTTTAACAGCACCTTCTGCCTTCACCGTAATGACAGAATTCTTGCGGCTAGCAGTAACCGTTAGCTCTTCTTCACCTGACGTATTCACGATAATCGTTCGAGCCTGTTGCCCCTCACCAAGTTCAAACAAATGAAGCGCCACTTGATCAGCATAATCATAATCCGGACGACTGTTCTCATGACCGATTGCCAACAGTGTGTTCGGCTTCACGAGCACAGGCAAAGTTGTAAAATCATGATGCTCGTTAACCCAACGACCACCTAACACGCTCTCATTCGTAAGTAAATTTGTCCACTGACCCTCTGGTACATAATACTGCACATTGCCTTCTTTATTAAAGATCGGGGCTACCAAAATGGAATCCCCCAGCATGTATTGCAGATCCAGCGTTGCACAGGTTGGGTCCTGCGGGAATTCCAATACCATAGCCCGCATCATCGGCAGTCCCTTTTCTGAGGATTCCACAGCAGAAGGATACAGGTATGGCATTAGCGAGCATTTGAGTTTTGTAAAACTGCGCACCACGTCGACTGATTCTTCATCAAACAGCCAGGGCACGCGATAGGATTCGTTTCCGTGCAGACGGCTATGAGAGGACAGAAGCCCGAATTGTACCCACCGTTTGTACACGTCCGGCGCAGCCGTTAACTCAAAGCCGCTAATATCATGGCTCCAGAAGCCGAAGCCGCTCAAACCAAGCGACAAACCGCCTCGCAAGGATTCCGCCATCGACTCATACGTCGACGAGCAGTCTCCGCCCCAGTGAACCGGGAACTGTTGCCCCCCGGCTGTAGCGGAACGCGCAAATAACGCGGCTTCATTTTTACCCAGCTTTTCCTCCAGCACATCAAATACAGCCTTGTTGTACAAATGCGTATAATAATTATGCATCTTCATTGGATCAGAGCCGTCATGATATACCACATGGGTAGGGATGCGCTCGCCAAAATCAGTTTTAAAGCAATCCACCCCCTGATCTACCAACACCTTGAGCTTATCCTGGTACCAGGCGACTGCAGCCGGATTCGTGAAGTCAACCAGCCCCATCCCCGCCTGCCACATATCCCATTGCCACACGCTGCCATCGGCGGTTTTGACCAGATAACCATTCTCCATACCTTCATCGAACAAAATGGATTTTTCCGCAATATACGGATTGATCCATGCACAAATTTTGAGACCCTTTGCCTTCAATCTCTGCAGCATGCCTTCCGGATCTGGGAACATGTCTTGATCCCACTGGAAATCGCACCATTGGTATTCCTTCATCCAGAAGCAGTCAAAATGGAATACCGAGAGTGGCAGATCCCGCTCAGCCATCCCGTCGACAAAATGGTTCACTGTCGCTTCATCATAATCTGTTGTGAACGAAGTGGTCAGCCACAAACCAAAGGTCCAGGCTGGTGGTAATGCAGGCTTACCCGTCAGCTTGGTGTAATTGTCCAGTACTTCTTTAGGGTTAGCTCCACCAATAATAAAATACTCTAACGATTCGCCGGAGACGCTAAACTGAACCTTTGATACATTTTCCGATGCAATCTCATAGGATACCTTTTCTGGATGGTTGACGAACACACCATACCCTTTATTAGATAGATAGAATGGAATGTTTTTATATGCCTGCTCACTGCTAGTCCCGCCATCTTCATTCCAGATATCAACCACCTGGCCATTTTTTACGAATGGAGTGAAACGCTCTCCAAGTCCGTATACGTACTCACCGATGCCCAACTCCAGCTGTTCCCGGAAAAAAGGCTGATCCTGCGGGTCTGTAATATAGCCTGGTCCCCGATGTCCGCTGCCTGTGACTTTGCGATCCTCGACATAAAAGCCTACATCCCAGCTCTTCCCACGGCCGACTCGCACACTCAGATCGCCGCTTTTCAGTACCGCTACGTCCTCATCCACCGTAATGTCTACCTCTGTTGGCAAGGTGTGAATTTCAAAATTCGGTCCCTGATGCACCCGTCCCTTATGGTGGTTCAGACGCACCTGAATGACATTCGGCATAGGCGAGCTGTAGGTCGCTTTCAGCAACGCTCCGTTCAGCGTATCTCCTTTATGCTCGATCCGGTGGGTGGCTGCATATACCGTCATGGAAGCATCGTCCGTCACAATATCACGGATTTCAGCAGGATTTTGTATTTCATAGCCCTTGCGAACCATCCAATAGCCATCAGTAAATTTCATCTGTTTCTTCCTCCGCTTCAATCTTTATTTTCTTAATCCCAAATCGCTTATTGGATTTTTTCGAAATCCTTACTATAATAATATTGATTTATGTAAGGGTTTACTTCTTTTATTTTGACGTATTGTATCAATATTTTGATGTTTTATATATAAATCAGTTTGCGGAAAAGGAGTCATAGAAATGCAAAGAGAAATGTTGCGGGAAAATCGAATTCACGGCAATCCCATGTATCCGGTCAGCGTATATCCGAGCGTAGAGCAGCTAAATGGAAATAGTGTACTGGAGTCCCATTGGCATGAGGAGATGGAGTTTATCGTAGTGGAACAGGGGAGCGCCATATTTCAGACGGATATGGTCTATACGGAGGTGAACGAAGGTGAAGCTCTTTTTGTCAACAGCGGCGAGCTTCATGCAGGTTATTTACAAAAAAGCGCTCGTTGCGTATTTTCTGCGGTGGTGTTTCACCCCGACATGCTGCACAGCCGCACGCAGGATACGGTGCAAACGCAGTTTATTGACCCATTTATCAGTAAAAAGCTTGTCCCTCCCCCTCACATTCGCGGCGTGCAGCCCTGGGAGCAAGAGGTGCTGGCTGCATTGCGACACATTATCACCAGCCATGAGCAGAATGCGCCTGCCCGTGAATTGGCGACCAAGGCGCAGCTCTATAGCATGATCGCCTGTCTGTACCCACACATGACCCCTGCTAACGGAGAGGATGTGATTATGGCGGGTCAACGCAACAAAGTTGAACGGATCAAAAAAGCGCTGGCGTATATCAACAGTCATGCTCATGAACCTATACGTTTACGGGAGATCGCAGATGAGATTGGAATGAGTGAGGGGCATTTTTGCCGTTTTTTTAAGCAGATGGTTCAGAAAAGTCCGGTAGAATACATCAACTATCATCGGATTCAAAAGGCTTGCAGGCTGCTGGAGCAAAGTGATCGTAAAGTAGTAGATATTGCGCTGGATGTTGGTTTTGACAATCTAAGCTATTTTATTGCGACCTTTAAAAAATGGAACGGCCTGACCCCTTCGCAGTACCGTAAGCAGCACGAAGCAGATCAGGCGCTTGCTGTCCCTTATATAACAGACTAATATGCATAGGATAAATCATTTATTTTTTTTGGGCTTCATAAGTACTAAAATTATTTTTCTTCCTCTTAACTTAGTAAATATGTAGCCAGCTACGCCTCCCAAAACAGAAGGAACTAACCACCCTAACCCTACATTATATAATGGAAGAAGATGAGTGAAAAAATCATTAATTACATTGATTTTTATTCCAGCAGCATTCAAGCCATCAAATAAACTAATGATAAAGGTTAATATCAAACTGCCCTGATATACTTCTGATTTCCCTTTAAATACGGGATGTAAAAAAGTTAAAAATATAAGAGAAATAGCAATAGGATATATTGCCATTAATACTGGCGTTGAAACCTTAATGAGCTGTGTTAAACCTATGTTGGCTACAAGGGTACTAAATATAGATAACATGAGAGCAACTCTTTTATAAGAGATTTTTGGAAATAATCCATGAAAAAAGGAAGAGCAGGAAGTGATAAGCCCCACACTTGTCGTTAAACACGCTACTGTAATCATTAAGCCTAATAGAATAGAACCGTAAGATCCAAAATAATAGGAGGAAACCTTAGCTAACACCTCAGCGCCATTTCCTAAAACACCCAATTTTTCAACGCTAGAAGCTCCCATGTATGAAAGAGACGTATAGATAAAAGCTAAGAGTATAACCGCAATTGCTATCGCTTTGGCACAAATGATCATCAACTCTTTTTTTGTAGTAACCCCTCTATCCTTAATTGCATTCACAATGATAATTCCAAAAATAAAGGCTACAAGAGCGTCCAATGTTAAATAACCCTCTTGAAAGCCTTTGAAAAAGACATTCGATGTATAACCTTCCGCAGGTTCTTGGAATTTTCCTATTGGGTGAATAATAGCTACAATCACAAGTAATCCAATGAATGTCAATTTAATGGGTGTTAGGAACTTTCCGATTACATCAATAATTTTTGTAGGATTAAGTGATAACAAACATGCAACTGCAAAAAAAAGGATAGTAAATACAAAAAGTGCGACAGGATGATCTGCATTGTTTGAAAAAAAAGGTTTTACTCCAATTTCAAATGACACACTACCGGTTCTAGGAATTGCATATAAAGGCCCGATGGCTAGATAAAGGATTGTTGTAAAGACAAGGCCGAAGACAGGATGTACACGACTCGCTAAAGTTTGCAAATTGCTTTTGCCCGAAAAAACAAAGGCTGTGACGGCTAGTAATGGTAAGCCAACTCCAGTAACCAAGAAACCCGCATTGGCTATCCATACATTCTTTCCAGCCATTTGCCCAAGCATAGGTGGAAAGATTAGATTCCCTGCACCAAAAAATAAGGCAAATAGCATTGAGCCTATAATGATAATAAAGGACGAAGAAACACTTTTCGACATAATAAATCCTCCAACTACGAACTCACAACATTTTGTTTTTATTCGTTTTCTTTTTAATTTGTATAATATATGTTAATAGAGCCTAGTGATAACCCGTGCCTTTAGGATGAGTGGGTTTCGTCTTAACTCATCGTTACACAATACTCTATATACGATCAGTATTTCAAGTAACTTTGTACTTGCAGAATGAACTTAGTGAGCTTAATGAACTATAAGAGAATTTTACACTTAGGACTTATTTCTTACAAGATGTAGATATAGTACTATTCCTCTTCAACATATTTAAAAAAGTTTGAGCCCAATTTAATCCATATCAGGATCTGCTGTTTTATTCAAATCCTCAACTGATTGAAATAAGCACAGGAAATCTTGGGAAAATGCCCTATGGAAGCGAATGAAAAATCCTTACAATTAATAGTATTGACAATACATATTGACGTTGACAACACATTGAGCGGCTACAATTTGAAGGGGTGCTAAACATGATGAATTTGGCAAAACGCAACTATTGGTCTATGAGTATTTTTAACTTCGCTTATCTGTTTACATGGTCTGCCGCCATGTCTTTTTTTGTCATTTGGCTGGGACAAAGCCTGGGAATTTCAGAAACCTACACGGGATTTCTATATGCGGCTAACTCAATCGTGGCCTTGATCATGCAGCCCCTGTTCGGTTACTTATCCGACAAGCTGGGCTTGAGAAAACATCTGCTGTACATACTCTTTACGATTCTTTTGCTCGTCGGACCCTTTTTTATTTATGTGTACGGTCCATTACTACAAACGCAGTTCGTCATTGGTGCCATTGTTGGTGCGCTATTTATCGGCTTGGTATTTAATGCAGGTAACGGTGTCGTCGATTCGTATATGGACAAAGTTTCGCGTAAATACGGCTTTGAATACGGACGGGTTCGTATGTGGGGTTCGCTTGGGTGGGCGGCGGCTACTTTTGTTGCAGGACGGGTCATCAATATCAATGTAAATCTGACCTTCTGGATTGCCTCGGTATCTGCCGTTGTTGCCATGATCTGCATCTTCCTGACCAAAGTCGAAATTTCCGGACAGGAGCAGCAGAAAACAGAATCGTTGAAGCTAATTGATGTGCTGCATCTCGTGCGTACCAAAAAGTTCTGGTTTCTTATGCTATTCATGGTTGGCGTGACCCAAATCTATGAGGTATATGACCAACAATTTGCCACATACTTCGTATCACAGTTCAGTTCCAAAGCGGAAGGAAATCAATTCCTTGGCGATTTGAGCGCTGTGCAGGTTTTCCTGGAATTTGTGTTCCTTTTCGTTACCCCTTGGTTTGTGAACAAAACGACCGCCAAATGGGCATTAATTATTGCCGGGTCGATCATGTCTTTGCGTATTATCGGCTCTTCGTTGCCATTCGGTTCCATATGGGTAGCTGCAATGAAGATGATTCACTCCCTGGAGAAACCGCTTATTCTGGTAGCCATCTTCAAATACATTACCGTTAACTTCGACCAGCGCTTGTCCTCCACCATGTACCTGCTGTATTTGTTTATGGGCTCCCTGGTGGTTTCCATTTTCTCGCCCATTGTGGGGCATATGTATGAAGTATTAAATTTCCCGATAACTTATGTAATTCTGGGTTCCATTGCAGGCCTGTTCACCATCATATCCTGCTTTACACTGACAGCAGACAAGAAGAATGGGGAGCGGTTTCTGGAGGAACGTCGTAAACAGGATCTGAAAAGAGCAGCCAAAAAAGCTGAAGCCGTTCATTCGTAATCTAATGGTTTGAGCTTAACAAAACAGCGGCAGTCTAGGACTTTTTTTCTCGTCCACGGCTGCCGCTCTTAACTCCAGTTGATTTGAAGCTTATTTTAAATCTTGAATACCGACACCGTTTGATTCATCTCTTCCGCTCTCTTGGCAAGCATGTTAGCACCTGCTGACACTTCCTGCATGGATGCGGTAGTTTCCTCGACTACGCTTGCGACTGTTTGAGTAGAATCTGCAGCACGTTCGGAGATTTCAGCAATTTTCTTCATCGATTCAACCATAGAAACGGTTCCTTCATTTACGGATCTTGCTTCTAAAGCCGCCGTGTCCACCTCACCGCTCACTTCTTCAACGGCACCTACAATCTCAGAAAAAACGTTACCTACACCTTCGACAAGCATCATACCTTCATTCAGAGATTGAACACCTTCATTCATTGAAATCACAACTTCATCTGTTCTTAAGGTAATTTCGTTGACGAGCGAAGAGATCTTGCCTGTTGCTTCACTTGCTTGTGCCGACAGATTGCGTACTTCATAAGCGACAACCGCAAACCCTTTTCCCTGCTCTCCCGCCCTCGCAGCTTCTATACTCGCATTTATTGAAAGCAAGTTGGTTCGGGCTGCTATATCACGGATCATAGCTGTGATCTGTCTGATCTCCGCAGACTTTTCTCCTAGAATATTTACCACTTCAGCGGATTGAGTTACCTTGGTATGCACATCTCTTATTTGGGAGACAGTCGAAGACATTTGGGTTTTCCCGTTGTTTGCTTTTTCTTGTGCTTGGGTTGTGAGATTAGCCACATGAACAAAGCGATTGGTTATGTTGTCTACACTTTTAGAAACGTCTACCGTGTAATTCAGCGTTTCAGCTATATCTGCAAGCTGTGTCTGAGATCCCTCTGCGACTTGAGTGGCACTTATAGCTATCTGCTCGGTAGCGATGCTTGTCTGTTCCGCACTGGCCGTTAACTGTTCAGCCGTAGAGGCAACCAGTAAGGAATTATCCACAACTTCCTTTAAAAGGTTGCGCAGTGAATCGCACATTTCATTAAAATCGGATGCCAGTTCCCCGACCTCATCTTTTGACTGGACTCTAAGGGGCTCCACTTGCAGGTCCCCCCTCGTTACCAGCTTTATCTGTTCCGCTATCTTTAATATGGGCTTAGTGAACGATTGAGCCAGTAAAAAAGAACCGATGATTCCAAGGATCGTACATATGATAGTTAGAGAAATCATCAAAATTCTACCTGAATGGTAAGATTGACTCGATTGATTAGCGGCATCAGTTGCGTATTGCTCATTAAGTAGCTTCAGTTTATTTACATCTTCTAATGCTGCCTTATAAATAGAAGAATTTCCATGAATGATCATGTAGGCCATCACTTTGTCGTTTTCTTCCATGGCAGCGGAAACCACCTTTAGATGGCGAAGATACATTGCCCACTGACCATAAAAGTTGGTGAACAGTTCTTTTTCCTCTGCCGTAGAGGCTAAACTTTGATATTCATTTACACTCTTAGCCATTGAAGCTGTAGCTTTGGTTAGTTCTTCTTGATAAGTACTGCGAACAGCCGCATCCTCTTCAAGTATCAATCGAACGGTGAGTCTATCGATTTCTGTAATCTGCTTATCCATACCCTGAAGAAGAATAACCGCGGGTAAAGACCTGTTATTTACCTTGTCAGAAGCCTCACCCATTTCTGACATCTTAATGACGCCTATAACACTTGAAAGGGACAGTACGATAACCAGTATGAGCGCTGCACTAATTATTTTTTTCTTTAACGTTAATTTAAACATCTTTATCTTCCTCCCGTAACTGGTCTCGTATCATCACTGCTGAGCTTTCCAGTATATGCGTATTTGGCGCAACAGCTCAGCCTTATCTATCTTTCCACTGATGTAGCTTTGGATAGATGCTCCTGTGATGCCCCCATGATCAGGTGGAAGGGTTGCCATAAACGGTAGTGTCTTTCCGGTCGAGATATACGACTTGATTGATCGTCCCAAAGGATCGGCAGGCTCTAAATCAATATTTTTGAACGCAGGTACCGTATTAGCCTTGTTTACCAGAAATTCTTGTCCGGACTTGTCGTATACCAGCCAGTTCAGAAACTTCTTTGCTTCCTCTTGCTCCTGAGGTGTGGTAGCTGTGGAGTCAATGAAAATATACTTTGTTACACCGACTGTAATCTTAGCATTGTTAGGGTCATCCGTATTATCGCTTAACGGAAGGGGCAAAAAACCGTATTCCTCATTTGCTGTATCATTGCTCTTAATCCCAGCCCAAGCCCAGTTGCCCATAAACCAAAGCCCCACTTTTCCCTCTCCTAATGCTTTGGCTCCATCGTCATACGTGCTGTCCAAAGGCGAATTCTTATTGATGCTGTTATCCTTGAGCAGATCTAAAGTTTGTACCCATCCAGTCATTACACTGTTTTGGGACATATCGATGGAGTTGTTCTGCATACCCTTAACAAATTCTGGAAAACCCCCAGGCTGAACAGAATAAGACAGAGCTAAAAGATGTGAGCCGAGAGACCAGTCCATTGGTGATAGCATGACCGGTGCTACTCCCGTCTTCTGAATCTTAGCCATTAATGAGTTCAGGTTGCTTCTACTTTTTACCGAGGAAGCATCAAAAGCCCCACCTGTTGCTTTGTCCAGCACTTTCTTATTGTAAATTAATCCGTAGCCTTCCACTGCAAATGGAAACCCCAGCACAGCATCACTTTTCTTAACGGCGCCAAGTCCATTTTCTATCGTATCAGCTACCCACTTTTCTTTGCTTAAATCAACGGCTTTATCCAGAAATTGCTGAGCATCCCCAGGATCCAGCATCGACATGGTAGCGGGACTTCCTGAGCCGTACATCGACATCAGCTTTTGATATGCAGACGTCCCCTCAGGAGCGGTTATAATCTCCAAAGATACTTCAGGGTGCTCTTGATTGTATTGTTTTGCTACTTCTTCTAATTGGGTTTTTATTTCTGATTTGGAATTCAAAAGTGTAATCTTGGTCGTCTGCTGTGATACTGGTGAAGCTGAACAACCTATAAACATCATTAAACATACTAGAGAAATCGCAACTTTTAGCTGTTTTCTCATTAACTTTCCCCCCTAAGGATTTACTTTTATAAATTTTATGAATAATATTCAATGTTATCGACATAATTCTCCAGGAAGATTAGCAATTTTTAGTTGGTAAATATCGGAAGGTAATTAAATAGTACAAACTGGTTGTTACGTTAAGTTAACGGACAGGACAGCGCAACGTTTTTTTATCCAGTTGCGTCTTAATATGGGGGAAAGTTACTGCGCAACAAATTTAACCAAAAAAGGAGCAATCATTTATGAAAAAAGCATTCTTTGCGGCTTTTCTTGCAATTTTTTTATTTATTTCATCGTCCACTACTTATGCAGCACAAAATCAGATCAAAGTTGACGGTGTGGCTATTACATCCGATGTGAAGCCCGAAATGAAGAATAAACGCGCTATGGTACCTCTACGTGTTATGAGCGAAAGTTTGGGGGCTAGTGTCGAATGGTCCGATTCCGAGGTTATTCTCGCTAAAAGCGAGATGAAAGTAAAATTAGCAGTAAACAGAAGCATAGCGGAGAAAAATGGTAAAAAGATGCTGCTTGATGTAAAACCATATACGAAAAATAATCGCATATATGTTCCACTTCGTTTTATTGCAGAGGCGTTTGGCTGCAATGTTAATTACAGCAACTTTGCAGTGACTGTTGATACTAAACCATTGTTCATAAACCGTGTACAAGTAAAAGCACTTCAACAGGAATACCATATGTTTATGGGCGGCGTAGTTCAGCAAGTTCATGGCAATGCATATAATGAAACCATTTATAATATTTTCGCAAAAAACATAGGTAAAAAGGTCGAAGCACCTGAAAACTATTCTTGGAGCTTAACTCTTGACACACCTGGATCTTATTATAAAAATGCACAATACGATTTTTTAGGCCAAAAAGGGAAAAGTTTAGTTCGTTTTGATATTTATTCTTTAATTAGTCCTGTTCCATCTGAACTTTCAACAGAATATCCAGAGATTTTGATTCATGACGTATCGAAAGATGAGTGGTATTTGTTTAACGATACCGCAAGAAAATCCATTAATCAGTTAATGGATACCGCTGGGAAAAACGGTTTTCTGAAGATTATAAGTAACACAGTTGTATAATGTGATTTTTTCTTATTACACTTTTTTGTCTCCAAAAGATAAAAGGCGAATTCCCAGCTGAACATAAGCAGCACAGGAATTCGCCTTTTTTAACCGTATATAGATGAACTCTTCATTTTACATAGAAGCGGAATGACGTTATTTTTCCATCTGTAGCATTTCTGACTCATAGGACTGAAAAGCATTTTCCATACCTATCACTACATCTTTAATCTTCATGTATCCTTTGGTATACGGCTCCGAATCGCGAATTTCTTCCCACATATAGTGATATTGCTTCATGTCCTCCGTTTCGCATACGACGAAATCGGTGTAGTCCTTTCCAGGCAGTGCTTCTGCATCAAAAAAACGAACCTGAACATGTTCGCTATATTTTTGAATGGTAGCCTGCAAGGCCCTCGCATGTTTTCGACGTTCTTCTCGAGGCAAAGCCAACCAGGAAGGGTAGAATTCCAACAATACAATCATCATATAACGCATATGCCTATCTCCTTTTTTGGTGAAGCTTGAATGATTTATCATTATTGTACGCTGCTCGTCTACAAAGTCTCATTAACATAGGTTAATGCGGATCACTACGCAGCAAACGACTAAGTGATACAGGAGAGACGCCTATGTACGAAGCTATATGATATTGGGCAACTCGTTTGTCCAATCCGGGGTATTTGAGAAGAAAAGCATGATAACGCTCCTTAGCGGAAAGATACAATAATTCGCGCTCCCGTTCTTCTTTTCGAATATAAAGTCTTTCTACACTTTTACGGACGAATCTTTCCCACATATGGCTTGTATCCATAAGCTCCTTTAATACGTGATATGGAATTTCAATGACGACCGAATCTTCCATGGCCTCAATCGAAAAAGTGGATGGTTCTCCTTGGATCATAGCCCCATAAGAGGTTACGTAATCATCTTCTGGCGAAAAACCAACATTATATTCTCTGCCATCTGCCAATGTATAAAATAAACGGAATAATCCCTCTGAACAAAAATAGGCATGTTTCACAGGCTCACCCGTTTCAATGAGAACCGTTCCCTGCTGAATATGCTTCACACAGGTTTGCTCTACAAACCTGTTCCAATCCTGCTCTATAATCGAGGCATGATGAGCCATTTTTTCTAATGAACGATAATAGGGATGCATCTGCTCACCGCTCCTTGACTTTTATAAAGGAATCGAAGATATTTTTTTGACTTCGTATATGAAAAACAGGGGTTATCCCTCAGGTCTAAGCAGACCTGCAGGACAACCCCCAGCGACGTGTTCTATCAGACTTCCGCAGCATCCTCTTCCACAAAAAGAGATACCTTGCGGATGCCATCCGCTCCGATCACGACAAGCCCCTGATCCGACAGACGGATTTCAGGGATAACGACCAGTGCGAGCAGTGACAGTGTCATCAGCGCGTTGTTCAGCATGCAGCCGGATTGCTGAAGCGCCCGGCTGATACTTTCGGACTGCGCAGCTACCTCCGCAAACGGAGCTGGGGACATCAGCCCGGCGATAGGCAGCGGGAAGCGCGTCTCACCCGAGGCGGATACGACCACCACGCCACCACGCAGGGCAACAGCCTGCTTCGCCGCCTGGGTCATGAGCTCGTCATCATTACCAATGACGAGCAGGTTGTGGCTATCATGCGCGACGGTCATGGCAATCGCAGCCGGCTCGATGAAGCCGACACCTGTCACAAGTGCCACCGCGTGAGTGCCACTGGCATGATGGCGCTCGAAAACGGCTATTTTGCACAAATCCTGTGCAGGATCTGCCGTGACTTCTCCATTACGGACCGGAACGGTCATTCGCACTTCCTTCGTGTCCACGTGGTTTTCCGTAACACGAATCACCCGTACAGGTACATTCCCCTCCTGTACTGGAGCCGCAATGCGAAAATCTGCAGCACTCAGCTCTCGTCCCAGGTGGACCGTGTCCATCACTTCCGCAGGATAAACGAAGCCGTCCCAATCGGCGACCATTTGACCGTGCTCGGCCACCAGCTGGCCCGCTGCGATGGTAGCCGTCACATTCACTTCGGCCAATCGGCCATCAAGCAAAATAATGTCGGCAATCGCACCCGGAATGATCGCTCCGATATCCCTTGCCACGCCGAAGCGCTCTGCCGTATTCAGCGTGGCCATCTGAAACGCGGTTACGGGCTTGACGCCCTGTGCAATGGCATGACGCACGACGAAGTCCATCTGCCCTTCATGGAGCAGGGATTCTGCGCTACGGTCATCCGTTACCAGCATCATGCGGCGCGTGTCGAGACCCATTTCCGTGCTGGCTCGGATCGTCTCGGCCACATCATGCCATGCGGAGCCTTGCCGCATCTTGGCATACATGCCGAGCCGGATACGCTCGGCTACATCCTCGGGCGTGACACACTCGTGGTCGCCCGTAATTCCCGCGGCTGCATAGACCGGCAGACGCCAATCATCGGAGGCCCATGTAAAATGGCCATCCGCCACCTTGCCCGCGCGCAGCGTGGCCTGAATTTCCCCGATCATCACATCGTCTCCATAGACGACACCAGGGAAATTCATGACTTCGCCCAGCCCGATCATATCCGGGCCCCAGCTTAACGCCTCTGCGACTTCCGCCGGGCCGAAGGAGGCACCCGTCGTTTCCAGCTCCGGACCTGTGGACGGGACGCAAGAAGCCACCTGCATGTAAGCAGCCAGCGGTGTCGTACGTGCTTCGTCCAGCATCAGACGAAGCCCTTTTAGACCCAGTACATTGGAAATTTCATGCGGGTCAAAAAAACCACCCGTCACTCCCAGCGGCAGTACAGCCTTAGCGAACTCCGTTACGGTCAGCTGTGTGCTTTCGATGTGACAATGTCCGTCTAGTAACCCCGGTGCCATATAGCGGCCTTCCGCTTCAATGATTATGGTGTCTTCTCCAATCGTATGACTGACGTCCCTATTGACGTAAGCGATACGAGAACCTTGCACAGCAATAGACATGCCCGGCAGCAACTCGCCCGATACCACATTGACCAGTGTTCCTCCGCGGATCACCAGCGATGCCTTGCGCTCTCCTCTAGCTGTAGCTACCAACTCGGGTACACAGTCCGCCAGCGGCGGGCGTTGAAATACACTCTTCATGTCCATTACGTTTGTAACCTCCGTTTATGCTTCTTACCTGTTTTGCTTATTTGCTTATGTTACTGGAATACGCTCCATAATGCCAGCCAACTCTACATCTATTCAAGCATCGCATGGGTTTCTAAGGCATTTGTCCCCAGCTGATTGCCAATGTCCTCTCTATAGAACACGATCACTTTCTTCCATTTTGAGGGTATACGTATCCGAATCCCGTAAACTCACGAATGGCGTAATCTCCCCTATGCTATAAATATGCAGCAGATGCATCGCTCGCGTACAGGCGGTGTAGAACAACTTACGCTCACTCTCACGCTGGTATTGTTTCGCTGATCCGTCATAAATCAGGACTGCATCGAATTCCACGCCTTTTGCCAGGTAGGCCGGAATAATATGAATCCCCTTTTCAAAAGCAGGAGTTGTTTTCTTAATTAATTTTGGCTTCACTGACAGCTGTCCTTCCAGCGCTTCGTAGGCTGCCGCGCTTTCGTCAGCATTTTTACAGATCACCGCGATGGATTCATAGCCTTCTGCCAACAATTCTGTGACATTCCCAACTATCAATTGATGCAACTTTTCAAGCGAACGCACCTCGGTTACAAGAGGTTTCTCACCCTTACGGTTAAACGGTACAATGTGCTCTCCCCCAGGGACCATCCCCCGGGTAAATTCCACAATCTCCTGTGTTGAGCGATAGCTGCGTGTCAGGGAAATCATCTCGGTCTGATCTGCACCATACAACTCATACAATGGCTCTGCATCCTGAAGCACCGAGGCATGGGCATAGATGGCCTGATTAAAATCACCCAGTGCCGTCATTTTAGCCTGTGGAAATAAACGCTTGAAGAACGCCAGCTGGAATGGGGAATAGTCCTGTGCCTCATCAATAAACACGTGACGGATGTTGCTATTGGAACGAAAGCCCAGCATCAGCTCACGCAAATATAAAAAGGGTGTCACATCCTCATACGCTAACTCCCCAGCCTGAATTCGTTCCAGAGTTTGTCGACTAATTTCACCCCAGCTGACGGGCAGCTCTGCATGATTCGCCAGTTGGCTCAACAATGCCTCATTCATAAACAGCTCGCTGTAGAGCCGGGTCGTATCTACGAAGCGAAGCGCCTTAATCCATTTGCGCAGGGGCTTTAAGCGGTCACTGACCACCATACGCGCCAATATTTCTCTTTCACGCGTAAAATCGTCGAAGGTATCGCCCTTATTCTTGGATTTACGGCGCATGCGGTTATAGGCACGCTGATAATCCTCCGGCTCCATCAGATCCATCTGTTGATCCACCCATGGGGCGGAGCATTCTTCCTTACCAAAGCGGGCCAGCTCTTTGAGCATCCAATCCCGCAGCAATTCCAATCGGTTCGCCAGCCGCACCGTAGAGTCGAATTCATAAAACTTGCGTGCCATTTGCTCTACTGAAACTACCTCACGTCCCTGAAAGCGGATAGGTTTAAAACGCATTCCCTCCTGTTCCAAATACGTCTTGTAGCTTGTAATCACATGTAAGAATGTCTTGGACGACTTAAAGCGGATACCCTCCATCCTGGCTTCATACCCAGGCTGTAACGAAGCTGAAAGCACATATTCCAGCTGTTCAAATGGATCTTCTAACTGAAACTCCCGGCCCAAACGCCGCTCCAAATATTCCTGAAACGTGGCCTGAAGCATATTTTCCTCACCCAATTCAGGCAATACTGTCGATACATAACTGTTGAACATCGGGTTAGGCGAAAATAACACGACCTGATCTGCTCGTAAGCGATCCCGGTACTTATACAACAAATACGCTACTCTCTGAAGCGCAGCAGAGGTTTTGCCACTTCCTGCCGCCCCCTGAACAATGAGCATCCGGCTTCGATCATCACGAATGATGCGATTCTGCTCCCTTTGGATGGTAGCGACAATACTTTTCATTTGAGCATCCGAGCTGCGGCTCAATACAGCTTGAAGAAGTTCGTCTCCAATCGTCACCCCTGTATCGAACATAAAACGGATCTGTCCATCACGGATCGAGAATTGGCGCTTAAGCGTGAGTTCCCCTTCCATCTCCCCTGCCGGGCTCTTATATGAAGCGGGGCCCGGCATGTTATCGTAATAAAGATTGGAAATAGGCGCGCGCCAGTCGTAGATCAGAAACTCCTCATCTTGATTATCCAGCAGGGAGGCAATCCCCAGATAAACACGTTCCGCAGTCTGCCCTTTCTCAGCAAAATCAATGCGTGCAAAATACGGTGAATCAAGCAACTTTTTCAAACGACCTAACGCCTCTGTAGAATGCTTGTGTCTTCGTTCCCGCTCAGACAAAATCTCAGACTGCTGACGCAAACTGGTGGACGTCTCACCCACATCATCTGCCTCACTGAAATTGATCGTTACCTCATCCCAGAAGTCTTTACGCATATCGACGACATCTCCGCGCACAGAACCAACCTCTGTCTCTAGCTTCCGAATACGCCCGCTAATCACTGCGGTCACATCTTCTACTCTTCGTTGTTCTTCATTCCATTGCTGTTCAGTAGTCACTGGCATCGCTCCTGTTCCGTTTCCTCCTGCTCCATGCAGGGCTCCCTTGCGTACAAACTATGCTCTATTATGGACCCGGGCATACTCGCGGCATCCCCCTGATCCGGGAAAATTGACTAATCCTTTGAAGCATGCTATAATGTAACAAGAAGTGTAATTCACAACTTATGCATATGGTTTCACAATAAAACAGAGCATCCTCTATTGTAGCAAGTTCAGTCCCTGTTCGCAACCAGCGGGCTTTTTTTGTGCGTTCTGGCAACCATCTATTAACCTGTTCTTACATACTTGAATTCATTACATAAAAAAGCGACCGTCCATCTGATTGATGAATGCGGTCGCTTTTCTTTAGGAAATTCGCCTATCTGCTCTCTTCTACAGGATGAATATGATCGGCCAGTCTGCTCAACCTCTCCAGCTGATGACCATAGTCGTACATCGCCGCAGCCACAATGGACAGCCGCAGCATTCCTTCCTGACAATGGTCAAAACGTGTGATCGCATGCTTCATAAATTCGCCGTTGGCTTGCTGAAACAATTCACTTTCGTCCTCATTCGGTTTTAGCTTATTTTCGAATTTCAGTAGAGCATGCTCGTGAAAACGAATCAGCAGCTCCAGATGACTGTCAAAAAAAGCATCCGTTCCTTTTGGCCGTAAAGACTGGAAGTAGTGTCTTTCCACCGCATCCAGTACCTCATATCCTTTGTGTAAACTTCCGAGCATTTGTTTGTATACTACCATTTGTCTCGTTTGACTAAACTTGGAGCGCTTGAGCTTCTTCTGCTCTTCCTCGAACAAATGATATTTGTCCGACAGCGATTTAATGGCTCCCTCCAGATTTCCTTTTTCCTCTTTAAAGACAGACTCCTTAATCTCATCGGAAATGGCAGTACGCAGCAGCAAGGACATGCTGTTAAATACATTTTGAATCTGATTAATAAACTGCCTTTTCGGTTTCGGGGGAAAAACACTAACATTGATGACAAAAGCAGACACAATCCCAATCAAAGTGAGCGCAAAGCGGGTCACCGCAAATTTCCAGTCCCCTGAGGCTTCCATTACAGAAACAACGGTCACGAGTGTCAATCCAACCGTATCAGCCATATTTATTTTCAGACATATCATAAGTACCAATACACATACCAGTCCAACTGCAATCGGCTCATTCGAAAATACCATTCCGCCCAGCAACGCCATGATTGCACCGAGTGTGCTTGTTTGGAGTTGATCCAGAAAATAACGCCACGACCTATATATCGACGGTTGCATGGCAAAAATAGCGGCTATCGCTGCCCCCACAGGCGAATGGGTGTTCAAAAGCGTGCTCAGAAAAAGGGCGAGCGTCACTGCGATTCCCGTTTTTAACACCCGTGCTCCAAAAGCCAAAGCCATCCCTCCTGCTTACCTTTCAAATTTATTCATACCGAATTACTATAATGAAAATTCAATGTAAAGTCCATGCTTTATTATTACCCAAAACAATCGGAGATCAGGAATATTTATGAAATGTACAGTTCCTGATAGAATACATATCAACAGAATTAACTTATTTGCAACAACGTCACAGGAGGAACTCATCGTGTCATGGATTAGCAAAATGTTAGAAGAGCCCCGAAAGTGGCCGCGTAATATCCGATTGTTTTTTATGGCCAATCTGCTGTACCAGATGGGCACGGGAATGTTTTCTGTACTGTATAACCTGTATATCCAAGGGCTTGGCTTTGATGATGATATGAACGGCCGGGTGGTCAGCATGCAGGCGCTGGCGACGGCGTTGCTGTTCATTCCGGTCGGATTTTTGGGGGATCGGACGAGCCGCGAAAATATGCTGGTCATCGGCGCATTATTCAGCGGCCTGGCCTTTCTCGCCCGTACCTTTACAGATACCAGCGGAAGCATGTTGGTATTTGCCGTAATCTCAGGTGTATTCGCCGCCTTTATTCAGGTGCTGGCTGTGCCTTTTTTAGCGGAAAGCATAAGTAAAGCTCAACGCTTAAAAATATTCAGCTATTACTCAGCTCTTGTACTGGCAGCCCAGGTTCTGGGTAGCTTCGGGGGTGGCGTACTCGCAGATGGGCTGCAGACGTGGGGAATCACACCGCTATCCAGTCTGCGGGTCGCTCTGTTCCTTGGAGGAATGGCAACATTGACCGCCTTTATTCCTCTATTGTTCATCACAAAAACTACAGCAACCGTAGAAGCACCAGCTCCTGCTGAATCTTCACCTCAAACAGAACAAGTACATACACCGCACAGTGCACCCGATATCCCTGCCTCAGAGACGCCTACTGCTGCTTCTGATCGCCGGGTTATTGGACAATTTGTTCTGGCCCAGTTTTTTCTTGGGTTAGGTTCAGGTCTGGTCATCCCGTATCTTAATTTGTATTTTACGAACCGCTTCTCCGTATCGCTCAGCGCAATGAGTTTACTGATTGCACTCGGCCAGCTCATGACCATCCTCTCCATGTTGATCGGGCCTACCCTCGGCAGCCGGATTGGACTGGTCAGAGCTGTAGTTGGCTTCCAACTGCTTTCGCTACCCTTCCTTCTCATTACCGGCTTTACGAACGTGCTATGGATCGCTTCCATCAGCTTTCTATTCAGGCAAGCGCTAATGAATGCAGCCAATCCGCTGCAAACCGCCATTCTCGTCGAACGTGTGTCAGATAAAAATCGCGGCATTGCCAACTCCATTCTCCAGACGACCTGGATGCTAGGCACCGCAGGTATGGGACCTGTACAAGCCTATTTGGTTACAACATATGGCAACTACTGGGGCTATGCCATCACATTTAGCATGACAGGTGTTTTCTATATTTTGTCCTCCCTCGTCTATTACAGAATGTTCCGAGAAAAGCGCCCGTCCGCGGGCCAGCTTTTACAAAACCCAGCAAGCCCGTAAACAAAATCATGACACAATAAAAGCCGGAGCCTCCAAGCGGACTCCCCTGGAACGTCATAGGATAAATGAGAATGGCGAGGAGGAATGAAGGCATGCTTCGAGTTGCATTATTTACGGACACGTATACGCCTGACGTGAATGGCGCTGCTCTGACCCTGGAACGATGGATTGGCTATCTGGAGACACATGGAGTATCTACGCTCGTCTTCGCACCGGAGGCAGACCATCATCTGCCCTCTGGGCCGGGTGTAGAGCGATTTCGGAGTATTCCCTTTTTATTGTACCGGGAATGCAGACTTGCGATCCCCAACGCCAAACAGATCAACGAGCGTCTGTCAGCCTTTTCCCCGCATCTGATTCATGTCGCTACTCCATTTAACCTTGGCCTGTATGGAACAAGCTACGCAGCCAAACACCATATTCCACTCGTCGCCTCATATCACACCCACTTTGATAAATACCTCGAATATTACAAGCTTCGCTGGCTTGAACCTGCGTTATGGAAATACATGCTCTGGTTTCACAGACATTGCGAAAGGGTATATGTCCCTTCTCAATCAACCATGGAATTGTTGCACAATAAAGGAATGGGGCAGCTCGAAATCTGGAGTAGAGGCATTGATACTGACCGATTCCAACCAAAGGTGGACCGTAATGCAGTATGGAAGAAATGGGGCGTTCATGCAGATGCATTTGTTATTTTGTATGTAGGCAGGCTTGCACCGGAAAAGGGGATAGACACGTTACTGGATTCCTATCTCCAGTTACCCGATGACGTCCGCGCAGCCTCTGTGCTGGTCATTGCAGGAGATGGTCCATTGTATAAGGTCAAAACTGCAGCGGATCTAGGGGTGCCGGAGCATGCAGTCCACTGGCTTGGTTTTGTGAAAGGGCCGGAATTAGCTGAACTCTACGCCGCAGCCGACGTATTTCTCTTCCCTTCCACCACGGAAACCTTCGGCAATGTTGTACTGGAGGCTATGGCGAGCGGTACACCTGTGGTCGGTGCCAATGAAGGCGGGGTAAAAGATAATCTAATCCATGGAAATACAGGGCTATTGTGTCCTGCTGGGGACTCCGCTGCCTTTGCCAAAGCTGTACAGCTGTTGTACGAGGATGCCTCACTTCGTGATGCTATGTCCAGAGCTGGTAGAGCCTACAGCCTGGAGCAGACATGGGACCGTATTTTTGAACGGCTACTGGACAGCTACATGGACGCAGCAACCCTACACCTCGACAGCCGTCCCATGACGCGAATGTAGCCTTCAAAAACAGCGAAATTTCAAATAGCATGATAATGGCGGGTTAAATAAATTCTGCTAATACCTTAATTGCTTCAGCAGCTTGTTATGTACCCCACTCAACAAAATCACTGCGGTCAAGGCGCCGATGAACGCAAGAAGCATATCCCACTGGGTATCCCATACATCTCCCTGTGTGCCCAAAAAGGCTTCTGCTGCCGTTCCGGTTGCCTTGGCTACAGCAAACTCAATCAGCTCGTACACAGCGCTGATCGCAAGACACACACTAACCGTGAGGAAAGTAAGCCAGCTCCCGCTTCCCAAGGCCGTTTTACGCAACAGCACTTCCCTGACAATGAGTGCAGGTACAAAACCTTGTACAAAATGCCCAAGTCGATCATAATAATTGCGCTCCAGTCCGAACGTATCCCGAATCCAGTTGAACAGTGGCATTTCGGCATAGGTATAATGTCCACCGACAATCAGGATCAATGCGTGCAGCCAGATTAGGGTGTATACCAGATTGGTAAACCGAAATCTACGGTACAAAGCCGCCAGCAGCACAGCTCCCAAAACTGCCGGGAGAACTTCCAGTACCCATGTAAAATGATCCGCCGGGCGAATTAAAGACCAAATGAGGGCAAGCGCCAGCAATACAAGTAAAACAAGCGGGTAGCGATCATTTTTAGACCATGCCGTTGCCTGATTCATCTTCATTCCTCCTCACCCAAAGCTCTAGCCTTCGTTCGTTACGATATGTTTGACACGCCCAACCTGTCCGTCTGCCAAACGCACTTTGATTCCATGCGGATGACGCGGGGAATTGGTCAAAATATCTTTCACCGTTCCTCGCGTCAACTTACCGGTAGACTGATCCTTTTTAAGCACAATATCCACCTGAAGACCAGCGCGGATATCGGATCGATTCTGTCCGTTCATTGTAGCTATTCCTCCTTTGATTTACATTTTTTGATAATATTCAGCCACTCAGCTGCAATCAAATCACCAGCGACGCCATTCGTCCTGGCGGTTGTTCCCTATCCAGACTACGCACATCGTGGATACATAGCTGACGAGCAAAATGACGAATAGCATCCCACTAAACTCCACAAAATGAGTACGTTGCAAGGAGTCTGCCCATATGGAAGATACCTGTGCATACAGTTGAGAGGGCGCAGAAACAATATCCCATGTGTTCCCTCGAAAGAAACGGCCAATGTAAATACCCAGGCTGCTCAACAAGAGTACCGCCAGCATAAACAGCCAACTAACAAGCCCACCACGTGCACGTTGTACCAACTGTCGTACGGATTCGAGCGATACAAAACCCATTGTCAGGCCAAGTACGGCTACCAGCAGCATCCCCAGTACATGATTCCAAAAGTACGGATTGCCCCAGAAACGTTGCTCCCCGAGAAATGGATATCTGGCGAATACATGCAGCAAATCTGTGATCAAATAGGGTGTATTGGGATAAAAGAAAAGCCATGCCGCCCCCATAGCCCAGAGTAAAAATGTCCTCGTTCCCCGCCTCCACGAGCTGTACATTACATCAAGCAGTAGCGTCAACAGCATAGGAATCCAGGCCAACATCATATTCCACCAAATAAAAAGATAAGGGCGGCCCCCTGAGGGCAGTCGCACGTTAATGATCCACAATGTACTGATTACGGAGCATAAGGCCAGTGCTAAAAAAACATAGAGTTTTAGTGGATAATTTAACGATCTTAAACGGGCATACATATGTGTCTTTCCCTCCTTGTAACCGTCCTGCCTTCCTGACGTTCCAATTTACACCTGTTCTGGACAGTGTACACCACAATGGCTTCAAGCTCAATGGAAGCGCTCTACCTCTACATCAATGAACACAAAAAAACATCCGTTCTCCGGGAATGGACTTCATCCCCGAAAAATAGATGCTTACTGTGTTTTAGACTTCACTCACAGGTAAAGGCGTAGCTCCGGTAGTTTTAATATTCGGGCAGCATGAATTAGCGTAATATCGCTAACGGCATTATAAATTTTCGTCACTAATCCCGTCCATTCGCCATCCGGCGTCCGGGATGCACAATTACCGCTTTTGCTCCATAATGATGCGCATATTCCACAGATTGCACCAGCAGCTCTATCGCACGTTGTCGCTTGGTTTCAACGTCAAACCCGAGCAGAACGGAATTCGTGCCGTAATCCGGATCTGGTGTATGAGGAAATGTATTATGCACACTCGATATGCCGATTTCTCCCCGCTCAATCATAGGCTCAATCGTCGTTAGCATTTCCCGGGTAATGTTATAGTTCAGCTCCACCCTGCTAAAGCCCAACTGACGGATTTCCTTTACAAGTTCTCGACCAACCGTATGCTTTTTTATATTCCAATAGTTAGTTGCTAAATAGACAGATTTCTTACAAATGATCTGTTACCACTTAACTCCCAAGCCTTCTTTTGTTATGTATATTAACATTATGAAAGCGCTCCACATATCACAAAAAATAAATTTATATTACAAAAAAAGCCTATCCATCATCTACTTAAAGACGGATAAGCTTTTACTGTTGTCTAACCTTGTATCCAATTGACTAATGAATGTACTGCCAATGTACCCGGCGCAGCTGCCACAAATGCTGATGAACCGTTGTGCAAAGCCAAAAATTCCACTGTTTTTGGAATACCGGGAGCCAGATCCAGATGGTTGTCGCTGAAAATGCCTTCCAGCTCTGCCGATAGCCACACGTGTCTAGCAAGTACATCCGAACACAGCATGAATCTGCTGCCCCCACTTCCCTGAATCTCTGTCACTTCAATTTTTGCCTGCGGTAAATCCATCTCTTTCGTGTCTGCAAAATAAATTTCACCAGAGGCGACCTGTTCACCATTCTGCGTCAGACACGCGACCAGCATATGCTCCGCACGGTTCAGGCCACTCAGCCATTTGTCGATAGGCAGTATATGTACAATTCCTGCACCGCCTGCTGGTTGCTTTACCTTAACGTTCTCTTCATGAACTGCCTGGCTGCTACGGATATGCAAAAGAGTCAGCCGCAGCGTACCTGATATCGGCTCTAGTGTATCGTTGACTAGATGCAGGGCCTTATTCCCCTGTTCTGTATCGGTTGCACTCAACAGCACATCAGCAAAGCTGCGCTTAGCCGTATATTGGAGCGCCTTCCAACGACCAAAATAGTCCATACTCGACCAGGAGGCAACGGGCCAGCAGTCATTCATTTGCCAGTATAATGTTCCCATGCAATAGGGCTTGTGACGACGATGCGCCTCTATAGCTGCTTTCATTGCTTCTGCCTGTAAAATTTGGCTCATGGGAAGAAAACATGTAAAATCCTTTGGCTCTCGCATGTATCGCTCCATATATTCTTTAATCAGACGATTGCCCGCATCGTTCTTCTGATGTGCCAGCATCACCTCAGATTCCAGCTCCAAATCCTTCTCTTCCGCATAAGTACGAACAGACTTGTATTCAGGAAAGGACTGAAAACCATATTCACTCATAAAACGACCCACATGTACATGATAATTCTCAAACGGCTCAGACGCGTGCCATACACCCCAATAATGAATATCACCTGCAGTTGAAGACCGATGGGCATGCTGGTTCCGATCTCTGGTCAGGTCAATCAGCGGGGAGGAGGGCCAATAGGCTGTCTGGGCAGACCAGGTGTGTACCGCCTCCGGTAGAATCCGATGAAAGAGTATTTCATAATCATTCCATAGGCGTTCCCGTTGCTCAGGTGTGTAGTCCTTTTTCCAGCCCCAGCCTCCATTCTCTTCATAATGCGCCCATGCAGAATCGATCTCATTATTGCCGCACCATAAGGCAATGCAGGGATGATGACGCAGCCGCTTAATATTGTCCTCGGCTTCCTGTGCCACATTGTCCATAAAATCCTCATCCCCCGGGTACATACTGCAGGCGAACATAAAATCTTGCCACACGAGCAAACCGTATTCATCACAAAGCTCATAAAATATGTCTTGTTCATAAATACCGCCACCCCACACCCGCAGCATATTCATATTCGAGGCGGCTGCACTGGCAATTTCATACCGATATCGTTCCATCGTAACTTCAGTGACAAAGCTGTCATTCGGAATATGGTTAGCCCCTTTTGCAAACACAGGAATTCCGTTCAGCTCAAAATAAAAGCTCTCTCCTGCTGCATCCCGTTCACGTACAAGACGGATGGAACGCAGTCCCGTTTTTACTGATTTTTCCGCGGTTACAGCTCCTTGTCCTTGCTCCACCAATTCGGCCACAAACGTATATAAATGCGGCTCCCCCAGTCCACGGCACCACCACAGCTTCGGCTTCTTCATCTCCAGCTCCAGCTCGACCGTCTGCTTCCCCTTCAGCAGCCGTACCGGCTTGGACCACACCTTCCCGTCAGCGGAAATACGCAACTCGGCATCTCTAATCTCATCTGCATTTTCGATCTCTACCACTGCCATGAGTTTAGCCCCTACCGAATTCACCTCGTCCTGTCGAATAAACAAGTTTCTCACGATCAGACCGGACCACGCCTCGATCCGGACCTCCCTCCAGATACCGCTCGTCACCAGCCTCGGTCCCCAGTCCCAACCGTAGTGGTAGGGAGCCTTACGTGCGAAAACGCTTACCTTTTTGTCGGACAAACCACCGATCTCAGACTGATCATTGGGTGCAGGGAGTCCATAACCCAAGCTTTCAAGCTTGGGTACATCTTCAGCGATCGGAGAACGAAAACTGATTTCTAGCCGATTTTCCCCTTGCTGAACAAATGCCTTCACATCCTGTCTCCATACCCGAAACATATTATTGGCTGACAAGACAGATTGACCATTCACTTTTACATCCGCGTATGTGTCCAAACCTTCCAACACCAACTCTACACATTGACATTGAAGCTGATCTGCATTTATCTCAAAATGGGCTTCATATATCCAATCCTGCTTATCAATCCACTGTACCTCCATCTCGTTCATACCGATAAACGGATCAGGAATTTTGCCATGTCGTAAAAGATCAGTATGCACACAACCCGGCACTTTCGCGCTGAGCCACTCATCACTTTGCGCTTCCCTAAACCTCCAGCCATCCAACCCTATCACATTAACCATCGTCACAAGCCTCCTATAAGCATGATTGGGAACATCTGGATTCGTCAGTAACATAACAAAAATAACATTAAGCTAACAAAATAGTCAATTGTTTTTTAGAACAAATGGCAAAATACAAAATAAAAGTCGCCCTCTGCCCCTAAACAGGCTAAAAGCGACCTCCTTCGTCTTCACGGTGTATGGTGTCATAACACGTATCTGGACATTAACTATATGTGATTGTGCTGATGGGACGCTCACGGTCATCATTTTCCCGACTGATCCGGGGTGCATGAACTTCCCGTACGAATAGCTCAGCATGTAGCAACTTTTTCTCGACAGGCGAGTTCGGGTTCGTTATGCGCCATAACAACTGGTCCACTGCACGCATTCCCAGCAATTCCTTATCCACTCTCACCGTGGCATAAATCGGCATTTGTTCATTCGTATCGTCAAACCCGGTCACTCCGCAACGCCTCGGAACGTCAATCCCCTTTTCTTTCAGCACATCCACGACTTGCGCAGCAGTCACATCATTAGCACATACAAAAACCTCAGGCAGTTCGTCCTCGGACAACTTTTCCATTTCCTCAGCAAGCGCTTGCGCTCCCCTGTGAAGAAGAACTTTAATCTGCCGCAATTCTACTCCGCTCATTTCCAGTGTGGAACGACATGCTTCCCAGCGTTCGTAGAAACTGTGAGCGTCATCAATATGACCTACAAACTGAAAGCGGGTATAGCCCCTGCACAGCAAGTCCTTCATTAATTCACTCATGCATGTGCGATTATCTGTAAACACCGTATCACTTAAAAATGCAGAATCCCAATGATCTACCATGACGACCGGAATACCCATCCGATAAATGTTCAGCAACAACGAAGTTGAAATCGTCCCTACTGTGATAATCCCTTTAATCGACTCTGGATTCAGTAAAGAAAACATGTCTTCAGTCGAGGGTTCCGTTAACGTGATCATATCCATACCCTTACGGTTCAGACGCTCGGAAATCCCTTCAAATACAGGCCCCCAGTATCTGGATTCCCTGTTCTGGTACCTAATATTCGGAAATAACACTAGCACGGTACCTGACCATTCTCTGGTATCTGTGTCCCGAGGCTCTACCCCTGTCATTTTGGGGTGACTGCGAAAATAGCCCATCTGGGCGGCAAGCTTGACCAGAACCGCCCTTGTCTCTTCACTTACACCGGGTTTGCCTGATAGTGCACGCGAAACAGCGAACTTTGAAACGCCCGCCGCATCCGCAATTTCTTGCAACGTTACTTTTCCACGCATCTTCTCACCCAACCCTATTCGGAGTCTTTTTCTATCTTAACCTTTCTAATACACGGGTGTACCTATAAACTGGTACCATCGTAGCATACTTTGTTTTAGATCATCAAATGATAGATCTGTACAAATCCACACCCTCCACCAAAATATGTTTGCTTAATAAAAAAACAAACCGCATAACAAGCAATTATAAATTACTTGACGTGAGGTTCTTTATTTCCTACAATTTACTATTGAAAGCACTTACATTGTGTAAATCATACTTATTAAGGGGGATTTGCAAATGTTCAAGAACAGGTTGGTACGACAGAGCTCCATTCTACTCCTGTCTTTGCTGCTGCTCGTTACAACGGGCTGCGCGAATGGAACAGACGGTAAGGCAGAAAAGGAAGATCCTAATGACACCAGTCCCATTACACTTACTTTCTTTGGCGGTGATTCCAGCTCTAACTGGAACAACATGAAGGATGCTGTCGGGCAGGAAATTATCAAGAAAACGGGCGTTACGCTAAATGCCGAACATGCTGTCAATGGTCGAGGCGAGGAAAAGTTTGCTTTAATGGCAGCGAGCGGAGAGTATCCAGATCTCGTGTACCCCAAATCAGACATTGGCAAGTTGGTCGATGCCGGAGCACTCATTGACTTAACAGATCTCATTGATAAATACGGCCCTAACATTAAGAAAGTGTATGGAGACTATTTTAATCGTATTAAATATAGTAGTGAAGATCCAGCCATTTACACGATCCCGACCAATTTGGGTGTGGATCACATCGCGTTTGATGCACAAGCTGGCTTCGAAATCCAGCATCAGGCACTTAAGAAGCTTGGATACCCTAAAATCCGCACCGTTCAAGATTTTGAAAAAGCACTTAAAGATTATGTCGCCAAATACCCTACCACCAATGGCCAGCCTACCATCCCCCTATCACTTGATGCCGAAGACTGGAAAATTCAAATTACAGTGACAAACCCGGCTGTTACTGCTACAGGTGGACCCGACGATGGCGAATATTATATTGATCCTAAAACACACAAAGCCATTCTTCACTACAAGCGCCCAGAAGAACGCGAATATTTCCGTTGGTTGAACCATATGTACAATGAAGGACTGTTGGATAAGGATACTTTTGTACAAAAAAGTGATCAGTACAAGTCCAAAATCGCCGCAGGCCGTGTCATCGGACTCATTGATCAGGAATGGAACTATCAAGATGCCGAAAATGCGCTCAAGGCAGCCGGTAAGGATGAATTCACTTACGCCCATTTTCCAGTCACTTTAAATGAGAAATACGAGGACCATTCCCTTCAGCCTATCGGCTTCGATACTGCATCCGGGATCGGAATTACAACCTCATGCGAAAATCCGGTGCGAGCTATCAAGTTTCTGGATTTTCTGGCCTCCGACGAAGGACAAATTTTACGCAATTGGGGAATTGAAGGCCAGCATTACAACGTAGAGAACGGCAAACGAGTCATTCCGGCGGATGTGCAACAACGTAAAAACACTGATAACGCTTCTTTTAGCAGAGAGTCAGGAATCGGTTTGTACTGGATATGGGGGCCACATTATGGCGATAGCGTGAAGGACCCTTCTGGCAACTATTACACAACCAATTATCCGGAGATGATTACCGAAAATTATAGTCAAGCCGAAAAAGAGTCCCTTCAGGCATACAAAGCCCAGACGTGGAAAGACCTGTTTCCGAACGAAAAGGATTTTCCGGTAAAAGAGTGGGGTGCTGCCTACAACATGCCTGTTCCGACCGATACGAATTACAATGTTATTTATCAAAAGTCGCAGGACATTGTACGCAAACGGATTCCTGAGGCTGTACTCGCCAAGCCAGATCAGTTCGACGCTGTGTATGACCGCATGCTCCAAGAGCTGGACCAGGCAGGTGTTCCAAAGGCTGAAGAAATCTATACTGGCCTAATCCAAAATCGGCTGAAACTGTGGTACGGTGAAAAATAAGGTTTGCTTGCTTTTTAATGAAATATTATAGGGCTGACAGACCATGCTGTTCAGCCCTTCTACATTAACTTTTACATTAAATATTTTGTTTGGTTTCTTTTTCTTTCCAATAATTACTTTTTCCTGAAACACGATGGACGTAAAACAATAAAATGATTGGAATCAACGCAATCCCGCCACACATCACCCAAGATATTTGAATAGGTGTTTGATCGGAAGACAAATCCGTAAAATTACGACTGATGATCCCTGTCACGATTAAACCTACGCACATGCCTAATTGTGAAATCGCAGAATCCAGAGATAGTAATGTGGAACGATACTCATTCGTGATTCTTTTGTTGAGAAAAATTTGTTTGGCAACCGGGTACATCCCGCGCCCAATCTCATAGATTAAAAAGGTAAGCAATACAGGATAAAATGTGTTGAACACACCGGCTAAAATGAGCCATATCCCAATCATCCCGCAAGCATACATGAGTATATGTACATCACTGTATCTGGCGCCTAGCTTTCGAACTAGATAACTTCCCAAAGTCATACATAGTGAATAGCCTGCCTTGATAAACCCCATAATCCAAATTCCTTGTTCGGAAAGGCCAACCAGACGTGGCTGTTGAAATGTATTCCCCGCTGAGTTCGAAAAGCTGATAAATAAACCAATCATAAACACAATCCAGATAGACTTATTTTCAAAACCAATACGCACACTTTCTCCGATAATCGTTTTAATGCGAGTAGTAGACGTCTTTCGATGAGCAACATTCTCCTCATCCATATAAAAGGAGCATAGAAAAATGCATACAATAATAGATAAAATACTGACCGCCCATGGAAGTGAATAGTTATAGGTTGCGAGAAAGGCCCCCAACAGACCACAAATAAATCCCGAAATGTACTGTATACTGTTAGAGGTTGTAAAAAGAACTTCCATGGGCTTATCACTATTTTCCACAACCCATGATTCCAACGAACCTGACTGTAAACATATAGCCAGACCCCCAAAAACTTGCGCAAACACAAGCACCCCGATATGATCTGTCCAAACGAACAACACACTATAGACTAGAAAACAACAAAGTCCCAAAATAACAGAAATTTTTCTTCCATACTTATCTGCAATCGCCCCTGTGGGTATCTCAAACAAAAAAATACTTACAAAGAATACAACTAGTAAGAAGTTTGCACTCTGCAAAGAAAGTCCTTTAGCTAATAGAAAAAGGATGAGCGTAGTCCCAGTGATTTCACTCATAAAAAATTGAAGAAAGCTGACGGAGTAAAATAGCTTATGAGGTTGCACTCTCAGGATTCCGTCGCTTGCTCTGCAGCCTCATATTCACTTCGCAAAATCCCCATCTGAATAATGTCATAGTATTGCCCTTCCCTGAATAGCTTTTCCCGTAGCCGCCCTTCTTCCTTGAAGCCGCAGGCCAGATAGCAACGGTGTGCACGTTCATTGAACGCATAGACCTCCAGCTCCAGCCGATGCAGGTTCAGTGAATGAAATGCAAATTTTTGTAACAGTCGGATCGCTTCCCGTCCATAACCTTTGCCCAGGTCACCGTCACGCCCGATCACAATACCAAGGGTAGCGTGCCGATTCACCCAGTTGATTTTAAATAAATCCAGTTGTCCGATATAGTCCAGTGTGTCTTTATGCGCAATGACAAAACCTTTGATCTCGGAGTTGCCGTCAATCATCATTTGTACAAAAGACTCACTATTAGTCTGTGAATGCGGATAGACAAACACGTCGCTTAACCCGTGTGTGATTTCCGGGTCATTGACCCATTTTCGGATATTCGGTATATCTTCTTGACGGTATTCTCTCAATACAATTTGTTTTCCAATGATATGTGGCATCGTCATTTTCCTCTCAGTATGTATTTTGTTCGGGTAGTACTCTAGTTTTCCGGTCAACCTTTATGCTTCCATTACTCTTACAAACTCCAGAAAACGTGTACCTTTATAATGAAGCTCCCCACGATCTCCGATCACAATCATACCAAAATCCGTATCCTTCACCTCCAGCTCCATACGCTCACCCCCGTCAAACTCAAAGGTGATATAATAATATGTCGAAGCTGAAAAATCGCCTGATCCCCCGCGCACTCTCGTCCGTTTATCCACAACCTTACATGAACGTTTTACCCGTTCGGCTGCTTGATTGGACAGGCCCGCTCCTATCGTTTTGACAATTCCCATAATGATTACAAAAACAATAAGTCCAAATACGATAAAAAAGATTGTATCAAACGATTGAAATTCCATAAAATCACTTCCCATTTGCTTCATCCTTTCTACAGTAAAATGTAAATTTTCCATTCTATTGCCCATTGACAAATCGTACATCTTCACCCTCAAAAACTCCAATACTTTTTTAACATACTTACGAAAAAAAAGTTCTTTCGCTCTTTTCCGCACCCCGCTTGGACTTATACCCGATCTGGGTCCTCTGATCCCTTCTAGACCGATTGACAAAACTATATATAGATATAAAATAGAGAATGTACTCTAAATATAGTGTAAAAAACGTATTTATGCCCGATATCTTGAAGATACAGGTATGAAAATACATGTAAATATAGAGTCAAAATCTTAAATGGCGCAGCCAGCAAGGGATTCCATCTATAATAGATCCTAGGCAATGCGTTTTCTTTTTTCGTTAATTGTTTAAGGAGGTTGCATACCATGCTGATTGCATATGATTCGAAGACCGGCAATGTAAAAAGATTTATAAACAAGCTCAAGCTTCCAGCGGTTCAGATCGAGGAGCAAATGACTATAGAAGAACCTTACGTACTTATTACATATACAACTGGGTTTGGGCAGATACCTGAGAGGGTGTCTTCCTTTTTAAAAAAGAATGCTCAAAACCTTGTTGGTGTAGCTGCAAGCGGCAACCGTAACTGGGGTGAGAAATTTGCCAAAAGTGCGGATTTGATTGCCGATCATTATAATGTCCCCGTGATTAGTAAATTTGAATTATCTGGAACGTTCGGAGATGTAGAGCGTTTTAAACAGGAGGTGAGCCGAGTTGCGGCATATTGAATTGAACAACATGTTGATGAAACGCGATACAGACGGCTTTTTCCAATTGGAAAAAGACCAAGAGGCTGTAGCAGAGTTTATGAAGGAAGTTCAGGAACGGAGTTTGAAGTTTGCTGACACAGCCGCTCAAGTGCTGTATATGATTGAGAATGATTATTACGAAAATTTCTATAACAGCTACACGGCTGACGAAATTAATGATATTTTCCATATCACTCATAGCTATAATTTTAAATTTCCTTCCTATATGGCAGCATCCAAGTTTTACACCGACTATGCAATGAAGAGTAACGACCGGAAAGTCTATCTGGAACATTACCCTGACCGGGTTGCTGCTGTCGCGCTGCATTTAGGACGCGGTAACGCCGATAAGGCACGCCTGTTGTCCCGCTCGATGATGGAGCAACGCCTCCAGCCAGCAACACCAACCTTCCTGAATGCAGGCAAAAGCCGCCGTGGGGAATTGGTATCCTGCTTCCTGCTCGAAATGGACGACTCCCTGAACTCAATTAACTATGTGCTGAACACCTGCATGCAGTTGTCCAAAATCGGGGGCGGTGTTGCGGTCAACCTGTCGAAACTGCGGGCACGCGGCGAAGCGATTAAAGGCGTAGAAGGCGCAGCAAAAGGCATTATGCCTGTGCTGAAGCTGATGGAAGACGGTTTCTCCTATGCGGATCAAATGGGGCAACGTAAAGGCTCTGGGGCAGCCTATTACAACATTTTCGGATGGGACGTGCTTGAGTTCCTGGATAGCAAAAAGATCAATGCTGACGAAAGAGTACGTCTCAAGACCCTTTCTATTGGATTGCTGGTGCCAAACCGCTTTTACAAGCTGGCTCAAGATAATGAACCGCTGCATGTATTTGCTCCTTACAGTGTGTTCAAAGCCTATGGAACGCATCTGGACGACATGGATTTGGATGAAATGTACGACACGCTGCTCGCTGACGATCGGGTGAAGAAAAAAATAGCGATGAGCGCACGTGACATGCTGACGAAAATTGCCATGATTCAGTTGGAGTCTGGTTATCCATATATCATGAACAAAAGTAACGCGAACCAGGCACATGCTCTTAAAAACGTGGGTCAAGTCAAGATGTCGAACCTATGCACGGAAATCTTCCAGTTGCAGGAAACTTCCGAAATTACAGATTACGGCCAACAGGATACCATCCGCCGGGACGTGAGCTGTAATCTAGCTTCTCTGAACATTGTAAATGTGATGGAACATGGAAAAATCCGCGAATCCGTTCACGAGGGTATGATTGCTCTCACCTCGGTCAGCGATATGACCCAAGTAGCTAATGCACCGGGTGTTGCGAAAGCAAACCGTGAAATGCACTCCGTCGGACTGGGTGTTATGAACCTGCACGGCTATCTTGCCAAGAACAAAATTGCGTATGAAAGCAATGAAGCGAAGGACTTTGTCCGTACCTTCTTCATGACGATGAACTATCATTCCATCGAAAAAAGTATGGAAATCGCGAAAGCAGCTGGACAAAGCTTTTATGGATTTGAGGAATCGGATTATGCGACAGGCGTATATTTTGACCGATACCTGAACACAGATTATCGTCCAACAACTGCACGTGTACAAGAGTTGTTCAAAGACATCTATGTTCCGACTTCAGCGGACTGGGACAAATTAAAAGCAGATGTGATGAAAAATGGTCTGTACCACGCCTATCGGATGGCGATTGCGCCGACTGCTAGCATTTCGTACATTCAAAATGCAACATCCAGCGTCATGCCGATTGTTGAGCAGATTGAAACCCGTACCTATGCCAATTCGACGACCTACTATCCAATGCCTTATTTGCAAAAGGATAACGTGTTCTTCTATAAATCTGCTTATCAAATGGACCAGTTCAAAGTGCTTGATCTGATTGCAGAAATCCAGCCACACGTGGACCAAGGAATTTCGACCGTGCTTCATGTGAACAGTGACGTGACTACGCGTCAGTTAGCACGTTGCTATCTGTACGCTGCACACAAAGGACTTAAATCGTTATACTACACACGCACCAAAAAGCTGTCTGTGGAAGAGTGCCTCACCTGCTCCATCTAAAGTATAAGGTAACAAGCTGTAGTATAAAAATTAGATTTTGAATAGATATAGATGCTTTGCATTAGAAGCTGTATCCAGCGTGTGGTTCAGACCTTTACGGGACTGGACAGACCCTCGCGGATACAGCTTCCGTATGTCAAGCATACGATGATTCGCCTGCACTATTTCAATGTGTGTTTCCAGGGAATCTCGCAAGCTGAAGGGAGAATGCTAACAATGACAGGTATACAAGCTGTAAACTGGAATCGCTCGGACGATGATTTTACACTGATGTTCTGGAACCAGAACATTATGCAATTTTGGACGGATGATGAAATCCCGTTGTCTGACGATAAAATGTCCTGGGTAACCCTCAGTGATATCGAAAAAGAAGCCTACATGAAGGTGCTGGGCGGATTGACGCTACTGGATACCATTCAAGGCGGCGTGGGTATGCCGCAAATTATGGAGCATGTGGACGGACTGCAACGCAAAGCCGTACTAAGCTTTATGGCGATGATGGAACAAATTCATGCCAAGTCGTACAGTAGCATCTTTACAACGCTAGCTTCCACGGAAGAAATTGACGGTGTATTCCGCTGGGTGGAAGAAAATCCACATCTCCAAACCAAGGCAGAAACCATTCGTCAGTATTATATGAATATCCATACACCGAAAGACCTGTATCTCGCGATGGCAGCGTCGGTGCTGTTAGAAAGCTATTTATTTTATAGCGGCTTCTTCTACCCTCTTTATCTGGCGGGCCAGGGTAAGTTGACATGCAGTGGAGAAATTATCGATTTGATCCTACGGGACGAAAGTATTCACGGTGTGTACGTAGGTGTACTGGCACAGGAGATATATGCAGAATTGGATGAGGAAGAACAACGCGATCTCTACCAGACGCTGGTAGGCTTGCTGCGCTACTTGCATAATAATGAAGAACAGTATACCGAGCAAATTTATGCCCCTATTGGACTTGTAGACGATGTGAAAGTCTTTTTGCGCTACAACGCCAACAAGGCCATGATGAACCTGGGCTTTGATCCACTTTTTGAAGAAGAAGAAGTCAATCCCATTGTATTCAACGGCATCAGCACCCACACCAAGCAGCACGATTTCTTTTCTAAAAAAGGAAACGGCTATGTGCGGGCGATGAATGTAGAGCCGCTGACAGATGATGATTTTAATTTTGGCGTCTAAGTACAAATACGTGAAATTAATTTAGCAAGGTGATACTATGAAGAGCCGTCCGCATGCGGATGGCTCAGACTGTAAACAAAGTAGATAGTTTACATATTTTAGGATTTTGCAAAATTCGATTCCAGTCGCTCCGAAGTGCAAGATATAGACGAACTAAACCATTTCGATCTATATCTTGTTCATTGGAAGTCGCTTATGGGATTTTTGCAAAATCCTTATTTACTTGCGTTCGCTTATATAAAACTGGTATTGCCGCTGCTATAAGGATTATACCCATAAAAGCGGGTGCGGCATGACCAAGTGATACATAGATTTGACCTCCAATGATAGGCCCCATCATTCTTGCTAAAGCCTGAATAGATTGACTACCTCCTTGAATCCTTCCTTGTTCACTAGAATCAACAGACTTGGAGAGCATCCCATTGAATGAAGGCCCAAAGACCGAATCACCAAAACCAAATATAAACATTCCAACGATAAAAAGAGGATAGAATGAGAACAAAGCCGATGCTGCAATAAGACTATAGCCTATAATCTCCGAAACCATTCCAAGAATGGCTATCTGTTTATCACTAAGTTTTCTCAAAAGCTTTGGCATGATGAAACCTTGTGAGATAATGTCTTGGACACCCATAATTGAGAACATAAGTCCGATTAGTGTAGGCTTCCAACTAAAAGTATCCATTGTAAATTGTGAAAAAACGGCCTGTAAAGATCCGTTGGGTATCCAAAGTAAGAACGCTGAGATAAGTAGCCTGTTTAAGTTTTTCATGGAAAGCAGGTTTGCAAGCTGTATGAACGGATTAAGTCTTACAAAAGTAATTTCTTTCAGTCTATGTTTCTTGTCAAGGCTCTCAGGCATAAAAAAGAACCCATATATAACATTCACTAAAGTTATGATTGCTCCAAAATACATGGGTACAGAATAATCAAACTTGGCGAGTAATCCGCCTACAGTTGGGCCAATGACAGTGCCTGCACCTACAACCGCACTCACCCATCCAAAGTATTTAGTTCTCTGTTCTGTAGGAATGATGTCTGCAAAATAGGCGAAGATCGTGCTTATGCTCCCACCTGTTATACCCTCTATTATGCGTCCCGCAAATAGTACCCATAGAGCTCCTCCTATGCCAAAAACCAAGTACCCGAATGCGGAACCCAAAAGGCATACTAAGAGCAATGGACGACGGCCATATTTGTCACTCAGAGCTCCAAGCACGGGGGCCGCAAAAAACACGCAGAAGGCATAAACAGAAGTCAGCAGCGTGACAACGATAGCTTGTTCTCCCGGATTGCTTATATAAGGCTGTACTAAGAAAGGGACAACAGGTGCTATGATACTGAAGCCTATTCCGCAAAGAAACACAGAGATAAGACCGAATATTAAAGCGTGTTTATCTACGGTTTGTTCTGTGTTCTGTTCATTGTGTGATCTAAATTTGAACATTAAATCCTCCCCTCAAAAGCTATGTTTTTATTTCCTTGGAAGCAAAAACATCGTATCACAATTTTGCTTCCTCGGCAACAAAATAATAACAAAAAAAAGGCAGCCTGTTCTCAATAGAGCCCGGCTGCCTGTGATTTGATTTTCATTATTCAGATTTATTCCGACTTAATATCTATACCCTGTTTCTTTATTTCCGCATCCAAATGCCTATTATACTTTTCCACGAAGCTAAGCATACTATCAAATTGTTCCTCGGTTACCTGTTCAAATACGGCTTTATCTCGCTCTTGAAACTCTTTATGCAGGTCCTCATGGATTTTATAGATTACTTTCCCTTGCTCCGTAAGCCGAAAATAGATTTCTTTCTTGTTATCCGGCTTCTGGTAGCTTTCGATAATGCCTTTTTTTATGAGCTTCTTAGTTATTTTACTTATGGCACCGCTAGTCATATAAAGGGACTCCGCAAGTTTTGTCACGTTGGAATCTATATTTCTTTCAATGTATTCGATGCAATGGACTTCAGAAGACTTATAACCCTTAAGACTGTCTTCCATCTTATCCTTATTAAGCCAAACCATCTTGTTATATAAGTCCCTGAAACCCATTATGACCTGTTCTTCTTTGCTCATGGCCTGTCCTCCCACCCGTTGGTGCATTAACAACATAATATAATATATTTTCGTTTCTATTTCAACAAGCGTCTAAGCATTCAGTAAATAAACCTAATCTACTAAACGGCAAGCAGGGTAAAAAAAGATATCACTCCCCATGCTGTATGTATATTTATTCTTCAGACGAGGACATACACGCAAAAAAACGGCCAGATCGCTAAAGTAGCGGAATCGAGCCGTTTTCCATTTCTTAAGACCGAGCCTCTGTGAACATTTGAAAGGTGACACCAAACTTGTCTGTTACATTCCCATAAGCTGGACTAAAATGGGTTTCCTGCAAAGGCATTCCCACCTGTCCTCCTTGCTGTAGAGCATCAAACATTTTTTGAGCTTGCTCCACACTATCGGTTGTAATACAGATGCTCACCTGATTCCCACTGCTAAACGGTGATCCGGGAAAGGTATCAGAAAACATGAGCTCTGTCTCACCCACTTTAAGGGTAGCATGTCCCACACGTTCCTTGACCTCTGCGGGAATGGGAAAATCGGGGTTTTCCGGCATTTCCCCAAAGGTTTGAATAAAAAGCAGTTGAGCATCCAATGCCTCTTTATAAAATTCGATTGCTTCTTTTGCATTTCCATCCATCGTGATGTAAGGAATCAAACGTTTGGACATCTTCAACACAGCTCCTTTAATTCGAGGTGATTAACCCAGCATTTCTCCTGTATTATATACAAAACTTGTCAAGAAAAACAAATCTGTATGCTTAGCTTTAATGCACTTGAACGCCAAGCTGCTTTAGCTCCTTTATCGCTTCCGTAACGTTACGCTGTGGATGAAGCGCAGAGATCATCTGTGCAGTGATCGGAACGCCGTTGAAAATCTGGCTTACCACTCCTAGAGAAATCGGCAACTCATAGTAACTTTCAGCCCAATCCTGATATTCCTCCGGTGTAACTATAATTTTCCCCAGCAAAAAGGATGAGCCATCGTCATATCCCTCAGGAAAGTTCGTGTTGCCCATACTCCACTCCTTATCTCCCGCTTCCCTCCACATACAAAAGGTAACGTCCTCCTTCTCCAGTGCTTCATCTTCCAAAAGCTCCATCATATCATCAGGCACACCGTCGTACATGCCCGGCCAGACCTCATATTCGTCTCTCGCATGAGGACTTACAGGGGATTCGTGGTCAAAACCCTTTAACAGCACACCTCCACACGTCCATAGCATATGAATCGTATCTCCAGCGCCGTTGTTCACCTCACCTAGGCACACATCACCAGACCATTCAGACTGCATACGATACGTGCGTAACCAATCTTCTGGAGACAATATAATGTCCAGCGCTGACAGCAGCAGCATTCTGTCTTTTAAGCCATTCGGCGTTACCTGTGCATCAAGCATCATATTCTTCATCATACCTCCACCTTGTCCATGCGTACTAAAATTCCATTTGTCTCTGCTTTTGTCTTTCAAGCTTTGCTTGCTCAACTATCTGCCGAATGAAAGGTCCCTTGGCTTCGGTATACGCTGCACGGTCATGTTTGAATTGATGCGCCAAATCTTTTTTTAAAGTCTCATACGCTCGCAGGCTCTCAGGATGCGCTTTCAAGTAATCTCTGAACAATAAATGGTTTTCCCAATGTTCTCCTTTATACTTGTAAATATGCAAGTGATGAGTCCCAGCTCCCCATTCTCCACGGCGAAAAAAAGCCCTCTCTGGAAAATCAGGCTTATGTACATATTCATATTGAAACCCTTGTAGACGCTCTCGATGTTCGGATTGAAGACTTGCCAACTCTTCCACCCCAACCATAATATCAATAATAGGCTTGGCTCCCAGATTAGGAACGGACGTACTACCGATATGCTCTATGCCAACACATACATCTCTGAGAGCCTCTACAATTTTCCCTTGCTCTCGCGTATACTCTTCAGCCCACTGCGGGTCATACTTGGATATTTCCACCTGTGAGGACATACTGAACACACCTCCGCTAGCTTTCTAAAAAATGCCTTCTAATCGTGCTTGGCACAAATCAGAAGGCATTCTCTTGTTCAAATTAAAAATCATTCAGCAACTCCGGCCTTATCATTCGGCTTCTCAATCACGATCAGACAGGTGCTGTCTGGCAAAGGAACCCGCTGGCCCTGCTCATCCATGAATTCAACACGGCTGGTCAGCGCCTCGGCGTAGCCCTCCTGTAAATAGTGGCGGCTCACCCGGATAATCGCTTGAGGTCCAAGTGTGTTACGAATACACTCTTCATACTGTGACGGGGTAAAATAACCAAACTGCTCCTGCACTTCATGCACATAGGCTTCCGCCCCCCATGTATAGGTATATAGAAATTCCATCGCATCGTTTACTGGCAAAACAGCCTCATGCTCCCCCACACGCTCTATTTCAATGTGGCGGCCCGCAAAATCTTGCGCATACCGCATCAGCCATTCCATTCCATCCGGCTCCAAGAATCGAATTCGTCTGCGCTGCTCTACTGGTTCGGTCATAATACCGTCACGAATGATGATACGCCCGCCGGGTGCAAGCACACAATAGGCACTCTGCAAAGCAGCCTCCACCGTTTGCGGATTGAACCGAATTCCATCTCGTTCGATGTAGGAATAGAGCTCGTGAAGAATCGAAGAGAATATAACCGTGTCCATACTCCCCGTTTCCACATATTCCTCCAACCGAAGCGCATCTCCTTTGATGACATCCCAACGATGGCGCTCCAATTGCTTTTTACGTTTAAGTGCCTCAATGACATTCACAGAAATATCAAGACCTAATGGCTTCGCATCTGGTCTTTCCTGTTCGATCAGATCCAGCAGCACGCCCCCGCCGGGTCCAATATCCAGTATACGGGTTCCAGTCACATAATCCAAAATGACCCTTTTGTAATCTACGGTCTGGTTCATATCTGTAAGATACGTTTCCTCATTGTGAAAGCGATCATAAGCATCACGCCGTAATCCGAACAGATCGAACAGCAGCAGGACTGCTTTGTCATACAGAGGCGTTTTTTCTGCTTCAATACAAAAATCGATTAGTTTCTCAGCCGCAGATGAAAATACAAAATTAAAAAATACAGTACTCGGCAGCTCCTCTTTATGCTCCACGATCACACTTAAGTGAGGATTATGCTTCCGTTTTCCTTTTGAGATGTCCTGCCAAGACAGTGCACTTAAATATTTTTCTATCATTCGTTTTTTATATACGTTAATTTTCTTGACACCACGATAGTCATAATACATCGTATTCATGAGCGATTCGAAACTGATATGGCGAACGGTTGCAGGCTGTTCCTGCCCTGTGCCATCCCTCAATGTGAGTAAAAATACCTTTACCAGTTCTTGAAGTGAAAAATCCTGCAAAGCTGATTCTACATACCAAAGTGTCCGATTCTCCAAGGGAGCCAGCGCCTTCTCTACATTCAACTCCCGCTCTAGTTCTGCGTAAGCCTGCTCGAACGGCTCCCCTTCATGAATGGAAACCGACCGTAATCTCTCCAGTCGCTCCTTTACACTCCAGACTACAGGTGCGTTATCCCATGCAATCCAGCCGATCAGCTGCTCCACTTCACTGCGTACTTGGTCCCATAATGCAGGTTCTACCCCGGCGATAATACACTCATTCAGAGCCCGTAAAACAAGCTCCAGTTCCTCAGGGCTCAGCCAGCCCTTACGAGTAATTTCAAGCAGCAGTCGATTTTCCGCAAAAGGAATTTCTCCCCGTATATATTGCCCAATCAATCCATGCGTCTCAATCAGAATTCGGGTCATGCTATTGCGCGGGTAAGCAGGGGACTCCGCTTGGGCCTGTCTGACATACAGTTGAGAGGAGCCGATATTATGTACAAATAAATTAATGCCCTCATGCTGCCAACGTAGCCGTTCGCGGACTGTGCCTCCTTTGGCTGTCTCAGACCATACCAAAACATCCTCCAGTAGCTCTTTAACCCAGAATGACAATGGAAGTCCGTCCAAAATAAGCAACGTACGCTCCACGTAATCCAGTACAGGATTGGCATCCTTTAACTCACCTATGGATCGAATGCGTTCCAAATTTACAATACGCTCCTCAGCCGAAACAAGCAGCTTTAACCAAGTCGGTGTATCCCAGGCCAGATCATTTTCTTTCCTGTAATTAGCAATGGCTTTTAACGATTGCAGCATTTTTCTCACCTCGTGTGATTCGGATTCGGTATGCACAGGAGACTTTGGATAAGACATTTGGATTAAACCTTGTATATAGTACACTTTACCATACATTTGTAGCTTCCATCTCGTGGAAAATATTAAACATTTGTATCAATTAATCGCTTGACATATTCTAGGCTTCACATAACCTGATTTAAAGTTCCCATAGTTTCCGAGACGTCTCTCCCTCCCAAAAGCAAAAAGATACCTTCCAGCCTAAGGCCGAAGATATCTCATTGATATTGTTAGACGCAGCAAAATCATTTCTCTGCGATGTTTTATAAAGTTATAGCGTCGCTATGTGACACGTCAATCGTATAGCATATATTCTGCTTAGTTATTAACGGAGACGCCATCTGGTACTGGAATACCAAAATCAGGTGTTCCATCTTCCTTCCAGTTGAACGGCTGAACACGTGTATGACGATTCGGGTCATACAGCGGGTCGCCTGTAATTTCCTTGTAATTCCGGGCGTGATATACGATTACATCGCTACCGTCAGCAGCAACCGTAAAACTGTTATGACCTGGCCCGAATTGTCCTGTTTCCTCATTGGTGCAGAATACCGGCTCAGGTGATTTCGTCCATGATTTCGGATCAAGTAAATCCGCATTCTCATCTGCTGTCAACAGGCCCATGCAATAATTGTGGTCAGTGGCACTAGCTGAATAACTGATAAAGATCCGCCCATTCCGTTTTAGAACTGCTGCTCCCTCATTCACCTTAAAACCGATGATTTCCCAATCATATTCAGGAGTGGAGATCATGACCTGCTCACCGCGCAGTGTCCATGGATTGCTCATTTCAGAAATATACAGATTGGAATTACCGACGATGTCAGGGTCCTTCTGAGCCCACACATAATACAGAACTCCATTATGCTGGAAGGTTGTCGCATCGAGAGCGAACGTCTCCCAACGGGTTTTGATCTGTCCTTTCTCCACCCATTCCCCTTCCAGAGGATTAGCTGAATCATTTTCCAGCACGAACATCCGGTGGTCGAACAGGCCTTCCTTCGTTTCCGTTGTACGAGCTGCTGCAAAATAAATGTACCATTTGTCGTTAATATAATGAATTTCCGGTGCCCAAATGTTCGCACTTAACGGGCCCGTTTCATATTTGTGCCACACTGCGACAGGCACTGCTGTACTCAAGCCTTGAATAGTACTTGCTCGTCGAACCTCAATGCGGTCATACTCTGGCACAGATCCGGTGAAATAATAGTATCCGTCACTATGCTTGTAAATCCAAGGGTCTGCCCGTTGCTCAATGACCGGATTATTAAAGGGTACAGATTGATTCATGGTTTTTCTCTCCTCTATGTGTAGTATGTAGTTCATACAATTAATCGCTGATACGTTTTCCCCAGATGGAAATTCCCTTTTCATTCATACCTGTGAAAATTAGAGTATAGCGACCGAGCTCCCAGTCCCATGAAGGAAGCAATAACAGTTCTTCCTTTGTTCCTTCGGATGTATTGCTCCAATCCATTGTTAGAGTACGCTTGCCATCAAATCTCCAGTGACCTTCAAGAGAACCACTGGTTGCCCGCCCTCCATCTTCCAAACGGAGCGGTTCAGCTTCCACCTGACCATCTACTTCCTGCCTTATCACGATGCGCTCCCAGTTGCCGGATAATAGCCTTTTGGGTATATCCTGCTCCTTTTCCCCCGCATAGCGCTCCGGAGAGACGACCGGCCAGCCCTCTGCCGTCCATAATATTTTGCGTACATGCAGGTACGGCCAGCTCTTGTCCGTTTCTCCCCGCGCATGATGTACAATATAATAATCCGCACCGTCCTTCAGGATAGAATTGTGACCTGGCGCAACCCAGCCTTCTCCTTCGCTGAACCGATAACCGCCCAATACCTTGTTTCCGATCTCGTATTGAGGCAAATAGCTGGTATCTGCCATATCATGTCCATTCATATCCACATAAGGGCCTGTGATAGAATCTGAGCGAGCAACGCGAACATTGTAGTCCTCGAACAAAGAATCATACGAGACGAACAAGTAGTATTTACGGAACATTGGATTGTACACAATGTAAGGCCCTTCTACAGCACCGTCCTCAGTTGCCCGATCTCTGGCAGCGATATTTCTACCATAGCCAGATTCTTTGAGCTTTCCAGTCTGGGGATCAAGCGGTGTAATATAGATACCGCCGAAAAAAGAGCCGTATACCATCCATAGATTTCCCTCTGCATCCAGCACCGGATTGGCATCAATCGCATTCAGCTTGTCATGTTCTTCCGTTTTAACGACCAGTCCCTCATCCTTCCAAGGGCCTTCCGGGGAGCTGGATGTCTGCAAACCGATCGCAGACCGTGTGCTGCCAAAGGTAGAAGCGGAGTAATACATGCGATAGGTATCACCCATCTTGATAATGTCCGGTGCCCACAGATTGGTTGCCGATGACCACGCCTCTGCTTCCTTTGGAATGCCGGGGAGTGCATACTGAACCCAGTTCCAATGAATCAGATCAGTCGATTTGCGTACCATGACACCAGGTCTCAATTCTCCACCTGTCTTTACATCCGTTGAGTAGACATAATAGCCTTGATCTGTTTTGATAATCGCCGGGTCATGTGCATTGTTAATGGTCCAGCGCTGTTCATCGTTAATCGTACTTTGATCATACAATTGATCGGGAGGCGGAGCCTGCGGATACACAGGGTCCGGAGTGTTATCCCCACAGCCGGATAGACCCAGCATGAGCAGCATAACCATAACTGTTATTCTCCTCCTTCCTTTACCCATTACATATTGTGACTGCCTTACATCGTTCATCCGTACCCTCCAAGTGTCAATTAACCTTTGACACCCGAAATGGCAACCGATTCAATAATTTGTTTCTGGAAGATCAAGAATATAATCAGTACAGGTAACAAAGCTATAATGGATGCTGCCATTATAAGCGGATAGTCCGTCTGAATGGCGTAAGTCGCATTAAAATTCGCGATAACCAGTTGCAGTGTCTGCGTTTCTGGTGAGTTCAAGTAAATAATCGGTGCCAAATAATCGTTCCAAATCCCCATGAACCATAAAATAAGCTGTGCCGCAACTGCCGGCTTAATGAGCGGGAATGTAATCGACGAATAGAGTCGGAAATAAGAACTTCCGTCAATTTTCGCAGCTTCGATAATGGCATCCGGTACGCTAAGCAAGTACTGCCGCAGGAAAAAGATCATAACTACATTTCCGAACAAACCTGGAACGATCAGAGGCAAAAGTGTATCGACCCAGCCAAGTTTGGAAAACATCATAAACTGTGGAATCATAACCGTTGGGTATGGAATCATCATAGATGCGATGAGTGCCAAAAACAGTTTGTTTTTATGAGGGAATCTCAGCTTTGCAAATGCAAAAGCGGCCACACTGGATGTGAAGGTACCTACAACGGTAACACTTACAGCCACAATCACGCTGTTCTTGATCCCGCTTAACAAAGGTCCTGCTTCCCAAATTTCTTTATATTTCCCAAACTGGAACACCTCTGGTATCCATACTGGTGGAAGAGCAAAGACATCCTGCTTTTCTTTCACCGAAGTGGACAGCATCCAAAGCAGCGGCGCGATCATCACAATCGCTCCAATCGCTAGTACAATAAAGATAATGATATTGGTAACTTTCGTTTTTTGACTATGGGACATAATCAGACTCACTCCTTTCCGCGAAAATCAATCCCCATCAAAGGACGATTTTTCATTCATTTTAAATTGAATCAAAGTTACGATAAAAATGAAGATGCCGAGAATCATAGCCATCGCGGAGGCATATCCCATTTGCAGGTTTTTAAATGCCTTATCCCAAATATAAAAGACGATTGAGGCGGATGAGTATTCCGGACCCCCTGTAGGTGTCATAATGTTCATTTCAGTAAAGATTTGCGAACCACCAATGATATTAGTTACGACTAGGAAGAAGGTTACTGGTTTCACCATTGGCCATGTAATATTGCGGAACATCTGGAATCCGCTCGCTCCATCTAGCTCTGCTGCTTCATAATAAGAGCGAGACACGCTTTGCAGGGCTGCCAAATATAGCAACATCGTATATCCGAGACCCTTCCAGACGGTCATGAGAATCAAGGCTGGTTTGACCGTATCCTTATCCATCAGCCAGTTAGGACCCTTAATACCGAATATTTCGAGGAATTGGTTCACCAAACCGTAATCTCCGTTGTACGCCCAGTTCCACATAATAGAAACGGCAGCCAATGAAGAAATAACCGGGATATAGTAAATCACACGAAATGTTGTCGTACCTGGAATCTTGCGATTCAAACCTAGTGCCAGCAGTAAAGCTAGTACAAGACCGATTGGAATACCCAGCATTAAGAAAAGAGTATTGTACATCGATTTATAAAAGAGCTCATCGCTAAATAAATCTTTAAAATTGTCGAGGCCAATAAAGTTCATTTGTCCCAATCCGTCCCAGTCTGTAAAAGAGCCGTATAACGAATAGACAAACGGGAATAACGTAAAGATTAGCAGACCGAGAATAGGTGGAAGAATAAATAAGTATCCATATACCTTCTCTTTGCGGTAGAGATTAGATTTGGTTATCACAGGGCTCACCTCTGTTTCTAATTTGGAATGAAGATGATGTTAGCAGCATGATATTTAGCCACTAACATCATCCTTTTTTCCTCTATTTACGCATTATTTCTGTGATTTTTTCTCTTGCTCCACCGCTTTATCCAGCAGTTTCTGCATCTTCGGTTGTTCTTGTTTCACATAATCTGCCGCCGTAATTTTACCATCCAGTACAGGTTGAATATCTGTGAAGAAAATATCGTACCATTCTGCATTATACGTATAGTTGCCTGGTAATGAGCGTCCATAGTCATTCACGATATCAATAAACTCTTGTTTATTGTTAGGCTTGGTTTTCGTATCTTTGGACCATTCATCAGCCATGTCCAACAGATTCGGAATTTGTACCTTGGCATCTACGAGCTGCTTCATTCCTTCTTTAGAAGTTGTCAGATAGTTAACCAGTTCAACAGCTTCATCCGGGTATTTTGTTTTAGAGGAAACGCCGATACCCAGAGAACCAATCCATGTTGCCGATTTGCCAGTCGATCCGGCTGGGAACGGCAGCAAATCATATTCAAATGGCAGTTTTTCAAATGTACTCATATCCCAAGGACCTACCGGGAAGAATGCCATTTCGCCCTTCATCCAACGTTGGTATGTGTCCAATGTTTGTGATTGTTCAATACCAGGTGTGATTTTATATTTGTTTTGCATATCAGCAAAGTACTGAAGCGCTTCCGCAAATTTCGGATCATCAATCGTTACTTTAGTTTTGCTCTCATCCAGCCAATCAGCCCCATTACTCCATACAAAGGCTTGCAATGCCCACTGAACGTTAAAGCCTGTACCGTATTGATCTGGCTTGCCGTCACCATTGGTATCCTTGGTCAACTCTTGGCTAACCTTGATAAATTCATCCCATGTATACGGTTTGTCTTTGTCAGGCAAGGGAACGCCCGCTTTTTCGAACATCGTTTTGTTGTAGCCGAGTGCGAATGGACCTAAGTCCTTCGGCATACCGTAAATATCTCCTTGGCCGGCCATTTTACCGTCATAGCGATACAAATCCACACCGTATTTCCAAATGTTATCCAGTTTAATATCCTTGTTCTTCTCAATGTAAGGAGTGAGATTCTTCAACACCCCACTGTTTACATAAGCTTTCACATCTCCAGGGGCAAAATAAAAGATATCTGGGAGGTTGTTTCCTGTAATCGCAGCTCTAAGCTTTGTAGCATATTGATCTGCTGCCGTCACGACCATTTTAACCTTTACGCCAGGATGTTCCGCTTCAAATTTCTTGATTACTTCCTTATAAGCCTTTTGTTCATCTGTTCCACCACGGAACATGAATGTCAGTTCCTTACTTCCATCACTACTGGAACTTCCCCCACTACAACCAGCCAGTGCAGCCACCATTAACAACAGAACGACCATTGTTATTGCAAAACCTTTTTTCTTTATCAACGCGACCCCTCCTAAATTTAAATGAAACCGCATACAATCGGTGCTAAAATAACTTCATACCACTCGGCCTAATCTTTAACTGTGCGGTACACAACCCGTTGTTGATTGCCGCTGTGATTATCATCCCTCTCATGTACCGTATAATTAACATTTTTCTTTATCAATAATGAATTCGTTTACAAACAAAATATAGCATGCCTTTCCTCAGTTCGTCAATGTATTTTTCAATCTTTTTAAATAGTTATAAAACATAGGTTAGAGTAACATGGAAAGCAAAATTAAATCGTATTTAAGTTTATTTATATCAAAAAAACTAGAAATAAATCTTAAATGCGATTTGTTTATGAAGTAATCCCTAATTTGGAGTTCAATTCGCTCCCCTCTTGGTTTAGTAAAAAAAATTTACAAAAAAGAAGTTTACTTCTTTTTGATTTTATTTTAACATAAATCAAAGTAAATATATAAGCGCTTACATTACAATTTTTATAGATAAGGATGGTCTATAGCTATGATTTATATTAAGGACTTAATGTCAGGGTTAGATATTTTTAAAGCACTGGGTTCAGAAATCCGCATTCAAATTCTCGAGTTACTTGCTTACCAGGGACAAAGTATGAATGACATTGCCAACAAACTTAATTTGAGTAACGGTACCATTACAATGCATATTCGAAAATTGGAAGAATGCGGTCTTGTGGAGATCAATACGGTGAGCGGCAAGCACGGTACCCGAAAAATGTGTTATTTGAACAAGGATAAGCTGATGGTAGATTTGCGCAGCAGAGAACAAAAAAATGTGTATGAGGTTGAGATTCGCGTAGGTCATTATAGTAACTATCAAGCGTCCCCCACTTGTGGATTGGTGACCCGAGACAGCATTATCGGCGATTTTGATGATCCACGCTATTTTGCAGATCCCGGGCGGCTGGAGTCGGAAATGATCTGGATGGCCGAAGGCTTTTTGGAATACCGCATCCCCAACTATCTGAAAGCGAATCAATCCTTTAAAGAAATTCAATTCTCCGCAGAACTAGGCTCAGAAGCACCCTGCTATTGTGAGGAATATCCCTCCGACATTTGTTTTCACATTAACGGTATCCCTATTGGGCACTGGACCAGCGCCGGAGATTTTGGAGAAGTGCCGGGGGTTCTCAATCCAGATTGGTGGCCACCGCATTTAAATCAATATGGTATGCTCAAATTAATTCGCATCAATCAGCAAGGCAGCTTCATTGACGGGTGCCGCATTTCCGAAGTCACAATAGACGATATTAACCTTAACTATAAAAGCGACATTACACTCCGCTTATCCGTAACCGATCAATCGGAAAACAAAGGTGGGCTCACTATTTTCGGCAAAAGATTTGGGAATTTCAGTCAGGATCTGCTTGTGCGTGTGCTTTATGATGTGCACGGGGAGGACAACGCCAACTCCTGACACGCCACATGTAAAAATAGGCCGAAGCCTGTATTCATTGAATACATGTCCTCGGCCTAAATATCCTGATCCTCACTTAAAGAGATATAGATCAATAAATAAAAAATGACTGCTATCCCAAACACCAACCAGCAAAAGGACAGTAAATGAAGCCTTGGTACTGCATGTACTCCCCATCTCCAAATATCCGTAAGGAGCACCAGTGGCTGCAATAATATGTCCCAGCTATTCCAGCGAGCAAATCTGCCTATATATACGCCTATACTGGCCAGCCACAACAACACAAAAACTACAGCCCATGCGAGCCCACCTGAACAAATCCTCCTCAGCATATGGTGGATCACCAATACACAAAGGGATGTAAGAAAAAGGCCAAGCCCTGCTGCTGAAAAAGACGTAAATAAGATTAACCAAAATTGTGTGTTCAACCAAAAACGTGTATCAGGATTCACATCGTAAAAACGAAAAGCATGAAGTAACTCAGTCACCAAATAAAGAGCATTCGGCAGAAAAAACAACCATACAATTGAGGAGAAAAATAAAAGAATACTTCTCACTTTTGTACTTCGCAGTCGGGATAAAGCCATCATTCCCAGAGTGATAAAGACCGGAACCCAGGCCAGGAATATATCCCAATACAGAAATTGATACATCCTCGTTCCACTTGTGGACTGTAAATACATGATGAGTCCGAAACAGCCCAACGTAGCTACAAGCAGCACTCCCAACAAACTGGGCAGCTTGTAACCCTTTCTTCTTAACAGCAAGTTTCCATCTACCTCCTGCCTGATCATGCGTATATACGTCTTTTTAAGCCCTACTTTATAGCGCTTTCATATTTAGAGAGGGCCTTTGTCTATTTACTCCACGTTTCGTATGTCCTCGGATACATGGGTTGTTATCGTCAAGGCATCAAAGGTAACAGCACAGCCCTCCCCCACCGGAGATTGAGCAACAACTCCGACTTTGAGCTGGTTAGGAACATTCATACCAAAATATCTCGCCAGCTTCCAATGCTGACCGTCTGATGAATAATGAAATGCAAAGCAATTTCCAGCTCGTGCCACTCGTAAATACGGATTGGACACGTCCATCGCCCCAGAGACACAATCATCGGATGTATCCCGAGTGACCACACTAAGAATAGATGGAGTGCTTTCAAAATATTCAAAACACAGCTTAGCCCAGTGGGTATCATCCGCCATCATCATCAAGCATCCTGAATCATAAGGCTGCTTCATATCAACACGAACCCTCGTCCATATTGTAAAATCACCTTGAAGCGTTGTATGCAAAAAGGGTGCGGACGATTTTACCGCTGCGCCAGACGGATCCCTAAAGAAATCTGCCTGTGAAGGTGCAGAAATTTGCAAAGACTTGGAATCATCGAATCTCCATTCAGCCGGCTCATTGATCCAACTCCAATCCGCCGGCATTACTTTACCGCTAAAGCGTTCAAATACGTTCATATGGACACCATTCCTCTCTGGCAATATAGTCATATAACACATTGAAATCTGGGGCACAATCCCCTTGATACCACTATATACGTTATTTTCCAGTCGTCAATAATGATGATCTGTCTTTAATGTTTATAAAAAAAAGACTTGCTATCCTGAAATGTTGTGCTTATAATTACACCTAACTTGATACAGTAACAAATTTCAATGACGAGAACGAGTAAGCTATACAGCGGATTTGCAGAGAGTTGGGGCAGGTGAAAGCCAACATTCCGAGGGTAGCCGAACGCCATCTCTGAGAAGCGGGCTGAACCTGAAGTAAGCTCTGCCGCCTTTCCAGCGTTAACCGGAACACGTATTGATGGATACGTGAACAGAGTGTCATTTCGTATGGAATGAAACTAGGGTGGTAACACGGGTATAAACTCGTCCCTTTACAGGGGCGGGTTTTTTTGTTTTTCAAAAAGGAGGAAATCATCATGACAAATGTATCGACAGCAGTATCTATAACCGATTTTTTGACTCCAGCTGTACGGGAAATGCCACCTTCAGGCATCCGTAAGTTTTTTGAATATAGTACAGGCAGAAAAGATATTGTATCGCTTGGTGTCGGTGAACCTGACTTTGTAACCCCTCAACATGTCAGAAAGGCCTGTATCACAGCACTGGAAAATGGTAAAACATCATACACACCGAATGCTGGACTTCCTGAGCTTCGTGAGGAGATTGCCGGGTATCTGGAGAGCAGCTTTAGCACATCCTACAACCCGACAGATGAAATCATGGTTACCATTGGGAGCAGTGAAGCACTGGATTTGGCACTACGCGCTCTGATCACCGCACACGATGAAATACTCATTCCGGCTCCATGTTATATTTCGTATTCGCCCATCACATTTCTGAACGGAGGACATACCGTAACGGTTGAAACCTCTGCGGATCAGCAGTTCAAGCTAACAGCTGAGGCACTCCAAGCCAAGCTGACTCCACGATCCAAAGTGCTTATTCTCTGTTATCCGAATAATCCGACGGGTGGGGTGATGACCTATGAGGATTGGTTGCCGATTGCCCGCCTGGTTGAGGAGCATAATCTTGTCGTTATATCAGACGAAATATATGCTGAACTGACCTATGGACAGAAGCATGTAAGCTTCGCTTCTCTGCCGGGAATGAAAGAGCGTACCCTGCTCATCAGCGGCTTTTCCAAAGCATTTGCGATGACAGGCTGGAGGGTCGGCTATGTGTGTGGCCCAAGAGAGTTGATTTCAGCTATGCTGAAGATTCATCAATATACCGCCATGTGCGCTCCTATTATTGGGCAAATTGCCGCTATTGAATCCCTGCGTAACGGGCTGGAGGAAAAAGATCGTATGATGGAATCTTACAATCTGCGTAGAAAATGGTTCGTTGAAGGCCTATGTCAGACAGGACTGCCATGTCACGAACCAAATGGTGCCTTCTATGCTTTTCCCTCCATTATGCACACAGGGTTAAGCTCAGAGCAGTTTGCCAAGCGGTTGCTGGAAGAAGAAGGAGTCATTACTGTACCCGGTTCCGCATTTGGCCCAGGCGGCGAGGGCTTTATCCGCTGCTCATATGCGTCATCGCGAGAACAGTTGGAAATGGCTTTGGAACGCATTAGCGCATTCTTGAAACGTCTATAAATGCGATTTTTCCTATCATAAAATGAATATGAACACTGGATAAACACTACCGTAGCAGCTTCTGAATAAGCTTTTTCTGGTGTGCTGGCAAGCCTTCTGGCCATTCCCCTACACGGCAATAACAAATGTTGGAGATTTCGGCGCTTGGTCGGAAAGCACCCGGGAGTCCGGACATCCTAATCTTTAGGATGTCCGGTATTCAGAACGTTTTGCACAAAATCAGTCTTGGCCTCCGTGTACGCTTCACGATCATGCTGATTTTCCATCGCCAGCCGCCTTTTTAATACATCATATTGCTGAATCAGCTCAGGCTGTTCACGAAGTCGGTTCCGAAACAACAGCTGCCGATCCCAATGCTCATCAGATTTCAGTATGAGATGCAGATGTCCCTTTCTTTGATCCTGTTCCACTTTAACCAAAAATCTTCTCCATTCCCGACCGTCCAATTCAGGCGGAACATAGTTCCAGCCTGCTGGTTGTAAAGCAGACACGATCTGTTCCAGTTGATCCCATGATTCTAATTTTGCCATTATGTCAATAATGGGCTTAGCGGAAAGATTGGGAATTGCCGTGCTTCCTATATGTTCGATTTCCGTCACCTTAAACGGCAGTAATAACTCCCGCAACTGGTAAATGATCTTTAAGCCCTGCTCTGACCAGGCAGGATCAGGATTCACTATTTTTACAGGCTCCGTAGCCCACACTGGCCAATGTTCCTGGTTTTGCTCCTCATGCATTCATGATCCCCCCCTAATTTCTACTCATGTATTCTTTTATTCAACTGTATCTTTTTTAATATCCTTAACACCATCTTGTAACTTACGGGTGTATAACTGAGCATTTTCCGCATCAAAACAAACAAAAATAATCTCATTCAAAACCGCATGTTCACGTACAAAACGTGTCACTTCCTGTATAGCAATATCCGCCGCCTTTTCTTTCGGGAAACGGTAGATGCCTGTGCTGATATTCGGAAAGGCAATGCTTCGTGCATTCAGTTTTAAAGCTAATTGGAGTGCATTATGGTAGCATTTCGCCAATAGCTCCTCTTCCCGATGGTCGCCACCATTCCACACAGGGCCGACGGTATGAATAACATTCACGTTTATCTAAGTTCAATTTGGGTATTCATTAATCCTCCTCCTCTCGTAAAAAATCATCTTAGATAACACCCATTATTAATATCAAAGGTCGCTCCCGTATAATGCCTGGATCTTTTCGATAGCAGAAACAGGACAGTATAAGCAACATCTTCTGCTTTTAAAGGCTCAGGAATTAGCTGATGATTTGTATATTCCTCCTTTCTCCAATCAGGAATATGATCCATCATTGGAGTACTTACCATCGTTGGTGCCACAGCATTAACTCTTATATAAGGTGAAAAATTCATGGCACAGCTTTTAGTAAAGCCCAATATTGCAGCTTTTGATAATCCATAGATCGCATCTGAGCTTCCTTCCATTCCAGAAACAGAAGACATATTTACGATAATTCCCTGATGCTTCTTCTCAATCATGAACTTTCCAAAAAATTGCGAGAAATATACACATCCCTTAATATTTATGTCCAGCACCTTCTCTATTTCTTCCATACCATAGTCGAGTATATTCTTTCCTCTATAAACACCTGCATTATTGACTAAAGCTGTTATGTCCGGGTGTTCTCCCTTAATGTATGTAAAAAAATCAGTTACTTCCGTATAGTTACTTATATCTATCAGATAGGTGTACAAACTTGGTGAATTCAGTTCAGCCTCAAGTTCGTTTAAAGAACGTTTATTCATATCACACGCAATAACACTTGCGCCTTCCTTTAGACATTGCTGAGTAATTTCCTTTCCAATGCCGGAAGCAGCTCCTGTTATAATAACTTTCATTTTATTAAGCAATGAAGAAACCCCTCTCTCGTTCGGTATATAGTTTTACTCAAAATACCTCTCTCAAGTACTATCAGCTATATGAAAGAAACTTACTTCAGTAACATAAGTGCAGTCGCAACCGAATGATCCACAAAAGAACGCTCTGGGCGCGACTTCATCATCACGGTAATCCCAATTAACAAAGAGACCATCGTATGGGCCAGAGCTCGTGCGTCCATGCTAGCCTCCAGCTCTCCTGATCTTATACCACGCTCGAGGGTTTCCTGAAAGACGGCAGAAAGATACATCTGATGTTCTCTGGTTAAAATCTCAAATTTCTCATCATGAGGGGCTAATTCTACCATCGTATTAATACAAAAGCATCCTCTATTAGGCCCATCCTCGTACTCTTCTGCCACGACTCCTCCAAAAAAATTGTAAAACGCTTCTTTTACAGAAGAATTGCTTTGTAGTCTAGAGCGTACATAAGCAGCGTGGGATTGCGTATATTTGCGCAGCGCAGCTTCGAATAATTGCTTCTTGTCTCCAAAGGCAGCGTAAATGCTAGGGCGCTGAATTCCCATTTTGGAGGTTAAATCACTTAAAGATGTAGCCTCGAATCCCTTTTCCCAAAAAATTCGCATCGCTGCATCCAACGCTTGATCTTCATCAAATTCCCGTGGTCGAACCATAAGCAGCTCCTTCTTTTCATATCGTTCGTTATATTAAGATTGTATGATCACGATAAGAAACTGTCAAATATGTACATGATGAACTCTTGACATTTCATATATACACGAGTTATATTGACCTAAAATCATTACATACCAATCGGTATATTATACTCAACGGTATGTAAATTACAGAAAGCGACGTGGTATGTGAAAATGAAGACGTCAGAAGAAAAAGCGGTACTCCTCCCTCATCAAACGGTAGCAAATGCTGCCGAAACAGCCCCCATTCCCTCCCTGTCCCGATCTGTGGCACTCTTGTTTGCCATAGCCTGCGGGCTGGCTGTCGCTAATATTTACTATGCACAGCCATTGCTGGATGCGCTGGCAAACGAATTTGGCATTACGCACTCATCGGTAGGCATGGTCATTACTATCACGCAAATTTGTTATGCGTTGGGATTATTGCTGCTCGTCCCGCTTGGCGATCTTTTGAACCGACGGCGACTGATTACAGGGCAAATGCTGCTATCCGTGCTGGCACTAATCGTGGTTATCTTTGCTCCTACCCGTACAATACTGCTTATGGGAATGGCAATGGTTGGTCTGCTGGCTGTAGTCACTCAAACACTCGTGGCTTTCGCCTCTAGCTTGGCTAATCCAACTGAACGTGGGCGTATCGTAGGTCTGGTGACCAGTGGAGTCGTTATCGGCATTCTGCTGGCACGAACCGTGGCCGGTGTATTAACTGATCTGGCAGGCTGGCGTTCAGTTTACCTTGTTTCTGCTATACTTACGCTGTTTATGGCTGGAGCTCTGTTGCGGGTGTTGCCAAAGAACGAACCCACAAGTGCGACACTTTCCTATCCGCAACTGCTCCGATCGGTTATCGTACTATTCTTGCAAGAACGAATTCTGCGTATTCGTGCTGTCCTTGCATTGCTCATTTTTACGGCGTTCAGCATATTGTGGACTTCGCTTGTGTTACCTCTCAGTGCACCCCCATTGTCTCTTTCACATACTGCTATCGGGGCCTTTGGTCTGGCTGGAGTCGCCGGGGCATTAGCAGCAGCACGAGCAGGGCGTCTTGCCGATCAGGGCTTGGGACAACGGACGACGGGTATCGCACTAGTTGTGTTGCTGCTGTCCTGGTTACCTATCCGCTACACCGAGCATTCTCTGTTCGCTTTAGTTCTTGGCGTCATTCTTTTGGACTTGGCGGTACAGGCTGTACATGTCACCAACCAAAGCTTGATTTTCAATGTGCGCCCTGAGGCACGGAGCCGACTTACTGCAGGCTACATGATATTTTATTCCATTGGTAGCGCCACCGGGGCCATTGCTTCCACTCATATGTACATCTATGCCGGATGGAACGGGGTGTGTCTATTAGGAGCTGGTGTCAGTGCTCTGGCTCTCATCTTTTGGGCTTTAACTCGACGTTCAACTTGAAGGGGAGACTACTATTGATTGAATCAGAAAAACCGCCGGGTCCACGACAATGACCGGCGGTTCTCTTCTGTCACAACAAAATCATCACTTGATTGCAATATAAATCAAAACAGGTCCATCAGGACTGCCATACACTTCAAAATCACCTGTGTATGTCCGCTCCCCTTGTCCCGTGGCAGCCCACTCCCAGATCGTCTGCCATACACGGAAGACAGAAGAGGGTTCCTGAGTTGCCTGAAAAATGGCGTAGCGTGCAGCCGGGATGACAAGTTCTTCAAGGTCATCAGGAGTTTGGAAATCTACGGCCGCTTCCTTCCCGATAAAAAACGTATACTCGCCCAAAGCTCCGTTTTCATAGTCAGTATAGCAACCATAGACAGAAGCATGTCCTGCTTTTTCCTTTATCCGACCAGGCACATCCTCACTCCAAAAACGTTCCCACATGTTTGGAATGATCCCGTGAGATGTTTGTTCATTCTGATTACTTGTACGTGCTTTCAGTCCAATCAAACGGATATCACCTCGATATTCCTTTCGAATGGGTCCATCCAGTGTAAGCCCCGTATCCTCTGAGGACCGCCATCGTTTTAAATACGGCAGGTAATTGCGCAGCATCGAAGTCGCTTCTTCTTCCTGCATCCCCTCCTCTACCAGGATAGGCACACACTGCTGAATCATTCCCTCCATAGTCAAGTCAGGCTGTACAAATTCGCCTTCCTTGTAACAATACTTGCAATACTCATCCGTTTTTTGATGTTGTGCATCCGTTCCATATTGGTCCTCATGCTCTAGCGGCATCCCGCAACTTTGACAAGCTTTATCCATCCTCGTAAATCCCCTTTCGCTAACTGATATCAGGTATGCCACCAGTATAACGAAACAAACCTGACAACTATGGGTCAGGTTTGTTTTACTTTAACTAAGATTTCCTTTATGATTCCTGAACTTCTTCATAATTAGACGCAATACGCAGCGCCATCTTATGAATCTTGTCACGCAAATGGGCTGGTTCTTTGACAACCACATCCGGTCCCAGGCTTAAAATAAATCCGTACGCCCATGCATCCTCAGGAAACGGGACCGAAACCGTATAGATCCCTTCCTCCTGCTCGGTCAATGCTTCTACGCCAAACCAGTCCTCCGCCAGATGCCTTGAGTCACGGTTAAATTGTAGCGTAAATGGTTGTACGGCTCTGGATACCTCCATCCGCCCCTCATTCCACGGCAACACTTCATAAGAAAGATCCCTGCGAGCAAAAACTGTCTCTGTAACCACAGGGTCACTCATGCGCGAGAGTTTGAATAGACGAAACTGCTCCCTATCGGGACAATATGCATATACAAACCATTGTTGTCCTTTCAGAACGAGCGTATGCGGTTCAACATTCCGTTCCGTTATGGCTCCCCCCGCATTTCGATAGGTAAAGGCGACAGTGCGCGCTTGGCTCATTGCTTCTTTTACCTTTATCAATTTGCCTTCCTGCGCAGCCCGATTTCCCCATCCCGAATGATCGACGATAAACTGTGTGGTATGGACACTAAATTGTTCTTTCCCAGATTCCGGTATAATACTTTCAAATTTATGAAGTAACCGCGACACATTCGGGCCGCCCAACGACGAGGACAAACTCTGCAAACCCATCACGATATCCTTTATATCATGATCCGTCAGCATACTGCGATCCAGGCGGTATCCTTCCATCAGACCGATTCCCCCATTGGCTCCCTGATAAGTGACCACCGGAATACCTGCCATACTAATCGCTTCAATATCTCTATAGATCGTCCGGATCGAAACCTCATATAAATCAGCCAGTTCCTTCGCTTGTATTCTATTTTTCTTTAGCAGCAAAATGACGATAGAAAGCAATCGGTCAATTTTCATTTTTTCAAAACCTTTCATCATTAATAAAAATAAACCATGAACTCCTCATCATATCCCTGACCGTGATATTCCAAAGCATTCTTTTCTATACCATAGGTTTCAAATCCCAACTTCCTATACAGCTCAACAGCAGCTTGATTGGTAGTCACCACACTCAGGTTGATTTGCTTCAAACCTTCCACTTTTCTACCTTGGGTGATAACTTCCAATAAAAGTTTTTTAGCGATCCCCTGGCCTCGATAGGTCGATGGTACATAAACTCCCCAAATTGCTCCCTTATGCTGCGTCTTTATTTTCTGCTCTCTTCTAAACCCGGTCATGCCAACCAGCTGATGATCCTTTGTAAATGCACCAAGTATGTAATGATCTCGTTTATTTTGTATCTGCTTCACCACATCAGATAGCGGAACTAGTACGGCTTCCTCATAGGAGGTTCCAAAAGCCTCGGGGTTCATTTGTAGGGCTTCCAGTCTCAAATTCCAATAAGCCTCAGCATCTGCTGGTTGTATGTTCCTGATTAAAACCATGGCTTCCCGTCCCTCCGAATGTTTTCCTTCATCTTACTCTATCTCTTATCTAAAATGAATCTGTTATTCTTCGATTAAAATAACCTCAGGTGCTCTATCCAGCCGGATAGAATGCCTGAGGTTTCAATAACTCCTTACAAATTATGACTCGTAGCGCTTCAGCACAATGACCGCATTATGACCACCGAAGCCGAAAGAATTAGATAGCCCAATATTTAGTGGAGCCTTGCGCGCTTCGTGAGGCACATAATCCAGATCGCAAACCGGGTCCGGATTGTCCAGATGCATCGTTGGTGGAATGATGCCCTCCCGTAGGCTTTGCACAAGCGCAATCGCTTCGACCCCGCCCGCAGCTCCCAGCATATGACCCAGCATGGACTTATTCGCAGTAACCGGAATCTGATAGGCATAATCACCAAACAGCTTATGGATTGCAAGGGTCTCAGCGGCATCCCCGACAGACGTACTCGTTGCGTGGGCGCTAATCACATCCACTTCTTCAGGGGAGATGCGGGCCGAATGAAGGGCTGCTTTCATAGCCAAGTAAGCTCCGGTTCCTTCGGGATGCGGTGCAACCATGTGATAAGCATCCGAACTGGCTCCATAACCGATGACCTCACCATAGATTTCCGCACCACGGCGGATAGCGTGTTCCAGTGACTCCAGTACTAGAATACCTGCACCTTCGCTCATGACAAAGCCGTCTCGATCCTGATCAAAAGGTCGACTTGCTATAGAAGGCTCCTCGTTACGTGTGGACAAGGCAGTCGCATTAGCAAAGCTTGCCAAGGCCAATCTAGTCACCGCCGCTTCAGTTCCACCAGCAAAAATGACATCCGCATCTCCTGTGCGAATCGTCCGAAACGCCTCTCCAATTGCTGTATTCCCAATAGAGCAAGCCGTCACGGGTGAAAGCGTAGGTCCCATCGCTCCAAACGCGATACTAATTTGAGCAGCTGCCATATTCGAAATCATCATGGGTACCAGCGTCGGGCTAACTCTACCCGGTCCACGATGTAGCAGAACATCTACATTGTTCACCAACGTATCCAAACCGCCGACTCCCGATCCCACATAGACACCTACACGCTCCAAATCGGTGTGATCCAGTTCCAGACCGGAATCCTTAAGCGCTCGTTCTGCCGCATATAATGCAAACTGAGTAAACCGATCCATTCGTCTAGCATCTTTACGTCCCCATTGCTTTTCTGCATCAAAATCCTGTACCAGTCCAGCAATTTGTGCTTTCAAATCGGACACATCGAATGTATCAATTTTACGTATACCTGAATTGCCTTCCAGCAAATTCTTCCACAACGTGTCCACTTCATTACCTAGTGGGGAAACGACACCCATACCTGTTATCACTACTCTTTGCATAAGCTATTCATTCCTCCTGCTCGGTGACTTACTTATAATCCTCATTTTACCCTTGTCTTATCCTATTACAAGTGTTTGTTTATCCTGGTATAATGAACACTACTATAGTAAACGCCTTATTTGCTCACTTCGGATATACCCATTGAATGGAGAGAAAATACCTATGAAAACGGAAGCACGTCTGGAAGCACTATCTGTTTTTCTAAAAACAAAAAGGGCCCGCCTACACCCACATATGGTCGGTCTCCCCCAAGGATCACGTCGCAGAACACCAGGCTTGCGCAGAGAAGAAGTCGCTCAGCTGGCAGGTGTCAGTACGACCTGGTATACCTGGCTGGAGCAAGGACGAGATATTAAGGTGTCCGCCTCTGTGTTGGATGCTATTGCTGCCGCATTGCAGTTGAACACAGACGAGCGCAAATATTTGTATGATTTGGCGATCGAGGCCGGGTCTCACAGCCTTCCTGTTCCTGCAGAGCAGGCCGTCATTTCCCCCTCTCTGCAAAAGATCGTACAAGAGCTACACTACTGCCCTGCTATTATTTCAGATCGGCGTTGTCATATTGTCGGTTGGAACGCCGCTGCTGCTCATGTTTTTATGGATTTTGCCGAGCTACCACATGAGCAGCGCAATATGATTGAACTGCTATTCACCAAAAAGGAGTTTAAAAGTCTAGCCGTGAATTGGGAACACTTTGTAAAGGGGTTCCTTGCAATTTTCCGCGCTTATTACGGACAATACGTAACAGACCCCTGGTATGCACAATTTATACAAAATATGAGTCAGACCTACCCAGAGTTTAACGAGCTTTGGAATCAGAGTGAAGTAAGCTCCGCGCCGGAGGTGCTCATTGAATTTCGTCATGCCAAGGCTGGCAAAATGCTATTTGACCTGACTTCTCTTCAGGTACAAGGCAGTGTTGATCTCCGTTGCAGCATCTACACCCCTAATGCGCAGACCTCTACGGAAAGTAAACTCCAAAAGTTAATGGAAGGCAGCTAAAGGATTTCATCCCTCCTGTTATGAAGATATCTTTTTCCGTCCATACTACATCTACGATCTGTGCTAAATAGATGCCACATATGTGACAGAACCAAGAGTTTCAACTGTGCTACTACCAGGAGGGAGGGAAATCATCATGAAAGCCAAATCGACAAGTTCCCCGCACATACCCAATCAAGCGCCACTGCCTGTTCCGGTGCAATTTGATCGAAGCTGGCAGGATGAGCTGGACCAGCGGCTACGCAAAGGTGGCCCTTGGGGAGATTGGAATCTGTATCAGCTGGCCATTGAGGCTGAAAAAGTCAAACTGGTGCCAAGCTTTGATGAGCTTCAATGTCTACAGCATTTGCAAGACCTCACTCCACTACCCCATCAGCTGGATACCGCTCGAAAGGTACTGTTTCAAATGTCCGGACGTGCCATTCTTGCCGATGAAGTCGGCCTAGGCAAAACAATCGAAGCTGGAATGATCCTAAAGGAATATCTGGTTCGCGGGCTGGCTTCCAAAGTGCTTATTCTTGTACCCGCATCTCTGGTTCTACAATGGGTGCGTGAGCTGAACAGCAAATTCGGTATTCCCGCTGTCGCCCAGAAAAAAGCGTATTCTTGGTCTTCCGAGGTCGTCGTGGCCTCTATGGATACCGCCAAGCGGGAGCCCCATAGTAACATCCTACTAGATACCGATTATGACCTGCTCATTATAGACGAGGCTCATAAGCTGAAAAATAAAAAGACATCCAACTACCAGTTCATTATGAAGCTGCGTAAAAAATATTGTTTGCTTCTGACAGCAACACCTGTACAAAACGATCTGTCTGAGCTGTTTAACCTGATTACACTGCTCAAGCCCGGTCAATTGGGGAGACATGGCGATTTTTCAGCCAACTTTGTTGTAGATAAACGTCTGCCCAAAAATGAAGATCAGCTCAAGGATGAGCTATCTAAAGTCATGATCCGCAATCGTCGCGGAGAAGGCCCGGTTCAATTCACCAAACGAAATGTTTCCAATATTCACTTGGAACTTTCGCCGGAAGAGCAAGCACTGTACGATGGGGTGACCTCTTTTGTCAAAGAGCAATACCAGGCGAATGGCGGAAATCTAAGTAGCATGCTGTCTCTCGTCACCCTTCAACGGGAAGTCTGCAGCAGCCGGGACGCTGTGTTCGTGACGCTGGTCAATTTGTCTAAAAAGATGGCCCCAGACTCTCCCCTACGCGATCGTGTCTGGGATTTGGTTGCACATATTAAAGCGATCAAGGCCAATTCCAAAGCAGAAAAAGCGCTCGAGCTTATCCGTCAGATGAACGAAAAAGTGATCATTTTTACAGAATACCGGGCCACACAGGAGTATTTGCTGAACTATTTCCGTGACCGTGGCCTATCTGCTGTTCCTTATCGAGGCGGTATGAACCGTGGACGCAAGGATTGGATGATGGATCTGTTCCGTGGGCGCATTCAGGTCATGATTGCCACCGAAGCGGGTGGTGAAGGCATTAACCTGCAATTTTGTCACCATATGATTAACTTCGATTTACCGTGGAATCCCATGCGTGTGGAGCAGCGGATCGGACGGGTGCATCGGCTTGGACAGACGCATGATGTTAATATTTTCAACTTGTCCACAACCGGAACGATAGAGGAGCATATCCTGCATCTGCTGCATGAAAAGATAAATATGTTTGAGATGGTCATTGGCGGATTGGACGTTATTCTTGAGAAGTTTGAGAAAAAAGAATCCATTGAAAAAAGTCTGTATAAGATCATGCTTGAATCCAGTAGCGATGATGAAATTCGCAAAAAAATGCAAAAGCTGGGCCACTCGCTGGATTCCATCAAGCAGGAAATAGAACAACTGCGCACAGACCAGCCAAACACCGAGGATTTATTAGGCCTAGCAGACAACACGGTTCCACCGGGCAAAGCTCGACGCAGTGTGAAGGGAGGTCGCTAGTTTGACCATGGATGCCCAGCAAGTCCAGCGTTTTGTCCACACCTATCTGGAAGCTACCGGATGCAGTGTCATTGAGAGGTCGCCCCACCATGTAACCGTCAAGCTTTCTCCAGAAGCGGATAAAGCCTTAACAAACCGGCCCTACTATTGGGGATACGTAGAGCGTACTGGCGTTCCAGCGCAGACGATGTCCTTCACTTTCATCTTTGATGGGGAAGCCTATCGCACAGAACAGGAACGTTTAGCAGATCATACGCCCCCAACTCCAGCATCAGGCAACGCAGCACAAGATCAGGTCATGGGGCGTTACTTCGGTCATGTACCGACATTACCACAATTGGGACCTGGACGTATTCTGCAGGAGGAGCTTCGATATGGAAGCCGTCGGCTACATCAAATTTTTGAAGCCGCACGAGATGGAGGAAAATATGTTTATTTGTTTGAGCAGCCTGATGCCCGTCAGCTGTCTGCCCGCTCTCCCGTAGTCTATGAAGCTTGGCTCAGCATCTGCTATAAGATTGAATTCGCCTGCGATTTGAAGCGTGAAGAACTTCAGTGGCTAGGTATTTCGCTCAAAAGCGGCACCATTGTAACCGATTTTGGCGCCATGCTCGAAACTCGACAGCTCAGCCCGCTGCTGGCGGGTAATATGCATGTGCAGCCTGCCGAGTTATCTGTCCCTGAAGCTTCTAGCTCGCTTGAAAGCTACCTCACCGAACAGCTCCGTCAGCAAGATTATGATTGGGCTGAGCAGGCGAAGGAACGATTGCGCGAGGAATTGGAGGTTATTGACCACTACTATGATGATCTAATCAAGGAGCAGAAAGAGGAAGAGGATAAAAAAGAAGCCATATCAGAGCAGCATCAAGCCCGCCGTAAAGAGATGGTATGGCAATATGAGCCCAAGGTACTCGTATCCGCCATTAACTGCGGGATATTTCATCTGCGGTAACCGATATCTCTTGCTCCTTCGCAGGAGAGTTGCAGAGGTATCGTCAGCTTGTAACATCTTGCTTCAGCCTACATCAGTTTCCGCTGCTGTAACCACAAGTTTGGTTAAACATGTCTCCTATGTATCGACAGCAAAAAGCGAACCTGGATACGACATTTGCGCCGACAAGGTGCAGCAGTCTTTTTATCGGACAGGCTGTATGCTGTATAAAAAGAATGCCTCCGTCGGGCAATCAAGCCGACAGAAAGGTGGATTTCATTGAAGAAGAATCATTCCGGGCACTATAGCATAGGTATGATCGCAGCTGTTCTGATCGGCCTGTCCGCAGTCTGTCCGTTCGCTTCCATTCATGCGGCTCCCTCAATCGCTCAAGGCAACAATTTAAACTTGGTGTCTCTCTACAACAAAAGCTCCCGGGTTCCTCCATTGAACTCCACGAGTCCTGCTACTCCTTCCCCGGGTGACGTTTCAGCAAGTTTTCCTACTGAGGTGCAAGGCGTGCCCGCAGACGTAAAACAGACTGTAGACAACATGGTACAATCCCTATCGTCGCAGCCCCCTTTTGCCTCGTGGAAAGATGCTGAGCTTAGCTATCATCCGCTCGGACCTGGAACCCATAGTTGGCTTGTTCAAGTAAACCGTGCGGGAGAATACATCGGCTACCTGATTATCGGATCAGACTCAAATGGCGCATATCAACTCAACGAATATGGGAATGGTCCGGGTGGACCTTATAGTATGGATATACTTCGCCAATCTCTGGTGTCGCTCACAGAAACCGATCTTTCATCTATCGACAAGCTGCAAATCACACCTATGTATGAGGAACCGCTACTAGCCTACTGGCTGGTGCGTTCCTCTACAGGCAGCGAAATATGTATTGATGCTGTAACTGGCGATCCGTTACCTGAAGAAGTGGCAGATGGGAGTTGGAAACATAAGCTCCAAAACAACGTGTTCTCTTCATCTGTACCCTTTTTGAAAACACAGGCGCAAGCAGTTACGGTCTCGTCTGCTCCTTTCGATCCCTATGACGATCTGGGTTGGCTTCAACCCAAGCAAAAACTTTTTGTCCGTAACACAGCCCAATTTATGGATACACTGAGTATTTCACCGCGTATTATATTTTCTGCCACAGGTATCAATTTTGCCTTTGGAGGTCCCTTATCCATCAGTGGGTATCAGTCCTGGATATCCCCAGATCATCCGTCCCAGCCCAATTTATATGCGTTAACCTACCATCATGGACTTTCCCGATTTGTACCATTAAAACAGTTATTGTCAGCTGGCGAATTTTATCGTTTGGACTCCTAGTTATTAAGAAACACGAAAAGATCGGAATGATCCCTACAACATAAAAAGAGACCTCAAATGGCATACCCTATGCCTCTTGTGGTCTCTTTGGCGAGTTTAATGTCGCTCCCTTCGCCCTCTGCGTGTGGATTTCATCCACATTTTCAGAGCGAGAGGCAACATGCCAAACCATTTGCTCCCCCACGGCTCTCTGGCTTGTTTTTGACTGCGCCGAACATCACGCGGCGTTTCCATATAGCGAACAATCCGCTGCGTAATATACGTCACCAGTTCGTCACTTTTCGCCATCCTCCATAACCTCCTCCAATCTGCGCCTATTATTTCCATTTACATTGCTTGGAAATATCGGATTCACACGTTAGGTGCAGATAAAACTAGCTTGCTCATTTTCCAAAAGGTCTAACCCCTGTGGAAATAACTATGCATGGTTTCCCTTAAATGGAACATACTATCTTCAATATAACAGTTACCCCAAGGCTAATTGTCATATTGAAGGCAGCTACGCTGCTTTAGGTTTGATACCTGTTATGCATGGTTTTTCAGTAAATAATCAATTCGTCCACTGGAGGAATAGAATGTGAGAAAAAAAAAGTTAAACAAAATATGGCTGACATGCTTGGGGTTCAGTCTATGCATCCTTTGCAGTGCTGTATTCGCCCCATTTACCTATATAGCTGCTCAGCCCGACGAGAAAAGTAACGAACCGAACAAGTATATAGATAGTCCATCCAACGTACATTCGTCCTATCACGCTTTTGCCAAGCCCGTTGTCCTGATTGATGTAGGCCATGGCGGTGTGGATGGTGGAACAAGTCACAAAGGAATTTTGGAAAAAGATATCAATCTTGCCATTGCTCAAAAGCTGTACTTGATTTTACGCTCCCAGGGATATCCTGCTGTCCTGAATCGGGACAAGGACTACGCACTGAGTGACGACAACCGTTGGCTGCAGTCCAAATCCCGGCACCTTAAAGACCTCGCCCAACGGAAAAGCTTAACAGAACAATTGCCCACCGCTTTGGTTGTAAGCCTGCATGTCAATTGGAACAAACGTGCCGAAAAACGGGGACCCATTGTACTGTATCAGGATGAAGGCAGCAGCTATCTGTTAGCTGAACGGATTCAGCATTCATTAAACCGCTTATTTTGCATGAATAGAAAAACAATGTACGGAAAGCCCTTTTATCTTTTGAATAAAATTCAGCATCCTGCTGTAATTGTAGAAACTGGATTTATCAGTAACGAACAGGACAGAGCTATACTTTCCGAGGATCGTGGTCAAAAAAGCATTGCCGAAGCTATTGCCGAAGGCATTATTGCGCATCTGACGGCATGGTAGTGTTGGTGGCTGGGTCTCCCGTCCATCCCCATACAGCTCGTACCAAATCGCTAATACCCACAAATTTGGCGTGCTCCTTTAGCTTGGGAACCGACGAATGAAGAGCGGAGGATGTGTACATACCAGACACGCCGACGTGCCCAATCGTTACGCAGGTGTTGTGCTCATCCAGCCATTCAACCACTTTTGTAAGTTGCCGATTCACATGGGCGAGGTTATGGACATCATCCAGAAAAACATCATTTCGTACTGGTGGCATTCCCTTTTTAGCGGCAAGCTCAGGGACCACTGACCAATAATTAGTACGGCTATCGACAAAAAATAGTCCATGCTCCTTACAAACATCAAGAACAATGGACATAATGCGCTTATCCGAAGTGACCTTTGAACCCATGTGGTTGTTCATCCCTATCGCATAAGGAACATCCTTAATGGCTGCTGTCACCTTCGCACGTACTTCTTCATCCGTCATATTAGCCTTAATTGCTCCAGGCCCAAGCCATTCGGGCTTCCCCTGCTTTGGCTCCATTGGAAGATGGACGATGACATCATGACCGCGCTTATGCGCTTCCATAGCGTCCTGCTTGGTTGTAGGCAGGAAGGGCATCACAGCAACGGTAATCTTAACGGGTAAATTTAAAATTTGCTCAGTTCCTTTCATATTGTTTCCCAGATCGTCAATAATGACAGCAACCATCTTTTGCGGCTCGTCCTGTTTGTCTATTGCTTCTGCAACACCAGTACTACAGACCATGAATAACATGCATACCGAAATACAGAGTACTACGGTTCTTCGCATTTTGGAGCTTGAATGGAATACAGGTACATAAGCTGGCTCTTTCCGAGCGCGAGATTCCTTTAAAGCCTTTTTTATTATATTTCTCATGTGCAGCTTCCGTCGTGTACTCATTGCAGGTCAGCCTCCTTCTCTGTCCCTTCATTGTGTGAGTAACGTCGTCTAAATATGTATAAGGCAGATCCATGGAATAATCCCTGATCTGCCTTATCGTGCGTAGAAACGTATGTTAAAGCCGCTTACCAGTTCTTATCAATAAATTCATCACGACCTGATTGGACCCGATCTTCCTTATAGTGCTTCACGTTTTTCTTGTGGTAATCCTGATGATAATCCTCTGCAGGATAAAAAATCGAAGCAGGAAGAATCTCCGTTACAATTGGCTTATCAAAGCGTCCACTTTGTGCCAACTGCTCCTTGGACTGTTGTGCAAGCTCACGTTGCTGCTCTGTATGATAAAAAATTGCGGGTTTATACTGTGTACCCCGGTCCTGAAATTGACCTTCCCCGTCGGTAGGATCTGTTTGCGGCCAATATAATTCGAGCAGCTTTTCATAAGGAAACAGCTCAGGCTCAAAAGTAATCTGCACCACCTCGTAGTGACCTGTAGTTCCTGTTTTAACCTGCTCGTAGGTCGGATCGGCGATCGTTCCTCCAGTGTATCCTGACACAATGCCATGAATGCCCGGCTGTTCTTCAAACGGAGTCACCATACACCAGAAGCATCCACCTGCAAAAGTCGCTTTCTCCATCTTACATCCAACCTTTCAATAACTTCATCTTAAAATTTTCTATCATATCTGGAAATCCATAGTTTGCGGGAAGACAAGAAACGTGTTCAGCTTAAACTATGAGCAAATCCCTGGAAATATAAGAAAAAGGTCTCTAAAACTGCTACGAGAGCAATTCTATAGACCTTTTCTGATAGATGCGGTCGAGAGGACTCGAACCTCCACGGGGGGTTAGCCCACACGGACCTGAACCGTGCGCGTCTGCCAATTCCGCCACGACCGCATATAAGTTGTCGTTTATCCTCGAAAGATTAATCTTTCTTAGCGACAAGATAGATCATACCATGCTCATATCAAGATGTCAAACCTTTTATATTTGTTATTTTCCTCTTGATAAAAAAGGAATAATAAACTAAAATAAGAACATAAGTTCTCATAAACGAAGGTTCCTTTTCTTCATTCGGTTATGAATTATCATCACATTTTCCTAAGGCGGTGAATGGTTATGATCTCTTCAGATACTACTCAGCATGAATGGTCTCTTGTGAAAAGTTATCTACTCCTTACCTTTATTCAAAAAGTATTTGAGCGGGACAGCCTAATTCTTGAAGAAAGCGGTATGCTGAAAACCCCTGGTCTTTATGTCGAAATGGTTAACGCAGGTGTAGATCGTACCGGGATCCTGCTGTCTGAAATAAAACATGAATTTAATAAATATCACATTCATGTTCTGGACATACAACAAAACCACTCCGGCGTTCACGCCACCTATATAAGTAAAGGCAATAAAGAGCAGTTCAGTATGGCAATGCCAGCATTCCGCAAAGAAATGTATGAGCGGATGCGAGCATATCTCGGGCTCTCAACCTCTATGCCCCATACAGCTGCCCTTCCTTTACTAGAGAAACATCGCCCCGAATTACCAAACAATACAACATCCAAACCTCTACGCATCGTTGAACGAAGTTTGGTTACATCCTCTTTGGCTTATAAGCGTAAAATGTCTCGCCCTGCTGCTTTTGCCGCAAGCAGAAGAGCATAATCCCCGCACAACCAACACGCAAAAGAAAAGCTTCCGCAGACACCAAGTGTGCGCGGAAGCTCCTTTCCATATTCATCATATATCCAAATCGATCTATAACCGCTATGACGAAGTATAAGCACATCAATTAATGATTCGCCTTATTGCAACGCCTTCTGTACACGCGTTACCCCTTGGCTTAGAGCATGTCCTCCACCTACTGCTGCGGCTACAGCAATGGTCTCCATAATTTCCTGATCACTGGCTCCTTTGGACCGCGCCTCGTCCACGTGATAAAACGTGCATACCTCATTGTTGGCAAATAAGCCAATGCCTAGCGCAATCAGTTGCTTGGTTTTCTCATCTAAGCTGCCGGCTTGAAAGCACTCTCCGGTAAAACGATGATATGCATGAACTACCTCGGGCAACTGATCTTCCAAATGGCTGATTTGATCCTTGTATGCATGTACTTTTTCGTCCATAACCGTCATTGACACAGCACGTCCTCTCTGTTGGATTTTCCTTCATTACTGTGTCCGATTTAGAGTTTCTGTATGCCTAATGAATCACCCAGTTATTTTTATCCAACACCCATTTGAGAACCCATTCCTAATCCAGATCTATCGGATTGTGACGCGGCTCGCTGAACGACTGGTATGTATAGCTGCGATCCAATTTGACCACACGTCGATTCTGGCGACGAATAAGCACCTGTTCCTCATCCCATGCCAGTACAATGCCCACAACATCGTTGGACTCCAATCCATCGCGTACGACACGCACCTTTTCACCGGAGAGTCGATAAGCATCCAATTCTTCGTCCATAATCATCCTTGTCCCCTCCTTATTCACTTTTTTAACATAACGATCATGGTTCTATATACATGAAAAAAGTTTAAAAAGAGACCTAAACGAATCATTTAGGTCTCTTCTCTCTTACTACTTATATGGATTGCCAACAGAGCGACAAATTATCCCGACTGATTCACACTGTGATCATGTTCTTTTGTATCGTTCTTCTCATACCAGAAGTCCAGCACTTGTGCAGACAACACTCGCTGATCTACATACTCCACTTGGTGAGCAGTAAATTCTTCTTTCCAAGAGAAGGACAATTCTTCGCATAGGTTAACCAACGTCAACAACTCAGACCAGGCCACATAGCGTTTATACCAAAAAAACTGAGGATGTTCAATCATATAGGGATACAAATCGTCGAATTCCGTATGCTTACAATCCAAGGCACGCTCAAAGTGTACTTTAGCCGCTGCCAGTTTTTCCAGAAAAAACTGTTCGGTCAATTGTTCTTTCCCCATGTTGCTGCCTCCTCTCCAAAACCTTATCTATATTATAAGCGAAATTGAAGCTCATGCAAAGGTTATTATTAGAAATAAGGATCAGGAGTTTTGAATTGTTACTATTCAGCAAACTCAATCTTGCCGTCAGCTAACGACGAAATTTTGACCAATGACTCTACACGAATACCCTGCTCACGGATGGTTCTCGCTCCGGCCTGAAAGCTTTTTTCCACCGCGACACCAAATCCAACCAACTCCGCTCCAGAGCGTTGAATGATTTTAACCATACCTCGCGCCGCATCACCATTAGCAATAATATCATCAATGAACAGAACACGGTCATCTTCGTGAATAAATTGACGAGACAGCATAATATCCGTAACAATACCTTTTGTAAACGAAGGTACGCGTTCACACAGCGCGTCTGGATCAGCTAATAGGGTCTTTTTACGACGAGCAAATACCAACGGTACACCCAATTCCAATGCTGTCGCAAACCCGATGGCAATGCCTGAGGACTCCACGGTCACTACTCTGGTAATCTTCTCTTCTCGGAAACGGGCTGCGAACTCTCGTCCCATTGCCATTGTCAGTTCTGGATCAACCTGGTGATTAAGCAAACCATCCAGCTTCAGCACCTGATCTGATGCAATCACGCCTTCATTTAAAATTCGTTTCTTTAATACTTCCATTACATGACCTCCCACGGCAATCCTATGCGGTAAAAGTACCATACTTCACCCGCCGCTTTCAAGCTATAGCTGCTTTCCATGCGGTCATGTGACATTTTTTTTACGCTTGTTCCAGAACCATGCGGTGATTCCTCCCGCAACGATTAAAAGAATAACGACCAGCCCTACCTGATGCGTCACCTTCTCCATTAGCTTCGCCACCTGCTCCCAATGCATGCCCACCGCATGTCCAATCCCCAAAAATGTACCGCACCACAGCAAAGCTCCTGCTGATGCATAACTGATATAGCGGAAAACGCCTAAACGGGTTGTACCTGCCAGATATGAGGATACATGTCTCAAGCCGGGGACAAAATATCCGAACAGGATTCCCCAGGTACCATAGCGCCCAAACCAATTTTCAGAAGAGGCAATCCTAGAAGGCGTAAGCCTCACCCATTTTCCGTATCGATGCAAAAGTGGTTTGCCCAGCAGACGCCCCAATGTGTAGCTAAGCATCATACCCGTCATACTACCGAAAAATGTGACTGCCAGTGCAGCAATGAAGTTGTAGTGCCCTTGAGACACGAGCCCGCCGAAGGCGATCATTAGCACTTCGTCGGGTATCGGCATACCCGCTACTCCAAGTGCAAGCAAGCCGAACATTGCCAAATATCCGTATTCCAGTATCCATGCAAGGATTTGACCCATAAATTACGCTCCCGTCAAGCTATTCATTAATTCACTTTAATTATTTTCAGTCTCATCCAGTCATGTCCTATTTCAGTTGAACATAGTTTGTATTATATGCTCGCTGCAGCGTTATTCAAGCAGGCAAGGAGGGACTGGAGATGAAACGTAATATTCATGTTTTTCAAATTGCTTTTACATACATCGGTACAATCGTCGGTGCCGGATTTGCTACCGGACAAGAAATTCTGCAATTTTTTACGCAGTATGGTCGTTGGGCTACACTCACTATTATGCTATCCACAATCATATTTGTATGGTTGGGTACGAAAATGATGCTGATCGCTCATGATATTTCAGCCAAATCCTACGAGGACCTGAACAAACATCTTTTTGGTGCCAATGCCGGGAAATGGATTAGCTGGTTCACACTCATCGTGTTGATTGGCGTAAACAGCGTCATGCTGGCAGGAGCCGGCTCTGTTTTTGTAGAGCACCTTCACCTGCATTACCAAACCGGACTGCTTATTACACTGATTGGTACTTATTTGCTGCTAAGTAAAGGCATTAAGGCCATCTTGCACATGAACACCGTGGTTGTCCCTCTGATGATCATCATGTCTCTTCTGCTCGTTCACAGCACGCTCTCCATGCCCAATCCTCAGAGTTTTATTACGAACACGACAGATCACAGTACATTTCGAACCTTGCTCTCTCCACTGCTGTACACGTCCTTTAACCTAACTATGGCCCAAGCCGTGCTTGTACCACTTGGCAGCCAAACCTTTTCCCGAAGAACCATCCGCTGGGGAGGAGTTTTGGGCGGAGTTGGTGTCGGGTTTATGCTAATGGCTGCACACTTTGCCATGTCAGCACATATGCCAGGTATTCAGCAATTTGAAATCCCTATGGGAAGCATTGCTTACCGTCTGGGTGCCTTTGTCGAAATCATATACATTCTACTCATTTTCATGGAAATCTTCAGTACCTTTGTAGCCGACATTTATGGAGTCAGTCTGCAAATTCGTCAGCATGTCCAAATTTCGCCCAAGCTCATCACACTATTCATTATGCTCACCTGTTTTTTAATCAGTCAGTTCGGCTTCAGTTCACTGTTATCTGTCCTTTATCCTATTTTCGGAATGCTCAGTCTGATGTGGGTTAGCAAACTGATCATAGCAGGACGCAGGAGACCTTTCCGTTCCTCACGTCCTCGCTCCAGCTTTCGGCATTCCGATTCCAAACCAGGTGGTACTCGTCATGGTTAATGTGGAAATTTCAAATACATTTTCTTCAACTCGTTAACCGCCCGACTTAAAGAATAGCTTGATTTAGCTTTATCGCAGGCAGATCTAGCCAGCTCATAACGATAGGCAGGGTCAGCAATGACCTTTTCTAATGCGTCTGCCAGTGCCCTCGGATTGTCGGGTGGCACGAGCAGACCATTTACCCCATCTTCAATCTGCTCCGGTATTCCTCCCACTTCTGTACCTACCAATGCCAGGCAACTTAACGCTGCTTCCGCAAATACCGAACCAAAGGCCTCCGCCCGAGAAGGCAAGACAAATACATCAAAGAAAGGCATAAACTCTTCTGGATGAAGGGTATATCCATAAAAAATCGTCTCATGGTATATATCGAGCTGTCGCGCCATCTCTTCCAGCTCAGGGCGAACCGGGCCGTCTCCAATAATATGAAGCACAAAATCCAGATTTCTTTTTTTAAGTTCAGCACAGGCTCCCAATAAAATATCCAGTCCTTTCGCCGGAACAAGGCGACAAACGGTTATGAGCTGTGTCACTTCATTTTCGTGTGGAATGGGTTTGAAGCGCTTCTCATCATATCCATTCGGAATGACTGCAATGTCTTGCGGATTCTGAACGTAAGGAGTTAAGTAATGCTGAAAAGAATGAGATACCGCTATCAGACGATCCGCCTTCTGCTCCATTTCCCCATACAGTGACACCAAGAATTGGTGTTCAGGCCCGTTCTCCTCTATTTTCCCGTTTAGAATTAACTCCTTCTCATAGGAAGAGTGAATCGTCTGTACGAGCGGAATGTCAGGAAAAACAGTTTTCATGGCGATTCCCGCAATCGGATGATGAGCATGAATGAGGTCATAGGGCTTCTGAATACGAAGCCGTGTCCACCATAAATAGTCACGGTACGTCTGAATATATTTTTGAACGATTGGATATTGTTCATATCTCGTCCAGTCAAAGGTGTCAAAAGTTACTTCGTCCCTACCCTTGTTACGAATCCGTTTAGGGATTGAAAATAGCTCCATTTCCCAACGGGGGGATGTAAATCGCTCTTGCAGATATGGAATCATGGATGAAACGCCTCCCGGTTGCTCGGGTGGGAAAAAGAGAGCCTGTAGCAATTTCATGACGTGCTTCCCCTTTCAAGCATTAAACTGCCCGGATCACAGATTGTATGTATAGGTTTCCGGATTTTCTGAAAGATGATATATTGAGAATAAATGTTAGTCACAAAAGAAAATTATAACATTTTAAATAGGATAAATCCTGTCTATTGTATCGGAACGATATCAACCGTTCAATAGATTGACTATTTTTGCAAATGGAGTCGGTGATGTTGACGTTGTTGTCCTTATCGGGAACCTTGGGTTTCCCATCTCTGGCCGGGGCCGTAAGTGCAGCCTGCGGTTTGTATATTATACTCATGATGGCACTGATGTGCGTGATCATATATAGCAGACAACGAAAAAAAGCCTATATCCTTTTTTCGGTTGCCGCTATTATTATTATGACATATGAAGCCATGAATCTCTATTCAGCAGGTGGAGGCAAGATGCAACTCCAAGGAATCGTGTGGAAAAATGTGCTGGAGGCGTCTGCCTTCGTGCTCATCAATGCCGCCGTATTTCAACTCTACCGGAAGCTGAAACGTGCGCAGACATGGACCTTGCTGCTGCTGGGTGCGTTATTGATATTGCCGGTTATTGCCTGGACTGCAGGTTTGTTGCCCGCTTGGATCAGCGCAGCGAAACTAGTTGGGTTCACTCTGTTTTATCGAGTACTGGTACTTATACTGAGCCTTGTGTTCATCACCCCACGAATCGGACAGCCAAAGAAGTATGTAGCGGGCTTATCCATGTATTTGCTCTGGCTCGGCTATTTGTGGCTGCGAAATGACATCCCTGAAGAAGCTGGAAGATCAAACACAGTCCTATATATGTCATTTTTACCATTGCTGTACTACACTACGTTATTCCTCATCCTGTTTGAACGGATTGTGGAGCTGCTCCAAAGGATTTACCGTTCTTCCATCACCGATGGCCTGACAGGGCTATATAACCGTAAATATTTTTCGGGACGACTACGGCGATATATGGATCAAGGAATCCGCGTGTCGGTCATTTTTTGCGATATTGACAATTTCAAAAAGCTGAATGATACGCAAGGCCATGCTCGTGCGGATGAAGTACTCAAACAGGTGGCACAGATTATGGAGGATGAACTGGATGAAATCGGACTGACCGGACGATACGGTGGCGAGGAACTGGTCGCAATGGTTGTAGATCGACGTGCCAAGGTTGGACATGTCGCAGAACGTATCCGCGAGCGGGTCGCGGAAGAAAGCATTGTCACCATCAGTGTCGGACACAGTACAGTGAAGAAGGAAATGAACCCGGATGAACTGGTCAAGCAGGCCGATCAAGCGATGTACATATCCAAAACGACAGGTAAAAACAAGGTTACAGCTTATACAGCAGCTGAAGTGAAAAAGAGTCGGGCAGCACGCGCACAATAATTCGTAAACTGCGATCCAGTGTTGAACGTTGAGTTTGAATAATTCTCTGTCTGGTTGTCTATATCATAAAATGACGCACAGGAATTTCACAAGAGCCTGTGCGTCATTTATATTTAATCTGCCCATCAAACTTCTGACGTTGCAGATGCTATATCCCGGCCGATCCATGCCAGTTCTTCACTAGTCAGCTCTCGATAGCTGCCCAGTGGAAGCTGTTCATCCAGCTTTAATGGCCCCATAGCTATTCTTTTTAAATAGGTCACCTTTTTACCAACCGCTTCGAACATACGCTTCACTTGATGAAACTTTCCCTCATGGATTACAAGCGAAATATAGGAAATGACTTCTCCATCTGCCTGGTGCGGATGTTCGTGGCGAAGAATGGTCAACTGCGCGGGAAGTGTAACATACCCATCATCCAGTTCCACTCCTGCTGTAAATTGATGAATGTCCTCCTCCGTGACATGCCCCGATACGGTAGCCTCATATGTTTTAGGGACATGCCGCCGTGGAGAAAGTAGTTCGTGCGCTAGCTTACCATCGTTGGTCAACAACAATAGCCCTTCTGTATCTTTGTCTAAGCGTCCTACTGGAAAAGGCTCAAAGTGTCGTTCCTCCGCGCTCAGCAAATCCAGCACCGTCCGCTCCCTCGTATCTTCAGTTGCAGATATAACGCCCGGTGGCTTGTGCAGCATGATGTAAATATACTCCCGAAAAACAACACGTTCCCCGTTCACTTCAATCTGATCCTGGTATGGATGAACCTGTAAGCCGTTATCCTTGGTGATCCTCCCGTTTACTGTGATCATCCCTTGCTTCACCTGTCGCTTGATATCACTACGGGAACCATATCCCATATGGGTTAAAACTTTATCCAAACGTTGCGTTTGTCTCCCTTTTCCACTCATACCGATGTCCACCTCCAACCTGTAGGGTATTCATTTTTGAGCATGCCGTCCTGCCATTTGCCCCACCCAGCCGAATAACCATCAATGCACACGAGAGTATAGCCTTTGGGCTGGACTTCGTTCCGCAGTGCCATTCTCTCAACGGGGATGGACAAGGTCTCCCCTTTTAAATACCGGATGGCCTCAGCATCTGAACTGGAGAGATTGATGCTTCTAGCCGTTTCTGAAGGGCGTAATGCCACCGCCAACGGGTGTGAAGGCACAAAGCGACCATTCTTGTCGGTACCCATAAACCAGCCTGGTCGCACCACCTTAAGGCCGTCCAAACGATGGGATGCCAATGGCGACTGATAAATACGATCTCCATAGACCACCGTATAGCCTGTAAAGGACACCTCCAGCTGATCCTTCACAAATTGGTGATAGGACTCCAGTACATCTTGTGGGGAGCGTGCAGCGGATTTTACATTCTCTTTGCCAGAACGAGACTTATTGCCACCCAAGCCGCGCGCGGACTTTCCTTTACCGGACTTCCCGTCCATTCCTTTTCCACTTCGTTTAGGCTCACCAGTCGCATGTCTTCCTTGACCGCTTGGCGTCAGTGCTTCCTTGACGGACAAAAACTGCTTTTTCCGTGGATACGCTGCATCTATGTTCAATGCCCTGTCATTCTTGCCCTCAAATGGAGTCAAATCCCCGGATTCAGTGTGATCTTCAGTTCCAGTGACACGACCACCTTGGTGTTGCAACACAGCGATAAAATGGCCTTCTCCCTCTACGAGATGCGGCCAAAGGCGTGCTGTTCCCCGCAGTTCGGGATGTGATGCCGCGACCTCTTCACTCATCCATTCCGGGTGGCCTGGTGCAAAACCTGCCTCCGACGGAACAGGGACTACGTCAAAATCGGGATGAGCCTCCAGAAATTCTGCGATCATTCCTTCATTTTCTTCTGGCGCAAAGGTGCAGGTCGAATAGACAATTCTCCCTCCTGTGCTCAGCATCGAGGCCGCTACACGCAAAATGTCCCGTTGCATGACTACACATTTATCCACCGAATGCGTTTCCCATTGTTTTGCCATATCCTCATCTTTGCGGAACATACCTTCTCCCGAGCAAGGTGCGTCAATTAGTATCTTGTCAAAAAAATGAGGAAAGGCATCGGCGATTCGATCCGGGCTTTCATTCAGTACCACGGCATTACGCACACCGTACAATTCCACATTTTTAGCCAACACTTTGGTTCGGTCCGCGCTAATATCATTAGTCACCAATACGCCGCTTCCTTGTAGTTTGGCCGCTATTTGGGTCGATTTCCCGCCCGGTGCAGCGCACAAGTCCAATACAGCTTCATCTTGAGCTACATTGAGCAGTTCAACCGGAGACATTGCACTCGGTTCCTGTATATAGTACAGTCCCGCATGGTAGTAAGGATGTAACCCCGGCTTCGTACCGTGCGGAATGTAAAAACCCGTGGCACACCATGGAATTGGCCGCAGTTCGAACGGAGAACGTTCCTTAAAGTCCTCCACCGAAATTTTTAACGTATTGACGCGAATCCCGGCATGGGGCGTGTGGTCGTAGGCGGTCATAAATGCTTCAAATTCGTCGCCGAGCAGTTGCTCCATGCGCTTTACAAATGCTGTGGGGAGCTGTACACCCATAATCGTAATCATCCTGTCCTTTTAAAATAAATTTTATTGTACCATATTCAACCTGTTATCCTGCAATATCGGTGTGATTTACGAACTTTCACTACAATCTGTAATGTTGTATAATAATGAGATTCATAGCTACATATTTTGAATTTTGATAGGAGAGATTGCATTGAACGCACAAAAATCCAACAAAAAAAAGCTTATACCTGTCATCGGCTTTTTTGTTGTGCTGGTCATTTTGCTTGGAGTGCTGCTCGCTTTAAATTCAGGCACTAAAAACAAGCTGTATGGCGTTTCCACAGCCTCGTTAAATCCTGCTACTCAAGAGCTGTTAAATGACCCGAACTATCAGCAAATTATTAAGCCGGAAGATCTACAGAGTAAAATTGACAAAAAGGAAAACTTCTTCGTCTATCATTTCGCGTCCGACTGTGTGCATTGCCGCGCCACTACCCCTAAGCTCTTGCCTTTGAGCAAGCAGGAGAACATTACGATGCACGAATTTAACCTGCGTGAGTATGAGGATGGCTGGGACAAGTATAAGATTGAGTATACCCCTACGCTCATTTATTACGAAAAAGGCGTGGAAAAGGAACGTATGGTAGGCGGGTTGAAGGAAAGTCCTTCGGACAATGGGTACACACTCGACGATTTCAAAGCCTTCTTTGAGAAATATAAAAAGAACGTAACCTCCTAGTCAAACGTTCACACACCTGAAACGATAAAGCAGCCCGATCCTTATGAAACGGATCGGGCTGCTTGCTTATCATGCGCTTCAAACTCAAGGCGTATCCTTCGTTTCCGCCGAGACAGAGCCTGAGCCGCCAGCTGCCTGTCTTCGCCTAATTGAAGCTGCCAGCGCCTGCTGACGCTGCTCATGTTTTTCCCCACGCCGAGGACCTCTCTGCTGCGGGATGTTGACTGGAATGGACGACGATGCCTTCTCCACGGCCCTGCGCAGCCCGGGCTCGACGATTTCTATCGTCAAATCCCGATAAACCGGCGGTTGGTGCTGAAGCTCTTCCGTACCGGTCATAACTGCTTCAGCAAGCTGACGGGCGCAAACGCGCGCCTCGTCCACCAGCTTCGCCATATTAATGCCCAGCGCCTGCGAAGGAGCATGCTCCAGCCTGTGGACCGCACTATTCAGCATCATATGTCCACCACGATAGTTACCATTCCGGAAATGATACAGTCCTACAGCAACTTGCAGCAAACCTTTATATACAGGGTCACGGTCCAGCTTAAGCCACAGCTCTTCCAGTACCTCATGACATTCAAAGTAATCCCGATCCCGATTGAAGTATACCAAATAAGTCACGTACAGCGGTTCGTAGGAAAGGTTTGCCATTTAATACTCATCCCTGTCTTCTTCCTTGGTAGAGGCTTCTAACATCTCTTTGACCTCATCGTGAAGCAGCTTGATTCCTTCCATGTCGTGCCGTTCCCACAGTTCATTAAATCTGCGCTGCGCATCAATCGTTTCACTGATCTTATGGTAGAAATACAGCCGGTGCATACCTGTTAGCACTTTAGAAACAATATTGGCTTCATCCTCGAACTTTTTCTGCGCTTCCAATATTTCAAGACGCATAGAAGACATCTCATTATCCAATACAAAGGCTGCCTCAGCTGCCTTTTTCAATCGTGTGCGCATATTATCAGGCAAGCTTTCACGATACTTATAGCTAAGAGAATGCTCTATGGTTGCCCAAAAATTCATAGCCAAAGTACGGATTTGAATTTCTGCCAGCACAATTTTCAGCCCCACTGCTGTTTGAACTGGATACTCCACAATCATATGAAAGCTGCGATAGCCGCTGTCTTTATAATTGGTGATATAGTCCTTTTCATACAGTACGGTCAAATCCTTACGTCTTCTGATATATTCGGCCACCCGCCGAATATCCTCTACAAATTGACACATAATGCGAATGCCTGCAATATCCTCGATTCCCGTCTCCAGTTGATCAGAAGGAACCTGTAATCTCTTTGCCTTATCGAGGATGCTTGATATTTTTTTAACCCGTCCGGTTACGAATTCGATAGGAGCGTATTCCTCGCGCTTTTTCAGCTCCGCACGCATTGTTTTGAACTTGACCTTAAGCTCTTCCACCGCCTGATCGTATGGCAGTAAAAATGTTCCCCAGTCTCTTCCGTCCATCCCCGTACCTCCTGTCTCTTCCGACAACACTTTTTTATCTGTGATCTGCACCAACAGCCTCGGTAATGTGTCTAAAGCCATCCTTTCGAAGCAGCTCACGCAGGCCAGCATGTATAGCCCTATTTACTTCCGGCCCTTCGTAGATCAATGCTGTATAAATTTCAATCAGGCTTGCGCCTGCTTTAATTTTGTCATAGGCATCACGACTCGTGAAGATGCCGCCTGATCCGATAATAGGCAGCTTACCTTCCGTCTGGCGGTACACCCGTCCGATGACCTCTGTGGAACGGTCACGCAGCGGCTTACCACTCAGCCCTCCTGTTTCACTCGCATTTCGGTGCGTCAGACCAGCTCTGGATATTGTTGTATTGGTCGCAATAATGCCGTCTACTCCACTGGCAGCAATCGCATCTGTCATATATTCCAATTCCTCATCCGATACATCTGGCGCAATTTTAACCAGTACAGACTTGGCATTGCCATACTTTTTCGCCTGAACTCCCATCTCTGCCCGAACCGCTTCCAATAGCGACTTCAGTTCATTACCATGCTGGAGCTTTCGTAAATCCGGCGTATTCGGCGAGCTAATATTCACCACAAAGAAGTCCGCATACGGATACAGTGCGGAAATACACTTTTCATAGTCCTTATGAGCATCCTCATTGGGCGTGATTTTATTTTTGCCGATATTAACTGCGACCGGAACAGGTCGATGTCTGAGTGCAGCCAGACGTTTGGCCATGCTCTCAGCACCCAGATTGTTAAAGCCCATCCGATTGACTAACGCCTCATCGGGAGGCAGTCGGAACAACCGGGGCCGATCATTGCCGGGCTGTCCCACAGGTGTCACCGTTCCCACTTCCATAAATCCAAACCCGATGGAAGAAAAACCAGTAACCGCTTCTGCATTTTTATCCAGTCCTGCAGCCAGTCCAATCGGGTTGGGAAAATGAATGCCAAACAGATCAACGGCAAGATCCTCCGTTTCCTTGACTCCGTACATCCCTCGCAGTGTCGCTGCTCCACCAGGGAGTGAACCCGCATGTTTTAAGCCGTCAATGACTACATGATGGGCCGTCTCTGGACTCATTTTAAAAAAAACAGGTTTCGCAATCCTTCGATACAACACGATTCATCCACTCCGTTCTATGCCCTTGCACAATCCTAAAAAAACATCTCTACAAAATAGTTTAGCTTTTTCCATACCAAAAAGAAAGTAATTTGCGAGGTGTAGTATCAGAACAATTCAGTTGTCATGGAGATGTCATTGAAAATGTATAATCAAACCATTTACAATGGACATAGTAAGACAAGACCTTAGCCCGTTAGAAAAGAGGGATTGCTGATATGAAGACCAAGCGCAAGCCGCCCAGTCTGCAAAAGAAAAAGGATGAGGTGAACAAGAAAGCGATTGTATGGACCGCCGTCAGCTTTGTTCTCCTCATCATTGTGATTATTCTGGTCATTGTTTTAGCACAAGCAGGAAATCGTTAAACACCAAGTAGCAATAGCATCATAACGTTAATTTAACCAGTGATAGGTTTTGCGGGGATTCGTCTGGTCATGCTGCGGCTCACTTGTAAATCGAGAACCAGGCACCAGCACTTGATCAGGCAATCCCCCGTTACCAATGACCACCTCCGTACCCGAAGGTACGAGTGCAAACAATTCCTCCACATCCTCTTTACCCATTCGGACGCAACCCAACGACTCATTTTTGCCAATGCTGTCCGGCTCGTTCGTGCCATGAATGGCATAATTCGTTGCAGACAGTTGCATTCCACGACTACCAAACTCACCGTTGGATTTACCGTTCGGATTTACTACTTTATCGGTAATCACAAACTTCCCTTCTGGTGTTTTCTCTCCGCCCAAACCGATAGGATAATTTCGAATAAGTACATTCCCACTCACCAGTGCGAGCCTGTGCTTGGATTTGTCCACCACAATTCGCAGCGTTTGCCCCAGAAAAGGTCGTCCGTGCAATGACGATGCCAGTAATGGACTACTTTCGGCCGACGAGTCAGCGTCTAAATCTACTGCCTTCCCTGTTCCCTGTCCTGGTGAAGCAAGTAAATTACGCATAGGTGTAAAAGCCTTCTTCATCTCGTCTGTCGTACCGTACATCGTGTTAGCGGGAAAGTCTCGAGTCAGTTCATCAAGACTCTGGGGAAGACGTTGATGCTGTGAGCGAAAAGCACGCATGGAGCTATTCAACACAGCTAATTCCTCCTGTCCAGCAGCCCATTTTAGACCTGCTTTGCGAAGATTTTCACTGTCTGACGGCTTGCAAGCACACGCAGCGGCGTCGTAAGACTGAACAGCTAATCCACCGTTTCCTTTGTTCTGTACACTAAGTAAGGGCTTCATACCCTCTCTCCAGAGCAGCCATGAGCCCCCTTGCTCCATACCCAACACCGTAGTCTTGGACGGCAGTCGGCTAGTCTTAGCCAACAAATCAGTAAGCCCCGTTCCAGCTCCACTCCCTTTTCGAGCTTGAGCCGTAAACACACCACCAACCACACCGATCTGGACCATCTCCTTCGGATCAGCAGTGGCCACTTTAGTAACTTCAATATTATCAATTGCTGCCTGCTCAGTTCCAGATGGAACAGATGCATTTTCATTTGAAGGTCTCGGTGAATTGGCTGAAGGAACCCATATGAGCAGTAGTACCATTAACGCAGTTAACAGGTGGCGTGTTCGAGCCGTTCTTCGCTCCTTCTCCTTGGACATTTGAACCAGTTTATCCTGATATTCCATCCATACGTCTGCCGGAATCTGTTTATGCTCGAAGGCTTCGAACACTTCTCCTGCACGATTAAAGCAATAATTTGCTTTGCCCTCCTGACCGCTGCTCTCATACTCTTTGCCGAGTAAATACCAGGCCATTTTATTATCAGGGTGTTTTTTTACATACGATTTAAGATGAGGCGAATGGTTCATCGGATCCTCCTGATCGTGTAATCTTGCATACTTCCTATTATGTATATCGGCAAAAATAGACTCGATGGACAGCACATAAAAAAACGTCTATCGACGTACTCTCACGGAAGCCAGACCGCGCTTGGCAGAAGTTTTTCTTGCGATTATAAAATGGCTCAGCTCCGCTGAACCATTCTATAATCTAAAAAAACAGCACCAACAGCTTACTTTCACCGTTATACGGCGAAGAGAGCTGTCAGTGCTGTGCCTATCGAAGAAGCCTACGCTTAACCTTCTTTATTGAACGGCTCGTCTGCTACTTTGATGGAATCTGTAGGGCAACCGTCACAAGCATCCTGCATATCATCAAACAAATCTTCTGAGATCGCCTTGATGCCTTGGTTTGCATCCCCTTCAAAGATCACTTCTGCCAAACCTTCATCATCATAATCATAAATGTCTGGTGCTGTAGCGCCACACGCTCCGCAAGCAATGCATGTATCTTTTTCTACCCAAGTGTATTTAGCCATAACTTTTCTCTTCCTCCTATACAGTCAAACAAACCAGCTTTTGCATTCTATTCACATATTAATACAAACCCAATATTATTACAAATTATTTTCCTTTATCCTTCATGCAAAAAACACTTATAACGTAGCTTGTGATGCTTGCAATAATCTACCCAAAAGTTTCACTCCGGAGTTGGTAGATTGTCTTTTTGCAGCGAAGTTCCGCGCAACTTGGAGTTGCGAAGAAGTACTGAAGGATCATCTCCCAGCATCCCAGCGGTCAAAATTGCATTTTCACCAAACTTATCGCGCAGTGCATCCATCGTCTTCAATAAGCTTTCCTTCTTAGGCTGATCCTGGTATTCAAATAGATCCATTTGAACGGCCGCTTCCTCCTTTGGAATGAGCTGCTGTAGCGTAATCCCCAGCAAGCGCACAGGCTTATCTTCTCCCCAATGGCGACGATACAACGCACAAGCTTCCTTATATATGTCCTCTGCACTTTCCGTAGGAGTGCTCCTGACTTGAGAACGCGTAAAGGTCTTCATATCCGGCGTCCGAATCGTCAATTGTATACCTCCTGCCAGCATACCGTGTCGTCGAAGCCGCCGGGCTACCTGATCACTAATGTTAAGAAGTACCCGTTGGGCTTCTGCCAGCTTTACCACATCCATAGGCAGGGTAGTCGTGTGACCAATGGACTTGTTTGGCTCCCGTTCAGTGCTGACTGGAGAATGGTTAATCCCATTAGCGGCCAATTTTAACCACGAACCCGTCACACCAAATACGCCAACCAGCATATGCTCATCAGCCTTAGCTAGTTGTCCAATGGTGCGAATGTTCATTTGTAGAAGCTTATCTGCCGTTTTGCGGCCCACACCAAACAATTGACCACAAGGAAGGTTCCACAAAATGTTGGGTACATCACGCAAACGTAGAATAGATATCCCGCGTGGTTTTTTCAGATCAGAGGCCATTTTGGCCAGCAACTTGTTGGGAGCAACTCCAATTGAACAGGGCAGACCCAGTTCGTCCTCTACTCTGCGCTGGATTTCCTCAGCAATTTCCATAGGTGTTCCAAACTGTTTGGAGCCAGAAATATCCAGATAGCACTCATCAATTGAAGTTGCTTCCAGCATAGGCGTATATGAATAGGCAATACTCATAAATGCCTTGGAATAACGACGATACAAGTGAAAATCAGGCTGTATTACGATGAGCTGCGGACAGATCCGACGAGCCTGCTGAACGACCATCCCTGTTGAAATGCCCAATCGTCGAGCTTCATAAGAGCAGGTTACAATTACACCTTTGCGCAGCTCACTACTGCCTGCCACCGCGGTAGGCAGTCCCTTATATTTCTCCGGCTCCTCCGCTGCATGAACGGAACAATAAAATGCATTCATATCCACATGCAGAATAACTCGTCCACCAGCCGGATAATAAGCACTGACATCTTTCATGCTCAACCCTTCTTTTTAACTGTAAATTCACCCGTCATCGCGGGAATATGTGTTTTGATTTTATACTTGAAATACCCTTAAATGCTATTTCTATTTTACATAAAAAATAAAGGTTTTGCGGCTAAAAATGATAATTATATATTACAATTGAAGTCATAAGTTGATATAATCGACTAACATACGAACACGACAAACTAACGCTTTCCTGTTTTTAAGCGTTAAACAACTAAATTAATGTGCTTAAAAAAGCAGAGCATCACCAATCTGAGCAATCCGCAAAGGAGGAGTCCCTCATGTCCACCGCTATTTCTATCTTTGACACAACGCTGCGAGACGGCACTCAAGGAGAAGGAATTAGCTTGTCTGCTGATGACAAATTGAAAATCGCCAAAAAACTCGATGATCTCGGTGTTCATTATATTGAAGGCGGGATTCCCGGAAGCAACAGCAAGGATATCGAATTTTTCAAACGGGTACAAGAGCTAGGCCTTCAGGCAAAGATTGTCGCCTTCGGCAGCACGCGCCGCAAAGATAGCATCGCAGCACAGGATGTCAATCTACGACGAATTCTGGAATCCGGCGCTCAGGCTGCTACACTTGTGGGTAAATCATGGGATTTCCATGTACACACCGCCCTACAGACGACACTGGAGGAAAATCTGTCTATGATTTACGACTCCATCGCCTTTTTAAAGCAAGGGGGCATGGAGGTTATTTTTGATGCCGAACATTTTTTTGACGGATATAAAAACAATCCCGAGTATGCAATGGCCGTTATGAAAAAAGCAGAAGAAGCAGGCGCGGATTGGCTCGTGATGTGCGATACAAACGGCGGTACCCTACCGCATGAGATTCAGGAAATTGTCACTATGCTGCAAAGCCAGATAACGAGGTCGCAGTTGGGTATTCATACACACAATGACTGCGAATTGGCAGTAGCGAACTCTCTAAGTGCTGTACAAGCAGGCGCAAGGCAGGTTCAGGGTACCATCAACGGCTACGGTGAACGGTGTGGTAACGCTAACCTGTGCTCCGTCATTCCTAATTTGCAGCTCAAACTGGGCTACGACTGTCTAGATACTGAGAAGTTAAATCAACTCCACAATACAGCTCGCTTTGTGAGCGAAGTCGCCAACGTCAATATGCCTGTGAACCAGCCTTATGTAGGCAATGCAGCTTTTGCCCATAAGGGGGGCATCCACGTGTCAGCCATTCTGCGCGACTCGCGAACTTATGAGCACATCGCTCCTGAACTCGTAGGGAACAAGCAACGGGTCTTGGTCTCCGAACTGGCCGGGCAAAGCAACGTGGTATCCAAAGCGCAAGAGCTGGGCATCACCCTTGACCCATCTAGTGATGAGGCACGTGGCGTAATTAGCCGCATCAAGGAACTGGAGCATCAGGGGTACCAGTTTGAAGGCGCGGATGCTTCGTTGGAACTGCTCATTCGTGAAGCAGGTGGTGAAGTGAAGGAAATGTTCTCTTTTGAATCCTTCAAAGTGCTGGTAGAGAAAACTGCCGGCCGCCCGGTCGTATCCGAGGCATTTTTGAAACTGAATGTCGCAGGGACGAGTGTCTATACCGCAGCTGAAGGCAACGGTCCTGTCAACGCGCTCGATAACGCACTCCGCAAGGCTCTTTCTCAATATTTCCCTGCCTTGCGGGACATGCATTTGGCTGACTACAAGGTACGTGTGCTTGACGAAAAGGATGCCACTGCCGCCAAGGTACGTGTGCTCATTGAGTCTAAAAATTACGAGGACGTCTGGAGTAACGTAGGCGTATCCGAAAATGTAATTGAAGCCAGCTGGGAAGCTCTCTTGGACAGCTTCCGTTACGCATTATTGGAAGCACCGACTCCGAAAAACGATCAGACAGAGCTTACTCATCATGGATTAGTTAATCACTAATCAGGTGCTCGCATGAGCTTAGAAGGTGTCTTTGGGGTCAACTCGGCTCCCAAAGACACCTTCTTTTTTTCAAGAGTTTCTATTTTGCGTTCCAACTCCTGCTCACTGAGCATGCCGATTATGATTTCGCGGACCTGTCCATGATGATCAACCATTACATGAGTTGGAAAAGCCACTCCTCCAAACCGTTCAAACAATGCTCCTTGCTCATCAAGTAAAATGGGAAATCGGAGTTCTAAAGAGCGGGAAAACTTCTGTACATCCTCCAATCGATCATAGCGAGTTACATTGATACCATACACATCCACATCATCTTTGTACTTACTATACAACTCATTCAGCATAGGCGCTTCTAATCGGCACGGGTCGCACCACGAAGCCCAAAAGCTAATGACCAGAGCTTTATTGCGCGTGGCCCCTACATCGTAGGTCTTGCCGTTTAACCCCTTTAAAATCATAGAAGGAAGCCGTTGACCAGGCTTTATCTTTTTCATTACCTCTACCGCATGTGTTTCAGCCTCTACCTCTTTCTCAGCTTCAAGTCCTTCTCTACCGTATTCCTCTTTTAATGGTGCATTTTCCATGGACAGGTTTGCTGCATAAGTTGTGTTTTCAATAACTCCCCACGAAGCCCCAACCACAACCAGCATAACCATCGCTCTGATGAAAAGAAATCTTTTCACAGTCTTATCACCTGTCTTTCGTCTAAATAACCCTTACCTTCTCCATAGGATGCCCATACTGTTCCCACCTCTAACCTTCTAAATCTGAACAGGACGCAAAAAAAAACAGCAAACCCACGAAATCGCGAACTTGCTGTTTTATGCTATGCCTTGTACTGAATCAGGCATGACTTAAATGCGCGTAGACATCTGCCAAATTGGTCACATTACGCTTCAACATTTCCTGAACATAAGCAACCCACAGCTTAGCCGTCATTTTCGCATCCTCTAACGCATGGTGCCGTCCTTCAATCGGAATGGATTGATGGGTCAACAATTCATCCAAACTGTAGGTTTGATGTTGCTGTGGCTCAAGCCATTTGGCAAGCATCATCGTATCCAGAACACGGTGAGTCAATTGAACTTTAGATGTTTTCCATAACGCAGCATTCAAAAAGGCCTTGTCATGAGCGCTAGCATGTGCCACAAGTACTCGCCCACCTACAAAGGACATAAAGTCGTGCAGTCCGTTCATAAGCGGTGGAGCATCATCCGTCATTTCCCGGGTAATCCCAGTTAGCTCGGTAATATGCTCAGGAATCACAGTCCGTGGATTAACAAGCGTATAAAACTGCTCTTTTTCCATAATCATGTCCCCGACAACCCGAATCGCCCCGAACGATAAAATCTCATCTCCATGCTGTGCTGAAAATCCCGTTGTCTCCAGATCAAAAACTACCGTCTCCAAACGATCCAGCGGGGTCCGCAATACTTCAGAGCGCCGTTGCTCCCGGGTTAAGGAGCGAATAAACGCCATCTGCTGAGCCGTAGGAGCCCCCATTACAGATGCGATCGCAGACGGCACTCCTCCTCTGCGGAGAGCGCTCCAGAAGCCACTTCCCTGCGCTGGTTCCTTCATGACCTTCTCCCTTCCATAAATCGCAACTGCCTTTGCAACGCACGATGCAGCCGTCGTACTGTCGAAAGCGCCTCGCGCAACTCATGCCAGCCTTTACTTTGTTTGAGCGGCTTTACAGCCAGGTAGCCATTGCTGACCAGCAATCCATCATTCTCCTTCACTGGCGTAGCCATTCGTAGCTGAAGCGCAATCCGAAAGGCACGCTCGCAAGCGTCGAGTAAAGGCAACGGCGCCGCTTCCAATGATGCGAGACGACTGAGCCTTTTGAGGGTGGAGGTTTCCTCTACACCATGTTGCAACGCCAAAAAACGGACTGCGTTCACCAGCGGAATGTACAACCCGTATTTCACATCAAAATCGCCCGCATGCTCACCGAAGCGCTCGGTAACAATCTGACCTAAAATATTAAGTGTCGCTTTATGCCTCACTGTGTTCCGAAGTACCGCCGAGGGTAAATCAGGATGTTTTCGGAACATCTCATAAAAACTTCGTTTCCAGTTTGCAGATAATTGCTCATCTCCAGCGATATGCCTCATATCAGACGAGATAATCAGATAACGGATCGGCTCCCAAGCAAAATCGTCCGACCATTTCGTTAGCTGTTCTTGCCATCCAGACAATGTTTGGCGCCACAACGGCTCCGAGCACATTACTTTCCCCTCACATTTGGGATATCCCAAATACTCTAACATCGCAGACACTCTGTGACCAAACTCTCTAAAATACAATTCTTTATCAGCAGATATTGTGTCACTGATAATCATACCGTTATCCTGGTCACTCCACAGCGTCGATTCCGAGCGCCCCATGCTTCCGAAGGCTATAAATGCATAAGGGACGGGAGGAGGGCCGAAGCCATCCTCAACCATCCCTTTTTCACACATTTGTACAGCTCTGGCCGCGATGCGGTCATGCATTTCATTCGCCGTTCGTAACCAGTCTGATAACGGAGCGGAGGCTTGGGAAGCCAGCAGCCATTTTTGAGAGTCGACCCTGGCCTGCCTTAGCGATTCAGGCGTATCTGCTTGATCCATCGCTTCAGCGGAACTCACCCAAGAGGCCATATTTTGCAGTTCCATACTTCCATCTCCTCCGCTCATCCATACTGGTTCTTTATATTTTACATATTAGTTCACAATTCCAGAACGCTTTTCAGCCTCGGCAACCAACTTCATTTGCTCAGGATAGCCGTACGTACCGTGTTCACTGATATCCAGTCCCATCGTTTCTTCCTCTTCCGTAACGCGGATACCCATAATCGCTTTCATCGCACCCAGAATAATGAAGGAAATGACGAACACGAAAGCCAAGGTGCCAATCAGTCCAAGCAGCTGTACTCCTAATTGGGTAAATCCACCACCATAGAACAGACCCGCTTGACCTACACCTGTTATTTTTACAAGCTCAGGAGTAGCGAAGAACCCTGTGGACACTGCGCCCCACATCCCTGCAACACCATGCACGGAGAAAGCATATACCGGGTCATCTACTCTTGCACGCTCGAACCATTGCGCTGTGAAGAAAGTGACGATCCCTGCAACTGCACCAATGACCAGTGCCGCCCAAGGGGCTACAAAGGCACAAGAACCAGTAATAGCAACCAAAGCCGCCAGCACACCGTTTAGCATAGCAGGAATATCTGCTTTTCCATATACCATCCAGGATACGAGCAAAGCGAAAACTCCACCTGCCGCAGCAGCAATATTGGTAGTCAAAGCCACATATCCAAAAAATCCGTCGTTCATAGCCGATACAGCACTACCTGGGTTAAACCCAAACCAACCAAACCAGAGAATAATAACACCCAAGATAGAGTACACCTGATTATGACCAGGGATAATGTTCGGCTTGCCATCTTTATTGAACTTGCCCAGACGCGGTTTGAGCAGCAGTGTAGCGACGAGTGCCGCCGTAGCGCCTGTCAAATGGACTACCGTCGAACCGGCATAATCCTGCATGCCTAACTTACCAAGCCATCCGCCGCCCCACACCCAGTGAGCTACAACCGGATAGATCACGATAGAGAACAAAATTCCGAAGATAATGTATACACTTAATTTTGCACGCTCTGCCATTCCCCCACATGCGATAGAAAGTGATACCGCAGCGAAAGCAAAGTGGAACAAAAACATAATTGTAATCGGAACATCCAGACCTGAAAGAGCATCAAACGATGCAGCAGCATTCGTACCACTCATGAAGAAACCCGTCAGTCCCATAAATCCGTTGCCGCCATCATTACCAAATCCGAATCCAAATCCAAGTGCCCAGAAGGACAAAGCCGCAACACCTGTGGTGAGAATCGTTTTACCAGCGACATGGCCCGCATTCTTCATTCGTGTCGAGCCTGCCTCCAGCAATGCAAATCCCGCTTGCATAAAAAATACAAGTATAAATGCCAAGAACGTAAAGGCCGTGTTTAGCCCGGCTTGAAGTTGAATATTTGTCGGACCGTCAGCAGCAAACGCACCTACCGGAAAAGCTAATACTGTCAGCATGGCCAATAATACAACTAACCACTTTTTTCTCATGAAGCCCACTCCCTCGAATGTTAAGTTTCTTTACATTTCGTGAAATTCTTATTGTCATTATAATCAGAATACATGAAAGTTGACAAGATTTTTTTTATTATGTTAAAAAAATATGGTCCCAAACACTTCATGTCACATTTACTAACTATAAAAGTAGCTTGTTTCAGTCCAAAAAAAGCATGACGTTTGACTGTATGGTTGGGAATCATGTAAAATATTCTTTATATACACTCCGTTTGCAAATGCTAATATTGAAGGTCGAACGAAGAGCGCGAGGTGAAGACAGATGGGGATATGAAGCTGTATCGAATTGGTGAGCTAGCCAAGGCGGCTGGTGTCAGTGAACGAACTATTGATTATTACACAAAGCTTGGTTTGATCACACCTGAAGAACGATCATTGAAAAATTATCGGCTTTATAATGATGAAACCTTAAACAGGCTTGAACGTATTAACCAAATGAAACAAGAGAAGTATAGCCTTGAGGAAATCAGACAGACACTGATTAAATGGAACTCGGTCGCGGGGGAAGAGCACGTCACTGACAAACTAACGAGTCTAGAGATGCACATGCAGCGTCTAGAACGTGAAGTCAATGAACTACAGCCTCTTTTGGGGCAGCTCAAGCCCGTTCAAGCGCGCAAGTTGCTTACTGGTCTACTACCACAAAGCGCCGCTTGTATCGAAGCTCTGAAGTATCTGCTGGAGCATAGTTCTATGATGTAGACGCCCGGGCTATGATGAACAATAATGGAGGGTTGCTTTATGATGGGTATGTATATATTGATTATTCTTGCGTTCGGATTATCCTTATGGGCGCAATTCCGTGTAAAAGGTACTTTTAATAAATGGTCTGATGTCCCAAATGAAAATGGGTTGACCGGTTATGATGCAGCTCGGCATATGCTGGATCGCAATGGTTTGCATGATGTACCTATTGAACCAGTACCTGGTGCGTTATCTGACCATTATGATCCGATGCAAAGAGTCGTACGGCTGTCCGAGCCCGTTTATTATGAAAAATCCATTTCCGCAGTTGCCGTAGCTTGTCACGAGGTCGGTCATGCCATTCAGCATAAAGAGCATTATCCCATGCTAGCACTCCGTCATCGGATCTTTCCGATCGTAAACTTCGCTTCCGGGATTGCACCATTTCTGCTGATTGCCGGTTTTTTATTCAGCTACACGAACCTGATTGGCTTGGGTATTATCTTTTTCTCGGCTACTGTTGCTTTTCAATTAATTACATTACCGGTTGAATTTAATGCTTCCAACCGCGCCCGGGAAATCATGGTTTCCGAAGGGTTTATCCGTAGTGATGAAGAACGGGGTATCGCCAAAGTATTAAATGCTGCTGCATTAACTTATGTGGCTGCAGCTCTCGTTTCCTTGCTGGAACTAATTCGCTTAATCGGTATCTTTAACAGCCGGGATTAATTGCTTGTGTTGCAAAAAAGGTTGTTCCTCCACCAAGTTAACGGTAGAGGAACAACCTTTTTTTCTTTATCTAAAACCAACCAGCTATACTCACTGCCCTAAATCCGCTTTTGCACTTCCATTCGGAGTAGCAACACTACCTTTAAGACCAAAATATTGCAACAAAAAAGTCCGGAATGACTTTGCAACTAATGGTAGCTTGTCATCTTTGCGATGAATCAAGCCTATAGTTCGCGTGACCTCTGGATCAACAATTGACACTCTTGCAGGTTGAAGCGGGTTGGTCTGAAACAACGCCATTTCAGGCAAAAGACTGACTCCCATACCAGCCGCAACTAATCCGCGAATCGTATCTGTCTCTTCACCTTCAAAAGCAATATCTGGCGTAAATCCTGCCTCCAGACAAGCCTGCCAGACAATCGGGCGTAACGAATATCCATCTCTGAACAGGATGAATTTTTCTCCTTTAAGCTGACTCAGCGTGATGTGTTTGGCCGTGGCTAAAGGATGATTGGGCGGGAGAACAGCAAACAACTCCTCGGTCAGCACCACATCCCCCTCTACATGATCATGACGATCCGGAAAAGGAGATACAAAAGCCAAATCCACCTCACCCGCTAACACATCACGAATTAAACTCGGGTACATCCCCTGTTTAAATCTGAATTTAACATTGGGATACCGCTTTCGGAATTCAGCCACCACCGTAGGAATAAGATGAATCCCCAAACTGTGCGGAAAACCGATGCGGATTTCGCCCCCCTCAGGGTCCAAAAACTCATGAACCTCCAAAACAGCTCGCTCTAGATCTTTTATAATCGTCTCAACCCGTTTGCAAAATAGCTGTCCCACTGGCGTTAGCTGCAAATTGCGACCCTTTTGCATAAAAAGATTAACTCCCAGCTCCTCTTCAAGCTGATGAATTTGCCGACTTACCGCAGATTGCGCCACATGTAGCTCCTCGGCTGCCTGAGTGACATGTTCTTTTTGCGCTACCTTCATGAAGTATTGCAACTGTCGTAATTCCACTCCGATATTCGCTCCAATCTGTTTTTCAACATCCGGAAGAAGACGTCAATCGAACATCATCCTCTTTCTTACCCTGCTAACTTACGGTAAAACTGTCTTTAGTGACGTTTGCGTTGGCCAGTCAATCTGATCATTAATCCATAAAGGAAAAACCCACTGAGTAATCCCCCGAAGTGAGCCGTCCAGTTAATGTTCGCTACAGCGAAAGAAAACAGGATACCAAACCCAAGCAGCGTGTACAGCGTTTTGCGCGAGGCGTCATCCATCAGTGACCGCTGGAACAGGGCAACGTATAGGAATGCTCCATAGATGCCATAAATCGCTCCTGAGGCTCCTACAGAGACTGTCGTTTCCGCCATCATGTTGTAATGCGCGATGGACAGTATGTTCCCTACAATGCCCGTGACCAGATACAATAACACATATCGGAAGGACCCCAGCAAACGCTCTAGCGGAGGAGCGAATACTAGTATGGCGAAGGAATTGAACAGAAGATGATCAAACCCTGCATGTAAAAACATGGCTGATACATATCGCCACAGCTGATCAGTGAATGGCGCTTCATTAATCAAAGCTCCATATCGGATCAGCGTCAAACTATTTTCCGATCCACCCTGTACGGTGAGTACAATAAACATCACAATATTAATGAGCAAAATCAGACAGGTCACTGGGTAAAACCGCAAATAACTTTTCCAGTTCTCATAACGTAAAAAAATCAAGGCAATCCTTCCTTCATGGGTGTCTCCACCTTATTCAAATTGGACAATGTCTTTTATAAAAGATTATAATAGATTTCGGCAACGATAACCAATGCTAAAAACCAAGGAGGCTATTACATATGGCACAAGAACGTACAGGAGCTGCTACTTTTAAAGGCAATCCTTTGACACTCTTAGGACCTGAACTGAAGGTTGGAGACCAGGCACCTGATTTCAAATTACAGAAAAACCTGCTAGAAGCAGCTACGCTCCAAGACTTTGCGGGCAAAGTCAAATTGATCAGTGTTGTTCCTTCTTTGGATACAGGCGTGTGTGACGCACAGACTCGACGTTTTAACCAAGAAGCTGATTCCCTTGGGGATCAAGTCGTGGTGCTAACTGTCAGCGTCGATCTGCCTTTCGCTCAAGCTCGTTGGTGCGGTGCTGCCGGTATCGACCGCGTATTGACACTGTCCGACTATAAGGATCATTCCTTCGGCGAAGCTTATGGTGTGTTCATCAAGGAATTCCATTTGGATCATAGAGCTATTTTTGTAATTGATCAAAATGACAAAATCGCTTACGTAGAATACTTGAGCGAAATGTCCGAACATCCTGACTATGACCAAGCGATTGCAGCAGTGAAAAAACTCGTCTAAATCAGACTGAATATTAAAAAAGCGAGTGAAGGGTTGCCTTCCTCGCTTTTTTTTGACGTTTGTCTGCCACATCACTGCTCACGCATCTACAATTACTGCACGACCTTATGAGCGGACAGCTTCTTGTCAATCACAGCGAACAGTTGCAAAATGATGCGGTAATTCGCGCCCAAGTCCCCTAGCGATCCGCGTGAAGCAGAATAAATATCCACCGCACTCCGAACTGGCGAGACGGACAATATGGAAACGGTAATGTCGACGGTTCTACCGAACGCCGTTCGCTTCTCTAACGTAATCTCACCTACGGATGCTACCTCATGGAGTACCTTGTAGCCAGGAATTTTTTTCAAAATAGATGATACTTCTTCCCAAGCCTTGTCTCTCGATAAGTTATAATAGCGTGTCTTCATTTGGGGGTCCTTGACCCGGTCGCTTGTACCTTCTTGGCTGCGCACAATCCCTACCAGAGTCCTCTTCAACGACAAGACATTTCCTCCTTCACGATAATCGTTGCCATAATGCAGCACATCGGTTTTTTGCTGCAAGCGCTTTATAAAAACGTTAAACAACAAAAAATTAACCGACCATACCTGTGGTATGCGACCTTAGTACCTCATGTCTTAGTTTAACATTGTTGCATACAAAAAACACCCTGTTTCTGCACGAAGCATGAACAGAGTGTATTCATTATCTTTGGAGTACCCGCCGATGCCGTCCGACCATAGCGTCTTCTGAACCTGCTTTAGCAGGTGGGTGACCGCAGAATAAACTTTTGAAGTCCCCTTGTCAGGAATTGACAGGGCTTTTCAGCTATTCATCCGTATAGATCTCCCTAGACATTGTCATTGGTTCAAAACAACAAATGACCGTAACGTGCATCGCAGGATGTGACCTTATTATAGCGCTTCTCACTCAGAAAGTAAATGCTAGGAGAAATATGTTTTATTTTTAGAGGTTATCACTTTTCTTGTCTTCAATGCTTACCGTATCTTCATCTTTCTGCTTCATCTTTTCCATTTGATCCTGCATTTTAAGGAATGTTCCATAAAAATTAAAGAAAGCGAACCAGGCAACTACGCTGCCGATGAAGAATAGGAAAAGCACAGGATATTTGACTCCGATAAATATAACAACAGCGCTGCCGAGCAGGGTAGAAAATACACGAAATGGTCGAATCAGCGTCAGTAACACCGCATTTTTAATAATTTGTCCGGTAGACATATGATAATGAGCCACCATCGAAAAGAAGTTAAACATAGACACAAGCAAAATAATGATAAGAATAAGCATAATTACGCCGACAATTTGCAAGTTGCTGAGTTGTGTCATATATACGGTATAATCCACATACATGATGACAAACAGTAACGTGTAAAAGATACCCCCGATCAGACTCTGCTTATAGTTCTCTTTGTACCCTTTAAAAAAGGTACGAAACACGCCTGTATCGGTATCCCCCATTACCCATTTGCGAACCACTGTGAACATAGCCGATGTGGCTGGAAACAAAGTAAGCGGTGCCAAAACAGCCATCGCCCAATTCATTTGTAAAGATTCATTAGCCAAATTCTGATTCATTACAAGTAGTTTCAGTATGAGGCAGAACACAAAAGGCGACGAACATAACACCCATAACAAATTTGTAGCCGCCAGTCGGGTAATCCACTCGGTCAGGCGGTAAATACCACCCATAGCTCCTTTAAACTCCAATGTCAGTCTCTCCCTCCGCAAGCCTTGGCAGTTCCAAGACTCATGTTGCTATACCTATAAATTCCGGCTCTTGGCTATATCATACCGTATTTCAGCCCTAATGCGCCAGTGAAATCAATAAGTGCCTCATTAAAGCAGATTGCTAAAAGGTTCATACATACTGATTCAATCATAACAAAAAAGCCGAAGCTTCATCTGCTTCGACTTTTCATTATTTCATTTCTTATTCGGAAGAGGAATCTTCACGTCTTGCAGGACGACGAGTTTCTCCATTGCTGCTCGGGCGTGGTTTGCGATCTCCACTGTAGCGGCTTCCGGAATCACGGTTGTAGCCACCGCCTTCTTTGCCACGGTTGTAACCGCCATATCCACCTTTGCTTCCACTACCGCCGCTACCGCCAGAACGGCTGGAATTGTAACCACCGTTGCTGCGACCGCTATAGTTAGAAGGCTTGCGACCGCCAGAACGCACGTCTGGTTTACGACGTTTTGCACGGATTGGATCTTCTGGAGTCAGTTCAATCGATGCTTCTCTCTTCTCACCAGTCATCAGCTTCAGAGCTGCAGAGAGAAGTTGTACAGAATCATATTGCTCCAGCATTTGAATAGCCAAACCTTTATATTCGTTCAGCTCACCGCTTTCTACAGCTTCTAGGAGACGTTCAGCAATGATACGTTGTTTACCTTCCAGAGCTTCAGCCAACGTTGGAAGCGGCTTGCGTGGAATGCGGTGACGAGTTACACGTTCGATAAAGTGCAAATGGTCAATTTCACGAGGCGTTACGAAAGACCAAGCTTCCCCTTCTTTACCTGCACGTCCAGTACGTCCAATACGGTGAACATAGCTTTCTGGATCTTGCGGAAGGTCAAAGTTCACAACGTGAGTTACGCCGGAAACGTCCAAACCACGGGCAGCTACGTCAGTCGCTACGAGCACGTCGATGCTTCCGTCACGGAATTTACGCATTACAGCATCACGTTGGTTTTGAGACAAGTCACCGTGTAAACCGTCTGCAGAATATCCGCGTTTTTGCAGAGCTTCAGCCAGCTCGTCTACCCGACGCTTTGTACGACCAAATACGATAGCAAGTTCTGGGGATTCCATGTCGATCAAACGGCTCAATGCTTCGAATTTTTGACGCTCAGGAACTTCGATATAGGCCTGATCAATCAGTGGAGCACTAACTTGTTTAGGAATAACTGAAACATGCTCAGGATTTTTGAGGAATTGCTCAGCCAATCTTTTAATATTAGGAGGCATTGTAGCCGAGAAAAGCATCGTTTGACGCTCGTCTGGAACTTGCTTCAGAATGGATTGAATATCTTCCATGAAGCCCATATCCAACATTTCATCTGCTTCATCCAAAACAACTGTGTTTACATCTTCCAGCTTGATGGTTTTGCGATTAATATGGTCAAGCAAGCGTCCTGGCGTACCAATAATAATTTGAGGTTTCTTTTTCAAAGCACGAATCTGGCGTACGATATCTTGTCCACCATAGATTGGCAAAGTACGAAGACCTTTGAAACGGGAAAGTTTTTCGATTTCTTCAGCTACCTGGATAGCAAGCTCACGTGTTGGTGCCATGATCAGGGCTCTGATTTTTTCGTCGCTTCTAGAAATTTTGTTAATCAGCGGAATACCAAACGCAGCGGTTTTACCAGTACCTGTTTGGGCTTGGCCAATCATGTCTCTGCCTTGCAGTGCAATCGGGATGGATTGGGATTGAATTGGTGTTGCTTCTTCAAAGCCCAGTTCTGTAATCGCCTGAATTACTTTCGGTTCAAGATCAAATTCTGCAAATGTCGTCAAATTTATTCAAACTCCTTCATAATGGTGGATGTGGTGGACAATCCACAATGTTGTCTGTATTCTTAAGTAGCGATATTATTGTATAAGTTTTCCCCAATACAGTGACAGTTTATTTAGACCTATAACTGTATCTTTCTGTAATGAATTTGGGGAACCTATCCGATACATCTTAAACGAATTTATCCTTTTTAAAACAGTTTAAATTTTAAGTGTTTCTCTGGACATAGGTCCCTACTCAAGAATATCCACATCGCATTATAGCACAGAACAATTCATGAATACCAGCAAGTTGCTTCCCGTATAATTTAAATGAGGTGAAAATAAGTTGTTAAAAATAGTGTTAAACTGCTTAATTGTCATTCTTGGAGCCGCTGCCATTGCATGCGGTTTTAATCTGTTTCTCGTGCCACACCACTTGCTGAGCGGGGGAGTAGCCGGTCTTTCCATGTTAATCGGCTACTTCACAAAATTTGATATCAGCGCGATGTATTTTATTATCAATATTCCGATGCTTATTGCAGGCTGGTTTATTTTAGGCAAGCGTTTTATTAGCCTGAGCATTTTATCCGTTGTCGTTACAACGTGGATTTTGGCCTGGGTGCCGGTGCAATCTGTCGTGTCGGACCCCCTGCTAGCCTCCGTTTTTGGTGGGGTGATGATCGGCGTTGGAGCAGGAATTTCCTTTCGGGTAGGGGGTTCAACGGGCGGTTTTGACATTATCGGTTCCATCGTCACTCGTTATCGTGACTTCCCCGTAGGAACTGTACTTGTTGGCATGAATGGACTGGTCATTCTTGCAGCAGGATATTTGAACGATGATTGGAATATTGCACTTGCGTCCATGCTATCTATTTTTGTGACTGGCAAGGTATTGGATCAAATCTATGTCAGTCACACGAAGATTACCGTCTACATTATTACAGAACACACCGACAAGCTACTGGAGCGGATGTTGACCACACCACGCGGTGTTAGCAAAATAAAAATTGAAGGCGCATTTTCACATACCGAAAAGGACATGCTGATGACTGTCACGACACGCTACGAGCTAGTTGAATTAAAACGGATCATTAAAGAAGTGGACCCTTCAGCTTTTGTCAATATTGTGGAAACGGTTGGGGTGATGGGTTCATTTCGCCGAAGATAAGCACAAACCCAAGTGTCAAAATACAGTTTCTGTGGTACACTATATGTGCGCTGTTCCCATAGTATATAAAGACCAGCTTTACCTGCTATTTCACAGGCACTTTGCTTTTCCGAATCGTATTGAATGATTCTTTTGGAATGATTCCGAGCAGGAAAGGGTGATTTTTGTGGAAATGGAAACGGTAAAACTGTCCGACATTGTCTTAAGATGGTACCCGGAAATGCTCCCTTCTCTCAAAAAGGATGAGCTGAACTCGATGATTGTGCTTCGGGACGGGATGGCCATACTCAAGCCAACGGATGCGCTAGAAATTATTCAGTACAGTATTTGCGAGCATCAAGACAATAATTATCTTCAATAAATTTCTTTACCAAGTGCCGCTTCTTCCGGTTACATCTACAACCGCGAAGAGAGCGGCATTATTTATGCATTTTTATGGATTCAATGAACACGGGTTGGGTTAATCATGTAAGACTGTGCCTGATGATTCCAGTATTGGTTACAAGCGTGTTGTTTTTCGATACATAACTTTACGTATAATCAGGTAAGCGACATACATAAGGGAGAGAGTTAGGAAATGAATATGATTTGGGCAATTATGCTATTGGCGATGGGGATAGGCGGAAACGGCGATCAGTCAGCCAACGCTCCAAATGTAAAAGATACGGTGGCAACAACAATTAGTAGCGCCATGATCCAGGCTCAGCACAATAATATGAAGGTGGATGCCTCCAATCCTCCAGTTAAAATTGACCCACAACCGACGACTCCTGCTATCAAGGGTATCTATGTCACGGCTTATAGCGCAGGCGGTTCGCGTATGACTCAGCTGCTTGAACTGCTTGACAAGACAGAGCTCAATTCCATGGTTATTGATATTAAAGACGATGCAGGTTACATCACTTATCCAACGACCAATCCCGAGCTGCTCAAATTGGGCAAGCCGCAAAAATTCATTCGGGATATTTCCGGTTTGATGGACCGATTGAAAAAGCATAATGTTTACCCGATTGCTCGTATTGTCGTATTTAAAGATACGGTACTGGCCAACAAAAATCCCGAGATGTCTTTCCGTAACCCTGACGGCTCTGTCTGGAAAAACGGCAAAGGAGACGGGTTCGTCAATCCCTATAATAAAGAAGTATGGGATTATAATATCGCCATCGCTAGGGAAGCAGCCAAACTTGGTTTTAAGGAAATTCAATTTGACTATGTACGTTTCCCCGAAGGCTTTGAGAAAAGAGCAGACAAGCTGAAATATACCAAATCAGATCAATCTCGCTCGGATGCAGTCGCTGAATTCGTACAATATGCCCGTAAAGAGCTTGCTCCATTAGGTGTACGAGTATCGGTAGATATTTTCGGATATGCCGCATCCGTTCCTGCTGCGGAGGGGATCGGACAGGATTTCACTAAAATCTCCGAAAATGTGGATGTCATTTCGCCCATGGTTTATCCAAGTCACTACACCACAGGCTGGTTCGGTGTAAAAGACCCCGATAAGAATCCATACCAGACGATTAAAGGCTCCATGGCCGATACACACAAAAAGCTCGATCCGACGGGCAAGCTAAAGCCAATTATTCGTCCTTGGATCCAGGATTTTACCGCAAGTTGGTTGGGGAGCGGACATTATGCTAAGTATGGAAAAACTCAAGTAGAGGACCAAATTCGAGCGCTTAAGGAAATGAAAGTGGATGAATATCTACTTTGGAATGCCACAAACCGCTATACTAGCGGAGTAACATACAAATAATTTATCTCTCCGGACTTTTTATTATTTTATATAAAATCTAGAAATTATATAATCATTTCGAAGGCTGTCCCGTTGTTTTGCGAACGGGTGCAGTCTTTTTTATTACTGTTCAAATGTAGCGGTATCCCTTACAATAAATACTTACATGTTATGATACATACGAATAATCAATCCCTAGTAAATGAGGAAAACAAAAATGCAATTGACTCTAACAACGGGACAGAAATGGAAGCAACTTTTCTACATTTTGTTCCCTATCCTGATTACCCAGCTTGCACTATCTGCCATGACTTTTTTTGATACGAATATGTCGGGACACTTTTCCCCTGCCGATCTGGCTGGAGTAGCCATTGGAGTAAGCCTATGGGTTCCTGTACAAACAGGCCTTAACGGAATACTTATGGCTATCACGCCCATTGTATCTCAATTGGTAGGAGCACAGCGCAAAGATAAAGTCTCCTACTATGTCATTCAAGCACTTTGGCTCTCTCTCGCCCTGTCTATGGTCGTTTTGATTGCTGGCATCATTTTGGTCAAGCCTATTTTGAACGGTATGAATTTGGAATTGAGAGTTCATAATGTGGCCCTGTACTATCTTTGTGCGATGGCTTTCGGGATTGTTCCTCTATTTGCCTACACTGTGCTCCGAAGCTTTATGGATGCATTGGGACAAACCCGCTTTACGATGTTCATCACGCTCATGTCGTTACCCATTAATGTATTGTTGAACTATCTACTTATTTATGGAAACTGGGGTTTTCCGCGTCTGGGGGGTGTAGGCTCCGGGGTGGCAACGGCAACCACCTACTGGATCATCATGCTGGTCGCCGGTATCACTACGCATCGTGGAAAAATATTTACCGAATATCGAATCTTCAGCAAAATATACGGGATTGCCGCTGGTGCTTTGAAAGAGCTCATCAAGATTGGCGTACCGATTGGATTTGCTATATTTTTTGAGACTGCCGTCTTTTCAGCCGTCACTCTCTTCATGAGTAGCTATAATACAGCTACCATAGCCGCACATCAGGCCGCCATGAACTTTGCATCTACGCTGTACATGATTCCACTCAGCATTTGCATGGCACTTACGATTCTAGTTGGCTATGAAACAGGGGCTGCTCGTCCGCGGGATGCCAAAGCTTATAGTGTAATGGGGATTAGCAGCGCAGTAGGTCTATCACTGATTACAGCTATTGTACTGCTTATCTGGGGTGAACAGGTCGCTCGACTTTACTCCACCGATCCGCAGGTCATTCAATTGGCACAGCATTTTCTAATCTATGCGATTTTCTTTCAGATATCTGATGCTGTCGCTACACCTACACAAGGTGCGCTACGCGGGTATAAAGACGTCAATCCAGCCTTTTTACTCACATTCCTCTCCTATTGGGTCATTGGGCTTCCTGTAGGATATATACTGGCACGCTGGACTTCATTGGGGCCCTACGGCTACTGGATCGGTTTGATAACAGGGTTGGCTGTAGGCGCTATTTTACTTCTCTGGCGTCTGGTGAGAGTACAACGTCGTTTCGCCGAAAAAAAACAACACGCAGAGGCTATTTAGCCTTTGCGTGTCTCGATTACATATGCTGCGCCTAAAGTTATTCGTTTTTTCTCCACAATAGCCACTTCGTTCAGCTTGGGAGGATATAGAAAGTGTCTCTCCACATGTTGTTCAATCTCTTCAAATGCCTGTTCTTCATTTTCAGCAGCGATAATGACGGTCAGCGCTCCTTCCGAACTGTCCACTTCGATTTTGAATAGGTACATATATGACTACCTCCTGATAGGACTCAAAGCTAAAAAAATAGCGGATGACTCGGGTCATCCGCATAATTTTGATCATTTCCAATATCAGAGCCGATCTATTTTACATAAAGGCTCTTATTATTGGGACAAACGCAAGGCCAGCTCATAAAGCTCCATATTGAAATCTTTTTTGGTATTTACAACCTTGTCAATATCTGTAGCTACCAGCTTACCGTCGATCATTCCGCAAGCCTTGTCAGATATGCCCTCGATCAATTGGCGAACAGCAAAGTCACCCAAACGGCTCGCCAGGTTGCGGTCAAACGCTGTTGGTGTGCCTCCACGTTGGATGTGTCCAAGCACTGTAACACGAGGCTCATAATCCGGACAGTTTTCTTGGATAACTTGTGCTACTGTTTCGCCTTTGCCTACACCCTCAGCAACGATAATGATACTGTGGCGTTTACCATGCTTAAAGTTTTGTTTCATCCGGTCGGATACTTCGTTCAGGTCAAATTCTACCTCAGGCACCAAAATCGTTTCTGCGCCAGAAGCCAGACCTGCATGCAGAGCAATATCACCACAATGACGTCCCATAACTTCCACGATAGAAGAACGTTCATGGGATGACATCGTATCACGCAGCTTGTTGATTGCGTCCACTACGATACTAACCGCCGTATCAAAACCAATAGTGTAGTCCGTGAAGGAAATGTCATTGTCAATCGTACCCGGAAGACACATCGTTTTAATGCCTTGCTTGGTCAGTTTGTTAGCTCCTTGGTAGGAACCGTCGCCACCAATCACGACTACGCCGTCAATTCCACGGTTACGCAAAATTTGAGCGCCTTTTTTCTGCCCTTCTTCAGTCGTAAATTCCAGGCATCTTGCAGATTGAAGTACAGTTCCCCCACGTTGGATGATATCTCCGACGCTTCTCAGATCCATTGGAAAAATATCGTCGTTCAAAAGGCCTTGATAACCACGTTGAATCCCGAATACTTCCAGTCCAAAATACAATCCGCTACGTACGACGGCGCGAACTGCCGCGTTCATCCCTTGTGAATCTCCACCACTTGTTAATACTGCAATTTTCTTAACTGCTGTCATGATTTATGACCTCCTCAAAATAATCATATAAGCCTTCTTATCCATCGACTGTTTAATAAGAAAAACAAACGCATGAGCGGACTATTTTTCATTAAACGTCTCGAAACAGCGCGAACGTCCTGCTGCTCGCTAACTTTAGGGTCGGATAAATATAAAGCCAGCAATCCCTCGATAATCATCCGGTGAAAGGAGCTGGCAGGGACATCTGCAATATCAGCCCGCGCCCGATTCACAACGTAGGCGATCCGGTCTAGCACCATGTCGGTATCTTCATAATAATTGCAAAAGTTAAGATCTCCGCCCTTCCGGTCTTCGTCTTGATCGATTAGATAATCCAGCAAAATATGAAGACTGCACACATGTGGAAAATACGATGCATGTATTGAGGCAGCCCCTGCATCTGTCAGATGCTGGTCGCTGGCAGCAAGAAACAGCATAAAGACCCCCAGAGTTGAACCGGTAGCCGCAGCAAACTCATTCCAGCGCAACTCTGGTGTACGGTCTTTATGAAGCGACCACCAATCCAAAAGCGCTTGTTCCCGCAGCTCGGGTTTAATATGCTTGTATACTTGCAAATCCGTGTATAATCGCGCCAAATCCTGAACGTAAGGCATGGCCGCCTCATAGCCCGGAAGCCTGCTTACACAAGACTGACAGGTTGTCACCAGCCTGGTCAAATAACCGCCATCCTCCTGCTCACGACGCAACTCATAATAATTCACTGGCCTAGCCGTCGGATTAACCGCATCCAGCATAGCCTGATGCAGTAGCCTGAAATCATCCGGGTCCATGGACGTACTGCGATCACACAGGTTGTCCAGATAATCACTAATGGTCTGATACGCTACGATCAGCGGAATTAGCGTCTGCCGGGCAGACATATTGGCAGCGGCATAAACCGCTCCACCCACGCAGTGAAATGTCTTATCCGCTATGCTCGCAAGCGCCTGGCTTCGCAGCTCAGGGTCCGGAATTTGTTCGGCCTTGCTCTTCCAGTTACTCAATTCTAGTTTCGTTTCAGGGAGAATGTGCTTGTACATTCGGCTCATTAGACCTATGGGGCCTCTCGGTACTTGATAACGTCCTTGCTCAACATAACTCAAATGACGGTGCCTCCACATTGTTGTCTACGTAATTATACCTATCCAAACCATATCCATTATAATATGATCGTCCTTTTAGCACAAATGAACAACCTCACTTTTTTCTTTAAAATTCAAGAAAATGAGCTATTCTTACAAAAAGAATTTTATACCTGTAATGTTTTATTAGTCAAAAATAGGAGTTACACAAAATCTATCCTTATAAGACTTTAATCGCAAATAGTATAAATGGCCTACCTATCCCTTGTCCTCTGCGGGCTTCATGGCTTGGATTCCCTCTCCCATGCTTGCCTGCTTCCATTTCCCGAAAGCATAATAGTAAATGACTGCTACGGCAGAAATAGCAAAACCAACAGGGAAGCTCCACCATACAGCATCTAGACCATACTCATTGACAAATACATAGGCCAAAGGTATACGAATACCCCATAATGAAATAATGGTAATTAAAAGCGGTATCATGACGGAACCCGTTGATCGAACAACACCTGTAATGACATTGGTAACACCGAATATAACAAAAGACCACAAGGTGATCATATTAATCCGCATTCCCAATTCCAATGCACCCCCCGTAGATGGAAGGAACATGAGCAAGGCCTGACGGTTAAACACGTAAATTAATACCACAGCTCCACCTGTCAACACAAAATTATACACAATCCCAATCCAGGTTGTCATGCGCACTCGATCCCAACGTCCGGCTCCGATATTTTGAGCGGCAAAGGAAGATACAGCTGCACCTAACGCCATTGCTGGCATCTGCACATAGCTCGACAAATTATTGGCTGCTGTATAAGCTGCTGCTGCCACTGTCCCGTAGCCGTTAATCAGATTCATTAAAGCAATCGCGCTGGTGGAGACAGCAATCATTTGCAACCCCATCGGCACTCCCTTACGGATTAGGGTCCAAATAATCTTCCAATCAAATCTGAGTAAATGAAGCTCTGAAGATGTAATGCGCAAAAAATATTTTACTCGATATAGGTAAATGAGGATCAAAACAAAGCTGATCCCTTGAGCGATCAGGGTAGCAGTAGCGGAACCTCCAATGCCCATAGCGGGAATCGGTCCCCATCCGAATATTAACAGCGGGTTGAGTAGTACATCCAGTACGACGGAAACGATCAGAAAATAAAATGGTGTTTTGGAATCTCCAGCCCCTCTCATTACAGTCATTATGTAGTTATAGCCGTACAAAAAGGGCATGCCTGCGAAAATAATACGCGTATACGTGATCGCCATATCCACTGATTCGGCAGGTGTATTGAGTACATGAAGAATCCAAGGCGCACTCAAAAATCCGATAATACCTATAGCAAAAGCGAGCACCAGAAAAAAGACTGCACTTGTACCTACTATACGCTTGGTTTCAGCTACGTCTCCTGCTCCGATATTTTGTCCGATCATAATAGTGGCAGCCATGGTAACGCCAAAAATCGAACTGATAAGAAAAAACATTATAATATTTCCGTTGGAAGCGGCAGTCAATGCGGCTTCTCCCAGAAACTTCCCCACCCAGATCGAATTGATCGTTCCATTCAGGGATTGCAGAATGTTTCCGAACAGCATCGGCAAAGAGAACATAAACAGCGTTTTGGCAATAGGACCTTCAATCAGGGAAGGCTTACGACTAGCCTCTGCTGCACTCATTTTCTCAACTCCTTCAATTTGAAATGTCTTCTGCCTAGTTTTATTACGTATAATACCCTATTCCTGCTCAATCTTCTCATATCATAAACGTATTTACGCAAAAAAGCGCAGTCCCTTAAATTAAAGGAACTGCGCTCTCAATTCATAGTTTAACCGTAATATATAAGACATCCGTAGAAACGGAACCATTCTTACAATTCAGTTACACTTACAGTTTGATTACGTTAGCTGCTTGGGGTCCACGGTTACCTTCAGTAATTTCGAATTCAACCGCTTGACCTTCGTCCAAAGTTTTAAAGCCGTCGCCTTGGATTGCAGAGAAATGTACGAATACGTCCTCGCCACCATCCATTTGAATGAAGCCATAACCTTTTTCTGCGTTAAACCATTTAACTGTACCTTTCAAGTGAACAACCTCCTAGAAATACCGCCATCTATGGCGAATATCCATATTATACTTCATGCTTTTTCACAATGCAATTGATGTTTTTCCGGGTTTTTCGGGCTGGAATGATTTGCTTTTGCGGCGGAAACTGCGGTATCATGAACCAAAACATCTATAAAATCGGAGACATGCATATGATGAAAAAACACGAAATATACAAAAAAGACAATTGGAACATGATGACTGTCGAGGTGCAGGGCCGTTACATCGTTCTACGGGAAATATCCGATGATTGGGGCGAGGAAGCCCACACGTTTTTAAGCCGTCCGGCGCTAATGCATTGGGCTCAAAATCGGTTTCCCAAGCAGTCCTTTCAAGATAATGAGGAAGAGTGGCAGCGGATCATGAACGCTTTCAAACAGGTCTAGCCTATTCATGGTGTCCAACAGCTATCTCATCTTCATTATTCTGGCCTTCACGCTGGGCGGAGTGCTGATCATGAAGCGTGATACGATACCGACTCCTCTCAAAAAGTGGATGGCCCTCACTGCTGTAATCATGGTTTGCCTTGCCTTTTATCTCATTGTATACAGCTTATTAAATATAGGTTCCAACCCACAGTAAGGAAAATTATACTTTCGGGCGTAAGAGGTCATACTATGGCATAACAAGCCATGGTATAAGGAGGATCTGCCGTTACATGCATCCTGTAAAACCTCTTGCCCTGCTGCTTACGGTAAGCGTGGCGGTTTCTTCGTTTTGGCATCCGTCCCTTACTGCCGCAGCTCTACCCCACATTACGTTCGATCAGAGGAGGCTCTCCATGAGTGAAATTGTAAAACGCGCTGATGCGCCAGTGGAAAATACATGGAAACTGGAAGATTTGTTTCCCAACCGCAAAGCATGGGATCAAGAATACGAAGAAGTCAAACAACTAGCCAAAAAGGCTGAACAATTCCAAGGTAAGCTCAATTCAGCAGAGTCGATTGGCAGCTGCTTTAAATTGGAAGATGAATTGTCGCTTAAAACCGAGCGTGTATATGTGTACGCACATCTGCATCATGATGAGGATACAGCTGAACCTACATACCAGGGTCTTTCGCAAAAAGCCAAAAAATTAGGCGTTGAGGTTAGTGAGTCTCTTTCTTTCGTGACGCCTGAAATTTTGGCATTGCCGGATCATCAGCTCGATGCCTTCATTGAAGATCCGAAGCTTGCAGATTATCGGTTTACACTTCAAGAAATGAAGCGGGAAAAAGCACATATTCTGGGCAAGACAGAAGAAGCGTTGCTCGCTCAGGTTGGCAATCTGGCTCAAGCCCCGCAAACGATTTTTGGCATGCTCAACAATGCCGATCTGAAGTTTCCAAAAATTAAGGATGAAAACGGCAAAGAGGTTGAGCTGACTCATGGCAGCTACATTCAATTCCTTGAAAGTCCGCACCGCGAAGTTCGCGAACGTGCTTTTAAAGCGGTATATGACACATATGCCAAAAATAAAAATACAATTGCTTCTACACTAAGTGCCAATGTAAACAAAAATATTTTTTATTCTCGTGTTCGCAAATACCCTTCTGTACTGGAAATGTCACTGTACGGTGACAATATTCCGAAGGAAGTGTATACGAATCTCATTGATACCATTCATGAAAGCTTGCCCCTGCTCCATCGCTACATCAAGCTGCGTAAAAAGTTGTTAGGTGTGGATGAGCTCCATATGTATGATTTGTTCGCTCCACTTGTGGACGAATACAAGATGGACATTACGTATGAAGACGCCAAAAAGCAAACAAAGGAAGGCCTTAAGCCACTGGGCGCGGACTATCTGGCTTCGTTGCAAAAAGGCTATGATGAGCGCTGGATTGATGTATACGAAAACGAAAACAAACGTACTGGTGCATACAGTTGGGGAGCTTATGGTACCCACCCATATGTGCTGCTGAACCATAAAGATAACCTGAACAGCATGTTCACACTTGCTCATGAAATGGGGCATGCGTTGCATTCGTACTATTCAGACAACGCATTGAAGTATAGAGATGCACAGTACACCATTTTCCTGGCTGAAGTGGCATCCACAACCAATGAAGCATTGCTAATGGACTACCTGCTGAACAAATCAACCGATCCGAAAGAGAAAATGTACCTTCTCACCTACTATGCAGATCAATTCCGCACAACGGTATTCCGTCAAACCATGTTTGCGGAATTTGAGAAAATTGTACATGAACGCGCTGAACAGGGGGAATCCCTTACACCGCAGCTTTTATCAGAGATTTACTATGATCTGAATGTGAAATATCACGGGCCTGGTATGAAGGTAGACAAAGACATTGAAATGGAATGGGCACGTATCCCTCATTTTTATAACAGTTTTTATGTCTACAAATATGCTACTGGCTTCTCGGCAGCAACTAGTTTCTCGAAACAGATTCTGGAAGAAGGCCAACCAGCCGTTGACCGTTACTTGGGCTTCTTGAAGAGTGGTGGCAGTGATTATTCAATCAATATTTTGAAAAAAGCTGGCGTTGACATGTCCTCTCCGCAGCCGATCCGCGAAGCGATGAGCGTATTCGAAGAAGTCATTACAGAAATGGAAAAGCTAACTGAAGGAAAGTAAAACCGTGCGCACTTAAAATCCAGCATTGAAATGATGCACGGATAAATCCCTTGTCCATGGCGGGCAAGGGATTTTATAATGTAACGGGAGGAGGTGGCATTTTGAAAACACAATGGTCTTTGATCGCAGCTCTTGTTATTGCTTTGTTAACAGCTGTATTTGCTGTTATTAATGTGAATTCGGTTCAAGTGAACCTTCTATTCAGTATGGTTAGCATTCCTTTGATTTTGCTTATTCTTGGTTGCACTCTTCTAGGTGGACTTATTGTCGGTTCTTTCGGTATTTTCCGCCAATATAGGCTTCAGAGAGAGATTAAACGTCTGACTACTCAGCTTCATACACTACAAGAAGAGCACACATCCACGGTGGAAGCAAACGCGGATGTGACCTATAACGCGACGGGTTCTTCCAGCACAGGGTCTACATTCGACCAAGATATAGAGCAACCGTCCTCTAACCCTGATCGGTTGTCCAAATGAGGAGGAGCAACAAATGACGATTCAATTAAATGAAGATTATATGATGAACTTTTTAAATCAGCTACTGAACACACCTAGTCCCAGTGGGTATACACACCATGTGATGGAGCTGATTCGTAAAGAAGCGGAAAGCCTCGGGGTACAAATCGAATGGAACGCAAAAGGCGGTGCCATCTTGACTCTGAAAGGTCAGGAAAAGGACCATACGATGGCGCTGAGCGCACATGTGGATACATTGGGCGCAATGGTGCGTTCCATTACAGCACAAGGCACCCTACGTCTGACATCCGTCGGCGGCTTCATGATGAACAGCATTGAGAACGAATACTGCCTTATTCATACCCGAAGCGGACAAACGTATACAGGCACTATTCTGTCCAGCCATCCATCCGTGCACGTCTATGATGATGCACGGAGCTTTGAGCGCAAAGAGAGCCATATGGAGGTACGGATTGACGAGCTTGTCGGGTCAAAAGAAGACGTGCTTCAGCTCGGTATTGCGGTGGGCGATTTTATTTCGTTCGATGCGCGTCCAGTCGTAACACCCAGTGGATTTATCAAGTCACGCCATCTGGATGATAAAGCTAGTGTAGCTGCACTGTTTGGTTTACTGGAATCTGCTGTACATGGAAACTGGAAGCCTCGACATACCGTTAAATTGCTCATTTCTAACTATGAGGAAGTGGGGCACGGAGCGGCTTACATACCCGAAGGAATCAGTGAGATGATAGCTGTCGACATGGGCTGTATGGGTGAAGATCTGAGCTGCAAGGAAACGGATGTTTCTATCTGTGCCAAGGATTCCTCCGGACCTTATGACTATACTATGACGACCCGTCTGATTGAGCTTGCCAAAGAGCTGAATATTCCGTATGCGGTAGATATTTATCCGCACTACGGTTCAGACGCTTCGGCTGCACTAAGAGCCGGTAATAACATCCGTGCTGCGTTGATCGGCCCTGGCGTACACGCCTCCCATGCCATGGAGCGCACGCACAAGCAGGCCGTGGTGAACACTGCACGTCTGCTTGCAGCTTATGTGATGGTTTAATTCGAACGATAAAAACCGACCTGTTCCACTGGAGAATAGGTCGGTGAAGGCTTAGTGAAAGGAAATCACAGCTATGGATCTAAAAAAACTACGTTACTTTATCGCAGTAGCGGAAGAACTGCATTTTAACCGTGCTGCCAAAAAACTGAATATCACCCAACCTCCCTTGAGCCAACAAATTCAAAGCCTTGAAGAAGAGCTTGGCGTGAAGCTTTTAGAACGAACCAAGAGACAAGTTCGACTTACGTCAGCAGGAGCGATATTTTTAGAAGAATCCAGAAACATGGTTGCACAATTGGAAAGATCCATCAAGATCACACAGCTTGCAAGTCAGGGGAAATTCGGACAATTATCCATCGCTTTTGTAGATTCAGCCTCTGGCAGTCTGATGGTTAATGCCTTGAAGAAATTCCGAGAGCGTTTTCCAGATGTGAAGCTTACGTTATTTGAAATGACATCTGTCCAACAACTGAAAGCTATACACGATGGCAAAGTTCATGTGGGCTTCCTGCGCTGTGCAGATCCATCTATACATATCACTTCTCGTCTTTACACCAATGAATCACTCATGGCCGTTCTTCCTCAAACACATCCGTTAGACCACCATTCAACCTTGTCTTTACGTTCATTAGCGGACGAATCTTTTATCCTGTCTCCGCCTCATATGGGAGCTTCTTTTCATAATCTCATACTGGACTTTTGCGGACAACACGGATTTCAGCCTCAAATCGTACAGGAAGCCGTTCAAATGTATACGATCGTTAACTTGGTAGCGGCCGGGATAGGTATCTCCATTGTCCCCTCTTCCGTTTCTGTCTTTCAACGCAGTGATGTCGTATTTCGTTCCTTTCAAGAAGAGTCTCCGTCCATCCCACTTTATGCTGCATGGAAAACAGGTACACACGAAACTGTTCTGACTCATTTTCTGGAAGTGGTTGAAGAAACAGCTTGTAACGAAGAGTTAGACATGTAAATCTCCTTGATCGTATATCTTAACCTGTTTTTCTCGGATCACGTTCAACAACACCATTTAAAATGCTATCCAATTGCCTCATGACCTGCTCATCTAGAAGGACACCCGCGGCTTTTACGTTCTCTTTAACTTGCTCGGGCTTGGAAGCACCGATAATAGCTGAGGACACTTGCGGGTTTTGTAAAACCCATGCGACTGCAAGCTGGGGTAGCGTCAGTCCGCATTCTTCTGCAATCGGCTGAATTTTCTTTACTGCCAAAAGGACTTCTTTACGTAACCATTGTCCAGCCAAACGTTCGAAAAATGGTGACCCTGCTGTCGTAGAAGCTCTTGATCCCTCGGGTAACGGCTTGTCTGCTGCATATTTACCAGAAAGAATACCTTGTGCCAGAGGTGACCAAACCACCTGCCCAATCCCTTCCTGCTCACAAGCGGAAATCACTTCAGCTTCAATGACACGCCACAGCATGGAATATTGGGGCTGACTTGCCACGAAAGGGACCTTTAATTCCTTAGCCAGAGCGGCTCCTTGCTTTATCTGCTCTGCTGTCCACTCGCTTACTCCTACATACAAAACCTTCCCTTGCCGCACCAAGTCGGATAAGGCCAAAAAAGTTTCTTCAAGCGATACGGTTGGATCAAAACGGTGTGCATAATATACATCAATATAATCCGTTTGCAGGCGTCGAAGAGAAGCATGGCAGGCCTCCATGATATGTTTGCGAGACAGCCCTTTATCATTCTGTCCGGTACCTGTGGGATGAAAAACCTTAGTACATAATTCAATACTTTCACGGCGTATTCCCTTTAAAGAATGACCTAAAACCGTTTCCGCCATGGTATCCGAATACACATCAGCAGTATCAAACGTGGTAATCCCTGAGTCTAGTGCAGCGTTTACACAGGCTTGCGCTATAGTATCATCCACTTGAGCACCGTGGGTGATCCAGTTTCCCAATGCGATCTCACTTACCATTAATCCACTTTTTCCAAGTTTACGATATTCCATTTTCAATTCCTCCCTCCCATATGCAATCCATTATACCCACCGTAATTTAATATTAGAAATATATAATTCACGCACTTTTAATATGAAAAACATATTAATAATTCGATAAAAAAAGCAAGCCTCCACTCTGAATGGTGACTTGCTTCTGTATTTTTAAGATTTACTTTGTTCAATCTGCTCGGCCAGCTCATTCAGGTAGGTCCAGCGTTCCATTTGATGCTCCAGATGCTGTTCGGCCTTCACTTGCTCAGCCATGAGCTCCTGTAGTCGTGCTGAATCACTGAAAGACTCTTCCATCTGTCGCTGAATGTCGGCCAACTTCTGTTCGGCTTGTTCAATCATTTCATCAATTTGCTCATATTCCCGCTGTTCCTTAAAGGTGAATTTGAGCTTGGTTTTACTTGTCTCCTTGACTGAATCAGAAGGACCCGCAGACTTAGGCGCGGAAGAGCGATTCGAGGAAGCCGTACTCGTCGAGACAGACGTATTCACAGAAGATTGAGCATTTTTACTGATCCATTCTGCATACTCGCTATAGTCCCCTACATGTACTCGTACCTGTCCATCCCCTTCAAACGCCAGTATTTTGTCCACTGTCCGATCCAGGAAATAGCGATCATGAGAAACAATAAAAACCACGCCTGGGAATTCATCCAGATAATCTTCCAAAACGGAAAGGGTCTGAATATCCAGATCATTTGTTGGTTCATCCAGCAATAGCACATTCGGTGCCGACATCAGAACACGAAGCAGATACAAGCGCCGTTTTTCGCCTCCAGACAGCCTCGAAATAACCGTCCATTGCGCGCTTGGTGCGAACAGGAAACGTTCCAGCATTTGTGCAGCTGTAATCGTCGAACCGTCTGCTGTACGAATCACTTCGGCTTCTTCCTTAATATATTCAATGACACGTAATGATTCGTTCATTTCCTGATGTTCCTGAGTAAAATAGCCAAGCTTCACCGTCGGTCCCAGCACAACGTTGCCGGAATCCGGTTCTATATGCTGGGCAATCATTTGGAGCAGAGTGGATTTCCCACTACCGTTAGGACCTAGGATACCAACACGATCACCAGGAACCGCAATGTAGCTCAAATCCTGTATCAGCTTACGAGAATCTACCGATTTGGACAGATGCTCGATCTCCAAGATCTTTTTACCCAGACGTGTGGAGGCGACGGACATATCTACAGATCCAGAACGAGCTTCCGGTTGCTGATCCCTAAGCTGCTCATATCGGTCAATACGCGCTTTCTGCTTGGTGGAACGAGCCTTTGCTCCACGGCGAATCCAGGCCAGCTCATTACGCAGCAAGTTCTTCCTTTTTTGTTCCGTAGACGCTTCCCGCTCCTCACGTTCTGCCTTCAGCTCCAGAAAACGGGTATAGTTAGCCTCATAACGGAAAAGGCGGCCATGATCCAGCTCCAGCATGACATTTGCAACTCTATCCAGAAAATAGCGATCATGCGTGATCATTAACAACGCACCACGTCTTTTTTGCAAATATTGCTCCATCCATTCAACCGACTCATTATCAATATGGTTTGTAGGCTCGTCCAGAATGAGCAACTCGCAGGGTTGGATCAAAGCCGCTGCCAAAGCCACCCGCTTACGCTGCCCGCCGGATAGAACGCCCATACGAGACTCAAACTGGGTGATCCCCAGTCGGGTAAGTATATTTTTGGCCTCACTCTCCAGCTGCCATGCCTGGAACGTATCCATTTGCTGACTTGCTCGCAATAGACGGTTTTGAAGCTCCTCGCTACCTGGATTTAATTCCAACAACTCCATGGTTTCCGTATATTCACGGACCGCTTTCATCTCAGGCTGGTTGCCATGAAAAATATGCTGGAGTACCTTCATTTCGGGATCAAACTCCGGATTTTGTGCTAGATACTGAATTCGCACATCGTTGTTCACTGCAATATTGCCATCATCTGGCGGCTCTAATCCGGAAATTACCCGTAAAAACGTTGATTTACCGGTGCCATTTACACCGACGACTCCTATTTTGTCACGTTCATCCATACCAAAGGAAGCATCCTCAAACAACATTTTCTCGCCATAGCTTTTCGTTATATGTTCAACGGTCATAATATTCATACGGATTCCCTACTCTTCCCCAATTTTGTGATGCATCCTGTTTATTTTAACACAGACATAGCCAATGATTAAAAAAACCGTTACCTGAACGAAGTCAGTACGGTTTTTTAGCAACAAGATGTGTCAGGATTTTTGTATTCCGGCTTTACAGCCATGCATAAATAAGTTCGCCACTAATTCAGCCGTCTGATCCACGTCACATTCGCGGAAATCTTGATTCAATAAAATATCCATTTTTAGGCGTTCCAACATACCAATGAATGCCTTCGCATGAAACTCGGACTGCTGTACACCCTCTGACGCCAGTTTATTTTTGACCAAATCAGTATAGTCCTGAATAAATCCCCACATAAACTCCATTAGATCGGGGTCACTGTTGGGGGTCATAAAAAATAATTTAGTATGCTGCTTGCGCTTGAAATAGTAGTGCAGATGCAAATTTGCCATCCGCAGCAGTCCTTCTCCCAAAGTACGATTGATTAATGCGCCTTGCATTTCGGCTAGGTATTGCTCGCAATCTCTACTTGTGACTGCTGTAAATAGCTGCTCTTTGCTTTTAAAGTACAAGTATACTGTGCCTTTGGCAACTCCCGCTTGTTCTGCAATCTCGGAAATTTTGCTTTCATAAAAGCCTTTGGTGCCAAAGACGGTGTAAGCGGCGTCCAAAATAGCTTCATATTTATCTCCGTGTATATCGCCCATCTTAGCACCTCCTTATACAAGGATTGAGACACGGTCAATTCTTATGATAATTTTTTCCTTTTAACGATCTCCAGCCCTGTGTTCAGAGTATTAAAAAAATACCTGCAAGAGCGACCAATCCTCCGAAAATAGAACTAATGCTATTCACCCGATCATTGCTCATCCAACGCCAGCCTCGTACATAGACCGTCGTTTGTCCACAATGTGAGTCTACTTCTACTTCCCGTCCGCAAACCGTGCAGGAACGCATCATTTGCACCGTAGCACCTAGATAGGAATCAGCAAAGGCCCCTGCGCTACCGGATATACCTCCAACCAGTGCCCACAGCCATAACGGCAAGCTCGGCGTTCCTATGGCGTGTCCAAAGCCCCATGCACCTATGCCGATCAGTACACCCCCAGCCAAGGCCGCAGCCGTTCCCAATGCAGATACTCCTCCTGAGGTTCCGGGTGCGAGCACCTTCCCGTTAAGCACCGAACGGGGTGGCCTACGACTCAGGCTGCCAAATTCCGTTGCCCACGTATCGGATGTGACCGTAGCCATGACACCGACAAAAGCCAGCTGCCACGTAACATGGGGCCATATCGCATAACCCAGGCATAACAACATACCTAATCCCCCATTGGCCCATACTTGGCCTGCATCCCGGTTTCCGGTTTTGGCATACGATTTTTCCAGCTCAGCCTTGCGCTCCTTTTTGAACCTCGACAGGAGGGTCGACGTGATAAAGAACAAGAGCAATGTGCCGAACCAGAACAGGTTACCCGCCCCATAGTATACGGTTCCCATCAGTACAGACGCGGCAAAGCCAGATAAGGTTAAGGATTTTTTATAAAATGCAGCTCCGGCCACCACAGCAGCACAAAGCAATCCGATGATCCAGTCCATGATATACCTCCGCTTTTGAAATGAATCTCCGTTTTTCTTTTTTCGTTCTGTATATTATTGTACAACGCTCTACGCTTATATAAAAGCCGTGTCCCATGCTTTGGCACAGGACACGGCCTTCACAATGCTTATCTACGGGAATCACTCTTTACTTCCCAACCACCAAGAACATTCCCTTTTTTTCAATACTCTTCATGGATGCCATTCCCAAATTTATGCGATGGTGAAGCTTCCCTGACGATCACTTCCCCAGAAAAGCTCAAAGCGATCCCCACTTGCTGTAGGCCCTACTCCTGCTGGAGTACCTGTGAAAATAATATCTCCCTCGCCCAGTCCATAATGAGTCGCTATATATTCAACGATATGCTGGATAGAAAAAATCATATCCTTAACATGTCCACGCTGCACTTCCTGTCCATTTTTGAGCAAGGAAAACTCCTGCTGCTCCAGCATGTCCAATTTTTCTAAAGGCAGGAATGGTGTCACGGGTGCAGACGATTTAAAGCCTTTGGCGGCGGTCCATGGGTGGCCTTTTTTCTTGAGAACACTTTGTACATCACGCAGGGTAAAATCAATCCCGAATGCAAATGCGTTCAGACATGTATCTGCGGACATGCCTGGTTCGTATTTACGTCCGACAGCCACAACCAGCTCAGTCTCAAAATGAATATCTCCTTGCCCCTGAGGAAGCTCCAGCGTGGCGCCATCCAGCGGCACGACTGCATGAGACGGCTTCAAAAAAATCATCGGTTCTGCGGGAACCTCATTACCCAGCTCCTCCGCATGCAGCTTATAATTGCGTCCGACACAGTAAACATTACGAATATCCACGTTCATCACGATCCGTCACCCTTCCCGCGTATGTAGTTCAATTGATTAACGAATAAGTTTACGTATATAGTGCCACATCCGGTGCTTGGAAAGCAAAAAAACCTGCTCCCAGCGATCCGGCCAATTAGTGCAAATCATCAATTCAGGATGCAATGAGGACAATTTCCGCATTATACGGCGGTCATCCACCGTCCACGCCATGACAGTAATACCGCGGCCAGTGAGATCTTTCATCAGGTTTCGATCCAAACGCGGATAGCCTATGGATAAAAAAGTGCATTGTAGCTGCTCCAGTTGCGTTGCCAAATCATCTGGACGCGCGTCGATAATCAATCCGGTACGGATCTCAGGAGACAGCTCCTTAGCCCGGCGTAATGCGGCACGCTCAAAAGAGGTTAATACCACCTCTCCCTCCATCCCTCTCATCACAATTTCACGGAGTACGGCTTTCTCCAATCCTGGATACATGTCACCAGCGGTTTTAAGCTCAATATTGAGCGATACGCGGCCACGACATAAATCCAGTACTTGTGCGAGGGAAGGGATCATTTCTCCACGGTATTCTGCACTTTTCCAGCTACCAGCATCAAGTTGTTGCAATGCTTTCCAGTCCGAATCCTTTACTCTCCCTGTACCATTCGTCGTTCGCTCCAGCGTAAAATCATGAATTACCACCGGAACACCGTCCTTTGACAGCTGTACATCCAGCTCAATCCAGTGTACAAATGGTTGCTCCAACGCAAGCTGAAAGGCTGCCATCGTGTTCTCGGGAGCAATCCCCGAAAAACCGCGGTGAGCCACGCACAAATGATTCATCTTGTTATGACCTCCATCCACAAAGGAGTCCCTCATACGATCGTTCCGTCAATTCCCATATAAAAAAATTTCTTTTCGAACTTCTATTGAGCGCTTACTGTACCATCCGTCCCTATCGAGACATTTCCCGGTGACAGTGCCGCCACTCTCTGCAAAATATTGCTGGCCTCCGTGTCCTTCAATGGGATTGGTTGACCTAGCTCCGCCCGGTAAGGGGTCAGCTTCATTTCGCAAGCCCCTTTTCGGGTACAGGTTGCCTGAAATATCGCTGTATCCCAAGTGGCTGGCACCGTTGATTTAGAAAAAATAAAATTGCCTGTGCTGTATGCAATCCATTTACCTTTATATTGTTCCATCCCTTGAAGCACATGTGGATGACCGCCAATGACAAGATCAGCTCCAGCATCAATAAAAGCGTGCGATAACTCGGTTTGATGAGGCTCAAGTGCAGTAGCGCGCTCCTTCCCCCAATGGGCAATGACAATAACCAGATCAGCCTGCATTCGTGCCTCACGGATGGACTTTACGATAGCGGTCGAATCATAGGCTCCTGCTACACCAGGCAGTTTGGCGCCCGCATTCCAGTTGGCTTCAGGCATGACACGTGTAGTCCCCAACAACGCAATTTTGATCCCTTTACGTTCAAAATAATGCGGCGCATACGCTTCTTTTGCATTACGTCCGGCTCCAGCATGGGCAATACCTTTTTCATCCAGATATTTCAGTGTATCCAGTAATCCGCCTGTGCCCTGATCCAAAATGTGATTGTTGGCCAAATTGACAGCGTCTATCCCTGCCGCAGCCAACCCAGTTAACGCCTTGGGCGAAGATTTATACACATACGTTTTATTTAACGCACCCACACCATTCGTTGTCACGGGCGTTTCCAGATTGGCCATCGTCAGATCGTCTTTATGAAACAAGTTTCCGAGATATTGATACGGAAAATCAAACCCATTCTGCTCCAATCGCTGCTCAACTTTACCAGAAAATTGCACATCCCCTACAAAGTGAAGCGTGACTGTCGGAGAACCTGCATCGTCTTTTTTTGATTTTTTCACATCCTCCGTTCCTCCCTTATCGGCGGATGGATTACCGTCGTATACATCCTTGGACATATCGTTCCCTGCCTGCCCGTCTTTCCCCGAGGATAATTTTGCTCCTGAAGAGCTGCCTTCGGGAGCATTTGTGTCAGACGTTGTCGCGGGACGATGGCTTGTGTCTGAAGCAGCAGATTGCTTCGTTTCATTGTCAGCAAATTGCTTATCTGCATGGGGGTCTTCGTCCAGCTGTTTATTTGACAAGGCTGTATCATTTTCACTGACCGAGGGAGTAGACCTCTCTTCACTAGCAGATCCCGTTTGGATTTTCTTCTCCGTTTGCGAATACCCGCCATTTTCCGCAAGAGAGCCACTGTTGTCGTGTTCAAATATGTAATAATAACCGAAAAGACCTACGATCATAAGCAGTAGGACCAGATTCGTAATGATCCAAGCCTTGCCTATTTTTGGTTTTCTTGCTTTCTTGCGACCTTCATTTCGCTGTGATCTGGGAGGGTACATTCTTCACTCCTTCTATGCTATTGCATTTGCATAACTTCTTTATTAGCTGGCGAATTTACACCTTCTCCATTATATATCAAATTTCAATATAAATAGAACCCCTCGCCTGGATCGCGAAGGGTTCATCATTGAACATTTACACCTGTACCTTGACCGCTTCCTGCTGTGTCGTTTGGACGGCATGGGAGGCCCATTCCTTAGCCTGACGGATGCAATCCGGCAAACCAATCGCATCATAGCCAGCACCCAACACATACACTCCCGGCATGGCAGTGCGTAACTCTTCCCGCAAATCAGCTATAGCCTGCGGGTGCCCTACCGGATATTGCGGCATGGAATTGCGAAGACGTGTAATTTCCGTGAATAGCGGAGTTGCTGTAACTCCCATCATCTCTTTCAAATCCTTACGTACCAGTGCAATCAGCTCATCATCCGGTAACTCTACAGTGTCTTCAGCCCCTGCTCGCCCTACATAACAGCGCAACAACACCTTATCATCCGGGCTAGTATGTAGCCACTTGGCAGACGTCCATGTACAAGCGGTCACGCTGCGTCCTTCTTTGCGAGGTACCAGAAAACCAGAACCGTCAAAGACATTCTCAATATCTGTTTTATCGAAGGCCATGACCACGTTTGCTACGGAGACGTAATTAACGGCTTCCAGTGCAGCCACATTGACATGATCTCGCAATAGCGGCGCAGCAGCAAAGTTGGGAGTCGTTACAAAAATATCATCTGCCTCCAGCGTCTCTCCATTGTCCAGCATAACTCGATATGGGCTGTCTTCACTTTCCGTTGTCTTTGTGAATTCTGTAACAGCAATTCCGGTGCGTAAATCACAGTCATACAAATCATTCAGCAACGCATGCACCAAACTTTGCAAGCCTTGACGGAAGGTCAGAAAGACGCTTTTTTTCGTACCCGTATGTGTTTCAGCTGGTTTTCGACCTGTCATCATCCCGTGAATGAGACTTCCGTATTGCTGCTCTACCTCAGCAAATTGTGGGAAGGTCGCCTGCAAACTTAGCGTCTTCATGTTGGCAGCATAAATCCCCGCCAACAGTGGCTCGGTTACATTCTCTAGTACTTCTTTGCCCAGTCGGCGTTCAATAAAATCACCCAACGCCTCATCTCCCGGTACACGGCGAGGTGGAATGACAAAATCCATCATAGCCCGCATTTTCCCGCCTAAAGAGATCAAGCCGCTACGCAAAAAGGGTTTCAGCTCTGTTGGAATCCCCAGCACCAGCCCAGGAGGCATCGGATGAAGCTGTCCTTCATGCAAAATGTATGTCTTTTTAGCCTCAGGATTTGTGCTCACTAGCTCATGATCCAGCTCCAGCTCTTTTGCCAGGTCTATCATGGCCGTTTTACGGGCCAGAAAGGAATCTGGCCCCTTTTCAATTACAAAACCATCTTTATGCAAGGTTTCAATTTTCCCGCCCAGCACGGAAGCTTTCTCCACCAGCGTAATTCGAGGCGTGTAGCCAGCTTCTTTGTACATTTTTCGTGTATAAAAAGCAGTGCTAAGCCCGGTCAAGCCTCCGCCTACAATTACAATATTACGTAACTTTTGCTCCATTATGCCCTCATCCCTTTTTCCATTGGTCTATGATGACATCACTAAGCGTCTCCATATACAGTGGATCACTGTTGAGTGAATCAATACGCTGAAAACGCATATCCAATTCCTTCGCCAACGCCTGTGCTTCAATATCCAGATCGTATAACACCTCTAAGTGATCAGAAACAAAGCCAACTGGCGCAGCCAGCACATACTCCACTTGCTCTTCCTTAAGACTGTGCATGGTATCCAAAATGTCTGGCCCCAGCCATGGTTCCGCTGTACGACCGGCACTTTGCCACGTAAACTGCCAGTTGGTAATTCCCGCCTTGTCCGCAACAGCCTGCGAAGTAGCCATTAATTGCTCCACATAGGGATCACCCATAGCCAAAATCCGTTCAGGCAAGCTGTGCGCACTAAACAGAACACGAACCTCATCCCGCTTGGCTCCAGCTTCTTCAAAAAGCGCCAGTTTGGCGTTCACACGCTCAGTTAGCGTCTTAATCAGCTTAGGATGAAGATAATAGCTCTCCACAAATGATATGGCCAGATCCAGTTCCTGTGCCTTAGCCTGTGCGCGCTTAATATAAGTGCCTACACTCATAACGGAATAATGCGGAGCCAGCACGACACCTACCGCTGCACGGATGCCATCTTGCACCATGGCTTCCACACCGTCCTCAATAAACGGTTTGGCATGTTTGAGTCCCTGATAACAGACAAATTCAATGTCCGGGTTGCGATTTTCCCGATTTAAGGTTTCCTGCAGGTTTTGAACCTGCCGATCCGTATTCTGACGCAGCGGAAACACACCGCCCACAATAGCTTCATAACGATCCTTTAATTCCTTTAATTGCTCCGGCGAAGGAGCATTACCGCGACGAATATGTGTATAATAGGCTTCCACCTGATCCAGACTCTCCGGCGTCCCGTAGGACATGACCAGTACACCCACTTTGGTTTTCATTAGTAGACCACCTCTTAACATTTCTAATGTATTAATTTTTTGACAAAACCGAACGGGAGTACTCATGCACATAATTAGTAAGCTCTCTTAGCTTATCTAGCGAGGCCTCGGGAAATAAGCCGTGACCGAGATTGAAAATGTAACCCGGCTCCAATATGCCTTCATCTACAATGGTTTTCGCATACTGCTTGATAACATCGATTGGCGCAGTAAGCACATAAGGATCCAGATTTCCCTGTACACCAAAACCGTTGCCCAAGCGACGACGTCCTTCAGGTATACTTACCCGCCAGTCCAGTCCAATCACATCGGCTTTTAACCCATTCAAGTGTGGAAGCAATTCACCAGAGCTTACGCCCGGGAAATAAATTTTAGGTACATCCAGATCAGATAATTCATGGAAAATACGTGTGATAGTCGGCAGCACAAAAGTTTGAAAATCATAAGGCGAGAGCGCACCTACCCAGCTATCAAACAATTGAAAAGCCTTACCGCCATTAGCGATATGAGCTCGCACGTATGTAATAACCATGTCCCCTAGCTTATCCATCAGGCGATGCCACAACTCAGGCTCTCCATACATCATCGCTTTGGTGCGAATATATCCTTTAGAGGGTCTACCTTCTATTAAATAGCTTGCAATGGTAAAAGGCGCTCCAGCGAACGTAATCAATGGCACGTTCAGTTCACGGTCCAAAATACGAATCGTTTCCAAAATATGACCCAAATCGCGTTCCACATCAATCGGACGCAACTTGTCTACGTCTGCAGCTGACCGAATCGGATTATCAATAACCGGACCAATATTTTTGACAATATCAAAATCAACCCCTAGCGAGGCTACCGGATTCATAATATCAGAATATAAAATTGCAGCGTCTACCCCAAGCTTGCGCACGGGCATCAAAGTCACTTCTGCGGCCAGCTCGGGCTGGCGGCATATTTCAAGCAACGTGTATTTTTCTTTAATTTTGCGATACTCAGGGTCATACCTTCCGGCCTGCCGCATGTACCATACGGGAATATGATCCACAGCTTGCTTGCGGCAAGCGCGGATAAAAGTATCATTGTAGGTCATGACTTCAGCCTCCAGTTCGAATCATAAATACTATATTTTATTATGCCCTTTTTCAAGAGTCGTAACAACCGCAGCTCTCGAACAAACCATGACAAACCCATGACATTTGGATAAAGTTTCAATGAAGTGTGCTATACTAGAGAAATGGCTTTTTTAAAGCTCGTGAGAAGTTATGCTTTGATAAGTAGGATTTACAACAGGATGAGAATGGGCAGAAAGGAAGTGAAAGCACATTGAAAACGTGGGAGACATGGAAAATCAATCTCATTGTGCTTTGGTTCGGTCAGTTTCTGGTCAATGCGGGTATTACGATGATTACTCCGTTCCTCGCCCTGTATCTGGCTCAGGACCTTCATGTGAAGGGAGAGCACGATATTGGTCTATGGGCCGGAGTTATTTTTGCCGCTAACTTTTTGACCTCATTTATGTTCCAGCCTTTGTGGGGCAAGCTGGCTGACCGATATGGACGTAAAGTCATGCTGCTTCGCTCAGGCTTTGGTATGGCTTTGGTCATCGGATGTATGGGTTTGGTCACTCACCCGTGGCAACTGCTGGCGCTTCGCCTGCTGAACGGTACGATTTCGGGTTTCAATCCGGCATCGATTTCCTTAGTGTCGGGTACCACTCCCAAAGAGCGAACCGGATTCGCTATGGGAATTATGCAATCCGGTCAGATGGCTGGCACGATTCTCGGCCCTCTGCTAGGCGGATTTTTGGCTGACTGGGTCGGATTCAGACCGATCTTTTATATTACAGGCACTCTAATTTTTATAGCCTCGCTTATCGCAATGTTTCTGGTTAAAGAAAATTTCAGCAAAACGGAAGCTGCACGCATACCACAAATTTCGGTTCTTGCCGGATTAAAGGAGTTAAGCCATACGCCCCAGCTTCCGGCTTTGTTCACCGTAACGTTTTTGCTCCAGTTTGCCATGATCAGTACGGTGTCTCTTCTGCCGTTGTATGTGCAAAAGCTGTATGGATCGGCAGAAGGAATCGCGCTGATTGCCGGGTTTGTTACGGCTATTACAGGTGTATCCAATATGGTTGCTGCACCACTCCTTGGAAGATTGAGTGACAAGATAGGAGCGCACAAGATCTTAACCATTGCACTGCTCGGAACGGCGGTTATGCTCATTCCGCAGGCTTTTGTCAATGAAGTATGGCAACTTGTCATTATCCGTTTTTTCATGGGTGTATTTATGGGCGGTCTGCTACCAAGCGTAAATGCGCTGATTCGCACGTATACACCGGAAGGAATGGAAAGCCGTTCTTTCGGCTTCAATACCAGCTCGCTGGCGCTCGGGAATATGCTGGGTGCTGTCATTGGCGGGGTGCTATCCGGGTTTATCGGCATTGAAGGACTGTTTATCATGTCAGGTGTACTGTTAATCGTCAACATATTCTGGGTACGCATGAAGCTCTTTGATCGTAAGGCTACGCCTGATTTCAGGTAAGATAACCTTCAGGTAAGACAAGCTTGCCTTAACAGACAAGAACCTCCTTGTCCACGTTACTGTGGACAAGGAGGTTCTTTTTTATATAGCTATACATAGGAAATGAACGCTATTTAACTCGAGCTAGCGCCAGTCCATCGTAAGCTGGTAAAACCGTGCTGACCAGCCGCGGATGCGTTGCTATCGTTTCATTAAAACGTCTCACGGCCTGAACGGCAGGGCCGTTCTTATCCGTATTCAGCGTCCGTCCGCGAAGGAAACAGTTGTCTCCCGCAATAATGGCACCCGGATTCGCCAGAGCAATCGCATATTCCAGATACACCGGGTAATTTTCCTTATCTGCATCTATGAAGAAAAAATCGAAAGTTCTTCCCTCTTCCTGAAGTTCCTTCAAGCTGTCTGCTGCGGGTCCGATACGGTATTCGACACGGTCACCGTAGCCGTTGTTTTCCATATGTCGATGTGCCAGCGCTGCGTACGCTTCTTTCAACTCGAGTGACACAATATGGCCCTTTTCTCCCAGCCCACGGGCCAGACATAATCCACTATAGCCGCCTAATGCGCCGATTTCCAGTACATGCTGTGCGCCAGATACTTCAATTAGAAAGGTCAACAGTTTTCCGTAAGGATGGGCAACGGATACTTCCGGCATACCTTCTTTAACGATAGCCTCCCTGATACTGCGCAGTGCTTCATCCTCTTGTACCAGCTGGTCTACATATTGTTCGGGCGTCATATTTGGTGTAATTTCCACGGTTCATCTCTCCTTCTTGCTTAATCATAACGTAGGTTGGACGTGGTGTCCTTCGTAAATTTTTCACCTTAATGATTTGTCTCTTCGAGTACAATGACCTATACTATAGGGATTGAACCAAGCTTACATGATTATGGGGACGGAGTGAATACGTTTAATGACTCAACTGCAACTAATTGCAACTGCGCCAATGGGACTTGAAGCCGTCGTGGCCCGGGAACTCAGAGAACTCGGGTACGAAGATCTGACCGTTGAAAATGGCCGCGTCGTTTTTACCGGAGATTATATGGATATATGCCGGTGTAACCTGTGGCTTCGCACATCAGACCGCGTGCTTATAAAAATGGGTGAATTTGCTGCAACTACCTTCGACGAGCTGTTCGAGGGTACCAAAGCATTGCCTTGGCAGGATTGGATTCCTGTAGATGGTGAATTTCCCGTTGAGGGACGTTCGCACAAATCACAGCTTAGTAGCGTACCAGCCAGTCAGGGAATCGTCAAGAAGGCGATTGTAGAGAAGCTCAAGGAAACCTACCACACAGATTGGTTTGCTGAAGATGGCCCTCGTTACGTCATTGAGGTCATTCTATTGAATGATCGTGCGTTGCTGACACTTGATACGACCGGTCCAGGACTGCACAAACGTGGCTACCGTAAGCTCGTTACAGAAGCGCCTCTCAAAGAAACGATGGCTTCTGCTCTTATTCAGCTTAGTCGCTGGAGCCCTGACCGACCATTCTATGACCCATGCTGCGGTTCCGGTACTTTGTTGGTCGAAGCTGCCATGCAAGCCTGGAACATTGCGCCAGGCCTGAGACGTACCTTTAACTCGGAAGACTGGCCTGTCATTGGCAGAGAATTATGGGATCAGGCTCGCGACGAGGCGATGGATTTGACCCGCGATGACATTCCTTTTGAAATTGCAGGTAGCGATATCGACCCAAATGCCATACAAGTTGCTGAGGCAGCTGTAAAAGCAGCAGGCTTTGCTAAAGACATCCCTCTTAAGGTGATGCCTGTAACTAAAGTCAGACTCGAAGGACAATATGGTGTGATGATTACAAACCCACCTTATGGCGAGAGACTGAGCGAGCAATCCGAAGTGGAAAAACTGATCCGTTCACTCGCACGCACGGCAGCCGAAATGAAGACTTGGTCCTTCTTTGCCATCAGCTCCACCAAGCAATTTGAGCATTATTGGGGCCGTAAAGCAGACAAACGCCGGAAGTTGTTTAACGGCCGGATCGAATGCCAATACTATCAGTATCTAGGCCCTCTGCCTCCGCGCCGCAAAGATACTTCGCCGTTGCAGCCTTAAATATGATGAAGCCTAGGCCAGGAAACGAACCCTCTGTTCGTTGTTCTGGCCTGATTTGTGCTGTACTTTCTTTACGTAATCATTGAAATGTGCGGGATGAGCGCTATAATAATTAAAGGCATTTCGGTTTAACATTACGTTAATATGTAGTTTATACTAGCCGAACATTTCTGCCAGAGGGGGTAAAGTGTTGGTTATTCGCACGGCCAGTGCAAGTCGCACTGGTAACATGTTCAGCAGAATGCTGCTGTCTCGATATTTCGGATTAGGTCTGTTTTTTGTACTTATGATTGGCAAGCTCGTACTGATTCACTATAACCTGCATGCCCAAAATATTGACATGAATCCGCTGGATTATGTCATCGCTATTGGTTCGCTATTACTTGTGAGCTTCTGGACCTTGTGGCTGCCACGTCGCGGACGTTTGATTGCTCTTGTGGTGCTCGATATGTTGCTCACCGCGCTCATTTATTCCGACATGGTTTATTATCGGTATTTTCAGGATTTTATTACGATTCCTGTCTTACTTCAAGCCGGACAAGTTGATTCTCTGGGCGGAAGTATCGCATCCCTTATGTACTGGAAGGACATTTTCTTTTTTGCAGACTGGATTCTATTCATTCCGTATGTAATATTCGTGGCTTCCTTACGGCGTCAGTTTACAACGAATGATACTTACTTAGAAGCATCCCGAAGCTCGTTCAATAAGAGGTTTCTGCTTCGCTTCTCCAAAGGGGCATTGGCCTTCCTGATTGGCTATATATTGACATTTGGGCCGATCAAATATTATACCTCCACGTGGGCAACAGGCATATTTGTCGGCAACTGGTGGTCGATGGCCTTGTACAACGTAACCGGATTAATCGGATTTCATGGATATGACATCTACCGCTATGGTCAGGATCATCTTGGGCCTCAGCCAACATTGGCTCAAGCGGAATCCGATAAGGATAAGGAATGGTTTAATCAGCACCAGAAGTTGCTTCAGGTTAAAAATGATCTATCTGGCAAGTATAAGGGCAAAAACGTGATGGTCATTCAAGCTGAAGCGTTCATGAACTTTTTTATCGGCAAACAGATCAACGGTCAAGCGATTACGCCTAACTTTGACAAACTGACGAAAGAAAGCATGTATTTTAATAATTATTTTCACCAGACTGCGCAGGGCCGTACTTCGGACGCGGACTTCTCTACACATGCTTCGCTGCATCCGCTCCCTACAGGCTCGGTATTTATCCGTTATGCGGACCACAAATTCGATACGTTGCCTTCTATTTTGAAGGATACTGGGTATAGTCCCAATGCGTTTCACGTGTACGACAGCAGCTTCTGGAACCGTTACACCATGTATAAGGCGATGAACTATGACAAGTTCTATAGTAAAAAAGATTTTAAAATAGATGAGCCACTGGGCTGGTCACTGGGAGACAAATCTTTTTTCCGTCAGACGCTCAATGATCTCACTAACGAAGTTAAGCAGCCGTTCTACGCTTATATGGTCGGCATTTCGAGCCATCATCCGTACAACCTGTCACCTGACGCGGTAGATTTGGACGTTGGCGAGTTTGAAGGTACGATGTTCGGAGATTATCTGAAATCCGTCCATTATGTGGATGAAGCTCTGGGCGAATTGGTAGATCAGATGAAGAAAGACGGACTGTGGGATAATACGATCCTGATGTTTTATGGGGATCATGACAATTCTATTAAAGACAAAGCACTGTATGAAAAGTTTTTAGGCAAGCCACTCACAGATCTGGACATGCAGAAAATCATGAATCAGGTGCCATTACTTGTGCATCTTCCTGACGGAAGTCAGGCGGGAACGTATACGGAACCGGCAGGCCAGTTGGATTTGACGCCTTCCGTAATGCACCTGCTTGGGATTTCTACAAAACCATATCATTTTATGGGAAACGATCTGTTTAGCGGGAAGCCTCGTATGGTCGTGCTGCGTAGTGGTGCTTTCACGGATGGCCGAGTGTACTACATTCCATCTGAGGACGGTACATTCTCCAAAGGGACCTGTTACAACCTGAATACAGGCCAGCCTACAGATGTCAATGCCTGCGGGCCGGGCTATACCGAAGCTCTTAATCGGTTGAACATATCCGATCAGGTCATCACATACGATCTTATTCGCGAATGGGAACCACAAACAAAGAAGTAACAACGACTCCTTCTGGATCTAATAGACCTTCTGTGGGAGGTTGCTGACATAGCATCCTCCCCGAACTCTTTTAAGGATGCCGATCGCATAACCGCCCTGTATATATCAAAAAAGCACGATCCATCAGCTTGTAAGTGCTGTGGATCGTGCTTTTTTATATGGATTGTCACTCGACTGCGCTCGTTACCATTCACAAATGCTTAGGAACGCAACGTTTTTTTAGCCTGTTCAAGCCGTTGTACCTCTTCACCAAGCATGTCCTCCGCAACTTCTACTGCATCGTCACCAAGGCTATCCTTCGCCTGCTGTATGGCATGTTCAGCATGAGTGCGAGATTGCTCCGCCTGTTCAATCAGTTGCTCAGCCGGATGTGACAATGCTTGAGAGACGGCATTGTGCAGCCTGTCCACCGAGTTTTGTGTTTGAGCCTCAACGCTGTGATTGTCGAGATTGGAATCATATTGGGCCATGAGTCACACCTCCTTCTGGGCAGTGTTCTACATCCATTAGCATGGATCAGAAGAAGGGGAACTATTCAAAAATTGCAAATGCTGCGTACTGGAACTATTTGATAAAGCGCGCAGCTTTCTCCAATACTTCATCCTCTGTGGCCGCACTCACATAACGTCCGTTCACATACACAAACGCCCGTTTCCCACAAGGACCGCAATACGATTTGCAGCCGATTTTGATCTCGGCATCTGGTGCCATCTTTTGCAACTTGGGCAAGATCGTTTTCAAGCGGATATGATTGCATTCATCACATACGCGAATATCATTGGCCATCTGTCATCCCTCCGAGCTCCGGCTTAGTGGTCGCCGTGATTACCTTGGGAAGGGTTAGTAATGACAAATCCTTCTTCGGGGAAGTACAAGTAATCAATTTTTACACCATCCAGCAGCGGCTGGCCGTTTTCCAAAATGACGTCAATGCCTTTATCTGTAGATACGACAGTATCTGTTTCTTTAGGCGTGTCCAAATCCAGCCCGTAATGAGCATGATCTCCATGAGCATGAGTAATAACAACGCGCAGGCTCTTCCCTTGGTTCTCTTCCTTATCCAGTTCAAGTTTCAATACTTTAGCTGCGTTACGAGTAATTTTGCAGTTCATCAAACTTCATCTCCTTCATATTCATTAAATGAAATGTGGTTCAGTGGATACATATCCACACCACACAACCTAGCGGGTAAAATCAACAACTCAAATAATTAGCCTCTATCCCAGAGGGAAAGAGGTACTACGGCGGCACAGCTGCGCCTGAAGCATCATCATGAGCCAATAGATCACAATCATGTTCAGCATAGCAAAAGGCAATATTCCTATTGTAAAGAAAATCGTGAAAAATCGCAATCACGAAATTCATAAGCTTATCTACCGAACACGTACATGCTGTTTTTCAAGCACATCTGGATATTTTCGTTCGGCACGGGTGACAAACCAATTCATAAGCAATAGCGTCACACCAATATCGTCGATGGGCATAAACGGCATGACATCAGGTAATACCCAATAGAGCAACACAGGCACCGCAAAGAGTAATTTTTCTCCCAGCGGAATCCTTGATGAAGTAATAAATCGGGGCATACGACGAAATACATGTGACCATTGACGGAGAGATAGTAGTCTTTTCCACTTCATAGGTTGTTCACTCCATTTCCAATGCTCCTAAGTATATATACCCCATTGAAGGGACATGTAAAGAGGAACACTTATAAAAAACGTGTTCCTCCTAATACGCGCAAATGATTCGATACGTTTCAGTAGGCCGAATTTTTTACCATGACAGCACTGTTGCCATTAACATGCCCACTTCTGCTGCAATATCATCGTAATCACGCATGGGCAGCGGATTTACACCTAGACCGACTTCAACGGTAAACCCTGGTTTACCAAATCGCTGTATAAACCAATCCTTGTACCCTGCATCGCTACCACCCAGTTTTACTGCCCGGTACCCTGTTGCGGCAGCTAGCCGTAAGGCCCAATCTCGGCTCTCCTTAGGCTCTAGATCCCGGTAATTCCAATAGATCTCCTGTCCCTGACTGTGTATGGATAACACCATGTCGAACTGTTCGCGCTCCGTCAGATCGGCAAGCGCCTTGGACTCTGGTTCAGACAAAGGTGCAGGTCCTGCATAGTCTCGTCGAGACGGACCTGTTTTACCGCGTCTGCGTACCTCTTCTTCCCAATATGCCGGAAATTGATCGTTGAGGTCAACACCACGAATATTGGCCTTCCAACCGCGATAATCAGCACGTCCTTCATTCCACTTTTCGAGGTCATGATACAACGGATGAGTTGGGAGTACACCTTGTTGCACCAGCTCTACCCCATCCGGGTTGACCATCGGGACCACCCATAAGGATGTATGCTCCAGCAGATCCCGCGGAGAACCTCCATACACCCATTGAGAGGTCCCTGTATGTTCTCTAGTCCCATCGATCCCTTGTGCATATTGCTCTATAAAACGCAGCAAACAAGGCGTCGTCAGCCATTCATTAGCATGAACAGAAGCATTGGCATGAATTTTACGCGTTCCCTGCCCAATACGTACATAAGGAATATCCTTCCCCATGACACTGGTGCCAATGCTGCCAACTTCAATAAATGGATATCTGTGGGCCAAGGCCGCTAGGTCTTCCTTTAAATCTTCATATCCATACTCTCCACGTAATCGTACAATCTGATCCTGATGGTTTTCAGGAATAACAATTGTTTTTCCTTCCGTAAAATCATGCTCCGCAAGTTCTGGATTGGCTAGCCGTAACTCATCAAGCTCCACACCAAACTGCTTGGCAATCTGTCTTGCATACTCACCAGGCTGAATAACGTATTTACGATCCGTAGACGGACGAATATATAACACTTGACCACTAATCAGATAGGGTTGCGTGGCGGCCCACGGATTATCTACGATTAAAGTATCCGCCGATAGTTTAAAAGCCGAGGCGACCCGGTGCAATGTATCTCCTTTTTGAACGATATATTCCCTCATCTTACTACGCCCCTTCCATCTGCCTTACTGCATGTTATGCAGACGCGGCGTGTCTTGATGTAGCGAAAAGCAAAACAACCGACTTCATTTGTCCAATGACAAAAAAAGTCGGTTGTCTCGTTAATCCAAATTGGTGACTTGCCAGACGACAGGCGTTTGGCGAATTTGCTCCCCGAGCCACTGTGCGGCAATGCGCTGGAACAATTCAGGATCGCCGGAACAAAAAAGCTGATGTACCGGCGTCTCGTCCCCAGCTTCCAACTTGCCTTTGTTATACAAAATGGTGCTCGTCTCACGCGCCGTTTCATCTGCCGAGCTTATGAGCTTTACTGCAGGTCCCATGACTTCTTGAATCGTTTCCTTCAAAAAAGGATAATGCGTACAACCAAGAATCAGACAATCAATCGGATACGTTTGAATAGGTCTCAATGTCTCCTCCACAACCTGCGATGTCGTCTTGGAGCGGAATAACCCTTGTTCCACTAATGGAACAAGCGCAGGACAAGCATGGCTCACCACGTCTACATAAGGAGACAATTGCTTGAGCGCAGCTGTATACGCTCCGCTTCGAATCGTACCGACAGTCCCAATCACCCCGACATGCCCGGTAGCAGTCGCGCTGATCGCAGCACGAGCCCCGGGGTGAATGACTCCGATCACCGGAATGGATACCTTTTGGCTTATATAGTCCAATGCCGCGGCAGTAGCCGTGTTACAAGCAATAATAATGACTTTCGGATCAAATTGGATCAGAAAATCAACCATTTGCTCTGTAAATTTTTTAACCTCTTCCGATGGTCGGGGGCCATACGGAGTGCGCGCAGTGTCTCCAAAATAAATGATTTTTTCCCGCGGAAGCTGACGCATGACTTCTTTTACAACCGTCAAACCTCCTACACCGGAATCCAATATTGCAATCGCTTGCTGCACGTACACACCGCTTCCTTTTTTGTTCAAATATGAGTTGTTTCATCTCGGAAAGCTATCCGTTGCTACATACCTTATGTCGTATTCGTGTAAAAGGTACCCCAAAAGATTACCCTAAAACGAGGAAGTGATCAATAAAAAGGCTCCACCCCAACGGGAGAAGCCACGAATTCAAACTGTATTCAGTGTTTCACCTACGTTTTTACAGACCGTTACAGAGCATCTTTTTCCGTATCTTCTTGAACAGTCGCTGATGAAATACTAACCTCAGGAACAATTTCACCCTTTTTACGCCATTGCCCGATTTCATGAATGACGGCTGAGGCTGTCTCCTTAATTTTGTCAGTATACTCAATTGAGGTGTCTGAAATTTTCCCCGCTAGCTCCTGTCCCTTATCACTTACGTTGCGCGCCTGATCTGTAATATTCTGACGCAGCTCACGACCTGACTTAGGGGCAAATAACAAAGCAGCAACCGAACCAACAATGCTGCCTGCCAACGCGCCTCGGATAAAACTTTTGCAGTTCTCCTTCATCATCATCTCTCCCTTGTGCCCGGGCGAATGCCCATCTGTTAGTGCATTATAAGCATGGAGAGCTTGTCATGATACAGAAAACAAGCCTGAAAAGTTTTACTTTTTTTTAGAGCGGATACGATACAGGCAACAGCGGCCCCCATCCGCTAAACAATCCTCACGAACAACCTCGGCATCAAGCAGCTCCTCAAACATTTGCTGCTCGCATTCACAAGCCTTGCGGTAACGGCCTGCAATTTGAGAGATAGGACAATTGTATTCCACAATTGAGTAGCTACCATCCTCTTCCTCGCGCCACTCTGCCATATATCCGGAAGCATTTTGGATGCCCGAAAGCTTTTCCACACGTGAAGCCAGTGTAGTCTCCCCCTCCATGTGAGGGGCGTAGCGCTTCATCATTTTACGTTTTCTACCATCAAACAGCGAGTAAACAGCTTCCATTCCCTGTTCTTCATCCAGCTCCTCTAACAGTTCCAGTAACAGATGATCATAATTACGAGGAAACTGCTCGCTTCCCTGCTCGCTCAGACTGTATAAAAACGTCGGGCGTCCCATCGCCTGTCTCACGATCGTAGCCACGATCAGACCATCCTGCTCCATCAATTTGAGATGCCTGCGCACTCCCATTTCGGTAATGCCCAATTGAGCTGCCAAGCTTCCGACTCCCACAGGTCCCTGGGTTTTCAATAATGTCATGATCATGCGCCTAGTGGGCATTTCGGGTACGATATACTTATCCGTCACTTTTGCCTTTACACTCCCTCGGGCTGGGGACCCAATTCCTTATTTAAATAATCATGCACGTTAGATGAAAAAAGCTCCAGCAACCCAGGCAGCTTTGGTGTAAGCGGGTGAAGGCTTGTCCGGTCCCAATGAAAGTACTCCTGTACTAGGGGTTTACGTAAGCCTACCAGCTCTACTAGCGAATGAAATACGGTATCATCCAGTACACCTTCCTCATGAATGATACCGATAATATCCTCATAGCTACTGGCGTCACGCATAATAAATCCGTCGATGATATAGCTTCCTACGTCCGTTACCGTCTCAATCGCCAGATGAAGGCAGCGCTCCTGCACTAGTCCCTGCAACAGATCGCCGTTCCAGGCAGCAGAAGTCTGGCGAAGTCCGGCGACAATGTCGGGAACAGCCCCTAGTCGAAGCTCAATTTGTTCCCGGTTGACATAATACAAGGTCCTGCACCTCCAGTAATCGCTTTAGATTTCATAATCAACTGCGATAGATACATCCTTCACTTCATTCATGTGTACAATAATTTCCTGATGCACAGGGTGTACCTGATACGTTTGCAAATCCTCCAGTGTTTCGACAACAGCGGTAAGGGAAATATCATAAGAACGTTCCGAACGAATCACATCCGTACCTACTTCGAGTGACAGCAGCTCTTTGATTTTGCCGTTCATACTGCGCAAAATGGATGCTGTGTGCTCAATGCTTTCAGGGGAGCGGTCTTTCAATTTGAACAAAACAATATGTTTAATCATGCGTATAGGCTCCTTATCTTAAAAATGTTCTCTTGAAAATTTTATCATAACGCCCCACATACGGAAAGAAACTTTGTAATTCTAGCGATCTTTTCCACCATTTTTACCATCAGACTCCTTGTCCTTTAATAGGGCAAAAAAATTCTTGAGCTTCGGTGGGAGCGGCAGACCCATTCGTGAACAGTTTTCCGTAATAGAGATTAATTCATTGGATAAATAAAAATACGTCGTCGCCCCTTTCATGATTTCGGTACCCATCAGGAGATCCACGTGATGCGCCAAAGAAATCACCATTAGCATTAAAGCCTTTCTCGCCAGCCCCCAAAAGCCGGCTTTACTGCTCAAACCTTGCCCAGTCTTAATTGCTGCGGCGACTCCAGTCACATAATCAACAGCCATTGCAACCGTGAATAGCACCATTAGCTGATTCCAGCCGCCAAAGGCAAACGTAATAAGGGCTCCTGCGGTAGCGCAAATCATACTAAACATATTCGGATTAATATTCATACCTCTCCTCCTCTCGGGGCGGTTACTGTAATATATGCAGCGACATGGTAACCCGTAAAGTCATATGACCTGTGCATAGACATGAATTCATAGATTCATATAAAGCGTGCTGCAAACTTCACAACTCCAAGCAAATACAACAAAAAGACACCTTTTCAACCACTATATAAATGGTTGAAAAGGTGTCTTTTCTTTCATGCTATTCAATTAACGATGATCATTCCAAAAATTAAGCGGAGTCATGTTATCATTCAACGGCTCGAACGAATAGCCTTCTTTCTGCAAAGCAGCCATGATTTGTGGAAGCACCTTGATCGTAGATGGCTTATCATGCATAAGAACGACTGGTGTTCTGCCTTGCTTTTTCAATCTCTTAATATCACTTAGGACAGTCTGTACAAAATGCTCTGGATTTTTAGTATAACGCCAATCATTGGAATCAATGTTCCAGTCCCAAATATGATAGCCTGCGCCCGTCAGTTGATCGCGGTATGCTTTCTTCAAATAGGGTTTGCTGCCATAAGGTGTACGAATCAAAGAAGTGCGTTTTCCTGTAGCCATAAATAAAATTTCGTTATCCTGATTCATCTCTGCCAATGCTGCTGCAGGGGATGCATAAATCTTTTTCACCTGGTGTGTCATCCCATGCAGACCCAAACCATGCCCTGCGTCTACCATTCTCTTCATCACCGCGCTATGTTGACGAATTTCAGGTCCCAGCATGAAAAACGTAGCCTTGGCATTATATTTGTCCAGAATATCCAGCAGCTGCGACGTGTGCGCCGTTGGACCATCGTCAAAGCTCAAATAGATTGTACGACTGGATGATGAGGCAGTTCCCTTGTTGCCAGTATTGCTGGCTTTGTCCGGTTTGACAGCTGCATACTGTTTAATTTCTGTTGCGAATGTATTCAAAAACTGAGCATCAGACAAACTAGCATTTGCGTTCTGAATTCGATACAGATTACTTGTTGGAAGCGTAATAGTGAAGCCAAACGCATCGGTCAAAGTGCGAATGGGCACCATTGTACGATCTCCACGCTCGAACACATCCCCCTTGTTCAAATCCAGCGTAAAGCTGCGATTATGTCCAGTCAGTACCAATGTGTTGCCGCTGGCCGAAGTAGAAATCCCCATCTTTTGCCCTAATGTAACGATAGGAACATACAACTTATCATTTTTCATTACGGGCTGAATGGTATTCGAATCTAGCAACACATCATTGACCCCCAGCAAAGGAGCCTTCGCTTGTGCACTCGCCGTATTCGTATGTATACCTAGCAAACCCAAACAACAGATTGCCATCAAGCATACAGCCATCCATTTTGCATTTAAAAGCTTCATTCATTACACCATCCTGTGCTGTATTTTATAATGTGCGGGAGCTATCTCTAGCTTGTCTATGAAGTTATACAGACATGACGATATAGACATGGCAATATAGACATTCACTCAACATATAGAACATAAACGCATCTCAACCGACTGAACCGGACGTCTTTTCGTTCCCCCTATATATACTAATAGATTACCAGACTATAGTAGGTAAATATAGTAAAACAATTTGAAAACAATCTCGCAACCCCCCTGCCAGAGAAGGTTACAAAGTTGTGAATAAATCGACTGTGTTTAGAAGTACAAGTGGGTAGTAGATTCTTTTAATGGAATTAGAAACTACCGAAAAAAAATGGAGGTAAGGTACTTGGAGCAAGATACAGTGTTATCTGAAGATTTTGGGTTTCTAATAGACTATGGGATTGTCATAAAGGAGTATCATTCAACCCATTTACTTGGTATTAGGTGTTCATATAAAGAAAGACCTTGAGGATTGCAGGCCCCAAGGTCTTCCATTTGCCTATTCTATTAATGATACCTCGAACCTCTTTTTAACTTCATCCAGATAATTAGCAAGAAACAAATCCTTATTTGTAAATCCTAAATAATATTCGTAGTCTTCCTCATCAATAGACGAATAATATTCCTGATGGAATAAAACATTGAAATGTTGTTTAAAATCTGAACCCTTCTTAATGACAATACATCTAAATAAATTATCAATTTCAATTGCTTTAATAATTTCTTCTTTTTTCACCGCCGAAAACCACATTATTTTCGGCGGTGTCTGATTCGGTTCATCCCAATGAGGTATAGGTTCTCCCCATGGCAATACCCACTCAGAATTCACAAAAACACACCTCTCTAAGATGAATTCCTGTGTATTTACATCAAATAAATCCATATTCCTTTCGTAAAAGGAAAATAATACAATTGAATCATTTTCAATAAATAAGCTTATCAAGTCAGCAATGTTCTCTGTTGACATATTATGCTTAATCACACCATAAGGCTGTTTAAAATTTATTTTCAAATTCATCATCCTATTCATTCGAAATAATAGTAATCCAATGTGGTTCTACCTGTCATCGGGTCAATGTATTAAAAATGCATTGGAACATATTGATCAGGATCATAGATTTATTATCAGTCAAGAAGTTTTAATAGCAAAGACCACAACACGAAACTATCTGGTATTGTGTACAGGCATACTAGAGGAATATCATACGGGAGCAAAGAGGGTTAAGTTCGTTTGGACTTAGCCGCCCCATTCATTTGGCACCGGGTGTCGGTAAAAGAAAGACCTTGAGGGGATTTACTCCTCTCAAGGCCGTAAACTACAGTGGGTTCTAAGTCAAATTATACTATTTAGAAATATCCACATTGATTCTTTTTAGCTGTATCGCCAAGTTCCAATTCAAAGGTTTGGTCTTTGATGAGCTAAACCAGTTAGCCCCCTCACTTAGCCACCTAATCCTATATTCTTCGATTGACTCTGGAATGTCCTTTGCATCATCATCAAATCCAGACTCAAATCCACAACAATTACATATTTCGTGAGTTGGAAAACCATGTTTATCCCATTGAGGATAATTCAACTCATTATAACCACAGACTGCACAAATATATTTACTCATAATGACACCCTCATACTCTTTATTGATTGGCTGTTGTAATCCTCATGAAATAATTGTAACCAGCATTTTGGTCACTACTTCCAAAGTTAAGTTTATAAAGACTCCCCATGTGGTTAAATAATCCAAAATTCTACTTCAATACTTGTGCACTTCCAGCCTCTACATCTATTAAAAAAACTCTAGGAATCATACCATACTTACTGTTGTTATTTTCATCCAATGTAGACAACTCATATTATTCGGTACTTTTGTCGGTTTTAAAATCTCCAATCCCAGCCTTCGCTACCTCCACCGGTTGACACATTTTTCAAATGCAATTGTTCCCGACTGTTCCTCTGAAAAGGATTGATTAAGTCAATACGATATTCATATCCACTCTTTCTCCCTGAATAAAATCAAACTGTACAATTCAATTCTGCTATTAACAATGTAAAGCAACTACTATGCCAACAACCTATTCAAAAATTATTTATAAAAAGAATAAAAATTACAATAGGAAACCATATAGTAGAATAATCTCCATTAGTCAGTTGATTTGAGTCTTGTATTAGTATCACCAAATTAATCGAATAGATTTTACCAGTAATGTTTCAATAAAAAAATATAATAAATTTATTGATTTTAGTACATGGCTCGCAAATATTGAAGTTCTGTGGTGCTGCCCCATAGCTCAACCGAGTAATGATATGGATTGGATACCTTCTCCAGCTAAGATGTTTTATCTCGCCAAATGTCATAGTTAGGTTACTAGATTTATAGAATTATACGGAGACGCAAAAAAAAGCACCTGAAATCACTATAAGGAATTTCAAGTGCTTTATAATTTAGTTTTAAGTTACTTGTATAGTCGTCCTTTGCAGCTTTGATAATGACATAATATACACGCGTTGAAAACTGGTTATTGCAAAACAAGCGAGAATTAGTCTCATTTGTGGTCTAATAAAGCCCCTTCTCGAAAAAAGGAATTTTTCATCTTCCTTATTATTTGGCCTCAGGAAAATTATCCTTGATTGGTGGAGTAGAGTCCCAGCTTATCAGTTTAATACGGTACTTATCAAGTAATTCATTTGAATTGGAAAATTGAGTGTTAATAGTCCTTCCATCATTTTCAAAAACCCTTCCATCTTTTTTAATGATAATGCCTTCTTGTTCAATAAATATAGAGTCAGCAACGGTTTGCTGATACTCGTCAGTGCTATCCAAATCACCCATATAGTACTCTGCAATCCCTGGATAATAGGATATTTCTATTCTGCTATTGACTTCTAGCACCGGTAGTAATCTATCTCCACCGGCTAATCTTTCCTTCCACTTACGATATTTGCCGCTAGCTTCATTTGAACCAATGCCATCATATTCGCATATTAACGTATCTTGAATAACCTTTCGTTGCCCGTTAATTTCATATTCCAAACGAAATGGAAATTTCCCATATGTGATTTCAGGGTGTGAAGGATTAGGTTCTAATTGATTCCCTATGAATATTAGAAGCCAAGGTAAAGCAATGAACAATATGATTGCAAATATCAACAACAACGGAATACTTAGATATAACAATGTTTTTTTCACTTTCATTTATACCTCTTCTCCTTCAAAGCATTTATTACGGAGTCCATTTTATGGTTTCTGACCATTTACCAAGCCTTATATGCTTTAGAGTGCCACCACTTAATTTTATACTGCGTAGGTAAGTAAACCGTTTTTCCAGTGCCTACTTCACCCAAAGTCTTGTTCAAAATTTCGTCCGTAACTACATAATTCGTTGCTCTTGCAGTATAGTTCCTATCACTTAAACCATATTTACCTAGTGAAGGTACTGCAGGATTAATTGTAATGACATTTTTATTAGTCACTATAATCCTTACAATCATAAGAGAAGAACATATTACCTTCATTTCCATAAAAAATGTCACAATTTAATATATCGACACCTTAAACTTCCATTTTTATAGGCCAAATGGACCTTATTTTCCATAAACCGGTTAAGCCCATGGGATTAAAAGAAAATCAGGAGAGGAGTCACTTGCAAAGCCCCCTTCGGGTATAGTAGTATGTGGTTAAAAAAAATCGGAGGGTATATGCCTAAACAACAAGATAAACATTCCATTCAGGCGTGGTCTCTGATCAATCGCAAATATTTGGGAAAAGGCGTGCGTGTCAAACGTTTTCGTAAACCAACACGCTGTCAAGTGCGCAATCGCGTTTTGCTTGCCGTTTTGATGGCTAATGACATTAAACTGTCCCAACTTGCCGAGGAGCTTTCCATTTCCTCCCGTAGTGTCAGTGCGTGGGTATATGAAGGACGCATTCCCGGCAACACTAATCTGGAAAAGACGTGTAATACACTTGGTTATCCGCACCATATTCTATTTAATGAAGAGGTTGTCCGGCGTTCACCACTCATCTGTCAACCATCGCCGTCCCGTTTTATGAAACGGACTGTGACTCGTTCTCCGGTTAAAAATCGGATCTTGGCGGGTCTATGCATGGTACATGATATTTCGGTGACCGATGTGAGTCATTGGATTGGCGTTCACCCCGGTACATTTCGGAAATGGTTGCATCAGGGTACCGTTCCTTCGCAAACCTTCCAGGATCAGGCGGAACAGTTTTTCCGTATTCCAAAATCCATTTTGTTTGCTGATGCCATGCTGAAAAAGTAAAAATGTCCGTAAAAACGAAACGATTGTAATTTTCATGAAAGTCTTTGAAAGGAACGCATTACCATCTTTCATCCACTGAGACTTTCACATCATGTAATTCACAGAATATAAAATGCAAAAAAAAGCACAGTCTGCCGATTCCTCGGTGTACTGTGCTTTTTAGATAACAGAGTTTTAAATACTTCTTGCTTATATTTTGTCAGCTTCTTAAAAATAAATGCTTGCCGTTTCAGTTGAACATCTGGCTTCTTCCTTGATGGTCTTTAGCTTTTTCATCACCGGGTTGCCTCCACGTCCAAAGTAGTCGTGAAGACGGCTGTATTCCTCGTACAGCTTATCATACACGGCCGCGTTCTCAGGGATCGGCTTGAAGCTCTCGTCCCGTACACGAGCCATATGAAGCGCTGCTTCGACGATATCGTTGTACCCTCCAGCTTCAACTCCCGCAGCCACTGCTGCGAACATGGCCGCACCCAATGCAGGAGTTTGGGTGGAAGCCGCCACCTTAATCTCACGTCCGGTTACATCCGCATAAATTTGCATCAAAAGACGATTTTTCTGCGGCAATCCACCGCACGCATACAATACGTCTACTGGCACGCCGTTATGATGGAACGCATCGATAATTTTACGTGTTCCGAACGCAGTTGCTTCCAGCAATGTACGATACACTTCCTCTGGCTTCGTCAGCAACGTATACCCGACAATCAGCCCCGTCAGGTTGGTGTCGACCAACAGAGAACGGTTACCGTTCCACCAATCCAGGGCCAGCAATCCGGTTTCGCCCGGTTTATATTCAGCCGCTTTACGCTCCAGCCATACATGGACGTTCACACCTTCCGTAGCTGCCTGCTCCTTCACTTCGCCCGGAACAGCATGATCCACAAACCATGCGAAAATGTCTCCTACCGCCGATTGTCCAGCCTCATACCCGTAATAGCCCGGAATAATTCCGTTCTCTACAACGCCACACATACCCTCTACTTCTTTTTCTTCCTTACCGAGGAGCATATGGCAAATGGAAGTTCCCATCGCCATCACCAGCTTGCCTGGTGTGACGACGCCTACTGCCGGAACAGCCGCATGTGCATCCACATTGCCTACCGCTACTGCCGTTCCCGGATTCAGTCCGAGTTTTGCAGCCATATCCTCTGTTAATCCACCCGCACGGGCACCCAAATCATAAATCTCACCGCGCAGCTTTGTATCCGTTAAATTTTCTAAACGCGGATCGAGCGCTTTGAAAAATTCACGATCCGGATAACCCTAGCGATGATGGTAAATAGACTTGTACCCAGCTGTACACTGATTCCGTTTCAGTTCCCCGCTAAGCTGGGAAATTACCCAGTCGGTCGCTTCTACAAAGAGGTCTGTTTGATTATAAATGTCCGGTGCCTCGTTCAGAGTTTGCCAAATTTTTGCGATCATCCATTCGGAAGAAATTTTCCCTCCATAGCGGGGCAGAAACACCTCTCCTCGCTGCGAGGCAATGGCATTTAAACGGTCCGCTTCATCCTGTGCTGCATGATGCTTCCACAGTTTCACCCAACTATGCGGGTTATCTTTCAGGTTCTCGTCAAAGCACAACGGTTGTCCCTGCGCGTCAATCGGCAGCATCGTGCATGCTGTAAAATCAATTCCGATCCCGATGATATCGTCTGGAGAAATGCCAGTCTCCTTCATAACGGCAGGTATAGAAATAGTCAGCACTTCAATATAATCAGCCGGATGTTCCAGCGCCCAATCCATTTCCAATTTGCGTCCGCTACCAGGCAGCACTTCATCCATAACTCCATGACGGTAAGGTGTTACATGTGTAGCAATTTCAGCTCCGTCAGACAGGTCAACAATAACCGCACGGCCGGACTCCGTTCCATAATCGACACCAATTGTATACTTGCTCATTTGTGTGCCTCCTCCTTTTTCGTTTGACCATAATAAGCATTCGCCCATGCTTGTGCAGAAAATGCTTACCCAGCAGCGCCAGATCCACTAAGGTGAATTCTGGATTCCGAACGAAAGAACGGTACAATGCCAGATGATGTGTAGGCGTATCTGACGAAGGCCGAAGGTCAACCTCAACAATATCGTCTTGTAGAATCAGTACAACCAGTTGCTCCGCTTTCAGTTCTTCATAGGCCACGCCTTGGAAGAGCCAAATTGGCCTTCCATACTTCCTTTTTCAATTGTTCTAATATGTATAAGACACACCTTTTACTATCATTTCTGAAATCTGCAATGGAGGAGGTGACTGAAACTAACTTCAAATGGAAAATTACAGGAAGGTCTTAACGACCCTTTATCCTTGGTTCCGCTTTCATTATATGATTGTACGTACAACTTAGCTAGTCTTTTTTTATGTATTTTCTCGATAGATTTATGTACTCATTTTCAGAAAAAATATAACAAAAACAGCCTATTTCTGCAATCCAGAAAACAGACTGTTCGGTATGACGAGAAACATGCCATCAAATATTAAGCGTTAAAGCTGTATACTTACTAACTTGTCCTTACATGTTAAGAAATAAAACCGACTGATCTTCCAGCCTAGTGTTCTCCAGGCATGACCTGGACAGGCCCCGTAGATTCACGAACGATGAGCTCAGGAGGTAGAATTAACTGACGATCTTCTTCATGGTACCCCTTCTCTTCAATCATCGACAGCATGGTATCGGCAGCACGTAACCCCAACTCTTCCTTTGGATGCCGAATTGTCGTTAGCTTGATTTCCGTTGCTGTCGCCAAAAATGAATCATCAAACCCAACCAACGATAGATCATTGGGAATGTTCAGGCCCACCGAACGTACAATATCCAGGAGTCGAACAGCCAACTCATCATTATAGGTCACCCAGCCAGTAGGACGCTCACCCGCCTCCATCGCCAGCAGCCTAGACGCACGTTGTAGCGGAATCTCATTTTTTTCTTCTGTCCGGTAAGTCGTTACTGCGTTCGGGTGTAATGTCACTCCATATTTGCGGTGAGCGGCCAAAAATCCCTTCATACGAAGAATCCCCTGCATATCATCGGTTTTGAAAAACCCAGCCAAGCGTCGATGTCCCAGCTTAATCAGATGCTCGGCCGCCAAAAAACCACCCTTTTCATCATCTACCCGCAGACATGGCGCATCCATTTCCTCATAACGCGCATTGATCATCAAATAAGGAATTTGGCGATTTTCCACGGTTAAATAATAGTTCAGATTGGGGTTACGTTCTCCACTTTTGGTCGGTTCGATAATAATTCCGCTCAGCGGTTGACTCAATAGCATTTCCAGGCACTGACTTTCTTGCTCAGGGTCATTACCTGTGCTTGACAGCAGCATCTTATAGCCCTGACGACTCAATTTAGATTCAATTCCCTGTACAATGGATGGGAAAATATAATCCGATATATAGGTTGTAATGACTCCAATCGTCTTTGGATCTTCGGGCTGCTTGCTGTCCCGTGTCGCGACAAAGGTTCCCTTGCCCTGCATCCGAAACAGCCAGCCTTCCTGCACCAGCTCACCCAGCGCCTGACGCACCGTTTGCCGACTAACGGCAAATTGTTCAGACATTTCATGCTCAGATGGAAGCTGGCTTTGTGGTTCCAGTTTAGATGAATGAATCCATGACAAAATTTCCTGTTTAACTTGTATATATTTGGGCGCCATAATTTCCTCCGTACTTGCAATATCGTGTACCTGTTCATATTCCACGATTATAGCATACCGTTCATTTGTACATACAAATGTTACAGGAACAGGATATCGTCGTATTGCTGCCGGAGGTGTAAACCCATTCGCTTATCCCTTCCTTGCCACACATTAACTGGCCGAATATCTAAGGACAATTTGTGTAGATGTTACACATTACGAACGAAGCAATTGATGTTCATTCATATACTTGAGTCCAGTATAGCGATCACGCAAGGTATGAGCCGTGCGCAATGCACGAGCGAGCTGTTCCTCCGTAACCCCGAGCTCGGCAATGGTAGATGGGCCTCCGACCTGAGCCAGCCATGCGCGCATCTGCTCCGACGTAGGCAATTCCCGATACACCTTAAATGCCTCTTCATCCTGACTGGCTGCTAAATCCCTGTACAGGTCAGACAGCAATGCGGATGCTACGCCCACTTTGGCACCATGCAAAACTTGCTTGCGTCCCTCTGCGATAAAATCCATTTCAATTCGGTGGGAAATATGGTGCTCTCCCCCTGACGCTGGACGAGAATGATCTATCATCAGCATCGAAATACCGGATGCAATCAGCGCATTCATCAATACCTCGACCCCAGCCTTGCTACCTGCCGCAATCTCATCGACATGTTCTACACAGTCACGCAGAGCCTCCTCAGTAATGCGATTAGCCACAGGTGAAAATGGCTCGTTTCCCAAATCTCTGGAAACATGCCAGTCCGCTAGTGAGGTGAACTTACCAAGCATATCGCCAAAACCGGCCGCAGTCATTGTCTGTGGCGCATTTGCCAGCACGGACAAATCAGCAAAGATCGCCTCTGGCGGAACTGCTTGGAATGTCTGCTTGCTGCCATCCACAATTAGTGGTGCGCCTGCGGAGGTAAAACCATCCACCGAAGCAGCCGTCGGTACTGACAAGAACGGACGATTCATTTTATAACATACGAAGCGAACCAGATCATGAATCGTGCCGGAGCCTACAGCAAGTACAGCCTGACTCTTATCCGCCACACCCAGCAGCACCTTCATAATGTAGGTTTCATCAGCAATAACATCCCCTACAGCATTCGGAGGTAAGCGGACGACATCAACTGTCAAACCTGCCTCACGAATCAGCTCAGCCACTTTTGTTCCAGCCGCCGCCGAAGTATGCTCATCTTCTATCAGAGTTACATGACGATAATCCTGTTGGTTCAGATAAGGAACAACAGACTCCAGTGCTCCATCCCGTACCTCAATAAACAATTCAACCTTTCGATGAGGATGATCAGCGTTACTAGCCTGCGCCTCTTCGTTCCACAGCTTGATCTGCTCATTCATATTCATTTCATCTACCTCCTGAAAAAGGAATAATTTGCACAAGAATGATCCATAATGATTAATAGATTCCGTTTGAAAACGATTACTATTTAATTGTACGCACAAGTGTATGTCCAAGTCCAGCGAAAAAGTACAAGTTGCTTTTTAATTTATACATTCGAAAGGAACATGTTTATGAAATTTGGAACGGATATTGCCTGCGCACTTGGTTTACTGGCAGGTACAACGTTTGGCAGTGGTATTGCATTTTTGTTCGGCTGGCAAGCCTATCGAGCTCTGACTTCTGTTGCAGTCTTTGGCGTTGCGGGGATTGTCATTACCATTGCCGTTTTTCGCTTACTGCACCGTAAGTCACTTTCCACATCTAATTCTCGATAAATGCCGTTAGTGAAAACGAGTGCAACTTGTTTTTTGCCAATATACATAAAAAACGGGTCTCTTAAGCAATTGCATCGCTTGAGAGTACCCGTTTTTGTTTTACAAATATCACTTATGAAAGTGTATCAACCTATGGATTAACGTCTAATTCATAATCAATTTCATCAAACCCGAATCCAAATAATTGGAGGAAATCCAGACGGTATTGTTCGAGATCACCCAATTCAGATACATTTTCTGTAGTGATTTCGGACCAAGCCGCTTTGACAGCCTGCTGCACATCGTCTCTCATTTCCCAGTTATCCAGACGGATGCGTCCTTCTTCATCCGTTTCCACAGTGGACCCACTGTATAGCGTCTCGAACAGACGTTGTGCCTGCTCAATACATCCCTCGTGCAGTCCCTTTTCCTTCATGACCTTAAACAGCAAAGAAATATACAAAGGTACGACTGGAATAGCCGAACTGGATTGTGTAACCAAAGCTTTATTCACAGAAACGTAAGCTTTTCCATGATAACGCTCCAATTGCCTTGTTAAAGTATGTGCTGTAGCTTCCAAATCATTTTTAGCTTGGCCAATGGTTCCTTTACGATAGATAGCCTCCGTAATTTCGGGACCAATATACGAGTAAGCCAGTGTGGTTACCCCTTCAGCCAGCAGATCAGCTTCTTCCAACGCTTTCAGCCACAAGGACCAATCTTCGCCACCCATTACCGTAATGGTGTTCTCAATTTCCTCCTGCGTAGCCGGTTCTAGCGTAATTTCTGATACGACACCTGTATTCGTATTCACTGTTTTATTAGAAAAAGACTGTCCGATAGGCTTGAGAACGGAATTAAAGGTCTCACCCGTTTCGGGATGTGTCCGTCGCGGTGAAGCGACACTATATACAATCAGGTCTACCTTGCCCAGCTTTTCCTTTACCAGCTTCAACGTCTCCTGCTTAATTTCATGAGAAAAAGCATCTCCATTAATGCTTTCTGCTATGTAGCCAGCTGCTCTGGCCGCTCTTTCAAAGGCTACCGTATTATACCAGCCTGCTGAAGCCGTGCGCCCCTCTGATGCAGGACGTTCATAGGATACCCCTATGGTGTCCGCTCCCAGACCGAAGCTCGCAGCAATACGAGAAGCCAGCCCGTATCCAGTAGATGCTCCGATCACAAGCACCTTTTTAGCTCCTTGTATTGATGTGCTTTCTTTGATGTAGTTGATCTGACGGTTAACATGAGCCGCGCATCCTGCAGGATGTGCAGTCGTACATATAAAACCACGGATTTTCGGTTTAATAATCATTGCAAGGGTCCCCCTACTTTAGCATTCATTTAATATGGATGTAATGGTTGTCCAGTCATAACTATATAGCAAATCAGCTTGCGGCTCAACACATAACATAACACTTGAAGACAGCCGAAGAAAACTACCGTAAACATCATAGTCTGCAACGCTTTTTTACTCCACTATTGATTTTGAATCATTTTCTAACAACATCACATCTTCTCCTTGCTGTTGTCTTATTTGGATATTAGCCCTTCCCCAAGAACACATTAAGTCAATAATTTCATTTGCTGTAATTCCATATTCCGTTATATAATACTCCACTTTTGGAGGCATTTGATTATACACATGTCTACCTATGATACCATCCTTTTCAAGTTCGCGAAGTTGCTGTATAAGAACCTTTTGAGAAATGCCTGAAATACTACGCTGTAATTCACTTGTCCTTTTTCTACCAGACATTAATAAACATATGATTAATGATTTCCATTTACCTCCGATGATCTCAAGTGTTGCTTCTATGCCTAAATTATATTGTTTCATAGTACCACCTCTTCAACGCTAAAAATAACAAAGTTTATCTAATTAATTCTATAATCGCATATCTTCACTTTAAGTCTAATGCATACTTTCAAGTAACTATCTTACTTTATTGTGTGTATTTACTTTTTTGAAGCATACAGAATAATAATAGAGCATCTACAAAGGCAAATATGTTACGTAAGAAAGGTGATTTATGATGAAAACTCTTGTGATTTTAGCTCATCCCAATATTGAAGATTCTAGAGTAAATCAAAGATGGAAACAAGAATTACTTCAATATACCAATGAAATTACAATTCATGAGATTTATAAAGAGTATCCAAACTGGAGCATTGATGTTTTGAAAGAACAACAGCTACTTGAAGCATACGATAATGTCATATTTCAATTCCCTTTGTATTGGTATAGTTACCCTCCTTTATTAAAAAAGTGGTTCGATGATGTTTTTACCCATGGATGGGCTTATGGTTCAAAGGGTGATAAGTTAAAAGGAAAGAAGCTAGGGATAGCCATGTCCATTGGCGATAAAAAAGAAAATTACTTACCTACTGGTTCCGTTTCTTTTACTGTAGATGAAGTTATAGCACCTTTTAAGGCAAGCGCAGTGCATGTTGGCGCCATAACATTACCCTATTTCGCTGTCTTCGGAGCCTCGTTTCAAGCAAGCGACGAAGACATTGATCAGAGTGCAAAAGACTATATTAAATATATATTTCAGTATAAATAAAATAGTTATAATGGTACGCGCAGCTTAACCATATAAAAACAGGCTCTTGGTGGCATCCAGCCAATCCAAGAACCTGTAAATGTTAGGCTATGATGCGGTCGAGAGGACTCGAACCTCCACGGGGGGTTAGCCCACACGGACCTGAACCGTGCGCGTCTGCCAATTCCGCCACGACCGCATATTATGTATTCACACCGATGTTTTTCAATCACGGTAATTTAGATTATATCTTCCATAGAACATAAAATCAAGCTATTTTTATATTATATTTTCTATGAATCATTTCCGTAAATATAAGAAAATCACTGGATATCACAAACCAGATATGGTAAAATGGGTCCATCAGGAAAGGAGGTGCGTCAACATCAATAATCACATGTTGAGCGTATCCCTTACCCGGTCCGTTATTCTCTAATTTACAGAGTTGACGGAGGCGCGGGATACGGATCAAAGCTTTAAATAAGCGCCACGGGTAGAAAGACCGTCCTCGGACGGTCTTTTTTATTTCAGCATCATCTATAAGATTACATACTGCACTGTGAAAGAGGAGATACGATGTCGATTAGACCCGCAAATGTGGAAGAGCTCAACGAGTTGGCAGCCATCTGGCTAGATGCTTCCATAGAAGCCCATCATTTTATTGCTCCGCAGTATTGGGCATCACAAGTTACCGAGATGGAAAACAGGTACCTTCCTCTCGCTCAAAACTACGTTATCATACAAGATGATCATAGCATTGGCGGCTTCGTCTCCATGTTGGATGGATACTTGGCGGCTCTGTTTATACGTGTTGATTCTCAAAGAAAAGGCTATGGCAAGTTACTACTAGATTGGATCAAGAAGCAACATGATGAGATTCAATTAAAGGTATACCAGTCGAACACGAAAGCATTTAACTTCTATACTAAAAATGGATTTACCATTCAAGCGGAATCTGTTGATGCCGAAACTGACGAGAAAGAATTTGTAATGGTATGGACAAAACATGAACGATAATGAAGCACCTAGCACCTTTAGCCTAGTAGTACAAAGGCTCTGCTCCCGTAGAAATACGGCGTAAGCAGAGCCTTTTACTTTTATCTATTACAACTAAGTGTCTAGTCTCCTATTTAAGCCATAAACCTCGGCATATAGAATCTCTTTAAACGGAGCAAAATCCTGTTCAGCCAGCGCACCTGGATAGCTCATTATTTGAAGCCGCAGATCAGCCTGTCCTTCTCTTAAAGGAGGCTGTACATAGTCAAAATGGTTCAGATGAAACCCCAAACGTTCATAAAAACCAATTCTTCTCCGAGTCCATTCATCCACTGGTGGCTCAACCTCCAGTACTACCGGTTTACCGGACTGTGAAATAAACTTGCTCATAAGCTCTTTACCTAACCCGCCACCTCGTATAGCCGAATCTACGGCAATATGCTCTACAAACCGAAAATCTGTAAACTCCCATCCCGCCAAAAAAGCAATTGTTTGCCCTTGTTCGTCCTTTTGGGTAAGTAAACGATAACATGGATGATGAAGCAGAGCCCTCTGTGACTCGAATGTCCTGCATTCCGTTTCAGGAAAAGAAGCCTCCATAATCGCATATACTTGAGAGAATTCAAGTTCATTCATTTATACTTTCAACTCCTCTAACGTTAACTTGTTGGTCTACTAATGTCATTTGCATTAGGGCTCTAACCCTTTAGACCTTGTTTAATTCCATAAGCGTCAGCAATATGTGTTCCAACAGCTCTGGAATGTCTTCCATCTGATCTTCGTTAATTTGTCTGGAAAATCGGAGTTCAATCCTATTTTGGTATGTAGATGTCTTCTCTCCGTAAATCTGACTAAGCGTTTGTACCGGTCCAAGATCGGGCTTCCAAATTTCGGTCAGTATATTTTCAATCCGGCTACATTGTGACTCAATCTCACGAATTTCCATGTAAAAACTTAGCAACAAGACACATCCCGGAGTTTGATCTTTGATTTCCAAAATTTCCGCAGCCAAGTTGTTTAAATCCGCCTTCAGTTGAATCTCTGCTGTCACACTCGGGTGTTCTCTCAGTCTGAATTGGATAGCAAATTCACGTGACATCACAGACATTTCCAATCTGTCGATTCGCTGTGTAATGTCAATACGTGAATCCAAATTATCCAGATCGTATACTGTATTTTCCATGGCCACTTTTAAATTATCAAAAACCGTCGGGTCGAACATATATTTTTCACCTCCAATTATGGAGTATAACATAGCTTCTGTTACTCCTAAAATAGGATGCCACTTTTCACGAAATCATATTAAGATGGAACTTTATAGTATAAAGTAAATTGGTCAATTCTTATGTCGAAGTTTAGTGAATAAATTTGTAAAAACACATAATTGTGACAAAAAAATATATTTTTTTGATTATTATCCTTTTTACGTTCCAATGTATTGGAATATACTATATAATACTGGATGGGATTGGTTATACATATTCATATAAATCCCAAAATAAAAGAAGGGAAGAGATTATTAAATGAAAAAATTAGTTTTTTCCACACTAGGTCTTGCACTTCTATTAAGCACATCCACCGCCGTTGCATCTGCTCAAGAAGCAGCACCCGCATTACAAAAGGAATCTATCCAGCCTTCTAATTCATGGTACGCCGACACAGAGCCTAATAACTGGTTTGATGAAATTACCAGTGAAATAACAGTAGGGGATGGAATCGATATCTATGGGAGCTTAGGAAGAAAAATTCCTGGAGGATATGCAGGCTATTATGACTTTGTCGATTATTATAAGTTTACAGCTTCTCAGTCTGGATTCTACGAATTTAATATTCAAGGAGAAATATATCCCAAAGCATGGATGAGGCTTAGTGTGGCTGATAGTAAAGGAAGCGTCAAAAGAAGTGCAGAAGAACGTCAATACCGTTTAGGTTTAAATCTTAAAGCTGGAGAGACTTACTACTTGTTAGTAGAAGCAACTGATGCCGATGTTGGTCAATTGTTCGACTATAGAGTTTCTTCCACAATTAAACAAATCAATTAGTAAAGTTGAAGCATAACAAAAAACGCGATCCTTTTTACTGGGTCCACGTTTTCACATCTTTGAACCCCTATTATCTTACGGCAAATATAGCTATATCGTCGTAGAAGAACTGACGATTTTACGTTCATATCTTCTTCGTCTTATGGCTCGTTTGTACCTTCTACTTATTTTGTGTATATCCTTTTTCTATTGAATGATATATATAAATAATTCAGAAAAAATTACTCATATATTCATATAAGAATATAACCCCTAAAAAGAGAGGTGTTTTATTTCATGAAAAAAACGTTGTTAGCTTCATTAGGTCTTACACTTATGCTGAGTACTACTGCCAGTGTCGCTTTAGCCGAAGAAGCAAATTCTATACCCGTAGCAAAGGAATCAACACTTGCCTCTGCACTTGAATATAATGAACAGGAGCCAAATGATTGGTTTGAGCAAGCTAACTATTATTTTATTGGTGATGCTGTCATTGGAACCCTTGGTAAAGAGGGGGTGCCCGGAGTCTGGGAAGCCATTGACGTATTTAAATTTAAAGCTTTTGAAGCTCAAAAAGTTCATTTTACAATTCAGGGAGACAGATATTCTGATTCCTGGTTGGAAATGACTGTTTACGATAGTACTGGTCATAAAATTAAACGTTCAAGAGACGGTAACTATTTTTTAGATGTAGAACTTGAAAAAGGTAAGGAATACTACCTAGTCGTCGATGCGCCAGGACTTCAACCTTACACAGGAAATACATTCTTTTATAAAGTTTCTTCTGAAGCTATTTAAAATTATGTAACTTACTTAGTAGTTTAAAAAATCAATAAAACATAACTACGCCAAAAAGCCTCACCCCTTTCTCAAGGGGCGAGGCTTTTGTAGTTCAGTCATTCCATTTGGTGCACTCAGTTCTTTTACCCCTGTGTAAGTCTTACGACAAACGCGAGCTAAAGTCCTCGTAGGAGAACTGACGGATTACCTTGATGCCTTCTTCGTCGTTGTAGCTGGCGATGGCTGGCAGGTTGACTCCGTTGAACATGTGGTTTTTGACCATCGTGTAATGGGCCATGTCGCAGAATACAAGCTTGTCTCCCGGCTTCAATGGCTCTTTAAAGGAATAGTCTCCAATCACATCTCCAGCCAAGCACGTAAGCCCACCAAGTCTGTAAGTATGTGCATACTCGCCAGGCTGGCCTGCATCGATGATATTCGGGCGATATGGCATAGCCAGCACGTCAGGCATATGACATTCAGCCGAAGTATCCAGAATGGCAATATCCATTCCGTTTTTCATCGTATCCAATACGGTAGCCACCAGATATCCAGTATTCAAAGCAATAGCTTCGCCTGGCTCCAGATAAACCTGCACACCATATTTATCCTGAAAATATTGAATACAGCGTACCAGCGTGTCCAGATCATAGTCTTCTCTGGTAATATGGTGACCGCCGCCGAAATTGAGCCATTTCATGTTCTTAATGTATGGCCCGAATTTCTCATCCACGACTTTAATGGTGCGCTCTAGCGTATCTGAATTCTGTTCACACATCGTATGAAAATGAATACCATCCACGCCATCCAGATCCTCAGGTCTAAAGTTAGCCAGGGTCACACCCATTCTGGAGTTGTTGTAGCAAGGATCATACAACGGCGTTTCGATTTCCGAATATTCCGGATTAACTCGAATGCCGATGTCGATTTTTTTGGAAGTTACGCCTTGCACTCTGCTTTTGTAGCGTTTCAGTTGATCAAAGGAGTTGAAAACAATATGGTCAACATATTCCAATAGCTCATCAAATTCACTGTCTACATAAGCAGGTGCGTATACGTGAACTTCCTTGTCCATTTTTTCGCGACCGAGTCTGGCCTCGAACAACGAACTGGAGGTTACGCCTTTTAAATATTTGCCAACCAGAGGAAAGGTCGAAAACATCGAAAATCCCTTAAGAGCAAGCAAAATACTGCAGCCTGTCCGCTCTTGAACGGAATTTAAAACCTCAAGATTTTTGACAAGAAGTCTTTCGTCAACAAGATAACAAGGTGATGGAAGTCCTGTAATATCAATATTCATCGCAGGCCTCAATCAAGCAACGTTGGCGTAAAGTTCTCTTGCCATGGCAATCCGTGTTTATTTAGTGCTTCCATGAATGGATCTGGATCAAATTCCTCAACGTTGTAAACGCCTGGTTTTTTCCAGATACCTTTGATAATAAGCATTGCGCCGATCATAGCAGGAACACCAGTTGTGTAAGAAATGGCTTGGGAGCCAACTTCAGCATAACATTCCTCATGATCACAAACATTGTAAACATAATACGTTTTTGGTTTTCCATCTTTCACACCTTGGATGATGCAACCAATGTTCGTTTTGCCTTTTGTTCTTGGTCCCAGAGAAGCCGGGTCTGGCAAAATAGCTTTCAGGAATTGCAGTGGAATGATTTGTTGTCCTTCGTAATCAATAGGCTCGATCGAAGTCATGCCTACGTTTTGAAGTACATTCAAATGATTCAGATAATTGTCCGAGAACGTCATCCAGAAGCGGATTTTTTTCACGCCTTTAATATTCACTGCAAGAGATTCCAGTTCTTCATGGTACAAAAGATATATATTTTTCGGTCCAATTTCAGGAAGGTCGTATACCTTTTTCTCAGAAAGTGGCTCAGTTTCAATCCATTCTCCGTTTTCAAAGTAACGGCCCTTCGCCGTAATTTCACGAATATTGATTTCCGGATTAAAATTAGTTGCAAAAGGATATCCGTGGTCCCCTGCATTCGCATCCACAATATCAATCGTATGAATTTCATCAAAGTAGTGCTTTTGAGCATAAGCCGTAAATACTCCAGTTACGCCTGGATCAAAACCGCTGCCCAGCAGAGCTGTAATTCCTGCTTTTTCGAATCTTTCTTTGTAGGCCCATTGCCAGCTGTATTCAAACTTCGGCGTATCCGGCGGTTCATAGTTCGCCGTATCAACGTAATGAACACCTGTCTCAAGGCAAGCATCCATTATCGTCAAATCCTGATAAGGGAGAGCCACATTGATAACTACATCCGGTTGAAAGCTTCGAATCAAGTCAATGACCATGTCGGTGTTGTCAGCATCAAGCTGAGCCGTTTGGATCTTCGTACGACCTCCACCCAGCTTCTCTTTAAGCGCATCGCATTTCTCAACAGTTCTGCTTGCGATACAAATTTCTTCAAATACATCTGGGTTTTGGCAACATTTATGCACCACAACGCTGGCCACGCCACCGGCGCCAATAATCAATGCTTTTCCCAAAATAAATAACCTCCTTATTCCATACGCTAATCGCTAATCATTCTTGCAAACAAAATGATTATAAAGACATCCCACCAAATAATCAAGAAAAACGACAATTTGCTGTATCAAAATTCACAGGAACATGTCACAAAAACTTTACAAATCTCAAAATTAGGCATAAAAACTCCGTAAAGTGTGCAGAAAACAAACATTACCTCATACACTCCAGGGAAGTCAGCACGTATTTAACGGAAGTTTTTTTGAATCTAATGCTCATAGTCCTAAAGAGTTAATACTATCTTATTTCTAAACAAAAGACCACCCCTCCGCATCCTATGAAGAAGATTCATGGGGTGGTAAAATAATGGGCTGATAGCGTAATGCCTCATCTACGATCTCAGCTGCACTCAAGTCACGGTCATCCCAGTAGATCAAATTACTGATCCCCGGATGGAGCGTATTTTGCATCACTATGGTCAGCATACTGTCGATTTCCTCTTCTGTTCCCTCACCTCTGATGATTTTTTCCACTAACTCTATAAGCTCATTTCGGTCTAAATTTTGGAGTTCCTGGTTGGCTTGATCCAGACTCATATAATTGCCCTCCTTTAATTGAGTATGATCGGCATTGTGTGGGCCCATCCCTTCTTTTGTAAGCGATATATGACCTATTATGGAGATTTAAGAAGTGTTTATGATAAATAAAGCCGCCCCCAGTATGGGAACGGCTCTATACAATAATAAAGCTTGTTAAACCATGATTTTGCAAATATCGTTCGTGAATTCAACCGGATCTTGCAGTGGCAAGCCTTCGATCAGCAAAGCCTGATTATACAGTAATGCCGTATAGAGGTTTACTTTCTCCTTATCCTCGGCAAAAGCTTCTTTCAAAGAGTTGAACACCGCATGGTTTACGTTGATTTCCAGCACTTTATTCGCTTTGACATCGGCGTTATTAGGCATAGCGTTTAAGATTTTCTCCATCTCAATCGTCACTTCGCCGTCTGCGGACAGACATACCGGATGTGTCTTCAAGCGCTTGGAGGCTTTAACACTGGATACCTTGCCTTCCAGCAAGCCCTTCATGTACTCGAACAGCTCTTTGTTGTCGTTTTGTTCTGCTTCTGTTTCCTTCTCATTCTCGTCAGGCTCAATGCCCAGATCGCCGCTCGAAACAGATTTGAATTCTTTCTCTTTGTAGCTTAAGAGCATTTTAATAGCGAACTCATCAATATCATCGGTGAAGTACAGAATTTCGTAGCCTTTGTCAGCCACCATTTCGGTTTGCGGCAGTTTTTCAATACGCTCATTGGACTCCCCGGAAGCATAATAAATATACTTCTGATCCTCTGGCATACGCGATACGTATTCGTCCAAAGTAACTTGCTTTTTCTCTGTAGAAGAGTAGAACATGAGCAGATCCTGGAGAGTTTCTTTATGTCTGCCGTAATCGTTGTAGACACCAAATTTCAATTGTCTGCCAAATGATTTGTAGAACTGATCATATTTCTCCCGGTCATTTTTGAGCAAGGTTAGCAATTGGCCTTTGATTTTGCTTTCGATATTTTTGGCAATCAGTTTCAGCTGACGGTCATGCTGCAGCATTTCTCTGGAAATGTTGAGCGACAGGCTTTCGGAGTCAACCATACCTTTGACAAAGCTAAAATAATCCGGCAGCAGGTCAGGAGATTTTTCCATAATTAGCACACCGTTAGCATACAACTCCAGCCCTTTTTCATATTCCTTGGAGTAGAAATCAAACGGAATATTTTCAGGAATAAAGAGAATAGCTTGGTACACTACCGCGCCGTCCGCGCTGACGTGGATATGCTGGAGCGGCTTGTCGTAGCCATAGCGTTTTTCCGCATAGAAATTTTGATAATCCTCGTCGGTCAGCTCGCTTTTGTTTTTTCTCCAGATCGGAACCATGCTGTTGATGCGCTGTTCTTCTTCATAATCCTCGAACTCGTTGTCGCTTCCCTCTTTCAGACGCTTGCCTGTAATATCCATTTTAATCGGATAGCGAATAAAGTCGGAGTATTTTTTAATCAGTGCTTTTAAACGATACTCGTCCAAATATTCGTCGTAGGACTCATCTTCGGTGTTTGCTTTGATTTTTAGAACAATCTCGGTTCCGACCTCGTCCTTCTCAGCTGCCTCAATGGTATACCCGTCTGCACCTGTGGATTCCCATTTATATGCAGTATCGCTTCCCAAAGCCTTGGTAGTCACTGTAACCACATCGGCTACCATGAAAGCTGAATAGAAGCCGACGCCGAATTGACCGATGATGTCATGACCATCCTTGGATTCATTTTCATTTTTGAATGCCAGTGAACCACTTTTAGCAATAACACCCAGGTTATTTTCTAGTTCTTCCTTGGTCATACCAATCCCGGTATCACGCAGGGTTAGCGTTCTGTTATCCTTATCGGCAGTTACTTTGATATAATAATTTTCTTTGTCAAAGACCAGTTGATCATCCGTCAATGCTTTGTAATAAATTTTGTCAATCGCATCACTTGCATTGGAGATCAGCTCTCTTAGGAAAATTTCCTTTTGCGTGTAAATCGAGTTAATCATCATTTCGAGCAGACGCTTGGACTCAGCCTGAAACTGTTTTTTCTCCATTCGGATATCTCCTTTCAAATATGAACCTATGTAAGGCCAGCGGATATGAGCTATGCAAACGTTTCAACTTTGTTAGCACTCCCATCATTCGAGTGCTAGCCTACCTTTTTTATATCATTCCTCATTTTTTATGTCAATATCTCGGTCGACTGAACATTAAAATTACATTTTAGGAAATCGCTAGTGTCTAATGTGCTTAAACATCACGTTAAACATTTCGACAGAAGATGGAAACAGTCCCTGTACATGGGGAAGCAGATTACTCCTGATCCGAAGCTCATCCTCATTCAAATGCTGTAGGTCCTCATGAAAGAACCAAACAATAGGATAATCGCCGTCCTTATGTCTGCTGCCTGCATTTAAACAAACGGGACCCTGGTCGTCCTCTGCTATTGCAAAAGGAATGTAGCCTGCTGACAGAAGAGGTGACCATTGATCAAGCAAATCATAAAATGCCTTTAAGCCTTGACCTACAGGCAGACGTGGGAACTCAACAAACGTACAATCGCTCCAGTATACTCCCGGGATGGACTCATTATCGAATTGTAAAGATACATAATGGTAGGACGTGATAAAACTCCTCAGCAGGGGCGGCAGCTCAAAATGGTATTTTTCCTCCATCTCCCGAACTTCCTGTTCAGTAATCTGTGAAAGGAGAGGCTTCCACTTGATCCATCCCTCCTCGTCAACATTCCCATCACGCATTTCCATCGGTACATTTTCTTCCACATCCATAAAAAAGGCTTCATCCATCTGAGCAAATAGTTCCTTCATGGATGTACGAATATCCGCTTTCTTGTCCATGTCTTCACACCTCTTTCCTCTCTATTCACATTTTGCATCATGGGTTAATGCCAAATGCCCTCTATCTGAAAATAGCATTGTAATCATGTGCTGCTACACTTTTTAAGTTCAGCTTATCAGAACTTGCTTTTATCACCATTTGCGGAATATTAGTATTACCAGCGCAAGGGCTCATAGTTCCGCCAGATCACCCAACGCGCTGTCTCGTGAATTGGCGCGGTGCCAATGCTATATTCGTCCTTCGTGCCGCTCTGCAAATCAATCAAATGAAGCATACCGCCATACGTTCCAACCGCCAACATACTTTCATCAGGTGTAACTGCCAGCCCGGATATCGTACTGCCGACAAAATAGCGCCAAAGTTCACGGCCCTCCCTGTCAATCAGACGGAGATAACCGTAGGCATCACCCAAAATAGATCCTTGTGTCAGCGCTGTTGCAGCGTATACTCGCATTTCTTCATTCATCATCGGCCATTCTTCCTTATTCTGAGCAAGACCCTGCTCCACCTCAGCAATCGACACTTGAATGGTGGCACCGTTGTAGAAATGACAGGCATTGTACCAGACGTCCAGATCATCATTGGAAAATAGAGCATAATGCGGATAACTAGAACTTGGCTCCAATGTATGCACCGTCTTATCAGACAGATCCATAAGCATATGCTCACTCATCTGGCTACCGTAAGCAATCCAACGTCCATCCCTCGACACAGCTCCATGGGCCATATCCACAATCGTGTCTTCCAACTCTAGTTTTCTTCGTTCAGACGCCTCGGGATGGATCAAATCCACCTGATCACCAGCCAGCAAATAAACGCCGTAACCGCAAAGCAGCAGAAGTCGCTGTCCATCGCCAAACGGAATCACTTCATCTAATATATCTTCAGGATGCTCCTCATCTCCCAAGCACTCCAGATCAGGAATGGATGCTTTTAAGCGGCCTTGTATATCCTCCCACTGAAAATGTGCTGTCTCTTCTCCTTGCAGATTTAAGTCCGGTTGACGAACAATCCGAATCCCCTGTCCATCCACCAACGCAAAATAAGTCCTGTCCGGCGAACAGCCTACTCGATGCAGTCCGGGGATTTGCAAGATTCTATCTTTTCCCGTCACATAGATCGTCCCACGTTCCCGAGGATTGCCCGCATGTAGAATGACTTCATTGCCTCCATTCACAAAAGCTATCGGCCTAACGGCTTGCAAAGCCTCCTCGAACGCTGGTGTAAGCGGCCAAGACGCGGCTGGAATCTCTCGACGTAACTGCTCCATTTCACCAGCCTGATTCGCCTCCTGAATCATACGAAAAATATCTTTGGCCATCTTGGGGCGTTCGTCCTGGTTTGGCTCTGATTGCTCCTGCTGCCATTCACTTTCCATGCCGACTCTGACAAATTCATTCACATCTGCGGCATACCTTTTTCCTTCCTGTCGCCACTTTGCTGCCATTTCATGATTCAACCAACTCATTTGCTTCCCCCATCCAGTGTATGTATGCCCTGTTTGTTCTACAGGCTTTGTTCATTCTGTTAGGTGGTTTCTCACCTTTGTCAGCACAGACCACAGGTCTGTCACTGCCTTCACCTCTTCATAGTCCAGAAAGGCATCTCGTTTGTCATAGTATTTTACCGCTATAATCACCATCTGAAGCGTCACTGGCTGTCCAGCAGCCTTAAGGACTTCCACAATACTTTCGAAGGTCGCCAACTCAAACCAGGTTTGAACCTGACGATCCGGCACCCACTTGGGAATATACTCGTCCTGTTCGTTGGTTACGACTGTACCCTCCTCTGCACATTCCTCTAGCCAATGCTCATCCCAATAATAAATTGGTGTGTGAACAGGGTCTTGATCCCATTGATCCACATTCACATATAACCAGTTATTATGCAGTTGCCCCACGCTACGCACCAATTCCTGCAATCCTTCAAATACACGATAAGACGGGCGCTCTCTGCGACGGTAATCCTCAAGTCTTGTCTCATACCTGCTCATCTTCAACCTCCCGCTTCCTATACCAGCTAAACACTCAAAATTCGCATAACATACATTTACAACTTATAAAACCCGATATAATTACAAGCACCTCGTAAAGTGTCAAGACTACATAAGGAGATTGATCTATTCATGAAAAGAATCACCGCACTTGTTATCCTGTCTTTGCTATTACTGGTATCCCCGATCTACGCTGCTGCCCCAGCACCTATGCTGGTCTATGTGGACCAGAGTAACCACTCCTTCATCCCGCTTCGTCTTCTGAACAGCTATGAAGGGATCACACTCAACATGACGGCAGCGGACAAAAAAATAGAAATTGCGCAAGGCAATACTCGGATCACCCTATTTGCCGGGAAATCTACTGCCAAAGTGAACGATCAAACGGTCCGTTTGCAAAATGCTCCTTTTACCGATAATGGTTCGACCTATGTACCCTTGCAGTTCATCAGCCAATATCTAAACCTGCAAGTCTCATGGCAAAAGGAAACCTCAGCTGTACGCATTAAGCAGGGTACAACGTCCGTCACGCTTCCGGTACTTACTGGCAAGCTACTACCCGGAAATACTACACCCATTACGACGGCTCATAAAAGCTTCAAGGTCGGGTCTCGTACATTTTCCGCTAAGGTGGTCACCATCTCTATGCTCCATCCCAAGGTAAGCCTGGACGTGGCACTGGCAGGCGATTCCATTGGTAAAGTGGAAGACTTAAGTAGTCTCGCCAAACGTAACCAAGCGGTTGTAGCCATCAATGGTACATTCTTTGACGCCTATACCAAAAGTTCCTACAAAACGCCTTACGGCTATCTGGTCAGCCATGGAAAGATGTTGAAAAAAAGCTCCGGCGACCAACGGACGGTCTTCACCTACGATGCCAACCATTTATCCGAGCTAATGTCGGGTTCTGCCTTTGAACAACGCTTAAGCCAAGGCAGTGTCGAAGGTGCCCTTCAAGCCGGGCCTCGTCTGGTCACGAACGGTCAGGTTTCCCTAAATGTCAAAGCCGAAGGCTTCAAGGACCCTAAAATATTAACAGGCGGCGGCGCCCGCAGCGCACTCGGGATAAGTCGGGATCATAAGCTGATCCTCCTGACCACAAGTGGAGCGACTATACCGCAGCTCGCCCAAATGATGAAGCAGGCTGGCGCTTATCAGGCCATGAATCTGGACGGCGGTGCTTCCAGCGGGCTGTATTACAACGGCTCCTACCTCACCACACCCGGCCGCCAAATCAGCAATGCCATTATTGTAAAGTATCAATAGACTGATAAAGGGCTGTCTTCACGGATGTGTAAGCCGTGGGGATAGCCTTTTATCCATTTTCCTGGTTTCGGTTGTTCCTGCTTCCACCTGTTCAGGCGGCTTGTATGGGCCGTTACGGGTTGCCTACAACCTACAATCGAATCAGACCTGTAAAGCTATTGCTGCCTTCGCTTCCTTTTTTTAAAGAAAGATAAATACGATTGTCTTCTCTGCTCGCCAAGCATTCATAAAATCCCGGTTGCACAGAAAGGAACGTCCCTCCCCATACGCATTCAGGCTCCAGTCCACCACTTGTGGCTTCCTCCCCTGCTCCAATAAATAGGTTGCCTGAGGGAACCTTCAAAAACAGCCGCACAGTAGGCTTGTCAATATGATCTGTCATCACAACCTCATAGGTCCCGTCGGCTCCCAGATTCAAAAAAGCTACATTTCCTTTGTTCAACTCGCCCAGCTCGTCCTCTTCGATGGACCACCAATCCGGATCATCGTCCAAACGATGCTTAAGAGCTTGCGTATCAAATAAGCAAAGAGTCGCCGTGTCTGTCGTAAATTGAAATGGACTGCTTGCCATATTCATCATCCGATCCTCCTGATTTTGGTCAGCGAATTTCTGTTTTTCCACGTCTTACGCTATCCGTATTGCCATATATTTGAGGGAAAATCTCCCTGTATGTAAAGTATAACAATGCTTGCAGGGCCAGACAACATGTTGGGCTAACACCTATTCTGCATAAAAAGCCCTCCCTCACGATGTCGTGAAAGAAGGCCGATTTGTGGATTTAAGCGATGCTAACCTGCTGTTAGATCAGAAAAGACTTAGTGATAATTACCAACAAAATGAACAATACCAAAATCGCTCCTGTGGATGTCCATGCTCCACCGTAACCTACTTCACCCATGTCTGAATCCCTCCTTGCGTTAAAGCTTACTCTTATCGTATGAAGAAAAGCGGATAACGACAGGGCGAATCGGCAAGTTTATTTGCCATGAAAGGACTACTCAGAAAATGGACTGATACGTTTGAGATAGATCGCTAATGACTCTGGATGACAACTGGCAGAGAATGTCGTCCGTTCTTCGCAGCAGCCTGCTCACATCCTTGTGCTTCATCTTTTGAAGGAGAGAGCTTTCTAGCTGAGATGAAAGAAATTGAGTGGTGCCTATAAATACGACAACATCCAATCCCGGGTTGGTTTCGGTATGTAATAAGTGCAGCAGATCAGTCATAGAGAGGAATCCGGGAGGGAAACGGCTGTTGTTTTCTTTCATATATAGTGCTTTTAACATGGAGGTCAAAGCCCAGTCACATAGGATAATGCAGCATTGGACTTGATTGTGCTTGTACAGGATTTGGGCTAGTTTCATGTGGTATTGGGATAGAGTGTGAAAATCCGTTATTGAATGATGTAGGTGTTGTGAGGGTCTGGACGGTTGAGTGGGACTTGGAATAAAGGTAGAAGGAGCTTCTTTCATATCTATTCCTCCAGAGAATTTAAAGAATAGTCTTATTATACTCTAAAATAATACTTATAGATATTATTATTATTTATTATATTCATTATTCAATGTTTTCATTTGGATATCTTGTCTACACTTTTAGAATAGTGAGGTGTAGACGATGGAAGATAAAGAAGTTCTTAAATTAGTGGGTGCCAGAATACGTGCTTTGCGAAAAGAAAAAGGATTGTCTCAGGAGTCGCTTGGGGAAAAAGGTGGATTCCATTTTTCATACATAGGGCAGATTGAGCGTGGAGAAAAAAACGTATCTTTAATAAATATAGCTAAAATTGCTAATGCACTGGATGTTAATTTGATTCAGCTTTTTGCTTATGTAAATGAGGATATTAAGGTTACAAAACATGAAACTGATATACAAGAAATCGTAAAAATACTCCAAAAATCGAGTCCAGAGAAAGTACGCTTGGCGAGGAATGTGATACGGGAGATTACAAAATAAAAGGATTTTTTAGCAAAAATAAAGGAGCCACCTTTAGTTAACAAGGCAGTTCCTATTGCACTATTGTTTTACGTAAGTTCAATACCCTATCGAACATTAAAATAACATATATATATCCAGTATTAACTTAATTTCAAGTTTCTTATATAAAAGCGCGAACCGAATCGAATACGAAATTGCAAAGGATTTCCCGCCATTATGAAATTATTGGCTTCTAGGTAGTTTCTTGCGGTCATTCAATTTAGATTTTCTTTTTACCCTTTTTGTGGGCAATACCATACGAACATTTTTTAGCTTCGTTTTTCTTTGAGCACTATTTGTAATAAGGTTAACTGTAAAGTTCACGAAACCGCGTTGGATGTTAAGTGTTTTAAAACCAACTCTTCTGCAATTATTGCATAGATTACCATTAATATTCCAGATCCAACATCCACTGAAGTTATAATTAGGAACATGTATGGGAAAACTACCTGACCACACAAGATTTCTTGATACGCTCTCAGCGTAATAATATATTGTTCTATCCCCTACATTGCCAGTAACAACTTCCCTCGTTTGACCAGGCGCCAGACGGTACCAGGTAGACAATATACCCGTTTGTCCCACAAAGACAAACCCACACCTACTCGCGTGATAGAAAATGGCTACCTGTACGGTAGAATTGGTGCTGTTTCGAAAATAAAGACTCATTTTTTTGTCACTCCCTCTTAATACCATTCTACAATCCATTGTATGCAAGAGTTGTAAATAGGAAGTGGACAAACATAAAAGAGTCTTAGCCTTTTTTAGGATACTCAGAGGTTATGCTTTTTTAGAGTTTCCCGCCATCAGTTTAGCGAAACCATATGACCATGTTGTTTATGTTATAGAATTCAATCAAAAGAAAACCCCCACCTAATCTTGTAAAGATCAAAAAACACGTCCATATATGACGTGTTTTTCAATAAAATATCCTTAACTAATAGAACCTTTTAAATATCCTAAACCAAACCTTACTTCCAAATCTCGTCCGCAATCTCTTTAATGAAGGCAAGCTTTTTCCACTGCTGCTCTTCTGTCAGAATATTGCCTTCTTCTGTTGAAGCGAAGCCGCACTGTGGGCTGAGGCAGATGTGGTTGATGTCGACGAATTGAGTCGCTTCCTTAATGCGGTTAATGACCGTCTGCTTGTCTTCCAGTTCACCCGTTTTGGAGGAAACGAGGCCCAGTACGACCTGCTTTTGATCTTTCAGATGCTTAAGCGGTGTGAAATCACCTGCACGGTCGGTGTCGAATTCGAGATAGTAGCCGTCGATGTTGTCGATGCCGAACAGGGTTTCGGCTACAGGCTCATAGCCGCCAGAAGATGCCCAGGTGGAATGGTAGTTACCACGGCATACGTGGGTCGTTACGACCAAATCGGCTGGGAGATCCTTCACCGTTTCCTGATTCACACGGGCAAACAGCTTTTTGGTATCTTCCACATCTTCACCTGCATGCTGTCTAGCTTCCCAATAGTTTTTATCACAGAGCATCCCCCATGTGCAATCATCCAGTTGCAAGCTGCGGCAGCCCTCATTGTACAACGCTTGAATCACGGATTTGTAGGCTTTGGCGATATCCGTCACCAGTTCATCCAGATTGCTGTAATACGTATCGGTTGTTTCTTTATTCTCTCCGCGCAACAGCTCGGCTAGGAACTGTGCAGGTGCCGGGATCGTTTGGCGCGCGATGGCATCCTCACCTGCTACTTGCTTCAGGAATTTGAAATCTTCAATGAAAGGATGACGGGAATGTCCGATTTTACCGGACAAGCGTGCGGTTTCCGCTCTTGTTTCCACACCTTGGAATTGGTAGCCGTTCGAAAGCTGTACCTTTTCCACACCGTCCAGACCCCACATAAAATCAAGATGCCACCAGGAGCGTCTGAATTCACCGTCTGTCACGGCTTGAAGTCCTACGGATTTTTGCTTTTCCACTAGCTTGATAATTTCGTTATCTTCAATCTTTCTCAGCTCGTCCGCAGAGATTTCATTATTTTGAAATTGAATTCTGGCGTCTTTAATCGCTTGCGGGCGCAAAAAGCTGCCGACCATATCATGTCTAAAAGGGGTGACTTTACGTTGGGATGCATTGTCAAGGATGCTGCTCATTAGGGTTATCTCCTTTTTCGCTTCTATAGTGAAGTTCTTGTAAGAAAGATAACATACATTTTCAGTTATAAGGTAACTCCAATAAACTATAGCTAGTTATAGCCTAAGGCTATACCCAACCTTTTATTCCCCTATCGCCTCATGCAACGCTTCTACATAGACGGTAGCCAGCTTGGAGAGCGCAGCGTTTTTATGGCAAATCCATCCCACATTAATAGACTCATCACATTCCAGAGGGACGGAAATAATGTCGTTACCGTTCAGATCCGCACTGATCACCCCGGTAGAAATCGTATAGCCGTTCAAGCCAATGAGCAAATTAAAAAGGGTCGCCCGGTCATGGACACGAATGCTTTTGGGATGTGACAACGTACTGAGAATCTCCTCGGAAAAGTGAAAGGAATTGTACTCCCCTTGCTCAAAGGACAGATACGGATAGGGATGAAGCTGATCAATGGTCACGATGGACTGTCGGGATAGCGGATTATTGGCACTGATAAAAATGTGTGGCTTGGCCGTAAACAGGCTATTGAATTGCAGATTCGCATCTTTTAGCAGCTTGTTAATGACCTTGGCGTTAAATTCGTTCAGATACAGGATTCCAATCTCACTGCGCAGGCTTTTGACATCCTGTATGATTTCATGGGTTTTGGTCTCTCGTAAAGCCAGTTCATACTCTTCTTGACCATATTGATTCACCAGATTCACAAATGCATTTACAGCAAAAGCGTAATGCTGCGTGGACACAGCAAAATGCTGTGGTGAAGGCTTGGCATCCAGATAGCGACTTTCCAGCAGCTCCGCCTGCTCAACGACCTGACGTGCATAACCGAGGAATTCCACGCCTTCCTTGGACAAAGAAATTCCCTTATTGGTACGCTCAAAAATGGTGATATGAATTTCTTCCTCCAAATCGCGAATCGCGTTCGACAGACTGGGCTGGGAAATGAACAACCGCTTCGCAGCCTCATTCATGGAGCCACGATTGGCAACCTCAATGACATATTTTAATTGTTGTAAGGTCAATGCATGATGTCCTTTCCGTTTGTGTTTCTTCTATTATATAATACATAATCACACTTCTGGAAAAGGGATAGTTGTTGCTTAAATGAAATCAACCTCTCCCCCTAAGGTTTAAAAAATATAAACACCTCCCTAAATGAAAATCTTCCATTCAGGGAGGTGCTCTAGTTATGATACTTTAATTAACGAATTTCACCGTTTGTGGAGATCAGCTTTTGATACCAATAGAAGCTTTGTTTACGAATACGACGCAGATCCTTGAGATCAAACTCCTCACGATCCACATAGATAAACCCGTAACGTTTGCTGGAGCCCTGATGGGTACTAACAAGGTCAATCGCAGACCACGGACAGAAGCCGAATACTTCTACACCGTCTGTAATAGCCAGTTGAATCTGCTCGATATGTTTCTTGAAAAAGTCAATACGATAAGGATCATTCACTACATCCCCTTCTTCAAGCTTGTCAAAAGCGCCCAGGCCGTTCTCTGTTACGATTAAAGGCAAGTGGTAGCGAGAATAAATTTGTCGTAATGTGGTTCTAAAACCGACCGGATCAATCTCCCAACCAAACTCCGTCGTTTGCAGGTTGGGGTTGACGGAACCTCGATATGCTCCAGGTTCACCCACAATTTCATGCTGATCACCTGTATGTGAAAAATCATTTCCGTCATCTAAACTTTCTCCTACGGTTTGAGAGGTATAATAATTAAATGCGATAAAGTCCGGGTTTCCCTTCGCTAAAATGTCCATATCCCCTTCTTCAATGACAGGCTCATAGCCTTTCTCGACCAAATAGCTCCACGCAATGTGATTGTAACGGCCAAATACAGCCATATCCAGATAGAGCCAGTTACGAATCGCTGCATAGTTATCAGCCGCCAGTGTATCTTCCGGCTTGGAACTGGCTGGATAGATAACCCCGATATTCGGCGCTGGTCCAATTTTCGCGTCAGGTAGCATTTCATGGCACAATACCATCGCTTTCGCCTGCGCGACTAACATATGATGATTTTGTTGGTACAGTACCTTTTGCGGATTTTCCAGACTTGTATCTAATGTGCCAATAGAACCGGGATGGAGAATCAGCATGTTCTGCTCATTAATGGTTAACCAATATTTCACCCTGTCTCCAAAGTTCTCAAACAATGTTTTGGCATACTGTTCGAAGGCATCAATCGTCTCCCTCTTCGACCAACCGCCTTGTTGTTCAAGAGCATAAGGCAGATCAAAATGATACATAGTAACAATCGGTTCAATCCCGTATTTGATTAGTTCGTCAATTAATGAGCTGTAAAACGCGATTCCCTTCTGATTAACTTCACCTGCGCCCTGGGGATAAATACGTGTCCAAGCAATAGAGAAACGATATGCTTTAAAGCCCATTTCAGCCATCAGAGCTACGTCTTCTTTGAACATATGGTAATGATCACTGGTTACCTTAAAATCAGTGACCCCTTCGACGTGATTAGCCATGTCAATGACAGAGGGTCCTTTTCCATCTTCGTCCCATGCACCCTCTACTTGATAAGCAGAAGTGGAACCTCCCCAGAAAAAATTTTCAGGAAATGCCTTCAATTGATTATGTTTCATGATCTAGTCCCTCCAGTATAGTTATATCCTTCTGATGTTCGCAATTTATGTGTGTAATGATGATGCTTGCCAGTATCACACAACCAAGGTTAACAATACTTCATTTTTTTGAATCTGCTCCTGATTTGTCTCAAATACATCCACTTTATGTTTCGTGAGTGTGACGATGACAGGCGTTACGATTTCGTATCCTGCTTCTATGATCTGTTCCCTGTCAAACTGGATTAGCAAATCGCCCTGTTTCACGCTGTCGCCTTCTTTAACCACTGGATTAAAATGCTTCCCTTTCAGCGCAACGGTGTTAATTCCGATATGAATTAATATCTCTGTACCCGCATTGGAAGTCAATCCTATGGCATGTCCTGTGGGGAACAGCGAGGTTACGACTCCATCTATTGGCGCTACAACCTCACCCACAGACGGTTCAATAGCTAACCCTTTTCCCATAGCCCCTGTAGAAAATGCAGAATCATTCACTTGACTCAATGGTGTGATCCTGCCTGTGATCGGGCTGTATATCGTTTCTTTCTTGATATCAACGACCTTGGTTGCTGTAACAACAGGCTCTGGTTCTGCTGTTTTCACGGATTCAACTGTTTCTGGGGCCTCCCCCTTCACCTTGCTTTCATACCCAAAAATAAGGGTTAGTACGGTTGCTGCCGCGAATGAGCAGGCAATGGCAATCACGTAAACCAAGGTTGGCGTATATACTGGAATCGCAAAAATGTTGTGAAACACATAAGCCGTCATTTTCACCCCAAAATGTCCATTGATAGCTCCGCCAAGAGCGCCTGCGATAATGACAATCGGAATGACACGTTTATAACGAAGCACCAGACCATACACAATCGGCTCTGTCACACCAGCCAGCAATCCTGTAATACTCGTGGAACCGGCAAGAGTTCTAAGTGTTTTATCTTTTCTCGCCTTCAGGAAGATACCAAATGCGACACCAATTTGAGCAAATACAGCTGCTGCAGCCATCGCCTCAATCGGATCACCACCAACACCGATATTTTGAATCGTAATAGGTGTAAAACCCCAGTGAAGTCCGAAGACGACCATAAAGGTCATAAAACCGCCAAGAACAATCCCTGACAAAATGCCACTTACACCGATTAACCATGTCACACCTGAAGAAATCCAATCTCCTACCCCTGTACCGAAAGGTCCAAAAGCCATCGCAGATAGCGGAACCATAATCATTAAAGCCAGCATCGGAACTAAAAACAATTGTAAATCCTTAAGAATGATCTTCTTCAAAAACTTGTCCACCAACGCATAGATGCTAATGGATATGAAAATCGGGAAAACACTGGCGGAGTAGTTCATCATGACCACCGGTATTCCTAAAAACGATACATCAGCGCCTTTGTCCATCAGCCCCGTAAAGTTGGGTTCCATGAGAGCCGCACCGATCACACCAGCTACATAAGGATTCGCCTTCAGCTTTATACCAAGCGTAATCCCCAGCAAAATAGGCAAGAAGTAAAACACAGCATTCCCTGCAGCAGACAGAATCAGATAGGTATCACTTGTTGCAGACATCCATCCCAGCAAGGTCAAAACCGTTAGGAGTGCTTTTATCATTCCCGAGCCCGCCATCGCCGGAATCAACGGGGAGAAACTGCCCGAAATGACTTCAAAGATTGTGGATATGACCGATGTTTTTTTACCACTGGATTCACTGGCAGGGGAATTCGATCCAAAATCCCTGTTTTTCATAATCTCCGCATATACATAGGCAACATGGCTGCCAATAACAACTTGAAATTGTCCGCCGCTTTCAACAACTGTAATGATCCCCTCGTGCTTCTCAAGCGCTTCTCTTTCGGCTTTTCGTGAATCCTTCAGGTCAAATCGGAGTCGTGTAGCACAGTGGACAAGCCCATTGATATTTTCTTCTCCTCCAACGAGACGTACGATGTCCTCGCCCATTTTCTTATGGTCCATGTTCATTCTCCTCTTGGGCAGATTGCCTGAAAACAAAAAAATACCTAAACGAAAGGCCTATATGATCAAAGAAAATGATCACTGCCATTCATTTAGGTATCGCCTGCTTAACCAGTAACAATCCTTATATTTAAGTTGTGAGCCTACTATAAATCACTTAGAAATCGTTTGCAAGCTTTTTTTCTAAGAAGTAGCCATATCGTTTCTGGAGGTTACACGCTGTATATGAATCGTCAAATACACTTTTTCGTCAATCGACATAGCACTTTCATGCTTTAATTCCAAATATTGATTGATCAATTGGGTGCATTGAAAAGCCCTCTCGTATTTATCTTTGACTTGGTCATACAAGAAATTATCCCCTGAAGCTAGTTGTTCTTGTTCATTGCTCAGCAATCTTTGGGCAAAGTACTGCAAATGAGTAATAAACCGGGAATAATTGAACGAAGTTTCATCCAGTGTAATCTGATAGTAATCGGTTACAATGTTGAAAATGTCATCAATCACCTCGGTAATCTCAACCGTTTGTTTCATACCCTGGCCGTCTTGTCTTGCATTTACAAAATGCATAGCAATAAAGCTGGCCTCATGCTCATCCATTTGGATGCCAAATTGAGCATGGATGATGTCCAATGCATTCATTCCGATCATAAATTCTTTTTTGTAAAATTTTTTAATTTGCCATAACAGTGAATTTTTAAGTCCCACGGATTTTCTGTATCGAGAGATGGCAAATTGAATATGGTCAATCAGAGAAATATAGATATTGTCACTAAAAATATCTCCCATTTCCTTTTTTGCGCTGCCTACAATTTCATCCGCCACCTTTAAATACTCTACGGATGTTTCCCCAATAAGATCTATTAATTTTTGTGGAATTTTATCGGACTTTAATACAAAGGTTTTTTCTATTTTTTCCTCATCGACCCTCTGGCCATTTTTCTTTTTAAAGCCCAGACCATTCCCGATGACAACAAATTCATGACCCACCTGATTTTCGGCTCGGATGACATTGTTGTTAAAAATTTGCCGGATGATCATTTATCTGCTCACCTCATTGATGTAATGACAAAGTTTGTAATAACAAAAAAAACCAAATAACGACTAAATCAATTAGTCATTATTTGGGTATCGCCTGCTTACCAGTAACAATCCCGAAGGGCACTTCACCCCTCATTCAATTACTCTTACTATACCGCTTTCAAGGCAGAATAACAACACAATCATGCCAAAAAACCGCTAAACACTCGGAATTCCTTGCGCTTAGCAGTTTTTAGGTTCACGCTTAACTCTCTTTCCCTTTGCAAAACACCTCTTTGGCAACCTGAATAGCTGAGGCTGCCCGGGGCCATCCTACATAAAAGGCAAGCTGTGTAATGACCTCAACCAGTTCTTCCTCCGAAATTCCGTTCTCCTTGGCCAGTTTCAGATGATAAGGAAGTTGATTTACATGCTCACACGCTACCAGAGCGGCAACTGTAATGAGACTCCGTTCTCTGAGAGATAGCTCACTTCTTCTCCATACATCTCCAAAAAGAACATCCTCCGTATAACCTACAAAAGCGGGAGCAAAATCACCGATGGTTTCCCGAACACTCGATCTGATCAATTTATGCTTCATACAATCATCTGGGCAAGTCCGTTGCCAAAGGACCAATCCTCTAATTCAGTCTCTACCAGTGTCACAAATACATCCTCCGGTCTAACCTTACATTCAATAGATAAGAGTTCCGCTAACTTTTGGTAGAAACTCTTTTTTTGTTCCGTAGTTCTACCCGATCCCATTGTAATTTGGATGTACAGCAGCTTGTCTGTTCTGGATACATTCAAATAATCGGGACTATAATAAAACTCGCTTAGCTTATGAGCATGAAAAACCTGAAAGTAATCTTTTTCCGGAACCTGAAAATGTTCGATCAAAGCATTCATGATACAGCGACTAATCCAAGGCAACTCTTGCTCTGTGTATTGCTGCTCCATGTAGCCAATTCGTACAAATGGCATGTTCATCTCTCCTATTCGCTGGGATAAGATGATTGTACTCCTCTTATTTTCATCTGTATAATTGAAAATAATCATAAATATATTCAATTTTACCGATGGAGATGAACATGCGTGGATCTGAAAGAATTAACTACATTTCGTACCATAATCGAAGAAGGAACGTTTTCAAAAGCTGCTGCCAAATTAAACTACGCTCAGTCTACAGTCACGAACCAAATCCAGAGGCTAGAGAAAGAGCTGGGATTTCAGCTTTTTAAAAGGGGTTGGGATGCAGAGTTAACGTCCCCAGGCAAACTATATGCCGAGGAGATAAACGGGCTTATTCAGCATTGGAATTTTGTAATGGACCAGGCGAAGTCTCTAAAAAAGGAGGAGATTGGCACGCTCCATATCGGTGTGATTGAAACGGTGGCGGCTACCGTACTGCCCTTGGTTCTGCAGCAGTTTCGAGAGCATAAACCGAATATTACGTGCCATTTTACAGTTGGAAACACGGATGCACTCGCAAATGCTTTGGTGGACGGTAAGCTGGATTTTGCAATCTCCGGGGAACCTCACTCGATTCCTTCCTTACACTTTGAACCCATATATCACGAACACATTGCCTTTATTGTGTCCCGTAATCACCCTTTTGCGGTAAAAACTGAGCTTTATCTCGAAGATCTGTACGAGTACCCGCTTATCGTCGGAGGTAAGAACTGCTTGTACCATATACGACTGGAGAAAGAGCTTTCACGCTTTCCGTCGATGCCGTTTTTTTATACTGTCAGTCAAATCTCGTCGATCGCCACATTTGTAAAAACGATTCCATCAGTTGGAGTGGTTGTATCGTCAATGCCTTTGCCGGAGGAACTGGTCACCGTCCCCCTCCAGTTAACAGACCCGAATATTCCTATTGGACTGCTACAAAACAACCATCACCAGCAGTATATGTCTTCGGCCCGAAAGCTATTTATACAGCTGGTTAAGGAGCTTTTTAGGTTATAGCTCCAATGCAATAACTACTAATTAAGCTATATAGGCAAAGCCGACACCTTTGCATAAAGAAAAAGCCGCCAAACACTCAGAAACCTGATGTTTAGCGGCTTTACTATATTTTGATGGCCTAAGGAAATATGGCCCTCTTTTAATTTTTATACTCTTGACATACCCGTTATTTCGCTTCGAGCGGTTTTTTCCACAGTCCCAGAATGAGCGCGGAAATCACGGAGCCAATCACGACTGCAAGCAAGAACAGCAAAGCATGATTGGCAAGAGCTGCTACAAAAATCCCGCCATGTGGAGCTGGAAGATTGATTTGCCAGAACTGCGTCAGACCACCAGCAATCGCTGAACCTACAATACAAGAGGTCAGGACACGCAGAGGATCGGCAGCTGCGAATGGAATGGCTCCTTCCGTAATGAAAGACAATCCAAGTACATAGTTCGTCAAGCCAGACTTGCGCTCTTGCTCAGTAAACTTATTTTTGAAGAACGTCGAAGCTAATGCGATCGCCAGCGGAGGTACCATACCACCCGCCATAACAGCCGCCATCATAGCACCGTTCGTGTTACCGCTGGAAGTAAAGACACCGATCGAAAATGCGTAAGCTGCTTTGTTAAAAGGTCCACCCATGTCGATCGACATCATTCCGCCCAGGATCAGACCCAAAATAACTGCATTACCTGTTCCCAAATTGTTCAGAACATTAACAAGCCACGTATTAATACCACCGAAAATTGGATCGAACAGGTAGAACATAATCGCGCCTGAAATTAGAAGTCCAAATACAGGGTATAACAAGATTGGTTTTAAACCATCCAGTGCTTTTGGCAGACCTGCAAAAGCTTTACGCAGGAAGATCACCACATAACCAGCCATGAAACCAGCTGCCAGACCGCCAAGGAAGCCTGCATTAGAGTTTACAGCCATCAGACCCCCAACCATACCTGGCATCAATGCCGGGCGGTCTCCAATGCTCATCGCGATAAATCCGGCCAGTATCGGAATCAGGAAGTGGAACGCACCTGTTCCACCGCCAATTGTCTGCAACAGTTGGAACAATGCATTGTCTTCTCCTGCCACTTGCTCAATCAAGAAGGAAATTGCTAACAAAATCCCCCCGCCTACAACGAATGGCAGCATATGAGAAATACCGTTCATTAAATCCTTATAGATTTTACTGCCCACGCTGCTCTTCTCCGCTTTCGACTCTTCAGCGCTGCTTTTACCTTCACTACGATAAATTGGGGCATCGCCGTTCAGCGCTTTGCGGATCAGTTCCTCAGATTTACGGATACCGTCGCTTACCGGTCTTTGCAATACAGGTTTACCGTCAAATCTGGCCATTTCAACCTTTTTGTCAGCAGCAACGATTACACCTTTGGCACGGCGAATTTCATCCGCTGTCAGTACGTTTTGCGCACCTTCCGAGCCATTCGTTTCTACCCGGATGTTAACACCCATTTCTGTCGCTTTCTTAATGAGAGCGTCTTCAGCCATAAACGTATGCGCAATGCCTGTAGGGCAGGCAGTCACCGCAACCACAAACTCGTCTGAATTCGGGTTACCAACGATAACATCCGGCGTTTTCTGTGCTTTGGCAGCCTCTTTCTTTGCTTCTTTTGCTTTCTTGGCTGCTTCTTCTTCCGCCTGCTTGGTATCAAACAGCTCGGATACTTCATCCGGTGTTTGCGTATTCATCAGTTTGTCGATGAAATCGGTATCAATTAAAAGCCGGGAAAGCGCTGCTAGTGTGCGAAGATGCGTATTTGCTGCTCCCTCTGGAGCGGCAATCATAAAGAACACTTTTGCCGGCTCACCGTCCAACGATTCGAATTCTACGCCTTTACTGCTTTTGGCGAAAACGACAGTCGCTTCATTTACGGCTTTGGTCTTGGCATGCGGCATCGCAATGCCGCCGCCGATTCCAGTGCTAGACTCTGCTTCACGTTTGTAAATCATTTCTTTAAACAAGGCACGGTCATTAATACGTCCACTTGCTTCGAGACTAGCGATAAGCTCCTCAATCGCCTCGTCTTTTGTCGTCGCCTGCAGGTCCATGATCATCGTTTCTTTAATCATCAGGTCTGTTATTCTCATTTTTCACACTCTCCTAAGTTCGATCAGCGTGTTGACACACGCATAATAAGCTCATGATGCAGATGGATTACCGTTTTGAAATCGTGACTTGCGGCCGTAATTGTTCAATCTTCTCTTTAGTAGCCAGATCATCGGAAAACGCAGTTGCGCTTCCGGATGCCACTCCTGCACGGAATGCTTCGATCGGATCGCCATGAAGAGCCAGCGTACCCACGAATCCAGCAATCATTGAATCACCTGCGCCTACAGAATTTTTCACCGTACCTGCTGGTACATTTGCGTGATACACTTCATCTGCCGTAATGAACAAAGCCCCTTCTCCTGCCATGGAAATCAGTACATTTTTTGCGCCTGCTTCCAGCAGCTTACGACCGTAAGTGACGATCTCCTCCTTTGAATGAATCGTTACGCCAAACAACTCAGCCAGCTCGTGGTGATTCGGCTTGATGAGCAGCGGTTTATGAACCAGTGCCTTCATCAGCGCCTCACCTGTGGTGTCGATGACGAATTCAGCTCCAGTTTGCTGGCATACGCTAATCAGCCGATCATAGAAGTCTCCTCCAAGTGACGGTGGAATACTTCCCGACAAGACGACAATGTCATTTTTCTGGAGTCCCGCCAGCTTTTGCACCAACGCATCGGCCTCTTGCTCACGAATCGCAGGTCCCAAACCATTAATTTCCGTTTCATCGCCATGCTTGAGCTTAATGTTAATCCGTGTGTCATCTTCGATCATTACAAAATCAGTTTTAATGGATTCTTCCCGCAATGTATCGTCGATAAACCTGCCTGTGAATCCTCCGAGAAAACCAATCGCCGTGCTATCTGCTCCCAACTGGTTCAGTACACGTGATACATTAATCCCCTTACCACCTGGCAGTTTTAAATCACGTTTCATCCGGTTCAAATCACCAAGCTTCAAATCATCAACTTCCACGATATAATCAATGGAAGGGTTCAGCGTTACTGTATATATCATTGTTATCCCTCGATTATCTTAGTTTTCTGAGCGATGGATCGGCGTGACCGTTCTGGCATCGATTCAGTAATAAGTATAGCTTCCTTGAGCTCGAACAGTTTGGCGAAGGTTACTTCTCCAATTTTGCTGGAATCGGCTAACACATACGTTTTGCCAGACAGCTGGTGAGCACGTCGCTTGATCAGCGCCTCTTCGGGATCAGGAGTTGTATACCCCATTTCCATATCCACCCCGTTCGTTCCTAGAAAGCACTTGTCGAATCGAAAATTGTCCAAATTTTGTAGGGCAATACTCCCGATTACGGCTTTGGTATGAATTTTCATCATCCCTCCCAGTAGATAGCTTCTGATTCTTTTGCTTACCAGTGCTTCTACGTGGGATAGTCCATTCGTCACGACCGTCACGTCTTTAGCTTCAATGTAAGGAATCATCGCCATCGTTGTTGTTCCCGCATCCAGATAAATACATTCGCCATCCAAAATTTCTTTGGCTGCTATACGGGCCACCGCATTTTTTTCTTGAACGTTTTTGAATGTTTTTTCTTCCATGCCAGGTTCCTGACTTTTCTGATTCAGCAAGGTTGCCCCGCCATGAATCCGCTTGAGCAACTGACGGCCCTCAAGATCTATCAAATCACGCCGAATCGTTGACTCAGAAGCTCCCAACAGATCAGCCAATTCTTGCAACTTTACAACACCACATTCTTGTAAGCGCTGTATTATTAACTTGTATCTTTCTTCCGTCAGCATCATCATTCCCCCAACTGTTCATATCGTACCACAAACTTGACAAAAAACAATCACTTTTCTCCAAAAAGATTCAAAAAAATTCATTTCTAATTCATTTTTTTACAAAATGGTGAATTCCTGCTCCAATCATCATGATTGCGTTTACATTTTAAAGAAAATACATCTACTTTTATGTAAATTCATTCTTCTTACATAGGAATTCAGCAGTAAACGTTCAAAAACGTTCTAAAGCTTCCATCAGTACTATTTTACCATTATGCGCACAATTCGTCCCCACCTTCTCTACTACTCAGAAAAAGGCTAAACACGAAGATTGCTCCCCTTTGTGTTTAGCCAATCGAGATGCTCAGCGTTCAGCCCTTAACGATTCCAATGACGAAACCGTCATACCCCTTGCTCCCCACGGTTTGGACAGCTGTAGCTGTAATTCTTGATTCCTCAGCTAGCATCTCATAAAACTTTCTTACTCCCTGCACACGAGGGTCTGTGCTATAAGCTTGAACCACTTCTCCTTCACGGATAACATTATCACCGATAATAACGGTGCCAGGATGTGAGAAGCGAAGTGCCCAATCCAGATAAAATGGATTATTGGGTTTATCCGCATCGATAAAAATAAGATCAAAGGGGTCAACTCTCTCCTCTTTCATCTGTGCTAACTGCTCTAAAGCGTCTCCCTCCCGAAGTTCCACTATTCCATCCAACTGAGCCAACGATATATTCGACCGGGCAATTTTAGCATGGATCGGATTGGCTTCCAGCGTAACTATTTCTCCATCCTCCGGCAACGCCCTTCCCAACCAGATTGTACTGTAGCCTCCCAAAGTACCGATCTCCAGCACACGTCGCGCTCCCTGCATTTGAGCAAGGATATTTAATAGCTTTCCCTGATTAGGGGATACATCATGCGGAGGTAGTCCCGCCTTTTGATTAGCGGCCAATACTTGTTCCAAGACAGCATCATGCGGAATGAGACACTCCGAGATATACTGGTCTACTTGATCCCACGTGTTCGTTTGATTCATTCGCTCCACTCTCCTTTGGATTAACTTACAATTTGATTGTAAATGAATTATTATTATAAAAATAATATATGTTTTTGCTCTATTCATAATCTACATATATGAATCTGTCGGAAAGGGAGAATGGTCTTGAACCTGCATGCATTACGCTTATTTCACGTGGTCGCCTCTACAGGGAGTGTGACACGTGCCTCTGAACTTTTAAATATTAGCCAACCTGCGATTACCGCCCAGATTAAAAAATTTGAAAAAGAAATATCTCTCACACTGCTCATGCCGCTAGGAAGAGGGATTGCCTTAACGGATGCTGGTGAAAAACTTGCTGTACTCGCCAGACGGCTCTTTGCTGTCGAACAGCAAATCGAACAATTTTCACAAGATTATCGTGATGGAGCCCATGGTCATATCCGGCTAGCGGCTACTTATTTACCGGCTCATTTTCTCATTCCGGCCTGGATTGCAAAATTCAAACAACAATATGAACATGTTGAAATGACGATTAACACTACAAATTCCAACGATGCTTTGCAGCAGCTATTAAATATAGAAGTGGATTTGGCTATCTACGGAGGACTGCCTGAGCAGTATCCCGATACGATTCAGACTGAAGAATTATTTCGTGATGAATTGTGGTTCGTGGTAGCTCCAGATCATCGGTATGCAAATCAGCAGGTTTCTTTATTGGAAATGATGCATGAACCCTTTGTTATGCGTGAAAAGGGGAGCTCGACACGGGAGAGATTATTTTCCTTATGTCGAACCTATAATGCCCCCACCCCCCAGGTCACCCTAAACTTCACAGGGCTGCATGAGGCGATTACCGCAGTTATTGCCGGATATGGTGCCAACTTTGTGTCCTCACTGGTCGTGCGTGAATATGTAGAACGTGGCGAACTGTGCCGGGTATATGTAGAAGACATCCAGCTTCTCAATTCAATCGCCATCTGTACCCGTAAGAACGAACCCCTATCTACCGCTACTCTAAATCTCATTCAGCTCATGCGTAACCATTCCTGATGAGCATTAGGCACCTGTGTACACTAGCGCTGTATTTTAAAATAACAAGAGCCATGACTGCGTGCGTACCGCATTCATGGCTCACCTTGTTATGATAAATATTCACCCTCAATAATCTTCTCCAGATAATCTTCCGGCTGTGCAAGAAACTCGGCAAAGCTGCACATATCCGCATATTCCTGATGCTCCTCGTCATAATAACCCAGACACTTTTGCTTCGGATTCCACACCAATATGATATCCGAGTAATTGTCTACGTTTAGAGACAGACGCAACAGCTTTTGCCGACCTACCTTCATCTCAACCGTATCTATGAATGAGAAGAACTCAACAAATTGAATATCAAGATCATTTTCTGGCAGGTTCACACGGAGCTGATCCCCCGTCAGAAAGGCTATTAAATCCTTCGGAAGCTTGTAGCTTTTCAAAGCATGTCGTTTATTTTCCAGATTATGAAATGCCGGAGGCTCTACAGACTTTAAATACTCAGCCATTTCTACGTTTTTATTACTTAGTGCAATTGTATATGCCCGTTCTCCATCTTTTTCTGCCAGCGTCACATCAGCGCCTTGCTGAACCAAATATTTCACCATCGCAAAATCGTTGTTGCGTGCCGCCACTGTCAAAGACGTGGCTTTATAAGGATATACCATATTAGGGGCATTGAAATTAATATCTACGCCATGTTCCAATAGTAATGCTACTGTTTTTAGGTCATGCTTACTAACTGCGCTGCGGAGTGTTGCTCCAGCATGCTGCTTCATATCGAGGCCCAGCTCATGGATAAGCAGCATATTACTTTTGTTACCGTAGTAGGCTTGCTCATAAGCACCGGATTTGACATGATTTTTACCGTCCAGCTTGGCGCCATGGGCGACCACATAACGGACAATCTCTTCGGTACCATAGCGAACAGCCTTCAGGAATGCGGGATTATCCTTCACATTAAGTTGGACCCCCTCATCGACCAGTAGCTTCAAGACTTCCATTTGCTCAGTGATGAGTGTAATATCTAATGGACTTAATGTCGTATATTTGCTGAGTACGATTCCTTGTTCTATATCCCAGCCTTCGGTCAGCGCTTGGCGTAAAGCGGATATATTGCCTTGAACGATATGCATCGCTATCTCAGGAAGAACCTCGAAATTGCCTACATCTTTTAATTTAATCATCGTTATTCCCTCACTCTTTATGTATCTACTATTAATTATGTATATCTATTTTATACCAACCTCTCCTTTACATAAATCCAACAGATTCCCCAAAATTCATTATTCACTCTAGCGCAAACAAGTGAGTAATAGAGGTCAAAATACCTTATAGAAGCTATAATTGTATTATGATTCTGTATATCCTGTGCCACGAAAAGGGGCTCCCGGGCTCCGTCCCATCCAATCCATATCTAGAATATTCACATAAACTATAATATTTATCTGGAATATTAGGAATGGAGGAATTCCTATGTCTATTATTCGAATCTATCTGGAAGCAGACAGTATCGTATCTGGAAACATTGCTATCACAACAAGTATCAATGTCACTCCAGTGGTTAATCGTTACACAGCTATTGTCGTGCTTGGTAATATATTAGGTGGAGTGACCACTATCCCAGCACAAAATTTCACGAATGATAGTGGTACTTCAGTCGCGGCAAACAGTCTTGTGGTTCCGACCAGTAGCGGATACTACAATGTATTTGTAAATGGGACGTTGCAGCGAGGCGGCATAACAACGCTTTCTGCTACAAACCTAATTATAAATACAGGCCTGATTGTTGGTGCAACAGTAGTCGTTGAGGTTATTAATTTCAACTCTAGTGTCAACCTCTGTCAACAATGTTACAGTAACGACTACCATAAGCGACTGAGTGAATGCCTTCGTAAAATCACTATAAAGAAACCGCCAAACACAGGGTTTACCCTCGTCTTTAGCGGTTTATTTCTCTTTGAACCTCGAATATTTAAATCTTGAAGTTCTCCACAAGCACCTGAAGCTTCTCGGCAAGTGATGAGAGAAGCGCTGCGGAGGATTCCACTTCTTGCATGGCAGCAAGCTGTTGCTCCGAAGAGGCGGACAGGGATTTCGCCCCTTCAGCCGTATGGTTAGAGACCATTACGGTATTCTGAATGGCTTCAACGAGCCCTTCAGAGATCAGCGCCAGATCCCGAACTGTGGCTGATATTTGCTCGCTTTGGGAAGACATATCGGAGATGGAGACTTCGATCTCGGAGAAGGAGCGTCCGGCCGATATGATCAACTCTTTGCCCTGCATCATTTCGTCCGTGGAACGCTTCATAGTTTCTCCTGCCTTGTCCATTTGGGCGATAATCAGACTGATCAACTCGCTGATTTGTGTGGCAGAATTGGCAGAACGTTCGGCCAGCTTGCGGACAGAGCCAGCGACAACGGCGAAGCCCTGACCTTCTTCTCCGGCGCGCGCAGCTTCTATCGCTGCATTCAAAGACAGCAAGTTGGTCTCCTCGGCGATGCTGGCGATGGTGCCGACAATGTTCTCAATCTCCTTGGAGTGGCTGCCAAGCGTATGAATAATGCTTGAGAGATCGCCGATGCTTTCGCTGACAACTCCCATTTGGGAGGTGGTGGAATCCATCGATTCCCGGCCAAGACGTGCTTTCTGGACATTATCCGCGGCCTTGTTCATTGCGATGTCCGCATTGCCGGCAATATCGCTGATAAAGCGTGACATATCCTGAACAGCTTTATAGCTTCCTTCCAGATTCTCCAGTTGGGTATGCGCTCCATCGGCTAACTCAATCGTAACATTCACGCTATGCTCTCCAGCACGGTTCGTTGCCTGTGCGCTGGCAGACAGCTCTTGAGACGAAGAAGCGACCAGCATAGAGGTGTCATTGACCTGAGTAATCAGGTTGCGCAGGTTCATTGTCATATCGTTGAAGTCGCGGGCCAGCGTCCCGATTTCATCCTTGCTTTTGAAAAGAAGCGGTTCATGAGTAAGGTCGCCTTTGGTAATGGTATTCACAGAGGCTGACAGCTTGGTAAGCGGATTTACCATATGGCGAATCAACAGGTAAACAATAAGGATAGCCACGATGAAAATGGAACCGCCAATAATAAAGGGTTGAACAATAATATCCAACGTCCGTTCCTGAATTAACGAACCGTCAAAATTGATGGCCATCAGTGCAACAATGGGCTTGGTGGGATCATGGTCCTGATAAATGGGGCCGTATCCGGTTTTGAGCGAGGTTCCTTCATATGTATAAACCTTGGAATATGCTGAATGCTTCATGGTAGTTATCATTTCTTTGTCTTCGTCTGTGAAGTAGAAGGAATCGCCAGCTTGATAGCCTCTTTGCTTGAAGTTGGCATCGGCGGCCAGAATTTTTCCATCCAAGGAGATAATGAAAGCCTCTTTAAAAATAGGCTTATGTGCTACAATCCAGCCGATCCGGTCTTCAATGGCAGCAAGTTTGCTGTTATCTCCACTGACCAGAGCCGATATATCCGCAGGATCTATAAGGCCAGTCGTAATATTGGCGCAACCCACCAGCTCGATCCCAGCAGCTTCATCCACTTGATGATAAGCGGTACGATATCCGAAGTATCCAATGGAGGAGCCTACGAGAAGCAGTATGATGAGCATCATCCAGGTTAATTTTGTTGCCAGCTTCATTATTTGAACCACCAATCCTGACTCTAATAAATTTTTGTGACCATCCGTTTTCACTGCTACGATTATAGCCTATCAACACTTACTATAATATGGCATTCCAGTGTCGGAATATGTCGTTTTTTGTGAGAATAGTCACTGTTTTTTGTAAACGGGGACGTTGCAGCGAACGGCCGCCATTAATGGCGCGGTGACGACTACCATAAGCGACTGAGGTGAGAGTGCCTCTGTTGAATTACGACAAAAAAACTGCTAAAACACAGAGGTTCACCCTCGTTTTTAGCAGTTTATTTTTCTATATCATGTGTTTCATCGGTAACGTATTTTGATTTTTATAGCTGTATTCAGCTTTATTTTTTGTGGGCTAATAAGAGATTAACTATCGTATCCAATTGAAGTTCCAATGAATAAGGCTCTTCCATCACAAACTCATCCTCTTTATCGCTGAATGAACCGTACATATAAACCTGTCCTTTTTTTACAGCCGGAAGTCCTTTCCATAGCTCACTATGCAGAATCTGATTAGCCCCTTCATCTTCTGAACCGTTTACAAAGATGTGATCTCCCATATACTCGGGTAAAACCTCAAGTGAAATATTTTCAAAACCTTCTTTCATGTTCAATGCCTTCTTGGTAGGTGGCAGCTTTAGCATCTGATAAATGGTCGGACTTCCGTAATTGCCGCCTTTCGCTGCCAAAACATATATCGATTTATTGGCGACTTGTACAATTGAAACCGTCTCTCCGTCCTTAACGATACCTTGAATTTTCGTTCTGGCCTCTGCAGCTTTCTTCTCGTATTCAGTAATCCACTGCTCGGCTTCTTTCTGCTTGCCAAAGATTTCACTGATTCTACGGAATCTATCCAGCGGTCCCGCTGTAGATTCGCCCTCCCAATACGGCAGGAACACGGTCGTTCCTACCTTTTGGTAGCTGTCGATGTTCTTTTCGATTGAACCGATAATTAAATCCGGTTGCAGAACGGTCAGTTCCTCTAAATCCATAGGAAAATCACCGAGATCCTTGATTCCGGCCAACTTCTCTTTGGGATATCCCGATCGATCAATCCAAGCCTCATTCAGCATATAGCTTCTAACCCCCACCGGAATAATCCCCAGCTTCAAAAGATGCCCCATATACTGATCCGATGCCACTCGTTTCGGGTTTGCAGGTACTTCCACATCGCCTTTTAATGTCTTAACCGTTCTTGTCTGTGCTTGCACTGCCGCTTGTCCATCGCTGTTGGATGATGTCGCTGTATGATTAGTCTTCGTTTGCGATCTTCCAATTGTATTCGTCGGTGCCGAGCAAGCTCCCAGCATCAAAGATAAACACAGCATAATCATCATGGCCGTTATTTTGACTCTTCCGTGCATGAATAAATCCCCTTCCGCAGATACCGATATTGATAATCAATATCAGTATAACGTGTGAAAGATGTCCGCTGAAGGGCAGATTTAAGCATCGTTTGGGGCATATCCTGATCTTGCTTCTGGGCAGGATGCTCCCGCTCCTTTTTGAATCGTACGGGAGATAGTCCCTTATATTTCTTGAAGCTGCAACTTAACGAATGGGCATCTGGATATCCCACACGCTCTGCGATCTCCTGCAAAGTGGCGTCCGTCTGTATTAGCAGTTCTGCCGCTCGATCTGCTCTTACTTGGCCCAAGTAATGAATCGGACTGGTATGTATTTTACTTTTGAACAACCTTGATAAATGTCCAGTACTGCATTCTAGCTCCTCCGCAATGGACTCAAGTGTCATAGGCCGACTAAAATGCTCACGCATATAGGCTACAGCCTGAGATACACGGTCGGGCTTAAGAGGTTCGATGCCCTACCCTACAACTGCTGCAACAACTCATATACAAATTGATGAAATAAGGCTTTAACATGCAGTTTGCCAAGTCCAGAAGCTTCACGCCATTCTTGCTCCAACAGCTTCACTTGATCGTACAGGGGGGGCGGGTAATGAGTGCGAAAGCATACTGATTCTGAAAGGGATTTGCCTTTTCCAGCTGTATGTATATATCAAAATATAAGTAAAAAAGCCCTGCAAAAGGGCTATCTTTCTTGCGATTCATTCTACTGTTGATTAGAGCTCACCTGTATGATTATGTTCCAAATCGTTTGCGGTACCCGCATTTTCGGCATAACTCTTCTACCGCTTCTCTCTTGGAGAAACCGAAGTACAGACGGTTGGCACGCTCCCCTTCCACAATGTCGGAAAAAGATTGTTCATGCACGTTACCTAAATTAATGACACCTTCTCCATCCAGACAGCAAGGGACCACCGTTCCATCCACCAATACCGCCGCCTGGCTACGGAGTGCATGGCAAAAACCTTTTCCGTCATCTTCCGGGGCACTGAGGCTCGGCCATTCAAATTCGTGGTCCTGATTCAAATAAACATTTGGTGCGATTTTGACCCCACTGCCTGGTATCACCTTTTCCTCAATCCGATAGTCCAGTCCAAACTCTTGCTCCAGTCGTTCAAGCGTTTCCCGGTTGCGCTGACGCTGCACATTAGTCAGATTATCCTGAGTCAGGTTCCAGAGACGGAACGAAATAATGACATTGTGTTTCACCGCTTCTCTTACAAACGTGAAAATATTACCCAAATATCCTTCTCGATCCACGGAGCCTTCATGCCCGTCAAAACTGTGGAGAGAGAAGTTCATCTGACGCAGCGCTGGTTGCCCAAGCAGCTTATGTCCGGTCTTCGGCAGCAAGGTACCATTGGTGGTTATATTGACCTTCAAGCCTTTCTCATGAGCACTTTCCAGCAAAAGATCAATTTTCGGATGGAGCAACGGCTCTCCTTTTACATGCAAATAGATGTAATCCGTGTGTGGTTTGACCTGATCAAGCACATTTCGAAAGACTTCCGGATCAATAAATTTCTTGACACGCTGTGTTTGAGGACAAAAACTGCATGCGAGATTGCAAATGCTCGTTATCTCAATGTATACCTTTTTAAAAGTTTTCAACATGATTTCCCCATTCTAACCTTCATCCGGAGCATCTTGTTTATGCTCACTAATCTTATGATTATAACGGGTTATCACCGACAGGTAAACTCTCCAGTCTCCCCCTTGGTGTGGGCATCAAATGCTCGAACATACGCCTATCTAAGATTTGATTTGATATTTTCTATTGACCCTAGGTCTGACCTAAGGTTTATAGTGGAGTTATTCAACTATCAGTAAGGAGTCCTGTCATTGAAAGAACACATTACGATCAGTCAGCTTGCTCAGCTCATGAATGTATCTGTACATCAACTGCGATATTTTGAAGAAAAGGGAATCCTGTATCCATCACATACAGAAGAAAATCAATATCGGATGTACGGGCTTCATGAGATTTATCAGCTTTCGCAAATTTTATTGTTACGCAAATTAAATGTCCCTGTCGGTCAGATTCAAGAATGTATGACTTCCTATGCTGCTGATGATTATAACCAGCTTTTAGAGCAATCGTTGCAGAAGGTACAAGCTGAAATAGCTAACTTGAAAATGCATGAACAGTTTATTCACAAAGTGCTAGAAGAACATGATAGCCTGACTCAGCGAAATGATGAATATCAGGTCAAACGATTAGGTCCCCGTCATTTAAAGCTATGGTTTGCATTGGAGAATGGACAAGAGCTCACTGCCGGAAACTTATTTGAACACCACCCTGCCCCACCTCGATTATTTGAAAATGACCTGCATTACTTGTCTGATGCCGGACAGGTGAAGCTTTGTTATGAAACGGTGAATGTGGCTGACTATATTCTGGAAGAAGGCAACTATCTTTATAAGCATCTTTCCGTCATTGAAGAATCTGAGATTGATTATGAAATCAAACAAATGGAACGATATGTAGCTCATCACCAATATAACTGCCAAAGCAAGATTGTCCTAGTAGAAAAATCTTATCTTTCGATGTTCGGCAACAACAAGCTGCAATACGAAATTCAGGTAAAAGTAGAATAAATCTTGGAGGGCGTTACATGAGTGCAAAATCCTTTGACATTGTTGCATACCAGAAACAAGACCATGAAGCTGTTTGCAGTCTTTTAGTTGAATCGTTTAAAGCAAAATTTCAATCTCTTGTTACACTGGAGGATCAAGCTATACAGCAGTTGTTAATGAAGGTTTGGGTTCAAAATCCTTATTCTACATCTATGAAACAATTTGTAGCCAAAGAGAACGAAGAGGTTGTTGGTGTTCTTTCCCTCAAATGGAAGGCCCCCTCCTCTTCACTTCCTGAAACAAACCCCATTTCTTTGGCTCCGCTCATAAAACAGTTTGGTTGCTTTAATATATTTAAATTTTTGACAGGTATGCATGCGCTGGAGTATCCCCCCGCTGCAGATGAGTGTTACATTGATCATCTGGCAATTCGTTCAAGTCATCGTAACCAGGGAATAGGACGCCGTCTTCTAGCTTTCGCACAGCAATTTACGGTTGAATCTGGTTTTCATGCATTGACGCTCCATGTAGCGCATAAGAACCAAGGGGCTATCCGTTTGTATCACAAACTGGCGTTTGAAGTAGAACAATCCAAGTATAATGGGTTACGGCATTTTTGGTTCAAGGAGCCTGTATGGCATCTGATGAGTTGGAAAGAGAACCTGCATTCGAGGAGAGAACACTATTGAAAAAAACATTCAAGCTTACTTTGGGTATTGCGGCAGCTCTAGCTGTTGCCTTGATACTCATTGTTCTATATCAAAATTCCTACAAGATGACAGAAGAAAAAATACAAATCACGACACCTAAAGGGCTGTTAACAGGTACATTAGCTTTGCCTAAGAACTACTCGGAAAAAGTTGGATTGGTTGTTTTTGTCCATGGGGATGGTCCTATTAATGACACATATGATGATGGATACAAACCACTGTGGGAAAAGTTCGCCTCCAAGGGGTATGCCTCCCTGTCATTGAATAAGCCCGGTATTAATAGTGCCCCTGGCAATTGGCTGGATCAAAGCATGGAGGACCGCGCACAGGAGATCCGATATGCAATAGACTGGGCGAGAACCTTGCCGATGATTGATACGCAAAAAATCGGCCTATGGGGAGCCAGTCAAGCAGGATGGGTCATTCCGAAGATCGTTAAAGAGGAACATGATATTGCATTCAGCATCCTTGTATCGCCTGCCGTGAACTGGATTTCCCAAGGACAATTTAATACCAGAAAAGAAATGGAGCAAGAAGGAGCTACTCCTCAAGAAATTCAAAAGACATTGAACTACGATCAAGAGATTCTACAGTTACTGAAAAAACATGCTTCTTATGAAGAATACCTAAGCATAGCCGATCCTGAGGATATGATCTCCAAAGAAAGATGGAGCTTTATAGGCAAAAATTTTCGGTCTGATTCCACCGAAGAATTAAGTCACTTCCATTCTCCTGTACTCTTGGTTCTGGCTGGCAAAGATATTAATGTTGATGTACAGGATACCGAGCGAGTCTACCGCCAGAAAATACCCGCAGAGCTACTGTCCGTGATTCATTTACCTGAAGCCGACCATTCCATGATGGATGAAAAAATCGCGCGTTCAAAATCTCTAACTTTTTTAACAGCCGTATTCGCCCCAAGAAAATTGGTGAATGACGAGTATCTCAAAATCCTTGCCGATTATGTCAATCAGTACTAAACAAGGATGTTCTTTTTTTCCATACTTCTTTTGAATATGCTAATGAAAACCCCTTAACTGTTCTCGGTTAGACTGGGAATAGATCTATAAACAACAAAAAACGGCATCTCTGCCGTTTTTTCTAAAGAATGGACTCTCAGGGACTCGAACCCTGGACCAATTGATTAAGAGTCAACTGCTCTACCAACTGAGCTAAGAGTCCATAATAAAAGTTTGGTGGAGCCTAGGGGGATCGAACCCCTGACCTCATCGCTGCCAGCGATGCGCTCTCCCAGCTGAGCTAAGGCCCCATCGTAAGTAAGTTAATCAACGTTTCAAGCGACTTCTATATCATATAAAATTTTCATTCCTGTGTCAATACTTTTATAAAAAAATATAATCATCTTCCCACTTTGTCCCAAGAAAGATACAGTCAGCGATCAGTCGCTGGCTGTATCTTTAGATAATAGTGTTTTCAGTTCCTTCATAAACATATTGATGTCTTTAAACTGACGATAGACGGACGCAAAACGTACGTAGGCGACTTCATCCACTGGGTAAAGCTGTTCCATGACCAGCTCACCGATCTGCTGGCTATCCACTTCTGTGGCTGCTGTGTTGCGGATAGCGTTCTCTACCTGGGATACGATCATATCCAGTTGCTCGACGGATACTGGGCGCTTCTCGCAGGCCCGAATGAGACCGCGCAGCATTTTATCACGACTAAACTCTTCACGGCTGCCGTCTTTTTTGATGACCATGAGCGGGGTTTCCTCCACCATTTCAAAGGTGGTAAAACGCCTGGCACACTGTTCACATTCACGGCGGCGACGGATGGACTTATTATCATTCGCAGGTCGCGAATCCAACACTTTCGTGCCATTGTAGGCACAATACGGACACTTCATAATCTCACCGCTTTCTTTTTCCAATAAATTCCCGAAGATTTTTAGTAATAATTTTGTCGAAACGGATCATAATATGTTTACCACATCGCGAGGAGGTGAACAACAATGGCACAAGGAAACAATGGCAACTCCAACAATCTGGTAGTCAGCAGATCCTCCGGCGCTCTGGAGCAAATGAAATATGAAATCGCTCAAGAGCTGGGTATCAGCATTCCTCAAGATGGATACCAAGGTAACATGACTTCCTATGAGAATGGTTCGATCGGGGGCTACATCACAAAACGCCTCGTAACGATCGCCGAACAACAATTGGCAGGTCAATACCAATAATCGCGGTAATAATGTAGAAATAACAAGATAAAGTGTATGGATGGGCTGCTAAAAACAGCCTGTCCTGCGCTTTTTTCATTTTAAAGCGAAAAGGCTCATCATGTCATTAACTTGCCATTTAAAAATCATTATAAATTTTCGTGTATTGCCTGTAGTAATAAATGACCCGCTGTACATAATGTCGTGTCTCACCAAAAGGGATTTGCTTAATGGACTCTTCTTTTCCATCCCACACTCCCTTATCCAGCCACTCCTGAACTTTACCCGGCCCTGCATTGTAAGCAGCTACGATTGCTACAGGATTATCCTGAAACTTCATGGATAGGTTATGCAAATACCAGGTTCCCAGCTCAATATTGGTGCCAGGCTCGTGCTTGACACTGTCCAGCGGAACCTTTTGAATCTGGGCGCTGTCCATAATCCAATTTGCCGTATTCGGCATAATCTGCATCAGGCCCAGTGCACCCTTATGCGACTGCTTGCTGGTTTTAAAATTGGTTTCTACACGGATAATAGACGCCACCAAAAATGGGTCCACTTCATACGTTTGTGAATACTGCCGAATCTCATCCTTATATTGAATTGGATAGAACCAGGACATCCAATTTGAATTAAGGAACAGAATCAGGACAAACCCGACAAACAAAGTGAGCAGGACTCTTTTCTTTCGCAAAATATTCATGCAAGTCCCTTCCGCTGCCAAAATTGATCAATTTGTCGTTTCGTCTCAGTCTGTGTTCCGCTATTATCGATAACGATATCGGCCAAGCTTTTCTTTTGTTCAATATCCATTTGTGCGGACAGCCTAAGTCCAGCTTGCTCCTCCGTCAGACCGTCTCTGAGCATCAGACGCTGGAGCTGAATATCACGTGGTACGTACACAACCATAATTTCCTCGTACAAGCTCTCCAGCCCGGACTCGTACAGTAACGGGATATCTGCCAAAACAAGCTTGTCCGGCTGTTCCCGTTCATATGCTTCCATGCGCATACGCATTTCCTCACGAATAGCAGGATGTGTAATATCGTTAAGTGCCTGCCGCTGGGCAGGGTCTCCGAATACAATCTCACCCAGTTTTTTGCGGTGCAGGGTTCCGTCATTGTTCACTATAGCTTGTCCAAAATGCTGTATGACCGCCGCCAGCACCGGATGCCCCGGAAGCATGACTTCCCGGGCAATGGCATCTGCGTCGATCAGCAGCGCACCTTTGGCGACCAAAAGAGCCGACACGGTGCTTTTTCCGGTAGCAATACCTCCGGTTAATCCGATATTCATGCTCTTTCACCTCATAACAGCTTCAATATGCCCATCATAATCAGTAATAATGCCGGCAATACACCCAGCGCCTTCATAAATCGAAATGCTGATAGAAAGAAGCCTGCCTTCATCCCTGCAATCAAAAATGTTCCACTGAATAACGTAATAGCCAGCGCAGTAGACAGTGGCTGAAAACCAAGCATAGCTGCCCCGAGTCCCGCTCCGAACGCATCGACCGATAATGCAATGCCCAGCCAAACCGCTTCGGTAGCAGATATACTGCCGGAACGGTCCATATCCGCAGCAGACGGACTTCGAAGAATCCGAATAACAAGTCCCCATTTGCGGAACTCCAGAGAAAATAGCGTTCGCTCCTGCTGCTCCACAGAAGCTTCTGCCGACAGATCTTTTCTTGAGCTAAGGAAAGACTCTGTATCATCACCCTCTATACACTTCTTCTCTCCAAGAACAGATCTGCTCACTGGATCAGTCTGTTCTGTAAGAAGCAGCCGCCGAGAGGCTTCCGCTGAATCCTCTGGCGAATCCTCTTTGCGGTGCAGAGCTTGAATCAAAGAGTAACAGCCGATACAGATCAGGATGACAGCGCCGAAAACGGTCGTATATACAGGAGACAGAACATGAGATAGTAATGCGCCCAATTGCATGGATATGCCGATCACCAAACCTGAACATATGGAGATGATAGCAATCGACAACAGTGGAATTTTCATTTTGCGCAGTCCATATGTAACACCGACTCCGAAACTATCCAAACTTAGCGCAAATGCCAGTAACAGCAGGGCTCCCCAATGATTAGCCACTCCAATTCCCTCCCATTGCGAAGGCAAGGCCTTATAACAACCGAAACCCTCCGCAGTATTGGTACTTGGAACAATATATGAGAGGGATGGGCTTGGGGTGACTGTGCCTGTTTAGCGCAAAGGCTGGCAGACCGGACAATGATGTGTGCCACGTCCGGCTACGACAGATTTTTCGATCAATGTGCCACAGTTAACGCAAGGCTTCGCGTTACGTCCATAGATTTGCAATTGATGCTGGAAGTCGCCCGTTTTACCCTGTCCATTAACGAACGATTTAATGGACGAGCCTCCAACCTGAATCGACGCACCCAGCGTGGAGACAATAGCTTCATGCAAGACATGAAATTGGCTATCCGTTAGGCTTTTGGCTGGCTGTGCTGGATGAATCCCCGCCTTAAACAACGATTCATCTACATAAATATTCCCGATGCCCACCACATATGACTGGTTTAGCAGCGCTGCCTTGATCGAAGTCGAACGAGTTCCAACAGCAGCACGCAGCATTTCCGGTGTAAAGGCCTCGTCCATCGGCTCCAAACCAAGCTTGTTCAGCGGTTTTTCCAGCAAATCCTGTCCTGCCGGAAATAAGTGCATCGTGCCAAACTGGCGCACATCCTGATAACGCAGCTCCGTACCATCTTTAAAATGAAAGATGACATGGGTATGCTTTTCCACAGGATCATGTTGCGAATATAATCCATATCGCCCTTCCATTCGAAGATGGGAAACCAGCACCAGCCCATCCAGCAAAATCCGCAGAAACTTTCCGCGTCTCTCCACCCCTGTAATCCGGTGATCGGCCAATTCCATCGCAAAAGCGTGGATATCATCGGGCCGTTGAATGATCCGCGGCAAATTAACGGTGACATGATCTATATGTTTATCAACGATAAGCTCGTTTAGCGTTCGTTTAATTGTTTCTACTTCCGGTAATTCCGGCATGATGTCTTCACCTCACCCTATATTATAACGGAAGCAGCGTCAAATTGGGACTATCTACTCATTGAAATATCTTACTTGGCCTCATACCAATTGCTGCCATAGCTTACTTCGGCTTTGAGCGGCACAGCCAGCTTTAATGCAGCTTCCATGGTAGCCGGGACAAGCTCTTTCATCGTTTCCATTTCCTCAGGCGGAACCTCGAACACAAGCTCATCATGTACTTGGAGCAGCATTCTGCTGCGAAGTTTACGTTCACGTAAGGCCTCATCCATCTGTACCATCGCCAACTTGATAATATCGGCTGCGGTACCTTGAATCGGCGTATTCATCGCTGTACGCTCAGCGAATGAACGCAGGTTGAAATTGCTGGCGTTAATCTCCGGCAAATAGCGTCTGCGTTCCAACAGCGTTTTTACGTATCCGTCCCGCTTCGCATCCTTCACAATATCATCCATGTAACGGCGAACGCCTTGGAACACATCAAAATACTGGTCGATAAAACGAGCCGCTTCCTTCCGCGTAATATTCAAATTTTGTGACAGACCATAATCACTGATCCCATAGACAATCCCAAAGTTGACTGCCTTCGCAGAACGCCGCATATTGGAGTCCACATCTTCCGCTGCTACCCCAAACACATCGGATGCGGTCTTGGTATGGATGTCCATATCGTGGACAAAGGCCTCCTTCAAACGTTCATCATCCGAAATATCAGCCAGCACCCGCAGCTCGATCTGTGAGTAGTCTGCCGCCAAAATAGACCAGCCCGGTTCGGACGGAACAAATACTTTGCGGATTTTGCGCCCCTCTTCGAGACGAATCGGAATGTTTTGCAAATTGGGAAATTGACTACTCAAGCGTCCAGTTGCTGCAACCGTCTGCCGGAAATACGTATGCACCTTACCCGTTTTCTCCGAAATTTCTTTCAGCAATCCTTCGACATACGTCGATTGGAGTTTGGCAATGGTGCGGTACTGCAAAATATTTTGCACAATATCATGATAGGGAGCCAGCTTTTCCAATACCTCCGCATCAGTCGAGTAACCCGTTTTCGTCTTTTTAATGACAGGTAAACCCAGTTTATCAAACAAAATCTCACCCAACTGCTTGGGCGAATTCAGATTGAACTCTACACCGGCAATGCTGTAGATTTCACCCACCAACGTTGCAATCTGAGCTTCAAATTCTTTCCCCAAAGCGCGCAGTTCTTCTACGTTCACCAAAATGCCCTGCTTCTCCATATCCGCCAAAATGCGGGACAACGGCATCTCCAGCTCATGAAACAGCTTGTGCATTTCCGTTTTTTCCAGTTCCGCCTGCTGTACAGGCACCAAAGCTTCAATCACCGCTGCCTTACGCGCCACATGATCGGACAGTACATCCACGTCAGGGACTTTATATTTAGCTCCTTTACCGAACACTTCTTCGTCTGGACGGATCGAAGACAAACCATATTTGGCTGCCAATCCGCTCAATGTCTGGTTTGCATCGGTCGGGTCCAGCAAGTATCCCGCCAGTTGCACATCAAACTCGGCACCTGCAAACTCAATTCCATGCCAGTGTAAAGCCAAATCCGTACGATGCAGATCATGACCACGTTTTTTGCGTCCAGGGTCAGCAAGCCATTCGCGAATAGGTGTAGCTGCATCACTTTGCAATACATCCAGTGTCATAAAAAACTGCTGCCCCGTTGCGGCAAATATCAGACCTACGATGTCAGCATGATGCGGATTATCACCATGCGTCTCAACATGCAGCACATCCACATGATCCAACACTTCTACCAATTCGCTAATCCGCTGCTCATCCAGCACTGTTACGTCAGCCGCGGCTTCCTCTACGTCTACCCCAGTACTGCCAACCTCACCTGAAAAGGATAAACGCTCCAGCAAGGACTTGAACTCCAGCTTCGCCAGAGCTGGCCCGGCCGTTTCTGCTTGCAGCCCGCCAAAGGCCACATCTTCCAGCTGCTTGTCCAACGTTACATCCCGATAAATGGTCGCCAAATCTTTGCTCATTCGCGCATCGTCAGCATGTGTCTCTACGCGTTCTTTCATTTTGCCCTTCAGCTCATTCGTGTGCGCCAGCACTTCTTCGACTGAACCGTATTGATGCAGCAGCTTGAGCGCTGTTTTTTCACCCACGCCGGGAATACCAGGAATATTGTCCGACGTATCGCCCATCAGACCCTTAAGATCAATAATTTGCAGCGGCTTCAGGCCATATCGTTCCTGAATTTGCTCAGGTCCATACGTCTCCACCTCAGTAACCCCTTTGCGGGTCAAGCCGACTGTGACATGATCTGAAGCCAATTGAAGCATATCCTTGTCCCCGGTCACGACCAGCACATTGAAACCGGCTTCGTCCGCTGTCTTGGAGAGGGTGCCTATAATATCGTCCGCCTCATAGCCATCCAGTTCAAACTGAGCAATGCCGAAAGCGGTCAATAGCTCTTTCAGCAACGGAAATTGCTGGGACAGCTCTGGCGGTGTTTTCTCCCGTCCACCTTTGTAATCCTCGTATCCTTTATGGCGAAACGTTATTTTACCAGCATCGAAGGCAACCAGAATATGTGTTGGTTTGTGCTCCTCCAAGAGCCGCAATAACATCGTCGTAAATCCATACACCGCGTTCGTCTGCTGCCCACTCGAATTTGTTAACGGTGGCATAGCAAAAAACGCCCGGTAAATGATACTGTTGCCATCTATAAGCATGAGTTTATCCATTTAGCACCTCGCAAGTTCATCAATGCATTCGTAACGTTCTTACGTTTTACGCATTCCTCTTCCTATCTTAACATACAAGACTCCTTTTTCAGAAAAAAACGGCTGCTTCCTAACCAAATTTGCCTTTTGCTCAAAGACAAGTCTGGGTCAGAAACAACCGCTATATACCTGAAAGCTCTACTGGTTCAAATCTGGTCTCTCCCCTGTCACGAGATATACAGTGCTTTCGCCGATATTCGTAGCATGGTCACCAATTCGTTCAATGTATCGTCCTACAAGCAGTTGCAGCATGGCTTGTGAAGCCTCTGCCGGCTTTTCTACCATAAAGGCGTACAGATCGCTGATCATGTGGCTATACATGGAATCTACTCGATCATCCTCTTTGGCCATTTTATAGGCCAGATCTGTATTTTCATCCAAATAGGATTTGATCGCATCATCTATCATTTCTTTAACAATGGAAGCCATGTGCGGAATATCCACCAGCGGCTTAATGATCTGCTGCCCTTCCAAGCGAAGTGTCACCTTGGCAATATCAAGCGCCAAATCGCCCATTCGTTCCAGATCACTGGAAATTTTAAATGCAACAATGATCCGGCGCAAATCCTTCGCTACCGGCTGCTGGGTAATAATGAGCTTGGAGCCCATATCGAGAATATTCTCTTCCAGCGTATTAAGGGATGCATCATTTTTGACCACCTGCTGAGCCAATTCTGTATTTTTGGTCTGCAAACATTCAATGGCCTGATCGAGCGCCTTCGAAACGTGTGCTCCCATTTCGCGCAGTACGGCTCTCAGTTCATCTAACCCTTCATCAAAACCTTTTCTACGTATCATTTCGAAGTCACCCCTTCTGGCATATTCATCTGTAGGCTTTAGCCAAATCGCCCTGAAATATAATCTTCCGTACGCGAATCTTGCGGCGTGGAAAACATCGTCTCTGTATCCGCCGCTTCCACCACAACACCATTCAAAAAGAACGCAGTTCGACCGGACACACGCGCTGCCTGATGCATGTTATGCGTCACCATGACAATGGTATACGTGTCTCGCAATTCCTGAACCAGTTCTTCAATTTTCATCGTGGAGATCGGATCCAGCGCAGATGTCGCCTCGTCCATAAGCAAAATATCTGGCTGTACAGCAAGCGCCCGGGCAATGCACAACCGTTGCTGTTGTCCACCGGATAAACTCAGAGCAGAACGCTTCAGAAAATCCTTAACCTCTTCCCAGAGTGCCGCCTGCCGCAGGCTTTGCTCAACCAATTCGTCCAACTTGTCCTTTTGCCGAATTCCATGCAGACGCGGGCCGTAGGCCACGTTATCATAAATCGATTTGGGAAATGGGTTAGGCTGTTGAAAAACCATTCCCACCTGCTTACGCAGAGTTTCTACTTCCATAGTATCGCCGTATATATCCTGACCTGCGATACTCACAGTGCCTTCAATACGCGTTCCCGGTATCATGTCATTCATCCGGTTCAGCGTACGCAGCAGGGTTGATTTGCCGCAGCCGGACGGGCCGATGAAGGCAGTTACCGTTTTTTCAGGAATATCGAGGTTTATATGTTTCAGCGCGTGAAATTTCTCATAATATAAATTCAGCTTATCAATCCGGATTACGGAATCATTCATGGATTTATGATCTCCTTCGTGTTGCAGTTATGATCCTCAAGCATTGCACCTGATTTGCACAATATGAAGATTATATAAGCTGTGTGTAAATTTAGTGTGGTGGATTTGTTAACGGTATGTAAAATGATCAAGAACTTAGCATGAGCTCAAGCTCCTGCGCAATTTCGGCTGCATTCAAAGCCGCTTCCTCTGCGGAACGGGACACTTCGCTGTTTTTGGCTTCAATTTCATCGACAGCCTGCAATAGTTTGGCAAAAGTTTGTGTTCCAGCAGAAATATATTGAGAGCCTGTATGAATCTGCTGCATACTTGTATCCGTCAGTTCAGCAGTGTCACGCAGCATCTGCTCGATATGGGTGAGTAAGCCTGTAATCTGCGTGGAAAAGGCTTTCGTCTGGAGTGACATATTCCGCACTTCCTGAGACACAATCTGGAAGCCTCGTCCGTGTTCGCCAGCATGCGCCGCTTCAATGGACGCGTTGATCGCCAGCAGTCCGCTATGATCTGCCAGTGCACGAATGGATGAGGCCATGCGCGCAATGTCATTCAGCGATTGGGTCAACGCCGACATCTGCTCATGCTGGCGCTTCATTTGCTCCGTGACTGCACGATAGGAGAGCAAAACATCCTCCAATTCTACTTTGCCACGGCGGGATAATTCACTCATTGAGCGGGTTAGCCGCACACTGTCATCGGCCTCTTTAGCTGCATCCAGCACAGTCAGCTGAATACGCTGGACTCCGTCATAGCTATGCCGAATCACATCGCCCCGCTCTTCGTCCGCTTCTCTTTGCATTCGCTGCACGACGGACAGGATATCACGAATCGTGAGTACGCCGAGTAATCGTGTGCCTTCCTTAATCAACACACAATCGTAAAAACGCTGTTCTTCACGCAACATCGCCAATTCCACAATGTCCGATGCCCGGCTTTTTAAATCCACAATTAATGTATCGGGGTCGGCAAATATGGCCGCAGGCTTATCATAGAACAACGCCGCAGCAAATCTCCCCGTAAAGTGGCGATTGTACGCATCTCTCATAATAATGCCCAATGGAAGATCATTTTTATCCACAACAATGACACAAGGTATATCTTCCTGTGTTTTCATAAGTGCTAACAGTTCTTTACAAGACATGTCCGTACCAATGATCGGAACCTCCCGGCATGGCACATAGGTAGTAATCGGCTTGTATGCTTCACGTTCAATCACGGCAGTGGAACTCGGCTGGGTCTTTGGTTCCGTTATCATCGTTCTGAAGTCCCCTTTTTTTAACTACTTGGAGTGACGGGAACATCATATCGGTCATTTGTTGATTCTAACGTCTATTTTTGTAAATGAAATGTAAAATCACGAAATGGACACAAAAGTCTCCGTACACTGCTTAGGACAAAGAAAAACGCTCCTCATTTATAACAAATGAGAAGCGCTTCTTTTTTTATTTACAACCAGCTTGTACCCCACTCCACGGATCGAATCGATATGAACCGAGTCGGGATCCAACTCCAGCTTTTTACGTAAGGAGCTGACGTGCACATCCACGGTCCGTTGACCGCCAATGTAGTCAAAACCCCAAACAGCATTCATCAGATCATCCCGAGTCAATACCACACCCGGCTTGCGGGACAAATAAAGAAGTACCTCAAATTCCTTTGGTCTGAGGCTGATGGACTGACCTCCAAGAATGACTTCATATTTTTCAGGGTAAATTTCCAGCTCGCCCAATTGAATTTTAGAGCTATCTTTCTGATCAGACAGCACTCCTTCATCCCCGCCGGAAGTTCTTCGCAGCACAGCCGTTACACGGGCCAACAGTTCAGAAACGCCAAAAGGCTTCGTGATGTAATCATCTGCACCTGACTTCAGCCCTTGGACAACTTCGGCCTCGCCGTTTTTGGCCGTTAAAATAATGATAGGCGTTGTCAGCCCCTGATGGCGAAGTCTGCTCAGAATGTCCAGTCCGTTCATTCCCGGCAGCATCAAATCCAGCAGGATCAAATCGTAGGACTCTCTGGAGGCTTTTTCAAACCCGGCACTGCCATGATCCTCCGTGTCCACTTCGAAGCCTTCTTGTATCAAATTGTAGGATAGCAATCTGGCAAGCGTTGGTTCATCCTCAATAACCAGCAAGCGTTGTCCCATAAATAACTTCATCTCCTGTTTACCTGTTAAAGGCGCATTGGTCAAAATCCTGAAACCTTTTCTACACTCATGCGACACCCGTTTATTTTATCACGGCATTGTTAACAGAATGTAAAAAAGGTTATAGTTCATTCTTCCTGTTGCAATAGCGGTAATTCAACTGTAAATGTGGTACCCAATCCAAGCTCACTTTCTACCGAAAGGGTGCCATGATGCAAATCGACCAAGTGTTTGACGATCGACAATCCCAGTCCCGTTCCTCCAGAGTTGCGCGAGCGTCCTTTGTCCACCCGGTAAAAGCGTTCAAAGATACGTGGCAGGTCCTTCTTTGGAATTCCAATACCTGTATCACTGACTGTAAATACGACCTTTTCCGTGTCATTCTCCCGCTGGATCGTTAAAACCTTAATCTTTACCTTGCCACCATCAAGTGTATAGTTGATGCCATTAGACAAAAGGTTCAGGAAAATCTGCTGAAGCTTATCTTCATCTGCCTCCATAAACAGCTCATCCGGGATATCCATATGCAGCGTAATTCTTTTTTTTGCAGCTACATTGTTCAGTTTTTCCAGCAATGATTCTATGAACGACGAAACGTGCACTGGCGAGCAATCCAGCGGAGAACGCTTGGATTCAATTTTGGATAGCTCCAGAATGTCACCGATCAGCCGATTCAATCGTTCGCTTTCATCATATATAATTTGCAAAAATGAACGGGCCGTCTCCTCATCTTTAACCCCGCCACCGAGTAACGTCTCGGCGAAACCCTTGACTGCGGCAATTGGTGTTTTTAGCTCATGAGAAACGTTTGCCACAAATTCGCTCCGCATATTTTCCAACCGTCGAATAGCCGTAATATCCTGTAAAAGGAACAGCATCCCCCGGTATCCGCCTTCATCCTCATACATCGGAACACCATCCAGCAACACGAGTCTTTCCTCGGGATTGTACAAATGAACCTCACCATGCAGCCTTTCTCGGCTTTGTATGCTGCCCTCAATTAGCTTTGTGAGCTCATAGTGCTTCTTCAGCTCATGATACGGCTTGTCCGTCACCCGTTTGCCCACGACACCGAGCATTCGCTCAGACTCACGGTTTACAAGCGCAATACACTCACTTGCATCAATCATTAGAATCCCGCCTGTCATATTACTCATAACGCTCTGGAGTAGATCCTCATTGTCACGTATCGTTTTCATTTGGTTTTGGAGACTGTCAGCCATACGATTAATGGCTTCACCCAGTTGCCCTACTTCGTCCCGGCGCTGCACACCAACCCTTGCGTCATAATCCAGTCCTGAAATGCGGTTGGCTACCCCTGTAATATGCTCAATAGGCGAGGTCAGACTGCGGGCAATACGATAGCTCACCAATCCAGCAGCAAGAAATAGCAACACGAGTCCAATCCCGATAGCCGTCCAGCCGCGGCGTACTCCCTCCTCCACCGCTTTCAGACTCATGGACAAACGGATATATCCGTCAAAGCCCTTGTCCGATACAACAGGCTCTGCAACGTATAGCATGTTCCGCTGCAAGGTTTCGCTGTAACGAATCGTGCGTCCGATTCTCTCTGTGGAGGCTTGCTGAATTTCTTCACGAGATGCGTGGTTTTCCATCTTACGCGGATCGCTTAACGAATCGCCAACCACCGTCCCGTCCTTGCGAATGAAGGTCACCCGCGATTCCGTCAGACGGGCAATTTCCTTCGCCTTTTGAGAATAATAAGAGACATAATCCGTACTGGACAGGGCATCTGCATTAACAAAAGGGAATGTAGCGCGAAGCAGGTCGATCTCCCGTCCCATGTTCTCCTCTAGCACCTTCATATTCGAATTTTTAAAAATTTGTCCCATCGTGATTCCAGCAGCAAGGACAGATACGCCAATCAAAATCAGCATGATCAGGGTAAGCCTGAAACGAAACGATTTCATAAAATATGCCCATCCTTTATGTAAGTTAAGTCTCATTCTACAGGCTACCTTCATTATGTTCCACTGTGAAAAGAAAAAAGGCCAGAGCATAACACGGCCCCAGCCTTTCCTTTGTCCTCTTATCCGTTTATAACTTCACCGCCATTGATATGAATAACCTGCCCGCTTACATATGAAGAATCATCAGAAGCAAGGTACACATAGGCTGGCGCCAATTCTTCCGGCTGGCCCGGACGCTTCATTGGCTGTGCTCCTCCAAACTCGCTGACCGTCTTGGCATCAAATGTAGACGGGATTAACGGCGTCCAGATTGGCCCTGGTGCTACAGCGTTCACCCGAATACCTTGATCCGCCAAATTGAGTGAAAGGGAACGAGTAAAGGATGTGATCGCCCCTTTGGTCGATGAATAGTCAATGAGTGTCTTGTTCCCAGCGTACGCGGTAATCGATGTTGTATTGACAATTGTGCTCCCTTTCTTCAAATGCGGCAATGCTGCTTGCGTCAGGAAGAACATACCGAAAATATTCGTACGGAACGTGCGCTCCAACTGTTCCTTGGTAATATCCTCCAGCTTTTGTTGTGGATGCTGCTCTGCCGCATTGTTCACGACAATGTCGAGCTTGCCCAACTCGTTAACCGTCTGTTGAACTGCTTTTTTGGCAAATTGGTCATCTCCGATATCGCCAGGAATCAACACGCATTTGCGTCCCTCCTGCTCTACCTGACGTTTTGTTTCTTCCGCATCCTTATGCTCATTCAAGTAGATGATAGCTACGTCCGCACCTTCTTTGGCGTACGTGACAGCTACAGCCCGTCCAATTCCACTGTCTCCACCAGTAATAAGTGCAACTTTACCTGTTAGCTTGCCAGCGGCTTTGTAAGTTGGTTTTTCAAACTGAGGTGCAGGCGACATTTTGGACTCAATCCCCGGTTGCTGGTCCTGATGCTGTGGGGGCAAAGTTTGCTGAGGTTGATTACTTTTAGGCATTGTACATTCTCCCTTCAAGATCAGATATTTTATAGGATGCAACATTTGCATCCACTCTACTCCTGATTTACCACACAAAGTTATTCGTTAAACGAAAAAAGAAAAATGCAGTTATTTGAGCGCACAAAAAACGGCCTATGCTTATTCAGCACAGACCGTTTTTTTCAATTTAGCATTTGTTATCATTCGATTATAGGCTCTCACCAAATGCATAATTAAATAATATGGCTGTATACCATTAAAAACGTAATTAAAATCAGGAATACGGCAAGCAGCGTACTGAACATTCGCATTTTGCCAGCGTATTGCGTAATAGGCTGTTGGCTACGAATCGCTTCTAGCGACAGCCGTAACGGCTTACCCATGGCTCCCGCGATACCAGAAATGGCGAGAAACAACAGCAAAACGACAACGATCCATGCTACCGAATAAGAACCCCAGGGAAAAATCATATAGATACCGCTAACAAGCACAAGGATCAGTGCAAATTGAGCCAAACGGTTCAATAGCTGAACAGCCGATATCGTTCCTTCCTGCACGCTAGGAGCCAATTTGTCGATTTTGCCCACAACGAAGGGGAGCAATAAATAAAAACCCATCGCCAATGATCCAATAATGTGAATAAAAAACATTCTTTACAACCTCCATTTCTTTGTTTTATTACAAACTTTTTCCATAGAACGATCATATTCCAACGAATGACTACCATCTTTTCAGTGTTTTGGGACATGCTTTTCTATGTCAGGATTTTGCAAAATCCTCATGTAACTATCAATGCATATGAACTCTATTATACCGGGGAAGTGGTCCAAAGCAAAGGAATAAGGAAGAAAACGAATAGATCACTTAAAAGTAAAGAGGTGTCCGGCGGCCATAACTATGGCTTGGGACACCTCTTCAAGTAAAAGTACACCGTTTTAGTAGAAAATTGAATCTATACGGTAACTATTTTAATCACACTGCGGACCGATTCGGCGGATTGATCGAGCGCTGCTTTTTCTTCGGCTGTCAATTCCAACTCGAACACTTTTTCGATACCATTACCGCCAAGAAGTGTCGGTACACCAAGGAATAAATCCTGATAGCCGTACTCTCCCTCCAGATAGGCGATGACCGGGATAATCCGTTTTTTATCTTTTACAATCGCTTCTGTCATCTGTGCAAGCGAAGCTGCCGGTGCATAATATGCGCTACCATTACCCAACAGATTGACGATCTCACCGCCACCACCGCGTGTCCGTTGTACGATCGCTTCGATACGTTCCTGCGAAATCAGGGTTTCGATAGGTATACCTCCAACGCTGGAATAGCGTACCAGGGGCACCATATCATCACCGTGACCACCCATAACGAAGCCGCGTACGTCTTCGACGGAAACGTTCAGTTCTTGTGCAATAAAGGTAAAATATCGTGCTGTATCCAGCACACCTGATTGGCCAATAACCCGATTTTTCGGGAACCCAAGCGTTTGGTAGGCAGTATAGGTCATAGCATCTACCGGATTACTCAGAATAATGACGATAGAATCCGGCGCATACTTCTTCACGTTCTCACAAACGGATTTTACAATTCCTGCGTTCGTATTTACCAAATCATCACGGCTCATACCCGGCTTGCGTGCAATCCCGGCTGTAATAATGACGATATCCGAGTTAGCTGCATCCTCGTAACTGGAAGTGCCCGTGATCTGGCTGTCAAATCCCTGCACCGGACCGGCCTCCAAAATATCAAGCGCCTTGCCTTTGGTCGGATTCTCTAGTTGCGGAATATCGATCAGTACGATATCACCTAGCTCCTTTTGAGCCAGCAGCAATGCGGTAGTGGCACCGGTAAAACCGGCGCCAACAATGGATATTTTTTTACGTTGAATGGACAAGTGGTATTCCCCTTCCTTACAGGTTACTAATAATGGTATCTGCGAACTCGGAGCATTTCACTTGTGTAGCACCATCCATCAGACGAGCAAAGTCATAAGTTACAATCTTCTTATTAATGGACGTCTCCAGCCCTTTGTAAATCAGGTCAGCCGCTTCTTGCCAACCCAAGTGTTCAAGCAACATTACGCCCGACAGAATTACGGAACCAGGGTTCACTACGTCTTTGTCGGCGTATTTTGGAGCTGTACCATGTGTAGCTTCAAAGATAGCATGCCCTGTTACATAGTTAATGTTTGCACCTGGCGCAATACCAATTCCACCAACTTGGGCAGCAAGAGCATCGGACAGATAGTCCCCGTTCAGGTTGAGCGTAGCAATCACATCAAATTCAGAAGGACGAGTCAGTACTTGCTGAAGTGCAATATCAGCAATTGCATCCTTGATAATGATTTTGCCTGCATCTTCAGCTGCTTTTTGAGCTGCATTCGCCGCATCCTCACCGTCTTTTTCCTTGATTACATCATATTGGGCCCAAGTAAATACTTTATCTGCAAATTCTTCCTCAGCCACTTCATAACCCCAGTTTTTGAAGGCACCCTCGGTAAATTTCATAATGTTACCTTTGTGTACGAGCGTTACACTCTTGCGTCCGTGGTCAACAGCATACTGAATGGCTGCCCGTACCAGACGCTTTGAACCCTCGGAAGAAACTGGCTTAATGCCAATACCAGAGGTTTCAGGGAAACGGATTTTGTTCACACCCAGCTCTTGCTGGAGGAACTGAATAACCTTTTTCACGTCTTCGGACCCTTCAGCATACTCGATCCCCGCGTAAATATCTTCTGTGTTCTCACGGAAAATAACCATGTCTACCAATTCAGGACGTTTCACTGGAGAAGGAACACCGTTAAAATAACGAACAGGACGCAGACATACGTATAAATCCAGTTCCTGACGCAATGCCACATTCAACGAACGGATACCACCGCCAATAGGTGTCGTAAGTGGTCCTTTGATGGCTACAATATACTCACGGATGGCTTCCAAAGTATCGTTAGGGAGCCATTCGCCGTATGTATTGAAAGCTTTCTCACCAGCGAATACTTCATACCAGGCAATCTTTTTGCTGCCGTTATATGCTTTTTCTACAGCTGCGTCCAGTACGCGTTTGGAAGCTTTCCAGATGTCGCGACCCGTGCCGTCACCTTCGATAAACGGAATTACCGGATGGTTCGGAACCTGTAGTTGACCGTTATCAATCGTAATTTTTTCGCCTTCAGTTGGGAGCTCAAACTTTTCAAATTTCGCCATAAGTTCCTTTTCCTCCTCAGATATGAATGGGTACAGGACGAAAGACATGATCTTTATCACAGACAAAAACGTACATCTCTCGTCGTCCCCTCTATTGTACCTTATTTTTTAAATTCAGGGTATACAACCTCAATCTTCCTTCGATAAAGGGTTAGCGCAACTCTGGTGATACATATTTTTGATCCATTGGACCTGTATATTCGGCGCGAGGACGAATCAGGCGGTTATTTTCATACTGCTCTAAAATGTGTGCGGTCCATCCGGATACACGACTCACAGCAAAAATAGGTGTAAACAGGTCTCTCTTGATACCCAACTGGGTATACACAGAGGCAGAATAAAAATCCACATTGGGCTTCAAGCCTTTTTGCCCTGTTACAATTCCCTCAATTCGAACTGACATATCAAACAACGTTGTGTCGCCGTTCATTTCCCCCAGCTCGCGGGACATTTTGTGCAAATGCTTGGCACGCGGATCACCGTTTTTATAGACTCGGTGTCCAAAGCCCATAATTTTTTCGCGGTTATCCAGTTTCGCCTGAATATAGGAGTCCACCTGATCCAAGCCACCAATCTCCTCCAGCGTTTTGGCCACAGCCTCATTGGCCCCACCATGCAGTGGTCCTTTTAAAGCTCCAATTGCAGACGTGATTCCGGAATAAATATCCGACAATGTGGCTACCGTTACACGCGCAGCAAAGGTAGACGCATTTAATTCATGATCGGCGTGCAATACGAGAGCCTGATTGAACGCTTTAATAGCCGTCTCCTCCGGGTCCTTGCCAGTCAGCTGATACAAAAAGTTTTCAGCGATGGAAATACCTTTTTTAGGCGCAATCGGCTCCAAGCCCTCGCGTATACGTGCTATAGCTGCCACAATGGTAGGCAATTGCGCCTGAAGCTTGACGGTTTTGGTCACATTAGACTCTCTCGACATATCATCCGCCTCTGGGTCATACAAAGCGAGAGACGATACGGCTGACCTCAAGGCAGCCATTGTACTCAAATTTTTCGGATATAACTTTAATTGAGTAACAATTTCATCCGGAATAGCAGCGTATTCGCTTAACTGGTTACGAAGCTCCTGCAATTGCTCTTTATCAGGTAATTTTCCAAACCACAACAAATAAGCTACCTCTTCAAAATCGGCGTTAACAGCCAAATCATCAATGTTATAACCCCGGTACGTGAGAACGCCATCTACGATAGAGCTTATGGAGGAAGTGGTCGCTACGATCCCTTCCAGACCTTTAGTCGCTGTCATCGTTACATCTCTCCTTTGTAAAAACATTGTGAACGGACTTGCAATGTAAACATTTTCAAAAGTAAGATATGTCTTTTAAATAGCTGAGTAATGTTAACGCCATATGTCAATATTTAAACCTTCTTTCACTATACTGGATTTTGTCGTTTATGTGAACATTAAGGGCTATTCCAACACATTCAAATGTTTTATCGCTTCCATAAAGAACCGCTTTCAATAATTTGTTTCAACGTGTATCACTGGATATCAGCTTGTGCGGTAGCGTAAAAGTTATTTGCACTTTTCTACACAAAAAATATTCAACGTGAATCAACGTATTTCAACGTGATTCACGCGAATTGTGGGAAAAATGTGGGGTGGATTTTCAATTTCTAAAGGCGATTTTTTCGAAGGGAACACCATAAAATTCTAACAACTTAACGGCTACTATAATCGGAGTTGTGCTATGGTCAGCTTCATAACTCGTCAATTCATCGGGTGTAATGTTTGCATAGGTTGCAGCTTCTTCGATACTGTATCCAAGTTCATGCCTTACAGTGCCTATACCTACTTTTTTTGTTTTTTCCATCTATTTCTCTCCCCTGATGTGATTGATATAAATTCTAATTACCTTTATACTCTCAGTGAATTCTTATTAGTGGGATCTAACTCGGCTATCCTGGCAGGGATGCCAACCCACATTTAAGCGCCTCTCTTTGGGAGGCGTTTTTTTCACATCCCCTCTCGTAACAGGGACTTTCGTTCCTGTTATTTTGAGTTCTTGAATCTCTTAACCTTTTTATACCAACATTCACATCATGACGTAAAGGGGAAAAATGTCGTATGATGTCGAACTGGATTGGGCCATCCTAGGGTGAATTTTTCTTGACTTTTTCTTATATGTATGATAAAAGCCCAACCAAAGGCGGGCTTAGTTAAATTCTAGTATTTTTTTTAGCATCTCAAGTTTGCTTTTGCTTATAGAGCAAGTATAATCTGTATCCTTAAATATAATTTTCGTTCCATAACTCTGCTCATCATATCCAGCTACTTTTGATAGATTTATTAACTGACTTGGAGTAGCAGGAAATAGATAAGGAAAAGCCTTCTTGCATTTCTTGAAGGTCAAAATGATTGCGATGTATTCATTTTGGTTATGAAAACGAGGAACATGATAATTTTTTTTGGGGTCCCACATATCAAAAAAGCAAACATCTTTCGCAGGGTAAAGGCCAACCGAAGTCTTAGTTTCACCTAAGATAAACCGCCGATCATCGGGGCGCCTTTTAGCAGCATCAATAAGGTCACTCAAAAATACAGAATTAGTCTTATTAACGCTAGTATGCGCTTGGGAACCACCAAAAAAAACTTTGCCGCCATAGTCAGCTGTTTCGTGTGTGGAAACATTTTTTAAATTCACTAGATTACCCGAATCCAGGCTAATAAAATCGGGAAATCCATCTGAGAATTCCCCGAGTGTAGTTGGAACTGTATAATTACCGTTGGTTGTGAAAAAAAACGGTACTTCATAGTTGGATTTTGGTTTCCAATTTTCAATGGCTATTAGGTCGCTCTCGAAAAATGAATACCGTTCTCCATATTGCCCATCTGGCAAAACTTCCGGTGCAAAAATCTCTCTGTTGTCGTTGTCCATAGGTCAAATCATTTCCGTAGTTCTTTCGGCAGCGGTAAAGCTCCGATGATGGTTTTGCGGCTTATAGCAGCTTTGTTAGCATCTTTAGATAAGTGTTTGGACACAAGACGTGCGATACTTTTTTTCATGCTCGTTCACCTCCCTTCGGTAACGGTAGAAGTAGAATAGCCTGGGCCGCGAAAGAAAGAGCAATTACAGGAGATTGAATAATAAAATTAGTGAGTACAATTACTAGGGAAACCCATTTTAGATATGGGTCTATTTTAGAAGGGTTAATATCTTCAAAGTTGTTCGGGGCCACGCATAGAACCACTAATGCCGTTATGGATGTAAGCAGTAGTGTGCCATCATGCCCCAAAGGTATTAAGGGAATGCCGGCAAAGAGTGCAGCCGAAAATACAGCACAAACCGTTAAAGATTTGAAATGCAATCCTCCAGAATACTTTCTAAGCACCACAAAAGAGAAAAAGGCTAATAGGGCATTTAAAACATCACTTAGTACCCATCCGAACAATAGTGTAAGTATTAGGCCAGAATACCAATTAAGCTTAATCGCAATTATATATGTTAGTACGTCGGCGCTGCCGGGTCCATCTGGATCAGCTCTTTTTATTCCTAGAGCGATACGCCTCGATAGCCTTTCTAGCATCTTCCCTGTCCTCCTTGCGTGAAAAGAAATAAGAGAGACCAAATGTGAATATAGACATAAGCAACAAAATAAACGGACTAAGCTGGTATAAAAGTACCCCTGCTATGCAGATGGTTACAGAGGATAAAAGAGCGCTAATTGATACTCTCCTATTTTCTTCGGATAAATAATTTTCACGCCACAAAAAATCGTGTGGTGGCGTGACAATAAATGAAAATCCAACATAATAAATCCTGAGGGCAAAAGATATAGCAAAGCTGATAAGTATATATGTTATTTGGAGGACAAAGACCTGATAGGTTGTGTTTTGCTGTAGTACACCGGTCTGCAAAATACCCAACAAGTTATACAGGTAATAAACACCGACCTGCAAAATTGCATATGCACTAATACCAGCTCCTAAGATAAATGCGGCTAAATGCGTTTTAATCGCCATTCCATAACGGAAAAACAATATAAAGAGTATATATTGTAAAGGTAGATCCCATTTTGGAATGTCAAAAACCACACGCATAAAAAATGAAATTACGGCTATGAATATCCCAAACCCAATAATCCTTTTTTTATATGATGCAACTGGCAACATATATATTTTCAAGGAGAACACCATAACGGCTATTGCATCCAAAATACCGAGTAATATATAAAGAACATTATTTAACACCTCACACCGCCCATTCAATTAATCTACCTTAATTATATAGGGGCGCATGACGTAAGCAAGAGATTTTAAAAATTTGTCGATATAATATCCTCCAGCTTAATCCAGCTAAAATCATCTTGCCCACGAGACAGCTTTACTTCGCGTCTAGCCGTGTTGATTACTGTTATCACACCAGTCATGACCTCATCGTCAAACGGGCTAAATACCGTCACGCTGACAGGCTGGCGTGAATTGTAGGAGTCTATTAGAGCCTGCTCAATTAGCTGTACCTCTTGGTCGTCCAACTCCGGTTTGCCCCGCCGTTGTCGATCCTTCATGAGACGCAAATAAGCCTCTTTATGCTCTGGTATGATAATGCGGCTGCTTTCCCACAACCCATTTTCCTCTAATTTTTTAGACATGTATGTAGCCTCCTGATGTGTTATGTACCGATTATATTACGAACAAATGTTCTGCACAAGCTAATTATATTGGAAAAACATAGACTAATTGACCCAACCATATAGAAAATTCTTCCTAGGTCTGATAGACTATATCCATATATTATTGATTAATAGGGGGAAGTAAGTTGAAAAGAACATTAAGCCTCACAGTTGCAGCTATTGCAGCAGTTGTCTTACTTGCTGGATGCGGGGCTGACAAAACCGCAATTAAGGACGAAACTCCTACACAGGCAAAAGTTGAAAGCCAGCCAGCTAAAGAAACTTCTAAGGCTGAACCAGCGACTACTAAAGAAGGTGCTGCGCCTGTTGAAACAGAGAAAAAGGATGACGACATTTGGACGTACTACAACGATGCAAAATGGACAGACACGTGGAACGGGGTAACCTCTTCCATTGAGAAAGTAGTAGTTACTGACCGTGCCCCTAAAGATGGGAATACAAACGATCTTACTGCTTCTGCCGTTGGCGTAAAATTCAAAGTGGAAAACACTACAAAAAAACTGTATACGACATACCCAGACCAAGCGGAATTAATTACTTCTACTGGAGAACAGGTTCAGGCGGACATGGTGACCTCTGATCACATTGGTGGAGAAATCGAAGAAGGCGTTATTAAAGACGGTAATATTATTTGGTTCTTAAAACGCGGTCATGCAGCAGATATCAAGTGGATTAAAATGAAATGGTATGTCATTGAGGGCAACGGTATGGAAGCTACTCAAGATAAAAAAGAATACTCAGTTAAACTTGAGCTTAAATAAAAAAGGCCCCGGAGCAATCCGGGGTTTTAATATTTAATTAACTTAATACATAAAACCCCTTGCATATTGGTACTATATATGGTACTATATATACAGGAGGTGAGACATGGCTAGGGTAGAAAAATTGGTCCAGAAAATGAAAGACCGCCCAAGTGGAATCCAATATGATGAAGTCGCCAAGGTACTCCGGCACCACGGGTACGGATTAGTGAGAAGTAACGGCTCGCACTTCCATTTCCGAAACGATGCTGGAGACTTGATAACCATCAAAAAGGAACAACCACTAAAGGCGGCATACGTCAAAGACGTACTGGGCCGGATCGGGGAGTAGCACCTCCCCTTTCCTTATTCCACATAATATCCTAGCCGATATATAATGGCAAATAATAATCAGAGTAAAGATTTAGCGTATTATATGGCGCTTCCGTATACGATACAGATTCGATTTATGAATGACGAAAGCGGCCAATATTTCTATGCATCAGTGGCAGAACTGGACGGATGCCAAAGTAGCGGTCAAACGTATTCTGAGGCATATGAAAGCGTCCGCGAGGCTATGGAGGGTCACCTATCTGTTAAGCTTGAATTTGGCGATCCTATCCCTGAACCAGTAGGAGAAGACCAATTTAGCGGCAAGTTCAACATTCGTGTTCCCAAGAGTCTACACCGCCAACTGTCAGAAAGAGCAGCCGCTGAAAATGTTTCCCTGAACCAGTATTGCCTATACAAACTTAGCAAATAAAAAAAGCCCAGCCGACCAATTAAGGTTAGCTGGGCTTTAAATTACTTGCTTACTATAGTCGTATTGGTCTTACTGTTCCAGTCTACTTGAGCGCCCCAAGCCTCGCCCACAGCCCGCAGTGGAACATACGTCGTACCGTTAATCATCTTAACGTCAGTAATGGGCTTGCCATTTACAATTACATTTACTTTTTCCATCTTTTCATCGTCCCCCTTTGCCGCATCCTGTTTATTATACAAGGCCAGTTCCGCCGCTCTGCGCCGTGTCAGACCAGTCAACACCTTACCGCCAGCCTTGTTGTATTTGGTGATACTGGCGGCAATCTGCGTCACTGTGCGATCTTTACAGAGTGTCTTGAGACTACCCGCGCCGCAGTTGTAACAGAAACTTGTGAGTGCGTCGAACTGGTTTTGTGTGAGTTTGTCCGTTACTGGGACATATGATGGGTTGTTTACATACGCTTCGTATTTGGCAAGGTCAGCGACCAACATTGCGTCCGCTTGGGCCTGTGTTATGGTCATGCCTGCCTTAACATCCGATCCGTAATGGCCCCAACCTATGGTCCAATACTGTTCTGTGGTCACTGGCTTGTACGCTGTGAGGCGGCAGCCCTCGAAATTTTTAATTAACGCGATTCCCGCTTTTGATATTTTACGTGCCATCACTTATCAGCTCCTTTATCAATCCCACCCTTGCCCTTGAGAACTTCCACGGCCTGCCGAATAACTGGAGGAATTGGTGCGCCCAGCCTACCCCCATTTTCGATGATTGACAGCAATTCATTCGCCATGTAGAAGTAGGCCACTGTGTCCCTGAACAAATGACTATCGCCCAAAACCCCATCAACAAGATGCCCCACAGCAACCATGGCGAAAATAAATACCTTACGCGCAATACCAATCATGCCTACTTTACTTTTCAATCCGACTGTTGCGCCTGCCGCCGCACATCCAGTTATATAGTCCAAAATTACGAACACCAGTAACACACCTAGTACGCCAGACCACCCACCGAAAAAATAAGCTGCTGCGCCACTCCCAGCAGCAGTAAACCATTTAAATACCAAATCCATTCTATCCATTATGTTCCCCCATCTGCTCAGGAAAATTGTCCTGGCCTTAATATAAAAGCCCCCGACCACTCCGAGGGCATAAAAAATACGCCTCAATGGGCGCCTATTGTGCTATACCGTTAATTACCTCTGTTACGACTGACTTGAGATTGAATATAGCTGGAACTTGATCGGCTTTGTATACATCAGTCAAAACCAGACCAACCCACACTTTCACTAGACCGGAATCCTTTGTAAATGTCATGTTGTCTCACCTCCCCTCGAAGCAAACATCATAGTCAACTCAGCGATTGCTAATTGCATAGCCTCGTTACTGGCTCGCAACTGATCCAACTCCGATAACTGTTCTGTTGGCTTGGTCAACTCTGCTATTTGCTCCGGTGTAAGTCCTTCTGTCCAAAGGTTATCCGGCTGCTTAGGAGCAACATATACAGGCTGTTCACCCGCCGCCCTCCCATTAGCCTGCCAGTCGTTTAACGCCGCTATATACTTCTCCTGCGCCTCGTATACGGCACTCTCATAAGCCTTCCATGCGGCAAGATCAAATTTAGGCTTGTACAGGCCTAATATTGTAATCGGTATGCCAACCGTGTAGCCTATAAGCTCCGGCTTTTTGAGTTCGGTTTCCTCGTCCTGATCGTTATCCGGTTGGGCATAAAAAGGGACGACACCCGAAAAGGCATCGTCCACTAGCTCGTCCTCCAGATAGAGGCCGTTTGTATTTACTTTAGGTACTACTTTCATGTGTCAACTCCTACCTTTCTGCGATGAACTGAATGCCATCTAATCTCACCCATATGACAGGCACTGAATTTCCTATTTGCACCTGTCCGCCAGACAACACTACTCCCCTTACCATAATGTCGGATGTCCCTGTATTCCCTGCGAGTGCTACGGCTACAGTTTGTTTAGGCCTATATCCAACAGGTAGCATAAAAGCTACAACATCCCCAGTGGAAGATGGCTTAACTGAACCTTGAATTGTTACAAGACCATCCGATGATTTACGATACTCTACAGGTGAAGTTGGGTACTCCAAAGTTACACCATTAAGCAAAGTAGGCGTAAGAACTGCGGGATTGTCTTTGTCAGCCTTCTTGTTCTCCAGTACCGACACCCGCGCCGTATTCTGCTGTACACTGTCCACCAAGTCGGCTAAAAGCGTTTTTTCGTTGGCTGCGTAGGAGCCTGTAAACGGTACGACTGGCGAGGTTTCCAACATCAGGTATGTTACGCTGTACAGCTCTGTCGTTACCTGGCTACTTGACTTACGTAGTCTCTCAAGCCCATAGCTTTGCCCATCTTGCGCAAATAAAGTTTCCCATCCACTATCCTTACGATTTCCCACATACACCGCCAAGAATTTGCTCACCCGATATTTAACAGCGGTACCGTAGTCGATACGGTTAATTTGTACGTATGGATCACCAACTGGAAAACTTGTAGGTTTAGTTGCTTCCCGTAATACAATCCCCGTACCTACTTCAACCTGATTGTCTCCCTCGGTAAAGGTTAGTTGTCCCTCGGATACAATTGACTCAACAGTAGGCGTTGTGAGTTGGTATACAAGTTGGTACGGCGTGTACCCTGCATATGATGTTTGCGGTGCGGATTGTGTAAAATTAGCCGCGCCAACTCTTTGCACCCAATACTTAGTACCCGTACCTGCCCATGTCGCCGTCGTTGCCGCCTGTGCCTGTGCTGGCGTAATGGTATTAGCGTCATAGGCTTTGTAGCCAAAAAAGTACGCTTTGATATCATCCTGCGAAGGCTGGTATCCATCTGCCCATCCACTATCTGCAACGGGTATTGATAGATATAACCCGTCAGCGGCTAAAAACGATTGATCCGCATCCGTCCACGGGTAGGCATGTGCGATTAATTTACCGTCATATTTTACAACTCTTTCGCTGTCCGTCTTTGGGTTGAACAAAGGTAAAGTTACCTGTTTATTGCCTGCCTTGGTATCCTTGTACACCCAAGATTGATTGCCGTCCAGCGTCAACCCTTGCCACTTCTTAGACTTGAAGTATTGTCCGTCACGCTCAAACACTGTATCCGCATTAGCTCCTGTAACTGGATCGGCGTACAGGTCTGTTTGTAACGCTAACATTGAGTCTTCGCGTGGTTTGAACGGCTTGGCTGTGCTGCCGATGTTAAGCATAGGATTTTCAAGCGTGAACGTTCCTGCTCCTGTGTTTGTGGCGTAAATCCGCATTCTCTTAGTCGTCGTCTTGGTCGTGAACGTTACTGTGACTTCCCTATTTTCGTTATCGGTGGTGTTGTACACATTGGATTCAACTCCTGAAGCATCTACTTCAACCACGGTTACACGCCCGTTAACTTTAACGGTAAAAGTGTAGGTTACCCCTGGACTTACAGGCACGTACACATTAGATTGATCCACAGATACAGTAGCTACCGTTTCCAGCTTATACGGATTTATTACCTTAGCCCTATCACCGCGCGTCCACTCGTAGAATGGAGGAATCAAATTCTCCCCGTAACGTATCGCATACGGATTACGTACAGGCATTACACTGTCTACGTAAGGCCACTTTGCCGCAACTTGAGCTGGCGTAAGGGTTGCCGCTGCTGCATAGTCGGCCTCGCTGATCTCGTACACCCGCACGCTGTCCATGTTAAACGTATTGCCGCTGTTGCCCGTGCCTGTAATGGTCAAGATGTGGAAAAAATCAGTAGCTGCAAACCGGACAACAGACGGCGCAAAAGCCGAAGCTGCCGCTACATCGTTACCCGTTGCCCCAGCAATGCCATTTATGGAAATAGCCACCTTGCTGGTATTGCCGTTTTTCACATCTGCTATGGCTACATACTTTTTGCCCGGCGTAGTAAGGAAGGTCGCGGATGCTGTAGCGGGTACAGAACCGAGCGTAAGCTTAAATGAGCTGGTCCCGCTGGTTTTATTGGTGGCATCCGTCGCAATAGTCGTGTTGGACGACCACAAACCCACGCTTTCGCAATTGCCCATCCTGCCAAGCAAATTCACAAGCATTCTCCCGGTTACGCCGGACAATGAAAACGGAGCTGCCTTCACAGCGTTAAGAATCTGCACACCTTCATTCAGCGTAACCGTTTTGGTATTTATTGTGTTAAAACGAGAGTCTATTTCCTCTTTATGAACCGCGTTCTCTTGTAGCTCTTTAAGAGCAAGATATGATGTGTTCAAATGCCAATTAAACCACTGTGCCGGAGGTTTTAAACCCGGTGTGTAACCCGCTGTTTTCTGTGTAATAGTAGGTTCTGTGCCAGCAGCAAACCATTCCGGTAATTTCTCTGTAAACGGCATATAATTACTCCTTTCTTAAATAGGTAAATCTGTACTTTTACCCGGCTCGTAAACCGCGCCGAGCTTACCGCCAATAACTGGATCGTCCAAACTACCCCAGCCGCGCTCTGGGTCCGCTTCTTCTGGCAGGCTACCGAACTCAAAGGTTCCAGCCAGTTCAATACTCTGGACACTTACGCCAGCAGCAACTGTCTTTTGGATTATCTGCACGAATTGCGACAACTCTATGCCAGATTCGTCCAGCTTTTCAAGCGGCAAGCGCATAAGAGACAAAGCTGCTGGTTCCGGGTCCAGCGGATCACTAAATTTCTGTTGAATCTTAATTTCGCTGTAATCTGCACCAACTGCAAGGGCAATAACCCGTATAATCGTGTTTACGTCCCCTTTGGACAGGTTACGGGCTATCTTGCTTTTTATCATTATTCGGTAAATTTCATCGGAAGCGGCTCCACGAAGCTGCCCCACATTGCCGCCGATAAGGTCCAGCGTCGTTCCTTTTGCAGTGTCGATATCTCGCCATTCTTCGATTGTTTTAAACGTGGTTTGTAAATCATTCAGAGGTCCAGCCAAAATTAAAAATAGCTTTCCTATGTTACCGTTCGGATTTTTGGCAAACACATCAGTCAATTTCTTGATAAGGTCAACCGCTGAAATCATGCCGCGTCACCTCGATCCACTCCGCAGCAGTTTGAGCCACTTGTTGCACGTCCACAACCAAATTATGCGGCCCGTAACTCGTTCCGTTCGTGGACAGTTGTATAATCACATCTTCCACGCCTGTAATGGAATAGGCAGCGGCAGCAAGACGCATCATGACCACATCCTCGCCCATGCTCAAACCAGCATACACCGTACCATCCAAATCCGTACCACCGATAAACCGGACCAGTTTGGATATAACCTGATCGTCTCCGTCAGCAGGATAGGCCGTGCTTTTATATACCTGAATTTTGATGTGTACAGGCACGACCTCAGCACGGCTGAATTTAATCGGCTGAAGGTTTCCGCTTAGGTCCTTAACTTGCATGGAAATATCACCATAAGATTCAATACCAGCAGCTCCAACGGATAAAATCGCATTGGCGATGTCGGTGTCTGATCCGCCAAGAGCGTACACCTGATATGATTTTTCAGGACGACCAGCAGCATCAGGAGTGATTTTATTGTTTATAATCACCGCCGCCGCACGTACCCCAGTTACCCGCAGCACCGCCCCCCGTATAGCATCGCCTGTCGCTGATCCGCCGCCAGCTACCGACAGACTGAACTTATCCCTAAATTCCGGGTCAGTCTCCTTATCACGTCCACCAAGAATAGCCGCAGAGTTGTTTACCGCTGTCACTTCTGGTACTGGATTAACGATGATTGTAACCATCCCTTCCGGCACATTACCGGACAAACCTGCCTCCATCGCCTCCACGGGAACCGTCATACTGCCGGAAGCTGGGAAAGTTGATTCAGCTGTGGTTTCATACTGAATATCCGTATCGGTTGACACCAAAAAACCCGATGGCACTGTATAGCCGGACGTACCTGTAAGGGTTACGCTGCCAGTTGCATATTGCGAAAGGATACGTGATACCCCGACATGTGGGCCAAGACGGTCCAAGCTGGCCCCCTCTGCGGTGTTAACATAGGCGCTGTAATATACTTTTTCCGCAAGCCCCCAAACAGTAGCGAGAAACCAGGCGAATATCCGTAAGATAATCCCCAGCGGAGAGAGGGCAGACGTATTGATTTTGTCGCCATAAACCTCTTTAGCCTTGTCTTCCATTTCATCAATTAGGTCATCGAACCGTTTACGTTTAAACCCCTTTTCATCCAGCACTTATTGTCACTCCCTCCTGCTGGATTATCTCGCCGCTGGTCCCGGTTGCTTTAAACGTTACTGTCAGCAGCCGGGCCGCACGATCCACTTTAAAAGTAACATCGTCCACGCTCTCAATTCGTTCTTCCTGCAACAATGCACGAGTAAGCTCATTTCTTATTTCTTCCTCACTGGCGAGCTTTCCAAGGAACAAACGAAAAGCAAGGCCGATATCTGGATTCAGAAACCATTCCCCCTCATTAGTACCAAGGGCAACCCGGCAGCATTGTGCCAATTCTTCATCGCCCTCTACCATTACCAGGTCTCCCCGGCTGTCGAACTCCAGATCTCCGTCTGCTGTCAATTTGAAAGACTGCACACCGTCACCCCTCCCCTAACTAAAAGAAGCCGGGAAGATCCCGACTATAACCGCGTCATTGCTATCATGTTGCCTTGCCGTGTCCGGCGCAGCCACCGCACCAGCAAGCCCGTTCCGTATTTCCCTGTCCGCAACAACCACATAAACCACGTCGCCCTTTTTATACTCAGGCACATACTCCATGGCCTCGCCCCCAGCCTTTGGCTTTAGCCGAAACCCCAGCCCCGGCACAGCCTGAATCATGGCCGGATCGTCCGTACCTGTTCGGATTAATGGCCTTACACTAGCGGTCATTTTACCTTCATCAAATGAAAGCACCTCGCACGGAAAGGCCACATTAAAATCCGTGTACAGCTTTGCCAACAAGCCATCAAGCAGAGCAGACATAGCGGCGGCAGGATCAACCTTATTCATAAAATCGCCTCTACTTCCGTTACAAAATCACCCGTCCGGGTGAAGGTATGGGAACCACTACGGACATGTGCCTTCCCAGTAAATCTTGAATAGGACAGGTTGAGAACACTAGCAGTCGTTATCCTGTGCTGGAGCTGCATCTTTATGTTAAAACCCTTGGCTCCATCCTTTTCAAACCTTCCCGGCGTTCCGATCAAGCCAGTTTTGGTATTAATAGCAAACACATTGTCGCCGCCGCTCCGTAAATTGCGGACGTACAGTTTGTTCTTATTGATGTACACCGATGTTCCACAGTCTTTAGCGACCTTTGCGATTATCTCCGTTACTTTGCCTTTTGCGGTATATCCGTCCTGATAGCGGTAATCCTGATTTAGATTAAATTGAGCAATAGGTAGACCAATATAGCTTGCCATCTGTTTAATAATCTTGCTGGCGAGTGTGTTTTCAGCAAAGGCAATTTCTTTTACCTCGCGTTTGTCCAGGTCTTCACTGTCCAGTACATGGATAGTGGTGATTTTGTCCACGCCCTCCCAAACGGTATCTACGTTGGATATGTAGCCGTGGAGCAGCAGCCCAACATCACCCTTGTATCCAGCATTGAGCATAAGCACACCGTTACGCTTGATATTGTTTATAGTCGTTTCCGCCAGATTCCAAATTTTAATTTCAGATTCGTTGGGAAGAGTATCATTGTCAAACGGGACCTTGCCCTCGATATTGTACTTGTCGGAGGAAAATTTCATCCCGGCTGTCATTACCTCGATTACACGTCCAAAATTACGCATCGTCTTCATCCTCTTCCTCGATCACGTAAAGAAACACGCTCACACCGAGCGTGTCCCATGTTACTGCTGTACTGTTTTCGGACTCATCGTAAGGAACAATAGGGACCTTGGGAAAACGATCATCCTGTACATCGTAGAACAACGGTATGCCGTATACGATCTTTTCCCCGTAAACTAGCACTTCCCCATCCAACTCCAGGTCAACTGTGAAATAGTCGTAATCAGAGTTGTAATGAACCTCAAAGGTGTACATTTGTTCAGCCAGCTCAATATCGAAACGGTAAGGAATGTTTTCCTTTTCAATTTCTATATATTCATAGTCCATCCACGTTCACCCCTATTAAGCCCACGGGCTGCCCTTCTTAAATTTGACCTTCTGGACCTTTTCTTTTTCCTTTTTGCCCTTGCCCTTACCTTTTTTACCTTTCTTGGTCTTGTCCTTTTTGCCTGATTTCTTCTTGTCCTTCTTCTGCTTCACGCCACTATTAACGATCTTAGCGGCCTGAGATTTAACAGGAAGCGGCAGTTTGCCCACATATGAAGATTGAGCGACAATAACCTCAGTAAGAGTAAATGAAACGGCGTAACCGTCAGCGTTTGTATAATCATGGTCAGTCGCTAGGCCGGATATAATCCCGGTGAAAGCTGTCCGACCAACATATTTTACAATCTGTCCAGTGTCAGATGCCTTTTTTAGATATGTAAGCACACGCGCCGCATCCGGCCCGGATATAACCCCACTAAGGGGCATTGTCCGGGCTTTACGCTGCACATGGTCCACCATATCTATTCCTTTTTCAACTGGTTGCGAAGTAATCTCCACATCATAGGTAGGAGACTCTTTTTCGATCCAAATATAATGGCTGTCGATCATTGCCATTACATATTCACCTCCGGTGAAACAAATCCCTCACGCCGGAATGTTTCTTCTAGAATCTTTTGAACTTGGCGGCGAACCTCGGCGGCTACATCCCCAGCAACTGAAGCACTGGAAGCGTCTGCCCGAAGGTCGATGTTTACATTAAAATTAAATGCACCGCCAGCGTTTCCGCCACCACTAACACGGGCAGGGGCTAATTTGCGGGCTGGTGCACTTGTTGGGCTATTCGTGGATGGTATAATCTCGTCCGTCATGCCAGTTGCAGCAGCCGCCACGCGATCCTGAGTTCCCTCAATCCCTCTCGCCAAGCCTTCGCCTGTAAAGAAACCAAGCTCCATCATTACGCGGGAAGGGGAATGAATATCAAGTGCGCTTTTGATACTGTTTTGTATACTGTCACCGATACCCTTAACCTTGTCCACTACGGCATTGGCCATAGACATAATCCCGTTAATCATGCCTTCGATTATGTTCTTACCTACTTCAAATAGGTTGATCCCTTGAAGGTAACTGATAATTTGATTCCAGATACCAGTTATCTTGTTCCAAATGTTGGTGACTGTTGTTGAAATGGTGGACAGAATACTATTCCACACATTGGAAAGGAAAGACTTTACGCCATTGAATATATTGGACGTGGTGGTCTTTACGTTGTTCCATGCCCCTGTTATCCGGCTCCATATTGACGATACGGCCCCGCTAATGCTTCCTTTGATCCCAGTCCAGACAGTAACTAGCCACATCTGAATGGTTATGAAGGTTAGAACAGTAAAAGCTTTTATCTCATCCCAATACTTTACGACAGCAGCCACGGCCCACCCAATCGGTCCAGTTAAAGAAATTAGGAAAGTCGGCCCCCATTGAACAATGAAATTAACAATGGCATTAAAAACATTTGGAACTGTCGTGGTGAAAAAGTTCATGGTTGCTGCAAACGCAATTTTGATTCCTGCCCATGCCCCGTTAATGATATTTCTAAATTTCTCAGATTTTTTATATGCGACCACAAAGGCCACAACCAATCCGGCGATTAGAGCAACCACCAGCCCAATAGGATTGAGGGTCATTGCCACGTTTAAAGCCAGTTGAAAAGCCGTCCATATTCGTGTAGCAACGGAAATTGTAGTTACTACAGCTTTATAGGTTACTAACGCGGCTGCAATGCCTGCTATTTTAGGTGCGACCCCCTCGAAGCTCGCCATTTTCTGCACGACCCCCGAAATTGTACTGCCAACACTTTGTAGTGTGGGCCATAGCTCTTTCGCTTTGGCTGTGAGCCATTCTATGCCCTTTCCTACCTTATCCCCTATAGCAGCACCAAACGCCTCTATTTGGGGCTTGTGGTCGGACACCCACTGTCCAAAGCGATTAAGATATGGAAGTAGCTTTTGTCCGACAGGTATCAATATCCCGGTTTCTATTTGCCTACCAAACATCGCCAGTGCTTCACCGGGACTGTTAAACCTGACCTTGTTAATATCATTAAGCGTATTAGCAGCAGAATTAAACTGCGACTTGACCGAACCCATAGCAGTTATTGTCTTCGCCTCAAGGTCCTCGAACTGCGAACCCATCAGGGCCACGCCGATAGTGTTACGCTGCACCGGGTCCTCGATATCGCCAATCATCTGCATAATCTGCTGAAAGCTCTTTTTAGCTTCTGGACCGCCTGCGGCAAATGTATGCATCATTTTATCCGCATTAAGCCCCAGCATTTCAAAGGCTTGTATACTGGTCTTGCTGCCATCTTTGGCCCTAATGTTAAATTCCTTAACCGCGTCCATTAAGGTGTTATCCTATTGGCTTTTTATCCAACAGTTCTGCCAGTTTCCTTTCCCAGCAGTTCAGCATATCTTTTCACCCGAAGGTGTCGCGGCCTCGTGGGTCTATTATTTCAAGACCTATGCGTTGCCCCTGTCCGGCTAAGCCGTCACCATCCTTGTTATGGTTAGCGCCCTTGCGCGACTTCGGTTCGGATTAGCATTGCAGCCTCCCCGCTTAATTCCGCGATTTATAGTCGGCAACGCTTTTTTACCGACTTTATCAAGGTTGAAAGCTCCGTTTTGTGATCCAGCAGCCAAAGTATTAAACATATCGTCAGCGCCGAACCCCAGGGACTTAAAGGAAACGGAATACTCGTTAGCTGTGTCAAGCAGCTCGCCCGTTTTATCAAGCCCCTTTTGCGCCCCTTGTGCCAACAACGTCATGGACTGCTCGGACGTTATGCCAAACTGTCGCATCATGGTATCGGTCGTCCTTACAGATTCCCCAACCTCAAAATTAAAGGCCCTACCCAAAAGCATTGCATTTTTGGTTGTACCCTCCAGCGCCGCTCCGGTCTGTCCGGTTATCTGCGCCGTGGTGCTAATAGCACCGCTCAAGTCCTGCCAGTTTTCCCCGAAGTTTTGGGAATACAAATTCTTGGCTATTTCTTTCGTTGCCAACATTTGTTGATCCGTTTGCCCAGTGGCCATTTGCACCTGAGACATATTCTTTTCAAAGTCAGATGCAGCCTTTACAGATGCTATGGCAAAAGCCCCCATAGCTGCTGTTGCAGCAGCTCCGAAAGCAAATACCCCGCCGCGTAAGCTACTAAGTTGGTCCTCAGCCCGGCGCAATGGACCCTCTGCAATCTTAAAACCTACGGCGAACATTAAGTTACCAATTACGCCGCCAGCCATTCGATCACCTCACAACAAAAAGAGCGCCCAATATAGGCGCTCCAATCATTTTTTATTTGCTGCTCTGTCCTGCTGTTTCAAATAGATATCCAAAGCGGCGTTAGCCTCCGCTATATCGTCATGATCCATTTCATTCAGATCCGAATAATTTATGTTCATGTCTGATAGGAGTAGCCGCCAAGTAAGCCAATTAGCCCTCGCTCGTTGCTCCGCTTCCTTCTGACTTATCATCTTCATCCACTCCGTTCATGAACTGCATTGCAGCAAAAATAACTTCGTTAAACTCCTTAACATCCGTGCCGAAGTCTTCAATTTTCATTTTTGGTTCAACTACAACATGCTTCAGCACTTCATCCGCTGATTTTTCATCCGATGCAATACCAAATTTATTTTTAACCCGGTCAGAAATTTGAGCAACGGCACGGATACCTGGGAATTGGAACAAATATTCTTTACCTGACGTAGAAGTGAACTTTTTTTGTTTGAAATTTGACATGGTTTATCGTCTCCTTGGATTGGATTATTGGATTAAAGAATTTCGTAATTCGTTAACTTGATTTCATACTCTCTATCGTCAGCCTCATTTCCATACTTTCGCGCTGCTGGTTTAATAACCACTCCTGCTGTACTGGTTATTGTTTCCTTTGGTGTGCCGTTATAAATCACACTCACCGGAACCACTTGACCTGTCTCAGCAAGCTTATCAAGGTATGCGTTTTGAGGGCTTGTGGCGAGTAAAGTCACCTTTAGAGTAGCAAGTCGGTTGTTCACTTTGCTAACCAAAACATCCCCCTGCGCACCTACTTTAAAAGTGTTGGAATCCTCATCTTTCTCAAACTCTATTAAATCTTCGGAAAATCCAGTAAGAAAAACGCCACCGATAGTCGAGGCGACGTCAGACGGATCATATGTGGTTGTAGTAGCCAATTAAATCAACTCCTTATAGGCTGATATAGCCTATGATTTTAGTTTGGTGAATCGCTCCGGCCAATTCAAATTCGAATTTACCACCATTGTATACTCGCTGCTCTCGGTCTGCTGGATCTACCTGAGAACGTGTTTTAAAGGTTGTACTATATAGCGGCAACCCATCGTCATCATGTGCAATCATTCCTTGCTGATCAGCGCGGAGCAGGTTGGTTTTAACCACTGCTTCAATCTGTGAAATACCGCGATTATCAAATGTGACCTTATCAGCCCGATTGAATAATTTCTGTACTCCCAGTTCTACGTTCATAATCAGCCAGTGTTTAGACTGAATAATGTCGATGTACTCACCACTTACCGTTTTGCCTTCGCTGGTCACATTGTCCCCGGCTTTGGTTACATACGTAATTGCTCCAAGATCATGAATCGCCATTAATTCCGTGGTTGTAATATCCAACGGTTCAATGCCTTTAATCGTTTGGTTTTTCCAAGTGGCGCTGCCTGCATCTTTTGAACCAACAGCACCGACCAATCCCGCGTCTGGATAATTTGATGTGTCTATATGGTAGAAAGCGATGGTATTGTTATATTTTTTGGATTTTATTGTGGCTAAATCCGTTTTGCTGCTGCTCGCTACAACAAACAATCTTGAATTATCCAAATCAACCGCATCAGCAATGGCCGTAACATCTGCCAATGTGCGACTGGTAGAAATGAGATAATACCAATCTTTGCTGAAAATCTTTGGAAGGAAGTCCGTCAATGGGTCCCCTGTCTTGTATTGCATTACAGCAATGGACTCGGGAGAGTTGTCTCCTTGATTAAACATTGCATAAGCAGCCTTATAAATTTGTGTTGTGTTTGCAAAATCCGCAAGCACAGCGTCAAGATCATAGTACACTTTGAAGTCGCTTGCTGCTGCTGCCGCTCCAATGATTAATGGCCTGCCTAACCCCGTTTTAGGAGTAGGCCGCAGAATATTAATGATTACTTGCACGTCACTGCGTACCGCCAAAAGAATTACCCCCTTTGAATATTAGCTTTTTCAATCCATTGCAAATCCTGATCAGCAACGGCAGTGGTGTTAAAGTCTACATCAAACCCATAGCGCCGTTCCCACTCGTCTGCAATGAGAATGTCCCGGTTGTCCACGCTGCCGATATTGAAAACAACCACGTCCAAATCCTTGAGAACATCCCGGCCAATGGTTTTAAGCCAGTCCTGCGCCCTAAGCGCGTTTGTAATGCTGTCCGCGCTATCCGAAGCATAGGACAAAAAAGAGACGGTAAATTCCACCGTCTCCCGCTGCACTAATTTTCCGTTTTCCTGTGTTACTACCGGGAAACCCCGCCCTTCTGCCGGACCATCTGTGAATGAGTAGGTCAGGAACGCACCTTTCGGCATGTCTCCCCCGCCATTCAGCTCCACCACCTTGATACCTAAATGGGACGACAGATTACGGACTATCGCTGACCGGATCGCCTTGAATGGAATCATTTCTGACCACCTTTTTCAACATGTATTTATTAATATCGCTGTACTCTCGTACCTCAGCGGTATCCACTGTGTAATGATTTCCCTGGTACTCTATCCGGTCGCCGTTAGAGTGTACAGAAGCCGTGTACAGCGTCCTATCTTCCTCCGTGTATTTGCCACCTTCCTCCTGCTGAAGCTTGGCGGAGACAGGCTGAAAATGCCCCTGTAACGAAACACGTTCTTCCTTCGCAGGAACCCAGACCCCATCCTCGTCCCAGTAGCCCGAAGCAGACCGGACAAATACGTAAGGCACGTTATATTTCCGCATGATCCCCCCGAAAGCAAACTTACGCATAACTTACCTCCTACTTGTCCACGATCACATGGGTAATGCTATCCCGCAGGTCCGCATCGGCAATGAGGATTTTTTTGCCCTGTTTACGCCGGGCATAGAGTGGAGAAAGTGGAGGCTGCTTAATCCGGTTAAAATTAGCAAGCGTCTTGGTTTCCCCGATTGCGCCTATCTCCTCCAAAAAAGCCATAACATCCATGTTCCCCATCGCAACAGGGGTTATGTTTGTTCGCACCCATTTGGAGATACCAGCAGCAGACTTCTTTTTTCCGGTACCGATAAAACTACGGGCTGGGATTTTCATCTTGGCAGATCCATACTCATGGACACCCGCAATCATCGCCAGATCAGCATCACCTTGCATACCTATATGAACCTCTTTTTTACGCAGCTTGTTTAGATTGGCGAGGATAGCCGGGAGAAAACTCGTTTCGTCCAGCTCCACATTAGCCCGGCGGGTTCGGGTTCGTCTTGCTCCAGCCATTACACCCACCTCCCCACATAAGGAGAAAGAAGCGCCTGAACGGTTGAAGAAAACAATGCGTCTGTATCCCCATAGGTAACAGATATATCCCCGACACGTTCAGACTTCACCCCAATTGCTGTGGGATTTTGCAGCATTCCTTGCACAACAAATATACAGGCCACTTCAACCGCCTCCGGTAAGGTGCGCGGATTATCGGCTGAATCATCGCCCGGAAGCACATACCCCGCTTCATACCGAACCGTTATATTGCGCTGTCCTGTATTCCATCCTTTGGGCAAAAATAAAATACCATCCTCGTTGGCCTCGACAACAAATTCATCCTTATCCATAGTCGCAACACCAGTGAATACCGGAAAATTACGCAACACCAAAAAGGACGATCCAGAACCTTCCAGCAATTCCGTATATGTTTGTTTTTTGAAAGACCTTCGGCAGAAACTTTCTATAGCTTGGGACGCTGCCAGAATGTACATGTTAAGGTTGTTATCCTCGCTAGTGTCCTCGATCGGGATACCAAGCTGGCCCTTTACTTTTGCAATCGTGGTAAGCATTACGCTAAGATTCCTGCTGCACGAAGTTTAGTTTTTAAATCACGCAGTTCGGCAAGCACACCAGCCGCGTCCGTTGCTGCTGTGTCCGGTACTGCTGCTGCTTTTGTGGCTGTTAGCTTGCCATTAAGTGTACTTGTTAAACTTGTATCCAGCTTGGCTACTGTCACAGCACCGTTTGCCAATTTTGCAGCGGTAATAGACCCATCTGTAACTTGTGCAGATCCGCCCAAGTTAACGGCCACACCATCCTTAGTGATTTTTCCGTCACCTACAATGGCTATTTCCCCGCCGATTGTTAACTTATCTGGCGTTGCGTGGTTTTTTGTCAAATAACTCAATGCTGTTTCCTCCTTTCAGGGGCCTAAGCCCCTAAGTGTTAGGCTTCTACTGGAACACCAGTCAGAATAACAATGGCATCCTCATTAGCTGGCTTTCCATCAAAACGCTGAATGATACGAGTAAGTGTAGTATCATTCTCGAACGCGTCCCCGCCTTCATCCGTCGTTTTAGCTTCTAAGGATTTACGGTCAAAGAAGTAATATCCAACTTGAAAGTTCCCGAAAGCGATTTTTGTCTTACCAGTTTCCGTTTTGATATCGTCAAATACTTCAACGGGATAACTAAACAAAGAAAATACGTCTGCTTGGGTTGGATCGGGAACCAAAACACTTTTACCGTCAGCATATTTCATGTCGGCCAGTGCTTCAGTAGCAGCAGTGTTCATGACCCATTTGGCTCCGCGTCTGTACCCTGCATCAACCATATTTTTCAGCTTACGCAGGACTTTGATATCAACGCCTGCTGCTGGTGTGGGCAATGTCCGGTATTTATCAGTAGTGAAAATACCCACTGCGGCATTTTCTCCGCCGATGCCATGAAACACCTCGTCATTCTCTGTATTAAGAGAAATTTCGGTGTACCAGTCAAGCAACTCCGCGCTAATATCCACTTCACTGTCGGCAATCAATTCATTAGTAGCTTCGAAAATCCCACCGTATTTATGGACCTTGTATTTGATATCCTCGTATTGAGGTGTATCCATTTTGTCAATTTTGGTTTTTTCGTCGTAATTCTTCATTTTCAAATCCGTTCCACGACGTTTCGGACGACTACCTGACAATGTTCCTACTGGCTTTACTCCAACCAGATTACGAATAGAGGTTTTAGACTTCTTCTGAAGAATAATCTCCTTGCTATCGTCCTCAGGAACCAAAATTCCACCGCCTGCTTTATCACCTTCGGTCATAGACCGCAATTGGGCCTGTTTTTCCTTGAAAGCCTGTCTTTCTTCGTCACTCAATTCAGCATTGCGGCCGAATTTAAGGTATTTTTCATAGGCACTACGGTACTCTTTGGATGTATCGGCTTTGCGTTCTTCATCACCCGGTTCTATTACAGGATCAGGATCAACGGGAGGCGTTTCGATACCTTCCAAACTGCGGTAAGCTTCAATCTTGGCAGAAATAGTTTCTGCTTCTGTAATCAAAGAACGGGCTTCATCAATCTTTCCTTCTTCCACCAGCTTGCGAGCTGCTTCTTTTTTTGCCGCCAATTGTTGGCGCAATTCTCTTTCTTTCGGGTCCATTTAAATTCCTCGCTTTCGTATTTTGGGCATAAAAAAATGACCTTACAATCCTAAAAGGTCAAGTTTGATTTTTAATATTTCAGTTTCTTTCATCAGTCGTAATTCATGTTCATAGCTTTCCTGGCTACGGTTAGATACAAGAGATTCAGCCTGTGTATAAGCTGGGTAGGTCACAACGCTAACATCAAAAATCCGTTTAATCTTCCGAATCGTACGTTTGTAAATTCCGGTGTTAGAATCGTATACCCATTCGTCACCATCGTTCTCATAGTCTACTCGGAATCCGAAACTGGATTGGTTAATGTCACCGCGTTTCATCACTTTTATTAGGTCATCAGCATAACTTGTGTCAGGTGGGTCAACGTCATAACGCAGACCAAATTCATCCACTGTTAAAGCCAGCGTACCCGATGTGGTTCGACCTAATATTTTCCCAGTTTCGTGGTCAATCAGACAACGAACATCGGTCATGTCTGCTTCATCCAGGGAACCGGGGTCAATCTGTTCAATGAATCCACCCAGATCCTGCGACCACACATTAAACCTTAACCCGTAACCCACAATACGCTGCGAATTATTTTCACCCTCCGTCCGCACTTCCACTTTGTTGGTCAGTAGACGTCTGTCCCAATCCTTCGTCTTTGTCTGGCTCAGTTCCTTCACCTCCCTTCGCCGGATCGACTCCGGTTTGTACTTGCTCCAATTTATCCAAAGTTGTGAAGTTCAACGGAATAAGGTGTTTATCGCCCATTTCCCCGATATTGTCACGTTCCTCCAGTTCCCGAACTTCGTTAATAGAATAGACACCCATTTGGATCATTTCTTTGTAATACGCGGCCCGGCTTTGGCTGTCTCCGCGCAGCTCACTGGTAACATTAAATCTGGCGTATCTCCCTTTGTCTCGCGCTCCGTTTTGAGTAAATAACTTGAAATTAGCCTCTTGTTCCCAATTGGTAATATGAGGTTGGAGCGTGTTTTTGACATACTCAATGGATTGATGTTCTATATTGGAAAATGTCGCCTTGTCCAAAAGTCCAAGTTTATGAGGCGGAATTTTGTACAGCTTGGCGACTTCACTTATACCGAATTTTTGAGTTTCTATAAATTCAGCATCTTTAAGAGGCATACCAATACTTTTATAATCCAGTCCGGCATCCAGCACAGCAATACGATGTGCATTGTTTAATCCGGTATGCAATCTATTCCATTCTTCACGGGTACGCTCTTTTGCTGGTTTGTCAATCTTCTGTTCTGTCTTGAGTATCCCGCCTATTGACGTGCCGTTTTCATAAAAAGACGATGTGAATTTTTCCATTGCGTTCTGAGAACCAAGCTTTTCACGCAATGCAGCAATTGGACTCATGCCCTTTAATCCGGTTGTGCTGATCAATTTTAGGTGGAGTACATCGGACATGTGTAATTTACGCTGTACGCCATTCGGAAGAGTTGTTATATACCAAATTTCATTACTGGTCCAATCAATCTTAACGTCAGTCTGTGCAGGATTGAGAGGCCATAAAGCTTTTGGTAATCCCATTTCATCCCATTCGATGTTGGCATAAAAATTCCCCCATGTCGCAAGATGAACCATAGATAATTCCTTGAATGTATAGGCGCTCATAAGTGGATTAGAACGGGTTCCAAGCAAGTATGATACTGGATGATCCGTATCCTTAGATATTTTCCCTCCACGCTTACGGAACACTTGAACGGGTAGTTTTCCGATATCTCCACCTAACACAGAACAAACCGTATAAATATTTGAATTTATAATGGAATCCCCATTACTCACCCTTTTCCCGCTGGCCGTTTTGTCACCAAACAGCCAATTCATGAACCATCCTGCCGGATTTTTAAGGTCCGATGGTTCGGTATTTGAACGCCGTGACCACCATTTCATTCTACGTTTTGCCAAAGTATCACCCCCGATCTACAACGAAAAGTCGTCACTCATTATACGTTCATTTAAATCATCTTTGGTTTCCGGCACTGCGATACGAACATGGGCATTGATTAAAGCGGCAGCCGGGTCAATCCGTTCTACGCTCTTAGCTTTGTCCAGCATGATATTGCCTTGTGCATCTTCTTTGGTAATTGCATTCGACATTGCCCAACCAAGAACCGGGTCGTTTTCGTGGATCACATTCTGTTTATACACTTCGTCTCTGAAGTTTTTTGAAGGATAGTTCAGCGTTTTAATACCTTGGCGTATCTCAACCATTTCATACCCCTCAGCCTGCATGGCATTAGAAAACTGTGTTGCATTGTACGGATCGTAGCAAATTTCTTTGATTTTCCACCCGTTTTGTTCCGCTTTTGTAGGGATATATTGCATAATAAAGTCGTAATCCACGACAGAACCAGGTGTGACGGTAATCCATCCCTTATCGACCCATAAATCATATGGCATCTTATCCGTCTGCTTCCGCGCCTTCAATGTGTCCTCTGGCATGAATGAATGGCTGAACACGGCTAACCTTCCATCTGGCAACTGGATTTCAAAGGAACAACTCGTCAAGTCTATTGTTCTGGATAAGTCAATACCCGTGATTACTTCTAAACCTGTTGTATCAGGCATTGGATTCTTATCGGATGCACCGCATGCCTTCCATTTCGCCATGTCCATATAACCACTTTGTTTGGCATCCACCCAGATATTCATATTTTTTATCTGGAAATTCACCATTTTTTCCGGATCAGCCAGTGCCATTTTCAACTCACTGCGCAGCATTTTGATACCGGCAGCATACGTGGTAACGATAGGGTTTGCTTTGGGCCAGTTCCGTTCATCCTTGATGTCGTCATCTGGGTCCAACTCATTCACCATTGCAAAATATTCATCGTTTTCCAGGTCGATATTCGGATCAAGCAACTTCGAAACGTAATTGTATTCAACCCGATAGCACGGATAATTCAAATTACGACCCGCTGTGGTGATGATCATCAAAAGTGGTTCTTCCCGCGCAATCATCCCTGATACCAGAACGTCATAAAATTCTGTTGTCTTGTGCAAATGATATTCATCAACTATCCCACATTGAACGTTCGTTCCGTCCCCCTCTTTGCCGTCTTCTTTGGACAATGCCTCCATGAAGGATTCAGATTTCAAATGCTGGATCAGACCGTTTGCAATCTTGATTGTCCCGCGCTTGATCAAATCGGCGCAACTTTTCAACATGGCAGCTGCTTCGTTCCAAACAATCTTGGACTGCTTCTTTTTCGTGGCAGCACAATAAACCTCGGCAGAGTATTCACCGAAGGCTATAGTTTCATATGATCCCACACAAGCCAGTGACTGAGACTTGGCATTCTTCCGTGCTACTTGCCAGTACGCCTTATTGAACCTTCGCAATCCTGTTTCCATGTGAACCCATCCGTAGATGTTTCCGAACACGAATTTTTGAATGATATGTGGTTCAATATGTTGCCCGGCCAGCGCTCCTTTCCGGTGTTTGAACAATCGCATCCAATCCAAGAACCGTTCAGCATATTCCTCAACGAAGACATAGGGAAATTCATCAGTACCTTGCCGATCCACGTCATTCAGGAAACGGGCACACGCTTGCTTGTGTTTGATACACGCTACAATGTCGCCGTTTAGGACCATTTCCGAATAAAGGACCAACTCATCAAAAATCATATGTCACCAAATCGCTTGCCTATATTATCTTGTTCCTTCGGCTTCTCGTCTTTCAGTGCAATCTTGGTCCTGTCATACACTGTGAGTCCGAATTTACTTTCATACGCCTGCATGAGTTTGATGGTTTGATTTAGGGCAGTTAGTGCCGGGTTGGTGACAAAGGTTGTGCCGCCACGAGAGTTTTTATTTTCAAGTGTATACCCTTTTGCCGCAACCTCTTCCCGAAGACCAAGCATGCGTAAATGCAAATCGCAATACTGGGCAAGGCCATTCACATCCAGATTGGTTAACAGTTCTGTATTTTCCATCTGCTTCACCAGCTCACGGAACATCGTCTTCCCTTTAGTTGCTAACCATGGAGGCGGTTTGATCTTGTCTCTATTCAGACGACTGTTGATTTCCTGTTCTTTTTCTTCACGTTCGGTCCGTTGCTTTTTCGTTAAATGCCCTTCCACCAACTTTAGGGGTTTCGGACTCCTTGCCAATGTCACCACCTCCCCTAACGTACCCTAAATTTGATTTCAGGAACTTTTTTTACACTTAATGGGGACGCGGTCTATTCCAAAATTTTTTTTAGAAATTTGACCCCCCTTCCCCTTTTTCTAAGAAATAGATTTAAATTTATTTTTTTTAAATAAATCATTCAGCATCTGCCTAACCAACTCTTGAATGTCCTGTGTTGTACACGTCTGCTCAATGTCTATCTCCACTCGCATGTGGTGTCTACCGTGTAGCTGTGCATTCACTGTCACACCCTTAGTAGCTTCGGCTAACCGCTTCGCTTCCTCGTACTCATCATTAAGGCGTTCATGCTCTACTAACTCCTGCGGTGTACCTTCTGTCTCGCAGTCTCCCATTCTAATGATCATGTGTTATCCCTCCAATCTATTTAAGAGAACAATAGCCACGCTACCAGCCTGTATGTACCTGACAGTATGACCACCAAAGCACACGCCATCAGTAGGCAGCCTATGAACTCTCCTATCTTCTTAGCCATTGCCGAATCCACCGTCCTCTGTGGCTGTCTTCACATCGTGACATGCCTTGCATAGCGCTTGCCAGTTGTCCCGCTGCCAGAAAAGTTCCTTGTTTCCCTTATGGGGGATTATGTGGTCAACCACAGTTGCGGGTGTCAGCTTATCAACGGCAAGACAACGTACACATAGTGGATGCTTGCGTAGGAATCCTATGCGCGTCTTCCTCCACTTGTGGTCATATCCTCGCTGCGCTGCTGTCCCTCTCTGCTGTTCTACCTGTCGGACATGCTGTACCTTATGCTTCTCGCAATAAGACTCTGTGGTAAGCTCTCGACAGCCTGGACGGGCGCATTGGCGTTTAGGTCTACTTGGCATGTTAGCACCTCGTTCTTGCTACAATGCGTACAGGCCGACGATCTATTACCTGAGGCCGTAGCATTTGCTGATGATTAAGCTTCATGAATGCAGGCGAAATGTATGGGCTGTATTCATATAGCCATTTCAGATCGTCTTTAAATTTTCTAAACGCTTCAATCAGAGGGGCAAATGATTCTTTGATGCTATTCCACATAGCGGAAGCAGCTTCATGCAGATTGCGGATAGCGTCCTCAATTGTTTCTTGCTGCTCTTTGGTCAATTCGTTCATAACATCATCCCTTTCTACAATTCACCCACATGCATGTCTGCTTACTCCCTGTCCAGTTACCCCATACGCATCCTTGACACTTGGCAGGCTGTAGAGGCGACATAGCAGGCACAGGCGGTGGGCGCTTGGTTGATTTAATCATGTCTGTTCCCCTGGATAATAATGAATGGCACACAGCGGAATCGAACCGCCCATAGTCCTGTATGCACCACAAGCCCGGCATAAGCCGGGTAAGGTATTACAATAACTCTTCTGCAAGTTGCTTGAGCACTGGTGGTGTGGAAATAAGTTTACCGTCTGACTCGTTGCCGTTGATGTAGGCTTTATCTTCTTTGGCATAATAGACAACACCCTGACCTTCTACGATCGGAAAGCCGCTTTCATCGTCAGTCAGCGAAGTTTGTACATGCTTGCCGTGCTGTGCTGCGTGCTCCTCATCGTGCAAGTGAAGGATACCGTCAGAGCTAAGAAATGCGAAACGTGGTTTTACAGACATAAATAACTTCCTCCTGATATTTAAGTTAGAAAAAAAGACAACAAAAAAGGACTGGCGCATTTGCCAGCCCTTCATCTGTTCCCTTCATTTTCACGTTACAAATATATCATGCCTGTTTCAAAACGGCGTGCCATTAATAGGCCAAAAATGTTTCACTTAGCGGCCACTTTTTCAGATGGCGGATCAACCAGCACTTCCAACCTCAAGCCGAATGCCAGTTTATACAAAGCACGAGCCTTTATACGGCGGAATGTTCGTTCTCCCATGTGCATGTCACTACATACGTTATAATCATATACGTCTTCATCTTCGAGATAGCGCCTACGTAGTAACTCGCTTTCCTTTCGACTTAGCCGTAACATGGCTTTATCAAGTAAGAGAGACTTTTGTTCCAGTTCCGCTTCCTTATCTACGTTCCACACAGCAGCAGATTCCGCTGGTTTACTAATAGCGTTCGTGCTTCCATGGAATCTTGGTTCATAACTAGGTGTATTGCTTACCTCGCGCCGGATCAATCCCATTTGCCGATATATACGGACAGTTTCCAAATGCTCCTCCACTTGGCGGCGGGTTTGTTCACTGTCCATAACTGGCAACCCTAGTGTTAATTGTGTGGCTCTTTGCTTCATATATACTTCCCCTCACCTATGTTATAATTTATAGGTGATGTGTTGAAACATATGCCCCCGTGCTCCCTGCCAAGGTTGCGGGGGCTTTGTTGTGTTCATCCTTCATATTTTCTTTGCAACTCCAAATATTTATCATGCCACATACGTGCTATCTGCTTATGATCCTCTATCAGCTCGTCCGACAGCCTGATTGTTTCAGATAAAGCAGAAGAAGATTCTTTCATGATACTTTTCATCCGGTCTATTTCATCCACCAGTTGCCCCGCTACTTCTTGCCAATATGAATTACCGCCTAATTTAAGTTCAAGACGTATCCGGTTTATATTCAATGCTGGGGGATTGGGTAATCTAACTTTCCGCTTGAATTTAGGCAATATTAATCCTCCCTTTTTACTTGAGCCTTACAAGACGACCAGTGGAGTCTGTAACAATGTCTGGATCACCATAACCCCATTCAACTGCTTGCTGTGCTCTTTCCTTGAGCTGATCTACAGACATTGGCTCATACCATTCAGAGATTAACACGCACTTATCTCCTGCATAAAATCTATGGACTATAATTGGTCTTGCCATATCTATATATCCTCCCTTAGTGGGTGCAGGTGTTACCTACACCCTGCTTGATAATGTCATATAAGCAGCCTCTGCGCGTTCTCGTGGGCTAGCATTGCACAATTGCGCTACCACGCGGTTGCTCACCTTCCATCCGGTCGATTGCCCCCATTTAATTTTTTCCAAGTAACGGATATATGTGTTTGGATGAACCTCACATGCTGCTGCCTGTACCTCCAGAGAGGCAGCAGCATCATTACAGTAGTCTGGGGCTTCGCACCACGCTTCATCCTCGGTTCCTTTTCCAATATGCTGGCGTTCCTCTAACGGTTCATTCAGTACCCAGTAGGCTTTATTTCTCCACCACTCCGGGTTCAAATTAACAACCCTGTATCCCATCAGCTCAGCCAGCGCCCTATTAATCTGCTGGTCTGTCATATCCAACATATCTATCATCCTTCCAATGCTTTTGGTGGTTACTCCCTACCTAATGCCTTCAACACCGCTGCCAACGCAGCTTTGGCTGACGCTCCGCCATCTTCATCTATAATGATGTATCCAAGCTTGTCCAAATGAACAGGATCATACGTGTTCGGATCAGCGTAAAATTTAAACGGTATCACGGTCGCTTCTAGTGACTTGCGGAGTCGGTCTATTGTCCGGTCCCTCTCTGCCATCTGCTTTCCCCTCTCAGCAGCCGTTCGGAAGTTAGCTAGGCTTTCCTCGTTTAAGCCTGCTGCCTGCTGCTGGAGTGAGTCTATTTGTGCATAAGCTGCATCAAGAGCGTTTACTAAATCAAATACATCATCACTTAGGTGAGCCTGGTCACCTCGAGCATCGTCGGCTTTATTCCAAATAGTTTTCAAATCTTCTTCTGACATAGGTTCCAGACCATCTGGCAAATTAATTGTCCGTTCACTCACCTTTACCGCCTCCTAATTTAACCCATATCACTGCCCCTTGTGGATGCTTATAAGGTATAGGCTCCGGGTAAATGATTGGATTTCCCATTACCCATGCATAGGGTGTTTTGTAATCTATATCTGCATATGAAACATGATGCTTATCCTTGTTTATCTCCCAGTTGTACATAGTCAGTGGAACGCAACTCATAAGCTCCACTGTGCCATATACAAGTCCGCTGCCACTCTTGATAATGCCGATGGTGCCGCGCTTATGAGTCTTGCTGCCACGAATCTCCCACGTTTTGACTCCCGATAGGATCATATCTGCCCATTTAGGCTTAATAACGAGTCCGTCCAAATTAGTTCACTCTCCTTCTACCTCCATGACTTCGCATGTCTGACCTGTTTTATCTTTTAGCCTAGAAGCTGCACGCTCGGCTATCTTCCGATTGGAATACTTCTTAGCCGGATTCTCGCTATCGACCAAGCAAGGGAAATATTGCCCTTGATGAATATATGTCTTCCCCGCATAAACATCTGTGCTCATGCTCCATAGATCTCTTACCAATATCACGAACGGCATACAATCACTCTCCTTTTAATTTGATTGGGTAGGGTAAGAGGCTGTTATGCCTCAATTCGTTCCAAGACATCTTCTAGCTTTTGAAGATCACAATCCTCAGCATATTTTCGAATATCTTCAACTTTAAAATTGGATTCCCGGACAATATCGTAAGCATCGGCGCCCCAATCAGCTTGTAATCCGGCAGCGTAAACTATCCCTTGGATGAATCCTATCTCTCGCTGAGTTATCCGCTTCTTTGCCATGTTATCTCTCCTTTGGTATAGGTAGTAGGGGGTGTATCCCCCTGGAGGGCTAAGCCTCCTAAATACTGAAAGCAAGCTGCCCTTGCTCTCGCTCTGCATATCTCTCAAGTACCAATCTATTACCTGATCCTGTACAAAGCTCTGGTAGATTGGCCCGGACAAGCGCCTCAGCAAATGGAGGCGGTACGGAGTTACCGCAGCGTGCTACCTGGGCCGACTTGGAATATTTCTTTCCGGCCGCGTCTACGTCTATTACGTAGTTGTCCGGGAAGCCCTGAGCTGCAAAGAGTTCATGTGGCTCAAGCATCCGCATGCCTATATCGACAATTTGGTAATCAACCCCGTGAATTGTAACCAATCCGAACCTGTCTTTGGTGGTGATAGTGTGCAATGGCCCTTCCATCGTTTGCCCGTTGTCAGCACTGCCGTAGTATTTGAGTAAGAAAGCCCTGACCTCTCCAAAGTGATTCCCGCCGGCTGTAATAGTTTGAATCGGTTCCTCTACCGGTTGCTCAATGTTCGTTCCCTTCATCTTTACAAGGTGGCTAGTCACAAGAGCGCTCTTACCCCCGCCCCCCGCTGTAACGGTTCCGATAGGCTCATGCATTGAGCTGCCAACCGATTCGCCAAAATGCCGGGCGATATGCGCAGTTACCAAGGCATTATGATCCACGGTGGTTACTGTAGAGAGCGGGTCTTCCACTCCGTTCCCCGCTCCGGTGTATCCGCCGCCGTAATGCTTAATGAGGCATGCAGCAGCAACAGCAAATTTATTTCCCCCAGCCGTGACCGTACCAACTGGCTTTTCCAAATCCAGCACACGCCGTCCCTCCGGATCTCCATAACCCATCTGTATAAGAGTTGGACTCACCAACATATGGTGACCGCCTGTTGTGACAGTACGTAGGGGTTCCGTAGGCGAATTACCGGGGTGGCCCGTCGTATTGACGCCAAGTACAGGTGTTACGAGTAAGTGCTCCGCCTTTGTCGTAACCGTTGTGAGCGGATCAGTTACCTGGTATTGCAGCCGGTCAGCCCCAAATCCGGTTTGTCCGATCCGGGCAATATACGGGGTGACTACTCCCCAACCATTTTTAGCAGTGATGGTTTTAAGTGGATCATCTATGGAATCGCAATAATGGTGATTGCTTCCGGCAAAATTGACGCGCATCACAAACGGCTGCGGGTTGTTTATAACGAATCGCTGAATGCCTCGGGCTATCCGGCGCAATGTGTTTTCTGCTAATGGCTTTTTCCGCTCGAAGATACTCGGGCAAGGCCGGGACCAGTCTATAATCTCCGCCGCTGTCCTCCACGGCTTCCGCTTACCTGCTTTAACCTCCGGGCTGTCCGGCGCTCCGTGTGTCGGCTCGGGCCAGACAATTGGGCAACCATCCCGGCGAGCTATAAGAAACAGCCGCTTGCGAATCGTCGGCGCTCCGTAGTCACACGCCCGCAGCTCCTTCCACTCGACGCGGTATCCCTGCCGCTTGAGGGCATTCACGAAGCTATTAAATGTGCGGCCCTTCTGGTCAGGGTCTGGATATCCATCTTGAAGCAACGGCCCCCAGGTCTTGAATTCCTCCACATTCTCCAACATGATCACCCGGGGCTTTACGGTAGCTGCCCAACGAACAGCAACCCAAGCCAGTCCGCGTATGCCTTTTTCCACGGGCTTCCCGCCCTTAGCCTTACTGAAATGCTTACAATCCGGTGATAGCCACGCCAGCCCAACCGGGCGACCCGCTGCAACCTCTCTCGGGTCCACATCCCAAACTGATTCGCAAAAATGCTCAGTATCAGGATGATTGGCCCGATGCATGGCGATAGCTGCAGGGTCGTGGTTGATGGCTATGTCCACGCTTCGTCCGGTCGCCAACTCTATTCCTGTAGATGCACCGCCGCCACCTGCAAAGTTGTCTACTATGATTTCCTGCATGCTGTCCCTCCTTCTTATCCCCTGGGCCTGTCCTCTCTGCCCTTGGGGGCTATGCTACTCTATCCAGCGGTCCCGTTTCGTCCGCTCCATCCAATCATTTTGTAAAATTTCCGTATCAAAAACGTGATGCCGCCGCCCCTGCACATAAGATACAAAATCTCCAGTGCTTCGCTCGTAAAAACATCCGTTCAATAGCTGCCCATCCATCCCTCTTCGCAAATCCGGTGTTTCCTGTACAACCTCAGCAGAATAGAAGTTAAATTCCAGTTGCGTCATACCGTCTCCAAGCCGTTCAACTGCTCTTTAGTACGGAAGTAGAAGGGGGCATATCGGTATTCAGATCGGTGTTTTGGATTGTACATGTATGCTACAGGTGTTTCGTTTTCAGCTACTGGGCAATTCATGGTTACGCAGCTCGTCCGGGTAAGCAATACCCCTCCAGCTGGAGGCAGTCCATTGTGCCATTTGCCCCGCTGTGCGTCCTTGTCCGGTACCAGCACGGGGACATTTATTTGTTTTACCTCGTCTCTCGAAAGCCAACCGTTTGCATTCGGCATATGTGATATCTCCCTTGGTAGAGGGGCAGCCGTAGCCGCCCCAAGGATGTATTAAGCAATAATGGTTACAAAACCGGATTCAATTTCATTTTTCAGTTCTTTTTCTAGAAACTCCTTAATACTTGCCATGGCCTGTAGCTTCCATGCTCCACCGTCCGCCTCAAACAGGGCTGCTTTCGGACCATTTTGCAAACGGAACACAAAGCTACATTCTGGTTGTGGGATATCAATAAACGTTCTGTACGGTTTCAATTTAACGGGATTAGGAACCGTTACCTTTTCAAGACTGGCGACCCCGCTTTTGGCTGTTACCTGTTGCGTTACCCCATCATCTGCGTAAGTATTTCCTGTTTCTTCCTTGACGTTTCCTACTAGCTTCAATACAGCGTCCCGGTCATCGTTTTTTACAAAGCAGGCTTGCAATTGGATGTTGAAGTTCTCTACATCCATGAAGCGTTCAAAATTAATATCTGGAAGCACAGCGGATGCATTTACCAACACGTTGCGGCGTTTGTCTCGGTTGAAGGTGCTGATAACTCGCACGTCAGTTTCACTAAGTACATGGACCAACACGGGGTCTACCTTGTCATAGTTTTCTTTCAGATACGTGACCATTGCGGAAAGAGTGTTAACTTTCAGCGTCGTAGTTGTTGGTTCTTCAATCGTGTTTAATGGACCAGTAGAAAACATTTGTCCACCAACTTCTTTAATTTCTTTGTTCCCCAGACCGACGATGTACTGTGCAAATTCTTTTAACATGTAAATTCCTCCTAATTTTTATTTGGTTTATTATTTAAAGTTGACTACATTGCCAGAATCGGGCTTGATTTCCCCGGTAACCTTGTCAACCTCTTCCCCGGTACCAGTACGAACAGTGCCTTCATTATCAAAAAACGCCTGATCTTCTTCGCCAAAAATCAATTCCTTTGCTACCACATTCCCAGCGTTGTCAGTACCCATGATAAAGGTGGTATCCAATGGGTTATCTGGCGCTATGGTTGACTTGGTGGCAACAGTGGAATTAATGGTTTTCCGTTTTGCGTCCGGTTTAAGATTCACCGTTATTGTGATGCTGCGTGCAGCCGTTGCGGATGTATTAGGATCATCAATATTTTTCATGACACGATCCCACTCTTTATTAAATTTTTCTTGTAAACCACCCTGTACCAGCTTGCTTAATTCAACACGATTAATCATGTAAATACCTCCAAATTATTAATAAATAAGTACATATGTTTGGTTTAACGGCTGTGGAGGGCTGCGGCCTCTGTCCATACCGGGGCCTAATCAACAAACCATACTTTGTCTACTGCTTTAAGGTAATCGACTGGCACGCGTCCAGTAGGGACCAGGTAACCGTAAATATTTAAGTCGTCTTTGCTTATCGACTTTGGTCCTGACCCATTGTATTCCCTCCAGAAAAACGCCAACGACTGAAAAGGCAGCAAGTACGTTTCTCGAAAAGCGGTAAATTCTATAAGCAGGAAACTTATCCCCTTACCTATTCGGTGTTGCTTTTCCAAGTAATCATATTGATGTTGCTCCAGCATGCCCAGCGGGAAGCGTGACAAGGTTTTAATAGACTTTGCTTCAAACGCCACTGCCCGACCTCTGTACGCCCCGTCATAATCCACAGTGGAGGATTTTTCAAAATATCCGTCCTTAACCCTGTGTCCGCTGGTCTTCGTTACCTTGACTGGTGTAGGACGTTTATTAATCACCGCCACATTAAGATGCTCGTACCGTTCATTGGAAAACTCAATCAGGTTTTCAAAACCCATTCCCTTGTTCCCGTATATGCTCATGCCTTTACTCCCTTCACTGTCAGCACGTCAGGACGCGGCTTGATATATCCACAACGCACCTGATCCAATGCAATAATAATTACTTCTTGCCAGCTCTGACGCCCAAAGTGCTCACGAATTTCCTCTATTCCGCATCCTTTGCGCCACATATCGCGAAACTCCGCAAGATCATCCATAGGCCATATGAAATCCATTTCTTCACAAGCCACATACAAATTATTTTCTGGCCTCGTTCTGCCCATGAGCTCTTTCACCTCCGACCCGTCTTAATAGCTCCAATTCCGCATGAATCCGAATGTCATAATCAAGGAGCTCACCCTTTGCAATTGTATGAAGGAGCTCATTCGATTGCTTTTCCATATATGCAGTTGGTGTCAATTCTGGTGGCCTCCTTTGCCTGCTTGCATACGTTCAGCAAGCCGCATGAGCTCGTCCAACTCGGCCTGTGAAACGCCTTCTACATCTTCCTGCGGTTTAACGATATCTATAGATTGCTTATCGTTCCTTCCAGCAGGACGGGACTGGCGGTTTGGTTTACGCATAGCTAGGACCAGCTTGCCGAACTGATTTCTGAATGCCTCAGCACTCAATACATTCCTACACCAAAAATCATCCTTGACGACCCAATCCATTACCCTAGCAATAAGTTCCTTATCATGGTGCTTGTCCAATTCGACCAGCTTCCGGAAGTCGTCTGCCCATTTTTGAATGTTGGTTCTAGCAGTAAGGTGTTCCAACCCCTCACCCTTCGCCATTTCATCTACCCGGTCTTTAAAGTACACAGCCATTTTGTAATACGTGTTGTCTGGACCGTATTTATCAGGCTTCTTCCCCTTTCCCGAAGGAGGCGGATCGTCCTGACCAGCCGGAGGCGGTTCGGGACAATAATCTTTATCTTTATATTGGTTATGGTTAGGGTTAGGGTTAAGGTCACGGGTGGACTCCGACCGCTGTCCTTCATCCGTCCGGGGTATGTCCGGCGGACATCCTGCGGATAAGTCAGCAGCAGCCTTCCTCTTTTCGCGGTCCCTCCGCTTCCTGTCTGCATCTTTTTTCCGTGTTTCTATCAGCCGACCAGCATAAGCATACCAGTCGTGTATCTCGTGCCCCGTCTCGGTTTCATCAATAAAACCTGCCTCGACCAAAGCACTGTAAAGTTGCTCTGAATCGCCTTCCCACTCTATTGCATCTGCAATATCATCGGGACCATATCTGCTTATGTCACCATCCTGGGCAAAGTCCATTGCCCACCACCAAAACATGTGCAAGTGTCCGACCGCTGCCGGGGTTGAGATTCCCAGCTTACGGCACAATTTGCGGGTTTTGGGGTGTCTGTCTGTGCCCTGATGGCTCTCTATCCATGCCAATTTTGGCGACCTCCCTCCCGACAGCGCGGTTATTTATTGGACGTCCGTAGGATATCCGGTGGACGTCTTCCAGACGTCTTTCCCATGTCCACGGAAATAATACTCAATAAGTTCGTCCCTCTTATGAAGCTTCCATTCCCGGCCTGCTGCTGTATCGTCTGACCACTGGTGACAGGTTCCTGTCTCAGAACGGGGGCCGCACAGGTTAGCAATGTTCCAAGGCTCCGACCCGCTACCGTACTGGCTGGCATTCACCAAATGCGCTTTCTCAAACCACAACGCGGGGCGGGAAACTCCGCAGCGCTCACATATCACATATCCGGTATGCTCGGACGCCCGACGATCCACTTCGTCTCGCACAGCGGCAGTTATAGCCGTGTGGTTCCCCCGCTTCTTTCTGCCTCGCTTATGCGCAGGCTTAGGGGCAGGATTGTACCCGTAAATCATTCCTGACCGCCTCCTATGTGCATGTCCACCCGAAGCCGTAGACGCAATTCATACAACTGCTCTGCAATAGACCTAAATTCGTTTCTCCAGAGGACCATACGTTCCTGGTCTTTTGCCTCCTGATCACGAATATTCAGTACCGCCAATTCTGCGGCATTCTGCTTGTTTCTCTTGGTTGTATCACGGAGAGTTTCCGCGTACACCCGCTTTCGATGGCTATAGGTCTGGCGGTACCGTCCGTCCATATACGCCGCTACGCGACCCATGAGGGTATGTGCCTTGGTAAGCAGTTCCACCTTCTGAATTAACGCGCCCGGTGAATCCGTAGGGATGCCTTCTGCTGTATCCCGGTATTTCTGAATCTCTCGGATGTACAACTTAATCTCCTTAATTTTTTCAAGCTCCTTATGGTCCATGAAGGGACTCCTGTTTCCAAAAATTTAAATGTGTGTTATAATTCCGGTAATTGTTTTCTAAAGCAATCGTGTTGGTAGCACGATTATGGGTCTGTCCATTATGGACAGGCTTTTTTTATTTCTCTCTCCAGTCGAAACAGCCGGAAACTAAGTTCGTTTTGTTCCTTCAAAAATTTACGAGGATTGCGATTGTTGGCGAGAGCATCAAGTTTTTTATAACTTACATCATGTAGCTGTTCCCGAATGAGCTTGCACTCGTTTTGCTTATGCAGTACATCAATCTCCTGTTCAGTCAATTCAAGCAAATCCATGTCTAACGTAACTGCCCCACTAAGCAGACTGTTTACGTTGTATGCGGCCTCGAAATATGTGCTTCCTGGTACTTCCAGATAGCTTCGCAAGCCGGAAGCGTCCAAAACTGGTATTAAGCGTGTTTCCAATGTGTACACCCTCCCTCAGACGATACCTAGCACGGCGCGTAAGTCTAAAATCTCTTTAAGCATCCATCCAAAAGATGCTTGCGATACTTCGGGATGCACCCAACTTGGATTATTTGCCAATGTATCGTACATATTTTCAAGTTCGTTTAACCGTTGTTGTACGAAGAACATTCACATTCACACTCCTTTTAGGAAAGTGTCCCAATGGACAATTCCTTAATAATTGTGGTGTAAATCTCTTTTAACTTCGGGTCTGCCTCGATCACATCAAGACGGTTCGTTTCAGATATCTTGGTCTTGGTTGCACCTGACTCGCGCAACCTATCATGGAGGTTACGAAGTCGGCGGTTAAGGTCGCATTTAGCTCGACTCTCCAGCATTTCATAACTACGCGTCCGCAAATCCCGAAATACTCCGCCTGACCGTCTAGCAGCTCCATTAAGCATCCCGTTTAGCTTGTCTCTCCAATCGTCGTCACGCTGCAAAATTGTTTCCTGAATTACAGAAACACGTTTGTCTGTCGCATCCTGACGTTCAATGATTGCCTTCTGTTGCTGCTCCTGTTGAATAAGAAGCTGGAGAATAGGACTTAGTTGGGAGGTGTCTACGACTGCGGTCTGTAGCTGCTGGCGCATACGCTTAAATTCTTCCAGAAACTTAACCTTCATCTTCATGGCTTCTGGAGTCGTATATGACATTGCCACAATAGCAAAAGCATCTTCTGTCATATCGAACTTTGGGTACCATTGTTTATTCTGAGGATGTTGATATTGGGTCTGCTGAAAGTTCAGCACCCCCCATTCCTCCAAACCAGCTTCATCCAACTTTTTTAATTGGTTTTCAATATCAGCAAGAACGTTGCGATGTTCTTTATAAAATTCTTCAGCTACTATCAAGCTGTCAGTTACGGCTCGTCCGTTTTCGATAAATACTAATTGAGTCATACTGTTTCACCTCCCTCAGCAGAAGAGGCTATAAGTGAATCTTCGTATTCTTTTAGCCACTCCAACTTTATTCGTCTTTGACCACCTAACTTATAGCTTTTAAGTTTCCGTGCCTTAATTGCTCTAGCCACTGTTGGTCTGCTTACTCTAAAATACTCCATGACATCTTCTACAGTAAGAATTGAAGGCAGATGTTCCATTCTTTTCCCCTCCTTTTGTTAGGAACCAATCGATACATCTAACATAATGTTAGGATTTTCTTCAAAAAAAATGATTTCCCCAACGACACATCCAAACACCTTAGCTAGTTCCATTGACTCCAACATTGTTATAGTCTCAGGACGTTCTTCCATACGCGTATAAGTACTTGTATGGATGTCTAATTTTTCAGCTACAGCAGTTTTAGATAGCTTTCTATAAGCTCTCCACTCCCTTAGTGTTCTGCGACGGTATGGCATATGCTCACCCCCCTTGCGTGTTTTCACTATATCTAACTTAAAGTTAAATGTCAACGGAAAAACCGTTTTTTTTAAGTATAAGTTAGAAAAAATGTGGAAATAGTGTTTTATTAGTGGTACTATTAAGTCAAATTAATTATGAGGAGAGTTATTGTGAACAAACTAAATTTTGCGGAAAATCTAAAAAAGTATAGGGAAAACAAAGGATTATCCAAAGAAGAACTTGGCGCACGCATTGGAGTATCAGGCGTAACTGTTGGTTACTGGGAAAGCGGGCGTAATGAACCGAGGATGGGTAAAGTAGATCACATCGCACAGATATTAGACGTAACTATCGACGACCTCCTATTTGAGAATACATACAAAGAAATCGAAAACAAACTAAACATTGACACCGAGGAATTGAGCGAGGATAAGCGTAAAGCAATTGAATTGATACTTTCACTTCCAGATGAAGAAGTCAAAATGTTCAATCTACTCATGGAACGTTCTATCAAAAAAGACTAGGGTGGGGAACTATGGCCAAAAAATATCAGAATGTACGTGAGAGAAAAGGAAAATTTCATTATCGCTACAGTATAAAAGATGCAAATGGTAACAGAATCCAAAAAGAAACACCCGGATTCGCCAGCGCTAAAGAAGCTTCAGAAGCTGGCAAAATAATTGAAGCAGAAATAATTAACGGAACTTATATTGAAAACAAAAAAATACTAATAGGTAAATTTGCAGATCAATGGATTGAGTTTTATAAAGCGACTAACGTCAAAGGAATAACAGTGGATCTTCGAAAAAGTGTTGTAAAAAAAATAAAGGAAAAGTTTGGAGGTTTGAAATTACAAGAGCTAACTACTGCAAGATACGAAAAAGAATTACTCACTTTAAAAAATATTGAAAATAAATCAAAGAGTACTATTACGAATTTCCATGCAGTAATGAGAATGATTTTCCAAAAAGCTTTGGAATTAGAGCTTATCAAGAAAGATATAACTCAATATGCAATACTTCCTTCTTTCTCTGAAACTGTTGAAGAATTAGAAGTTAAAGATGATATCCCTAAGTATTTAGAGAAGGAAGAACTGGCTATCCTACTTCAAAAGTCCAAAGAACTCGAAAGTCCTCAAGCGTTTAGGTTACTATTTGTGCTTGCATACACTGGTATGCGAATAGGTGAATTATGTGCTTTGAAAATAAAAGATGTAGACGAAGTGAACAAAAAAATATCAATCACAAAAACACTATACGTTCCAGGTTCTTTGAAAGATTATAAGCTGAATACTCCGAAAAACAAATCGTCCATTCGAAAAATAGACGTAAGCTCACGAGTTATATCAATTATAAAAGAACAAATCGCTTGGAAAAATAAATTTAGAATGGAATATAGAAGATGGTTCAATGATGAATCAGATTTTATATTTTTTACCGAAGGCCGTTTTATGGGTTATCCGTTGCGCTTATACGAGGCTAACAATTACATGTCCGCAGCGCTTAAAGCAGCTGGAATAAACTACCCACTAACCCCCCACTCTCTCAGACACACGTATACATCATTAATGGCAGAGGCAGGTGTGGAATTAGAGGCTATCCAAAAACTTTTAGGGCACAGTAGCGATCACACAACTAAGGCTGTTTATTTACATGTAACCAAGCAAAGACGTCGAGCAGCAGTTGAAAAACTCGACAGTTTAATGGACGGAATAATTTGACCGTGGGGTTTTTGTGGGAAGAAAAAACCAAAACCCCTTTTATATCAACGTTCGATGGTGTTTTTTATTTATCGCTTCCATAAAGAATTTTTTGAAACCCCTTACAAAAATTATTGATTCATTTGCACTTTTTTACACAGGTCTTGTCTCCCCCCTTTCCCGCATATGTATAGTAGAGCATTTATTTTATGAAAAACTATCGCAAAAGAAAGGAGCCGTGAGAGCTTGAGCCGATTAATCCTGAATCGCATATTTCGTGCTCTATGGGTGGCAATCGTGATTGTAGCTCTGTTACTGGGCATATATGCGCTTTTCCCTCTCATCTATCCTTTCCTATTCGCCTGGCTTGTGGCTTATGCCATGAATCCACTGGTTGGTTTTCTGCGTAACAAAGTCCGTATGCCACGTTGGACGGCTGTCACGGTCTCATTATTTGTATATTTAGGTGGAATTGCAATTATCCTGTCTGCGGCAATCACCCGCATGGTCCGAGAAGTTATTAAGTTGGCCATGACTTTCGACGGACATATTGAGCGTTTTAAAAGTCTGTTTATCGATTGGACACAAAGCGATTTGATTCAAAATGTAATAATTGAAATTAACCATTTTATCCGGGATAATCCGGATTACCAACATACCATTAACAGTAATATTGATAAGACAACTCAAACTGTCAGTTCGGCTGTCACTACGCTAGTCGCTCAATTTTTTAATGGAGTTTTGAACTTGCTAACCTCTCTGCCTAATATGGGAGCAGTTCTAATGGTTATTGTATTAGCAGCCTTTTTTATTAGTAAGGACTGGGACCGACATAGTCGGATGCTCTCAAATACGGTTCCTGATACGATTCGCAAACCATTGTCGGATATATGGCACGATCTGCGTAAAGCACTGTACGGCTATTTGCGTGCACAGTTTATTATCATCTCCATTACGGCATTAACGGTCATTGTTGGGCTGTTCATATTGCGTGTGGAATCCGCCTTTACCATCGGTTTGATGATCGGGCTAGTGGACTTGCTACCTTATTTGGGGGTTGGCATTGTGATGATTCCGTGGATACTGTATGCGTATATGTCTGGTAATTTGGCACTAGGGGTAGGATTGTCGATCCTTTATATCATCCTGTTGATTGGACGACAGATCGTGGAGCCTAAGGTGCTGGCCAGCAGCGTGGGCTTGAACCCGCTTCCCACCCTCATCGGTATGTTCATCGGGCTCAAGCTATTTGGCGTTTTAGGATTAATTATCGGACCTGTATCACTCATTGTCGTTGATGCACTGAATCGTGCGAATGTCATTCAGGACTTGCGCAACTATATTCTCGCTGGAAGAGTCCGCTAGATCATGGATAGGAAAAACGGCAGCTCACGTCAAAACCGCCGAAACGTAATACTGCCGTTTTTCATTTTTTTCTCCAGCCACTTCAATAAAAAGCGTCGGTACAACGCTCGTGTTAAAGGGAATACCAACGTAAAACCAATAATATCTGTTAAAAATCCGGGGATAAGCAGCAAGCTCCCACCGAAAAAGACACATAATCCATCCAGCATTTTACGGCCGGGCATTTGTCCCCGGTTCATTTCGTTTTTCGCATCGGCAATCACCTTACGACCTTCAAATTGCATCATGGCAGCCCCGATTAGGGTCGTCAGAATGATGAGTAAAATCGTTTTGCCCGCTCCAATCCAATGACTTACCCATATAAACCCGTACAGCTCCGCCAAAGGAATGAGCAGCAGCAACAGCCATAGACGTTTACGCATCATCATGACTTCTGCCCCTCCCCGCCTGTAAAAGCAAACCTTAATGCAGTGTACAGCTCAGGTAGCGCCTGATCTAGTCGAACAGGCTTCCATTCGGTGTTCAACCATACGTGACGTGTCATCCCTGTGACAAGCAGCTCTCCCGGCAGCGTGTCTGCCTGGGTCCATACCTTTCCCAGATACCTTTGATGCTCATCTTCCGTTACCCGTCGAACCTCATAGATATAGTTTAGACGTAATCTGGAGAAGTCCGTAATTGCGGTATAAATGGTAATTAAATCATCATATCGAGCAGGACTCGCATATTTCGCATTGATTTCAATAACTGGCAGCAAGACTCCTCGTTCCTCCATACTCCGATAGTTAAAACCCGCCTGTCGGATCATTTCGGTGCGCCCGATCTCAAACCAGTTCAAATAATTCGCATGATATACGACCCCCATCTGGTCGCTTTCCTGATAACGGACGCGTAGCGGTGCGCCATACCAGCGTAATTCCGTTTGTTTCTCCTCTTGAGTCATACAAGCTCTCCTATCTTTGTGCATCTTTATCTCTATTTTGCCCTCTCTCCATTAAACCATATTTACAGCCCGGGAACAAAAAGAGGGCAGACCGAACGGTCCGCCCTCTCCAATCATATATAATAATGCCTTTATTATTGTGGCAACGGCTTGGACAGTTTATAATATCCGCTATCCGAAGCCAGCTTGAGCAAGCTCTTAGCCTGGCTTCCCGCCCAGGCGTAACCAAGTCGTCTTTCCTCACTAATTTTCATGATGTCGGTATACTTTTTGCCATCGCGGTCTGAAAAGAAATATTTATTGTCTTCCACATTATAGAACCGATACCACATTACGCTCGATGCGTCCTTTTGGAAAAACTCCGGACCTTGACGATTGTATTTGATACCGTCGATTCGGTTCGCGTCAAACCATTTCAAAGCACTCTGAGCCGCTTTTTTCACTTCAGCGGTTTGCGGCTGGGACATGAGAAAAGCAGTAATGCCTACTGATTCCGTAGTTGTTTTGGAAGGTAACTCAAATGCCCGGGCTTCAACAGATGCATAAGTAGCTGGATCGTGCTGTGCACCCCAGATTGTTGGTGTACCATTATTTACAATTTGAGATTTAATTGTGTACTGGATACCTTTGTTTAGCGCTTGCTGAAGTCTGGAGCGGTAAGAGTTATCCAGAATATCGCTATCAAACGGCTGCTTCTTGTTCACAATATCGTCAGCCAAAACCATAACTCTGACCATTGCATCATCATTATAAGTTACAGCATCGGAATAATTACCACGTTTAGGGTATACCTGAGGCCAGCCACCTGAGGAATATTGAGAGGTTAGTACGAAGTCGACTGCTTTTTGTACACTGTTCTTAATATCTTTATTTTTGGTTTTTTTGTATACATCCGCTAAAAAACGAATCTCGGTTGTCGTGGCCTCGTTATCAAACGTTCCGAGTTCAACACCATCCTTGCTTTTCCATGTGGAGCGTGCAGCTTTGCCATCCCATTTGGATTTATAATTCTTTTCCATAGCTTTGAAGAATCCGCCATGCGGCAATTGCCAGGATACAATATTTAAGGCAAGCGTCGTATCCTTGGATATATTCCCCGTAGAAAACTTGCTAAAGTCGCGCATTTTGTTCAGGAGGCTGTCTGTATTCACAACAGCGGTTGGCTTCGCCACAGCCGACAGCCCAAATAATTGCTCACGATCCAAAACACCTGAATTTACATCACCACCATAAACGTCCCGTCCCACAGCTGAATCTGTGGTAAGTTCATAAGAAGCAGTCGCCGATTCACGTCCTGAATCATATGTAGTCGGCACCATCTCCTGTGCCGCAGCCCATGAGGGACTTAGGAGTCCTGACGTTACTGTAATCGCCAAACTTGAAAGCGCTATCATCTTTACGGTTGGACACATCTTCTTTTTCATTTGAACCTCTCCCTTATTTTGATTTGGGTAATTGTGTTCAGTTTAACCCTATTTACTCTTGCTGAAGATTCTTTTTGATAGCGAGGGGAACTAAACCACTATTTATGCATGATAAATAGTTAGTTGTATTATATGAAAATATACCCAAACGATCAATATATTTTAATTTACTAATAGATTAAAAAAGTTACAAAACGTTGAACACAATAAAAATCCTCTTACTAATGCTGGATTAGTAAGAGGATTTTACGTGCAGCTAATATATAGTAGGTCGATGAGCAACATCGCTTAACCAAATCGACCCATGATGTACTCCTGAGTAAGCTCATTTTCAGGATTCGTGAAAATATCGTTCGTTTTCCCATGTTCAACCAGACTTCCAATATAAAAATAAGCAGTATAATCGGAAATTCGCGCAGCCTGCTGCATATTGTGCGTCACAATAACGATGCGCAGTTCTTTTTTTAATTCGGTGATGAGCTCTTCTACCTTGCCTGTAGACACAGGGTCCAGCGCGGAAGCTGGCTCGTCAAGCAATAGAATTTTCGGCTGAACGGATAGTGCACGTGCAATGCAAAGCCGCTGCTGTTGCCCGCCAGACAGCGCCAGAGCGGAGTCGTGAAGGCGATCCTTGACCTCATCCCATAATGCTGCTTTACGCAGGCTGCTTTCGACGATTTCATCAAGCTGTTTCTTTTTGCGCACCCCACGGTATTTAGGACCGAAGGCGATATTATTGTAAATGGATTTGTAAAAAGGGTTGGGACGTTGCCACACCATGCCAATTTGCTGACGCAGCTTGATCACGTCCGTTTCCGGTGCCGTCAAATCCTGTCCATCCATCCAGATGTGCCCCGTTGTAGAGGAAGACGCAATCTCATCATTCATCCGATTAAGGGAGCGCAAAAAGGTCGATTTACCGCAGCCGGAAGGCCCGATCAGCGCAGTCACTGTCTGTTCGGGAAAGGCCAGATTCACTTTTTTAACAGCCTCAAAGCTGCCATAATAAATACTCAAATCCTCAGTACTGAACGGATGCGGCGGTTGCCCCGCAAGCTGTTCCGAACGCGTAGACTGAACGGATGTTGCTGGTGCGGCGGTTTTTGCCGTTCGCGTAATCACATGTTCCATTGTTCTCCATCCCCTTTCTAATCCATACGTTTGGCAGCTGTCAGACGGCGGTATACAACTCTTCCGAACCATCTTGCACTCAAGTTGAATGCAAGCACAAGCAGCACCAGTACGGCAGAAGCGCCTGCAGCAATATCTTTGGAGTCGGGAGCAATCCCCTCACTGTTGACCTTCCAAATATGAACAGCCAATGTCTCAGCAGGTCGCATCGGGTTAATAGGCGATCTAGCATGCAATGGATTCCAATCGGTAAAATCAAGCGGCGGCGTACTCATCCCTGCCGTAAACAGCAATGCGGCGGCTTCCCCGAAAATACGGCCTGCGGCCAAAATGGTACCCGTAATCAAGCTTGGCAGCGCAGCTGGCAACAAAATGGAAGTGATGATTTTCCACTTGGACAATCCAAGCGCAAGTCCAGCTTCCTTTTGCTCCTTCGGCACAGCTCGGAAAGCCTGCTCAGTTGTGCGAACCATCAGCGGCAGGTTAAATACGGCCAAAGCCAAGGCTCCTGATAAGAGGGAAAAGCCAAAATCAAACGTATTTACGATAAGTAGTAGTCCAAACAATCCGATGACGATAGACGGGAAGGAGGACAATACTTCGACGACAAGTCGTATAAAGTCCGTAATTTTCCCCGGCTTTGCATATTGCGCCATGTAAATACCTGCGCCCCAGCCAATCGGAATGGTGATAATCAAAGTTAGGATTAACAAAAATACGGAATTAAATAGTTGTGGGCCAATACCACCGCCTGCACGTAATGTTTGGGGAGCACTGGTTAAAAAGTCAAAAGAAATATGACTGACTCCGCGGGCCAAAATGAAGCCCAGTAATCCAACCAAAAGTGCAACAATAAACAAGGCGAAGAAACAGATTACAAATGTAGCGATCTTGTCGGTCGTTTTAGCTTTCATCAAACCCGGTTTCTCCTTTCAAGCAGCCTTACCAGCAGCACGAAAATGAATGTCATGAGCAGAAGAACAAGCGCCATGCTCCAGAGAGCATTGTTATGAACGGAGCCCATCGCTGTATTCCCCATGCTTAGTGTAATGACGCTGGTCAACGTCGAAGCGGATTCCAGCAAGGAATGCGGTATATGCGGAGCATTCCCGATTACCATCTGTACAGCCAACGCTTCTCCGAAGGCACGAGCCATACCGAGGATAATTCCTGTTAAAAGAGCAGGCAACAGCGTTGGAATAATAACACGGGCAATTGTCTGCCAGCGGGTAGCACCCAAAGCATAAGAGGATTCACGCAGCCCCCCCGGCAAGGAAGACAACGCATCCGCCATAATACTCGTAATCGTCGGCAAAATCATGACTGACAACACTAGGCAGCCTGCCAGAATGCCGATGCCTTGTCCTCCAAACACGTTCCGAAGTAGCGGGACGATCACGGTCAAGCCGACAAAGCCATATACAACAGACGGAATACCGGATAATAATTCAATCGCAGGTTGAAGGATACGTTTACCCGATTTCGGCACGATTTCCGTCATAAATAAAGCCGCACATAAGCTGAGCGGACTGGCAATTAAAGCCGCCAGTATGGTTACTGCAAAAGAACCCGTAATAAACGGAAGCGCGCCGAAGGACTTAGGTTCGCCATCCGGGCTCCATTTGGTTCCAAAGAAAAACTCTCGCAGACTGACTCCATTCACCGCAAATGTAGCTACACCTTTGGAGGCAACAAAATATACGATGGAGACAATGACTGCAACTAAAAAAACGACACAAACCGACGTATATATGCGGCCGGTCCATTCCTCCCAGTAATGTCTTTCTTTCATAACTCGGGATCGTTTATTCTGTTCCATGTATGCCTTCCCTTCAATTGGTTCCATACTGTAACTCCTTTAACCGAAGAATAGAGGCCGGACGCTAGTCCGCCTCTTCTTCGTGAATATACTCGCGTTAGCTGCGTTCATCGAACAGGAGATGTAACTCTCCTTATTTCGTGATATTACCGTCAGCATCACGTTTCACTTGCATACCTGCTACTGGAATGTATCCCAAGTCTACGACATCCGTTTTTTGGATTTCATCTGACAGAATGTAGTCCAGGAATGCTTTCACATGCTCTTTTGGCTCACCTTTAGTGTACATATGCTCGTAAGCCCACACTGGATATTTACCTTGTTCTACATTTTCAACGTTAGCTTCAACGCCATCGTATTTCAAAGCAGTTACTGTGTTGTCGATGTAGGACAGAGCCAGATAACCAATCGCACCCGGTGTTTCAGCAATCAGCTTTTTCACAGTACCGGAGGAATCTTCTTGAATGGAGCCCGGCAGATCTTCCGTTTTTTGTCCCAATGCGTATTTTTCAAATGTTGCACGAGTACCGGAGCTGCTTGGACGGTTCACGATAACAATTTTTTGATCCGCACCGCCAATTTCTTTCCAGTTCGTGATTTTACCTGTAAAGATTTGTACCAATTGATCTTTTTTCAGGTCTGTAACGCCTACTTTAGGATTCGCTACCGCTGACATGGCTACAACAGCTACTTGGTGATCGACCAGCTCATCTGCGCCGCTCTCCAGTTTTTCTTTTGCAAACACGTCGGAGTTACCGATATCCGCTTGTCCGCCGGAAACCTGAGTCAAGCCAGTACCGCTACCGCCGCCCTGTACTTGAACTGCAATGCCTTTATATTTATCGACAGCCATAAATTTTTGTCCCGCTTGCTCTACCAATGGTTGAAGTGCAGTGGAGCCAACAGCCAGAATGTTCCCTGTCAGTTCAGCAGCTGCTTTATTGTCTGTTCCTGTAGCAGCTTCTCCTTGTGGTGCAGCATTGTTACCTGATCCGCAAGCTGCAAGTGCAAATACCATGGTGAGAGTCATCAGAATGAACGGCCATTTTTTCAACATTTTTTATTGTCCTCCCCTTAGTTAAGTGACGGTTTTTTATTTATGACCATCAACACTTTTACATTGTAGGCCTGGAATGTTAGACGAACGACGTGGTTTTGTAAAACAAATATAAAATATTGATAGATAAATTATTTTTCGGTATATAATTAATCTATAGTTTGAAATTCACATATGAATGACATATAAGGAGAGCTGTTGGATTCCATGAATATTCTAAAATTGCGTATTTTGATGCTGATCGACAAATTCCATAAGGCGACGGATGTGGCCGAAGCTTTGCAAGTCAAACAACCTACCGTCAGCTTTCATATGAAAAGCTTGGAAAAGGAAATGGGTGTTTCCCTATTCTCTCTTCAACAAGGCAGGATTATGCTAACGGAAGCTGGAAAAAAATTATTACCTTACGCAAAGCAGATCATCTCTCTGGAACAAGAAGCTAGACAAGCTGTAGATGAACTGACAGAAGAGTCACAGGGTCAATTACATCTGAGTGCAGAGTCGATATCAGGTACGTATCTCCTCCCCACTTTGATGGCTAAGTTTGCTGAGCGGTATCCAGATTGTCGTATTCAGTTGGATATTCAATCCCCGGATGCAATTAAGCAGCTACTGAAACAGGGGGAAATTGATTTTGCTTTTCTCGACGATAGAGATTCTCTTCCAGAGTATACGGTGGCAGAGCCAGTGGCTTCTGATCAAGTAGGAGTTATCCGTTCTGCATCTACACTTGCACCTGCATTCAAATTAGAGGAGGTCGATGGACCCGATGTGCTGGACAAGCACACATGGGTAAAATATAGCGGTTCATCAGTTGTAGATCAGTATTCTTCGCTAGTTAAGCCTCATCTGGAAATCAACTCTTGGGAAGCGGTAAAGCAAGTCGTAAGCGGCGGAGAAGCGCTTGCCTTCTTTCCTGCGAGCGGAGTGGATAATAATGAAAATGCTGCTCCCTCGGTGGAATGGCTCCCTTATCCCGAGGCTGATAACCAAAGGAGCCATTATCAAATAAACATCGTGTATCAACAAGATACACACATGAACTTGATGCAACAGGCATTTCTTGATTTCATACGACGAGAAGGACTGGAAATGAAAAGCTAGAGAACATAAAAAAAGAGCATCCAAGTCTTATTGACTTGAATGCTCTTTTGCTTGTTGTAACGATACAGCCTCGGTATTATGTCATGGAGACTTTAATTACGCTTGTGCTGGAACGCAGCTAATTTTGATCAGGTTCGTAGAACCGGAATCACCAAGAGGTACGCCCGCAGTAATTACAACCAAATCGCCCTCTTTAACGAGGCCAGATTTGCGACCACCTTCCAGTGCGTTGTCAAACAGACTATCTGTTGTGTCAACGACTGGTCTGCCTTGTACTGCATGTACGCCCCAGATCAGAGCCAAACGGCGAACTGTTCTTTCCTGTGTTGTCACAGCAACAATCGGAGCTTCAGGACGGTATTTAGAAATCATACGCGCCGTTGTTCCGCTTTGTGTGGACGTCAGGATCGCTTTGGCATGCAGGTCAAGTGCAGAAATAGAAACAGATTGACTGATTGCTTCTGTAATACTAATTTCTTGAGCCGTTCTTTGTTTCTTGAACAAATCACGGTAGTTCAGAGAGGACTCAGCTTTTTCTGCAATACGTGACATCGTCAATACGGATTCTACCGGATATTTACCCGCAGCTGTTTCGCCGGACAGCATAATTGCGTCTGTTCCGTCAAAAATAGCATTCGCCACGTCACTTGCTTCTGCACGAGTCGGACGCGGGTTACGTTGCATGGAATCCAGCATTTGAGTTGCCGTAATAACAGGCTTGCCAGCTACATTACATTTGTTAATCATCAATTTTTGCGCCAGAGGCACTTCTTCAGCAGGAATTTCCACACCGAGGTCACCACGAGCAACCATCAGGCCATCCGAAGCTTCCAAAATTTCATCCAGGTTGTCAACACCTTGCTGATTTTCTATTTTGGAAATGATTTGGATATGACTTGCGTTGTGTTTCGCCAGCAATTCACGGATTTCCAGAACGTCACTTGCTTTACGAACAAAAGAAGCCGCGATGAAATCAATGTCCTGCTCAATACCGAAAATGATATCATTAGCATCTTTTTCGGTAATACCAGGCAAAGAAATAGCAACGCCTGGAACGTTAACGCCCTTCTTGCTTTTGATCGTTCCGCCATTAACAATGCGGCATTTGATTTCAGTGCCTGATACTTCAATAACGGTGAGTCCGATCAGACCATCGTCGATCAGAATGGTGGAGCCGGGCTCCACGTCCGAGGGAAGATCTTTGTACGTAATGGAAATACGATCTTGCGTACCGAGAATTTCTTCCGTTGTCAGCGTAATGAACTCGTCCTGAACAAGCTCAATAGGTTCAACTTCGAGCTTTCCTGTCCGGATTTCCGGCCCCTTCGTATCGAGCAAAATAGCAACGTTTTTGTTAAGCTCCTTACAAGCTTGACGGATGTTTTTAATCCGGTTGCCATGCTCCTCGAAATCACCGTGAGAGAAATTCAGGCGGGCTACGTTCATACCAGCCAAAATCAGTTTCTTCACATTTTCCAATGACTCACTGGAAGGACCGATGGTACATACAATCTTAGTTTTGCGCATTTGGGTTTTTCCTCCGTTTTCAAAGGTGCTACTCTTTATATCTTTTTCCAACAATTAAATCTACTACACTTTTTCCTATTTGTATAGGAAGTTCGTCATATTTATTGTTACCCGTTTACAACGTATTACAACATAGGCTCAGATTCCGAAGGCTTCAAGAAGGTGTATTGACCTATTTTTCGGAATTTTTGATACCGATCTTCCCTCAATTCATCGCAGCTCATATTCGTAAGGTCTGCCAAATGACGTTCCAATAGCTCCTTGATTGCGGCAGCAGTCACTTCATAGTTACGATGCGCGCCCCCTTTCGGCTCCGGCACAATATCCTCGATAATTTCCATGCGCAGGAGGTCATTAGCCGTAATCTTCATGGCTTCAGCTGCCTGATCGGCCTTGGAAGCATCTTTCCATAGAATCGAAGCTGCACCGTTTGGAGAAATGGCCGAATAAATGGCATGTTCCAGCATCAGCACACGGTTACCGACTGCAAACGCAAGCGCACCGCCGCTTCCACCCTCGCCGATGACCACACAAATAACAGGCACCGAAAGCTTTGCCATCTCCCGCAAGTTGCGGGCAATCGCTTCCGATTGACCTCTCTCCTCTGCTGTATTACCCGGATAAGCGCCCTTCGTATCAATAAATGTAATAACAGGGCGTTTGAATTTATCAGCCTGCTGCATAAGACGCAAGCCTTTACGAAATCCTTCCGGATGAGCACTACCAAAGAAACGTGCAATGTTATCTTTCGTATCCTTACCACGCTGTTGACCAATGACGGTCACCGGAATACCATTTAGCTTGGCAATTCCGCCCACAACCGCCAGATCGTCTCCAAACAAGCGGTCGCCGTGCAATTCAATAAAGTCTGTAAACACCTGCTCAATCAGATCAAGAGACGTTGGTCTTTGATGATGACGGGCCAAATGCATTTTTTGTGGTGCTGTAATGTTCGAATATATTTCTTCTTCCATCTCGAGATAACGTTCCTCGAGACGGTTGATTTCATCTGTAAAATCAATTTGCTTATCCTGTCCGAATTGCTTGAGTTCTTCGATCTTCTGTCGCATCTCGACCAGGGGCTTTTCATAAGGCAATTCACCAGCCATCTATTCCACCCCTTTCACACTGTGCAGATCAAGCAGTTGCCCGAGGGTATCACGCAGTTCCTTGCGGTGTACAACCATATCCAATTGTCCATGCTGCAAATTAAATTCGGATGTTTGAAAATCATCCGGCAACTTCTGTCTGATTGTCTGTTCAATTACAATACGCCCTGCAAAGCCGAATACAGCTCCTGGCTCCGCGATATTAATATCTCCAAGCGTAGCAAAGCTGGCGGACACTCCACCTGTAGTCGGGTCGGTGATAACAGAAATATACAGCAAGCCCTGCTCATCCAGACGAGCAAGAGCAGCACTTGTTTTGGCCATCTGCATCAAGCTTAAAATACTTTCCTGCATACGTGCCCCGCCGGAAGTTGAGAAAATAATTAGCGGCAGACGCTTGTCTATTGCTTGCTCAATGGCGCGGGTAATTTTCTCTCCTACGACCGAACCCATACTGCCAGTAAAAAAGTCAAAGCTCATCACAGCAACGACAACAGGATGTCCATAAATAAGGCCGTCGCCCGTAACGACAGCCTCTCGCAAGCCAGATTTCAAGGTCTGTTGCTCCAGCTTGCTCGCATATCCCGGAAAGTCCAGCGGGTCAACCGAAATCATATCGGCATCATATTCCGTAAACGTGTCTTCGTCGAGCACCATGCGAATGCGATCCATTGCATTCAAACGCATATGGTATCCGCACACCGGACACACTTTCAAATTTTTCTCTAGTTCTTTGCTGTATTGAATACTTCCACACTTGCCACATTTGGTCATAAGACCTTCGGGAATTTCCCGTTTGGGACGATCCGGCATGTCCGCTTGATCGCCGCTCAGCGCCCGTTCCGAAGGGATGGTCGCGTATTTACGCTTCTTTTGGAATAAATCTTTAAACACAACTACACCTCTCCAGCCGTTTATTTGTCAGCCGTAACCGATACAAGGTCCTCTGCCGTCTATGCGGCACCTTTAAGCATTATGTTCATACACACGTCAACGCCTGTTACTAAAACTTTACCGCCGATCGTGCATCCTTTGTTCCACTCATGCTGCTGTATCACTTCCGCCGTTCCGGACTCAAGGGCGCAAAATCGAATTAAGCACTTCCTGAATTTCTTCGACTTCACCCGAAGGCACAAGTATCTCAAACTGTTGCTTGGACGCGCTGATGGCCCGGGCCTGCACCATAAAACCTTCTTCAGACAGTTTGAGCTTAATCATGTCAGCCAGTCTGGCCGTCGGTGCAATATAAATCACCGTCCACATGCCTTGTTTCTACCCCCTAAGCCTCAAGTTTTGAGCCCATATAATAGACTCATGATAACATACCTTACTTTTTTCCCGCAACAAAAGCCCTCCTGATCATTCAAGTTCCGTCGGAGGGCCTAGAAAATCATCAACTCTGTCTACACAGGTCAATTAAGCGTCCAATGATGCAGGATAATGCTTGGCATGGAGGCTCCGATGTGCAATGCGCGAAGAAGCAGCGGCAGCTAGTCCGGCGACAAGATCGTCTAAAAACACATGAATACCACTGCCTTTTTGGTTCAGTTGTTCAATAATCCCCGTCTTTTCCTTATCCAGATAACCAAAACTGGTTAAGCCGATCATGCCGTACACACTCGTAATTCCAAGAGCCAGTGTCTCGTCCACTCCGTACAGCGGTTCGTCAGCCTCCATAATGGCTTGCAATGGCTGGGGGAGAAGTTTTTTTTCGGCCAGCTCATCGAGCGCAATACCTGTGAGCAACGTATATTGAACCTCACGCTTTTGTAAAACCGCTTTGACACTGTCTATACATTCTTCCATCGTCAAATGAGGATAATATTTTAGCTGAAGCTGAAAAACAATGTCCGCAATGGACTCGATACGAATGCCTCTGCGATTTAACAAAGTTTCTGCATATTCATAGGACATAATTTCCCTCCCGCTTTCACCGTGCAGTCTATTCTTTCACCGTACGGGACCTTATGGTGCAGGGTACGTGTTGAATCTCCTGTTCCGCCAGTTTTCCAAGTGTATGCGGGAAGGAAGGAAAATGTTCATTAAACCGTTACAATAAGGGCGGTTTGCTGTGTGCCTATCATTTGACTTTCACCGTACCTTCACCCAACATCGACTCCATTTGATCAAAAAGCTGAGGAGAGGGCTTAATGCTGTAAGCATCGCTCAAGGCCAGCAGACGCTGGTTGCTCTCATAAAAAAGTACGGTAGGCATAGCACCGGGATGCTCCTGTAGCAGTGCCTTGAGACTGACCAGCAAGCTTGCGTCCTCCTCAGCCTGGCGGGTGATTTTGACAAACACCCGCTGACGGGCGGTCGACTCCGAGCTGCGCGGGAGCGGCACCTGCTCACCGCGAGCCGCTTCGGCTCCGTGCGGTGAAGCAGCCAGCACGGGACGAGCCGCCTTCGGTTGAGGCGAAGCAGATGCAGTGGCTGGCGAAGGCGGGGGCGACACGCGCGACGCTCTCCCGCCCGGGCCGCCAGCAGCAGAGCCAGCAGCTGGCACGGATGTTCCAGCGGCGGACGAGCGCGTACTGGCACGTCGGCGCTGGAGGAGCCGTGCCAGCGAGTCTTCCGCCAGCGGGGCGGTCTCATCCGCAAGGAGCTTGAAGTGCTCGTCCTGCTGCTGCATCTTGGCTCGAAGCGTAAGCAAAGCTCCCTTTTCAATCCACTGCTGGCTTCGCTTCCATACCTCAGGAAACAGTACAACCTCACAGCGCTCAATCTGATCCTCCAGCTCAATAAAGGCCATAGCCTTACCCTGCTTGGTCGTAATCGTTTTGAGTGACACTACCATACCTGCAGTCACAACAACCGTTTCATCTGGCACATCGCCCAGCTCCATCAAACGATCCGCCTCGCTGCTTTCCAACAGCGACTCAAAATCATCCAACGGGTGCCCGGATAAATACAGTCCCAGTAGTTCACGTTCCAGCTCTAACTGTTGGCTGGCACTGAATTTGGGTACATTGGGATATTCGATATCCCAATTGGGCATTTCCACAAAACCAAACATATCAATTTGCAAGTCATCTCGTTCCTTGCGCCACTTGACGGCTGCATCCACCGTTTCATCCAGCATGGCAAGCAATTGTGCCCGATGACCCGTCAATGAATCAAAGGCTCCTGCCTGAATAAGCGATTCAATTACTCTCTTATTACATACCCGCAAATCGACACGTCGACAAAAATCGAGCAGGCTGTCGAAAGGCCGTTCCTTGCGAACAGCGAGAATACTCTCCATCGCCTGTGTGCCGACATTTTTAATCGCTGCTAGGCCGAAGCGGATGCCTCCCTGCTGTAACGGAGTAAACAACACCCCGCTCTCATTCACATCAGGCGGCAACACTGCGATATCCATACGACGGCATTCGACGACATATTCAGCCACTTTCCGATGACTTCCCATCACCGCTGTCAGCATTGAAGCCATAAATTGTACCGGATAATGGGCCTTTAGATAAGCCGTTTGAAATGCTAGCACACCATAAGCAGCTGCATGGGCACGCGGGAAGCCGTAGTCAGCAAAACGGACAATCATATCGTAAACCCTTCCGGCCTCCTCCTCCGTGTATCCCTGCTTGATACTGCCTTCGACAAAATGCCCGCGCTCCAGATCCAACACTTCGCGCTTTTTCTTGGACACAGCCCGGCGCAACAGATCGGCTTCTCCCAGGGAAAAGCCCGCCATGCGTGAAGCAATCTGCATGATTTGCTCCTGATACACAATAATACCGTACGTATCCTTTAAGATCGGTTCCAGGTCAGGATGCGGATAAGAAATCTCAATCTGACCATGCTTGGCCTGTATAAAGTTAGGAATAAAGCCCATCGGGCCCGGACGATACAAAGCCAGGACAGAAATGATATCCTCGAATACACTCGGCTTCAAATCCTTGAGTACCCGGCGTACACCGGCCGACTCCAGCTGGAATACGCCTCCTGTATCTCCTTTGCCCAGCAAGTCATAGGTATGCGGATCGTTATCGGGAATACGATTAAAATCAGGCGTTTCTCCATGCTCTTCCGCAATCCAGTGTATGCACCGTTCAATAATGGAGAGCGTACGCAGCCCAAGGAAATCCATTTTAAGCAAACCAATGCGCTCTAGATTTTCCATCGAGTACTGCGTCAAAGGTACCCCTTCGCTCCCCTCTTGAAGCGGAACTGCATCGGTCAATGGAGTCCGCGAAATGACAACACCTGCTGCATGTGTCGAAGCATGACGAGGCATTCCTTCAACCTTGATCGCCATATCCAGCAGTTCACGTGTCTTGGGCTTCGTTTCATATAGCGTTTTCAGCTCCGGGGTGATTTCCAGCGCATGACGGATATTAATGCCTAGCTGCGCCGGAATCAGCTTGGCTGCCTTGTCCACCTCGCCATACGGCACGTTCAATACACGGCCGACGTCACGGACAGCGGCTCTTGCCGCCAGCGTTCCAAAGGTAATAATTTGCGCTACATGCTCATTTCCGTATTTCTGTACTACATAGTCGATAACCTCGTCACGCCGTTCATCACTAAAATCAATATCTATATCCGGCATACTAATTCGTTCTGGATTCAGAAACCGTTCAAAGAGCAGGTTGTATTTCATCGGATCGACATTCGTGATGTTAAGCACATAGGCAACCAAACTGCCTGCTGAGGAACCCCGCCCCGGTCCCGTTGCAATCTTATGCTTATGTGCAAAGGCAATAAAATCCCATACAATCAGGAAATAATCGCTGAAACCCATACTGTCAATGGTATTCAACTCATAGTTTAGCCGTTGGTTCAGCCTTTCCCGTTCCTCCGGTTGCTCCCATCCGGGATCGCTTCCATAGCGACGCTCCAGCCCTTGCACGCACAGATTGCGTAAATAGGACGAAGAGGTCATTCCTTCCGGCAGCGGGCGATATTCAGGCAAAATGGATTGACCGAATTCCAGCTCTAGTTCGCATTTTTCAGCAATACGCACCGTGTTGGCGATGGCTTCTGCCACATGCGGGAATAAACGAGCCATATCCTCCTGACTTTTCAGATACAACTGACGTGTTGGTATACGCAAGCGTTCCTCATCGTCAACTGTCTTCCCTGTCCCGATACAGATCAGAACGTCTTGCACGTCCGCATCTGGCTCAGTCAAGTAATGCACGTCATTCGTCGCCACCAGTGGAATATTCAGTTCCTTCGCCAGTGCGATCAAGAGAGGATTTACACGTTTTTGCTCCGAAAGACCATGGTCCTGGAGTTCCAGATAAAAATCATCGCCAAAAATGTTACGATACCGTTCCGCTGCTCGTCGTGCTTCGGCTTCCCGACCATGCAGTAAATGCTGCGGCACTTCACCGCCCAAACAAGCGCTCAGGCATATGATGCCTTCATGATGGGCAGCCAAAGCCTCCATGTCGATGCGCGGCTTGTAGTGAAAGCCCTCCAAATGGCCGATGGAGCACAACTTCATCAGATTTTGATAGCCTGTTTTATTTTTGGCGAGCAAAATCAAATGATATATGGGCTGATCCTTCCGGCTGCCACGCTCCTTACGCGATCCTGCCGTCATATAGGCCTCACACCCGATAATCGGCTTAATGCCGTTCTCTACACACGCTCTATAAAAAGGAATGGCACCATACATAACCCCGTGGTCTGTAAGGGCCAGCGCCTTCATTCCGTAAGCTGATGCCTGTTTGACCAACTCCGCGGTACGAGCCGCGCCGTCCAGCAGGCTGTACTCGCTATGAACATGCAAATGCACAAATGAACTCATGCGCTTCTCTTCCTTTCACCGCTTGATTTTCTTCAAACTATTTTATCATATCCGCGTTAGTAGCGCCCATAGAATAAAAGTACAGACCTCGGCGGACAAGCGCGGTCCTGATTCGTATACCTAAGGAGGAAAAGAGCATGAGCACTTTTATATCCAAAGCGATTCTCGACTTCTTCATTGCCTTCGGCATCGTGCTCGGGGGAGCCATGCTCGGCGGAATGGGAGCTGTCGTATCGCTTCAGCCGCCAACCCAGACGATGCTGGAGGTTGCCGGAAGAATTAAAATATGGGCGCTTGCCGCCGCTGTGGGGGGAACGATGGACCCGATCCGGGTCATTGAAAGCAATATGTTGGATGGTAATTTGTCACCTGCCATTAAGCAGATATTGTATTTGATTTTCGCCTTTTTAGGCGCTCATATGGGTGCAGAGCTGGTCAAGTGGGTATGCGGCAACGGACGACCGTGAGGTGAAACGACTATGAGAGTCCCCCCTTTTGAGCGCCTGCGCCCTTTTATGCAATTATCCTCTGTCTTTGTACTCGGTATGATAACGGGAGGAATGATCTACAATGCCATCTGGCATGCCAGCTTCAATCAGCTGTGGACGAACAACCAGGATCTTCAATTCCAGCTCCAGCAAGCCGAGGAAGACAACAAAACATTGCGCAAATACAGCAAGCGCCAGACGGTTGTCAAAGAAATCAAGCTGATCGCGGAGGAAGCTTCGGCCGAAAAAATTGATTCTATCAACCTGAAGGAACTTCTTCGCCGTGTCAGTCGTGATCTGGAGGTGCTGCGCGGCAGAGATATGTTCGAGATTGACTCTGACAGCAAGCTGGTACGTATGTTGCTGCACCAAAAAAAATACACCGTTCGTGACAAGGAGTATACGATCCAGGTCAAAACGATGCTTGTAATGGAAGGGGTGCTGCAAATTTGGCTGGAAGCAAAAGAAAGACTGCCTGAAAGCCACTAAGTCGGTCTATTCGACTTCACACCCTGCTCTGATCCATAGGTAGACTAACCATGTTCAATGGATTGAAGTGTCATCACTGCTTTGCATACCAAATGGTTTTCCCGTGAAATTGCAATTTCTAGCTTGCAGGTGCGGCGACTCAGCTCGAGCAGCAACGGACGAAGAACGACAGCATCCTCTATCTGTACGGGTCTAATAAAATAAGTCGTCAAATTGTCCAGCACATAATCCTTGCCGGTCATGTCTCTAGCTGCCCGGTAGCCCGCTTGTGTCATCACGTTGACCAGTACGCCTTCCGAGATCGTACCTAAATTGGTCGCCATCTGCGGAATAATAAAACCGCGAAAAAATAACGATCCGTCCTCATTACGCTCTTCAGCAAACCCGTTCCAGATCAACTGGTCGAACGTCTCGCCAAGTTGTGGCTGCTTTTGGGCGTTACGCAGCGCCTCCAGCACCTCACGCCGTGTAACGGACCCAAGCAGCTTGCGGTTACGGTCCACGACCGGCAAATAATCTACACCTTCCCACGCCATCATTTGCGCAGCGGAAGCCAGCGAGGTCTGGTAGGTGACCGTTATCGGATTGCGGATCAGACATTTATCCATCGTATGCTCAGGTAGAAGCCCCTCCACATCTTTGCGGCTGACGATACCAATTAAACGATTCCATTCATCCACTATTGCAAAATGATGATGTCCGGTCGTCACCGAAAGTTCTTCAAACTCGGTAAGCGTGCTGTTGATTTTCAAGGTCAACGTTTTCGGTTTGCCTGCCGCAATGTCTTCAATCAGCATAATTTTCTTTTTGATCAAGCGGTCAAATATGGCTCTATTAATCATAGATGCCACTGTAAAAGTATCATGGCGTGAGGAAATGATCGGCAGACTAATCTGATCTGCGAGCTGCTTAACCTCTCGGCTCGTACCGAAGCCCCCTGTAATCAGCACACCTGCCCCCTGCTCCAATGCAAGTGAATGCGCATCCTCACGGTTACCTACGATTAGCAAACTACCTGCGTCAATATAACGGGCCATAGCTTCCTCGCGCATCGCTCCGATCACATACTTGTGCAAGGGCTTCTCCAACCCCTCACTTCCGCCCAGCACATGTCCCTCTACAATATTTACGACATCTGCAAAGGTCAGCTGCTCGGACAAGCCACGCGGTCGCTTCTCCACTCGTACTGTTCCGATCCGTTCCTTGGTAATGACAATTCCCAGGTTCTCGGCTTCCTTCACGGCCCGATAGGCCGTTCCTTCGCTGACACTCATTTCTTTAGCCAACCTGCGCACAGAAATTTTGGAGCCTATTTTCAACTGCTCGATATGTCGCAATAGCTGCTCATGCTTCGTAACTGTTTCATCTAGCCCGTCCAACTCTGTTACACCCCCAACGTTCAATCTGTATCATTCTGTATCTATTATAGCACAATATCCCTATATTTTAGACCCTTGTTCATTTTGAGTTCTCCGCTTCGCAAATAGTAAAAAAAGCGATCCCCTCTTTTACAAGGAATCGCTTCTTACTATGATTGATTTGCCATCTGGGAGGCAAGCCCAGGACAAGCTGAAAAAACTCACTACATGCTGCCTTTGTCAGCTTTTTTATCCCATTTCATCTGCCACTGCTGCATTTTGGCCCGCCGCACACGCTCCAGCGTTTTGCGCTTTTCCTCATCCACACCCAGCAAAAAATGCATATTTGCTCCGATGACTAGCAACGCAAAAAGTACCCATACCATTCCAAAGCCGTTGACCCAGTTCAAACCGCCTGCAAGCGAGATGCGTGGTAACGCGACCAAAACCATAGCCAATGCAATGAGTGTGTACAAACCGTGTTTCCATTTTTTGAAAGAACCCAATCGTATCCCTTCCTCTCCCTGTGACTCTATGTATCTAGTCTATGAGAGGACAGGAAGGAATATGAGACAAACTTACAGAGATGAACCGTATAAATGTTGAAGGCTGTCTGCAATAATTTTGTTAACGTCCTCAATAATCACGCTCAGGCGACGTTCAGCGTCGAACAGGCGACGGATGTTGAGGTTCAAGCTAAGTACCTCAAACAGCTTCTCCATCTTTTCCATCTCTTCCTGTGCTGGCATATCGCCGCTCATCATGCGTTGCTGTACTTCCATTTGGCGTTCACGGAAATCGTCGAGCATTTTCTTGGCTTCTGGATCGGTTTCGATCAGCTTCATCGCTGACGTAATTTCCTCTACCTCTTTGCTTTCCTTCAATGCTTTCGCTAAATCATGGGCTTTGTCATAGATGTTCATGATTGTTTATTCCTCCAATACAAGTTTAGTGTCAACATTTCACATTGTCCGTCAATCACCAAGGGATATATGTCCTCATATGATGAATCAGTGCTATTACAGCCCATTCACGTTTCCCGTTACTTTCAAGACATCAAGTTGCTGCCCGGAAGGAGATCCACGATGTCCATCAAAAAAACAACGATTCAAATCATCGGATCGGGCATCTTGCAGGATGACGTACTCATGGTCGGCGAGTCCCTGCTTCGCAAATGGAAAATATCCGCTGGCCACCCCGTTCAGCTCGCCTTCGGTTCGTTCCGCCAAGAGGTTACCGTCATATCGGTGCCCCGCTACAGCGGCCTACGTGTGGGAAGCGTGCTAGCCCGAAAAATGGGGCTTCATGCCAATTGTAATCTGCGAGTAACCTACAGCCGAGGTCGCCGGACACTTCGAGTGGGCCCACTTATTAGCGTGCTGGTCAGTCGGGACTATCCCGAACAGCCCGACAAGCCTTTCGGGTCGATCACCCTGTTCTGCCGTGAACTAGTCGGGGAATGCCGCAGACAAGGAGCATATGTGTATTTTTTCACCCCGGAGCATATCGGAAGTCAGCCCGGGCGAGTTCAGGGATGGGTGTATGACGGAGGCTGGAAAAAGACGGTCATGCCTGCCGGCGATGTCGTCAATAATCGTCTTACCTCCCGTAAACTCGAGAACAGAACTAGCGTACAGCATTTCATGAAAGAAGTAAAATCGCAGTACGGCACGACCATTTTTAACGAAAAGTTTCTGGATAAGAATGAAGTATTTGATGCGCTTAAATCCAATTCTTCCCTGCGCAAGTATTTACCCGAGTCCCACTTGCTGCAAACCTTTGCTGTTTTCAAAAAAATGTGCAACCAGTATCCCGCTGTTTTTCTCAAGCCAGTGCGCGGAAGCCTAGGTAAAGGCATAATGCGCATTAACAAACAAACGGATGGTACCTTTTCGGTGCTATCCACAACAGCGGGCACGCCCCGCAAGCAAATGTATGCCAACGTCGATAAGCTGTACAAAAGCTTAGCGGGAAAAATGAAAACAACACGCTTTCAACTCCAACAGGGACTTACCTTGATTGATCACGGTAAGCGTCCGGTCGACTTTCGTGCGCTTGTACAGAAAAATTCGTCCGGAACCTGGACCGTAACATCCATTGTCGCCCGGATCGCCGGAGGCAGCCACTTTGTGTCCAATCTGGCAAGAGGCGGCACGCTGAGTACAGTCAAGGAAGCACTTGCCAAAACCACGCTGCCCGCAACCGTTAAATCGAATGGGCATACCTCTCTCAAAACAGCAGCACTGGATATCGCAAGCGGAGTGGAAAAAGCGATTCCCGCCCATTTCGCAGAATTCGGTATAGATCTGGCAATAGACAGCACGGGGCGCATCTGGTTGCTGGAGGTCAATTCGAAGCCATCGAAGAATGACAACACGCCGTTAAATGATCAGAAAACTCGCCCGTCCGTAAAAAAAATGATTGAATACTGCCGTTATTCAGCCGGCTTCAAATGAATTCATCTCTTCCAGAGTCTGGCTGCCAAAGGAGCTGTTGTCAGTGTCTCTTGTTGTGCCAGGCACGCTGGGCGTGCTTGTTAGCCGGAATCAGGCCGCTACTCCCCCTATTACCGAAGCCGATTTTTGCCGCAGGCTAAGTTTGTTGGGCAGGCGCTCTAGTCTTAGCGTAATGGCGTTTACCGCCGAAGGAGTATCACCTGAAGATCACTCCATACGAGGTTATGTTTACCTTAACGGAGTATGGACATCCGGCCGCTTTCCGTTGCCGGACATTGTGTATAACCGCTGTCTCCATGTTCACGAGAGCCAGAATGTCAGGCGCACACTGGAAGATATGGCGGAGCAAAAATCGCGCAAGCTCATCTATTGGTCGCGTAACTTACCTGGCAAATGGCAGGTGTATCGCGCTTTGCATGCGGTAGATAAAGTGCGTCCCATTGTGCCGCCTACGGCGCCATACCGGGACACGATCCAGCTTGTGGAATGGCTACGACGCCATTCGGAGCTGTTTATGAAGCCACAGACCGGAACACATGGCAAGAGCACACTGTATCTCCGGCTGGCAGAAGGAGGCCAAGGACTACTTGTACAGGGTAGAGACTCCAGTAACCGCCCGTTCCGGCGCTTGTTTTCCAAATTGGATGCAGGATTGTCATGGATCCACGGAATTGCACACAAACGCGCTTATATCGTGCAGCCTTATTTGAAATTAACAAGCCAAAGCAATCATCCCTTTGATGTTCGCGCACTCATGCAAAAGGATGGCAACGGCTATTGGCGCCTGACGGGCTTTGCCGTAAGAGAAGGCAGACAAGGAACTCTGACTTCTAATCTTCACGGTGGGGGCGAAGCCCATCCAGCTGAGCCTTACCTTCGTGAACAATTTGGCGCGGACACCACGCGTCTCATCATCGGGCAGATGATGGCGCTGTCCTTGACCATTACCAGGGCGCTGGAGGAACGTTATGGCCGCCTTGGCGAGTTGGGAATTGATTACGGTATTGACCGGAGCGGGAACATCTGGCTATTGGAGGTTAATTCCCGACCTGGCCGGGCCTCCTTTTTTCAGATCCGTCAGCCAGAGTGCGCTTTCCAGTCGGTCAACCGCCCGCTCGAATATGCTCGATATTTAATGACCCATTCCAAAGCGACAGGGCCAAAGGGCGCGGGCGCCTCCCTTGAACATACGGTATAGGAGGATAAACAGATGAGTTTAACGCATTGCAATGTGCATTTCTCACAGCAGCCCGACAAGGTGGCGTATATATCCACTTCCTTGTTGAAAAGCCTTAAATTATCCGGAGCCAAGTCCGTTCGTCTGCGGCTCGGTAAGGATCAGATTCCCGCTACAGTAAAACCAATTCAGAAGGCGGGACGCCATCTATACTTGACCTCGGGCTTACGTAATGCAATCCGTGTTCCCAAAAGCGGGTCCATCTATTTGCGAAATCTGGATGGGGATATACAGCTAGGACCGTTGATTGGCGTGCTGTCTGACGGTACCAACTCCACCACCCGCCCTTTCGGATCACGCACAGGCTTTATTAAGCAACTGCTGAAGGAAGGCAGCAAAAAATCTTATATTTTCGCCTTCACCCCTCGGGATATTAACTGGCAAAATGATACGATTAACGGCTATTTTCTGTCTTCCAGCGGGGAATTCACACGTAAACTTGTACCTCTGCCGGACGTAATTTATAATCGTTTGCCGAGCCGACGCTCTGATTTTTCCCCAGCGATCAATCAACTACGCGAACGCTTTTCCCGCAGACGAATTCCCTTTTTTAACTGGAGCTTTTTCAATAAGTCCGATATTTATAATCTGCTGGAGAATAACCCAGATGTTAACCGCTATGTCCCTGAATCATATATGAATCCCAGCTCTGAACGTATCCGAGGTATGTTGGAGCGACATCAATTTGCTTATTACAAGCCAAGTGGAGGCAGCCTCGGTAAAGGAATCTACCGTCTGTCCCATGTTCCCAAGCAAGGCTATTTTGTGAGGTACCGTAAGAAAAATAGCAATGTATTGCTAAAATTCACCTCTTTTAACTCCATGCTCAGGATGCTTCACTCCAATCAGGGACAGATGTTAAAGGGTTACGTCATTCAACAGGGTATCCAGCTGATCGAGATTGACAATTGCCCGATTGATTTCCGGTTTCACATGCATAAAAATGGAAATAACCAGTGGGTCGTCGTCGGCATTGGAGCCAAAAAAGCCGGACGTGGCAGTGTCACGACCCACATCAAAAACGGCGGCTCCCTTATGACACCTGAACAGGCGTTGAACCGGGTATTCGGAGACCGGGCGGGTGAAGTGCTTCAACGTGCCAAAAACGTAGCAGTTACGCTCGCAGAAGCCATTGAACACCATCACCAGCATCTACTGGGTGAAATCGGCTTTGATCTGGGTATTGATCAGGATGAAAAGGTATGGATGTTTGAAGCCAACTCCAAGCCAGGCCGATCCATTTTTCAGCATCCATCGTTGCGTGCGGAGGGTAAAGCATCCGTGGAGCATATTTTGGACCACTGTCTTTACCTCAGTAAATTCCGCAGAAAAGAGGAACTATGAATACCCGGGCGGAGCATAAGCCAGTCGTTGCTGTATTGACAGTGCACGACGAAGAACAATTCTTCAAGGGCAATCAGCGCAATTTCAGGGATATTCTTGAAACGGGAACACGGATGGGCTATCAGGTGTACATTGTTACCGTAAGAGACCTGAAACTGGCAGACGAAACGGTTAAGGGCTACGTTTTCAACAAGAGCTTACAGACGTGGGAGGAACAGAATTTTCCACCTCCACAGGTCATTTATAATCGCATCCCCAATCGTAATTATGAACTTAAAACCTCTGTTCGCACAAAGTTGGATGAAATTTCACATGCTTCAGGCATTGAACTGTACAATCCAGGCTTTTTTAACAAATGGGAACTGTTCAAGTGGTTGCGTACCTCGGAAACCACTCGTCAGCTTGTTCCGGCAACCAAACGGTTAAGCAACCTGTCTTCCTTAGGAAAAATGCTGTCTGCGTATCCATACCTGTATCTCAAACCGGAAAACGGTAAGGCCGGAAAAGGGATTATGATTCTTAAATTCCGCCCAGAACATCTAATGGCTTACAGACTGACCATTCAGCATGACAAAAAAAGTGTAACCTACAGATCTGTATCGCTATCCCGGCTGTGGGGACGTATCCGCCGGGAAGCGGGCAACTCGCCTTATATCATTCAACAGGGTATCGATCTGGCAACCTATCAGAAAAAACCCTTCGACCTGCGTATCCTGGTACAAAAAAATATCCGTGGCTCCTGGAGTATAACCGGGGTCGGTGCCAGACTGGCGGGTAAAGGGAGCATTACCACACATGTCCCGCGTGGCGGGAGTGTAGAGGACCCGTTCAAGCTACTGTCCTCACTGTTTGGGCCTGAGGACAGCACGGATCTACTGAACAAAGTTAAAAGTACGGCCATACAGATTGCACGTCAAATTGAACGCGCATCCGGTCTTTCTCATGGCGAAATGTCCATGGATTTGGGCGTGGATACGCTCGGAACCCTCTGGTTTTTTGAGGCCAATGCCAAACCGATGAAATTTGACGAGCCGGAAATCCGCCAAAAGTCGCTTAGACGCATATTCCAGTACAGCTCCTTTTTGGCCGGACGAATGAAATCATGATCAAGGAAGTGGAATCATGCCGCAAATTAGCGATGTTCAACATTTGCCTGCCCGGAGCTGGCTGCTGAGACGACGACAGTTACTGTTTTTGGCCCGCAGCTCAGGGGGCATGCGCATTACTCGTAATGCTCTGCGGCAGCTGGCTGTTTTGACGCCCGAGCAATTGAACACCCCTGGTTCCTCCCTCCTGTGCGCATATGTGCGCACGGAGAAGGGGCTGCGGATTGCAGGATTTTCCCTCGCTCTAAATTACGGGAAGGATGCTTGCATCGTAATTGTTCGTCCGCTTTACCGGGGCCGCAGACTGGGCGCTAGACTGCTGTCCGCCCAGCTCAAACAGCTGCGCCGTCTGACGTGCAGCGTAGCCGCCGACAATATGGCCAGTCTCAAAACCTGTTTCCGCGCTGGACTGGTTGCGCATGAAATGACGACTGGACCGACCGGGAAACCCACGCTGATATTTCACGGGGAGTTATCCCAAGATAAGCAGACGGCAGAGGAAGGTGGAATGCTGTGCCAAAACCTGTCCTAGGCATCATGACCTTGTATTTGAACAACAAGAAGCAATTGGAGGAACGCGACATATATGAGCGCATGATTGCAGAAGGGAAAAGACTGGGACTGGATATGTATGTATTCACTCCTGCAGATGTCCATAAGGATCGAAGGCTGCTCCTTGCCCAAATCTATGATCCACACAGCGGAAAATGGAGCCGAAAGTGGCGAGAGTTCCCAGATATGATTTTCGACCGTTGCCGGGTACAGCGCAGTGAGCGATATCGTCAGTTGAAGCAGTTTCGATTGCAGTATACAGACCTTGTATATTTAAACCGACCGCTGAGTAACAAGTGGGTCATTCATCAGCAGCTTGCGAGAAGGTCTGCCTTTCGCCCCCATTTGCCTGCAACAGAGCTGTTCAATGGATTTCATAGTGTAAAACGGATGCTCAAACAGAATTCACTAGTGTACCTCAAGCCGATTAACGGTACGGGAGGACGCGGCATTTTACGTATTGAACCTGTTAACAAGCAAGGGGGCCTGTATCTGATTGAAGGCCGCAATCGCAAACGCCATATTATTCCCCAGCAGCGGGTACGTCTAGACCGTCTGGAGCCGCGTCTGAGCAGCTGGAACATGGATAACTACATTGTTCAGGAAGGCATTCCTGTGCAGTTGCCAAATGGCAGGGTCCATGATTACCGTATGCTGGTACAGAAAAATAGCCAAGGAGTATGGGAGCTAACCGGATGCGCCGGGCGAATCGGGGCACATCGGAGTGTCACTTCCAACCTGCATGGTGGAGGCAAGGCGGTACCGATGAACCAATTGCTGACGCAATGGATTCGTGATGAGGGCCATAGAGAGAAAATCATCAAGCAGGGGGAAAAACTCGGACTGGACATCGCTGCGTATCTGGAAGAAAGCTACGGGGCATTGTGCGAGCTTGCGCTCGATTTGGCAATTAATAAGGACGGTCATATATACGTGCTGGAAGTCAACCCGAAACCAGCCCGCGAGGTATTTTCACGTATTGGAGAAAAAGATACCTATCGCCGTTCCATCGCCAAGCCCATGGAATATGCCTTGTGGGTCTACCACACACAAATTAATCCAAAGCCTCAGACGGACTACAAAGCAGAAGATAAAACAGAAGATAAAGCAGAGAGTAAGACTGAGAATAAGACAAAGGAAGGCTCCGCGTAAAGTGGCTGCCTTCCTTTCTTTTTCGTCTGTCCGACAGTGCTAGCATGTTTTATTTATATGGTACGTCAAGCCTATTTATAACCATTAACCTGTGTTTCACAGTTACTCGGCGTTTTTATAAAGTGTAAGCAGTTGCGTAAAGTCCGTAATAATCGCATCAGACCCCTTCAACTCATCGTTCACGCCAAATCCAGCATAAGCACAACCGATCACCGTCTGTCCGTTCTTTTTGCCTGCTTCCACATCTGAGGAGCGATCTCCTACCATCCATACATTCGAAATATCGTGCTTGCTCAACAGAATTTCCAGCAAATTCACTTTGGAAAGCGTGCTGTACTCCCCAGCGCTGTACAGTCCTTCAAAAATGGGAACCATTTCATACGCAGCAGCGATCCCCTTTACATAATCCTCCAGGCCGTTACTGGCTACGAACAATCGGACACCTTGCTCATGAAGGGACTGGAGTGTTTCTTTTACATGTGGATACAGGGCATGACTTCCGCTCTTCAATCCCTCCAGCTCCAGCTGAAGCAGCAGCTCGTCCGCTCTTCTGTGGGCCGCTTCGCTGGCTTCCGGCATCACTCTTCTCCAGATTTCATCCAGCAACATACCCAAACTATTCAAAATAAGCTCCTCGGGAGGAGTCTCTCCTTCATAAAGCCCTTCAGCGCGCAGCGTATCAAACAGCTTGTGGTACGCAGGAAGCAATAGCGTCTCCGTCTGAAAAAGTGTACCGTCCATATCAAATACCATAGCCTCAGGTTTCTTCAACACAGGTGCATTGTTCATGTAGTTATCAGTCATTCCTTTCCTATGTAGGTTTACAACTCTAACCCCTCTCATGATAAGCAATAAGAGAGGTCCGTGTAAACCTCATTGCGCATACCGCTAACTCTTATATTTTTTTAAAACAGTCCTAAAACAATGCAGACCGCCCCACATATCCGTGTGTAAAGCACTCCGTGGAAGCTTGAGATCCACACCATTCCAATACGAAAATCCCGCTTGCTCTATCCATTGCTCCATCGCTGATAAGTCCACTGTAGGATAATCAAACGTCAGCAGAAGCATTCCATCATCCCGTAAAGTCCGGTGAAATTCACGTAAGGCTGCCAAAGATTCATCAGGCGTTAAATGCTCCAGTACCGAGATACATACAATTTTGTCAAAACTGGCATCCTCATAGGGGAGAGCCGTCAGATTGGCATGTGCGGAGTGGAGACGAACTGGTAAAATCTCCTGAATGCGCTCGGCAGCCTCCTCTCCGATATCCCGCCGCACCTCGGCCAAAATGGCATCCACGGAAACGATCCGTATATCCAGATCGCAGGCATAGACCTGAGCGCAACGGCGGGCCAACTCAAATTTGAATGGATGAGGGATTCCACATGCTGCGTCCAGTACTGTATCTTGCCCAGACATAAATTGGAGACACCACTCATACTCATAGGGGCGACTCCACCAGCTTTGGGGGAGTCTGTAAATCATGTTGGAGGAGTTGGGGTCAGAATATACAAAAAAGCGAGACAGATACGGATCAGACATGTTCATGGATACTGCCTCCTTTTGGGGATGACTAAATTACCCTTGCGACACAGCACAGTTCATGACCCCGTTTCTCGCCTTGAAGTTTGGCCAACAATCCCATTTGCTCCGTAAGGGTAAGCTCACCGTACAAAGGATGGGCTTGCAGCAAGGCATCTAAACCAGAGGGAAGCTGGCGGGTGAACAAAGCCACCGGGCGCAAGCCGGACTTTGCCAGTAAGAGCGCAAGCGTATGCTCAGAATAATGATACAAATGATCTTCCTCCGTAAATAAAGGCGAGTAAACGCCATAAGCCTCATTGGTGAACGAATTTTTGTTGGGCACCGTAATATAGATCGTCCCGTCAGGTTGAAGCTGTTCGCGTAAATCTGTCAAAAATGCAACTGGGTCCGCAATATGCTCCAGCACATGCCAGCATGCTACGGCCTCGTATTTGTGATCCAGTGGTAAATCAGTATCTTCTTCGGCTTCTTCTACTTCATTCAATTCCTGTATTTCATGTGCTTCTTGGGTTTGAGTATCTTCTTCGGCTTCATCGCCCCAGTAACCCGGCAATAAATCCACGTCATATTTGTATTTGGCGTAAGCACGCGAGTCTATGGAAGGTTCAATGCCCACTGCATCCCAGCCGGCTTGAAGGGCAGCATGGATAAATTCTCCGGTACCTGATCCAATCTCAAGCAATTTTCCTTTACCGGTACTGAACATATCCAGCAGCATGAGTCCAAAAAGGGCATGATCTCCATAAGTTGACGCTGCTGCACTATCCCGCATAGCAACCCATTTGGTATTATAAATCTCTGCAATCATATCTTCTGGGCGTATATGATCCACATCATTACGAAAAACCAATCCGCAGGAACCGCATCCCATCAAGGTAAAGCGTTCATAGCTATGAAATACTGCCGTGTCAGATGAGCCACACAGTTTGCATTTACTATAAAGTAAGTCCTTGGTTTCACTTTTTATTTGCAGATCGGAATTATCAATAACCTGGACACTCGAAATCTCGGCAACATCCATGTCGTTCACCTGGTGGGCAGCTTCATATTCTAGTGCAGTTTCTTTTTCTACATTTATGTTGTCCTGATCCACCCAAAGCGTGAGTCGGGGGTTCGGGTCCAAAATAGATTCATATTGCTCTTTCCAGCCATAACGAGCGCTTGGATCAAGCAACTGGTACCGCTGAAATTTGACCATGCGAATAGCAGGTGTATACCATCCCCAATGCTGGATGCGGTAGTTGCTGATTTCACTGGGAAGGTCAAGCACATTTTCGGGAAATCTCCCACAGTGCAAGGACTGCTCCTTCCATTTATAAGAGAACCCTTCCTTATATCGAATCAAAAAAGGACGGTAATACCGATGAGCCTGCCAATAATCATCATCGCGGTAATGCGTGGAAGACCACATATCAAACAACCTGAAACAAATCGTATCGGCTTTCGTTCCCGCTAACAACGAATGTACCCCTTGAGCAAAACGGGATTCGAACATTTCGTCAGCGTCCATATTTAATATCCATTCGGGAGAGGAAGCCAACGTCTCTCTCCACTGCTGCTTACGCAGCTCTAATTCATTGGTAAAAGAAGCTGTTTCATTGCGTATTAAACGCAGTGGGATTCCCTTTAGGATCTCACGGCACAACTCTCCGCTATCATCCTGACTGCCATCATCAATAATGACCGCTTCATCAATATATTCCCGATGACTCCGCAGCACGTCAATGAGCTTGCGATCTGCCTCATTGTATACCGTCATAGTCAGTGTCAATTTGGGTTTGGTGACAGGCGGCGTATGAAGTTCACTTTGTCGTGGACCAGAGAATGTTTGTGGTACAACAAAAGAATCTGCAGTGTACTTGGCAAAGACAGCTGACTCACGGAGATCATACGGTATAACAGGAGGTTCAGGGAACTTAGAGGGGCTTGATGATGCAGAACGATTGAAGGCAGGAGAGTTAGTAGGAGTATCGGAGTGATCCAGATATGCTAAATGTTCTGAATGGTCCGTATGAACAGCACTCGTTGTAAAATACTTTAGGGCGAATAATAGCTGCTCTGCCTTCATTCGGTCCGCTTCCCGGTACAGATGCATCGCCGGATAATGTGTATCCACAAAAAGTGGAAATCCATATGCAGCTGCTCGAATACAAAAATGTCGATCTTCTCCCCAATAGGAAACGTTTTTGATTTTACCAAAGTGAATCCCTGCTTCCAGTGCACGTCTGCGGATTAGGGTGCAAGCGCCTAGACCACCCACCTCGTACAAACCAGGAACATGCAATTGGTGTATGAAATGCAACTCGCGTTGTGCTCTCTCCTCTGCCGACAACACTTCGCCTTCTTCACGATGGAACAAATTATATTCATCACTAACCCACACCTGAGGCAATAGAGGTCCCTCCGGCTGCCAGCGTGTCCAGAAAATCTCAGATACAATGTCCTTCTCCGCCTCCACCAGCTTACATAAGGTACGGGAATGGAGAATCAGGTCAGAATCGACCAAAAACAGCGCGTCATAATTATGTTGAAGTGCATAATCAATAAGACGATTTTTAAAGCCAGCCACTTTCCAGACGAGGGCAGGCGGCCAATAATGAGTGTGCTCATCACTTCGGTTCTCTACTTGCTGTGAGCCTGTCAACAAGGGTAAAACCCTGCCCGGCAGCCGATTGGAAAAATCGGCAAGCCATTGGCTTGAAGTCGGATTGTCATTATCATCGACAAATAAATAATCCGGCAGCACGTCAGGTGCCTCCAGTCGCTCCAAAGCTTGAAGAAACAAAGACAATATTTCCGGTTTCTGGTGCACCGGGCTACCAATTAGTATACGCATGATCCAACGCCTCCATCAGGTAGAAGCCTCATAAACCGTTCTCCTCCATGTCCTAAGACATACCATAATTGCGACCAAGCGATATGGGAGTGAGCGTAGTATGAATGGACTTACACCTGGAAATATCAATGAAAACGACATCAATACAAAAATACAATCTTACCATCCAGTTCTGCCTTTTTTTCTGTTACCGGTTTTCTAACTACATTTAGCCATCAAATTTATTTCCCGGTCGCACTTGATAATATCGAATTTTGCACAATCTCCTCCTCTTCATATCAGACTTTGATTTTCTAATTTATTAGAGCAAGATTGAATTTATGATCATCACACATCCTCTAAACGATCCATAGGAATTACTACATAATGAGCAAGCTATCCTAATAAAATGGAGATTATACCAAGTTTTTGGGGGGACAAAGAGCATGGTAACTGTCAGCTTATGTATGATTGTCAAAAATGAAGAAGAAGCCCTTCATACCTGTCTGAAATCAGTCCATGACCTAGTAGATGAAATCATTATCGTTGATACTGGTTCCACAGACAGTACCCAAGAGGTCGCTGCATCGTTCAATGCTCGGGTATACAATTTTGAATGGTGCGATGATTTCTCCGCAGCCCGCAATTATGCGTTTGATCAGGCAACACAGGAATATCAATTTTGGCTGGATGCTGATGACATCCTAGAGGAGCAAGATCGACTGGCATTTCTAGACTGGAAAAAACAAGCCACCGTCTCCTATGACAGCATTACGATGGATTATGTACTATCTGTAGATGAACAGGGGCAGCCGTTGCATAAGCTCAAAAGAAACCGAATGGTACGGCGTGATCGTAGATTCAGATGGATCGGCTTTGTGCACGAATTCCTGAATGTGACTGGCAGCACCTTTCACAGCAATATGGCAGTGACTCATAAAAAGACACGTGCCTACACTGACCGTAATTTACATATTTATCTCCAGCACCGGGAGAAAGGCACTGCATTTTCTGAGCGAGATCACTACTACTTCGCTAATGAACTATATGATAACGGACGCATACTAGAAGCCATTCAGCAGTACGAACACTATCTGGGGCTCGATCAAGGATGGATTGAGGATCGGATTGCTGCTTGCTTTAAGCTGGCAGATTGCTACGCTCACCAGGGTCAAAAACAGGAACAGCGTATGGCACTGCTTCGCACACTCAACCTCGATGTACCACGCGCCCAGTTCTGCTGTGCCTTTGGCAATTTGTTCATTGAAGATGAGCAGTATACTCAAGCCATTTACTGGTTTCGTCAGGCGACGCTGATAGAGCCCCCACAAGATGTAATGGCCTTAACCAATTCGTCGTACTATACCTGGTTTCCACACTTGCAATTATGCCTGTGTTACGACCGAATCGGCGACATTGAAAAGGCAAAATCGCATCATCGCATAGCTCAGTTGCACCATCCTACTCATCCAAGCGTCTTATACAACGAGCAGTATTTTGCACAGCTAGAACAAAAATAAGTTTTCTATCGGTGGTTATGGAATTTTCTCCTTTGATGGGCTGCTTATTTAAATATTGAGGAAGGCTATCCTCTGCTTTGTATTAAAGCACAGTTTCTAGTCCAGACGGCCAAAAAATCCATCGTTCCAAGTAATTAATATTAGGGGATAGGTGAATGTAAAAAAATAAAAAAGGGCCACCTGCACTTGAGGCTTGCAGATGGCCTTTCCTATTTGTAATAATATATAGAACAAGCTAACAATTTAAACCGTTGATGGTATAAAACTTTCTCAGAACACCTTCTTCCGGTCTCTTTCCCCCTTCAAAATTTCCACTGATTCACGAAAACGCAGCGAATGAATCACTTCACGTTCACGCAAAAACTTCAGACTATCCTGCAAATCCACATCGTCTGTCAGATCAATCAGCCACTGATATGTAGCTCGAGCCTTTTCCTCTGCCGCTATGTCCTCATATAGATCGGCAATCGGGTCGCCTTTGGCTTGAATATAGGCCGCTGTAAAAGGAACCCCGCCTGCGTTTTGATAATATAGCGCATGATCGTGCGCCGCGTAATATTCCCCTAGCCCAGCTGCCTTCATTTGCTCCACACTCGCGTCCTTGGTCAGCTTATAAATCATAGTCGCAATCATTTCAAGGTGCGCAAATTCCTCCGTGCCTATGTCGTTCAGTACGCCAATTACCTTATCGGGAATCGTATAGCGCTGATTCAGATAGCGCAATGCCGCTGCCAGTTCGCCATCCGCTCCACCATACTGCTCCATAAGCAGTTTGGCCATATGAGGATCACATTTGCTGACACGTACGGGATATTGCAGTTTTTTCTCATATACCCACATTCATGTTCCTCCTTTATAAAAGGTTATACCTACCTAGACCTGCCACGGCCAAGGGGATTGACTCCACTCCCAAGGATACTTGGAATAGGCACGGCCAAAATTTTGTAAAGGCCCATATAGCATCTGATACTCGTTAGCAATCGCCGTTCTTTCCTGCGTCAGCTTATTGAACTGTTCGATAGCCTGTAAATCATCTGGGTGCGTATCCAGATACAAATTCAGCTCCACCAACACAAAATCCACCGCTTGGAGCTTCTCCAGCAACGCATAAAACTGGGCATCAACTGGCTTGGTTTGGGGCGTGCAACCTTGGGCCGGGTTTCCGGCTTGACTATAGCCCTGAGTTTGGTTCTGATACTGGTTCTGGTATGGATACGGATTTGAATAAGGGCTTTGATATGGATTCGGCTGTTGCTGTCCGCTCTCATGCTGATTTTGCTGCTGGAACTGGAATGGGGACTTACCCTGATTTGGATTCTCCATTCTATTCGCCTCCCCCCTGGTTTCTCCTAGGCTCATAAGGGCTGTAAAGCAAAGGCCATAGCGTTCCCTTCGTCAGCGCCTCATCTGGACTGAATTGTGGTAGACCAGGGGGCTGAAATTGTATAAACAAGTTTGGCGGAAGCACATAAGTCTTACACAGAACGGGCGGACACGGATCGAACGGGCCGACAAACGGGACATACTCACCTTGCTGTGGAAATTTCACGGGCCGGGACCTCCTTTGATTGATCCATCTGTTTTACTATTCAACATATGCCGCATCGCCCAAGTCTCGAACAAAAAATCACAGATAAAAATAATTGTTCAAGAAAATAACCATAGAACTATTTCTAATCAAAAAAGAGCCTTTAAAACCACGGTATGTGGATCTAAAAGCTCTTTCTTCAGCACTCTATAATAACTTACATACCTGAACTGATCTTACCTATATCTGTGGATTAGGAATCAATCGGTAGAAAGCTCATCTTCAATCACAGGCTCAGGCTTGCGGTGAATCTTCACTCTCATTATGCGAAGCCTTGTTGCTTCCTCCACCTCAAAGGTAAGGTTATAAAACTCAATTTTCTTCCCTTTCACCGGAATGCCCTCCAATTCCTTGAACAGCCATCCCCCGATGGAATCCACCTCGTCGTCTTCAATGTTCACTCCAGTCAAATCATTGACATCCTCAATGAGCATACGACCGTCCACAGAGATGAAGTTCTCCTTCATTTCAACACTCGGGCGTTCATCCTCAAATTCATCATAGAGATCCCCGACGATTTCCTCCAAAATTTCCTCCGCTGTCAGCAGCCCGGCCGTTCCGCCGTACTCATCTACCACGAGAGTCATTTGGGAATGTTTTTTCTGCATAAGGCGTAGCACGTGACTCACTTCCATGGACTCAGGCACATTCAAAATAGGACGTACCACCGAAGCCAGATCCAGTTGCTCTCCCTGCTCAGCTAGCAGAAGATCCGTAATATGGACAAAACCGATAATCTGGTCTTTATCCTCAACCGCTACCGGGTAACGGGAATGCTTGGTCTCGCTGATGATCTTGAGATTTTCCTTAAACGACAAATTCGTGTACAAACAATCCATATCTGTACGCGGCAGCATGATTTCTCGGGCAAGCAAGTCGGAAAAATCAAAAATATTATCCATCAGCTTAATTTCGTCCTTATCAATCACACCGCTTTTGGCGCTCTGATTCATCAATATACGAATCTCTTCCTCCGAATGAGCCGCCTCGGCTTCACTCGCCGGCTGAATGCCGAATGCACGCAACAGTAAGTTTGCCGCAGCATTCAATACCCAGATCACAGGCAGAAAGACCTTATAAAAAAGCAGCAATGGCGCCGATAAAAACAACGCCACACCTTCGGTCTTCTGAATCGCTAAGGACTTTGGCGCCAGTTCCCCTAATACGATATGCAAAAAGGTAATTACACAAAATCCGACGATAACAGATACCGTTGTAATCAGTGTACCGTCAGTTACACCGAGTTTGTGCATGAGTGGCTCTATCAGGTAGCCGGATATTGCTGGCTCTCCAATCCAACCCAAGCCCAATGAAGCCAGCGTAATGCCCAATTGGGTGGCGGACAGATAAGCATCCAACTTTTGGTTCACCTTCAGCGCATAGCCTGCCAGGCGATGACCCTCGCTTTGGAGCTGCGTCAATCGGGATTGGCGCATTTTGACCAGCGAAAATTCTGCGGCCACAAATACACCATTTAGAAAGACAAGCAGCAGTACCAAGAGGAGATTCACAGCTAGCAATCCCCAATGAAACTCGGTATGACCATCCAATACGAACTCCCCATTTCTATAGTTGTAATGCTTTTCTTGATTTAAAGTCTATTCCTTTGTAATACATATCCGCCACGAGCAGATTTGGTCCACAACAGGCAGCGGCATCACAATGACAGTTTACAGTCTGATTCAGCGGATGCTCATTCAGCCATTCACCAAAAATATCGTCCAGACTATCTTCCTGAATATTTCCGAAAGCCGGTATGTCTGCAAAATCTGTCACATACACGCTACCCGTGAACATATTCACATTCACACGGTTTCTTCCGTCCGGATCATTACGCACCGTAATATTCGGTTCCTGACGCAAGCGTCGAAGCAGTTTGCGGTCTTCTTCCCGATCCGAACAAGCAAAGAACGGTAATGTGCCAAACAACATCCACATGTCCTGATTACGTACATCCAGCAGCTTATGGATAGAGTTCCGCATGTCGTCGAGTGAAAGCACAGGCAAAGCAGAGGCAAAATTCGACGCGTACATTGGATGAACCTCATGCCGTCGGCATCCCATTTCGTTGATTAATTGATGAATGCCCTCCAGCTTCGTGTGTGTCCGATAGTTAATCATGGATTCAGCTGAAATGAACATCCCCATTTCACTCAATCTGCGGGCATTTTCCATCATTTTTTCATACAGGCGAACAGCACCCGCACGTGGAGTCGGTCGGCCGGTATTTGCAAAACCCACTTCATAAAAATCGTCCGCATTCAAATAGTTAAATGAAATATGCATCACATCCAGATAAGGAAGCATCTTCTCATATCTGCGAATATCTAACGTCAGATTGGAGTTGATTTGCGAGCGAATACCGCGCTCCTTGGCATATTTCAACAGTGGAACGATCACTTCATCCACTGTTTTATCGAGTAAGGCAGGTTCCCCGCCTGTAATACTGATCGTCTCCAGATGCTCGACTTCATCCAAGCGCTTCAGCATTAGGTCTAGCGGAAGGAAAGGGGCCTCCTTCATAACCAGCATATCGCCAACAGCGCAATGCTCACAGCGCATATTACATAGATGCGTTACGGTCATCTCCACACTCGTAAGCAAATGACGACCATGTGTACGCAGTGAGACAATCGGGTCCCACGGATCATAGGTTGGCGATATTTGGGGTAGCGTGTTATTTTGTAGAACTGTCATTATGTTTTCACCTTATTTCTGTTATTAACCTCAAAAGACGTATAATTATCATATCATGATGTGTAAAGTGTCTGCATACTTTCTTCCACATCATCTGCTAATCTACGTGTACTCCTCCGAAAGGGGCGACAGTAGCACCCAATGTGTTTGTAATCATAACCGAGAGGGATACGGACAAATCCACATCATAAGGTGCCTTCACTTCCTGCCCATCCCGGTCCCTTACAATGCGAATGACGGGTCTTTGCGGGATTTTGGGATGTATACGCACTACGACCCCCTCTTCCCCCGTGTTGAGCATCACAGAGAGTCCCAGGGGGTAAATAGCTACACAGTCACGAAAGGCTTCCAGCATTCGCTGCTCATATAACGTTCCTGCCCCCGCGTACAGCACTTCCATCGCTTCATAGGGCAACAAAGCCTGTTTGTATATCCGACTTGCTGTCATTGCGTCGTACGAGTCGGCCAGACCGATCCATTTCGCATATTCGTGGATCTGGTCCTTTTTCCAACCGTGTGGGTATCCACTGCCGTCGATACGCTCATGGTGCTGTAATGCACAATGAGCCGACAATAAGGGAATACCAGGTTCGTCTTTGAGCAGCTTGTAGCCGATCACCGTGTGTGTTTTCATATGCTCATATTCCTCATCCGTCAATTTACCTGGCTTATAGAGTACTTGAGGTGAAATTTTCATTTTACCGATATCGTGCAGTAGTGAACCTATCCCCAGCTCCATGAGCTGGTTATTATCGTAGCCATTGGAAATTCCAAGTACTAGTGAATACAAACATACGTTCAAAGAATGATGATACAAATCCTGATCCGCGGCCCCGATATCCATCAACATAATGACGGCGTCCTGACGGCCTCCAATATCGTCCAGAATGGATTCCATCACCTTATAAAATGACTTGCCAAAATATTTGTGCTTATGATCTACGGAGTAGGATGACAACCCTTGAAACTGCTTTTTGATTTCCTGTAGCGCCGCGGCCCTTGTCTGTTCATGGATCATCTCAGGAATGACGATATCTTCAGTCACAGCATCCTCAATGTATACATATCCAATACCGACTTGGCCTAGACGTTCAATCAATCGCGAAGTAAGCTCAACACCTTCCGAGAGCAGCACCATTCCGTTTTCATTGTAAATTTTTTTGCCAAGCTTCATGCCGGCTCTCAATAATGTAACAGGTACCAGTCGCAGCTTAATCCTCTCCCGATTGTTTTGATACCTGAAGCCACCTAGCTGCAAAACATTCTTCCATCGCGCCCGGACGCTTCAACTCCATTTCAATCATATCCCGTAAAAATTCTGGAAGCATAAATCGGAGATCTGTTCCGTTCGCAAGCACCTCATAACCTGCTTTGAAAGTGAACATATCCAACGTGCCCACTGTGTATTCCTCATGCTCTTCCAAAGGTTGACCCGCTACACGAATGTCCGTCACTTTTTCATAAGGAGCACGGCCAGGGTCATACTGAATGGCCAAGCCTTCCACACACATCGTGCCAAGCACTTTGCCTCTGAAGCCAAAACCCGTCATGGGCTTGTCTGTAAATTCAGGCAGCAAGGACTGCTCCAGCGCCAACCGAATATCTCTTCCCCGCAACTTCATAACACAGGCATTAATCGGCGAAGGGCATAAGGAATGTAGTATTCCTTTGCTGATATCCCCTTGAGGTAATGGGCCGAGCAGTTGTCCCGCATTGACGAGGGCAATTTCTGTTCCTGTAAAATGGGACACCGCTTGTGCCAGCATATTCCCGAAAGGGGATTCCTGATCATATGCGATCTCCAGTTTCCGATCCGTCACCGCAACGGTGTTCTCCATGGCGCGCTCTGCTTGTCTGCGATGCATCACAATGGCCGATGCCACTTTTTCGTCCAGTAGTGTCTGATCCACAGGAACTACGCCGCCTGACGTGACTCGAAACGGTTCGAGGCTATCGTTACGACTTAGTGTCACTTCACCCAGCAGCGTTCCGAACTTACCCGCCCCACATAAAGCTGTTTTTCCGATCCAAAGCGGTTCTTCCAGCACATGATGGGTGTGACCTCCAAGGATAACGTCAATTTCAGGAAACTGCGACGCTAATTTTTTATCGGAAGGTAGACCCAGGTGCGACATCACAACCAAAACATCAACCTGCTCTCTCAGTGCCGCGATCTGCTTCCCCAGCACATCAAACGGATTGAGCACATCCCAACCCAGCAATTGATAAAATTCTACAAAAGGAGCCGTCACACCAAGTAAACCGACCTTGATTCCTGCTTTGTCTACGATAAGGGATTCCTTCATCCATGAAGGGCTCATCCCCGTGGCACGCTCTGTCAGATTGCCGCATACGACCGGACAATGAATCCCCGCATATGCCTGTTCAATCATATCCGAGGTAAAAGTCAGTCCCTCATTGTTACCGATTGTAATTGCATCGTATCCTGTTAGATTAATCACATCCACATTTGCCCCACCGAGCGTTCCTTCCGTTTCGGGGGCCATCCGGTCCATGTGGTCTCCTATGTCGAGCACAAGCAGCGCATCCCGTGATGCGGCTCTTCGTTCATCGATCATCGCGGCTATCGAAGGCATACTGCCAAAATGACTATGGATATCATTGGTATGCAAAATGGTCAACGTTTGCCGAGTCGTCATCTCCATAACCGCCCTCCTCTATACTTTATATATATCGACTTTGGAGCTTCTAATGTTTAAGCATATCATGATATTTAGCAATATGGTACATGTGAGTGGACATAGTCCTTAAGCTTCGCTGTAGTCTCTGGGCAATCTCATATCATAAACATAGTGAAAAGTATTGACGTTATCTACTGTAGGTATCAGATAGGAAACGGGTTCCTGAGACCTATTTTACAGCTTGGAATAATAGTAAATTAGTCGTTGTCATCCCATTTAATTCTTGATATATTAAGTTTGTTTCGTATTTTCGACAAATTTACGACAATAAGGAGGTTAGCGCATGAGAGTACACGTTACCGATGCCAAGCCGGGAGATCGCCTCAAATCCGATACATACAATGGGCACGGTGTACCTGTCATGATTCAGGGCACCGAGCTACAGCATGACGATATTTCCAAACTCATTATGCACGGTGTCGATTATATCGACATTGATGCCGGTTCAGCGAGCATTCCGGTTGACTTTGCCCCCGATGTCCCAGCTTCCCCCGAGTCCCTCAAACGTGCCGTTCCTCTCATGGAGCAGACGATCAGTGGCTTTGAAAGCATGTTTCTCGAAGCCTCCTCAACTGGAAAATTTGATGAATATCGAGTGGATGAGCTGTTCGGCCCTCTCGTTTCAGAGCTGGCTCGTCAAAAAGATGTCGTATCTCTGCTATTAATTATGGAACGGGGAGATCACTATACCTATAATCATTCTCTCCAAGTAGGCGTACTGTCATATTACATTGCCACATGGCTTGGATATACGGAAGAAGAAGCATATGCCGCCGGTAAAGCTGGATATTTACATGATATAGGCAAGTCCATGATACCGGATGAAATTTTGAACAAACCGGATAAACTGACACCCGAAGAATTCCATGAGATGAAAAAACATTCGCTATATGGCTATGATATTATTCGCAATTCAACCAGCGATGAGATTTCTGCAATTGTCGCCTTGCAGCATCACGAGCGTGAAGATGGAAGTGGATATCCCCATGGACTGTTCAAGGAAGATATTCATCCTTTTGCCAGCATAACAGCTATTGCCGACGTGTATAGCGCGATGATTTCCAATCGTGTGTACCAGACGAAGCAGGAGTTGCTCACCGTATTACGTGAGCTGCACAGCATGAGTTTTGGACATCTAAACCCAGAAGCTACCCAAGTGTTCATCAGACACATGCTTCCTAATTTCATTAATAAGCAGGTTCTGCTGACTACAGGTCAGACAGGAACGATTATTCTCAACAATCCTGCTGATTACTTCAGACCCTTAGTGAGAATTAACGATGATGAATATGTAGATTTGTCTAGAGAACGCCATGTATCCATTGATGAAATTTATTTGGAATCCTGATCCGCTACTACTGCCTCCCGGCGTTACTTCGGTAGAACGAAATGTTTTGCCGAAGCACAGGCTACGCGAATAAAAAGAGACTGTCCTTGATTCGTAGGTTCTTTACGAAGGACAGCCTCTTTTTATGTTACGGACATTAACCTAGTTACTATCCTTACTTATTTGTTTAAACCTAAGTGTTAAGATCATGCAGACCTGAGCTATGTTCATTAGGCAATTCAGGCATATACGGAAGAGGAAAACCTTCTGGAGGATCCATTACACTCAAATCCCCACCGTTTCTGCTTGGAGTTTGCCCATTGAATATTTCTCCAATACGGGTAGAATCCAATCGAAAATTAAACTGTGCATTGTGAAAGCCCAATTCAACATACTTCCGGCATTCTGGATACTTGTTAATACGTAGTTTGGAACCGGGAACAATTTTCCCCAATCAACTCCAAGTGTCTCTAAAGCTTTAGCAAACGCATTTTGATGAGCATTATCCCGCACAATCAAAAAAGCCAACGTTTCCCGGAATGTTTTGTTCGAGCTCATTTCGTAAATTCGGGATTTTTGCAGAACCACTGTAGATGCGAGTACGAGATTATCAAGCAAATCACTAATTAGATTGCCGTGGGAATAAACATAACTACCTAGCTAAGGATTTCCACTTGCATCAACAGGTAAGGAACTTTGAGCTCCCATAATAAAATGATGAGGATTTGCGTGTTTTATCGCCTCATCTAAAGGAGCATGATCAATTCCAGCATCGCCGGCTCGGTCTGCGCCTGAGCCAGTCAGAAGTTGATTTATAGTATGTTGGACCAGTTCAACATGACTAAGCTCCTCTAGAAAAACTCCCCGTATCAAATCCCTATACTGCACAGCATTACCACGAAATTTATTACTTTGAAAGAAAAACTGCATCATGGTACGCATTTCTCCGAATCGACCACCTAATACTTCTTGAATCACTTTAGCAGCAGCAGGGTCGGGCTTATCAAACATATGCTTCCCTCTTTAATAATTTTTATACAAACCAAACAAACAGATAGTTAAATGTAAAGACTCCCATCAGATTGTTGTTATGCTGATCCTCGTTTTATTACATCTTGAAAAGGTTAAATACAGTTAGAATTCACTAAGCTGCTTTAACTATAGGAGGAGTAGTTATGTTTAGACATCAAAAAGAGTTGCAGTTTGAAGTGAAAGTTGAGCGTCCTGATGCTCTTTTTGCCCGGCAGGTACAAGAAGTTTTGGGGGGGCAATTTGGAGAAATGACCGTGATGATGCAATATTTGTTTCAAGGGTTTAACTGTCGCGGTGAGGAAAAATATAAAGATATGCTAATGGACATTGGAACTGAAGAAGTAGGGCATGTAGAGATGCTGTGTGCTTTAATTAGTCAACTACTTGATGGAGCTAAACCAGAAGATCAAGAACAAGCTGCAAAAGACCCTGTTACAGCTGCCATTATGGGGGGAATTAACCCGCAGCACTTGCTGGTCAGCGGTCTTGGCGGATTACCTAGTAATTCAAATGGAGTTCCATGGAACGGCTCTTATATCGTCGCAAGTGGCAACCTTTTAGCGGATATGCGGTCCAATTTGCACGCAGAGAGTCAGGGTCGATTGCAGGTAGCAAGGCTATATCATATGACACAAGATGAAAGCGTCAGAGCTACACTACGGAAAATGCTAGCACGTGACCGCTATCACCAGTATCAATGGATGGCGGCAATCCAAGAATTGGAAGAAAAAAACGGTGTTGTGGTCCCGGCTTCTTTTCCTCCTGAAGCAGAGCAAGAGTCTCAGCCTGAAGCTTATGAGTTTTGGAATTTGTCTGAAGGCGAAGAATCTAGTGAAGGTTTGTGGGCAACAGGAAGTGCGCCGGATGGAAGCGGGAGCTATGTATACATCTCTAAGCCTGTTGCTAAAGGACAAATCTATAGTGCCAAAATACCAGCAACCGAATTACATCATGACTTAGACCATAAAACTTCAGATAAATAAACAAGTAACAGACGAGCTGTCCCAATATTAAAGATTGCTAATTGGTGACACTGACCATAAAAATGAAACAAAAAATATATACTTAAAATTCGAATAAGGCGGCTTATCATAAGGCATAAAATCATAGCCGGTCATTAATCAAGAAGTACAGAATCAATGTAAGACTAAAAAGCCCTGCCGACCATTTATGGTTAGCAGAGCTTTTTGATTTATTTCGAGTAATTTACACATCACCGAAAAATCGAAGACGATGCTCTCATTCTTTATGAGCAGCTGTCTATAACAATCATTTGTGTTACCTCAGCTTCGGTCAAACCACCGTTCATTAAATAAGAGGTGCCTGAATTAATGTTGCAAAATTAAACTGGTGTACATGACCATCATTTAATGTAGTTTGGCCCGTAACAAAATGTACGTGTTTTCCATTTCCGACTGGAATAGCTGGTCCTGTTCTAATTTTTTTCAGATTATGAAAGTGGTTCACGAAATCAGTTTTTGTAAGATCGATTTCATGGACATGACTTCTTCCAACTCGAATCGCTTGCCCAGTAACACCTGCAAAGCGGTGGTTATGTCGGTCTGCGCCTTCTTCAGCCAGTTTGGTACTACCTTCAAATTCATGTACATGCCTCTGTGTCTGTTTAGAAGAGAGGGTTTTCTTCTCCACTCCAGTTTTATTCTTCTGCATCTGTTGGTATGCCTCCTTATGTTTATGTCACTCATAACATCCTATTAAGCAAACATACATAAGTGCTAGGCAACTATCCGCAGTCCTGAGCATAATTTTTTTATGTAGTAGAAAGAAGGCTTATGGACTTAGGCATCACAGAAAAAATAAAAGAAGACGAACTTAAAAAGTTCGCCTTCTATACTAGAGAAAATCCGAGTCAGCATAAATCGGCACGACTCCGATCTAACAGCTTTAATTACCTCAAGTACCTTGTCACGCCAAGGATTACTGCGTTTTAACCGATGGAACCTTCCATTTCAAACTTGATCAAACGATTCATCTCTACCGCATATTCCATCGGCAGTTCTTTGGTGAACGGCTCAATAAAGCCCATAACGATCATTTGCGTTGCCTCTGCTTCAGTCAAACCACGGCTCATCAGATAGAACAGCTGATCTTCCGATACCTTGGAAACTGTTGCTTCGTGCTCAAGCGTGATGTCGTCATTCATAATTTCATTATAAGGAATAGTATCTGAAGTTGATTGATTATCCAAAATCAACGTATCACACTTGATATTTGATTTTGCACCTTGAGCCTGACGACCGAATGAAGCTAATCCGCGATACGTTACTTTACCGCCGTGCTTACTGATCGACTTGGATACAATTGTGGAGGTGGTGTCTGGTGCCAAGTGAATCATTTTCGCACCTGCATCCTGATGCTGGCCTTTGCCTGCAACAGCGATGGACAAGACCATACCTTTCGCTCCACGGCCTTTCAATACAACGGCTGGATACTTCATCGTCAACTTGGAACCGATGTTACCATCGACCCATTCCATCGTTGCATTCTCTTCAGCAACCGCACGTTTGGTTACCAGGTTATAGATGTTTGGTGCCCAGTTCTGGATCGTTGTATAACGAACACGTGCGTTCTTCTTACAAATAATTTCCACCACCGCACTATGCAGCGAGTTCGTGCTGTAAATTGGAGCCGTACAGCCTTCTACATAATGAACAAAGCTGTCTTCGTCAGCAATAATGAGCGTACGCTCGAATTGACCCATGTTTTCCGAGTTGATACGGAAGTAAGCCTGCAATGGAACTTCACATTTCACACCTTTTGGTACATAGATGAAGCTTCCGCCTGACCATACCGCACTATTCAGTGCTGCAAACTTATTGTCCGCAGGAGGTACAACTGTTGCAAAATACTCTTTCAGAATCTCAGGATGCTCACGCAACGCCGTATCGGTATCCATGAAAATAACGCCCTGATCTTCCAGTTCCTTTTGCATACTGTGGTAGACAACTTCCGATTCATACTGTGCGGATACACCAGCCAAAAACTTTTGCTCCGCCTCAGGAATACCCAATTTATCAAAGGTTTCTTTAATTTCCGTCGGAACTTCTTCCCATGTCTTCCCTTGTTTCTCGGAAGGTCTTACATAGTACTGGATATCGTTGAAATCCAGTTCATCCATATCTCCGCCCCAGTTTGGCATTGGCATTTTTTCAAACTGTTTCAGTGCTTTCAGACGGAACTCCAGCATCCATTCTGGCTCATCCTTAATTTTGGAGATTTCCTTTACAATTTCCGGAGTGAGACCCTTACCTGTTTGGAAAATGGACTTGTGCTCGTCACGAAAGCCATATTTATACTCTTCCATTTCCGGTGCTTTCTTGGCCATGTTTCTCAAACCTCCTCTGTTCTATTTAAATTATTTATCTTCATCAATCCCTTTGCGCAGCGCGTTCCAAGCCAGTGTTGCACATTTGATGCGGGCCGGGAACTTATTAACGCCTGACAAAGCTTCCAATTCTTCATAATCATCGAATTCGACGGCTTCTCCCTTCATTAAAGAAGAGAAGCGGCTCGCCATATCCAGTGCCTGATCAATCGTTTTTCCTTTGACCGCTTCTGTCATCATCGAAGCTGAGGACATACTAATCGAGCAGCCTTCGCCAGTAAAACGGGCATCTTCGACCACGCCGTCTTTCGTTTTGAGTTGAAGAGAAATCCGGTCACCACACGTAGGATTATTCAAATCCACCGTAACGGCATCTTCCTCAAAACGTCCACGATTGCGCGGATTTTTATAATGATCCATAATCACGCGTCGGTACAAGTCATCAAGTTGCATCGCCAAAATACTCCTTTGTTTGGATTAAGGCGCTGACCAAAGCGTCGACTTCCTCTTCCGTGTTATAGAGGTAAAAGCTGGCACGTGCAGTCGCACTGGCTTTCAACCAGCGCATCAATGGCTGGCAGCAATGATGGCCTGCACGTACAGCCACCCCTTTGCTATCCAGTACAGTAGCTACATCATGCGGATGCACATCATCCAGGTTGAATGTTACGAGCCCGACATGACGTTCAGCCGGTCCGTATATCGTCAACCCCTCCACTTCACGGAGACGTTTGAGAGCATAGTCTACCAGACGGCTTTCATGCTGCGCAATGGCATCCAGTCCGATGCTTTCCAGAAAATCAATGGCAGCTCCCAAGCCAACCGCTCCGGCAATAATCGGGGTTCCACCTTCGAATTTCCAAGGCAGCTCCTTCCATGTGGATTCATACAATCCCACATCGTCGATCATTTCACCGCCGAACTCAATCGGCTCCATGTTTTCCAACAGCGCCTTCTTGCCGTACAGTGCTCCGATCCCAGTAGGAGCACACATTTTGTGACCCGAAAAGGCATAAAAGTCAGCGTCGATGTCTTGCACGTCTACTTTCATATGTGGTGTGCTTTGTGCACCGTCTATAACGATGACTGCGCCTTTGCGATGCGCAATAGCTGCAATCTCTTTGACAGGGTTCACAACACCAAGCACATTGGAGACATGCGCAATCGCTACAATTTTAGTGTTCTCTGTAATGGTATTTTCCACATCAGCAAGATCAACGCTACCATCCTCTTGAAGTGGAATATATTTCAAAGTCGCGCCTGTGGCTTTGGCTACCTGTTGCCACGGAATCAGGTTACTGTGATGCTCCATTTGTGTGATGACAATTTCATCACCTGCCTGGCAATTAGCCCTGCCATAGGAAGAAGCGACCAGATTCAGCGCCGTTGTTGTTCCTCTTGTAAAAATAATTTCCTGACTGCGCTTTGCATTCAGAAAGCGGGCTACCTTCTCCCGCGCACCTTCATAAGCATCCGTTGCGCGGCTACCCAAGGTATGCACACCACGGTGAACATTTGAATTATCATATTCGTAGTAGTGCTTGATCGCCTCGATGACCGCCAGCGGTTTTTGCGAAGTGGCCGCATTATCCAAATAAACCAGCGGATGACCGTTAATCTCCTGATGTAAAATCGGGAACTGTTCACGGATCAATGCAGTATTCATTGGCCTAACTTCCTTTCAACAAGGCTTTGCAGCTGATGTTGAAGTCCTTCAAGCGGAATTTCAGATACGACAGGTGCCAAGAAGCCATAAATAATCAGACGTTCAGCTTCTGCACGGCTAATCCCGCGGGACATCAAGTAATACACTTGTTCACGGTTTACCTGACCAACCGATGCTGCGTGACCTGCCGTTACATCATCTTCATCAATCAGCAGGATCGGGTTAGCGTCACCACGCGCTTTCGGGCTGAGCATCAGAACACGTTCTGTTTGCTGACCGTCTGCTTTGGTAGCACCTTTTTCAATTTTTGTAATTCCGTTAATGATGGAAGAGGCTTCTTCACGCATTACTGCGCGCGTAATCATCTGACTGGCGGAATTTTTACCAAAATGCTGTGCTTGTGTCGTATAGTTCAGCTTTTGTGAGCCAGAACCTACAGCAATGATCTTGGCATCCGAATTGGAGCCATTGCCTTTGAGCACGGACATGGTATTGCTTGCTGTATTACCGTTGTTCATTTCGCCCACAATCCATTCGATAGCTGCGTCATTTCCCAACGTGGCACGACGAATCGAAATATCCGTTACTTGCTCCCCAAACTGATGAACTGTCGCATAACGTACTTTAGCTCCTGCATTTGCAACAACTTCTACCGCACCGTTATGAAGAACAGGTGCCGCCAAATCCGCAGATACATAGTTGTCTACGTAAGTCACGGAACTGTGGCTTTCAACAATGAGCAGCACATGCGGTGCAAATGTTGCAGTCGCATCGTCCGTCAGGAATACAGCTTGAAGCGGAACGTTCAACTCTACATTTTTAGGCACATAAGCAAATACTCCACCGTTCCAGAGTGCTGCATGCAATGCAGACAATGAATTTTCTTCAGCCTTAATAACTGTGTTCAGATGAGCTTTAACCAAATCAGCATGCTCTTTAACCGCTGTTTGTAAATCCGTGAAAATGACGCCTTGCGCCGCCAATTCCTCGCTCAGCTTCACATATACCGCGCCGGAGTTGCGCTGAATAATCAGACCGCCCTCCTGTTGCTCTTTGACCAGATCAGCAATGGCTGCAGGAACCTGCCCTATCGATGCAATGACCTCGCTCTGTTTATGTTGACCGTAATCGTTTAATTTCCAACGTTCGATTTTTGTTTTTTCAAATACCGGAAGCTCCAGTTTGCCTGCAAGCTCAAGTGCTTTTTGTCTGTCTTCGGCCAGCCAAGATGGTTCGCCGTTACGTTCGGACAGAACACGCAGTTGCTCGGAATCTACCGGAAGGATTGTTTGTGTAGTCATTAGTTTTCCTCCTCGCTTCCGGCTTACGCCTCTTGTCCTACAGTTTCATCAACGATACCAAGCTCTTCCTTGATCCAGTCGTAACCGTCTGCTTCCAGACGCTCAGCAAGCTCAGGACCACCGGATTTAACGATACGTCCTTGCATCATCACATGTACATAATCTGGTTTAACGTAGTTTAACAGACGTTGATAGTGAGTAATGATAAGGAAGCCACGCTCCTCGGAACGCATAGCGTTGACACCGCTAGCCACGATTCTCAAAGCATCGATATCCAGACCGGAGTCGATTTCATCAAGAATGACAATTTTCGGATCAATCATCATCATTTGCAAAATTTCATTCCGTTTTTTCTCACCACCAGAGAAGCCTTCGTTCAGGTAACGGTGTGCAAACTCAGGATTCATTTCGAGCTCTTTCATTTTGCTTTCCATTTGACGGATAAACTTAATCAGGGAGATTTCTTGTCCTTCTTCACGGCGTGCGTTGATCGCACTACGCAAAAAGTCGGAGTTCGTTACCCCTGCAATTTCACTCGGATACTGCATCGCCAAGAACAATCCTGCACGTGCACGCTCATCCACTTCCATATCCAGCACGTCTTCTCCATCCAAAGTTACTTTGCCATCTGTGACTTCATATTTAGGATGACCCATCAAAGCAGACGCGAGTGTACTTTTACCTGTACCGTTAGGACCCATGATGGCATGGATTTCTCCGCCCTTCATTTCGAGGTTAATACCTTTCAAAATTTCCTTGCCTTCAATGGTCGCCTTGAGACCTTCAATCTTAAAGTTTGTAGCCATATTCGCAATACCCTCCAAAAAATGTAGTGTGGTGTCGAAATCAGAAAGTATATTTAAACAGGGGAGCCCCCTGATTTCAAGTAATATTTAAAAATTTATTTATAATCATTCTAAACTGATTCTCAATGATTCTCAAGTTATTTTATAATAAATATCTTGGAGGGTGCAACCAACAGACACACGTTATCCAACTTTCTTCATAAAATGTTCATCCTACCAGGCACACAAATGGCAAAATATATCCTACGAATGGCCATATTATTATAAATTTGTACTAAAAACATGAGGTGAATGATCTCTTTTTAGCCATAAAAACGCTACTGACAGCATGACGTCAGTAGCGTTTTACATGTAGAGAGTTTATTTCAGAGCGTAACCCCATCACCATGACAGTGGAATTAAATTCACCGAACTAGGCATTGAGTGATGGAGCGAAATTCGGCCAATTAGCCCAAATAAGAGCGAAGCATCCACATATGTTTCTCCAGATCCGCTTTATAACCAATCAGCAAATCTGCAGTTGGCTGGTCGGAATTACTTTCCGCCAGTTCGATACCTTCCTGAAACTCCTCGCATACAGTTGCAAAATCCTCGATCAAGGTTTGTACCATCTTGGGAGCATCTTCGTTGCCGTTTGCTTCCTGAATCGACGACAGCTCCAGGTATTCCTTCAACGTTGCGGAAGGAGAACCTTTCAACGCGAGCAAACGCTCGGCGATCTCATCCATTTTCAATGTCACTTCATTGTATAACTCTTCAAATTTAACATGGAGTGTGTAAAAACTGGAGCCTTTCACATACCAGTGATAGTTATGAATTTTTACATATAACACATTGAGGTTAGCAACTTGACGGTTTAAAAGTTCCTCCACCGATTTGGTTTGCGTATTTTTCGAGTTACTTGTTGTTTTAGCCATCATAAATCCCTTCCTTTTTCATCAAATTGATTTTCAGGAACGTTTACGTATCCATCACCGTCATTGCTGACGGTAAGACGCCAGCGGGCATCCTAATATCACCTGCCGGACGTCTGTTTCATATTTACCCTTACTATACGGAGTCGAAACAAAAAGAAGAGTACTCCTTTCATCCTCTTTCAATCCCCATAAAAAAAATGTACAAAACTTCAATGTTTTTCGTTATACTTTCTCTATCCTATCAAAATACTTGGTTTAATATTGTGATATTTTTCAAACTATTTACATGCGCACATTTTATGGAGGTGACTTCGTTGTCCCAATATCATCCTTTAACGACTGAAGAAGCAATCGAATTCGTGAAGAACATCCCCGGATTTTTTAGTCAGGAAGCCCGTCTGGAATGCCGAGAAATCGGTGATGGTAACTTAAATCTGGTTTTTCATATTACAGATTCTGAATCTAACAAGAGTATCATTGCCAAGCAGGCACTTCCCTATGTAAAAATTGTGGGTGAATCCTGGCCGCTTTCACTGGATCGTGCCCGTATTGAACGTGAGGCACTTCAGCAGGAACACCACATTTGCCCCGAATTGGTTCCTGCGGTACTGGCGTATGACGATGAGCTTGCGTTGACCGTGATGGAGGATCTTAGATCACACACCATCATGCGCAAGGGACTAATAGAAGGAAACACCTATCCATATTTCGCTAATCATATTGGGGAGTTTCTGGCACGCACGCTCTTCTTCACCTCAGATTTGGGCATGAATCAGCAGGATAAAAAAGATTTGGTTAAACGCTTTATCAACCCAGATCTCTGCAAAATAACTGAAGATCTGATTCTGGATGAACCGTATCGGTTCTCAGATAATAACAACTATGGTGCCTACATCGAAGACGAAGCAGAGGCACTACGTACAGATCAAGTGCTTCACTTGGAAGTGGCTTTGCTGCGAGAAAAGTTTTTGACACGAACCGAAGCGCTTCTGCACGGTGACCTTCATACTGGCAGCATTTTCGTAACGACCGAATCGACTAAAGTCATTGACCCTGAATTTGCCTACTACGGCCCTATGGGCTTTGATATCGGAGCGGTGATCGCCAATCTGCTGTTGAACTACGCAGCACAACCCGGATGGACCTCTGGCGAGAAAGCTCTAAAGAAAAGACGTGACTGGGTTCTGGAGACCGCCATTCAGGTATGGGAGCAGTTTGAGCTTAGGTTCCGTAAACTGTGGGACGAGCATGTCACCGACCATATGGCACGTACAGCTGGATATCAGGACTTGTATCTCCAGAAAGTACTGCAAGATACGATTGGTTTTGCAGGGTGCAAAGTGATTCGCCGTATCATCAGCCTGTCGCATGTGGCAGATATCGACACCATTGCCGATCCTGCTATCAAGGAAGCTGCGGAACGTCTGGCGTTATCTATCGGTAAATCCTTGGTTCTTCGCAATCGCAAGCTTCATTCGATTCGGGAACTGGGAGACATTGTTCGGACAGCAACAGCTGCCCAAACTAAAGGAGCTTAATGAATATGAGTGAAAAGAAAGATTCGGCACCCGTAACCTCTGGGAAAGCTGCAGTGTCCAGTCAGGCTCTATCTTCGCTGGTGTGGAAAGGCAACCATTTGTCCATGTTGGATCAACGTCTGCTGCCCGAAACGATTGTCATGCTGGATTTATTCACGGCCGAGGAAGTGTGGGACGGCATCCATGCCATGAAGGTACGCGGTGCGCCCGCTATCGGGATGGCTGCGGCCTACGGCGTTGTGCTAGGAGCTACCGCCTACGACGGCACCGACGCTGCTGAGTGGCTGCAGCATGTAGACGCCGTGTGCGGACATTTGGCTACTTCACGGCCGACTGCAGTGAACCTGTTCTGGGCTCTGGACCGCATGAAGAAGCGGGCCGGGGAACTCATCGTTGAAGCTGGCGGAGGCCAGGTCGAAGACTGGAATGCCGGGCTGGAGCGTGAAGCCATAGCCATTCAGGCAGAGGATGAAGAAGTATGTCGCCAGATCGGCATCCATGCTTTACCTCTGTTCGAGGACGGGATGGGCGTACTCACTCACTGCAATGCAGGCGGATTGGCGACAGCCAAATACGGAACAGCGCTCGCGCCGATGTACCTTGCGCAGGAGAACGGCATCCACCTCAAAGTATTTGCCGACGAAACCCGCCCTGTGCTGCAAGGTGCGCGGCTGACCGCTTTCGAGCTTCAGCAGGCAGGCATTGATGTCACCCTGCTCTGCGACAATATGGCGGGCATGGTGATGTCCAAAGGATGGGTACAGGCCGTCATTGTCGGCACAGATAGAGTCGCCGCTAATGGAGATGTCGCCAACAAAATCGGCACATACAGTCTAGCTGTGCTAGCGAAGGCGCATGGCATTCCTTTTTATGTAGCTTCTCCACTATCTACCATTGATTTGCAGACCGCAACAGGCGCAGATATTCCGATCGAGGAGCGTTCTGCGGAGGAAGTTACCGAAAGCTTTGGTAAAAGGACCGCCCCGCAGGGCATCAAAGTCTACAACCCAGCTTTCGATGTTACACCTCATGAGTACATTACCGCCATCATTACCGAAAAAGGAATTGTACAAGCACCCTTTAGCGAGAGCCTGACCCATTTGTTTGCCGAATAATTGCTCTTGCAGGTTATATAGTTCGTATATAAGTCAAATGATTCTACTCGATAGAATAGAACTTTTTATAGAAAAAAACCGGAGCCAAAAAGTCCGGTTTTTTTCGTTTCTTGTTCCTCTACTTTTATACAACATGTGCACATAGGCTTCATTACACCAGTTTCAATAATGCTTCGTATCCTGGCATACCTGGCTTAATCCCCAGTTGCTCCGCTTCTGTCGTCACCGATTCCATCGGCGCTTCCAACAATTCTTTCAGCGTTTTTACCCCCACAGCTCGTGCGGCAAGAATTTTCCGATCCGCCAGCCGCTCATTGAGCAGTCCAACATCCAGTGCACCACACATGATATGAACCATCAAAAAAGCCTTTTATATCAACAGTTTTTAGGCAACAACCCATTTGAGGTCACAAAAAGGTCACAAAAATCACAACATGATCATCTGCTCAAGCTCATCGGCTACCTCTTGTTGCATACTAGGAAGTACATGACTGTACGTATCCAGCGTGACAGATATCTTACTGTGACCTAATCTCTCTGAAATCACTTTGACATTCATTTTCTTTTCCAACAGCATCGTCGCATGGGTATGCCTCATATCATGGAAACGGATATGCGGAAGCTTGGCACTTAAAACATCTCTTTTATAAGCCTTGGACAAATTAGCAGGGAACACTGTTTTACCATTTTTTAAGTTGAATATAACAATATCCATATCGATAAAAGTGTCTCCAAACTCTCTTTTCCACTTTACTTTGTAAACTTCATGTAGTCTACGCTGTTCTTCAAGAATCGCAATCAGTTGATTAGGTATAGATATTTTACGTTCCCCGGCGGTAGTTTTAGCTCCAGATTTGATCCGAGTTCCATAATGAGCAAGCGTTTGTTTAATGATAATTGTCTTTGATTCAAAATCAATATCCTTCCATCTTAATCCTAAAATCTCCCCTTGCCGCATTCCTGCTAATAAAGCGAGTCCATAAACACAATGATAACGATCTTCTTTGGTACATTGGAGAAAATGATTCACTTGTTCCAGCGTCCAAATAGACATTTCTTTTTTTATTCGCTTGGGAAGTGTCACTTTTCGCATGGGATTTTCTTTGATGAAGCCATATTCAATCGCCTTATCAAATACTTTTTTGACCATCGTTGTAATGCGATCTATCGTATTCCTCGCAAAATTCTTCTTGTGCAACTCATTCACGAAATTTTGACATTTCATTAAATCAAAATTTTGCAACTTTATTTTTCCGAATTTAGGCTTAATATGATTTTTGAAATACAACTTGTTATTGTAAAGCGTTGTTTCTCCACATTCATGAACCCGGATGTTATCCAGCCAGTAAACCATAAACTCATTGAGTGTAGTGTTATCTTTCCTGATATATTCTTTATTCTTCACATCATTCTGAAGCTCAATCATCTTATCATTTGCTTCACGTTTTGTCTTAAAGCCTTTTCTGCGGATTTGCCGCCTCTTCCCCGTTTCATCGTAATAACCAAAAACAAAATCCCATTTTTTTGTCTTCTCATTAACAAAAGGTTCTGCCATTTAAAACTCCCTTCTTGTGACAATAAGAAAGGAGGTCAAGCATGTGACTAAAAGTAATCATACCACATGAAAGCCTCCCTATAACCTACTTGTAATCAGCTATAACCGACCTTTCATCCAGTCTTCAAACACATCTTCATGCACCAGATATCTGGTTCCTAATTTTATGGTGTAAAACTGCTTGGATTTAATTAACTCATATGCCTTATCTCGTCCGATTCCCATCTTACGCATAATATCCGTCACACCAATCATAACTCTTCCGCTTTCCATCGTTTTAGCCATCACGCTCACCTCAAAATACTCCTATGTATGTTTTAATTTGTCCTATTCCATTCCTTGTTTAACTGCTTCATAAATCTTGCCGCGCTATTTCTCAACTTCCTATGTATAAAGTCTAGCTTGTCTTCTTAGCTTCTAAATTTATTGCCCTTCCCTTCGGACTAATCTAAATCATATTGCCCTTAAACCAACGTTTTCATCTGTGTGAAGCAACTTGTATGTATATGCTCACTTCTTAATACAACAACTGATTGTAAAATGCCAATTTTATAAACTAGCCGTTGAATACTAGCCAGAGGAATCCATACATTAAAGCGATTAGTCCTATAATACCGAACAAGCAAAAAAGTAAGAGTATAAGAACAAATTTTTTACCTTCCATAGCAACCACCTCATTAAAGAATATAAAACGGGTAAAAGAAGTCAGCTACTTCATTTCATCTAATCTACAAACCGCCTCTATGGTAAGTCTATGCTGCTTGCATGGGAAACGTAAAGATGAGTCCCCAAATTAATTTTAACGCTCTATAACCCTATAGATTCATCTATGAATAAACAGGTGTTGTTCTTCCCTATACAAATACCCATCCCAAAACGAAGCATCTTGATTTCTTATAGACTAATCAGAAAAAAAAGATCACTAAAGACAAGTCAAACATCTATTTATTTTTGACTAATACTTTGCTTATTCTGTTATCTACCTGTCAACTAAATGTGCCTATTAAAGCACCTCATAATGTTACTACTCTTTAGTCTAATGATATGAGGTGCTTAGGAACAGCAATTTAGTTGACACTTCTATAATCAGATTATCAATATAAAGTTTAATCTCTGCATTTAAGAACATTAGATACATATTGTCTCGAACATCCAACTAATGAAGCTATCTGAGCATTAGATAGACTTAAATCATGTTGCTTTAATCGTAGGATATGTGAAGCTTTGTCTTCTAATTGTTTACCTTGTTCTGATATTTCTTGATGATAAACGAAACCTTTTATATGTATAGGAATGTCAAACTGCTTTCTCAACAGCTTATTTACTCTTGCCCTACGATACTCCTGATTAGAAATAATTGCTGGTACATTCACAGATAGTTTTTTAGCTAGAAACCCATAACGCCACTTCTGAAATCCAACATCATTATCTAGTACAGCTAATGAATCTAATTCATCCGACTTCTTTTTAGGTATGTACTTGAAGCTGTCTTTGTATCGTTGCTTCATATTGAAATCTGAGATATCTATATGCTCAATAATCTCATTGTCATATGTCCATCCCTTGACCTGAATTAACTCATTTACAATTCGCTTAATTTCCTGTGAAATGGATTGATTTAGACCGGGTATCTCCTCTTCTGATCGGTCAGGGAAAACACGATTTCCCTCTTCTACTCCACACAGGCTGATCAATTGTTCACGATTAAAGTTTGAAATTGTTAAATGATTCTGATAAAAGAGTTGGCTCATCTCTTCAGCTAGTATAAGCCGTTCAGTATCCATGCTAACTATCTCATAATATCTCGCTATATTATTATAATGGAGATTACTATTCTTACGAGATTCCTTTTGATACTGTTCAATTCTTCTTTGCATTTCATCGGGTAATTGGTCAACCCCAACACAATTGAGCAGATACATAAATATCATGATTACTACTTTGGTATTGGCCTTATTAATGCTGTGTAAATCTGAATTCTCGCTTAATAACTCCTCTATGACCTTCCTCATTGGTGCGAACACAATAGCGTTACTTGAATCCATATTCCTCATTTTAGAAAGTTGGGGAAGTTTTCTCCTTGCTATCTCATGGATCTGGATCAGCAGCCCCAATGTACCTTTAGTTTTCAGAAACTTCGTTAGGTATGGATAGTTCTCTTGTAAATCTATGTCGTACTTGAATCGTTCCAGAAACTCAATGTTAAATTCAATAAGTCTCTCTTGATCTAATTGCCATTCTGTTTTAACCTCGGCAATATTGTACAATTCTTTTAAATAGTCGAATGCTTTATGTATAGGAAGCCTTGTTATTCTCTCTATAATCTGAACAATATTATAATGGACTCCACATCGAGAACTGTGGCATTTATAAAACCACTTATCGTCATAGGAGTATATGTTTCCGCTGGTTGGATTGCTGCTATTGTGAAAAATACAATACAACCTATCAGAATCTATCCCAAGTAGGTGCTTTAAATTTTGCTTCTTCAAGAATTGCCTGATATCATCCCGGTCTATATAGCACAGATCATCTTGGTTATCTAATCCTAGCCTTTTCTTTAGTTCTGGAATTCCTTCAAACCCTTTGCTGATTATAGGGATGTTACCGATATTCATTGAAGAATAATCTATCCCTACTCTGGATGGAAGACCTTTCTTTTTTGATAGGAGCTTAGTATTATATGTGGGTGCTTTACGTGAATTAACACATAACAAAGTGTCTGTTTGAACATGTACCTTCTCAACAACTTTCCTAAGACGAATAATCAAATCTTCTGCATCATACCTGACACTTCTATTCCATTCCTCAAGCTTTATTGTAAATGGATCATTTGAATCTTTAAGATGTAAAGTGTCAGGTACTCTCAGCAATCGAGCTGTATTCTTTACAGCCATATCCCCGTTATATATGTAAATTAAAAGCCCTTCTAGTGTTTCAAATTGGTGTCTCTGTGTATCTTTATTGAGCAAATAATATACATGAAACCCATTTTTCGTTTCCACAATTGCGCTTGGAGGAATCCCACGTTGTTTTAATTCAGAAACACGACACCTGAATATCTGCTTATAGTTGAGTTTCTCGGTTTTATTAAGCGAATAAAATTTGGATTTTACCTTCTCCTGTAATTCATTAGGGCTTCCAGTCCCAGCAGCAACAAATGCATACTCAATCTCATCTTTGATATCCATATCGATAAAACAAGCACGAAATTCAGTTATGTTATCATTTTTGTAACCGCCACCATTAGGCAAAAAGTAAATACCGTAACCGTTTTTATTCCATTCCTCAAATTCTTCGTTTGCTTCTTTGCTGTAGTATTTCATTTTACTTTTATAAACCTTACTTTTAAGCAAGCGTTCTTCTTCATTACCTTCAAATATGTATGAAAAATTTGTTTTTCCGTTGTTAGCTGTAACTTGGATAAAATCTCGTGTCTGTTCATAAGCCAAAACTATATACTTCTCCCTTCAATTTTTATACTAAAAAATATCTTTGACTAAAGATAAATAAAGAAAGCAAAATCATGAGTCACTCCACTTTTATTATAGAGCTATCCTATTTCTTTATAATAAAATTTTCAAAGATCGCACAACAAATAAACTTAACGAGCCATTTCAGATAGAACAAATAAAAACAATATTAAGTTTACCAATATTAAAACTATTTTAATTCCATCTATCCAATCTAGTAGGCATTCTATCTACTTGCTGTATTTTAAAATCTACTTTTTAATTGTAACCGTGGTAAAGCAATATGTATTGTCAACTACTTAACTTTCATTCTCTTTGATTCCGTTTCACCTTCGCCCCACTTTGTTTCTCCTTTTCTTTGTGATTCCAACTGAAGCCTGTCACGCTTTGGTTGATATATCCATAGTATATCATGGGAATATATCTGTCAACAGAAGATTGAAATAATCCAATTTTTTTACAATCTGAAGTTGTGCGTGTGCATCGGCATGTGAATATCAGAAATGTATATAATAAAGAAAAAATTTGAGTCGCTATTAATTGGCTCTAATTGAACCCACTCTATTCATTTTCTCCAATGCTTTCAGCAACATCTTTTAGATGATACTTTGGGTCTCTCCAATAGTATTGGCGACATCCTTTATAGACCACCGTCCAAAGGTCGGGCGCTCTGTCGACCACCAAATACAACAATTTTCTCGCGTGGAATATTGGAGCAAGGTGAATGCAAATACTATTCCCCTTTATTCAGATTAAATTACTATAAAAAAGTTCACCCCATTTTCCTGGAGTGAACTTTCATATTGCCATCTCATTAATCTTTCTAACCTGAAAATACTTTTTCCTACATTATATGAGATAGTACATTACAATTCAGATTAGTAATTTACATCTATTGGATACTCAATGTTAATAGGTTTTTTTGTTCCATTAACATAAGTGTACCCAGCATTTTCCGCTTGTCTTCCTTGGTAAACATTACCAAGATAATAATCATAATAATCATATCGAACAACAGTTGTATTATACTGATCGTAGTTGATAGCTGCGTAATAGTTTCTTGTTTTGTACGGTGAGCTTTCAGGAGGGCCAGAGTATACATCTGTAGTATTGTAAGTTTTAGACACTGTACCACTTACATTTCCTGTCAGACTTTCCTTAACTATATATGCAATATTTGCATCAACCGTTGCTGTAATTGAAACTGTTCCACTTACTGTAAGGCTAGAACTACGTGTTGCAGTTCGTCCTTTGGCTACACTAACAATAAGTGTTTGTTTTTGAATTGGCCCAACAGAATATCCAGTAATTTTGTTACTACCAAGTGCATACTCTGACTTCACATAAACGCGGTGATCCCCAGCTTGAGGTGTTATCACAGAATTTTTCTCAACGAGCTTTGGATCAACAAATTCAACACGCGCGTTCGGATTCCCTTGTTGTTCAAATCTGGTAATTGCAGATGATGGAACATCTTGAATACTGGACTCTGTAATTTCAGCGGTTGTGTTTTGAATGGCATTGTCTGAATTTTCTTCAGCAAAAGACACTGGAGCAAAGACAGCTAGAGCAGTTGATAGGGATAAAATTACTGCGGTAAGTTTCTTCAAAAATCATCATCCTTTTTTCTAATTTTTGTAATACAATGTATTTATTCTGCATAAAAATTCTATTTCCTTCTTTTTGTAGCATAAATTTAGAAAAAAATGCTATAGTATAAATATCATTACCAAGGAGTGGTGCAAATGAATAAAGATAAAGATTTCAAAATAGTAATATCCTCAATAATACTTGGTGGTTCTTTTATAATTGGAAGCTATATTAATGCACATTTTAGTTCCAACGAAAAAATTCTTACCCCTCAGATATCGCAATCTTCTTTAAGCGATAGCGTTTTAAACAAAGAAGAAGCAGCAGCATATCTAAAGATTCCCGTGACACAACTAGACAATATTATAAAAAGAGACACAGAACAAAAAAAGAAACTATCGGTTTATGACACTTATCAATTTATTCCTTACGCTGATCTAGATGGACATATAGTATTTCAAAAAGATAACTTAAATAAATGGTTGGATTTCATCACGCAAAAAAAATAATGCCATCAACGTTTGCTTCGGGGTTACAAAAGTATACTTAAAATACGGAACGTCTGATCTTCTAAAACAGACTCTACAAAAAGAAGTATAAGTTGTACTATTATATCTTTATACCTTTATAAGGAGAGATATTATGAATTATAGAGTTACTGACACTCATGTTTATGTCTTGGATTCCCATGATACAATTCACGATGTACTGTGCTTCCCTAGATCAAACCAAGACTATAAAGATTTAGTTGAATTAGTATATGACAGTGAAACACATGAGATAACAAACATTGACGATTTTAAAGTATTTGACCACAGTCGAGTGACTGCTCCTTCAAAGGGCGGTTTCTTTTACACCCAAGAGTTCCTAATCCCTATTTTAAAACTAGTAAATGAGAATAAACTGTAAGATGAACACAAAAGGACTCTGCCAACATAATACATGGCTGGAGTCCTTTTGCTTTGAGGAACACTCATGATGGTGCTTTAAATTCCTCCGTGGTGACCTGTTAGTTCGTAATTAGACCTTTTTGTCGTATTTATTCTATCGCTCTACAAGATAATTTTTATTTATCTCCGTGTAATTTTGTCAGTAACAACTCAATCATGCGCTCAATCTTTTTAATGTTCAAATTTCTTTGTCCATATAAATAAACAAATTCTTGTACACTATCCCAAGTCTTTAGTTCATTTATTTCTTCGATCTCCTGAGTCAGACCTTCAACATAAGCAGGTAACTCCCTACTTTTGAACTCCTCAATTAAGTTCTCTAAATCAGCGAAATCCATACTCCAATTAAAGTAACTCTCTATAAAATACTTCAAATTTTCATAACTCACTTCTTGTTTCATATATTACTCTCCTCTTTTATTTAAATACAGGATAACCCGTAATAATTCTATAACCGATAGGCATAGAGGAGTCTTTTACTAAATACAATTGGGACTTTGATAAGTCATTTGTTACATGCTTTGAAGATGAGTTTCCTCCCTTCTTTACGTCTACACCTCGCCGTTTTGATGAAAACATGAGAATCAGCAGCAAATTGACATAAAAATACCACATCCAATTAACAGGGATGTGGCATACTATTTGGGTTGTAACTTTACACTAAAGCATTTGTAGTATTTTCGCTACACAGGAACAATTTTTCCATCTACTATTGAATATAATTTCTTGCATATATTTGCAACTACTTGATTATGAGTTACCATTGCAATTGTGACACCCGATCTATTAAGAGCATGAAGTATTTCCAATATGTCTGATTCTGCTGACTCGTCTAAAGCACCTGTTGGCTCATCTGCCAAAATTATTTTCGGTTTTCTGATAAGCGCCCTTGCTATTGCGACTCTTTGAGCTTCGCCTCCAGAAATTTCATGGGGGTATTCATTAATTAAGTCAGAAATTTTAAGTTGCTCCGCAATAGAGTCAACACGGTGCTTAATTTCCTTTTTAGGTGTGTTCTGACTCAATAAAGGCAAGGCAATATTATAAAAAACACTTCTTTCTTTAATTAAACCATAATCTTGTACAATAAATCCGATTTCATCTCTTCTTAACACAGTCATTCGTTTCTCATCTTTGGGCTTAATTAGTTGACTATCAAAAAAATACTCCCCGCTATCTGCAATATCTATAAACCCTAAAATATTTAACAAGGTAGTTTTACCTGACCCGCTTCTGCCTATGATTCCTACTAAATCTCCATGATCTACATTGAAAGAGGCGTCGGAAAGTATCATTCTTGAACCGTAAGATTTATTTATATTCTTTAATGCAATTACACTCATTAGTTCCCACCTCGTATTGTTTTCGACAACTTTAATCTATTCACAGAAATCCATGGAGGAATAAAAGATAGTAGTGAAAGTGTGAAGCTGAAAATAAGTAGAATAGGAATATTTATATTTTGAGAAATCATAAATGAAAACAAAGCTGCAATACATAATGATACCAAATTGATAAAAAATATCTCAAAAAGAATTGAAAGATTTATTACTGCTCTTCTTGTACCGTTTGCAATCATGATTCCATATGTGTATTTACGTAGAGTGATTTTAGCTATGAGATTTGTTGAAATGCTGAATAGCGCAACAAAAGTAATGACAAATGAAAAAATAAATAGAACTTTTTGTAATTGCTCTCCTTCTAGCCCCCACATCGTAAGATAAAAATTTGAGACTCCTTCTACAACATATGGCTCGATATCAAGTTGCAAACTTTTTTGCGTGAACATCTCTTGGATTTTTTGTGCCGAAAGAGAAGATTGGATGTAGCCACTTGTTTTATCCAGAAATAGTTTTAACATAAAACTTCTATCTTGTGCATGAATATTGTCTACTTCCAACGATGGGAATACAACAAGTCTATCCAAGTATTTCAAAGCGTATCCATTATTATAAAAGCTATGCTGCCCCAAAAAGCCAATTACTTTACACTTTAAATTTACTCCCATATATCCCACGTGTATGATTTGTTTCAACTTAAAATAATCTTTATATTCATGACCCAAAATTATAGGAATAACGTCATTTTTCACGTTATAATCTCCAGCTTGAAATAATCTACCTTCAGAAGTCTGGATAGCAAAATGGTCAATAAACTGTTGATTCACTTGAATACTTTCATATGCGTCTGGGGTTTCGTGTCCAGCTTCATATCCATATTGAAACTTTGCAGGCAAGCCTTGCACATCTAGAAAAAGATTTTGTCTGCTTGCAATAATGTACTTAAAACTTGGATTCGTTTTTTCCCACTCGTACAGCTCATTTAAGACCTTGAGGTTATCCGATTGAGCAAGAAAGTTCTTTTCCTCATCATTGAAAAAATTGTCATTTACCTTGTATAAAGAGGATGTAGCATTTTGAACATTTGATGCAAGTTCATGTGTATGTGTAGCCAAGCTTAATGTCAAAATAACCAAAATGTACGAAGCAGTACATTGTAAGATGGAAAGTATGGTTTTTCGTTTATGTTGTTTTAATGAATCAATAAGCAAATTGAGCATCACAGATCACCTTTGTTTCATCTTTCTATAGGAAATACCGATCACTAAAAATGAAAACAATAAAAGCAGGATCGTCGCCCCTAACATAGCCGGTTGAAGGCTTAGCTCGACATCATGCATATATTTTCCGAAAAACCAAGAAGAGCCAAGAGCCGATATTAAGCTCAACAATAGTATTGGAAAAAAATCTTTCCACACATCTATTAATATTTTCTTTTTAGTGTACCCGTTGCTCCATTTGATCTTCATTTCAGTATTCTTTTTTTCGTTCCAAAAGATCATTACCGATAAGCTATTTACAAAGAGTACGAAAATAAAAATTATGGATGTAATTAATTGATTATTACCTCTATCAATTAGATGCAAAATATTAACATTTTCCTTATCGTATACAGAAACTTGCCCAAACATTTTTTCGTTGCCAATAAAATTTAAACCATTTTGTATGGTTGAACTGCTAACAATATATTCAACACTGGAAGTGATATTATCGGCACTCAAGTTCAGTAAAATTGTCCGATCTATTCTAGTAGGTATATTGTAACCAATAATCCCTATGACCTCGTAATCCATATGATTATATTCAACATATTTTTTTCCATTTATGGTTTTATTTATAGGAACATCATTACCAATAACTGCAACATGCGAATTAGATATGAAATCAGATTCAGAAAAGAACCTTCCACTTATTAAATTGGGTGGAACATAGTCTCCCTTATATATAACACCTCGAATATCCTCTCCTTGCCCGTAAAACCTTCCGAATAATACAGTATCATTTGGTAATGCCTCATATAAAGAAGTAAAGTCAAGTTCAGTTTTTGATGTTTTGAAAAACAAGGCATTATCATCATAAAAGTTATTGCTTAGTTTTTTTACGAGATTTACGTTTTCATTATAAAACAATGTAAATAAGCAAGAGAAACTGAACAGGGTAATAGCGATGAATAAAAGCACATCTAAAACTTTGACACGAGTTATACGAATATTGTTCATAATGTATCCTCCAAGGTAGGTAACAAGGTGAATTGTTTGGTGAATTTTTTATTATAGAATTACTAAAAACAGAGATTCATATCAGAAATAAATCGTTGAAAAATTAGATACCGTAGTATGTTTTGGCTACACCGGATCTGAGTGCGTTATAGTTTTCCCAATCAGAACGAGCATAGGATCTTCCTTGGTTGGCGCTCCATACTCGTCCAGAATCTCCATACACTGATCCAGTCAATTGTTCAAAACGTGCTCTCGTATAACTGTCTAGCTTTGTCTTCCCTTGCTGGGCCTGAGTGTTTCCCCAAACCTGTCTGTTGTTTCCATCCCAATCAATTCCGTGATTGTGATCGTATGTTATAGAAGCATTGTCTAATGGAGTAATTGAATTAACAGTTACGTTACTAGGGATATGCAACTCTTCCTTGGTTGAGATTACCAAGTTCGGATCAACTGCTTGGTTAGGTTCTGCCGCACTGTCGGCAGCATATGCGGGAACACTCGCTAATAAAAGACACGAACTCAATGCAAGGCCCATAATTTTTTTCTTCATGAATAAATAAACTCCCTTTCTACTAAATTCACCTTGATACCCATGAAACATTATACTTCTAGTCCATTTTCTTGTAAAGTAGGATTGTCAATCCATGTGTGTGGTTCTTTTGAAAAGGTAGTGATTCATTAGCAATATCCTCCTGTGTTTTGCCAAAGTCAAATTATTTGACTTTGTATCTTTTCGTGAATGCTGATTTCCCCTATCTCATAAGTTATCTCCTCTCCAACTCAGCAATGACTTAGCAAGTTTTCAGCAATACAAAAAAGGCTAGACTGACAATCCCATCTAACCTTCACAAAAATTTTTTATGATTTATTGATCTTCCTTGCTTCCCATTGACTCGTTTTAGGAATGATTAAAATCCTCTGCGGTAACCTGTAGGGTTCGCAATTAGACCCATTTGCTTATATGAGATTGTTAAAGCAGTGTTTTTAAGGTTTGAGTTGTACGTGTGGTCTGCTTTTTTAGCTATTGAATTACTAACACCTGCTGCTTGTATGCTTGCTCCAAAAACAAAAAACAAAGAAAAAGACAATAAAAAGTATGTTATTTTTCTCATAAATATTCCTCTTCATTCTTCCTTGATATAATTACTAACCAAATTCAGATTGATATTGGAGCAAGACAAGTTAAAGTTGACGCACTTGTTTTGAATCAAGGTGTATGCAAATACCATCCCCCTATATTGAGATTGGACAATTATAAAAAAGCTCACTCCCTATATTTAAGGAGCAAGCTTGGAGGCAAATTAACGTCGTCTGAGGCCATGTATATCTAGCTCTGAACTCATATATTAGTTCATTTTAAATGGAACCTCTATATCTTCACCAATTTCATTTACAGTTTCCTCGATGATTTCCCTTACATCTTCATCCAAATCTTTGTTTAAAGATTCTTTCATCAAGTTATAGCTACTTTTTAAGTTCAGATTGACAACAACTGAAGAATATATATCTACTAACTCTGAAGATGTATCATCCCATAATTTCTGGACAAAGCTGTCTAATCTTTTTCTCAACGAATCACTTAGCAATTCGTAAGTATAAGTCTTCCTGTCGGCAAATTCCGAAAAACATTCCAACGTTTCAAAAACATTCATCTTCTCTAAATTTTCAATGGAGTCTAAATATTGAATAATATAGGACTCTAACTGTTCTTTTGACATAATATCAGGCAACTGTTTAATTTCATTCAAATTCATTGTTTACCTCCCAAGATCAACTGGTATATGGGTAATATTTTGCTGATTATTTCTATACAAATTCCCGTCAGTACCCAAATACTTTCTTCCTATTTTAATTTGTGCGCTCCATCCGTTATAGGAATTGCTTGTAGCAAGCTCAGATGGAGAAAGCTTGCTGCTCAGGTTAAGCTGTGGTGAATGCCATTTTATTTCAACCTTTGTCCCATTATAATTAAAATTATACTTATAACCACTCTCAATAATACCAGGATCAGGTCTAAAAGTATTACTTGCTCCTGATGGAACCCAAGATTGTAGTTGGTGTTCGCTTATTTTTCCATTTTCTATTAGTCCATTACTAAGATTAAAGTTCCCATCACTGTCGATTAGTTTTTCCATCTGCATTTTATGTTCAGCAATTTTCTTTTCTGCTTGAGTTAATGTTTCCATACGATTTTCGGGTTTCTTGTCTGCTTTCAATTCACGTTCATGCGACAATCTTTGCTTTAGTTCTTCCTGATTTCTCCCCTTACTTTCAGTAGGAGTGGCACTTTCAGCCTTAGCTCCCGAAGAAGGAGTAGATTTAGCTGAGCCGCCACCCTCTCCTTTCCCCATCTGCCACAATTCTGCTGAGCTTTCTCCTACTCCTTTTGCACTCTTAACCGCAGTTGTAGCTCCATGCGCCGCCAAAGCTGCCGATCCAATTAATCCGGGTACCCCAATGATACTCCCTACACCTGTAGATGATATAGCAACTGACAATCCTTCTCCACCTAATCCAGCTACTACCTCACCAGCTCCCTGCAATGTTGTAGCTACATTCCCGAGGAGTTCTCCTACTTTAGCTGCCATTGGATGATCATAATCTCGTTCTTTATCAGGCCATATCCCCAATGTCAAATTTCCCTGAATAGCTCCTTTTGCTCCCTGTGTAGTATCCCAAAGGATTTCTCTTTCAAGTTTGCTGGCTTCCAATTGAGCTTCAGACTTGGTGATCTCAGCTTGTCCAATCTGTTCAAAGATTTTATGTAACCAATCTTCACCGCTTGATGCCGTTTTAACAAGCACACCATTCCCCGGCACATCCAGTACGACTTTTTCTCCATCTACCTGTGTGAAGTTTTTTGAAATAAAAATGAGTTCTTGTGCAACCGTAGAAAGTCGTTCAAGCGTCACGCCCATGGATTGTCTAGAGACCTGAAAATCTTGGAAAAACCTCTCTCGGGTAGCACCAGACCAACCTTGTTGGACAAAATCAATTCTTCCATTCAGTAAATTCAACATACGTTCCATTTCGTGTTTACCATGCAAGAACTGGTCAGCCACTTCCATCAGCTTGTCAGGTGGAACCAATATTCTCCCCATTTGATCACGTCCATTTTAATTTAGATGGAAATCATTTTATCAGAAGGAGATGTTTAGGGGTATCCACCTATTATCCTGTTATTTCCTTTTTATATTATGTGACCAATGGACTGAAATAAACAGGTTACTATGTAAAAAGTATTATAATCCCTTGTTATAAGTTACATGGATCAACGTAGTTTTTTTAGCCCTAAACTTCGTCCCTCAACCATATCCTGCAACTCAGGGATAAACGTTAGGAGTTTTTTATAGTTTCAAAGTTGCTGAGTTGTTATGTTTAAATCTTGAGCAATATTGGTTTGTGTTTTTTGGTGACCAAAATTATTTTGGTTTGCCTCTTATCATGGCAACCAATTTTATTTATAAAAACATACAAATAGTTCCTTTTTTATGTTACGGTTAGATGGTGATTAAAAAATATGGAAAAGGATGTGTTTTTATTGAAGTTGAAAAAAACAGTATTTATTCTTACTGGTAAATTGCCTTTTACCTATGGTAATAGCAAGGCTCAACTTGATGGCTGGGTAATCAACTTAAACCAATGAAAAAGAAAACTATTTTCATCATAATTGGAGTTGTGTTAGCAATTTTTATCGTCTTTTTCCTTTTTAACCTGTGGGCGGTCAATAATCTGCATGTGCCTTCCCAATAATTCAATAATCAAGGAGGTAACATGAATAAGAAGAAGGCTTGGAAGATAGCTGGCTTTTCTGTCTTAGCGATTGTTTTATTTTATGTTTTTTTTGCTATTGTGGGATATTATCAATTTATCAGTAACGTAAGACCTTGACTATGCACTCTATTCTATACAATTGAATTGTTGTGAATGCTGTATCACAGCTTTCTAAATGACAAGAGCCTTCCTTGTAAAGGAGGGCTTTATTTTTGTAGACTATTTTGAGAAAAACATAAATAGGTTTCAATCATACATACTAAAAAGGCTAGACAGGACAACTCCCATCTAACCTTCACTTAAATGTTATATTATTTAGTGCTTTGTCTTGTTTTCCGTTGAACCATTTAAGGAGTGCTTATTTTAACTCCTTTTCAATCCGTTTTTAATTACGTTTAAAATCCCCCAATAGTATCATTAAGTTGAATAACCTGATGACTATTTGAAACAGGCACAGTGACAATAAACAAAAAGCTAGCTGCGATAATCAGAAGAGCCATTTTTTTCAACATTATCTAACCACACCTTTTCAATGAATTTTGAATAATTCCCCTTTGTTTCGGGAATTGCATGGGTGCGGAAATGCTCAAACATTCCTACACAGTTTAAATAATAAGTCTCATTATTTAATGTATGATAACTTTCCAAAGAATACATCAAATATTTAAAACCATCACTATACATGCCTTGATGTAAATAATAATAAGCCAATTCATAACTGAATCGTGCACATTGCTCTGGTATCACCTGCTGAGTATACATATCACTGGATAGAGGCTGTTTAGAGAAGGAATCAATCTCCATTTCAAAACGTTTAAGTATGTGTCTCACATCTAACTGATATCGGTTAGCAGCATACATTACATTCAGTAACTTGGTTACCATTTCATTATTGACTTTATCACTTGATGCAATAATGTATTGAACATAATCGTTTAGCACACTTACATCTCCAGATAAAAGCTTATATACGTAAGTATTACCTTCTGCCCAACTTTTGAACAAGCTAATCCAATGTCGGGTTTCTTCGTCCGTCTCTTTGACCCAATCTAAATTAGCGTAGGCGTGTGTATATTCTAGAGCTTGTTGATAATCACCTTGGGCTTCACAGACACTGGCACGCAACAGGTCAGCATAAGCAATGTATCCAAACAATGGACTTCTTGTTTTCTTTTCTTGTTCCCTGTGGTTATTTTGTTGATGTTTAATGGAATATTGGATTTCCGCTTTATCTCTCATTTTACTCGCCATTTCATCAACCTTATCCCATTTACGCAATGAACGATACACGTTAGCCAAATCCTTCAATGCATCAAGCTGGTCTATTTCGTCTAGTCGCTCAACAAAGACTTCAAATATCGTAGCTGCACTGAGATTTTGGCTTTGATCATCACCAATCTGAATCGTGAATATGCGATATTGACAGATGGCTAAACGTCAGAATGTTGGTACTTCTCCGCTTCTGCTACACCCTCATAGAGCAGCAATGCAGCCGCATTTCGTCCCTGTGCCAATAACGTTTCTGCAATCTCAAATAGTTTGGGCGAATAGAGTAGATTGTCCATGATAGCTCCCACCACTCGACGGATCGCATCCAGCTTGTCCAATTCCGCACAACGATATAAAAATGGTTCGATTCGCCTCATATTCGGGGGATGGTCGATGATGAAGTTTTCTATAAATAGGTCGTAAAAGTAGCCTTCTGGTAAACCCATAGCCTCGGTAATTAGGTCAAGCTGATTAACAGACATAGATTTATTACCCGTCACAATAGCACTTACCATTCCCCTATTCATCCCTGCGATTTGTCCAAATTGCGATAATGTTAAGCCTTCTTGTTGTAGAAATTGTTCCAATTCTGCTCTAATCGTGGGTGTAATGTTCATTGATAAACCACCCTTTCAGCGTGAACTCACAATACGATGCATAGTTAAAATTATTATGTAGTTGTGAAACAAGTAGTAAAATGTTTTATCGATCTTGATTGTACCATCTTTTGGAATAAAATCATATACCTTTCATATATGTGCTTAAGATACCTTTTGGGATAGTTTGCGATGACTTTATGATTAAAAGTATCGTCCTCATATTGATGTATAGTTTATTGGAAAAATCATAATACAACTCATCCAATACAAAGTTACCAGATTGTGTAGCTGTGTTTATATTTTATTGTAATCTATCGGTATAGTCGGCTTAGAATTGATGTGTGAAGCAGACCAACAACCTTCTGTAAAATTGAATACACACCTTTTCAATTACATAAATCGAAATATTTTTCATTGCAGTTTCCTTTGTTTCATAATCCATTAAAATAACGATTGGTCTTAAATTTGAACGTCGTCCAATCTAAATTTATGAACTATAATATTTATAAAAATACTGAGGTGGAACTAATGACACAAAAATATTATCGTTATAATTTTGCCATCGAGAAGTTACCTTTAACAAAGACTGATTACGAAACAATCGATTATGTCGCTTTAACTATCAAATCAATATCTTTAAGTTTCGATACTTCCAAAATTGGCGAGTTTCCAGGAAACCTCGTTTTCTTCTCAATGGATCAAGATAAAAAGATTGATGTGGATTATGTAGGAACCTCTGACAATTTACAAAGGCGATTAGAAGAACTTTTTACACATCCTAAAATCAAGGAAAAAATAAAGAATTCAATTCTCGCTTTTGCTTACGAGCCATCTAGAAGTCTTCGCTACAGAAACCGAAACTTGCTAAATATACTGAATTTCAAACGTGTAATGAAAATCAATTAGCTTAATATCTGTGAGCAACCTCAACGGTTGCTCTTTTTATAAACTAAATATTTATCGACTCTCCAATTTGTTAAATCTCTTTTTCGCTATACTTTAATCTATTTAAATAAAATTTCTGAGTATGCTTCATATATATAAAAATTGTCGTTCTCAATAAAGAGCTTGAAATGAATCTGTTTTGGATCTCTCCCAATCTTTTCTCTAATTGCTCCGAGAAAAAACCCCATATTCTCCTTAACATGCTTCTCAAGATGCATTACTTTGTTATGGTAATAATCACCATCTGTAAGTGCTCTTACACTTGTTCCACCTACTGAATACCCCCCACCAATTGGTCCATACACTGAACCTTTTTCGGCTTCAAAAAAGTATGTTCCCCCCATATTTCGAAGCTCTTTAACAAATTCGTCTGAAATGGGATCATCAAGTGTAAAAGCTTCATCAACTTTAAAATGTTTTATGGTTTCAGGCCAATTATAATGCATTATCTGTACTAACTTCTGATTACTAAAAGATTTGTGATCCATCACATCGATTAGATAAGCATTTTCTTCATCAAAACGTGCGTAAAGAAGAAAATTATATAATTGAGAAACTCTAGGATTTCTTTGAACAAAACCATCTTTTTCAATTAAAGTACCAAGATGAAGATGGTGTACTCCCCAATCATTAAGTAACTGATCACTATAATTAATATCCTTTATTTTTCTACTAAGATGAGGAATAAGTTCTTCCCCTTTTTCAATCTTTCCAATAATTAAATCCATACCTCCCCTTAGAGAAGCTGGGCAATTTAGCTCTTTTGAAATGTGTACCTTTCTTGGCTTCGGACGAATTGCACGATTAAGCCAGTTGAAATAATAATAAGCCAGTTTTTTTTCAGGAATATCTATGTAATCTTCCTTCTGAAGAGTTGGTAATTGTTCTAACTGGAGTTTTATAAACTTAATCCAATCAGCATGAAAATCCAATATGAGCTCAAAGTTAAAAGGTGCTATCATTAGACTACCTCCATTTTATAATTGTAATAGTATAAATATTACATATAAAACGAAAAAAACCTAGTTACAAAATTGTATTACACAATCATATAGAGTCAAAAAAATAACTTCAGTGTGGAAGTGGATGTGCTAGGCAATTGTTTGTAAATTCCAGGTGTGTTCTGGATGTAAAACACCCCCCATTATGTAATATTTGACCTCCGAATATTGAGCAGAATGAACATGACAAAGAAACCTAGACATAATCAACTAGGCTTCATACACATGAACAATATCTTATCCTAATTGTTGTTACTGTTGCTCATATTCTTTAACTCTACGATAAAACGTTCTGTTTTTCATACCTAGTTCTTTCATTGCCTCCACTGCCTTGATTGCTCCAGATTTCCATTTGTCATATACACGAGCAAATTCAGCTGTGATCTCCTGCTTAGGACGGCCAAATTTCACCCCTGCTGCTTTGGCTACCTCTATCCCTTCACTCTGTCTTTGCTTATTTTTTAACCTTTCCTGTGCAGCTACGTATGCAAGCATACTTAAGAATTGATCCTCTAAAAGTTTTCCTAAATCACCCATTGTTTTGAATTTGCGACTATCAAATAAAGTTTCATTATCCAGACATATAATGTCTGCTCCAACTTCCCGCGTAATGTATTTCCATTCATCTATAATACCATCATAATCTCGACCTAGTCTGTCCAGTGCATCTATGTAAATTAAATCACCCTCACGAATCATTAACCGCATTGCCTGATAGCGAGGTCGGTTAAAATTCTTCCCACTTAACTTGTCCACAAAAATATATCTTTCATCAATTTTCAATTCTCGAAACTTTACTAGTTGTCGCTCTGGATTTTGATCCTTAGCAGATACTCTACCATAAGCTAGTTTCAATACATGTACCCTCCCTTATTCCAATGTTGTGTCAAAAAGTATATACAATTCATGTCATGCGACTAAATTCATTATACCACTTTTTGACACACTTAAACAGGTATCTTTTTAATATGTCTAAAAGCATACTTTATGACATAGTGTTGACCCCTTTATAAAAAAGGATTTTATAGGAAAAAATATTTACAAAATATAGATTTTATTCTATAATCATTTCAAATACTAAATGTTTTGTATTTGACTTAGTATTTGCAAAAAATATTTTAGGAGGAATTAATCTTATGAAGAAAATCTTAACAGTATCATTGTCTGCCGCATTAATGTTATCTTTGTCAGCTGCATCTTTTGCAGATAACGGTTACATAGCAAATGCGGAGCAATCAGTATCTGCAACTCAAGATCAAGGTAAAGTCGTTGAAAACGAAGTTAAGGATACCCGTGTAATTACACCTATGGATGTTGTAACCATACCTGCTGTTCATCATACAGGAAAAGGAGCTTTCAGAGATTCCTTCACACTTTCTCCTCAGAACGGTAAAAAATTGAATATTTACGTTAAAAATAATGGTTCGTCAACAGTTTATCTTAGTGTAAAAGTCAATGGTCAGGACTTCGGAGAAACAACTATTCCTGCTGGTGGACAAAAAACTAGAAATTTCGAACAATTAGTTGGTACTGGCTTATCAGGTAACTATGAAGTATATATATACAACAATGATGGCTCTCTCTATGACCTTAACATAAGTGCTAGACAATACTAAGGTACAAGAGGTTCGTCTCCTTTGTGAGACAGCCTCTTTTTTTCTACATTCTGACGTTCTGAATTCCATTTCGTAACATGTATCGAAGCTCAATCGTAAATTAGACCATATGTGCATAAAACACTTATTCCATATAGCTTTTTGAGCCGTTATGGTTCAAAATTGTACCATAATATATTTACATCGTTACCGTATCGTAAAAATAGCTAAAATGTAGATAAACAAAGGGATTTATGAAGAATTGCTTTACATCGTGGTTTCAATCGTAGGTATCGAGGAATAATGTGTAAAAAAGCTTGATGCATCAAGGGATATTTAAGTTTTTACAAATAAAATTGTGAAAATCTTAATTTTGTAAAAAACCTTTTATTTCTCTATACTTTTCAAGACAGCAAAAACGAATCGTCAATCGTAACAAGAATCGCGGAGTGGATGACATATTTTCATGTTTTTTCATATTTCACTCTAATATGCTTGCTCAATTCATATATGTATGCCATCTCTAGGACAAGATGTCCCAAAGACAGAAGATTACAATTATATATAATAGAAGAAACTCAAATCTTATTTCTTTAACAGTCATCTCTTCCACAGTTTTCTTCTCACCAGTCGATGGGACAGTGTGTCCCTGCGTGATAAACTCTCCACGATATTGATTATATGAACGGTTTATTTTTATATTTTTCTCTCCATTCTGAGAGTGAAATAGCTTTATTATCTATGACATCATAAACTAGTATTTTGTTACCTTGTTTACTATGAAAGAAGGTATTCCAACGTACATTATACTCTTCGTTACTCTCTCCAACATACAATCTTATAAATTCCACACCTTTTATTCGTTCAATTCCTTCGATATACATGGCTATTCCTGATCCAGCAGCATAAACAGCATTAGAGAAGTCTTTAAATTCAGGCAGTTTACTTATTTCATCCATATAAGGGTCTAATAATGTTTCACTTTCATATTTTATAAGTGCATCAGAAGGAATTTCACCTAATTTCTTAATCGCATCTGATAACTTTTCTAAGATAAACAATTGATGCCCTGTTTCTTCCTTAAATTCGTCCTGCAAATAAATTTTGTTATCTTTAAATGACCTATCATTTGTAATAATAATTAAATCATCTTTAACGTTTTCTAATAACGCTTCCCAAATCACCTCATCTCCTATAGTCACATCACTTGTTCCCGGTGGATTCCCAAGTAGTTGTCTATTTCGCCCTTTTTCAATTAAAGTCAAGTTATTTTTCAGTTGAACAACTTCTTTGTTGTTATAAATTTCTTGGATATAATTGTATATTTCATCCTTACTTCGATCTTCCGAAATTTCTTTAAGAACATTGATAATTTCTTTCGTTTTAGCCTCAAAATCCTTTTTGATTCTCTCATATTCTTTGTACTCTTTAAGCTCCCGAATTTGTCGTGATGGGGAATACGAAGTAATGCTTGACTTAAATTTTTTAATTTCATCTTGTTGAACCTTAGTTACGTTACGTTGAAACTCTTTATAAACTTGTTCTGGAAAAACAATATTCTCTAAAATCCCTTCTATATCATTTAAAATCTTCAAGCTTTCCTTTCCTTGACGATAAAAATCCAAAAAATAATTAGTATCTATGCATAATTTCATTAAATAGTCCCCTCTTAATGATTTAGGTTTGTATATAATCCTCCCTGACACCACTGAGTCTAATGCAGTGTTAAATCCTCAGCCTCTCTCAACAAAATACCTATTAGTCATATACCAAGCCTTACCCTTTACTGTTTCCACCATACCCTTTTTACTATCCAGGAAAACAATATCACCACACTCTTTACAGCCCCATTTGTTCCTCTTGTACGCTGATTCCTCTACATATGAAGCTCCACATTTACACTCTACCTGAATCAAAACCTTATGCTGATTGTATGCGTCTGCTAATTGGTCTTTAGCCTTACTCGCAACCGCTGGTTGCTGTATTGCTGCTACATATTCCCTTTGCTCACTGAACTCATTATGTACTTTAAAGTCTGCTACAAGCTCAGGATTCAATCCGAAGTACTCTTTACCAACTGTGGTTACATATTTACTGCCTACACGATAAGATTCTATCCAATCCTGTATTTGTTTGCTGGATAGGTTTACGCTTCCTTTGATTCCACTGTTTAGTGTGTAGGTCATAGTATAATACTGGTTTAGATTCATTTTTAGATCAACATCTCCAATACTATGAATTGATTGTCTTTGAATAAATCTTCTTATTGAGTATGTCTTCTTGTTTCTTTAATATCTTAAATCCATCCCTAGAATAAATGTCTGGTTTATCAGACAATAAAATATAACCCTCATCAGTAGTTTTTAATAAGTAAAGCTCAATATCTGTGCCGTTTATATTATCTGTAAAATAGTATACTCTTCCTATCCTCTTTGCTACAAAATATAAAGTCACATAAATAATTAAGCATAATAAAAAGCTAAGAATTGAAGCTCCTAATATTATTCCCTTGAAGTCTTTTATAGTTTTGATATCACCTGTAAAAAAACCCATGATGACAATTAATGCAGCAGTAGAAGCAGCCGTTAGAGCAATTGACAGTGGTGTTACCATATATTTCTTATTACTCTTGTACAATAGCTTTTCAAGAGGAGTTGAGTTAATTAACGCAATAGCTTTGAAAATTAATATGGCTAATGCGACTACAGATCCAGTTCCGACTAAAGGCAAATATTTAGTTATAATTTCCACGCTTAATCCTCCACTAGATTTCTTTCTTATGCATTCTAATAAAATCATGGTTTTACTTACAACACAGTTATAAACACACGAGCAAAAAAAGTATCACAGATTTTATGTAACTTTCTAAACCTGTGATACTTTTTTTGGTGTATATAGAGGAATTAAAATAGATTCTCTAGCTCATTTACATGGCTCTAATATGTTATTTTCAGAGAGTTATTAATGCTGTCTAATTCAATTCCTGCACCTAATCCCCTAGCAAATACCTGAGCAGGAACATATGTAACTCCCTTTATTACTTTAGGTGCTGCGCTCACCGTTTCAGATGATCCATTGTAAAACACTATTTTGCTTCCAATGGTAAGTGTCATTTTGCTATTTCCTTTAGTTACGCCAATTGTACCACTAGTATTATCATAGTTCAGGGTAGCACCCAAGCCTTCAGCAATCTCACGAAGAGGAACCAAGTTTGTATTCTGATAAATCAATGGCTCGCTACTAAAGCTTAATTTATTTCCGTTCACGTAAACTCTTAATCCAGATTCTTTATAAGCTGGCTTCGCTGCTTTAGGCTTTGCAGTGCTCTTTTTAGGAGTCGATTTACTCGAACTCGAAGATGAGGAACTACTTGAAGAAGATCCTCCGCCATTATGATAATGATATTCCCCGTCTTGAAGCCCCCACTTAGCACAGTTAGTACGACAATAATGCCCACCATTCGAATCAGTTCTACCCGGATGAGCATATGCTGTAGCGCTGGAAAGAATCAATACTAAGGCGAATGAACTAGCTAATACTTTATTTTTCACTCTTCCACAACCCCTTTTGGTATTATATACCTAGTATATTAGCACAATGTACCAATAATAAGGAAGAATTTTGTTTCATATTTAAATAAATCCAAAAAAACGCCCATTACAGGCGCTTTTACTTATTCATCCATCTTAATATTTTCGAAATCGATTTCATTTTCTATAAATAGTATAAACAAACGGAAAAGCAACTACCCGCATCAGTTAATATAAGATCGCAAGAGTAATTATAGTGTATCGTACTAGTACTTTTCTATGATATCAGAGATTTTATATTTACCAGAGAAGTTGTCGACATCAAATACAACCCTTTTATAGATAGGAGTACCTGAGGTGTTTGTTACTTGCATATCGTATAAGAAGGAAAATGAATGTCCAACTTTATTGTCTCTGACAACTAATTTTTCACTATTACTCTCTAGAATAGTGTAATCTGTATTTTCTCTATATTCAGCTTCCTTAACTATCAAAAAACCCATAAAGCTAGAAAATTTTTGTTTCTCATATTTGTTGTACCAATCTTCATCAAGGGTGAGAGTTTGCTTACCGTCATAACTTAAATGTTCTCTAGTGTTAATATATTTGAAATCCAACACATTTACATAATCAGTAAAATATTCATTTTTAAATTTACTTACAGACTCACCATGTTGTATGGCATTTAAGTAATTGTCCACTGTTGCTCTAGCCTTTTGTTCAGGAGTATTTAAATAGATAACAACTGACACAATAAACAATACACAGATAGCCGCAGTGATAAATAGAATTTTTTTAGATAATTTCCGTTTATTTTTAATAACTGAATTATCGACTGAATCAACATGATTATCGTTAAACTGCCGATCATCTTTTTGTTTAGCTCCGCATTTGTTGCAAAATAAACTTTCATCTTCTAGTGGATTATTGCAATTAATACACGAGTTCATTTAAAACAGTCCCACCTCTCAAATAATACCAATAGTTTACCATGTCTTGGGTAATGGGTCTATAGTATTATGAGAGAGATGAGAAGTGGGACTAAATAAACAAAGCAACCTCTAGCGATGTTGAATATTTACCCCATGATACATATGTGTCATAAATAAGTTCAGGATCATCCGTTTTGAAACGTTTGAGTTTGAAAGGCTGCATAGGCTCTTGGAACAATTTCTCCAACGCTGCTTGCTTGTCTCGATAATAGTCATAAGTAAATGTTGCTTTATCGGTGTCTCCTTGCGAATCAATACGTTCTTTCCTCATTAAGTGAGAAGGGACAGTTCACTCATATTAGATGTTTTACGTTCAAGAAATTCGTTGAGTTGCTCGACCGTATTGAGCATAAACTTCATTGAGTCGATGATGATAGTTGCTTTAGGTGAGATATCGAGAAAGTAACAGAGCTTTTTCAATTGTCAGGTCAGTGTGATACGGAATTTCCGTAGCGGTCAAATTAACTACCTCTTGGTTGTTCAGTGCGATTGTCATATATGTATTTCTCCATTCGGTATATAGTTGTGTCATGTGACACATTAGAAGCCTGAAACAATCCCTCTCGCTTCATCCTCAGCACGTTCGATAGCCTGAATAAACGGTAATAAAGGTTCCTCACGTTTGTTTTGTATAGCCTGCTCACATGTGCCTCCAGCAGCTTCCCATTCCCAATAAGCGATAATATCAATAGGCTGCAAGAAATATATGGACAAGGCTTCCACAGGGTTCACAGCGTACAAATACATAAAGTGTTCATCTGTAAGTTGATCGTGCTGTAAATATTCATCTTTCATTTGGTGTAGTAAAAGAAATCTACTTTCACGATTAACGTTGACGATACGATTTACATACTCATTGCGGCGTTCAACTGTGTTCAATATGATGTGCATGTCATTGCGAATACGCCAAGCTTCAGGGGAAATATTGAGCATGTTGATTAGACCATGGGTGGACAGGTCAGGATTGTACGGTGCTGGCTCAATAATGCGAGTCCATGTGTCGTCATTACCATACTCAAACACTTGGATAGCGTCTGACACGTAAAGGCCAATAGTCTGCCATTTTCGATTTAGAGCATCGGTTACGTGGTAATAGTCCAAATCTTTTCCAGCAACTTCTTTTGAATCCCAAACTGGCTTCATTCGTATAATGTCGATGATGGATTGCTTGTTTGCTTTTTTCGTCATTAGGTATCTTCCTCCTTGAGATATTGGTAAAATGGTGATGAAAGTGCCAAAGAATTTGGAATTTTTATTTATCTCATGATTACTAGAATGAACAAAGCCGAACGGAGATTACACTAACGCATTGAAATATATGGAAATGTATGGTACTATCACAAAAAAGGAACGTACGTTCTCCATACTTACCTTTTTATTAGGATCAAAAAGATAGGTTGAAAGGATGTCTGCATGAACAAAAATTCTGTTTATAGAACAAACGTTATTGGTGCTGGAGAAATTGGTGTCGCCACCTCGATCGACATGGATAAGAATGTTATTCATAAGACAAACAGCTTATTTTGGGATACAAAAGGAAATGATGTTTTGCTGGCAATCTCACTACCTTTATATGGAGCATTTGTCTCAGAAGAAAAATGCCAACTCTTTGGCGATGTCTCGGGGAAAAAAAATGCTGGAGATAGGCTGTGGAAGTGGTCAATCTTTGCAATATATGGGGGAACGAAAAGCATCTGAACTGTGGGGTATGGATATATCAGAAAACCAAATCGAAAAGACAAGGCAACTTTTGACAGCGTCTGGTCTTTCAGCAAATTTAGTTTGTTCTCCCATGGAGGAAAAATGCGGAATACCTGAGGATTATTTTGACTTTGTATATTCGGTCTACGCCATAGGGTGGACCACTGACCTCGATGGTACTTTTTGCAGGATCGCTTCTTACCTAAAAAAAGATGGCGTATTTATTTTCAGTTGGTCTCACCCTATACACAAATGTGTTGTTGCAGAAAATAATATGCTTGCTTTTAAAAAGAGTTATTTCGATGAATCTTGGTATTCGGTATCTCTTGATGAAAATGAGCTAACATTATCGGATCGTAAACTATCAACTTATGTGAATGCGTTATCAAAAGCGGGGTTTGTAATTGAGCAAATGATTGAAGAGTCTGATGACGAAATTATACAATCACGGAACAGCGATTTTGCAAAAAAGGCAAAGATGCTTCCTGTAACATTTGTCATCAAAGCAAGAAAACCATAACCCTTTATTCAATGACTGAGATATAAGAACCGTAGGGCTATTTCCAATAATGGTTAGTCTGCGGTTCTTTCCTTGTCCGTATGTAATTTGTTGAAAAGTGCTTGAGGTATTTGTATACTTCATTTTCTTATGGGTGATTTGTTTACCGAGGTATAGTTTTGTTGAGTTGGCTTTGAACCGTGCGATGTCGTATGATTTCCAAACTGCTCAAATCGCACGACATCAATCCAGTCACCGTCAATATGGGGCAACTGGATGGTAAAATTGGTGTTTTATATGGAGTACTAGAGATAATAAAGATAATTCACTTTTATTTGAAGAAGAAAGAATCAAGACAAAATAAAGATTTTAATAAAATGCAACTTCAACAAATATGCGAGGTTAAAACCTCCTCAAATATATAAAAATACTCAAGGAGGTCTTATACATTTTTAAATATTAATAAGTAACCCATCCAGCATAAGTGACTGTCCAAGTGTAACCAGTTTGTCCATCGACTGAACTCAGCGTTAATGTTCCACGATATGGATCTACGTTATAACTAGTAGTTGTTGGAATATCTCCAAGGGTAGGGAACTGAGATTTTGGTAAAACAATTTGCCAAGTGATATATTTTGTCGCAGAAGGAGTTACAACACTTGCCGTTGATACATTGTTGGGGTTTGCTGTTTCAGTGCTTGCAGCAAAAGATGTTGATCCAAGAGTGAAACACGCAACAACAGTCAACAAGCCAACTAAAAGTTTCTTTTTCATCTCAATCATCCTCTCTTATTTGGGATACAGATCTATCATAGAGAAAAAATTACCATAAGTAAACAATAGTTTGAAATAAATGTAACGATAGTGAATATAATATGAACAACATATTAAATTTAAATTATATCGTGTGTAAAATTGATACTTCACATGAACTTGTAATGAATTAAACATATATTGTCCTTTGTAAGCTCTCACATTCGTTTTAAGGCTGTTATTCACATTATAAACAGGGAAGTCTCAAAATCCCCGTAACTTTAATCTGTGTTGGCTTAACGCTTTCTTTGAGCTTATCTTGTTTACTATGCTATCCTGCTGATATTTATAATCTTTTGAGATCAATTCATAATTCATAGTTGCAGTTTTTTTCTTTAGAATAAATTTTCCAAAACCACTGTTCCAAAGGATGCTATATCGTACGATCATTTTGTCCATATACAAATATCTTCTTTTTAATAGATTTTTTTATGGCTCAACTCAAACAACCATTTTAGCAGACCTCACAGGAGTAAAATGCACAGTCACATGCTTGCTCCCCTTCAAAAGGTCACAAATGCGGTCACAAAATTCAGTCATTTATAAGATTTTAATAGAATGTATCAGTACAGATCAGTAAATTGAAAAAAGCTATGAAAGCTTGTCCTGCTTGACTTCAAGGCTTAAATAAAGAAAATTTTGTATCCCCTAAAATAGCCGCATCTTAGACGCACCACACATGATGTAACCACGGGAGTTGGAGATAGTCAGTAGCGTTGTTTTAGGCAGTTTGACCTCGACTCCGATAAATGTATGCTCACCCACTTGTACGGGTTCCATGTGTATCATGGTTATTACATGCACCTCCTCTTTGTTTACCCGGAATATTTTATGCGGCATTTGCGGGTAAGTGTGGACGCTCGTGGATACGTTCAAAATATAGGAGGATTATTTATGTATAGCAAAACATGCTATATCAAAAAGACTAGACGAATCATTCCATCTAGTCCCTTTATCATCGTTAATGTTCTAGGTTTACACTTTATTCAAGCTTCTTTAAGTACTGTGGGGATATAAGGTCGGCAAGCCAAACACCATGATTGGCTTTATAAAACTTTACTTGATTGGCTAATGCCTTTTCTGTGTCTACTTCGAGGATCACTAGTTCCCCACGTCTTTTGCCTGCTAAAATTGCAAACTCAAGGGATTCCGACAGATGTACATACTTTCTACCCATTGGCTTAATTCCTTCATTGAAAATATTATGGATTACCTTTGTGTTTGTACCATGATAGAGAATGGTTGGTGGAGTAGCCACCTTATAATCTAACCTGTCTGTACTGTGACCATAATTAGCTCTTATGTACCCATTAACAATCTCATATCTTTGCTTTGAACAATAGTTTACTACTTGCTTGATACCCAACTCACTAACATCGGCCCATCTATTCTCTGATCTTATCCCTTGAATCAGGTCTTGAATGTAACAATAACCCTCATGGTCTAGCTCAAACCAAACTGTTCTGGTGTATATCTCAGAATCTTACTCATAAACTTACTGAGGCTCTCTTCTTGTTTTGGTGTTAATATTGTATACTCCTTTAATAAAATATTTGTCTATCTATAATAACCTATCCGATGATTCATAGCGCCTTGTGAAGTAAAGCCCCAAACCTCGATAAGGAAAGATGTAGCTCCAATTAAAAAAACCTCTTAGACTGTATCTGTTATAAGCCTCCAATATTTTTGCAAGTCCCAGCCCACAATGAAAATAACCGAAAATACCTCTTATCAAATCCATGATAAAAAATTTCTGATTCTTAAATCCCTCCTCTCTAATAGTTGTCCGATGAAAATAAAGATTTAGACTGGATTTGTTGGTCCTAAGCTGATTCTGAATTGCTAAATCGTCAGACTTGGAATAATAAGTTTTAGACTGACCCAAATATAAAACTAGCGGCAGTCAAGGACCTGAAAATAAAGTCCTAGACTGCCGCTGGTTTATTGAACTAACGTTCTCTGTTAGCGTAACAAGTGGTGCAAAATTATTTCATGCGATAAGACTGGCTGTTTTGATAAAGTTTATTTGATACAAGATGAGGTTCTTGTCATCCGCCGTACCGATCCAGCCAGTCGCGCTGCCACGCCTCGAAGGACTTGCCACTTATACTCTGCAGCGGCTTGCCACTGGGGAGCGAGAACATGCCATCCCCGTTGATATCTACAACCGTTTCGGTGCTGCCGATCGGATTGCCGTCAGTAAGAAACACACCGAGGCGATAAATTCTCCCTGAATCGCTAGGCTTCCAATCGCCTTAAATCGTTCTACCTCTATGGTTTTGCCGAAATAATCGGCTGGATCAACGTCTTCCATCAGTCCCCATTCGACCATATCTGGCGTACGGGTCAGCACTTTCTGATGCGACTGTCGAGAATCCTCTCTATCGCTGGATATTCCTCGAATCTTCGTTCGAGGAAATGTTGAATAACCGCCCCGTAAAGGGGCGGTTTTCTTATGCTTGCATAAATGCTTCTAACGGTTCCAGAGTCGCGAACGTCTTCTTCGCATCCTTCTTCCGTTGCTCATCATAGAGTTTGGTCAACTCTTCGAATGATTTAGCTTTAATCTTCTTATAACTCGATTTGGTGTATCTGTTTATGTACGTCTTTACCCCTTCCTCTTCACTCCACTCGTAAACGACATCATATTTGTCCCTCAAATTCTTTAAATGAAGTGACCGGCGCAACACTGCAAAGTGTTCTTTAATGGCTTCATCACATTCCTCCATAATCTTCTCGTATGTGCAGCCAACTCGCATCAGAATCTCCAATGTCCGTTCATCGCCGTATCTCGCGAGAAATTCCTTCAACGAAACCAGCGCATATAGCATTATTTGTTCCTTGTCATTTGGATTCCTGTATTCATAACAGCCTACAACCAAATTGCGGTCGGTCATTTCCTCCTTACTGAATTGCATATTAAACAAATACTCGAGTGTCTTTTGCTTCATAACGGTTTCCAACATCTGTTCTTTATCAATCCTGATGCCCGTTGTCACCCACGGAAACGGTAGTTGGCCGTTACTTTCACGCGGTATGCTACCCCTAAGATTCAAAATCGGCATACCCGTAGCCATTGCGTACGACCTGTTATATCCGTCGCCCGCGAATATTTCCTGTTCTTCTTGCATATGTCCTGCCCCTCCTTTTAGTACCAAGTTCCATTCGGCGCGTAGTGCCACCAGTTGTCTGCGAAGTGAATCTCCACTCGATTCCAGCGAATTGCGATCCAAATTATCCTCCGCACTTTCCAGTAATTTCTTGGTTAAGCAATAGTTCTCCGTTCGTATTATGAGCTGTGACCTACGCTTATGGGCTTTGTCACTTCCGCTCTTCCAGTCCCGCTATGTCCATTGTCAGGCAACACTTTTATTTCCATCTCTCCAGGCACTTCATGAAGTCTCCGTTACAATCGGTTAGACGAACCGAGGAATAAGACCCTATAGTAAACTATTGCATATCCATAAAACTACCACTTTTTTGTGTTGGTCTCCTATTAGTTCATCATCGCTGCTTTTCATGAACCCGCGAAGATACTTCTGGGATAAATTGTATCATATGAGAACCATAAGTCCATCTAATGGTTGCGTTATCCTGCCCGTTGGCTAATGCCGGCTGCCATTCTACAACTTTATTTTTCACGGTCTAATGCTTTGTTTTTCAGTCTAACACTTTATTTTCACAGAACAATAGTCTCATTAGACTATTTTGTTCTTCCCATAATTTTAAGAATGTATCATACTTCATAACATTCACGCACCTTCCGTATACTTTACCCATATCGCTAAGTTAGTAGCCTGATTGAAGACTCTCCTGTTTAAACCCGCCTCTTAATTCTTAGGTGCATGCAAATTATCTTCTTTATCAGATAAATTACTATGAAAAAAGCTTGCTCCCATTTTACTGTTAAAGGAGCAAGCTTATAGATATTCATTAATCGTTGTGAATTATATTGATTTAGGATTTTTATAGCACCAGTTTGGATCATAGGGCAGAGATCTGAACTTCTGCATATCTTCCCAACTGTAGACCCAATCGTAATCAGGAATCCAAAAATAGTCAGTAGGATTTAGCTTGAGATATTCATATATAAATCGAAAAATCAGCTCTTCAACACCATAAACATCTTCAATACATCCTACTTGATACAAGGATAAGCTTGAATCTAATCCACTAATATCTTCATCATGCTCATAATTAATTTCGTAATTATCAATTCCGTCAATATAGAATATAAACTGCTGGTTATTTTCAGCACCCAGTGGGTTATAAGATATATTTAGAGTTGTTGAAAAAAACTGTTCGTTCTTATATTTTTTATCATTGTCAAAATATAATCCAGCATCTGCATGAAAGGCAGCTACGATTGCATCTCCCAGTAATTTCTCAGGTGTATATTTTTCTCGTTCTATTAAAATAAAAGCCGAACTTCCCATCACTTAACCACCTTTCTTAATTCCTCTAAGGAATTTACAACAGTTACTCCTAGCTTCTTGATATTATCTAATTTTTCTATATTACTTTGAGATAGATTGCCCAAAGGCTTATCGATATAAAGTATAACTTTCTTCTGTTCTGGATTAAAATAAAGCTTATCAGTCGCAATTGTCATTTTCTCAAGTTGTCCTTCTTTAACTGCTTTGATTGAAGCCTTAACCTCAATTAATTCATTTTTTGTAACTACATCTAAATCACCTGCAAATTGACCATCTTTCTTTAAAATTTTTTGTCCAAAACCAGTGACTTCCCGTTCTTCTTTTAAAAAGCCAGCTACTTTTGCTTCAGTTGCCTTTCCTACATCTGAGCTATTCATAAAGTTCTCAATATCCCGGTTAATATTTTTGGGATGTTGATCAACCCATGTCAATTCATTGCCAGCAGGGTTTGTATATTTCGTCTTATTTCCTTCCTTAATTATACTCCCTATATTATTATTGTGAGTTCCCTCGATTACATGTGGAGCCTTTTCTGCCTTAGCTCCCGAAGATGGAGTAGAATTAGATGAACCTCCACCTTCTCCTTTCGCCATCTGCCACAATTCCGCTGAGCTCTTCCCTATTCCGCTTGCGCCTTTAACTGCGGTTGTACCTCCATGTGCCGCTAAAGCTGCTGAGCCAATCAATCCAGGTATTCCGATTATACTACCAACTCCAGTAGATGAAACAGCAACTGATAATCCTTCTCCACCTGTTCCAACGATTACCTCACCAGCTCCCTGCAATGTCGTAGCTACGTGACCGAGAATTTCACCTACTTTAGCAGCCATAGGATGATCATAGTCACGGTCTTTGTCGGGCAGCATTCCCAAGGTTAAATCTTCCTGAATAGCTCCTTTTGCTCCCTGAGCAGTATCCCACAGAATTTCTCCTTGAAGCTTGCTAGCTTCCATCTGGGCTTCAGCCTTGGTGATCTCCGCTTTTCCGATCTGTTCAAAAATTTTATGTAACCAACCTTCACCGCTTGATGCCGTTTTAACAGGCACACCATTCCCCGGCACATCCAGTACGACTTTTTCTCCATCTACCTGTGTGAAGTTTTTTGAAATAAAAATGAGTTCTTGTGCAACCGTAGAAAGTCGTTCAAGCGTCACGCCCATGGATTGTCTAGAGACCTGAAAATCTTGGAAAAACCTCTCTCGGGTAGCACCAGACCAACCTTGTTGGACAAAATCAATTCTTCCATTCAGTAAATTCAACATACGTTCCATTTCGTGTTTACCATGCAAGAACTGGTCAGCCACTTCCATTAGCTTATCAGGTGGAACCAATATTCTCCCCAATTGATCACGTCCATTTTAATTTAGATGGAAATAATCTTATCAGAAGGAGATGTTTAGGGATATCCACCTGTTACCTGAAATTTCCTTTTATATTATGTGACAAATGGACTGATATAAACGGATTTACTATGTCAAAAGTATTGTATAAATGCCTCTTTTTAATATAAACGAAAATATCAGTATTAAATTTTTTTCCAAATATTGTGGGGGCACAAAATCGGCAAGCCAAACACCATTATTAGCGATATAGAACTTTACATTATTAGCCAGCGATTTTACTGTATCGACTTCAAGAATGACTAATTCACCACGTCTCTTACCTGCCAATGTTGCAAATTCAAGTGTCTCAGATAGATGAACATACTTTCTCCCCATTGGTTTAATGCCCTCGGTAATAATTTTATCAACTACTTTGCTATTTGTTCCGTGATAAAGAGCAGTTGGTGGAATGGATTCTTTGTAATCTAATCTTCCTGTACTGTGCCCGTAGTTCGCTCGTATGTATCCATTTACCATGTGGTATCGCTTCTTTGGACAATTAGTTACGACTTGATCAATTCCTGCTTCTCCTATATCCGACCATCTATTCTCTGATTTAATGGCTGAAATTAAGTCTTGCACGTGGCAATAACCTTCATGATCCAACTTAATTCCAAACTGTTCTGGTGTATGCCTAAGAATTTTACTCATAAATTTACTAAGGCTCTCTTCTTGTTTTGGTGATAACATCATATACTCCTTCTAATGTAATATTTGCTTTATCTAAAGTAACCAATCTGATGATTCATAGCGTCTTGTGAAGTAAAGCACTAATCCCCCGATAAGGAAAAATGTAGCTCCAATTAAAAAACCTCTTAGACTATATCTGCTATAAGCCTCCAATAATACTGCAACTCCCAGCCCACAAGGGAAATACCCGAAAATACCTCTTATCAAAGCCATGATAAAAAACTTACGATTCATACATTTTTCTCCTCGCTAATCGTACTTCATTATATAAAAATGAACAAATTTATTTCATCCATATCCATATATCCTCTTGTCCCCATTTCACAGCAATCCAAAGTCTCCAACAAGGACTTCCATTCTAAGCCTAAATTAAAAAGACAACAGGTGATACCTGCTGCCTTTACTCACCATTATTCAGCTTCCGTCAACATTTTTAAAATGCCAGTAAATGAGCCGTCAATCGACATAATACCTCCATTAACTTGCTTGCTAAATTGAGACTCTGTAAGTTTATCTTTTCCTGCTGTGTGATTCTTAATGAATTTTATAAGCTCTGCTTTCTGATTTGCAATATCCTTTAATGCTTGTTCGCTTTCTTTTTTATAATTTTTAACTGTTTTATTTAGTTCCACCTTAGCCACGCCGAGCTGCTTCTTTAATTTATCACAATCAGCCTTGGCTTGAGCTATTACCACTTTACTAGATTTATTTTTCACTTCGTTTTTATAGCGCGCAGATGCTTGGTTTAATCTCTGAGTTAGCTCACGAACTTCTGCCCCCAGAACAGCATTAAGTTTTTTTTGTGCAATTTTAATTTCCTTCACACGATCTTTGTAATTCTCAAAGTATATTTTTTCGATTTCACTTGTTGACATTGCTTTTGTAGATGTTGCTGCCAATACTTGTGATGGAATTAAAATAACAAACATTAATAATAGTAGAATAGCTTTCTTCATATGTATCTCCTTCTTTGGTAGTAGTGCAATTATCATAAGGGAAATGAAGGGAATAGGCAATATGCCTTGTTATTAAAATACTACTTTCTACATTGTATATTCTTTCAATGATCGAATAAGCATTTGACAGATAAAAGTCTAAGCTAAGTCACTTGTGGAAGCTTATTAATGCATAGCAAAACAGGCCATTTAAAAAAGGCTAGACGGATAATTCCATCTAACCTCTTGATCATAGTTAATTTTCTAGGTCTATTGTGATCTTAAACTTGAGACTATTTTATTCCAACATTCCTCTATATTGTCCAGTTGGATCATAATTACTAATGCTACTGACATAAAACTGGATACTAGGAGGGTGGAATCAACCTACTCTTCATCTTCATTAACCACTTTAATTAGATTTCCGTAGACTTCCTTCGTGTGAGCAGATGCATGTTCTTTAAAATGTGTAAACAACCTCATACATCTGATTGCTTGTATTCTATTATTAGCTTCAGCAGACTTTTCCAAACAGCTACACAAAAATGTAAAGCCTTCTGAAAACCTCCCCTTGCGCAAAAGATAGATCGCCAATTCCCTTGCGAAATGAGTGTATCGCTCCGTTGTGAATCGTTGAGTATACAATCCTTCAACTTTTTTCTGCTCCAGAAAGGAGATGATTTCTTCTTCGAATTGCTTTAAAATATTATCTACATCAAAATGGTATCGGTTAGCTGCCTCAATCATAATATCAAGTGCGGGAAGAATCTCATCTTTTCTTGAAGAAATATAAGCTACATAATCAGAAAGAACGCTCTTATCGCCAGAAAGAAGCTTATTAACATACGTGTTTACTACTGCCCAGTCTTCGTACTTTTTTCTCCATTTCAAAGCTTCTTCATCTGTATCAGTAACCCAACTTAAATCAGCGTATTTTTTAATGTGTTGAAGTCCCTTTTCATAGTCTTTCCTCTCACCACATGCTTGTGAACGAAGTAAATGCGAGAATGCCCAATACGCAAACAAAGGAAAATTAGGTTTCTTCGAATTGTCTTTGTGTACATGATGCCGCTGTTGTTGCAGTTTGTATTGAATTTTTGCCTTGTCTCCCATTGCTTTAGCGAATAGTTCTACTTTATCCCATTTTCGTAACGAGCGGTATGTATTCGCCAAGTCTTTTAAGGCATCTAACTGATCTACCTCATCTAATCGATCAACGTAAGGCTCAAATTGAATGGCTGCATCATAGTTTTTCTCTTGATCGTCTCCAATACGAATCGTAAACAATCGATACTGGCAAACCGCCAATCGTTCTGAATACTGATACTTTTCCCCTTCTGACACGTTTTCATAAAGGAACGCCGCTGCTCCAGTATTACCCTTTTTAAAAGAATCCTCGGCTACTTCAAAAAGTGAAGGAAGATAAACAGGATTATCTAGCAACATACCTACAACTCTTCGCAAGCAATCAAGTCGTCCTAACACCACGCATCGGTACAAAAAAGGGCTGATTCTTCGCCAGTTGAGCGGTTCTTCTTCAATACATTCATCAATATAACGTTCATAAAAATAATCCGGTGGCAAATTCATACCCATAGTGATACGATCTAGCTGGTGAACAGAAATAGGTCGGTTGCCCGTCACAATGCCACTAACTGTTCCTACATTCAAATCAATAATGTGACCAAACTCGGTCATGGTTAAGCTTTTTCTTATCAGATAGGTTTGAACTTCTGCTCTAATCGTAGGTGTGATCTCCATAGATAAACCACCCTTTCAACGTAGACTCGGCATATGATACATAATTAAACCATGTAATGAGAAACAGTTAGTAAGAATTACTTTAGTCCATCATTGTCTTTTGGAACAAAGTCATATACCCTTCAGTTGTTTACAACAGCACACATAACATTTTTGCACTTTTTACATATATTTCTCAAAAGAAGATTTCCTCATATTGCTTATATACAGCAAAACACGCAATAAAAAGGCTAGACGGATCATTCCATCTAACCACTTAATAATAGTAATTTTTTAGGTTCTACTGTGCCTTATACTGGAGACTTTTTATTCTTAGATTCCCCCGTGGTGCCCTGTTGGTTCGTATCTAGACCCAAACTCTTGATATTGGAAAGGAGCAACCACTATCGTCATTAATAGAAAGCTAGTCACCAATATGGTTAGAACAATTTTATGCTTCATCTTCCTCCACCTCTTTAATCAAATTTCTATAAGCTGTCTTTGTTTCAGGTGATGCATACTCTTGATAGGACTCATAGAGTCTTACACATTTGATTATATATGATTTATTATTAATAGCTGTAGATTTTTCCAAACAACTCAACAAAAAACGAAACCCTTCTGGATATATCCCTTTATTCAAATAGTATTTTGCTAATTCATTGGAGAAATGAGTAAAACGTTCTAAAATAATTTGTTGAGTATATACGCCTACTCGATTTTGTTCATTCAAAAAAGATTGAATTTCTACTTCAAACAATGCAAGTATATGATCTACATTTATATTGTATCGATTAGCCGCCTCGATTATGTTATCTATTGCGGGAAGTATTTCATCTTCCTTCGAAGAAAAATAAGCAACATAATCAGAGAGTACGCTTACATCGCCAGACATAAGCCTATTCACATAAGTATTGGCGTCGGCCCATTCTTTAAATTGATTTTTCCATTTTAAAGTTGTATCATCTTTTTCTTCTACCCAGCTTAAATCGGCATACTTTTGAATATGCTGAAGCGCTGTCTCATAATCTTTATTAGCATCACAAATTTCAGCACGAATTAAATGCGAAAATGCCCAATAAACAAATGGAGGATAAAAAGGCTTCTTTGTTTGCTCACTCTTTGTATGCTGCTGGTCAATTTTATATTGTATTTCAGCTTTATTGCCCAAAGCCGTAGCAAAGTTACTTGCCTTATCCCACTTTCGCAATGAACGACAAGTATTTACTAAATCTCTTAACGCATCTAACTGGTCCGCTTCATCCAAACGTTCCACGTAAGCCTCAAATTGAACAACCGCATCATAATTTTTTTCTTGATTATCTCCTTGCCTCGTTTGGAACAGTCGATATTGGCAAATTGCTAAACGTTCCGAATACTGTTTTTTCTCACTCATAGCTACATTCTCGTACAGAATAGTTGCCGCTTCATAACATTCTTCTTTAAACAGCTCTTCAGCAAGCTCAAATAAGGATTCTGAATAGCCCAACTTATCCATCAAAAGATTGACCACATCATGAATGCAGTCCAGCTTGTTTAATTTCGCACAATTATGTATAAAAGGACTCATTCGACGCCAATTCGGATTAGCCTCTGTTAAATACTCAGCCACATACCGTTCGTAGTAATAGCCGACGGGATGCCCCATCGCTTTTGTAATTCGGTCTAGCTGATCCACTGAAAGAGTGCGGTTCCCATTAATAATACTGCTCATGGTGCCCGGATTCATTTCGGCTTCTCTAGCTAAATCACTTAGTATTAAATCATTATCTTTCATATATTTTGTTATCTCTGTGAGTATCGTGGTTGTTGTGTTGTACAAAGTAACCACCCCTTATCAGGAACTTAGTAGGATATCAACTTATTAAAAAAGGACTATTGCAATCCAATGATTGTATAGCCTTTCCGCAATTTATTGTACCATCTTTTGGCACAATATCATATACCTTTCAGAACCTTACTTAAGATACCTTTGAAGGGTTTGCAAAGAAATTAAGCTCTATAAATCCTGAGACATACGAATCATATCTCTACACTGTATGCCATTCTCATAAATTTCTTCTAGATAGTTATGTCTGACAAAGAAATCTAGATCTACACCAACAATTCTGAACCCACATTTTTGGTAGAGAGCTAACTGCCCAATGCTAGAGTTTCCTGTGCCCATTTCCATCGTTTTATAACCTTGTGCCCTGGCTGTTTCAATTGCATGTGTTACTAATTGTCTGCCTATTCCTTTACCATGCATACCTTCTGATACTGCTATATTCACTAACTCAACTGTTTCAGGTCTTGTAGGTAAAAGAACATAGACCCCAACAATATGATGGTCAATCTCTGCTACATAACACTCCCCTCTTTTTAAATATTCCTCAACAAGTTGGTGCGATGGATCAGCTAGTAACAAGAGCTCTATTGGATATTTTTCATTTGAATGAAGTAGTCTAATTTTCATATATTCTCTCCTGTATGTATTATGATCCCCGGATTTCCCCTTATCGTAAGCTTTATTCCAGAAATCCGGGGGTGGTGGAGATGGGATGCACTATCCGTCTGCGCAGCAGGACTATATAAAACTTTTAAGTTCAGCTTATATATATTACGAAGCCCTAACTCAGTTTGATCTCAACTTATACAGACCATTATGCAGTGAAAGACTGGCAGAGTATGGACCTTCAAACAAGACACTGATGCTGAACACGGTCGGAAGCCTATCATCAGGAAACCAAGGCCGTTGCTTGTCTATGACTATAAATGATCCTTCTACATCCCCTAGCGGCGCGAATTTCTGTCCAGCCCCTCCCCATGAATTAAGTTGGAACGTTTCGGTAATTATTCTAGATACCTCTGGAACATCATCGACCGGAAGACCAATCTCGCTTATACGAAGTATAGAGTTGGGCCCGAAAGCTTCAGTGACTGCGTTGTTGAGTGTATGGTGAGCGATGAACTCGACAAGGTTATGATCCGGATCATAGAAGTAAAGCGCTGTTGCATTCCAGTTTTCGAAAAAAAACTCATCTTCTTGGGGTCTTGAAATCAATGAAATCCCACGGTCGATTATCCACTGTTTTGCTTCTATGAATTTATTCGTTGGAATCGTAACAGCAATATGGTAAAACTCATTTTTCATGTGGGAGGATTCCTGAAAAGCAAGAACCGATTCCCCTACTTGAAACGACAACCGCGAAGCCCCCTCCTCTACAACCTGCAAATCCAGGAGAGAGCCGTAAAAAGCTTTCATCGCTTCGAAACTGTGTGTGCCTAAGAGCACTTCTTTTAATTTCAATGCAATCGTCCTCCTCATAAACAATTGATAAGCCCATTGTCTGTACGTATCCAAATCGGCATTTTGTCTAGGACTGTATAGGACCATTACATTGGTTATTGATTATCCTTTAAATCGTTTAGAAGTTTGGCATTCACATCTAACGCCGCAAATTGAAGTAGTATATCCTGTTCATCCAGAGATTTACTTTTCGCCATTTCTTGATAAAGCTTGGGCTGGTCCCGAAATGCTCTTGCACTCCCAATCGAGTATGCCTTCTGGAGATATTCATGAGCTAATACAGGCTTGCTCTGATGAAGAAGTGTTTCCGCCATCTGGATATAAGGTTCAGCATGTATAATCCGGTACCCTGCACCTTCCAAATCTAAAATCTCCTCATTTAAAAGCTCTACTGATCGCTGAGTATGTCCGTTATAATTGAGAATTTGAACGTATTGATGCAAGGTTACCCCTGTGATGCCCCATGTATGCTTAGGCTCGGGTATTAGATCCCAAGCCTTCTGTGCTTTTTCCTCGGCCAAGTTGCTATCTAATGGGAGTATATGAGCTGCTTCCTCACCAAGAGCCCAAATTTCCTCTTCCAATTGAGCCTCCAGATCGTGATACATTCGAATATTCATCTATTCCTCCCAGTTAGATAATATAAATTCAACACATAGAGATGCCTACCCCTTCATTGCGATTAGCGAAAACGCTTAATTAAGGATATCACTCCCCAGATGAGCAACGCCAAGATCCCGATAACGATTACGAATGTCATTAAGATCGAAGTCCATACGAAATTCAATCAACATCACCCCATGCATCATTTTATGGTCATCATCTTCTAGAGTACTCTTTTAATATCTCTCCATATTTTAACGCACGTTGACTTCCGCTGCATTCGAATTGAACAATTTTATTTTTATAATCATAGATAAAAACGCTAGCAGTGCAAACATCATTCCGCTCCAGATGAGCTGGTGTATTCCCAAGTGAGAGATAAACCAGCCGCCTATAGCAGCTCCCATCGTAATACCTAGATTAGAAAATGAGACAAACAGACTGTTACCAAACTCTGGAGCTTCTTTCGCTTCAGTGGTTAACCATGTTTGACTAATAATAAGCCCCCCGGAATGCACGGCCCCCCAAATGAGTACAACCACAACCATCGGTAGGAAAGAAGCTCCCAGAGCATAAGTGAATACGTAAATGACCATATATAACAATGGGAACATGATAACGGTCTTTGTCAGATTTTTATGTAATAATCCTCCAAATAAAAAGTTTCCAAAAATCATGACGATTCCAAAGACCATCAACATCATACTGATCCATGACCCGTTCATAAGAGTTACTTCTCCAAGATATTCGGCAAAGTAGCTATACACCGAAAACATAGCTGCAAAGATAAAAATAACAGTCACAATGTTGAACCACAATTGAGGTTTACGTAATATACCAAGCTGTTTGCCATAAGACATCTTTTCCTGAACGGGCAGGGGAGGAAGCCATACGAGTATTCCCACAAATGCAATCATGCTTACGACAGCTCCAAACAAGAAAGCAGCTTCTAACGATATCTTTTCAGCAAGATAGGAAGTCAAAGGCACGCCAAACGCAAATCCTACTGTAATTCCAGCGAAAACCTTGGTGACGGCTTTACTACTCTTTTCAGGGGGGACAAGATGCGATGCAGTCACGAGAGCGACCGAAAAAAAGACAGGATGAAAAATAGCAGGAAGAACACGAAAAATGAGCATGACCTCAAAATGAGTGGTATAGGCATAGACAATATTAGAAATGACAAAACTGAATACAGCGGTTAATAGAATGACTTTACGATTCATGCCGGAAACGAGTAAGGTCAAGAACGGACCTGAAATGGCAACAACTAAAGAAAAAATACTGACGAGCCAACCAGCCTGGGCAGCTGATACATGGAATTTTTGGGTTACTTGAGGGAGAACACCTATAATCCCCATTTCCGTTGTAATAATGCCGAATACGCCTAAAGCCAGAATGATAATAAGTAACGGGTTAACCTTTTTCATTTTAAGTATAAGCCTCCAATTTAATTATATATATAGATTTGTAGATATGTTATGTGAAAAAAAACCTCCTTTCAGTTTATAGTTCCTTTTGAACGTACTCGGCAAATTCCCGGATTGTTTTTTCATTCCGACGATAGTACGTCCACTTCCCAATACGCTCAGACTCTAACAAACCGGATTTTTGCATCGTTAATAAATAACTTGAAATCACAGACTGCGCAAGTCCCGATTTAGCCTGAATATCTCCCACACATACACCAATTTGAAAATTAAGTCCTTGCTTTAGATAAGCCTGTTCATCAAAAAACTCTTCTGGTTTTTTTAACCACAGCATAATTAGACGACGAGTTTCATTTGACAATGCTTTATAAATCAATGACGGTTCCATATAAAACATTATATCTATTTTATTAGATTTGTAAATATAAAGCCCAATGACTACGTAGAAGAATTAATAATAAAGGCTGCTTCCCCACAGAAAATCCGCTGGGAAACAGCCTGTTTGTGTACATATTCAACTACACTGACTTACTCTTATTGGAGCGATACATCAAGTACAGGAAATACGGTGCACCAATCAGTGCGATCAGCAATCCGGAAGGAATTTCGGTCGGCGCAAGCACTGTCCGGCCAATCGTATCAGCCAGCACCAGCATTACTGCTCCCAAGATGCTCGACAGAACAATGGAGCGGCGTACATGGTGCCCAATCAACGTACGCACGATATGCGGAGCAATCAGCCCGATGAAGCCAACTGTACCTACACAGGCCACCGCTCCGCCCGCCAGCAGCACACCCACTGCCATGGCCAGCAGCCGGGTGCGGCGCACCGGAAGTCCCAGTCCCATCGCGCTGCTATCGTCAAATACCAAAAGATCGAAGCGGCGAGCTAGCCACCAGGCTATTGGCAACAACACGAGCAGAAAGGCCAGAATCGTCATCACCTGCCCCCAGTTTCGAGCGTAGGTACTACCCGTCAGCCAAATATAGCCTGTGCTGCCCCAAAGCGAACCTTGGATAATCAGTATCTGAATGCCAGCTGCTCCGATCGCTGATACGGCAATCCCAAGTAGGATGACCACAGACGGGTTTAGGTGCTTGTTCCATGATAAAAAGAAGATCACTGCCGCCGAAACAGTCGCTCCGGCAATCGCCGCGATGGGCAGCACATAAATAGGTAGCCCAGGCCAAACGATAATTACTGCTAGCGCGCCGAAACCAGCCCCTGAAGAAACTCCGATGATCGAGGCATCCGCCAAGGGATTACGAACGGCTAGTTGGATCAAGACACCGCTGACCGCAAGCGCGATACCAGCCCCGGCTGCCACCAGCGTGCGCGGAATTCTAAACTGCAGTAAGGCCGAATTTGCGCTCTCACCGCCGAACAGGCCGGACAACAAATCGCCGACCGGAATTCGCATTCCTCCAAACATCAGGCTGAATACAGTCAACAGCACGGCACCGCCCCCAAGCAACATGACAAGCCTGCCATATGGTAATTTCCGAGAGCGCACACCTATGTTCATTGAAGACTGCCCGCTAATACCAGAAGGCAGCTTCATTTTCCACAGAATCAGCCAAATTAACCAAGGAGCACCGATCAAGGCCATCATTGCTCCGGTCGGCAGATCCATGCTTGATTGGTGGACCATTTTCGCCAGCACGTCAGCGCCGGTCAACAGTAATGCCCCCCACAGGAAGGAACCAGGCAGCACCCAGCGATGCATTTTTAGACCGCTTAAGCGCACCAAATGCGGAGCTACCAAACCCACAAAACCAATAGGTCCAATGACGCTGACTGTAATGGTCGACAGCAGGACAGCCAATACAATTCCCACCGCCCGGGTCAAGCTAACCTTTTGTCCGAGTGACGTGGATGTGGACTCATCCAGATCCAGAACATCAAACTGCCTTGACAGCAGAACAGCAATGACCGAGAGTCCTACGACCCAGGGCCAGGCGTAAGTCGTCCCGCTCCAGTCGTTTTGCACAAGCGAGCCAGAACCCCAGAGAAACAGTCCCTGCGTTTCAAATGAATAAAAGATATGCAAAGCTCCGGTAAACGAACCGAGAACCATGGATACAATCAAGCCAGCAAGCGCCAACCGAATTGGACTTCCAGCTCGTCCCCCGCCCATGAAGTAAGCGAGTACCGCTGCAAGCAGGCCGCCGACAGCGGCAAATAGAAACGGCGCCTGGTGCAGCAATCCGGGAAACATCACCGCGCCAAGGACGACCACAAAGTAGGCACCAGCGTTAATTCCTAGTGTATCAGAAGCCGCCAGCGGATTTTTGGTGATGGCCTGGAGCAGAGCACCAGCGATGGCCAGCGCACCACCAGCCAGGATTCCGATGACCGTACGCGGCATTCGGAGATCCCACACCATATTATGTTCAAGAGTATCTTGACGCTGGGTCAACGCCTCAATTACTGTATGCAGCGGGATTGAAGCCTCTCCATAACACAAGCTTACAAAAAAAAGCACGATGAGGACGATCAATCCGCCCCCAAAGATGCTTCCTACACGCCAAGTCTTCGATAAACCCGTTGTGCCTGTTCGGGTCATTTCGTCAGAGCTCCGACTACTTGATCAACCAGTACTTTGGATGAGATTGGGCCGCCGAACGTCCATGTTGTACCATCCAGTGGGTAGGTCCGTTTTTCTTTGACAAAGTTTAGTCCGTTCCATACCGAGTTGTTCTTCATCGCGGCTCCAAATACATCGTCCGTCTTTTGTGTAATATAGATAAAATTACTGTCCTGTACAGCTGGAAGAGCTTCAATGCCAACGGTACTAAATCCGTATTTCTCGGTCTTGTCCGACTTCCAGTCGTTCACCATGCCGATTTTCGCAAGCGTTCCCACTACAACCGAATTTTCTTTGAACATTCGTAGACTGGCAGCATTTTGAGCTGTAAAGGCCTGTGTCAGCGCATAGTGAAAGTCTGCTTTGCCCGCCTTCTCCAATGTAGCCTTTGCATCTACATAGTGCTGGTCAAGTTCGCTTAGGACCTTATCAGCCTGTTCCGTTTTACCGGTAGCTACAGCCACTTGCTTGAAAATTTCGACCATACGGTCGTAATCATAGCCGTTCCCCTTGTAAGGATCGAATTCTATCGTTGGTGCAATCCCCTTAAGCTGTGCATAGATCGCTGCATTGTTATCGGCGTTAGAGATAATAAGATCCGGCTTGAGCGCCGCAATCGCTTCTAGATTCGGTTCGCCCCGTGTGCCGATATCAGTTACGGTATCAGCCAGCTTTGCCTCCGGTGTTACCCACAGCTTGTAGTTTTCATTGTCCGCATTGCCGACAGGCTGTACGCCAAGTGCAATGAGGTCCTCGGTAAACGTCCATTCGAGTACAACCACACGTTCCGCTGGCTTGTCCAGCTTGACTTCCCCGTGGTCGTCCTTAACCGTAACCGGACCAGCCGTTGTGGATGTCTGCTCAGACCCAGCAGTACCTTCCGTCTTCGAGCTATCCCCAGCCGCACCGCAGCCCGCCAATACAATAGTAAAAACTACAAATAATAATAGGCTATTCAACATCTTTCTCATTTCTCTCAATCACCCCTGTATGTATATTGCATCGGAAAATGATAATCATTATCAGTAAAAGAGTATAGGGCTTAGTGACTTTTGTCAATACGGATAAATCTAAAATTGAATCGCAAACAGGTTCCGTATATGATAGCTTTATCATTGTTTAAGGGAGGCTACATTTACGTGGCAGTATTAATCAACGAGCAAATTAAAGCTGACGAAGTGGTACTCACTGGACTCGCGGGAGAGAAGCTCGGCGTTGTCTCCAAGTCAGAAGCCTTGGCTATGGCCCGATCCCAAGGGGTGGACCTGGTCTGCACCTCACTCATGAGCAGTCCACCGCCCTGTAGCTTGGTCGCAAAGGGCAAAGGAAAAGCGCTGGCGCAAAAAGAAGCCGCAGCAAGCAAAACGAATGTCGGTCGAGCCGCAAGAAACAGCGGCAAAGAAAAGGTCAAGGAGCTTCGCTTCACTGCTCATATTGAGGAGCATGATTACGACACGAAGCTGCGTCAGGCAGACAAACATCTGCGTTCCGGCAAACCGGTGCAGTTGGTCGTTAAAGCGTCTGGTGCAAAAGAAGCACCTGTCGCCAAAGCGGTACTAGAGCGGCTACTAGTCGATTTGAAGGAAGCTGGAGTCAAGGATACTGGAATCCAGACGGGCGGCAAGGGCTCACAAGTGAAATTAAACCCTCGCTGAATGGCGAATCAGTAAATTGGACAAATCACTAAGACCGTAGGAAGCAGAGGGAGATCACTAATGGACATGAATGGACCTGTCAACATTTCTCGAAGTGAGAGACTTCAGACTTGCCACGAAATAGCTGCGAGGTTACATGAAGTATACAGAGACAAAATTCTGGCTATAGGGATCTATGGATCTGTTGTCAAAGGTACTGACGGCCCTTTTTCGGACATTGAAATGTTTTGCGTACTGAGTGAACCAAACGGCCCCGTAGAATTTAGCCATGAATGGTCGGCAGGGCCCTGAAAAGCTGAGGTGAACGTCTGTAGTTCAGACATTCTTCTTAAAATTGCCTCTACTGTTGAGGGCGATTGGCCGTTGACACATGGACCCTTCTTTTCCCCACTTCGTCTGTATGATCCTAAAAACTTTTTTTCTATATTAAAGGAAGCGGCCGAATCCCCAACAAAGGAAGATTTCAGGCATGCCATCAACGAAGTGCTTGTAGGTGAAATGTATGAGTTTAATCGAAAATAAAATTGCTTTAATTGCGCTTACTATAATATATCATGTTTTTGATATGCCAATCCCCCTTTCAATAAGGGGGATTTTACTTTTCTTCTGGATGTATGATACTGCTTCGTTATATTTTCCCATTGTAATATATTTAAAATTTAAATTACTTGATTTCACCCCCTCCCTCCTTTATTCTCTGTATATGTAGCTCTGGCTTGCTTATCTGAGAAAATTTTACGCATAGGGCTTTATATAGATTTTATTTTTGTTAATATCCAACAACAGGGCCTTAGGCACTATGATAGATTACGTTTTAATGATATATTGATAGGTACTATAAAAGACTAATTACCCATGGCTTGGGCTGGAGGATGTATGCAAAAGGAATCAAATCAAGACGAAACCAGTTATTTATTTAATGTAGATGTATTAGTTAAAGGTCGTTCGAACGTAGAGGCCCTTCAGTTCCTGCTTAATCTCTTGAGCCAAAATGAACAAATTGCGGATAGCCGGATTCAATCCGGTATCGAACTTGGCAATTTAATTGAAGCTGCACTGTACCTAAAAAAACAGTCGGCCGTGAATAACCCATCTAATGCAGCCGCTACGCTCGCGGAAAAATTCTCTAAAAAGAAATCAGCCGCAATTACGAACAAGCCACCAGTCGTTCAAGAGATCAAACAATCCCACGTACAGCCAAAGCCTGCAATTCAACAAGACCTTAGTACGTATGAATGGATCAAACGCTATATACATGATAATACGCTTGTACGGTTAATTGTGAACCGCTATGGCGGACAGCGCAGCATTCCTTGCCGCATCCTCAACCTGGATCATGATAATAGCCTGCTGAGTGTGTATCATGTAGATGAGAAGCAAGTGTATTCCTTTAAAATGAATGAGATCGATGAAATCACATCGTAAATGTAAATACTTCACAAAAAAAACGAAGCATGAAAAAAGAGAACGGGCAGGAAAAGCATGACGTCTTTCTTGTCCATTCTCTTTTTTTTGCTTTATCCGAAAAGAACTCTAATCCTCTTTCTTCAGACCCATGGCAGCCCATGCCAGCAATATCCATCCTGCAATAAAACACACGCCTCCTAGAGGGGTAATAGCCCCCAGCACACGGATTCCGGTCAAACTTAGCACATACAAGCTGCCAGAAAACAAAATGATACCCGTCAATAACAGACGTGCTGCCCATCTTAAACGGTTGGAAGGACCCCACTGTCCGGCAGCCAACGCAATGATCAGCAAACCGACAGCGTGAATCATATGATATTTCACACCTGTTTCATACACGGCCAAAGCATCCGCGTCGATCCGGGCTTTCACAATATGTGCCCCGAACGCTCCAATGGCTACCGCCAACATCATCATTATAGATCCCACAAATATCCATTTTCGTTGCATGTTTGTGTACTCCTTTTCATCTCGTCCTTTTAGCCGAATGTTCTTCTTATTTTATCGAAACCGTATGAAGTTTACCAGCCAGCGTGTGTGAACAGACCGCATACAGAATCGGATGATTAGACCCTGCCTTTTGAAGGGTAATGTGTAGGATGGCTTGCTTTTTTGTTTATTTTGTGGAAAATTAGTACCTGTTCGGACTATGTTCAAGGAGTGGAAAAAATGAGTTACCAAGATCCTAATTTGCAAAAACCTGCTGCGTCTGAGGAGCACCCTGTTTTTTCAGAAGCTCCTGTGTTTCAGCCTCCGGTCAAGCTCAAACATTCCGGTCCCGGAATTGCTTCTTTTATTATGTCGCTTGTCAGCCTGATCGGATATATTATTCTGGCTATTATGGTCATTAATCTGCTGGCTCATTTCAGCCAATACCAAACGTTGAACCCGGAAGTCGCTCTACAGCAAACCGGAACGGTATTGCTTCCTTTTATTTTTTTAGGTAGCCTGTTGCTGAATTGTAGCGGACTTGTGGTCGGTATCATTGGAATTGCGTTAAAAAACCGTAAGAAAACCTTTGCTATTACAGGCTTAATCATTAATGCACTTATTATTGTGGGCTTTATTGCTCTTCTGGCCATCGGTCTTTCCGTTCCGAATAGCACAGCGGATATCTATCCTTCCTCCGTGCAATCTTTATAATTTTTCTGTATCACACAGAGAGGATTCAATGTATGAACAAAATTAAAATTTTTGCCGACAGTACCAGTGATGTTCCTGCTCACTGGCGTCAACAGTACGAGATTAGCATTGTGCCATTGTATACAGTATTTGGTGATGAGGCATTGCAGGATGGGGTGAACATTCACCCGGAACAATTATTTCAACGTGTAAGCCGCGAGGGACATTTACCGCGTACCGCCGCACCTTCTCCGTCGGATTTTATTCAAGCCTTTGCGCCCTACATAGAACAAGGGGACGACATTTTATATATCAGTCTGTCTTCCGAGCTATCATCGACGTACCAGAATGCGCTACTCGCTGCCTCTGAATTTCCGGAAGGCCGCGTTACGGTTTTTGATTCCTTGAATTTATCGTGCGGCTTTGGCCTGCTTGTGATGAAAGCTGCTCGTGCGGCAACCAACGGCAATACGATAGAGCAGATTGTAGACATGTTGACGAAAACCAGGCCGCTAATAGACACGGAATTTGTCATTGATACACTTGAATACCTGTATAAAGGCGGAAGATGTTCAGGCATGCAAAACCTGATCGGCAGTCTGCTCAAAATTCGTCCGGTGATCAAAGTGATTGACGGAAAAATGACGCCTGCCTACAAAGTCCGCGGCAAACGTGAAAAAGCTTTGGATCAGATGCTGCAAAATGCACTGAATCAACGAGATCAGATGGATAACGATATCATTATTGTCGTGCACGCTTTGGCCGAGGAAGATGCGCTGATGCTGCAAGCTCGTTTGAAAGAAGAAACGAACGCACAAGAGGTACTGCTAACGACAGCAGGCTGTGTCATTTCCAGTCATTGTGGTCCACAGACCATCGGTATTATGTATGCCAAAAAAGCATAGTCTATCCAATATCAAACCCGTTGCCGCGTAGGTGGCGGGTTTTTTGGTGTTTTTCCAGCAATTTAGCAATGAATAACCTTCCTCTTTTTGATAGTATTATTCGTCGAGTAACGATATATGAGTCTACAATCTATCATAAAAAAGAAGGTTATTTGGTATGAGTTCCAAACGATCACGTTGGTTAACCAGGCTCACCCTTTCAGCAACTGCAGCCATCACAATATTCACAACATTCACTTCATACTTAGCTGCTCCAGCAGCAGCATCCGGTGCTACGTTCCAAGATATTGCACACAGCTATGCCTATCAGTCTATTATTTCCCTGCACGCTAAAGGAATTTTGAACGGTACACAACCTGGTTACTTCTCTCCTAAAAAGGCTGTTACCAGAGCCGAATGGGTTACCGCACTGGACCGTACACTCGGTCTGGAGCCTGTACAAGCGGCCGTTACCTCCTACCGAGATGTTGCCAAAAAGACGTGGTACTATGGATGGATTGAAGCAGCTTCTCAACTCAATATCGTTCAGGGGGGAACGTCTGCGACATTTCAACCTAATAGTCCTATAACCCGTCAAGAAGCGGCCTTGATGATCGCACGTCTCATCCGCTCTTCGGGTCGATCAGGAGATGCTACTTCCTCCTTCACAGATACTGACGAAATTGCAGATTGGGCTCTTGATGCGGTAACCACCGTAAATAGTTACGGCTTTATGAAAGGTGAAAGTAACTATTTTCATCCTGCATCCTCTCTGACCCGTGAAGAAACAGCAGTATTGTTGGAGCGACTGCTAGCGTATTCAACAAAGCATGCTAACCAAACTGCTTCCACCGCTTCTTCCATCCGAATAGGCTGGCAATATGATCAAACCGTTCAGCAGTTTGAAAATACGGTGCTTCAATCCAACATCAACACCCTGTCACCACGTTGGTTTTTTCTAAATGAAACAGGTATTATCAGCGATTATACCAATTCGTCGCTTCTTGCCTGGTCCAAACAGCATCATAAAAATATCTGGGCGATGGTAGGCAACCGTTCCAATTTGGCACTGACACACCAAATTCTGTCCAGTGAGGTTCTACGAAATACAACCATAACTCAGCTTGCTAATGCCGTATCTGTATACGGTTTGAACGGGCTTGTCATTGATTTTGAAAATGTAGATGGTCAGGATCGCGCCAATTTAACATTGTTCGTCCAACAATTAAAAGCTAAGTTGAAGAGTCAGAATACGGTACTGGCGATTTGTGTATCCCCTGATTACGGAACGGACTGGACTGCCGCGTTTGATTATAAACAGCTTGGCGCTGCGGCAGACTATCTGATCCTGATGGGATATGACGAGCATTGGGGAGGTAGCTCGATCCCCGGCTCTGTGTCCTCGCTGCCATGGCTCCGTGAAAGCGTGCGGCGTTTTGTACAAACCACCGATCCGGAGAAAGCGATCTTGGCGTTGCCATTATTTACACGGAACTGGACGCTTAACGCTAGCGGACATTCAATCGCTTCCTCTGATATATCACTAGATCAGCAAAACCAGCTCGTATCCCGTTCCGTCTCCAAACCTATTTGGAATGAGGATATTCAGCAGTATACCGTGTCTTACAAAGACACACAGCTTCATAAGCTGTGGCTTGAGGAAGGACGATCCTTCACTCGTAAGTATCGCTTGGGGCAGGATGCTGGGTTTGCTGGCTTCGCCTACTGGTATCCGGGTGGAGCAAGCTCTGATCTGTGGTCCAGTGTAAAAAACGCAGACCGATTTATACAGCGTGGTTTATAAAATACAAAGCCTTCAACCTCACATGAAAAGTGAAGTTGAAGGCTTTTGGCATAATACTTATCCCCAGCCTATGACCGATATGCAACTTTCCCGTTTACAATTGTCATTCGTACCTTAACATCAAGTAAAGCTTGCGGACTTTCCGATACATCACGGTCAATGACTGTAAAGTCAGCGGCCTTCCCTTCAGCTATCGTCCCTCTTTCATCAGCCTCGCCGGCTGCTACTGCGCTTCCCGTGGTAAACAAACGAATGGCTTCATGTACATCCAGCTTTTCAGCGGGAAGATAGCCCTCATGCATTTCTTCCGGCTTGGCGCGAGTCACGGCCGCATGAATACCAAGAAAAGGGTTTAACGGCTCAATCGGCGCGTCACTACCTCCAGCACATGGAATGCCTGCTTCCAGTAGCTTTTTCCAGGCATATAAATATTCAGTCCGTTCTTTCCCCACCCGATCCAGTACCCAAGGGAAGTCACTTGCGACAAAACGGGGCTGGATGTCCGCGATCAGCGGCAGCTTCGCCATTCTCTTGACCAAATCACCCCTAAGCACCTGTCCGTGGATCAGACGGTCTGGCAAACCGCTTTCCTCCGTGAGCGCATGGGCCTCCATCGCTGTCAAAATCATGTGCGTCGCCCCATCTCCTATGGCATGCACAGCCACGGGATAGCCTGCGGCTCTGACAGCAGCCACCATCTGATTCAGCTCCGGCTGCGGTTGGATCGCCATTCCACAGGTATGTGGAGCATCACTATAAGGTTCGGATAATAAAGCCGTTCTTCCACCAATAGCGCCATCGGCAAACATTTTTATCGCACCGATTTTAAACCACTCATTTCCGGTACCTGCACGCAGCCCTTGCACTTTCACTTCTTCCAAAAATGGATGATAGATGAGCTGGTGTGTGCGAAAAGGAAGACCTTCTTCCCTCAGCTCCCTGTAAATTCGCTGCATCGTCTCCACGCTGCCCAAAAAACGTAAATCCTCTGTGTGCGCAGCAGTCAAACCAAGCCTTAGCGCATCCATACAAGCCCGCCGAATCGTATCCTTCTTAACCGAGTAATCCGGCTCTGGCTGCACGCTAGTAAAGGCAAAGGATGCTTCCTCATAAATCAATCCGTTCAACCGTCCATCTGCATCTCGCCCATAGGCTCCCGAAGCCGGATCAGGGGTGTCCTCGTTAATACCCGCACGTCGAAATGCCTCTGAATTGGCCAAGAACGTATGAAAGCACGTACGAGTGAGATATACCGGATGCTGATCTGTAATGGCATCCAGCTCGGCTATATCCGGTATTTCAACAGGAATAAACGCATTTTCATTCCAGTTGAGTCCTAAAATCCATTCTCCCGGCGGTGTTACAGCGACCCGTTTGCGCAGCATAGCCAGCATCTCTTCCTTGGAGGTAGCTGATGTTAAATCCAGCATAGCCAGCTTCATACCATGCATAGACAAATGCATATGTGAATCGGTTAAGCCTGGCAGTACATAGGCGTCTTCCCAATCCACAGTTTCATATTCCTTACCGGACAACTGTAATTCAAGCTCCCGAGCATACCCGATAGCCTGTATCCGTCCATGCTGTACAACGATGGAGTCTCCTTTGGAAGCCCACTCCCCATACAACCGGCCGTGCTTGAACAAAACGAATGTCAACGCCACTCATCTCCTTTTTTCAACTATACGCAATCCACTTCATATTACGCCTATGTTGCCACTTCCAAGTGTAGTGTATTTATATCTATCTGCTGCACCTGCTGGGCAAATTGGTCATGAGCTGCACAGACAGCCATTTTATAATCCTGATCCAGCTCATACTGCTTAAAATGACAATACTCGGTGGTAAAGCCCTCTGTCGTGAAGCCTATGAATGGTTGTGCCTTTAGCTCAAATGAAAAAGACTTCAACGGTAGGGTTAGTCCCTGCCCCTCGGCCTTGACAAAGCTTTCCTTAAGCGTCCATAGATCGTAAAAATACGATAAGCGGCTGTCTGCGTCCTGACGCATTAACGCATTATACTCTGTGTCTGAAAAGCACACTCTACCTACCTCAAAATCAATAGGACGGAGCTGTTCAATGTCGATTCCAAGCGGGTGATCATCAATAGCGCATACCACCCATTTTCCCGAGTGAGAAACATTAAAATGGAATGTGGGTGCATTGATCAAGGAAGGCTTACCGAATGCATTGTATGTAAATTGAAGACTGGCATTAGATACCTTCAATTGCCGGCAGGCCAACCATCTTAGCAGCACATCGGCATATAAGCCCCTCAAAGTATCTTCCCGATGTAAAAAACGATCTAACTTGTGCTGCTTTTCCAGCGAAACCTGATTTACCAGTGATTCGTAATGCTCCTCAGCCTCCGGCTTGCTCGTATCAATCGCGTATATTTTCATGGTTGCCTCCTGTATACCTAATGAATATCAGCCAGTTTGTAACACTCACCGTTCGATGGAAGTCTGTTAGATATGGATGACGTGTGCCGTGTACATGGTCAATATACTACTCTAGCACTTTCAATTCAATATGGATACAATTGGGATAAGTAGCTCTATTAAAACTACTTCATAGAGTCCATTAATGAAAGCGCTTTAAAATAGCACATACAGAGGAGGACGAAACAATGAAATATGATTTTGCCCGCTTGCTGTGTATTATGCTCTCTATTTTGCTGACGTTGAGCATTTTTCAGATGTTTTCACCTAAGATCGCTTCAGCCGCTTCAGCGAATGTTGTGAATGGCATTCAGTTTAAAGATACAGATGGAAACGTGGTCCATGCCCATGGGGGTGGTATGATTAAAGTAGACGGTTACTATTATTGGTTTGGTGAAAATCGTAATCCCAACGGCACGTTCAAGGCGGTATCCGCCTACCGTTCCTCTGATTTAAAAAACTGGGAGTTTCGTAAAAACGTACTGACCAGTAGCTCCGCCGTAGAGCTGAATGTTTCGAATATTGAACGTCCGAAAGTGATTTATAATGAAAAAACACGTAAATACGTATTATGGATGCACAAGGAGAATGGGGTTAATTACAACGAGGCCCGAGTGGCTGTCGCCTCTTCCGATACGGTGGACGGCGATTACACGTATCAGGGCAGCTTCCGTCCTCTGGATTACGATTCGCGCGATATGACCGTATACAACGATAACGGTACAGCTTACCTCATTTCGGCTACCCGGGTAAACGCAGATCTGAACATTTATCGTCTGACACCGGATTTTCTGCAAGTTGAATCGCTGGTGACTACACTTTGGCCTGGACAATATCGTGAAGCTCCGGCGATGTTCAAAAAAGGAGACGTCTACTTCCTGATTACATCCGGGGCAACGGGCTGGAATCCCAATCAGGCCAAGTATGCTACTGCATCCAGCATTGAAGGAACCTGGAGTAATACGATAAACTTCGGGGATGGTACGACATATGGTTCACAGTCGGCTTACGTGATCCCTGTTGAAGGTGCCCAGACAACTTCATACCTGTATTTGGGCGACCGTTGGGCGGGTGCGTGGAGCGGTCCTGTGCAGGATTCTCAATATGTATGGTTGCCACTGCGTTTTCCAACAGCGACTTCATTAGCCATGGATTGGTTCGACAGCATTAATATTGACACCGCCAGTGGTGTGGTCGAGGGGATAACGACGCCAATTGCCATTGATCCGGATGACTATTATCAGCTAGTGAATCGCAAGAGCAATAAGCCACTAAGCATTATTGGCAATGCAACGACGGACGGCGCAGATCTGGAGCAGCGTGCAAATTCCGAGGCAGCAAACCAGCAATGGCAGCTCAAGGATGCAGGCAGCGGATATTATAAAATTATGAACCGCAACAGCGGAAAGCTAATTGGTGTTGAAAGCGGTACGACAGCAGACGGTACAGTTATTGAGCAGTGGAGCGACGGAGGCTGGTCCAGTCAGCATTGGCAATTAGTATCCGTAACCGGTGGTTATTACAAGCTGAAAAATCGGGCAACCGGCAAACTGATCGATATTTCTGAAGGCGCCACCGCCGATGGAGCTAAAGCCATTCAATGGGGCGATAACGGTGGGACAAATCAGCATTTCCGTGTAGTTAAAGTAGAATAGCTCAAATTATTTTCAAAAGGAGCCGTATTCCAAGCAGATCATGGTCGACTGCTAACGGAAAAGACGGCTCCTTTTACGTAAAACGATGAAATTGATAATCTCTAGTACGTTACAGTTCCCACGGATAATCTGTTGTCAGAAAATTAGCCAGCTGCTTGCTTTCTTCCCTCCGCTGACGCCGTATGGCTGCGCGTGATGGAGCCGTCTGGTGCAATTGTAACTGCTCTTCTGTTTCTGGAATCACCTGCGGCACGGTCACTTTACGGTTGTTCTCGTCCAATGCCACAAAGGTCAGGAAGGCGGTGGCTGCGATTTTTCGGTCGCCAGTCATCAGTCCTTCACGAATTACCTTTACGAACACCTCCATCGAGCTACGGCCTGTCCAAGTTACGAACGCTTCCAGCGTGACAGAATCACTCGGATGGATAGGTAGCAAAAAATCCACCGAATCCGTAGAGGCTGTAACTGTGTTCGTACGACACAGCTTAGCAGCTGCAATAGATGCGATATCGTCGATATACGACATCAATCGGCCGCCGAAGAGCGTGTTATGATTGTTGATATCGTTGGGAAATACTCGGGACGTCTTGAAGCAGTAGGTTTCTCGGATGTACTTGCTTTCCATGGGTTCTTTCCTCTCTTTTCCTCGTTGCTCTCTTTTTATATCTCAGGATTTTGCAAAATCCTGATGTGGAAGCCTGTTTTAGACTATGCTAATCATCCCACTAATCCGCATAATAAATCAATACATAAAAATCGGCATCCTCTTCCGAATCATTGCGGTAGGTATGTATGTCAGATACTTGAAATTGCACGGCATCCCCTGCACTCAGCTTGAGCTGTTGCCCCTGCATTTCAAAGTACATTTCCCCACGGATCATGAGAATCGTTTCCTCTCCCAGATGCTTCTCTGCCTGGTGTGTAAAGCCTGGCTTCAGGCTTACCGTGAACACCTCAAACTTCTTTTCAGCGTGATACGGGAATACAGGGTAGACAAAATAGTTACCGTCTTCATCAATAACCGGATGCAGGTCTTCCCTCCGAATCTTCGTGATTTGCGGCGGGTCTTCTTTGAGAAAGGTGGAGAAGGATACATGCAAACCGTTCGCAATTTTCCAAAGGGTTGTTACCGTAGGATTGGATTTCCCCTTCTCAATCTGAGCCAGCATCCCTTTGCTGACCCCTGTCAGTTCAGCCACCTTATCCAAACTTAATCCTCTAGTCTTCCTGATTTGGGCCAAATTAGAGCCAATAATATGCTGCATTGAATCCACGGATGTTGCCTCCTTGTATCCAAAAGTCTATATAAGAAGAATACACAATTTAATCGAGAGAGGTTCATTCGAACATGAATCTACAACTAAGTCTTAACAGACTTATTGCTATCTAGCTTACACAAACTCATTATCTTATCCAATATAAAAAAGTGTCAAATTGAAAAATCAATTTGACACTCGCTACTCAATGAGTTCCTTCGTGAGATAATTAAAATTTGAATGATATCAATAGTTAACGTCTAAACATTCTCATTTCCCCAAATGCTTACCAGATCATTGATCTGAAGCGACACGACCCTTAGTTCTCCACCAATGGCGTAGAGTTCTAGACCCTTACTTTCGAAGTCCGGGAAAATCATGTCTGAAATGATTGCTTTTCCATGATTTCCGAAGACTTCGACACTTGACCAATCCAGATAAATGCTCAACTGTATCCTCTCATGCTCTGGCTTCATAGTGGCCTTGTGTATTGCTGTGAAATCGGAATGAAAATCAGTGGCGCTCGACTTCGTCCGATCGACGAACAATTCCTCATTCGAGATATTATATCCGATGATCGTCTCTTGATTGGCGGACTTCCGTACTTTAAACCCGAATTCCACGGCAGTACCGATTTCAAATTCTGCAATAATTTCTGCCTTGGCTGCGGAAATATCAGACAACACGTTCATACCTGGCTTAATCGTCAAATCTTGCAGAGACAAAATCGGTTTTCTTAGCTGACTTAATTCATTTATGGGTGTTTGAATTAGGCGAAGTCCTTCCGGGTAAGTCCTTAGCTGTAGCTCCCGGGGAATTGATGTCTTGCCACGCCATTCCTTTGAAGGAAGCGTGGTAGCATAACGCCAATTATTCATCCAGCCGATCCAAATTTTCCGTCCGTCTTCGTTCGAAATGCCATTCCAGGACACGGCCGCGTAAAAGTCTGATCCATAGTCTACCCATTTGATAGTATCGATAGATTCCAACGCTTCATCTGGCGTGAACGACTTACCGTCAAAGCTGCCTACGAAATACATCATGCCAGAACCGCCTGCCGGTGGTTCCGGATCGTCTGGATTCACACCATTTCTATCCCCGACGCTTAGCATCAGAATCCACTTCGTGGTATTAGAATCCTCATCCACTTGGATTCGAAATATATCAGGACATTCAAATATCCCTCGGTGGATATGCGGAATGTCGGAACCGAATTCGCTTGCAAAAGACCATTCTTTCAGGTTTGGAGATGTGTAAAATTCTACACGGTCCCTTACGGCAAGAACCATGATCCACATTGATGATTCATCATGCCAAATCACCTTCGGATCACGAAAGTCTAGCGTGTCCGTTGGAAATAAAACCGGGTTACCTTCATATTTTGTCCAGGTTCGACCCTTATCCTTGCTGTAAGCAATGCTTTGCACCTGCGGCTTTCCAGGCTGAGCCTTGTTGCCCTCATTCGTATAAATGGCAACCAATCCTGATCCTTCCTCGTCAAAAAATCCGCTGGTATTGTTCTTATCCACCACCGCACTCCCCGAGAAGATCGCTCCGTCCTCCCCAGGTGGAATTGCCGGTGGAAGCTCAGTCCAATGCACTAGATCCTTGCTTACCGCATGCCCCCAATGCATGTTGCCAAAATCAGGTTGCGTATCATGGGGGGTATGCTGGTAGAACAGGTGGTACTCTCCTTCAAAGTAAACCATGCCGTTGGGATCGTTCATCCAATTTTTCTCCGGTGAATAATGAAATTGAGGCCTGTACGTCTCACTATAGTTACTTTTTCTCTTTCTGCCGCTATAGTCGTCCGTTAGGTTTAATTCTTTCATAGTATCCGCTCTCCTCTTGATTGTTGATAAGGTATTTAACATAATAATTTGAGCTTGCTCGTTTGCAAATGAATTTGAGATACTACCATTTAAATGTCTCAGCCTTGATCTTTAAGATATCTATCATAGCCTTTTTGTTTGATTTCCAGCCATTTATCTAGCCCCAGTCTGGACAGCTCGGCTTTATATTCGGCCCATTCTTCTTCCACTTTACCCGTCTTGATCCATTCCGCCCGCTTGCGGTTAACGTAAGCAAACAAATCGGTTTCCAATGTGGAGATCTGCTTCTGATCCTCCAGCGAGAAGAAGACTTTCGGGAAATTATGGTCAGCCTTCATATAAGGAACGAGTCTTTCCTTTATGAGCTTAAGCCGTCCCACTGCATCATCGGGCTTGGTCGTTACTTTTCCGTAATACTCGTCAAGAATTGCCAATGGACCGCCGATATTCGTTTTTTGTCGCAGCTCGACAGGGGCCGTTCCCTTAAGCGGAAGATGCTTCAGCATATGACTCGCTTCATCGTATTCAAAAATGTTCTGCTGAGTTTTGTCGCCGTAGGTGCCCCAGTTGTCCTGTACGGACTGGATAGGATCATACAGTTGGTCAATCCATTTTGCCGTAAGCTCAAGATTTTTGTTGTCACTGGTGATCACCATTCTCCCCCGGTCAAAGCCGAGATTGTTCGTGCGGGTCACATTGACTTCACCGCTTGGCCCGGCGAGCGGATTCATCAATTCATATTTATCGTTATCTCCTGAGATGTTCGCCTTATCCCATTGAAAGTAGAGACCATATTTTTCATTCTGGCCTTTGGCCAGATACGTATTGTAATCCTGCTCGAATGACTCTTCGTCGATCAAGTTCAGCTTATACAGCTCATTAAGATATTTAATCCCCTCTTTATAACCATCCTGATCGGCAGTGAAGACCACTTTCCCCTCATTGGTCACTACCGTATGATCGCCGTTGTCCCCAAGACCGAATGATCCGAACAGAAAATTCAGGTCCTCATTGCCGTTATTGAGCATAAAGGACAGCGGGATTTCATCCGCTTGGCCATTTCCGTTAGGGTCGCCATTTTTAAATGCGAGCAGAACTTTTTTTAAATCCTCGGTGGTTTTTGGCATTTTAAGTCCCAGCTTTTTCAGCCACTCCACATTGATCCATGGCATGTCGTTTACAGAATGAATGCTCTCCTTCTCAGAACCCAGTTCTTCAATCCAAGGAAAGGCATAAATGTGCCCGTCCTGTGCGGTTATCATGGATCTGTACTCAGGTGCTTCCTTCAATACCTTCTGCAGATTCGGCATATATTTTTGAATCAAATCCTCCAAAGGGATAATAGTTCCATCCTTTCCGAGATTCAACAAATCGTAATCGGAATATCCGGCATCCAGTATGGCATCTGGAAGATCTCCACTGGCAACAGCAAGGTTTCTTTTTTCAATGAAGGAATCGGAGGTGAAGTTGGTAAAATCGATATGCACCCCTGTTTTTTCTTCCAGTCTTTTATAAATCAACTTTTCATTTGGATCGGAAGGTGCCAGCGGCGAGCTTTGAGTCATAAAATGCAAAGTAACTTTCTCTTTAAGCGGCAGAGTAACATTTTCCAGCTTGTAATCTTCGGATGCCGCAGAATTATTGCCTGAACCGCCACATCCGGCAAGCAGTGAAGTAGAAAGTGCCAACACAGACAAGGTTAGTAATGTTTTTTTCATCTCTATTCCCCCGATTTGTTATTTGATCGAACCTACCATGACACCCTTTTCGAAATACTTCTGGAAGAATGGATACATGACAATCAAAGGCAAACTTGATATGACAATGGCAGAGTACTTAATCATTTCAGACAATTTCTTAAGCTCCGCTTGTGCCATCGCATCGGCAATCATGCCGGGCTGAACCTGATTCTGTATCAAAATGGAGCGCAGTACTAGTTGAAGCGGAAACAGCTTCGGATCATCCAGATAAATCATGGCGTCGAAATAAGAATTCCACTGTCCGACAAAAGCGTATAAAGCTAGAACAAAAATAATAGGCTTGGAAAGCGGCAGGACGATTTTAAAGAAAATACTGAGCTCGGAAGCTCCGTCTATACTCGCCGCCTGGAACAGTTCTTTCGGAAGTCCCTGGAAATAAGTCTTTGCCAGAATAATATTGAATACGCTGATCGAGCCGGGCAGAATAATGGCCCAGACCGTATTCAACATGCCTAAATCCTTAATCACCAGATAAGTAGGAATCAGACCGCCACCGAAAAACATCGTTATCAGGAAAAAGATCATAATGGACCGTTTCCCTACCAACTCTTCAATCGCAAGCGGATAAGCCGCGAAGACGGAAAATAATACGGTTGCGAACGCAAAGGCTGCTGAATAAAAAATAGCATTAAAAAAACCGCGGATCATGGCACTGTTGCTTAGGATTTTGGCATATCCCGTGAGTGTCCAGTCTGATGATGTAATGGCAAACCCTTTGGTAATCAGGGTATTTGGAGTTAAAAAGGACGAAAGCACCACATAAACCAGCGGTAACAGAATAGCGAGAACAAACAAACCAAGTAGAATATAATTGATGATGAGCAGAATCCGGTCCTTCCCGGTGTAATGAATATCCATAAATACCTCCTTCTTTAATACAGCCCTTCTCCTTCGTTCAGCTTCTTGACGACGGTATTTACGAAAATCAACAGGAATACATTAATTACGGAATTGAACAACCCGATTGCCGTAGAATAAGCATAATCGCCGGATTGCAACCCCACCTTGTATACGTAAGTCGCGATGATTTCCGAGGTAGGTGTGTTCAGAGCCGTCTGCATTAGGTAAGCCTTTTCATAGCCGATCGACATAATACCTCCTGCAGCGAGAATGAACAGGACGGCCATGACGGGTTTAAGAGCTGGCAGATCAATGTGGAAGATTCTCTTCATCAATGAAGCGCCATCAATTGTTGCAGCGTCATGCAACTGCGGGTCCACATTGGCTAAGGTGGCCACATAAATGATAGAGGACCAGCCCGCTGTTTGCCATATACCGGACAAAATATATACCGTTCGGAAATAGGCAGGATCAGTCATAAAAGCAATCGGCTTGCCGGTGAAGGTTGTTACCAAAGCGTTCACTATTCCAGCTGGCGATAGAAAAACAAACAGCATACCGGCAACAACAACAACCGAGATGAAGTTAGGTGCGTATACAATAAGCTGAATATTCTTCTTGAACTTCGCTCCTCTGACCAGATTTAGCATTAAGGCCAGAATGATTGGTACTGGGAAGCCGAGAATAAGACCGTAAGCGCTTAATTTAAGCGTATTCATTAAAATGTCATAAAAATTTGGTGATGAAAGAAAACGCTGAAAATGTTCAAATCCAACCCATTCGCTGCCGAGGATGCCTTTTCTTGGGCTGAAATTTTTAAACGCAATGATCGAGCCGTACATGGGAACATACTTGAAAATGACGGTAAGAATTATGGACGGAAGCAAAAACAAATACAATATATAATTTCGAAGCATATAGCTTAACCAATGGTTTCTTTTTTTTGTTTCTGAAGCCTTTAGTCCCCTTTTTTGAACGATCGAATTTGCCAATTTTTTCCCTCCTACTGTTCACGGCTTGTTATACGACACAAAATATAAGCCATGTTATGTCATCCCTCTGACATAATTAACCAAGATGTTTTTCAAATACTTGCTTGTAATATCCACACCTCCAACAGAACGAGAATTTTACACATTCCCAAAATGAATGGGCTTACAATTTACATTTGAACATATTTTACTCTTACAATTTAGCAGATGTACATTTAATTAGTCAATATATTTCGGGTGAAAAATTCATTCAAAAAGCTTATTTCAAGATAATTATAATGTTTTTAGCAAAAATCCATCAAAAATACACAATATAAATAAACAAACGTAAACTTTTATTGTTCATTTGAATAAATACATTGTTAAAAACATGAAAATACTATATATTTAGAAATATGAAGAATCTTAATTCGGAGAATAAGGTGAACAATATGACGAGAAAGTCAAAGGTTACGATACAAGATATCGCTGATGCCTTGGGGATTTCCAGAAACACTGCCTCCAAGGCGCTTAATGGAGTGGAGAGTATTCCCGCCGTTACTAGGGACAAGGTGGTCAAAAAAGCAATGGAGCTTAAATACAAACAATTTTCTTATATGGAAACAGCTTCTGAAAAACAAGGCAATATCGCACTTTTGACCTGTAATCTTCCTAATAGCTCACACTTTGGATCTTTGTTGATCAGCGGACTGGAGAAGGAAATCAGCAAACAGGGCTATACTTTATCTATTTATTTTGTTCGTGAGAATGATATCAATTCAATGACCCTACCCGGCAATTTTGAACCTTCGAATGTGGCTGGCATCTTCTGCATCGAAATGTTCAGCAAGGAATACAGCAAGCTGATCACAGATCTTTGCATCCCAACCATTTTTATTGATTGCGCTGCGGATATGATGTATCCAGAATTGAAGGCGGATCTAGTATTAATGGAAAATGAACACAGCACATACTGTGTTACCCGGAAATTGATCGATCATGGCTATGAAAGCTTCGGTTTTGTAGGCGATTACAATCATTGCAAAAGCTTCAATGAACGCTGGACCGGATTTAATAAGGCATTAGCAGAAGCAGGAATCGCCGTAGATCCTGCCCTTAGCATTGTAGCGCCTGACCGCAACTTCTTTATAGAGGAGAACTGGATGGAACAGCAGTTGGATGCCCTGAGGGAGTGTCCCTCCGTCTTTATTTGCGCCAATGATTTCATTGCCATCAGCGTGATCAAATCTTTGAAAAACAAAGGGATTAAAGTCCCGGAAGATGTTGCTGTTTGCGGGTTCGATGATGCTTCGGAATCCCGGGTTGTCGAGCCTCATCTTACAACCGTGCATATTTATAGTAGTCAGATGGGTATTATTTCAGCCGAAATGTTATTGTCCAGAATCAAAGACAATACCATGCCATACCGAGTGACTCATGTTGCAACGGATATCGTATACCGAGACTCGACCCCTGTTCTAAACTAAATCTACCAAGAGGTGAATCAAAGTGAAAAATGACAGAACAGTTCTTTGTGTGGGCGAGTTGCTCATTGATTTTTTCTGCACGGATATTGATGTTAATCTTGCCAAGGGTCAGCATTTCTCCAAGCAGGCCGGCGGCGCTCCGGCAAATGTAAGCGCAGCCGTAGCCAAGCTCGGAGGAAAAGCGTCATTCTTGGGGAAAGTCGGGGCTGATCCCTTTGGCATGTACCTGAAGCAAACGTTGGATGAGCAGCATGTGGATACGTCCATGCTCCTATTTGATCCGTCAACGCCGACTACACTGGCCTTTGTTTCCCTTGCCTCTAACGGCGAACGGGATTTCGTGTTCAACCGCGGAGCTGACCGTCAACTGTCTCTGCAGGACATTGATAGAGAATGGACCCGGCAGGCAGCCATTCTGCATTTTGGCTCGGCAACGGCCTTGCTCGCCGATCCTTTCCGAGAAGCGTATTTGTCTTTATTGGATGGAGCGAAGGCCAACGGGCAATTCACCTCCTTTGATCCCAATTACCGGGGGGACCTCTGGAAAGACAGGCAGGAGGAATTTATCACACTGTCCAGAAGAGGAATACACAATGCGGATTTGGTAAAAGTAAGCGAAGAGGAATTAAACATCATTACAGGGCTGGCTGACCGCGATGCTTCATTGGATCTTTTGCATGGGTTGGGAGCCAAGACGGTGGCAGTTACCTTAGGGAAAGAAGGAACCCTCATCTCAAGTGGTGCCTCCCGTTCGTTAATCGGCAGTATCGCTGTCAAATCGATCGACTCTACTGGTGCCGGAGATGCCTTCGTCGGAGCAATGCTGTATCAAATCAGCCAGCTGAGTCAGCCTAAGGCATTTACCTCCAACGCGAAGCAGCAGCAGGAATTTGTGACACTTGCCAATCAAGTCGGCGCCATCGTGTGCACTAAAGTTGGAGCGATTGCAGCCTTGCCGTCGTTGGAAGAAGTTAATCGTTTCGTAGCGCAAGGTTGAATCAAGGAATGAAGCGTAAGAACAGCAAAAGGTGTCCGACGATCTCTAAGGTCGCTGGATACCTTTTTAGTCACTCTTTGGAAGATGAAGTGAGAAACTAAAACATATCGAGGGAGTTTAATCAAAAGAAAACGAGTACTTATCCTACGTAGTCGTTTTCTTTTATATAAGGCAGGCCAGAATTTTTTTCGATTGCCAAAAACTTTTCATCTTTAATTAACTCAGATATTCTCATAAACCATTATAATTCATATTGCAGACTTAGCATTTATCCTGATCGGATTGCAATGCTATTGCTAATGCAATAAATGATCCTGATGATACATCTATGAGTAAAATGATAATTCGACCAACTATTCAGGCATTGTAAACAATGACAGTGGACAGAACGAGAAAGCTCTTGCCTAATTAACCTAATTAAAACAAAACATTGTTAAGTTACTGCCATCATATTATAGAGTTTTAGTATCCTGATATCATCCTTCGATACTTTTAGTTGTTGGATGAGGCGTGCATCCTCTTTTAGCACTTCTTTGGAAAATAGCATTTTAGCTGCGATAGGCATCATAGGTCTAAAACAAAATCCATTAAACAAGCCCCATTTTGTATCTGAAGTTAAATAAGACGCTAGGATCTGAACGCTAGCTTTTTCTATAACTGATTCTACAGCAGAATAATAAGTATGAAAAAGGTTTTCATCCTCACTCATGCCTAATAAGTTTCCTAATAGACATATATCTGCTTGATTTTGGGGCATCAAATCCAAGAAACAATACTCTGTTGTCAGGTTGCCTCCTGCTATTCGAAATAAGTAACTAGTTACCCCCTCTCTTCTATTTCCAATGCCTACCGTCTTTTGGTGTTTGGATATCCAATGTCACTGGATCATTTCAAACGGACAAAATGTATTCCTCCAAGCCTATTTTCAAACCGTCTTCATCATTGCTCGATGTAACCCTGTCGGCAATTTTCTTAACTTCCTCCGGCGCATTTCCCATTGCAATCCCAAGGCCTGCGTACAAAATCATATCCATGTCATTATAGTTGTCTCCAATGGCCATCGATTCACGATAAGTAATATTAAATATCCCCTCGAGCTCCTGAATGGCATACGATTTGGACACCATCTCATCCATAATTTCCAGATAAGTTCCCTTGGATTTATAAACACTGATACCAGTAACTTCTTTATTGATTTGTTGTACAAGCCGCTCAATGTCTTCGGGATCTCCCATGCATAAAATTTTGTGAATATCATGATCTTCTTCTATATATGAGGGGAGTAACCTCTGTATGGGGGAGCCATTAATAATTTCCGCTTCCTGAATTACCCAAGGATTTTGAATGTTGCCAACGATCCACTGGTCATGTCCATACAAGTTAAAACTGATAGAAGGATAATGATCCATTACAATATCGTATATTCGTTTAATGCTCTTTTTCGATAAACAGATGCTATGAAGGATTTCCCTGTTGCCGCCCAATATTAAAGCACCGCTATAACAAATGACGGGAGCGTGAATATTGAGCTCTTGCTGAAGAGGAAAAATGCCGCTTGGCATTCTCGCTGAAACAAGTACAAAAGGGATATTTCTTCCCACAACTTTTTGGATTGTATTTTTGGTGTCGGACGTAATTTGATGTTTTGAATTTAACAACGTCCCGTCAATATCGCTAAAGATTGCTTGTATCATGGCCGATGGCTCCCTTGCGATTATTTATCACGATTCTTCCTCAAGCGCCTTGATAATTTCTACTCCGCTATCCTGCAACATCAGCAATGAGTGCTCCGGTGCATCCTGATTTGTAATTAGAATATCAATTTCGGAAAAATTCAGGCCTTTAAACGGGCTTGTTAAATTAAATTTTTTGTAATCAGCAAGTAAAAATACTTCTCTGGCACGTCCCGATACCAGCTTTTTAACTAAAGCATCATCACGGTTTGCAAAATACACTCCGTCTTCCATGATGGCGGCAGCTCCTAAAAAAGCTTTGTCAAAAAAAACATCGTTCAACTGCATAGCCGTGTAGTGGTCATAAAAAAAACGGTTTTCATGATTAAATTTGCCCCCGAGCAAGTTTATGTTAATTTCACTTTTTGCTGATAAAGCTTCTGCATTATCCAACGAGTGTGTATAAACCGTGAGATTCTTGTCCAATTGCCCACAGAGCAGTTGAATGGTAGTCGATACATCCATGAAACAAACATCTCCGTCAGCGATGTGCGCGGAAGCTGCTTTTGCAATGAGCATCTTTTGCTTTGTTGCTGAAGTTACACGTTCCTTGTAGGCTCTTATTTCTTCTTTTAATAAGGGCAAGGCAATACCTCCATGGGTTCTGATAACCCCCCCTTCGTGAACAAGCTTAATAATATCCCTTCTTGCCGTATCTCTCGAGATGTTCAATAAATTACAAATTTCCGAATTTGATAATTGGTTACGGCTTTGGAGATACTCCAAAATTTTTAAAAGTCGTTCCTCTTGGTAAATATAAAGCCCCCCTATCCCTATATTCACTATAAGCGATTAGACGCTTTTTGTTAAGTGTTTTTAAGTATTTTTATAAAGATAAGCAAATTGCTTATATTGTGTATTTCACATAGCAAGTCCCCGGTCCGCATGCATATTGCATTAAGAGTCCGGGGACTTTATTCATTTTGCCTATTTATTGATAAATTCAATCTTTTGAAGCAAACGTTTTATCATAACTGCCGCCTCGGCGCGGGTAGTTGTTGCATGTGGCTCATAGTGTCCAGTGTCCATACCTTGTGCGATGCCCTGAGCTGTAACAGCGGCTACTGCATTTTGCGCCCAAACCGCGATAGACGAGCGGTCGGCATATCCATCTAGCGATTGCCCGTTTTTGCTGTTGACTGAGACATACCCGGTATATTGTAATGCTTGATGGACAAGTAGAGCCATCTCCTGGCGGCTAATTCCCGATTCAGGACGAAAAGCACCGTCTTCATAACCTTTGACCAGCCCAGCTGAATAGGCTTCGCTGAGATATCCGCTGTACCATGAACCCTTGACTACATCCCTAAAGGCTGGAGTCGCCCGTTCTTTAAGCCCAAGTGCATGAACAAGCATAGCGGCAAATTCGGCGCGGGTAACAGGCCTGGATGGCTCAAATATTCCTTTTATCGAACCGACAACAATTCCTTTTGCGGCAAGCAGCTCTATGTCGGCTTTGCCCCAGTACCCAGCTGGTAAATCACCGAAGGTTGGGCTGCTGTTGACAACGGTATATACACCATTGGAATTATGCTTTATTTCAACGGAGGCTCCATCATCCCCAGCCCGAAAAATGCTCGGTACAAAGATAAGTTTCCTTCTGGCTTCGTCGTAGCAAACTGCGGTGGAACGATTTGGGTCCATCGCTGATGAAAGCGGAAGTGTCCGGCTCACATAGGTATCACCGAAATCAAGAGCGGTTGTTGTACTGCCTGTTACTGCTTCAGCCTTGAAGTCTATAGGAGTCGTTTCCACGGTTGCGCCCGCTTTTACAGCCGCTTCTTGAATAGCCGCATTTTGCTGCATTGTTGCCTTGGATAACGTAATTCGCAGCCCTGGCACGCTATTGGAAGGTGAGGTATTTCTATTCACCCTGCTGGCTGGAAGGGTGTACGTCCCCAGTTCTGTAATTAACTGAAGATCCAGAGTTCGATGCTCGCTCCAAAGCTTATTGGTCATGCTGGTCAGCTCAACGATAACCACGTCAGCCCCAGCAGCTTTCACATGCAAAGTTAGTGCAGAACCTTTTCTTACCGGCAAAGCTTTAAGCAAAGTAAGATCATCCACGACCACTGCGGCTTCTTTCCTGCCATCAGCCTTTTGTGTAATACCCGGAGCATACTCCAATATTCCTGAAGTGGCGGAAGCCGGAATAGATGCCTTGACTGGCAGCTTTACCGCCTGGCTGTCGCTGCCCTTGTTGTTCTGAGAATTGTCACCGGAATGGCCGGAATTGTAACTTGATATTCGAACACTATTAAAGAATGCTGTTGTATCCCTTACATTTAACCCAAAGTATCCTCGTGTGTAACTTTGGTCTTTGGTATCAATCACCAGTTGTCCGTCCAAATAAGCCTTTATGGTATCCCCGACAGCTACAATTTTGAGGTGATAATCCTGATTTGTCCGTAGTTTCAGCTTCGCGTCATTATTGTAGATGGCAAGATCACTACCGGTCCCTTTAACAAATTTCATCAACTTAACTACATTATTCCTTACATCCAGATTAATTGCATACGCATTTTTTGCCGTAGGGTCTGAACGAAAGACCAAGGCACCTGCGCCGATGGGGTTTTCTATGTTATCTTTTTCAGGATCATCGGGATGCGAATCTGTATCCGGCACTTTAATGTCCGCTTCATATATAAAGTTCTCACCGAAATTACTTGCCAGAATAAACGCATCCCCTACGCCCTGCCCCTGTTTTCCATTGATAGTATCCGCCCATTTGCCGCTGATCGTCGTCCAATCTGACAGTACGGAGACACTAGATGGGGGCGCTTTCCAGACACTTTTTAACGGAAATATTTTCAAAGACTTTAATTCCACATCCCCGCCCTTACTGTAGATTTGCATTCCTTTACTCGAAGGATGAGGGAATATTTGGTCAGTTATCACTGTTTCTCCATTATTCCCGAACACCTCCAGCGCCGACCGGTCAACAAAAATATGCATTTTCACCGTACCGTTTAAAGCCTTCAGCGGGCCCTCATGTTTATTTGTGATATCAGGTCCGAAATCATAATTCCCGGAATTCGTACGGTCAACGAACAGCTTTTCATTGTAGACATCATACCCGACCGTTGTATATTCCTCAGTTCCTTTACGAACCTTAAAACCAAACTCAGTTGCTTCGGTGTTGGGAAGATCAAACTCTGCAATCATTTCAAATGTATCGTCAGAAAAGTTGGATAGGAGGTCGCTTTCTCCCTTAATCTTTTCATTTATATATGAACTTCCCTTTGTTTCAGCACGAATGCCGGCCAGAGAAATTGGTGTTTGTTTTAACCGTAATCCTTCCCCTGTCTGGGTCAGTTCCATCATTCGCGGCAGTGACATGGAACTTCTCCATGTTGAAGTAGGTGTATCTTGAGCATAAGTCCAGTTACTCATCCAGCCAAGCCAGTATTTCTCGCCCTTCTCCCCTTCAATTCCGCTCCACTCCACAGCGGCATAATAATCAGCTCCATAATCGGACCATAATATTTGGTCGGAAGAATTCTCATTGGTGAAGGTTTTCCCATCAAAGCTTCCTACAAAATATTGCATTCCGGATCCGCCTGCAGGTCCTCCCGGATTTATACTTACCTGCAAAACCCATTTCTTTTTTGAAGGGTCGCCATCAATAGGCAATTCAATTAATGCAGGACATTCCCATACGCCGCCTATACTTCCGTTTGTAGAAGGTATCCACGAACCTGAGACGGCAGACCAATCCGTTATGAGGCCACTTTGTGGCAAATTGCCTTTTTCCGGCTCTTGTGCAACCTGGTCAACGTCTTCCGGAATTGGTCTGTCATTATAAACATTGATATCATCCAGGTTGATATGCCCCCAACTTCCCGTTGCATTGTCTACAGCTTTGATATATAGCACTTCACCAATATAATTGGAAGCATCCCATACGTATCTGCTATACGTTTCCTTTTCGGATTTCGTATTTGCTTGACGAAGCAACTCCTGATCGTCAGAAGCTCTGACTAACGATAAATAACGGTTGCTGACGTCTTTGCCTCCGCCCATCATCAGGTTAATCTCTCCAGAGCCACCCAGTTTGAAATAGGATGAATGCAGTTCTCCAGTAGCATCATCCCCCTTGTGACTATCAGAAAACCCCCATAGATGATACTTGCCTTGCTGGTCGAAAGTTCCACCCCACCAATCCTTTCGATCTGTTACATGGTCATTAGTAAATGCTTCCCCTTGTACACTGGTCCACCCAGTCAGATCCCCTGTTTCAAAATCATGGTTAAGTATTTCATTCTCCTCTGTGATGATATTTTTGCCCAACTGAACATTCTGGAAGAGCACAGAGGAATTCGCCAAATGCAAGCCGAAAACGCCGGAGGAAAAGGTAGAATCATTTACATCCTGAGTAAGTTTACCATCTAAATATACTTTTATATTCTCTCCATAGGTCCTCACCTCTAAAGGGTAATTCGTATACGTAGCGAGAGATACAGTGGCCTCGGCTAGGACTGATTGCTTCCCGTCCTCAAGCTTCATCAATTTTATTTTATCGTTGTGAGCGTCGAGGCTCGCCATATATCCATTTCTCACCTCGGCATCTGCCCGAAAAACAAGTGAGCCGATTTCATCTCCGCCATCCGATAATTCAATGTTCGCCTGATATCGAAAGTTTTCCCCGGCTTGCCCGCTCATTACATATGAATTCACCGCGGAAGTCCCGGTCATTCCTTTCACGGTGTCTTCCCAGGAACCGCTTACAGCAGTCCATTTTGACAAATTGGTCACAAAGTTTGATGTATTATTGAATTTCACATTTCGAAAAGAGGCTGTTGAATTCCATGCGGTTAACCCATAGTAGCCGTATACAAATTCATCATCCGTTTGTTCGATAACCGATTGGTTGTTTACAAAAACCTGAATGTGATGTCTATCCGTTACAATTTGTAAATGATAGGTAGATGAAGTATCCAAGCGCAAAGAACTGGCCCCAAGTTCAATGCTTTCTCCATTCCTATTTTTGGTTAAAGTTACGCGATCATTTTTGGCATCTAGATTGACTACATAGCCGTTGGCCGCACGCTTATCAGAACGAAAAACCAGTCCTCCTGATCCTTCCCGGCCATTTTTTGCATTAAGGGTAATGTCGCCCTCATAGTTGAATGATCCACCTTCTTGTGAGGAAATCGCGTAAGAAGTGGAATCCAGACTATTGGCCTGTATTCCACCATCTGGACCAAATTCACTGGCATAAGTCCAATTTTTTAAATTGGGAGAAGTATAGAACATCACCTTATTGTTAGCAACTAACGACATCACCCACTGATTGGATTGTTCATGCCAAAATACTTTGGGATCGCGCCAATCGGCGGCGGGAGGTTCAGGCATTACCGGATTCCCTTCATACTTTTTCCATGTTCTCCCTTTATCCAAGCTGTAAGCAATGCTTTGAACCTGACCCTTATCACCTGCATGGGTAAAGATGGCTACCATTGCTTCCTTTCCAAAGCCGGCTGTATTTCCCCAGTCGATTACAGTGCTTCCGGAAAAAATCTGTCCGTGGATATCAGGAGAAAGTGCAACAGGTAGATGTTCCCAATGAACAAGGTCTCTACTCACTGCATGCCCCCAATGCATCGGTCCCCATGTCGTTCCATATGGATAATTTTGGTAAAATAAATGATATTCACCCTTGTAATAAACCATTCCATTGGGATCGTTCAACCAGTTGGCCTCGGGAGAAAAATGAAATTGATTGCGGTACGTTTCCTGATAATATCCTGGATCTGATGCAAACGCTTTCGTGAATGAAGTTAAAGATAATAATAAGATGATACTAAGTGCTAAAGAACAAATCCGATTCATATTTCTACTCCTCATCTTGTTCACTCCCTTTATAACTAATTTTATAAATCAGTTCAAAACGCCTCATAATGAAAGCCTATCCCCGGTGATGGATAACTCCTTGACCAAATAGTTTTAAGAATTATTCAAGCCAAGACACCGAGAGCGTATCCAATAATACCAATTGCGAATAGCGCAAAAATGAGAGCCATGGCGTTCACTTTCTTTTTAAGCAGTCTCATGCAAAGGAAGGTCAGTAAGAACGGTAGTAACCTTACTGTACAGCCGCTTAATCGTCGGAATTAAGGAACCAAGAACGTACAAATATTTTGTTTAAGTCGTTTTTGGTCATCTTCTTTTCTTCCATATGTACTCTCCTTCTTTCATAAAATATTTTCTTATAGCTCTTCAATTTCCGCCGTTTTATCGTTCCGCAGATTGTATTTCGAACTGAGCTGGATGTATAGCAGAGCCAGCACAGTTCCTACGATCCCAAAACCAACTAGATTGATGTTCGTGAAAGCGGCAATGACAAATCCCCGGAAGAAGAAGGGCATAAGATATTTGGCCGACATCATGTTTATCACCATCGTATACCCTACAACGACGATGAATCCGCCTGCAATTTGCAGCCCTCTTGTAACGACTTCAGGAATTGCATTAAGCAGTTCTGTAACCAAGCCAGTTTCTGCCGCAATTGCTACCAATACGGCAGGAAGAGCAACGCGTAACCCCTGAAGAAGGAGAGCTATAAAGTGACATAATTCAATGCCTTTAAAATTTGCTGACTCGGCATATTTATCCGCCTAATGTTGAAAGAATACGGTAATCGTTCTTACAAAAATCGTTAACACTTGCCAAAGCAGCATCCAGAGCCATTGACGCCCCCACATTCATCCAACCTAAAGCCATCAATTCCAGCGTACCACACGTAGATTAATTATGAACTGATAATTTTGTATTCACTTAGCCTTTATTCCTGATTTCACTGTGTTTTCGGGGATATTGTCTGTCTCATTAGATGGTATAGCCCACTGCAAATAAGCAGCATACTTAACTTCCTCTTCACCATCTTTCACATCCTCTTTTAATATTTTGAACTCCAAGTAATGTTCTTGACAAAGCGTTTATATTTACGCTGTTTTGGTCACAAAAATCCGACGAAGTCCGGCCAAGGATGACTCCCTGACCGGCACGTTTTAAGCCAAAACACCAAATGCGTACCCAATAATGCCTACTGCGAATAAAGCAAAAATCAGAGCGATTGCGTTCACTTTCTTTTTCAGTAGCCTCATACATAAAAATGTCAATAATAGTGGTAAAAGTCCGGGCATCAATTGATCCAAAATCATCTGAACGGTCGTAATAACCTCTTTCCCATCCGTTCCCACATATCTTGATACCACCAGCGGCACATTCAGGGTAGTCCATTTGGAAACAAGTGCACCCATAACGAAAAGCCCCAGTATGGAGGCTGACTCCGTGAGTTTTTGCAACCGGTTTCCCGACATATCGGAAACAATCTCCGTACCTTTGTGATAACCGTATTTCAGACCGTACCATTTCGTTGCCAAGCGTGCAGTGTTAAAGAGAAGGAAGAAAAGAATCGGTCCGACAAGGCTGCCGGATAAGGCGATTGAGGCTCCGAGTGCAGCCAGAACCGGGCGTAAAGTCCCCCAGTAAATGGGGTCACCCACTCCCGCAAGAGGTCCCATTAAACCGACTTTGACTCCACTTATGGTGGCATTGTCAATCGGCTGGCCGCTCGCTTTCTGCTCTTCCATCGCAGCCGTTACACCCATAATAGGCGCCGAGATAAACGGTTGAGTGTTGAAAAATTCCAGATGTCTTTTCAATGCCTCTTTTTGATCTTCTTTCTTGCTGTACAGCCGCTTAATCGCAGGGATCAAGGTGACACAGAAACCGATCGACTGCATTCGCTCAAAATTGAACGAGCCTAACAGGAAGCATGAACGGACAAACATCTTATTTAAATCACTTTTAGTCAGCTTCTTTTCTTTCATAGTGCTCTCCTCTCCCTTCAGGTAGTTACTATAACTCTTCAATTTCTTCCATCTTCTCATTACGCTGGTTGTATTTTGGGCTCAACTGGATGTAAAGCAGAGCCAGAACCGCGCCAATGACCCCAAAACCAACCAGATTAATGCTGGTAAAAGCTGCAATGACAAAGCCCAGAAAGAAGAATGGCATCAGGTATTTGGCTGCCATCATATTAATGACCATCGCATACCCTACGACTACGATAAAGCCGCCCGCAATTTGTAGTCCTCTGGTGATAACCTCCGGAATTGCGTTAAGCATAGCAGTCACCAGGCCCGTTTCTGCGGCAACTGCCACCAAAACAGCGGGCAAAGCAACGCGCAGACCTTGCAAAAGTAAGGCAATAAAGTGACATAGCTCAATTCCTTTGAAATTTGCAGATTCCGCATACTTATCAGCTAAATGCTGGAAGAAGACAGTAATCGTCCTGACAAAAATGGTAAGCACTTGTCCGGCGGCTGCAATTGGAATCGCAACGGCAATTCCGGCGCCGATCGATTGATGGCCGACGATGACCAAAATGGTTGAAACCACGCTGGCTAGAGCAGCGTCTGGTGCCATGGATGCTCCTACATTCATCCATCCCAAAGCCATTAATTCCAGAGTACCGCCAAGTATAATGCCAGTTTTGAGATCGCCAAGGACAAGGCCAATCAACGTACACGCAATCAGAGGACGATGGGTTTGCCCTTCATCTAGGACGCTACCCATGCCACATATGGCCGCTACCAGTGTTACCATCACAATTTGAAAAACAGTCATTTCTATAACTCCTCTCTAGTTGCCGCCTGGTATTTACGATCACATATCCTGCAGTTTGGTAATCAAGTTGATTTTCGGATCACTGGCTACTTTTCTGATTTCCAGCTCAATGCCTTTTTCATGCAGCTTACGAAATGCATCTACATCCTGTTGGTTTACGGATACCGCCCCAGTAATCTGTGTCTTTCCTTCCTTAAAACACATTCCTCCAACATTCACCGAGCGGATGGGTACTCCCCCTTCCACAACCCGCAGTACATCCGTAGGGTTGGTAAAGAGAAACAATGTTTTAAAATCACTGTATTTGGGGTTATTATAAGCCTCTATCGCTTTGTTAATCGTTACGACATACGCCTTAATTCCAGGCGGCGACACCTGAAGCAATAAGGTTTTGCGTAATGTATCCGCTGCGACTTCATCGCTAACGGCGATAATCTTATTGCACTTCGCTTCTTTCACCCAAACGGTCGCCACCTGACCGTGAATCAGACGGTCATCAATACGAACTAATGCAATTTCCATTCTATAATTCCTCCTCTAATTGACTGTTTCGAATGGCACGAAAAGACATCATGGAATCGTGCCCTGCATGGATCGCTAAATTTACCAAATTCTCCACTTGTTCAATTCCTCTGTTTGCAAGAAGGTCAACGATCATTGGCAGGTTTACTCCTGTCACAATATCCATTTTTTCATGGTTAACTGCAATTCGGCTGGCAGCATTATAAGGACTGCCGCCGAATAGATCAACAAGGAAGATAACACCGTCCGTCCAATCCAGCGATGCCAACGCAGCCTTATATTTCTCTACAAGTCCGCTGACACTTTCACCTGGTTCAAACGTAACACCTGCCACATTATCCAATTGGCCGAAAACCATTTCTGTTGACCTCAGTATTTCTTCAGAAAATTTCCCGTGTGTCCCAACAATTACACCGATCATCTGTCTCACCCCCTTTGTTTCTCTCCACATATCTATGATGCAAGTTCTGTGCCAAACTTCTGTATAGATCAGAGGAAATTTTGTAAACAACAAAAAAACCCCCGTTGCGTCGGAGGTTTTTTTCCAGTCTGAACAGATCATTATTTATCAATCTCCACTGCTTTCATACACATATGAAAGCGTTTTATACTCTTTGACCATTACTGTGGAATAAAGTTATATACTTCGCTCAACATTTCGCAAATATAATATTTTTCGTCTTCAGAAAGTATAAGATTCATACCAGAAACAAATATGCTGCATGAACGGTTTACCACCTCGAATATGTGCTGGTCGAGCTGTTTCACTTCCCCCTGATAAACAAGTCCATCGCGAATAACCATACGTTCCAGCGCATAAGCTGTGTGAGTAGAAATTTGGACTTTTGTTGCATAATCAAATTTGACTTCTAATCCAAGTTCCAGCTCTTGCACAAATCTCATCACCATTCCCAGAATTTTGTGGGGATTCAAATACGTCATAAATTCTTTCAGACTTTCCTCGCATAACTCCCTGACGACTACACTTTGATCCACAGCAGGGATCTGCTTGTTATTCAGCAGTAGCTCTCTCAATGTCTGCTCACCGCTCGCTTCAATCAGCTTTTCCAAGGGAATAAACGGGATTTCCGGCTCGCTTGGCCGTTTTACTCCAATCACGGCAAGAATTGTTCGCTTAGACCGCATATCCTGGACCACTTTATCCAACTCTCTTACGTTTGCCGGGACAACCAGTATCTCCTCATCCGTCAAATCGCAGACAACTTTCTCTACAAACTCTTTCAATTTGACCGCTGCACCTTTGCCGGAGGAGCAAACCGTCACAATTGCCTTATGAACTACTTTCACTGCGGCGCTGCTATTGTTATATCCCCTGAAATCCTTTAGCGATTGGTATATCTCCTCTATCCCCATGTCAAAAACACTGGCCTTTCGGACAGCCTCCAGCGTGAGCGGAGTTGAAACCATATCAATAGTCTTTACATTGATTCCAACACGTTCCATAATAGTTTCTTCAAGATTGAGCAAAGAGCCCATATCAACCAGCAGCAACACGCCTCTACCACGGTCAATGCTCTTTACTTTATCGATAATAAGCTCCAAAATTTCCCTAGGACTGACATCGAGGGGCATATCAACAGCACAAAGATTAGAACTGCCCAGCAAGCTGTCTACGACGCCGACGATGCTGCTCGCTGTACTGGTACCGTGTGCTGCCACTATAATTCCCACACTACCCTGTCGTTCTTCCTCAACAGATTTCAGAAGAATCGCCATATAAGTTATTTCGGCCTCCGGTACATGTACACCAAACTTAGACTCGATCAAACTTTTGATAGTCTGGGCCAGTCTGTACTCTTCATCATGTTCATTCATCGGTTCATAGATTCGTGCATGACCGTATTTTTTCTCTCTGGTGCGCTTGAAAAAGGCGCTTAAATGAAGACTGAAAGCATACACGAATCTCTCGCTGTAAATTCGGTTTAGTACCTTTTTGGCCATTTCCTTAATCTGCTCGGAGAATTCAAGGATGTCTTTGTCCACAATTTTCAGAATTCGTTCCCTGCTCCCCTTGGTTTTATAAAAACGGTTATAAAAGCTTTTAATATGGATATTGACATCCGTAGCAATAAATCTGTGGATGTAGGCGTCGTCGAGCCCTTCTTCCTTCAGCATGCCAATCTTGTCTTCAATTAGTTTGTAAAGGTTAAACGGCAGCTCGGAAACAACCTCTTCATCCAAAGCTTTTCTTCCTTCTGGAGTAATGTATAGGCACGAGGAAATACATCCGATTTCCTTCATCTTATATTGCGTTTTATCAATATTAAACAAACCATCTCGGATATTTCCCGGCAGGTTTTTAAAATCAAGTCCTATTTCTTCTTTGTTTTCATGTATGCTGTTTAAAAACCCTTTAGCGCATACCAGCTGGATGTTCGACTTTAACTGGCCGATATTGCCGTAGGTGACGCTGCCGATCAGTGCTCTTACTACCTCTGGTTCAATCCTGATCGGCTTGTTTACCCTATTGGCCTCGTTAGCAAACAAATGCTTCAAAATCAGCAATTGCTCCTCAATAGCACGTTCCTGAAGGGAAGGGATATTGATTGTGATGGGTATGCGCCTAATGAAGGTTTTCAGCATGGATGATCCGGGATCCTCCGTCGTAGCTCCAATCAATAACACACTCGCGTCTCTTTTTCGATCCGTTTCGCCCAATTTGTTATAGGTATGAGTATCCATGAAATAGAAAATCATTTCCTGGCCTTCCGGGGGTAAACGGTGAATCTCATCCAAAAACAGGATGCCTCCGTCAGCTTTCTCCACCAGCCCTGCTTTTTCATGATCAGCGCCTGTAAACGCCCCTTTAACGTGACCAAAGATGTGGGAAAGTAGCAAGTGGGGATTATTGAAATAATCAGCGCAGTTAAAAACGATAAATGGCGCATCCTCTGAAAACCGCTTCATATACTTGCCATAATGGTACATCAACCTGGCAAACATAGTTTTTCCAACACCCGTCTGCCCGACTATCAGGGTATGCAGACCTCTAGGAGGATACAGAATCGCTGCCTTCCCCTGCTCAACCTGGTTACGCATGCTGCCCCTGAAACCGATCAAGGCATGGAACGGATCGACCTGTTCGTCAGGCAGCAATACCTCTTTGATGCTTTTGACCTCAATTTGTTTCTCTTTCAGCCGAACCCGAAAGGTGTCCTCGATAATCTGCTTATGCAGAAATCTGACCGGTCTTCCTTTGATTTTAAGGATTAGATCGTCACGTAGCAGATTATTCAACTCTTTGCTCACATTGTTTCTCAACATCTTTTGATCATCAGCAATTTCCGCAGCCGTAATCCCTTCCCCCGCAAATAAAGCCTCTTTGGAAATTTTCTTGGTGCTTTCGGCAATATACTCTAAAATCTTATCTATTCTTTTCACCTGTATTCCTCCAGCCTGAATCAGTCATTGGAAATTGATTTCAACCTGCTTATTTAGGGAACAGAATATGGTTTTTCAGCGCATGAGCTACTCCATCCTCGTCATTCGAGAGAGTAACGGTGTTGGCAGCAGCTTTGACCTCAAGGGGAGCATTTTCCATGGCAATGCCAAGTCCCGCAAAGGCCAACATGTCGATATCATTGTAGTTGTCACCCATAGCCAGACAATCGCTTTGTTTCAGTTGGTACTCTTTTAGCAGAATTTGAATGGCTGCCGTTTTGGAAGCCTTTTTTGACATGATTTTCAGATAAGTAGGCTTGGATAAGTAGAGATTTACTTCTTCGCCGTATACGGGTCGCAATACTTGAAGGACGCGTTTGATCTCTTCGGGATCACCCATGCACAAAATTTTACTGGTTCCATCAGTCTCTTCCCTCCAACCATTGGTAAGCTTAGAAAAACTATAAATGCGAGGCTCGATATTGGTGATGTCACGTTCTTGAAGCGCCCATGCATCCAATTGCTCAATATACCACTCATCATCCTTATACAGGCTTACGTGAAGATCATAGGCAGCCAGGCTGTCAAGCAAACGCTGTGTCATTTTCTTATCTATATAACGGGTGTTCAGCTTGTTCCCGTGTTTATCTATAACAAGTGCCCCACTGTAGCATATGAGAGGCTCAGAAATACCAAGATGATTCTGCAATGGAATAATTGCTTTTGGCATTCGCGCAGAGACAAGAACCACTGGAATCTGCTTATCATTTATAACCTGGAGAATGGTTTCTTTGGTTGCTTCCGTGATTTGATGCGCCGAGTTAAGCAGCGTCCCGTCAATATCGATGCAGACAATTTTATAAGTTTCCATAAATGATTCCTCCAGCTCCAGTGTATTTTGTTATTCAATGAATGAGTATACAAGAAAGATAGCGTATATAACCAAAAATACAACACACATAATAACTGTTACTTATTACGACAAGCTTTGGCTTGTTTATGAATCGTTTCTATCAGATAAAATTACTCGGTAACGTTAATATCTAGGCAGGAGAATTGCATAGGCTTAGAGAAGTAGATCTTTCATAAATGACTGACTGTGAATTTGTACCGGAAATGCATGGAAAAGGAGTTTGAATAAGTCAATGATACGATATGGATTACAACAGGAACAAGGATTCAAGCTGGTTATGACGCCCGAATTGCGACAAGCAATCACGATCTTGCAATATTCTTCGGCTGATTTAATATCCTTTCTGCATGAACAGGCGAACAATAATCCAGTCATTGATTTGCCGGAGTTTAATATGTCCATAGGCAGTATCAAAGAAGAAACAGAGCGGTTTTCACAGAAAGATCAAGGAGATCTGCTTGAACATTATCGTGGCGGAGAAAAATATCCGTCGGTCCAGCGAGCAAACCCCGTTACATTTCTGGATTTTGTCCCCAATCCGAATGATACCCTGTTTGAACATCTGAACAGGCAGCTTGGACTGGTATGTGGGCTTACAAATTCACAGCGTATGGTGGCACGGTACCTCATTGGCAATTTGAACGAAATGGGATATTTAGAACTTGATGTTCCAACGGTCGCCTCACTATTGGACGTTCCCATAGCCGAAATTGAGGATATGCTCTTGGTGATACAGAGTTTTGATCCACCGGGGATCGCCTCTTACAGCTTGGAAGAATGTCTTCTTCTCCAGCTCCAGCTTGCTGGCATGGATGATGAATGCATAGTCAGAATGGTAAGCAACCATCTGGCCGATCTGGCGAACAATCGGATACAAAAAATTGCGGATGCTCTTGAAATCGATAGGCAAGAGGTTATACAGATGGCCGATCGAATTCGCAAGCTAAATCCATGCCCGGGCGCAGCATTTGCTCATAAAGAGCAGCAATACATCATAGCAGATATCACGGTCGAAAAAGCCAACGGGGAATATCTTGTCCTGATAAATGACATTAGTGCGCCGCGGGTTGAAATCAACCCTTTTTACCGGCAAATGATGCAGGATCTACCGAATAGTGAAACCAAACGTTTTATCCATGAGAAGATGAATACGGCAAAATGGCTGATCAATAGCCTGAAACAACGTCGGCTGACCCTTCTACGGGTTGCCAAGGCCATTGTGGAAAAGCAGCAGGATTTTTTTGAGCATGGCGTGTATTTCCTCAAACCAATTACCCAAAAGGAGATTGCCGATAAGACGGGCTTACACGAATCCACGGTCAGCAGGGCGGTCAGTAATAAATTTATACAGACGCCTCGTGGATTGTTCGAGCTCAAATTCTTCTTTACTTCCTCCTTGACGTCAGCGGACGGAGATGCTGCTTCATCGGAGAGTGCAAAAAAGCGTATCAAAAATTTGATAGATGATGAGGACAAGCAAAAACCGTTATCGGATCAGGCTATTACTACCCTGCTGGGAAAGGAAGGTTTGCATCTATCACGCAGAACTGTGGCGAAATATCGGGAAGAACTGAGATATCTTTCTTCTGCCAAAAGAAAAAAGTTTGAAGTTTAAATGTTTAAGGAATAGTCGCGTTTGATCCGGTTCCATATTTTTCGATTTGGCTTGATCTTGATCCGACTCGCTAGTTCTTGAATTCACCATTCCACCCCCTTACTTGAACTAGGATGTTTTCACTTTTGAAACGCTTCCAATTTGCTGTGAGAAAAACATCAGTTAGTAGATCCATACTATGAATCGACCGAATGAGCTAATATTTTTACAATAAAATCATGTAGTTTCGCCTTGCTTGAAGACAACGGGGAGATGATACACTTGCTGATCTAAAGTTTCACCTTCGATTTTCTTATAAAGCAGTCTGATTGTCATACGTGCCATCTCCTCCACTGGCTGCCTGATTGTAGACAATATCGGATGAAAATAAGGATGGTCCTGAATCCCGTCGTAGCCGATAACCTTTACATCCTCTGGAACGCGAATGCCCTCCCTGCGTGCTCTTTCTATATAGTTGGCGGCTAACATATCGGTAATAGCAAAAATGCCGTCCACATCGCGATGCTCATTTAGGAACTCGTTAAAATAGGCATCGTCGTCCACTATAGGGTCGGGCTTCTCGTAGATTACATAATCGACTCCCAATGTTTGCGCCTCATGAATGAAACCTTTTCTCCGATTCATGGTTTCACTGAAAACGGAAGTGACACTTCCCATAAAAGCCGGCTTCTGGGCTCCCACTTTAACAAGCTCCCTCAAAGCCAGACGCCCTCCCTCATAATTATCGGAGGTCACACAAGTAATTTTTTTGTTGAAGTGCCTATCAATACTTACAATCGGAATGTCGTTGCTTACGCTATTTTCTATATCATTGTAAGTAATGCCGACAATACCAGCCACTTTGTTTTGCCGTAGCATATCCAGATAATACAGTTCTTTTTCGGGCTTGCCGCCGCTATTACACAACATGAGCTTAAAGCCTTCCCGATCCAACTCATCCTCAATGTAATAAGCCAGTTCAGAAAAAAAAGGATGCCAGATACTTGGAAGCAGCAAGGCTACCATCTTGGATTTCCTCATCTTGAAATTTCGAGCGACTTCATTAGGAAAATAATTCAGTTCTTGTATAGCTTCCTCCACTTTTCTGCGTGTATCTGGTTTTACAGAGCCCGAGTTGTTAATAACTCGGGATACAGTTCCTACAGCTACGCCAGCTAAGCTAGCTACATCTTTAATACTTGGCATCGGCATCTCCCTCCCCCTATCTCTCTTTATGAAAATTATAATAACACTAAGATGGAAACGTTTCAATTTTGTTGATGCTCTTTTTTCGCTGAAGCTCTTTATCTTCCTTACCGGGCTGAAGCACCAGCGCGGATTCCATTAGGTATACGTCCTTGTCCTCTACTGCACGATCCTTGTACTGAAATGTCCTTCCATAATAACATCGGTAGTTTGAATAATTCTTCATAAATCAGATCGTGGATGCTTGTAGTGCATAATAGACTGCAAGTTTCTTTTTACTATAGAGATCATAGGGTCAAGTTCTAAAAAGCAATAAAATAAACATTCTCCCTGTCGGCTGTAATTAGTTTTGTCATTAATACAGCCTATAAACGCCACTTTCTGTACTATGAAAATGACACTTTCTGTATTATCATTTGTCACTTCTTATATAGAATGTATTGTAAAATGTCATTTATCTGTTGCGCCTTAATTCGAAACTTACACGTCTAAAATTGAGGGGAAATGCTTATCTCAATTCGCCATCTCCATGCCCAAAACTAGTTGGCAATCACTACACTAAAAATAAATAATATTATTCGGAGGAGTTCCATTCGAAAATGAACCTACACATAAGTCTTTACAGATCTTTTGCAATTTAGGATACACGACTCATTATCCTATCCAATATAAAAAAGTGTCAAATTGAAAAAACAATTTGACACTTTTTTTATAGGTCATGAATTTCCCTTATGATTTGCTCGTTATCAAAGTAATCTTTATGATTTAGTAAACAATATTTCTCATTTGAAAGTTCAATTACATTGTCTACTACGAAATCCGTATAATTTCCTTGGTTAAATCCTAATGTTGATAGTATCAATTGCGAATTTTCAGGTCTATTATTAAATATAAATTCAAATAAAGCCTCTTCTTTGCTGTCGTCAGACTCAACATTGTTAGGACTATCAAGAATGAGGGGAAATCTCAAAACATTTTCATTGAGTTCACTTTTTATTTTCAATAAGTTTAAATACCATATTATTGTTGAGATTGCTTTATTACTCCCACGGGCCTCATAATTCAACCGAATATTCTTTAATTTTTCCTCGTTGATTTCTTCTAGTCCGTATTTCTGTTTAGACTCAGTCATATATTGCTCATATAATAAATTAGCCTTTTTCTTCTTGTCATTATAACGTTTAAGTTTTTTATTATTTTCATTTAATTCAAATTCATTCCAATTAATTTTATCCTCAATTCCTCCTAATTCTAAAATTAAGTTGTCTTGTGTTTCAATGTACCCCATATGCTTTATCGAATCAGAAACTTCGGAATCATTAATATTTAATTGATTTTCATAATGCTTGAGAACATTTAAAAGATCTCTGTATTCATTTTCTTTAATACTTAATTTTCTATTTACTTCAAGCATTAATGATTCCAGTTCATCTCTCATTATATAAAAATCTTCCAAACGACTACTGGTGGTAATTTTCAATTCTGTACTGCTAATTTCCTGATTACAAACGGGACATTCATTATTATGAATTTTTTTAAATAATTTTTGATCTTCACTACTTTTATCTAGAAGTTCCTCCATACTTATTTGTATATCAAGTTGTTCGTTTCTTATCTTAACAAGACTATTTTTCACTTTTTTTAATTTTGAAACAATATTGTTATATTCACTTTTCTTTCTATTCAATTCTATGGTTAGAGCTTTTAGATCAGTTGGAGCATCCATTCCTTCTAAATATATTTTTACTCTAATTAGCATATTTTCAATTACCAGTTTTTCATCTTTTAGTAACTTAGCTTCCTTCTTCAATCGTTCATTTTCTTTTACAACAGTAAAATATTCATCATTAAAAATCCCTAAATGGTTATAAATTATATTTTCCTTAAAATCCGGATATTGAGCTAAACCTTTGAATGATGAAAACTTAGTCCCATTCATATGGTCTTGATCCACATAGTTTAGTATATAACTGAATACGGGAGGCGTTATTTCTAACTCTTCCTCTTTTCTATTGGGTAGCTTAATAACAAAGCCATATAATTCCCCTAAAAATTCCGCTAATTCTATTCTATTTATAGTATTATATAAATTCACTAAATTACCGTCAAAAATTTTGAACATATTTGCTTTTCTATAAATATAATATTCATAATTAACTACAGTAATTTTGACTAGAAAAGATTTATCGTTTTCTTTCCACATGCCATCAAAAAAACTATCCGCTCCTAAAGTATGATAAATACTTTTAAGTAAAACCGACTTCCCCACATCATTACCATTCTCTTTACTGGAGGTAACAACATTAATGCCACGTTTAAAATCAACTCTTTTGGCAAGTTTGTTTTTGTATTCGAATATGAATAGACTATTAATAGTTAGATCTTTCATAAACGCCCTCCTCATACCGTTTCAAAGTTAATAAAATGAGAACTCTAAATTCTTCGTCGCTAGTTTCAATTGGTTTAAGATATTCTAAAGAGACACCGATTTTATCAATTAATTCCAAATCATTATCAGATAAATTGTCCAAATTAATTGTCAAGAATTTTACGATTTCAAGCTCTATCCCCCTCAAAATCTTATCTCTTGTTAAATTAATAAGTACACTATTGAGCGCTCTTTTCATTTTAAATCTACTTTTAAAGTTATCTTTGTAATTTTCTTCTATATAAACTGTAGCTTTGGTTAAAGCCATATCTGTTTTGTCAACATACTGATTCAAAACATTTGAAAGTTCTGATTTTTCAATGCCTTTTTTACTTAATATTTCCTCATACGTTTCAAGTGTCAACTCATAACAAGCTTTATTAAATATTTCAGAAGATAGAACTCTGTATAGTGAATTGATCTTCTTAGGTTCAGTACCAAAAGTTTCTTCGAAAAAAAGTGCTAACTCACCAATCAATGTTTTCTCTGGATTAATCAAATCTATACTAGTTCTAATGAAGTATGTATTCAAAAGTTTAACTTCTTCGGAGGCTGTCAACTCCTTTGTCAAATTTATTCTAATATCATTTAAAACATCACTATCGATACTACCTAATGCAAGAGCTTCACTATCGGTATGTACTTTTTTTCCAGCTGATAGTGGAGCATTAGAAACTACAGCCACCTTTATCTCATCTTGCTCTTCACCTTTTTCATTGAATTTTAGGATATATAATTTGCCTAACACAGAATCTCCATTTTTGTTTTTGCCTATAAGTTTCCTTACAGTATATGACCCATTATCATTTTGAGTCTTTAATTGGTAGAACTCAAAGCCATCCTCTAAATGGACTTCAACATCGCATTTATAATCAAAAACTACTGTAAATTTTTTATCGAGTTTATATAACTCTAATATCCTTTTTAGGCCCCAGAGTATTTCATTTCTAAATCTATTTTTAGACATTGAACCAGATAAATCATAAGGCGAATTCATATAGCTTTCTATAATAGACAATTAAATTCCTCCTACTTGGAAATCACTTCTACCACTACTATACCAACAAATTTTCAAATAACAATTATATTTGGAATAAATAATAAATTTATCATTCTACAATCATTCCTAATATTTCATCAATTTAATATTAATCTAGTTATTATAAGATTGTTCTTCTCATTATTATGTTGCCCTTGAAGTAAATCATGAAAAAATTCCTCAATTTAGTACTTGGGTAACTGATGTTCCGCGAAATGAACAATCTAAGTTTTTAATTGCGTTTTATTTCGGATGCAGAGCTTCTTCATGAGCTCTCATACCGGTGTACCTGCCAGTCTCACTTCGATGGCTTTCATCCTTACTTTCAAGGGATAGCTCACTCCTGTTGCCAACGCAAAAACACCTCCAAAGTTGTCCACCACATCTTACGACATGGGAGCATTTTCTTGAAGGTGTTTTAATTTGTCTTATGCTATAGGATCAGTCCCACGTTTCAGATCGTCTTAACAGATGTCTTTTTTTACGTTCTCTAACTTGAAAGAATAATACCAATATAGCGACTTTTTAAGCGACCATTTTCTTTTCCTTCGACATGTAAGGATTTGTTTTAACTTTATTATTACAAAAACGAAGTCAGATCATTTTCGCTATTTTATTGTATTTTCAACCATAATACTCAACACATGTTTGAATGTCTCAAGATCGTCCTTGGAGATACCTGCGATTGTATCATTTTTGAACTTCTCGGCAATTGGCATTAAATCAAGACATACCTTTACGCCCTTATCGGACAGTTCTAACTGCTTGACTCGTTTATCTGCATTAGTAGCGGAGCGATATAAAAACCCATCGAATTCCAGTTTTTGAAGCAAACGGACTACGCTCGGTTCTTTAATCGACATTTTTTCTGCTAGTTCCCGCTGGGTAATGGATTCATGAATATAGATGTAATACATAGCGATCCATTGACTCCTGGTGATGTGGTAGGGTCGAAATTCTTTCTCCAACGCTTCTGCAAAGACTTTCCCACTACGGTTTGTAACAAAAGCAAGGCAATCCTCTATATTAAACAATAGACACACCAACCAATCCCAACAGTTTATCCCCGTGTATTTATCCTCTATTCTTAGTATGATAGCAAACATTTCACTTTTTGTGAAATGGTATGGCTACATCAGCATGTTTCACGCTTGATGGAGCGCCCCAATGCTAAAGCCGAATGCAGCTTCATGAATCACTTCTCCCGTAGTCGGGTGAGCAAACACGGTGTGCGTGATTTGTTGCTCCGTCAGCTCATTGGCAATTGCAAGCGTTAAGCTACTGATCAGAGAAGACGCATCGGGACCAATAATCGACCCTCCAACTATTCTTTGTGAGCGATTATCCTTTATCAATTTAATAAAACCTTCCGGTTCATTCATTGTTAACGCCTTACCATTGCTGGCAAAGGAAACCTTACTCACGCTGTAATCCATCCCCTGCTGTTTACATTCATCCTCTAATAGACCTACACTGGCTATCTCTGGTGAAGTGAAAATCACGTTCGGGATTGCCGTATAGTGCATGCCTCCCGATTCGCCTACTATCCCATCGATGGCTGTAATGCCTTGATGCGAGGCGACATGTGCAAGCTGCATAATATTCGTAACATCGCCTATCGCATAGATATGTTCGACGTTTGTACGCATGTGTTCGTTCACGGCAATGCCTCGCCCACGTTCATTAAGCTGAATTCCGGCTCGTTCAACCTCCAAACCCTCCAAGTTAGGCTCACGTCCAACGGCCACCAACACTTTTTCACTAACGAGGAGGTGCTCACCTTGGGAATCCTCATAATTTACGATCGCTTGTCCATCGTCAGCACGCTGGATTTTGGCTACCTTCGAGTCCGTATGGATATGAATCCCTGCTTGCTCCGCAGAATGTTTGATTTCTTCGGAAATATCACTGTCGATCATCGTCAACAGTCGGCTCATAAATTCAACTACATGCACTTCAGCGCCCAAATAACGATAGATAAAAGCAAACTCCATACCAATGACACCCCCGCCGATGATCGTGATGCTCTTCGGCAGTTCGGTGCATGCAAGCGCATCAGTGCTGTTCATCACAAAAGGAAGATCGATGCCAGGGATATTCACCTTGGCAATTTTGGAGCCTGTCGCTACGATGATGTCGTTCGCTGAAATATGGTACTGGTTCTGTCCTTTTACACTCACTTCATGTGCGGATAAGAAAGAAGCTTGCCCGTGGATAACTTCAATATCATTCTTTTCCATCAAGTAGTCAATCCCGGAAATTAATTTTCCCTTGATTTCATCTTTACGACGAATAATCTGCTTCATATCGACTTGAAGGTCCGTTCCCGTGTGAATGCCAAACAAAGACGACTGTTTGACATGGTGACAAACTTCAGCAGATTTAACCAGTGATTTGGTTGGAATACAACCTACATTTAAACAGGTACCGCCTAATTCTTCCTTTTCAACTAATGTAACCTTAATCCCCTTTTTGGCTGCATAAATCGCGGACACATACCCACCTGGTCCTGCCCCAATAATCAATAGTTCAACTTTCTTAGCCATGACTGGCTGTTCCATTGTAGCAGCCTGCGGCTCAGATAATACAACCGTGTCTTCTACAGCGGTTTCCAACGTGAACAAAACTTGGTTAGAAGAAATTTCTCCACCTTCTTCAAAGAAAATATGGCTGATGGTACCCTCTGCGGTCGCTGTAATTTCTCGATTGCCTTTTCCCGTTTCAACCTCGACGAGTAAGTCTCCAAAAGAAACCTTCTCCCCTAGCTGCACATTGATTGTTCCTGCTTTCCCCTTTTTTCCCCCAGCAATCATTGACATTTTAATTTCCATGATGTTCAAGCTCCTTCACTACTAAAAAAGGCTAAGCCGCGCCGCTTTTAGCGAATAGTTTAGTGTCTGACTACACCGGATTGCACCAGTTTAACCCCGTTCGCTAAGCAGTCTCCAACCGGGCAGGTCTTCTCAATGAATGCCGCAAAAGCTTCTGCTTTTTCTTGACTTTCGGTCGTTTTGAAGTGCATTACAAAACGAATTTCTTGGAACCCACTTCTTACATCTGCCAGCCCCATGAACCCATCCGGGTCCAAATCCCCTTCAAGCTCAACATACAACTCTTCATACGAAAAGTTATACGCATCCGCAAAAGCAGCAGCAACGATGGACTGACATGCTCCCAGCGCACACAGAAGCGCTTCGACCGGATTCATTCCTTTATCTGTTCCACCTAAATCTTGGGGTTCATCCATCAAGATTTTAAAACCTCTGGATTGAGCCTCAACCTGCAACCCTTCTGGAAATTTTGTGGCAGTAGCTTTGAACGTAGTTAACATAGATATGGCCTCCCTTTTTTTTGTGAAAAAAGTAACTTAAGCTTGTGAAAAGAATAACAATCTTTTTACCCAAAGTCAATAGTTAGCTAAGTAATTTGTTGAAATAAACATAGCTTGTGGAAAGCAGGAGATACACTTCAATCGATTTTCGATCGTTTCCACGAAAGGATGATAATTTCAATAATGTGTAGACTCCGATCATCGAACTGCATGCTGCAAAAAAGTCTTCTCTGATTTTTCACCTTCCTAATTCTTTTCATCCTAGACAATGATTCGGGAAAATCTAGAGGCTGGTCACTACTTCGTCTACCCGACTCACTTCCACAACCAGAGAAGCGCTTCGGAACCTCTTTTGCTCCGATCAGACTTTCAACAGCGAAACGAAAAGTATGCTTGGCTTGGCATATCGTAATAAAAAAGGAGAGCCTTAGCCCTCAATGAAACTTCATAAATATAAAATGCATACCCCATTCTCAGTGCAAGATAGTTATAAAACAAGAATAGAAGTGTCTTGTCTGATATCTGCTACAATAATTTGATTTGGAAATAATGTAGTTCATGAAATCACACGCTCTATTTATTGAACGGATTTTTCCGACTCATGTGTAAATTCAACCTTTATTAGGAATACTTTATGAACAACTTGGTTCTTATTGGGAAATGAATTGAAACGTTTAGAGGTGATCATCATGTGGTCTAAAATAATTCCTTATATTCCGAGGTGGGTTACATTATTTCAGGCCGCTTTCGCGTTGATTATCCCTTTAGATTACAGGGAATTATGATTCCGACTTAAAGGCAATTCGTGAGGCTATAGGTGAAAATAGTGATGTGCATTTTCGTGAGTTTGTGGTGAAGAGATGCACGGTCCGTGTTAGTCTTCATAGAAGGTATGCAGGATAGAGAGATTATGAACAAGCAGGTATTGCAGATTTTTGATGTTTAAAGGTCAGCAACCCTAACAGGAACAACAGGAAAGTAAAGTAACTGGAATTTTTGTATTTCTAGGCTCCTATATCTCTGATGAAAAGAAGACCTGTTATGATGAAAACGCAGCAAAGCAAGCAAAGATCATGATGCCAAGACGAAGGAGGAGCTATGGTGTTTACACGCTCTGATGATAAGATCACAACTAAGCAGGCCGCTGTATTCCTGACCAATACCGTATTGGGGGCAGGTATTTTGACACTGCCGAGAAATGTAACTGAAAAGGTACAGACTCCTGATGGATGGCTTTCTGTCCTCATCGGTGGATGTATTGTCATATTAGTCGTTTGGCTCATGGTGAAATTAAGTCAACAGTTTCCCGGAGACACCGTGTATCAATACTCCAGAAAAATCGTGGGCATCATCCTGGGAGGATTTTTAAGTGTATTATTGATTATATATTTTTTAATCATCGCTGGCCTTGAGATTCGGTTTTTTTGCTGAAGTGACGATGTTTTATCTGCTGGAAGGCACTCCGATCTGGGCGATTGTGATTCCATTTATTTAGGTAGGGAGTTATTTAGTTTTTGGAGGTATTAATCCCATCGCACGGTTATACCAAATTGTACTTCCGATCAGTCTCATCTTTCTGCTGCTCTGTTTTGTATTTAGCCTAAGAATTTTTGAAATTGATCATCTTCGTCCTGTATTGAGTGACGGGATTTTACCTGTCATCAAGGGACTAAAATCGACTGTTCTTGTTTTCGCTGGATGCGAAGTCGTCATGACACTAGCCGCTTTTCTGCAGCACCCTGAAAAAGCATTTAAGGCCATGGTAGTGGGGATCAGTATCCCTTGGGTTTTGTACTTTTTGACCGTAGTTATGGTGATCGGCGGGTTATCGATGGACTCCACTGTGACAAGTACTTGGCCCACCATTAATTTAATACGCACTTTTGAAATCCCCGGATTTCTTTTTGAACGTCTGGAGTTTCCGCTGCTGGTGATCTGGATGATGCAAATGTTTTGTAATTTTTGCAGTTTTTTCTTCAATGCATCCTTAGGGATCTCACAGGTATTCGGTCTTAAATATCGTTATGCGATTTTTGGCTTAATTCCGATTATCTTTATCTCCACAATGACTCCTGTTCGTATGATGGACGTGTTTAGCCTTAGCGGTGCGGTCGAATACATGGGAATCATTTACTTCAAGAAATACTAACTACTGAACGTATGTAGGGCTTTTGGCAAAAGGGAGCACACATGTCCTTAACCACAAGGGAAAACGAAAGCACCCTGATCCTAATATTATAAAAAAAAGTAGACATTATGCTATGTGTTCCTCGCATAATGTCTACTTTTCTAGCAAAACAATCAAGTATTCATGGTATTAACTGTGAAGTGTATACATCGAAGTCACTTTAACATTTCTTTCAATGGTGTTTCTCACAGGTGATATTTCAATGGCTTTTGCAATCAACTTTTCAACCTGCGCTTCATCGGCGTCACTGTCCACATTGAAACGAACATTTATTTCATCAAAGCCAGAATTCCCCTCTTTTAAGCCAAAGAAAACGTTCAGATCTATTTCTCCAGTAACATCAACGTCCAATGAATTTACTTTAATCCCCATACCACTAGCTGTTGCAATGAATCCAACACCTACACAAGCGCCAAGTGCACTTAACAAAAGCTCAACGGGATTAGGCCCTTTTCCAGTTCCGGATAGCCACTCTGGTTCATCAATGGGTACCGGCTTATAGTCCCCAACCTCGGCCTCCGAGTAAAACCCATCTTTCCATTTTACTGTAGAAGCAAAACTTGTAATCGCATCTTCAGGATTTTCCTTATATTTTTCTGCCAAGCTTCCGAGCATATTCCCATCTACACCGTTCATTTTACTCATATTTTGGACTCCTCTATTTTATATTTTTCATAGACCAATTTAATTGAATCCTCGCTTGTCCTTTATGACTTTTTAGGCGGGATCGCACACCCTTCATCAGTACATAGTCCTTCACTAGAGGTTTCATCAGAAAGAATTTCAAACTTAGCTGCCGGATGCTCTTCTTCCCAAACTTTCTCCAACACTTGAGAAAAAGATTCTGTCGGCTGTGCCCCTGAAACTGCATATTTTTGGTTGAATATAAAGAACGGTACCCCGCTAATCCCAACTCTACGAGCTTCATCTTGATCTTTTCGTACTTGATCTTTATAAAGAAGATCCTTATTTTTTAATACTCCGAGGGCTTCTTTTCTGTTTAATCCAACTGCTTCTGCAATATCGGCCAGTGTATCATAATCTCCTACATCCCTTGATTCAGTGAAATGTGCAATAAGTAATTTTTCATTCAACGTTGTTTCTTTGCCATTCGTTTTTGCCCATTTTAATAAACGATGAGCATCCAGTGTATTGGTGGGTTTAAGACTATCTAATTGAAAGGATAATCCCACGTTCTTGGCTTGTTGAGTTAAGTGGCTAAGAAATTCTTTTGCTTGTTCTCTTCCTCCAAATTTAGGGGTTAATTTTTCCACAAAACTTGTTCCATCATACGAAGAAGCTCCCGGATCAAGCTCAAAGCTTTTGTATTCAATAATTATTTCATCTTTATGCGGTAATCCATCTAAGGCTCGCTCCAGATTTTGTTTACCAATATAGCAGAATGGACATGCAATGTCAGACCAGATTTCAATTTTCATGTTTCTACCCCTTCTCAGTTTTAGTTATTCGTCAAATGCAACCAGTGCATTTACTCCATGAGCAAGAGCGGAACCAGCTTTTAAAGCAGTAGCTACCATAATCGACTCAGCCAGTTCTTCTTTGGTTGCTCCGGCTTTTTTGGCTGCTTTGGTATGAATATCAATGCAATATGGACACCCAGTGGTATGGGCAACCGCAACCGCAATCAATTCTTTTTCCTTGGTACTGAGTATGCTGGCTTTCAACGCTTGCTGATCAAAAGAAGCAAAGGATTTGAACGAATCACTTAATTGGGTAAACTCCCGTAGTCTATTAATATAAGATGCACGGTATAACTCGTCGTCATCGGTACCATCATACGCATTTAAAGCATTAACGCCATGAGCCATCGCCGAACCGGCTTTGAGCGCGGTGGCAACCATTATAGCTTCTGCCATTTCCTCTTTTGATACACCATGTTTCTTAGCTTGTTTTACATGAACCTCAATACAATAAGGGCATCCCGTGGTGTGGGCTATAGCAATTGCAATTAGTTCCTTGTATTTTGCTGTAAGTTTCCCTTCAGCCAATGCTAACTTTTCAAAGGCTACAAACGCCTTGAAAATCTCTGGAGAAACCGAGTTAAATTCTCCAATACGTTTAAAATTCGATTTTTTAAATAAACTGTCTTGATGACTCATAGAAAACCCCTCTATTCATTAGAAATTTTAGTGTACTCTGAGCTTTAATTCATCACGCTCAGAATTTTTTCCTTACTTACGTTTTTCATAGATCCTACGATTGAATCAAAAAGTTTCTCTCTTTAAATGCTTCCTTTTAGTCGTAACAAGAAAACATTATTCAATTGATTAATTGAATTATAGAATGTGTAGGCATTTAAGTCAAGTACTTTTTATGTGAAGAGTGGAACACCTTGGAAACCATGAATAACCAGATATTTATGAATCATTTATATAAATTCAGCCTTCTAAAATAGGGATGAAAATAGCCCATAAAAAAAATGAACCCTTAGAATACATTGGTTAAACCCAGGGTTTATCTAATGTATTCTAGTGGGTGCATTTCAAATCGATATAGGTTCTTCGTTATTTTTCAAACTCCGTTTAATATAATGTGTTTAGTGCCTCACGCGTAAACGGAAGTAATTCCTCTGTTCGTCCATCGCGGATTTTGTTTACCCAGTCAGGGTCAGCCAATAATGCGCGCCCGACTGCGATCAAATCGAATTCTCCACGTTCTAATCTCTCGATTAGCCCCTCTATTTGGGTTGTTTTTCCATTCGCATTTTCTCCGTTATCAAAGAAATCCAAAAAATCAGCGTCAAGACCGACAGATCCAACTGTAATTGTTGGTTTCCCTGTCAGTTTTTTTATCCATCCTGAAAGATTCAAGTCAGATCCTTCAAAAGCCGGTTCCCAAAAACGACGAATAGAAGCATGAAAGATGTCAACGCCTGCATCAACTAATGGTGTTAAGAAGTGTTCTAGTTGTTCTGGAGTTTCTACTAATTTTGCTGTATACGCATCATATTTCCACTGTGAGATTCGCAACACAATTGGAAATTCTGGTCCAACAGCAACTCGGCAAGCTGCGATAACCTCACTAGCAAAGCGCGTACGATTGACCATGTCGCCACCGTATTCATCGTTACGCGAGTTTGTTTTTTCCCAAAAGAATTGATCAATTAAAAATCCATGTGCCGCCATAATCTCGATGCCATCAAACCCAACTTTTTTAGCATTGACTGCTGCCTGCACGAAGGCTTCAACTAATTCCGAAATTTCTTGTTTAGAGTAATCATTGACGTTACCACGTGCACCCATGTGCCATATTTGCGAGAAAATTTTTCCACCGACTTCGTGGACACCATTAACTACTTCTGACCATCCATTTAGCGCCTCTTCTCCGTATAAGTGTGGTACGTCCTCCTGCCATGCTGGCACCTCGGATGCAACATCAGGATGGTTGATAAATGTACCCTCTGTCAGAATAAGTCCAACACCATTTTCAGCTCTACGACGATAATACGCAGCGACATCCCCCCCTGGCACTCCATTTGGAGAAAAATTTCGAGTCATAGGTGCCATTATAATACGATTAGATAGTTTGAGATTTCCCATTTCGAATGGTTTAAAAAGAGCTTCAACAGATTGAAAATTATTCACAAAAAAACCTCCAAGTTTTATTATTGTCATTTTATAACGTAGACGTTCGTATATTAGCAACAATTAAATCAACTTATCTAATCCCTAACAATGCATATAAAAAGACTCTCATTCTAACGTTTATAAAATGAACTGAGAACCAAGTTATGGCTGCACCACCACAGAAGCCTGTTAAATAGGGCAGCTTTCCTCCATTAAAGCAAATATCCAAATTGGCTCCATCTTCGGCTTAGGGCTTGTTTTACCTAAGACATTGATTTTCATGTAATTTGGGAAAACACTCTTCCATCAATGAAATTACTTGAAATCAAATCCTTGCTGCTCCAACATTCTTCTCACTTCAGAATAATAAATGTGGTTATAGAAGGAGGATATTTCTTGACTCCAACCTCTTGTTTCTTTTCCATTTGTACGTTTATCCATGTAGTTAGAGATCGTTTGATCATATTCTTTAATGAGGCCTTCTAAGTTGGTGTCGTAGCGTTCTTTATGCCAGATTGCTTTTTGAGGTAAACGTGGCTTCTTCGCAGAGAGATCAGCCGGATGTCCAATAACTAGTCCACTTACAGGAAATACATATTCAGGAATCTCAAGTAATTCAATTAATTCAATCGGCTGGTTTCTCACTCCTCCAATCGGCACAATACCTAGTTCTAATGATTCAGCTACAGCAATTGCGTTGCCCATTGCCAGTCCAACATCAGTCGCTCCTACTAAGATGGACTCCATACTTTCGGTAATAACCAAGTGTTCTCCGTTCAATTCTGCCGCAAGTTTCGCTCTAAAAAAATCAGCACAAAATAATAGGAACACTGGAGCTTGTGCTACCCACGGCTGGTTCCCAGTCAGCTCAGCGATTTTTTCTTTGGTTTGTCGATCCTCAATACTTATGACAGACACTTGCTGCCCATTAATAGAGGATGGAGCTGCTTGCACAGAATTCATGATTAGTGTCAGTTCTTGCTCGCTGACTGGCTGATCCGTGTAACTACGGATAGATCGGTGATTCATTAAGATTTCGTATAGTTCATTCTTATTCATTGTTTCTTACCTTTCTTTGGTTCATCCAATGTAATTAGTTTCTATATAGATACGCAATAGCGCGAAAATCCTTATGAACGTTTGTTATATACCTCAACAGCACTTTGCAGAAAATGTTCTATCTCTTCGCGTGATTTACGAAGCTTGTTGACATAACGAGTAAGCTCTTTACCTTCGACATAGGCTACAAAGCTTGGAATACCCATAATATTTTGTTCTTCACTCACAGTACCTACATGATCTACATCCACCTCAATGAGATCCAGATCATTCGCAAATTTTTCTTCAACTTCAGGCATGAATGGATCAATAAATTTGCAGTCTGGGCACCAGTCTGCTTTAAAAACAGCAACTGTAATTTTGGGGGAACGAATAGCTGTATCAAATTCTGATTTAGAGGTAACTTTTTTCATTTTAATTTCTCCTTTTTTAATGGATGGTTTACCATTCCAATTGATGTTGTTCAATATAGTTACTTGTCAGATCATCTCCAGCATCAATCGATACCTTACCTTCGGTACCTACCGGCACACCTGCTTTGACAAGCAGCTGACCAATGTGGCATTTTTCTTCTGCTTGTAGGAATAATGCTTCGACCACAGTGATATCTTCTTTCGATGCACCCGAGGATAAAACAACATGCGGACGATGTGTAATGCTCAGTTGGTTCCCTCTAGCTATGTTCCCTTCTGTGTCCATAAAGAACCCGGCAACGGGTACTTTCTTGTGATCGAGCATGTACGCTAGTGTCAGAGAATAACAAGCAATAGCAGAGGACATCAGGAGTTGTTGTGGATTAGCACCTTCCCCACTTCCCCCTTTAAGAACAGGGATAGCAATTTGTGTTTGTAAATTGTCGCCTTTCATTCGACCAAAACCTTTCGCGTCTTTGAACCAAACCGTATTCATATTCACTTTTTGATCCGGCATTTTAATATGCTCCTTTCCATATTTTCATTACTTGTACTTGTCACTAAAATCCTTAGACTCCGAGAAACTTCAAAACGTTCTATTCGGTTAACGACGTTTTAATTATTTTCCAAAGAATCGATAAACTTTTCACTGTCCATGGCCGCCATGGCTCCAGTCCCTGCTGCAGTAATAGCTTGACGATAGCGAGTATCCTGTACATCTCCACAAGCAAACACACCTGAAATATTTGTCATCGATGTGCCGGGTACTGTAACGATGTAGCCGTTCTTATCCGTTTCAATTTGACCATTTAAAAAGTCCGTATTCGGATGATGGCCGATGGCTACAAATACACCATGTGCATGTAGGATTTCCTCTTCGCCTGAGATATGGTTCCGGACTTTCAATCCTGTCACTCCACGCTCTTCCGCAACAACTTCAAGTGGGGTCCTGCTTAAAGCCCACTCAATTTTTGGGTTTGAACGAGCGCGATCTTGCATAATTTTTGAGGCTCTCAGTTCTTCTCGACGATGCACCACAGTAACTTTGGAAGCGAATCGTGTTAGAAAGTTTGCTTCTTCCAATGCAGTATCGCCTCCACCCACTACAATGAGTTCCTTATTTCGAAAGAAAAAACCATCACAAGTGGCACAAGTACTAACTCCCCGGCCTACATTTTCTGTTTCGCCTGGTATTCCTAAATATTTCGCACTGGCACCGGTTGAAATGATCAGAGTCTCAGTAATGATTTCACCTTTGCCCTCCACTTCCAGTTTAAACGGCCGTTTTTCCAAATCTACCGTCTTTACCCAACCATTAAGAAATGTAGCCCCGAAGCGTTCCGCTTGTTTACGCATATTATCCATTAATTCCGGGCCCATGATGCCTTCTGGAAATCCAGGATAATTCTCAATTTCAGTTGTTGTTGTAAGCTGTCCTCCTGGTTCAAGTCCTTCAATGACGAGCGGATTCATATTAGCACGAGCCAGGTAGATCGCTGCGGTCAGTCCTGCTGGACCAGTTCCGACAATTACAGATTTATACATATTCATCCCTCCAAATTCGATATTTTTTACAGTTGTTTATAACCATATTTTTTAATATTCAATTGATTAATTGAATTATAGCATTAGGAAATCTGCTCGTCAATACAAGGATAGAAAATGACTACGAATGAGACACACATTGTAGAAATGTATTTAGGGGCGGATGTTTGACTAATCTTTGCATAATGAAAAAAGCTGACAGAGCGCAATGGCAGTGTCAACTTTTTTGTGAGAGTTTATGTTTCATATGCGTTGTATGTTGGAGTAAACCAGAATTTAAGGCTTTCTTTTTAACTTTCTAAATAGGGTATTCTTATAAATTTTATCAAGTTATATCCTTTTGACTTGACTCCACTCGGGTTGTTCATGTTAAAATTTTAATATTCAATTGAATGAACAAGAGCCGATTTCATGAGTAAAGTCAATTTTTGAGTATATAATTTCCTCATTATGATTCTTCAGTTATGGATTATAGTTTAAGGTGTATTCTAAGGCTTCTCCTATGCATGATTGGAATTGGGGATTCCCGTTTTATAATACGACAAGAATAGAGGTTGAGAATAATGGAAGATATGCTGAACTCTGCGAAAATCTTTAAGGAAGATCTCTATAAACAATTGGCTAGAATCGGAAAATGTTTATCCAGTGATAAGCGTCTTGAGATCTTAAATGTGCTATCCAATGGTTCTAGAACCGTAGAAAAAATAGCTACCTGCACAGACATGAATATTGCGAATGTATCTCGCCACCTTCAAGTTCTGCTCGATGCAAAACTGGTTAAATTCACAAAAAAAGGAGTATATGTGATCTATTCTTTGGCTGATCCAGAAATCATCGAATTTCTTTCCTCTTTATGGCGAATCAGTGAAAAACAACTTCCTGACATTAGTAGAATGAAAGACGATTTCCTAAACAATCTTGATGACGTTCAAACGCTTACGATGGATGAGGTTAGGGAGAAGATTAATAATGATTCAATAATTTTGGTGGATTTACGTCCTAAAGAAGAGTATGACATGGATCATATTGCGGGAGCAATTTCAGTGCCGATGGAAGAATTAGATGCACTAATAAGAGAGATACCGAAAAACACAGAAATCATCGCATATTGTAGAGGTCCACTGTGTGTCTACTCAGCTCTGGCGACGCAGAAATTACAATCTGAAGGCTTTACGGCTTTTCGCATGGAAGAGGGCTTGAATGAGTGGCAAGAACATTTTCAGTTACATTAAGCTGACTTCTAAGAACAGACGAATAACAATTAATTTCTCCAATTCTTAACTAAAAGACTTCAAGGCCAATATTATTAGGCTCTGAAGTCCTTTTTAGTTAAGACAAACTTAGGAAACATGATATGATTTCTCTTAAGAGGTGGTTAGAAGTGGCGAATATTCAAGAAATTGCTCGCTTAGCGGGAGTATCCACAGCAACTGTATCACGAGTAATTAATAAACACGGCTACGTAAGTGATTTAACCAGACAAAAAGTTTTAGAAATTATCGAGGAGCTTGATTATGTCCCCAATGCTAATGCGATCTCTCTAAAAAAAGGTAAAACTCGTCAGATTGGAATAATGACGGTCTCCTTTAGTCCTATTATTATTAATTTTGTTCGTGCATTCACTCTTTTTGCTGAGAAAAACGGATTTATCGTCACTCTTTTTATCACGAATGGAGAACCTGAAAAGGAGCTTATTGCCCTGGAAATGCTAAAACGGAAGCAATTAGATGCTATCGTGTGTTTGATACGGTCCAATGAATGGGATGTCATTGAATCCTATGCCCGGTATGGCCCCATTGTTATATGGCAACGTCTTCAAAACGAGAATCTTCCTTCTGTCTTTATGGATCAATTTCATGCCTATTCGACAGGTCTTGAATATCTTCATTCCAAAGGTTACCGAAAAATACTTAGCATATATCCGATGTCCAAAGGACTGAATACAAAGGAACGCATTCGTGCCCATACAGAATTCGTTAAGAAACACAATCTCATGGCGTATCCATTTCCTCATTTCGAAGATAAAACTTTAGTTCGTGATGGGGAGGAGCTTGCTAAATGGTGGGTATCGCAGGAAGACCGACCTGATGCTATTTTTTGTGCCAATGATGAAGTGGCAGCTGGTCTTATGACATCCCTGCGTCGATTGGGATTTTCCATTCCGGGAGATTTGGGGATTATGGGCTTCGATAATACAGAGGTGGCTCACTTGCTCGATTTGACAACGATTGACTATCCTATCGACCAGCAAGCTGAGAATGCATTTCTTATTTTGCAAAATAAGTTGAATAACACCAAAAACAGGCTAAACACTTTAACATACAAGTTAGTTGAGCGAAGTTCGACATAACGCAGTATCTTTAGTATTACTGGCATATGGTAAATCCTACAGTACATTAAAAAAACACTTGTCCAAATTGAACAAGTGGTTCTATTAACCCGTGAGTCGTAGGCTACCCACCCATGTAATTATATCATCACTAAGAAATATTCAGGACAGCACGGAATCGAGTCGATGCTGACATCATTTTATCGTATGCTTCGCTAGCACGATCTAATGGATATGACTCAATCATGGGGCGAATATCCGTCAGCACACTGAAATTGATCGTCGCTTGGATTTCTTCCGCTCCGCCTGTTAACGTACCTTTGACCGTGTTAGATCCTTTCAAAAAGTCCATCGCTGACAATTCTAGTGGATCAGTGGAAGTTGCCACAATGATGAGCTCGCTGTCTTGACCCAACCCGTTGATCAGAGAGGAAACGGCCTTCGCGTTAGGTGCAGTTGCCAGGATGACTTTAGCACCGCCTAATGCTTGTAATGCCTCAGCCGGATCTTCTTTGGCCGAATCAATGTAGTGATGGGCTCCAAGTTCACGTACGAGAGCTTCTTTATCATTTCCTCGTGAAATAGCCACGGTGCGATATCCGGCTTTGCTTGCAAACTGAACGGCAAGATGTCCCAGTCCACCAATCCCCTGAATCGCTACTAGATCACCAGGGCGAGCTTTACTATTTTTGATGGCACTAAAGGTCGTTTCTCCAGCACACATTAGTGGAGCAGCTTCCATTGCCGAAATTTCATTTGGAATACTGGACAAACTATCCTCATAAGCAACCATGTATTCAGCATATCCACCGTCCATTGTTAATCCGGTCACATGGCTATGTCCCCCATGCCATCCAATGCCGACACGTTCTCCAATTTTCCATTTTGACGAGCCTGATCCAAGCTCATCAACGATTCCTATCACTTCATGTCCAGGAATGCGGGGATATGCTGACGCCGCACCGCCCATGGCCATTGAATCTCCATTACATACGCCGCAAGCTTCAACGCGGAGCAATACTTGCCCTTCTGCCGGCTGCGGAACCGGTACCTCAACTAACTGCATTTTTTCTCCTGCAGCTGGAATTTGCATGGCTTTCATTTTCTTCATGAATAAACCTCCTTAGTTTTAAAATAGTGGTACTCCATTAGTATAGTTTAAACAGGTCAAATATTCAATTAATTAATTGTATATTCGAATTGATTATTTTCATTACGAATGAATAGATTCGTTGCAACTTCTTGTAAGTTTTGTATTTTTGTTATCTGATTGATGATTTTTGAGACTACTAGTTCAGCTGACTGAAGTGCACCTTCAAGATGTCACCAAATTCTGCACTTGCTTCTGTTCCAGCAAAGGCAATTTATTTTTCCATTCCCCAGATGCAGGTATAGGTCCGTAATGCGGAAAATTTTGAAGTGGAATACGATCTTCGGATATAGCAGTGCTCGCAGGTCACTTAAGCCAGCACCAATAATAATCACGGGGTTCTTCATTCTTTTCTCCATCGTATTAAATAGTTTTATTTTCATGTTGATATTACCTTAGAATTTATACCGCATTGTACAACTGTTCTAATCGTGCTTCTAATTGTTCAAACTGAACAAACCGTCCTTCACGAAGATATTCCTTTTGATCAAAAAATAAGATGATCGTGGGAACTGTAAAAATCAATAATTTGCCTGCAACCGCCTCTACCTGACTAGCATCTATATGCGCAAGTTTTATTTCTGGATAATTGTTGAGTAATTCTTTTAGTTTGGGATAAATTGCATGACATACATTACAATCCTCTTGAGATACATATAGCATACTTAATCGGTTATTTTGGATAAACGTATCTATTTCATTCACTGAAGTTATTTCTTGGACATTTATCATTAATCTCCCGCCTTACTGTATGTTATTCGGAACTGAATGGCTCCAGATCCAATATTATTCAATGCAGTTTTGTTCTAATTTACTTTTCTGACTCCATTCAATTAATTGAGAAACTGGATCTACTAATAACTAATAAATACAAATCATGAAATCCCTGTTTTGGTAAAATACGTGCCGCTTTTTTTTCCTTTAAAATATTAATCGGTCAATATAATTACGCTATCTTTTGGAGACAAATCTTTTCCCCAAACAAACGGCAATCGCCCTAGGAAGACATTGTGAATTCCTGAAATGCTATTTTTCAAAATCGGAACTATCTCTTAATGTCAATCCATTTAATATAAACAGGCACCTGATTTTGTTTGATTATAAAGATAACATCTTACACCGCAAGGAAGCGAAAATGTTGAGTTAGCCAGTAAATTATCCTATATCTATTCCGTTCTGTCATATTAAGTCGAATCATTAAAATCAATAGAACAGTTGAATTTAATGATTAAATTTCAGTTTTATCAACTCTCTAAATCCAACTTTAAATGTTAAAAGCACTATATTTTTCACTTGCATCTTTTATTTAAATTTCATTCCTCATTCTCCATCGTAAGCATTCCACTCTCGGGCTCCTTCTTCTATTCGATACGCTGTGAAGCCCTGTTTTTGAATAAAATCAACAGCTTGAGATGCAAGAGAACAATAAGGGCCCCGACAGTATGCAGCAAGTTCTACATCAGCTTTATTTAATGTTTTTAGGTATTCTTCCAACTGCTCTAAAGGTACAGATATAGCACCTGGGATATGAGATGTTTTATACTCCTCAACTGGTCGGAGATCTATGAGAACCATGTTATCCTGCTTCATTTTTGCCAATAGTTCTCTTTTTGTGATACTTTGAACACCTACATATTGCCTTTTCAACTCATCTTTAATCTGTTTTATGTCAGAGAGTCTGTCCTCACACAAATTCCATAAAGAGGACAAAAAATGAGTTACAGATAAATCACTAATATTATATATAACGAAAGTACCTTTTTTTTGAAATCTAACCAATTTTGCTTCCAGCAAAATTTGTAAGTGACGGGATACATTCGCAACACTCATACCAGTTTGTGTAGCCAAACTTTCAACAGATTTTGGTCCGTTTGATAAGAGATCCATAATCTCAAGTCTTTTGTCACTGGATAAACATTTCCCAATTCGAGCAAATTGCTGATATAAACGTTCTTTAATATCCGATTCAGGACATCTACTTTCCATTGGAACCTCCTCTTTGTTGCAATACCTTAGATTTTCGGGTATGCCTTCCTGCATGCGAATTACTCACTAGTATGTCCAAATATAAAATAGCAATCCAACATTTACTTTCCGTTCATTTTGGTTCTAGCTTTAAGAATTCACTTAATAAATTGAAAAAAACGACGGTTCAGAAAAATCCAAATCCGTCGTTCTCTTCACATGTATTTCAATGATTATTACAAAAATGGATTTGTTGAATACTCTGTTAATTAAGCAATCCTAGAATTTTTTCTCTAAGAGCCTGCTTTTGCTCAATCCCCACCATTGTCTCAGCCAATTTACCATCTTTAAATAAGAGTAGCGTAGGAATACTTCTAACTCCAAATTGTTGAGCCAATTCGATTTCTTCATCAACGTTGACTTTGGCTACTGTTGCTTGTTCAGCCAGATCATCAGCTAGCTCATTTACGATCGGAAGTTGCACTTGACAAGGTGGACACCATGGTGCCCAAAAATCGACTAGTGTCACTCCGCTGTTAATGTTAGAATCAAAATTCTGTTTTGTTAAAGATACTGCTCCCATAAATAGAATCCCCCTTAATTAATTTATCAATTATTCAATCGATTAATTGAATTATACTTTTGAAATCGAATTAAGTCAACTTTTTAATATCTATGAAGTTAAGTTCATTTATACGGCACCAGTATTTTTCTTGTATTATTTGCCCCGTTTGAACTACGTCTAATTTGCTTTTAAACAAAAAAACCGAAGATCTTTTGAATTAGATCACCGGCTAAAGATTCAACTTATTTAAGATTTTGATTAACTAGGGAGTGCGCCTTTAAACTCAAGTAATCCACTCCATATAACTGCCAAGATTAAATAAAATCCTTCTTCTCATTCAAACATTATTTTGCTCGTGAAATAAGAGAAAAATCACAGAGTCGAATCCCAAACTTGGAACTCATCTGTGTTTTGCTTTTCTCGAATATTTTAGCTTTGGCTTGTCTGTTTATTTAATGCAGATCTATGTTTCAATTACGATGAACTGAAACCACTCGCTGGTCTTTTCATCTCTCAATTTGTTTTTTTAATATCTCCATGTTGTTTTGAATAATAAGTCTCTGAGCACCAATTAATTTGAGGCTCTCTATTCTTCTCATAAATCTTTATTAGTTGGTTTAAAACGAAAATCTTTTGTACGATATTTTCACAAAAAAAGTTAAGCTGTCGTTTATAAAAATTAATATCCTTTTGATAAGGATGGCGATACGTTTGATTCCTCTCATATACATCAAGAAGCTGAATATGTAAATTATATATATCTTTATAATTAATCTTAATCTCCTCCGTTCTATTTTAGAATCAGTATTCCCATTTAGACAAGGAAATAGACATATGATTTCAATCTATTATTTCTTAGAAATTAATCAACAAAATAAAAAAACTGATGAGATCGTTTCGTCCCAACTTAAAAATTACAATGTATAAACAGGTCTGCTAATTATCTAAATACCTCGGGTAAATTAAAGCCTAAGTACCAAAGATGCATTCTCCAAATAGCAATGATGAGATTTGAATGAGTGCAACCTTTTTCTTGAAACGGTCATTTCACCTGCTATACATAAAGTAAAAAAGCCCTTTTTTAACGGGACTATTTAGGTTAGATATTTGATTGTCCTGTAGCTAAAAATGTTATAACAAAATTTTAGCCGAGCAAAGGTGATTTTTCCTTCAAATAATGTTTGTCTCACTTCTTGTTATAAAAAATAGGCTATCCTTTTCACCATAAACTAAGAACACTTAGATTAATCATTAACAGATAATTTTGTGTTTACTTAGCCTTAATTCCCGATTTCACTGGGTTTTCGGGGATATTGCCTGTCTCATTTAGATGATATAAATAGTCTTGTGAGTTATAACTTCAATTGAGACAAAAACAGCCTAAAATAGGCTGTTTTTATATCATGAATTTTGAGAAAATTAAAACATGAGCTAGGATAAACCCACTGTTTCTATACAACAAATTGAGATTTTATCAAAACAAAGAAACAAAGTAATGCTTTCTAAAAGGGACAATGAAATAAACAACGTCATTATCAGCTGCGACTATAAAATATCAAATGCTTTAATTAAGTGGCCATTTGTCTCGTCTATATCTTTTACTGCAATCATGCTTTTGTTCAAATCTTAGAAAAACGACAAGGGTGGTTATTCAGTATATGATAAGTTACTGTCTTGTACTTGCTTAAAAATCACACAATATTCTATGCCAGTTAACATCCTCAATAATAAAAGACATTACAATAAGTGAATTAGGAGAAGACATGCTTCTTAATCAAACTACGGTTACTCGGAATGTGAACATCTTAAAAAAAGCAGTTTCGTTGACGTCGTACAAAGTACAATTGATTCAAGAACTAGGATTATTACAGTGACAGAATTAGGATTGGCCAAGTTACAAGAAGCTATCCTATTTGGCAGGTAAGCCACTCCAATAGCGGTAAACATAATACTAACGTTAACGTTGGTGGTAACATTAATATCTGTATTTCTTGGAAGTGTAATCTATGATTTTATTGCAAATAAATGAAAATTCCAAAGAGGAACGCTCTAACGATCTTTTTATCACTTCTGATCAGAATCCAGAGTCCCCAATTCGAACCACCTGCTCCAACGATTTCTCCTAACGAAACATAAACAGTTGGCTCTTAGAAGTTAATTGACATTGGGATGCTATACAGAAGTAGTGGTGCTAAGATAACTGTATATTTAGAAAGTACTAAACTTAAATTTCATTTTCTAATATCGACTCGGTTCCGAAAAAGACAAAAAGAGCACTGCCAGTAAGGCTGTGCTCTTTTATTGCGCTTGGCAACGTCCTACTCTCCCAGGACCCTGCGGTCCAAGTACCATCGGCGCTGGAGGGCTTAACGGTCGTGTTCGGGATGGGTACGTGTGGAACCCCTCCGCTATCGCCACCAAACATGAATTTACATTGTAAATTCTTTAACAGGAATCAGCATCGCCAAATGCTGTGTGTTCGCTTGTTTCATATAAGCTACTTGAGCTTATACAATACAAAACTTACACCCTGAAAACTAGATCCGAAACTCATTGCGTTTTATTCTTAGGATAAGCCCTCGACCGATTAGTATTGGTCAGCTCCATGCATTACTGCACTTCCACCCCCAACCTATCTACCTCGTCGTCTTCAAGGGGTCTTACATACTGGGAAATCTCATCTTGAGGGGGGCTTCACGCTTAGATGCTTTCAGCGCTTATCCCTTCCGTACATAGCTACCCAGCGGTGCTCCTGGCGGAACAACTGGTACACCAGCGGTACGTCCATCCCGGTCCTCTCGTACTAAGGACAGCTCCTCTCAAATTTCCTACGCCCACGACAGATAGGGACCGAACTGTCTCACGACGTTCTGAACCCAGCTCGCGTACCGCTTTAATGGGCGAACAGCCCAACCCTTGGGACCTACTTCAGCCCCAGGATGCGATGAGCCGACATCGAGGTGCCAAACCTCCCCGTCGATGTGGACTCTTGGGGGAGATAAGCCTGTTATCCCCAGGGTAGCTTTTATCCGTTGAGCGATGGCCCTTCCATGCGGTACCACCGGATCACTAAGCCCGACTTTCGTCCCTGCTCGACTTGTAGGTCTCGCAGTCAAGCTCCCTTCTGCCTTTGCACTCTTCGAATGATTTCCAACCATTCTGAGGGAACCTTGGGGCGCCTCCGTTACTCTTTAGGAGGCGACCGCCCCAGTCAAACTGCCCACCTGACACTGTCCTCGCACCGGATCACGGTACCAAGTTAGAACCTAGATACGATCAGGGTGGTATCCCAAGGATGCCTCCTCTCAAGCTGGCGCTCAAGATTCTACGGCTCCCACCTATCCTGTACAGATCGTACCCAAATTCAATATCAAGCTGCAGTAAAGCTCCATGGGGTCTTTCCGTCTTGTCGCGGGTAACCTGCATCTTCACAGGTATTAAAATTTCACCGGATCTCTCGTTGAGACAGCGCCCAAGTCGTTACGCCATTCGTGCGGGTCAGAATTTACCTGACAAGGAATTTCGCTACCTTAGGACCGTTATAGTTACGGCCGCCGTTTACTGGGGCTTCGGTTCATAGCTTCGCCCGAAGGCTTACCACTCCCCTTAACCTTCCAGCACCGGGCAGGCGTCAGCCCGTATACTTCGCCTTGCGGCTTCGCACAGACCTGTGTTTTTGCTAAACAGTCGCTTGGGCCTTTTCACTGCGGCCCCCTCGGGCTATTCACCCTACCGAGGCACCCCTTCTCCCGAAGTTACGGGGTCATTTTGCCGAGTTCCTTAACGAGAGTTCTTCCGCGCGCCTTAGAATTCTCTTCTCGCCTACCTGTGTCGGTTTGCGGTACGGGCACCTTCTCCTGGCTAGAGGCTTTTCTTGGCAGTCTGAGATCATGACCTTCGCTACTACAATTTTCGCTCCCCATCACAGCCCAGCCTTAACGATGTGCGGATTTGCCTACACATCAGCCTCACTGCTTAGACGGACATCCATCAGTCCGCGTCACTACCCTACTGCGTCACCCCATTGCTCATAACGGATTACG
>NZ_CP151948.1:1135000-1720000 GCF_038592955.1 Paenibacillus sp. FSL H8-0168 | reverse complement strand
GATGCTTGCTTCAAAATCATCGAGCATCTTGTTCATAGTGCGCCCTATTGCTTTTCTTTTCACGAGAGAATAATCTATGTTAGCGGTAATATCCCCCCTTTGCATAACGTCGATTGGCGTACTCGATATCAGCTTTTGATCCGCTATTCCATTCCCCGCCATGAATAAAAATAATTAATCCAATAATGATTGATAAAAAATAACCGCTGCTCTTTCTGAGGACAGCGGTTATTTTTTATCGAATACTTTAGGTAGAAGCACATGAAACTTTTTAAGTCAGAAACTTTCATGGAAAATAAGAACAGCTTTTTGACCAAGTTCTTGAGATAATTTAATTTTTTTGAAATTACGAATCTTTGGCCGACTATGTTTAGTAATTGTATCAATCATAAGTACTTTTTGGGGATATTCTATAATCAAAAAGGAAATTATTATTTATATAAACATATCAAATTTTTATATAGTAGGTATTATTTATTTGGAATATGTTTATACTGAGCGAGAAGTGAGCTGAATGAATGGTCTTATGGTTTTTAAAAAAATATTCATAAAGATAGGAAGAAAAAAGATGTGCAATATAATCAATCATCTACCTTTACGACCTACCATAGAAAAGGATGAAAGTATATCAGGATATTTTTTTAGGCTGGTATATAAAAATTGTTTTAATTCTGCAAACACATTGATAAAGGAATTAGGTTTATCCTATACTCAGGCTGTAAACAGTGACTTTCCTCTTTCAGCAATTGAAAACCTATCAATTAGAACAAATACACAGAATTATCCTTATTACAAGCACACTTATGCTTGGAGACTCAGATTAATTACCAGTGATTGGTTTAATAAAGTATTACTGAAAAATAAAATTAAATACTGTCCGGTCTGTATTAGTTTAAAGCACTATCATCGTTTGCATTGGGGAATTCACCCTTTACATTTATGTTTAATACATAAAACTAGATTGCAAGATTGTTGCGCGACTTGCTCTTCACCTATTACTCATAGCAATTTTATAAGAAATGAATGTGAAGCTTGTAATTCCAAATTAGAGAATGCAAATTTTGAGATATGCCAAAATGCGTTGCTTCTTGAATCTCAGAAAAGAATGTATGAAGCATTGCTAAACCAAAATTTAATTCTGCCGAATATTGATAGTTTCTCTGAATATCTTAAATTGGCGTATGGAAGTTTTCACTTGTTAATTGGTGCTAAGCATTTTATAGGGATGAAGGAAGGTGTTATTATAGCTTTTTATAATCAAAGTAATCATCGCAAAAATGGTTATGATGAGGCACTTGCTTATGCAAATGTTTATTGGATGTACAAAAACTTCCCATACAACTTTTATTTTGTTTTAAATGATTTTATTTCAAGAAACAAAGGCAGCAGAAATTTTTACCCTAGATTAAAAAAATTTGAGTTTTTTGTTCAATCCTCGGAATTTATTTGGTTAGAAAGAGCTTATCGGTCGTTTTTACTACAAAAATGTGAGGAAGGTACGATCAAAAAAGATTTATCGATTTTCAATTGATGTTTCATGCTTATGTTTAAAGAAAAGTAATAATATATATGACGAGAAATCAAGAAATGAGTTTGATCTATATATTTCAGCTACTGCATCAAAGGAAGATGAATTACTGGTTACTTCCACGCATACAGTTTGAAAAAGTACAATATCTTTCAATTAATTCATAATTTAAAAAAAGCCACTTAAGAAAATAATTGCTCATAGTTTTTTAAAAATTGATAATAAAAGTTAATGCCTAAAGAAAACATTATTATAGTTTAAAGTAAATCTTAAACGATATCGAAACATTGACAAAGTTGCTTTAGCTCAATTAGATATTAGGCTAAATGCTTAATAAAAATTGATTTCCAATCCTCAACACTTTTATTCTGTTGCAAAAGCACTTCGAGCTCATACACTGTTATTTTTGAATTATAAAGATCATAAATTATTGAATTCATAATAGTTGTAAGAGAATGTACTCTATAATATTTTCTTTCTATACCGGTTTCTTCAGTAATTCTTTGATGCGATATTGAAACCCCTTCTTTATATAATTTACATATGGCTGTTATTGCATTCTCAAGTCTTATACGTTCTGTTTCAATTTTATTTATTTGGGTTACTTCTTCTTTCCTTTGGATATACCAATTTATTAATTCTGGCATTTGACTCTTAATCCACTTGGCTCCTCTCCCTAATTCATGAAAAAAATTATCATTACTAAGTCGAATTTTTTTAGTTTTAGCTTCTAAAATGATGCGATCAGCTTTACGCCAAATATGGTTTTTCTCTTCCCAACTGACCTCTTTAATATCTTTCTTCTCTCGTAACTTCAACTTTTGACGGTGCTCGATCCCATTTGATTTATCATTAATTTTTAATTTTGTATGCTTGCTATCATCATTTAAAAACAACTGAACTTGTGGATCGAAATAATAAAAGTAATACTCTCTTTGAGACCAATTAAATTTTTTTCTTGCAAAAAACACCTGTATCCCTTTCTCTTCGCTTAACAATTGAAAGTATGGCAAGGGATTTTCTATTTCTTTAAATAATTTATATTTATTAATTACTTCTGAGTTTACTAATTTGTATCTTATGAAATAGGCTATAAATAATGATGCTATATAACGTGAGATTTTAAGCTGGTCTGCAAAATCCTTAAGTCTGTATTTCGCATTTAAAAGGGGTACACCCACAAAAGAAGCACTTATTATTCCATCTTTTTCAATCCATTCTCCATCCTTAAGAAACCCATATTTTAAGCTACAAAACTTACACATATGTTGATTCCTTAATGTGTATTTATTTTTATGAGATTTATGCACCCTAATCGGTAACATCCCAGTATTATTACCAAACGAAGAGCACCATGGAGCGAGACAAGAACCAACATTCGTTTTTCTTGTTTTTTCCTCCAAAATACTTTCAATATACGTAGAAGGGACTTTAGTATCATAAAATTTCCTCACAGTTACTCCATTGTCTTGCAAAACTCGACGGATAAATTGCAGTGTCACTGTATAAATTTTCTTACTCTCTATATCACTTCTAATGTAACTAGTAAGTCCACTGATGATATCTGAGGAAAGTGGAATGCGCCCACGAACCATTTGAGGTTCAAAATTTTGGGAGATGTAAAGAAGTTTAACTGCTAAATATCTTCCCTTTGATAAATTAGTAGTATTTATGTGCTCTCTATATAATAATTCTTCCCATTGTGAGTGCAAAAAAACTTGATGTCTGATTTCTTTTTCATTTATACATGATCTAATAATCTGATATAACCTAAACTGACATTTAGGGCATACTCCATCTGCTAATCCTTCTCCAACATAAGGCAATGGCTGATTACACTTGAGACATGAATCTTCAAGATAGATGAGATGCTTATGACAGATGTCAATTTCTTTTATTTGCCAATAAAGATAATATATATTTTCTTTACTAATACACTTGGGACAATACCTCCTTCTTTTTTTCTCCATGCATTCACTTGTAAACCCCCATATAGATCCATCTATCGGATCGAATAAAGAATGTAGTAAAGAAAAAAAAGTGGAAGAACGTATCTGTACCCCACCTTTATTCATTTGTTTGCAAAGCAAATCTATGTTAATACTCTCTAAAGGTTGATAATCTATAGAGCTTGATTTACGTATTTCCCCTGCACCCCACCACTTATAAACTTCCTTTATTGTAGTGAAATATGCTTTTGCTATTCGCATAAGGTATGAGCTTAAAGATTCTCCTTGATATATTTTAGGCCGAATGAATAGTTTAGAGCTTGTCATTTTCATCTTTCCAATCTTCATCTCCAAATATTTTGGTCATATCTTCTTCTGCGAAATTTCCAATAATATTTCTTTGCGCCTCTAAGAGAACGTCCCCATTAATTTTCTTAAGTATAGAGAAATCACTAAAATCATCTTCAAAGACACCAATTAAATCCATAGTTTCTCTGATTATTGGTTTAACCCAGCCAACAAGCCCATTAGTTATACTAAATAATAAAGGGGCAAAAGCACTTCCCTCATTGTCCCAATCCAGTTTAAACTCTTGTGGTACGGCCAATTGTCGCTCAACCTCACTCAAAAAATTAAGAAAAGTAGAATCACATGATGTAAAATGGTTTAATACTGTCTTTGGATAACGACGAAGATGTTGAGTATTAAGCATTCTAAGTTCCTCTATTGCATGAGTCCCTACGCAAACGAGACAAACGTCTGTTGAGTTTGCAATATCCTTAATATTTTCCATTACCGCCTTACGTTGGACGTACGTGGATGCTAATAAATAATCCATTTCATCAATGATTAGCATTTCTACTTCTAACTTTTTTATAAGTGAAAACGCTTGATGCTTTATACGGTTTACATCAGAATTTGATAATGGAAAATCATTATCAATACTTTGCAATATACTGTTATAAAACCCTTTATAGGTAAAAGGGATAGGGAGATTCATGTATAGCACTGACCGTGTATCAACCTCAGTACCATCCTCTTCAGTTTTCGTAATGGGCGGATTTCTTCGAACATATTTTTTCAAACATTGAGTTTTTCCTGCTCCTGAATATCCCTCTATAAAGAGATTGATTGGGGTATCGTCATTCACTCGATTAGATCGTTTTATTTTCCTATTTCGATCCAGACGATTCCAGATTCTCACAAGTTCAGGATGCTCAATGTATAAATTTGTCACTCGATTTTGGAAATTTTTAAACTCCGAACTAGCACTCACGATTTTTACCTCCTAGTTTAATAACTTAACTAAGTATTATCACTAAGATACACATCTAATGCCTACTGCCTAAATAATTTTCTGCATAGCTTATTTTTCGCATATTATTTTTAGAGTAGTTCATTCTTTTTTTCAGCATTTAATTTTGCTACAAGTTGTTCCACTGTTGAAATTACTTTTTCAGCTTTAACTTTTTTTTCTGGTTCCTTTACACTCAATTCGAATCCTCGTGATAAAGCTCTACGGCGGGCAGGTGTGTTTGTAGTTACCATGTGATTATATTTTTCGCGAATCAATAGTTTGCTCTTATTTATTAAAGAGGAACCCGGGATTTGCTGCTTCGTAATTTGTCCTTGCTCAATGAGATTTTTGCGGATAGAGCTATACATTTTACGACTTAACCCCTCTATTTCATCAGCCGGAGGACTTATAGAAGGTACTTCAATGTACTCCTTTGAATCTGGATCAAGTAAATAGATTTTAGAGATATCCTCAACATTAAACTTAATTTTACAATTCTTTTTCTGACTTTTGCTGATAAACCGCGAAGTTTCCTGAGAAGCATATTTCACATTTTCCACTCGAATACCATCTTTACGATAAGTACGCATTTCGGATGGTAACATTTGAATTTTATAATAAATTTCATCCTCCTCTGGAATAAAAGGTAGACTTCCCATTACATCCATAGCAGTATACAATCTTGCCACAGGTGTGTTACATTCTAAAGGAAGTCCAGCATGTTCACTGTGATGATAGACATCTGTAATGTAATGAACCAAAAGTTCTCGTAAATCATCTAAAGTCAAAATCGCCTCCAATCTTGCCTCCTTTTTTACTTCTCTACCACTACTAAATTTTTCTCTATATCCAAGTAAATTTTCTAGAAATTTTGTGTTAATCGTACCGAAATTCCGTTCAATAATTCCACCATAACGGGGTGTAGCAATCGGCCGATAACGAAGCTCAGTTCGAAGAACATCCTCAATCATGCTCTTGACATAATTACTTTTAAAGTCAGATCCGTTATCCATGTAAATAACAGAAGGAACTCCGTGCATTTCCCAATCATTTATTGTGCCGTACTGTTCCTTAGCCCTTTTAAAACAGATGCCATTCAACAATGTTCTCATTACTTTATTTCCCGAAGGGTCTTCAAAAGACAAATCCAATCCCCAGACCATTCTCGTAAATACACAAAGACCTAGGGTTAAGGTAGGTTCTCCTAGTTCTACTCCTGTATTTGGATCAATTAATGTTATGGGGAGACGAACATGATCAATCTCTATAACATGTAGTGGAGCGAATGCAAATTGATTCGAAGCTTTCTCCTTTAGAAATTGCGGTTCAACAATGTCACCTTTACTGATTCGCTCAAATACATACTTATCAATACGATCTACAATCTTATACACCGTATCATAACTTAAAGGTTTTAGATTTCTTGATGTACAAAGAATATTAATGTTCTCAGTTAGTAGTGATACTTTTCTCTTTTTCTTCACAATGAATTTTTCCAGTTCTTCCTTAATAAGTGGAACATATTCAATTGGGAGCCTAACGTAAATAGTATCTAAAATAATCTCTATTTTTTTAGGATGATTTAATGTAATAGAGACTTCATCGGTTCTATTATGCGCATTCAAATGAGCCTTTGATACAAGCCCTTCAATTCCATGATTAGTACGCTCTATTTCTGATTTTTTATATTTGGACAAAAACCTAAACACTTGTCTTGTGGAATAATTATTTTTTTTTGCCACACGTTCAATCAACTGATTTTTTTTGAGATTCTCAAGCTGCTCTTTAGGTCTCAAATATTCTTGGTACTTCTCAACAAAAGAATAGGCAGCGTACATATCCCCACTAACTAATTCTTCATATAGAAGAATTGGTGCAATAATATTCATTTTTTCCAATGCTAAATTCCGTCTTTCAGTTGGAAGTGTATCAATTAAAGCTCGTTTTTTGGAGTCAAGTTGTTCTTCCTCGGGAAGCAACTTTTTTCTCTTATGATTCATTATCTCAAAAGTAGGATCTGTAATTATCGTCAGGTATTTGGATTTAGTAATTCTCCTATCTCCGTCTTCTCTATAAATATAGATATATGGAGGCTCGAAATCATGGACGTGATACTTAACACCACACCACATAAAAGAATCATTTATCTTCAGTCTCATAATCCTCACTCTCCGTTTTGAAAAAGCTTAGTAATTCTTGAGATAGATTTCCAATTATTACTTCACTAGAGAGATTCATTGGCGCGAATAAATTCACTTTTAATTTTCCAAGAAATATTAAATGGTAAATATGAGGTAATATATTTCTGTAGTCTGTTTTTACGATGAAACTCTTTGCTAACAACTCTATCGAAGAATTTTGATAAAAATGGGCTTTTTTTATTATTTCATGAGAAAAAGCATCAAAATCAGATCGTGGATGCTTGTAGTGCATAATAGACTGCAAGTTTCTTTTTACTATAGGGGGCATAGTTTTTGGATAAATGACTGAATACTTCCACCCTTTATCATTACAGTAATCTGTGCAGGCTTTATACAAATGTGGTGCTTGCTCAGTCGCTTCATTACCTCCTTTTATTTGATACAAATGTGGCATCTTACCTTCTCGAAAAACTAATACATCGGGGACGTGTTCCTTCTTCACTTTAACAAAATCCTTATTAATCAATTGAAGTTGTATATTAATTGGCTGTGGATAATAACGAATAGTCATAGGGTCAAGTTCTAAAAAGTAATAAAATAAACATTCTCCCCAAAGCGATTCATAACCAATATGACGATTCATTTTAATGCTTGGAAATGACCCTATGATATGTGTATATTTACGACTCCCTTTATTACTCACTTTTCTTTTTGGTGAATAAAGTTCATCCTCATGTAACCATGATCTTTTACCGACCCAGTTCACTGCTATCACCTCTAAAATGACATTTTATTATCAAGTTTTAATTGCATTCTTATAGCCATTGTTGCCGAAAAAAGTTAGCGTTAATCAAGAAAATAAATAACTGAAAGTAAAAAATGCCTGAACCATCAAGGTCGCAGGCACTGACATCTAATTCAAGTTTAATGACAAAACATATTCTATATAATGACAAAACTAATTACAACGGACACTCCCTGTGTGTTCGCTATAGAAATTATTCAATATAACGTACAAACGTATAGTATATTGATACTTTACAACTTACGTTATATACTATTATAAAATTTATACACTGGGGGTAAGGTTAAAATGTCCATAGCTTCGGAGTTGAGCGGAACGAAGCCCGATTCACTCAGCTTTTTACATGGGGTTAAAGATTGTATTCCTACATTGCTCGGTTATGTATGTATTGGGTTCGCGGCAGGCATTGTGGGTGCCTCATCAGGGGTTAGCACCATGGAAATTGCCTTCATGTCGGCGCTTGTATACGCCGGAGCCTCTCAGTTTATTATGTGCTCGATGCTGGCTGCAGCCAGTCCTCCATCCGTCATTATTTTAACGACATTCATTGTGAATGCTCGTCATCTGCTGTTAAGTGCGTCGCTGGCTCCTTACTTTTCTAAATATTCATTGTGGAAAAACATAGGCATCGGCGCTCTTTTGACGGACGAATCCTTTGGAGTAGCGTCGGATAAATTGGCTAAAGGCGGGCAGGTCAGTGACCGCTGGATGAACGGGCTTAATATTACAGCTTATCTCGCTTGGATTGCATCCTGTGTGGCGGGAGGGGTTCTCGGGAACTGGATTTCCCGGCCGGAGACTTTTGGTCTGGACTTTGCCTTGCCTGCGATGTTCCTTGCCCTGCTTATTTCCCAGCTCCAAAGTGTCCAGACCTCCAAACTCAAGCATCGTCTGCTGCTTGTGCTATGTATGGCTGTTCTGATGTACCTTTTGTCCTGGTGGGTGCCATCACATATCGCCGTCATTGTAGCGACCATGATCACCGCAACGATTGGAGTGTTAACCGACAAATGAACATTAATCCCAATGTCCTGTATATCATTATCGGTGCCATGATTGTCACGGCGATTCCAAGGATCATTCCCTTTGTCGTGCTGCAAAAGCTGGCGCTACCCAAGCCAGTGCTACAATGGCTTTCCTATATTCCCATCTGCATATTCACGGCCCTCGTGATGGAGAATTTGCTCGTCCGAACCGAATCCTCAGTCACTCTTAATGGGCAAGTGCTTATGGCTGTCTTTCCTACGCTAGTGACCGCCTTGTGGAGCAAAAACCTGCTGGCTACCGTCGTTGTCGGTATTGTGAGTATGGCTGTAGTTCGACTATTGTGGTGAAGATAAAAATTACCCTCCTACAATAGGAGGGCATCTGCCATTTCTTATGATCCACCTGTCGTCCTTACTAACGAGGGCGACAGATCTTCTTCCTCAAAGTCACATTCTCGTTGTGAAAGATACGAGGAGGCTTGAAGCCTGAACATTTCTGCATACACTCCGTCTATATCCATTAAGCGTTCATGGCTACCTGCTTCTACAATTCTGCCTTCCTCCATTAAAATAATGGTATCCGCCATACGTGCGGAGGACAATCTGTGGGATATAAACACTCCAATTTTCTCATGAATAAGCTGATCAAACTTTTGAAAAACCTCTTTCTCCGCATGTGGATCCAAAAAAGAGCTCGGTTCATCCAAGACATATATATCGGCATTTCTCATAAAAGCCCTGGCTATTGCAATACGCTGCCACTGTCCTCCAGATAGCTGCTGTCCATCTTCAAACCATTTTCCAAGCAAGGTATTCATTTTATCAGGCAGGCCGACTATCAAATCTGTAATTCCCGCCTTATCTATAGCTGTCCAAATAGCCTCATCATTTTCTCTGGAAGCCACATGACCAAAGCCTATATTATCTCTAACAGCCATCTCATAATGTACAAAATCCTGAAAAACAACGCCTATCTTTTCTCTAAAAATGTCTTTATCCAATTCATGTATAGAATGTCCATTAATTAATATTTCTCCTTCAAAATCGGAATACAAATGAGTTAGTAACTTCACGATCGTTGATTTACCCGATCCATTTCTCCCTACAATCGCCAGCTTCTCTCCTTGATGAAGCTTGAAGCTAACATTAGAAATGGCATTCTCCTCCGTGTTCGGGTATCTAAACGATACATTCCGGAATTCAATACTATGAATAGCGGACAAAGGCAATTGCTGAACCGTTTTTTGTATTTTTGCCTCTTCCGGCATATCTAAAAAATCAAATAGCTGCTTGATATACAAATTATTTTGACACAAGCTTAAAATCCCTTGTACAATGCTCTGCGATGTTGACTGAGTTAACGTGATACCCTGAATTAAGCTCACCAAGTTCCCTACTAAAATTTGACCAACATAAGTGGCTTGTATGGCCATGAAAATAATAAATGCACACGCACCCTGATTTACAATCTGAAATACAAGAGAAGTATAGGATCTACGAACCGCTAGCACTTTATCCTCGCGATAAAACCCTTCGAGTATCGTTTTGTATCTTTTTCGTAGATAGTCTCCCAATTGAAATATTTTCACTTCTTTAAAACTATTATCTCTTGTCACCAAAAACGACAAATACCAGGATTCACGTTGTCTTCCTGCTCTTTGAAAGTGAACATTAAATTCTCTTTGCCCGATACGTAAAAAAGAATAGAATGACAAGCATGGAATGAGAAAAATGAATAAGAATGCCCACCATCTCCATGCGATAAGAATCGCACCCGTCGAAAATAAGGTTACAACACTGCTAATAATAGCAAGGATTTGAGTAAATATTTCAAACGGCCTAAAATCTGCCTCTCCCTGAGCACGTTGAAGCATATTTTGCACATCTGCATCCTCAAACGACTGCAAAGACATCTTTTGTGCTTTTTCAATAATTCTGATATTTACCTGGTTTGATAGCCGGCTTTGAAACATTTTACGAAAAAAGCTTTCGCCAATATTGATCAGATCGTACAGCAAATTGACACCGATTAAGACGCCAAAAGCTATAAAAACAGGTTGAAAGCTTCCCCCTGACGCTCCGGCCACGACACTGTTGATTAATTCTCTCGTGGTTAAAAGGATCACAGCAGGAATTGCACCCTTCAACAAATTCGTAATGAGTATAGCAATCAAAAAGGAAGGATGTGTGTCCCAAAGCAGTCTGAATATACGAGGCCAAAATAGAAAGGTACGAAATATATTTTTATAGGACAAAGAGATCAGGTCATTGGTTTGTCCATTAGACTGTGACATAGCTTACCCCTTTCCTATGCAACAGGTTAGCTACTGTATGCTTAGCTAAAGCCATACATTTTATTTCTCGCTCCCTATTTACACCAAGCAGACGATTCAAATGCATATGAATGATACTGCCCAAAATATCATCAGGATGATTGGTAAGCTCGTGATTATTTTTAGCCAGGTTTATCGCTTGAGCATACTGCTGAATCATAGTCTGTCTTTTTTCTACAAGTGCTAAGAAAGCAACCTGTGTGGCCGAATCTGCTTGTCCAATCCATTCATAATTCGCTTCTACAGCGGTAATCAATGTTTTTTTGACATCCCTAAACGCCTTCATATGAGGCTTGCAATCAATTCTCTCTTCTAGCCAGCTCACTTGCTCCTGAATTGTTAAGCCAAAACCACTCAGATAATGAATAATGTTAATCACAGCCGCTATCTCTATGTCCAGATTGAAAGCATTAGAGCGAATTCCCTTCATATAGGCGATGACCCATTGACTATCCACGTCAAAAACCTGTTCTGCCAGCTCCATAAGTGTCTGTCCTCCATACCTCTCCAATTCAGGATGGTATGTATCTATGACCATATTCGTTATTAGCCCCTCTTCACGTAACTCGGCTGCCCACTGATTTAACTGCGCCAAACCAGCTGTCCATAGCTTATCGGGCTCTCCCTGAAAACGTAAACGGATATGATGTTCAGGATCAACGTATCGCAAAAAGTAAAATTTTTGACTCCAATCCTTAAACCCCGGCTGTTTTAAGAGATGCCCTAGGCTTAAGCCTACCAGGTCAGTCTCTCTTTCCTTGACTCCGTACAATTTAAGGTATAGCCACTCGCCTCCTGGAAGTATTCCTCTATGAATGCTGGAAGGAGTATGAGCAATGAACTTTTGCGAATCAACATGGTTTTGCGAACTAGGGATACTCGGTTTCACCTTTATTTTTTTCTTCTTTAGCGGAAACACAAATTCCCCCATATATCTTTCTGCTGCCCCCTGCAATGGGGTATGGAATGGATTACCCAAACACTCGGTAAGAAGAAGCTCCTGTCCTTCGCGTATCTTGCTCACCTCACGTAGCAATTCTTTGATATGGAAGAGGTTGCATAGGTCTAATAAAAGGCGATTATCCCCCATCGTTAGGTAAACATAGCGTGGTACATTCCATTGTTGTCTCCACACCTGGAAAAGTTCTTCTCCTTCTTTGGACTCGCATGATTCTGAAATATTCAATGAAGCTTTGCTCAGTTTCCACTGCGCAGCACTAATAATGATCTTTTTATATACTAGTCTTGGCAAAAAAGGGGACTGCTCTAATGGCCCCCAGTCAAAATAAGACCACGTACCAATCTCTTTATTAGTAATATCCGTTAAAAATCTGAATATATGTGGTGAAAGCTTGTAATTCAGCATGTGTGTTTGCAAGGGGATTATTTCCTTACCCAAACGTCTGGACTTGACATAAAAACGATCATGAGTAGCACCCACCACTAAATCATCAATACAAAGCGTATGGTCCTCATCTTTAGAAGACGTGGTTCCCGATACAATCTCATATTCCATTAAATTTTTGCTTAATGAGATGTTGGATATTTTCCCTTGTTCCGGCATAAAAACCATCTCTGATAATAACGCATCGGGATGAAAGCATCGGTGATGATCATATATTTCAGATAATTTTTGTACAAACTCCTCACTAAACATATCCAGAAAACGTCCAAAGGTTTTACCCGCTCTATTCGAGCCAGCACTGGCTCCAAGTAAAAGCGAATAGTCTCCAGAATCAACTTTTTCAGGAGAATCAGCAAATATACTGTAATAGATCTCCATTGATTCTGGGGAAGTGCCGTAGTTATCAGAAATCATCAGTTGCTCCAACTGTTCATCTGTAAGGACGAGTTCTATTTCATGATTAGAAATGGCATTCGAAACCCATTGAAAGAGAACAGCGTTGCGTTTAAATGCCTCCATGCCCATTGATTTTTTTTCATTTGAACGATACATTTCCGGTATACCCAGACCCCAATCCTCATCAAAAAGTTCATGAATAGGAACCTCCTGATACACACCGTACTTTTCCAAGAAACGATTCAAATATTCAGCCAATTCATCCGTTTTGGGGGATGCATACAATTTGCACATGACTTCAGCCCCTAATGAAACCTCATCAAGCACATGTTTCGGCAGCGTTACTTCTTTATCCAATTTAACATCAACTTGTACAGGTGTTTTTACAGAAATGATATCCAGCATTTTGTCACATAATTTCCGGTAGACCTTCTCTCCTTCTCCAATCGTGCATTGATTATATTGAAGTAATAAAGCATCAATTTCGTGTAAAATGTGAATCCAAGGATCGGAAATGTCCAGTTTTTTAATTTTTTCGAATATGTAATGGAAGGGTGAATGATCCATTAACGGAGGTCTAAGCTCGCTCAAAATAAACTCTTGCTCTACTAGTTGCTGCAAATAATCAGCTATGATTTCCAAAGTAGCGTCAGGGAATGCCTTTAATAGTATTTCTTTGAGTTCCATCACTCGAATTGGATGTTCAGCAGCTTCAAACGTCATTCGAACAACGTCAGTAAACCGAATGGAATTAAAAATTTCTGCCGAATCATCAGCTTCTGCTGCTCCATGCTTAGGTCGGAATGGTAATTTGGCTCGATTTCCTTTGATCATAACCGTTTTGTTTAGGAAGACCTTTAGTTGATTAAATATGGCCGGATCAGCTTCTATTTTTTGAATCAGTTTATATATCCATTCCATGTCGGGTCTGGCTCTCTTCAGATGCTTAGGATAGCTACCAATATCCAGATCGGTAGTCTTCCCGCAAATCCCCTGCCCCACTCCTGAAAACAACCCAAATGGAGTCGTTCGGGTAGTCATCCGAACAAAATACCGATAAAAGCTGTTCAGCGTCTTCTCATACTTTTGTAGCTCTCCTTTATTATCCAAAGCATGGCCAGCATTTAAGTAATGTAAAAACTGCATTAGGGACGGAGAGGCTAATGATATGGCTTCTTGAACAACAGCTTCTTGGGATATCAACTTTAATCGACGAGTTATTTCCTCCAAAGTAAGCTGGCTGTCCCCATCTTGATCCGAAAACACCTGAAAATATCGGTCTAGCGGTAGTAATGGAGCTCTGATTAGAAAAAAATCACATGCACTAAACCATCTTTCATCCCGATCTCTCACTTCATTATGTAGTTTATGCGCATCAGTGTAATGCAGTTGTCTCTTCACAACTGACCACCTCCAAGTTTTTAGGAAATATATTCAACTTGTAACCGATTCCATGACATGTTACCAGAATTTTTGGATGACTTGGATCATCTTCTATTTTCTCTCTCAATTTTCGGATGTGCACATACACCGTATTAGACGTAGTAAAAGCATCTACTCCCCAGACTCTGTCTATAATGTGATCAATCGTAGAAGCACACTCTTTTGCAGTTAGAAGATACATTAATAATCGGAATTCCATCATAGTCAGCATATGCTCATGCCCTTGCTTCCAAATAACCTTTCCAGCAGGATCAAAAATGACATTGGGTGATAAACTAATAGCCTGCTGTTCTCTTTCCACTCCACATGCAGATGAAGCCATTGAAAACAGTTGTTGGAGGAGATCCAATTGCCGTTGGTCATCACTATGATAGGAAAGAAAGATAAATGGAACCGTAAATTTTTCTTTAATGCTGTGCCAGTAAGACAAGTCCTCTAGCGTTAAATGATCCTGATTCAAAGCTATACCGATACACTGCTCATCAATCTCCGGTAGAGCCTGGTAAAGCGAATCATAAAACATGATTCGAATGTTTTCTGGAGTGCTTAAAGTCTCAAAAAAATGCTTAATCTTCCTAAAAGATGATATAACCATAAATTTTTGTTTCATCTAATCCCCCCAAAACCAATGCTTCAGATAAGCAATAAGGTAGAGCGCCCTTAAGAAATTAGAAACAATTCACTCCATCTCCCTGAATATTTAGGATGTTCTTTCCCAATTCCATAGTCCAGCAAACTTAACGCAATCCCTGTTGCTCCTTGCAGTATTCCTACATTATGAACATGAGTTGTCCCCTCCAAATCCTGGTATCCAAATGGGAACTCTTCATCGTATAAATTTACTAACTTTAAAGCTATCTGATCGGCAAAGTGTAGGGCTGCTATATTACCGGTTAAGCTATAGAATCTATGAGCCATATGAAGCAAACCGGCCAACCCGTGACAGAAAGTAGGGGATAGCGCGTTTAGTAGCTCATCATCTAAGCAAAATATGGATTTGATAGCTTTTTCCGCTATCTTTTTCCATTCTCCATTACTGCACTCAATTCCTGCTCTGAATAATGTCCAAGCTATTCCAAAGGTTCCATGACACCAGCCTTCAATTTCTCTCATCCCTACTTTTTTCTCTCTCTTGTTCATTGAAAACGCTTGAGAGTTTACAGGCCAATACCAGCCATATTGATCCTCCTGAATTTGAATAAGCAAAAAATCGGCTATATGTTTTATAGCCTCATGTAGTCCTTCAACTTTGATTTTTTTTTGTAGGGCAGTGACAAGTAGTGCAAGTACTCCGGTGATACCATGCGCCAAACCTAGATAGATTGAAGCCGAATCTTCCCTTGACGACAAATATATATATTCAGGTATAAAGTGCGTAATGGTGTCTAATAGTTGACGAGACAGATCACACATCGTCTTGTCTTCAGCAACCTCCAAAGTGTATCTGCCCACTCCAAGCAGTCCATTGATGATATCCATTTGCCTACTGAACTCTGTAGTTGTGCCAATTCCAGGTAAATCCCCCCACTTTACTTCAATATACTTATTAAGCTGAGAGATTAAATTGTTATAATTAGCTCTGTTATTGGAAGCTAATAATATGCCATAAGCTACTCCTGTTGTTCCATAATAAAGAGAAATACGAGGCAATAATAATAGAGAGTTAGCATCTAAGTACCGTAACTGACTATGCACATGCTCTGCCCAATTTTGATCAGGCTCCAGGTAACCCCATTCGGACAACAGCACAAACACACCCGGAATTCCATCGGCAAGCGAGCCAGGATTCCAAGGGGACTTTCCACGTGAAGGTGAAAGGTTGTTTGTATGATTAACTATCTTTTCTGTATATGATAGGTCTATTAGCTTTTGTGCTATATACTTACTGATTTCAACTGATCTCCCCTTCAAATCTTCAACCATAAATCCTTCCCTCATTTTCATAACTGGAAAAGACACGGTTATAGAAACCGTGCCTTTTTTCCATGTATTTTCGTTATTAACACGTTTTGCAGAAGGTAAGACTAACTTGACAATTCAAAGTACCTGTTGCACATGAAGGAGTACAGATAAGACCACTGGCTGGTTGAACCCCTTTTGGAGCAACCTCATTTTTGGCTACTTGCAAGTCCAGATCAAATTGATTTTTCATCTTGTTACCTCCTTTTATTTTTTACAATTTTATTATAAGTTATATAATCTTAACTAGACTTTATATATTTCTTACATTTGTCTTAATTTCAACGAATACATTTAAGATAAACCTTTATTACTTTTTAGTATTTTTAAGGACAGCACACTAGATTTTAGTGACAATATAATGAGGGAAAATATAATGGAGGCTTTCATATGAAAATTGATAGTTTTGTTATACAACAATCCGACCAAGTTCGTGCAAGAGATATTAGTAAAAAAATTGCTTTACGTCTGTGCGAGCCCGAATCCGTCTATGCAGCAGTCCATTGGGAACACAATGTTTCGCCAGAAACAAAGTACCACCCATGGGGAGAAACTTCACTTTCGCATGGTTATCCTGGTAACATTCATTTACTATCGCAATGGCGTGCTACAGACCCTTCGTATGATTGGAATAGAGCCATACATTCAAACATGGCTCAGATCCAATCCTCACTTGCTATAAATGGTCTTCACGATCTCTCTCTTTACAGTGGCTGGGCGGGCATCGCTTCTTCCGTAAGAGAGGCTTCTAATCATGGAGAATACTACAGCAATTTTTTACAGCAAATACATCAATGGATGATGCCTCTAACAGAGCAATGGCTTCAGTCGAACACAGAACAATTAAGCCTTCACGAAGGTATGCCCATGCAATCCTTTGACACCATTTCGGGAGCTTCAGGGATTGGAAGATATATTTTGAGGAACTCAACTGATCCTATCTGTACTCCTCTTGTTGAACCAATTCTTCAATTTCTTACCGATCTTACACATCCCATACATATTCACAATCATTATGTCCCAGGGTGGTACTCCCCGCAAAAGTTTCAATTTTTAGACCGGGATAAACGTAACTATCCTCTGGGCAATTTTAATTGTGGAATGGCACACGGTATTCCTGGACCGTTAGCTTTGTTGTCCGTGGCTTACAGTTCTGGAATTGAAGTAAAAGGCCAATATCAAGCGATTGAAACCATTACGGAATGGTTGCTTAAGTATAAATATGAGGATGAATATGGCAGCTACTGGCCTCATATTGTTCCATTTGAAGCTGAAACAGGCTCTCTACGGTTTGATTTGGAACGAGCAAGAGAAGCATGGTGTTACGGTACACCCGGCATCGCCTGTTCCCTATTTCTTGCCGGAAAGGCTCTCCATAATGAGGATCTGCAAAAATTGGCTGTGAAAGCTTGTGTCGGTGCAATCTCCTATGAGATATCTAAGCGGGAAATGGACTCTTCTGCACTCTGTCACGGTCTTACTGGATTACTTACCATCTCTTGGCGAATGTGGCGGCACAGTAAAGAGCCTGCATTTCTCCCGCTTATTCAACAGTTAACGAATTGTCTGCTTGATCGCTTTCAAATGGATAGCCCACTTGGATATCTGGACCCCGAGCCAAGGTCAGATGGCTCTTTGACTTGGCTGACAAAAGCGGGCATGCTTGAAGGCGTTGCTGGGATTGCAGCTGCTTTATTAAGTGTTTCTGAGAACAAAGAGATCGGTTGGGATTACATCCTCATGCTATCCTAACTACAACCAGTCCCTATTCACAAACATCTTTCTCCCACCATACAGATAGGCTAAAAACGTAAAAATGACAATCAATCCGAGACCGTAAGGCTCAACTCTGGGTGCATAAGTCGCTGTTTGCGGCATCATAATATAATAAGGAATCGTAAAAGGAAACCACGCACCTATGGAAGAGTGAAAGCCTGTTATGACAATATTAGGAACCACACAACAAATGGACATTCCCAGAGAAGCTCCAAAATTCCGAATTTTTATCGAGAGCATAAGCTGTAATGCTGCCAGGGGAAAAATCCCGAGCCATCCTCCCAAACCGGTAGAAAGAACGACAGACCAAGGGATTTCTCCTGGAGCACCTGCTATATTTCCACTTACAAAATAGCCTACTATAAATATAAGCTGATCGAGACCCAGTATGAGAATGAGCAATATATATTTTGCATAATAAATTTGCTGACGAGGATACGGGCTGCTTAATAAAATCTTCCATCCCCCATCCCGATGCTCATACGCACACAAAAGAGAAGCGATAATTCCACAATAGAGCGGATAAAAAAACATAGAGTGAAATTGCGCTGAATAAGTATATAAAGTTAACCAGCTGGGCGAAAAAAACTGCTTCAAATCGTTCAGCTCCAGGACTCCCATTAAAGAATTTATGACCGCATCTAATATAATGAGAATCCATACCATGATCCATTGAAGCTTTATCGTCTCTACGCGTAAAATAGAGCCCATGTATCTTCTCCTCTCTATTTGAATTCATGCTTGGTAAACTGTAATGTACCAAGTCCCGTAAAGATGACTCCCGCACTTAAAGCAACGATCACCCAAATCATGTGTTCCTTCATCAGAGGACTTGATAGTGCAGGGTACGACCAAGGCAATATTTTAATCCACAGAATACTTGTGCGTGCCAAAAACAAGCTTGCAATAGAACCGAATATACCAACCGCTAATGGGAATGCCTGATTAGTGAAAAGCGTAGACAGCCAAAGTTGAATTGCAAGTACTGGTAGGGTAGCCAAGCTTGCATTAATCGGCTGTAACAGCATGATCCGCCAAGGAATGGGTTCGCTTGTATATAACACCCAGATGAGGCTCATACCTGCTACAGTGATCAAGGCAGTACCCAACTGCAGAATCACGATCCATACGATTTTGGATAAATAGATATAGCTTCTGGGAACAGGCATGGCCATAAGCTGCTTCCATGTTTGAGTATCATGCTCTGTACCGGCCATAATGCTCGCCAAAAGTGTACCGCCAAGCAGCATCACAAACGAAAGGAACATAAACATAACGGCAAAACCAGCATAGACACCTCCTGGTCCTTGCCGAAAGTAAAGATACCATTCCACGGCAGTCATGCCTGTAAGTACACACCCCTGTATAAGAGGAATCCACCAGCATATTTTCTTCAGCTTAAGACCCTCTGCCTTTATAACCCGGAGTATCATAAGCTTCGCTCCTTACCTGTCAGTTCCAGGAATATCTCCTCCAAGGTTTTTTTCTTCTCTGTGACCCGATAAATGGGATGATTGTGTTCCACAAGCACCTTGATCATCTCCGAAGATTGTTGCCGATCTACAATAGGAGTCACGACATTTTGTTCAATCGATTCAGCTCCGGCCGTCCATCCATACTGAATCAGTGCACCGGCAGCCAGAACAGGATCTGGGGTTTCAATGAATAATTGAGGCTTGCTTTTGGCGGTGAGTTCCTTCATCGTTCCCTGGAAAATCATTTCACCCTGATTAATAATTCCTACATAGGTTGCAATCTGCTCAATTTCGCTTAATAAATGGCTCGAAACCAGTACCGTCATTCCGTAAGCGCCAGGAAGGCTCATAATTAACTCCCGAATTTCCTGAATACCAGACGGGTCCAAACCATTCGTCGGTTCATCAAGTATCAATAATTTGGGGTTCGCAATAAGCGCCATAGCAATCCCCAGTCTTTGTCGCATCCCCAAGGAATATCCCTTTACCGGACGATACGCATCCTTGCTTAATCTCACTAAATCCAGCACTTCATGAATTCTTCGGGTCGGAAGTCCACGCATGGTTGTGACGATTTCCAAATTTCGATATGCAGATAAATGGGCATAATAGGCAGGTGATTCAACCAAGGAGCCAACATCCTTCAATATTTCCATACGCTGATCCTTTAGCTTTTTCCCGAAAATCTCAATTTCTCCGGATGTGGATTTAATCAGCCCAAGCAGCATACGAATCGTGGTTGTTTTACCCGCCCCATTAGGTCCTAAGAATCCATAAATCTGCTGTCCAGGTACCTGGAGATTTATTCGTTTTACAAATTCCCGTTTTCCAAAACGCCTAGTTAGCTGCTGTGTATGTATTACATATTCAGACATTTCCTGATCTCCTCTCGACTTCTAATGCTGAAGCTTAGTTACATACAGTTTACTGAAGTAAAGTAAACATCAGGTAAACAGTCCCTAAACAACAGGCAAAAAAATCGAGCAAACTGCAAAATGTGAGATTAGATGTTAAAAAGTTAGATGTTTAGCGGCAGTGAAATCTCCATCCTTGTACCCGCTTTACTGCCTGGAAGGATATGAAGTGTTCCGTTATGCGCTTCAATAAAGCTTTTGGCAATAGGTATTCCATGCCCTTGGGAGTGAGATACCTGCATGAACTCATTAGAATTCATTCCTATTCCGTCATCTTCGATAGAAATAAGAAGCTTATCGTTCGCTTTGTTTACTTCCATGGAAACGTGTGTACCTGGAGGATTATGAATGATTGCGTTAATCAAAAAATTCTGCAGCGCTCTGCCTAATAACTTGCTATCGAAGGACATAATACAAGCCGCCTCCATGGACGTAAAAGAAAATTCGTATTGCTCGGCCGAAGGATGGTTAGCAATATCTATGACCGCACTACGGAGAAACTCCACAATGTCCTCCTTCTCCAATTGGATTGGCAATGGACTTTCCTTAAGCTGCATAGAAGCATTCAAATCCTGAATCAACTGCTTCATTTCAGTCACTTTCTCACTGATACTCATACTAAAGCTTCTTCTTTCTTCATCAGACCAGTCATACTCTTGAGCAGTTAGCATGGCCGCATATCCCTCAATATAAGATAATGGTGTTTTGAGATCATGGCTTACACCTGCTACCCACTGCTGTTTTCGTTTCTCTATTTCCACTCTCTCTTCCTCATTGCTGCGCAATTGTGCCGATAAGATGCTCATTTGTTCAAAAACTTCTTTATACAATTGATACGGAGGTTTATAACTGTTTTTCTGATTTTTTTTGCCCTCCGGCAGTTCCAGTTCACTTAGCGGCGCTTGGAATTCCCCCGTCGCAATATTTCCAATCCATTTAATTACATACACCAAAGGTTTGCCTATATACCATCCGTAGGCAGCTATGAACACAACACTCTGCACGATACCAAGTCCTGTCCAGAATAGATCAATATTTATATTTTGAGATGCTCCAAATATACTTTTTATAAAAATATATAAGATCGTGCAAATAACAAAACATAGGACATAGGCCAGTACAAAGCATAACGTTACTTTCATAAAACGAAAGGACATCTTAACCAGAGAGTTCATTCTTGCTCCTCCATCTTGACTGACATCATCATTTTATAACCAAGTCCTCTTACATTGATTAAAAATTGGGGGTGCTTGGGATCAGGTTCAATTTTTTTCCGCAAACGGGAGATATGAATCACTACAGTCTTCTCATCACCCAAGTAGGCCTCGCTCCATATCGCCTCGTAAAGCTGCCGTACACTGAAAATACGATTAGGATGCTTGCACAAAAATACCAGCAGTAGCCATTCACGTGCCGGACACTCGACCTGCTTGTCCTCCACAAACAACACACCGGATTCCAGTTCCAGTCGGAAATATCCAAAATCTAAAGTTCGTAAGGTCGGTTTCATGGCCACTGTCGAAACTTTCCGATATTTCATTCGAGCCTTCATACGGGCAACGACTTCCAGTGGGTTAAACGGTTTGGTAATATAGTCATCCCCTCCGATACCAAACCCCATTAATTTGTCTAGGTCTGTATCCCTTGCCGTCAAAAAAAGAATAGGGGCATCCGTATATAGGCGCATTTGGCGACATACCTCAAACCCATCGTTATCAGGCAGCATAACATCAAGTACAATCACATCCACATGCGATTCCATCACGACTTGCAGCGCTTCCCGACCTGTTGCAGCATGCTTGACTTGAAGGAACCCTTCTTTTTTTAACACCGTTGTCAGCATATCCCGCAGTCCCTGCTCATCGTCTACTATAAGTACTGCAATTTCTTCCATAACCCAAGGTTCTCCATTCTTTTTTTACATTTTTTACTTTCATTATAAAAGCAAACGGGCAGAATTTAAATCGAGTTCCATCACATATCGTTCATCCCCGTGAATATACTTAATAACCAACAAGGCCAAACTGTGCCGTGTATCCACTTGGGGGGTGCCTAATAATGCCGGAACCACGCCAGCCATATTCATTCGTCGTATCCCGCGAAGATTGGTCGCTGCATCGCAAAGGGTACCAGGACCAGCAACGTCATCAGCAGAAGGTCAAAGATGTCATTAAGCAAAATCTACCCGATCTGATAACGGAAGAAAATATTATTATGTCGGACGGTCAACAGATTATCAAAGTGCCGATTCGCAGTCTGGATGAATATCGCTTCATTTATAACTATCAAAAGCAAAAGCATGTAGGTCAAGGGGATGGAGATAGTCAGGTAGGGGATGTCATCGGACGGGATCCTGCCTCCCAGAAGCCTGGTAAAGGTGAGAAAGCCGGCGACCAGCCGGGACACGATATTATGGAAACGGAAGTCAGCATAGAAGAACTGGAAGATATGCTGTTCGAGGAAATGGAATTACCTAATTTACAGCAAAAAGATAAGGATCAAATTGAGGTTGAATCTATCGTGTTCAATGATATACGTAAAAAAGGCATGCAAGCGAACATTGACAAGAAACGAACCATTCTCGAAAATCTGCGCCGCAACGCCCGTGAGGGGAAACCGGGTATTCATCATATTAGTCCGGACGATCTTCGCTACAAAACATGGGAAGAGAAGACTATTCCCCAATCCAACGCGGTGATTATAGCCATGATGGACACATCAGGCTCAATGGGCTCTTTTGAAAAATATTGCGCTCGCAGCTTCTTTTTCTGGATGACCCGCTTTTTGCGCCGTCAGTATGAAAAGGTGGAAATTGTCTTTCTCGCGCATCATACCGAGGCTAAAGAAGTTACGGAGGAAGAATTTTTTACCCGCGGAGAAAGTGGCGGCACGATCTGCTCTTCGGCTTATCTGAAAGCACTAGAGATTATCGACAAACGATATCCTCCTTCCAGCTACAATATATATCCCTTCCATTTCTCGGATGGCGATAACCTGACCTCGGACAATGAGCGGTGTGTGAAGCTAATCGAGGAACTTATAAAGCGAAGCAATATGTTCGGCTATGGAGAAGTGAATCAATATAATCGCAGCAGCACGCTGATGTCAGCCTACAAGAATATTAAAAAGGATCAGTTTATGTACTATGTCATCAAGGAAAAAGGTGAGGTATACCAAGCCTTACGTACCTTTTTTCGCAAACGGGAAGGGGGAACGGTAGGATGAGCACCGACCAGAAGGAGCTAGAATATGCGATATCAGAAATTATGGAGATTGCCGATGGATTCGGGCTCGACTACTACCCGATGCGGTATGAGATTTGTCCGGCGGATATTGTATATACGTTCGGAGCCTATGGTATGCCCACGCGCTTCAGCCACTGGAGTTTTGGAAAAACGTTTCACAAGATGAAAATGCAGTACGATTTTGGATTGAGCAAAATCTATGAACTGGTCATTAACTCCAATCCCTGCTATGCCTTCCTGCTGGAAGGAAATTCTTTGGTGCAGAATAAACTGATTGTCGCCCATGTACTGGCACACTGTGATTTTTTTAAACACAACGCTCGCTTTTCAGCTTCTAATCGCAATATGGTGGAGAGTATGTCGGCCACAGCAGATCGAATCAACAGCTATGAAATGGAATACGGTTCAAAGGCTGTGGAATCCTTCATTGACTCTGTACTGGCGATACAAGAGCATGTGGATCCACAGATCATCAAACCAAGGCATCTGGATAAGCAGCGCTACATGGAGCTCAAAATTCGGGAGCAGAAAGAACCTGGAAAACGCCAGCGTCCCCCGGGGCCTTACGATGATCTGTGGTCACTGGACACAGTGAAGCAGTATGATCCCGCCGAGACTGAGGGCATCAAGGTACGCAAGTTCCCACCGGAACCTGAAAAAGATATCGTCTGGTTTATTCAGGAATTCTCGGAGGTGCTGGAGGACTGGCAGCGGGATATTATGACGATGCTACGGGACGAAATGCTGTATTTCTGGCCCCAAATGGAGACCAAAATCATGAATGAAGGCTGGGCCTCCTATTGGCACCAGCGAATTGTAAGGGAACTGGATTTGACCGGGGAGGAAACCGTTGAATTTGCGTTGTTGAACGCTTCTGTCGTACAGCCTTCCAAGCAAAGCCTAAACCCGTACTATTTGGGGCTGAAAATATTTGAGGATATTGAAAAACGATGGGATAACCCAACCCGTGAGGAACAAGAGCGACAAAGACGCAAACCAGGCGAGGGTCGAGCTAAAATGTTCGAGGTACGAGAATTCGACTCGGACACCTCTTTTATACGCAATTACATGACCAAGAAACTGACAGAGGATTTGGATCTGTACGTGTTTGAGAAACGGGGACCCGATTGGAAAATTACTGACAAATCCTGGGAAAACATACGGGATCAGCTTGTGTTTTCACGTGTGAATGGAGGCTCCCCTTATATCGTCGTCGAGGATGGAGATTACCTGCATACGGGCGAGTTGAAGCTCAAGCACCAGTACGAAGGCATTGAATTAGATTTAAAATATATGGAGCGCACGCTTCCGTATGTATATCAGCTGTGGGGGCGCACCGTTCATTTGGAAACGATGATTGAGGGTAAGCTCGCCTTATTCTCATATGACGGTAAGAAGCATCATCGCAAGTTTGTATAGATATATAAAATCAATAGCCATCCTAATTTAAAAAGGCGCATTCCGAACAAACGGATATGCGCCTTTTACTACTTTTCCTTAAATTCGACGATATAGCTTTGATTGAGCTGTTTTCCACCTTCCGAAATGTTCTGGTACATGGATAAAAACCGGGCGGATGGGCTCCATACCGTTGGGCTGTCATAGGATTGGATATCGGTCGTAACCGGAGTGGTTTTACCCGTGGACTGGTCAAACACATACAGCCCTCTCATGCCTTGCTGATCCTCATCATAAATGGAGAAAGCAAGCTTGGACCCGTCGCTGGACCAGCTTCCACGACTCATTAAAGTACCTTGACCGACGATTCCTTTCTCTTTGCCCTGTTCATCCAAAATGATCATACGGGCTGGTTCGGATGTATTCCATTTCCGCTTTTCAATGGCAATAGACTTACCGTCAGGCGACACGGCAAAGGACATGGCACCCTCTGCAATGGTCACAGCCTGAGGATGATTGAGGGTGAACCGATTCAGCACCGGATACCCTTGTTTATCACTGCCTGTATAAAATATGGCGTTACCCACTTTTTCGACATGAGACATCAATTCAGAGCGATTCGGATCTTGAAAACTCAATTCTTTAGCTTTGCCGTCCAGACCAATCAGCTGGATTTTACCATCCGGTGTGCCTGTAATGAGATCATTCTCATCGCTCCAGCTCACTTCGTTAGTCATATCCAGCTTGCCAATCGGTGTAATCTTACCACTGCTTAGTTCCAAAATGTAGCCCTGAATATCATATTTGCTGCTGGTGCTACCTTCAGTAAAAAAGACATGGCGCTGATCCGGTGATACCACAGCAAGTAACTGTGGAGCCTTACGACCTGGTGTTAAAATCCGCTCCTTGTCTGTCTCTACATTATGAATCCACAGCTGGGTTTTACGCTCGACAATCAGCTCTTCGTCGCTCAGCCAAGATCTCGCGTAGACATCCCCCAGTCTGTCGATAGACGACACCACCAGCTCGTCCGTTACCTGCTGCCGGGCTACATCCGTGTCAATCACAGTAAGCTGCTGACCCGGCTTCATACCGGATGCTGGATTTGTCTCTCCTGCGTTCTTCATGCCGCAACCGCTGAGCAATCCCCCCACGATCAAGCCGGTCATGAGCACCCGCGTGGCTTTCTGTCTGAGAAACCTTGTGCGGGAACCTTCGCGATGAGAGGAGCCGTTCTTTTGCCCAAAGCTGTCTATGTTTCTCTTTATCATGTACAACGGCCTCCTTGTTAACGATACCCCCAGTTTAATAGCCGAACATCTCATGAATACATCGAATTGTTTCCAAATTGTAAACAAAACATCATTCTATCTAGCCCTGTGCTAACAATCGGCCGTTTACAGGGAGCCATCGTGAACCAAGAGGGGGAGTCTAAGCGAAAATTCATTCCCACTTACATTCGTATGGCCGTTGCCATTTTCCAACCCACTATGATCTGAAGCTGTAAGCTGCAACTCTCCCCCCATACGCTCCGCCAGTCTGCGTGCCAGAGGAAGACCGAGTCCCGTACCGCTGTCCTGACGAGAACGATCACGGCTTAAGGTAGCGAACGGCTCAAAAATCATGTCCCATTGCTCCCTGGGAATGCATGGACCGGAATTACGTATATACACCATCACAGTGTCCTGTTCTACCCGATTCGATAACGTAATCCATCCACCATCCCGATTGTACTTCACTGCATTATCTAGCAAATTCAATACAATATGCATCAGATGCTTAGGGTCTCCCCACACCTGGGCAGGAACGGTATCTATTGAAAAATTCAGTCCACGCGCCGCCGCTTTCCCTCGAATACGGCTCCCTGCATCTTCCAGTAACGAATGCAGTTCCACAGCCTCCGTATGCAATTCAAAATCATATTTATCCAGCACAGATAGCCGCAACGAGTCCTCGACAAGCTCGTACAACCGTTTTGTTTCCTTACTGATGCTTTCTCTCGCTTCACGCACCAGTTCAGGATCATCCCCATACATATCCAGTAAATCAGCATAAGCTTGAATAGAGGTTAATGGGGTCTTTAGTTCATGGCTGATATTTCCAATAAAAGATTTTTGCTGCTGCTCTAGCTCTCTCAAGCGCTGAACCGCTTCTTCCAGCCGGAGCTTTTCGTTTTCCAGCGCGGTAATGCTCTTCCGGATCACATGACTCATCTGGAGCATTCCTTCATCCAGTCTTCCCAGTTCATCCTGCCGCCGCAGCAGTCTGGCTTCTGGATAATGCCCTGCCGATATCTGTTCGGAAGCCCGAGTCAGTCGTCCGATGTCCCTCGTCTGGCGGCTAACATAGCCTAAACCCAAAATAAAGCTCAATACCAGCACCGCACCCCCCGTCCATAGAAACAAGTGGGCAATGGCCCGGTAGAACTGCTGCTGTGCTTCTGTTGAGCTGTGAAGCTGTACCACTCCCAGTAAGCCGTCTGGACCTTGAAGCGGAGCCAAATAAGTGATTGCGCTTCCTTCCGTAATATACGCAATTTTGCCTTGGATCGCATAGGAGAGCGCCTGGCTGACATCTGTTCTAAAAGCCAGCGGTAGAGAATTGCCAACCTCATGCCCCTGACCATCATATAAAATAACACGCATATTACTGGATACGCCCAGTTCCACTGCGAGTTGAGGTGCCTGCTTCTTCATAAAGTCTTCCGGTGATTGGCGCACTCCCAACAGGTAAGACTGTTTTACACGCATTTCTACAATTTCGGCCTGACGCTTTAAGCTGCGTTCCATTTGATCTGTCTGGTTAGCGCGAATACCAGTAAGCACGAGCCAGCTCAGCACACCCACAGTAAACACCAGCAAAGCCGCCAGTACCAGCGGAAATTTCCAACGCAGGCTCAAGCCTGTAGGTTTGCGTTTGCGCTTCTGTTGGTCGGTGGACCGCAAGCTTCCTTGCTGATGGAGTGAATGATGTTCGTTCACGTCATTTTCTCTGCCTTATAGCCGATACCATACACAGTCTGCAATATCGCTTGATGTGGCTCAAGCTTCTTGCGCAAGCGCTGGATATGAATATCCACCGTCCGCGTTCCGCCCACATAATCGAAGCTCCATACCTGCTCTAGCAGCTCGTCCCGTGTATACACTCTCCCGGCATGGGACACCAACAGCGCCAGCACATCAAACTCCTTGGGGGTCAGCTCCAGCGCTATGGCTCCAAGTTCAGCTGTTCGGCTGGACGGACGTACCCGTAATGGGCCGAGGACTACTTCTGTTCCTTCCGGGGCAGGCGCTCCTTCTCGCTCCAGCCTCCGTACCAATGCTTTAATACGAGCGAGCAGCTCCCTCAGGTCAAACGGTTTGCTCATAAAATCGTCCGCACCCAGCTCCAGCCCGAGTACCTTATCAACGATATCGTTTTTGGCCGTCAGCAGTAAAATACCGATGCCCTTCCGACTTTCCAAACGGCGGCACACCTCATATCCACCCAGTTTGGGCATCATCACATCCAGTATGAGCACATCTGGATGGAACAAACGTACTTTTTCCAAGGCGTCCTCCCCGTCAACGGCGGTTTCCACCAAAAAACCCTCTCGCTTTAATGCATAAGCCAGCGCATTCCGAATGCTCGCCTCATCGTCCGCTATCAGTACTTTTTTATCCATGTCCTGCCCTCCCTGCATAAAAAAACGTTCCAGCTACCTATGTTCCCGCAAATAATAATGAATCAGACATGTATGGCATATAAACTGCTCACGTGGATCGTTAAGATCAAAATCCGTCATATCACGTATTCGTTCCAATCTGTATTTTACTGAGTTACGATGTATAAAAAGATAATTGGCTGTATCTACCAGACTGCCTCTGTTTTCCAAATAATAAAATAACGTTTTGAGTAAGTCACTGCCATGTGAGCGATCATATTGCTGAAGTCTCCCCAGCTTGCGTTCAAACACATTTGAAAATTCCTCTTTGTCCATCGCTTCTCCAAGCATATAGTGCAACTCTATATCGCTGTATTTGCATACACGTTGATCAGGATACAGCCGCTGGGCTACAGTAATGGCACGACGTGCTTCATTGTAGCTTTGCAGCAGCTCCCATAACTTTTTGGCACTTCCGATGCCTAAATAATAATCGGCGGTACCCCAGGCCTTTTCAGTCGACCAGTTTTTCAGCGTATCACTCCAGGACATTTCCTGATCAGAGCCAGGTACGTTCTGGTGATCATTCGGCTGAAGAGTTGGCAGAAATAATATCGCACGATTTGAACGAAACTCAATATGAGACACCACACGCCGTCGGGTCGATTCCGTACTCAATAACCCAGAAAGAATCTCTTCTGGCGGAGCCGCAGCACTTTCCAGTACAGCCACCTCCCAGTCATATTCCGGGTTAAATCCCAATTGACGACCTCTCCGCTCAACCTCATGCCGCAACGGCAACGGAGGTGTCATTAGCTCATCTATAAAGTTCCCCCGTAGTCGGCTTTCCGTATCTTCTACCGCCTTTTCACGCATGAGTTCCAACGCCATCACCAGCCGTGCCTGCTCAATACCAACCTGCTCCATATCATCCAGCTCATTGCGGGCAATGACCAACTTGGCAACTGTACGTTTATCTACGCTAATGGGAAAATGACGAGCACCTTGTACCATCGTCCAGTCCCATTCTTGTGGTGAAGTGACAATGGCTTGACCTCCATTATCAATCAAAGCAACCGGAGCTTTAAAAAGCTCTGCTATATTATCGCTTACAGCCTGTATGCCACTGTTCTCCAGCACCATCGTCGTTAACGTTCGATAGATTTCTTCCGAACGTCGCAGCAGCTCTGCCTGTCGGTTCAACACCATATCCATGACACGCTGCGTAATATCCGTATAGGGAATATCGGCTGGAATCTCAATCACAGGAAGACCGCAGGCATTGCTTTCTTCCAGCGCACTGTGGGGAATTCCCGTGAGAAAGCGGGTAGGCTTGATCACAAGCGCCGCCGCTCCGCCCTGATGCAGTAATTGAATAATTTGGCACAATACCTCAGGCTCATGACGGATTGAATAAGCCGTTGTCATCAACAATACACCTTCCCGGACCCAGCCTTTCAGGTCAGGGACTTCCATAATGTCAATAAACCGGACAACCCGGCTTAGCCCCTGTTCTCCGCTTAATACCTTCGCCTCCTTCAACACGGGTATTGCCATGAGCTCTTGAACTGTTACACCCGGTATTTTCATAAAGACCAGACCACCCTGCTATTTATTTTGCAAAATCCTTACTTCATCTAATTTTCAGGATAGTGTACCAAAAAAGTGTACAAAACAAAACCTTTTACCGCTTGGTCAAGTCTATCCACACCAGCCCATTCCTATCTTTAGGAGCTCAATGGAACCTAAATAAACCGCCCTTTTCTGGAAAAGGCGGTTTATTTTAATATTCAACTATTTATAATGAGGTTTAAGAACTATCCTGCTTGTTCTCCACACGAAGCAACTGCTAGCGTACCGACACGGCTGCACCCAACGCCACAATCGGATCAATAGCCCGAATACCCAGTGTACGCTCCAGCTCTGGCGCAAAGTTCATCGTTACAAAACCTGTGCAGGCAAGTACGATTACCTCAGCTCCCTTCTCCTGAAGCCGCAACGCTGCTGCCATAGCCGCCTCTTTACCTTGTGGAGTGTTCAAGTCCAGTGTCGTCTGCACACCTATGGGACGCTCTGTACCGATATAGGAATTGCCCAAAATGTGGCGAATCAGCGGCGGAGCCTCCTCCAAAATGGTCAACACGCCTACACGGCTGGCCGATGTCAGAGCCAAGAGTGCCGCACAAGACCCCGCCCCGTATACAGGTACAGATACAGCTTGACGAGTTTCCTCTAGCGCCGGATCAGCCGCGCAGCTAATACCGATAGACGTACAGCCTTGTTCAACGAGTTGTTGCGCCGCAAGCACAATTTTAGGCACCGCTTCCCGGTCTGTGATATCATCGTAGATTCCTTTCGGCTGATCAGGGATACATACACTGGTGACAGGCAGCCCGTAGCGCTGCTCAATGACCCGGCCGTGAAGGTCGATAGCTGCTTTGTCCTGCATGGTAAGCACTCTGATCATTCCAAGCATGATAACTTCCTCCCTTTTATCTCTCTAGCAACTGACCAGCCTTCATCATCAGACGATCATCCAGATATACATCCGGTTTTTGTACGACTCCGTCAATATGTACACCCGCAGCGACAGTTCCCCCGAAGGTATTATTGCTGCCAAAAGCGACATGAATCGTGCCATATACTTTCTCGTCCTCTAATACAACACCTGTAATGCGGGCTTTATCATTCGTTCCAATACCAAATTCGGCCAGCATTCTACCATCGCCTTCACCGAGCATATCCAGCAGGGACTGTCCGGCTTCCCCTTCTGCGGCGATCAATCTGCCATTTTGCACCGTCAGCAGCAGCGGCTCTTTTAAGGCACCGATTCCCGCTATAGAACCGTCCACCACAATCTGACCCTGTGCCGTTCCTTCCAGTGGAGCAATATACGCTTCACCGGAAGGCAGATTGCCCGATTCGCCAGGATTCAAATACATACCTGTGCTGGGAACGCCGTTGCGCCCTTCTATGGTAAAGTTCAAACTATATCCATCCTTTTCAATCCGTACCTGCTTGGCAGCAGTCAGCAATGCGGTTACCTCTTCGGTCAGCGCCTTGACCTTCGGATAATCAGCAGCGATTGCTCCATTCATGAACATATCGTCTGTCATGCCAGGCATGGTCGCCAGGCGTGCTCCAGCAGCTGCGGCCTGCTTACGGGCACTTGTATGTGTCAGCGAATACCGGGTGACACATACAACAACGTTGGAGCGAAGCATGGCTTCGGCAACAGGGACTGGAGGCTCCTCGCCCGATTTGGAGCGAACCTTCATCGTCAAAATAGCTGCTTCTGCCCCCAGTGCCTTGCCAGCCTCATATATGGACTCGCCCAATTCTTTTTTATCATCGTCGGTTACGACCAGAAGCGTCTCCCCAGCGCTAAGTCCCAAACATTTTTGCAATACATTTTTACTGATTTCAATACGTTGTTGACTCATAGTTCTTACCTCCAATTTTTAGCTCCTTACACCATTTCCGATACCAGTTTGCCAATCAAGGCATTGGACAATACAACGGGAATCCCTGAGTAATGCGCCGCCAGCTCTCGATGCGTTTCCGTATAGCCCATGCAATCCAGCACGATCAGATCGGCTTGATTCTTGAATTGTCCGGCTGCTCGGCAAAATTCTTCCTCACTGCCACTGTAAGGCGAGACCGCCGCAAACTCTGGATTCAATCCATAAGGACTGAATTTAAGCTTGAGGTTATTCTTCTGTTCTTCGAGCGGTCCAATGAGACCCAGTCTTCTTCCGCTGGACATGGCCTTTAGTACAGGAGGAAGCACTTGATCTGGCTCAATTAGAAAAGCGCTTTGGGTATGTAATCCAGGAAACACACCGGTACAGAGTAGCAAAATCGTACGTATGCCTTGCTCCTCCAAATGTGTGATTTTTTCCTGGAGCAGCGGCTGGATTTTTTCGCGTGAAATGACCACCGACTCCCCGGTCGTCAAGCGCGAGGTTAAAACATATTCTCCCGGTGACGGTGATAGATGCTGTTGTATATAGTCCAATGAGAGCCCATCCAGCGCACCGGCCTGTACCAGCTCTGCCCGTCCTTCCAACGCCCTTTCTACGATAGGGGCCACATCTGACCGAGGAGCTTGCCCAATCGTAATCATCCCAAGCTTATGCATTTTGAACCCCTGCTTTCGCTTCATTTTATTTTACGCTCCTGGCGACAAAGGGCAAGCCCGCGGTCTGCCCTTATTTCGGTTCTGGTGAATAGTTTTAACTTATGTTACTGCAACTTTCCTAACATAAACAATGTTCGTTCTGACCAAAACAAAGGCTTATTTGTTGTGCATAAAGGATAAAAAAACAAAATCATAGCGCTATCATTACATTTTATCCCTTTTTAGTGTCAAGAAATATAACGCAGTATAAATATCTCTTCCCTCACTGCCCTGCGCTTTGAAGTGTCTTACGTGTCCGTATATGCTAAAATACTTCCGTATCGGCTATTCGCCTACAGGAGGGCATGATCATGAAACAATCTATTTTGATCGTAGAAGACGAAGAAAAGATTGCCCGGCTTCTAGAGATCGAACTTCAATTTGAAGGCTATCAAGTATGTAAAGAAAAAAACGGAATTGATGGGCTGGAGACGTATTGCAAAGGCAATTGGGACCTAGTGTTGTTGGATATTATGATTCCCGGTCTCAATGGCATCGAGCTACTTCGGAGGATTCGCAAGCATGATGCGAACGTTCCTGTCATTTTGCTGACGGCTAAAAGTTCCATTGCAGATAAGGTCGAGGGACTCGATTTGGGAGCCAATGATTATGTTACCAAACCGTTTGTGATCGAAGAGCTGCTTGCACGTGTACGGGCCGCACTCAGAGTGGGTGCAACGAAAGACATGGCTCCACAAGTGGTAGATAAATGGCTTAGTGCCGGGGATTTACGTCTCCATGAAGGTACTCGTGAAGTTCTTCGGGGAGAGCACAACATTGAGCTTACACCGCGAGAGTTTGACTTGCTCGTTCATTTACTCAGACACCAGCGGCAGGTACTTAGCCGTGAACAATTACTGGAGAATGTATGGGGCATAGATTATATGGGCGATACCAATGTGGTCGATGTGTATATTCGCTACGTGCGCAATAAAATCGACCCTACGCGCCAGCTCCCTGAGCTGATCCATACTGTACGCGGAATTGGTTATGTTCTGAAGGAATCCTTATGAAGCTACAAAACAAAATCCATACGTATACCTCGTTATTATTCGGGATTTTACTTGTGGCCATTAACTTCTCAGTCTATTTCCTATTCAGCCAACTTTCGATAGACAGTCGAAAAGACCAGGTAGAGGCCGCAGCAGAAAACATGATTCGTGGGATTCAACGTGCTCCGGTATCCGTAGCCGCTGAGGATCTTCTCCGAGCCTATGTACCGCTGGATGGCATGCTTCGGCTAATGAAACCAGAAGGCGACTTTCTTCCCCCGATCACCTCTTCTTCCGAGCAATCTCTTAGCTTGATGAAGGGCGTTTTTGATGAAACACGGCAGGTTCGCATCATTACCTATGAAAGCAACCGTTACATTCTTGTATCGCTCCCCATGATTTGGACCAATGGCGAGGTTGTCAATCTCCAGGTGACCGAAAGTCTGCAACCGACGATGCAGACGCTACAGGTACTCAGAATCGTACTTGTTGCTGTCACTGGAATTGCGCTCATTCCTGTCGTGGTATCGGGAAGACTGCTCGGCAGACTGATTACACGTCCAATTACATCTATGATTAGCACGATGAAAGAAATTCAGCGCAGCGGGAAATTTAAACGTCTTCCGCTCCATTCATCATCACGCGACGAACTGGTCGAAATGGGTGAAACATTTAATGACATGATTGAACTGCTAGAGCGAAATTTCGTCAGGCAAGAACAATTTGTATCTAATGCGTCCCATGAATTGAAGACGCCGCTCACCATTATTGAAAGTTATGCCAGCCTGCTCAAACGACGGGGGTTGCAGCATCCCAAGATTTTTGCCGAATCCGTTGAAGCGATCCATTCCGAGGCGATCCGAATGAAGGACATGGCAGAGCAGCTTCTTCTGTTAGCCAGAAACGAAGAACAGTGGAATGTCGTGCTGGAGCCTGTACGCCTGACCAGAATAGCGACAGAATTAAAGGCTACATTTGAAAATGCGTTCGCCCGACAAATTCAACTGGATGTACAGGCAGACTGCATTGGCTATACCGATGAAAATAAGCTGAAGCAGCTCCTATTTATCTTTTTGGATAATGCACGCAAATACAGTGACGAGCCGATACACCTGATGATTGATACGATAGGCGATACAGTTCAACCCCGCATAAGAATCACAGATCAAGGAATTGGAATCCCGGAAGAAAAGTTATCTAAAGTATTCGACCGCTTCTATCGTGTGGATGAAGCCAGAAGCCGCGAGGAAGGTGGGACTGGACTAGGCTTATCATTGGCTACAGGAATTGCACAAGCTATACATGCTCAAATTGGGCTAGAAAGTGTAGAGGGGAGCGGAACAACGGCAACGATCATCCTCCCTACCGTTCCAAAATAATAAGCAAAAGGAGGGAATAACGATGAAAGCCATCTATGTGTGGATGATTGGGGGTACGCTGGCGGCTGTATTGATTACAATTTGTCTTTTACAGTGGCCTTGGGCACGGTCGTTAGCAGCTTCTCCATTGGAAGAAAAGGCCGTCATCCAATCCGTTTTGCATCAGTATCCCGGCGAGGTGCTCGAATCCCAACGCTTGGGTGATTTTTATCTGATCAGGCTGGAACGCGCCAAAGGGAAGTACGATATAAAAGCCAATGCCTATGACGGTGTCATCGACTCCATTAAGCGGACACAGGCTTATACAGATGCGAAGCAGGAGCCCCAATATCACAAGCCGGGTACCTCACCAACCAGAGACACATCGAATCCAGCTAATAAACCTGACCCGGTTTCTCTCGTTATTACAGAGAAAGAAGCAGCCAAGCTTGCTGCCAAAGCAGTTAACGGAACAGCCGATGATATTGAGCTTCATCGCAACGACAAAGGCCTCTACTATCTGGTTGAGGTTGAGGTAAAAGATGGGCGTGAAGCAGTAGTACAGGTCAATGCAGTATCGGGCTCTATCGACTCTATAACGTGGGAAAAAGAAAAACAGGAGCACAACGAATCATGACGACTTGATGATCATCTCAGCTCATGTTTTCTCATGGTTTTCTCATGATTCTATTATGTTCCTCTCATGTTTAAGAGATAAGCTGTATTCATGCTTATAGCACAAGGAGGAACAATGTAATGAAAAAAAACTATACATTAGGAATTATGGCAGCTACGGTTCTGCTTGGAGTTACGGTTACGGGTGTCTCAGCGAATGCCGTATGGGCCGCTAAACCTACGGGCCTTATTGGAGCGACCGCCGCTGCCAACATTGCCAAGAAGGCTGTGGGGAATAATGCACAAGTTGAAGATATCGAACTGGAGCGCAAGAACGGAAAAGTCTACTATGAGGTGGATCTCCAGCAAGGGGATAAAGATTGGGATATAGATATTGATGCTCATACCGGGAAAACCATCCGTTCCCATTCTGAGCTTGATCATGACTCTATTAACGAGTCCTCCCTTAACAAGCCAAATCACATCACCCTGACTGAAAAGCAGGCTGGACAAATCGCGCTTAAGCACGTGCCCGGGAGTACCCTTTTGTCTTCTAAATTGGATAAGGAAGATGGACAATTCATCTACGAGGTAAAGGTACTCACCAACGAAGGAACCGTTGAGCTTGATATCCATGCATCATCTGGCGCAATCGTGGATACAGACGATGATGATGACAACGAATATTAATTACCCAGGTCATAATTAGGGTAACTAAATACAGAGCTAATTAAAACGGAGCAGCGAACTTTCGCTGCTCCGTTTTTTTGACCAATGTGACACAGGAAAAGAACGAAGATGGCTCCATAAAACTGCACCTATTATTTCTTCATGAATAGACTGATAACTAACAGAGGATTACCTTTTTTCTTCAATCCAAAGTCAAGTGAGGTTCTTATGGCGAAATCCTATACTAAAGCACAGATTCGCAAAATCACCCGTCGTTTCGGCCTGATCCCGTTAAAATCAAGCTTAGTCTCATCATTATACCGAAAAAATGCAGTGATCAAGGTGAAAACGAAAAAAGGAACTTATGCACTAAAGCCCTTTAGTCGTACAAAGATGGTCCGTTCAAATACGATTCAACAGATGGAACGAGCTGCGAGCCATATCAGGCTTTTGAAAAAGAGAAAGTATACTTACATGCCCGCATGGCTCCCCACTCATTCCGGCAAGTTATGGACTCTATATCAGGGGACGCCATTTTATGTAAGTCAGTGGATCAAAGGACGGGGACTGGAGACCGCTGAAGATTTCGAAAAACTGGGGCGGGCACTTGCTACACTTCACGCCACCTCCACCGGCTTGCATCAGATGGATAAAGGAAAATCCCCTCCGACCATTCAACAATTGCGGATATGGAAAAACCAGGATCGTCTTTTTCAAAAAAAAATGACAAAAACCAGTCACCATGATAAAACGTACCGCAACTGGTACAATGCTCACGGCGAAGACTGCAAACGTTTATCCAGGCGAGCATGGAAGGATTTGCAGGACGCATCCATTATAAGGCTGCTTCGGATGGAACATCGTCATCCCTCCTTGATACACAGTGATATCACTACCCCGAATGTCATTATTTCGGATGACGGTCATCTCAAAATCATTGATTGGGATCGGGTTAAGATCGGCTCAGTCTATGCTGATTTGGCAAAGGCCCTTATGAATACGACTCAATTCAATCCTGAATTTGTGCAATCCTTGCTGAAGGGATACCAAAAGAGCAAACCACTAAGCCGTACAGAACGGAAGATTGTCACAGCTTTATATAAACTACCACGAGAAGCCTGGCATGCTTCCCGACACCCGAATCGTTCAAGAGATCGCGAAATCCTGGACAATTGGGATCAGTCGTGGCCTCTTCGATTACAAATCATCCATATTTTGCAGGAGTGGGCTCATGTATAAAAGAAAGTGAGGATCAAAATGTCGATTTTATCGAACGTTGAGCAGATGTACGGAATCAAAATTCAGCGTACCCGTCAAATGAAGGACATTCACAAGATTGAGACCGCTAATACGACTTATTGCTTAAAACCCTACAAATTCCCGGAAGAAGAGATCCGTTTTATTACACGTGTCTTGTCCTACTTGGATGAGCGCGGGTTTACACGCAGCCAAAAGGTCTATCCAACAGTACAACAAACGGCTTACATGACCTATGAAGGTGTTTCGTATACATTAACCAATTGGGTTCATGGACTCAGACCAGAATTCACAAAAAGAATAGACTTCAAAAAGGGAATTGCTACTTTAGCCAAATTCCATTCCAGTGCCGTTGGCTTTCCTATCACTGAAGCTCCGCCATCCAGAATCCGGTATGAAGGCTTGAGCGATGAAATAGCTGGATACAAAAAACGCCTCATCCCATACAGAGGTACAGCACATCTCGTAGCTCTTTGTGAAGAAGTGTCCCATCGCCTACAGCAGCCCAAAGTTAGAGAAGCCATTGCTCAAGAGCAAAAAGCCGCCGCATTTATACACGGCGACTATAATTATCCCAATCTGATTAAAGACAAACAGCTCAAAATCCATATGATCGACTTTGAAAATTGCTCCCTACATGTAAGGATGAAAGATCTCTCCCATCTTCTTCATCGGAATTGTCTTTGGAATGGGACAAAGATGCTGCGCGCGATAGATTACTATCAACGATATCGTCCATTGAGCACCCATGATTTGCATCTGCTTCACGCACTATTGATCTCTCCCTATCATGTGGTCCGCAATATCAGAATAGGCGGCTTCCGTTCTGCCAAGCGAGTCATTCCGTCGTTCGCGCATTTGAACAAATACCGACGTGAACTTAGATCACTCTTATAATCTGTCAGCTTGGAACTAAACAAAAAAACAGACCCGATGAAGCGGTCTGTTTTTTTGTGTTCTGACAACCAACTACAGGAAAAGCGCATGCCGCTAAAGCCAATCGAATTGCTGACTGTACCGGTACAACCAAAAATATATAGCATTGTAAACAGCACTTCCCCCTTCTACAATGATGCTAAGACTCAATGCTTAATGGTTTCGAGAAGAGAATTTGGGAAACTAACAATAGAGGTGATTGTACATGTACACCATGACAAAAGAAGAAATAAAAGCTTATTTAAACAGAATCGGAATTCCCGAAATTCAGCCTCCTACCTTTTCCTATCTAGTTGAGCTGCATAAGGCTCATGTAAAACATCTTTCATGGCAAACTTTGGACATTTTTGCAAGGAAGCCGGCAGCCATTGGTTTTCAAGAATCCGTTCAACTCATTCTACATGGGAGAAGTGGTTATTGTTTCCATCTAAATGGTGCATTTAGTGCACTACTATATTCACTAGGGTACAAAGTTTCTCTGCATCGTGCCGGGGTACAACCTCTGGGAGCTGAACCACGCATTAATTCATTTCATCTTGGACTAACAGTGAACTTGCTAAATGAGCAGCAAGAAGATGAAGTATGGATTGTTGATGTCGGGCTGGGCGATATGCCATATGAGCCTCTTCCACTCCGTATGGGGACTTATGAACAAGCCCCTCTTCATTATAAAGTCATGGAATCCGGGGTTGTTACAAAAGGTTGGCGCTTAGAGCATGACTCGCTTGCTTCATTTGTTGGCGTTGATTTTGCTCCTACGGTTGTTCAGGATTTGGAAGAATTTATGCCGAAACATCATTTCTATAGCCGCTCACCGGAATCTCCATGGTTTAACCTGTTTCTGATTCGGCAAAGGCAAGCATTAGAGGCGAATGAACTCAGAGGATGTATTTGGAAAAAACGCGGGCTAAACGGTTTGGAAAAAATAGAGTTGGATAAGAAGTCGCAGTGGCTGGAAGTGTTGGCAGATGTATTTGGCGAGCCGCTCGTTAACTACAGTCGCCAGGAACGGGACGAGTTATGGAAAAGAGTACTTGCGGCTCATATAGAATGGAAAAAGTCTATGACTGAATCGTTACAATAGTGAAGCCTCCAACGTAAGGATAGCCTTCAAGCCACATCTTACACCTTTAGCATTTCCGAGGAGTGCTGCAGCATTTCCAATTCCTTCACCATGTTTTCGATCAGCTTTGTGAACGAAGCCAATTCCTCTGAGCTGGAAGCCTGTTGCCGGGCACTGGCTGTTGTGACAGCTGTTTCAGATTGCACACTGTCAAGCATACGGGCAATATCCAGCACCTTGCGCTGAATTTGCTCCTGTGCTTGCTTCGAATTAGATGCAAGCTTTCGCACCTCCTGTGCCACAATTTGAAACCCGCGCCCTGCTTCCTGCGCATGGGCAGCCTCAATCGCCGCATTCAGTCCCAGCAGATGAGTCTGATCGGACAGTTCCCGGATCGTACCGCTCATCTGCTCAATATGCTTAATCTCGTCACTCAAATGCTGTACCAATTCCTCTGTATGTTCCTGCGAAGAAGCAGTGTTGCAGGCACTCTCCGCGATATTATCCGTATTTTCCCTAAGCTCAGCAATCATCCCGGTCAAATTTTGCGCAATTCGGGACACAACGGTCAGCACCTGCGTTTGTTCGTCGGCCAGCTCGTTGATTTGTTCCTTTTCCTTTTCCTGATAAGCTTCCAGTACAAGCTGGGAATCCAGGTTAAACATTTTGGAAAGAGCATGCACAATAGAAAACCAATCCTCTATCCCCGAACGCTTTAAAATGTCGACTGCAATATCAAGATAAGCAATGTACGTGCCTAAATAATAATCGGAAGACAATCCGATTCGGGAATGTACCTGCCCCACAAAAAGACGGTGTTCGATAAACTGATCATCTATTTTTCCATCTGCGAGAGAAAGCCAGTATTCACGTTGTGTTTGTTTTAGTCGTTCAATATTCGACCATTTGGAAATAATCGACATAAGATGCGGAACCTTTTCTACATGCTCATAAAACCGATCGACCACCTCATTCACAATAGATTGGAATAGTCCCTGATAATGATGCAATAAAGCCAAATCATCATCAGTAATACCAATATATTGTATCTGTTTTAATCTACTTTCCGCGACATGAATCATAAGTTCCTCCAAATAATAGTTTACATAGATTTTACATTACCATATTTATCGGCAACTTTTTAGAAAATGTTAAAAAAGCAGAAGATTGATTATGATTTTTTTCATAGCAATTTCAGAAAAATTATATATAAACTCAACTGCTTAATGATACAAAAAAAGAATCCGGCAGCACCTGAAATCCCCTGTGCTTGCCGAATTCCCTCTACGAAACACGTTCATCGGATACCTCACAACCGTATGACACCATCCAGATCAACCTATGGTTTCACCATACTGTACTTGTTTATTATTCGTCTTACCGATTCAGGAGGCTACCTACATACCTTAACAGATCGTTGGCGCTGGCTCCTGTGTAGCCGTGCTCCTCAATCAGTCGCTTAATCACCTCATTCATCCGTTTGAGCTGATTAGCGTCAGGCGTTTTGGTTGAAGTCGTAATCTTCACAATATCCTTCAAATCGGCAAACAGCTTCTTCTCAATGGCTTCTCGCAGCCGATCATGATGATGATACTCAAACTTTCGTCCCTTGCGAGAATACGCGGAAATACGGATTAATATTTCTTCACGGAACGCTTTTTTCGCATTTTCCGATACCCCGATTTGCTCCTCAATAGAGCGCATGAGCCGCTCATCCGGGTCGAGTTCCTCATCTGTGAGCGGATCGCGAATTTTCGCCCAATTGCAAAAAGCTTCGATGTTATCCAAATAGTTGTCAAACAGCGTCTTGGCTGATTCCTCGAAAGAGTAGACAAAGGCCTTCTGCACTTCTTTTTTCGCCAATTCGTCATATTCCTTACGAGCCACGGAAATGAAATTCAGATAGCGCTCCCGTTCTTCCTTTGTGATGGAGGCATGTTGATCCAGACCATCCTTAATTGCTCGTAAAATGTCAAGGGCATTGATGGATTCCACATTTTGCTTAATCAATGCACTAGAAATACGATTTATGACGTACCGCGGGTCTACCCCGGACATACCTTCCTCCAGAAACTCACTTTGCATTTCCTTCAGATCGGCTTCCTTGTATCCTTCGACCTCTTCACCGTCATACATGCGCATCTTTTTGACCAGATCCATCCCCTGTTTCTTCGTCTCCTTCAAGCGGGTAAGCACGGAGAAAATGGCAGCCGTTCTCAGCGCATGAGGCGCAATGTGGATATGTCTCATATCACTTTGATCAATGAGCTTGGCGTAAATCTTTTCTTCCTCAGATACTTTCAGGTTATAAGGAATCGGCATTACAATCATCCGTGATTGCAACGCCTCGTTCTTTTTGTTTGCAATAAAGCTTTTATACTCGGATTCATTGGTGTGAGCCACGATCAGTTCATCTGCACTGATGAGCGCAAACCGCCCAGCCTTAAAATTTCCCTCTTGGGTCAGAGAAAGCAAATTCCACAAAAACTTCTCATCGCATTTCAGCATTTCCTGAAACTCCATCAGTCCACGATTCGCTTTGTTCAATTCTCCGTCAAACCGATACGCACGCGGATCAGATTCCGAACCATACTCTGTAATCGTGGAAAAGTCGATGCTGCCCGTCAAATCAGCAATATCCTGTGACTTCGGATCAGAAGGGCTGAACGTACCAATACCAATCCGGTTTTCTTCCGATATAAATACCCGCTCCACGCGGACCTTTTCAATATCACCATCAAATTCCGTGCGCAATCTCATCTGGCAGGATGGGCAGAGATTACCTTCAATCCGTACACCCAGCTCCTTTTCAAAATCGGGACGCAGCTCATGGGGAATCAGATGAAGCGGGTCCTCGTGCATGGGGCAGCCTTCAATCGCGTATACGGCTCCCTGATCCGTTCTTGAAAATTTCTCCAGACCACGTTTTAGCAACGTGACCAGTGTCGATTTCCCCCCACTGACGGGTCCCATCAAAAGAAGGATACGCTTGCGAACATCAAGCCGCCTGGCTGAGGAATGGAAATATTCCTCCACCAACTTTTCCAGCGCTCGATCCAGTCCAAAGATCTCCTGCTCAAAAAATTTGTATCGCTTATGTCCCCCAACCTCTTCTACACCAAAAGATTCAATCATCTTGTAAACCCGTGCATGAGCTGTCATCGCCGGCGTCGGGTCTTTCTTGAGTATCTCAATATACTCTCTAAAAGTGCCGCTCCAGGCCAGACGGTTGTTTTCCGCCCGGTACTCCGCAACGCGTTCAAAAATATTCATGCTCGGTTCCTCCCATGACTGCGTAATGACTATCCTCCACTCCTGATGATTATGGCTACACTCGTCACGCCTTTCAGGATATGATGCAATCCCCTTAAAAAAAAGTGTAATACATACCTATGCAGATTGATTTCAGAATTGACCTATTTTTTGTGACAGGTCTCTCTGCTTTTTCAAAAAAACCAAGGGATACACTGTGCTAAAATATACAACAACAACGCGGACCTGACGCAATATGGTACAATATAAGCTCGGAATAATGGGATAAAGGAGCGGGAGAAGTCATGGCGGTTCGGCATGAGACGGAGCTGTATGCTCCGGTGAAAGCCTTTTTTGAGAACTTGGGATATGAAGTCAAAGGAGAGGTGCGCAACTGCGATTTGGTGGGTATCAAGCCAGGGCAACAGACACCATTGATTGTGGAGATTAAAAAGACGTTTAACCTGGCGCTTGTGCTGCAAGGCATGCAGCGTTTGAAACTAAGCAGCAATGTATATGTAGCTGTAGAACGAAATCGTGCCAAAAAAGGGGCCGTGAATCAACGCTGGAACGAGCTGGTCGGACTGTGCCGCCAGTTGGGACTTGGCTTGCTCACCGTCACCCATTTTAAAACGAAGCCGCCGCTCGTTGAGGTACTGTGTAAGCCTGCGGCGCATAGCGACAATGTCCACAATGCAGCAACGGTACGCCACGGCTCGCGCAAGGAAAAGCTGCTGCGGGAATTTCACGCACGCAGCGGTGACCACAATACCGGCGGCAGCACCCGACGCAAGCTGGTCACTGCCTACCGGGAAAAAGCGCTGCGCGTAGCCGCAGCCTTGCAGGGCTTGGGGGAAGCTGCCCCGGCGCAGCTCGCTCGCATAGCAGCCGTCAGCACAGCTGCTGCCGTACTTCAGCAAAACTACTACGGCTGGTTTGAGCGCGTATCCCGCGGCCGCTATCGACTGACTCCGTTTGGCGAAGCTGCCCTGAACGAGTATGCGGCAGTACTGCAAGAGCATGGCATAAAAACGGCCGCTGAAATAGACGCAGAGCTTGACGAGGACAGTGAACAGCTCCAGATTGCGGAAGCGCCAATCACTTACTCCACCGTTGTTGTGGAAGCGGAGGATGACTGACATGGGGCGATGGTTTTCGCTAGCTCCGCGCAGTAAATTCGCTAATCGTTTCACCGATCAGATTCATGCCCATAAGCAATTGCTCACGGCCCGGATGGCTAAAATTAAGGCGAATATGGGACGCGCCTTCACTGCCAACCGCACATAGCGCACCTGGCATAAAGGCTACGCCTTTGGGTAACGCCGCCTTTAGCAGCAATGCGCTGTCCAGCCCATCGGGCAACTGCACCCATACATACATGCCACCGGACGGAATATGATACGTCACGTCTTTCCAAAACGGGCGCTTGAGCAGCTCCAAGATCAATTGAAGTCGAGTCGAATATTCCTTGTTCAGCATCGCTAAGTGCTCATGCCATTGAAAACGCGAGCTGGTCAGCAATTGGAACAGCAGCCGTTGGTTCATCGTACTGGATTGCATATCAGCCAGCTGCTTCAAGGCGTACATCCCTTCAATCAGCGGTGCAGGACCAGCAGCCCACCCCGTTCTCAGCGCAGGAGCAACTGTTTTATTGAACGAACCGATATAGAGCACTTGGCCGCCCTGACCCGCATGATCCAGCGCAAATAGGGAGGGGTAAGTCTCTGCAAATTTTCGACTCTGACCATGTGGACTCTTGTCATGGAACTCATTTTTTTGCTTCAAATGCAATTCACCATAAGAATCATCCTCAACTACTAGCACCTCATGATGCCTGCACAGGTCCAAAATTTCCTGCCGCCTAGCCGCGCTCCATAAGGAGCCCGTCGGATTCGTAAACGTCGGCGTGGCAAAAAAAAGCTTGGGTCGATAACGGATCATTAAAGCTTCAAGCTTATCAGGAATGACACCTTCCCCATCTGATTCTACAGGAACGATCTGCGCACCCTGCATAGATAGCACTTGTAAACATCCAGGAGACGAAGGGTTTTCGACCAATACCGGATCACGCTCATCCACCATCAGCCTTATGATCAGGTCAATGGCCTGCTGACTGCCTGTCGTGAGGAGGATTTGACCTGGTGGTACTCTTACTCCTTTACGCTGTTCCCACTCTCCCGCAAGCCATGCCCGCAAAGGGAAATAGCCCTCCGGTTCACCATACTGGAGGGCGTCAGGGCCGGAGCCAAACACATCATGGGCTGCTTCTTCCAGCAACTTCACCGGAAACAGCTCTTGTGCAGGTAGTTCTTCAGCCAGAGATATAAAGGAGTGTCTTCTCGCATTTTCCCGGATATGACGCACTGGAGAAGCCAACATCGCAGCCGTTCGTGAAGCAAAGGAATATTGCATGAACATCCTCCTTCTCCTGAAAAATAGGTCATGATCTCCGGGCTGACGCATCAGGCATATAGCTGCTTCATCTGACGCGCATATAAGGCATAACGTTCAATCGCCTGCGCCCGGCTGGACACGCCTAATTTCGCATAAATTTTACGTAGGTAATTATCAATGGAGCGCCGGCTAACTTCGATCTCGATAGCAATTTTGTCATATGTAATTCCTTGTACAATACGTTCCATAATAAACACTTCGGTTTGTGTCAATTCGTCAAAAGGCTCGGATGCCATTAACGGCATAAAGGGCCAGTTTCCATACCGAATCCAATCCATTGGTAAAGAAGCAAATCCTTCGCGCAAACCATTGATCAGATGGATTAACTGGCTCGGTGATGCCTGTTTGGATAACATTCCATTTGCTCCGAGCGAAATTAGCTGCTGAAACAACGTAATATTATCCTCATCCGTCATAATAACAATATGGCTGTCCGGAGACAAGGCCCGCATTTGTGTCAAAAATGGTTCCGCCGTTCCCTCAGGCAACCTGTAGTCCATTAAAATGATTTCCGGTCGAATAGAGCAAGCCAGCTCCAAGCCTTCCGTTCCGGAGGAAGACATCCCTCTGACAAGCAAATCCTGCTGGTCTTCCAAAATAAGCTTTGTTCCCAGCATACTTGTAGGATGGATATCTATGATGACCACCTGCCATACTTTTCTCATATCTAAACCTCCTGAGTTTACAAAAAAATACATAGTTAGTAGCGAAAATAATTCTAAAATTAGGGATTGCATATGTAGAAATTGCGCGAATGTGAACGTATAGGAAGCGAAAAACGTTTAAGGAAATTGTATCCTAGGACTTCCTTCCGATGCAATCTCTTTTTCCAATATTTTTATACGACTATTTCGCTTTTGCGAAATAAATAGGCCCATGATAGAATTGGTACTGCAAATAAAGACTGGAAATTTGACTTTACACGGGAGTTGAAAATCGTATGCAAGCTTCACCTGAACGTCCTCCTGCCGAAGCTCGGCGGAGCAATTCAAGAAAGGGGTTACCCGTAAAGGCTTTTCTGCTATTTTGGTTCATTCTTATTATACTAGGTGCTCTCGCAACCTATCTGTATAGCAATCACTTGAAACAGCAAATGCTAAACGAGATGCAAACCCATACAGACCAACAGATTCAAGCACTCAAATCTGACTATGAAAAGCAACTGACTGCTCTTTCCAAGGAAGTTAGCGGATTGCAGGGAAAAGTCCAGTCCTTCAATGAACTACTGACCTTTACAAAGGATAATGCAAACAATAAGACCGATAACAGCAACAAACTGTATACCCAATTAAATGAAGTCAAACAGCAACTCAATACACTTCAGAAAAAAATGGACTTGCTAAAATGAATGTAGACGCAAAACAAGTGAACCGGTTCTTTATGTTGGCCCTTGCTCCTTTTATCGGCTTGTTGGGGTATATTTTGTTAGTGCATCCCTCATTGAGCTTTCCTGGGTCTACTTCTTTGAGTCTGCAAAAAGCTGAAGTCACTCTACAAATGCAATCAGTAGGCAAGCAGCTTGATGAAGCCAAGCAAACGGCAACATACACCTTGTCTACAATTCGCCGGACTTCTGAGCTATACAAACAAACAACTCAAACGATGAATCAGCTTGTCGTGACTGCCTCTACGCAGTCCAAGCGGCCCGCGATTATCTATGATCGACGCATCACCGCCAAACTGGGGGTTCCCTATGAGCGGGTAGATAGCAATCGGATTACCATTGAATTATTTAAGGTAAACCCGGGAATTTATCATGGCTACGCTATGAAGGTCAAACTTAAAGATCCTACTGCTATGAAAATGTCTTTGGGAAGTGACAAATTGGGTGGCTCCGAAACCACCATGCGTGCAGTCTTGAGACACGGAGCTATTGCAGGCATCAATGCAGGCGGCTTTGCGGATGGAGACGGCAAACGCTATCCATTAAGCACTACTGTCTTGAACGGCCACTACCTTACTGGCTTTCAGTCCAGTTTTAAGGATTTGTCCTTCGTCGGACTGAGTAACGATGGCAAGCTTATCGGTGGCAAATTTTACAGTCAAGGTGCTCTTGACAGCTTAAAGCCTGCCTTTGGTGCTACCTTCGTTCCCGTCCTGCTGCAAAGAGGACAAAAAATGCCTATTCCTGACAAATGGAAAGTCTCCCCCAAGCGGGCCCCACGTACGGTCATTGGCAACTATAAAGATGATCAGTTGCTCATTATTGTCGTAGACGGCTACTATGAAAGCGGGGGTTCGGGCGCGACGCTCGAAGAACTGCAAGGAAAAATGTACAATCTAGGTGTTCAAGATGCCTATAATTTGGACGGAGGCGGTTCCTCGTCGCTTATACTTAACGGTCGAGTCGTAAACAAACCGTCAGATGGTAATTTGCGTCCAGTCCCTACTCATTTTTTGTTCTATAAATAGCTATGTGTAGTCTGCTAACAAATTAAATATGCTTGCCGACGTACGGCTCTATCCGAAAAAAAGCATCACGAACGAATGTCGTGATGCTTTTGCCTCATTTAGGAGGAATACTGTGTCATTTCTGTCAGGCATTGAGCACAAATATAACGGTCTTTGAAATCGTTCACTTGTTCTACTGACCCGCAGAATACACATTTTGGACGATAACGCTCCAAAATAATGTGGTCACCCTGAACCAAAATTTCGACAGGATCTCCCTCATTCATTTGATATCTTTTACGCAGTGACTTAGGCAAAACTATTCTCCCCAGCTGATCAACTTTACGTACCACACCGGCAGGTTTCATCGTGATCGTACACCTCTCCTATTGAGTAATAACTTACAAATTTCTTACCATGCGAAAAACTAGGTACAAAGACACTATTCTTTATGTAGTATTCGCTGTCTTTTTGTCGAATCCTGCTGATCACAGGAAATTTTATTACATTTTTTCATAAAATCATGAACCATATCAAAGTATGGTACAGAATGTCTGTAATATTTTTATCGACCGGAAAGCCAATTATCATTAGCCCTCGCTGAGAAATTTCGCAAATTTTTGACCATACAACCCTTATTTTAGTTCCACTATCATGTAGATTTGAGCAATATAGGTGAAACTTTTATTACCAACTAAGGTCCTGGTTCTTTATTCGCATTTATACTTGTTCACTCGATGTTCTTTACGATAAACCTGGAAAATCCATTTGTCTCAACGCTTCATATACGATAATCGCAGCGGAATTCGACAAGTTTAGAGATCTTACTTTATCTGACATAGGCATCTTGATGCATGTATTTGGATTAGCAGCTAGCAGCTCTGGCGGCAAACCTTTCGTTTCTTTACCAAATACCAAGAAGTCTCCATCCTGAAATGCAATATCACTATATCGCTGATTCGCTTTGGTCGTCGCATAAAAAAAGCGACCTTCCTGATATTTCTCCTGCACTTCAGCAAAAGACTCATGATATTCAATGTGGACAGCATACCAATAATCAAGTCCGGCCCGTTTTAACGTGGCATCGTCGGTTCGGAAGCCCAGTGGCTTCACCAGATGTAGATGAGTTCCGGTTGCAGCACACGTTCTAGCAATATTCCCTGTGTTAGCCGGGATTTCCGGCTCGACAAGCACAATATGTAATGGCATCACGTTTCGTTCCCTTCATTTTAAATTCATAATTCATCAGACAAATAACCTACAGTTTAACCAAAGTGTATACATTAAAAACATACACATTCTTTTATTTTAACAAAATCAGACAGATATGAACATCAAACGACAAAAATTTCAACCCACACCACTAAAAGCCTTCCCCTATACACATTCAGGGAAGGCTCTACATTTACTTTTTCGATTTTAAATATCGTGTATCGAAATATATGTCCGCGTAATTAACTGTTACGTTGCTTGAATCCGTCCATAAACTCGGCTAATGCTTGACAGTTCTCCAGTGGAACAGCATTGTAGATCGAGGCGCGAAGCCCTCCTACACTGCGATGTCCCTTCAGTCCGATAAATCCGGCCTGTTCGGATTCCTTAATAAATTGTTTTTCCAGATCCTCATTCGCGAGGCGGAAGGTTACATTCATGATAGAGCGATCAGCGCTGTCCACACAACCACGATAGAAGCCTTCGCTACTGTCAATACGGTTGTATAGCAAAGCAGCTTTCTGCTGGTTCACACGCTCAATGCCTTCCAAACCGCCTTCTTCCTGAATCCATTTCAGCACTTCATTCACCATGTATATGGCAAAGGATGGGGGAGTATTGTAGAGAGAGTTATTTTTTTCATATGTGCTATAACGCAACATCGTAGGAATATTGTCCGGTGAGGAAGTCAGCAACTCTTCACGGGCAATCACGACCGTCACACCAGAAGGTCCCAGATTTTTTTGTGCGCCAGCATAAATCAATCCAAATTGAGTAACATCAAAAGGCTTGCAAAAAATATCACTGGACATGTCCACAATCAAGGGTACGGAACCCGTATCCGGGAATTGCTTAAATTGTGTACCTTCAATTGTTTCGTTGGACGTCATATGCACATAAGCAGTATTCTCAGGCAAGTCCAAGGAATCCACATTCGGAAGACGCATGTACTTCTCATCAGCGGAGGATGCAGCAACATGAGCCTTGCCCAGTAGCTTGGCTTCTTTATATGCCTTGTCCGACCAGCTACCTGTCATTACATAGCTCCCAGTCTGTCCTTCGCGCAAGAAATTTAAAGGCAGCATTGCAAACTGCGTACTTGCGCCCCCTTGTAGGAATAACACCTTGTAGCCTTGTGGATTGCCCAGCAGAGATAACAGGCGTTCCTGCGCCTCATTATGAACAGATTCATACACAGCTCCACGGTGAGACATTTCCATGATCGACATCCCTGTTCCCTGGAAATCTACGAATTCAGCTTGTACACGTTCTAGTACTTTGAGCGGCAATGCCGCTGGTCCTGCATTAAAATTGTAGGCTCTCTTACTCAACAAATTCCCATCCCTTCTCTACTCTGGTGTGGATATTATCGCTATGATAGCAGTATTCATAAATGCGTTCAAGACTTGTATAAAAATGTTTTCAATTTCATTTATGATGTGACAGAGTTGTGAATGTCAACATATTTAACATCTTTATTCTGTGATTTTCACTTTAATATTAAAAGGTCCCCGGCATAAGACCGGAGACCTATTTTGAATAACAACTGTTACCCGTAAGCTAATGCTTGTTATTCAAAGCAGCTATGCTATCGACTTATTAGCAGTCAAAATACAGGCTGTATTCGTGTGGATGAACACGGATATTCACCGATTTAGCTTCAGAACGTTTGAGCTCTACATAGTTATCAATAAAGTCCTTCGTAAATACGCCGCCTTCAGTCAAGAATTCGTAGTCAGCTTCCAGAGCGTCCAGAGCCTCATCCAATGAACCAGGTACGCTACGGATTTTACCTTTTTCAGCGTCAGACAGCTCGTAGATGTTGCTGTCAAGTGGACCATATCCCAATTCGATTGGGTTCAGTTTGCGCTTGATGCCATCCAGACCCGCCATCAGCATTGCTGAGAAGGCAAGGTAAGGGTTAGCTGTGGAGTCCGGTGTACGGAACTCGATCCGACAGCCTTTTGGAGTAACAGCTGCTACTGGAATACGTACAGCCGCAGAACGGTTACCTTTGGAGAATACCAGGTTAACTGGTGCTTCGTAGCCAGGAACGAGACGTTTGAACGAGTTGGTGCTTGGGTTGGTCAAAGCGATCAACGCAGGTGCGTGGTACAGAATACCGCCAATGTAATGAAGAGCCATTTCGCTCAGATTAGCATAACCACCTTTTTCGTAGAACAAAGGAGTGTCGCCATCGAAAATGGATTGGTGAACGTGCATACCACTTCCGTTGTCTCCGAAAATTGGTTTCGGCATAAATGTTGCTACTTTACCATATTGACGAGCCGTGTTGTGTACAATGTATTTATAAACGAGCAGGTTATCTGCTGTTTTCTTGAGTGTGTCAAAACGGAAGTTGATTTCCGCTTGGCCTGCCGTAGCTACCTCATGGTGATGGCGCTCAATTCTCAGACCTGCTTCTTCAAGCAAACGGCACATTTCACTACGGATATCTTGTTGGGTGTCTACTGGCGCTACAGGTACATATCCGCCCTTCACCCCCACTTTAAAGCCCAGGTTGCCGCCTTCTTCCTTACGGTTCGTGTTCCAAGCTGCTTCCTCGGAATCTACGAAGAAGGAGGAACTGTTCATGCCGCTTTCGTAGCGTACATCATCAAAGATGAAAAACTCGGACTCAGGTGCAAAAAATGCTGCTGTGCCCACTCCTGCCGATTGCAGAAATGCCTCAGCTTTTTTTGCGATGCCGCGAGGATCGCGGTCGTATTTTTCGCCGTCTGGCGTAGCAATGTCACACAGGATATTCAGTGTAGGATGCTGAGTGAAAGGGTCGATAAAAACCGCTTCTGGATCGGGCAGCATAACCATGTCGGATTCCTCAATGCCACGATAGCCGGGAATGGAAGAACCGTCGAAAGCAACACCGTTAACAAATGTCTCTTCATCTACTTCGGAAGCTGGCAATGAAATATGGTGAGCACGACCAGACAAATCTACAAAACGAAAATCTACCCACTCAATATTATTTTCCTGAATTGTTTTCAATACGTTTTCAACGGACATGTCTTCTTCCTCCCAATTTTTCCGAACATTAAGTCTTATACAACCCTGAAATGTTCATGATCGAATGTTTTTTCTGTCGTCATTATAAATCTCAAACATGACACGGGTCAATAGCTATGTAAGGTATTTTTTAAACTAATGTTAGATATGCTTACGCCCTTGATAACATTTGAATAGCACAAAAAGCCCGAAACATCGGGCTTTTAGGCAATTTAAATCTCATTACTGCGTTGCAGCAAAACTTTTATGCATTAATGTTAAACATTGGTTTTAAGCAATGGTAGTAGGCGTGTGAAATTTTTTCCCCACAGCAGGAGCCAATATTTCCAAATCTTTTAGCAAATCTGAAAATTGATCTGGGAACAGGGATTGTACGCCGTCACCCGTCATCGAGTTGTCAGGGTCTGTATGCATCTCAATAATTAAACCATCCGCTCCGGCAGCTACCGAAGCCTTCGTCATAGGAACAACCAGTTCACGTCTACCTGTGCCATGGCTAGGATCGGAAATGACCGGCAAATGGCTCAACTGTTGCAACACAGGGATCGCGGACAAGTCGAGCGTATTTCTAGTGTAGGTTTCGAATGTACGAATACCGCGCTCACACAGCATAACATTCGGATTGCCACCTGCCAAGATGTACTCGGCAGCATTCAAGAACTCGTCATAAGTCGAGCTAAAGCCGCGTTTGAGCAACACTGGCTTGCCGCAAGTACCCAACTTACGCAGTAGATCGAAGTTTTGCATATTACGTGTACCTACTTGCAGGATATCGGCATATTCCGCACAAATGTCTACGTATTCAGGTGTCATAACCTCTGTGATGGTCAGGAGGTCGTGCTTTTGACCTGCCTCAGCCATCATGATCAAACCTTCTACACCAGTTCCCTGGAAGCTATAAGGCCCTGTACGCGGCTTAAAAGCACCTCCACGGAGAACTTGCGCACCTGCTGCTTTGACCAATCCAGCAATTTCATCTATCTGTGCAGCAGATTCAACGGCACATGGTCCACCCATAATGACAAGCTCGCCCCCGCCGATATTTACACCTTTAATAGAGATAACCGTATTTTCCGGATGAAAATCACGGCTGGCCAATTTATAGGACTTCGATATTTTAACCACATTTTCTACGCCTTTCATTTGACGCAGATGTTCAGCCAGCTTGGGCTCTACGCTACCGATCAGTCCGATGATCGTGCGATCCGATCCCCTTGATACATGAGCCTGCAATCCTTCTTTCTCAATAACTTCAACAATAGCTTGAATATGCTCTTCAGGTGTTTGAACACCAGCGATAACGATCATTTTTTTCTTCCTCTCTATAAAACATATTTTATAAACCAAAATACAGGTTAATATTATGACACTTAGACGCTTGTTCGCTTTTAAGCTTTTATTCGTTAAAGCAACTATACCTGTTTTAGCTATACTCGTCAAGGCTTAATTATCCCGAATTATTCAATATTCTAACTTAGCGAAGCTAACCGGAAAATATCTACAAATTAAAACAATTTAAAAAGCCGCTATCCGGATGGTTGTATCCGAATAACGGCTGTAATCAATCATATACTATTTCGTTGTTTTTGACTTCTCTCGTACAGGAGGCAGTAGTTTTTTCATATCTATGGTTCGCTGAATCTCCCACGTATCCGGGTTAGCCGCATCATACTGCTCCAAATACGTAATAACCTCTTTGGTAATCAGTGTCGGGGTCGAAGCCCCAGAAGTCACAGCCACTTTGGCTACACCTTCAAGCCACTCTCTCTTCAGCTCGGTTACATCAGAAATACGATAAGCTGTTGTACCAGCAATCTCCTCCGAAACCTGAGCCAATCGGTTTGAATTGTTACTGCGCGGATCACCGACAACGATCACCAGATCCGCCTGTCCAGCCTGCTCAGCTACCGCTTCCTGACGTACCTGCGTCGCCAAACAGATTTCATTGTGTATCTCAGCACCCGGGAACTTCTCCAGCAGCTTTTTCATAATGTGCTTGATGTCCCATTGGCTCATGGTCGTCTGATTCGTGATAAGTATTTTGCCAGCTGGTAACGTAAGACTGTCGATCTCTTCTTCCTTTTCAATCAGATGAACATGGTCAGGAGCAATACCAATAGCTCCCTCTGGCTCTGGATGATTCTTTTTACCAATATAAACAATCTGATAGCCTTCGGCAGACTTCTCCCGAATCAGATCATGCGTCTTTGTGACGTCAGGGCAAGTCGCGTCTACCGTAGTCAGCCCCTTGTCTCGTGCCAGCTTACGAACCTCTGGTGATACGCCATGAGCAGTGAAGATAACAGTGCCGCTCTCTACCTGGCTTAAAATCTCCATACGGTTCGGGCCGTCCAGTGTAATAATCCCTTCGTCTTCAAAGGAATTGGTGACATGACTGTTATGCACAATCATGCCCAATATATAAATAGGCCGGGGTAAGTCCAGATTTCTGGCTGCCTGACGAGCCAATACCATGGCATCGACTACGCCGTAGCAGTAACCCCGGGGCGAAATTCTGAGTACTTCCAAAATGAGCCCCCGCTTTCTTCGACACAGTATACAGCTCCGATAACTCGGTAGCTGTGGGCATCCTAGCCTTTACCGGCCAATTCTATGATGTAGTTGCCTTCCTATTATAGCCTATTCCAAAGGCGCGGAAAAGCTGACCGGGAGCCAGATGACAAATGTCGTTCCTTCTCCTTGGCGCGTAACCACTTCCACAGACCCGTGATGTTCATCAATAATCCACTTGGCAATAGATAGCCCCAACCCAATTCCCTCTGTCACCCCGCGTGACTCATCTGCCCGGTAAAAGCGGTCAAAAATAAAGGGAACCTCACTCTTGTCCATTCCAATGCCCGTATCACTGATCCGTAGGCCCACCTGTCCTTGATAAACAATGGCATCAAATCGGACTGTGCCTTCAGGTGTGTATTTGAATGCATTATCAATGAAAATGAATAGCATTTGCTGCAAATAATCCTTGCTGCCATCCATATAAATACCATTCAGCAACGAAAAATCTCCCACATTCCATTCGGCCGTTCGCTCTAAAAACTGAGCACGACGGGCAACCTCACTTACAAGTGGTTCCAGCGCAACGGGAGTCTTATCGAACGTTTTCCCTGTGTCCGCTCTCGCGAGTGACAACATATCACTCACCAAACGGCTCATCCGTTTGCCTTCATCCGCCATGTCATTTAATGCCTCCATAGAAAGCTCGCGAATCATCTCTTCATCCATCTTCGGTCGCTCTCCTGGTTCGGTAGTCCACATTTTGAGCAAAAAATCAACGTTGCCACGGATCGTCGTTAGCGGCGTACGAAGCTCATGGGAAGCATCAGCCACAAAACGGCGCTGTGCACCGTACGCATCTTCCAGCTCCTTGTAAAATACCTCTGTGCGCCCCAGCATGTTGTTAACTGTCCCGATTAATTGACCAATTTCATCTGGTGGTCCGTCATATTCAATCCGAACACTCAAATCATTACTGGATTGAATCTGATTGGCCCCCTCAATGACCTTGACCAGCGGCTTCATAGACTTGCGAGCCAGAAAGAGACCTGAAGTCGCAGCAGCGAGTAATGCAAACAACGAGCCGTATACAAGCACATTTTGTAACCTGTTCATGAGTCGATCCTGAGAGCCCGTGAATTGTCCTACCTGTAGCAGCCCGACCACCAAGCCCAACTCCTCGGATTTGATCGGCTGTTGAATAATCATAAAGGAATCCCCATTTACGTTCACACGTCGAATTCCCTCATTTTGAACTGCTCCTGCCGCTGTGGAGGGGACAGGGAAGGTAATATTGAGGTCTTTCATATTTTGGGTCGTTTTCGTTACACCAGACGTATAATTGTAAATTTGTACATATAGTTGTGAGTCATCTATTCCACGTCCCTGCTCTAATCCCAAATCCAGGTTGGGGACTTCAAACAATCCCCCTTTTATAATAAGGCGTAATTGCTTGTTAATCTGTGGCGCCTGAGTCATAAGCTGACTTTTCACTTCATTATATGTGTAGTAATATACTAGTCCGTAAGTAACCAGACCAAAAATGACTAGTACTATAGCCAAGATGCTCGAATACCAGGCCGTCAGCCGCCACCGAATAGACATATTACACATCACCTCTTAAAATATAGCCAGCTCCCCGAATTGTACGAATGAGTCGTTTACCACCATCCTGCTCCGTTTTTTGTCGTAGCATGGCAATATATACTTCCAGCACATTTGATTCTCCACTATAGTCATAGCCCCAAATTTTGTCCATAATCAGATCACGCGACAGAACCCGCTTCGGGTTTTGCATGAATAAATGGAGCAATTCAAATTCTTTGGCCGTCAGTTCCAAGCGCTTGCCGCCACGAACCACTTCACGGGATTCGTTGTCCAGTTGTAAATCCTCGAAGGTAAGCCGATTTCCGTTATTGTCCTGTTGTTCGGATTTACGCCGCAAAAGCGCTCGCACTCGCGCCAGCAGCTCCTCTAGAGCGAACGGCTTAACGAGATAATCATCGGCCCCTAGATCTAAGCCCTTAACCCGATTCTCAACCTCATCCTTGGCTGTAAGCATTAGGACAGGTACCGTACTTCCACCCTCCCGCATACGACGGCATACCTCAAAACCATCGACCTGCGGCATCATTACATCCAGCACAACCACATCAGGCTCAGCTGTCAACATTTTATTTAATCCTTCTGCTCCATTGGCGGCTGTCAGCACTTCATAGCCTTCAAATGCCAGCCCTCTGCGCAGCATGGAAACAATTTTTTCATCGTCATCAATGATTAGAATAGTAGAACGCATACACGATCGAACTCCTTTATCTCTTCTTTTCCTTCTATTGTAGCAGGAGTAGACGCGTGTAGCATCTGGCTGCTCCATACAGCAAGAAACGGAAGGGATCTTCCTTCCGTTTCTTGCGTGCACATGTTCATTTTTGTAGAGTTATCAGCTTATTGCTGAAGCGTCGAGCTAAAGTCATTTTTGTTGCCTATTTTCAGCTGAACATCTTTTTTCTGCCCAGCTCGTTCGATGTTAAGTGTCAGCGCTGTACCCACTTTTTGTTTTTGAATGAACTGGATCAACTCTTGTGATGTGCTATAAGGCGTACCATTCGCTCCGATAATCACATCGTAAGGACGCAGATCGGCCTGATAAGCTGGTGATTTGTATATAATATCCCGTACAACCGAGCCTTCGGTCAGGGATGTACCCAGTTCTTTGGCTACTTCAGGACTCAAATTTAACAGACTTGCACCAATGAAAGGTACAGGTTCTTTCGGGATAGGCTGGTTATTTTTCAGCTTATCGACGACTTCCAAAATCGTATTGGACGGAATCGCAAACCCGATTCCCTGTGCGTCTGCACTAACAGCTACGTTCATACCGATAACCTGCCCTTGCAGATTTAATAGCGGTCCGCCAGAGTTACCAGGGTTAATGGACGCATCCGTCTGAATGAGATGCTTGTATTGCGTCGGTTTTCCAGTCGATTCACTATTAATGGTGATCGTACGTTCTTTCGCACTTAGCACCCCGGCTGTTACCGAATGTTCAAAGCCTTCAGGGTTGCCGATTGCGACCATCCATTCGCCGACTTTAGCGTTATCGGAGTCACCCAAAGTTACTGTCGGAAAGTTGTTTTTGCCTTCAATTTTAAGTACCGCCAAATCAAGATCAGCATTTTTGCCCAAGACTTTGGCTTCGTAAGGCTTATTAGTTCCCTCTACTGTAACTTGAACCACACTCGCGCCTTCAACAACATGGTTGTTGGTTAGGACGTAACCCGATTTATCAAAAATAAAACCGGAACCAATACCAAGCGGAGTCAGCTGCCCGCTGTTGCTACCTTCATTTTCATTACTGTTACCGCTGCTGCCACTGTCACCATACTGATTACCGAAAAAGTATTGATACAGCGGGTCATTGTAATAAGGGCTGCTTTGTCTGCCACTGCTGCCACTGGTTTGTTTGGCAAGCGTTTCGATTTTAACGACTGCCGGCCCAGCCTTGGCCACAACAGATTGAACATCAGCGGTACCTGAAGGCATCACAGCCGGAACTGCGCTTGGAGTCGAGCTGGTGGTTCCTGAATTAGTCGTTTCTCCGCTTTCAGCTGCCGCCGAAGTCAACGCCGTCTCGGGTGTGAACATATTTGTTCGGTCAGCTGTATACATCAATACCGTAATGACCAGCATCCCGGCCAAAAAAGATAAGAATATTGTTTTCACCTGCGACTTGGGCTTATTCGGTTTGAATTGCCAGTTGCCACCATTCCGACCCGAACCATCCTGTTGCTCAGGCATAGCCCGATGGTAAGAGGGAGGAAGAGGTCTCACTGCCTGCGGTGGCGTAATCTCAACATCCTTTTCCACCGGCTGCCCTTCCTTACGTTGTCCGTCCGATTGAACTGAAGAAAAAGGGCCGTAAGAATAATAATATGAGGAACCGTTCGAATCGTTTTGCCGAGTTGCGTTATCGGTATCAACCTGATCGTTGTCGTTCCGGCGTCCGGAGTTATTATTTTTAAATTCGTCCATTGTATATCTCCTCCCAAACCCTATGCTTCAAGGTGGTGTTGTTTAACTGACTTTATTTTGCACTTTAAACCTTAATTCCACCTTAAAAAAAATTAAAAAGGAGATAAAACCTTAGACCTATTGTACCTAATCACTTTCACTTAAAACGAAATGCCCCGGATATTATCCGGAGCATTATCGATTGTATATGCTTTTTTATTTCGTGTTAAAGTTTTCGTCGAACTTTTCGTTCGGTGTTTGAGCATTGTTTTGAATTTTGTTGCGGCTGGAGTTTTGAACTTTTTGCGCTACTGCACCTGTACCGCCTTGATCTGTTGCAAATTCTTCATCATACTTCTCATTTGGTGTCTGGAAGTTGTCTTGAATTTTATTTTGTTCAGACTGCTTTACCTTTTGTGAAACGACACCTACTGTATTGTCTTGTGCAAATTCCGCTTTGAACTGATTTCCTGTGCTTGCCTTGAAGCCTTTGTTCGTGAAAGAACTTCCGCCTTGATTTGGCATAATTCTCAACCTCCCAGTATGTTTTGCGGGATAAGCTTATCCCGCAACATAGTATGTGATGTTGGAAAAAACAATATTCAAGGATTATATGGAAGCATCCAGTGTCGCAGTCGGAATGGTTTTATGCGTTTCTATCGCTTTTTGTAGCGATTTTACCATCTTTTCCGTACATTTTCCGTTCCCTTTTTTTATAATTTGAACATCCACATCTTTCTTGCCCCATTCAGAATACACCTGCCGGGTTGTTTTAAAATACAAGTCAATTTTATTGCCCTTAATTGCAGAACCTGTATCTGCTACAATCCCGTATCCATAACCTGGAATGTACAATATGCTTCCCAAAGGAAACGTTTTGGGATCAGCCGCAATCGTAGACAGTGTGTTCTTGTCACGACGCACTTTTACACCGGAATACGTAATACCGTAGCCGGGATGACTTGGCCGTTTGCCAGTCGATTCATAGCCTGCTGTATATCCTGTTGCCGTGACCGTCATGGTCGTAATAACCTGCTCTTCGCGTGGAGCCAAAACAGGTGTGGACTGCCATTTTTTATGCTGGACCGGTTCTTTGTGACCGTAAACTTCATTGCCGGGCAATACCAGACAGGTTGCAATTAACACGGTTCCCAAAATCCGTTTCCATACCAACATGGATCTCATAAAAAACCTCCCCTTGAGGCAAAGGCTTTCCAGAAATCCATTGGTTTATACGAAAAGATTATTATTTTTGAACATCCTGACCTGGATAAAGTCTGCTCAGCTTCACTTTATCTTCAAAAATGTGCAGGAGTGTCCGCACTATGGGGGTGTGCTCATCGTCTGTGTGCAATATAATGGAAGCAGGAGAAATCGAAATAAGGGTGCTTACGATTCGATCTTCGACCTCCATTTCTAGTTCAATGCCTGGCATCTCGACAATGATGTCATCTGCATCAGGAGTCGGTATGGGCACCATGGCACTATCCAGAATCGTAAAATTATGTCCGCCTTGGTGAAGTACGTGTACGAGCGGAACTTTGCTTTCCTGAAAAAAAACAAAATATTTAAGGAGCCCCATAAATTCTTCGTATTGCCGATCTGCCCAGAATTCTTCCATGGCATAGTCGACGATTTCTTCAAGCTCTTTTTTATAAGCATGGAGCCTAAATTGAATCAGTCCTTCCAAATTGATCACACGAAGCTCCTTAAAATCCTTCTCCAGAAGAGTGGTCAGCTTACCATGACGCTTCAAACGGCCTCTCGGGCCATCATCGTTTAACAGTGAACGAATCATACTGCGAATTTGCTCCGTATCCTCTTTCTCCAGCAGCGAACAGGCTTTGGTGAGAATGAGATTGAGCATCCCCCACTCCTTGACTTCGATAATATAATCCGCTATTGCCGAAGACATGATGCTGTATACACAGGGGAGAAAGCTTTCAAACGCCGAATTGCTTTCTGTGCCCTTGCAGGTCCATGCCACTTTGTTGTCCAACTGTCTGAAAGTGAATCGAAATCCGCGCCGTGACATATGTAGTCCCTTTGTTCTACTTTTGACCACTTCGTAAAACCGGTCGGTTTCCTGATCTCCGTCTGTATTGGTCCACACTGTAAACAGTTCCATTGGCTCACTCCTTTCGATCACTGCTTTCAGTATATGGCGGCCTCTGAAGGGTTATACGAAGTGAACGACTGGAAACAGAAAGACATATTCAAAAGAGGATGATCTGGTTTCAAAAAGCCGGTTGGCGTGTTATAAACATTACTGTGATATAGGAAAAAAACCGAAAGACGTTTGAATATTTAGCGTGGGGTATGTTAAGGTTATAGTAATATGAATTTTTCACAAGAGGGAGGAGATAAGATGTCAACGATGCTGAACATGCTGCGTACATTCATGATCGTCATATTGAGCCTCGTTCAGATTTTGTCCCTTCCTGTGACGTTTCATGCGGAAGACACCACTCAATCCCTTCAGTTTACGGCGGGATCTTCTCTTATGCCTCATGCTGATATTTCCTCGTTAGAAACAGACTCTCACGGTCTGGAGCATCATTCCAAACCAGCTATACGCAAGTCCTCCCCTTTACTTCATCTGGTGATCGCTGCGGCCAAATCACTTCCCTTTGTCATTTTGATAGCGCTTGTGCTGCTATTGAGCATCCCTAAACTACGTCTGCCTTTTATTCCTGTCATTTGCAAACTAAAGAAGCAATTGTACTTGTTCCCCATCAAATTCACCTCTAGTTATGTGGCTTAACCTCCCTTTGCATGCACATCACCACATTCGCATGTATATTTGTTAATATTTTCCAATGACTGTAATACGTAAGTGTATGTATCAGGTTTTTTACGTTAATTCATAAAATTTAATACAAAAAGAAAGTTTCCATGTCACTCCCAAAGTATGTGATTTATTTCCCATACCATTCATTTAAATAACGTATCGTACAGGAGGCTTTACAAATGGATATTCGAGAGTCTATTTTGCCAGGAATCGGAATTAAGTATCGAATAGATGCAGAGAGTGGCGACCGAATTGTCATTATTATTCATGATGATGGCAGGCGCGAGTTGTATCACTTTGATTACGAGGATCTGGAACAAAGTATTTCTATGACAACCCTGAATGATCAGGAAGCGCGATTGGTAGCCTCCATCATCGGGGGTATGACATATAAGCCCAAACAGCTTGAAAGTGTTGAAATGACGTTTGATGATTTTATTATCGAATGGTATAGAGTGGAATCCCACTATGCAAGTGTCGGCAAATCCATCGGTGAGCTGGATGTAAGGCAAAATTCGGGAGCCACTGTTATTGCCATTGTGGAGAAAAAGGGAATGAAATATGTAAATCCTGGTCCTGAAGTGATTATTAACGATGATGCCACTGTAGTCGTTGTCGGGGAACGCGATCAGCAAAAACGCTTTAAACAAATCCTTATGAACGGAAGCGGGTGATTGGATGGATCATCTGGTATTTGAGGTTGGATTGGCAATTGCTCTCATCGCTGCAGCCGGACTTATTTCCTCCAAACTGCGCTTCTCGGTCATCCCTTTTTATATCCTGATCGGAATGGCAGTTGGCCCGCATGCGATGGAGCTATGGCATTTTGATTTTCGCTTTATCGAAAGCGCCCCATTTATTGATTTTATGGGAAGAATCGGAGTGCTGTTTCTTCTCTTCTACTTGGGTCTCGAGTTCTCAGTAGGTCGGTTAATTAAATCAGGCCGTTCCATTGCCGTGGGCGGCACCATTTATATTGGCATCAATTTTACACTGGGGCTGGCCCTTGGCTTCCTGAGCGGCTTTCCTGTAGCAGAGACACTGGTTATCGCCGGAATTACAACAATATCATCCAGTGCTATTGCTGCGAAGGTGCTGGTAGATCTCAAGCGGACGGCCAATGCAGAAACAGAAATGATTTTGGGCATTATTATGTTCGAGGATGTTTTCCTCGCCGTATACATCTCCATCCTCTCCGGATTGGTTCTTAGTGATTCATCCTCGCTCGGGGGTGTGCTGCTATCAGCGCTAATCGCGCTTGGCTTTATGCTTGCAGTCATTATTATCGGCCGTAAGGCCGTCCCTCTGTTAAATCGGATTCTCCGTATTCGCTCCAATGAGGTATTCGGACTTGTTGTTTTTGGCTCTCTGTTTCTGGTGGCTGGTTTTTCGGAAACGATTCATGTGGCGGAAGCTATCGGCGCCCTGTTGGTCGGTCTGGTACTGGCCGAAACGGAACATGCCAAACGAATCGAGCATTTAATTGTTCCTTTCCGCGATTTCTTTGGTGCCCTGTTTTTCTTCAGCTTTGGACTATCCATCGATCCACTGTCCCTGGGAGGAAACGCGATATGGCTTGCGCTGGTAGCAGTCGTCCTCACGTTGTTTGGTAACATTTGGGCAGGAATGCTGGCTGGGCGTACGGCCTCCTTATCTCCCAAAGCGTCAGCAAATATCGGTCTGACCATTGTGGCACGGGGTGAATTTTCGATCATCATGGCCAACTTGGGCAAAGAAGGCGGTTTGCTTGATATTGTTCAGCCCTTTGCAGCTATCTATGTACTCATACTGGCGATTCTTGGACCACTTCTGACAAAGCAGTCAAAACCTATCTTTAATATGTTAAACAAAATATTTAAGTTCAAGGACCCCCGCCTACGAAAGGAAGAAAGTAACTCGGCATAACTGCAAAAGCTGGATACGACAATCCATAGGAGGGAAGGCTATGCGGCACGCTGTAAAACATGCCGAAACTCTATGAGGCGGCTTGTAAAGCCCGCTTCAGGAGATGCGAGAAGGTTCCCTGTCTTTTATACGGTGATTGGTGGAATTACAGCATCCGTCGGTCTGGAATTGTTTTTACATCCGCATGATATGATCGCTGGAGGTGTCACGGGGATCTCCAGACTCATGTCGCTTTATACACAGGAGCATTTTGGGTTACTGCTATTCGTTTTGAACTTGCCACTCATGTTGCTGTATTCTCTGTCTACTCACAAACCCATGCTGCTTCGGGCACTACCTGGCTTGTTCGCCTTTTCGGGCTCAGCCATTATTCTTTCGCCTTTTCCGGCAGTGAGTGGCCATCCGGTCGTATGCGCTTTGGGCGGCGGCATCTGTATCGGTCTTGGCGCAGGGCTGGCAGCTCGTCATGGTGGTCTGCTCGATTCACTAGGACTTAACGAATCTGACGATGGCCGTCCATCCACATTGTTGCTAACACACCGCAAGATTCCATTAATACAGATTGTTATGCTGTGTAATGGTCTGCTGCTCATTACAGCCGGCTTTGTGCTAGGCTGGGAGCCAGCTCTCTATTCAGCCTTATCCTGCCTCGCCGCCTATGAAACGACCCGGCTGATGTTTACCGGTCAGACGCGTATGGTTTGTGTTGTCAGCAAGAAACAGCAAACCGTCGAGGATGCCATATATCGCAGGCTGCGTATACACAGCACACCTGTTGGAGGCTCTGCACAGATAGAGGGTAAAATTAAAAGCGAATCTGAGGATAAAAAAGAACAAATGGTCATCGTTTACAGCGTTCATCTGTTGGATTTGCTGCGTTTTAAGGCAGTCATCCAAATGGCTGACCCGCAGGCTGAGATCATGTATATGAAACGATGGAAAACATAGCAAAGTAACACATCAAAAAACGCTTATCTACACTAATCCTTATACATAGATTAGTGATGGATAAGCGTTTTGTAATTAACAATATATTAACGGATATTAATTTTGCATGATAAAATCATGTTCAATACTGCTGGCACTGTCAAAAGTACGAATAATATCATAACGGGTATTGCGCTGCGCTGGAATGTGACCCGTCTCGCGGATCAACTGTAAAATGGATTCGATGTTAACCTTATACGTTGCGCCTGCAGCGGAAACTACATTTTCTTCAATCATGGTGCTGCCGAAATCATCGCAACCGTAGTATAACGATTTTTTACCGATTTCAGGTCCCATAGTTACCCATGAGGATTGAATATGCTTGATGTTATCCAATACAAGACGACTGATCGCAACGGTCTTCAGATATTCCTCTGGCGTCTGGCGTTCCTTCTTCAGATTGGTGTTGTCTGGCTGGAAGGTCCAAGGAATAAAGGCCAAAAATCCTTCAGAATTATATTTGTTTTCAATGCATTCATCCTGAGCATCACGAACACGCAACAAATGCAGCGCACGCTCCTCCATCAACTCGCCAAAGCCGATAACCATCGTAGCAGTTGTGTTCATCCCAACCTTGTGAGCCGTTTGCATGACATCCATCCAATCACGCCAAGAACCTTTGAGACGGCTAATTTTGCGGCGTGTGCGGTCATCCAAAATTTCTCCGCCTCCGCCCGGAAGCGAATCCAATCCAGCTTCATGAATGGCTCGAATCGTGTCTTCCATGGATAGACCGGATTTTTCCTTCATTTTGTGAATTTCAGCTGGCGAGAAGGAGTGCATCGTAATATCGGGAAAACGCTCCTTAATAGCTTTCAGCAAATCCGTATAATAACTGAACGGCAGATTGGGATTTACACCGCCTTGCATTAGAATTTCGGTGCCACCTACCTCCTGCGTTTCCTTGATCTTCTGAAAGATCACCTCATCCGGCAAAACATAACCTTCATCGGAACCCGGTCTACGGTAAAAAGCGCAGAAGCGACAGTATACGTCACATACGTTCGTATAGTTAATATTTCGTCCGATGACGAAGGTTTTAATGGGATCGGGGTGCATGCGATTCATGACTTTATTCGCCGCGTGACCTATTTTTTCTACCTCGTCTGATTCGAACAAAGCAACGGTATCCTCTAAATTCAGGCGTTCGCCGCGTAGGGCTTTATCTAAAATATGGTCGATTACACTCATGGTGTATCCTCCTTCGCTGTCACAGGGCGACGAAATGAACGACAGGACTTATGAACGAGAATGCTTTCACAAACCTGCGTTCGAACCCTGCCGTAATGTATGTTCATGACTGGCCTTGTATGTTGTCTGTGCTATTTAGCATAGTAAAACCTAATGATAATACTAACATATCTTTAGGTAAGGAACCATACTTATTCCCGCTTCTTTCTGCTTTTCACCTAGGAAAACAGGCAACTGCCAAGCTTATCTCAACATTGCGTATAGCCAAGAAATAACAAAACAGGACTGAAAGTGCCTTTTTTCACACTGTCCTTCATGCCATTCTTATAGAAAACAGCAAGCCTCCTGAAATACTGGAAACTTGCTGTTTAGTGCTGTACATATTTGCTCCCGGCGTGAAAACGACAAAGATGCTGCGGATGTGCTAACGCTCTAGCGCAGCGCCTCATCCAGATCACTGATCAGGTCGTCAATATCCTCCAAACCTACGGAGAAACGAAGTAGTCCGTCCGTAATCCCGCGCTCCAATCGTACACTATAGGGCATAGCCGCATGTGACATCATCGCCGGATACGACAAGATGCTTTCCACAGCTCCCAGGCTCACCGCTACAATTGGAATACGTACGCGACTGAGGACTTCTTTTGCACGCTCACCAGAACCCACATCAAACGATATCACTGCACCATAACCGCTGGATTGACGCTCATGAACTTCACGCCCTGGATGATTTTCCAGACCCGGGTAGTATACTGCCTCAATGTCGTTGCGCTCGTTCAGCCAGTTAGCGAGCTTGGCTGCACTCTTTTCGCTGTGAGCCATACGAGCCTCCAGTGTCTTCATACCGCGCATGAGCAACCATGACTCCTGCGGAGCCAGCACGGTACCCAGTCCATTTTGGAGCTGCTTGATTTGTCTCCCGAGCGATTCGGTACGCGCTACCGCAAGTCCTGCCAGCACATCGCTGTGTCCGCCCAGAAACTTGGTCGCACTGTGCAATACAATATCGACTCCCTGCTCAATCGGACGTTGATAATAAGGTGTCATAAAAGTATTATCCAATAAAGTTAAAAGTCCGTGATCCTGTGCCCAAGAGGTTATTCCTGCTACATCGGTAATTTTGAGTGTCGGATTGGACGGGGTCTCCATATATACAGCCCTTGTATTCTCCTGCAACGCCTCTTTCACAAGGTTGAGGTCCGTCATGTCGACGAAGGTCGTTTCGATATTCATCCGTTTCAAAATGGAGGTCAACAGTCGATATGTTCCCCCGTATACGTCCTCGGAAACAATGACATGATCTCCAGCGGATAAGAGCATAAAGGTAGTGGAGATGGCCGCCATACCTGACGCAAAGGCAAAGCCGCACGCCCCGCCTTCTAATAAAGCGATATAATCCTCCAAAGCTTGTCGTGTCGGATTACCTGAACGGCTATAGTCATGCTGTGGAGGATTAAAAATATCATGATGGTGAAAGGTAGAAGCTTGATAGATCGGGACGCTCGAGGCCCCCGTAACGCTGTCAATTTCAGAACCAAAATGCAGTAGCTTGGTAGCGAACTTCCGCTCTTTGTTCAAATCCTGCCCGATCCTCCTCGCATCCTCTATCATTGCAGCTCCCCTCCTTCTACTTCTTGACGTGCCGCTTCCAACGCCGAACGCAAATCTTCAATGAGGTCGTCTGCATGCTCAATGCCTACGGAGAAACGCAACAGCCTGTCATCTACCCCGACAGCATCCCGAATTTCTGCTGGTATATCCGCATGTGTCTGCACAGCGGGATAGGTCATTAACGATTCCACACCGCCGAGACTTTCTGCAAACGCAATGAGCTTAATGTGACGAAGCAAAGGTTCCACATAACGAGCATCCTTTACTTTAAAGGAGAAGATACCTGTATTTCCGCTGGATTGTTTATTTTGAATCTCACGGCCTGGGTGGCCTTCGAGAGCTGGATAAAATACTTCCGCCACCGCCGGATGCGTCAGTAAATAGTTAGACAGCACTGTTGCATTATGCTCATGTCGGTCCATACGCAGCGCTAACGTCTTCATCCCCTTCATCAACTGGTAGCAGTCACTCGGGGAAAGCACCGCTCCTATGGAATTGTGCAGGAAGGAAATTTCAGCTGATAGCTCTTTGCCTTTGGTTACGATCAATCCTGCCAGCACATCGTTATGTCCGCCCAAATATTTGGTTGCGCTATGTACCACAATATCCGCGCCCAGTTCCAATGGCCGCTGGAAATATGGTGTTAGCAGCGTATTATCTACAATGGTAAGCAACTGATGTTGTGATGCCCATTCGGCAACCGCTCGAATATCAGTAATCATCATTAACGGATTTGTAGGCGTTTCTATGAATACGGCTTTGGTATTCGGTCGACATGACTGTTCGAGTGCTTCAAGATCGTTCGTATCCACATAACTCGCTGTTACACCAAATTTAGATAAAATACGCTCCAGCAAACGATATGTCCCGCCATACAGATCCAGCGATACAATGAGATGATCTCCCTGTCCAAACAATGCAAATACCGTTTGCAGCGCCGCCATACCTGAGCTGCAAGCAAAGCCTGCATCACCAGATTCAAGTGCAGCAGAAGCCTCTTCCAGTACCTTTCGCGTGGGATTGATCGTCCGAATGTAATCAAATCCTGTGCTTTGACCCAGACGGGGATGGCGGAACGCCGTAGATTGGTAAATCGGGTAATTAACAGCCCCGGTTACTGGCTCCTCTACTGAACCGATTTGTGCCAATCTACTTTCGATTTTCCACTGTTTCTCACTCATATGAATCCTCCTGTTAACTTCCATAGTGGGTGCTATAACCAATCCTGCAAAAATGGATGTCAAAGACTATACTGCTGCGCTACTGCAAGGTGGTACTGTACAAGGGTAAACTACAAGCCCCTTTTTTAAATCTGGGGCCCGATATCGTAAGGTGTCTCTTGGTATACATAATAGTTCAGCCAATTCGAGAATAATAAATTGGCATGCGCCCGCCAGATTGAGGGCGGTGTGCGCTCAGGATCATCATTAGGAAAATAATTTTTGGGAACTTCAATATCCATTCCTTTGGCCACATCGCGGTCGTATTCCCATTTCAATGAAAGCGGGTCATATTCAGAATGCCCAGTTACAAAAATTTGTTTACCGTCAAGCGTGGCTACGAGGTACACTCCAGCTTCCTCGGATTCGGATAAAACTTCTAATTCGGCGATATGATCAATATCTTCCCGCCGAACCTCCGTATGTCTGGAGTGAGGGGCATAAAACAGTTCATCAAAGCCGCGTAGCAATTTTACTTTAGGTTTAATCACGGTGTGTGGAAATACGCCAAAGCATTTGTAGTCGAGCCCGTATTTCGGGACATTGAAATGATGGTATAAACCTGCCTGTGAGGCCCAACAAATGTGCATGGTCGAAGTTACATTCGTTTTCGTCCACTCAAAGATTTGCCGGATCTCCTCCCAGTAGTTCACATCCTCAAACTCAAGCTGTTCAACCGGAGCTCCTGTAATGACCATGCCGTCAAAACGACTGTTCTTGATCTCGTCAAACGTTTTATAGAACATATTCAAATATTCTTGCGATGTATTTTTGGATACATGAGACTTCATGTGCACCAGCGTGACGTCCACTTGCAGCGGCGTATTGCCGACCAGGCGCAACAGTTGGGTTTCCGTTGTTTCCTTCGTAGGCATCAAATTCAAAATGGCGATGCGCAACGGACGAATATCCTGATGATAAGCCAAGCTTTCATCCATTACGAAAATATTTTCGCCCTCCAGCACTTCCTTGGCAGGTAGTGTATCTGGAATTTTAATCGGCATGTAAACTCACTCCTTGTTCGGTAAGTTTTGCGAAAATCGTCCTGCTGAGATGCCGGGCATATAATAAAAAGACCTTTCTCTGGTTAGAGAAAGGTCATATTTGTATCCATATGCGCCTCTCTCATCTGTCAGGGCAACGCTCTTTGTACAAAGCGCGCGTCCTGCAAGAATTAGCACCGTGCGATTAAAATCGCCGGTTGCCGGGTATCATCGGGCTAGTCCCTCCACCTGCTCTTGATAAGATTTCGCTATATTCATTTTGGGTTCACAAAGTTCTTGTTGTTCACTTTAATGCATCGGCTGGGCTTCGTCAAGATGGGACTTTCAAATTTGTGCCCTGCAATCACATTTTGTCTACCTTTTCCATAGGTTAAATCATATCCCTCCTATCGCTGAAGCTCTTGCCACTACTGTTGATTTAGCCCATGATTTTGCGCTTGAAAGGCCGTAGGCCGAGCGTTATACTATACAAGTGCTATTAGGCAAAAAATATGGAGCAGTAGTGCAGATTTGAGTGTTTCCTGCGATACTGTGGCAACCTAAAAAGAACATTTGAGAGGTGAATCCGGAATGGAAGGCGACCCGAGTCCGAGTAGGCGGCGATCCCTGAACAACAGCATAGGAATGACTTCAGCTTGCCGAAAGACGGGACGCCAGGCTCTGCATGCTCCAAAAGCCTCCGGCTTTTGATGGGAGTGCACGCTTACCCGCACCGGCTAACTGGCTAACTGAGTTCATTCCTTATGCTTAAGGTAAACGTATTTCCGTTACGACGGAGCATAAGGAGTGACATATATGAAAATCCGTTTGGTCAACAACGGGGTTTTTACCCCTGTCGAAGAAATTGAAATGGCGCTTACTGCACCGGCAGAAGGTTTTTATTGGATTGACGCCGATGTCGATGATTTGGCAGTGCTACAACCTTTATTTTCCATGCATGATCTTGCTGTTGAAGACTGTTTGAGTGAAGAAGAACAACGTCCGAAGATCGAAATTTATGAAAGCCATTATTTTATCGTTGTAAATAGCATTCGTTTTGATGATGAAGAAATATTTTTGCGAGCTTTGAACATTTTTCTCGGCCGCCATTTTATCATTACGGTGACCAAGCAGAAAATCAATGAGCTTCGTACCCTCAAGCCTATGCTGTGGGAGCAAGAAGTCAGCCAGCCTGACCGTTTTATGTATCTGCTGGTCGACTTGATTGTTGACAACTATTTTCTGGTTGGTGACCGGATTGAGGTCCGCATTGAAAAGCTGGAAGAAGATATTCTAATGCATACGAAAAAGTCGCATTTGAACGAAATCATCGGCTTACGCAGTGAGATTCTGTGGCTGAAAAAGGTGCTGGGTCCGCAAAAGGAAGTCATCAATACCCTAAACAAACGGGATTTGCGGCTCATCGACGATCAATTGCAAAAATATTTCAGCGACATTTATGAAAATGCTGTGAAAATTTCGGAGACTTTTGAAACTTACCGTGATTTGATGGGTAACCTTCGAGAAGCTTATCAATCCAGTATCGCCAATCGTGCCAATGAAATTATGCGTGTGTTTACGGCAATTACGACCGTATTTATGCCATTGACGGTCATTACCGGAATATATGGGATGAACTTCGATAATATGCCTGAACTTCATACACGTTATGGCTATTTTGTCGTCATTGGTATTATGGTGGCACTAGGTGTTAGTATGTTCTGTATTTTCCGCAAGAAAGACTGGGTTTAAAAAGAAAAGGGGAAAAAGTACGGAGTTGGATACCTATTTCGATTTTCAAGCTTGATCATAAAAAGCAGCAGCCGTGTCCTATGAGGAACTGGCTGCTGCTTTTTAGTCTGTTGGACCCTGAATGTACTTTAATAACTTTAGCTTTATCCAATCAGTTCTATATTATCCAACATGTCGGTCGGGTACCTGCTGATGGCGAAACCGTATACGGATCAGACGCAGACGCTCATAAATTTGATCCAGTCCTGTTTCTGTCGCCTTTTCTTCCCCATACACTTTCAGCATGACGGGCTTGAGCAGCGTATCCCCCAACTCTTCATAAGCAGACCAGATGGCTGCCTGCTCCTCCTCAGATACATTCACCAATTCCTTGCGGATCAGCTTCTCCATATTAATGCCATCCCTGTCCAAATGCTCCACAGCTTCAATCATTTCTCTACGATGCAAACCTGTCTTCATCCCGATATGCTCCAGTGAAAGACCGTCCGAAATGCCTTCGATAATCGTTCTAGTTAGGCTGAATTTGTTCAGCTCCTGCCTGTACTGGTTCTCTTTTTGCTTGTATAGCCATGACAAAAAAACTTCTTCTTCCAGCGTCTCTGTTACCCAGTTCAACGGAAATGGCGTGGTCCGGTCATTTTGAGTCGTAATAGCCAATAGCTCCGTCCCATATTGCGACACCTTACCCTGACCCATACCAGGCAGCTCCAACAATTCTTCTTCGGTATGGGGAAGATAGACGCTAATGAGCCGAAGCAGCCGATTCGTAGCGATAAAATAAGGCGCTTTTCGTTCCGTTGCTGCTTTTTGCCGTCTCCACATCGTCAACTGCTCATACACTTCATCACGTGGAAACAAATCACTGTAGCAATACAGCTTTTGCAGCGTTTGTCCTCGTCCTGATGATCCTTCTTGCTCATGAAATACGCCATGGATTAAGGGCCTGTAGCCCTCAGCCATTTTGAGCGCCAGCTCATGACGGTATACATGCAGTAATTCCTGCCACAAGCTGCCCTCATACCAAAGGTCGTCTATACTTTCATCCGGGACATGTTGTGTGCTCCAGCCTGCACTCCATCCCCCTTCATGTTGCCCAATCCATACCTGAGCAAAGTCCTCATAGCCCTGTTCATTCCGTTTGGACAAGCGATTTAAAAATACAATCTCCATGATTTCTTCCTCCCTCATATCGTTGAAAGACAGTCCCGCACAACACAAAAACGCAAAAAAAAGCACCTATCCTGCGTATTCGCAAGAAAGGTGCTTCCCTTTTTGAGCCGTACTATGCTGTTGCCTATATAATAACCGTACCTTGGAGTGCCGTCAACCATAAATTCTAATGATTCAGCTTTTCCTTTGCCAATGCCAGAGCACCGCACAATCCAGCATTGTCACCCAATCCCGGAGATACGATATATTGCTCAATATCTGTTGTCAGACTCGAATGCTGTACGTATCCGTTCAAAAGTTCTTGAAGCTTGGTACGAATGAGCGGGAACAGTTGGTCCTGCTTCATCACTCCCCCGCCCATAATAATTTTTTGCGGTGACAGGATTAATACATAGCTCATTAAAGCCTGTGCCAGATAGTACGCTTCCATTTCCCAGGCTGCGTGATCGACAGAAAGTTCATGTCCTTTAACCTTCCATCTTTTTTCGAGCGCAGGACCTGCTGCCAGTCCCTCCAAACAATCTCCGTGATAAGGACATGTCCCCTCGTAAGTATCTTCTGGGTGACGACGTACCAGAATATGCCCCATTTCCGGATGGGATAATCCATGTATCAGCTTTCCACCAACCAAAGCACCCGCCCCGATGCCTGTACCTATCGTAATATACAGACAGTTGTCCAATCCCTTGGCGGCACCCCAAATAGACTCACCAAGTGCTGCTCCATTCACATCCGTGTCAAACCCCATAGGCACGTCAAAATGCTGTTTCAGTTTGCCAATTAAATTGTAATTTCCCCAATGTGGCTTTGGCGTTGTTGTAATATAGCCATATGTATCACTGCCTTCGATTGGATCAATCGGCCCGAACGAGCCTACACCCAATGCTTCAATGCCCTTGCCTTCAAAAAATGCGATGACATTCTCCATTGTTTCTGCTGGGGTGGTCGTTGGAAAGCTTGCTCTTTCCAGTACCTCCCCATGTTCGTTGCCAATTCCACATACAAATTTGGTACCGCCTGCCTCAATTGCTCCCAATACTGTCATAGTTGCTGTTGTCCCCTTTCAATAATCCGGTTCTCTCTCCACTATATTCACCTGAAATGTGCCCGAGGTCAATCCCCTTATCGCAATTGTATATAATCCTTCACATGACTATACAACTCCCTTGACATAACGGTATAAAAATAAGGACACTAACGCACCTAGCGTCAGCATCCCTATAAACTTACTTCACTTAAATTGTCCGTATCAAGCCTAACAGCTTCATTATGATCCGGTTGCGACACCCATCAATGTACACAAGCTTTTCATTTCAAGCTGCTCAAACTTGTCTACAATTTGCACGTGATCCAGCGTCAGCAGACAGCTATCCAAAGCACATGCTACAGGTACACCGCAGTGAATTTCAGCAAGCTTGCGTGAAAGATGCAGCATATCCAAATCACTCTCAATTTTTTTACGGACCGAGGGTGTTAATTGATCCAAATTCTCCAGGATGCCTTCAATAGAGTCGTATTCCTGCACCAGCTTGAGTGCCGTTTTCTCACCAATACCTCGTACTCCTGGATAATTATCGCTTGCATCCCCCATCAGGCCTTTAAGGTCCACCACTTGGCGTGGTTTAAGCCCTTTTTCAGTCAGCAGGGTCTCCGGGGTGTATACCATATAATTGCCGTGCCCTTTTTTCATAATAATGACCCGTGTCCGATCATCCACTAATTGAAGTAAATCATGATCTCCCGAGAGAATCATTACATCCATGTCCTCATTTTGCGAATAATGGCGTGCAAGCGTACCGATACAATCATCGGCTTCAAAACCTTCCGCTCCAATGTTGGGAATGCCGAGGCTGTCCGTCACTTCCCGAATCAATGTAAATTGGGGAATCAAATCATCTGGTGCGTCGGCACGGTTTCCCTTATACGCAGCAAAATGTTCCCCACGAAATGTCGTTCCGCCCATATCCCAGCAGCAAATGACGTGTGTAGGATTAAACGTTTGGACTGCATCCCAAAAATATCGAATAAAACCATATATGGCGTTCGTTGGCACTCCAGCTTTTGTACGACGGATATAACCGTTTGCGGCGGTTGCATAATAAGCGCGAAATAGCAGGGCCATGCCGTCAACCAGCATTACGGATTGTTCATTGCGTTGTGTCACAGATTGTATTGCTCCCATTCATCATAATATTTAACCCCCACAGTATAACATATCGTGGGGGTTAATTGGGCGTTATTGAGCTCCCCATGTGCCCTCAAATGTTTCCTCTTTGAATCCTACCGTTACTTTGTTACCGTCGGTTACAATCGGGCGTTTGATTAATCTTCCATTCGAGGATAAAAGCGAAATTTGCTCTTCACGGCTCATGTCTCCAAGCTTATCTTTCAGCTTTAACTCTTTGTACACCTCACCGCTTGTATTGAAAAACTTTTTCAGCTCCAGCCCGCTTTTGCGAATCAAGTCTTCCAATTCCTCCGGGCCGGGCGGTTGTTCAAAAATAGGAATAAGTTCCGTCTCATGTCCCTTGTTTTGCAGCCATTTCACTGCATTACGACAGGTACTGCATTTAGAATACTGATATACTTTCAGTTGGCTCATCGCTAGATTAACCTCCATTTGGTTTTCATCGCTTATTTATATTTTATTCTGAAAGATATTGCGCTCTTAATAGCTCCTGCATTTCAGCCATATCGTCAGGTAGAGGAGCATAGAACGTCAGCCGCTCCCCGGTAACAGGATGCTCCAAGGATAGCTCTGAGGCATGCAGAGCCTGTCGAGGCATCCTGGCATCAAGCTGATCATATCGCTCACGTTGCGCAGCATCATCAGGTGTAATCCGATACATTTTATCTCCGATCAACGGACAACCGATATAAGTCATATGCACTCGAATTTGGTGCGTACGCCCAGATTCCAACTTTAGCCCAATGCGACTTCCCCCGTTCCACACTTCCTCCAGCTTATACAGCGTAAGGGCAGGATAACCATCCGGGGTCACCATACGTAAATGCGGATCATCCGGGTTGCGGTCAATCGGTCCGTCTACCTTTCCTATCTGCAGCTCAGGGTGCCCATGCACCAGAGCCGTATAGCGCTTATCCACCGTTCCCGCAATCATCTGCTCAGAAATATGCTGGTGTACATACGGATTTTTGGCTACTACCAGCACACCCGTCGTCTCTTGATCAAGACGATGAACAGGACGAAACCGGAACAGTTCTCCCTTGGCCTGCCAATAATGCACAACCCCATTAGCCAGCGTTCCTGTGTAATGACCGTGAGTCGGATGGACAATCATGCCCGCCGCCTTGTTCACCACTAACAGATGTTCATCCTCAAACAATATCTCAAAAGGAATGGGTTCAGGTAAAATATCATCAGAACGCTCGCGCTCCATGCGAATTTCTACTCGATCCCCGGACTTTACCTTTACGCTGATGTACACACGTGTCCCGTTCAGCATAATACCTTGCTCGGTCAGCTTGAGTTTGGATATTAACTTTCGAGAAATGTTCATACGTTTTTGTAAAATAGTCTTCAACAGCATGCCCTCCTCCTCAGGAGGGATCGTATATACGATAGGTTCATAATACAAGCTCATCACAAATTCCCGGTTGCCTCCTTATTTGCGGAACACTTTTTTGCTGCGCACATATTCGACATCGGGCACACCCTGACGGACATTCGCTGTACGAGCAACGGCAAAGAAATAATCAGAAAGGCGGTTCAAATACCGACGTACCGCCGGATTAATATCCGTATGTTTACCTAGTGTAACAGCACGGCGTTCCGCGCGTCGGCAAACTGTACGGCAAACATGAAGCGTTGAGGATAATGTGCTACCACCCGGTATAATAAAACGCTCCACCTTCGGATTTTCCTCCTGACATGCATCAATCCAGCCTTCCAGACGCTCTGCCAGCTCGTCTTTCACCTTATATTTGCTTTCACTAATTTTAACAAACGCCAAATCCGAACCACAATCAAACAGCTCCTGCTGTATTTCTTCCAATTGAGTCCGAATATCCGTAAACTCTTCCCCTTCGGCAAAGCTGATCGCTTGTCCTACAAAGCTGTTCAGCTCGTCAATTGTACCGTATGCCTCCACACGATCATCATCTTTGGACACTCGACCGCCGATCACAGAAGTTTGTCCTTCATCACCTGTTCTAGTATATATGCCCATTTCATTCCATCCCCTTTATCATTCCGTAAGTGCTTTCAGCACCTTGATGGCTTCTTCCTTATTGCTTGTACGAGGCGGCACGGTAGCAAATAATGTTTTGGAGTTATATTTTAGCTCCTTAAACATCTTCATCTGCTCCACCGGAATTCCGAACAAATGAGTTTCCTTGCTTACATCTGATCCTTCTTCCTCCTGCCCCTTCTTCTTAAATACGCCGCCCTCGAACACGCCCCGAGCGTACGTCTTCTTGTCAAAAGCATCATCTAACGGCAGATTCGAGCCATTCTGTCCATACAGCTTCATGTCCTCTTCCGGCAAAAGAAACAGATCATGCTCCCCGGCCGCATATTCTACAACCAGCTTCTGCTGGTTATACAGCGGACTGACCGAAATCTCAATGGTCGGAGCCTGTTCGCCCAGCTTATCCTTAAGCTTTTGTGCCAACTCCTCACGGATGACTGAGGCATCCCCTTTATCCATAATAAAAATGGAGAAGCTGTCCTTGTCCCGTCCCCCACATCCAGCCAATAATACAAGTGCAAGCATTCCGATGATCCATGGCGATAGCCTTTTTAGCCCTGCTCTCATATGTACGCCCCCTCTTCCATGCCATTAATATATCATAAGTTGTGAACGCAAAAAAAGAAGGCCCGACGGCCTTCTTCTTACATTTGGCTGACTTCATACGGTTAAACCTTGCATTCCGTACCATACAGCTTCATATATTCATTGATTTTCAAATCGAGCTTGCAACTGATCTGGATAACAAGATCAGAGGTGAAGGACTGCTCTTCCTGAAACGTCCGCATCATCTCATTGCGCAGGAACAAAATTTCATCTTCCAGGGAAATGTCGTATCCTATTGAACTAGATGAATTATATCCAACATATGACATGAGCATTCCTCCTACAATTGAAAAATTGAACTTCCTGCTTCCGATTTCAAATTATAGCATAGAAATTTAGAAATAAAAGACTATTTTTTATGAATTACCCATAAAAAAATAATTTTAACCTTCTTTTCTTACTTTTTCTACAAAATGACCAATCCGATCCAGTGCCTCCGTCAGCTGAGCAACAGAAGTCGCGTATGAGCAACGAAGATAGCCTTCGCCTCCCAAACCGAACACATTACCCGGTACAGCCGCAACTTTAGCCTCTGCCAAAAGACGCTGTGCAAATTCATCTGAGCTGAGTCCCGTGCTTTGAATACTAGGGAAAACGTAAAAAGCCCCTCTTGGCTCATGGCACTCCAGGCCGATTTCCCGGAACCCTTCAACCATCAGACGGCGACGCTGATTATAGGCTTCTACCATACGATCTTTCTCACCCAAACCATTCCGCAAGCCTTCCAGTGCCGCAACTTGACCCATAGAAGGCGCACACATTACGGTGTACTGATGGATTTTGAGCATAGCGGCAATCAGATCTGGATGCCCGCATGTATATCCAATACGCCAGCCTGTCATGGCGAAGGCTTTGGAAAAACCACTGACGAGAATCGTACGATCCATCATACCAGGCATAGCGGCAAAACTGACATGCTTCTCTCCATAATTCAATTCAGCATAAATTTCATCAGAAATGACGATCAAATCATGTTTTTCCACGACTTCGGCAATCGGAAGCCAATCTTCATAAGTCATCGTAGCTCCAGTTGGATTGCTCGGATAGCATAAAATCAGCACCTTGGATTTAGGTGTAATTTTTGCCTCCAACGCCTCAGCTGTCAGCTTGAATTCATCCTTAGCAAATGTTTCAATACCTACTGGAATCCCGCCTCCAATCGAAGTGATTGGAGAATATGAAATGTAGCACGGCTCGGGCACAAGAATTTCGTCGCCAGGTACAATTAACGCACGCAAAGCAAGATCAATCGCCTCGCTTCCCCCAACGGTTACGATAATCTCATTTTTGGGATCATAACGGACTTCAAATTGCTCATTCAGATAATCACTAATCGCTTCACGCAGTTCTGGCGTTCCCGCATTAGACGTGTAGCTGGTAAAACCTCGCTCCAATGAATAGACACAGGCTTCCCGCATATGCCAAGGGGTTGTAAAATCCGGTTCGCCTACACCAAGGGTAATAATATCCTTGTTGCCACCCACCAAGTCAAAAAACTTACGAATACCCGAAGATGGGATCTCGCGCACCAACGGGGACAAATAGGAACTCATGGCTTTGTTGCTGTCGGTAAATGCTTCTGTTTTGAGATTCATCATGATCTTCCTTTACGGCGAAATCATCAGACGATTATCTTCCTGATGGTCCTCAAAGATAATTCCGTCCTGCTTGTATTTTTTAAGCGTAAAATTAGTCTTGGTAGATAAGACCGAATCAATAGGCGACAGTTTTTCCGACACAAAGTTAGCGACCTCACGGAGATTGCGGCCTTCAACCTCTACCAGCAAATCGTATGCTCCGGACATAAGATAGACCGATTTAACTTGCGGATACAAATAAATCCGTTCTGCAATCCCTTCAAAGCCTCTTCCACGCTCGGGTGTAATCTGTACTTCGATCAAAGCGGTAACCTTTTCGTCGTCGACTTTGTCCCAATTGACTACAGCGGCGTATTTGACGATCACATGTTGGTCTTCGAGCTCTTTAATTGAGGTGCGAACATCCTGCTCGTCAACCCCCAGCATAGTAGCCATTAGAGTCGGTGTTCTTCTTGCATCTTCTTTTAACAATTCCAGCACTTTTAATTTCAATTCATTCAGCTCTGTCATTCTACATAAGGCCTCCATCGAAAGAGATTACTATACATCATACAATACGCACTTTAAACCTGCAAAGAAAAACCGTCCACTCCGGTAAACCCGGCAGATGGACGGCTGTTATGGGAATCTGCTTCAAAAACGGAAAATCCCGTTTACATATAATAAGGGTTGTTTTGATGAGTAGACTGGCCTTGCTGATGCATAGATTGGCCATATACTCCCGCGGATGCCGACTTTTGCTGAATGAACTGTTGGCATTCTTGTTGGGTCTTGCGAGCTTCTTGAATCTGTTTGTCCAAATCGATGCGCAGTGCTTTAGTCGGAGTCGCATACATATTGTTTTGGCTCATCAGATGATACAAATCACCTTGCAGACGCAATGTATCATTCGTAAGGTCGGTGAACATCTGACGCACAGACGGACAGTTGGATTCTGTCGTCGCCGTTGTGTACTCGCGCACTGTACGTTTCATATCAGCAAGAATGGTATAGAGCAAATCTTCTTCGGGCATAAATGACATATTATTTTGTGAATACATTCTGTCAAACCTCCTTTATTGTAAATCCAAATTACTGCTGCGGTTGCATTGGGGCAAGCTGCTGATGCTGTTGAAGAGCATTAGAAAGCAGATTCAAGTGGTGCTCATGAGTTCTTGCCAGTTGCAAACAGGCTTGTTGGACGGCTGGGTGCTGAATAGAAGCCGCTGTCGCCGCACTTTGTTTGAGTAGTAGTTCTTCATTGGAAATGGAGTCCACGATGTACTCCAGCTCTTTGCCTGACAAGGGTTGCATGTTCGTAGATTGCATAATCTCTGTGCCTCCTTGAATGTTTTGTTGCACGCTGGTTATCTTGTCCGTTTGGCGAAATACTATGTACACATAAGAAATACTACATATTACCTTATGAGGAGTGCTATTTATATGGAATTGATAAGCGGGAATACATATTGGCCGAGTACCTTGGAGAAAACGTTGGATTTCCCGCCTTTGGCAGAGGATTTAAATTGTGATGTCTTGGTCATCGGTGGCGGGATGGGTGGATCCATCTGCTCCCGACTGTTGGGAGAACGACAGGTAGACACCGTGGTTATTGACAAACGCAAGCTAGTACATGGAAGTTCTTCGGCCAATACCGGACTGCTGCAATATAGCAATGATAAGACCTTAACTTCCTTGATCAATACGTTTGGTGAAACGAACGGTGTACTTTTTTACCGTATGTGCAAAGATGCTCTGGATCAGTTGGAAAAACTGTCTACCACGCTGGAAATTGATCCGTCTTTTATACGCCGAAGTAGCCTGTACTATGCAAGTACATCGGAGGATGTGCAGACACTTCAAAAAGAGTACAAACAGCTAACCCGGTTTGGATTTCCCCTCGAATACTGGGATGATCAACAGATTGCTGCCCGATTTCCTTTCCGAAAACCAGCGGCCTTATACACGCACGAAGATGCCGAGGTTAATCCATTTTTGTTCGCCCAAGGACTGCTGCGATCTGCCAGCCGTCTCGGTGTACGCTTATATGAGCATACGGAAGCCAAGCATTTTGAATTTAACGAAAATGAAGTTGTTTGTCATACCAGCGGTGGAATTATCCGAGCGAAAAAAATCATTTTTGCAACGGGCTATGAAACACAAGAGATTAAAACAGACCGTGGAGCCGTTCTGGAAAGCTCATATGCTATCGCCACCAATCCAATCGGAGATAATCCCTTGTGGCATGAACAGTGTCTCATCTGGGAAACTGCTCGTCCTTATCTATACATGCGCTCCACACCGGAAGGACGCATTATTATTGGTGGTTTAGACGAACCTGTACTGGACGCCAATCAACGTGAAATCAGGCTCCTGCACCAACAGCAAAAGCTGCTACAAACATTACAGGAATTTTTTCCGGGTATACCATTTCAGATCGACTTTGCATGGGCTGCTGTATTCGGCTCCTCTCATGACGGCTTGCCGTATATTGGTCCACATCCGCGTTTTCCCAACTGCTACTTTTTAGAGGGTTACGGGGGAAATGGAGCAGTCACGAGTATGATGGCCGCACAACTTTTGGCTGATGAACTGACGGGCACACACCGACCTGAAATGGAGCTTTATTCTCTGACCCGTACTACCAAGCCCTCGCCCGAAACAACGGAACCGATGGTTTAACATATGGAATAAAAAAAGAACCTTCTTTCCCTATAAGCGGGTCTGAAGGTCTTTTTTTAAATGTATTTTAAACTATTCGGTTTGCTTGTCCCAGCGTTGTGCGTGGGAATGAGACTTGCTCTGCTTTGTCTTTTGTTCCATTTTCAGCACACTTCGCATAAAAAACCATCCGAGCACTGGCATCAATGCCAGTCCAATCAACAACCAGATCATCGCCGTGGGAGCCTTGCTGATACTTAGGACACCCAAGAAAATGAGTGTTCCGGTCAATCGGCCTACCATTAAGCATAGTTCGCGTAGTACAACGAGTTCCACTCTCTGATTGGCATCTCCTTTACTCGTACCCATTAAATCAAAGCTGGCAGAAATCATGGGAATTAAATACAAGGGCATAAATAAAGCGGTGCCGATCCCCATAATCAGTAGTGTACTATACTCCATACGCCACAATAACGGTAAAAGCGCGATCACCAACAATACGGCACCCAACAGCATACCCGCCGAACGATAGTGTGGCTTGAGCCATTTTCCGACAGCCCAAAAGCTGAAAAATGAAACCGCCGATGTAATAAGTGAAAACTGCGCCAGCTTCCATTCCTGTTGAGTAGCTACATACACGAGCAGCGTAATCAGGAAGGCAAATACCCCTTCACGGATGCCCTGGGCAACAAGCGATAACGACAATGGACGCCACATACTCCCTTTTTGTGACAATCGCTGCTTGGGCTCCTTCCAATTGTAATTTCCTGTCGGCTTACGCTTACGAAGAAAGAAACTAAGCACCACTCCTACGACATAAAAGGCCAAGGAAATACTGAATATCACGCGGTAACCTGCGTCATCCTCCATACGGGCAATAATCCAACCGGACAGCCAAGGTCCCACTATACCGGAAAACGAGCCTAGCAGACCCACCCATCCGTTAAAATGATCACGACTTGCCTGATCCGTGACTTCGAAAAAAATCACATTAAACGCCAGCCAGAATAAACCTAATGCTGCACCCAGCAGCATCCCGAGCGGCCATATGTAGTTCACAGCCTGCGTTCCCGTATATAACACGATCAGATAAAATAGGCCGGATAATGCGGTCCCCACGCGCAGGGCATTCATTTTATTATGTTCCTTGACCCACTTTCCAGCCACCCAGACCATAATTCCCAGTGCAATTTGTTGACTGACATTAAACCAGCCGATCATCGCGTAATCCTGCCTGCTTTTCCACAAATACACGTTAAGAAATGTGCCTGACAATGCTGCTGCAAACACAAACAATCCATTCAAGCTTAATAGCAGAATGGATTGTCCGTTCAGGTTTGATTTCAATGCAGTTCCCCCTAACCGAAAAATCACCAATCAGCTTATTTCAAGCCAGCTTGTTTAAAGATTTCTTCGATTTAAGATGCCCGTATTGAGCTTGGGCCTATCCGGGGGATTGCTATTTAATTGTTGGAAATACCGCTGAGCTTCTCCAGCATCCGCAGTCGGTCATTCTCTGATAGTGTCTGCTGGACATGGAAGCAGCTAGGACACACATAAACATTCAAGACGAACGGCAAATCCAGAACAGGCTTGCCAAGTGCTGGAGACATCGACGGTTCAAAGCCTTCTCTGGTTACGGTTTGCGAACCCGCATGCAGCATGTACTCTCCACATTGGGAACATTCAAGAACCTCATCTTGTCTGTCGAGTATTTGTTCAGCACCTTGTTCATAAGCCATCAGATCCGCACCGCTTTCTTCAAATTTTTGCAAAGTATGCAGCACAGGCAGCTTATGAAGCTCATTATCCTGCAACAACGGTGCATCAACCGGTTTTTCAACTACGATTTCATCCTCTGCCTCATATAAAATATCCTGCTCCTCATCATCACCGAGCTGAATACTCAATGTACGATAACCCTTCAGGTCTTCTTTTCCATGAGAGTGGGGCACCGGGGTTACAGAAGCCAGTTTCGTCTCTTCATGTCCATGCTCACCGGCATGTCTATGCACAGGTGGAGAAACAGTCTCATCTTCATCATCGGTGATGTCAGAGTACCCTTTCAGATCATTATGGCAATAAGGACACTCTTCCTCAGGTCCTAATTCTTCATCCCAAATAATTTCCATGTTACACCATGGACAAATAGTCATTTCCAAGCTTTATCATCCTTCCGTTCCAAGCGTATACCAAGCTCTAGTATACAAGATGTGTCAAGTTACACTGGCACCGATCACATAAGATAAAGATATGGAAATAATCATGGAGAACAAGCCGACAGCACGATTATCCTCTTTAATCTGTTGATCGATAGAAAATACCGGTGTTAGAAACTCAAAAAGAAAGTACGCCGCAAGTAGCAGTAAAAAGCCAACGAACGACCAAATCATCGTATCATACACACTAGATTTGGCTTCCATCGCAAAGCGGAGCACGTTGCAAATACCGAACATTTTCCCTCCCGTAGCCATGGCTACCGAAACATTGCCGTGCTTGATCTCTTCCCAGCATTTATAGCGGGTTACCAGCTCAAAACACGACAAAAATACAATTAGCTCCAGCACCGCCACCGAGAAATAACCCAGCATCATCCCCAACGGATGTGACAGCAATTCATCAATCGCCATCTTCACTTCGTCCCTCCCGTTCTACCAAGCGTTCCCGGGCAAAGCCGGCAACCCATAGCTATTCCAATTCAGCAACTGTTACGCCTGTGCCGCCTTCATTGTAATTACCGATACGGTAGCTTTTCACATGTTTATGCTTGCGGAGGTACTCCTGAATACCGGTTCTCAGGACACCTGTACCTTTGCCATGTATAATGTGTACCTGACCCAGATTGGCCAGAAACGCTTCATCCATGAAGCGGTCCACTTCCATCAAGGCTTCCTCCACGTTCGCCCCCCGAAGATCAAGTTCACTTCGTACGTTATCATCCCGTGTCCGCTTAACGCCAGTCACTGGTTTTTGAACTCTTGGAGTCGTTGCTTGGGCAGGTTGCAGTAGTTCCAGATCATCCAGACTGACTTTCATCTTCATGATCCCCAGTTGAACCACAGCTTCCTTGGTACCGGACAGTTCAACCACGTGGCCTTTTTTATTCAGACTGTGAACGGATACTTCATCGCCAGCCATGATAGAACGAGTACGTGTAGCGGCCGGGCGTTTGACGGTACTTTTCTTGCGTTGCTTCGGTTCAGCCTCATCCAGTTCTCTACGAGCTGCAATCAGCTTATGCTCCTTAACCGAGGCCCCTTCTTCCTGAGCCAATTTACGCAAATCAGTAATGATTTTCTCTGCTTCACTACGAGCCTTATCCACGAGAACTCTTGCTTCGTCCTCAGCTTTTTCCAGCATACGGTCCCGTTGGGACTCCAGCTTATCCAACTCCGTCTGATGACGGCTACGCAATGCTTCCATTTCCTTACGCAGCTGCTCCGCTTTTTCCCGTTCTTGCTCAGCTGTTAAACGGTTCTGCTCCAGTGACGCGATCATGTGCTCGACACGCTGGTCTTCTTCCGTTACCTCACCACGGGCATAGTCTAAAATACGCCCTGGCAATCCCAATCGCTCGGCAATAGCAAATGCATTACTTCGTCCGGGAACACCGACCAGAAGGCGGTAAGTCGGGCTTAATGTAGCGACATCAAACTCCATGCTTGCATTAATAATTCCTTTACGCTCATAGGCATACGCCTTCAATTCACTATAGTGAGTCGTGGCAACCATACGGCAACCCATGGCATGTATATGCTCCAAAATGGATACAGCTAGAGCCGAACCTTCCGCGGGGTCCGTTCCTGCCCCCACTTCGTCAAGCAATACAAGACTTTTGGGCGTCATATTTTTCAGGATGCTAATGATATTGGTCATGTGACTGGAAAATGTACTCAAGTTTTGCTCAATGCTCTGTTCGTCACCAATATCGGCATAGATTGCATCAAATACACACAGCTGGCTTTCATCCTCTACAGGTACAAACAGTCCAGACATCGCCATCAAACTAAGCAGACCGATGGTTTTCAGAGTAACGGTTTTCCCCCCTGTGTTCGGTCCGGTAACGATAATGGAGGTGTATGAATTGCCCAACTCCACATCAATGGGAACAACCTGCTCCAACGGAATTAGGGGATGTCTGCCCTTTTTCAGCTTCAAATATCCGCGGTCATTCATTAAAGGCAAGGTTGCCTTCATTTCACGGGCGAGACGCGCTTTTGCAAAAATAAAATCAAGATTGCCCAATATGTCCACATCATACAACAACATATCTGCTTGTTCTGCGACAAGTGCGGTCAGCTTCTGTAAAATGACTTCAATTTCACGCTCTTCTCTCAGCCTTGTTTCCCTCAGCTTATTGTTCATGGCTACAATGGATTCAGGCTCGATAAACAATGTTGCGCCAGACCCGGATTGATCATGAACAATTCCGCCAAAATAAGAACGGTATTCGGCCTTAACTGGGATCACAAACCGATCTCCACGAATCGTTATCAACTGATCTTGAAGCATTTTGGATACAGTTGAGGAACGAATCATGGAATCCAGCTTTTCACGAATACGCACTTCTCCCGAGCGCAGCTCCCGACGGATTTGAGAAAGCTCTGTGCTGGCAGTATCCAGCACCTCTGCATTTTCGTCAATACAGCCTTTAATGGAGTTTTCTAAACCTCTCTGCTCCGAAAGTTGCTCGCTCCAATACAGCAATGTTTCGACAGGATTTTCCTCATGCAAACTTGCCACGTATACCTGTATACGGCGTGCGGCCTGAACTGTTGTCCGAATGCCAAGCAACTCCTGCGGGCTTAACGTTCCGCCAATACGGGCACGCTTCACTGCCGGAGTGATATCCACTACTCCATTAAATGAAGGTACCCCTTTGAGTCGATCAGCAGCATAGGCCTCATCCGTGCCTTTCAGCATTTTCTTGATATGCTCCAAATCATCGCTGGGCTGTAGTCGAAGGGCTGTCTGTTGTCCCGTTGCCGTTTGAGCATAGTGACTTAGTTTATTTAGAATTTTTTGATATTCAAGGGTTTTAAAAATTTTAGAGTCCAACTTCACTACTCCTTTCACATATATCTATATTATACCGAAAGCAGCAAACTTACGCTATTTGCCAACTCTGTTTTACACATAAGAAAGCTCTTCATGCCACACACTAACCTTTGTCTAACCCTGTAAATTCAAAAAACAAAGGAGGTTATTCCGTGAGCATTCTCGGGCACATTGTACGTTTCATCGTTGCCGCTCTGGTGCTGATGGTCGTAAGCTGGATCGTTCCCGGATTTAGTGTAGGCGGCTTTTGGAGCGCGCTGATTCTTGCCATTGTCATTGCCTTGGTTGGTTACATTATCGAGGCAGTGTTCGGCCGACGCGTTTCTCCATTTGGACGCGGTATCGTAGGTTTTCTTGTGAGCGCTCTGGTGATCTGGATCGCTCAATATGTGGTGACCAATGTCAGTGTTTCCGTTCTGGGCGCATTGCTAGCTGCATTGGTTATCGGGATTATCGACCTGTTTATTCCGGTATCGACACCGTTTGAAGCCGGTCGCAAAGACGGAAAATAACTTCAATAGACACCCCGACAAAGCTGTCCCGAAGCAGATTTCGTCTGCCAAAGGACAGCTTTGTGTCATATAACTTCTGAGTGGATACAATAAGCAAACAATCCCCGGCGATGAGCAGCCGGGGATTGCCTTACATTTTTAATCCGTATCTACTGATCCTGTTCAATAAGTTCGATCCATTCATTGTACTCCGTTTGAAGTTTAGTGTATTCTTCCTGTAATTGACGTAATTCTGTAGAAATCTTCTCCGTATTTTCCCGATCTACGTCCTGTTGTACTTGTAACAGACGAAGCTGATGCGCCGCCATTTCATATTTTTGACCCACTTCGTCCAATTCAGACTGCAAGGCCATTCGTTCCTGCTCTATGGACTGCTGTTCAGCTTTCGCTGTTTTGGCAGCTTCAACCGCCAAACGAGTCTCCTCCTGAAGCTGTTCCTTTTGTTCAACGGTTACCGCTATTTCCCGTTCCCAAGATGCAAATTCTTCCTTACGGGCAGCATCTTCAGCTTCCAGACGTTCCGCTTCTGCCTTCAACTGATCGTATTTAAGTTGCCACTCTAAAGATTCTTCCTCAGCACGTTCCAGTTTACTCCGCCGTTCGTGAACTTCCTGTTGAAGCTGCTTAATATTCTGCTCCAGCTGTCCAGCTCGGCTCTTCATGCTTCCATATTGCTCCTGAAGCGATTGATACGCCTTCGCTCCCTCTTGCTCTCGGACTTTGGCTTTCTCAAGCTCATCCTGAACGCGAATCAGCTCAGGTGAAAGCTCCTTGATTCTCGCTTCAAGTTGAACTAGCCGTTGCTGTTGTGAAGCAAATTTATCATTAATAGCTTCGAGCTCAGCCTCTGCGTGCTGTAATTGCTCCTGTATCGCTTCCTTCTGTTCACGTGCTTCCAGCAGGGAGAGCTCCAGCTCATCAACTGCCAACTGGCGTTCTTCTGCGAGTTTCTTCCATGACTTCTCGCTTTCAGCTAGCGTGGCCAGCTCACTTTGCAGTTTGCGAGAAGATACGTGAGCTTGCTCTAGCAGCTTCTGCATCCGCCGCTGTTCTTCCTCCAGTTTAGCCGTCTGCTGCTGCGAAGCCTTGGCTTCAGCTTCTAATTGATCATATCGGCTTTGCAGTTCTTCATGCGCAAGCGTATCTGCCTGCTCTCGCTCTATCGCAGCCTGTCGCTGTGTTTCCAGCACAGACTCCAGCTCGGACTGTTGTTGCTTCAGTACTCTTGCTTGTTCTTGAGCCTCTCCCAGACGAGAAGCAAGCTCTGTACTGCCTGCTTGTACTTGTTCTAATTGTTCCTGAAGCTCCTCAACCCGAATCTCCTGCTCCAGTGCAGCTTCATCAGCTCGCTTCTGAGCTTCCTGATGCTGGAGCTTTTCTTCATTCAACGCCAATTCAGCCTGTTTACGTTCCTGCTCCAGCTGCTCATTCAGCCCTGAGCACTTGGTCTGCCATTCGCTTACCTTCTTACTATGCTCTTGCTGCAAAGCAGATCGCAGCTTGTCCAGTTCTGTACGCTTTTGCTCCTGATGAGTCTTCTCTGCAGCTGACAGCTTGGCTTCGGCCTGTTTAGTCGCTTCAGCTACTTCCTTCTTCATCTGCTCTTCTATTTGCCGGATACGGGCATTAGCCGCCTCCTGCTGCTCTTTCAGCTTGCGAGAAGCTTCTTGACGAGACTCCTCCAATTCACGTTTAGCTTGTTTTTGTCCATTTTCAAGTTCAGTCGCTTTTTTCTCCTGCTGTTCTAGCTTTGCCTTCAATTGGGCAATCTCTTTGGCTGATACAGATTCGGTTTCCATCAGCTTCTTCTGCGTTGCTTCCTTTTCTTCCTTTAGTTGAACAAGAGATTGATGCAGATCTGTATTTTTTTGCTGCTGTTCCCCTAGAGCCGTCTGGAGTTGCGCCAGATCTCCCCGGAGTTCTGCTCGTTCCGCTGCTAAGCGGTTCATATGACTCTGAATTTCCTGGATTTGTACAGCTTCTTCTGCCATATGAACCGCAGCCAGCACGGCAATTCGGGGCATATCCAGACGCGAATGAGCTTGAGAAATGCTGTGCATACGCTCATCCACGTAATTGGCAACCTGCTTCATATAATCGGTATTGCTGCCGACGAGTTTATAAGAAGTACCGTAGATCTCTACAGTGACGCGAGTACGATCTGGTGTAGTCACAATTATGCCCTCCTTCAATACTACTGTATGTTGATTCTAAGGTGTGTCCGGTACTATGGTAACCCGCCTTCCGTGAAGCGTTCAACCTTATTAGTCCGGCTTCCCCGCAGCGGGTAAATATCAGAGTAAGAGAGCTTCTATGAAGATAGGCCAAAAAGCCGTATCGAACCTCTGTCACTAAGATTCGATACGGCTTCCCGCATTTCCTGCTACTTTCTCAATTCCGCTCCAAAAGTTTGTTCCAGAGACGTAACGACAGGAGTATGCGCCGCATTGATCTCTTCATCCGTCAACGTATGTTCCCAATGACGATAGGTCAGAGAGATAGCTACGCTCTTCTTATCTTCACCAAGCTTACTGCCTGTAAATACATCAAACACTCGTGCATCCTGCAACAGCTCTCCGCCTGCAGCGTGAATAACACGAAGCAGTTCACCTGCCTCAACGTCTTTATTTACCACGAGGGCAATGTCACGTTCCACGGATGGGAAGCGAGCCAGCTCTCTGAACTGAATATGAGAGTTGGCGTGTTCAACGACCTGTTGCAACGCAATTTCCGCTACATACGTATCATTCAGCCCATAAGATTGTTGAAGCTCCGGATGAATCTGCCCAATGGTACCGATCCGTTGAGAGTTTCCATTCACATCCAGCCATACCGAAGCAGAACGGCCCGGGTGATAGCTTTGCGGTTGGTCAGCCACATAACGAATGCTGGCACTCAATCCGAAATAGTCAAACACCGTTTCAAGCGCGCCTTTAATATCAAAGAAATCAACCTTTTCAGCACCAATATTCCATTGTTTTTCACGACGTACCCCAGTCAGCAGTAGACTAAGCACTTGAATTTCCTGCGGCTGACGGGTTAATGTTTGTTCCTCTGTATAAAATACTGTTCCCATCTCAAAAATCGCCAGATTGTCTTGCTTGCGATTCATGTTGTACACCGCTGTATCTAGCATCTGTGGGATGATACTCGTACGCAAAACACTACGGTCTTCGCTCATAGGCATAGCCAAACGTACCGAATGGTTACCTTCTGTCAGGGCATTAAATAACCCTGTACTTTGCGGATGTACAAAAGAGTAGCTGATCGTCTCCTGCCAACCACCATGAGCCAGCAATCTGCGCAGGGAGCGGCGCAATGATTGCGATGCTGTCAAAGCTCCCGGAGTTGTAGGACCTTCAATCGGCGTGGTCGGGATATTGTCGTAACCATACAGACGAGCTACCTCTTCGATTAAGTCCACGTCAATGGTAATATCTCCACGGCGTGTAGGAACTTGAACTTCCAGTACACCTTGCTCTGCATCGCCACATCCGAAATGAAGTCTACCGAAAATCGTTTTCACCTCAAGCAGCGACAGTTCGGTTCCCAAATATCGGTTTATTTTATCTAGCGACAGCTTGATAATGCGGTTTTCAGCTTTTGCAGACGCTGATTCTACGATGCCCTGGTGTACAGTGCCTCCCGCATAACGCTGAATCAGCGCAGCTGCACGATTCACAGCAGGCACAACAGCGCCTGGATCAACCTCTTTTTCAAAACGCAGACTTGCTTCTGAACGCAGTCCAAGTTGACGGGATGTTTTGCGAACTGTACCGCCGTCAAACTTGGCAGATTCCAGCGCAATGCTGACCGTCGCATCCGTAACCTCGGAATTGGCTCCACCCATCACGCCTGCCAATGCAATGGGTTTCACACCGTCTGTAATCAGCAGCATATGCGGCTCCAACTTACGCTCCTGATCGTCAAGTGTAATCAATGTTTCGCCTGCACGAGCGAGTCGAACTTCAATATTTCCATTTTCCAGCTTATCCGCATCAAAAGCATGCAACGGCTGACCGTATTCCAGCATGACGTAGTTCGTAATATCTACGATGTTGTTGATCGGACGAACACCTGCTGCCATCAGACGGTTTTGAATCCATAACGGGGAAGCCCCCACTTTTACACCTGTGATATAACGGGCCGCATAGTGCGTACACAGTTCAGGAGTATCTACCTTCACAGACAGATGATCTGCCGCTGCATCGCTAATTTCAACCAGATCCTTAGCCGGGTCAGCCAGCGAAATGTCACGTCCCAGAATCGCACTCACTTCATATGCTGCTCCGTGCATGCTCAGGCAATCCGAACGGTTAGGTGTCAGATCAAAATCCAGCACCTGATCATCCAGCGCCAGCAGCTTCGTAATTGGCATACCAATTTCAGCATCCTCAGGCAGCACCAAAATACCTTCTTGCAATTCCTTTGGAAGCAGCTTGTCATTCATGCCCAGTTCTTTGGCCGAGCAGATCATGCCCATGGATACAACACCACGTAGCTTGGCCTTTTTAATGTGGAAATCTCCCGGCAACTTTGCACCTACAACTGCAACAGGAACCTTTTGACCTGCATCCACGTTTTTAGCACCACACACGATTTGCAGATCTTCCTCTTGACCTGCATCGACAATACATACATTCAGCTTATCAGCATCTGGATGCTTTTCCTTGCTTTTAACATAGCCGACAACGACACCAGTAATTCCTTGATTGCGCTGCTCGACCTCATCAATTTCTATGCCCGAACGGGTGATTTTCTCTGCTAGATCCTCCGCGCATACCTGATCCAGCGATACATAATCGGACAGCCACTCGAATGATACTTTCATATGGGTTCACTTCCCTTGATATAGTTGTTTATTGACGCGCAAACTGTTTCAGGAACGACAGGTCACTGTTATAAAAATGGCGAATATCGTCGATACCGTATTTCAATATAGCAATCCGCTCTACACCCATACCGAATGCAAAGCCGCTGTACACCTCGGGATCAAAACCGCCCATCTCCAACACTTTCGGATGGACCATGCCACAGCCTAAAATTTCAATCCATACACGCTCGCCATTTTTCTTCACAAAAGTCACGTCTACTTCAGCGCTCGGCTCTGTGAACGGAAAGAAGCTTGGGCGCAAACGGATTTCGGTCGATTCTCCGAACATTTCGCGTGCAAATTGAAGTAAGGTTCCTTTCAAATCACTCATACGAATGTCTTTTCCAATGACAAGCCCTTCAATTTGGTGGAATTGAAAAGAATGCGTTGCATCGTCATCATCACGTCGGAAAACCGTACCCGGACAGATAACCTTAATAGGCGTTTCGCCCTTCATCGCTTCCATTGCACGAATCTGAACCGGTGACGTATGGGTACGCATCAACAGATCCTCGGTCAGGTAAAATGAATCCTGCATATCCCGTGCTGGGTGATTTTTAGGCAGGTTCAATGCTTCGAAGTTATAATAATCCGTCTCTGCCTGTGGACCTTCAGCCACTCGATAGCCCATACCTGTAAAAATATCCTCGATTTGCTCAATCACTTTGTTGAGCGGGTGCAGTCCACCTTGCGGCAACGCGCGTCCAGGCAGCGTAACGTCGATCTTTTCCGCTTGCAAACGCTCATTTGTTTCTGCTTTCGTGAACTCGTCCTGCTTACGGTTAACGACTTCTTCAATCGCCTCGCGCACCTCATTGGCTACCTGTCCAACAACTGGACGTTCTTCCGCGCTCAGCTTGCCCATACCGCGCAAGATTTCAGTCAATGCGCCCTTTTTCCCCGAATATTTGACCCGTAAATCAGCCAGCTCCTTGGGTGTTGCCACCTTCTCCAATACTTCCAGTGCTTCTTCCTTCAAGGCCAGCAAATGTTCCTTCATTTGGATGGTTTCGCTCATCGCCTGTTCAGTCCCCTTTCTTCATTTCCAGCTTTTCAGACAACAAAAAAAGGTCTTTTCTCCCGGTAAGGGACGAAAAGACCGTGGTACCACCCTCGTTAGACAATAAGCTCAGCTCACCCAGCATTCTGCCTTACGGCAACTAGTTACAGGTGATTTTCATGCTATGCATCATCGTCTCGCTCTGCACGTTGTAACGGTCGTGAACCGGTATCCCCTACTTGCACATTCGCCATTCACATGGCGCCTGAGGTTCAAGGAACTGCTCCGGAGCGAACTTCAACAGCCCAGTATTTGCAGAAACGCTCTCAATCCTACGGCGCTTCCTCCCTGTTCAATCGGACACTGTCTACTCTTCTCCATCAAGACATTTTCAAAAATTCGAACTATTGTTCATTATTATATGCAAACTACCGCGCTTTGGCAAGCAGGGCATACGTTTCATTCCTTTAGATATCGAGATCATCCAACCGCTCCAGATTTGCACGAATGCGCCTAATTTCGCTCAACAACTTCTCATGTTCGTCATTCGTGCCCGTCATTCCCATCAACTCTGTAAGACGCAATTGTAATCGAAGACGTTCCTCACGCCGCTCCTGGTCTTCTGGCTCCCGTTGACGGCTCCGCTCATCTTCTTGCTTTTCGTCAGCTGTCCCCTCATAGATTTCATATCCGCCTCCCGGCTTCATATCCAGTAACCGAGTTGCCGTGCACCTCACCAGCTCCCGATCATGTGAGACGAGCACCAGGGCTCCATCATAGTTACGCAAAGAATCCTCTACAATTTCACGGGTTTCAATGTCAAAATAATTCGTGGGTTCATCCAGCACCAGCAGATTGGCTCCACTAAAGTACAGACGCAGAAAAGCTACCCTGCATTTTTCTCCCATACTGAGTGTCCCGATCCTTTTAAATACGTCCTCTTTCGCAAAAAGAAAGCAGCCCAATACCGTTCTCGCTTCTGTTTGAGTCATCGTCGGGAGTGTAAGCAGACTGTCCAGCAACGTTTGATCCTCCGGAAGCTGCTCCAGCTCCTGTGAAAAATATCCGATGTTCAACTGTGGGTTGGCTGTGATTTTTCCTGTCTGCGGCTCCAGTTGACCTGTTAATAACCGAAGCAGCGTGGTTTTACCAATTCCATTGGGCCCCCGAACAGCCAGACGGTCTCCACGTGCAACGATCAGATTTAGATTTTTCACAATGATACGGTCGTCGTAGCTAAAGTCAACCTGCTCAGCACGCAGCAAATATTTTGCCTGAAACCCGCTGTCACTTAATTTCATGTGCAAAGACGCAGCCTCACGCGGTTGCTCTACTCTATTGGCTTCCAGTCGCTCCAGTTCCTTCTCTTTCGCATGGTAACGGGAAATATTTTTTTTAGCTTTGGCCTTATAAAAGCTCTGCGTAACGGCCATCTCAACCTTGGATGCGCCACGATGCGCCTGATGAAACCATTCCCTGTAATTTCGAATCGTTTCCTCCAGCGCCTGTTTCGCCAGCTCCTGCTTCCGATAGTTGGCTTCCTGCTCTCGCAGTTCTCGCTCCTTTTGCGCTTTATATTCCTTATAGCCGCCTTTATAGCGCCCAATACCTGTCGATGTGAGCTCAACTATACTCGTAGCCACCCGATCCAAAAAGGCTCTGTCATGCGATACAAACAGCAGTGTTCCTGGATACGTGGACAACCACTGCTCCAGCCAAAGCAAGCTTTCGGCATCCAAATGGTTGGTCGGCTCATCCAGCACCAGTAGCTTCGGCTGCCTGACCATGAGTCCGGCTAATCGCACTCTCGTCTTCTGTCCGCCACTCAGGTCACCATAAGCAATGGACCACGTCTGAACAGGCATTCCCATTCGAGTGAGCGCCTTTTCCACCTCAGACTCCCAGGCAAAGCCTTGCAGGCGTTCGTATTCATCCATCAGCTCGCCGTAACGCTCCAGATGATTCTCCATATCCTTCCCAGCATCGGCTAGGTCAGCTTCCAGCTGTCCCAACGCTTGCTTGAGAAGCCAATGCCGAGGGCTGGCCTGCTGTGCGGCCTCCAGTGCGGTTCGAGACCAATCCACCGTATCCTGCTGCTTCAGCCAGCCCCGCTCTTCCAGTGGCAAATCATGCTCTACTTGGCCAGAGGTTGGCGCTTCATCTCCCAGCAATATTCGCAATAGCGTCGTTTTACCTGCTCCATTTCTTCCAAACAGTGCGAGCCGTTCTCCTTCCATCACATCCAACGACACATTCTCAAATAAAGATGTCCCGTTCCAATCCTTTACTACATTGCGAATACGCAAAATCGTTCTCATACCGATCATCCTTTCCCAGTCCGGTTTTTTGACCCCGGAAGCAATAAAAAAAGCCGCAGAAGGCTGCGGCTTGCATACAAGGAATATAGAATGACTGTTATGAATCGTCTCAGAACATACGCTTATGAAAAATAATACCGTAAACGAATAAGCCAAATCCCGTTCCGGAATAAACGCATACGTCCCTACATTCATTTTCAGACACACTTCTCCCGTTGCAGCTTACAGCCGCCTGCCAGTAACTGTGCAGTTAAGTGGGAAAATCAGTGTGCTTACTTCATCGGACGTATGGTTACCTTCCTTTTCATGGGATACTTACTTGCAGTCAGTATAGCAGATCACAGCACATTTGCAAATAACCCGCGTTATTTTCCAAATACCAAAGTTGTATTGGACGAACCTGCATATTTCGTTACAAACTCTTTAGTATATTCAGGAGTCTGAACCTGATAGCTATAGTTTTTGCTTGGATTCCAGCTGGTTACACGCGATTTTTGGTTGTTGATGGCGGGAAAACTCCCCACATCTTTAAACTCGCCATTGGCTTTATCATCAAGAATACCGCCCTTTTCACTACCTTTTCCAAAGTAGTTGTACTCAGAATAGATTCTTGCATTCGTAGCAATGGTGTAAGCAAGCTGGAAATTATTAATATAATTATTTTTAACATGGAAATATCCATATCTCATAAGCCCTGGGCCACGTACAAGTAAGTTTTCAAAGTAATTATTGGCGATCGTGATATGGGGCATGCCATCATAATTTTTATTGCCATCATCAGGATATCCCAAAATGAGACCATATTTATGATTAGCAAATTTGGAGTTACTAATGGTTACATAATCAGCCGATTGGCCTATGTACAAAAGTTTGTCCAGATCCGAACCATTCGCATTATAACTGTGACCTGCAAATGTAACATGATCAATCCAATAATTTGTACCTGCAGTGAGATAAAGTTGGATGTCATCGTTACCATTAATGTTGGCACTGTGCTCAAAAGTTAAATTTTGAAAGATCACATTTCCCGAATTATTCGTTGTTTTCAAATGAATGTTAACCAGCTTGTTTTGAGCATAAGAACCAATGAGTGATTTGTTGGAACCAATGTTGACCACGGTTTTAGAGGAGGCAGAAATATTTTTTTCGATTACCAGAATTTTAGGAGTTGAATCCCCTAACTGGTTTTTCAAATCGTTTAGATTATTGATATAGATGATCTGACCGCCTTTTCCCCCCGTTGTGGCAGGCTTTGTAGCTCCATTTTCACTTTTAGCCTGTCCGGCAAAACCAGTCATTCCATTCGTCGACGTATTTGGAAAATCAGCAGCGGCGAACGTAGAACTTGCTGAAAAAGTAAACAGCATCAAAGTTAATGCTAAAAACAGAAAAGAAATTTTCCTCATTGCAGCTACACCATCCTTTTTTAAGTTAAATCCCGACAATGCGACTATACTTATTTTTTAGTAATTGGTAAATAGTTCTTTTTATCTGTTTATTTATAGCATCTAAGCTAAATATTTTATATTTTATTTTGTGTAGCAATGTAAAAATAGTTCGTAAGAACGCAAAAAGCCGTGATACCCCGTCGGCACCCCGGCTATAATGCATTTATCTAGCTCCAAACAAAACAAAAACCCTTGCGTCACAAGGGTTCTGAACTTCTTAAAACAGTAAGCGGGTGATGGGAATCGAACCCACGCTATCAGCTTGGAAGGCTGAAGTTCTACCATTGAACTACACCCGCATTTTATAATATCTCGATTCTTATGTATGGCACGCTTAACCTATCGTCAACCAGCTGAATCAGGATGTTATTTAGTATAACTTACCTTTCAGCAAAATGCAAGCATACTACATACTATCCTGAGCCAGCCAATTCATAGGTTCACGTAAAAACAATTTTTCAAAGATTTCTGCCGGAATGGGGCGACTAAAGTAATACCCCTGACCCTCATGACAATCTTGTGCCTGCAAAAAATGAAGCTGCTCCTCATTCTCTACCCCTTCAGCCGTAACCTTCAGCTTCAAATGGTGAGCCATGGAGGCAATAGTAGATACAATTGCTGCATTTTTGCTGTCGACCAGTACCTCATTTACAAAGGAACGATCAATTTTTAGACGATCAATCGGGAGATTCTTCAAATAATGCAATGAGCTATAGCCAGTTCCAAAATCATCAATACTGATTGCGACACCAATAGCCTTTATTTTTTTTAACTGTTCAAAGGCTCGATCCTTATCAAAGGTCATACTCTCGGTAATCTCCAGCTCTAGATAGCGTGCTTCAAGTTCCGTATAGGTCAAAATGCCCCGAATTACATCCACCAGCTTTTTTTGCTGAAATTGGCGCATGGATAAATTGACCGAAATCGGGATTGGTGGGTACCCAAGCTCCTGCCAATGCTTATTTTGCAGACAGGCCTCCCGTAACACCCATTCCCCCAAGGGCACAATTAAACCACTTTCTTCAGCCACCGGAATAAAATCGCCTGGCATCACCATCCCACGATGAGGATGATTCCAACGCACCAGCGCCTCCAAACTCGTTAGCTCGCCACTTTGCAGGTGGACACGAGGTTGATACACCAATGAAAATTCCTCATTTTCAAGCGCTCGCCGCAGATCATTTTCCAGCTGGAGTCTTTCATGCGCTCGCATCTGCATCGAACTAGCATACCGCTGAAAATTCACTCCCTGCTCTTTAGCACTATGTACAGCCGTATCCGCCTGCTGAATAAGCTGTTCACTCTGATTCGCATCCAACGGGTACAAAGCTATACCAACGCTCACCGTCACATGATAAGACTCACCATCAATATCGAAAGGCAGATCGAACAGCTTCACCATATCATCAATACGACTTCTCATAGCATCTGTATCTTCGTATCCCGTTAGAAGAAAGGCAAATTCATCTCCGCCCATGCTAAAGACAGCTTCCCCTTCATGGCTAAAATGCCCCAAGCGTTCGCCTACTGCATACAGCAAATAGTTTCCTGCCATATGTCCAAGCGAATCATTAATCGCCTTGAAACGATCAATATTTAGAACTAAAAGTGCTACTGTCTCATCCGATTTCAATGATTTGCGCAATATTTTATCTAAGCGTTGGGAAAGGCGGCGACGATTGGGGAGTCCTGTTATATCATCATTATAGGCAATGTGATTAAACTCAGATTCGGCTGCCTGCTTTTCACGATAAGGAACCAGAACCATCAACCGGACCAGCCCGCTCAACATATTATAGAATGCTATCGCGTTGGTCAAAAGTCCCAATAGGTGATTAATATCGCTCATTTGCTCAGAAAATAAATAGAACAACTGACTCACAACACACAGTCCAATCCCACGAACAATAAGCAACATGCCCAACTCTGCCGGGCGGGCTTTCCGATATTTTCGCACCCCGAAAATAAAAGTGAGCACAAGCAGTAACATGACAGCCAGATTTAATGTCCAGCCCAGGTTGCCTATTTCGTATCGTATACGTAGATCCGGTAAGTCTGCACCAAATGTCTTATTAACTCCTAGAATCAGCAAAGTGCAGCCTATCCCTGCCCACAAAGCCACTGTCTTGTATTCAGACTTCGTCTTGCTAGATGGGAGGAAACAAACACATAAGAGCAAGACAGAAGTAAAGGCACGATTTACAAATAGCAGCCATAACGAAATGCCCGGAGACAAAGCAAAGTCTGTCAGGCTTACGAAACTAAACGAAACAATATGAACAAGGTAAAGTAGGCCAGCCACCAAAAACGTCGGGGCAATAAGAAGTCTCTGCAAGGATAACTGTTCCAGTAAAACGGACCAGGATTGATAAAAAATAGAAAAACAAATCGCAGCACAGGCAAACCCTATGATCGGATATAACAAGAAAAAAACATTATTGGAGTATATCTTATTCAAAGTTACGTGAAATAACTGAACCAAGACAAACAAAACTATCGCAGCAATGCCGATACCTATCGTTTTTTTTACTTCCAGCCGTATACTCATTCAGCCTCTTCAGCCCCCTGCATATCGGAGATTCCGATCATCTAAGACGTTTGACAGCTTTGGAAGCCGTTGTTTAAGTCTATAGTATCAAAAATAATGTTGTATTCTGGTATATAATAGCATTTAATCTGTGAAAGGTGAATCATTTTTTTGTCTTAAATTCATGAATTCATTTTCGCATTTACGCAAATAACCGAGCTTACAGCACCAAAAAAGCGCATCATCTTGTCAGATTATGCGCTTCAGACAACCTTATCCAAAAAGGTGATACCTATACCCCAACGCTGCACAACATAAAAGAAATAGTATGTACAGGACCCCTCTGCGAAAACCTCCCCATATTAAACTACAGGAAGCGTGATTTTGAATTGTGTGCCACTTCCATGTTTACTGTCTACATGTATGAAGCCTCCGTGATTTTTGATAATTCGATAGCTCACAGCCAATCCCAATCCGGTTCCACTTTCTTTTGTTGTAAAAAAAGGATCAAATAAACGCGCCAAGGTATTGTGATCCATACCTAATCCGTTATCTTCAATACAAATGTGGACATAATTACCCTCAAGCACTGTATGGATATCGATGCAGCCCTCTCGTTCCCCACTGATGCTTTCAATGGCATCCATCGCATTTTTAATCATATTGAGGATAACCTGCTTAATCTGCTTCACATCAATGGAAACCTTCATGAGCTCATCATTTTCGTCCAATGCAATCTGGCACCCCTTCATTAATGCTTCGCTTTCTGTCAGCATCACTACCTCTTTCAGCAAGCCCATCACAGATACAGCTGTTTTTTGCGGAGCCGAAGGCTTGGACGAATTTAAGAACTCATAAATAATGTCGTTCGCACGATCAATTTCTGTTAATATAATGCGGGCATACTCATCCCTGCCCAACTCCACCAAATGTGGCCGAAGCAATTGAATAAAGCCCCGGATTGCGGTAAGCGGGTTACGGATTTCATGGGCGATAGAAGCCGAGATGCGTCCCAGCATCGCCAGCTTATCGTTTTGATACGCCGTCTGCTCAATCTGCTTATAATCCGACACATCCTTGACGCTAAATAAAAAATCCCCATCCATCTGATCACCATAAGTCACTGTTATCAACCAATGCCGACCATACTCATCAATCAACTCGTGATAGCGCTTTCTATGAAAGATAGTTTCTTTATAAATCCGCATGATTTTCTTCTTCTTAAACCGACTTAACTCAGGATGATGCAAAATTTGCATCAAATTGCGACCTGCTAGCGAACTCCGTGGTAGCTCCAGCAATTTCGCCATCTGCACGTTAATAAAGGTCAGTACCCCGTCACTGTCAAACAGCATGATACCACTATCCAGGTTCTCCAGCACATTTTCATACTTGTTATTGGCGATCTGTGTGGAAGGACAAGCTCCCACGGTATCAAGCAAGGCTTCTTGGAATTCACTGATCATGCCAGGCTTCCCCCTTGTTTCGGAATGACAAACTGGCCGTTTCGGACGCGTAATAATCTTGAAGAAGAGAAAGGCATCTATCGACTACCCTTCAATGGTGTAGAAAACAGTTTCACAGAAATCCGACCATCTCTTTCCAATTCGAGTCTTATTTTATGATAGACAAGATTAAGGATCGCAGTCAATCGGAAAAAGTGTCGAATCCAAATTTTTATCCTGTTTTCTTTCGTCATAATATCTGCGCAATATTACCAAAATGAGAGATTAAGTTAGGAACAAGCGCCCTACACACCAAAGAAGCTCTCCAGAATTGAGAGCTTCTTTGGTGTGTAGGATGTCAACTGCCGCTCTTATTATGTTGAAGCCGGGATCGTCTTTGGCTCATAACGGCCAGTCTTCTCTTAAGCTCTCCCTGCCATTTTTCATCATTCATCTGTTTGGCTACCATCAATAAATCCAGGGATATGTCAATTTGACGCTTCACAATTTCAAAGGCATCTTCACTTTCACGATTCACACAATTTTCAAATATCGTATCATCGTCTTCCATGACATAATCCTGAAAATCAATCTCGGTTGCCCCATCTCCATGTGCATATTCAGCCAGAATTTCATACTCATTTTCGACTTTATAATGAACTTCAATGCGACGACATACCGGGCAAAACAGCAAAGGAACATTATGAACTTGGGTGCGGTAATGCTTCAGCGTTCCCTTGGTTCCTACCATGCTTGCTCCACAGCAATAACTCATCCGGGCTCAGCCTCCTCTGAACAAAACCTGTTCTGCCTTGTTTATCTTCTACAATACCTTATTCGCTTTCATCAGGCAAAATTCCTCCAGAACACAACAACATTTCCATAATTATTTGTTACTTCACTCTATATTGTCTCATTTAAACAGGATATCCTCACATCTTGCGCTGGCGCAGAGCAGGCAAGCAAGCCCCCAATAACGGCAGAGTAACCGCTAGTTGGGGGCTTGCTTGTTTAATTTCAACTTGTGAAGCTTATATTACAGATTTTGATCGCCTGGTTTCCAGTTCATTGGGCACAAGCCACCGGATTGCAAAGCTTGCAGTACACGCAAAGTTTCTTCCACACTGCGGCCTACGTCGTTGTGGTTAACCACTTGATATTTCAATTCGCCTTCTGGATCAATGATGAACAAGCCGCGCAATGCAACGCCTTCTTCTTCGATCAGAACGCCATAATCGCTCGCTGTTTTCTTCGTGATGTCAGAAGCCAATGGGAAGTTCAGTTTGCCCAGACCATTGTTTTCTTTAGCTGTGTTGATCCATGCTTTGTGACTGTGCACGGAGTCTACACTGATACCCAGAATTTCAGTATCCAGCTCTTTGAATTGGTCAGCAGCATCGCTCAACGCTGTAATTTCCGTAGGGCACACAAAAGTGAAATCCAGTGGATAGAAGAAAAATACGAGCCACTTGCCACGGTAATCGGAAAGCTTCACCGAACCAAATTCTTGACCGTCTCCAGTCACTGTTTCCAATGCAAAATCAGGGGCGGGTCTTCCTACCAATCTTTCTGCCATAATAATGAAATCCTCCTTTAAAATATGTAAGAAAAACACCGAATGTGTTTTCCTCAATCATCTGTATTGTAATGAACAACTTACTTGATAAATGTTATCATTCGCTGAAATCAAAGTCAATATTATAACCATTACTTTTTTATAATTATTTTAAACTAGCTTAAAAATTCACGTTTTATTCACATTTTGAACTTTTGAATATACAAGTAGCTCCTGACTGCTCAGGAGCTACTGTGCTAAACATTTGTCGAAAAGGCTGTACTGTATAACCTTACTATATAATAGGAAGCTTTTTTTCAGAACAGGTGATTTACGGAGCTTTTAACGAATAGCTGCTGCGATCAGATCTCCCATTTGAGTTGTCGAGATCGCTTGAGATTTATCCACCGCAATATCCGCCGTACGGTGCCCTGCATCCAATACCTCAGCTACCGCTTTCTCAATGGCATCAGCTGCCTTCTCGTACCCGAAGGTGAGACGGAACATCAAAGCAACGGACAAAATCGTTGCGATGGGATTCGCCAGCCCTTGACCTGCAATGTCAGGCGCCGAGCCATGTACCGGCTCGTATAGGCCGAAGCTGCCTTCTCCAAGTGATGCGGAGGAGAGCATGCCGATGGATCCGGTCAGCATAGCCGCTTCATCACTGAGAATGTCACCAAACATATTTTCCGTCACGATGACGTCAAAGCTAGATGGACGACGCAGCAATTGCATGGCGCAGTTATCAACCAATACATGCTCCAGCTCGACATCCGGGTAGTCTACAGCAACCCGGTTAACTACTTCACGCCATAAACGGGAGGTTTCCAGTACATTAGCCTTATCCACCGATGCTAGTTTCTTGCGACGTTTTTGTGCAATTTCGAAAGATTGGCGCACTATACGCTCTACTTCTGTTACATTATATGCACAAGTATCGACTGCTTCCTCACCCTGAGGACTTTCTCGTCTGAACTTCTCGCCGAAATAAATGCCGCCCGTCAGTTCGCGCACCACGATTAGGTCTGTTCCTTCCAACACTTCCGGTTTCAATGTAGATGCGTCCTTGAGACAGTCAAAGACGACAGCAGGACGAAGATTCGAAAACAGACCGAGCTCTTTACGAATGCCCAGCAGTCCAGTTTCAGGACGAAGTTCCTTTGGATTGTTGTCCCATTGTGGTCCTCCTACCGCTCCCAGCAGGACGGCATCTGCAGATTGACATACTGCCAGTGTTTCTTCCGGCAATGGTGTGCCCTTCTTATCAATCGCAATCCCACCGAACAGCGCATGCTCCGTTTCAAATGAAAGGCCGAACACTTCTTCCGTACGTTTCAAAATTTTCTCTGCCTCTGCGACCACTTCAGGTCCAATTCCATCTCCCGCTATTACCGCAATCTTTTTAACGTCTGCCATCACGTACACTCCTCTTGTTATACAGCTATACAACCGTATTTTTCATACCTTCTTTGTAACATACATGGCAGGACTTTGACCAAGATATAGAATCTATCAATTCAATAGGCACAGCCTATAAGCTGATTTTTTCATCAGAGAAAAAGAAAACAGGACCGGAAACATCCGATCCTGTATATATCCAACTCTTAAGTCTGCATAAAATTAAGATTTATAATCTACGCGATTACTGTAATTTTTACGCTTGTCGATCAAACCATTTAGCGCATCTACGTAAGCCCGAGCACTTGCTTCCAGAATATCGGTACTTACCCCGCGTCCCTGCACAGACAGTCCGTTTTGCGTCAGCACTACATGGACTTCACCCAGGGCGTCCTTACCATGGGTAACTGACTTGATGGAGTAATCTGAAAGTACAACGCTTTCGCTGCTGGCTTGGTCAATCGCATTGTAGATCGCATCGACTGAACCATTTCCTTCAGCTTCTGTCTCGATAACCTGACCTTCATCGTTAACCAGACGTACTTGTGCGGAAGGCGTAGCCTTGTTCCCGTAGGTAACAAAAATGGTTTCCAGCTTGAAGACTTCAGGTGCATCGGCCAATTTTTCTTCCAGCAATGCCAAAATATCATCGTCCGAAACTTCCTTTTTCTTATCAGCCAAGTCCTTGAACTGCCCAAAAGCGCGATTCAGATCTTCTTCACTCAATTCGTAGCCCAACTCGATCAAACGCTCACGGAAAGCATGACGACCTGAGTGCTTACCGAGTACCAGCTTGCTTTCTTTTAGACCGATACTTTCTGGTGTCATGATTTCATAGGTCGTTTTCTCTTTCAGCATGCCGTCCTGATGAATACCTGATTCGTGCGCAAAAGCATTGGCTCCAACAATCGCCTTGTTGCCCGGCACTACCATCCCCGTCAAACGGCTAACCAAACGGCTCGTGCGCGCAATTTCAGACAATTGCAGAGATGTTTTGGCCTGGAAAAATTCCTGTCTCGTCTCCAGTGCCATGGCGATTTCCTCAATGGCCGTGTTTCCAGCGCGTTCACCAATACCGTTAATGGTTCCCTCGATCTGATCCGCACCGTTCAGGATGGCAGCGAGTGTATTAGCAGTAGCCATTCCCAGGTCATTGTGGCAATGTGCACTCAATTGAATCTTCTCCACATCGACCACATTTTCCTTAATGTGTTTGAATATATTTCCATACTCGTAGGGTGTCAAGTAACCTACCGTATCTGGAATGTTGACGACAGAAGCCCCTTCTTGTACAGCCATGGTAACCATTTCAACCACAAAATCAAGCTCTGTACGACCTGCATCCTCCAAAGAAAACTCCACTTTAGGCAAATATTTCAACCCATAGCGTATGGCAGCACGAGCAGTTTCCAATACCTGTGCCTTCTCCATCCGCAGCTTATGCTGACGGTGAATAGGAGAAGTTGCCAAGAAGATATGGATACACGGGTCCTGAGCTCCCTTGAGTGCCTCGCGAACCGCATCAATATCCTGTTCCCTTGCACGCGAAAGACCAATAACCGTCGAATTTTTCACAGCTTTTGCTACTGCATTAACAGCCGCCAGATCACCCGGAGAAGCAGCCGGGAACCCAGCCTCCATACGATCGATTCCCAGCTTCTCCAACTGATGAGCGATCTCCACTTTCTCACGAGTATTCAAGTTCACGCCAGGTGACTGTTCTCCGTCTCTCAACGTTGTGTCAAATATATATATTTTGCGCAACCTAACGCACCTCCTCAGGATTAGGACCCTTAAATTACAATGCGGCTCACGCAATAAGCAGGGCCGCATTGTAATTAATATTTATAAATAATTCATGTTGTCGAGTTCATAGTACAAAAGATTATTACTTTTTAATCCAATGCATCATTTCACGCAATTGTCCGCCCACCACTTCAATCGGATGGTTAGCTTCATTACGACGAGTAGCCGTCAGGAATGCACGTCCAGATTGATTTTCAAGGATGAAGTCACGAGCAAATTTACCTTGTTGAATGTCAGTCAATACATCCTTCATGGCTTTCTTCGTATCTTCCGTTACCACGCGTGGTCCAGTTACATAATCGCCATATTCCGCTGTATTACTGATGGAATCACGCATCGTTGCCAATCCACCTTCATACATCAAGTCAACGATCAGCTTAAGCTCATGCAAGCATTCAAAGTATGCCATCTCAGGAGCATAACCTGCTTCAGTCAATGTTTCAAAGCCCGCTTTTACGAGTGCGCTCACGCCGCCACACAATACCGCCTGCTCACCGAACAGATCCGTCTCCGTTTCTTCACGGAAGGAGGTTTCAATTACGCCCGCACGTGTACAGCCAATGCCTTTTGCGTATGCAAGACCGATTTCTTTGGCTTGACCCGTTGCATCCTGCTCAATTGCGATCAACCCCGGTACTCCAAACCCTTCTACATAGGTACGACGTACCATATGTCCTGGGGATTTTGGAGCAACCAGCAATACATCGCTATCTTTAGGAGCTACGATTTGTCCAAAATGAACGTTGAAACCATGGGAGAACAAAAGAGCTGCGCCTTTTTTCAGGTTAGGTTCAATTTCATTTTTGTACACAGAAGCTTGAGTTTCATCAGGTAACAAAATTTGAACCACATCTGCACGGCTTGTTGCATCAGCTACGTTCAGAACTTCAAAACCGTCGTTTCTTGCGACATCAGCTGATTTGCCTTCACGCAAACCAATAACAACATTCACACCACTGTCACGCAAGTTTTGTGCTTGAGCATGTCCTTGGCTACCGTAACCAATAACGGCCACTGTCTTTCCTTTCAATACGCTGAGTTCTGCATCTTTTTCGTAGTACGTTGTAACTGCCATGGTTAATTTCCTCCTTTTAATTGGACCCTTCATAATGAGCGGGTACCCCAAGAGACTTTCCCTCGTGCTCAGTATCTAAAAATCTCTTCGAGCCCCCGCTCTTATGCGGGCGGTTCTTTATTGATGTAATGCGCTATAAGCGGTAATTCGTTAAAGCTCCATATTAAGCATTGCCACGTATCATAGCTGTAACCCCGGTTCGAGTCAACTCCCGAATACCGTAAGGCTTCAACAACTCGATCATGGCATCAATTTTTTCTGTATCGCCAATGACCTGTACGATCAAGCTCGTCGTTCCAACATCAATTACAGCTGCTCTGAATGTTTCTACCACACCCATGATCTCTGGCCGCTGAGGCGGTTCTGCCTTTACCTTTATCATCGCCAATTCCCGAGCTACCATCGGCTTGGAACTGAGATCGATGACCTTGATCACATCAACCAGCTTGTAAAGCTGCTTTTCAATCTGCTCCAAGTTGTTCTCATCCCCTACAGTCACAATGACCATACGGGATAATCCAACTTCTTCCGATTGTCCCACCGTTATGCTCTCAATGTTAAAGCCTCGGCGACCGAACAGGCCGGACACACGTTGCAAAACGCCGGGTTGATCATTTACCAGTACAGCAATGGTATTTTTTGTTGTCATTTTACTCGTCCCCCATCAGCATTTGATCAATTGTCGAACCTTGCGTCACCATCGGATATACATTCTCTTCCTTGCTGACTACAAACTCGACAACGACCGGTCCGGGTGTATCAAGCGCCTCCTGCCAAGCCCGACGTGCCTCTTCCTTATTCGTAGCACGCAGTCCTTTGACTCCGTATGCTTCGGCAAGTTTCACAAAATCCGGACTTCCAGCCAGGTCAATGTGACTATACCGATTGTTATAGATCAATTCCTGCCATTGACGAACCATTCCAAGAACCTGGTTGTTGATAATTACGATTTTAACCGGAATGTTATTGATTGCACAGATGGCTAATTCCTGCGAACACATCTGCATACCGCCGTCCCCGTTAATCGATATTACCAATCTGTCGGGATTGGCCATCTGAGCACCGATTGCAGAAGGGAAACCAAATCCCATCGTACCGAGTCCACCAGAGGTGACCCATGAACGTGGCTGATTGAATTTGTAATACTGCGCTGCCCACATTTGATGCTGTCCCACGTCCGTCGTTACGATTGCGCCGCCCTTGGTCGTTTCATCCAACAGCTCAACAACCCATTGTGGTTTAAGCACCGTTTCAGAATCCTTATATGAATAAGGTTTCTCTTTCTTCCAATGCTGAATTTGCGCTCTCCATGCATCAGCTCGATCCGCACGTTTCACATCCTGATTCAGCAATTCCAGCACTGCCTTCACGTCACCCACGATAGGAATATCCGCTGCAACATTTTTTCCAATTTCAGCAGGGTCGATATCAATGTGGACGATTTTAGCTTGAGGAGCAAACCCATCCAACTTGCCTGTTACCCGATCATCGAAGCGGGCTCCGATACAGATCAACAGATCTGACTGTTGAATCGCTTGATTGGAGGTGTATGTTCCATGCATCCCCGGCATCCCCGTCCACAGTTCATGTCCACTTGGGAAACCACCCAATCCGAGCAATGTTGTCGTAATAGGAATTTCCGTTTTACGAACAAACTCGTAAAGTGCTTCATGTCCACCGGAGTATACAACTCCTCCACCTGCCAGAATGAATGGACGTTCTGCTTCGGAAATAGCTTGAGTTAGCTTGTCTAGTTGAATTTTGTTGGGTATCACTTTCGGGTTATAACCCCGCATGGTCACAGGTTCCGTTTGTGGAACAAACAACGTCTGGGCTGCAGAAATATCCTTCGGAATATCAATCAGCACCGGTCCCTTGCGCCCTGTGTTGGCAATATGAAATGCCTCATGGATGATTCGCGGCAGATCCTCCACATCTCTTACCAGATAGCTGTGCTTCGTAATCGGCATTGTAATTCCCGTGATATCGGCTTCCTGGAAAGCATCCGTACCGATCAGGGAAGATATAACGTTACCCGTGATGACCACTAACGGCACCGAATCCATAAAAGCCGTCGCAATACCAGTTACCAGATTTGTCGCTCCAGGTCCGGAAGTGGCGATACAGACACCCACTTTACCGCTCGCCCGTGCATAACCATCTGCCGCATGAATAGCTCCTTGCTCGTGACGAGTGAGGACATGCTTGAAATCCTTAAAGCCATACATGGCATCATAGATATAAAGCACTGCACCACCAGGATATCCGAAGACACAATCTACTCCCTCCAGCAACAGGCTACGGAGTAAAATTTCCGAACCTGTAATCACTTCAGGCTTCATCCACTTTTCACGTAATTCATTGGTTGACCTAACTTCAGGAATTTGTGCACTCATTGGTCATCCTCCTTTACAAAATTTACATACATCTGACATTTGTAAAAACAAAAAAACCTTTCATCCCTAGAACAGACTTGCTGTTACTGAGGGACGAAAGGCTGTAGCTTCCGTGGTACCACCCGTGTTTGCCCGATATTTCGCAATATCGAACCTTGGCAGGTACAGAAATCACAAAGGATCTCCATATCTGGCGTCTGTAACGTAGACCGTACGATTTTCCCTAATAGGTGATTCAGCGCACCGTTAATATCATCGGGCCCAAATACTTTTCAGGAAAACAGCTCCAAGGTGAGCTCGTTAAAAAGGGATTTTGGTGAAGCTTGCAGCTAATGCCTCACTCTCTGAACAAAAGAGCCCTAATCACTTCGTCCTCTTCATTGCCGTTGAGTTCATGTCATTCTTTCAAATGTTTAGACACATTATATGTCTCTCATCTGGGATAGTCAATACCCATAATTCATAAAAATTTATGTTTCTTTTCTGAAGCACCTCAGAGTCGCACGCTTGTAAGAGGTACCCGCATATTATAAAAAAGACCACACGGTGAGACAGTGCACTCCTCCAAAGCCACGTCTTATCTTGTTAAAAGGGTAGAAAAGGAGGCCCGTTTATGATTCGAAAACGAAGCTATCAAGATGACAGCATCATCTTTCGTCTCATCGAGCAAGAGCTTGTCCCCCTATCGCATTTAAGTGCCCCAGAAATGGAACAAATACGCAAAGAATTACCCCGGCGCTTAAACCGGGGCATCACTTTTGTAGCTTGCAGACCGGATAATGCACAGGTTGTTGGCTTCATTCATGTTATGCTGCATGGCGAACTATTATACATTGATTTGATCGCAATCTCTTCGGCTCATCAAGGTATGCGATACGGAAAAAAACTGCTGGAGCATGCCGAACACTACGGACGACTGCGTCGCTGCAAGCGGGCTAAAGTTATGGTGGACGAAGACAATATCAGGGGGATCCATTTTTATCTACGTCATCAATATCAAATGCTGCGCTACGTAGCTCTGAGCCGATGCCACGAACTCGAAAAGTCACTGTAAAAAGTATCTTTTTCGAGCTCAAGATTTTGTATGACTAAAATAAATTAGGGTAATACGGATATCCTACTCCGGGGTACCCCCCGTCTGTATACGGGCCTGGCTGCGGACCATATCCTGGTCCTCCATAACCTGGACCGTAGCCACCATATCCCCCACCATAGGCACCAATGTATGGAGCTGTGCCGATGGCAAGCAAGTCAAACAGCACCAGAGGAATAATCGCCTTCGTGTTTACTTTTTTCTTGCGGTTTGGTTGAAGAACCAGTCGGTTACCCGAAATGCGAATCAGCTTGCCGCTGACCTGGGAACCATCCTTGCGAGTAGCAAAGATGACTTTGCCAACAAGCTTCTCCACCTGCTTTCTGGTTACTGCCTGTTTCATCGTATTTCCTCCTTCTTTCTCAACGGATGGACAGATTGAACGGCTCCTTGATAGCTCATCACCACCACAAAATAGACCGGAGCTGACAGGGGCCGAGCGTCCCGTCCAATCTGCATAGCACAGTCTATTCCATTCATGCCAGTGGCGTATGTTTAAATGCCTGCACAATATAAAAAAATCTGGTACCTGCACATGCAGATACCAGATTTTTTATACACCAATGTACATTTTCAAAACATACACATCAGCTATTTATAAGTTTTAACGCTTGCTTGGATCATAAAGTTGACCCAAAGCGGCCGGAGCACGCGAACGTCCGACAGCCGCTACCAGTACAATAATCGTCAAGAGATATGGCAACATAAAAATAATTTCCTGGGGAATACTTTGGGACCATGCGAACAGCTGCACATAGTTGCGAATGGCTTGTGAAAAACCAAAAAACACTGCTGCGCCAAAAGCGCCGAGCGGATTCCACTTACCGAAAATCATAGCGGCAATAGCAATATATCCCTGACCCGAAACTGTATTGTGCGAGAACATATTGGTTGTAGTCAGAGTGATTGTAGCCCCACCAATCCCAGCCAACGCCCCACTGATCATAACACCAATATACCGAAGACGATTTACTTTAATACCCACTGTATCGGCCGCTCCTGGATGCTCCCCAACGGAACGCAAACGCAAGCCAAACGGTGTTTTATACAAGGTGAAATATCCAATAATAACCAATAGAATGGCTAGATATGTCGTTGGATAGGCTTGGAAAAAGGCTTTTCCTGCAATCGGGATATCCACAAGGTAAGGGATGGATATTTCGTTGAAACCCTGAATCCGACCCGTGTCACCATCACCCTCAAATAAAAGCTTGACCATGTACAGTGTACTACCCGCTGCCAAAAAGTTGATAACTATACCACTTATTACCTGATCGGCTTTAAACGTAATAGAGGCCACAGCATGAATTAGCGAAACCAGAATACCGAACACCGCAGCTGACAGCACACCTACCCAAGCCGCAGAGGTGCCTCCTAGTCCAGCTTGCTCGGCATAAAATCCGCCAACACCCGCTGCAAACGCTCCAAATACCATAAGTCCTTCCAACCCGAGGTTCGTTACACCGGATTTTTCTGAAAAAACTCCGCCGAGAGACGCAAAAATAATCGCCGTCGCAAAAACGAGCGTTGTATGGATTAATTCACCAAGTGTTAACCAACTCATTCTACAACACCTTCTCTTTCTTCCGCTTGGAGTAGAGCGGCTTCACAACCCAACGTACAATACCTTGGGCCGCAATGAAGAAAATAATCGAGCCAATAACAACCCGGATAATTTCGGGCGGTACATCTGCGCTAAAGCTCATCCCCGCAGAACCATACGTAAGCGTTCCGAACAAAACAGAACCGAGCAGCACACCGAATGGGTTATTCATCCCAATCAGAGCTACAGCGATACCGTCAAAGCCGGTTCCCGGTGATCCTGCCATGACAGATTGATAATGGAATACTCCTAGCACTTCAAAGGCACCTGCCAATCCGGCAAAAACTCCACTAATGAACATCGCTTTTATGATATTACGATTTACATTCATACCTGCATAGCGGGATGCATCCTGATTAAATCCGACAGCCCGAAGCTCATAGCCTTGCTTTGTTTTCCACATGAAAATGTAGAAAAAGACTGCCGCCAGCACTGCAATAACTGTACCCCAATGTACCCGAGCATTCCCCATCATCTGGGACAGCCATTCGATGGAAATTGAAGCAGAAGGCTGAATATCCACAGAACGATTTTCACCATCCATAAGTGCGAACTGATTGATCACCAAATTAGCCAAATACAGACCAATCCAGTTCATCATAATACATGTAATAACTTCATTCACGCCTCGTTTGGCCTTCAAATAGCCAGCAATCGCAGCCCACAAGCCTCCGAAAACTGCACCTGCAATCACAGCTAGCGGTGCATGTATGATAGCTGGCAACCCATGGAGTTTAATGCCCACAATCGAAGCAGCTGTCATACCTACCAGAAACTGACCTTCGCCGCCAATATTAAACAATCCGGCGCGGGCCGCAAAAGCAAATGCCAGCCCCGTTAAAACCAGCGGAGTCATCTCACGGATAGCCTCTCCAAAGTTATAAGAATCTCCGTATACACGGCTAAACAAAGCAGAATAGGCCACAATAGGGTCATACCCGCCAATCAGCATCACAATAGCACCCAGAAGGAGACCCAAAATAATAGAGACCAGCGCCAGTACAAAGGAGTCTTTTGTGAATATTTTCAATAGATTAGCCATTCTCTACTCCTTTCTTCACTGCACTTCCTGCCATCATCAGTCCCAGTTCCTGGTCATTCGTTTCTTCTGGCAGCACTTCCCCGACAATCTTGCCCTCATAGATGACAGCAATTCGGTCGGATACATTCATAATCTCATCCAGTTCAAAAGATATGAGCAACACAGCTTTACCTTGGTCCCGCTGGGCAATCAGTTGTTTCTGGACAAATTCAATAGCTCCGACATCCAGACCGCGTGTAGGCTGTGCTGCAATGAGAAGGTCTGGATTTTTATCAATTTCACGCGCAATGATAGCCTTCTGCTGGTTCCCACCAGATAATGCTCTTGCCTTCGTGTGAATATCCGGTGTCCTTACATCAAACTTTTCGATAAGACTTTTGGCCTGTTTCTCTATAGCATCTTTGTTCAAGAAGCCATTTTTACTGTAAGGCGCCTGGTAATACGTCTCCAGCACCATATTTTCACTCATAGAAAAATCGAGCACCAACCCATGCTTATGACGGTCCTCCGGTATATGTGAAACGCCTGCCTCTGAAATTTTGCGTGGTGGCTGATTGGCCACCTCTTGTCCGAGCAAACGGATGCTTCCGTCATCCACCTTGCGTAAGCCTGTCAAAGCTTCAATCAGCTCACTCTGTCCATTTCCATCTACTCCGGCAATCCCCAAAATCTCGCCCGCCTTGACCTGAAGGTTCAACTCATTTAGAACATTAATGCCATCCTTGTTTTTAGAAATTACATTGTTCATTTCCAGTACCGTTTGTCCTGGTTGCGCAAGCTGCTTGTCCACTTTAAAGGACACACGACGGCCCACCATTTTCTCAGCCAGCTCATTTGGTGTTGTTTCAGACGTCTTGACCGTATCAATAACCTGACCTCGGCGAATGATCGTAACCGTATCTGCAATTTGCATGATTTCTTTAAGTTTATGAGTAATAAGAATAATTGATTTGCCTTCAGCGACCAAGCGCTTCATAATATCCAGCAACTCAGTGATCTCCTGCGGTGTCAGCACAGCTGTAGGCTCATCGAAAATCAGAATATCTGCACCGCGATAGAGCGTTTTGATAATTTCTACACGTTGCTGCATACCAACAGATATATCCTCAATTTTGGCATTCGGATTTACCTGAAGACCGTACTGCTCAGACAGCCGCTGTACTTCTGCGGCAGCCTTTTTATAATTGATTTTCAGACCCTTACGTGGCTCCGAGCCCAGGACAATATTTTCGGTAACGGTAAACGGCTGTACGAGTTTAAAATGCTGATGCACCATGCCAATCCCCAGATCAATCGCCTTATTTGGACTATCAATCTGTACGGGTTTACCTCCGATTTCAATTGTCCCTTCATCCGGCTGATACAGTCCGAAAAGAATATTCATAAGCGTAGATTTACCCGCGCCATTCTCACCCAAAAGGGCATGAATTTCTCCCTTATGCAGCTTGATGCTGATGGAGTCGTTGGCAACGATGCCGGGGAATCGTTTTGTAATTTGCTTTAACTCAACGACGGGGGTCGCTGCATCCATGAGATCACCCTTATACACTTTATAGTATGTGCTCCAATGAGCTGATTTTGCCCGTTATAATCCATATAACTCCAGACGTAAGAACAAGGCTAGTCTTATGAACCAGCCTTGTCGCTACTTCTATGTTCTTCAAGCCAAAACTTATTTCGAAGGAACTGTAATTTCGCCCTTAATAATTTTTTGCTTGTATTGTTCTACAAGATCAAGCACGTCTTTAGGTACGTTTTTCGTTGATGTGTCTGCCAAACCAATACCATTATCCTTCAGAGCCAGTGTCTCGACACCACCCTTAAATTTACCATCAATTACTTCTTTAGATACGCGTTTTACAGCTTCATCTACACGTTTTACCATCGAAGTCAATGTTACGTCGTCACCAAACTCAAGTGATTGGTCTTTATCTACGCCAATAACCCATACTTGCTGACCTTGTTGCTTACGTGCGAGTGCTTCATTAAATACACCTGTACCAGATCCGCCAGCTGCATGGAAAATAATATCCGCACCGCTGTTATAGATCGTCGCAGCTGCTGCTTTACCCAGGTCCGGCTTATCAAATGCACCTGTGTAGTTAACTTCCAATTTTGCATTTGGATTTACAGCTTTAATTCCTGCTTCGAATCCTTTTTCAAAACGTTTGATCAATGGGCTGTCTTGTCCACCCACAAAACCAATTTTGTTTGTTTTGGTAAGCTTACCAGCTACAACCCCCACCAAGAAGGAACCTTCATTTTCAGCAAAAACAACCGATTTTACGTTAGGCGCATCCACGACACTGTCAATGATCGCCAAATTCTTGCTTGGGTTGTCTTTCGCTACTTGTCCAATCGCATTCGCCAGATTAAAACCGATTCCCCAAGTCAGGTTAAAATCACCCTTAACAAATTGGTTCAGGTTAGGAATATAATCTTGATCGGATTTACTTTGCAGGTATTTAACTTTAACGCCCGATTCTTTCTCAGTGGCTTGTAGTGCCTCCCAAGCAGATTGGTTAAACGATTTGTCGTTTACTCCACCCACATCTGTAACCATGCCGATTTGGACATTCGATGTTTTGGCAGAACCACCTGTGTCTCCACCATTTGCGTTGGACGCACCTTGATTTTTGTTACCGCAGCCTGCGAGAATGACCGAGATCGCCAGCAGCATAACCAAAGACATACTGAACATTTTCTTCATGCTGATACTGTTCCCCCTTAGTGTTAGATCCCTGGACTGTCTCTTTTCTTTGAACATGTACATGCTCATTGCATGTCATTTACTGACGAGACAGATCGTACAGAAGACTTACTTTAGAGATTATACAATTATGATCGGCTAAAATCTAGACAATTAATAACCTTGGGTCAATTTTTTTTAAAATCTCATCAATGTAAGCGTTACAAAGTTAAAAAAAACATACATTCTTCCATCTCACGTCATATTTATTCGTATTTTGGAGAAAACGAAGTCTTTTCCGTAACATTGAGTATGTACAAAAAAAGGCATCCCTACACAGCGTACTGCTTGGGATACCTTTTTACCGCTTTCGCGGTTTCCACGCCTTCATTATTAATAATTAAGCGTTGATTTTGCCTTTAGCAACAGTTGCCAAAGAGTTGAATGCATTAATATCATTGACTGCAAGATCAGCCAAGATTTTGCGGTTAATGTCCACACCAGCCAATTTCAGACCGTGCATCAATTTGCTGTAAGACAAACCGTTCAAACGAGCTGCTGCGTTGATACGCACGATCCACAGTCTGCGGAAGTTACGTTTCGTCTGACGACGGTCACGGTATGCGTAAACAAGCGATTTCATTACCTGCTCGTTAGCTGTTTTAAAAATGCGGTGTTTGGAACCAAAATAACCTTTAGCAAGCTTCAATACTTTTTTATGACGACGACGAACGACGAATCCGCCCTTTACTCTTGCCATATCAATAGACCTCCCAAATAATGTTTATACTTCATTCATTGCAGTGCTAGTGCTATTTCAGGTTAGCAAGACCTTGTTTCAGACGTTTAACGTCCCCAGGTGCCATCTCAGGGTTAGTACCCAGAACGCGTTTTGCACGTTTGGATTTGTGGGAAAGCAAATGGTTTTTGTAAGCTTTGTAACGCATTACTTTACCAGTACCGGTAATTTTGAAGCGGCCTTTAAGGCTGCTATGTGTTTTCATTTTAGGCATTGAACTTCCTCCTTAATTTGTCATTGACTCTTTGGAGCCAATATCATAATCATGCTGCGTCCTTCGAGCTTGGGTTGGCGCTCCACGGTACAAAGATCAGCAACTTCCAATTTCACACGTTCGAGAATTTTTTGACCCACATTAGCATGGGTAATTTCACGACCGCGGAAACGAACGGAGCATTTCACCTTGTCCCCTTCATTCAGGAACTTTACCACATTGCGAAACTTGGTTTGGTAGTCATGTTCCTCGATGTTGGAACGGAACCATACCTCTTTGATGTCAACGATCTTCTGGTTTTTACGGGCTTCCTTTTCTTTCTTCTGTTGCTCATAGCGGAATTTACCGTAATCCATAATCCGACACACGGGCGGCTTCGCTTGAGGCGCCACGTTTACGAGATCCAAGTTTGCGTCAATCGCCATTTGCAAAGCTTCACGCGTCGGTGTAATCCCGATTTGTTCCCCATTCGCACCAACTAGACGTACTTCTCTCACCCGAATCTCATCATTGATCATATGTTCCTTACTAATAACCCTCCACCTCCAGAACCTGTTATTGTTGTATTGTGTTTAAGCACAAAAAAGGGATGACGACTATACAGCCGACATCCCTGTCTGATACTCAATTCATCATGAAAGTTCAATTCACAAATCATTGGATCATGACCAGCCGGCAATACCGGGCAGGTGAGAAGTCGGACCTTCTACTTGTTAATCCATACTTTTCAATTAACATACTCGAATATCTTATCACGGTGCAATCGAGGTGTCAACACTTTAATAGAAAATGAATGACACCGATCTTCAGTCCTATTTCATCGTCCAATTAACCTTGCTTGCTCTGAACCTCTTCCAGGCGAACGACACGCGTGTGCTGGGTATGGCTCCATTGCTTGTTGTTCTGTGTAAAGAACGCATAGAACGTAATCGGATACCACGAGACCAGATATACCGGGAATAGCAGCAGGTACAGATATACTTTTTTGAACGTGACCTTTTCCAAAATCATCGCGATCACAAAGGTAGTAATATTCAGACCCACAGCTATAACACCAGTCCAAGCCGGGAATTGTACATAAATATTTTCGATATTAGGTCCACCAAATAACGCTATATCTATCCACATAGCTACTGTCATCAAGAAGGTGAGCAGTACGATATACACGTTTAGACCATAAAGAGCCATATCGAATTTAATCAGGCTTCTATGCTTGATACTTTGCCACAGCAACGGGAAGAAATAACGTCGAGCAACCGTGAAATGACCTTGCATCCAGCGCAGACGCTGTCTGGACGAAGCTTTGAATGTCAACGGCTTTTCATCATATACCTTGGCATCGTAATTAAATCTTGGATATACGTTGCGTTGTGTGCAGCGCATGGTGAATTCCAAATCCTCTACGAGACTTGTTGCACCCCAGCCCATTTCCTTAAGCAGATTTGTTTCAAAGCACATGCCTGTACCACCGAGGAAATTAGCCATGTTCAGATTGTGACGTGACAGCTGCCACAAACGGTTGATGTACCAATAAGATACCCCGTATGCCGCTGTAATCCAAGAATCCTCAGGATTCTTAGTATCAATGTACCCCTGAATAACACGGGCACCTGTGCACAGATCATTGTTCATTTCACTCAAGAAATTGGTATGCGCCAAATTGTCAGCATCAAACATGACAATGGCATCATATTGGCGCGGCATAGCCCATAATTCCTTGAGCATCCACTCAATAGCGTAGCCTTTACCACGCAGATTTGGATTCGTACGTTCACAAGCATTCATGCCGTGAGCGCGAACAATATCCGCAGTCTTATCTGTGCAGTTATCACAGATTACGAACACATCGTAAAGTTCCTTCGGATAATCAAGTTGCTTCAAATTTTCCATCAATGCTCCGACAACCTGTTCTTCATTGTGGGCAGCGACTAAAATGGCAAATGATTTTTCTGGAGCCGCGTGCTCTTTCCTTTTCTTGCGAACCAATCCGAACAAGGAGAATGCAAACTGATAGACTGCGATCACCGCCAGTATGACCTGGAGCGTCACAAAAATAGCGTCTAACATGATCTCTTGTTACCCCCTTTTTTATACCCCTTAAAATCTTGCGTTTGTTTGTTTTCTATCTGTGTAGCGCAAGTTGCGGCGCTTTGCGCGCCTTTTCTGTAGTTTTTGACCCGACCCTTGCTTTCTTCATTGGCTGTGCGCAGCCCCCTTTTGGCTGACACAGGAATGCCATTACGATTTTCGTTGGTTTTCAATCTTTTGTCAAAGCCCTTAAACCGGTCTCAGCAGCAAAAAAACACAACAAACTCCCGTTTGAACCGGGAATGCGGCGCTGGTCTTCTCATTGATGACGCTTAGGTCTTATTTTCATCCATTTGCTAACTTTTTATTTCTTTGGTCCCTCCTTTTTGTGGGCCAATTAGCAACCACTTCTAAACACTCTATCTTATTAGACGGATGAACGCAAAGAAAGTTATACAATTTGGCTTATATTCCATTAACATTTTTGTGTAGAATTGAACCAAGTAAGTTATGAATCTTTAGTGATTCTTGAAATGAACAGCGTTTAAAAATATGATGAGAGCAAGAGAATAATTACTTATGGTCTGATTATGTCAAAATGACTCAAAATATTGCCGACTGACCTGAACCGGCAACCGGAGGAAACCAAATGCAACGTTTAGTCGTAAAACTTATAAATCTGGAGCAGCAGTTGTTCAAATGGATCAACGGACGCTTACACAACCGTTTTTTGAACTTCTGGCTTTATTATCTCACACATTTAGGCGGGGCTACCTTTACTATAGCCTCCACACTCCTTATTTGGTGGCTCGCTCCGAATCCGTGGAAAGATACCGGTATGAAGGGAGCCATCGCTCTCGGGGTCAGTCACATCCCCGTAGCTATCGTTAAAAAGCTGTACCCGCGGATTCGCCCGTATTTGGCGTTACCAGGTACAAATACATTCCGCAACCCCTTGTCGGACCATTCTTTTCCCTCAGGGCACACGACCGCTATTTTTTCAGCTACCGTGCCTTTCATGCTACAGTCACCGATGCTAACATTGCTGCTGTTGCCTGTAGCGACAATTGTTGGTTTTTCTCGAATTTATCTGGGTCTTCACTACCCAACGGATGTACTCGCAGGAGCGGTCATCGGAACGTCTGCAGCAATAGGAACGGTTGCATTCTGGCCTTAAAGCCGATATGGTATGATTGAGAACATCCCAGCAGGAACAGGTGAAATGAGAGTGGCTAAAAAACGAGTGTTATTATTATCGGAAGGTTTCGGTGCCGGACATACTCAAGCTGCCTACGCGCTCTCAAGCAGTTTGCGGAAGCTTTCTCCGAATGTGCAGACCAGAGTGCTGGAGCTGGGGAGTTTTTTGAATCCAAGAATGGCCCCGCTTATTATTACAGCATACAAGAAGACTGTTGTATCGCAGCCTCGTCTAGTCGGATTGGTTTACCGTCATCAGTACAAAAAATCATTAAACCGTCTTACAACGCTCGCTTTGCACCGTCTGTTCTACACGCAGACCCGAAACATTCTCCGGCAGCTTCGTCCCGATTTGGTGGTATGTACTCATCCCATCCCAAGCGCGGTAATTTCACGTTTGAAGCGCTTAGGCTTACATGTTCCGCTTTGTACTGTCATTACAGACTACGATGCACATGGAACATGGATTAGTCCCGAGGTTGACCGGTACTTTGTATCTACGCCTGAAGTCATGCGTAAGCTGCGCGCACGCGGAGTATCCGTCTCGAAAATCCAGGTGACCGGTATTCCCGTTCATCCAAATTTTTGGGAACATCCTGGGCACGATGAAATTAGAGAACAATTTGGACTTAAACCCATCCCGACCGTACTCGTTATGGGTGGCGGCTGGGGACTTATGAATGACGAAGTCATACATCGTTCGCTTACTCAGTGGAGAGATAACATTCAATTTATTTTTTGTTTGGGGCATAATGATAAAATTCGTCGTAAAATGCAGTTGGATCCCAGGTTTAATCATCCAAATATTCATATCTTCGGATTTACACGGGAAATCGACAAATTAATGGAGGTATCGAATCTGCTCATCACCAAACCCGGCGGAATGACATGTACCGAGGGATTGGCCAAAGGGATTCCGATGCTGTTTCACAAACCTCTCCCTGGACAGGAGGAGGAAAATTGTCAATACTTTACGGCTCAAGGCTTCGGAGAACCGATTACTTCGCTGGATGTTGTCGTTAAATGGATGAACCGACTGCTACACGATTTTCCAGAAATCGTCCGCAAGCGACAGGAGCACGTCCATAATGTAGCGCGATATTATCCTCTTCAGAGCGCACAGAGTATTTTGGATATACTGGAACCGAACAGGGTGCTTTCCTAATAAGGAAGCACCCTGTCTTATTTTATCCATTTGATCTGTTTTTATTTCCCGTACTTTTCAAGGCGTGTTTTTTCGTACTCTTCCAAAGCATCTTTGCCGATCAGCACCTCGACTCGATGAATATTCATACCTTTGCCCATAAACTTTTGTTCATATTCCGTCATGACATGCTCCTCGTTAATCCCCTCACGATGAAGGTTTAACGAAATATTCGTCATCTGCAAACCGCTATCGGCAAACGAATTCAGAGAAAACTCAAACAGTGTCTCCGAATCGGTCTTAAAATGAATTTGTCCTTTGCTGTTCAAAAGCTGACGGTACTTGTCCAAAAAACGCGGATGCGTCAAACGACGACGTGCATGTTTGGCTTTAGGCCAGGGATCACTAAAATTCAGATAAATGCGTTCAATCTCTCCTGGTTCAAAAACATTTTCGATCTGTTCGATGTTTGCCAGTGCCAATTTGATATTAGGCGGCGTATCAACCTCTGAATTACTCCAGGCCAGACGAGACTTTTCTGTTGCACGGCGAACCAGCTCATCATACATATCAAAGCCAATATAATTAACCTCCGGATTCCGGAAGCTCATTTGGCTTATAAATTGCCCTTTACCCATACCGAACTCTACATGAATGGGACGATCATTACCAAAAAGCTGCTGCCATTTCCCCTTATACTGTGCTGGCTCCAAGATGACTAGGTCCTGCTGTTCTTCCAGACTTTCCCGAATTCCTTTTCTTCCGCGTAAACGCATGTTACTCCTCCATATACTCTGTTATCAAGGAAAAAGGAATTCCACCCCCGCTTGAAGATACGGAAATGAAATTCCTTTTTCAATATATTTGGATTGGGGTCCAACTAATTTAATTGTTCATAGTCTACCCCATCAGCAGGTGAAAAATCAATTGTCTTTTGGCAAGCCGCTCTGATTTTTTGACGTGCGGTCGTTCCAATCTGACGATCCTGCCCAAAACGGACACCAGTCAATGCCAACGCCTCATCAAAGGTTAACTCAACAGTAACTTTATCCATACGCGTCTTATCCTGCGCATTCATAAAAGATCACCTCACGGGTTATTTGTGATGGAACCGACGTGCACTTACCCTAAAACAGGCGATAGAAACAGCATAGCTGCCTCCCTGAAGAATAATCATTAGCAACGGATAACTTTTATCTTCAGGATCGAAAACAGTCCTTTTATTGTATGTCTGGTATCGCTTACAATATAACACATTGTGTAACCTTTTTCAATCCGCAACGCCATAAAATCCGCACATTTTATTGACTTGTTCGGTCAAATGATTCCCAATGAAGACTGATTTTTGTTACAATAGGGTGATCGTAAAAAAAGGAGTACACCCATGAAAACAGATTTATTGCCTGCTCCTCTCCTGTGGGGAGATAAACGGTTCCATACTTGGAATTACGAAATGCGTGAGCAATTTCAAAATAAAGTGTTCAAAGTCATGCTGGATGCGGGTTTTACCTGTCCGAATCGCGATGGCTCCATCGCTAAAGGGGGTTGCACCTTTTGTAGCGCACGCGGATCGGGTGATTTTGCCGGGCGTCGTCGTGATGATCTGGTCACCCAGTTCAATACGATTCGGGATCGGCAGCATCTAAAATGGCCAAACGCCAAATATATTGGCTATTTCCAAGCCTACACGAATACGTATGCCCCGGTTGAGGAACTGCGAGAATACTTCGAAGTTATTCTGGAGCAGCCCGGTGTTGTCGGTCTGTCCATCGCTACACGTCCTGATTGCCTGCCTGACGATGTAGTGGATTACCTTGCCGAGCTAAACGAACGCACGTACCTATGGGTCGAAATGGGTCTGCAAACTGTCCATGAATCGACCTCAGAGCTGATTAACCGCGCTCATGATACTCAATGCTATCTGGATGCGGTGGAAAAGCTGCGCAAGCGGAATATCCGCGTGTGCGCCCACATCATTTATGGTCTGCCCCAAGAGACGCATGAAATGATGCTCGATACGGGACGGGCAGTAGCCGCTATGGATGTGCAGGGCATCAAAATCCACCTGCTGCATCTCATGCGCAAAACGCCCATGGTCAAGCAGTATGAAGCGGGATTGCTACGCTTTCTGGAAAAGGACGAATACGTTAAGCTGATAGTTGATACGCTGGAGTTTTTACCTCCCGAAATGATCGTTCATCGGTTAACCGGAGATGCCCCACGCGATTTGCTAATGGGACCCATGTGGTCGCTTAAAAAATGGGAAGTGCTTAATGCCATTGATCATGAACTGAAGTCACGTGAAACGTGGCAGGGAAAATACTGGAGGCAACCTTAAATGGGCTTCCTATCCGTCCTGAGCTACGCTCATCAATTGGTGGCTGCGCGGGTGCAGCCAGGCGATACTGCTATAGACGCCACCGTCGGCACAGGAGCAGATACGTTGTTTCTGGCAAAAGCTGCTGGTAAACGGGGCCGTGTCTATGGCTTCGACATCCAACAAGAAGCACTGCATTGCGCCCGTCGTCGACTGGAAGAAAACGCTTCTCCTTCATTAGCAGAAGTATCGCTACTGCTACAAGGTCATGAGCAAATGCGGGAGGCCGTTCCGGACATGCTGCATGGCAAAGTCGCTGCGGTCATGTTTAACCTCGGCTACTTGCCTTCCGAAGGCGCCGATCCTACGGTCATCACCCATACAGACAGCACGCTCGTCGCACTTGATGCTGCCTTACAATTGCTGCGACCACGCGGCATTCTGACTGCCGTGTTATATCCAGGACACGCCGGAGGCAGTGAAGAAGCAGATGCCGTTCTTCAATGGGCTTCTGCTCTCCCGGTCTCCAGCGGTCAAAGCATTATTTATCGTCAATTACAACGAGCCGCTTCGCCTTACGTAGTGGCGGTTGAGAAGAAATAATGTTGGATTTTAAACTCAGGTTATGAGCGACTTTTTAAGCCGCCTTACATATATCATTTTTTTAGCTCGTTTGGGCGCTATTCATCCCAGTTTATTGCCCCAGCGGCACGTTATTGATTTCCCTATTCTGTTAGGTCGCACTCATTACTCATTATGGAGGAGAGAAATTATGCTAAAGCCATACCCGCTGCAATTTCAACCTGAGTTCAAAGAGAGAGTTTGGGGAGGACGGGCCTTAGAGCAATTTGGTCTAACCCCACCAGAAGGACATATCGGGGAAGGATGGATGATTGCCGATCATCCAAACGGAACAACAACGGTTATCAATGGTGAGCTGGCAGGCAAAGGACTGGATGAAATCCGCGAGACCTACGGGCAGGATTGGCTCGGGGCCAAGGGTGTATCGGAAAAAGGCGGACGATTCCCACTTTTGATCAAACTACTGGATTGTAATGATGACTTATCCGTTCAGGTACACCCGACAGATGATTACGCAGGACTTCCAGCCGGAGAATTAGGAAAAACTGAAATGTGGTACGTGCTTGATGCCAAGCCAGATGCCAAGATTATTTATGGTCTGACCGAAGGTGTAACCCGCGAGAGTCTGCACACAGCTCTTGAAAGTGGGGATATCCTCGGCAGTTTGCGCCAGGTTCCAGTCGAAGCAGGCGATACGTTCTTCATCCCCGCCGGAACCGTACATGCACTGTGTGCAGGCGTTGTCGTTGCTGAAATCCAGCAAAATTCGGATACTACCTATCGCTTATATGACTACAATCGCCCCGGACTGGACGGCAAGCCTCGTGAGTTGCATATCGAGGATTCCCTCAATGTAACCTCCTACGAAGGTGCAGGCGCAACAACGATGAAAACGGACGGCTTACAGCCTGGTAAATGGCTCCAGTTGGCAGCCTGTGAGTATTTTGTTGTGGAAAAGGGTATCGTAGATGGAAGTTGGGCACTTTCTACAACGGAAGACAGCTTCACCATTCTCGTGATTTGTGAAGGCAGTGGGACCATGACATGGAACAATAATACCGAGTCTCTTTCCTGTAAAGCTGGAGATTGCTTCCTGTTGCCCGCTAACCTGAGCGATTACACGCTGAATGACGGAATGACCGTACTTAGATCTTATCTTCCTTAATGCTTAAAGGATGTGATGTCTAATTATGCGGGAATACACCTTCACCATCGCTGAAACTGACGGAACAGAGCTTTTTGCCTACCGCTGGCTGCCTGATCAGAATTTGCCCATTAAGGGGATTGTTCAAATTTCGCATGGTATGTGCGAGACGTCCTATCGCTACATCCGACTGGCCGAAAAGCTTACAGCTTGCGGTTATGGCGTGTATGCCAACGATCATATCGGTCACGGACGCACAGCTGGTGATCCTGATAAGCTGGGTATGCCGGGAGCTAATGCGTTTAATCGAATGGCAAACGGCATGCTGGAGCTAGGCGAAATTGCGGCTAAGGAATTCCCTGATCAGTCTCGTTTTTTGCTGGGTCACAGCATGGGCTCCTTTTTAACCCAGAAAATTATGTATGATGATCGGCAAACGTATCACGGGTTTATTTTATCGGGGACCAACGGACGACGTGGTCTCCTAAAACTCGGAGAGCAAGTTGCTCTACTGCAAGCCAAGTTGCAAGGAATGGATCATCGCAGCATGCTGCTCAACGCTATGGTCTTTGGCGGCTTTAACCGTGCCTTTCGTCCGGTGCGTACGGCGTTCGACTGGCTGTCCCGTGATGCTGAGGAAGTAGATCAATTCGTGCATGACCCATTATGTGGAGCTATATGCACGACAGGCTTTTTTCTGGATTTTTTCAGGCTATTGCAAGAAATCCACTGGCCTTCCTCGCTGAAACACATCAATCCCAAACTGCCAGTTTATATTTTTGCCGGGGATCGTGATCCAGTGGGTTTGTTCGGTAAAGGTGTGTTGTCACTAGTGGAAATGTATCGAAGCTTAGAGCTTCAGGACATCGAATACCGCCTCTATCCTGACGGTCGCCATGAGATGCTTCATGAAACAAACCGCGACGAGGTGATGAGTGACATCGTGGACTGGCTCGACCGTCATGTTAACACAGGGGTGATCTCTGTTTCCGCATTGTCTGGAGACTCCGAGGCACCTGGACATTCAATCTCGCCCAAGTCATCAACCTTGTGAGGAAATAAGAAAAGAAACCTTTAAAACCACGATTAAAGTGGGATTGAAGGTTTCTTTTTTATTCCCTTATATTCATTTGGATATAGTTTTAAAAATCACCATGCATTCCGTTCTCTCAGGGAAGTAATATGAGCTGTGTGATGCTTGCCATGCCAGGCATAGATGCCGATGTTTCGTTCCAGGCGGATCGTCTGGCCCGATTCAGGATGAATAAATGTTCGGTGTAGCTGATCCTCTCCCAACGATCGTAACACGGTCACCCACCGTTCATGCAGTCCTTCCAGCAATTGCAACGAAGGTTCCAGTGGAAGCTCCCTGGCGTCTGGTATTTCGGCCCAACGCCCCTCATCATATGGCTTGATCGTCGGCGTATCCTCCGTCAGTGCCAGCTTAAAACGGATATAGCTGTTCATATGGCTGTCTGCCACATGATGAACTACCTGCCGAATCGTCCAGCCCCCTTCGCGATAAGGCGTATTGAGCTGCTGCTCATTCAGTCCTTCGACCGCCTGACGCAGCTGTGCAGGCAATTCAGCAATGTCGTGAATCCATGCGATAAGCTGTTCTTCTGTAATGGTATCTGGAACAACGAATGATCCTATCGGATAGCGCAAGTCTTTGTCCAAAACAGTTCCCGCCCTTCTCTACATCTACTGCCTGTAATGTCAGTTGTCTTATGTTATAACTATGCAGGAAAAAAAGCAGACTCGCAAGAGTCTGCTTTTGTCATACACGTAAAGGGGAGATACCTTGCCCGATTTATTTTATCCTTCCAGTAACAATGATTCCGGATCTTCCAGCAATTCTTTGACCGTTACCAGGAAACGAACCGCCTCGCTACCATCAATAATCCGGTGATCGTAGGACAACGCGATATACATCATCGGACGATTTTCCATGCGTTCCTCGTCGATGGCAATCGGGCGAAGTTGGATCTTATGCATTCCCAAAATACCCACTTGCGGCGTATTGAGAATTGGCGTAGACAGCAGGGAGCCGAAAATACCTCCATTGGTGATAGTAAACGTTCCTCCTTGCAAGTCGGCCAGAGAAAGCGAATTGGAGCGTGCTTTGCCAGCCAAATCTGCAATACTTTTCTCGATCTCAGCAAAGCCAAGACGATCGGCATCCCGCACAACTGGCACGACCAAACCTTCCTTGGCAGATACAGCGATCCCGATATCATAGTATTTTTTCAGTACGATATCATCGCCGTTAATTTCTGCATTCACGGTAGGGAAGCGCTTGAGTGCGCCAACCACTGCCTTTGTAAAGAAGGACATAAAGCCCAAACCTACATCATGTTTTTCCTTAAACTTATCTTTACGGCGTTTACGCACATCGAGAATGGCGGTCATATCCACTTCATTAAAAGTGGTGAGCATGGCAGCTGTTTGCTGTGCTTCAACAAGACGCTTAGCGATCGTCGCTCTGCGCCGAGACATCCGCTGGCGTTCCACAGGCTTGCTGTACTCCGTTTGTGCTGGAGACGGAGGCGCAGGCTTGCTAGTAGCGGGAGACGCAGGTACAGATGCTGCACGTGACACTTCAGCGCTGTTATGCGTTTTTACGTCCTCCTGGAAAACACGTCCCAGCGGGTCCTTTCCCTGTACCTGCTCAAGATCAATCCCGCGCTCACGCGCCAACTTCCGGGCGGATGGTGATGCCGTCTGGCCATTCCCGTCGCTATTCGATGAAATAGGCGGTGCAGACTTTTCTTCAGCTTTACCGCCGCCTTCTACGGAAGACGGTGAAGTCGCTACGGACGGTGCTTCAGGCGCTTGAGTCGCTGCAACTTCTCCAGCACCGGTTGATTCCGCACCACCACTGCCGCTTCCGATCAAGCCAACAGCTTCACCGATGACTACAGTATCACCCTCCTGACGAAGGATTTTCTGGACCACACCTGCTTCTTCCGCACTAATTTCCAGATTGACCTTATCGGTTTCCAGCTCCAGTAGAACATCTCCCTGTCCTACGGAATCCCCTTCCTTCACAAGCCATTTGGAGATTGTTCCTTCCGTGATGGATTCTCCCATTGCTGGCACTATAATATCGCTCACAGCCGCTACCTCCCAAGTGTAATATTGTTTTTGGAATCCTGCTTCAACGCCGATTGAATAATTCGCTGTTGCTCTAGACTGTGTACTTGCTGATAACCGCTCGCTGGGCTTGAACGATCTGGTCTGCCTGCGTAACGAATTTCCGCTCCCTGTGGCACTACATTCCGTAGACGAGGTTCAATGTAACTCCAAGCCCCCATATTTTTAGGTTCTTCCTGAGCCCATACAAACTCCTTAACATGCGGGAAGCGGCCGAAAATATTCCGAATTTCCTCTTCCGGGAAAGGGTATAGCTGCTCCACACGAATAATATGCAGACGCTCTTCTGCCTCATTCTTATCCTTTTCCAATGCTTCTTCGAGATCAATGGCAATCTTGCCACTGCACAGTACAATGCGCTCTACACGATCCGGACGTGCACCCAGACCAGGCTGTTCCAACACAGGACGGAACGCTCCTTCGCTGAATTCAGAAGCAGGCGAAGCGACACGATTATTACGAATCAGGCTCTTCGGCGACATCATCACAAGCGGGCGGGCTTCCTCACTTTCGCTTAATGCAGCCTGACGGCGTAGCAGATGGAAATACTGTGAGGCACTGCTCAAATTAGCGACAGTCCAGTTATTTTGTGCGGACAACTGGAGAAAACGCTCCAGACGTGCGCTTGTATGCTCTGGTCCTTGTCCTTCGCTACCATGCGGTAACATCATCACTAGACTCGATTTCTGTCTCCATTTGGCACGGCCTGCGGAGATGAATTGGTCAAAAATAACCTGTGCACAGTTAGCAAAATCGCCGAATTGTGCTTCCCAAATCACTAACGTTTCAGGAGAATACACGTTATAGCCATATTCAAAGCCGAGGACAGATGCCTCAGACAATGGACTGTTATGAATACTGAATGAAGCACGTGCTTCCGGCAATGTATGCAACGGACAATGTGTACGGCCTGTTTCAGGCTCATGCAGCACAAGGTTACGGTGAGCAAATGTAGCTCGCTCCGCATCCTGACCTGTCATACGAATAGGCTTGCCGTCTGCGAGAATGGTGGCCAAAGCCAGCGTCTCCGCCAAGCTCCAATCTACCTTTTCCCCTTCGTTCAGAGCGGTTTTTCTACGCTGTAAAATTCGATCCAGCTTCGGATATACATGAAAAGCCTGTGGCCATTTGAGTAAGTTTTCATTGATTTGGCGCAGCTTTTTCAATTCCACTGCAGTACGTACCATAGAATTCTGATTCTTTTTCGCCTTCACAGGAGTCATTTCCGGCTCTTGTTCCGGTTGATTCTTCACATGCTCATGCGCTTCCTTCAGTCTGTTTTGGACCTTTTCAATGAGGCCGGCACTAAACGCTTCATCCACTATACCCTGCTTCATCAGCTTTTGAGCATATAATTTGCTCACCGTCGGATGATTCTTCACCTTACGGTATACCAGCGGTTGTGTTGTTTCCGGGTCATCGGATTCATTGTGACCATAACGACGGTAACCAATCAGATCAATCAAAAAATCCTTCTTGAAACGATTGCGATATTCACCAGCCATACGTGCCGCTGCAATGCAGGCTTCAGGATTATCCGCGTTCACATGCACAATTGGAATTTCATAGCCTTTAGCCAAATCACTGGCATAACGGGTCGAACGTGAATCGACACTCTCTGTCGTAAAACCCAAACGATTATTCACAATAATATGGACCGTGCCGCCATTACGGAAGCCACGCAAATTCGTGAAATTAAGTGATTCTGCCACGATACCTTCACCTGGGAAAGCCGCATCACCATGCATAATAATTGTAGCTGCCTTGCTCACATCCAGCTTCGGATAACCAGCCTCACTGCGGTCTTCCTGTGCAGCTCGTGAAAATCCTTGTACTACCGGATTTACATATTCCAGGTGACTTGGGTTATTCGCCAATGTCAGACGGGCCTGCACCGCTCCCCCATCTTTTACAAAACGATCAGCACCCAGATGATATTTTACATCGCCAGTCCAGCCGTAGTTAATTCCTGTGGAACCTTCCGACGGGATCAAATCCTTATTCGGCGAATGATGAAATTCAGAGAAAATTTTACTGTAAGGCTTGCCCAGCACATGAGCCAGTACATTCAAACGACCGCGATGCGCCATACCCATCAGGACATGACTTGCTCCTGCATTTGTCGTTAGACGAATAATCTCGTCGAGAACAGGGACAAGCACATCATTACCCTCGATGGAAAAACGTTTCTGTCCGACGAATGTTTTATGCAAAAACTCTTCGAACTGTTCTACTTCTACCAATCTGCCTAGCAACGACTTGCGTTCCTGTGTTGTAAGTGGCTTGGAGGACCAGCCAGATTCTGCATAGCTGTTCAGCCAGCGGCGTTCCTCCTCGTTGTGAATATGACTAAATTCATAGGCAATCGGTCCTGTGTATGCCACACGTAACCGTTGAATGGCTTCCCATCCGTTAAGTGTTCCCGCAGGAGCGTTATCCCATATTAAAGAGGCTGGAAAAGCCTTCAAGTCTTGTTCAGTTAAACCGTAAGATGCTGGATTAAGCAAGCGTGTATCCTGCTCTGCATCCAGTCCCAGCGGATCAATCTGGGCGGCTAAATGTCCATATTCACGGATATTCCACACCATTTTCCCCGCTGTAACCGCTTTCTGCAATGTGTTTGAATCAAGGTGCCCCAAAGCACTTGTGGGGGGGCCTTGCAATTTGTTGTCTATCATGGAAGCAGCCGAATATTCGGATTGTGGCGGCTCACCCCATTGATCAAACAGCTCGCGGTAAGCCGGGTCAACCGTTCCGGGGTCCGCTACATACTTTTCATACTGGTCCTGCACATAACCTAGATTAGGTCCGTAATACGCCTGCCAGGGTACCTGTCTGTTGCTCTCTTCCATTGTCATCTCGTTCCCTCCGTCAAATTTTGAAATTCATAGCTGGACGGAAATCATTTTCATTTTTTTATTAAGTCTTCAATTTAAGTTGTTCACAATATGCTCACATTATATGAAATCCTTCATCAAAAGTCGAATTTCACAGTTCTTAGTCCTCTTCCATTGTATAAAGTTTTCTAGCTATGAGCATTTCCTTTTTCTCAACATATCCATGCGTAAATGAGATGAATCGGGTCATTCTGTAATTCTTACCCCCCATTATAGACGATTACCGTATGGATTATTTCAAACAACATATCGGACAATCAAAAGAAGCCATTCTACAAAAAGAAGAAAAGCTTTGATAGGTATAAAAAAGTAATCACTACAAATGGCGAGGACTTAGCTTCATTAAGATTGGAGACTAACATCCATTTGTGAGTCAGGAATCAAACACCTGGCAACTTAAATAACCAGCCGTCGGATCTCAACCGACGGCTGGTTATTTAAGTTTATGTTGCACCTTATACTACGCCAAACTATTTTAAAAACAACTTCCCAGTCCACCCCACTATGATTATCGTTAACAGCAGAATTTAAAAGGCAGAGGGTCTGATACGATGCAAATTCAAACTTAAAGTGACATTAAAGTCACTTTTCTGTACAATATTCCTACTTTTCACTATTATTTTAATTAGGCATCTAAAAACCGCTTTGAAAGCGAAAGGGATGGAACTGTGACTGGATTAAAACAAGTACTCAGAAACAAGAATTATGTCAGGTTTTTCCTGGCAACCTTCGCCTCACAAATGGGAGGAATTATCGGGGTTACTGCATTCATGTTTTATTTGTTGAAACGGTTTACAAATCAGCCATACTATGCAACGCTTGCCGAGTTAATGTATTCGCTCCCGATGCTGGTAGTATTTCTCGTGGTTGGAGTGCTGGCAGATCGGATGGACAGACAAAAAATTGCTGTTAATTGTGACTGGATCAGCGCTTTTTTATCCTTATGTTTGCTTATTTTTATTTGGGTCGATTCGATTCCTTTGATATTTGCCCTCCTCTTCATTCGTAGTGCTGCCTCCAAATTTTTCTTCCCAGCCGAAAGTGCCATTATACAGGGGATATTAAGCGAAGATGATTACACCATTGCCGCAGGCCTCAATCAAATGATGGGGAGTCTTTTCATGTTATTTGGAGGAACTCTAGGGGCCGTCGTCTACTGGCACTTTGGAATTACTGGAGCCATCCTAATTGATGCTATTTCTTTTATTGTGTCTGCACTGCTTATTCGTTCCTGCAAAATTCCAAAGGAAGTACGCCTTCCGAACGGGGCACATCAATTCAAACAATTAAAATTCAAACTTGTCATGATCGATTTTAAACAAGGGTTTCTTTACATATTACGCAACAGACTATTGCTTTGGTTGGTTTCAGGCTTTTTTATGTTCGGTATTTTAAATGGTGGTTTTAGCGTTTTACCGATGTTTATTCTTAAATATAAGCTAGCTCCAGGCAACTATGAGCAGTATATGGTTTGGACAGGTATTATTTTTGGAGCTGGTGTGTTGCTTGGTACCCTAATCGCTTCTCTCATCTCCGCCAAGCTAAAGCTACACCAAATGATTGCAGCGGGAGTTCTGGTAGCCGGAATAGGTATGTGCATACTAGGATTTGTTGACCACATCTACGCTTTTCTGATTATCAATTTTGTCATTGCACTGATACTTCCGTTCATTAACATTGGCATAGGAGGATGGCTTCCTCGTATTGTAGATCCTCAAATGATGGGACGTGTGCAAGGTTTGATTAATCCGTTAATGATGCTGTCCCAATCTCTTACATTAGGTTTCATTGCTATAAGCTTTCCTTCATTTATTTCAATTGAGCTCTTGTTTTTATTAGTTGGGGTCTGTACCGTTATTGTAGGAATATACTACACTATTGTGCTTCCCCGTTATGCTGATTACAGCACTTCTTCCAAGACCCTTCAGGAATCTTTATAGGCAAATTAAAAAAGTCAAACAGCAGACCATTCCGCCAGCGATTGTTGAGTTGCCACTTCCGCCTCCGAATCCAATGCAGAGGTGGCTTCATCATATCCCCCCTCAAATACTCCACAAGTACATACGTTGGTTGCATACGACTAGCTCGTCACAACCCAGTAGATACATAGACCGATAGGGTATGTAATATTCAAAAAAAAAACGCCCGGCAGACGCATTAGCTGCATCAGCAGGACATTTTGATTGAAATCGGAGTAGCGGGATTCGAACCCACGACCTCACCCACCCCAAGGGTGCGCGCTACCTGACTGCGCTATACCCCGATAACTCAGTGTATGTAGATCGATGCTGTTATTTACCATTATATTCTGGTCATAAAATCCTGTAAAGGGATTATTTTCTCATTCTTCCGTTGCATTTTTAAGTTGTTTTCATTATGGTAGATACAAAAGTTAAGAGGTCAAAAACAGAGATCTTAGGAGCTAACCATGCAAAGCAAAAAAGTGCTTATACCCGTTGCATTACTTCTTTTAATACAATTAAGCGTTCCTGTCTGCTATACCTTTGCACAGGAGAACCTTATCATAGATCAAGAAACGAAAGAGAGAATCAAAGAACAATATGGCTTGGATGAACCGGAATTTCCTTCATCAAAGCAGCAGCAAAACATATTATTGGGAGGTGATTTTGGATTTACTCCCTCTGGTGATGCTGTTGTGGTGGAATTGACCATATTGATTCGGTATCCGCTCATTTTTATCAGTCAACAACTGGTACATTCACTGAAATCATAATTTTTTCTACAAGTTCCATGATATAGAGCATAAAAATCATTTATTTCGTAGCAAGTTGTCTGCCACTTGGGGTCACTTCATCCTTCTTATTGAAAAGGTTTAATTCAATGGGTCCCCTACCATGTAGCCACAGCAGTTCATCGAATAAAAATGTCAGTCCATCCTTAGCGCGTAAGCGTTCGATGATATCCGTGACAACTTGCATAACTTCCCCTTGTACACCCTCTGCCAGTTGCAAGCCTCCGCTCTCTCCATCCAGATAAAGATGCGTATGATATGATTGCTCCACCTTCTTCACATGGCGCAAACACAGTATGCCATTTTCGAGGTAAAAGAAATATTGATGGTCATACAGAATCCCCTCGCATATCTCATACATATGAGGTAAATCATATGGCCCCTGAACCATGGATACTCGTTCCAATCCCATTACCCATTCTGTCATACATCCTCGCTCCATTCCTTTGTTCATTTATCACAGCTTAGTTCGATGAAATATTAACCTGTATTACAATTTATCCATTTTAAAAACCGCTTAAAATTATTATATAACGTTGTTATATGAATTTTATAAGGAAACTTCTATACGATTTTTAAGCCTCCTCACGCATTAATTGTTTTAGGATTATCAAAATAGTGACTGTTGCTAAATTTAAAGCATTTTGATACTATAAAGGCATCAACTTAGTTTACTTATAATCTTGTTAACTAGATTACTTGATTACAAATATACACTTATGTTTCATACATGTCAACTAGTTTACCTGATTACTTTTTGGAGGAATTGTTGTGATTAGATTTTCTCTTGATAAAATTATGAAGGACCGTGGACTCGAACAGAAAGATATTGTTTCTATTACGGGAATTAATAGGAATACGGTTAAAGCTTTGGCCTCCAACGCAAACGCCCGAATTGACTTTCCAACCTTGAACACACTTTGTAGAACCCTTGGCGTACTCCCTGGTGAACTGATCGAATACTTGCCAGAAGACGACGAAGAGAGCCGTTAACATGCTTACGGCCCTCTGTTTTTTATACAATATTCAAATTTTTTACCGATCTTCCACTCAATTAGATTCGCTCATCGTTAAACCATTCCTATCGGCGATTTCAAATAAACTCTTTCCATGTATGATAAATGTCAAATAAAGCATTAGGGTTACGTTGTCCCTTTAATACTGCAAACATTTTATTCGATAAAATCATGATCACATCCATATCTTTTTGCTTAGTCAAACCAGTGATAACAGGGCGATTAAGGCTAACATACGACTTGGGTTTAAAAACAACTCCCCAATCCAACCCACTGTGATTACTTTTTACAACCTCACCTAGATAAATGGCAATATCCAGTGTAAAAGCTTGGGATTTTGTGTCGAGTTTATTCTCACATATATAGCTCTTCAATCATTCTTCAGTCTCTGAATACTCCTCTTCTAATTCTGACGTACTTTTGTTTTGAATCTGTACATTTCTTAAATACCATTCCCAAATATCTATGAGCGAACGATCACTGTAATCCAGATGTATCTGTGAAAATGCGCCAAGTTGCTCTAAACGCGAAGGTATTTGTTGTTTAAACCAATTAAAATGTTCTTTAGCTTCGTTTTCACTCATTTCAGAGTATTCTTTCATGTCAAAAGGTGGTTGCATTAATTTATATTCCATTTCAAAAATCCCTTCTTGCTTAGCTATCTTAATTCGAAGAAAAATTCACGGTAACACCACCTAATACTAAGATCGTTAAAAGATCCGTAAAATATTGCTGTGGTGAAAATCCATAACATCTCTCTTCTTGATCCCATTCTTCCTCGAATCTTTCCAACAAATAATGTGCGTTTTCCCAATGGATCGTGAACGGTCCTACTGTCCCAAAACCTCCACAGAGACAGTCCGATATACTGTCCAAGCTAAATCCATAGTACCCTCCGGGCCCATTAATCGCTTCACCAAGTGCTATGAAAAATGTTGTAAAATCAGATATGTATTCGCCGTCCAAGGTGTAGACTTCTCCTCGTTTATCCAGTCTGGCAAAATGATTAGATGCAGAATGTATTCTAGTCACGTTTAGCCACCCGGACCGTTCTTCTTTAGAAAAGCCTTGCCATATATTATTTTCAAGCGACTTATCACCCTTAAAAAACTCCCATAATCTTAATTCCACAGGGGAGGGCTTCGTTTCAAGTATACCTGTTAACTCCAGATTGAAGTTTCCTTTATTGTAGTTTAGTTTATTGATTATGTAAGATTCAGGTAGGTGATAATAATAGCTTCCAATCACTGTTTCTTCATCATTTAAAATAGCAATGTACAAGTTGTATATAGATTGTTTTAACTTCGTTATGTTTTCTATGAATTCTTCGTTAAATACAAATTGCTCAAAAATGACCTTTTTATATGTTTCGACAATGATATCACCCGTTAAGCCAACCACATCTCTACAATAACCAACAGTGAGCCCACTTTCATCGTCAATGACAGCAAATCTCGGCCTCATTTTATATCATACCTCCTCACAATAATTTTAAGGAATGTAGCATTTTAAGGCATCACTTTTAGCTTCTTGAGTAGAATAATCAATTAATTTGAAGCCGATAAGGATTGAGATCCTCTACACTTTTTATTTTTTTTAGATCTTCTGCAGGTATTGCAAAATAAATTTCCCCCTTCTCAGACTTAAATGTTAACGAAGCATCATACTTCTTTTCAACAATCCACTGCTTTATTTCCAACATCTCTTGCAGATAGTGAGTGGCCGAAAAGTTACCTTTAATAAGAATTGTAGCGTTTGATGAGAAGGCTCGGCTAACAGTAGAATAGCTTGGAATTTCATCGCGGTATATTATAGTATGACTTCCAAGACTATATATATCTACTATCACTTCTGCATCTGATCCTGTAACTTCCTTTGCTTTTTTGGTCACGGCAGTGTTTATCTCATCCATCCAAATAGAACAGGCATAGTTATCCATCATTTGCCCATAATAGTCTTCATCCACCAAAAAAGAAATCCCTGAGTCAGAGATCACATTAGCTATAAATTTATCATTCTTAAAATCATAATCTATTGAATCAATTTTCCAGTTCATAGTGTACGTTTTATGTAGGTAGTCAGTGGCGTTACTCCGAAATTGGACTCTTTTTATCGGACTTCCTGTTGTAATGGATACAACTATGTATGCAATTACAATGATGATCACGAATAAAACAGTTTTTTTTACCACTCCAACCAAACCTCTCTAATAAAAGAATCATGTAAAAAGCTCTAAAGATTCCAGCAAAAAGTCACGCTTATATTTGTTTTTATAATCGGCTAGCTTTCTTCTTATCTTTTGTCTACATATGTCCTTTTGCGCCTTAGTAATTTTATCTTGTACGGTACTTATCAGTTGATAGGATTGTCTACTCGCTTCAAAGGTATCATCCAGTAAATCTACCAGCGCCACAACATGAGTAGATACGTCAAAAAATTCTAAAGCATATAACAGTGTTCCTCTATTCCCCTTGGTCTTTGGATTTCTTAACAAGTCGATAAGAGGCAACACCGCTTCACGGTCTCCTAGATCAGCTAACGTAATGGCGATTACATTTCTTAGCAATACACTATCCGTCGTTGCTAAATATCTCAATAATATTGGAGTGAATGTATAATCCAGCTTTTCACCTATCTCCTCTATAATCCTTACCGCTTCCTTTAAATCTCCACTTTCTATGACTTCTTCTAATCGCATTTTGTTCATAGTTTACCAACCCACCTTATTACAATATATAGCAACTATCCAGTCTTAATGCAATTCAATAATTTACATATGATAACAATCCGATGTCTCTTTTGTATATAGCGAACATTGTCGAGACCCTAAATAAATATCCATTCATTGATTTAAAATAAACAAAATGTTATATTGTCTATAAAATAATCATCATTTAATTGAGGTGTTTGCTAAAATGGATCATTCCGAACTGTTCTGGAATGCTGGAATCGAAGAACTAAAGCGAGGATATATTCGCCAAGAAGAGCAGGTAATTTGCCTGCTGGACGGACATCGATTTGAGCAAGGCATCATATATCAGGATCAAGGGGTATTTTATGACGCGGAGAGGTACATGCGACTTCATATTGAGCGGACGTACGGATCGGTGTTTGACTATTTGATCGGTCTGGACAAAAAGCTGACTGGACTGACGGATCATCAGAATCGACTGCTCCAATTATTTTATCAAGGCATGGGCGATGCGGACATTCAAAAGGAAACCGGAATCGGTAGCGCATCCACCATACGCAATCATCGCTTTGGTCTCAAAGAAAAAGAACGGCAAGCCAAGGTATTTCTCACATTAATGGAGCTGCTAAAGGAGAAAGACCGCCACGCTCCTGCCATTGTAGAAGTACCCATAGGAGCACGGATGGTGGACGAACGCTACAACATTACGGAAGACGAAAGGCAAAAGGTACTCACGAAGTATTTTCCGAATGGGACAGACGGATGCCTGAAAACCTTTAAAATGCAAGAAAAGCACAAGCTGATTGTGCTACGTGAAATTGCGGGCCGTTTTGTGAAGGGACAAATATATCATGAGAAGGATATCAATGCGATTTTACAGGAAGTGTATGACGATTATGTCACGGTGCGAAGATATATGATTGAATATAGTCTATTGGATCGCAAGCCGGATGGCAGTGAATATTGGTTGAAGGAATCTTGAAGCTCAACGTTTATACAATAGGAGGATTCGACAATGAATCGAAGAAAAGAATTGGTGCAGCAGTACATGGAGATGAAGACAGAGGCAGGAATCTATTGCATTCGCAATACACGTAATGGAAAAATTTTCGTCTCTTCCACGCCGAATTTAAAGTCGCTGAATGGACGGCGTTTTGAGCTGAACATGGGTGGATTTAAGAATAAACAACTGCAACAGGAATGGAATGAGTATGGCGAAGATTCGTTTGAATTTGAAGTGCTGGACGTTTTGAAGAAAAAGGACTCAGCGTTCTTTGATGTCAAAGATGCACTGACAAAGCTGGAGCAGACCTGGCTTGATCGACTCCAGCCATACGGAGACAAGGGATATTTGTAAACTTACCGATCCACGGAAAACTCCTTCCGAAGGTAGCCAAAAATAACAGCGTCGACAAACTGACCTTTTTCATAAAAATAGTCTCTCAGGTGACCTTCTTTAGTAAAGCCACTTTTGAGCAGTAGCCGTCTGGAGCCTTCGTTATCTGGATCAATGAAGGCTTCTATACGGTGAACCTGCGGCAATTGAAAGCCATAATTCACGACCACCTTCATCGCTTCTGTCATCAGACCTTGCCGCCAATATTCCGGTGCCAGCTCATACCCAATTTCAATACGGGAGTGCTCCTTGTGCCAGTTATGGAATCCAATTGTACCCACGATCCGCTCAGGAGCTTCTTTTATCGTAATCCCCCAACGAAAGCCCTCTTGCTTCTCATATCTGGTTAGCATCGAACGAATAAATTTTTCGGCTTGCTCTACCTCTGTAAAGCTTTCCAAGTCATAATATTGTGTGACCTCATCCTTGGAGAAATAGCCGAACACATCCTCCGCATCCCCTACTGTAAGCTGTCTTAAACGAAGCCTATCGGTTTCTAAAATCGGAAACGTTTCCATTGACATTATCCATCTCCTCCTTCACATCGAAGAACCTATCTTATCAGCCACCAGCCAATCCCAACCATCACTCCATTTATGAAGAATAATACAATACATGCTCTCCACTTGCTGATTCCACTTGTTTGAAAAAAACCTGTGACTTTACTACGACACATGAACAACGTAAACAACAAATTCCAAATAATACGCATACCATATTTTACGTAGTATAGAGCAGGGTTTAGCTGTACACCGCCCAACGTTGGAGGGATATCCGGAATAAACAGAATTGCACACGTATAACGCATGGTCTCATATGTAAAATAAAATACTGCCAGCCACCAAGCCCACTTCTTACCAAATAACATACCGACACCGGCAGTCGTCCCTGCCAAACCGAGTAACGCGATAAATCCTTGAAACATGCCCCTACAAATGCCTACTAACGTAGAAGCCTCATTTAATGCATTAAGCGTCAATAGCTGGGTCACCAACAGAAGTGCCCCATTAAAGATCAATAAAATGGCTGAAATGCTTACACCTAAAGGTCGTTCGAAAACCACGTTCGTTACATAATCTTCTACTTCTTTTTTCGTATACAGATCTGACACTTCTTCTACTCTCCTAACCCAAATTATATACTTCCATTTTCGGGCGGGTATAATAACAGTATGTTCTCGCCTCATTCCCATATATCGGCTTTTAGGAAAATATGATTTAATCTTTCCTGAAAATTCCGTTATCCGTAAGCTAATCAATATTATTCAGTGCAGCCATACTGCTAATGATCATCCTCTAATGGTATCTAATTAGCTTCATGAGAATCTTTATCATTAACAGAATCCCAAATAGAGTAATATCTATCCTTATACTACCATTCCAAGAATGAATCTGACAAATGAATGGACTACTACTCGCGCTTATGAATGTACACGCGTTATTTTCGTGGCCCTGTAACCTTCAGATGACTGGATATACTCTACTTGATAACCCATTCGGGCATCCAAAAGCTCTTCCATAAACGGAAGGCACGGACTGTAAATAAAACTCCCTCCTGGCCGAATGGCTCTAAGCAATTCCATATATTTGCGAGCGTACTCATGAATATTACCATCTGCCTTCAGATGATGATGTATAAAATGATTGGAGAATGCCATATGTGAAATGATCGTCCCCCATGCACTTTCTCCAAAGGTGGTCTCTAACCAATCTCCTCGAGTGACACAACCTTCTGTTTCAGCCAGCCGATCTGTTCCGTAAGCCTCAATTCCACAGGCACGTAAATAAGTAATTAACCGTGCCTCAGATCCGCAACCAACATCTAGAACAGGCTCTTGCAAACGAGCAATGTCCAATCCTAGTAGATTGGCTTGCAACTCCGGCGTATATTCCTCACAAGGTATCCAAAAGGTATACTCACACTCTGCATACTTAGCAAACATTTCACGTCCATTGGTACGAGTTAAAAAATCTCTCAAATGTCCATAATGCTGCTGAAGCAGCAAGTCCAGGATTGCTCTATCTATAGATTTCTTCTGGAACAACTTTTCAATCCGAGTGAAGAGTCGATCATACAGCTCCGTAAGCTCCCTCGCATGATCTGTGTGAAAATGTAGATACTGATTGGTATTTACAAACTGGGACAGTATTTTAGCCGCTACATCCGTCACAAAAGCGTTATACGTATGCTGGCGCTTCAAGCTTTGAAGCATGAGGATCAGCTCCGAGCTTCTCTGCGTCAGCCAGTACGTCATTTCTGTTGAAGGTCCTAACAGAACAGAACCCTCGCGCATATAAAATAAACTCCGATGCTGATTGTACAGGAGTTGACCGTTAATAAGATTATGAAGTTGAGCGACTGTCATTCTCGCTTCCTCCTTAAGATCCAGAACATTAGAGCCCTACCCAAGCCTAAGCAATGCTATCTTTGGGTAGGGCCCGCTTATTTTCTAAGTATACCATGACTATGGAAATAATGTTTTATTGCGAATCTTCCGCCTGTACATAAGAGGATAAAGGAATATTCAGCTCACGTATTCCCTGAGCTACCAGCCGAGCTATTTGCTCCGCACCGTATTCCTGAAAATGTGTATCATCCTTCACTCCATCAGGAAATGCAGGATACACCCCTGGCTCCACATGTAAAAATAACGGGAGTGTTCCTTCGAGGCCAAGTGTATCGTAGTACGCTACACTCAAGCGGCTAAGATCGACCAGTGCAACATTTGTCTCCGATGCTGTTTCCTTCATGGCCTGCACATATTCCGGGAAACTAATCCGAAACGAGGCACTTGCCGCATCATAATCTCGGCGGCCAACAGGAGTAATTAGCACAGGTGTTGCACCGCGTTGCATGGCTCCTTGGATGTAGGTTTTTAAGTAAACTTTGTAATCCGCGGGTGAAACATAACGCTCTTGGTTGTTGATCGCGGCATCATTATGCCCAAACTGTATGAGCAGGTAATCTCCTGGACGGATATTGCGTAAAATATCATCTAACCGCCCTTGTACCAGAAAGGTTTTCGTGCTTCGTCCACCAATAGAACGGTTCACAAAAATAGGCTCATCTGTGAAGAACGGAGCAATCATTTGCCCCCAGCCCGCCTGAGGCTTCATCGCGGATTTATAGGTTTGAACCGTAGAATCTCCCGCAAGGTATACCGAAGGGTGTTCTCCAGCCGTTCGAGCATCCTTTGGAGTAATAACCAAAGCGTTAATCTTCGCTTCATTACCTGAGAAATACAATTCGAGCTGACCATCGATGAGTGCAAGTTCAAATCCAGCCTCGACAAATTGTCCTGCTGTTTTGGTAGTAGGTTCTACCTTGACAATGGACTCGGCTTTAACCGTAATGTCTGTGTTTCCGGCAGTATCTCCGGCAATAAGGGAAAGCGTGTAATCCGCAGGTGGTAAATTGACGACAAATGATGATCCTTGAACACGAACAAAATCTGAGCGTATAGCATCACTTCCACCACGATCCTCTTCATCCACCTTGGAAAGATCGGTAAATCCATAGCCTCGCTCAGGCGTGTAAACATCCTTGGCAGTGACTTGGGTGCAGCCGTCAGCTACGTTCCCTGGGCCAAAGTCGAATCGAAGAGGCGCCGCAAGCTGTCTTTCGGCCAGTGCCTGCCCTGGGATAAGTATGGTCGCAAACAACAAGCTGAATCCTGCGCATAATCCAATCATCTTACCGAACAACCTGTGACGCTTTCCCTTTTGTTTCAAGCGCAACCCTCGCTTTTCAGGTTATTTGAGTGGTTTGTCATTGTCTCTACGTGTATTGCTCCCCGCCAGCTTTTGACAGCCTTGATCCAGCGCCCAGGATACCACAATGCCAACTGTATACCTGATCAGATCCGCGGTCAGAAACCCTTTCCCAAGCACCAAGCCGCCCAGCGTCGTTGCCCGAATGTGGTTAATCCAGGGAGCCTGGTACATCTGGCTGAACTCAATGGCGAAGCAAAACAGCAAGCTGCCCCACAGGGCTACAGACAATTGACGATTCACCCACAACATTCTCAGCCCAAAATAAATCATGCACGCCCACAAAGCATCCCCAAAGTGATTAGCAACGAATTCAGGCAACTGGGAGGAGAAAACCCGGCTTCCCAAACCCAACAAAATCGTGACCAGCACAGCAATTAGGTACGCAGCGCGGGCCTTCCAGCGGAATTTCGCCTTTATTTCCCGATTGGCCTTCCTGATGATGCTCTTACGAACGCTCCTCATGCTAAATCACCTGTCCTAATGCTGGGACATCTTCGCCAAGCTGCTGGAAATTCGTAAAGCATCCTCTTTTGGATAGCGCTTGCAAGATTGCTGAACCTTTTGCTGATGACATATTGTATGCACACTAACTTGTCTGTATTTTTCATAATATAATTAATCATAATGAGCCTCCGTAATATCGTACAAACCATCAGCAACTTCCAAACTGTTCATGTGAGGATACTAGAATTCAATACCACGCACCTTGGCAAAAACCATTTGGTGTGCCATGCTTCCCTCTTCATCATACTCGACGTTTCTTAAAATCCCCTCCAGTGTAAAACCTGCACGTTCCGCTACCTTGGCGCTGCGTGTGTTTCTGGAATCACAACGAATCTCCACCCGATTGGCATTCAAATGCTGTATGGCAAAATTCGTAATACCGTGCACGGCCTCTGTGATAATGCCTTTTCCGGTCCATGATGTTCTGAGCCAATACCCAATTTCAAATCTTCGTGCATCCCAATCAATACGATGCAGACCGCTGCTGGCTACAAATTCTCCCGAAACCGTATCAAATATGTACAACATCATATCAGACCGATCCAGAAATTTAAGTCTGGCTTGGCGCGAACGGATTTCAGATTCCTCTGCCGTAGGAAGATTTCTTGCAAACGGAAGCCAAGGCCGCAGTTCATTCGCACTCTCTCGTATCGCCTCATTGACTGCCGCCCCATCCCCCCATTGCGGAGCGCGTATGGTCAATCGTTCCGTCTGGAATTGGTCAGGGAACGATAAGAGAATGGGATTCGATTGCTGCTCCATACTCATGATGCACCCTCCTCCTTATTCGTTGAATAACTGCGACGATCCAGCCAACCTGTGATTTCACGCAAACTCCCAATCTGATAGTCCGGTACAATGCCCGTTTCCTGCCACGTCATAAAGCCTTCCAGCCAGATGGTATGCAATCCTGCACTTTGTGCACCACGAATATCATTTGTCGGGTGATCGCCTACATAGCAGGCATGGCCGGGATCGACAATGCCCAGCTCATTCAGAGCCAACTCGAAAATTCGAGGATTAGGCTTCTGGATGTTGACGCCGCCCGATACGATAATAGAATCGACATAATCCCTCAGCATAACTCGGTCGATTTTCGCTTGCTGCGTACGGAGTGAGCCGTTGGTAATAATACCAAGCTTCAAGCCACGCGACCGCAGTTCGGACAGCACTTCCTTGGCCCCGTCCATCAACACCGTAAACTTATGAAATTCACCATACCAAAAGCCCAACATCTCTTGTACTGACGTATCGGGATTTTTCAGTTCCAAGTCTGCATGCAGCTCGGTATACAGTTCCCTCTTATCCCGATATCCGTCCTGATCCGCCAAACGTATCTGTTCAACGACAGCCGCGCGGATCGCAGCTTCTTCTGCCACAATAAATCGTTCTATAAAGCGCTCTGTATATGCTGCAAACGCCTGTTTGCGATGAATAAGAGTATTATCCAGATCAAAAACAATCGCTTCTATGGACATAAATAGCTCCCTTCCTTCATCCTCTTGCACCGATTAGGTTGAAACAAATTGAATAATTCCTATTAGAAATAAAAGAAAAAAAATAGACAAGAAAATGATGATCATGTACTTCAAGATTCTCTTGGAGGTCGACTTTTGTTCCAGTTTGGTCTCGATCTGGGTCAACCTTTCTTTGATTTCTTCCAAATCCTGCTCCACCTTCACATCATGCTCCCCTTCCTTCGTTTCGACTTATTCATCTTCCTGACACTCACTCAAAAAAGTTGCTCCAAAAACGCACCTTTTTTACGGCATTAAAATCAATTTGTTCATAAGGCTTCTCTCCAAATTCCAGCTTGAAATACTCCTGCAAACATTCCCCATACACGATAATATCCGTTTGATACACGGAAAATACCGGATTTCCTTCTTCAGATGGCTGCTCTGGGATATATCGATGTCCGTTGATCGGGATTAGCTTGGGCACACGTAAAAACTCACGTTTACATATAGCAACGGCTTCTGCCGAATCTGTCGGTTTTTCGCCCCATTCGGGAGGCCAGAATATATGCTGCTCTACATCAAAAATCATACCTTCCAGCGGCCAATTCAACCTTTGCCGAATTACACCCATCCGCTGTGGTGACGTATCTCTCCAAGGGATAAAGCCTTTACCGATGGGAAGAACACTCATTAGAAGCTCCCTCAAATCGGGCGGGAAGTGAATATCATACCTGCCTTCGACGTCGGTAACCTCTTGTATGGATAAGCCTGGAGCTAAGGTCACATCGTGTTTACGTAATAAATCTATGATATAAGCGATATCCATCTCTTATCGACTCCTTAGCAGCTAGCTAGTTGACCGGATTGGTCAAGAGGCCTACCAGGCTTGTAACTTCAACTTCACCAACACGGCGCGGGCCTTCCATAAAATATCCCCTCGTTCCTACCTGTATCCGGTGTCGGTGTATCTTTTCCCTCATTTCTCCAAACAAAACCCACATTCTCGCCTGTCCTTCCCGGTGAACCGGATGCTCGGTATCCATGATCAATTGACCATCTTCATCTTCAAACTCAGGATGTATGGCATAAATTCCCGTCGTCGTGATTTCATCGCTCTCATAGGCAAAATCACAGCGATAACCCTGAATAGGCAACTGTTTCCTGCCTCCTTCTTCCGGCGTGTAAAATCGATATTTTATTGTAAAATCGTGCGTATGCTGTCTGCTGTTTTCATAGGGGTTCCACATTTCATATCTTCCCCTTAGGTCTTTTCCAAAAATATGTACTTCTTTCTAGTGTAATTCAATAGGAAAAGAAATCCAAGACCTATCCGCAATACATTGCTAAATAAGCTTGGATTATATGAGAGTCCTTTATTATAATATATGACTTTTATACTTGCTGTCCGTTCACCTGAATATCTACGGCTACTTGCTGCCCCATCCAAGCCTGCATGCGATTCCACGAAAAAACCTGCTCCATGTGAAATACACCATATGGAAGTTCTGAACGGTACAGGGCGAGCGCTGCAAAGACGGTTGCCTTAGCGGTTAAATCAGACTGATGGTGCCCCCTTAGCCGGCATTCGACCTTCGTCTCCTTGCCATTGAGAGTTCCTCGAGCATCTACCTTGACCGCTACAGCATCCCCTCCTATATGTACCTTGCCAAAGCTGCGAACCACTGCATCACGCACGGTTTTCTGTCGGAGTAGACCTGACACTCCTATCGTTCGAAGCCCTGCCAGAAGCCGGGTGGTCAAGCGCGAATCGAAGCAAAGGCGTGTGCTGACCGTAGGAACTTTGAGCGTACGAGGAAGTGTCTGCTGATCCGAAAAAGGAAATCGATACGCCCGATGACGACCCACTCCTGCACCAAAGTCTGCCACTATGCCGTCGGTAAAGCTTTTTCGAGTCACAGGGCGTCCCTGTTCTATAACCTCCAAATCGGCATGAATCTGATCTACTGTCCACTCAATGGCAGCCTGACCGTGTCGATCTCCCAAGCCCAGCATCAAAGATATATTCAACTCATCCGTCTGATCCATGAGCTGTGTCGCTTGCAGTGCCAACAGATTGGTCAGTCCCGGAGCTAATCCTACACTTAATAGGGCTGTGGCCTGATAAGCTCGGGCCTCCTGATGACACTGCTCCACCTGACTCAAAAAGTCCGCATTCGCGGTAATATCCATGTAATGCACCCCATGTTGAAGACAGGCACGTACCAAGGCCGTATTGTCCTGATCCAGACACATGATCACCAATTTGGCTTGCTCTAATATTGACGGGTCCATCGGCTCATGAATATTAAGCTGCAAGGGCCGTATCTTACCATTCGATTGTCTACTAAATTCAGTGGCACGCTCCAGACTACGACCTGCGGCAAATACCTTGCCGGGAAACATTTCACTTAACTCCGTGCATATAATTTTTCCAACATGGCCATACCCGCCAATGATGATGATGTTATCCTTTGTCATAAGTCGTCTCTCCCTCTTTAACCGCAAACCATGCATTTACTAAAAAAGCGCCATAATACCGGGTGATGTGGGTAAAGCCTGCATCTATCAACAGTTCCTGTATTGCCGCATTGGACACCGGGTTTGACTCACGACCGATGGAAGCAGCGAATCGTTCCCAATCCTCCAGTGAAATGCCCTGACTCAGCATATGACCTTTCCACGCCTGCATTTGGAGGAAAAAAGAAGGCTCCTGCGGATTCCCATTAATAGAAGCTAGACAAAAAGGTGCACCCGGCTTGAGTCGAGCGGATATCTGGCGTAGCAATGCCTGTTTACTTTCCAAGCTCTGAAGAAAATGAAGCACCAGCAGGCAGGTAGCAGCGTCATAGATCGGTTCTCTGGATGACTCTTCCAACGTACCTGCAACAAACGATATTTTTGAACTGATGCCCGCATGTGTCACACGCTTACGTGCCAAATCCAGCATATGCTCGGAGGGATCAACTGCCGTAAAGGACCATGCTTCATGGCGCTCTCCGAGCGTAATCAATTCCTGGCCGCCTCCAGCTCCGACAATTAGCACATTTGGATCTATATTTCGAATATGAGCTTGTGCCTCAAGCTGTGCGGTTATCAAACAGTCTGTCATCTCATACAAATGAGCATATCCAGGTATTTTTAAAGCAATCGTATCCGCGTACTTATGCACATTCGGATGATTCCAGCTCATAGGTTGGTTTGAGTCCGTATTTCCAATAGGGGTATGTCTCATATGTGCTTTCCTCCAAACATCTAGCCTTGATCTTCTCAGACCATTCGTTTATTGTAGATTTTATTAAGAATCATTCTCAATTATAAAGATAATACGAATATCCACCATCCCATAAATGTGGGATTTAAATAAGCGCGCTTGAGAATCTCCAGCTTTCACGATAGGAGTAAATGATGAACGCACAATACTGGCAATTTGCACAGCTCAAGGACGCTCGACAGCAGATCATGGATCTGGGAAAAAAAGCCCCCTCATCCCTAACGTACAAGCACACCCTAATCGACCGCTTGCGTACTCAGGTTGCTTTCGATGCGGCGTGCTGTACCTCAGTAGATCCGCGTACGCTGCTTTCCACGGGGGCATTTACAGAGTCGGGTGTGGAGGACATTCATAACAAACTGCTAGAATACGAATATCTGCACGACGATATGATGAAATATGATCAGTTGGTGCGAGAAGGACAGTCTGTAGCGACGCTTCATGGGTCTACACAAGGCCAACCGGACCGGAGCACACGATATAGAGATGTTTTGCAACCCGCTGGATTCGGGGACGAGCTGCGTGTTCCGTTTATGTACAAAGGGAGCTGTTGGGGATTTCTTACGTTGTTCCGTCATCATGGAAAGCCTGTATTCAGCGAGGAAGAGCAACAACTACTTGAAGCGTTAGCGCCGTCCATAGCCTACCATCTGCGTCAGGCCAGTGTCGGTTTATCTCCAGCCCCTGCCACGATCACGGAAATTGAACTTGAGCCAGGGGTTCTCATGCTTTCCGATAAGCTAGAACCGATCTCGTCCAATACAGTAGCAGAGCAGTGGCTACAGCTTCTTCGGCAGCAGGAGGGAATCCATGAAGACAGCCTTCCGGCTCCTGTCCGGGCGGTTTGCTTGCGAGCGCTATCCACTGCCACTGCACCAGCCCGACTATGTATCCCTTCCGCAGACACAGGAACCCCATGGGTAACCATCAGAGCCACCCTTCTGCAAGGCGGACAGAAGCAGCTAGCCGTATGGTTTGAGGCTGCTAAAGCAACTGACATGCTGCCGCTTATGGCTGAGGTGTACTCATGGTCCGAACGAGAGAGACAGATTGTCCAGCTCATTGTTCAAGGCTTTTCGACCAAGGAGCTAGCCGGCGCACTTCATATTACTGCCTACACGGTGCAGGATCATCTGAAAGCGATTTTCTTGAAAACAGATGTAAGCAGCCGCCGTGAGCTCGTATGGAAGGTATATTCCAGATTCAACTAACCTATGTAAAAAAGACAGATGACCCAATTAGGGGTCATCTGTCTTTGCATCACTGCTCTATTTGGACGCAAGAGCCTTATTTCTTCGAAGAGGAGTTCGTATCATCGTATGACACTGGTGAGGGCTTCGCAATCCATTCATCAGCCTCAGGCTCGATATCCACGCCATTTTCCAGCTTCGTTTTCTCCATCAAGGAATCTCCGTCCTCGTCCTTCTTGTTGCGGATTTTCGCTTCGTCTTGAGTGTGGTCGCTCATGTTGATTCCTCCTTTTTTAATTTCATCTGATGGTTGTACCTTACTCATAATTACCCATTGCCGTCCTGTACAAACCTCTACACGACCAGATGCCCTTTTTTCTCCGCTGGTTCAATGGTCGCCTCAATGCCAGCATTAAACTCCAGAAAGTCGCTTTCCACTCCATCGCTGAAAATAACTCCATTTTCCGGCATCTGCGATGCAATCCGTAACGGCTTTTCGGCTACTACCTGACCAAACACAAGATCCGCAGCAGTCGTTCGACTGGGGAAGGGTTCTCTCACTGTAAAATAAAGTGATGGCAAACTCCAGGTTGCACGATGATCCTGACTCGTTCCGTCTACTGCCCCTTCCTGACTGAAGGCTGCACCTGGCATCAGCTGGCCTGGAGTCAGCGAGATTGGATGCCGTGTAGCACTGCCGACAATCCCGGCCGCTCCAGCAAGCACGCTGGTCAGCCAGCCTGTCGCTCCCAATCCGGTTGAAACGATAATGCCGCTAGAGGATTGCTGCTCTACCTGATCCTCCAGTCTTAGCTCATATCTCGCGGAGACATGAGTTTTGCGCCCAATGAACAAATCATTTACAGCATACAAGGATTGGCCATCATTTAATTGGGCCTTAGCCAGCGTAACTTCCTTAATTGGCCGTCTGTGCACGAATACATCCGGCACCACCCAGCGCAGGTCGGATACAGTAAACGGCAGCAATACCCCGTCCCAGCGCAATGGATCTGGATTCACACCGATAAGCGGCTGCTCAGTCAAATATTTTAACGTGTTGGCTACCAGCCCATCCTGACCCAGCACCACCACTGTATCCTGCTCACCAAAAATAAAGTTCGGCACATGCTCCCGCTCCACAATCTGAACACGACCCAAGGCCGTTAACTCCGACGTAGCCGTTGCCACCGCCCTGCGGTAATTCTCGTCCTCCAGCACATAATCACTGAAATCCGCACCCAGCCGTTCCATAAAGAAGCGAGCCTGCTGCACCGTATTGTATCGGACAATCAGTTCCTCCAGTCGCGTTTTACGCTTCACTAAAATGATCTTTTGCTCTGTCATTCGGCTGCTCATCGTGTTCTTCCTCCAGACCCTCTCGATCCTGCTGATCCGTTTGCTCCCGTATCTGACATGAGACCTTGCAGCAGATCCGGTGTAATATTCAGCTGACCGATTTTCCCTGCATTTTCTGCAAGCTCCTGGAATGCTATCGCAATTAGCTTATCCGGGCTCATATCCATGTTGGCCATAGCTTGAAGTACGTTCGGCTCAACATCCTGCAGCGATTTCATGACTGCTGTCAGCTCGTAGGCCTTGGCATCGGCTTCTGCCTTTTTATTCGTTACGGTCAGCTCAATCAGCTCACGCTTTTTCTCCTCCAAGGCCGTGTCAAATCGTAGCTGCTCCTCTTTCATCTCGCTTTGCTTTTGCTTCACAGAACGCTCGGCATCGAGTTGAGTTTCGCGGATTTGTTTCTTTTTCGTCTCCACTGCAATCTCGGTGTTCAGCTCGTTTTCCTTCACACGCCGCTCTTGCTCAATAGATGCATTACGACGCTCATACAAAGCGTGATCCGCGTTGCGAAGAATCTCTTCCCTCGCTTGAGCCTCCAGCGCTCTCATCGTCTCCTTATTGGGTAGAATCGCCAAAATCGACAACCCCATAACCTCAATGCCGAGCTTTTCCATTTCCGTATGCTGAGCAATATCCTTCGTCATGTTTTGGGCCAGACGTTCACTGGACTGAACAGCTTCTTTGAGCGGGACACGCTCCAAATACTTTTTGGTAAGCACTTTGGCGATGTTAATCACCCGTTGGGCCAGCTTACCCGGATCATCCGAAATGTAGCGTCGTTCCTTCAAGTCATACGTATAGTTTAAAATCTGCGTCGTTCTCCGATAATCTACAATTCGATAAGTCAGTTGCCCCTGCACCGTCACCGCCTGAAAATCATTCGTCATATCCTCAAACATGAACGGTACATCAATGGAAGAGACGGGCACGACGACGACCGAGGTGGTCGGGGCGTAATAATAAAAAGATAATCCAACACCCTCCCGAACCACCTTCCCGTTTTTCACCTTCATCACATATTCACTGGGCTGAAATTTAACAAAATTAAATCCAAACATAGCCGCTTCCCTGCTTTCTTTATAGTTTATAATATTTTGTTATTATCATTTTGTTATTAACAATAAAATAACACACATTTTCGATAATATCAATATGACATTTATAAAAAAAAGGCTGTTTCCCCTCCGATATACTCGGTTAGAGGAAACAGCCTTATTGAAACACTCTATTTATTATCCACATTCCATTCTCTATAAAATTGCTCCAAGTACATCTCCATCCATTGATGCCGAACCTCCGCCAGCTCTCGGGCATAAGTGGTATTCATTAAATCTTTGAGCTTGAGTAGCTTTTCGTAAAAATGGTATATGGCACTTTTACCTGCGGCACGATACTCATGCTGTGAAAAGTCTTTATCCGGGTGATGCATCATACTGCCTTTTGAGCCTGCATACATAAAGGTTCTTGCAATCCCAATCGCTCCAAGAGCATCCAACCGATCCGCATCCTGCACAACTTGACCTTCCAGCGTCTCCATAGGCGGGTTTTGTCCACCATTGTAGGACATCGTAGCTATAATAGTCATCACGTGCGTGATTACATTCGGATCGCTGATATGCAGACGCAGCCACTGCTCTACTTTATCTAGCCCCGCTTGTTTGGAATCATTTAATTTTTCATCCGCTACATCATGTAGCAGTGCTGCCAGCTCACAAATAAACGAATCTGCGCCCTCTTTGGCAGCAATTTTAAGGGACAGCTTTCTCACCCGGTCTATATGCCACCAATCGTGACCACTATGATCATGCTCCAACTGCTGCTGTACAAAGGGCTCCGCCTTTTGAATAATATCTGCCAAAATCGCTTCCTGTTGCTCCGTTCGTCTCTTCATATGTCACCTTTCAATCCCGTCCATACTTTCTATGGTAGGTTCGTTTAATTTTTTAATGCTTGTCCATTTGCTTACTACGAATCATTCTTCATTTTATTCTATAGGATGTATGGTATCCAACCTTTTAGAACGAGAAGTCAGTAACCTGACAAAAAAGAACCTCCAAAACCACATCAATCGTAGTCGCGGAAGTTCTTTTTCGTTTGTCTATCTAAACCCGATCCTATTTAACTTAATTCCGTATCTTACTCTACTCCACGACACCAAGCTCGCGGTTCTTCTCCTTAAAACGGCTGTTATGAGAAGATACATATGCCGCTTTGTCAGCTGCTGGATCAATGTACAGCTTCGCGCTGTTCAGTGCAAGGGCGGCATCTGTGAACGCACCAGCAATCAGATACAGCTTACTTCCGTACTCAACAAAATCGCCTGCCGCGAAAATCCCCGACAGATTCGTTTCCAGCTTTTCGCTCACTCGGGCATGCCACTCACCCATATCCAGCCCCCAATCCCGAAGCGGGCCGAAATCGGATTTTAGTCCATGATTTACGATGACTGCATCGACATTCAACACCTGTATTTCGTCCGTATCTACATGACTGATCGTCACCTGTTCAATCGTCTCTCCATTGTTGCTATGTAGCTGGCTCACCGCGTATGGTGTGAGAACACGGACCGAAGATGATTTCATACGAGCTACATTTTTCTCATGTCCGCCAAAGTGATCCCGACGATGTACGACGGTCACACTCGCCGCAATAGACTCCAGCTCATTCGCCCAATCCACCGCCGAGTCGCCCCCACCGGAAATCAGGACGTGCTTGCCCCGGAATGGCTCCAGCTCTTGTACCGTATAATGCAGGTTCGTAACCTCATAGCGGTCCGCCCCCTCAATCTCCAGCTTAGCCATTTTGAGAATACCATAGCCTACTGCCAGAACGATCGTGCGTGTCCAATGCTGTTCCCCTGTGGCAGAAGTTAGCAGGAACGTGCCATCCTCTTGCCGATCCAAACCAGTGATCTGCTGTCCCAACACAATGGTAGGCTCGAACGTCCGCGCCTGTTGCTCCAGCTGATCAATCAGCTTTTCACATAAAACCGGGGTAACCCCCCCGACATCCCATATCATCTTCTCTGGGTATATACGCATCCGTCCGCCCAGCTCATGCTTGGCTTCGATCAGCTTGGTCTTCATATCTCTCATTCCACTGTAAAATGCGGTATACATACCGGCAGGACCACCGCCGATGATCGTTACATCATATAATTCCAAGGATACTGTCACTCTGCAACTCTCCCTATCATAGCGTAATATGTCTGCTCCTATTATAAGTGATAATAATTATCAATATCAATTAAGAAATAAAAACACGACCATTACAGAGGTTTTCGTGACCTTAGAACTATATTTTATAGGTTTATATAACTGCTACTTCCGTTATTCTCGTAAATTTTGCGAGGATTGCTGCACAGAAGGATGAAAAAGCTTCTTCTACCTCATCCATCAGTTGTTCCTTGTTTTGCATGGAAGGTATAAAGCTATCCTCCATTCCTTGCTTGTATGTAATTGTCGGATCCATGAGCTTGGCTGCGTTTCTGCGCACATGCACCATGATATGGTTGATGATCCCACCAATACTGTTCGTTTCGGCCTCACCCACGCGCCATAGCACCTGTTCATCCAAAAGCACAATGCATGCCCGCAACTTTACCAAATATTGATCGTACATTCTGTGCTTGGATATCATTTTAAACTCATGCATGGAAGAATCCATATTTTCATTTCCTCCTTCGTCCTATCAAGTGAATTTCTCAAAAAAATTACTTCCATCGATCATCCAATACTGTTCAGGTGAAGGTACCTCGTTCAAAAAGTTTTGATATTCCCCTTTCCACCCCGCTGGGACATAGTGTTCAAACGAAGCTGGCTCAGGAAATAGCGAATAGAGAACTTTCTCATCAAAGTTAACATACAGAGCAGGACAGAACTCCAACACTTCATCCCGATGCTGAACAGCCTCATCCAGCAACTGAAGCATTGAAGTTAGTTCCCCTGTAGCCACCTTATATTCACAGATGTGATCCAAAAATGCTCCCACTGTGGTTTCATCCAAAATAGAGATGCCAAACCGTTCCTCCATCTCGGTATTCAAAAACCAATACTCTCTTTCCGTCACATACCAATTCCATTTCCCTTCAAAAATAACACCAACAATGATGTTTTGTGCATATTCAGGCCATAATTTCATGAGCTTCTCGCGTTCCCCTCTTTCTCACTCACAGTTCGATCCAAAACCGGTTTACACGGTTTCCGTCTTCCTCTATGTATTCCTTGTCCGGCGTTCCGCCGTTTTGTATGATTGTTTTTTTGGAGGCAATATTATCGGAGTCGCATACGACCAGGGCTCGGGAAATCCCCAGCTCTTTTGCTTTTTCTAACGCCAAGGCCAGCATTGTAACAGCGTACCTGTTCCCTCGTGCAGAAGGACGGATACCGTAACCGATATGACCTCCGGCATTCATTAGGTGTTCGTTAAGGTCATGCCTGATATTCACTGCTCCCACAACCTGTTCATTCGCATTCACAAGCCAGTATGTTGAGCTTTTGACCCAGCCTTCAGACAGGTTCATTCCATTTTCCTGATTACTTAAAACCGTCAGCATACCTTCAAAATCGTACGGCTCTACAGAGATCACCCAAGGTACCATATGCTCCTGACTCTTTTTCCATTCCTCATAAAATGAAAGATAAGCCTCCTTCCAGTCCTGATCCGGCTTTACCAATCTGACGGTCTGCATCCACTCACGGCCTCCTCTTTAAACGTTCAATTCATCTGCTATTGCTTATATTCAATATCCATGAATTTTTGCGCCCAATCTGCAAAAGAGAGCTTATCATCCCAAGTGACTAGCTTCATCGCTTTGGCACATCCCCAGTTTAGAACCTGCTGATGCAGCATATGCACCCGGAAACGCTCAGTAAATCCTTCTTTGGCTTCCATCCCTTGTGCGTAAGCAGTAAGAAACCCTTTTGCCAACTCTTCTTCGCCATTCTCCAGATACATGGTGCTTATTTTCGGAAGGTCGGCAATCCCATCCCCAAAATAGGCTGTCGTAAAATCAAAAAGACCACTGACTCTCCAACCCTTATCCCTATTCTGTACAAGAAAATTTTGCGGTTTAAAATCCCCCATCACAAAGGTGGCAGCTTCCAGCTGATCGAATGCTTGACGGGAGCCTTCCAAGATTTCCTCTACCCATTCCATATCCTGTACAGAAATGTTCGAGTATTTTTTGGCATCCTCTAGCCAATATCGAATTCGCCCATACAACCATACTCGATAAGAAACATCAAAAGGACGAATGGCTAGAGTTGTTGTATCCAGCTCTCCACTGTTCTTAACCTTCCAGCTATGAAGCTCCAACAGAACATTAGCAAGCATTTCAGCCATTTGCTGTTTATCCAGCGAGGTCAGCTTTGCTTGCAACTCAGGTGTATGTATATGCTGACCGTATAGACGGGGCATAACTGCATAGCTCCAGCCAAAAATGTCCTCCGTATAATCCACAAGATACGGTGTTGGCACGGGAATTGAAGTCCATGTCTGTATTTGCTCCACCATAAACTTTTCTTCTATCCATTGCCCTAGAAAAAGCGGGTTCCCCTTCAGCACAAACTGCCCAGCCGTTGAGGAAACATAGAGGGTTTGCCCTAGGACACCTTCTGCCGTTTTTTCGTAAGACAGCAAACGTCCCAAATCAAAACGATTCAGCATCCTTTGCATTTGGTCATTTGTTACCTCACCTAGCCGATTAGACGAAAAATAAATGGTCGTCGTCATCTCTACACACCATAGCTCTTAATCGTTGCTTCCAGGGTTTCATCCGTATCTGCCAGCCAAACGAAACTAACCTCAAACGTTCCCGGCTCGAAAAACAATGGAAATCTCCGCTTAAACCAATCCTGCATCGGCAGATTTAACGCCTCCTTCATATCGACCCACAGCAGTTCCCCCTCGGGGGGATTTTTTAATAGTTCACCTTCAGTGGCTGTAGCCAAATAGTTAAAGACCATATACCTCAGCCTTTGACTTGGATCACAATATTCGTCGATTCCTTTAAATACAATTTCCGTCACGGTTAAGCCCGTTTCTTCCTTTACTTCACGAATGGCCCCATTCACAATGCTTTCTGGAAACTCTACTTTTCCTCCTGGAGCAATATAACCCGGAAACCCCTTTCGATTGGGTCTATTCATAAGCAATACCTTGCTTCCGTCTTGAATCATACACATGGTATATATTTTGTGTGTCACTTCTGTTGTCAATCCGATCATACCTTTCTTTATTCACGATTCACTATAATCTAGCTTTACTTTCACACCGACAAACTGTGGTTAAATATGGCATTTCTCATACTTTAACGCGTTATTTTGTAGAGCGCAATAACTCAAACCATAGACTAGATTAGCAGGGTAACCTGAAGCGATCACAGTCCCTCGTCAAACAACTGTAGGCCTATGATTTCAAAGGCTACACCGTCACCCGCTTTAACGTTGACATCACCATTCATTTCTTCAGAATCCAAAATAAACGTAGTGTCTCCTATTACAATCTCCAGACATTCTATCCCGCCTGCTTCGCCCTGCATCACTTGATGTATCGTTCCTTGAATCCAGTAGTCGCCTAGCTTGGGTTGAGGTCGAAAAATCCCTGTCTCTTCAGTAGACTTCAGCCTTCTGAACCCTTCTATACTGGATTGAGAAGTCTCGACCGAAATGACACAACCGGGAATCATCTTATTCAAGCTTTGTTCATACGGGACAACATAGGCATATCCGGAAGTCAGTTCATGCCAAAAATATGTCCAGTAGCCGTATACTTTTTCCTCGCCAATACTACGAATGATGATATGCTGATCTTTATTTATTTCCTTGATCTGTACACGCATATATAGAGTCCTCAGTAGATACTTTTCTTATAATAATAGTGTTTAAAGCCTCTCGGAGCATCGTCAATGACACCAACGACTTCATACCCATGCTTTTCATAGAATTTGGGCGCTTGAAAAGTAAAGGTATTAAGTTGTATAAAATTACACCCTTTATCTCTAGCAATCTGTTCGATTTCACCAAGCAGTTGTGAACCGTAGCCCTTTCCTCTGTAACGCTGATCTACCCACAAAATATCAACCTCCACCCAGTTCCAACATAGTACACTTAGGAGACCGCCCATGACCTGACCGTCTTCATCTTTGAGCGTAAGATTAATCTCTTCGTATCGGGTTCGAATATCTGCTGGGACGTGTTTCGCATTAAACTCAATCAACTTATTTCTGACTAAACGCGCTTCATCTCTACTACTTCGATTCATCTGAGGTTCCAGCGTCATGGCATAAATCCTCCAATTTGAAATGATTACTAGCACTTACTGATTTAAATATAGAAAATAATAGGGTTAAAATACTTTCATCTTCCTACTGTTATATATTGTATATACTTTTCTATGTTTAGTCACATGATTCAATTTAGATGGACAGAATTATTCTAATCTAAATATCGCTGATTAGAGTCGCTCCCTGGATTCATGCAAAATATTTAGTAAACGAAAAAAGCAGGCCCCTATGAAACGGAGAACCTGCTATCGTTTATACATCGTCTGCCATACAGGAGAAGAGAGGGGATGATTAAATTGAAATATCCAGTGATTTCCCAACTCCCGTAATATCGCTGCTGTTAGCGCTGTTGATACGATTTGTTTCCGTGTTACTTGGAGCGGGCTTTTCCATTTTTGGAGTTGACGTGCCGCTGGATTGCGAACTTTGCTGTGCAATTTGAGCTTCAATCTGTTTAATTTGCTGCTGAAGCTGCTTCATTTTTGTTTCTTTTGTATCTTTACTATCCTTACTTTGCTGTACCTTGTTGTACTCCGCTTCAAATTGAGCTTTTTGCTTTTCAAGACTAACTGTAACGTTGGTACTGGATGATGATGTGCTTGCAATAGATATTGAACTGCTGGATGTGGATGAAATGTTCATACGAGATTTCCCCTTTATAAAAGTATGAGTTTAACACGTGTGGGCTAACCGGTTCTAATCTGTGGCATTCGATTCATCTGTATTTCCCCACGCGTCTTTTAATGCAGAAAGCAGATCCGTTTCCTGATCTTTGTCCGAAGCTGTTGACCCGGATATAAGACTGGAACTCAGAACGCTCTGCAAATCACTCAGTAAGGACATTTTTCCATCTATTGTAAGTTCTTTTTCAGATGTAGTGCTGTTATCCTCTTGATTGGAAGTCTCTTGGAAATTCCATGCGAATGGAGGCATAATTCCACCCATCGCCTGCATTATAGGAGGCAGACCACTGCTATCCATTTCAGGATGGGACGGGCCACCTTGAGGCGGCGGTGCAGGACGATTATTTTGGATCGTTTCTGCTATCTTATCGAATAGCTCCGATACTTCCTCATCTGTTGCCGTCGAAATATCCACATCAGCTAATAAGTCTCTAACCGAAGCCAACGGATTCTTCGTGCTATTGGTGTGATCATCTGTATCAGAGGAAGCACTGGAAGACATCAGGTAACTTTGCAGATCAGACAACAGCGTTTTCTGTTGGTCTGTAGTTAGTGTAATAGTATCCTGGTCGTCGTACTTGTAATCATTACTGTAGTTTTCCGTAGGAAGCGGACCTGCATTCCTCCCGTGTATTCCATGAATTCCTTACTCAATTCGAGTGAATCGTTAGATTTCTTGTGTGTGGTATGACCCGCGGTATTTAGTCCATTCTCATTTGACTTCACCGTATTCGATTGATCATAGGAAGTCGTGATGAGATGCCTGTTAATGGATAGTGACAAAGTAGATCCCCTCTCAGTGTACATAATGTTTTTAGCTGCCCACCTACCTTTCATCGGTAACAAATCTGAATGCAACCTGAGGGTATACTGAATGATAACTGAATAAATACAAACTCATTAATACCGCAACCCTTTTATTATTTCCTAGACCATAGTCAAGGAAAATCCCCTCCGCAAGACGGGGGGATCAACCCTACTTGAGACAGGAGTAAGTAAAGGGATAATTTGTTACTCTTAGCAAAGAATAAATGAACGTATTTTAAAAATTGAAAGTAGGGAAATGATGTATGATCCGTATTAGCCATTTGGTTCACGAGAGACTTATGTTCCTAGTCAAATTTTTGTACTCGCCTGCATACGTGGGTAGTGTAACACCAAGTTCCAGATTTTTAGCTAAAAATATGATAGAATCCATTCCATGGAGTGAAGTTCATGCTGTTGCCGAGCTTGGTGCTGGAACAGGGGCAATTACCCAATACATCCCGTCTGCTGCTGAATTTCAACCCAAGGTTTTACTCTTTGAGAAAGACCAAACCATGCAGCAGAGTTTAAAAAGAAGATTCCCGAATTATCTGTGCTATTCCGACTCGCGTGAGCTTCAGCTTGCTATGAAAAATGCCCAAATAGAACAGCTTGACTGCATAATCAGCGGGCTGCCATTTTTCAATTTTCCACAAGCGATGCGGAATCAAATTGTAGAACAAATTCATCTATCACTCAGGGATGGAGGAATGTTTGTGGCCTTTCAATACTCTAAACAGATGAAGCAGCAGTTAGGTGAATGGTTTGATATTGAGGAAATCAAGTTTGTGCCAATGAATGTTCCACCCGCATTCGTGTATGTATGCCGAAAGAAAACCTAAGAAAGGAGTATGGGTATGGACGTGGAATATTTAATTTCCATCATCGAACAATACGGCTATGCAGCATTATTCTTTTCTCTATGGCTGGGGATTGTGGGTCTGCCCATCCCGGATGAAGTCATTGTGATGACTGGCGGGGCTGTAACAGGCATGGGCATACTTCACCCGTTACCCGCTTTTTTAATTGTATATCTTGGGGTTATATCAGGCTTGTCCTTAGGTTATGTATTGGGGAGAACCGTGGGCACACCGATTCTAGAACGTTTGCGTCGGAAGAAAAAAATGGACAGGTACATTACGTTTTCGGAAAAATTGATACATAAGTATGGAAACTTCACTATTTGCATCAGTTATTTGCTGCCGATCGTCCGTCACATTATTCCTTATATTGTCGGAATCAATAAAATGAGTTTCAAACGCTATGCCCTCTTCTCTTATTCAACAGGTTTGATCTGGACGCTGATCTTCTTTCTACTCGGACGTATCTTTGGCGATCATGTACAAGCAGTAGGAGAACTAATCCATCGTTATGGCTTGCAGATGGCATTGCTTCTCATCATGCCGACAATTATATTTTTTATAATGAAATTTGTGTGGGGGAAGAAAACAACGGAGGAGTAAAGGTTAAGTATATTCGGCATGTTCATTACCTACATGAAAAAGAAATAGACCGCCCTCTGGAAAAGGTTAGCGGTCTATTTTACTAATCCAACCCTACAGCCACCGCCCTTATAAGCGGCTGTTGTAAAAGAGTGAGGATGTTTGCAGCATCCTTACTCTTTTTCAGTATATACTTATTAGCTTTAGTTTATCACAGGAAAAACCATATTGCCAATATGGCACATCTTTTTAAGGGGCGGCTTTCCTTTCACACCATGTTACTTCTTTAATTGAAGCAACTTTACTAACTTGTCATGAATGGCAGTATTCGGATAATTCCCGCTAAACTGAGAAGACCCAGGTCCCATCGCGGTTAACGCCACATCAACAGATGTATGTCCACCCGTGGTCCAGTCGATATAAAACTTCTCATCGGAGCCTTTTACAGTAAAAGGACCATCCTCTTTGGAAATGCCTTCACCGGATTCATCCTCCGCATCTTCACCTTCAATCGCCAAACCACCCGTTTCATGATCTGCCGTCACCAACACTAATGTATCTGGATGCGCTTTGGCATACTCTTTAGCTACTTTAACGGCCTTATCAAGTTGTTGCCCAGCCTTAATCGTTAACTCCCCTTCATTGTCATGCGCCATCTCATCCGTTCCTTCTTCTTCTACCATCAGGAAAAAACCTTTTTGGTTTTTGGAAAGAACATCAATCGCTTTAGCCGTCATATCCGGTAGAGAAACCGTTGGGTTGTAAGAGTTACCCAGCTTGTTGTGAGCTTGAAACATCTCTTCATTGGCGAACAGCCCTAGCAACTTAGAACCTTTGGCTGCTTTCATTCCTGCCTGATCCGTCACATAGCTATAACCCAGCTTCTTCGCTTGTTCTACCAAATTCCCTTGAGTTCCCTTACTAGCTTCCTCAGGATCTTCTGCCGGAGCATCTGGATGTTTGCCTACTGTTCCGGCAGGGTACCAGAAATCCTCACCACCGCCCAGAATAACATCCAGCTTGCTTTTCTCCAGATACTGCTTGGCAATCTCGCTTTGAGCGGAGCGTTTTTCGACATGCGCACCAAAGGCGGCCCCCGTTGCGTCTGTCACTTGGCTTGTCGTCACGACACCTGTAGACATGCCTGCTTTTTTGGCCAGCTCCATAATCGTTGTCACTGGTTTTTTATTCAAATCCATTCCGATTGCGCCGTTATACGTTTTCACACCTGTTGCAATGGCAGTTGCAGCGGCGGCAGAATCCGTAACCAGGTTGTCCCCTGAACTTGTGCTAACCAGGCCAGTTACAGGCATGTTGTCCATTTCAAGTAATCCCGATTTCCCTACCGTCGCCAAGCGAATCGCGTTGCGACTTGCTTCTCCCATACCATCGCCGATAAAGAGAATGACATTCTTAGGAGCATCGACTTTCGCTGACGAAGTTTTCAGTCCTTTGGATACCTGTGCGGTAGTAGACTTGGTATTAGATGAGGCTGCAAAAGCGTTAGGGATATTAGCAGATAACAATGGCGCACTCAAAACGGTAATGGCACCTAAAGCAAGGATACTCTTTTTCATCGAACGCTTTTTCACAAGGTCACACTCCAATAAATTTGATATTCATATATGATAAAGTAATCATATATTTGTTTTGTAAAGCATCGTAAAGCAATAGATTATGCGAATGTAAAATTTGGAATGAGCGCCTATTTATTTATAAAACAAAAAAGACACCGACTCTTGGTATATCAAAGTCGATGCCCTCTGGCGTTTTTATTTAAATGGCGGCGATATTTTTGCCGATCGGCATGGTGTAGTAGAGCGGTTTTTGCTGTCCATTTTGCTGATAGACTACAAGCAGCAGGGTGCGGCCTTCGGCTGTCAATGGGCTTCCTCCGCTCAGGATATGATCCAGACTGAACGGCAGTACATCCAGCACAGCGTGCTTTTGCAGTTCCTTTTCACTCAGCTTCAAGGAAGCAAAGGCTGGAATAATCTCGCGGTATGGCTGCGGCTGTTGACTGCCTACATCCATCCCACCTGTACTCTCCTTGCTCGCATCTGCCACAAAATCTGTAACCGCAGGTGACAACAGCGCATCCGGATGCTGGAGAACCATTTTCATATAGCTAGACCAATCATTCTTCTCCAAGGTATGATCCCACCAAATTTTACGCGGCTTGTATTTATGGTTAAGGAAATAATCAAGCTTCATCAGTCCAAGCACCATATCCATTCGCTTTGTTCCACGCGATTCTAGAAAGGACTGGAGACGCGTGAACAAGTCTTCGAGCTGATGCCCGATTTTTTGCCAGCCCTGTCCTTCCCAGTAGTCTCCGAATTCCTGAAAGAAATCAAAGGCGGACGAGAATTCGCGCTCGATCAGATAGTTAACTGTATGATCCATACGATGAGAGTTCCAGTATTTTTCCAATACATCTTCCAAGCGCTTGAGCCGGACGATATCGGCAAAGGAAAGGACGTCATTGCTCAACATTTCATACGGCGCAACATCCATATACGTATAGTTATACTTGTCTGCGTCGATACGCAGTCCGGTGCCACGCAGCATTTTGAGGAAGCCAAGTTGAAGCTCTTCCGGGCCGAGCGCAAAAACGTCATTAAACGTTTTACGGAATGTGTTGTAGTCCTCCAAGGGCAATCCAGCGATCAAATCCAAATGCTGGTCGATTTTACCACTTTGTTTGACCTTGGTAACAGTACGGGAAAGTTTGGTAAAGTTCTGGCGACGCTTAACCAGCTCATTGGTAGGATCATTCGTTGATTGTACACCGATTTCAAAACGAAATACGCCCGGCGGCGCGTTTTCCGCTAAATAATCCAATACTTCAGGACGCATAATATCTGCCGTAATCTCAAACTGGAAGACACAGCCACGGTGATTTTCAATCAAAAATTTGAACATTTCCAGCGCATAATCGCGTTTAATGTTAAACGTCCGATCCACGAACTTAATTAGGTTGGCTCCATTGTCGATCAGATACAGAATATCCGACTTTGTACGCTCGATATCGTAATAGCGCACCCCAACTTCGATGCTCGACAGACAAAACTGGCAACTGAACGGACATCCTCGGCTCGTTTCAAAATAAACAACCCGTTTCCCAAGTTCCGGTATATCCTCTGCAAAACGATAGGGCGACGGTAGCTCGTTCAAGTCCGCTTTCGGGCGACCGGGCATCTGAATAACCTCTTCTCCCTTACGGTAAGCCAGTCCATACACAAAATGGAACTTGCCATCCCCTTCCAGCTCCTGCAGCAGTTGATGGAAGGTTTCCTCTCCTTCACCAACCACGATAAAATCCACATTCGCCAAGCGCTTCATCCAGTGATCCGTATCGTAGGATACCTCTGGACCACCCAGAACAATTTTGACCTCGGGCATAATCTTTTTCAATACATCAATGACTTTGATCGTCTCTTCAATGTTCCAAATATAACAAGAAAAGCCGATGACATCTGCCCCTCGTTGAAACAAATCGGATACGATGTTCATCACCGGGTCCTTAATCGTGTACTCCGCCAGCTCGATATCAAAGTCCTTTTCACTGTAGGCTTTGAGGCATCGAATGGCCAGCGAGGTATGAATATATTTTGCATTTAACGTTGATAAAATGACTTTCATAGGTCACAACCTTCTATAGTTTGCATGAACTGTTATATCCCCTTACCTTAGTATAGCTATTCAAAATCCTCGTACACATCGTCTGCATAAATCTCGTCCTCGCTTACCGTTCCCCCGATACTCCCCTGATTTTGAAAAAAATCAAGAAACGGCTTGCCGTACTTGCGGAACTTCACTTCGCCGACACCCTTGATCCGCAACATGTCTGCCTCGGATTGCGGGCTTGCTACGCTCATCTCACGCAGCGTTGCATCATTGAAAATGATATAAGACGGTACATGCTCCTGAGCGGCCAGATCGCGGCGAATCAGGCGCAATTGCTCGAACACGGTTTCGTTGACTGCAGCCGGGTATGCATCGCGTCCCTGTCGTCCGCGTGAACCTGCTCCACCTGCAAAAGCCGTGGCATGTCGCACCACACGCTGCATGACTTCTCGCTGGCCTTTCAGCACCTCAGCCGCAAGCTGCTGCAAGCGTACGACCGGATATTGTCCCTCGGACAACATCAGATAGCCTTCCGAAACAAGAACATTGATAATTTCGGCAATTTCTTTTTCCGTCCGGTTGCCCATCACGCCATAGGTTGGCAGGCTGTCAAAACCATATTGCAGCACTTTTTTGTTACGCGATCCTTTCAACACCGAAGCGACCATCGAGACCCCATAACGTTCCCGCATGCGATGAATGCACGAAAAAATCTTTTGCGCATCTATGGTCATATCAACCAATTCCCGTTCATCTGTACATGAACTGCATATGCCGCAAGCTTCATGCTCCTCCGCTTCTCCAAAATACTCAAGCTGTGCCGTACGTAGACAACGAGTCGTGTAGCAATAATCAACCATCTGCTGGAGCTTGCGATAGTCGTTGCGCTTGCGGTCTTCATCCTGTGGATTTTGCTCAATCAGGAACTTCTGCGTCACAATATCTTGCGGTCCGAACAGCAAAATACATTGACTCGGGTCGCCATCACGTCCTGCGCGTCCCGCCTCTTGTACGTAAGCCTCCATATTTTTAGGCATGTTGTAGTGAATGACATAGCGTACGTTCGATTTATCTATCCCCATGCCAAAGGCATTGGTTGCTACAATGACACGGATATCGTCGTACAGAAACCCTTCCTGGCTATCTGCACGTTCCTGATCTGTCATCCCGGCATGATAGCGTCCGGCCGCCATGCCTGCGTCACGTAGCCGTTGGTACAAATCGTCCACGTCCTTACGTGTCGCCGCATAAATAATGCCCGATTCACCCTCATGCTCACGGGTATAATTCAGCAAAAAGCTGCGTTTGTCTTCCCCACGCAGCACACTGAACGCCAAATTGGGCCGTCCAAGGCCTGTAACGAACGTCTCCGGTGAGCGCAGACGAAGCAGGCGCACGATGTCATCCATGACTTGCGGTGTCGCCGTTGCCGTAAACGCAGCGACGATTGGGCGTTCATACAGCCCGTCCACGAATGGAGCCACCGCCAGGTAGCTGGTACGGAAATCATGGCCCCATTGGGATACGCAGTGAGCCTCATCTACCGCAACGCAGGAAATCGGCAACTGAGCCATTTCATCGCGAAACCAGTCCAGTTCCAGTCGTTCCGGTGCGACATATAGTAACTTCAAGTCACCATTCCGTGCGGCTCGTATGCGATCATTCACTTCTCGACCACTCAACGTACTATTGATGTAGGCAGCAGCAATCCCCATGGTGGTCAGCGCATCCACCTGGTCCTTCATCAGCGAGATGAGCGGTGACACGACAATGGTCAGCCCCTCATGCAACAACGCGGGGATCTGGTAGCATATCGATTTTCCGCCCCCTGTCGGCATGATGCCCAACGTATCGTTGCCCTCCAGCATACTGGCCACAATTTTCTTTTGTCCCTCCCGGAAATCGGGATAGCCATAAAATTTTTGCAGCAAGTCCTGCGCCCGTTCCAATGTTGGTGCTTGTACACTCATAGTTTCAAAACTCCTCATATTTCTAGCGTCCTTGACGCATATCGGCTTTTCTTTCGTTACCTTTAGTTTACCGGGGTTCAGGGTAATGTTCAACCGCTAGAAGACTGCCAATCTGGTTTAGTCCCTTATGGCGTTCGCTGTTTTCTCATGATATAGTGAACACGGTGCCGCAAATTTGTCCATAATTATGAAGAGACACGGTTCCAAGAAGGAGAAAGAACCCATGAACAATCGGAAACCCCAACGGAAAAATCATACAAAATCTACGTCAAACGCAAGCCATTCCAAACGCAGTCATAAACCTGCCGGAAGATCTGGCTCCCATAGACCGGAAGCTCAACGGAGAACGAATGCTTTTGATAAAGCCCCTGCCAAAACATACATCGTCCAGGAGCCTGCCGAGCTGTTAAGCTTTTTAGTAGAGCATGTGACTGGCATGGGTCGTAACTCCATTAAATCAGCACTGGCTCGTGGGCAGGTGTCCGTCAACGGCATTCCGCGTACCGTGCACAATTTTCCACTGGAGCAAGGTCAGACTGTCGCGCTTTCCAAGGAAAAAGTAACTCCCGTCGTACCACTGACTGGGCTACGTATCTTGCATGAGGATGAAGCCATTATCGTTATCCATAAGGATGCCGGGTTGCTGTCCGTGGCTTCAGCGCAGGAGCAGGAAGTAACAGCCTATCGCCAGCTTACGGCCCATGTGAGGCGCGAACATCCGTACAATCGTATTTTTGTACTGCATCGTTTGGATCGTGATACATCAGGAGTGATGATGTTTGCAAAAAGCGAAGCCATACAGCAGGAAATGCAAAAAGCGTGGAAGGAAGTTGTGTATGAACGAACATACATTGCTCTTGTAGAAGGACAGGTTAAAAAAGCTGAGGGTACAATCACCTCATGGCTGAAAGAAAGCAAGACGCTAAAAATGTATTCCAGTCCTTATCCAAATGACGGACAGCACGCAGTCACTCATTACAAGCTGCTTCAAGCCAATCGTCATTTTTCTTTGCTGGAAGTACGTTTGGATACCGGACGCAAAAATCAAATCCGCGTACATATGGAGGATATCGGTCATCCAATTGTTGGAGATAAAAAATACGGTTCCAAATCCAAGTCGATTGGGCGCCTTGGCCTACATGCGAGGGTATTGTCATTTATTCATCCCGTCACCGGAGTATTGCTGCGTTTTGAATCCGATATTCCTAAAACCTTTTTGAATCCGTTTCAGGAGTAGAATTGAGCAAAGCATACGGAGATTAGATGGAAAAATAGAAGAGGAAATGAGGGGGCTGTAGAAAACAGCACCCTTTTTTTGATTAATTAAGCGGTATACCTCCGAACACCATCAGCCATTTTCATCAACTCATCCCATATATATATGGGCGTATTACACACTGGACAATCTAGCCAACCGATTAAATAGGGTAATTGAGCAAGAAGCTTGTTCTCTTCAATTTTTTGGGCATATTCGTGTAACCACTGTATATTAGCACCTTTATGGTCCAATGAACGGGGGCGGATCGGATGGGGAACCAGATTGTCTGAATTTACAGGATCCTCATCATAGACAACCAGGGTGTCATTCTGTTCATCAGGCCAAATATAGAGCGGGGTACCGCAATGCGGACAATCCAGCGTATATTCGTCACCTGTATCGAAGCTTTGTAGCATATAAGCTATGCAGCGATATCCCTGAAAAGCGGCACCCGCAGCCAGAACATAGCGTTTACCTACATCTCCTTCGTGTTCTTTCGCATAGAGCACCATTTCTTCAGTCAATTCTGCAAGTCGGACAATGGCACACTGATATTGCGCATAAATATATTCAGCCACACTAGAATCCACTTTCACCTGATCCCTTGTAAATTCCAATGGAACTTTGGTATGTAAGGGATTGTTATTCTTCGCTTCGAATATTCCACAAATGTTATAGATATCTGCACGAATCCCTATATCAGAACTTTTTAACGCAATGTCTACAAGGTAAGGAACAGCCGCAAATGTACAAGTATACAATGTATTTTGGTGATACAATTCCTCCCAATACAAGGTGTCAGCCATTTCGCCGTCATATCCGGCTTGGAGCTGTTTCAACATTTCTGGGACGTATTGAGAGGAACCGTAGGGGCCTTGGAGCAGAGTCCAGGCCGGATCGGACAAAGCCAGCATCTTGATACTCCTTCCACCGTTTTTCTTACAGTAGAGGATTTTGCAAAAATCCAATAAGCAAATTCCAACGAACAAGATATAGATCGAAATGGTTTAGTTCGTCTATAACTTGCACTTCGGAGCGACTGGAATCGAATTTTGTAAAATCCTTATAGTAACATGCGATCGGTTTATAAAATGAAATTTGCTATCAAAATTCATTTTAACTTCATAATTCTCAGCTTCTTACGTTTATTTCATTATACGCATATTATTAGCTGAAGTTGCTTTTTTCGATTTTCGCAATATACAAAATCACTATTTTTTTGGGTCTATAATCATATTCGGTTAAGCTTTCGGCATTGTGAAGGTGAAACACATTAAATTAATGAATTAATGAATGACTAACCCGGTTCTTATGTCTTACTACGACTCCTCTGTCCATTCAGTTCCTTCTTCGTATGCATAGTCCACATTATAAGTCCTGTTACTTAAAAATTGCTGAGTAAGAAATAAAATATATATACATTAAAATTTCCATACATGTAAAAACAAAGCCACTCCCCTACCTGTTTTTAATTATGCCAAACGGGTAAGACATACTTGTTCAAGCCTTTAATCTAACAGCTACAGAACTGATTTTATGAATCGGTATATGAAAAGGCGTGTTGGGAATATTATGTACGAATACTGCGACTATAAGGGGAAATAGCCTATGACCATAACACCGGAACAGCGGATTACCCTGCACGGATTTAACAACCTGACCAAATCATTGAGCTTCAACATGTACGATATTTGTTACACCAAAACCAAAGAAGAACGCGAGGCGTATATTGAATATATTGATGAACAATACAACTCAGATCGACTGACAGCTATTTTAAAAAATGTATCTGACATTATCGGCGCCCACGTGCTCAACGTAGCCCAGCAGGATTATGTACCTCAAGGAGCCAGCGTGACCGTACTTATATCAGAAGGACCCATTGTGGAGGTACCGACTGAATCTTATGCCGAGTCACCCGGCCCCCTACCTGAATCTGTCGTGATACAGCTGGATAAAAGCCACATTACGGTTCACACCTACCCGGAATATCATCCAGACGAGGGGATCAGTACGTTTCGAGCAGATATTGATGTCTCTACCTGTGGGGAAATCTCCCCGCTCAAGGCACTCCACTATTTGACTCATTCTTTCGACACCGATATTATGACGATTGATTATCGGGTGCGCGGCTTCACACGTGATACGAATGGACATAAGCTTTTCATCGACCATGATATCGCCTCCATTCAAAACTATATTCCGGACGAAGTGCGCAGTCAGTATGACATGATCGACGTGAATGTGTATCAGGAAAATATTTTCCATACCAAATGTAAGCTAAAACAATTCGATCTGGACAATTACCTGTTCGGCTACACCAAGGAAAGCCTGAGTGAAAAAGAGCAACAAAATATATCAACACGTCTCAAAATCGAAATGGACGAAATTTACTACGGTAAAAATATGACGTAACAGATCGAATGCGTAAAAATAAAATAGATTATTTCATTGAAAAAAGGAGGATCGCTTGGACTGGAATTTAGCCGGGCTTTCGTCCTTTTTTAAATACAAAATAATAGCTATTACTCAACTTGATCTGTACAAGCGAGAGATTGTTCACTATGATAGGGGAAGAAACCACTAATTTAAAATAACAGCATAGATTTAACATTTTTTTCTTATTGTAAGCGCAATCAATTGATTCTACGTATGATTTTGTTATGGAAGACAAAGGAGGAATTTGTATGCAAGGCGGTATTGGCGGTAAAAACATCATTTTACGATTGGAGATTTCCACCGGGCACATCCAATTTGGTCAATTGATTACGCTGGTAAACGAACATGGCGGAGATGTGATTGCCATTGACGTCATTAGCACCTCTGAGAAGGTCACCGTGAGGGATATTACGGTGACCATTGCCGATCCAGCAGAAATCGACCGTATGATTGCCCGAATTAAAAAAACACAAGGTGTTAAGGTATTATCCATCTCTGATCGCACCTTCCTGTTACACCTCGGGGGCAAAATTGAAATGCAGCCCAAAGTCCCAATTCAAAACCGCGATGATTTATCCCGGGTATATACCCCCGATGTGGCACGCGTATGTATGGCGATTCACGAGGAACCGGACAAAGCTTTCCGTTTGACGATCAAGCGCAACACGGTCGCTGTCGTCTCTGACGGAAGCGCTGTCCTCGGGCTAGGTAACATCGGTCCCTATGCAGCCATGCCGGTTATGGAAGGCAAAGCCATGCTGTTCAAGCAGCTCGGCTCCGTCGATGCCTTTCCAATCTGTCTGGATACGCAGGACACCGAAGAGATCATTAAGGCCATTAAGCAAATGGCCCCAGCTTTTGGTGGTATTAATCTGGAGGATATTTCATCGCCACGATGCTTTGAGATTGAGCAGCGGTTACGTAAAGAGCTGGACATACCTGTTTTTCATGACGATCAGCACGGCACAGCTGTCGTTTTATACGCAGGGCTGATCAATGCGCTCAAAGTTGTCGGCAAAGCCCTGTCTGACGTCAAAATTGTCGTCTGTGGTATCGGGGCTGCGGGTGTGGCTTGCACCAAAATTTTGCTATCTGCAGGGGCTGTCAACATCATTGGCGTAGACCGCCATGGGGCTCTTACAGCTGATGAAACATACGAGCATCCGATGTGGAACTGGTATGCACAGCATACCAACCCTGAACGGCTGTCGGGCACGCTGTCCGAGGTTCTGAAGGACGCTGACGTGTTTATCGGTCTGTCGGCAGGTGGAATACTGCAACGAGAAGACGTGAAACGTATGAAAGAAGCCCCGGTGCTGTTCACTATGGCTAACCCGGTTCCTGAAATTGCGCCAGAGGACGTCGAGGACATTGCAGGTGTCATCGCCACCGGACGTTCGGACTATCCCAACCAAATTAACAATGTACTTTGTTTCCCTGGCATCTTTCGAGCAGCGCTCGACTGCCGTGCCCGTGAAATCAACGAAGAGATGAAGCTGGCGGCCGCAGAGGCCATCGCAGGCACGATCCGTCCTGAAGAACTAAACAAGTTGTATATTATCCCAGGTGTATTTAACGAGAGTGCGGTTCAACGGGTACGTGAAAAGGTGATCCAAGCCGCGATTGCGAGCGGTACAGCCAGAAGAGTGCCTCGGGATTTCAGATAAAAGAAAAGGATTGCTCCCCTAAATGCGGGTGCAATCCTTTTTGCTATCGAGAGATCAAGCTGCATATCCGTTATCTTTACAGCGGTTATGACCTCCATTTAGAGAACAATTGACTGGCACGCTGAGCAAACTCCTCCAAATTAAAGTTGGAGTTATCCAGCTTGTAGTACCATTTTTTAATCGTATCCAAAATCCATGAGGGAACCTTAACCTCCGAGATACCGGAATAAAACGTATGATATGCCCACACCAAATGCTCCCAGCGCTTGTCATCGCCTTCCTTCACGTATTCCGACACGTCCAATACCTTGGCACGCCCGTCTTGCATAAGTACATTCTTGAGGTGAATATCACGGGGATTCAGCCCCTTGGACCGGACAAATTCCCTCGCCTTTTCCACATCCAGAATGACCTGCTCTGGCACAGGAATTCCTTGCAGCAAACAATCCAGCAGCGTAATACCGGATTCATAACTTATGACAATATACTTGTCGCCTTTTCCGTAATAATGAGGAAAAAAGTCAGACCCTCGCAAACGCTCATATACGTCGGCCTCCGCATCTTTTTTCTCGATCGCCATGTCTGAGTACACCTTGAACGCGTAGCCTGGCAACGTATCGATCGTAAATACGGCCGCATCAGTCCCGATGCCAATACAGCGGACGTCTTGAGTGGCTGTTTTAATGGTAACCGGATCATTATCCTCCGTACTGTATACGGTCACTTGACTTATGATGTCTTCTGCCTGCCTCCATTGTTCTACCATGCGCGATCCCCTCCTTCTCTGTTCTAAACCTTTACCAATGAAGTTAGTTCTATAACAGATAAATAGTATTACGGGTTATCTTTTGGAATGGCTTCAAAATAGGTTGATTCTTTTAAAAAATACGGTATGTACCGTGTCTAACGAGCGTCCGGCAGCAGCAACCTTCTTAACTCTGCATAGCTTGCTGCTGTTTTATAGTCCCCCAGCACATCAGTTTCCGGGGGAGCATTCCTGTGATTGAACCAGATCACCTGCCAATTTGCAGCTATAGCTCCCGCCACGTCATTACGCCAGGAATCCCCAATGTAGCAGCAATGCTCTGCTAACGTTCCTGTCCGCTCATTCACTACTTCGAAGATGCGCGGATCAGGCTTGGCATAGCCAACGGTCCCAGATACAAAGATATGCTCTGCTGCAACATGATTTTCCAACGCCATCGCCTTGATCTTGCTCATCTGGTGTTCTTCAAGACCGTTTGTAATTAATCCAACCAAAAAGCCAGCCGAGCTCAAATCATTTATTAACGAGGTAGCCCCCTCAAAAGGCTCAATTCGGTACTGACGATCCAAGTATTCTTGTTGAACATGTACTGCCTGCTCACGGGTAATTTCTATCCCGAATTCTTGTAAAGCCAGAATGAAACGGCCTTCCCTCATCTCATCCAGTTCATCCGGCCCTGCCTTCCCCTCCAATAGTCCTCCTTTAGCCGACAGTACATCGCTGTAATAGCGAATACGATGGTAGGCTTTCTCATAAGGAAAACGCTCACTCAATCCTAATACTGTACGCAATGCATCGCGTGTAGGGTGCAAATGATCGTACATCGTATCATCTACATCAAAAAAAACAGCCTTCTTTTGCAAGTTCATATGCCCACTTCTTTCTGTTAAATCTTCGGATGACGCTCCTTTTCACCTTGTCCTGATATTATACCCGTTGGCCTGTTACGTTGCACCTTGTCCTTCACACCGCGCATCCTGCAATCACACTTCACGGTTGCTAACATACACTGAAAAGACCGCATTTTCGCAAACCCACTTTACTTCTCTACCGAGCTAACATAGGTATCTTGTCCTGCTTTGCCCGAAAGCGTTTTATTTGACAACACACGGGTAAAAGGTCACATTTTTGAAAATATTCGTCATACAGGTTTACATTTCGTGTAAAATCACGTACCTTTTAGGGATGAACGCTTTAATGGATGTATTGGATAAGGGAGGCATACACGATGGATTCCGGTTCTAACCTAGCCTATGGATCAGCTACACCTTTGATTGAGGCACTTATAGAATTTGAAAAGGAGCTCGAAGCGAACCGGCATTCTCTGAGTTTTGATTTGGGATTGATTATGGAGCAGGGCCGCGCGCCACGATATATGGCTACACCACCAGATGTTATTCCTTTTGCCCACGCAGGAGTGGACGGAATACATTATGGCTTTTTAACGGATTTTGGTCTTGAAAAGGACCTATCACAGGCCCCTATCGTATGCGTATCTCCCGTCGATTGGACGGGTGTATGGGTGGTTGCCCGTCATTTGCAGGATTTTTTAAGCGTTGTTTATACAGAGAACAGTTCATTAAAACGATACTACGCCAGCGGAGACGACTATTCTGGACATGCAGGTCAGCGACTGCCTCAGCTTGTAGATGAACGCACCGCGTTTGTACGCGAATGCTTTCGGGAACGATTTGGTATCGAACCGATTCAGGATATGGCTGCCTATATCGACAGCTTGCGAGCAGAACGGAAGCACAATGAAGCAGCTCCTACGCTGAACGGCTTGGGCATTCAGGTATCTTCTTCCGCGAAGCATATCTCTTCTATGGAAAGTACCCTCTTGACCGTAACGGAGCCTTTCCTTTGGGAACAACAAGGCGAAGCTGTACGTGAATTGTTCTATAACGGTTCGCGTGAAGCCAGACTGGCCTTTATTCGGGATGCCCAGACACGGCATCTGTTCACCCATTCTGCCCTTCGTGCTTTTGTAGCTGGACAGCTTAAGTTGATGGGCCTATCTGAGGCCGCAACATATCTGGAAGAGTCCTACTATACCGTTATTCCCGATATGATAGAATCTTGACGAAAACTTCGATTCCCCCTAACATAACCGCCTCTGAAAAGGCGGCTTTTTGTGCTACAATAAATGAAAATAATAGGGTCGAACGGCCCGGTACGAATGAAAGAGAGCGAGTATGAATAATCATTCCTATCCTACTCCTGAAATCATTGAAGTTTGTCTGTTGGCGGGCAAACTGATGATGCAAAATGGAGCCGAAACCTATCGTGTTGAAGACACGATGTCCCGCATTGCTTCAGCCTATGGCATATCCCAGTCCCATAGCTATGTAACACCAACTGGGATTTTTTTTGCCATTAATGATTCGGAGCCTGCCAAGCTCATCCGCATCGTAGAGCGGACCACCGATTTGCACAAGGTGACAGAGGTCAATTCCATTTCACGTAAAATCAGCACAGGTGATTTGTCTCCCCGCGCTGCCGTAAAGGAGCTTGCGGAGATTGAGCGTGGCCCCCTCCGCTATTCCAACCGTGTACAGCTGATGGCTGCTGCGTTGGCCAGCGGTTGCTTTATGATTATGTTTGGTGGTGTCTGGCGAGACTTCCCCGCAGCTGTGTTATGCGGCGGTATCGGATTTGCAGCCGTACAGTATTTTCACAGGCTCGTTAAGGTCAAGTTTTTCTCAGAGTTTTCTGCATCTTTTCTAATCGGCTTGCTGGCGGCTCTGTTAACGATAGTAGGCTGGGGACAGATGATGGATAAAATTATAATTGGCTCCGTCATGCCACTGGTTCCAGGCTTGTTAATTACAAATGCCATTCGTGATTTAATGTCCGGGCACCTTGTTTCGGGTCTTTCCAAGGGAGCCGATGCTTGCCTGACGTCTTTCGGCATTGGAGCTGGCGTTGCGGTTATCATTTCTTATATGTGATTCGGAGGAGATTCAAGTCTATGCTTGCACAATTATTCACAAGCTTTATTGCCACCGCTGGTTTCGGCATACTTTTCCACGCCCCCCGGCGCTCGCTGCTGCAATGTGGTTTTGTTGGTATGCTAGGTTGGCTGGTCTATTATTCAACCACGGACAGCATGGGACCTGTGAGCGCCAGCCTTTTGGCAACGATCCTCATCGGCATCGTCAGTCAAGGCTTTGCGCGGCTGTACAAAATGCCTGTGATTATTTTCAGTGTGGCAGGCATGATTCCGCTCGTTCCAGGGGGAATGGCCTATAATGCCATGCGCCAGTTCGTACAACAACATTATCCTCAGGCACTGGAGCTGGCCATGAGCACGCTGATGATCGCAGGAGCTATTGCTGTCGGTTTGGTGCTGTCTGAGGTGCTTAATCAAATTTTTCACAACATACGTTTTAGACCTCAGCGTTAAAAGCGATGAAAATAGCAAAATAAAAGAGGCTGCTCCCAAAATCATCCGCAGTGTATGAGACGATTTTGGAAACAGCCTTTTTCTGTACACATTACAAAAAATATTTAACTGTCATAAGCTATTATTCATCCACTCGCTTGCCCAATATCGCCAAATCTCGCTCTATGCTGTCCAGCACAGCTACACGCGGATAGTACCCCCATTGCTCAAAACCAAACTTCCGCAGCAGCCCAATACTTGGCTCATTATGACCAAAAACAAATCCCAACAACGTTGTAATCCCCAGTCTCGGACATTCATTTAGCAAATGCTGTACCAGTCGACTTCCTGTTCCGGTTCCACGAGAATCCTCATGGACGTAAATGCTAATTTCTGCTGTACCGTTATAAGCTGGACGCCCATAAAAGGACTGAAGGCTGGCCCAACCGACAATTGTTCCCTTTTGTTTTAATACCCATAAAGGCCGGTGGTTTTCCTGATGAGCCTCAAACCATGGAATGCGGCTCTCCACTGTCACTGGTTCCAAATCTGCCGTGACCATTCGTCCTGCAATCGTAGAATTATAAATATCCACAATATCGGGAAGATCCTCTTTGCACGCAAATTCAATGGAAAAAGATTGGTCCTTATTCATAATTCGTATCCGCCTCCTATGGTGTGATTTATTTATTGTACAAGACAAGCGCCCGATCAGCCATATCGAGTTGTTTTGCGGATTAGTCCCAAAGGGTTTTATAATAGAGCTTGAAGATAAGGAAAAATAAAAACGGGGAAAGCGATTTAACACGATGAGACGGGAGGTATGTTTCGGAGTCAAGGATTCTGAAGCAGCTTAATATGAATATTGGAACTCAACTCTTGATTTTGGAAATACCTATGGAATCTTTTTTTGGAAAAACGACTATTTATCCTGTACTGCTCAAGGACGAGGATGGACTTACACTGATTGACACGGGAATGCTCGGCCAATTGGAGCCATTACGCAAGGCTATCTCAGATGTGGGTGAGGATATCAGCCGCGTGAAAAGAATTATTTTAACACATCAGGATATTGACCATATCGGAAATGTTCATGCACTGCTGGATCTGCTGCCGAATACTGCCCTGTTAGCCCATAAGGCTGACGTTCCTTACATGACAGGAGAGCGACCGTTTGTGAAGCTGACGTCGGAACGGATTAAACAAATGGATACTGTGCTCAAGCAGCAAGCAGAGGATATGATTCGCCGCCTGCCAGATTTGCGCTTTGCTCATATTCTTGAGGACGGTGAGCATCTGCCTTATGGTGGGGGCATACAGATTATTCATACACCCGGTCACACGCCCGGTCATATTAGCTTGTATGTGCCCGCACAAAAGCTGCTGTTGGCAGCAGATGAACTGCTGGTAGTCGAAGGTGAACTGGTCGGTCCCGCTGAGTCGGCTACGCCGGATATGCCATTGGCTCTGAAGAGCCTCGAAAAGCTGACGGTATTGGATGTTGAAAAGGTAATCTGCTACCATGGCGGCTACTATGATCAGAACGTACAAGCACGTCTGCAAACATTAAGTCAGGCAAGAGAGTAAGCCATTCAAAGCTATAAATTATGATGTAATAAGAGCTATAATGAATACATGGACAGAAAGGAATGAGACACTATGAATGATAAAATTACAAGATTATATGATGAACTAAAATCACAATCTTGGGATGGCCTGCTTGTGACCGATCCCAAACATATTTACTACCTGACGGGCTTTGCCAGTGATCCGCATGAGCGTTTTCTTGGTCTCGTGCTGCTTCGAGACCAAGAACCAGAACTGATCGTACCCGCTCTGGATGCAGAAGCCGCCCAAGCTGCTTCTTCTGTGACTCGTATATCCACCCACACCGATACGGACAATCCATATGATCTGTTGCGTCAACGTACAGGCACCGGAGTGAAAACATTCGCGCTGGAAAAGGAGCACGTCTCCGTCCTCCGTTATGAACAGTTACATACTGCTATTGGCGCGGCTCAATATGTGGATCTGGGTCCTGTGCTTCAAGAAATGCGTGTGAGAAAAACTCCTGTGGAAGTACAACGTCTGAAACATGCAGCTCGTTTGGTGGAAGATGCTCTTCGCCACGGCCTCACCCATGTGCGCGAAGGAGTGACGGAAGTCGAGCTGGTGGCAGAAATCGAATACCAGATGAAGAAGATCGGCGCAGATGGCCCGTCCTTTGACACAACAGTGCTGTCTGGACCCAAAACAGCCTTGCCTCATGGTGTTCCAGGCACCCGCAAGCTACAGCATGGCGATCTGCTCATGTTTGATATGGGCGTATACTCCGATGGCTATGCTTCGGATATTACACGTACTTTTGCTTTTGGAAAGCTATCTGCTGAGCTGGAAACGATTTATAATACGGTTCTTCGCTCGAACGAAGCGGGAATTGCTGCCATTCGCCCGGGAGTTTCCTGCGCATCCGTAGATCAGGCAGCACGGGCTGTTGTTGAAGCCGCTGGATATGGTCCTGCCTTTAACCATCGAGTTGGACACGGCCTTGGCATGAGTGTTCACGAATATCCATCTGTACACGGAGGCAATAGTGATCTGCTTCATGAAGGCTTCGTGTTCACAATCGAACCCGGCATCTATGTGCCAGGCCTCGGCGGTGTGCGGATTGAAGATGACGTTCTGGTCACCTCTGATGGTGTTGAAGTGCTTACCTCTTTTCCAAAAGAACTGACAGTGCTCGGATAAACCCATCGCTATTCATTATATTGGTATGTAAAAAAGGATGAAAAAAAGGAGGGGCAACCCCAAGCCATCATGGCTTGAGGGTTTGCCCCTCCTCTTCTATAAAGCGGAAATTGCGTGCGATGTACAAAATGGGTGTACCCGCCGCGGTCAGTACAAATTTTAAAATGTAGGTGGTGAATAATATCTCGAGCCATATCCCCCACGCATAACCGTAAAAGGCAATAGTACAGAAAATGAGCGTATCTATAAACGAGCTGATCATCGTGCTGCCATTGCCGCGAATCCAGAGCTGATGACGTTCCGGGAAGAACTTGCGAATCCAGGCGTACAGACGCACGTCCAGCAATTGACTGACCGCGTAGGCTGTCAAACTGGCAAGCGCAAGCCTTGGCAACAATCCGAACAGCTGTTGCATCGGTGTCTGGGCAAAATCCGTTGCAGTAGGCTGAAACTGCAGCACCATTTGCATCGTTATCGTCGTCATAATCAGAGTGAAAAAGCCGAACCACACAGCTTTACGCGCTTCTTTAGGCCCATATTTTTCATTCAGTAAGTCGCTGGCCATATACATAGAAACATACATCGTATTTCCCAATGTCGTGGTAATGCCGACCAGATCAATCGTTTTGGTTACCTGAATGTTGGCCAGTACAGTAGCAACACCAATCCAGGCGTACAGCCCTTTTTTACCGAACAACCGAAAACATAACAAAAAGAACATAAAATTGACGAGGACAAAAGCTGCCCCCCATAACAGATTAAACATGAAATCCTCCTAGTTTTGATAGCGCGGGATGGTTGCGAACCGCGGTTCATCCGAAGCAAGCCGGAAAAACATTATTTTAATGTATCATAGATTAGGATTTGTGAACAGCCATAATTTACACTGCCCTAAACTCAATACAAAGAGCCGACCTTATGGCCGGCTCTTTGTACAGCGTACATACAGTACGTGTGTTATATAGGCTACAGATGTGATATGAGACTGATCGTACACCCTTCATTTATCATTACTTAAGAGTGTGCCGTTGCATCCAAATCCATACCATGATTATTGAATACGTCTTGATCGTTCTCCTTGAGCACCTTGCCTGAAATGAGACCTGCAGTAATAGAATCATTGACATTTAACGCTGTGCGTCCCATATCAATCAACGGTTCGACTGAGATGAGCAATCCTGCCAATGCCACTGGAAGATTCATGGTAGAAAGCACGATCAGGGAAGCGAAAGTGGCACCACCGCCTACACCCGCCACGCCGAACGAGCTGACCGTAACGACCAGAATCAGCGTGAGGATAAAATCCCAGCTCGTTGGATCAATACCCACGGTTGGAGCAATCATAACCGCCAGCATTGCCGGATAAATACCAGCACAGCCGTTTTGCCCAATAGTCGCTCCCAAGGTCGCAGACAGATTCGCGATGCCGTCGGACACACCAAGCTTTTTCGTTTGTGTTTCAACATTTAACGGAATGGTCGCCGCACTGGAACGAGAAGTAAAAGCAAAAACCAGTGTAGGCAATACCTTTTTCACATACGTCACCGGATTATAGCCGAACAAGGCCAGCAAAATAAGATGAATGATAAACATGACCAACAGAGCCACATAAGAAGCGAGCACAAACTTGATTAGCTTCAAAATTTCATCTGGATTGGTCGTAGCTACTACTTTAGTGATCAGTGCTAAAATGCCGTAAGGAGTCAATCTCAGCACCAGCGTTACAATTCGCATCACTACAGCGTACACTGCATCAATCACTTTACGGAAGGTTTGCGCCTGTTCCGGTTTTTTACGATCCAATCCGAGTACAGCCACCCCGATAAAGGCCGAGAAAATAACCACCGCCAGCGTCGACGTACGACGTGCTCCCGTCATATCCTCAAAAGGATTTGAAGGAATAAATTCCAGCACCTGCTGTGGAATGGTCATGTCCTGAACTGTTCCAAGGCGCTCTTCCATCTTCAAGCCCTGTGCTTGTTCCTTTTCCCCACCTTGAATCTCAATTGCCTTTAGGTCAAACGACAGGCTGGTTACAATACTAACTGAAGCAGCAATTGCCGTTGTAATCAGTAGTACTGCAATAATGGACACGCTGATTTTGCCAAGGTTCTGTCTTCCCTTCAAATTCATAATAGCCGAAATAATCGACACCATGATAAGCGGAATAACGACCATTTGCAGCAAACGGACATAACCGTTACCTGCGAGGTTGAACCAATCAACCGATTTTGTAATGACCTCTGAGCCTGCACCATAAGCATATTGTAGAATAGCCCCGTAGATTAGTCCGAAGCCAAGTCCGGCAAATACCCTTTTTGTAAAGGAGATGTGCTTTTTCTGCATCCAGACCAATACGCCTAGCAGCAAAAGCAGCACGATTACATTTAAAATAATAAAGAAGGTATCCATGTATTATTTCCTCCAAACTTATACTTAATATGTTTTATAAGGTGATCCTTCAATCCGAAGATTACTATATCACAAAACCAACTATTTTTGTAGGTTTTATTACAATAAAATAGTTAAGCAACTTCCACTTTGGGTTTTATTGAAAATGCCAAACAGCAAGCCTTCATCTTTCGAAGGCTTGCTGTTTTTTGTCCTGAACACAACGACATGTATTCAACTTAGGCGTAAAATTTTTATCAGCCGTTAGACGATCACTGTGTATAACAGTTCCTGTTCCTTAACCACTTTATGCTGATTATCAGCGGACTTCAACTCGCTAAACTGAGCTACATTCGTAACAATAACAGGCGTTATCGTTTCGTAACCAGCCTTGCGGATTTCCACCAGATCAAACTCCAGCACGAGGTCTCCTACCTTCACGCGATCTCCTGCTTTAAGATGAGGCGTAAAATGAAGTCCTTTTAGTTTAACCGTATCCATCCCAACATGAATGAGCATTTCAAGTCCTGAATCACTCACCAATCCAACAGCATGCCCACTTTTGGAAATGGAGAACACTGTGCCATCCACTGGGGAAACAACCCGGCCTTCGGATGGTTCAATAGCCCAACCTCTACCCATGATTTCTTGAGAAAATGCAGGGTCATTGACTTCACTGAGCGGCTTAACTTCACCCATAATCGGGCTGTATACCGGGATTTTCTCACCTTTCGGCAGTGAGGACACAGCAGATTGTGCTATTTCATCAGTAGAGATGTCTCCGGCAGCGTCTGTTGTTGCTTGTGGTGCTTCTTCATTCTTTTCATCTGTAAAGCCGATCAAATAGGTAACAATCGCAGCAACTACAAATGCAATAATCAGACCAAGGATTGCGTACAAGAAAGTCGGTCCAATAAACATCGCCAGTCCAGGCACACCAACAAGTCCACCCATAACATACGCTTTTGTGCCAAACAAGCTCATAAAGCCCCCGCCGACAGCTCCGCCGATCAACGCAGCAGTAAATGGTTTTTTAAACCGCATATTCACACCATACATTGCAGGCTCAGTTACACCCATAATAGCTGTCAAGCTCGTAGAGAAAGCCACTGTTTTGACTTTGGCATTTTTTGATTTTAAGAATACACCCAGTGCAGCACCAGCCTGTGCCAAGTTGGCTGCTCCCATAATTGGAATCATGTAGTCAAAGCCCAACGTTGCAATCGATCCAATCATAATAGGAACCAACGCGTAGTGCATACCTGTCATAATGATCAGGGAGAAGGTACCGCCTAGCAGCAGACCTGCAAGTGCACCTGTATTTTCAAACAACCAAGAGATACCACCTGACAGGCCATTACCAATAATGGAGCCGAGCGGCCCTACAGCAACCAAAGTCAAAGGTACAATAATCAATAGAGTCAACGTCGGAACAACGAGCAATTTCAGTGATGCATGTGTATACTTATCAATGAATTTTTCAACATAAGATGCCAGCCAGACCGCAATAACGATTGGAATAACGGTCGAAGAATACGTGGCCGCTGTCACCGGAAGACCAATAAAGCTAACCTTCACGTTAGATGCCAGTAAAGCTGTAATCGTCGGGTGTAAAATGGAAGCCCCAATCGCCGCACCAATAAACATATTACTGCCCAGTTTTCTAGCAGCACTCACGGCCAGAATAATAGGCAAGAAGTAGAACGCACCGTCACCTATTGCGGCTAAAATCGTATAGGTTTGGCTCTTATCGGACATCCAGTTCATGGCCACTAAAAGAGCAATGATCCCTTTGATCATACCTGCACCGGTGATCGCTGGCAAAATCGGTGTAAACATTCCCGCAATAAAGTCGAACAGTTTGCTGATCGGGTTTTGTTTTTTCTTCGATGCAGTGCTTGCTCCTGAGTCACTTTGCGGAGCCTTGGACATATTGCTCACCAACGATTTGTACACGTTAGCTACATCATTACCGATAATAACCTGAAACTGGCCGCCACTCTCCATGACTCCCATGACGCCATCCGTTTTTTGCAACTGCTCTTTCTGAGCTTTCTTATCATCATGAAGGTTGAATCGCAAGCGGGTCATGCAGTGAATGACCTGCTCTACGTTTTCTTCACCACCAACTAGTGTAAGTATCTCTTTGGATAATTGATTTCGATCCATGAGGTATTCCTCTTTTCTTTTAAGGTATAAAATAAAATGCGCAAATGGGCAATAAAAAAACCTGAATACAGAAAGCAGACAGCTTTATAAAAAGCCAATCTTCTTTCAGCATTCAGGTTTTGCCTTCTGGTTTAGAAGTAGCAATCCTAAATCCCTGATCATACATGAAATCATTGATTTTTAATGATACGCTCGATATGAATGGTGAGATACAACATCTCATCCTGGGACAAGCTTCGACCATAGATTTTAGTGGTATAATCTCTTATTTTTTCCGCGCAGGCGTAAGCATTCTTATACTGAACCTTAACCATATCATGAAGGGAATTATCTGTATTTTGTACAGGGGTCCCATTCATTACCCGTTGAGCAAAAAATTTGAGATGTGTAATAAAGCGGTAATAGCTTAACGACTCTTCATCCAGATCCATTACAAAAAAGCGACTTACAATATTTATGATATCCTTGACAATGTTAGTCAGGGTTATCGTTTCGCGCATTTCGCTATTAAGCTGTGCATTCACCAAATGTAAGGCGATAAATGCTCCTTCATCATCTGGAAGTGTAACTCCCAGCTTGTCCTGAATCATGTGCAATGCTTTGGTCCCAATCGTGAATTCCTTACGGTACATTCGCTTGATTTCCCAGTAAAGTGCATTTTTGATATCCATACCCAAGCGATAACGCTCTATGGCAAAATGGATATGATCCGTCAGCGAAATATAGATGCTGTCATGCAACTCTACACCAAGTATCGTTTTGGCATATTGGATGATTTCATCAGAAATTTCAACATATTCAATGGGGATATCAGACATCAGGGTCATGAGTTTGCGGGAAACCTCGGTACTTTCAAGTTTGAAAATTTTCTCGATTTTCTCTTCTTCAATCTCATCGCCTGTGTTTTTTTTAAAAGCAATTCCTCTTCCCATAATGACTAATTCTTTCTGCTGTTCATCAATGACCGTTACGACGTTATTATTCAGCACCTTTGCTATCTTCATTCCATCACCTTAAGCCGCTTGGAGTAGTAAAAAAAGGCAATACCAAAACTGACACATAGTGCCTGCTTATGGTTTTGCCCGATACGCTCAGTAACAATCCACGATTGTGCAGTTTTGAATAACTGACACCATAATATCATATAAAGACTGAGGTGACAAGTTTTTTTGTAAACACTTTCATGAGGCTTTTGGGCGTTGGCACGCCTTAGCTGCCAGGGCTCTTTTCCACAACCGAGTTCGGAGAAGGAGAATCATTCATGTCAGATGTGGACACTACTTGCGAATGCTCATCTTTTTCATCCACAAAGCCCATAAAATACGTAATTACGCCAGCCGTAACAAACGAAATCAGCATACCCACAATACCGTACACAAGCGTGGGTTCAGAAAATAAAGGTAAGCTGAGCAACCCAGCTGAGGCACCAATAGCAGTAAGCTCGGTTTCAAACAGACACATACAAGCCCCACCAACGGCTCCACCGATCATAACTGCTATTAACGGTTTTTTGAAACGGATATTGACACCATACATAGCCGGTTCAATGATTCCCAGCATGGCCAACAAACCTGTGGACGCAGCCAGCGTTTTGACTTTGGCATTTTTGGATTTAACACATACGCCAAATGTTGCGCCAGCCTGAGCGAAAGCCGCTGCAACGACCACGGGAAAAAGGTGATCATAACCCAATGTTGTAAGCGAGCTGATCATAATCGGTAGCATTATATATTGCATACCTGCAATAATAAGCAAAGACATCGTGCCTCCGAGCAACAACCCTGTAAATACTTCTGCATTGTCAAACAACCAGCCTAGTCCATCGGATACATGTTGGCCGAGATAACTCCACAGTGGCCCGAAAGCGAACACCATTAAAGGTATAGTGATCATCAGTGTCAAAGTCGGGACAACCATTAATTTAAGTGAATAAGGGATATACCTGTCTAACCATTTTTCGACATACGATGCTATCCAGACGACAACAAGTATGAGTACTATAGATGAAGCAGCTTGTGGGTCTATAACTGGTAGACCGGCAAAACGCACCTCCTCACCAGACTGGAGTAAACTTGTTAATTGGGGATGGAATACGGATGCTGCGATGGCTGCCGCAACAAACACATTGCTGCGCAGCCTTCTTGCCGCACTTGCCGCAACAAAAATAGGTAAAAAATAAAATATCCCATCGCTGATAGCCATTAAAATAGTATATACCTGCGGATCAGACAACAATAAACCTAAGGACATGAAAATAGATATTAATACCTTGATCATTCCCGCTCCAATCATTGCCGGCAAGATCGGAGTGAATACGCCTGATACATAATCTAATAGACGACTTATCGGATTTCTCCCTGTGGCAGCTCTGTAACTTCCGGAAGTCTGCTCCTGTGTATCTTCTCCTCTGACCTGCGAAATCACTTCTTTGGAAGGTAAATCCCGATTCATAACAACCTTTTCCCCTTTTATATGTATATTGAAGACCACTTTCGAACTTACCAAACCAAGCTTAGAAGAATATTGTAATAAAAGCGGTATTCCTTATGCTACTTATATTACTTCTTTTTTACAATAGTTTTAAAGAAGGAGTAATCTATTCGTTTTTATGCACCTGATAATTTACATCAAACTTACATCTAAACACCTAAGACCATAGTTATATATTTTTTGTTTGTTTTTGGGCAAATATGACTATTCAACCGTCTGTTAATTATGTAAAATAGGTCTAACCTACTTTTTAGTAAATCATGGATTACTTCCCTTTCACATTCTTGTCCCTTGAATTCAGCTGAAATATACATAGAATCCGAACATTTTCAGTCTTTTCTTCAAGCAAGGAAAGGAACACAAGTAGATCATGGCGTGTCAAGTATCTATTGGACAAGCGGCCTACTTCAAGCAGGGAATTCGTCTGATTTTATTACCATCATGTGAGAGGAGATTTTTCATGAAGAGTTTTAATCGTTCCATTGGCGCGAAATTACGAATTATGTTTTTGCTGATTCAGCTCTTTGCGTCCCTTTTGTTCAGCATCAGTTTCTATGCAATATCCATGAGTATCATTAATAACAGTGTCATGCCTCAGGTAGACCAATTGCTAGAAACTGGAGCTAAAAATGTGTATCAGGATCTCAATATTTCCTTAGCTGTTCAGGCTGGGCAAGGAAGCGGTTCTGATTCCGGCTCCGCTATACAGATGGAATCCTATCTTCAGGACAAGGTCGATACCCTCAAATTAGAATCGGCATATATCGCGGTAGTGAAGGATGATAAAGCCGAAGTCGTCGCACGGAATGTAAAATCAGTATACAAGGTCAAGGATGCACTCATTCCTGTTGAGGATATTAAAAAAGCAAAACAAGGCGAGATGAATATCAGTGAAATTTACAGCGATTCATACGGAGTACACAAAACCGCCTTCTTTGCTATATCAGGTAGTAATCTAGTTCTGGGTGTGAACGAAGACGTCGGATTTGTACAGGAAAAATCCCAACAAATTCTATGGATTTGCATAGGTATTACAGTGGCAACGCTCCTGCTGGGCGGCATTATTTCTACCCTCGTGATACGTAAAGTTGTAGAACCCATTGCTGAATTGGTTCGTCATAGCGAAAAAATTGCTCAAGGTGATCTTTCACAAGAAGCGAAGGTTCATGGAGTCAATGAAATTGCCCAACTTGCCCGCAGCTTCCAATCCATGTCTCATAACTTGAAAGAAATGATCGGCCATGTGCTTTCTACATCCGGTGCGGTTGTTGCAGGATCGGACGAGCTACTTCGTCGGACTGAGGCTATGAGTGTAAAAGTGCAGGACTCTACAGTTGCCGCAGAGGAAGTAGCAAAGGGCAGTACCAGCATAGCTACAGCTGCTGCTGAAAATGCACAGGCTATGGAGGAAATCGCTCAAGGTGTTCAGCACATCGCCTCCTCTGCCAATGATGTATCCGATCAAATCAGTGAAGCAACGAAAGAAACGGTTAACGGTAATACGCTCGCTCAAAAAGCTGTAGCTCAAATGTCACAGGTAGGACATGCTGCCGATGAATCGCTTCGATACATCCATAGTATGAATGAGCGCTCAGAAGCCATTGGCAGTATCGTTTCGGCTATTTTCGATATTACGAAGCAAATTCAAATGTTGTCCCTGAATGCCTCCATTGAAGCTGCCCGAGCGGGCGAACATGGACGGGGCTTTGCCGTAGTAGCCGGAGAAGTACGTAAGCTTGCCGAGCAATCTAAAGAAGCCACACAAGAAATTTCCGACTATTTGGTTACCATTCAAGAAGTATCGCAACAATCTGTGGACTCTGTGACCCAGGTGAGCCGTGAAATTCATTCGGGAACGGAAATGGTTCAACAAGCGAGTTCAGCCTTTAACCAGCTAAGTGAGCTTATGCAAAAGATCAATGCTACGATTCAAACGGTCTCTGCAGCAACGGAGCAGGTATCCGCCAGCTCGGAGGAAGTATCTGCTTCCGTGGAAGAGACAGCTCTCATCGCAGCCAATGCACAGCATATGATTCAAGAAATCGGTTTAAATGCCGATGAGCAACTGAATGAAATGGAAAGCCACAGCGAGGTTGTTCGCCAATTAAGCAAACAAGCAACCGAACTGCAAAAGGCTGTCCAAAAATTTAAAATTACGTAAGCCGATACAATAGAGGATTTTGCAAAAATCCCATAAGCGACTTCCAATGGACAAGATGTAGATCGAAATGGTTTAGTTCGTCTATATCTTGCACTTCAGAGCGACTGGAATCGAATTTTGCAAAATCCTGAATAAAAAGAGGTATCTCACAGTCTTAATAATGGCTGTAGAGATACCTCTTTATTTTTTAAAAGCGATTTTAATAATCATCCATGAAGTTTATGAATTCATTCCCATAATACGATAAATTTGCTCCATATCTAAATGAGCCCGTACCACTTCTGCGACACGGTCAAACTCTCGTTCCTTGGCTTCACGTACAGTAAAAGTGCTTTCTAAAGGTGCCAAGCCCTTGGTTTGTCGCAATCCATCCAGCCAGCACCGGCGAAAAAGGTCATTATCAAACACACCATGTAAATAGGTTCCCCATACTTTACCATCTGTTGTACCCCAGCCTTCCTCAAAAGCTGTTCCTTCGCCACGCCGGATATAGAATAACCTTTTCATTTCGCTTAGGTTTAAAGTTCTATCTGTAGGTGCGTATGGTTCCGTAACATACTCCGTAACGCCCATATGTATTTCATAACCTTCAATGCTTGGCTTGGAGGCAGAACCTGAATCAGTCGCAGTGCTAAGCAAAAGCGGGCAATGATTAGACAGGGTTCCCTGTACGCGTACGGTTTGCTTTTCCTTTAAAAAGGTCGTGGATAGAGCAAGCCAACCTAACCCTTCTGCCTGCTGCGGCAACCCAGATTCGACGGCTTCGGGATCAAAAAGTGCGGTACCCAGCATCTGATAACCTCCACAAATGCCAACTAGCTGTGTGCATCCGGTATTCATAGCCTGCCGAATGTCTTTCTCCAGACCTCTCTCACGCAATTCCAGCAGGTCTCCAATGGTGTCTTTGGTCCCTGGTAAGATAATGGCGTCCGGTACGCCCAACTGTCCGGCTTCTGTGACATAACGAACACTCACATCCGGCTCTGCGGCCAGAGCATCCGTATCTGTAAAATTGGAAATCCGCGGATATCGTATCACCGCAATATCCAGTTCTTTATCCTTTGCAGATTGCTTGGGCTTCTTATCCAATACTACCGAATCCTCTGCTTCAATGCGTATGTCTGGCAGATAGGGCAATACACCGAGTACAGGAATGCCTGTCCGTTCTTCCAGCCAGTCTAATCCTGGTTGAAGCAGAGACAGATCACCTCTGAATTTATTAATGATAAATCCGCGGATACGCTGTACTTCATGGGGTTCCAGTAATTCGATAGTTCCTACGAGAGAGGCAAAAACACCGCCCCGGTCGATATCTGAAATAAGCAACACTGGAGCATCCGCCCAACCTGCCAGATTCATATTTACGATATCGCGGTCCTTCAAATTAATCTCTGCCGGGCTGCCTGCCCCTTCCATAAGGACAATATCATAGGTATCACGCAACCGATTCAGAGCATCCATGACGGTCTGTTTGGCTTTTGGCAAAAAATCCTTCCGGTAATCGGAGGCGCTCATATAGGCATAAGGTACACCGTGTACAACAATTTGTGAGTGCATATCTTTGACCGGCTTAATCAGAATCGGATTCATGTCAGTCGTGGCCTCAATACCGCAGGCCTCAGCCTGCACCCCCTGAGCTCGTCCAATTTCCTTGCCGTCCTCGGTAACATAAGAGTTTAACGCCATATTTTGCGACTTAAACGGTGCGGGACGATATCCGTCCTGCGTAAAAATACGGCAAAGCGCAGTCGTCACGACGCTTTTGCCCACATCCGACGCTGTTCCTTGAAGCATTAATACGGCTGACGGGTTCGTGCAGGACGGTTCGAAAGTTGACAATTGCCTCTTCCCCTTTAACGAATTCATTTCAAATCTGGTCACAACCCGTACAAAATGACAATAAACAACAATAAAACAGTCTCCAGCAATTCGTTTAAAGTTCCGTATATATCTCCTGTAAGTCCACCCAAGCGGCGGTTAATACGGTTTGCCGTGAAGGTTCCAACACCGTAAGCCAAGACCGGAAGCAACACAAAACCTAGCGAGATTGGAAGGCTCTCAGAATATGAAAGGAACGTCTGTAAGTAGGATCCTGCCAACGACAGATTCCCAGTCCCCCTTGTTGCTGTAGCCAAACCTGCCAGAAGATATTGTCCTACGGCAGCACTCAGGGTCACTAATACTGCCCAGAATACGGCCAACCCTACGCGGCCACCACTCATATCAGCAAAACGCGCAGCCAGCCCATCATCATTACGAGCTTTAGGCCAGCGCTTCATTGCATGTACCATAAACCAGCGGCTCCAAACCATCGGAAGCAGCAGCAAGCCAGACACATTCCGTTCAACCAGCACCGTATACAGCAAAGAAGCCTTGAGCATGAGTAGCAGCACACAAGCAATAACGCCCATAGCCCCTACACGGCTATCTTTCATAATCTCCAGCATCCGCTCACGAGATCGGTAGCTGAACAAGGCATCGGCCGCATCCATCCACCCGTCCAAATGCAATCCGCCCGTCAACCAAACCCAGACAACAAGCGTAAGAATCGCACACGGCAACGGCGGCAATACCATAGAAGTAAGCGCCGCAAAGCCCCAGACAATGATGCCAATAACCACTCCCACCAGCGGATAATAACTTGCACTGCATTTAAGCAAATCCGGGGAAAAATCTATTTCCGCCTTCACCGGAAGACGCGTTAAAAATTGAAAAGCCGCAGCAACAGCCTGACGTTCGCGGCTCATAGCTTATATTCCAACTGTTTGAGTTCTACGGGAATGCCCGCCGTCACCAAAAATACTTCATCACAAAGACGGGCAATCCGCTGATTCATAACCCCACTCAAATCCCGATACAGCCGACCCAGCGGATATTCGGGCACAATACCGTCACCAACCTCGTTGGTTACGATGACAAGCTGCCCTGGATACTGCTCCACAGCTGCCGCCAGTGCGTCCATGGCAGCTCTGGACGCAGCTTCGCCGTCCTCGCCTGCGGCCAGCAGCACATTCGACAGCCACAGGGTCAGGCAGTCGACTAGCAACATAGGCGCGGGCTGCGACGCTTGATCGCCACCAAGCCGCTGCAGCAGCTCCGGCAGCGCCTGCGCTTCCTCCAGCGTCTGCCAGTCGTATCCGGCAGACTCGCGCTGGACCCGATGAAGGGCGATGCGCTCCTTCATCTCCATGTCATAGGCTTGCGCCGTTGCAATGTAGCAGGCGCGCGAAGCGCGCGACATGCATAATCGCTCGGCAAAGTCGCTTTTTCCGCTGCGTGCCCCGCCGGTCACGAGCGCTTTCATCGCTGCGCGGCTCCCTGACCGTCCGATACGCCTGCATCGGCAAAGGTCGCCATTTCGCGCATGATGCGGCACGCCGCATCAATCAGGTGCAAGCTAAGCGCACCGCCTGTGCCCTCCCCGAGCCGCATGTCCAAATAAAGCATGGGCTCCAGCTTGAGCTGGCGAAGCACCGCCGCGTGCCCGCGCTCGTCCGAGGCGTGCGAAGCGAGCATGTACGCAGCGCTAGCAGGCGCAAGTGCACGCGCTGCGAGGGCGGCTGCGCCTGAAATAAAGCCGTCCAACACGACTGGACAGCGATGTGCGGCTGCGCCGAGGATGACTCCTGCCAAGGCGGCAATCTCCAGACCGCCGACCTTAGTGAGCACGTCGAGCGCATCATTTGCATCTGGCTGGTTCACCTCCAATGCGCGGCAGACAACCGATATTTTACGGGTAAGCCCAGCCATATCTACACCCGTTCCCCGGCCTACGATAACTTCCGGCTCTAGCCCGGTAAGAGCACATACGACCGCAGCGCTGGCTGTCGTATTCCCGATGCCCAGTTCTCCGGTAACGAATAGCCGTGTGCCACCTTTGACCGCTTCTGCTACGGCTTCAGCTCCGGCCAAAACCGCCTGTTCCGCTTCCGTACGCAGCATTGCTGGCCCTTTAGCTATATTTGAAGTACCCATGCGTACCTTACGGTCCACCAGATTCGCGTGAGCGACATCCGCATTCACGCCAACATCTACCACCTTGACATCTGCGCCAGCATGGCGTGCCAGCACATTAATTGCCGCGCCACCTGACAGCATGTTATACAGCATTTGCTGTGTAACCTCAGCCGGAAAGGCACTGACTCCCTCTTCACACACCCCGTGATCCGCAGCCATGACCATAACCGTTTTACGATCAAATTCAGGCTTGTCCACTCCTGTAATTCCTGCTAGCTTGATGGCCACACTTTCCAACTTCCCAAGACTTCCCGGTGGCTTTGTTAATTGGTCCAAATGGGCTAAAGCTGCCGAGGCCGCCACCCCATCCGGCTGGGCAATGCTATCGATCAGCTGACGCAGCTTGTTGTTCATACCTTCCACTCCCTGCTCTTTTTAAGTGTGTTTCATCGTTTATTTAATCTGCTGTATCCGAAGCACTTCTGCGCAGCAAGAGCTGCGGCACACCGCTATCAGGATGCGGAAGCATCACAGGCTCAACACCGTATACTCGTCGAATCCGATCCTCGGTTAATAACTTCGATGAAGCTCCCAATCCTTCAACCATTCCATCCTTGAGTACAAGCAAATCTTCGCAAAATTGGGCTGTCAAGTTAAGATCATGCAAGACCGCAATGATCGTCACACCCGTTTCTTGGCGCCAATCTGCCAGCAGTTCCATAAATTCAAGCTGATAGCGCAAGTCCAGATAGGTCGTAGGCTCGTCCAGCAGCAATATTCGTGGCTCCTGCACCATTACTTTTGCCAAAGCTACACGCTGTCGCTGTCCCCCACTCAAGCGGTCCAATGCTCTGTCCGCCAACGTGGTAAGACCCAATCGCTCCAGCACGCGATCCGTGATCGCCTCCACATCAACACCCTTTTCCCTACCTAGCCAGTCCTGATGAGGAAAACGTCCCATTTCTACGACTTCCCTGACGGTGTATCCCACTGGAGGAAGCCCTTCCTGTTGGAGTACGGCTATGAGTCGGGAAAGCTCTTTTCTGCTGTAGCTACCGACCTTTTTGCCATAGATATGAACGTTTCCTGAAGTTGGCTGATCTACACCCGAAAGCAGATGCAGCAAGGTCGATTTTCCACTGCCGTTCGGACCAATAATCCCCCACCAAGTTCCTTCGTCGACGCTCCAGCTTATATTCTTTAACGCATGGAACTCTCCATAGGCACGTGTCAGACCCGCTACCTCTAATGCCCGATCACGCACCTTCTGTGATTCACTTTGTTCTGTCACAGCAGTTCCCCCCTGCGCAGCTTCTTGTTCCGGTACAGGAGATATGCGAAGAATGGTGCCCCAACAAAGGCCGTCATCACTCCCAGGGGAATTTCCGTGGGGGCTAACAACGTGCGAGCCGCCGTATCTGCCCAAGCCATAAAAATAGCTCCACCGAGCGCAGATAATGGAACAATCATCCGGTAATCAGGGCCTGTCATCAGACGAATGATATGCGGTACAACAAGTCCCACAAAGCCAATCACTCCACATACCGAGACAGCGGCAGCTGTCAGCAGCGTGGAAATGATCAAAACAGATAGCTTCGTCGCATCTACATGAACTCCCATGTGAGCCGCCTGACGTTCACCCAAAGCCAAAATATTCAGCACACGTGCCCGGTTCCATAGAAATACCAGTCCTATGACCACATAAGGTAAAAGGATTCCTGTATATGACCAACCGCGCAGACTAAGACTTCCCATCGTCCAGTACAATATTTCATTGACCGTCTCCTTCGACATGGCTGTCAGAAAGGAAACAACTGCTCCTAGAAAGGATTGCATCACCACACCCGACAAAATGAGACTTTGTGTCGGAATTTTTCCACCTTCCCGTGCCAACGTTAGCACCATCCACAGCGTCAGCATTCCGGTCGTAAATGCCACTAGCGGCAGCGTCCATATGCCAACAAATGAAAATTGAAGGCCCCAATAGATCAGTACTGCCGCTCCTACCGAAGCCCCCGAGGATACCCCCAGTGTATACGGATCAGCCAAAGGATTACGCAGCACACCCTGAAATCCGGCTCCCGCTAGCGCCAGCGCTGCTCCTACCAACATTCCCAGTAACACTCGTGGCAATCTGACCTTCAAAATAATCTGCTCTGAGGATGTATTCCAATCCGGTGTAAACGTATCGCCTAACCACGGAAGGTGGTTAACCAGAATGCCCGTGATCTGGCTGACCGGAAGCTTGGCCGAGCCGATGCCAAGACAGAGCAGCAGCGTCAGCAACAGCAGGACAAGACCTGTCCCTCCAAAGCCGATCAGTTTACGGTTCATTTGAAAATTTCAGGATACACGCCCTTGGCCACTTCCTTGAGACCTTCCGTTACGCGTGGACCCGGACGACTGATCAAATTATCATCCACGGCAAACACCCGGTTGTGGCGAACAGCCGATATTTGATCCCATCCACTGCGAGCTTTAATGATTTCGCCGAGCGTCTGGCCAGTTTTGTCGTCCTTGACACTTTTGCTGTACAAAATCACGTCAGGGTTCGCAGCAATAATATTTTCTTCACTAATTTGGTACCACCCCTTTTGCGTGGCACCTACATTTTCGCCGCCCGCCAACGTAATCAGCTCGTCCATAAACTCGCCTTTACCAACTGTCCAGCCTGGTGAAAACTCGACGTATACCCGCAGCTTCTGCCCTTTACCGATATTTTTAACTCCTTCTTTCACTTCCGCTACATCTGCTCTCATCTTGTCAGTCACCGCTCTCGCTTCTTTCTGATGATCGGTGATTTTCCCATACAATTCGATGTTAGCTATGACATCTTCAACTGTCTTCGGTTCCGTTTTAAAAATCATAATTCCCATGTCGCGCAGCTTGGTCGTAGCCTGTTCACTAAGTGATATCCCTGCAAAAACGACTCCCGGGTTAGCAGCAATGATCGCCTCTTCGTTCGGTTTCATAATACCGCCTACTTTAGGCTTTTTCGTAGCTGCTTCCGGGTAATCAGAGTAGTCGGAGACGCCAACTATTTCCTTATCCAGCCCGATGGCGAACAGCGCCTCGGTTTCTGCCGGGGAGACGGAAACGATTTTATCCGGCGCTTTTTTGAATGTAAATTCCTGTCCTGTTGCATCCTTAACTGTGAGTGGGTAAACTGTTTTGCCCGGAGGCTCTTGTGCGGTTACGGTCTTTCCTGGCTGCTGTGAAGAAGTCTGATTCTCTTTATTTTCAGCATTTTTTCCATTAGCGCCACATGCACTCAGCACAACTGCCAAAATCAGAACCAATAGACCTGTTGTCCAAACCTTTATTTTTTTTCCTGCCATGATTTGCACCCCTTCATAAAAAAATCGTTAAGAGCGTTACTTGATCATCATCAGATATCTTCTAAATCCAGCCTTCTTTTCCTATCTAAAAAACCCCGCATCCTTATATCAGGACACAGGGGTCACGTTAGCGCAGATCGTGCGCAGGCGGCAGCTTCTTTCCGCACGGACAGTCACTGCGAACACGTCATCCTTTCCTCGAAGGATTATGGTGACAGGCGGACGGGCAGGTATCCTGACTTATGGTAAGATGCATGTCCTGAAATCCCTTCATATGCTTAGTAGCACATAAAGCAGGACTAACGGGCATGTTTCCATTTACAGTGGCGGGACCGCGCCGGACTTACACCGACTTCCCTTTTAACAGCGCAGGCAAGGGAAACCATAGTTTCATCACACTGCGCCGACCTCGTCTGCTGGATATTTGATGTAGTGGTAGTCAAGCCGTTCTTTTACTTGATGATTATAGGTTAAAATGAGGCGGCTTACAACCCAAACAGCCTCTTTATCCGCTGGTGTCTAACCTAATGAGAGAGCATTTCCGCTATGTAATTGTGCGGTCCTGCCAGCCTCAATTGAATCCTAAATGCTTCTCCCGGCTTCGGATTCAGACTCCAAAAATCATGACCCGGTATCAGCATGCAAGCTAACTGACGAATTACGCCACCATGCGTAACGACCAAAACAGAGGGCGGCCCAGCAGCCAAATCCATGGGTTGAACTTCCATAGCAACACGCCATTCATACAGAGAGTCAAGAAATTTCCGCAAACGATTCACAAAATCTGTCCAAGACTCTCCTCCAGGAGGGGTTATCCGTTGTGGCTCATCAATCCAAGCGCGATACAACGACACATCCTTGAGCATGTCATACGTTTTTCCATCCCACTCGCCAAAATGAAGCTCTCGCAGACGTGGTTCCATCGTAGGAGACATAATAGATAGGGAACCTCCAGACGTCAATTCTGATTCCGGCACAATGATCTGCAAGGTCTGGCGACATCGCATTAAATCGCTGCAATAGATTCGAGCAAAGAACTGCCCCTGCAATTCTTCTTGCAAAGGCTTTAATTCCTGTTCTGCTCCCGGTAGCAAACCTAAGTCGGAGTGTCCCAGATATCGACGTTCCTTATTCCATAAGGTTGTGCCGTGACGAACTAACACGAGTTCCATGTCCCAATGCAGATCTTCTTTAGCATAATCCGGCACCTTATCCTCCTGTGAGTTCGGATTTTGTGCGTATTCTACTGTCCTTTTTACTGCTATATCTTGTTTTAAGATCATGTCACTTCCTGCTCGATCATTATTCAGTGTGTCACTCCTCACCCTCACCGCACCCATCCCAAGGCAAAACAACCTGCAGCTCCTAACAAACACAATCCTACAAACATACTGGACACGGCGAACATCAGCTGAATTGTATGCCGTATATCTTTCGATTCTAGCGGTCGTATCCAATCGCCCATGTATGCACGAAAGGAGCGCACGCCATGATACACATTATAGCCTCCAAGACGAATCCCCAGTGCACCAGCAACAGCTGATTCCGGGAAGCCACTGTTCGGGCTTGGGTGCAGACGAGCGTCTCGCTTGACTGTGCGCCAGCTTCTTGCAGCATCTCGCTTGTACATCCACGCCGCTACGACAAGCATTGCCGCTGTCAGGCGTGCTGGAATGTAGTTAGCCACATCATCTAGACGCGCTGAAGCCCAGCCTAAATGCAGATACTTTTCATTTTTGTAGCCAACCATGGAATCGAGCGTATTCACAGCACGATAAGCCAGCGCCAAGGGTGCTCCCCCGATCAGGGCATAAAAAAGCGGGGAAATAATCGCGTCCACGATATTTTCAGCGACCGTTTCAACCGTACCGCGTACAATCTCAGGTTCATCAAGCTGTTGCGTATCCCGCCCGACAATCATGCCTAGCTCCCGCCGTGCCGCAGCCAGGTCATCCGCCTGCAACGCTCGGTATACTGCCATTCCTGCATCCTTTAGTCCTTTGGAAGCAATCGTGGTCGCAATCAGCACCATTTCTACGCCGACAGACAACCACGGACGAATCCAGGCAAGCAAGTACAACAGCGCCCAGGCGAGCGCAAAGGAGCCTCCCGCCACAATGAGTGGAAGCAGTATGCCCGCACGTTTCAGCCCCCGGTCACTTCGGACCTGGCGGCGAATCAATTTTTCCAATGCCGAAATGGCATGTCCCATACCGATGACTGGATGCGGCAACCACCTCGGATCACCGATCAGCCTGTCCAAAAGGTAGGCTGCCAGGATAATCAAGCTAACTGTCACGCCGCTGCTCCTCCTCCAGCACTTCACCCAATACAGACAACAGCCTGTCGTTGGCTTCTGCATCCTTGACCGCAATCCGAAAATGGCTCGTTGTCAGTCCCGGATACATAGCACAGCTACGTATAAGAATTCCGCGTTGTCCAAGCGCCTGCTGAATAGCCGATGCGCTCCACGTACCCGGCGCCCTTGCCAGCACGTAATTGGCTTCACCGGGAACGACACCGCAGCCCCATTCCGCCAAGGCGGTCAATAGGCGGTTGCGCTCCTCAGCAATCAGCTCCTGTGTTTGGCGCTCATATGCTTGCCCACTTCTCAAACACGCCTCCCCAGCCAGCAATGCCAATCCATTCACACTCCAGGTCACCTGTTTGGCCGTCATTCGCCGGATATAGTCCGGATGAGCAATCGCATAGCCCAATCGTAGGCCAGGAATGGCATAAAATTTGGTCATTGACCGGATTAAAATCACATGAGGATAGCGATCCAGCACAGGCAGCAGTGAGATTCGCCGTTCCAGCGGAATAAAATCAATGAATGCTTCATCCACCACCAGCACGGTACCCGTTGTGCCAGCCGCCTCTGCCAGCTCGCACAGCTCCTGCTCACTATATTGCACGCCATTTGGATTATTCGGCTGTCCGAGGAACAAAACATCTACCTGCTCCATGAGCTGAAGGATGTCCTCCACGTCCGCCTTCCATTGAAGCGAGGCCTTCCCATACACCCGGTTGACCTCGGCTCCGAATTTGCCAGCCAGCTCGGCATATTCCGAAAAACACGGCTCCACTGTACCCACACGCTTAGGAGCTAGTCCCAATAGTAGGAGCGCCATGCTTTCAGCCGCTCCGTTTCCGATACTTAGCGACTCCGGTGGAACATGCAGTCGCCGTGCGAGCATATTTTTAAAATTCCGATGCCCAGGGTCTGGATAGCGAATCACAGTGTCAAATGAGTGTTGCAGCGCCTCAAGCACCTCTGGCGGTGGACCAAGCGGATTAATATTTGCACTAAAATCTACAAAATCCGCAGCAGCTCCGCCAAAAGTCGCGGCAGCTGTCTCCCTGTCTCCGCCATGACCGTAAACCTCTATCATTGCCTCTCATCCTTTCCGCCCGTTTCCAATCATTTAGCTCCATTATGAGGCTGCTTTTTGCGTCCCGTCAATGCAAATGAGCTTTTGTACATGGCTCACTTGGGTTACAATAGAAGGAGGCACACATAAATTACACAGTTTATATACGGAGGAATGGACATGCTGTTCATCGACAACCAGGGGATACACGATCCAGCCATTAATCTTGCTATTGAGGAATACGCGCTCAAGCATCTACCGCTGGACGATAGCTATTTGCTGTTTTACATTAATCAGCCTTCTATTATTATAGGCAAGCATCAAAACACTATTGAAGAAATCAACGCCGAGTTTGTTAGGGACAACAATATTCAAGTCGTTCGTCGCCTGTCCGGCGGTGGGGCTGTATATCATGATCTCGGTAATTTAAATTTCAGCTTTATTACCAAGGATAACGGGGAGTCCTTTCATAATTTCCTCAAATTTACGCAACCTGTGATTGATGCCCTGCGCCAAATGGGAGTAGAAGCTGAAATGACAGGCCGCAACGATCTACAGGTCGGAGAACGTAAAATTTCAGGAAACGCCCAATTTGCCACACGCGGACGTATGTTTAGCCACGGTACATTGATGTTCAACCTGAACTTGGATAATGTGGCTGCATCGCTGCATGCCAATCCCGAAAAATTCAAATCCAAAAGCACTAAATCCGTCCGCAGTCGCGTGGCTAACATCAGCGAACTGATGGACCGTGAGATGACCATAGAGCAATTTCGCGAGGAACTGCTGCGTTTCATATTCGGATCAGAATTGGATCAAGTACCTCAATATAAGCTCAACGATACCGATTGGGCCAAAATCCATGAAATATCCAAAGAACGCTACCAATCGTGGGATTGGAACTACGGTCTATCCCCCGAGAGCAATATCAAGCACACACGTAAATTTCCAGTCGGTATTATTGATATCCGCATGGATCTTAAGGAAGGCTACATCCGTGATATTAAAATCTATGGGGATTTCTTTGGTGTGGGTGACGTTGCTGATATTGAAAATATCCTGCGCGGCAAGCGTTATGATGAAGGTGAGGTGCGTCAAGCCTTATCCTCTCTCGATTTGAAGCACTATTTTGGTAATATTGAGCTGGACGATTTTGTTGGACTTGTATTTTTGGAAGACTAACCGTTACTTTTTCCCATCGTTTCAAGCCAATACTTCAGTGGTTATAAGGGGACAGGCTCTTATAGGAGCCGTCCCCTTTTCATTGCGATATTGTCATTTTGAATATTATAAGATACAATTTTAGCATTGCCCCATGATAGAGATAAAGGAGAGAATACCGATATGTATAAATTAATTGCCATTGATATTGATGATACACTCATTAACGACCAGAAAGAAGTCACACCAGCGACACAACAGGCATTAGAAGCTGCTGTAGCAAAAGGTGTGGTGGTTACCCTCGCTACTGGACGAGCTTATGCCTCTGCACACAAAATTGCTCGCCAGACGGGTTTGAACGTGCCGATCATTACGTACCAAGGAGCTTTGGTTAAAAACCTGCTGGACGAAAACGTGCTGTATGAGCGTTATGTTCCACTCGTGGCTGCACGTCGCCTGTATGAGTTCTGCGTGGAACGCAATCTGCATCTGCAAACGTATATAGATGACAAATTGTACACACGTGAAGATAATCAGAAAATCAAAGATTACACGGAGCTGAACAACACGGAATATTTCGTAGAGCCTGTATTCAGTAAAGTTATAGAGCAGCCGGCTCCTAAATTGCTGATTATCGACGAGCCTGAAGTGTTGGATGAATTAATTCCTGAACTTCGCGAACTGCTTGGCAATGAAGTTCACATTACAAAATCCAAGCCTCATTTTCTGGAAATTATGCATCATGAAGGCACTAAGGGCCATGCGCTTACCTTCCTTGCAAACCATTTTGGCTGTGAACTGTCGGAAACGATTGCTATCGGTGACTCTTGGAACGACCATGAGATGCTTGAATGCGCTGGTCTCGGCATAGCGATGGAGAATGCCATTCCTGATTTGAAAAAGCTGGCTGATTACATCACTCGCAGCAATAACGAAGACGGTGTTAAGCACGCCATCGACAAATTCGTACTCAACGTTGAATAAAGTAAAAAGTAACTGTTCCTATAATACTTAAATGAAGTAGTACAACAACAAAGCCTCCAAACGTCGCATGTTCAGTAACATACGGCAGTTTGGAGGCCTTTTCTGTCAGATCATATAATAACCTGCCCCCTTTAAAATATCAGGCAGCAGAACGTACCTTACGCCTGTTCACCAGACGGATAATTCCATTGTTCATAAGGATTAATCCGGTCACAATGAGCAGCACCCCAGCCAGCATCCACCAGCTTACATGCTCTCCATACAACAACGCTCCCAAGCCCACCGCAATCGGCGGTGATATATACAGCCACGTCGTCGGAAACAGGGGATTTGTACGCTCCATGAGCCAGTAGAACAGTGTATGTGCAATCATCGAACCAAACAGGATCAGATAAAGTAAAGACCCCATGGCAGGAAGATACTGCCACCCCTCAGAACTCCACGGTTCCGTGATCGCAGACAGTAACAGCAGCATCCATCCCCCATGGATCATTTGCGCCGCATTCAGGGCAATCGGGTTCGTTTCACGAAATACATCCATCACTCGCTTGGAATACAGAGCTCCCCCGGAATAACACAGCTCCCCCAGCAAAATGACAAGGCATCCCGCCAGCCACAGACCACTGATCTGAACCGCCAATCCGGGCAGCACAACCAGCACCACACCAAGAAAGCTGATCATGCAGCCAACGACCGTAATCCGTGACGTTTTTTGCCGTAGCAGTACAGATTGCAAAATGACGATCATCATCGGCCCGGTAGCTGACAAAATAGCTCCGATCCCGGAGCTGACATATTGCTCTGCCCAATACAAGGCTGAAAATGTACCGAAGGTCGTTCCTGCTCCAATCAGCAACATTTCCTTACGCCATAATAACGACCATCGTACTTTTCCGGTCAGCTTCATAGCAATGAACAATATCGCCCCTGCCGCGAAAAAACGTACACCTGCCGATAGGAATGGCGGAAGTCCGGCTTCCACTCCCACTTTTATGGCCAAAAACGTTGTGCCAAAAATAAGACACATTACTGTAAACGCGATACCTATCATGATACGTCCCTCTCCCTTCAGTTGCTTTTAAGCATACAGGGAGACGAACAGAACAGATGTATAACTACAGAACAGTTGTATACGTTTTTGAAGTGCTATATAGTACAATACACAGAAAGGAGCGTGGATAGCATGGGTAAGAACAACAGCGAACTACTCTTTGCAGCCGATCATGCCTTAAAGCTGTATGAGCAGGTTATCCATTATGTAACTGTGCGGATCGATCGCGGGGATTGGCAAACAGACATGAAGCTGCCGTCCGTACGAAGCTTGGCTCAGGAGCTGGGTGTACATCGGCTAACTGTTTTCCGGGCATATCAGGAGTTGAAGCAACGGGGACTGGTCTATGTAAAGGACAAATCAGGATATTACGTTCATGCTTCCCAAGCGACTGGGCATGCAAAATATGCTGGCTACTCGGGACATTCGTCCTTTCACCTCACGATTCACTCCGAATCTGCCCATGCGGCAGATGATCCGTCAGTTTCAGCCTGGAGAGGAATGGATGGACTTAGCCGCGTTCAATCCGTAAATACGCATTTCCAGTTTTCCAAAGCGCTGATTGACCCCTCTCTCCTGCCCAACCGATTTTGGGGAGAGCTGATGATGCAGGTTTTTGAAAAGCATCCGAAAGTAGCAGCCACCTATTCCGCTGTACAGGGTGATACCGAGCTTCGGGAGGCCATGGCGCAGCATTTTAGCGTGGATAAGCATTTTGCTTTATCACCGGATGAAGTGATGATTACCTCGGGAGCACAGCAAGCCATTGATTTAATTGCCCGATCTCTGCTCCATACAGGAGACCGTGTATTGATCGAACGCCCTGCCTATGGCCCTGCCATGGAAATATTCCGTAGACAAGGTGCGCGGCTGACGATGACAGATATTCGACCGGAAGGTTATGATATGGACCAGATTGAATGGTGCATGAAAACGGAAAAACCACGCCTCTTTTATATGAATCCAACATTCCACAACCCGACGGGCTTTACAGTACCCGATGAGCAGCGCAAACGACTGCCAGAACTAGCCGAGCGCTATGGCTGTCTCATTGTTGAGGATGACAGCACCTATGACATTAGTTTTGGGCAAAAGCCGCCTTCTCCGATTTTCGCCTATGATGTTTCGGGAAGCGTCGTCTACATTCGAAGTTACAGTAAATATGTCGCACCTGGTCTACGAATCGCAGCCGTGACCTGCCGACCACAGCTCATGAACAGCCTGCTGAACGTCAAAGCGTTAGTGGACAATGGATCGCCACTGCTGAATCAAAAGCTGTTTTTAGAATACTTTCAATCTCCACGTATGCAGCAGCATATTAAAAAGCTATGTATCGCGCTCCAGATTCGTAAGGAAACGATGGAAGACAGTCTCCGCGACTCCGGTTGGACATGGACCAGCCCGGCAGGGGGACTCAACCTGTGGCTCCAGCTGCCTTCTACGTTGAAACCTAATGAATTACTTGCCAAAAGTTTACAAGAGTCTGTATCCTTTGTCCCCGGCAATGTATTTGATCCCATCGGCGCAGAGGGTAAAACGCATGTACGGCTGTCCTATTCATACGCCAACGAGCTACAAATCAAAGAAGGAATCTCCACACTTCTACGTATCAGTCAAACGATGTAAAGGTAAAGGTCACCTTTATTCTAACGGCAAACTCATGCCGGTGTGTGCCAAGCTAATCCCTTCCAGAAGCCCATAGTTGCGTGTGACATCCACATCATGGGACATATGTGTAAACACTGTGCTTTCGGGTTTAAGCCTTCCTATAAGCTCCTGAGCCTCCAGCATGTCATATACGGAACGGGTGGCATACTCGGCCTCCTCATGATAAAAACTCGTTCCCAGGACGAGCAAATTCAGATTGTGCAAGGGCAGAATTTCCACCTCATTCAATCCAATCGAATCCGAACAGTAAGCCCACGAGAAACCGTCCTTTTCCAGACGATAAGCGTAGGCATATCCGTTCTTCCCGTGATTCACACGCCATCCCCGGATATTCCATCCGCCAAGTTGGGCTCCCTGGTCTACTGGAATAAGATCCAAGTTTCCAGAGAGCCAGGAAAATTGACGCAAGATCGTGTCGATCACTTCCTGTGGCGCGTACAAGCGACCTCTGTTCCCAGTCCAGCGACAGGCATCTGCCCATTCTGGTAATCCTCCAATATGGTCAAAATGTGCATGTGTCACAAGGATCGTAGGGATAAAACGCAAACCGCGTAATTCTAGCTGTCTGCGCCAGTCCGGGCCACAATCAATCATAAAGTCCTCCGTCTCGCTTTCGATCAGCACAGACGATCTCAATCTTACATTCGCCCCTGTCGTGCGAGCTTCTGTGCATACGAGACAATCACAATATACACGCGGAACCCCCATTGCATCCCCCGTGCCAAGAAAAATAAGCCGATTCATGGTTTAACTCCTATCTACCTGGGTCTTTTTACTACTATTATAACGAACAGACCGATTCTACGTAAATCATCTGCGTAAATCCTTCCAGCGTCTAACGCCAAAAGGAGCATGCCCAAAGCCGTGAAATCCGGCCAGACATCCCCTCATGCGTGATCGTATTTATTTTCAAATGATGATAGGCATTGGATCTTCCTTCAGGCGGTTTTCCACCATCCAGCTGGACTGGTCATTATAGAGATAGGCTCGATGCACCAACACTCGCACCTGCTGACCAGGTTCCAGCGTAGACTTCTCCAGCGAGCGGTATGTCATGAGACGATGATCCCCGACCTGTACTTCAACCATCCACTCACTTCCACGAAAATGCAAATGCTTCACTGTGCCTTCCTCAGTCGCCGACAGAAGCGTAAATTCCTCGCTTGGCCCGACATCAATATACTCTGGACGGATCAAGGCACGTGTTCCCACTCCAGCAGCTTCTTCGAAGCCTCGGAGACTGCCTGCCTGTTCAATCACCGTAGATTCCCCAATAAAGGAAGCCACGAACGGAGTACCCGGTTTTTTATAAATATCCCAAGGTGTTCCCTTCTGCTCCAGTCGTCCCTGATTAATCACCATAATTTCATCCGCTACTTCAATCGCCTCATCCTGATCATGGGTGACAAAAATTGAAGTAATACCCACCCGCTCAATCAACTCTCGCAGCCAGGTGCGCAGCTCCTGACGAATCTTGGCATCAATAGCTGCAAAAGGCTCATCCAACAGCAGCAATTGAGGCTCTGGTGCCAAAGCACGCGCAAAGGCAACCCGCTGTCGCTGTCCACCTGACAACTGATGCGGATAACGATGCTCAAATCCTTTGAGCCCCGTTAGTTCGACCAACTCTGTGACCCGTTCCTTGATGCGGGTTTTGGAGCTTTTTTTCACTTTCAGACCAAAGGCAATATTGTCGTAGACGCTCATGTGCTTGAACAAAGCATAGTTTTGAAATACAAATCCGATTCCACGTTCCTGCGGGGATAGCTCGTTTACCCTTTTTCCATGAAAATGAATTTCTCCCGCATCCGGTTGCTCCAGACCCGCCAAAATGCGAAGAATGGAGGTTTTCCCCCCACCACTTGGACCGAGTAAGCCAATAAGATGGCCCGCCTGAATATCAAAAGATACGTCCTTTACTGCATGAAAATTACCGAAATGCTTGTTTAACCCTCTTACTTCCACATGCATATCCGTACACTTCCTTTCCGCTTCTGGACCTGTTCAGGAACAGCAGCAGCCTTGCTTCCCGCAAAGCACGTACCTCATTTGAAATCATTTAATTATTCCAATGTATATACTATGTTTTTTCTTATGTGATACTTTATCAAAGGAAAGTAATTTTCGTCAACTATATATTATATTAGGAATTAAAAGGGTAAAGTATTAGGAAGAAAGGAGATGGAGTTATTGTTGCATACTTTAGAATTATCCACTACACGGCGAGATGAAATGCGCGATATTACACGAGAGGTTGCTTCATTGATCGAAAAAAGCGGGGTCCAACAAGGAACCGCACTTGTTTATTGTCCACACACGACAGCCGGCATCGCCATTAATGAAAATGCAGACCCAGACGTCAAACATGATGTGATATTAAGACTAGATGAAGTTTATCCGTGGGAGCATCCCCAATATCGCCATATGGAGGGAAATACAGCTTCCCACCTAAAATCCATTACGACAGGCCCCTCACAAACGATCATCATCCATGATGGAAAGCTGTTGCTCGGACGATGGCAGGGACTTTATTTTTGTGAATTCGACGGACCACGCAGACGCCAATACCATGTAAAGATCATGAAAGGCTGACGGACCGGGTAAAAAAACAGACCATGATGTTTTCCTACTGGATGCATCATCGTCTGTTAAATTCTTAGTCGCTTTCGCAAAGTAACGTAATGATAAGTCACCGTCATGAAGTGTATACACCCAGAAAAGCGCCCTACATGTTCATGGCTGAAGTGTGTGAATGCAGGTACGCTCATAGGTGTCTGCACAGCAGCTTTACATGTGCTAAAGCAGCGGGCCTAATTTCTTCAAATGTTAAACCGTCCTGAATATAAAATGATACAAAGCCATGCATGGATAAAAACAGACTTTTCGGTACCCTAGAGCAATCTTCCTCCGAATGCCCCTGACCACTCAATTCTTGACGGATCATGGACGCAAATAGTTCCACACAACGGTTTTGCTCTGTGCGACAGTATGCAAATAGTTCTTCATCGTGCATCATGAACATAATTTCGTACTGATATGGATTTTCCAAACCAAAACGGATAAATTCCAGCATCAAGTACTCCAGCCTGCTCAAGCCATCATCAGGCGTACCTGTTGCTGCTTGCAGTAGAATCCCACGCAATGTATTAAAATCTTCAATTACAATGGCATAGAACAGTTCAGCCTTCTCTTTAAAATGATAATATAACGAACCATGACTGTAACCCAGATGCTGGCCAATGCTGCGCATTGAAATCGCACGGTAGCCCTTGGTAATAAACAAGTGCCTGGCCGCTTCCAGAATCCGCCCTCTTGACAACTCCTGTTCTACTGCTCTTCTAGCCATATTATTTATTCCCCTTCAATAAAGTAAAGCTGCTCTCCCTCCGACACAAGCGATTGCCCCTGCGTCAAGTCTGTTATCCAGTTGCTGAAGGATTCCGCATCACCAGCCAGCGGCAGACAGGTTAAGGTAACTTTATCCGTAAACATTGTTTCTCCAGTGCGGATGCTGCGATTGCGTAATTCATTTTCCACTTTGCCCAACCAGGTATAATCCAATTCTACAAAAACTTCACGATGCAGCACACGTGTAATTGCATCTCCTGCCTCGATTGCTGCAACAGCACCATCTGAATACGCGCGAATCAGACCGCCTGCTCCCAACAAAATCCCACCAAAGTAACGGGTAACAACAATAGCGACATTTTTTAGCTTCTGGTTGCGGATCACCTCCAAAATAGGCTTTCCAGCCGTACCACTCGGTTCTCCGTCATCCGATTGCTTTTGGATTTCGTCTCTTTCCCCAATCATGTAAGCAGAACAATTATGGGTAGCGTTCCAATGCTCTTTTTTGATGCGCTCTATGAAAGCAACTGCTTCTTCCTCAGTTTGAACAGGCTGAATATGGCCGATAAAACGGGATTTTCGGATCACAATTTCCTTGTTGCCGGCACCGCGTACGGTTCGGTATTGTTCCAACATACACGTATAACCTTCCTTACTTCATTTTACAAGAAAGCAGTCCCCCGCTTCTGGCAGCTGGTGAACTGCTTTCCTGTACTTTAATTGATGCTATACACTATAACACTTCTGACCGAAATCCTGTTTCGCATCAGAGATTACAGCACTCTTATTCAGACAATCTCGCTTCAAGCTCAGCTTTTTCTTTTTCGAAGCCTGGTTTGCCGAGCAGCGCAAACATGTTCTTCTTGTAAGCTTCTACGCCCGGTTGATCGAACGGATTTACACCCAACAGGTAGCCGCTGATGCCGCAAGCTTTTTCGAAGAAATAAGCAAGATAGCCGAAAGAGTAAGGGCTTAAGTCAGGAATATTTACAATCAAGTTCGGTACTTGTCCGTCTGTGTGAGCCAGCAATGTACCTTGGAATGCTTTTTTGTTTACAAAATCCACAGTTTTGCCTGCCAGGAAATTCAGTCCGTCCAGATCATCCTCATCTGCTTCGATGGTGATGTGACTTGGTACATTTTCTACTTGGATTACCGTTTCGAAAATGTTGCGGCTGCCTTCCTGAATGAATTGTCCCATGGAATGCAGGTCTGTCGAGAAATCAACAGAAGCAGGATAAATGCCTTTGTAATCCTTGCCTTCGCTTTCTCCGTACAACTGTTTCCACCACTCGGATACAAAATGAAGAGACGGCTCATAGTTTACGAGAATTTCAATTGCTTTACCTTTGCGGTACAAAGCGTTACGAACGGCTGCATATTGATAAGCTTCGTTCTCAGCTACATTCGGGTTGCTGTACTCTTTGGAAGCGTCTGCCGCCCCCTGCATCATTTCCTCGATGTTAATGCCTGCAGTAGCAATCGGCAACAAGCCTACTGCTGTCAGCACGGAGTAACGACCACCCACATCATCAGGAATAATGAAGGATTCGTAGCCTTCTTCGTTAGCCAGTTTTTTCAAAGCGCCACGTTCTTTATCCGTCGTTGCATAAATACGCTTGCGTGCTTCTTCTTTACCGTATTTTTTCTCCAGAGCTGCACGGAATACGCGGAATGCGATCGCCGGCTCTGTTGTCGTACCTGATTTGGAAATGACGTTCACAGAGAAGTCTTTACCTTCAATCAGTTCCAACAGATGATTCACATATGTAGAGCTGATGTTATTACCAGCAAAATAGATAGCTGGACCCTTGCGTTGATCTTTAGGCAGCGCATTATAGAAAGAATGCGACAGCATTTCGATCGCAGCACGTGCTCCAAGGTAAGAACCGCCGATACCGATTACGATCAGTACTTCGGAATCGCTTTGAATTTTAGCAGCAGCCTTTTGGATGCGCGCAAACTCTTCTTTATCATAATTAGTAGGCAGGTCAATCCAACCCAAGAAATCGGAACCTACACCGGTTTGGTTGTGCAGTTGCTCATGAGCCAACTTGATAGGCTCTGCAAAATAATCAATTTCGTGCTGACCTACAAAGGAGAGTGCTTTAGTGTAATCAAAAATAACTTTTTTAGACATGTTTGGAACCTCCTGTTTGGTATTACTAAGACCATGAATACGAACATAAGGACTTAGGAATAGGATACTTTAATTTGCGGGGCCTGACAAGCTTGCGTTACCTGTGTATCCTGTGCTTGACAGCCCCTCCTGTAGATAGGGTAGCATGCCCATGCTACAATTAACTGAGATCAACCTGTTTTATATTCATTTCAAGCCGAACTCGCAATCTGCATCGGACGGCAACTTCCAACAAGAAAGGTGATTAGCAATGAAAAACATCGGATTTATCGGACTGGGCACCATGGGCGCCCCGATGGCATCCAATCTGCTAAAGCAGGGATTCGGAGTCACAGTTTATAATCGTACCGCTTCGCGCTGCGAACCACTGGTAGAGCAAGGCGCACGTAAAGCTTCAACTCCTCGTGAAGCAGCTGAAGGTCAGCACTTGATCATTACCATGGTCAGCGATGATCACTCTATTCGCGACATCTATTACGGCGAAGAGGGAGTGTTTGCCGGACTTACGGCTGGCATGACCGTGATGGACAACAGTACGATTTCACCTGAACTGGTCAAACAACTGGCCGCCGAAGCGGACAAGCTGGGCTGCTCCTTCATTGATGCTCCCGTAACAGGCAGTAAGCCTGCCGCTGTAGACGGCACACTCGTGTTCATGGTTGGCGGTAATGCAGAAGCCATTGCGGCACAATCAGATGTTTTTGATACGTTGGGCAAAAAGGTACTTCATATGGGACCTAATGGCAGCGGAGCCGTAGCCAAGCTCGCTCATAATACGATGGTTGGTATTCATAACCTCGCTCTGGCTGAAGGCTTTGCTATCGCAGCTAAATCCGGCATCCCGGCAGACAGCTTCCTTGAATTAGTACAACTCGGATCGGCAGGCAGCAAGGCCGCTGACCTGAAAGGGCGCAAAATCATTGAACATGATTTTAGCAACCAGTTCTCACTCGCCTTGATGCTTAAGGACTTGAAGCTTGCTTCCTCACTAACAGACAGCCTGTCCATACCTGCACCTATGTTATCCATTGCCAAAAGCCTGTTTCAAGCCGGGCAAACACAAGGCTACGGCGATGAAGATCTATCCGCTGTCGTGAAGACATACGAAGCATGGATTGGCCGCACCATTGGTGGTCAACCTCTCGAATAAGCTGTACCTTTCTTTGTAACCATACGGCTGTGCTTGTGTACATATGGCATAGCTTTAGGGTAAGCACACTTGGCTTGAAGGCTGAGTGTGCTTACCCGTTTTGGCTTATTATTCGGGATAAGAACAGCAATAATCAGTTACACTTCGTACTTCCAGCTTAAATGATGACTTTGCAGGTACGTGAAAGGTTGCCGCCCCTTGTATTTCCAGCCATTCTTCAGTACCTGGAAGCAACACTCTCAAATCCCCTGCCAAAATCTCCATGATCTCACGGGAATCCGTGCCGAACTCATACGTTCCTGGCAGCATAATACCCAGTGTAACCTTACTGCCGTCACCCAGGATGACTGTACGGCTTGTAACCTGACCATCGTAATAAACGTTTGCTTTTTTAACTACGCTTACTCCATCAAACTGTGTCATTCGTTATCCCCTCATCTGCTCTCAATGGTTGAATGAATATTGGTGCATCATAACATAGATTTGATTCCAGCTTCAGTATGAAAATACACACTGTATCACCGTATGCTATACACTGGAATTCAATAGTGATTTTTTTGCAAAGCATCAACTGTATGAAACAAACAGCCGTAAGCCTTTCTCAGGTTACGACTGTCTGTTTTCGATGCTCCAGTGTTTTATTTCAACAAAGCTTTCACACGGCTAACAACATTCTCTACCGTAAAGCCGTATTCCTTAATTACGCGGTCGCCAGGTGCGGATGCACCGAACGTGCTGATACCGAGAATGTCGCCTTGGTCGCCAACATATTTTTCCCAGCCCAGTGGATACGCCATTTCTACAGCCAAACGAGCTTTCACTTCTGGCAGCAGAACGGAATCTTTGTATGCTTTGTCTTGTTTTTCGAACAGATCCCAGCTTGGGAAGCTGATAACACGTACTTGAATACCTTGTTCTGCCAGTGCTTCCTGAGCTTTAACAGCCAATTGTACTTCGGAGCCTGTAGCCAGAATTTGAGCAACCGGTTTGCCGTCTGTTGCATCTGCAACCACATAAGCACCGCGTTTGATACCTTCGCGTGCATGCTCAGCACTAGCAGCCAGGATTGGCAGGTTTTGACGAGTCAATACTAGAGCAACTGGGTTTTTCTTGTTTTCCAGCGTATAAGCCCAAGCAGCAGAAGTTTCATTACCGTCCGCTGGACGAATTACTGTCAAGTTCGGGATAATACGCAGGGAAGCCAATTGTTCGATCGGCTCATGAGTCGGACCATCTTCACCTACAGCAATACTGTCGTGAGTCAGAACGTAGGTTACAGGCAATCCCATCAGAGCTGCCAGACGAACGGCTGGACGCAGATAGTCTGTAAATACGAAGAATGTACCGCCGAATACTTTTACACCTTGGTGCAACGCCATACCGTTCATCGCAGCAGCCATACCAAATTCGCGGATACCGAAATAGATGTTACGGCCGGCGTAGTCTTCTGGCGTAAAGTTCGTCAGGTTGTTCAAATGTGTCATCGTGGAGCTCTCCAGATCGGCAGATCCGCCTGTCAGGAAAGGTACGTTTGGAGCCAATCCGTTCAGAGCATTACCAGAAGCTACACGAGTCGAAACGGCTTTGTCTCCAGTCGTGTATTTCGGAAGATCACGATCCCATCCTTCTGGAAGATCGCCGTTTACAGCTGTTTCGAACTGAGCTGCCAAATCAGGGTAAGCTGCTTTGTATTTCGCGAACTGTTCATCCCATGCTTTGTTCGCCGCGATACCGCGCTCTTTTACTTTAGCAAAATGCTCCCGAACCTCTTGTGGTACGTGGAAGTCCTCTTCGTATACCCATTTGTAGAATTCTTTAGTCAGCTTGGCTTCTTCTGATCCCAGCGGGGAACCATGAGTACCACCGTGTCCGCCTTTACCTTGTTTGTTCGGGCTTCCGTAGCCGATGACTGTTTTCACTTCAATCAGCGTAGGGCGTGTCGAGTCGCCTTGCGCTTCTTCAATGGCTTTTTGGATGGCTGGAAGGTCGTTACCATCTTCTACGCGCAGTACTTGCCAGTTGTAAGCTTCAAAGCGTTTGGCAACACTTTCGGAAGAGGACAGGTTAAGCTTGCCGTCCAGTGTAATATCATTGGAATCAAACAATACAATCAGCTTGCCCAGTTGTAAGCGACCAGCCAGCGAAGCAGCCTCGTGGGAAATACCTTCCATCAGATCGCCATCGCCGCAGATTGCATACGTGAAGTGATCTACAACTTTAAATTCGTCTTTATTATATGTTGCACCCAGTTGAGCTTCAGCCATTGCCATACCTACGGACATTGCGAGACCTTGTCCCAGAGGTCCAGTTGTAGCATCTACACCAGCAGTGTGCCCAAACTCAGGGTGGCCCGGTGTAAGGCTGCCCCATTGACGGAATTGTTTCAGTTCTTCCATAGGAAGATCATAGCCGCTCAGGTGTAGAAGGCTGTATAGCAACATGGAACCGTGTCCTGCGGACAATACAAAACGGTCACGGTTAACCCACGTAGGTTGATCCGGATTATGATTCATCGTTTTAGCAAAAAGTTGGTATCCCATTGGCGCGGAGCCCATCGGCATACCAGGATGTCCCGAGTTTGCTTTCTCGATGGCGTCAATTGCCAACGTACGAATAGTTGTGATGGACAAATTGTCGATCGTGGAGTTTTCATCCTTTTGAATCGCTTGATTCTGGTCAGTCATGGTTTGCCTCCTCATATTGTATAAAGTATGTCAATTGCATTCGGTCATACTCTCCAACACCACCGTCCGATATAGAAACGATGTCTATTGAAGTGAGTGAATCTGCTTGAATGTTTCAATATGACTTATACATTCTTAAGTATTGTACCATTTGCCGTGAAAGTTTGCCAGATCGTTTATAAAGATGATTGTGGAATGTTGTACCGAGTCCTCATATAAATATACCCGTAATGTATTAACCTCATTTAAAAAATTATAAAATCACAAAAAATATTATGTACTGACCGTTTATAAGGCAAATAACTCACATGAGGATTTTGCAAAAATCCCATAAGCGACTTCCAATGAACAAGATATAGATCGAAATGGTTTAGTTCCTCTATATCTTGCACTTTGGAGCGACTGGAATCGAATTTTGCAAAATCCTTATATAAAAAAACAAAGCCCGTTTTGCGACGGGCTTTGTTCAACAAAAAATATATACTCACAAAATTTTTTCTAAAATTTTAGGATTAGTTAAAAACGACCGTTTTGTTCTCATGAACCAGAATACGATCCTCTGCATGCCACTTCACGGCTCTTGCCAAAACGACCCGCTCTATGGTGCGACCGATCCGTTTTAGCTCATTTACATCATCTCCGTGGCTTACACGCTGCACGTCCTGCTCAATGATCGGTCCGCCGTCCAATTCTTCAGTTACATAATGCGCAGTAGCACCAATAATTTTCACACCGCGATTATAGGCTTGGGCATATGGCTTCCCACCCACGAATGCAGGCAGAAAGGAATGATGAATATTGATAATTCGGTTGCGATAATGCTCAATAAACTTGGGAGAAATAATCTGCATGTAACGGGCCAAAATGATAACGTCAATGTCTTCGCCAATGACTTCTAGTTGACGGCGCTCCGCCTCTGGCTTGGTATCGGCTGTTACCGGAATATGGTGATACGGGATGCCAAACGATTCCACATACTCCTTCATATCCGGATGATTACTAACCACCAATGAAATATCCGCGTCCAGATCTCCTGCCTGCCATTGCCACAGCAGTTCTACCAGACAGTGATCTTCTTTGGAAACGAAAATAGCCAGTTTTTTCTTGCGGCTGACTGCAGAAATCGTCCACTCCATACGGAATTGCTCAGCAACAGCGGCAAAATCCTGCTCCAACTGTGGCTGGGTTGCACTCAAATTCGGCAGATCAAATTCAATCCGCATAAAAAACATACCGCCGGACGGGTCCATTGTATATTGGTCAGATTGAACGATATTGGCCCCATGCTCATACAAAAAACGGGACACGGCCGCTACAATACCTGGTCCGTCTGGACAAGATACAAGCATACGCGCGCGGTTTTCATGGGCTGATAGAGTGCTATTTGGCTGATGTTTTACGTGAATTTCCATGTGGCTATTAATCCCCCTTAGCTTATACCGTCACTGGCAAATGACTGCCGGCAAACCAGGCAATCAACCGTTGATTAATGTGTTCTTCGCTCAAATCTGGAAATAGTGCTGCTTCCGTTATCATGTCATACAGACGCTCCAACGGCTCACGTGGATCGGCTTTTCTTGCTTTGGCATCATTTTTCAGCAGAGCCCAGGTGTCCAGCACAAATTTACGGACATCCACATCCTGTTTTTTGAAAAACGAATGCAATTGCTCTACCTGACCCAAAAACTCATCCCCAAAGCGCTCCTTTACATTTCCGCGAAGCAGGGCAATTTCAACCTCATACATCGGACGCTGAGTTTTGGCTTCCTTCCCAATCCATGGCGTCTCCAAAATAAACGGACGTCCTTGAAGTGCTTCATGATGCACCACATTATGAATCGTCTGATAGCCAATCCAGCCTGATCCGATCGGAGTATGTCGGTCTTTATGAGCGCCAACTGGATTTTTACTGTCATTAATGTGAACAACTGCGATGCGATTCAAGCCGACAATACGGTCGAATTGCTCTAATACACCGTCCAGATCATTTACGATATCATAACCCGCATCGTGAATGTGACAGGTATCCATACAAACTGTAAGACGCTCGTTATGCTCTACTTTATCTATAATGGAGGCAATCTCCTCAAAGCTACGACCCATTTCCGTTCCTTTGCCTGCCATCGTTTCAAGCGCAATGTTAACATCTGTCTCCTTCACGCCGTTTAGTACCTCGTTCAAACCATCAGCAATACGCCCAATTCCGTATTCTGCATCCTTATCGGTAAAAGCGCCTGGATGTAGCACGATATTTTTCACACCAATCGCGTGTGTGCGTCGAATTTCCTCCTGAAGAAAGCTGACCGCAAGCTCATAGGTATTTTCTTTGTAAGAGCCAAGGTTGATGATATACGGGGCATGCACCACGATATCTTCCATTCCCTTCTCAGCCATTAACTGCTTGCCTTCCTCCAAATACATGGACTCCATCGGCTTACGGCGCGTGTTTTGCGGTGCCCCCGTGTATATCATAAAGGAGCTGGACCCGTAAGAAGACGCTTCTTTTGTAGCGCTGAGCAGACCCTTGTCCGAGAAGGACACATGAGAACCAATTTTCAGCATGATTCTGATTCATCCCCTTATCCTGTTATGCTTGTCTTATTTTAATTTAATCATTTTAACGTGATTATTGAAATCAAACAACATAGCTTTTATGGCAGGTTTCTTAAATGACTCTATTAAGGGAACACGTAGATAAAGTACACATCCGAATATATGTTAGTCAAACGAGGGTAAATAAAATCATGGTTTGACATCCTTAACCGTATAAAGGTACATTCATATGAAGTTTTTTTCTCAAAAAGGGTTATATTCTATAACAGATGTATTTTTTTTGTGAATCGGAAGGAGAGCTGGCTCCATGAACATCATCGTATGTGGAGGAACTGGATTGGTGGGGAGTGCACTGGTCAAAAGCTTGCTAGACGACGGATACACCGTGAAAGTCGTTACCCGCAAGCCACTGGTAGGACACGAAGCGAGCCCCCGTTTGCAATATATGAGTTGGAACGAATTAAAACAAAAGCCTGAAGTACTGGAAGGCACCGATGCGGTCGTTAATTTAGCAGGCGAAACGCTGAATCAGCGCTGGACGGATAAGTCCAAACAAAGAATTCTTCAATCTCGACTGCTATCTGTTGCACGGTTGGCTCAAGCATTGAATGCTCTACAAAAAAAGCCGAAAGTTATCATTCAGGCTTCGGCTGTTGCCGCCTATGGTACTTCCCTGACCGAAACATTCGATGAAACGAGCCCACGTCGTTCGGGAGATTTTCTGTCTCAGGTGGTAGAGCAATGGGAAGAAGCCGCCAATGCCTATCCTTCTGATGCCCGTTTAATTAAGTTACGCATTAGCCTTGTGCTGGACAGAAAAAAAGGGGCATTCCCCCTCATGAAGATGCCTTATAGCTTCGGATTCGGCGGCAAAATAGGCAGTGGCCATCAATGGATGAGCTGGATTCATATTGAAGATATCGTTCGTCTGATCACGTACTGCATCCATACGACGGAAATCGTCGGGGCAGTGAATGCTTCATCACCACATCCCTTGACGAACGACCAGTTTGGGAGGACAGTAGCTACGGTATATCACCGTCCGCACTGGTTTCCCGTCCCCAGCATTCTCGTTTCAAAGCTAGTTGGTGAGATGAGTACGCTTGTATTGGATGGTCAAAAGGTACTACCGCGCAAAGCGCTGGAGCACGGATTTAAGTTTAACTATCCTTCACTTAAGGACGCTCTTGAGGAACTCCATTCTTCCCAAAAACAGCATTGAATCTAAAAAGAGGAACTCCAGGCTGGTAGGTAGTGTCACTGCCAGCTTAGGGTTCTTTTTTTAGTCCGACACAATCTCTCAAGCAGACTGCAAGTTTTTAAGATGCTCATTTTATTCCTATGAATAGCCCCTATTACAAAGAAAGAAGCCCTGAACATAACAGGCCTCTTCTTGACATATATCCATATAACCTTTATTTATGATGCATTGGAGGATTTAAAAGAGTCCAACCGATAAGTATAAGATACCCCGGCGATTTTAAAAGTGTCTCCATCCTTCATTGTGTACTCCTTATAAGGCACCATAGGCTCTCCATTTAAAACAGTTCCGTTCGTCGAGGATAAATCCTTAACAATGTGGCTATGTTCTCCTGTAACTATGCAAAGCTCAATATGAGAACGGGAAGCTCCATCCGTATGCTCCACAAACTGGACCAATTGCGGATCTCTCCCGATGATAAAGCTGCCTGCAACGAATTGGTCTGGCTGCAACCGGATGCGCTCGGTCCCTCCACTACCTGGTGGCTTGCGATCCAGGCAAGCAATCGGAGATTGCTGAACAGGTGAAATCTGTATCTCTTGATCTGGACGAAGCAGCATCGTTTCCTGCTTAGATGCAGCATTTAGCAGCTCCGTTACCCCGGAGAGAGACTTATAATAAGCCTCACTGGTATCACTTGCTTCCAATTCATTTCCCCGCTCCGCACCTTTCCACGATGGCTCGTGTAAGTCATAATTTGCTGAAGTTTTCTCCCTGTCTTCCGTAACTCGGTCTCCCACGCTTTTAGATTCTGAGTTTGGAAAAGTCCATCTCCAGCTCTCCTGCCCTTGATCACTCAAATCGGAAGATCGCTTGTCTTGATGATGCTGTCCCGCTACAAATCCGGTCAGTTTATCTACCTGATAACGATCATTTTTCCGCTGCGCTGGGGAAGAAGTAGTTCCTAACCATTCCGAATCCAATACAGGTACTGAATCGCTGTACATATGAGATGAAGTTCTATTGCGCTCCCATTTCCCCGTCCAGCTTATATAAGCAACGGCGGCAAGTACCAAGGTCAGCACCACGGAAATGATCAAAGGTACCGTCTCTGGATGATCCAGATAAATATAACGCCACACGATGGCCGAAGCGAGCAGACATCCAAGAGCAATGTACGTTTTATATTTTTGCAATCCAGGCTCCACATCTTCTACTTCGTTTTCTGTTACAAGCTCAGAATTCTCCTCTGGTTTCATGGACGGTTTGAGCCGATTGATCCGTTTAAGCTCCTGAATCTCCTGCAGAGTCTCCCGATGCTCTTGCCCGTATGTTCCGCCACGATCAGTATAGTTCCCCTGTGAGGTATGAGAGACATGAGAGGTATGAGCAGATATGATAGGGTCGGCTGATGAAAAAGCTTGCCCCTCCATACTTTCTCCCTGCACGCTAGCACTCTCTGTACCGGCCTTCATTCCTTGTAATAACAGTTCCTTTAGCAATCCCAATTCAAACTCATTTCTATCACACAGATCGAGTATGCGTTGTATATATTCTCCCTGAAAGTGGGCCACACGAGTCATTAAACGAATAACCATCTGCTTAAATTGACTGCCTGTTTGCTCTGCATGCTGTACACTGCGTAAAGGAGCATAGGTTAAACTGGCGGTTTCCCTTGTACCTGAACCACTTAGAAAAATATAATCCTCGTGCAAAATAAACTGGCGGATATCTAACATATATTGCGGGCTGCGATGGAGGACATCTGCCACTTCATAAAGAATCCGGTAGAATTCAGAAGTCGACACGCCCCCACCTTTCCATAACTGGGAAAGCATGCGTTGCCCCGAAATGTCGTAATGTAACTCAATCTGAAAATCGACTTCCTTTATTCTAAGTTCCAGCAGACCGGGAATCCGATTACCAGTCATCATTCCGGTCTGTACGGAATTTAAATCATCGGTCTTGAGCCCGTCTTCCTTGTTTAGAATCATAAATGTCCCGCCGTTCCGGGCAAAATCCCTACTTAAACCCAACAATTCATGACCTCCTTAACAATTTCCTATCTCCGTGAGGTAGCATGATCTCCCCCAGCGGACATGTCATGGCAAGAAGTAAAGATAAGCACTGATCGCTCCCGGAATGACTGCCGTCATAAAAGGAAACCTGAGGTGCGCTTCATTTCCACTGGTCAGCGCTTTGCCGCTGCGAAATAGAAAAAATCCTCCTAAATTAAAAGCCACGCGCCGCAGTCTGATGATCGTTTCCCTCTTCCATAGCAAAATCCCTATGCCAATAATACCTGCAAAAAAAATCGAATATAAAGCTGCCTGCCATGCAAAAGCAGCACCTGTCCATGCTCCAATCAAGCCGAACAGCTTTACATCTCCTGCACCAACAGCTCCCATCCAGTACAAAATCAGCATGAACCCAAATCCGGTACCTAGTCCAGCAACAGCAAATAAAAAACCGTGCCACCCTCCAAACAGAGTATTGAACACCAAGCCTACCACTATGCCGGGCAATGTAAGCTTATTAGGGATTTTCATGCTACGTAAATCCGTAACTAACGCAATCGCGAGCAGAACTCCGCATACAATATACATCCACGTCAATGCGATCTTCCCCCTTTATAAAATAGAACTAGCAGACTACCAAATCACTTTCCATCGTAGTTATTCCTGTCCGTCTATGTCGAGTCGATCCTACCTATCCATCAGCTGACTTTTCCACGGTAAACGGAACTTCTATACGTTGACCGTCCTCCGTTTCAATCACAAAGTTCCATTGACCGGGTGTTGTATTCGTTCCCACAAACCAGTTCCATTCAATAATCCCGTCCGCATTGGCAGAGGTCCAGCCCAAGTGCTGAGCTGTGCTCTCACCCGACTTATAAAGTACAGAAAGGTTAGCAGTCGTCCCAGGCTCAACCTTGGCCTTGATCAAATTGTACACACCTTTCACAGCAGGTTCAGGCTTGACGAGCAACTGTATGGAATGCTGCGCATCCTTATCTCCTGTCGCATTTCCTGTACCTGCTCCTTCCCCTGTGTCGCCAATCCAAAGACGTTCCTCTGCCGCCGCCTGAAGCACAATGCTGCGATACAGAAAGGGGACCTTCATCGGCAGTTCATACGACAGCTCTACTCTAAAATAAGGGTCCTTAGTTCCTGTAAGAGCAGGTACATGTACGCTCGTTATATGAATACGGTCATACTCGAGAATGCTTTCCTCCATAAAAGGCTTTAGCATCGGCTTCAGAACAGGGTCAAGTGCAGCTTCCGTAAATCGCCTCCGCAGCTCCTCCATCGGCTTTTGACCGCCCTGAACAGCGCTTTCTACCCAATCACCAATTGGAGGCGGCAACTGGGCAGCGAATTGGCTTGCATATTCACTCACAGATAACTTGGGCAATCCATCCAGCGGTTCACGGACTGCATCTATTTTCGCGGACGCCGCCTCCACGGCTAGAGAAACTGGGTAGATTTTAGTCGAAACCTGCTTAACCGCTTCTGAAGCGGTGGTCTGCAAGGCTGTGGATACCAGCGTCATCTGAACCATATAAATGAGAAAAATAATAAAAAACAGAAACATTGGCAACACGAGTGACGCTTCTAAAACAATACTTCCTTGTTCACGCCGCTCCTGCCCACAAACCTGCCGTAAATACTGATTAATAGGAAAAATGCGCTGTTTTCGTGACATAGTACACACTTCCCTTAATACTCTCGCCTTCTTTTGAGGCGGTTCCAAGCATCTTCATTACCCCAGGTAGAAACCACAGCCTCATCCCATTCTTGACCTCACCCGTTGCATACGTTTGCCGCTCAGCAGGATTGACATCTGTATTCAGGTGGATCAGAGCAAGCATACGGGACATTTTTCGTTCATTATTGCTATGGAGCATCAGGAACAATCGCAAATGATCCTTGTATGTCATTCGAAATTTCAGAAAATCAGACAATGGCACATCCCCCTTTTGTGCCAGCATAATCATATCTTCTATCGCTTTTTCTACTCCATATAACAAAGCTGCCGCCAAAACGACCAGCGGATTACCTTTTGAGCTGTTTTTAACCAATCCCTCCATTGTTCGAATGGCAAGTCTCATAGCAAAAATTTCTCCATAGGCGGATGCCAGATTACCCGTCGGATTATGGAACCCATACAGGATGTACTCAACTTCCTGATTATTCACCTCCAGCTGATCTCCCAAAATCTGTGCAGCATTTCCCACATTTCCACCCGATCCGGCCAAACTGCCAAAACGGCTAAAATCCACATGATGGAAGTAAGAAAGCGCGTATTCATTCTGGTAAAACTCATCTCCCAGTTGAGTCAGTAAATTGGATGCCGACCCGTATAGACCATCCATACTATCCATGGAAGCTCCCGCTGCATCATAGGTGTCATAGGACAAATCAGCGGATACAGATGGACTGGATGTAGACTGGTTAAACGAAATACTTTCATTGTAATACCGCTCCAGATTTCGGAATTGTTCTGCACTTTGTTTACCTTTGGAAAGAACCTCAATGATCCGATAGGCTTGTTTGAGCTTGTTTTTCGCCTCTTTTTCCATTTTCTTGCGTTCTTTGTCCGGTCCACGTCGCGTATCCATCATTTTGGCTTCACCGTCGAGTACATTCGCAGGTCCCGTCCAAGCATACGCACTCAAGTATTTATCTATCTCTTTGAGCGTTGAAGCGACTTCTTGCTTGAGCATGTCTGCATTCAAAAATGGATCTGTATAAAAAGATAATGTACGCATCATACTCGTTATTCTATTGTTAGCAGTATTTATAGAAGTCCGTTGCTTTTCAATTTCTGCTTCCCATTGCTCAAATTCCTTGTCTGGAATCAACAAATCCTCTACCTTTTGCCGTGCGCTTCCTACCGACGGATCTGCGCTGGAGCCTGCTCCGCTTGGAGTAGGTGCTGCTGAAACCTCATCGTAGCCTGCATTGGCCGCCCTCTGCTTATACTGGGCAATGACTTTGCGCATCTCTTCATTGATCTGCCGGGCCTCATTTAACGGTTCCTTGGCTTCCAGAAGCAGCTTATCATGTTCTTCTCCAGCCTGAGCCATAATCTGACGCAGGCGATCAAGCGCTGCCCTCGCTCTACGTGCATATTTTTCCATCTGCATGATTTTTACGTCGTCCACACTCTTCTTATTGTCTTCATATACATGTACGTAATGCTTATATTGAGCGGCAATATCGGCTACAACCTCAAGCGGGTCCCATATATACTGATTGGGCATATAGGTGCCCCTCTGTTTAATAATCCGCTTACGAACCTCTTCCATATAAGCTCCTGCCTTACGCTGCTTCTCCAGCATGTCATCTAGTTTGGCCTCTCGTCTGTCGTACAGCTTTTGCAGCCGTTTCAGCAAATCTACCGTATGAGAAGCCTCTTTCATATTTTGAGAGAGCGGCTTTAGCTTTTCGAGCACTTCAAACGTAAAATCGACAGGTGCTTTATACTTCATCTCTTCACGGATCTGCTCGTTAAATATGGCATATTTACCAAGCTCCCTTTCCATTTGCAGGGAACTAGAATCCAGCTTCATATTCATAAGCGGTAGCGTTTCTGCGCGTGCCGTACGCCGCGCGCTGTCATTGAGCACTTTGACCATAATTTGTTCTCCGCCGCCTTCGCCATAAGCAAACAAACCGTACTCCTGTTGTAATGTCGGATCATAAGCAGACATCACTGAACGAACCGCCGCATGGGTCAGCCGTTCGGTCTGCACATGCAGTGCAGCAATTCTCGCGTAATCAATAAATACAGCAATAAAACCAAACATGACCGCCAAAATCAGAATTAAAAAGACCGTGACAGCACCTGATTCCCCGTCCTTTATATTGTGTCCCTTACCAAACACCCGCTTCCTCCTTTCCAGTTACATTCCCGTTACTTACTTCTCACTGACCATTTTGACCATATTGCATCAATACTTTCCCTACAACTGCCGAATCTACCTTTTCACCTGATCCTCTGCCCATAAACTTCGCACCATAATAACGGACCAACTCCACCGTACGAATCCATTCTACAGGTTCGACCACGCCAGAACTCATTTCCCCTTGCAAATCTGTCTGATCTAAAAACTGATTCAACAAAGGTACCTTCACTATCTTATTTAACTTTGTGGTCACCTTACGGTGAATCATACTGTTCTCATATGTCATCTGCCCCTGCATGCCCGCAGGCATATTATTTTCTGCATTGGACAGCTTTTGAGCAGGTAACGAGCCTCCCCCATTGCCGCCCGGCACCTGTACACTTTCCTGATTGTTGGCTCCGGTCCAGCCAAACAGGGCTCCCAGCATAACATCATCCTTCAAGCGCCAATAGAGAGAATCCCGTTGCCCTTGCATAAATGCTCCCGTACGCGGGTCCTTGAAGCTGTTATCCCAACTGTAAGCGGCCCTTTCCGAAGCAGTAGCAGCGACCTGCACCAATATAGATTTTTGATATATGTACAGGCAAAAAAATAACATCACAAAAATGACCAGCAGTAGAATGGGAAAGACGAGGGAAGCTTCCAAGGAGAAGCTCCCGTCCTCTTTTTGTGCCAATTTGCGCAGCATTATGAATCCATAAAATCGTTACTTTTTTTATCCGCCTTTTTCAAAAGCCCTTCTACAATTTTCTTGATCTGATCCTTGAAAATAATTGCCACCGCAATCAGAATGGCAATGATCAGGATCATTTCTAACGTACCCAGACCATCCTCATCCTTGTACAATTTACGAATACTGCCTGTTACTAATGTCATCATCGTTGTATTCCTCCTACATATTCATCATCATTAAAGCCGGAGCGCCCACCAGCACAATTACCGTTAGCAAAATCAGCGCCATCGGGAATACTAGCTTAGATGAAGCCTGCTCCCCCCTTGTGCGGCTAATTGAAGTCCGCTTGCCCCATAACGTCTGGGATAACTCACGTAAAGCCATCACGAAATCGCTCCCGCCGCGCCTCATATTCAACAAAACTGTCGTCGTGAATATCGTCATTTCCTGAATACCACAACGTTTGCTCAGGTGCTCAAATGCCTGTTGAAAGGAAAAACCACTTTCCCATTCCGACACCGTCTGCCTCAGTTCTCGATACAACGGATGTTCCGTATCCGCCCCTTTACGTTCCACGCAATGTAGCAATGCCCGTTGTACCGTCTCACCTGCACCTACTAAAAGCATCATTTTACTCAACAGTTCAGGCAGTTCCATTAAAATTTGCTGATCCCGCTTCTGTACTTTCCCATGCAAATCCTTGATCAGCGCGATGGGTACCAGAATACCAAGTCCCAATCCGAGCACCAGCCCAGTCGCATCCCCGCCCAGCATAAGCGATATTAAAGCTCCACCAGCAGCCATCATATATCCGTAACCCAACATTTCTGCCAGAAAAAGCATCGTTTTTTCTCCGCTGTTGCGCATACCATACAGCTTCTGCACCGAACGCTGGAGCTTGAACATCAGCAAAGGTAGCCGGTGAGTAGCACGTGAAGCATGAATCATGTGTACAAATGGGACTGAAAGTCTTTGCAGCCGCAGTCCCTCCAGCTTCATATGGCGAAAATGCGCATACTTAGCACTATGCATCTGGTTCAGCACCACCCAACCTCCCACTTGCAGAACCAGCATGACCAGACAAACCAACATCACCACACCCATCTCTCCTTACACTTCAATCTTCATAATGTGGTTGATCCACACAAGACACCCACCAAGCACCAATAAACAAAAGGTTGATAAAATCATACCTGTACTGCTGTATAAGGGCATCATGTAATCACCCGCCGTCATCGTCATAAACAATACAAACAAAAAAGGCGCCGCAAACATAACCCTCGATTCAAAACGTTTCTGCGCAATCATTACACCGATCTCCTGCTGAATTTCCAGCTTCTCACCAATGACATTTGAAGCTCGTCGTACGACTTCCACCAGATCACCTCCGGTTCGTTTGCAAGCCGCAAATACGTCCGCAAAATTCGTAATATCCTCCATCTGCGCCCGACGGGCTAAATCCTGCAAAGCAGCCTCTACAGGCTGTCCGATTTCAAGACAGGCGGTAATGATATTAAATTCAAAAATCAGGTCGTGATCTCCATCTGGACTAAGCAATCTCAAATCCTCTACAGCCTCACGAAAACCATTCTCCACCGACCTCCCCGCTGAAAGAGAAGACGAGAGCGAATATAAAGCCTGCTTGAATTGGATGCTTAGAGCAGACCTGCGTCGGTGCAGCAAAAATTGCCTAAAATAACGAGGCGTCACCACAGCCCCGGCAGCGCACAGAAATGATAATATCCATTGGTGATAAAATAGATAGCCGATCATCGCAAACAGCACGCCACTAAACAATATGCATAGACTTTTTTGTACTGACGATAATGTATACACCGTATAATCTGGCAGAGAAGGGACCTCACGTGATACTTGCTTGGCAGTCGTTTTTCCTAACTTCACGCTGATACTCCTCCCCTGTGCCAGCTTTCCGGATTGATCCCGGCCATTTGCAGCTTCAAAGTATGTTGCAGACCCTCGCCACAACGTTCCAGACCTCCTACGATTCGCCCCTTACTTTCTCCTCGTTCCTGAAAACGATAAAGGGGATTAAGCGTAACCTCACCATTTTCAAAACCAATCACTTCGCTAATTTCCAGCACTCGTCTGGATTTGTCGCGCATCCGTGACAGATGAACGAAAATATCAATGGCCGAGCTGATCTGCTGCCGTACTACTCCAAGCGGAAGCTCTGCCCCTCCGAGCACCATCGTTTCCAGCCGGCTGACCATATCGCGGATATTATTTGCGTGGCCAGTTGACAACGATCCATCGTGTCCTGTATTCATCGCTTGCAGCATATCCAATGCCTCACTTCCCCGGACCTCACCCACCACAATGCGGTTGGGCCGCATACGCAGGGAGGAACGAATCAGATCACGAATTGTGATTTCTCCCTTTCCCTCGGTGTTCGCATTCCGGGTTTCCATGGAAACTAGATTAGGGACCGTCACAATTTGCAGCTCTGCTGAGTCTTCAATGGTAATAATCCGTTCAGACGACGGTATAAACTGGGATAATGCATTCAGAAAAGTTGTTTTACCAGAACCTGTTCCTCCGCTTATAAAAATGTTGTACTTGCTACGTACCAAGTCGTTGAGCATAGCAGCGGCTTCTGCATCCAACGCACCCATTCGTATCAAGTCATCCATCGTCATAGGACGCTCGGGAAACTTCCGTATTGTCATCGTCGGACCCTTGAGAGCAACTGGAGGCAGCACAATATTTACTCGTGACCCATCCTTTAACCGGGCATCCACAATGGGAGAAGCCTCATTCACAATTCGGTTCACCCCGGCTACAATCGTCTGGATTAAATCCTCCAGTCGCTCGCGGGACTCAAATTGATCGGGTACCTGCATCACCTCACCAGCCCGCTCCACAAAGATTTCCCGGTGACTGTTGATCATAATTTCCGTAACGGTCGGGTCGTCAATCAATGGCTGGAGTACATCTAGCCCACGGAAAGAGTTAAAAATCTTGCGGACAAGTGCGTGCTTCTCACGGGAAGTTAAGCCCGCCAGCTCTACATCGTGTAAAATTCGATTTTCAATATGCCGAACCAGATCGGCATCCTTTACCGAAGACGTTACGTCCAGCCCGTTTCGGATATCTGCTTGCAATGCCTTAAACCGTTCCTCATTCATGTTCATCAGCCCCTTTTAAGACCAAACGGCCGGCGGATGTGTTACACTGTCCACATTCAGCAGCTCGTGGCACAGATGACGAATTTCCCGCTGATAAATAGGTGAACTAAGCAGTAGCTCACGGTGCTGCATCTGCTTCCATGAAGGTATATAGGGTAACGCTCCGTTCAGCTCCATGAAGTCACGAGGTAACGAGTTGATCATAGTCCCCATATAGCGGTTCACCACAAAGCTGGTTTTGCATATCATATCTTCAAGCCCTTCAGGCTGCGTGGTTTCTAAAACATCCAGCCATAATCCGCACTTGTGCATGCTCATTAAATCGTCTGCCAGCAGCCAGATCAGCTTATGGCTAGCTTCAAGCACAGCTTGAGCCCGGTCACCTTTTTCAGAATCGCCATCTACGATCACTACATCATACTGTCCGCTTTCGGCAACCGTTCGAATCAGTTCCTTCGCTTCATCACAAGTCATGTCCGTCAGTTCCTTACGATTATAGACAGGCTGAAAAGTATCCGCCTGAATTTCAGGGCGGCGAACACAATAGGCTGCCACGGATAATGGAATGCCCTCATTCCCCTCCGCCTTGAGATCATAGAGCAGCCTGGACAGCCCTTCTCCTTCTGCTCCGCTAGCACTGTCTGAACCAGTGAACAACGAGCTTGAATCCACCGTCTCCAGATTCAGATAGAATACCGAATATCCCTCACTCCCCAGCTGTTTGGACATATTGAGTGCGGCCGTTGTCTTGCCCAGTCCGCCGGAAGCTGCTACCATGCCGATAATCAGTCCACCTTCCCGGCTGTTTACACATTTCCGACCGTTCGACTTCTGTCTCGCCGTTTCCAAAATAAAACCGACCAGCTCAGATAAGGGCTGATATTTTAATAAAGGCTGTCCATATTCGCTCATTTGTTCTCCCTCATGCAATACCAAACAAGGAATATCAGCTGCCTCCCTATCTGTCCATAGATTCAAAAAAGCCGCTTCACCAACCACCACGTCCGGTCTTTTCATTCCGCTGGTTTCCATCATGTATTGATGAAATGCCTCCGGTTGCGAAAAAGCCGTTATTCTCAGCCTTCTGGCGTACTCGCTTCCGTGAACATAATTCAGCAGCGGCTCAATATAATCCCGGCCTTCTACAGCCAATACCACTTTCACTGGAACCATAACGCTCATCCCTTTCCCTAACACAACAACGCAAAAAAGCACCGTTCATCCGTCCGTAAGTACATACGGTTGGTGAACGGTGCTTCCGTCACGTGCAATCTATTTACTGGTAGAATAGCATAGCGCTTATATTAGAGCAAGTATTTTTTGTGCAAGTATCTTCCAAAATCCTCGTACTAGGAGAAGGCGGGCAGTCTAGCCCCGCCTCCTACTATCTTCATCTTAGTAGAATTTGTGGTGACGACGATGACAGTCATGATGGCGATGATGGCGACGTTTCCGGCAATGACATTTCTTATCAAAATCTTCATGTTTCCAGTGATCACGTTTAAATTTAGGTTTAAACTTAATGACAGTCACCTTAATGATCTTCTTAAAGACACGTTTTTTTGGCTTTGGAAAATGACAATCATGCTTACGATGTTTATACATTCAAATTCGCCTCCATTTCTTTGAGATAGAATATACTATGGAAGCAGCGAACCATCGGTAACCAGCATATGACTATTTATGAATTTACTGGGCTAATTAATGATCTACCTCCAGCTTAATATCCGGATCATAATCCGCCACAATTAGAACATCCATATGACGTGCTTGACGGAGAATCCTCGGCACAACCGCAGCCTTACCCCAACGGCTACTTCGGGAAGACTGCCCCACGATGAGCTGTGTACCTGAATATCCTTCCACCGGAGCAATCAAAATTTCGGCAATTTCGCGTCGGCTGGAAACAAGCCGTATCTCAAAGGTCCCCCCCAGTCGGTGGGTCAGCAACTTTAGTTGTTCCAGACGAGGGCTCAGTCTCTCAGGTATACGCTCACCGACATGAGCATAAGTCACAATCCACACAGCCTTCAGACGAAAGGCGATGCGAAAACCACGGCGAATCAACCTTTCAGCATTTTCGCTTAGCGTCACACCTACGAAGATCACTTCCTCCCTGCGCCACGGTCCCCGAAGTGATTCATGTCGATCCCAGGATTCCAGCCGCTCATCTACATCATCTGCCAATTCCCGCAAAGCAAGTTCACGTAACGCAATCAGATTGCCCAGTTTAAAAAAGTGACTAAGTGCCTGTTCCACCTTCGCATGATCGTATATTTTGCCCTCACGCATACGTTGCTGCAATGATTTAGGAGCCACATCAACAAGCTGTACCTCATCGGCCAGACGCATCATATGGTCGGGAACAGTCTCTCTCACTCGTATGCCAGTAATCTGTTCTACCGCATCATTCAGGCTCTCCAGATGCTGTACATTCATTGTGGATATCACAGAAATACCTTGTTCCAAAATGGTAAGCACATCCTCATAGCGCTTAGATCTCACACTTCCTGGCACGTTGGTATGTGCAAGCTCATCAATAAGCACCACCTCGGGATTACGCCTGAGAATGGCTTCGGTGTTCATTTCTTCCAAATGTGCGCCATGACGCTCAATGGACTGACGGGGAATCATCTCCAGAGAGCCTACTTGTGCCAGTGTTTCTGCTCTTCCATGCGTTTCCAGCAGTCCGATAACTACATCGATCCCGCTCTCCAGCAGATCATTTCCCTCTCTCAGCATCGTGTATGTTTTGCCGACCCCCGGAGCAGCGCCAATATATACCTTGAGCTTGCCCCGCAGGATTTTGGCTGCCTCAGCCTGTGCTTCTTCAACGCTCAAACGATGATACGGATCATTATCTCCCTCCTCCTGTCTCATTGTTGGCAAGATCCGCTCACCCTCCTGCTCGGCCCGGTCCGCAATCAGCAGCAGATCCATATTTTTCATTCGTTTTAAAATCCCGTTCACCAGCGATCCTTTCATCAACTCCTGCCACGGAGTCTGCCGAGAATGCCCCATAACAATTCGGGTAACATTGTGCGTCACCGCATAATGAATCAGTTGACGAGGCAACCTTCTGCGAGAAAAAAGCGGAATTTCTTCAAATGTCGATCCGATCTTGTCAGCCAACTGCTCAATCGAACGCTTGAAGGCTGCTGATTCCTTGGACAGCCTGCGCTTCGAGCTGACAAAGGAGACCACTAGCATATCTCCACCCAACCGCTTGGCGACCTGTTCTCCCCTACGTACATAAATAGACCCATTCCAATGATATTGAACAGGTACCAAAATACGCTCTGCCGCTCCTGACGCCCCGTGCAAGCCTAACTCCTCTCGGTGCCGTTCCAGCGAATCGTTCACATCCTCTGCTACCAATCGCAGGGCTAGCTCACGCAATTTACCCAGATTTCCCCGATGAAACATCTCAGGATTGGACGTATGCATGTAGCCTTTCGCCAGCCGTTCCAAAATCATCTCCGGGGTGGCATCAATCAGACGAATTTCATCCGCCAGTTCCAGTGTATCAACTGGAACCGTATATTCCGCTTCAAAGCCTGTTAGCTGATATACCCACTCCGTAATTCCTTCGAGTTCATATACATTGACCGTCGTAATGACGCTAATTCCCTGCTCCAGCAAATACCGAATATCCTCCAGCCGTGTTGGAAATGGGGCGTCTTTCCGGTTATGATGTGCCAAATGGTCCACCAGTACCACCTCGGGATTTCGTGCCACCAAAGCTTCCACATTCAGATCCTTTTGCTCCTCACCATCTTTTATCCAATGAATACTAGGCACGCGCTCCAGCGTGCCGACCTGTTCCACAGTCACAGGCCGCTGCATGGTTGAGACCGCGCAAATTACAACATCAATACCTTCATGCTGCAACGATTGTCCCTCCTGCAACATATGATACGTCTTGCCCGAGCCACTGACCGCACCCATGTATATTTTGAGTCTGCCTCGATGCAGTTTGTTAATCGAATCCAGTATTTCCTCTGGTGATTTACGTTTGAAGCTCTCCACTTTCGTTCCTCCCCCAGCGTAACCGCTCATTCCGTTCATTCTTATATGGTTGTAATGAATGTACTCCCGTGTCCCAATCAATTCAAGATGATCAATCAAGCTTGCTCCAAAAAAAGCCGCGCAGGGCAGTATAAGCGCAAAAAAACGTGCATTCAGGTCTCTTATGCCTGAATACACGCTATTTTGGGTAACTCATATGGGATCACTTCCTACAATCACTTGCTATCTTCGCCAACGATCCCCCGTTGTTGAAATAACTTTTGCCATATCACACCGTGAGACGGGGAAAAGAGAAAAGCCAAAAGCAGCAACACACCCGATACACATAGCATACATGCCGCAATAGAAGCATCCAATACACTTGCTGTGTAAAAGCCTACGACCGAACTGATGGCTCCAAATCCGACGCTGTATACAATCATACGGGACAACTTCTCCGTCAGCAAATAAGCGGTAAGAGGCGGTACAACGAGCATGCCAACCACCAGAATTGCACCCACGCTCTCAAATGACGCCACCGTCGTTAACGAGACAAGGCTCATCAGCAGATAATGAAAAAAAACAACTGGAATGCCTAATGAAGCTGCCAGGGCGGGGTCGAAGGAAGTGATTTTAAATTGCTTGAAAAAGCCCCCTATCACGAGCAAATTGATCAAAAACATCGCGCCCGTAATCCACACAGCCCTCGGACCGACATCGAAGCCGGCAATCTCGAACGTATTCCATGGCACATAAGCAATTTCCCCATACAAAACGTGATCCATATCCAGATGGGCATTGGAAGCAAACACACTGATCAGCAAAACACCGATAGCAAACAATGTCGTAAACACCACGCCAATGGCAGCATCACTTTGCAGACCGCTTTGTTGGAATAGCTGAATTAGGTACACCGTTAGAAGACCCAGCACAGCTGCACCAAACATCATCCACACCGAATCCCTCGATCCGCTGATGAGAAAGGCAATGACAATCCCCGGCAATACCGCATGACTGATTGCATCACCGATCATAGCCATTTTTCGAAGCACGAGAAAGCACCCAACGATACTACATCCCCCTGCCACTAACATTCCCGTCAAAATTACATAAAATGAACTCATAGGGCACGCTCCTCCCTTGGCTGTGTTCCGACTGTCTGCTCCAGATTTTTTCTGGCGTTCAACCGAACGATAGCCTTGGAGATCATCCCGCGCTGCGGCGCAAAAATCAAGCTCACTCCAAACACCACAGTCGCACACAAAACGCATAACGGTCCTGTAGGCAGATTTTGCCCCAGAGAGCTAATGAGCGTCCCACCAAGGCCTGCTATAGCACCAAACAAGCCTGATAGGCACACCATGACCCCCAGCTTCTCTGTCCAGTATCTTGCCGACACGGCCGGGGTAATCAGCAGGGCAGCCATCATAATGACTCCCACGGCCTGAATGCCAGCAACCACCGCAATGACAATCAATAGCATCAACAACTTATCCAGCAACCCTGCCGGATAACCAAGTCCGCGGGCAAAGCCGGGATCAAAGCTGAGCAACTTAAATTCCTTGAAAAATAATATACATATTCCGATGAGTACCACCGAAATTACCGCCATCGTATAGACATCAGACAATACCATTGCCGCAGCTTGACCAAATAGAAATTTATCCAATCCGCTTTGGTTTCCAGCGCCACTATGCTGAATTTCGGTCAACAACATAATGCCGAAGCCAAAAAATACCGACAGCACCGCTGCAATCGCGGAATCGCTTTTAATTCGTGAATACCGGGTTAATGCACTGATGGCAAAGGTCGCAACAATCCCTGCAATGGCGGCCCCAATCATAAATCCAAACACGGATTTTGTACCTGTGATCATAAAAGCCACACATACCCCCGGCAAAGCCGCATGTGCCAAAGCATCTCCCATGAGCGACTGCTTGCGCAAATACATAAAACTGCCAATCACTCCGCTGCTTAAACCGAGCAAAATACAGCCCAGCAAAATCCACTGCATATTCGGGTCGGTCAAAAGCGTTGCCAAGCTTGTCATACTGCTCACCTCACTCCGAGTATCGTGCCGGAATCCGGGCTTGTTTTGAGTATACTCAGACGCCCACCATACGTACGCTGCAGATTTTCCTCAGTAAAAATATCTATCGTCTCTCCAAACGCCATAAGATGCCCGTTCAACAGCATAACCTGATCAAAATAATCCGTGACTGTAGATAAATCATGATGAACGACAAGTACGGTTTTACCCTGCTGTTTCAGATCGTTGAGCAGCGAAATAATGGCTTTTTCTGTTGCAGCGTCCACACCGACAAACGGTTCATCCATAAAATAAAGCTGAGCGTCTTGCGCCAGTGCTCTGGCTAAAAAAACACGTTGTTGCTGACCGCCAGACAATTGACTAATCTGCCTGTCTGCATATTTGCTCATTCCAACCTTGTCCAAACTCTCCATCGCAGCCTGACGATCTGCTGCACCTGGACGCTTAAACCAGCCCAATCTGCCATACCGTCCCATCATAACCACATCCAGCGCATTCGTCGGAAAATCCCAATCCACCGACTCCCGCTGCGGTACATAGCCAACCTTGAGCAGCTGTTGCTTATAGGGCTTGCCGTAGACCAGCACCTCGCCCCTAAGCTTTGGAATCAGTCCAAGCGCTGCCTTGATCAACGTAGATTTCCCAGCCCCATTCGGGCCGATAATACCAATCAGCTTGCCTTCCGGCACCTCAAAGGAAACATCGAACAAAACGGGCTTTTTTTGATAAGCTACCGATAAATCACGAACGACAAGTGGTGAATGCCCCATGTATCTTTGCCTCCTTATTTAAGAGCTTTAACAATCGTATTGACGTTATGCTTGACCATCCCAATATATGTTCCATCTTCTGTGCCCTCTTCACCCATGGCATCCGAATACAGCTCGCCACCAACCCTAATTGTATGGCCTTGCTGAGCGGCCCCTTGAATAACCGCATCTATGGCCTTTCTCGGAACACTAGATTCTACGAATATAGCCTTGATTTTATGCTCCACCAAATAATCTCGCAGCTTGGTCACATCTTGAGAACCCGCTTCTGATTCTGTGCTCATACCTTGAAGTCCTCTCACTTGAATGTGGTAGGCATCTCCGAAATAGCCGAAAGCATCATGTGCTGTGACAAGCACGCGCTGGGCTTCCGGTATACTGGCAATCTGCTCTCTCGTGTAATCATCCAGCTCTCGCAGCTCAGTAAGATAGGCTTCTGCGTTGGCCTTATATTCCTCCGCATGAACAGCGTCTAGCGCCGATAATTCATCTCTGACGGTTTCTACCGCAGACATCCAATTCTGTACGTTAAACCAGATATGTGGATCATGCTCAGATCCCATTTCCGGGCTACCTGCACGCAACTGATCCTGTGCGATGTTTTTGGACACGGGTATGACGGGTTTTTGCTTGCTGATTTTCTCCAGAATGTCCTGCATTTTACCTTCCAGATGCAACCCGTTATAAAAAATAACGTCGGCCTGATCCAGCTTGCGCATATCTCCCTGAGAAGCCTTGTACAAATGCGGGTCAACGCCTGACTTCATAATTCCTGTGACCTCCACATGATTACCGCCGACCTTGCCGACAATGTCAGAGATCATACCGATGGTAGCCGTAGCCTTTATTTTTTGTCCCGCCTCTCTCGCAGTTCCCTGCTCCTTCTTCTTAGCATCGGTACATGCAGTCGCTAGAACCAGAGCCAGAGACAACACTCCAACCGTCGTTACCCATCGCGGCAAAGCCTTCTTAAACTGCTTGTTCATGTTTTAAAATCCTCCTTTGAATTTCGTTTTGAGACAAACTATTTCCTTGATTCAATTATTTTTTATCAACACTATATTTTAGAGTATACACTAAAGTTTTTACCTAGGGAAACATTTTATAAAATATAATTCTTATGTATTTCGTTATACCGTTCGATTTTCGTTCTCCCAATGTGTAATATATAGAAGATATCCAGTCGTTAAACCAAAGAATACATATAAAGAGGTGCAGGTCATGGAGCCAACAGGATACAGCCCTTATCGGAACAATTGTCGGCAAGTTCGGATACGAAAAATACTGCTCATTTTCATGCTGGTGTGCTGTCTGCTTGTCCTAACTTCCTGTGCTCGAGGTGACATCCATGTAGATGTTCATCTCGATCAAAGTGTAGATATGGATGCAACGTTCAGTGTAAACAACCAGACACTGATGATGTTGGACAATCCCGGGCTGCTGGATCGATTAGTCAAGCGTATTCAAAGCAACAATGTAGATGTACAGCCGCTAGCTGAACAGGGAAGAAAGGGATATCAAATCAAGGGACATTATCAAGGAGATTGGAGCACAAACAAAAAAAATCCCAGTCAGGGATTACATCTACCTGAGGGATTAGAAATAAAGCGCGCTGTGAGTCAACATTTTTTCACAACGAATATTGATCTTACCATGAAGCTCGATCTACCACGAATGCTTCCTGAAGAAGCTCAAGGACTGAGTGACAAATTTGAGCAAATGAATGTGTTTGCGCGCAAATTACTGGAACGGCAGCTGGATCTTAACTTCAGCCTATCCTTACCCATCCAACCTGCTACCCATAATGCGGACCGTGTGTCGGAAGACGGAAAAACACTGTATTGGGACATTGCACCATTGGAATCTAACGAGCTAAAATTGTCTGTTAACGTACCCAATGTACGACATATCGTGTATGTAGCTGTTATGAGCCTGATACTGATCGTGATCGCTGTGATCTTACTGATTCGTAGACATCGCTCCAAAAAAGAAACTTAAAAAAGCAACTAAAAAAATCGTTGTCTGATTTCTGGTGGGGGGATCTGACATTGATCCTCTTCATCCTTGCCAAACCAACGATATCGGTTACGTGCCACCCAGTTATAGACTGCGTTGCGCACAAAACGGGGAACCAGGATGAACACATAGGCCAGCGGATATGGAAAACGAAGACGTTTGGCAATTCGCAAAGCCGCGGTGGACCTCGTATAATACGTACCGTCTTCAATCAGCACGAACGTATCCAGCTGATCTGTAGATAGTCCTCCTGCATGTAAAAGTTCTTGTCCTGCCTCGGATTGCAAGGAACCAAAATGAAATGTTCCCTTAGGATCACGCTTGATAATAAAGCGGGCCGCTCCCTGACAAAAGTGACATACCCCATCCACCAACACAATGGAATGATCTGAATGAGCATGATCAGACTGGTTCATAAATGCATTTCACCTCCAAGGAAATCAACGGCATGAATACCAGCAAAGCAACCATATGAATATAAACAAAAAAAACGCCGAAGTATCCGACGCTTGTTTAGAAATGTATAGTCTTTACCTGTTCGAAAAACTAGCTCAATGCTTTCTCAAACAGCTGTTTCGTATTAATTTGCTCTAAAAACTCCTCATGGAACTTATCCATACACTTGCAGATAAAATCCTTATGGCATACCGGGCAAGGCGTCGTTAGCAGTCGACTAATATTCGTCAAGGTCCACTCCGGATTACGTTGAGAAAAAACGCGGCACTCCGTTCCATCGGCCAAACTCATTTTAAACTCATAAAGCCCTTCTTTTTCGTTGCTGCCAGCCAGCGTGAAATTAACAATATTCGGTCTGTAAGACATCATATCACCCGTATTTTTCAAATTTGTTTCGTACCTGATGACCAGAATCACCTAAGCCATCTTAATGAATTTTGGCGATGATGTCAAATGGTCGCAAATCTCAGCGAATCAAGATCTATGTGCAAAAGCCACCGATAAATCGGCGGCCAGAGTGTAAAAGTTATAGAAATGCAGTCAAATGACATTAAGCTCGACATCAATGTTACCGCGTGTTGCTTTGGAATACGGACAAAAATCATGCGCTTGGCGTGCCAGATCTTCGGCCTGGGCGCGTTCAATACCGGGTATTTTCACATCCAGACGTACCGCCAGCTGGAAGCCGCCATCGCTTGGGTCCTTGCCGATAGATACGTGGCTGGTGACCTCAACATTGTCTACCTTCACCTTAGCCTTCCGGGCCACATTAGCCAATGCGCTCTCATAGCAGGCACCATAGCCTGCCGCAAACAATTGCTCCGGATTCGTAGCTTCTCCGCCTGCGCCACCCAGTTCCTTCGGCGTGCTGAGCTTATGCTTCAAAACTCCATCGGATGAAGCGACTGAACCGTCTCTTCCACCATGTACCGTTGCTGATGCTGTGTATAATGCTTCCATGATTTCATCTCTCCTTCTCTATATCATATGTTTTCCGCAGGAATCTATCGTCATGTTAATACATGATTTCCTTCTCGTATGTACTTTAAACGAACTACATAAAATGAATCATTTGAAATAAGGTTGTTAACCAGTACATTTACCGTTTAGTTCCACCTCACCTTGTTTACACTATATGTTATAAGCCCCTAGCTTGATGGGCCGTCAACATGTGTCTTGAAGGCTTACTCGCATCATTTTATTGTATCTGCTCAGACTTCCATGACTGACAACCCTGTCGTACGCGAGATCGTAGGCTACTTGTTGGTGCGGGGTGGAGTCCATGTGATGGCCTATGCCAAAGCGTTGGAAAAGCTTACAGGCGTAGAAATGACCAAAATGCTTCCGATTCCGAACTTGGAGAATGAAGCCTTTTCTGAAACGCGTAAAGTCCGAAGAAAAAGGATTGCACCGGACTATTTATCATTTCAGTCCGAATAACTACAAGGAAATTGATAAAATATGGAGCAGCGTTCACCCGGAAGATGGACAACAATTTAAAAAATCCAAAACGACCAAGCTGCTCCCCTCAGAGCGATATAGCTTGGTTTTTTCTAGTGTTCAGCTTTATACGATGCCCATATTGCTTCAAAAATACGATTAACTTGCTTGACCACACAAAAGTTGCACTAGACAAAAACTATTGTAAGTGTACAATAGGGATAACACAATCGTTATGTCACTAATAATATATTTCAACATCAATAAAGAAGGTGAAGCGTATGAAAAATACAAAGGGTAACTTCGCGGAAATCGCTTCACTGTCGGAAGTGAATCGTTCCTTGAGCGTCCCGAAAGACGGAACCTGGTTTCGGAAGTTTCTTGCCTTTGCTGGACCCGGCTATATGGTCGCAGTCGGCTATATGGACCCCGGCAACTGGGCCACAGACATCGCTGGCGGATCGAAATTCGGCTACACGCTGCTTAGTGTCATTCTAATCTCCAACTTGATGGCCATCCTGCTACAAGCCTTATCTGGCAAGCTTGGCATTGCCACAGGTAAAGATTTGGCTCAAATGTGCCGTGATGCCTACAGTCGTCCTGTCGCGATCGGCTTATGGCTCTTGTGCGAAATTGCCATTGCAGCCATGGATTTGGCCGAGGTCATCGGTTCAGCCATTGCGCTGAAGTTGCTGTTTGGTCTACCGTTACTATACGGAGTCATCATTACCGCATTTGACGTCATGCTTATTTTACTGCTGCAAAACAAAGGTTTTCGGGCATTGGAAACACTTGTCATTGTGCTGATGGCGACGATTGCCGGCTGTTTTGGGATTAATCTCATTTTGGCACAACCGGAATGGGGCGGCGTATTGGGCGGCTTTGTACCAGACTCGCAAATTTTGACGAATCCAAGCATGCTGTATATTGCCATCGGTATTATGGGCGCTACTGTTATGCCGCATAACCTGTATCTGCATTCTTCTATTGTACAAACTCGCAAATTTGAGCAGACTTCAGCAGGTAAACGGGAAGCTATTACATTTGCAACTTGGGATTCCAGTATAGCGCTGATGTTCGCTTTATTTATTAATGCCGCCATCTTGATCGTGGCAGCTGCTGTATTCCATACGGCAGGAAGAACCGATGTAGCCGAAATTAGTGATGCCTATTACCTACTTTCGCCACTACTGGGAACCACACTGGCGAGCATACTATTTGGGGTGGCGTTACTCGCCTCAGGTCAAAATTCAACCGTTACAGGCACTTTAGCTGGACAAATCGTGATGGAGGGCTTTTTGAATCTTCGTCTTTCCCCTTGGTTGCGTCGTCTGGTGACCCGCCTCATCGCGATCATTCCAGCGGTTATCGTCACTGCTATCGCAGGTGAAAAAGGTGCGGAGGAACTACTTGTGCTGAGCCAGGTCATCCTGTCCATCCAGCTTCCCTTTGCCATCATTCCATTACTTCTCTTTACCAGCGACAAAAAGATTATGGGTGAATTCGCAAATAAAATGTGGCAAAAAGTATTAACCTGGATCGTGACCGCTGTCATTATCATCTTGAATGTAGTGCTCATCATTCAAACGATTTCAGGATAATCGGTAGCCAAATATGAATATATTAAAAAGGTATCTCACTAGCCCCAATGGCAACGAGATACCTTTTTTTGTTCATCCTATTTTATTTGTCCTGTATACATAAAGAATACTCAACGCTTGGCAGGCTCTACTTGCATTTGCGCCTCAAGCGCGAGATTCAGCTTGAGCACGTTCACACGCGGCTCGCCGAATACCCCGGCGCTGCGGCCTTCTGTCTGCTCCTGCACCAGTGCTCTCAGTTGATCCTGCGGGATACCCGTCAAGCCGCTAATGCGCGGAATTTGCACCCGTGCCGCCTGTGGCGAGATGTGCGGGTCCAGACCGGAGCCGGAGTTCGTAATCAGGTCCACCGGAACCTGACTGACGGGTACATCCGGGTTATGCTTCTGCCAATCCGCAATAGAGTCCTTGACTCGCTGTATCAAGGCTGGATTCGACGGCGCGTAGTTACTCGAGCCTGAACCAGCCCCATTGTAATCAACGCTCGATACCCGACCTTGGAAAAACGCCGAATCGGCAAAGGACTGTCCAATCAATTCGGAGCCGACCACCCGCCCCTCTGCGTCACGGAGCATACTGCCGTTTGCTTGCTGCGGAAACAGAACCTGCGCTACTCCTGTACTGACTAGCGGATATACCAAACCACACAAGAGAATCATCAGCACCGATGTTCGCAAAGCCACTCCAATAACTGTACTTCCTCGCATCTCTTGTCTCTCCGGTTGTCCTTCCGACACTGTCCCGGTCCCTGTACGTTTGTTATGACCTTGCCCACCAGATTCGGCTTTTTCGTGCGCAGCAAATCTGCGTCCAGACATCATCCGATAAAAACCACTCATGTCGTTCACCCTTTCTGCGCTAAATCCACAAATGCACCAGCAAATCAATGGCCTTAATGCCGACAAACGGTACGACCATACCGCCCAGACCGTAAATCAGCAAATTCCGTCCCAGCAGGCGATCCGAGCTCATCGGCTTATACTTCACGCCCTTCATGGCCAGCGGAATCAGAAGCGGAATAATAACCGCGTTAAAGATCAGCGCCGACAAAATAGCGGACAGCGGGGAGCCAAGCCCCATGACGTTCAAAGCGCCCATTTGTGGAATGGCCAGCATGAACATCGCCGGGATGATGGCAAAATATTTGGCAACATCGTTCGCAATGCTGAACGTTGTCAATGCTCCGCGCGTCATAAGCAGCTGCTTGCCGATCGCGACCACCTCAATAATTTTGGACGGATCGGAATCCAGGTCCACCATATTAGCTGCTTCTTTGGCCGCGACTGTGCCGCTATTCATGGCAAGACCGACATCCGCTTGCGCCAGCGCAGGTGCATCATTGGTACCGTCTCCGGTCATAGCAACCAGCTTACCCTGTTCCTGCTCACGTCGGATAACCGCGATTTTGTCCTCCGGCTTGCTCTCAGCTACAAAGTCGTCCACTCCCGCTTCTCGTGCAATTGTAGCTGCTGTCAACGGATTATCTCCGGTACACATGATCGTACGGATACCCATTTCCCGGAGCTGATCAAACCGTTCCTTCATGCCTGGCTTCACTGTATCCTTTAAATAAATAATACCGTATATCTGATCATCTAGCGCGACTGCCAGCGGTGTACCTCCTTCAGAGGCTACCTGATTCGCTTTTTCCTCCAGATCGGCTGGAACACTGCCGTTTTGCGATACGATCCATTGCCGAACAGAATCCACCGCGCCTTTGCGTACCTTTCGTCCATCGGCCAGATCCAGACCACTCATCCGGGTCTCCGCCTTGAATTCGATAAAGGTTCCACCTGCTGCCAAGGATGCATCCAACGTATGCTCCTGTTTGCGCATCAATTCGAGAACCGAGCGACCCTCCGGCGTCTCATCCTTCATAGAGCTAATCGCTGCCCACTTCACTAACTTTGCCTTCTCCACGCCCTCTACAGGCACGAATTCACTCGCCATTCGGTTCCCGAAGGTGATTGTACCTGTTTTATCCAAAATCATCGTGTTGATATCCCCAGAAGCTTCTACCGCCTTGCCTGACATGGCCAGCACATTAAACTGGGTGACCCGGTCCATACCGGCAATCCCGATGGCTGACAGCAGTCCTCCAATCGTGGTTGGAATCAGACAGACTAGCAACGAAATCAGCACAGGAACAGGCAAATCAATGTTAAAATGACGGGCAATCGGCGCTAGCGTAACCACTACAATTAGAAAAATAATCGTTAAGCTAATCAGCAAAGTGTTCAGTGCAATCTCATTCGGCGTTTTTTGCCGCTGTGCGCCTTCCACGAGCGAAATCATTTTATCAATAAATGTCTCGCCCGGCTCTGTCGTAATCCGCACCTTAATCCGGTCACTGACCACTCGCGTCCCGCCGGTTACCGAGCAAAAGTCACCACCCGATTCCTTGATGACCGGAGCCGATTCGCCCGTAATTGCAGATTCATCCACCGAAGCCAGACCTTCAATGACCTCACCATCGCTTGGGATCATTTCGCCCTGGGAGACAATAACCACGTCCCCCTTACGCAATTCGGTTGAGCTAACCACCTGAATGTCATTTCCGATGAGTTTGTTAGCTTGCGTATCCTGCTTGGATTTTTTTAAAGAGGCAGCTTGTGCCTTACCCCGCCCCTCCGCGAGCGCTTCGGCAAAATTAGCAAAAAGCAACGTAAACAACAGAATAACAAACACGGCCAGGTTAAAGCCCATTTCCTTGCCAGTTCCAAAATAACCAGGAAACAGTAACATGAGCAGCACGACCAATGTACCGATCTCCACGACGAACATGACAGGATTTTTCATCATAATCATCGGATTTAATTTTATAAAGCTATCCTTGATCGCATGCTTCAAGATGCTTCTGTCCAGCATGTGTTTGCGTTGTTCCTTCATGATCAAACACCCCGTTCATCCATTCTCATTTTCTTCTTCACATGGTCAAAAATTCAGCAACAGGTCCCAATACGATAACGGGTAAAAAGGTCAACGCACCAATAAGCAGCACGACCCCGATCAGAATGGCTCCAAATAACTTGTTGTCCGTGCGCAGTGTCCCCGTCGTCACCGGAGTCGGTGCTTTGGCATTCAACGAAGCCGCCACAGCTAACAATGCAATCATAGATACATATCGTCCGAAGAACATAACCATCCCCGTTGTCACGTTCCAGAATGTGTTGTTATCCGAGAGACCTTCAAATCCCGAACCGTTATTTGCAGCAGATGACGCATATTCATAGAGCACCTGAGTCAACCCGTGATAGCCAGGGTTAGTGACCGCATCATATCCCCAATGACTCATAAACGCAAGCGCAGTTGGGGCGAGAATAAGAAACGGATGTACCAAAATGGCAATCGCGATCAGCTTCATTTCCTTGCCTTCAATTTTCCTTCCCATAAATTCCGGAGTTCTCCCGACCATCAGTCCGCATATAAACACACCCAGAATCGCATACATCAGCATATTCATCAGCCCGACACCCTTGCCGCCAAAAATGACGTTTAGCATCATTTCTCCCAAAGCAGCCATACCACCCAGTGGGGTTAGTGTATCATGCATATTATTGACCGAACCTGTCGTTGCCGCTGTCGTGACCGCAGTGAATAAAGCCGATTGTCCAATGCCGAAACGAACCTCTTTCCCTTCCATGCTTCCCTGAGAAGCATCCACACCCAGTGTCTGGATTAACGGATTACCTGTCTTTTCAGACACGTACGTAATGGATAGAAAAATTAGAAACAATACCATCATGGAGCTAAAAATAATCCAGCCCTGCTTACGATTACGGGCAAACAATCCAAAGGTATACGGCAACGAAGCCGGCATTACCCACATTGCCAAAATTTCCAGCACGTTCGTCCAAGGACTTGGATTTTCAAAAGGATGCGCAGAGTTAGCTCCCGCATATCCGCCCCCGTTTGTCCCCAAATGCTTGATGGACTCCAGAGAAGCAATGGGTCCCATAGAAATTTGCTGTTGTGTTCCGCTCAGCGTCGTAAGATCCGCCGTAGGCTGTAGCGTCTGTGGTACCTTCAATCCAACCAGCACCAGCGTAAGCACAAAGGCCAGCGGCAGGAAAATTCTTATAATGGCTTTAATAAAATCTTGAAAGAAATTGCCCATCCCTTCACCGCGCCGCGTCAATCCCCTCATAAAAGCCGCAGCAACCGCAAAACCGGAAGCAGCCGAAGTGAACATCATCATCGTGACGAACGCCATCTGTGTCAGATACGTAAGCCCGCTTTCTCCGCTATAATGTTGGAGATTCGTATTCGTCATAAAGCTGATTACCGTATTAAAAGCTAGTGATGCTTCCATATTACTGTTTCCAGCCGGATTACCGGGAAGCATTCCCTGTAAACGCAACAGCAAGTAGCTGATCGCCACAAGCACGGCGTTCGTAGCAATGAAACTCATAACATACGTAGTCCAACGCATGCTCTCCACTTTCTTCAAGCCTACTACCTTATAAATCAGCTTTTCTGTTCTGCCAAAAATCCGATCCGTCCGATTGGGTTCATTCGAGAATACATGATACATATAGGTACCCATTGGCTTTACCAAGAGCAGCAATATAACGATCACAATTCCAATTTGAAGCAGCTCCATCCTTTATTCCTCCTTCAAAATGCTCCTGCGTTTGGAACAACAGACCTGCTTCCAGAGCACCAATTGTGTGCACACGTTTGCGAAAACCTGCTACCTATGATGCTTTAATGTTCAGATCTGTTGTTCCCGCCCGCTCTATCCCTACCAGTGACTAGAACTTTTCAGGGTTCAGGAGTGCGTAGATTAAATACATAAACACAATAGCCGTAAGCCCGAGTATAACGATCATCCTCTTCGTCCTCCTTTAGAGGTCTGCGCATCACACCAGCGTACAAACAGCAGTATCACTCCATAACTCACAGCCATGACGAGCAGCATGTATATATCCATCATGTTTATACCCTCCGTATCGGTCTTCAGATCGCCATTCTTATTTCATCATAAAATCATAAAACAACTATGTTATAAGTGCTTATCCGTTCAGCAGAAAACCCACCTCTCCGTTCAATGTGTAGATCACATGGTCCGCTCCCAATCCCCGATAAATTCCTTGTGGATTACAGCCGTGTGTAATAACATAGATCGATTCCGATGTTAGTGGTCGACATATTTGTAGGAAACGGCAAGTCAGATTCAAGCTGTTCTCGAACAAATACACACTACCAATTTCTTTTTTTGGAAAATTCCATTTTCCCGCTTGCATGGTATTGATGCGGACAATGTGCTCCACACCCATTTTTTTGAGCTGTCGTTCCTCCTGGGCGCTATTCGTCAGAACTGCAAACGCCAATTTTTTGAAAATAAGCAATTTCACAAAACTTCTGCCCGCTTCATTCGGTGCAGTGACAATAATTAACCGACCTTCCATCAGTAGCTCCTCTCCCGGTATAAAAAGACAACAAAAAGAAGCCGAAGGAAAAAGGCTTTCCTCCGGCTTCTGACATATCCATGATAAAATAAACCATGGCTGCACACGGCGGTTTGTTGCCTCTCCCTGTACGCTTACGAGGTTAGCTGTCGGATTCGGACGTGAGAGTCGCCCTATTTCTGGCACTTGACCGGAAAATTCACCCCATGAGACACCCGGCAAGCCGTACAGTCTCGATTGGTTCCCCCGCTTTTGCAACTGCAAAATTCAGCGCTATAGACATTTCGTTGTTGCTTCATTCAAGTTAATTTGAAATTACGTCTTGAATCATACACCCGCGCATGGAAGACTGTAAAGCTCAACTGCGGGGTTATAAATCGGCCTTTAGAGCATAGAAGATTAATAATAACGCTTACAATGAAACTATGCTTCTCACAGCTCCTTCAATCTCTGTTTTTCATCCCTTTTTGAAAATGACAAGCATGTCAATATTGGCGTAGGGTAAAGCGTTTTTGGCCATTTTTTGTAAAAAGAGAAGAAAATACGCTATATGTACCAGCTAAACACCGATTGAACCCTCTTTTATAAGAAGAAACACCTTAATTCGCTTCATTTGCGGTGCGATTTACTGTTTTAAACAAAATACGATTTTACAGCGGCTAAAGGCTTGATACAGCTTTTCCAGACTTGCAACCTTGTTTTTAATTGCTTACAATTTAATTGTTGAATATTGAATAAGGAGAGATACTATGACCGTTTATGAATATGATGCGCAAACCCTGCAAGGGAAACAAATTCCGTTATCCACATATGAAGGGAACGTTCTGCTTATCGTGAACACTGCCAGCAAATGTGGGTTAACCCCCCAATACAAAGCGCTACAAGAGCTATATGACCAGTACCATGAACAGGGGCTCGAGATTTTGGGATTTCCCAGCAATCAGTTTGCCAAACAAGAGCCAGGTTCCAGCGAGGAGATTTCCGAGTTTTGCCAGATCAATTATGGGGTTACCTTTCCGATGTTCGCCAAAACAGATGTCAATGGCGATCAAGCACACCCCTTATTTCGCTACCTGACCCAAACAGCTCCGGGGGTGTTAGGGTCCAAAGCGATCAAATGGAATTTTACTAAATTCTTAATTACAAGAGAAGGTAACGTATTTAAGCGCTATGCACCGCAAACCACTCCAGATAAGCTGGCGGGAGATATAGAGAAGCTTTTGCAGCAAAACTGACATTCTTCATTATCACAGTTAATAAACGACCTGTTGCAACCGTGGCTTCCGTGGCTAAAGAATATAACGAAAAATGCTTAACAAAAAAAGCATCCCTTCACGTAAATCGTGTCAGGATGCTTTTTTAACTAGGTCTTGCATATAATGCGGTCGAGAGGACTCGAACCTCCACGGGCGTACGCCCACTACCCCCTCAAGATAGCGTGTCTGCCATTCCACCACGACCGCAAATCATAATGTAATGAGGCAACAGATTTATTATACTCTCTCATCAACTATTTGTAAACAAAAATATAATAATTATTTTATATGTTATTTTAACTAACATATATGAGCGATAAGAATATTTAATTTGACACAAAAGCTACTTAAATGTAAATATATATTACATATATTTCGAATATCTTTCGTCCCCCCAAGTAAAGAGTAAAATAACATAACATAAGGATTCACTTCGAGGAGGCGAACCGCCCTGCATAAAGGCAACCGCTTGCTGAACTATGCATTATTGTTGGACCCTTCCCTACCTGTTGGTGGCTTCACCCGTTTTAACGAACTGGAGAAACTATTCCGCAGCGGACATTTGAACAGTCTACAAGACCTGGAACATTACATGCTGGATGATTTGTATCCTCAATGTACAACCGTTGACGGCATGGCTATCAAAAGTCTGTATGTCGCCATCCAGCAGAATGACAGTTGGCGGATCGCTCTCATCGATAAGATGCTGCATACCCAACGTCCCTCCTTGCAGCATGTGAAGGAGTTTCGTCTATCCGGTCAGCGTCTACTCAAGCTCGCTAAGGCTCTTTATCCTTGGCTTGAATTTGACCAGTTGGAATCCATACTCATTCAATACAATGCGATTGGCACACTCGCTACCGTTCACACCTGGATTAACTTCCTCCTCGGAAACGATGTAGAACAGACCGTTCACGGCTATCTTAGCGCAGCGGTGTCCTTCTGTGTGGAAGATGCCTTCAAACTACTCAATCCTCCTTATGAGGAAAAGAACCCTCTTATGGAACGTATGACAAGCGAGCTGCTCTCTGCCTGGAAGAAGCTTAACCAACCTGAGCCAACTGCATCTCAGCGTCGCTTTCTTCACAGACATTGGTCCAGCTCCTACATCACTCTACCTCTTTATATGAGCTTGGATGAACCTAGACTGTCTTCCTCCCCAGGTCTATTCAAACGCCTTCCAGCATCCCCCTGATGCGTCGTTTCGCCAATGTGGTCACAACACGAAAAACACTCTGTCCCTTTCCTCAGGTGGCAGAGTGTTTTTTATCCACATATAATCGCAATTCACACCATTAGCAGACTCTAGACAGATTATCAGAACCACCTAGCACTTAATTAAGTAATTAATTCAACAAAAAGACGCATTTACGATTGTAAAAACACGTATAAAAGTGTATCATAGTGTCAGATGGTTAATTCTAACATGTTTACTGATGATTATTATAACACACCAATTATTCCGCAAGAATCCGTAAGGGGCGATTTCTCTTGAACAACAAAATGCCTGTCACCTCCTTCGGGTGGGCCATCAAACAACGGCTTGTCGAACTTCGACTGGATCAGAAAACATTTTGTGAGACACACAATATTCCGCCCTCACGCTTGTCCAATCTGATTCACGGCACCCGCAAAGCACAAAGGTACAGAAAACAAGTTTCTGCAATTCTGAACATCGACGATAACGATTATAAGGAGGCACCGCCACTCTAAACCCAACAAGCATTCCAGTTACATATAGGTCATTCCATATCACCAAGAAACCAAATAAACCCGTAAAGCGAACCCCTCCAGTTCGTTTACGGGTTTTCAACCCAGACGATCTTTAGCCAAAAAATTATTCCGGCTTTGTTTTATCCTTCTCACTTTTTTGCTTACGGTATTTCGCAAATTCAACATATTCTAAAATAAAATTCTGTTCTTCCGTCTCAAGATCTTCTGCCTGGCAATTCAGTGGCCCCATCACTCCAAAAAAATAAGCAGCCTTCTGCTCCTGAAGTACGCCTTCCCCTGGCTTAATCCCTTTCATTAACCAATCAAGCGATACATTAAAAAAGTCCGAAATCTGAATCAAATGGGTGGTACCCGGCGTTGTTTTACCTCTTCTCCAATCACCGAGATTCCCTGAACTGATTTTAAGTTTTTCGCAAAATGCCTTCTTGGTCATTCCGCGATCCTTAATCAAAGCTTCAATCCGCTGATAAATAGTTTGATCTCCCAAAATGTTTCCCCTCCGACACAGTAACTTTTTCTGAAATAATTTTCATTTTTCAGCCTTACTCATTAGTAATCCTCATCAAATCCTAAGCAACCATTACCCCATAGTAGAATTGCGCTGGTTTTTCTCTTTACGAAAGCGGGTAAATTCAATATACTCAAGTATAAAATTTCTTTCCGCCTCACTTAGCGGTTCCTCCTGGCAATTCAGTTGCCCTGAAGCGTCAAAAAAATAAGGGTCTTGCGACTCCTTCAGCACCTCACCCTGTACATCTCGACCCAGCATAATCCAATCCAGACTGGCATCAAAAAAAGAAGCGATTTCAATGAGTTTATTCGTGCCCGGCGTCGTTTTTCCTCTTTTCCAATCCCCGAAGTTCCCTGTACTAATGCCTAACTGCTGGCAGAACGCCTTTTTCGTCATTCCCCGTTCCTTGATGAGTTCCTCAATGCGATGGTAAATAGATTGCATAGAAGTTCCTTCCTCCCTAGCAGGCTCTCAAATAACGATATCATGTTCTCTGTTCCCATTTCAAAGATCACGTATGCTAAAATTACCGAATTATGTATGTTGGTTTCCATTATACCACAACACGCAACAAAAACCGCCTGTTTTCCGAAGAAAGGGCGGTCTTTAAGCCAGTTCACTTACGCCAATCACGTAGCAGCGTTGTCGATTTTAAGTAAGATATGCTTCAATTCATTCAAAGTTTCACTCAGATGCAATAAATCTTCTTCTGGCAGATACACCAGTCTTTCTTGAATTTTATTGGAGAAGGTATGAAATACCTGTTCACAAAAAGCATCGCCTTCCTGTGTAATCGCCACATTCACGACTCTGCGATCCGAATCACACGACTGGCGGTCAGCCAACCCATGCTCCACCAGTTTGTCCAGAAGAGGAGTCATGTTCGGACGTGAGACATTGAGCTGTTTGGATAAATCAGATACCGTAGACAAGCGCACCTCACGCAGAAGCAGTAATACCTGAAAGTTATTAGGCGACAAGTGTAATGGTAAATCGAGCGGACCGTAGGTGAAAAATTTCTTCTTCACAATCGGAAACAAGCCCAAAATATTTTCTGATATATTTCCTAACAGTTGAGTGTCCATATTTTTCACCGTCACTTCATAAGTTTATACTTATCATTCTATAACATTATGGCATTATATTATACTATGGAATCATTATTTCATCATAATCATTACTTTATTACATCACTACACAAATAAAAAAAGCCTCTACCGCGAGAGACTTTTCCGTTTATTCCATTGATGCGGTCGAGAGGACTCGAACCTCCACGAGCGTACGCTCACTACCCCCTCAAGATAGCGTGTCTGCCATTCCACCACGACCGCATAACAAAATATAAATGGTGAGCCATGAAGGACTCGAACCTTCGACACCCTGATTAAAAGTCAGGTGCTCTACCAACTGAGCTAATGGCTCATGCTGTTCATCCAAGCTGTCCGCCATTAGACCAGACCTCAGGAATTTCCCTTAAGCATGCAACATGTAGTCTATAAAGACAACAATGACCCGTAGGGGATTCGAACCCCTGTTACCTCCGTGAAAGGGAGGTGTCTTAACCCCTTGACCAACGGGCCTTATTATTATGCGCCAACTTGGCGACAAGAAAGAGTATATCAAATAGAATAACGAATGGCAATACTTATTTCTAAAATTTTTAAAAAAGCAGTTTTTATAAGTACAAAATGCATATTAACTTACAATCACTTATCCCAAATCATTAAAATCCTGAAAACAGCGATAAATGATTGCAATATCACTTGTATTTACTTATAATCACTTACAAGATACCGAAATAATTATATATCAGAGGAGCTTTCTATGTATCAGGAAGAACGAATGTTAAAAATCGTTGATTACTTACAGCTTCATAAACGTATTTCGGTGGATGATATTTGTGAATTTTTTAATGTTTCACGAGATACGGCGCGTCGAGACCTCGTAAAACTTGAAGAACATCAAAAAATTATTCGCACCCGCGGCGGCGCTCTTATCCCTACACTGCATCACGATCCAATTGGAAATTATAACGAAAGACTACTTACTGTATCCGAGGAGAAACAAGTGATCGGACAGCTGGCTGCCAGCATGGTACGAGATAAGGATCGTATTATATTGGATTCCTCTACCACCGTACAGGCGTGTGCAGAAAGACTGAATGTGCAGGAATGTTCGGTCATCACCAATTCAATCAATCAGGCTGACGTGCTATCTGGAAAAGACGGTGTCTCCATACATCTGTTGGGAGGCCGCCTGCAAAAAGAACACCGATATGTATATGGTTCCTCCGTGATCGCCACTTTGTCTCACTATTTTGTAGACAAAGCCTTTATCGGGATTGGTGGTATATCTGCCCACGGACTAAGCCTGATTCATGAAGAAGACGGTATGCTGAAGCATCAGATGATGAAGCAGGCAGATCAGGTGATCATCCTTGCGGACCATTCGAAATTCGGAATCAATTTTCCATATCGTTTTGCCGATCTGTCTGAAGTTAATATCGTGATCACCGACAGATTGCCAGAACCAGCGATGCTGGAAATTTTGCAACATTATGATGTTGAAGTTGTTGTACCCTCATAAAATATGAAACTGCTTAGCTAGAACTCAAGATTTATCACAGAGATATCGAAAGACAGGAGTTGGAGAGAAATGAAACTGTTTGCGATTGATATGGATGGAACACTGCTGAACGAGGAAGGAAAAATAAGCAAAGTGAACGCGGAGGCTATACGCCAAGCACAGCAGCAAGGCGTTCAGGTGACAATTGCCACTGGTAGAGCCGCTTATGACGCCTGGACGAAGCTAGAGGAAGCAGAGCTTATAACTCCAGTCATTGGAGCAAACGGTGCAACCGTACACGATGTGCATCGTCGTCAGTTAACCTCTACTCCTATGGGCCGCAGTGAAACGTTTGAAGTGCTGAGTTGGCTGCATGACAACGACTTTTACTATGAGGTCATGACAGACCGCGCTATTTATTCTCCACAAAACGGACATCAGCTACTTGCTGTTGAAATGGACCGCTTGCTGAGTGCCAACCCGGATATTTCGCTGGATACTTTATTACATGCAGCTGAAAAACAATATGAACAGACTGGACATACCCGGATCGCTTCATATGAGGACATTCCACTGGATGTAGAGATTTATAACGTGCTCTGTTTCTCCTTTGATCAAGCCAAATTAGAGCGGGGCCGTGAGCGTTACCGAGATTCTCAGGGCCTGAACATGGTCATCTCTTCAGACCGTAACTTTGAAGTCGAGCATAGGGATGCGTCTAAAGGTAATGCATTGCGTTATCTGGCGAATCATTTGAGCATTCCCATGCAGGAAGCCGTAGCGATTGGGGACAGCTACAATGATATCTCCATGCTGACGATGGCAGGAACAGGCATTGCCATGGGCAATGCAAAAGACGACATCAAGGCCGTCTGCTCCCAAGTGACTCTGACTAATGCGGAAGATGGCGTCGCTCATGCTCTGTTGAACATACTCAAGACAGTCGAGGCTGACACCGTGAAATAGAAGTCATTGGCTGCGTACAAGACAGGCTAACGCCGCTTCATGCTGTACGCAGCACGTCCCCTCTTCATTTAAACGATTTCAGTCCACCGTTATTCTCAAAGCAGATATAGACGAAAAGGACGCTCGCAAGCATCATTACAATGCATACGAGCGTCCTTTTTCTACTTAAAATACCAACGGAGAGAGAGGGATTCGAACCCTCGCACCGCTTTCGCAGCCTAACCCCTTAGCAGAGGGTCCCCTTATAGCCACTTGGGTACCTCTCCATGGCTCCCCGAACAGGACTCGAACCTGTGACAACTCGATTAACAGTCGAGTGCTCTACCAACTGAGCTATCAGGGAACATTACTGTAAATTATCTTACAGTATGGTTAATTTACCATGATTCAGGGGGTGCCGTCAAGTGCCAACAGGCGAAGCTTCCCTCCACATTTCCCACAGCGATACCGCTGAGGATTCATCTTACGCTTGCGCATATACTCCTGTTTACAGGAAACGCATACTAGCTTGTAACGATAAGGCTGAGGCTTACGTTCCGTTCTTCCCGGCAGAGTCTGACAATGCCTGCTTCCTCCTACACGGGCCAGCCATGCTTTGAAGTCAGCATCTCGATGCTGATAGCCCATCCCGCGCAAATGCAAATGATAATGGCACAGCTCATGCTTAATAATTTTCTCCACCTCAGAACGTCCGTAAGCTGCGAGTTGATGTGGATTAATTTCAATATGATGACTTTTCATAAAATACCTACCACCTGTGGAAGACAGGCGCGCATTAAAGGTGGCTTGATGTCGAAACGGCACGCCGAAGCTCTCCAGCGAAATGCGCTCTACCCATTCTTGAAGCTCTTCATTACTCATAGAACGGTTCATTGAATGGTTCATTGAATCGCTCAGGGACTTGGACTCCATTCTAACGGTCTCCCCTCCTTTGCTCCTTACTGACAAGCATATTATAAAATAACGACCGAAGTCTAACCCCCAATTCATAAGCACACTTTAGGTACCCACCCCATATGCTAAACATACAGATGTAACGCAGAGGAGGAGATCGGCTTGCCTCAATGGCTCAGCAACCAGCTCATGCGGGCCTTTTACAAAAAGGACCGGCGCCAAATTAAACTGTTGAACGATTGTTGGTTTTTTTATCATAAAGCACCTGGCGTGGAGTTCGATGCCAACAACGGGTGAAAGCTAAAGGCATCCAAAAATGAAAGCCGGAAGCTCCGATGCAGTTCGGAGATTCCGGCTTTTATTATACCTGCACAAGAAGGTTGTACAGCTTTATTTAAAGTATTATGCCTGCGATTGCGCCTCTGCAGGAGGTTTCATCGTCAGACCAACCCTGCCTTTTTTCAAATCAACATTCAACACCCACACCGTTACGTTATCACCGACAGATACGACATCCATCGGATGCTTTACGAAGCCACTGCGCAGCTGTGAAATATGAACCAACCCGTCACTTTTAATACCGATATCGACAAACGCGCCGAAATCAATGACATTGCGGACGGTTCCCTGAAGCTCCATACCCGGTGCCAGATCCTCGATCTTCAGCACATCCTTGCGGAATACAGGCAACGGCAGCTCGTCACGCGGGTCACGGCCCGGACGCTGGAGGCTGTCCAGAATATCCTTCAGTGTCGGCACGCCGACTTCCAGCTTCGCAGCCAATTCGTCAATGTTGGACACGCTCAGTGCTTCCATTGCAGTCTTAGTACCCAGATCGTGAGCGCTAATGTTCAATTCCGCCAACAGGCGGTCTACGACAGCATAAGATTCAGGGTGAATCGGTGTGCGGTCCAGCGGATTTTCTCCACCCGGTATACGGATAAAGCCTACAGATTGCTCGTAGGTTTTTGCACCAAGACGCGGCACCTTCTGCAACTGACGACGGTTGCTGAATTTTCCGTTTTCCTCACGGTACTTAACGATGTTTTTGGCAATCGTCGCGTTGATCCCTGCTACATAGGATAACAGCGCAGAGGAAGCCGTGTTCACATCCACACCGACATGGTTAACGGCTGATTCGACAACGTCCTTTAAGCTTTCATCCAGATGTTTCTGCGACACATCATGCTGGTATTGGCCTACACCAATAGCCTTCGGCTCAATCTTGACCAACTCAGCCAGCGGGTCCTGAACACGACGTGCGATGGAAGCCGCACTGCGCTCGGCCACGTCCAAATCGGGAAATTCCTCCTGTGCCAGCTTGGAGGCAGAGTATACGCTCGCGCCCGCCTCATTGACGATCAGATATGCTAGACTGCTGTCACCAATGTCCGCGATGACTTCCGCTACGAATTGCTCTGTCTCGCGCGAAGCGGTTCCGTTACCAATGACAATCAATTCAATCCTGTATTTGGCAATCAGCTGCTTGAACTTTTCAGCAGCCTCGCGCTTCTTGTTGTTCGGCGGTGTCGGATACGTCACTGCCACTTCCAGCAGCTTGCCGGTGTCATCGACAACCGCCAGCTTACAGCCTGTCCGATAGGCCGGATCGACACCGAGCACACGTCGGCCCTTGATCGGAGCCTGTAGCAACAGACTGCGCAAGTTGCCTGCAAAGATGGAGATGGCCTGCTGCTCGCCCTTCTCCGTCATTTCAGCGCGCACTTCACGCTCGATAGACGGCGCGATAAGTCTTTTGTACGCATCCTCGATGACACTGCGGAGCAGATCTTGCACGACAGACGATCCTTTAATCACTTGACCTGCCACGTAATTGTAGATGGAATCTGGCACTACCTCCAGACCAACCTTAAGAATGCCTTCCCGCTCTCCGCGATTAATCGCCAGAATACGGTGAGGTGGCATTTTCTTAGCGAGCTCACGATAGCTGTAGTAGTTCTCATACACGGATTCTTGCTCCGCGTCCTTCGCTTCGGAGGTCAACATACCATGGTCCAGCGTATATCGGCGTACCCATTGGCGAATAGCCGCATCATCCGCTATATTTTCAGCTAAAATATCCAAGGCTCCTTGGATGGCCGCCTCGGCGCTGTCCACTCCCAGTTCCGCATTTACATAAGACTCGGCTTCTTTCAGAGCATCGCCCTGCTTCGGCTGGCTCCAGATCCAGATAGAGAGCGGCTCCAGTCCCCGTTCCTTTGCTACACTGGCGCGGGTTTTGCGCTTTTGCCGATACGGACGGTACAGATCCTCCACTTCCTGAAGTTTAACCGCAGAGGTGATAGCAGCCTGCAGGTCTTCCGTCAGCTTGCCCTGCTCATCAATAATGCGGATGACCTCTACCTTACGATCCTCCAGATTACGCAAATACACCACACGATCTTCAATTTCACGCAGCTGATTTTCATCCAGCTCTCCTGTCATTTCCTTACGATAACGCGCGATAAAAGGAATTGTATTCCCTTCATCCAACAAACTGATCGTTGTCCGGATTTGCTTGAGTGCCAGCGACAGCTCTCTCGCCACTTGTTTGACAATCCGCTCTTGGCGTTCTGCTTCGTTCGGCTCCTGCCGGATTTCCGTCTTCGTTTCCTCGTTAGACAAACCTATCCCTTCTTCCTCACAGCTCTTGTCTTACACCATGTCTTTCATTATCACAAAAAATGATTCAAAGCGCCAGCAGGTGACGTTAAAGCAAGCCCTACCTGCATTTTTCATCGGACACACAAAAGGACAGCGCCCAAGCGCTGCCCTTTTCCCGTTTCACTCGTCGTTCCATCACGCTAAAAATCAATCAAACCGAGACTGATTTGTAGCGAATCGCTCACTTTGCGCATGGTTTCTTCATCTAAATGGGTGATTTTGTCGGTAAGCCTTTGCTTGTCGATCGTCCGAATTTGCTCCAGAAGAACAACAGAATCACGATCAAAGCCATGCGTCGCCGCGTCGATTTCCACGTGTGTAGGCAGCTTTGCCTTCTGAATCTGGGCGGTGATGGCTGCTACGATCACAGTAGGACTAAACCGGTTGCCGATATCATTTTGAATGATCAGCACAGGTCTGACGCCACCTTGCTCGGAACCGACTACGGGTGAAAGGTCTGCAAAAAAAACGTCGCCGCGCTTTACGATCAATATGGATTACACCCCGCTAACTGTACGGCCCAAGGTGCTGTTTGCATCTTCCTCCGCGTGAAAGGCTTCGGATGCCATGGTTAAGTTAATTTTAGCCATTTCCATGTATCCACGCTGCATAGCTTCACGAATGTAACGTTTTTTACGTTCGCCTACATACAGCTTCATGGCCTGCCTAATAAATTCACTGCGGTTGGAATTTTCCATAGCTACGATCCCGTCCACTTCCTGCAAGAGATGATCTGGCAAACTGATCATTATTCTTTTGGTGTTCTGCAAATTGGCCAACTTCTCTTCCACCCCCAAAACCTTGTCGCCATTGTACCATTATAACGTTATTCCCGGTAATTTATTCAAACGGAATACAAGAGAATGTATATGATATTCGTATATCATCTATGCTGCATTCCATTATAAACTACGCAGTTCGTTTTCGTACAGGCGTTTGATCCCCGAAATACAAGTGTCAGCGGAGCCTGATGCGTCTTTTGACAGTTATAGCGCTCTTTTCTTTCCTTTGTATCATATTTCGGGACGTTCTGCGAAAACTCCTGCTTTTATTCGGTAATTTGCGTTATGAAATTAATTCCAGCGGGTTGGAAGAAGCGAGTTCACTCGAACAACAGGAACATGACCTCGTGTGTATACACGCGGTACCCTGTCTGCGATCATGCAGATCACCTCATAGTGGATCGTACCAAGCTTGGATGCCAGCTCATCCGCCGCGATAGTTTCGCCGGACTGCTGACCGATGAGAACAACCTCTTCGCCGGTTTGGATTTCTTCCGCATCTTCTGCGAAAGATTGTAAGGATACCATACACTGGTCCATGCAAATCGTGCCGAGTACCGGGACGCGGCGACCGCGTATCAATACTTCGATCTTCCCACTCAGCATGCGGGAGTATCCATCCGCATAGCCGATTGGCAGTGTACCGATCCGTTCTTCACTGGAAGTCACATACCGGGTGCCATAGCTAACTCCCCAGCCGGGAGGAAGCGTCTTGGTATAAACCACCGCCGTCTTCAATGACAATACAGGCAGCAGTTCAATGGCTTGCCGGTTAACCTCATCAGACGGGTACAGACCGTATATACTGATACCAATCCGCACCATATTGGGGGAAAGAGAAGGGGTATCAATGGTAGCGGCGCTGTTGGCCGTATGTATAATGGGAATGGTGATACCTTGTTCCCTTAGCGCTTCCGCCACGCCCCGAAACCGATCATATTGTAGCAGTGTATAGCTTTTGTCTTCTTCATCCGCGCGGGCAAAATGGGTGTACATGCCTTCCAGCAGCACTTGCTCTAATTCGTGAGCCTGCCGGACAAAAGCCATAGCCTCTTCTCCAGGCAGCAAACCCAGTCTTCCCATGCCGCTGTCTATTTTGATGTGCACCTTCAACTTGCGTTCGTTTCCTTGGCGGTCCAGTCTGCGGATACCCTCCAGCACTTCCTCACTGAACACTGTCAATGAGATATCATGATCCCAAGCCGTTTGCACAGCTTCCGGTGAGGTGTAACCAAGTACTAGAATTGGTAGCTGAACCCCTGCATGACGAAGCTCCAACGCTTCATCCAGAAAAGCGACGCTCAAATAATCCGCACCAAGGCGTTCCAATTCCTTTGAAATTTCCACGGCGCCGTGTCCGTAGGCATTAGCCTTGACACAGACCAGTATCAGCTTATCCGCTGGCAATGCCTTGCGAAAAGCCTCATAGTTGGCGCCAAGGTGATCCAGGTTGATTTCGGCCCGGGTCGATCTGTATTGTGCTTGCAAATCCAGTCACCTTCTTCAATTGTTAGCCTGTAACATAACCTTTTACCATTCGGAGTGTGGCAAAGTTCTTGCTTCCAAAGGTTAATGGTAATGTTCAAAAACGTGGCTGTCAAATGGCAGGAGAAGTTTGCCAGCATCCTCTACAATGAACACGACATACAAGCGGTGCACATCCTAGACCGCGAATGAACAAAAGACGGATACGGGCGGCAGCAGAGCATTTTTACACTCTAGACCGTCTGCATCCGTCTATAAAGTTTTATTTACCCGATTGATCCTGTATAGAAGCGGCAATTTGTATCATTTCGCTTACAGGCAGGTCAGCACTGGTGATTCTGAACTCGATTCCGTCATTCATCCAGGTCATCGTCTGCTGTTCGCTTCCGGTCAGAACGGCAAAGCTTCCTCCAATATCAACCAGTTCGCCTGCGGCTAGTGCGACTGCCCGATCTTTTGGGCGCGCCTCCACAATGGTATAATTATACGTTCCACTATACCGCAGCATCACGGCATGTGTACCATTATCCTCCAGCTCCGGCGTATCCTTGATCTGTACTCCGGCTGGCGTGTAGGATGGTTCGATTAAGCCGAACTCACCCATCACAGCTTCTGCCGCATCTGTTCCCGCTGACGTTCCGTTTGCGGCATCCGATGTGCCCGGGGTTTGTTGCTGCGCATCTGCGTTGGCTGCTGCGTCCGGTTTGGACGTATCATTTGTGGCAGTACCGTCCACCTTCGCTTCCCCTGACGGCTGCTGGACTGCATCCCCTGCTGTTCCCTGCTCTTGTCCGGGTTCGCCAGACGTCACGCCAGTCGTCCCATCTATCGCACCGGAAGGATCAAGCTGACCGCTGGGCTCCACTGCTCCGGAAGATGGCGCCCCTTCGCTACCCGTACTCGTCTTACCTGAAGCCATGTTCCGCTCCATATCAAAAGAGTCCTTGTCAAACTTCGTATCAAAAGCAAATTGATCGAATTTCAGATCAACAACTACCTTGGCATTCGCATCAGACACCTGTACCTGAGTCGGTGCATAGTCATTTTTGGACAGCCATATCTTTTGTCTCACCAGCGCATGGCTGTTGTAATTCGCTGCCACATCAAACACATAGGATTTATCGTCGGTAGCCAACTGACGGGAGGCATCGCCGATAATGCTGCGAACCAACGTTTCATATAAATATACTTGACCCTGATTGTTTGGCCAGTCGCTTTTGAAACGGAAGCTTTTGTTCAGGCTGGGTGTCAGTACAAATACACCCTCATCATTACGAAGCACAATTTGCGTAACATCCTTTTTCTCGTTCGTCATGGCAATTCGGTAATAGGACGGCTTGCGGTAGGAAATATCCACCTTGTATTCCTGCGGCGTGTCGCCGGTATGCAGCGTCATCAAAGCTGTACCGTGGTAGCTGTTCAGGTCGCTCACCACGTCACTCAAATCTTTAACCACATCGTCCGCGCTCTTCTTGCCGCACCCGGCCAGCAGCAGCGTTACACACATGACCATGGCAAGCATCCATGAAATCCGGCGCATGTCATCAACCCCTTCAGCACATGTTTTAAATGAATTAGTACATGTCTATGAAGAACTTGTTCGATTTATGCAGACTGGCATGACAAGCTTGAACGTATCCTAATGATTTCGTCTTTTTCTCTCCTTCTAGCGCAATATCATGATCTGCATTTTTAATGCTGTCGTACCCCACGTAACACAAAAATATAGCTCCAATGAGCCACATGATCACCTGTACAACAGATAATGACAAATCAATAAAATTTGAAGCCTGAAATGAGCTGAGAACACATGAGACTTATTTTGTACAAAATCGGATTTATTGACCAAGTTTGTCCATTGAGTATTGAGGGTTCAGCGCTTATCATTGCTTTTGTGATAATAATTCTCATTTACAAAATTCTGAATCATTCTATTATACGGAGGTTGCTATGGTCAACAAGAACTCGACAATCAACAAAAATTCTACTCGACAATACACTGCTCTGATCTGCCTTTTCTTTCTTATGGGGGCATTGCTGCTGGGATGCGGCGCATCTGACAATCAGACTGCAAGCAGCAACACAACAGCATCAACAAAAACATCGGAAGCTGCCACAACTCGTGACTACACAGACTATAAGGGACATACAGTGAACATTCCCACGACTCCTGGACGCATTGCTTACTTCGGAGAAAACTATGGGGATCTATTGGTTTTAGACGTACAAGCTATAGGTACATCGACTTCTATGATTGAAGGCAAGGTTTATGAGAAGCAGGTTCAGAACGTGGCCGATCTGGGGTTCCCGATTAATTTGGAAAAAGCCTTGGAACTACAGCCTGACCTGATCTTTAGCGCCGATACAGATGAAAAGCAATACGCAGAGTTAACAAAAATTGCACCTACAATTATGTTCGATACCTTTGCCCCGTTAAACGAACGTTTGCTGCATCTCGGAGACATTGTGAACAAGAAAAAGGCTGCTGAAGATTGGCTTGCACAATATAAAATAAAGGAAGCGGAGATGTGGACTAAACTTCACGCAGAAGGTGTTAAGGCGGGGGAAACAGCTTCAGTCTTTACCTACTATCCAGGTGACCGTTTATTCGCAATGGGACGGACAGGACTGTCACAAATACTGTATGAAAAGAATGGTTTCAAACCTACCCCTCCTATCCAGAAAGCCCTGGATGAAGACAAAGGATTTGTGCAAATATCTCAGGAAGTGATCGGACAATACGCTGGAGACCGGATTTTCATACTAAGAACACCAAGTTCAGAAGCCCAACAATCCACCGAACTGTTAATGAAAAGCAAGCTGTGGCTCCAGCTCCCTGCTGTCCAACAGGGGCGTGTGTATACTCAGGATATTGGCAAAACTGAAAGTGATGCTTCCACTCGAGAATGGCTGCTGGAGGAATTGCCCAAGCTCATCAAATAAAATTGGAGAAGCTTATCGACACTTGTTGATAGCTTCTTTTTTGTTGAACCTAAAGGAGGTATACTTATAAATACATGATAACCATTCTCAATAAAAGGAGCAATACCGTGAACCAGTCTCCGTCGTCCGTATATCCTCCCCCGTTCAGTTCACTGCTTTTTCATTTTAAAGAAATTGCGTTGATTGGTGAGCCTACCGATGAATTATTATCACGTCCCAATTCATATCACTGTCTGCTTATGTTCATCGGTGGGACAGGTATGGTGGACATTGGCTCAGAGCAGTATCTATTCCATACAGGTCATGGATATTGGCTAGCTCCAGGTGAATCCTATCAAATCGCTCCCCTGAATGGAACTGTGCCCGAATACTACAAAATCACGTTTGAGGTCATCGCTTTGCCGTCAGAACCACAAGCGGACATGGCCTTGGGTGAACACGCAGTACGTATGCCATCCCTATATCATGGACCTGTCCTGCCGAGACCGCGCGAATGCATCGTCTCCTCTTCTTCCTCCAAACTTATTCAGTTGACTGAAGAGCTATTTCATAGTACCCAACAAATGGTACAGCCGCATAACCAAACATCTGTATTACGGCAGCAAATCATGTTTCAAGAGTTGCTCTTGCTGTGGCAGGAAGACCACACCCATATTGATCAAAATAATACCTCTAATCCGGCATTGCCAGCATCGGTGGAAGGTACCCTTTCATATATGGAAAACCACTATGAAAAGCCCATTACCGTCAAGCAGCTCGCTGAACAAGCGAACGTTTCCATATGGCAATACTCCCAATTGTTTCGTAAAATGACAGGCAAAAAGCCGCTGCATTACCTCACTGAGCTGCGCTTGAACCATGCCAAGCGGCTGCTGCTGGAATGCAAACGGCCTTTACGTGAAATTGCCCGTCAGGTTGGTTTCTCTGACGAATATTATTTTAATCGACGGTTTAGGCAAATGACCGGGATTCCCCCGGGCAAGTACGCACTTTCTGTCTCCGGTTCTGTGCGCGTCAAGGATTGGACGGGTCACCATATTCACATTCCGCGCCGAGCAAGCCGCATCATCTATCATGGAGAAACGATGGGCGATCTATTGGCATTAGGGGCCAAAGCCATCGGTGGAAGTCTGCGACTCAGTGAATACAGCGTCTATAAACATCGTCTTGTGAATGTCGCCGATGTGGGCCTTCCACTGGATACCCGCTTGACCAGTGCTCTCGATCCTGATCTAATTATCATCGCTAATTCGGATGAACAGGAATATGAGCGCATTGCCAGTATCGCTCCCACCGTCACCTTCAACTCCTTCGCCACGCTGGAGGAACGAATGCGTACACTTGGCACCTGGCTCGGTAGGGAGCGGGAGGCCGAACGCTGGTTGTCTACCTTCACAGCCCGTAATCTGGCAATGTGGCAGCAGCTCGGTACGCAAATCACAGCCGGAGAAACAGCCTCCGTCTTCATCTTCGATCATGGTGATCGGCTCTTTGTTATGGGTATGTCCGGATTCTCGTCGGCCCTCTACCACCCACAGGGCTTTCAGCCCGTTGAGCCGATCCAAAAGGTGCTCGACGAGGGACATGGCTTCGCGGAAATAGATCTGAACGAATTGCCTGATTACGCCGGGGACCGCATTTTTATGCTTGTCCCAACAGCTCCAGAATCCAAACGTACGCTGGAACGCATGATCAGCAGCCCTCTCTGGCGCAGCCTTCCTGCTGTACGTCAAGGTCGGGTATATTTCGTAGAAGCTGACCGCTGGAACTGGAGCGATGCCATGACCCGGCAAAAACTGCTTACTGCACTGCCCAAACTGCTCGTCACTTCAACCTGATAAGCTGCCATTTTTCTAAAGATACTACATTAGACCATGAATGCTTCCATCTGCCTCCAGCGACATATGCTCAGCTGCTGGGGATTTGGGTAATCCTGGCATCGTCATAGTATTGCCTGTTTCCACGACCACAAAGCCTGCCCCTGCGGACAAAGAAACGCTGGACACGTGAATGGTAAAGCCCTCCGGTGCACCTAGCAGAGAAGGTTGATCTGAGAAAGAATACGGTGTTTTGGCCATGCATACAGGCAGTTGTCCAAAACCAAGCTGCTCCATACCGGCCAACGCCCGTTTGGCCGCAGGAGTGTAAGCTACCTCTGCCGCACCATAAAGCTCCTTCGCAATGACACTAATTTTCGCTTGCAAATCAAGTGTATGCTCATACAATGGTGCAAAATGGGCTTTGTCCTCCTGGAGCAGGTTGAGCAGGCTTTGGGCCAGCTTTTCTCCACCTTGGCTTCCCTGTGCCCACACCTGTGACAGCTCTACGGGTACACCCAGCTTGCGGCATTCCGAGAAAATCAGTTCCAACTCGGCTTCGCTATCTGTTACAAAATGGTTGAGCGCTACCAGTACTGGTACGCCAAATTTTTGCAAATTCCGAACATGCCGGTTCATGTTGACTAATCCAAGTTGCAATTGCTCCAGATTTTCTGCATCCAGCTCATTTTTAGCTACACCGCCGTTATATTTCAGCGCTTTGGCTGTTACGACCAACAGAGCCGCATCTGGCTGCAAACCGGATTGACGGCACTTGATGTCAAAAAACTTTTCCGCGCCCAGCTCGGCCCCGAATCCAGCCTCCGTGACGACCACCTCTCCCAGCTTCAGGGCCAGCTTCGTACCGATCAAACTACTGCATCCATGCGCAATATTCGCAAAAGGTCCACCATGCACAATAACTGGAGTTCCCTCCAACGTTTGCACCAGATTGGGTTTCAATGCTTCCCGCAGCAGCACAGCCATACCTTCCACCGCCTGGAGTTCCTCAGCTGTTACCGTTTCGCCATCTTCGTTATAACCAATCACCATCCGACCCAATCGCACTTTAAGATCGTCCATATCTTCACTTAAACATAATACTGCCATCACTTCTGAAGCCGAGGTAATCAGAAAGCCACTTTCTCTCACTGCTCCATTACCTGACCCCAATCCAGTCACAATATTTCGTAAACTCCGGTCGTTCATATCAACAGCGCGTTTCCACACGATCCGCTCCGGTTTCAATCGCAAAGCATTTCCATGAAATAAATGGTTATCGATCATCGCTGCCAGCAAATTATGCGCTGCCGAAATCGCGTGAATATCACCTGTAAAATGCAGGTTAATGTCTTCTGCCGGAACAATCTGGGCTTGTCCTCCCCCGGTTGCTCCTCCTTTCATACCGAAGCAAGGGCCAAGGGACGGCTCACGCAACGCAGCAACGGTTTTATGCCCCAGCGCATTCAGCGCCTGTGACAGCCCGATGGTTGTCAGCGTTTTTCCTTCTCCCGCCGGCGTGGGATTCATTGCCGTAACCAGCACCAGCTTTCCATTCGGGCGATCCTTTAACTGCTCCCACAGGGACGGATTCAGCTTCGCTTTATATTTTCCATACGTCTCCAGATGTTCTTCTTCAATGCCTGCTTCTTTGGCTATATCAATAATCCTCTTCATCTTTCGTTATGTACCCCCCGTTTTATAAGTCTGACCGATGGTGTCAAACCCTGTATCGTTTTATTTTACCAAAGTGTGCCGCTTATTGCGCTATGATTCATTTCATCGCAAGCGTTGCTATCATGTGAGTTATAAAAAAAAGAGCATTCCCCGCCCGCATGGACTTTGGTGGATGCTCTTTTGATACGTCTCGTTTAACAAACAGCTCTCAATTTAACCTGCAAAGTTAGCAGCGTAATTTTCAGCAATAAATCCCTTAGAAATCAGGATAGCTTGGGATTTCTTAGTAGCAGGACCATAGCCTTGGGACAGCAGATCATTAATATGTAAGCGGTTATAAATGAAGCAAAATACAAAGTTGGACGCCCCACTCGTAAGGATCGATACCAGAAAAATAATAACTGCCCACTTCCAATCCCCTCTAAACAACGCAGGGAAGAAACCGAAAAAGAGCGTAGTCCATGAAAAACCTACTTTGCGTTCCTTAATCATTCCAGTTTTATTTCTTAATTTAATCTTCATTTACCCCTTACCTCTCTTTATATAGTCTTTTAGAACTATATTAGATTATATAGGACAGAGGGAATAAATGGAACTAATTTCGGTAAAATCATAAATTTCTCAAATACTCTCTAGTTTATAATGCTTTTCTAGCATTTCTTTAAAAACATCAACAGGGTACTTGTATTCTACAGTTTTGAAAACAATCCGGTTATTCCACTGGTTTTTTTCCAGCTCGCACCCATGCTCCATATCCAGTTCCTTCATGATAAAAATAATCTCATCTAAGGTTCTCATTACACTATGACTATTCGTCGTAGTAGCCAGCATCTGCTCGCCTTCCTGTATGTAGGCCTTTACGATCTGTTCATCAAAGCCTTCGCTGATCATAAATTCCTTCAAGGCTTGCATAAAAAGAGCTGGCAAGCTTTTGTACTGCGATTTTTTAATCCCAAAAAGCGTGATGCTTAAGCGGGATATATCATGCATAAATACTATATTTTTTCTTCGATTAAGTAAAAACAAGCTGGCATGCCAACTATTCAAAGGCGGATAAATATCAACTTGAAGTGGTTCAGTCTCCCATTCCTTCAGCAGTTTTTGTGTTCCCCGTATGACAAACATCTTTGCTCTCCTTTATTGACGGTCCTGTGCCGTAGCTCGTGATTAGACATACCTGATTTCTAGTATAAAGCATGTCACGTATATCATAACATCGTATTCCAAACACCGGATTATAAACTCTTTCAGTATAATAGAGGAAAGATATATTACCAGACACTGCTGATTACGTAACTCCCTGGGACGATCCAGGGAGTTTTCATTTTTTCTTTGGATATTTTTTATGGAAATCCCCTCCACTGCTCTATATAATTCAGGTACAGTTCGTCACGCGAGCTTAATCTAAAAATTAGGGGTGTTCCACACCTATGTCACAGCATATTTTACTTATTGAAGACGATCTATCCATTGCCGAAATGCTACTCAAAGCACTCACTAAGGAAGGATACAGTCTAACCACTGCCTATGACGGGGAAGAGGGTCTTCTTGCCTTTGAACGTCATACCTATGATCTGGTACTGGTGGACTTGATGATGCCGAAGGTGGACGGTATGGAGGTGATCCGCCGGATCCGTACCCACAGCGCCGTACCTATTCTGATTATGTCAGCCAAGGACAGCGACGTGGATAAAGCGCTTGGACTGGGCTTTGGGGCAGACGATTATGTTGCCAAACCTTTTTCAATGCTGGAAATGACAGCTCGTATTCAGTCCGCGATCCGCAGATCTACTACATATGCCCGTCAGCAACAGCAGGAGGAACAGCCGCAAGCACAAGTTTTGACCTACGGCAGTCTGCGCATTGATTTTGATCATTTTACAGTCATACGCAATGAAAATGAAATTCAGCTAACAGCCAAAGAGTCCGATATTTTGAAGCTATTTGTAGCCAATCCGAACCGGGTATTTACAAAAGCACAATTATACGGATTTATTTGGAAAGACGATTATATGGGCGACGAGAACGTGATTAACGTCCATATTCGCCGCCTACGTGAGAAAATCGAAGAAGATCCCTCTCATCCTGTCCACATTAAAACGCTATGGGGCATTGGCTACAAATGGGAGAATGGTTGATATGAACATCGAAAACATTTCTGAATGGATTGTCGGCCTCATCATGTCAGTCGTTATAGTATGGCTTTGGCGGGAGCGTATGGCCTATAAGCGCAAAATAAAGGATATCCGAACCCTACTAGAGCGGATTGTGACGGTGAATCATGCGGAAAAGCTGCTATATGTCACAGGTGACGTTGAACTGCAACGACTCATGACGGAAATTAACCGACTGCTGGACTTGAATCTCAGAGTGTCAGCAGATTACAACCGTAGCCAAATTGCTATGCGCAAAATGATTTCGAACATTTCACACGATCTCAAGACCCCGCTTACGGTTGTGCTTGGATATGCCGAGATGCTGGATGGCGATCCGACTATTTTGCCGGAAGAACGTATAAAGCTGCTATCCAAAATTCATCAAAAGACAAGCGAAGCGATTGAGTTGATCGGAAGCTTTTTTAATTTGGCGAAGCTGGAGGCTAATGATACGGATATTCCGTTGACTCGACTGGAAGTGGGAGAACTGTGCAGACGCAGCATTTTGGAGTTTTATGACCTGCTGACCGCACAGGGGTTTACTGTGCATATTGAAATCCCGGAGCACTCCATTCATGCCTTGGGGAACGAAGGAGCGATTGGGCGGGTGCTGAACAATCTGATCTCGAATGCCATTCGTTATGGGGCAGATGGACGGACGCTGGGTCTGGCTCTATTGGAACAGCAGGATACAGTGCGTATAGAGGTATGGGATCGTGGCAAAGGCATACAGGAATCTGAGCAAGATAAAGTTTTTGAACGCATGTACACACTGGAGGACTCCCGTAATAAGGCGGTACAAGGCAGCGGACTGGGCCTTACGATTGCCAAACGTCTGGTTGAAACGATGAACGGAGAAATTCAATTGACTAGTAGACCTTATGAGCGGACAGTCTTCTCTTTTACATTGAAGAAAATCAACTATTAATCGAACTCAGCATTTTGCATAATTCGATTTGTGCTCAACTTAATAAATTTGTAAGAATCACGAAAGAAAAATGAACATTTCGCCCTTTATCCTTGAATTATCAGCAGTATACGAAGGGAGAACACCTATGACTTACGTAATACGTACACATCAGTTGACCAAGGCCCTGAAGGGCAATGAAATTGTAGCGGGAGTCAGTATGAATGTGCGCAAGGGAGAAACCTATGGCTTTCTCGGCCCTAACGGGGCAGGCAAGACAACGATGATGAAAATGATTACGAATTTAATCAAGCCAACATCGGGTGAAATTGAATTATTCGGTGAGAAATTAACGCCAAAATCGTATCATCTGCTCGGACGGATGGGTTCGATTATTGAATACCCGATTTTTTATGACAGGCTGACGGCACAGCAAAATCTCGAACTTCATTGTGAATACATGGGCTACTATAATAAGCAGGCTGTTCGGGATGCCCTGGAATTAGTGAATTTAATAAATGCGGATGACAAGCCGGTAAAGGATTTTTCGCTGGGAATGAAACAACGTCTCGGGATTGCCCGCGCTATTGCAACTAAGCCAGAACTACTCATTTTGGATGAACCCATTAATGGTCTGGACCCCGTGGGAATCAAGGAAATCCGCCAACTATTCCACATGCTATGCAAGGAATATGGGATGACTCTGCTCGTGTCCAGTCATATTTTAGCGGAAATAGAGCAGATTGCGGATACAGTAGGCGTGATTAATCACGGACGGCTGATTGAGGAAGTGTCGATGGAACAGGTGCGGGAAACCAATACGGAATATATCGAATTTACGACCAACGATTGTAAAAAAGCGACCTACGTCCTCTCCCATCATCTGAATCTGAATAATATAAGAGTACTCAATGAACAGAGTATACGTATTTACGATTCAAATGTACCGCAGAAACAAATTACGAAGACGCTCATTTTAAATGATATAGAAGTGGATTCCATTCATCAGAAAAGCAGCACACTGGAAGACTACTTTTTGCGCCTGTTAAACGGAGGTGATCTCCATGCTTAAATTGATGCAGTTGGAGCTGAAAAAATTTCATCTGGCGGGTTATATCCGTTCAGCACTGATCGCCAATGCATGCATTCTTGGGCTGCTCTGTATTATCGCGCTGGACAGTCAAAGTGAAGGAATACCCGAATTCACACAGTACACTCAACTCCTGGATCTAATAGACAATTTTGTGAGAGCAACATTTATTGTATTTTCCTCCGTTTTGCTATGCCGCTTTATCGTCGGAGAATTTAAATCCAAATCGATTACGATCTTGTTTATGTATCCGATTCACCGTCAAAAGCTGATGATCGCCAAGCTCTTGGTTGTGCTGCTGTTTACGTTCTTGTCTATTATTATTTCGGAAATAATCATTACGGCTGCTATTCATCTACTCAACCAGTTTGTCTTGATTGTACCGGATAACCTTACTCTATCCATACTGGGCCAACAATCAGCACGGACGCTGATCAATGCCGTTGCTGCCAGCTTTATGGGATTGGTTCCGCTGTATATGGGGATGCGAAGATACTCTGTACCCACCACCATTGTGACCTCAATCCTGATTGTAGCATTGCTTTTCTCCAATAATAACGGCGCTACACTTAGCTCCATAGCCCCCGTGCAAATTGGCTTCTCTCTACTAGGAATGCTTGTGGCTTATGCGGCGATTCGACGTATTGAGTATAAGGATATTACCTCGTAATATGTAATTTCGTAGAGCGCTTTCAAAAAACAGATGAAAATCATTGTTAGATATACACACATTTTTCACTGGACTTCATTCTAAAACAGGTATATCCTATAGGAGAAATTAAAAACGGAATAAGGATCTTCGGGGTAGGGTGAGATTCCCAACCGGCGGTATGGCTCATGGAGCTAAGCCCGCGACTCTGTATCTGGCAACAGGATACGGACTGATTTGGTGAGATGCCAAAGCCGACGGTAAAGTCCGGATGGAAGAAGATCGAAATATCAACATGCCGCGAAGTGGATGAATACTGCGTTATTAGTTTTGCAGCAACTTCATTTAACTTGCATAAAGCGGCAAGTTTATTTGATCAACCCCCGTCTTGCATGGCCTTTCGCCATGGACGGGGGTTTTTGTGCCACCGGTCCTGTATTCGCAAGGAGCTAATTGAGTATGAGTCAATCTTCTACTGTACTAACATCCAAAGGTTTTGATCGTAGCTCCCACATGAAAAGCGGTTTTTGGCTGGTCGCAATTGGAGCAGCCTTGTGGGGCGCAGACCCGCTTTTTCGTATTATTTTGCTAAAGTCATTTACTTCAACACAAATTGTACTTATGGAGCATGTGCTGCTCTTCCTCGCTCTGACACCGATGCTATGGAAGCATCGTGAGGAACTCAAAGCGGTACGGCTTCGTCAAGTTTTCGCTATTTTATTCGTCTCGTGGGGCGGCTCGGCTCTGGCCAGCGTGATTTTCACTATGGCACTCAGCAATGGTGATTTGAATGCTGTACTCTTACTCCAGAAGCTTCAACCCTTGGTCGCTATTGTTCTAGCCCGTATTATTTTGAAGGAAATGTTGCCGCGTCATTTTGGATTATTAATTGTCGTTGCTCTGTTCGGGACGTATCTTCTGACCTTCGGTTGGTCGCTCCCTTTCGGACATGTTCGTGATTTTGTTCAGGTTGGTAGTCTGCTTGCACTCGGTGCAGCAGTTCTGTGGGGCGGTTCGACAGTCATGGGAAGTTACTTGCTTCGTTCAATGAAATATGAAACAGTAACCTCCCTCCGCTTCATGGTGGCGCTCCCTCTGCTGATTGTCCTCACCTCTGTAGAGCATGCGCCATGGAATATGCCTGCCGGTACATGGGCGGGCGCAGCTGTGATTATCAATCTGCTATTGCAGGCATTGCTTCCGGGTCTTCTCAGCTTGCTGCTGTATTACAAAGGCTTAAGTACGACCAAAGCGTCTTATGCTACGATGGCAGAACTGAGCTTTCCCATGGTTGGTGTCGTGATTAACTGGATCGCATTTCAGCAAATTGTCACTGTAGCGCAATTGACTGGTTTTATGCTCATCTGGATTACGCTCTTTATGATTTCACGTCAGCAAAAAAATTAACAGTTCAACGTCCCTTTCATGACTCACCCAAGCCAAATCGTGAAGATGCTTTTGCATCTCCGATTTGGCTTTTTTATGTATTCGTATTCATATAAAATATAGCACTTTAGACCTATCTTTCAGAAAAAGTGTCTAAAACATGTAATTATTCTTCGTTTCTCAAAGATTACATCTATAAAATTAGTCGGTTTCTGTCGAATAAAAGAATGTAGTGATCATCAGACACAGAGGAGCAAGAGCTATGACTAAAACAAAACAAACAGTTCCGTGGTGGAACAGGTTTCTCAAGCAGTTTTATTTAATGAGGACAAGATTAATAATATCTTTTTTAGCTGTGTTATTGATTCCGAGCGTACTTATCGGGTACTTTTCCTATCAGGGGGCTACAACACAACTCAGTCAGCAAATGGGCGGTTCCGTATACACGAATCTGTATTTGATCCGGAGCAATGTCAATCAGTATGTAGCGCCTATTATGAAAGACCTGGACGTGCTTACCACTGAAATCAATTCTGATTCCATTGGTACCAACCAAGAGGCCCTTCAGAAAAAGTTGGATGTCATCGTCAAGGCTCATCCCGAGCTAGATGCCGCGCTTCTCGGTAATGCGAAAGGGCAATACATACGTTCACCGAAAAAACAGGAGGCCGATTATGACCCCCGAGAGAGAAAATGGTACAAAAATGCGATGCTGGAAAAGGGCAAAGTATTCGTCGGTGTTCCAGTTGCCAGCGTCACGACAGGGAATTTAGTCGTTAATATATCGGGAACGCTGGAGGACGGTGAAGGAGCTGTTGCATTGGCTTTGAATCTGGACAAGATGGGTGAAAGTCTGCAGTCTGTTAAGATTGGTGAACGCGGAGGACTCATTATTGTTGATTCTGAACATAAAGTTGTATCTGGGACTGGAACAGCCTTTAACAAGACAGGCAAAAAACCGGCTGACGCCATAGAGGGACTTCCCGAAGTGGCGACAACCGTCGAAAATGATACTCCTTCCATGTCGCAAATTCAATTTATGAATCGAGATATGCTGGCCTTTACACTTAAGGACCCTCTCACCGGTTGGAGCATTGTCGCACTGTCGGATCTGGAGGATTACAGTGATGCAGCCCAACCGATTCTGAAGCAAAGCCTAATTGTGATTGTCATTTCCATACTTGCCGCTGCGATCATCATTGTGCTTATGGTCCGCTCGTTCTTAATTCCGCTGCGCAAGCTGCAAGCAGGAACACGCATCGTCCGTGACGGAAATCTGACCGAACGTGTTAACCTATCCAGCAAGGATGAGTTCGGCGAACTGGCACAGAATTTTGACCAGATGACTCATTCCTTGCATACGATGGTTTCCGAGGTCAATCAAACGTCCTCCCGACTTGCTTCCTCTTCTCTGATGATCAAGGAAAGCACAGAGCAAACGACGGAGTCCGTACAACACGTAGCGGAAACGGTTATGGAATCCGCAGAAAATGCAGCCACCAGCGCCGAGGCATCCGAGCAAACCGCTAATGCCGTTGAAGAAATGGCCAAGGGTGTCAGCACCATTGCCGAATCAGCAAGCTCCATCGTGGATTCAGCAGGACAAACCGAGCATGATGTAGCTCAAGGCAGTCAAATGATCAGCCATGTGCGGACACAAATGGACCGTATTCTGGAAGCTGTAAGCCAAACGGCTAGCCTGATGGATGAGCTATCCCAGCTCTCAGACGATGCGAAGCAGATGAATACAGCTATTGCCGCCATTGCCAAGCAAACCAATTTGTTGTCTCTGAACGCGTCTATTGAAGCTTCCAGAGCTGGCGAGGCCGGGCGTGGATTTGCCGTAGTCGCTATAGAGGTACGCAAGCTGTCTGAGCAATCCAAGGAAAGTGCAGATTCCATCAGTCAGATCATTACTCAGATGCTCGATTTGATTCAACGCTCCACCGCTACCATGAACGGTAATGTTCGTAACCAGGTAGGTGAAGGATTACGTATTAGCCAAGATGCAGAAGGTGCATTTACGAATATTGAACGCTCTACATCTCATATTGTGGAACAAATCCAAAGTGTGTCCGCTGCGGCTGAACAAATCTCAGCCAGTACAGAGGAAGTTTCGGCTACTGTCACCCATTTGGCAAGTCTGTCTCGCAATTCGGCGGACAGTTCGCAGACAACCTCTGCTGCCGCTCAGGAGCAAATGGCGGCCATGGAGGAAATCGCATCTTCGTCTCAGGAGTTGTCCAACATGGCCCAGGATTTGCAACAGCTGGTTAAGCGATTTAAGATTTAAGTTACACATCGTATCGTTGCAATTTCATGCAAGTAAGAATGAGCAGCAGTATATCTAATGACTAACAAAAGCCTTCGTCCGTATACTAATTACGGGCGAAGGCTTTTTCCATGTGAGTACTTGGGGTGATCTCTCTTGTTTACTTATAGGGTCATCTGACCGGTTAACTGACGGCGTCTATCTCCTTCGGGGTCGTGCTCCATTTTAATATCCTGATGGAAAATAGCTGTAGTCCGCTCTTCCCTGTCGTACATCGGCCAAGCCTCCTCGGACAGCACAGGCTTCCCATCACGTGCAAAAGCAACCCATGCCTGCTGCATAGCTTGAGCGAGCTTCTGCATCGACGGTTGAATCTCTAATCCAAGCTTACCTAGCAGCTCCAGATTATCGAAAACAAACGCAATTTCGGCACCGTGAACCGCTTGTCCAAAGGTAGGATGCCCCGGCAATGTCCAATCAAAACGATACATCCATACAGGCGCATGCGCCGACTGCGCAACAGCAAGAGCCAATGCAGGACGCCAAAAAAATAGATCAGTCAACATTTGTGCCTGTCCCTCAATCGTAACAGGAAATGGTTCTATCAGGTCGCCGATGTCTGACATACCTGTCATCATTTCCAATGCCTGATTCGCTGTTGACTTGTTCATTAGATGGGATTCTTTTCGGATGAAATAGGCCCCCTCATGCAAGTTCGTTCCAATCAAAACGGATACCTGCTTTGCTGAACCTTGCGCGATTGCAGACAGCGGCTCATCTGGCAAGGTCACACCGTCCACGACGGGTTGATAGATCATCGCCATCCCTGGTCCGATGACTTCATGCGTCTTCGCCATAGCTAGCATCAGCGCATCTGTCGGCAGCGTAAACAATCGTTCTGGATTTTGAGTGTCCACACCCAGCTGCTGCAGATACACAGCCGTCACTTGTTCGGCCTGTGAGGTTGGCAATACCTGCGACGCACCGCTCTGCAAAATCGCACGCTGGAACAGTCCCTCAGCGTCTGGCATCGCCAATAAAGCGGCAATACTCATCGCGCCTGCCGATTCACCGAACACCGTTACTTCGTCCGGGTTACCGCCAAAGGCAGAGATGTGATCCCTAACCCATTCCAGCGCAGCGATCTGATCCAGCAGTCCCGCATTAGAGGTCAGGCCATCTCCCTTTGGGGTCAGATGCAAAAATCCTAACGGCCCCAATCGATAATTGATCGTAACAACCACAACATCGCCATTCTTCGCCATGCGTTCCCCGTCATATAAAGGTATAATCCCGGACCCCGTGACAAAGGCACCGCCATGAATCCACACCATCACCGGACGTCCCTTCTCAGGAGCCTTCGAAGCAGGTGTCCAAATGTTCAGGTATAAGCAATCCTCTGACTGCTCAGGCGGTTCCACCAGATTTCCAGTCATACTTTCAGCGGATGGCATAGGTTGCGGACAGATTGGCCCAAAACTCGTCGCAGCCCGTACACCCTCCCAAGACTCCAAAGGCTGGGGCGCGTGAAAACGTAGTTTTCCAACAGGAGGCTGTGCATATGGGATACCTTTCCATACATGATATCCATTCCCCGTTTCCCCACGTAATTGACCTAAACGAGTATGTACTGTAATACTCTCCATCATGAAGCCTCCTTTATTTCGTATCTTCAACACAACGGTATAATATCAATCTTTACATATCTCTATTATACCCTTTGCACACGGCCAAACCAAAAAATACCGGAAGCACTTTTGCGCTCCGGCATTTTTATAAACAAGATAGGGAAATAGCGATTAATCCCGAACTTCTTCTTTGGGAATCAGCTTGTAAATTTCTTCGCTTTCCATAGAGTCAATTAGTCGGTCTAGCCACTTGTAATAAGCGACGGCCTGCTTCATTTTCATACGATCTTGCTGAAGAATCGCCTTAAATTCCTCGTACTCTTCACCCTGATTCATCAATCTGTCCAGCTCATCAATGGCTTTGCGCAACACCAGTAAATTTGTTTCTACCGCTTTTCTCCATTTAATAGCGAAGAAATCAGTGAAGGTTTGATGCCAGTCATATTCGACTTCATACAAGTCTTTGCGTGAGCCCTTGCTCCATACCTTATTTACCATTTTCAGATCCAATAATGTTCGAACTCCTGTACTCATGCTCGTTTTGCTCATTTCCATTTCACGGCCCATCTCGTCCAGCGTCATCGGTTTATCCGCAAAGAAAAGCAAACCGTATAAATGCCCCGCAGACAAAGTGATCCCATACAGGTCCATGTTTTTACCTATAGCTTCTATAACACGTTTGCGAATTTTTTGCAGCGAAGCCTGCTGCTCATCACCTAACTGGTACAAGCTCATGCTTGCAACCTCCTAATTTTAGAGCATTTTGCACAACCTAGTATGAACGATTTACCCGTAAAAGATTAGCTTTGACGCAATGTATGAAATCTTTCAATAATAAATGAAATGTTTCAAAAACAAAGCTTCTGTCTATATTACAACAGCATGGATCGTTCAAAATCATAATTCGCAAAATCGCTAATGATAGTAAACTTTTAAAATTATGGATATACATAAATCTTTTTCTTATGGTTATATTTCATTGTCTATTTTAAAAAAAGCACTATCGGTTGTAAAGTTCCGAATGTTTGAGCATTCTAAAGAACGAAGGAGCATATCAGAGGAAACTTTGTACAGTTTTTTCTGTACGTACTTTATGAACAGTTTTTTTGTTTGAAATGTAAGCAATGCTTCTGTTACAATTAATTTTGTCATTAACCGTTCAGGATGTTCAGAATTATGATTTTTATACTCAATCCTTAATGCAACAAGGGGTTAATACCAAGCAAAGTATAGAAAGAAGAGGTGTATGTATGACGATTTTGGAAGTCAAAAATGTCAGCAAACTCTTTGGTCCTCACGCAGAGCAAGGTGTTCCGCTCCTGGAGCAAGGCTGGGGCAAGGAAAAGTTGGCCAAAGAAAAACAGATTACTGTTGGTGTCAATAAGGCCAACATGGAAATTAAGCAAGGTGAAATTTTCGTAATTATGGGGCTATCGGGCAGTGGCAAGTCCACTTTGGTGCGAATGCTAAATCGCTTGATTGAGCCTACCTCCGGTGAAATTCTGGTCCACGGCAAAGATCTCCGTAAGATGAACAAAGAACAACTTCGCGAAGTTCGTCGTAAAACCATCAGCATGGTTTTTCAAAAATTCGCCCTGTTCCCACATCGGACTGTATTAGAAAATGTAGAATATGGTCTTGAAATTCAAAAGGTAGAAAAAGTACAGCGTCAGGAAAAGGCGCAACAAGCGCTGGAACTGGTTGGTCTTAAAAACTGGGGCGATAAAATGCCCGATGAATTGAGTGGCGGTATGCAGCAGCGTGTCGGCCTGGCACGGGCGCTGGCTAATGACCCTGAAGTGCTCCTGATGGATGAAGCGTTCAGTGCATTGGATCCTCTCATTCGCCGTGACATGCAGGATGAGCTGTTGGAACTTCAAGATAAAATGAAGAAAACAATTGTATTTATCACCCATGATCTGGATGAAGCGTTGCGGATTGGTGACCGGATTGCCTTGATGCGAGACGGTGCGGTCGTACAAATCGGTACACCGGAAGAAATTATGATCCAACCGGCTAACTCTTATGTAGCCCGCTTCGTCGAGGATGTGGATCTGTCTAAGGTATTGACGGCTGCTCATGTCATGCTTCGTCCAGAAACCATCACCATGGATCGTGGTCCACGTGTGGCTCTGGAATTGATGCGGGAGCGTGGGATATCCAATTTGTTCGTCATTGACCGTACTAAAAAGCTACTGGGTGTTATTAACGCCGAGGATGCTGTTCATGCACTGCGCAATAATTTGAAAATTGAAGATATTTTGATTACTGACGGACCGCAGGTTGCTGCCGAGACTGTCATTAATGATTTGTTTGAAATTACAAGCTCGTCCAAGGTGCCGCTGGCTGTGGTCGATGACAAGCAAAAGCTGCTGGGCGTTATCGTCCGTGGAGCATTGCTCGGCGCACTTGGTGGAGATGTTACCACTACAAAGGAGGTGAATGCCCATGATACCGAAACTGCCAATCGCTGAGTGGATTCAATCCATTGTCGACTGGATGGGTATTCATCTGGCTGGATTGTTTAATGTTATTTCTTCTATTATAGAAGCTGTAGTAGGCTTTTTCTCAGGCCTGTTCATGCTTCCGCACCCTCTGGTGTTCATCGTGATCATCGGGATTATCGCCTTTATGATCGGGCGGGTTCAGCTTACGCTGTTTACTGTCATCGGCTTCCTGCTGATTGATAATCTCGGCTATTGGAGTGAAACAATGAATACGCTCGGACTGGTCATCACGTCTGCGCTCGTATCCATTGTTATCGGGATTCCCATCGGGATCTGGTGTGCATACAGTAAATCCGCATCCCGCATTATCACGCCTTTACTTGATTTTATGCAGACGATGCCTGCGTTCGTGTACTTGCTCCCAGCGGTTACCTTTTTCAGCCTGGGTGTTGTACCTGGTGTTATCGCATCTGTTATCTTTGCTATCCCCCCAACCATTCGCATGACTAACTTGGGGATTATGCAAGTATCAGGTGAGCTGATCGAAGCCTCAGATGCTTTCGGTTCAACCTCTGCGCAAAAGCTGTTCAAAGTTCAGCTTCCACTGGCATTGCCTACCTTAATGGCTGGTATTAACCAGACGATTATGCTGTCACTGTCCATGGTTGTTATTGCTTCCATGATCGGTGCAGAAGGCATCGGTGCTGTTGTATACCGTGCTGTGACACAGCTGCAAATCGGTAAAGGTTTTGAAGCCGGCTTAGCTGTTGTCGTTCTGGCTATTGTGCTTGACCGTTTTACGCAAAACCTGTTTAAACCTACGCAAAAAGGCAAAAGCCGCGTATCCAGCAAGCAAAAAGTATGGATTACTTCTGCAGTTACAGCTGTCATTTTGATCGCTGGTGCATCCCAATATTTTGTTGGTACGGATCATTCCGCATCTGGCAAAGGTAACGCTGCTGCCAACCCGGTTGGCGAAGAAGTCGGTTACAAAATTATCGGTATTGATGCCGGGGCAGGCATTATGAAATCGACTGCCAAAGCAATTCAAGACTACAATTTGTCTGATTGGAGACTGGTTGAAGGTTCCGGTGCAGCTATGACGGCCACACTGGACAAAGCCATTAAAGCGAAAAAACCGATCATTATTACAGGTTGGACTCCTCACTGGATGTTCAACAAGTATGATCTCAAATATTTGGAAGACCCTAAGAAGTCTTATGGTGAAGCCGAGGGGATTCATACGATTGCCCGTAAAGGCTTGCAACAGGATGCTCCTATCGCTTATGAGTTTCTAAAACGTTTCAAATGGACACCGGAAGATATGGGTGAAATGATGGTTGCCATTCAAGCCGGAACCAGTCCTGAACAAGCTGCCCAGGATTGGGCGGAGAAACATGCCGACAAGGTTCAGGAATGGACTAAAGGACTGCAACCTGTCAATGGCGACACGTTCAAGCTGAGTTATGTCGCTTGGGATTCCGAAATTGCCAGTACGAATTTGCTAAGTTATATTTTGGAGAACAAACTGGGTTACAAAGTAACCGCACTTCAAGTTGAAGCAGGTCCTATGTGGACGGGTGTCGCTAGTGGTGATGTAGATGCTTCACCGGCTGCATGGCTGCCGTTAACACATGCGGATTACTGGGCTAAATACAAGGATAAGCTCGACGATCTTGGGGCTAATATGAGCGGTGTTAAAACCGGATTGGTCGTTCCAGCTTACATGGATGTTAAATCGATTACTGATTTGCAGGATAACGGAGCCGAAGCGGCTCCGGCTTCCGCCACAACCGAGGACTTTGGCAAAGAGGTCGGTTACCGCATTGTCGGTACCGACCCTGGCGCCGGACTAATGAAGCTGACCGCTAAAGCTATTAATGACTATGGCTTATCCGACTGGAAGCTGCTTGAAAGCTCTGGAGCTGCTATGACCGCTACACTGGATAAAGCTATCAAAGCCAAGCAGCCTATCGTCGTAACAGGTTGGACTCCTCACTGGATGTTTAACAAATATGATTTGAAATACTTGAAAGATCCTAAAAAAGCGTACGGTGATAAGGAAGAAATTCATACAATCGCCCGCAAAGGTTTGAAGCAGGATGCTCCTGTGGCTTATGAATTTCTAAGCCGCTTTAAGTGGACTGCTGAAGATATGGGTGAAGTGATGATCGCGATTCAGGACGGTATTGCCCCACAGCAGGCTGCCAAGAACTGGGCTGATAAACATCCTGACAAGGTACAGGCATGGATCAAGGGCCTACAGCCCGTCAACGGTGATCCTTTGAAGCTGAGCTACGCTGCTTGGGATTCTGAAATTGCCAGTACGAACGTATTGAAATATGTATTGGAACAAAAATTGGGCTATAAAGTAACAGCCCTGCAAGTGGAAATCGGCCCGATGTGGACTGGCGTGGCCGGCGGAAGTGTAGATGCTACTGCTGCCGCTTGGCTTCCATTGACGCATGCTGATTATTGGGCTCAATACAAGGATAAGGTGGATGACATCGGAACCAACATGACTGGCGTTATGTCCGGGCTTGTCGTTCCATCCTATGTACCGATTGATTCTATCGAGGATCTTAAATCGCCGCAATAATATTTTTTCCGCTTTTAAACCATACGAATAAGCAAAAGGCAGATCAGGGGTAAACCCTGATCTGCCTTTTTATGATATCCATATTTAAAGTTGCTCTCAGCCTTTTAGCGTGAATCCTTCTTGAGCGGGCACATCGGCATGCTGCCCTGCCGTCTGGTGCTGTCTAAAGAATAACGGATAGATCACAAAGGACACCAGCAGACTCACACAACCAATGACGCCTAGAGCAATCATATCTTTGAAGATGTAGGTGATATCCAGTCCTTTGAGCGTGATGTTCCGTACAGCATCCAGGTAATACGTCAGTGGCAATATTTCTGCAAGCCCCCGCAAGAAGCCGGGCATTGCTTCCAATGGCCACGTATAGCCTGACAGCATAAAGGAAGGAACAGCAATCAGCATCAGCGTTTGGGTCGCATCCACTCTGGTCTTGGAAAAGAGACTGAACAGGAAGCCTAATCCGCACAAGGCAAAGTTAAAGACCAGCGACACCAAAATTAACGGCAGTACCTGTCCCCTAAACGGAATATCAAAGCATAAAGCACTGATACTGAATACAGTCAGCACATTGAAAGCTCCCGCTGCATAATACGGTGCCAGTTTGGCAATAGCCAAACGCCAAGGGGTATTTCTCCATGCACCAAATCTTCCCCAAGTCCCTGCTTCCTTATCACGCGTGCAGGACAACGCGATACCAAGCAGCAAACACTGCTGGAGAGCCGCAGAGATAACCCCTAGTGGCATGAAAAGCTTATAATCATATACCGGGTTAAATAGCACTCTGGATCGGAACGGGATGGTAGTCAGCGTCGACGCGGCCTGATCGGCGTTCATTCCCTTTTGTTTCATAGAATTGACCGATACTCCAGCGCTCACGCTGCTAATGACCTGATTCGCAATCCGACTGGCACTATTGGAATACATCATATTACTGCCGTCAATTAGCGTGAGCACGGGTGGATTCTCCCCATGCTTAAGCCGAGTCGTAAAGTTGTCGGGAATGACGATTCCGACCTTAGCTTCCCCGGTCTCTACCTGACGGACAGCATCTTCCTGATTGGTCGCTTGCCGTGTAACGGCAAATGAGTCGGTCGAATCGAACGCCTGAATGATCTGGCGACTGAGCTGTGAATTATCTCCATCGTACACTGTGACAGGCATCTCGATAATCCGCTGATGTGAATATAGGAAGCCGAATAGTATCGTATACACAATCGGCGTAATCAGCAGAATAGCCATAAAGCGGCGGTCCCGGAAGATGCTCAGCCATTCCTCGCGAAACACATCGCGGATACGAAGTCTTTCCTGTGAATCCTGCATATTACTGCGCCCCTTTGCCTGTAAACAGGACCGTGGAGCCTGTTGGAACCGAAGCAGCAAGGTCCGGCAATGCTACTTTAACACCGAAGGAACGGACATCCTTGTCACCGGAGCTTTGGCTTGGTTTTTGAATGGCAAAGTCCGCAGCCGATTCTAACAGAATGACTTTACCCTTCAGTTCTTTACCGCCAGACAGTAATTTAATTTGGACGGTATCCCCTGCTTGAAGACCGTTCAGAGACGTTTCAGGTACATAGAATTTAGCCCAACGTTGTGTCGAAGTTTCAATGGTATAAACCGGGAATCCTGCGCTAGCCATTTCACCTAAACTAAGCGACTTGGATTTTACGATTCCATCTTCAGACGCATATAGCGTCGTGTAGCTCAAATAGGTCTGAGCCTCTTGAAGCGCGGCTTCCGCTTGGGCTACCTGAGCATTGGCACCTGCAACCGCAGATTGAGCCTGCTCAACTGTAGATTGCGCCGCCTTCACAGCAGATTGCGCTTGTTCTACTGAAGCCTGAGCAGCTTTGACATCTTCCTGTTGCACAGCAACTTTGCCCGCTCCTGCCTGTGCTTCCTTCACCGCAGCCAAGGCTTGACGGTATTGAGCTTCAGCCGCCGTAATTTCCTCCTTGCGGCTTCCCTCCCGTGCCATATCCAATTTTTGCGACTCTGCATTATACTTGGCCACTGCCTGTTGATGTTCCAATGTCGCTTGATCCAAAGATGCCTGGGTTGCTGCTCCGGCTTCTTGAAGCTTTTTGGCACGCTCCAGATTTTTAACGGTCAGGTCCAGCGTTTCCTTGGCTATCTTCACAGATACTTGCAATTGCTCAAGCTCCTGCGGTCTTGCCCCGCTCTTGAGCGCATCCAGTTTTGCCTTGGCGGCGTTTGCAGCCGCTTTGGCCTGTTCGATCTGGCTGGAGGATGCCTCAGCGGTCACACTGACCGATGTGGTACCTTGGCTCTTCTTGGCCTGAGCGGCGCTTACAGTAGCCTGTGCCTGGCCTACGCCTGCTTGAGCCTGCAACACACTGGCTTTTGCTTTGGATACATTACTCTTAGCTGCCAGCAACGCCGCCTGTGCCTGCTTCACCTTATCTTCCAACTCGCGACTTTCCAGATGGGCTAATACCTGCCCCTTTTTAACCTGATCGCCTTCCTTGACGAGCATCTGGTCAATCCGTCCTGCCATTTTAAAGCTGGCATTGAGGGTATCCGACTCCACATAAGCCGTAGGTATGGAAGAAGACTGATCCGCAGACAAGCTGCTCCCACCCCGTGGGAAAGCAGTCAAGGCATAAATTCCTACCGCGATTAAAATAATAAGTACGACGTAAATCGTATATTTTTTAGCTTTCATGTTTTCATCACTCCATCTGTCTATTAATGTTGCATGCCCAATGCATTACACACAAATACTTCAATACTTTCTCGAACCTCTTGCAGATTCATCGTTTCGCCCCAAACCATGGACCGCATCGGAGCGAAAATGTAAATCCCAAATAAGCAATTGGCTGTTGTTTTGGCATCCAGCTTACTTGAAATTTTCCCATATAACTTACCGGAATCGATCTCCGCCTCCATAAAATCAAAATAGTCTGCCAGCACCTGCCTAATATTAAAATGCTGTTCCTGTGAGACCCATCCCTTGCTAACCAGTAAACGGCAAAAATCCGGCTCTCTCCCAATGAACTCAATATGTACTTGGATCAGCTTGCGAACCCTCAATTCTACCTGATCCATAGGAACCTGAGCCATCGCTTCATGGATATCCTGCACAAATCGCTCCATCCCCATCTTCAAAATGTAAATGTACAATTCTTGCTTGTTTTTAAAATTGTAGTACAGGGTTCCTTTGGCTATGCCACAAACCTTAGCAATTTCTTCCATGTTTGTTTCGTTAAATCCTCGTTCGGAAAAAGCTTTAAGTGCGCCGTTAAAAATAATTTCCTTCGTTTGCTGTTTCATGCTTCCTCCTTTTTTTGAACTGACCGTCCAGTACAAAAATTATGTATTTATTATAAGCCCATCTTTAGTTACCCAGCAATAGGAAAAATGAAAATAATTCATTTTAGACATTTCGTCTAAACGATTATTCTAAAAAAATAAAAATGCAAAAACGGATCGAATAAGTGAGGGGGTCACTCATTCGATCCGCTATGTCATAAAATCGGATGATAAGGGGGCCATTCTACAGATTATCAACCGATTTTAAGGGAAGGCCGACTATTTTTTCACCGTTTGATTGTATTGCGCAATTTTGCCTGTTATTTCTTGTGCAGCTTGATCCAATGCCTGTTTTGGCTGTTGCTGGCCACTCAGAACGGCCTCGATTGCACCTTCGACGATTTGGCGCGCTTCTGGGAATACGCCCATCACTGCGCCCTGTGTAGCGGTGGATTGTGCCGATGCGTGCAATTGGTCAACCGCCGTCTGGAATTGCGGATATTTTACCATATTGTCTTTGAGTACCTTCTCGTCATAGGCTGCTTTCGTGATCGGGAAGTACCCGGTATTTACACTCCATTGTGCCTGTACAGCTGGGGAAGCGACGAATTTAATGAACTCCCACGCTGCCTTCTGTTGGGCTTCAGGCTTGTTGTTCATAATGTACAAACTCGCGCCGCCTACAACCACGCCGCCTTCTTTAGCTTCATTGGCTCTTGGCAGGAATCCGGTGCCTACTTCAAATTTATCGCCAACCTGCTCCACAATATTACGCAGCGAAGCGGTGGAATCCAGCGTCATCGCAATTTGTCCTGCGGAAAAAGCCTTTGCCGTATCGTCCGAGTTACGTCCCAGATTGGATACAACCTTTTCATCGACCATTTTCTTCCACCACGTCAGCGTTTTTACACCGGCATCCGAATTCAGCATGGATTCTGTTGCCGCTTGGTCACGACCATTGCCATTATTCACATAATCCGCGTTCTGATTGGCAAACAGTTGCTCCATAAACCAGCCATAGATGGCTATGGAAGCACCGGATTTACCATCCTTGCTCAAGGCTTTTGCAGCCTTTTCGAACTCATCATACGTTTTCGGAGGATTAGCTGGGTCAAGTCCTGCGGCTTTGAATGCATCCTTGTTATAGTATAGTATCGGGTTTGACGTATTGAACGGCATGGCGTTCAATTTACCATCAATCGTGTAGTAACGTGTAATATTTGGCTCTAACTGCGACAGATCGAACTTGTCTGCATCAATAAATTGTTGTACAGGTGTGATCATTTTGGAGTCGATCATGAATTTACTACCGATTTCGTATACTTGAATGATGTCCGGTCCGCTGTTGGAACCAAGCGACGCTTTCAGCTTGTTCAAGCTATCATCATATTTGCCTTGATATACTGGCTCTACCTGAATGTCCTTATGACTGGCGTTAAAATCAGCAGCGATCTGCTTGATTGCTTTTTCACCGTTACCGGACATCGAATGCCACCAAGTCAGCTTCACTGGAGAAGTCGCTGCTGCCCCATCACTACTATTACTCGGCTTCTCTGCAGCAGTATTATTGCTACAACCTGCTGCAACCACCATGGCAGTCAGAATAAGCAGGGTCAACGCACTTTTCAGACGAAAAAATCTCATAATCTCTCTTCTCTCCCTTTGATTAAATGATCTTGAATTGGCATTCTCTTGCGATATTCTTGTGTGTTGAAGCTCTGTATATAGGCTGCTTGCGCAGGTGTTGCTTTTCATTTGAAATATGTGATCAGCCTTTAAGCGCACCCGCTGCCATTCCACGTACCAACTGCTTTAGTCCAAAGATCAGCAAGAGCAGAGACGGTAAAATGACAAGTGCCGTACCCGCGAACACCAGATTCCATGAAGTCGATTCCTGAAATTCGAGCATGGATATTCCGATCTGTACCGTACGCATATTTTCACTATTGGTGATCAGTAAAGGCCAGAGGTACGAATTGTACATATTCAGGAACGAATACACAGCCAATGTTCCAAGCGCAGGGCGCGATAATGGAAGCACATGGAACACAAAGTAACGGATATGTCCGCACCCATCCATACGAGCCGCCTCAAACAGTTCCTTGGGAAGCTGGAGAAAAAATTGCCTTAACAGGAATGTTCCGAATGCCGTCGCCAGAAAAGGAACCGTCAATCCTTGATATGTATCAAGCCAGTTCCAGCTTCGTACCGTCAGGTAGTTTGGAATAATGGTCACTTCCCAAGGGATCATCATCGTCGCTACAAACATGCTGAAAATGAAGTTTTTTCCCTTGAATTCCATTTTGGCAAAGGCGTAGGCCGCCAAGCTCGCTGTAATCAACTGCCCAATCATCGTTAGACCCGAAATGAGAAATGTATTTCCAATAAAGGCTGCAATCGGAACAATTTCAAACACTTCAGTGAAATTCGCCATATGAAAGGAATGCGGAAGAAAGCTTGGTGGATAAGCGCTTGCTTCCTCCGGCGACATGACTGCCATAAAAAACGTATATATAACCGGATACAAAATGAGAGCAGCTGCAATCGTAAGCAGTACATACAGCAATGTTGAATTCAGGTGTCGTTTCATTGGTAATGCACCTTTCTTTCCACCCATTTGAACTGAATCATCGTGAGCAGCAGAATGACGGCAAACAAGACAATGGCCTGCGCGCTCCCCGTTCCAAACCGGAAATTAACGAAAGCTTCCTGATAGATGGAATACACGAATACATTCGTACTGTTCACCGGACCGCCTTTGGTCAAAATGTTAATTTGAGCAAAAGACTGGAAGGCTCCAATGATGGAGACTACTGTTACAAAAAAGATCGTCGGTGATAACAGTGGCAGGGAGATACGCCAGAACGTGACGAGCGGGCCAGCACCGTCCATTTTGGCACTTTCATACATGTCATCTGGAATCCCTTGAAGTCCGCTCGATAAGATAATGTAATTGAAGCCAAGATTCATCCAGATGGTCATCATGGCTACTGAGAACAGCGCCCAATCCGGGCTGGTCAGCCACGGAACCGGATTAATATGTAGCAGGGAAAGCACATAGTTGAACATCCCCAGTGTCGGATGAAAAAGAAATTTCCAAATGACCGCAGATGAACCGACCGACAACACCATCGGCAGCGAAAAGGCAAACTGGAAGATACGCATTCCCCGCAATTTACTGTGTGTAAGTGCAGCGAGTACCAGCGCCAATAAAATACCTACTGGTACTGTTAACAGTGCAAACAGGAGTGTGACCTTAATTCCTTGTAGAAACAGTCCCGAGCTGAAAAGTGTAGTAAAATTATCTAACCCTACATAAGCTGCAACGTTTCCTGCGGGATCTGTAGAATGCAAGCTGAGATATACGGACTTGATCATCGGGTAAAACATAAATACAGCAAACAAAATAAGCGATGGAGCCAAAAAGGTATACGCCAGCGCGTTTTCGCGCAGTCTTTGAATTTTTAGCGAACCCGTGCGTATGCGGGCTTTAGACGAAGTCTGTTGCTGACTCCTCGTCCCCAGTCCCATAGATTTGTTAAGCTCACCCAAAACGGAACGCCCCTTTCTTTTCAAACCAACCTCAGTAAGTGTATCGTTTTGATGTAAAGGGAACGTCAAGTGGGCTGGAGTAAAATGTTAATGTTTTTTCTTTTTGTAAAAGCAACTCTCTATAGGTATAAGCACAAGGACGTAGACTCCTGCATATAATGCATCATTACATGGTATGGAGGTTAGAGGCGAATGCCATACAACACTGTCAGTCCACAAACTTTATATCAAGCTAGACCGGAATTACAGGCGGAACTCAAAAATATCCGCGATCATTTGCATTATCAATTAAGCCCCTACATGAATCACACGGTTAGGGTACAAACGATGGATCATCAAGTATATGAAGGGACGATTGTACACATCGATGCGGATCATTTGTATTTAAGAGTCCCTCAGCAATATCACTCACCCTTCTCAGGCACCACCACCCCTGATCGCTCCTATGCCTACAACAATATCATTCTGCCGTTGGTGTTATATAATTTATTGGTTATAACTCTGTTGAGCTGACGCTCGTTCCATATACCTCTCTAATTAAAAGACAAAAAACCTCCAAATTCTGTAAGGAGCCTACTCTTGGCACATTACGAAGTTGGAGGTTTTAGTTATTTGTTTTCCATAATTATTAGTTCTCACAAGAGATACCTGCTTCTTGCTCTAGTACAGCTACAAACCTTTCTATACAATCTCCATTCGGCAGGTGGGTGAACACCTCGTTCACACCCTGATTGATCAGCGTGATGTTCCCCCTAGAATCTGACAAATCCTTATCCAGCTTAGCCAGTGAAATATGGTGATAATTGATGAACTTGACCCAAGGAGTATCCATAGTGCAGGAATAAAAGATGATTCGTTGGGACGTCACTGCCAGCGTTCCATGATGCGATATCTTCTGGGAGCTCTGTTGCAAATCATACGTACACCCCATACATGATCGGATGTGTTCGCCCGCTTCTAACGTCAGACTAATAGCTCGCAGCTCGTTTTCATTTGTTTGCATCCCGTCTCATCTCCTGTTCGAAGTTCAGGAACGAGTCGCAGCTCCTTGACCTCAGATCAGCTTTTGCGGCTTGTCCCGTCGACCTCTTCATTTTTCGTCAGATTAAGACTCTCACGAACTGGACAATGACCTACCTCAACTGCACAGTGAAACCAAGGATGGATATGTACAACTTAACATGGGTACAGGATGTTATCAACAAGCAAGCTACCACTATTATTTGCCTAACTCCGTAAGCTGCGCATTGCTGAAGAAGCAATTAGATCTAATTTTAAGTGATTGGAATGGATGAATTTCAGAAACGAGGAATGGTATACGCTTCTTCTTGGCAAGCTAATGTGAGAATACGTTAGAACGGAGAAGAAGCCTTATGAAATATAACCGTTTGCTGTGCGCTGGAATTGCTGTTTCTTTACTGTGTATCAGCTCTTGTCCCACTCCATCTACCAATGCACAAGCCTCATCATACGCCTCCCCCACTCCTACAAAGGGAAGGGCCTATTACGAAGAACGGGGCGACATTGTGTGGGAAGTTCCTACCCATCGTAAGCTTATCGCTCTCACATTCGATGACGGACCGGACGAAAGCAATACGCCTGCCATTTTGGATTTACTTAAAGAGTACAATGCTAAAGCAACCTTTTTTGTCGTCGGCAGCCGTGTAGAAAAGCTTCCTGATATTGTGAAACGAGAACGAGCAGAAGGGCATGAAGTGGGCAATCATACCTTTTATCATTCATCTTTTCAGTATATTTCCCGTAACAAAGCTCTGTCAGAATTGGATCAAGGCCAAGCGAGCATCGTTCAAGCAACTGGTGCAGGAACCCATCTTTTTAGACCCCCCGGCGGCTCCTACACCGATTCGCTCGTCAAGCTTTCTAAGGAAAAGGGGTTGAAAATTATTTTATGGTCCTGGCATCAGGATACCTTAGATTGGCGAAAACCTGGTGTACATCGTATCGCTAATAAGGTCCTTCGCAACGCCCGTAACGGCGACATTGTCCTGATGCACGATTATGTACATCAAAGTACACAAACCGTCGAAGCCCTGAAAATCATTTTACCGGAGCTCAAGAAGAAAGGGTTTACCTTCGTCACGGTATCCGAATTGCTCTCTAATCGGGAAAAACCGGATGGGCTCATTGAAGTGAATAAGTAAAAGAGAGCAATAAAACTCCGTCAATTATTTGTTGACGGAGTTTTATACATGAGGATTTTGCGAAAACCCAATAAGGAACTGATAATTCAAGAAGCCTATTACATCATATTGCTATTTTCATTTGCTTAGATTAGCCATATTCACTTGAATCGTGGTTTAAATACCCATTTTATTTATATAGGTATACCTTTTAGGAAGAAAAATTATATTAGATTGATGACCTCATTAAGCTAACGGGAAACGTTAGTTGTATGTTAGTTCAGCCTTCAAGGAGTAAGGCATGACCTATAAGGAATATGTGGAGGCTATGAAAGTAAATCGTGAGGTAGTAAACCGGGTATATGAAGAGCTAGTGTTTACGCCAGAAGATCTTATTATATGGAATGAAGTTGCTAAGCGGAATTTGAGAGGAGTTGTACTAACTGCTGACTGGTGCGGAGATGCCGCCTTAAACGTGCCAATCGTACAAAAAATTGCAGAACATAGCAATATTGAACTACGGTTCTTAAACCGGATGAAATGGATCAATACTTGACTAATGGGACCTCCCGAGCCATTCCAATCTTCATCTTTATTACCGAATCAGGTGGAATGCAGGACGTTTGGGGACCTCGCTCACCAGAAGTACAAGAGCTTGCCACAGAAGTACGCAAGCAACTACCTGCAAGTGATGCATCAGATTTTGCAGAACAGCAAAAAATTGTGTTTGGCAATTTTAAAGAGAATATTACTACAGACCCTGCTATCTGGCGTACTGTTATCGACAGTGTGAAAGCCAAGCTTAAAGCCGATTGAACAATGACGGAGATCTTTGACTGGAAAAAAATGCAGCAGCAACCAGTAATACAATTGGCTGCTCATAAAAAATAATCAATTTAATCTGTTCTTTACGGATGTATAGAGAATGGACCGAGTGCTTACGATAAAGTTGAGGAAAATGTACAATCAGCGATCAGTATCGCATTGAATACTTGCGTTATCATATTGAATAAATGCATGAGGCTTTGTTGGATGGATTTGAAATCATGGGGTATACCGTGGCACTTTAGAGCGAAAAAGGAAGGAAAGCTTCTTCTGGTATAAAAGTCTGATCTCCAACAATGGACTGTAAACTTAAGCGGCAAAAAGGTGAACTACGTTTCACCTTTTTTCTTAATAGCCTTGTGTTCTAATTACCGATCAGTCTTCTTTCTCATTGCTTAATTGTGCTAACGTATCAATAACAGCAGCGGCGGTCTAAGACTTATTTATCAAGTCGTAGTTCGCCGCTGTTCCAAGACCCACAGGAGATTCACTGAAATAAGCTTTAAATGCAGTGTTAAAATTAAAACAGCGGCAGCATAGGTTGAGCAAAATAAAGTCTATGACTGCTGCTATTGTAGTAATTTCTTTTAACTTGTTAGGGTTTGTTAAATAACTTCAACAGCCCTCTCAACTTGAATTACTGCTGTTGGGCAAGTTCCATTTTGAGTTGCAGATGTTAAATCGCATTCCATATCACTTTGCCATTTTGACGGGTTAGTATTATCCGGAATGACCTGTTTGACAATATCACAGTAATGTTTTTCTTTGTTAGTAATGTATTCGGCCATTATTTTTGCTTCTTCCAATTGTGCTAAAACTACTTCTTTTTGCTTCCGGATGATTTCATAACGATCTTCAATAGTAGACTCACCCTTTAAGCTTAAATCAACATATTTTTTTATATCCTCCATTGACATTCCGCATTTTTTTAAGTACTTCGCACCTCTAAGCCAATTTATCGCCTGCTCATCAAACACCCGATTATTATTTTTATCACGTTGTAAATCAGGAACGAGGCCTTTATCTGTATAGAAACGAACCGTGTGTTCGGTCAAATCAAGCATTTCGGCAACCACTTTTACAGTATACATAAAATCCTCCCTTATCGATCCTCAGAAGAGGTTATAAAACCTACCTTCGTGTTACACGAGACTCTTAATTAAATCATACACTGAGTTTCAGAAAATAAAAACCCCTAAAAAATAATATTTTTTGTTGACTTCGTGTCACACGAAGGTTGTAAGGTAATACATATCAAAGCTTTTGATTTTTAGAATCAACTTAAGTAAGTGTTTAATCGATACTTTCAAGTTTATAGAAATTTTCCTTAAAGCATACTTAAACTTCATAAAATAAAATATATAGAAGTTTTCTAATACAGTTGACTTCGTGTTGCTCGAAGGTAGTATGCTTTTAACATGAGTTTAAATGGATTCACATAAGGAGGTGCATATATGCAAAAAGTAACGCATAATTGAGCTTTTTTCTAAAGAGCGTAATAACAACTATAGGAATCATCATAATAAATTAAAGGAGACTCATAAAATGAAACTAACAGAATCGACTCGCAATGAAATAGGTATGCCTCTCGTAGGGTTTGGTACCTTCCAATTATCGGATGATCAAGCGGAATACAGTGTTACAGAAGCGCTTAAAGCTGGATTCAGACACATTGATTCTTCTGAGGCTTACAATAATGAAGAAGGCACTGGCCGAGGTATTAAAGCGGCTGGAGTTTCAAGGGATGAGCTTTTTGTCACGACTAAACTTTTCCCTGCACCCGTTAAAAACTACAGTCAGACCGTTAAAAACTACAGTCAGACCATTGAGACGTTAAAGAATCAGCTTAAACAGCTCCAGCTTGACTATGTAGATCTTTACCTTATACATGCCCCACTCTCCGAACTTAGACTGGAACAGTGGAATGCTTTTGTTGAACTGAAAAAATTAGGACTGGCTAAGCATATTGGAGTATCAAATTACAATATTGCGACAATTAAAGAAATTTTGGATGCAGGTCTGGCCAAGCCTGAAGCAAATCAAATTGAATTTCATCCTATCTCTGCCCAAGTCGAGCTCACCAGATACATGAAGGAAAATGCGATCGCACCGATTGCCTATAGCTCGCTGGCTCCTCTTTCAACCTGGCGGGTTGAAGAAGGCCAGGGAGGAGAAGTGCTCGCTGAAATCAAAAAAGAAGGCCAACAGATCATTAAAGAAGTTGCTACGAAACTTGAGGTGTCGGAAGCCAGAGTACTATTAAGATGGGGGTTACAGCACGGCTACGCTGTATTAACAAAAAGCAGTAAACCCGAACGTATTCGTGAAAATTTAAATTTATTTGACTTTGAAATTTCTGATAACGATATGGAACGGTTGAACCAACTAGATCAGAATCAAGCCCTGGCTTGGGCGGCAAGTGGTCTTGATCCAATGGCAGCTCCCCCTCTTAAATAAACGTGGCAGATAACAGGAGCAGGCATAATTGAAAAAGGTCGTTCATTCCGTTCAATATAAGCTATAAGCATCAGCCAATAAGGAGATTAGTTTAGCAAAGCAGCTAATGGGACTAACGAAGTGTCCCCTTAAAATAGATGTTGAATCATCGTCTATTAACGGGCTTTTTATTTATTTTAAGACATGCCAATAGGGATCGTTGCAGAAATGTTAACGATCCTTTTTTGTATACCTTTCAGTCCAACGTTTTGGAGGCTAGCCATTGCATCATCGTTATTTTCTTTCCGTCAATCACCTTCGATACTTCGTTGTTATAGACGTAAATCCAAGACCAGTGGCCATTGTATTCATACGGTGTTTGGTCGCTCTTTTTGTACAAACCAGAGGTATCTACTACGTTATCAAATAACGACATATGAACATCCTTTGCTCCAGCATTCACTAAACGGTTGTAGGTCGGAACCGTATAATCGTTCGGCGGTACTACGATGTCGGTTTTGGCAGCCACAAACCAGATCGGCAGGTTCTTCATTTCGTTAATCTGTTCATCGGTTATAAGGCTGTCCTTCAAGGCTTCACAGGCCACCACAGCGGCTGCAAAATAGTCTTTATAATCACGGATCATCAGCATAGTCATGTAACCGCCGTTGGAGTCTCCGCCAATGTAGATTCGATCTGTATCAATGTCTTTGTTCTTGGCCACGTACTCCTTAATTAAGGACATCAATGCTTGCTCGTATTTGGAGGTGCCGTCTCCGAAGCCTGTAAAACCATCCATCCAGTAGGTTGGAGTCTGAGGTGCCAGCACATAAGCCCCTTCAAAATAGGATTGAATATCTTTAGATGCAAAATTCGCTGCATTATTTCCGGAAATCGGAATCGTCGGATCTGTACCTCCCTCACCCATACCATGCAGCCAGATCACCAAGGGATTTTTCACCTTGTCTTTTGACGGTGCATAGTCCGCATAGGTTAAAGTAATCCCGTCAAAAGTAGCTTTGCCGGTTGCAAATTGATCAACTAGCTTCCGTATCTGACCTGCGGAAGTATCAATTTTCAAGCCGGAAATCGTTCCTGATGTGGTTTTAATAGCTTTTTGCTGCGTGATTGTGTATTTGTTATCATTCCATGCGTTAAACCCGGAACCTGCCGCATCATAATGAATAGCTGAGCTTAGTGTTAAGGCCGGGCCGACTTCCATTTCTAATACAACGTAGCTTCCGGTTTTATTTACAGGGTTGCCACTTTTGTCCGATACATAGGCCTTGGTGACTTTCCGGTTGCCACTCTCAATAAAGGGATTTACCAATCGGCTGTCGCTTCTTCCCACATGCACCTTAAATGTATCCTTTGTTATCGCATCTTTAGGTACTGGCTTACCCAGGTTAACAATGATCTTCGTAATGGCTGCCCCCCAATCCTTAACCTCCGCAACCGTCCGGTACGAGGTGGGGTGTATCTTTACATCCTTGGCCCATGCAGCGGAATTGAAAGCAAGGGTCGTACCGATAGCTAAAGTGAATAACATAGTTGTTTTAGCAGCCTTTTGAAACCGTTTAAACATGATGTCTTACCTCCCGGTCCATTAATAAAACGCTTACATTATTTATTTTAATGATTTTTTTATTTGTATCCGGTCTTTTATTAGCCTAATTTAGGTCAATTACTGACTCCTTGCTCCAGAATACCTCTTGTTCTCTTTTCGATATTGATGCGGTGTTGCCTGATAAACCTTTTTAAATACCCTGGCAAAAGACTTCTCATTCGGAAATCCATGCTCCAGCGCAATTTGTATGATGGAATGATCCGTATTCATGAGAACTCGAAAAGATCTCTCCAGACGGATGGCATTGATATATTGAAATAGGGTCATCCCTACATGCTTCACAAAAAAACGGGACAAATATTCGGGAGACAACCCAAAAACCTGAGCTATCGAATCCAAGGATAAACTTTGATCGTAATTCTTTTTGATATAATCGGTTATCAACGTCAGCCGCTCCAAATATTTATCGGAGTTAAAGCCACGGATAGATTCATGATCCATTTTAAAATGCATTAATAACAGATACACCAGTTTATAAGATAATGACGTTAGATGGATATGTGCTAAAGGGTCATTATGCCGGTTGAGATAAGCCACAAATAAGGTGTTTAACAAATCACGCAGCTCCGCAAAATGCAGTAATCTCTGCTCGTTAGTTTCAAAAATGGATATGCAGTCAAATGAAATCGGGTCACTGCCGTTAACATTTTCTCGAATAAATCCAGAAGGAATCAGAACGGTTATAGCCTCTCTCCCTTTTCCCTTAGCCACAGAGAAGGAATGAATAGCATTCGAATTAATGAGCACAATATCTCCTTCTTTGGAGCTATAACTCGCGCTATCAATATAGATATTATCGATTTTTCCTGAAAGCACATAGGATATTTCGATGCTGTCGTGCCAATGCCTAGGTATGTACGCTGGTTCATTGGAGGAATGAATTATAATTTTTAACGGAAAATGATTGTCTGCCTGGACCAGCTCATATTTGTATTCCAAGTTTGTCGCTCCTCTCAGATGTGAACTCATAAATAGAAGAAAATGGCTTCAGCAAAGTGCCGAAACCACTTGTATTTAACCTTCCTTTCTCTATAAACAAAAAAACCTAAGTATAACAAAATACATAAGATCCTTAGATCTTAACATTTTGTTCCTTAGGTTTTGCCTGCGTAACAGTAACAATCCTAGTGCTATTCATTTAATTAAGCTAAGTATATAGCGAGTTGAAAATAATGTCAACGCTTTCATTCAAGGCGTAATAAACGAAAAGGTCTTATAGATCATGCGTAAATCTATATATATCACTGCATTTTGGATCATTATAAAAGGCTGATTATGAGAGTGTCCATAATCAGCCTTTTGTTTTACGCTATGTGGTTAAACAGGGCGTCTAATCATAGAAGCCCTTGATGCATAAGGTTTTTTGCCCCCCACATAATTCATTCTAATCAACAACTTCCTTACAATTGTATAATGGGGTATACAAAGTAGCAATGATATTTCTGAGAATTTAATTTTCTAAAATATTTCACCTTCTCTTGGCGGCATAGGTATGCTCTATCCCGCTCCCAACTCTCCAGAATGACGATATCTTGTAGTGTAGACTTATCCGGCCCCATAATATAGTTATTTTGCTCAAAAGTAAGCAACTAACTTTTATGCTTTCTGTACACCTCCGCGTCTTTATCTCCAGATCTAACATATTACGGCAACCTGCTGAAAAGTTGTAGACTAAACGGCGATGTTAAGCTAACGTGGCAGGTTAACCTAACAAGCAGACTGCCAATTACGTTTGAAAATACCCAAACGTGCTGCCGGGTTGACATTCAGAACTGGCCTTGTGAATCTGGTGGAGTTAAAGGGAGTGCTAGTTGTGTCTCATCTATTATTTTGAACAAGCATTGTATTGAAGAGCCAGCGAAAATTCCATCTGAAATACTGAGCTAGATGCCAATCTTCATAGCCATTTAATACACCTTCATTTAACCAGTAAGACTCTGGTTTTCCGCTCGTCGCAGCTTCAGACACATAAGCGATCGTTTTTTCTAAAAAGCGAATGACATCTAGGATTTTATCTGGAGTGGACACATCTCCATGCCCGGGAATGACAGTATCTACCTTCAGATCTCTTTGAATGCGTCTAAGGATGCGTATCCAAGCGTATGGATTACCGTATGGCATGACCGGAATCGTCTTGTTGGTTATTAAATCACCAGCAATCAAGGTTCGTTCTTCAGGCACGTAAATAACGGCATCGCTTAAAGAATGGCCGCCTCCGTAGGATAAAACTTCGACAGTACGTTTTGCTCCTTTTATAACTAGTTTATCGTCAAAAGTTATCGTGGGTATCACCCTACGAAGGGAAGGGATAGCATCATACAGGGCTCTCTGCACGGAAAGATCATAGCCGATTTCGGTTAACATGTGCGGATTTTTTTCTTGTGAACGTACTTGATGTAGGCTATTTATTAACTTCTGAATGTTTTGTTGCATTAGATCAATATTCACTTTACCCATTTCAGATAGCAAATCTCTTGTCCAAACGGTAGATATAAAATCACTTTCCATGAATTCCTGATTGCCGTTGACATGATCTCCATGGAAATGAGTATTGATCACATATTTAATTGGTTTATTCGTTAATTGTTCTGCGGTTTGACGTAACAAAGCACCAGAATGCGGTAGGTTGGTTGTGTCCACAACAACGGTCAAATCCCCAATGTCAATAATTGCCGCATTCCCCAGCGAACCACTACCAGGTACCGAAATAGCACCCCAGATACCTTCCGCTGCTTGTTGAATCGTGAAATATTTGTTGTTCATTGTTTATGCCTCCATCAAAATAAGTTTGATACCATTTCCTTTTATCTTTTTATGTTTCATGTATATCAATTAGCAACTTTAGCTTACAAGTTAGAGTCAACTAGAAATCAAGCACAAATTTTTGAAATGAAGTTAGAGGTGCAAATATCGACTTCGAGTTGACTTAAAGATGTATAATAGTTTTAAATTTTGGTTTAGAAAAAAGGAGTGACATAAAAAAACAATGCTCACTATAAGTCAAGTATCAGAAAGAACGGGGCTAACTCCTTATACGATTCGCTATTATGAAAAAATTGGAGTGCTACAGGAACCAAATCGAAGAAATGGAAGGACACGCATTTATACCGAAAGTGAGGTTTCATATATACAATGTTTAATTAGATTAAAAAAATTGGGATTGTCGCTTGAGGAGATTACGGAATTTACTCGTGACGGATGTGTACTGGATAAAATTCAAAAAGGGGAAGAAGTTGCTAATTTTACTCCTGCCTTACACATACGGATAGAAATTCTTGAAAAGCATCTGGTGGAACTGGAATCCAAGCGGCAGGAACTTGAGTGCATGATTTCCCTTGCCAACGAGAAGATAGCCCTGTACCAAAAACTTACGAAAGACGATATAGTAATGTAGAAGACCTGGTTCGCCACCAGCATATACGATGGCAACAGAATTGATTGAACTAACGGGAAACGTTAGTTCAATGAAATAGCGATAGTCTAGGGTTTATTTTCCCGTCCTAGGCTACCATTGTTTCTTTTGTTGTAGTTATCAACGAACATTTAAAAAGTGGATTCATACCAGTTACCCAGTTGAGCCCTTTACATCTACTCTAAATTCAAACTGATTCCTCATGAAAAAGGTTCCGTTAATCTTAACCGACTCCGGTGTAATATTCTCCACTGTAATCCACAATATCTATCAAACCCTCGTTCAACGGCTGAACCATATATACTCTTGCCTGGCTTAATGCAGCAGCAAATAGTTCTAAATCCGATTTTAACACTTTATATGTATGCTTCATGCTGATCACTTCAGAAATAGATATTCGGGTAAATCGTGTGGTAATTCCTACACTGAAGAAAGCTCTGCCGACCATAAGGTTAGCAGAGCTTTTTAATGACGATTAAGAACCTCCAACCTGTACAAGAATCTGGATACCAGGTACGGTTATAAAAACCAAAAAGCTACTCACAACAATTAACAGTCCCATTTTTCTCAACATTACCTATCCACACCTTTTCAATTAGATTGGAGAACTCTGTTTTGATTTCAGGAGTCGCATAGACTTGGAAACGCATAAACAGGCCAATACAATTTATAAAGTAAGTCTCATTATTAATTATATGTGACTTTACCATTGCAAATAACAATTGTTTAAAACCATCACTGTACCTTTCTCTGTTTAAATAATAGTAGGCCATTTCGTAACCAAACCATGCAATGTAGTCGGGTACTACTTGTTGGCTGTACATATCAGTAGATGTCGGGAGTTGAGTAAAGGCATCAATCTCTTTTTTAAACCTTAAAAGTACATCATCAACATCCAAATTATATTGATTAGCAGCTATCATAACGTTTAACAGCTTTGAAAGTTTCTCACCTTCCATGGTATCTGCTGTTTCGGCTATGTATTCAACATAATCTGAGAGCACGCTGACATCTCCAGACAGGAGCTTATTTACATAAATATTGCATCGTGCCCAATCTTGATACATTTCTACCCAATAGAGGGTATCATCATCAGTCTCTCTGACCCAATCCAAGTCCGCATAGGCGTATGTATATTGTAGAGCTTGTTGGTAATCGCCTCGGGCATCACAGACACTCGCACATAGTAAGTCGGCATACGTGATGTACACAAACATCGGACGACTTAGTTTCTTAGCAGCCTCATTGCGTTCTTGGTTCTTCTGTTGATGTTTCCAATTGTATTGGATTTCAGCCTTAGCTCTCATCACCCTCGCTATTTCATCAACCTTGTCCCATTTACGCAAAGACCTGTACACATTAGCCAAATCCTTTAACGCATCAAGTTGTTCTAAATCATCTAGGCGCTCGACATAAGGCTCAAATAGTATAGCTGCCTTGTGATTGCGGCTTTGATCGTCTCCAACTTGAATCGTAAATATACGATATTGACAGACTGCCAATCGTTCTGAATGTTGATATTTCTCCGCTTCAGCTACCCCCTCATAGAGCAGCAATGCAGCCGCATGTCGTTCCTGCGACAACAATTCTTCTGCAATGTCAAATAGTTTGGGCGAATAAAGTAGATTGTCCATGATGGCTCCCACCACTCGACGGATCGCATCCAGCTTGTCCAACTCCGCACAGCGATATAAAAATGGCTCGATTCGCCTCATATTCGGAGGATGGTCGATGATGTAGTTTTCTATGAATAAGTCATAAAAGTGACCTTCCGGTAAACCCATAGCCTCAGTAATTCGATCCAGTTGGTTAACAGACAAAGGCTTGTTTCCTGTCACGATAGCACTTACTGCTCCCCTATTCATATCCGCAATATGACCAAATTGTGTTAAACTCAATCCTTCTTGTTGTAGGAATCTGTCTAATTCTGCTCTAATCGTAGGTGTATGCTTCATGTCATATCCACCTTCCACACAGAAATTCCAAAACTTTTTATTATTGCATTCTATTGTTGTCCATAATTAACCATCTGTCAATAAGTTTTGAAATATTTGTCGTGCAATATTCAAATGAAATATGTATTTTCGAATATTAATGATTTTTTACCATTTTGTTAATAATAATGTACATTTTATTCCTTTTTCTGTGGTATGATTGGTCAGTAGTACAAATTATACCATTCGAGAGGACGGTTTTTGATGAAGTTTAAAAACACAGCAATTATCCTTACAAGTGCTTTGGCTCTAATGGCAGTAGCTCCTGTAGCTGCTTCTGCCGCACCAGTTACGGGGATTACATTCTCGAAGGATCATGGAGGTATAGTTATCCAAAGAACTGGCCAAGAGGTACATGAGGTTCTTGGTGGGACAAGTCCAACGATGGACTTAACCGTTGAGAAAGGTTATGGACATGTAAGGATTAGAGTTCAGAATACAGGAACATCAAATCTCACTTGGAGCTTGCAGGGTAACGGGAAAGAATACATCTTTAAAACTGTTGGCAAACGAGACTCATTAACGTGGACTAGCGTTAATTCATTCCCTAATGGAATGCCTTCAGGGAAATATGTAATTCAATTCAGAGCGGACGGTAACAACGTTGAAGGCGAAGCTTGGGGTACTACTGGTCAGTACACAGGAGACATTAACTAACTGTTACTACAAGCAGGGGAGCGCCTTGGAGATAAATCCAAGGCGCTTTAAGTATTCAATGTTGCCATACTCAGTGTCTAACAAAATACTGCCGACCAATTAAAGGTTAGCGGGGATTTACTATTTAACGATAAATTCAACTTTTGTTCCGTCTGCATATTCATCCAACTTGTGACCTACCCACGATCCAGCTCCACGGTTATCCTTTGGACTTATGTATTTAATGTCTGCACCCTCTCCACCTTCGGAGCACATAGCCCATAAAGTTGAGTCCTGTGCTCTTCGAAAATTTAAATACATTATCATACTTATATTTGAATATATATACATTAATGTTTAGACATCCCTTTTTCGTTTTTGTATGATTACTGAGCAAATAAACAAAAAGGGGATTTATACATGAAAAGAAAGCTCAATTTAATTTTATGCTTCACTTTACTTATTACTATTTTCCTCCCATTATCATCAGTGAGCGCGTACACTGGTGGGTATGCCAACGGAAAGAATGTTGTTGCAATGATATCTGACAGTTATTTTATAGGTAGACCGCATGCAAGCAAAAAAAACACAACGCTTATTACAGATAACAATGAAGAAACAAGCTATTTACTTCCTAAAGGTAATATGATTATGATTGATTTAGGTACAAATAGAACAATTGATTCATATAAGCTTAAAAGTGATTCTAAAAATTTAAGGATCATCTTTTACGACCAAGACACCGGTTGGTTAGACGCTTTAGAAACCAACGTAGGTAATGGAGAACTGACAAAGCTTCCAAAGGAAAAAAAGTAGATCGTGTTAGATTCATCACTCTTTATTCACTTAGTGCTGAAGATTTAAATATAAGCGAACTTGACTTTTTCTACAGTAAAGATGCAGTACCGACACCGGAACCTTCTCCAACACCAGATCCTAAACCGACACCTGAACCAACACCGACGCCGACTCCAACACCAAGTCCTGAGCCTAATCCTTCTGAACCTACGGAGCCAACTGAACCATCCGAACCATCACAACCTACTGGTGACCGTGCTATTCTGACTGTAACAATGGACAATGGATTTGATAAAGAATTCGATCTAAGTAAAAAAGAACTCAGTGCATTCATTGCTTGGTATGACGCTAAAGATGCTGGTAGAGGCCCTTCATTCTTTGCCATCGATAAACACAATAACAACAAAGGTCCATTCAACAACCGTAAAGACTATGTTATATTCAATAAAATCCTTACGTTTGAAGTAGCGAGTATTCAACTAAATAAACAATAAAGAGGACTCCATACTGGTTACATACCAGTGGAGTCCTTTTTCACATCTACTCTAAATTCAAACTGATTACGAAAGAAATAAGATCCGTTAATCCTAATTGACTCTGGTGTAATCTTCTCCACTGCGCCACCGTAGTCTACTATATCTATCAAATCCTCACCCAGCGACTGTACCACATTACTCTTACCTGGTTTAATGCAGCAGCAAATAGTTCGATATCCGACTTTAACACTTTATATGTATGGTTAATGCAGATCACCTCATGTTGTAATACGCTCGACTTTTTCTGAAGTACCTTGGGTTATTACTTTAACCTCATCTCCAACGATTAAAATGCCATATTCATTTTCCTGTACTCTGACTTCTTTCCGATCCGATCCTTCAAATTGGCATGTTATAAAATATTTTTTCGTTGAAGAATTTTCCACCCAGTCTACTCTTTTATCAATTACTTTTGCGATTCGTTCAATTTTGGGTTGTTTTAAATTTCTCGCATGTTCTCGGTTTGAAGATATTATAATAGGCACAAAAACAACCAATATTAAACCGATCATGGTAAGAAAGATTTGAAAAGCTTCGAGCATATTTTATTCACTCCTTAAGATTCTATTAATGAATTTTACTATATTCCAAAACATAAAAACACCCCACCAGCGTATGCCAGCAGGGTACCACCGATGCTTTCGGATTACACAACCGTGCTTCCGTATGTGTTGTTATCAGTATAAAAGGGTTGGGTGATTCTGTAAATATCCTGATGACCTTACGTTACTACACGTTCTACCCAGTCCCAAGTACCTTGACTTGTTACTTTGATTTTATCTCCTACAACAAAAAGTCCGTATTTATCGTCTCTAACTGTAATTTCTTTGCGCTCATTGTTTTCGAACTCGCAGGTTATGTAGAATGTTTTTGAAGACGATCCTTCGGTCCAATTAACTCGTTTATCAACCACTTCACCTATCCGTTCTATTTTCGGTTGTTTACGATTTTTTCTGGCTGTAATATCCGCACCTATGATCGCTGAAAGAATGAGTCCCACGACCAAAGCTGAAAGAATCCAAAAGACCATCTATAATCCTCCTAAATATTCATTAGTTAGTAATTATGATATCGGCTTTTCAACTGTTTATTTTGATATCCAATGAAAAATGAATATAAAACACCCCACTAGCTTAGCCAGTAGGGTGTCACCGATGTTTTCAGATTGAAGAGCGTTGTTTGTTTTCTTACGTGTTAAATTGTTTATAAACGAAAATAAGAGTTATTAGATACAATATTAGTATTTAATTTTAAGCGTTACTGTTTCCACTTCATCACCAAATCTATCAACAACCGATATCTCACCAGCATATGCTCCAAAATACGAAATATTTTCTGGGTTTGGAAATATTTCAATAAGCCCTCTTGAGGATACTGTAAAATCCTTTGATTTTCCACTCCCCGTGTAGTACCAATAACCTGGACCATATCCTAATTGATAAGTCTCATTCGGATGAAGAGTAACTGTATACCTAAGCGCTTTTGCATCAGCAACTGATGTAAAAGAAGAGAAGCTTGATACAGATAAACCAGTTGTTATAAGCACTCCTAAAAATAATGAAATAAACATTTTCTTCATAATAAGTCCCCTTTTCTCAGATATAGGCTTACTATAATTTACCACAGATGAATTTGTCAAGAATTTTCTGGAAAATAAATTTAAGACTTCATAAATAAAAGACACCCCACCAACTTGAGTCAGTAAAGTGCCCCTATGGGTTTGGATTGCACAACGGTGCTTCCGTATGTGTTGTTATAAGCGTAATTCATTTGGTCTATTTTGTGAATATATAGAAAAATATTCCTAGGACTGATAGACTATCTTAAAATAAAACTGAGGTGAATAATCGAATGTCAATATCGTTTAAAAAATATGTATTGCAATTTTTACAGTAATCATTTTTTGTTCATTCGTTCTTCCTGGCGTATATGCTCAAAAACCTTACGAAAATTACACTACTATAGGTGATTGGACGCTAGGCTCCGCCTTTTCCGATCTACAACCAAAGTTCAAAAACATGAAAATAGAAACGGAATATTATCAGATCGCATACAGTGGAAATGTTGCTTTTTTTGATAACAATCAGTACCTTCATTTCCATAAGGGAATTCTTGAATATGTAAGTGTTTACCAAAAGGGAAAAGGTATCAAACGCAAGGTCGTGGTGGGTGATACAGTAAAAAAAGTTGTGGAAAAGCTAGGCAATCCATTGACTCAAATGAACGCATCCGAATCAATTTATTATTCTTATGGTACTGATTAAACCGATCCTGAGTTAACGGTAGAGATCAAAAACGGAAAAGTTTTCTCCGTCCATCTAGAAAAATTCACAGAAGGGTTCCCGGACGAAAACAGGGCAGTTCAATACTATCTGAATAAAAACAAAGATAAAATTAGTTTCACAAAATGAATGAACCCCGGAGCAATCCAGGGTTTTAATATTCCGTATAGTACCTATTAGCGCTTCCTGGGGGCGTTGGCGGCGTAGTAACCTTTGGATCTCTATCCCAGTCCTCCAGGATTACAATGTGTCGCGTGTCCGTTTTGTTTTCCCACAAGAGTTATCCTGCTCCAAGGCTAGCAAACCCGCCTTTATGTCCTCTGTACGCCTCCCTGTCTTAATCTCCAGATCTAACATATTACGGCGGCCTGCTGAAAAGTTGTAGACTGAACGGCGACGTTAAGCTAACGGGCAGGATAGTTCCAACATTCTTGTATTTACAAACTCAATAGGTATTTGGTAAAATTACACAAATGCAATGACGAGAAGAGTAAATAAGGTTTACTTTAACAGAGAACTCTGGTAGCTGAAAAGGAGTAAAGGAGATCTTATTGAATCAAGTCTCTGAGCATCACATCGAAACTTGAACTAGTTCGGGGGATGGTGTGACAGGAGCTCCTGTTACAGAGCTAGAGTATAAGTATGTGTTGGCATGCCGTACTCGATGAGGCTAATCTGAAGACAGATTAGCGAACTGGGGTGGTACCACGACGAGATCTCGTCCCCAAGACTTCGTTCTTGGAGGTGGGATTTTTTATCTTTTTGGAGAAGTAGAAAGCCAATTAGCACTAATAATCATGGGGGACCTTTCAAGCAAAATGAAGGTTATTATGGAAAGGAGATATGAATCCAATGATGAAAGCTTATTTGAAATATTTCTTATACATCCTTAATCACAAATTGAATGTTCTAATTGAATGTTGGAAGGAAGGCTTGTATATTCAGGGGATTGTTCATGATTGGTCGAAATTTTCACCGGCTGAATTCTTTCCTTACGCAAAAAAATTTTACTCTGGAAAACCTTTGAATTTAGAAGATGAGTTGAATTGGAAATACGCATGGCTTCGTCACCAACGTAAAAACAAGCATCATTGGGAATATTGGGTTGTTAATCCCGACACCAAAGAGGTATTACCCATGCCGAGGAAGTATGTCGTCGAGATGGTATGTGATTGGCGCTCCTTTTCAAGGAAATGGGGGAGAAAGGTAAAAGAATCTACCCTAAACCTTACAGATAGCATAGTTGTTCATCCTGCAACGAAAAGAGAACTTGAGCTTCTAACATCCCTCAAGGGAAAGATAAACCATTGAGCTAACGGGACACGTTAGTTCAATGAAACAGCGACAGTCTAGGACTTTATTTTCCCCGTCCTCGCCTACCGTTGTTTCTTTTATTGTAGTTGGCAAAACTTTTATTTTCAATGAACATTTAAAAAGTGGCCTTATACCAGTTCCACCTAGAAATATCCGTCTGTAAGCAGTTCTTCAACTAAAAATCCCCGCCGACCAATTAAGGTTAGCGGGGATTGCTGTACTGACGTTTAGGAACCTCCAACTTGCACAAGGATTTGGATACCAGGTACAGTCATGAAAACTAAAAAGCTACTCGCAACAATTAACAGTCCTACACCTTTTCAATTAGATTGGAGAACTCTGTTTTGATTTCAGGAGTCGCATAGACTTGGAAACGCATAAACAGGCCAATACAATTTATAAAGTAAGTCTCATTATTAATTATATGTGACTTTACCATTGCAAATAACAATTGTTTAAAACCATCGCTGTACCTTTCTCTGTTTAAATAATAGTAGGCCATTTCGTAACCAAACCATGCAATGTAGTCGGGTACTACTTGTTGGCTGTACATATCAGTAGATGTCGGGAGTTGAGTAAAGGCATCAATCTCTTTTTTAAACCTTAAAAGTACATCATCAACATCCAAATTATATTGATTAGCAGCTATCATAACATTTAACAGCTTTGAAAGTTTCTCACCTTCCATGGTATCTGCTGTTTCGGCTATGTATTCAACATATGAAAAAGGATGCTAATGAGAAAATAAGAATTCACTTTGCAGATATATTGAACTTCAATTTCACGAAAGATCATCTCCCTTTGCAAGAAATGTGATTTTTTCGTGATTTAATGAAGAAAGGCTCCCTCTCGGGAGCCTTTTAAATATCGGTATTACAGGGTTTTGATACCCTTTGTTACATCATTCCGCCCATACCACCCATGCCGCCCATGTCAGGCATTGCAGCCTTTTCTGGTTCTGGCTTGTCAGCGATAACCGCTTCGGTAGTCAGGAACATTGCTGCTACGGAAGCAGCGTTTTGCAATGCATAACGAGTTACTTTCGCAGGGTCCACGATACCAGCTTCGATCATGTTTACCCAGTCGCCGGTAGCTGCATTAAAGCCTACGCCAACTTCTTCGCGTTTCAGACGCTCAACGATTACAGAGCCTTCTTCACCTGCGTTAGCAGCAATGGTGCGGATTGGAGCTTCCAGAGCGCGCAGCACGATGTTCACGCCTGTTTGCTCGTCGCCTTGCAGTTCAACAGCTGCAACTGCTTTGTATACGTTCAGGAGCGCTACACCACCACCGGATACGATACCTTCTTCAACCGCAGCACGGGTTGCGTTCAGGGCATCTTCGATGCGCAGTTTGCGTTCTTTCAATTCTGTTTCAGTTGCCGCACCGACTTTGATGACTGCTACGCCGCCGGACAATTTAGCCAGACGCTCTTGCAGTTTCTCTTTGTCGAACTCGGAAGTGGTTTCTTCCAGTTGCGTACGGATTTGGCTAACACGAGCGTCGATGTCGGCTTTGTTTCCAGCACCGTCAACCACAATCGTATTTTCTTTAGTGATACGCACTTGACGTGCTGTACCCAGTTGGTCTACGGAAGCTGTTTTCAGGTCCAGACCCAGTTCTTCTGTAATCACTTGACCGCCTGTCAGGGCAGCGATATCTTGCAGCATTGCTTTACGACGGTCACCAAAGCCTGGAGCTTTAACAGCTACAGCGTTGAATGTACCACGCAGTTTGTTAACAACGAGCATAGCCAGTGCTTCGCCTTCGATGTCTTCAGCGATCAGAACGAGTGGCTTGCCTTGTTGTACGATTTTTTCAAGCAATGGCAGGATTTCTTGAGTGTTTGTGATTTTTTTGTCTGTGATCAGGATATACGGATTGTCCAGTACAGCTTCCATTTTGTCCGTATCTGTAATCATGTACGGGGAAATGTAGCCACGGTCAAATTGCATACCTTCAACCACTTCCAGCTCTGTTGCAAAACCGCGGGATTCTTCAACAGTGATTACACCGTCTTTGCCCACTTTTTCCATAGCTTCAGCGATCAGTTCGCCTACTTCGTCATCAGCAGCGGAAATACCGGCTACTTGAGCAATGGATTGTTTGCTTTCGATTGGTTTGGAGATGGCTTGCAGTTCAGCAACAGCTGCTTTAACCGCTTTGTCGATCCCTTTACGGATACCGATTGGGCTTGCGCCAGCAGTTACGTTTTTCAGGCCTTCTGTGATGAGGGCTTGAGCCAAGACAGTAGCAGTAGTCGTACCATCACCAGCTACATCGTTCGTTTTGGTTGCTACTTCTTTAACCAGTTGAGCGCCCATGTTTTCGAACGCGTCTTCCAGCTCGATTTCTTTTGCAATCGTTACACCGTCATTGGTGATGAGCGGGCTACCGAATTTTTTCTCCAGTACAACGTTACGGCCTTTCGGTCCGAGTGTTACTTTAACAGCATTAGCCAATGCGTCAACCCCGCGCAACATAGAGCGACGAGCGTCTTCACTGAATTTAATATCTTTAGCCATTTGTGATAAACCTCCCTATGGATTATGAATGATTTGTTTCAATTCCTATATTCAGGTCTTGTCCGGGTTCCGGTTAACCGATGATCGCGTGGATATCGCTTTCTTTCATAATCAAATATTCTTTACCTTCATATTTGATTTCCGTTCCAGCGTATTTAGAGAAAATGACACGGTCGCCTTCTTTTACTTCCAGAGGAATACGGGCACCGTCTTTCAATGCGCCTGCGCCAACCGCGATAATTTTGCCTTCTTGCGGCTTTTCCTTGGCAGAGTCAGGAAGTACGATCCCGAAGGAAGTCGTTGTCTCTTGCTCAATTGCTTCCACCAATACGCGTTCACCCAAAGGTTTGATCATGAAAAAATAGCCTCCTTATTAAGTGTTTTATCCTGTAATTTGGTTGTTATGTTGTATGTATTAGCACTCGACAGTCGTCAGTGCTAACAACCAACTTTATGATACTCAACTTGGGATTGAATTTCAAGTCCCTAATGTATTTTTTATGGGAATTTTTATAGACAGCCCTTCCCGATTATATCCATCTATCTGAAAAATAACCGTTAACTCAAGGCTAATGGTTATTTTTAAGGCAGCTAAGCTGCTGCTGTTATGCTCTATAAATAGTCATGATATACAAATGCCATTCATCATCTGCAAGTGACATGTAGCGCGGACCCGAATAAATTGTTTACTGAGCCATTCAGGTCCTGCCTTATTATTCTGAAGCTACACGCAATTGGGCCTCACGTTCCTCCTGTGCACGCAGCTGCCTGCGGTACACGACCGAAGACAAATACACACTCACTTCATATAGCACCAGCAACGGAATCGCCACCAAAAAATCGGAAATAAAGTCCGGCGGGGTAATGACAACCGCAACGAACACAAGCAGAAAATAAGAAATCTTCCGCCACTTGCGAAGCCGCATTGGTGTTAAAACATGAATCCCCGTCAGAAACATGATAAGCAGGGGGAGCTCAAACAGCAGCGCTACAGGTAGTACAATATTAAACATAAAGGTGAAATATTGTGCGATCCCGTACGTTTCCTGTAATCCCATACTTTTGGTGACCGACGATGTAAACTGAATTGCCATCGGGAAAATAATGAAATAAGCAAAAGCTGTCCCAATGATGAACAAAAGCAGCACATAAGGCACATAGCGCAAAGTCGCACTCCGTTCTTGCGGTCTTAAGCCCGGGCTGACAAACTTCCACAGTTGGTAGCAGGCAAACGGTAGCGCCACTGCAATCCCGATGATCATGGCGATCTTCATGTAGATACCGATCCCGTCCCAAAAGGAAAACGCGTTTAACTGAAAAGCTTGCGCCGAACCGGAGCGAATAAGCCAGTCATAGACAGAACCCGCCGCGAACAGACCACCAGCCAGTGCCAATACAAATACAATTAGCACATAGATAATTCTGCGGCGAAGCTCTCCCAGATGTTCCATTAGCGGCATTTCATGCTCTGATGGGGTCAAGTCCACTCCTCCTTTCTGAACGGAACGCAGCAGCGCCTCCTAAAAAATAAAGCCCTTCACTGAAGAAGAGGCTTTTGTTTATTGTACAAGATCAAGAATCGATCACTAAATCTATGACAAGCGTTTATCCTCAGGCTGAGGTTGAACTTCTGAAGACGTCGTTTGTGATGCTTTGACCACACTATCTTTGCTGTCTTTACGCTCAGTCCGTTCATCTTCTGATAAAATATCGCGTGCCCCGTTTTTAAACTCACGGAATGTACGCCCTACAGCTCGACCCAACTCAGGCAGCTTGTTCGGACCAAATAACAGCAGCGCCAGAATGATCAACAAAATATAACCCGGTGCTCCAATATTGGGCATGTGTAGTAATCCTCCTTATGTTGACGGACAAAATAAGAATCTTTGTCCGTATACGGCCTTATAAATTCTTATAGGTATCATACCACACACGATGTGCTGCCTTCTACCGGAACTGGCCTGTCACCATAAGCAGCGCTTCTGGAAGTTGGTCCATTATCGCTGCCAAATTTTCATGCACACCTTTGGGCGTTCCTGGCAAATTGACGATCAGTGTACGTCCGCGTATTCCTACGATTCCACGGAATAGCATAGCCGCTGGATTTTTCTGCATCACGATCATTCTCATGGCTTCCGCCATGCCTGGCACTTCCCGTTCCACAACCCGCCTAGTCGCCTCCGGTGTCACATCACGGATCGCCAGCTCGGTTCCACCCGTAGTTAGTACCAGGTCTGCATGAAAATAATCGGTCATTTCGATTAAAGCCGCAATAATTTCATCCGGTTCATCGGGAACGATCCGGTATTCCACAATCTCTCCGCCCAGTTCTTCTTCGATGAGTTCCCGGATGACCTGTGCGCTTGTATCCTCACGCTCTCCCCTTGCCCCTTTATCACTGGCTGTTAGGATCGCCGTTTTCCACACCATAAGATCACCCTTCTCCTATCATGAAAGAATACTTTCTCTTCTGAAAATCAGAAACAGCCACGCTGCATCCTCCATCACATCACAGTACCCTCTCGGCGACAATGTTGTCTATGTCAAGGTTCCCGGTGGTCCTCCCTTTGAAAATCCCCATGCTTGCCCCCTGTTTTGGATTGCAGCATGGTAGGGCCGATGATCATATCTTTTTGCAGCGCCTTGCACATATCATACACGGTTAACGCTGCGGCTGAAGCCGCTGTCAAAGCTTCCATTTCTACACCTGTCTTACCCTCGGTCTTCACTTCAACTTCAATATGAAGTACATCATGTCCATTATCGGAAAAAGTAATGTTCACGCCTGTCAGGGCCAGTGGATGACACATCGGTATCCAGTCTGACGTTTTTTTCGCGCCTTGAATCCCTGCGACCTGGGCCACAGCAAGAACATCACCCTTGCCGATTCTTCCTTCTTTTACAGCCGTCAATGTAGCCGGATTCATCGTAATCTGAGTCACGGCAACTGCTGTACGAATCGTAGACGTTTTACCCGAAATATCTACCATCCGAGCCCGTCCCTGTTCGTTAAAATGAGTAAAGGAATCCACGACTCCCTCACAGCTCCTTTCACATACCCAACTTTACTTCATTCATCATTTGTCAATAATCACAATCTAAGCGTCCATCCAGAGTAAACAGCACGTCCACTCGCAAATCCCTTGGCTCCATGGGCACCTGTGTCAGCAATTGTCCCGGCAACAGCAGCGAGACATACAGCGGGCCTACATGGCTGTTGTTATGCTTCTCTGCCTCTACCTGTACGGTAAAGCGGTCATAATAGCCTCCGCCGTAGCCGATCCTGCCCCCACGACGATCAAAGGCCAAGCCGGGCACAACAACCCAGTCAATTCCCGTCCACATTTCAGGCGACCATTCCTTGCATGTCAAAGCAGGCTCAGGGATGTTCCAGATGCCGGGTACAATATCTCCGTACTGATCCATCTCCCTCACCTCCATCGTCCGAGTTACCGGATCCACTCTTGGGGCTAGGACACGATCTCCCTGTGACCAGCAATGCTCAATGAGGGGAGTCGTCGAAATCTCGCTGCCAAAAGAGAGATAACTAAATAAGGTTAGCTTATCTCCGTTTCTGTCTATTCTAAGCTGCTCCCATGCCTCGATTGCATGCCGACAGGCCACAGCCGATGCCTTCTGCCTTGTCAGCGGGTCCATGGAGTCACGCGCTTCCCGTTGCTGCAAACGCAGCGCGTTCTTCACATTACAGACATCCATCACATCCGCCCTCCCGCACAATCGTCGATAATCTTTAAAACGTTACTATTGTCCCATTTGTCAGTAAGTGCTGTACGTTGCAAGTTTTTTTCATTCTTTTTCACTTCTCGTTTAAGTTTATCATTGTTTATACAAATTGACTACACGCGGCTCAAGGGTTTACAGGGTGAAAGCAGTGCAATAGTGGGTAATTTCATGTAAACTGGAAGGAAGGTACCTGTAAAGAAAGCAGGTAGAACTGTGCAAAATGTAATGGAGGAACGATACGCTATGCTATTGCAAGTAACCGGAATTACTAAATCTTATGGAATTGAGCCCGTTCTGGACGGGATTAACCTTCAAATATTGGAACGTGAACGTATTGGACTCGTAGGTGTGAACGGTGCAGGCAAATCGACCCTGCTCAAAATTATTGCTGGTGAAATATCCTATGACAGTGGACAAATTTTCAAGGCGAAGGAGACCAGCATCGGTTATTTGGCGCAAAACAGCGGCTTGAATTCTGACCGTTCTATCTGGGGGGAAATGATGCTGGTGTTCACTCCCCTGATTGAAGCGGAACGGGAACTGCGGCAAATGGAACAGGACATCGCTGACCTAGCCAATGCTCAAAACGAAAAACGCTACGCAGATCTGCTGGAACGCTATGCACGTCGTTCAGACTGGTTCAAGGATCACGGTGGTTATGAAATGGAGACCCGTATTCGCAGCGTGCTGCACGGTATGGGCTTTGGTTCATTTGCACCTGAGACGCCCGTAGCTACTCTGAGCGGAGGACAGAAAACTCGGCTTGCGCTAGCGCGCATCCTACTGCTCGCACCAGATGTCCTTATGCTCGATGAGCCTACCAACTATCTGGATATTCAAACACTGACCTGGTTGGAGGATTATTTGCGCGGCTACTCCGGTTCTCTGCTGGTTGTATCACATGACCGTTATTTCTTGGACCGACTGGTAACGACGATTATTGAAATTGAACGCCATCGTTCTACTCGATATACAGGCAACTACAGCCGCTACATGGAGCTGAAGGCTGCCGAGTACGAAACGAATCTGAAGCATTACGAAAAGCAGCAAGGAGAAATTGCCCGTTTAGAAGCATTCGTACAACGTAATATCGTGCGGGCTTCCACGACCAAACGCGCTCAAAGTCGGCGCAAGCAGCTAGATAAAATGGAGCGTATGGATCGGCCCATGGGAGACTTGAAAAAGGCTCATTTTTCCTTTGAAACAGCCCATATGTCAGGTAAGGAAGTACTGGAGGTACGTGACCTCTCTGTGGGGTATGAAGGTAAAAAGCCTTTATTCCAGCATGCATCGTTCGACTTAAAACGTGGAGATACCGTGGCACTGATTGGTCCGAACGGGATCGGAAAATCGACGTTGCTCAAATGTCTGACCGGATCACTTAAACCTGCTGCTGGCTCCATCCACTGGGGCACGAAAATAAAAATCGGCCTGTATGACCAGGAGCAGACGAACCTGAACCCCGCCAATACCGTACTGGAGGAGTTGTGGAGCGAGTACCCTCATATGGAAGAAGCACGTATTCGTACAGTGCTGGGTAATTTCCTGTTTAGCGGTGACGATGTACTAAAAAAGGTAGCTGCATTAAGCGGAGGGGAAAAAGCCCGTGTATCTCTGGCCAAGCTCATGCTGCGCGAAGCCAACGTGTTAATTCTAGATGAGCCTACCAACCATCTGGATCTGTTTAGCAAGGAAGTGCTGGAAGCAGCTTTGATGGACTATGACGGTACGCTGTTGTTCATTTCCCATGACCGTTATTTCCTGAACAAAATGGCGGAACGTGTCATCGAGCTTCATCCTGGGGGGATAGAACATTTCCTGGGGAATTATGATGACTATGTAGCCAAAAAGCAGGAGTTAGAGGAAATTGCGCAGGAAGCTCTGGAGGCAAATCAGGCCACACGCGGCAAAACATCGGCTACCTCTGCATCCGTGACAGACGAGACCACATCCAAATCACGCGCCGCCACCTATGCGGCAGACAAACAAGCCAAAAGCGAGGAACGTAGCCGTCAACGCAAGCTGGAGGCATTGGAAAACCAGATCAAAACGCTGGAAGAACAAATTTTAGGGCTGGAGGAACAAATGACCCTGCCTGAGATTTATCAGGATTACACAGCGCTTCAGAATATTCAGGCACAACTCGACACCCATAAACAGGAATTGACTGAAACCTATACCTCTTGGGAAGAGCTGTTAGAAGAATAAAAACTACTGCATAAAATCTTAGCCTTAAAAATTTCACATTTTCCTCTTCTATATTTTTGTACACAAGATTATCCACAGCTTATGTGTATGAATAAGATTGAAAAATGGCCATTCGGGCCATTTTTTTATTGATAAAAAGCCATTTTCAAATGAAAACCAAATTTATCCACTCTTTTATCCACATTATCCACAGATTTCACAAGAACTAAAGGTGTTACATATCCCCCAACTTGCTATCTCCAAAAAGTCTTAGCCTGCTTGCTTCGGGATCGGTTATCCACATTCGAAGCGGTATATGTGGATAATTTTGTTCACAACTTGACAAATCACATTATTATTCGGGCAATATCAAAATTCCGGATTTTTTTGATGGATCATGAAAAATCGTGAACAATTGTGACGAATCATGCGAGTGAATGAGATGCTGCCATTCATTTGCTCAAACTCCTGTATTTTATCCTCTTGAATTTATATTTTTTTGATAGTTATGGAGCGGAACAAAAAAGACACGACTCAACTGTGCCGTGTCTTGCTCATTCTTCTTCAATTAAGTTTGGACAGACCATTCTTCCAGAGACAGTCCTGGATCAGCCTTCATATCCAATGAGGTAAATTCCCCGCGCTTCCATTTGGCGTAGGCCGCAGCGCCGATCATCGCTGCATTATCTGTGCAATATTTCATCGATGGTACAAGCAGCTCGATTCCTTCGCCCTCACAGCGCTCCCGCAATGCTGTACGCAGTCCGCGATTAGCAGCCACACCGCCACAAAGCAGAAGCTGCTTCGCACCGTATTCACACATGGCACGAATCGCCTTTTCCACCAGCACCTCGACGACCGACTCTTGAAAGCCTCTTGCGATCGCTCCCACATGAACGGTTTCTCCGCGCATTTTCGTCTGGTTAATTACATTCAGCACCGCAGATTTCAAACCGCTAAAGCTAAAATCATAAGAATCCGGCTCCAACCATGCACGCGGTAAAGTAACCACTTCCTCCGATTCATGAGCCACACGATCCACATGCGGGCCACCCGGATACGGAAACCCAATCGCTCTCGCTACTTTGTCGTAGGCTTCCCCAACCGCATCATCTCTTGTACGACCAATGAGTTGAAAATGACCTTCGGACTCCATCAGCACCAGCTCTGTATGTCCTCCTGACACAACGAGAGCAATACACGGATATACGATATCATGCTCCAGCTGATTGGCATAAATATGTCCCGCGATATGATGCGTCCCGATTAATGGCTTGCCGAACGCCAAGGCAGCACTCTTGGCAGCGACAATTCCAACCAACAATGCGCCAACCAGTCCTGGTCCTTGTGTCACGGCAACCGCCGAAATCTCACGAGGGGTAATTCCCGATGTTTGCATGGCCTCGTCCAGCATGTAGGTGATGCTCTCCACATGTTTGCGTGAAGCCACCTCTGGCACAACACCACCAAAGGCTTTGTGTGTTTCAATCTGACTGGAAATCAAATTTGAGAGCACCTCTGTACCATTTTTCACGACGGAAACAGCCGTCTCATCACAACTCGTTTCCACTGCCAGTATATAGCAAGGCTCGCCGGAGGCGGAGCCTGTACCTGCTTTTTCCTCTTGCGTCATTGCTTCTGCACGCTTCCTTCCTGTTCACCGGATGCCCCATGCGCGGGAAGATCCGCCCACATGATCACGGCATCCTCGTTATTATCCGAATAATAGCCTTTGCGCACACCTGCGGGCTTAAAGCCTTTTTTCTCATACAAGCCCTGAGCGATCCGGTTCGTTACCCGCACCTCCAGCGTCATACGTTCCATCCCTAAATAAGATGCCGTCTGCATCAACTCATCCAACAGCTTGTCCCCAAGCTTGCGTCCGCGATAAGCCTCACGAATCGCAATATTCGTAATATGGGCCTCATCCATAATCGTCCACATGCCTGCGTAACCAATGGCTCGTCCGTCTAGTTCCATAATCATATATTTAGCGAAATGATTCATCGTCAGCTCATTGCGGAATGCTTCCTCCGTCCACGGCAGCGTGAACGCTTCATGCTCAATCTCCAGCACATCGGGAATATCATCCAGTTGCATCAAGCGAAACTCAAGTTTCTCTTCCCGCTGTATGTTCTTTGCCATGTTGTTCACCGCTCTCTTCAGCGCTGACGAAGCAGATTGGCTTCCGCCTCCGCCAGCTGGGTATAATTAGGAACCAGCGTATGTAGCTCGTCATGTTCCTGACGAAGCAGCTTATCCGCCCCAAGGCGGCCAACCCATCTTCCCTCCAGCTCATAAGGTACGATACGTAGCTCGCTCCAAGCACGCAGGCGCTCGGCTGTTTCGGCGTGAACCGCCGTCTCACCGACTAGCCAAATGACTGGAGGACGCTCTTCAGAGGGCAAAGCCTCCAGCCGTTGCAGCAGGTCATCGGTCCAAGCAGTCATTAAGCGAATTGCATCTGGCTCCAGCCGTTGCGGACTCTCGACGTCGTCAACTGTATTCACGGCGAACAGCCCCGTGTAAACCTGACCACGGCGCGCATCCAGCACAGGCACAATCCAGTCTGCTGCCTGCACTCCGGACGAACCGTTATTCACAGACTCATTTTTATCTTCTTGTCCCTTCATCTCGATGCCGCGATTCCAACCACCCCACGCCAAAGCATGCAAAGTGGATATGGACGTCACCGGGATACCCCAGGCCCAAGCGAGTGTTTTGGCTGCGGTCACCGCAATCCGGATACCGGTATAAGACCCCGGTCCAACACCAACTGCAATACCATCCACATCATCTCGTGTCAGCCCTTCTTCATTCAGCAGTCGTTCCAGCTCGGTAATCACATGCACGGAGTGATTACGTTCGCCATAGACGTTGCTTTCTCCCAGCAATTTTCTTCCGTTCATCAGAGCGGCCGCCATCACGGTCGTCGCTGTATCTAACGTCAAAAACCGCTCACGCGGCTTTACATTCACATCTGTATGCTCTCTTTGCATGGTTCAAACTCCATTCTCCCGCAAACTGCGGCACCATTGTTCATAAGGCTCGCCGTACCCGGTCAGGTGAATCAAGCGCTCCCCCACATCCGTTGTTTCTATATACATGTGAAGCCGCTGCTCCGGCAATATATCCGGTATAATACTACCCCATTCCACCAGACATACTCCTGTCCCGTAAAAATATTCGTCCAGCCCGAGATCCTCCGCCTCGTCCTGGGAAATCCGGTACACATCCATATGATACAAAGGCAATCGGCCCTCGTACTCCTTAATGAGGGTAAAGGTTGGACTATTTACGATGCCCGGCACACCTAAATGGCCGGCAAAAGCCTTGGAAAAAGCAGTTTTGCCCGCTCCCAGATCTCCATCCAGCACAATCACCGTTCCGGGAACCGCTTTGGCTGCCAAAAAACCTGCCAATGACCCGGTCTGTGCCTCTGAGACAGAACGGAACGTAAACTGCTCCTGCGAAATTGTCATATATTTTAATCACCTTTCGTCCGAATCGGACCGTTCCAACTTGTTCTTTATTATATAGTTCACCTTATGTCGCCGCAAGGCATGAAGACATGCTATTGTAAGTTAGTGATACACACAGGGAGGGATTGAAACGATGGGGCAAACCGTTTTACTCATGATTGATGTTCAGCAGGCTATGTTCATGTATGATGAGAAGCTGTATCGTGAACAGGAAGTTGTAGCGCATTTGCAGCAGCTTTTGGACAAAGCCAGAGCTACAGGTACACCGGTGATTTTTGTACAGCATACCGATGAAGCGGATGAGGATTTCCGAGAAAACAGTGTAGGCTGGGCTATCGCCGACGTAGTGCGTCCTCTTCCTCATGAACGAATTGTCCGTAAATCATCCTGGGACAGCTTCTACCAAACCGAATTGGGCCATGTACTGAAGGAACTGGGGGCCGATCAACTCGTAATTGCGGGGATGCAGACCGAGTTTTGCCTCGACACGACTTGCCGAAGCGCCTATAGTCTGGGATACCAGAACAACGTACTCGTATTGGATGCACATAGTACATTTGATAGCAAGGTGCTGAGCAGTGAACAAATTGTAGCTCATCATAATGGGATGCTTGGCAATCGTTTTGTGCGTTTACTCGCGACGGAAGATGTACATTTTTCGTGAGTTGTTGAAGTTTAATGTTCCAAGCCGATTGCTTTCAAGCAAGTCGGCTTCTTTTTTAGTTCATGTGAAAAACCGCCCTTTCGAGTGACACCTTTAACGAGAAGCAAGCTGGCACAATAGGACGAAGATCATGAATATTGAAAGGCAAAGCCGTCTTCAGAAAATTCTGGAGGCTTTTTTTATTTCCCAGCGATGAGTTAGATAATATTTGCGAAGAAAACTTTTTCACGTATGGATTGAAATTTTCATTTTTAACATAAAATTCAATTTATGATCATGATTTTCAGAAAAATTAAGAAATTAACAGAAAACATTAGAATAGCCTAATTATTGTGGCCTATATGGCTCTATAAACATCTGTACATAGATATGTGTAAATATTTGGACATTGAGCAAAATCTGCATTAGAACTATGATGAAAATGGTTTTAATTTCCAATGAGAGAAGGCGATCGAACCGTCACACTCACTGTCTTAGGCACCATGATATGCCCGCATGCAAATGTATCTTGCAGTCGCTGCGTCTCGTAGGTTAAGAGCGGAAATTACGAATTGAAGTGCAATCATGGATGTATTGTGTCTTGAACACAGCGAAAGGAATGTGAGTTTTTAATGAAAAAGGTAGCTTTAGTAAGCCCGTTGAGAACAGCGGTCGGCTCTTTTAACAAAACCCTTGCGCCTCTAAGCGCTTCCGAACTGGGAGCAACTGTGATGACAGCATGCCTTCAGCAAAGTAAATTAGAGCCTTCTTTGATCGATCAGATTTATTTGGGAAATGTTCTTCAGGCGGGCAATGGACAAAATCCTGCCAGACAGGCGGCATTAAAAGCCGGTATCCCTATTGATGTACCCGAAACAACGATAAATACGGTTTGCGGTTCAGGACTTCATGCCGTTGCTTTAGCCTACAATTCAATATTGGCTGAACAAGGCAACATCGTCTTGGCCGGAGGCATGGAGAGCATGTCGAATGCCCCTTACCTGCTAAGGAATGCAAGAAACGGCTACAAACTTGGCAACGGTGAGTTGGTAGACTCCCTAGTGGCCGACGGCCTTACGTGCCCGATCAACCATTACCATATGGGAATTACCGCAGAAAATGTTGCCGAGAAATATGGAATTTCAAGACTTGAACAGGACGAATTTGCCTATCAAAGCCAGCTAAAAGCCATAGAAGCAAAAAACAAGAAGCTTTTTGAAGAGCAAATTGTTCCGGTCATGATCAAAACCAAAAAAGAAACTATTTCTTTCACAGAGGACGAACACATAAGAGGAAATACAACGCAAGAAAAACTTTCTCAATTAAAACCTGCGTTTAAGGAGAACGGGACGGTTACCGCCGGAAATGCTTCAGGAATCAATGATGGCGCGGCCGCCGTGCTTGTAGTATCGGAAGACAAATGCAAGGAACATGCATTAAAGCCATTGGCATATATCAAAGGTTATTCACTTGTTGGCGTTGACCCTGCATATATGGGAATGGGGCCAGTGAAAGCCATTTCGACACTTCTTAAGCAGCAAGGTATATCCATCGATGCCATTGATCTTTTTGAAATTAATGAAGCATTTGCCTCACAAGCATTAGCGGTAGTGAAAGAGCTAGGGGTCAGTCTGGACAAAGTGAATGTCAATGGCGGCGCAATCGCGATCGGGCATCCTGTCGGTGCCAGCGGTGCTAGGATATTGACTACGTTGGTTCACGAAATGGTGCGAAGATCTTCACGCTACGGTATCGCCTCGTTATGCATCGGAACAGGAATGGGAATAGCGATGCTAGTTGAAAATGCGCTCATTTAAAGTGCGTGTTCAGGATGACTTTTAGAACTATCTCTTAAAAGGAAGGGAGATCGCTATGAATCAAAAAGATGTACTTTCACTCCAATCTATGCCTGCGGCTAGCGGCAGCTACGGGCGCCCACCATACCGCTTCATCAACCGGGAATTTTTTATCATTACCTACGAGACTGATCCCGCTGCGATAAGACAGGCGGTCCCAGAACCTCTTGAGCCGGATGGAAGCAATACGGTCTCCTATGAATGGATCAAGATGCCCGATTCTTCCGGTTTAGGATGCTATGAGGAAAGTGGTATTGTCATTCCGTGTACTTTTCATGGAGAACCCTGCAATTTTGTTGCCCAAATGTATTTGGATAACGCGCCTGCTATTCTGGGGGGACGTGAAGTCTGGGGATTTCCAAAAAAATGGGCAAAGCCTCGCTTGATCGTTGAGGAGACGGAGACGCTGACGGGTACATTGCATTATAACAACGTCCTGGTGGCCACGGGAACTATGCCTTTCAAATATAACATTCTTGATGAAAAGGAAACGGCAAAAGCTATCGCAAAAACGCAAGTTAATTTAAAGTTAATTCCTGATGTTGACGGTACCCCCAAAATCGCTCAGTTAGTAGCGTATAATCTTGAGAACATTACTGTAAAAGGAGCCTGGTCAGGGCCTGCCAGGTTAAGCCTGATCCCCCATGTCAACGCTCCTGTGGCAGATTTGCCGGTTAAATCTTATATTGGCGGGAAACATTTTATTGCTGATTTAACGCTTCCATATGGAAGAGTCCTCTACGATTATCTTCAATAAAGTTTGCTTTCCTAAAAAATATATATAAGGAGAAGGAACCATGAATAACAAAGTAATCTCCGCTGAAGAAGCAGTTAAGAAGGTCAAAGACGGAGACACGGTGATGGTCGGAGGTTTTCTGGCAGGAGGCTTTCCGGAGGAGCTGGTTCGTGCGCTTGTCGACACCAATCCCGCCAGCAATCTTACGATTGTTTCCAATGACACAGGCACACCGGAATTATCTATCTATAAGCTTGTAAAAAGTGGCAGAGTAAAGCGAATTTTTGCATCCTATATCGGCTCCAATCCGGAAACGGGAAGGCTCCTGATGACGAAAGAAGCTGAGGTCCAACTCTTCCCGCAAGGCACGCTCGCTGAAAAAATACGCGCAGGAGGAGCCGGTTTGGGCGGGGTTTTAACACCTGTAGGTGTAGGCACCGTTGTAGAGGAAGGAAAAAAGAAAATAGAAATTGATGAAAGGGAATATTTGCTCGAACTCCCGCTCAAAGCGGATGTGGCGCTAATCAGAGCCCATAAGGCTGATGAAGCAGGTAATCTTGTCATCAACGGCTCTTCACGTAACTTCAATATGGTTATGGCTACAGCGGCAGAGTATGTAGTTGCTCAGGTAGACGAATACGTAAAGACGGGTGAAATTGACCCCAATCATGTCAACGTTCCCGGAATATTTGTCGACGCAATTGTAAAGGTGGGTGAAAACGCATGAATAACAGAGAATTCATTGCTCGAAGAATAGCCCAGGAATTCAAAAGTGGTGAAGTTGTCAACCTTGGTGTCGGATTGCCTACAATGGTAGTGGACTATATCCCCGATGACATTCATATTATGCTGCAGGCTGAGAACGGAATCCTCGGTGTAGGCCCCAAAGCGGCTCAGGGAAAAGAAAGGCTCGATTGTATCGATTCAGGCGGAAACTACGTTACAACCATGGAAGGAGCATGCTTTTTTGACAGTACACTTTCATTTTCCATCATCCGCGGAGGGCATGTGGATATCACCGTGCTGGGCGCCCTGGAGGTCGACGAGAAAGGCAACCTTGCAAGCTGGATGATCCCTGGGAAAAAGGTGCCAGGTATGGGAGGAGCCATGGATTTGGTAGTTGGAGCCAAGAGAGTGATTGTAGCCATGGAGCATGTGAACAAAAATGGGGCGCCGAAAATACTGGAACAATGCAAGCTGCCCTTGACTGCTGTAAATGTTGTAAAGACCATAGTAACCGAAAAGGCTGTCATCGATGTTATTCCGGGTAAAGGGCTGATGCTGAAAGAAATTGCTCCGGGTTTGACGGTGGAAGACGTTCAATTAGCAACAGAGGCTAAACTGATAGTTTCACCACATTTGAGGGCCATAGCAGTTTAAAGTTCATAGAAAGGAACCAGCTGCACCTTCAAATTAACTTGTCTGGCATTTAACTCGTCCCTACGACTGCATTTATTATTACAAATAAGGTTCGCTAATTGCTCATTGAGCAATTGCGAGCCTTTTTTTGTTGGAGTGGGACCTTTCAAGTAGCATTCTGCGATGAAAGCCTACAGCTGTGCAAGATCTTTCTAAAGAGGATGCCTTCGAAAAGAATTCCGCTAAACCTTGAGCGACCATACACTCCATACTATGGGAAAAAATCTGTTTGGTGCCCCCTCCTACCGCTCCTCCAGACGATCCACACGGACGGTTTGGGTATTGCCGGGTCTGCTACCTATCTGTACCGTTGCCATACCGTTCGCTTCGTCTACATGCTCAATCCAGATCGGTTTACCATCCAATTGTACGGCAATATTTTCGGATGAATCATAAATGGCTTTTGCTCGGTCCACGTTCATGCTATTCTTCCCCTCCTGATTGTTGTTGTGTGCATTCTTTCAGAAATATAGGTCACTAGTCTTCATCTATAATCCGTTCAACGTCTAATGATGGAAAGCTGTGAGAAGGAGAGGTTGAAACTACAGCCTCCAAATCCACATGAGCCACAGCTACGGGAAAAGGCGGCTGGATTCCATGGGAAAGGGCAAACTCGGGCGGCAATGCATCCTGTTCGCCTCCGGCGGGTCCCCGAAAGGCGATATGGCTTTGGCCCACACGATGCCTGATTTGCCGAGGATAGGATTTTTCGGACATAAATTGTGTACCTCCTTTTGAATAGGATATGCCTTACTATGCACCAAAATTGCTGTAATCATGCGCAAACGGAAGTAATTTGCAGGCTTCATTTGCACCTCATACAATCACTTGTACGAAGCATACTAAGTGAAAAATCATATTGCTCATATCACGGGTTGACCGGAAACGAAGGATGCAAAATGCGGATTTAAGAAAAGGGGGACTGGCGGTATGCATACGGTCTGGAAAGGCGCGATCAGCTTCGGGCTGGTTCATGTGCCCGTTAAAATGTTTTCAGCTACGGAGGATAAGGACATTTCCATGCGTTATATTCACAAGGAGTGTGGAAGCCCACTTAGCTATGTACGAAAGTGTCCAGTTTGTGACAAGGAGGTTGAGTGGGAGGAAATTGGAAAAGGCTACGAATATGAAAAAGGAAAATTTGTCATGTTCGACAAGGAGGAACTGGAGCAAGTTAGCGGACAAGCGGATAAAAATATTGTCATTTTGGATTTTGTGGATTTGCAGGAAATTGATCCGATTTACTTTCAGAAAACATATTATCTGTCCCCGGATCAAGCTGGCTCCAATGCGTATAAGTTGCTCATGAATGCTATGAAGGATACCGGGAAAATCGGGATTGCCCAAATCTCCATCCGCTCTAAAAGCAGCCTGGCGGCTATTCGGGTGTTGGATGAATGTTTGGCTGTGGAGACGATGTTTTACCCCGATGAAATTCGCCCCATTGCTCAAGTTCCTAACTTACCGGGGCAGGAGGAGGTTAAAGAGAAGGAGCTGACCATGGCAAAAATGCTGATCGAGCAGCTATCTACACCTTTTGATGCAGCGAAGTATACGGATCAGTACCGCGAGCGTCTGCTGGATCTCATTCAGCATAAAGTGGCTGGTGAAGAGGTGCGAATCGCCCCAACACAGCCTCAGACCAACGTAGTAGATTTAATGGCCGCCCTTCAGGCCAGCATCGAGGCAGTGCAACCTGTCGTTACCGATCCCGGCCCTTCTGCGAAAAAACGCCCTGCGCGTAAACCAGCAGCCCCAACAGCACAGCAGGCTGTTGCAGGCGAGAACATCTCTCCGACTCCAGTCAAAAAGAAAAGAAGCACTGCCAAACGTAAAGAAACTTAAGCTGAGTTACAGAAAAGTCTGGCTAAGGGGTGGCGGTGAGACTGCTTTGATACGATAGTAGCTGACTGAACGCCCCCCGCTCCTCTTGTTCCAGTTGGCGGTAGTTCCCCTGCTGTATGACCTCGCCTTGATCCAGTACGACAATTTGATCCGCATGTCTGATGGTTGACAGGCGGTGAGCGATGACGATCAACGTCATTTGACCTTTCATCCGTTCCAGTGCTGCCTGAATTGCGGCTTCATGCTCACCATCCAGCGCACTTGTCGCTTCATCTAGTATAAGTACCGGAGGATGATGCAAGACAGCCCGTGCTAATACTAGCCGTTGACGTTCTCCTCCAGACAGACGAATCCCGCGATCTCCAATGACCGTGTCCAGCCCTTCGGGCAGTCTGGATACAAAGCTGTCTGCGGCTGCAAAATGTAACGCCTCCCATAGTTGCTGCTCACTAGCATCCTTATCTGCCAGCATCAAATTTTCGCGGACAGTCGCATGAAATAAAAATGGGTCTTGTGACACGTAGCCAAACGACTGCCGCCACTGGGGCAACAATTCGTCGTCCAGAACAAGCCCGTCTATTGTAATCTGCCCCCCAGTTGGACGTAAAAAACCCATCAGGACATCGACCATTGTACTTTTACCTGCTCCCGATTTCCCTACAATGGCTGTCATTCCCCGGGCGGGTATGAACAAATTGATACGATGCAGCGCAGGCTCTGCTGCACCATCGTAGCGATAACCCAGATGGCTGCATTCAATTCCATGACGAAGGGACAGGGGTTGCCGTACAGCTGCAGATGATAGATTGAATACCGATGGATCGGAGAAAGCTTCGCACTCCTGTTGCACCTTGGTGACACTTTCAAAAGCGGAGATCATAGACATGATGTATTCCAGACTCGCTTGAATAAGAGCAAATCGGGGCCATAAGCGGGAAAATATAAGAATCAACACAATCAGTTTTTCAGATGTAACATGCAGCCACTGCAACGATATAAATATGACACAAGCGACAAAAACAGCTGCCGCTGTACGATGAAAAAACTGTGTGGACGCATTTTGCCGGACAAATTGGGTCGTATTATCCTCCATTCGTTGTGTCAGGGAGCGAAACCAATGGATATTCGCCGCTTCCAACAGATTGCTTTTAATATCTTTCATGCCGTTCATGTGATCCGTAATTCCAGCAAAATAAACCTGCGACAGCTCAGTCGTACGATCACCTAATTGTTTGGCATTTCGAATGGAGCGGCGGAACACGACAAACAGCCCCAATCCACTCAGAAATACCAGTCCGGTTAAAGAGGGGGATAACCAAAAAGCCAGCGCAATCTGGATCAGCGTAAACATGACGGCTGTAGTCAGTTGAAGAAGCAAATTCGTTCCCTGACTGACACGCGCCAGCTCGGTCGTCATCACATGGCTAAAATCAGATTTACGCTGACGCAAATAAAAGGCCCACTGCGCCTTCATAAAGGAAGTGTACACGTCTATTCGAAGAGAACGCATAAAACGCTGCTGAATCCGCGAATTCAGGATGGACTGGTAACGCTGAAGCAAAGCCTGCCCTGTGAGCAGCACTACAAAAACCATCAACATCCCCGGCAACAGCCAGCTTTTAGGAACGAACGGCAAAAAATGATCCAATCCATCAGACAGAAATGGCATCCCTGAATGACCGACAAATACGCCGATGGCCGCCAGCATAGGAACAAGCATATAAATGCCAAAACCCTCCAGTAGGCTAACAATGATCATACATCCAATATTGAGAAATAACGCACCTCCGTTCACGCTATACAGCTTTGTCATATATAATCGCAGGTGAACCATAATGCACACTCCTTATCGAGGATTTTGCAAAATTCGATTCCAGTCGCTCATAAAGTGCAATATATAGACGAACTAGACCATTTCGATCTATATATTGTTCATTGAAAGCCGCTTATTGGATTTTTACAAAATCCTCTATCGAGTCAGTGCTTTGAAAATCGCCGCTTCAGCCAAAGAAATGGACGTAAAGGGATATACAAAAAATGCAGCTGGCGAGGCAGTGGAAAAACGGCCGAATCCCCCGTAGAAGGAAACAAACGGCTGATGAGGTACCTTAGTCTGTGTCTTGGCTCTTTTAAGGAAAGCAAGTAAGTGCGGCTGACCGGCTGATGGGCAGCCGCCTTATTTCTGGTCATGACTTGGCTGGAGGCGACAGCTGGAGTAATGGGGGCACAACTGCTAGCGGTGCTCATCGGGCTATGATCGTCGTTATTGGCATCTTCCGTGATGCTAGTAACGCCACGGGTGGTACGCATGGCTGCTTCGCCAGAGCTACCGCACAATGAAGGACCGCCATCCGGAGGGGCGGCCTCCGCTTGCTCCGCCAAAGCTCTGCTGTGCAGCAGCTCTGATGGAGCAAGCCTACCTGTACCCGACCCGTGGGCAATCGGGTATGGTGCGGGAACGCTGGCCTGTATGAAGGCCAGCGCGCTCAGCGCGAGCCTGTGCGCCTGCCGGGTAGCCGATACCGGACGCATCGGCTCTGGTATCGGCGTACCCAACAGCGCAGCGGCGAGCGCCCAGGCCTGCCCGCCAGCAGGCAGGCCCCCGTAGCGGCGCATCATCGGCAGTAGCGCCTCCCAATCGACAGCACATACCGCAAGCCTGTCGATGTCAACCAGCCAGCGCAGCCTGAACCAGCCGTGACGCGCACCATGCGCACTCAAGTACAGAAATTGATGCTCGCTGCCAAGCGTATACATACATGACGTCATCGCATTCCTGTTGTCGGCAGGTGCCAACGGTACCATCCGACTGGCTCCTGTAGCTTTACCCATTTGCCGACAGCTCCACAGCTCGTCAAAAGAGGGTTCCCCACCCCCATCCGGGTGAAGACGCCAATGCAACTCTATCTCTACCCGTTTTTGCGGATGGAGGTAGGATGCATGATGGTCCTTCCATTTCCAACTGCCAAGGACACGCACTTCTCCGCTCTTGGGCGCATATCCGGCTTCCTTCATCCAATGCTCAGCCTCATCCATATCGTCAGGGGCAATGAGTAAATCGATGTCCTTGGAGGTACGCAGAGAAACATCCCCGTACAATTGCTGCGCCAGAGCAGGACCCTTCAGCATAAGCACACGGATTCCATGAGTTATGAGCAGCCTGGTCAGACGTCCGGCTTCTGCTTGAAGATGGAGCATGCGAAGCGTGTTTCGATGATATTGCGCTTGAAGGTTTCGCAACAATTCTGCGGGAATGAACGGATGATTCAATGTTTTCAGTTGGAGATACACCGTAGGTACCACTCGATGGTGCTCGGTCAGACGTAAAAAGCGGACCCAATCCATCTCACGCAGCTGGGTAGCAGCAGTCTTATCCTGCCAATGAGAAAAGTCTTTCCCCAATAGAGAGAGTAACAACGTTAATTCCTGATCCTCATTCCAATTCGCAAGTTCCAAAACAGACTTGGTGGGCATGCATTCTTCTCCTTCGATTCTTTGGACTTCTTTTGTCTCATCGCGTTAAAGTAAAGAACTACCTTTATCTGCCATCTTTGTATTTGTATCCGTCACAGCACGTCTCCCGAATATCCCCACCACCGTAAATGCTTCCATCTCCCGTTTCCCCGTGACATAAATCGGTCCGCTCCGTACCCATGCATGTGCGGCCAAGCGGCCAGCGGCATTTTTGGCTGTGCCCAGATACAGCGTGCAGTCCAGTTTTCTACGTCCCAGCAATGTCATTGCCGCAGCGGCTTGTACAAGACAACTACTGCGCCAAGGAGTATAACGGCTTGCCAGCTCCACAGCGTGTGAAATCTGCTGAATGGACTTCTCCTGCCCGACATCACACTGCCATGGAGTTTCTTCCATACATATGCCCCAAATCCTTGAGTAGTCCCCAAAAGAACGACGCTGGCGTAGCCTCGCCCATCCCAGCTCCAGCCAAGCTTCCGGCAACAATCTCCTGACCTCTGGAGACAGGAGAAGAAGCCGTTGTATCCGCATATTATACCGACTCCCGTAGAAGCTTTAACAGTCCTTCCCGCTCCAACTCAGCCACAAAGGTATGTACCTGCTGTCTGCACTGTTCCTCGTCCACCTCATATTCGTTCGTCAGGATTGTTACGATATCGCCAAGTGAAGGACCGGATTCTGCCAGTTCCCAGATTCGTCCTCCTGTGAAGCCTAAGTTGTAATATTTACCAGTGTTAATACTCATCATCACTTTTTCCCCGTCCATATCACTGACGTAGACCTCTTCATTGTAAATGACGCGATAATGATCCTTAGCTGGATTAGTGGCTGCCATAACTCTTTTCCTCCTTACGAATGAGTTCAAGTACCCGTTGTACAACCTCGGACGCAGTAAAGACGGAACTATCCCTCAGCAAGCGCCAGCCCTCCACTTTCCGAGCCATCCTAGCCGCTGTATCAAACGACCATTCACTCAAACCCATTCGCGGAATAATCACCCTACGATATGTATGTTGTAGTAATGTATGCAAGCACTCCAGAACGTTCAAGGGCTGTTCCGTAACTGCCACTAACTCCCCTTCGCGCATCAACGCACGGGTTGGAGAATCTGCCACCAGCTCGAATACGCCCCCTAAGGGCAGCGGATCGTTATAAAAATCATCTACGGCGGGTACGGCATATTTATTCAGCTCACCTGCAAGCATACGCAGATCTCTGTAATGTGGCATTACAGAATTGCCATCCGTTAGGGACCGTATGTGATTTATTGTGCGTGCATGCTTGTTCTCCCGTAAAGCCTCCAGTTGGAGCAAGCTTTCAAGCCCCAGCTTTTGCTGCGGATAAGCTGGATACACAATGGCAGAGGAACCCGTAGCTTTTACAGCAATCACGTCATCACTAACCATCTGATAACCTGCCTGCCTAAAAGTAGCCGCCAGTGTCGATTTCCCCGTACCCGATTCACCCACAAATGCGTAGGCCCTCCCCCCAATGACGACCGCACTTCCGTGAATAGGTAATATTCGTCTTTGCATCAGCAGAACACCCATGCATGTACCCAGCACAAACAGCCGCACGGTGTCAGGATCAGCCCCGGAGAATATACTTACCTCGATCTCCTTGCCTTCCCTGACGGCATAAATGGCCGTGCCCGGTATTCGGAACATAAATCGCTCATCCAGCATCACAAAATTGGCCTGCTCCAGCTGACCACTCCATGCAGTCAAATCAGCCTGTCGAATGACTACATCCTCTACCACTCCTGGTGCTGCCAGCATCAGCTCAGGCAGATCCAGCTCACTCGCAATCCTGAGTCCAAAGGCTGTATATTTCGTCCAACTGACATTTGCACCCCTGTCATGCACGTAGGACTCACTCCTCTGTCTTTAAAAATCCCGTCTTTATTTCTTGGGCAACACCTCTAACCCGAAAGAAATAAAGACGGCTGTGTATTGAATACGAGTCCAATGGATCATGCTATTTTCGTTCATTCAATCGTTATCGGCCCAGTTGTCTGGCTTCCAGTCCAACATTGGCTGCATGTATAACATGTATAACCATCTATTAGCTTGGATTATAAATATCGGCATCGTGGTCGGACACCCAATCAATCTGTCTCCAGCCTTTCCCCGCCATGGTCTGGCTAATATCCAACACCTCTATCGTCGGTTCCTGCCATTCTTTTTTACTCATTTCATCACCTCCCCTCCAACGAATGACGAACTGTCCGCCCGGATCAATCTGAATCAGTTCAATCCACAGAGAAAACGGTACACGATCAGGCTATGCATTAGTAGTCGTATATTTGGATCAGACGCCTGTTCAGGGCGGGGATGGCGAAGTTTCGCCATAGCCGTCTTTATTAACTCAATATTGAGATATTCAGCCGCTCGTAAATCATGACACATCAGTTGAAGCTCCCCCATAAACGTATCCCAGCAAGGAAGCATACGATGTAGCCAATCGGCAGGCTGCACGCCGCGTACCCGCTGGTTCAACCGAACATCATCAGGTAGATGATCACGCATGGCTTTACGAATGAGGGCACGGTCCCGACCGTTTTGCACATACTGTTCAAAAGGCACCGATAAGCAAAAACGAATTACCCGGCTGTCCCCGGTCGGATCACGTTCCCATAGGCCATAACGTAGTGAAAGTTTGGTCGCAACCACACCATTTTTGTTGGCAATCGCCAAATTTGAGAACTTCTCTTTTCTCGTCTGATCGGCATTTTTTATCCAACCTGTTCCGCTCAATACAGGAATATCTTCTACATGCATCCGTTTGGCAAACTCCGGGTGAATCAGGGAAGGAACAGGACTTCGATTGCTACGCCGCAACCATGAATGAGATTCAAGTGAAGTCGCTTTTTTCAACATTACGGGGAGTAGATGTGACATGCGCCTGCCCGTAAGCTTGCTGTACCGCCACAATCCCTGAAAGGATTGCAACCAGTGCAAACGACGAAACTGCCGGGCATAATAGTCTAGTGCAGGGCCCCACGATACGGTAAAGTTGCCTCGTGCCCCGGTCAACAGTACACCGACATTGTGCTCCTGTGCTTTTTCGTAAAAACCTCTGATCCAGAAGGAGTTTTCAAAATATTTGTAGGGTGCTTCCATGAGTTCCAGCCAAATATCAATTTCTGAAAACGGACTTTTCCCCTCAAAATCCATATAATTCTCGTGAATGTTGCCCACATAGCGAGCCGTAGACTGAATATAGCTTCGTTCGTTCGCCAGCAATGTAGGCGGTGTCCAGTCTGTAAAATCTTGAACAGGCACATAGCTGTAGGCATGCAGCGGCTTTTGTTGCAAGTGCAGCGATGGCGCGGCAAAGCTGGCAACCGCTCCAGAATCCAGCCCTCCGCTTAAGGCAGCCCCTACAGCGCGATGCGTCCGTAGTCGGGCAGTGACCGCTTGTGTGAACACCTCGCGGAAAGCTTCTATGTACTCGCCCCCTGTTTTGAGCCGCAGTGGCTCTACCTCATCCAGACATGCATATTTATGAAGGGTACGCTTTCCCTCCTCCATAGTGAACCAATGTGCAGGAGGAAGCTGGTTGATATGCTTGTATGCGGTCGTTCCGATATCGACGGATTCCTGCATGGCGCGGATGGACAAAAATTCGGCCAGCCATGGCTCATACAATTCTTTTCGCAGAGAGGACAGGGCCAAAAGCGGAGCGACTACCGTGCTAAACGCGAATCCTCGGTCATGCTGGTAGATGTACAACGTACGATTGCCTGTCATATCTCGAGCACCATATAATCGATGTTCCTTGGCATCCCAAATGACAAAGGCAAAATCACCTATCAGATAAGCGGCTGCATCCACTCTCCATTTGTCATATGCCAGCAAAATCAGCTCGCTGTCCGTCATATCTTGCCGCCGTTCCTGCTCAACTCCCAGCCGTTCAAACAGCTCGGAACGATTGTCAATAATTGCATCCGCCGTGATTGCCAAATCTCTTAGCTCATCATAGAAGGGAAGACGCTCATGAACAGATTCCGGGGTCACATGCTGGGCATGACAGCCCAAAAAAATAGAGCCTTCACACCAAGCGCATACGCGGTCAGCGGGATATTTTCGCAGAGCTTGCATCATTTTCCCGCCTTCTTCGGTGCATACGGACTCATGCCCAAAGCTATAGATTCCGGCAATCGCACTCACGTTCTTCCCCCTTTTTCTTTTCCTATACTTGATAACACTACAGACGCCAAGCGCCCGAGCTTACGGGCAAAGAGGCTGCGATATCGGAGACCTTGATGTGGGCGTTGATAGCTTTGGAGCTGAGCGATAAGACGGTTCCGCTCCTCATAGCTATGTGCCAACCTGTTTTCCAGTGATTGAATCCGCCGATCGTTCACGATCTGGTCCACATGCATCCTTGCCGGATCTTGAGATGCTGCATGACGGGTTGCATTTATCACGAGTTCTCTGTTATCTGCATCCTGTTCTTCCAGCATCCGATAAGCCGCCTTCCATTCAAAGCCGCTTTGCTGGAGGAATTGTTGTGTACGTCGACTCAGCAGCTCTATATCCGGCTCATCTTCAAAGCGGACTCCAGTCATCTGTTCAGCCTGCTCCAGCGCTTCCGCGTAACCAAGCTGCCTAAACATGCGGGACCCAATGCTTCTGCAATACAGCTCAATTTCCGTTTTACTCAACAAATGTTGCCAGCTATGTACCGAATCCTGATGCGCCTGCTCATGCTCTCCTACGAAGGGATCGCCCGCTCCCATACTATAAAAAAGACTGGATTTGGGCGTATCCACAAAGTCTCCGTACTTTTCCATCCCCGGCTCATACTTGATCCCCAGAAAACCGCACAGCTTCTCGATCTCCATCGTTGGATTGGATACGAGCTGTTCATACCTAAGCGGGTATGCAAGTGGATGAGGTGTAGCAAAATAATGAGCATAACGGAATAAACCAACCGTAATATCCGTCATTTTCATATTAAAATGCGGGCTCCCCAGTTCTTCCAGCAGTTGAAAACGTCCATTCCGTAGCTGATTAACCTTTTTGAATGAGGCCACAATGGCCAAAGGATTCCGGATAAGCCACAGCCTGCGGGCATCTGGGAATAAACGGTCTATAAATTCCAGCACCGTATAGTAACGCGGGGATTTGTCGATAAGCATATCTGCTGTTGTTCCTTGAAGCAGACCATTATATATTTCAAGTGCATACGAACGGGAGGCCTGCTCCAATACGTCGGGGGGGACCATACCTTCGAAAAATTGCCGAATTATCCCTGTTCCTCCATATGGCCGTGCATGTGACTGAGGAAGATCATATAAACTGAGCAGAAACCACATTTCCTGCGTGGCAAATAGGCGGGAATGGTTTTGCAAAATGGCGGTAAGCAGCGAGCTTCCACTCCGAGGGACACTTAACAGGAATACCAGCCCTCCGCCTTGCTTTTCAATCAAGCAAACTCCTCCTCTACCTCTGCTCAAGACACTTTAATAGATACATATCGTATTTTTTATTATAAATTTATGATACATATTGTATCTTGTCAATCCCTTTGATGGATAAATTCAGCACTTCACGTTCATGTTAAACCATATGTAGATCTATAAGCTCAACAATCAGCCTGTAAATAAAGATTTTGCTGCATATTAGCCAAAGGAGGATAGCACTATGGGACAAGCTGTTAAAGGTACAATTACCATTGAAGGTCAGGAAATTCCTATCACAAACCCAGATAAACTGCTGTGGCCTGAAGCAGGCGTGACTAAGGCGCTATATCTTCGCAAGCTCGCGGTATTGGCTCCCTTCCTGCTCAAATATTGTCATCATCGTCTGCTGACCGTCATCCGCTGGCCACATGGGATTCATGGTGATTTTTTTTATCAGAAAAATGCCCCACGTCCTCGGCCAGACTATATTGAAACCGCTCTGCATGATGGTATTGAATATATCGTGCTCGGCAAATTGCCACAGCTTCTCTGGCTTGGTAATCAAGCTGCGTTGGAATTCCACCCCTCTCTGCATGAAACGGGAAGCAAGCTGCCCTGTGAATGGATGATAGACCTTGATCCATCCAGAGAGGTGGAGCCACGTATTATGGAGGCCGCCTCTATTGTCGGTGAAGTACTGGCTTCGCTTGGTTTGGATTCCGTCCCCAAAACATCCGGGGCCACAGGTGTACAAATTATCGTTCCGATCCGTACAGGCATAACCTTCGACGAACTTCGCAGCATCGGGCTATTAGTCGGACAGTTTGTGACAGAAAAGCACCCGCATCTGTTCACACTCGAACGGTTAAAGAAGGATCGTGGAACAGCCATCTATTTTGATTACTTGCAGCATTATCAGGGGAAAACTCTGGCCGCTCCTTATACCCCGCGGGCACGCCCCGGCGCTACGGTCTCCACTCCGCTAACATGGGAAGAGGTACGGCAAGATGTATCACCACTTGACTACCATTTGTTGAATATTGAGGAACGACTAAACCAGGTAGGCGACTTGATCGACAAGGTTCCTCCCCAGCCCGTAGAAGACGTCCTCAAGCATATGCGCACCAAGGCACACCGAACCTGATCCATGCTTGGAAGAACAAAAAAGGGGACGAACCCCGCAGCCATTAGGCTGAGAAATTGTCCCCTTGCGCTAGTGTATTCCTTTTTTCTTAAAACGTCCGCCCTTCACATCGTGAATGTTACCGATCGCCACGAAAGCGTGCGGGTCCCAATCTTCAACGATGCTCTTCAGCTTCGCTTCCTCCAGTCGGGTAATGACGACGAAAATCACTTTCTTGCTTTCGCCCGTAAAGCCGCCTTCACCTTCCAGATAAGTGACGCCCCGTCCAAGACGGTCTGTCAGGGCATCCCCGATATCACGGTATTTTTCACTAATAATCCAGACCGATTTGGACTGATCCAGACCTTCAATCGTAATATCAATCATTTTCATGGCGATATAATAAGCAATCATGGAATACAGGGCATTTGGCCAACCGAACACAAAACCTGCACTTCCCAGAATGAAGATATTAACGAACAGTACGATCTCACCGACCGAAAAAGGAGTTTTTTCACTGACGAGAATAGCTACGATCTCTGTCCCATCCAGCGAGCCGCCGGACCGAATCACAAGACCCACCCCAACACCGAGAATGACGCCCCCAAAAATAGCGCCGAGCAGCGGTTCGCCAGGAGTCAATGCACTTACATTGTGAAGTAACGCGGTTCCGATGGACATAACGACGATACCGAATAATGTGGATAAAGCGAAGGTTTTACCGATTTGTTTGTAGCCGATAACTAAAAATGGAAGGTTCAACAGGGTCAGGAAAATACCGAGCGGATAGCCAGTAATCTTGGAGGCCATGATGGAAATACCTGTAACGCCTCCGTCAATAACGCCGTTAGGAACCAGAAATATTTCCAATCCCACTGCCATCAGAGCTGCACCAACCACAATCATGGCTGCACGCTGAAACAGGCGTTTTACTTTGTTCTTCGGATTAGCTGGAATTTTGCTGATCTTGGTCAACTCTCCGGTCACATCTGTGATCTCAGACAGATTTTGGACTTCCTTGCTCACTACACTCATATATAAATCCCCCCGTTACAGTATGGTATATTGGACCGAAAAAGGGGCTGCTATCCGCAGTCCCCTCTCCTTTACCGCGCTTGTGTTATATGAATAGTATACCATAAAACTGCGATTTTGCGCAAAAAAGTTAGCAAAGAGCACATAAATCACAATAAAGAGGGATTATATCGATAAAAACGGCGAAAACCGCCTTTAAAGGAGTGGAGAGAGCATGCGAGTTAGAATTTCAGCTATTTTCTGAGATCGAGGCCGTCTGCGGAACACGTTCAAATCTATGCGTGAGGAGTTGGAAATGTCCTCTACAAAATCTGCCGAAAGCCGTTCCAGCGCTGAATTAGCAAAAACTATAGCGGTCAACTCAAAATTATAGAAAAAGCTGCGCATGTCCATATTGGCGGTCCCGACCGAACCGAGTAAATCATCAACAATCACCACTTTGGCGTGAATAAATCCTTTTCGATATTGGTAGAACTCCACCCCTGCCTCCAGCAATTCTTGCACATAGGATAAAGACGCCAGATGAACCAGCTTCGAATCGGATTGGTAGGGAATAATAATCTTCACATCTACGCCACTGACTGCTGCCAGCTTGAGCGCCTCATAAATCCCCAGATCGGGAATAAAATACGGCGTCGTAATCCAAATCCGCTTTTTGGCAACCGTGAGCGCTCCAAAACACATTTCCTGAATCGTATCCCAAACCTGATCGGGACCGCTGCTCAAAATCTGTACTTCCTCATCCCCGGTGCAGGTATGTGGAGGAAATAAATTCACATCCATCAATCTCTCCCCCGAGGCCAGCTTCCAGTCGCTAAGAAATGCATTTTGCAGAAAATAGACGCTATCTCCTTCAATCTGCAAGTGTGTATCCCTCCAAAATCCCACTTTGGGGTATTTTCCGAGATAATCGTCGCCTACATTAATCCCTCCTACAAATCCGATCATGCCGTCCACCACCACGATTTTCCTGTGATTGCGATAGTTAATCCGGCGGTCCAGCGTGGCGAAAAACGGAGGTAGAAAATAATGAAATTCTACTCCCGCCTCACTACAGGTACGAATAAAGGAATAGGGCAAATTGTAGCTTCCTACACCATCCACAACGAATCGTACCTTTACTCCCTCACGTGCCTTGCGGATCATGATCTCTTGAAACTTTCTTCCAATTTCGTCAGCCCGAAATATGTAAAACTCCACATGGATATGATGTTGCGCATTTTCCATCGCTGTCAGCATAGCCTCGAAGGTTTCTTCACCGTTCGTCAGCACACGTGTGCGATTACATCCAGTCAACGGGTTTTCCGACATACGAATTAACTGGTTAAACAGACGCTCCTGATGCTTGAAATGAGGATTATGCATTTGCTCCACATGTTCAATCACTTTGGATTGCGCCCACAGACGCTCGCGAAATTCACGAAACAGCTGCGATCCCCCTTTTCGAACCATTTTGCGCTTCTGATAATCCTGTGCAACAAAGTAGTACACGACAAAGCCAATGAGCGGGAAGCAAAACAAAATAAAGAGCCAGGCTACCGCTTTGGACGGCTTGCGAAATTCAAAGAGCAGGATCGTCCCGGTCTGAAAAATAAAAACAATTAAAACCAACAGCAACCACAGCATGTCTAAGCCTCCTTATATATCTTAGGATTTTGCAAAATCCTCATCTACGTTTTATACTAAGCTCCAATTTTTTTGACATGTTTGCCTCTTAAGCTGAATAGATAGTAACCAAGCACTATAGGAGCGATGTCCGGAAAGGAGCGATTATGAAAAAAGGAAGCCTAAATCGCCGGATGACCCTGCTTGTTATTCGGGATGCACAGCAACCGCCCAAGCAGCTACAATGCTCTACTGCCGCTGTCATTCTCGTCCCGACTCTTGTGATCGCCTCTATCTCTACACTCGTGATCGGGCTGCAAATCCGTTCTTCCCATATTATCTCCCAAATGGAAACGAATCTTGCTGTCCAGAGTTTGCAGATGGAGGTCACGGTAGCGGACAAGGATGCAGCCATTGGGCGACTACGGCAGGAAGTCATGGAGCTGACGAATCAAGCCACCAATATTCGTGAACGCCTTCAGCGCGTAACAGAGCTGGAACAACAAATGCAGCAATTCATTCGTAAACATGGAAACTCATCTGCCACAAGTAACCATAAAAAGACCATGACGCCGCTCTCCTGGGATGCTTCCGGCCATATTGGAGGTGAACTGATCGCAGTGCATGAAAATACTGCCCTCCTAACTCGCCAGGCAATGGATGATTTTCAGGAGATCGAATCTCTGTTGGACACGGTGGAACGTACGGTTCCCCGCTCTATTCAGCAAGCAAATGCCGTACAGCAGAATTTGGAGCGCAAACAAGCCGCACAGCTACTCCAGACCCGTAGGCTGGCTCTTGCCGAACAAGGGAATCCCTCCGTTTGGCCTGCAGGTTCACGGCGAATGACCTCCAGTTTCGGCTATCGCAGCGACCCTTTTACGGGTAGATCTGCCTTTCATTCAGGCGTGGACATTGCCGGACAAACCGGTGATCCTGTCTATGCAGCAGGAGCAGGCACCGTCTTGGAGGCTGCTTCTAGCGGAGCCCGCGGCAAGTGCATCATCATCCAGCATCCTGACGGACTCCAGAGCTGGTATATGCACCTGAGCGGCATGCAGGTGGCTCCGGGAGATCGTGTCCACAAAGGACAGACCATCGGTCTGTTAGGAAGTACCGGGAGAAGCACGGGACCTCATCTTCATTTTCAGATCGTCAAGCATAACCAACCTGTCGATCCATTACTGTATGTACAATGAGGACTTTTCAAAATCCTTACAATAAAAGATTGGGGGAAAATCATCATGTTCAAGGAATCCAAAAAAAAGCTCTCCGCCCCAGCTATGGATACACTGCTCGCTAATGGCACCAGCTTTGAAGGTACAGTTGAGGCAGAGGCCAATATTCGGATTGATGGTCATTTTCAGGGCGATATCCGCAGCACTCGTACTGTCGTCATTGGAGAATCTGCTGTAGTACGTTCGGACATCATCGCACAAGACGTCATTCTTGCCGGTAAGGTGTTCGGCAGCATTACTACAGAAGGACGACTGACCATTACGCCGACAGGTGAACTGTACGGAAATACGGCGACCGCTGCATTGGTCATATCTGAAGGCGGTGTACTGGACGGCACAAGTCAAATGAACCGAACAAAGGATGTAGAGTTGTCAATTTCTACGGATGAGTCAAACGACGAAACCCAATCTAGTTTCAGCAAAAACAGGGAGGACAGCCAAGCCGATCTGCAATCCGAAGCAGGGTAAAATCAGTATATACTCCATTCATTCCATAATATCCTCCACTCTGCGTTCCAAAAATAATTGGTACACCTTACGTATGACAATTTTTCCGCACATATACAATGGAATCACCAAAATGATACCCAGAATCCCGAGCAGGTCGCCACCAACCAACAGTAAAATAACGACAGTCAATGGATGAATATCCAGCTGCTTGCCAAAAACTATAGGTGACAGCCAATTATCCTGAATTTGCTGTGCAGCAATCACCACGACCAGCGACCAGAGCGCCATCGAAGGTGATTCGAGAAATCCAATAATAACTACAGGTATAGAAGCAGCCACTGCCCCCACATAGGGAATAAAATTAAGAAAAATCGAAATAACGGCGAGCAGCAAGGCATAAGGCAAACCAATAATTAAAAATCCAAGGAACATCATCACACCCAACGCGATATTGATCAGCACCCGACTGACGATAAAGCTGCTGAGCGCGCTATCGATATCTTCCATGACCTCCAACGCATCTTTGTGATATTTTTTAGGAAAGAAGTTTAGCATTTTAGGGCCAAACTTGTTCCCTTCCTTCAGCATGTAATAGAGCAATATAGGAAAAGTAGCCAATACGATAAAAAAGTAGGACACGAACGATACCAGCTTTACCGAATAATCAGACAGTGTCGAAAAAGCTTCGTTCAACGTATCTGACAGTTGTGACAGCGGGTCTTCACCCGGAGGCAGCACTTGTCTCAAGGATTGATTATGCCGCCATTGGCTCAATTGATCAACCAGACTTTTAATGAGCTTCGGCGCATTTTCAAATAAATTGGTTACCTGATCACGTAGCGTAGGCCACACACCCCATGAGAAAACAAACAATAACACTCCAATGACCAAATAAATCAGCAAGATGGAGATAGATCGTTTGATTTTTCTACGTTCCATTACATCTACAATCGGCCTCAATAAATAATAGAGGAAAAAAGATAGCATCAACGGTACAACCAGCAAGCTGACCAAAGATACGAGAGGACTGAATATAAAGCTTACTTTGGTGCCCAAGTAAATGATGAGTAATAGCATGACAATACCAGTAGTCAGACGAAAAAAACGATTATTTTGCAGCATATCATGCGGCCCCCCTCTGTTCTGTTTCTCTCTACCTCTTTAAACGCAAAATGACCCTATTGATTGATTGTTGCTGAAAATAGTTTACAATATACCCCTTCACGCAGAATGTGTAGTAAAAAATGACATAGATACAGGATAAAATAGTCTTAAATGAGGATTTTGCAACATCCTGAAATAACAAAAGGACGTCCAAATGCTAGGCATTTGAACGTCCTTTTGTGTTACTCTATGGCACTTCCATTTAGGTCGAAACATCCCGTTTTACGAAAACCACCCAGGCAATGGCGATAAAAATCACATAATAGGCGGCCAGCACGGTGAGCGAAAAGGTTAGACTGGAACTTACCGTACCCGGTGGCATATCTAGATATTTTTTCAGATCCATATGCGTAAATAGTACGTATTTGGTCCATTCAAAACGATCTGTGCTGAACAAGCCAATAGAGTTATAGACTGTTTTGGTGAACATCATGAACAGCGACAGCCCAATCGCCAAGGCACTGGAACGGAAAACTGCGGATAGCATAAATGCAAAGGCCATCGTCACGAATAAGGCGATATAGCTATACAAGAAGTTCAGCGTTACATAAGATATCGGATCACTGAACAGCGGAACAGAACCCGCTGGTGCATCCTTGGATAACATCAGCCATGAGGACAGCGTAACCATCAAGATCAAAATGATCGTTCCGAGCAAACTGAACAAAATCACGGATATATACTTGGACAACAATATTTTGCTTCGAGTCCAAGGTCGGATGAGCAGCAGCTTAATCGTTCCCCAAGTAAATTCACCAGCCACCGAATCAGCGGCTACAATGACCGTAAACGTCGTATTGAGGAAAAATGTAAACAACGTCGTCAACGCAATCCCATCCCACACACTGACCTGATCAGATACCAGGGAAATCAGCATCGGAATCGCAGCAGTGATGACCGCCAGCAGACCCAGCATAATCCATGTGCGCACACGCAGGTAAATTTTCAGATTTTCGTTATGTACCAACTTGAAAAAATCAGCCAATGAACCCGCCTCCCGTCACTTCCAAAAATTGATCTTCCAGCGTACGGGCAATCGGGCGAATCGCATATACTTTAACTCCGTTTGCAGCCAGCAGGCTGTTCATCTCTGCGATCTGTTCCCGCTCCAAGTGAAGCAGCAGTTGATTGCCTTCGACGCGCCCTGCTCCAGCAAGCGCATAAGCTTGCTCGGCATCATTTACCTCAAAAGCAATTTCTGCCGTCTGCACTTCCTCCCCTGTATTCTTCAGCTGCTTGATATCAACCAGCCGTCCGCTCTGAATAATGGCTACACGGTCGCACATCAGCTCCATCTCAGACAACAAATGGCTTGATACGAACACGGTAATTCCTTCCGTACGGGTCAATTGACGCAAATAATCCCGCAGTTCTCGAATACCCTGCGGGTCCAAGCCGTTGGTCGGCTCGTCCAGCACGAGCAGCTTCGGTCGATGCAAAATAGCCTGAGCTACCCCAAGTCGCTGCCGCATCCCGAGCGAGTAGGTTTTTACTTTATCATGAATTCGGTTTCCGAGTCCCACCAAACGAATCGCTTCATCCACGCGCTCTTGGGTCACCCCAGGAGACATTCGCGCAAAATGCTGCAAATTTTGATAGCCTGTCAAAAACTTGTACATCTCCGGGTTCTCAACAATCGCGCCGACATGGGAAACGGCCTTCTCAAAATCGGTATTAATGCTGTCTCCACAAATATGAATATCGCCCTTGCTGATCGAAATCAGGCCAACCATCATACGGATGGTAGTCGTTTTTCCCGCACCATTGGGTCCGAGGAAACCAAATACCTGTCCCGCCGGAACCTCCAGCGTCAGATCATCCACGATCGCTTTTGAGGAAATGATTTTACTCACACCCTCCATACGTATGACGGGAACCTGTCCTGTCGCTTGCTGCATGCTATGAAACTCCTTCCATCCGGAGTGAAGCTGTGATCCATTTTACTGTACATTTCCGGTTTTGGAAGTATTGTACCATATTTAACCTTTTAGAAACACCACGCAACCTCTATTCCTTGTCCTTGTATATCCAAAGCACCCGCCATTTCTCATCTTCCTGTGTCACATAACAAGGCTGTACGATATCAAAATTACCGAATCGGGTCTTGTAATGCTGAGTGACCGTAATACGGTAAACCTTCCCTAATTCTTCTCCATTCGGATCGGTACGAATGTCATATTCAGCCTGCGGCTCCCCCAGTTCAAACGTAAACGTATCCGTCCCCATATCCTGCATAAAAACGTGCGCACGCTGCTGTACATACGTAGATTTCTCGAATTTCTTTTTCATTTGCGAATGAAAAAACTCCCATGATCCTCCGAAATTTCCCGATTGCTCCATAGTGTAGAACTCGTTCAGTGCTTCGACCGCTTGATCGCCCTCGCCTGTAGACATCACCCCACGCAGACCCAGCCACAGCAGCCATAACAATCCACATATGATGGCAAAATATAATAGCTTACGGACGAACGCCGAAGCCGCTCTCCTTCTAAACAGCACACACTGCCCCTCCCTCTGTTCGACTATACCGAATTCTCTACAGATGTATGTGGGACAAGCCTTGTTTAGAAGTCTTTAGAAGAAAATAACGGGTGACCTCCCAAATAGGGCACCCGTCTACATAAGGCTTACCTAAGGCGATATGGCCGTGGTAAGCATGTGCTTCTCCAGCACTCCATGGAGACGCTGGCGTTCCTGCTCATCCACAATGTAATAATATACACCGTTAATTTTACGCCCATGTCCCTTCAGTTCAACGGTATCCGTCTGCTTGAGGGACGGACCGATCCGGGTCAGGAAAGTGGTCATATCGTCAAAGGTAATGTCTGTGCGAATCTGCTCCCCCGCTGCTTCCAATATCGGCTTTACCCTCAACAGCCCTTCCTTGCTGATAGACTGGGCCAGAATTTGCTTGAGGAGCTCCCGCTGGCGGGCATTTCTTCCGAGATCTCCACGTGGATCATCGAATCGCATACGAGCGTAGGCCAACGCCTCAGCCCCGTTCAAGTTCAAATTACCCTGCGCAAAATGATGGCCCTCATATTGAAAATCAAGTGGATTATGAACCTCCACTCCCCCCATAAGGTCCACCATTTTCGCAAACCCTTCCATGTTCATCTGCACATAGTAATCTATCGGATGGTTCAAAAAATGCTCAACCGTACGAATCGACATATCCACGCCCCCAAAAGCAAAAGCGTGATTGATTTTGTCCTCACGCCCCCTGCCGATCAGCTCTGTTCGCGTATCACGCGGAATGTTGAACATCAACATAGAGCCTTCGGCAGGGTTAACAGACAAGACGATCATCGTATCCGATCGTCCTGGATCGTGAGGCCGCCGATCTACGCCCAGCACCAGCACGGTGAACGGCTTGAACTGGGAGATGGCTGCCGGATTGGGTGTACTTGATCCAGTGTCTGTACCTACAGATCGCCCTGCTCCGCCCGTTGCAAGGGTAGAAACCGCCCCAGGCTGCACGATGCTGCGCGGATGATACATCGCATTCGCCGCCGTTTTAAAGGAATGATACACATAAGCGGTGTAGGCAGCAGCTCCTACGACCAATAATGCCGCAGCCCCCAATGTCATCTTCAGCCATCGTTTCATACGCAGCCTCCCCTTTACGGATTCACTACAGACGGATGACGATCTACATCCAGATTGTTCATCTGTGGCCTGCCGACAGAATAGTATGCAAAGGCGGATTGTCTGATTTGCTCTTCGCTGTACACATTGCGTCCGTCAATCATAATTGGATACTTCATAAGCTCATTCAGCTCACCCAACCCGATATCACCAAACTCTTCCCATTCCGTCAATAGACACAGTGCGTCACATCCCTCTGCCGCTTCTCGTGCGCTATCTGCCCACGTTACTTCCGAGCTGTCCAGCAGTCTGCGGAAGTTAGCCGTAGCGATCGGGTCATACGCACGAATTTGCGCCCCTGCCTCCAGCAGCGACTGCATGATATCCAGCGCCGGGGCATCTCTTACGTCATCTGTATTCGGTTTAAAGGCCAGTCCCCATATACCAATCGTAGCTCCCTCCAGATCACCCAGCGCCTCTTTCAGTTTACGAATCACGTTAAAACGTTGCCCCTGATTCACTTCCACCACAGATTTCAGCAGCTTGAATTCATAGTCCACGTTACCTGCAATTTGGATCAGAGCTTGTGTATCCTTGGGAAAACAGGAACCCCCATAGCCGATACCAGCAGACAAAAAGGAGGAACCGATCCGCTGATCCAGTCCCATACCGTGTGCCACGCGTGTAACGTCTGCGCCCACCTTTTCGCAAATATTTGCAATCTCATTAATAAACGAAATTTTGGTCGCCAAAAAAGCATTCGACGCGTACTTGATCATCTCCGCCGAACGGATATCCGTGGTTACGATATTTGTCGTCAACGGCTCGTGCAGTGTAGTCAGCACAGCGGACACATGCGGATCGGAAGCTCCGATGATGATTCGATCTGGCTGTAGGGTGTCTATGACTGCTGAGCCTTCGCGTAAAAATTCAGGAACCGAAGCCACACCAAACGAATAGTTTGTGCGGCTCGCAATCCAATTTTGAATACGTTCGTTCGTTCCGACAGGCACCGTGCTTTTGGTGACAATTACTTTGTAGCCATTCATGGCGTCTGCCACCTCGCAGGCGGCTTCTTCAATATAGGACAGGTTCGCTTCTCCGCCTGGCAGTGAAGGCGTGCCGACCGCCAAAATAACAATTTCGGCTGCCTCCACCGAAGCAGCCGTATCTGTTGTAAAGCTTAGTCGGCCTTGTTCTACATTATCTTTAATTAGAGCCTTTAGTCCCGGTTCATAAATCGGCACCCCACCTGCACGCAGCTGATGAATTTTGTCCTCATTTTGATCTACACAGACGACGGTATTCCCGAGTGCGGCAAAACAGACCCCCGACACCAGCCCGACATACCCTGCACCAATTACACATAGCTTCAAAGCAACTCCCCCTTTTACATGCTGTCTCATTGCATCCTGCTTTTACCGACTTCACTTCTCTATATCTCTTCCTGCAAGCCGATTATGATAAAGCGTAAGCCGTTTGTTTTGTCGATAAGATTTTAGAAAACGGTATACATACATCGGATTGTTATAGGCATACCTCTTCCATAATCGCTTCGGTTCACAGATCAGACGGTACAGCCACTCCAGCCCCAGCTTTTGTATCGCTAGTGGCGGTCTACGAACCTTTCCAGTGATATAGTCAAAGGCCGCCCCTACTCCAATCATCACGCCATGAATGCGGTCTTTGTTTCGATGCATCCATATTTCCTGCTTCGGGCAGCCTAAGCTGACGAATATGATATGCGCGCCAGACGCATTGATTTCATCAATGATCCGCTCCTCCTCATCTGGGTGAAGCTCACGAAATGGCGGCGAAAAGCTGCCCGCGATGCGGATTCCGGGGTAATCCTGTTCTACTCTTTCTTTTAAGCTATCCAGCGTATCCGGCGTACTGCCGTAAAAATATATACTTACCTTCGTCTGTGGCGCACGTTCGCACAACTTGAGCATCAGACTGGGACCATCTACCCGATCCTGACGCTCAAATCCGTACAGCTTGAGCGCCCATACCAACGGCATACCGTCCGGAGTACACAAATCGGCTTGAGTGAGCGCTTCGTGGAACTCGGAATGATTCCCGGCTGTGACAATGGAATGCGTGTTGCAAATACAAACATAGCCGTCCTTTCGTCCGACTGCCCATTGTTCCAGCATGTGTACCGTCTCCTGAAACGTAAGTGCTGCAATATCTGCATCCGCAATCCTTCCGACTCTATATTGGGGCAGCTGCTTCATAATCACGCTCCTCCATCGCCTCGCTATATATCGCCATCAGCTGCTTCACATTCACTTCTTCCGTATAGCGTGCAGCGTAGTTTTCCGACACCTTCTGTCTCATAGCTGCATAGTTTTCATAGGCTACTGCACAGCGAATCACAGTCTTTATATTTTCCAAATCATCATGTTGAAAATGGAAACCCGTCACCCCGTCCTCCACGACTTCCTCCAGTGCACCGAGCCGGCTGCATAATACCGGAGTTCCAACAGAAAAAGACTCTACAATGGTCATGGGAAATCCTTCATACCAAATGGAAGGCACCATGACATACATGGCCCGGCTCATGCAATCCAGTACCGTGTCTCCATCCTGCTTACCGAGAAACCGAACGTCTTCCTGCGGATAAGCAGCGGTCAATTCAGCCTTTTCCGGACCATCCCCAATGATGACCAGTCTCAATCCCCCCCGATCTTCCAACTGTGACCAAGCTTGCAACAGATTGCGAACCCCTTTTTCAGCTGAAATCCGTCCCACGAACAATAAATAACGATCATTCGGGTCATACTGGGTTTTCACTGTTTTATGATGGACAAAATTCGGCTTTACCGCGATACGATCCAGCGGAATACCGCTTTCGGCAAATTTGTCCCGTGCAAACTCTGTCAGCGCAATATAGCGACTTACCTTGTGCTGCCATGTGCCGATCAGATCGTTGAACTTAATCATCGCCGCTACCGGAATCGTCTGAAGCTGTGAACCTCGATAGCATCCATGACGGATGGAATGCAGCAGCGTGCCGTGCAGGCATTTTTCACAAACCTTATTCCCTCGCATAAAGGTTGCCGCCGGACAAATCAGCCTGTAATTATGAAGTGTCTGGACAACCGGAATCCCCAGCCGTTCACAAGCATGATAGACCGAAGGGGATATAACCGGGAAAAAATTATGCACATGTACCACATCTGGCTTCACCTGTAAAAGCAGCTTCTTGATTCTTTTGAATTCCGGCAGGGACCATGCCGCCTCTACCGCCAGCTTTGCCATGTTCGCTAGCCCTCTGCTTTGAATGCTGTCGTTGTGCACATAGTAATGCTCTGTCTCTATTCCTCTGGAACGCAGCATAGCTGATTCTTGCTCGACAACCTTGTCTTCCCCCCCGGCTTGCTGATAAAAGTTATGGATGATCAGCACCTTGCTTACAGGAGGGTTCATCTGTCTGCTGACCTGTTGGCTCACGTGGCTGCCCCTCTTTCCTGCGTTGATTGCATAGCGTGGTTAGAACTTCTGGGCTTGATCCCTTGATGGCTTACTATCTCATCCGCAATGCGATCCCACGACATACGCTCGACCGTAAGGAAGGCCTTCTCCGCCATACTTCGTCTCAGCTCAGCATTATCCAGCAAATCGCCTATTCGACCAGACCATTCCTCTTCTGAAAAGCTTCTCAGCATCACTCCGCTTACCCCGTCCTCAATCAAGGTAACCGAGCCCCCGTTTACCGAAGAGATAATCGGGACGCGAAACAGCATGCTTTCCAGCAGCACCATGCCAAAAATATCGTATTGGGTCGGAAACAGCATCACATCCGCCGCTCCGTAAACCTGCCACAGATGACGTTGCTCCACTCTTGAAAAATGTATAATACTGTCCGTTATTCCCAGTTCATGAGCATATGTCCAATAGCGGTCTGTGTCCGTCTTCCGTCCATCCCCGACCATTAACAAAAGGCAGCTAGGATGCTTTTGGAGTACCCTTTTGAACGTAGTCAGCATAAAATGTATATTTCTCCGTTCCTCCAGTACACCAACATACAGTAGCACCGGACGATCACCGATTCGACGCAGCTCATTCGCGACCTCACGGTTTTCCTCACGGTCTCCGCTTATGTCTTCACTGTTGTTACTGGTGTCACTATCGAATGCTCTCTCTACTTTATTGCGATCCAGTCCGACTCCAATCGTAACCACGTTGTCAAAACCTTTATTCTCCAAATAGCGCTTGGCGAGATCGGATTTGACATAGGTACGGCGTAGAGATTTTGCTACCTTCGGCAGCAGCATAATATCGTACAGTTTGCGGATCAGCGCGTGCGTGTTATCTCGGTATGGGCCGTGATACAACGCCAGCTTATCAGGACATTTGCGGGAAAGCAGATAGGTCATGATCTGGTTGTATTCTGTAGTAATGACCAGACCATAAGCATCCAGAAAAGAATCTTTGAGAACATCTCTGTAGATGCTGTTGCTTAAGAACTTAAACCCGTGGAGCCAGATAATACGCAAGGTGCATCCTTCGTGACGGTAGACCTGTTCCAGATGGGTTTCTTTACGATCGTTGTAGTAAACAATATCGCAATCATAGCCTTTTCGAACGAGTGCTTTGCCCAAACCGACTTCCTGTAAATTGTATGAGTCCCCGTTCACTTTGCTGGCAAAATTGCGGAGATACAATATTTTTTGAATCATCATCAGGGCTCCTGCCATTTCATATTGGGTGAGTTATGGAGCACGGAGGGTTCAGAGAACGCTGCGCGTTCCATTTGATCTTCCGATCGCTGTTGCAGTAGGATTCCTGGATATATAAAACATTCCGAGGTAAGAATCCCACTGCAAAGGCGAACGCTAACGCTTCTTCAGATTCAAATGGACCGCTCCGCTACTGGCCGCCGGGTCCATAAAGTCACCCCATTTCAAAAAAGGGAATGCTGGGCATGAAGTGCCCCCCGCTGCGCGGATATACGCGAGCGAATGCACGCAGGCGTTGACTGCGCGCTACCTTGTATACCGGTCACCATAGCGATAAACGATTGAACAGCATAGAGCTACTACCACTGGGCTGACACAAGACCTTAACGATGACTAGATTGTCGCCTGCTAAAAGATTGCTATCCACCAAACGCTGTCACCCTGACAGAGAACGGTACAGAGCATTAATTTCGCCGGCATGCATGCCCGGCGAGAAGTTCGCGGCGATAGGGCTAAGCTATCGCTAGACGGCTCTTACCTCCCCCACCCAATAGGCTGGGGGAAATTCTTTTTGGCGGCGGTAGGTAGCGGATGGTAAGGGTTTGAATCTGAAGAAGCGAAGCGGTCGCCTTTGACGAGGGATTCCGCCTTCTTACAGGGCCTATTCAATCCAGGGAATCCCTCGTCAACAGCGATCGGAAGATCAAACCCGCCCCGAAGCGGCCTTTCCCCTCCAACTTGAATGTTCACGCTGCCTTTCCTCCGTCATCTGCATATTAAAATGATCTGCTCCTTTGAGCTGGGCAGCTGCCATATCTGCCACTAGAGTCACACTCGATTCCATCGGCACAAAGCGGTATTTGTAGGCTGTAAGCCGATGATCCGTTTCGTGAAATAAAATATCCTGAGCGTAATTCCCCCATCGGTCCTTGGGCATCAAATCAATGGTCATGCTGGCATGCGCAGACGGCAGCAGCATATTAGAGCCGTGGATACCGATTACTAATTGGCTGGCTGCGTATACCTCGCAGACCCGCAGCTCACTTTCTCGGTCGAAGCGTGTGACACGCTCATCAGAAATCCATGCCGGGAAGCTCCCGGTACGCCCAAGTCCAGCGACTGTAAAACGATGATCTGGGAAGCTTTCTTTTAGCCTGCGGAACAGCCGTATGATTTTACTGCGCTGATGATAAATTAGCGGTTTTAGCCCACGTTTGAGCTGCGGAAATTTCTGTACCGCTCTTGCGATATGATGGCTGCCGCTCCACAAGCGATCTTCCCTCCATACGAAGGTAATGCGCGGCTCCGACTCACGCCCCTCGTCATAGCGGGAGACACCTGTAAACTGCTCAATATCAAACTGATTGGGATGTGAATATGCCGGGCTGACATACACCTCATCAAAACGCATCAGTTCCTCAATCATCCGATGATGTAGTACAGGATAAAAGTTACGTGCCCTGCTGAATGGCACATCAACCGTCCAAATTTCAGACACATATGCTGGCACCATCCACTCCAGCGACTTTTGCACAATGACGATAATTCCCAGGTCCGGGGATTGCTCGTATTCGCGTTGCACATTGAGCAGCTTGAGCAACGCATGGCCATACAAATAATCCATAGTGTTGACGATAATTACACGTGTAGAAGCTTTCATTTTATGCACGGTCATGCCGACTGCTAAGTCATAGGAAGGATTCATCAACGATTGTCGCAAAGGCTCTCCGAGCCATTTTCTCGACTTCGCATCACCGGTCAGAATATAGTCAGGCATTTCTACACGATAAGGTGAATACGTGGCATGACCGACCCTCATGTCCTCGAGATATTCGCGTCCGCACCCCTCACACGCAGTACTGACACATACATGGATTCCCTGCCACAGCACCTCTCCACCACGTACCTTACCTCCACAATGCGGGCACTGTTCCTCATGCCGAACAAACGGTTTAATGGGTATCATGATTGTTCTCTCCAACTTTCGGTACTGTAATTTGAACACGCCAAAAGGTCAGGATGGACTTCATCATCCAACCCAAATTAGATTTAACTTCCTTAAACAGCAAATCTAATAGAAATACAGATATCGTAAAGGACAAGATCGTCGCCACTAACGACCCTCGGACACCAAGCAAAGGGATTAGCGCGTAATTGAAAGCGATATTCGTAACCGCCCCTACCACCGAGGTCAGCAGCGTGTATCTAAACAAATTTTCATTGGTAATAAACAAGCTTTTAGCAACACTGAAGTTGGTGAAAAACAGACGAATCGCAAACAGAGACAGCAGCGAACCTGCTTCGGTAAATTCCCTCCCATACAGCACAACCACTACCCATTGGGACAGAAAAAATAAAGGTACCGAGGTCACAAGAAAGCATATAAACATCAGCCGATACACCTTGGACAATGTCTGTCTGTATTCGTCGCTTCCTTTCTGCTTTGAACGCGTCACCACCGGAGCATAAGCCGTCGTCAGAACGACCGGAATGAAGCCCAGCACTTCGATGAGTCGGAGTGCAACGGAGTATTGCCCGACCGCAGCATTCCCCAGCAGTTCACCGATAATGACTTGATCGATCCGTGCCTGTACATATACAGCGGAGGATGACAATATAAGCGGCCAACTGTGATTCATGATTCGCCGAGCTGTGGTTAAGCGGAACGTCCATCGGTTCACACGTCGTCCTTCCTTATGGAAGAAATACAGCAGCAGCAGGCTTCCCAACAGAAACTCTCCATGAGCACACAACGCTACCAACCATATCGGGACACCGGACAACAAAAGAATGATTTTGATGGTGGAGCCGAGAACAAAAGCGGTATTCTTGGCAACGACCGTGTATTTGGACAGCATCTGCGCACGAAACCAGTAGTCGATGATATCAAACAATTGAAATATCGAGGCCGTAGCCAGGATCAGATTGATCAACCGCACTGAACTATCTTCCGGTCTGAGCAGTGAAATGAAGGAATAGGACAGTACAATGGCTATCAGAGTACCTACCAATTTCAGCAGAACCGCCGTCCCCAATAGCTCATGCTCATCCTTGGGGTCTTTGACAAGATCGCGTACTAATATAGAATCAAAGCCAAGGGTCGTGAAAATCAGAAACATCCCGAAAAAGGATTCCGCATAATTCCACTTTCCCAGCTCCTCTGGTCCCAACACTCTCGCCATGATGATGCTGACTGCCAGGCCAAACACCATGCGAATCATTTTGTCACCGAACAGCCAGGATGTATTCACCAGCAAACTTCTGCGCGGTTTGGCGCGTTTTTTGACTAATGTCATAGGTTTTACTCCATCTTAAAAAATGACCTTGCGCACAGCCTTATAACCTGCTGTTCTGTCAATACAGCTGCAATCATGTACAGCGAAGAGCCCCCCCGCCCAGGCGGGTGGCCTCTCCATCTCTTACACGACGACAGAAGCTTCAACTGCAGCCTGCCTTTTTACCCGCTCCAAGTCTGTATCCACCATCATATGAATGAGCTGCTCGAAGCCTACTTCCAATCGCCAACCCAGCTTTTCTTTCGCCTTGGCACAATCGCCGAGCAATAAATCTACCTCTGCCGGACGGACAAATTGAGGATCGATCACGACGTAATCCTCATAATTTAAACCTACATGGGAAAAGGCAATTTGCAGCAGTTCACGTACAGAATGCATTTCTCCTGTGGAAATGACGTAATCATCCGGTTGTTCCTGCTGAAGCATCAGCCACATCGCCTTTACATAATCGCCTGCAAAACCCCAGTCTCGCAGTGAATCCAAATTTCCCATGCGCAGCTCCTGCTGCAACCCTAGCTTGATACGAGCTACCGCATCCGACACTTTACGCGTTACAAATTCCAGTCCTCGGCGTGGCGATTCGTGATTGAACAGAATGCCAGAGCAAGCAAACATATCAAAGCTTTCGCGATAGTTCACTGTAATCCAATGGCCGTACACTTTGGCTACACCGTAGGGACTACGTGGGTAAAACGGAGTCGTTTCTGTCTGGGGTGTCTCCAGCACCTTACCGAACATCTCGCTGCTTGACGCCTGATAAAAGCGCGCTTCCGGTTTGGCAATTCGAACCGCCTCCAGCATATTGGTGACAGATAGCGCTGTAATCTGCCCTGTAGCCAACGGCTGCGGCCACGAGGCCGCTACAAAGGATTGAGCAGCCAAGTTGTAGACCTCATCTGGGTCGGACTGACGGACGGCTTCGATCAATGAAGCCAGATCGGTCATATCACCGGAAAGCCATTGGATGTCATTCTGGATATGCGCTACATTTTCAAAGTTCGGTGTGCTGGTTCGTCTGCGCACCCCGTACACCTCATAATCCTTGGACAGCAGCAACTCAGCCAGATAGGACCCGTCTTGTCCGGTAATCCCTGTGATCAGCGCTTTTTTCATTCCAATTCCCCCACCGTTTTTTTTATTGTTCAACCAGATTCAGGCCTTGAAATGCCTGATACACAGACCTTAATCCCTCTTCTAGTGAAATACGCGCCGACCAGCCCAGCCCGGAAATTCGGGATACATCTACCAACTTACGCGGCGTTCCATCAGGAGCGGAGGTGTTAAAGGTAATTTCTCCCTCATAGCCAACTACATTCTTCACTCGTTCAGCCAGCTCACGAATGGAGATATCCTCACCTACGCCGATATTTACAATTTCATTTCCCTCATAATTGTTCATCAGGAACAGACAGGCTTCAGCCAGATCATCAGAATGAAGAAATTCTCGGCGCGGCGTACCAGATCCCCATACTTCTACAGTCGGAGATTGATTCAGCTTGGCTTCATGAAACTTGCGGATGAGCGCAGGTAGCACATGAGAGGTCTGGAGATCAAAATTGTCGCCCGGACCGTATAAATTCGTCGGCATCACAGAAATAAACCGAGTTCCATACTGACGGTTGTAAGACTGACACATTTTAATCCCGGCAATTTTAGCAATCGCATAGGCCTCATTAGTAGGCTCCAGTTCACCCGTAAGCAGATATTCTTCTCGCAACGGCTGCGGAGCAAATTTAGGATAGATACAGGTAGAGCCGAGGAATAACAGCTTGCCTACATTCGCCCGGTACGCCGCATCAATCACATTCGTTTGTATAAGCAGATTGTCACGGATAAAATCAGCCGGATATTCGTTATTCGCCAAAATCCCACCAACCTTGGCCGCTGCCAGAAATACATAATCCACAGGCTCTGTTTCAAAAAAATGATCTACTGCCTCTTTATTGCGTAGATCCAGCTCACGGCTTGTGCGAGTAATAATATGACGGTAACCCGTATTCTGAAGCGCTCGGACAATAGCGGAACCCACCAGCCCGTTATGCCCTGCTACATATATGTTGGAATGAAGATCCATACTTATCCCCTACTTTCTTCGTGAAAATGAAAGACTTTAATACGCATCCTTGGAGCCTAGCAGCACACGAAATGTTTTCAGCATAATGATCATATCTGTGCGGAAACTGCGTCTGGATATGTACTCCAAATCCAGTTCTACCATCTGGTTAAAGCTTAGATGATTACGACCGCTGATCTGCCATAGACCGGTGCAGCCTGGTGTAACCGTCAGACGCAGCTTATCCCTCACTGTGTAATTATGGACTTCTCTTGGCAACGGGGGTCTGGGTCCTACCAGACTCATCTGCCCACGCAGTACATTGAACAGTTGTGGCAGCTCGTCGATGCTCGTTCTGCGAAGAAAGCGACCCACACGGGTAATTCGGGGATCGTCCCGCATTTTGAACATCGCACCCTCAATTTCATTTTCCACCAGCAATGCAGACAATCTCGCCTCGGCATCAGACACCATGGAACGAAATTTGATCATGCGAAACGGACGCTCATTTTTCCCAATACGTACTTGATAAAATAACGCACTGCCTTTTGGGTCCTCCAGCTTAATCAGCAGAATGACAAGCAGAAATACCGGGCATAGCACGATGATTCCAATGAAAGACAATATAATATCCATGCTTCGCTTCACGAACGGGTATACGTTCCATCCTTGCCGCCGTTCAAGCCCATGAGCGACCGAATATACATCCACTGACGCGCCCAGCACTTCGGCCTCGTTCGAGCGGGAAGAAGACACGTCTCATCACCTCGCTCCTTATTGATAATTATTATTTATACATTGTTAAAAGAATTTTATATACTCTCATTTTCCTCCTTTTCATTCATGTCAGATTGCGTTCCTCCATACCCCGCTCGGCGCGGGTATTCGAACGCTTCACATTATTAAGTACGACACCCAGAATGCGCGCCTTTACTCTTTCCAAATTCGCTTTTGCTTTCTTGACGACATCCTTTTTGACCTTCCCTGCCTGCACCACCAGAATGACTCCGTCACACATAGCGCTTATAATTAAGCCATCCGGAAAGGACAGCAACGGCGGCGTATCCATTAAGATCACGTCATAATGTTCTTTTAGCTCAACCAGCAGAGCATTCATTCTACGGGAACTGAGCATCTCGGACGGATTGGGCGGGTTCGGTCCGGCTGTAATTGCATGCAGATGGTCAATCCCGGTTTCCTGAACCACATCCTGCCATGCCTGTTGATTGGCAAGCACCCGTGTCAGCCCTGTATGGTTACGCAAACCAAACATATGGTGCAAAGAGGAACGACGCAGATCCATATCCATAATCAGCACCTTTTTCCCCTCTTGCGCATAGGTTACAGCCAAATTGCTAATCGTGACCGTTCTGCCTTCACCCGCCTGAGCGGACGCCACCATCATAACCTCAATCGGCTCGTCTATAGAAGAAAACTGGATGTTAGTGCGAAGCATGCGGTACTCCTCCGAAACGGAAGACTGAGCATGTAGGGATGTAACGAGCTGATTATTGATTAATCGCGGCATATTGCCCTTCACCTACCTGTTTAGGAGTTGTAGTGGAGCTGTCAGAGCGTTTATCTTCTTTTTTCATTTTCGTAATCAGGGATAAGGTAGGCAGACCGAGTTCTTTTTCAATATCCTCTTCATTCTTAAATGTATCATCCAGTACCTCCAGCAAAAATGCCAAGCCGATTCCCAACAATAAAGAGGTGACAAAAGCAATAAATATCTGTATAGCGGGATTACTGTTCACGGGAACTGCTGGATCATTCAGACTGGCTTCGCTTAGGATGGTGACATTGTCCATTTTCATGATAGAGGGAATTTGCCGTTTGAATACTTTGGCTACCGCATTGACGGTTTTGACAGCCTTTGTATACGATAAATCGCGGATTGTTACATCCATGACCTGTGAATCACCTGCGGTGTTCACTCTTAATTTTTGCGCCAAAGCTGACGGAGTGACCTTAAGGTCGGGGAAGCTGGCGACCACCTGATCCATAATCGCCGAGGAGATCATAATTTGCTTATATGAGTTCGTTAAGGCTATATTCGTTTGAACTACACTGTAATCAACGACACCTGCACGATCCGGTCGTGGCGTCTGGTTGATAATGAGCTTTGCGGTAGCTTCATAAATCTGCGGGGTAAAATATACATTTTTTATGCCCACTACAGTACATACCAGCAGTACGATGCTACCAATCAACCACATTCTTTTACGGATCAAACGGATGTACTCTTTCAACTGCACAAGACCAGTCCTCCCTGATTGACTTGTTTTCGATGCAATAACGCTTGTACTGATCCTCTGCATAACGGGGAAAAGAACGATGCATGACCCTCTAATCTATAGTAAAATGTTGTATAATAGCGCATAGAAGGTCTAGCCAGCGAATAAGCACAAAATGCTCAATAATCGGTGGCCTCTTAGGGTATATAAACGAAGATATAAGTGAAAACTATGAAATAAAGATACGTTATGTAACTTACATAACTAATTTATGATACAAAACGTATCTTGTCAAGCGTAAAATTGCTTTTTTACCTTTCTTAACCTTGCCTTCAGGAGGAAAAACAGATGAATTATGGCACCCGCATCGCTGAATTACGAGAACATAAGGGATTAAAACAAGAGGAACTAGCGCAATCCCTCGGAATTACGCGGGCAGCTCTTTCTCACTATGAAAAAAATAGGCGCAAGCCAGATTTTGAGATCCTGACCAAGCTCGCTGATATTTTCGGGGTAACGATTGACTACTTGGTGGGACGTACGAGCCATCCGGCGGCAATATTGGATTCAGATGTGAGGGAATTTGTGGACCAGCTTGAACTGTCCGACGAGGATATTCTGCAACGTTTCAACCTGACCATTGACGGACGCACCTTGTCTGAGGAAGAAGCCAAACGTTTTATTGCATTTGTCCGAATGGAACGAATGATGGAATAAAGAAAGCGGCCGATTGCTTCACGTCTCGCTCAAGTAAGACCAACCGTTGGAATTTACACGCGCTTGTCCTTCCGGTATGTGGTTCCATCAGCGTCGCTTTCTAGCCATTCTGGCATCGTGAACCCACATTGGAGCAAAATGTCCCGGATGTCCAAGTCGATAGCGGCTTTGTCTACTTTCCGTACGTTGTTTTGAAAAAGAGGGTTGTTCACCCCTAATTCTGTCTCCTTGTTCATTCAGCATTAACCTCGCTTTATTATTCTTGGTCATCGGAAAGAGATTTCCCACAAAACCATGTATGTATAGTCATGAACAAAACTATTATATATGAATACATACCTGCAATGTTGTCGTCTTATGACGAGAATATAAAAGGATTTTCTTATTTTTTTCTTCATTATACGTAAAGTATTGGCAAATCAGAACGATTTTCCAACAAAAAAGAACCTGTCAGGTCCTATTTTCTCCTGATAGGTTCTTTTTTGTTTTATTTCGAAATGATGTTAGGTATTCGTTAACTCAGGTCCTATATACATTCCGATCTGTTATTAAGCGACCTCGGCTGCCTGGGAAACCTGAGTGCCTCCGGTCGCCCGGACTTTGTAGACATAGTGGCCTCCAGCTTTTACTGTGCGGTCTGTATACGTGTTTCCCGCTACTTGCGAGGCAATCACCTGATAGGCCCCGTCGGTCCCGTCAGCACGCAGCACATCATAGGAAGATACGCCTTCTGCCTGAAGCCAATTAATCTTTACCGCCCCATCCTGAACAGAGGCAGCCTTCACCCCTGTTGGGGCTGAGGCTGCGGTCTGATCTGTATTTTTTAATTCCAAAATATATTGTACCGCTTCGCCAGGACCCAGCTTTTCTTCAAAATCAAGGGCAGGAGAAGCCTTGAGCCCTGATATGGAACGCTGTGCCTGACTGTAAGTAGAACCCGCTCCAAAACGTTCACCTGTGTACAAACCGGCTTTCGGCATCGTTACCCGTACACGAACGGTCTGCGGGGTAGCTTCGAAATTCACTAGATTCACCAGCAATTTGTCTGAGGTAGCGCCGCTACCTGCCAGCGGTTTAAGCTTGGACGTATCCACCGCACGAACATACACCATCTTATCCTTGGTATCCTCTGGATTCAGCACTGTATAAGTCAGAGGTTTTCCATGGGTGGCATAGGCTAAGCTCAAGCGTCTCATGATCTTAACGCGGGTGTCCTGTCCTTGCCCGAACGGATAAATTTCTGTGTTGGCCGGGTTATGACTTTGCAGATCGAAGCCTGTTTTAAACAGCGTATAATCTTTATAAAAAGCAGCGTGCTGGATAAACATATCGGCAAACCCAATTTGCGAACGCATAATCCGGTCGAATGCAGCTGCTTGTGGCTGACTAGCCCCGTAATCTGGATTGTCTCGATGCGTATCATTGGTACCGAACTCTGTGTTCAGCATCTTCTTCGCCAGTCCATTGCTCGAACCGCCGAAGGTTTTCAAATTTTGGACGAAGCTACCCCCGCCCTCTTCATTATACGATTCACCATAGGCGTGTCCATTGGTCAGGTCGGTGACTTCCTCCAGCTGTTTACGCTGCTCTGGATCCCGTTCCCATCCATCTGGGTCACCGCATTTTTGCGTACCACTGGTTTGATTTTTGCACGCCTTGGTAGAGTACGTTGGCCAGTAGGCCCAGCCCGGTGCTACGGTTTTGAGATGCGGTGCCAATTGCTTGCCTTCTGTATTCAACCACTTGGCCACAGCCAGGTTTACCGCCTTGGAGCGATTAAATAATCCAGGTTCGTTATCTACTTCATAATATTGAAGATAAGAACCGTATTTTTTTACATAATCGCGCAACTTTTGCTTGGCCGTCTCTGGCAGAGAACCATCTTTTTGCAGCTTAATATCACCTGTATATAAATACAAAGCAGACGATTGCATATTATACTGCTTTAACGTTTGATAGTAATCATCCACGTCTGTACATGCCTTGCCCACATTACTGGCACAGGTGACCCTCATGACGTTGCCACTATAAGCAATGCCCAGCCATTTGAGAACGTATGGTAAATGCTTAACTGCACCCTGATCATAATAAAATTCTTTATTGTTCACATTTGTTCCGGTCAGTATATATTTACCGTGTACCGGTTCGGTCGCAGGTGAAGCTAACGTCTCCAAGCTCAAGTCATCCCAGGTCCACCACACATTTTTATCTTCTGCAGAGGAGCAGTATAGGCAGCGCGCTGTCTTTAGCTTGAGTACGTTAACACCGCTTTGCAATTGCTCTTTGGGGATATATAACTCGTAGTTGCTTTTGTAATTATATGCACTGCCCGTACCGGAAACCCCAGCGATTTGAATGATACCGGACAGCTGATAATTTGAAAATACAGCCATTTGCGGAACAGCTTTGCCCGCATCCAAAATCCGTACACGGAATATCACTCCATTGGGAGGAACTTGATCCAGCTTATACTGGAGCGACAGTTCAGGATTCGTGGACGCATTCAAGCCGGGAGGAATATCTCCACTGCTGAGCAATACCGGGGCCGCTGTATTCTCTGCTATGGACGTTGCAGACGATATTCCTTTAGCCGACGATTCGGTAGAAGCAGAGGCTGTAGGAATGTTGATATTGTCTCTACCAATCACTCCTCTAAATTCCGCTGAAGAATCATCCCTCTGTCCCAGCTTCCATACTGGACTGGCTGCCGCTACTTTATCCGTCGGCAGTTCTACGCTCCTTGAAGGCGTGTAAATCAACCAAGCGATCAGCGCTATAGCTACGACCCCCAGCAGCCCGGATAATACTGGCGTATACCTGTGGGTCAACCATTTTTTCATCATATGATCCACCCTCTCTCCTCAAAATTTTTGACCGGGAAAGAGAATCTATTAAGGAAGAAACAAAGCGTTACCGGGAATCACCGCTTTCGCTTCATGCTGACTTTCCCACATCAGACGTGCCATTGCGTCACCATATTCATCATAGTATTCAACTTTTAAATCTACCATTTTACCTGCTTGCAAGGTGATACTGCCCTTGCGCTCTGTCCAGCTTTGCTTAAACCAGCTATCAATAATCAGCTTGCCGTCTACCCATACCCGGATTCCATCATCAGATATCGTTGTAAACGTATAGGTCTCACTATATTGTGGCTTCATTTTACCTGTCCAGCGAACGGAGAACCGATCAGCGTTCACCCTTGCATCAGCTGTGGCAGCACGCCAGTTATAGTCCAGCTTGCTATCTGTACGGGTCAAAGCAGCACTACCATCCAGATTCATGTTGTTAAAATATTCACCCCGCAGCCCGTTCGCATAAACCATATCCGGAACAGAAGGAGGAGCCGGGATAGGCTCGCTTTGCCCCTCGTCCGGTAGGGTTGGTACATCTGTCCCGGGTTGTTGAACTGCTGCCAATCCATTTTTCACATCATCTCGCGTCAAGCTCCTCGAATCATTCATATAATCCTGAATTTGATCCGTTGTGTTATTCTCGGTCAGCATCTTTCCCCAAGTCATGGAATACACCCATTTGGGCTGAGCCTGTAATACCTCGGAGCTGGGCATCTCACCGTGTTCCCCAATGGCAATCGGCTTATCCCCTGCCAACCCGAGCAGACCTTCATAATGACTTTGTTCAAAATCATTGTTGTAAATGTCTACAGCCAAAATGTCTACTTTGTCATCCCCCGGATATTTAGGGGTATACGGGAAGGTATACGAATTAGGAGCATTCGGGCTCCATACCCACAGCAGATTGTCTAGTTGATGTGTGTTTACAAAACGGTCATACATGATATTCCATAGCTGATTGAAATTATTTTTGTTTCCCCACCAGAACCAGTCACCATTCATTTCGTGATAAGGTCTCCATAAAACCGGAACACCCGCATCACGAAGCTGCTTTAGCGATACAGCGACCTTATCCAGATCGGCAATGAGGAGGTTATACTGCGCAGTGCCTGGCGTCACGTATTTATTGAACTCCGTCTGACTTACTTTCGCCTGCACATTGGCCCAAGTCAGTGGTCTACCCGGCAGCGCTTCATGAAAAGTCATCGTCACAATGCCTCCGGATCTGCTCCAGCGGATCGCGCTATCGACAACATTTTTACGTTGTGCTGCTTCCGAAGCGGCAGATTGACCTGAGATGGCTCCCATCTCATAGCCGTGCACACCCACATACGCCTGACTGATTTTTTGGACCTTGTTACTTAATTCATCCGGACTCTCCAAATAATCATGCTGACCGGTGATTATTTTTTTCCCCGAGATGCTGAGTAAATAGCTGTATAGTTCACGGGCCTGAGTAGAAGCGTCCGAATTAACAGGTTGTAATGCAGCGGCATTCGCCACAGACAGAGATTCACCAAAACCGACGGGCAACAAAGAAAAAAGCATAACTACGGGGAGTGCATGACGTATCAGTCGATACAGAGGAATAAAATTGAATCTCACTTTTTGCTCTTCCTTTCGGTAGCCAGGCTGCCATCCCTACGGAAGGCCCTTTAGCTTTGCGTACCTGCCTTTCGACAGGGCTGCGTTTATCGTTGGAAGGAGTTTGGATTCCTTCTTACCCTAAGTATCGACTTTCTTTTACCAAAATTTAATAGGTCATGTTCATGAATTTACAGGTTTTCGCCCAATTTCGACAGTTTGAGCTATGAATTTTCATAGATTCGTCTTTTTTTCGTTTTTACGAAAACAATTATGAGATAAATTGGTGACGGGAAATTTCATTCCAATCCATACAAAAGCGGACAATATCCTCTTCAACCAATTCAGAACCAGTCTGCACCTCAATAAAATCCACATCGGTCACAGCCAAAATGCTATGCTTCGTTCCTTCAGGAATGCGAACTACATCACCAGCTTTTACTTTGTGCAGCTTCTCATTCAAAATAATTTCCGCTTCACCGCTAATAATGGTCCAAATTTCACTCCGTTTGAAATGAAGCTGATAGCTGATATTTTTGCCTTTCCGTACGCGGATTCGTTTGGTCAATACCTCGTTACCCTCGTCATACTTAACATAATCCACAACCCGATACTGCCCCCAACGACGTTCTTCATACATTGGACGCTGATCATGAGCCTTGAGCACTTCCTTAATGCGAGGACTTTCAGCCTTATTGGTCACAAGAATACCATCCGGGCTAGCGGCTACAATCAGATCATTCGTTCCAATGATCGCCACAGGAATGTCTAACTCGTTAATAAGACTCGTATTGACGCAATCCTCCGTTACTACACCTCTGCCCACTTGTTGATTAGACATTTCTTCTGTGAGTGTATTCCAGGTACCCAAATCCTTCCAAAAACCATCATACGGAAGAACTACGATATCCTTTTCCTTCTCGACTACTTCATAGTCAAAGCTGATTTTTTCCAGAGATGCGTATTGCTTTTGCATTTCTTCATAATTAAGCGGCAACCCCTTGGATGCCAAGATATCCAGCAAATAACTTAATTTGAATGCAAAAACCCCGCAGTTCCATAGAGCATTGCGTTCAATCAGACGCTCCGCCTGCTCCCGGTCGGGTTTCTCTTGAAAATGGCTCACTTCGCGGTAGCCAGTGCTACCTTGGGTGGCATCGTTTTTCGGAATAATGTAACCATATTTCTCTGAAGGATAGGAAGGGACAACCCCGATTAAAGCAAGCTTGCCTTCACTCTCCTGGAGTGTATGTTCCAGCTGGGCTACGGAAGCGAAGAAAGCATCCTCAACATAAGGATCTACAGGCAAAATAGCTATAATTTCATCAGGGGAAACACCAGCAATGGAATATAGATAAGTCGCTGTCAGCGCAATCGCAGGAAAGGTGTCTCTGCGTTCCGGCTCAACAATGATGCGCGTATTCGGCCCGACCTGACTCTGGATCATTTCGACCTGTGCTCTCCCTGTCGCAATAAACGAGGATTCTGATAATCCATTGTCTCCCAATTGTCTCCATACCCGCTGTACCATGGATTCCGAAATCCCCTCCGGGCTCTCCAGTACCTTCAAAAATTGTTTGGAACGGGAATCGTTGGACAAAGGCCATAATCTTTTACCGGAACCACCAGACAAAAGTACGAGCTTCATAACTCTCCACTTCCTCTCTATATTGGTTGGATGATCGTTCTGATGATGAGTTGTTGACTACCCGCTACGGTATGAATTTAATCTTATGATCGCTGTTGCCGTGGGATTCTTTGGATTGTATAAGACATTTAAATGTAAGAATACCACGTCAAAGGCGAACGCTCCGCTTCTCCAGATTCAAATCCATCCCTGCGCTACTCAAAAATGCATCATGCCGATCATACCGTTTATTGCAAAAGGCACGACCGGACATTATTAAGTCCGGTCAGCCTGTAAAATCTCACGCTTGGCGTTTACCTGCCTTGCTTCACAGGAGCGGCGCCGCGGTACAGCCGCATGGAGCTTTGATCGGAAGGAGCGGCATCAACCGCGCCGCTCCTTCTGATCTGCCCTTCTACTCCCCCCATAAGGTGGGAGTTTAAAAATTGTGACTCCACGGCTAAAAGCAGCGGAGCGGGCAGAATTGTTCTGAAGAAGCGTCAGCGTTTGCCTTTATCCCTGGATTTTAACCTTTGAATGTTTTATATAATCCAGAAAATCCGGGGGTAACAGCAATCGGAAGAACAATCTGCACGCGCAGCGCCTCCAACACCGCCACAGTCACTTTTTAATCTGTCACTTTTAAACTTCCACTTTATCCCGATTCCACCCACTCATCCGCGGACGACCCACGGAATAGTATTCCAGCCCGGAGCCTTGGATCTGTTCCTCACCGAATACGTTACGACCGTCAATGAGAACCGGCTTGCGCAAAATGGAGGCCAGTTGTACGAGATCGACTTTTTTGAACTCTTCCCAATCGGTCAACAGGCACACAGCGTCGCTACCTTCAGCGGCTTGCTGTGGGGATGAGCACCACATAATATTCGGGTGATCCACGCGCTCCTTGAATTTATCCATCGCAATGGGATCATACAGTTTGACAATAGCGCCTGCCTGAATGAGCGTTTCTACGATTTCTAGTGCTGGAGCTTCGCGGATGTCATCTGTATTTGGCTTGAAGGCGAGGCCCCAAATGCCAATGGACACACCGTTCAGTTGACCCAGCGATTCGCGCAGCTTGGATACAATCATAAAGCGCTGATCGGTATTCACCTCGACCACCGATTTCAATAACTTAAATTCATAGTCTACATTACCTGCAATTTGGATAAGCGCATTTGTGTCTTTTGGAAAGCAAGAGCCACCATACCCGATCCCTGCTTGTAGGAAAGAGGAGCCAATCCGTTTGTCCATACCCATACCGTCAGCCACACAGGTTACATCGGCGCCAACCTTTTCGCAAATATTAGCGATCTCGTTAATGAACGAAATTTTAGTTGCCAGAAACGCATTGGACGCGTATTTGATCATTTCAGCACTACGGATATCCGTTACATAGATTTTATCCGTGAACACCTGATGCAGAGTGACCATAGTTTCACGCAATCCTGTATTGTCCAAACCAATAATGATGCGATCCGGATAAAGCGTATCATTGATGGCTGAGCCTTCTCTCAGGAACTCCGGCGCTGAGACGATATCGAAAGACAAACTCGTGTGACGAGCCAACACGTCCTTAATCTTTTCGTTCGTTCCGACAGGTACAGTACTCTTGGTCATAATAATCTTATACCCGTTCATGGCTTTCCCAACATCAGCGGCCGCCTGTTCAATGTATGACAAATTCGCCTCGCCGTTAGCCAGAGAAGGCGTACCTACCGCCAAAATTACGATATCCGAGCGGCGTACTGCATCGGCCAAATCCGAGGTGAACTCCAACCGGCCCGCTTCCAGATTCAACGCGATCAATTCCTCAATACCCGGTTCATAAATCGGAGATTCTGCCCGGTTCAACATGTCGATTTTGTGCTGCTCCAGATCGACACAAATCACCTCATTACCTTTTTGCGCAAAACATACACCCGAGACGAGCCCAACGTATCCAGTACCGATTACAGCCAGCTTCATTCCGTTCATCCTCCTTTTAGAAAGTTCACATAGGCTTGTTCTACATACTTTTTTAATTGATCCTTGAAGTTTTCTTCATCAAATTTGCGGGCATGGGTAATGATATCGTCCACATTCCATGCATGTTGCTCAACCTTTTCGACGGCCTCCAGCACATCCTCTACTTGATGCTTGCGGAAAAATACGCCGTTCACATGAGGAACAATCGTATCCAGCGCTCCCCCACCCTGAAAAGCGATGACAGGCCGTCCGGCCGCATTTGCCTCCAAAGGCGTAATACCGAAGTCCTCTTCACCCGGAAAAACGAGCGCTCGGCATTCTGCCATCAGCTTGTTAACCTCTTCATCCTCAAGCCTGCCGAGGAACTCAATGTTCGGGGCAGCCATACCTTCGAGTCGTTTACGGTCCGGTCCTTCACCCACAATGCGCAGCTTGAGACCGTTACGTTTGAATGCTTCGATCGCGAGATCGATGCGCTTGTAGGACACCAATCGGGATACGATCAGGTAATAGTCACCGATGTTTGTAGCGCGTTTAAAACGGGATGTATTAATAGGTGGGAAAATCACATCCGAATCCCTTTGGTAATAGTGCAAAATTCTTCGTTTAACAACCGAAGAGTTGGCGACAAACTGGTCTACGTTGCGAGAAGTTTTGGCATCCCATGTTTTCAACCGGTTCATGTACAGCTTGAGCATGTTTTTGAGCAGGTTGGATTTGGACTGCCGGGCCATATATGTATCGTAATCCCAGGCAAACCGCATCGGTGTGTGACAATAACAAATGTGAAACGTATGTTTGGGTACCTGGATGCTTTTCATAAATGCACTGCTGGAGCTTAAAACAATGTCGAAATCCCTAAAATCAAAATCACGGATAGCAATGGGATACAGCGGCAGCACTCCTTTGAAGTTGTCCTTCACTCCTGGGACTTTTTGTAGCCAAGTGGCTCTAATATCCGCATCCTTCAAGTTACGCGACAGGCGGTCGTCGCTGAACACCGTTGTGAAGATAGGAGCATCCGGATACATATCGTGGAATACCTCTACTACCCTTTCCGCTCCGCCCATTTGGATTAAGTAATCGTGTGCTATCGCTATTTTCATCTGAATCATCCTTTAACGCGAATGTCGGTCAGACTCCTGCCAACAAACCCTTATAGTAATGAACTATATCCTTAACTGTGTTCTCGATGACAAAATGCTTCTTGACCCGTTCCATCCCTCTCTCACCCATCTGCTGACGTTCTTGTGGATGCTCCAACATCCAGCGGATGGCTTCTTCCAGCTTAGCCGGATCACCCGGTTCAATAAGCAGCCCGGTTTCATGGGGTACCACCGTTTCCTTGGGTCCCCCCTCATTGGAAGCAATCACGGGGAGACCCGCAGCCATGCCTTCAATAATGACCTGACCGAATGGTTCTGGTGTAATAGAGGTATGAATCAGCAAATCACAACGCTGCATCAGGCCTTGAATGTCATCGACGTGTCCCAGCAGATTGACGTTAGCCAACCCGTATTCGCGCATCGTGGACTCTAATCGTTGCTTGTATTCCTCTTCTCCGAACAATGCATCTCCAGCCAGCCAGAATTTCACGCGCTGATCTGGTAAAAAGGAGCGTGCTGCTTCCAGTAAAATATGCTGTCCCTTCCATTCCGCCAATCTGCCGACCAATACGACGTTAAACGAGTCATCACCACGTACATGGGCAGCCGTGTCACGTGCTGTAATTGCTTTGGCAAAAGCGGAATAAACGACAAGCGTCTTTTTGTCCGGGGGTAACTCCAACGCACTCAGCGTGGACTTGGAATTAGCAATCACTCCATTGGGCAAAAAGCGGGACATCAGCCGAATCCCTTTGGCCACAATCGGCTTCAGATACGGCGGACCGATGTGGTCACGGATATGCCAGATCAAGGGCAGCTTCGCCGATTTGGCGGCTACTGTACCATACAGTGCAGACTTGAGCGAGTTCGTGTGAACGCACACGACCTTTTCCTCACGCAGCAAGGGCGCAAGTTTTCTACCGTAAGCCAGCAAACGAAAAGCTGCTGCAGGCGCACCTAGATTCACGGCATTCCGCCCCCGATTGCGAATTGAATCGTCCAATGGAACGATGCGCACATCAATATCACGCTGCCGAAGCCGATCTGCTAAATCGCCCTCCTCTGCCAAAATAACGAGCGGGTCGATATGTTCCCCGATATTCGTCAGTATGTTGTACAAAGCGACTTCGCCGCCGCTCCATCTTGCCGTATGGTCAATATAAGCTACTCTCATCATTTCACCGCCGCCTTTCTATCAAGGACCTGTCGGAACACCTCTTCCACCTGTTCCGCTACATGTCCCCATGTATATCTGCTCAGGACATGGTCCCGGCATTCCCTTGCATTCGGTAGAAGTTCACGATGATCCAGCACACGCAGCAACCCTTCAGCAATGGCTTCACTATCCGTTCCCTTGAACAAAAGCTCGGGACGGAATCCTCTTAAAATCTCCTTGTTGCCACCCACAGGAGTCGCCAGCACTGGCAGTCCCGAGGCCATCGCCTCCACTGTGATCAGCCCGAAACCTTCCAGTGCCTGTGTGGGTACAACGAACAAATTCGATGCTTGGTGGTACAGTGGAAGCTCCTCATCCGACACATAACCGAGCAGCCTTACATGGTTATGAAGATTGTATTCCGCCACCTTGGAAGCCAATTCCTCCATCAAGGGGCCCTTCCCTCCAATCAGCAACACATGATCAGGATGACGCTCGGTTACTCGTCGCCATGCTTCCAGTAGCTGTAGTAGTCCCATTCGATTAACAAGACGACGAACGGTTAGCACAATCGTCGCATTTTGCGGCAAATTCAGGCGCTTCCGCACCGCTTCTTGATCCTCTGCCGGGTGGAACCTTTCTACATTCGCAGCACCAGGAATAATATGAATTTTGCTGAGTGGAACCTTATAGTGCTCATGCAAAATATCCCGAAAAGTCTCGCTTAGCACTATAAATTTATCCGACAGACCGTAGGCCTTCATTTCAATGGATTTAGCCAACGTCGTTTTTAGAAAATGCTTGATGCCCTGTCCTTCAATCTTCATTTCCTCCGTCCACGGTCCGTGAAAGGTGGTAACTACCGGGATTCCTCTTTTTTTCGCCTCCAGCGCTGGCCCGACACTATAGGGAGCAAAATGGGAATACAATATATCCATCGGTTGCTTGTCGAACAGCTCTGCTGCATATTTTTGCATTAGCTCCCGGCGCTTCCAGATGGATTGCTGCTTGCTGCCAATCGTATGAATCCGAATACGTTCGGGCGCTTGCGGCTGCTCGTCACTACAGATTAGAGCATCCAACGTATTGCGCTCTAACGTAAGCTGCTCACAGATCGATTTAAAATATGTGTTGAGGCCTCCTGGCTGCAAGGACGGCCAGCTCAGCCCCGTTGCCGCAATACGAAATCCGTTATTGTACGACATAGCTGGTTTCTCCTTTCTGCTCGGTATGTCCGTCATCCACGATTTCTATCTTTTTTCTCCGCTTGGTTAGCTCATAATGCTTGAAGCAGACGAGAAACTCATACATCACCCAGAATACTGCTACGGCAAAACCCGCCAATCCCTTGCGGTATAAGCCTTGGACAAAATACTTCTGCACAAAGCGGGCAGGAGGCCGCCACAACAGTCTGGTAATCCGAAAGGATCTTCCTTTGTTAAATGCCGTCTCTGCTTCCAGATCTGTATATTTGTTAAAACGGGTCATATGATCACTGATGCTGCGGAAGCCGTAGTGCCATAACACGCCCTCCAGATTGACAATCTGGGAAGAGGCTACATCCGGCATTTCATGAACAAGACTATTCGTAATGCCATAAATACGCCGATTGTACAAACGAACCAGGTATTCGCCTTTGTTCATCCATTTGCCGAGAAAATCTCCAATCCGGAATACGGAATATGCTTTGGCCGGATCGTGGAGCGTTTCCTTTACTTTCAACAAGTCTCCAAGCAACTCTGCATCCACTACTTCGTCCGTATCAATCAGGAATATCCAATCAAATTCCGCTTTTTCAACACCAAACATGCGCTGCTTGGCATAACCGGGCCACGGGTTAGAAAACACCCGACAGCCCAAGGATTCAGCTACCTGAATCGTATTGTCCTTGCTCCCTCCGTCAATGACGACGATATCGTCCGCAAAGGGCTTGCAGGATTTAATGGCGGCTGTGATTCGAGTGCCATCATCCTGAGCGATAATAACTACGGATATCCGGTTGTCCGCGGGAACGCTAGACATGTGGTTCATTAGCGGGTGCCTCCTTCTTTATCTAACCGTTAACTGGCTTTTTCCGGATGTAGTGCGACATCGTTGATCGGAGCCATTGAAAATCTTGTTTGGAAATAAGCAGTCTTGGAATTTTCATTTTTAGAACGAATTTAACATTACATAAAATGAAAATGAACCGTAGAATCCCCGAAGACAGCATTGCTATCCCTGCACCCGTCAATCCATATCTCGGCACGAGTATGGACAGCAATGGAATGACGAGCGCCAATCCGACACCCTGTAGAATGGTAACCAGTTTGGGCTTACCCAACGCCATAAATTGTTGTGCCAGCACCATGGTCCCTCCACTGATAGCAACCTCAAGCACCAAGAACCGGAATACCGTGAGTGCTTGTTTAAACTCTTGACCATATAACAATGTAAATACGAACGGAGCAATCAGCATCAGCATCACCGCAGCCAGAAAGGTTGCCGTTGATGTCACTCGAAATGCCCGAAATGTTATGGCCACCGCCTCTTCCTTATTCAGACCGGAGGCTTTGGGAAACAGCACGACAATGATCGAGGTAGAAAATACATTCACCATCCTGGCCAAGCTGACCGCTACTGCATATAAACCGAGATCAGCGGGTCTGAGCAGACCCGCAATCAAAATCTGATCAATATAAGTGGAAACCTGCCCCATGAGATCATTTCCGTATGAACCCATACCGTAGGTAAAGAGATTTTTAAATTGCGTCCAGCTGTTCTTTACCTTTGGTTTGTACAGCCGAATCATTCGTATCGTGACACCGATATAAATCGGCAAGCCTGGCAGTAGATAGGCCAATGCCGAGGTGTACGGATTCATATTTCCGGTTAGGATCAGAATCGCCAGACCCAGCAGTGTACTCAGCGGTACCAGATACCGGAATAAATTGTACTGCTTATATTCCGAGCGAACTTGAAGCAATGCATTATTGATCTGTGAAATCGCTATGAGCGGACACATCATCATGGAGCACTGCGCGAAAAGTATGACCGATGAAGAAAAAGAGCGCAGCCAATAAGGAATTAGAAAAACTCCGACGAGTGTCGCCAAGCCCCCGAACATGGTAGCCAGCAGCAAGGCCAGACCATACAGCTTGCCCGTTTCCTCCGGTTTCCTTTTTGCATTGTAAATCAATGCAGACGGGACACCGAAGCTCATGCAGAAGGCGAGAAATTGGGACCAGTTCACCATCGCTGTCTGTTCCCCGCGTCCAGTAGGACCCAGGAATCGTGCCGTTAGCACACCAGTCAGCATATTCACGACGAGAATCAGCATACTGAATATCATCGTTTTTACTGCTGCAGAGCTGTTATCCTTGCTTTTGGCAAACCGAATCACTGTGGACCATAGTGTCCGGACAGGTGCGGATAATGCTTGTAAGTTTTGCACAGCCTTTACCTTCTTTCCGCGATGACATCTTTTGCCCATAGTCCTATTCCGATCATCATCCAGATCAGATAGCCGCGCATACCGGGGAAACCATTATCTGATATGAGACTGGCTACAGCTCCGGCCCACGTAGCCAACGCCAGTCTGATATAAGGCTGACTGGCATCTCGTTCGGCAATACGGGCGAGAAGGCGCTTGATGATAACGAACAGACCACCGAAGAAAAAGAATGCCCCGAAAATACCGAAGGTGAGGAAAATGGCGATATATCCATTATCCATAATCCCAAGTTCGCCGAGATCGCCGCCGTTATCAAGCTTGGTTCCGATTCCTACACTCCCGATCCCCTGCCCGACCGGATTGCCAGCAATCGCCGGAAGCATCGTATGCAGTAAATCCAAACGTTCATTGTACGAATGATCCTGCTGAATATCCGTCAGCGTCTGCATGCGAGCCACCAAACCTTCTGCCCCTGGAAGTTTTGGAACAATGATGTAGAGAAGAAGGCCAACTATAGCTAGTTGAAACAAGGTTTTCCACTTTCCCTTGGAAGATGAACTGAGAATGTAAGCCAGTAACATGACGAAGGCAATTAGCCAGGCTGAACGTACCAGCGTGATTAAGAGACAAACGACCGTCAGCAGGATTCCGATCCATCCCAAAGTGCCACGCCAACGTTTTTCCATTAGCATGGGTACAAGTGCCATCGCCAGGAAAATAGCGCAGGGACCGGGCGAGTTCATGGAAGAAAATACTCTGATTTGAAGTGGTTCTGGAACACCAATGGAATTCATTTCTACATGATTCATCCAAAATGCATCCCACGGAGGCACCGTCAAGTACTGGATAATGCCGTAAATTGCCACAAGAACAGCAATGTTGGCATATGAATACAGCAGTCGGTCAAGCTCCTTCGCCTTCATGGGCTTAATCGCAAGATAAGGCAACAGGATCAAAGGAACCACATAATTGGCTAAATCATAAGCAAAAACAATACCATTTTTGAATAACCCGACCACACTTCCGTAGGCCAATTCTATGCCGAAAAATACAGCAATTCGGGTCAAGGGTTTTTCCGCCTGATGAATGCCTCGCAACACAGGAATAATCAACATACTGCTTACCAGCAGCGGTGCCACGCTCAACAAGGAAACCGAGTGATATGTTCCCTCCATCCAATCCGCAATGCGGCGGATTTCCGGGCCTACTGCCCAAACTGCCAGTGTGTAAGGAATCAGTAGCCGCGATTGCAGGATCGCCAGCAGGAAGGCCGGAAAAACGAGCGCCAGCAATATGGCTCCCTGCTGGCTCATGGTGGGATTCATCTTGGCGCTGACAAATCCGATGGCGAGTGGCAGTATACAAGCCAGCAATCCCATGCCGATCATGCTGATTCCACGCCGATTTCCTAGCCAAACGGAAATCTGCTGATCTGCCAACCGACTCATGTTTCTCACCCCTGACCTCCCTTCATCCGCTTCCGCTTGAACATCTCCTTAAACAGCAGAACGAGAAATTGGGAATCCTCAATCAAATATCTTTTCCACAATCGTTTAGGCTCCTGAGACAACCTCCAGAACCATTCAAATCCCGTCTTCTGCATCAGCTCCGGTGCTCTTTTCACATTTCCCGACAGGAAATCAAAGGTCGCTCCCACCCCAATCGAAATCGGAGCACGGTAAGTCTCATAATATCTGTAGATCCATTTTTCCTGTTTAGGTGCGCCTACACCTACAAAAACGATGTCCGGGCGAGCCTCTTGAAGCAGTTGGATAATGTGCCTATTCTCCTCCTCGTTTTTCTCAAAGCCATAAGAAGGAGAGTAACAGCCCACCACATTCATGTTCGGATAAGATTCCTGGAGATTGAGCATAGCCTTCTCAGGAATACCGTCAGCTGCACCCAGAAAAAATAAACGATAGCCTCGATCCTCAAAAGCCTCTCCCAGCCGAGTGAACAAATCTGACCCGGACACCTTTTGTTTGAGGGGTTTTTTCAGTAACTTGGACGCCCATATGATAGGCATCCCATCGGCCACTACAGCTCCGGCATCCGAATACACCTTGCGGAATTCATCATCCTTGCGAAGCTTGATCACATGATCGACATTACAGGTCAAAATGTAGGAATGACGCTGATGTTCAATAGAAGTATCTATAAATTCGAGTAGATCATTAAAATCGTAATTATCAAAGTTGACATCGAACATGTTCACTCTGCTCATCGTATCACTTCTCTTTGCGAAAATCGGTTTGAGTAGATGTCTGGTATAACGCGTTCAAATACCAGCAAAATGGAATAATCATCTGAACCGTCGACAACGTATTATCTGAAAACGAGTAGATCAGAAAGCCTGCAATTAAGCTTGCAAAATAAGGTTTGATAGACTTGGCAAGCGACCGGTAAATGAGAGCGAACACGATCAGCAATGAAAGCATTAATAGCCCGCAACCGATATATCCCGTGTCAAAATAAAAGCGTATATACTCGTTATGCGGTACAACAAAGCCATTGAATAATGTCCCGTCGTTCGCGACCGTTACCGCGCCAAGACCTCTCCCTGACCAAGGGTAATCATGTACTCTGTTCAAAAAATATTCCCATGCCTCCGAGCGTCCCGACAGGTCAATGCCTGTATCGGTCTCCCGTTCGAAGGAGCGTTTTTTTAAATTGTTCCATTGCAGGGCCACCGCCCCCAGAGCAACCAAAAACGATCCGGCCAGCGGTAGCAAATAATTGACTTTCCCCTTGAGGTACTGACGGGCAATATCAAACAGATACACAGCAAACATTAATAACAATGCCAGAATCGGTCCACGTGTACCGGTGGCGATCAGAATCAGAAAGTTCAGTGCCAACACAGTGTAATAAAAAGCGGCTTGCTTGGGTTTACGCTTGACCTCAATTAGAGAGACAGCAATTCCGAGAAAGGAGAGCATTGCCAGATGCGGCGGTATATTCGCTCCTTGTACTCTGACTGCGCCCGTAAATTCTACATCCGTAAACGAATGCAGCCCTAGAACCTGCAAACCCAGTCCAATGACCACACTAATAATGGGCAACAAACTGATCAATCGGATATGCTTTTCTGCCACATCCTTTTTCCACTGGATCAGTAAAAAAAAGAAAGGGAGTGATAAACCGACGAACGCCTTGACGGCAATCGAGGTCGTTAACAAAGGCAGCCATGCTGAAAATCCAAATGTGATCCCCAGCATGATCACCAATGCCCAGACCGGATAGCTGAACTTGAGACGTATGCCATACACGAGCATACACGGCACCAGCAGAGCCAAAATGCCCAATTTGTACAATGACAAAATCTCAATACCGAACACGCCACCCTGATACAGAGAATCGACTGAGACTGCTGTACTTAGCAAAACAGCGTAGCTGATGCGCTCTGGATGATGTATGGAAACAGCCAGCAAGAGCAGTAAACATACCGCCGCAATACTGACCACCGGCTGATAGGTAGCCGCAATTCCTACAGCAAGAGCGCCCAGTAGAAAAATAAAAACATGCTGTATGGTGTTTATTCTAGTAGTCCAAGGATAGTTACTCATGTTCCATCTTTCACCCCGCAGCTGACTCGCTTTTCCGGTTGCGCAGTGTATCCAGCGTCCCACGGATACTTTCAAGCCTGCATCGGTTCAACAGCTTCCTGCCCTCACTACGCGCCAGCAGGGAATCCACAGTGATGTATAACACTTTGGCTGCTGTCTTCGCCATCAGCATCGCGTTGCCGCGCAGACCTACGGCCTGAGCAGCGTTAGACATGCCCTGACAATAGTAGCGGTTCATGATCCATTCTTTCGTTAACCGTGAAGCCGGCACAAAATGTTCCACAGACATGTGTGGATGATACATAATCGTTCCACCATTTTTACGGATTTGCTCGAATACCCACGATTCTTCACCTGATAGAAGGATATCTCCCTTTCTGCCTAGATGAAGCGGGAACATAACGGCGGCAAAAGCCGTTTTGCGCATCGCCATATTCGCTCCAAATGGATTCAGTCCCGACGGATATTCACGAACGGCTTTGCCCAGATCAATAATCGTGTAAGGCAGTTCAAGCGGGCCTGTCAGCCAACCCGGTCGTTCCGTCTCAAACATAGGGTTAATTTTCCCACCCATAGCCGTCAGCTCAGGATTGTTCCCGAATGCTGACATAATCGTTTGCAACCATGTAACACACGGAATTGCATCATCATCGAGAAAAGCAATGACTTCCGCTCTTGATAACGTAATGCCTGCATTACGAGCAGCAGACAGTCCTTGTTCGCGCTCATAATGATATCGGAGATGGATATTCTGACCATGGGCGACGGTGAACCTTTTGATCGTCGCTGCTGTATGATCGGTGGATCGGTTATCGACCACAATGATCTCAGCCAGTGCTAGGTCTTCCAGCTCCAGCAGGGACATTAACGTTTTCTCCAGCAGGTCCGCCCGGTTATAGGTGCAAATAACGACGGACACTGCGGGACATCGCTTGAATGCATCCATCAGTAAGCATCCTTGGAGAACAGCATTTTAACGCCTGTTTTCATGATGATTTTCAAATCGAGCCACGTATTGCGAACATGAATATACTTCAAATCCATTTGCACCATTTCTTCGAAGCCTACACTGTTACGTGCGCTCACCTGCCAGTAACCCGTACATCCCGGTGTTACAATCAGGCGTTGCTTATCATAATCGGAATATTGCTCGACCTCGCTGGGCAACGGCGGACGCGGACCGACTAAAGTCATGTCGCCGACCAACACGTTCCACAGCTGCGGAATCTCATCAATACTCGTCTTGCGCAGAAAACTGCCAATTTTCGTGATCCGAGGATCGTTTTTAATTTTGAACATGGCGCCGCTCACTTCATTCAGCTCCATCAAGTCCTTTTTCAGTTCCTCAGCATTGGACACCATTGAACGGAATTTATACATATCGAATAACTTCTCATTCTTGCCCACCCGAGTTTGCTTGAAAAACACGCTTCCCTTTGGGTCTTCGAGCTTAATCAAAACGCCTACCACTACAAAAAGCGGAAGCAAGACGATCAAGCCCACGAACGACAGCAGCATATCAAGGAGGCGTTTTGTGACCAGGTAGGACGTTTTATCCTGAATTTGTGTATTTCCGTATGGCATGTAAAACGCTTTACCTGACATGACAGCCTCGCCGTCCTCCGGTAAATTTTCCATGCTCATGCTGACGTACCCCCTCTCAACCTGCCGTGGTTGCTTTCTCGGTCTTTTTCAACCATTCATTCATGGCCTCCATAACCGGATACTTCAAATCATCGCTGGCAAGTGCAAATTCAAGTGTGGTTAGAATATATCCAAGACGTTCACCTACGTCATAACGTGTGCCTTCAAAATCATAGGCGTACACACGCTCACTCTGATTCAGCTTTTGGATCGCATCCGTCAACTGAATTTCGCCGCCAGCTCCTTTTTCTTGAAGATCAAGATACTTGAAAATTTTCGGTGAGAACACGTAGCGACCCATAATAGCCAAATCGGATGGCGCTGTGCCTGGAGCCGGTTTTTCTATAAAATTATTCACTCGGTACAAGCGTCCGTCCTGCTGATCCGGTTCAATGATGCCGTACCGGTTCGTAAATTCCTGCGGTACCCGCTGCACACCGATAACCGAATTTTGAGTTTCCTCATACTGATCCATCAGCTGGCGCAGGCAAGGCTTCTGACCTGTTACGATATCATCGCCCAGCAGCACACCAAACGGCTCGTCCCCGATAAAGCGTCTTGCGCACCATACCGCATGTCCAAGACCTTTGGGTTCTTTTTGGCGAATGTAGTGAATTTCCACTCCCGAAGAACGCTGCACTTCCTCCAGAAGCTTCAGCTTACCGTCCTCGAGCAGTTTAGATTCCAGCTCAAATGCGTTGTCAAAGTGGTCCTCAATGGCACGTTTGCCTTTACCCGTAACGATAATAATGTCCTCAATACCAGAAGCAATCGCTTCTTCCACGATATATTGAATCGTAGGCTTATTGATAATTGGAAGCATTTCCTTAGGCATCGCTTTTGTGGCAGGGAGGAAGCGCGTACCTAACCCTGCTGCTGGAATAATGGCCTTTTTCACTCTTTTCGTCATCGCACTCATTCTCCTTGCTTCATCGAATTTTGGTGTTGCTTACTTCACCTGATTCATCACAATTCCAACCAGCGTCGCACTGGCCTGCTCCATGAGTTGCTTTGTTTTGCGTAGATCTTCCCGTTTGGTACGACCATGTCTAGCAACGAGAATCACACCATCCGTCAAGCCTGCAATCAGGCGAGCATCCGTATAATTCAGCGCCGGAGCCGAATCGAGCAGGATGATGTCATATTCACGTTTGAGCTCTTCCAGCAGCTCAGCCATACGTTCGCTACCGAGCAGATCTGCTGCGTTGTACAGGGTGTCTCCACCGGGAACAACCGATAGCTCCAGCCCACCATGCCTAACGATAGACTTGGAAGAAGCCCCGCCGCGCAAATAAGCCGATAGACCTCCGGTATTCTCCATTCCGAATATCTCGTGCAGCGCTGGTTTATGCAGATTGCAATCCACCAGAGCTACCTTCTTGCCTTCTTGCGCAAAGGAAACTCCGATGTTGGCGAGCAGTGTTGTTTTACCCGCTCCGCTTTCCGGCGAGGTCAACAATAGAACCGTGCCACGGTCCTTTTGCCCAATCACCTGTTGCCGGATGTATGTACGGAGGGATCGAAATGATTCCGAGATATACGATGATGGATTACTTTCTGTAATCAACATGTCATTCAATCGCAGCATATTTACGCTCCCCTACCCGTTCTTTGGAATTTCCGGCTGCTCCATCGACGTCCTTCTTGCGAATGACTGGAATCGATGCAATTACCGGAATACCGATGTCCGCGTCCGCTTCTTTCTCCGAGCGCAACGTACCGTTAATGCTTTCCAGGAACACAATCGTGCCCAATGCAATCATCAGCGATACGAGAAAACTAATCGCAATATTCATGAGCGGGTTCCCATTAATCGGGTCAGGATTGGCCTGAGGGTCCGCTTCATTTAAAATTTTCACATTATTCAATTCCATCAATCCCGGAACTGTCTGTACGAATTTCTGGGTTACCGCGTTTACAACCGCTGCGGCCTGTGGATAGCTCCCTGCCTCAAACGTCAAACCGATAACCTGACTTTTATCCGAGGATTTAATCTGCAGCTTCTCTGCCAACTTCTGCTGCGTCAAACCGAACTCGGGATGAGCCGCTACAACAGCGTCCATAATTTTAGGTGAAGTGAGAATTTGCTTGTAGCTTTCCACCAAATTAAGACTTGTGTTGACGTCGTTCAGATTGTTACTCCCCTGCTTGGCGGAAATATGATTAACCAGCAGTTGGCTTGAAGCGGAATAGACTGGCTTCACAACATTGTCGCTCACAAAGTATGTTGTTACACATGAGAGAATGACAAAAATTGCGATCAGCCACAATCTTCTTTTGATCAGGACTAGATAATCCAAAATGGTTTTCTCCACAAAAATCCTCCCTCCTATACATTTTCTCTTCTTATTTTAAGTATGATCTAATTGTAACAATCCGTTGTGTGAACGACATGGAACCGAATGGCACTTTCTCCCTCACTACGGGGGGAGGGGAATGTATACTTTCGGATACGGCATGGTATACTTTTGTACCATGCTTTGTCGATTATGGAAAAAGAAATCGAAAAAAGCCTCAAAATCACAAAGCTTGGTGATTTTGAGGCTTTTCTTTCTACTCGCATATGAAAGTGCAGCGCAGCTTATAGAGTCAGCGCATCATTGTTGGCTCGTACTTCGCCAGACCGATGGCATTGGCATACAATGCTGCCTGCGTACGATCCGCTAGCCGCAGCTTGGCCAAGATCTGACTGACATGCTTTTTGACTGTGAACTCACTGATAAATAACCGGGATGCAATTTCACGATTGCAAGCTCCTTGTCCCAGCTCGACCAGCACTTCCTTTTCCTTGGGCGTCAGGTCGTCGGTCAGATTGCCCGCATCTTCACGCAGCTTGTTTTCGAGAATAGCCGGATCATAATATTTGCGTCCTTTGTTGACAAGATGAATCGCGTAAATTAGTTCCTCAGGCAATGCTTCCTTAAGCACATAACCGTCCACGGAAGCTTCCTCTGCTTTTAGAAAATCTTCACGTGTTGCGGAAGAAGTCAGCAAAATAAATTTGCTTCTGAAACCGCGTCCGCGCGCTATCTTGATAATATCCAGCCCCGATTCATCAGCTAGTTTCAAATCCAGCAGCACCAGATCCGGATCTGTTTCCTCGATCACCACAAGTGCTTCCTGTTGATTCTGGGCCTCTCCCGCAAACTGAACATTGGGCTGCATGGATATAACCGCAGCGAGTCCTTTCCGTACTAAAGGATGATCATCGACAATGACAATTTTCATGATTCGGCCTCCTGTCTACAGTTCAGGATTTGCATAATCCCTATGTATCCGATTGTTACCGCAGATTTTGTATTGCAGAATGTTCACACATTTTATTCGAGGATTTTGCAAAATCCTCATTCATAAGCATTTACCGGAATGGACAATCGGATCTGTGTTCCCTCTCCGATTCGACTTGAAATATCAAATTCGCCTCCCATCGATTGAGCTAAATATTCCATATTCATCATGCCCAGGCCCCCGCCTGCACTGACCGCCTCACCTCCTGCTACCATTCTCGCCGTCTCAAACCCTACTCCGTCGTCATGAATAGACAGTCTAATCACTTGGGGCGTCAATTTTAACTTCACATCAATTCGCTTGGCCAATCCATGACGGATTGCGTTCCCCGCCGCTTCGGAAATGATGCGGAACAAAGCCTTTTGGTACAAATACGGAAGTGAATAATGATCACCATGAATGTCAAAATCAATTTGTACATGGTTCAGCTTGGAGAGTGTATGCAGATGACTTTTCACCGTCCCTAACCAAGTTGAGCCTCCGCTTTTTTTCGAACTTAAACTATGAATCGCCCCTTTCAGCTCTCTAACCGCTTGGTTGGCAGATTGCTGAATTAGATCAATTTGCTCCTCCACCTGCTCCTTTGGCTGATGACACCAAGTTTGCCGGAGAGAATGCGTCGCGTACACAATACCAAAAAGACTTTGAGAAACATTGTCATGCATTTCATTTGCAATCCGGTTCTGCTCATTCGTCACAATCAGCTGATTTTCAATACGCTCCAGCTCATAGCGCTCCAAGAACACAGCGCTCAGCTCAGCCAAGAATATCAGTTGTTGCACGAGCCAGCGTCTTCCTGTCAGACTTTGATCCGGGCCCAGCTTGAGGCCAATCGTCGCTACAAAACGGGTCGTCATCGGTACTGTAATCATGAGGAAATCGCCCCATTCTGGCAGATGTCTGAAAAATGGTTCACGCTCTTCCCTGAATTCCTCCCGATAATTCCCCAGCTCCTCGAATAGCTGTTCCTCCTCCTCTACCGTCCAGCCTGTCTGGCTACTTTCCGGTGCATCCTCCTCCTGACTATCCAGCCAGAAAAATGCACGGCTCTGCTTTGTTAGCTTGACCGTATAGTCCGAGATGACCTGACCGAGATTTAAGGCCTCATTGTGGCTGGTCGTCTCCATGATGTGGTAAATCGACTTGATATGATCCATCGTCTCATTGGCTTGCTCTTTAGCCACCCTCAGTTCGTCCTTCATGACGCCGATAACCTGCATTGCCATCATAGTTACGATCAGTACCAGAAACAAATTGATGTTCTGCAATATAAGATCCCACAAAAAATATTGACCTGGTGTAAAAAAGATATAACAAATTGTAAGCACCAAGCCGATATAAGAAAGGAGGAGCGTCCAACTGTACCTCATAGATAGATGAGCACAAGCCACCAACATGGGGGTAATCACATACCATTTGAACGGGCTATCCATTCCTCCGGTCGGTAATAACAACAAGATGATCCCTGCGGTTTCAAGCGCAATGCTGCATTTCAATACCATATCATGAAGTCTGTACTTGCGGTAAATCCAAGTAAATGCTGTAACGGATAAAAATAGAAAGCCAATCAGTAATAGCTTCTGCCACACGATTAATCTCGATGATTCGAACAGAAAAACAAGTGACGTTAAAGATAGTGATACATAACGGTATAAAAAAATCATTTTGTCTTCTGCTGACTTCTTCAACTTCATCCTGTCACCCTATTCTGTGTTTTGAAGGGACGATGGGCATATTAGGTTTGTTTGTGTACTCTAAAAAAATCATAACCAATCCAAAAATAAATAACAAGACATAAACTCTTACGTAAACGGTTACATTCCAAAAAATTTGGTACTTTTTATAACATATTTACCGTTTCAGGAAAACATTTTGGGGGTAATGTCAGAATTTATGACGTTTGTCAAGGAAATAAATCACATTTTAGTAACCTAAAAAAGACTTGCTGGTACCACCGTGATTATAACAGCGGTATTCAGCGAGTCCTTTTTTAGTAAATTTGGTAGTCTACATTTTAACCCCCGGCACGCGCCAATTCACGCATATTGGCTTCAAATGCTGCCAACAGAGCTTCATCTCCGCTCAAACCAGTTGCCTCTTCTTTTTGGATCTGTTCAACCATACGCTTGTAATCCTTTGGAATCACTCGTACAAACTGCTGAATCGCAGTCTGCCAATCATCCAAAATACGTTGTCCCGCTTCACTACCCGTGTAAGTGACATGACGTTGAATCAAGCCGCGCAAATCCGCTGCTTCTGCAGGATCTTCCACACCTTCCAGCAACACCATTTCCAGATTACAACGGCTCAGGAACGTCCCCTCAGGGTCATAGACATAGGCAATACCACCGGACATTCCGGCTCCAAAATTCCGTCCGGTTCCACCCAATACAGCTACACGTCCGCCCGTCATATATTCGCAACCATGATCACCAACGCCCTCAACTACAATACGTGCGCCGGAGTTCCGAACGGCAAAGCGCTCGCCTGCGATTCCGCTAATGTAAGCTTCACCGCTGGTCGCTCCATACAAGGCTGTATTTCCGATAATAATGTTTTCTTCTGCCTTAAAGGTCGCTTTGTGAGACTTTTTCACAATAACCTTACCGCCAGATAGCCCTTTACCGACATAGTCATTGCTATCGCCTTCCACGCTCAGCGTGATGCCTTTCGGAATAAATGCCCCGAAGCTCTGACCTGCCGATCCAATAAAGTTAAAGCGAATCGTATCCTCAGGCAGACCCGCCGCTCCATACTTACGGGTGACCTCGCTGCCCAGAATCGTTCCTACCGCCCGATTCACGTTTGTAATAGGTAAGGTACCCTCAACAGGCGTTCCGTTCTCCAGCGCTTCCGCAGCCATCGGTACGAGCTGTTGCATGTCGAGTGTTTCTTCCAGACCGTGATTTTGGCGTTGTACGCGGTAACGTACACTACCTTCTTCCAACTCAGGAACATGCAACAGCAAGCTCAGGTCTACGCCCTTCTTCTTCCAGTGCGAATCGGCGTTCACGGTATCCAGACAATCCGTACGTCCAATCATTTCCTGAATCGTACGGAAGCCCAATTCCGCCATAATTTCACGGACATCTTCTGCGATGAAACGCATAAAATTCACCACATGGGCAGGATCGCCCATATAATTTTTGCGTAGCTCCGGATTCTGCGTAGCCACACCAACCGGACATGTATCCATTTGGCATACCCGCATCATAATACAGCCCAACGCTACGAGCGGCGCTGTAGAGAAGCCGTATTCTTCCGCGCCCAACAGGGCAGCTACTACCAAATCGCGGCCAGACAGCATCTTGCCGTCTGTCTCCAATACTACGCGGTCGCGCAGGTTGTTTAGCATCAGCGTCTGATGCGTCTCCGCCAGGCCCAGCTCCCAGGGCATACCCGCATGGCGGATGGAGCCTTGCGGGGAAGCGCCTGTACCACCGTCGTAACCGCTGACCAGAATAATGTCAGCACGGCCTTTTGCTACCCCTGTAGCAATCGTGCCTACGCCTACTTCTGACACCAGTTTCACGTTAATGTCAGCACGCGGATTAGCGTTTTTGAGATCATAGATGAGCTCTGCCAAATCCTCGATAGAATAAATATCGTGATGCGGCGGTGGTGAAATCAAACCTACTCCAGGCGTAGAACCACGTACCTCAGCGACCCAAGGGTATACCTTACGTCCTGGCAGTTGTCCACCTTCGCCCGGCTTAGCGCCTTGCGCCATTTTGATCTGAATTTCGTCGGCATTCACCAAGTAATTCGATGTTACACCGAATCGGCCCGACGCTACCTGCTTAATCGAACTGCGACGAGAATCGCCATTGGCATCCGGTATGAAACGTGCAGGGTTCTCCCCACCTTCACCCGTATTGCTCTTGCCCCCGATCCGATTCATCGCAATCGCCATATCTTCATGCGCTTCCTGACTGATCGAACCAAAGGACATGGCTCCTGTCTTGAAGCGACGCATAATGGATGCAGCGGATTCCACTTCATCCAGCGGCACAGGCTCACCAGCAGGCTTCAATTGAAGCATGGAGCGAATCGTCAAATACTGTTCAGATTCACCCTGTACCAGCTTGGCGTACTTCTTGTAAAGCTCGTAGTCTCCCGAGCGTACCGACTGCTGGAGCAAATGCACCGTTTGCGGGTTAAACAAATGCTCTTCCCCATCGTTACGCCATTGATAGTCGCCGCCCGAATCCAGCACTTTGTCGTTGCCGTCCTTGTCAGTGAAAGCACGGTTATGATGAACCAGCGCTTCCGTAGTCACTTCCTCCAGACCAATACCGCCAATGCGGGAAGGTGTCCAGGTGAAATAACGGTCAACAAAATCCTGCTTCAGACCTACAGCCTCAAAAATTTGTGCTCCACGGTACGACTGAATCGTGGAAATACCCATTTTGGACAATATTTTAACGACACCCTTCGTTGCCGCTTTAATATAATTTTTAACTGCCTTTTCGTGCGAGATGCCGCGCAACAAGCCCTGCTGAATCATGACATCCAGCGTTTCAAAAGCCAGATACGGATTAACCGCGCTCACACCGTAGCCAAGCAGCACCGCATAATGGTGAATATCCCTTGGCTCCCCGGACTCCAGCAAAATGCTCACACGTGTGCGTGTACCCTGCTTAATCAGATGGTGATGCAGGCTGGAAACAGCTAGCAACGCCGGAATGGCCGCATTTTCCGCATCCACTCCACGGTCGGACAAAATCAGGATGTTATGACCTTTGTCAATGACACGGTCAGCCGCCTCAAACAATCCTTCCAGCGCCTTGCGTAAGCCCTCAGCGCCTTCCTTCGCTTCAAAGAAGATCGGAATTGTCATCGATTTGAAGCCAGGACGGTGTACGTGGCGAATTTTAGCAAACTCCTCATTCGACAGCACCGGCGAATCCAAACGAATCTGACGACAGCTTTCCGGTTCTGGATGCAGTAAATTGCGCTCTGGCCCAATCGTAGTTGCGGTTGACGTTACAATCTCCTCACGAATGGCGTCAATCGGTGGGTTCGTGACTTGGGCAAACATTTGTTTAAAGTAATTGTACAAACGTTGCGGACGGTCAGACAGCACCGCCAATGGTGCATCGTACCCCATTGAGCCAATCGGTTCTGCACCTGTAAGTGCCATCGGCTCTAGAATTTTGCGCAGTTCTTCAAACGTATATCCAAAAGCGAGCTGAAGCTGATTTACATTTTCATGTTTAGGCTCCGGCTGTTCCAGTGCTTCCGGCAGCTCATCCAGATCAACCAAGTGCTCATCCAGCCATTGCTGATAAGGTTCCTCGGAAGCAATACGTTCCTTTAACTCTTCGTCAGAAACGATACGGCCTTCTTGAGTATCAACCAGCAGCATACGACCCGGACGGAGACGATCCTTATAGAGCACATTTTCAGGAGCAATATCCAATACGCCCGCCTCTGAAGACAGTGCGATCAGATCGTCCTTGGTCACATAGTAACGTGCAGGACGCAGACCGTTACGGTCGAGAATCGCCCCGATTTGGATACCATCTGTAAACGCCATCGCAGCAGGTCCGTCCCACGGCTCCATCATGGTGCTGTGATATTCATAAAATGCCCGCTTCTTCGGGTCCATGGTTTCATGCTTATTCCAAGGCTCCGGCACCATCATCATGGCTACATGAGGAAGGGATCGTCCGCTCAGATACAGAAACTCCAGCGTATTATCAAACATGGCTGTATCTGAGCCATCTGGGTTAATGACTGGTTTTACCTTCTTGATATCTCCGCCAAACGCTTCGCTTTCAAACTGCGCCTGGCGAGCATGCATCCAGTTCACGTTGCCGCGCATAGTATTAATTTCGCCGTTGTGAATCATAAAACGATAAGGATGCGCACGGTCCCAGCTCGGGAACGTATTCGTGCTAAAACGGGAATGGACCAGCGCGATCGCCGATGTCACCCGCTCATCCTGCAAATCCAGATAAAATTTGCCTACCTGCTCGGTTGTGAGCATTCCTTTGTATACAACCTTGCGACATGACAAACTTGGAATATAGAACGACTCACCGTTCTCATCCTCTTGGTTATAGCGAATAGCAAGCTCTGCACGTTTGCGAATGACATACAGTTTCCGTTCGAAGTCCAGCTCTTCCTTCAAATCGCTACTGCGACCGATGAATACCTGACGCACGCCTGGTTTAGCTGCTTTTGCCGATTTACCCAGCATTTCGTCATAAGTTGGAACATCGCGAAAACCCAAACAATTTTGACCTTCGTCCACGATGATATCTCTTAGCTTCTGCTCATGCACTTCACGAACTTTTGGATCATTGGATACAAAAAGCATACCCACGCCATAATGTCCGGCCTTTGGCAATTTAAAGCCCAATCGCTCCGCTTCCTCTTGAAAAAACAGATGAGGGACCTGAATCATAATCCCTGCTCCGTCACCGGAGTTTGGTTCACTTCCCTGACCGCCCCGATGCTCCATATTCACGAGCATGGTCAAAGCCTGACTTACAATATCGTGCGATGGTTTTCCCTTGATGTGGGCAACAAAGCCCATGCCGCAGGCGTCTTTTTCGAATTGGGGATCATATAGTCCCTGTTTGGGTGGTAAACCTGTCTGTCTCATGGAACGCAACCTTTCTGTTATAAAGTCATGCTGGCCTGAAATACAGGCGGCCGAATAGAAGACAGTGGCGACAAGAGGTAACTCAAAGAACAACTACGAGGAATGGGGGACAAAACATGTGACGTATTCAAGGCGGTACGGTCCGCCGAATGCGTATGTTTTTCAATAATTATGCAATGGCTTGACTTGAAAAATACGTCGATTCCACTGATGAATCTAATTAGTTCTATCATTTTATCATTGACCTATCATGTTAGCAATTCAAAGTTTTTATGATTGTGATAATAAATCTTTTACATTACAGCTTCAACGTATCAATGCAAAAATATCTCATTTTTATGTATAAATATTCACTTTTAAAAAACAGCCTTTCCTATTCCTCTAAGGAACAGAAAAGGCTGACAAAGGAGATTTGATGAGTTTATAGACCATCAAGTATATTCCCGTAAATTAGATATCCGTATTAAAATTCGAGACTTTCGCCGGGCTTCAATGCTTTCCCTTCAATACCTTCTTTGTGCAGACGATCACAGAAGCCGTCTCCGTCCTGCTCAATACCCGGGAACGTATTGTAATGCACCGGTATTACGCGGCTTGCACGCAGCCACTTTGCTGCCAGCAGTGCATCCTCCGGTCCCATCGTATAACCATCTCCGATAGGCAATACCGCAGCATCGATGGAGTTAGTTTCGCCAATGAGACGCATATCGCCAAACAGGCCAGTATCCCCTGCATGGAAAAAGGTTTGGCCTCCCATGGTCAATAAGATCCCTGCCGGCTCTCCCATGTAAATGGTTTGCCCGTCCACCGTCAAAGATGAGCTGTGGAATGCAAGCGTGAATTTCACATGGAAACCGTCAAAGTGGTGACCTCCACCCAGATTCATACCATGAGCTTTGGCCCCCAAGGATGAACAATATTCGGCCAGTTCCGCGACCGCGATTACTGGACAATCATTGCGCTTGGCAATTTCAACAGCATCTCCAAAATGATCGGCATGACCGTGTGTCAACAACACGGCATCCACCTGAATATCCTCCGCCTGTACGGTTGCTTTAGGATTTCCCGTCAAAAAAGGATCAATAATAATCCGTTTCCCCTCTGCCTCTACCAGTACAACTGAATGTCCATAATATGTGATTTTCATATCATCTACGCCTCCTTTGTCACTTTCATTATTTTGGTTACTTTCCTTTACCTATTATACCTCTTTTGCATACTGGCTTCACCTGTACCCTAAAATTCGTTCACAAAGCTGAACCCTATTGTTTAGAAAGGGCTGTTATTTGTAGAAAGTATGATGACCGATAGTTTTCACCTTCGTACGCGAATGATGAACCGTAAGGTCCTGGGCCAACGTAAGCGACAGGAAAAAACAGGTGTTATCAGGCACGGCTTTATGGCCGTTCAAAGCAGCAGTAACCGCACGGATGCTGTCCTGGTTGGGCTGAACACGACGAAGACGCCCGTTCGCGACCGGACTAAATTGCGCTTTTTGATAAATCACTGCCTGAATCGTATCGGGAAATGGGGCTGACCGCAGCCGGTTTAAGACAACGTTGGCAACTGCCACTTTGCCTTCGTACGGTTCGCCTTCTGCTTCTGCCATCACTATTTTTTGCAGCAGGAGCAGTTCTTTAGCGGAGACAGGATAGCTCCAGGTAGACAACGCCTTGTCATCCTGCGTGAGCATTTTTGTCTTCGTAAAGTAGATGGTTGTAGGAGGGGTTAGGATTGCGGACTTGCTATGCTGGACCTCAGGATTTTTCTTGCCTGTAGCAACGTTATTCCGAGCTTGTTCCGCCTGCTTCATCTGGGAAGCGGGTAACGGAGTCGGCATGATTTCTTTCCAGCTTGACTGCCCATGAGTAGCGACAAAGATGGGGCTTGTCCTGTTTGACCCGTTATGGGTCCCCATCCTGTCGCCATATGTAGGAGACGAAGAGTTCCCTGACCAGCTCAGAGATTGCATAGGTGTATTTTTATGATTTTTCTGTGTTTGCTGAACCTCAGCGTAGAGGCCTATCCCCAATATACAAACAAGCAGCACACTCAATAGAGGTGCAAACCAACGATGTTCTTTAACAATTTCCATAATGTTCCTCCCGTTAACTATAAGCACATTCCTCAGATATGTAACCTAAAATGCGCTTTTTGAATAACGCTGAAACACTATATCACTAAATTCGCTGATAGATCAAGGCTTTCACCTCATTAATGGGAATGTTTGAATTATTTGGTACATTGGTTTTTGACCCATTCGGGTTGCATATAAAACAAATTCTCCCACTTCCCATGGCTCGCTGCATCGGTCATTTGGCTGCCAAATAGACGGTGGAATAGGCTGTTCTCCTGTGTACGAACGTGCTAGGGTGATATGAGGTCGATAAGGTCGCTCCTCGGGTTTAAAACCCAGCGGTTCGGTAGCCTGGAGTATGGACTGGTACAGTTGATCCAGTGAATCACGCTGCCCGGTCACTCCCCTCCACAGTACACGCGGAAATTCTTTACGGCCAAAAAAACCTGCTTCTCCAATGCCGAGTGTGAACGGGTCATGCTCAGCTGCAGCTTGAACTAAAACCTGCTCAAGTTTCGGTATAACCGAGGTCTCCACATCACCCAAAAACTGAAGTGTCACGTGGTAATCTCTGAAATCACTCCATTTGCGAAAAGTCAGGTCTTTTAAATCCTGCTCCACCCAATAATGTAACTTCTTCTTATGCTCATTCGGGAGAGCAATAGCTGTAAAAAGTCTTTGCGATTCATTTTTCATCAACCTATACCTCCTTTCCTAATTGATATTTGTGGATATCTCAAAAAGTAGCTGTTTGGATTGTCCCTGATCAGGGTAAAGCCATTTGTTGTTATATATAGTGACACTGCGAGCTCGTTTTTACCCTCCTTATGCAATTTTTTCGGCAATCTGTTATTCTTGAAAGGATGGTTCGCCAGAATATATTGGAAACTCCAAGGAATCAAAAATCGAGGAGGCTATGAACTATGGGAAACATTTTAAGCTTACATCAACTTACGGAAGAGCAAAAAAAACAAGTTCGTGCAACGGTTCCGGGCTACGAGTTGATTATTGGCAAAGCTCAGGAATTGGAGTCTAAACAAATCCGTGAGGCCGAGGTTATTCTAGGCTGGTCCAAGCATATTGCCGAGGAGGCCTTACATCCAGACAGCAAGCTGAAGTGGATACAAACCTGGTCGGCTGGGATTGATAAACTCCCGCTTACCGAATTGGAAAAGCGTAACATTTTACTCACGAATACGAGTGGGGTGCATGCAATTCCAATTACAGAGCAGATCTTTGGAATGCTGCTATCGCATACACGTTATTTACAGCAAGCAGCTCTCTTGCAACGTCAGAAAACATGGCAGCCACCGAAAGGCCAACTGACGGAATTACGTGGTAAAACGCTGCTGATTACAGGCGTTGGCGAAATTGGCCGGGAAACAGCGCGGATTGCAGAAGCCTTTGGCATGCGGGTGATCGGAGTCCGCCGTTCTGGCAAGGAAGCTCCCCATGTAGAGCACATGTATACTAACGAACAACTACACGAAGCATTGGGAGCAGCGGATATCGTGGTAAATATATTGCCATTCACCGAGGAAACCCATCACTTCTTTGACGAAAAAGCATTTGCAGCTATGCGTAAGGGTGCCTTCTTCATTAATGTAGGTCGCGGTGGCACCGTTCATACGGATGCGCTTGTACGCTCTTTGGAACAAAAGCATATTGCCTTTGCCGGACTGGATGTATTCGAGGAAGAACCGCTACCTGCTTCACATCCGCTATGGAGTCTGGACCATGTCTTGATCACACCGCATAGTGCAGGCGATACGGACCGATATGCCGAACGGGCGGTGGATATTTTTCTTACTAATTTGAATGCCTATGCCGCTGATCAGGAGTTACCGCTGAATTTGGTTAACTACAAAACTCAGTATTAATACACTACTTACAGATCCAGATTTCCCGACTCATACCTGTCTTATGTATGCGGCATTGCTCCGTAAGGGTCCAGCCTGACTCGGATAACAATGTTTCCATCGGCTCCGTGCTCACGACCACTGCCCGCGCGGCCAAGCGTCTCAGACTGCGCAGCATCTTCTTTTGTTCATCAGCCGGGAGCACGGAGCACAGGTTATAGGGCATATCCAATATGGCCGCATCGTATGTGCCTTCGAGCATATTCATATCCCCGAGCTTCACTAGATCTTCTTCATATCCAAAATGACGCAAATTCACTCGTGCCCCACGCACCGCCAACGGGTTGATGTCACAACCGCGAATATCCTTCCCCATGTTCAATGCCTCAATCATTACATTGCCCATACCACAACACGGGTCTAGCAGTTTCAATGAGCCTGACTCTCCCTTTGCGGCTGTTAGATCAGTTGCTGCCAAATTCACAAGTGCCCTAGCTACCAGAACGGGTAGTCCAGTAGAATAATTTTGCGGCTTCTGACGACGCTCCTGCCACGATCTGTCGCTATACTGACACGTGCCCAGTAGCCACCGTTCTCCTATCCGAATAACACCAAGGGTGATATCCGGTGTCTTCATTTGCGCCTGGCCATGAATGCGTGCACCCATTCGCCGTTCGATCCCGCGCCGCTCGTCGTAGTCGGCCTCATGGTCACCTTCTTTAAGGCACAACACCTTGAAAGTCTTTCCTTCCTCAAGTTGTAACATAGAGGCTGCTTCGCATAGCTCTTCCAGTGTTCCCGCATCTGTCATTACATCCAGCCGAAGATGAATAAACGGGCTGGTACCCGGCTCCAGCCGCCGATGGGACAACAGGATGGAATCCTGTACGGGCGGCTGACCGAACAAGCATTTCAATTCCATAAGACACAACTCACGCTCTGTTTCATGACACGCATAGGTATATATGTAGCTTGGTTTCATTTCTTCGATATTCGTTTTCTGTTTATTCATGTCATATCTCTTTTCATTTGGAATCAAGGCTAGAATTTACAGCCTCCGCTATTAGACGGTAGGAGTGAAGCCGCTGCTCATAATCGGGAATCGGTGTGACCAACAGAAACTCATCATTATCATATTTAATCTGCAAGCCGCGTAACCGTTCGGCAATATCCGACGGCGTTCCCACTAGCCAGCTGGCTCGCATTGCCGGGTCGCCCAATGAAATCTGAGCAGCCCATTGCTGCGCCAGTTCATTCGTCAAGGCACATACTGCTCCTACAGCCACCATGGTACGTGGCTTGTCCATCCGGTTGGATGGCTGAAAGCTGGAGCGGTAAATGCTTAGCATTTCTTCCGTTTGCTGTTCACTCATAAACTGACCGAATACATAGCCTGTTGAATACTGGGCGGCATATTCGGCACTTTTTCGGTTTGTACCTAGCATCCACACTGCTGGCGGCTGTTCAGGCATCGGCCGGGCAAACACAGGCACCTGTTCATATTCGTAAGTACCTTCCAGCAAAGCCAATAGAGCTTCCATCGTCTGTGGCAGCTCCGCCACATGTTGAAGAAAATTACCGCTCAGTGCCATCGAAGCATGAGGTCCCCCACCAGGTGCTCTCCCCAGGCCCAATTCCACTCTGCCAGGATATAGAGCGGCCAGCAGATGAAACCATTCCGCGACCTTGACTGGACTATAATGCGGAAGCAAAATAGCACCCGCACCCAGTTTGATTGTCTTCGTCACCGCCCCGATATGAGACAGTAGCACTTCCGGGCTGGAGGAAGCCAGCCCCTCCATATCATGGTGCTCCGAGGTCCAGTAGCGTGTATATCCCCATGCTTCTGCCTGTCTCGCTAGTTCACCAGCTCGTCGAACCGCCTGCTCCGGGCGGTTACCGGGCAGCAACGGTACCATATCGAGCACACCGAGATTCAACCTTTTTATAGATAAAGGCCGAGATTGCATAGGCACATTCCTCCCTCCTGCTATCCATTACAAACCAGTTCCTTCTACTATATAGGGGTAAATTAAAGGTCAGTCCAGATCATAAATGGAACCCACCTTCAGGCCGTATAACTCATTATAGATTTTTTCAGCAAAAGCATCGGTCATGCCTGCAATATAGTCTATGACCATATGCTCCCATGTCCAGATCGGTTTCGCCTTGGCTTGGTCGCGCTCATAGCGCTGGAGCCAGTCGCTTGGAATAATAGATTTGGACGTTTCTGGGTCCAGAAAAGCCAGCCACAGCCGTCTGAGCATCCACTCACTCCGTTTTTGCAGTCGCTGTACGCGCAGATCGCGGATCATCGTAACCCAAGCAAAGCTTTTCAACACACTTACAGTGCGCAGCATATCCAAATCTTCGCTTCCATCCCGTACGAAGGTCACCTTTTTCCAATTTCCATCATCAATTACACCCAAGCTGCTGACAAACAGGCTGACCCAGTATGCCTTCACTTCACGGCGGGTACGGGAATAATCGTGTTCACACATCGGCATCTTGCCATTCCACACCTTCAAAAATTCGCTCAGCACAGCCGCTACCTTCTGCTCAATCTGAGCCAGTTGCCAGCCTTGCCAGAAGCTATCCTCCAACGTGGTGATTTTCTCCGTAATCAGACGAATTAAATACGGATCATACAAGAAATGCTCGTGCACCTCGATTTTCCCAGCTTTAATCCCATCCTCCAGATCATGCGCAGAATAAGCGATATCGTCGCACAGGTCCATAAGCTGGGCTTCTAGCGTCTTTTTACCATCAGGGATACCCCAATCCTCGCGGATAGAACGTATGTATTCCCACTCATGCAGGTACAACCCTTTTTTGTTCAGAATCCCCGGGTATGGGTATTTGTTGATCCCCAGTAACACAGCGTCCGACAAATTCAAACCATCCACGTTCTCACGCTTCTCCAAAAACATAATCAGTCGGAAATTGTGCGCGTTCCCTTCAAAATGCTCATAAATTTGTCGCTCACGCGCATAGGCCTCCTGTCCACGCTTGGACTCCGGTGTGAAGCCTCCGGCGGAGGATATCTTTTCTACCTTTGTTTCAATCAGTTGATCCAAAATCCCGTCCAGCACCTCTTCTCCCTTGTGTCCGAACGGTGGATGCCCAAAGTCATGTGCAATGGAAGCACATTCTACCACCTCAGGGTCAATGATCAGTCCTGCGTTATCTGCCTGTTCCAGCTCTACTTCGGGATGGCGGCGCAGCAAGCTTCGTGATGCTTCACGCGCAATTTGCGCTACCTCCAAAGAATGCGTCAGTCGTGTGCGGTAATAATCGCCCGTGCCTGCGCCAAACACCTGTGATTTACCCTGCAACCGCCGGAAAGTCGGTGAATGGATCAAACGGGAGTAGTCCCGTTCATATGCGGCCCGTGAAGCGTCGCTTCGTGTCTGTTCCGCAAATTGCCGATGCTCTCTCTTGTCCTGCCATGTCATAAAGCCCACTCCCTACGTACTCAATTGGAGTGATTATACATTTTTTTCGCGCCTCAGGAAAGCTCACATGACTTTCAGCTGTAAAAGTTACTTTTAGCGCCACTACGCAGTCGGATGGTGCTTTCTACTCCAATACAAAAAAAGTCATATAAAAAAGGTGTTCTCCCAGCCATTTGCTTCAGGCCAGAGAACACCTCTTACTCAACTTTATATACCTCACCACTTTTGCTCTAACGCTTTGCCCTCGGGTCCAATACATCCCGCAGGCCGTCTCCCATCAGGTTAAATCCCAATACGGTCAGCATGATAGATACCCCCGGAAAAATAACTGTCCACGGCGCGTTCTGGATATATTGCCGCGAATCGGACAACATTTTACCCCACTCTGGCTCAGGAGGTTGTGCACCCAAGCCCAGAAATCCAAGCGCTGCCGCTTCAATGATGGCCGTTCCGATCCCCAACGTTCCCTGTACGATGATTGGTGTCAGGCTGTTAGGCAAAATATAGCGGAGGATGATTCGTGTATTATTGGCTCCAAGCGCTCTAGCAGAAGTGATATACTCCTCCGTTTTGACACTCAGCACCTTAGAGCGAACTAACCGTCCATACGTTGGCACATTGACAATGGCAATGGCGTACAACGCATTTTCCAATGAAGGCCCTAAAATGGCCACAATAGCAATGGCCAGCAAAATCCCCGGAAATGCCAGTAAAATGTCGAATAGCCGCGAAATGGCCATATCTGCCCATTTTCCGTAAAATCCTGCGATTAAACCTAAGGCTGTTCCTACAATCATTGAACCAATAACAGACAAGAAACCGACCCACAACGAGATTCTGGCTCCATACAGCGTGCGAGTCAGTAAATCTCGACCGAGATCATCCGTACCGAACCAATGCTCCGCAGAAGGAGGCTGCAAACGGCTCACCAAGTTTTGCTCTTTATAGTCAAAAGGAGCAATCCACGGCGCGATCAAAGCAATGATGACAAAGAAGATAATAATGCTCAGGCCGACGAACGCCATTTTATTGTGACGGAAAGCCCTCCATGCGTCTCTCCAAGGGCCAGTCACGACAGGCAAATGCGCCAATGTGCTGCGTGTCGTCGGTATGTTGTTGGGTTCCATTGAAAATTGTGACATCGGACAAGCTCCCCCTTGAACAATTGACGACTTGATTACTGATAACGGATACGCCGGTCGAGCACCGCGTACAGCAAATCGACAATCAGATTAATGATGACGAACAGGAACGCTATGATCAGAATTCCGCTTTGGATAACCGGATAGTCACGCGAGCTGATCGCTTCAAAAATGTACCGTCCGATGCCAGGCCAGGCAAAAATGGTTTCTGTCAGTACCGCGCCTCCCAGTAGTGATCCAGTCTGAAGACCGATGACAGTAAGTACGGGGATCGCAGCATTTTTAAGCGCATGTTTGTACACGACTTGAAAAGATGCCAGCCCCTTCGCCCGAGCCGTACGGATATAGTCCGCATCCATAACCTCCAGCATGCTGGAACGGGTAATGCGCGCAATGACCGCCATTGGAATCGTTCCAAGTGCGATACTGGGCAGGATCAAATGCTTGATGACGGTCCACACCTGATCCATACGCCCACCTATGAACGCATCAATCACGGCTAAATGTGTCACAGCTTCCACCGGATCACGGGAATTCATGCGTCCGATGGAAGGAAGCCAATGCAGTTTATTCGCAAAGATCCACTGCTCCATCAAGCCCAGCCAAAAAATCGGCATCGATACTCCGACCAGTGCAATGACCATGCTCACATAGTCAAACCAGGAATTTCGCTTCCAGGCACTCACGATGCCGGCATTCATTCCGACTACAACGGCAAAAAACATGCTTGCTACTGTCAACTCCAGCGTAGCCGCCAGATAAGGGACCATTTCCCGGGCAATCGGCTGCTTGGTGCGAATGGAATCGCCCAAGTCCCCTTGTGCCAACTCACCTAAATAGGTCCCATATTGCTGTAACCACGGCTTATTCAGCCCCAATTGCTCGCGTAGCGCCTGCTTGGACTGTTCTGTAGCCTTGTCTCCTAGTATGGTTTCCGCTGGATCTCCCGGAATGGCATGAATAATCGAAAATACGATGAGCGTCATGCCCAGTAATACAGGAATCAATATAGCCAGTCTTTTCACAATATATGAGTTCATATCCTATTCACCGCCTACTTGCGTTTGGGCTATTCAAAATAAATATTTCCGTACGCTTCCATACCTGCCGGAGAAGGTACAAAACCCTTGAGGTTCGCTTTACCTGCCATCAGCGGTGTGCTGTGAACCAATGGAATCCACGGGGCATCCTGTTTAATAATCACTTGTGCTTGTTTATACAGTTCCGCACGCTTGTCCTGATCGACCTCAACCTGCGCCTTCACCAATATTTTGTGGAGTTCCTCATTCACATAAAAACTACGGTTATTGCCTGGGATCGTATCCTTGTCCAGCAATGTATAAAGGAAATTATCCGGGTCACCATTATCCCCGTTCCATCCCAGCATATACAGATCATCCTTTTTCCCCGCCTTAACATCATCCAGATACGTAGCCCATTCCGGGGATTGGATGTTTACTTTGACGCCTATTTTTTCAAAATCGGCTTGAATGGCCTCTGCCACCTTTTTGCCGTCAGGCATATAAGGACGAGATACGGGCATTGCATAGAAGGTTAAAGGCTCGGGAAGCCCGTTAGGAAAGCCCGCTTCCGCCAGCAAAGATTTAGCCTTATCCAGATCATAGGCGTAGTCCTGAATACTATCGTTGTACCCCCATAACGTAGGTGGCATCGGATTGACCGCAGGCTTAGCCTGCCCTGCAAACAATGCATCAATAATAGCCTGCTTGTTCACTGCGTGATTCAGTGCCTGCCGCACCTTGGGATTATTGAATGTTTTTTTCTTTAAATTAAAGCCAATGTACGCCACATTAAAGGAGGGACGTTCAATTTTCACCAATTCGCTATTGCCGTCTAACTGCTTTGCATCATCCGGGTTCAAATCCTCCATCAGATCAATTTCCCCGTTTTGCAGAGCATTAAATCGTGCGGTATTGTCGGGTATGGAACGAACAATGATCTTAGCCAGCTTCGGCTGCCCCTCTTTCCAATAGTTTGGATTTTTCTCCAGCGTGATGGTATCGTTCCGTTTCCATTCCTTAAATACAAAAGGCCCCGTGCCGACCGGATTACTCTTGAAAGCAGCCTTTTTCTCCTGAATAGCCTTGGGACTTGAAATACTAAAGGATGGCATAGCGATATTTTGTAAAAACGGCGCCTGCGGCTTGTTTAGTGTAAATTGGACACTGTTCGCATCTACCGCTTTAACCTCCTTAATCACCCTACTTCCTTCAGGACCGAACATAGAATCATAATAGTCAAACGAGTCACCTTCAAATTTGTATGGACTTTTCGGATCAGCCCAGCGGTCAAAGTTAAACACAACCGCTTCTGCGTTAAAGTCACTTCCGTCATGGAATTTCACACCCTGACGCAGCTTGAACGTATAGACCAGTCCATCCGGTGATACTTCCCAGCTCTCTGCAAGCCCCGGTTGGATCTCCGTTGTATTTTCCTTATATTCCAGCAGTGTGTCGAACACTTGCAATCCGATTTTTAGCGACTCGCTTTCAGTCACAATGGCAGGATCTAGCGCCACGGAATCTCCGCCGCGTCCATAAATGAGCGTGTCCTGCACGCCCTCTCCTGCTCCGCTTGGTGTTTTCCCTGCCTCTGGCTTTGCTCCTTCACCTGATCCCCCACAACCGGAAAGCGCCAAAACAGCTCCTAGCGCAAGCACCAGCAGAACGGTCCAGATTTTGTGTTTCGCATACTTTTTGCTCATGCAGCAAACCCCTTTCACACCTTATATATTGTTAATTCGTTGATACCGGATGAATGCCAATTCCTTTAGATTGACATGACAAGCTTGTCCTCAAGCTGTGGTCCCAAATTCCGAGTTCATCAAATAGGTGTAGTAGGACAGAAGTGTTCATAATCTAGTGGTGTAAGAGAGGATATAGGGTAATGAATAGATGTGATGTAATAAATAGAAAGAGGAGTATGTCAGGTCGTGGTGAAAGTGTGATATATACTCACAAACAGTGAATATTATGCTCAAACAAAGTTGATTATTGGATACTTTACTATAAAATCTGGAAGCAGACAAGGGGGTTTTTCATACATTACCATATGTTTTTATACATCATGTCAATTAATATTACAAACCAATTTACACAATCATATCAAATAAATACTCCTGCTTGGAGTCTTCAACCTCCAATCAGGAGCATGATCTTACCTCAAAAATGTATTCAGCACCAAACCTACAGTCACGGCTTGGGCTCCTTTTACAATAGAGAAATGGTCGCCAGGCACTTTATGCGTGAACATTTCCCCCTTACAATACAATTCCCATCCTTTATATCCTAATTCCCAGGTATGTTCTGAAATAAACAAACAGACAGGGGCCTTTACAGCTCGATCGGGCTGGTAGACATGCTGCATTTTCACCCAATGATTCACACTTTTAAAGCGTTCGAGTTCAGCTTATGTAGAAATCATGAAGAACATTACTTTACAATAAGTGCAGGCGGTTGCCTTTGAACCGCCTGTCAATTTACGTTTCAGGTGTATGGCTTGGTTCACATGAAAATAATCCTTTCCGGGCATATGATTTGCAAAAGGTCATTTATTTTTTTTAAACACATCCAGACGGTTCAGTACGACCAGTAAGCGATAAAAATCGTAACTGCTTGGCAGTTTCGCATCCACAATCGGGCTTGCCGGATTAACTGCAACAGCGGCAGCCATCGCTTCCTTCGCCCAGGCCGGTACAGGCATAGCCTGACGCGCCTCCAGTTCAGCTACCCGCTGGTCCACTTTTTTAATATAAGCGCTTTGTTCATTCAATGTTTGTTTGAGCACATCTTTGCTGTTTTCAAGGGCGGCGACCTGCTGCTGCAGGGCCTTAAATGCCGCTTTTTCCTCTGCTGTCATTGGCTCATCCCCCTTTTCTCCTGCAAATGCTTGGCGTAGCTCGGCCTCTGTTCCGGCGTATACATTCAGGTCAACCGGCCCTTGAATTCCATCAACCCGTCCACTATCGCTGTATTGCCAAAAGTCCCAGCGCTTCCATGCTGTGGTGTCGCCGGGCACCCGTGTACTATAACGTGCAATCCACAGCTTATAACTACCCAATGGCGCTTTGAAATGGGCAGCAAAAGCATTCCCTGTATATACCATCGGCTTACGGCCGCTTACCCGTTCAAATTCTGTTAAAAATGCCAACGCAACCTCATGAATCACGGCCGAGCTAAGCCCTCCCGGATTATTTTCGTAATCCATTACCGCTGGCAAGTCCAGCGCTTTCGCACCACCCACCTGATCCAGCACCTCGGCGAAATGCCTGGCTTCCGCTTTTGCTGCATTTACACTAGTTGCATCTACAAAATGGTAAGCTCCCAGGAGAATCCCGGCTGTCTTGATCCCTTTTGCATTCGTGATAAATGTCGGATCGACGTAACGCTGTCCTTGACTCGCTTTAATAAAGGCAAACGATATACCATCGGCTCGTACACGCTTCCAATCAATTGTTCCCTGATATCGGGACACGTCAATGCCTTCGGCAGCGTTAGGGCTGCGATTCTGCATAAGGCGTTCCCTCCTTATCATTCATAATGTTGTAGCTCACTCTGTCTCTGTTATCCATATGCTTGGACCATCCATACGGTCTGGGCTTTTCCACTTTTACACCGAAAAAAGGGCAAAAAGGTAATCTGCCTATTTTGTAGTGGCCATCGGTGGCACTTTATGAAGCTTTATTTTCTTTGTCGGAAGGGTCGGTTGGCTTTATTTTTTCTCCACTCGACTTGGACTCAAAAATAGCTACCGCATTCCGCAAAATATCCGGCATCGGCACTCCCATTCTGCCCACATTTTCAATAATGGACAACAGCTCGTTCGCTAAATAAAAGAAAACGACGGCATCCCGGAAGTAATGTGCATCCCCGAGAATACCGTCGATTAGATGAGCTACCGTAATGAGCAAAAACACGGTAACCTTGCGGAAAATACCGTAATACCCCTGGCGGCTTTTTAGCTCCCCATTAATCCAGGCCGCTGCCCATCCGGTGAAAAAGTCGATCACGACCATCCACCACAGCAACGTCAACATTGTGGTCCACCCCCCAAAAAAATAACCGATCAAGGTCCCCGTGGAAAACCCCAGCCAAATCTGATCGATCTTTTCATGCATGTTTGTTCCCCCTTCTGAACCAAGGTGTAAAATGAATGCCCTTGGACTGATCCAAGGGCATATAAAAACACGCTCTGTGTGGCATCATTTAGTTGTTACTTAGCTCTGTCCTTATTCGAAAGCATACCATTGATAAGCTTGTATTTTAACATTGTTAGATATATAAACGGTTGCACTGATATTAAGATTAAACCCACCCGGTACTCCTGAATAAGAAACAGAAGCATCTGCACCTCTATAAGTGCGAATACCTGCAAGATTGCTAATATAACCGTTATAATCACTAGTACTACTGGAAATTGATATGTTAACCAATACGATGCTAGGTGTAAACGACAATCCTGAGACTGCTAACGATAACAAGGGATTCGTAGATGTTGCGGATACCTGACCATTAAAATTCCCGCTTGCAGATTTTTTGGTAGATAATCCACTTATTGCTTCCGCTAACTGATCTCCGGTCATACCAGAGTTGGCGCTGCCGCCTTTGCCAGTGATAGCGTTAGCGACCTTTGATTTAAGATCACTGGCTTGTGTAAAAGCCTGGTCTGCCCGACTGTAAGCTTCATTCGCTCGATCATTAGCTGCCTTTACCGCGCTCGGAGTAGCTGCCTGATCTATGGATGTGCTTCCAGTAGATGTATTAAGCTGCACAATCCCCCTCGCCTGTGTTGATGCTGAAGGCAAATCCGATGCTAGATGACTATGTTGCTTAGAAGCAGCGTACTGATCTGTATACTTCTTGGCATTCCCCTCTGCTGCACTCCATGCCGCTTGCTTAGCTGCCGTAACGTGGAAATCTGTATTGCTGGCATGATTGTCTAACGCTTCCTTAGAAGCAACCCCGTTTCCAGCCGGGTCCTTTTTGATATTTTCAACCTGTGCGGCCAATTCCTGATCGTTAGCATAAAGGGTATCAATCGGTCCATTCAGGACGTCCGCATGTCCTTGGTCGGTAGTAACAAATCTGCGTGGCTGTTGTATGCTCATACTTCTTCATCCTCCTTAATAGATGTCTTCAATTTCAAAAACAAACTCCATATCACTATCTTTGATCTTGTTGCTCATTGTACGGATGGCCGTCAGCTTCTCCGCTGAATCTACCAAAGCCAGCTCATTAATCGTCTCACCCACCAATTCATTTTCTGCCAGTGAGCAAGTATAACGAATTGTTGCAGGAGCAATAAATTCAAAGCTCGTAATATCCTTTTGAACCAGTTCCTTTTTCAACACCTGTTCTGTTCCATCCAAAGGCAGTGGCTTCCCTGCTTGATCCACACCGCCGCTACCAAACGCCATTTTTACTACTTTTGTCAGCGTTCCTCCCTCGGCACGGGCACGAGCCATTTGTTCCCTTGCATATGCAGTCGTAACTGTCAAAACTTGTTCTACCATACTTACCATCCTTTCTATCTTAAAAATAAAAGTTATATTGGTTTAGATTGAAATGACTTTCTCGGTTGAGCTTAACATCTGACTACCGTCCAGCTTCATACATCCATCTAACTTCCAATAATGGTCTCGAATTATCATTCTGCCTTCCTGATGATGATCCATTCGATGCTTGATGACCATTTTTGTACGGTTTAAATAGCGCATAGGTTCCTCTGTCCACCCGGACAAAGAAGCTATTCCGTTCAGTAATTCGACACCATCTAAATACCATGGCTTCCCACCAAAAAAGCGAACTCTTGAACGTAATCGAATACGAGAAACCATTTCATTCTCATGAAGAAATTCAAGCCTAGTTTTGTTATTCATATAAAAAGCAAGATGAGCAGGCTTAATATCCTCGATGATCTTTTTGAAATCAATCATATTTTCAGGGATTCTATTTTCAAAGCTTATACCAAACTTGTACTCAGCCGGATAAAAATCTACTTCCCCATCGACACCAAATGAGCTCATGATTTTCCGTATTAAATCCCCTGAAAATTTGCCACTCCCACGAAGTTTTGACTCCACAACGGATCGCCTCTGTTCCAGTGGCTTTTCCAAATAGATCGGGATACTCAACTCCATTTCCCAGCGTTCAAGCCCCCAAGTGGCGGTGCGAACAAAAAACTGGGCTAACGTATCATCTAGCGCAAGGTATAGAGCATCTAGTTCGCTACCCTTTGCATCCATATCGACGTGCATAACACGGGATGCTTCGTAATAGGCAGGAAGATAGGAAAATAGCTCCGGTCCCCGCGAACTGAACATTCGTTTACTAAAATCATCCGTTACATCTTGGATAACAGATTCTTTTTTTTCGTCAATATCCATCCATACTCACCATCCCCAGTTCTACCCCCTGATCAAATTGAATCGTTATAAAAGGATTGCTTTGTCTGTTCATTTTCAGCTTGGAGAAACCCATTATAATCAGATCCATTCTTTCATACATGCTCGCTCCTCCTTTGAGCACAGACATTTTTGCTCTCTGCTCTATACCGTTTTTTTACGAAAAATAGAGCTATACCATTTAACCGGTTCTCGCTGTGCACTGGAAACCTCCATAGATGACGATTCCTCTACGTTATCCAATACCAGATCAGAACGATGGGATAAAATCATTTCCTTCACTTGTTTACGTTGTTTTTCATCTAAAGCGTAGCTTCCAATGATAGCTGCTATATTACCTTCTCCCCGATCATAGCGGGTAATACAAGCATAAGCACAAATACGTAATTGAGTCTCTGTTAAAGCAGTCATAGTTATGACTTCACCTCTTTTTAAATAAGAATTTTGCGGCTAAACAGGAGTCAGTACATGGTTATTTTCCTGTGTTACCAAGCATGAGCTGGGTCAGCGTTACTTCGAGATCTGCAATACGCTGCTTCAATTGATCTGTCTCACTTGGCTGTTGCTCTGCTTTTTGTGTCAGTTCCTTAATTGCTTCCTCACTCAATCCTTCACTCCAGAACGTCGTTGGGTCTCTTCGTTCTGGAGTCGAAAAAGCCGGAGCAGAATATATAGGTTCGTCTCCACGTTCGTTTCCCAGCTTGTTTTGCCATTCAACATGCAACTTCTGAAATGAAGCTTGCGATTCCTTACTAATTTTCTCGTACTTCTTTTGTGCCTCAATCAGAGTTTCGTTATATTCTGCTTCATAGGCCAACCAGCCTTGAATATCAAACAGAGGATGATATAAGCCCGGTGGAACTGGAATACCAACCGTATAGCCAGCAGGGCTGGTTTCTGTATTCTCTTCATCAATGGCACTCGATTTATTGGTAGTACGCACATAGATGTCTTGTTGCTGGTCTGTGTCAGATAGTATGAGTGAAGATGGAGCATAAAAAGGGACGATACCCGAAAAGGCATCGTCCACTAGCTTGTCCTCCAGATAGAGGCCATCTGTATTTACTTTAGGTACTGCTTTCATATATTATCCTCCTTAAACTTCTGCTATAAATTGAACGGCATCTAAACGTATCCAACCATAGCCCCCTCTGCCTACTACTTCAACACGTCCGTCAGAGGATATTGCAATTACGGCAGTTTTGTCAGCGGACACCGCATCAGATGCTGCGCAGGTTAATACCGTTAGTATTTTTGGCCTGTATCCTTCCGGCAACCTAAAACATGTAACGGTTGCATTAGAAGTCGGTACCTTTATTGACCCGTGCATCTTAATAAGATTATCTGACATTTTAAGGTACTGAGGCCACATATCCACTGAGGATGTTTCTGCTGTAACGCCATTAAGCAACGTGGGTGTAATCCAGGAAGGGCTATCCTTGTCCGCCTTTTTGTTCTCCACCACAGACAGGCGCAAATTTGCTTGTTGCACGCAGTCTATCAAATCCAACAGCAGTGTCTTTTCGTTGGCTGCGTAGATTCCTGTGAACGGCACAACGGGTGAGAGACCAACCATAAAGTACGTGACACTGTAGGCCGATACTCTGTCGCTATCCGATGCATTCAAAAGTTGCGATAACGTACCTGCACTCGTGATCCATCCGACGCCCTTAGTCCATCTTGTGTCTAAGACCCCATCTTTGTATACCGTCAACGGTTGTATAGACCTGTTCCTGAGCAAGCGCGCGCTAAAGCTGGCGTTATTTATGTTCATCCTGTTGCCGAACATAGTTCCTGTCTCCATAAATACGTCGGCAGGCTCGCGCAACACAATTCCCGTACCTACTTCAACCTGATTGTCTCCCGCAACGAACGTTAGTTGCCCTTCGGATATGATAGGCTCTGCTGTAGGCGTTGCGAGTTTGTATACGAGTTGGTATGCCGACCAATTTCCATATCTTACGTACGACAAGGATGTTATCGCTGTTGTCGGCAAAGTAGTTACGTACAGCGTTGCTGCGGCCCCGTTCGAATCGTAGATAGAATCAAGCGGACACCACGCCTTCCCTACTGCCTCATTGTTAAACGGCTTACTAACGTCTCCTTGACCAGCCAAATACATCTTCCAGCCCATAAAATACGCCTTTATTTCGTCTGTTGTAGGTGTGTAGTTATCTCCCCATCCACTGTCTGCGCTAGAAATGGACAGACCCACAACACCAGATTCTGGGCTAAGGTGGGATTGATCCGGCCCGCTTAACGGGAAAACATGCTGAACCAACTTACCGTCAAACTTTGTTATCCTCTCACTGTCAACCATTCCATTAGTGGCAGGTATCCGCACAACTTTGTAGCCTGCGGCTGAATCGAAGTAACCCCAGGGTAGCGAGCCGTCAAGCGTCATACTGTGCCAACGTTTGCTTTTATAATATTGCCCATCACGTTCAAACACTGTATCAGCATTAGCCCCTGTAACTGGATCGGCGTACAGGTCTGTTTGCAGTGCCAGCATGGAGTCTTCATGCTGCTTGAATGGTTTGGCAATACTGCCGATGTTGAACATAAAGTCTGAAATCGTTACTTCGGCAGTGGATGTGCCCAACAAGCGGATCACTACACCTTTAGTACCTGCCGGAACTGTGAATGTATAAGATATAATTCCACTACCTGTTACATTACCGATAACCGCAGTCTCGTTTTGCATATTTACATGTATTCTACCCGTTGCTCCACTCGACTGAGCGGAAACCGTGTAAGCCTGACCCGGAACTAATGGGTAGATGGAAGATATCATTATATTCGAAGAAGAAACAACAACATTTCGATTATCTTTAATAAGAGGTGTTCCGACCGTAGCGTCCCAAGAATAAAAAGAGTGTGGGGCCAAATTCGCCCCATGCCGAATTGCATATGGATTACGCACAGGCATTACACTATCTACATAAGGATATTTGTTGTCAATTTGATCGTCGGTCATCGTTGCTAATGCTGCATATTCTGCTGCAGAAATCTCATAGATACGCGCAGCCTCAAAATAAGAATACTGTCCTACAGTACCCTGTGTTACCAAATCTATGTTAGTAATAATATCGCTGGTAGGTGCCAGCCTAAACCAAGCCGTAGCAAAGTTAGTCTTATCCGTAACTACAACTTTCGATTCTACCAGAGCATTCGGAGCCGAGATTCCTGCATCTATAGCGTTACCTACTTTAGCTCTTACAATTGCAACATAGTATTTCCCAGCTAAAAATTTAAAATTACTATAAAACCCCACTCCAACTGTATATCCCGATTTAATCGTTACTTTTAACGAATTAGGCATTATTCCCTTATTCAAAGTATCTAGCGCTATAACGGATTGATACGGCGTTATCCCCCTTAAGCTACTCAAATTCCCCCATCTTCCCAACAAATTCACCAACGTACGCCCGCTCATCCCCGTCAGCGAAAACGGCGATGCCTTTTCCGCATGAACAATTTGCACCCCGGGTTCGAGAGTCACCGCCTTACGCTCCGTCGTATCCAGACGTTTCTTGATCGCATTCACACCATCATTCACATCACCTGCGAAATCGTCTACAGCGCGCCAGTTTTGGTCCAAATACTTCTCCAGATCAAAATACGTGGTTTTGGGCGATGTGCGGTCAATTTGATTTAAGCCAAGGTTTGGTGTTTTTTCGCTTGCCATGTTATGCGCCACCTCCTAAATATCTATCCTGTGTTGTATGTTCGTTTTCATAGAAGGTCATAGACTCGACCTCGGCAATGGTCAAGTAGCGTAATTTGTACTCCACCGCCATGTGAGCGGGCTTGATCTCCTCGATGGCTGCTTTAAGGTCTTCCACGTTGGGCGGAATCCCAATGGTATCGATAAATTTGACCGTAAATCCCCATTCGGCGGGTTGAAAAGTGACATCTACAGTGCCTCCGTCATACGCCTCCGCTACATTTTTGACAAGCCGGCCGGAAAAGGTTCCTGCCCCTCGCAGCTTCGATTCCACCACCGCACGCCGTTGGTCCAATGGCTTCGCTAGGTCGGTTTCGATACCCAGCTCCATTTCCCAGCGTTCCAACCCCCAAGTGGCGGTACGTACGAAAAACTGTCCCACTGTTGCATCCATTGCAAGATACAAGGCGTCCAATTCGCTTCCTTTAGCATCCATATCGGAACGCATCACACGTGAGGTTTCATAATAGGCAGGCAAATAGGAAAGCAGCTCGCGTCCCCGCTCGCTGCTCATTTGGCCCAATGTATCTCCCGCTATCGTTACCCGATTAACAAAAGTGTCACTACGGTTTGCACGTTTTCCCTGGTCTGGGTTATTCAATAAATCTTCAAAGCTGTTCGTTCCATTGTTACTCACTGACGCTCACCGTCCCCAGCACTGCCACCTGACCTGATCCAATCTCAATATTCTGATTGCTCTGTCCATTGATTTTCAGTTCAGAGAAATCAATAATGATCGGAATGTCCAGCAGCACAGCAGAAATCCGGGTGTACCGTACCAACGGGTCTTCCTTGTAAAAAGCAAGCTGCTTCAAATACGTCCGCACACCGCTTTCGATCAGCTTTTTGATTTCATCCAATGTGGACGGCTTCTCTTTGGTACGCTGTACCTTGACTGAGATGTTAATCTCCACTTCTGCCGCTGGCATGATCGTCACCACAGGACCCGCTGGTGCCAGCCCTTCTCCTTGCCCATCCTGCGTCGGATCAATATACTTTTGCACCGCAGCCACGATATCCGGGCTGGCTGCTCGTTTGTCCGTATCCAGTACATATAACCCTACTGTTCCCGGCCCTTTCCAGAGCGGAACAACTTCCACGCCACCCACTCCAGCGATCTCATTCGCCCACTGGGTATACTGCGCCTTGTTGCCGCTTGTGCCTTGGTTCCGCACCTTGGCATAAAAACGCTCCAGCAACAGCTGGTCGTTCTCAACGTCTGTGCCGCTTTTGGTTTCCTCGGTATTGATCACAGAGGCGACCCCGCTAACCGGGGTTGCCATCACTTGGATGACACCCGCAGGCACATTACCGCTGCGCCCGGGATTGACCGCCCGAATAGTCGCTTCCCCGGCACCTTGTTCATCCAGCGTAACCGATGCCGTGGTCGCATATTCAATAGAAGCCTCCCCGGATACATCATCTGCCGGGGTCGCCACCAAGGTTCCCGCCGGGACGATCGTTCCCGCTGTGCCCGTGAACGTGACCATACCTGAGGCAGCAACCGCTTCTCGCCGTGTCACCCCATGCTCTGCTGTCCGCAAATCCAGCTCCGGCGAGCGAAAATCCGGGTTGTCGCTGGCTGCTGTGCTGGCAAAGCCACGTCGTAGTAGCTCCTGCGCCCAGATTGCCGCTTCGGATAGCATAAACGCTACCGGCGCCTGTGCATCCCAAATAAAAGAGCCCTCGGACTTATCCATGTCCGAAGGCACTTTTTCCAGCATCCGATTTAAAATTTCCTCTTCCGTCTGGTCTACCAAATATTCCGGCAAGTCTGCCATTAGATCACCACACTTTCCACAATTTCCGTTTCATCTCGCACGTTCGTAATCTGGCAGCTAAAATGGCACGCCTCACCTTCCCAGCGAAACGTGAACTGGTCCACACTAGCCGTACGTGCATCTGCTAATAACGCCTCTGTGACCATGCGTTTAATTTCACTTTCCTGCACACCGTGCCCATAGCTGCTGCCAATCAGCTCTTCAAGCTCACTTCCATAGTCAGGTGAATAGATCACATGCCGGTAGCGAGGAGTGCGAATCGCTTTTTCACACCACTGTACCCAGGCTTCTTTCTCACCTGTAGTCACGATTTTACGGCTAGGGCTCATAACAAACTCTCCAGCTTCAAAATCAAACCGCCAGCTTCGCCCAAATACTGCGCGGTTATCCTCCAGTACATCCGGGTCGGTCATATCCATGTCTGTCCAGATCATATCATCTGTTTCGGGAAATAAATTAGCCACGTCCACTCACCACCTTGCACACAACAACTACATCGTTACCGCTATTCACCCGAACCGCAAGTACACGATCTCCGGGCTTGAGTCCTTCGTTCAAGCTGAGATTCACATCCTCCAGCTCGTCTTCCCCGATATAAAAGGAAGTTTTCAGCTCTTTGCCTTCCCAATTTTCCGATTCCACTGCGGTTGAGGTGCCTTTATACATATGACGTGGTATAGATAGCAGTCCCGGCAGCTCCGCGACCAGATAATTCTGAAGCTCATGTTTAAAATCGTCCAGCTTGAGTCCCGTGGAGGTGATCGTGCCTAGTACCGCGCCTACTCCACTCAGCGCTTGCTTGGTATGCTTATGAAATGAAGATTGCAGCGCAGTAGCCAAATGCCCGTAGGGGTCCTTATTCAAGGTAAAACCTCCTTTTTACATCGTCATACGTCCCCAGTTCCAGCGACATACTGCCAGGGTTGCCCAATTCCCTGCTCACTGAAATGACCAACAGCTTTATGGAACCTAACATTACCGCGTCTCCTGCTCGAATCGTGTTCATATCCGGTGCATTTACCGATATCGTTTGCTGTATGCCTCTCAGCTTACTTTTGGCCAACTCACGTGCTGCTGAACCAGACTTGACTTCGTCATCCTGCACGATCACCTGAAGTGTCCCATATTTGGCAATGTCCTTCTCCTCAAGCGCCATCACCTTGGATGGTACCTCATTGCCTGATTCACTAGCAGCCGTAGCCAGTACCTTCACTCTTGTGGCCGCACCTTCCAGCGTACGGGACTGTGTCGTATCAGTCACTCTCTCCAAAACATACACATCTTTGTTCGTTCCCAGCTCGTACAGCTCCAGCCCGGAAGAAATCATCCGTGGATGATACAGCTTCCCCCCCGCCTTTGCCGTTTCGCGCAGATCTCCCAGCATCATAGAATAGATGGATTGTGTGCGGTATACGGCGCGTCCCAGCGTTTTTTTCGTATCTGGCAATGAAGCGATTTTCAGCTTCCAGTCCCTAGCATACTTCTGAAAACGCTGAGTAGCCGTCTGCTTAGCAGGGAGTAAATATTCATCCTCGGACTTGTCTAAATACACTGTACGGTCATATAACGTCAACGTCATACGTTTGAGCCCGTTGTTAGAGGTTTCTACTTCCCAGATCACTGCTGGAGACAGCAAGGGGACATAATCCTTTTTGCCATAAGGAATTCCGCTAACCCGAATGGACATCCCAGGGGAAATGGCGGGCATATCCGGAGTAACGACCAGATTGACCGTGCCCTGATAGGCGATTTGCTCCAGCGAATCCCTCAAATTAATGTTCTCCACGAGAGGAGATAAATCATATTTATCCTGTAAAATGACTTTGTAACTCATGACAGCACCAGCTTTTGCCCCGGTTTAATTGCATTCGGATTTTGTCCAATGACCTTTTTATTAAGCTGATAAATACGACTCCATTGCGAGCTGTCCCCCAACTCCAGCTTGGCAATTTTGGACAAGGAATCCCCCGACTTAACCGTATATGTTTTTTTCTTTTCTTTCATATCTGTGCGAGGTTTTTTGTTGACCGCAGCCGCCTTACTTCCCGTGACGCCAGCTTTTTTGGCAACTTTCATATCACTCCAGGTCCGCAGTGACAGATCAAAATTCACATCCCCATACTCGCCGCCGCGAAAGGTGGAATTATGAGATGCCACAATTACTGGCACATTCACGGCTGTCTCCGTAATAATAAAACGTAGCGGGTTCTTGGATAACAAAAAGCCATTCAACGTGTTCATGGCCTCCTGCGGATCAGGGATATCTTCATATGTGCAATACGCTGGATTGTATTCTTTCGGAAAAAAAGAAGAGAAGGAGATTTCCTTCACCTTCTCCCCTTGTGGGAAGTCAAACTCCCCATAGGATAAAATCGTCGTTGTATCGAATCCTTTTTGCCGTGAGATCGTCACTTCCTCAGGATTTACTGGAAACTGAAACTTTTTTCCTTTACCATCCGTCAAACTAAATTCCATCTCTTTCCTCCTTCCCCATTGCTACCATCTCTACTACATTACATAGCTCCAGCGCCCGCTGGCTTGGTGTTCTGCGTTGCACGCAAAATTTCAGCTTTGAGACGGTAGCCAATTTGCGTAATAAGCCCATCCACATCCAGCTTGTTCTCATGTACAGTGACCTGTACAGCCCCCGCAGGAAGATTGAATTGGTTGGTGGTTTCCGTTTTAAAATCCTTCAAAAAGCCAGACAGTGTTCCCATTTGTTCAGGACTGATCTGTACTACTTGAGGTGTCGGATTACCATTACCTTTGCCTTTAGCTTTGGCTCCATTATTCGCATGAGCCGCAGTATTCAGTAGTGGGTTTGGATTGACTCCCTGGTTAGCTATAGCCATCGGTCCGTAAGGATTAGGGACGCCTTTTGCACCTGGTTGCGGAGGTACGTTTGCAACTGCACTAGCACTATAATTTATAGCCATAGGCGTTAAGGGCTCAAATGACTTACCTAAATTCGAATGAGGTGGGATTGCTGGTTTAGAGGTTGCTGGTTTAGGTACTTCAGGCGGCTTAGCTGGCTCTTTCTTAGGTTCATCTTTTTTACCAAAAGAAAAGAAATCAGAAAAGCCTTTACCGAAGTCTCCAGCCTTATCCGAAAGCCAGCCTGTAACCTGGGAAGCTTTTTCTCCAAGGAATTTACCAGCGGACTTCGCTTTGTCCATCATGGCTGGACCATAATCTGAGACTAATCCACCAATTTTCCCACCGACAAAGTCTCCCGCCATACCCCCAAGTGTAGAACCAACTACAGTACCAATACCCGGAAGCAAAAATGAACCTATAGCTCCGCCTAATGCGGAACCAGCAGTCCCACCAACTGTGGAACCGATAGCTTCTGCACGTTCTTTACCAGAGGTAGCCTTCGCGATGTTCACAATATCCATTCCATAGCTTAAAGGTCCCAACAGTTTTTTCGCTCCACCTTTTAGAAGGTTTTTGAATAAGCCTGATCCGGCTTCCTCAGCTGCACCTGCAACACTACTTGGTCTGATAATACTTGAGGCTGCATCTGCCGCAGCACTCGAACTTGCAGCGCTAGGCACCACACCAGCGGCTTCACTCGGATTTATCATCCCCAAGCTTTTAGCCTGATCAAACAATCCCTGTCCACCTTCAATTAAATCTGAAGACCCTCCAAATTTTTCTAAAAACTCACCCCCAGATTTCCCTACATTAAATGCTTTACTAGCAAAATCTTTAAACTTCTCTCTTCGGTTAGCTCCCTGGAGCGGTCCCTTTAAAATACCAAAATCAGTTTTAAATTTTTTAAATGCTTCAGGAGCTTCAGATATGCTTTTTACCCCTTCACCAACTTTTTTTACATTACCAAGAAAATCCTTTACCTGAGTTAATGCATCCTTAGGCTCTTCTTTTTTCTCTGCAGCTGGTGTCACAGATCCCAACTTAGTACCTAAATCAACAATAGCTGCTGTATTGGCATTTACAGCTACAGTATTCAATTGCACCGCAGTGCTTAGCAAAACGATACTTGGATTGTTATCAGTCTTCGGGGAGCCTGAGCCAGATTGGGAGTTTACCTTCACATTTACATTACCCGAAGCGTTAATAATCTGGGATTTGACCCGGTTAATCTTATTCAACAGATTATCAAGCCCTTTGGAGGCCATATCGTTCAGTACAATTTCCGGGGCCATGCGGGTACGTCCAATTTTCAACACACGTCCTTGAATCCGCTCAAAATAGCGTTCCATTGCGCGCAATTCTCTGTTCGCCTTAATGACGTTTTTAGGATCAATCACAAGGTTCATGCGGTAATTTAATGCTTCTGCCATCTATCATGTTCACCTCCTTGTTTATGCTTTTGAAGCTGCTATGCTATCCATTTCCTGTTCGGCAAACGCCAGCAGCAGCATGCGCTCACCGCGAGGAAGCCGCCAAAAGTCTCCGGGGCGGAGGTGGTGCCGGACCCACAAGTGGTACAGCATCGTCGTCATTCCCCCGGAGCCGATTAGTTTTTTAGGTCAGCAATCTCAACGCCAAAGCCAGACAGTTCCAGCACCTTATCCCCCACTGCATCCAGTTCACCTGCCAGCAGCATACGGCGGACGGACTGTTCACCACCGGACAGCTTCAAGCGGCTTGTAATCCGGGGATCGCCCCAACCGTTAAGGGACAAGCCTTTCACTTCCAGCTTGCCGGTAGCTTCCGAAATCAACAAGGCGTTGAACGTTTCAGTATCTACCTTCTCATCCACTGCACCCTTCACGGTTCGGCGAATCGTGCAGCGTTCACGAATGCTATCCACCTTACTGGAGGTCAGGCCGTGCAGCACAATTTTCATGTCGAGGCGCTTGATGCGGACCGTTTCCTCAGGTAGTTTTTCAGCAGCTTCAAACAGGCTGTCCAAAATTTGTTCTTCTGTCATATTCTCATTCAAGCTCATAAGTCATTCTCCCTTATTGTTCATTTGTATTTGGGGAACGGAACGCTTGACAGCATCCCATCCCCCGTCTTCCAATTTAGTTTGCTACAATCGGATCAAGCAGCTCATAACCTTCAAAGGTGAAGGTCGTTTCTTCCTGTACTTCTTCTCCTGCTGTCCAGTTGGCCAGTTGGATTTTGTCAGCAGTGCAACGAATGAGACGAATACTTTCATGTCCGAAGGCTTCTGGATCATCCAATTTTGTAATAATCTCAAAACGGTTAAAACCGCGACGAATCATATCGGATGTGACCTTGTAGCCACTCATTGTTCCCGTTCCCTTTTTGATACCGCGCTTGTGCACCTTCCACTCATTGCCCACGAGATTCAGCTCGCGTTTTTCCATTTCCACGCTGGCTTCCAGCTTGTTGATATTCGTCTGCCACACCCCGTCCACATGCGCCTGACCATACGTACCTAAAATGACTCTTGAAGCATCCAACATTTCTTTTTCCTCCTCAAAATGATCCATAATATAGTTCGGGATTTCACAAAATCCTCGTTGTTAACAAGCTACACCATTTCTGCTGATTGCCTGCGAAATGCTTGTACACGTAAAATGCTTATTTATTGTACGTAAAATGTGCCGAACAGCTGCTCCATCACATCGGTGAGCTTCACGTTCCATTGCAGGAACACTTGATCCGGCTCCGGTTTGATGACTGGCGCATCGCCGTAGTAAGCCGGGTCGAGAATGACATCGTAGCCATCTGCTTCGATGACGTTGCTCAGCGACAGCTGTGCCAGGTATTCTTTGATTGCACCGATAAGCGCCAGACGACCTTCCACCGTGTTGTTGATTTTGCCAATGTATGTCTCTTCGGCTGCACGCTGCAAGTCAGCGTTAATAGCGTCCATAACTCGGATGGAACGGATTTTCTTCCATGCGTTATTTTGTCCGGCAGACGGGTTCACCAAGCTGTTAATCCCACGCAGCGCTTTGACCTGACGGCCGTCGAAGAACAGCAGGAAGACACCATTACGGACAGCCTGCTCCTGCTCGGAACGTGTCCAGCGGCGGGTTACATCCTCAAATGGCGTAACCGCATATGTTGCCGATTGATTCAGACGTTGGCCTGCGATCAGTCCGGCTACATAAGCAGCCGTTTGGGCAGAACTGTAGTCCGTACCTGCCAGACGTACGCCTGTACCGACGTTCACGATGCCTTCATGGTTCAGTGCCAGGGAACGTGCAGAGGCCAAGCTGACGGCTGTTTTGGACACATCATCTGCCGCAGAACCGCCGAATACAGCGATAACGCCTTTACCTTCATTGCGGACACGCTTGATCCAGGCAGCGAAGCTTTGCAGCAATGCCAGATCAGCTGCATAATCCAGAGCCAAGACATTAAATTCCTGTCCTTCAAGTGCCTCCTGCATCGCGATGTAATCGGCATTAACCAGCTTGCTATTGCCGCTGTTGCCGCCAGTGAGGTGTACGCCGCTGACATCCACCGGAATGCCGCCGTCGCCGACAACCTCAGCCTTCACCCATACGTTTTCGCTGTTCTCGTTCATGGCCTTGGCAATAGAGGCTGCTGTACCGTCACTGCCTTTGTACGTGCCGAGTAGCTTGGTTCCTTCATAGAGGCGCACCTCACGAGCTTGGTCATCACCCAAAGTTGGCTGTACAGTTACAGCAAAACCATTACCGCGGCTACCTGTGTACAAAGCCTTCAGGCGCAGCACATCCGCCGGGGTCGCACCGCCGCTTTTCAGCGTCACAGATGCTTCAGCAGCTGTATCATCTGCCAAACGGTAGGCTAGAAGCTTTTTCGGACCCCCCAGCAAAGCCAGATACAGCGTCGAATACGCGGTCGCACCGTCCAGACTGTCACCGGAAAAGATTTGGCTGATTGCCGTTTCACTGCCGATCTCTACAAACTCACGTACAGGGCCCCAATTCGCCTTAACGGGTACAACGACCGTACCACGCGACCCACCTTGAATTGCTGAAGCTGCTGCTGCCTGAAAATTCATATACAAACCCGGTAATACCGGTTTATTCGTGTTTTCCCATGTTCCGCCTGCCATAATTAGTCCACCTTCGCTTTCATAAATTGTTCGATTTTAGTGTGTGCTTCTGCTACCGTAAACAGCTTGTCCTGTGTGCCAAAAAATGCGCCTGCCAGCACTTCTTCTTTCACGGAAAACAATTGTTCTGCGTGCTCCTTTAGCTCCTCCAGCGTATAGCGGGGGCCACTTGCTTCCTGCCCGGCATATACCGGGGCCTTCTCATGGTTTTCCAAGGTCACTCGGACCACCTCATTTCAAAATAGGATGAATTTCCACTCTGCGAATCAACGCTGCTTCCTCAGCTGGGCGCATACGCCGCTGTACCAGCATCAGCCGAAGCTGACCATCTAAAATGGCATCCGCCTGCAAATCGGCTGAAGCTTCAGCTGTAGACATATAACGGCCTTTGTCCTGATCCAGAGGAAGCTGGATTTGAGCGGCAAAGCCCTCGATCAGTGCGGAAGCTGCGCGGTTTTCTTCAGTGGTGTCTGGGGCGGTAATATGCCCGATGAACCGTTTGCGCAGCTCATACATGGAGGCTCCCGCCATCCTAGTTTCGCAGCCGCTCATCCGCCACAGTACCGCGTGCCGTCCCGGCTGTGCGGGCCAAGCGTCGGCGTATACCGACCACGTTTCGCCCAGTTGCTTCTGCGTCCAGCGGACCAGCGCGGCCAGCCACTCTTCCGGCTGTGTAGCACTGTTTGCTGGAGCGGCTGAACCACTTTCCGTTTCAGGCACATACACGCCAAAACGCAGCGTTCTATAGGCCTTCCCCGTAACAGTGTCCAGCTTTTCTGCATCTCGCACGCCCAAATAGTGCGCGGTAAAAGCCGATGTGTCCTCACCTGCACCTGTCACTGGTTCCCGGTGCAGCCCGGCAATCAGGGCATTCGCCCATACATCAGCCTGCGCCAGTCCGGCTTGTCCTGCGTACAGCTTGATGCGAACAACCTGCCGATAGCCGGCCCAGGAAGACTTCCAGATTTCCTCGCCCAGCGCCATAACAGCATACGGCTCCTCTGCCGTCTGCGACGGTGGCTGAACATCGTATACACGCCCTTGCAGCGCTGGAATAATTTCAATGAGCTTTTGCTTAAAGGCTTGTCTCATCCTGCGGCATGCCACCTTTGCGTACCCTGCGTTCGCATGTTGTGGCTGTTCAGCCAGGCTTTTTTCCACTTCCGTGTTCTCAGCCGGCGTAACCTCGTACTCATGCATTGCAGCATCCCTTGCTTAGGCAACACGACTCCTCCTTTCTATTTAACGAATTCCCGGGAACCGACAGAGACGATCACCGCATGAAAAAACCGGCCCTAATGGCCGGCTAACGTTTGACTGTGTGTGTCTTCGGTATGTCCTCTTGTCTTGATTCCCGATGATATAATCTTACACCCTAATAACGAATGCGTTGCCGGGGAAATGGACGATAAAAGCAGAGACTAGGGATGAAGTTGGGAGGTTTTTTGAGAACATGTGTTCCCATCATGAAAAAAGGCCTTGATCCCTGTTATTACAGGAAATCAAAGCCTTTTAGGGAACGATTTTAAAATAGAAATGAGAACAAGTGGATAATTATTACATTAACCCAGTTTTCGATCCGCACCCTTCTGCAAGCCTGCCAGATTCAAAACGCCTTGGTCCGCCAGTGCAAGCGCCATTTTGTAAAAAGCACGCGTACGAAGCTTCGTATACGTATCCTTGCTGACTGGCGGGTCTAACACATAATTGTAAACCTTGTAATCAAACACATCGTCATCCTTTAAATAACGTTCACGGATGAGCAGCTGTTCGCGTTCATTCAAGCGACTCACTACCGCATCCACCATTTCGCAGTAGGCCAAGCGGGCGGCAGGAGCATCTACATTATATACGGCTGTCCGAGCCGTTGGATCGCTTGTCACATTCGTTGGTCCGTTCGGGCGATCCGTATAGCCAGCAGTAATAAAGCTCTCCCGATCCATAAAAGTAATCGTTTTATAAATTCGGTATTTCTCAAACACACCCTCCAATGCATTCTGCGTTTTGCGACGGTCCAATTCGGGTAAGTTATTTCTCATGTAAAGCAACACTCCTTATCTTATGCCTTTTGACAATGATGTATTTTTAAATGAGGATTTTGCACTTCGAAGCGACTGGAATCGAATTTTGCAAAATCCTGAAATAGAAAAACGCTCGTGTTTACAATTTGTTCCCCTTTTGTTCGTATCTTGAGTATAACATAACATTATTTAGGATAGGTATCCATCGTCAAAAAAAGCAGTATAGCTCCAAAAACAGGATATTCACTTCATTTTCCTATGCCTTTTGGCATATTACGTGCTTTTACTATTTACCTAATGGTATAATAAAACTAATATCTATGATTCTCTTGCAGAAAGGAGCCCCCATTGTGGAACAGCCAGCATTCGGAACTTACTTAAAGCAGCAGCGTGAGCACAAACAATGGAGCATCAACCAGTTGGCAGATGCTGCAGGTATTAGCAATTCACAAATTTCCCGCATTGAAAATGGTCTGCGCGGAATCCCCAAACCCTCCACTCTCCGCAAAATAGCGGACGCGCTTAGCGTATCCTATACCGAAATGATGAAGGCCGCCGGATATTGGGGAGACGATGATTCAATGGAGCAAAGTCCACATGAACTTTATCGTTCTACTGTGCCAGAATGGGCAACCTCCAAAGATCGCCGGGATTTTAAAAAAATGCTGGAGGAAGACGACGAATTAATGTTCGATGGCATTCCGCTGGATGAAAAAGATCGTCAACGGATCAAAGACGTGCTGACAGGTCTGTTCTGGGAAGCCAAGCAGATGAACAAACATAAAAAGCCCAAAGAGCCCCGAACGGGCAAAGATCAGGGATAGTAGGTGAGCGTATGAACGAACTCATTCACAAACTTGTCCGAAAATACCGTACCAACTGCCCCTTCGATATTGCGAAAGCCCTGGGTATCCATATTCGATACTGCGATCTAGGCCCCACAACCAAAGGGCTGTATTACCACAAGTTGCGTAGAAGATTTATCGTTATCCACAATGGCCTCACACCCGAATGGGAACGGTTCGTCTGTGCGCATGAATTGGGACATGATCGACTGCATAAAGGCATTAGCCGCTTTTTTATGGAGGAGCACTCCTACTTTTCCCCAGGAAAATTTGAACAGCAGGCCAATCGGTTTGCCGTGCTTTTGCTGAGTGAAGGAAAACCGCCACTAGCTGACGAAACGTTGGATCACTATTTACCCCGGATCGGGCTGCCCAAAGAGACTGCCCTTTTTTTTAACCATAAATCAGAACGTTAGTTCCTATTCTATGAGCTGCTGTTGATTACTTCCTCTATAATATAGGTAACTAGACGATGGATTTAACAACCGATATATCAAAAAATTTTAATGCTTTGATATAAAATAGAAGTTATTTTTACAATCATCTGATAAAATGTGGTCGTAAGCGGTTTCTCTAATTCATTCATTTTATGGGAGGTTGAAGGAACAACATGAACTCATGGAAAAAACTCTCGTCGATCCTGACGACTGCCGCGCTTTTACTTGGGTGTCTCGGTACAGCAGCAGCAGACCCAGCAACCAATGTGGGAACAGCGGGAACGGCAACGGCTCCAGTCAGCGGTAAACACATCACCATCCTACATACGAACGATACCCATGCCCACGTGGTCGCGAACGACAAGGAAATGGGATTCGCCAAGCTGGCGGGTATCATTGATCAGTACCGGGCTTCCAATCCCAATACACTGCTGCTAGATGACGGGGATACCGTTCATGGAACGACCTTCGCTACTTTGGTTAACGGCGAGAGCATTGTGAAAGTGATTAACAAGCTGCGCTATGATGCTATGGTTCCGGGTAACCACGAGTTTAATTATGGTTGGAAGCATCTTGTGGAGCTAGGTAAGGATATTCAGTTCCCTGTGCTCAGCGCCAATATTAAACAAACAGACGGAACACGTTTGTTCAAACCCTATGTTATTAAAGAAGTGGACGGCGTTAAAATCGGTATTATCGGTCTGACTACGCCAGAAACGGCATATAAGACGAATCCCAAAAATGTTGAGGGTATTCAATTCACCGATCCTGCGGCTGAGGCTAAAGCGGCTGTTGATGAAATCCGCAGCAAAGTAGATGTCGTTGTTGTTCTTGGTCACCTGGGGCAGGATGCGTCTAGCAAGGACACCAGCCTCAAGGTTGTTAAGGAAGTGCCTGGCATTGATATTTTCATCGATGGACACAGCCATACCGTACTGGAAAAGGGCTTGATCAGTGACAATGGTACATTGATCGCTAGCGCAGGTGAATACACCAAGTATTTGGGTGTTGTGGACTTATGGGTCGACGGCGGTAAGGTTACGCAAAAGCAAGCGAAGCTGATTGATTCGACTCAAGCAGTCGATGTTCAGCCCAACGCTGAGATTGCTGCATTGATCGCCTCCATTCAAAAGGACCAGGAACCTATTCTTAAAGAGGTTGTAACGCAAACGAGTGTGGATTTGGAAGGAGCACGCGAAAAGGTACGTGCAAGTGAAACCAATCTCGGTGACTTGCTCACCGATGCTATGCGTGACGTTTCGGGAGCAGACGTGGCTTTAACGAATGGTGGCGGCATCCGGGCTTCCATCAAGACGGGGACGGTAACCAAGGGAGACATCATCACTGTACTGCCCTTCGGCAACCAGATCGTTACCCTGAAAGTGAAGGGCTCTGACATTCAGGCCGCACTGGAAAATGGTACAGCCTCCTATCCAGAGCCAAGCGGAGGTTTCCCACAGGTATCAGGTATCACGTTCAAAATAGACACATCAGCAGCCAAAGGCAGCCGTGTTCATTCCATCCTGATCGGCGGAAAATCACTTGATCCTGAGGCAACATACACACTGGCCACCAATGATTTTACTGCCGTAGGTGGTGACCAATATACGATGTTCGCTAAATATCCACAAGCAGGTATGTTCGGCTCGCTTGATGAGGCGTTAATTCGCTATATGCAAAAGGTCGGCTCCGCTAGCCTGCAAGTACAAGCGGACGGTCGCATTCAAGAAGCCAAGGCTGACGGTAAAACTTCTGTCCCTGCCACACAAACTGGGCCGTCTGCCTCAACCGCAACACCTGCACCTGTGCAGGAAAAGCCGCAACCCGTTCCTACATCGGCTGCGAAACCAGCACCCGCAAAACCGGCGCCGGCAAAGTCTCAAACAGCCAAGCCACAGCAGACATCAAATTCTGCACAAGTTACAAATAACCATATATATGTTGTGAAATCCGGGGATACGCTGTATGACATTTCCCGCAAACATGGTACCACCTGGCAACAGCTTCAGCAGTTGAATAAGTTGAAGAATCCTCACCGCATTTATCCGGGACAAAAGTTAGACCTCCCGGCCTAATTCAATAGCTAAGCAAAAGCAGCGTCCGGAATCCTAGTGGTTTCGGATGCTGCTGTATGTCAGGCGTTTTTAGATATGCGATAGTCCAAGCTTATTTGGACATCGCATATTTTTTTAAAAGCAAACCTTTTAACCGCTGACAAGTTGTGAACCGAGAGGTATGATGGAGAAGAGTCATTCGGGCAGAGAACATTCGTGCCGATACCCATCGGGATCAGTTATATGTGTGAAAGGAGTCCAGAAATGCAATACATTATTTACGATCTTGAATTTACCGTTAGTCGTAACGCCAGATATTCCTCCGAAATCATTGATATCGGTGCCGTCAAAGTTGTTCAGGGAGACGATGGCCTATACGTTGCGGATACGTTTCACAGTTTTGTAAGACCCTCGAATCGGCCTGTACTCTCTACAGATACCGTTCAGTTCACAGGTATTACTCAACGAGATATTGATGCCGCTCCACTATTTCCTGAAGCTGTGAAGGAATTCATAGCCTGGCTCGGTACGGATTCCCCTTATTATTTATGCGCATGGGGCCCGGATGACCGTCAGAAGCTGGTATCCCATTGTCGTACCCATCATATAGATCTCGGATGGATTCATAATACAAATGATATACAGAAGCAGATTTCCCGTCTGTTTGGTTCCAATGGAAAGTACCGTCAGTTGAGCTTGTCTCAGGCGCTGGAATTGTGCAACATTGACTTTGACGGTCAACAACACCGGGCACTGGATGATGCCGTGAACACCGCTCAGGTTTTCATGTACCATTTTGATCGTATTACATTAGTTCATAATGCTGCTGACGATGAGGAAAGCCGTGGATCGAAGCTCGTCTACTCCTCACCAGAAGAAGAACAGGAGCAGTACAGTCCTTTTGGCAATCTCGCCAACCTGTTTAAGGACCGTTAAGCGGATAGCTCCCCGGCCCGTTCCGGGGGATCTCCCCCTGTTATTCTTGATTTCCTGCCTTTTTATCGAAATAGAATGCCCCCCAGGTCCGCAGCATTTCTTGCATTCGTTTGCGGTACCGTAAAGGCTCCAGGATCTCGGCCTCAGCTCCATAGGAAGTGAGCCAATCCAAAAATTCACGGTCATGATTGACCGTCACCTCAAACAACAAACTTCCATCCGGCAAATCCTTAAGAAAAGGCTTGATGAACAGCTCTTCTTCTTTGACCCGATATACAGACTCAGCAGAAAAACGTACCACAAACCGGATATTCTGATTTCCTTTGGTCACTGACCAGGTCCCTTTAAAAAACATTTCCATCTCAGTTGTATTTTTTTGAAACGTATACGGCAAAATTCTCATGTTCCGAAATCGACTGATCCGAAAGGTTCTCATAGCGGATTGCTTGTGACAAAAACCAAGCATATAGAATCGCCGATCCTGCGGGACCAAACAATAAGGATCCACCTGAACTAGTGATACATCTTCATTTTGAGGTGAGCTGTATTCCGCTTCAATAGTCTGCTGCGTAAGACTCGCTAAAACAATCAGCCTGAGCAGATAGGGCTGGTTTTCCCGATCAAGTGTCGAGCCGAGCCGGACAATATTTTTCATTTCCTGCGCGAAGCTCGTCTGGTCCATCTTTTTTTTCTGACTAGAGGCCATCACTTTCTCATAAGCACTTTCAAAAGCTGGCGGTAAAAGAGGCTTTACCGTTTCCATAATCTCTCCCAGCTTAGTAAAAGCCTCTGCCTCTTCTTCCGTCCAATTCAGAGGATACAAAGCGAAATTGCTAATAAAAATGTACCCCTTGCCATGCCCCATATTCGCAATCGGTATATGCATAGCACTTAGCGCCTCCATATCTCGGTATATGGTACGTTCTGATGTTTCACAACGTTCGGCAAGCTCTCTTGCCAATATCCCTGGATTTGCCTGAACAATAGTAATAATCCGCATTAAACGTATCAACCGATCAGTCAAGGAAGTCTCTCCTTTACAAAAAGATAGTAAATTAGACTCACTATATTACACAAATAAACTAGCATAATTGCCTATCTCAAAGTATCATTTTCAGTAAAATGAACATCTTCTAGCGATATTGCCTTATTGAAAAAGACTTTAGAACTATACGCTGTAAATGATACAAAAGTACCACTCCATTTATTACGTATAGCCAGAAGCAACTCGGCTTCCTGCAGGTAGTCCATATCATCGCTTCTTGCTGCACGTATAAGTAATTCATCTGCTTGTCTGGTAAGGATGAACGCCCCTTGCTCATATTCCCCTTTCTCGTACATACGCAATGCCTTTTTTACAATAGGGGACGTCTCATTCAGCTTTATGTATTTTTCCACCTTCGGGTTGGATGGAATGCTCAGCAGACCAAGATGATGCGTAAAATGGATGTAGAGCTGGTCTGTCCGGATCATCGTTCGCTTTTCCTGCGATGGCTTGCGCCAGCTCCACTCCATCATTCCAATCGTATGTCTTCCGGACGAGTGAGCCGGTATAGAAAACGTCAAAATAGCCTGTCTATATTTTCCCCGCCGTACATCACCACAGTGAACAAACATGCTATCTCCGTTTTCCGAGCGTTTAAAACCGAGCCTTACCCCTTCAGCTTTTAATAGACTTACCCCGTTTTCTGGAATGAACTGGAGTTGAAGGTCACATCCCGCTGCTTTCGGTATTAGATTTCCTTTTCTTTTACGTTTAGCTCCATAGCCCCATTCTATCAGTAGATTTACTTGTTTGGACCCATTCGCAGATATAGACTCTTTGTCCCATGTGTACGTTACATTGAGCATTGACTTCACCACTGGTAAATTCCCCCTAAAAGAACATGTAACTCTAAATTAACAGTGTTATCTGACACTATATTGTCAGGGAACGTATGTTTGATTGTGAAAATTATACATGGGAATCTTTATGAAGGGGGACCTAGTTTGGTAAATAACATTTTAAACCATTTGAATTACATGAACGCGCAAAAATAGCCCGGCGTATGCCGGGCTATTTTATAGTCTACTTCTATACTTAAACTTATGAGATTGTAGTTTCTGTTAAAGAAACATTCGTTTTTGTGCAAATATCAGATATAGGGGCAAAAGTAGTACTATCTACGACGAGATCCTTTGATAACGGCTTTCCATTTACAGTGATTTTTAAAGTTTTATAGTTTTGTTCTTTCTCATTCATCTTGCAAAATCTCCTTCTATATTAATTTTTAATATATTTCAGTTCATATATTCATATTTAAGACCTGATCAGGTGCGGATCGTTCTTTACTCGTATGCTAGAAAAAATGCCGGAATGTTGCCGCTTCCTTGATATACCCGTTTTAAGGTACACTTAAACTCATATATCGACTTTTTTTGAGATCATTTTCTCCGTATTTATCGTCCGTTTCTTCAAAAATCTGCATCCGTATCGTTATATTATACGTAACCATGTCATATGGGTAATGATCTATATCATCTAACATCTTGGTTTATCAAAAGGGGGAACATCTCTTGGCACGACCAACTTGTCGCTTTGCTTTGTATCGCCGCATTGTCTGCGCTGCTATAGCACTTTTGTTTATTTTTGGGATAACTCGTGTACCCGAAGTACATGCTGCTTATTGGGATGATGTATATCAGGGCTTCGAGCAATTTTCGCGGTTACCTGGTGATGTATATCAGCTCAAGGAAAGCTATCGACAAACACAGGAGGATCTGGAAAAGGCCCGTAACAGCTTAGAAGCCTATCAAGAGCAAAACGCCCAATTGCTGGAGCAAAACCGCAAGCTGACTGACACAGTCACAGAATTAAAAAATCTTCAAACCCAGCGCGATCAGGCTTCACATCGAAATAAAATGCTCATCATCACAGCTATAACTCTGCTGGCCGGTTATTTTATCGGTATCCGACTGTTGCGTTACGGGATGCGTCGACGTTCGGGAAGATACTAACTGTCTGAAAGGATGAAAGGTCTGAATGGACATACAAGCAGGACAACACCATGATGAAAGCGTCGGTTCGGTCGTAACGCTCGATCTGGCGGAAGGAGAAAAGCTGCACGTTCTGCATCCGCAGCAAATCATCGCATACCGCGGACCCAGCTCAGGCCGCAGTGATAAACTGATGAATATTAAGGGCATGTATCGCAAACACAAACTGATTCAGGCCGATTTCACAGGAGCTTGTCGCCTAATTGCCGCACTTCCACCTGGCTTTAGTCTAAAAATGATTAAGCTTGAAGGAAGCGATGATCTGTTATACGATTTTCGCAACCTGTTCTGGTACAGCTCCGGTATCCAAATGCGTACTAAGCTGCTAAGCATGAAAAACATGTTATTTAGCCGTGATGTTATAAAAATGAAATTTGATGGTGTGGGTCAAATCGGTCTTTTGACGCAGGGATTGGTATGTCAGGAACAGCTTCATCCGACAGAACCGATCTATGTGGATGCGAGCAGCGTCATTGCCTATCCCGAAAACGCCCATCTAGAGTTGACCGTGTACGGCAACCATCTGGCCAGCCAGCATATGAACTATCATTTTAAAATGACCGGACAGGGTACCGTACTATTCCATGCCGGGGAGCATCATCGGCGGCTCCAACAGGATATGAACGACGATGGCGTGATCAAGCGATTTTTAAGGGAAGTCATTCCATTTGGTGGAGTGTTTATCAAATAGCCCTGCCATGCTATAATGACAATGCTAAAGCCGTCTGTCCTCGTGGCAGATACTAATGAAGAAAATCCATGCGTCATGCATGGGAGAGGTTCGCGAACTCCCTCTATAAAAAACTAACGATGCTTTGTCCTCCGCAAGAAAAATGATTTCGCGGGGCAAGGCCTGTTTTTTGTTGAAGTCGGTTCAAGAACTCTCCTTCTTCCAAGTGCCAAGACTTGTGTCTTGCACCATTCCAAGAAGATCGAGAGGTTTTTTTATGTTTGCAAACGAAAAAGCAGTCGTCGTATTCAGCGGCGGCCAAGACAGCACAACCTGTTTATTTTGGGCAAAAAAACATTTTGCTGAAGTAGAAACCGTGACATTCGATTACGGTCAACGCCACAAGCAGGAAATCGAAGTAGCCGCTGGAATCGCCCGCGAACTGGGTGTTCCGCAAACGGTACTGGATATGAGCCTGCTTAATCAACTAGCCCCTAATGCCCTCACACGCACCGACATTGACATTACTCAACAGGAAGGCGAACTGCCTAGCACCTTTGTAGACGGTCGCAACCTACTGTTTCTGAGCTTCGCGGGAGTTCTCGCCAAGCAAAAAGGAGCGCGCCACATTATTACAGGCGTATGTGAGACGGATTTCAGCGGCTATCCCGATTGCCGGGATTCCTTTATCAAATCGCTGAACGTCACACTAAACCTTTCGATGGACTATCCCTTTGTGATTCATACCCCGCTCATGTGGTTGAACAAGGCCGAAACTTGGCACATGGCCGATGAGCTGAAAGCTTTTGAATTTGTAAGAACACGTACACTAACGTGCTATAACGGCGTCATTGGCGATGGCTGTGGCGAATGCCCTGCTTGCAAACTTCGCCGTGCTGGACTGGAGCAATATCTCGCGGTGCGCGGAGCTTCCTCCCAAGGAGTTGAAGGTCATGCGTGAACCCGGTACCTTTCGTATTGTCGATAAGCTCCAGCAGTTCGGGACAGACATTGAGCGCTCTCAGCTGCGTTATCACCGCAAACGTGTACTCGTCAGCAAACAATTTACATTCGATGCAGCACATCATTTACACTGCTACGAAGGCAAATGCAAAAATCTGCATGGACATACCTATATCGTCGTATTTGGCATAAGCGGCATACCGGGCGAAACGGGTCTAACGCTGGATTTTGGTGACATCAAAACGATCTGGAAAGAGCGGATTGAGCCTTTTCTGGACCACCGTTACTTGAATGAGACGCTTCCTCCAATGAATACAACGGCGGAAAATATGGTCGTCTGGATCTTTGAACAAATGGAGTCAGCCTTGACCTCGGAGGCATACTGCAACCGTGTCGAAGGTGGACGTACCGAGTTTGTACGGTTGTTCGAGACACCTACCAGCTACGCCGAGTTCCGACGGGAGTGGATGCTCGATGAGTAATACCGTGACTTCTCACCAACCCATGACAGCCTCCCAAGGCACCCAAATAGCCCCTATTCCCGTACTGGAGGTGTTTGGTCCCACTGTTCAGGGCGAAGGTATGGTCATTGGTCGTAAAACGATGTTTGTACGCACCGCAGGCTGCGATTACCATTGCTCATGGTGCGACTCCGCCTTTACCTGGGACGGCAGCGCCAAGGATCAGATCCGTCGTCTGAGTGCCACAGACATTTGGCAGGAGCTGAAGGCCATCGGTGGCGAACGGTTTTCGCATGTGACTCTTTCTGGAGGCAATCCTGCCCTGCTACCGCAGCTTGGGGAGCTAATCACCCTGCTGCGCAGTCAAGGCATTGCCACCGCTGTCGAAACACAAGGCTCCCGTTGGCAGGAATGGCTGTACGATATCGATGAGGTAACCCTATCCCCGAAACCGCCCAGCTCTGGTATGACGACCAACTGGGACGTGCTGGATGATATTATCGCCCGTCTGTCGAACCGGAAAATGGCTTATGAGTCCCGAGCGACGTCCCACGTCGCAATCGCAACAGACTTGAAGGAACCCGCTAATGAATCTGCGCGGCTCTATACCGGAGCTTGCAGCTTGAAGGTCGTCATCTTCGATGACACCGATCTTGCCTATGCCCGCACTGTTCACGAGCGCTATCCACACGTACCGCTGTTCCTTCAGACGGGTAATCCAGATGTAAACACGGAGAATACCGGACAGATAGCGGAGTCTCTACTCCATCGTTATGAATGGCTTATCGACCGTGTCATGGACGATTCCCTACTAAACCATGTAAGAGTACTCCCGCAGCTCCACACCCTCGTATGGGGCAACAAACGCGGCGTATAACACTTATATGTAATATATTCCGTATGCGCTGTATGTGATACACAAAGGAGAGCATTACTCACTTCTATCCCAACCTACACGTAAACGAGTAGGACTTTATGGTGATGACGGCGGTCGGCAGCGAAGCGGAGACTCAAATCATTCGCGGAGCGACCTCCCACCACCATAACTCCCTCTCTCTTTTACCAAACCAACTTACTTTAAGGAGCCTTATCCATATGACCGGAAGAACACCCGAAGAAATGACCGATGTTACCCTGCTTGGCAATCAAGGCACACAATACACTTTTGCCTATGATCCCGCCATTCTCGAAAGCTTTGATAATAAACATCCCTATCGGGATTATTTTGTAAAGTTCAATTGCCCGGAGTTCACCAGCCTGTGTCCGATTACAGGACAACCTGATTTTGCAACCATCTACATCAGCTACATTCCCGATATTAAAATGGTAGAAAGCAAATCCCTTAAGCTGTACCTGTTCAGCTTCCGTAACCACGGCGATTTCCATGAAGACTGCGTCAACATCATCATGAATGACTTAATTAAGCTGATGGACCCTCGCTACATTGAAGTATGGGGCAAATTCACGCCACGCGGCGGCATCTCTATCGACCCGTACACCAACTACGGCAAGCCAGGAACAAAGTATGAACAGATAGCGGAGCACCGCATGATGAATCATGATATGTACCCAGAAAAGATCGATAACCGTTAAGCTAATAACTCTTCTGACATAGCGTAAATATCAAGGGGTTGTCCTAAAGTCATCAAATGACTCAGGGACAACCCCTTCGTTTTACTGAAAGGAGACTGTGCACGCTTGTGGCATTACACATCCAGATCAAATCTTGATTTTTTATATTCATACGGTGTTTTACCCATAACTTCTCTAAAAGCTTTTCTGAAAGATTTCTCGTTTGGAAACCCGACCTCGTAAGAAATTTCTGTAAGTGACTTATTAGTTGAATCCAGTAAATCGATCGCCTTCTCCAAACAAAGAATTTGCTTGTATTCGGTAAACGTCTGGCCTGTATATTTATGAAACATTCGCGACAAATAAGCCTCCGAATAACCGCAGATACGGGCCGTTTTGGCCAAGCTAATATTTTCAGTATAACGCTCTTTAATAAAGTCCATGATTGTCTTTATCTTTTGTTGCTTTTCACTGAATACTTCCGGTGGAATGTCTGTCGTCTGACTAAAATGATTGACAAGCAAATATTTCAGTTCAATAATTCGGCTTTGCTCTAAAATGTAGTCGTATTTGCTTTTGGAAATATGTAGATCATATATATCCATAAACAATCCTCTTAATTTAGAGATTATAGGTTCTTCAACTTGTTTCTCTTGCGTGTTTAAATGGATGATTACTTGTTCATTGGCAAAGAAAGTGTCTGGAAATTGCAGCACTATGACCTGGTTCTCCGTAATGCTCTGCGTGGAATGCGGAACATTGCTGTTAATGAATAGCGCATCCTTTTCCATCAAAATAGTTATTTTTCCTTCATGCCACACCTTTAGACTTCCACTTGTACAGTAGATCAACTCCATATTGCTGTGAAAATGCATAGGAATGACTCTTTCTGTATCTCTGGATTGGAACATAAAAAGGTTAATCATTTTTTTTCTGTCTATTTCGATATGTTCATATATTTTTTTCATCACCACACCTCATCAGCCAGCCATGAGTAATTCATCTGTATTCTATATTAAGGCATAAACTCTTATACTAATACTCATACTATACCGATAGTAAAATGCCCGGACAAGCAGAATCTATTCAACGGACCAAAAATAAAAAAGAAGGCAGTTCTTCCCGCAAACGGGATAATGAACAGCCTTCCTTAACCTGCTTGCAACCCGGCAAGCAAAAAAATGTTACCCTACACATTCCTGCAACTGATACATTCTAACTTCTCCTACATTGTCTCCTGCCTCAAGTAATACATTGCTTTGGTCTGCATCTTCTATGAAATAACGCAGGGAAAACACTTCTTCACCCTCATTCACAAAGATCTCCAGGCTTGAGCTTTCAATGAATATTTGCATTTCTGCAAGCTTATTATTTAATGTTGCTCTTCTGTACTCTCTCTCGCCAGTCAACCAGTTTGTTCTCCAAACGGTCAGACTGTTTTGTTCCTGATCATAGTCAATTTGCACAGCATCCCTTATGATCATTTTAAAATTTTCTGTCAGTAAGGAAAAATCAACAATTAGCTCCGCTTGTGTAGAAGGCAGCACCCACTCACTACTACTTTGAATTTCCCCTTTGTAATGCATGCCATCCAGTCTTAACAATTGTAATTCCGGCAATGGTTTCTGGTACAACACACCGTTCATCAGCACAACTTCTCTAGGAAGTGTTAATGCATGAATCCAGCCCTCCTGAATGGTCGGGACAGCCCTCTCCGCTTCCTCATTCATGGCGCTCATCCATCCGAACATAATGGTTCTGTCATTAACTTTGAATGATTGTGGAGCGTAAAAATCAAATCCTCGATCAAGCTCTTTAAAATCGGAAAGGTCCCCGTTGAATTTGCCTGTATTCGATAATTTGCCAACCATATATCCCGATTGATTAGGATTTTTATAATATTCGCCTCTCTCCGGTAAACCCTGAGGAGAGAAAACAAAAACATCATTTTCGGCAAAATGAAGTACGTCCGGACATTCCCACATATATCCAAATCGGTGGTCATGATCAACAAATGATCCTTGGCATTCCCAATCGGACAAATTTTTAGATTTGTAGATAAGTGTATCTCCAGTCAAATCTTCTCTCTGAGCACCAACAATCAACCACCAGTTCCCGTGTTGGTCTCTCCATACTTTCGGATCTCGAACATGCCTGGTATAACCTTGTGGATGCTCAAACAAAGGACCGATTTTTTGAAAATACTCTCCATCCTCCGAAATCGCGGCGCATTGATAGCTTTCTTTTACTCCATCATCTCGGATTACATTTCCTGTGTAAAACAGATACAGCTTTTCATTATGAACAATGCCCCCGCCCGAATAAATGCCATCCTTGTCATACCATTCCGAAGGCTCCAGCGCGACACTTTTCCTTTGCCAGTGCACCAGATCGCTGGAAACAACATGGCCCCAGCATTTATTTTTATGCTCAGTTCCTTTTGGATTCCACTGATAAAACACATGATATTGATGATTGAAATAAGCAAGTCCATTAGGATCATTGAGCAAACCGTAAGGAGGGGTAATATGATATTTCAGGTTATACGCGTCGCTTTTATTCATGCTCATCCTCCGGTAAAAAAACAAAACTAAAACTCAGCAAAATTTCCTGCGAGCTTGACCCGATATAAACATCAAATTCACCGGGTTCACTTTTGTATTGCATTTCACGATCATAAAATTTAAGCATCTCTTCATGAATTGAAAATTCAACATTTTGGGTCTCGCCACTTTGCAAAAAAACTTTTTTAAAGTCTTTTAATTCTTTCACTGGCCTTGCAATACTTGCAAATTTATCGCGAATGTATAATTGGATCGTTTCCTTTCCATCATAAATTCCAGTGTTGGTAACAGAAATACGGATATCAACTGACTCATTTTTCTTCATTTCTTTTTGGCTAATTGTTAATAGGCTGTATTCAAATGAGGTATAAGATTTACCATAGCCAAATGGATACAAGGGTTCATTCACTTCATCTATATATCGGGATGCAAACCGATAAGAGCCATTTTCCTTTAAATTCGGTCTGCCTGTATTCAACTCATTGTAGGATATCGGAATTTGTCCCACGCTCCGTGGAAAGGTCATGGCTAATTTCCCCGATGGATTGACTTCCCCATACAGTATATTAGCCAGTGCTTCTCCGCCCATCGTTCCTGGATACCAGGCTTGAACAATAGCGTCCACTTTTCCGGCTACTTCGGTAAGAATCAAAGGTCTTCCGCTATAAACGATCAGAACCATCTTTTTGCCCTGTAAACTTAATTCATGGAGTAGTTTCATTTGCGGCTTAGGAAGCGTCGGGTTCGTTCGCGATCCCCCTTCTCCGCTCTGATAAATACTTTCTCCCAAGGCGAGGACAATGACATCCGCTTCGTTAGCATTTCGGATTGCTTCGCGCAGCAGGGCCTCCTCATCGACTGTTTCAGCAGCCAGCTTGTCCGCATATTTGCCAAGGGCTTCTCTTGCATTAGCAGGAAGCATGTGCGCCCCTTTGCAAACCGAGAGATTGTCGGGATCAACATGCTTTAATAATCCCATTTTCAAATTGACGGTATCCGCCTCATCCCCCTTAATGGCCCACATACCCAGGGTGGAGTTTTCATCTGCGTAAGGACCGATTAAAGCTACTTTGGTATGTTTAGACAATGGCAGCAGTTGATTTTCATTTTTCAGCAAGACTACGGATTCTTCAGCCAAGGACAGCGCGGCTTTTTTATGTTCATCTGACAGAATGCTGTTTCTCGACCGCTGAACGGTTTCCTGTAATCCGCGGAACGGGTCCTCAAACAGCCCCAAATCATTTTTCAGCTTTAAAATACGGTATACCGCTTCATTCAAAAGCTCCAACATATGCTCGTTATCAGATACTACTTTCTCCAATTGATTGGCGTATACTGCTGTCTTCATATCCACATCAACACTAGCCAACAATGCCAGCCTTGCAGCGGAAGCCTCATCTTCGGCATAACCGTGCATGATCAGTTCTTCTATAGCGGCGTAATCCGAGATCAACACACCATTAAAATTCATCTCTCGTCTTAGCACGTCGCGGTTAAGCCACTCGTTTCCTGTTGCAGGAACGCCATTCAAGGTATTAAAGGCCGTCATAACAAGCTTTGCCCCCGCCTCGATTGCAGCTTGATACCCTGGCAAATAATATTCTCGCAGCGTGTGCTCCGACATATCCACGGCGTTATACTCACGTCCAGCGACAGGTGCCCCATAAGCGGCAAAATGTTTGACGCAAGCGGCAATTTTATTGGCTGGTATGATATCCTCCGAGTTTCTCCCTTGGATCCCCTGAACCATGCTTTCAGCATATTTCTTCGCTAGCAAAGTATCCTCTCCAGGCGATTCCATCACCCGCCCCCAACGAGGATCTCTAACGATATCTACCATGGGGGAAAAGGTCACGTGAACACCTTCGTCATAACATTCCTGGGCAGCAATCGAACCTGCATGTTCTATACTCTCATAATTCCAACTACATGCTTGTGCAATCGGAATCGGGAAGATGGTTCGATACCCATAGATAATATCTGCCATGAACAGCAGCGGAATTTTATGAATCGATTTTTCCAAATAATCCGTTTGCAGTTGGATAATTTTTTCTGGATTAGTGATGTTCAATATGGAGCCTGTGTTATATATATTGTAGCCGGCGTTTAACCCTAATTTTTTTAAAGGACCCGTCACAACAGTGTCTATATCCCCTTCAAAAAAATCACCGGTCAGTTGGATGAGCTGGCCTATTTTCTCTTCTATTGAAAGGCTGTCCAATTTCTTAAGCAGTGTGTTGTTGTCCATGATTCTCCCCACATCATTTTATTTGTGATCTGTTTTTTCTTTAAACCCAAAGATCCACGTTAGTGCAAATGCCACAGCAAAGCCGATTACACAAACTAAGATATATATGAATATCTGATTGTTCAGGTACAATAACATTCCCGGTAGGGCTGTGATTGACATGCCCGTTGCTTGAACATTAAATATACGTGCGAAGAAACCGCCAACCGCTCCGCCAATCAAGCCCATCAAGAACGGTTTGCCATATCGAATGTTCACCCCAAAGATAGCGGGTTCTGTAATACCCAATAACGCAGACAAGGTAGAAGGATACGCAATGGATTTGGTTTTTACATTTTTAGATTTTAGACCAACAGCCAATGCAGCACCCGCTTGTGCGCAAATCGACGCTGAACTGATCGGGTTCACCATATTCCAACCATTGCCTACTAACATCTGTATTTCAATCAGGTTTAAGGCATGGTGCAGTCCGGTAACTACAATAATCTGATTGATGCCACCGTAAATAAATCCGCCGATGCCGTATGGTAATTTTAAAATGGCGGTAACACCCATTAATATTAAAGTTTCCACCTCGTGAAAAATGGGACCAATCACGAACAATCCTAATACCAGTGTTATTAATAATGTCAGAAACGGTGTCAGAATTAAGTCCAATGCATCCGGGACTGATTTTCTGATTTTCTTCTCCAGCATCGCCCCCACGACACCTATTATGAAAGCAGGCAGAACCGAGCCCTGATAGCCTGCAATTTTAATGAATCCGAAAAACACTAGTGGTTCCTGAACTTTTTGAGCGACATCCCAAGATGTAGGCAACGAAGGACTTACTAACATTAATCCAATCAATATCCCCAATAGTGGTGATCCACCAAACACCCGGAAGGCCGACCAACATACCAACACGGGTAAAAATGCAAAAGCCGTATCGGTCAATATTTGCGTAAACAATATGAAATTCGCAGAAATATGATCAGGTGTAAGTCCAAATAACTGGAGCAGTGCAGGCTGAGTTACTAAGCCTCTAACTCCCATGAATAATCCTGTAGCTACCAATGCAGGCATAATCGGAACAAATACATCCCCGAAAACACGGATCATTCTTTTGAAGCGATTATCACCTTGAGTGGAGGCCATCTCTTTCAAATCAGCCTTTGATGTAGCAGATATGCTTTGGCCAACCATGGCATCGTATACTTTATTTACAGTACCGGTTCCAAAAATAATTTGATATTGCCCAGAGGTAAAGAAAACGCCCTTGGCCTTATCAATATTTTCAATAAATTCATCATCAATAATTTCTCTATCTTTTACAATCAGCCTCAGCCGTGTGGCACAATGTGCCATGGAAATAATATTGTCTTCTCCGCCAAGCCCTTTAATGACATCTTGGGCTATTTTAACGTATTCTTTTTCAAGACTCATCAGTCTCTTCCTTTCCTCTGTTCCTCTTAGTTAGTCTGAATCATTTAAAACTTTTGATCAAATATGCTTCTTAAGAATATCATGACTGCGCTTTCAAACAGCGGGATTATTTTACTACATTAAGGTCAAATTTTGACCTTTTTATATCCTTAATTATAAATGCATACTAGCAACTGGTGCCTGATGAAACAATAAAGTGCACCCTAGAATACACAATGGAATAACCTTCTGGTTTATTCCCATGTATTTTAAAGGTGCACTTCAATTGTTGTATAGAGAGTTACTTACGTTTTACTTAGTGAATTTCAACTGAGCACTGTCAGCTGTATAGATAACCTTCACTTTATAATTGCTTGGTAAACCTACCGTTTCAATGGAAGAAAATGCTCCATTTCGTTTAGCATAAGTTAAGATCGTAGCACCATTAGCCGGCACATATTTGTTAGAAAAGTTCAGGCGTAATTTTCCGTTGAGTATGGCTGTTCCCTTTATTTTGAGCACATCATTTTTAGTGCGTAGGTTAAGCTCAAGTGTTCCCTTGGCAGATTGTCTGTAATTTCCGCCAATAATCAGCTTCCCAGAAGCATTTTTAAGAAGAGTTCCCCCGTAATTCGTAATTCCGCCACTTCCGAAAGCCGTGTCCGAAGTTCCCTCCAAAGTACCTTGGTCGATCTGTGTACCGCCGGAATACGTATTGTTGCCCATTAGTTTCAACGTACCTGTTCCCTTTTTAGTCAGCTTTCCAACACCAGATATATTATTGCGCCAGCGATCCAATGCATTGAAACCACCTTTGGAAGCGTCCATATTCACCGTCACATTATTGGCGAAAGCACCGTAGCCATCCGCAGCGGAAAACAAGTTCAATCGTCCCCATCCCTCAGCATTATCAAGTACAGGATATCCGGAAGGAATTCCCGTGGTAGCCAAAACCCAACGACGTTGTGTGCTATCCAGGTAAGGCAAGCGTGTCTCCAATAGTACCTCAGCTCCCTTAGGCACTATCATAGGCGTCGCGGTTGGATTAACCTGACTGAATCCGTATGTTAATCGTTGATTATAATTTTTTTTGTTTGTGGCATAATTGCTGAACCGATCTGGAGCTGTACCTTTTTGAGACAGCAGTTGTTTACGAGCATCCTGATAAGCCGCTTTCTTCAAACTGCTATTGGCTGGATCAGACAGGATAGCAGCAGCCATCGCTGTTGCCATGACACGCCCTCCCATAACATCAAGCGGGGAATGCATACCGGCAACAACACGGTTATTGCCCAGCTCCGAAGCTCGCGTCAGCAGTTCTTGATAACGCTCCGGCACGGCGTAGGCCATAGCAATAGAACTGAGATACGCAGCATTGGTATGACCGCTAGGAAAGCCGCCATCGCTAGTAGCATCAGCTTTGAGAGCGGGAATAAGGCTCGGAACAACTACAGAGTTATCGCTCCAGCGAAACGGGCGAGGATAGCTAAAATAAGACTTAGCCGGGTTCGTCGTAGAGTATTCTCCACGCAAGGTATTTACCAGATTTACGATGTTGCCGAGATTGGAGCTTGTACTCCCAGCATTCGTTCCCTCATCTTCGTATTTCTTAGTCAGGGCATCTGCCGGAATGTCGTTGATTGTTGTCGTGGCACCTGCATTCTTACGATATACATCAGTGAGCGAACCCAGCCCGTCGATCACACTGTAGCTCTGGTTTCTGCGATCATCCAAATAAGCCGCATTGGCCTCACTGGAAGTGCGACGGGCAGCGATATCAATCACTTTTTGAATATTGGCGTCCAGCACGCTGCTGTTTAGCTTGGTACCTGTATCCCAGGTAGCGCCGGGAGTCCAAAGCTTATTAAATTCGGAGAGCAACCCGAGGGTCGGATTAGAGCTTTCCGTCTTATTTGCAGAACTATTATTTTTATAATGATCTACGAAATATCCCCACGACGGTTCTGTTGGAGTTACCGCTGTTGGTAGGGTTGCTGCACTCGCATAACTTCCACCCAGGGAACCTAGAAGTAAGGGTAAAGATAGTAATGCAACTGATAATGGTTTCCTTAGCGATTTCATTCTCAAATCAGATCCTCTCTTCTCTTGTGCTCTTCATACTTTCTCTACGGAGCTATTATCTATATAACAAGATATATGACATAAAGAATCATATCTTAAGTTTGTTAAATTAAGAGCTTAGTTTTGTTAAATGAAAAAAAGGCATCTCAAGATTCGTATATACGAATCTGGAGATACCTCTTTCAAACCGTTATAGAAAATCAGCTACCCTACAGCCATACTTCTATGACTTTGCCATTTACGAAGGCTACTGCCTTGAAATAAAGACTACGATTGCCGTATACCCAGGCTTCGACTTGAGTTCCGTTTGAAGCAGCCCCCTTTTCTCTGACTGTTGGGCTTCCCCATGCGAACTGCACCTGCGTCGTATTCATGCCCAAGCTTACCTCGTTATTTTTAATCTTGTTCCAGATGGCTTGCGACCATTGGTATTTCTTGTACGGATCGTAAGTTAGAAATTGATCGGAATCAGACAGCATTTGTGGAATGCGTGAAGCTCCGATAATGGAAAATGTGTCATAAGTTTCGCCATTAGCCCCCTGGAAAATAACTTCGTAGGATTTAACACCGTTCGGGTCTGTGCTGACTTCGATGTCTTTAACTGTTACCTTGCCAAATCGCTCTCCAGCGTTATAGAAGTTATTGACCCAATAGGTTTTGCCAATTAATTTGGACAGACTACCCAGATCAATGGCTTTGATAATTTTAGCCGTTTCCGGCGTCTCAATGACCAGCTTGGTAGCGCCCACAGATAATTCGCCTTGCTGACGGTCACGATTCCATTTGAATCCGCCCAACTTCAGATCGGTCAGTAATGTTCCCGGGAATACAACCTGTCCGTTAACCGTTTGAACCTTGCCCTTCAGTGCAACAGGTTTACCATTCACTATCGCGGTGGAACTCCCTTTTTGGAGTACGATATTGTTTTTACCCAGCTTGATCGTAAATGCCTGGTTTGCCACGGTAACAGATCCACCCAGCGTCTTGAACACAGACTGCACAGGCAAATACACACTGCCGTTTAGTATAGCCGCCCCAGTCAAGGTTTGGTCAGACGATACCTTTAGTGTAAAAGAAGAGGGTATACCTTCGTTCCGCAGAGATACGGCTGTGCTGCCAATGCCCCTTACTTTGAGTGTACCGGAACCATTCTGCTGTAGCTCAGCAACCTGCGGTTTCTCCACTTCAATCTCACTAGCTTCGGGATGACGTGTTAGTCGATAACCGTTCGAATACGTCTCTTGTACATTTAATTGAATCGTATCGCCGATGGCAGCCTCTTTGGAGGTCGTCAACAAGGACATACCCGTTAATGTAGGCAAACTTAGCGCAGTCGTGGTTCCGTCCTTATAGCCGACCCAAGAGCCATCCTTTAATTGTGCAAAAAGTTCGTCAGGCGAATCAACCAACCTTGCAACATTAGATAACCCGCTAAGTTGCACCGCAGGATATTTTTTCAGCCGATCATAGCTCCATACCGTCCCGTCGCGATGTACAGTAATCAAGACATGTGTACCTTTTTTCCACAATATCGAAGTAATATCACTTCCCACTTCACGTGGCGGTTCATTGGTCAGCATATCCAGCATCGTGACATGACCATCTTCCTTAAGTATTGCAGCATACGCCGTACTCATTTTGATATCAAGCGCACCATCTACATGACCTATCTTGCGGGGCTTAGATTCTGCGTACCCTGTGGAATACCATACATCACCGGATCGAGTAAGAACCGTAAAGTAGGTACTTACCTTATCACCGTCTATAGCATCCGATATTCCCTCGACCTGTTCTCTTCCCCAGGAGATCGTCCCATCGGTTTTAATAGCCAGACCCTCTCCGGTAATCTCCTTTACTCCTGAAGATTGGGCCGTCACTTTTGGGTCGGAGTTATCATCCCAGATGGCTACCTTCCCGTCCTCAGTCCAGCCATAATAACCTTGACTCTTGTCTTTGCTGCCTGTAATGCCCTTCAAATTCAATTTCTCAATAGCCGGGCCATCTATACTCTTTCTCCATAAAGAACCATCATCCAGTATGTAGTTATTCCGGTCGATCACGTCTATAATTTTAGCATTTTTCCAAGTGTTGTTCGTCGTTACATTTGCCGCTACTGCTGTTTCTCCAGTGTTTAACGTAGTTCCCACCACCGCTCCACATACCACGGATACTGCCAGCAAAATCATCCCTGCTTTTCTCATCGTGATTCCCCTTTTCTATCTCTATTTCCATATCAGTAACTTGCATAATTCCATTCCCAACGCTCAAAAATACAATATATAAACGAACTAGATCGCTTCGATCTCTATATTACTGATTTGAAAGCCTTTTTGGGATTGATACAAAATACTCACATATATATCGGTTTTGAGGATGGTAAATGTTTGAATTTCGATATGCCATTTTAGAAATTCTAACTAAATGGAGCAATGAAGAGTATCCAGCAGGATGGGCAAGCAGTAATGAGTAAAGGTGGCCTTCATCCCACTTTCAGCCATTTGCTGCAAACGGATCGCTTCCTATATCTTAAAATATACATACATATTCGGAGGTTGCCATGACTAGTAAATCCGCTACAAAAAATGAAACGGGCCAATCGCTCCCCCTCCCAGGGCCGCAAGTGAAAGGCACCGTTTTTGCGATTCTGATTGCGATCAGTTTCGTCCATCTGTTCAATGACTCGATTCAATCGGTCATTCCAGCGATCTTTCCGATCTTAAAGGAATCTATGAGCCTGAACTACACGCAGATCGGCTGGATTTCATTCGCGATCAATTTTACAGCTTCGATCATGCAGCCTGTGATTGGCTTGTTTTCAGACAAACGGCCTACGCCCGCTATCCTTCCCATCGGCATGGGCTTTACGCTGACTGGCATGCTGTTGCTCGCCTATGCTGCCGATTATAAAGCGGTGCTGATCGCAGTCATCTTTGTGGGTCTGGGCTCGGCTGCCTTTCACCCTGAAGGCTCGCGCGTATCCCATATGGCGGCCGGGCCGCGTCGGGGATTGGCACAATCCATTTTTCAAGTTGGCGGTAATGCGGGCCAATCGCTGGCGCCGATGCTCACGAGCTGGATTTTTATCCCGTTGGGACAATTTGGTGCGATCTGGTTCACAGGTATTGCGGCAGCGGGAATTGTGGTGCAATCGTTCATCGCACGCTGGTACGGTAACGTCCTACGTACAGAAGGCATTGCACGCAAAAAAGCGGTGGCACGCCGCATGAAGCCCGAAGTGCGTAACCGCGTTATGTTTGCCATGATTGTCCTCATTCTACTGGTATTCGTCCGTTCGTGGTACTCGACCTCGGTCGGAAGCTACTATTCGTTTTACCTGATGGAAGTATTTAAAATGCCATTGGCTGATGCACAGCTTTACATTTTCCTGTTCCTCGGAGCTGGAGCGCTGGGCACCTTCTTTGGCGGTCCGCTGGCGGACCGTTTTGGTAAACGCAATATGATATTTCTGTCCATGGTATTAGCTGCACCACTCGCGCTGGCACTACCTTATGCTAACCAATTCTGGACGGCGATCCTGCTGGCAATTATCGGATTTATTATGCTGTCTAGCTTTTCGGTCACAGTCGTATATGCACAAATGCTTGTGCCTGGTAAAATCGGGACCGTGTCTGGTCTCATTACGGGCCTGGCTTTTGGCCTTGGTGGTGTGGGCGCACTCGTACTCGGCAACTGGATCGACAAAGTAGGCATCACCCACATCATGTTCCTATGCGGCTTTTTGCCACTGCTCGGCATCTTAACCTTCCTGCTTCCTACAGATAAAACCCTGAACCGCTGGGCGGAAGAAAATGGAGCCGAAGTGTAACAGGCTAACGTGTGGCGGCCATCCTGGCCGCTGCACACCTTTATAGCCAACTAACGTGATTCCTCACTCTCTACTTCTGCCAAACGCATCACAATCCGACGCTTCCGATACAGTATTTTCCCTGCTTCAGCTACATCACTAATAGCACTTCGATTCGCGATAGACCCGAACAAAATGCCCGCAATCGGGACCATTTGAAGCAGCTTTTTCCATCCAAACTGATCACGATAGGTGTTAATGACCTCTCTCCATCCCTGCATCTGGGAAAAAACCTGTGCCTGACGTGAAGGATCATCGAACAAAGCCAGCTCCTCTAATACGGCCTTCTTCCCCACAATATCGGATGAAGCAAATTGCATACATTTAATAATAAAAATGCGTTCCTGCTTATCATGGGGATTAAAGCCATAGCACAAGGCTATTTCCTGAAGCACTTTGAGCGACAAGCCGAGCAAAAGAGGAATATCCGCCGCAATCGTAAACACACCACCAATCCCCGTTGTTGCTCCCTGAGCGGTGGCAAAGGTAATGCGAGCCGATGTCATATCGTCGGCAGTCCGATCCATGATGGTTAGCGGGAGCTCAGCCGCCTGCTTCAACTCCCACATAGGTTCGACACTATGTTCTGAATCAACGTTTTCCCCGGCACGAGGCAGGTCCTGCGTATCCGAAGCGGAATCTGCACCATTTTGCTGAATGACATGTTCATGGGCCGTCTTTTTCAGCCTGTTCAGAACCGTTTCTTCCTTCACCAAATATTTGCCGCCGTTCTGAATGAAGCTACCCAACTCGTTAAGGAGTTGCTCCAGCTTGTCTTTAATGATTTTGGGCGTCAGCCGATCCAGCAACATAAAAGGCCATCTGCCGATTTTTTCCCAGAAAAAAATGTCCTTCTGTTCCTTCTCCCATTTTTCAATATTCTTCAACTCATGACGCAATACGTCCTGGCTTTCCCGATATTCTGTAAGCTGCTTCATAAGCGTAGACGTCTCCTTTTGACTATGCTAGTTTATGTATGGGTAATACGTAAGCAAGGCGAGTTCAGGTTTCTTTTTTTAGCAAACTAGATGATAAAGAAAGTTAAAAATCCATACAGATCGGAGTGTAATGATGAATAATGTAGAGCTTGTCCCTTACCATTGTGGGCATGATGCCATTTTACATACCTTCTACTTACCTGAGGAGCAGAAGCAGTTTACTGGAATGCCGGATGAAATGCTCATACTGGCCAAGGAAGATCCGCACCGCCATCCTGTCGTGATTACGGCTACTAGAAGACCCGTTGGATTTTTCATTTTATACAATGGGGATGAATTAGCGGACTATACGAATACTTCTGAGGCACTGCTGCTACGCGCGTTCTCTATTCATTACGCAGATCAGGGACAAGGATTCGCCAAAAAAGGGCTGCTTCTACTACCACAGTTCATCGCCAGACACTTCCCACATATTCGCGAGATTGTACTGGGCGTCAATGCCCGTAATCTGTCTGCCCAAAGTCTGTATCGCAAATGCGGCTTTATAGATGAAGGTGACACTAAAATGGGTCAACACGGCTTGCAGCATATTTTTAAAATGAGCCTATAAGAGGTTGTTCAAAAAGTCGTCTTTCCATAACGAAGCTATTCAAGAAGCGGATTCGACGTCGAATCTTGAATTCAGCCGGGCCTTCCGTTGCTCACGTAGATCTGTCTACGCTCCGCTACTCTGTCCCTAGCTTCATCCAACCTTCTCGGTCCTGAAAAGCCGTTTTTTTGAACACACACTATAAGTTGACCTCGATAGCCCTCGCCCAAATAGAAAAGCTTTCGGCACCAACGCCGAAAGCTTTTATCGTTAAATCTCACCAATTGAAAAACTCAATTTGTAATTACCAAACTTCGTAAGCTCATCCAGCATGGTATTTAACTCTGTCTGTGAGGACATGCGCACCCGCATCCAATAACAGCCCTCCCCACTCACCCGGTGGATTTCAACAATATAGGGATGCTCCCGTGCAAAAGCCTGGAAAGCACTGTGAGTCGTTCCTGAATTCAAAAAAACCGTAATAAAGGCATGAATCGTCTGTCCAATTTTTTCAGGGTTCCAGCGCAGCGTATAGCCTTCGATAATGCCCGCATCCTGCATTCTTCGAACACGCGCCCCTACGGCTTGGCCTGTCAAATGAACAAGCTGGCCGATCTCCTTGTGCGATAAAGAGCTGTCTTCAATTAAATGATGAAGAATGCGCAAATCGGTGTCATCAGGTGCGAATAGTTCCATAGTTATTTTTCCTTTCATGATGAAACGATAATGCTGATTTTCCTTTCAGCAAACCGTAGCCTGTAGCTCCTTGCGTCAGATATGATTGTAACAGAAACAATGAACTACCGAAAATACACTTGGTCAAAAATAACATTCATCACAAAGGAGCTTTCATATATGAAAATCACACTAATCCGTAACGCAACCTTATGGCTGGAATACGCTGGAATAAAATTTCTGATCGATCCGATGTTGAGCGATGCTGGCGCAAATCCGCCGGTCCCCAATACGGAAAATGCCCGCCGTAATCCGCTGGTTCCCTTGCCGCCACAATGGCAGGCACTCGGACAGCCTGACGTTGTCATCGTCACACATTTACATCCCGATCATTGGGACCCGGCAGCAGTACGCTGGTTGGACAAACAAATTCCTGTCTTCTGCCAGCCCGGAAATGAAGAACAAATCACTGCTGATGGTTTTACACAGGTTACCCCGATTCCGTTGGCTGGTTCTGTGGGAGAAATTGAGATTATCCGTACAACCGGGCATCACGGCACCGGAGAAATCGGGGAGCAGATGGGACCCGTATCCGGCTTTGTTTTTCAGGCACCAGGTGAACCTGTCGTCTATTTGGCCGGGGATACGATCTGGTGCAGTGAAGTCGCGGAAACACTGGATAAATACCGTCCTGACTGGACAATTGTGAACGCTGGAGGAGCACGGTTTACGGTAGGTGATCCCATTATTATGACTGCCCAAGATGTAACGGCGGTAGCACAACATGCCCCTTATACACAAATCGTGGCTGTCCACATGGAAGCAATCAATCATTGTCTACTAACTCGCTCAGAGCTTATGGAACATATCAACCGTGAAGGTTTAAAGGGGCGCGTCCATATTCCGGCAGATGGAGCGACGGTTTCGGAGTAAGGCAATCGTCCTGAGTCACCGTTTGCGCCTATTTTGAATATATTGGATTTCAAAACGTATAAAGAAGGGATTATCGATGAATTGGCAATATCCTAATTACGGTACAGAAACCCAATGTAAAGAAGTTCCGATTACTTTTCCTCCCCAGCATCAATATAGACAGCCGGGGTTGGAATACCTAATGGTTCCACGCCCTATTTATGATAATCCAAAGTATATCGGCACTGGAAAGCTTCAGGATCGGGTGGCTATTATTAGCGGTGGGGACAGTGGTATTGGTCGCGCGGTTGCAGTGGCATTTGCCAAGGAAGGGGCCGATGTGGTCATTGCCTATCTCGATGAGCATCGAGATGCTATGGAAACCCGTGATGTCATTCACAGGCTTGGCCGACGTTGTTTGTTAATTCCGGGGGATCTAAGGCTAAAAGGCAACTGCTGTCTGGTTGTTCAACAAACGATGGAAACCTTTGGTCGGATTGACATCCTGATTAACAACCTAGGTATTCAGTTTGTGCGCGAATCGTATCTGGATATCAGTGAGCAGCAGCTTCGTGATACGTTTGATACGAATATTATTTCCTTCTTCCATATGACTACAGAAGCATTGCCGTATATGCGGGCTGGGGCCAGCATCGTCAATACGGCATCGGTGACAGCCTATGTGGGTCAAAAGAATATGATTGATTATTCAGCTACCAAAGGAGCTATCGTCAGCTTCACCCGCGCTTTGGCTAATAATCTGGTCGATCAGGGTATTCGCGTGAATGCGATTGCTCCCGGTCCGATCTGGACTCCGCTGAATCCGGCCACACAGTCGCCTGAAGTCATTCGCACCTTCGGCAGCAATACACCAATGAAACGTGCCGGGCAGCCTTATGAATTGGCTCCTGCCTATGTGCTGCTGGCTTCAGATGACGGTTCCTACATTACAGGCCAAACGCTGCATATAAACGGCGGCCAAATGGTCACCACTTAGTTTCGTTGGCTGATAGCCACAAGACCCAACAAGCAAGAAAACCTCCAGCATCCACATTTCTAGTGGAACTGGAGGTTTTCTTGTTTTACGATACCGAATCTGAGCTTAAGCAGATCTTTTGTTTTTGTTGTAAATATCGAAGGCAACCGCCAGCAGCAGCACCAAGCCCTTGATTCCTTGCTGCCAGTCAATACCCAGACCGATCAGAGACATACCGTTATTCAGTACGCCCATGACCAAACCACCGATAATGGCTCCAAAAACGGTTCCGATCCCGCCGGACGCCGAAGCTCCACCGATAAAGCAGGCTGCGATGGCATCTAGCTCGAAGTTCGTACCCGCTCTCGGCGTAGCCGCGTTCAGACGTGCAGCAAAGATCAGACCGGAAATGGCCGCCAGCACACCCATATTGACGAATACCCAGAACGTTACTTTTTTCGTTTTGACACCGGACAGACCCGCTGCCTTTTCATTTCCACCCAACGCATACACATGACGACCCATAATCGTGCGGTTCATGACGAAGGAGTACACAACGATCAGTATGAACAGCAGCACGAGAATGTTAGGAATCCCCGCATAGCTCGCAAGCATAAAGGTGAACAGATTGATGACCGCAGCTACCACAATCAGCTTGAGTACAAATAATGTCTGTGACGGAACCTCAAATCCATATTTAAGCTGAGAACGACGTTCGCGAATTTCGTTCACGATAAACCATACCGTGAGCGCAATGCCGACAATGATGGATACCAGGTTATAACCGGTAGATGAAAAATCCGGCAGGAAGCCTGAACTGATTTTCTGGAAGCCCCCTGGAAAAGGAGAGATCGATTGGCCTTCCAGCACGATCATGGTCAATCCGCGGAAGAGCAGCATTCCTGCCAAAGTTACGATAAACGCCGGAATCCGTACATAAGCGACCCAGAATCCTTGCCAAGCGCCGATTAACGCCCCGACCAGCAAAGATGCAATGACAGCGATCCATGCTGGAAGCTGCCAGTCGACCATCATGATGGCGGCAACCGCACCGACAAAAGCGGCTATGGAGCCGACGGACAAATCAATATGTCCAGTGATGATGACCAGCACCATCCCGATGGCCAGCACGAGAATATAGCTGTTTTGCAGAATCAGATTGGTAATATTAATCGGCTTCAACAGCAGACCGCCCGTCAGTACCTCGAACAAAATCATAATGACGACCAGCGCAATCATCATGCCATATTGGCGGATGTTATTTTTAAATAGTTTAGTTATGGTTTCCATGCTTCACGCCTCCTGACTTGGTCATATATCTCATCAACGTTTCCTGCGACGCGTCCTCACGGCTAACCTCTCCAGTGATCCGCCCAGCATTCATGACATAAATCCGGTCACACAAGCCTAGTACCTCTGGCAGCTCGGACGAAATGACCAGCACTCCCTTGCCTTCAGCGGCAAGTCGATGAATAATCGTGTAAATTTCATATTTGGCGCCCACATCAATGCCGCGTGTCGGCTCATCCAGAATCAGAATATCCGGTCCGGCGAAAATCCATTTGCTCAGCACCACCTTCTGCTGATTGCCGCCACTCAGATTACCTGTTTTCTGTAAAATGCTCGGCGCTTTGATGTTCATGCTTTTTTTCATTTCCTCTGCAATGACGACTTCCTCCTGCTCATTGACGACAGCGCCCTTCGTCAGCTTGTTCAGGCCAGTCAGCGAAATATTACGCTTGATATCATCCATTAGGATGAGGCCATACTCCTTGCGATCCTCTGTTACATAGGCAAAGCCGTTGTTGATCGCGTCCGTAACCGTGTTGTTCTGGATCGGCTTGCCGTCTTTAATCAGCTGACCAGAGATGTTACGTCCATACGACTTGCCAAAAATGCTCATCGCCAGCTCGGTCCGTCCCGCTCCCATCAGTCCGGCAATCCCGACAATTTCACCGCGACGGATGTTCAAATTCACCTGATCCAGCACCTTACGGTCTGCATGATGCTCGTGATACACCGTCCAATCCTTCACTTCCAGAACGACTTTGCCAATCTTGGCATGACGCTCTGGATAACGGCTGGTCAGATCACGTCCAACCATCCCGCTAATGATCCGATCCTCCGTAACCTCATCCTTTTTCATATCCAGTGTCTCAATCGTCTTCCCGTCACGCAAAATCGTGATCGAATCTGACACCTTCGCGACCTCATTCAGCTTATGGGAGATGAGAATGCAGGAAATGCCCTGTCTTTTAAATTCCAGCATCAAATTAAGCAGATTTTCACTATCATCCTCATTCAACGCCGCTGTCGGTTCATCGAGAATAAGCAGCTTTACCTTTTTGGAGAGCGCTTTCGCAATTTCGACCAGTTGTTGCTTCCCGACCCCGATGTTCGTAACTAATGTATTAGGATTCTCACTCAAACCGACCTTGGACAGCAGATCGCGTGTACCCACAAAAGTCTCTTTCCAATCAATCACGCCGCCGCTGGCACGTTCGTTGCCCAGATAAATATTTTCCGCAATCGAGAGATACGGGATCAGCGCCAGCTCCTGATGGATAATGACAATGCCTAGTTCCTCGCTCTGCTTGATATCCTTGAACTCACACGTTTTGCCCTGGAAAACAATATCCCCTTCATAGGTTCCATGCGGATATACACCGCTTAGTACCTTCATCAGCGTCGACTTGCCCGCACCATTCTCACCGCACAAGGAATGGATTTCGCCTTCCTTGACCTTTAGATTTACATTTTCCAATGCCTTCACGCCGGGAAAGGTTTTGGTAATTCCCTTCATTTCCAAAATGATTCCAGTCATGGGATACGCTCCTTTCGGTTGGATTCTTACACTTATTTCAGTCCGATTTGCTCTTTGGTGTAATAGTGACTGCCGACAATATCCTTCTCCACATTCGTTCGATCTACCGAGATCGGATCAAGCAAGTAAGCAGGAATGACTTTTTTACCGTTGTTATAGGATTCGGTGTCATTCACTTCCGCTTGTTTGCCCTGTAAAATGCTGTTGGCCATCACGACCGTTTGCTCAGCCAGCTTGCGGGTATCCTTAAATATAGTTTGCGTCTGCTCCCCGGCCACAATGGACTTGATCGAAGCCAGCTCCGCATCCTGCCCCGTAATGATCGGCAGCGGCTTGTTCGCTGATCCATATCCGACCCCTTTCAGGGATGAAATGATACCGATGCTAATGCCGTCATACGGGGATAGTACCGCGTCCAGATTGGCCCCTGAATAGTAGGCACTCAGCAGATTATCCATCCGCGACTGCGCTAATGCTCCATCCCATCGCAGTGTAGCGATCTGCGCCATCGTCATCTGCTTGCTGCGCACGACCAGTTTGCCGGAATCCACGTACGGTTTAAGTACAGACATCGCACCATTAAAGAAGAAATAAGCGTTATTATCGTCCGGTGAACCACCGAACAGTTCGATATTGAACGGGCCTTTGCCTTCCTTGAGTCCCAACTTTTTCTCAATATATGCTGCCTGTAGCACGCCCACCTTGAAGTTATCGAAGGTCGCATAATACGTCAGATACGGTGTGTTGCGAATCAGACGGTCGTAAGAAATGACCTGAATGCCTCGGTCGTGTGCCTTCTGAATCACATCCGTCAGCGTGTTTCCGTCGACCGAAGCGATCACCATAACATTGACGCCCTTGGTGATCATATTTTCGATTTGGGAGATTTGGTTTTCTATTACGTCCTCGGCGTACTGTAAATCCGTTTTATAGCCTTGCTCCTGAAACAACCGGACCATATTCTCCCCGTCCCCTACCCAACGCTCGGACGATTTGGTCGGCATGGAAATGCCCACATAGCCTTTTTCCTTGCTGCCCGTTCCACTCTCCGCCAAATTACAGGCCGAAAGCATCAGGGCCAAAACCAGAAGCCATACGACAACAGCTCCTTTTTTCATATGAAGTTCCCCTTTCCTCATGTGATGCGGGTCAATTTGAAGGTAAGTGCTGATTAGAATTGAAATTAGATAGCGCTTACATAAGTGAGGCAATGAGTACCTCTCCTTTTTTTATGTGCAAACACATGGTATCATTCCAGGCCAGGAAAGGTCTTTGCTGGTTTTGAACTTTTTTTATAAAATTTTAACCTTTGTGTGGAGAAAGTAATTGGACTTGGAATAAAGATCGTCGAAGATCGCTCATATACCTTGAAAACGCAAAAAGACTTTAGCCTTTTTTACGATTGGCAAAGTCTCAATTTGTTGAATCATTAAATCGGCTATCTAAAGAGTTCACACAGACCCAGGCTCCAACGGAGCCACAGCTTGAATATTTAGGTTATACGACGGAATCACTTCTTCGATCAACCAAAATTCTTCCTTGATCTTGATCTGTCATTGCTCTGCTATGTGTTCCAATAAATCTCCTGGTTGACAACCTAAAGCCGTACATAATTTATCAATTACTTCTAATGACACATATTCATTCGTATTGAGCTTCGCCATTGTAGCAGACGAAATCCCTGTCATTTTAAGTAAGTACTGCTTCTTAATTTCCCTGTCGATCAATAATTTTTGAATAGGTTTGTAACTAATCATCTGGTATTCCTTTCACACATGAAGTGAATTTTCTTTAATTATATGAAAGTATATTTTCTTTATCAAAAACAACTCCAGCTACAACCAATTCTCATCCGAACGGAATCTTTACTTCAAGCAGTTACATGAACTACTATCAGAGGATATACAAAGACTCTATTCCTTTTTGATGACGCAGACCTTCCTGTTCAAGCTATTTTAGAGCGTGAAATCTATTTGCAAGGTTTTAAAGATGCTCTTCATCTACATAACGAATTAAATTTATCTTTAGATTGAGAGCCTATTGGCTCTTTTTTCTTTTGATTCTGTCGTATAACGTTTCTGTATTCAACGACCCGAGAACCTTAAGCCCCAATGGGGCAGCCGCAACTGAGGTTAGGCTCGCAGGGTTGTCCGGCTGATTCTACTTCCATGCCTCTCAACTTCGTCTGGACCAAAGAGCGTCAGCTCTACAGCGAAGTATATTGTTAACTGATGTCTCTGGCCTCCTGAATTACTCCCCATGGGTTATAAATAAGTCTTTAAAAGATACATATTCTTTACTTAGTGTCTGTAATTTTATCCATAATTCTTTTTATTTGTTAAACAAATAATCCCTTAATTTGTTTAACAAAAAAAGTCGCGATTATGAATGATAATTTTCATCTCCATTCACCCGCGACTAATCTATCATCTATTGAATTAATTCACAACGAAAACTAACACGAAGACAAAAACAATAGGTTTTACAGAGACTTAAGCTAGCGAGCTGAAACGTACTCTAACTTTATGAAACAATCTTCAGTTTATATCTCTCTTCATGCTCTACTAACTTAAAATATAATAATGATTTCTCGAAATCAGACTTTCTATATGAACATCTTAAACTCGCAGAAATATTAATATCACTAATTGAATTTCCCTGGTCTTTCATACAATATGTTGAAAATAACTTTAGAAAATCATGGCCTTGTGTTATATTTAAAAGCTCATTAGTGGTGGATTCGTTCATGAGCAAATCATCTAAACACTGTCTTTCCTCTGGTTTATGAATGAAAAAATTCCGATTCATTTCATTAAGCTTAGTTATTATAGTATCGATCACTAATTCTTTGGTTTCTCTATTAAATGCACTGTTTATAGAAATCCCATTAATTTTTATTCCCCAGTCTTTTGTCTCATTTAACTTCCTAATGTGACTTAAAATTTTTAATTGATGCAATATTTTTTCCTTCAATTCATTAACTGGAATTTCTCCATCATAATACTCGGTATAAATACTATTAAAAGCGTCAGTACTGCAAATAAACATCATTTCCATACAGCAATAATCATAATAATAAATTCTGTTATGAATCACTTTAGATTCATAATCTTTATCCCTAATTCCAATTACTTGAGGATTAGTATCAAAAAACTCTTCTACAATTTCCTTAATACCATTTTTACCTGAAAAAGATTCAAATATTAATACCTTTTCGCTTGTAATACCTCTCCAGAATTTAATATCATCAGAGCCTTCTACTAGTAAATAAGTATACTCTTTTTTTATATCTGCCCCAATTGATAACTTGATTTCTGAAACAATATCCTCTTTGGACATGTTATCTCTGACTGAGTTGCTCACCGAATAATTCCCCCAAATCAATCTGTTTATCCCAATGATTATTAATAATCTGCGGCGAATGTGTCGCGACAATAACATTAAATCCTTTATATTTAACTATTCTCAGTAAATCATTCATAAACATTTTTTGCCAAGTAATGTGAAGTGATATTTCTGGTTCATCTATTAGAAGTAAAACATCATTTGTTGTTTCAAATATTAACTCATAAAATAGAACTATCTCTTGTTTCTCTCCAGATGATAGTTGATTTAGGGTAAGTTTTTTGTCTTTATACTCCTTATCCACTACAATGATACCGTTTTCTCTTGAAATTTTTATTTCTTTAAAAGACAACCTACTGTTTACTATATCAGTAAATAAATCTAATTTATTTATAAAATCCTCGTAAACCTTATATTTCTCATTGAAGTCATCAAAATAGATCTCTAATGCTTTGGCATGTTCTATTTTAAATACTACGTTTACAAAATGTTGCATTTCAGAAATGTCGTATTTTCTTAGTTTCTCAAATTTTTCATTCATTACTTCCATTTTAATTTCATACTCTTCTTCAGAGATACCTTTTTCTGTTTTAAATAGCCTGTATGGATATGATCCATCTAATTTATTCGCCGTGGCTGAATAATTATTTGAAATATCTCTTATTAAATCTTTAAACTTATTGGGTAATTCTTCAATTACATTTATTATTTCTTGTTCAGCTCTTTTATTTCTTTTCTCCATTATTAGTCTTTGTTCTTTTATATAGTATATAGGTCCTATGCTATCTTTAGCTTGACTAAGCAGAATAGCTAAGTTTTCGGAAAAATTATGATCTATATCAATTAAATTATTGTGTCTTTCAAAATTGTGTCTTTCAAAGTTATTAAAGGCTCTTTTAATATTAAAATCAACAGGATCGAAAACCTCTCCTGTCCTTCTATCTATCCAAGTGTCATTATTAACTTTAATTATGTAAGAGGGGGTTCTACTCTCTAAACTTAATTCAGCTATTAACTCTTCTGGCATTTTCAATCCATTGATACTTAATCCGCCTTCTTTTTTTGAAATCAAAAATGCACTGCTTGCATTATTAAATAAGAATTTAATCTCAGAAAAATCAAGTTTAATAAAAAATGACAGGAAAGACAGGTTGTTTCCCTCACTAATTACTTCAAAACACTTGAGAATAGTGGATTTCCCGTAGCCATTCGGGCCTGTTATAATGGTTACTCCATCTTTTTTAAGTAAGATTTCGTAATTGAACCTACCGAATAACTCTTTAATTTCTATTTTCCTCAACAAAATTTATCAACTCCTAAATATAGAATTATGTTTATCGGGGATTTCAGTTAACGTCTTATTTACGAACTTCATGAAAACAAGGAAAATAATAAATTAAACGAATCCATCGTATTTGAAATAGTTCTTTTGAATCATGTTTATATTGTATCATCAAATGGAAGAATATCACAACTGCTAACTATAGTTAAAAACAAAAAATCCCTGTCTTCACAACAGAAACTTTTTTGAATAATTGATTCACATGGGCATCCCATCAATGACATGTACGTAAGAATCATCAAACGTTAACTATACATAATATATAAGAAAATAGGTTTATTCCATGTGTACCACTTGACGTTAAGCTTCATCCACATCAATTAAGAACACCCGCTCCTGGAATCCGCCCCGTGCCTCGGCTTTGTCTGCCCGGAGCTTGTCCAGCTCTGCTGCATTCGCCCCATGTACTTCTGCTAGTGCTCGGATGACTTCCAGCATATCTGCCAGCTCTTCCAGCGCATCCTGATCTTTTTCCGCTTCAAAATATTCCCCGGCTTCTTCACGAAGCTTCGCTCGCAGCTCCTGCTTATATTCCTCTGGGTCCAAAATGCGTGTCCGACATTCCATGCCCTGAGACATAATGAGTTGCGGAATCCGATCCCGCACCAGTTTGTTGTATGTAGGCATATGAAATAACACCCTTTCTGATATGTGGAAGCGTAACCTTCATCCAACATCTTCCTTTTCTTCATTATATCATTATCTCAAAAAGAACCGGGTATTATTGATAAAAGATCTACCGAATCATTGAACGAATTTTCTTTATAAATAGACGGATACCGCTTAGACGGATCAGCTACGATCCGCTGTGACAGAGACTCTAGAATAGAGTCCGTTTTATAAAGCAACTTGTCTACTTCCTCCTGTCTCATCGTTTCCTCGGATGCTTCATCCTCTCCCGAAACCAGATAATGTACCGTACCGATAAACAGCACCATATCTAAATTGGGCTCAGCATCTGTGTGAATTAAAGGGAATAGGTCAGTCATGGATCGAATGTACGATGGAATGATTTGGTTTCGATGAACATACATGGCCTTAGCCATAGAAAACATCGCTCGATCACAAAGAATGAGGCAGTTTTGAAACTGATGATGGTCGCGCATCATCTGTGCAAGCTTGATCTGGTATTCGGCAAGCTTTTGAAAATCCATCATGCAATTGAATATGTAGGTGTCGCTGTACTTAGGCAATTTGAAATCAGAATCACTATGTAGTTGGGGACTTAAGGAGTAATGTTTCATGGGGAATCAACTCCTGAATTAAAATTTCATAAATAAGGGTTTTGCAAAATCCTGAAACAATGTGAGCAACATAGCACAATTATGTAACCATCAAGATGTATAATTTTCTAGCTACCGGACAAGCTTCATAATAAATATTACTATATAGTAGTTTTTAATTCAATTTACTTACTAACACTTATTAATTAGATGTAACTCTTTCTCTACACTTCTAACTAGAGGATTTTGCAAAATCCAATAAGCGACTTCCAATTAATAATATATAGATCGAGATGATCTCGTTCGTCTATATATTACATTTCGGAGCGATTGGAATCGAATTTTGTGAAATTCTTACTATAGAGAGGTGTAATCATGTCAGAACTTTTAGAATTAGTCGGTACGCGTATTCGAGATATTCGAAAGTCTAAAGGGCTTTCCCAAGAAGCTTTAGCCGAAAAAGCAGGATTCAATTCGAGTTATATTGGTTTCATTGAGCGTGCGGAGAGAAATATATCTTTGAAAAATCTGGAGAAAATAGCGAAGGCATTGAACGTGGGCGTCTATCAGTTGCTTACATATGTGAAGGACAATGATGAGCTTACCGAAGAAGATTCGAGTATAAAAACCATTTTGACTCTCCTAAGAACTCGTGAATCCAAAGATACTGAGCTGGCATTAAAGATTCTTACGGACATCTTTATTAGAATCGATGAACGATGAAACAAAAAAGGAACTGCGCTTTGCAGTTCCCCACCAACCTCTTACGACAACGCCAACATCGCTTTCATATCTTCCTCTGCGGTAGTAATTAGCTTCAAGCCAAACATCTCCACCAGTACATCCAGTACGCCAGAAGAAATAAACTCAGGCGGTTTCGGTCCAATGCGAATATCCTGGATGCCAAGGCTGAACAAGCCTAGCAGGATGGCGACCGCTTTTTGCTCAAACCAGGACAGTACAATGCTGACAGGTAGCTCGTTCACCGTACAACCGAAAGCATCCGCTAATGCCAGAGCGATTTTCACAGTAGAACCCGAATTGTTGCATTGCCCCAAATCAATATAACGCGGAATGCCGGTATCTCCAACGGTGCCATAATCCACGTCATTAAAGCGGAATTTACCACAGGACGTGGTCAGAATGACCGTATCATTCGGCAAGGATGTAGCTAGCTCGCGGTAATAGTTGCCGCCTTTGCCCGGTGCGTCGCAGCCTGCAATGACAAAGAAACGACGGATATGTCCGTCTTTAACGGCCTGAATAATCTCAGGAGCCAGCCCGATAACCGTCTCATGATGATATCCCGTTGTAAGCACCTGCTCCGAATCTACATCTGCGGCTGGCAGGGCTAACGCACGCTCGATCAATGGTGAAAAGTCGTCGTCCATGATCTTGGCTACTCCCTCCAGCCCGGCTACTTCATAAGAGAAGAAGCGGTCTGCATACGTGCCTTTAATCGGCATAACACAGTTCGTCGTAGCCAGAATGGCGCCCGGGAACTCTTCGAACAGTCTGCGTTGATCGTACCAGGCCTTACCGATATTCCCCTTGAGATGTGCGTATTTCTTCAATGCTGGATAACCGTGAGCAGGCAGCATTTCTGAGTGGGTATAGATGTTGATGCCCTTACCCTCCGTCTGGCGCAGTAATTCCTCCAGCGCATACAGATTATGTCCAGTCACGACGATACATTGGCCTTCGATTTTATTCTGACTGACCGTAATCGGCTGCGGAATGCCAAAACGATCCGTATGCGCACGATCCAGCACATCCATAATCCGTACAGCCGCATTTCCGACCTTCATCGCCATTTCCAAATGCTCTTGTACATTAAAGTTAGAATTGGTTAAGGTCATATATAACGCTTCATGCGTGATGCGATCTACCTCAGGATCGGTATAGCCCAACTGGCGAGCATGTGTCGCATAGGCAGCAATCCCTTTTAATGCAAAAATCATCGTATCCTGCAAGCTCGCTATCGTCTCATCTTTCCCGCATACCCCAACTACTTTACACCCGCCACTCGGCGTTTGTTCACACTGATAACAAAACATATCGTTTTCCTCCAAATATTGATAGATATTTGTTCGTTATCCCCAGCGTAACAAACCCCTGAATGCGTAGGTGTGATTACACACACACTTTTTCTTACAGTTCATGATGAAATAGTGTGGGACTCATCTCCCATTCCAATCCTTCCTACTCTACCGTGCTTTCTTGAATTCCACCGCCTTTACGGTACTGCACAGGGGACACACCCATAGTCTTTTTAAAAGCGGTGCTAAAATAGTGCTGACTGTCGTATCCCGTACGTTCTGCTATATCATAGATAGACAACGTCGTGGAATCCAGCAGCTGCACTGCTTTACGGATACGGGCACGCGTGACGAGGGTCACGAAACTGTCGTTGAGCTCCTTTTTGAGCACACGGCTGAGATATACGGCGGATACTTGTAGCCGCGAAGCAAGGGCTTCCAGCGTTAATTCCCGATCGGCGTAACCTTCCTGAATAAGCTGCCGAGCCCGGCGTACGATGGGAGACATCTGCGATTCGCCATACACTCGATCCCGACTCACCCGGTACGCGTCAATTGCGCCTTCCAGCCCACCCGCGTTGGACTCCACATGCGTATGAACCGCTATATTCAGGTAGCGTCCAATCGCCTGCTCCATGGAAGCGCCTATCGTCTCGGGTGCCTCCTGCCATAGGCATATGCCGATCAGTCCGTTCGCATCGCGGAACAACACATGCGGGCAGTCCTCCAGCAGTTCGCCAATAATATTTTCAGCGGCAAAAAGAAACAACTGACGGTCATTCTCACGCATAATCGTCTGCCGTGCCTCTGCCGCAGGCCACCGTACCACACCGATCTGAGCAGGCGGTAGCGATGGAAGCCGTAAAAACGCCAACTGTTCCATGATGTCTTTTCCCGTGTGTTGCCCTTCCATCCATTCCAGGCAAAAACGCTGGCGCAGCAGCGGAATATTCCGTTCAATCTGTCCGGCGGCTTGTTCTACATAGGCGGCACGCTTGTGCTCTTCGTCCATTCGCTGACGAAGCCGCAACAACGCAGCATGAAGCTGATCCGCATTTACCGGCTTCAAAATATAATCCTCTACGCCAAGTCGGACAGCCTCCTGCGCATAAGCAAATTCATCATGCCCGGAAATGATCAGACAGCGGCATTCCGGACGATCTTCCCGCAGACGCCGAATCAGTTCAATCCCGTCCATGAACGGCATATTCATATCGACCAGCACGATGTCGATATGAAGCTGACCCACCAGCTCCAGCGCTTCTTCTCCGTCCTCCGCCTCTGCTGCCACCTCCATGCCCAGTGCCGCCCAATCTATGCAATCTCGTATCCCCTCACGAATGATCGGCTCATCATCTGCGATCAATACTTGGTAACGTTTTGCCGTTCCTATGGTCACTTCTGGTATGGCCTGGTCAATCAGACTCGCCGTTGTCGAGTTGTGTGTGGCCTTTGATTTCGTCATCCTGACCCTCTCCTTTTTCATAAGGCTTCTTCAGTTGCGCCATATCCAGCAGCAACGGATGAGTAATCGTCACGCAGGTACCTGTCCCTTCTTTGCTCTTCAGTACAATTCCATATTCCTCGCCAAAAGACAACCGGATACGCGCTTGTACATTCAGCATGCCATAGCTTCTGCCATGGGTACTAACTCCCTTTTGCTTCTGCTTTACTTCCATCGCCTCCAGGGGTATTTCTAGCCATTCACGCAATTCACGCAGACGGTCCGCCGTCATCCCTGCGCCATCGTCACGTACCGTCAGCAGCAGCTTGTCGTCCTCAGCTTTAGCTTCTATCCAAATCGTGCCTGGACCACGTCTGGCCTTGATGCCGTGATAAATCGCGTTTTCCACTACAGGCTGAAGCATTAACTTCAACACGAACAGATCCTTTAGCTCGTCAGGTAGATTCAATTCCCAGCGAAGTCGGTCACGATAGCGGGTTTGCTGGATTTGCATATAGCTAGATATATGCTCAATCTCGGAGCGCAGTGGAATAAAGTCATCCCCCTTGCTCAGCCCGAGACGGAACAATCTCGATAGCGCTCCCACCATATCGGACACGTCGTCTGCTCCATTTTTTCGGGCCATCCAATGAATCGTATCTAGCGTATTGTATAGAAAATGGGGCTTAATATGCTCCTGAAGGCTGCGCAGCTCGGCATCCCGTTTTTGCCGTTCTCTCAGTTCGCTAAGTGACATGAGACGGCGAATTTGCTCCAGCATCCGGTTAAAGCTCCGCCCCAGCATTCCGACTTCATCCCCACGGTCACTCCATTGGCGAACTGTAAGATCCCCTGTCTCTGCCGTCCGCATATAGGACATCAGCCGAAAAATTGGCTGCGCAATGGAACTCGACAATCGCAAGGATGCCGTTAAGCCAAATAGACATACAATGAAAACAAAACAGACGACATAGAACTGAATTTGCCGCACTTCCAGTGTAGATTCGCGTGCCGGGAATACCCCCACTGTTCTCCAGCCCGTGAATTCGGAAGCCCTGAACATGAACAGCAATTCCCTGCCCCCAGCTTCACGGGTAAACATCCCGCTGTCACCTGCCCCGAACCATTGCGGCGGAATACGCTCAATCAAAGGCATATCCGGCCTGTACACGCTGCGCCCCTCAGCATCTGTCACCATTAAATACCCGCTTTTGCCCAAGGTTACATCCCTGGCGGCCTGCGACACAGCCCGCAGCTTGAGGTCAATCATAATCACGCCTAGCACGTGTCCGGTTTCCGAATCCGTAACCGAACGAACGACGGAGACAATTTCACTATCCTTGTACCGGACATGAGTGGTCACATTACGGTGGCTCGGCTGTCCTAGCACAGTGAATATGCCTGCATGCTGCGCCGCCTGTTGGTACCAATCTTCTTCCGTCAGGCTACGCGTGCTTCGAGCATACATTTCGTTGCTGATGTAGTCGCCTTTTTCGTTCACGATCAGAATCCCTGCAATTTCAGGATATAACGTAGTATAGCCCTGCAAAAATTGCTTCATTTTATACAGCGTATCCTGCTCCTGTACAGAACTTAATGCCTGCTTGGAGCTGAGAGCCTGATTTTGCGCCGAGTTCTGAGTCTGCTCCCCCTGTTTTTCCGGTGTTATTACATTCGTATGACCCGCGTGGCCGTCAGCCAGCGTCTTCCCTTTCCAGAACTCCCCGATATCGGGGTTAAAAGCGATCAGATACGTCATGTTTTGCAAATTTTCCATTTTGGTGTCCAGCGCTTCGTTCACCTTGCCAATCAACTGCATTGTATGGTTTTCCACCTGCCGTTCAATAATCCGTTCCACCGTCCAATTGACCAGCAGACCTAATCCCAGCGAAGGCACAATGCCAAACAGCAGGAACAGCAGCATGAGCTGATAACGTAAAGGCATATTGCGCAAGCGTAACCGCGGCATCATTTGGCGCACCCCTAATTGGATACGCTCCCAAAATTTATTTCGCATAATAATCATCTACATTCGCCCGGGTGACCACGGAAATCCCAGTATCTACCCGCACGGGCAACGGAGTGTTGTCTCCAGTGGAAGAAGGTGCAGGAATCGTCAAATGATGATGCAGATGGAACAAATATTGAAGCGACCAATACCCCATATTCCATGTTCCCTGGGCAATCGTTGCCGAAATCGTCCCACCACGAATCATATCCAATGTCGCTTTATTCGTATCAAAAGAAATGATTTTCAGCGGATGGCTGTTTTTTTGGCTCAGTACCGCTTCACCCACACCTGCCCCTCCCGTTGCATCGGTCACAAAAATGCCCGCCAGTTTCGGATAAGCTTTCATCAGCCTTTGCGACTCATCCCGGGAGACCATCGCATCTGCGCGGCCATCTGCGACTTCCACCACCTTCATCGCAGGATACTGCCGCCTAATGGTATCGCGAAAGCCACGCGAGCGTTCCTCATGATTTTGCTGTCCAGGCAGCGTCAGAACAGCGACCTGACCTTCTCGTCCCAACAGCTCTGCCATTTTATCCGCAGCGGTCACGCCAGCCTTATAATTATCCGTGCCCAAAAAGGAATACGCCCGGCTCCCCGGCGCTTCGGCATCAAACAATACCACAGGAATGCCCGCATCCAGCGCCTTATTAATCACCGGAATCAAAGAGTGAGGATCAATCGCGGAAATCGCAATCCCTGCGGGTTTACGAGCAATTGCTTGCTCAATAACGGTTGTCTGCTCCTGCGCATCATAACGGGTAGCTCCCCGATACTCCACAGTCACCCCCAGCGCATCCCCGGCATCCTCGAAGCCCTTAAGCCCGCTTTTCCAATACTCCAAACCAGACTGGAACGTAATCATCATATAGGTTTCTCCAATGCTGCCTCGTAGCCCCTTATCCTCCCAAGTGCCATTCAACGGGCCCGTTTGTTCATACCTGAACACATAGAGAGCAAAGGCCGCAATCAACAACATATATACCAGCAGCGTTTTTTTCATCCTTCCTCTCCTCTTCCTGTGTGTATCCTTAAATTATAAATTCACTTTAATTTATTCTGGTTTTACTTAGATTGTAAACGCAATCATATTAAATTGGAACTACTTCACTCTTCTTACTTTCAGGTGGCGTTAATCCTGCACTAATGTTTCTACGTTACAATACCTACAATTGTGCTAGGAAAAACATGTGCGTATCTTGAGGAAAAGGAGTGATATGGATGAGCAAGCCGCGTATCGCGGAGTGGACAGAACTACGGGGCCTTGCCTACCTCGCTGTCGTGCTTCAGCATTGCATTGGCGAATATATTTATCGCAGCGACATCCAACAGCCAGATTCTGTGATGCTCGCGATGCTGTATCATTTGACACGTTTTGGCACACCGACGTTCGTTTTCCTGTCTGCGGCGCTGCTTTTTTATAATGGTAACAAACCGATTGGCTACCCTCGCTATATTGGCAGGCGGTTTCGAGATATTTATGTTCCTTTCCTCTGCTGGACGGTTATTTATTGGGTATGTACTCAAAACTGGTCAACGGCGCAGTGGGGAAATATTTATTTTTACAAAGGTATGTTCGAGGAAATGATCATCCCCGTCAGCGGATATCATCTATGGTTTGTAGTGATGATCTTTCAGTTTTATATTTTGTTTCCTTTATTTTCAAAAGCAGCCGGGCAGGTTCAAGCGTTTCTACGCCGTTACAGCACGAAAAGACGCAAACAGCTTGTTTTGGCTGTTATGCTGATTGCCGCTGCGGCTTACGCTTTGTTGTTACAATGGTCCTACTATGACATGTCTGCATGGAGCACTGGGTTGCCGTCCTTTTGGCAGACTCTGTTAGATTACCGCACTTATAACTTTGTTATGTATTTTTTCTATTTTATGCTGGGCGCAGTGTGCGCCTATATGACGGACACCTGGCGGGGATTGGCCCAACAGACGTTACCGTGGAATGTATTTGTCTTTATTGGTCTATTCATGCTTATGGGTCACACAATGCTGATCCAGTCGGGTGATACGATCAATCTCAATATTTCTACTTATTTGAAACCAAGCACCTTCGTGCTGATTGTCTCGCAGTTGCTTTTGTTGTATGGACTGCTGCTTCATTTGCAAAAAGATACGCGATCCGAGCCGTTTCGCCGTATGCTGAACTGGATCGGACGCTATTCCTTCGGAGGATATCTGGCCCATGCGCTCGTGCTGTCCTTCATATCCTACTACACCCGCCCGCTTGCACTGGGTGATCATCATTTTACAGCTACGCTCATTACGTTTGTCGTCGTGGCAAGTGTTTCTCTGGGCATCAGCTGGCTCTTTGCCCATCTGCCCGGCGGCAACTGGATTGTTGGCTCCAAAGGCAGACAGCGGTTGAACTGGCATTCGTTTCGTTTCCAGTTCCTTTCCTCTAAGCGCGCTTCCAAAAGCACGCAGGAGCTTGGCTAAACTTGTGCGTCTGTGTTTCAGCATGGGGTTATAAATCCAATGGACTTTGGCAGGGCTCTCTTATGGAGCTCTGCTTTTTTGTTGCCTTAGTATGCTGTCCCCAAAAAAATGATTAACATTTTATGACATGAATATGTATTTTATTTTAAAATAAGTCATTATATAGAATAATAATAAACATTACGTGGGAGAAGTCACAGTTTTGCATAAAGAGAAAGGGGAGGATGGACTGAACATAACATCGTCGTTGTTAATGATCTGATCCAAAACATGGTGAGGCTGCTTTCTGGTCTGATACATACGGTTGTACTGATTAATCAGTTCATCCAAAAGCATAGACTGTTCAAGTACACAAGCATGTCCGAAGCCATACTCTGCGTAAAGATCATGCAAGTGTTGTCTGGCGTGTTCCATTTGTTGAATTAACGTTTCCGTTTTATCCCTGTTCATCCTGCATACCTCCTATTGAATCTTATTTTAAGGAGGGATGTACAAATACGTCATGATCTTTTTTGAACCTAAAAATTACAAAATAATACAAAAATAGACCAGCTATAAGCTGGTCAATAGTAATGAATTTGAAGATGATGATTACTTGGATCACATTCCACCAACGTGTCCTTGTGTTTGGATTGTGCCATGGCTTAGGTTTGCAGTTTGATATGGTACTGTGAATACCAGTAAAAAGCTAGTTACCGCTAAGCAGAAAGCCATCCTTTTGATCATTTTTCTCCCACACCTCCTCATAAATGGATTGAAACCGAGCCTGTGTTTTAGGAGCCGCATGTAATTTGAAATGATAAAATAATCCAAAACAGTTGGCAATAAGTAGTACGTGGTTAATTGTAACAGCTTTTTCAAAAGCGTTTATTAAACAATTGAAACCATATGGATATCTGCCTTTATTTAGGCTGTACTTGGCCATTTTGTACCAGAAGCGTACGTATTCTTCCGATAAAACTTGTTGAGTATACGTATCAGAAGATGATGGTTCCTGATACGCTGCAATTTGGGACTCAAAGCGTCGAAGGATATGATCTACATCTACATTATATCGATTAGCTACTTCAAGGACGTTCAGTAGCTCGGCAAAAATCTCCTTTTCGGCAGCCATATGTTCTACGTAATCTGGCAGAACACTGATGTCCCCGGACATAAGTCTATTGACGTACGTATTAATTTTCGCCCATTGCAGATATTGCTTCTTCCAATAGAGAGACTCAGAATCTTGTTCCTTCACCCAACTTAGATCCGCATAACAATGAATGTGTTCTAATGCTTGTTCATGATCCCCTCTTGCATCGCAAGCACTAGCACACATTAGATCAGAATAGGCTATGTAGGTGAAAAACGGTCTAATTGGCTTTTTTTTCGAATCTGTTCCTTTTCGCTTGGAGTTATGAACCAAATTATATTGGATCTGTCCTAATTGACCCATCTGATGGGCAAATTCATACACCTTGTCCCACATGCTTAATGACCTGTAGACGTTAGCCAAATCTTTTAATGCATCTAATTGCTCTATCTCGTCTAAACGATCCACAAAAGGAGCAAATTCAATGGCAGCTTGAAGATTTACAGCTCTATCTTGTCCAATATTGATTTGGAACAAACGATACTGGCAGACCGCCAATCGCTCTGAATGCTGCTGCTTCTCACTTTCAGCCACCTTTTTGTAAAGGTATGCCGCTGCTTCGTTGTAACCGTCTTTGTATACATTTTCGGCAACTTCAAAGAGCGATGGCGGATAATTAGGGTTATCCAATAGCAAAATTACAACTCGCTGCAAGCAGTCGAGTCGTCCTAGTTCAATGCATCGGTATAAGAAAGGGCTTATTTTTTTCCAGTTTAGCGGAGATTCTTCAATGCATTCTTCAATATAACGTTCGTAAAAATAATCCGGTGGTAAATTCATTCCCGCAGTAATACTATCCAGTTGATGAACAGAAATAGATCGGTTACCAGTCACAATGCTACTAACTGTACCTACATTCAAATCAATCGTGTGACCAAACTTGGTCATCGTTAAGCCTTTTCGTTTCAGATAAGTTTGAATTTCTGCCTGTATCGTAGGTGTGATTTCCATGGATAAACCACCCTTTCAGCATTTTCATAGAATTTCAATTTCAATTTCAATAAACAATGTAGTTTGGAAACTAATGGTATAATTATTGATTTTCTTTCACGATAATACCATCTTTTGGAACAAACATAAATGCTTTTACTTTATTGATTTTTATATTTTTTTTAGGAGATCATTGGATGTTGGACAATGGAAGGAGAAGATCACTTGAAAAATACAGGTATGACACGTCCCTTGGATACGTTAGGCCGGATTGTTATTCCTAAGGAGATGCGAACCTCTATGGGGATTCAAGCTGGTGAGTCTTTAGAATTTTATTTGGATGTTGAAACAGGATTATTGAGCATGCGAAAGTATATAGGAGTCTGCTGTCATTTATGCTATTCGGTTCGGGATTTAAGCTATTTCAGGGGTTCATTTTTATGTAAAAAATGCATAAACGATCTGAAGGGAAACATAGGTGTGAGTCAAATACCTGTACCTGTTATTAAGGAACCTGCGTGCAAAGAAAAAAGTGTACATCGGTTGTCTTCACAACATTTGGTTGAGAAGCTAAGAAGACTCATGCACGAGCATCCAAACGCCAAGCAAGGCGAATACGCTGAACGGCTCGGCGTATCCCAAGGCCGTATTTCCCAGCTTAAAAAGCTATTATAGGTATCGCTCAACTCATATTCTAGCAAAGCTAAATAACCAGTCGCTGGTTGATTTCGTGCGACTGGTTATTTAAACTTCTAAGCCTATATTTGCTGTAAATTATGGAATTAAACCTATCAAAGTGGTATATTGACTCAAAGCTAAAAACTAATGTTGAAGTAGGTGTATAAATGAAATCACACGTTTTAATTTATGATGGTTATGTGAGTTTTGAGATTATGCTAGCAACCTATTTTATGAAAACCAAAGGGGACATTGTTACGATTGGAGTAACCAAAGACCCTGTAATTTCCTATGAGGATTTTAAAGTTACGCCTTCGGTAGCCCTTGATGAAGTGTCTGCTGAGGATATTCAACTCCTAATTATACCTGGTGGAGATAACACTCTATTAAAGACGAACAAGCAACTTCTAGCTCTAATCAGTACACTAAATAATGATCATAAAGTGATAGCGACCATTTGTTCTGCCACTGAACTACTGGAGATAGCAGGTGTCTCCTATAAAAATCCTGTGAATCATCCAACGGGTCTGGAGATACACAAGAATATCATTACGGCTAAACCAAATCAGTATGTGGACTTTGCAATTGAAATAGGCAAGGTGATGAACATTTATACTGATGATGAAGATTTAAAAGAAACCATTGATTTTTTTAAGCTCTTTAAAGATAATTGACTCTTCTGCTCTCCCACAACAATCACTTTATGTATGGTGATATTTAGGATACTATAGTGAGGGAATTAGCATACATAAGAGGGGTAATCAAAATGAATGACAAATTAAAGGGGCTATTAGTGGGCTTAACCATTGGTATGATGATTACTGGTGCAACCGCAATGGCTGCATCTGGAACAAGCGTAAATGCTGTTGTGAAAAAGTTTGATGTATTTTTAGAGGGGACAAAAAAGAACACTGCCGATGGCTTGATTTACAACGGAAACACGTATATCTCTGTTAAAGATATTGGGATTGCAGAAAGCAGACAAATCAGCCTCATTGATAATAAACTGTATTTAGGTAAACAGCAAAAGATGATTACAGAAAATCAAGCACTCCATATTCTTTCTGATAAAATAAAAAAGGATGCTGTTAAATATAATTTAAACTTAATGGTTGAAGGTTTGGAAGGAACTAAATATTGTATAAGAGTTTACGAAGATTTCCCTGATCACATTGCAACTTATGGATTCTATTATGTAGATAAATACACCAGTAAAGTAACTAAATATGACATAGCACAAGATAAGGAAGTGGAAATTTAAGGATGGGTTTCCCCCATCCTTTTTTTATTGTCAAACGATCTACTCCTCGACTTATTCAAGAGCAGATATACCACGGTATCCCCGGCTAACGCTTCAATTGAGCTTCATTCGAAGCGCCGGACTTACGATCGAATGTAATCGGGCCTTTACGGTTCACAAGCCGTTTCAAGTCCACGGTCATTTCATTCTTCAACTTATCAATAAGCTGATCTTCTTGGATGCCTTTGCTTTTAGCAACCTCGGCCAACGACTTCCCTTGTCCCAGCTCTTTCTCTAACTGGACAGGAGTGATGCCCAGCAGCTTGGCTACTTTCTCGTTGAGATGGTGATTCAAGCCGCCAGGCCTTTTGCCGTGCCTATGTCTGTGAACATGCCCGTGTTCGTCCTGTGGTTCAGCATTCCATTGGCGGGCTGCCCCTTGGATAGAGGCGTTGGAGGTGATTGCTTGCAACGAATTACCCGGTTCCGTCCCGGAAGCTCCAGCTGCACCCGCAGTGCCATACATCATCACTCCTCCATACAGGATAGCAGCGGTCAGTTTCCATTGTTTTTTCATGTTGCAGACCCTTCTTTCATCCTTTTTAAAATAATATTTTCTTTTCCCGCTATTTTTATTCATATTTTCGCCTGTTAAGTAACCATAAGACGGGAAAAAAGAAATTATGAACATTGCTATCACAATTACACCCAACCTTCGATCTACACGCGCTCCTTGGGAACCCTATCCTGTAGAGTGAGCAAGAATGAATAACTATACTTTCTACAATATAACTTGAAAAATTTCAAGTTATATATTAAAGAAAATATGATAAAATCGAATTGTAAACGTTTACAATTCGATTTTTGGAAAGACATGTTGCATCAAGCTACTACAGAATGCACTGCATCATAGTGAGGCTACAGGAGAAAAGTCCAATGAAACAAAAAAATAAGGTTATTTTTGTGGACATCCAAACGCACGAGCAAAACCATATCGGTCAGCGAGCACTTCAAAAAGTGGGAATACATGGACAAGATGTATGAAGATTCACTTACTGTAGAGGGATACCAAAGCAGTCGGAGTGCCAATGTAACTAGTAATACAATTACGATTGGCGGCAATAATGGCACCAGAAACCAAGAGATCGAGCTCGTTGTAATAGCCGATGACGGAACATGGAATGCTTATGTTGATTATTTGGAGATCAACTAAAATTTCAAATCTAGTAAAGAGTTGAATCGGTTCGGAGTATCGGAACATCCATACTATATTAAAATAGCTAGGAGGTAGACCCATGTTTATAGCTAAAGCAGGAAAATGGACGGCGATTATGTCAATCACCTTGTCTTTATTCACAGGCTCGCTGGTGATCTCGAGCAACCAGGCGCTTGCGGCTGATTGCTCGAGCGGTTATGTAGCGTTAACCTTCGACGATGGTCCCAATCCCTCTAACACCAAAGCGCTTCTTAGTGCTCTGAAGCAAAACGGTTTACGCGCGACGCTCTTTAATCTTGGACAAAACGCGCAGAATAATCCTTCGCTTGTACGTGACCAGCAAGCAGCAGGCATGTGGATCGGTAATCATTCATGGTCACATCCGCATATGACACAACTGAGCACATCGCAGATGTCATCGGAAATTACACGCACGCAGCAAACGATACAGTCCATTACTGGCACGGCACCAAAGTTGTTCCGTCCTCCGTATGGCGAGACCAACGCAACCCTCAAATCCATTGAGACCCAAAACGGTCTTACCGAAGTATTGTGGAACGTTGACTCCCAAGACTGGAACGGCGCCTCCACCGCACAGATCGTAGCTGCTGCGGGCAAACTTAAAAACGGCGATGTGATCCTGATGCATGATCAGTACCAGACTACACTCCAAGCTATTCCACAAATTGCACAGAACCTCAAAAATCGTAACCTTTGCTCTGGTATGATCTCACCAAGCAATGGCCGGGCGGTAGCGCCTGATGGCGGAAACGGCGAAACGCCGCCAAACAAAGGCACAAAAGTGGAAGCAGAGAATATGACCAAAGGCGGTCAGTATACTTCAAATATCAGCTCGCCGTTCAACGGAGTGGCTTTATACTCCAACAATGATTCAGTGAAATTCACACAGAATTTTACCAGCGGCACCCATAGTTTTTCACTCCGTGGTGCTTCAAATAATTCCAACATGGCCAAAGTTGACTTGAAAATTGGTGGACAAACGAAGGGTACCTTCTACTACGGCGGGAGCAGTCCTGCGGTCTATACTTTAAACAATGTCAGCCATGGAACCGGAAATCAAGAGATTGAGCTTGTTGTAACAGCCGATAATGGGACATGGGATGCTTATATTGACTATTTAGAGATCATCTAATTTAAAAAAAACAAAATCCCGGCGGGATCTTCCCAACCGGGATTTTTGTCGATATCCTTTTTACAACATTCTCAATGTAAAAATAACAAAATCTTGAAAATTGCAATCTGTTGTATAATGGCGGGTAACAACTAGAAGTCGCTATAAAAATATTCATAAGAGATGCAGGTGATGGCGATGGAATGGTATTTTGCATACAAAGACGAATTGGAAAAAGTATTTCGTCAAGCGGAGGAACGGACGTCCACGTTTCCAGCTCCCTTTCAGCAAGAGGGTTTGGACTATCTGGCGCGTTTTAATCCGTTGCGGGAAGACAGCACGCGTAATTACATATGCTATTTGCTTCCATTTTGGCTGCAAGAACTCACAGGACTGCCCCCCGAAACATGCCGCAGGCTGTCACTTGGCAACGTGTTCGTCATGGCTCACTATTTAATTCAAGACGATGTGATGGACACAGCAGCAGACAACCGTAAAACGCAACTCGCTTTAAGTCAACTATTCTATACCGAGTGTCTAAGCGTATATCGGGACCTTTTTCCGGCAACCTCTCCTTTTTGGTCATATGCCCGAACGTATGTTGATGAATGGGCCGTTAGTGTGATATCCGAAGGAACAGAGGACTATTTTCAAGGAGAAAAAAATAAGGTCGCGCTGAAAGCAAGTCCATTAAAAATGGCCGGAACGGGTGCTTTGCTGCTCGCAGGCCGTGCTGATCTGATTCAAAACATTACAAATATGACGGACTTGGCGCTACTCGTGCTTCAAATGTCGGATGATTGGGCGGATTGGTCAGAAGATTTGGTCGAACATAGCTATAACTGTCTTTTGTCCCATATCAGTGCCGAGCAAAAGACGGCTTACTGTGAAGGATTGGGACCCAAACAGATTCAGGAAGCGATTTATGTACGCGGTGCGCTTGCCAGCTATGTGAACATTGCCGATCAAGCAGTCCAACAGTTAGAGACCCTGGAGCCTTCTATCCACGGCCTACATAGCTTTGCACATTCTATCGCAGCTGAGCTGGGCGAAGTGGCGGCAGAAATTGAAGGCGGACGCTCGCATTTGAGAAGAGGCGGACTTGACTACTGGCTCTCCAAAAATATGAAATAATGCTAGATTTTTCTGAGCCCTTCGTGGTATACTGACTAGGTAAATATAACCAATTGAATGAGAGGGTGATTTTTGATGGCTACTGAAGTTCTTCAAACACAAGTCATTCAAAAAGCTTGGGAGGATGCCAGTTTCAGAGAGAAACTGATGACTGATCCCAAATCTGCAATTCGTGATGTGTTAGGAGTCGTGATCCCCGATCATATCCAAATCAAAACATTAGAAGAAACGCCTGATCAGTTTTTTCTGGTAATTCCTCCAGACCCCTCCGGCGTGCTCGCTGCATCCCAGAAACCTCGCTCAATGTGGTAGAATGATTGTTAATGCTTATTTAATCTAGATTCCTTAACCTCATAGGGGTGGGCTCAGCAAGCTTCCCTCCGTTTTCTCCGAACGCAAAAAAGCCGGATATTATCCGGCTACGGGGAAGCGGATGGTCGCTTCTGTTCCCACCCCTTTTGCACTTGTAAAAGTTATTTTTCCATTCATCGTTTCAATAATCCGAAAAGTCACCATCATTCCTAAACCCGTGCCTTTTGTCTTATTCGAAAAATAAGGCTCACCTAGTCTGGATAAAGTCTGAGCATCCATCCCTTCACCATTATCCCGAATATGAATGACAGCTTCTCCGTTATCCACATAAGCCCATATATGAATAAGCCCCTGGTCTCGCAGCGCTTCAATACTGTTTTTGATGATATTGATGAACGCCTGCTTGAACTTGGAGGAATTCCCGCGTACTTTGATTTCCTGGGGAATATCCAGCGAAATTTTTCCACCTTGCAAATTAGCCATTGGACTGATGATTCCTTCAATATGCTTGAATTCGTCCAATATGGTCAACGTTTTGGTTTGGTCAAATTCTGGCTTGGCAAAGGTCAGAAAATCAGTAATAATCGCGGAAGCTCGATCCAGCTCCTCCAGAGCGATATGTAGATAGTCTTTGTTCTTACCATCCTCCTGCTTGCTCATCAACTGAAGAAATCCACGTGTAACTTGAAGGGGATTACGTACCTCATGAGCTACAGATGCAGCCAGATCGCTAATAATCTCCATTTTCTCCGAGCGTTGAAGCTCATTATTGAACATCTCCAGTTCTCTGGAATACCGAACCACCTGCTTGTGCTTTTCTGCCAGCCTTCTGCCCAAAATCGCGATCAACGCCAGTACAAAACCGAACACGCCCCATTTCCACAAAAACATATTGTAGTGTCCGTCCAGAATGAAGAACCAGCTCAGTTCCCCGATAGAGATGACTGCAAAAAATGCAAAGCCTGTCGATAAAATGATCGCTTCGTGATCACCCTTAAGTGCCATGCGAACCGAAGCAAATACCAGCAGTATCAATAAGGCGACGAGTAATATACCCAAGATGACTACACTAAAAAAATAATATATATCGTTCAATCGCTCCTGTGCTCCTAAATTCACAATCATCATGGTAAAGCAGAACAAAGAGTATGCGGTTAACAACTTTCTGAATTTGCGAATCAGTATAATTGAATTGATATTTTGTTCAAAAAAGAAGGCTAATGAAGGCAGCAGAATAAATAGTGCCACATCAAAAAGTTGTAAGTACAGCTTGCCATAGCCGCGATAGAATGTATACAAGAATGGTGAATACGTTACGATCATCAGACCAATAGACAATACTATCGCACTTAGGGACAGCCACATGGCCATACTCGGACGGAACAGGAAAAATGAGCAGATCAGTAGTACCAGGGCGATAAAGATAAACGTACTGCCCAGTACAATATCTAAAACATCCATTCTGACCAAGGTCCCCAACAAATCACGATAATCACCGGTCATCACATTGCCGATAATGCCCAGTCTATTCTTACTGCTTTCCGTCCATATGTATAATGTTTTACCGCTGTCTTCCGGCTTCAGCGGAATCAGAATACGATTATTCTCATAATTGTACCCACGGTAGGATTCGTAAAAATTGGTCCCATCTTTATACAGCGTAATATGCCTGCCATAAATATTTTCAAAAAGCACCGCTGGCGTTTCATCATTTAGCGAAGGTAACTTCATACGAATCCAAGCAGATCCTATATTACCGGGCTGCCTAAGCAGTTGTGTATCATCTTCAATATGCATCCAGGCTTTGCTGGGATCCTTTACCTCATCTAAAGAGCCATCCTCGTTTACCGCTCCCCATCTCATATCCCAGGAGGGTATCTTATAATCCCTTTCCGGGGTCATTTTAGCCGCATAGGCGGAGTAGCCCAGCGACAACAACAACACAATGACCGCTAGCAGGGCGGCGACAGCTTTGGGCACATGCCTCATGTTAAGCACCTCAAAGTTACATAGTAGGATTTACAAGTTTGTATACGTTTTAACATTTTTTACGTCCTGAAATTATATTATTCTATACGATGATGTGCATACCTTCTTCATAAGAAGGGTATCATGTTCTTTTTACTCATTTTTTGTAAAATCTTCATATTGATTAATGATCATTTCCTGTTCGCGCCGCTCCTTCTGCTCTCTAAGCCCCAACCATGGTTCACAATCTTCATCCTCATAGATCGTCCAAATATCGGAAAATAAATAATCGCGTATTTCTACTATTTTTCCGGCCTGTCCGCCATCTGTCCAGTATAAGCCTTCCGGGCGCCGAATGAGGGTACGGGAAAATCCCGGGGTAGATGCCTTTTGACCTACTCGGATACGACTAATCATCGGACCAAACATGTACCATTCCAATTCATATCCCTCCCTATACTCTTTATCATATCACAGCAGTTACCAAAAAAACGCTAATTGAGAATGGGCATATCCCTATTCGCATGATTTTAACTTCCTACAGACACACTAACTCAAGGTTTAGCCGTTCTACTGTTTGGGTAAGGTCGGAATAAGCACCAAAAAGCAAAGGAGCTGAGCAACATGGCCAATCGTGATGATCGAGTTAATGAGCTACATGACAATGATTTTGAGCCTTCTCTGCAAAATGCAGAAACCAACTGGGAGAATCTAACCGAGGGTCCGGATACTCCTCTGGAAGACGTCCCAGATGCCGATGAACTGACACCGAACAGTCCTGTTGATCCTTCTGCTCCTGCCGAATTCCTGCATGGTACCGATTTGTTGAATGGTACCGATGGGGATGAAGAAGAGCAACTGGACAGCGACGATATACTGGATTAACCACTTCATTTTATCGGGTGAAAGAAAACGGTTACCCATTCTGCTATGCGGGTAATGAAGTGTATAACCGAAAGGAGTTGACTGATCTCCTATGTATAAAGATCCGATGTCTCAGGCCGATATGGAGTATAAGCGCTACAAAACCTTGAATCCTGTGGAAGCAGATGAACGTAGGACCGCGGACAAGACAATTACGGACGATATCTCGCAAAGTCTGGCGGGCGAAGACAACCCACGAGGAGTCGCATCACCCAAACCTGTTCCCAGGGTTCGAGGAAAATGAAAGGACAGATAGGGGAATGCAAAAAGGGTGCAACCTAAGCCACGCAGATGATACATGGCTTGAGTGCACCCTTTTTGTACTTCATATGTTTACAATGGCAGCAATGCTACTGTCGATTTAGCTTCCAATCCATCTACCATTTCGTTCCAGACAGCAGGCTTGTTCGGCAATACTGTATAGTACCGACGTATAAAAGCTGCCACCAATTTGGCGCTCACTTCTTCCACGCTATCATCCTCAGGCATAAAGCCTAAATTCAGCCCTTCTACTGCTACACCATCGTTATTCCAGGACGGATGTACGTAGTCCAGATCCAAACGCTTATAGCCCAGATGAGATAGCACCTCACGTCGCACGTACGGGTCCATTGGCTTGACACCACCAAAGGGATGCTCGTTGCCACGGTAAGGGTCATAGATTTCAGCAAACATCCCCTGTAACTGCTGTCCGCTGGCCTGAGCAAGCGCGTGCAAGTCATTCTGGCGTCGTGTCCAAAGAAAACGGCCAATGCCCAGTCCCGGTTGTCCGATGATCGTAAAATCTGTCATAGCTACATTAAAGTCCTCATAATAACGATACTCTGTTGCACCAACTACCTTATCATCCTGTACCGCAACAAAGACACGAATACCCGGGTCTTCCAGCGGTTCCTTCCACAGACTGTACTCCAGCACTTCCTCTGGTGGAAATACTTCCTGCATTAGCTGATGCATGCTCGCAAACAAGGGGTCTTCAATATGAGTAATGCGATGATATTCCATAGGATAGGACACGCTCCTCTACAATTAGTGATGGGTATGAAACGGATTTCGCCATTCCATGAGGGCAGCATAATTACGCGATTGTTCATCATCCAAATAATTCGGCAGGATACAAACAGGCACCCGTCCGCAACGAAGCAGAAAAGTTAATACCGGGTCCTTCAGCTCACCAGACACTACGGCATCCACATACGCTTCTGCGCTCAATTGGTCGGCATGATGCTGATAACTAGGCATACGCCCCGCGCCCAGCAAACGATCCAGTCTCCGTTCAATCACAAGATGATATAAGGAAAAAATCAGCCATTTGCCCAGACCCAATCTGCGGTAAGCAGGACGTACCGCCAAATCAATCACATACAGCGCCTTGCCGTCCTCACAGTGCGTACGAATATAACCGTCATCTGCTACTTCCTCCCATGTATGCTGGGGATGTTCGGGGTTATAATGCATCAGTAGGCTGGTTACCGAACCCGCCAGTTCCCCCTCAATTTCCACACACAGCGCTCCATCTGCAAAATGCTCTGTCTGGCTGGCAATCTGCTCCCGGCTCCATAACAGCTCCTGCGGATAAGGTGGGGGGAAGCTCTCCTGCTGAATACGCAGCAATCCCTCATAATCAGCTGTAGAATAATTACGAATCACCGCCCGTAGCGGCCGATCGCCGTCAAAGATGAACCATTCTTTGCGATACATGGCTTATTTCCTTTCATTAGCTCCAGTCTGTGTATAAATCTGTTCTACGGTCACGCCAGGTTGTAACCGAGCCCCGCTCACGCACATCGTACAACAGCTGCAAATCGAGATCTGCTGTCACAATCATATCGTTGTTCAGTTCACCCTCCACCATAATGCCGCGTGGCGGAAAAGGAATGTCATTGGGTGTAATGACTGCGGCTTGTCCATAATTGGCACGCATAAAATCAACCGTAGGCAAAGCGCCGACAGTTCCCGTTAAAATGACATACACCTGATTTTCAACCGCTCTGGCGTGGCTTGTATATCGTACCCGGTAAAATCCGTGACGATCGTCCGTACAGGAAGGACAGAAAATAATATCTGCTCCCTTGGCCTTCGCCATGCGAACGATTTCGGGAAATTCAATATCATAGCAGGTCAGCATCGCTATGGTGCCCTTGGACGTCTCAAACACATTCAGCCCCTCACCGGGAGCCATATTCCATTCATGCACCTCTGTCGGTGTAATGTGAATTTTGTCCTGAGTGGCCACACGCCCGTCCGGGTAAAACAAATGTGCCGTATTATATAAACGTTCGTTTCTCCTAACTACATGAGTGCCACCGATAATATGCATCCCGGTTCGACGTGCGAACGAAGTGAATAATTCAAGGTACCGGTCCGTAAAATCCGGCAGGTAGTTGATCGTCAGAGCTTTGCCTTCACTATCACCAATCGACATAAGCTGGGTCGTAAAAAACTCGGGAAACAGAACAAATTCCGCACCAAATTCCTCCGCTGTTTTGATATAATGTTCCGATTGCAGGGCAAATTGCTCGAATGAGTCAATCGTATGCAGATGATATTGAACCGCCGATACTCTGATTTTGCTCATAATTCCTCCTCGGACATCACGTCTTTTAGATTGCAAGGGGGGCCCGTTGCTGTTCACATTATAACCGATTCAAAACGGTGCGAAAACTGAACCTGATAATCAGGGCTTGCCTTCTGCACCTACTTTGTTTAAAATAAGGTCAAATCTTTTGAATACCATGAACAAAGACAGTGACGGAGACAAGTAAACGTCTAACGGATTCCCACAGAAAGGTACGAATTGCTGAGAGCGTACCGCAATCCCGCGTTGAAATTCACTCCCGAGTCGAGCCTTGAACCGACAGAAGGATTCATTCCTTTGTCCGCAGTAGAGGTTTCCGGAAGCCCCCGTTACGGGCATCAAGCTCAGAAGTTACTGCCGTCGACTGAACGACGTTGATGATTCGTATGTATACTTCTGTAATTAGGGTGGTACCACGGCATTCGTCCCTTGCGACGAGTGCCTTTTTGTGTTATTTTCTGCAAAAAAAAGTCCATGGGCTAACAGAAAAAACAAATTTAAATTCGGGAAGGGTGTACTGTATGTCTACAAATGAAAATTCTTTGGAGCTGCTGCGTGAACAGCTCGATGCTACAAATTTGCAATTGCTGGAGTTGCTGTCCCAACGCGCTGAACTGGCGGGACAACTTGGAAAATTGAAGGAAGCTCAAGGGGTACCTGACTTTGATCCGGTACGCGAGCAACAAATGCTGGACAAGCTGATCGCGGCTAACCGTGGACCATTTGACGATGCTACGATTCGCCAGCTGTTCAAAAATATTTTCAAGGCTTCTTTGAACTATCAAAAAGAAGAACACAAAAAACATCTGATCGTCAGCCGCAAAAATCAACCGGATAGCACAGTTATCAAGGTTAAAGATACGCTGGTGGGCGGCAAAGCCTCCATTATGGTCGCAGGTCCCTGCTCGGTGGAAAGCTACCAGCAAACTCGCGAAGTAGGTGCGGCTCTCAAGGAAGCCGGTGTGCCGATTCTACGTGGTGGTGCGTTCAAACCACGTACGTCCCCGTATGATTTCCAAGGACTGGGCGTAGAAGGATTGCAAATTCTTAAACGTGTAGGCGACGAGTTCGGGCTGGCTACAATCAGTGAAATTGTCGATCCAAGACATTTGGAGGAAGCGATCCAATACATCGATATTATCCAAATTGGTGCGCGCAACATGCACAACTTTGAATTGCTCAAAGCTGCGGGTGAAACCAGAACTCCGGTTCTGCTCAAGCGCGGACTGGCTGCCACAATGGAAGAGTTCCTTCATGCTGCTGAATACATCGTTTCCCGTGGTAACACGCAAGTCATGCTGATTGAACGCGGTATTCGTACGTACGAAAAATGGACGCGTAACACGCTGGATATTTCCGCTGTTCCGATTTTGAAAAAGGAAAGCCATCTGCCTGTATTGGTGGATGTGACTCACTCTACAGGACGTAAGGACATCCTGGCCCCTTGTGCCAAAGCAGCCCTGGCTGCTGGTGCTGACGGTATCATGGTGGAAGTTCACCCGAACCCAGCAGTCGCTTTGTCCGATGCTCAGCAACAGCTGAACATTCCTGAGTTCCACAACTTCCTGTCTGAAGTCAAAGAATCCGGTTTATTCAAAGCGTAAAACTAATTTTATGCCGGCATTCATAAACCGCTTTCATTTCCTCGGATAATGATGTAGAATTGGATTAGGATTGTGACTGATCATGCAGGCAAAACCTAAATGTATATATGCTCGACTTTTGTTGAGACATATATATGTTTAGGTTTTTTTTATGCCTAATTCTTGAATAAAAAGAATACCTACATGGTTATAATCCTAAAAAAACATCATAGGAACGTTCAGAGAGGGGAACAGAAATGAGAGAAAGAAAAGGGTTAAGCATTCTTCTATTAGCCATGATATGTATTCTGATCATCAGTGGTTGCAGTGGTAAGGCGCCCGCCATTGTGAAAGATGAAAGCGCTGCTCCAACAGAAAAACAAACGGAAAATAAAGTAGAAAATAAAACTACCAAAGCCAGAACGGTGATCACTACTGATGGAGAAGTAGATGATATGAACTCTGTCATTCGCTTCCTTCTTTACTCCAATGAAATGGATTTGTCCGGGATTGTACTGACTAGCTCTGTGTATCATTATGCAGGTGATGAAAAAGCTGGCATCAAGCCATTTAGATGGACCGGAACCCAATGGGTAACGGACATGATTGATGCCTACGGAGAGATTTATCCCAACTTAATTAAACATGCCGAGGGATATCCAAAGCCTGAATATATCAAGAGCGTTACCAAAATAGGTAACATTTCAAATAAAGGTGAAATGGACAAAGAAACGGAAGGCTCTAATTTCCTTAAAACGCTTTTCCTGGACGATGACAAAAGAGATTTATACGTTCAAACTTGGGGTGGAACCAATACCACAGCCAGAGCTCTAAAGTCCATTGAAGACGAATATAAAAATACAGATCAATGGGAAACGATTCGAAAAAAAGTAAGTGATAAACTCGTACTGTACATCATTCTGGACCAGGACGATAGCTACAATAATTACATCGCTAAAAATTGGCCTGACATCAGAATTATTAATGATCAATCTAACTTCTGGCATTTCGCTTATGCTTGGAAAATGCACACAGAAGAAGTAAACAGCAAGTTGCACGGGGAATGGAATTTCAAAAATATTAAAGAGGGTCATGGCAAGTTGCTCAATATGTATGCCTTGATGGGCGATGGCAATATCATCAAAGGCGAGTTGGATGAAGAACAAAGAGGCAGTGAAGCCTACTTAAAGAAAAATCCACAATACGACAAGTATGACTTTATTTCTGAAGGTGATTCTCCATCCTTCTTCTATTTAATTGATAACGGATTGCGGAGTATGGAAAACCCAACCTATGGTGGCTGGGGAGGTCGTTTCGGTGTCGTTAACGATAAATTGTTTAGAAATACTGTGTTAGATTATGATGTGCATACGAAAAAATTCGAAGCAGAATATTCTTTGATGCGTTGGTTTGATGATATTCAAAATGACTTTGCTGCTCGTGCAGATTGGGCTATTGCATCCGACTACAAAGATGCCAACCATAATCCAACATTGACCATTAAAGAAGGAATAGACCTAACGGCTAGTCCAGGGGAGAAAATAACCCTGCATGCAGAAGGTGCAGATCCAGACGGTGATCAATTGACTTACAAATGGTGGAGATATTTTGAAGCCGACACGTATGAAGATTCCAAAGTAAAACCCGCACAAGTTAAACCTGAATTGCTGGGGGAAATGCAGCTTGGGCTTCACCGAGAAGTAGCTAAAGGCGAGAAAGTAAACACAATTGACTTGCAAGGAAGTGACACAAATACAGCAAGTTTCACACTTCCAGCAGATGCTAAGTCTGGAAATACGATTCATATCATTGCAGAGGTACAGGACAATGGTAAACATCCTTTAAAGCATTATCAACGTGTGATTATAACCGTAAAATAATAGAACACAACATCAATAAAATTAGGCTCATGGAATAACACTCCATGGGCCTGTTTATTTTTGCACATCGAACCTCGGACAATCTCTATACACGTTTAATGCTTTTTTCAGTCAAAGGAACATAATATCCTTTGCCATTCGGGCCCATAGCAAATTTATTGCGAAGATGAATTAGATTAGGGCCGAATTTCTCCTCTAATTGTTCGCGGAACTCATATAGGATTTCCATGATATAAATATCATGAATAATCACTTCAGTAATCGGCATCACCAGCCCCGGATGCAACGTCCATGCAGCGCGGCTGTCATCACCAAGTGAAAGTATGCCAGCTACGACCTCCCGGTCGTCTACGCTAAGTACAATCCACCGACCACCAATTTCAGACGTAATCTCCTCACTCATATCATGGCGGTAAACAGTAGCGAAATCAAAGTTAAGCTCCCCATACGCTACAATGATCACTTCAATTCCTTGTTGAGCGACTTGCTCTAAGGCATCTCGGAACACCTCGGCATCCTCTTTCCAAATTTCCAATAAAATTCGGTGTTTTGCTCCCTTTACCCCTTCATTTATACGATTGATAATGGCTTCATACCCCGAGATATTCCAAATATTCTCTCTGTTTTGAAATGATGCTGTGTACTGCTCCAAACTCTCTTGCGCCACATTGAAAATCTGCTCTGCTTTGCGTTTTCTCTGGGCAATCAATTCATGCGGCGGAAGCGGCACATACAGAGGCGTATTTTCTTGACTGACCATGATATCCCCACGGTTAACCATTCCAGACAAAACCTCGTAAATTTTGGACCTCGGTACCCCGGAATTCAATGAAACGGCGTATCCCGAAAGTGGAGAGCTTTCCAATAAGGTCACATAAGCCTTGGCTTCATATTCACTAAAATTCAAATCTCGTAGAATTTCTAATATATTTGGTTTTGGTTTCATGACGTCTTCTCCTCAATTCGTGTTCATCCTTACTATATCACTTCCCCTTGACAAAAACTGATATACACACTATCTTTTTAGTAACGTTTTTATAGTAGTCACTATAGTAGCAACTATTATATTTCACAGGGAATTACTTCAGGGAGGATTTAACTTGAACAAAGTCATAGCTCATCACAGCGAAAGCAACCGGATTTACTACGGTTCTACGATTCTGGCCCTATTGATCTGGAGTACATCGTTTATTGCCACCAAAGCAGCCTACACGACGTTCCCCCCTCTTACCTTGGGTCTTTCCAGATTTATTATAGCTTCCGTTGTGCTAGGTATCGTTTTGCTGATTAAAAAAGAACATATCAAAGTAAAGCCAAAAGATTTGGCTACGATTTCGTTTAGTGGTGTTTTGGGGATCACTCTCTACTTTTCAATGGAGAATATAGGGGTTAGCCTGACTACCGCTTCCAATGCAGCATTAATTGTTGCATCTTATCCCGCAATTACGTCGCTGCTTGAACTTATTTTGTATAAAGTGAAAATATCCAAATATAAAATTTGCGGCATAGCACTGGCCATGATCGGGGTATATTTCTTGACTTCAGTTGGCGAAAGTTCGGATAGTAAGAATCAACTAATCGGAAATTTAATATTAATCGGGACGGGTTTTGCGTGGGCGTTTTACACTTTCATGACGCGCAAGGTTGTGGACAAATATCCGCCTGTGACGTTATCTTTTTATCAAACCGTTGCAGGGAGTATCTTTTTCATACCGTTGGCTCTATTAGAAAAGGATCGTTGGCAGGTTCCGACAACCGGATCGTTTATGTTGTTAGTATATCTGGGTGTATTCTGCTCCGTTATCGCATTTTTGCTCTACAATTACGGATTAATCAAGCTGTCACCGAGTAGTTCCGTTTCTCTGATGAATTTGGTTCCGATATTTGGAGTCTTATTTTCTGTGTTGCTTTTGCAAGAAACGATTACATGGCGCCAAATCATTGGCGGTTTGGTCGTTATTATCGGTGTTTTACTGAGTGCACATCAAACAAACCGTACCTAAAATGAAAGATTGCACACTAGTTATAAAAGTTAAGACAAGCATCGTTGTTATAAGTATCAGCGCTACAATATAAGGGCGAGTGACCTGACCAAAAGTTTCTCGCCCATCGGTTCCATTTATGCAGTTGGCTTTTTTTCTTTTATATAAAAAAGGTGGTTATATTGATTGATGAGGTTATCCATAATTACAGACTGTCTGAGCACACTGGCATGATTAAAACCATGTTTTGCTTGCAAAATATACAGCTTTTGACGAGCTTTCTCAAGCTGTTGACACAAAATGTCGTCTCTTATCATAATATATCCCTCCTTGTCATATTATCAGTGTAGAGGGTTATGAATAAGTATACTAAAAGTAAAGGTTTGGGATAATTATCTAATAACACAAAAAAAGACCTGCTCTATAAGCTCTAAGGTTGTCCTCTTCGACAATCCTGTGTGATTCGCTTATCCGGCAGAATGAATATCCTGATCCGTGACGCTCTTCTTGGCTGAAACCGGGAACACGTTTTTCCCCTTCACCCCCAGCAACAACGCTGCAAGCAGCAGTATGCCACCGTTTAACACAAAGATCCAGCGGATCGGCATCCAGCTGCCAAGCATGCCGCCAATCAACGGCCCTGCCATTGTCGCGAGTTGAGTGGCTGATTGGCTCAAGCTAAAGGCTCGTCCGCGAAACTCCGGCTTGGTGACCTCCACAGTCATCGCGTTGATAGCAGGCATGACGGACGCATAAAACAATCCATATCCAAACCGAAGCGCACCAAAACCAACAAAGTTGGTTATAAAAAATTGTAAGATATTCCCGATTCCCGAACCGATCAGCCCAATCAGCAGCACGTGTGCAAATCCGGTCCGTCCTCCAATCCGTCCCCATCGGGGAGCCATCAGCACCGCCGCGATGCCTACGGCTGAGAATACAATCCCGGAACTTAAAGACGCCTGACTACGGTCAACTCCCATTTCAAGCACATACACCGTAATTAACGGTTCCAAGATCATGACGGAAAAAGTACTTAATCCCGCCAGAATAAGCAAAAAGCACAAAGGCCGATTAGCAATAGCCTCCTTGATATCATCACGAACATGCGAGCGGGTACTGGTTCCCTTGAAGCTGTCCTCTCTAGCGCCAAAGGTCGCAATTAACGCAGATACCAGTACAAGAGCCGCAGAGAAAAAAAAGGCATTCCGATTGCCATAATAATGGCTCACCACACCGCCAATTAACGGACCTATAATGCTGCCTGTTGCCCCAGCGGTCGCCATAATACCGAGTGCATAGCCGGTTTTCTCCTCAGGCGAACCTGTTCCGACCAGCGCAATCGCAGCAGGAATAAACCCGGATAGTAGGCCTTGAAACAACCGTACTCCTACGAACACATATGGATCTGTCACCAAAGCACATATCAGGTACAACACCGCCAGGCTAAAGCCTGAACGAATTAGCATCGGCTTACGTCCATACTTATCCGCAAGCGAACCCCAAAATGGGGCAATCAGCGCGCTGGCTAAAAAAGTGACTCCAAAGGCAATCCCCGACCACAGTTCCAGATGATCATTTACACCCATTTCCGTATTCAGAAATATAGGTAAAAACGGAATAGACACGGAATAGGCCATGCTGCAAAACAATACTCCAATCCACAAAATGACCAGATTTCGCTTCCAATATAGATGCATGATGCCACACGTCCCTTCTGCTCATTCCATTATTACCCTCTAAATTAGAAAAGTCTACCGTCCCCTCATCCTTCAATCGTGGAACAACCGTGAAGAAGCTGATATAATCGAATGGAATGGAGTTGATGACATGGCTAAGAAGAGAAATTCGTCTTCCCCTGCTCCTGCGGCTCAGGACAAACCTGCTACGTTAAAGGATCTGTTGAGTCAGGATGTGCTGAATAAACTTAAGGCTCAAGCCAATGAAGCCCAAGCAGAACAGGACAAGCGTAAAGAAGACGAACGGCAGCGTGCCGTCGAAGCAAAAAAAGCTGAACAGAAGAAGCTGGATAACAACTTCGAGCATCTACTGAATAACAGCAATTTGGACTGGCACAAATATAAATAAGCCAAAACCACAACGGTTTTGGCCTATCTTTACGCTTTATGTTATAGCCAGTCACGAATATGTTGTACTGAGTACAGCACCCCTACCCAAACCGGCAGACTGAACGCCATACCCCATATGAGACCTTTCGCCAGCTTTTTGTCTACCTCCATCATGATCCTGCCCCTTTCCTTGGGAATAGCAGCAGTATGGGTCAAGAATACGGCTTTCAAACCCGTATTTCCTTATCCCCAGCAAAAAAGGTATGATAGAAAATGGAAAAGTGTTCTGCGCTGCCCCCAAACTTTAAAATTAGGATGTTACACCATCCAATCTTTCAGGAGGAATATCAATGAACCGAAAAACGATACGCCCATGGTACACGCTGTGCCTACTGGCCATCATGCTCGTGCTGGTTGCTGGATGCGGTACAAAAGCGGCCGATGTGGAAGCTGCCAGCCGGACAAGCACTACAACTCCTGCTGCGACTAAAGAGAAGAACAAGGCTGTTTCCCATCCGATTGTCACGATTGTCATGAATGATGGCAAGAAAATTAAGCTTGAGCTGTATCCGGAAGTAGCACCGAACACGGTTAACAATTTCATTTCTTTGGTGCAAAAGGGAGCCTATAACGGTACCATTTTCCACCGTGTTATCCCAGGCTTTATGATTCAGGGTGGTGATCCGCAAGGTAACGGTACAGGTGGCCCCGGCTACAGTATCAAAGGCGAATTCAAGAGCAATGGTGTTAACAATACACTCAAACATACACGTGGCGTATTATCCATGGCCCGCTCAGCGGATCTGGATTCGGCCGGATCGCAATTTTTCATCATGGTTGCCGATGCAGACTACCTCGACGGTCAATATGCCGCTTTCGGTAAAGTAACGTCCGGGTTGGATGTGGTCGATACTATCGTCAATTCCAAACGGGATAGCAATGACAAACCGATCCAACCGGCTACGATGAAAAAAGTCACTGTGGATACGCTGGGTAAAAAATATCCAGCTCCAGTCAAAGTAAAGTAAGACATTCAAATCAGTCTTTCAAAACGGGACACCAGCAACGACCTTGTGCATACGCATGAGGTCGTTTTTGCTTATCCCTTGATGCTTCCTAAGCTGCTGCCTCTGTGATGTAGTAAGAGTATATACACAAAAGGAAGCGTTTTCAATCATTATTTTTAAAGTTTTTTTCCGTTATAAAAGCCGCCAGCGTTCGACAAAAAAGCTACTGTGTGAGCAGTAAATTCGTCTAATTGGACTTGGTCTCGACTGAACGAATACCTTCCATCTCTTGAAGCAGTGACAGCAGTTCCTCCACTCCCTCTGACCGGGACAGCTTTAAAAGCATATGAATAACCAACTGCTCACCGTTATTGATGCGCTCGACGTGAAAGCTGTGAATCGTCAGCTTCTTGTGCTTCAGCAGTTCTTTGATCCGATTCAGTACGCCCGGCTCATTGTTGACCTGAACAACTACTTGTTGCGTTGACGGGGTAGCCATCTGATAAAAACGACTATGGAGCAAGGACTGAGCCGCTAAAATAAACAACGTTACACCTGCACCAAGCCCATACATCCCTGCACCTACGGCAATACCGATTCCGGCGGTAGTCCAGATGCCTGCGGCAGTGGTCAGTCCTTTAATTCTATTTTTTTGTGTGAAAATCATCCCTGCACCGATAAAGCCCACTCCACTTATAACCTGTGCTGCTATTCTGGAGGGGTCCAGCGACAGGTTAGACCAGACGGCTTGATCCTGAAAACCATATTTGGATACCACCATCATGAGCGCTGCGCCAATACCGACAATGAAATGCGTGCGAATGCCCGCCTCCTTCATCCGACTTTTGCGCTCATAGCCGATTAACGCGCCGCATAATCCTGCAAACATGACCCGAATCAGGTAATCCCAATCCCACATACTTTTTTCACTCCACTAAAGTTTATGTTTTGAAAGATGTTGCCTCAAAGTATACAATTTAAAAATACTACAGCAAATGAGCATTTATACAGCTGTTATTTTGTTATTACCCAAATTTTAAGGAACCCTCACTTCATCCTCTGGCAGATTGCGATGCGCCTTCCTTCCCTTGAGCAGCCATAGCTCCGGTGTATCCTGCACACCATCAAGGCGCAAGCTGAACGCCCCCACTGGTAAATTGCGTACACGCAGCAATAGACGGTTTCCGTCTGCTACGGCATCCACAAGCTCCAGCAACGTTAGTGAATCGTTTCTTAGGTGGCTGCTCAGCTCGCGTGTTGTACCTGCTCTGTCCTCCCGGCTCCAAATACGCAGCTCATCTACAGACGGTGTGGCAATCCGCTTGCTGAAAGAAATAACTACCTCATCTTCGGCTGAACGTTCCGCCCTAAGCGGTTTGGGCGGCTCATCGTACATGTAACCACCCACATGGTATTCATAGGCGGTCCAGGCGTCGTAGTCGCCCTCGAGGGCGGTAGCCCCGAACCGCCGCGTCCACTCGCGATCTCGAACCATCCGCGCGAGCGAACCGATATCCGCCTGCACCCCGAGGGGCAGGCCCGGATAAGCGGCGCGAATCGACTGCGCGATGCGGGCGTAGCCGCGAATATACTGTGGCGGCAGACGGCGGCGCATCCAGTCCGGCCAATGGGTCTGGAGTACGTGCATATCCGGGGCGACGCACCCGATCATAGCTACCGCGTCCAGACCCTGCCATTCCCGTAGCTGGCCTGGGACATCGCCGCGTCCGCTCACAGCAAGCGACCATGTCGCCACGCAGATGTCCGGCCGGACATCACGTACACCGCCCGCGCCGTTCACCAGCTCGCTGATCAGGCCGTTCACGGCGTCCACACGCAGATCAACCCACTGTGCGTACAGCTTCGGAACCTTCCGGTAATAATTCCGCGCATGCCTGTCGCGGAAATCAGGAATGTCCTCACCGCTACGCTCGCGAAAGGCACGCTGTGCATGCGGCCCAACATCCCCGTACACTCCACTGCGCAGCCCGTTCCATTCGGGGAAATAAGGCTCCGCCACCTCGAACCCGTCGAACGGAATGTCGGTGACGAGCCGGGCAGCGGCTTTCTTTTTCCATTCCACATACTCCTGAGCAAAATGCGAAAGCCGCTGAAATCCGTCGTTCGGTTCGCGCAGCAGCTCCATGCGCCATTCTTTCCACTCCGGCGGTAGCTGGGACACGCCAAAAGAGCCGTTGCCTAGCACCATTGCCCACACCGCTATGCCTCTGCGTTGAAAAGCAGCAACAAGCGCTCCATCCACTTCATTTTCACGCACGACAAAATAATGAACGGTCTGGTAGCCCGCAAGGGCGATCTCATCTGCTATACTGTCCCGCGAACGGTTGGCGTAATAGGGAAACAACGGATCGATTTGAATACTGGGGCCGCTTAGTGCCCACGGTTTCATTTTTCCGGTCAGTGCTATAGCGTCTGTCGATTCGGGTCGGTTATTTGCGTTATAGCTCAATTCGATCCACCTCCGTCACTCGGTCTTCTCCATACTTGTTCCTGCTATATATTTTTGCTACAAGTTCCTGCTGGTTCGCCTATGTTACCATATTTCGCAAATGGGATAAAATCCAGCTGTGACTGTTTCACCCTCAACGTCCAGAGGTATGGAATAACGAGTCAGGTTTAGTTTATGAACGGAATGGGAGGAATAGTCAATGGCAGAGCAGAGATTGCAAGGAAAGATAGCAGTGGTCAGTGGTGGAGGTTCAGGAATTGGCAAGGCGACCGCGATCCGTTTTGCAGAACAAGGCGCCAAGGTGGTCATGCTGGATCGGACACCCAAGCATGCAGAGGAGACCAAAGCAACCATCGAGCAGGCTGGCGGCGAGGCGCTTGTACTGGAATGTGATATATCCAAGCCGGATATGATTCAGCAGGGGTTCGCTAAAGTCGTGGAAACGTACGGAAAGCTGGATATTGTGTTCGCCAACGCAGGCATTAACGGCACCATGGCCCCTATCGAGACACTGGAACTGGAGGAATGGGACCGCACGATGAACATTAATCTTCGCGGCACCTTTGCTACCGTTAAATATGCCGTCCCTTACCTGAAAGAACGCGGTGGCACTCCATCAACGGTAATCGAACCTTTTCGGGTATTGGATTCTCAGCCTACGCCTCCACCAAGGCAGCTCAGGTTGCTTTTATGAAAATGGCAGCGCTGGAGCTGGCACGTTACAAAATTCGGGTCAACGCGATATGCCCGGGAGCTATCGACACGCAAATTGACGATAACACGTACCCTTCGGAAGACTTGAAGAAGGTACAAATTCCAGTCGAATTTCCGAAGGGCGGAGAGCATCCGCTAGAGGATGCCCCTGGTGAGCCAGAGCAGGTTGCCAATCTGGTCCTGTTTCTCGCCTCAGACGAGTCATCTCATGTATCGGGTACGGAAATTTATGTAGACGGAGCAGAATCACTACTGCGTTAAGTATTAGAATGGGGAACGTTATACCCATTCGTACAACTGTTTAGGCTTCTAAGCAGCCTTATCCCTAGTCATATACTTGTGGAATAGGCTGCTTTTATATGGCTTTACAACGCCTCTACAACCTCACTATGACGACCTGTCAGCACTATGCACAGTTCCTTTACGCGAGCGGATATACAGCCTGCCTCCCGGAAGCACCTCGAACAACAGCATCAGAAGAGAAAAGAACAGCAGTGCAATGACTTCTTCAGCCACAATATACAGAGGATATGGCCCTAAAAAATCTAATATCGACGGTGTTGACGGCTTTCCGGCCAGAAACATGTAGTTAGCTCCGAGAGCATCGTCTACGATCCACACCATCAGCGCCAAGCCATTCAGAAAAAGCATCACTCCTCCCACACTCTTCCACGTCGGTCGGAGTCCTTCTATCCAGGTCATATACAAGGCTGCCAGAATAATAGCACTATGAGCTATGAAAAAATGGATAAAACGATAATGCGGAAATGCGTATGCCAAATTAGGCGTGAGTACGGCTTGAAGCGCCCCTCCAATTCCGGCCAAAAGGATGATCGGATATAACCAGCGGCTTCGAAAAATGAGCATCAGGATAGACAGCAGCAGTGTCACACTGCACAGTTCTAATGGCAGTGAGGTCTGGACATCCCAAATATGCTGCATCACATACCAAATATTCAGAGTCACCTCTGACAGAATGAGGACTGTAATTAACAACCAGCGAATTCCCTCGCTTATAGGCTTGTTCGACCGAATCCACCCCCGAGTCAGCCACAGTATCAAAGCGCATACAATAAGTCCCAATATAGCCAACCCATGTGACGAAGTAAAAGCCTCGAACCTTTCTGGCGCGTTGGCATCGAACCAAGGCCCTGACCACGACCTATCCATAGCTAGCCCCCTTTGATCTCTTTCTCTCTTCGTTGCATTCTATTCTATACCCAATAGCCGATTATGTTCTAGCCGTGTTTCTTGCTTGTTCCATACCTTACCTTTATGATAAAAGATATTATATTCAAAGGAGAACCCTCATGGCCATTAATCGCCGATTAATTACAGATCAGGATTTCAGCGAGGCACTGGAACGTCATCTGCGTGTCCGGGTATTTCAGGATGACCAATTGATTGGCTCTGGCGGAATCATCATCCGTTTCGACGATCAAACCATTGTCGTGCAATCCAGCGTCAGTGATCTGGCTTACCACCCCAGAAAACAATGTGAGTTTTTTGAAATTAAAAAATAGCCACTACACACCGGGGAACCATTTTGCTGCGTTTTCCGGTGTATAGCGGCTATATTTTGTTTGTATATATCATGCCTCACATGATGGTTTCTGTTATAGTTGCATTCCACGTGTTTTCATCATGAGTTTATTCGTAAGCACTTTCAAATCCTCGGAAGAAGACGAAATTTCCTGCATAATTGCTGTCTCCTCATGAGCAGCCTTATAAATTTTATGAGCTCCTTCAGAGAAGGCCCCTGACATTTGCTGAATACGATGGATCTGCTCAAAGGTTTGATCTACCCGATTCGTCTGCTCCGTCACGGCTTCTTCCATTAATCGGATGCTCTCGACAAATTCACGTACAATAGCGTTCAGACGGTTCAACGTCTGATCCACAGAGCTTGTCCGTTCTGCCTCAGCACTGACCAATGACGTTTGCTGATGCATCAACTGCACTGTCTCTACGATTTGTGACTGGACACGGCTAACGATGGCATTTATTTGCTGCACAGACTCCGTACTTTGGGCGGCAAGTGCGCGAATTTGGTGAGCCACTACCGCAAACCCGTTCCCTTCTTCTCCCGCACGCGCCGCTTCTATGGAAGCATTCAACGCCAGCAGATGGGTCTGTTCGGCAATATCCTTCACGGTGCTTGTAATCGCTTCAATTTGGGAAGCTTCTTTTTCCAGTCGTGCAATTACCTGCTGCGAACGACCATGTGATGCTGTCAGTTCTCCCATTCCATCCATCAGGGATGAAAATACAGTCTGCGTCGAATCTACTGAATGCTCCATATGGCCTGACAGTTCCAGCATATGCCCCGATTTGCTACGCATCATTTTAAAATCGCCCAGCATTCGGTCTGCTGTTTTAATAGATTGGGCAGATGCTTGCTTTTGCTGCTCCACACCATTCAAAATATCTTCTACCACCGAAGACATGGACTCAATTTGTGTGGTAGCCTGCACAATAGCCAAGCTCAGATTTTCCGCACTTTGCGAAGTTGTTCTGGTGCTGTACGAGATCTCATTGAACATATCTTTAATGTTCAGCATCATATGCCGAAATGCATCATACAGAACTTTGATTTCATCCTCCGAACGACGTTCAGGAATTACAACAGACAGATTCCCCGCCGAAGCTTCCTCTGCCGCCTTTGCCAACCTAACAATTGGCCGTGTGAGTAATTTTGAGATCAACCAGCCCAAAATGCCACTCCACAGAACACCCAATAACAGAATGATCGAAGTGTACACCCATTCTTGTGTACCTTGAGCAAGCCAGTCCTTGAGTACAAAAATAAAAAAAGCGCTTGTTCCATAGGTTATTGCAGAAATTGAGACAAATGCAGTAACCATTTTCGTACCTAGTGACATCTTCATGTACTGTAGCCCACCCCAAAAAACTCAAATTTGATTCCATTTTACCATAAAATTGCTACATTTCTAGTAGAATTTTTCACAGACAGATATATTTATGAGCATAAAGATACAGAGCCTTAAGTCCCCTATCCTAATTACAAAAAAACAATATGTTACCAGGTAGCAGCTTGCATCTTAAAATGGACGAATCGCGCTGTCACAAGCTTTACAGGCCATTCGTCACATCTTAAGCGAGCTGTTACCGACAAAGTCAATTTCCATTATTAAAAATCATTGTCATTTTTCTGTTCAACGACTGCTTTCTTAATCGCTTCAATTGTGTCTATTTGGTGACTGTTTTTTTTCAGTACGGTAAACTCCCATACACCAATGGTCAGCTTTTCTCCTTGCTGGATATCAAAACGCTCTGAAAGCATCCATCCGCCAATCGTATATACGTCCCCGGCCTCAATATCCGTCTCCAAGCGCCGATTGACCTCATGAATGAGCGCCTGTGATTTGAGTATGTAACGATGATCATCTGTTTTTGTAATGAGTGGAGTTAACGCTGCGGGGGTTTCGGTGTCGGTATAGGAAGGAATATCTCCAACAATTTCTTCCATAATATCCTCCAGTGTGACAAGTCCAGATGTTCCACCATATTCGTCCACCAGCACCGCTACTGGAATGCGTCGTTTTTGCATCTGAATCAGCAGATCCCGAGCTTGAACCGTCTCGATAACCTGAAGCACCGGGTGAATATAAGAAGCCAGCGTCGTATTCCCTGTGCTGTGCCCACGTGCCAAATCATGCAGGGCTTCCTTGACGCGAATCATTCCGATAATACGATCCCGGTCTCCATGTTCAGCTACAGGTAGAAAATTATAAACTTTGTCCTCGATCAGCTCCATAAACTCGGCCACTGTTGCCTGATGGGAGATAGAACGGATGTGGATGCGCGGTACCATAATTTCCTGCGCTGCACGGTCGTCAAAATCAAATACATTGTTCAGATATCGATATTCTGTCGGTGTAATTTCACCACTACGAAACCCTTCAGATAACGCCAAACGAAGCTCAGCTTCACTGAGTGCTGCATCTTCTTCAGATACCTTTTTGAGCCCGAAGAGACCCGTAATGACACGCGATGAACGACTGAGCACCCAATTCAGGGGATAGGTCATTTTATAAAATATCGTGATCGGACGGGCAAAAAACAATGCCATGGGTTCAGCAATCTGTATGGCGAATGTTTTCGGTACCAGCTCCCCAATGACCACCTCGAAATAGGTCAAGATCAAAAAAGCCAGCAAAAAGGAGAGCACTCCCGTCAAGCCTGCCGGAATATGAGCCAATACAAACAGGGGGTGTAGCAGATGTTCAACAGTAGATTCCCCTAGCCAGCCTAGCGCCATTGAGGTTAATGTGGTTCCGAGCTGACAAGCAGATAAATACTCGTCCAGCCGAGACAAAATGTTTTTAACGGCTTTCGCATTTTTGTTGCCTTCAGAGGCCAATTGATTGATGCGAGATACCCGCACACGAATAATGGAATACTCCGAGGCCACAAAAAATGCAGTTAATGCGATAAGTAAAATAACCAGAATGATATTTATCATTTCCATAGCCCTCTCTTGCTCCGTTCATGACGAAGCAAGAAGCACCCCCTTTGACATTTATTTTTGGATGGAACCATAACATAAGTAATGATGTCCATAATCGTGTATTACCCAAAAATGACAAGGAGTAGACTATGTATGACCCTGTTAGCGAATCGCCAGCGGACTCTTTTGCACGATATCTATCCATTGATCAGCTATCAACTGGTGCCCAACCGCTGTCGGATGAACCCCGTCATGCAGCCAATAGGAGGCGTCCGCCTTGGTAGCGGCTTCGTTCAACATGCTCTGGAGCGGCACAAATACGGCCCCAAATTCGTCCGCAAGCCGACGTACAATACGCTGGTATCCCGTTATTTTTTCTTGCCAAATGTCCCATCGCGCCTCGGTAGCTCCCGTTTTCAAAATAAACGGCTCGCACAGCACGAGTCCCAGATCAGGCATCACTTCACGCGTTTCTTCCAGAAGGTGGCGATAGGCTCGTTCAAATCGGTCCGTCACCCCGGACGGCTCCTGCTCGACGATCCGCCAGGCATCGTTCACTCCGATTAGAATACTGAGCAGGTCCGGCTTCAGGCTAAACATGTCCTCATTCCAGCGTGCATACAAATCCGAAACTCGATCCCCCGAAATTCCCCGGTTCACAAATTCTGGCTGCGTGGTAGTCAAACGGCTCCCCAATGCACCTGCGATCAGATACACATAGCTCTGACCCAGCCAATGGTTCGCATCCTCATTTCGTCCCCTTCCTCCGTCTGTTATAGAATCTCCCTGAAAAAGAATACGTGCATGTTCTGTACTCGTCATCTTCCTAACTTCCTCCTTCGCATTTTCCAATAATACCCTTATCATACCTCGCATCTTCTAAATTATAAAGCGGTTTCAAAATATAGAAGAATTACAGATTTGCATTATGATATACATTTCTGTTCACCTTGCTATCTGTAGTCGCAAGTAAAAAGCCCGTCGTCACACGGGCTATCACTAATACTCCTTCTTCGGCTCCTAGGTTGAGTTCTTCCCAAGACCCCTTTCCAATTCAAGGATTTACTCCTACTGCGAATGGACGAGCTCCCACCGGAATGGTAGTAATCGTAGTTTGGGTGACTCCATCAATTACGGAAACGTTGTTATCATCCTGATTTGTTACATAGATACGATTAGTTATTGGATTGACACCTACTCCATTCGGATTATTCCCGACCGGGATCGTAGCAAGCACTGTATTCGTCAACCCACTAATTATGGAAACATTATCCGTATCGCGATTTGCTACATATATAGCATTTGTAGAGAGATTAATTCCCACTTCACCTGGAGTCGTCCCAACTGGTACGGTAGCAATCACCGTATTCGTTACTCCATCAATTACAGAAACGCTGTTACCCGTGAAATTTGACACATAAATACGATTAGTTTGTAAATTGACACCTATTCTAAATGGATTCACCCCAACTGGAATCTGGGTAATCACAGTATTTGTTGCTCCATCGATGACCGTAACGACATCAAAATTAAAATTTGCTACATAGATGCGATTGGTTAATGAATTGACACCTATCCCCGTTGGAAGAGACAGACCTCCGACAGGAATAATGGTAGCAATCACTGTATTGGTCAAACCGTTAATTACGGAAACTGTGCTATCATTAAAATTTGCTACATATATAGCATTGGTTGCAGTATTGACCCCAATTGAGCTTGCTCCATCTCCAGTAGGAACGGTAGCAATCACCGTATCAGTTAATCCGTCAATTACGGAAACGTCATCACTGTTCAAATTTCCTACATAGATTCGGTTGGTTAATGGATTAACTCCTACTCCCGCGGGATTAATGCCAACAGGAATGGACACGATCACCTCATTGGTCGATCCATCAATCACAGAAACATCATTACTATCAAAATTGGCTACAAAAATGCGATTGATTGATAGGGGGCCGGACTCTGCCCCAGCCCCTAACAGCTCAGACGATACAAGCCGATGAGCCGTAACCAACTCTCCAGCTGCATTTTTTCCCCAAACGGAAATTTCAGTCTGACTTGCGGCAACACCTCCCGTTGTAAAAACGAATGAATATGCATCAAAATTTGCAAAATAATTTTTAGTAATGACTTGATTCGGAGCGACTGAGAAAGACTCAAGTACATATGACGTTCTCGATCCGTTTAATATATAGCCTTCTATCATTAGAGTCGAAAAATTGACAGAATCCTGGTTTTCGATTTTGATCGTCACCTCTTGAGTGGGTCTTATACCACTGACAGCACTATTATTAATAGGTCCAGTTGACAGAATGGCCATTTAAATGAAACCTCCTATATTCAAATATTACAGTTAAATTCCAGTCTTAAAAGACTACTAATTCTATTTGTAATATATGCAGGATTTTTAATATAAATTGGACATTAACTCAATAGAGTAAAAGAAAGACACCCATTTTAATTAAAAGGAGTGTCTTTCTTTTACTCTATTCCCCTCACACCGCTCGGTACTTACACACCTCACGAAAATTACAGCCTCCGCACGCTCTGCGTGAAGGCATCGGAGTGAAGAAAGATTCAGGCTTGGGGCGATTATAGTAATCGTCATCGAGACAGGACTTCATTTCCTCGATGTATCGTCCGACATTACCAACCACTTTGTCGATATCCTCTTGCGCGGGACGATACACCTCATGCTCTCCTGTCATCAGATACTCCACACGTACCTCGATCTTCTCCAATGGAAGCTGATAGTGCTCCTGCACATAGGAAGCATACAAAAAAAGTTGGTCGGAAAAATCGCCTTCCTTGCCTGTTTTCCAATCCACGATGACCAAGTCTCCATTGTCTCTACGGTAGAGCAAATCCATTTTGACATACACTTTCGTCTCATGAAGGAGCATCGTATCCCACTTCTCCACTTCAACAATTCGGGCCTTTCCCTGTTGCAGTTCACGCCAAACCGCAGTACGGTATAAATTGTGTATCACCGCATGCTGCCGCTCCTTAATAAGGGTGATCCGTTCCGGAAGCACCTCGTCGTCGTAATAAACCTCCGCCAGCATGACGCGATTTTTCGGATCTTGTAGCCATAGCTCACGGTGTAGCGATTCCTTGTAGCTGTTATTCAACATGTTCTTCATAGCTGTCTCGAGGTATGCTGTGCGCGGGATAGCCCCTTTTTCCATCCATCCACGTATGACTGATTCACACATTTGATGCGTGATATTCCCGAATAAAATATATAAGTTGCTCAGTTGCTTGAGCCGATACAACGTAACTTGCTCTTCAGTGCCCTGTGCCGAATTCCAGCCATTATGCGAGCCGTAATAATGATAATAGTATTTGCGTAAGCATTCATCGAACGTTTGAGCCCTCGATTGCGAATAGGACCAGGACGGGTATACAGCCATGACAGGCCCTCCTTCATTAAAACTATCATCTCTTTATTATAACGCAAACCTAAGCTGTATCGGCGATAAAAAGGACGAAGACTTTAACCCATGGGTTAAAGTCTTCTACTGACTGACTAGTTTGTAGACTCGCAATGTGTCCGTTCAACATGTATCAAATCACTAACATTAACAGCACCGTCCTCACGGACGTTGACAACAAGTACCGGAGTTTCTAGCATGCCGCTGATCCACTCCTTATAATCATCCACATGATCATTTGGAAGAATCGTCAAGATGACACCAGCAAAGCCACCACCATGTACTCTGCATGCGCTGTTATCTATTGACTTTAAATACATTTCTGTTAAAGCCAGTGCAACCGATACGTCTTGTTCCCGCGCAATCCCACTTCTATATACGTTTTGGAGCCATTTCCATGAGGAATTACCAGATTCGGTAACGAGCCTCAGGAAATCAGTAAAGCGCCCCTCCTCCAGTGATTTCACCTGTTCATCCACGCGTCTATTTTCTTCAAAAAAATGCAATGCCCGCAGTACTGCACGGTCTCCTGCTTTTTCCCTGACCATTTTAAGGTTGGCATATAGATCCTCCGGCAATAAGTCACGGCAAACCGAAGCGTCTAAAGACTGAGCCACTGCAAACATTTCGTTGGGCACCGCCGCATAATCGTCCGTTAAATCAGCATGATTTCCACCTGTATTTACAATAACGAGGGAATATCCGTTTTGTTCAAAATTCCAATGAACAGGATTTATGATCGGTTCCTTGGGATTTTCGAAGTCAATGGAAATCAAGCCGCCATATGCACAAGCCATCTGATCGAGCAGCCCCGACGGCTTGTTCCAATAGCCATTTTCCGCATACTGACCAATTTTGGATTTGGCAACAGCATCTAACGCTCCCTCGTTATAAAAATGATTTAATATCGTACATATCAACATTTCAAAAGAAGCGGAAGAGCTTAAACCTGAAGCAGAGAACACATTGCTTGATATATAAGCTTGGAATCCCCCGATACGGTATCCGAATTCAAGTAGACCAGCGGCAATGCCACGGATCAGCAGCATCGTACTGTCATCCTCCGGCTTTGGCGACAAGTCGGTTAAATCGATGACGTACTTCGTCTTGTAGCCTTCAGAAAAGAATGTAATTATAGACTCCTCCACTTTAGAAGCTGCAGCGATGGTATCGAGTGTAATACTGCCTGCCAGCACCTTCCCGTGGTTGTGGTCTGTATGATTTCCACCAATTTCGCAGCGTCCCGGAGCACTAAACAGTTCAATATCCCCTACACCAAAATGCTCCCGATACGCCTGTATAAGTGATTCATATCGAGTCGTTTGCTCAGAGATTTGCTGTTGACCGTACATTCGGGCAAGCACCATTTGTCCCTCTCTGGAATTCAATAGTTCCATATCTTTCATCGTATATCCCCCTAATTGCATGTGTTTTCCTATGCTGGAATGATACTATCATTATCTCAATTTTCCCTGTATAAAAGTATGGCACTTTTAAAATTTGTAAGCGCTTATTTTAATCGCTTTACTGAGCATTTTACCAATATAACAAAAAAAGAACCAGCCCCTAATTGGGCCGGTTCCTTGAATTTCTTTTTAGTCGCGTTTCAGTACATATTCCCCATCATTATTACGAGTTACTGTGGCGCCAAGCGCCTCGGCAACTGATTTGAAAGGAACATACAATGTACCATATTCATCCGTATATGGAGCTTGTGGCAGCGTCAATGTGCTTCCTTCCAATACAGCCTGTTTGGAGCCACTTTTCAGCTTAATCGTCTTACCTGTAATATCATCAATTACAGTAGTCTGTTTGGCAGCTGCATCCCATTTTAACTCGGAGTTCAGTTCGCTCGTCAGTTCACGCAATGGAATAAAGGCAGTACCACCACGATTCTCCAAGACGTAGTAATCGTCTTTAGGATCGAAAGTTGTTTCTACTTTTGTAATTTCCAAATCATTTTTTAAAATGTTGTAGATCGGAGAATTCGCTTCAAAATTGCGCAGCGTTGCTCCCGGAGTTAATTCAGCTTGTTTATTCAAGTCAATAACACCGTTAGAAATATCCACTTTATCAGCCGTCACACTACCATTGACGTTCCAGGATTGAGTTTCGGTCAGAATTGTGAAGGACTTCACCGGAAGACCGTCCACATCTGGCAGAGCAACTGTCAAGTCTGTCGCTGCTTTGCGAACATTTCCTTTTTCATCAAAATACATGTCGCTTTTCAGAACCGTGTTAGCACTCAGAACCGTTTTGATTTCAGGGGACTGTGCATACATGGTGCTAACGCCTACATCATACTGATCAACGGCCAGATCCAAATACTTTTTAACTTCGGTATAAGCCTCATTGACCATTTTTTCTTTGTTAGCACTCAGTTCCGCTGTTACTTTATCACTACCTTCAATATTCATGCCGGAAGCAATCGTTTTAGTCATATCAATGGCTTGCCCGATCAGCTCTTTCAAGCCTGCTTCGTCCTTCGCCAGATTCGCCAAGAACGGTTTTACCAATGTTACCAGCTCATCACCACGAAGTTCAGCATGCAGATGGGTCAGTTTCACTTTGTCCTTTTCACCGTATACTTCCTCGGTTACAGACGTTGCAGAAATGGTAGAAGGGTTAGGCGCATGCTTGAGCATAAGTGCAGCGGCTGTTTTCGTCAGTTCTCTCACGTCTTTGGAATATACATATGGATCAAATCCAGCAGGCAGACCGCTCAAACTCTCTTGCGAGTTCAAAGATATGTAATAAGGTTTTTTGGCACCTTCCAGTTGAATAGCCAAACCTTGGCGGTCTAAAGCAAGTTCAAACGGCAAATTATACTTATCGATGTGCAATGTACCTTTGGCAGAAGCAAGTTCCTCCGATTGTACTTTGGCTTCATCCACAGTGACGGAAATCGAATTAATCAAATCTACGATTTCCTTATCTCCTTGCGTGATTCCTTCTTTTGGAGTCAATTTAAGAGAGATTTTCTCCGTTGTCTGCTGGGATTTCACATCAAGTGTTCCCAATAAATTTTTACTTACATCAAATCCACCTACTGCCTGGCAACCTGTCAAAGCTACCATTAACAGAATAAGAGGGACGGCGATCCATTTTTTTATATTCATATTAATCCCCTTTCAAGATATTTCCGTAATCTCTTCTATTATCTCAGTGTTAACACGCATTGTAAATGAGTAGAATGGAAAATAGAACTAGTTATTTAGAATCAATTTTCAGCCTGAAGCATCCGGTAAGCCAGTAGTGCCATTTCCAGGCAACGACGTTTGTCAGGGTCTGACAGATTTCCCTCTATGATTTCATTAATTTTATCCAGCCGATTATAAAGGGTCTGTCTGTGAATGTACAAAATTCCGGCGGTATCACGCTTGGAGCCATGGGATTGAAAATAGGCATCCAGTGTATCCAAAAGCTGCATATGGTGCTCACGATCATGCGCAATCAGCTCGCCTAAATGGTCCTCTACGAACTCTTGTAGAAATGGAATGCGGGGCACCGCCTTCAACAACTGATAGATTCCGATGCTGTCGTAAAATAACCGATCCTTCATGACTGGGACGCTTCGTGCCACTTCAATGACCTCATATGCCTCTTCAAAACTGCGATCCGTCCCCGTCATGCGATGCCTTACCTTACCAAAGCCTGCATGAATGCGCACCTTATCAAGCTGTCCTGCGGCATAATTCTGAATATATTGAACAGTATGGGCAAGCACTTTTTTCATTTGCGCTGCGGAACGCAGTGTTAATTCCTCCTTGGCACAAAGGATGTAGCATTGACTTCCCTTCATCATCAGCAGGTTGTGCAACGTTTCTTTTTTCAACAATGAACGAAGCAGCACTAGCACATCCTGATTGATGGATTCCTTGCGTACCTGACTGGCATCCTTGTCCTGATGTTCTACCTCAATGACCCCTGCCCAAAATAAATACTGCCCCTTCGATAACAATCGCAGGCCCATCCGGGTCTGAGCCTGTTCTTCACTGGGAAGCTGTCCGCTCAGCACATCCTGAATCAATTCATTTTGATTACGCAGCAATCGGTCTTCAAGAAACTGTGTTCTCAGCACCAATGTAGCGGCTGCCTTGGCAGTGTAATCGAGTAGCAGCGACATTTCTTCCGTCGGCATTTCACTATGCAGTACCAAACCTACTGCGGAAAACACCTGACCGAAGCATACAACGGGCTGGAACAAGACGGCAGTGGATTCATTCAGGTGAAACAGCAGATGCCCCTCCCGATCGGCGGTCATACTAGATTCCACTTCATTGGCATAAAAATCTGCAATACGGTCCGCTAGATCCGGCTGGACGGAAGGTACGAATCGATTGGTTTCAATGGAAGACATGTAGATGACCTGCCGGGCTGCATAGTCATGAAGCACACGCAAGAGGGCGTTCATATCAGTGCTGCGCAGGGTTTCCTGCTGAAGCTGACGTGAAAATCGCTCCAGATCTTTTAGAAGTTCATGATGTCGGTTAATAAGTAGGGAATGAATATCTTGTGTAATTTCAACAAAACGTACTGGCTGCTCAAATACGATGACCGGGAAGTGATGTCGTTCCGCCAACTCCAGAATTTCAGAGGGGATTTCATGAATGCTCGTGCCCAGCTCCACACACAATCCTGCGGCTTCCGAGCGGATCAGTTGCTCCATATACTCGGCACGCTCTTCCCCCTTTCGGGTGAGCCACAGGCCGGTCGTCAAAATCAAGTCATGACGGCTCACAAACGGAGAAACATTTGTGATTTCTAGCACATGGACCCAACCCACAAGGCGATGTACGCCCTGTTCCCCCGCCGCCAGCTTCGCCCGCCGGAAAACGGGACGTTCCAGCACATCCGCAATGGTAAATGTTTTTTTACCGTTCATCGGCATTCTCCTTATGTATATGTCTTTATGTCATTTTATATGACATATATTCATCAAAAAGTCGAGCCTTTAAGTCAGATAATCCGACAAAATGTATGATGTCAAGGAGCTTCACCCCTTGTAAACTGTACCTAATCTAACATGAATTGCATTTATCGGCTTGAGTCCATGTAACTAATCGGCAGGGCTGCGCAAAAATGATAGTGTAATTTTCTTAACAATTATTTTTAGGAGAGGTGAATGAAATGAAAATTGGGGTTCCGAAAGAGATTAAAAACAATGAAAATCGTGTCGCTCTAACGCCAGCAGGTGCAGCTCAAATGATTCAACACGGACATCACGTATTTGTGGAAAGCCGTGCAGGTGTTGAAAGCGGCTTTACGGATGGAGATTATGCCACTGCGGGTGCGACTCTTGTGCAGCAAGCTGCGGACGTGTGGTCCCAGGCGGATCTGATTATCAAGGTAAAAGAGCCGCTCTCCTCTGAATACGTATATTTTCGACCAGGATTGATTTTATTCACCTATCTACATTTGGCTGCCGAGCCAGCACTGGCCCGCGCTTTAACAGACAACGGCGTAACCGCCATTTCCTATGAGACGCTAGATGTTGAAGGTAGCCTCCCGCTGCTTACTCCGATGAGTGAGGTTGCCGGTCGAATGGCTGTACAAATTGGAGCACAACTGCTGGAAAAACCAAAGGGTGGCAAAGGCATTCTGCTGGCAGGTGTGCCGGGGGTGAAACGCGGTAAAGTGACCATTATTGGCGGAGGGGTGGTCGGCACCAATGCTGCCAAGGTCGCCATCGGTCTTGGGGCAGATGTGACACTGATCGACCTGAGCCTGCAAAGACTGCGCCAACTGGACGATATTTTTGGCAATCAGCTCCATACGCTGGTGTCCACCCCGTCCAACATTGCTGAAGCCGTGGCGCAAAGTGATTTGCTGATCGGTGCTGTCCTGATCACTGGTGCCAAAGCTCCGCGGCTCGTAACGGAAGCCATGGTACAGACGATGCAGCCCGGCTCTGTGATTGTGGATGTGGCCATCGACCAGGGCGGCATAGTCGAGACGATTGACCACATCACGACACACGATCAGCCTACCTATGTGAAGCATGGCGTCATTCACTATGCGGTAGCAAACATGCCGGGCGCGGTACCGCAAACCTCGACGCTCGCTCTGACGAACGCAACGCTCCCCTTTGCTCTCCAGCTCGCAGATTTGGGTGTGCAGGAGGCGCTTCGCAGAAGCAAGCCACTGCTTAGCGGCACCAATGTCCTGAACGGACATATTACCTATGAAGCGGTCGCACGTGATCTGGGATATCCTTATGTTCCCGTAGAACAGGCATGGCAGGCAAAAGCCTTACAATAAGCTCAAAGAACCACACGCTCTTCCCAGCAGGGACTGAAGCGTGTGGTTCTTTTTGTGCTAGCTGTATCCACCGTACTTACTGCATTTCAGACGATCTCTGACGAAAGGAACGTTTGGAGATGGCGATAAATATCTGTGATTTCTTCCAACGACATGCGCACCAGTCCGCTAGACGAAGGTGCCACAAATTCATGCATCTCGGGAATGAGCGGTTCAGGCTGAAATCCCCAATTTACTTTGGATTTTTTACTGTATTCGGTGTACACGCCTTTGCCGACAAAGCAAGCAACCTTCGGGCGGTATTCCTTTAGCTTCTCGTATAGCTTCAGACGTCCTTCGGCGTATTCCTCGCGTGAAATATCCTCTACTCCCCTCGTGGGACGGGAAACAATGTTCGTAAAGCCGAAGCCCAGCTTCAGCAGCTCCCGATCTTCCGATGGATCGTACAAGCGAGGTGTCAAGCCTGCTCCCTCCAGTATGCGCCAAAATCGGTTGCGCGGATTCGCATAATGATGTCCTACCTCACCTGATTTCAAGCTGGGATTAAAGCCGATGAATACAACGGATAATCCATAATCCAGATGATCATCTACCTCATGCAGTTCTGTCTCTCGCTCTGTCATGGGCTCCTCCTTCCTCAAACCATATCCAGTGGCTGCTTCCGCGTTGGCGGAGGAAAAACTTCGTCTATTTGTTGAAGTTGTTCAGGAGTGAGCCGAATACTTGCTGCCGCTGCATTTTCTCGTACATGCGATTCCTGCACCGCCTTCGGAATTGCCCAGACATCACCGTCCCGTATGACCCAAGCGAGCGCAATTTGGGATGGAGTTACCCCGTGGCTGGCAGCAATGTCTACCATAACAGGATGCTCCAACAGCCCCCGTCGCAGGCGGCCACCTTGGGCAATCGGGCAATAGGCCATCACAGGCACCCCATGCGTACGACTCCAAGGTAGCAGATCATATTCGATGCCCCGCGAAGCTGCGTGATACAGCACTTGGTTGACAGCGCAGGCTTCGCCTCCACTTAGGCTCCATAGCTCCTCCATGTCGGACTTGTCCAGATTGGACACTCCCCAGCTACGAATTTTGCCCTGCTCACGCAGTTTTTCCATGCCTTGTATCGTCTCTTCCAGCGGAATATTCCCGCGCCAATGCAACAGATACATGTCCATGTACTCCGTTCCCATTCGGGTTAGGCTTGCTTCGCACGCTTGAGCCAGTCCTTGGCGGTCCGCATGATGAGGATAAGCCTTGCTAACAAGATAGACATCATCCCGGCGACCCCGAATGGCCTCTCCGACGATCTCTTCTGCGCCGCCCTCCGCATACATTTCAGCCGTGTCCACCAGCGTCATGCCCAGCTCCAAGCCAAGTTGAAGCGCGCGCACTTCTTCCTGGCGGAGTGATGCTTTTTCACCCATATGCCACGTGCCCTGCCCGATTAGCGGCACTTCACGACCGTCAGTCCAGGTAATCACACTTTTCTTATGTTGGCTCATATGCATTCTCTCCTTAGGAGCCTGATGCCACAGGCTTGTCAAATACATGGCTCTGCGTCCAATGCTGTCCACCATCCGAGGTGGTATACATGACTGGGGCCTGCTCTGAATCCGAGAAAATAGCCCAGCCTTCCTTGGCATTTGCCATCCCGATTTGCTGACCACCATAACCGTCAAAGCCTTGCTTGCCATTGTTCCACGTCTTGCCGCCGTCAGTCGTCCAGCCGATGGTATTGGGCTTGTCACACGGTGCGCAGTAACCACCCATCCATGCGGTACTGCTATTAACCGCATAGAGCATACCTGGTGCAGCCCCTTCATTTTTGGGAACCTGGTTGTCTTGCTGGCTAATACCTGGTGCCGGACCGCCGCCAGCAGTGGCATTCGCCAGCACAGCACGCCAGCTTTGTCCACTATCGGCAGTATGCCAAAGCGAATACGACGTCTGATTCATCCCCGTATCGCCAACCAGCTCGATCCATGCGTTGCCACGTTCTACCGAACGAATAATGGCTCCATTTAGAGGCGCCTCCGTTGTCCGTGACATGACAGTAGTCCACTTTTGGCCCCCGTTAACCGTGTGTAAAATCTGAAACGAACGGTCTGTGTCCTGCGTAACTGCCCAGCCGTTTTGCTGATCATGGTAATATGGCTGTCCTACCGTGTGACCAGGCACGGGGAGCGAAGACCAGCTTTGCCCACCATCCTTCGTATATTGGTTGCCACTGAACCCTTCCTTGGATGATACAAAGTGTAAAAAGCCCGCTTGCCCTTGCTCAGGCACAGTCCCGACAACCTCCCAGCGTTTGCCGCCATCGCGAGTGGCCAGCAGCGATCCGCTATCTGCCATAACAGCCCAAGCCTGCTGCCCGTTCAAGGCAAAAATCTGCTGAACCGTACCTTGACCCTGATATTGCACATTCCACGTCGATCCGACTGAACCGGATGCAACCGCGTCCGTTCGGGCAATCCAGCCATTTCCGCCGATCCAGCCGGATTGGCCGTCAATCAAACGCAGCGCGGTAATATTGTCCATGCGGACCTTCGCTATCGTAGTGTCTGTGGTTGCTTGTCCTCCTGTTTTCGGTGTATCTACAGTGGTTCCTGAACCATTCGCTTGTGCCGAGGTGACACCCTTTTGCTCATTTTGACCCGTTTGTCCTGTTTGCGAACTTGTTTGTGAGCCTGTTTCACACCCCGCTGTCACTATGGCTACGGCGAGCAAAAGCACCCAGACCGATGTTTTTTTCTTCATTTTCGTTCATCCCCTTATGTTGGTGATATACATGGCTGTGCGGGTATTGTATTCACAGCCATGTATATTCTATAAATTACCCTGCTGTCTTCGTTTCACTCTTAAGGTGAATATAAGGAATGGACTGAATGCAAACCAGTGTTACAGGATTACGAGTTTACAGGAACAAAGCCGCCTTTTTCGATGGCCCGAGTTCCTTCTTCACTTTGCAGCCATTCGAGTAATCGTTGCATCGAAGGGCTTGGTTTCTCGCCTTCCCGTGTGACCACGAACAGTTGAGCTGTGAATGGATATTGTTTCGAGCGAATGTGCTCTTTGTTCGGCTTCACTCCATCAATAGACAAAAATTTGACCTCTTGACGATTATGCATCACATTTGCAAAATAATAAAATGAATAGCCGAGCGCGTTGTGATCCTTGTTAAAATCTGCGACCGCATTAATCATACCACCCATAATGCCAATTTGTAGTTCACGTGGCGGGTCAGCCATCTCATGGCCTGCCATCACTTTCTTTTGCATGTATGTCTGACTGCCTGAATTTTCTTCTCGCTGATAAGCAATGATCGGCTGATCCCTGCCCCCTACTTCATTCCAATTGTGGATAGCCCCTTCATATATGCGACGAACCTGCTCCGAAGAAAGTCCCTTAACCGGATTGTCTTGATGTACGAGAAAAATAAATGCATCCCACCCAATGGGTGTGAGCTTCATTTGAATTCCCCGGCTTTTTGCCAGACGCAGTTCCTCATCGGAAGGACCGGCCACCAGGATCAGATCCGCCTTCTTTTCGATCAAATTGACATATGCCTGATGGGTCGTGTTGAATCTCAGCTCGTGCGCCGCTCGCGCCTTGCTCATTCCAGTCAGTTCATGCAGCATATCCTGCGCAAACGGAATGGCCGCCGTTGCCCCGTCAACTACCGGAAAATCCCTCTCTGCAATGTACGGGCGTTGAGGAAGCATCAGTGTAATCGTTAGCACAATGACGAGCGCAGCAGATATCGCGGCAACAATCCATTGCCATCTATGATCCACCTTACCATTCTTGTCGGTTAGCGCTGGATAACGATTCACCCCAACTCCTACTACCATGCCAGCTATCGGCAACAGTGCTGCCAGTAGAAACCAAACTTCACCATGCTGTGTATATGGCCCCAATACCTCCAACACAGGCTCCGCCCATGTGTGATAGAGTGAAAAGAGCTCCCACGCCCCTCCCACTTCAGCAGGTTGGCCACCAGACCCTTGTATTCCTACAATCCACAACCACAGCCCGCATAATAATGATAATAGCCCGGTCAGCATCAGCGAAAGCTTGCCCATGCTAGACATACGCGCACTCAAGGCACCATAAGCTGCAAAAATGAGACCGATAATCCATGCATATAGAAGCAGTATTACAAACACAGTTGTATCTGTCACACCTTCATGCCTCAGCAGAAGCTGCACTTGGGGTGCCACAACCATACTCCAAACTACATTAAACATGACTGAAAACAATCCAAACATAAACGTACCGCCCAGCCATGGCCAGAACCATGCTATCCGCACAGACTCGTCCTTTTCCGGCTTGGTTATAACTCCCTTTGGATCAGACATGTACATCCCCCTATATCTAATGAATGAAATGAGACTGTAAGCCATTGCTTCTTCATTGTACAATTATGGTAAAGATTAGTATACGAGAGGAGGATAAAAATGTCTTTAACCGATCACCCGAATCATACATCTGATGTAACCTTGCTCCGAAAAGCACATGATGATCTATGGCATTCCTTACAGCACATTCCAAGCGATGAAGCACTCAAGCTACTTCACAGCTTTGCAACCCAGGTAGCGTTCTATCACGAGAAAAAGGACAAGGAGGCGGACTGTAAAAACTACTTCCGAACTCCCTTGCCCTATATAGCGATAGCCGTTGGTATTTCACTGCCAACCGCCATGTGGCTTCTGATATTGTTCTTACCCTAATGCTTATGGCAAAAAAGGCCTCCCCCACGGGAAGGACCTTTTTGGTATCGAATCTTCTTTATATCGCTCTGGCATGGATCAAAAAACGGTGCTGCTTCACGCCCCAGTACCCATCACGTTGGATATCCAAATACAGACCGTACAGCTGTTCTATATATTTCTCTGGCTGAAAGTCTGCAATCTGCCATTCAATGGCTTTTAAATAGTAGACAAGTGCTCCAATATCGTAAAACCGCTGTATTGGAAACTGCTCCTGCTGCTCTACAATTTCGAAGCCATTGCTTTTCAAACCTGCAAGTGCTTGAGAAAGGGTCCAGTCCGCATACTCGTAATCAGGTGCTCCCAAGCGGGCGTTAAGGCCTGCACAATCCAGGCCTCCCACCTGTTGAGTCAAAAACGTACCTCCTGGACGCATAATACGGCGCACTTCCGCTGGCGAAAATGACTCATGCTTGTTCAGCACAAGATCGAACCCGGCATCGCCAAACGGAAGGGAATCGTCATCATGTATAGCCATCACGCGCACACCCAGCGATTCCAATCTTGCCTTGGCGATAGGAACGTTCGGTGCATATGCCTCTGTCGCACAAACGATCTCTGGAAAAGGACGTAACCGCGACAATAGCTCTCCCCCACCTGTTCCCATATCCAGCATCGCTTTGGAGGAATGGATCAATGCCAAAGCCTTGCTGGCATAAGACCAGTCCAAAGGCTCGCTCGCCACTCGTCCTGTATCCAAAATGAATGAAAAATCCCATCCGGAAAATGGCTGCCTATGATGCTCCAACAACTGTAGAAATTCACGATCTTCTGTATATTTCATATTATTTTGCTCCTCCACTATTGGACTGGACATAATTGAACTCTTCTCTCTGTATGTTCTACGTTGTATCTCTCTGTGCCTTTATTATGTCAGCCCTAATGTGGAGGAGCTCTTACCCGTCGATAAGGTTGTTATATGTCGTGTCCGAACCATCCCATGTTCATCTACCTCCGTCCATATGCTATCCAAACCAGATACTGTCCTTCGTAAGAGCTTAAGGAATTGCTGGTAAAGCCTTTGCAAGCTCCGGTGTCATATCTTTCGGAGTTAATAAGTAATAGCCTGTGTGGGCATCTGAACTGTATAAAGGCTTAATCTTAACTTGAAACATATAAGTGCCTTTCTCTATATTTGGAGTAAGGTTATAAGGTCTGCGCTTTTCCAGTACAGTACTCCAAAGCTTCGGATCTGTAATAGTTGTTGCTTTGTGTTTCTGTTGAATACTTCTAAATAGTTTATAGTCTTCAATATACTGATTGGGTTGATAAGGTTCAAGCTCTTCAGTAATAATAGGAACAGCCCGTATCGAAAAAATATCCTTGGCATCAATGATCACCTTATCCGCATACCCCTTTTGCTCTAGCCAACCTGTAAGCTTGTGATATGAAGCCGGCCAATCAAATGAAAATTCACGAGTCCAGCTCGGTTCGTTATTGGTAAAGGATGACTCTTTGTTTGTAATAGAAACACTCCCTAGGGGATATCGATGTGATTGCATTTCGCTATAACTCATATTTAATACTTCTTCTCTGAGTATATCTTCAAATTCACGTGCTTCTTTGGGATTGGTTAAAACCACTCGTCTTTCATTATCATCTACGGATTGGATATTAATCGTCTCTGCTTTTCCTTGCAGCTTATCCAACTTGTACCTCACCATTTTGTAAGGCTCTGCTTCCATCACTTTAGTCAGTTCTGTCCGGAAGGGCTTCTCCGGGAATGTATAGCGGCGAGTCATGGTGGAACCATCATCCAAACGGTAGACTATGACTGCCGATTCGACGGCCAGGTTTTTGGACAACGTTTTCTCGCCAGCTGCATGTGCACGTACAAGTTCACGATGTAAATTTAGCACAGAGGCGATATAAGCCCTGTCTTGGGAGTAATAAGCTTCTGTTTGTGCATCTCCCCCTAGAGGCTCCTCTTGCCCCACATAAACCTTTTCTACGGAGTGAGCTGTTGGAATCCGTCCCTCATAACCCAACCAACCTGAAATCGGGATATATAGTACCAGCCCCATGATCACACCGTAAACAACCATTTCCACCAAAGCACGAACACGCACAATTTGCCACGTCTTGCGGATGACCATCTCTACAACGATGTAGCCTAAAATAGCTCCAAGTGTATACCCAAAAATCGACCAATTTACTCCTCTTGTACCTGCATTATAAAAATAATCACCTAGTACTAGCATGGCGCATAGTATAACCCCTGCCTTGAACAAAGGCTGTAAGAAAGGAAATGCTATGGCCTGAGTCGCCTTTTCGACCAAGCGTATACGATACAAACCATAACTCAAGGCGACAAACAGCAGAGAGATACCTAAATAGGCAAGTAGCTCTATGTAGGAAAAGGCGCGCTGCGGCAAGTTCTCCATAATGCGTACAAACGGCGATAAGTTTTCCCAAACATTATTATTGCTACGAAACTCCGAACCGTTAATATATTGGACAACGGTTTCTCGCACCCGCACATAACCGTATAAATTACGTTCCAGAAAACGCCCCATCATCATGAATAGAAACTGAGGCAATAGCAGCAAAACATACACTACTACGGTCTGTAGCAACGATTGTCCCACACAAGTCCCTACAAACACGGTAAAGGTAAACAGGAAAATCGTAAGGACGGATACGACCAGAGCCCACGATCCAATATCATGGATATGGAAAATATAAGGCAGTTCGACTGACGTGTTAACCCAAGCAGTTACTCCCGCCGTCAGCCACACAGGTACAAGTAAAAGAATAAGACCGCTAATGAAATGTGCCGTTAATAGATGCTCTCTACGCAAAGGTAGGCTATGATACAAATCGGATGGCCCCTGTCGCTGAACAAAACGAAGCAGCATCACGCCTGCCAGCACCGGTACGGTCATTAAAATTAATTTTTGCAATTCATTACCCGAGTTTGTGCTATCGAACAAGCTTTTTAAAACCACTCGCGGTTGTTCATCACCAATGCTCATAAACAATGGCAGCGGTACTGTAAACAGCAATCCCGCCAAGTACAATAGACCGATCCAGCCATGCTGTCTCAAGCATTGGCGAATTACGCCGCCGCTACAGAAGAATCGGTTGGATGTCATAACCTGCGTCCTCCATTTCATAAATGAAAATTTCCTCAAGCGTCAGCGGCAACAAATCGAATACATGCGGCTCATACGCTTCAATTGTCTCTGCAATCCGCTCTCGCTCACCCCGGATAATAAGCAGCAGAACACTGCCCCTCCGCTCCTTATGTACGACCGAAAGTTGGCCACAGACAGCTTCCTCATGCATGCTGTCCCGAAAAGCAACCTGCACCTTATGCGTATCAGATTTGAGGTCGTCGACCTCTTTTTCCAACAGCATCCGTCCTTGGTGCATAATGCCCACATGATCACACATGTCTTCAATCTCACGCAAATTATGAGATGAAATTACGACGGTCATCTCACGTGCAGCGGTTTCTTGGAACAAGAGATTTTTGATCATTCTACGCATCACGGGGTCCAGACCATCAATGGGTTCATCCAAAACCAGCAGTTCAGGCATACAGCTCAAGGCAAGCAAAAAAGCGGCTTGACGCTTCATCCCTTTGGAAAATCGGTGAAGTTTGCGCTTCGGGTCCAGCTTAAAAATACCTGTAAGCTGTGTGTAGCGTTCTTCACTCCAACTTGGATAAATAGAGCGGTAAAACCGGGCCATCTGACGAATTGTCGCTTGTGGGAAGAAATAGGGGGCATCCGGCAAAAACAGAATGTGCTGCTTGACTTCAGGCTGCTCATATACCGGCTGTCCACCGATTAACACCTTACCAGCATCGGGTCGGTAAATCCCAGCAATAATTTTGAGCAAGGTCGTTTTCCCAGCTCCGTTCGAGCCCAGCAGTCCAAAAATGGAGCCCTTCTTTACCGTAAGGGCTAGCTGATCAACAGCTTTTTCTTCTGTAAATGTCTTTGTGACTTCCCTTAATTCAATCAAGGGACATCCCCCTTTCCTTTGTTTGCATAGCTTCCACGTATATGTCGTCCACTTCCTGCTGTGTAAAACCGAAATGGACGGCTACAATCATCTGTTTTAACAACGCCGCCCGAATCTCATCTCGCTTGATTTGTTGCGGCTGCTGCTGGGTAGGCGTGACAAAGCTGCCTTTACCTTGAACGGAATAAATGTATCCTTCTCGTTCCAACTCTCGATACGCCTTCTGAATCGTATTCGGATTCACCGTTAGCTGAGCGGACAATGTCCGTACGGAAGGCAATTGCTCATCCGGCTGAAGTGATCCGTACACGATCATTTCCTTTACCCTGTCCATAAGCTGTTCGTAGATCGGCTTGCGGCTGCGGATATCCAGCTCGAACATGGACTTCCTCCTTTCAAGACTTATTCTGATTCACTTGTATATACTGAACTGTTCTAACTGTACTATCATTAATAGTACAGTTAGAACAGTTTGTCAATCTTTTCTTTGGGTATTCCTTACAAAAATAACCGTGATGCATCATGCATCACGGTTATCGCTTTTTAGCCTTCCCTTGACTCATAAGGTTCATCACGGCTTATATTCGCAAGCGTTGAACCTTCCGGCAGCTTAAGATCCAGCTGGAACCGGAACGTCGCTCCTCTGGCCTCATCGCTATCCACACCAATGGAACCACCCATCAGCTTAACCAAGTTTTTACAGATGGACAATCCCAGTCCTGTCCCTCCATATTTTCGGTTCAGTGCCGGATGAAGCTGGGAAAAAGGCTGAAACAATAGATGCTGGCGGTCTGCTGGAATACCGATTCCAGTATCCGTTACACTGAACTCAATCAGGCATCTATTTTTACGACGGCTGTAAGCCTTTCTCTCCACAAAGATATTTACACGCCCTCGCTCCGTAAATTTGATCGCATTGCTCACCAAATTCACCAGCACCTGTCGAATACGCACATGATCACCGACCAGCATTCCCGGCATTTCCTGATCCACATGCCATTCCAGCTCAATGCCTTTTTCCATAGCCTGCGTCATGAATAGGTCAGCCACACTGCCGACCACATCATCTAGCACAAAGGGCTCGTGCAACAAAGACATTTTGCCAGCTTCGATTTTGCTCAAATCCAGTATCTCGTTCAATATCTGCATTAAAGCACCGCTGCTGCTGGTAATAATGTCTATATAGCTACGCTGCTCCTCATCCAATTCAGTATCTGCCAGTAACCCTGCCATGCCTATAATGCCGTTCATCGGTGTACGGAGCTCATGACTCATCACAGAGAGAAACTCTGACTTGGCCCGATCGGCGCGTTCGGCAGACTCCTTGGCCCGAATGATCTCCTTTTCATTCGTCCTGTCTACAAAAACCATCACAGCCCCTTTTCGCTCGCCATTATCCATCAAAGGACTGATTCGATAGGAGGCCAGAAAGCTGGACCCGCCTTTTTTCCAAAATACTGCTTCCTCTGCCTGATAAGAAGCTCCGCTTCGAATCGCTTGAAGAATAGAGGACTGTTCGTCCGGAAAATGGCTGCCAATCTGGTCTGCATGGCGAATGATATCTATGCATGCGCCGTTCAGCGGATTAGCCGATCCTACGCCGAACATCTCGATAGCTGCCGGGTTCATAAAGCGGACATGTCCTTCGTTACTTAAACCCACAATTCCTTCGGATACGGCATTCAAAATAAGCGAATGCTCGTTGCTGAGCTTTTCAATTTGAGCAATGTAGTTTTTAAGAGGGGTCACATTTTCTATAATCCCGTAGCAGCCTACAATTTCCTCTTGCACGAAAATCGGGATATTCGTCATCTTGATGAATAGACGCTCCCCCTCCTTATGTATAAATTCCGATTCATAGGTTTGCGTCTCACCCTGCTTGGCCAGCTCCATATGACGCTTGATTTTGTCCTGTTCCTCAGAGGAAGCCATGATAAGTATGTCAGCCCCAAGCAACTCATCCTTCGTATAACCCGTAAGCTCTTCCAAGCTCGGATTCACGCTCAAGATATGACCTTCCATATTCATGGCGCATATCCCGAGTGGATTATGTTGAAATAGTGACTTATAGCGGTTTTCACTTTCACGCAGGCGCTGCTCCATTTCCCGGTGCTCTGTAACATCCTGTATCATCCCGACTATTTGAACAGGCTTCCCTGCCTGCTCGTCCATCTCAGCTTCCCAAATCGAACGCAGTACCTTCTGTTCCCCATTGGGCAATACAATCCGGTAAAATGTTTCTTCGTGAATTCCCTTTAAAATAACGTTGTTGATAATCTGTTTCATCCGTTCTGTATCTTCGGGATGAACCACCTTCATGAAGGCGTCAATACTTGTTTCAACCGGCTTGACGAGATAGCCAAAAATGCTGCGAAATTCCTTAGAAAAATGCATAACATTGTTGACCAGATCCCAGTCCCAGGAGCCGAACATCGCCAACCGCTGAGCTTTTGCCAAATTCTCCTCGCTCTTCTGGCGCTCAGTGATATTCCGACCAATGGACAGAACCCGCTTGATTTTGCCCTGTTCATCCCGAATAATGCGGTACGATACTTCCAGCCACAAATAGTGCCCGTCCTTATGACGAACACGCCGCTTCATGATGCCTGTTTCCTTGAAAAGTCCATGTACACGCATATAATCGGCATCTTCAATATGGTAGAATTGGAGCCGCTTTTTGCCGAGCATTTCCTGCTTTGTATAGCCTAGGAGTTTTTCCACCGATGGAGAAATATATTGAAGTATGCCGTCTGCGGTGCTGTAAGAGATGACATCCGGCGTATTTTCCGTAATCAGCATGTACAGATCCTCATTGTCCGAAAGCACCTGCTCCATGTCCTTTTTCTCCGTGATGTTCATTGCATACGCAATCAAATAAGATTGTTCGGTAGCCTCATCATCAAATATGGTTAATTCCAGCGCTAGCCAGACGGATGTTCCCCTTTTATGTTTCAAACGCAGCTCTGTCTTATAGACTTGATCCGTAGCCTGTAGCCAACCTGCATAAGCCTCCCTCAACCCTCGCTGATCCTGAGCCTCTTTATACAAGAGATGGTAATATCGGATATCGAGTAATTCCTCCTGCTCATATCCGACCATTTTGCAAAAGGCGGGATTGACGTACAGGCACTTCCCTTCCCTCGACAAAATCACGATTCCTGTCGGGGCATGATTATACATATGTTCCAGCAAAGGTAGTCGTCGAGCAGCAGAAAACACAATCAATCTCCTCCTTTGTAGTCTGGCAGTTTTATCCAATTGTACACATTATAACATGATGTGGGATTTTTATAGCGGTGAGTCCACCTCTAGATGAAAGCCCTTAAAACATGTATGCACAAAAGATTGCCGATGCAGATTCATCGGCAATCTTTGAATTATTTTTTTATACCACCCGGCTAATTTATACCACCCGGCTAAGAAAATGACGCAAAAATCGCTCCGCATCGACTTTAAGTGCCACGTCAACCGTAGTCAGTGCTTGAGCTTCGTTCTCATTTTGCACCTCACGGGTGCGACCAACCTCGGCGGAATCGCCCACCTCAACGGCAATGTGCATTGGACGTGTCTCCACAAAACTAGAATCAATAGCCAACCCTACGGCTAAAGGATCATGCAAAGCACAGCCTGCAATACCAGGTCTGAAATTGCGATAAGCTTCCATATAAAAGTCCGTCATATCTGCCATAAACGCGCCCAGCTCGGTCCCTTGCTCACGCCATTTGTCCACATCCTGCTGTGGAAGCAGGGTTTGCATCGTGACGTCCAGCCCGACGAGCGTAAGCGGAAAACCCGCTCCCAGCACATAGGCTGCGGCTTCTGGATCGGCGTAAATATTCGCTTCAGCCGTCGGAGTTACATTCCCTTTCACTGTGACCGCACCGCCCATGATGATCAGGCGGTCAAGCAATTGGGGCAATTCGGGACAGCGATCCAATGCAATCGCAAGATTGGTCAGCGGTCCCACAGCTACCAGGGTAAGTTTGCCTTCATAGCGGCGAGCCTGTCCGATTATAAAATCAGCGGCATCCCCAGACGCAGCCTGACGGGAGGGTGCTCCTTTCAACTGATTGCCAATACCGTCTTCGCCGTGAATATGCCGGGAATAAGGTTTGAACAGCTCACGAGTATACGGCTTGTGAGCGCCAGACACGACCGGAGCCTCTTCCCCCAGTTTTTCCAGCAGAATCAGTGAGTTACGTGTTGCCTCCTCCACCGAGATATTACCAAAGGTGGTTGTAATACCGAGTAGCTCCAATTCCGGCGAATGGACCGCGTACGCAATAGCAAGCGCGTCGTCAATGCCAGTATCTACATCTAAGATTAACTTTTTGCTCATGATGACCCTCCACAGTAGAACAGCATTCTTTTTTTCATTATACACAATTTCAATGCTTATTCCCTTGGTCATCAAATTCTTTATTCGAAGACGTAAAAAAGGCTACGACAGTTATGCCGTAACCTTCTTTTAATACTTTTCAATCATTCAAGGGCACATGTTCTGACCAAATCCTAAGGCTCGATTCCCCACACCAGCTTATCATTGTGGAACAACGTTGCTTTGTTCCATTCTGCATAAGAGGTTTTGGTTGGATCGAAGGAGTAGTCATTGGATTCGTCCAGATTAGACCAGTCGCTTTTGTTGATGCGGATCTGAATATCACCTGTTTGCGCTCCGGCAGCAAGCGTACCGGCAGCAGGACTGAAACCAATTTCAATATAGTTGTCAGTAAAGGTACGCAGCACGTTATCATTACCTACTTGCGCATAGTCTACTGCAGATTGCAGCTCCTGGCTGCCATCTTTCGTGAAATAGTAACGAATTTTCAGCTCACTCAGCTTCACAGGTGTTGTTCCTTTATTTTTCAAGTTAAAGAAAGGCTTGACTGCGTTATTCGCTGGATCAGTGTCCCCAGCCCGATACATTACAACCAGATCTCCCGCTGGTTCTGTAGGGTCCGTCGGATCAGTCGGTGTACCTTTAGGTTCAGCGCTTACCGTTGCGGAATCCTTACTTGTTCCTTTCGCATTCGTAGCACTTACAACATAGAAGTAAGTTGTTCCGTTCGTCAGTCCCTTATCCGTGTACTCTCTTTCCGTTACAAGAGGCGCAACGGCTGTAAAAGGACCTGCTTCGCTAGTGGCACGTTTGACCGTGTAGCTATCGGCACCAGTAGACGCATTCCAAGTCAGCGTTACTTGAGCATTACCAGCTACGGCCTTTAAGCCAGACGGTACAGCTGGAGCTGTAGGCGCTGGGTCCACACCACCAGTGGAAGGCACGATAGCAGGGTACGCATTTTGTACCAGCATCACAAACTGATCATGGAACCATGCTCCTGAAATAGGTGCATTCGGTAGAGCATCTGTTAATGTGCCATCCTTGGTTGTATAGGTAGGATCACACATACGGTCAAAGCCTTTACCCTCATCGTTCGGAATGAGTGAGCTGGAACCATCGGAATCACCCGGAGGTTTCGCCCAGACATAGGCATCGATATGACCAGCTGGAGCCGTTTGTGGCGGCGTTCCCATACCTGCTCCGCTGTTATTACACCAGTTACCACGGTGCGAGCGTTTGTCAACACGGCCTGAGTTTACATAGGAGTTAATATCATTGCCGACTGCGGAAGTCGGACGGTTAGGTCCGCCCCATCCGTTACGGCCTGTATCAATTAACATACCGAGTGAGCTCGGCCAGCCTGCGCTGACAAAATCTCTATGCAATGACTCTGCGAAATCCGATTCATCGAAATTAGGATTCCATTCATAGTACTTGGACGATTTGATTTGTTGTCCGCCGATATTCAGATTTGGATCAGGCAAATTAGGTTCTGTCAGCGGTGAAGTGTTGGCTGTATTCGTGATAAAGCCATCTACACTGGCCAGACCTTTGCTAGTGTCTTTGAAAATAGTTGTAAACAGGGATACCGTTGCTGAACGGTTGTTATCCCAACCTAACCAACCAGAGTGACCGATATCTACGTATTTGTACACATTCGGAATCTCGTTCAGCTTATTCATTGTGTACTTCACGCCAGCTTCATAGATTCCTGTAGACTTGGCTTGTGCACATTTCGGATCATCCAGATTAGTTACCAGATTTGGCAAACTGTCTGGTTCAATGATCGCTACGATACGAATATCCTTATATTTGGGATTTGCAAAAATAGCAGCTATTTTGTCAATATAATCCTTTTTATAGGTTTCCAGACCTGCCTGGGTCAGCGGCAATTCACCATTGGAAGCCAAGGCGTGACAATCCCGTCCGGGCAGATCATACACAATAAATTCCGCCGTAATCGGTGTGCTGCCTTTCTTTTGCGCTAATACTTGGTCCAAATGCGCTTCCAGGCCAAGCTTGCCTCCACCGCCGTTAATAGCAGCGATACGATCAAGCCATACGGCTGTCGGGAATGTTTTGACCGTTTGCATTTTTGCTTTCAGATTGGCATCCGTAATTTTGGCAATCGATGTGTCGACACTAGCCGCATAATCAGGGCTAATATATTTTGTCGCCCCTTGGTAAGGATTGTCCACATGGGATTCTGCATGTATTTTATCCGTAAATCCTGCACCTGGTAGAAAGCTGCTTGCGACGAGTGATAGCGCAAAAGCATACTTCATGCTTTTACGAAGCACTTGCTTTGTTTTCAATTGCTTCACCTATCTTTCCGTGGATTTTGTTGAATCTTCCTATGTCGGCACCTGATTGTTACATGATTAAATGCGAGTTACGCCTACTCTCTCCAAAAAAAAGCGGCGTTCATAGTTGCGAAAGGTAAGCGCTTTCTATTTGTCCATGCGCTCACATTTTCCCCTTTTTGTCACCTCCTATGTTAGATTATAGTGAACTGGAAATCTGCTGTAAATTGAATAAATTAAGGACTACATTATTAATTAGGCATATGAATTGCCACCCTAGTGGTTCATCGCGGCCCCTCTTTTTCTGAAACCGGTTCCTTCATTTGTTGAACTTCCCTGCTATGACAAGCTTTCGGGAGATTTAGGATCGACGGCAAAAGAGCAAATTCATAAAAAGTAAGACCGTATTCTTTAATTTCCGTCAGCCTAAATCGACAATGATAAACTCCAGAACGCCAACTATGCCAAATCGTTATATCTATCGACAGCAAAAGGGTGTTTTCAGGCCCTCATGACCATGAAAACACCCTTTAATTGTTGTGAAGACAATCTTTGCTCTTGTTGTTCTACACTTTTTCGCGATCCTTGCCTTTGTCGGATTGCCCTGCATTTTTATTGGCGGCATCCCGATCCAGCTGCATTTCTTCAACCGTCTTCACCTTAAGTCGTGCTGCTCCCTCATAGGGTCGGGTTGGAATCAGATCGCCTGCAGCCAGACGTTGACGCGCCTCGGCAATCGCTGCTCCATATTGCGGCAGCCATGCTTCCTGCGCCACCAGCATTTCATCAACCATCTGCCAAATTTCTTTCGGATTACACACCGCGCCTACTAGCGGATCCATCATAAATGCTTGTCGCAGCAGCTTATCATCTCCGTGTACAGCCGCTTCAACAGCCAAACGCTGGACGGAAATACTTACATTACAGACGGCAGCAAGACCGAGCGGAAGGTCTCCTACATGTGGCATGGAGATACCATTCCGATCCACATATCCAGGTGCTTCAATAATCGCGTCGTCTGGCAAATTGGAAATCACACCGTTATTTACGACATTAAAATGCCCCCGGTATACACGTCCGGTTTCCAAACCTTCGATAATGTATGAACCATGCTCTTCGCCGCGATTTTCCGCCTTGTACTCCAATGGATCTTCTTTCATCCAGTTAGGGAAATCTGTTTCAAACCAATTACGTCCTTCTGTACATACACGCAGATAACCGCCTGTTTCTCCGTTGATCCAGCTGCCTAGATCAATCCAGTCCAGAATTTCATTCGGACGCTTCCGGTACCAAGGTACATATTCACTTAGATGACCATTCGACTCTGTGCTGTAATAGCCAAAACGACGAAGCATGTCGATGCGTACCTTTTCGGTGCGGCTATATTCGGGATGTTTTTCAAAAGCCTCCAGCAGTCCGGCTGTCAGATCCTTGCCTTCATGTGACGCCTGAATGTACCACGTCTGGTGATTGATTCCGGCACACACAATGTCCACATCCTGCTTCTCCAGACCATACACCTCGGCAATTTGATGATGCCCATGCTGGACGCCGTGACATAGACCGATTGTACGCACACCGCTGTATTTATTGCAGGCCCACGTCATCATCGCCATGGGGTTCGAGTAGTTCAGCAGCAATACATCCGGTGCACTTAGCTCGCGGATATCCTTGCAAATTTCCAGCATTTCAGCAATGCCGCGCTGACCATACATGATGCCTCCTGCACACAGGGTATCGCCCACGCATTGATCCACGCCATATTTCAGCGGAATATCCACATCGGTCGCAAAGGCTTCAAGACCGCCAACCCGGATCGTACAAATGACGTATTTGGCATCCTTTAAAGCTATCTTTCGGTCCGTAGAGGACTGTATTTGTATCGATAAACCGTTCTCCCGAATATCCCGCTGGCACAGCTCAGTGACCATATCCAAATTGTGCTGACTGATGTCCGTAAAAGCCACTTCAATATCATTAAATTCCGGCACCGATAACAGATCTCGTAAAATTCCACGGGTAAAACCGATGCTTCCTGCTCCAATAAACGCTACTTTAAATGACACGGCATTCAACCTCCGGTAATTAGAATGGGTATATAGCGTCATTGTAGCAATAGGCCCGTGGAAAGCGTTATCAAAATCATGACCAGTTTCGTATTTAGGTGTCAAAAATCCTAACTTTCGCATCAATAAATACTGCTTGCCGTTGACGATAGCTGCCTACGCTTCTTTTGTTGCTGTATAATGAATTAAGTCTCTAAATATTGACAAAGGAGCAAGACATGTCAAACCGTAAATGGACATTTATCCTTATCCCCGTCTTCCTGCTATTTGCCTGGCTGCTCTTTCAGTTCACTCTGTCTTCTTTTCAAATTCACCAATTTGCAGAGTTATTGAAGACGGTTTCTCCAAAAGACGGGGTTTCCGATACAAAAGTCGTACTGATATCACAGGAGTTGGATAATTATTACTGGCGGTCAATCGAACAAGGAGCCCGAAAGGAAGCGAAACAGTACGGTATGCGGCTCGATTATATCGGGCCGGACCGCATTAATCCGTCCGAGCAGGTCAAACTGCTGGATAAAGCGATCGCCAGTAAGGCGGATGCAATTCTGGTTCAAGGGATAAATGATCCAGAGTATCGCCGACTAATCGACAAAGCAGCCGGACTTGGCATCCCCGTCATCACGATCGATACGGATGAACCAGGCTCCCGTAGACTAGCTTACGTGGGAACGGATAACGAAGGAGCAGGAAAACGGATGGGCGCGCTGTTAGCGAAAGCCTCTGGAGAGCGTGGCGACATCGGAGTTATGATCAGTAGCGAGCGTGTTGAGAATCAGAGACTCAGGCTTGCTGGATTTCGTTCCGTGATCGGTCGCTATCCCAAGCTCCGCATTGTGGAGATTCGCTCCTCAAATATTTCACGGCTTCAGGCAGCACAGCAAGCTCAGAACATGCTCACCCGGTATCCGCAGATCCGCTACATGGTCGGATTCAGTGCGCTGGACGGCCTTGGCATTCTGGAAGCCTCGGAACGGCGCGGAGCGCAGAACTTGCAAATTTTCGCTTTTGACGATATGGCCGAGACGTTGGAAGCGATCAAAGATCGCAAAATCGAACTGACCATTGTTCAACAGCCAGAAGAAATGGGGGCTAAGGCCATAAAATTGCTGAATGATTATCTAAAGGGGAATGATCCCCAGCAATTAACATACACCAGGGTATATGAAGTGCATGCGGACACTCCCGACAACATGTCCGGAGATGACAGACGATGACGATCAGAACGAAGCTGCTTCTGTTCATCCCTCTTCTAGTTGTGTTCGCCAATATCATCGCTTATTTTGTATTCCAAAGCGGAAAGGTCGTACAACAGAGCTACGATGAAATGCTTGGCCGAATTCTCCTCATTGAGCAAACCTCCGAATCGGCGGAGAGCAACTTAAAGCTCCTATATGCCTATCTACTTAATCCAAGAGGCGATAAGGTTGTGCAGGGTCCGACAGAACACCAATTAATGCAGTTGAAAGCCAGAATTCAGGAAGTCTCCGACTCGACCGACCCTTCTTTCGCCGAAGAGGACTACATGAATCTGTTGGCCACATTTCTTGAACAGAAACAAGCCGCAGTTCTGGATGCAAAGGCACAAGATCCTCAATCGGCTTTTGAACATTATATTGAAGCTGAGAAAACCGTCAGCTATATTCATGAGGAGGGTCAGCAACTGATCGATGCTGAACTAGCTTATTACCGACCAATCATTGAGAACATCCGGAACAAGAATGAGCGAATGAACGGATGGGGAGTCGCGTTGTTCGGCATGAACGCGCTGATGGGGGTTTTGCTTGCAATCTGGATCTCGCGCAGCATTACTGGCCCTGTCGGCAGACTTGTCGGACTGGCGAAGCGAATCGCCACAGGTGATCTGAACATCAAGCCCCAACCGCGACGGGATGACGAGCTAGGCGTACTGTCGGACGCCATTTCGCAAATGTCCGCCGATTTGAGTATCCTCATTGAGAAGGATAAACAGAGTCTGGAAATGCGGCGGCTTGTGAAGGAACTGGAGCTTCTGGCTCTGCAAAATCAAATTAATCCGCACTTTTTATTCAATACCTTAAATGTGCTCTCCAAGCTGGCGATCCTGGAAGGGGCGGAGAAAACCAGCGACCTGATCGTTTCGCTGTCCAATCTGCTACGGTACAGCCTGCAAAAGCTGGACAAACCCGTAACACTCCAAGAGGAACTAGATCATATTCGCGAATACGTAACCATCCAGCAGGCACGCTTTCGGGACAGAATTCTCTTTATTCTTCACTTTGACGCTTCCGTACTTCAGCAGCAAATTCCGGCCTTGACGATCCAGCCATTTATTGAAAACGCTTTTCTTCATGGTGTGGCAGATATGGAAGACGGAGCCATTATCACGTTGACATTGTCGCGAGCGAACGAGGATGTACAAATTGAAATCTCGGACAACGGAAAGGGTATGACGGAGGAAACCCGACTGTCCGTACTCCGTCTTAAAGGCGAAGCCGAAAGCGGCAGTTCAACAGGACTTGGAATGCAAAATGTGTTTAGGCGGCTGCAGTTGTTCTACGGAAAGGAAGAAGAAATGGTTGAAATCAATAGCAATCTCGGACGAGGTACTACCATAACCATACGAATTCCAGTCAAGAAGGAGAGTGAGCGGACTGATGTATCGGTTGTTGATCGCGGATGACGAGGCTTTGGAGAGGGAAGGACTGGAATTGACAGTGGAACGGGCGATGCCGGGGATATTCCGGTTTATTCATGCCGGCAACGGCCGCATGGCGATTGAATGCGCGGAAGAGCACCGTCCCCATATTGCCATTCTGGATATCAATATGCCCGGAATTGACGGGCTTGCGGCGCTTCGTGAATTAAAGGAGCGGCTTCCCGATACCCGATTCGTGCTCGTCACTGCCTACGATTATTTTGCCTATGCCCGGGAGGCGCTCTCTTTGGGCGTAAAAGAATATATTCTGAAGCCGGCGAAGCGAGAACTCATCATCGGCACATTGAAACGACTGATTGAAGAAATTGAGTGCGAGAAGCGGGCACGTACGGAAGAATTGGAGCTTAGGCATAAAATCTCACAGTTAATGCCGCTCGCAGAAAATGAGCTAGCTTTAATGCTTATGGTCGACCAGACCGTGGATTCGAGCGCTTCCCAGCTATCAGAATGGCTGGACTTTCCTCTTGATCAGGGAAGCGCCATCATTGCCGCCTTTGACGGATATACGGACGAGCAGGATAAAAAGAAAATTTACGATCATTTCCGAAGCTATGTAAAAACGCATGGCCCGAATGCCATTGTAAGCTCTTTGATCGACCATCATGTAGCCACTTTTTTACGCAAGCCGCCTGCCACTAGCGAAAACGACTGGCGCCAGTTGGTTAAACACCTTGTTCAGCAGCTTTCCGAGCTTGCCCAGCAGCAACTTGGTATAAAGACAGCCATTGGAATCGGATCGCTGCATAACGGCGAGGAAGGACTTCGCAAATCCTATTTTGAAGCTGTTTTTGCCTCCACCCTACGTAAACGGGATGGAGGTTACTGCCACTTTGACGAACTAAAGTCATCAGAGGCTGGAAACGCTTCTTTGCTTGCCATCAAAGCGGAGAATGGAATGCTTCAGCAGACGTACGTCATGTCAGCACTGCAACGGATACGCGAACAGCGAGAGGTTCAAACACTGACTATGCTGGGTAGGGCGAAAATGTATATCGAGGAACGGTTCAACGATGATCTTTCGCTGGAAGAAGTGGCTGATTTTGTCCATTTGAATCCTCACTACTTCAGCAAAATTTTCAAACAGGAATACGGAGAAACATTTATCGACTTTGTAACCCGGCTGCGGATTGATAAAGCCATCTCTCTGATTAAGGCTGGCAACCTTACTCTTAAGGAAATCAGCTTTGAAGTGGGTTATAAGGACCCGAACTATTTTAGCCGCGTCTTTAAAAAGATAACGGGCGTTCCTCCCACTGAGTTTAAAGGCCAAAAATAGTGAGATTCATCCATGCCGACTATCAGCATGGATTTTTTTAAGCTCGAATGACAAGGTAATGCTAGGTTCAGCCCCTCTATCTCCGATTCGGGAACCGAAGCCAAAATCGTGCATGAAAAGGTCCGTTTATTGAAGACGATAACCGGCCTTTCTTTTATAAGCGCATGTTATACTTCTCCTCGAAGAACGGAATGAGGTTCCAGAGATCTGGAGGGGAGATGATCATATGGCAGTAATCATCAATAATGAAAGCGCTCAACGGAAAGCGCTTCAATCAGAAAAACCTAATATGCTTTTTGTGACGTTGGTATCCATCGTAGCTGCGCTCGGAGGTATCCTGTTCGGTTTTGATATCGCGGTTGTTTCGGGAGCAGTCGAATTCCTACAGCAACGTTTTTCGCTGAGCGAATTTCAGGTTGGTTGGGCGGTGTCAAGTCTGATTGTCGGGAGTGTCACCGGAGCGGCTCTCTCCGGCTACATGAGTGAAAAGATCGGCAGAAAAAAGGTATTACTGGCCGCCGGATTTTTATTCGTCGTCGGCTCGATCTGCTCTGCGCTTCAAGACACGTTCACCGGGTATGTTATCTTTCGCATGATCGGCGGCATTGGCATAGGAATCACTTCCACCGTTTGTCCGGTGTACAACGCGGAAATTGCTCCCGCAAAATACCGAGGTCGTTTGGTTGCTTTAAATCAGTTGGCGATCGTAACAGGGATTTTCCTGGTTTATTTTCAGAATTCGTGGATCGTCAGCATGGGGGATGAAGCCTGGGGTGTCTCAACAGCCTGGCGCTGGATGTTCGGAGTGGGAGCCGTTCCCGGACTGATCTTTATGCTCTTGATGCTCTTCATACCCGAAAGCCCGCGATGGCTTATTAAACAGAATCGGCCTTATGAAGCGCTGCCGATTTTGCTGAAAATTCACGGTGAAGAAGCCGCTAAGCAGGAAGTGCTTGATATCAAGGAATCATTCAAAAATGAGAACAACTCATTGAAGCAATTGTTTGCTCCCGGTATTCGGGTCGCTCTCTTTATCGGTGTCATGCTCGCCATTATGCAGCATATTACCGGTATCAATGCCATTTTGTATTACGCGCCGGTTATCTTTAAAGGAATGGGACTCGGTACGGACGCTTCTTTGACCCAGACCATTTGGATCGGGTTGATCAATGTGTTGTTCACCATCGTATCCGTATGGCTGATCGACAAAGCGGGACGAAAAGTCCTGCTGATCATCGGCACCTCGTTGATGACCTGCTGTTTGGTCATTATTGGAGCCGCATTCAAAATGGGTTTGACCACCGGACCGCTCGTACTCATCCTAATATTGATCTACGTGGCCTCCTATGCTATATCGCTTGGACCGATCGTATGGGTTATGATCTCGGAGATCTTTCCGAACCGCATTCGCGGCAAAGCGGTAGCCATCGCTTCGATGGCATTGTGGGCCGGCGATTATCTAGTATCGCAGGCCTTCCCTCCTCTGCTGAGTTCAGCCGGCCCGTCCAATACCTTCTGGTTATTCGGAGCCATCTCGTTGTTCGTCGTAGTCTTTATATGGCGCAAGGTTCCCGAAACCAAGGGGAGATCACTTGAACAGATGGAAAATATGTGGCTTGGGAAATGACCCAACTTTAACCACGCCCTCTGAGTCATACCGACCTAAATCGGCAATGGTTCAGAGGCTTCTTATTATCAGTTCCCAACCTCCTCCGCATAGTTCCTCACATTGCGCTCCACAGCTGAGCGGTATTCTACAGGGGTTTGGCCTGTGTGCTTTTTGAACAACATATGAAAATATTGCCTGCTGGCCACGCCTACATAATCGGCAATTTCTTGAATGGGAATGTCCGTTTGCTGAAGTAGCATACGGGCCTTGTCCATTCGCAGCATCGTTAAATACGCGGTAAGCGTTTGTCCAGTATGTTTTTTGAAAATGCGGTGCAAATAACCTGGATGCAGATTCACGGCTGCTGCCATGTCCTTAACCACAATATCTCGGTCATAGTTCAGATGGAGAAATTCAATGCATCGTTTGATGTACATATCCGTTTGCTGCGTGTTGCTGCGCTCTGCCTCTTCCCGTAGACGTGCAATTCGTACTAGCAATTGCATAAAAAGCATCTCGGCCATTGCACCCGGCTGTTCTTTTCGTTGGTCCAGCTCCAGCACGAGACTTTTCAGCGCATAATATAACTCTTCCGGGTCCGATAGTACCAAATACGGGAACGGACGTGACATGAGAGTCGTGACCTCCTGCTCCTCTGCTGCCATTTGTCGGATGGACGGCCCTACTCTCACTCCCTCCTTAAAACCAAACTCTACATTTAGCATCCGGCACGGTTGTTCTCCTTCCACCACCAGCCGATGCGGTACACCTGCGTCCAGCATAATAAACTCGCCTTTACGCAGCGTGATGCTTTCTTCCACATTCTCTCCCGTTTGTACATCTACCCTGCAAAAGCCGGAAATCATGTACATAATTTCGGTAGAATGATGATCGTGGTAAGACATGGTATAGTCATGCCATTGCTTGTAATAGTAAGCAAAAAAACGGGGAATATAATCCCCGTCACGTAGCCGTGGCTCAAACAGACTTCCGTTCATCCCCGCACCTCCACAAAATAGATAAGGCTAACACGACAACGTATCTGCAACCGCTCTATTTTCACAGTTTAACAGACTGAGCCATGTACTTCTATTTCACTCCATCGGACGATCTGAAATCCTTTGGAATACGGCAGGCGACTCCTGCCTAAAAGGTTGGGGATTTATCACTTTCTGGACTTAAATACTGAATCAACATTCCCACAAATCGGTTAGCAATTTGTATATCCGCAAGTTCGTTATTCCAATCGTCCTTGGACGTCAGACTCATTTTCTGGAGTATACCCATCATAGACGTGAAGATAAAATGAGCGGTCTTTAAGGGTTCCGTATCAGACTTCAATGATCCATCTTGGAATCCAGCTTCCAGAGCATCCATCAGGAAATGTCGTTCCTTTCCCCTGCTAACAAAATTTTTGTACTGTTCTTTGAGTTCTTGATTTGAATCATAAGCTTCGTAATGCAGATCGAATAAAAGAATAAACTTGATGTATTCCGGATGTTGCCAAGCGTAATCAATCCATGCATCAAGCATCGAAGTAAGCATCTTCTTCCCGCTCATTTCGGCTGAAGGCGCCCTTCTAACAAATTCGGTCATGCTCCCCAGGATTTCCATCTGAACCTCAAAGATCAGTTCGTTCATGGACTGAAAGTGCTTATAGAATGTGACCCGGCTTACACCAGCCACGTTGCATACATCCTTAACATTAACAATAAAGCGATGGCTGTCATGATCAAAGAGAGACGTATTAGCCTCATCTCTCCAAGTCTCTTGATGAGATAATCGAGCAGCCATATCTGCACAACGATGCCTATAATTGCACCAACCGTAATGATGCAATAAACAAATTCACATCAGAATGAAAAGTGGAAATGTAGCAGACTTAGGTAAGCTGCTCATGTTTGTAACCCCCTTCAACCATTTACACTATGTAACCCTTTACTATGTGTAAACTATACTAGTTGAAATAGGGCTATTGTAAAAAAAATACAGACCTATTGAGCCTAGCTATTGGGCTCCTGTTTTGCAAACTCCTGTAACATGCCTCTTATTTGTTCTACCAATTTAGCAGGAGCTTTCTTGGGTGAACCCGTGTCAAACGGAGGCTGAGGATCGTATTCCAAAATCAGCTGGACTCCTTTACTCATGTCTTCTCCCAATTCCCAAGCTATTAACTGGAGTGCCATATCAATACCAGAGGAGACACCGGCTGCTGTAACCATTTTGCCCTGACGAACCACTCTCTCATCTGTTGGAATGGCTCCAAGAGATTGGAGCAGGTCTAAGGAACCCCAATGACTGGTGGCTACGGTTCCATTTAACAAGCCTGCTGCGCTCAAAATCAAAGAGCCGTTACAAACCGACGTGGTCCATTTTGTAGTTTCATGTATTTGGCGAATCCAATTTAACGTTTCTTCGTCATTCATTGGGGTTTTATAATTTGGCGGACTGCATCCAGGAACAACAAGAATATCAGCTGAACTAACTTCAGAAAAGCTGTAATCGGCATGCAAATAACCCATATTTGAGTCCAGCTTGATTAACCCTTTTTTCTTAGCGACAAACTTCACTTCACATTTCAGTGTAGCAGCAAATACATCGTATGGACCCATTGCATCTAATGCCGTAATTCCATCGAAAAGCATGATTGCGATTTTCATGATGATCTCTCCTTTGAAGTGGAATTTTATTCTTGCATACCCATACTAACATACATATACGGGGTATGGGTATATTTGATGATGTAATAAAACTTTAATAGTAGGTACCTGTAAAAAGGTATACTTAAAAAGGACCACCCCGGGGTAGCCCTTTTTAAGTATACCTGCAAAGCTGTTAATCGCGAGCCGCTTAAGAGCTTTGCTTTCTCAACTGACCATAATATAAATCACTGTAAAAGCCTTTGTGAGCCAGCAGTTCATCATGAGAACCCTGCTCCTCCAGACGGCCATCCTTCAAGACCAGAATCCGGTCAGCCTGACGAATGGTATTCAGCCGATGCGCGATGACGAAACTTGTTCGACCCTGCATGAGCCGCTCCAGTCCTTCTTGTATCTTCATCTCGGTAATGGTGTCGATGCTGCTGGTTGCCTCGTCAAGTACAAGGATGGAAGGGTTGGCCAAAATAGCACGGGCAATAGCCAACAGTTGTTTTTGCCCTTGACTGATGCCACTGCCGTTCGCTTCCAGCACCTTGTCGTATCCGTCCTTCATCCGCATGATAAAGGAATGGGCGTTGGCCAGTTTCGATGCTTGTTCAACCTCCTCATCGGTGGCGTCCAGTCTGCCGAAGCGGATATTTTCACGAATCGTCCCCTGAAACAGGAAGGAGTCCTGTAGCACAAATGCCATGCGAGAGCGCAAGCTTTCACGCTGTATGGTGGTGATATCGCGTCCGTCCACCGTAATCGTTCCCTTGTCGGGGCTATAAAATCTGGAAAGGAGCTGGATCAGTGTCGTTTTTCCTGCCCCGGTCGGGCCGACTAGTGCGATCATTTCACCAGGTTTGACTTCAAAAGAGATACCTTCCAGCGTAGCGCTTCCCTCATCATAACCGAAGGAAACATCCGTAAACCGCACCGCCCCCTCCACATGCGCTACCTCCACTGCGCTGCGTTCATCCTTGGACTCTTCATCTTCATCCAATATTTCAAATACACGCTCAGCTCCGGCAATGGCGGACAGCAGGGTGTTCCACTGGTTAGCCAAATCATTCAGCGGTCTGGTGAACTGGCGGGCATATTCTACGAATACAATAATTGTACCTATAGTGATGGAGCCGCGAATGGCCAAAATCCCACCGATCCCCGCTACAATAGCAAAGCTGAGATTATTCAGTCCGTTCATCAGCTTCGGTATAAAGCCTGAAATCGTTTGTGCCCAGAAACCCGATAGCCGAATACGGTCATTACGCTCGCCAAAACCACGGACGACTCTCTTTTCCTGCGAAAATGCTTTAATAATTTGCTGCCCAGACAGTGTTTCTTCGATGTATCCGTTCAGTTCGCCCAAATTCTTCTGGCGTTCCTTATATAAGGGCCCGGTGCGACGTGTAATCCAGCGCATCCCGGCAGCCATTAGCGGCACCACGATAAAGGTCAGCAGGGTCATCAGCGGGCTTAACCACAGCATCACCGTGAGTGTACCGATTAGCGTCAATATGCTTGAAAAAATCTGAATGGCGGAACTGTTCAGCGTAGAACTGACATTTTCAATATCATTGGTCAGACGGCTCATAATCTCTCCCTGCTGACGTTTGCCGTAGAAAGGAATCGGTAGTCGATGCAAATGTGAAAACAGATCGAAACGCATGCGGTACACCGTCTCTTGGGCAATCTCGATCATCCAGATATTTTGCAGCCAGGAGGTCAGCGAGTTGAGCAGATATACAGCTCCTAATCCGATGAGAAAATAAATCCACGTGCGTCCACCCGGACCTTCGAGAAAATCATCTACCGCTACGCCGACCAGATATGGACCCAGCAGAGCCAGCCCGGAGCTGAGTAGTACCATGAACAGTACCAGCATCAGTTTGGCCTTACGGCGGGCCAGATAAGCCCATATCCGTCCTAATGTGCCAGACCAATTCTTCGCTTTGGCCTTGCGGCGTCCTTCAGCTCCCGCCGGATTTCGCAGCACACCGGACGGCGGTGTAGGCTGACGGAACGGTTCAATGAGTTCCTTAAACATGCGACTCCTCCTTTCCATATTGTGATTCATAGATACGCCGATACAGATCCGAACTATCCATGAGATGCTCATGGCTTCCACTTGCCATCAGGCGACCCTCATCCAGCAGTAAAATCTGATTTGCCGATGCGGTCGAGCTGATCTTCTGCGTAATGAGAAATGTCGTGCAGGACAGACCATCGAGTGCATTCAGTAGTGCTGCTTCTGTCCCTACATCCAGCGCACTTGTGCTGTCGTCCAAAATCAGCACTGCCGGCTGGCGCACCAGTGCGCGGGCAATCGAAAGCCGCTGTTTCTGTCCCCCAGACAGATTGACGCCACGTTGCCCGAGCATCGTGTCATAGCCTTGCGGCAAGCGTTCAATCATATTATGAATTTGCGCCATGCGTGCGGCTTCCTTAATTTGCTCCAGGCTGGCATTCTCCAGCCCCCAAGCAATATTATCCCGAATCGAGCCGGTGAATAGCAGTACCTCCTGAGGGACATAGCCAATCGCCTCTCGTAATATGGACGCGTCCAGTTCACGAGCGTCCTTTCCGTCAAAGCGCACATGACCTTCATCTTCTTCATACAGACGTGTAATCAACTGAACAAGTGAGGATTTGCCCGAGCCAGTGGCCCCCATAATAGCTATCCGCTCGCCTGATCGCGCCTTAAAAGATATATCCTTTAGTACAGCTAAATCACTGCCCGGATAATGAAAGCTCACCCGGTCCATTTCCACCTGTCCCTCAATCCGTGTATGATGCGTTGAAACAAGCTCCAGCTCTTGCCTATCTTCATTAGATGTTTCCAATACCTCTCGAATCCGCCCGGTAGATGCAGTTGCCCGGGAAAATACAACAACGATACCTGATAAGGCAGACAAGGCTCCAATCGTCCGCAGTGAATAATTGACGACTGCAACCACCTGTCCTACACTGGCATCCCCAGTGGAAATTTGGCCGCGTCCGAACCAAAGTACTGCAATAATCCCTGCATTCATCGTAAACAAAATGAACGGCATCGTCGTTTCTGTCCAGCGCAAAGCGGACACCGTCCCTTTCATCAATTCGCCTCCGTAATGGGCAAAACGTTCGATTTCATGCCGCATCCGCACAAAAACCCGGATGAGTCGGATGCCTGTCAGATTCTCCTGAATCACTCCGTTAACGTCATCCAGGCGACGCTGGACACCCTTAAATAAAGTGACCGTTCGCCGCATCATCACCAGCACAAACACGAACAGCACCGGGGCCATAACGGCCAATAGCAGCCCAAGCCTGAAATGTACAACCAGTGCCATCACAATACTGCCGATGACTACAAGCGGAACCCGTGTCATAAACCGCAGGCTCATAAACACCGTATCCTGTACTTGCGTGACATCCCCGGTCAGGCGCGTAATCAGCGACGAAGTAGCAAAACGTTTAAACACAGGATACGAAAAAGATTGCACTTTACGGTACAACTTTTCCCGCAAATCATAGCCGAAGCCCTGACTTGCATGTGAAGCAAAAAAAGAGCTGGATATCCCCGCCATAAAAGCGATAACGGCACTCCCCACCAGTACACTGCCCCATAACCAGACGACGGACAAATCCTGCTGTCGGATGCCCTCGTCAATGATTTTAGAGATCAAATATGGCTGCGATAGCTCTACCGTCAATTCCAGCAACATCATCACGAGCGCTGCGATGGCTGGAACTCGATATTTTTTTAGAAAAGAAAACATCATTCCCACAAGCATTCCTCCAATTGCCCATAGCCGTCCTTCCAGATCAGCGTGTAATGGTTATAAGATTCGAACCTGTCTGCTGTAAAACCATATATACGCACTTTATACAGCACTATATTTTATTATACCCTTCTGAACGGCTTCGTTTAACCAGCAAATTTGGAGACTCGGGTTGTGAAATTAAAAGATATACAAGAAAGCGTTCCAGTCACGGTCACACTTACCGGACGGGAACGCCTTTTCGGTTATTTCGGCAGCTCTGCCGGATAATACTGCAGCCAGCGCCTTAAATCCGCGCTATGGATGACACGCTTGGGATCTTCACCGACTAGGCGAAGTCGCTCTAGCACAAACTTGATTTCACCGGAGCCCGCCTCGATTCCTTCCTGCTCCAGCATATATTGAACTGCACTTCTGCCCGAATGCTTGCCGAGTACGAACGAATGGTCAGTGCCCAGCTCGGTTGGATCAAGGGCCTGATAGGCGGCGCGCTCCTTTAGCAGACCGTTGATATGTATGCCGGATTCATGGGCGAATACCAAGTCTCCCACAATTGGCTTGCCTTCGGGAACGATTCGGTTGGAGGCTTTAGACACCAGTGCAGCCAGCGGGTTCAGCAGTTCGGGACGGACGCTGCAGGTTCCTTGATATAGGTCCCTCCACGACATCACCACCTCCTCCAGCGCCGTATTACCTGCCCTTTCCCCAAGGCCCGACACTGTGGTACTGGCCCAGACAGCTCCCGCCTGCAAAGCTGCCAGGGTATTGGCAAGCGCTAGGCCATAATCATTATGACAGTGAATCTCAAGCTCCACATCCTGCGGCACGCGCGATATAAGCCTGTCTATACGGGCAGCTATCGCAGCGGGATGGTGAACAGACAGCGTATCGGCATATCTGAAGCGCCGGATGCCATCCCTGTAGAGCTGATTCGCCAACTGCTCAAGGAACAGGTCATCTGCCCTTGAAGCATCCTCAAAGCCTACGGAAACAGTCAATCCTTTACACTGACCGTAATCGACAGACTTGCGGATCAGCTCTGTCACCTGCTCAGGATTCATACCCAGCTTGGACTTCATCTGCACCGTCGACACGGGAACCGAAATATGGGCCCAGCCGACGCCTGTCGATTCAGCTGCATCAATATCCGTGAACACCGCGCGATTCCAGGTCATTAGCTTCATCTGAAGTCCGAGAGCAGCAATCCTGGCAATAGACCTGCACTCCGCCTTTCCCATTGCCGGAATTCCGATCTCAGCCTGCTCCACCCCCGCCGAGTCCAGCATGATGGCAATTTCAGTTTTCTCCTCGGCCGAAAAGGCAACGCCCGGAGCCTGTTCTCCGTCACGAAGTGTCGTATCACAAATATGCAACTGACTCATCTATATCCCCTCCCGTTCCGCAGCAAGGGCAACACGGGTTGCGTTTGACTGCTATAGTGCAGCTACTCATATCCAGCACATTCATACGGTACATACGGTCAGTGAACAAATTGCCCGCATCTGTAATCCATTTGACCGCTTCCAATGCAGCCATACAGCCAATCAAACCCGAGGTGGCTCCCAGAACCGGGAATCCCAGAGGCTCCCAAGGCTGTCCGCCTTCCGGGTAGAGACATTCCAGGCATGCCGTCCTACCGGAATCAATGGTCATCAATGATACTTCATAGGCGTACATGGCCGCTTCTATCATCGGTCTGCCATGTCGAACACATAGTCTGTTCAGCGCATATCTTTCCGGAAAGTCATACCGTGCATCAATCACGATATCCGCCGCTTCTACCCATGGTCCAGAGGATTCTTCCGTGATTCTGTGGGCGTGGCCCTCAAGTTGGGTCTCTGGGTTAATACGATGCAAATGCTGCAATGCCGTCTCCATCCGTTCCTCCCCGATTCGTCCGCTGTCCATCAGCACCTGCCGGTTCATATCAGGTAGATGGATTAAGCCCTCATGGGCCAATATCAGCTTCCCCACTCCGGCAGCGGCTAGGTACATGGCCGCTGTTCCTCCCAATCCTCCGATGCCTGCGACCATAACAGTAGCTTGCTTTAGCTTGTTCTGACCTTCCACTCCCAGCAGCTTCAACTGGCGTCCGTATCTACTGTCTTCCAGCAGCTGTACCATTCGTCCACCCCTCCATGTGCGGCTCCCGCCTTTAAGATATTCGGTCCGCAGGATCTTGACACCATATCTGGTTGTTCTTCGGTTATTCTTCCTTACTGAAGACTCATGGTCCGGCTTTGCCGCTGCCCTCCTCAGCATGCAGGATTTTGGCAAGCCACATGGGCGGATTGCGAGCCAGCATATTCTGGAGACGCTGGACCTGCTCCTCAATGGTGCTGCCGAAGGCCACCTTCACAGGCATAATGGTCCGTTTGGTAACCTGTGCGGCGGCCGAAGCGCCGATTTGTACCAGAAAGATCAAGGCACAATCCTCAATCAGGCCAATTCGGCTGGCGATCTTACCCGCTTCGTTCTCATCGCTTCCCTGGGCTATCCGCCGATGCTCCAGGAACTGGACGCCTGAGTGCCGGATTTCGAATACAGTGAACATAGGACTCTGCCCAAAATGAGCATTCACAAGCACACCGTCTTCTGTCGCAAATGCAACCTTCATCCTCCCCTCCCCCTCTCGGCAAGCAATACATTGCCTACTTTGTTCACCCACTCCATGGTTCCACGGTATCCGACGCTTACGGATGTGTGGGCGCCCAGCTCGTCATACACCGGCAAGCCTGCCGGCACGAATGAGGCGCCAGCCCGTGCCGCTCCCTTTCTTCCATGCGAATTGCTGATCCACAAATCAACGCCCTGCGCGCTCTCCTCTGCATCATCCAGATCACCGATCCAGACTTCCCGTTCTGTCTTTTGCAGCGCAGGCGTGCTGCAGGGTGTAATTAGCCGTTTCAGTTCCACTCCCATCTCCTCCAGCCAGGCTGCGGTCGACAGCATATGATCCGGTTCTAGCGCCACTACAGCGGAAGCGCCGGAATAATAGAAATGGGCATCCAGCATGCTGTCCAACAGATTTTCACGCTGCCAGCGGAAGCGAACAGGGGCTGGCTCGCGGCTGATTTTCTGCAGAAAATGTATGAATGCATCGCTCGCGGCCAAGCCAGACAGACCCGTGAACAAGTGGTAGGGAATGCCTGCGGCATGAGTCAGCCTGCGCGCCGGACGCTCCATGCTCGCGCCAATGGCAATGGTGCAGGAAGACTCCAGCATCTGGCAGGCTGAATCCAGCGGAGTCCCCCCTCTCGTCAAAGGGGAAAAACCTGTCAGCAGGTGACCGGACAAGGAAGTGGAGATATCGGGGAGTGTAATAACCTCTAGGCCGAAGGAAGCAATAATATCCTTGATTTCCATGACATCTCCGGCAGTCAGATAAGAAGCCGGCAGCAGATTGACCTGCGTCCGGCGCTGTTTTTTGGGGGACTTGCCTCCGGCTAACCCGAGTACGGCATCCATTAGCGACTCTACTGTACTGCTGTAGCCCGTCTCCAGAGAGCCGTGAAAATCAGGCAGCGATACAGAAAACAGCAGACTGTCCTTCAAGGCCCGTTCTCGCTTGAACGCCTTTACTCTAGACTGAAAATCAACGCCTGCCACCTCAGTGAGGGCCGTGCTGATAACGCCGATGGCATCTGGATGGTGTTTGGACCAGATATGATCCAGCGCCTCCTCCAGATTCCGGTCTCCATCAAATATAACGTCCATCTCTTGCAGCGCAGAGGTCTGAACGGCAATCGGCTCTCGAAAATGGCGAGTCAGCAGCGCCTTGGAGAAGGCCGAGCAGCCCTGAGCGCCGTGCAGCAAAGGCATTGAGCGATACATCCCCTGCAGAGCCAGCACGCCGCCCAAAGGCTGTCCTACCTTGAGCGGGTTGACACTGACAGGCTTCGTGGCGGATTTAATCGGCAAATTCCGTCTCCTCCTCCCATGGAGCCAATTTGGCGGTCAGTTCCCATACCGGATGCTGTAGCGTATGCACAAGCTGTTTCGCCAGAGATAACAGCCCGTCATAGCCCGCATAGGCTTTGTGCCGTTCTTGATTGATGTCCACAAAAGGAATTTGTTCCTTAAGCGCCATATACATGTTCCGGCCCCCGGCAATGACCATGTCTGCCTTGCGGCTCCGTACGGTCTTGAGAATCTGCCGGGCGCCGCCTTCCGGGATGTATTCCGCATCATCTCCGATACGGTCAGCAATCCGGGATACATCCTCGGCAGTGCTTTTGTTCGTGCCTACACCAACCACCTTAATGCCCAGCTCCTGCAAAGCCGTAATGACAGACCAGCTCTTTACACCCCCGGTATAGAGCACTGCCCGCTTTCCTTTCAGCTGCTTGCGGTAGGGCTCCAGCTCCAGCGATAGCCTCATTTCCTCCCGTGCAGCCAGCTTATCCACCCGTCGCTCCACATCACGATCTCCGGTCAGGTAAGCCATCTGTCGCAAGGAATAACTCGTCTCCTTTGCTCCATAAAATGAACCTTCAAAATAAGGAATGCCGTATTTACGCTCCATTTGGACTGCCAGACCCAGCAAAGCCCGGCTGCATACGACCATATTGGCCTTGGCACGATGCGCCCATCCCACCTCACGGAACCGACCGTCTCCGGTAATTCGGGACAGGATACTCATTCCCGCCTGCTGCATCAGCCGCTCGATATGCCACATCTCGCCGGCAATATTGTATTCCCCAATAAGATTAATATCATGGGAGGTTGTCTGTTCCGGCTCGGTGCTGCCGATAATATGCTGGAACAGCACGTCTCCGGCCAGCCGGGTCCCGAGATTCTTGCTGCCCACAAATCCCGGGCTGTTCACCGGAATGATCGGCGTTCCCAGCTGCTCCGATTCAGCCTTGCAAACTCCCTCGATATCTTCACCGGTGAGGGCTGTGACGCATGTGGTATAGACAAATACAGCGGGAGGAGCAAAGCGGCTGACAATGTAGCGGATCGATTCATGCAGCTTTTGTTCACTACCAAAAATGATGTCCTGTTCTCCAAGATCAGTAGTGAAGCCATACGCCGACAGCTCCGGGCCGCTGGACAGGCTGCCTCTGCTCTCCCAGCTATTGCCGAGACACGCAATCGGCCCGTGCACTAGATGAGCCGCATCTGCAATGGGGATCAGTGTAATCTGGGCCCCGTCAAAGGAGCAGCCACCCGAAGCCTCCCCCGGCACAGGCCGGGGACAGGGCGTGCTTTTGGGAATTTTGTTGCCGCAGGATACCTCCAGCCTTCCGTTAGACACAGCCGGCTCCATCCGCACAACCCCCTTATTTCAGATAGAATCCATTGAAATCACAAGCCAAGCTGTCAACTTCCATCTACGCGATACAGCAATTAGCGCACCAGATCAAAGCTATGATCCGGAGCCTGCTCCTCCATGACATCCAGTACGGTATTCACGAATTGGGTAAGCAGATTGAGCGCACCCTGGTAGCCGATAATCGGATAACGATGCAGATGATGCCTGTCGAAGATCGGAAAGCCCACACGGAGCAAAGGAATTTTCGCCTCTTTGGCCGCGAACTTCAGATGGGAGCTGCCAATAGCCAGGTCTACTGGGTCCTGGAACAGCAGCGAACGCATATGCCACAAATCCTGACCGGAATGAACCGTGGCTTCTGCACCGTAAGGGCTGGACTTTAGCAGAAGCTCTGCTTCCTTCTCAAATTTCCGGTCCCCATTGGAGCAAACAATATGCACCGGCTCCATGCCCAGCTCCAGACAAAAGCCAATCAGGCCGATGAGCATATCCGGGTCTCCCGCCATAGCCACCCGTTTGCCGTGCAGATAAGCATGCGAATCCATCATGGCATCCACAATTCGGGCGCGCTCCTGCTTCAATGCCTCGGGAATTTCTCTTCCAGACAGGCGGCTAATCTCCTCAAGCAACCGATCTGTAGCCCGGATGCCCAGCGGTGTGGAGATGGAGGACACCTGCTGCCCCCAGGTTTGCTTCATATAACCTAATGTTTTACGAAGAGAGTACTGCTGGATCGCCAACGTGCCTGCAGCATCTGCGGCCTTGGGCACATCCTCAAGCGGCGTTCCCCCGTAATAGTAGCTGTACTCTCCAGTAGCCCCTGAATCAAAATTACTACTGTGGTCACCCAGAATGGTATACGTAGCGCCGAACATCCCCAGCATGCGCCGCATTTCCGCAAAATTGCCTGTATACCCGTCAAACCCGAGCAGTACATTCAGCTTCAATTCATGACCAGACTGCGGCGTCCGGCCTGACTTGTTATACAGCGTCTCCAGCACAGAGCGCAGCATGGCGTCATAGCCTGTAATATGTGAACCGGAGAAGCTGGGGGTATTGGCAAAAGGAACCGGCACATCCTCGGGAAGGGCTCCCTCCTGACGGGCATTGGCCAGGAAGGCAGACAGATCATCCCCGATCACCTCTGCCATACAGGTCGTGCATACCGCAATCATCTCCGGCTGATACAAGGCAATGCAGTTCTCTATACCGTCAATGAGGTTGCGCATGCCGCCGAATACGGCGGCATCCTCGGTCATCGAGGTGGAGACGGCAGGAACTGGCTCTTTGAAGTGGCGGGCAAGATGGCTGCGGAAATAAGCCGTACAGCCCTGTGAGCCATGAATGAACGGGAGCGTTTTTTCGAAGCCCAGCGCAGCCATAACCGCTCCCAGCGGCTGACAAGCCTTGGCCGGGTTCACGACTACAGATGTACGAGCGAAATTCTTATCCTTGTATTCCTTGGTCTTGGTGTACTCTAGGGTGGCGGTAACCTCCTCTGGCGAGCAAGGGGCCTCGAAGGCCCGTTTCTCCTCACGCTGGCGCACATATTTATCCTGCCGAAACAGCTGATTGTGATCGACAATGTTCAGACGCTCGCTCATACCGGCACCTCCGCAGTCTGCCGGGACGGCAGCAGGCTCCATACTGGACTGTTTATGGTCATATCCATATCACGCGCAAAAATCTTAAAGCCGTCAAAACCATGATAAGGCCCGCTGTAATCCCAAGAGTGCATTTGACGGAAGGGAATGCCCATTTTGTGATACACGTATTTCTCCTTGACTCCGGCGCCCATTAAGTCAATATTCAGCCGCTGGGCCAATTCTTCCAGTTCATATGCCGTTGGATCATCGTACAAAACAGTGCCTTCCTTTACATCGGGAAACGTCTTTTCGTAATCATCCTTATGGGCAAATTCATAGCCTGTAGCCACAATTTCCATACCCAGATCCTCATAGGCACCAATGGTATGCCTTGCCCGCAGTCCGCCAATCAGAAGCATCACCTTTTTGCCTTCCAGACGTGGGCGGTATTTACGGATGACCGCCTCCATCTGCGGCATATATTGGGCGATGACCTGCTCACATTTTTCCTGAATCGTCTCGTCAAAGCGGGCAGCAATCGCTCTGAGGCTCTCCATCGTCTTCGTCGGGCCAAAGAAGTTATATTCCATCCAGGGAATTCCGTATTCCTGCTCCATCGTTGTGCACATATAATTCATGGAACGATGACAATGGATCAGATTGAGCTTGGATTTATGGGCAATCCCCAGCTCATTGATCGTACCATCACCCGACCACTGCGCTATGACCCGCAGTCCCATTTCCTCCAGCAAAATGCGTGAGGCCCAGGCATCACCGCCGATATTGTAGTCCCCGATAATGGAGACATCATAAGGCCCAGACTCCTTCAGCTCGCGGCGCCCCATCAGAAAATCGCGGATAGCATCATTGGCAATGTGATGGCCCAGAGACTGACTCACCCCACGAAAGCCTTCACAGCGTACAGGAATGACCGGAATGCCCAGCTCCTCTGTCATCTTCTTAGCCACGGCCCCGATATCATCACCAATCAGTCCGACCGGACATTCAGATTGTACGGAGATGCCCTTAGCCAGCGGGAACATCTCCTTAATTTCCCGGCAGATCACCTCCAACTTCTTATCTCCGCCGAACACGATATCCTTTTCCTGAAAATTGCTTGTAATCTGCATGGCGGTAAAATTATCGATGCCCAATACCCCATTCGCATAATTGCGTCGGGTACCCCAACTGTATTGCCCGCAGCCGATGGGACCATGGCTAATGTGCACCATGTCTTTAATCGGGCCCCATACCACACCCTTGGAGCCTGCATAAGCACAGCCCCTTGCTGTCATAACGCCGGGCCGTGATTTCATGTTGGACTTAATGGAACAGGTTCCGCAGTTCACAAGCTCCTCATCCGCGATCTCAAAATGCTTGGTCCGGTCCTTCTTGGCCTTCTTGGGATATACCTCCAGTATCTCCTCTACGATCTGCTTTCCCTTATCCACAATACTGCTCATTTGGCCTATTCCTCCCTCCTGCGAGCTACGCGTTCAGCTCCCCCCATCATCACACGTTGGTTCCGTCATTAAGCCTTCTAGCTGGAGCCTACTGCCCGGACGCCTCAGCTTTGTTAATTGCGGTTTCTTCATCCTCAATAATGCCGAATTCCATCAACAGATCCTCCAGATCTTCCATGGAAATGGGAGTCGGAACCGTTAGCATATCGTTATTCAAAATCTTACCTGCCAGCTCTTCATACTCCGCAGCCTGCTTATGTTCCGGGTTATATTGGGTAACGGTCATACGGCGCAGCTCAGCGTGCTGCACGACATTGTCACGCGGCAAAAAGTGGATCATCTGCGTGTTCAGTCTTCTTGCAAGCTCTGTAATCAATTCCGCTTCCAGGTCCGTATTCCGGCTGTTGCAGATTAAGCCGCCCAAACGCACCCCGCCGCTGTTGGCATACTTCAATATCCCGCGCGCAATATTGTTGGCAGCGTACATAGCCATCATCTCGCCTGAGCATACAATGTAGATTTCCTGAGCCTTCTTCTCCCGGATCGGCATGGCGAAGCCCCCGCATACAACGTCCCCCAGTACATCGTAGGAAACAAAATCCAGCCCTTCGTAGGCCCCCTCTTCCTCCAGAAAATTAATGGCTGTGATGATGCCGCGTCCTGCACAGCCGACACCAGGCTCTGGCCCGCCGCATTCCACGTTCAGAATGTCACCGAAGCCCTTTTGGACAACATCCTCCAGCTCCAAATCCTCTACCGTGCCCCTTTCAGCAGCCAGATGTAGCACTGTCTGTTGGGCCTTCGTATTCAGAATAAGACGGGTGGAGTCTGCCTTGGGATCACAGCCTACGATCATAATTTTTTGTTTGAATTTGGTCGCGAGCTGAGCCAGTGTATTCTGCGAGGTTGTCGATTTGCCGATACCGCCTTTACCGTAAAACGCAATTTGTCTCATATTTTCTCAGCCTCCAAAATGTTCAATGGGTAAATCCGAATGATTGCCCTTAACTCCCTTATTGCGCTTACTTCCCTTATTGCTCTGCACAGGATACATATAACGCAGAAATTTTACATATTCCAGAACGGATTCCTCAATATCCCCGCCGCATACAATAGGCAGCACGCCAGCATCCTGCAATGCCTCTTTGGGGGCTTCGCCTATGCCGGACGACAGCAGCAATGCACAGTCATGCACCATGGAAAGGATCTCCTTCATCGTCTCGACCTTGTCTCCATTGCAATCGGCTTTCCCATGGCAGTAGGATTGCACCTTACGAATGCCTATGAAATTTACGATAGTCCCGTCGCTTTCATAGATCATGAATTCCTTGGCACGACCGAAATGCTGATTCACCTTCCCTCCGCCACGACTGGCCACAGCGATTAGGACTGGCTTTGAGGTAAAGCTTGCTTCAGGCTTATCCTCCGATAACGGGCAGCTACATCCAACCCCGGTTGACGTTTTTTTGTGGTGCGATTGTCCCTCCTTGCGTTCCATTCTCACTCTCACCTTCTCATCCAGTTCTTTCTGAAATTGTGCCCTTGCCTCTTCATCCATGGGAGGAGCAGCCCCAATGTTCTCCCATGTAAAATCCTGATTGCGATCCTCGCCCAGCAGTCCAATCGCATCCGCCCTGCACTGACGGCAATGGCGCATAATGACAGCTCCCGCCTCAGCACATTGCTCCTGCAGCTGCCGGACCAGACGGGGACGGGGGGCCCGCATCCCTTCATGCTCATACCGACTGCCGGGTGCGATGATGAGCGGCATAATGTTGTGCAGTACCGCGCCGTGCTCCTTGACCACCCTGGCTACCTCTGGCAGATGGGCATCATTGACTTCGGGAATCAGCACCGAGTTTACCTTGCACAATACGCCTCTCGAAGCCAGCATCTTCAAGCCTGCCAGCTGGCGGTCAATCAACAGCCGCGCGGCCTCCTCTCCTGCATAGCGTTTTCCTTCATCGTAGACCCATCCATAAATGCGGCTCCCCACCACTGGATCTACAGCATTGATCGTGATCGTGACATGCGAAATACCCAACTCTACAATCCTGTCGATATGCCTGATCAAGGTAAGGCCATTCGTGCTGAGACAGAATATGACATCCTTAACTGTCTCACGGACCCGGCGGAAGGTATCGAAGGTTGCCTCCGCATTGGCCAGCGGATCTCCAGGTCCCGCAATGCCGACAACGGACAGTTGCATCAGCTGTGCCGCTACGCCATAGGTCTTGTTCGCCGCCTGCTCCGGCGTGAGCAGTTCACTAACAACGCCGGGACGGCTTTCATTGACGCAATCGAATTTGCGGTTGCAATAATGGCACTGAATATTGCATGCCGGGGCTACTGGAAGATGAATGCGCGCAAAATAGCGATGTGCCTCTTCGTTATAACAGGGATGTCGTCTAAGGGTGTCCAATGCTAAGGGGGTTTCCGAGAGATCAGCTAAAGAGTCCATTCATTCCCTCCTCTCTACGTTATATTCCCTTACACAATTCTCTGTTTTTGTCTGGAATATAATTACATCTTAGAGACAGGGACAAATACAGTCAATTCGCTTCTCCATGAAATCCCTGACATTTATCCTCAATTCACATATGTGTCAAATTTTACGTCAAGTAATATATCGTACACTTTACATGTGTGCGGTTACATTTCATATTCTCAATAACATCAAGACGTAAAAAAAGAGAGTCCGTAAATACGGCTCTCCTTTTGAGACAAGAAATTTCATTATATATTTTGGGAAATAGTCTCCGCTTATCATTCCTTCACATCTATTTCCGTCCCATCGACTTTCGTTCCATCGACTTCTTTTTCATCTACCTCTGCTGCCTTTGCCTCATCCACCTCTGCTGCCTCTACTTCATCCGCTTCGTCACTGCTCTCTTCCTCCATTAAGGCTTTTGGCGTGTAGAGCTTGGGAATCGGCACATTCGCCCAATCCATATCGGATGCAAAATAAAAGCTCGTGTAGGACGGCTGGTTATACCCGGTATTTTGACGTGCCACATCCGTGCGATACTGCGAATCATGCATCAACGTGTACAATTTATGCGTCGTAGGTTCTGTGCTCAGATAGATACGGATTGCTGAGCTATCCGCTGTACGGACGAGCATTTCCTCGCGCCAATCACCGAAAATGTCGGCTACCAGCGATGGCGTTCCTTTCGTATAGTTGTTCGTTTTGGTTCCAGTGGCGGTCAACAATGTACCTCGTTTCCAATCCTCAATGGTTGGGGTTACATCAATTGCGCCGTTTACGATTTGTGTGGTCATATCAGCTGCCCATTTGATACTCATATTGGTACCGGGTATCTTCGTATCCAGCTGTTTACCCGCTGCGGTCCACAGGCCTATGGCCCACGTCTCCAGACCTCGCTGATCCGGGTCGATGTCACCGACCATTCCCCGACCTGTATCCTTGCCGGAATATGCGCCGTAAATGATTTCACCTGTTTTGGCATCCCGCAAAGAATAGCCATATGGAGCGTAAGTGCCACCTTCATGTACCATAAAGATTTCTTTGCCGGGGCGATCCGGGTCAATATCGGTTACATGCAGCGCATCGCCATGTCCCAATCTGGCGGTTTGACCCGGAGTTGCGCTTTCAGGAGGCATGACATCAAATGAGCTGTACAACAGGCTGCCATCATGGTCAATCGTGGCGGAACCGTATACGATTTCGTCCTTGCCGTCACCGTCCACATCCACCACGCTCAAAGAATGCGCTCCCTGTGTGGTCAAGGTGCCAAATTTCGGGTCCGTTCCATCACGCCCATGCGGACCATCGTTAAATGGATTGGTCATTGGTGTCCAGCCACTGTCCACCATCCAATGTTTTTGGAGATGGCGGCCATCCCATGTGTAGGTGGCCAAGGTGGAACGCGTATAATAGCCGCGTGCAAATACGGCGTACGGCTTGCGTCCGTCCAGGTAAGCCACACCTGCCAGGAAGCGGTCTACACGGTTGGCGGGTTCAATTCGGGTCATAGCGTAGTCGCCCCACATGAGGCCATCGTCATGACGCTCCGGCTCATAGCGGATGGTATCCAGCTCAGCACCCGTTTTCCCCTTGAAAATCGTTAAATACTCCGGTCCATCGACAATAAAGCCCTCGAACTCTCTCAGCTTGTTTTTGTCGCTCCGTGATGGTGCATATACATCCATAAAGTAGTCTGTCAGGCTTTCCGCATCCTTTCGGGATAACGGATAACTGTACTTCGGAGCGATGCCAAAGCATTCCTCCAGCGTAGCAGGCCATTGTCCCTTGACCACTTCTTCATGCTTCGTCCAGTTCATGAACATGTTCACCACATGCTCATAATAATCCGAGCGACTCAAACGGTAATCGTCCTCATGTGTAATCCCTGCTTTGCGATCCTCACGTGGCAGAGTAATATACTTTTCTTTTTTCGGCTTGCCCTTCTTATCAAAAGAAATCGTTTTGGTCCCTGGAGCCGTTTTGAACATCAGCTCGGCTTTACCATCGCCGTCAAAATCGTACACCATCATTTGTGTATAATGTGCACCTGATCGAATATTCACGCCCAGATCAATCCGATACAATAGCTTACCTTCGGCCGTATATGCATCGACATACGTATTACCCGTATACCCCTTCTGAGATACATCCTTGGAGTTCGACGGGTCCCATTTTACAAAAAATTCATATTGCCCGTCTCCGTCCACATCCCCCACACTCATATCGTTGGCCGAATAAGTATAGGATTCACCTGCGGGTGTTACACCATCGGCAGGCTTTTGGAGAGGAAGTTCATAGTAACCCTGTTGCCATGGCTTCACTTTGGTGCTACGATCCTTTTCTTTGCCTATTACGACTGAAGCTACTCTGTACACCGCATTTCCGGTTCCTTCCTTATCCACATAGTTGGTGCTGTCGGTCACCGTCGCGATCTTCTTACCGTCACGGTATACGTTAAAGTCCGCTCCTGTCAGTCCCGTTGGACCGTAACCGTTCACTTCTTGAGCCAATAACCGCCAGCTTAAAAATACCCCCTCCTGCGTCACCGCAGCTACCAGTCCGCGATCCAGCTTTTCCAGCTGAATGCTGCCGCTACGGTTCTGTTCTACTGCAATTGCTGATTCCGCCTGCAGTGTGGGTTCGGATAAGTCTTCCGCAGCCACTCCTCCAGTCGTCCCCGTCATCGCCAGCATCGCTGCCAACGCGGCGGTCAAGCTTCCCTTTCGCCATGCGCCTTTCCCTCGAGCCATTCAGGTCGTCCTCCTCAATTGTATTGTGATGACAAGCTAATACCTGAAATGATTGCGCTTACATAAATTAAATTTCCTTACTATTATAGTTTTGCCGTTCCCCCAAACGCGTTTAAATATCCGAGGATTTCTCTACACAAATCCGTGTTGTTGTCCGTTTCAATTGAAATGTCCCCATTAGCCCGCTACTAACGGTCCATTTTTGAACCGACTATGTTAGTTGAAGTGAACATATCCGAATATCATAAGATGATAAAATGGACGAGCTGTGATCAAAACATACATACCTATCAAGGTTTCACAAAAATGATGTCACAAAACGGCCCGTTGCGATTGTTATATAGACATAAATACAAGGAGGTGAGCTCTTGCAGGCAACCATCCCCGGGGATCAACAGGATAAACACAGCCAGATCGAGCTGGCCGTAGAACGCGTCAAGGCTGGTGAACAGCAGGCTTACGAAATCATTATTCGACAATTCGAGCGGCAGATGTACACCTACTGCTTCTATATTTTGAAGAATCATGAAGCCACAGAGGACGCGGTTCAGGACATATTCATCAGAGCCTATGAGCATCTTCATCAATACAGCAGACAGACCAGCTTCTCGGCATGGCTATACAAGATGGCCTATCATCACTTAATGAACATCAAAAGGAAACACAGCCGCTGGCTCAAACTGGTTCAGCAGGTCAAGGAACAAAAGTCAATCGCTCAGGTATCCCTTCATAAAAGTGTTATTGAAGAACTGTTGACTTATCTTACACCAGAAGAGCGTCATATTCTGCTACTGAAGGCTGTTGAGCAATACAGCTTTGAGGAGATTAGCAACATTATGGGTTTAAAGTCAGCAACCATCCGTAAAAAATACGAGCGGCTTCGGCGCAAGCTGCTGGACCAGAGAAGCAAAGGAGGACTTGTTAATGGACAAACATCCAACACCACCTTATGAGCGCGAAATGGACCAGTTGGAGAATTGGATCAATGAATCAGTCATGCCCAGAGGCAGTATGAGTGATCAAATTATGAAGGAGATTGAAAAAAGAGCCATGCAAAGAAAGACGACGAAATCGAAATTTGCAAAACGGGCTGTTCTGGCGGCATCCGTAGTTGGCATATTAGGGACAGGAGTGGTAGGCGCCGGATTTGTATCACCCACGATGGCGGCCACACTCAAGCAAATTCCCGGAATTGGCAGTATTTTTTATGGATTGAGCTCGGATGAAATTCAGACTGCTGTAGATAAGGGCATTCTCAGTCATCCTAATGAAAGTGTGACTCATGACGGAATTACGCTGACATTAAGCGATGTTCTGTATGACGGTACACGCCTGTCTTTCTCCATTGAGCGTCAAGGCGAGAATATGCCGGAAACCTCTATGAATCCTTATATACCTATGGATGCCAAAACTGAAAATAGCGATGACGAATGGGTAAAGGCACATAAAGTGCCTGAGAAGGATCAGCTTAAGGGCTACCTTAAACGTCCAGAAGTACTGATAAATGACAAAAAAGTGGACTCTCAGCGATTCATGTTTGGGGATGATCCACGCAAAAATAATTCAGTTATAGGGGAATACATGCAGTTGGACTCCCTGCCAGATGAGTTTGATTTGACGGTCAGAACTTCAGTTACAGGTGTTGACGGGTCGTATGAATTTAAGGTTCCGGTAAAAGTGGACAACACCATGATTGCCGTTCAGCCGAATGAGACAAAGACCAGTGGCAGCTTCAGTTATACCGTGAAGGAACTGAACTCCACCTCAACAACGACTCGTCTAGTGCTGGACAGTACAGGTGAAGTGCCTGCTTCCCCGGAGCAAACGGGAGAGTATGCGCCAACGATGATGTATTACGATATTGTGGATGATCAGGGCAACGTTATTGAGCAACGCCAATTCGGTTATTTCTACAGTAAGCCTAGAACAAAATACCATGTGGATGAGCTGTATAATGCACTTAAGCCAAATACAAAATACGTGACGATTAAGCCTTTCACCTTGACCGTCAAGCCGGCTGATTGGAGTATTGTCGGTGAAGGCATGGGATCTGACGGCAAGCATAAAAGAGGAGATAAAACGTACATCAAGGAACTCGAAATGAAGATTCCCCTGAATAACTAATTAGAAATGATTCAAAAATACAGAAATTTCGCATAACACAAACTTCCGTGGAAGGAGCATATTATCCAATGCAACAGACAAACTTAAAATTTACATTTCTAAAACAAGTATTACTTACAGCATCGGCTTTCGCAATATTGGGAACGGGAGCAGCATTACCAAAATTTATGTCCTCCATTGCAGTAGCCGCTAGTAATACGAAACCCGTACAAGCCGCTTCTTCCAAGATGAGTCTGACGCAAAACGGGGTTACACTGAAACTCGGCGATGTGTCCTATGATGGCAAAAGCCTGTCCTTCTCCATCGAACGGGAAGGCAAAAATTTGCCTAAGGAGGTCTTAAGTCCGTATATTCCAATGGACGCCAAAATAACTAATAAAAGTCTCAAAAAGCGCATGGTTCCTGAAAAAGGGCTATATCAAAATACCTGGGGTTCTGATAGAAGGGAACAAACTGAAAAGTTTTGGCATGTTTGGGGATAAAATATCCAAAAAAAATACGATAGAAGCTATATACAGTAAGCTGGATTCACTTCCAGACAGCTTTGAAATGACCGTCCAGGTAGGCGTTACCGGAATCAGCAAACCTTTTGAATTCAAAGTCCCTGTCAAAAAAGTCAACAAAGGTTCCTGAGAATCATGCCGAAGTGCTGATCAGCGGGAACAGACAGACCTTCAGTGATTCATGTACAGTGATGCTCCACATGAAAAGAATTCAGTCACGGGAGAGCTCTACGCAGTGAGGCTCTCCTGTACAACACCATGAGTGTTATATAGACGAATCAGACAAGGCAAAGTCGCCGTGATATTCAATGTATAGATTGGATATCACGGCTTCCGGAGAGGAGATATTCTAAAGTGCAACAGACAAACTCAAAATCCACATTTCTAAAACGGGTATTACTTACAACGTCGGCTTTCGCGATATTGGGATCAGGGGCAGCGATGCCAATATTCATCTCCCCCATTGCAGCAGCAGCTACTGATGCAAAATCTGCGCAAGCCGCTTCTTCCAATCTGAGCCTGACGCAGGACGGGGTTACGCTGAAGCTTGGCGATGTGTTCTATGATGGCACACGCTTGTCCTTCTCCATCGAACGGGAAGGCAAAAATTTGCCTGAGGGAGTCATGAGCCCATATATGCCAATAAACCTCAAAGAAACCAATGAAAAATTCAAAAAGCGCATGGTTCCTGAGAAAGATCAGAAGAAGGGCTATATCAAGACCCCCGAGGTTCTGGTAGACGGGAACAAATTGAAAAGCATCCATTCCATGTTTGGAGACAAAGTATCTCAAAAGAATGCCGTAGAAGCTGAATACAATCAGTTGGGTGCACTTCCAGACGAGTTTGAAATGACGATCCAGGTAGGGGTTACCGGAATCAGCAAGCCTTTTGAGTTTAAAGTCCCTGTTAAAAAGGACGGTAATATGGTGAGTATCAAGCCGAATAAAACCCAAAAGAGTGGGAAATTCAGTTACACAGTCAAACAGCTCGATATTACCTCCCGTACAACCCGGCTGGTGCTGGATAGCGAAGGTCAAGTGCCTGCGTCTGCCAAGCAGACAGGAAAATACGCTCCATCCATGATGTATTATGACATTGTAGATGATCAGGGGAAAACGCTTCAGCAACGGAGAGTCGGCTTCTCAAATAGCAAGCCTAAAACGAAGTATCATATGGATGAGCTGTACAGTACTGTAGGCAGCAAACCCCAATATGTGACGATCAAACCGTATACATTTACAGTCGATCCCTCAAATTGGAGTATTGTCGGTCAAGGCAAGGGAGCTGACGGGAAATTTAAAAACGGCAATAAAACATACATTAAGGAACTCGAAATGAAGATTCCCGTGCCAGCCCAATAACATCAATGCAAGAAGCGAGCAAGCCTGAATGATTATCCAGGCTTGCTCGCTTTGTCTACTTTACACTAAGCCTTTCCTTCCTGGGTTTACTTTACTGGTTCTACTGGTTCTACTGGTTCTACTGGTTCTACTGGTTCTACAAGTATCAGAGTGGTCTCAATTATTGGCTCCCACTGCACCCGCACCAGCAAGCTTAAAAAATAGAAAAATATATGAATACTATTACAGTAGCTTGTAAGTTTGTACAATATCGTTAAGGAAAGGTTTAGGCTATCCTTAATCTGTATATATCCCAATTAGTGAGGGACAAATGAACTCAAATCGTCTCGGCTGGACTGATCTGTATGATAAAACACGACATCCCCGTCCTGTAAATGAAAGGTATGCCCGTACGGGTCTTTTATCTCTCGGCGGTAACCCTCCAGTTGCCACTGGTTCAGTAGCGGGCCATTTATATACTGTAAATGCGGATGCTCAGCGTCCCCCTGACGCAGTGACTCCACATTAAAGCGGACGACGATAAAGCCCGTTTTCTTGAATATATCTGTATGCTCGTTTAGCTCCTGACGGCGACTGACCTCGCGCAAATCCGTGCCTTTGGTGACTGCGTACACATCAGCAGGCAGGCTATATTCACCATACCAGCGCTGAATCGACGCATTAGCGCGATCTACGTTAACCCCATCCGGCAGTTCTGTCTTTGGACCGATTAAAGTACGCACAGCCGCAGGCAGCACCAGCCAGTCGTAGCGTCCAACCCAGGTCTTGCTGCGTGCAATACGGTGGGCATACAGGGAAACATAACGTTCCAGTGTCAACTGGCTTTGCTGTGCTTCACTCAGCTCATGCTTGTATTGGTAGGCTGCCGCGTCCTGCATTTCCTCCATCGGCACATTGCGTAGCCGTTCATTCAAAATAACATAGCGCTTTTCCCGATCCTCCGCCGATCCCAAACGGATAAATTTTCGACTGCCGGAATGTGTATACAGATCTACCTCTTCCCGCTGTAGCCCATCTTTGCTCACCCAATAGAACGATGGCGTGATGCGAATACCGTCCTTGGCGCTAAACATATTGCCTTTGGTCTTGAGGTCAAACTTGAAATGATAACCTGTCTTGACCGCCACATTTGCATAACCTTCATATGGGTGACTGCCGGGGCGAACGGGCAAGGTGAATGGCTCCGGGTTCCCTCTAGTCAACCCATCAATATTGCCAAGCCCCGTCCAATAGGACAGGCCGCTATGCGTTGGACTTCCTTTTCGCTGCCGAAATACCCGCTCCCAATGGTAATCGGCAATATCCGTGATATGAAAATCGTACATCCGTCCGATGACCTCTATATTTACCACATCATTGGCAACATGGTGGGCGATATCCGTGTTGGCATGGTGCTGTTCGGTGAACCCGTCCGGTGCATTTTCGGCAATGGTACGGAACTCTACTGTATAGTTGCCTTCATCCACCCATACGGGCAAATAAAAGTCTGTGTCGAGCTGCAGCACCGGAATGTCGATCCAGGTACCTCGTGGATAAAATAGTGTCTTTCCTTTGTCGTACACATCGAACGGAAATCGCACCTGCTTGGTTCGTACATATTTGGCATACTCCCGATCACTATAGCCAGGAATGTCCAAATGCGGACCTGCTGTCGAGATCGTCACCCGGAAAGGGCGCTCCAAAATAAGCGCGGATCGTCCCTTCGTAGGTTGGGTTTTCTGATTATGAGCAGCATCGTCCGACACACTAGACAGATTCACTACGGGAGTGTGGACAGTCACTGTATTGATTCCCTGTATCGGGAACGTTTTATCCGCACCTCCATTGATATTTCCCTTGAGAATAGCGTAAGTGATGTCACCGCTGCTGGGCGTATTGGGTTTATTGATCTTGTGCTTTTCAATCATATGGCCCGGGCTGTACAGGATATCCGACCCGATTTTTACGGGTTCAGGGATTTTGCCAGGAGTCGGCCCCTTTTCCTTGACACGCTGGTGGTCCATGATCGTTTGACCGTTGAATTTCACAGTATCGTTTTCCACTTCCACGTCTGGTGTAGCCTTCTGGGCCACAGGCTCCAGTGATCTTTGTTCATTGGGCACCTTCGGCATACTCTTGCCGCCATAAATATAAAGTGAACCCCCATCGACGATGCCCGGAGAAGGAGCCGGATAGTATTTTCCGTTGGTCGCTGATTCTACAGACGGCGGCGTGTAATTCCGTGGTGGAATCGTAATACTACCTCCCGGCAGTGCATAGTTGCGTAGCTGCGCGTTCTTGATACCGTACACCTCAAGGTTGTCGATCACCCAGTAGGAGTACGGTTTCACAATTTCGTATTTGTAATACTCCACAACCTTCATGTGCCGGGTATCGTTGATATCTTCCCATTCCAGATCATACGTGCGCTTCAGCTTGACGTTGTAGGTGCACTCGCCTTTGAGCTGTTGGTAGGTGTTTTGAAACAGGTAATTCCGGGCCAGCACGTTTCCGTACAGGCTTTCAGAAGTTGGAATACCCTTGGCTACATCAAAACGTGACGCGCCTCGCTGATCGGCTTTAATAACGGCAGATACTGTCGGGTCCAATTCGGCAGTTTCCAAGCGCAGACCTGGAACGGGGCGGGAGCAGACAACACCTTTTGTTGGCTGTTCATTATCTTGGCAATCTGAGGGTGCTCCCTCTTGGCTTTCTCCAGGCTTAGGACAGCCCTGAGCTTCTTTGTAATACAAATAAGCGGTAAACTGCTCAAAAGAACCGTCATAGGTAAATCCGGGTACAATTCCCGGCAAAATATCTCCGCTTGGCGGTTTACCTGTCGTGCTTTTCTTATAACCCACATACTCATATTTCGGGTTGGTTGGCGGGGTAAAATCATACGGTTGATCAGCTTTTAGTTCATCTTCTATTGGTGTAAATACGTTGTTAAGCGCTTTTCCATCAGTGGTAAAATGCTTGACGATCAGACCACTCTCCAGTTCGATCTTGAATAGAATGGGTTGGTAGATGCGCCAGGCTTCTACTTCCTTTGCGCAGGTGGGACAACTCTCCTCTTTTATATTTTTAGCTTGAACCATCGCATTCAGCCTTATATTTACAGTAATCGGAATTACGGTGGTATCCGAACCAAGCCCCTGTTTCTGGAAGGGACGAACATCCTTCTTATAATCCGTGCCTCTACTAATCGCGTAGGCGTACTCATCGTAGCTATCGGAACGGGATTGCTGAAAATATTCCGGGTGGCTCAAATTATCTGCTTTTGTATACAAGCTAGCTGCAACATTCTTGATTTTACGGCCCGGAAAATTAAACTTGTAAGTAAATTTGGCTTCACCCTGCATGTTTTTGTCAGGCTCTTTGCCGTCTGTGACCCACTGGCCAGCGGTATTTTTCCACATGTCATAGTACATCATACCAACAAAGTAGCGATCATTCTTATCTGCAAAATAGGACAGTGGTGTAATTTCTGTATCAGCTGCAGCCTTGTCCGTGGGATATGAAAAAGGCGGGAGCTGCAAGAATAGCAGTACCCCCACCAGCAATACGATCAGTATGCGCTGTGTCTTCTTCATGTGGTTAATTACCTTTCCACGGGTTGACCATCATTGGGATATATTCTCTTGAAGATAACCCAAATGCAATATACTCGATGTCTTGCAGTTTGAAGGATTTGTAATTTTTAATGCCTTGAAAGAGTTCATCACCAGACGAATAAATTGGGTAATAGACCATCTTTGTACCATCTCCGTTATCTTGCATCAAGTCATCCATCGGAAAGCGCACACGTGCATCTTTGTTCTTCGTCAAATAAAATAGGCTCCCTGCTGTAGTAGACTTCGTTTTCACCCTCATACGCAGGTAAGGAACCCCCTTCGGAGATGTGTAAGGTTCAACTGAATAAATATCCCGAAGCAGCTTAACAGGCAGGTCAGATTGCTTGAAGATCACTACTTTGTCGTATGGCTTACCTGCAACATCGTTTATGAGGTTCGGTACAGTGTTAATTGCTTTCTTGTACGGATTAATACTAACTGGTTGCAGGCCCTTAGTCTCCAGCGCAGCAATTTCCTTCTTCCCAATCCAGACCCAGCGGCTGACCTTATCCCACTCTACCGTTTGCCCCAGGCCCTCACTTACCAACCGCAGCGGCACAAAAGTACGGTTTTGCTTCAAAATAATCTTTGTCTCATACGTTTTGGTCTGCCCATCCACGGTAGCGGTGTTTTGACCCACTGTCATGTTAACGGCATGTGCATCATTTTTAATCGACACAGCCAATTGACCGCCTGTTTTCTCCCAGCCCACCTTAGCCCCCAAGGCCTCGGATACAAAACGAATCGGAACCATCACATAATCGTTACTATCCTGAAAAGGTTTGGCATCTGGAAACTGTATTTTTTTCGCGTTTAACAAGACTTCAATGGGTTTGGTGCTGCTTGCTGCCTCCGTCGTTGGAATCGTACTTATCGCCCCCCATAGCAACGTGACTGCGGTCAAACTCAACATCCATTTTTTCATACTCATCTCTCTATCCCCTTTGTCAGCTTAAACTTTAAACTATGTATATCATCTCTAATCTCATAAACTTATCGCATCCCCACTTCCGGAAAATACTGGATACAACTTATATATTATAGAGTTTCCCTATTACAAAATCTATAAGAAAAGCTTCTAATATAAAGTATTCCAAAAAATAGACTCTATTGAGCAATCCCTCCCCCTAAATCATAGAACTGACTCTTTAAAAAAGTTATATTTCCGCAAAATATCAACAAAAAAGGGCTGCCTCTCCCCTATGAAGGAAGAAACAGCCCGTGTGCTTCACGCGCAATAAAACTATGGATATATCAGATCATACCACCATATAGATTATTCCAGCATCATCCAATATTTCTTACATCATAAATCATACCGGACTAAAAATCAAACGTTACTTTTCTCTCACGAAACATTTCAAAGATCATTCATGTATACCTGAACTTCCAGCTTGATAGAGTTGCTCATACACGTCCTTGTTGACCATCCTCAGCCCAAACAATCTGCGAATACGCTGTCCCGGCTTGGCCTTGAAGGTCACTGTCGCTTGATCCTTCCCCTCCAGATATGCAGCCGGAATAGCGGCATTAACGTTGTAAAACTTATCAGCCTCATCAAAACCTTCACTAAAATGCTCAAGCAGATGACCGTTAATCAAAATATCAAAACCGCAGTTGGGCATTTCCAGCGTAGCTGTGTAGATAATGACCAACAGCATCGGAGCAGATGGATCTGTATTTAAATCAAAAGAAAACCAGCCATCAATTCCCGCATTCCGGTAAGGTCGGTTATTCACATATCCGGTGCGAGTCGAAGCATCTCCCTGGAAGTTATGATCTCGCTCCGGCTGCATTTCTCCGGGTTGGGCAAAATCAATCGTGCACTGCTCCAGAATCGCCAGCTTTTCGCGTGCCGCTGTGTATTCCTGTTCCGCCTCCTGCCACGCTTCCTTGGTAAAAATGTCCCAGTATACGGAATACGTACGGTCATACATTTTATACAGAGGAGACAATTCCACATCCCGGGGATGCCCTGCATTCAAGGTACGAAACGTATTGGTCTTGCCCTCCACGGGCTGAATCCAGGCAACCAGCTTTTCCGTTTGGGGGATGAATACCGGTGTGTACAGAAACTCCTTGGCTTTAGGATCTTCTAAAGGTCCCAAGTCGCCTGCCAGCACCAGCGGTCCATACATGATAGCCGCCCGATCCGGATTATCTGGCATCTGCTCCAGCCTCAGCGACATCGGAATCGTCACCTCTACGACATCACCGTCAATCCACGTTCTGGCGATGGAGACAAAGCTGCCCGGTTCCGATACAACCGATTGTTCCTTGCCATTTACACGAATGGTAATTCCTTGTTCAGCCCAATATGGATAGCGGATGAGTAGCGTAAATGGAGCTGGTTGATCGCATTGAATCTCCAGCGTCGTATGATCTGTCTCTGGATAGGAAGTATTTTGTTTTAGCGTAACGCCTGTGTCCTTCCATTCCAGCGTGGAAGCAATGAACTGATTGACATACAACTTATCGTGATCGTGAAAATAAATGCCGCTGCCGTAGCTCGCATGGTTTTCCATCCCTGTGCCGACACAACACGTAAAATCATCAAATTTGCTTTCAAAATGCTTGTGCCCGCCCATCGCCAGCGACAGAAAATACGTTACTCCCCCGTGAACCGGGTCCTGCGAAGCCAAAATATGATTGAATAGACCTCGCTCATAAAAGTCCGCTTCCTTGGCGGAAACATTCCATTGAAATAGATGATTGGTCAGCTTGAGCATGTTATAGGTGTTGCACGTCTCCGTCGTATGAGGCCCGATACGATCATTCAAGCCATCTGGCGCTCCAAAATATTCTCCAAAGCTATTCCCGCCAATGACATACGAATGATGATCCACCACCCGCTCCCAAAAAAACTCCACCGTTGCCCGGCGTTTCGTATCATTGGTCAGCTCATATTCCTTGGCAAGCCCGATCAGCTTCGGAATTTGTGTATTGGCATGAATGCCCTGCAAACAGTCTTCCTGCGAGCTAAGCGGGTCCAGCACCAGCTTGTGCCAGAAGCACTCAGCCAGCCACAAGTAGCGCTCTTCCCAGGTATCCGCATACAAATCGGCCAATACCTCATTCATGCCTCCATATTCGCAAAACATCATCTGCTGCATCTGCTCATCGCTCATCGGCTTCATAATTCCTTCGAGCCAGTCCGCCAGCTTACGCTCCACATCTAATGCCTTATTACAGCCTGTCAAATGGTACGCATCCCGCAGGCCAGCGAATAACTTGTGTAGTGTATACAAGGGGGCCCAGGCACCGTTCAGGTCAAAGCCCTTCGAACGAATATTTCCAGCAGACACCTCTTCAAAAAGTTCCTTTCCCCCTGGAATTCCTGCCACATATCCGTCACCATGCGCCGCCTGACAAACGTCCAGTTCATCCGTAATATAATGTGCGATTTCTTTAAAACGCTCATCGCCTGTTGAAGCATACATCATGGAGCAAGCGGACAAATAATGTCCCAGTGTATGACCGGAAATAGTCATCGCTTCCCAGCCTTCATATTGAGGCGCTTTGGGCGTAAGTCCGGCATATTCCCGAAAACGCGCCAGCAGGCGGTCTGGTTGAAGCTCCAACAGATAAGATCGGTTCAGCTCCATCGCCTGTTTGAAGGGACCTTCAGCCAATACCACCTCGTTCAGTGCGAACGGCCTTGCTTTCATATGGGCTTTTGCTTTAAGAGTCACTTTCCGTTCCTCCTTTAAGGCGAATTTAGGATAAAAACGCATATCAGACACAACGAGCCGTTACGCGCCACTGCCAGAGGTTTGCCCCCACTGCTGGTACAGCTGCGTTCTCGCCTCTGTAATGCCGGGATGAAACTGAATCAGCGCATGCTTCCGTGCAAAATGGACCTCACGGATCGCCTCCTGTACCCGCTGTTCCCCGCCTGCTCCGCCGAGTCCAGCGGCATGGAGCATGGAAGCGGCGGCTAATCGACCTTGGGCCATCGCGACCAGCCCGCTTTCGATGCCGGTAATATTGCCGGCAACGTACAGCCCTTTGAGCGAGGTTTCCATTCGCTCACCATGCAGTGGAACATGCCCGCCTAGCTCAGGGCTGTACACGAATTTGCATCCGGCTACCGCCGCCAGCTCGGCGAGCGGGTACAAGCCGCCGCTCAGCGCCACGAAGTCGGCGGGTTCGACGCGCTCGCTGCCGGGAATAGGCGAGCCGTCCGGTTTAACGTGTACCAGGGTCACGGATTCGACCCGGTCCTGTCCGTTGACGGACAGCACCGCCGTCCGCAAACGGATCGGGATATCCCACAGACGGAAGCCTCTGTGGGGATAGCAGCACGCGATGAGTTTCTCCATCCGCATCGCAGCTGCCAGCCTGCCGCCTGCACGCATCCAGGCGGCAGGGGCCAGCCCCGACAGCTGAAGCAGCAGCTTCGCGGAGGCTGTCGGATCTGCCGCCGCACCAGCCAGCGGATTAGCGCACGGAAGTGTAATCGCCGCCACCTTCACTCCGGCGACGGACAGCTCGCGGGCAATCGCCATCGACAATACGTTCATGCCTACTATGATGCCGCGTTCTCCCGGCTTAACGTAATGAACGTTGGTCATCACCTGCGCGGCCCCGATAGACATTACGCCCGGTAGCGTCCAGCCATCCAGCGGAACGGGAATTTCGGCAGCTCCAGTCGCCAGCAATACGTAATCCGCAGTGAACAAACCACAGGAAGTGGAAATTTCCCACGTTGTTGTATATTCCATACCATGTACGGAAACGCTGCAGCGAATATCCACCCCAAGCTCCACGCAACGGGTAATCAACTCATCCGAAACGTGTTTTCCAACCCACCAGCCTTGACTGCCTTCCTCATGATATTGCCCGGGCATACGTCCACCCGGCTCTGTAAATTCATCCAGTACCGTGACTGGCAATCCTTGCTCAGCAGCCGATACCGCTGCGGACAATCCGGCGGGACCCGCCCCAATGACGATGAGATGCGCCATTTCATTCATGTCACAATTCTCCCTGTGATTTCATTCGAAAGCTGCCGTCCGGTTTCCACCACCATACCTTCCTCCAGCTTGGTCAGGCAGGAACGGACGGTACCGAACGGATGAACCATCAGGCGGCATTCGTTACAATGCCCAATGGCGCAGTATACACCTCTGGCCGTACCGGATTCCTCATGCCTTCTCAGCAAACGGACACCGCTGGCCAGTAGTGCTGCTGCCAATGGCTCTCCAGCCAATCCCTGCATGGGACGACCGTCAAAAATGAAAGATACCTGCCGCCGTTCCGTCTTTGGTCCCAAAATAGGATGATTTACAATACGCATGCGGCTCATAAAGAACCTCCCTCTGCCAGCTGCCCGAACGTTACAGGACGCACGGGAGGCCTTTGGGATAACAGTTCCGCCTCCCGGCGGGCGGCAGGAACCTGATTGTAAAACCATGACTCCACCAATTGTCGGCATACCCTACCCTGACATGCCCCCATCGTCACCCGTGTAGCCATTTTAAGCTGACGCACGGTGTCCGCGCCCATGCGGCAGGCCTGCTCCATCTGTGCGATACTCACTTCTTCGCAGCGACATACGAGCAAATGACCTGATGCACTCCCAATCGTCTCACTTCGTCCCGTCGCCCGTTTACTCATAGCTGATCGCACAGGTTTTAATCGCTGAATAAAAATCCAGCGCCGCCTGGCCCTGTTCCCGGGTATGTGAGCTGGATTGCTTCAGACCGCCGAACGGAGCCTGGTATTCAACACCAGCCGTCTCCTGATTAACCCGGACCATACCGGCGTTCGCCTCATCCAGAAACCGGTGAGCCAGCCGTAAATCGCGGGTGAATAGAGAGGCGCTTAATCCATAAATAGAATCATTGCACAGTCGAATCGCATCCTCGAAGTCGTCCGCCTGCACGACCCCCATCACAGGCCCAAAAATCTCCTCCTGAATCAAAGGATGGGACGAATTCAGTCCAGTCGCGACCAGTGGACGCACATAATACCCGTTCTCCGTCCCGGCGGTGGCTCCGCCTTCAGCCAAAATGTCGGCTTCCCGGCGGGCGAGTGATATATAGGACATGACCTTCTCATACTGACCTGCGGATGCCAGAGGTCCAAGATACGCACTGGGGTCCAGTGCAGGGGCGATCTGGATTTTTTCCACCGCTTGGCGTAAGGCTTCTGTGAACGTCTCATAGACAGACTGTTCCACAATTACCCGGCTGGTGGCCGTGCATTTTTGCCCGGCTGAACGGAAAGCTCCGCTGGCAATCATCGCCACCGCCTGTGCTACATCCGCGTCCTTCAGCACAATGGCGGCATTTTTACCGCCCATTTCGGTCTGGTACTTGATATTACGGCGTGCGCACCGTCCCGCAATGCCCAAACCTGTAGCAGTAGAACCCGTGAAGCTGACCGCATCCAGTACCGGATGCTCCAGTAAGGCATCGCCAATGCGGTTACCTTGCCCAATGACTAAGTTCAGTACACCGGGCGGAAGCTGCACCGCCTCGAATAGCTCGGCGACCCGTACTGCAGTTAATGAAGCATGTTCGGCAGGCTTCCAGATGACCGTGTTTCCGCACAAGAGTGCAGGGGCGATTTTCCATAGCGGAATAGCTACCGGAAAATTCCACGGCGTAATGACAGCCGTTACCCCCAGCGGAATACGCTTCGTGTATTGGAGCACTCCCGGCTCATTCGAAGGAATGACTGTACCGATGGAACGTACGCCCTCTGCCGCATAGTAACGGAGCAGATGGACACCTCGCATGACCTCTCCGCGCATCTCGGTAATCGGCTTGCCCATCTCACGGCTGGCCAGCTCAGCCAATTCAGGTAATGCTGCCTCTAGTAACCCGGCCGCTTTGAACAAATAAGCTCCCCGCGCTGCGGGACTTAGCGCGGCCCAGCCCGTCTGAGCCAGCCGTGCCGCATCCCCGGCCTGTGTAATATCGTCCGTCTCTGAAAAATGGACGACTCCCACCTCCTCCTTCAAGGCCGAAGGATTGTGAACCACCATTTCCTCGCCGGAAGGGCTCAGCCACTCACCGCCGATCCAATTTCGGCTCTCCATCGTCTTCACCTCCATTCAGGATGATACTTCGCTTGGACGAACCGCCACCTCAAATGCTTCGCGAATGCGGTCATAATCCGACTGCGGCAGCGCAAGTCTGGGCGGACGTGTCGGACCGACCGGAAATCCAGCCAGCTCCATCATATATTTGATGGACTGTACCAATTGCGGGCTTGCATCATAGTGGAACAGCGGCAGCAGCCTGCGATACAACGCGGACGCTTCCGCCATATTTCCCGCCTGCGCAAGTCGGAACAGTTCTACCCCTTCCTTCGGCAGCGCATTCGGTACCCCCGAAATCCAGCCTGTCGCGCCGAATAATGCTCCCTCCATCGCCAGATTATCTACTCCGACCATGACCTCCAGCTCTGTCTGGGCCAAAATAGCGTGAATACGCCGTACATCACCGGAAAATTCCTTGACTGCTACGATATTTTCAATACGCGACAAGTCCGCAAGAATATCTGGAGTCAAGTCAACCTTGTAATCATGGGGGTTGTTATACGCAATGATCGGCAGGCCCACCTCCGATAATGCTTCATAATGGGCCGTTACCTCGTGAGGCAGGGGATTGTAATTAATGGGCGGCAGTGCCATGACACCCGCTGCCCCGGCATCCTTCGCATGCTGAATCCAATGCACCGCCTGTTTGGTGGACGGAGCCGCCGAGCCGACAACAACCGGGACACGCCCTGCCGCAGCGTCAATTACGGTATGCACAACCTGCGACCGTTCCTCCGGGGACAAAGCCGCATATTCTCCCAGCGATCCCGTAGGAACCAGTCCGCTAATGCCGTTTGCAATCAGATGCTCGCATAGCTCGGTCAGACGCTTATGGTCTATCTCCAGCTCTGCCGTGAACGGTGTAACCAAGGCCACATATACACCTTCAAAACGTGCCATATGCTTACCCACCCTTTCCCATCTTTATTTTCAAATTCAGCATTCGGGAATAATGCAAAATGCTCACATCAGCAAAAAACCTTCTTTAAGCGGGTCCTCGGGGTCCAACACAAATTGATGATGTCCCGTCACCCAAGCCGAGCCTGTAATTTGTGGAATGACTGCCGAATAAGGACCTATCTGCGTCTCGCCCACGATTTCAGCCCGAAACATGGAGCCTGTGATGCTTTCATGTACAAACGGCTCATTTAAGCCCAGTTTTCCCTTGGCGTGCAGCACCGCTACCTTGGCCGAGGTTCCTGTACCACAAGGGGAACGATCGATCCCTCCCGGTGGGATGACGACGACGTTGCGGCAATCGGCCTGTGGAGCCACAGGCTCCCCGTAAAATTCAATATGCGTCAATCCTTGAATAACCGGATTTTCAGGATGTACTACCTCAACAACAGCATTTACTGCCTCCCGAATCTGTACCGCTGTTCGTACAATTTCGGCCCCATTGCTCTGCTCCAGTGCAAGACCGATGGAAGCCGCCTCTACAATGCCGTAAAAGTTGCCTCCATACGCAATATCCAGCGTGACTTGCCCGATACCCTCTACCTGGACCTTCACCTCACGGCGATACACAAAAGAAGGGATGTTTGTGAACGTTACTTGTCGCACCTTGCCCGCATCCACCTCCAGCCGCACTTGAACCGGGCCTGCCGGAGTGTCCAGCAATATCGATTTTTTATCCGCAGCAATCAGCCCGCCTTCCATCAGCGCTGTACATACTCCAATCGTATCGTGACCGCACATCGGTAAATAGCCGCCAGTCTCTATAAAGACCACACCCATATCTGCACCTGGATGACAAGGTTCTGTTAAAATGCAGCCAGACATCACCTCATGCCCTCGCGGCTCAAACATCAGCAGACGGCGAAAATCATCATGATGTGCTGCCATATAAGTCATTTTTTCCAGCATCGTATGACCTACCAGCTTAGGCGCGCCGTGAATGACCGTCCGCGTCGGATTGCCTCCGGTATGGGTATCAATGGTAGTAATTCTGCCCGTTACACTCATCCGGTTACCTCCCCGTGAACCTCGTGGCTGGTAAAAGCCTCGCCAAATCGGTCATATCGCAACGGCTCCACCGGAATGCAAGTGGATTCACCCCGTACCATTTCGGTCACCAGCTTACCCGTTACTGCCGCAAGACTAATGCCATCCCCCTCATGACCAGAAGCGATATACAGCCCCGGTACTTCGTCCACTGCCGATACAATTGGCAAATGATCAGGTGTCCATGGACGCAAGCCGGTATACGCCCGCATCAGCGGTATATTGGCTAAAGCAGGGAAAAAGCGAATGGCTCTGCGGGCGATTAAGCGAATCACTTGCTGATCGACACTTGTGTCCATACCGACAAACTGACGGCTGCTGCCGATCAGAATATTTTGGGATGCAGTTGGCTCGAATACTAGCGCTACACCGTATTTTTCATAAAGCTCATCCACACTCCGCTGACCGCCAAACTTGCTCATCAGATAGCCGAACTCCATTACCTTGCGGTTCCCAATGGAAGGCATTCGGGCAGACACCAGTATATGTCCTTTGCGCGGCATGATCGGAAGGTCCAAACCGAGTGAATGACCGATGCTGTGTGTCCACACACCTGCCGCCAATACCACTGCACCTGCATGGATAGCGCCATTGGGCGTCTCTACCCCGCGGACGTTTCCCCCTTCGTCCTGAAGGACAGATTGTATCGGTGTGCGGGGCATTAGCCTCGCTCCCATAAGACGCGCGGCCCCGGCTAGTGCATACGTCATCAACACCGGATTTACGGTGGAATCTGTCGCACACTCCAGTCCGCCCGGCAAATCTTTGGCTAAATGTGGCCATTCCTCTCGCAAATCCCGCTGATCCAGCATGCGAAACGGAAGTCCTTCCTGCTGCTGACGGGTTACCCATTGCTCAGCCGCTTGCATCTCCTGATCGTTTTCACAGACCAGAATACTGCCAGGCGCACGATACTCGAACTCATCCTCCAGTTCCCTAGCCAGCTCTGCCACCAGCTCCTGCGATACCAACGACATTCGACTGTCAAACCCGGGCTCTTTGTCGATTGCCAATATATTTCCATCACAACGGGACGAAGTGCCTCCAGCAATCTCCCCTCGCTCAGCCAGCACGACCTTCATACCGGACTTAGCCGCATAATAAGCAATGGCTGTACCGATGATTCCACCGCCTACAATGACCAGATCCGCGGCATCATGTTTCATTCGCTTCCCCTCCCTTCGACCGTTTTAATCTGTTTGAGAGGTATTTTTTACAGCTTAAGCGTAAAGCTTTGTGTCACAGGCTTACTCAGCTCATCATAATCCCGCAGCTGTACGGTGAACGTATACGTCTTGTTGCCTGCTCCGCTGTCTGCTGTTCCGCTAATCGTTCCTGTAAAGCGGTCCAGTGTGAAGCCTGCGGGCAGTTGACCGCCTGTCACCGTCCAATCGTAAAACGGTACGCCTCCTTTGGCCTCCAGCTTGGCCGTGTACGCTTTGCCTTTGACGGGTGCTGGCAGTTCCTTCGTCATGATTTCTGGCGCGAGGAAAGGAGTCAGGTCCTTACGCAGCGGCCAGCCTGCTTTTTCTGCTACCAGTAGCGAAAGCTTCGTGTTCATCCAACGGCGGGTCGGAAACAGATGGCGCCAGCCTCCATTTTGACCGCTCAATCTGTCGACTTCTGCAAGCTCTCCAGAGAGATGATAGCTGTTATCCAGCGCGGCTGGTCTGTGCTGATAAGCCATAATATCCGGGTCATTGCCCGCCGCTTCCTTCAGCGCTTTGACACCCGGAAATGTGTCGCTGAATACAATCGCATGACCGAATTCATGCATGATCAGCCCATGCACATCCGTCACTTTGGACAGATCGGATTGATACCATTCTTCATCGTCCACGGATGTGAATGGAATCGCATCATCATAGAAATCCAGAATCAGACTATAGGAACGGTTCAGATTCCCCGGGACGGTCACACCGTTACGTGTATGATAATTGCCGTTCGTGGCCGGAAAGCCCGTAGAATAAGGCCCGTTCAGCCCTCTCATAAACACCCACATGCCTTTGTAGGGCTTATCATTTGTCACCTGTATTTCATTTTGCCAGTCGTCTCCTGGCAGATGGTTTACCTCCGCGTTGGCAGGAACCTCATCGAAAGGAGCCAGATCAAAGAAATAGAACCAGTCCTTTACCGCCAGCTCTGCGGCTTTTTTGGTAGCTGCATCATTGAAATAAGGCCTGATCGTATCGAATCTATAGTCAAAATGGAGGGGAACGGTGGGCTCTTTATTATCGTCCTGATCCAGCACGCGAATCGGAATGGACTGAGTAGTCGTGTGACCATCATTTCCAGCAACGGACATAGACAGCGTATAGTTCTCTATTTCACCGTTTCCTCCAATCCGGTCAGGATGGATGGCTAGCCGAAAATCTTTTTCCTCCTGTGCATTGGCAAAAGTCAGCGTTTTGCTTGCACCTTGCGCCGACAACGTACTTGGCAAATCCATCATCAGCCGGGACGTGCCCTGCGCATTTAACGTAACCGTTAACGGAAAAGCGGCATCCGCTGGCGGCTTCACTTTTAGCTTCACATACGGGTTCGCCAGATATCCTTGCCAATCAACCAGATCTATGCCATAATCGTTCACCGTCCGACTAAAGATGTCGATGACTTTTACATCCGACTCCGCCTCGGCATAAGCCTGTTGACCCGGAATAGCTGGTGTCAAAGCCACAATGAGAGAAGCCGCCAGCGCAGTCAGCCATATTTTGGTGTGTCTTTTATGCGTGTTCATTTGATCCCCTCCATCTCATTTTTGAATGACTTGCAAACTATGGATAGTTACCTATAACGCCACTGCGTTTTATAATAAAAGCAGTTCCTTAGGCGAAGAGGTCAGTACCTTGACACCGTCATCTGTGATCAGCACATCGTCCTCAATGCGAACCCCGCCGAAGCCTGGAATATAGATGCCTGGTTCCACGGTAATGACATGACCCGGTACGAGCACCGACTTACTTTCGCGGGACAGCCGTACCTGCTCGTGAATTTCCAGACCAAAACCGTGGCCCAGCCCGTGACCGAACTGCTCCCCATAGCCGTAAGAGGCAATCACATCCCGCCCCAGACTGTCTCCCTCCCGACCGCTTATGCCGGGGCGAAGCCCTGCAATCGTCTTCATATTTGCCTCCAGCACAATGGAATACAATTTCTCATGTTGTTCTGAGGGCTGGCCTACGAATACGGTACGCGTGATATCGGATAGATAACCACGCACATTTGCGCCAAAATCCATTGTGACGAACTCGTTCTGACCAATTTCCTTGTCACTAGCCAGTCCGTGCGGCAGCGCCGAACGCTCACCTGAAGCGACAATGAACGCAAAACCGCCTGATTCCGCGCCTGCGAGCCGAAGCTGATATTCCAGTTCCGCCGCAATCCGCCGCTCTGTAACTCCAGGCTTAATACAATTCAGCACCTCCGTGAAGGCAGCATCGGTAATACGCGCAGCTTCGCTAATGGTGCGAATCTCTTCTTCGTCTTTCACATCGCGCAGCCGTTCAATGACATCCTCCGTTTGCACGTACTCCAACGAGCCCAGCGCCGCTTGAAGCTGTCCCGACTGTTGAAGTGAGACATGTCGGCTCTCCAAACCCAGTCTGTAGACACCCAATTTACTTGTGAGATCGGCCACGGTTTGAAAGATTTGCGCCTCATGCCGAATCACTGAATATTCCACTGCCTGATCTGTTGCCTGCATCATATAGCGGAAATCCGTCACTAAAAAAGCCTCTTTCAGCGTAACAAGCGCAATTCCAGCGGAGCCTGTAAATCCGGTCATATATCTTCGATTAGGCCCATGTGTAATAAGCAGTGCATCTATCCCTAGATCCGGGAATTCCGAGCGTAACCGGGCCAGTCTGCCAGGAACACCCTGTAACGGTTTTGTCTTTTGACTCTCTTCCTCTTTCACTCGTACGCCTCCTTATTCCACATCTCTTTTCAGGGCATATGCCTTGGAACACACTCTCCACTTGCTTTGAACACATCTATGCTCTTCTCGCTGCCGCATTCCCGTAAGTCCTGCGCCCAATTCTCCGTCTCTTTTTCAAGCACATCAGCGCGTCCCAGCTTCCTTTAGCCTTTAATCCCTGTCAATGTGATGCCTTCGATAAAATAGCGTTGTCCGATAAAAAATATCAGGACGATCGGTGCCAAAATCGTGCTGGAAGCCGCCATCAGGTAAGGCCAGTTGGTATTGTTCAATCCCCGAAAGGTCGCTAGCCCCAGCGCTAGCGTAAAATGCTTTTCGTCACTTAAGTAAATAATCGGGCCCAAAAAATCGTTCCACACATCAATAAATGTAAATATTCCGATCACGATCAATGCAGGTGAAGATAAAGGAATAATGACGCGCCATAGTACAGTCAGAGGCGTACCTCCGTCCATATAAGCCGCTTCGTCCAAATCGCGTGGAATCGTCAGCATGAATTGTCGCATCAAGAAGATGTTAAACGCCCCTCCACCGAACCATGCTGGAACAATCAGCGGCAGAAATGTATTCAGCCCGCCCAGCTCACGCCACATGACGAAAGTGGGTATTAGCGTCACCGCGTAAGGCAGCATCATCGACCCGATCAGCAGGGAAAAAATCAGATTACGTCCAGGCCAGCGCAGGCGAGCAAAGGTAAACGCCGATATAATCGAGGTCAACATCACTCCTGCCAGCACACACACCTCAATCATGAACGTATTCATAAAATACCTGCCGAACGGTACCGAAGTCAGCGCTTCCGGGTAATTGCTCCATTGAAAAGGAGAGGGTATCCACTCTGGTGGGAACACGAAAATTTGGGATGTTCCCATCAGAGAGCTGCGAATGAGCCATACGAATGGCAACAGCATTAAAACACTGCCTATAATTAAAACGATATACAGTACAACACGGCTGATTGGGAATGGTTTGGAACGGGTGGCGGTAGCAGGACTTCGGGAGCGTTCAGGCTGTGGCAACGGATGTTGTGGTGTTTCTGAAGGATTGACAGAAGAAGTGACCTGATTCATGAACGTTCCCCTCCTTCATAGTGGACCCACTTTTTGGATGTGGAGAAAATCAGGACGGTTAGCACCATGATGACGAAAAATAAGATCCAGGCCAGCGCTGAGGCGTAGCCGATTTTAGTCTCCGTAAAGGCCGTACGCCACAAGTAGAACACATAGAACAGGGTTGAATTGTTAGGTCCCCCGTTAGTCATAACATACGCCTGATTGAATACCTGAAAGGTGCTGATTAAAGACATGACCAGATTGAAAAAGATGGTCGGTGTCATCGAAGGAATGGTAATGTGAAAAAATTTATGCCACCTATTGCCGCCGTCTACCTCAGCTGCTTCATACAGATGGGTGGGAACCGACTGAAGTCCCGCCAAAAAGATAATGACCGTGTTCCCGATCCCCCAGGTGCTCATCATAATCAGCGAGGGTATTGCAGTGCTCTCGTCATAAATCCATTTGCTCCCTGGCAGTCCAACGCCCTCCAGCAGCGAATTTAACAGACCAAAATCCGGGTTGAACATCCACAGCCACAGCATCGTGTTGGCAATACTCGGCACAATGGTAGGTAAATAATAAATCGTACGGAACACCGACAAACCCTTCACCTTTTGATTTAATAACAGCGCAATGATAAAAGCTGCCGCCAAGCCTAGAGGTACGCTGCCCAGTGCATAATATGTGGTCACGAACATGGATTGGGAAAAGGTAGCATCCTCGGTCAAAATGGTTCGATAATTGTCCAATCCGATAAAGGTCATCTGTCCGCCAATCGTCCAATCGGTTAAGCTGAATACGAACGAGGCCGCGATCGGTCCAATTGTAAATATCATTAATCCGAGGATGGCAGGAAGCGCGAATAGCAGACCCCAGTTTCGCTCCATGCGCATCATTCCTGATTTTGGTCGCTTCATGGGCTGTTCTCCTTTCGCAGCTGTCCCGCCGCATTATTCATCCGGGTATACCCCTTGAAGCAATGGCTGAATGATAGGCTCCAGTTCATCCAGCGCCTGCTGCGGCGTCTTCTTGTTCGTCCAAATCAGATCCAGCCCTGGGGTCAGCTTGGAACCGATATCAGGCCAGTTGCGAAGGGTCGAAGTGGACGGCTTGATCGCATAATCTCTGGCATACTCAATGCCAGCCTTTTGAAATTCCGGTGGATGTGCGGCATTATTTGTCCATGACTGGATGGCCTGCTCATCGGTATAATATTTTTCCTCGATAGGCATCCACAGACCGGACTTGAACAAATCCACCTTTTCGGGATTGTTATGGTACAAATAAAATTCGAGCGCTTCCTTCGGGTGCTTGGTGCTCTGGAAAATGACCGTGGCTCCCGCAACAATCATCGTTTTGGGCTCTTTTAGCTTCGGCAGAACGCCGATACTCCATTGCAGCTGCTTGTTGTTCGAAAAATCGAGCAGGGACCATGTCCCGTCCACCACCATGGCGACCTTTCTTGTCTGAAGCCGAATCGTATTGGACGGCATGTCCTGCTGCTGGATCAAATCAGGAGAAACATGCTCCTTGAAAACCAGATCCTGCAACTTCTGAAAAACCTCCACCGACTCAGGACTGTTCAGGGTGTACTTCTTGCCTGTTTTGTCAGTCAAACCTCCACCGTTGCTCGCTAAAAGCGGCCCCCAGGAGCTGCGGTCATTGCCGAAGGCAAAGCCGTATTGCACAATATTTTTCGGATCAAATCCACTGTCTCCCGGATGCTTGCCGTTCTGATCCTTAGTCAGCTTTTTGGCAATTTCCAGAAATTCATCCCATGTCCACGCTTTTTGAGGATCAGCCGGAGGGACGGGTACCCCTGCTTCTGTAAACAACTCCTTGTTGTAAAATAACTGCATCACTTCCAATGCGGTGTAATTTCCAATAGACTTGCCAGGTTCGCTGTAGAGATAGGAGGATTTGAGCTTGTTTTTTAATTCGGGATATTCGTCATAATAGGAGGATAAATCCAGGAGTCTGCCTTCACTTGCCCATTTCATCGTGAGGGAATCGCCCAGGTAGGCGATATCAGGAAGCTGATTGGCAGCCATTAACGTGTTAATTTTCGTCGTGTAGTCACCAGGGACATGCTCGCCCTTCACCCGGATATTCGGGTGGGATGCATTAAAGCTTTGAATCATTTTTTCCATCGCCTGCTTCTCGTCATTGCTTCCCCAGTACATGAACTTGAGTTCGACCGCATTGGGATTAGCCGGTTCGCCAGTGTTACCACTGCAAGCCGTCAGCCCTGTCAACATCGCCGTCATCACGAGAGCCATCCATGTCCGTAACCTTCGTTTCAGCAAATCAACCGGCCCCTTCCTGAACTGGTTTCTCCTTACAAGCCTATTATGCGCCGAGAGCCCAGAGCCGACCACCCAACGACTCCAGACTCTCTTTGTTTTGGTATGATTTTTTTAACAGCGCGTTTACAAAAATGTTTTACGAAACTCCGTCGGGGTCAGTCCGGTATGCTTTTTAAAGGCAATGCTAAAATAGTTGGTATCTGTGAATCCCACAACCTCCGCTACCTCCGCCACCTTGCGATTCGGGTCCAGCAGCAGTTCTCGGGCTCGCTCAAAGCGAACACGCGTCTGGTAGTCGGCGAAGCTTTCACCTGTAACTTGCTTGAAACGGGCACTCAAATACTTGGGGCTCATATTCATGTACTCTGCCAGACGGTTCAGCCCGCCATCCTCCTGAAGATGCTCGCGAATCCATTCCTTGGCCCGTTGGAATTTGCGTGGAATGCCCTTCTCGCGTGATTCTCGGACATGACGACCCACCCGAACAAAATAACGCGATACATAATCAATCATCTCGGGCCCATGCCGTAATCGGGACAGCTCCAACAACGGGTCCTGCTCCTGCATGGACGTTTGTCCTACAGATGCATCACTCTGGACGATCCGCATGACGAACAGGACGAGCTGAGTGACGATCATTTTCACCTGCTTGACAGGCAAGCCCGCCAATTGTCCTGACCATTCCTGTAAAATCGCATGTACGGCAGCATCATTGCCGGCTCGAATTTCCGTAATCATCAGTAGTTCCTTCTCCAGTAATTGACTGCTGTTCGGCTCGGCCGTCTGAATGCTCTCATAGGGGATGATCTGGCTATAGCCCACCCACCCCCGATGCTCCGCCGCTTGCACAGCTTCCTCATACGCTTCGGGAAGTTGCTCCATCCGTTGAACGGGACGGCTAATCCCGATGGACACGCCCTGGCTCAATCGTTCCTGCACGGCCTGCCGAATCTGCTGTGCCGTCCGCTCCGCCGCCCTGCAAGATGCCGTCGCCAGTAGCACAACACGCCGATCGCGGGAAACCGCCGCACCATGCGCCTTCGCCCCGGCTGCTGCCGCAGCCTCCCCCGTCAGTCCGGCGAATATATGGCTGCTTTTATGCATGGAACCGTGTGGCTTGCTAGTGGCGGTTGCCTCTTGCTGCGACGACTCCTCCAGCTCGCAGCACAGCACGGTATAAGGCGGCCCACTCGTCTCGCCGAAAAATCCCAGCCCGTCCATCTCTCGAATGACCTCGGCTGCAGGACGCCGCTGCTGGAGCAAATCCAGCAGTAGATGCTCCCTGTACAATGGCTCCAATGAACGATGGCGGTGAATGGCTTCCTCCTCGCTTCTTCGCCATTGTGCAATGCGATCCTCAGCCCGGCTCAATGCCGCTTCAAAATCTCCGCTGGTCACCGGCTTGAGCAAATAATCGACCGCTTGAAGCGAAACTGCCTGACGAATATACGTCATAGATTCGTACCCTGTTAGAAATAATAACGGGGTCCGCTGATCCTTTTCCCGAATGGTTTTTGCTACGTCCAGTCCACTCATATCCGGTAAATTAATATCCAGTAAAATCATGTCCGGTCGCTGCTCCGTATACAAACGTAATGCCGTTGTGCCGTCCTCCGCCACATCACTGACTTCCACTGACAGGCCACTTTCCGCCACCATCAGCTTCAGTCCTTCCCGAATATGATATTCGTCGTCCACAATCAGCAGCCGGTACATGCCATCCTCCCCTTTCTTATTCGGTTCGAATGGGTGCAAGTAAAGTAACCGAGGTGTACTGACCCGGCTCGCTTGTCACGGACAGTCCATATTGCGGACCATAATGCCGAAGACGTTCATGTACATTGCGCAACCCAAAGCCAATAGCATTCCCCCGTTCCGCATCCAGCGACTTCCGGATATCGTTCAGACGCTCGGCTCCAATACCGCCCCCATCATCACTGACCGTCAAACGCAACATATCCCCTTCCCTTGTACCGGATAACATGATATAGCCACGGTCGGTGCGCCCTTTTAAGCCGTGGTAAATAGCATTTTCGACGAGCGGCTGGAGGATTAGTTTGGGTACATAAAATCCGCAAATATCCTCCTCGACCTCACAAATCCACTCGAACGAATTCCTAAACCTGAACTGCTGCACCTTCACATAGGCGCTTACATGCTCGACTTCCTGTCCCAAACTGATTTGTTCTCGGCCATAACTTAGCGAAATGCGAAAACATTTACCAAAGGCACCGATTACCTCTGCCATATCCCGTTGCCCATTCGCCAAGGCCATTCCCTTCAGTGATTCTAGCGTGTTGTACAAAAAATGCGGATTAATCTGCGCCTGAAGCGCGCGGAACTCAGCCTGCTTACGCGACAGCAACGCTTCGTAGACCTGACCGTACAGTTCATGATTTTTTTGCATCATATGAAGAAAACGCTCCCCGATCTGCCCTACCTCATCCTTAGGATTAAAAACAACGGAAGTAGGAGCTTCGAAAGCTTGGGCTGAGCCTGTAGCGCTCACACTCCCATCGACCGCCATTAATCGGCTCAATTGAAGCAGGGGGCGACGAATCGTGTCACTCAGCCGATAAGACAGCATCCAGCCCAGCATCAGTGCAATCAAAAAAGTCCAGATGGTCCAGGCGCCGATTTTCCGCGCATCCTCGAACAGCACGGACTGATCGACTTTTTGCAGCAGCGTCCATTGTCCTTCATTTAACGGGCCGTAAGAGATCATCGTCTGGCGGCCGTTCCATGTTCTCCAGTCCTTCGTGAGCACGGGCCTATCCACAGCGGATTTGGCAATCTGCCGCAATAGCGCTTGATCCGCAACACCCTGCTCCGGCAATCGGTATACAGGCTCGCCCTCCTGATCCAGCACCCACATCTGGGTATTGCCATCTGTTTCATGAAAAGCAAGCCCCCGAAACAGACTGGCCTTGTCGATTTCCAGCAGCAAAAATCCGAGGGGTGCATAATCTCCAGTCGTTTTTCGGAGCAGTTTTCCCACATAGATGCGATCCTCCGCCATCCCGCGTCCTGATTCAAACGGCGAATGAGTCATCCACATCATGGGCCGCTCGGCCAGCAGGCGGCGATAGTACACACGTGCTTCCTCTAATGTAGGAAGGCCGCCAAAACGGACCGAAACATTCCCTTGATAGAGAGAATGCTTGAGCCCGCCATTGGCGGCATATATGAGAGAGGACGTGATATACGGCTTGGTCTGGGTTTGCGTACGGACAACCATACTGAGTGTTTCATCGTTCCGTAAATATTCATAATCATCTTCCGGCTTGGTCTCCAGCGTAGACTGCACATCAGGATTGCTGAGAATGGAATTGGTCAGATCATTCAAATCGGAGAGCGTCGCATTGACGTAATTTTCACTCATTTGCCGGGACTGCATAGCCAGTGCTTCCGACTTCTCACCAAGGGAATGGGCCGCGATCCGGTAAAAGGTAAAGGTCAGTACCACCATCGGAATGACGGTAAGTACCAGCGTCAGTACAATGAATTTCCCACGGATTGTAGGAATCCCGGCGAACTTTTGACGACCCCGGCCTCCCATTCAGCTACCTCCCTTACACATAGGCTGGGAGCCATGTCCCGTGGGCTGCAATCAGGTCATCACACAGAGAAACAATATCATCCATGGACAGCTCTGCGGACGTGTGCGGGTCCAACATAGCAGCGTGATAAATGTGCTCCTTTTTCCCGGTGATTGCAGCTTCAATCGTTAACAGCTGGGTATTAATATTCGTCCGGTTCAGCGCAGCGCATTGGGGTGGCAAATCCCCGACAAAGGTTGGCGTAACCCCGTTACGATTCACCAGACAAGGTACCTCCACACAGGCTTCCTTCGGCAGATTGGTAATTAAGCCTGTGTTCATCACATTGCCGCCAATGGCAAAAGGCTGATTCGTTTCGATCGCCTCAAATATATAAGAGGCATACTCGTTTGACCGTTCATGACGCAGATCCTGATTACCCAAAAGCTCTTCACGCATCGTTTCCCATCGTGCAATCTGGCTCACACAGCGGCGCGGGTATTCATCCAAAGGAATATTGAAGCGCTCGATCAGCTCAGGGTATGCCCGTTTGATAAAATACGGATGATATTCCGCATTATGCTCGGACGATTCCGTAATGTAATAGCCGAATTTTAGCATCATTTCAAAGCGCACCATATCATGATGCTTTTCCTGTTGCTTAGCGGCGGCTCGTTTTTTAATCTCGGGATACAAATCTACACCATCCTTGCTCACTTCGAGCAGCCACGCCATATGATTGATGCCTGCGATTTTTGCCTTTACACCTTTCTGCTCCAGCCCGAGGCTTTTAAACAGCTCCGGTATACACGCCTGCACGCTATGACACAGCCCTACCGTACGGACACCTCCATGAACATTCATCACATTCGTCAGCACAGCCATCGGATTCGTGTAGTTGAGAAACCATGCATCCGGGCACACCTCGCGCACATCTGCCGCAAAATCGAGCATCACCGGAATTGTACGTAAATTGCGGAAAATACCGCCAATACCGACCGTATCGGCAATTGTTTGGCGCAGGCCGTATTTTTTGGGAATTTCAAAATCCGTAATCGTACACGGATCATAGCCGCCTACCTGGATGGCGTTTACCACATAGGTCGCCCCACGTAGTGCTTCCTTGCGATCAGTGTAGGAGCGAATCACACAGGTGCTCCCTGTTGTTTTTTTCAAATTGGATAAAATATTTTCCGAATCTTTCAGCCTTATGGGATCAATATCAAACAACGCCAGTTCAAAGCCCTGCAATGCAGGCGTCAACATACAATCGCCAAGCACATTTTTAGCAAATACCGTACTACCTGCACCCAGAAATGTAATCTTGCTCATACTTTTCCCCCATTCACATTTTTGTTCGCAGCTTTGCACTCCAAATGCAAGGATACCCACCGCCACTCTCCCCTTTTCAGGAGGAAAGTGACGATGGGAAAGGTTATTCTTAACTATGCGTTGTTGCCTCCCATTCAGGATACCCCCGCTGGTTTAGCGGAGCTAACAGGCCGAAGCGGTAAGGCAGATGTTACCGAGGATGTCGTAGTTGGTGGGGTTACTAAAGTCTTCGGGCTAACCGGAGTTACCGCTGGAGCCGCAACCCCTGCCTCAATCACGGTTACCTTCGCAATTGCCTTCAATTCTGTTCCCTCTACTTTGCCCTTCAATTCAAACGAACCTGGAGCAGCATATTGTGCAGGGGCTATATCCTCCCATTCCACAGCCACCCATTTAGTGGAGCCTTCTCCATACGTAGCTTCCACGACGCTTGGCAGTTCGGGTTTTTCACCGACATGAGTCGTTACATTTACTTCTTTTAACGCGGTGATTTTCTCAGTTGCCGCCAGATTCTGTGCTGTACCGGAGGCCAGACCTGCCACCTCGGTTGCATTCAAAGCACGGCTGTAGATACGGAATTCATCCACCAGACCATTGAAATATGGATCAGGGTACTGAGATTTGCCGATAAAATTATTTTTGGTCTGACCCAGACTGATAGGATTTAAGGTCAAGTTGGTATTGCGTCCCACTTCTTTTCCATCCACGTACAAGATACCTGTGGAGCCCGAAAGCGTGACCGCAACATGCTTCCATACGCCTGTCGGCAGTACAGGGCCTTCAATCGTCTGCTCCTGTCCCTGCCCGTTGCCTTGGTTGGTAATGGCAAACAGCATGGTATTTCCTGCTTTAGGCGTCAAGAACATATATTCATTCGTCCCGGAGCCGAAGTCAAAAATCCGCACATAATCGCTCAGGCTGTTCGCTTTGACCCAGCCGGATACGGTCAATTGCTGTGCCCGACTGACAATACCCGCCGGAAGCTGCACATAGCTGTCCTTGCCGTTCAGGCTGACAGCATTGCCTGTTTTACCCGTAGCCCAGGCAGCCGTTCCCTTCACGGCAGCATCATTGCCGCTGTCTGATGAATCCGCAACTACAGAACCGCTTGTTTCATCAAACTTGTAAACTGCGAGCTGTTCAAGTAACGGAGCCGCCGGTTCAGCTACCACCGTTACTTTAGCCTCCGCTGACAACTGAGAATCGCTGGCTGTCAGCTTGAACACATACGTTCCCGGCTCGGAAACGTCCACCTTTGTGCGCAGTGATGTTTTGTTACTGAATGTGACCTTCGCGTCCTGTGGTCCTTCAACCAGACTCCACTCGTTTGTCACCTTTCCTTGCGGAAGCCCATCATCCGTAGCCGTGCCTTTCAGAATGATCTGATCCGGCAGCTTTACCTTCGAATCTTTGCCGGCATCCACGACAGGTGCTTTGTTCGGATCAGGTGTGGTCGATGTCAGCTCTACCGTGTAGGAGGATGCTGTACCAATCTCCAATTTAAGCTTGTTGGAAGGCGCATACGCATTAAACTTCCCTTGTGATTGACCGCCTACTTTAACCAAATACGTTCCTTTCTTCAAACCGTCAAATGTAACGTACGTGGAATGGGCTTGGCCCGGCGTTTGATTTTTCAGTTGAAGCCATACGTAATCCTTTGATGTTGCCAGCTTGGCTTCTGTATATTGGTCCTTTTCCAGCTCAATATACAGCTTTTCCGTGATCAGATTGATGCGCTTGAACAGGCCGTCCAGCGGCTTGATCGTATACACGTTGCCGCTTTTGCTCACCTCTGCACCGTAGCCCGTCAATCCGAAAATAGGATCAATTGCGATATCAGCACTTAACGTTTTGAGCGCACCAAACAATCCGAGATCAGCCTCGCCGCTCATGCCGCGCCAGCCGTTAAAAAGCGGAACATTTTTACCGCCGCCAGTGCCGTTCGTGCCGTTATTGCCTTTTTCCGCTTGATACGTCCATGCGACCGCCCCGATGTTTTCAGGGTCCGAGCTGATTTGCCCGGAGTTAATCGCTCCGACATTGGCAATTTTAGCTGCATAGGACAACCGTTGTTGTTCCTCACGGTGATTGTCCTCATGATGGCGAATCCAGTCATCCATCGCATATCCAGCAAGCGAAGTCGTGTACTGGAAGTTAAACCAGTTCTCCCCGGTAATCGTCACCGGATCGGTGTAGTAGTACCATACGGGCATGTGACCGCGTGCCGCACGGGTTTTGGCATTAATTTTACTCATCATTTCCAGGGCTTTGCTTTGCTCTCCCTCTGTATCTATATTCTGTTTGGCTAACGTATATACAGCCTCTTCCCCTGTATTGTCATAGCTATATTCAGAACCGTAAGGATACTTTGTATTTTTAAAATTGTTATATTTGCGATCCATTTTTTCCTTGAGATCATTCGCTTCATCATCATAGCCTTCATCATGAAGTGCCTGAATAATATCCGGTGTGGTCAGTTCGCCCATCAAACCTGTTTCCCAGTTGTACGCGACTGGCCCTTCATACAATGCTTTGAAAATGTTATAAGCCCGCAGCAAATAGGTTTCCTTTGGATGCTTGTAAGTGACAAGATCCGGGTATTCCTTGGCAATCTTGTACATGCTGAAATACGTGTTGTATACGTGCGGATACGCATACCCTCGATAGGTCGGTGTATCGTTAGGCTCTGGCATCAAGAAATCATGAATTAAATAATCCTCATGATGTCCGTTCATCAGATTCGTCCAGATCGCTGTCTCCAAATAATCGTCTACTGCCCGCACCTCTTTGGCGACTGGAGACAGTGTGTTTTTCTCAGCCAGGAACTGTCCGTGGGTCAGACCCCAATCATCTCCCCAGCCCCAGTAGCCGTTGAAAATGTTGCGTTTGGATTTGGTATGCATCATCCAATCGTCAAATACCTTGTCGCGCAGATCACCCGGTACATTCCATTGGGTTTTGTCGACCATAAATGTAGCATGCCGTTGCAGCGCGAGATCAATCGGCTCGATGGCATAGAATTGTAACACCGTTTTATTACCGTTGCCGTATTCTACCGTTATGAAGTTTGGACCCAGCTTAGTAAATTTCAGTTCATAAATGTGATGTCCTCCGGGCTTGCTATCTGTCTGCGGAATAACGGTTCCGTCTGGATAGGTTACTTTGCTGATCGCCTGCTTGGAGCGCAGGTCCACCTTCGCCTTTTGATTCGTAGGCACGATCATGCCGGGTACGACTGTTGTATCCACCAAGTTTTCTTGGTACAACGTATCTTTTACATCATGCTCGTCCTTCACCGCCAGAAACTTGAAGCCATAGTTTTTGCTTTGACCGGGATTCAGGATCAGGCTTGTATTGGGCAAATACCCCCGATTGGTGGACTTGATGACATTGGAATGAATATAAAATACATTGAGTCCTTCCAGCCATTTACCTTCGTTGGCCGGATTCCAGGCCCATTTGCTGCCCGGATGCTCCTCATCCCGCCAGTGATCCTGATACTCAAAGCCCGCACCCGTTGAGGAATCAGGAATCAGCAGCAGGGAAGAACCAATGCCGCTGGGACGCCCAGCTGTAATATAGGAGCTGTCATTGCCGACAAAGGAATGCGTCACCACTCTAGTTTCGTAGATCGCATCACCGTTAGTCCACTGCTCATTAAAAGGAAGAGGCAAACCGAAATCGCCAATCTCCAGTTTTTTTCCACTTGTATTCTGCACCTGTATATTCCACAACACCGAACCATTCGACTCTGCCGAATACGTTTCGATGACTTTAAAATTGCGTATGCCTTCTGCATTAGTAGAATTCTCGTACGTGACAGTGACACGGTTACCACTGGTTGTGATCTTACGTGCGTCTGCGGACTTGTTCGTCCATGCCTTCGTCCAGCTGCCTCCATCCAATCGGTACGTGAACATCAACTCCCCTAGCCACTGATGATCTGCGGTGTTCTGTTCAGGTGTTACCATTGCGTTCATGACATACTCTGTCGGGAAAGCATCTCCCTTGATACGTATGGATGAAATTTCGCCATGCTCCCCTGTCTGAATCGTCAGCTTGTCATTGGATAGTTCATGGGCCTCTGCCGTATGCGTCCCAAACAACACAGACGCTGTGGTTAAAAACAAAAATGCCGCCAATATTCCCTTAAATTTCATCAACACGGCCTCCTTTTGGATCTCGGGGTCCTGATTTGCTTGCCAATCACCTGAAGTCTCTTCATTTCGCTGTAACCTCCTTGGAAATGTAAGCGCTACAACTCTATTGTACAAATCCTTGTCCATTGGTAAAATCAACATTTTCAACCGATTTATATAGGATTTCAACCTAATAGGGGGATACCGTTAGATCGGCAATCAACCAAGCTACGACAGATTTATCTGAATTAAGATTACAGAGGATGGAGAGACAGGAAATTTAGATAGAGAGCAAGGGAGGCATTTTTAGATATATCGGGGTTTGATCAGATTATACAAACGGACACCGTGAAACTGAGAAATTTATTTTGAGTTGCTGTAGTGGGGAATCGTTACGTTGGTTTTCCAGATGCGAAGGTATTTATTTAATAGATTCGCTCCTAAGGTAGAATTTGGAGTCTGCGTATGTAAAGAATTTCTGGGATAGGGTATGGGGTATTTGCTGCTTAGTGATTATTTTCAGACATTTGATCCTCCCCGTGCCGTCATTCTTTAAAGTTCGATTATAGTCCATAATTATCTGTTAAATAGGTGGTAGTGAGAGGATTAGGCAAACATTTGGCACGAACGGGATAACGATCGCTTTGTCATCTGGTGCATAATAAAGATGTGAAGTGGGTGTCTGTTATGAATATGAATTGTAGTTGATTTACACATAATAATTAAAAATACTGGAGGATTTTATATGCAAAAAGTAACTTTGAACAATGGGGTTGAGATGCCTGTACTCGGTTTTGGTGTTTATCAGATCCAAGATGCAAATGAATGTGACAAAGCGTTTATGACGCTATTATGGCAGGCTATCGGCTGATAGATACCGCTGCCTCTTATTTAAATGAAGAAGCAGTTGGCAGAGCGATCAAACGTAGTGGCGTGACAAGAGAGGAGTTATTGATCACTACGAAACTTTGGGTTCAGGATACGGGTTATGAGCGTACAAAAAAGGCATTTGAAAAATCACTGGATAGATTGCAATTGAATTATTTGGATTTGTATTTAATTCACCAGCCATATGGAGATGTGTTTGGTTCTTGGCGCGCTATGGAGGAATTGTACCGTGAAGGAAAGGTCCGTGCAATCGGCGTTAGTAACTTCCATGAGGATCGCCTGATCGATTTGATTATTCATAATGAAGTAATTCCTGCCGTGAATCAGGTTGAAACGCACCCATTCAACCAGCAAATTGAAAATGCAAAATTCATGAAAGAGAATAATGTTCAGATCGAATCCTGGGCGCCTTTTGCTGAAGGGAAAAATAACTTGTTCCAGAATGAAGTATTGGTATCCATAGCTGAAAAGTATAATAAATCCGTTGCTCAGGTGGTTTTACGCTGGTTGACACAAAGAGAAGTTGTTGTGATTCCAAAGTCTGTTCGTAAAGAAAGAATTATCGAAAACTTCAATATCTTTGACTTTAAGTTAAGCCAGGAGGATATGGAGTCGATTACTACGTTAGATACGAAACAGAGCCTGTTCTTTTCACATCGCGATCCTGACATGGTGAAATGGATCGGTACCCGTAAACTCGATATCTAACCATCTTTTAAAAGATCACCCGTAGGTTTTGATTACGCCAAAAGAACCAACAATTAAAAGTATGGAGTAGATGCCCTAAGGATATCTACTCCTCTTTTTCGTTTGCGGCATCAATGTATTTATTAAGCTAATCTGCTCGTTAGTTGAGAAAACGACAGCCACTTTATCGTCTGCCGTCTCCTCGTGTTTATTGAACTATCGTTGATATTGGCATTATTATCGAAAAATACTGCATTTCTTTCCCTCTATGCAACCTGCGTAATAACAAGGTGCGCGGAAACTGGTCTTGTTCCTCCAGCTAATGGAGTGATCGTGAGTGCCGCGGCATTGCCAGCAGGATTTCGCACCGTGAGTACTGAATTAATGACCGTTGTTTGCACAAGAGCCATTCCTACTATTTGAGAAGTACCTGTTGCACGCCCGACCACCGTATAAGCCAGATCAGCGCCGTTGAGTGTTAAAATGAGTTGACCCGGTTCGTTTACACCTACCTGAAACAAAACCTGATAAGTGCCAATTGTAGCCAAGTTAAAAGAGCTCGCATTTATACGGGTAATTGCAGTCCCACTGATTGGACCATCTTGCGGAAAACTTACGTCTGTATCGGGAGCAACAGTTGCTGCATTATCAGGAGGCATCAAGGCAAAGAAATCTGCAAATCCTAATACTCCACCTGCCGGCCCTGCGGGTCCCGCTGGACCTGTTGCTCCTGCTGCTCCTACTGGTCCCGCTGGTCCTACTGCTCCTGCTGGTCCTGCTGGTCCTGCTGGTCCTACTGCTCCTGCTGGTCCTGCTGGTCCTGTTGCTCCTGTTGGTCCTGCCAATCCAGCTGCACCAATTGCTCCTGCAATCCCTGCAAGTCCCTGTGGGCCAAGTGCTCCTGCAAGTCCTTCGGGGCCAAGTGCGCCTATCGCTCCTGCAATCCCTGCAAGTCCTTGGGGACCAAGTGCTCCTGCAAGTCCTTGGGGACCAAGCGCCCCAAGTGCTCCTGCAATCCCTGCCAATCCTTGGGGGCCAAGTGCTCCTGCAAGTCCCTCGGGGCCAAGTGCGCCTATCGCTCCTGCAAGCCCTGCCAATCCTTGGGGGCCAAGTGCTCCTGCAAGTCCTTCGGGACCAAGTGCGCCTATCGCTCCTGCGAGCCCTGCCAATCCTTGGGGGCCAAGTGCTCCTGCAAGTCCTTCGGGACCAAGTGCGCCTATCGCTCCTACAAGCCCTGCCAATCCTTGGGGGCCAAGTGCTCCTACAAGTCCTTGAGGTCCAGCTTCTGCAATTGCTCCCGCAAGTCCTTGAAGTAATTGCTGACCTTTAGGTGGGGGACACGGTACCCGCACTATTTTTTTAATAACTAGAAGACGTCGTTTCTTTTTTTTCCCTTTTGGATGGCAAACAATTGCGGTTTTCTTTTTGCACGATTTTTTTTTATCCAGAAAACTCAACAGTTTCTTTTTTCTTTTCTTTTGGATGGCAAACATTTGTGGTTTTCTTTTTGCACGTTTTTTTTTATCCGGACAACTCAACAACGACACCTCCCTATAAATATGGTTCAGTGTACGCGAGTTGTTTATTTTAGGCATGGACGAATAGCCGGTTATTCTCTAGACTAAAATCCATTTTTAGAATATTGGGTGTTAAGTAGGGTGATGTTATACCACAAACCACACCACTCTTTCAGTATAATTACATAATTTAAATCGTCCTTCTCTGCGTCAACCAAAATCACATTTAGTTCTTTTTTTGTACCTCACAGTGGCAGTGTGCTCCCTGTTCTAAATTCAAGTATCGTTCCCGTTAATTGAATCATTTCTGTGATAATACAACAAAGCGTTCGACTCCGTAATATTTTTCTCCTAGGCTCACTAATCCTGAAACCAATCCTGCTCACATCATTGATCCACCTTGTAGATTCTTCTGGTAAGCGCCTGGTCATCATCGGTCCATGATATTTGGAGCTGTTCGCGGGTTTTTGAGTGCAGGCAGTAGAATACCATCGATTAGCGCTGTGAAGAAAGACTTGTCGAACGGTTTGCGCTGGATGAGTCCACGAAAAGAAGCCATTGAAGTAATGACCTGGCAAGCCATCTCAATGTCCGCGTGAGCAGGAATTTCACCGCGGACGACGGCTCGGTTCATAAGCTCGCGGTTTACAACAACCCATGGCTCGAAAATTCCGGCTGTTCCTGCTTCGGCAAATTCCGGATGCTGCAAAAAGGAGCCTAGGCCCGCTAGGACTCGAAATTTGCGTTCTTCTTCCGCGGTCGATTGCGGCTTCAAAAGCACGAGGAGATCTTCGCGCAAGGTTCCTGTATCAGGCAAGCTTTCGAGCTCAAGATGATTTCGATTCATCCATGCCAAGGCGTCTCGGACTAACTCCGCCTTGGAAGACCAGCGGCGGTAAACCGTCGCCTTCCCAGCCTTTGCTCGAGCCGCGACCATGTCCATTGTCATACCATCGAAACTCGTATCGGCGAGGATGGCGATTGCCGCCTCGAGGATTTTATCATCCCGCGTGTGATCTCTCTTGCGTCCCAATGTTTGCGCAGGCTTTTCTGCCACAACCTCAGATAATTCGCCCCTCTCAGACATTTCCTTTTTTATTTTACTCATAAACTTAGCTCCTTTTAAAATATATATTAAGAAACTCATTAGTTCCGGAACTTTAAAGTTTCGTTTTGTGTGATTTAATATCATTATCCCACATCGAACGGGAAATATATAGATGGTACCCTATACCAAAAAGGAGATTACGACCATGCAGGACAAACCCGTAGCCTTGATCACCGGTGCCAATAAAGGAATAGATTTACAGATTGGGAAGAATCTAGCGGAACACGGCTTCACCGTGCTCGTTGGATCACGCAGCCTCGAGAATGGAGAAACTGCCTCCAAAAGCATCAGTTCGGATGCGCACGCTCTCCAGCTCGACGTTACCGATCAGGACTCCATTGTTGCTGCAGCAGAGCGTATTCGGAACGAATTTGGTCGTCTCGATGTACTTGTGAACAATGCGGGCATATCACACGCAGGTAAACCGGACGATCCGTTTCCGAGCAGTGGCGCGACGAGCGGTCTTTTGACCGTAGCTTCGCTCGAAGACATTCGTTCGGTTTATGAAACTAATGTTTTTGGTGTCATTGCAGTCACCCAGGCCATGTTGCCACTTTTACGTGAGGCTCCGGCAGCACGCATCGTCAACATGGGCAGCACCGGCGGCTCCCTTAGCTGGAATTTCATTCCGGAAAACTCACATCGTGCGATGTTTGGGGCCTATTCGGCATCAAAATCGGCTGTTCATGCGGTGACACTTGCCTTTGCCTTTGCGCTTGAATCGACAAACATCAAGGTCAATGCGGCCTGTCCAGGTTTTACATCGACTGCGCTCAATAATTTTGCTGGCACTCGTAGTGTTGAACAAGGGGCGCGTGAAGCGGTCCGGCTTGCGATGATTGGTGCGGACGGTCCAACAGGAACGTTCTCAGATGAGGATGGACCCATCGCGTGGTAATTATAATTTATACAACAATGGTTAGTAGCCTAAGGGGGATTTCATGATGCGTGTTTTCGTAACAGGAGCAACAGGTTACATCGGTTCCGCTGTCGTCCGTGAACTCATTGATGCGGGTCATCAGGTCGTCGGTCTTGTGCGCTCAGACAATAGCGCTGCGAAACTAAAAGAGGCCGGGGCCGAAGTGCACCGCGGTGACATTGACGATCTCGACAGCCTTCGTAGTGGCGCGGCTGCTGCGGATGGCATTATTCATCTGGCATTCAATCACGACTTCTCGAACTTCGCCAGGGCACTCACAGCAGATCTGCACGCCGTCGAAGCGATGGGGGCGGCGCTGGAAGGGTCCGGGAAGCCGTTCGTGATCACCACGCACGCTAATGGAGTGGCAGCAGAAAACGTAATGTTATTGCTGGCTGAGCGCGGAGTGCGGACATCGATCGTAGAGCTTTGTCCTTCGGTACACGGTGAGGGTGACACAGGATTTGTGCCGAGACTGATCAACATTGCCAAAACGAAGGGCTTCTCAGCCTATGTGGAAGAGGGGAGCAACCGCTGGCCGGCTGTGCACCGCCTTGACGCCGCACATCTATACCGCCTTGCGTTAGAAAAGGCACCCGCCGGTTCACGACTAAATGGGGTCGCAGATGAAGGCGTGCCATTTCGCGACATCGCAAGTGTTATCGGTAAACACCTGAACGTGCCTGTAGTCAGCATTTCACGTGAAGAAGCGGACACCCACTTCGGCCTCCTCAGCACACTTGCAGCGCTCGATATCCCGAGATCAAGCGTTGCAACTCAGGAACTTCTGGGATGGCGGCCTGTGCAACCTGCACTGATCCACGACCTCGAACAGTCTCACTACTTCAACAACTGATTGGAGACGAGATCGAGAATAGTTCATGGGCCGCTTAATAAAGCACTTGAGAAAAGCGAAGCAAGACATGGACTAACAACAACATGTATGAAATAGAAGTTTGGATATTAAAACAAGATCAACACGAGTGCATACCACACTAAATGTTGTTACCTTCATTTGCAGCAAACTATTCTGGCTAATCGTATTGTTAGGTCACTTCCCACAAGGAAATTTTTCATCTTCACTTATGGTATGGTTCACCGCGTTGGCTGAAGGGGCAAGTTCTCAAAAAAATAGTCTCCTTATCAGAGACTACCCACGATCTTCCTGTTTGATAATCATACGATAAGCGGTAGCTTTTCATCATTCTTTCAAAAAAGGGCCATCCTTTTGCGGGATAGCCCTTGCTTTAATTTCACTTTTTTGCAAAGAGAATAAGGGGCTGGTTTCCTCCATTTGCGCTTTTTGCTTACTTTAATATTGTCCTTTAATTACAAAAAACGAACCCCGAATTGTTCCAGCTAGTTTAGACTTCTGCCTAGCAAACTTAAACTTCCCTTCTAGCTCCTTTGGTACCTCCATCCCCTCAGAAAGCTTAAAACCAACAGCCCGCTTTTTAGGGTCATCCACCGTATACATGACATTGATTGCAAGACCATCCTCATAAAAAACGTAGGTAAATTGGATATTTTCCACTTGAAAACGCGACGTTTCTAAAGGTTTAGCCGCAAACGCAATATCACGTTCTTCTCTCAAAATTCGGTTCACATATTCAAGGCTCTCCTGGCTTTCGCTAGCTGGTACAACCGTAAACTCATGCTTGTATTTGTTCATAAAATAACGGGCCTCATTAGCACGTAAACCAGCAAGCGCTTCTGCTACAGGTGATGACTCTAAACCAACCGTAGATACATCTTTAAAATCAACGAGATACGACATTTTCATTCCTCCTCTTCTCTCTTTACGCCCTAACAGCTTCCGCATTTCACCAAAATCAAATTCATTCCTCAAGTTGTTGTAGAAACACACTTATAGCCAGACTTCAAATTAATTCTTTTATCTACCACATAGTATACCAAAATTGACTCAAGAGAAGATTTGAATGGCGAATTTGTTAGTTTGTTAAATAGTGTTCACATAGACTGGTATTCACAAACACCGCTTTAAATATTCGACCAGCGAGATAATACGATGTTGCCTATGGTTCCTCGAGGTCGGGAAATTAAGGACTCAGAGTATGTCCTAACAAAAAACTCTCGGCCTGTGCCCTGTACTCCATTAAGGAGGTTCAGATTCACAAGCCAAGACATTTGCATTCATGATGGTGGCCGTTAGTCCATGTTTGTTTGGGAAAGACCCTCTGCATGGAAGGGGGCGTACCCGCATATGTAAACCAAATAAGTACGATACCTATCTATCATGAAAATATAGATGCACGGTTGAAGAATTATATCGTGCCTGTAATTGCGCTAAACTTTGTAACGGTTATACACGAGCGTCAAATGAAAAAAAACGCCGGCGACGACAAGTTGTTGCGGCAGATGATCGCGGCTATGGACGAAGGCTTTCGCGTGGTTAGAGGCCTTACAATATCCGCTAACGCCGGCCGCGCAAGCTTCACTAATCCGCAAACGACCGGCGTTAATGCGCCTTTTTTATGAAAATTTATCATAGGATGCCGATCAGCCGACTGGTTAACGGATCCGTAGGGGAAATCGTAGCTTTGAGCTGCGTGTTTCACCTTTGGAAGGAACAGACCCGGGTCCCTACACCCAACTGGGACGAGTTGGAAAAGCGTTTTGAAGCCAAGGTCAACCGTTCATAACTCTTACCCGAGGAGTAATCAACCGAAGATGATTCTATTTCTACAAAGAAGACTTTGATCATTATAAAACAAGGGGCGTTCAGTTGCTTGAATCTCCGAAACTTATCGCGACAGCATGACGCGTTTACCGGTCTATATATTCAAATTAAACTGCAGTTCCAAGCCGCATTGGATCAGATGTCTCCTGAATACAAGGGTGTTTATCGGAGATCTTCATTCTGCGGTGTCGTTGAAAACCTTATTGGAGTTCCCCACCTCTGATGCCGTTCTGAAAGCCGGTGTCTGATAAAAATATAGTATTAGACTGAATTGAATATAGTAATAGCGGCATCCTTGGACTGAAAAAGGAGAAAGTCCTAGACTACCGCTGTTCTTTATTTAACTAACGTTCCTCGTTAGTTGAATAAGCACGCTTTCTTTTATTACACAATATCTTCGTACTGTTCAGTATTTCTATCATTCATCTTTTACTTTTATTATGAGAAGTGTTAGACTAATATAGGTTTTATATACTTATTACCGATTACTAAGATGTGTAATCAATGAAAGGATTTGATGAATGTGGAATCGACTAATTTCAAAGTTATACCTGAAAAACTTAAAGGTAGGACGATTGAAGATGTCGCCATCACTACTAATGCTGTGGTTATTAAATTTACTGATGGTACTTATTTAGATATCTATCTCGATGAGGCTGCACAAACATTAAAGACATCAACAAACAAGCTGGATAGTTAACTCAACACTTTACACTTAGCTATCATTTTCCCAGCTTCCTCCTTCACAGTTTGCGTCAAATGCGACATAAAACCTCCACTTATCTTGTTCAACTAAACTGCCCGTTAGCTCAATGAAAAAAAGCAGCCCCTCATGAACTGCCCTACTGCTACTCACTTCAACAATAGGATGAGTTCATTCAAAGGCTACCTCATTTACCAAGTAATCCAACCACTCGTTCGTTTGTAACTGTGTAGGAGCTCGTATTCTTCACTACGCATCAGTCGTTTCATTTTTGTTCTATACAGACGATAATCATCTTTTCTTGCTATCTTACATTCTTTGTTGTAATGAACACTCTTGATTCCTTTACGGAAATCCTTAAGCTTCTCTTTTCTTGAATCTTTGGGCTTATTATTGATCTCCAGACTTTGCTGTTTCTCATCTTCCCAGAATTGAATCTCTTCCCGTGTAAACATCTTCATCCCCGTTGTGCCGGGTTAGATTTTGGCATTTGAAGCCATGACCTTAGACACAACTAATAGAAGAAGATCTTCGGATTGAACATTAGCTCACCTCTGATTTTATTCTCCCTTATTTTAACATATTTATAACTATCCTGCCCTTTAGTTTAATAAAAAGAGAGCAGACTTGAAGCGCCTGCTCAACATTGTGTGTTATTTAACTATCGTTCCTCGTTAGTTGTACGCCCTATCCATAGAAAGCCTCGTGTGCACCTGTCATATCTGGCATCGTGATATCCATGGTCACCATGTCCAGTTGCTTCTCAGACGAAGAAGACTCCGGTCAGCGCTTCGCTCAAAGCCTATTGAACGGTAAGCAGATTGAAGTTTTAGATCTGGTGCGGTTGCTTCTCTCGCCGATACCAGAGTTAGGTTGCGGGGTGCTGGAGGCGGGGTAATTTCCGATGAAATTTTCTGTCTGCATGCTGATATTGCCTTCAAGAATTGAACTACGAGCTGAAACTTAAGTATATGGAGGAGATTGGCTTGGAGTTTCTACTGCTTGTGATGTCGATAAAAACAGTTTAAAAGTAAAAAAGGAGAGATGGCATAAAAATAAGCCATCTCTCCTTTTTCATATATATAAAGCGGGTAATGGGAATCGGACCCACGCTACCAGCTTAGAAGGCTGAGTTTTACCATTGAGCTACATCCGAAATAGATGCCGGTGAGAGGACTCGAACCTCCACGGTTTCCCTCACGATTTTGAGTCGCGCGCGTCTGCCAATTCCGCCACACCGGCTTATGAAGTTAATGGCGTCCCCTGAGAGATTCGAACTCCCGACCTTTTGATTCGTAGTCAAACGCTCTATCCAGCTGAGCTAAGGGGACTAATAAATGGAGCGGACGACGGGAATCGAACCCGCGACCCTCGCCTTGGCAAGGCGATGCTCTACCGCTGAGCCACGTCCGCAAAAAACAAGATGCGCGTGGAGGGACTTGAACCCCCACGTCAAAGACGCTAGATCCTAAGTCTAGTGCGTCTGCCAATTCCGCCACACGCGCATGTAATACAATGGTGAGCCATGAAGGACTCGAACCTTCGACACCCTGATTAAAAGTCAGGTGCTCTACCAACTGAGCTAATGGCTCGTAAAACTGGTGGAGGATGATGGATTCGAACCACCGAACCCGTAAGGGAGCAGATTTACAGTCTGATGCGTTTGGCCACTTCGCTAATCCTCCAAAATGGTGCCGGCGAGAGGACTTGAACCCCCAACCTACTGATTACAAGTCAGTTGCTCTACCAGTTGAGCTACACCGGCATATTAAGTTAAATGGCGGAACCGACGGGATTCGAACCCGCGATCTCCTGCGTGACAGGCAGGCATGTTGGGCCTCTACACCACGGTTCCAGAGGCAACTCTCTTAGTTGAAAGTAATTGCGGAGGCAGGATTTGAACCTGCGACCTTCGGGTTATGAGCCCGACGAGCTACCGAACTGCTCCACCCCGCGACAGTAATAAATATTTATTTTTCAAATGGTGGAGGCTGAGGGGCTCGAACCCCCGACCCTCTGCTTGTAAGGCAGATGCTCTCCCAGCTGAGCTAAGCCTCCGAATTACTATGACCCGTAGGGGATTCGAACCCCTGTTACCTCCGTGAAAGGGAGGTGTCTTAACCCCTTGACCAACGGGCCATATATCTATTATTAAGAGCTGGCGGAGAGAGAGGGATTCGAACCCTCGAGACGCTTTTGGCGCCTACACGATTTCCAATCGTGCTCCTTCGGCCAACTCGGACACCTCTCCATATGGCTCCCCGAACAGGACTCGAACCTGTGACAACTCGATTAACAGTCGAGTGCTCTACCAACTGAGCTATCAGGGAATATTGGTGGAGCCAAGGGGGATCGAACCCCTGACCTCCTGCGTGCAAGGCAGGCGCTCTCCCAGCTGAGCTATAGCCCCATCTAAAAAATCAATTTTGTATGTATAATCAATAGCCTGATAGGCGAAAAAAAATCCCCATTATGGGGTTGCTTGGCGACGTCCTACTCTCCCAGGACCCTGCGGTCCAAGTACCATCGGCGCTGGAGGGCTTAACGGTCGTGTTCGGGATGGGTACGTGTGGAACCCCTCCGCTATCGCCACCAAACATGAATTTACATCGTAAATTCTACCGTACGGTTATTCAGTTCATCACTTATCGTGTGAATGAATAGCCATGCGCTTGTTGTATGTATTTCTACATACATTCAAGGTTACACCCTGAAAACTGGATCCGAAACTCATTTACGTTTTATTTTTAGGATAAGCCCTCGACCGATTAGTATTGGTCAGCTCCATGCATTACTGCACTTCCACCCCCAACCTATCTACCTCGTCGTCTTCAAGGGGTCTTACATACTGGGAAATCTCATCTTGAGGGGGGCTTCACGCTTAGATGCTTTCAGCGCTTATCCCTTCCGTACATAGCTACCCAGCGGTGCTCCTGGCGGAACAACTGGTACACCAGCGGTACGTCCATCCCGGTCCTCTCGTACTAAGGACAGCTCCTCTCAAATTTCCTACGCCCACGACAGATAGGGACCGAACTGTCTCACGACGTTCTGAACCCAGCTCGCGTACCGCTTTAATGGGCGAACAGCCCAACCCTTGGGACCTACTTCAGCCCCAGGATGCGATGAGCCGACATCGAGGTGCCAAACCTCCCCGTCGATGTGGACTCTTGGGGGAGATAAGCCTGTTATCCCCAGGGTAGCTTTTATCCGTTGAGCGATGGCCCTTCCATGCGGTACCACCGGATCACTAAGCCCGACTTTCGTCCCTGCTCGACTTGTAGGTCTCGCAGTCAAGCTCCCTTCTGCCTTTGCACTCTTCGAATGATTTCCAACCATTCTGAGGGAACCTTGGGGCGCCTCCGTTACTCTTTAGGAGGCGACCGCCCCAGTCAAACTGCCCACCTGACACTGTCCTCGCACCGGATCACGGTACCAAGTTAGAACCTAGATACGATCAGGGTGGTATCCCAAGGATGCCTCCTCTCAAGCTGGCGCTCAAGATTCTACGGCTCCCACCTATCCTGTACAGATCGTACCCAAATTCAATATCAAGCTGCAGTAAAGCTCCATGGGGTCTTTCCGTCTTGTCGCGGGTAACCTGCATCTTCACAGGTATTAAAATTTCACCGGATCTCTCGTTGAGACAGCGCCCAAGTCGTTACGCCATTCGTGCGGGTCAGAATTTACCTGACAAGGAATTTCGCTACCTTAGGACCGTTATAGTTACGGCCGCCGTTTACTGGGGCTTCGGTTCATAGCTTCGCCCGAAGGCTTACCACTCCCCTTAACCTTCCAGCACCGGGCAGGCGTCAGCCCGTATACTTCGCCTTGCGGCTTCGCACAGACCTGTGTTTTTGCTAAACAGTCGCTTGGGCCTTTTCACTGCGGCCCCCTCGGGCTATTCACCCTACCGAGGCACCCCTTCTCCCGAAGTTACGGGGTCATTTTGCCGAGTTCCTTAACGAGAGTTCTTCCGCGCGCCTTAGAATTCTCTTCTCGCCTACCTGTGTCGGTTTGCGGTACGGGCACCTTCTCCTGGCTAGAGGCTTTTCTTGGCAGTCTGAGATCATGACCTTCGCTACTACAATTTTCGCTCCCCATCACAGCCCAGCCTTAACGATGTGCGGATTTGCCTACACATCAGCCTCACTGCTTAGACGGACATCCATCAGTCCGCGTCACTACCCTACTGCGTCACCCCATCGCTCATAACGGATTACGGTGGTACAGGAATTTCGACCTGTTGTCCTTCGACTACGCCTATCGGCCTCGCCTTAGGTCCCGACTTACCCTGAGCGGACGAACCTTCCTCAGGAACCCTTAGGCTTTCGGCGGATCTGATTCTCACAGATCTTTTCGTTACTCATACCGGCATTCTCACTTGAATGCAGTCCAGCGCTCCTTACGGTACACCTTCAACCCGCATTCAACGCTCCCCTACCCCTGATGCAAGCATCAAGCCATAGCTTCGGTGGTGTGTTTAGCCCCGTTACATTTTCGGCGCAGAGTCACTCGACCAGTGAGCTATTACGCACTCTTTCAATGGTGGCTGCTTCTAAGCCAACATCCTGGTTGTCTGTGCAACTCCACATCCTTTCCCACTTAACACACACTTGGGGACCTTAGCTGATGGTCTGGGCTGTTTCCCTTTCGACAATGGATCTTAGCACTCACTGTCTGACTCCCGGAACTAAATCTATGGCATTCGGAGTTTGACTGAGCTTGGTAACCCTTGCGGGCCCCGCACCCAATCAGTGCTCTACCTCCACGATTCTGTTTTCCGAGGCTAGCCCTAAAGCTATTTCGGGGAGAACCAGCTATCTCCGGGTTCGATTGGAATTTCTCCGCTACCCCCACCTCATCCCCGCATTTTTCAACATGCGTGGGTTCGGGCCTCCAGTGCGTGTTACCGCACCTTCACCCTGGACAGGGGTAGATCACCCGGTTTCGGGTCTACGTCCACGTACTCATTCGCCCTATTCAGACTCGCTTTCGCTGCGGCTTCAGCTCTTCACCTTAACCTTGCA
>NZ_CP151948.1:115000-1130000 GCF_038592955.1 Paenibacillus sp. FSL H8-0168 | reverse complement strand
CAATCGTGTTTGGTGTTATCGTCTACCTGATTTCCGACCACTTAATTGGTTTATTTACGAGTGACCCGCAATTAATTGAAATGGGTAGCTACATTCTACATGTGACGTTCTTATCCTTGTTCATTACAGGAATGACCTCGCTGTTTACCGGTATCTTTCAAGCAACAGCGCAAGGAACCGCCGCGTTTATTATGTCAGTTATTCAAGGAGTTACTCTGATTCCTGTGTTGTATATTGCTAATCGAATGAACGGATTCCACGGGGTGGTCTGGTCGCTTGTCATTTCGGATGCCGTCGCGTTCCTTGTTGGTGCCATCATGCTGTATGTTCTGCGGACCAAATTGCAGCCGGATTTGGATAATTTAGTACAGTAGAAAACATATAACATGCAAGAAGGCAGGATAAGGACACTCCCCGACCCTGTCTTCTCGGTGGGGTAGAACTGTATTAACCTAAACTGCCCGTTAGTTTAACCTTCATTTGTTGTGCCTTGTTCCGACTATTCTCTACGAGCTATACGAAACCCTTGATCGGGACCAAAGCCATTCGCATCGAACTTACCTCGGAAAGATATCTCGTTGTTGCTGACGTTGCCGGACATATCGTAAATTCCTAACTCGTTGGGTTTCCGGGTACCGATCGATTTTGTTTTATTATAGTTGCTCTCTATGATAGGCCAGTTCCAGTCTCCAGATAAGTATTTGTCTCCGGCGTTTTTCCAATACCATGCGACCTCGTCGGCATTATTGCTTCCACTGTATGTGTAGCCCTTGCTCGCCTGACCTCCGCCTGCAGCATATTCCCACTCCACTTCTGTAGGCAATCGGTAACCGTTAGCTCCCTCATTAATCGTTACTGTCCATTTTATATTATCGTTATCATTCTTATTGTTGCTATTAAAATAAACATTAATAGCTTTCTCATGGATAGATCTCCTTTAAGCTGATAGGAAAAATAGTAGGCCGTGATGGCCTTCAACTCGCCTCCAGCAGCGTTGAAGGCCGTTCGCCTGGCAGGAAACGGCCTTCAACGCATCCGCACTGACGGATAGACTGGAGGGGAACGGTCATCGGCCTGTCTACAATACTTAGGGCTCGGTGAGTCCTCCATGATCGATTCATTTAAACCCTATCTATCAGACAGCTCTCAAAACCCGCTTATCCCGTGAGACAGTCCCAACCGCGCCTGTTCGTTGAACAGCTTGCAGTTGAGTGGTTACCACACCGTTACGTTAGAGCTCCCGCTACTCTGATACCCCTCTGTCGCCAACACCTGGTAAGACCAGTTACTTCCCAGATTCATTCCTTTGCTCGCCCATGCTTTCACGTGGTTGCTGAAAGTGATTGTGGAGTTGCCCCCGGTCGGTCTCTTCGACTGTCGAACACTCCAGTACTGAATAAACGTCGTTTTTTCGCCTTCAATGGAAGGTGCGTCGTATCGCATTGTTGTGTAGATATCATATGTGCCCCCATCACTGGTCACCGTACCTTTATACGTTCCGGTAGGTCGATAAGTACCCCAGCTATCAACGACGTAATATTCGATGAGTGAGTTTCTCGTCCACCCGTAGAGAGCCAAATATCCATTACCGGACGGCGCCCAGACACCGGCATTGTAGTTGATCGTTCTGTTTGGCGATCCAGTAGTCCAGCCTTTGCCGACAACAAAATTCCCGGTATCCTTCCATGTTACGCTGTAATTACCGCCTGATCCATTAACAGCATTGACCGTCCCACCACCATCGGTCCAATTTTGCCAATAGTCTGTCGCTGCACTTGAGGTTGTTGCAAATAATCCAAAACTCATGGAAGCTGCAAGAACTACCGTCATCATTTTCTTACTAAAATTAAACATACTCTACCTCCTAAAATTTTGTGTTTGTCCCATACACTTGCTTGTTGGTTGATTCTCTTTGCAGTATATCACCTATACGTTCCATATTCCGTATTTTTTTACTTTAACCTCCTTTCTGAGTGAAATTATAGAATAATAGCGTTTGCATATAAACCTAGCAAATTAAAGCTTTAACTCTATTATGTTTAGCTCTCTTTGAATTTTATAAAATAATTCCAGTATTTCAGCGATGGGAAGCACCACCCGACAGCCTAGTGGCATCTCATGTACATTTTTAACTCAGCTTATATACTAAAAAAAATTTATGCAAATAACGCATAAATATCAATATGCATCCATCACATACAGTAAAATGTGCTTGGGTGATTAGCAGTGCATAATGGGAAATCTCGATTCACGTGAGGACAAACACTTAACTTTTCATAGGAGGTTTGATAAAAAATGATTTTAGAGGATATGTATTATGGGAAATGGCGTCCTAGTGAACAGATAAATTCAACCGACCCTGAATCTCAAAAAGTGAATCAAAAAATTAGTGATCTCATGGAGATGTTGAAAAGCAAATTACCAGCAGCATTCATTCACGGGTACCGGGCGGGGGCATTAACGATGATTGAAGTATTTAGCGAGGACAAAGAAATTGTTGATCCTAATAGATAGATAATGGAGGAGTTATGGTGGTGAGCCCGCTACGCATGCAGATTGTTCTTCCGATCGCTGTTATCCCTAGATTTCTCCTCAGTAGAATATAAACTTAAAGGTAAAATCCAGGGATAGCTGAACGAATGGAATACTTTAAGAGAATTTCAGACGAATGGAGGGGCTGCCTAGCCTCTTCCTGCGCCCAGCGCATTCATCAAGAACTCGTAAATTTCCAGTTCGTTGATTTTATCGCCATCGGTCACTATGTTATGCTGAACTTGCAGTCCGTTCTTGAACACGGTGAACATCCGAGCTGTCCTGTCCGCATCGATTGAAACAGGGATAGCTCCATTCTGCTGTCCGACTTCGATCCACGTTTTGGCAGTGAGGATAGATGCTTCATGATAACGTTTCAGAATGCCAGCCACGGCGGGCTTATCCTGTTGGCTGAGTAGATAAATAAAAATCAGGCTGGCAGCGCTGTCCCCACTACCGATGTTACGAAGCCGTTCAGTTAAGGTGTTAAGCGGGGATTTGATTCCTTCTGGTCCTGCGGGAGTCCGGGCGACAGATTCAAAAAAGCGCTGATTGGTTTTCTCCATTCCCGCCTCCAGAATCATACCGAACAATTCATCTTTGCTTTTGACATAATGGTAAATGGCTCCTTTAGTCAGTCCGCTGCGATCCGCAATATCCTGTAGTGTCGTCGCCCGACAGCCTTTCTCCATAATCATCTTTTCGGCAATCTCAAGCAGCTTTTTTAGACTGTCGTTCATCGCTTTATCTTGCATAATCTTTTACCTCCCGTTTGTCTGTCTTTTTATTCGTTTAATGAAACCTATATTCCACCAGATCGTCAAACCAATAAGCCCGTAGGTGAAGAACGACGATACGACCAGAAAGGTCGGTATGGACAGCGAATATACCAGCACTACTTTGATGAAGGCTTCCAGCAGCAGGCTGAGTCCCCACACCGCCGTTATCAGGCGGAAGTTAAAGCGATAGCGTGGAAGCTTCTCCCATTTATCGTTTATCTGAGGATTATGACCTGTGAATCTTTCCGCAAAATAATAAATTAATGATCGACCAAAGAGCAGCGAGCCTAGAAACACCAACCCCATAATACCGGTTACATAAGACTCCCGTAGCAAAATGAAGCGTTCGTCACCGCCCAAGAGAACGGCCACCACGCCCAGAATCAGACCAAGAAAGATAAAGCCAGAGAACACATCTGCTTTGCGCGTCCGTATAAGATTGTAGAGTGAGTCGCATAGTGGTACAAGAGCAGCGAAAGACAGAGCCACCACACTGCTCGTATACGGAATTAGCAGGCGATAAGCCAAATAAGGCAATACAAGATTGATGATTAGCGTAAAGATGATTTCGTTGCGAGTTTTATTCATGGTCGACTCATCCTCTCATCATTTAAAACCTACCTTCGGTAGGTATCTTTCATTCTACATACCTTCGGTAGGTATGTAAAGATTAAAAATAATAATCTGTATACGAACCTCAATCTACATATTGCCCAAATGTGGTTACACAGTTCGCATACTCTATAACTACAAAAAGGAGATGGCGTTTGCCATCTCCCTTGCTTTTATTCTTCCCTCATACTTCCTGCTTAAAAACATATTGCTCACCGACACACACTCTAACAAGCAACTATATTTTTAATCCCCCACCCGATTCAAAAACACCTTCGTCCGCTCCAGCTGAGGATTGCCAAAAATCTGCTCTGGTGTACCGGATTCTGCAATTTCGCCATTATCCATAAAAATGACACGATCCGCCACATCTCTCGCAAAGTTCATCTCGTGGGTCACGATGACCATCGTCATATGTTCCTCAGCCAGCTTTTTGATAACTCGCAGCACCTCACCCGTCAGCTCGGGATCAAGGGCCGAGGTCGGCTCATCAAACAGTAAAATATCAGGGTTCATCATCATTGCCCGGGCAATCGCCACGCGCTGCTTCTGCCCTCCCGACAGTCGGGATGGATACGCATCTGCTTTATCTGCCAAACCGACTTTAGCCAGCAACTCAGCGCTTTGGCGACGTAGCTCAGCCTTGCTCACCTTCTTCACCAGCTTCGGAGCCAGCTCCAGATTATCCTGCACCGTCAAGTGAGGGAACAGATTAAAATGCTGAAACACCATGCCCATACCGGTGGTAATACCCTTAATGTCACCTGCCGGAGCGTACTGACCGTTTTCCACCAGTGCTTTATCATGAATGCGGATCGTCCCGCCCGTCACATCTTCCAGGTGTACCAAACTACGGAGCATGGTACTTTTTCCTGAACCTGAAGGACCGATGACGGCTACAACCTCGCCCGCTTTAACGTTAAAGCTCACTCTTTTCAGAACGTCGAGCTTGCCGAACGATTTTTTCAAATCGGTTACTTCTATTGCATTAGTATTCATATCCCGACATTCCTTTTACTCGAATTTAAAACGTTTTTCCAGCGCCCTGAAGAATAGCGTCAGCACCAAAGCTAACAACAAATAAATAACCGCCGCTACAACATAAGGTACAATCGAGAAATCACGGTTTACAGCCGTATTCGCAAAATGTAGCAGTTCCGGTACCGCTACTGCATACAGTAGTGCCGTATCTTTTACCAGTGTTGTCGCTTCATTGGTTACCGCAGGCAAAGCGATCCGTACCATTTGCGGCACAATGACTCTAATCAGCGTCTGCGACTTGCTCAAGCCCAGCACTTGCGAAGCCTCGTATTGCCCTTTATCAATCGACAACATTCCGCCTCTAAAAATTTCTGCAAAATAAGCCGCATAATTCAGTACAAATGCCAGTACCGCAGCCGTTGTCCGGTCCAAGACCAGATACTCCCCAATGACAGGCAACATCGGCAGACCAAAACAAAAGAACAATAATTGCAGCAATAGCGGCGTACCGCGTATAACATAAATGTACGTATGCATCAGCCAGGCGATTGGCTTAATCCGGCTTTTGGCCAGCAACGTAACGATAAAACCCAATGGAATAGACAAGATGAGCGTGATGAAAAATAAAATAACCGTCATCTGTGCCCCTTCAAGCATAGGCTTCATAATTCGCAAAATATATTCCATACTCATGACCTTCGACTCCTAAACCCTTAGTTCAATACACTACGTATTAATTTAATACTTTATCTTCACCAAACCACTTTTTCGAAATTTCAGCAGCTTTTCCGTTCTTGTGCAGCTCATCCAAAGCGGATTGCAGCTGCATCAACAACTCTTCATTTCCTTTTTTCACACCGATGCCGTATTCCTCAGGGGCCAATGATTCATCAAGCAGCTTATACGTCCCTTGTTCCTTCGACATATAATACTTGGCTACGACCTCATCAATGACAACCGCATCCAGACGTCCGGTTTTCAAGTCCGTCAAAGCCAGAACATTATCCGGGAACTCGGACACTTGCTTCAATTTACTTTTGATCGGATTTGCATCCAATGCATCGGCTGCTGAAGACAGCGTCTGGAGTCCGACCGTTTTGCCCGTCAGATCAGCCAGCTTGGATAGACTGGAAGTAGCCGGAATGACAATCACCTGACTGTTTTTCAGATATGGCTTTGTGAACAGCACTTTTTCCTTACGCTCATCCGTAATGGTGTATCCATTCCAAATGAGATCAATACGTCCGCTGTTCAGCTCGGATTCTTTGGCAGACCAGTCAATCGGCTGAAATTCCACCTGTTTACCCATTTGTTCCCCGGCCGCTTTTGCATAATCAATATCAAAGCCGGTCAGCTCGTTATTTTCATCTCTAAAGCCCATCGGGGCGAATTTATCATCAATTCCAATAATCAATTTACTGTTATCCTTACCGCCGGAACATCCGGCCAACACGATCATCATCAATCCAATTAACATCGTAAACATGGCTGCTTTTCTCATCTTATTCCCCTCCAACAATGGTGACCCCCGTATCCAAGAACAGGTGGCAAACGCTTTAGTTCGTTAACACGTTATCAGAGTATCATCATAACATACCGCAGGATACTCGTCGAGAGGAATAAGCGGAATCTTAGCCTTATATAAATGGAAAACCTGTGACGAAAATTTGACCTGTGTTCTATAATGTAAAACCTTGCCTTGACATGTCACCTAAACCGTCTTATCATTTCCTAGTATTCTTATATACTTTTATTTATTTTAAAATTTCAGCAGCCGTAGTATGTAAATCAGCTTGATAGACAGGAGAAATAAAGCCCCATGTACATTTTAAAACGTCTCTTTACGATGTTCATTACGTTGTGGATTATCGTCACTTTAACGTTTATCATCATGCACATCATTCCGGGTGATCCGTTCTCGAACGATTCCAAAACCATTCCGGAAGCGGTATTGCAAAACATGCGTGCCAGGTACAATCTGGACAAGCCGCTCGCTGTGCAGTATGTGTTGTATCTCAAAAATCTGCTAGTGCTGGACATGGGCCCGTCTATTCAATCGAAAACGACGGACGTCAATATGCTCATTGCCCGAGGTTTTCCACCTTCTGCATTGCTGGGTATTCAATCCATCGTGGTCGCGATTATTGCCGGTATTTCGCTCGGAACACTGGCTGCTCTACACCATAATCGACCACTGGATTATATCTCGATGTTTATCGCGATTGTTGGTATTTCCGTACCCAGCTTCATATTGGCACCGCTGTTAATCAAGTATGTTGCCGTCCAATGGCATCTGCTTCCGGTCGCCTCATGGGGAACCTGGCAGCATACGGTGCTCCCGTCGCTGGCTCTCGCTGTTTCACCTCTTGCCGTTATCGCCCGCTTTATGCGGACAAGCATGCTGGAAGTTATGCATGAGGAGTACATACGCACTGCCAAAGCAAAAGGGTTGTCCTCTTGGGCAGTAGTTCTTCGTCACGGATTACGTAATGCATTGATTCCGGTGCTTTCCTTTATCGGACCGCTATTCGCTTCCGTCATTACAGGTACCTTTGTCGTCGAAAAAATATTCGCCATTCCCGGCATCGGTAAATACTTCGTAGATAGTATCTTTAATCGGGATTATCCAGTGATTATGGGGACGACCATTTTCTACAGTGCCATTCTGGTCGTTACTTTATTTTTAATTGATATATCCTATCGCCTTGTCGATCCGCGAATCAAATTAGACAGCAAAGGAGATTAACATGAAAGCAGCACCTACTGTCGAAAAGGACAGCCTGTTTAGTCTTGTAGACCGCAGCCAGATCCCCACCCCCACGTTGACCAGACCCAAAGAATCACCCTGGCGAGATCGGCTACGCAGACTTTTTAACAACAAGCTTGCTCTGTTGGGGCTTTCTCTACTTATTATTATTATTGTGCTGGCGATTATTGGACCTTCCATGGTTCCTTATGCACCCAGTGATCAATCCCTTTTGAAGACGAATCTTTCTCCTTCGGGAGAGCACTGGTTTGGCACGGATGATCTGGGGAGGGACGTATGGGCACGGACATGGGCCGGTGCTAGAATTTCACTCATGATCGGCTTTGCCGCTGCCGCCATTGATTTGGTGCTTGGCATTCTCGTCGGCTGTGTTGCTGGCTATTGTGCTGGGCACGGTAAAACGGGCGACCGGATCGACAGCATTCTCATGCGTATTATTGAAATTTTGTATAGTATTCCTTATCTGCTGGTCATCATTCTGCTGCTCGTCATTATGAAGCCAGGCCTACTCACGATGATTATTGCATTATCTATTACTGGCTGGGTCGGTATGGCCCGTGTAGTGCGTGGGCAAATCTTACAGCTGAAGCAGCAAGAATATGTGTTAGCAGCCCGCAGCTTGGGGACATCTCATTCACGTATTATCTTCAGACATTTGCTACCGAACGCAGCGGCAATCATTATTGTAAATTTGACGTTCACTATTCCGTCGGCTATTTTTGCCGAATCGTTCCTGAGCTTTCTCGGTCTGGGGATTCAGTCTCCTTCGGCCAGCTGGGGGACGATGGCTAACGATTCACTTGGCGTTATTTTAAGCGGTCAATGGTGGCGCCTATTTTTCCCCGGACTGATGATATCGCTCACCATGCTGGCGTTCAATACACTTGGAGACGGGCTTCAGGATGCACTTGACCCGCGCTCACAACATTAACAACAGAGAGATCCAAATTGGATAAGGAGGGGTGTCACCATGATCCGCAGCTTCTCGCCTAACCGCAGGAAAAACGGCAGTTCCTTTATCGAAGTGCGCACACGCGGCATACCTGCGGGAAAGGAGGATGAATAAATCCCGGTACGGTGTACCTTATTTTTGGCATAACTAATCACAGTAATGGAGGATAACCACGATGAAAAAAATGCATTGGATGACGATCATCTTACTTTTGGCCGTAACGGCTTTGGCTGGATGCTCTGGCACTGCGGACAAAACAGCAAGCAACGACCCGTCCGCTGCGCCTCAAGCAGATATCCCGCAAGAAATTACTGCCAATCTGGCAGGTGGCGAGCCTTATACGCTAGACCCTGCTTTCGCATCAGATACAACGTCCTACTTTGTGATTGATAACTTGTACGAAGGGCTGTATACATACGATAAGGCCGGTAAAATCGTAGAAGGCGCTGCCAGCAAAGTAGACGTATCTCCTGACGGTAAAACCTACACCTTTACGATCCGTGACGGCGCAAAATGGTCGAATGGTGACCCACTGACAGCTAAGGATTTTGAATACTCCTGGAAACGGGTACTGAATCCAAAAACAGCTGCCTACGATCCTTCTGCCCTCTACTACATCAAAGGTGCCGAAGCGTACAACACAGGCAAAGGTAAAATTGAAGACGTGGGTGTTACAGCCAAAGATGATAAAACTCTTGTAGTTGAGCTGAAATCACCGCTGAGCTTCTTCCCAACGATTGCAGTGGGTCATGCCTATCTGCCAGTAAACCAATCGGTTGTTGAGAAAAATGACAAATGGGCAGCTGAAGCGGGCACAATGGTCGGCAACGGTGCGTATGTAGCCAAGGAATGGAAACATAACGAGCAAATTACGCTGGCTAAAAACGATCAATTCTGGAACAAAGATGCTATTACGATGGCAACGATTAATTTTAAAATGGTTCAAGACTCCACAACTTATTATCAAATGTATAAAACGGGCGATCTGGATCTGATTTTGAGCCTTCCCGTAGATACACTAGATCAGGAAAAGAGCAACAAGGAATTCCTGTCGCATCCATCTTTCAGTGTGTACACCTATTCTTTTAACGTAAAACAAAAGCCGTTTGACAATAAAAAAATCAGACAGGCCATCGCCTACGCGATTGACCGCGAAGCACTGGCTACCAGCGTAACCAAAGGTGGCGAAACTCCGGCTTACGGTTATGTTCCATACGGAACAACAACGCCATCCGGCAAAGACTTCCGTGATGAAGCACCGAAAAAATACTATGAGTTTGACGCTGCAAAAGCGAAACAATTGCTGGCCGAAGGTCTGAAAGAAGAAGGTTTGACCAAGCTGCCACCGATTACCTTCAAATACAACACTTCGGACAAGCATAAAAAAGTAGCTGAAGCGATTCAGGAAATGCTGAAAACGAACCTGGGCGTTGCAGTGACACTGGAGAATCAGGAATGGAAAACGTACATTGATACCTTTAAACAGAAGAACTTCCAGATCGCCCGTATGGGCTGGGAAGGAAACTTCCTGGATCCACTTGGCGTATTGGGGCATTACACTTCCAAAAATTCGAACAACTTTACCAACTGGAGCAACCCGGAGTATGACAAACTGATCGAATCCTCAACCTTTGAGCTTGATCCGGTAAAACGCTTTGAACAGCTCCATCAGGCAGAAGACGTATTGATGGAAGATCTGCCGATTATTCCGATCCAGTTCTCTGCGGACACGGCATTAATCAGTCCTAAGATTCAAGGTATCGTATTTGATGCTCGTTCGAACCCAGACCTGCGCTTTGCGAAACGGGTCCAAAAATAATGGTTTTACGTTTCGGGATCACTGCCCTGATTGTCGGTACCTTAGGATTTCTGTACGCCATCCCCCATCTCTTGTATGGTCGTGAAAACATGGCTACTGCAAATCTGTTATTCCTGTTGGGGTTGCTGGGCTTGGTGATCGGTGCAATCTTCCACGTTCTGCAAAGCGGTTTTCTAACCCTCTTCCTGCGGGGATTTGCCGACATCAGACAGTTGTTCATTCGTCAATCCAAGGCATTACGGGAGGAAAATGAACGTTTGCGTTCCGATGAATCTCTGTCAGCCTGGAAAACATCCATGTTCCGCCACCTCAAGGTATATACTTCGGGGTGCGGGGCGGGGCTTATCCTTTGCTCGATGATATTAATGGGGATAAGTTAGTTAGGGCGTATGAAAGCTTTCTCGCGGTTGGTGGGCGCTGCGCGTGCAGATTGTTCTTCCGATCGCCACCGCCCTCGGATTTTTATTATTGTACACAACCAGTAAAGGTTAAAATCCGAGGACAAAAGCGAACGCTTCGCTTCTTCAGAACAATTCTGCCCGCTCCGCTGGCAACCGCCGTAGAGCTTCTATACGTTTTAGAGGTGTGTAAATGAAAAGAGAGAGTTTCGCAAAGGCGTTTGCTGCGGAACTCTCTCTTTTTTTGTTTCAAATCTACCATCTGCGTCGCTCGTCGCCTCTCAGGGGAAAGTCGCTCAATTCTCCGAGTTGGTCATGTGCAGCCTTATAAATGCGAAGAATAGCTTGTACCTTGTTAAAATCATTGTCTTCCGGGCCGAATCCTTCCATATACATTTTTTGAATGATGTTTTGGAAGAAATCTATACGCTCGCGAACGGAATCCTGCTCGATTTGCAGTACCTCTTCAAAGCTGTGTGTCTCAGCAAAATCAGACAGCTCATCAAATTCCTGTTCCTGATATCGATCTCCCCGAGTTTCAGGATTGAGATCAATAGAGGTACGCAAGGTTGACAATAAAATATTTTCGCGCGCCAGCATGACATGAAAATCTTTGTTCTTAAACAGATCCGTAACGATCAAACGGCACATTTCCTTGTTCTGCAGCAGAATCCCGTCAAAAGGATGCAGCGTCCACACACCGTAGTTAAAAAACAAATTAAAATTGAAGCTACTGCTTCCATACTGATATACAATGTTGATTTTCGATTCGTCGATAATTTCAAATGAAAATTCCAGCATGCATTCTCCTTTGGGATTCCAATATTTAACTCTATCCTATCAGAAAATGCATGATTTTCAATAAAAAAATTTATTTCACAGAATCATTTAACTCCACAATTGAATCTGCTTTTTCGCTACTGGCAGCCACAAGTAAATAGACAATCACACACCCTAAAATAAAGGACATCATACGCTCGCTCTCTCCTTTTGTCATTCGCTTTTTAAGAGTTTATGCACGAGAATGCTATGTATGTTCATCATGTCCTTTATTAGCTGCTGCCAAACCAAAAAAAGACGCCTTTCGGAGTCATCCTGGCGTCTTTTTCATAGATTGGGTCTATTATTCTACATTGTCATCAGTTCAAAAACGAGCTTAAACCCTCAGAGGAATTGCTATCCTTCAGCGGTTTGGATGGTTCTTTCCCTTCGATCCCCAGACGTTGGCTAAGGTTGGCATTGATTGCTGTCATTTTACTTGTATAATCGTGGCAGCTTTCAATAATCCGACGGTTTGATTTTTCAGACAGATCCAAAGCAGATACCAAATCACCAATCGCCTGATTCACAGCCTCCAGTGACATTGAAGGCTTACTAAGCAAATCTGTCGTTCTCTCGGTCGTCGTTTTGAGAAGCTTCGCATTTTCCTTGAATTGATCTTCAATCGTACGGTTGGTCGCATCGACGGCTGAAATGATTTTATCTTGATCCGCCAGCGCCATCGCGATCATAGCCGATACAGTGATCAGATTCGATGTTTTATCAATCGCATTATTTACAGAATCAATCAGTTTATCATTGTTATCATTAATAATATCCGTTGCTGCAATCGCCTGATTGTATAACAAAATCATTTCTGTCATTGACTGCGTACGAGTAACCACCTTGCGTAATCCCCGCTCCAGATGAGGCTTACGGTTTTCGTTTTCCGACTTGGCAATCTCGGTCTCAAACAGTTCTTTCAAGCGATTACCAAAGGCAATCTTCGTCTGTAAATTGTAGATTTCTTCAATGGAAGCCTTCTTCAACTGTCTCATGCTGACAATGTTTTCTTCCAGATTATCTTTACCATCTCTCAAGGCAGTAATGATTTTCTCGATGTTCGTCTTCACCGACTGATACTTGTAAATGTAGTTTTTTAACGGGCTTTTACGCAGAAGCTTGCCAAAAAAGCTCACATTTTTGCTCTGCTGGAGCGTTTCGCATTCATCACGCAGCTTTAAGATCATATTGGATACCTCAGCCCGATCACCGGACATGAGGTCGTTTACCGGACGATCCAGCATTTTTAGAGTCTGCCCCGCACGTTCCTGCGTTTTAACCCCCAGCTTACCGATATCATCCATTAAGGTATCCAGGCTCATGACATCGCTTTGTGATACCTTCTGAATCAGCTGTGAAGCCTCCTCAGTCACCTTTTGTTCATCTTCTTTTTTCAATTCAGCCCATGGGGTCGCCATACGCTACCTCCTATTCTGAAAACAACTGTTACCCAAATCTAATCGTTGTTATTCAGAGCAGCTATTCTGCTACTTTTTTATTTTCTCAAAAAATCGCCTACAATTCGGAACTGCTATATCGCTGGTGAATAAGCTCCGCTTTGCTCTGTAATTCCAGCAGATCCTTATGCTCCACCGTGGACACAATTACCGATATTTTGCTGTCCACATCCCGTAATCCGTTTAATAACGTCCTCCGGTTGGTCCGCTTCGCATCGCCGCTGAGCCGAAGAAACGGATTAATCAGTCCGTTCAAATCCTTCAAAATCAATCTCCGAACCGTATGATTCACTTCACTGTTGTTCAGTTCATGCAAAAGCGGAATGACCCGCTGCAAACGTGCAAATAGAGCCAGCGCCTTCTCGACAATCTCGTTATCAAGCGCATCCTTCTGTCCCTCGGAGATCACCATATCCTCCAGTACCTCCAAATACTCCATCACCTGAGCAAATTCACTACTCACCTGAACTGGTTGACGTACTTGTCCTGTCATAGACTCCGATCGAACGGTAGCTTCCTTTTCATGCTGCTGTGTCTCACCGACCTGCTCCTGCACCACCGGAATCACGGAACCGGTCAGATTGGGGCGAGGATGGCGAACGGCCATGATGGCGCTGTATCCTCCCAAACCAATGATCGGAATCGCCAAACACACAAACAGTGGCAACCAAAAACTTAGTAAAAGCGCAATCAGGTAGCTAACCACAGCAATCGTGGCACCCCACATTTTTGACGTCATAGCTTGTACCTCCTGACGTAAACCCTTACCATATTGTAGAAAACAATATTTGTGTGTGTCAATGTACGGATTTACGTATGGTGATTGGCTGCTCGATATGACTGGCTAAAATGTCGTATTGCGGATGAAGTGAACCGATCTCATGACCCAAAGCCGACTTCACCGCTAGATAAGGAAAATTGATACCCGACAAACATGATACATGAAGTCCTCCGGACATCCGCGGATTGATCTCTAGCAGCTTGGCATGCTCGCCGTTATATTTTACCTGAATGTTATAATTGTACGGAATGTGATACGCCTCAGCGACCTTCTGTGCCACCTCCAACAGCTCGGGATGCTGCTCCAGCAGCCGTAATCGTCCTCCTGCCTTCCTACGCGGAACTGCCGCTAGCAGCTTTCCGTTCCGGTCGGCCAGGCAGTCAATACTGTATTCGTATCCCTCCAGCAGCTCCATCACCATCAGATTGGGAAATGATTCTGTGGATGACAATACGCGATGTGCCTCCTCGAACGAAATATGATTCAGCGCATGGCCGAACAGCTCCTCCAGCGGATTACGTTCATTGTTAATGATACGAAAGCCCATCCCGCCTTCTGCATTACATGGCTTGAAGCATACCTTATGCCCAAGTGCTATTAACGACTCATAAGCCTGTTTAAACTGCTCGGCATTGCTGGCAATGGCATAGTCGGGAATCGTGACAATGTCCTTTTGACGAATGGATTCATAAAACAGATCCTTTTCCATCAGTTGCTCCAGCAGTTCGGTATCTTGGCATACCATCACTTTTGTCCCAATATCATCAAATAAATAAAGATGCTTGCTAATATCGAGCATATTCCACCGTGGGATAAAGACATCAATTCCGTGCCGCCTGCAAAAATCAGCGCAAAACCGTGCGTACTCCACACCACTGGTGCGAGGCTCTACTTCAGCTATATCACTGGCCTGTAGCGCCATGTGCTGCGGATCTGAGTGCGTCGCATAGATCTCGAACGGAATACCGTCCTCATTGTTACGAATAGCATTCATATAATGATACGCCACTGAAAACCAGCGGTTAAAATACACCTTAACCTTCTTCACAGAGCCACGTCCCCTATCTATTCTGAAAATGAAGTTTGAGCTGCGAATACACTCCGGTGTATTGCATGAACATACGCCATGATTTCGTCCGCTGCATAAACCCCCGACACTTCTGTAAAACGGTAATTGACCTCCAGCTTATCCCGTAGCTGTTCCCGATACAATTCACCATGACGCGGAGCAATCGCATAATCGGCATAGTCCAGCAGACAACGGTCTAGCAAAGAGTCACCGGACGCAACCACTGCCCCTCCATTCGTGAGATTGCGGATGTGCTCCACGGCTGCTTGTTTATTCACGGCCGCAGGTACCAAATACACCTTACGACCTTGAATGGATACCTCCCAGCCCATTTCATGCATGATTCGCGCCTTCTCCAGCACCTGTTCCAGTGGCATACGATCCCGTTCAATCATGAAAGCATAGAATAACTCATCGCAAAAGCGCTCGTTTACCACCCAGTCTTCATGCAGCACCTGTCCGAACACCTGACGTGCTTCTTCCGCATGAGCACCATCACGGCGTACTTGTTCATGAATACGCCGATTCCACTCTCGATCCACCTCGCCTCCAACGATAATGTTTCCACCATTACTCGTCACGGCATATGTGGGAACCAACTCCGTCTGAAACACAGTGATTCGTCTATACTGTTCTATCGTCCGAGTCGTCACGGGCATAAACATCACATCTTCAGGCAGTGTCTTTAACAATTGCAGGGCTTGTTCAGAAATAAAAGCCCACGTTGCCCCGTCTATCTGTTCCGCAGGCAACAGACCAGGGGACTCCAGCGGTACGCCAAGCGAACGTTTGGAGTAAATCAGTGTCTGATCGAGATCACTTGCGTAGATCATTCTTGTCCCCCCTTGAGCGGCTTGATAATTCCGCAGCAGGAATAAGTCAATCCTTCAAATACCTCTACAGGCACTCCACGGTCCTTGGCCAGCAGCATAATATGCTGAAGATTCGGATTATCTTCGCGGTCAATCAGAATTTTCCACGGCACCCTGCGCAGCAGTACACGAGTCGTCTCCCCCACTCCGGGCTTGACCAGATTGATATCCCGAATACCAAATGCCTGCTGAATCGCCTCTATATCCCGTAAGCCTTGCCATGTCACCGCAGACGGGTTCAATGTCATTTGTTCTGCATATGCAATGGCCGTTTCAGCCACGTCTTGAAAGTATCCGGATATCGTATCCACAAACGTATTGGACTGATCCACTGACCGCCAAGATTCATAAAATTTGGCCCCATGGAAATCGTCCGGGCCTATGAGATCGTCGCGTAATACCGTCCGACTCATCAAACCGGATACAGTCGAATTCAGACAAGCACTTGGAATCAAATAATCTTCTCGTGTACCAAAGGTTTCCGAACATCTGCCCGGATCGGCCAGCACCGCCAGATCATCATTTAGACGCAACCCGTAATCCGTGTTCATCTCACGACAGGCCTCAATCAATACCTGGCGAATCGCCCCTTTCCCCGTCCAGCCATCAACAAACTGAAGTTCAATCCCCAGCCCATGCTGCTGTAAAATGTATAAAATCGCATTCCGGTCAATGCCTTTGCCACGAATAATAGAAATACTGTAATGCGGCAAAGATACGCCATACTTCCAGTCAATATAACGCTTGATCAGGATACCAATGGGCGTCCCTGCTCTGGCAAGAGAAACAATCGCCGTGTTCAGGCCTCTTTTTCTCACAATCATCTCAGCCACAGAAGCTGCCGCTAATGCAACCTTTTTGGCAGATTGGGCAAGCGTTTCGTGAAACAATGCAATATACTCTGCTGTCGGCTCGTATTCTACTGGCAGCATTTCTGAATAATGGACTCCCGACTGAATCGCCTCTTCACGATCCTCCGTCCCTTTTTCCAACGTAACCCGGCTCAAATCCTTCAATAAAAAAGTGACATCCGAGGCAGGATAACTGCCCAGCGGTTCGGGCGGATGAATGTTCTTCTGCTGTATTTGCTCCATAAGTGCTTGCTTCATATCCGCGCTCCTTTACTCTCCTGTCTAGCTAAACCGTTAAAATAAACGACATGCACTTTATCGCAGCCCAGACGGGTCAAAGCTTCCTGCATGGGTTTCATCCGCCCGGGGTCTGACTCCCTTTCCATCAAAACGAATATTTCGTCATACTGACCGGGGTCTACATTATAAATAAAATTGCGTACCGTACTGTCCTCAGGCGAAGGATATGTCACACCACAAGCGACGCCATACCCTTCTTCTCGGTGGGGATACACCGGGCTGCGTGTCGTCGATTGAAAATATACATCCGGGCCTAACTCTGCTGCAATCCGCATTGGAATGTACATGAATTCCCCCGTGCCCATAACCAGCGTGCGTTGCCCAGAACGAAGTTGGTTCAGTCGTTCAGCTGTACGCGTGATTTCTGCATCCAAGGCTGAATTGTCAGCGGATTGTAGACCAAAACGGCCTGTATATTTTAGATAAGGAGCTGTATTGGCATACCCGTCTGTTGACATGGAACTGTGTACTATCCGCTCAAAACCGGAAGTATCCTTTTCAAAACGGTGGTCAATTATTCCAGAAGCGTCTTTATTAACCTCTGCCATGCTAGTGGCTGCATGTTCTGAGTGCCCAGCCTGTCCGGCATATGCTGCGTGATCTAGGATCGGTACACCCTGTACCTCAATCTTTCCTTTGAGCAAGCTTAAAGGCGTAATCGTAATGCCTAGCTCTGCCTCCAGGTCGGTGAAAGCCTGCTCGTCGCTGTCTGTCCGCCAATCCAATAACGAAGCAATCACATACTGTTTACGCGGAAAATGCTCCTGAATATCCCGTATGATATTAAGCGTTGTTTTTCCCGTCGTAATTTCATCATCTACCAGCACAATCGGGCCATCTCCTGCAAAGGCATCTTCATCCAGTGCATAGCAACGATGATCAACAGCGTGCGAATGCTCTTCTTCAAACCGAATAATAGGCCGAAGGCCCGGGATATCCTCGCGCGTCGTATGAATATACGAGGCTCCGTCGTCAAACAACCGATACATGCTGTGTCCCAGTGCTGTAGCCGTCTCGGCAAAACCAACAAACTTGATCGGCTCTGTAAAAGCAAAAGCTAAACGTTCATCCATCAACTTTCGGTAGGCCTCTTTCGCATAGTCCGGGTCAAGAAGTCCTCTCACGGCCTCTCCTATCAGTTCATCCATCTGTTGTCCCGCTTGTGGGACAAGCTCCTTATATAGTAGAATCGCCAGCGCCGCACCACTGAGCAGAGAGGTGTATGGGTTTACCGGAATATGCTTGCCCAGCACCTTGCTGACAAATAAAAACGAACGCTTTTTATTGACCCGTGCCGCCATCGCAAACAGCTTGTCCACAGGAAGGCGGAATGGATTATGTGTCTCCGTAATTTTAACGCTGAACTGCTCCAGGATTGGCAGCAGATGTGTTTTCGTGGTTGGGTAAGAGACTGACAAAATGTTGTTGTTCATGTAACACCCCGTATACTTTTGATCTATTGATAATACGATGAGCCCAATTCAAATGCGGCTTAATTTCATTCATTTTGTTGGCATAGGTACTTTTGAATACACCCAGACTACCGTCGTTACGCTCAACAATTTCAAGTGCATCCATATACTCTTCATGTGTCACCGCATACATGGCCTGTACCGGTTTAATATGGGAGGGATGAATAATCGTTTTGCCAATAATCCCATTCTCTTTGTCCATCATGACTTCTCGAATCAGTCCGTCTACGGCATCTGAGATGAAGTCCATCCGCAAGTGTCGTCCCGGCTTTCCAAGTGCATCTTCGAAAGGAGACACTCTTAATTGAGGTTTAAAGACACGTTCTCGGTGAGAGAAATATTCCCATACAGGACCGGAAATGACATAATTTGAGCCCACGCGTCCAAACAAGTTAATAATATCTGCGATGCAATCCCGAATGACGTCAATTTCATAAATCGTAATATCCGGGCTGCGTCTCAAGCCATATAGACTGGAGAAATCGGTTGCCCCAATTCGTACATTGAGCACATATTCCTGGTACTCGTCTAAAATTTCTTTAATCGACAGTAGCTCTTTCCAGCGGGTTTCCCGATAAATAATTTTGGAGCTTTCAAGAATCGGTAATCCGTACAGCACAGGCATGTTGCTTTCGTTTCCTGCCCCTGTGTGCATACTCCGGTTATATTCGGAAATGAGTGCAAAATATGCCCGTCCATTATCCGAAGAGAACTTGGGTAAGACAAAGCCCGTGAGCAGCGACAAAGATTCTCCCAAACCGTTCAGCAGTCGTTCCAACTGCTCCACAGAGCGCACACGCACAAATAACAAAGGTAATTGCTGTTCACTCATCATCCCCGTCCGTACATAGGACAATAGTTGAAGCAGCTGCTGTGCCAGCGATTGTTCTGCCTGACCGACCTGCTGATCCCCTATAGCATCCTCCAGATCCAGAATGACCGTTGTTAGTCCTTCATGTTTTCCATTTTTGATCTCTTCTGCTACTTCCGAGCGGGTCGCTGGCATGTACAAAGCCGCTCCTATCGCATAAGCCAATATACTTTTGGGAGAACGGTTATGAAACTCCAACGGTGGAGTATAAAAGATCGCTTCTACTTCCTCAGAGGTTAAATCATTAAAATATTTCAGGGCCCTTCCCCTCCTCTTGCTCTTTCTTGTCTGACTGAAGCCCTGTGCTTCGGGTATAAAAGAAATCCCCCCTTAGTTTCAGGAGGGATTTCGCTATACTTTGTACATTAAGCCTCTTTGTCGGCCTTTTTCTTTCTTTTCGCCGAGCTGATAACCATTGTGCCTACAAAGACAGCAATCAAAATGCCGAAGAATAAAACCTGCGACATATGAAAGCCAAAAGCAGCAGCCAGCATTTTACCCCCGATAATGGCGATCATAATAAAGGCTGTCTGTTCCAGTTCCGGAAATTTATCAATGAGCTTGAGGAACACTTGAGCAACACCACGCATCATCAGAACGCCGAGAATACCACCCAGGAACAGAACCCATACTTTCTCGCTCACACCGAAAGCGGCAATGACGCTGTCAATACTGAAGGCAATATCCATCAGTTCGACCATTAATACGGTTTTCCAAAAAGAAGTAGGTTTGTTCTTCACTTCTCCATCACCTTCGGACTTGAATAAGCCCTTATAAGCGATATAGAGCAGATAAGCCGCACCCAGTACCTTAATCAGGGTGAACTTAATCAGGAATGTACCCAAACCGATAGCCAGGAACCTGAATATATACGCACCCAAAATCCCGTAAAATAAGGCTCTCTTCTGTTGTTCCTTAGGTAAGTGTTTAACCATAACTGCGAGAACCAAGGCGTTATCCGCCGATAAAAGTCCTTCCAGCAAAATGAGAGTTCCTATAATCCCCCAACTCACTGGATCAGTAAGCGTAGCTACAACATCACTCCATGAAAAGAAATGGCCGTAGTTTTCGCTGATATTTTTAAACAAATCATTCAACATGAAAAGAGTGCCTCCGATAATTCAATTTATTTGCTACCCTGCGACCAGCGCATGCCCCAGTTATATGCCCGATCCAACTCACGATGACCGCCATAGAACTGCACGAGTCTTTCAATGCTGAACGTTTCATCGTTTACATTTTGAATCATGGCAATTGCACACATCCCTTTGCGATTGTCATGTTCATTCATGTGAACGATAATGTCCGGCCCATCCTTCTGGTACAGCGTGACTACCCCGTCCGCTTGTGACCAGTTCATGACTCCTTCATAGATGAAGGTAAACACCAAAATTCGCTTAATTTCAGAAATTTTAGCACCATTAATGCGAAGATTTTCCCCTGTTTTCACAGAGCCTGTACGGTCGTCGCCATCCAGAGCAATGTACGGGAAGCGATTTAGAGAACCGAAAACTTCCCCGAGCGCCTGCACAACGCCTTTATCTCCGTTCTTCATCTCATACAAGCAGCCCAGATCCAGATCGACACCCTTGGAACCGCGATTGAAAAAGCCCTTGCTTTGCTGCACCTGATTCCAGTTCAGATTGATCAGGATTTCACCCAATCCGCCTGAGCCTTTTTTCAGGTTGATGGTATCGCCCTTCTTCTTCAGCTCAATTTTCCGCAGATTCAGATTCACCGGTGTTGCAGATGGCTCTGGCTTCGGAGCAGGTGGTACTGGTGGCGGCGTTGGTGCTGGTCGAGGCGCTGGAGACGGAGGTGTAGGCACTGGCGTGGGAGGAGCCGGATTATTTTCCACTTCAATCCCAAAATTAACGCACAACGCATCCAATCCACCGGAAAAACCTGCGCCAATCGCGTTGAATTTCCATTCCCCGTTATGACGATACAGTTCACCAATGACAATCGCCGTTTCCACTGTAAATCCACTGTCCAAATTAAACCGCAAAACCTCTCCGCTAACCGGATGAGCAAAACGAATGAACCCACCTTGAACCTGTCCAAAATTTTGCCGTTTCTGATCCGCATCATAAATCGTCAGCGTAAACGCAATCTTCTCGATATTTGCAGGAATTCGCGTCAGATCAAGGGCAAATTGCTTTTTATCACCGGACTGTTGTCCGTCTGAATAGGTGATAAAGGGCGTGGTCGGATTGTTATAAAAAATTAAGTCCTCATCGCCCGATACTTTTCCTCCAGAACCCAGCAAAAATGCCGAAGTATCCAGCTCCAGAGATGCTGGGGACTCCCAGCCAATCCCTACGTTGACATGGGTCAGGCCCGGATTTGTTTTCGTCAAATCCGCCTTCTGTCCCTTTACTACGATAACAGCCATGATTGTGTCACCTTTCTGTCGGTTTGTCATGTGTCAGCGTACGCTAATGTAATAGCTTAAAAAGAAAGGGTAGCGCCCTATGGACACCACCCCAAGTGGATATTATTGAGCGTCCAAGCCATAGTTTTTAGCAAGCGCACCCAATCCACCAGCAAAGCCACTACCGATAGCCTGGAATTTCCAGTCCGCATTCTGACGGTAAAATTCACAGAATACGACGGCCGTTTCGGTGGAGAAATCTTCTCCCAAATCGTAGCGCAGCACTTCACGATCTGTTGCCGCATCTACCACACGCACAAAAGCATTGGACACTTGACCAAAGTTTTGCGCGCGAGCCTCGTAATCATAAATGGTAACCGTGATCCCGATACGGTGGATGTTCGCAGGAATCTTCGAGAAATCAACGATGATTTGCTCGTCATCCCCATCGCCCTCACCTGTGCGGTTATCGCCCGTATGAGTAACCGATCCTGCCCCGCCTGTCGGGTTGTTGTAAAATACAAAATCATCCGCTGCTTTGGCTTTACCGTCTTCATAAAGTAGGAAAGCCGAAGCATCCAGGTCAAAGTCTGCGCCACCACTGTATTTATTCGTATCCCATCCAAGACCTACAACGACACGAGTCAAGCCGGGATTCGTTTTGGTCAGATCAATACGTTGTCCTTTGGAAAGGCTAATGGTCATTCCGCATACCTGCTTTCGTTGTATAGATTTTTTTATGCCAAACCGTAATCGCGTGTCAGTCCTGCAAGACCATCTTGGTAGCCGCTACCAATGGCATTGAACTTCCACTCACCGCTATGACGATACAGTTCGCCTACAACAACGCCTGTTTCGATCGAGAAATCTTCTCCCAGATCAAAGCGGATCAATTCTTCATTGTTTGCTTCATTTACGATACGAGCATAAGCACGGGACACTTGTCCAAAGTTTTGGCTGCGTTCTTGTGCTTCATAGATTGTAATCGTAAAAGCGATCTTTTCAACGTTAGCTGGCACGCTACCCAAATCAATTTTAATTTGCTCGTCATCTCCGTCGCCATCACCTGTGCGGTTATCCCCTGTATGAACGACAGAACCGTTCTCATTTTGTGGGTTATTAAAAAAGACAAAGTTCTTATCGGATTCTACTTTACCTTCCGCATTAGCCAAAAATACGGATACGTCCAGGTCAAAATCTTTACCACCATCATATTTGTTTGTGTCCCAACCGAGACCAACCGTGATTTTGGACAAACCTGGATTTGTTTTCGTCAAATCAATTTTTTGACCTTTGGATAAGTTAATTGCCATGAGTAAGAACCCCTTTTCACATTAAGTTTTGTATGAGTAACTAAAATTACATATAACGCTGAGCCAGCACATCAATATGTACGGCATGGGTTCCTTCACCGATTGCAGCAAACTTCCATTCGTTGTTATGACGATAGAGTTCTCCACAGACCAGTGCGGTCAGCCCCTCATAATTATCAGATAAATTAAACGTCACCAGTTCCTTGGAATTAGCACCATCCAGAATGCGGATATACGCCTTCTCGATCATGCCGAAATCCTGTTTCCGGTTTACGCAATCATATATATTCACAACAACAAGCACTTTGTCGACATTGGCAGGAATACGTGCCAGGTCAATCGCAATTTGTTCATCATCACCGTCGCCTTGTCCAGTCAGATTATCACCGGAATGAACGACTGAGCCGCATGGGCTTTTTTTATTATGGAAACATATTACATTGTCCGACTGAGTCAGTTTCCCGTTTGCGTCCAGCAAAATGGCAGAAGCATCACAATCAATATTGGGTTGCTTCTTGAAGCCAAAAAATCCTTTGGACTGTACAGGGTCCCATCCCAATCCTGCTATAACCTTGGTTAGTCCTGTGTTTCCCTTGGTCAAATCAATTTTCTGGCCCTTGACCAGATTAATTACAGCCACTGATTAACACACCTCCCTTCCGTAAAATTTACAGACTAAATTCAGACGGATTCAAACCAAGCGCGCCGCAAATCTCAGCCACAATTCGCTGCTCATTGGCATCAAAGTCACCATCAGCTGCACCAATGGCACTACATACGCCAACGACGAGTCGGCCTACTTCAGGCTTGCCATTCAATTTACCAATCGCCTTCAGTGCTTCCTGTTTACCGATTTGAGGTGAAAATTCAAAGTTCGCTACATAGTGATTGAAACGGTTAATGACCTCACCCATATCAAACACTTTCAATTCTTCACTGATATTTATGTATCCGGCCATTTTTGTTTTCTCTTCCGGACTAATCGTACCGTCAGCAAATGCTACTAATGCACAGCCTGCAACAACAGCTTCCATAAAATCTTTATTCTTAAACTTCTTAACTTGGTCACCAAGTCCTTTTTTAGTTGTATTCAACCAATTTTTAAATGTACTCATGGTTACCTCCACAATTACGTATTTGAGTAAAATGCATCCTAGTTAATTTCTTCCTTTACTATAACCTGAATTACGATCTTTTTCTACAATAATATACAAAAATACGGTAAATACGATCTATTTATTATTGGTATCCTCTCTATCTTTAGCCCTATTTTCTACATAAAAGGCCCTCTTCTATCATCCATCATTTGGTACCCCAATTGCAAGTCTGTGAAATGGTAGAGTTCATAGAAAGGCACAGCCTTCCAATTCAACAGAAGCACTGTGCCTTTTACCATAACCCACGGTTCACCACCGCTTTTTTTAAATTGGTATAGAACGCTTCAAGATCGGTGTGCTCAGGTAGCCCCGAAACTTGTCCATCTCCTAATTCTATAATAATCCATTGCCCTGCTTGTGTACGAGCAATATCCATTGTGAAAAACGGACTTTGGATTTGACGTGCAATCTGAATAAATTCATTCAGATCTGTAGGAACTGTTTCATATGCCGCCTCATCCCAGTAATTAACCGTAAAAACAGGCTCTCCGAACATAAAGAAAAGACGATATTCTTTAGACAAGGGCATACCACTTTTGGGATGAAGGGTAAGAAATTCTAAAGGTACGAACTCCCTTAACACAATTCCTCCATTCAATTCCTTTCCCTGAAGTTCAACAAAACGACGAATCACACGTTCCACATGCACCTGATCTGACGCATCTGGGATATAACAAGCGTCCAACCAATCATGTTTCCGTGATTTAACGAAATCCTTGACCATTATTGCTGTCTTTCCAAAAGGCATGACCGCCTTTCGAATATACTCCGCATCCAATTGGTCCCGCTCCAGCCATACACTTCGAGGCGTAAAGTTTTGAATTAACGAGTATGAATCAGGAAAATAATGACAGTTCCTATAACTCTCAGCACTTGTCAGCATCCTGATTCGATCGGCCTCCAAGGCTGCAGTCCAAGCATCATACACTTTGGGCCTTAACATCCATCCTCGGTATAGCGCATTCACGTACTCGTTTCCCTGTTTAGCAACATACTCTCGCATATTCTTAGAAACAATATATGGGTTAGACCCTGATTCTTCCCGTTCATCCTCAATCAGATTATCGAAATTGACCAACCCTGTATCAAAACCAAGACTCCGTGCAACCTCGCACTCTTCACGGTAATCCATATCCACATTTTTAGAATTCAGAGGATCGCTACAAAATAGAAGATACATATGAGTTCCTCCTTTTAACAACCGTATTAGGCATCAATTAAATTTACTAGAAATACAATCATTTTCTATTTAATTTGCTCATCTTGTCTATAAATTTATAATCCCATCTCTCTGATCCGATCTGGGTTTTCAACATTTCTTTGAATTGTCGGCCCTCCAGTCTACTAGAAAAAACCCGTTTGGGAATCAATATAAACTTATGATCAGGCAACAATATATAAAAGGCAGTCAGAGTATTAATGACCCCCTTTACTTCATCCCAGTTGTAACCCGCAGAGTACGTAAAATGAAGACCCTCCTTTGAAAACTCATAATCTTTCTCAATAGGCCATTGTGGGTGATTTAGGTAGTTAGCTTTCACTTCTTTAATAGTAAAGAAAGGAATAATTACAAAAACTAAGAATGGAAAGAAGAACATCGCTATCTATTAGGATCAACTTCATCATCTACTATAAGCTTGTATGTAGCCATAATAACCATCAGAAACTGGATATAGTAACTCCTCTCCCTACCCTCTCAAAACAACACGACTACTAATCCAACCTATTAGACCATCAGAAGTTTCAACACGATACCAAGTTCGCCCGTCACTAGGGTCCAACATCGTATCTTGTAGAAATTCTAAATAGTCTTGATTGTGAACAATACCAACAGATTTGCTACTGATGGATGGCTCTGCTCGTAAATTAGCCTGGTTTACGGTAACCTGCCAGTAATCAATCTCCTCCGTATCCGCATAACCACTGTAATATCGTCCATCAGACTTGATAATAACCCGACTGCTCACCCAGCCGATTTTCCCTTCCCACGTCTGCACCTCATACCAGATACGCTCATCATTAGGATCTATGTATTTGTGGTGAAGATACTCAAGCTCCTCGTCACGTTCAAGTACTGCCATTGATTGAGAGTTAATATCTGGTCCTTTTCGGAGATTCACCTGTGCCTCTGTTATACGCCAATACCACGTATCTTCTTCAATCGCGTTTTCCTTAACTGGGTAACTAGATTTTACTGATTTCTTTTGTAATGTTTCTGAGGTGGTAGTTGTACTGTCAGTTGCCGGTTTAACTTTAGATGTAGCCGCACTGCCAGTAACACTTTGATTGTCAGAAGCTGAAGGGCCTGAACTCTGGACTTCTTGTACCTTATTTGGCTTCGACTGCTCCTTAGTGTCATTAATATTAATATCAATTTGAGATGGTACGTTACACCCTGCAAGCATTATTAAACTAGCTATTCCCATTATGCCGACTCTGATTTTTTTCATTTACTATTTCTCCCTCTAAAACTAGTACTTTAATTTTTTTCGAATATTCAATTAAATTACCTTGGATATGTATTCTATCTATTTAATATATCGGAATTCAGAAAAAAATGGTAAACAAAAAAATCCACAGACCTCTCCAGCTAGTGAGTTTACAGTTTACAGTTTCCACCTGCCGCTCACCTGTTCCAGAAAAAAAGACTGTAGATTTTATGGATACTCCTAAACACGTTATTATCGTTCACTGCTCAAGATCTAGTTATAATCTTCCCAATAGCGATACTCCATTTCATTCTCACCTTTGGTGACAACGACCATATTTTCAATATGTCCCGTTTCTTTATTCGTTCGGTAGATCATGGTACGGGTTTCGCCCTCATCGGGTACAGAGAAAAGTACTTTGTCACTGAGCATGCCGCCACCAATGCCGACGACGTGTTCCCCCCAACCGGAGGCTGCGCCAGAACCGATGCCCGAACCTGCTCCACTAACACCAACCCCGCGCGACAAAATAAGACCTATTCCATATCCGGTGACGGTCTGGGCCGTTTTACCTAGAGCGTGCTCTCCGGCGGATTGGGTATGCTTTTGGACCCAGTAATCGTATTTATCCGTATTTTGCTCGTAACTCACAACATTCCCTTTTTTATCTATAGATATATCCGTCTTGCTTCCGTCTTTACCTGTCAGTTCGGTGACAGCGACAAGGGAATCGGATGTGATCTTAGAGGTCTCTCCTGTATTGTAATCTGTACGGGTAACCGAGTCTTCATATTGCAGCTGCAGGACATTCATCTGATCGTGAATTTTCTGCATAACCTGCTTGTCGCCGACGGCCTCGGCGTTTTTCAGTAGTTCCTCATATTGATGATATTTATCCGCGTCTGCCTGATCCCATTCGTCTATGTTTTTTGGCTGCTTGGCAATTTCTCCACCATGATCTCCAGCCTCTCCACTGCCTGCCAGCGCTGCGCTAGCGTTCATTGCCGCTGCTAGGGCTGTCCAGAAGCCACGTGTGCTTTCACCATCCGCATTTCTAAACTTCGAAGCGATGCTTTTCAGTTCAATTTCAATGGATTGAACCTTATTTAATACCGAAGAAAGTGTATATTTAGCCGTACGATAGTCATTATAAAAACGATTTCTCTCCATACCATCCCACTGGCTGTGAAGGCGGTTCATTGTGCTATCCAGGCCGTTTAACTGGTTATACAGTGTGCCGTGGGCATTGGCAAATTGGGAGGCCACGTTGTCCAGCTGCTCCGGTGTGACTTGGATTTTTGTCATGGTGATCACATCCCATCTAAGAAAATAGGAGATAGAAATTATATTTTACAGTAATCCTTATTTCATATTGTAAGCTATAGAGGTCGGACATTCATGAGGATTTATACGTATTTGTGTATTCAGAAGCAGTTCCTTTGATATAATGAATCCATATGAGTTCATTTCGACAATACATTATTGAAAGTCAGGTGTATGGACATGTCAGACAAAAAAATTATCTTTTTTGATATCGACGGTACGTTACTGGACGATGACAAGAAAATGCCGTTAACGGCAGAAAAGGCCGTCTTTGCTTTGAAAGATCTGGGACATGAGGTGGCCATCGCAACAGGCCGTGCGCCTTTTATGTTCAAAGATATTCGCGAGCAGTTAGAAATTGATTCCTACGTTAGCTTTAATGGGCAATATGTCGTGCTTCGCGGGGAAGTGGTCGCTACCAATCCGCTGAACAGAGAAGCGTTGCAAGCGATGACCGATCTGGCTCTCACACATAATCATGCTCTCGTATATATGGATCATATGGATATGAAGGCCAATATCCCTAACGATGAGCTTGTGGAGAGATCGGTCCAAACGCTTAAGGCCAAGATTTCAGTTGGATACGATCCACTCTATTTCCAAGGAAGAGATATTTATCAGACGCTGTTGATGTGTACAGCAGAAGAAGAGCCTTTCTATGAAGCGGTATTCAAGGCGTTTGACTTTGTGCGCTGGCATCCGAGTTCTGTGGACGTTGTTCCTCATTCTGGCTCCAAAGCGAAGGGCATCCGCGAAATTACGTCCAGACTGGGCATTGCCGATGAAAATCAATACGCCTTTGGCGATGGCTTAAATGATGTGGAGATGCTGACAGCTATACATAACAGCGTCGCGATGGGCAACGGCTGTGATGAAGCCAAAGCCGCAGCTAAAATGGTCACAAAACGCGCAGATGAAGACGGTATTTTGTACGGACTGCAAAAGCTTGGTTTGTTAAGCTAACAGGATTGCTGATAGACTGGACATGTTTTGGAAAAAATAAAGTCTGTTTAAAGACTTACATATGAGAAAATAGGAGGTTGTCCTTAAATATGGAGACGGAAGGCTTACGCAATGTCGAACAGCTAGCCATGAAGAAGTACAAAATTTACAAGCAGAGCCTACTCCGGTATTTGGCACGTTCCATGCTGGCGAGTATGTTCATCGGGTTCGGCGTTATTGTAGCCTTCAAGACGGGCAACTTTTTTTACATGGAGCATTCTCCATTCACTTATCCCATGGCGGCGCTCACATTCGGAGCGGCCATCATTCTAATCGCTTACGGCGGCGGGGATTTGTTTACAGGTAACACCTTCTATTACACTTATGCTGCGCTCCGTAAAAAGCTGCGCTGGGGGCAGGTGCTTCGATTATGGGCTGCCAGCTATGGCGGTAATTTGCTGGGTGCAGGGGTATTTGCACTCCTTATTTACTTGACCGGGCTGTTTGACTCCTCCAGCGTGAACAGCTTTCTACTGAGTGTGGTTGAGCATAAAATGGAAGCGCCTGCAATGCAGCTATTCTTCCGAGCTATTTTGTGTAATTGGCTGGTCTGTCTTGCCTTTTTTGTTCCAATGTTTATGAAGGAAAATGGCGCAAAGATGTTTGCCATGATGCTGTTTGTGTTCTGCTTTTTCATTTCGGGATATGAGCATAGTGTGGCTAATATGTGTACTTTCGCCATTGCGCTCGTGCTGGATCATCCGGGTACGGTTTCTGTCGCTGGTGTGATCCATAATCTCGTTCCGGTCACGCTCGGAAATCTGGTTGGCGGCGTGCTGCTTATGGGGGTTATGTACTATTCGGTGAATCTCCCGTTTTTAGACGAGGAAGAACACTAAAAAAAGAAGCCGTGGGACTTAGGTTCCACGGCTTCTTTGCGTTATTTTAGTAATAGAGCAGGTGCTTTCTTGCCTCTTATCCTTCTTGGGCAGGAAAATGGATAAATTCCTCCAACTCCTTGAACAGCTTCTTGGGATTAACATTGTCAGGTACAACCAGAGTTAGCGGTTCATCCAGCTTCAGCACATACATGCCTAAAATGGATTTGGCATCTGCCATGCCGCTTTTGCCATGAATCCAGATATCATAGGTATAATTCGAAACGATTTGATTGATTTTTTCAATATCCTTAACGTCTTTTACCTTGATGGGTGTCATCATTGCACAGCACTCCCCTGCATTGAATTGGGGCTTATGAAACAAGCCTTAACATTACTTTACCCCATATGAAGCTTGTTGCAAAATCTTAATTTAGAAAATGACATGCGGCGCGGAGCTGATTTTCCAGTAGCTGCCGACCTTTTCAAAATTCACGGTGATTTTCTCATTCGCCTGCTTGGTTTCTGCCGGATAAGGCACGGTCAGCAGATAGCTGCGCTTCACCGGAGTCATGGTCACCATTTTCGCCGTAGCCCGGTTGAACTCTAGCAAATTGCCACCAGCTGCGTTCAACTGAGCTAGTCTGCCGTTAACTTCAACGAAAAATTTACCGACAAATTGCTCACTGGCCTGCTTTGTGTAGGCCTGCGTCAGATAGCTGATCAGCTTGGTCTTCGTGCCGATATCCTCGGACAGATAGCGGTAGCTTTTACCGTTCAACTGGAACGACTCACCCACCGGGCTGCCACCACTGATCGCATACTGATAACGAGACTGCGCCTCCAGCACAAGCGGAACCGCACTCTCGTGATTCAGCTTGTCCAGCTGCGTCGGTTTCACGCTGGAAGCCGCGGCTGCTGGCGCCGAAGTGGACGGCTGTTGCGGCTTAGACGGCTTCACAGTCGACGGTACGGACGGAGCAGCCGCTGGCGCTACCGATGTAGATGGACGCTGTGCTGGTGCAGACGGAGCTACTGGTGTAGATGGACGCTGTACTGGTGCAGATGGAGCTGCGGGTGTAGCGGCTTTGGCAGAACCTGCGGCTGCGGCCGGGGTCGAGGCGGCTGGAACCGACGGCGCTTGCGCCGGGGCTGGCGTCGTAGCCGACGCAGACGCTGCTGGTGCTGGCACCTGAGCCGGGGCGGATGCGGACGGACTGGCCACGCTCGGTTGTGTCGCTTCCGCTGGAGCGGTCACAGCGGGCGCGGCTGCGGCGGCCTGTGCCACGCTCATAAGTGTGGCCGCAATGCATAGTGCGGATAGCTTCGTATTTAATTTCATACTCATATACACCTCCATAATCATATGTCTGCATAAACTGCACACGTTTCTATTATAAGAATTTCGCTTCTCGATTGGGTTGCTAAATTGTTTCTATTTGCCTTTTTTTGTTCATTCTGCACGAAGTTTGTCCGTATTTGCCGGGGACGGTTGTTCTGAATGTTTCAACTGCTTTGCCTCCATCTCTTCCAAGGATAGCGACAGTTGCTTAACAGATCGGTCCAGCTCCTCCAATCTGCGACTCAAAGTGACGAGAATGTATTTTAACAGAATCAGACTTAATGCAGCAGGGAATCCGACATTAGTTACGAGCTCGATCATACCTTCAGTCGTTAAAGAACTCACAGATTCCGCCTCCTTTTTCATACATATGTTCCACCAATAAGAACTAATGTTCCCATTTTTATGGAAATCATACATTATCTTGTGGGCTGTCATAACAAAAAGAGCTCCAATTAGCTTGGAGCCCTCTCTGTTTTTGTTCATTCTACCTGCTTTCAGACCACTTTCGAACGACATATCAAGGAGTATATATATTCGGCTGCTGGGGCTTGGACATCCCTTCTCCGAGATAAAACCCGGTGTGCGGCGGCTGATTATAAGCTACGTTCTGCCAGGCAACACTCAGGCGATACACTGGATCATGCATAAGCGTATAGAATCGATGTTCTGACTCGTATGGTGTTGTGTAGATACGCAGCGCCGAATTATCACTTTTGCGCCAAATGACTTCCTCACGCCAGTCACCGAACAAATCGGCCTGCAAGGACGGCGTTCCTTTGGTTCCGTTATTGGAACTCGTTCCTGTTGCCGTAAGCAAGTTGGAAGTAGTCGAGTTCGTATAGTTCCACTTGTCTATTTTTCCAGCGCTTGATGAGGTATGATCCAGCAGTTCACGGAGGAGATCCCCATCCCACCAGATGCCAAAATTAATGGAAGACGGTAGCGTGTTGGTAATGAGCTGCCCCTTAGCTGAACGCAAACCAATACCCGGTGCCCACTGCTCGTTCCCTTTGGTCCGCGGGTCAATGTCTGCCGACATGCCTCTTCCAGTATCCTTGCCTGTATTTACGCCCCATAAAATATTTCCATTACGCGGGTCGTACATGGCAGCTCCGTAGGTGGCATTTTTGTCCTCGTTCACCTTGAACACTTCATAACCTGAACGGTCGGGGTCCAGATCGCCAACATGAAGTGCATCTCCATGTCCCATCCCCGTGTTAGCCAGCTTCGCTCCGTTATCGTCTACAACCAGCGAGCCATACACGATCTCATCCTTATCATCTCCATCCACATCCGCCACGCTCAAACTGTGGTTCCCCTGTCCAGCCGTTCCAGCATTGGTGGAGCTGTTGCTGTCAAAGGTCCAGCGTCGGCTCAGGTTCCCGTTCCGCCAATCATATGCGACCAGAACGGAACGGGTGTAATAACCACGTGCCATCACAATGCTGGGTCTCACGCCATCCAGATAAGCAACCCCGGCGAGAAAACGATCCACACGGTTACCATAATTATCTCCCCAGCTCGATACCGTTCCGCGCGGTGGCACATAGTCAATCGTACTAAGAGCCTTGCCTGTATCACCTGAGAACACAGTTAGAAACTCGGGACCTTGCAAAATATATCCGCTCGTGTTTCGATGATCAGCCGAAGCGTCCCCAATCTTTACACCTGTACCATCTACCGTGCCGTCTGCTGTTTTACATACGATCTCTGCTTTGCCATCTCCATCAAAATCGTAGACGAGAAATTGCGTGTAGTGGGCTCCAGCCCGTATGTTCCGTCCCAGGTCGATCCGCCATTTGCGTGTTCCATCCAGCTCGTAGCCATCCAAAAATACATTTCCCGTATAACCGGATTGCGAATTATCCTTGGCATTGGAAGGGTCCCATTTTAACACAATCTCATACTCGCCATCTCCATCGAGATCCCCTACGCTGGCATCATTGGCATGGTACGTGTAATTCACATTATCCGGGGTTGTGCCTCCCGCGGGCTGCTGGATCGGAACATCCAGATAGTTGTTGTTCCATACCTTCACCGCAGGGGAAGCGGCCTGCTCTGCTCCATTGACCACGGCACGAACGGTATACCAAGATGAGGTCGTACCTGCCTTGTCCAAAAAGTTGGTTCTCGATGTAATCGGCGCATCGTTCACCTTGCTTGTCCCTCTGTACAAATTAAAGCCGACCGAATTCGCTTCCGTGCCCAGCAAGCGCCAGCTCACCAGTACACCCTCAGGCACCTTAACAGCGACGGCTCCACGGTTTAGCTTTTCCATTTGCCTCGTAGAGGCAGCAGAGACCTGGCTATCCATCGGGGTGACCACTCCACTCAACATAACACCGAGACAGAGCAACGCAGTATACCGGAACCTTTTGTTCATCTGAATCATTAGCTCCTTTCATGGTTTGTATTTTCAATAAATTTATTTTATGTGACTGATAAGTTATTGTTGTTTAAATTTTATGATAGCGCTTACATTAATGTAAAGGGACGAATACGTCCTTTTTGTTCAAAAATCCGGGCTAAAGCTTTAAAAATCAGAGGTCCATGAATAATCTTTCTTCATCCGCGATGCTCTGGATATCCTCCGAGCTGATGCTGATATACTGATAGCCCTCTGCCTGTTGTTTTTTCAATGCAAGTTCCTTCATAAAACGTGGGCTGCCCTCTCCGGCATCCTCATCGTAAACAAGCAATAAACCGTCTGTTTTGCGGAAAAGGAGTTCATCCCGTGCCTTGAGTTGCCATATTCCCTGATAGGGCTGACGACTAACTACTCCCACATAGTCAACTTCGGCACAAATCTGCTGAAAATATTCCTTTTTGTCCTCTTTCCATTTCTCTTCCATATTTTGATAAGCCATCATAATAGAGCATTTCAGGTGGGGATATTGCTGTTTTAGTGCAGTAACGACCTCACAGGCCCACAAATCCACCCCGTATTGACCGGGGGTAATCACCCATTCCAGCCCTTCTTCAATCAGGGGAATAAGCCTGCCTGCAATCGCCTTTTTAATATATGGAATGCCTTCGTGCTTCTGACTGAAAATATTCAGCTCATGGGCACGATAGCCCGAAACGAGCAAGTTTTTCATCTTCTCAACGTCCTTCTCCGATTATCATAAAGGTTATTGTACCACTTCAGAGCAGACCACTAAACACTTCGTTTTTTGGAGGAACGAATTGAATATAACGCAAAAGACGAACCTCTTCCAATTGGGCTGGATCAGGTTCGTCTTTTGGAGTTTGGTGCTAGTTCTGAATGGATGGTTTACCCATTGCTATTATCCTTTTCCATTCCATATCACTCCTCAGACGATTTTATGCGGACATCTTTAATTCTAATGTTGCTACTAAATATACCGGCATCACTGCTTAGCTTGAATGACGGGTAACTAGGGTCTGCCTCAAGCCGCATTCTGCTATCGAACTGCTGCTCCTGCTGGCGATCTACCCAAAAAGAATAAGGCTCAGACTGAACTACTTTATCAGTTGCATTCGGCGTAGTGACAACCAAGATGACAAGTACGCCATTGCATCCGCAATCCTCGGTGTCATAAAACAACTTGAACATTCCCGGTCGTCCTGAAAGGGCCATTTCTAGCCTTTCAACGGACAAGGAATCCAATTCTAAATGTATGCTCATGAGATGAATTCTCTCCTTTATAAATGAGATGTTTGGAGCCGTCAGCTCCATAAAGACTAAATTTTAACTATGTGTTCATTATAGTCATGTTTTTGTATGTGTCTATGTGACTGCACTCACTGCTATCAATGAACTCTTACTTAAAAAAGGCAACCCGATTACACCGGGTCACCTCCGTCATCGCTCACCCTATATAAACTAACATTCTAGCCACAACTCTATCCTTTGTAAAAAGGGTTATGACCTGTGCCTTTGCCCGATGGCATCGCCCCAGGCACACCGTCCGCTTCAAGCAGCGGACGGACAATGAGCTTCACCGGCCACTCCCTGCTCTCGAATACCGCTTGGAGCAGCTCGGCCCGGTCAGCTTCGGGAAGCGGCACCACCCGTAGCGCTTCCTTCCACGCCTGCTCGGTAATATCCCATAACTTCGCTTCCGGGATAGGATACACCTCGCTTAGCGCTTCCATAATCGCAGCCAGATTTACCTGCGTGCCCAGCGACTGCACGTAGAAGATCAGCTTGCGGATCGTCTCATTATACAAGCTGTTCGAGTATCCTGGCCGGATATGATAACCCGGGTCCGCAATGCCGTGTTTGTCCAGATACGGCTGATGCAAACGTACGGAATCGTGGTCACGGAATAACAGGCCGTTCACCTGTCCGTCCCGCAGGACCACGCAGCAGTTCTGACCGTGAATTTCGGGTACAACACCTACCTTGAACAACCGCATCACCACATCATAGAATAACGCCGTCAGATCGGTGTAGAATCCTATAACCTCTTCACTGGTTAACTCTCTGCCCAGCAGGTCGGGTAACATATGGCGACCTTCCAGCGTCACCCCAAGCGCAGCCATGGGAATGACCTGCACACCTTCTTCCAGCAACTTTGGCGGATAGATGCGAATCTGGGCGGCCAGATGACGAGGATGATCATCGAACAATCCCATGGATTCCGGCATGTATCCCCACCAGTTCCGTTCCTCGCAGAGCCACACTTTACCTGTGAGCGATTCATCACAGGCCACCGCTTGTCGTAACATCTTCTCCCCAGCCAGACCATTCAGCAGCTTCACCACCGGGAGATAGCGGGCGGCCCCGAGAGACAACACACTGACCGGAAGCTTGAGCATCTGTGTGGATTCCTCCATCGGAGCCATCGAGCGCAGGGACGATGTCGCCTGCACCTCTCCCAATTCGATATCCAGTACAATGATGGTGCCGTCCGCGATCTCTCCAGTAAAACGCGGCAAGATGATATGCTCCATCTGCCATGGATGTACTGGCATGGGCATGTATTCTTGCAGATTCAGGCCTTTCCGGGCCAATTCTGCTTCCAGCCTGCTCCGCTGTTCTTCATCCAGTACATCCAGTGTGGACAGCCCTTCCTCACATCCCTGTTGTACGGCATCCCAACGCACCGCCACCCATCGCAGCGGGATCTCCTTCCTGAATTCCGCTGCATACCGGGCCACATCCGCTTCTGTGAATCCCACCTTGGCCTTAGAGGTGGGGTGAAATGGACGATCTCGCAGCGCTGCAACCTGCTCTCCCTTGATAAACCAATCGTAGGCATTGAACGGAACTTGTTCTCCCAGCCCTTGCACCTGCTGGAGTCCCAGTGCCAATTGCTCGGTGGCTATTTCCACGCCTGCCAAGAATTCTGCAACCCCGGGATGCGCGTATGCTTCATCGGAAAGCGTCATCCGAAGCACAGCCTGTCCTACGACTGCTGGAGATTCAAGAAGCTTCCAGCCTCCATCCGGTGTCTCTCCATAGACAGGTGAACCTTGTACCCATTGATATCCCTGCCTTTTTCCTGCTTCCACCAGAAACAAAATCCCTTTCAGATGCAGCATAAGCTGTCCACTATGCCTACCTGTTCCATTCTCATCCTGCTTATCCTTGCCTGCGACATTGCCGTCGAGTCCGTCAGCTATTCCTCGTCCACTCTGCGGAGGACCTCCATTACCATCCCCCAGAAACATTCGGCGGAACGGTTCTGGTGAAGTAGAGAGTTCAATGAACGGATGCCCTTCCAGCGGAAGCAATTGCTCGGCCAGAAATGCATTGATCAGATCCTCCATAATCCGCCGCTCAGCGTCTTGCAGACTGGCACGCTTCATCACTGTTGACATGGTTGTCGTCCTCCGTCAAATAATGGAATGCCGGGTGCGGATGACCCAGAAAATCATGATGCGAGATGGTCCAGCAATAGGCTCCCGACTTCTCGAACACAACAATATCGCCTACACGTAGCCGCTCTACTTCCGCATTTGAATGCATACGATCCTTGGGTGTACATAGTTCTCCGACCACGTGAACTTTGTTGTCCCTTACCTCTGGTCTTGCAAACGAATGCCCCCAACGGTCCGTAGACATAATGTGAAATGGATGGTTGTGTCCCCATGATGCGGGCAGACGATTATGATGTGTACCTCCTCTTAACACGGCAAAATGCTGACCATGCGATGTTTTGATATCCGTAACCTCTGCCGCATAATAACCGTGGTCAGCGACAAGCATGCGACCCGGCTCGAAATACAACTGTATGCCGCGTGAAGCAAGGCGCCCTCTAGTTTCACTTCGCTCAATCAGGGATGTGAACAGGGACCAGTCGAACCCGGGGCTACCATCATATGTGACACCAAACCCGCCTCCAGCGTTAATTACTTCAAGATGCAGGTCATATGTCTGCTGCCACATCTCCGCCTTTTGCAAATACAGCTCGATCATCTCGGCATGCAGTCTTGCGTCCACATTGTTCGATAACGAGTGAAAATGAAATCCGCATAAACGCACCGAACCCGCACCTTCCTCACGAATGACCCGGACTGCTTCCTCCACGCTCTCCTCATCCATGCCGAATGGACTCGGACCACCGCCCATTACAATCCGGGTCCGTGGCAATGTGCTACTTCTCAGATTGATCCGCAGCAGAATGCGAACTTCCTCTCCTCTCCTTGTAGCAATGGCGATGACACGCCGCAGTTCCAGCAGGCTCTCCACATGAATAAAACGCACCTGATGCTCGATAGCCTGCTTCAACTCATTCTCTTTTTTCCCCGGACCGCCAAACAGGATTGGAACCTCGCTACTTACGCTCCTCACCTTGAGCAACTCGCCAATGGAAGCTACCTCGAACCCGTGAACCCAGGGCAGCAAAGCCTCAATAATTCGAGAATCGGGATTGGCCTTTATGGCATAGAACAACCGTATGCCTCCAGGCAGCGTGTGCAGCATGTGACGGACCTGCTCCTGAATACCAGCCAGATCGTAGACATAAGTACACACCGGGTCTTCACTATCTCTTTGCAGTTCATGGATCATATTCCATACGCTTGATTTCATATCAGTCCACCCGCATTTCCATAGTCATTCCGTTTCTGTTCGTATGCCCGAAAAGCCGTATTCCGGTCATCGCCCAACACGTATATGTATACCCCTCGTTCCGCCCACAGCGCCATGCCTTCCTTGCTTCTGGCCACCGTTGCATACGGTACCTGGCACTGCTTCGCGGCTTCATGTAATGCACCTAGCGAACGTTGCACGTCTGGATGTTCCGTCTGCCACGGTACGCCAAGTGATTGCGACAGGTCTGCCGCCCCCTCTAGTACCCAGCTCACCTGGGGATGAGATAGAATGTTCGCACTTTGCCGGACGCCCTCCACACTTTCGATCATCGGTACAACCATCACCTGTTCATTCGCTTCCTGAATATACCCAGTGAGTGGATACTTGCCGAATACCCCCGGACGCCCACTGTTCAGACTCCGCATGCCAAGCGGATGATAATACGCATGACGAACCGCTTCCTCCACCTGCTCCCGCTGTTCCACATGAGGTATGACGATGCCTTGTGCGCCGCAGTCCAATACCTTTAGAATCTCTGCTCGCTCTACCTTTGAGATGCGTACCAGCGGGGTCATCCCTGCCAGTTCCGCAGCACGAACCAGCTCTTCCACCGATTCCATATTCGTTGCAACATGTTCCAGGTCGATAATTACAAAATCATACTCCGCATGTCCGATCATCTCGATGATGACCGGATGCGGGATAGAGACAAAAAGGCCGAACACTGGCTGTTTACGTTCAATTTTCTCCTTCAGCGTGTTGGTTCTCATCCGAAAACGTCCTTCGCCAACTTCAGCGGATTGCTGACCTTACGGAAATACAGGTCTCCGTCCCCATACAGGCGGCGCTTGGTCATCTCTTCAATCAGCGCATCCTCGGCAAAAAGATCAAACCACTCGAACCGCTCCTCATACTCCGGATGCTCCCGCTGGTAGTCCATAATCGTAGCCGCACACAGTTGCCAGAACGCTTCTTCCGTCAGACCGAACTTCTCCAGCGTCAGCGCAATATCCGTCATGCAGATAAAAAAGAACGCATCATACGTATAGTCCCGGACTTCCGACACATCACTTGCGTAGATAAAGGAATACCGATTGAACTTGCGATGGGTCTCCGGTTCGGGGTGCAGCTTCGGGGCTCTTTCTGGGTTCAGCAACTTCTCGGGTACATAGCGGACACCATCGTGAAGATCCTTGATGATAATCCGTTTCGGCAGATCATTTTGCAGCACCAGAATGATATTCTGGGCATGCGATTCCAGCGCAATGCCGTGTGCATAGAGCAGATGAATAATGGGCAGCGATACCGTTCGAACGAGGGCTTCACTCCACTTCTGAATGCCATGACGTTCAACTGCACCCTGGATAAACGGTACCCCGTTCGACTGTACTAGCATAAGTGCATTTAAGGGCCAAGCTGTCTCGCCTTCTTGCAGATGAACAGATACATTTTCACGCCAGATCGCCCCGATTGTGCCATACGCTCGTTCATACTGGATTGCAGGCAAGTTCTCGTACCGGAGCGTGAGTCCCATGATTTCTTTCAGAATGGCAAACTGTTCCCGTTGCAGCAACTCATCCTCCCGAATGAGTGCTTCCAGCCAGTCGCTGATCAGCGGTGCATTCTGGGTCGTGTGTTGTGCGAGAATACGTGTACTGGACGTATTGGTAATACTCAGTGCCAGCTTGAGATAAGGCGCTTCTGGATTCATTCGGTTCGACAGGGAACGAATGGACTGCTGGGCGCGATAAGCTGATGCCGAAGGGCCGAGAAAAACGATATCTTTGTCCATTCGTTGCCGGGCAAACACCGATTCCAGCTGGTGTTCCCATTGCCATGGATGAACAGGAATGAATATATAGCGATTCCCCTCAGTGTCTTCCGACTGAAGCACCCGATCAAATCGGCTGATATCCGCCTCTGTGAGATGTTGTCTCACCAACTGTTCTGACGTGTAGCCTGTGGAGAGAGCCGTTTGCACAAGTCCTTCTTTCACGGCAATCCAGTATACGGTCACATCCGAGTTAAACTCTGGACCGTAAGCAAGATTGTCTTTTAGGGTGAAGCCAAGCCTCGACTTGTAGCTTGGATGGTAGAGATGACCGTCGCTCATATGGCTTTCGAGGGCATCATAGTGCCGGTCTTTACCCGGAATCTTCTCAGGCAGCAAAGCCCGGCACTGACTGTCCTTCGCCATCGTCTCCAGCAATTCCTGAATGAAGGCCGTCACATTCGCACCCTCCAGAAGGTTCAGTACCATTTCCTCCAGAAACAGATCCAGATCGGTGCAGGACACGCCCTCTCTTCGAATCGAGCCCTTCGCCACCTTCACTCGGCCAAATGAAAATTTCTGCTCCGCCTCACAGCTGTATGTCACAGCCTGCCCTGACGTATTCCGTCCCACAGTGCGCCATTCGTTCCCATCCACCTTACAGTCAAGGATACCCTCGAACCACATGGCTTCCAGCGTCTGCCGCATGATCCGTTCCTGTACATCCGTGTATACTGCCGTCTTGTGACCTTTCTCAGCCCTGTACCCTATGAACCCCACGCCACTTCACTCCCTATTCGGTTCATTATATTGCTCACCGGCACATACGCCGGGGTCTGACTGATCCCCTTGAGACAGCTCACCAGATTTTGTTTCGCCAGAAAACTGTCCGCGGTCAGCAAATGCTGCACATATACGTTTCCAGTTCGGTCTAGTTCCTTCACCAGCACTTCGCGGACCTTTGCCCAGAAATGCTCCTCCGGTACGTTCACATCCCTTGCCATCGCATGAATGAGGGAACCCAGATGATTGATGATAAAGTAATAGGATGTCCTCGCCCAAGCCTTGTCCCGTGGATAAAACAACAATCTAGAGGGATCAGTATCCACCTCATGCATCAGCTCCTCATCGACACTGACTCCTTCCAAGTCACGCACGATAAATGCCTCAGGCATTCCGTCTCTTAGCGTCACGAGAGTATTTTGCAAATGAGCTTCAAAGTGAATGCCTCGCTCTCCGGCCGCTCGTACAATGGGCAGCAAAGACAAGGTCAGATAACGTGCAAACCAGCGCTCGGCTTCAGCACGTACGCCACCCAGCATCGTCATGAGTCGTGATTGCATTCCCGGCAAGGGAGCTTCTACCAGACTCGACAGGACATATGTACATTCCGGGTCAAACTCAATCGGTCTGTATGCGACAGTAAACAAACTCGTTAATTCTTCCTCCTGAAAATCACAAGTGGCTACACCTGTCTCATAGGCAATCTGCGTTTGCTGATCTGCACCGAAGCAATTTTGCTGCCTGACGTACCTGGAGGCGTCCAGCGTCCTTCGCATCTGCTCCGCACTATTGGTGCGAATCATGTTGGTAATCTGTATGTTCAGCGACAGCTTGATATTGCAATTTAGCTCTGGGATATAGACGGTGCGTACCGAGGAGGTCGGGTAGGCCTTCGGTCCACAGCTGCCTATCGGAATGAGTTTCTTGTCCAGAATATACTGCTGGACCTCGGACAAGCTCAACACGTACGTATACTGCCAGGGATGGACAGGCAGCAGTTCATACTCATCCCCATGCTCACCGCACTCCGCTTCCCAAGCTTGTTCCACATGCCCGTGCAGGCTGGCATGCAGATTGATCCTGGTGGGATCATCTACCCATTCCTGCCTATATACGTCCTTCCTCACAGCAACGTAACAGAGTTGGAACGAGGTACGCAGTTCCGGGCTGTACATCCGTACGTCGTGTTCAGTGAAACCTTTGGAGTTTTTGGGAAACGGGTGAAAGGGATGTCCATACACCAGAGACTGTTCAGAAGTACAGTAATCATACATGCCAAGTCCAGCAGCCTGCTCGATATACAGCACAAGATTATTCACGCTGTTATCTACCTTTTCCGCAAAATCACGCACAGCAGCCACACGGGTCAACCCGCCTTGCTCATGCCGACTGTTTCCATACGCCGTGTCTTCACTCAGCTCCCGGATGATCCAGCGAACCAGGTCCTGATAATGCACCGCTTGCCCGTGAAGCTGTTGTATGCTTCGGTACTCATGCTCACCCATAGCCGAGTAATACGCTAATTGTCCGGTTATCGTCACCCCGCTGGCCTGAAAAGCAACTGCGTACGTCATCGCATCTGGATTAATCCGAATGTCGCCCTCCTTCTCCACCGCAAGCTCCCGGATATAACAATTGAGCAGCAGCTTACAAGAGTGTACATTCGCCTGCTGCTCTGCTTCAGACCTGAGCCTGTTTTCCATCTCGAACAATGTTGCCAACCTTCTTTCGGGTTATAAATAAAACGAGGGACAAGGTCAACAGGATGGCACAGCCGAGAGCCTACTAATCTCTTTCAGTGCCGCCCATCGGGCCATATTCGCTGGTGTTCCGACCCCGGCAAGTCTTTAGCAGACCTATCATCCAGAGACCTACACTGCTGACCAGCAGCAGAATGCTGATGGATGCCACCGCTTGCGGCGGGTGGGCACACACATTCGAATGTACCGACCACACCATAGGAGCGAGAACAAAGTAAGCGGGACATTGAGCCATAACAGGCAATGAATTGCCCTTATTCTGCAATCGACTTTTCGAAATGATGTTCCATTTGAAAAAGATATTCCAGGTACAATCGGACGACATCACGTGTGGTCCCCCCAAAGGGAAAGACATGGTGCGTCAGGTCCGGCAATGCGTTGACTTCCAGAATGCCTCCCTGATCTGCTGTCAGCGGCTGGCGGATATCCTCACAACGGATATCAATGCCAGCCACATCAATCTGGAGAGCTTCTGCGGCTTTAATTGCCATTTGTGCATTATCAGGAAAAATCGCTTCCGTACAGTCCACATAAAACTCACTGATGTTTCCGGCGGCCGAATTGCGAAGATCATATAGCTCGATCTCTCTTCCTGCCGCAGGCACCTCCTCCAGCGTGATTCCCTGTCCAAGCAGAACCTTTCGCAAAGGCTCTACGTCTTCATCAATCTTGGGAAAAGCCTCGTACTTCCCTATACTGGTCTGCTGGATTCGCTGCTGATTCAACATTCGAATCAACGCCCGGATGGTTGAGGTACCGTCCCCTTCTACAAAGACAGGCCGATACTCATTTACTGCTGCCACTTCCCCGTTAATGATCAGTACCCTATAATCCAAACCCGTTATGAATTGCTGCAGCATGATGCTGTTACTATGGGTACCCGCCCGGGCAATAGCCGCTTCCAGTTCCTCGTTTGTTCGAACGTCCAGTGTCACACCTGCACTGCCGCTTGCGTCCAGCGGCTTCACTACAATGGAACGATGCAGTTTCAGAAACTGCGCTGCCTTGTCACCCATTGCCTCGATAACGATAAACGGCGGCACAGGCATTCCCCGCTCATGCAGTAGCATATTACATACCTGCTTGTTCTTAGCGAGCAGTCCAGCGATCAAGGGTAGACGATGCGATCTGGTTTTATTAATGACTCTGCGCTTGTCCCCATAGGACAATTCTAGAAAATCTTCACATTCTGCGAGAAGTGGCTCGCAGGTCATTCCCATTTCTCTTGCTTTGCTTATGATGAGTCGGTTTTGTAGATTATGAATTCCTTTCGGAAACAATGAAAATCCTCCCCGACCGAATGAAGGCGTTCGCTCCTGGTTGTGCTTTCATCGGATTGATTTGATAGAAACAATATTGATAATGATTATCAGTTTCAAACAAAATCTATTTTATGGCAATTCCATTCACCTTGTCAATAATAAGCTTTTTAGGAAAAAAAAAGATGTTTTTGCAGGGAGAGAATCCCCAAATGAAGGAATGTTCATGGAACAATGGGCACAACAAATAAGGCAAGCTCTGAATTTCGTTATGTCATAAGCTTGCCTGTGCTATTCGCTGTATGAGATGCAATGAAGTATAGGCTGGGGATGTGGATGATAATCATCGGTATTAATGCTTTAATTTGGGGCAGGTAGGGCAGTAATCTTCTGGATCATCTGCCGCGAGATAATAGTAACAACAAGTTTTGCGTACACGAATAGGTGTATCTGAGACAGCTGTTGCCCGTTTGGGCGTATTAAACTGCTTGAGCGGGTTACGGGATTCACCAAAGAGATGCGCAGGTGCATCACAAATTAGATAATGGAAGTCCTCTTCGACACGCTGCTTTTCTTCAGGCGTGGCTCCTTCGGCAAACTTGTTCTCATAGAGCCAGTATACGTAAATGGCCGTGTTCTCCCACAGGACTGAACGGGAAATCCGGGTTGCCTTGGACAGCGATTGCCATACCTTGGCCAGATTGCCGGCGAACATCTGTTCAATCACCTGATCTCTCCATACGTCACGCTGATCCGCCTCTGGTGAGGTCGTCTGCCAATCGGTCAGCCTAGCCTTGGGAAGCCATGCTTCTCCGTGATAACTGGATTCAATCGTGCCGTTGGCAATCTCATAATTCAGGCCTTTGTTGAAGCGTGACATGGCATAGAGACCCGAAGCTGTGATCAAGTAAGCATATCGTTTAGCAAAGAGCGATACAGTAGCCGTTTCGGAGTCCGTCTCAAAGATGCCTCTCACCCCTTGCAAATAGTTCAGGCTTTTGGACGGGTCCAGCAAGTCCGTAAATGGCATCGAAAATGTACGATCTGTCGAAGGCTCCCAGGTCAGACGGTATTCGGCAGCCAAGGCCTGCATCTCTTGATCATCAAGCCAAGTGGCTGTAGCGTGTGGTTTCATTTAACTTCCTTCCCTTCCCGTGCGGAATGCACATGGGTGTGCCAAACAGCGGATCAACCGCAATGTCGCACTCCATCTGGAAGACCGCGCGGACCATGTCCTGCGTAACAATGTCTTCCGGTTTTCCTTCCGCGTAGATGGACTTGTTGTGGACAGCCACAATATGGTGAGCATAGCGACACGCAAGATTCAGATCATGAAGCACCATCACTATGGTGCGCCCCTCCTGTTCATTCAAATCGAACAGCAGATCCAGAATATCAATCTGATGGGTCATATCCAGATAAGTCGTTGGTTCATCCAGCAGCAGGGTTTCTGTTCCCTGTGCGAGTGTCATCGCAATCCAGGCGCGCTGGCGTTGTCCGCCAGATAATGCGTCCACGGGCCGATCAGCCAGAGCAGTCAGATGGGTGGATTCCAACGCAAGCCTGACCATGCGTTCGTCCTCACAGGACCACTGTTTCAGCCATGTCTGGTGTGGGTACCGCCCTTGCCGAACCAGTTGGTTTACCGTCAGTCCCTCTGGAGCAGAAGGACCTTGCGGCAGAATGGACATACGTCTTGAAATTTCCTTGGTAGGCAACTTCGCAATCTCCTCGCCATCCAGCAGTACCGAGCCTGAACTGGACTTCAGCAGTCGCGCCATCGTTCGCAGCAAGGTGGACTTCCCGCAACCGTTGCTGCCAATCAGGACAGTAGTTTTCCCCTTGGGAATAGTCAGGTTCAAATTCTCTATAATAGGCTCTGCGCCATAGGCGATCGTAAGGTCCTTGGCTTCCAGAATACTCACAGCATTCTCCTCCTCAAAACTGATTTCGATTCTTGAACAACAGATACAGGAAAAACGGTGCTCCTACCCCGGCGGTAAATACCCCTGCCGGAACATCGAGCGGCAGAAATACCGTACGGGCAATCAGATCAGCAGCAAACACAAGCAGGGCACCGACCAGTCCCGAAACGATGAGCATGCTGCCAAACATGCGCCCTACCAGCTTCCGGGCAATATGCGGCGCAATCAGACCGACAAAACCAATCGTCCCCGCGACAGCTACAGCAGCCCCGGCCAGCAGTACACTGCACAGTAGCAGCGCTGAACGATGACGCTGTACAGTGACCCCCAGCCCGGTGGCCAGATCATCCCCGAATTCCTGTGCGTTCAGACTCCGGGCAAACCAGATCGCCAACGGAAGCACGATTACAATCACCGGGATGATCGTTCTAACATCGGTCCACGATGCGCCATACACACTCCCCGTCAGCCAGATATACGCCTGACCAGCCGTATAGAATGGACTAAGGATCAGCATGAAGGTCGTCCCGGCCCCCGTAATGGCTGACACTCCGATTCCGATCAACACTAGTCGAATCGGGCTAACTCCTTTTTTCCAGGCAAGAAGATAAATGATGATTGCGGTAATCATCGCCCCCACAATGGCAAACAACGGCAACAGCTTGATACTGATGGTTCCACCCAGCAGGGTGACAAAACCTACAGCGGCAACGGCAGCTCCTCCCGTTATCCCGATCACATCCGGTGAAGCGAGCGGATTACGGATAATCCCCTGCAAGAGGGCACCGGACATGCCTAGTGCTGCACCCACAAGCAACGATAACAGCACACGCGGCAGCCTTAGCGTCAACACGACAAAGTCATGATCGCCTGCGCCCAGACCGAAAATCGTCTGCAGCACATTCAGCGGAGATATAAAATCATTACCCACACTGGTTCCTGCAATGGATGCAATCAATATCAAAACCATACAGATTCCGATAATGAGCAGCGATTTGCGCTCCATTTGCAAGGATAACGTATCTTTTTTATTGCGAAAAGTAATCATCTTCCTCATATCTTCGTCCCCCCTTTGCGGGCAATATAGACGAAGAAGGGACCACCAATGAGCGCAGTCATAACGCCAAGCGGAACTTCCTGCGGCATGATGATCAGCCGTGCAACCACATCCGCCGCCAATAACAAAATGGCGCCGCCCAGAATACAGTAGGGAACAAGCCAGCGGTAGTCGTTGCCTACAAACGCCCGCATGATATGCGGTACGACTAATCCTACCAGACCAATCGAACCGGCCACCGCAACAGAACCACCGGCCAGCAATACTGTAACGGTTCCCATAAGTACCTTAACCAGTAGCACGTTCTGTCCCATGCCTTTGGCGATATCATCACCGGTCAAAAGCAGATTGATCGCCCGGCCCATAAACAGGGATATCACAGCGGCAACCGTCATATATGGCAGTACAGGATACAGCATGTCAAGTGTCCGACCGCTCACTGAACCTGCAAGCCAGAACAACACGTCCTGTAATCCCGTTCCATCCAGCACCAGGATTGCCTGTGTGAACGAAGCAAAAAGTGCAGAGATAGCGGTACCCGCCAGCACAATCTTGATGGGAGTCAGACCATCACGACCGATGGACCCAAGCGCGTACACAATCACTGTTGCGATGGTTGCCCCGGCAAAACCAAACCACATCATCGTACTGAGCGAGGACACCGACAGCACCACGATGGCAATAACGATAAAAAAGATGGCACCCGCATTGATCCCAAACACACTTGGTGAAGCGAGCGGATTACGAGTTAGCGCTTGCATGAGTCCTCCCGCCACCGCCAAACTTGCACCAACAACAGCGGCAATAATTGTGCGTGGCAAACGTTCCGTCAGAAGTACGACATGCTCCACTGAGCTTTCGTCATAGTGTTGTAGTGCATTCACTGCTATTTGAAATGTTATGTGTGTACGCCCCAGTATCATGCTGGCTACACAGGCGAGTAATAACAAAATGAATAAGCCGGATAGTCCATAAATTTTCGTACTTGCCTTCGTAAAAAGGGGAAACATATTCTCACTCTTTCATCCGTGAAATGCAAAAAGACCTGCCTGCCCATACGCTTCGTATACGAATGTCCTGGTACATGGCAGGTCTTGCTCCCATTAGTTCAGATTGAACTGCTTGTATAGGTCGTCCAGCATCATGTTGGCCGATGTGTATCCGCCCCCCATGTTCCAGGCCACTTCATCAACCTGTACTAGCTTATTATTCTTCACTGCATCGAGATTTTTCCAGAGCGGACTGCTGGTCCAATCCTTATAGTTTTTCTCAATAGCTTCTGTTTCCGTGCCTGAATTGAAGTTGAAGATCATATCTGCGTTCATATCCGGGATGTTCTCTTTCGAAGTCAACTCCACCCCCCAGGTGTCTTCATCATGTCCAGGCGGTCTGGTAAATCCAAGCTCTTTCAATATTTTTCCGGCGTATCCCATATAGAAAATGCGAACCTGATCGGCTCTAAAATTCGTAATAGTCGCTTCAATGGGAAGACGGTCACCCATTTTGCCTTTAAAATCCGCTACCCTTGCATCCCAATCAGCAAGCAACTTGTCCGACTGTTCCTTCATATTCATCGCTTCACCAGCCGTCTTTACCGTCTCTTTCCAGTCAAACAAAGTCTCGGTAACTACCGTTGGAGCAATCTGGGACAGTTGATCATAGATATCCTCATGTCTTGTTTTGGTGGCAATGATTAGATCCGGCTTCAACTTGTTGATCTCTTCCAGGTTCGGCTGTGATTCCTGACCTACTTGCGTCACACCATCCAGATCATCTCTCAAATATTTATATACGGGTTGCTGAACCCAGGATTCCACAACACCCGTTGGCTTAACACCAAGTGCAACAACAACATCATTGGCACCCTGGAACAAGGTTACAATCCTCTTCGGAGTTCCCTTAACTGTCGTTTCACCCATGGCATGTTTGATAACTCTGGTCTGCTCGTCCGCACCACTGCCTGCTGCATTGCTCTCATCACCACTTGCAGACTTACTTGAAGGGTCTGTTGTCCCTGTAGTTCCACCTGAGGCACAACCAGCCAGCACCGATATCATCAGAATAAGTGCTATATAAATATGTAGCTTTTTGGTCAATCCAAACATGTAGTCCAACTCCCCCTTTTCATCCTAATTGATATTAAAAATCATTATCAATTGTATTGTAATTCAGTTGAGTACATTGTTCAAGCATATTGATACTGCTGCGGAAGAACTCCCCATGCCCCTGGTTTCATGTTGAGAATCTCCTTGTACAGTAAAGGCTTGGATGAATACAATATGCTCAGTATACAAAAAGGCGTAACCCACGATAGTTGATGGGTTACACCTTTATAAGAATTCATGACCTGTCTTCAAAAGACAGCGAGCTCAGACAAACACACCGATTAAGGTGTATGCCTGCCTACATATTGATAAGTACCTTTCGGGTATAGTTTCATGATATTTGAGTACATATGCGACCGTATTAAATTCATTTGGGTTATAGAAATGACCCTCTTGATTAAAATAGGCAACATTCGTCACATCCATGAAATCGTAAAAGGAGCTATTTATGATCAGATACGGTATTACTGGATTAACCGGATATAGCGCTATGCTGGATACGTTCATACGGTTCGTGTTTTTCATGAATTGGTGAACCTCCAGCTCATATCCTTCCATCTTATGAGAGAAGTCACATTCTCGATTGTAAAACAATTGCAGCACGATGCGACCCGTCGATACGAGAAAGGATACCCGTCCGTTCACCCGATTGGAACACATTCACCAGAATGGCTGCCAAACGGTTCATTCTTGTTATTAGTGAAAAGATCTTATCATCCGCCTCTGAACCAATTCTGAACAATAATAAAAATTTTTTTCGCAGTCTGGATTTTGTAGCAAATGAAAAAAGAGCGCTCAGCCAGATGGGCTAAGCGCTCTAAAACTTCTATAAAACGTTGATGTACACCATATCAGGAAACCGTAGGATTCCATTGAAAGGTAGCTGCGGACTTGGATGGAAGGGTAGATTTGAAAACCTTATTTCCCTGCCGAACCTTAAATGTCTTTGTGTTCTCTCCCGTATTGGCGGCAATCAGGACAAGCGTACCGTCGGGGTTGCGATAGGCAACCGTTTCGATACTTCCACTATAATGTGTAGAATCAATACGTACCGCACCTGGACGGACAAATTTGCTGGCGTGCCCAATTGCATAGTACTCCACATTTTTCGTAACTGCACCGCTTAACGGGTCGATGGTCACTACACCTCTACAGTTGGTACACCCCCCATTGGTTGGACCCCCGGACGGGTCAAGTGCGATATTCCAAAAGAGGACATTTTGCGACCAGTTTCGGGGTGCACCAATGATCAGCTTGGACATATCCCAGCTCAAATCATCTCCAAAGCCCGGACTCCACGCTCCCCCACTACATTCTGTCATATATACAGGCTTATCAGGAAAAGCATTATGCACATCTGTCATCGCTGTGGGCTCTCCTTTGTAGCAATGAAAGGCCGTTCCGTGCGTATAGTTTCGAGCCTGTTCATCTCCTAACACGGTCTTGGCATATTCGCTCCCTGTATCCCAATTATGGTCAAAGGCAATAATGTGAGTAGATAAATGGTTTCGATTTAGGGTGGGACCCAGATATTGTTTAATAAAATTCGCCTGTTCTGCTGCTCCCATACTCATGCTGGGATACTTGGGCGTCGTGAATTCTGGCTCATTTTGAATGGAAATCGCCTGAATCGGAATTCCCTCGTTCGCATAAGCCTGTAGATAACGAACAAAATAGTCAGCATACGCCTGGTAGACGCGCGGATCGGTATAATCCAAATACCAGCCGTTATAAATCTGCTCCCCATATTTCATCCAGGGCGGAGCTGTCCATGGGGTTCCCATAATCTTTAAATCCTGGTTTCTTCTCAGGATTTGCTTCAACACATCGATCACATCCCGATCCTTGGCGATGGAGAAATGATTCAGCTCATAGTCCTTGCCTGTTGCCATATCGTCATAGGTATAGCTACCAGGCTGTCCCTGTTCATCTACGGAATAATCTGAGGCTCCAATGGTATGGCGAATATAACTTAGTTGAATGCCACTAGCTGTAAACAAATCATTTAGCAGCTGATCACGCTGATTGGCAGACATGCCATAATTCATCAGGTATGCGGACGAACCGGACACCGCTGCTCCAAACCCTTCCATCGTCTGGTAACGAATATCTGGCTTAATCTCAATCGTCAGTGTATCCGCATTCGCTGCATTTTCTTGACTGTGATCCCTATCCCAACGGATCGGGGTTTGTTGGGTTAGGCGATTCGCCGGATCGGGTGTTGTTAGCCACATGTTGACGTTATTTTCTGCTTTCGGCTCCGGAACATTCCGTATAGCCATACTGGCCAGGACCGCACAGATCAAAATGGCTACTGCAGCTATAAGCAGCCAGATGTCAGTACGTCGTTGCTTTTGGAGTTTTTTCATCTATATCCTCCTCTCCCCATCATTATCCTGTCCCCATCCTCCCTACTATTTCAGCTTTCACTTGGGTTTCCCTTTGCATACCTGTTGGACGTTTACATACCGATAGCAAAAAGAGAGCCGGTGCTTGTGCCCGCGCTCTCTTGAATATAACCATTTTAAAACAAATGTAACGGGATTACTTTTTTGCCTTTTCTGTAGAGGTTGCCGGAATCGTAACACTTCCTGTCAGTCGTAAATCCTGAGAGGAACTGCCCACATAAATGGGCACTTCACCCGCTGGCATAACCCATGCTTTGGACTTTTCATCCCAATATGAGAAAGCTTTCGGGTCGAGCTCAATGCGAACCTTCTTCTCTTGACCCGGCTTTAATTCTACCTTGGACCAGCCTGCCAGTTGACGGGATGGAGTCTCTACGTTTGTCGGAAGCTTACCGTTGTACACCTGTACAACCTCAGCTCCGGCTGTTTTGCCCGTGTTCTTCAATTTTAGCGAAACTTCGACGGAACTCGTACGATCGGATTTTTTTCCACTCGCATGCTGTTTTGTTTTCAGATCGCTATATCCGAATGTCGTATAGGATAAACCGTGTCCAAAGGAGAACGCCGGTTGAATACCCGATTTCTCATACCCACGATAGCCTACAAAAATACCATCTGAATAGTCACCTATACCGTTCACACCCGGAAACTTCTCTGGTGAGGACACGGGTGTAGACTGCTCGTTAACCGGGAAGGTTACCGGCAACTTACCCGAAGGATTCACATCCCCGAATAAGACGCGTGCTATAGCATTCCCTTGCTCTTGTCCAGCAAACCATGCTTGTACGATGGAAGAGACTTTGTCCTGCCAGGTATCCATTTGCACGGCTCTGCCGCTCATTTGTACGACAATAGTTTTCGGATTTGCAGCCGCAACTGCACGGATTAGCCGATCCTGATTGTTCGGCAGTTCCATATCGAAACACTCAACATATCCTTCGCTCTCATACGTACGCGTAACAACAATCGCAACATCCGATTTTTTCGCCAATTTCACAGCGTTGTCAATCAACTTATCTGACGTATCTGGCGGAGGTTCCCAGCCCAGACGAACCATACCACCGGAATCACGACCATTTGTCGGATAATCAGCGCGGTATTCAATACGTATCTTGTGCTTTTCACCCGCTTTAAGGGAGATGCTTTTCTTCGTAGTGCCCAGCTTTTCACCTTGATTGTCCACGAAAAGCTTATCGTCGAGATACAGCTTGCTTGATCCCAAACTGGTTAATGACAATGCATAGTCACCATCCTTGGGAGCTGCAATAGCCCCTGTCCAGCGTGCAGATATCAAGCCGTTCAGTGTCGTTGGTGTATTTGGAACTTTAGGGGACTTCGCATTGAAGCCCTGATAATTATAAAATCCAAGGTTCATATTGACTTGGTCATCATTGCGTACAAGAATCGGATTGCCTTCCATCTTGTTATTCTTCCAGTATTCGCCTCGAAGCCCCTGTTCGCCATCTCCATAAGTCGCATATCCAACACTGATATCCTCTTTCTGATCAGATGTAGTCAACAGTGAAGACGGAACAGCAGATGGCCCTGGCATAATGTCTCCTGCAGAGATCGGGTCTGTGCCCGGTGCATATTGGACGGTAACTCCTTTGCCGACACGATTGCGGATGCCCTCTAACGGACTCACGGTATACGTCGGGTTCACCAACGAACTGCCTCCGCCTGCCACAGTGCCGTTATCTGCATCGGGGCCAATCACAGCAATGGACTTGAGTTTATCTTTAGACAACGGTAATGCATTGTTTTTATTTTGAAGCAGTACCATACTTTCCTCAGCCAATTGACGGGCTGCTTTGCCATGGTCACGGGCATCAATTTGATTATTTTGAGCCGGGTGATCGAATAGACCTTTGCTGAACATTTGCACCAGAATGCGCCCAGCCTTATCATCAATCGTTTTTTCACTTACCTTGCCATTCTTAACAGCCGCCAGCAGCTGATCTCCCCATTTACCATATGGTGTACCCGGTGTTTCCAGGTCCAATCCGCTATTTGCTGATTCGACTGTACTCAGGTTCGCACCGTAATCACTCATCACAAAGCCCTTGAATTGCAGCTCCTTCTTCAAGAGGTCTGTCAAAAGAGTTTTGTTCTCACAAGCAGACTCGCCGTTGACCTTGTTAAAGGAGCACATGGCCCCTCCCAAATCTGCCTTGGCGATGACTTCTTGGAACGGGCGTATGTAAATCTCATGCAACGCACGGTCACTGACTTTGACATTCGTCGTGAAGCGCTCCGTTTCCTGATTATTCATAAGGTAATGTTTCGCAGTCGCCAAAACAGGGTGGCTTTGTATACCTTTGACATAAGCGGTCGCCATTTGCGATTGCAGTAGCGGGTCCTCACCCATAGATTCAAAGTTTCGCGATCCCCATGGAATACGGGCAATATCCATCCCCGGTCCAAGCGCAACATTATGAGTTGTATTAAAAGCCTCGTCTCCGATCAAATCACCATACTGTTTGGCAGCTTGGGTATCCCACGTTGCAGCCAACGCAATTGGAGCAGGCAACGCAGTAGATTGCTTGCCCTGCACATCTGGATTGGCGATGCGCACACCCGCAGGTCCATCTGCCATCGTCAGCGCCGGAATACCCAACCGCTCCATCGAATTATTATAAAATCCATAGTAATTGTTGACCTTACCAGTCACTAAATCTATTTTTTCTTCCAGCGTCATTTCTTGCAGCAGCAACGCTGTCCGTTTCTCAGCCGACAGGGCCGTGTTCATCCAAGGCCGATCTGTCTGGCTTCCTGCCGCTCCTGCAATATTCATAGGTCCGATCACAACAGCCGCGATAACTGTCATCATCACCATACGGAACAACCATGTTGATTTCACTTTCACGTTTGTAACTCCTCCTTGATGTTAGGTCATGAGGTGAATGTCTATTCAACTCTCACAGGCTTGCTTTGGCTCTCGATCCTGCGAGCTCCGACAAGAATCCAGAGCCACGGGATAAGCAAGCAAGTCAGCAAAAGCCGCAATGGCTCAAGTGACACGTTTACCACCCTACCGTACATTTTCGAAAATTTCATTGAAAGTTTTTGGAAGTACAGCACTAGGACCTTCATTCTTCTCCATAAAAAGAGAGCGCTCACAATTCAGTTAACTGATAATAAAATTACACTTTTGTAACTTTTTAATGACGATTTTTTAACTAATTAAAATCACAAAAAATGATTCATATGTCCCACTCTTGATTGACTCATATGGCGTTACCTATCGTGCGACCAAAGTCGCGATTTGGGAATTGGAAATACTTATGTATGAGGATTTTTCAAAATCCTGGTATAAAAAACACCCACAAACAAAAAAATTCCAGAGAACCTGAAAGGTCCCTGGAATTAACGTGATTATTCAAACGGATACCGAAGCCCCCACTGTGAACGAATCTGATCCATCAGTTTCATAATTCCTAATGATTCATCCAAAGAAATAGTAGAACTTTCGAGCAAGCCTTCGTTCAAGCAACGCCCGACTTCTTCTGCTTCAAAGGCATAGCCTGTAGAGGATCGGTCATCCTGAAAGTTTTGTGCCTCTTCACCGTCCACAACTAAAGTAGCCGATGTGCTGTTCAGGAATGACGGAATGTGGATATAGCCCTTTGTTCCATGGATGTATGCCTCATTCGTCAATCCGAGACGGACTGCCCCGTTAAGCATAGCCGTGCGTCCTTTTCCATAATCTAGCAAGATCGAAAATGTCTCGTCAACGCCTGTCTCCCCGATATGAGCAGTGCTCCATACATGCTCAGGTTCAGGGCCGAAGACCATTGAAGCAAAAGAAACTGGATAAATCCCTGCATCCAATAGAGCACCTCCGCCCAGCTCAGGGTTCAAAAGCCGCCCCTCTGGGTTCCAATCTATCCGAAAACCAAATTCCGCCTTAACCAGCTTTACCTCACCAATGTGTCCCGCATATATCCACTCCCGCACTTGGCGAATCGGAGGCAAAAAACGTGTCCACATTGCTTCCATCAGGAATAGCTTACGCTCACGTGCAAAGCCGATCAGTTCCTCCAATTCTTTGCTATTGACGGTGAAGGGTTTCTCACACAAGACCGCTTTCCCCGCCCGAAGAGCCGTCAGAACATTTTCTTTATGAAAAGGATGAGGAGTCCCTACGTAAATAGCATCTACCTCAGGATCTTGTGCTAATTCCTCATAGCTCCCGTAAGCCCTTGATATTTGATGCTTAGTCGCAAATTCGGTAGCGCTTTCAATAGTGCGTGATCCAACAGCATACCCTTCTCCATTCGTAACATGCGCCAAATCCGCTACAAATTGATCTGAGATCCAGCCTGTGCCGACAATTCCCCATTTAATCTTTTTGCTCATACGTGTGTCCCTCCCAGCAATTTGGTTAACGTTGACTTACAACATACCCTTTTATTCTAGCAAACGCCTGCCCTAAACAAAAGAAATTCCTGCTCGGCGACAGTTTGTATTACAGCTCGACAGGAAGGCAGCGAGGCAAACAATAAGTCAATTTTGAGCAGGAATTTCCTTCAGGATCGTCTTGATTCAGGCCATTTATCGAATGGTATATTTATAAAATTTTTTATCCACTTTCATAACTGGAAAGCCAATTGGCAATTCATCAAGAGCTATACTAACAAAGCCGTTCTTCTCATAAAAACGATGAGCTGCTACGAATTGTGGTGTTGTTCCAAGATAGATTCCTTCAACAGACCGTTCCTTGGCCCACTCTATGGCATGATGTAATAATTGATTCGAAACATTAAAGGCTTTACCTCTATAGTTTTGTTTTACAAACATCTTTCTGAGTGCTGTCTTACGGTTCCCAATATCTAACAAAGCTATAGTCCCTACTACGTTTCCTTCACTAAGAGCCACCCAGAAGTTGCCGTTACCACGCTGATAAAAGTTTTCAATATCAAGCAAATCTGGCTGATCTTCTTTGGTTATGGCGATACCATATTCATCTTTTTGAATATGTAAAATTAAATCAACAACTTGTGATTGATACTCAGTTGTGTACTCTGTTAGAAAGATACTTTTAAACATCGTTGTGTTCTCCTATGATCGTCAATTGTTATACTGTTAGGTTCCTATCAAACCACAGAACCTAAAATATTACCCATATCTCCTTATTCGTGCTCGATAAACGCTCAATATTAAATAACTCAACCTCCGCAACTAAACTAAGTTTCCACCTACACAGTCGAGGATGCGAAATCATTGTTTAGGTGCGAACGTTGAGTTAATTATGAATCTATATATATCAGAATTCTATTCTACGCTTGAAGCTGTGTAAGAATTTGCGGGTCCTTGATCTTCTGATCCTCGGCCAACAACACAACTTTGGATAGAATCTCAGCTGTTCTTGGGTCCTCGTCCAGAAACGGCAGGAAGATGCGTCCACGATGCTGCGAATGCACCGGGATAATATGCAGTGCTCCCTTCGCTTGCTTGTAGACACCCCCGCTTCCCAGATGCACAGCATATTCGCCAAGAGTCCCATCTACACGTGCATAATTCCCATCCAAGCGTACATTGCTAATTTTCAGCAAGCGAAGTGATTCCTGCACAATCACCCTACGCATTTCAATGGTCGTCAGACTGGCCTCTGGATCAACGCCACCTACATGGGCAACACTGACGACCAGATCCACGTCCCGCATAACTTCGGAGAACAGAACAGGAGGAACTTCGTTCAACGGTACGCTCTTATACGTTGTCCGATCAAAGAACTGCACTGTCTCCAGTGTAGGAGCCTCGGTATCCGCTGGTGAGAACCAGTCCGCCATGGCATACAGGTTCGCAATCAGATTCTCAGCATAGTACACCTTCTGAAGTCCGTCCTCATAGCTGACCGTCCATTGCCGTCCTTTCAACAGGGATACCGTTTTATTCGGCTGTACCTGGTGTCCTGCATATCGACGGGAAACGGTCGCATTTGCACGTTCATCAGCATTCAGCAAGTACAGCTCACGGAACACCTGCTTAAATGGCTGGCGTATCTGGCGGTCGAATAAGTCCTTCTGGAAGTCGCTCCAACGACCACTTTCGAACAAATGAAGGGGATGAGCAATAATCAGCTTGTCCTCTTCTCCTATAGTATGCTGTTCAGCAAAAGGAGCCGTCAATACCAACGTTTCCTCATTAAAATATCCGAGATGATCATCAGCCTTGAAAACCAGTGTCCGCACCAACGGAGCAAGTACAGGATTACCCAGCAATCCTCTCAATTCCTTCACCATAAAGGTCGTACCAGACTCCATAGAGCGTTCCAATTCTTTGCGAGCTCTGCGGTACTGATCCACCAGATCACCTTTAAGCTCCTTCAGCGACGTAACATACTCATCCTTCTTGAAACGAGCCGGAATGGATTTCAGCGTCTTGCCTTTGCTGACAATTTCAATATCTGCCGCTCCTTCAGTATCAATGACGAGCTGCACCGTTGTAGCCTCGTCCAAAGCATGTGGCTCAAAATAAGACCGAAGATCATCCAGCTTCCGAGCTTCCATGTCCCATACGAGACGGGTTACGTCATCGTAGCCTGCGTTACGTGCCAAATTCCCGAGCGCAATCCGTGAAACGAGTGCCTCACTGGCCTTACGCTGTGCCCCGAATTTTTTGCTTTGTTCCAGAAACCTCTGGATAAAATCATAACGTTCGCGTATATCTGGTTCAGGCGGCTGAGCAAGTGGAATCAGACTGTAGGTCAGCAAATGGTCTTTGTTTCGCTTGTCCTCCACTGATTTTTCCATTTCACTCCGTTTCAGCTTACCCAGCGTCGCATCTGCAAACAACTGGGATCGACGATGATTGGCTCCAGCCGAAATATACTTGGCACAATCGTACAGCAGGTCAAAACGTTCCTCGCCCAACGTCTCATAGGCCTCATGAAACCAGTGAATATCGAAGGCACCATCATTAAAATCTTGTGGAGCAATCGGCGAGTAATGAGCTACAATCGTTTCCTTCTCGGCCGAAAAACCTTCATTGATATGCGCATGGAAATACCATGCCGCACTGCGAAGCCCTTCCCAACCGAGATAGTCTGCTACAATCTCAATCCACTGCGGTGCATACATAGCCGCCTCCAGCAGACGTTTATCTGTAATTTTAGTGTTCTTCAGCTTTTCCTTGAGCAACGTGGCATTCTCGCCATCACTCGGATAACATGCTTTGAGCAAGTGGCTGAAGGATTCTTTTTTGGTAATACGATCACCGTAGCCGTACACATAACCACGCACAAACGTTTCCTTGTCGAGACCCTCCAGAATACGGATGAAATAATCCATACCTTCAAATTGGCTCAATCCCATAACCTTTGGCGTAGCCTCGGTAGGCAAATCGCCTCGAACCAATTCAACCTCTAGCAGTCGATCAATAACCGTACGACGTATTTCCAAAAATTCATGTTTGCTAGAAATCCATGTATTGCGGGCATTGGTTAAGGAACTCATATGTCTTCTGCTTTCACTACCGGCCAACAGCTCTCGATACACTTCCCCTACACCGATCAACCCTTTTTCATATGCTTTGAAATAATCCTCCAGATCCAGCGGAGAATAAAAACGATTTTCCGCTCCTGGCAGTTCTGCGTAGTTCACAAAGGTATGGAAAAAGCGCTTAAAGGACTCACCATCATGAACCTGCCCCTTCTCCAGTGCCACCCACGGGCCAGACAATAGATGGAGCATTCCCATATCCTCTTCAGGTCTGTCCTTAGGCATGCCTTGCATTAGTGAATTTAAAGCAAGGTCAATTACGTCAAATGTTTGGTCACCGGATGTGTCCATAAAATAAGCATTAACTAATGTGCTTACCTGATCGGAATAGGTCAGTTCTGCCATCCACTTCTGTACCTCGTTAATGCGATCCAAAGGATACATTTGCTCAGCGAAATCTTTACGCCATCCTTCCAGCAGCTTGTGCTTGCTTTGTTCTGAATAGTCCATGTTAAAAGAAAAGTATCGATAATAGCGATCCAGCGTTCGGTCCATAGGCTCTAATCGGTCATAAAAAACAAGCTCCAGCAGTTCACGCGCTTCCATGCCGCTTTCCTGCAAATAACGGTCCCACTGCTCATAGAGAGGATATAAAGACAGTCTGGAATCTACTTCTTCATCGATCTGAACCAGCCGTAGAGGGCGAAGGTTCGTCCCAATAAGCAATGTATCTTTGTAGCCCGAATAATACTCCGCAGTATATTCCACATCACGATGATGATGAACAAGCTCGTCCAGTCCACTCAAGAACTGCTTGAGCTTCTCCAATGGACTAACAAAAACATCGGCCAATCGAAAATCACCCAGATCAACTTTCTCTTCCAACCAAGCTTCCTTGACATTCGGATCGTACAGTGCAAAACCATTAGCCCCTGTAAAAGCATCCTCCTGTCCCAGCTTGGACAGCAGTTGCTCCTCTTTGGCTGTAGGTTGCTGAATGATATCCGCCAAAGTCCGCAGGCTTTCATACTGTTCGGCACGATCCGGGTCTGCATATATCTTCGTCAATACTTCCAGTCCACCCAATCGTTGCAGCTCCGCCTTAGCACGCAGCAAGCGTTCCAATGAGCCAGCGAGCGGCTCTTCCGATTGTGAGAGCAGCACACCAATGACACTTTGGCGCAACGATCCCGTCTTGAGCTTTAATAAGGCTTCCATTTGTTGCATTTCTGGTTCCGACAGCGTCAGCTTACGTGCCTTGGCCACAGCGAACTCACGGATACTCATACTTTTGTCAGACAAACTGGAAAAAATAAAATCACGTTGTATCGCATCCTCAGGTTTTTGCACAAAATGGTTCAACAGTTCGCCACGCAGATTAGGGCTAATCTGTTCCTTTAAGGCTATGATTTCCCCAATCCAGGAAGCATCCATATCATAACCAGCGAGATACAGCATTTTTTGAATAGGTGCATCTGAGCGGTGATACAGATTAACAAAATCCAGCACCTTGGAGGGCTCGGTGGACTCACCCTTTTTCATATGTACAAACAGGTTATGAAGTCGTTCAAAATCTTTACGCCGCTCCTCTTTGCTCTCCAGCAAAGGAGTACGCACCACTTTAACGATCCGATCCGCGACCGTCCCGCCTTCTACCCATTCATAAAAATAATTGCTTGTATAGTTCGTCAGTATCCAATATTGAAGCTCTTGGTCCGTTTCATCCAGATATTCTCTCGCAATTCCGAGGCGCACATCCTTGTTGTCACTGTTAGACAGTACATACAGTGCTACGATCTTCTGGTAGGTTGCTCCTTGCTCCATGAGTTTTCGAACCTGTCCATACAAATCACGTTCCTCATGTACTGCCGTAGCCCACAAACTCATATAAACTTCATTAGCATTTGAGCTGATCAGCCATTCCTGGCGCAGTTCACTACGAGTCAATGCTTCATATGCCTGCTCGATCAGTTGGCGAACGACCCGCTGATTGGCGGATTCCAAGCCCATGCCCGTCCATACTGCAAGCGCCCGCACCACCGAACTGTAACGAATGAAGCCTTGGTCGATGATTACCTTCAACAGATATATTAGAGCCTCCGGGGTCCCTTCATCCATTTGTTCCACGATACTTTGGCGCAATCCCTCCTGGAGTTTGGCGGCTGCCAAGAGCTCGCCGATCATGCGATAATTCTCCTCCTGATGACTCAGGAGCATGCCTTTAATCATATTGCGCGTAAGTAACGCCGCCTGATTATCCCCATAAATAATAGCTTTTAACGCCTCAAGCACCTGTGAATTACCGTGATCCAGCTCATAAGCAATCCAGTCACCAATCGTTTCCTGAATCCGATAATCTCTGCCTGGTTCATAATCCTTTTTTGTTAAATAATCCATTACGGAGAACCCGATACAGTCCATTCGGATCAACTGCACCATTCTTTTATAAACCCGGGAAGTATGGGCCGTAATATCCGAAGTGCGAAACGGTTTGCGCGCATACCCTGTGCTGTATGGATATTCAGTCACATGCTCCGTTAGATGTGAGAATACATCGCCCGCTGTTTGTCCAATTAGAGCATGTAATACCTCTGTCAGTGGCTTAAACAGCGGTTCTCCGCTTTCTGTCGCTCGTTCTTTTAATATTCGCTGACATTCGTTAAATGGCTCCTCGTCCTCCTGTATGTAATGAAGCTTACCTAGTTCCACAACATACTGAGCCAACTCCTGTTGTGGTCCATCCAGTTGCGTTGCGCGCTCCTTCAGTGTGGTGAAATATTCTTGCTCATTGTTCTCTTGATGCATGTTTCGTTTCCCCCTCTACCATAGGCCTCCAGCCAGCATTGTGAAGCGTATAAATACAATCTCATTCCCATCCTTAAGTGACAAAGGAGCATCGAGTTCAATAGTTTCCTCGTCACATACAAAAACTCTGTATAAACCATCTTCAAATGCCTGCATCGCCGTGTTCACGGCATCCTTAATATCCGGGATACCATCATTATATATAGAACCGAATCCTACTTTGCCTATCTCGCCTTGTGCCTGAACTTCTTCTCCCGTAAGGAACGGAATCAGCGCGACACTCTCCTGCTTTTCCCGCAGCTTTTGAACATTCAGAGCAACGGTTGCAGTAATCAAATCTCGCAATGTTTCTGGAGCAGGACTCAGCTCTATTTCCTGTCGTGCGAGTGCGGGCTTGCGCTTTCCCAAACTTTTTACAGTTACAAACAGCTTCATGTCGTTCCCCTTCCTTTTTACTCACGCTTTTGGCCCGTTGTCAGCTGAATTTTTTGACCTATATAAAAACACCGTTAACGAAATCGAAAACGAATGTTTGTTCGTATTTTTATTTTAATATGTTCCTTATCATTACTCCATCGCCCTTTATGACCAAAATTCGCAGCGGTGCAACACCCTAAAACCTTAAAAAATAAGACTTTATACCCTGTTTTCGAGAATTCCTTTCCATATTAAGGATGAAAAAAAAGACCTGCACAAGGGAGACCATCTGCTCTTCACAGACTTCCTTCCATTATACAGGTCGTATTTCATCATAAAACGATGTTTCAACATACTTATTTATTTAAAATGCTGGAACAACGCTATCCTTGTAATTGTCCTCAAAAAATTTACGTACTTCCGGTCCAGTCATTCGCTTTGCCAGCTTTTGAATAGCATCGGAATCTGCATTATCCTTACGCGCTACCAGATTAATGGCAAAGTGCGTATCGTCTTTTTCGGTAATCAGCGCGTCCTTCTTCGGTGTCAGACCGAGCGGCTTGGCATATGCGGGATACATGGCAGCCATGTCCACATCATCCAGTGACCGCGCTAGCATCAACAAATCCACTTCTTTAAACACAAATTTTTTCTTATTTTCAATAATATCAGCCTGTGTAGCATTATAGCCTACGCCTTCTTTAAGCTTGATCAAACCGTTTTGCTCCATCATTACTAAAGAACGTCCAGTATTGGCCGGGTCATTGGCAATGGCAATAGTCGCACCTTCGGGCAGGTCTTTAACGTTCTTGTATTTTTTGGAGTACGCGCCGTAAATGGCGTTGTAAATAGGTTTTATCGCCACCAAATCAGACTTGTTGCTTTCATTATATTGTTGCATAAAAGGAGCATGCTGAAAGAAGTTAGCATCTACTTCCCGGCTTGCCAATGCGTTGTTCGGTTGGATATTGTCTGAAAGCACGACGATTTCCAGATTGACTCCGTCCTGTTTAAGCAGCGGCTTCACGATATCCAGCACATCTGTCATCGGTGGGATTAGCGTTGCTACTTTCAGGGTCACTTCTTTTTGGGAATTTGCTTCTTTAGACTGTGTTTCTGGAGCAGCCTGCTTTTGACCACCGCATCCAGCAACCAGTAGTATAACGACAGCAAATAGTGTAAGTAATTTCAAGTTCGTTTTCATGTTGTTTTTCCGACTCATTTGATGAGGAACCTCCAAGTAAATTGTGATTAGGAAGATAAAAAATGAGTTACAGTGGGAGCCGCAGCCGCTTCACGTGCAGATTGTTCTTCTGATCGCTGTTGAAATGGGATTCTCTCTGATTTGTAACACAATTTATAGGTTAGAATCCCGTTTCAAAGGCGAACGCTGACGCTTCTCCAGAACAATTCTGCCCGCTCCGCTTTTGAGGTACTGTAAAGTCATTTTTATTTCCCATAGTGAGTTGTGCAAGTATAGTGAAAGTTACAATTCCACCTTACCGCTTGTCGATCCGGCGGGATATGGTGCTTCCGGTGAACTGGATCGTTTGTACGAAAATAATCATGACAACGATGGTGAACGCCATCAAGCCTGTTTCAAAACGCTGGTAACCGTAGCGGATGGCAAAATCACCTACCCCGCCGCCGCCCACAATGCCCATCACCGTGGAGTAGGAGATGAAGCTAATGGTGGACGTGGTCAAACCCAGTACAAGCCCGGAACGAGCCTCCACGTACAGAAATTTAAAAATAAGCTGGAGGGTGGATGCCCCCATAGAAGTAGCGGCTTCAATTACACCTTTGGGCACCTCGAGCAATGATTGCTCCACCAGCCTCGAATAATAGGCGATGGCCACCACTGACAAGGGAACCGTTGCAGCCATCGTGCCCAGCGCCGTCCCTACGACCAGACGTGTAAATGGAATCATAAACACGACGAGCAGCAAAAATGGGAATGAGCGGATAACATTGACCACACTATTCAATAGGGTGAACAGCAGTCGATTTTCATATTTTTGCCCTTTACCACACAAATACAAAATCGTTCCTGCCGGAAGCCCTAACAGTACAGCTGCTGCGATAGAAATCCCCACCATGATAAACGTCTCTCCGATGGCTTTCCATATCTCAGACTGATATTGCGCAATGATGCTCAGCATTTCATTCATCAGCTTCACCTGCTCCCGCTGTTGAATCTACCGCAGTGTCAGCTACACGCTGCGTTGAAAGCAGCTTCCCATCCCGCATTTCTGATACACGGGTACAAATATTGCGTACCACGTCCATATCGTGCGTTACGATTACAATGGTAACTCCCAGTTCCCGGTTGATCTCCCGTAACACGCCCAGAATATCCGCGGTCGTCTGCGGATCAAGCGCCGAGGTCGGCTCATCACACAGCAGCACCGCAGGTCGATTCGCCAGCGCTCTGGCTATCGCCACACGTTGCTTTTGGCCTCCGCTCAGTTGTGCCGGATACTGTTCTGCTTTATCAGCTAAACCGACGAATTGCAGGCATTCGCGCACACGTTCCGCTCTCTCTTTTTTCGCGACACCTGCCAGCTCCAACGACATTGCCACATTTCCACTGACCGTCCGATTGTGAACAAGATGATAATGCTGAAAAATCATCCCTATCGATCGCCGCGCTTCACGGAGACGTTTTTCCGGCATGCGAGTCAAATCTTCCCCGTTTACAACCACGTTTCCCTCATCCGGCCTTTCCAATACATTCATCAACCGGAGCAACGTAGACTTACCGGCACCGCTGGCACCTATGATACCGTGAATTTCCCCCTCCTCCACTTGAAGGGACACGGATTGAACCGCATGAAATTGGCCGCTTGAGGTGGTATAATGCTTGCTTACCTGATGCAGCGTAATCATGAAACTTGGCCTCCTGATGATCCATTTCTGCGGGAAAATGTAATAAGCCCGCCAGCCCGGGCGGGTCTGTACGAGCCGTCAATTCCCATTGCATTAATATACCACAGAGCAGAAAACGGGCAAAGCATTTTGACAACAATTAACGTACATCCCATACCCCTACATAAGGAAAGCGGATACCGAATCCCCAAGCCAGCGTAAGTATTACCACAAAACAGAAAATAAATAAAATATCTACAGCCGAATAGCCAATCGCATAATAATACGTGCGCTTGGTTTCATTAGCAAAACCCTTGGCTTCCATGGCAATAGCAATTCGCTGCGCACGCCGGATACTTTGAGCGAGCAGCGGAATCGCATATCTGCGGAGTGTGGCATACATATTCCATTTGGACACATGCTGATGTAAACCTCGAATACGGTGTGCTTGTCTCAATGCCTGGAATTCCTCCACCATCATGGGCATCAACCGCATGGCTGCCAAAAAGCTGTACGCATACTTCGGAGAGAGCCTCCATTGCTGCATCAGTGAATAAAAAAGGTCCACCGGACGAGTCGTTAAACCAAACAGCAACCCTACCGCAGCCATACTCAGCGCACGAAAGCCCAGATGCATGCCTCGGTAAAAACTTTCCTGCGTCACATGGATCAAGCCCCATGACCACCAGGTCGTCACCCCTTTGCCGAACATCATCATGCCCGTTGAAGTTGAAATAAACACCAATATAAAGGGAGAACCGTACAGCAGCAGCCTCTTCCATGGATGGCCTGACCAGACAAGCAGCAACAGCATAGAACACGCAACATTAAACATGACATTCGGATCATGAATGACTATAACGACCACAAACAGTATGGAAAACATAACGAGCTTTAAGCCCGGATTCACGCGATGCAGCCATGTTTTATGATGGGGAAAGGTCAGGTTCATACTGTAGTGCCCCTTTCTGAATCCGCCATATATCGGTACAATATCGACGAACAATTTCCGGGTCATGCGTGACCATCACAATGGCCGTGCCTGCCGCTCTCAACTGCTCCAACATATCCAGCATGACAAAGGTATTACGCGCATCCTGACCAAAAGTCGGCTCATCCAGCAGCAGCACTTCCGGCTCACGGATCATGGCCGTAGCAATACTCAACCGCCTTTTTTGGCCTAACGAAAGCTGATACGGATGACGCTCGTCCAGCCGCTCCAATCCGAACTGTACGAGCATCCGATCCACCCGCTCCCGGCACTGTTCAGCACTAAACAAGCTCTTGGGTAACGAATACTCTAGTTCCTTTCGTACGGTATGCGCTACGAATTGCAGCTCGGGATTTTGAAATGCGAACCCGATACGCTCTGCCAGTTGTTCTGTACTGCCTGCCTCAATTCCGCGCACGCTATAACGTCCCTGTGTGCGAAGTAAGCGCATCATGGAGAGCAGCAGCGAGCTTTTGCCAGCCCCGTTTTCACCGACCACGCCAATCCAGTCGCCAGGCTTCACCTGCGCATGCTCCACATAAATCACTGAACTTAAACCGCGGAGACCACTAAAATGTTCCAGCTCCAGCAAATCAATCCCCGCACCGTTCTGTTGTGTCACTGATTCACTCCAACGTGGCGAAGACGATTCATTCCATACTCCCGGGTACCACACGCCGTACTCAGACAATGCCTGCCGATGCACATGAAATACTTCTTCTGCCCTTCCATCCGCAATGATCTCCCCTTGAGCAGAAAGCACCACAATCCGATCCACATCATGGACGATTTCATTAATTTTATGCTCTACGATCACCAGCGTTTGGTCTACCGAAATGTTGCGAATGGTGTCCCAAACCTGTGTGGTGCCTTCCTCGTCCAACAAAGCCGTGGGCTCATCCAGAAAAAGCACTTCTGGCTCCATAGCCAGCACAGACGCAATCGCCAGACGCTGCTTCATTCCCTGTGACATGTTGCCAATGGGCATGTGTATATCATCCGTCGATAGACCAACCTGTATCAGCAGCTCGCGAATACGGGATTGCATCTGTTCCCGGGGAATCTGATTATTTTCCAACACAAAAGCCAGTTCCTCGTCTGCATATGACATACAGAACTGCGTATCAGGATCTTGAAATACAATACCTGAGACACTTGGGATTACAGCAGCATCGCATTTCATGGGCACTTCTATCGTGCGTGGAATCAGACCGCTTAACACTTGGAGCAGTGTTGATTTACCGCATCCACTCGGTCCCAGTAGCAGCAGCTTTTCCCCCTTGTGGACAGACAAAGACATATTGTGAAAAAGCAGCTCTTGCTCACCGGGGAATTTCAACCGTAGACGGGTGATCGAAGCCACCACATCTTCGGTTGCCCGGCTCATCAATCCAGCCCCTTATAATCTTGTTCCGTTGCAGGTCTCAAACTTCGTGTAACTCCGGTTACCTCCAATGCCTTAGCCAGATAGAACGCGAATACCCCGGCAATCACAATACTGCCAATCATCCGAAATCCAATATACAAAACATAGTTCCAGGTCGAAAGCTGATCAATATACCCGTAGCTGAAGTCTAAAATCAGAGAAGCGACAGCCGCCCCAGCCGCAGCTAGCGAAGCAACCCATAGGTTTGCGTTTCGATACAGAAAAGCCGCAAAAAACAGCTCCGCTCCCAAGCCTTGCAGCAGGCCATAGTACAAGGTGGACATGCCCCATTCGCTTCCCAAAAAAGCGCTGACCGTTGCCGCTGCCACCTCTGCCAAAATCGCAACACCCGGCTTGCGAATGATGAGATAAGCAAACGTGCCTGCCATAAACCACATGCCATACATCAGTTGCTCGGCGTGTAGACCAAATGGTTTCATCAAATCATAGGCAGGTCCCCATATTTTGTAGACCAACCCGAACACAACAGATATCACAATCGTGACCAAAATATCAGTCAGCTTCAACCCTTTGGACGCTCTTACAGCAGTATTCATTATTGCGTGCTCCCCTTTTTCCTTATAATTGGCCTCTTGGCCATAAAAAAAGCTTGTCTGGAGCTGAATCTCCAGGCAAGCTTTATGCGCAGTAAAAGGTGAAGCACCATACAAAACATCATTCGTCGATATGCCTTATATAACCAGTAGTCTAAGCTACTACACTGATACCAAGCCAAAGTCAGGGTCAAGGTAAAATGCTAGGACATACATTGAATCTATCGACAACCGCAAAACAAGCGGCATTCCTGTATAGTGTTCTTGGTTTCTCTACGCTGGCATTACCCAGATCAGATTTCACGGTCAGTGGCAAGGGCCACCCTCTCAGCCTGACTTTCTCAAGCTCCCGACAATGCTCTTTTAATTCACTATAATATATACCACATCTATGGCTTTGACAATCCTATAATCCGAAGAAACGTTTGGCTGTCTCCGTCGTCGCGATTTCGATCTCCATCATGCTTCGACCTGTACATTCGGCAACCGTAGCAGCAATATGAGCGAGATACACGGGCTCATTACGCCCTTCTTTGGGCTTCACGGGCAAATTACGCGGGGTCAAAAATGGAGCATCCGTTTCAATCATCAGACGGTCCAAGGGAATATCTCTGACCAGTTCACGCAGATGTTTGCCACGCCGTTCGTCGCAAATCCAGCCGGTGATCCCGATATACAGTCCCATTTCTACATACGTATGCAATTCCTGTTCAGTGCCAGTAAAACAATGCACTACCGCTTTATCGACAAGCCCTTGATACTCCCGAAGCATAGCGACAAGGTCCTCATGTGCATCTCGTTCATGCAGAAATAACGGCATATTCAGCTCACACGCCAGTTGGATTTGCTCCCCAAACCATCGACGCTGCACATCACGTGGCGAAAAATCACGGTTATAGTCCAATCCGCATTCCCCTATGGATACGACCTGCGGCTGACCCGCCAGCTGGCGGAGCTGCTGAATCGTGTCTGCGCTGCAGTCTTTGGCATCATGGGGATGCACGCCAGCTGTCGCATACAGCTTGCCCGGATAACGTGCTGCATACTGAGAAGCCTCCCGACTGCTGCGGACACTGGTCCCGGTAATAATCAGCGGTGAAATCCCTACAGCCGCGGCTCTCTCTACCACCTGTTCCCGATCTGCATGAAACGAACGGTGCATCAAGTTCACACCAATATCAATTAACGGTGTACCCCTTTCCATCTCAATCCCTCCTTCGCAAACTACAATCTCGGATCAATCGGCTCCGATTCCAGCGATAGCGCGGCAAGGACGCATTCATGAATACGATCTACCGTATCCTTGCGGACAAAACGTTCCACGCCTTCCATACCAAGCGCTCCTTCCATCAGGGCATGACGCTCCTTTTTGTTCGTTCGACGCTGCTTCAGACGCTTTAAATTCTCAGGGGCAAGATAATCCATACCGTAAATGATGTGCAAATACTTCCGGCCTCTCACCTTGATTGCAGGCTGAATCATCTTGTCCCGATTTTTCATCAAAAAGCGTTCCGGCTTGATCACAATCCCTTCATGACCATCCTCTGTCATCTCGTTCCACCAGCGAATGACCTCTTCCTCGCTTGCTTCGTCCGTGATGACACGATACTCTGTCTCCATAAACAGGGAAGACAGCCCAGCCAGCTCCCGGTTTTGCTCCATATGCCAAGTATGAGAATGGTCGAAAAAAGTCTTTCCGCTGTGTGCTAGCGTATGAAACGGTGCGATACGAATTTCATCCAGACCGTCCACATCCCAGCAATATTTTTGAAAAGCCTCTTGAAAGGTTACGGCATTCGCGTACTTCTGCTCCATTTCCTCCAACCAGTCTCCAACCTCTCGGCCTGCAACCTCTGCCTGCTTCAGCTTGTCTACCAGCTTACTGCGATCCAGCAGAGCTGCCTCCCCCACATGTGCATACTGTGCAGCAATCAGTTCCCGAGCCTTGAGATTCCACGGTACAATTTCCGCATCCAGCAACACAAAATCCGTCTGGTTCCGATCAAAATATCCAGCAGTCCGTAGATCCACATTCAGCTTCTCCAGCACTTGCTTCCCAAGGCTTTGTTCAAAGAAGGCTCTCCCACTCCGACTGTAGATCGTGCCCAATGTCGGGTACCCCACATATTGAACAGCAGCCTGTTCGTTTTTGAATAATAGTAGAATCGCTCGGCTACCCATATGTTTTTTCTCGGCCACCATCGTTTGTACTCCTTGCCCGCGATAATAAGCCAGCGCCTCACGTGGATGCTCCAGATATCCTTCCTCTGCAGACACCGCTGGAGCAGGACTCATGGTTGGTGGAATATACACCAGCTCCTCCATGGGTACAGTCACATGTGACACGGTATCTATAGCGGATTTGATCCATTCTCCTTGCACGCGCACTTCGCCATACGATTCCGTCAACACACTATAGCCGGCGATGAGCTTGCGTAAATTCGGCGGGGAAAACCGTTTTCTCTGCCACCGGACAAGTGGGCTATCGGGATCATTCGCATAATTCTCATGTGCCGGAACGCTGACAAATTCCTTTTCTGGATAACGATAAGCGGTCAGCATACCGCCAAATACCACACCCTGATCAATATTCACCGTCTGGTTCACAAGGGTAGGCTGCGGTCTCGGATCATGTCCCCATACTACTATTTCTCCTGATTCATGGTCTACGAACCAATCCTTACGGATCGGTTTTCCGTTCGCATCCTGCCCCTCCGTATCTCCATAGCGGCAATAATCAGAAATACGTGACGACTGTTTGCCAATAAAATGATCCTTAATCCCGGCATGAGCCACGACCACGTGTCGCAATCCATTTCTGCCAAAAATAAGATGAGAGGGTGCATGTAGCAGAAAATCCCTCAGCTCGCTTCTAAGCTGTTCCGCCGCTGCTTTGCCCGCTTTTTGTTCATACTGGGCCAGTTCCTCTGCAAATCGTTCATCCCCATGACTGAGAGTCACCTTTCTTCCATCGAGGTAACGGCCGATTTTCCAGCCATGATTACTGTCAATCATGTACGCTAGTCCGGCATCCACGTGCTTTTTCCAGAACTGCACCGCTTGTAACGATTCTGGGCCACGGCTCATTACGTCCCCGACAGATACCAGTCTTCTGCCATCTGGATGATGGTATAGTCCTTCCGTATCTTCCGTATATCCTAGCTGCTCTATCACTTCCAGCATCTCACGGTAGCACCCATGGATATCACCAATGATGTCAATACCTGAGCCAATCTCATGAAATAGTGGCTGCGCACGGCGAACAAAGCTCATTTCTTCTATATCCTTAAGGATATAGCAAGCGTTAAAGCCTTCCTCGCGGATACCACGCAGGTTCCGCTTTAACAGCTGTGCCTGCTGCTTGACCCGTTGGCGGCCACGCGGATGCTCCCTGCCTAAATCCCGATCCAGCAGCACAGCTTCGGGTACATCCAGTACCCAGGCCATAACAGGAACATGCGCCTTGGCTGCCAGCTGTACATATTTTTGACGATCCTCAGCATACAAATGGGTGGCATCCACAACCGTCAGTTTATTCAAGCGACAGCGCATAGCCAGAATCGTATCCATCGCCTCAAACGCCTTGGCTGACATTTGCTGATACTCATAGAACAGTACGTCCGATTCCAGCCTTGGAAGTCCACTCCAGTCTATAAATTCCGTATCTCCGACCAGCTTGCGAAAATGATCCGAGGATACCACTTCTGTCTCCAATAGAATCCCTTCGCTCACCAGCCTGTCCAATAATGTGGTTTTGCCACTGTTGGAGGCCCCAACCAACACAACCAGTCCAGCATGCGGTAAATGAATCGTACGTTTGGATGAATTGCTCATGCTTCCTTCTGCTCCTTTCTGCGCGTAAATATAGCCATTTGGGTCGGTTTTCCAAAGCCTTCGACCTCTTCTCCGATCCCCTTCAGCGCTACCGAATAAGGAGCTTCCGCAATCCACTGCTCACATCGTTCCTGAAACTCGCTTCTACTCCATTCAAAACGATGATCGCCATGCCGCAGCTCTTGCTGATTCATACGATACACTTCATTATATTCACGATTGGGAGTCGTCACGATCAGCACGCCTGGCTGATACTCCGTCACAATCGTCTTCATCACCCGGTTCAGACGATGCTCATCCACGTGCTCAATGACCTCACATAGAATCATCACATCTTTGCCCCGCAATTGTTCATCATAATAAAAGAGAGAGCCCATCATGGGTGTAGGACTGATCGCGTCGGCATGCCTTTCCAGCTTGGCAAAACGCTCCATGGCTCTCACCTGTGCATACGCAGACGGCTCCACCGCCCAAATCTCTTCAACGCCCGTCATTCGAGCCAGCCGAGCCGAAAGCTTCCCTTCCCCTGAACCAAAATCTACGATTTTCTGTCTGCGAGGCAGCTTACGAATCACGTCCATAATGGCTTGGTATCGCAGTTCATTCAGCCGTACAGTAGGCTGCTGCTTCCCTTCCTCCTGTGGCTGTTCTTGCTGTTGAACCTGTTCGTGCTTATCCTTTTGAGCTTGGACAGTATCCTTTTCAATGTATTTTTTTGTACCTGTTGTTTCAGCAGAATCAGATTGCTCAAATCGCTCAATCAGATTGGTAAAACGAAGCGTGCGTCGAATGATCAGCTCGCGTAGTGGATGCTCTGGCAGCCAGCCCTCACCGTAACGTCTCAGCTTGTCAAACTCTTCTTCACTAATATAGTAGTGCTTATAATTATCCAGCACCGGAATCAACAGCAATAACTGACGAAGCGCATACTGCACCGTCTGATGACCACTTAACGTGACATATCTGACGGTGCTTCGATTTTTTAGCTGAAAAGAATAGTCCGCTTCCCCTCGTTCTATGGCCACATGATAACCCAGCGGAGCAAATAGTCCCTCCACCACAGAATCCGGCAAATCCGAAGCAACGGGCCCAAACGATAACTCCAGCGAAAAAGGGTGCGTCACCCATCCTGCATAGTCCTCCTTGGGTTTGCCATTCAGGGCCGTGCCAAGCGAGCCACGAATATAAGTGCAAAATAAGCTGCTGGTTACAAACTCCCGGTCATTAATATATTGTGTAATGTCATAGCTGTCTGGACTGTTTTTGACCAAATCAATCGAATCTGGCGAGGCCTGAATGACGATCTCAGCCTCTTCCTCGGTAAAAACGGTGTACACCATGCGTACACGTGCGCCTTTTTCTGTGCGATCATACGTATTGTAAGGATTCTTAGCAAGCAAATGCGAAATCATCCCTGCATTCGTTCCGGTTGCTTTTAGCGTAATGTGCATACTCCACTTCTCCTTCCCAGCTTATGCTTTCCATACTTCATTCACCGCAGTGCGGAACAAATCATCCAACTGCTGATCCCGTCCACTCTCCACATGCTGAAGCAAGGGCGCCTTTTGTTCAAAATAAGCAATTTGCTGCTGGATAAAATCATTCACCACCGAAAGCCGTGGCTCCATATCCAGTTCCTCGCCCGCTTTTTTACGTTGTAGCAAATGCCCGATCACCTGATAAAGTTCTGTATCGGTCGGAATTAATTCCTCTAGCAAGTCTACGAATTCCATCGGAGGCATGCTGTTGTAACGTTCAATCCAGCCACAGGCCAGCAGTGGGCGCAGTACATAAAAATACTTTTTAATCTTCACCTGTTCTCCTTGCAAATAATCCCGATAGTTCCCCCGCGCCATATTCAGGTAATGGTACACACAGGACTTCGGAGAGAAAGTTAACGGCGATATCGCACGAATCTGGTCAGCTACTGAATACTGCTCCAGATAGGGAATCGGAGATTGCAGCCATTCCAGCAAAGGCGGATTGGACTTGCGAAACAAATGGAGTGCCTTTTTCAAATCCCAGCCGTTCATATCCAGCAAATTGCTGATGGGTCGCTCAATCACATCCCGCTTATCAAAGATAGATAAATACCATTCTACGGGTCTTACATAGATAAATCGTACATCATAGTCACTGTCCTGTGAAGGAAACCCCCATGCCCGACTGCCTGATTCACAAGCGTATACAATGCGCACCTGCTCCGCCTGCTCCAACGCGCGCAGCTCACGCAAAATCGTCTCGCACATGTCCGGTTGAATGAAACCCTGCCCATGCTTCACATCTGTCATGTTGTTCCCTCCCTTATCATTAAAGTATTTCCCGAATCTGTTCTCTAATCGACTCATCCGTTTCATCTATTAATAAGCGGCGAAGACGCATAGCCGTTTCCTCTCCCGTCCAAACATGTTGCATCACCCTTCTGTTATGTATTGCTTCTTATTTCATCGTGCTATCTTATATTTCTATGATGCTTTATTTTGAAAGTCGTGAACATGGTGAAAGTATTACAAAGAAGAATAATTTCCCTTTTTCCTGTTTCCCTTCCCTGGTAGAATAAAGGGATACTTGCTTTCGGAGAACGGCAACAGAAACGGGGAATGCATCATGGCGAGAGAGAGTTTTGATAAAGAAATTCAATTCCTGCGTATGCTCACATTAACAAGTGGCGCCTATAATCGGCAGCAATTTGCAGATAGACTGGGCATTTCGGTACATACCTTTGATAAAACAATCCGGCGTCTCAAGGAAATCGTCCAATCCGTACAACAGCAGTTGCCTGAGGACCAGGGATATGATTTTAATGAGATGCTGCGCTTTAATTATTACGAATCCGCTGATCCATTATTGTTATTTCTGTTTCGGGCCAAATCGCTCAAGGAATCAGAAAGCGTCCGCTTATCTCTTCTGCTGACAGCGCTACACTCACAGCCTCTGACCACTATGGAATTGCTGGATGCTTGCTGCAACGGGCTGCCTTCCGACAGTTCGCTGCCGGATGAGAAAACGATTCGTTCCGATCTGAAATATCTGGTCGAAGTCGGCGTGGTTCGCAAGGAACCCGGCGGCAGACCTTATCGCTATGCTGTCCGCAACGATCTGGTGACAGGACTGACGGACGAGGAATTACTGGACTTATATGATTTTGTAGACATTATGGCCAACACCCAGCTTCCCTCTGTGCAGGGATATCTGTTGCGAGATCATCTTAAAAAGGCCATGCGCCGTCAAGCCGGAGATCGGGATATAATCGAACCTTTTTTATATAAATACCACTATTATTCACGCATTCTGGACGAAGCCCATATTCATCCGCTTCTACACGCGATTCGGCAACGTCGCTGTGTAACTTTTTTATATTTTTCGACGTCCAAACGAAGCATGTACGGGTCACAGAACACAAACCCGCTGTTTGAAAAAGAGACGGAGGGCCGTGAACATACCATTCTGCCCCTGCAAGTCATCTATGATCATCAATATGGACGTTGGTATGTTCTGGGTCATGTAGGCGGTAAAGGAATCATGAAGTTTCGTATGGAAGGCATGACTCAATTGGTGGAGGGCGAGCCTGTACCAGAGCAGTTTCATACCGATCTGCTAGCGGTGTTGGAAGAAAAAATGCGGTACAGCTGGCTTGTTGATACCGGTCGTCCTGTGAAGGTACGGGTACGTTTTTTTAATCCTGAGGGCGCGAAGCGCAACTTTATTCGGGAACGTGTACTGTCACAGGGACAATGGGGTACGATCGCGGAGGAAGAAAGTGAATCCTTTATCTATGAAATCACAGTGAATGGAATCACCGAGATTAAACCGTGGATTCGCAGCTTCGGATCAAGCTGTGAGGTATTGGAGCCTCAGCGGCTGCGCAAGGAATTCAGACAGGAATGGAAGGAGCTGCAAGCCTATTATGAGCCTGTTCGAGAAAATATTTAACTACCAGATCGTCTCTCGGCTGGATGAATCGGGCGCTTTTGCTACCACATCGCAGGAAAGAGTCTGGCTCCAATCTATGCTGACAGACTCGGCAGCAATAGAGGCTTTCACCCCGTCTACGCTTGATAAGCTTCGGCAGATGCTCGCAGACGACGAGCCTCTGGAGGCCGATGGCAGTTTGCGGGAAAAAGCAGGTATTCCTGCTGCCTCGGTCTATCATCCACTCCTGCGCGAATTGCGTCCCATTCTGCGATCCCGTTCTGGCATCTGTATGACCTACAAACTGCGCAACGGACACATGCATGAGCGAATGTCCGGTTTTCCATATAAGCTGGAGTTCTCCATGGTCAAAAAAGAATGGAGCCTGCTGTGGTATAACCGCAGACACCGCGCGCTCATGTCTACCAAGCTGTCTAATATCGTGAACGTCACGGAAGATGAGCTTCTACCCGAAGAGGCCGAAAAATTCACCCAACGTATACTCGGTATACTGGAGTCGCGAAAAGAACAGGGCATCATTGAAATTATTCCTGTATACAACGGGGAAATGTCACGTATTTTATATGCTTTTTCCTGCTTTGAAAAAGAAGTCGAATATGTTCAGGAAGCAGATACCTATCGTATTACGCTCACTTTCCAGGCAGACGAATGTGAATATGTACTATCTAAAATCCGTTTCCTTGGCAAACGTGTCAAGGTCGTCCAAGGCTCCCGGCTGATTTCACGAATGAAGGAAACAACGGCCAAGGCCCTTGCACGCTACGAAGAGGAATAGCTGCTGAGACAATATGAGATGCAGCCATGTAAATAGCCCCTCCCTCCGTCTGTTAATGAGACGAAGGGAGGGGCTATTAAACTACGGTTCGTATAAACGAAGTCATACACTTACATCCACATACGCCTGTTGTAACAAGCTGGTCCGCTATACGAGTTATGGCAAGGCTTGTCCGCGCGCACTGACGTACAATTCATACCATTCCTCACGGGTCATCAGCTCGCTCTGGCGTTCCGCATCCTGACATGCCTTGATTCGTTCAGGATTGGCGCTGCCAATGACAGGCTGAATCCGTGCCGGATGTTTCATAAGCCAGCCAAGGACGATCGCTTCACTTGTCGTTTCCTTTTCAGAAGCTAGCTTCTGCACCAGTTCTGCTGTCTTAACAACATGCTCAGGCTGCCCTTCCAAAGGACCTCCGCTAAAACGTCCCTGCGCCAGCGGTCCCCAGGCTTGGAGCTGAATATCCTCGGTTTGGCAATATTCCAGCAAACCTTCGCCAAAATGTACATTCGTCCCCGCCTGCTGGTTCACATGTACTGTCTGATCTACAAAATGCAGATGCGCCAGGCTCATTTCCAGCTGATTAGCGATCAGCGGCTCCGTTAGGCTCCGCTCCAGAAACCGAATTTGGCTTACATTCATATTGGAAACGCCAAAATGCCGTACTTTGCCAGACGTCTTAAGCTCGCTGAACGCCTTCGCTACTTCTTCCGGCTCTACCAGCGGATCGGGGCGATGCAGCAGCAGGATGTCCAAATATTCCGTACCCAGACGCTTCAGAATGCCATCCACGGACTCCATAATATGTGCATATGAGAAATCAAAACGGCCCGGGAGCGTACCATCCGGCAGAAAAATGCCGCATTTGGACTGAATTACGATTTGTTCACGCAAGCCCGGCTGTCCCTTTAAAACCCGACCGAAAATTTCTTCCGCTTTCCCCATACGATAGATATCCGCATGATCGAACATCGTAATCCCAATGGATTGTGCAGCTTCTACAGCTCTTTCCGCTTCAACGACATGCTCCTGCGTAAACGGTGCATGGCTCCATTCTCCACCAAAAGGCATACAACCGAGCGCCAGCCGACTATCGGAGATTCCACGTTTCTGTAAAGGCATAATCTTCATGCTGCTCCTCCTTTAACCCTCAAAATATTCCCTGCTTTATCCACATATGAATAGTTCGTGAAACCGCTATCACACACCTATTTTACCACTTACTTACGGTCGTGTATCACTTTGGTCCCAATCCACATCTTTTTATCCGAATATCCCCATGCTCAGATAACGCTCTCCGGTATCCGGGGCAATGCAAAGTACCCGTTTGCCTGCTCCCAAACGCCGAGATTCCTGAATCGCCGTCCATATCGTAGCTCCGCTAGAGGGGCCAACCAGAATCCCTTCCTGGGCAGCAATCGCCCGTGTCATTGCAATCGCATCCTCATCGGAAACCTGCACGATTTCGTCATACACTTCCGTATTCAGCACGGTGGGAACAAAGCCTGGACTGGTGCCAACCAGCTTATGTGGACCGGGTTTTCCTCCAGATAGCACTGGCGAGCCCTTAGGCTCAACTACAACAATCCGCAGATCCGGCAAATGCTGACGCAGCACTTCACCTGTTCCCGTAATGGTACCGCCCGTTCCCGAAGAAGCGACGAACACATCCAGCTTCCCTTCTGTCTGTTCCAAAATCTCAAGTGCCGTCGTCGTACGGTGGATATCCGGATTTGCCTCATTTTCAAATTGATGCGGGATAAAACTCCCTTCAATTTCAGCCCCCAGTTCGAGTGCCTTGCGAATCGCTCCTGGCATCCGTTCTTCCGCTGGTGTCAGTACGACCTCAGCCCCGTAGGCTTTCAAAATATTGATCCGTTCCTTCGTCATATTCGAAGGCATCACCAAAATTGCACGGTAACCTCGGGCTGCCGCATTCATCGCAAGACCAATTCCCGTGTTGCCACTCGTCGGCTCAATAATGGTGCCTCCCGGCTTTAGATGTCCTGCCTTTTCCGCCTCGGCAATCAGGTTGCCCGCCGCTCGATCTTTAACACTGCCGCTTGGATTAAAATACTCCAGCTTCACATACACTTCCGCATCCTGCGGCCCTGTGAGCCGTTGGAGTCTTACACAAGGTGTATCTCCTATTAAATCTGTAATACTATGTACCACTTTAGGTGCCATCGTTGTATCCTCCTTAGATTGTTTCTTACAGCGTTATTTACGATCTTCATATCATACTACCAAAATAACATACTTGGCTCCTTCCTACCTGTCGCTTTTGTAAATTACATAAAACTCATCAACTTAGTATGTAAAATTCTTGCAAAATGGGTCGCCAGATATCGCCTGTAATGATATACTCGCATTACTATTTTTCCAGGAGGATACAAGACACTTATGAGTAATCAAGAAAATATGACAGCAAATCGCTTCCCCCCCTCCTTGCTATGGTTGACCCTTGGTGCCTTCGCCATCGGCATGACCGAATTCGTCATTATGGGACTACTGCCCAATGTAGCCCATGATCTTCATGTTACGATTCCGCAAGCCGGGCAGTTAATCACCAGTTACGCGCTTGGTGTAGCCATTGGTGCGCCTGTGCTTACTGTATTAACCCATAAGATTCCGCAGAAAAAGCTGCTATGCCTACTAATGACCATATTCATTTTAGGCAATCTTTTTTCCGTCATTGCTCCCAATTACGAATTTCTGATTGCGGCCCGTATGGCTACTGCATTATCGCACGGAACCTTTTTGGGAGCCGGTTCCCTGATCGCTGCCCGACTGGTTCGTCCTGACAAGCGCGCGGGTGCCATTTCTATGGTGCTGACCGGTTTGACCGTGGCGAACATTATTGGTGTGCCCTTTGGAACCTTTATCGGACAACAACTCGGCTGGCGTGCTTCCTTTGGAGCTATTGTGGTCATCGGCTTGATTTCTCTCTTTGGTATCATTCGTTACATTCCGGTAATTCACCAGGACAAGCCTTCCAGTCTCAAACAAGAAGTCAAAAGCCTGTTTAATCCAAAAGTGCTGCTGATGCTGCTCACAGGTGCAGTCGGTTGTGGTAGTCTGTTCACTGTCTTTACGTACATTACGCCTTTGCTTACGGACATTAGTGGCTTTGCCGAACATAGCATTACCTGGATTCTCGTCCTGTTTGGCCTAGGGGTAACGATCGGCAATATCGTTGGCGGCAAGCTTGCAGATTGGAAACTACTTCCATCTCTGATCGCAAACTATGCTATACTGGCTATTATTTTGGCCATTCTGACATTTACGCTTCAAAGCCAGGTATTAGCCGTCATCACTGTCTTTATCTGGGGCATTGCTGCATTCGGCATCATGCCGGGTATTCAGGTTCGCATCATGAACCTGGCCTATGAGGCTCCTTTGCTTGCCTCTACCTCCAGCCATTCCGCATTGAATCTAGGCAACGCAGGCGGCGCTTTTATCGGTGGAGTCGTTATTAATCAAATGGGGCTAGCCGCTATTCCATGGGTTGCATCGCTAATCACTGTCGGCGGTCTGCTACTCATGATAGTTAGCTACATTGTGGATCGCAAGACGGCTCATCCTGAAGCGATAGCGGAGATACAGACATAGAATCATTTAGCAAGTTGGACGTAAACGATTGGTTCATTTTTCATAGATTGAGAGATATTGTCCACTCTCTTCTTCTAAATTCCTCATAGTATGCATTGCAATACTAATTTATGAGGAAAGAAGTGTGTATGATGAGCCTTTTTTTTACAAACAACACGAGTAACACCATCTATGCCGCCTATGCTTATCCTAGTTCCGACTGTCATCCCACCAATTATTCTAAAATGGGCTGGTATCGGATAGAACCTGGTGATACGAGAGAAGTATGGAGCGGGTCTGTAGGGGGAACCACATTCTATTATTATGCTGAAGATCACTCCAATTCGTGGCGTGGTACGTACCGCACACGGCTTCCGAGAAGCACTAGCAGTGATTTTCATTGGTGTTGGAACTATAGCAGCGGATCATCCAGACAAGTGGGGATGCGTAGACTTTCCATTGACTCATCTGTAGACAGTTACACTGTCGAGTTCGGCAGAACAAGCCAAAGCCAACTGTCAACAAAGACAACTCATAAAGCATTACCTTCCAAATCGGAGGACTCCGGCATTCGCAGAATTCCGAGAAGACCGACTCGATTTAAAAAAGGAACCCCGGTTCCAGTAAAGTCCAAACGATAAGTCAAAGAATTCGCCAATAAAAGGCGCAACCTGGTTGCAAACACTACAAAGCCCCTTTGAAAAAACACAATGAACCGTAACCCGCAAGATGGACATTTTTTAAAAAAAGTGACCCCCTTGCGGGTTATTTTTATTTCACTCTGGATACTCAGACGCTTGTTGCAACCACAGTATTTCGCCTCGCCGTTCAGCTTAACCAATGATCAAAAAAGTCCCGATAGCCCTGCTTCATCACCTGACTTGAAAACTGTTCCATGGCGTATGCCTGATTTTCTGTAGAAACCCGACGCGGTGAGGCGGCAGCCATATTGACCAGCTCGAACCAGTTTTTCTCATTCCCTGAAAAAGAATGCGTAGAGCTGATATGTCCATAGCAAGGATGCTCTGGCTTCACGACGATTTTCCCCATAGCGAGCGCTTCGGTCAGCGGCATTGCGAATGTATCGAATTTGGAGCAGCTCCAATACACCTTCGCCGTGTTCATCAGTGCAAACACCTCATCTTGCGTCAACGCAAATTGAAGTTTAACATTGTCCGGGATATCGTACTTCTTCATACTTTCCTTGTAGCGTTCACCGCCAAATACCATATAGACATCCTTGTCAGGATTATGCCTCGCATACTCCAGCACCAAATCCGGACGTCGGTTCTCCTCATCTCTACCAATCCACATCACCCGGTTCTCTACCACTTGCGAGGGATCAAAATGCTTTTCCACCAGACGCTCATTGAATCCGATCGGGATGACCGTCACATCGGTTACGCCAAACTTTGAAGCCATCTCCTGCTTGAGAAAGGCAGTCTGTACGATAGCCTTGTCCACGATCTGATAAAAAGGCTTCATCATCTCATAGCCTGTAAGCGCCGGATCAGGAAAACTATGCGGAAAAAGCACGCTGTTTTTAAAAAACATGTTCAAATAGGTAAAGCCAGATACCGTATAAATAACGTGCTCAATCTGCTGCTCATGGAGTTGGTCCAGTACGACGTCATAGTTGACCAGGTCGCCCTTTTCGTGCTCATAGCCCGGAAGCCAGTCATGGCTGTTCACATGGCGCTCCGGTGATACAAATACGATGTCCACCCCCAATTCCAACCCAATCTGCTTCAGACGCTCTGCAAAAATACGTGGACCCTGTGCTTCAGCAAATTGTATTTTTCTCATGACTAAACCGACTTTTTTCATGGATATATTCCCTACCTTCTTTGGCTAACTAAACACAGTCTATGTCTTAAGCTACTATCTACATTGTTGGGCTTGACCCCAATCCATCATTGCTGCACATTGGTTCAAACAGGCTAACGTTTCATCCAACTGGGACTCTAATTGCTCTTTTGACCATTTGTCGGCGTTTCTATGCAGGTTCGTTCCAATCCTTTGCAAATCACTTGTGATTAACAACAGCACCCAGAGCGAAAATACAACCGCAAACATGCCATATTCCAGCATAAATGCCGTTCGATCCACTCTTTTCCCCAACAGCTCCAGCTGCTCCACGTATGTGTCCAGCATACGAATACGCAATTCGGACGTCATGCGTCGGGGAAACAACGGATGGGACATGTCGATCAGGTGATATACATCCCACAGCGGTGTGTTCAGATGAGCATGCTCCCAATCCAGTACCATAAGCCGTTCCCCGCTCAGCGCATAGTTCCCCGGATGAAGATCACCATGAGACAGTACAAGCTGCTGTGAAAAAGATACATGCTCCAGCTGTACATATATACGCAGCATCTGTTGCTTAGATAAACCCAGTGAGCTGCAAAGCTTTAACACATCCGGCTTGCGCGTGTATAGCTCGGAAACCATCTCCTGAATAAGTGGCTTTGGTCCCCGTAACGGCATCCCAGCAAAACGATCCGTCGGCAAAGCATGCCACCATGCAACAAGTCCAACAGCTCGCAATAAAGTTTCGTCTGCGTGTAGATGATGTAACGAACCAAGGTCCTCAAAAACCATCCATTCTCCTCCGCCATCCGCACCTGCATCAGACCAGGCTAGCAATCGAGGATAGATCGGTGATAACGCAGGAAGCACATGCTCATACACCCATCTCTCACGCCCTTCCTGACCATCGTTGGTTAGCGGTTTAAATATATAACTTTCAGAGGATGACACGTAAAAACGTTCCACATGCCGGCCATTCGTACCTGTATATAAAACCTCACGATTCCGCACCAGCGTATCATTTAAGGTGCCGTCAACATTCACATATTGATGAAAAGGATTCATAGCCACCCAACTTTTTTGTATAAAATGTAATAGTACGATCATATCATAGTCCTCGTTCCGAACGAAGCCCAGATCATCTTGGGGTAACTCGCTGCACCCAAAAAGGGACTTGCCCAAGCAGATCACGCGACCTGTTGGGCAGCCCCTTATCACATCCATACTCCTATCCTTACTCTATTCTATACCCATTAATATTGAGTATTGCCGGACTCGCTCGTATTACCAGACTTAAAGCCTTTGAACAATTGTTTCACATTGTGATAACGAGTGTTCGTAATTTTAGCTTTGCTGTTAGGACCGTCCGATCTCAGAATTGAATCCTTTACATTGGAAATATCCGAGTTATCCAAAGTCATATTCACTCTGAATGTAGAGCCTCCAAGTTGGCGAACCAGCTTTCCGATATCATCGGCTCTAAAGTTTTTAATGTTAATCGTGCCTTCGGCATTAATTTGGAATACTTTATCGTACGCATGGAACGCTCCACCGCCCGTAATGTTTACCGTGCCTGGTTCTTTAAGCGTCAAGGCATCTTCACCTACATCCTCCCACGTTACGTTGGAAATAGTTCCGTTGCCATATACATGCACACCATCCGCAGCAGGGGCAGCGATGGTCACATTTTTCAGAGTTGCATTATTTTCAAGCTTGAAAATAGGTTTTTGAGCCTCTTTCTGGCTTCCGTCTCCCAAGGTATCGGGATCAGCCACTACAGTCTTGCCTTTACCATCGTATACTTCTCCAGCTTTAACAAGTATGGTCTTATGAACGACTTCTGGTGCTGCATGTGCAGAATAATTGCCGACAAATAACGCGACCAACATTCCTGATAAAGCGATACTGATTCCCTTTTTCAATACTTTAGCTGTGTTTGTTTTCATTTCAATTCATCCCTCTCGTAGATATTTTTTATTGTTCCAATTCTTCGTTGACTAGAACGCGTAGACCGTATCACCACCTTCGTACAATGAACCCATTGACCGATACATGTCTATAAAGCATTATTATACTATTTGCATATGTATACTTGGTTTTTGGTTCAAAGTAACTTCATTCTATAAATTCAGGTGCACACAAATTGTAAATAGAGCGATTACATTTACAATTTGCATAATTCTATTATAATCCTACTTCCAGTAATTTCAATATATTTTTCGGCAAAATATGTGCTTATTTTCAATTAAGTACACAATTTTGCCTTTTTTATACTTGTACAAAGTTGTTTTTCAGCAATTTACGCATTACAAGACTTGAATATCTAGTCTCGTTGACTTACTCTAGATCACTATAATGGTATTCACAAGCTCTTTTCCGTCCCATACCTTATTTTTGATGTGATCTATACTATTGAATGACACGTTGGATGAACGTATAATGTATTTAGTGCTTTGAAGCGTTACATCTCAACATTACTGGTGAGAAAAGAGTGGTTATCGTGCAAAACAATAGTGAGATTCCATTAAAAGAACAAAATATTGTGCTCATCGGCTTTATGGGTGTAGGCAAAACAACGATCGGTTCCCATCTAGCGCGCAAGCTGTATCGCGATTTCGTGGATATTGACCAGGAGATTGAACGAGAATACAACATGCCAACAACAGAGATTTTCAAAACTTATGGAGAGAAGCGTTTCCGTGAGATTGAAAAAGAGCATATTTTGAAGCTATGCAGCAACACACGCCTCAAAATCATTTCCGTTGGCGGTGGTGCATTTTTACAGGAAGAGGTGAAGCAAGCTTGTTTGGCTTCATCGATTGTTTTCTTCTTGGATTTAAATTGGGATTCCTGGAAAGATCGGCTTAAGATGCTGATTGACACCCGTCCCAATCTACAAAACAAGACTTTAGGGGAAATTGAGGATCTTTTCCGTTCCAGACAGGACATTTACGCGGTGAATCACTCCAAGATCGATACGGATCAGTTGGATGCGGAAGAAGTCGCAGACTATATTATTCAAACGCTGAATCTAGGTTGGGAGTTGTATGAACCTACTCGGGGATTGAATTAAGAGTTACACAAAAAGGAGGGCCCAGCATGCTTACCGCATGGGGGCCTTCCTTTTTGGTTCACTGCGGATATATTACTGACTAGCGAGTAATGCCTATCCATCTTTTAAGAATGGTTATGCAGCACCGTCAATATCTCTCTCAGTTCAGTGACAGGAATCTGCCCCGGTGCGGAAGCTTTCTTAGCAGCACCAAAGGTCAGAGCCGAACCAAACAGTTCTCCGGTCAGGCGGCTCACGACACCTTTCCCCGCCATCGACATCGTAATAATCGGCCGATCTGCATGCTCTTCTGCCATGGTACGCGTGGCATCCAGCAAAGTGAGCACATCGGCTGTATTGGTTGGCATCACTGCTATCTTAGGCAGATCGCCTCCCAATTCCTGCGCCTTACGTAACCGGGACACAATCTCCTCCTTCGACGGCGTCTTATGAAAATCATGATTAGATATAATCACATACACGTTATGCTTATGTGCTGCTTCTACCAGCGTCTTCACATCGGCTTCCTCATTAAAAAGCTCTATATCAATAAGTTCGACTTGCCCCGTTTCGGCTACTGTACGGTTCAATTCCACATAACTCGCCGCACTGATTTCCTTTTCTCCGCCTTCCCGAGCGCTACGGAACGTAAATACGAGCGGAACATTTGCTAAAATAGACCGAATTTCATGTAAGGCAGCTTTCACCTTTTCCAAATTCTCCACATGCTCAAAAAAATCGACTCTCCACTCCACGATATCCAGGTCGAGCGTACGTAAATAAGTGGCCTCTTCCTTCAACTGCTCCAACGTTTCTCCCACCATGGGCACACAAATTTTTGGCGCTCCTTCACCGATCAGAACATCTTTCACCTTTACGATTTTAGCCATCTCTATCTCACTCCCAAATTACAGTTTCAAGTCGAACATGTACAATAATTCATAGTATAACGCATTCTGAATAAGCATGCAGATGATTAGGTCCAGTCGTCATTTATTTGGTATCAAGTACGATTTTAGGGGACAATTTGCGACTTGCTGGAAAAACTAAACTGTACCGAAAATTAACAAACACCGCCAGTACGATCCCTAGCACATTCACAATAATAGCTAGCATAAAAACACTGGATATCTGAGAATGTTTCAAAAGAAAGCCTGTAAACACAGGAATGACCGTGTATGACAGCGAGGTTGCTGTATACACAAACCCGGTAATCTGTCCTTTTCGTTGACTAAAAAATTCACTCATTACGGTTAATGTCAGCTGAAGTACACCTGATATTGAAAACCCAATGACGCTCGCACAAATAATGGCCGCAGCCCCTGACTTGAATAAGAGAAGCGCTCCAAAAGCCAACAGGGAAATACATGGATAAATAAGAATAATGTGAACAGGTTTAACCCATTTTCTTAACACAATTACCAATACAAACACGGAAATCAGTGAACCGACATTGTAATAAACTAATAATCTGAGAGACTCTGATTGGGTCATACCGATAAACTGTTGTCCAAAAGTAGGCAGCCATAACTGCACAATATAAAGCAAAGTCGGTCCGGTAAATCCGAGCAAGATAAGGCATACCCCTTCCTGCCAAAACCGCGGCTTACTCCGATCATTTGCCTCCAATTTTCCCGCTTGCTCAACGCTCGATACAGAAGTATCACCAACTGGCTCCTTGGGTGACTGAACCCGCATGTCTGGGAACTTCATCTTGAACAGGTAAATTGCATTCAAAGCAAATATGAAGGCTGGTAAAAAGAAAGAGAATCCGTAGAAAATGTCGTGATTCATAAAAAAGATAATCATTAACGGTAAAAATGCCGCCCCGATGGATATAAAGCCTCTCACCAACACTGTAGCCGAACCAGAGGATTGGGGGAAAGCTTCGATCAGCGCTGGATAAGTACCTGAATCAAGAAAAGAATTCGCTACGCCTGCCAGCACTGCCAGTACGATCGCCATCTCAAAGCTGGGACTTAGCGGTATACCGACCAAGAATACAGCCATTAGTAGCCCTGCTACCACAATAAACGGCTTACGACCATAACGGTCGGAGAGCACCCCGGATATGTACAGGGTAAACAGCCTGCCAAATCCCATCGCAGAAACCAAGAGACTGATGCCCGCCTGATCTGTATGCAAATGCTCTGTTAAAAAGGACATGTGGGACGCCAGCATAATATTAAACATGCCGAACAAAAGATAGTTTACATAAAGGCCTGTCGCCACTGGAAAAGAAGAACGTTTCATCATGAATTCACCTGCTTTTGTAAGTAAGTCTTGTAGTATTAAAAATGTGAATCATTTCACATTACCTGTGTCGATGATGAAGTATAGAACACATTTTAAGATTTATCAAGTTTAAATATTGCGGGACCCCAACCTAGACGCGCTGATGCGTTTTCAGATAAAACTCCTTGCCGTAGCTTAGTGCAAAGTTCCGAAAGTCCACTACTGCCGGGGATAAATATCTATTTTTGATGCTGGCCAGGTAGATAAAACGCTCGTATTCTGGATTTACAATAGGCAATGTTTTGACGTTAAAATAATCTAACGATGAAATTCGAGGCATAACCCCAATTCCGTAATTGACAGACACCAGCCCTGCCATTGCTGTATCCTCTTCAATCTCGCAAATAATCTGTGGCGTGACGCCCGCTTTGGAGAACAGGTTTTCAATAATAGGCCGAATCCCACTCTTTTTGTTAAAGAAGATCACTGGATAATCCGCTGTATCCTTGAGATCAATTTGGTCTAGAGTGGCCAGTGGATGATCAGGCGAAACAATGACAACCAGTTCCTGCTGAGCCAACGGAATAAACTCCACATCCGGTTCATTTTCCATGTGAGAGCAGAACGCCACATCATAATGTTCCTGCTTCAGCCCCTGGATAATATCGTTCGTATTCCCTTGGTGAAACGAAAAGGAGATATCTTTGCGGGCATCCAGAGCTGAAAAGGCTTGAATGATCGCTGGAATGAAGTGTGAGCCTAACGTGTAAATGAAAGCCAAATCTATATTTCCATGGCTTGGACTCACTAACTCCCGTAAGTTGTGTTCTCCCTTTTCCAATTCATCCATCGCGTGCTCCACATACTTCAGGAAAAATCGTCCGTATTTGTTTAACCGAATATTTCTCCCCTGCTTCTCAAACAGATGAACTCCCAAATCTTTTTCTAATTCTGAAATCGCATGACTTAAACTGGGTTGAGTAATACATAGTCGCACAGCTGCCTGGGTAAAATGCTCCATCTCTGCAAGTACACGAAAATATTGTAAGTGCTTCAGGTTCATAATGATGTACTCTCCTTCTTTAATTCATATTTTAAATTATAGACCCAAACTATGAAAAACGATAAAAATATGCATTGGATTTATAATAACACTCCTTATATAATAATGACATAGAAAGAATGTGAATAATTTCACTTATCTGTAGGCGTAATGTAATACAGCTGACGATGCCTACCTAGGCCATTGATCTAAAATTTAAGTTGGGAGTTACACTTATGAAAAATCCTTATATCAGAATGGCAGCAGGGCTTTACATCAACTATTTTCTTCTGGGTATGATCAATGTTATTCTATCGTCGAATATGAGCTTCCTGACCGTTCAATTGAACACGGATAAAGCAGCCATCGGCTATCTGGTGTCCGCGATTGGGATCGGTAAGCTGCTCGCTCTCGGGGTAGCCGGAAAAATGTCAGACAAATACGGAAGAAAACCACTCATTGTTATTGCATCATTTGCTTATTTAATCTTCCTGATCGGCATTCCGCTTGCGCCTAACTATACGTTGGCATTCGTGTTTGCTATTATCGCAGGGCTTTGCAACTCTATGATGGATGCAGGAACGTATCCTGCATTAATTGAAGGCTTTGGAAAAAAAGCCGGGTCTGCAACGGTACTGGTCAAAGCATCCATCTCGATCGGTGCTATTGTGATTCCGTTCATGATTGCATTCTTTATTAATCACGATATGTTCTATGGATATTCCTTCTTTATTCCAGCAGGGATTTATCTGCTGAACGGTATCTTCTTGTCGATGACAGCTTTCCCCAACCACAAAGCAGAGGAACAAAAGGCTCCAACCGAGGCTGCCCAATCCACAGATACTTTCCGCAGCGAGCCTAAGTTTTGGCAAGAAGGTTTATCTCTAATTATTATCGGTTTTACTTCTACTGTATTGTTCATGATCGTGCAGCTATGGCTTCCTACCTTTGGACAAGAGGCCCTGGGCATGGACAAAGCCAGTGCCATTAAACTGCTGAGCTACTATAGTATAGGTTCATTGGTTTCCGTTATTCTGTTAGCTGTGGTACTTGGTAAATTTATTAAACCGATTACTGTCATGATTGTATATCCGCTTATTGCCCTGCTTTCTTTGCTGGCTTTAATTACATGGCACAATCCTGTCGCTACTTTGATCAGTTCATTCTTGATCGGCTTGTCTACCGCAGGCATATTCCAAATTGCCCTCACGGTTATGACGGAATTTTTCCGCAAGAACAAAGGCACTACGACTTCTCTCGTGAACATAGCAGCCAGTCTTTCGTTCATTCTGATGCCTTTGGCTACCGGGGGCATGTCCAAAAGTTTGGGAATCACCTCGGTATTCATTCTGGATATTGCGATTGCTGTAGTCAGTATTTTGCTGGCCTTGTTTGTTGCTTATCGATATAAAAAAGTATTTCATTAAACTACACAGATTACTTGGAGGCTTATATTATGAAAAATGCTGGACGTATTGACGGAAGAACACAACTAATCGGACTGCTTGCTACACCAATCGGACACTCTTTGTCCCCGGCTATGCATAATCTTGCGTTTGAAAAGCTGGGTCTAAATAACGTGTATATGGCCTTTGAAGTAGGAAATGAACAACTTGAAGAAGTGGTACGGGGGATGCGCGCTCTAAACATACGCGGTTATAACGTGTCCATGCCTAACAAAACAGCTATTCTACAGTATCTTGACGAGCTGGACGACAGCGCTAAATTTACAGGTGCAGTCAACACCGTCGTGAACACAGATGGTATACTAAAAGGCTACAGTACAGATGGATCTGGTTATGTTCGCAACTTGCGTGAACACGGCATTGATCTGAAAGGTAAGAAAATGACACTTGTCGGCTCTGGCGGTGCAGCTACACCGATTGCTATTGAAGCGGCTCAAGCAGGTCTGGCTGAAATTTCAATCTTTGCCCGTAACGATCAGTTCTTTGCTCGTGCAGAAGAGAATGTCCGTATTATTAATGAAGATATGAAACACACCCAAGTCAAGGCGAATATCTATCCATTGGAAAATCAAGAACAGCTACGTGAAGAGATCCGCACAAGTCATATTCTCGCTAACGGTACAGGTGTTGGTATGAAACCGCTGGAAGGCAAAAGTGTGATTGAAGATGTGTCCATGCTACGTTCCGACCTGATCGTAACCGATGTAGTGTACAGCCCAGCTAAATCCAAGCTGATGGAACAAGCCGAATCCGTAGGTGCAACTGCCATTAACGGTCTGGGCATGATGCTGTGGCAGGGCGCATTGGCCTTCGAACTGTGGACAGGCCAAGAGATGCCAGTCGCTTATATTAAAGAACAGCTTTTTGCTGATAAGCTGTAGACATAGAGCTGCTAACAAGTGCACTAAGCAATGAATTCCTTCTATTATATACTCATGAATGTACTCAAAAGACTATGCTCGGCGAATGAACACTTCTGCCGAGCATAGTCTTTTGATTAATCCTTATAAGGGTCAAATTCATTGGCCCCAGCCATGCATACCCCAATAGGCTTCAGTTCATGCATAACTTCTACAGTCTCGGAATGAGCGTCCAGTACCTCGCGCAGTTTACGGTAGACGAACGGGCTTTCATCTGTACCGGCTCCGCGCAGCTCGACACTATAGTTCCGAACGGCCTCCTTCATCTGTACGTCCGTGATTTGTCCACCACTCCGTGTGCGGGTCTTCCAATTCATTTTACCAGCTGCCTGGGTACGACTCATAATACGACCTGCCCCATGAACTGTACTATAGTAGGAATCCCGATTTTCTACCGAATCTTTTCCGCGTACAATCACCGAAATATCGCCCATGCTTCCTCCAATAAAGCCCATCTGGCCAGGTGCCGAGGGAGTAGCGCCTTTGCGGACCACAATGGTGTCACGCCCATCATGCTGTTCTTTCCATGCGTAATTATGGTGGTTATGCACAGTAAAGTCCGCTTCGGTCCCCATAATACCAAGCACTTGTTCTATCACATAGTCACGTCCCGCATACGCATAGCGTCCGGCAAGGCACATCGCACGGTAGTACATATCCCCCAACTCACTGTTCATATCCAGCAGCACAGGCGGCTGATCCATATGCTCTCCCGGCGCCTTTCCGAGAAACTCTCGTCCAGCGGCCAAGTTTAGAAACCCACTTGCTGTTTTGTGTCCAAAGCCCCGGCTGCCGAAATGATTGGCAATCCAGACCTGTCCTGTCGCTTCCTCGACGAATACATCAACAAAATGATTACCACTCCCTACTGTACCCAGCTGTTCTCTCGCCAAGGACTTCAGTTTGTCATGTTCTTGTTTCCCAATCGCCGCATATACTGCCCAATCCGGGTCATCGAACAGCTCATGGTCTATCTGAATTGCATTCACACGACCTACGCCAAACGAAATATGACATGCAACCTCATCCATCACGGCTGAAATACGCGGCATAATATCTGCTGCAAACAGCTTGGTTCTTACCGCCTTATTTCCGCAACCGATATCATACCCGACACCTGAAGGCGAAATTTGTCCGTCATACACCATCACACCGCCAATCGGCTGACTGTAGCCTTTATGATGATCTGCCATCAGCAGCGCCTGAATCACATTCCCGTTTTCGGCACATGTACGGGCTTGAGATAATGCCCCTGGATCAGGTGCTCCCCATACTCGTACTCCATTGATTTCTTGATAAGCCATCGTCGTTTCATCCTCCTGTAAGTCACTCCATGTTTAAACTTGTAAAGTCGTTAATTGCATTATGTACGTTTTACCAGCTTCCGAACAGGGCGTAAGTATTACAAGTACAATAGTAGATATCCCCTAAGAAAATGAAAAAGGATATCCATGCAGCCAACCAGACTGTAGGATATCCTTTTATGATCATTTAGAAACTATTAAATCAATTATACTAATCTTTTTTGATGATTCCGAATTGATCCACAATAAAAGGTTTGGCATCATTTTTGTTTTGATCAATTTCATACGTTACGGCTGTAAGTTTATTTCCGTCTACAGTAATGCCAACAAAATTCTGTACCTGTCCACGTGTTGGTCTACGATTGTCACTCGGATCTGGGCCATATACTGCCGCATGATTCTCTTCAGCTAGTTCAAAGAGATTATAGTACTTATCTCCAAGTTTTTCACTTGGGTTTTTGTAGTAGACTTTGGGGCCAGCGGTTGCTGGGATGACATAGATACTTCCATCTGGATTCACACTATATTCAATCGTCTTATCATTTAATGTATCTTTTAATTTTGTTGGCGTTGTTGCTTTACCCTCTTGGTTGATTGGTTTCGTACGAGCGTAAATATGATCGTGCCCTTGCACAACAAAGTCGATATCCAGCTCAGCCATTAAAGGTGCAATCTGGTTACGAACTCCGTTACTATCTATGATGTCAGAATCTGTTGCATGATTAGAGGTGGTATAGGGACCTTTATGAATGTTAACAATGATCCACTTTGCACCTGCCCTTTTGGCTGCCGCAGCATCTTTCTTTAACCATTCAACTTGATCTTCAGAAAAATTGGCATATTTCTCTGAGTCCTCATTGGAGTTCAGTACAATAAAGTGAGCATTGCTGTAATCAAAGGAGTAGTACGCTCCTGTTTTAGTAGCAGAACCAGCTGGTCCATTAATATTAAAGTGATCATAAAAAGCGTAGTTCTCATCCTCGTGATTACCTGCTGAAGGAACAATGGTTGTATTCAAAAGACTTTTTTGTGAATGTCCCAACAACCAGTCCCACTGCTCTTCTTTGGTACCGGTGTCTACGATATCTCCGTTGTGGACTACAAACTGAGCATTACCTACAGTTTGAAGTGCTTTTTCGAGCGTCTGTGAAGACAATATGGCTTCATCTTCGCTTTTTGCTTGTGTATCAGCTAGATCAATGAAGGTAAATTCACCGCTCTTAGGAGCCGTTTGAAACGTACCTATTTCGCTCCATATCCCGCGCGCTGCATCACCCACACGATAATAATAAGTTGTGTTCGCTTGAAGACCTGTAGCTACGGCTTTATGGACAAGCTCTTCTGCAGAATTGGTCGATGGAGAGGAAGTGCCTTCAAATGCGATAGCACTCTTAAAATCAGCTTCTGAATCCGTTTTCTTTATTACTTGAACAGTGCTGTTCGTGAGAAGTTTTGAAGTATACCAGGTAAATCCTTTGGAGCCTTTAGTGTCTCCATAAAATGTAGCTGTAACTTTACTAATACCATGATCTGTATTCCCTGCTGACTCAGCATGGACAGGTAAGGCTGACATGCCAGTAATCAAACCTAGCATAAGAGCAATAGACATAGATGCTGCTGACCATTTTTGAAACTTCTTAAACATGTATACACTCCTCTTTGCGGTTAAATATGTAAAAGTTATAATTATGATCATAACAATCAATTGTTAATACGTTGTTTTTGGAAATATAGTACTTTGTAAAAATGAGGTTATGAGTGTGTTTTTATCCTACTTTGATCACCGAAGATTATACTTTAGGTATATAAACCAAAAAAGGCCTACCGGATGTTTGCAAAGTTTGCGAAACCGGCAGCCCTTCTTCCTGTTCTAGGTGCTCTTAATATATAGTATTAAACTGACCCCCTATAAGAAGCAGTGGCGGAGTCTTAGAAAGTTATTAAGGGTTTTGTTAAATCGCTAGCCAACTAATGTGCAGAAGTATTTTTCAAATCTGCTTCATAACGAAGGCCGAATTGTTGTCTTGCTTCCTCCATCACTTCAGCGACTGTAAGTGAACACTCCAAGGAGTTAATGGAACTGTTGCGTTCACCACTCTTGATCAAATCAATAAATTCCTGAATTTCATAATACATTGGCTCACGCGTCTGAGCTTTGGTCAGATCCTCAATCGTGCCGTCCCGATAATGAATTTTCACCTCATAGGGCTGGCTGATTTTGTCGATCACCATCGTTCCATTCTCACCCTGAATTTCAGCAGGCAGATAGGAATCTGTAATTTTGGAATACATGACGATAGCATCCATATCAGGATACTTCATCACGATACTGCCCTCGCCATCGACACCAGAGGATAAAAGTACACCAACCGCCCGAACCTCCTCAGGTTTGCCGAACAAAGTCACCATAGGATACAAACAATACACTCCAAGGTCCATCAAGGAACCATTGGAAAAAGCCGGATTAAACGCATTCAATACCTTACCTTGCTTAAAAGCATCAAAGCGTGAGGAGTATTGACAATAGCTTGCAAAATAACGCCGAACCCGGCCTATTTTATACATATGATCCTTTATTATTTTAAAGTTAGGCATCAGTGTGGATTTAACGGCCTCCATCAGCAGAACATCGTTGTTGCGCGCGGCTTCGATCATGCTCTTCACCTCTGCTGCATTAGACGCAAAGGGTTTCTCACACAACACGTGCTTTCCGTGATTCATACATAAGATCGCCTGCTCCGCATGTAAGGAATTGGGGCTGGCAATATATACGGCATCGACCTGATCACTTGCGGCCATTTGCGCCAGGTCTGTAAAAACCTCCGGCTGGCTGTTATATTTGTCAGCAAAAGCTTTGCCCTTATCCTCTGTGCGTGAGTATACCGCCGTCAGGGAAAATTCGTCCGTCTCCATCGCAGCTTGAATAAACCTCTCTGTTATCCAGTTGGTTCCAACAATACCAAAACGCATCACAGTATCCCATCCTTCCCGTGAGTCATTACAATTCATATGTACCTATTCTCGCATTCCAGCCTAAACTTGTCCACTATACCGTTATTCATATCTCATGCTTTAACATGTTCATTCGACAAAAAAAGACTGTAGTCTATCAGCATAATTTATACTGATTGTACCACAGTCCCTGTCATTTATTTGGGGTTATATCTCTATTTTTTTGATATCACTTTTCCTACTTCTTCCAAAATGGCATCCATGGAAGCTGGGTCGTGTACATCATACTCATCAATGTTCAGACGCAGTACAGGACAGGCATCAAATTCGTTGATCCAATTGGAATATCTGCGATGCATTTGCTCCCAATAGGATCGCTCGGTCTGGATCTCCATCTCGCGACCACGCTCCTCAATCCGACTCAGTATGGAAGGCAAGCTGCCTTCCAAATAGATCAACACATCAGGGTGCGGGAAAAACGGTGTCATCACCATCGCCTCAAACAGGCTAGTATATGTTTCATAATCGGTAGGGTTCATCGTTCCCTGATCGGCATGCATTTTCGCAAAAATGCCTGTGTCCTCATAAATAGAACGATCCTGTACAAAACCTCCACCAGACAAGAAAATATTCTTTTGTTCCTTGAAGCGTTCCGCGAGAAAATAAATTTGCAAATGAAAGCTCCATCTTTCGAAATCGTGATAAAATTTCTCCAGATAGGGATTATGATCAACCTGCTCCAAAGAGGTTTTAAAACCAAGACGTCCGGCCAAAGCACCAGTCAGCGTAGATTTGCCTACACCCACTGTGCCCGCTACCGTAATCAGGGCATTCGCAGGAATGTTGTAATTATTCACTATATAAGCTCCTTTACATCGGAAACAATTTGTTTAAATTGTGCCTGGTTTTCTACAAAATCAATTTCATTCCCATTCACGGTCAATATAAGAGGGGAAGGGGGCTGTTCAGCGAGAAACTGCATGCCTTTATCATAATCTATGATCAATTGCTCCAGATAGGCGGGGTCCATCTCCTGTTCAAAAGAGCGTGCACGCTTGCGAATTCTCCCCAGCAAGGTATCCAAATCTGCTCTAATATAAATGATAATGTCCGGCTTAGGCATATCATCTGTGAGCAAATGATAGATTTGACGATATTTTTCGAGCTTCACACCCTTAAGTGTACGTTCGGCAAAAATTAAATTCTTGTAGATATGGTAATCAGAAATAACGGGCTGAGCTTTCTCGATATATTGCAGACCGGTATCCTCCAGCTGCTTGTACCGATTGCAGAGAAAGAACATTTCCAGCTGAAAACTCCACTCATCTATATTTTGATAAAATTTATCGAGAAATGGGTTCTCCTCGACAATCTCTTTGATCATCGGCAAATGTAGCTCGGTTGAAAGCATCGAAGCTAACGTCGTTTTACCTGCTCCGATTGGGCCTTCAACGGCTATAAATGGGGCTTGCTTCATGTAGTTCTGCTCCTCCTTGTACTCCAGTCCATCCTGTGGACAACTATCCTATTGTATCACAAGGTAGTACGATAAAGGCATACCAAATCTATGGATAAAACAAAAAAACAGAGCGCTACATTTTGCTTCATAGCGTCCCTGTTTCTCATTTAAACCAACCTTTTTCATTAAAACGTGTAATCGCCTCGATCCGGTTACTGACACCCAACTTATCGAGAATGACTGAAATATAATTGCGCACCGTCCCTGTCGTTAAATACAGTTCACCAGCAATCTCTTTTGTGTTCTTTCCGTCAGCGATGAGCGCTAAAACGGTCTTTTCACGCTCTGTTAGCGGGTTGACTTCGGCATAAGCATCATCGACCAGTTCCGGGGCATAGATACGCCGACCTGCCATAATACTGCGAATGGAGGAAGCCAGCTCTTCACTAGGACTGTCCTTGAGCAAATAACCGTGTGTCCCCGCCTTGATCGCTCGTTCAAAATACCCGGGGCGGGCAAACGTAGTTAAAATCAGCACCTTGCAGTTCAAGCCTTTGAGTTCCTCAGCCGCATCCAACCCGCTCTTGATCGGCATTTCGATGTCCATGATGCATATGTCTGGCTGGTGCAGCTTCACCAGTTCTATAGCTTCTTCCCCGTTGCTAGCTTTTCCGACTACTTTCATGTCCTCTTCCAAGTCCAGCAGGGAGGCTAGAGCACCCAGCAGCATACGCTGGTCCTCCGCGATGACAATTCGAATCATGGCCCCACCTCCTCATTCGGCTTTTCAGTGATATTGGGCACTTTAATAACCAGGGTCGTTCCCTGATCTGAACGCAGCTCCATACATCCGTTCACGAATTCGAGCCTTTCTTTCATACCTTGCAGACCATTTCCACGAAAGGTTCCATTTTCTCTCGTAATACCGACTCCATTATCCTGAATCCGAAGGGTTAATTCCTTACGAGACGGCTCAATGGTGATGGAACAAGCGGTGGCTCCACTGTGCTTAACCACATTTGTCACTGCTTCCTTCATACACATACTAAGGACATTTTCATTCATTAATGATGTATGCTCCAGCTTCGGGTCGCCCTCTAAAGTCAATTCAATGTGAGCAGCCTTTAAAATCTGCCGAATACGTAGCAGTTCATCCTCTAGTCGCATACCGCGCATTTGAGTAACCATTTCCCGCACCTCTTTTAACGCACTTCTCGCCGTGAGACGAACATCGTTAATTTCGACATGAGCCCGCTCCGGGTACTGATCTATCAGTTTGCCCGCCAAATCGCTCTTCAGCCCAATGAGTGACAGCTTCTGACCTAAGGTATCGTGCAGGTCGCGCGCAATTCTTTGCCGTTCCTCCAGCTTAATCAATTCCGATATTTTCTTATTGGCATCCTCTAACTGGACTTGGAGCCGATCGCTTTTGTTGCGATTAAAATTCGTAATCGGAAGGAGAATCACACCGATCAGATTGAGCAGGATAAAAGGAATCTGTTTAATAAAAACGGGATTTTGAGAAACAAAACCGTAATTGATCAATCCAATCGTAATAACCATTAAAATAATATACAGCGTCGTAAATGCAGCCTTACTTTTAATATTACCGATCAGATAGGCGATAAATATGGAAAAATACATATAGCTAAACAGCAGTGTCATGGTAATCGATATGGCAATTTGTACACTGGTCCAAAAGTATATGAGCCAGCCTTTCGAGACAAAAGCCAATACATAACATGCAAAAAACACCAAAATAATAGCAGTACCCAGAATAATATGACTTGTAGATGAAGAGCTAAAGTAGTAAAAGGGCAGGATATAAAAGACGACCCACACATAAGGGCTAAGCCCTGTATTTCTTTGGAAAATCTGATACCATTTTTGCATCCTGCCCACCCTCTTCTACTTCACTTGACTTATATCTCTTATCATATCATACCAAGTTTTGTACAAAGTTATTTTCTTTCTGTGCTTACAACAGGTGTAGGGATGGGTTTCGTAACTGCAACCCGTTTGCTGAGGAGCGGCTTCACTTGTTTAAAGGTCAAAAAGGTTTTCGTATTTTCATCCCAAAGGCGGAACTTCAATGATTGCAGACTGCTACTTACTGTGATCGTGGTCGCCTTTTGAAGTAACGGTGTCGCTTCATGCGCTTTTTCCAAATTATAATTTGGCACTTTGGGGCTCAAATGATGAACGTGATGAAATCCGATATTCCCCGTAATCCATTGCAATACTTTAGGAAGCTTGTAGTAAGAGCTGCCTTCTACGGCTGCATTAATATAACTCCACTCTTCATCGTGCTCAAAATACGAATCCTCAAATTGATGTTGTACATAGAACAACCAGATGCCCAACATACCGGATACAAAAAAGATAGGTGCCTGTACGAGAAGGAAGGCCTGCCATCCAATAGCCCAGCACAACAGTGCATACAATGCAACGATGGATATATTCGTCACATGAGTGTTCATTTTTTCCTTGCGTTTGGCTGTCTTGATATTAAAGCGATAGGAAATCAAAAAAGTATAGATCGGACCTAGCCCGAACATAACCCAAGGATTTCGATATATGCGATAGGCCAGCCGTGTCCAAGTTGAAGCCTCTGTGTACTCTTCTACCGTAAGCACCCACATGTCACCTGTGCCTCTTTTATCCAGATTACTGCTTGTTGCATGGTGGATCGCGTGACTATTTTTCCATTGATGATAAGGACAGAGCGTAATAATACCTGTAATCGTTCCCACAATGTCGTTCAGCTTGCGGCTTTTGAAGAAGGATTGATGACCACAATCATGAAAAATAATAAACGTCCGTACCACAAACCCCGATGCAACAATGGCAATGGGAAGCGTCAGCCAGTACGAAACCGACAGGCTAAGATAAGCAGCATACCACAATAGGATCAGTGGACCCAAAGTATTGATGAGTTGCAGAACGCTGGATTTCGTGTTTATTTTCTCGTAGGGAGCCATATTTTTTTTCAATTGGGCTAATGGGAGTTGTGTCATACTCATTATGATCCTCCTTTAAAATGACGCCTATACCTTGATCCTGTTAGGCGTACATGTTGATCTAATCTCAGTATAAGGTGAAGACTGTAGACGCTGTAGTCATAAACGTCAGCTCGGGTATATGACATTTGTCATATAGACAAGTAACATAACCCGTTTTCCAAATGTTCGCGGGTTTCTTTTCTGAGGATTATTTGTTAAAATATAAGACATAATAACGCTGTATGTGACTGGCGAAGTCAGTGGAATGAACCACGAGGGAGCATACAAAAAAAGCGTACCGTTCGCCTGGGAGAAGTATTTGCAGAGGATTCGTCTGTCTTGACGACCTTGTGCAAATACTTTTTTTCGTTTTACAAGACCATGACACCCTGTTGATAAATCATTCGATAAATTCAGAGGAGGCTCGGACTATGGCTATTATCATGAAATCCAAAGAAGCAGCTGAGCAAGTATATGCAACGATCCGTTCACAGGTAGAAGAAATGAAGCAGCAAGGACACCGTCCCCATCTGGCGACACTATTGGTAGAAGGTGATCCGGCATCTGCCTACTATGCCCGGACCAAGCAAAAAATAGCGGAGAAGCTGGGCATCTCATTTCATCTCCATACTTTTGATCGTCATGTTAGCGAAACCGAGCTACTGCACCTGATCGGCAGTCTGAACGATGCATCCCATGTACATGGCATTATGCTGGAACTGCCGCTTCCCCAACATCTTTCCGCCTCCGTTATTAAACAATCCATCGCCCCCTACAAGGATATTGATGGGATTACACCTGATAACAAGCTGGCTACCGTAACAGGTGACGCCGGACTATATCCCGCAACACCTCAAGCCTGTATCGAGCTACTTAAGCATTACGGTCACACATTGGCAGGCAAAAATGTCACTCTCGTGGGCATCGGACAGACAGTGGGACTTCCCCTTTTCCACATGTTGCAAAGAGAAAATGCCACCGTTACCGCCTGTCATGCAGGAACACGTGATATTGCAGAGCATCTGAGCCATGCAGACATTGCCTTCGTCGCAGTCGGATGCCCTGATGTGATTACACAGGATATGGTTCATCCCGGTCTGATTTTGGTAGATGCGGGAATTAATGAGACGCTAGAGGGAAAAATAGTGGGGGATGCCGCTTTAGACGTTGGGGAAAAGGTCCATGCCATTTCTCCGGTTCCCGGCGGTGTTGGCACCTTAACAACTGCGATTTTATACAAAAATCTGCTCAAAGCAATACATCTGCAACACTACTCCAGAGAGGTGGTCTATTCATGAGTGAACTGTCGTGGAATCATTCCATCGGGCATTTTCTAAAAGAGGCTGCAAGTGCAGCGCCTACCCCCGGCGGAGGAAGTGTATCCGCACTGGCTGCGGCACTAGGCGCGGCTATGACCTCCATGACCGCCAACCTTTCACAAGGAGAAAAATATGCGCATATCCATGAACAAATCACGGACGTCATTAGCAGCATGGAAAGATTGTCTACACATTGTGAGGAACTAATGGTCGCAGACATCCAATCCTTTGAACAGTACATGACCGCGCTGCGTTTGCCCAAGGAAACGGACGAAGAAAAGCGCTATCGTATCCATTCCTTACAGACAGCGGTGATCGCTGCCATTGAGGTCCCCATGCGCCTGCTGGAAGTATGCCGGGACGGATTGTCGCAAGCCTACAACATTGTGGAAATGTCCAATAAAAATGTGATTTCGGATCTTGGCATCGGCGCAATCCTGTTCGAAGCCGCCGCTCAATCTGCCCTGCTTACCGTCGACATTAACCTTGCTTCGCTGAAAGATTTGGATGTCAAATACTCCTATGAGACCAAAACAGCCGCACTCATCCGTGAAATCGGACAGATCAAAGAACAAACCTTGTTGATGGTGCGCAGTCGAATAGCGAATTAGATTGCTCATAACCGTGTTTAACCTGTTCGAACCAATATATTCTGCTTACTCATTAAAAAATAGCCTCCAAATCCATCTCTAATCGTGGGTTTGGAGGTTATTTTATTGAAATTGATACATTTTGGAAAACTTTTCTATATAATTTACGTCTATGGATAGGGGGATACATTGATCAAGAAATGAGGAAAATCGTATGAAAAGACGGGCTCTATTACTCAGTATAATCACGTTATTGCTGCTCAGTCCTAGTGTATGGGCGGCCGGAGACAACTCCACATCCCATATTCGCTCCTATGATTCTGGAAGTTTAATTCAGTCTGATGGAAGCTTGTGGCTGTGGGGTTATAATCAATCCGTACCGACTCGTGTAGAGGGTAAGCCGGACGTTGTAAAAACATTTTCTAATATCATCAACGAGGGCGATCTGGTATTTACCTTACAAGACCACTCTGCTTGGTATGTGCCTAGAAATAATATTGCTGAATCCGTGAAATTCGTTCCTCTGGAAGGATTACAGAACCTCGCAGCTGTAAGTAATTTGAATGATCATGTGCTCGCTCTGAGCAGCGAAGGCAGCATATCTTCCGCTGAACGGCTCGACAATGGAAACATCTCTAGTCCTTTTCAAACCCTATCTGGCATCGACGAGGTTGCCAATATTGATAGTTACTATGAGGAAAGACCGGATTATGAGGAACGCTGGATATTTCTAAAGAAAGACGGCAGTGTATGGAAAAATACAAAAGCCTTGCAGGGCTTCGAACCTATTTCATCATTAAAGGATATTACGTCAATCGCTAAAAACATAGCCTTAAAAAAAGATGGCACCGTGTGGACGTGGCCCAAAGAATTTGATAAAAATGCAACTCCGTCCGAAACTCTATCCGTATCGCAAATTCAAGCCTTATCGGATATCAAGACAATCAAGGCCAATAGGTATTCCAATCTCGCAATTGATCAGCAAGGTCGGCTATGGTTCTGGGGTGCTACAGTTACAGGTTACTCAGATAATACAACCTATCACAACGAAAATACCCCTGTACTATTAACAGGAGTAAAGGATGTTAAAGACGCCTTTTTCGCCGAACGCTCCATACTTGCCCTCACCACAGCTGGGAATGTATATGTTGCGTCTCTAGATGGTGAAAAGTTACCATCTAATACACCCTTTACATTACTTACTAAAAATATTCAAAGCATCAAAGCAGGTCCACGGCACGTAATCATGCAAAAAGCAGATGGCGCCCTATGGGGCTGGGGTGTCAACAAACACGCGCAGCTTGGTATAGGGGACTATGAGTTTCTGTACAGTTCACCAGTTCCTGTACAAAAACCGATTCTTGTCCGTCTCAATGGTTCGCCTGTCTCTCTGAGTAATGGTGTCATTACCCGCAACGGGCAAGCGTTTATTCCCCTTCGTTCTGTTTTTGACAAACTGGGGGCTGAGATCGCTTATGATTTCAACAGCAAAATAGCGAAAATGAATCAGTCTAAGACAGAAGACCATCCTGTCTCTCTAGAAGTAAATTTCAAAACCAGCCAAACAAAAGTGAACGATAAAGCCGTAAAATTCACCAATCCGCCCTTCATGGTGAATGGTATTGGTTATCTTCCACTAAGGCTACTCAGCGAAACGCTGGGGGCCAAGGTAGATTGGATACAAAAAGAAGATACTATTGAAATTACGACAAAATTGTAAATTAAAAACCAGTCCAAAATGATTCATGTTGGACTGGTTTTTAATGCTATATACTGCGTATACAACGCAGAATCTCACATCTATTGTTTAGCTTTATTCTCTTTTTCTCTTTCGACCAGCATATCTACGATCATATCAATTTGCCCGGTAATAGCGATTGGATCATAACGATAATACGTATCAAAATCGTTAAAGAACACTCTATTGTTCTTCACCGCTGGAAGATTCCCCCACACAGCGGACGACTTTAGTTGTTTGAGCGCGTCACCCTTTTTCTCGGGGTCATACGTAGTCAGGAACATATAATCTGCGTCATACTGTGGCAATACCTCCATCGAAAGCTGCACCGTTTGTTCCTTGGAGTTCACTGTTTTCTTTGGCATGTTCAGTTTAAGCGCATTGTATACAGCTTGGCCGCCGCGACCCGCATTGTCGCCAAAGATCCAAAGTGCGTGCTTGTCCGTCAGCTCATACAGACCGAAAGTTGCTTTTTCGTCAATCACACCTTTAAGACGTGCGCGACCTTCAGCGGCCTTTTTATCAAATGCAGCAATAAATTGCTCAGCCTTCTCCTTTTCCCCAGTGATATCGCCGAACAGCTTGACCGTATCATAGATATTAGTCGTCGTACCGTACGGAATGTACAGGGTAGGTGCGATTTTAGACAAAGCCTCATAATTCGTATCCTTCATAACCACGATCAGATCGGGTTTGAGTTCCAGCGTCTTTTCCAAATTGGTCGGATCACCCACCTCTTTGGTTCTTTTTTCCTTCAGCAAATCGGTCAGAAAAGGATTTTGAAACGCAGTCGGCTCTACACCCACCACGTTAGCACCTACGGACAGCAGTTCTCCGCCGTAAAAATCCGTTACAATACGCTGGGGCTTAGCAGGAATTTGAATATCCCCCTTAACCGTTTTAAAGCTTCTAGTCTCTCCAGTAGTAGCCGACTCTTGCTTATCTCCTGAAGATGAAGCCGGATTACTTCCATTATTATTTCCGCCGCAAGCGCTGATGAGTACAGACAATACAAGTAACATAGCTGTCATCATAAAATACGATTTTCTTTTCAACTGATTAACCCCCTATATATTGTGAAGATGATCTTCCCGATACGCATGATAATGATTATCAATATCGTAAGAAATATATCAAGCGTCGTCCTTGCTGTCAACTGAAAAACGAACTTTGTACATCCCTCCTTAATAAATCAAAAGACCTGCCAAAATGATGGTCAGGTCTTTTTCGTGGAGCCGTCTTCAAAAACCTACACATTGGGGCTAGGTTGCTGAAGACTGCTTTCTGGTGATCGCTGTTTTGTTTTATATTCTTCTCCCCAATCCTTCATCAAGTTAATAATCGGGATGAGCGTTTTTCCGAATTCGGTGAGAGAGTATTCGACCTTAGGAGGAACCTGTTGGTAGACTTCACGGTGAACTACTCCGTCCTCTTCCAGCTCACGCAATTGGAGTGTCAGCATACGCTGAGTAATTCCCGGACAGATCCGCCGAAAATCACTAAATCGCTTAGTCCCATACATGAGATGATATAAAATAATCCCTTTCCATTTGCCCCCAATCACGTCCAGCGTGAACTCAACTGGACACGCCTGATCATTTCCAGCGGTACATTCCCCAAAGCCGCCTTTCCGATTGCGCATAGGCTTTTCTCCTCCTTGGTATCATTTTATATACTACAGCACATTAATGTGCGTACTTCAAAAACGGTCATGTATATTCTAATATTAAGCATGTCACTTGGTAAGCGTCAATTTTAATCAACATCCATAAGGAGTGGAATAACGATGGAAACCTTAGCTACTACTAAAGATCAAATCTTATCTGCATACGAGTTCAGACATGCAACGAAGGAATTTGATAGTCATAAGAAAATTAGCGATTCCGATTTTGATTTTATTCTTGAAACCGGTCGTTTATCTCCAAGCTCGTTTGGCTTTGAACCCTGGAAATTTGTTGTCGTCCAAAGTAAAGCTATGCGCGAGAAGCTGCTTCCTTACTCTTGGGGGGCACAAAAACAGCTGCCAACAGCCAGCCATTTTGTACTCATCCTCTCTAGACTTCCTGAAGATATGGTAGCCTCCTCCGATTATATCAAGAGTATGATGGAGAACGTGCAGCAATTACCTGCTGAAGTGATGCAAGGCAAAGAGAAAGTATATGATGCCTTCCTTAAATCAGATTTTGCGCTGGAGGAAAATAAAAGAGCCTTGTTCGAATGGGGCTGCCGGCAAACCTACATCGCACTGGGCAATATGATGACTGCCGCAGCTCAAATCGGCATTGATTCCTGCCCTATCGAAGGTTTTAATAAACAGGAAATCGAACGCATCCTCTCTGAAGAAGGCATTATGGATGCCAAGCATTTCGGTATTTCTTGTATGTTGGCATTTGGCTACCGTCTCAACGAGCCGCGTGGCAAAACTCGACGCTCTGTAGATCAGGTTATTGAGTGGGTGTAAAACCTTTTCTCTAAAACAAAGGGGTGCCCAACAGCCATTTCGATGGCTGTTGGGACACCCCCTTTTCATAAAACCTCAGTTCTTACTTTTTCCAATTACCTACTGATAATTCACTTCTTCTGCAAAGTAAATATCCTTCAAACGATCCTTTACGCGTTGAATTTCATCTGCTGTTAAAGGAGCCGCTGGACATAGCTTGAAGTTCCTTCCGGTGACATAGCTTACGTCCGTGTGACCATCCAAGTTGTAGGCCATCTTCGGAACCGGTTTTCGGGTATAATCGGTAAAGTCAATAATGGACCATGCCGCATCTCCATCCTCTTTGGATAAAATAATCCGCTGTGAGGCATTTTCGGTCCACAAATAGCGCAGATTCGCTGGTGAATTATTGGAATCCATAGCCGTCTTAATACCTGAGCCTCTAAACATGAGCGTAAACTCCGTATGATCATTATTGGATCCTGCTACTGATTCATAAATCTGTTTCAGCCCGTCCACGCCTACGATCTCAACCTTGCGATCAACAGGGAAGTGATTCACAAAATTCTCCCATATTGGAGCCATGTTATGGGTGTTGGCAAGTGCGTTGATGTCCAAAATAATGGACAAGTAGTTCACCGTATTTATACGTTGATAAGGGTTATCCAAATATTGCTGTACTATATACAGTTGTGGTGCTGCATCCGTCTCAGTCACATATGGGTCAAGCGGATGAAGAGTCCAGCGTGAGGAATCTTTCGTATAGCGTGATCCAATCGGATCAATCGTAACCGAGTTCATGAATACGGTACCGCTATTATCTGCAAGTCCCTGTGCGGGAACAATCGGATTGTCCTTATGGGACCAGTAAGGCATCAAGGGAGAGCCCTCACCAAACATACCGTTGACATTATATTGTGTAGCCGACCATCCCATCGCGGATGTAATCCGATAGTGATCTTCAAGCCATTGAGTCTGTTCGGGATTCACCGTAAAGCTGGTCAATGATTTCGGCAGATACTTCCGATATTGGTCTGTATCCATGCTTTCAAACACAGATGGTGATCCCATTGTACCGGATTGATGTAGCTCATTGAATGCATTGTAACGATACATGTATAGCCACTCATCCATCTTTGCTTCCCAAACTGGAAGCCCGGGCTCGGTCTGGTTCGGGTACCCCGCCAGAATTCCGACTTCATCTCCATACTGATCGACGAATTCCAGAACCTGTTTAAGCTGCGGTCGATTCGTTTCTAAAAAAACAAAACCGTTTTGCATGGCCCACGTCACTTTGATATTGGGACCAAAGTGGTCCATCAGCAATTGACGCGCTTGCTTGATTTGATCTACCGTCGTCACGCTTCCCTGCAGCATGATGGAGACAGCAAAGTATTGCTTTTTGCGTTCTCCCGATACTACTGTTAATTCCGCATCGGATGTGAAGAGAACCCCTTGGGATGGTGACTCAACCGTGATCTTTAATGGAATGACCGAGTTCACTGTCGGAATCAAATGCAGGTTGGCAATCTTTCCATCCTCGTCAAATATTCCTCTGGAATCCTCTACCCGAAGTATCAAGTCTGTCGGCAGCAATCCAGGAGCTATAACCTCTCCATTAGCATTATGAAATACGTAGGACATATTCCAAGCAGCAGGATCTAAAGTAGCAGCCTCTGAAATAGTATACGTGGCCAAGTATACGGACCTGATTACGTTCGGTGGCTCTGCCGGCGGAGTCTTCCCTTTCACGATCAGCTTGGTCTGAGCTGTAAGAACCTGATAAGGTTTGGCAATAGTGACCTTCATTTCTACAGGAATGAAGCTATCCGTAGCCGGAATATTTTCGGAATGTGCGATTTTCCCTTGTTCATCAAAAATACCTAACCCATCACTAAATGTGTACGTAACACTTGTGACGCTGGCAGCAGGAATGCTTACGGGTCGCCCTTTATTGTAGAGCTGAAAGGATAGCTGATACGAAGGGTACCTTTCCGGCTGATTTACCAGCTCCTGCGCCTTGATTACGACCTCATCTACCAGAAAATCCGAAGAATGATCCGGTGGAAGCACTGGTGGATCTGCCGGAATTACTGGTGGTTTGGGGTTAGGTCCCGGTGGTGTAACTGGCGGTTCCGGCTTCGGCTCCGGTGGTGTCACCGGCGACTCCGGTGAATCGGGGCTTGGGCGATGCTTTTTAGGCTCCTCAATTTCCGAATTCACAGGTTGTTGACTAGTTTCCGGTGTCAAATCTACCGTGATCTTCTTCGATTCTTGTTGGCTGGCCGTGTGAGGTATCGCTACAGTTCCACTTCCTAATGACTCCAGCAAACGCTTGGCACGTTCTCTCAGACCTCCACCGCCTAACCATATCCGATAAGCAACCAGCGTGGCGTCCTGCCGTCTCACAGACTCTTTAGGATGGAAATAGTGATTCGTATCTCCCTCGATCAGTTCCAGCCGTTCCATCAGCCATACGCTCGTTTGTGCATAATCTGATATATCAGATTGATCCACAAAACTGGATATACCAGCATATCGGGTATCTTCAGTAACACCAAAATACCGTGCATACCAAACGGCCATATCCTGACGAGTCATATTGTGCTTGGCACCGAATAATTGATCACTAATTCCTTTCGTAATTCTCTCTTCCTGTAAGGCCTGTACATAAGGTAGAGCCCATGGTGACACATCACGAAAAGAAGTTACGCCTCTGTTATTCGATGTTCGCTTTAAGGTTTTAGCGAAAATGCTTGCCCATTCCTGTCGTGAGATAAAATGTAAAGGTCGAAAGCTCCCATCCTGATAACCCGTAACATAACCTTGAGCAGCCATGGTCTCAATCGCATCAGCTGCATAGGAATGTTCGATATCATTAAAGGCTCTGTCCGCAAAAACAGGCGCACTATGTATACAGAACAACCAGACAGCCAGTAAACCAGCCATGTAAAGCCTAATTTGTTTTAACTTTTTCTCATAATTCATTATTCGAGATTATTACACCTCCTTTACGAGATAGCACTGGGCCACTTTCACCTGTACCTTCATATCAACTTTGAAAATTAATCTCTCTTGTTTTCAAACGGTTTTTCATTACTGTTAACACCAAACTGTATATACTTGAATTATCGGAATAATCTCCCTAGGATTGAATAAAGCCAGCAAAAAAAGTGGTTTTGGCAATCTAATGTCCTGTTTATTCACCATGTTTTTTAAGCCGTAATTCCCTATCACTAAACAATGGTTTTCATTGGTAATTAAATATTTATCACCTTTTTGAGTTACTATGTTGATCCCGTATACAAATAAAAAAAGAGATAACATCTGTATCCGCATTCGCTTGGAGAATACAAAATGTTATCTCGTTCTCGTGTACATATATACTTATTAATTCCTGTCTGCTCTTTTAATTCTCTTTAAACTCAGAACCCTTATAAACATAAAAGTAGCCGTTTAAAGTTCCGTTTTGCGGATAAGCAGCAGGATCTTTGTCTTTTATTTGGCCTACCAACTCTCGATTTATAAGCGTAGAAGGGCCTTCCTCAATTAGTGCTTCAGCAGACATTTCAGTGATTGGTTTTACTGTGCTGGACCAGAATGTAACTAAGTAGACATCGTCAGCATTAAAATGATATCGTCCTTCACTTGGAGTTCCCTCATAAAACAGCTCTGCCAAAGAAGCTGCCTCAGACCCTCTCATAAAAATTCGAATCTCATCGGTTCCGTTCCATCTATGAGGAACTCCGCCTTTTGGATTAACGTATTCTACAATTTCTGGCTCCTTGTCGCTAATAAAATCAACAACTGCATATTTATAAACCTCATCCGTTACACTCTTGGTTGCTATTTCAGTTGTTTTTTCTGTTCTATAGCCACTGAACTTTCCATACACATTCGGGGTTTTGCCAATAGTAGCCAAGGCCTTTTCTTGATCCATTAATCCAGCTCTTCCAGCTACTGGTGTCAACCTATACGTCTTGATTTCAGTCCCCTTGTACTGATCCCAAGTGTATTCGTAATAATATTTCGCATAAGATACTCCACTGTTCCAGCCTAAGGATAACAGCATGAGAATACCTACCATGAATACCAACGGCCATTTTTTCAACTTCATACCCTCACCCTCTTTTCTCCAAGTACACTCAAATCATCATTAGCATTATAGCTTTTCAATAAATCTATCAACAGTTAAATATTAGAAGAAAGTATGGATAAATTATGTCCTTTCCATATTAGCCTGTTCTCAAGATAATTTGAGCTTTCTCTCTCGGATGGGGTACGTATGGGTATTATTGCAAAAGATGATTTAAACTATTTGCCTGTATTCTGCTGATCGGTTGCTGCTATATAATGGGCAAATTGCCCGTTGACTTTCGGAATACTTGATCCTCGGTACTACTCCTGTCTGTTCAAGTTACATTATAGTTGGTTCCTAGTTTTCTAAAGCCGATCGCGCTGTTTTAAATCAGTAGGTTGTAGTAAATCGAATATTACAAACGAAATCACCTGTAATTCATATAGAAATGGATGAATTACAGATGCTTTTCTATTAGTTAGTAATGAGACTCCCTATTTTATTGTTTTTATGAATATTTTCCGTTCCGGCTTCCAATGCAGTTTTGTAATATGAGCATTTATGTTCAATAACTTCCATTGTTTTTTTAAGTTCTTCCATTTGTGCTTCTACAGTAGCTTTTCGTTCCATAAACATGTCATATCTTTGTTGTAGTGTGGAATCCCCACCAGAACACCAATCAATGAAATTTTTAATTTCTTTGATCGGCATCCCGGTGGATTTTAGACATTCAATTATTTTTAAAGCGTCGATATCGGATTCTTTAAATAATCTTGTTCCGCTAGACGTCCGTTCTACAAAAGGCATAAGTCCCTCCTTGTCGTAGTAACGCAAAGCGTATGCTGTAAGATTCAATTCTTTTGCAACTTCGCTGATAGAATATGTCTTCATCATGTATCTCCTATTTTTAATGACATAGACTTCGAGTTAACTCTATGATATAAGGGGGATTCTATCAAGTTATTTGTTGAATGTCAAAGTCCCCTTATAGGAAAAGTAGAATCAGGTGCTATCTAACGAAATATAATTAGCAAGAAAACAACATTACTGGATAGAGGCTTTATTAATAGATGTAATGTACCTGAACCTGTCGCTTGACTTAGAGTTAACTATAAGGGTTAACATTGATTTGCAAGAGAAAAAGTATAAATGGAAATGAATGAAGGGGAACTTCAACCGCTTCAGCTAGTTTTCAATTTATACCGATATAACTTCATTCTCTTGAAAAATTCAAATAATAGGAGGCTGTTTATGATAACTGCTAAAGCACGAGCTGTCGATGGCCCAGACAAACCGTTTCGATCGGCTGAAATTAAACGACGGGATCTTGATTCACACGATGTTCTGATTGAAATTAAATATGCCGGCATATGCCATTCTGACATCCACACTGCTCACGGCGAATGGGGGCCAGTAAACTACCCTCTCGTACCTGGACATGAAATTGCAGGGATTGTCACGGAGGTAGGATCTGAGGTTACAAAGTACAGAGTTGGTGACCGGGTAGGGGTTGGCTGTATGGTTGATTCCTGTGGCGAATGTGAGAACTGTCGTAAAGGAGAGGAACAATACTGCCTTAAAGGAAATGTCCCTACCTATGCTGGTGTTGACAAATACGGCGAGCCTACACAAGGCGGATATTCTACCCACATTGTCGTAACTGAGGATTTTGTAGTAAAAATTCCAGATAACATTGAGCTTGACGTGGCTGCTCCATTACTTTGTGCAGGTATTACGACTTATTCACCGTTGAACCGCTGGGGTGCTGGTCCAGATAAGAAAGTGGCCGTTGTGGGAATGGGAGGCCTTGGCCATATGGCTATCAAGATCGCACATGCTATGGGTGCTGAGGTAACCGTTCTATCCCAAACATTAAAGAAAAAAGATGATGGCTTGCAATTTGGTGCTGATCACTATTATGCTACAAGCGAACCAGAAACATTTGAAAAACTTGCTGGGCACTTTGATTTGATTATTAACACGGTAAGTGCTGCCATCGATATGGATGCTTATTTTGCACTACTCAATCTAGATGGAACTTTGGTGAATGTCGGTGCCCCTGGGGAGCCGTTGTCACTAAATGTGATGTCCCTTATCGGACATCGCCGTTCATTTGCTGGTTCAATGATAGGAGGCATCCGTGAGACACAGGAAATGTTGGATTTTTGTGCAAAACACAATATTGTTCCTAAAATTGAAGTAATTTCGGCCGACCAGATTGATGAAGCCTACAAACGAGTGTTAGCTTCTGATGTGAAGTATAGATTCGTAATTGACATTAGCACAATGTAAGCTATGTAAATCATAAGTTGTACAAGTGATTTTAATTGTGAAGGTGTCCCCAAAGTATTACTTGGGACACCTTCACTTTATTCTGTCTACCATCTTATTGTCCATTTCCTCTTTTTGTATTTATTTGTAATCCAAAGATTCCACCCTTAGAATATAATGCAATAGGAATATATAGGAAGGTGGAACTTATCTATGTTCAAGAAAATGGATATTTACAGAATCCTCACTTTAATATTTGCTGTAGTTGTTATGATCTTTTCCTCTTTATCCCTCGTATATCCAGATACCTACAAGCATTCATACAAAATCGCACAATTTTTTCTTAGTCTCGTGCTTTTATGTTCTGGCATCACGGAGTTTAAGGCCAATCGTAAAAGTATGGCAATAGCCAGCTTTATCGTTTCCCTTCTCACTTTTTTTGTATTTGTATTTACACTTGTAGTGCGAACAGGCTAACCACACGGTTCTATACCTCAGTAATAACCTTCCCTAGCCCTCTCTCTCGTCATGTAAAAGAAAAGCCGAGCGAACTCAGGATCATCTGAATTGCGCTCGGCAAGTGTTACATATTTAGCAATCTTTAGTTTTCCTCTAATTCTTCAATTTTCTGCCGCTTTCCTATGCCAAAGACAAAATATCCAATAATGACGATCGCCATAAATGTTGCTCCGACAATCAACGACAAGCGTGTGTCTGGATTAAACCACATTCCAACGATCACCAGCAACAAAAAGACAATGGTGATGTAATTACTGATTGGAAAAAAACGAGACTTAAAGGTGTGATCCTTCATTTCGTCCTTCCACTTTTTCCTGAATTTAAATTGACTGATGGCTAATGCAAACCACGGTACCATGCCTGGAAGAACACTGGCGCTGTAAATATACAGAAACAGTTTGGAATCAGGCATTAAGTAGTTAAATAACACCCCTACCAGCAGCAAGGAAATGGTCGTTATTATACTATTTCTAGGGACGCCGCTTGCGGAAACCTTCCCAAAGAACTTAGGAGCTTGTCCGTTCTTAGCCAATGTATATAACATTCTGCCCGCACTGTAAATACCACTGTTACAACCTGACATCGCAGCTGTAAGTACAACAAAGTTAATGATACCCGCAGCAGCCACAATTCCTACCTTGGCAAAAGTCAGAACAAATGGGCTGCCGATCTCGCCTATTTGGTTCCAAGGATAAATCGTAACAATGACAAAGATTGCACCCACGTAGAAAATCAAAATACGCCAGATGATGTTTTTAATGGCTTTTCGCAGTGTCATCTTTGGATTTTCAGCTTCACCTGCCGTAATACCTACCATCTCTATCCCTTGGTAAGCCGCTGTTACAATGCAGAGTGCAAATAGAAACCCTTTCAAACCACCTGCAAAGAAGCCTCCCTGGCTGTACAGATTGGATAGACCTATCGGTTGTCCACCGTTACCGAGTCCAAAGAAAATCATCCCCGTACCAACTACTAGCATGAAGATAATGGCGACAATTTTAATCATCGCAAACCAAAACTCAAATTCCCCATAAAATTTCACAGCCGCCAAATTGGCCAATGCAATAATAATTACACCTGCCAAAGCCGGCAACCATTGCGGGATATCTGGGAACCAGTAGCCCACATATACCCCAATCGCAGTGACTTCTGCCATCCCTACGGTAACCCATAAAAACCAATAGCTCCAGGCGGTCAAGAAACCGGCTAAAGGGCTGATATATTTATGAGCAAATGTAGCGAATGAGCCTGTCACCGGTTCAAGAATCAGCATTTCCCCCATGATCCGCATGACAAAAAACATAATAATCCCAGCTAAGAGATAAGCCAACAGCACTGAGGGACCTGCCCATTTTATCGTACTTGCCGACCCCATAAACAAACCGACGCCAATCGTACCTCCAAGCGCAATCAACTCAACGTGCCGTGGCTTTAGCCCTCTCGTTAATTGTTTCGATTCCAAAAGAACGCTCCCCTTCGTATATGTTCATCATCAAACGCTAATGATCCGGAAAACTGTCCCCAAACATTATTAATTTTTCAGACTGACGTGGTCGTGAGTGAACAACTACAAAGTAGTTCCACGATTCGTAATTATACAAGGAAACCACGTCCTATTTACCGTCCAAACCTTACTGTTTCTAAGACCGAGTCCGTAGCATTAGATGCATTGTATGACAAAAAACGCCTAAATACAACTGCTAATTAGCAGACATTTTTAGGCATGAAATGGAAAGGAAGGCTATTCATATTTTCTGAACAATGGTCAATTTAATGCAATGCATTAGAGTGCTAAACATACATATTTCTTCAATGATAAATATCACGATGTTAAGCCTATTTGAAATCTGTATTCTTACAGTGAAAAACATGAAATCCGAATGAAAGAGCAACATTTCAAACATTACCTTGTGATATAACTAGGCATGAATTCCAAACAAGGAGATGAAGATCAGGGTTTTGAACCACTTATTCAATGATGAATATGTATTCATTTGAGATTTTTTATAAAATTTTTTTGATCCTTGGTAAACATATAGCCACGTCGTTCGTAGAACCTGTGAGCCTGTATCCTACTTGGATGAGATAACAGTTTGATCCCGGAAAATCCATGGGACTTCCCCCACTGTTCAAGACGCTCAATCAACATGCTACCTACACCTTGACTTCTATACTTTTCTTTAACAACAAATCCTAGTACATTTACCAAAGATTCAGAAAAAAGTAATTCATGTGGGCTTCCATGAATATATCCTAACACCTCGTTATTTTCTTCATAAACAAAGATCACATCTTTTGATTTTTTTATAATCATTTCAATCTTCTCTTTTACTTTTTCTTCAGAAAATAGATATAGATTGGGGTTAAAATCTTGGTTCAACAAATAAATATCATGATAATCAGAGACTCTAATTTCCCTAACATTTTTTTCTTTCACTTTTAAAATGCCTCCTTTTTTCATCATACGATGCTTTATGTTGAATCATTAATCCTCGCAATCATACCCGTTAAAACACTTCAGCATCTCGATGAACGCTTCAAGTTTAGAATCCTCCCATGTTGAAATACGTTGATAAAACTCTTTTTCTTTTTCTTTTAAAGCTTCCAAGGCTTTTTCACGACCATTGGCTGTCAGGGATATCAACACTCCCCGACGATCCTCAGGATGAGTTTCACTTTTTACATAATTCAAGTGTTTAAGCTGAGTAACAAGCCGACTAACAGAGCTTCGATCCATAGCGGTGGATTCCGCCAAAAATGTAGCGCTTGCCGGACCGTATGACAGGAGACAACGTACAATCAGAAAAGCTGCAGGTTGTAATGATGGATCGAAAAGTGCCGCAGTTTTTACATTGAGTGCATGCGACGCGCTTATAAGTGCATTAAGTTGTTCACCAAGATTCAGTTCTAATTGCTCTCTTGTAGAATCTGGATGTTGAGTTTTATTATCCATATGTCTCCACCTTATTTGAATGAGTTCGAATATATATTTGACATATATCAATCAAAATACATATACTTGATATATATCAATCATATTTTCAACTTTGGTAAGTGTCAAGCAGAAGATCTACAGTATAAAGCATCCACAACCGTAAAGCGTAGACATGAATATGGATGTAATTGGATCGAGAATTTGGAGGATGATTTATATGTCGATATACCCGATTATTGTAATCACTGGTGCTACTAACGGTCTTGGACAATGGGTAGCAATTGAATTAGCCAAACGTGGGGCACATCTAGTCTTAACAGCCAGAAATGAAAAACGTGCTGAAACGACTAAAAATATTTTAAAAGATCTGGCGCCCAATACAAAGGTGGACTTTTTTTTCGGAGACCTGTCTCTTATGAAAGATGTCAAACGTATGGGAGATGAAATTAAAGCTAATTATCCAAAGATTGATGTATTAGTGAACAATGCTGGATTACATGGATTTGAACAGCGAATAACCTCAGAGGGTTTGGCAGAAATGATAGCCGTAAACTATCTTGCACCGTGGCTGTTAACACATACACTACTCAATTCACTCATGGAATCCACAAATGCTAGGATCGTCAATGTGGCTTCTGAAGCATCACGCAACCATGGTGAATTAAAATTACCGGAGGATTTAACAGATACATCTGCATTTACAGCAAGAGGTTCATCTAAGATATACGGAAAGACCAAGCTTCTTAATATCATGTTTACAGAAGAACTTGGACGTCAGCTAGATGGAACTGGAATCGTAGTTAACGCACTTAATCCAGGCTTTAACGTTACCGGCCTTGGTCGCGAGTTAGGATTTTCTTCGATACTTGCGAAAATATTGAACGCTTTGCATATCGGAGACCCACGGAAAGGAGCGGACATCATTATTCGTTTAGCAACAGAATCCCAATATCAAGAAGTGACAGGCGGATATTTTAATGTTGGTACTGGTAAGCCGATTGTGCCGACATATCCTGGTGGGGATATCAAGATGCAACGCCTACTTTGGAGTACTACAACCGAATTATTACGGCAAAAAGGCGTTATGGAATGAAATAGAATCTAATATCGAACAATGCTCCTCCAACGAATGGTTCATTTTGTAAACTAAATCTCTCTTTTAACCGATAAATACATATGTTGGTTCTGTACTTAAATATCTCCTCTCATCTTTACATATTCAAGTACAAACGCGTATTTTTCCTAAAAGGGGGCTTTCTATGAACTATCTAGACGAGCATATACTTAGCCTCAAAGCTAAAATGGTGGATCAGAAGACAGCTAATAACGATAATGTGAAATCCATCCCAGCTCAAACTCAGAAATCGGAACAGGACGGTTCCATGTTTGAAGAAACAAAGCTACTTCATGTTGAAAATGATTATCTCACGTTGGAGCCCATTACAATACTACACGGAGAGATTGGTTTCTACATCCCCAAGTCCTTTACTCCTATGCCAATGGAGCAAGCTATAATCAAATATCCTTCAGAGCATCGACCAAAGGTCATTTATACCTCATCTGAGGAGACCATCAATATCACTTTTAATCCTACAGATACCGCTCTGGAAGCGGAAGAACTGCCCGATTTTATAGAGCAAATGGCGGATATTCTACGGTCTGTACAACCGATTCGCAACTGGTTAGGTACCGAAATGGTCACCAACTGTTCCGGACTTTCAGTTGGACAGATTCGTTTTGTGGCGGCGGGGATCGACGGTAATCTATACAACGAAATGCTGCTCTTTATCCACAAAGGACGAGTTGTCATAGGTTCCTTTAGCTGTCTGGAGGCAGATCTCGAAGTCTGGTTACCTGTAGCGGAATACTGGGTTCAATCCCTTTCTGTACTCCCCACCTCTGCCTATTCTACAAATGAGAAAGGAATGACTACACCATGAGTCTGGGATACGATCAAATTCAAATTCACCCTTATGAACAAATTGATCTAGAAGAGCTCACCTTAACGAAAAGAGTTAACGAGCATACTCGGCTTTATTTTACAGGTGTTATCCCCGAAGACTTGCAAGACAGTTACGTGGAAACGACAGAAAAAAATACCATCATTGAAGTCAGCCAACAAGATGAATCTGGCGCAAGCAAGCCGCTATTTAGTGGGATTGCCCTCTCGGTCGAGGTAAAAGTCGTGCGAGGTGTGTACTATCTGGAGGTGGAAGCCATTTCCCATACATACCGGATGGACATGAAGCAGCGTACTCGTTCTTTTCAGTATACGAAAATGACGATTCCTCAAATGCTGGAGCACATAGGTAAGGACTATGAAGGACTGGATGTGATCGACGGGGCTACTGGCGGAGAAGCCATCGGGCGGCTTGCCATTCAGTATCAGGAGACAGACTGGGCTTTTTTAAGACGCATAGCCTCCCGTTATCATACGAGTCTGATGCCTGTAGCCCGTTTTGACAGTCCCAAATTTTATTTTGGTATTGAGGACAGCCCTGCACAGGCGATACTGGATCATACCCGTTATACCGTACGTAAGCAATTGCTTCCTTTTCGTTATTTTCAGGAGAATGAACAGACCAAACTGAGTGAACACGATTTTATTTTTTATGAGGTAGAAACAGATGAGGTACTCGACTTGGGCGTTCAGTTGAATTTTCAGGGGCATAACCTGTATGTCATGGAAGCCTACACCGCCATGAGTCAAGGACTGCTGCGGCATCAGTATGTGTTGGGTTCTTACCAGGGATTTCGGCAAAAAAGCTACTACCAGGATAAGCTGGCAGGAGCCTCATTAAGCGGTGTTGTACTGGACGTACGTCAGGATCAGGTACGCATTCATCTGGATTGTGATGAACAACAAGACGCAAGCAAAGCACACTGGTTCAACTATTCTACTGTTTACAGTGGCGGTGGCCATACTGGCTGGTACGTCATGCCAGAAAAAGGCGATTCCGTTTCTCTCTATTTCCCCGGTAGTCGGGAAGAAGACGGCGTGGCAGGTAGTGCGGTGAGACGGGCAGATCGCAAGAGTACGCATAACCATTTTTCCAATCCGCAAATGAAAATATGGCGTACCCCGCATGGCAAGGAAGTTCGACTGGGACCGGATGAACTGGTCGTTACAGCCAAGGACGGCGCTATTTACATCAAACTGGATGATAAAGAAGGCATTCATATCACCAGCAGCAAGCAAGTGAATATTTCGGCAGGAGGCAATCTCAGCCTGTCTGCGGGAAAGACGATGAGCCTGTCCGCAGGTAGTCAGCTCCGTATGGATTGTAACGGCAGTCATATTGAATTAAGCGGGTCAGCGGATATGAAAGGCAGCGAAGTGAAGTCAAATTAAGGATGATTAGCAATGGAAAAGCAAACAGATGTGTTAGATCAGCAACAAGCAGCTCTTCAACAGGCTTGGTCTCTCATTCGCAAAGAATGGGCGTTGAAATGTACATCAACACAAACACAACGATTACAGCATATAGTAGAACATTTTCGCGCCTTTTGTGAGCTGGTTCGGCAAAAGCAACTCACAGGTCGTAAAGGTCTTATCGGTTACATCACCTACTCCATGCTGCGCACCACATGGCTTGAACAGAAGCCCGTTTATCTTGTTGAAGCTACGGATGCCTTATGGATACTTGATGCTGAGCCCGTTCAGTTGGAATACGATGCAAGTTGGATTTTTCTCTATTGGACTCAATTACATGAACAACTTGGGGCTGAAACCTTGAACCAGCAAGTCTCCCTTTCCGAACTTGAATTAGAGCAGATCATGCTGGAAGCAGCGGGATATCTTCATACGATGATCGTTAGTCTGGTTCGTCAGGCTATGAAGCAAGCAGTCCACCTACCAGAGTTTGAGGCGTTGGATCGTGAAGAAGCTTTTGAGATTCGCGTCGGAGAGTATATGGATCATAGTGTCTCCGTGTACCGGGAAGATCGAAGACCCGTGGATGCTAACATCATAAAGTCTTGGCTGGAGGAAAAAGAAGGATCGGCCTACAGCTACCAAGCACTGTCTCAAGTGCAATTGTCGGATGGAGATTACAGTTCCTTGGATTTTCGTTATACAGTCTTTCGCCAGATCGGGATGCAACAAAGCCGATTGCATCACTGTATCCTCGTAGGCACGGTATGGCAAGAAGCTCAGCTAGATGGAACCGACTTTTCGCACAGCCTGCTTCACGGAGCCGATTTCCGTGGCTGTTCCCTGCAAGAGGCTGTACTGGACGAAGTTTTAAGCAATAGCGAATATGGATCGGATGCTTGGCTGGATTGGGAACCGTTAGGATTGGATGGAGTGGATTTTACAAGAGCTAATTTACAGGGAGCTCGTTTTCAACAGGCACAGCTTCAAGGAGCTACTTTCCAAGATGCCGCGCTGCAAAGAGCTTTATTTAACGGCGCGGATCTAACAGGTGCCTGCTTTGTAGGAGCTGATGTCACTGACGCTTCGTTTATAGGTGCATGTTTAGTAAAAGCTAATTTTACAGGGGCAAAGCTACACCGGGCAATCTTTACAGATATCCAACTAAGCGAAGCCATTGGTCTTGCTGCTGTAGAAGCACCCCTGGTTACACAGGTAACAGATACAGTGAGTAAGGAGAGTGGGGGTAAATGAGATATTTTCGACTCATGGTGGACGAGCGCGTAAAGCATCGGGTAGAGACTGCGCCCCTGTCTCCCTTGCAGGTGGAAGAACTCCTTTCGGGTCATACCATTCAGGCGGAGGACACTCCCCTGTTTTTAGCAGTACATACAGATCCACGAACCGTATATCCGGATTTTCTGGAGTTCCCTTTGCCACTGGTTTCAGACTCCATGAAAGTCCTGTTGGAAAAATATATGCCGGAGCTGGAATGGAAGGTCGCTATACTTACCGATTTTCAGAAGGCCAGGCAGGATGTGTACTGGATATTGCGTCCACCTGTGGTGGATTGTCTTTCCTCACAAACCGAGTGGTATCCTGACCATACCTTGAAGCAGTTGGTACTTAAACACGGAAAAATCCAATCGTCTATATTTCGGATCGCCGGCTTGTTGGAAGCTCATATCTATATCAATCTCGCGGTAGCGGAAAGTCTGCTGCGTCGTCCATTTACAGGTGTTCGTGTGCAAAAAGTGGAGATGTCCACAAAGGAGGAATAATCCGTATGGAAGAAGCAAGTGTGCAGCCTGGGTCAGGTGCGAAAAAAAGCTATGTCGTGGCAGGTGCGATTTTAAGCTGTAGTTACGGTACACAGCCTACGCGTTTGAAGCGCCCTTTTAGCCACGGGGTGTATGTCAAAAATAAAGCCCAGATGAATATTGGAGATTATGTGCCTGGAGTGAACATAAAATCTTTTGGAAATTGCTCCAGTCCGCTGAATCCGACTGTGCAAGCCAGTGAGATGGTCGATATTTATGGGGTGAAAAAGGCTCCATGTATTCCTGTTCTTACGATGCCTTGGCTGAACGGAAAAAGCGACATGCGCATCGAAGGCCAGCCTGCTCTTACACAGAACTGTACGCATCAATGTCTTTATTGCGGGCACATACAAATCGAAAATGACGGTCAAGAGCTGGATTAATTAGTTGCAGCCTACCAAAATAAAAACAAAATGCGCTGGTGAGAGAATGGCTATCTTCTCCACCAACGCATGAAATAGGTTATCATCGAGTTGTTCAACATGATTACATTACATTAGGTACCGCAAAAGGTTCGGTATGAGCAGTTGGATTTCTCAGGCAATGTAGAGTAAATAGCCTGTTCGTCAGAATAAGCATAAGGGTTCGAAAGAACTTCAAGGAGTTGCTCCATCACATGGTAGTCTTCTCGTTCCACCGCAGCTTCCAATGCTTCTTCTACTCGGTGGTTGCGCGGGATGATTGCAGGATTGCTGCTGCGCATCAGCTGATGCGATGAATCTTGGGATTCCTGCTGTCTGCCCAGTCTCGCCTGCCACTGCTCGTGCCACTGGGTGAATTCCTCAGTGCTGAACAGAACCGTATCCTCCAGCTTGTCCAAAGTTAGGGCACGGAAGGTATTGGTGTAGTCAGCACGATGCTTCTGCATGATATTCAGAAGATCCTCAATAAGAGATTCATCCTCCTGCTCTTCGTTAAAGATCCCTAGCTTCGCTCGCATTCCTGCAAGCCAGTGACTGTGAAACATTTTTACAAAATCTGAAATTGCATCCTCAGCCAGTGTGACAGCCTGCTCCCTGTTGTCATGCAGCAGTGGCAAGAGCGTCTCAGCAAATCTCGCGAGATTCCACGCAGCAATATGCGGCTGATTGGCATAAGCATAGCGTCCCTGCCTGTCGATGGAACTGAATACCGTCTCAGGATCATAGGTATCCATGAAGGCGCAAGGACCATAATCAATGGTTTCTCCGCTAAGGGTCATATTGTCGGTGTTCATCACCCCGTGAATAAAACCAACCAGCTGCCATTTGGCAATCAGCTCGGCCTGACGCTTAATCACTTCCTGAAGCAGTGAAAGGTAACGGTTTTCGTCATTGGCAACTTCCGGGTAGTGTCTTTCCAATGTATAATCAGCCAGAGCACGGAGATCTTCGGACGTGCCCCATGCTGAGACGTATTGAAAGGTTCCGACGCGAAGATGACTGGCAGCCACACGGGTCAGAATGGCACCGGGCTGCTCGGTTTCCCGGATGATCGTCTCACCTGTGGATACCACCGCCAAGCTGCGGGTGGTAGCAATACCTAGCGCATGCATCGCCTCACTAATGATGTATTCACGAAGCATCGGACCAAGTGCCGCACGCCCGTCACCACCACGGGAGTATGGCGTTCTGCCAGAGCCCTTGAGCTGAATATCAACCCGTTCACCCAAGGGATTGATCTGTTCGCCAAGCAGCAGAGCACGACCGTCTCCTAACATGTTAAAATGCCCGAATTGATGTCCTGCGTAAGCTTGAGCAAGAGGCGTAGCCCCTTCAGGAATTTGGTTGCCGGCCAGCTCCGCTACGCCATCATTCCTTTGCAGCGCCGTGCCGTTCAACCCCAGTGATGCTGCCAACGGATGATTAAGTATAATCAGCTTTGGTGAGCGGACAGGAGTTAGGTTGAGCTTTGTAAGCATGGATTCCGGCAGACGAGAGTAACTGTTGTCGAAGTTCCACCCTATTTTATCTGCTATTTCTTTTCTCTCCGTCATAGTGTCTCCTTTTCTGCTGTGGTATCTTGGATTTTCCCCTTTTAGTTTTTACCTCTGTCCATTTATTATCCACTTTTCACCATGCTATTGTGCTTTTTAGCTTTTAACAACCTTTTTATTGTAATCGATTATCAAACATTAATTGTATTTGAATACCGAACGGGTCTTCAATAATACCGTAGGCTTGGCTAAACATATTATTAGATAAAGGCACGATAATTTTCACGCGATTATCTGTAATTAAGCTATGATAAAAATGTTTAATTTCTTCTAAGTCAGCACTTTGAATACATAATGAAGTGTTATTACCAACTGTATATTTTTCACTGGGATTCATTGTATCTTCTGCTATCATTACTTTTGTTTTTCCGATGGATAAGACAGAATGAGAAATATAATTTTCATTTTCATCCGTAATCTGTATGGAACTGTCACGTTGGGCCATGTCTTGATAGGTAACCAGAAACAATTCCTCTGCGTTGAAGTGTTTTTTGTAAAAATGCATAGCTTCCTTTGCCTTTCCGTTCATGGATAAGAAAATAGCTACTTCCAGTGTTGCACTCATGATATCAATCTCCTTTATATATAATCTTAGTCAGGATTTTGTAAAATCCTCAGGTAGATATCTTATGAATTTGATATATTCCCTTAAGCTTATTATCATATAAAAAGGTATCAAAACATGACACCTTTATAAGGAGGTTTAGATGAAGAAATCAGAAAGATTAAATGATATGATCAGATACTTAAACAGTCGAGAGTTCTTTAATTTAAATGACCTGATGGATAAATACCATATTTCAAAAAGTACAGCTCTACGTGATATTCATTCATTAGAACAATTAGGTATGCCTATTTTTTCGGAACATGGCAGACATGGGCGATATGGTATCTTAAAAAATAGGTTGTTATCTCCCATTATTTTCACGATGGATGAAGTATATGCTCTGTACTTTGCAATGTTGACGTTAGAAGCTTATCAATCCACCCCCTTTCATTTAAGTATTAATAAACTCAATGAAAAGTTTGAACACTGTCTTTCTAAAACACAAATAGACCAGATTCATAAAATGAAAAAGGTCTTACAATTTGAAGTATATCAGCATACTCATGTTAGTCGTTATTTAGATAAAATTCTAACAAGCATTCTTAATGAGAGTACCTGTAAAGTTAAATATGTAAAAAATAATCAGAAAAAAAGTTACTATATTCAATTTTTCAAAATTTCCGCTAAGTTTGGTCAATGGTATGCTACTGGCATAGAGTTAAATACGAATAAATATAGAGTTTTCAGATGTGATCGAATAACCTTAATAGAAGAAGAGGAGAGCAATTCTGACTTTTCTATAGATGAGCTCCTTAATCGTTCATTAGAAATGTATCAATCCGAGAAGAGCATTGACTTTGAAGTAGAGATTGTAGAACAAGCGAAGGACATTTTCTATAAAGAACATTATCCCTCTATGAAAATAGAAAATGGTGATAAGACAGTCATTAAGGGATTCTATAATCCTGGAGAAGAAGAGTTTATCGCTCATTATTTTATGAGATATGGTCATTATGTACGATCTGTGAAGCCTGAATCTTTAAAACAGATTATTAAAGAAAAAGTTGAGCATCTCTTGAACCACTATCAAAAATTATAAGATCATCGAAGGTTTGTTCAACATTTCCTCTACCTTTTAGCAAGGAAAAGAAGGATCAAGCTCCTTTTCCTTGCTAACGATGACATTTGAATTATGGCTTCCGTTTGGCGATAACAGCATAGGAGACCGTTCTTGTGAATCCAGTTGGATTCCATGCAGTAAAGAACCATCTGTCTTCCGCCGCAGAATAGTTATCGAGAAGAAACCCTTGCTGATTTCCAGAGAAAATCCATGAACCGCTAATCAGATTGTAGTCGTTACCGTTAATCGTAGTGCTTCTAAAGCTATTTGGGGGGATAGTAACCGCAGCGAAAGTGAAACGCGCAAATCCATCTCCAAGTTGAGTTACACGAATGGCTTTTTTAAGATTCATAACCACGTGACTTCTTTTTTTCAGTTTTTTCCCCAGTTTTGCTTCCGCTTTTCTAATTTTAACTAAGGTTGCCTTTCTCAAAGAAATCATCTCCTTCATTGTTTTACTTATAGTTAATGATGGAGTAGATACTTTTGAATGGACAAAATCCCCGGTAAATTGGCTGGATTTTCTGGAGGTGCTAAAACAAAGAGCCCTTCCTTAAATAAAGGAGGGCTTGACACCGCTACTCTTATTATTTTCCGTTTCTATACCGATTTTGTTAAGCCAATACGAGTGATCATGGTGTCATACGGATCTAATTCCATCGTTTGTTTGCCATATTCCGTATCAACCGTCGTTCTTTGAAGTTGATCGCTATTGTTAATAACCACCAACATTTTACTTTCTGGATAATAAGCACACTCTGTATATAGGTTATCCGTAATATACTTCGTTTCATGTAACTCATTGCCCGCAAAGCGAATCATATTCAGCAGCAATCTTGTGTTCTCCCAGCTGAATTCGAATGAAGGAAGGTAAATTCCCTTTCCTTTACCGAAGGCATGTATAGACAGTGTTATCATACCACTTGCTTCCTCCACTACCACAGCTGACCCATCCGTAAGATAAATGCTATTCTTTGGCGTTATACTTGCCCCCTCAGGCACCAAACCATACTCATCCCTAACCTCATATGTCCATCTTCCATGACCTACCCTGGAGCCTGTATCCTCATCCAGTCCGAGAACATGCGCCATTCTAAAAAAGCTGTCGTGACCTTCTACCGCCGAAGGCTGATTGATGCCAATAAAGGTACCCCCCTCATAAACCCATTGGGTCAGTAAGTCCACACACTTGTTGTCATTCCAGTACTCCCCACCACTCCATGCTGAACCAGCAGAGCCGGCATTGATCACTACATCACAATCCTGTAGAATTCCCTGACGGATATCTTCAAAATTAATGAACTGCACTTCAACCGGCAATCCAGATAAAGCTTCATTGACATGAATCAAATCATGCATATACGTTTCATGGAAATGGCCGGACAAGGTCCACGATCTCAATTTCCCCCAGCTATGCAGAATAGCTACCTTCGTCTTCATTTGATAGGGTTTGCCTTCATGATGTAGTTCTTTAATTTCTCTAAATTCATTGGCAATCTTTTCGATATAGTCACAAAAATCCGGGTAAGGCTCTACAAGATGCAAATATCCCCCCAGCCCAATCCGGTCAATAGGCTCCCGCAGCAAGGCGCGCCGGATATTAATCCAATACTTTTTGGCATCCAGCGTGGGGTTTCCCCCTTCCATAAAGGTCGGAAGCCCGCCTAAGCCAACCGGAAATAAGTAAGGATGCAGCCGAATCTCATGTGTATTCACTTTTACACCTGAACAAAGCCTCGCCTCATAACCTGAGAATACACATTTAATCAACCCGTCAAATCCAAACTCTTGAAAACGGTCATTGTAAGGCTCCATGCCAACCCAACTGTCATCATAGAAAACATAGGCCAGCTTGTCGTGCTTATGCACAATATCAATTAATTTCTTGCCAAATTCGATTACAAAATCATTGATAAATGCCATCCAATCCAGCTTGCGCTGCTCAGCCGGGATATGACTGACGCGGTATTTCCCGCCATTAACAAAATCCTCGGCAGTCATCGAATACCCGTATTTCTTGGCAAACAGATCAAGCGCCCTTGAGCTTACCGTAAAATCGTATGAACCCCAGTCTGAGAACAGATGGCGATTGCGCTCATTACTGCCCCAGATCCAGACGAAATTATAAAATAAGGAGGTAAACCGAACAACCGTGGTTTCCTTATGATGAAGACACCAATCTTCCATCCAATCCAGCAGATATTGTTGCGTTTCTGCATAGATAGGATCAATCTGCATCAAATGCTCTTTGTCCCAATGATTCGTGGTGTGATTGTACATGGAAATCTCTTCCCAGATCCGGTAGGCCATAAAGCTTACCGTGTATTTATGCCAAGGAACAATTCCGGTAATGACCACATTGCCGGATTCCCTTTCATAATTCCACTGTTCTCTTGGAACTTCCTCTCCGGTCGTTCTGTCAAAAACCTGCCAATAGTTAAACGCTTCTTTGGAATCATTCACTTTGAACTGTTCAGCAAAAAAATCCTCCATCAGATAGATGGACACATAATCTTGTACAGCTACCTTTGGATTTGTAATTAAAAAACACTGCTGCAGCTTATCCAGATTACGGGACGCCCACTCATTATGATCTCTGATGATACAGATTGTCGAATATATGCCGTACCCAGCGTTAATAATCTCATCGGACAATTGCGTGCCGTCACTATCACGGATGACATCGGCACCCCACCGTTCAGCTAATTTCAGGGTCAGCGCCTCATAACCGGATTCTCCCGGTAGTGTAAAGTTCCCCGTAGTTTGTTTGGACAACTTGCTTCCCTCCTAATTCAACATATCAGACAGAAAGGCCAATGCCAGGCCTTGACCCCAGCCCTGAATCCAGTCCTTTGGAATATTGCGATACCCATCCCGATCTTTCATAACCGCTGTGCCGCCCGACACACCTAGTACCCGACCGTCCTCGCTAATATGGTTCAAGATGCCCTCCAATGCCTTTTGCACGTATTTGGTATGCAGCGGATTGCCGTTATTGATCATGGCCGCCGCGATACCGCAAGATGCCGACACTTCTTCATAGGACTCCTCGTCATCCAGTACCGTCCGCCACAAACCATTCTCCGTTTGAACACCCTTTAGTGCCGCCAGTTGATCCCGAAGCGAACACTCTACGTCCATGCATTGCGGATACAAGTACCAGTCTTTTAAATGAATTTTGACTTGCGACATGGTATATGCTCCCCAAGCATTCGCTCTCCCCCAGAAAAATCCGGACATGTGATCCTGCTTGACATTATTGTAGCCATGGTACCAGAGACCGCTACTAGGGTCTTGCAGGTATTTGATATGCCAGTAATATTGATTTAAGGCGTCCTGGATCATTGCCTCATCCTTTAATTTGGTTCCTACACGCAGCAGAAAAAATGCCGCCATAAACAATGTGTCCGCCCATGCCTGTTCTGGAAAATCATTAGCCACGGATACCGTATGCTGCAAAACATGGTCTCCGAACCGGAGAGCATTGTTTTGGATGTAATCCACCTTGCTCATCACAATATCCCAATATTTTGGGTCTCCTGTTTCTTCATACAACGTGATCAGCATATGGCCCATAGCACATGTGTTTACCGTCCAGTGCGGCAGACCCAGCTCGATATATTCATCCGCCCACTGCACAAGCATATTTAAATACTCTTTATTTCCTGTTTTCGTATAGGCTCTGGATACACCATAGTAAGCCACACCGCAGGGCCAATCCCACGTTAAATCCATCGTCATGGTTTTTCTGACGACTTTGTCGATAACTTTTAATATCTCTTCCTTGTCACAAACCAATTGAAGCATCTTTATTCCCCTCTCTTAGCGCCCACGCTCCCAAAAGCGCTTGAGAGCTGTTCGTCACTATTTTGAAAACGCTTTACTTATTCCATTGTACGCAGTAAAATAGTCTCCATCTAAGCATATTCGCAACAAAACTGCGCATTTCCAATCATTTATGTGAGGATTTTACAAAATCCTGATGTATATCTGCTGGTTAAAACCAAAGTCATGGGGGTATTGAATATGCCCAGAAAAAAGAAGCCCGTTATAGAATATCGACACTATAGCTTGCCCATAAATTTCCCTGTCTTGCTATTAAGCGGTGAACGTTGGAAGATTTCTGATATTAAAAGTGAGCATCTCCATTTCCATAACCATTTGGAGATTGGTATATGCTATTCAGATAGCGGCGTCATGGAGATCAAAGGAGAATCTGTACCCTTCAAAGCCGGCGATGTGACCTTCATCCCCAGGTATCTTCCTCATACCACGTATAGTTCGCCAAATACAGCCAGTCTGTGGTCTTATATCTTTTTTTCACCAGAGGATCTCTTTCAACATTCATTTAAAAGTGCTTACAGCAACTTCGAACCAAATTTGTGGGTGGTGAAGGGAAAAAACTGTATATTGAATAAGGAGCAGTATCCCAAGGTTTATACACTTGCAACTTCGATCGTAGAAGAATTAAAACAGCAGAATCCTTACTATCAGGAAAGTGCCTATGGCTTATTGCTATCCCTTTACATAGAACTCCTTAGAATTCATTCCAGGAATGAACTGTTGGCAGATCAAGAAACAGAGCATAGCCTGAAAAACGATTTTGTCATTTCTCCGGTTTTGGAATACATCACGAAAAACTATATGAACCCCATTACGATGGATTTTTTGGCCGACCTGTGCCATTTAAGTACAACTCATTTTCGAAGAAAATTCCATGAAATTATGGGGACGTCGCCTCTCGATTTCCTAAACAGCACCCGAATCGAAGAGGCTTGCAAGCAGTTAAAAAGCACGGAGGATTCTATTCTTTCGATCTCCGAACAAGTCGGTTTTCACTCCATTTCCAGCTTCAACCGTTGCTTCTCCAGGCTTATGGGAAAGCCGCCAAAAGAATGGCGTAAAGGGGCACAATCTGAAGCGCAATCTGCGAAAGCGTCTATACTGGAGTTTACGGGATGGGTTTAGCATAACAGCAGAAATAAACTTGATAAAACGAATTCAATATTCTGGATATCAAACTAGCCATTTTCTGCTTTATATGATTAATCACATTTTGCAATGTATCTAGAAAAGCATAAAATTCAAATCTTTTAATAACTCCATTCCAGCAAGCCCCGTTGTATAGCCATCTTTGACCTTGAAAATTAATTTATGTAATAGCCAAGTGCCTAAAAATAAACGTAATGATGAAATCGGTGAATCTCACAAAATGACAACAGATGTTATATTATACTTGATTGAAGTTAAGCAAAGGAGATGCTTATAATGAATCAAGAACCAAATCAGCAATTAGGTGAGATTATTGAACAGTTCGTACATTCATATATTGCAGAAAATAACAATATTCGATCCCGAAAAGTAATCAACACTGCAGATGGGGATACAATAGCTCATTTAAGGGGAATTGGTTTTCCGAAAAAAGGAAGACCGATACAAGAGGTCGTCGATGAAATGAGGAAAAACGTCTATCCTCACCAAACCTTCATGCAACACCCTCGCTTTTTCGCATTGGTTCCTGGTCCAATGTCTCTTTACTCGTGGTTAGGAGATATCATGACCAGCGCTTATAATACCCATGCCGGAAGCTGGATGCTGAGTTCAAGCGCAAGCCTTTTAGAGGGGGAAGTGATCCGGTGGATGTGTGACCAAGCAGGATATCCCAATACTGCTGGAGGCTTATTTCTGTCGGGCGGATCGCTGTCGAATTTGACCGCTTTAGCGGCTGCACGCAATGCAAGGTTATCCGAGCAGGAATATGCCATTGGTACTGCTTATGTTTCAGATCAAACTCATTCATCGGTCGCCAAAGGGTTACGCATCCTCGGATTCCGTGGTGATCAAATCAGAAAGATTCCAAGTGATAAAAATTTTCGTATGGATGTTTCAGCCTTAGAAAAAAAAGTAATGGATGATCAGGCGGCTGGCATGAAGCCTTTTGCGATCATTGCCACGGCAGGCACAACCAATACGGGAAGCATTGACCCGTTAAACGAAATTGCTGACCTATGTGAAAAACATAACATTTGGTTACACGTGGATGGAGCTTACGGTGCGTCGATTTTGGCTTCTTCGAAATATAAGCCCCTTTTGAGCGGGATATCGCGTTCAGATAGCATCACCTGGGATGCACATAAATGGTTAATGCAGACATACTCCTGTAGCGTAGTTTTAGCCAAAGAAAATCAACAGCTTAGAAACTGCTTCAGCACTCATCCAGAATATTTGAAAGATGCCGAGACTAATGAGGAACATATGAATTATTGGGATCTGGGCCCTGAATTAACGCGTCCTGCTCGAAGTTTGAAACTATGGGTGACACTACAAGCTTTAGGAACTAATGCTGTCGGTGAAGCCATAGAGCATGGAGTTCAACTCGCAGAATGGGCTGATGATGAAATCAAAAAACATCATCATTGGGAAATTGTATCCCCCGCACAGTTAGCGATTGTTAATTTTCGATATGCGCCAACTGGATTATCTGAGCAAGAATTAGATTCACTCAATAAAAGGATCTCACAAGAAATGATGACAAACGGATACGCCTCTGTGCTTACGACACAACTTAATGGAAAAACTGTTCTCCGAATCTGTGCAATTCACCCAGACACTACGGAACATGAGATAAGGAATACAATTCAGCTTTTATCGAATATAGCACGCTCATTGAATGAGAGAAAAGCCTTTTTACGATGAAAAATTATGAAAAGAATTGCTAAGATTTCTGTAAATAAGCGAAAACGATCAGCATCACACAAATAAGAGGGGCATGCCGCCCCTCTTAACTTTTTTCCTGTACATCTTCCAAACTATTTGCCATTGTGTAATACAGTAACAATGAACAGCACTCAATCCTAAAACGACGTGCCTCCATCAATGGAAGTTATTTATTTTCATAACGTACTACGCCGTAGTTCATAAAAATACTGCACACTGGGATGCTTTAACTTCATCTTCTCGGTCATGTTTAAAATTCGCTTTTTTCCTACTCGTCTGTCCACTAAAGCTAGAATATTCAATAAGATATCATTACTCTCTAAGCTGTCCTCTATAGAAGTAGTTAAAAACTTATTAGCTACAACATTAAAATTAGACTTGCTTAATGAGGCCTGTGCTGACAAAAGCTCCTTTGCATGTTCTGATATTTTTCTACCTCTTGCAATTACTTGTAGACGCTCCTCGGGAACGTTCCCATTAGTATCTTTTCTAACCGCTTCAATTTCTTCATTGCTGATAGGAACTTGGATATCTGGATCATTCTTGATTTCCAACTCCGTCTGATACCATTTGATTGGACTAGTGATATCATTCATATTGAGTATGTTCTTCTTATCTACAGTTATATAACAAATTCCAGACTTATCAGGCAAATAACGGTAACTGGTCGCTCGGTATTCGACCCTTCCGTCTAACGCAGGACAGCGGAAGCTCTCCAGTTGTTGCTTCAATTTACTCCAGGACATATACCCTCCTATGTTTTCAATGCCTACTAACAGCCCGTTCCCCAACTTGGCAATTTAATTTCCACGTTACTCTACCTCATCATGTTCCTTGCTTCCAAACTCATCAAGCAATGTACGCACTTCACTTGTTGATTTGGCGTTCATTAAGCTGTTTCTGAGTTCACTTGCCCCTCGGAATCCACGGACATATATTTTGAAGAAGCGGGCGAGAGGGCTGAACGAACGTGGCTCCTGCGCTGAATAATGATCATGGAGATCTAGATGAAGCCGCAGCAGTTCAAGCAATTCCTCACTGCTGTGTTCCTTCGGCTCCTTCTCAAACGCAAATGGATTCTGGAAAATACCACGCCCAATCATAATGCCATCCACACCATATTGCTCAGCGAGCTTCAAGCCGGTCTGACGGTCCGGAATATCTCCGTTAATGGTCAGCAGTGTATCTGGTGCCATCTCATCACGAAGTTTCTTAATCTCCGGAATCAGTTCCCAGTGAGCGTCTACTTTGCTCATTTCCTCTCTTGTCCGCAGATGAATGGACAAATTCACAATGTCTTGTTTCAAAATATGGGTCAACCAGTCGCGCCATTCATCTACGGCAGTGAAACCGAGCCTTGTTTTTACACTGACGGGCAGTCCCCCGGCTTTGGCGGCCTGAATGATATCCGCTGCGATTTCGGGACGGCAGATCAGGCCGCTTCCCTTCCCATTCTGAGCTACATTCGCTACGGGACAACCCATATTAATATCGATGCCTTTGAAGCCTTCTTTCGCCATACCAATGCTCATTTCACGAAAGTATTCTGGCTTATCTCCCCAGATATGGGCCACCATGGGCTGTTCATCCGCTGTAAAAGTCAAACGCCCGCGTACACTTTTGTTCCCCTCCGGGTGACAATAACTCTCTGTATTCGCAAACTCCGTAAAAAACACATCCGGTCTGGCTGCTTCACTTACGACATGGCGAAACACAACATCCGTCACATCTTCCATCGGTGCCAGTATAAAAAAAGGTCGTGGCAAATCACGCCAAAAATTATTCGTCATATCAAAAACTCCTCTATAAATACCAAGACAAATCTTTGGTCCCAAAATGGTAAAGCTAACCTGTTCATGTCCTTGCTTCTTCTTCACATAAAACATGTTTAAGCAACGTAGTTCAAACGGCAGTATATGTTAAGCATAGACATCTAAATGAGTATATCATACCCAATAGAGGAGCAGACTCCCCAAAAGACTCGCAAAAAAAGGAAGAGCGCCGCAGTTCATAGAAATACTGCACGGCATAACTTCCCCCAGCCTACGCCGTTCCCAAGCGAATGGCTTAAAAAAAGAGCCGAGGAATAATATCCTTGACCCTTTTCGTCAATTTCTACACATGAATACCCAAAATTTTCAGCTGTTCATTAATTTTGGCTTCAAGTTCAGCGATTTCTTGTTTATCTTGCTCTAAAAGCTTACTCACTTCGGCAAGGTCAATGACTTGCTCTTCTTTAGACGTATCCACGTAGCGAGGAATATTTAAGTTAAACTCGTTTTCTTTGATTTCTTCAAGTGATGCCACGTGAGCATATTTATCAACATCTACACGATTTCGGTACGTTTCAATAATCTTATTAATGTTTTTATCAGTAAGTTTGTTTTGATTTTTACCTTTTTCAAACTCATTGCTTGCATCAATAAACAAGATGTCTTTTATTTTGCGATTTTTCTTGAATACTAAAATCGTAGTTGGGATGGATACACCGTAAAACAAGTTAGCAGGTAAGCCTATAACTGTATCAAGGTAGTTTTTCTCAATGATCGTTTGGCGAATCGCACCTTCTGCTGCACCACGGAACAAGACACCATACTATTTTAGATTTATTAAATATTTCCACCTACTCCCTTAAATTTATCTACAAAGACAGAGATTTTCTGAAAAACGCTCTGCTTTTTTGTTAAATACTGAGGATTAAGAGGACTCATTTTAGGAAGAATTTCATTAAGCTCCGTTCCATTTTCACTAGCATATTCTTTTTTCAATGAATTGAAAATATATCTTTTTGCAGCCTCTTCATTAAGATTTTCAGTATTAATCAATTCTTCTGCTTCACGTTTTTGCTCCTTTTGAGCAAATGAGAAGAAAGCATCAATAATACTTGCTTTATCTTGAATATTGTCTAAATCTGTTTGATTGATAAAATCGACTACTAAACTTTCTTTCGCACGGTTCCCCACACTAGAACGAATTAAACGACGTACCTCTTCAACCAACGATTCTTTATCTTTTATTTTTTTGTTATTTTCAAAAATAAGTTCAAGAATATAATCTAAATTGATCTCTTGGGATTTTAGAAGATCCACTTCAAAGACAACATCATCCCAATCAATTGAGGAATTGTCTTTTTGTTTTCCGTTTTTCTCACGACGAAGCCAATCACGAATATCATTATAGGATGAACGATAATCTTGAATCGTTCTTTCTTCTGGTACATTAATTTCTTGCATGGCAGCTATATCTTCATCACCCATATAGTGAGTAGATTTAAAATTTTCCAAAGCCTCAGAGTCATTGAGATCTACTGTTTGTAAAGCTTTTAGACTTGAAAACTCATCATAATTCTGCAAAATATTTTCAACACGCAAATATTCACCAAAAAGCTTGGCAAACTCTTTCTTATCTTTTTCAGTAGAAATATCTTCAACATCAGGAAAACGTTCTTGCAGCTCTTTTACTACGTCTACATAACCACGCCGGGCTTCCCCCGTTGCGATATCAGTAAACCCTTCCATATACTCTTTGTAGCTTTTTTCCAGCACCACATTTTTAGTGTTTGTATCCCCGAAAAGAGTAATAGCATCTATAGTGGCTTGTTCTAAATCTCTAAACGTAATGATATTTCCAAAGGTTTTAGTTGCATCATAGATACGATTTGTTCTCGAAAAGGCTTGCATCAAACCATGATACCTGAGATTTTTATCAACAAATAAAGTATTTAATGTAGGAGCATCGAACCCGGTTAAAAACATGCCTACAACAATCAATAAATCGATCTCTTTGTCTTTTACTCGTTTAGCAAGGTCACGATAATAATTTTGAAATTCCTTACTTTCTACGCCGTAATTGGTTTTAAACATAGCATTATAGTCTTTAATCGCTGAACTTAAAAACTCTTTTGCACTGCTATCCATTGCTGAAGGTTCAAATGTTTCATCTACAATTTCACCTATAGCATTTTGCTCTTCATTAGCTGCAAAGGAGAAGATTGTCGCAATCTTAAGGGGTTTATTACTTCCTTTTTGTAAGTTATTTAATGATTCATAGTAGAGTTTGGCTGCGTCAACACTACTCACAGCAAACATGGCGTTAAATCCTTTTCCATTCGCGTTTAGACGATGGGTTTTTACTCTAAAATTATTAAGAATATATTGGGAAATCTCTTTGATTCGTTCAGGATGCAGTAAAGCTTCTTTATTTTCTGCTGCAGATAGCTTTTTCTCGTCCTTTTCTGTTTCAATCGTTTTGAACTTGGGACGTACATCGTTATAATCTACTTTGAACTTTAAAACTTTTTCATCTCTAATGGCATCCGTAATTACATAAGAGTGTAACTCTCGACCAAAGACAGAAGCAGTCGTTTCAGAACCTAACGCATTTTCTGGGAAAATAGGTGTACCTGTAAATCCAAATTGATAGAACTTCTTAAACTTTTTATTGATATTTTTTTGAGCTTCACCAAATTGTGAACGGTGGGCTTCATCAAAAATAAATACCACTTGCTTATTATATATAGGTAACTCTGTTTCGCTCTTAATCAGGTTATTCAGTTTTTGAATCGTTGTCACTATAATTTTATTATCATCTTTCTCAATGTTACGCTTTAATCCAGCGGTACTTTCTGAACCATTCACACTATCAGGAGAGAAACGTTGATACTCTTTCATCGTCTGAAAATCTAGGTCTTTCCTATCCACCACAAAAAATACTTTATCTATAAAATCCAGTTCAGTAGCCAAACGAGCTGCTTTAAAACTCGTAAGCGTTTTCCCAGAACCTGTTGTATGCCAAATATATCCGCCACTTTCAGTGTTTCTCCAATTTTTGGCCAGGTTTGAACTTTCTATTTTCCATAAAATCCTTTCTGTAGCAGCAATTTGATAAGGACGCATAATCAGCAGGTTATCGCTCGCATCAAAAACGGAATATTTCAGTAGTATATTCAGTAAAGTATTTTTTTGAAAAAATGTAGCTGTGAAATCTTTTAAATCTTTAATCAGGGTATTATCTGATCTAGCCCAATTCATAGTAAAATCAAAACTGTTTTTATCACGTTTAGTCGTATTAGCAAAATAACGGCTATCTGTCCCATTAGAAACCACGAAAATCTGTAAATATTTAAACAGAGAGTTTTCTGAATTAAAACTCTCTTTACTATATCGATGAACCTGATTAAAGGCTTCACGAATGGCAATCCCACGTTTTTTAAGCTCTACTTGTACTAAAGGTAAGCCATTGACTAAAAGGGTAACATCATATCTGTTGGCTTGCGTTCCTTTTTGTTCAAATTGGGAAATGACTTGCACTTTATTATTGGCAATATTCTTTTTGTCCACTAAGTAGATGTTTTGAATATGCCCATCATCAAAGACAAAGTCATAGATGTAATCATTATGAATTTTACGTGTTTTATCAATATGGTTATCACTGGGTTTATCTAAAAACTGTTCACAAAATCTAAACCATTCAGCTTCTGAAAATTGTACATTATTAAGGTTTTGCAGTTGCACTCGGACATTAGCAAGCATTTTTTCAGGAGTGGTTAAACTTGGTAGATGTTCATAACCTTGATTTACTAAATCTTGAATGAGTTCTCGTTCTAAATCAGCTTCTGTTTGATAGCCACCCCCTTGTTGATCTATCTTGGTATATTTATCCAAAACTATAAAGTTGTTTGATTCTGCGATGGGTTTAAAATCGCTCATTCATTTCCCCCCCTATATAAAATTTCTTTTCTTTCATCTTATTTAAATCGATACATTTCTTTAATGTTATTCATTAAATACTTTATTACACGTCTATCATCGTCTGTCAATTCAACCATCTCGTCTCCTGAATGCTTTGAATGACTTGATATATTAATAATTCTTGTCTCATAAGGATTAATATTCCCATTTGTGTCTTTAGGTAGAAGTTCTCCCCAGTTGTCATAACCTAAAAATGTTGATGTTTTCTCCAAAATATTTCTAAAGAAATTAAAATGATACTTCTTTAACTGACCTGTTTCAATCGCTTTTTCAATTTCGGTTTTTAAGAAAAGATGATAGGAAAAAGGAGAATCATTGCTTTGGGAAACCAAATCATATTCTCCATCTTCATTTTTTTTAAGAAAATATTTTTTAAATGTACCCTTTTTAAACTCATTATGCAGCACATTATAAAATAAAGGATTATGTGTGGTTATAATAAATTTAAGGTATGACTGACTTGACTTAATCAAGTGTGCCAAATTTACCGCTAATTCAATCAAGCGATTATCATCTAATGAACTTACAGGGTCATCTATGAATACATATTCCAGCTGATCAAACTGATTTGTTTCTCTCTCACTTGGTTCAGCTACATTTAATACATCAATAACTTGTTCAAGCAGAGAATAAAAAACACACCATACAAAGTTACTCTCTTCTCCTTTTGAAATTTTAATGTTATTGGAACGCTCATCATTACCACGCTCATATGAAAAGGTTATTTCTGAAAAGGCTCCTACGGTTACATTATTCCCATCCTTATCTTTAATAGAATATTCTTCATTAAAATGTGGCGTTAATTTTTCATCGGTATAATGTTGGAAATTAGAAATAATATTTCTATCTTGCCCCTGCTCTTCAAAGATCCATCTTGTAAAAGAATTAGGATGGATTTTAAGTTTTGGTTCAGCATCATTTTCTAAGTCATTATCCCAATAAAATAAATCTTCCGTAAAAGCATTATAATAAAGGTATTTTCTACCAACCACTTCCGATACTTCTAACTCCGTATCCCCATCTGATTTCGGTAGCACTAACGATTTGAATTCCCGTGAAAGCCTAGTTTTACCAGTTCCATTAAAAGCATAAATCAACTGAACTGTTACATCAGACTCTCTCGCATCTTTAGCTTTAGTTTTATGTTTGGCATCTTTCAACGTTTGTGCAATATCAGTTAATGAAACACCCATATTACGCCTCTACCTCCTCTTTTGGAAAGCTAAGAAGCATATTACGGTAATATTCGTATTGTTTTTGACGCAACTCTATTTCACGAGGTAAACCCTCGGTAATTGATGATGTCAATGCATCGAATCTATCGAGGATAGATACGATGCGGGCTTGTTCTTCAAGGGGTGGGATGGGGATTTTTGCTTTACTCAAACCGTTCGCATTAATCGCCGAGATTTTCCCCGAAGATATATATTTCTTAATTTGGTCATGAAAGTGCTTGGTGCGTAAAAAGTATGAAACATACTTGGGATTCAAAGAACTTCTATATGAAAAACAAGCATCATGAATAACAACTCCCGTATTGCCAAGCCAAGCAGTACCTTTCCCAATATCTTCAATTGTTTCTCCAGCAGCAACAATTACCACATCACCATGATCTGCAACTCTTAGCTTTGAAGCTAGATCATGACTAACAAACGATTTTGTCTTTTCTGCCCAGATATTATAATGCGTATACATTTCACCATAATGAATACATGGGAACCCCTCTGAAAGCATGTCGGTTTTTACAAATCTCTTGCCTCGAGTAAATTCACCCACATCCCCTAACGTCTTCCACTCAACTTCACCCTCTCCAAAAGTCAACAACTTATCACGATAATACTCATATTGCTTTTTACGAGCTGTAAGCTCTGCTGTTAGCTCTGCTGTAAGCTCTGAGAAGGCGTCCAAAATACGGACGATTTCGGTTTGGATTTGAAGGGATTTTGCTAGATTTTCTGGGCATGGAATTGGAAGTTCTATATCTTTTATCATAGGCTTTGTAAGTTGTGGTATGCCAGCTTCTGGGACTTTATAATCGTTCTCAATCATTTTCATAAAGTGATAGGCATACTTTAAATTTAATTCAATCTTTGGCGTTAACACCAGCAAACGAACTATTGGAAAAAACGGTTTTTCTCTAAAGCTCGTCCAGCCTATTGTGCCACGTGCAGATATAGTCAGGCTTGGGTTATCTATTTTTGCTTTATTAGTCCATCCATACAAAGCTTTATCATCTATACCATTAGATAAGATAGGGATGTTGAATTCTTTTGTTTTTATATCAGATAAAGCATCTTTCGGTACATCACCACCAGCCAAAATATCAAATACTCCCCCCAAAGGCTTCCATTCCACCTCACCCCCGTCAAGCAATTTCTCTATAAAGTTCGGCTTAATCATGATTCAATCCCCTCAATAATGTCATCAATTTCAGCACGAAGTTGGTCTATCTTTGCTACAGTCGTTTTTATTTTTGCATTCAGCTCATTTATATCAATGACTTCCCTTGTGTCTTTTGCTTCCACATAGGAACTCACAGATAGGTTGTAATTATTTTGAACGATTGCATCATAATCAACGGATTTTGCAACATGGTCAACATCTTCTTTGCTGTCAAACATTTTCATAATTTGCTCAATGTGTTCATCTGTAAGTATGTTATTATTCGTTTCTTTTTTATAGAAATCTACTCCACTTGCATCAATAAACTGAGTTTTATTATCGGTTTTATGCTTAGAAAGAACCAAGATATTAACCGCTATTGAAGTCCCATAAAAAAGGTTAGGTGCTAATGAAATAACCGTTTCAACAAAGTTATTATCAATCAGATACTTTCTAATTTTTTGCTCTGCACCACCACGGTAAAATATACCAGGGAAACAAACTATAGCAGCACGCCCTTTACTGGAAAGATAACTAAGAGCGTGAAGCACAAAAGCAAAATCGGCTTTAGATTTTGGGGCTAATACTCCTGCAGGGGCAAATCTTTCATCATTAATAAGAGTTGGGTCTTCGCTTCCAATCCATTTTACTGAATACGGTGGATTAGATACTATAGCATCAAAAGGTTTTTCATCACCAAAGTGAGGATTTAAAAGAGTATTCCCTAAAACAATATTAAACTTATCGTAGTTTATATTGTGTAAAAACATATTCATACGAGCAAGGTTATAAGTCGTATGGTTGATCTCCTGTCCATAAAAACCATCTTCAATAATATGAGCATCAAACTGTTTTTTTGCTTGTAATAAAAGTGAACCAGAACCAGCTGCAGGGTCATAAATTTTATTAATGGTTGTTTGGTTGTGTATTGCTAATTGAGCAATAAGCTTAGACACACATTGCGGTGTAAAGAATTCTCCTCCAGATTTTCCTGCATTGGCAGCATAATTAGAAATTAAAAACTCATAAGCATCACCAAAAAGATCAATATGATTATTTTCAAATTTTCCAAAATCAAGACCTTCAACACCTTTAATCACAGCTGCTAAACGATAATTTTTATCTTTTACAGTATTCCCCAATCTATTGCTTGTAGTATCAAAATCAGCAAATAACCCTTTAATATCCAATTCAGAAGGATAACCATTTGCTGAACTTTCAATAGCAGAGAATATAGTAGCTAAATCTGTATTCAAACTTTCATTTGTATTGGCGGTTTTTGCAATATTAGCAAACAGCTGACTAGGATTTATGAAATAACCTTTTGTCTTAATGGCATCCTCTTTGATTTCTTTCGTTATAATATCATCAGGAAGATCTGCATACTTAATGCTTTCGTCTCCTGCTTCAATATAGCTAGAAAAATTCTCGCTAATGAAACGATAAAATAGCGTTCCTAAAACATATTGCTTAAAATCCCATCCATCTACAGATCCACGAACATCATTGGCTATTTTCCAGATTTGAGATTGTAATCCTGCACGTTGTACTGCACTTGACATTTGTATACCTCCGATTTTTACAATGAGCACTCGCGAAACTCCGAAAGTCCGAGTTTGCTCTGTTTTTTCTGCTTTTCTTGACGCTTATCTTAATATTTTCTTCTTGTACATCTATTATCTCTTGGGTTCCCTAAGTAGAATAGAGAATTCCATTCGAATTTATTATACCAAATGAAACGAGATGTCTTCGGCCGTTCGATTGTGGGCTGCTAATGAGAGCCGTTGTGTACAGCTGCCATGGATCTGCGAAATGCTCCAAAAAACCTTGGACGCGGGATGCTACGTCCTACTTAAAACAAGGCAAAACGCTTAGTAATTCCACAGCATTTGGGAGTACAACCTATTTCGCCGACGCGAGTATTCGTCATTGGATGACTAAATAAAGTTTTACAACCAAAGATGCATGCACGGCAATTTAAAACGAATAGCCCCTTATGCTTTAGCGAGTGGTTCATGACTTTACCTGAGTGCAAGGCATTTTAATGAAAAGCGTAAGTTAGAGCAAAACTGCCAACGCACGAGTTTAAGCGTAAAAGTCTTCAGTATTAAAGGCTAGCCGGTTGTACTTTCTTTTTTATTCAGCGGAGTGCAAAGCTCTTATAGAATTACCAGATATATGCGAATCCCTAATTCTTGCTCATAAGTTCAATTTTTACTTATCAAAATACTAATCCAAGAAACAAGTAAGAATACAAAATCAGACGCGTCCCCAATCCGTCCCCAACTCAAACATTCACTTATTCCAAACCCCACCATTCCAGCAATGCCACACTCTCCACATGTACCGTATGCGGGAACATATCCACGGGCTGTACTTCCACTGTTTTATAACCGCCATCCTCCAGTATCCTTAAATCCCGCGCCAGTGTGCTTGGATTACAGGATACATACACCACACGCTCTGGCTTCATCTCCAGAATGGTGTCGAGCAGGCGTGGATCACAGCCCTTACGGGGCGGATCGACGACGATAACGTCGGCGGTGATGCCTTGCTCTTTCCATGCAGGAATGACGTCCTCGGACGCGCCTACCTCAAATTTCACATTGCGCATTTCGTTCAACAGCGCATTACTTCGTGCATCGTCGATGGCTTCTTTGACGATCTCCACCCCATACACCTGGTCCGCATGCTGAGCGAGAAACAAAGAGATCGTGCCGATGCCGCAATACGCATCAATTACCGTTTCTTTGCCCGTGAGCCCGGCATATTCGACGGTTTTGCCATACAGCACTTCTGTTTGTACGGGATTCACCTGATAAAAGGATCTTGCGGAAATCGCAAACTGTACGTTTCCAATGTAGTCGTAGATCACATCACGTCCCCACAGTACACGAGTCTCGTCGCCAAAAATAACGTTCGTTCGCTTCGTATTCACGTTCTGGCATATGCTTGCCACGTGTGGGATATGCTCACGGATACTGCCGATCCACGCATCTGCATGCGGAATATCTCGCCCATTCGTCACGAGCACCAGCATCATTTCACCCGTGCGAAAAGCAGTCTTTACAACGACATGGCGCAGCAGCCCGCGTCCGGTTTCTTCATTATATGCACTGATGCCCAGCATTCGGCCAATCTCTTTCACACGTGCGACAACTTCGTCATTACGCTCATCCTGAATGAGACAGGTGTTCATATCCACAATTCGATGGCTGCCACGTGCATAGAAACCGCCGACAAGCCCACCCTCGGTGACACCAATCGGCACCTGGGCTTTGTTGCGGTATCGCCAAGGCTCACTCATACCGAGTGTAGGATGCACGACTACGCCATGTACACGCGACATGCTATCAGCATTTCCATCCGCATTCATGGCCGAATCAGAAATCGTGACTGTATCGGCCTCACCATTTGTATCCGCAGAAGCAGCCAAAACCTGTGCAGTATGCTCACTGGGCTCTGTAGCCACACTCAGCTTCCCGATACGCTCCAGCACGTCCACGACATGCTGTCGCTTCCAGCTAAGCTGCGCTTCGTAGCTCATATGCTGGATCTGGCAGCCACCGCATTGATCGTAGATGGCGCACGGAGCTGCAATCCGGTCAGGGCTAGCCTGCGCAATATCCAGCAGCTTGGCATACCCATACTGCTTTTTCGTTTTTAACACCTTTACTCGAACCTTTTCACCCGGTAACGCACCTGGAACGAACAGCGTAAAACCCTCGACACGTCCTACACCCTCGCCATCGTGGTTCATGCCGATGATGTCTATCACGGCCTCATCGTTCTTTTGCACAGGCAGATCGGTACGCTCTGCACTGGATCGGATATGATTGGAAGCTTCCTGACTCCGCCCACCTCTGGAAGAGCGACGAGAATCTTGTCCGTTCTTTCTCTTCTTCCGATTCGAATCATTCATATTTTCATTCGCATTTCCATTTTTATGTTTGATTTCAGCTTGAAGCAGCCCATTTCCAGCTCTAACCCGAGACTGCTCCGGTTCTCTCTCTCTTGTCGCCTTCATAGTCTTTTTGTGCTGGTTTCCTTGAACAGGAGTTGCTGATGCTGCATTCCGGCGGCTTTTTCCACGTCCGCTACGGTTATTCGTCATGATTGTCACTTCTTTCTGATCTTCTTTTTATGCAATATTTTCTTTCGGACGTCTATTTTGAACGGTTATCTAAACATACAAATATCAACTCGAAAATGCCGTTACTCCCCTCGGAGAACGGCAAGAACCAATATGTTCACAAAAAACAACTACCTATTCTGCATTCCGTATACTATATTGCGGTTTCGCCCGGAAACAGAAGAATTCCCCACTTATTTCTCACCGGAAAACATTCAAATGATGAGGTAAATTCCGGAAAGTCGCTGGCAAAGTGCCCCCCAGTTCGCCATCCAGATTAAGCTGGACATAGCCGGGTGAAGTCACTTCCATGTAATCTGTTTTGAAATAAACAATCTTCTTGTCCTGCAAATGCTCACCACGCAGCGCAAGTGTTACCAATCGGATCATTTCCGCCAGATTGCATTTCCGTACAGCGATGACGTCGAGCAGTCCATCATCTATTGTCGCCCCAGGAGCAAGCTTTTCAAACCCGCCCACCGAATTCGTATTCGCAATCAGGAAGAGCATAAACTCGTCGTGAATCACTTCCTGACCCGATGCCTTGATGATCAGCTCCTGTGGAGCAAGGCTGACCATCTTCTCCATACCTTTAAAATAATATGCCAACTGGCCAATCATCGTTTTTAGCTTGCTCGGAACTTCATACGTAAGCTCGGTTAAAGTCCCCCCGCCTGCAATGTTGATAAAGTAGCGGTCGTTCGCTTTTCCGATATCCAGCGGCTTCGGATTTTGACGAATAACGAGGTCGCAATAATCCTCCCAGTGCTTGGGGATGCCCAGTGCTCTGGCGAAATCATTCGTCGTCCCCAGAGGAAACACACCTAGGGGCGGGCGGTTTTCTCTTTCAGCCATTCCGTTAATGACCTCATACAATGTACCGTCCCCACCAGCGGCGATAATCATGTCATACCCACGCTCAATGGCCTCTATTGCGGCACGCGTTGCGTCCCCTTCACCCGTAGTTGCATGGCAAGAGGCTTCAATACCCCCTTCATCTAGGCGCTGCAAAACATCCGCAAGACGACGCTTCATTTCCTCACGCCCAGAGGTCGGATTATAGATTAATCTAGCTCTTTTCATTCCGTTACGCCACCCGTATATTTAATGATATTTATATTCACATAGCAGTTCATCACATTCAGTCTGTACAAAATATCATCATACTGGAAAAAGACCTCTTTTACAATAAAAGAAGCCAGACTTTGCCCAAATAAGGAAATTTAAGGCTAAGATGACGCTATAGCCGAACCAGACTATCTATGACTTGACCTTGCTTGCTTCTGCACACTTTGCAATAATTCACGAATTTGTCTATCCATCCAGCTTGTGAGCAAAGGATGCGGTAATAAAGGGTCTCCTGAATAACGGTATTCGAGTCCCTGCAAGCGTTTAGGAATCATACGACTTGTAAAATATCCCGAACTCAAAAATAGCGGTGCCACAATAACATCATGACCCCGCTCCTGATTCCAATACGCTGCCTTGTCGTACACACTCTCGGGATTTAGCAAAGCGTGGTCCGTGATGATACCGCTAACGCTTTGCACCGTACGGGCCAACGAAGAAATCCCCTGCTCCCAGCGCTGAAAAAAGCCGTTGTGCACACTGCCGTGACCTACGAGTAAAATAACCTCTCTCGCAGGGTCGGCTGATAGCGGGCGAACCTTGTCCCACACCATGCGGGCAACATCTTCTCCGTCATCCAGCGGGCTGCCAAAATGCACTTGCGCCTTCAGTTGAAACGGCTCCAAATCTGTTTCTTTGTCCGGCGCATCTTTGACACCCAGCGCATAGCTAATCTCATCTACATGCGTACTGCCTGATGACACAAACAAAGGTATAACCAATATATCTGTTACACCCAAGGCTTCCAGACGGTCAATACCATTTTGAATCAATCTTCCTTTAACCGTTTCCAAAAATGAAACCTCTATCGGCATTTCTTCCGACAAATGAAGCTTCGCAACTGCCTGATCCACCTGTTCCACCCAATATGGCTCCCTAGAGCCATGGCTGATTACCAGTATCCCAGGGCTCCGCATTAGCGTCCCAGACGTTCCAGAGTCATTTTATACCCATCATTACCATAGTTCAGACAACGTTTAACACGTGAAATGGTAGCTGTACTGGCCCCCGTCTCTGCTTCAATCTGATTATATGTGCTGCCTTTGCCTAGCATACGGGCAACCTCTAGACGTTGGGAGAGGGATTGAATTTCATTAATCGTGCACAGATCATCAAAAAATACATAGCACTCTTCCAAATTTTTAAGAGTTAAAATAGCTTCGAACAATTGATCAATACTTTTATCATTAAGCTTTTTAAGCTGCATGGATTATCATCTCCCAAGGTTACGATCTCTCCTCATTGTACCCGAGGAATAGTCGGTTTTTCAAGCATTAACGGTTTCACGCATTACAGAACAACATTACATGACCATAGAAACGTACCGTACGAATGCCCAAATCCGCTTTTATACCTGATTTCGGGACACGCGCCTAAACCCACTGTGCGTTTGCAACATACAGTAGAGTATCAACCTGCAAAGGAATGTGATCTCATGCCTGGACACTACTATCATCGGAGGCCGCTACAGCGTTCCCTTTCCGATCCGTATAGTTCATCTCCTTATCCCGGACTCGATCCATATAACGAGGTTCCGCAAGCCGGTTCTTCCGGGCTGGTTCCTTACGAGGCGCCAGCGAGTATTACGGATTCTGCCGTGGTCACACCAGACCCGGTTCCAGCCAAAGGAGGACTGCTTGGGGGTCTTGGCAACCTCGGTAATCTCAACGAAATCAAAGGCTTCATTGACCGTATGGGTGGCATTGATGGAATTGTTGCTACGGTCGGCAAGGTGCAAAAGGTTATGTCTAGTGTGCAGCAATTTGCTCCAATGGCGAAGCTGATTATGGGCTCGCTCCCAGCATTCGGCAAATCCGCGAGCAAAAATTCTGCCACAGATATCACCGAGGAATTGGATGAATACACACCACCACGCCCACGCCGGAAAAAGACGCAGCGCAAAAGCACCACTACCCCGCGTAGACGTCCGCGCAAGCGCAAAAGAAAGTAGATTATACTATTTGAACCAGCCTCGGCGCATAAACCAGACCACCATTGCAACACTCAACAAAAACATGAAGAACAGTACGCCAAAATATCCATATTTCCAGCCCAACTCGGGCATATTCGAAAAATTCATACCATAGATTCCTGCAATCAGCGTCAAGGGCATAAAAACGGTCGTAATTACGGTCAGCGTCTTCATAATTGAATTCATGCGATTGGAATTGAGCGATATATAACTGTCCCTCAGGTCGGCTGTCATCTCGCGGTCGGCCTCCAGCATGTCTGTCAGCTTCAATAAATGATCATATATATCGGTAAAATAAGCCATATGATCTCCTTGGCCCTGCACATGCTGCGAATTCAAAACTCGGTACATTAGATCACGCATGGGTACGATGGTACGGCGCAGCTTGAGCAGCCTGCCACGCAGGTCAAACACCTGCTTCATTAATTCCTCTACGGATTCGCGACCGCCCAAGCCCTCCAGCTCGGCCAATTCATCCTCAATCATAAAAAGGCTCGGAAAATAGTTATCTACCAGCTTGTCCATCACCGTATAGGCTGCAGACAGCGGTCCTCGAGACCATATTTTGCGTTCATTCGCATGCTGGACAATCCGCTCCCAGGCTTGATCCAGCTCCTCCAACTCACGATGGTGATATGTAACCAAAAAACGACTGCTAATAAACATATCCACTTCTTCCGCAGCTAACGTATCTACATCAAGCGCATGCACGACCAGAAACTGCACATCCTCGTAATAATCCAATTTGGGACGTTGCAGAACATGCATACAATCCTCCACAGCCAATGGGTGAAAATGAAAATAACTCGTCAGCAGCTCCGTCTCGCGATCTGTAGGCTCGCTAAAATCTACCCACATCCATATATAATCCTCCATGACGATCTGATCCAGTGGTTTTCCCACTGTTACCTGATGATCATGACCTATAGCCAATGTACGTATCACCGTACGTCCCCCTCGCTTACACTTCCGTCTGATATGTTATTTATATTTTATATAAGCCAATTAACATTATACAAATCTCAAGTTCTAAATTCCTTTTAATAAAGAAAAGGATATCTCCGGGCCAACATGCCTCCCAAGATATCCTTATAAAATAATCAATTCATTATAAATTAAATCTTTTTTACAAATCCTGTGCTTGTCGCTTCATATCCTAATCGACGATAAAAATGATGAGCATCCTGTCGCTCACTTCGATTACCACTGTTCAAAGCAATGGCAACCAACCCGTTCTCTTTAGCCCAAGCTTCCGCTTCCTCATTTAACGCCTTGCCGATGCCTTTATTACGATGTTTTGAATCCATCACAAAAACGACGATACGCGCGTAATCTTCATTTCTTTCATAAAAGATATCAGCATGTAGTCCAACCATCCCAACGACTTCCCCTTCATCTTCAGCCACCAGAGTATGGTAGTTAGGGTCAGAAGCGATACGATCATATCTCATCTTCATATCTTCTACAGTCGTAGGATAACCAAGCTCCTCCATCAGATAAGCCAAAGCCCGAATATCCTCATGATGAGCAGTCCTTATCTTCAAAGCAAGCCCTCCACTTATGAAAATAAACATCAAAAATGAAAAATCACTCGCGCCCTCTTCCCCTGCACCCACTCATTCAAAAGTGAGGCCGGCTCTTTGCACGAAAAGGGGCTACTCAGCGAGCAGTAGCGTAGCGGTCCATTTGAATCTGTAGAAGCGGCAGCGTTCGCCTTTGCCTCTGAATTTTCACCTAATAAGGTCTTATATAATCCAAAAATTCAGGGGCAACAGCGATCGAAAGATCAAATGGATCGCGGAGCGTCTTACAACGAGATCCCCGCCTACAAACACAAACCCTGCCTCACTTTTAATCCTCTTACAATACCTTCTCCAAGAAACTAATGGTCCGCTCATTTTTCGGATTACCAAATACCTCTTGTGGCGTTCCTTCTTCTACGATGTAACCACCGTCCATAAACACAACACGGTCGCTTACTTCGCGTGCAAAACCCATCTCATGCGTTACGATCATCATCGTCATGCCTTCACGCGCCAGATCTTTCATTACGCCGAGCACTTCGCCCACCATTTCAGGATCGAGCGCCGAGGTAGGCTCGTCAAACAGCATAATGTCTGGGTTCATTGCCAGCGCACGTGCAATCGCCACACGCTGCTTCTGACCGCCGGAAAGCTGTCCTGGCAATGCATCTGCCTTATCGACCAAACCTACACGATCCAGCAGCTTCATAGCCGTTTCCCGGGCCTCTGCCTTGGACTGTTTGCCCAGTTCAGTCGGCGCGAACATAATGTTCTTGAGCACGGTCATATGCGGAAACAGATTGAAATGTTGAAATACCATACCTATATTTTCACGGACTTTGTTAATGTCCACGTTTTTGTCACTCAAGTTGTAGTCATCGACAATGACCTCACCTGCTGTAATTTCTTCAAGCATGTTCATACAACGCAAAAACGTACTTTTCCCCGAACCAGACGGGCCAATGACACACACAACTTCGCCTTCACGTACTTGCATGTCGATGCCCTTTAGCACTTGATTACTACCATAGCTTTTTTTCAGGTTTTTAACGATAATTTTACCCACGGCGAACTCTCCCTTCAAGACGGTTGGAAATTTTGGTCAGGACTGTAATGACGATAAGATACATCACCGCTACTACCAGCCAAATATCAAAGGATTGGAATGTCCGCGCAATAATGATCTTACCCGATTGGGTCAACTCGACCAGACCGATAACAGACAAAATGGACGTATCCTTCAACGTAATAACCAACTGATTGATAAACGACGGGATCATGATTTTCACAGCTTGTGGCAAAATGATTTTAAGCATAGCCGTCCGATAGGGTAGACCAAGCGAACGAGCTGCTTCCATTTGTCCCGGATCAATGGACTGAATACCACCACGGATAATCTCAGTTACATACGCACCCGCATTCAGGGATAACGTCAGTACAGCCGCAACAAAAAGCGGCATTTTGAAATCCAGTGCCTGTGGAATACCAAAGTAAATAAAGAAAGCAAGCACGATCAGCGGAATACCGCGGAATATATCGACGAATACAGTTGCAATACCACGGAACACCTTGTTATGGCTTACTTTCATAAAGCCAAACACCAATCCTAGGATAAAGGCTACGAGTAAAGATACAAGTGTGTACAGCAACGTATTTCCCATGCCCTTAATCAGCGAAGGCAGCGAAGCGGAAATCAGTCCCCAGCGGCTGGTCTCTACAGGCGCCACACCTTTGCCCGATTCGCCAAGGTATTTAGCCAAAATTTTATCGTATTCCCCGCTATTGCGCAGATTAACAAGCCCTGCATTAAATTTCTCCAGCAACTCCTGGTTCTTGCCTTGGTTAACAGCAAACCCGTAAGAAGCACCTTTTTCCTTATCTGTTACCAGCTTAAGGCCGTTATTTTGGTTTACACCGTATGCCAGTACCGGATAGTCATCAAAGCAGGCAACCGAATTACCTGTTTTGACTTCATCATACATTTGAGAAGAATCATCGAACGGTACTGTAGTAAAGCCGTATTTGGCCTTAATCGATTCTGCGAATGTGTAACCTTCCGTTCCTGTTTTGACAGCGACACGCTGTCCTTTCAAGTCCTCATAGCGTTTAACCGTATCATTATCCTTGCGGACCGCCATGACGACGCCTGAATCAAAATAAGGCTCGGAAAAATCAAATTTCCGCTTACGTTCATCGGTAATACTCATCCCGGCAATGACACCATCCACTTGATTCGTTTCAAGGGCCTGCACTGCCGCGTTAAAGCCAAGAGGCTTAATGGTATATTCAAAATTCTGATCCTTGGCAATAGCTGCCAGCAAATCCATGTCGATTCCGACAAATTTACCATTGACATCTTCAAACTCAAAAGGCGCGAACGTTGTATCCGTGCCGATATCATACTTTGTTTTATTTTCTGCATGTGCCACTACACCGAAATTACCGGACAGGGCAACCAAGAAAAACAAACAAATCATGAGTGCTATTAGTTTTCTAGATTTTTGCATAATTTCCTCCAGTCAGTTGAACGGTTCAAAGTTTTCTGTTTATTTTACAGGAGTTATTAAAAATTGACTACTTTGATGTCAGCTATTTTTGAAAAATGTTTCATGGAACTATCTGGAGGTGTGAACTTTGAAGAAGCCGTTTTGCCCCAGAATGCCAATAAGCCCCTGCCGCAAAAAGCGGACGGAAGCTTATTGTGTATTCTATAGTGTGTACCTATTTTTCAAGAAATAATAATGAACTAGAAAAGAATTTTGAAAATCAATCCAGATAACAGCGCAGCAATCGGTATCGTTATAACCCAAGTAATAATAATTCGACCGGCCAGCGACCAACGCACAGCTGAAAAACGCTTTGCAGAACCCACACCCAAAATAGCCGAAGTAATGGCATGAGTGGTACTTACGGGCAAATGAAGCAATGTAGCTGTGAAAATAACAGAGGCTCCCGAAATGTCGGCTGCGAATCCGTTAATTGGCTCGATTTTAAAAATCTTGGTTCCCATCGTCTTGATGATTTTCCAGCCCCCGATAGATGTACCCAGCGCCATGGCTGTTGCGGCTGAAATTTTTACCCACATGGGTACTTCCAAATGGTCCTGATACCCCGCCGAAACGAGTGCGAATGTAATAATCCCCATCGCCTTTTGAGCATCATTCGTACCATGCGTGAACGACTGAATCGCTGCCGTAATGACCTGCATTGTACGAAACCCTTTGTTCACCGTATGCGGACTACGACGAGCGAAGATGTATTTTAAAATCATCATCACGATGTAACCGACAACAAAAGCAATCAACGGGGAGAAAATAAGTCCTTCGACAATCCCGATGAAGCCGCTCCAGTTCAATTTATCCGATCCCGCACCTACATACACCGCTCCAGCCAATGCACCAATTAGTGCATGAGAAGAGGATGAAGGAATACCGAACCACCAGGTTAAGAGGTTCCAGATAATCGCAGCGATCAGCGTCGCAATGACGATATCAATTCCATTCGTAAGCTTGGTTGGATCAGCGACACTTCCACCAATCGTCTTCGCAACGCCTGTAAACAATATTGCCCCGAGAAAATTCATGACCGCAGCCATAATAATCGCACGTCGCGGGGTCAATGCACGGGTCGATACCGAAGTTGCAATCGCGTTCGCCGTATCATGAAAACCATTAATAAAATCAAACGCCAGAGCAAGAAAAATAACAATACCCAATACCAGTAAACTTGTATCCATGTAAAAGGACTCCCTTACGAGTTACGCATAATGATGGATTCCAGCATATTTGCAACATCCTCGCATGAATCCGTTGTCGTTTCAAGGCGTTCGTACAATTCTTTGCGTTTAATCAGTTCAATAGGGTCAGTTACAGTTGCAAACAGGTTTTTGATGCAAATACGCAATAATTCATCCCCCTGATTTTCCAAATCATTCAGGCGAATAGTGTATTCACGAATGGCCAGCAATTTTTTCTGTGAAAGCAAATGCACAGCTTTCTGAATTTCGTAAGCTGATTGACGCAAAATATCAGCGAACTGCACAATATACTCGTCCGGCTCCGTAATGTTGTACATATAAAAACGGGAAGCCGTCGCTTCAAGACCGTCCAGCACATCATCCATGGTTGTTGTCAGTTCCATGATGTCGTCGCGTTCCAACGGCGTAATGAAGGTCTTGTTCAGCTCAGTAATAATCGTGTGTGTGTAATCATCACACTTATTTTCATACTTCTTCATTTCATTTGTAAACAAAGTCACATCTTGAAGATTTGAAGTATGTTGGGCAAAATAATCGGCTGCTTGCACGATCGTATCTGCCATATTTTCCAACGTCTCGAAGAATATATCCTTTTTCTTCAATCTCATAACGATTACCCCTTTACGAAAATATCCGCAACCTGTTTCGACTGCAATAGACAACCTTTGCTATCTTATCACACTCATCAATGTTTTTGTAATGTTTGTAAAAGCAAATTTCATGATATACGTATACAATGCCCGACATAGAAGGTCATTATCCGACAATTTTTTCCTAAAAAGGTGTATTTCGTTTTCTAATTTTCTTCTATGGTTACATGTTCCTTTAGTGGTGTATCTGCAGGTACTACATGTATATAGGATGTACCTGGCGTTAACGGGATTTCAACCCCATTTTTCATAAAACGAATCGCATCGCCTGGTGTATGTTGCCACTCAGCCTGTATTAACTGTCCTTGTTGAAACACCATGGCCTCTCCGCTGTCGTCCAGCTCAACACTTAATCTGCCTACATCATCCAACGTTCGATGCCTAGTGCTCATCACAATGACATTGGCTGCTGAGAGCTGTTGGTTATTATTTTGATCCACATGTGACTTTTCGTTCACAAAACGCTTATATTGTTGATCCGCTGGATCATAGGTATAAGATACCCGATAGCTTTTAAGCAAAAACCGGATTTGTAAAGATGCTGCGCGCTCATCTACCATAACTGGGGTTTCACCGGATTTAAGGTAAGAATATACTGGAACGTCCGTATGCTTGGCATACCCTTTACTATCGCTTCCTTTGCGCAGTCTGTTCACGTCTGTGTATAAATTATGTGGAGGACGACGATCTTTGCTTCGCCAGAAGTAAGCCCCTCCATTTGAAATCTCATCCAGATGTTCCTTCCGCTGCTGCTGTAAAATCGCATAGGCATCTGTGCTTCCCCCTGCGTGTATAGGCAACGCACCATAGGTTTCGCCCAGCTCAATCAAATACGGTCGAATGCTACGGACCGGTCCAATCTTTACATCTCCGCCATGACTTTGGAAAAAAGCGACCAAACGGGTAATCCCGCCTTCTGCAAGAACTTCATATACCATGTCTGCCTGGCTAAGTCCTGCCTGTGGACGTGCAGCCGGAGCATTATTGATCATGACAGCGAGTGGTCGCTCCAAAACTGGCTGCTCCACCGGAAGACCGGTGAGCGGAGCTGTAAATGTTGGAATAGACTGCTCCTTCGGCGGTTTAAGTGCCTCCTTCTCTGTTTCTTGCTTGGGCAGTTGGGGAACGGATTCAGATTCACCCGTATTGGACATAGCAGAACAAGACATCAGCGTCATGCATAACAGAGCTGAGGCCATCACACGCAACCAATGATTTCGTTGGGAAATGGGCCCGGACAAGTTCATCCCTCCACTTAGTTATTTTTCTCATTATAAGCTTTATTTCCTGTTTTTGTCTTGATTGAAGCGTGACCAATCTATAGAATACTTATCTAAAGACATTAAAATTTAAAAAATATTTAGACTTTGTGATTTTTATCACAAATAACTGTAACTGAACCTACTACAATAAAGGTGTAGCAAAGATGATCATCCCCAACAAAATGAAATACAACCAACATTATAGATTAAGAAAGAGGAGTGGTTTGAATGTTTAACAGCTGGTTACGTGAAAACAAAGTGGCAATGTGGTTGCTGACTGTAGTACGGGTTTATCTAGGGTATGAATGGATGACCCACGGACTTGAAAAGCTGACAGGTGGATTCGATGCAGGCGGATTTATCTCGGGGGCCATTGCTAAAACAGGTGGAGAACATCCCGCTGTACAAGGCTGGTGGGGATCGTTCCTGGAAGCCTTTGCCCTGCCTAATGTAGGTTTGTTCAACGTCCTGATCCCATTGGGTGAGTTCTTGGTAGGGGTTGGCCTGCTTCTCGGTACATTGACTACACTGGCTGCTTTGATGGCTATGGTTATGAACTTCTCGTTCCTGTTCTCGGGTACAGTAAGCACCAATGCAATCTACCTGCTGTTTGAAATCTTCCTTGTAGTCGCTGGTGCAAATGCCGGAAGAATTGGCTTTGACCGTTGGGTACTGCCCTTCCTGCGTGGACTGTTTCGTAAAAATAAAGATACCTTTCCAGCTGACCCTAGCCGAAAAATAGCTTAAACATCCCAAAATAACCGTTATCCTCCGGGTAATGGTTATTTTTTTTGTGCTGTTATGCTCACAAGGGGTCTTTCAGCTCCTTCTAACTCGAACTCTTTTATCGGATTCATCATCCCCTCCAAACGTTTACAAGTTGGATACAACATGGAATGCTCACGATACATTTACCCTATACACTACAGTTACATCAAAGAACGTAATGGAGGGTTATATCATGAAAAAAATTACCAAAGCCTATCTCATGCTCGCAGCCGTAACTTTCACAGTGCAAACTATGGGATTGGGATATACGACATCAGCCAAAGCGGCGACGTCTACTATGACATCTCAGGCAGAAAGTGTACAACATATCTCCAAGACCTTCGAGCAGCTACTACGCCAACCCGGCAAGCTACCTCAGGCATTCACTTATTTGCAAAAGCATATTCAAACCATTCCAGCCTCTCAAGCTACCATCATGGTGCTTCATCTGGAAAATGCACAGAACCAGCAATTAGATTCCTATGCAAAGACCTTATACCCGGCCTCTGTTCAAACCAAAATAAATCAAATCTATAAACCCGGTGATTCGTTCACAAATGTAATCATCCGTTCAAGCGATGTGAACCTGAAAAAGTTGCTAACTCAAACAAGAGATGCCGGCTACAAACTTGAAACTGCAGAAGGCATGTACTACCCAGTCATCAACTATGAAAAATATAAAGTCTTCGGGAAGCACACCACGACAGATATCCGCAGCTATATTGACATCATGGCGATGGAATCCGGACAGGCGGCTACCAAGGATGCCGCGCTCCGTATCGGCTATCAACAGTTAGCCGGACGAGTGCTGGCACAGGAGGCATTTTTAAACCAATATCCTCATTCCAACCGTACACAAGCTATAAAAAAATTGCACGATCTGTACTTCTTCTATACTTTCTATGGCACGAACAATACGCCATTATTCGATTATGATACCGGAAAGATTCATCCGAATGCCAAAAAAGGGTATCAATTCGTCGTTCAACGTAATATGGATTCGAAGAGTACCTACATTCAAAAGCTGAAAGCATTTATGACACTATTGGATCAAAATGGAGATCAGCGTACTACGCAGGTATCCACTTGGCTAAAAAAGAACGTGCCTTCTAATTAATCGAAGACGCAAAATACACAAAAGAACTTCCATTCCCACACACCATGTGGATTCGGAAGTTCTTTTTTTACATTTACGTATCACTTTCTTGACCAAAAGCCCAACAATTGAGACTCAACGAGCCAAGGACATACGACTGAAAAAGCTTATGCGCAGAGCGCTCATGATCCGCAGCCCCCATCGCATAAAACAAAGGTGAAAAATGCTCTATTCCATAAGAAGGTACCGCCTGTTTGGCATATGGAGCCTTTTTGTCATATTGGAATAGGTGACGCAAATTCCAGTCTTGGAGCTGCTGTGCAATCCAGTCATCATATTGAACGGCCCAATCGGCTGGCTCACTCGTCTGCTTGAGTGTCCGCAAGTTGTGGACCAATCCACCGCTACCGATAATCAGAATTTCTTGTTTTCGCAACGGCGCCAGCATCCGCCCAATCTCGTATTGCTCCTGGGGAGCGCGCCGAGAATCAATGGATAAGGGTACGACCGGTATGTCCGCATCAGGGTATATATGCCGCAAAACCACCCATGCTCCATGATCCAGTCCCCGGTTCCGAACCGGCTGGTGGAACAGGTTATGCTGACTGAACAGATGCTCTATCTCCTCATACAGCTTTGGATCGCCTGGTGCAGGGTAATCGATTGAGTACATTTCTTCGGGAAAGCCATAGAAATCGTGCAACGCTGCATGCTGATCATCCGCGCCAATACATTGATCGGGGCTATCCCAATGCGCGGAAAAAATGACAATTCCTTTGGGTCGGGGCAGGCTCGCGCCCAGCTTTGCAAGAAAGCTGGTATATGCGTTATTTTCTACAGCCAGTGTCGGTGAACCATGCGCAACAAAAATTGAGGGTAATGTCATCGCTGCCAACCTCCACACGCCAGTATAGTGTTACTCTTCCATTTTACTCCGGCGGAGGCGCAATTTCCAATACAAAACGTTACACACTGAAATCAGATCATCCAGTGCTGCCAATCCCGTTGAATATTTTCCTGTTCATCCAGCCATTCAAGTGTTCGATCAATCAGCCGTTGACGCTCTTTACCTGACGAGAAAGTGTGATCTCCCTGGAAAATAATCTCTTTATCACAGCGTCCCTCTGGACGCATCCAGAATATCTTTTGAAACAGAAATGCATAATCCACAGGAATAATATCATCCGAGGTGCCATGAACAACGAGCACATCTCCGTTAAATTTAACGGCCTCCTGGAACGGCTGAAATTGAGCTAACGACTCAAAATAAGCAGGCGTAAACTTATAGCCCAAATAGTCGGCATGACCGGTTTTAACAGACTCATCGTACACGCTTCGCTCCGTAATTTTGACAATGTCGTTGAACGGATAGCCCACTGCGGACCAAAGAACCAGATTTTGTACTCTCTTGTCCCGTACGGCTGTGAGAAGGGCAACTGCGCCCCCCAGACTGTGACCGATCAGCGTCACCTTGGTCGGGTCAATGTCCGCGCAATTGACGGCGTAATCCAACACGGTACGTGTCTGATTAATCATGGACTCAAGCCCCTGCTTGCCGTATTCACCTGTGCTTTCCCCACAACCGGCAAAATCAAAGCGCAGGACAAAGTATCCCCCTTCGGCCAGTTCACGCGCAGTCTTGACGAATAATCGATCTACTCCGATACGATTGCCTACAAAACCGTGACATATAACAACGAGAGGAACCCTTTTCTGACGATCTCCCTCATTTATACGGTTTGGATAATGAATTGTTGCTGCCAGTTCTTCATGTTCAAAGCGAATTCCAATTTGCCGTTCCATCCTGATTCCCCCTGTTTCAAGCTTCACTACACATTTATGAATTCAAACTCATATAGTAACGTGGAATATCCATCCAGGATATTCATTCACTTTAATTCCGATAAGTTTAATAAGATTTTATAATAAAGTCAGTCTATCATCGCCCTGCTTCCTTGTCAACCTGTCAGTTCACATCGTTAAAAAAGTAAACAAATAGCGCTCCCCGATGCGATTCCGGAGAACGCTATACTACATTTATTAGAGTGAATCCACTACATTAAAGTAGACATTCATTATTCGTAGCTGTTCCTAAACATTTGGTGGGTCTCCGTTCGTCCCTCCCACTCCAGCTTACAAGAGGCGCCGTTATGTTCATCCTCATGCCACAGGCTGCGGTAGTTCTGTGCACCTAGTTCACCCGCAAATTCTGTATCCTCAGCCACTTCGATATCGTCCAGTATACGGTACGTTGGAGATGATCCTTGAACGCTCCGGTGACTCACATTTGTAGACGAGACCACCCCGCTATTCCCGTTCGAAGCGTTTGCCAGTCGTTTTTGGACTGAATAATCTGCCTGGTTCTCCAGTTTCATGATGCCACACCCTCTTAACGTTTATATTCAGGTTGCTCTATGTGCTCACCCTGTATCCAGTTTGAGGAGAATGCAGCGGTAATATACATTTTATAGATAAAGTCTTTTGCCATCCGACGCTTCCTCACGTATACTGTCTTTGTTACGAAATGGCGGTTCCATCAGCCCGGGATACGCTCATAAAGCAGGAGGAAGAAATGAATAAAGCAAAAAATTATACGCTTATTGCATGGATTGCCTTGTCTATGTTTTTCTTGACACAGGCAATTATCGGATGGTTTGTCACCTTTACAGGTGGGGATATCAAACCCTTTGAAAAAATCAGCCTATCCACCCTTATCATCATCGCCGCAGGAGCCATTCTACTCGTTGAAGCTTTGATGAATTTTATGGACCGTCCCGAAGAAGGCGAGGAGACACAACAGCCAGACCATGCCCCTGTAAAGCCCCAGATGAATCTTAAATCCATCTTGATGTATGTTGTGTTAGTTGTCGTGATTCTTGTCGCCGGACTGGCGCTGCGCAGTGTACTACCAGTATTCAGAATCTCACCCTGGGTGAATTTAATTCTCGCCGCCATCGGCTTTATTGGACTCAAACCGATTTTTCTGCGTAAAAAACGTTCATAGCCCGCAATTCTCATTATATGGAGCTGCCTCATTTTGGATCGCAGCAGCTCCTTTTCATTTTGATCAGGCAACCGACTTACAGCTGGGGTGTGCGCCAAAAAGCCGTATTCCTGGCCTGCAAGAAGCTGCATGGGGGAATACGGCTTGATATACTTTAGAACTTATTTGGAAAATAATTGTTCTGCATTATCCAGAGCAATTTTATGTCCCATCGCGGAATAGTCCAGCCAAGGTTGTCCGTCCAAGATGTAGACATGCCCTTGCTTCACCGCCTTGAGACCTTGCCATACTGTATTTCCTTCCAGCTGCTTGTATACCTTTTGGGCATCCGCGCCTTTACTAATGATAACAAGGATCGCATCAGCATCATAATCCGGTAAAACCTCTTGGGAAACAACCTGATAAGCCTTGTTGATCTTTTCTACACCTTTGGCTGGCTTCAAGCCCAAGTCCTGATACAAAAGCGGTCCTACCGGACGCTTCATCCCCATAACACGAACCTCTTTCGCCGTCACACGTACAGCCATAACCGTTCCGTCCCCAATTTTTGAATGAATCAGCTTTTTGACTCGTTCCTTCTGTGTATCATAATCTTTTAGAAATGCGTCTGCCTGTGCTTCATGTTTGACCATAACGGCTATTTTTTTTAATTGATCCTTCCATGTGCCTTCATCCAGATCAAAAACTTCGGTCGGCGCAATTTTTTCAAATTTGGCCACATCGGTTCCCGAATATTTTTTGTCCAAGAAAATATGATCAGGTTGAAGCTCCAGCACCGCTTCCATATCCGGGTCTGTGACAACACCTAGCTTACGGGTATTTTGAAGACGATCTTTTACATGGGGCAGAAAATCCTTCACATCTCCGCCAATGACCGAACCAGCCGGAGTAATGCCCAATGCCAGCAGGTTGTTCGTCAAATGAATAGACATCGAAGCAATACGCGAATCCGCACTAATGGTTGTCTGCGCATTGCCAGCCGCTTTCGGATCGGTAGCCTGCTTGTCGGCTACTTGTTCGCAAGCGGACAACATGATCATGCATACAACAAGAGTTGTGACTACCCATGAACGTTTAAAACCTGAACCCTCAAATTTGTGCTTTCTCATGATTACTCTCTCCTATGCTACAGAAACTCTACATTATAATGATCAATATAGAAGGCTTCTGCTTAGTTATTAATTTCAGCGGGTTGCATCATTTGCATCATATGATTTCATATGTACCTATTCCTTCTGTCATTTTGTTCGGGACAACAGGAATAAAAAGTACGGAGCTCCTACCACAGCAACCACCACACCTGCGGGAATCGCATTCGGCTGAAACACCGAACGCCCAATCGTGTCTGCGGTGACCAGAATAACGACCCCGACCAAACAGGCTACTGGCAGCAAATGCTGGTACATCGGCCCAACCAGACGGCGAGCCAGATGAGGCGCAATCAGCCCAATAAAACCGATGCCTCCGGCCATGGATACGCTGGCACTGGATAGAGCCACGGCTGCGCCCAGCAGTAATAGGCGCTGGCGCTTCACATTTGTGCCGATTCCAGCTGCGGTCTCATCGCCCAACGACAGATTGTTCAGACTGCGCGTCTGCGACAGAACGTAGGGCAGTACAATGACAATCCAAGGCAGCAAAGCCGCTGCATGTATCCAGTCCCGGCCCCAAACGCTGCCAGCCAACCAACGTGCAGTAAATGCGTACGTATCCTCATCTAGCCGCAACGACCAATACAGCGTTATGGCGCTAAGACCCGAGGCTACACCGATGCCGGACAAAATCAGACGCACGGGCACGATTCCTCTGCTGCGGCTATAGGACAACAAAACAATAAGCACGGCCGCAATGACACCTCCTGCAAAGGTAAACAAGGGGATCAGAACGGCGGCTGATCCGTCCAGATCGCGAAAAAAGCTAACGAACATTACCAGCCCCAACGCAGCCCCTGCGTGAAGTCCCAGAACTCCGGGATCAGCAAGTGCGTTCCGTGACAAGCCTTGCATGACCGCCCCGGCTGCGCCTAGTCCCGCTCCAGCCAGCACCGTTACAGCAATACGAGGCAGACGATACTCGAACAGAACAATATGATCACGTCCACTGCCACCGCCAAACAACGTATCCAGCACGCGTAGCGGTGGAATACGAATCGTTCCGGTATTCAAACCCAAAACAAGGACGGCAAAGCTGATCCCCGCCAATACCAAACAAACGAGCCAAGCCTTTTTCGTTCTGGTGTCCCCAATCCCTAAAGAGCGACTCACTATAAATCCCTCCTTTCCTTACGGGCGAGAAAGAGGAAAAAGGGTACTCCAATAAAAGACACCATAATTCCAATAGCTAGCTCCTCCGGCGGATTTGCCATTCTCGCTCCCAAATCTGCCAGCACCAGCAGCACGGCTCCCAATAATGCAGACAGCGGCACAATCTGACGATAATCCACACCGATTAGCTTGCGGGCGATATGTGGGATAACCAAACCTACAAAGCCGATGGCTCCGGCAGCCGATACAGAGAGTCCGGCCAGTACCACTACAGTCAGCAGACCCAAAAGCCGGATACGCCTGAGATTCAACCCAAGGTTTAACGCCACCTCCTCGCCCATCGAAATCAGCGAAATAGAACGTGCCTGCCCCATAGACCAGACGATCACAATAAGCAAAATCGGTGCAAGAATCTCAAGCTGCGACCATTTAATCCCGGCTACACCACCCGCATACCAGAAGGCTAAATCCTGACTTAGATCAAAATAAATCGCAATCCCCGAAGTCATGGAACCTAACAAGGCTGCCGTCACAGCTCCAGACACCGTCAATCTCATAGGTGTCAATCCTCCCGGTGCAGATGCTCCCAGACCAAATACTAGTAAGGTACTCATCAGCGCACCAAGGAACGACAATACAATTAACGTCCCATAAGGTAGATTGGGGAAAAAGGCAAAACTCACTGCAACTACAAACATCGCTCCTGCGTTAATGCCTAGCACACCTGTATCTCCCAGCGGGTTGCGTGTAATGCCCTGAATCAGAGAGCCTGCCACTGCCAGTGCAGCTCCAATGACAGCTGCACCGAGTACACGCGGCAATCTCAGCTCATGAATGATCTGATGTGTCATTAGCGAACGATCATAGTGAAATACTGCCGACCACACGGTGCTTACGGTCAAGTCCTTGGCTCCAAAAGAAATGGCGGCGAATATGGCCAAAGCCAACAATACAGCCGAAGCTGTGAACAACAACGCCTGCCGAATCCTACCCGCTCGAAGCACTGGACGTGCTGTTATGTCTACTTCAGGAACTGCCCTCTCTGTCAGAGCTGTATGTTTGTCCATGCTGTCTTTGGACTGCATTTGGTGAGGTCACTCCCTCCATACCTGAAAATCATCACGTCTCTTATAACGATAATGATAATTATTATCAACTTGATACATAATAGCATGTTTCTATGACATTGCAAGCCAAAAACTGTTCCCCTTAGGAGGAACAGTTTTTGAATATATCTATATGATTTTACTGCACAAATGACTCCAAACGGTCCTCTCTTTAGTACGTAGGCCAGCCTGCCGAATCCCACTTCAAATCACTAATCAGAAGCTTTGGATTTCCACCATCAGTGGCATCATAGGCATGACGTGCAATCACACTGTTGTTATAGACAGATTGTCCACCCGGTCCCTTCCAACGGTCATTCCCTGCATCCAGTATCGTTCCACCGCCATCCATCAGGCTTTTGCCGCTCTTGTCCACATACGGTCCGGTAATACTAGTAGAGCGACCGTAAATAATCTTATAATTACTGTCTACGCCTTTGCAGCAGTTATCAATGGAAGCAAACAGATAATAATAGCCGTCGCGGTATGTAACATGTGGCGCTTCCAAACCACCAGCCGTACGCTTGGCGATAGAATAGATCTGGCCCGTAGGCTTCATCGTATTCTTGTCCAATCGAGTCACTTTTAAGCCTGAATTCCATGAACCAAAGGAAAGCCATGGGTTACCGGAAGCGTCAATGACGAGATTGGGATCAATGGCATTATAATCGTTAGCATCCGTCGTACGCAGCACTAGTCCATCATCTCTCCAGCTCCCCGCGCCAATGCTCGTTGCGGAGGCTAGTCCGATAGCCGAGGTCCGGGCACCAAAAGTAGAAATGGAATAGTACAGCCATACCCGTCCATTGTACTTTTGAGCATCCGGTGCCCATACATCGTTAGTCTTTTGCTTAGGTACATACGTTTTCCACCATGATGGCGGTGACAGGAATATTTGCGGCAATCTGTAAAAATTGCGTCCGTCGTCCGATCTTTGAACCTGTATCCCCTGCCCTGTGGAGAAAATATACCATGCATTGCCTTCCTTCGTAATGGACGGATCATGCACTGCCACATCGCCAGTTAACGCCCAATGCTCTGCGGATGCAGATGGCATCACTGACAGCATTAAAGCAGCCGAGGTTACGGCAGCAAACGCCGTTCGGGTCAATTTACTCTGTACTGATTTTTTCCATGCTTTCAACATTCCTTCGCACCTCCGAATGAGTATCTTATAATGAAATTCAGGTGTCACACCTATTACATTAGTGTTTATACTTATGAAGTTACCCATATATTAACCTATTACATTCAGTTTTGTAAACGCTTTATTTCAAATAAAAAGAAATTCATAAACTACGCATACCGCTATACATATGAGGATTTTGCAAAATGTTGATACAAAAAAGGAGCCTGTAGGCTCCTCTTCAAATTAGCATATTAAATAGATTTTCGTTTTTGTTCAGTTCCGTATATTTAAGCCCCTTGCGGTTCATTCGTTCAATTAAAGGAAGATAGTCTTCCTTGTGGAACAGCTCAATGCCGACCAGAGCTGGTCCATTTTCCTTATCATTCTTTTTCGTATATTCAAACCTAGTAATATCGTCGTCCGGTCCAAGCACATCCTGTAGAAACTCACGCAGTGCCCCAGCTCTTTGTGGGAAATTCACCATAAAATAATGCTTCAGTCCTTCATAAATTAGGGACCGTTCCTTAATCTCCTGCATACGATCTATATCGTTGTTACCACCGCTGACGATACAGACAACCGTTTTGCCTTGAATTTGCTCGCGATACAGATCAAGTGCTGCCACAGGCAGTGAACCCGCAGGCTCCACAACAATCGCATTTTCATTATACAGTTCCAGAATCGCGGTACATGCTTTGCCTTCCGGTACCTTCACAATATCGTCCAAGGTGTGTTTACAAATATCGTATGTCAGCTGACCCACACGCTTCACCGCAGCTCCGTCAACAAACTTGTCTATTTGATCCAGTGTAACGACCTTGCGCAAACGCATCGCTTCCGTCATCGACGCCGCGCCGAGGGGCTCCACGCCAATTACCTTGGTGGACGGACTCACGGTTTTAACATACGTACCTACGCCTGCCGCCAAACCGCCGCCGCCAATCGTTACGAACACATAGTCCATAGGTGTATCTAGGCTCTCCATCACTTCCATCGCAATCGTACCATTGCCCGCAATAATTTTCGGCTGATCGAACGGATGGATGAAGGTCATTGCCTGCTCGCTACACACCTTCATGGCCTCATCATAAGCATCGTCAAACGTGTCTCCGGTCAGAATGACCTCTACACTGTTACCGCCAAAGCGACGAACCTGCTTCACCTTCTGATTAGGCGTTGTACTCGGCATAAATATTTTACCGTGGATACCAAGTGCATTACATGAAAAAGCCACACCTTGCGCATGATTCCCCGCACTCGCACACACGATGCCTTTTTCCATTTGCTCAGGGGTCAAGCTGCGGATCATGTTGTAAGCTCCACGAATTTTAAAGGACCGCACGACTTGGAGATCCTCTCTTTTCAGATACACATTACAGTTATATTTGGCCGATAGGACGGCATCCCTCTGTAAAGGTGTACGCACAATCACCTCACGCAGCATATGATGCGCTCGTACAATATCCTCCATGCCAACGGCTGACGCCATGGCCGGGTCAGTTTTCTGGGTTTCTGTTGGTTCCATAGGTTCTCCACGCTCCGCCTGAATATTTCTGTATTGAGCATTTTGCATAAATCCCAAGAGCGATTTCAAACCAGCAATATATAATCGAAACGGTTTAGTTCGTTTATATATTGTACTTTTGAGCGTTAGGAATCAAATTATGCAAAGTGCTGTATTTGAAATCTTTCAAATATCATACCACGTTTACCCATAGCTTGTGCAGATGATAGTCATGAAAATGAGAATGAAAATCAATCGAATCTAAAAAAAGGCAGACCGGGACACTGCCCGATCAGCCTTTTTTGACGTTGCACATTTCTTGTACTCCATTGCTCTATTTAATACCTTTCCGATTATCCTTTTACTCCGCCTGCCGTCATCCCTTCAATAAAGTAACGCTGGAAGAACAGGAACACGACGAGAATCGGTAAAATAGCCAAAACGGACCCCGCGATCAGCACATCATAATTGTTGCCATATGGCGTCAGCAGACTGGACAGTCCAATTGGCAGTGTCAGCATATCGTTGGTACGCAATACAATCATCGGCCAGAGGAAGTTATTCCAACTGTTCATCGCCTGCAAAATAGCCATTGCTGCAAATGCAGGCGCCATCAAGGGCATCATAATCCGTACGAAAATGCCATATTCTGAACAGCCGTCAACCCGTGCAGCATCCATGAAGTCCTTGGGAACACCACTCAAATATTGACGGAAGAAAAAGATCGGGATCGGCGCGACGACGAATGGTAGAATTACACCCCACACTGTATTAATCAGCTTCATGCCAATCATTAGCTTGTAGAGCGGCAGCATGATAATTTCTACCGGGATCATCATCACGACCAGCACCAGTGTGAAAATCACATTTTTCAATCTAAAACGGTACATCTCCAGACCATAGCCTACCATCGCGGACAATATCAGACATAACACCGTAAACAAGACGGTAATGACAATACTGTTCCAGTACCATTGAAAATAATCCGTCGTCCCCTGAAAGATGAACGCATAGTTTTTCAGGGACATGATGTCCCACTCCAGCTTAAGATTCAAGCCGTAGCGCAACAGCTCCGTCGATGGCTTGAACGAGGCAAGCGTCACGGCAAATAGCGGAAACAGGGCAAACCCGGCAAACAGAATGAACAGGACAACGAGCAATGCGGATAACGAGCCTTTTTGTTTCTGAGCCATCGCTTAATCCTCCTTCCGGAACATGCCGAAAAATTTGAGCTGGATCAGGTTCAGCACGAGTGTAAATACGAGCAATACAATGCCCACCGCAGCTCCGAAGCCCATACTGTTCTGCTCCAGACCTTGGCGATAGAGATAGCCAACAATCGTTAAACCAATATCGTTCGGGGAGTTATTTCCGTTCCACAACATGTAGCTTTCCGTGAACATGGATAACCCCGCATAAATGCTAATCGTAAATACATAGATCGTTACTGGTTTCAGCATAGGAATCGTAATCCGCCAAAATGAATCGAAACGACTGGCTCCATCAATCTGCGCAGCTTCATACAACTCGGGAGGAATGTTCTGGAGTCCCGACATGTAGTACAGCATATTCACACCCAGCCATCTCCATAATGCCAGCACGATCAACGCTAAAAATCCGGTGTTGGCGTTCATCAGCCATTTATACGGCTCCAGACCGAATACCCCCAACAGGGAGTTCATCAGCGAACCATCCAATTCCCCGAACATGAGGCGGAAGATCGTTCCTGCTACCACCACCGAGGTTAGTGCAGGTATAAACATCACGGAGCGAAACAACCCTCTGCCCGGCATTTTAGGCGAATTCAGCAATACTGCCAATACCAGCGGCAGAGGAATCAGCACGACCAGTGTAAGCAGCGTGTACAGGACGCTATTCAATATCGCCTTTCCAAACGTAGGATTGATTAAGTCCTTATAATTTTCCAGTCCAACATAAGTTGTTATCCCTGGCAGGACTTCCTGGAAGCTCATAATGACCGTCGAGATGACCGGATAGGCAAAAAATAACGCAAAGGACAGTAAAAATGGAAGGACAAACACATACGGTGCCGTACGGCTGGAATGAATAAAGCGACTCCATCGGCTTCTGGTCGGACGCTGAGGTTGTGGCGGCTGACCTGTCGGTACATTAGCGTTCGTATGAACGGGCGTTGCCATGAATCTCACTCCCTTTCCTGTTGGGGTCTATCTCAGTTCATCTGCCAGCTCATGTAGCACCGTGGCTGGATCTTCGCCACTCTGCAGTGTCCGATAAAGTATTTTATTGCGCACAGCACTGGCGATATCAGGCGTTTTCGGTCCGATATGCACCGCATTGATTTCATCTTTGACTTCGATGAGCGTGTCAAAAATATTCGTTCCGAAATACTCCGTAAATTTATTCTTGGCTTTGGCTTCCGGCATGGTCCACACTTCACTGCGGATGGGATCAAAACCAAGCTGCTTCCAGATCTCCACATTCCCTTGCTTGGATAGCTTGGCAAAGGCCAGAAAGCGCATCGCCAGATCCTGGTGCTCTGATTGGTTCGTGACTACTGTTCCGGTTCCGCCCATACCCGCTGAGCGAAAACCGCCTTTTTCCCACGCTGGCATGGGTCTGATGATAATTTTACCTTTTAGGTCAGGCATGTAATCCGTAAAACGTCCCATATACCACATCGGCATCCATACCGAAGCGGCCCCACCTTTGTTCATAAATCCGTAGTATTCCTCCATGTGATGCCCGCCGCCCGGTGCGGGAACAGCGATTTTGTCTTTTATCATCTGTTGAAGAAACTCGAGTGTTTTAATATTGGTTTCGTTATCCAACGTCAACTCGCCCTTGTCATCCAGAAAATCTGAATTTTGCTGGGAGATCATCGGCCAATAGCTCCACAGGTCATTCGTTTCCAGGGTCGCCATCGGCTTGCCTGTTTTCGCCAGCACTTGCTTGCCTGCAGCAGCATAGTCTGCCCAGGTGACGATGGAATCCGGGTTTACCCCCGCCTGATCCATAATCTCTTTATTGTAATACATCACTTCGGCCCCAACGTGGAAGTCAATGCCGTAATACTTACCGTCTTTGCCGTAAATCTGTACTCTGGAAGGCACAATGTTATTGATCTCGGGGTCAATCACCGGATTGAGCGGGACCAGCTGCGGTATTCCTTTGAGGAAATTACCGATCTTGTTCACCTCGATATCCGCGATATCCGGCGCTCCCACCCCCGATTGCAGCGCAATCGACAGCTTGCTGTGGTGGTTGTCATAGGGGAATGTATTCGCTTTCAAATTAATCAGTTCATCAGGGTGCTGTTGGTTCCATTGGTCAGCCATTTGCAGAAAAAACTTCTCATGCAGTTCATTGAACGTCCATAATACAAGTTCTGTTCCCGGCCCATCCTTTTCATCGGTCTTGAAAGAACAGCCTTGCAGCAGTCCAGCCATCAAAACCACCGCCATAAGCATCAAAGCCATGCTTTTTCTTTGCAGCAGCATATCCTTCCCCCTTCGCATGATGAAATCCTAATTCATAAATGATTGCGCTTTCTTTTATTATTTAACATCAATACAAATTAGTTTACAACAACATTATTTATAAAATATTTATTTTCAATGCAGATTAGCGTCCCCCTTGCATTATAGGGGGAAAATGAATTGTATGAGGCTATGATGATTTTTGCATAAAAAAACGACCCAATTCCAATTGAAACTCGGAATTGGGTCGCGCTTTTTAAATTATTCTTGCGAATGTGCTGCTTCGTCCTTCACTTCTTCCCGAAATGATCTAATACTTTCTTTACGACGATTATTTTTTTCTTCGATCTGCTTACGCTCCTCGTTGCTGATTTCAGAGGAAAATTCGTTTAGATATCCTTCAGCTTCATGCAGGTTCTGCTGTGTGTTCTGAATACTTTGTTGCAAATGTTCAACATTGTCGGCTCGATTATCTGGTTTTGCCATTCGTTTGTCGCCTCCTAATCATGGGGTCGCTCAGTAGAGCGCTAATCCGTAGCTTGATCGCTATCGAATGATTTTATGCATTCTTGTAGCAATTAATAAAATAGAGTAACTTAGATTACATTATTCAGTTATATTGAAGTTGGAAAAAAGAAAAGGGAGCAACCTGTTATATGGAAACGAGTAAGCTAGACCCGCTAGAAGATATTCCAAAGGGACGATTAGCGACTCTTCTTGAAGTGCTGGGGGTGTCTACAAAGTTAGGTCTAACCTCCTTTGGAGGGCCGGTTGCACATCTAGGGTACTTTCATAATGAGTACATACGCCGTCGAAAGTGGATGGATGAACAAAGTTACGCCGATCTTGTAGCGCTCTGCCAGTTCCTCCCCGGTCCGGCCAGCAGTCAGGTTGGCATTGGAATTGGAGTTGTAAGAGCAGGATTACTTGGCGGATTGTTAGCCTGGATTGGTTTTACACTGCCGTCGCTCCTTCTGTTGGTTGCGTTTGCTTTCCTGCTTCAAGGATACGATATAGCGAGTGCGGGGTGGATTCATGGACTGAAGATCGTAGCAGTAGCGATTGTGGCCCATGCTATTCTGGGGATGGGACAGAAGCTGACGCCTGATCGGGATAGGGCGACAATTGCCGTGATTTCCGCCGTGATTACGTTGTCCTGGCATACAGCTTACAGTCAAATTCTAATCATTGTTGCTGCTGGTGTTATCGGGTTATGGCTTTTTCGAAAGCAAGAGGCGGAGATTACGTCCAATCTTCAAATTGCGATTAGCCGAACTTTTGCGGTCTGCTCCTTGATTGTATTTGTTGCAATGCTTGTGGCACTTCCGCTTCTTAGATCCTCAGAGGAAGTGGGATGGTTAACGCTGTTCGATAGCTTTTTTCGTTCAGGCTCTTTGGTATTTGGTGGGGGACACGTGGTATTGCCGCTTTTGGAGAGGGAAGTTGTTCCAACTGGATGGGTTAGCCGAGAGAATTTCTTGGCTGGTTACGGAGCTACGCAAGCCGTTCCAGGGCCGTTATTCACCTTTGCAGGTTACCTTGGAGCTATCGCCGGGGGAGTACCAGGAGCAGTGGTTGCCACTCTCGCCATTTTCTTACCGGCATTTCTTCTTGTTGTCGGTGCACTCCCGTTTTGGAATGGATTAAGAAACAACCCGAAAATCCAAGGAGCTTTAGTGGGGATTAATGCAGCCGTGGTTGGTATTTTGATGGCTGCGCTGTATGATCCACTTTGGACTACCGCCATCTTGAAACCGATGGATTTTACCCTGGCGATCATTTTGTTTATGATGCTGGTCTTTTGGAAGCTTCCGCCTTGGGTGGTTGTTCTTGCGGGCGCAGCGGGAGGAATATTACTGGGGTAAGTGTAAGCCCAATAGGAGACATGGCGGGCAAAAGCATCCGGGTCAATAGATCCGACCTTCTATGTGCGAGTGAAAAAGCCGACTGCTTGAAAGCAATCGACTCTCTGTAGAGAAACCTTAGCCAGGTCACTCGCCCTATTCCTCACATTTTTAAATTTAGTGCTTATACCTGCTCTCCACTCGGGTTAAAATGCTCCCCAAACCAACGTCCTGCGGCTTCGGCCTCAGTACGGGTCAATTGATGACCATTGCGTTCCCAATACGCATTCACCTGCGCACCAGCACCTTCCAGTAAAGCTTGCAGCTCACGGGATTCCGTGACCGGAACGATCGGGTCATTTTCACCGGAAGACAGAAATACAGGGATACCGTTTAAATCAGGCAAATTCAGCCCACGCAGCGGCACCATCGCATGATGCAGAATAGCTCCACGCAGCGCTTTTGCATCGTGAAAGAGCATACTGGCCGCTATGTTTGCTCCATTGGAATAGCCAAGAGCCACAACGTTGTTACGGTCAAAATCGTATTGCTCCGCAGCTGAATCCACGAATTCGCTCAGCTCCTTGGTACGGAATACAAGATCCTCAATATCGAACACGCCTTCTGCCAAACGGCGAAAGAAACGTGGCATCCCATTTTCCAGCACATTTCCTCTTACGCCTAACACAGACGCTCCCGGTGCTACCATGTCAGCCAATGGAATCAGATCCTGTTCGTTCCCGCCGGTACCATGTAGCAGCAAAATAACCGGGGCTTGCGGATGATTTCCTTTACGAAATACGTGTTTCATATATATTCCCTCCTTCATTTTTGTTCTAAATTAAGATTCTTATTTTTGTGTAATTTGATTATAGCCAACTTCTCTACCTTTTACAAACACAATCAGCCTGATTTAAATCTTTTTTTCTAAAATGATGTATTGTTCCGTTGACATGTATTATAGCTCTATTTTAATATGATATTAGATATTTAGAATATTATCTAAATATCTAAAGGAGGAAATGTATTTTGAACGATGCCTTTAAAGCTTTGGCTGATCCGACCCGGCGTACAATCTTACAGCTTTTAAAGGAGAAAAGTATGAGCGCAGGCGAAGTGGCTGAACATTTTCAAATTAGCAAGCCCAGCATCTCCCACCACCTCAATATCCTGAAGCAGGCTGGGCTGGTGCTGGATGAACGACAGGGGCAAAACATTATCTACACCCTGCATACAACGGTTGTGGCGGATGTCATCGGTTGGATGTTCAGCATCGCCCACTCTGATACCCCTGCGAAAAAAAATAGGAATCATATTAAGGATGGGGAGGAATCTGAATGAAATTTCGAACACCTTGGAGCTTGACGGATGTTTTGACAACTTTGATTGCCTTATCACCCGCCATAGGCGCTATACTGCTGTACGACCGACTTCCCAATGTTCTAGCCTCGCATATTAACTTTAACAATACAGCAGACGGGTATACGAGCAAAAGTGGTTCTATTATCATGCTCGTGTTGTTGGGCCTAGTCCCGCTGGTCATTCGATTGGCTCGCCACATGGACCCCAACAGAGCTAATTATGAGAAATTTTCAAAAGCCTATGAAGTTACGCGTGCAGGTGTTTCTGTAGTTCTCGCTGTAGCTGGATGGGGAATGCTGCTGTATAACCTGAATATACGACTGCAAATGAATGCTATAATTTTAGGGTTAATAGGCCTGATGCTGATGGCGATGGGGAATTATATGACTCAGGTACAGCCGAACTATACGTTCGGTATCCGCACGCCGTGGACTCTGTCTAATCCCGAGGTATGGCGTAAAACGCACCGTTTCGGTGGGCCTATGATGATGCTTGGCGGTGCTTCAGCGTTGGTGGCGGCATGGGTCGGTGGAATGGCGGGAGTAGTCATTTTCCTTACCGTGCTGATCATATCCGTTATCTCTCCTGTACTCTATTCTTACTTGTTGTATCGTAAGCTAAACAAGTAATTAAACAAAGCTACACCTGAACCTAAAAAGGAACCTCCCAAACCGCGATAAACGCAGAATGGGAGGTTCTTTTTACAAGTGAATATTTATTTAAAACAACAGTTTATCGGGATGGGTGCCTACACGCTCATCCAGATGAAGACCATTGATTCGGTCAATATCCTCAGTCGTCAGTTCAAAATCGAACAAATCGGCATTTTCGCGGATACGATGCGCGGTTACCGATTTGGGAATCGTCACAATCCCCCGATCCAGATGCCAACGCAAAATAACCTGCGAAGAGGTTTTACCGTATTTGGCAGCAATCTCAACGATGTCCGCTTGCTCGGTTAATTTCCCCTTCATCAGTGGACTCCACGATTCAAGCTGAATCTGGTGCTCCCGGCAGTATTGATGCAGTTCTTGTTGAGTCAGACGAGGGTGAAGCTCCACTTGGTTGATGACAGGAACCATATTGCTGTCTTTGAGGAGGTCTTCGAGATGGTGAACTTGGAAGTTACTAACTCCGATAGCGCGTACGCTTCCTTCTTCATACAGTCGTTCGAATGCCTTCCAGGTTTCCTTGTACTTATCCTTGCCAGGCCAATGAATGAGATACAGATCAATGATATCCAGACCCAGCCGCTTACGGCTTTCCTCAAAGGCACGCAGTGTTGAATCGTAGCCCTGATCCTGATTCCATAGCTTGGTAGTTACAAACAGATTTTCTCTAGACGTCCCACTATCACGAATGGCTTGTCCAACCAGTTCCTCGTTACCGTAGATCGCCGCTGTATCAATGTGACGGTAACCGACCTCAATAGCTGTTTTGACCGCTTCGTAGACCTCATTGCCTTCCGCCTTGTAAGTACCGAAACCGAGCCAAGGCATCTGAACTCCGTTATTCAGTACAGTTGTATCCGCAATGTTCCCCATGTCTATTCCTCCTGTTCCTGATTATGAATGATCCAACGGGATGATTACAGTTTAGTTGCATCCTGAAAAGCATTCACTTGAAGCGGAGCAGCCAACAATTCTTTAGCCGCGGCAACAAATGCCTGGAAATGGGCAGAATTATTATGGAAATCTACAGCAGCAGCATCTTTCCACTCTTCAACCATCGTAAATGCGTTGGAATCATTCAGATCCTGCATTAACGTGTAGCGTACATTGCCTTCTTCAGCTTGGGATGCGCTGACCAGCCCTTGGGTTTGTTGCAAAAAAGCCTCTCTTTTTTCAGGTAAAACTTTCATATCGGCATGAATAATAATCATATTATGTTCCTCCTCGTATTATGTAACTATTTCTATTATAGACCATTCTTTCGAAAGAATAAAAGTGCGGGCGTTTCTGTAATACAGTAAAATAGATCGTATGGGGGAGAGATCAACTGATCCGTTCCTCCTATATTTTGTTTAACGGCGGTGAAGGCATGTGCGTTTTCAGACAAAACTAATGGTATTTATATCCCTATTAGTACTGGTAGTTACCGGGCTGTTGGGATTATCCTTTCGATATATGATCACCTCCGCTCTATATGATGAAATCGGAGAAAGGGCGCTCACCGTCGCCAATACCCTCGCCGTAGATGCGCAGGTCAGAGACGCTCTGGAGCAGACTGAGACGACGCAATTGCGTTCGCGTATCAACGAGGTCATAAAGCCTGTCCAAGCCAGCAGCGGCGCTGATTTTATTACTATTGCTGATCGTCATCTCATCCGGCAGTGGCATGTAAACCCGGAGCGCATCGGCACGCCTATGATAGACCCCATGAATGATAAGGTACTGCAAGGGCAGTCCTTTATCACTGAATCGACGGGCTCTCTCGGACCGTCAATACGCGCCAAAACAGCCGTTTATGATACGCAAGGTAAGGCCATCGGGCTCGTCTCTGTAGGTTTTTTAATGACAGATGTGCAGCAAAATATTCGTACATACACATATGCATGGCTCTGGTTTATGGTGGGCGCGCTGATGATCGGCATATTGGGAAGCCTGGTTATAGCGCAACGGGTACGCCGCGCACTGCATGGACTGGAGCCAGTGGAGATCGGACGGTTGTACCAGGAAAAGCAAGCCATTATTGAGTCCATCGGCGAAGGGATTATCGCGGTGAATAGTAACGGACAAATCACACTTGCCAATCCACAGGCAGCTCGCTTGATCGGACTCCCGCCGGAAACCTCTATCTACGGATGCGACCTTCGTCACTTGACAGGTGTTCCGGATGTACTGATTGATATGCTTGTTGCCGATTACACAGTAGAGCATTCAACGATGGGGCCAGATCAGGGACAGGACATATGGAATAAGGAAATTGAGGTCCAGCAGCGAATTGTAGTCGTCAGCCGTGTGCCGATCCAGGATCGTTCCGGTCGCATCATGGGCACGGTTGCCAGTCTGCGTGACAAGACCGAACTGCTCCACATGACACAACAGTTGACAGAGGTCAAAGATTACGCGGAAGTACTGCGATCACAAACACACGAATACGCCAATCGGCTGTATCTCATATCCGGCCTGATTCAGTTGGAGTGTTATGACGAAGCGGTGGACTTTATCACCCAGGAATCAGAGGAATATCGTGTACACAGGCCGATTGGCACAGCTCTCCTAACCGATTCAATCATCGCCAGCCTACTGATCGGTAAGAAGAAACAGGCGCTGGAAAAAGGGGTTTTACTCCATTCTGATATTAAAGGAGCATTCTCAACCCAGTCCCCTACGTTGGAGTGGTCCTTTCTCGCTTCCATAGCCGGAAACCTGCTGGACAATGCCATGGAAGCTGTTGCGATGTCCTCCATCTCTGACGGACAGGTCTGGTTCCGGCTTGAAGAAACGACTGAAGCCATCATCATCGAAGTTGCGGATAACGGATCGGGAATTTCGGACGATATCCAAGAAAAGTTGTTTGTCAGAGGAGCTTCGACCAAAGCAGAAGCAGGACATGGATATGGCCTTGCTCTCGTGCTAGAGTACACTGAACGAATGGGCGGCTCTATAGAAGTGCACAAACGTCCTGGTGGAGGAAGTATTTTTGAGGTATACATTCCTTTAATTAGGACAGATACGAGTAATGATGCAAAAGGAGGTTATGCCCATGAATGAGCGGGTTTTATCGGACATTGAGGTTCTTATTATTGAAGACGATCCGCGAATTGCGGAGATTAACCGCCGATTTATTGAAAAGGTGGATGGGTTCACCGTATGTGCAATCGCGACGAACGAATTTGAGGCAAAACTTCAACTGGACGTGCTCCGTCCTCCTCTAGTCGTGCTGGATGTTTATTTTCCCGATACGGATGGTCTAACCCTGCTATCGTTCATCAAGCAACACTATCCGGGTACAGATGTTATTATGCTGACTGCCGCCAAAGAAGCTGAAACAGTGGTACAAGCCGTTCGAGCAGGCGTGTTTGATTTTATCGTAAAGCCGCTTATATTCGAGAGATTGCGTGCGACCTTGGAGGAATATGCCCGGTTTCGGCGACAAATCACAACATGGCAAGAGGAACAATCCACAGTCGAGCAATCTGAAATTGACAGTTTGCTTCAAAGCGCGGGCACCGGTCGGATGGCGGGGAACGGAGTCGGAGAACTATGGGCCAAAGGCATCGATAAAGTAACTTGCGACAAAGTGCTAGATCTCCTGAATCGACTGGGTGAGGTGACTACAGGTACAGTGGGAATCGAGCTGGGTATGAGCCGTTCTACAGCCAGAAGGTATCTGGAGTATTTAGTGGAAAGTGGCGACGCGCACCACGATCAGGTGTACGGAACCGTCGGCAGACCGGAGCGTATCTATCGCCGACAGCGGAGGGATGCATAAACCGTCCAACTCTGATGTCCTGGTACTCCCCCTCCTCCTATTCATAATTTTATTGAATTTAATTCACTTAATCGATCAAAACGGTTTAAATAACCACATTATTTACGTCCTCCTTCCCGATTGCTAGAATGATCAACAGTTAGTTGATTGATAATGATTATCAGTTTCTCTGATAATCATACTGGAACGGGGGATAACATATGGCAACACCGAAACAACCACTGCGCACAGGTATGCTGCTTGCAGCGGTCCTGGCACTACTGACGGTCATTATGGCGGGATGTGGAAGCCAGTCACAAGATAACAGCGCAGTAGCACCTCAAGCAACAGGCGACACTCGAATGATTAAACATGAGATGGGAGAAACCAAAGTTTCAGGTACACCCAAAAGAATCGTAACCCTGGAATTCTCTTTTGTCGATGCCACAACCCAACTGGGCGTAACTCCTGTCGGTATAGCTCAGGAAAATGACGATGATATTGATGGGCTGCTCGGCAAGAAAATCGACTTCACACCAGTAGGCACACGCAAACAGCCAAACCTGGAAACGATCAGCTCCTTGAAGCCGGATTTGATTATTGCTGATCTGAATCGTCATAAAAGCATATACAAAGAACTTAGTGAGATTGCTCCGACCATTGTTCTAAAGAGCCGCAATTCCTCCTATGAACAAAACTTGGCATCCTTCGGTGTCATCGCCGATGCGTTGGGTGAGAAGGAAAAAGGCGAGCAAATTCTCGCTACGCATAAAGCTACAATGGAAAAGTTGAAAGAAGGCATCAAAGCTGGTGAGCCACGCAGCGTATTGCTAGGGGTATTCCGTTCTGATTCACTATCGGCTCACGGCGCTTCATCCTTTGATGGACAACTACTGGAGCAAGCGGGTATCCACAATGCCCTTCAAAATACAAGCGAGCCTACCGTCAAGCTGACGCTGGAGCAAATTTCACAAGCGGATCCTGATGTGATCTTTTTGGTGGAAGCCGATGAGAAGCTGATTGCGGAATGGAAGCAAAACCCGCTTTGGCAAAACATTACGGCCGTCAAAAAAGGGGAAGTTTACGAAGTAAACCGGGCACTGTGGACCCGGTACCGTGGGCTCGGCTCAGCCGAAAAAATACTGGAGCAAGCCATTTCGCTTCTGTATCCCGCGCAAAGTAAAGGAGACGGCTCCCGTTGATCGGACAAGCCTCACGCGACCGGCTGAATAAGCCGGTCTTCTTTGCACTTATCGCTGCGTTGCTGGCTGGATTGCTGCTTAGCGTGGCGATTGGCCCAGTCAGGATGGACATCCCCACCATGCTGACTGCGCTGTTCACTGAGCATCCGTCTAAGGATCAGCTCATTGTCTTGACGGTACGCCTACCGCGTGCCGTTATTGGCCTAATCGTCGGGGCCGGGCTTGCCGTGGCTGGAGCCCTGATGCAGGCCATCACACGCAACCCGCTGGCTTCGCCGCAGGTATTCGGGGTCAGCTCAGGCGCTTCGCTGGCTGTCGTGCTGTCCGTCGTGCTGCTGCCGAATATCGGATCGTCCGGCAGCATTTATTTTGCTTTTGCCGGGGCCATCGCAGGCGGTTCCTTCGTATATGCGCTGGCCGGAACGGCGGGCATGACGCCGGTCAAGCTGGCCCTTGCCGGGATGGCCGTGCATCTGCTGCTGGCCTCCATCACCCAGGGACTGCTCGTGTTCAACGAGCAAATATCCGATGTGCTATATTGGCTCGCCGGAGCCATCGACGGGTCCACTTGGGCCGACACGCGTCTGGTGCTACCATGGTTCGCCGTGGGTATGATTCTTGCGCTAGCGCTGGCCCCCTCGCTATCTGTGCTGAGCCTCGGGACGGAGGTCGCACAGGGATTGGGACAAAACGTACGTCTTGTCCGTCTACTGGCCTCGGCCTCAGTGATTATGCTGGCAGGCTCTGCCATAGCGGTAGCCGGTTCCATCGGCTTTGTGGGCTTGATGGTACCGAATATCATCAAGATGTTTACAGGCGACAATTACAAGCGGGTCATTCCCCTGTCTGCAATCTGCGGAGCTCTGCTGCTGACCTATGCGGACGTGCTTGGACGATTTATTGCATTTCCTTATGAATCACCCGTTGGCATTGTAACCGCGCTGGTGGGTGCGCCCTTCTTTTTATATCTGGCGCATAAGAACGGGAGGGCTTCACGATGAAAAAACTGTGGATTTTACTCGCGCTCATGCTGGGTGTTGCTTTTATAGCTATAGGCGTGGGCAGCACCTACATTACGCCCTCTGAGCTGATCAAGGCTCTGACGGACCGGAGTGCCTCTTCCTGGTTCATCGTTCATCATTATCGGCTGCCACGCGGTCTGCTGGCCATCATGGCCGGAGCTGGGCTGGCAGTAGCCGGTGTTCTGCTGCAAGGCATGATCCGCAACCCGCTAGCCTCGCCAGATGTGGTAGGTGTATCCAAGGGGGCCGGCTTTGCGGCGGTTCTCGTCATCGTGCTGCTGCCCTCATCCCCAGTGGCACTGCTGCCTGTAGCCGCCTTTGTCGGGGCTGGGCTAGCTGCACTGTTGCTCGTACAGCTTTCGATGAAGGGAGGCATGCGTCCCAATATGCTAGCCTTGACCGGACTGGCGGTGGGCGCTATTTTTCAGGCTGCGACCGATTATATACTGGTCAAGTATCCACTCGAAGCCAGCGACACGCTCACTTGGCTAGCTGGAAGTCTGTGGGGCAAAGGCTGGGACGAAGTGTATGGGCTACTGCCGTGGTTAATCGTGTTGCTGCCTCTCGCCTATACCCTACAGCGCAAGCTGGACATTATGAGCCTAGATGAGGAAAGCTCTGCTGGGCTGGGACTTAGCGTGAAGCGTGTGCGTACAGGACTGCTAGCCGTGTCAGTCGCCTTGGCTGCCTCCTGTGTCGCTGCCATCGGCTCCATCGGATTTATTGGACTGCTGGCACCGCATCTGGCACGGCGGTTATTTGGCAATCGCCACCGCTATCTATTGCCCGGTTCGGCGATGATCGGCGCCCTGATTCTCGTCCTTGCTGACGCGCTGGGACGAGGTCTGAAGCCGCCGCTCGAAATTCCCGCTGGCATCGTGACAGCCGTCATTGGCGCGCCATATTTTTTGTATCTATTGCTTCGGGAACGCAAACAAAAAGACAGCGGATAGGATGAGGATAAGAAGTTGCGCAGCGCAGCTAAACGCAGTACTATACCCTAGCGTTTAGCAGCGCTACCTGTACACCGATACGCCGATTAACTTCTTTTCTAAACGATTCATCATGCAGTAGCCTCTTTTTAAAATCATTTATCATTTCGGGAAAGCTGGCATTTGTGCTTGGGTCCAAATCGTTAAAAAAGACAGCTAGCTCTGTCGTATGCCCTTCCTTATCTGTCGCATACATGGCCAGTGTCAAAACATAAGCCGTGGAGCCACCTTTTTGCCCAGTATGTTTAAGGGATTGCTGGTTTTCAGGAAGAACCATAAATGGTTCCTCCAAGACCTCGGACAATAACTTTTGCTCAGCTTTTGTGAACCCTTGACGACGATTCAGCTTACTCATTAAAGAGGCATACTCGGCTGTCGTTGATGCTATAAAGCGATCCGTATTGATACGATCATAATCCTGATCATACCAAGTCGTAATATCTGCGTTTCTCTTGTAAGAACCACTCACATCACGGCGCAGCTTGTTATGAATCACGCGGGCATATCGGCGAAATTCCGTATCAGACATCGCCTGAATGGCTTCTTTGGCAGAAATATTATTCTTTGTATTATTCCAATTCTCACCTTGTCTCTCCCTCATCCATTCGTAGGGAATCAAAATGGAGGATACAAACGGATAAATGGGATCATGATTTTGCAGCCCCATTTTGGCTCTCGTCCGATTGATCGCATCCACCCCCAGTTTGTCCATTAAATACTCCGCATTGGCGTTGGAACTGAATTGAATCATCCCCTTGGCGACGTCTCGTACAGATACAGTTTCATTCTGTATCCGCCCTTTAGCCTCCATATTCTGTAGCCACGCCGTATGAGCACCCCCATCCAAACCCGGCAAATAAAACCTTTCCAGCGAAATCAGCTTCACTCTCCCGTCCGGGTTAATCTTACCCACCACCGCTTGCTTGGCATATTCGATCGCAATGATTGTTTTGACGGTGCTCGCCAAAGGCATCATCCGGTTTTCCTCTTGACCTGCCAGCTTTTTTCCATCTCTCAGAATCGTAATCGAAACTTTTTCTGCATTCGCCTCCACAAAATGAAGTAAACGGCGGGCAGCATCCTGTTCCTTCGTTTCTTCCTTAACGTCAGCTGCAATCGCAGTTGTGGGCCGGACGGTATTCGGGGGATTAGCCACTTGATTCTGCATGAAAGATAGTAAGCCTGCCGCTACACCCATAACGATGAGCACTGTAGCCAAACTAGTTGCTACCACGATAAGGCGCTTTCGTTTCACTATTACCTCCCCCCGTATGCACTTCACACACAGGTTTATTTTCCCATTTTTATATTTCAATTTCTATTTTAAACGAAAACACAGTACAAAAAGTTTCATTACGTGTCATATTTTCAAATAACATAAAAAAGAGAGCCTCCTGTATATAACACAGGCTGACTCTCTTTCACTATCCTTCGACCCTTATGCTGGATAGGGTACTTCGGTTCCATTCAATATGAGGTGCATCCGAATTTCCGCTTTTAAGGAATCGGATACTGCACAATATTTTTCCTTCCCCATCTGAATCGCTTTCCATACGCGGTAATCTGGAATATCGCCATCTACGTAGAATGTCAGATCAATCGCTGTAAAGCCTGTCGGCATTTCTTCCTTGCGCGTACCTTCTGCGTCAATATCGATGCGAGTAATGTCCGACAAGAAACGATCCAAAATCATCGTAATATCAATGCCCATACATCCCGCCAGACCCGCCAACAGCAGTTCCATAGGTGTCATCCCTTTACCATCACCGCCATAAGCCGCCGTAGCATCCATCCCAACGGAATAACCGGATGGACCCTCCGAAGTAAACGCGCGTTTGCCGTGCCAAGTTGTAGATACTTTCATGTTCAAAGGCCTTCTTTCCCTCTTAATAATCTATGATTCATCCTCGATCTTAACTTTAAAATTCACTGATTTGGCGTAAAAATTTCTGTGTTCTCTCATGCTGGGGAGTGTCAAAAAACGCCTGTGGCGCTGCCTCCTCCAAAATGATACCATCTGCCATAAATACGACCTTGTCCGCCACCTCGCGAGCAAATTTCATCTCATGAGTAACGACGACCATTGTCATTCCGTCTTGAGCCAACTCTCGCATAACTCCCAGTACTTCCCCTACCAGCTCGGGATCAAGCGCCGATGTCGGCTCGTCGAACAGCATAATCGCCGGGTCCATCGCCAGCGCACGCGCAATGGCTACTCGTTGCTGTTGTCCACCAGACAGACGTGAAGGATGTACATCCTGCTTGTCCGATAACCCCACCCGCTCCAACAACCGTTGTCCGATGGACATAGCCTTGTCGCGCGGCATTTTTTTTACTGTCAGCAGTCCTTCAATGACATTGCCGATTGCGGTTTTGTGCGGATACAGATTGAATTGCTGGAACACCATCCCTGTCTGTTTGCGAATCTCACGAATGGCTGCTTGGCGGACACGAACGGGAGCCGTAGCATCGACCTCAATCCCATTCACCTCAAACTTGCCGGAAGACAGCTCTTCCAGACCGTTCAGGCAGCGCAGCAAGGTACTTTTACCTGAACCGCTCGGGCCGAGTAATACGACGATTTCACGAGCGGCAACCTGAAAATCAATGCTTTTCAGAACCTCTACCTGTCCGAATCGTTTACCTAATCCGTTAGTTGTTATCATCATCTATCATCTCCACCTTAATAAGCTCGAGCCAGACGCTTTTCCACCCGCTCCAGTATAGCGGAGAATCCAATGCTCATAATCCAGTACATCAGGCCAATTTCGAGCAGAAACGGCATGTAAAGCAAATACTGCGCCTGTAAAAGCTGTGCCTGCCGCATCAATTCACTGACCCCGATAAACGACACCAGCGACGTTTCTTTAAGCATACCTACAAATGTATTCCCCATCGGTGCAATTGCGATCCGTACCGCCTGAGGAAGAATAATACGCCACATCGTTTGACCGGGCGACATTCCCGTTGCATAAGCTGCCTCGGTCTGTCCCTGGGGTACGGCTAAAATAGCTCCACGGAACGTCTCCGATAAGTACGCCCCTGTATTAATGCTAAGTGCCAGACAAGCAGCTGTCAGCGATCCGAATGATATTCCATAATCATCCAGCCCATAATAAATGACTGCAATCTGCACCAAAACCGGCGTCCCCCGAATGATCGATACATACATGCGCGCCAGCCATCGAACAGGTCGATTCCCCTTCAACCGGGCCACAGCAACAATCAAACCAATGATTAGGCCAAAAAACATAGAGACAATCGTAATATATAGCGTATAATAAGCACCCTTTAATAAAAAAGGGACGTTCTCCCACATTAATTCAAGCATTGGTTATATTCCCTTCTTTCAGACGAGTGGCCCCATGTCAGCATAAAAGCCAAGACTGGAGCCAGACGCCTCTAACAGGCTTACGTTATTCTTTTGGCTCCTCGCCAAACCATTTTTTGAAAATTGTTTTGTAAGTGCCGTCTTCCTTCATTTCCTTCAAAGCCTTGTTCAAGGCTTCTTTGAGCTCAGGAGTTTTCTGGTTAATGGCTACACCCGCTTGATCCGATTTAATTGGCTCGCCTACGGCTTTAATTTGGAACCCGTTTTTATCGATAATGGGCTTGAGAGCATACAGATTGTTGATTGTTGCGTCAATACGACCAGAGTTTAGATCCTTTAAGGAAGTAATGACATCATCATACGTTTTAATCTCAAAATCGCCTACCTTCGGCAGTACTTCATTCCGCAGATAAGATTCATCATTCGTTCCCAAGCCGACACCAATGGTTTTGCCTTTAAAGTCCTCCAGCTTGGTAATATCATTTGTTTTGCTGTTTACGATAATGTTTACATTGTTTGTGATATAAGGCTCTGTGAAGTCAATAGCCTTCTTACGATCCTCTGTAATCGTCACCTGACTAATCACTGCATCGAATTTTTTCTTTTGCAAACTTGGAACCAGCCCCGAGAATTCTTGTGCCGTGAACTCCGGTTTCACTCCAATCCGCTTCGCCAATTCTTTGGCGATATCCACATCAAATCCGTCCAATTCCTTGTTATCGTTCAAGAAATTGTACGGCGGATAGGTGCCCATCATGCCTACCTTAATCACACCGGCCTTCTTGATTGCTTCGAGCTGGTTACTCGCTGCCCCATTACTGCTACCCGCTCCATTGCTAGTATTAGAAGCTTCTGGCTTAGTACCGCAAGCGCTTAGCACAAGGCTGAACAATGCCACAGCCATGAGTATAGTTACCAAGAACCCTTTTTTACGTGTTTTCATGTATCGTTCTCTCCTGTCTGGATGTAAATGATTGAGTTCATATATGTGATTTGGCTATATTATTTGTTGCCAACTACCCATTCATGCGATGTTGACCCTCTAGCTTTGACCTAGTAGTCCATAAAACTCAAAATTAGCCGCCTCTGCTGCCAATCTTTTAGCAGTTATCTGCGTGATGTGGTCATATGTTCCCTCTGAACCGAATAGCCAGCGTGTAATGACACCTTCGATCATACTCATGAGTAGTGCCGCCCTTAATTCGACATCCAATTCAGCAGGCAACATGTTCAGCTCGATCGCTCTTTCCATATTGCGCCGGAATGCCAGCTCCATCGCGGCCCTTGTCTCTCGGATACTCTGGCGCACCGGTTCATCGACACCACTGCCGATCAGCAGCAAACCCATCAGATAGCGGTTCTCCAATGCAAAATCAAATAACCGAACAAACAGCGCCTCCGATGCCTTAACCATATCAGCCAGCGTTCCCGCATCACGGCGATATCCCTGTCCAATCGCTGACAGTAGTTGTTCACGACCGGTAGCGATAATCTCCAGCGCCAGTGCCTCTTTGCTTTTAAAATGCCAATAAAACGTGCCTTGGGCTACTCCCGCCTCTACCACGATATCTGAAATCTTCGTTTGATGGTAACCCTGCTCGGCGAACCGCTTCAATGCTATGTGAAGAAGCTGTGTTCTGCGGTCTGTTTCTTCTCCCGCGTGCTCGGCAGGTTGGTCATTTGAGACGGTCTCGGACTGCTTCGCCTTCCGTGGCTGCATGGGTTCCCTCCTCCCGATTGATCAGTCAGTCAGTTTTGTATTTTTAATCCTATAGGATAAGTATACTTTTGTCAAAGAAAAAAGTGTCAGAAGAAAATAAAGTTTTGCTGCTCCAAGCGGCTTTTGAATTTTAAAAACCGACAGATCCCATAAAATAAGTATTAGACTGGCGCCAACAAAAAAGACAGCGGCAGTCTTAGACTACTGCTGTTTTATTAAACTAACGTTCTCCTTTAGCGTAATCAGCCAAATGCTACGAAGCGTGAATGTGGTGTTATGCCAAGGCACCTTTCGAGCGTATTTCCAAAATTCATATATCCTCTCCTTAGAAGGTTACTATCACTTTTCCTTCGGAGTGGCCAGTAGAAACTTTATTTAAAGCCATGTTAATGTCATCAAAATTATAAACTGAATCTATAGCAGGCTTAATATCTTCATCCTCAACTAGTTTCGTCAGTTTTTGTAATTGCCTGCCATTAGCGGACACGAATAAGAAGCGATATTCTTTATCCTGTTTAACTGCTAATCGATCTAAACGAGCACCTACTAAACCAAACAATAGCTTTTTCCATATTGGAAAGTTATTTTCAGAAGCAAAGCGGTAATTGGGTAAAGCCTTCAATGATACCAATTTCCCTTGGGGTTTGAGAATAGCAAGTTCCGTTTTAATTTCTTTTGCCCCCAATGTATCGATAACATAATCGATGTTAGATAGCAAATCAAAATAATTTTCCTCTTTATAGTTAATGAATTGATCAGCGCCGATGGACAGTGTTCGTGATCTCCCTCTTTCACTGCCGCTCGTAATCACATATAACCCCATCGATTTGGCAATCGGGATAGCCATCGTACCAAAGCCGCCGGTTCCTCCAGAAATAAATAGTTTTTTATCGGGTTGAACATGAAGTACATCATGCAAGGCTTGATATGCAGTCAAAGCCGTGAGGGGTACCGCGGCGGCCTCAATAAAAGAAAGATTTTTAGGCATAACGGAAATCGCATCCTCATGGACTGCCGCATACTCAGCAAAAGCTCCGATTTTATTTATTGGCAGCCTCGTATAAACGGGATCTCCAACCTTGAATTTCACAACATCTTTTCCAACAGCCTCAATAACGCCGGATAGTTCGTTTCCTAAAGTTAAAGGGAAGTCATAATCGGCAATCATGCGAATACTACCATTTAAAATAAGAATGTCTAAGGGATTTACACCTGCAGCTTTTACTTTGATAAGAACCTCATGTTTATTGATTTCCGGTATTTTTATATTGTTTATTCCTAATTGGATTTGTTTTGAATATTTTTGCATTTGCGCAGCTTTCAATTCTTCATCTTCCCTTTTCTCATTTATCTTAATTCCACATTCGTTTATTGGAAAAATTGATGGCGTACTTTAACTTGTACGCCATCATAAAGCAATATCCATGTTATTCTTTACTGATGTTGAGTTGAAGTTCTTTCATCGTAGGATAATCTGTGTAACCCTCGCTTCCGTTACCAGAGTACAATGTTTTACGATCTGCTTCATTCAAAGGAAAGCCTTCTTTAAGACGTTCAACTAAGTCCGGATTAGCTAATGACCATACCCCGACTGGCGCCATATCAGCAAGGCCATTATCAATATCTACACTAAGATCTTCTAGAGCCCGTCCAGCTCTATTGACTAATAATGGATTTGGCCAGATGTTGCGAATTTCACGGAGCAGTGTTTCGTTCCCTAAATGCATAACATGGAGGTAAGCTAAATTATATTGAGCTAATTCTTTTACAAGGTGAAGATAAACTTCAAGACCGTGTTCGCCCTCATCAATTCCGTTAAGAGGTGTTCCCGGTGAAATACGGAAGCCTGTTCGTTCTGCTCCAATTTCTTCAACGATTGCTTTCGTTACTTCAATTGCAAAGCGAGCACGGTTCTCTATCGATCCACCGTATTTATCCGATCGTATATTAGAATTCTCCCCAATAAATTGATTAATCAGATAACCATTTGCTCCATGAATTTCAACGCCGTCGGCTCCTGCTTTAATAGCTGCCGCTGCTGCTTTCCGGAAGTCTGCAATTGTCGTCTGGATATTTTCTTCACTTAACTCTCTTGGAACGGGTATTTCCTGCATCCCTTTAGCCGTAAACATTTCTACACCGGGTGCGATCGCAGATGGTGCAACGGGTTGACGATGATGTGGTGTATTGTCGGGGTGCGAAACACGACCGACATGCATTAATTGGATAAATATAAATCCACCTTCTTCATGTACCGCATCCGTAACCTTTTTCCAACCTTCAATATGCTTTTCCGTATAGATGCCCGGTGACCTTAAGTAACCTTGACCATCATCAGAAGGTTGTGTGCCTTCAGTAATAATTAAACCCATCGATGCTCTTTGAGCATAATAATGGGAAGTTAGCTCTCCCGGCGTACCATCCTCTTGCGCTCTACTACGTGTCATTGGTGCCATCGCTAACCGATGAGGTAATTCCAGGTTGCCAATTTTCGTTTTGCTCCACAGTTTTTCCATTTTAACCCCCCCTCTTTGAATTGAGTTTATCAACTCCAATGTCTTTCGATTATCGCTCCACTTTAGCCTGTGCGGATCTGACCGCATTTGTCATGAGCTTGCGAGGCAGCAACCGCGGCAAGAACGCCATGAACTTGTTGCGCCCCCCTGTTATGATTAAAGTCTTGCCCCGCAAGAATTCGCGATATCCTATGTCAGCCACCTGCCCAACCTCCATGACGCCGCTTCTAAACAGCTTTGAGGTGGCTAGCCCAGCACGATCGACAAAGCCAGTCGCTGTCGCTCCCGGACAGAGTGCGGACACAGTCACGCCTGTGCCGCGCAGCTCATTCTCCAAAGCCTCAGTGAACGATAGTACGTACGCTTTTGTCGCATAGTAAACTGCCATCAGTGGTCCAGGAAAAAAAGCCACCAACGAAGCCACATTCAGCACACCCCCTTGCTGCCTTTTGACCATATCCGGTAAGAACACCTTAGTCATTACAGTCAGAGCCTTGATATTAATGTCGATCATATTCATCTCTTGCTCCAACTGTGTCTCCAAGAATTCCCCGTACAAGCCGAAGCCCGCATTATTAACAAGAAAGTCGACGGTGATCCCTTTTTCTTTAAGCTCCCTGTAGATTTCCTCTGCCACGCCAGGTAATGCAACATCTTTGGCGATGTATGTCGTTTGGACACGGTACTTCTTCCGATATTCCCCCCGCGAGATCCACGAGCTTGTCCTCGCTGCGTGCGACCAGCACCAAATCGTATCCGTCTTTGGCGAAACGATCCGCCAGCTCTTTTCCAATTCCGCCCGACGCTCCGGTAATTAGTACAGTTTTGCTCATCATTTAAGCTGTGGGTAAATAGCAGCTACACCGCCAGCGAGAGCACGCTGGAGTTGACGGCTCGGTTCATCAGCAAGAATTTCAAAGCTATCGGACTCTATTCCATCAATTGCAATTTTTGCAATATCAGCAGGGTTGGACTTCGGAGCTTCAACGCCTGACGTCATGTCTGTATCCATAAAGCCCACATGCAAGCCAGCTACTCTTACATTTTGAGGATACAGATTTAAGCGCAACTCGTTCGTCATTGCCCACGCAGCCGCCTTTGCAGCCGAATAAGCGCCTTCACTCCCGCCACTACTGAACCATGATAATGCGGAAAGGATATTCAGTATGGATCCCCCACCATTATTAATAAGAATAGGTGCGAAATTGCGAATCATGGATAATGTGCCAAAGAAGTGCGTATTAAATTCCAACTGTATTTGATCGAGATCACCGTCAAGCAAAGTAGCTCCTGTAGCCGAGCCTGCATTGTTGATCAGAAGCGTAACATCTTGAGCGGCCATAGCAGCTGCCGCTACCTCTTGAGGGTTCGTAATATCAAGCTTTACAGGAATTGCACCGGGAATGTCAATGGACTGCGGATTTCTTGCTCCGGCATACACCTTAGCCCCTCTGGATAGAAGTTCAAGGGCAAGATGGCGACCAAAACCTCGGTTCGCGCCAGTGACAAATGCAACTTGTTGAGAAATATTCATTTTCATGTGCTCCTTTTATTGTATTTTGTTTATGAAATTGTTTTCTTGAAGCTATTTGGTCTGCGTTTTGATACGTAGTAATTACGGTAAGCGAGTTTTACTCGATACTTGTTTTCTAACGAGAACGGTCACTCTCAAAATCGTTAAAAAAAATGCTGAGTGCCTTACTCTGTTGTTTTTATGTGTTGTGTTGTTTGTTGTTTTAACTGCGCTGATAAACTTCATTGTAAACTATGCTTTAGAGCTTCTTTCGGCGTTTTTAGAATGTTCATTCTAAATTAGGCGTAAGATAACTCGATCGCAAAGAGCATGGATTAGCAGAAGGGACACTTCACATCTGAACTGACTACCACAATTACCCTTATTCTTCCAGGAGCTTCATTGAAATATGAGTAATACGGTGAAGCTTTTCTCTGGAAGCCGTGGTTCTTGCCATTACCCTTAACCCAATCCATACATTATGCAGGTATTCCGCCAATTCCTCAGCATTGTATGTGGAGGTGAATTCACCGTCACGTTGTCCCCAAAGAATAATCTCCCTGAGCAATTGCTCTGCTGTCGTGAATGCTTTCGTGGACTTGTTGTCCACCTCGACGTCACGCGCCGCCAATTCTACGGCCGAATTCACCATTAAGCAGCCGGCTGGAGAGTCCTCATCCCCGTCGATCATGAAACCAAAAATAAACTGTAATGCCTCCGATGCGGTCTTGGATCCTTTAACCGCTCCTGCAAGCACGGCGCTGATTTTGTCGTCAAACCGATCCATCGCTTTCAGGAACAGATTATGCTTATCTCCAAAAGTATCATACAAGCTTCTTCGATGAATACCCATATGCTCAACCAACTCGGTCATGGACGTTTTCTCGTATCCCTGCTCCCAAAAGAGCCGCATCGCCTTATCCAAGACTTCTTTCTCTTCAAACTCCTTGCTTCTCGCCATTCCAATCTCCCTCCCTCAATTAATATAACATATTGAGAACGATCAGTAAAGAATCGTTATGCTCTTTTTGACTGACATAATATTTCCATCGAGTTGGTTATCCTACAATTCTACATATTGTAACTCCCCTGCCCGTTAGCTTAAACAAGTACCGGCAGTCTAATGTAGTGCTTATGAAAAGTAAATAAGCCCATAACCGTATTTGGAAGCAAATTAATTTTCCAATTTATAAGGGTATGGGCTCTCTTTGATCCTAAATAAGGCAGTGTAGGTTCTTATCACTTATAAAACACCATCGTCTGCTAATATACATTAGCATGTTGCTCTTATATGGTAAAAGCAATTTGTTGAGCTTTCGTACCCGTCGTTCAATGCCAATCCCATTCCGAGTAAAGGTGATTATTAGGCTCTGTTAGAGCCTCGCGAACGTGATGTAATCGACTTGGGCAGGCTCTGCCGATTCGATCCGAAGCGACCGGTTGATCTGTCCCCGGTGATATTGCCCATGTAAGAGGACCTGCGACAGGATGTCCCGGACGGACGTTCGGAACGGAACCCCACTCTGGTTCGCATAGTCGATCATCTCGTCCAACTCGGATTCCTCGAGCCCTTCGATATAGACGCGATATTGCTCGGCGTTTTCTTCGAATATCGTCCGGATCGCCGTCAGGTCTTCTGCTTCCTCCCACAACGAATATTGCGCGCTGCCCTTGCCCTGCAATCGGGACAGCCAGACTCGTTCCGCGACCGCGACGTGCCGAACCAGCTTCAGAAGGTCCTTGTTCTTCGTCTCACTCTCCTCGAGCGCGTCCAAGATGCGTCCGTCCGCCCAGTACAGGTGGTCCATCATGCACTTGATCGTCTTCATTTCGGTTTCCCCCTCTTCGTCTCATCGATTACTTGAACCTAGTATTAACCGTTAGTTTAATCATGTGAATGAACTAAAACAACCTTTTTGGGGTGAATTCCTTGTTGCTGTAATATAAGCACTAAGAAAACGCTTTATTTTCTCAGTCTACAACTTAATTTCCTTTGAACAAAAAAAGAACCTCCACAGAGGTTCTCTTTATCCTTTATATCGCTGCTACAGCAAGGCTTTTGCCGCAATGTCCGTACGGTTTTGTTTACCTTCAAAGGTAATACGATCCGCCTGTTCGTAAGCTTTGTTCCGTGCCCCGGCAATATCACGTCCCAAGCCGACCACACCTAATACACGTCCGCCGTTCGTTACCCACTCGCCCTGTTCGTTGATGCCCGTTCCAGCATGGAACACGATAGCTTCGTCTACCTGTTCCAATCCGTGGATAGGTACACCTTTAGCGTAAGCTCCAGGATAACCTCCAGATGCCAGCACCACACATACCGCCGCTTCATCCTTCCACTCGATCTCCACCTGATCCAGCGTGCCATTTATAGCAGCAAGAAAAATATCGAGCAGATCGGATTTTAAACGAGGCAGAACCACTTGAGTTTCAGGATCACCGAAACGTGCATTAAACTCAATGGTCTTTGGCTTGCCATCCGGCGAAATCATCAATCCGGCAAATAATACACCTCGGAATGGACGCCCTTCAGCAACCATGGCCTTGGCCGTCGGCTTAATAATCGTCTCAATAGCTTCCTCAATAATAGAATTGGCTATGTGAGGCAACGGAGAATACGTACCCATGCCACCTGTATTCGGCCCTTTGTCACCATCAAAAATGGGCTTGTGGTCTTGGGCCGCGGCCATCGGACGAACCGTTTCACCGTCGACAAAGGAGAGAATCGACATTTCCTGACCAGCCAGAAACTCCTCGATCACGACCTGTGCCCCGGCTTCACCAAACACCTTGGTCACCATAATGTCAGAGAGGGCCTTTTCCGCTTCCTCCATTGAGTAAGCGACCGTTACCCCTTTGCCTGCCGCGAGTCCGTCTGCCTTAATGACAACCGGAATCGGTTGTTCCTTCAAGTATGCATGTGCTTCCTCGTAAGTATAAAACTTGCGATAGGTTGCTGTCGGAATATGATATTTATGAAGCAAATCCTTCATGAAGATTTTGCTACCTTCAATTTCCGCTGCATTTTTACGCGGTCCGAATACTGGAATGCCTTTCGCTTCAAAAGCATCCACAATACCATCTGCCAGCGGATCATCGGGACCAACCACGACAAGTCCTACCTTTTTGGATTCCGCCAGTTCTGTCAGCGCGTCAAAGTCACTCACCGGAATCGGCACGCACTCCGCTAATTGTCCGATACCAGCATTGCCTGGTGCGCAATAGATTTGCCCGGCCTTGGGGCTTTTCTTCAGCGCCCACACAATTGCATGTTCGCGGCCGCCCCCTCCGATAACCAAAATATCCATTCAGGTGTTTCCTCCCGCTCCCATTAAGATTGTTCAGGTGAAAATGCTGCTGCATCCTCAACTCATACAAGTTAGTGCTTGAAATGACGTACGCCTGTAAAGACCATGGCAATGCCGTATTCGTTAGCAACCTTGATGGATTCTTCGTCTTTGATGGAGCCGCCCGGCTGAATAACTGCTGTGATGCCTGCTTTAGCTGCCAACTCCAACGTATCGCCCATCGGGAAAAATGCATCGGATGCCAGTACGGCACCTTTTGCTTTGTCACCGGCCTGCTCGATAGCAATCTTGGCCGCACCGACACGGTTCATTTGTCCTGCGCCTACGCCAATGGTCATATTATCTGCCGCCAGTACGATGGCGTTGGATTTCACATGCTTAACCACTTTCCAGCTAAACAAAAGCTGTTTCATTTCTTCCTCGGATGGTGCCCGCTCCGTTACAACTGTAAGTGCATCCGAGTCTACAGCGTGAATGTCATTTTGCTGAACGACCATGCCACCTTCAATAGAAGTCACAACGAAACGGCTCTCCGGCTGTTCAGACGGGGACATCTCACCCATATCAAGCAAACGGATATTTTTCTTTTTGGTTAAAATTTCCATCGCTTCTTTCGTAAAGCCCGGTGCCAGTACAATTTCCAAAAAGATTTCGCTCAGTTTTTTGGCTGTATCACCGTCAATAATTCGGTTAGCCGCTACAATGCCGCCAAAAATGGAGGTTGGATCAGCCGCATACGCCTTGCTGTACGCTTCATAAATACTACCGCCGATTCCCACGCCGCAAGGGTTCATATGCTTCACCGCCACCACTGCTGGTTCGCTGAATTCCTTGACGATTTGCAGTGCCGCGTTAGCATCGTTGATGTTATTGTAGGATAGCTCCTTACCGTGAAGCTGCTTGGCTGTTGTCAGTGTACCTTTCGCTGCCAACGGCTGACGATAAAAAGCCGCTTGCTGGTGTGGATTTTCTCCATAACGCAAATCCTGAATTTTTTCATAGGTTACAGTGTACCGCTCAGGCAATGGCTCGCCTGTTACATTCGACAAATAATCGGAAATCAAAGCGTCGTATGACGCCGTATGACGGAAAACTTTTGCGGCCAAACGCTTACGGGTATTCAGTTCCGTATCGCCATCCTTACGAATTTCCTCCAACACTGTGCTATAGTCATCAGCATCGACTACCACACTGACAAAAGCATGATTTTTTGCCGCAGAACGAAGCATCGTTGGACCGCCGATGTCGATATTTTCAATCGCGTCCTCATAAGTTACACCGGGTTTGGCGATCGTTTCCGCAAAAGGATACAGATTCACAACGACCAGATCAATATAACCCAATCCAAGTTCTTTCATCTGACGCTGATGCTCTTCATTATCCCGAACAGCCAGCAAGCCGCTGTGTACTGCAGGGTGGAGTGTTTTAACACGTCCATCCATAATTTCAGGAAAACCCGTTACCTCTGAAATGCCGATGACGGGAATGCCCTCCTTCGACAACAAGCTGCTCGTTCCCCCTGTCGAAACGATCTCCACACCCAATTTGGACAACTCGCGGCAAAATTCCACGATCCCTCGCTTATCCGATACGCTGACGAGCGCTCTTTTAATACTCACCCTGTCTCCTCCTTTAGCTCTTTCAGAATTTTGCAAAATTCTCTTTTATCATTTTATTTCCCGAGAAATATCGGAAAATGCCTGTACAGCATCCTTGATATGACAAATTACAATCATTCTTAGAGAAGTGAAATCACTTTGCGACCATTTAATTGGATTTTACCTTGGGCCAATTTGCCAACTACCTCTGGATATAGCTGACGTTCCACGGATTGAATGGCTGCGGATAAGGATTCCGCTGTATCATGGTCGTCAACTTCCACGACACGCTGGGCAATAATGGCTCCCGTGTCCATGCCCCCGTCCACAAAATGAACGGTGACGCCACTTACCTTGACCCCATAGGTCAATGCCTGTCCAACAGCATCTTTCCCTGGAAATGCCGGAAGTAGTGACGGATGAATATTAATAATTTTTCCTGCGTAGGCATCGACCATGACGCTGGATAGCAAACGCATGTAGCCAGCTAACACGATGAGATCAATCGATTTCTGCTCCAGTAAAGCCACCAATTCACGCTCATAGTCTTCTCGAGAAGGATATTCCTTGGGTCGAAAAGTATGGCACGCAATTCCAGCTTTCTGTGCTCTAGCTACGGCAGGAGCCGCAGGCTTGTCACAGATGAGCAATTCTACCGAGGCGCCGCCCAGTTCTCCTCGCGCAGCCGCATCCACCAATGACTGAAAATTCGTCCCTTCGCCTGATGCAAAAACAGCAATCCGGTACTCGTTCATTACACCTCTGCTCCCGTAAAGGTCACGATAGAACTGCCTTCCGTTACTTTTCCGATCACATATGCGGCTTCGCCCTGTTCCTTCAAAACTTCCAGTGCAGCCTGTGCATGCTCTTCGCCTACAACGATTACCATCCCAATTCCCATATTAAAGGTTGTGAACATGTCTTTGTTGGAGATTGCACCTTTTTCCTGCATGAGCTGGAAGATTGGCAAAATCGGCCAAGTGCCGTATTCTATATCCACATTGACGTGATCCGGTAACACTCTAGGGATATTTTCAATAAAACCGCCACCTGTGATATGCGCCATACCTTTTACTTTTACCTTGTCCAGCAATGCCAAAACGGATTTCACGTAAATTTTCGTCGGCTCCAGCAGTACATCGCCCAGTTTGCCGTTCAAGCCTTCGATTTCCTCATGCAAATCATAACCCTGCTGTTCCAATAACAGCTTGCGCACCAGTGAGAAGCCGTTACTGTGAACTCCACTGGAGGCCAGACCGATCACTGTATCTCCGGGAGCAATGGAGCTACCGTTGATAATTTTGCTTTTATCTACAATCCCTACCGTGAATCCGGCAATATCATATTCACCCTCGCTATACATCCCTGGCATTTCTGCGGTTTCACCGCCGACCAGCGCACAGCCCGATTGATGGCATCCCTCTGCTATTCCAGCGACTATAGCTTCAATTTTCTCGGGCACAACCTTGTCACAAGCGAGGTAATCCAGAAAAAAGAGTGGCTCCGCTCCCCCGACGACAATGTCGTTTACACACATCGCAACCGCGTCAATACCAATGGTGTCATGACGATCCATTGCGAAAGCAAGCTTCAGCTTCGTGCCGACACCATCGGTACCGGAAACGAGTACAGGCTCCTCGTACTTATCCTTATTCAGGCCGAACAATGCACCAAATCCGCCCAAGTCCGTCAGCACTTCGGGACGGAAGGTACGTTTAACGTGCTTTTTCATCCGTTCTACTGCTTCATTACCGGCAGCGATATCTACCCCTGCGTTTTTGTATGCTTCGGACATTCATGAACACTCCTTCAAATGATTGACCCTCCTAAGTCCTCCCTAATAGGGAGGATTCCATGGGGCTGCTCCCCCTGGACCCCTCAAGAATCGGTCAGATGTGTAGGGTTGGGTGCTGCTTGGTGGTTGGTTCGTGCTGTGAGTCGCGTGTTGTCCTTTGTGAATTGCGGGTCATTCCCGCAATTCACAAAGACACGCTTTGGTGCGTGGCCGCCTTCACGGCGGCGGGCACGTCCCGGGCTGTTTGCTTCGCAAAGGCGGGGACGTGCCAGGCAAAGAAGTGAACGGTGCCTACGAGTGGCTCACTTCTTTGCCCTTTGAGGCAGGCAGCTTCGCCTTGCCTGCTGTTGAGCTTCGCTTCGCTGGCTCAACCTTATAAGAGCAGGGTGACTTTTTGTGAGTCACCGCTCCGTTAAAAACTCATGGCATGAAATAGTTATGCCATGAGTTTTTAACGACCTTACCTATCCTCTTCCCGGTGGGAACCAAAGAGGTACAGGCACTGCTGCAAAATGCTGCACACCTGAGAAACGCAGTGGGTGGAAGAATTCTGGAGAAGCGAAGCGTTCGCCTTTGCCGCTGGATTCCAACCCTCTAAGGGGTTATTCCAATTCGGGAATCAGCGGCAACAGCGATCGGAAGAACCTTCCACACGCGGAGTGGCCCCCTCAGAACCGCTTCACCTGCACCATGCGCCACCTGTATCTCTTTTGTTCCCGTTTCTCAACAACTACATCCGAACTTTTCTTCACCTTTGAAATCCACCTGAGTTGGGTAATCATTATCGAAACAAGCTAGGCACAAACCGCCTTTGTAATCTTGTTCGTTATATCCACCTACAGCGGCAATCAAACCCTCGGCGCTCATAAAGTAAAGCGAATCGGCGTTAATTTCCTCACGAATTTCCTCGACGGTTTTGGATGAAGCAATCAGCTCCCGGCGATCCGGCGTGTCAATACCGTAGAAGCACGGGTTTTTGAAAGGCGGCGAGGTAATACGTACATGTACCTCCAACGCTCCCGCATCACGCAGCATATTCACGATTCGACGGGATGTAGTGCCCCGGACGATAGAGTCGTCGATCATAATGACCCGTTTACCTTCAACAACACGGCGTACAGCGCTCAGCTTCATTTTCACACCCTGCTCGCGTAACTCCTGACTCGGCTGAATGAAGGTACGTCCAGTGTATTTATTTTTAATCATGCCCAGCTCATAAGGAATACCTGTCTGCTCTGCATAACCAATCGCAGCCGATATGCTGGAATCCGGCACTCCTGTCACCAGATCCGCATCGACAAAAGCTTCCAACGCCATCTGGCTACCCATTCTTTTGCGTGCAGCATGAAGATTAGAACCATTCAAGTCACTGTCAGGACGAGCAAAATAAATATACTCCATCGCACATAACGCTTTACGGTGCTTATCTTCCGTGTACCGATCTTCATGCAAGCCGTTTTTATCCAGCACTAGCAGTTCACCCGGCTCGATATCGCGCAGCAGTTCTGCACCAATCGTTTCCAGGGCACAAGACTCGGATGCGAACAGATAAGCATCTCCCAGTCTGCCCATCGTGATTGGACGCAGACCATTGGGGTCGGAAGCCACGAGCAGCTTGTCGTTGGTCATAATGAGAAAAGCAAATCCGCCGACAATCCGCTTCAATGCATCTTTCGCGGCCTCCACTAAATCCTTGGATGATCGTGCGATCAAATGCGCCACTACTTCTGTATCGCTGGTCGTTTGAAAAATAGACCCGCCCTGCTCCAGCTCATGTCGAATTTGCAAAGCATTCACAATATTCCCGTTCGTAGCTACCGCTAGGTCGCCATCACGATACTTGAACACCAAAGGCTGTGCATTCGTTAGCTTACTGTCTCCACTTGTCGAGTAGCGCACATGTCCTATGGCAATATCGCCTGTCAGCGAAGCCATCAAATCTTTATTGAATACTTCTTTTACAAGCCCCATTCCACGATGATAATGGAACTCGTCGCCACTGCTCACACAGATGCCTGCACTTTCCTCCCCGCGATGCTGGAGTGCATGCAATCCGTAATAGGCTAGGGAAGCGGCATCGGAGTGCCTATACACTCCAAACACGCCGCATTCCTCTTTTAATTTATCAAACAGCCCCTCTTTACCAGAGCCTTCATTATAATAATCTCCAGTCCACAACGTCCGTGCTGTTATTTCATCAGACATGGAATGACATCCTCCCAGATTTGCTTCAAACTGGCGACTGCCTCGTTCAAAGCGGGTTGTCCGTTCACCTCAACTGTCAATTGTGATCCTTCAACTTTTCCTAATACAGTAACTGGCACTTCCAAACCACGCAGATGTGCTTCCAGAGCAGACGCTTTATCCGGCGATGCAGATAACAAAATACGGGATTGGCTTTCGCTAAACAAAGCATGGTCAGGACGCAAAGTCGTTTCTACGTTGACCTGTGCTCCCAATCCGCCGCTAATCCCAGATTCCGCAAGCGCTACAGCCAATCCGCCCTCTGCCAAATCATGCGCAGATTGTACCAATCCGCCCTGAATCGCTCCCAGTACCGCAGTCAGCAGTTTTTTCTCTACGTTCAAATCCAGCTCAGGCGGGCGTCCCTCGGATACACCGTGTACGACAGCTTGGAACTCACTGCCTCCCAGCTCAGCCTTCGTTTCCCCCACCAGAAAAATCACATCGCCTTCGGCTTTGAAGCCTTGTGTCGTAATATGATCTGTATCATGTACCAAACCTACCATACCGACAACAGGCGTCGGATAGATGGAGCCTTTAGCATTTTCATTGTACAAGCTGACATTGCCCCCGATGACAGGTGTATCCAGTACACGGCAAGCTTCTGCCATACCGTCCACGGCTTTTTCCATTTGCCAGAAAATGTCCGGCTTTTCAGGGTTACCGAAGTTCAGGTTATCTGTAATCGCCAACGGCTCGCCGCCAGAACATACAATGTTACGCGCTGCTTCACTGACTGCAATCCGTCCGCCTACCTCTGGGTCAAGGTATACATAACGTCCGTTACAATCTGTCGTCATGGCAAGTCCCTTACGAGTTCCGCGCACAGTCACTACAGCTGCATCCGATCCCGGACGAACGGCTGTACTCGTACGAACCATGTAGTCATATTGCTCGTATACCCATTTCTTACTAGCTACACTTGGTGAAGACAGCACCTTTTTCAGCGCACCGTTCAAATCCGTCACTTCTGCATAACGAAGTGCGTCAATGGCAGCATTTTGCTCATAATAAGCGGGGACTTCGGAAGGCTTGTCATAAATCGGGCATTCATCAACCAGCGCCGTCACTGGCATATCTCCGACCATTTCATTGTGATGGAACAAACGCAAACGACCGTCATCCGTCACTTTACCGACCTTGGCACAAATAACGCCCCAGCGCTCGAAAATTTCCAGTGCCTGTGCTTCATCCTTAGGCTCTACTACGAACAGCATCCGTTCTTGTGATTCGGACAGCATCATTTCATAAGGTGTCATACCCTCTTCACGCTGCGGTACCTGATCCAGATACAGCTCCAGGCCGTTGCCAGCCTTACTCGCCATCTCCGCGCTGGAGCAGGTAAGTCCTGCGGCACCCATATCCTGAATACCCAGCACAATACCGCTGTCGATCAGTTCCAGACATGATTCCATAACCAGCTTCTCCATAAAAGGATCGCCTACTTGAACCGCAGTCCGGTTCGCTTCAGATTCTTCTGTCAGCTCAACCGATGCGAATGTCGCTCCGTGAATCCCATCACGACCTGTCGGTGGGCCCACATAGAACACCGGGTTACCGACCCCTTTAGCAACACCTCGCTGGATTTTATCATGGTCAATCAGTCCGACACACATTGCATTAACGAGTGGGTTGCCTTCGTAGCTTTCATCAAATACAACCTCGCCACCTACAGTCGGAATACCGATACAGTTCCCGTAGCCCGCAATACCAGATACTACATGCTCGAACAAATATTTCACACGGTCGCTCTCCAGCTTGCCAAAACGCAGAGAGTTCAACACCGCAACAGGCCTTGCGCCCATGGAGAAAATATCACGGATGATACCGCCTACCCCAGTCGCTGCTCCTTGAAAAGGCTCCACAGCCGACGGATGGTTGTGGCTTTCGATTTTAAATACAACCGCTTGGTTATCACCGATATCTACAATGCCTGCGCCCTCACCGGGTCCCATCAGCACTCGTGGACCACTCGTTGGAAAACGACGCAATAACGGCTTGGAGTTTTTGTAAGCACAATGCTCTGACCACATGACACTGAATACACCAATCTCCGTATAATTCGGCTGACGTCCCATGAATTCACAGATCAACGCATATTCGCTATCCGACACACCCATCTGCTGGTACAGTTTATGCTCGGCAACCTGCTCTGCCGTTGGTTCCTTAGCGGACACTTGCTGTGCCATGTCGATCCCTCCATGCGTTCAAAATAGATGTAAACATACGTTTGCCGTCATCCGTTCCGAGCAATGCGTCCACCGCGCGTTCAGGGTGAGGCATCATGCCCAGCACGTTTCCTTGTTCATTACAAATCCCTGCGATATCCGTCATGGAACCGTTTGGATTATCTTTATACGTAAATACGATCTGGTTATTCGCCTGCAAGCGAGCCAGCGTCTCATCATCACAGTAATAGTTGCCTTCGCCGTGTGCGATCGGAATGACGATCTTTTCACCAGCAGCGTAATCTTTAGTAAAAGGTGTTTGGTTATTCGTAACCTGCAACACCGTATCCCGGCATAGGAATTTCATCGACAGATTACGGCGTAAAGCCCCTGGCAACAGACCGGCTTCGGTCAGAATTTGGAAACCGTTGCAAATCCCCAAAATATATTTGCCCTCGGCAGCCGCTTTGGCTACTTCCTTCATCACCGGTGCAAACCGGGAAATCGCACCGCAGCGTAGATAATCCCCGTAAGAGAAGCCGCCAGGAACAAGAATACAATCATAAGACGACAGATCCGTCGCAGTATGCCATACATAATCGACAGGTTCACCGACCGTGTCCTCTATCGCCTTATAGCAGTCAATATCACAGTTGGATCCTGGAAAAACCAGAACTGCAAATTTCATGGAATTAGCCCTCCAGTTCGTAGCGGTAGTCTTCAATGACCGTGTTGGCCAATAGCTTTTCACACATCTCGATGACGCGCTTTTCAGCACTCTCGCGGTCTGTTGTATCCAGATTCAGTTCCATATACTTGCCAATTCTGACGCTGTCCACTTCTCCGAAACCCATAGAATGCAGTGCGCCTTGCACCGCAACCCCTTGCGGGTCCAAAACGCTTTGCTTAATCGTGACATAGACTGTTGCTTTCATCATGTTCCTTCAGTTCCTCCTCCGAATGAGTGAATCCTATTGGTTGAATTATGATTACTATTTACTGTGCCGTCAGACGCCGCCAAATATCCGTATATCTTGCAGTTGTTTCTTTTACGACATCAGCCGGCAACGGATCAGGCTTGCTATTCTTGTCCCAACCGGATGATGCCAAATAACTTCGTACCGGCTCCTTGTCCATGCTGTCAATCTCAACATCCAGCTCATACTTTTCCTGTGCCCAGAATCGGGATGAGTCCGGAGTGAAAATTTCGTCAATCAAAATAACCTTCCCGTTAACAAGACCAAACTCAAACTTGCAATCGGCTAAAATAATCCCCCGCTTCTCGCAGAAAGCACGTGCAAATTCGTACAACGCCAAACTCTTTTCCTCAAGCTCACCTGTTAGTTCAACCCCGACCAGTTCTTTCATTTGGTGAAGGGAAATGTCCTCGTCGTGTCCAACATCATTTTTTGCAGCTGGTGTAAATAAAGGCTTGGGAAAGCGTTCATTTTTACGCAGCCCCTCTGGCAATGGAATGCCGTTCACCTCACCGTTCTGCTCATACTGACGCCACCCGCCTCCGGTAATATATCCGCGCACCACACACTCAATGTCGATGCGTTCAGCCTTCAGCGTGACCATGATCCGGTCCTTCAGCAACTCTTTATTCTGTTCGTCGATCACATGCCCGAGCTTGTTCACATCAGTGTGCACGACATGGTTTTCCAACAAGTCTTTCGTCTGCTCAAACCAGAAAGCGCTGAGCTTATTCAGCACATTCCCCTTTTCGGGCACGGGTGGCTCTAACACATAATCAAAAGCCGAAATTCGGTCTGTCACCACAATCAGAAAATGCTCTCCGAGATCATACAGTTCACGCACCTTGCCTTTATACAAGAGCGGCGCATGGATCAGACCTTCGGCAGTAGACAATGACATTTCATTACACCTCTTCCAAAAGAGTATACCCCCTCCTAAATCAACCTTGCCCCTCCTAAATCCTCCCCTCAGGGAGGACCCCCAGGGCTGCTGCCCTCGGGACTCCCGCAAGGGTTGGCTAGTGAGCAGGGGATGGCGGGTTACTGGAGCTACGGTGGAGTGAGCGCGTTCCGCTGGATGAAGGCTTGTTTGCACAAGCTTTCATCCAGCAACGCTTTTACGTTAGTACAGATCGACGTTTTTACGTATTAACAATGTATTAACGCTCCCGACTCTAAGCGACAAGTTTTATGCCGCTTACAGCTCGACCGTGGTTCAGCGTCTACATACCGCCAAACCATTCGGCCCGTGGCCGTAGCACGGCATGCCGTGCAGCGAGCATTGGGCTTTGCCCTGTTGTGCGCATGTGCTACGCTGCGCACGGATACGGTGGCTCAAGGCTTCGCTTCTTGAGCCTGCGCGTTCTCGTGAGGGCAGCGGGCTGTTTGCTGCGCAAATTCGGCAGCCCTCACGAGAACGTGGCCTGCGATAGAAAGCAGTGGAACACGCTTTTCCATCGCCTTTGGGAAGGTGCGGCATCTTATGTGCCGCACCTTCCCTAGTTCTGCTCCCACACGAAGGTTGGTGCTGGGTGCAGCGGAGCGGACGGAATCGTTCTGGAGAAGCGTCAGCGCTTGCCTTTGCCTCTGGATTCCAACCAATATCTGGTCTTATACAATCACAGGAATCCAGGGGCAACAGCAATCGGAGGAATGATCCGTTCGCGCAGCGGCCTCACCACGCAGCAACCTTCCCTCCTACTCCCCTAATCCCAGCTTTTTGAAGATCGTATCCACGTTCTTCAGATGCCAGGCTGGGTTGAACGCATCCTCGATTTCGTCTGCGCTGAGCACGGCAGTAATTTCCGGAGTTGCCTCGACGATTTCGCGGAATTGGCGTTGCTCTTCCCACGCCTGCATAGCACGCGGCTGCACGGTATCGTAGGCTTTTTCACGACTAAAGCCTTTGTCGATCAACTTCGTCATAATACGGCCGGAGAATGGTACACCATACGTACGTGCCATATTGCGCTTCATATTTTCAGGGAAGACCGTCAGATTTTTTACGATATTGCCAAAACGGTTCAGCATGTAGTTCAACAGCATTGTTGCATCTGGCAGGATAATACGTTCCACAGAAGAATGCGAGATGTCGCGTTCATGCCACAGGGTTACGTTCTCATACGCAGATACCATATGCCCACGAATCACGCGTGCCAGGCCAGAGATGTTTTCACTGCCGATCGGATTGCGTTTATGCGGCATCGCAGAAGAACCTTTTTGACCTTTGGCAAAAGCTTCTTCCACCTCACGGAACTCACTCTTTTGCAGAGCACGGACTTCTGTAGCAAATTTGTCCAACGATGTAGCGATCAACGCTAATGTTGCCATGTATTCGGCATGACGGTCGCGCTGAAGCGTCTGTGTAGAAATTGGTGCAGGCTTGGTGCCCAGCTTGCGGCATACAAATTCTTCTACGGCCGGGTCAATGTTGGCATATGTCCCAACTGCACCGGACATTTTACCGTATTGTACTTGGTCAGCCGCAAAACGAAAGCGTTCCAGATTGCGCTTCATTTCCTCGTACCACAATCCCATCTTCAGTCCAAACGTTGTTGGCTCAGCATGTACTCCGTGTGTACGTCCCATCATCGGTGTGTGCTTGTAAGCCAATGCCTTTTCCTTCAAAATTTCAATAAAATTCAAGATATCGCGCTCCAGGATTTCATTCGCCTGCTTTAACAGGTAGCCCAGTGCCGTATCAACTACGTCTGTGGAGGTCAAGCCATAATGTACCCATTTGCGCTCGTCTCCAAGACTTTCGGACACCGTGCGGGTAAAAGCAATGACATCATGTCTTGTCTCCTGCTCAATTTCATAGATCCGTTCAATATCAAAACTTGCATTCTTACGCAGAGCCACAGTATCCTCTTTTGGGATAACCCCTAATTCCGCCCAAGCTTCACAGGCACACAGCTCTACTTCCAGCCACGCTTTAAATTTATTTTCTTCCGTCCAAATCGCTCTCATTTCCGGTCTGCTATAGCGTTCGATCATGACTATTTATCCCCCCAAATATTGGTTTGTTCAATCCATTCCAGCGCTTGTTCCGCATCCTGGCACAATAGATTAATATGTCCCATCTTTCGGCCTGGCTTGGCTTCACTTTTTCCATACAAATGCAGCTTGGGTACAACATCCAATCTTTCAGCTTCAACATCCGATTGCGCAAACCGCCGAACCACATCCTCCAAATGCTCACCTAGCACATTGACCATCACGACGGAAGTCAGCAGCTTCGTGCTGCCCAAGGGTAAACCGCAAATCGCACGTATGTGCTGCTCGAATTGCGACGTCGCGCACCCCTCCATCGTGTAATGACCGGAGTTATGCGGTCGTGGTGCTAACTCATTAACGTACAATTGTCCGTCTTCGGTGACAAACATCTCCACAGCGAGCAGTCCCACCGCACCCAGCGACTCTGCCACAGCCAGCGCCAACTTGCGTGCTTCCTCCTGGACAGGCTCTGGCACACGTGCAGGCACAATTGACGTGTGCAAAATATTGTTCACGTGAATGTTTTCGGCAGGTGGAAAGGCTTTGGCTTCACCGTTCGTGCTGCGAGCTACAATCACCGAGATTTCGCAGCGAAAACGAATGAACTGTTCCAATACCAGTTCCGCACCGCCTCCTGTCAGTTGTTCGTAGGCAGCCCTGGCTTGCTCTGGTTGGCGAATGACCACTTGTCCCTTTCCATCATAACCACCGACTGCTGTCTTGAGCACACACGGTACACCCAGTTCAGCTACCGCTTGAACCATATCCGCAAGACTACTGATTTCACGATACGGAGCGACAGGGACACCAGCAGCTTCAATAGAACGCTTTTCTCTCAGACGATGCTGTGTTGTGTACAAAAGACTGCTGCCTTGCGGCACACTGGATTCCTTTTCCAAAAGTGCAGCCACACCTGCGTCCACATTTTCAAACTCATACGTGATCACATCGCACCGCTCAGCCAGCTCTCTGGCCGCATGCTCATCATCATAGGCAGCGCGGATTTGTTCAGATACCTGCCCACAGGGGCTATCCGGTACAGGGTCCAGTGTCACAAAGCGATATCCTAGATTGGTTCCGGCCAGTACAAGCATTCTTCCTAATTGCCCGCCTCCTAAAAGTCCAATCGTTGTACCAGGAGGTCGGATACGGCCTGCGGGTTCACTTGCCCCATTCATAGCGAGTCACTGCCTTCCAGCACCTCATCACGAATACGGTCGCGTCTCGCCAAAACCCGCTGGCTTATCTTTTCGTCAAAAGCGCCTAATATTTGTGCTGCCAGCAGCCCTGCATTTGTAGCGCCTGCCTTACCAATTGCCACAGTGGCAACCGGAATACCACCCGGCATCTGCACAATGGAGAGCAGGGAGTCCAGACCGTTCAGAGCCTTCGACTGAACAGGCACACCAATGACCGGCAATGCTGTCTTCGCAGCCACCATTCCTGGCAGATGCGCAGCCCCACCCGCTCCAGCAATAATGACCTTTAGTCCACGCCCAGCGGCCTCTTCTGCAAAACGAAACATTAAATCCGGTGTACGATGGGCTGAAACTACTTTTTTCTCATATCCGATTTCAAGCTCGTCCAGCACAGCACATGCATGCTGCATGGTGTCCCAGTCTGATGTGCTGCCCATAATGACAGCGACCTGCACTGACATGTCCTTCACTCCCTGTTTATCAATAAGCGCCAAAAATCCGGCACTCGAAAATAAAGTTATTTTCAAGACACCGGACTACGAAAAAACAAACGACAGAGCCTCTTAAAGGCATGCAAAAGCAAGCCTCTTCCACCGCATCCAATGCGGCTTCAGCCGTATGTCTCCCGTAGTCCGGAAATTTAAGGTTTCCAGGTAGAAACTTCCGGGCCATATCCCCGGCATTATACGAGTTAGCATTGTGCCTATTCCATCCCAATCGATATTCTTTACAAGTATGATCGTGGTTTGTTTCGGCTCAAACATGTGTACCTTATTAAATTGCACCTTAAGTTCATTTTTTATCGATAATACACTCCCTAGTTTAACAATTCCCTACACCTTATGTCAACTTGAAAACGAACATTAGAATAATCATACAATAGAATGTTCGTGTTTACTGAAATCAGTACCCTTATATACCCACAGGTCAGGACTATTGTATTATATTTAGCTATCGCTCCCCTCCCCTGATAACAGCGACCGCAACGCATCCCACTAAAAAAAATAAAAGTCGGCACTCCCTATACAGGCAGTAAACCGACTTTTACTTTTTTATTCAGTTATTTTACGACCAGCACAGGAATACGCGCATGCTGCACCACATTGTGACTTACGCTACCCAATACAAATTCACGGATACCACCTAAACCTCGGCTGCCGATCACAATCGCATCGAAGCCATTCTCATTGGCATAATCCAAAATGACTTCGGCTGGAGAACCTTGAATCAGTTCCACCTTGGCATCTACACCCTGCTCAGCAAGTCGTTTTTTAACTTCATCCGTAGTTTGTTCGGCCAAATCGTAATATTCTTTATTTATTGAAGCCGGAATTGGAGCCAAACCTTCGCCCATAAAGATCCGAGGAAAATCGAATGCCGTTACCACCTCAAGCTTCGAGGACGGTGATGCCTTGACCAATTCAGCCGCCTTTAACAAAGCCTTGTTGGATGCATCCGAACCATCATAAGCAAGCAATACTTTTGAAAATATCATAATATGCACCTCTTCCTCATTCAGTTTATTGATTCAAAGCCTGAAATATGTATTCCTGTGGTTGTTCATTCCATGTCACCGGATGGCTGGAATAGTCTTCTCACTCATCATTAAACTTCCCTATGAGAACCTAAACTCCTCCCCTTTACCGTAAAAAATACCCATACAGCAATGCGTTCATGAATAGCAACGCAGGAATACCTAGTCTGAAGCTCATATGCCGTGTTTTATGGCGTTTACGGTACATGGCAATTAGAACGCCTAATGCTCCCCCGATCAGGGCCAGGAAAAACAACGTCCGTTCAGGTACACGATCGCGATGTTTACGTGCTCTCTTTTTATCCTCCGACATTACCAGATAGCCTACTGCATTGATAAACAGCAGCCATACCAACAAGCCTGTCTGCAATGTCTCTCCTCCTTTTGCACACCGTACCAAGTTCAGGTATTAGGCCTTATATAGCGCTCTCCCCCTCATTATAACCCCACCCCTTTTACAGAAACAACGCCTCTTCTGACTTGGATAGCGCTTTTGCGGAAATAGTAAGGTGGCATAAGGGCGATCCCCGAGTGCATCTATTTCGTCTTAAAGGAGGAACTGCGATGGAAAGCACCCATGAATACGTTGAAAAGCTGCGAGAAAATGCAAAAAAGGCAGAACGCAACCGTAAACGAGGAAAAGGAACTCCCAGCGCCAGCTTGCCGACAAAACAGCATTCCAACAATCCTTGATCAACGAATCTGCATTAAGCTGTATAGCCGCGTTATTAACCTAAAGTATCAACTTAACCCTGCAGCCTTTTATGCGAATTGATTACAGGGTAAAATCTGTTGTTTAGCTTCCACAATAACAGCAAGCAGACTCCTTATGAGATATCTGCTTGTTGTTTTGTTTTGTAAATGTCTTTTTTGAAATCGATTACATTTATAATAAATAAGTTCTAAAGTCATATTTCCTAACATAAGTGTTGACTAAAAGCAATTTTACACCCTATAATTCGTGATATTAACGTAATTCGACAAAATATTTGTCAGTTAATCTATCATTTATATTTGAGGTTTAAGATTGGAGAGGAGCTTTATATGACTAACATGAAAAAAATGACGATGATTCCCCTGTTGGCTAGCTTTATTCTCGGTAGTACTTTATGGAGTGGTGGATTTACCGCCAACGCTGCGGCTGCGGCAGCAGCTACAACCAGCACAACTGCACCTGCTTCTACCACTACAACGTCGGACAAATCCGAAAATCCTCAAACCAATCATTTACCCAATATTAAAATACTTGCCACAGGAGGGACCATCGCAGGATCATCTTCCGTCAATACGGATACAACCGGCTACAAAGCAGGCGCGTTGGGTGTGGAAACTCTGATCAATGCCGTTCCTGAGATGAAAAGTATTGCAAATGTCAGTGGTGAGCAAGTTGTTAATGTAGGTAGTCCCGACGTTAATAATGAGATCCTCCTAAAACTTGCCAAACGCACCAATGAACTGCTTGCCAGAGACGATGTAGATGGCATTGTCATTACACATGGTACAGATACATTAGAAGAAACAGCTTATTTCCTCAATCTTGTTATCAAAAGCGATAAGCCAGTAGTTGTCGTTGGCTCTATGCGTCCAGCTACTGCCATCAGTGCTGATGGTCCCTTCAACCTTTATAATGCAGTGAAAGTCGCCGGGGCTTCGGCCTCTAAAGGTCAGGGTGTACTCGTCCTGTTGAACGACCGTATCGGTGCAGCAAGATACATCACCAAAACGAACACAACAGCAGTCGATACGTTCAAGTCTGTGGAGCAAGGATACCTTGGAGCTGTTGTGGGCGATCAAGTGTACTACTACAACAAATCCACACACAAGCATACGACTTCTTCTGTATTCGACATCTCTAACCTTGCTCAACTGCCACAAGTAGATATTTTATACGAATATCAAAACAATGGTCGCTATCTGTATGATGCAGCCGTAGCAGCTGGTGCCAAGGGTATTGTCGTAGCTGGTTCCGGTAATGGTTCCTTGTCCAAGACCTCCTCAGAAGGCGCAGAGGCCGCAGGTAAAAAAGGAGTGATCATTGCCCGCTCCAGCCGCGTGGGAAGTGGAGTGGTGTCCCCGTCAACAAAAGACGCGGCATCGAACTTTGTATCGACCGATTCGCTTAATCCGCAAAAAGCACGGATTTTGCTCATGCTTGCTTTGACCCAAACACACGATGTTAACCAAATTCAATCTTTTTTTAATGAATACTAAAAGTAGTTATCCCAAATCAAATAATTCAACATTCTATTATGCAAAAGAAGCAGCAGTAACGGTTGACCACCGTAACTGCTGCTTCTTTTTTTTGCGAGACAGGTCTAGCATTAGTAACTACTTCATCTGACGTCCAATCGTCTTGGTTCTATACAGTAATTCGTTGTCCATCCCACGCAGCATCAAGACTGCTGTTTGGGAATCCCATTCAAGCTTGGAGGATATTTCGCTTGCTTCTCTGGATGAGCAGCAATTTCCTCCTCCAGTATGCTTGATTTATTTTGCTGATTATTGATTTTAAGCGGCTTATGTTTGGGCATAAATACTCACCTCCTCGGCTTACCATGCCAAGGAGTGATCGTTTTTATACCGACGTATACCTGCTGATTATGTGACTGTAGCACTTTTGGTCATCCGTTATTTGCCCTGCTTTTGTTCCATCGCTGCTTTAAGCAAATCACCCAAACTGGAGCCAAAAGATTCCTGCTTTTCAAATTGTCTTACTAGCTTTTGCTGTTCCCGTTTGTTTACCCGTTGCTTGTCCTTATCCAACGTCTCGGTAATGCCACAGGGCAGGCATCTTACATACAATCCTGCTTTGCCCTCTTTCATTTCCATTTTCTTATGACACTGCGGGCAACGTCGATTGGACAAACGTTTTTCCCCTGAACGACGGTAACCGCAATCCGCACTTGGACATACAAGGAACTTGCCTTTCTTGCCCTTCTTCTCCAATAGCTTTGTACCACAATCTGGGCAATGACTATTCGTCACATTATGAGGCTTGTACTCCGCACTGCTATTTTTCACAGTGGAAACCAGCTCTTTCGCCATAGCACGAATAGAATTCAAAAACGGTTCCGGTTGTCCTTGACCACGAGCAATCCGTTCTAGCTCCGCTTCCCAACGTGCCGTCAATTCGGGCGTTCGAAGCTGTGGAGCCGCCAGATCAATCAATTGTTTACCTTTCCCGGTTGGATGCATCACGTTCCCCTGACGCTCAATCGTATCCGAGCTGACAAGCTTCTCAATCAGATCGGCACGGGTAGCAGGAGTACCCAGTCCATGTTTTTCCATCTGAGCGAGCAGGGCAGCTTCTGTATACCGCTTCGGCGGCATCGTTCGCCCAGCTCGTACAAGACAACGCTGTAACCGGACGGAATCTCCTTTTTGCAGCTCAGGTAAAATAACGCCTCGTCCATTGTTTTCCCGATCCTCTGCTTCTTCATCATCCATATCATAATGGTTCGCGTCATATACAGCACGCCATCCGCTATCTTTTACCGTTGTGCCTTTTACCTGAAACGTCTCCTGCTCCACCGTTACTGATACGGCTACAGCATCATAACGTGCAGGTGGATAGAATAGACTGATAAAACGTCGTGCAATCAGATCATACAGCTTACGTTCCTCTGGGCTCAACTGATTAAGCAATAATGTCTGCTCAGTAGGAATAATCGCATGATGATCCGTGACTTTACTGTCATCCACAATTCGCTTTGTGATTGGTAAGTTGTTACGCAATAGCGGACGTGCCAAGGAAGCATACGGACCTACTGCTACACTACTGAGCCTTTCCTTAAGTGTATCCACCATATCGGATGTCAGATAACGGCTGTCTGTACGTGGATAAGTCACCAGCTTATGCTGCTCATACAGACGCTGAAGCAGATTAGACGTCTGTTTAGCTGAAAAGCCATAGCGCTGGTTAGCATCTCTTTGCAGCTCCGTTAAATCATACGCCAGCGGGTGAGGCTCGTTCTTTTCGCTCTTTTTAACACTCGCAACTGTGCCTTTGGCCCCCTCAAGTCTTCGGCGCAAAGCCTCTGCTTGAGTGCGGTCAAACATGCGTGAATCCCCGCTTTCTGCCCGCCAAGTTGCCTGAAAATCGCCAAAATCCGCCGTCAGAGTATCATATTCCTGAGAACGGAATTCGGTAATTTCCTTCTCACGCTCCATAATCATCCCCAGCGTTGGTGTCTGCACTCTTCCAGCCGAAAGTTGGGCGTTATAACGACAAGTCAACGCGCGAGTTACATTGAGACCAATCATCCAGTCTGCTTCAGCTCTACAGCGAGCCGATTCATATAAACGATCAAACTGCTGACCAGGCAATAGCTTTGCGAAACCTGCCTTAATCGCCTTGTCCGTCTGCGAGGAGATCCATAAGCGCCGGAAGGGCTTTTTCCAGTTTGCCATTTGGATGATCCAGCGTGCCAACAATTCACCTTCACGAGCAGCATCTGTTGCCACGATAAGCTCTCCAATGTCCTGCCGCTTCATGAGCTGCTGCACAGCTTTGAACTGGTGATTACTTTCGCGCAGCACCTTTAACTTTGAACTCTTCGGAAGAATAGGCAAGTCCTCCAAATTCCAGGTCGCATACTTAGAATCGTAATCCTCTGGCTCTGCTAAGCCGACCAAATGTCCCAGTGCCCACGTCACCACGTACTGGGGTCCTTCTATATAACTTTTATGCTTCTCGCGGCTACCCATCACACGTGCAATCTCTCTGGCCACGGACGGTTTTTCTGCCAATACCAATACCTTCATGTTACGCTCCTTTCTCTCATAGTGTTAATTATAGCATCCTGCCAACTTACGATAAATTCTAATGCCAACGGCTCTTATTAACATGATCGTACATACTAGTGCTATTGCTTCTACATGGGTTAGGATAACTTACAAATCAGGCACACTCCATTTTAATAGCAGACCCGCATAGGTGAGGCCTCCCCCAAATCCATATAACAACACATGTTGTCCATACCGTAAACGTCCATCATCCAAACCACACTGCAAAGCCAACGGGATGGATGCCGCCGATGTATTACCATACAATTCTACGCTTGTCAGCGTTTTTTCCAAAGGTACTGTACTTCTTTCACATATGGACTCGATCATTCTCAAATTAGCGCTATGAGGTACAAACCAGTCAAGATCCTCCTTCTTCATATTTGCCTTATCCAATAATCGTTCCATTCCCGTTGGAACAGAGCGAACAGCCCATTTATAAACCTCACGTCCATTTTGAGCAATAAATCCATGGTCTTGCAGCTTCTCTCCATCCAAATGATCAGATAATCCCACACGGTAAAGATGTGCTCCCCCTTGCCCATAGGTACCTATATCTGAAGTTAAAAATGATCCTTCATCCTCGTCATATTCTACAAGTGCAACCCCTGCACCATCTCCAAAAAGTATACACGTCGTCCGATCCGTATAATCTGTAATTTTGGACAACGTTTCGGCTCCCACTACCAGCACCTTACGATGCAGACCACTCGTAATAAGGCCATTTGCCAAATGAAGTCCATAGGAAAAACCTGCACATGCTGCACTAATATCTATTGACCCTGTGTTTGGAATATCAAAATGAGCCTGAATACGTGAAGCCGTGCTTGGAAAGTAGTAATCAGGTGTACTCGTCGCTACAATAATCATCTCAACATCGTTTATATTTACGTCATACAGGTTAATCATACGAGTAATAGCTTGTATACATAAATCAGATACATATTGATCTTCAGCCGCAATGCGTCTTTCATGCATACCCGTTCTCTGTACAATCCACTCGTTACTCGTATCCACAAGCTTCTCCAAGTCAGCGTTCGTCAAAATCCGTTCAGGTACATAAGTGCCAAAGGCGGTAAGCTTAGCTTTTGAATTCAACAATCTGATCACTCTCCTTTGTAATCCTTATTCATATTATAACACCAGATACTAATACCTGGTACTAAATTATTTTAAAACCGTCTTCTTATTTATTAGTTAATATCCACTTATCCAGTTGAACTTATAACAAACTCACTTTAAATAAAATCCCAGTGCCTTATAACGCAAAAAAGAGACCAAGATCTTCAGAAGATCTTGGTCTCTTTTACTTGTTGCTTGGCGACGTCCTACTCTCCCAGGACCCTGCGGTCCAAGTACCATCGGCGCTGGAGGGCTTAACGGTCGTGTTCGGGATGGGTACGTGTGGAACCCCTCCGCTATCGCCACCAAACATGAATTTGCTGCGCAAATTCTTTTTCAGGAATCAGCATCGCCAAATGCTGTGTGTTCGCTTGTTTCATATAAGCTACTTGAGCCTATACAACACAAAACTTACACCCTGAAAACTGGATCCGAAACTCATTGCGTTTTATTTTAGGATAAGCCCTCGACCGATTAGTATTGGTCAGCTCCATGCATTACTGCACTTCCACCCCCAACCTATCTACCTCGTCGTCTTCAAGGGGTCTTACTAATTGGGAAATCTCATCTTGAGGGGGGCTTCACGCTTAGATGCTTTCAGCGCTTATCCCTTCCGTACATAGCTACCCAGCGGTGCTCCTGGCGGAACAACTGGTACACCAGCGGTACGTCCATCCCGGTCCTCTCGTACTAAGGACAGCTCCTCTCAAATTTCCTACGCCCACGACAGATAGGGACCGAACTGTCTCACGACGTTCTGAACCCAGCTCGCGTACCGCTTTAATGGGCGAACAGCCCAACCCTTGGGACCTACTTCAGCCCCAGGATGCGATGAGCCGACATCGAGGTGCCAAACCTCCCCGTCGATGTGGACTCTTGGGGGAGATAAGCCTGTTATCCCCAGGGTAGCTTTTATCCGTTGAGCGATGGCCCTTCCATGCGGTACCACCGGATCACTAAGCCCGACTTTCGTCCCTGCTCGACTTGTAGGTCTCGCAGTCAAGCTCCCTTCTGCCTTTGCACTCTTCGAATGATTTCCAACCATTCTGAGGGAACCTTGGGGCGCCTCCGTTACTCTTTAGGAGGCGACCGCCCCAGTCAAACTGCCCACCTGACACTGTCCTCGCACCGGATCACGGTACCAAGTTAGAACCTAGATACGATCAGGGTGGTATCCCAAGGATGCCTCCTCTCAAGCTGGCGCTCAAGATTCTACGGCTCCCACCTATCCTGTACAGATCGTACCCAAATTCAATATCAAGCTGCAGTAAAGCTCCATGGGGTCTTTCCGTCTTGTCGCGGGTAACCTGCATCTTCACAGGTATTAAAATTTCACCGGATCTCTCGTTGAGACAGCGCCCAAGTCGTTACGCCATTCGTGCGGGTCAGAATTTACCTGACAAGGAATTTCGCTACCTTAGGACCGTTATAGTTACGGCCGCCGTTTACTGGGGCTTCGGTTCATAGCTTCGCCCCGAAGGGCTTACCACTCCCCTTAACCTTCCAGCACCGGGCAGGCGTCAGCCCGTATACTTCGCCTTGCGGCTTCGCACAGACCTGTGTTTTTGCTAAACAGTCGCTTGGGCCTTTTCACTGCGGCCCCCTCGGGCTATTCACCCTACCGAGGCACCCCTTCTCCCGAAGTTACGGGGTCATTTTGCCGAGTTCCTTAACGAGAGTTCTTCCGCGCGCCTTAGAATTCTCTTCTCGCCTACCTGTGTCGGTTTGCGGTACGGGCACCTTCTCCTGGCTAGAGGCTTTTCTTGGCAGTCTGAGATCATGACCTTCGCTACTACAATTTTCGCTCCCCATCACAGCCCAGCCTTAACGATGTGCGGATTTGCCTACACATCAGCCTCACTGCTTAGACGGACATCCATCAGTCCGCGTCACTACCCTACTGCGTCACCCCATCGCTCATAACGGATTACGGTGGTACAGGAATTTCGACCTGTTGTCCTTCGACTACGCCTATCGGCCTCGCCTTAGGTCCCGACTTACCCTGAGCGGACGAACCTTCCTCAGGAACCCTTAGGCTTTCGGCGGATCTGATTCTCACAGATCTTTTCGTTACTCATACCGGCATTCTCACTTGAATGCAGTCCAGCGCTCCTTACGGTACACCTTCAACCCGCATTCAACGCTCCCCTACCCCTGATGCAATGCATCAAGCCATAGCTTCGGTGGTGTGTTTAGCCCCGTTACATTTTCGGCGCAGAGTCACTCGACCAGTGAGCTATTACGCACTCTTTCAATGGTGGCTGCTTCTAAGCCAACATCCTGGTTGTCTGTGCAACTCCACATCCTTTCCCACTTAACACACACTTGGGGACCTTAGCTGATGGTCTGGGCTGTTTCCCTTTCGACAATGGATCTTAGCACTCACTGTCTGACTCCCGGAACTAAATCTATGGCATTCGGAGTTTGACTGAGCTTGGTAACCCTTGCGGGCCCCGCACCCAATCAGTGCTCTACCTCCACGATTCTTCTTTCCGAGGCTAGCCCTAAAGCTATTTCGGGGAGAACCAGCTATCTCCGGGTTCGATTGGAATTTCTCCGCTACCCCCACCTCATCCCCGCATTTTTCAACATGCGTGGGTTCGGGCCTCCAGTGCGTGTTACCGCACCTTCACCCTGGACAGGGGTAGATCACCCGGTTTCGGGTCTACGTCCACGTACTCATTCGCCCTATTCAGACTCGCTTTCGCTGCGGCTTCAGCTCTTCACCTTAACCTTGCACGGGAACGTAACTCGCCGGTTCATTCTACAAAAGGCACGCCATCACCCATAAATAGGGCTCTGACTTCTTGTAAGCACACGGTTTCAGGATCTATTTCACTCCCCTTCCGGGGTGCTTTTCACCTTTCCCTCACGGTACTGCTTCACTATCGGTCGCCAGGGAGTATTTAGCCTTGGCAGATGGTCCTGCCGGATTCATACGGGGTTTCACGTGCCCCGCACTACTCGGGATCCGTCTCGGAGGGAACAAGTTTTGAACTACAGGGCTTTTACCTTCTCTGGCGGGCCTTTCCAGACCTCTTCATCTAACCGGTTCCTTTGTAACTCCATGTGAGACGTCCCACAACCCCAAGGAGCAAGCTCCTTGGTTTGGGCTAATCCGCGTTCGCTCGCCGCTACTGACGGAATCACTATTGTTTTCTCTTCCTCAGGGTACTTAGATGTTTCAGTTCCCCTGGTCTGCCTCTATTCTGCCTATGTATTCAGCAGAAAGTGACTGTCGATGAAGACAGCCGGGTTTCCCCATTCGGACATCCCCGGATCAAAGCTTGCTTACAGCTCCCCGAGGCCTTATCGTTGTTCGCCACGTCCTTCGTCGGCTCCTGGCGCCTAGGCATCCTCCGTGTGCTCTTTGTAGCTTAACCTAGTATTTACATGGTAAATACGATTTGCTCTGAATTTCGGTTCGACACGAATGTGTGAATGAAATTCAAGGCAGCTACCTTTATTTCACTTGTTTACACAAGATCAGCTTAAAGGAATATTCTAAAACGCAATTTCGTTTCGGTATCCAGTTTTCAAGGTGCAAAGCTGTATACAACCAGCTTTTTTTGAGAGTTTGAGCTCTCAAAACTGAGCAACGAGTGAGTAGTTTTTGAAGCTTACGCTTCATATTTGAATGTTTCCATTGCAGGAAACGATTCTCCATAGAAAGGAGGTGATCCAGCCGCACCTTCCGATACGGCTACCTTGTTACGACTTCACCCCAATCATCTACCCCACCTTCGGCGGCTGGCTCCCTTGCGGGTTACCCCACCGACTTCGGGTGTTGTAAACTCTCGTGGTGTGACGGGCGGTGTGTACAAGACCCGGGAACGTATTCACCGCGGCATGCTGATCCGCGATTACTAGCAATTCCGACTTCATGTAGGCGAGTTGCAGCCTACAATCCGAACTGAGACCGGCTTTTCTAGGATTGGCTCCACCTCGCGATTTCGCTTCCCGTTGTACCGGCCATTGTAGTACGTGTGTAGCCCAGGTCATAAGGGGCATGATGATTTGACGTCATCCCCACCTTCCTCCGGTTTGTCACCGGCAGTCTGCTTAGAGTGCCCAGCTTGACCTGCTGGCAACTAAGCATAAGGGTTGCGCTCGTTGCGGGACTTAACCCAACATCTCACGACACGAGCTGACGACAACCATGCACCACCTGTCTCCTCTGTCCCGAAGGAAAGGTCTATCTCTAGACCGGTCAGAGGGATGTCAAGACCTGGTAAGGTTCTTCGCGTTGCTTCGAATTAAACCACATACTCCACTGCTTGTGCGGGTCCCCGTCAATTCCTTTGAGTTTCAGTCTTGCGACCGTACTCCCCAGGCGGAATGCTTAATGTGTTAACTTCGGCACCAAGGGTATCGAAACCCCTAACACCTAGCATTCATCGTTTACGGCGTGGACTACCAGGGTATCTAATCCTGTTTGCTCCCCACGCTTTCGCGCCTCAGCGTCAGTTACAGCCCAGAGAGTCGCCTTCGCCACTGGTGTTCCTCCACATCTCTACGCATTTCACCGCTACACGTGGAATTCCACTCTCCTCTTCTGCACTCAAGCTCCCCAGTTTCCAGTGCGACCCGAAGTTGAGCCTCGGGATTAAACACCAGACTTAAAGAGCCGCCTGCGCGCGCTTTACGCCCAATAATTCCGGACAACGCTTGCCCCCTACGTATTACCGCGGCTGCTGGCACGTAGTTAGCCGGGGCTTTCTTCTCAGGTACCGTCACTCTTGTAGCAGTTACTCTACAAGACGTTCTTCCCTGGCAACAGAGCTTTACGATCCGAAAACCTTCATCACTCACGCGGCGTTGCTCCGTCAGGCTTTCGCCCATTGCGGAAGATTCCCTACTGCTGCCTCCCGTAGGAGTCTGGGCCGTGTCTCAGTCCCAGTGTGGCCGATCACCCTCTCAGGTCGGCTACGCATCGTCGCCTTGGTAGGCCTTTACCCCACCAACTAGCTAATGCGCCGCAGGCCCATCCACAAGTGACAGATTGCTCCGTCTTTCCTCCTTCTCCCATGCAGGAAAAGGATATATCGGGTATTAGCTACCGTTTCCGGTAGTTATCCCTGTCTTGTGGGCAGGTTGCCTACGTGTTACTCACCCGTCCGCCGCTAGGTTATGTAGAAGCAAGCTTCTACATAACCCCGCTCGACTTGCATGTATTAGGCACGCCGCCAGCGTTCGTCCTGAGCCAGGATCAAACTCTCCATTAAAGACCAACCAAAGTTGGTTTATAGAAAGAGCGATAAGCTCATTTTGAAACTGACGAGATAAAATATCTCTTGTTTGATTTTGCGAACAAAATCGTTTTACTCACTCGTTGTTCAGTTTTCAAAGATCAAACATTCTTTTCTTGTCGATTTGGTTTGTCGCCTCATCAACTCTTATATCTTACCATGTCCGAACCAACTTTGCAAGCATTTTTTTGAAATCTTTTTTTGTAACACTCGCTCGCAATATTGTATTTCTTGGCCGGAATTAGAATATACCATATACATATCCCTTTTGCAAGCATTTATTAGATAAGGTTTCACAATACTTTATTATTATTCGTTTTCCTTCTATATAATAGCTCCTTTGTATCTATCTGCGTCTAACTACAAAAAAAAGAACCTCTTCCCTTAAGCAACAGGAAAGAGGTTCTGTGTTCTATATCTACTGATTATTCGGAGCCCATAAAGGCAAAGCGGATCACTACAATAATAGCAAGCACCCACATGAGCCAGTGAATTTTAACTTTATTGCTGGTAAACAGGTTACTAAACACAGCCAGCACAACGTAAGACAGAATACCAGCAGAGATACCATTCGCGATTCCACCTGTGAAAGGCATCAGCACGATGGTCAAAAATGCAGGAAACGCCAACAGGAAGTTATCCCAGTCGATATTGCGAACCTGACTCATCATTAGGACCCCAACGATAATCAGAGCTGGAGCAGTAGCGGCAGAAGGCACAACCAGAGCCAACGGTGCAATAAACAGGGCCAACAAGAACAGAACACCTGTCGTTACAGCAGTCAGTCCGGTACGTCCGCCTTCTTCTACCCCTGCGGAGCTTTCTACGAATGCTGTAATCGTACTTGTACCCAATACTGCACCAGTACTTACCCCAACTGCATCCACCAGCATTGCTTTACCGATAATTTTCTCGCCTTTTTTCTTATCTTTCATTATACCCGCGCGTGTAGCCGTACCTACCAAGGTACCGAACGTATCAAACAACTCTACAAATGTGAAAATGAAAATGATATCAAACAGACCGATATGCAAAGCTGCTTTCAAGTCTAACTGACCTACAGCCAAATTACTGAAATCAGGAATCCAGTTGCCTGTTGTCAAGCTACTCAAATTTGTTACTCCCATCGGAATACCGATTAATGTAGTAGCTACGATCCCAATCAGCAATGCACCTTTGACCCGAACGACCATCAGTGCTGCGATAATAAGCAATCCGATTAGCGCCAGCAGTGCATCCTTTTGATGTACCAGACTTCCCAGAATCAAATTAAAAGCATGACCCGGAACCGGTTGACCAACATCTGTCCCTGGAACGATGCTCACCATAACCAGATTACAAAGCTTGAAGCCGACAATCGTAATAAACAAACCGATACCCACTGTAATGGCTGTCTTTAAATTTTCCGGAACTGCAACAAGCAGCATCTGTCTTACTCGTGTCACGGTTAAAATCAGAAAGACGATACCGGATATAAATACAGCGCCAAGTGCCGCTTGCCAAGTAATCATGCCATTGGAACTCAGGACTACAGTCATAAAATAAGCATTCAAGCCCATACCCGGCGCCATGCCGATCGGCACATTAACGAATAGCCCCATCAGTATGGTAACCAAACCTGCACCTACCGCCGTCGCAAAAAAGACAGCTTCACTGGGCATACCTGCTCCAGTCGGACCTAAAAAGGTATTGTTGACCACCAGAATATAAGCCATGGTCATAAAAGTAGTAATCCCCGCAATAATCTCTGTGCGGACGTTCGTGCCATGTTCCTTTAATTTAAAGAAACGCTCCATGAGTCGTAATTCCTCCTACGCAAAGCATACTCGTATTGTTGTCGTTCGTTTGAAGTAATATTCGCATTCATATGCGCTATATTATTACATTCGTTATTTTAGGCTCTCACCTACTGCTTGTCAACAGAAAAAGCGAATGTTACAAATTGAACACATATGTATTGTTCGGAAAACAGAAAACCCGCAAGCTATTATGCAGCTGACGGGTTATCATTTAGAGGAATCAGATATTTTGTACTTATCAAAGGCATTCGCTGAGTCCGGTATATTTTCCAGATAAACGATAGATCATAGTAGTGAAAATAATCTTCTAAAATCTTCATCGTGCAATTCCTTTCGTGCTGTATATGTGTATGCGTCCTTATGGGAAGGTTATTGCAATTTTACCAACAGCGTGGTGGGTTTCGCTTAAAGCGTGTGCGTCATACAAACCTTTTTGTGAAAAAGGAAACGTAGCTCCTACTACCGATCTTACTTTCTTTTGCTCCAACAGATCGGCAATTTCCTGTAGTTGCTGTCCATTGGGCTCCAGCCATATATTTTGGGCTGTTACGTTGTACTCCTTGACCAACTCTTCGTCAAAATTGCTGACAATGGATATGATCCGTCCGGTATCCTTTTTCACTACCTTAAAGCTGTTCTTCTGAACATCCCCGCCCATCGTATCGAACACCACGTCCACATCAGATAAAACTTCCTCAAAACGAGTTGTACGATAGTCAATGATTTGGTCGGCTCCCAATGAAGCAAGCAATTCATGATTACGCTCACTGGCTGTAGTAATGACATAGGCTCCGGCTTGTTTGGCAAACTGGATAGCAAACATACCTACGCCACCTGCACCTGCGTGGATTAATACTTTTTCCCCTTTGGTCAGTTGACCATGTGTAAAGAGCGCCTGCCAAGCAGTCAACCCCGCCAAAGGTACAGAAGCGGCTTCCTCCCAAGAAATTGAGGCGGGTTTACGTGCCAGCAGATGATCATCCACCAAGGTATACTCGGCATAAGTACCGAATCGGGTGGTGTCCGGACGTGCAAACACTTCATCTCCCACTTTCCAATCGGTGACCTCGCTGCCTACTTCCGAAATAGTACCGGCTACATCCCAGCCTAAAATAATCGGGAACTCCCAATCCATCATTTGTTTTAAGTAACCTTCACGTAGCTTCCAGTCAATTGGATTGATGGAGGTAGCCGCCACTTTGACTACAACCTGGTGAGCCTGTGGTGTAGGAGTAGGCACTTCTCTTTCTTTCAATTCATCCTTGCTTCCATACTGATCTATAACGATGGCTTTCATATTCATTTCCTCCTCGCACATTTACATATTCTTTACATTGCTAGACATACGTTGTAGCACATCTGTCAAAACCACAATTTCCTCATCTGTAAACTTACATAGCAGCTTTTCCTGAAAGGCTTGTCTTTGCTCTGACAAAACTTGCAGCTCTTGAACCCCTAATTCGGTCAAACGTATATAGGTCACACGCTTATCCTGCTCTTTTTTACTACGTAAAATCAGACCTTCCTCTTCCAGCCTTCTCAGATGTCGGGTCACTGCTGCACCATCCAGAACGAGCAGATGTTGGAGCTCCAGCTGACTTAGTTCCTGACGATGATCAATATGATACAAAATTTCGACCTTGGTAAAACTGGTTTTTAATTGTGCTTCAAAAGCGTTATTCATTTCTTTACACAAAAGATGCATGCGATAAAACAACTGGCTTCTTTCAGAGCAATGTTCGATGACAAACCCTCCTTCTAATGCTTGACCCATCAATTGATATATCAAGTATTATACACCCTCACTAAAAATAAACAAGTCTGAGACAAGTATATACAAATCCTACAATCACAAAAAAATGCTCAAGCTAAACGAATAGCCTGAGCAGCCTGTGCATACGCGCTATAGACTTGACCTGTGATGGCATTAGGCAGATGCTCAGGAACCGTATCACTTGATCCGTGAGGGGGGGCAAAAAGACGATCAGCTTGTCCGGGTAACGGTTAATTAATCCTTCGGCAATATGCTTGAGCGCACCATAAAACGTACGCGTTTTTGTCGATGGGCGCTCGCACATCGGTTCAAAACCGCTACTGGCTACACTGCTGCCGGATATGCCGTGATTCTGTAAATCAATTCCCCCTACTCTATTAGATCGTATTGTTGATTTCGATAAATTTATGTTCAATCGCTGTCATTTCGTGATTTGGACGAGATATTAAATATGTATCCATGTAGCCGAAAGTTGGGGGAGTGGGCAAATAGGATGTTACTTTGAATTGCCGCGCAAGCCTTTTAGACATAAGGGTGATTCCCATTCCCATCAAGGAAAATTCCACCATGGTATCAAACACACCGACCTCCACCACCTCGCCATGGGTCAATTGCATGTCCTGGTACATCTTCTTTAAATGCGTTAGGTACAGGCAGCCATCCGACAATATGATAATAGAGGCTCCTTGCAGCACCTGTTTGAGGTCTGAACCTTCATGTATGCCTTTTCCCACCAGCACCAACTCTTCACGGCATATTTTTTGATAATGAATATACGGGTTGGTGGGATACCCTGTGACAAAAGCAATATCGAGCTCGCCGTCGAGGATCAATCGCTCCATTTCCGTGGTGGTTCCGGTTTTTAATGTAACCGAGGCCTGCGGGTACAGCTCGTATACCTTCGTAAGCGCCCTTGTTGTTTCCCCCGCAACAACGGACTGCATCGTACCAATGCGCAGCTTTTCCTCCTGCGGTCTCATTTTCATCTCCGTGTCTTGCCATAGCGACAGCATTTGCTTGAACTGAGCATATAGGATTTCTCCTGAAGGTGTCAGCTCCATACCACGGGGCTTTCGGTAAAATAACGCTGTGCCGTAATGAGCCTCCAGCTTCTTTATTTTGGCCGTCATATTCGATTGCAGGTGATTCAACTTTTGAGCTGCTTCTGTCAGGCTTCTCAGCTCTGCCACCGAAACAAATGCCTGCATATTTTCAATATCCATCTCTTCATCCCCCATCAAATAAAATGATATCTATATCATAAACAAGCATTATTATTTATGAGTTAAATGTATTATATTGGCCTTGGACGCTATTTTCCACCCTCATTTTAAAAACTCAGGAGGTATGGCAACATGATCAAAAAGAAGATTCGTGTAGGTATCGTAGGAGGTTCGATGAATAATAAATGGGCCAGTCAAACGCATATTCCGGCTTTGCTCAAGCACTTGAACCTGGATATCACTGCCGTCGGTACCTCTCGTATGGAGAGTGCGCGACAAAGCGCAGAAGAAGTAGGCGCGGCACTGGCTTTTGATGATGCCAAAAAGCTCGCAGCTTCCGAGGATGTGGATATGGTCGTGGTGAGCATAAAAGTTCCCCATCATTACGAGGCGGTGATGGCGGCAATTCAAGAGAGAAAGCATATTTTTTGTGAATGGCCCTTGGGGGCAAACACTGCGGAAGCTGCTAAAATGGCCAAGGCGGCGGAATTGGCAGGCATTCATCATACCGTCGGCTTGCAGGCACGACAGGATCTTGAAGTGCAAACGATGAAAAAACTCGTACAGGGCGGAGAGATTGGTGAAATTATATCCTGTCATATGCAAGTAGCTACTCCCGGCAAAGGAGGACAAGTAAATCAGGACACTGCTTATTTGCTGAATAGAGCCAATGGGGCTAATCTGCTCACGATTAATGGCGGGCATTCCCTAGATGCGCTGCAATACATCGTTGGCGAATTCCGCGAGCTATCGGCCATCACATCATCCCGCTATAACGAAGCCACTATTGAGGAAACGGGTGAAGTCATTTCCAAGGATACAGCCGATCAGATTTTGATTCACGGGCTGTTGGAAAAAGGAGTACCGGTATCCGTTCACATTCAAGGTGGAGTAAATTCTAAGTTTGAGATAGAGATTCAGGGGAAAAAGGGCATTTTGCGTTTGACACAGAATCCTTCGCTTGGGCATGTTCAATTTGGGAATCTAACGCTCGAAAAACTTGTGTACGATCCAAGCAGTACGCAGAGTCATGGCCCTAATGGCGCTTTTGAACAAATAAGTATAAGTAGAGAGCCTAATACAAGCCTGGATTTCCCAAAACAAGGGGTAACCCTGAATGTAGCCAAGGCTCATTATGTTTTTGCCGAGGATATTTTGACACACACCCGTCTCGCTCCCGATTTCAACCATGCCTTAAAGCTGCATCAGCTACTGGACCGCATTGAGGAATCGGCTGCAACTGGGAAAAAGATCGTATGGTAAGGTAGAATTATAAAAAAAGAACCTTTAACACCACGATAGATGTGGAGTTAAAGGTTCTTTATATTGTGCTGCCTTTTTAATGAAGTCATGTGTTCTCCACTTTTATCCTGTCACCTTCAACCAAAATAACTTCCGCGTTGCTGATTGGATATAAATTTAATTGGCTGCCATATTCCTCAATGATGTTCTCCACCGCTTTTTTAAACGGAATGTTCGTATGATGGGGGACTGGATAGAATTCAATGACCCCTAGCGCAGCAAAGGAATCTAATGCAGGGGCCTCCTGAACATCGTCCATAAGTTGAACATATTCGATATTCGGTGATAAAATCAACGAACCGGCAGATTCGCCTATATACAATTTCCCTGCATTAACTTCTTCAGCAATGATTTTGTCAGCCCCAGTTCTTTTTAACTCTTGAAGTAAATAAAATGTATTGCCTCCGGTAATATAAATATAGTCATTCCCTCTAATTTTACTCGCTATTTCATCCCAGGTTGCTGTGCTTATTTCGATTTCATCCACGACTAATCCTAAACTCTCTAATGCTTTTTTTCCTGATTCCACATAAAACTTAACTTTCTCTGGAATACTTGCGGTTGGGATGAAGGTGACTTTTTTTCCTTCCAAGTTTTCACCGGCGAAATGGACTAACCATGGTGCAACATCCTTAAATGAGGACGACAAAAATAATTTTTTCATCTCTTTATTCTCCTTAGAACAGCGTTTAATGAAACGGGATATGTAACACTTTATTCTAGGTATATTATAAAATATATTAGTATCAAAACATGACACCATTGGAGGATACATAAAAAAGGTTGAAGCTGATAAAGTCATATAAAAAAAGGAGACATTATTATTGAATAATATCTCCTCTTTTTCAACCTCGTATCCGCTGAAAATAACTGGGGTTCCTTGATTTTGGCCCATAAAATACTCTCTTCCCCGCTCTCATTTTGGAGTGGGAGCAGATGTTCGACCTTGAATCCATAAAAAAGACTCCTGCCGCACAGCGATATTTCGGCCGATGCGGAGGAGTCCTGATGTTGTATTGGTGAATCTCAAAAGGTTTGTGATTACAGGGCGGGAGTTCCCGCGTTTATTCCCACTCAATCGTTGCTGGTGGTTTGGAGGTGATATCGTACACGATACGATTCACGTTATCCACTTCGTTTACGATACGTACCGAAATTTTCTCCAGCACATCCCAAGGGATACGTGCCCAGTCGGCGGTCATACCGTCGATGGAGGTTACTGCACGAATACCTACAGTGTAAGAATACGTACGAGCATCGCCCATAACGCCAACACTCTTCATATTCGGCAAAGCGGTGAAGTATTGCCAGATTTCCCGGTCCAGACCGGCTTTAGCAATCTCCTCGCGCAAAATGTAATCCGACTCACGAACAATCGTTAGCTTGTCCTCTGTCACTTCGCCCAGCACACGAATGGCAAGACCCGGACCTGGGAATGGTTGACGCCATACAATCTCAGCTGGCAATCCACATTCTTCGCCGACTTTACGCACTTCGTCCTTGAACAGGGCATTCAACGGCTCGATCAGCTTGAACTTCATGTTCTCCGGCAAACCACCCACATTATGATGAGATTTAATGGTCTGTGCCGTTGCTGTTCCGCTCTCTACAATATCCGTATACAGCGTACCTTGTGCCAGGAAAGTAAAATCGTCAAATTGAGAAGATTCTTCCTCGAACACATAGATAAACTCGTTACCGATGATTTTACGTTTTTGTTCTGGATCATCGACTCCTGCCAGCTTGGACAAGAAGCGCTCACGTGCGTCAATTTTGACAACTTTCATATCAAATTTACCAACGAACGTCTCCATTACACTCTCGGCTTCACCTTTGCGCAGCAATCCATGGTCAATGAACATACACGTCAGTTGGTCACCGATCGCTTTGTGAATGAGCATCGCTACAACGGAAGAATCCACGCCACCGCTTAAGGCACACAATACTTTCTTGTCGCCTACCTGTTGACGAATCTCACGAATCTGATCTTCAATGAACGACTCCATGGTCCAGTTGCCTTCACAACCGCACACTTCATAAAGGAAGTTGCTGATCATCTTGTTACCTTGAACGGAATGACGTACCTCTGGATGGAATTGCACCGCATACAGATTCCGCTCCAGGTTACTCATCGCGGCAATCGGTGCACTCTCTGTTCCTGCATCCAGTGTAAAGCCAGTCGGCAGATCTGTAACGTGATCCCCATGGCTCATCCATACGGTTTGACGAGAATCCAATCCTTTAGCCAAGCGGGCATCCTGATTGAATTGCACATCTGCTTTGCCATACTCACGCTTGCCCGCACGTTCTACCTTACCATCCAGTTGGTGAGCCATCAGCTGCATGCCATAACAAATACCAAAGATAGGGATGCCAAGATCATAAATTGCCCGATCCACCTGAGGAGCATTGTCTGTATATACGCTGGAAGGTCCGCCTGAGAAAACAATCCCTTTTGGCGCCAGCTCTCTCAGCTTCTCCGCAGGCGTATTGTATGGAAGGAGCTCGCTATATACGCCGAGATCCCGAATTCTTCTTGCGATTAACTGGTTGTATTGTCCTCCAAAATCAAGAACTACAACGATTTCATTAGGCTTATTCATTACCGTGCCTCCCTCAATTGTTCGTTTCATTATACGCAACGATAAAACAAGACGTCAAGAAATCAACCGGAGTTGAGTGGGCATGAAAAGATTGTTAAAATGAATTGATTCTAAAATACTCAATCTGTTCGTAGGAGTGTAAACGATGGATGTGCTGAAGTGGATCGCGCAATTGTTCGAAGAATACGGCTACGGCGTCCTTTTTTTCGGCTTGCTGCTTGAGTTTATTGCTTTACCATTTCCCGGGGAAACCACAATGGCTTATGCGGGATATCTCTCCTATGCCGGTACCTTGGATTTCGGTAAACTGGTGCTACTAGCTTTTCTGGGCACAACCCTCGGTATGACTATTACCTACTTTATTGGAAGATGGGCTGGACTCCCCTTTATTCAGAAATACGGTAAATGGGTTTTGTTATCGCCGGACAAGCTTCAGAAAACACAAAAATGGTTCCAACGATATGGATACTGGCTTATCTTCCTTGGATATTTTATCCCCGGTGTCAGGCATTTTACCGGTTATTTTGCCGGGATTATTGCTCTTTCTTTCCGTAAATTTGTCATGTATGCTTACAGCGGCGCTTTATTCTGGGTCATCCTCTTTCTAAGCATCGGCAAGCTATTTGGTCCCCAATGGGATGCCATTTTCCATTTGGTAGAGCTGTATGCGCTGCGAATTGCGGGAGTCGTCGGGTTCATAATCCTGCTGTATATTATTTACCGGTGGAGAAGCTTCCTGTTTAGCTCGCTACGCAAATCCGAAAAATCGGTGAAAACCAGCAACAAGGATGACTTGAAGTAGTCAAACTCCTGCTGCCTTACGGCTACGAATCCTTGCATAATACATCGAAATCACGATAGATATCACCACAAATCCCGCGCCTCCAACCAAACCCAACATACGCGGCTCCATCATTTCAATCGCCACCCCTGCTCCAAACATAGACAGTCCGATGATACCTTGGCTCCACGCCGTCAGCATGCCCAACAATGGACCCTGTAAATACAATGGGGTCTCCCGCCCTGCTTATTTTCTCCTTCATGACAGGTGGAAATGCAATATTGCGAACGATCAGACCTGCGGCAAAAAAACTTGCTGCGTTCAATATAAATGCAGCTTGTGGTCCAAAGAGAGCAGATATGATGCCTCCGGCAGCAGCACCAACGACCAGCACCAGCCCGCTCATCACCTGCTCAAGACTGTTCACCTTCAATAATTCGGAGGGATGAACAAGCAGCGGAATGGATGATTTACGAGCAGGAGCATACAAAGCTTCTCCGCAGGCTAGCAGGGTACTGACTCCATAAATGATCCATATGTCCTCAGGACTATGAACACTTAAAAAGGCAAGGGCTGCCAAGCCTCTGAAAAGATCCGTGGTCATCATAAGCATACGCCGGGATATGCGGGTAATAAGCACGCCCGCCACAGGTGACAGGACTAAAAAAGGAATCACCCGCAATCCCAGCATGATACCCACACTGAATCCCGAACCGGTAAGCCGATAAATTAAAGCCAACAAAGCGATCTGACAGAATCGGTCTCCCATTCCGTTAATGATACCTGCGGCAAATAACTTCCTGTATTGCCTATCTACCATTTTAAATCAACTCCGATACTTAGGATTTATTTATTATACATAAATCTAATTAGTTATGTATCTAATTTATGAAAATCGCTCTATAATCGTCAAGGCATAAATTCATATATTCAGAGCATACTAAGCCAACAAACTCCAATATCGGAGGATTTTACGTATGCCAAATCAGAATAAAAGTTGTCCACTTACTCATGTGTCCTCTAACTTGAGGGATAATGTAAACCATATTGAAAGCTCCTTTGGAAACAGCGGAGATATAATCATTAAAGAGCTATTATGGATGCAAAAATGGCCAGCAGCTTTGTTCTATATCGATGGTCTGATTAACACTCAATTGCTCCATGATTCCGTTCTGCGTTCATTAATGCGGGTAAACGAGCATCATGTACCGGAGGGTGCGGAACCGTTCGACTATTTAAAGGATCAAGTTTTGATTGCAGGTAACTCAGGTAGTGTGGACGAAATGGATGCCTTATTCAACCAGATGCTATCTGGCGGTATTATCATTTTGCTGGACGGATACGCAAAGGGCATATGGATTGATGCGGTCGGTTGGGAGGATCGCAATGTCAGCGAACCCCAATCCCAAAGTGTCGTACGGGGTCCAATGGAGGCTTTTACCGAAAATTTGCGTACCAATACCGCCCTAATTCGTAGGCGAATCCGCGATCCGCGTCTCTGGATGGAAACAAGACAGATCGGTCAAGTGACTCATACCAATGTGGCCGTGATGTATGTCAAAGGGATTGCTGACGAAGGAGTTATTCAGGAACTGAGAGAACGTCTGGACCGAATTGATATTGACGGGATTTTGGAAGGGGGTTACATCGAGGAGGAAATTCAGGATGAAACCTTCACCCCGTTTCCCACCATTTATAACAGCGAGCGCCCGGATTCGGTCGCTGCCAGCCTACTGGAGGGCCGAATCGCTATCTTGGTGGACGGGACCCCCTTTGTACTGTTGATACCCGCATTGTTCGTTCAATTTTTCCAGTCGGCGGAGGACTATTACCAGCGTGCTGACATCAGCACTTTGCTGCGTTTGCTGCGTTTCTTTTCCTTTTTTATCGCTTTGCTTGCACCAGCAGTTTATATTGCGGTAACTACCTTTCATCAAGAGATGATTCCTACAAACTTATTGGTCAGTCTCGCAGCACAAAGGGAAGGCGTACCGTTTCCAGCCTTTGTCGAGGCGATGCTCATGGAAATTACTTATGAAATTTTGCGTGAAGCAGGAGTCAGAATTCCGAGGACAGTCGGACAGGCTGTATCTATTGTAGGCACACTGGTCATTGGGCAAGCAGCCGTGGATGCGGGGGTTGTCTCGGCGGCTATGGTCATTATCGTGTCAATCACCGCCATCTCCAGCTATGTTATTCCAGAAAACGGCCTGTCGATAGCGGTTCGTATTATACGCTTCGCCTTAATGATGCTAGCCGCAGCCTTCGGGCTTCTTGGAATATTGATGGGTTTAATCGTGCTTTTACTGCACTTAACCAGTCTGCGATCGTTTGGAGTATCTTATATGAGCCCGTTTGGTCCCTATGTGGAAAGCGATATGAAAGATACACTGTTTCGCCTACCTTGGCCTCGCATGACGACACGGCCTCAATCCATTTCTATCCAAAATACGATCCGCCAAAAAACGAAAAAAAGACGGATTAGCCATAAACCAAATACCAGAAGGGATCAACCATGAAGCAGACCATACATTTGCTCATCGTCTGGGGGCTGATTGCTTTACTATTGGGTGGATGCTGGGATCGAACAGAATTAAACGAGTTGGGCATCGCTATTGGGATCGGAGTGGATATGGCAGGAGACCAGTATGAGGTGACGGCTCAGGTGGTCATTCCTTCTGCAGTAGCTTCCAAGTCCTCACCAAGTGCAGGCTCTCCGGTCGTTACTTATCAGGCAACTGCGCCCACGATTCATGAGGCTATTCAAAAAATGACGGATACAAGCCCGCGCTCCATCTATTTATCTCATATTCGTATGCTGATTTTAGGTGAAGAGTATGCGAGAAGAGGAATTTCTGATGCGATTGAAGCCTTGATGCGAGAGCCTTTTACTAGAAGTGACTTTTATATTGCGATAGCCAAAGATAACAAGGCTTCCACGATGTTAAAGATCCCCACTCCACTTGAAAAGTTACCGGCCAATAAAATGTTCGCTTCATTGGATACGTTAACCAAAACATGGGCTCCTGCCACCAAAGTAACCATGGATCAACTGCTGAGCGACTTGGCTAATCCTGACATCCAGTCCACTCTGCCCGCTTTGGAAGCTTTGGGAGATATAGAATCGTCTAATGAAAAAGGTATAGATAACACCAAAAGCATATCTCCTGGAACCATACTGAGGTTCTCCGGTATCGGTGTCTTAAAAAAAGACCGCTTGCTGGGCTGGATCAATGAACAAGACAGCAAAGGGTTCAATTACATTCGGAATACAGTGGAATCAACTACAGGACACGTCGACTGTCAGGGAGGGGGGAATATCGCCTTATTAGCCTTGAACAGCGAAACCCAAAAAAAAGTGATCATTCGCGATGGAGAACCTGTTATCTCCATATCTGTTACCAACGACAGCACTGTACGAGAGGTCAATTGTAAGCATATGAAATTAAGCAGTATGGCTGATATTAAAGAAATTGAGGCCGCAAGCAATGAAAAAATCGTTGAAATTATGAAGCATTCCGTAGAGACTGTTCGTCGTGAGTTTAAATCAGACATTTTCGGCTTTGGTCAGCTGATCCACCAGTCCAAACCAGAGCTTTGGAAAAGATTAAAAGAAGAAAAAGAAAATCCATTTATGGACTTACAGATTGAATATAAGGCAAAGACTACGATCAAAAAAATTGGTTCTTTGTTTGAATCGTTCCAAAAAGAAATGAAGGAGTGAGCTGTGTGGAGGAGAAAGGGCGTATCAGCATTACAAATATAGCCGTACTCGTATTTTTGAGTATTATCGGAGACTGCGTATTGGTGTATCCCTCCCTCATTACTAGCATATCCAAGCAGGATGCCTGGATCAGCTCATTTCTAAGCATCCCCGCAGGACTAGCTGTACTGCTGCTGCTCCTGCGGGTACACCAGCTATACCCTGAACTTACCTTTATTCAGCTCTGCCAGCGAATTTTGGGTCCGTGGCTAGGCGCCCTCATCTCAATATGGTATTTGTTCCATTTAATGATGAATTCAGCGATTTATTTAAGAGAAGTTGGAGATTTTATGAACAGCCAGACCTATGTGATGACACCTCTTCCCGTTATCAATTTACTCTTAATCCTTGTGCTTATGTGGGGGATATATATGGGGCTGGAGCCTATTGCACGTACTGCTCAAATGTTATTTCCTCTGTGCCTGGTTTTTACATTATTTTTAATCCTGTGCTTGCTTCCCCAATGTGAAAGTCAGCAGCTTAAGCCTATTATGGAGCAAGGTATTCCTAAGATTATGGAAGGCAGCATATTTGCGCTCTCCTACCCATTCGGAGAATTAGCTTTTTTACTCATGATTTTCCCCTATGTGAGCAAAAAACCGGGTCTAAAAAAATCAATTTTATTAGCCGGCCTTACTGCTAGCGTTCTGTTAAGCGTACTACTTCTGGTTTCTCTCATGGTTTTAGGCCCTTTTGTAACCGAAAACAGCGTGTACACCTCTTACACGCTTTCTAAAAAAATTAACATAGGAAACTTCTTACAGAGGGTTGAATCCATGATGAGCACAGCCTGGATTATCACTACTTTTGTTAAAACCATTTTACACTTCTATGCCTTTACACTGGGTATGACTCAACTGCTAAGACTGGACAATGTAAGGAGCTTTCTTGGCCCCAGCTTCATGATTCTATTTGGCTTGATTATCGTGTCGGCACCCAACATTACTTATTATCTGGATACGATCGTCCATGCCTGGATTTACTGGGATTTGACTGATTCCATTGTCCTTCCTTTGCTGCTGCTTGTCGTATACAAGTTTAGAACAAAAGGAAATCATAGCCTGGGACCTGGTTGACCCTCACCCTTAATGGAAGGAGCATACATATGCTGATCACCACTGTCATTATCTGTATCGGTCTAGCCATTGCTGCCAAAGATTTGCCAGGCTTGTACCGAAAACATCGCTTTAAGGATATGTTCGTGTACATCATTATGCTCGGATTAGGCACATGGCTTAGTGTCCTTGCGGCCAAATCAGAGGTTACGCCAAGCCCGCTGGTTCTGATTGAAATCATCTATAACCCTGTTAACGCTTTTGTGTCAAATATATTTGGTTTTTAGAAAGGAGGCAGCCACATGTTAAAAAAAGCACGTATTAGCGTTCGGCAAGTGACTGTCCTGATGTTCCTGAGTTTAATCGGGGATATGCTCTTAATCTATCCGACTATCATTACACATATTGCTCAGCAGGATGCCTGGATCAGCTCTATATTATCTATCCCGTTGGGCTTAGTTATCATTTATGTACTTATTCGCGTTCATGAGCTCTACCCGAATCTTTCGCTTATTGAAGCCATCCGCAAAATTTTGGGATCTGTGTTCGGGTCTATTGTTTCCTGCTGGTATCTGTTTTATTTTTTTATGGGTACCGCCCTTAATGCGAGAGAGGTAGGAGATTTTCTGAATACACAATTATTTGAAGAAACCCCTTTGAGCGTTCTACTGGCGATGGAAGTTTCACTACTGGTGCTTACTGCGCTAGCGGGAATTGAAGCCTTTAGTCGGGTTAGCGAGATGTTGCTACCTGTGTATGTACTCATCTTCTGTGGTCTGATCTTGGCACTCCTACCACAAATTCAGCTTTCTAATGTACGGCCTGTTTTGGAAAACGGGCTGGCTCCTGTTGCTAAAGGGATGGTTCCAGGCGCGGGAATGCCTTTTGCCGGCATGTCTATCATGCTCATGGTATTTCCTTTTGTAAACAAAAGAGGCCACTTTAAAAGAGATATGCTGCTGGCATCTCTCTTAGGCGGAGTGCTGATTACCCTCTTTTTACTGCTCTCCCTCCTTATCATTGGGCCCTTTGTGACCAACTACAGTCCATACATTTCTTCTGCACTTACAACAAAAATCAATGAGCTGAATTATATTACACGCATTGAGTCGCTTGTCTCATTAACCTGGGCACTGGCCGCTTTTTTCAAGGGAGTCATTTTCTTTTACGCGTTTACTTTCGGAACAACTCAGCTATTCCGAATTTCTAATATCCGTCCCTTTGTCATCCCCGCAGGAGGGCTTGTGTTTGGCATGACCATTTTGATAACCCCAAATGTGTTTTATTATGTAAGAACTCTTGTTTATCCCATGTCTACTTGGCATTATACCAACGGCTTGATCATTCCGCTTGTTTTATGGGGTGTTTATCTCTGCAAGCAAAAGTGGAAGCATCGACAAAACGCATCTAAAAATTAACAAAAACCTTTTGAAACCGATGCTTAAAAAAGCATAATCCGATTTCAAAAGGTTTTCTTGTATTCTTCACTTACGCCATATCCTGAATGTATGCCAGCGCAGCATCAATATGCCCTTTCACTCTTAAACCACGCCATTCATGAACTAAAATGCCATTTTCATCAACAAGGAACGTAGACCGAACAATACCCATGTACTGCTTGCCGTACATCTGTTTTTGCTGCCATACACCATACGTCTCAGCGACCTGATGCTCTTCATCAGATAACAACTGAAAAGGGAGTCCATACTTTGCAATAAACTTGTCATGCTGCTTGAGTGGATCTGGGCTAATCCCCAGAATCACCGTGTTCAAACCTTCAAACTCCGTATGTTTATCCCGAAAATCACAAGCCTGGGTCGAGCAGCTAGAGGTCAAATCCTTGGGATAGAAATACAGCAACACCCTACTGCCTCGATAATCAGACAGCTTGACACTCTTTCCTTCACTCCCAGGCAATTCAAAATCCGGTGCCTCTTGCCCAATAACGGTAAATATCGTGGACATCTCATCATCTCCTTTCTTGTGGGGGTTCTTATGTGATCCGCCCTTATGAGCCTGCGCCCCTGTAACGGCGAATCCCCCAGTTCCATGCCAGTAAGCCCAAGGTCAGAAAGACAATCCCCATCACAGGAGTTAAGAGCGCCATATGGCGCATGTCCTCTCGGTGAAGGAACAGGGAGGCTGGATATACGCCAACAAAAGCAAAAGGCAGTATCCAAGTCAGCACAACCTGAATGGCACGGTTATAGATCGTTACTGGATAACGTCCGTAGCCCTGAATATTGTACATGAGCGGGATAATTCCTGTAGGCGCATCCGAAAAGAACGAAAGAGAAGTCAAGATGGTGTATATGCCCGTATAGATTGCCACGGCACTTAGGCTCAAAATGATCAGCGCTGGTACGAACCACCACTCCATAGCCAAATCCATCTGTGCCCCGCTGATCCCCATAATAATCAGACCGATCACTGAGCCCACCAGCGCGGGCGGGTCCACATTTTCAAGGAAAATCTGGAACAGATTATATGCAGGACGAGTCATTACCCGGTCGAGCTCACCTTTCACAATATAACGTTCGCTAAAGTTCCAAAGATTCACAAAACAGCTGAATAGTCCGTAAGGAACCATGAAAAATCCATAAACGAACACGACTTCATTTTCACTCCAGCCCCCCAAACTGTCTGTATGCATAAAAATAACCAGGATAAAAATAAGATTCGTGGCCTGAAACAGCAGGTCTGAAATAACTTCTACCCAAAAGTCGGCCCGATAGGTGAGCCGTGACTTCATGTAATTTTTCAAATATTCGCTAATGAGACCCAAATAGTACATCATCGGCTTACCCTCCCTGCACGAACAGACGCCTGCGCGCCAGTCGCCAAATGATGATCATCGGCACGAGCAGAACGACCAGCCAAATGATTTGGATACCCAGTACATTCCAGATGCCAACGCCTTTTACACGTCCCGTAAATACAGAACCCGGCAAATAGGTTATCGCCTGAAACGGCATCCATTGGGCGATCGTCGCCAGCCAGCCTGGAAACAAACTAATTGGCAAAATCAACCCAGAAAACAGATCTACAACTACGCGCTTCATACGCATCATGCCCTCATTATTTTCGATAAAAAAGGCCGTTAATCCCGTAATAATATTAATCTGAGTGTTGATCATAAAGCTAAAAAACAGCATGACCAGAAAACCAACCCAGGCTACCGGATCCGTGGGAAGCTTCACCGGAAATAGCAGCATCGCAATCGCCATGCCTGGAATCATAAACAGCAGAAAACGGAACATACCCTCGCCGAGTCCTTGCATAAATTTAACAAGTACATAGTTATAAGGTCGGATCATCTGAATTGCAATGCTTCCATCACGTATATCCGTCGAGATCTCACGATCCAGATTGTTAAAATAAAAGGCTCTCGCCATCCACGATACTGCTACGTACGTCGTCATCTGAGCAGCGGTAAAGCCTCCAATGCTACCCGCATCGCCATATATCGCTTTGTATGTGAAATAATACACGCCAATATTCATGCAATAAATAAGGATTCCTGAATAATAGTTCACACGATACGCAAGCATCGTGAGAAATCGGATACGAATAAAATCGGTGTATACGCTAAGCATGAACTTTGGCCTCCACTATCGGATTGCCCTGGCGTTCAGCCGAACCAGACTGATAGATACTGCGGACGATATCATCCGTATTGGTTTCAATGATTTTGATATCCGTAATGTCCGTGCGACCGACTACGCAAGCGAGCACATCCGATACATTAATATGAAGAGGAATCCATACTTTGGCAGCCAAATCATTATCCATCGTCCAAGCCAGTGGCATATCAGCAGTCCATGCCTGTAATTGCTCCAATTGGGTCGATGTGCCAAACTGGAACCGTACTTCTCGACCTGTACCCCAACGCGCCTTCAGATCCTCCAGACCACCATCATAAATGATATTTCCATCATCCAGCATAATGACGCGCGAGCACAGCGCTTCAATATCCTGCAAATCATGGGTCGTCAGCAAAATAGTCGTACCGTGATCCCGGTTCATGTCCTTCAGAAACTCACGAATTTCGGATTTCACCATAATATCAAGCCCAATGGTCGGCTCGTCCAGAAAAACAATAGACGGATTGTGCAGCAAGGCAGCTACCAGCTCACAGCGCATCCTTTGCCCGAGACTAAGCTTGCGTACCGGGCGGCTTAGCAGATCCTGCAATTGCAGCCTCTCTACCAGCTCATCCAGCCTACGTTTGAAGTCGGTAGCCGGAACCTGATATACTTTCCGCAGTAGTTGAAAAGACTCGATCACACCGATGTCCCACCAAAGTTGACTGCGCTGACCGAAAACAACGCCAATGTTGCCTACAAATTTCTCGCGTTCCTCATAGGGGACATAACCGCCCACCTTGAGATGTCCCGATGTCGGCACGAGAATGCCTGTCAGCATCTTAATCGTGGTGGACTTTCCGGCGCCGTTCTCACCGATATAACCGCATATTTCTCCTTGCGGAATACGGAAAGATATATCTTTGACCGCGGCTACCTCGTTGTATTCGCGGGCGAATAAATCAAGGAAGGCACCCTTTAAGCCCTCGCGATTTTTTTGAACCTTGAATGTTTTGCGCAGATCCTGCACATCAATTGCCAGCATGTTATACCTCTCAATCAGGATTTGTAAAATCCATAGTTAAATTGATTGTGCTCCAAAAAGAAATTATAATGTAATGAACTGAAAAGCGAAAGGGAGAGCATCCATGACAAGCAGAACCAAAAGGACGATATGGTCGGTTCTAGCCGTGGTAATCGTCGCGATTGTCGGCTTTGCCGTGTACTATTTTACATCCATTTATAATCAGCTGGATAATCTGCATAAAGAGGGCGCTAACTCCCCCTTCAAAAATGTAAAGCAGGTCGATCAGGTTCGTACGCCAGAACCACCCAAGTGGGAAGGTACCGATATGGTTAACATTTTACTGATGGGTGTCGATGGGCGCGGTATCCAGAAAGGGGAAGTCCCCCGATCAGACAGCATGATGGTTGTATCACTGGACCCCGTTAAGAAAAAAATCCACCTGTTCTCTATTTTGCGTGATACGTACGTGGATATTCCCGGCTATGGAAAAAATCGAATTAACACTGCCATTACTCACGGACCCAACACGGCCATGAAGACGGCTGGCGACCTGTTAGGCATCCCGGTGCAATATTATGTGTACACGGATTTCCAGGGCTTTATCAAACTGGTGGATGCCGTAGGCGGGATTGATTTTGAAGTGGAAAAGGATATGCATTATACAAGTAATGCGGATAAACATCAGTACGATATTGATTTGAAAAAGGGCATGCAGCATCTAGATGGCAATACGGCGCTTCAATATGTGCGGTTCCGCCACGATGCAATGTCCGACTTCTCCCGATCAGGACGGCAACGGGCATTCTTGGAAGCCGTAGCCCAGAAAATGCAGACCACGACTTCCATCGCTAACTTGCCGAATATTTTAGAGCAGGTTAACCCGTACATCGACACGAATCTCAGTGTTAACGATATGTGGAAGCTGGCAAATGTGGGGTACCAAAGCAACTTTGCAGGCAGCGAACAGGTTCCACCGATGAAGATGCTCGGAGAAGAGAATGTGGGCGGCGCGGCAGTTCTTACTGTCCGCGATCCGGAAGAACTGAAAACGTATGTGCAGGATATATTTAATAATCCACCCACACAAACACAGGAACAAAACAAGGATCAGAACGAAACGAAACAGCCAGACAGTGCATCGTCTACCAAGAAGGATAAAGCTTCTTTTACAGGGGGCAGTAAAACCAGTAATGAGGATGCTTCCACACAATCAACAACAAAGACAGGTCAAAAAGAGCTATAATGATGTATGCAGGGGCAGCCGTGAACGCTGCCCTTTGGCGTGTGTATACCCTATTTTAATGAACGGAAAGGAAGTTTTTGATGATGAAACGGGAAAACTCCGAAGCACTATATAAAGAAGCCCTGGAGCATATTGTCGGGGGCGTTAACAGCCCTTCACGCTCCTTTAAAGCTGTGGGCGGCGGCGCTCCAGTATTCATGAAACGCGCTAAAGGTGCTCATTTCTGGGATGAGGATGATAATCGATATATCGACTATTTGGCGGCTTATGGCCCTATTATTACCGGACACGCCCATCCCCATATTACCAAGGCCATCAGCGAAGCGGCTGCGAACGGCGTATTGTACGGAACCTCAACAGTCTTGGAAATTAAACTGGCCAAGATGCTGAAGGAAGCAATTCCCTCCATGGACAAGGTCCGGTTTGTGAATTCTGGCACAGAAGCGGTTATGACGACGATTCGTGTGGCACGGGCCTATACTGGGCGGAACAAGATCATCAAATTCGCCGGCTGCTACCACGGTCACTCGGATCTGGTACTTGTAGCCGCAGGCTCCGGTCCTTCCACACTGGGCATACCGGACAGCGCAGGCATTACGACCAACATTGCGAGCGAGGTTATTACCGTGCCATTCAATGATCTCGACGCGTTGCGCCAAGCCTTGGAGCGTTGGAGCGACGATGTGGCGGCAGTCATGGTTGAGCCGATTGTCGGTAATTTCGGCATGGTTATGCCGCAGCCAGGCTATCTGGAAGGGCTCTGCTCGATGGCGCGTGCGAACGGCTCACTCGTCATTTATGACGAGGTCATTACCGCATTCCGATTCCACTTCGGTTCCACCCAAACGTATGCAGGTTTGGACAACCATGATGCGATTCAGCCAGATTTGACCGCGCTGGGCAAAATCATGGGTGGTGGTCTGCCGATTGGTGCCTACGGCGGCAGCAAGCACATCATGGAGCAGGTTGCCCCACTCGGCCCGGCTTATCAGGCGGGTACGATGGCCGGCAACCCGGCGTCCATCTCGTCAGGCATCGCCTGCCTTGAAGTCCTTCAAGGGGAAGGCGTGTACGAAGAGATGGAACGTCTGGCTGTGAGGCTGACTGACGGTATCCAGTCCTCTGCCGAACGCTACGGCGTGCCATTGACGATCAACCGTATTCGTGGAGCCTTCTCGACGCATTTCTGTGATCATCCGATCACGAATTACGCACAGGCGCAGGATACGGATAGCGAAGCATTCGCATCCTTCTTCCGTCACATGCTGGATCGCGGTATTCATCTGGCACCATCCAAGTACGAAGCTTGGTTCCTCACAACAGCGCATACGGACGAAGATGTGGATGCTACGCTGGAAGCGGCGGACGATTCGTTCCGGGCGATGTCACAAGGGAAGTAAACCCAGCAGTAAGTGATAAAATATGAATTATGATAAGAGCTGGAAGTAGTCTTAGGGAAGGGTATTCGACCTCTGGGACTTCGTTCCGGCTTTTTTCCATTTCACAACTGTACCCGTACAGTTGCAGATTTTATGGATTGTATCAGGTTGTGCCATCCGGGTATATTGAGAGAACAACAGGTTAAGGTCATGATTACGGAGGTTTATTATGCACAGTCGTTCCAGAAATGGAGCCGCCTATCTGGCAGCTCTCAGCTATGCAGCTATACTTGGATTTTCATTTTTATTTGTAAAATTGACAGTCACAGAGGCAAGCCCGCTGGATGTGATTGCCCATCGCTTTGCGCTGTCATTTATCGCTTTGACCATTCCCGTGTTGCTCGGTTGGATCAAGATCAACATCAAGATGCGTGACATTTTGCGCATTTTACCACTGGCGCTGCTCTCGCCATTAGTGTATTTTCCACTACAAGCCTTCGGGCTGATGAGCACTTCTTCATCGGAAGGTGGAATTATCCAAGCAACCGTTCCCATTTTTACGCTGCTGTTAGCTTCCTATTTTATTAAAGAGCGTACAACGGTAGTCCAAAAAATTTCCTTACTGCTCTCTGTCTTTGGCGTGGTTTTTATATTTGTGATGAAAAGCGGAGCACCGCTAGCATCCAATAGCTATGGCGGTATTCTTCTGCTCGTGCTTTCTGCGATATGCCTATCCGGCTATAATGTGCTGGCACGACCCTTAACACAAAAGTACAACCCAATGGAATTGACCTACGTTACCTCTATTTTGGGATGTATCGTTTTTAACGTGGTGGCACTGGGATATCATGCCATAGATGGCTCCATGAGCGCCTATACTGCTCCACTGGTGAAGCCTGGTTATTGGATGGCACTGATTTATCTGGGCATTCTGTCTACCCTCGTCACCTCGCTGTTATCGAGCTTTGCCTTGAAGTGGATCGAAGCCTCCAAAATGAGTGTGATCGGCAATTTATCCACCCTCATTTCCATGATTGCGGGTGCTTATATTTTGAAGGAGCAACTCGCCTACTATCACATTGTTGGGGCTGTGATAATCATCATCGGCGTGCTAGGTACCAATTTCGGAGGGCGAAAAAACTTCACGCCGATCAAAACAACTTCGTCAAAATCATAAAAAATGGGCTAAAAATAGACATTAATTTGCCTGCAAAAAAAGAAATCTCCCAGCTGCGCAATTCCAGCCTGGAGATTTCTTTTTTCACTTCTTAGTCCTCGTCGTGACTAGACCGGGTACGCCATGACACTCATTAACGCCAATTCCGGCTGTGTCGTGTCCAATCTGCTATACTGTACGATGATGGGCACATCGCTAGTGACCGTAATTGCGTAAGGAATACCTACCGGAATCTGCTCGCCGGATTTCTCCAACGAGGCTGTTCGGATATGACGGGTTCGTCTTCCTTCCACCACCTCGATCAATCCCTCCAATGGCTCGCGGTCTTCAAAATAGATGTCTATACTCAGATTTGCCACACGGCTCCCACAATTCAGCACGCATATACTCTCATGACTGAGCAGCCCTCCCCGGCTTTCCGGTGGAATATACCCATCGGGGATAACCCAGAATAGGCTGCCTCGCGGCTGATTAGCTACTTTTCCATGAGAAAGCTCCTGAGAAAGTTCAGTATCTCCCATGCTATCGGCCTCCTTTGACCTATGAATACTTTCGTTTCCCTATGTCCCTTCTTCTAGCCGTACGGATTCTCCTTGGTACGCAACAGTTGAGCCAGAAAAGCAAGCGCCAATCCCTGACCCCATCCCTGAATGCGTTTATATGGAACGTTTCGATAGCCGTCAATATCGTTCATTACAGCAGTTCCAGCGGATACCCCCGTTACTGTGCCGTCGTCCTTAATGCGGGAAAGAATACCGTCGATCGCCTTTTGGGTGTATTTGTTAAACAATCTTCCTTGCATAAGCAAGGCAGTCGCAATTCCTGCCGAGCCCGAGGTTTCCAGATAAGAGGTATCATCGTTCAGCACCGTATGCCACAGCCCTTCTGGGGATTGCAGCCGCACCAGTGCATTGAGCTGGTCACGTAGCGAGCCGTCGATGATCATATAAGATGGATGCTGCACCTCCACCAATTTCAGCGCTTTTGCCATCGTGAGGGCTGCCCATGAATTGCCGCGCGTCCAATATATTCCTGACATCCGGCTTTGATTCGCATGATCCCATCCGTGATAATACAGATTCGTATCCGGGTCCTGCAAAAATTCTTCATGCCCGTGATATTGACGAACCCCATCCTCCCAATACTCCTTGTTGCCCAACAGATGACCGATGCGCAGCAAGTAATAACCTGCCATAAACATCGTATCCACCCATGCTTGCTGCGGAAATACATCATGAAGTGAATTCACCGTATGCTGGAAAATGCCGTCGGCAAATCGCTCCGCTTTTTGGGCCAAAAATTCTGCCATCTCGATGGCAATATCAAGGTATTTTTGCTCACCTGTGGCCTGATAAAGCGTCAACAAACAGTGCCCGACAGAAACGCCGTTCACCGAAAGAGATGGAAGTCCATCCTCGATATTTTCGTCAACCCATTCTTTCAGCTTGGTCAAATACTTTTCGTTCCCTGTCGCTTCATACGCTTCGCATACTCCGTAAAAGGCGACTCCACCCGGCCAATCCCAGCTGTAGTGCATTTGAAATGTGCGTTCTACGACCCGGTCGATCACCTGCTTAACTTGTTCTTCATCAAAAATCAATGCAGGCATTTCCACGTCTCCCCCTTTGGTAAGTTTCACGTGAGTTACCTCCTTGACGCCCGTACATGAAAAGGTCATCCTTCAACGTAAATACATGCGCAGCGGTTGCAAATCCAGTTCCTTCACAGCATCCACCACCATGTCTGCAATACGAACCGCGCCATTCTCATGAAAATGCGTGTTATCCTCTAAGCCGCTGGAAAAGTTCATGTATTCACCAGGCAGTAGCCACATAAAAAGCTCTTTACTCTCTTCGGGACCTAGCTGCTCATATAACTCCTGTGTGCGGGCAGACAAATCAATTAGCGGCGCATTCGCTTCTTCCGCCAGCTCACGAACCGCTGTTACATAGTCACCATGTGTGTCAGATAGCGTACCATCCTCGTTAAAATAGCGACGATGTACGGGCGTGACCAGTACCGGGGTTGCCCCATGGCTTCTTGCGCCGTCGATGTAGAGGCGAAGATGCTCCTTGTAGGTTGTAAAAGGCTCTGTAGCCCGCTCTGGATCAGGCTTCTGATCATTATGACCGAACTGGATGAACAGGAAATCTCCTGCCTTTATTTCGCCCAAAATGACATCCAGCCTTCCTTCGTCCACGAAGCTTTTGGAGCTTCGTCCCGATACGGCATGATTATCCACGCAGACATCATGCTTGAACAGGGCGGGCAAAGCCTGGCCCCAGCCAGTATACGGATAGCCGAATGCGTCCTGATCCGTAACCGTGGAATCTCCGGCTAGGAATAGCCGGAGGGTCTGTGGCGCTGGCGCAATCTCCAGCGCATTGAGCCGTGGCGCAGTGCCTGACACGGTGAGGCGTAGTTTGCCACCCCGGACAGGCACCGCAAACAGTGCTTCGGTGAACTGGCCCGGCAGCGTGTGTACTGGGGGAAGCATGTGCTTGCCTTCACCAGCCTTGAATCGCGTGAGCGTTTCCGCCTGCGAATCGCCGACCAGTACGGTGACGAGATACATCCCGTCTGGCACATCTGCAACAAATGCAGCGTTCAGTGGAATACAAAAGCTGCTTCGTAGCCGCGTGCGTGCATCCTTGGCTGCACTCTGCCTTTTTCGACCGTACACATGCTCCGTAGTCTCAAAGCCATAGCCCTGTTCAGTTGTATATAAGCAATCCGGAGACACTCCCTTGTAGCCATCTGCAGGCTCCCCCGGACCAAAATCAAACTTCCACAATTTACTCACCTCTCAGCCATCGCCCTCAAATCCCGTCCATTCAATCGTACAATCCCGGATGCCTTCCATTTCCACTCGTAAGCTTCATGTCCTCACGCTATGGATTTTGGATCTTACCCCTTCAAACCACTCGTACTCATTCCTTCTACAATTTGCTTCTGGAATGCGAAGAATACAGCGATAACTGGAAGCAGGCTTAGGATAGACATCGCGAACATTCCTCCCCAGTTGGAAGCCGACTCGCTGTCGAGGAACATCTTGAGTGCAATAGATACGGTATATTTCTCTGGCGAATTCAGATACAGTACCGGACCAAGCAAATCCTCCCACTTCCAGTAGAAAGAGAAGATTGCCGCTGTAGCCAACGACGATTTAAGTAAGGGTAAAATAATTCTGAAATACAGCCGGAACTTGCCGCATCCGTCAATCGTCGCCGCCTCATCCAACTCTGCTGGAATCGTCCGTATAAACTGCACCATCAGAAAGATGAAGAACGGCATCCCGAAGAAGGAGGGTACCACTAACGGTAAGATCGTATTGATCCAACCGAGCTTGGTGAAAATAATATATTGCGGTACCAGTACCACATCCCCTGGTAGCATAAGCGTCACCATCATCAAAGCAAACCACAAGTTACGCCCTTTGAATTTCAAGCGTGCGAAGCCAAATGCGATCAATGAGGAGGAAAGCACAGCTCCAATCGTTGAAATCACCACGATCGTGAGCGAGTTCAGAATGTACGTGCCAAAGTTGTAGCCAGTCGTCCCTTTCCAACCTGTTACATAGTTTTGCCAGATCCATTCTGTAGGGAAAAGCGAGGATGCCGTGACGAATATCGTCCGACTTTCTTTAAACGAGCTGAACAGCATCCAAAAAACGGGATAAAGCATCAGGAGCGCCAGTGCAGCAACCAGTATGTGATAAATTGGCCATTTGACCGTTTTCCATGCCATCAGTATCAGCGCCCCTTTTCCGTTTCATAAAATACCCAGTATCTGGAGGTTATAAATAAAATCGCTGTCAGTATCCCAATCATAATGAGCATGACCCAGGCCATGGCTGCCGCATATCCCATGTTGCTGAACATAAACGCCTGCCGGAACAGATACAGAGAATGCAACATCGTTCCATCCATCGGGCCTCCTTCACCCTTAGAAATAACATAAGCCGGGACGAAGGTCATAAAAGCGCTGATCGTCTGCATAATCAGATTAAATAGAATAATGGGGCTAAGCAACGGCAGCGTAATACTGAAAAATTTTCGTACTGGCTTAGCGCCATCTACACTGGACGCCTCGTACAATTCAACAGGAATGTTCTTTAAACCTGCCAGAAAAATCAGCATGGAGGAGCCAAATTGCCATACGGACAGGGTGATCAGCATCGTAAGCGAAGCATCCGGATCACCAAACCATTTCACCGGAGTCGCCCCTAAGGTCGAAAGCAGGCTGTTCACTATGCCGTTATTACTGAAAATGTTCCGCCACATAATGGATACCGCAACGCTACCTCCGATAATGGATGGCAGATAGTACATTGTCCGATAGGTGCCGACCATGCGCGATTTGGTATTCAAAATCATAGCCACAAATAGCGCGAAAATCAGTCGCAACGGTACACCGACCAATACATACGTAAACGTGACCCTGATCGAATTCCAGTATTTCGGGTCGCCTGTGAACATTTTTTCGAAGTTACCCAGGCCAATCCATTTGGGCGGGGTGAACAGGTTGTAGGTGGTAAAGGACAGATACAGCGAAATAAACATTGGAATTAACGTAAACGCCAGAAAGCCCACAATAAACGGGCTGATAAACGCATATCCGGTCATATTGGCTTTCAAGCTCTGATGATTTCGCAAGCTCATCAAGCCTCCCTTCTGTTGCATTTAAAGAATTGGTAAAATTTTATAGTGTTAATAATTCGTTGTTATATGAATATTATTGTGATATCTACAAAGGGTGCTTATGCAGTTGGTTCGTCGAATCAACCGTGCGCAATCATGCTTTGGACTACGCACGGTTAACTTAACGAAACGTTCCTTGGATCTTGTCGTTCTTGTGCTAAAACGATGTCAGATATCCTAAAGGTCTCATTGCGCTCATTATTGCTTGTTATTCGCAAGGATAGTATTCGCATCAGCCCGGAATTTGGCCGCTGCGTCTTCAGCCGTCATCTGTCCGAAATTGACCTGCTCAATATAATCGGTCAGAGTCGCAATCACTTCCGGCGATCCGACTGGTGGCGGCGGGCTCATTGGAGAAGCCTTCGGCTCCATGGAAGCTACAAATTCAAACACCTGCTTCGTAGGCTCGCTTAACTCTGGCGCAACAGCCTCCTTGATTTTGGAGGAAATCGGCACGCCCCGTTCGCCTTTAATCAATTTATTCGCTTCTACATCATTCATCCAGAAATCAATAAACTTTGCGGCCTCATCCTTCACCTGTGAACGGGAAGCAACCGTCCAGTACATCGTAGGCTGCATGTATACGCCTTTTTCCATATTCGGCCCAAACATTGGAGCCAGTGCCATTGGGCGGTTAACAACCTGCTGTAAGCCCACATACTGATTGGACCACTGCCAAATGCCGATGCCTGTTCCTTTTACGATATCGGATTCCTCAAGAATCCCCTTGGTCTGGTTCATAATTTCAGGAGGCGGGGTCGCTCCCTTCTTAATCAGATCAGCCAATCCGCTGAAGAAGTCAACAAACAGCTTATCGTCGTCATACCCCAATCCTGTTCCTTCCGCATTGTAGAGAGTCTTTCCTTGCGTACGCAAATAGTAGTGGAAGAAAATATCAGCAGCCATCGAGCTGTCAAAGTATACTTTATTGGAACCAGCCTTTAAAGCCAGTTCTTTGTACTGATCCCATGTCCAGTTGTCAGGGATTTTGTCTATACCCGCTTTTTTGAGCAACGCCGGGTCATACTGGAAACCCAGGACATTGACACCGGTTGGAATACCATATTGCTTTCCGGCAATTACGCCGGTTTTGAGTACATTTTCGGTCACATCAGCGACCTGAATTTTTTGATTCAAGTAAGGCGCGAGATCCTCCAGTTGACCATTTTTCGCATATTGGCTAATGTACGAAATGTCCATTTGCACGATATCAGGCAACTGATTAGCCGCAGCCTGCGGGGCGAGCTTTTTCCAATAGTCATCAAAAGAGGCATATTCCACATCAATCGTTACATTTGGATTTTTCTGCTTATACAAATCAACGACCTTCTGCGTGTATTCATGACGCGTATCCGATCCCCACCAAGCGATACGTAACTTTACTTTCCCGTCTGCACTTGTGCCCGAATTGCTGCCGCCGTCCGCTCCGCTACATGCCGTCGTCAAAACGAGCAGCATAGCTATGATCAGAAACCATCCCTTTTTGCCCACCTATCTCTCCCCTTTTCGCTGTTCTAGAAAGGAGCCAAATCACGAGTGACAACGCATTTCCGCAATTTTGACAGCGTTTACATTAGCTCCTGTTGTTATTTTCCCAAAAGCCGAGAAACATTGGAATACACAAATCAGGTTTCCTAAGTTAAAAAAACAGAGGGGCTTGCTTGTACCTATAAAAGCCGAACTTAAAAGTTTCTTATCGTGCCACTACGCAGTTGGATAGTGCTTCCCATCGCCACCGCCCCCGGATTTCTGGAATTAAGCATATGATCAAGGTAGAAATCCGGGGACAAAAGCGACCGCTTCGCTTGTACAGCACCATTCCACCTACTCCGTTTATAAGCCCCCGTTATTCTGAACCATTAGTGGAAATGGGTATATCATGCTTTAGGCATTTTGTCTTCCTTAACAATCTACCGATATATAATAAAAAGGAGGATGAATTACATGAAATTCAAAGCTGGTTCTGCTGGAAGACATATCAGATTAGAGTACGGTGCAAACGGACATTTTATGGCTCTGGGAAGCATCTCGCTTGAAACCTTTAGTAAGGTTAGAAAAAAACTGGTTAATGAAGCTACTATAGAAGAAATAAGGGACTTGAGAGCGGGTATTGCATCTCAAGTAAAGTTTTCTCAACAACTTACCTTGATTCTAGCCATTACTTCCTTTATATTAACATTTGCATTATCCCCAATAACTTTTTATCTACAACAGTTCTCTAAAACAATAGATTGGACCCATGAGTACATAGTTATATTGCATAAAGAAAAGCTACAAAATATAAATAGTATTGAGGAAAAAGAACAGTATTTGAGTGATGAGTTGAAGAAAGAGAAAACAAATTACAATGCTGAATTAAGTAAATTACAAGATGCACACCTTGAAGAAATATCTAAAATAATAGCACCTTTGGTACTTATATTTGCAGCATTAATTTATAGAAACAAATGGCTATATAGTTTAGAACAATGTATTAACGAAGCATTTATAGAAAAATCAGAGCTACTAAAAAAAACAAAAGAACAAAGGGAGAAGGTATTGCAAGAACGAAAAAATTCACGGTATAAAATCTGAGTGTCGACTTGTTATTTGATATCGTCCGCATGCTTAAAAAACTTGGACTTATACAACGTGATGTAGCTTAGAAAGCACTCGAGTCCAAGCGACAAGACTAGGAACTTCAACGTCTGTATCCTCTATGGAGACTATAATGAAAGTAGTACTTGCTTTGGGCTTCAAACCTGAGTTTGAAGAATCAACTAATGAACAAGCTGCATATAAATTGTCACACGTGTAAACTTTAACGTTAATATGATGTATACCTGAAAGTTTAAGGGAGCCGTGAGCTCCTTTTTTCTTTTTTTAGGAAGGAAGTTAGAACTAGACTTGCCCGCTCATCCCCGTTCATGTGATTTAATATACTCGGAAGGCGTCATACCCGCCCACTTTTTGAACACCTGGCTAAAATATTGCGCGTTCCCACCGAAGCCGAACCATTCCGCCAGTTCAAATACCTTCACGTCCCCGGTCTCTCGAATATGCTCAGCCGCACGTTCGATCCGATAACGATTGACGTAGTGTGAAAAGTTTTCACCTGTCACTTTTTTGAAAATTTTTCCTAAGTAGTCGGAATTCATATACAGCATTTGACCTGCCACTCCGTTCAGCGACAGATCGGATTTTCTGTAGTTTTGCTCAATAATAGTGATCATTTTATCAACGGTGGAAGATTGGCGATACACATTACTTTTATAATAGATTGCGGTCATTCGTTCGGCAGCTTCCTGTACAAAAGATTTGAGACATGCCAGCGTTTTTTGCTCTGCCAGCACCACCATTCGGCTCGTAAACGCTGCACGCTCTTCTTCAGGGCATATACGAATCATAGCAGCATAGAGCTGAAGCACATAGGAGCGGGTCACGGAAATTTCCAGCTTCATACGGGACAGAATACCGAACAACCGATCCACTTCCTGTGCAACCTCCACCGTATTTCCAGCCTTGATCAGCAGACCGAACTTCTCCTCGTCCAGCTCCAAATCTGCCATCTCCCGGGTATCCTCAGCCGCTAAATCCTCCTTCGTAATCAGACTGCCTTCCCCGGTGTAAAAACGGTGATTCATACAATGCAGTGTCTCCCGATACATCCCCCGTGAATGCTGCATACTATCCGACTCACTAACTGCGACCGTTACCTCCAGCTTGTAAAAGCGATGAAATGTCGCACGTACCGCTTCAATCTGTTTCATAAACCGTGACGTGTCATCCTCACTTTCCAGCACGATGAGCAATTGCCCCTGCATGGTCGTACTGAGCAAGACATCATCCATCAAATCTGCCGCTATATTTTGCAATGCAAACAAATGCTCCGGCTCATGTGATTCCTCCACCCGCAGCAGTAGCATTCGAACCTGCTTATCTTGCAATTCAAGTCCGAATAACCGCTCATAAAATGCGATATCGCGGCTACCGTAAGTTTTATAGGAAATAAACTCCTTCAAAAAGTGTTCCTTCACATGAGGCAGCATACGCTGAAAATCTAGCTTCATCCGGTTTACAAACTGCTTGCGTTCTTCCTGCTCCTCCCGCTCCTGCCCCAACTCGGTCAGAGCCTCATGAATTTGCCGCTCATTGCATGGCTTCAGCAAGTAGTGCTTCACCCCGTATTGCATGGCCCGACAGGCATAATCAAAATCTTTGTAACCAGACAACAGAATGAAACGAACGTCTGGAAAATGCTCCGTCGTTTTGGCAACCAGTCCGATACCGTCCAGTCCAGGCATAGAGATGTCGCTGATCACAAAATCAGGCGGGCTGGCCTGAATCTGATCATAAGCCTCAATCCCATTACGTGCTGTACCAACTAGTCTCGTTCCCGCTTTGCCCCAATCAACCACCTGTGATATGCCTTCCAAAATCATACGCTCATCATCAACCAGTAGCACCTTGTACACGACCCTGATCCCCTTTCACATATGGAATACAGACATGAATTGACGTTCCTGTTCCTGACTCGCTATGCAGCTCTATCCCCCAAGGTGTACCAAATGTCAGGTTAATCCGTTCCTGAATATTCGTAAGTCCAATGCCCTGCCCACGAGTCATGACCTGCCCGCTCCGCAGCTTTTCCAAGAAATCAGGCGTCATTCCCGGTCCGTCATCTTCAACTTGCAGAAATAGAGCCCCCTCGCTTTCTCTCGCAATAATAGCAATCCGACAGGGTTCAATTCGCGGCTCCAACGCATAATGGATGGCATTCTCCACCAAGGGCTGAAGCGTTAGCTTCGGAATTTGTGCATCCATCAGTTCTTCCGGGACATCCAGATGGAAAACGAGACGTTCATCAAAACGTGTTTTTTGGATCGTTACGTAGCTCCTTACAATATCCAGTTCTTTTCGAAGCGGAATCAGCTGCTCTTCAAAACTGACCGCACTACGCAATAGAAAAGCAAGTGCTTCCACCATCTCTGAAATCCGATCCTGCTTATTGGCCTTGGCGAGCCAGTTCACGGATTCCAGCGTGTTGTATAAAAAATGTGGATTAATCTGTGCCTGTAATGCCTTTAGCTCTGTTTCCCGCAGTAATAGCTGCTTGGCAACATTCTCATTAATGAGCTCACGAATGCGACGAATCATTTTCTTATATGTCCGATGTAACAAGCCTACCTCATCCTGTGTGGAAAGGGGGACCGCGCCAAGTGCTTCTTCTTCCAAACGGTCGAGATCGCCTTTTTCTATTTTACGCATGTTCTGGATTAGTTGAACGATCGGTTTGGTAATGCTCCCTGACAACCTAGCCCCCAGTGCCAATGCGATAAGAAGCATAATAACAAAAATAGCGCTTACAACTTCTTTGATGATCGTAATACTGCGAAACATATCATCGAAGGGGGTCATATGCAAATACGTCCACCCCGTATAAGAGGATTTGATTTGAGCAGCGAAAAAGGTTCCTCCTGAGTAGGTCGCAATCCCGTAAGGCTGCTTTCGGCCAAGCTCCGCCTGGATATCACTCTCACTCAAAAGTGGTGTTTCGGGATAAATCATCCGTCTTCCATCTGTAATCATCAGTTGTCCGTCACGGCCGGAGGTCTGCACACGATCCGCTACAATCCGGTCAATTCGCACACGAATCGCAAGCGTTCCGAGCCCATTCAGTGTAAAATTGGAATCGGTAAAGGATTTGAACTGCCGAGCGGCCAGCAAGGAGGAATGACCTGCCGCATACCATGCATTGGAACCGTCATGTTCGTCTGCCAGCTCCGACAGGGTGGATCGAAGCTCCTGGGGAATACCTTCGCGGTTGCCCGCGCTCATGACCTGTCCCTCTTTGTCGATGACTATCATAGAATAGACATAGGTCTCAGAGCCGGCAAAGGCGACGAGCCTATTCGTTATTTTTTTACGCAGCACCATTTTGGTATAAGGTGACGTTTCCTTTTCCAATTGCAGCAAATAACGTTGGAGCTGCTCGTCCGTTGTTACCTTGAAAGTAACTTTTTCCACATCCTTCAGCTCATTTTCTATGCCGATTGAAGAAATATTGAGTACTTCGGATGTTTTTTTGTACATTTGATTATCATAAATATGAAATACGTACTTAAGTATGACTGCAACAACTGCAAAATTAACCAGCATAAGCACCGTAATCAGCAGTACCATTTTATGATGGATTCCAGCATTTTTGTAAGCGCTTTTAAAGTAGGTAATCAGTGAATGTCGCCTCCTTTATAACATACAAAATACCCCATGCCTTGGTCATTCGGCAAGAGGTATTTGTATTTGCTTAGCGTTGATCGGTTGGTTTCGATTTGTCCGCCTTGCTCATATATTCGTCGTATCGGTCATCAAGTTCCCGTGCCATACTCCGGTATTTACGCGTCTCCTCAACAATGGGATCGATATGAGTCTGAACCCGCACCTCATATTTAGGACTGAGTCTTTCCCGCTTCTGGGCCTCATTCTCACGAATTTCGCCTTCCGTCAGCAGTTCACTGAGCTGGCGTTCCAATTCTTCGGATTGGCTCATCGCGATTTCCTCCTTCATGATGATGTTCTACGTAGAATTATAACCCGGTTGCGTCTGCTTCTTTCAGCACTTGAATAAGTTGAGAATGAATAGCTGTATTCGTCGCTGCAATATGCCGTACACTCAGGTCATAAGGTCTGCCCAATGTATCGGTAATGGTGCCGCCTGATTCCTGTACCAGCAAAGCGCCCGCTGCCACATCCCACGCATTCAAACCAATTTCGCAATAGGCCGACAGCCGTCCTGATGCTACATAAGCCAGATGCAATGCTGCCGAGCCCAGCGCCCGAATGCCGCGTACCTGAGGTGTAAGAACCTGCGTAATTTTCATATTTAGCGGTTGTGCATACGTACGATCCGGCGGGAAGCCGATGCACACCAGACTATCTCCCAGTGTTTCTTCTCTCGATGCTTGCATGCGATTGCCATGTACATAAGCGCCTTTTCCTTTTTCCGCTACAAACATTTCATCACGGGACGGATCATAGATAACCCCGACAATCACCTCTCCACGATGGGCCAATGCAATAGATACACTGTAAAAGGGCAGACTGTGCACAAAATTGGTAGTCCCGTCTACTGGATCAATAATCCATAGATATTCCTCTTCACGGGCAACCTCTAATGCGCGGGCCGAAGCTTCGGCTCCCGGCTCTACACCCTCTTCACCCAAAATAGCATGATCGGGAAAATGGGTCAGAATCAGTCTGCGAATCATCTGCTCTGCACCTTTATCTACCTCGGTCACTAGATCCGTAGGAGACTGTTTGGTATTCAAATGTTCAACAGTTCCCAGCCTGCTTTTAATCCATTCCCCGGCTTTGGATGCCGCGTTAATAGCCACGGCAGTATAGCTTTTTCCTGATACGATATAGGGAACCTTTTCGTTTTCATTTTCGTTCAACGTGTTCACTCTACTTTCTATATCATTGTTACGTGGTTTACGAAGCTGCTCTACAACACAGTCTCTTAACCATCTCTGTTTCAGTACAAGTTTGCTAGTTTACACATTCTAGTATACACAATAAGCTGCATAAAGTTTCTCTAAATGGGAGCTTTATCCGCAAAATGCTACTTTCTAAGGCATAATTTCTACGGAAGCTCCATCCAGCACTTTAACCCCATTAGCTTCCTGAAGGCGCAGTTCATTCATCAACCCGAATAACGCTTCATCCTTAAGTTTGGCTTCAAGCATGACATCAATCCGATCCGTATATCCGGCAATATTGCGCAAAAAGGTAAGCAACGGCTCCACTAGAACACCGTCCGCATGGCCCCGAGGATCTTTTTCACTTTTGGGACTGGACGCATGGATTTTGGGCGGCAATGGATGATCCACAGAAGATCCGGCTTGGGCCAATTCCCCTTTCCAGGTATCCAAAATATCCGGCCATAGCTCCCACGGCTTCTCCCCCTCATTATTCACCCATTGATGATGAATATCGAGAACCATCGGTAACCCCGTCAATTTGCAAGCCTCCAGCGTTTCCACCGCATTGAACGTTTTATCATCATTTTCCAGCGTTAACCGTTTTCTTAACGAAAGATCCAGCGCACTAACCTGCTCTACAAAACGCTGGCCTGAGGTCACCTTATCTCCGTAAGCACCACCAATATGAATGTTGTTCTTGGCTTCGGCACCGAGTCCCATGGCCTCCAGCATCGCTTTGTGGTACTTCAGATCATTAATGGAGCTCTGCAACACCTCAGGACGGGGGGTGCTTAACACTGTAAAATGATCGGGGTGAAACGATACCCTCATCCTATTCGCCTTGACATAGTTCCCAACCTCTGCAAAGTCAGCAGCAAGCGCCTGAAAAGGGTCCCAATCCCGCAGATCCTGATGGGTCGCTAGCGGAATCAGCTTGGATGAGAAACGATAGACCTGGATATCACTCGCGCGATTATGGCGCAGCAGCCTCAAAGTATTATGGAGATTTTCGGCTGCTATCCGTTCTAGCTTGCGGATTGCAGCTTCTCGGTCTCCAATCTTGTTAAAGCTGCTCAATGTCATGGTTTTAGAGGGGGATGCATTTTGAATGGTAACCGACATGGCTACATAACCGAACCTTACGATCATAGGGTGTCTTCCTTTCAGCAGTCGCAGTAGATGGTAAGGCCGCTTTCGTTCTGTGACCTAAAACCCTTTTCTACTGATCATACCCGGAAAAGCACCTGCTGATTCGGTGTTATCGCACAAATTGCAAGAAGAAAACAGCTAGGATTGCTGCTGTGCTCCAAAAAACATTTCATCCGCCAATGCGGTCTGAATTCTTGATTCCTCTTCATTCAGCTTACGAATGAGGATCATCTCAACTTCGGTCACTTCATCGCCCTGGAAATTAATTTCGGCGATACAGCCCACAATCTGCACAATGGCTACTGCCACGTTGTCCACGCTGTAAGCGATGACCTTCTGGCCTGTCGGAAACACGCGCAGCCCGGATTTAACCATTTTGCCACGTCCGTATTCCAGGAGTTCGTAAAGTTCTTGCTCGCTCTTGAATTTGCACACTGAGTTAAATTCAGTTTGAAATCCCATGTGTAGCCGCCACCTTTCATCATTAAGGGTTTAGTGTAGTGCTCAAAGATATGCCATATATATGAACAAAAAGGAGAGTGATCAGCTCCCCTTTGTTTCGTTTATGAGTTCTCGTAGTGCAGTGCCGACCTGCGCTCATAACGCTCCAGTGCAAGGGCAATCATGCGATCCAGCAAACTTGCATAGGATACGCCTGTTTCTCTCCACAGTAATGGATACATACTGAACGGTGTAAAACCAGGCATTGTATTCACTTCATTAATAAGGATATGTCCGTCCGAGCGTCTGACGAAGAAATCGGCACGTGAAATCCCGCAGCCTTCCAGAGCTCGGAATGCTTGCAATGCGGCTTCACGAATACGATCTGCCACTTCCTCATCCAACGGTGCCGGAATAAGCATTTCCGATTGGCCATCCGTATATTTGGCAGCGTAATCGTAATAATCACTCGACGATACAATTTCACCCGGTACCGAGGCAATCGGCTCATCATTGCCCAGTACACTGACCTCAATCTCACGGGCATCGACGTACTCCTCGACAATCACCTTTAGGTCAAATTGCAAAGCCAGATCTACAGCCTTTTCCAGCTCTTCTCGGTTACTGGCTTTGGAAATACCGACACTTGATCCCAGATTGGCCGGTTTGACAAAGCAAGGATAACCTAGCTCGGTTTCCATGTTGCGTACCAGATCATGACTGGTTTGGGCCCACTGTGTACTATTAAAATAACAGTATTTCACTTGCGGCAATCCTACATGCTCAAACAGCTTCTTCATGACGCCTTTATCCATACCTGCTGCCGAAGCCAGCACTCCCGCACCGACATAAGGCATATCCGCCATTTCGAACAGACCCTGAATCGTTCCGTCCTCGCCAAAGGTGCCGTGCAGCAACGGAAACAGTACATCCAGCGTCTGCTCTCCGTACAGCTTGCCGAACAATGTATCTAATGCCGCCTTGGTGCCGCCCTCTGCGCGTTCCAGCTTCAATTGCTCTACAGAAGCCAGAGGAGCGCTTAATAGCGCCCCTCTACGCCAATCGCCAGCCTTCGTAATATAAAAAGGAATAATCTCGTATTTCTCATAGTTAAAAGCGTTCATTACCGCATACGCCGTTTGCAGCGAAACCTCATGTTCGCCCGATTTGCCTCCGTACACTAGCCCTACGGTCAATTTTTGATTTGCCATGCCTATCCTCCGCTTTCCTGCTTTCGTCATTGTGACTGATTTGCATCACTGTACCTGTTATCCACCATCTCATTTAAAAATAGTCGGCGATGTGATAAAAGCGATATACCGTGTTGTCCGTCCACGCATACGAATTTTTATAGTCCCAATAACGATGTCTGGAGCTTACCGTATGTGCATTGACTAGCGGCATGCCGCCCGCATCAAAGGCCGTGACCACCGTGCTGTGCTGGAAGGTTCCGTCACCATCCCAATCGTAAAAAATGACGTCCCCCAACATGAGCTGCTCTGGGCGACTCACCTGCTCAGCAGTCAACCCCCATGAACTGGAGCCCAAATACCGCTCCAAACTGTTGGAAACTGCCCAACTGTAGCTCCACAGCTCACGTCCGGCGACCCGTCCTTTATACCACCAGCCCGATTCTCTTTTACCAGTATAGTGGATCGGTGCTCCCCCTGCAAAGAGGCATTGCGAGATATAATTGGTGCAATCCACATCAAAACCTTCAAACTCCGGATTGAAGCTATCCCACCACTGATCTGCATAGGCCGCTGCTTCTTCGCGGCGATATCGGCTGGGACGTGCTGATGAGCCGAAGCCCAGCACACCGCGATTCAGCAGCGGCAGACTTCCTCCTTGATTAAACGAAGCCTGTTCAAAAGGAACCTCTCCCCCCGCTGGCTTCCTTTCTGCCGGATCGCGCTCAATTCTCGCTACCTGCCAGGCTTCACCCTCGCGTGTGAACGTCAGACGCTCCCGTTCGATCCGATCCTCCCGGTGAGTCATCCCACCCTTCTCATAAAAGAGTCGGACATGCAGTTGTACATCTACCACAGCCTCATCCGGGGTATCCTGCACCATTCGTAGCGGCTTGGCGCGTGTCTCGCTGCGTAGGGGAACAGCATCCCGTTCGTTGTACCACTGCTCCAATCTGACCGCACGTGCTGCTCGTTCCATCCGCTGACCCACCTCCAGATACTCATCCGGCTGCGGTACACCATTCACTTCACTGCGATTGTATTGATTCACGTAAGCAAAAAGGGCCTGTTTCCATTCCCGCTCCCCCATCCCAATCCCTCCATATTCGTCCCGCTATCCTTTTCCGGGGATAACCGGAATGATGAATAACTTCCTTTCTTCCCTCTCTGGTCTGAAATGCTCTCTATCTATAAGTATGAATCTCTAAAGCTTGGTATGAACATCGAAACGCGAGGGAGCGGAACGTTTTATTTTCCAATCTGCAACGCATCATTTAGGCCAAAAAAACTTTACGGAACCGTCTGAAAACGGTATACTTAATCCAAAAGCAATCATTTTGAAATCATGTTTCATCTAATGAAACAAATTACATTCATCTCAACCTCTAACACGTTATGAAGCACTGAAGATGTAATTGAGAACGCAACCAATTTAAACCAACTGTGAAAGACGTCGAAAAAACGACATCCCTATTTTCCCCCAAGCATCCACTTCAAGGAGGTAATACTTATGTCAGGAAAAGATCAATTCTCCATCGCCCGTAGTCTGGAAGTTAACGGGAAGCCTTATCGCTACTACAGTCTTAAGGCACTGGAGGAACAAGGAAAAAGCGGTATCGCCAAGCTGCCTTTCTCCATTAAAGTATTGCTGGAAGCCGCGGTTCGACAGTTTGACGGTCGCGCCATTACGGAAGAACATGTGCAACAGCTGACAGGCTGGGCTGAGGATCGGGACACCAACAAGGAGATTCCGTTCATTCCTGCACGCATCGTGCTACAGGATTTTACCGGTGTCCCGGTGGTTGTCGATTTAGCAGCTATGCGTGATACGGTGAAAAAAGCAGGCGGGGACCCGAAGCAAATCAATCCGCTCGTTCCCGTCGATCTCGTTATCGATCACTCGGTCATGGTCGATGCTTTTGGTACCAGTGATGCGCTGGATTACAATATTAATGTAGAGTTTGAACGCAACGAGGAGCGGTACCGTTTTCTGCGTTGGGCGCAAACGGCGTTCAACAACTTCCGGGCCGTTCCGCCATCCACCGGTATCGTCCATCAGGTCAATCTGGAGTATCTCGCCTCCGTTGCCGCTACCAAAACCATTGACGGTGAAACGGTCGTCTTTCCAGATTCCCTCGTAGGAACAGACTCCCATACCACGATGATTAACGGGCTGGGTGTTGTAGGCTGGGGTGTCGGCGGGATCGAGGCAGAGGCGGGTATGCTGGGGCAGCCGCTGTATTTTGTCACTCCCGATGTGATTGGCTTCAAACTGACAGGTAGCCTGTCGGAAGGCTCCACCGCCACCGATCTGGCGCTCACTGTTACACAAATGCTGCGTAAAAAAGGCGTAGTCGGCAAATTCGTGGAATTTTACGGGCCTGGTCTGGCTAACATCAGTTTGGCTGACCGTGCGACAGTTGCCAACATGGCACCGGAATACGGCGCAACGATTGGCTTCTTCCCAGTCGATGCGGAAACGCTGGCCTACCTGCGCAGCACCGGACGTTCCGATGAGCAAGTAAGCCTCGTAGAGGAATATTACAAAGCCCAAGGCATGTTCCGCACATCCGATACACCGGACCCTGTGTTCAGTGATACCATTGAGCTGGATCTGGCTTCGGTTGTACCGAGTCTCGCCGGACCCAAACGTCCGCAGGACCGTGTTGAGCTTAGCCGCATGAAAGAAACGTTCGAAGGCATTATCCGTACCCCGGTGGACAAGGGCGGCTATGGACTGAGCGATGAAAAAATCGCACAGAAGATTCCGCTGACCCATCCGGACGGCTCCACCAGCGAGTTGGGTACAGGAGCAGTCGTTATTGCGGCTATCACAAGCTGCACGAATACATCCAATCCAAGCGTTATGCTCGGTGCGGGCTTGCTGGCCAAAAAAGCAGTGCAGCGTGGGCTCAAAAAGCCAGGCTATGTTAAAACAAGCTTGACACCGGGCTCCCTCGTCGTGACGGAATACCTGCAAAAAGCCGGATTAATCGGACCGCTCGAAGCCCTCGGCTTCCATGTAGCAGGCTACGGCTGCGCAACCTGTATCGGTAACTCCGGCCCACTTCCTGACGAAGTGAGTCAAGCCATCACAGACAATGATTTGACGGTTAGCGCAGTTATTTCTGGCAACCGGAACTTTGAAGGCCGTGTGCATGCACAGGTCAAAGCCAACTATCTCGGCTCACCGCCACTGGTTGTCGCTTATGCGCTGGCAGGCACGGTGAACATTGATTTGGTGAATGATCCTCTCGGTTACGATCAGGACAATCAGCCTGTCTACCTGAAAGATATCTGGCCCACTTCCGAGGAGATCAAGGAAGCCATCAGCCTGTCTCTCAGCCCGGATATGTTCCGTCGTAAATATGAGAATGTATTTACTGCTAACGAAAAATGGAACTCCATTCCGGTTCCTGAAGGCGAACTATATGAATGGGATGAAAAATCAACTTATATTCAAAATCCACCATTCTTTGAAAAACTTCAGGATGGCGTGCAGGATATCAAGGAAATCCGTAATGCCCGTGTGCTTGCCCTGTTGAATGATTCGGTCACAACGGACCATATCTCACCAGCAGGCAACATTGCCCCTTCAAGCCCGGCAGGACTGTACTTGAAGGAACATGGCGTGGAACGCAAGGACTTCAACTCCTACGGCTCCCGTCGCGGTAACCACGAGGTCATGATGCGCGGTACATTCGCCAACATCCGTATCCGCAACAATGTGGCTCCAGGTACTGAAGGCGGCGTGACCAAATACTTGCCAACGGATGAGGAAATGTCCATCTATGATGCATCCATGAAATATCAGGCAGCCGATCAGAACCTGATCGTCATTGCTGGTAAGGAATACGGCACAGGCAGCTCTCGTGACTGGGCGGCCAAAGGTACGCTTCTGCTGGGCGTTAAGGCTGTCATTGCCGAAAGCTTCGAGCGGATTCACCGCAGTAACCTGGTCGGCATGGGTGTACTGCCTCTGCAATTCCAGGAGGGCTATGGCTGGTCCAGCCTGGGCCTGAACGGTCGTGAAACGTTTGACATTCTTGGCATCGACAATGACGTGAAGCCTGGTCAAGAGCTTACAGTGGTGGCTAAACGCGAGGATGGCACAAAGTTCGAATTCCCGGTAATTGCCCGTCTAGACAGCACCGTCGATATCGACTACTACCACAACGGTGGTATTCTGCAAACCGTATTGCGTCAGATGATCGAAAGCTAAGTTTATGAACTTCATATGTAAAGAACCCCCGTTTTGCAGATAAAGCTGCAATCGGGGGTATTTTTTTATTTATACAAACCGAACTTAAGAGTTACCTATAGCGCCACTGCGCAGTCGGATGGTGCTTCCCATCGCCACCGCCCCCGGATTTCTTGAATAAGCCCCTAATCCAGGGTAGAAATCCGGGGACAAAAGCGACCGCTTCGCTTGTACAGCACCATTCCGCCTACTCCGTTTTGATATTCATTTTTCAAGTTCATCTTATTTATATAAAACAAAAAAAGTCGATCCCTCAGGACCGACTTCTAGCCACGTTCTCTTATAACCTTACCTTCGCACGCGAGCTACTTCGAAATATCCAGAAAGCCCTCTCCAAACACGTCCCGCACGTCATGAATGGTAATGAATGCTGCTGTGTCGATGGCTTTCACTATCTTTTTAAGCGCTGACACCTCTTGTTTACTAATGACGATATACAGCACTTCTTTTGGATTTTTAGTGTAATATCCGTGGCCTGACAGGACGGTAACTCCACGATCCATTTTTGTGATAACCATCTCGGCAATTTTATCTTGGTGCTCCGAAATGATCATGACCGCTTTTTTCGGGTTCAGTCCTTCGATCATGAAGTCCATCACCTTTGTACCAACGTACAAAATAACGATAGTTAGCATCAATTTTTCCGGACCAATAATAAAATAGGAAGAGAATGCGACAATCAAATCAAAAAACAGCAAGCCATAGCTGATATTCCAATCCAGATACTTGTTGGCAATCCGGGCTAAAATGACCGTTCCCGCCGTAGTGCCACCTACCCGTACGATTAAGCCAATGCCGACCCCCACCAAAACTCCGGCAAATACAGCATTAATCGTCGGCTCATGCGAATCAATCCGCCAGTTGACCGTTAAATGTAAAAACAGCGAGTTAAAAGCGACCGCAATTATAGTGTACAGGGTCGTTCTCTTGTCCAAAAATTTATATCCGACAATCAACAGCAAGCCATTGATCACCAGATTGACGATCGAGGGAGACCACTGAAACAGGTAGTACAAAATGATCGTAACCCCTGTAACGCCCCCCTCGCCAAACTCATTCGGGATCACAAACAGATTAACAGCTAGCGCGAAAAAAAACGCACCCAGAATAATAAATGCGATATCTGCAATACTTTTTTTCATATATGCTCTAATCCTTTCTATAACATTTCAAAGGATGAATCGCCAGATGGATTGGCTGACTCTTGTTGCCAAAATACGCTGACAACCAGTTCATGGTATCTACTACCAAACATAAAGTCAATACAACTTTGACACTTTAATTCGCCACCAGACTGCCTCAATCCTGACTTGGATTCCGCAAAATTCTCCTTTTACAAGGTTATTCGACAAAAAAACACAATCCCGACTACTAAACTAAGAAAACGGGCCTCTAGCCCTTGTTTTAGACCTAGGCACATTTTCCTCTAAAACGACCATCCTCCTAATCGACATTTTGGACACATATGACCATCTTCCTGTTTTATGTCAAAAGCGTTTTACTTTGAAAAAATGTGGGTATAATGATTGAAACATTACCAAGCAACCTACATAGCATTACGACATCAAGTACATACAAATAGTCCTATACAGACGTTCTAAGCAACTCAATCTGAATTTGACAATATGGAATTGGAGGAATGACCTACATGAATACAATGAACTTAACCGTCCACACCCTGATGCCCTTTCACCACCAATACCAACGTGCCAACGCGGTGAGTATGCAGAAGAAAGAAGATAGCTCGGAAAAGAAGCTCAGCTTTCAGGACATTTTAAATGAAAAAATGGGTAAAAAATAAGGCGCCGTTTATCCGGTTGCATGATCCGCTTTACATAAGCTAAAAAGCCGTAGTTTCCTACATCGACTGTAGAGAACCACGGCTTTTTTAATTCATTTGTTCCTAAACTCACACGTTCGTCTTACTGACCTCCATCCCGATACTGCTCTGCCTTCTCACGCATCCCGGCAGCTACTGCTTCTTGAGTGTTCAGCCCCTTATCCGCTGCATAGGCGCGAATGTCCTGCGTGATGCGCATACTACAAAATTTGGGACCACACATCGAGCAAAAATGTGCTTCCTTGGCGCCCTCTGCCGGTAGCGTTTCATCATGGTAAGACAAGGCCCGCTCGGGATCAAGCGACAGATTGAACTGATCCCGCCACCGGAACTCAAAGCGTGCCTTGGACAAAGCATCATCCCGCTGCTGCGCCCGTGGATGACCCTTCGCCAGATCGGCAGCATGTGCCGCAATTTTGTAGGTAATGACACCCTCGCGGACATCATCCTTATTGGGCAGACCCAAATGCTCCTTAGGCGTAACATAGCACAGCATGGACGTCCCGAACCAACCGATCATCGCCGCCCCGATGGCTGAAGTAATATGATCATATCCGGGGGCAATATCCGTCGTGAGCGGTCCCAAGGTATAGAAAGGAGCTTCCTTACAAATCTCCATTTGTAAATCCACATTCTCTTTGATTTTATGCATAGGGACATGTCCTGGCCCTTCAATCATAACCTGAACATCGTGCTTCCATGCGATTTGCGTTAGCTCGCCCAACGTTTCTAGCTCTGCAAACTGTGCTTCATCATTCGCATCATAGATACTACCTGGACGTAGACCATCCCCGAGAGAAAAGGCCACATCATAGGCTTTCATAATTTCGCAGATTTCTTCAAAATGCGTATACAAAAAATTCTCCTGATGGTGCGCAAGGCACCAGGCTGCCATGATCGACCCGCCCCGGGATACAATTCCCGTCATTCTATTCGCCGTCATCGGTATATATCGCAGCAATACACCCGCATGAATTGTAAAATAGTCCACTCCCTGCTCCGCTTGCTCAATCAGCGTATCGCGATACAGCTCCCACGTCAGCGCTTCTGCTTCGCCGTTCACCTTTTCAAGTGCCTGATACAGCGGTACAGTCCCAATCGGTACAGGAGAATTCCGAATGATCCATTCACGTGTTGTATGGATATTACGGCCTGTGGACAGGTCCATAACCGTATCGGAGCCCCAACGCACAGCCCAGGTCATTTTTTCCACTTCCTCCTCGATGGAGGAGGTAACCGCAGAATTACCAATGTTCGCATTGATCTTCACGTGAAAATGACGCCCAATGACCATTGGCTCACTTTCCGGGTGATTGATATTCGAAGGCAAAATGGCTCGTCCAGCCGCCAATTCCTGCCGTACAAACTCAGGCTCGACCCCTTCGCGGATCGCCGCAAATTCCATTTCGGGCGTAATGATCCCTCGCCGTGCATAATGCATTTGCGTCACTGTACGCCCTTGCGAAGCACGAAGCGGACGGTTGGTCACGCCGGGAAATTCCACTGTCTCCCGTTTGGAGCCAGGTTTCAGTCCATTATCCTCCGGCTTGACGGCGCGTCCCTCGTAAGCCTCCACATCGCCCCGTTCCAGTGCCCAAGCTCGCCGTAATGGAGGCAGGCCCTGACGGATATCGACCTGATAGGCTTGGTCGGTCATGGGACCGCTTGTATCATATACACGCAATGGCTCATGATGCTCCGTGCCCTGCGGCGTATGTGTAGGATGAAGAGCAATTTCGCGCTCTGGCACGGCAATGTCCGGCCGTGAGCCTTGACTATATACCTTACGGCTCCCTGGAAAGGGCGTTACCCCACTGGCTTGCTCCCTGTTTGTCTTCTCTACCTCAACTTCTTTTGTTCCTACCAATCTTACTTCTGCTGATTTCAATTCTGTTCCTTTTGTTCCTTCTGCTTCTGTCGGCTTCATTGTCCATTCCTCCCGTTTCGATGAAATGACACACCGATCCGGAACCATTCCCAGGGTGGCGCTGATCTATGCAAAAAAGCCGGTTCCCCAGGGAACCGGCTAATCTAACGAGACAGCTATCCAGACAGTACGCATATGGAGTAATCCATTCCAATGCGCCACTGAAGACAGCAGCCGCGTATACATTTCAATGGCCGATTACTTCCCTACGCTGGTATGATCCAGATCAGGTGCAAAGGGTCCGGAATCTTGCACGATTCCATCTCAGCCCGGCATTACAGGCTCCCCCAGTAACTGTGATACTTCTATTCACATGAGGCGGATATAACAGACATCCCGCCTTCCTTACCAGACTACTTCAAATTTATGGCTTTGGCAACCCTTTTAGGTTCCCTTTACCAAGGAGACGTTCCCCATCAAATCACTCTGCTTGCTTCAACTGTGTTCATTCTTGTTACGGGAGCATAAGCCCCATTTCCTTCGCCGCTTCGATCAAAATCGGAGCAAAGTCATGTAGCGTCTCGGGTGCAAGTCGACTGACCGGGCCAGATACAGATAAAGCCGCAGTGACCTGTCCCTTCCGGTTCACAATTGGCGCTGCCACAGCAGCAGCCCCTGGTTCCCGTTCTTCATAGCTGGTCGCATAGCCTTTCTCGCGAATGTCCTGCAGCTGGGCTTTATAGACCTCCGGGTCTACTGAGGGCGGCCATTCATCCCCGCTTAGCAGGGCTTCCAGCTCCTGCGGCGGCATAAAGGCCGCCAGCACCTTGCTGGAGGCCCCTACAGCCAGCGGCATACGCGCACCTACAGGCGCGACCCTGCGGATCGCCTGATTGCTCTGCACGGCTTGTATGCGAATACGCATGCTGCCGTCCCGTAAGTACAAGCTGACCGTCTCACCCAGACGGTCACGTAGTCCTTCCATTGCAGGTTGTAACAGCACCGCCGGCTCGTCACTTTGGGACAAATGCGTGGATAGCTCCCAAATGCGGAAGCCCAGTCGATATTTTTCCGTTTCGGCATTCCGAACGACAAAGCCCCGATCCTCCAACGTAGTCAGCAGCCGATGAACCGTGCTTTTATGTAGACCAATTTTGGAGGCAATCTCCGTCAGGCCAAGATCCGAATTTGCGGTAAAACACAGCAGTATATCAAGTGCACGCTCTACAGCGCGAACGGTTAATTTACGGTCTTCCATCGTGAACCGCTCCTCTTGTATCCATATTCGTTTCACACTATGAAACATGGTTACATAAATTATATAGAATAGTCGCGGCTACTGTAAACCGATGTTTTTGTGACAACCATATTACAGAACGAGAACAAACATCGACAATTCTTTGCATCATTTTTACTTTTCCGGTTCAGGCGTTGACTTTGGATAATCCCCATCATACGATAATAGGTATCTATACGGACCTACACTACTATTTTCAAGTGGAATTATACCTAAATTCTATGAAACGAAGATCAATTTTATATAAGGAGGCTCTTACATGATTTCGACATCCCAGCGCAACGCTCAGCTACAGACCGCTGTTCAGGAGCCGTCCACCCCACTCTTTAATCCCCGTCTGCTGCGGTTCAAGCACGTTGTGATTGCTCTGCTGCTGTCGGTCGTCTTTTTTCTGTTGTTTTGTTTTATTGCCTTGCATGCTTACATCGCATGGGTACTTACGAATCCCACCGTTGCACCACTGTACTCTAATCCGATGCAGGCCAAAAACATGCCTTATGAGGAAGTCAGCTTCCCTGCCAAGGATGGTAGCCGCATCGTACAAGGCTGGTATATCCCGGCGGATCAATCGCGGAAAACGATTATTTTCAGTCATGGCTATGGGGCTAACCGCGAAGAAAGCTGGATTCCCATGTATGATCTGGCGCATTATGCCCACAGTTTGAACTTTAATGTGGTCATGTTCGATTATGGATTTGCGTCACAAAACAGCAAAGCAGTCGCAACCGGAGGCAAAGCAGAATCCCAACAGCTCCTCGGAGCAATTCAGCTTGCGAAGCAACGCGGCTCGTCGGAGATTATCGTATGGGGCTTCTCCATGGGGGCAGGAACCGCTCTTCAGGCGGGCTTGCAAACCAAGGATGTGGACGCAATGATTTTGGACAGCACCTTCCTGCTGGAGCCGGATACGCTGTACCATAACATTCACAATCAAATTAATCTGCCAAGACATCCGTCTTTGGAAATTCTGGAGTTGCTGTTTCCAGTCTTGAACGGCACCAGCTTGCATCAGATTCCATATCAGGAGGTTAAAAAGGAAAACTATCCGTTCCCGATCATGTTTGTGCATGGTACACAGGATGAAAAAGCTCCTTATCCTATTGCGGAAAAGCTCGCTGCCAATCAAACCAACCCGCTTTCCAGTGTATGGATTGTCAAAAACGGGATACATGAGCTTATTTTCAGAGAGCACCCTCGTGAATATTTGCGACGGGTATCGACGTTTCTAAGCAGTGTACAGGAGCTGGAGGACAAGAAAACCATCGCTGATGCCCACAAACAAACGACTACGAAGTAAAGAATTATTTTTCGAAGAACTGTATTCTATTCTTCCCCTTGAAGAAGCCTGTCTATGGACACTTAACCCGTGCCGTAGCTGGGCTTCTTTTTCGTTTTCCATGGGTATTTATTGTTTTACGTAACAGATGTGACCGGATTAAGGGAGTTCATAGACATATTCCTGATGAGACAGCGAATATACTGGGTACGTATGCATCCAGGGCAGATCTGCCAGATCGGCCGGATAGCCATAGTAGGATACGGGAGGTAAAAAAACGATGCTGAGTACTTATGGGTCTTTTCTGCCCTTACGTGTGCTGGAGGAAATTCGGCATTGGAAGCAGCAGGAAAGTTGGCATGTGGAAGTGATTAAATCCGCTACCGAGGGACTGGAGCCTACTTATGTACGGCTGCTGGATGATTGGCGGACTGTATTCGAACAGACGGAACGCACCGCCATAGAGTTGCTTGAAGAGCAACGGAGCGCGCTCGATCCGGCAGATCAGGCGTGGCATCAGGAATGGAAACAGATGTCGGCTGCTCCACAAGCACATACACACGAATTCACTGAACATTCAAAACAGTCAAGGGGATTAGACGCATCATCATCTGTAAAGATGCCATTGTCAGAGTCAGCCTCAAACTCTCAGCTTGACTCACAAGAATTAAATCGTCGACTGGACGATTTGCTGCAAACCGCAAACCGTCAGTCACAGGAGTATGTACGGCAGCTCGGGCTGCTAAGCGAGCACAGTCATGCATTGCGTCAGCAGCCAAAAGCCGCCGGAATTGTATTACACGCGGCACATGAAAGCCAATATTTCCTGATCTCGACAACCCCCTTTCAGGAACCTGGCTCCATCGCAAGGGCTGCTAGGTTGTATCATGTAGCTACAGAGGGTGAGAATTACCCAGAGGAAGCGTTTCGAGAACGGCAGGCAGGCATAAGGGGAGAAGGCGCATGGACCACTAAAGGCGTCAAGTCCAGCCAGGCGCAACCTTCGGCAACGGAAAAAACCTCAATCGGCCGGTCGGTTCCTATTGGGGGACATCGGCTACCGCCGCTCCCTTACCCCTATAATGCGCTTGAACCGTATATTGATGAGAAAACGATGCGTATTCACCATGACAAGCATCATTTGAGCTATGTGAATGACCTGAACAAAGCGGAAAAGAAACTGGAAGAAGCCCGAAAAACAGGTGATTTTGACCTCGTAAAGCATTGGGAACGAGAACTGGCATTTAACGGTGCAGGCCATTATCTGCATACTCTTTTTTGGACGATCATGAGTCCACAAGGCGGTGGGAACCCTAGCGGGCCGCTGGCTGAACAGATTAAAAAGGATTTTGGCAGCTACGATGCATTCAAAAAGCAATTCAGTTCGGCGGCCGAGAAGGTTGAGGGCGGCGGCTGGGCGATACTGGTGTGGAGTCCGCGCGCGGGACGGCTTGAAATTTTGCAAGCCGAAAAGCACCAGAATCTGACTCAGTGGGAGTCCATTCCGCTGCTGGCGATTGATGTGTGGGAACACGCATATTACTTAAAGCATCAGGCCGAACGCAACAAATATATCGAAGACTGGTGGCATGTCGTTAACTGGCCTGAAGTGGAAGCACGCTACGATCAAGCCTCCAAGCTGAGATGGCAACCCTTCTAAGCTTCTAAGCTAAAGACAAACTATACCTGCAAATCGTATCGCTCTCTGAGCGCTGCCATTTGTTCGGTCAATCCTTCCGGTTGTACCAGCCAGCCATCGGCAGGTAAAACGGCTGTCCGGCTCTCAACGACACGGCGCAGAGATGCCACGTACGCCTCAACAGATGGCACTCCAGCCAGCTCTGCCAGGCTACCCATCGTTGCTGGATTCACCCGAGGGTAATTCTGCTGCTGCACGCCCGCCGGCGTATCTCCGGCTGCCTCTGTATAGAACTCCTGTACCGCCTGTGCACGCTCTACACCACTGCCCTCAATCATCACGAAAGCTGTGATGATATACGCCTTGGCTTGGCGCCGCTGTGCAATGCCGCAAAACTTGCGGCCTCGGACGCTGACATCGTAATCCCCGGGACAGAAGGACCCGGGGATTTCTCCGGTCTGCGCCTCGCCAGACCACGGAACCAGCGCATCGGCAATTAGCGCTGCCATGAGCCGAAAATCCTCATGCAGGCTGATGGCCCGCTGTGGATTCGGCAGGATCAAGGACAGGTTCAGCACCCCCCTGTCCAGCATGACGGCTGCTCCACCCGAGGGGCGTACGCATACCGAGGTTCCCGTGCTGCGCACTCGCTCCATCGCCTGTGGGGCGTAGGGAAGCCTGCGGTCCCGGTGACCGATCACAAGCGCTGACGGATGCCGCCATAGATGCAAAATGGGTGCAGCTCCTTTCCCTACTTGCCGACAGGCCAGCTCCTCCCAAGCCAGCGGAGACAAAACGTCCTCCTGAGTGGCCGCGAGTGGCGCTTCAAACCACTGCAATTCAGGCAAAGCTGTTGTTTTTTCTGTTGATCTATGTACATTCTCCATACGTTATCCCCTATCTGTAAAAATAGCTGTTATCCATAGGCTAATTGTATTTTAAGGCGGCTATCCCGTCGTCTCTATTTCTGATGTTAACAAAAAAAGGTGGCTACGCCTATGCGTAAACCACCCTTTTTTTGTTCATCACATAAACGTCTTGCGATGTTCGATCAATCCTTGAGCAGCGACAGAAATTCTGCGCGCTGCGCTGCATCATCACGAAACGTACCACGTACCGCAGACGTTACCGTTTTGCTACCAGGCTTTTTGACACCTCTTGCACACATGCACAGGTGCTCGCCTTCCACGACCACCATAACCCCGTGAGCGGAGACTGCTTCATTTAAAATATCAGCGATCTGTGATGTAATACGCTCCTGTACCTGCAATCGGCGGGTCACTGCCTCTACCAGACGTGCAAGCTTGCTCAGTCCTACAATTTTGCCGCTGGGTACATAGCCGATATGCACTTTTCCGAAGAAAGGAGCCATATGGTGCTCACACTGGCTGTAATAAACGATGTCCTTCACGATCACAAGCTCCTCGTGATTCTCGTCAAATGTCACACCCAACGCATCCCGGGGATCAACCTCATAACCCGCAAATATTTCCTCATACATGCGCGCAACGCGTGCCGGTGTTTCCAACAACCCTTCACGCTTGGGGTCCTCACCGATCAGTTGTAAAATCTGCTCCACATGGTACTCGATTTTATCCCGGTTATCCGCAGCTTTGCGGTTAATATAATCTTTTACGCCAGCCACAGTAATCCTCCTCTATGCAGCAACCTCATGCGGCATCCGTGCTCACGTTGCTCATTATTTCCGACGGCCCTGATTTTTACGCGGACCAGGCTGATTTTTGGAGAACTGTTGGTTCTTCATCATCTGCTGGGCTTTTTGCATTTGTTTCCCATTCAGGTTGTAACCCATCTGTTTGGCCATTTTTTGCAGCGTTTCAGGGTCGTTTTGCATCTTTTCAAGCTGTTTACGAAGATAATAAGCACCGATGAAAAATCCCCCAACCAAACCAGCAATCAGGGTAATAATCGGAATGACAATATTCCACACCACGAAGTCGTCACCTCTGTATATTTATATGAAACATCTTGAATTGCACGAACCTATCATAGCAAAACATGGGACAGCTAGCAAATCACTTTTTGCAAACATATGTCCTTATTGTTTCTCCAAATCCAGCAGCTTCGTCTTGACTGGTAAGCCTCCAGCATAACCGACCAAACTTCCGTTAGCACCCGATACCCGGTGACATGGAAACAGAATGGGTAACGGATTTTTGTTATTGGCTCCACCCACAGCACGTACTGCCTTGGCTCGTCCGATCGATTCTGCAATATCTTTGTAGGACACACTTTGTCCGTACGGAATATTTTGCAATGCACGCCATACCTGCTCTTGAAAAGGAGTGCCTCTCAAATCATAGGCTATGCTGAATTCCCGTCGTTCTCCCGCAAAATATTCACGCAGCTGATCCGCGGCTTCGCGCAGCTTTTCCGGCTCCTGCACATAGACATATTCCCCAATCCATGTTCGGGCCCATTGCTGAAGCAGTGCTTCCTTCGCATGGAAAACGCCATAGTCTATTCGGCACAGCCCCCGATCTGTAGCGCACAGCGTCAACGTGCCTACAGGTGTCTCCATCTCATCATAATAAATGGTGGTTGGGCCCTGTGAATCCCCAGCTGTTACTTCTGATTTTGATGATTCAGACGCCTTATGCTGTTCTGCCTGCTCTTGTTCCTCCAGTTTGGAATGCGCTTGCGCGATCATTTCGCGTACTTGCTCATGTTGTTCCTTCTCTGATGCTTGCTTGATCGCTGTCATAGCGTTTTCCCCTCCTATTCGACTCAAAGCCCACGCCGCCGTGCCTCGCAGCTCGGGACGCGGATCATCCAATAAAACCTCCGTTAATTTGGGCACCGCACTGATATCCTTGAAATTGCCCAGTCCAATGACCGCATTGCGTTGAATGGGCTTCTTCCCCCGCCAAGCCGCCGCACTTTGACCGAATCGGTCTTTAAATTCACGGTTGCTCAAATCCAATAACGGCAGCAGCAACGGCTTCACAATTTCAGGATCGGGTGTAAGCTCGGGATGGTGATCCCAGTTGAGACCCCGATTTTTGGGGCATACCATTTGGCAGGTATCACATCCGTACAGCCGATTCCCTATCTTCCGCATAAACTCCTCATCCAGAAAGCCCTTCGTTTGCGTCAAAAAGGACACACACCGCTGGGCATTCAGCTGTCCAGGACCCACAAGCGCGCCCGTAGGACAGGCATCCAAACATTTGGTACACTCGCCGCAACCATCCGTTACCGGTTCATCTGGCTGGAAAGGAATGTTCGTCAACAGCTCACCTAGATAAATCCATGATCCCAGCGTCGGTGAAATCATCATCGTATTTTTGCCGCTAAAACCAATCCCTGCGCGTTCCGCAACGGCTCGATCCGATAGTTCTCCGGTATCCACCATGTTTTTCAATATGGCATCAGGCACCCGCTCACTTATAAAAGCCTCAAGCTTTTCCATCGCTTCGCGTAGTACCAGATGATAATCTTTCCCCCAGGCTGAACGCGCCAAAATACCACGGTACTTCCCCTTGTCCGACTTCGGCGGGTCCTTCATTTTAGAAGGATACGCCACCGCAATAGCAATCAGAGATGCAGGCTGTGAGCCATACAGCTCCGGGTAGATCCGCTTATCAATATCTGGCTCCTCAAAGCCGGATTCATAGCCTTTCGCACGATGATCTTCCAATATAGCTTTCAGAGACAGAAAGGGGTCGGCGGATGCGAACCCGATGGAGTCGATACCCAGCCCTGGAGCTGCCTCAATAATTTCCTGCTTGAGCGCAGCCCAAGTCAAAGCGGTTCCGGCAGCCGCCTGAGTCAATCCGCGTTGCATCCGATACTCACCTCTCTTCCACTTTTTATCATTACAGATATGAGGATTTGCAAAATACCCATATCTCAAATTTCAACAGAAAATAGCAGCAGATGCTACCGTAAATTTTTAACAGCACTGGTCGCCAGAAAATCACAGCGATTATTCAGTTCGTTGTCACTGTGCCCTTTAACCTTCACATATTCAACCTCATGCTTACCCATCAGTTCCCACAGTTCTTCCCATAGTTCCTTGTTCTCCACTGGCTGATTTTTACTGTTGCGCCAGCCATTACGAAGCCAATTCTTAATCCAGCCCTGTTTAAAGCAATTGACGACATAGGCAGAGTCACTGTGTACTTTCACATGGCAAGGCTCCTTGAGCAGCTTTAGCGCTTCAATCACAGACTTGATCTCCATACGGTTGTTTGTCGTCATTTTCTCGGCACCTGACAGCTCCTTACGATGCTCCCCATACAGCAAAACAATCCCCCAGCCCCCAGGACCCGGATTTCCCGAACAAGCACCGTCGGTATATACCATCACTTCTTTCATCATCCTCTTCCTTTCCTCATCGGTAACCGCCTGCTCCGTCATGGTCCTGATCGGTTTGGACGTGTTCCTCATTGATTTCAGACTATAGTTGCTCTATAGCCATTTCCACTCAGATATCGGCCAAAATATAAATTCTGCACGTCCCAGTAAATCTTGAGATTTAATGCTGCCAAAATAGCGGCTATCCTTGCTTGCTGCAATATGGCGATTATCCCCCATGACAAAAAAGTGCTCCGGCTCCACCGTAAAGGGACCATAATCACCATCCTCCACGTTAGAGTTGGTGTAAGGTTCATTTAGCAGCTCACCGTTCACATACAATTGATTATGTTCAACTCGGATTACATCTCCGGGAATACCTATGACTCTCTTCACTAAAAATCTTGGGCTCGACAGCTTGGAATCGGGATCTTTTAAAATCACAATGTCCCCCCTGCCCGGATCATGAAAATTATAAACCAGTTTGTTAACGAACAAATGCTGGCTTTCCATTAGCGTCGGCTGCATCGAATGTCCTCTGACCGTGGACAAGTTAAATACGAACAGGTTCAGAAGCAGCAAGACGACCATGGCGATCAGCAGAGTGACTAACCAATCGCGTATGTAACCAGAGCGGCCTGCTTGTTTGGACGTTTCCGGCGAGGGAAGCGGGCCTGACGAAGGAGCCAAAGCGTCCATAATTAAACCTCCTCAACCCTGTTATAAATAGAAAAGCATATCCCGTACCCGATTGCAACGGTTACTCAGATATGCTCTAAATGTAAATATTATACTTAATGTTATTCAATTCTCTTTATTTCGATTCCCGATTAATGAGGCGCCAAAATACTCAGCTTCTGAAAAGCCTGTAAAATCTGGCTTGCTCCATAGCCCATCGCTTCGTACAAAGGCATGGCCGCACTGTTATGCTTGTCCCCTGCTACCCAAATACGGCTAACCTTACGTTGCTGAAAACGCTGCTCCATGGACTCCACAAGCGATTTGCCGATTCCCATCCGACGACGATCCGGGTGAATAGCGATACGATAGTAACAACCATCATTCTGATCGATCGTGCCGATCAAAGCACCCACGATCTCTCCCTCTTCTTCTGCAACGATGATCAAACCGGAATCCCACGAAAGCTGACGGGCAAATGCTTTCACCGTCTCTTTGTAGCACTCCTCTGACAAGGCAATTTGCATGAGTTCCGTTACTGAGTTCACATCACTTAATTGAAAGGAACGAACGTGCATAAGTAATATCTCCCTTTTCGTAAGCATAATAAAAAAATTGAGACAGCACCGTCATTTTTACATAAATCCTTAAATTTCTTATCATGGTGTTAATCACAAGGCATTATGATAAAAATGCATACGATCTGCTATATATGAAATGAAGAACAGGAAAAGGGTGTATGCCCTCAAGTTCGTCATGTCATAGACATGACAGATTATAGCAGACGACAAAAAAGCCGAAATTTCTGCTTCCTTGACCATTAAACCATACTTTTTGACGGAATACATCCCTTTTTCTCATGTAAGCGCTGTATATAAAGCGTTTACATTTTAAAGTTCACAATTTACCTCTTATTACCTATGTATTGTGTATTCCAATCGGGTTTTTGGACATGCTAGCTACCAGGCCGTATTGCCCAGTTTGCTATTTTACAAACAAAAATGTTGATAAAATAGGCTGAATGCGGTTTAATATAACTATCGAGGGTATTATTACATAGGAACACTTACCCAACCATATAACCAGGAGGGATTTTACTATGGCATTTCAATTACCAGAACTTCCTTACGCAAAAGACGCACTGGAACCGCACATTGATGCACTGACAGTAGAAATTCACCATGATCGTCACCATAACACATATGTAACGAACTTAAACGCAGCTCTGGAGAGCGCTCCTGAACTGCAAAGCAAAAGCCTGGAGGATCTGATCTCCAATCTGGACAGCGTTCCTGAAAGCATCCGCACTGCGGTTCGCAACAACGGTGGTGGACACCACAACCACAGCCTGTTCTGGGAAGTTATCGGTCCTAACGGTGGCGGACAACCGACAGGTGCTATTGCTGAAGCAATCAGCAACGAGCTGGGCGGCTACGACAAATTTAAAGAAGACTTCACTAAAGCAGCTACAACACGTTTTGGTAGCGGCTGGGCTTGGTTGGTTGTCGGCAAAGACGGCAAACTGGCGATCACTAGCACTCCAAACCAGGATAGCCCGCTGTCTGAAGGTCTGACTCCGGTACTTGGACTGGACGTTTGGGAGCATGCTTACTACCTGAAATATCAAAACAAACGCCCAGACTACATTGCAGCATTCTACAATGTAATCAACTGGGATGAAGTAAACAAACGTTACGCGGCTGCAAAGAAATAAGCCAGTAACAACATCTCTATCCTATAATAAAGGGCTGTCTCAAAAGTAGATTTTCTACGAATGAGACAGCCCTTTTGGCATTCCATGGTAAACTGGTGGAGATGATCTCAAATACAGCTCTGGAGGTTGATGGATGCAGACTTTTTTTCGTTACAACTGGATGATTCGGGAACAATGGTACCGCTGGTGTGAAGAGGTGTCGCAGGAGGAATTACTGAAACAACGCGTCGGCGGAGTCGGCGGCATTCTAAAGACACTCTTTCATATCGTTGATGTAGAGTGGAGCTGGATTCAAACGATTCAGGGCAAACCCGACTTTCAAGAGGACTTCTCTCTGTATGATACGCTCGACAAAGTCCGTGAGCTGGATGCAAAGTTTCGACTCGATGTCGAGCCGTTCGTGCTCGCCTGGCATGATGGTCTGGAACGGAAAAGATTCGAAGATCACCTCCCGGACGGCAGGATTGTAATTGATGCGTGGGGTGAGGTGATGCGGCATGTCATTGCCCACCAAATCCACCATATTGGGCAGTTGTCCATATGGTCTCGGGAGCTCGGCAAGCCTCCGGTTTCGGCCAATGTAATCGGCAAAGGGCTGATTGAAAGCAATGATGGAATCAATTAGCTTTAACGAACATACAAGTATATTCATGTGACTCAGAGCCGTCCCCTGTCATTTTTAACGACTGAGGACGGCCCTTTTACTTTTTCATCTATGCTCTCTTGTCTATTCCACGAATATTCTCTTCTTTTAACCGTTTTCATAAAAGCTTGATTGTAACTGATTAAGTTTTTCAACCTAATCAATATTCTCTTGGTTCAGACTGTTGACCCCTTGCTCTTGAAAGCACCGTAAGCCAATGTAAATAATGCTCCACATAACAGGGCAATAAGATGAGCGATAAGATAATTCATATGACCATGGTTCTCTGACGCGGCAATTGCAAAGCCGGGAAGAGCCGTGGTTCCGAATCCTATGGCTGTCAGCTTGCTTAAATATACATATGCTCCCGCAATCATTCCTCCGAGGCATCCAGCAACCAAGGGGAACTTATACTTTAAAGTGACCCCAAAGATCGCTGGTTCCGAGATTCCAAAAAGTACAGACCCGAATGCAGAGTAACCCATTTCTTTAACCTTGGTGTCTTTGCGTTTCAAAAGAATATACCCCAAAACGGCGCCCCCTTGAGCCATCAAAGCTACTGATGCCAACGGGTTGATAAAATTTCTGCCTGTATCGGTTAACAGCTGCGCTTCTACCGCACCCATAACATGATGTAAGCCTGTAATAACAATGATCTGCTGAATGCCTGCAAAAAACATAAAACCGAATATCCCAAGGTTTTGCGTCATCCAAAGCAGCGAAACGGTGACCAGACTAGCCAACTCTCGCCCAAGAGGGCCGATAATGGTAAACAATAGCAGGGAAGAAACAAAGACAGTCAGCAACGGAGCCAAAAATAGTTTAATCATGTCCGGAACCTTTTTGTTAAAAAACTGATCCAACTTGGCTACCACATATCCCATCATTAGAGCAATAATAATACCGCCCTGAAATCCAACCAACTGTACGGGAAGGCCGAAAAGACTGATCGATTCCGGGTTTTGACTCCCTTTAGCTACCTCAAAGGCATCCGCCAGGGCTGGATGAAGCATAATTGCACCCAGCACAAGCCCCAGAATCGGACGACCGCCATATCTCTTGGTTGCAGAATAAACAACAAGCAGCGGCAGGATGGTGAAAATACCCGTAGAAACGATTTGAACGAAGCGATTGATCCCTTGAAAAATTGGATACATCTCCACAATCGATTTAGGACCGAATAACCCCTTCTGACCTAATAGCCCGGTTATCCCCATTAACAATGCGGCGGCAAGAATTCCCGGCATGATCTCAATGAAGACATCTGACAGCGATTTAATGGCTTTTTGAAAAGGATTTTGCCTTTGTGCGGACTTCGTTTTGACATCACTTAATGACATATCTTCCGTTCCGGTCAGTTTGGAAAATACGGCATAGATATTATTGACCAACCCTGCTCCAAAAATGATCTGTAGTTGATCCCCCGCTATGAAAACGCCTTTAACCAGATCAATATCTTCAATCTTTTTTAATTCCGCTTTTTCATTGTCCTCAAGTACAATTCTTAATCTGGTGGCACAATGGGCCACACCGATAATGTTGTCTTCACCACCGATATATTTTAAAATTTCTTGAGAAATTTGCTTATACTGCTTTTCTTTTGCTTCCATCTAGTAAAACCCCCTCTAGCTGAATCAGATGTCTTCTTTAACAAATCTCCAGAACATGCCTAAAAAGTCCTGCTTTACCCTGGCAAGCGTTATGCCGACATGCATTAATTCATCACCGCCGAACAGCTCACCGGTTTCTACATTTCTATAAACGTAGTCTGGATTCAAACCTTTGAATTTTAACGTTTTAATCGCGGCTGCGGGTTGGGATAAAACCTTGAAATAGCTGGCCGCCATTTCCGTTTGATCTTCCGACACAAAGTTCCATGCGGCTTCATTTTCATCAAACGGATTAATTATTCTGTAAAACTTCCCAAATTGAATGAGCGATCTCATTTCTTTATATAAAGCTATCTGTTTTTTTACTATTTCTTTTTCCTCAATGGTTAATGTCGTCAGATCCAGCTCATATCCAAAATTACCGGCCATGGCGACATAACCTCTTGTCTCCAAGGGAGTTATTCTGCCCACTTGATGGTTGGGTACTGTGGAGACGTGTGCCCCCATAGTAATCGGAGGGTAGATAAGACTTGTCCCCCATTGAATCTTCAGTCGGCAAATGGCATCCGTATTGTCACTCGTCCAGGTCTGAGGCATGTAATAGAGCATACCGGCATCAAAACGGCCTCCTCCACTAGAACAGCTCTCAAATAAGACATGGGGAAATCTTGATGTAAGCTCTTCCATAACACTATAGAGTCCCAGGATATAACGATGCGCAGTCTCCCTTTGTCTCTCAGGTGGCAAGGCTGCCGAACCCACATCCGTCATGTGACGATTCATGTCCCATTTTACATAAGTAATCGGAACGTCCGATAAAATATCGGAAACCGACTTAATAATGTACTCACACACTTCCTTCCTCGATAAATCCAACATCAGCTGATTTCTTCCCAACGTATACGGACGATCGGGGACATGGATACACCAATCGGGATGCTTTCTGTATAAATCGCTGTCTATGGATACCATTTCAGGTTCAAACCACAAACCAAACTCCATACCCAGATTTCGTATGCGGTTTGCAAGATCCAGCAATCCATCTGGAAGTTTGCGACGATCCACCACCCAATCGCCTAATGAAGTATTGTCATCATCCCGTTTTCCAAACCACCCATCATCCAATACAAACAGCTCCACTCCTACACTTTGAGCTTCCTTCGCCAACTGCTCAATCTTGTCAGCATCAAAGTTAAAGTAAGTGGCTTCCCAGTTATTAATCAGGATCGGCCGTTCTTTGTCACGAAAAGGCCCACGACATAATCTGTTCCTGTATAATTCATGATAAATTCTCGACATGCCGCCCAAGCCATTTTCGCTGTATACCATGACCACTTCAGGGGTTTGGAACGATTCCTCCGGTTCAAGCAGCCATGTAAAATCAAAAGGATTAATCCCCATGGTGACTCTTGTGTTCCGATAGGAATCTACCTGAGTCTGGGCCGTAAAGTTCCCGCTGTACACCAGATTAAAGGCGTACACTTCACCCTGTTCTTCATCTGTCCCTTCTCTTACAAGTGCCATAAAGGGTGCCTGTTGAGGGCTGCTAGCTCCACGGCAGCTGTCTACCACTTGAATTCCGGGTAAAATTTTTCGCCTTGCTATATTTTTTTCATTATTATGCGCACCGTACAAAGTAATTAGTTCGTATTCATCATCACGAAAATCCACACTAGCACTTAACGCTCTAAGCAGTTTTAGCTGCTGCCGACCTTCATTATCGAAACGGACTGAACGAGTAATGACATCCCGCTTTTGATATAGGCTATAGGATAGTACAATCTTTACATCAATTAATGGGTCTTCAAGGACGATTTCCAGGGTTTCTACTTCGCCAGCATCCTCTGCATAAGTAGAAGGAAGCCCTTTCAATTTTGGTTTGCCTTGGTAAACCCGATGTTCTTTATACCGAAAATCTGTCACGGTAGAACCATTCTCCAATTGAAGCTGATACGCAGGAATCCTGAAATCACTTTTTCCAAATGATGGATATTCTTGTGGGATAGTATCCAGTGAAAAGGCTCGATCCTCGCCATCGGGATTGGGTGAAAATCCTCTATCCATAAAGATGATTTTATTGCTTCCCCGATAGTTCTGAATTTTCTTTCCCCAATACAGATGGGCTAAATAACCATCTCGTATAACCTGCATGACATAACTCGTATTGCTGCCTTGTAAATGGAATAAAAGCTTCTCTTTATCGATGTGTATAGCCATAGCAACCCCCTTATAGAGCCAATAGTACGATTTCCAAAAAGTATAAATTATGTTGTTTACTTATCATTTACATCCTAATAATAATTGAATTATTTAAATAATTATATGGAATAATGTAGACTCTATATGAAACGGTGTGATAATATGCAGAGATGAATTAAGGGGTGAAAACAAATGAGTTCACACTTTTCCAATCATTCCTATAACAACCTGGATCTCAATTTATACACATGTGGCAAAGAAAGCTGTATCAGCAAACACTCTTATGGTCCAGCCATTCGAAGCGGGTATATGGTGCATTATATTTTAAAAGGAAAAGGGATCTTTAAAGTCAACGATAAAATCTATCATTTGGAGAAAAACGATGCTTTCTTTATTGAGCCGAAGGTTTTAATTTACTACGAAGCGGATGAAGTCGACCCATGGGAATATGCCTGGATTGGTTTTAATGGGGTGCAAGCAAAAGAATATCTAAGCCGGACCTGTATCAATAGGGACAATCCCATTTTCCGGTTTGAAGCAGAGGGCAGCCTTGCCCGCTGTATGGAGAGTATCGTCGTTTCTTCTACACTGAAATCCAACAAAGACCTGCTGCTTGCATCCAAGCTGTATGAATTTCTGTATCTGATGTTTGAACATTACCCTAATCAGGAAGTCAACCATGAGGTAAGACAGCAGCGGTATATTAAAGAAGCGCTTCTCTTCATTCAACAAAACTATTCACACTTCATTACCGTAAGTGACATTGCCAAGTACATTTCAATTGACCGTTCGTATTTGCATCGTTTATTTAAACAGCAACTAAATAAGTCACCACAGGAATTTTTATTGCATTTGAGGATTGAAAAATCGTGCTCCCTATTAAGAAATACTTCCCTTAAAATCGGGGATATTGCTCGGTCTGTAGGGTATAAAGATGTACTCCTATTCTCCAAAATGTTCAAAACGGTCAACAAGGTGACTCCATCCGAATACCGAAAAAATCCCCCAAAGTAACACACTTCGTTCGCAACTAAATTAGGCATATTTCAAAAACAGAAAAATAGCGGCAGCATGGATCAACCTCATGTCCATACTGCCGCTATTGTCAAAAGAAAATAAAGTTCTAGACTGAAAAATAAAGTATTAGACTGACGTTGCTTCATTAAGCTAACGGGCAGGATAGTTCAATTACGTGGTATCATGTGGTGAGTAATTAATGGAGCCCTCTTTTACAATGTTGAGAATGGGGGAAATCGTGGTCGGCTTGGAATGGGAAGGTTTGTATAGAGAATTGTTGGGAGATGGAAACCAATTGCTTATGGAAGGCGCAATGGATGTCTGTCATCGCTTATCAAAGACCCATCGAATGTTCGTAATCACGAATGGTATCACTCACACGCAAATCAAACGCTTGAAGCAGTCTGGGCTATATAAGTTTTTCGAGGATATCTTTGATTCGCAAAGCATTGGTTATCAAAAACCGAAGGAAGAATTTTTCAATTACGTCATAAGTCATATTTCAGAATTTAATAGAAAGGATGCGCTTGTCATTGGAGATTCATTAAATACGGATATCAAAGGTGGTCTTCAGTCGGGCATTGACACCTGTTGGGTCAACAGAACCGGACAAATAAGTCCGGCAGAAATTAAAAGCACATATACAATCTCAAACTTAATGGAGCTCACTTCCATCTGTTAGGCTGTAAAAACAAACGCTTGTGCCGCCTCAATTATCACTTTTTGGTGACTATATCACAAAAAAGTGGGTACTGTTTTTCTTGTAACTTTCCCCCCATACTATCGTTCATAGGAGGTTCATGAAGCAGACAGAGCATCCTATACCATATAAATCATTATAAAAGGAGTGTAATAGAATGGGGAAATTTGACGGGAAGGTAGCAGTTGTAACCGGAGGTACAAGCGGCATCGGTCTCGCGTCGGCACAACAGTTCGTAAAAGAAGGGGCTTACGTTTTTATCACGGGACGCAGACAACGTGAACTGGATGAAGCAGTAAAGCAGATCGGAAAGAATGTTACAGGTGTCCGAGGTGACATATCTAAATCGGAAGATCTAGATATATTATTCGAAACAGTTAAGCGAGAAAAGGGACACTTGGACATTCTCTTTGCAAATGCCGGACTAGGGTCATTGCTTCCATTAGGAGAAATTACAGAAGCACAATACTACAAGACTTTCGATGTCAACGTGAAAGGAACCATCTTTACAGTACAAAAGGCATTAGCTTTGTTTCCAAATAAAAGAGGTTCGATTATTCTAACGGGATCCACTGCTGGCTCGACGGGGATGCCAGCGTTTAGTATCTATGGTGCATCCAAGGCAGCGATCAGACAGCTCGTCCGCAGCTGGATTCTTGATATGAGAGGGACCGAAATTCGTATAAACATCCTTAGTCCGGGAACAATCGTAACGCCGGCGTACGATGAGTTATTTGGCTCTGAACTAGATCATTTCCTGGAACAGGCAAAAAATGATATTCCGCTCGGCAGAGTGGGGCAGGTTGAAGAGATCTCCAATGCTGTCATGTTCCTAGCCTCTAATGAAAGCAGTTATATGAACGGCGTTGAATTATTCGTAGATGGCGGAGTAGCTCAAGTTTAACCAGGACATAATAATTTTCAAACGACAAAGATTTTTAAATCAACTTAAATGCGATTGTATTATCCCCTCCATGTAACGTTCAATTTTTCCTTCAGTGATCCTTGAAGGATCAAGCGATACATGAAGGGGATATTCTTAGATCGGGAGATGGTGCATTGATATGAAAACATTTTTCTGTGAACTGGAAGTTACACTAGAGGTTATCGGAGGAAAGTGGAAGGGGCTTGTTCTGTACTATTTAATAAAAGGACCTAAACGGACGGGAGAGCTTAAGCGACTCGTTCATAATATATCGCAAAAGATGCTGATTCAAACTCTTCGGGAACTGGAAACAGACGGATTAATTCGCAGAAAGATGTACAATCAGGTACCGCCTAAGGTGGAATATTCAACGACGGAACTGGGTCAATCACTTGAACCCATTTTGAGATCGCTTTGTGATTGGGGGGGGAATTACGCAGAGCAATCCTTCGCTCCGGGCGAGATTGAGATTTTGTATCTGGATTAACTGTCGGGGGACAAGAGCATAGTCCCATTTGAAGTCGCTATTTTAGCGGCTTTTTTGTTTTATCGTTTTACGTTGATGTTTTCGAGTGATGAGCAATATTCTAGTACAGGTTACTTCGTAATTAACAAGGTGCACTACAAAACTAAGGACACAAAACTTGTCTCAGAGATTAATAAGTACGTCTTGGATTATGGAAAAAGCATCATGCCCCAGCTGTTGCCAGGAGTCTGAGCAAACAGGTAAGCGGTTGAGGCTAATGACAATGAACCCATTACGCTAACGGGAAACGTTAGTTCAATGGAAACAGCGACAGTCTAGGACTTTATTTTCTCGTCCTTGGTTGTCGCTGTTTCCATTTTCTAGGCTCAGTCTAATACTTTATTTTTTGCTGACAGCGCTATTCAATTAACATCAGTCTCCTTTTTGCTTCGCATAATACTCGGTGATCAGATCGAGGAACACCTTGGGAAACGCCAAGGTGGCCATATCCGCTTCGCTGATCCAGCGGTACCCCGCTGGCAGCGCATTATGCGCGTGCTCCGCCTGCTCAGCCAGCGCAATCAACGCACCCGGCTTCGCTTCGGTGCTGTAGCTGGCCCGCTGTTCGGCAGCCAGCGGATGTCCTCCCGCCTCCCCGGCAGGGACGGCGACCTCTTCACACTGGAACACACGCAGGTTCCAGTGAATGTGGCTGAACGTGTGCTCCGCCTCACGTACAAACCGCACCGGGCGCGCAAGCACGCCCTCTGCCAGCAAATGAGCCGCCAAATGGTCCATGGCGGGCTCATCCGGCACCGGGCCGTTGTAGCCCTCCGGCCCGGCAAGCTCATGCGGCAGCTCCCACATGCGGGCCAACAGGCCCTTGGCCGGGCGCTGCCGTACGAGCAGGCGGCCTGCGTTCGCTCCGCTGCCCTCGATGAGGGCTACGGAACGCGGCTCCAGCCGCGGCGGCTTCGCCTTGGTCTTGACCGGCAGCGTCTCCTCGCGACCTGCCAACCTGCCCGAGCAATGCTCCATGACCGGGCAGGTCAGACAATGAGGCGACTTCGGCGTGCAGACCAGCGCCCCCAGCTCCATCAGAGCCTGATTAAAATCAGAAGCCCTCCCTTCGGGAATCAGCTCCCGTACCAGACTTTCCATATGCGCCCGCGTGCTGCCCTTCATAATATCCTCTTCAATGAGAAAATAACGCGACAGCACACGCATCACATTTCCGTCCACAGCAGGCTCTGGTCGATTGAAGGCGATACTCATAATCGCCCCCGTCGTATACGGGCCTACTCCTTTCAGTGCAGCGACAGCCTGTGTATCATCCGGCACCTGCCCGCCGTGAAGCTCAACTACTTGTTTTGCCGCAGTTTGCAAGTTCCGGGCCCGCGAATAATAACCCAGCCCTTCCCACAGCTTAAGCACATCCTCCTCGGGTGCTTCCGCCAACGCTTCAATTGTAGGAAAACGTGCAATAAAGCGATTAAAATACGGAATGACCGTATCCACACGCGTCTGCTGAAGCATAATTTCCGAGATCCAGATATAAAAAGGATTCCGATGGCGGCGCCACGGCAAATCGCGCTTGTTACGTGTATACCAATTCAACAGTTCAAAGCTGAAATAACGCTTTTGTTCCAATGTATTTGTAGTCATCACATCACATCTCCTTATATTCGACAATCACAAAAGCAGAGGCAATGTTAGGCTGATGTGTAATACTCAAGTGAATGCTGTAATTCGAGTCACCTGTAGACGGCAATCTCAGTCTATCCCACGCGGATGAAGACAAATAAACGGCTGGCTTCCCCCCAGGTTCCGGTAAAATATCCATATCGCCGAACCCGATGATTTGCCCAATTCCGCAGCCGAAGGCTTTCGTTATCGCTTCCTTGGCGGCAAAGCGCCCTGCTACGAACTCCGTTAGTCTACCCTTGCGTTCCACAGCAAGCTCACGTTCTGCTGGGGTCAGCACCCGATTCAAAAACGCATCTGCATATTTACCTGCCAAAATATGAGCCATACGGCTTATTTCCAGCACATCATGTCCAATTCCGTAGATCATTTGGGTATTCCCCGTCCTTTTTACTTTACTGGATCTATTGTAACAGTGCGTCCACACCCTGGCGAGTCACAAAGGCGTAAAAGCGGCACCAAAATATGTTAAAATAAGAAAGGCTATAGGTGAATGTTTTGAAATTCAGCTCATATGCCCATTGTAAAAAATTTCCGTTGAAAGGAAGGATAGGATGTCAGAAACCATTATTGTTGAAGCAGGTACCGAAGCAGGAACAGATGCGGTGATCCGGGCTTCCTGGTTTCCCTCTAAAAATACAGCCAAAAGCCTGCTCATCATCGCTCACGGCTACAAAGGATTCAAGGATTGGGGCATGTTCCCCTATATAGCAGAAGCATTGAGTATGGATAACCATGTTGTGACCTTCAACTTTTCGCATAATGGCATAGGTGAGGATCTAGAGAATTTTACCGAGCTGGAAAAGTTCGCACGCAACACCTATAGCCGCGAACAAGAGGATTTGGAACTATTGCTGTCCAATCTGAGAGCACGTCATGAGTTCAGAGAATTGCCGTTGTTTCTGTTAGGACATAGCCGAGGCGCGGGAAGCTGCTTTGTATATGCTCTGGATCATCCCGGCGAGATTGCTGGCGTCATTTCATGGAATGGCGTGACAGATCTTGATTTGTTTACTTTACCGCAAAAAGAAGAAATGCGCGCCAAAGGGCGCAGCTATGTGGAGAACGCTAGAACAGGACAACAGCTTCCGCTGGATGCTGTCATTCTGGAAGACCTGGAACAAAATCGCCAGCGTTTTGCCATTGTAGACAGACTTGCCAACAGCCAGCTCCCAGCTGTACTGATCCAGGGAACCGAAGATTCCAAACGTCTACGGGAAGGCTCTGCCCTGCTCACATCCGTTCGTCCCGACATCGAATGGGTACAAATTCAAGGCGGCAATCATACCTTTAATACCGTTCATCCATTCCAGGGAGGTAGCCTTCCACTGGACCAAGCGATTACTGAAACCCGCCGCTTCATTGAGTGGATCACCAATTAAATTATTGCCCCTTCAATACAAACGGCGATCCGCCGGGCGGATCGCCGCATTTATTTACTTCAGGATTTTACAATTCCATAAGATTAATGCTTACACTCCTGGGATGCTTGTCCGCTTATGCGCTGTACGTGTAAAGAAGCTTTCCAGCTTTTCGCGTGCCGCCGGGTCAATTTCCTTGCCTTCCAGGTAGTCGCTGTTTGCTTCGTAGGAGATCCCCAGTTCTTTTTCATCCGTCTGGCCTTCCCACAATCCTGCTGTAGGCGCTTTGTCCAAAATGGCCTGCGGAACTCCAAGATAGCTGGCTAGCAAGCGCACCTGACGTTTGTTAAGCGTACTAAGTGGCGTAATATCGACTGCACCATCGCCCCATTTGGTATAAAAGCCTGTGATGGCTTCTGAAGCGTGATCTGTGCCAACGACGAGCAGATTCAGCTCATTCGCGAGTGCGTACTGAACCACCATACGTGTTCTTGCCTTTACATTCCCTCTCACTTGCGGAGTAATGGAACGCTCCAGACCGATATCCTTTAACGTATGCTCTACTTCCACGGCAACCTTGTCCACGGCTTCCTTAATGTTCGTTTCCCCAGCATATTTCAGGTCGAACGCTTTGGCTACCGCGTAGCTATGCTCGATATCTTCCTGTTGGCCGTATGGCTGGAATACACCCAGTGTTTTGTATTCGTCCCCTTGTTCCTGCGTCAATTCATCTGTAGCCCGCTTGCACAAAGCGGCTGCTACTGCACTATCAATCCCGCCACTGATGGCGATTAACAGCCCTTTGCTTCCCGTTTTCGTTACATACGACTTGAGGAAATCCACACGCTTACGGACCTCCGCCTCTACATTAATCGTAGGCTGTACTCCCAATTCAGCAATAATCTGTTCCTGCAAACTCATCAGATAAGCACCTCTTTTTTAGGAATTTCCTTCACAAGCCAACATGCAAAAGCCCCGGCAAGTTTCGCAGGCGAAAAATGCGGGGCATAGCTTGAGCAGTCTTACCGGCAAAAACGATCAAATGCACTGGTCAAATCAGCAGCGATCTGATCTGCCGAACGATCCTCCACCTGATGACGCTCGATGAAGTGAACCAGCTCGCCGTCTTTCAACAGCGCGATGGAAGGGGAAGACGGTGGGTAAGGTGCGAAAAATTCGCGAGCCTTTGCCGTTGCTTCCTTGTCCTGTCCGGCAAAAACCGAATACAGATGATCTGGCGTAATATCATGCTTCAACGCTTCAGCCACACCCGGACGGCATTGGCCTGCGGCACAACCACATACCGAGTTCACAACAACCAGCACTGTCCCTTTGGCATTAGGCAGCTTGGCCTCCACATCTTCAGAAGTACGCAGTTCCTGAATCCCAAGATTCGTCAGTTCATCGCGCATTGGCTGAACTGAATCTCTCATATATTGATCGAAAGACATAGACATATTCTTTCACTCCTTTTCCAAAAATCATGTATACTACGTTTCTAATTTCATCCTTTGCCGTAGTAAAGGCATGGACATCTAAACTTCATTATACAATCTTTTTCACGTAATTTGCAAAAATCCGGCTATATATTTGCACGATTATTTCTGTATAGAATTTATGACAGGAGGTTCAGCATGATCCCGGTAAGTCGGGACGGTTCTGCGCAATCGGACTTTAAACTGCGTGCCCATTCCCTCCACCGAGTCTACGGCAATCGTACCGTGATGACGCTCCACTATACTTTGACATAAGGCCAGCCCCAAACCTGTACCTTTCGTTTTGGTAGTGTAAAAAGGTTGGAACAGCTTTTCAAGCTGTTTTTGCGGAATTCCCGGACCTGTGTCCTTTACTTCGAGTTCCACGAAATCCCCTTCCTCATGAGTCGAAATGGTCAGCACCCCCTTTTCCCCCATAGCTTCCATCGCATTACGTGATAAATTAAGCAGCAACTGCTTCATTTCCTTAGGGTTCAAATGCAGCATCGTCACATGTTCCTCCAGCTTTAGCTCAATCGTCTGCCCCCTCAGATTCGCATCTGCCCACAATAAAGGCGTCAGTTCGCGAATGATATCATGCAGATGACATTGCTCTTTCTCGACAATCCGATTCTGGGCCAGTGAAAGGAAATCGTTAATAATTCCGTTCGCCCGATCGAGTTCCTCCATCACAATGCGGTAGTAATGGTTGAGAGATTCTGGACTTTTCTCACGCATAAGCTGTAAAAACCCACGCACAACCGCCATCGGATTACGTATTTCATGTGTAATACCCGCTGCCATCTGTCCGACCAGACTGAGCCTCTCGAAATTGCCTAGCTCACTGCGCAGCGTCTCCAGCTCTGTAATATCTTGCAAGGCGATAATGACGCCTGTCGTTTGGTTTACATGTTTATCACGAATAGGAAGGAAACTTGAGAAGAATACTTTGGGAGTAACATTTATAAAATCAGCACCCGCCTCTCCTTCCAACGCCTTTGCAACTCGTTCGTTAACCACAGGCAAAGAGCTAAAACCATATAACGAGGTCAATGGACGGCCTACTACCTCAGGCAGTGTAATGTAGGGATCGAAGTCCTGGTAGAGTTCCAGCATCGTTTTGTTCATATGTATAACTCGTTCTTCGCTGTCCAGAGTAACAAGAGATAACGGCATCAAATCCATAACTTGACGCAGCTTATCCACTTCAATTAAGTATTTGCTCGTAAATTCAGTCACATCACGCCGCAGCGCCAGCTTCTCAAAGGCATTATGCATCAGACTCACGACCGTAAAACTTGCCAGCACACCTGCACCAATATTCCAGAACGTTGTAAGTAAGTCAGGAATGTATACCGAAATATCCTGTTTGCCCCACAGTAGCGGAAATATCGCCTTAAACAGCATATCAGCCACAACATATGCGGAGATTAGGAGTTTTTTATCCAACAAAGTTCCTCTTTGAAAAAACTTGACATGCAGCAGCATAAAAGGAAAAAGAATAAAACCCGTGCCCACATACATCGGGGACATTTCTGTCGACTGGGCTATAATCAGGACACCCATCAGTGCGGAAGCGGCGAGCACGAAGGCAGTGCGACGTCTACCGTACATGATGCCAACAGCAAGGGGAATAATACCGAGATTGGAAGGTAGACCATACGGAGACTGATATTGAAAGAGTGTACATAGCAATATGGCTGGCAAGCAACACAGATACAGTATTCCTTGATTAGGTCCAGGAAGCAGATTGCCGCCCCAAACCTTTTTCTTATCCCCATAATCCGTTAATATAGAGAAAAAACCCGCCGATATAACGGCAAGGAGAACTTGGAGCACACTTTCCTTCAACGCAATTAACAAGGACTTCTCCCCCTCATCATCTTTCCTTGACGCCGTTAGTTGAATTAAAGCACAGGCTACAATATATTACAATATATGTGTTAAAATCCCGGTGTAGAACGACAAAATCTGCTAAATACCAGATGTATATAAATGGATCGTTTTTACGTGTTATAAATTCCTGAAAATTGAAATATATACGTATTTACTGCGTTCTAAGGCTATCTAAAGCGACGGTATTACGATATGATGAAAAATCGGTTACACCATTCTGAATTTTTTGAAAATTTGTCGACGAAAAGGAAGAGGTCTATGACTTACGACGTTATTGTGATCGGAGGCGGCTCAGCTGGATTAATGGCTGCTGCCGCTGCCAGCGGTGAGGGCGCCAAGGTGCTTTTAGTGGAAAAGGGAAATAAGCTCGGGCGAAAGCTGGGGATCTCTGGTGGAGGCCGTTGCAATGTCACGAATGCCAAAGAGCTGGACGAACTCATTCGGCACATTCCCGGCAATGGCCGTTTTCTGCACAGTGCACTGGCGGCTTTCGGCAATCGGGATATCATCGCCTTTTTTGAACAGCTGGGTATAGCCTTAAAGGAGGAAGACAATGGGCGTATGTTTCCAGTGACGGACAAAGCCAAAACAGTTGTCGATGCTTTGATCAACAAGGTACGCTCTCAAGGAGTCGAGATTCGGACAAGCTGTCCTGTTCAAGAGGTTATTTACAATGAAGGTCATACGGCTGGGGTGCGGCTGCGTTCCGGTGAAATCCTACATAGCCGTAATGTCATTGTAGCCGTTGGCGGCAAATCCGTCCCACATACAGGCTCGGAAGGTGACGGCTATGCATGGGCAGAACAAGCAGGGCATACGATTACGGAACTGTACCCAACAGAGGTGCCGTTGACCTCAGGCGAGACGTTCATCCAGACGAAAGAGCTTCAGGGACTATCCTTACGCGATATCAGTCTGACCGTATGGAATGCGAAGCAAAAAAAAGTTGTCGTCCATGAAGGAGATATGATTTTTACACATTTCGGTCTATCTGGCCCAACTGCTTTGCGGTGCAGTCAGTTTGTCGTCAAGGGAATGAAAAAGGATAAGGTAAACACGGTGTTGTTGACTCTGGATTTACTGCCTCACAAACATGCCGATGAAGTCTACCGTGAGACGCTGGAATTGGCATCGGTCGATGCTAAAAAAGCGATCAAAAATGTGCTTAAGCCTTATTTACCGGAACGCTTGATTCCATTGTTGCTCCAGCAAGCCGAACTGCGTGAGGACTTGACCTATGATCATATTCCCAAGCAGCAATGGCAAGAACTTGCTCATCGCATTAAGGCGTTTCCAATCCGTGTGAACGGTACGCTCTCTCTGAAGGAAGCATTTGTTACCGGGGGCGGTGTGAATTTGAAGGAAATTAATCCGAAAACGATGGAGTCCAAGCTGATGCCTGGATTGTTCTTCTGCGGTGAGATTCTCGATATTCACGGTTACACAGGTGGTTATAATATTACAGCGGCGTTTACGACAGGGCATACAGCAGGAACGCAAGCGGCTTTAAACGTGATGCTGTAGGAGTGGGAGACACTACGCGTAGGCTTTGATCTTATGATCGCTGTCGCTTCTCCAGATTCAAATCCTCCGCTGCGCTGCAACCGCCATTACATCCGCATTCTTATAGGAAAAGTAGGAAGGAAATCAAAAAGACTTAAATCAGTTGTATTGCTGATTTAAGTCTTTTTTTGAGTAATCGCGTATTGAACAAGATCCATCTTGTTTTGACGTTTGCCGCTATTCCTAAACCTCAATAATGATAGGTAAAATCATGGGTCTTCTCTTGGTCTGACTGTAAATAAACCGGCCAACATCATCTTTTAACATCTGCTTAATCAGTCCCCACTGACTCATTTCGATCTCTGTTAACTCGTTCACTGTAGACATAATCGTGTCGTGGATCTGACTCATGAGCTCTTCGGAATCCTTAACATATACAAAGCCTCTTGAAATGACCTCTGGCGTTGCGAGCATTTGCTTCTCGTTTTTGCTCAACGTCATCACAATAATCAGCATTCCGTCTGAAGAAAGCTTTTTACGGTCTCGTAGTACAATATTACCTACGTCCCCTGTTACCAACCCGTCTACCAAGCTATTGCCGGCTGCTACTTTGGGCCCCAGGGATGCCCTTCCCTCTTCGATTTGAACAGTGTCACCGTTATGGACGATAAATACATTCTCCATCGGAATCCCCACAGACTCCGCTAGCTGACGATGCTGATACAACATCCTGAATTCACCGTGTATGGGAATCAAATACTCAGGTTTCATCAGGGTCATCATTAATTTTAATTCTTCCTGGCTGCCATGACCGGATACGTGCATCCCCGTGGAGCTGCCTGATCCATAAATAACCTGGGCACCTAGCACATACAAGTTATCAATGACCTGGGAAAGGTTTCGCTCATTCCCCGGTATGGCTCCCGCAGCAATGATGACCGTATCACCAGGCAAAATTTCGATTTTGGGATGCAGGGAATTGGCTAAACGTGACAATGCGGCCATCGGCTCTCCCTGGCTTCCGGTACATAAAACTGCAATTTCTTCTGCGGGAAACCGCTCTGTTTCCCCCGCCTCAATCAACAAGTCCTCAGGCATGTGCAAGAAGCCCAGCTCCTTGGCCACCGAAACCACATTTATCATACTGCGTCCGAGTAAAACCAGTTTGCGACCTGTTTCCACAGCCGCGTCAATGACTTGTTGGACACGGTTCACATTGGATGCAAATGTAGAAATAAATACTTGCTGTTTGGCTCTGGCGAAAGCATCCAAAATATGTCCGCCAACCAAACGTTCTGAAGGGGTAAATCCCGGTCTTTCCGCATTTGTACTTTCGGAGAGCAGCACTTTTACCCCCTTCTTTCCTATTTCAGCCATTCGATGAAGATCGGGAAAAGGTCCGCTTACGGGAGACATATCGAATTTGAAATCCCCGGTATGGACCACATTGCCTTCCGGTGTCTGAAAAAAGACACCCAGGCAATCCGGAATACTGTGGACCGTGGTGAAAAAGGAGGCCTGAATCGTTCCCGCTTGAACGGTTGAATCTGCATCTATAAGATGAAGCTCAGCATCACGTAAAAGATTGTGCTCCCTTAACTTAATCTTAATTAATTCGATGGTGAGCTTTGTCCCATAAACAGGCATATTAATCTGCTTCAGCAGATAGGGAATACCTCCGATGTGATCCTCATGCCCATGAGTCACAATGAGTGCCCTGACTTTATCCTGATTTTCCAGCAGATAGGTGACATCGGGCACAATAAGGTCAATACCAGGCAAGTTCTCATCAGGAAACTTGGAGCCACAATCGATAACGACAATATCCTGATCGTATTGGATGAAATACATGTTTTTCCCGATTTCATTAACACCGCCTAGAGCAGCAATGAGTAATCTATTATCAGCATGCATCAAATTTTATTTCCTCCTTAGGAAAATGCTATCCATATTATTCATTTTTCACGTAAACTTATGCACAAAAAGAAACCCTTGTCTCTAAAAGACAGGGGCTCTCACTTGATTTATTAGATACCCACCGCAGCCGAAATCGCAGCAAAAATAGCAGCAACTAACCACAGGATGGGGAATAGCTTGAAGATTACCTTCAGCCACTGTCCAAAGCTGATCCGGGCAATGGCCAATCCCGCCAGCAGTACTCCGCCTGTCGGTGAAATGAGATTGGTTAACCCGTTACCGAATTGGTACGCTGTGACTACTGCTTCACGATTGATACCTACAAGATCGCCAAGGGGTGCAAGTACAGGCATTGTTAGTGCAGCTTCCCCCGAAGAAGATGGAACCAGGAAAGTAATAATATTGTGTGCAACCAACATAATGGTGGTGAACAAGTAACTTGGCAATCCTTCCAGAATGCTTGCGAGTGCATTCAATACGGTATCGATGATCATACCCTGTTCGGCGATGATCAGAATTCCGCGGGCGAGACCTATGATCACTGCAGCGTAGATGAATTCTCCACACCCTTTTACAAAATTCTCAGCTATTTCCTTCTGGCTCATTTTAGTAACTACTCCGACAAAAAGACCGAGTGCGAAGAAAAGGGCGCCGATTTCAGTCATATACCAGCCTTTGGCCAAAATTCCCCAGACAATTGCTCCACGCGTTACAATAAATCCACCTATAATTAATTTGTCCCGAAACGTGAAGACGACGTCCTCACCTGTATTTTCTTTTATAAACTGCTCGCGATTTATAATATCACTCTGAAAAACAATGGATTTCTCCGGATTTCTCTTAACCCGGTGCGCATACCACATCGTAAAGGCAATAGAAATCATAGTAAATACAAGCCATTCAATAAATCTCAGCCAAAGCTGAGGATTCCCCTCTACTCCTGCGATCCCCTGGGCGATCAATACTGAAAATGGATTAACAGTCGAACCAACATAGCCAATTTGCGTTCCCAGAAATAGAATGAGAATAGCAGTCATAGAATCGAAGCCTAGGGCAAACATTAATGGAATAAAAATCGCATAAAGCGGAATAATTTCTTCGCTCATCCCAAAGGTAGAGCCTCCGAGACTGAATATAACCATGGCAATTGGAATAAGCAGAATCCCCTTATTCTTCAGCTGCCTGGCAAGAGCTGTCAGGGCACGGTCAATGGCTCCCGTCTGCAGTATAATCCCGAAGGAGCCGCCCACAATAAGGACAAAAGAGACCACATCGGCGGCATTGATAATCCCCTCAATAGGAGCGCTTAGGATTTGGGGGAGTCCTTGTCTTAAATCACCGTTCTCACCCGTTTTGGGTACAGTGTGATAGGTTCCCGAAACGATCGCGGTTTTGGTCACACCGTTCACTGTAACTTCATGCCGGTCAAATTGTCCGCTGGGTACAATCCATGTCAATGCGGCGACTGTAATAATAATCAAAAATATTAAGGTATAGCTATGGGGCAAGGATAATTTCCATTTCTTTTTCTCGATGTTCATGCTTATCCCTCATTCCAAGAATGGTTATAAGTAACCTTCCCTCCCATAATGGTCAGTATCACTTGGGCATCTCTGATATCACCAGCGGATGCATTAAGAAGGTTGCGGTCAAAAACGGCGATGTCAGCATATTTTCCAGCCTCCAGCGTGCCTGTGACCTCTTCCATATAACAATGTCTGGCTCCATTAATGGTCCATGCTTTTAAAACTTCGGATGGCGGCATCCCACGATCGGGATACCAGCCTCCAGCAGGTGATCCGTCCGGAAATAACCGATGAGAAGCTGAGTACAGTGAATCAGGAACACTCGTGATAAATAAAGGCAGATCAGTACCTATGGTGACCGGCACGTTAGCTTCCAGCATGGATTTATAATTATAAAAGCGGTTTTCATTGTCTTTTCCTACTACAGCAGACATATAAGCATCTTCGTAAGAAGGATTCAGCAGCAGTATTTGGGCATAGACTTCGGCAAAAATTTCGTTCTCTCCCATTCTTGTCAGATCATCTGGATGAGGATACTCTAGATCACTAATAGAATGTCCGATAAGGTTATTACCTTGTTGTTCGCGGCATTTTTCAATTATGGATACCGCTTGGCGAATCGCAGCATCACCTTCTGCAGTTAAGCAGCATTTGATACCTTGGCTGTCCGCTTCCAGCACAGAGGCTTCAATCTTTTTGTAGTCAACCGTACTCAAAGTCGTTACTCCGGGCATATCTGCGTAAGGTTCCAGCATGTCCCCCGTATGATCTGCTACGACGCCGTCAAGCATCAGCTTGTATCCTTGGAAACGAATAAGGTCTCCATTATAAAGTGCTTTATACTTCATACCGGTGGCAATATCCAACGGTTCAACAACGGGTTCAAGCGAGAAATGAAATCGGAGCGGCAGTTCTCCTGTTTCTTTCAATTCTTCTAGAATTGGCAGCAGCTCGCTATGCCGGTCAAAGCCAATATCTTTTATGGAGGTAACTCCTCGTGCAGCTAGTATGCGGCAAAACTCCATAAACTCTTGTTTGACAAGGCTGTGATCCTTCATCATAGCTTGGAGCAGCAAAGCGCGTGCCTCAGCACTGCATTGATCCGGCAAAAATTGATATTTCTCCTGAGCCAGTCGGTTCATCCAGCAGTAGCTTTTATTTAGGTTAATGGCAATTACCGCCCGATCAGGGAACAACTCGTCCAACAAGCTTTGCTCAGGCAGCTTGCCCCATCCTTCCTCGCTCCAACCGTAAGCGGTTACATCTTTCCCTGGCGGAAGATTGTTTGCCGCTTGTAGCATGGATTCCATTGCTTCTTCAATCGAGTCTGCATGAGTCAAATCCACGCCTCGATGCATCGACATATATCCGGTAAAAAATACATGGTTGTCATGAACTCCTGGCATGATAAAAGCATCGCCCAAATCACAGACAACCGTTCCCGCTCCTATCCAAGCTTGTGCCTCCTCGGGACGACCCACAGCTGCAATACATTCTCCTCGCAGTGCAATAAACCCTGGCGAGGCTTCATTTTCTAAGCCATTAAAAATAGCATTTGACAGTAAAACTTTGTCCGCTAATGTGTCATTCTTCCCTTGCACAATTTCACCCCCTCATCATTCATCCGCCTCACTACATAACGTAATATAACGTTATAATATAGCCTCTGCTTCTCTTATGGAGTGGAAGCAGAAGCTGCGCCGTACCTGAATACATTTACATAACAGGCAACGGATTTAAATTGAGAATTGATAACGATCTCCAATGATGTACTGTTTACCTACATGAACGGGGCTTCCATGCTGATCATAAATAATCGTGTGCATGTAGAACAACGCCTGTCCGATGGCCGTCTCCAGCAGCTTTGCCTGGTATTCATCCGCCAAAGAGATTTGTAATATCGTCTCTCCTGGTTGGTTAGGATCAATGCTGTATTTATGACGCAACAGTTCGTATACAGAGCCCTCCAACTGCTCTTCCATTAGAAAAGAAAATCGGTCATAAGGATACAAATTATTCTCCAGCATTAGCGGTCGACCACCAGCGTATCTTTTGCGCTGAATATATAACACTTTTTCTCCTTGTTGCAGCTGCAACTGATGTGCAACTTCCTCATCTGCTTCTATGATTTCACGTTCTGTGACCACACTGTGTGAAGATAGGCCGTTGGATTTGCAGGCAGCCGTAAAGCTGATGACATGTTCAATCTTCCGCCCAATTTTGGGTACATTGACAAAGGTACCTTTTCCTTGACGTTTGGTCAGATAACCTTCATGAACCAATTCGGCAATGGCTTTTCTTACGGTAATTCGACTTACATTGTAGGTCTCGCTTAGCTCAGTTTCGGTCGGTATACGGCTTCCCTGCGTAAATGTTCCATTATGAATAGCAGTTTTGACCGCTTTTTGTAATTGAATATATAATGGCTCTGCTTGGTCCGAATTCAACATAATGTGCCCTCACTTGTCATATAACGTTATATTACTCCCACTTAGAGTATCAAATGTTACATATTCTTACAAGTGAAGATATTTGAACATAATTTTTTTAGTAGCGGACGCCGTATCCGAAAGAACCTTCTACCAGACAGCTCTGAGCAGCAACCCTCGAGCCTTCTACCATAGCGTCCTGAATGTTGCCATTTTTCAAAAAGCTCAGTAAAAAGGCGGTTATATAAGAGTCTCCTGCCCCCATCGTATCCATAGCGTCCACGGAATCAGGCATTTGATAATAGAACTTAGTACCATCATAGGCGATAGATCTATCGCCGCCGCGTGTGGCTACCAGAATTTGCCCCTCTTTTTTTCGATTGGAGCGGATATAGTTCTGTGTCTCTTCATCCGTCATATGGCTACAAGAGAAGAAAGCGAAATCGGCGTACGCAATATATTTCTCCACCTGTGCATCTATGAAATCATCCGAAAAGTCAAAAGAAAGAGGGATTCCCAGCATCTTCAATTCAGGCAGCAAGTGTCCTGTATGACTGTACAAGCCGGTGTGAATAAGGTCGAACCCGCCAACATAGGCCTTGTCATCTTCACTCAGCTTCAGCGGATGGAGACGTGTAACTCCTCCCTCATTGCTGCCCAGAAATACTCTGTCTCCGTCTTCCAAGGTTACACGTGCGCAGCCGTTCTCACCGCTGTGATATCTGCACCGTGAAATGTCGATTTCCAGCTCACGGAGAATGTGTTCCACATGCTGTGCTTCGTTATCATCTCCGAATACTCCGATAAAGGCTGCATCTACTCCCGCTTTTTTGGCAAACACACTGAAATTAAGCGCATTGCCGCCAGGATACATCATGCGCAGATGAACATATTTATCTACCACATTATCGCCAATGCCTAGAACTTTCATGATGGTTTCCTCCTGTTGGTAAGTGCGCTTAGTAAGCTACCTTGCCCATATAACGACGAGTTTCCAGTGGGTGATTGCGTACATTTGCGAGTGCTTCACGATAAACACATACAATGCTGTAAAATAAAACCGGGTTAAAAAACTCGACGACCTCGTCGGCAATGGTTCCGATTCCAAGCTCCTTTGCATCAATCACTTCCACTTTCTCGGCATATTGATTCAGGAAAGTCTGTGCCCGCTCATCCAATGCCCGTGTGCGTCCTTCGTTGATCATCAGAATAAATGGAGTTTCTTTATCCGTTACTTCAAACGGTCCGTGGAAAAATTCACCGGAATGGATTGAAGCCGCATGAAGCCATTGCATTTCCATCAGAGAACAGATAGCAAATCCGTACGCATGTCCATAAGAAGCTCCGCTGGTCAGGATATAGAAGAGATCTTCATTGCGATATTTGTCAGCGAATACACTGGCACGCGGTTCAACTTGTATTTTTGCCCGGTTAATAATTCCATTGATTGCTCCCAAGCCGTTCTGGAAAGCTTGATAATGCACATAGCCTTCAGCGATTTGAAGCAGCTCAACAGCAAGCTCCAAAATAATAGCCATCGGGTTATTTTTGACATCGCTCTCATCTCCCCACTCGTAGAGGAATGAATAATCAGAATAATTGAGCAGTGTCGCTTCACTATTGTGGGTTAAGCCGATGGTGTAAGCGCCTTTCTCTTTGGCTGATTTAGCAGCCGCAACCGACTCCGGCGTGTTTCCTCCATGGGAACAAACGATGACTACAGCGTTTTTACCTAATCGTTTTGGCAGCGCATGCACAAACTCATTCGCCGTATACATCCCTGCTACCAGCTTCTTTGCTTCACTGTCCAGAAAATATTTTGAGGGATACATATCGACTAATGAGCCCCCGCAGGCTACTAAATACACCTCAGAAATCTCTCCACTTGCTTGTTCATAAATCGTCTGAACCGTCTGTTGTACATTCATTTTTACCTCTCCTTTTTATATAACGTTATATAACGTATTGTTTACGAGATAAATATAAGCGCTTTCAATAAAAGTGTCAAGCCCATTTATTTGATGAACTTATGATCTGCATTATAAAAGCTCTAATCCTCGTGTGAACGGAATTAGAGCTCCTTTTTTAGATTTAATTCATTGATAGGTGGTTGGCAATAACGAGGCTACTCCTACAATATACGCACAAAAAATATGGTCTTACAAATGGGTTTGTCCGAATAAACTTAAATAGACAAATACATAACATCCAATAATACTCAAGGAGGAAAAAGGACATTAATACATTTATCAGTTATATTTTTCTAGGTCTGTCACTTTCGGCTCCCATTGGACCGATTAATGCCGCACAGTTGGATCGAGGCATCAAGAATGGTTTTTGGCACGCCTGGTTTATTGGGCTTGGTGCAATAACCGCAGACATTATCTATATGCTGCTTGTTTATTTGGGAATGATTCACCTTCTTAATGCTCCGTTTGTCAAAGCTTTTTTATGGCTGTTTGGTTTTTTCGTACTTGTGTATACAGGTATTGAAAGCATCAAAAATGCAGGTGTGATTTCAGAATCCGAATTAAGGGGAAATGGTAATACATTAAGTAACTCATTTATGTCCGGTTTTCTAATGTCATTATTTAATCCCCTCTCCATCCTTTTTTGGCTTGGCATTTACGGATCCATACTCGCAAACGTCGCTAATACATATCCAGTACAACAGCTAATGATCTATAGCGGAGCGATTGTATTAGGCGTGTTACTCTGGGATGTGACCATGGCAGCCGCTTCAAGTATTTTCCGGCGGTTCCTAAAAACCGGCTTGCTTAAAACCATTTCTTGGATGTCCGGATTATCTCTTATCGGTTTTGGCTTTTATTTTGGCGTACAAGCATTTCAATTACTTTTTTTACGCTAATGCTTAACTCACTGACAACGTTAATGAGATTCCTTGGCGTGCTTTCGGCGAACCCATTGTACAATGAGGTCACATATTGCAATTAACAAGACAAGCAGTAAGCTGATATACACTCCCGGGCGGCTAAGTTTATGAAAAAATGATCCGACCACGGCCATAGCTATCAACAACAATCCAATCCAACGTTTAATATTGTTTGATTTGCTCGATTCCAGTAGCTTACCTGAAGACAGCAAAATAAAGCACCAATTATACAACAGCATTAAACCCGCTGCAGTAGTGATATATTCATATACTTTTCCCGGTAGCAGCAACGACATTACGATGGCTGAGATTAATCCAACGGAGATCAAACTAAGTGCATAAAGAGGATATTTGCCCTTCCACTTCCGTGAAAATAATGTGGGCGCATCTCCTTCCTGTGCAAGCGTAAGCATCATAGATGTCTCTGCGTATAGGGATGCTGTCATTGTGGAGAACCCTGCAATAATAAGCACTCCATTAAATAAATGAGGCACAAAAACCAAATGATCGCTGCTAAGCGCAAGCACAAAAGGACTTTCTTTCGGGTTAAAGGCACTTAATGGCACCATAGACACAGCCAGACCAATCGAAAGCACATACACTGCAACCAGTGTAATCAGCATTACCTTGCCTGCTTTAGGTGCATCCTCCGGTTTTTGAAGCCGATTAGACATAATTCCGAGTACTTCAATACCTCCGTATGCATAAAAGGCAAAAATAAAAGATGACCACAATCCTATGCCCCCAGTCGGAAAAAATTCTTTGTAACTGATGGGGAACCTCGGATTATATTTTCCTCCTCCGATCCAGCCTGCCAAAAGAGCAACGGCCAAGACCAGAAACATAACAATAGCTGCCATCTTTATGATGGCCAGTACATTTTCAACTCGATCAAAACCCTTATTGCCAAAAAAAACAATCACAAGCCCTAAAATCCCGAAGCCTGCTGCGAATATCCACATCGGTACCTGAGGAAACCAAAAGCGTGAGAATATAGATAGCGCGGTTAGTTGGCTCCCATTGATAAGCAATTCTGAGAACCAATACACCCATCCACTGCCGAATCCTGCCCAACTTCCAAATGCTTTTTGGGCATAGGAACGGAAAGAACCCTGTTCAGGATGATCTGCCGTCATGCGCGAAAGGGCATCAAACACCACATATGTTCCCACTGCTGCAAAAAAGTATGCAATCAGCACGGCTGGACCACCTATGGAGATCGCTAAGCCAGACCCGAGGAAATATCCTGTACCAATGGTACCTGCAACGCCTAATAAGCTAAGTTGCCACCATTTTAGTTTTTGATCTTTTTGCTTAACAGCTGAAGACTTGCCCATAATGAAAATCACCCTATTCCTGATATTGAGACCTAGTTCTTCGATATTATGTTTGCCTTCTTCACCATATTTCATGTGGACAGCAATTCATTTCGTTATTTGTGATTTCTAGGATTAGTGTGACTATTTATATAATAAAAAAGCACCAGCAAACTCGTTTAAGGTTTGCTGATACTTTTTCTACATAAAACCAGAGACTTCATTTGGGACTAAATAAATAATTCTTTTATTGCGTTAATTAATTATCAAAATTTAGACAAAGAAAGTGCTTTGTCTGCATTTTGAATATCCATTTGTATTTGCTGATCCGGATCATAAGCGTTATAGTAACCATTGTTCTTCATATAATTAAAAATTTGTTCATGAAGATTAACAGCTTTGCTGCATATCCTACAGAATTTCAATTCTGGTGAAAGCTCTAACTGAGTTTTTCTCACACAAAAAAAGCTCCTTCAAAGCCACAATAATTAATGGTCTTATAGGAGCTTTATCCTAGTAGGAGCTGAGCAGTGAAGACTCAAATTCTAATCATGACTTTTAGGACAAAATCAGATATGGATGCTTCCAGAAAATCCATCCACTTCGTCTTCAGGTTGTTGATCAGAGCTGACGTTGTGCTCCTCCATCGTATTAGTATACGTTTGAGAGGAGCCATTTTTATAAGCTTCGCTCCAGTCTTCGTTGATCGTGTGTGCCGGGATAATCCAATCTTCCGGGCTATAACCTGGATGTTGTACACCTATATTTCCTTGCAAACCGGGATATTCATCCGGTTTAGAGAAAAGAGTCCCTACCTCAATCATGCTTCCTTCATAGGCTTGGCAAATTTCCAATGCAGACAGCACATCCTGGTTCTCAATATGAACACTGAGACCTGTGTCACCATTTGTGCTGGCGGAGTATCCAATTTCCTTTAATGTTTCACAGGCTTGGGCAGCTTGCTGCGGATCACGAAATTGAAAACGGAAAGAACCTGTATCCATGTGTTTCATCTCCTCTGAAGTAGCTATTTGGTTAATTGGGGTTCATCAAGCTAGGTATGTTATTTTTAATATAACCAAGCGGAACAGTATTTTTACATTCAAAACCTTTATTTTTCAAAAATTTACTTTAAAGCTTTGAAATTAAATAGTTAAAAAAGCAGCTACTGTGACAAATCGCATGTTTTCGCTACGTAAATCCCTTTATGCTAGTAACAAGGGTATGGTTGCCCGGTCATCCGAGCCGAGCGGTCAAAGGATGCCCAAATCCATACATAAAGGCGGAATGAAGATGATAGATTACCGAACATTGGTGACACAGCAATCCATGCATTTGTATAGCGTGTTTGCCAAGTCATTCAAAAGTGTAAACGAACATGCGGTTGCTGGCATCAAAACGGTGGGCTTCAACCCAACGGCCTTCGCCGTGATGGAAGTTTTATATCACAAGGGCGCGCAGCCAATCCAACAAATTGGAGCAAAGCTGCTTCTGCAAAGCGGAAATGTCACTTATGTTATTGACAAGCTGGAAAGCCGCGGTTATTTGCACCGTCACCCGTGCGACCAAGATCGTCGGATTATATATGCAGAATTGACGGACGAAGGACAACGTGTCATGGACGAAATTTATCCTGATTATACACGTCAGATTGAACGTGCCTTTAGCGGAATCAGTGAAACCGAAAGAGATCAACTCATCGGCTTGCTTAAAAAATTGGGCCGTAGCGCTGATAACTTGTCACCTTATCACAAATAGAATGAATAGTAATTTTAGCAACTGATCGTTTGTGAATAAACGAACAATCTTATAGCTGTGCTAAACAAAAATTTAGATTTACACAGAAAAGTCCACCCTTATATTCATGGGTGGACTTTTCATATACCTGAATAGAGCGAAATATGCCCAAGCTTACGAGCAGCATAAGTACCTGCTATCGACTAAAATGTTTGACTACTACATTATTAAAAATTGCTGGACCGCCATCGGAAAACAGAGTGATTCTCTGATCCTCTAACCGTGGAAATATTAAAGAGGAATAAGCTACTTCTCCACCATCGACAAACACTTCAATACTGGTTTTATCGACGAGAATGTTCAGGTGAACCTTTTTCTTATTAGTATCAAAAGGCGCCTTGCTCTCCACATATTTTCCACTCTGATCCGGCTGCCCGGTGTTGGCTCTATTTACGTAGGAGTATTGACCGTCTACTGAGACACCCACATCGACATGACGCTTGCCATCCGTCGACTCTCGAAGCCTCAATCCTACATTTTTAATCGTGGACCAAGATACATCCGCCTCTAACTGATAGGCATCGCCTGCTACCGGAAGCCGGTGAGCACCCTCTACTTTAATCGTTCCTAATGATTTTTTGGATGTTTGGAATCGCTCCAAATTGGGTACCGGCTGTGAAACCAAACGATATCCAGCATCTGCCGTAACTTTTAGTCGAATTTGGCGAACAATCGAATCCATTCCATTAAAGCCTTCCTTTAGGGTAGGCGTGTTATTGGCATAATCCCAATTATTCATCCAGGCCAGAGCATAACGGTGACTATATTTATCTTTGTCTTTTCCTTCCTCGAACGTAACTGCACCATACCAGTCAAACCCATAATCCAGCCACTCAGGTTCACTGTGATTAGGGAGAAATGCTTCTCCATTAAAATCTCCCGTCCAATAGGCATACGTGTTGGGTCCGCCTGTTGATTTGCTATTGGCGCTCACACCTAGAATCCATTGATAGGTTCCATCATCCGCACGCATCCGGTAAAGGTCAGGACATTCCACAAGCCCAATATTTTCCGTTTGAAAGCCGCTCGTATACCGCCAATTCTTTAAATTATCAGACTCATAAAAACCAATCTTCGTTCCCTCTGCCATGACCATCACCCATTGATTACGTTGAGTATCTCGGATGATTTTGGGATCTCTGAAGTCCTTTGTACCGGGGTTGGACATCACAGGCTTGTTGCGGTAAGAAGTAAACGTCTTGCCTTTGTCCTTACTGTACCACAAAAATTGTTCCTGCTTTCCGCCATCTGCGGAGGGCTGCGTCACAATGGCTACCAGCGTGCCTTTTCCAAAACCTGCGGTATTATTATCATCGATCACGACCGAACCGGACCAAGGATCTCCATTCGGGTTCGTATATTTTGGAATCGCCACCCCTTCATCTTTCCAATGTACCAGGTCGGTTGATGTGGCATGTCGCCATTCTGTACCGTTCTTTTTGGGATAGTCACGATTATATAAATAGTAATAATGATATTTTTCATCAAAATAAATGGGCCGTTGAGGATCATTCTTCCACTTATCCGGAACGGTAAAATGATAGGATGCCCGGTAGGTTGGTGTTGTATGCTTACTTTGATTAGCTTGATTTTTGGGAATTGCAGCAGGTTTTTGGGGTTTGGCTGCATCCTGTTGGTACATACTCCATCCCATAGCTATAAATATAGTTAAGCCTGTGATAATTACAACGGATCGTATCCAAATGCTCTTGGGAGTTTTTTTTTTCATTATGACGATCCTCCTTACCTTTCATTGCATCGTTATGTACCGCCCGATGGACGACAGATCGGTAAGCTACCAAGCTGCCGCCTTCGGACATACTGTATAAGCTACTTATTTCTTTCCATAATTATATGGAGGTTCTTTTTTGTCATCCGTTGGATCAATCGTGATTTGCCCTTGCTCCAGAATACCGTTTTTCACAACAGAGGTTTTCGAGCCTTTAATATTCAGCAGGAAGCTTGGTGCGAAAGTAGATTTGTGATCCGGGAAAAGCCCGCGATTAGTCATATAACTCGAAACGACTACGTTATTGCCTTTGCCTTGCGGGATAGCAAAATGGGCATACGTCCAGGTAATATCATCACGATCCAGATCCTGATGAAGAACGAGACCGGTTCCATTCAGCGGTTTATAAGGCCCTGTCAAGGAAGTAGAAACATAACCCAGCATGTAAATATCATCGTCACCGATCGCATCTACAGTCACCTTGGAACCTCTCGTACTCGTAAATAAATACCACAAACCGTTCATTTTGAACACATTCGCCCGTTCAATTTCATCTGTTACCAGATTGGATGCAATCAAAGGAGGCATTACATTTTTCAACGTATAATCATCATTCAATTCAACGATACCCAGTGCGCCGTTCGCCAGCTCAGCTCCCTTTTTCTTAGGACTTTGCAGCAGGTTTTGTTGCTCTTCCGTGAAAAATTTCTTATTGCCGCCATAATAAGCTGGGTTTTGAATTGAATCTTCGCCCTGATAGCCTGTTTCTGTCCCTGTGTTGGCTTCAAATATAATATATTTGTGGCCTTGATCCTCGACATAGTGAGGGTCTCTAAAGGTATGATTATCCATTTCCACTCCGACGCTTTGCAGAACATTTTGATAGGTTTTGCCATCACCACCGTCATAGATCGGTTTCAAATCCTCGATACCATCCACTTTCAGTGTCTCCTCATCAGGCTGAGAGAGATTAATTTGAGCCGTAGTCAAGGTCTGTTTACCGTATAGTTGGTTATTCGGCTCAAAGGGCTGTCTGCTGGTATAGAATAAACGTACTTGTCCATCAGCGGTTAACGTAGCAGAACCGGACCATTCTTCTGACTGATTTTTTAGAATCGGATCGTTGGCAAGTAATTTATCATTGTCTTTAAATACTCTTCCGGCATTTTTCCAGCCGCTCAGCGAGGTATTACCCGCTTTTTGATAGAACAGATATATAAATGTATCCTCTGCTCTTTTAGGATCGCCTGCTAATCCAAAAACGATATTATACCCTTTGTAATTGGCTACTGTGCCATCGGCATTTTGTAACGGCCAAGAGTCCCAGACATCGAAATCAATCAGCTTGCCTGAGCTGTCGCGACCCATAGCAGAAGGAATATTTTTAATTGTAGACGCATCGAAGGACGGAACCTCATATTTCTCTTTGCCTTGCTGTTTGAAAATATTCAGCATGTCATTACGCGTAATTTGCGTAAATGCATTGTCTGTTTTGAGATCAAATGCATCATTTTCCTCGGCAAAAGCCTGAACGCCACCTCCTAACAGCAAGGTAGTTGCTACTGTTGCAGTGGCTGCTTTACTGAACCATTTGTTAAACTTCAAGTACTCCATCTCCCTTAATCTAATTATGCTTCTAGATTTGAAACCCAACTTTTTGGTTGTTAGGGCCATTTTATATGGTATGTCAAACGATTGATATAGACTGAAAAGCCCTATTATGTGAGGTAAGAAAACAGGTCCCTCTATGAATTTCATCCTCATATTTTCCTAGTAATTTTCTGAAAATTCTTATTTTTTTCATTTTCATTACATTCAGAAAAATTTGCTACTTGATTTTTTTCCGTGTCCCATTTTGCTAGGTTGGTTGCTTCATTCACATGCAAATTCGTTCTAAAATAAATCATACAAAGCCCAATTTGTAAGCGGATTCAAAAAAATGGTTCCTTAGTACCCTACAGCTCAATTCAGAAACAAATTTTTTGTTACAATTTCTTAAGACTTTTTTACCATTTTGTTACCTATACCCTATGAATATATAGCAACTCTAGGGGGTTTTTATCTCCTTTTTGTATACCGGGGAATTTATCGGTCCTATACGAGGTGGCTATTTTGCTGAATCAGTAGGAGGAGAGACCATTGCATAAAGAGACAGCCCGGACCCTTATTTGGTGCACCGGACTGTCTCTTTATCATGAAAGATTTATATTATTTTTTTATGCGTGTTCTCTTTGTGGTGTCTTTACGCGCTGATCTGCCTCTTCTTCCGTACCCGGCGGACGGTTCCGCAGTCCGAGGACGACAAACCAGCTAATAACCGCAATAACGACCATGATAACGAACAGGGAATGCAGACTGTTTTCCAGTACAGAACGAAGTAATCCGGCAACCTTGTCACTTAGACTCTGTGAAGCATGCGGGGCCAGCAGACCATTAATATCCTCCTGCGTAACCCCTTGCTGAGTTAGCTGTCCATCGGCTGTCTGGGCAGCGATGCGATAGTTCAGCCATGAACCGAAGGCTGCAACCCCGATCGTTTGCCCCAACGTACGCAGGAACGTATTCAAAGCTGTAGACGCGCCACGCAACTGGAACCCGACCGAGGACTGGGCAATAATCGTAAACACAGTTATCGAGAAGCCGAATCCCAGTCCATACAACAATGTAGACAGGAACAGCAGCCAGATCGGAGCCGTTTGGCCCATCAAGGTCATGACGAAAGCCCCCAATACAATCAGGGTCAGCCCAATCAAAGAGGTTCGACGCGAGCCCAGGGTCAGCAAAATGCGTCCTCCGATCATGGAGCCAAATAGCCAGCCTACGGACATTGGAGCCAAGGCGAGACCAGATGAAGCGGCATCTCCACCGTGTACACCTTGAATCCATAGTGGAAGATAGCTAGTCAGTCCGATCAATAGAGTGCTGACTAACAGGGCTGCGGCACAGGAAAAAGCAATATCCCGTATCCCAAATAGCTTTAGTGGCACCATCGGTTCCTGAGCGCGTTTTTCAATAACCAAAAACAGAATCAGGAACAAAATGGCTACGGCAGCCAAGGCCAGCAATTCAGGAGAAGCCCAGCCGATATACTGCCCACCCAGTGCCAATACGAGCAAGAGGGCCGTCATCCCGATGGTAAAGGTAACCGCTCCCGGGACGTCAATACGTGCGGTACGCTTGCTTACCTGTTCACGCAAGTAACGGGCGATGAAGAACATAGCCAGCAATCCAAAGGGGACGTTAAAGCCGAAAATCCACTCCCAGCCAAAATAGGTAACCACATAACCGCCCAAGAGAGGCCCGATCAGGGAAGAAATTCCCCATACGGAGCTGATCATGCCTTGGACTTTGCCGCGTTCCTCCATTTTGTATATATCACCGATGATGGTAAAGGTAACGGGAATGACACCACCCGCACCAATCCCTTGTATAGCCCGGTAGATAATAAGCTGCTCCATACTACCAGCCATCATACAAAGCAACGAGCCAAGTACAAACAACGAACAGCCGATTAAAAAAATGGGTTTTCGGCCAAACAAATCGCTAAGCTTGCCGAAAATGGGCGTGGTCACAGCCATCGTCAGCAAATATGCCGTGAAAATCCAACTGAGCAATTTCACGCTACCCAGCTCGCTAACAATCGTCGGTCCCGCTGGACCGATAACCGTTCCTTCAATTGCGGCCAGAAAAGTGGCCAATAGAACACCTGTCAGCACGAGTCCGCGCTTCATGGGTTTATCGTTTCCCAAGCAAATCACAAATCCTTCCCTTATAAAAACTGTGTTGTATCTGTGCGGTTTGCCTTTCCAGAATGGATTATTACCCGCCCCGCATAATCGTAAACAGGCGGCCTATATAGGCCGCCTGTTTTGTACGATGTATATATATTATTGTCTACATATCGTTAATTTTTGTCAACTATAATCGTATGATTAATCTCACTATTTTCCATTTTATAGAGATGGCCCTCTTCTATGCACAGAACATCGCTGGCAAAGCTTTCAGCTACCTGCATATCGTGGGTGATGACCAGAAAAGCCGCACCTTCGGCAGACTGCTCTGTGCACATACGAAGTAGAATATTCGCTCCTTCGTAATCCGTTCCTGCGGTAGGCTCATCCAAAATGTATAGCTTTTTGGGCAAGATGAACTGTGCCGCAACGCTCAAGAGCCTTTTTTCGCCTCCACTTAGCAGGTACGGGGAGGCATCCAGTCTGTGCTCCAGCCTGGCGGAAGCCAGTAAGCGCTGCGCCCGTTCCACATATGCGGTGGGAACCGGCTCCCCGGTCCGTAAACCAAGCTTGGCGCGCACGCTGTACAAGCACTCCTCCCACACCGTTGCAGCTGCAAACTGATGCTCTGGCTGCTGGAACACATAGCCGATTCCGGCAGCCAGCTGGTGAATGGGCAGCTTCACCATATCCTGCCCCTCCCACCGCATGCACCCCTTCGGTGCTGGGAGCAGGCCCATGAGCAACTTGCCGAGCGTGGTTTTACCCGAGCCGTTCTCACCCAGCAACACGGCTCGTTCACCGGGCGCAAGAGTTAGGCTCACACCCTTTAGCGCTGCCCGCTGGCTACCAGGATAGGTGAAGGTCAATCCCTTCACCTCCAACAACGGCTGCCCAGCGCGGTCCGCTGCTGAGCCGGGATTCACCCCGGGCTCACGCGGCATGTCTCCCCTCCCTGCGGGAGAGGGGAGCAGCCCCAAGGAGGCCAGCTGCGCACCATGTTCGCGCAGCAGCGTTTCTGGGGGACCCTGCAGCTGCACGGTCCCCCCCTTCAAGACGATGACGCGCTGTGCTGCCCGCGCGCCATCGTCTATGCGGCCGGACGCGGTAACTACCGTCCGGCCTTCGGCATGGAGCCGCCGACATAGCAGGGCGAAGTCGCGTACAGCCGGCGGGTCCAACTGCGCAGCTGCGTCGTCGAACACGACCAGCGGCGCTTCCAACGCCAGTACCGCAGCAATCGCGGTGCGTTGGCGCTGGCCTCCCGAGAGGCGCCGCACGAAGGAGTCGCGCTCGGGAGCTAGGCCGACGGCCTCCAGCGCAGCGGCAATGCGCTGCGCTATTTCTGCCGGAGGCACGCGCAGGTTCTCCGGCCCAAAAGCAATCTCGTCTTCGACGATTCCCTGCACCAGCTGGGCATCCGGGTCCTGAAGCACCACGCCGACAGTGGTGGCGACAGTAGCCAAATCAGCGGTATCGGGGTCCATCCCGTACACGGTCAGCTCCCCCGTCCGTTCGCCTTCACCGGAACGGGACAACCCGCCATGAAGCAGTTGACATAGCGTAGACTTTCCACTTCCGCTGGCTCCAACAATGGCTACATGCTCGCCCACCGCAATGTCCAGTGTCAGACCATGTAAAGCTGGCTCCACCTGGTCATCATACCGATAGCCAAAATTCTTCAAGGATATGGCTATTTTACTGCTAGAGTTATAATCGCTATGTTCATTCATAATTGAAATATCCTCGATCCCCATTGTTGAAGATATAACCACATGTATAGCCACGGCTATGCACGTGAAGCGCGTCCCAGTTCAAAACGTTTTAACAGTCCCGTACGATTTAAAGCATCACCCAGCACTTTCGTTAGCAGACCGCACAGGACAATGCCGCTCAGGATACGAACGACCAGTGCAATCGTCAGCACCTTCCAGCCCCAATGCATATAGCCAAACATATTGGCTGCGACAATAAACCACAGCGGAACCATAGCCCCACCCACTAGCATCAGCGAAACTGCGTTCCAGCGTCGATACCGCAACAAGGCAAATACCAACTCAGCCGCAATCATATAGCAGACAGCCGCCGCGATAATAGAAGCAATTCCATAGGCAGAGCCCATAAAGGATTGCACCACCGCGCCAAATGCATAAGCAATAACCGCCGTACCCGGCTTACGAATAATATAATAAGCCAACAAGCCGTATATCATGTACAGCCCGACAATAGAGGAAGTAGCGATAGGCCCTCCCAGACTGTTTAATGTTTTGTTAATGAGCGACAAATACACGGTCATGACACCGTTCAACGTGGCCAGCATCGCCATGAGTACGATATCCAGCGTTGTAAACTTTGCAAACATACGAGATTCCTTCATATGTATTTCTTGACTCCTCTCCCTATCTAATCTATAAGACTACAGCTCTGTTCCTTGTACAAGCTGTTATTATATAAATGTATTCATCTGCGGCCTTATTGTCAACCTAATTATATTTAACAGGTTGACAATAAGGCCGAAAATAAGAGGCTTCACTTTATAAGCTCCACCATAAAACAGCCGTAGTTAATACAGCAGTCACCGCACATAAGTTGCCTAAACGCCCATTGTTCAGTGTACGAAGATATGTCCGTTCTGCATAAGCACCGAAACCTTTGCCCTCCATAGCCAGCGCCGTCTGCTGAACCCGTCTTACAGCATTCACCAACACGGCAGCCGCATACCCGCTCCACCATGATAACCGATTGCTCCACCCTCGTGGTGGTTCCTGTCCACGAACACGCCGTGCTGCCATAATGGTTCTCCCTTCTTCTTCCAATAAGGGGAGAAACGTCAGTGCCACCGAAATACCGAACGCAAACCGATAAGGAACACGCAAGCGCAGATTCAATGCCTGCACAAAATCTCGGGGATCGGTCGTCGAGAGATAGATATAAGATGCCAAAAACAACACAAAAATCCGCAACGTTAACGCCCCTGCGATGTCCAGTCCCTCTGCTGTAATCACAATGGGTCCCCATGCAGCCACGGTATGTCCTTCTCGAATCGCTAGGATAGACAGTATAAAATACGGGATGCCTAACCCAATCAGGAATGACATAGCCCGAAGCTGGCGTTCTAAGGGCAAACGTGCGCCCAAGCCAGCCACGGCAATCAGTACAGCCAAGAGAACTGCTTCCCGTAGCGTCGAATCCCAAACCATCGACAGGAGGCTAAAGCATCCCACCCATATTAGCTTACTTAACGGCCCTAGCTTGTGCAGTGGTGATGAACCGCCGTTATACTGAAACAGCATTTCGTTGTGCCTCCAGTCTGAGCCATTCTTCGTGCAGTAAAGAATACATCAGCATATCCTTAAAGCCTGTAGATGTATGCTGCACCTGCCGCAACAGTCCTTCCTGTGTCCAGCCCATCGAGGACAGCAGAGCTTGCGAGCCTGTATTGCGCGGGTTCACCAGCGCTTCGATCCGATTCAACCGAATCGTGTTATACCCGAATGACAGAACCAAGCGTAGCGCCTCGGTCATGTAACCCTGTCGCCAATAAGGCTTGGCTATTTCATAACCAATCTCGGCTTTATAAGCTCCCTCCGTCTGCCAATAATTAAAACCACAGCTTCCAATCAACTTCCCGTTCTCCTTCAGCTCTATTCCCCAGCGCAGCGCATCCTCCGTCTTCGCCAGCTCATTCAACAGCTCAATCATATCCTCTGCGTCCTCACGTCCTGACATACCAGAAAGGTTCATATAACGGTGAACCTCCGGGTCAGACCAGCAAGCGAACATTGTAGCCGCATCCCCGCTTTCCATCCTTCGCAGCCGAAGACGCGCACTTTCCAGCAGTGGTATATGCCCCTTACATGCATATGCACACATGTTCAATCATCCTTCCAGCATTAAAATGACAATAAATATACGCTACATTTAAGCATACACCTTCAACAAACACAACCTTATTTAAAGCTGCGAAGCTTATATATATATAAATAGCCCTCCTGTTCCTAGGGTTAGGAATTAGAAGGGCATCTTCTATATTATAAGAGATTAAACTGTGGTGCGAGTCGGTTTCTTCACAACATCCTTGTACAGTACGCCCAGCATCGACTGAATTTCCTGTAATTCATCGATCCCTGCGCCGGTAATGCTGAACATATCATCATGCGGTGTCAGAAAGTTTTCCTGCGTCAGGTTTTCAAGCTCCTGCTTGACCTCACGTTCTCCTACACGGTAACCGCGCTCTTCCAACACAGGTTGAATATCTCTTACCGTGAGATCGTTCTGATGTGCATAAGAAAGCATCTGTATACGGATAAACAAGTTCTGAACATCTGCATGCATAATTGTAACTCCTCCCTGGCCTAGGCCACCATGTTACACTGTTTTTACCCATAGAGGATAAGCTGGAAACAGATGAGGGCAACCCTCGCTGAATTACTTTCTATATTGTTTGTCCCGCTAAAACGTATAGCTTTCCCCTTCCCAAAATGATTCTGTACAGAGATTAGAGTACGGAGTGTACGAAAAGGTTACAGAGTGATTTTCCACTTGACTGAATATATACAATCGTTATATCTTGAATTAATTAACCAATGGTAAAAGTGAATTGGATAATTACCTATTTTTTACGATATATACAACACTTAATGTAAAAATTTAATGTTAGGAGCGTGAACCCTACATGTTTCAAGCTATTCCTTACGAAGGCACACGTCATGAACAATTCGAATCGGTTCTTGGACAACTCCGGGCACTTATTCATGATGAATCCAATACCATTGCCAATCTGGCAAATGCTTCAGCACTACTTGGTCATTTCCTTCCAGATATTAATTGGAGCGGTTTCTATCTTTATGATGGCACTGAGCTTGTACTTGGTCCTTTCCAGGGCTTACCTGCATGTATACGGATTCCATTAGGACGTGGCGTATGCGGTACCGCAGCCGCAGAACAACGAACGCTTGTTATAGATGATGTACATGCGTTTCCAGGACATATTGCCTGTGACGCTGCTTCCAATAGTGAAATCGTTATTCCGCTTGTCAAGAATGGGGAACTGATTGGAGTGCTGGACATTGACAGCCCACTAAAAGGCCGCTTTGATCACGAAGATCGTGTATTCCTAGAGGAATTTACGGCTATTCTGGTAGCCAGCCTATAACCAAAAATAGCGCATATATATCGTCTTCCTTCGCCACAATATAGGAGGGTCTGAAACCCAAAACTATCCGGCGAAGGAGATTGATGATTCATGTACAACAACATGGCTCCACAACAACAACTTCATCAATGTGAACAAATCATGCAGCAATTGGTACAACAAACACAGCAAGGAACTGCCATGTATCAGCAGTTGCTGCAACAGGAACAACAAAATGCATCCAGTCTTGAAAGCCTGGTGCAACGTGAACGAAGCGCAGCTCAAATGATCCAAACTGCAATTCAGCATCACCAGCAGGCTATGCAGCAATACCAGCAAGTGATTCAACTGTGTAGTCAGTTGGAAAACTCCATCCGTTCCAGCAATCAAATGACTCAGCCTGGATTTGGCGATAGCTTTGCTTCCCGCAGTATGCAACCAACCTCCTTTAATACAGGAAGCCACATGAATCACAGCTTTCCGCAACATATGGGAACGACTGGACAGCATTTCGCAAGCAGTGGCATGCAACATTACGGAAACAACAGTCAGCAAGGCATGAGAACAGCACAAAGCAGCATGTAAGCTGCTTTACACACAAAAAGGGTGAACAGCAGGCCATCGGAATTGGCTTGTTGTTCACCCCTTTGTTAATTTAATTCCCGTTCGGCTAAAACCTTCATCCCGTCTCGCAAATACTCAGCCAGTCCGGGGCGATAGCCTTCATACATTTTATTGAAATCCTCATGCTCTACATACAAGTCTCCCAGCCCACTATAAATTTCTGCTGTAGGGGTATAGAATCGGCTTACCCATTGAAGATGACGGCGGATTAGCGCCTGTACTTCTTCACTGTTATGCTTCAATCCTTTATTCATGGCTTCTGCCAGCCGCCGATGAATCTGGTCAGCCTCTGCCTGCGAATCCAAATAATCCTCTTTGCTCCAGTTCTTCGTCGCCGTCTTGCTCTCCTGAATTGTTTCCTGAGCCTCTTGACCATAACGGTCTGTCAAATCACGTTCATACATTTCCTGCTTTTCCGGATTAAATCCTTGGTACATGTGCTCTGGTTTCATTGCTTGTTCCCCTTTCAAATGAGCCACCGTTTCGTCGATGGTCTGTAGGAGAGTATGCAAGCGGAAGACTTTGGCCTCGACCTTGGCTCGATGCTCCTGCAAAACCTCGGCCTTTTGTTCCTTGGTTTGCTCCAGCACATTTCCAATTTCAGATAAAGGCAAATCCAGTTCCCTGTACATCATGATTTGCTGAAGCCTCAACAGTTGTTCCTGTTCGTAATAGCGATATCCATTATTTCCAATATGATGCGGTTTCAGCAATCCGATTTCATCATAATAATGCAATGTTCGTACGCTGATTCCCGACAGATTAGATACTTCCTTCACCGTATAAGCCATTCCGCTTCACCTCCCTTGTTTGACAGTGTACAGTCTCACGTGGCGTGAGAGTCAACGCCCCCACTTGCCCACCTTGGTACTACACTTTTACCCTGTAAGCGCGTTGTGAACCGCCCATTTGCCAACCATTTTCCATACTTACGACCTAGAATCTGCATCTTTAGAAATCTATGCAAAAAAAGCCCTCCAGCACGTATTCTCAAATATGCCGGGGGCTCCATATATTCGATTTGACTTTACCACTATTTACAGATCATACGATACCTAAGAAAGGCTTTTCCCCATAACCACATGATCATAAAAAGCTATCTTTTGAATAATTTTCTCCAAATTGTGCTGCGTTTGTGCCACATGTTCTTCTACTTTCTTTTTGTGGGCTACAAGGAAGTCTCTTCTCTCTTGGATTGTGGCTTCTCCTTTTACATTTAGCTCAAGGTATGCCTTAATTTCTTCAATGGTCATCCCTGTATCTTTCATAGCCATAAGGAACCTAATCCAATCGATTTGTTTTTCGGTATATACCCTTCTTCCACCTTCATCCCGACCCACATCAGGTAATATGCCTTCTTTTTCATAGTAACGAAGAGTAGATGCGGGCAATCCGCTCTTCATTTGAACTTCTTTAATGGAGTACATAGTTATTCCCCTCCTCGTTCTTTTATTTTCTCTTCAAGTCAGCTTTAACGATAAGTATAAGTTTTCATAGTAAAGAGTGCAAAATTAAGATTCCTACTACCTTGCAGCAGCGAGGCAACCTTCTTATGGCCCGTTAATCCAGATAGAAAATAGAACGTGGGCATTTGTGCCTCATAACGAAAATCGTCGACATGACTGATAATATCGTCCACAATCTGGTCGGTCTAGAGACCTTCACGTGCTAATCGAGTTAATACCCGCACTGCCTTATACTGCGTCCAATCGTACACACCAAACGCCACCTCATACAACATGGGAATCAATTGCCACCTAGAATATTCTTTATGAATATATATCGGAAATTCTTTATAATCTCCTCAACACGTTTCTCTCCATAACAAAACATATTTTGGAAATTACTTGTATACTTTTCAACAGTTTACTAAATATATGCGATTGCTTCTCTAAGCCTATTCTTTTTTATCATAACTATTTAGTATTATAAGGATATAAAAAAAGGAGGTTATCATTTGAAAAGTACAGGTATGACACGTCCCCTAGATGCGTTAGGCCGCATCGTTATTCCCAAAGAAATGCGAATTTCCATGGATTATAATGTGGGTGATCCTGTTGAGATTTTTGCAGATGAGGAAACTGGTATTCTTGCCTTTCGAAAATATACTGGGGTGACGTGTAAAATGTGTGGTTCAACAGAACAATTAACTTATTTTAGAGACAGCTTTATTTGCGGGGAATGTATTGAAAGTTTAAAAAAGGGAATACATTTTAGCCCTATCCTAAGACCAGCCAAATCAGCTTTATCCAACTCACAACGATCTATTAAAGAGCCCAAACGTCTGCGACGATCGACACAACAGATGATCGAAAGTCTAAAAGAATTAATGCAAAAACACCCCAATGCAGCACAGCACGAATATGCCAAAATACTTGAGGTTTCCCAAGCCCGTATATCCCAGCTCAAAAAAATGCTCTAACTACAGCTTGATACCCTACATAGATATACACCAGAGATTTCATCATGTGTAGCTACTTTTGAACCGTGATACGCAGCATCATAGCTAACCGACAAAACGCATGAACGTCCATGCGAAAATTCCACACTAGGTATAAAGAACCAGTGAATGACTTGCAAGCGATAACGCCTATAAGCAGAAGGCTGTGCTACATTTAATAATGATTCCTGAATTAAAAAATGACCTTCTTTAATCTGAGAAGGTCATTTCATTTATTTATTCATTTTTCTATGGTGGGCCAGCCTATACTTTTCCATTTCGTCAGCTTTTCGTAATTTCATTACATCTCCTCCTCATAAAAAAATAGTATTCGTTATAGGAAGAGAAAGGAAGTGTGAATCTAATATGAACAAACCTGCTCAAATTATTTCAATTCTTCTACTTTCCGTAAGTGTAAGTGCGTTTGCTGGTTGTGGAAAGCAGGAAACAACGGATACATCTACCAATGAAACAGTACCAACAACCTCAGAAACGGTAGTAAAAGAAGGAATAGATCCATCAGCCGACCTGCAAAGCTTAGACGAGATCAAATGGAATGATGTTAAAGACCCTCTTATTGAGGATGCCATGATAACAAAACTCAAAGTAGCAGTAGCTGCCTTCGTGTCAAAAGATTTGGATCAATTCCATGCTGTGCTAGGTGCAGACGTCGGAACAGGTCACGATTACCTCTTCGATCATCCGGTGAAGTTTACTAGTATTGCCGAAGCTGTAAAAGAAAATAATCGGATATTGATACCTGTTGTAGGGGAACGACTGATTAATGAAGAAGGATATTCACCCGATATACAATATATCTTCTATTTTGAAAAAGATAAAGATGGCGCATGGCAAATTGTTTCAATTGATTAATTAGCTAGCGGGCAGGTTAACAAGGAGTCGATATATGGTATTTTTAGCATAATTAAGTTGAATTTCGTGTGTTATACTAAAAAAACATGCTAGGACTTATAAGAATGAATCCACTGTTGAAGGAGGATAAAAATGTATAATTTTATAGTCCCCCCAGTAGAACCACAACAGTAGGATCTACTGTGAAGGTATCTACATGAAGTTTGATGTTCCTTTTCCATAGATTCTACTGTATGCAAGGGCAGACTTTATCTATATTTCTAATTTCTCTTGAGTAATAAAAAGAACAGGAATCAAGAATATCGATGATAATAATAGTTGTACAATCGTGATCTCCAGTCCATTCATATTCCTAATGAATTTGTTGGTCAAAGTCAGGATTGCATAAAAAGTTGCTGCAATAAGTCCATATACGATACGATACCAATCAAATGATTGCCGTCTTCTCCGTTACTCGCGCTCTGTAAAATTAAAATCAACCCGAAAAGGGCAGCACAGGCGCATATAGAACTACAAATGAGTAACCTCTCATTTTATTGAAGTCAACTTCAAAAATAATTAAAGGCAGCCGTCCAGAAGGGATGGACTGCCTTTTTTAATTAACGGGCTGACAATAGGGATCGTTGCAAAATTCAATTTAAAGGAGAGATACACACCTTGTCTAAACATTCTTCTCATCGTTCGATGGGGTCGTTACAACCACATTTTGCAACCACTACTGAAGTGAGTAATTTTGTTAATCTATGGGGAATATTTACTGTGAATGGTCAACAGATCGTTGCTTAAAGGTGCCGCCTGTAGATGCACGTGATGCCTTTTGGGTTAGCCACTGGCTACTTCGATTCCCCTAATGCTTAATCCTCTGGCTCTGAACATAAATATTAGGCTTTGCTGGACATGTCTGCAATCTGGCGAAGCCACTTCTTACGCGTATTTTCATCAGATTGAGGTACCGACTCGAAAAATAGATGATACATGACGTCAAGTCCACAGTATTCAAATATACCTTTGTCGGACGTCAGGCGAAGGGCTTGATCCATACCATTGCTGGCATATTCCGCATGTGATTTCCCTTGCGTATTGAGGATAATAGCTTTCTTTCCCTTGAGCATTCCCATCTGCACTCCATTTACATATTTATAAGCAAATCCGTAAGAGAATACGCGGTCAATATATCCCTTCATAATGGCTGGCATCCCCGTCCACCAAATAGGATAAATAAAGGTGATTACCTCTGCCCATTGCAAAAATTCCTGTTCACGTACAACATCTTCTCCGATTCCTCCAATAACCTCGCTGCTGCTAACCACAGGTTGAAAGTTGATTGCATATAGATCACGAACAACCACATCATGTCCTTTTTGCTTTAGCCCCTCGACTGCTGTGGTCAAAATTGCATGATTAAAGCTTCCCTCGGATGGATGTGCGTAAATAATAAGATGCTTCATGTTCTCTCCTCCATTCACTTTAAAATAAGTGATTGATCAATTACTTAACTTCGTGCTCCTTCAATCAACTGAATATGCTCAATCCATAGTTCCGATAAAGATACGTTCAGTAAACTTGAGCGGTATCCTGCTCATGAATATCACCTCCGTTGCTTGTTAATTCAGTTAGTGATTGATCAATTACTAATGATTGGCCTCAGTATAGTATATTCCTTTTTACTTTGCAAGTGCTTTTTGTTCAACTTTATATAAAAGATTGTAAAAAGATCTGATCCCAAGGCAATGTTATTATCGCTGTTCAAAGAAAATAAAGGCCACCAGTTGATGTCCATTAAGGTGTGATGTCAAGAATCACTTAATATGACTTTATAATGTCATGTTATAAGGTGTATGCTACCGAGAGAGGTGAAGCGTATGCCGTTAAGCAGACATTTTGAAATCGTTTATATGTTACTCCATAAGAAAAAAGTGACTGCTGATGAATTGGCAGAGCATTTTGAGGTTTCCACACGAACGATTTATCGGGACATAGATGCCTTAAGCGCAGCTGGGATTCCCATCTACAGCAGTAGAGGCAAGGGGGGCGGAATATCATTGATGGAGGGTTATGTCTTTAACACCTCTTTACTGTCCGAGCAGGAACAAGATGATATCTTAATGGCCCTTCAGAGTGTAGCTACAGCTACCATCCCACAGGTAGAAGAAGTGCTAAACAAGTTGAGTAGGCTTTTTAAAAAAGACATGGGAAACTGGATCGAAGTAGATTTTTCGCCATGGGGAAGCCAGAACAGCCAGAGACAGCTATTCACTCTTATACGCAACGCAATAATCACAAACCGTGTTATAAAGTTCCGCTATTATAACGTCGCCGGGGAACAGAGTTATCGTAGCGTCGAACCTGCCAAGCTCTTGTTTAAAGATAAATCCTGGTATGTGGAAGGTTACTGTTTAAATACCGAAAGTCATCGTGTATTTAAGATTAGCCGAATGAAAGAGATTGCAGTTACCGAAAATAGTTATGAGCCAAGAACAGTCGTAGCATCTACAGATACAAAGATGAACGACTTGCTTCATACCATAGAAGTAACTCTTCACATTTCTGCTCAAGGAGCTTACCGCGTATACGATGAATTTGCCGAGAAAACAATTACTCAGAAGGAAGACGGCTCTTATTCCGTCACGGCACAATTTCCTGTAGGCAATTGGCTGGACAGTTATCTGCTGTCCTTTGGTCCCCTCCTTATAGAGGTTAGCCCCGAACAAGTACGTACAAGAATATTGTCTCATTTAGAAACGATGAAAAGAAATTTAAATGATCCTCTATAATATGACACCATGTAGTCATATTATTACTGCTATGATGAGTTTGAAGTTATCGCTCACAACATACTCACCATAGGAGGTTGAAGGATCAATGAATCCACATAGAACCCTGCCACCGGCAGTAGAAACTTACTTTACATCAGCGAACAAATCCCAGCTTGAAGTACTTACTTCCGCTTTCGATAAAGATGCGTTGATCTTGGATAATCATCGCGAAATCAAAGGTATGGAAGCCATAAAATCATGGTGTGAAGCAGAAATATTGAGGCCGAATGTCACCTTTGAGATCGTGGATATGGATGACAGTAATAATACCATCGTCGTAATTGCGAAAGTAGACGGAGACTTTGATAAATCAAATCTTCCCGATCCACTCCTACTTAAACATCAATTTCTAGTAAACAACAATAAAATTAAAGAACTGATTATTACACTTCCGTAAAGGAATTAAAAAAATAAGAAAGGGAAAACGAATATGCCCGCTTATGTTGTTTTTATACGTGAACAGAGTACCGATCAAACTGAACTCCAACTCTATTCTGAGTTGGCACCGGCAGGTTTGGCGGGACATTCCGTCAAACCCCTAGCAATGTATGGCGCATACCAAGTCCTCGAAGGACCCGCTATTGAAGGGCTGGCCATCTTGGAATTCCCCACTTTTGAGGAAGCACAAGCTTGGTACTTTAGTCCAGCCTATCAAAAAGCCCTAAAGCATCGACTGCGCGGAGGGCGGTACCGGGGTGTCATTGTCGATAGTTTGTAAGGTTCGCAAGACAAGTGAACTCGGAGTGGAGATACCTAGAGGTATTTCTCAACCACATTGTAGAATTTAGGAGGAATTATTCGCATGAGTTTTCAATTAGAAAGCATTTTAAGTGAGTTTAAAGGCAAAAGGGCCTTGGTCACAGGCGGTACCAAAGGAATGGGAGAGGCTATTGCTAAGAGACTTACAGCTGCAGGTGCTACCGTAATAACTACGGCTCGAACTACTCCAGTTAATTTAGAAAATCCAGACCTGTTTATTCCAGCCGATATTAGTACGCCTGAAGGTGTAGATAAAGTAGTAAACAGTGTTCTTGAGCGCCTAGGCGGTGTAGATATTCTTGTCAACAATGTTGGAGGCTCGTCAGCCCCATCTGGGGGAGCTCTTATCTTGACAGACGAGCATTGGCAGCAAACTTTTAACGCCAATCTGTTTGCTGCCGTCCGTTTAGACCGTGGACTGCTGCCAGCTATGGTGGAAAAGGGTTCCGGTGTTATTATTCATATTTCATCTATTCAACGTCGCTTGCCGCTATATGATGCAACATTGGCTTATGCTGCAGCCAAAGCAGCTTTAACTACTTACAGCAAAGGGTTATCCAAGCAGTTTTCGCCTCAGGGCATTCGTATTAATACAGTTGCGCCAGGCTTTATCGAAACGAAAGCAGCACAAAGTTTGATTGATCGGATTGCTGAGACGACAGGTGACCGAGAAAGTGCATTAAAGCAACTGATGGACTCGTTGGGAGGAATTCCAATTGGTCGTCCAGGACTACCAGAAGAAGTCGCTGAGCTTGTTGCTTTTCTGGTATCCGACCGGGCCGCTTCAATTACAGGAAGTGAATATAATATTGACGGCGGAACAGTTCCAACGGTCTAACACTTTATTTTCATCTGACAATCGCGCAAAAGGTGAAAAAAAAGCCCATCTAATGAGCAGACATACGTAAAACGTATTATCTATGTCCATCAGATAGGCTTTTATATAACTACTACCGTTTAATAACGATCAGCTTTGTTTCCAGCATTTCTTCCATGGCATACTTTACGCCTTCTCGTCCAGTGCCGCTTTGCTTCACACCACCATACGGCATATGGTCAACACGGAAGCTTGGAATGTCATTGATTACCACACCGCCAACCTCAAGTTTGTCCGCTGCATCCAGCGCGGTCGTGATATCACGCGTGTAAATTCCCGCCTGCAGGCCATAGATCGAATCATTCACATGGTTTACGGCTTCATCTATAGAGCTAACAGAATGAATCAGCACAAGCGGGGCAAACACTTCACGACAGGACACCTTGGAAGTCGGGTCCACATTAAGCAAAACCGTCGGCTCCAAAATACCTCCCTTGGCTTGGCCACCCAGAGCGATCCTCGCACCTGCTTGAACCGCTTCTTCCAGCCACTCACGGACACGTTCGACATCCTTGGCTGAAATAAGCGCGGATACATCCGTGTCCGGCTCTAGCGGATCTCCAATTTTTAAACGTTGAGTCGCTTCTATAAATCGGGATACAAAGGTATCATACAGTTCATCGACAACGTAAATACGCTGAACCGATATGCACACCTGTCCCTGATTGGCAAAGGCTCCGCTCACACAGCGGTCGATGACCGCGTCCACATCCGTATCACGGTCGATAATAACGGCCGCGTTGGAACCCAGCTCCAGCGTGACCCGCTTCAAGCCGGCCTTGGAGCGAATTTCTGTACCGACCGCCGGGCTACCGGTAAAGGTGATATAGCTGACGCGTGGATCAGTGACAAGTACGTCGCCAATGGTTTTACCATCGCCGCTGATCACGTTAAGAGCGCCCGCAGGCAATCCAGCCTGCTCCAGCAGCTCCGCAATCAAGTAAGCCGACAACGGCGTCTGCTCCGCAGGCTTCAATACGACCGTATTGCCTGCTGCCAGCGCGGGACCCACTTTATGAGCAACCAGATTCATCGGGAAGTTAAATGGTGTAATAGCTCCGACTACCCCTACTGGTTCTTTGAGCGTGTAGGCCATACGGCCCTCGCCGCCCGGTGCGGCATCCAGCGGAATGGTTTCCCCGTGAATCCGTTTAGCTTCTTCAGCTGCGAACTTGTAGGTTTGCACCGTCCGGTCAACCTCCGCCAGCGCAGCCTTCCATGGTTTGGATGCTTCACGTGCAAGGATGCGCGCTGCATCCTCACGCCGCTCTTCCAGCAGGTCAGCCAGCTTCTCCAAAATGGCTGACCGCTGGTGCGCTGGCATGGTCCGCATCTCCGAGCGTGCATCAGAGGCCGCTTGAATAGCAGCCTTGGCATCCTCTGCTGTGGCCTCTGCCACCTCAGCAATGATTTCCCCGGAATACGGTGATTTCAACGTCGTGTACGATGAAGCTGCTTTCCATTCTCCACCGATAAATAAATGCTGCTGCATGCTTTTTCCTCCTTCTTTTGGTATCAACGTTCCTTTTACCATCTATTTTACCGTCAACACCGGACAAGGTGCATGCTGAATCACCTGATGGCTCACGCTACCTAGTATCATTTCGGAAACAAGTCCTTTGCCTCGCGTTCCCATAATAATCAAATCCGTCTTTTCCTGCTTTGCACTTTCGCAAATGACACTCGCCGGATCACCGTGACCCGCCAGCATACGGTAAGAAATACCCTCGTCCTTCAAATAGTCGGATGCTGGTTCCAAGATATGACGACCTTCCTCTTCGATTCGCTCATCCACATCAACCCCAACCGGGGGCTCATTCATGGATAAAGCCGGGTTTACATGCAATACAGTCAGATGTGGATTCCCCTGAAGCTGCTTAGACAACGTTTTGGCTGTCTGCAACGCATTCATAGCATGTTCCGAACCATCAATCGCGACCAGAATATGTTTGTATTCGCTCATACTCTTTTCCTCCTCAGAAGTTCGATCTTAGTGTGCATCCACCTGAATATCCTGCATATGTCGACGACGTACGATCAGCACAGCTACGCCAATCAGTACCATCAATGCTCCAAAATAAAATGGGGTTTCTGCTGAGTACCACTCTGACAGCTTCCCTGCAAGCCACGGCGAAATTGCCCCGCCCAAAAACCGCATGAAGCTGTAGGCCGCAGATGCTGTCGAGCGCTCCACTGGAGCAGCCTGCATAACAGCAGTTGTAATCAATGTATTGTTAATCCCCAGAAAAATACCAGCTACAATGACGGCGACAATGACAGTCGTTGGTGAACCAGCTATCGTCCCAATCGCCATAACACCTAAATCAATGGCAAACAGCGTCAGCATGATACTAATGGAAGATACCACGCTCAAGCGTGCTTGAATCTTCGGTGCTACAAACACCGAGGTAAAGGCCAGCATAATTCCCCAGCCAAAAAACACATAACCTAAACCATGCTCGTCCAGATACATTACATATGGAGAATACGCCATCAACGTAAAAAATCCAAAGTTATATAACAACGCTACAATACCGAGCGTGAGCAAAGCCGGATAACTGAGTGCTTTGAACGGATCGGCAATGGAACCGCGTTTTTTAGGCTTTGGAATCGAAGGCAGCATAAACGTAATGAACAAAAATCCCACTACCATCAGTCCGGCTACACCGAAAAACGGACCACGCCAGGAAATGGAACCTAACTCACCGCCCAGCAACGGACCCACTGAAATCCCAAGGCCCAATGCCGCCTCATACAAAATAATTGCTTTAGCTGTTCCAGAAGTGGACAGACCAACAATGGCAGACAACGCTGTTGCGATAAACAAAGCGTTCCCCAAACCCCAGCCTGCCCGGTAGCCCACAATTCCGCCAACTGTATTGGCTGTGCCGCCCAGTCCGGCAAACACAATAATAAACAAAATCCCGGTTAGTAGTGTCCATTTGACACCCAATCGACTAGATACAACGCCCGTAATCAGCATCGCAACGCCTGTTACCAGATTATAGCTGGTGAACAGCAATGACACTTGGCTTTTCGTAGCATGAAGCTGATCGGCAATGGCCGGAAGAATCGGATCGACCAATCCCAGACCCATAAATGAAATAACACAAGCAAAGGCAACCGCCCATACCGCTTTGGGTTGAGACAGCAAGCCTGAGCGTTCTTTTAACTCTTCAGGTAATGCATGTTGTGAACTCATATTATGATGTTACCTCCACATCTGAATGTAAATGTTCTTGTTATGACGGGTCGTGATCAAGTTCCTCATCCAGAAGAACCTTGCGTTCACGCACCCTAACCCGCAACTCCTCCAGCTCAGTCTGGAGCATACGGATGCTGTTGATTTTTCCCTCCATTAATTCCAACTGTTCGTTCAGTGTACCTTCCATATCCTCCAACATGGCCCGTCGCTCGTTCGGTTGCAAATGCTCTGTTCGCTCGCGATATTCCTCCCGCTGACCCTTGAGCATTTCCGCTGCGGACATGTAACGCTGAAGTTCTTGCAAGGAGAATCCAAGTACTTCCTTGGCACTCACTATTTTTTTTAGTAAATCCACATCCTCCTGCGTATACAGGCGCATATTTCCTTCACTGCGCTGCGGAGAGGGCAGTAAGCCGATTTCCTCATAATAACGAATGGTTCGCTTGGTTAATCCGCTTTGTTTGGCGACCTCATCAATTTTATACGTAACCATGACACCCACCTTATGAAAAAGATTATATATAAATACTACGCCTCTATAACGTTAACGTCAACGTAAACTTTGATATAAAAAAGGAACCGCCTCTATTAGAGACGGTTCCTAGTTTGGCTTGCACGGTCATAGACCCGAGCATCGGTGCTCAAGCCCATGAATATCGCTTTAGATGAAAATGGTACGTGTGATGATAACCAACAAAATGAAGAGTACCAGAATGACACCAGTGGAAGTAAACATGTTGTAGCCACCACCACCGCAACCTCTTTCTACTTCACCCATCTTAAGTTCCTCCTCCCTCTGTCGATTACAACAAATCGCCCGAAATCAGATTCATGAGCTACGAATTAGATGACGAATGCTTTGGAAATAATAACGAGCAGAATAAAAAGTACCAGAATCGCTCCTGTAGATGTAAAAGCTCCATAACCAGCGCCTACTCCAGACATGGTGATTCCTCCCTTCATGGTTTACAAGAGCATCTTATGCTTATGCCATCATTCATGATAGGGACAAATGCCGCACCAACCGCCCAAATCTAGGTTGGGGTTGTACTGTCCTGTTATTCTTCGGACCCGAGCATGCCGTGATACAGGAGGTTTCGTGCCTGCTTGGCAAGCACAGACGGACTTTCACGTCCAGGCAGCAATTTAGTTAACGTCAGCCGTTCAATCAAGCCGATCACGCATTCTGCTGTCAATTCAGGGTCCAGTTCCTCACGGCAGGAGCCCCATCGTTGCGCCGCCAGCAGATGCTTTTTAATTTGCTCGGCCATTTCCGCCTTAATGCGCACCGAGTCTGCCGCCTGGTAAAATCCGACACGAGTGATCGCCGGATTGTTAGACAACACGCGAAAAATAGCTTCCAGAAACACTTGTCCCCGTCTCAAAATTTCAGCCTCGCTTTGGTCTGGGCCAATCTTCATGCTTTGTACCGTATCATTCACCAAAGTACGAAAGCTCTCCACAAGCTCTTCATACATTTGTTCCTTGCTTTCAAAATGAATATAAAAATCCGGCTGCGTCAATCCTGCACGTGCCGCGATCGAACTTACCTTAGTCTGATAAAACCCCGTCTGAGCGAACTCTTCAGCCCCCGCTTCCAGTAACAACCTTCGACTTTCCCGACTTCTGACTCCTGCTCTCATCACGGTCTTGCCCCCTTACGCCACAAATCTATCGTATTATAAAGTTCCTTTGCAGTAAGAACAATGGGCTTGAGGATGATATATACCTGTCCTTCAAAAGTCCTAATACAGAAGGACTGAAAGTTTTGGAAAATCAAGGGCATCTGCCTACAAGGTATAATTAACCAAACTGATGGTGAGCGAGCAGGAATTTATTACGCTCAGTGATGAGGACAATATTTGCGCATCATCTCAATCGTTGTCAGATCATCATCCAGCCCCCGTTGTTGCAAGCCGTCGATAATTTGCTGACGTTCCTGATCTTTGACATTTTGACCGAATTTAAACTTGGCAGTCCATTCCTCTGGTACAATTTTGATCAGAGCGACCCCTTTCAAGCGTGAAGCATACCGAGAATCGCTGGCATCAATCGTGTCATACCCGCCTTCCGGTTGCAGCTTACTCATAAAAATGGAAAAGGCCGATGCTTTTTCTTCCAAATCCACTACATGCTCCGCATGACCACGCACGGTAATACTTTTAAAAAATGATGTCGCAGGACATGCCATATGTTCATCCGTAAAATAAGACGGAATGAGCGCATATTCTTTGGCGGCTGAAAAAGTAACCCGATTATCCTCTTTCATCCGTTCCATCTTTTCTCCAGCACGGCTGCCATGAATATAAAAAACGCCGTTTCCATAAGCGAAATTCAAGGGAACCACACGCGGAAAACCATCCTCGCTGTTCATGCCTAAAAATCCGAAACTGACCTCGCTCAGAAACTGCTCTATTTCCTCTTGTTCTGCCACCGTAAATTCTTTTCTTCTCACAGGGAACTCTCCTTCCATCTATTGACCAATGATACATTTCAGATTATGTTGAAAATGGATTCATAAAAAGATCCAATATGAATGAAAATGAGTGGTCCAATCGAAGGAGAAGAGTATGAATATTACGATTGCTTATCAGCGTGCGCTTCAAAAGTATCATTTAAAATATTTGGCATTGTATCATGCTCTTCGTGAGGGAATCCTCAATGGTTCCCTAGCCAGTGGTACGCGTCTGCCTTCCACTCGTGATCTGGCTGTGATGTATGGAATTTCGCGAGGTAGCGTTAAAGAAGCATACGATATGCTGTTGGCAGAAGGATATGTAGATTCGACAGTAGGCAGAGGAACCTTTGTTATGGAACAGACAGCGGTGCTGCCCGACAAATCTCTAATCAGCCAGCAGAACCAAAATTCACCTGTCGCAAAACAAAAAGCCCCTGCTCTATCAGCATGGGGACAACGAATCATGCAGATCGAAAGGGAACGAAACTTACAGTCGTCTCCTGCTTCTGCTACAGATAGAGACCGTGCGCAACCGCCTTTGATTTCTTTCCAGGCAGGAGAAGTTGTATTGGAGGGCAATTCACAGATCGCATGGAAAAGCGCAATGACTGCCGCTGGAAAAGATCTGCAAAGGCCCTCGGCTGATACGACGACTGCACCAGTGAACGGTGATGAATGGCTGCGCGAAGCGATTTGCCATCATGTTGGCAGAACACGCGGAATAACGGCTACCCCGGATCAAGTCGTATTATGCAGTGGTTCCATGGAAGTGATCACGTTATTAAGTCAGTTGCTTATTCATGAACAAGATCGAATTGTATTGGAGAATCCCTGTTATTCCGGCATCTATCGTGCAGTTACTGCCTCAGGCGGACAGATACATGCTGCTGAAATGGATCAACATGGAATTGTCCCACAGGATTGGGATTCCAAATTGCTGTTTGTTACGCCGGGACGTCAGTTTCCAACGGGTGCTGTGTTGCCATTAGCACGCCGTCAACACCTTTTGCAATGGGCAGCATCCAAGGGAGCGTGGATCATTGAGGACGATTATGACAGTGAATTCCGCTGGGCAGGACGACCCATTGAGCCGTTAAAAGCACTGGATCGCGCGGAATGTGTGATCTATGTCGGTTCCTTTTCCAAAAGCATGTTCAGCAGCCTTCGACTCGGATTTGCGATTCTGCCCGTTGAATTGGCCCAAGCGCTGACAGCTGCCAAACGACTATATGATCCCCTGCCGCCTGCCCGCTTGGAACAGCGCGCACTGGCACGCTTTATGATGCGCGGCGACTATGTACGCCATGTGCGTCGGATGACTCGAATATACAGATCACGCTACGACGTGTTTCAGCGTGAAATACAGCAGTTAAGTGAACTATTTCACTGGCATCAGAACGATTGTGGACTACATGCCTATGCCATCTGGAAGCATGAGTCTGCCCAGTACCATCATTTGATGCAGACAGCACGATTTTACGGAGTCACATGGCGTGATGCCGCCGATTACCAACTGACACCGGGACCTCCATCTGCCTGCTTTATCTTTGCCCATTTAACGGAGCAACAAATTATTGAAGGGTTTAATCGTCTGAGCCAGGCTTGGGACCATATTAAAAATCAATGAGGAATTCCCTTATTTAATCACTAGCCCCAACAGCCCCACAAATGATGAAGCCTGATGCGGTGAAATGATGCAGCCATTCAAATCTTCTATATCCACCTGTAACCCATCAAATTCGCAATCGCTCAGATCAATCCCTTTGAGCTTGGACCCGGATAGCATCGCTTGATCCAGATTGCAACGGTTAAAAAAGGTCTTTTGTAGTGTTAAATGATACAGATCGGCACTTATTAAAGAACAATCTTCAAAACCAACTTGCTTAAAATTAGCAAAACGAAACATCGAATAATCCCCTAAGCAATCCGAAAAGCGAACGTTTTGGAGCCTGCTTCTGGAGAAATCTGTTCCAAGCAATTTACAGTTTCTGAACTCTACCCGATGGATAAAGGAGCCTGAAAAATGAACATTCGATAGATCGCATTTATCAAAAATAACGTCTGTCCATTCACTTTCCGGCAATGCCGATTCCATGATCGTTACATTTTTAAAAGTCATCTTCTCTAAGGAAACCTTAACCGCTTCCACATTATCCAAAATCATATCCTCTACAGACCCCATACGATATTCGCCTTTGGATCGTAAGGAATACATTTCTTCATTTAATACGGGCAAGTCGACAGGAATCTTTGGCAACTCCATTTTAATTTTCATAATACCTCTACCTCCACGATTGAGAGCCCTCTAGGACATTTATATGAATCTATTTTCTATCAATTCTCATACATAGGGTAGCAAAAGTATTTCTCACACATATATTAACGTTGTGAGCACGCTCACGAACCTTTGTTAGGAGGTTGATAGCATGGCAGTACAGCTATCTAATCAAGTGTTCTCCATCTCTGTCGGAGATTACGGCGATCTCTCTTCCTTACGGCTGGTAGGGGACACTTTTAATACCAACTATGTCATGAACAGTTCCAACGCACCTAAACAGAATACGTCGGATCATCAGTGGCTAGGTGAACTGATGTTCACCTATCGTCTCGGCAACGGAGCGTGGACTCGGGCATGGACAAGTAATTCTGCTGATGCGCGCCAGATCACCTCTTCTGGAAACAGTGTCCAGGTAGCCTATCAGAATTCATCAAACAATCAGGGAATACGTAATTTCATTTTACATGAAACTTATTCGTTGGTTAACGATTATTTGCACTGGCAAATGAAAGTAACGAACGCCTCTAATCAAACGTTGGAAATCGGAGATTGGGGACTGCCGCTTCCGTTTAACGAGTACTGGTCCGGCGGCAATAATGAACAAATTTATGAAACCAGAGTACTCTCACACTCCTTTGTAGGCCATAATAGCTCCTTTATTACCGCCGGACGACCTAGCGGCATCGGACCGTATGTACTGCTAATCCCTGATGCCTCAACGGGTGCTGGTCTCGAATATCAGGACCATTGGAGAACTGAGGAGCATCCCGGCAGCACTTGGGCTATGGAGCAAGGCGGCTGGTCCGAAGGACTGAATGTGTTCTATATCCACTCCAATGTCATCAAGAGCACCAACCGTGGTTATCTCGGAAGCACCAGTCTGTGGCTGGCTCCTGGTGAAAGCAAAACGTATGCCTTTAAATTTTATAAAGTAGCGGACGAGCAGGCTGTAAAGGACAGGCTGTACAGTGAGGGACATGTGGATGTGACCGTGGTTCCGGGTATGATTGTCCCGACCAATCTCAAGGCCAAATTCGATCTGCATACCAGCAAATCCATTACCTCTGTCACAGCGCAATATCCGTCCGAAACGACCATCAGCTATCTGGAAACAGCCCCTACAAACCATAAAATATATGAACTTACCCTGGGACGACTGGGACATAACAATATTACTGTAAACTATGGTAACGGCGAAAAAACCGTTCTCCAGTTCTATGCCATCGAGCCAGTCGAAGCTGCACTTCAGCGTCACTCTACCTTCATGGTCAACAGCACCCAATGGAACGTGCCGGGCGACCTGAGGGACAAGGTCTTTGATGACTGGATGATGCAATACAAGGCCAAACGCAACAGCTTTGCTGGCTACTGGGGCTGGGGTGATGATTGGGGACTAACTCACGGCCAGTTTCTGGCGGAGAAAAACGTTCAGAAGCCCGTAGCATCTGAAATCAAGGCAGTCGATGATTATTTGGAGGTGGCCATCTGGATGAATTTGATGGAAGGCCATCATACCGATTATCTGGTTCCTGATTTCCTGATGCCGCAGCCTAATACGACACCAACGTACCGGGGCTATGCCTATCCGCACATTTATAATACATTTTTTAGCATGTATAAACTTGCCAAGCTGTATCCCAACCTGATCAGCTATCGCAATAGCAAAAACACATATTTGCTACGTGCTTATCGTATTTTTAAAACGTTGTATGAAGGCCCTGTTGCTTATAATTGGAACACGGGACTCATGGGTGAGCTAACTACACCTGATATTATTAAAGCGCTTCAGGAAGAAGGCTTGACCACCGAGGCTAACGACCTGATTGCCAAAATGGCTACCAAGTACAACAATTTCAAAAACACCACCTATCCTTATGGCTCTGAGTATAACTATGACAACACAGGTGAAGAAGCCGTATATACACTCGCCAAAATGAACAACAACACGACCATGATGAGCAAAATCAACGCCAAAACGCGTGCTGCACGCGGTCATATGCCTGTCTGGTACTATTACGCCGATCCGGTCACCATCACCGGAGAGAATTGGTGGAACTTCCAGTACACCACTTCACTGGCCGGCTATGCGATGGATGACTGGACACGTCGGCATTCGTCCAAGCCTGAAGTGGATCAGCGTCTGTCCTATGCCGCCAAGCTGGCGAACATCGGGGCGATTAACTCGGGACAGATCAGCTCTGATCCTGCCAATATCGGGGCGGTATCGTGGACATATCAGGCGGGCAAGGGCAATTATGGCGCACTCGGTCTGGACGGCGGTCCCCTCTTTAACGGATGGCGCGGCATGTCCGGGGAAGCCGACCTGGGGCTGTTTGGAGACATTAAAATCCTAAGCTCGGATGTGGCTGTAGATCCAATATTCGGCCTGTTCGGCTATGGATGTGACGTTACGGAAAGCAATAACAGCTACGCGATCACTCCAAAGGACGGTGTATTCCAACGACTGCATCTGATCACCCAAAAGCTGAGTGTGGAGCTGAATCGGGACCAATATAGCTTGGCCAACGTGTCCAAGTCCAAGAACAATATCCGCCTGACACTGAAAAATATGACCCCAGGCACGACTCATACTACCGTTATGAGCTTGACCGGACTCGCGGCAGGTACGTATGACGTGCTCGTAGACGGCACAAAAACCGGATCAGTCACGGCTGCTAACAGCTCTGCGACCACGGTCAGACTGAATATCGGTACGGCAGCCAACTATGATATCCGTATCCAGTCGAGTACAGACAACCCGTCTCCCGTCGGAGACATTGTAGCCCGTTATGAATTTGACGAAACGGCCGGATCTACCGCAGCCGATTCGTCAGGTTATGGACAGCAGGCCAGTGTAAGTGGAGGCGCGTGGGGAGTCGGACGGAAAGGCAATGCCCTGCACTTTAACGGTACAGACGCCTATGCTAGCCTGCCCGGTGGTATCGTTAGCAGCATAAATGACTTTACGATTGCCGCGTGGGTACGGGTGAACACGCATAACGGCTGGGCACGCCTGTTTGATTTTGGAGCAGGCACGGATCGGTATATGTTTTTGACACCCAAGGCCGAGGGAACCGGTATGCGTTTTGCTATCACCGTCTCGGGGAACGGAGAGGAACAACAGTTGAATGCACCAGAGCTGGCAACAGGGGTTTGGAAGCATGTCGCCGTGACTTTGTCAGGCAATACTGGAATGATGTATCTGGACGGTGTAGAGGCGACGCGTAACACGAACATGACGCTCAAGCCTTCCAGCCTTGGACTGACAGACCGGAACTACATTGGGAAATCCCAGTTTGATGATCCCTACCTGAACGGTGCAGTGGATGAACTGATTATTTACAACAGAGCCCTAACCGCTCAGGAAATCCGGGGCTTGGCCTCGGCAAGCAGCACCATTACAGCCCATGATGTGGGAGCCCATTCATATGCTGAAGGAGCAGATTAGAATATATTCATTCATGCCGTTAACGTTTTAGATTATGAATGATTTGTACCGTGAATGATTTGCGTCGTGAATCATTATCGTCATAAATAATTGGTATCGTGAATGATTCTTCCTATATTAGCTCCACCCCCGGATTACTTAAGTTAAGTCTATAATCAGGGGAGACATCCGGGGAGATGATGCTTCCGAAGCAAGCAGTCCTTCGAAAGCTTTTAAAGCGACCGCTTTATCGGGACGATCAGCGGCAGCTTTTCCATCTGTAGGACGTTTAGCTTCGTCTAATGCGTGTCGTTCTTGGTCTTAAGCGAACCAGTTCCTCACTGGTGAGTTGCCTAGTATAGGAGCGAGGGGAAGAACCTGTATCTACCCTGAGCACCCTGCCTGCCCCGTTGGGGCGGGCTACCCGTGTGTTGAATACCTGCATCGCCCACTGCACCGGAAAGGCTATGGATAAGCGACCATCTGCCGTGCCTGCATAGTTGACCGCAGCTGCATAATTATCTGACTGTCTGAGCCATACAGAGCCAGAATCCCCAGGTAGTGATACGGGAGTCGTACCTCTAATAACCGTCTGATCTTCGAAGGTCAGCAGGCCCAACTCTCCGCCATAATTGATTTGCAGGTCCGTATAGACGGACTCTACCGTGCCATTGACCCGTCCGGTCGTACGCCCAACCTTCTTCAATCTTTCTCCTATGCGATATGCGGTAACATGACCTGGAATCGCTCCTACCGTAGCGTAACGCGGATTGAGTAGGTTGTTACGGGTCGGAAGCGAAAGCGCCGCATCAATCAGGTTTGTACCGGTGGGATTCAAGCGTACGTAACGATACAGCCTTCCTATACGATCCTGAGTAACCGTCCCCCCATCGGCTCCGCCTGGCTGTATTGTAGCCTCCCGATTGTCTGTATTGGAGGGATTGAGGACATGGTTATTGCTAAAAAGATAACGCGTCGCCGGCGCTCCAGTTGGGGCAACGATGAGTCCGGTTGAACCAGAGCCTTCAATCGTCCCGACACTGTAGCCGGCGATGACCGGGCGTATGCGCACTTTGTAGTCCGTGGCATTGGCTCTGATCTTTCCAGTTTTTACAATTCGGACTGGAACGTTCGTTTTCTTTCCTAAGGCGGTGGCCGACAGGAGTCCAGTAGAGGCCGACGCTAGACGGTCCGTATACACAATGACAGCGGCTCCCTTTTTGGGATGGGCAGGGTCCCTGTATCCTACGCCAATGCCGTGGACACCGGACATTTTTAAGACTCGCTTGGCCATCCGCTTTTTCACTTGAAGCGCGGCCGAGAAGGTAGCCAACATAATCATCTCCTTTTACATTCAGATGAAATATTGTATGGCTAGAGACGCTTCACGTTCCATTTGATCTTACGATCGCTGTATTGAAAAGCATATGAAAACATTCCAAAAAATGGTATACTCATTTCCGAAATTGACATCTTATCATTGGATCTTAATGTTCAAGGAGGTACTTTATGTTTTCAATCATGTTGACATACAGCATACAAGCCATTGTAATTTTACTGATTATCTTTGAATTGTTGAGAAAAAACAGAAAAAAAATAGGCTGGGGATCACTTTCACTGCTTTTATCTCTTCTTGGTATGGCTGTTTCTTTCGAATTTGGCAATTACATATTGGGAGACCAGTTGCTTTCCTTTTTAGGATTGCCCGCCTGGTCTAACAGTGTTGATAATACTAGGTTTCACTACACCATTTATCTATCCAGTATTTTTTTTATTCCCAGTTTAATCATTGGATATAAAAATCCTAAGGAGTTTGGAGCTACAATCGGAAAACGGATTTCCAGTATATATCTAACTTTGATCATCATTTCGCTTTTATTTTTTATTATAAGTATTTTCTCGAAGTAACGTTGGATGTGCGTCGTTCCAAAACAAAAGCCTTCCTCAGCGGGGGGTTTCTGTTTTATCACATTAATTCCGAACAATCCTGGGTGGGTAATTAGATCAAGGAGCTGATATTATCTATAATTCATTTACCTCCATATTTATTGCTGCGTTAACTGCAATCACCCTCATAACGTTGCCAAAATTAGAAGCTAGGGTGAGTAAGAGAACAATGTTGAAAGTGAGAATTTCCTTAATAACAACAGTTCTGCTGATCGGAGTCGTGTTGTATATCATTGACCCTCAGTGGTGGATCATTGTAGCCTTTGCAATTTCGTTTGTAACCCTTCCTATCTTTTTATTGAAACGTTGGCGCGAAAAAAGCTGAATCAGAGAAAAAGCCTTCCTTGTTGATAGGAAGGCTTTCACCTTATCCCTTAACCGCTCCCTCTGCGATGCCCTCCATAATGAATTTCTGAAAGAATGCATAGATCAGGATAACCGGGATGGAGGTCAGCACGAGTGCGGCCAGAATAAGCGACCAATCCTTGTTGTACTCTCCAAACAGCATATTGGTCGAGAGAATCAGGGTGTAATGGTTCACATCCGTCAGCATTAACAATGGAAGCAAAAAGTCATTCCAAATCCACAGAAAATCCAAAATCGCGATGGTAACTGTGATTGGCAGCAGCAAAGGAAATATAATGCGAAAGAACGTTTGAAACTCATTACAGCCGTCCATTTGTGCGGATTCTTCCAGCTCACGCGGGATGGATTTGACGAATCCATGATACAAAAAGATCGCCATATTCACACCCAAGCCGATATAGATCAGGGCCAAGCCGTACGTACTGCCTTGAACGGACAAATCTTTTGCCATTCGCGTAAGCGGTATCATAATAGAGTGAAACGGTACCAGCATCGATGCGACAAACAGGAAGAAAATCGCACCGCTCAGTTTCCCCTGTGTACGAGACAGCTTGTAGCCTGCCAGTGCCGAACAGATCACAATGCCACCAATGCCGATAAAAGAAATAATCGTGGAATTAAGGGCGCTGTTCAGCAAATGAGTCTGATGAAAAGCCTGACTGTAATTTTCAAAGTGAAGCTTCGTCGGCAGCGTCGTAAAGGATGCAAACATCTCACCCTGTGTTTTAAACGAGTTAATTACCGCCATGTAGATTGGGAAGAAGGACACGACAGCGCCCACGCACAGAATCAGCGTAACCAGCAAGGAATTGGCTTTCTTCAGCCTCATGCCTCCACCTCCCTCTTCTTCATGACACGCAGCTGAATCAGGGTGAAGATTAGAACGATCGCGAACAAAATAACGGATTTGGCACTCGCATAACCATAACGGAAGTTGTTGGAGAAGGCCTCCTCATAAATGTTCATCGTAATCACCTGTGTACTGCGCCCCGGCCCCCCGCCAGTCAATCCGTATACGACCTCATACACCTTGAAGGCACCATTCAGCGTCAGGAAGAAACAGATCGTAATCGCATGAGTAATCATCGGCATCGTTACGCTTCGCAATGTCTGAAATGCGTTCGCCCCGTCAATAATAGCAGCCTCCTTCAAGCTTTGTGGTACACCTTGAAGCGCAGCCAGATAGATGATCATCATATAGCCGACACCATTCCAGAGCGACACAATAATGATAGAGAAGAAAGATACTTTCGGATCGCCCAGCCACGATTGGCCCAGAAAGGCGATAGCCGTCTTTTCGGCGATCTGTGGCAGCACGGAAGAAAAAACGAAGGTCCACATAAATGCGCTAATAATGGTACTGATCATATTGGGCATGAAAAATATTGTCCGGAAAAATCCTTTGGTACGTGTACGCGACTCAATCAACACTGCCAATGCCAGTGCCAGTACATTTTGCAGCACAATCATCACTAATACGTATTTAAGAGTAAACCAAAGGGAATTAAGAAAATCGGGGTCTTCCTTCAACGATTCCACAAAGTTCCCCAAGCCGATAAAGCTGTAATTGGGATTCAATCCGTTCCAGTCTGTAAAGCTGTAGTACATGCCGCTGATCGTTGGAATGAGCAGGAAGATAGCATAAAAGATCAGCGCCGGAGCCGTAAACGCCAGTAGCATGACGTATTTTTTATAGATTTTAAAAGGCATGGAGTCTCTCCCTCCTGGTGTAATTCTATAGGTTACCGTTACTTGTTCACTTTGTTATACGATTTCCATGCCTTATCCAGCGCCTTAATGACTTCATCCTGCGTGAGTTGGCCTGCATAGTAGGATTGTAGCGATTTGCCTGCCTCGTCCTTGACCGCTTGCGGGATAGATGGATCTTGGTACGACTTGCCTGCTTTCACATATTCGGTAGCGTCATTAACCCAAGGATAGCTTTTAAACGTATGCACTTTGGAGATCGGGTTAAATTTCAATGCTTCATAGAACGCGCTAGAATCCTTGTCATCCAGCACATAGTTAACAAAATCGAGCGCAACCTCCTTGTTCTTGCTTGTGGAGGATACAGCCAGCGAAGTCGAAGTGGACAAATTAATCAATGTCGCATTGGGATCGTCATTAATCGGAAGCGGTGCTACCCCAAAATCCATCTTCGGATCCGATTTTAAAATCGTTTCCGCAAACCACGGTCCCTGAATCCACATCGCCGCTTTACCCGAGGCAAACGCAGCCGATCCATCATCCCCGCCGATTTCCAGCGCCTTGTCCGTACCGTTGCTATTCACCAGATCAATAATATCGAACATGCTCTTCATTTCGGAAAAGGAGCCTTGGTCCTGATTCATCCGTTCGATAAAATCTTTGTTCTGTGTGTTCATCATCGCACCTGCTGTCAGAGGCACGAACAGCTGTGGAATCCAGGATTCCTTGTAAGACAACAGGAACGGTTTTACATTATTCGCTTTCAGCTTCTCAACCACAGCCTTCATTTCGGTCAACGTTCCCGGCGGCTGCAAATCCAAATCCTTAAATATCTTTTTATTGTACAAGTAGCCCCACGAGATCGTTTCTAAAGGAACCGCTACGACCTTTCCGTCTTTGGTTGTCACCGAAGGCTTCACACTATCCATCAATTTGTTAACAAAAGGCTGACCGGACAAATCCTCCAAATAGCCCGCTTTATAAAACGGAGGAATTTCATTCACCGCGTGCAATGCAAATACGTCCGGCGCATCGTTGGATGCGAGTCTTGTCTTCAAAATTTGTGCGGCGTTGTCAGCAGGCGGCATCTCCAGTTGCACCGTAACGTCGATATTTTTATCTTTCTTCTCTTTCGCTACGAAAGCATTAATGTATTTATCGTAGTGCTCCTTCAAACGGGGCTGAGCAATAAACATTTTGAGATTCACCGTTTTGCCGTCTCCACCGGAACCGCTGCTGTCACTGCCTGAAGAATTCGCTCCACACCCGGCCAATAACGTGCCAACCAGCATCGTGCTCAATACACATTTCCACATTTTCATGAAAAATGACCTCCCCTATTTTGAAAATAACCGTTGCCCATCGGCAAATCAGTTGTTATTCAAAGCAGCTATGCCGCCGGTCTTCAACCTCTATTCAGCTCTGTGCGAACTTCATAAAGGTCAAATTCCTTTGTACTGCTCGTTTTGTATACGCTTTCATTATAGAATGAGAGATCACTTCTGCCATTGGACGCCCTTAGCTTATTGGATTGGACTTTTTTAAACTTCCTTCCTCATTTCACCGGGTGCCATGCCAAAATGCTTTTTAAATACCCGATAGAAATAAGACACATCCTCATATCCTGCCATCTCCGCGACTGCTTTGATTGAAATCTGTTTATTGACCAGCCATTCCCGCGCCTTTTCCATTCTTCGCTCTACGATGTAGTCCGTTACATTTTGACCATACTCCTGCTTAAATACCTTACTCATATACTCTTTACTCACAAAAAAGTTTTTTGCCAACTGCTCCAGTGTAATCGGCCCAGCAAAGTGACTGTCGATATATCGCCGTACCTCTTCTAAATTCAGTTTGTTTTTGTATTTCCGCTGCCGAATGAGCTGATCCAGTTCCTGAACATAGCACGACGATACGAATTCCAGCGCATGTTCTACAGAGGATACGGCATCCTGCGACAGTGGGAATCCTGCCTTTGCCGTAGAAGTATCTAGCCCGTTATCCGCTGCGAGCTCTTTTAGCAGGGAAAGAAGCTCCTGCACCAGTCTGCCCAGCATATGTGGACTTGGTGCTCCATAACTCTCCAGCTCCTGCATAACCTGCCTACAAGTTATATTCACCCCGTCACGGTTCAACTCATTAAAATAAAGACGCAGCAGTTGCTTATACCGGGTCAGCTTGTGAAAAAACTCATAATCCAGCTCCGTCGCTTCTTGCTGCTGTTCAGCAGCCTTGACCTCCAGATCGTTTTTGCATTTGAGCAACACTGCATTCAGCTCTGCAGGATTGACTGGCTTTAACAAATAATCGACGGCCTTGTAACGGATGGCATGTTTGGCATACGCAAAGTCATCATATCCGCTCACGACAATGATTTTTACATCAGGACAATGGTTATTTAGCGCTTGCAGCAGCTCCACTCCGTCCGCACCCGGCATGTGCATATCAGTAATCACAATATGGGGAGCTAACTCCCCGACCAGCCTGAACGCCTCGTCTCCGTCTTCAGCCTCACCCACTACCAACATTCCAAGTTTTTCCCATGTGCCAAATGTCTTTAGAATATCGCGGTTCCATGGCTCATCGTCCACAATTAATACTCTGATCATACTTTTCCCTCCTCTGCTGAGGTAAATGGAATGCGGATAGTGACACGTGTACCGACTCCCTGCTCACTATCTATCGTCACTCCGTAGCGCACTCCAAAATTCATCCGTATGCGTGAAGACACATTGCTCAATCCGATATGACTACCCTGCGCCCAGATCGGTTCCTCCGACGCGTTTTCCAGCTTTGCCCGTACTTTTTCCAGCTTGTCCGGGGCCATGCCGTTTCCATTATCGCAAACCGTAATACACACATCTTCTTTCATAATCTCCACCCGAATTCCCATTCTCCATGCCCCCGCCTTTCGATCAAGACCGTGCTGAAACGCGTTTTCCAACAATGGCTGAAGCGATAGCTTAGGCAATCGAATATCCATCGCCTGTTCTTCCGTCTCCACCCGAAACACCAATCTTTGTGGAAATCGCCGTTGCTGGATGCGCATATAGTGTCCCACATGGTCGAGCTCTGCGCGTAAAGAGGCCAAATCCTGAGGTTCCCGTACCACGTAACGGAACATCTCACTCAGCGACCGAATGACTTCATAGGTGTCCTCCGGCTTTTGCGAAAACACCATACTTCCGATCATTTGCAGCGTATTTTGCAGAAAATGTGGATGAATCTGCGCTTGGAGCGCTTTCAATTCAGCCGTCTTTTTTTGCAAATTTATACTGTATTCCGCCTGAATATGCTTGCGAATTCGCCCTGCCATCCCATGCAGACTTCTTTCCAGCAGCCCAATCTCATCCGGGCGTGTACTTGGCTGTCCAATCGGTCCTTTGATCATATCCAACTCCTGTACGGAACGCGCCAAATGAACAATCGGACGTGCAGTCCGCCATGCGATGAAAACGGCAATGCAGATGGAAACCAAGATTGAAATCACGCCGACGATAATACCATACAGCATCGTTGAAAAAGCGCTGTGGTTAATGGAGGAAGTGGGTACGATTTTGACCAGCTTCAGCCCAACTACATCCAGATCATTATAGAACACATAATGTTCAGCAGTTTGAATCATCCCGAGACCCGGCTTAACGTCACGAAGAGCTGACAGCACACTTGCAGGAGGAGGCGACTGCCGAGCCTGTGCTGGATACATAACTCCGCCATCTGCATCTGTAATAAGCACCTGATGCTGATCCCCTCGTCCCAGCAAGCCCAGCGTCTGATCGAATTGCGACCACAATACATCCAAAGAAATAGCCCCCGTCTGCTTCTGGTCTTCAAAACGCCGAATACTGCGCGTCAAAATAAAGCGTTCCGGGTCAGCAAAGCTTGGACGAATCGAATAATCCTTATTCGCTTGCCACATCTCGGCATACTGTGGGGGAATACCGCTCACTGTCGTAATTTCATTTTGCATACTATTGAAGGTAAACAAGGTTTGCGATTGCTTCAAATAAAGCTGGATGCCGATCACATGACTTCCGGCCGAATAATACACATTCGCCATCGTATTCAGCATTTTTCGCTGGGCATTAAATTGGCTTGAAAGATTGTCAGGCTCGCGCTCATTCAAATAATCGCTCAGATCAGGGCTGATCTGAATACTGTAAATCAGATGATTCAGACGATCTAGCTGGTCGCTGATATAGATCCCCGTCCATTTCATATTGGACATGTTCGTCTCTACTACTTCAGCTTCCATGGAAGCTCTACTTTTTTCCGCAGCCAGCACCGTGACAGCAATGACCGGCAGCACAGATAGAACAATCATCGTCAAGATCAGCTTGAGCTGAATGCTGCGTCGATACGGGGCTGTCAGCGCCCGGAACCAGTGGACTGCTCGGGTTGTCATAGCGATGCACTCCTCTATTCAGCCATATGCGAAAACGCCCCGCAATTCGCAGGGGCGCTTCATGTACCGGATACTCCCGGAGAATACCTATATGATATTATTCGTGAGTCGGTTTCGGCTCACTATTCATCATTTACGCTTCTTCGATAATTATAACACCCCAAGGCTCTAATGTAAGCGTTTGTCCTTGGGTAACCGCATGCTCCCCAATCAGCTCCTTGCCGTCTCCATGCGAATATACCACCGAGCCTGCTTGTTCGGAATAGTTAAAATAGTACCGGATTTTCCGTCCCAGCTCATTCGTGCCGGATTTAACAATGATCGGATAAGACGCTTGCTGATCCAGTCCCCATACTCCTGCCTTTTTGGCTACAGAGCTGAATAGTTCACGGATGACCGCCGGACTGACGACACAGCCGATGTAGGTCGCTGTTCCCTGACCATAGCGGTTTTGCGTAATCGCGGCATATTTTCCCCAATGCGGGTGATCGTAATAGGCCAATACTTCGGCGGTCGTCGGGGTAATCAGCTCCATCCACGTATCTACCTGATTGTCCTCTGGTGCCACCTCAAAAGGATTATTCTTAAGCGTCACCTTCTTTGGCTCCACGAACAAGCTGTAATGAATGCCGCAGGCTTCGCTAATCACGCCCGGCTGCCGAGACGTTCTTACCTGCACATGCTCGTCGGTAAATCCGCTTCGGAATGTGTATACGACATGACCACCTTTTTCCACATATCGGTTCAGCTTCTCCAGTAGTGCGTCTGGGGCAGAATAGAGGACCGGGACGATCAAGAGATCATAGTCGTCAAACGATTCTGTACCTGGATGAACGATATCCATCCCGATATTCAGTTTATACAACTCGTCATACAAACGACGTACGATGTCATTGTAATTTAACGGGCTACTCATATTAAATTTAAACCAGTCAATCGACGTCAATGCTTCGTTGCTGACCAGAATCGCCGTTTTATTTTTCTTTTTCAGGTTGACCAGATGCGGAGACAATCTTGCAAAATCCTTCCCTATGGTCTGTGCTTCCTCATACACAGGATTCGGCTCAAAATCATGGCTGAGCAGACCCTTCCAGTAGGTTTCGAAAGAATTATGGATGGAATGCCAGTGCCAGTATGCCACCATATTGGCCCCGGAAGCCAGATGGCTGAACGCTTGCAGACGCAATTGCCCCGGATAGGGAACCCAGTGGGTAAAGGCCTGCGCTTCCGTTTCCAGCACTAGATAGTTGTTATTTTTCGTCGAACGCGCCACATCGCCACCAAAGGAAATTTCAATGCCAGTCAGGTCATCCTGTGATGGATGGTAAATATCCACCCCAGTCACATCAAAGGCTTGCGATGCCGCAAAGTGATCCACGTCTGGCTGAACACCAAAGGAATGACCTCTCCATTCAAAATCAAAGTTTTGCGTAACAAATTGATCCTCCCGCTTATATTCATTCACCAGCGCAACCTGCCATGCCAGAAAGTCCGTCACCAGCTTGCGCTGAAATTGGGAAAAGGCTGCGCCCAAACTTCCATTAATCGTTCCGACCACCGAAGGAAAGTCCTCCCAGCTATTGATGCGATTACTCCAGTAATCCAGACCAAATTTGCGGTTAAGCTCCTCCAGCGATTCGAACCGCCCCCGCAGATACTTTACAAATTGCAATTGCACATTGGGCCCGCTCGTGTTGTAATGCTTCGTCTCGTTATCCGTCTGAAAGCCAATAACCGCCGGATGCTGACTCACCCGCCCAATCAGCTTGCGTATGATTCGCTCGGCATGGAACAGGTACACCGGGTTCGTAATGTCCATAATCTGGCGAGCTCCATATTTGCCCGGACCTTGAGGCGTTGTCGCCAATACATCGGGATGCTCTTTCACCAGCCATGTGGGTACGGCATAGGTGGGCGTTCCCACAATGACTTCAATGCCCGCTTTATGCATGGCGTCCAGCACCCGATCCACAGAAGTAAAATCAAACACGCCGTTTTGCGGTTCATGCGTACTCCAAGTGGATTCGGCAATCCGCACCACGTTGATGCCCGCATCCTTCATCATTTGGATATCCTGGTCCAAACGGTCATATGGCATATATTCATCATAATAAGCAACACCGTACAGTAGCTTTTTCATCAAGTCGTCCTCCAATTAGGTTCGTTAGGATTTTGCAAAATTCGATTCCAGTCGCTTCGAAGTGCAAGATATAGACGAACCAAGCCGCTCTTTAGATTGGCCCGGTCAATGATCACGCTGAAGATCGGAGCGCTAAGTGCATCCCATATACGGGCTAGTACGAAATAAAGTACCGATAATAGAAACAGATATGCCAACATAATCCGTATAAACAGTAGAGCAAGCGCTTTCTTTTATATATAAAAGCTTATACTATAGCATTTGTAAACGCTCTTTTATTATAGTTAAATGTTAGATACAATGAGATTGTCTAAGCGGTGTAAAATTTGCCCTAATCGAAGGTGATCTGATGATATTAAATCCTGATGTTGATCCAGCTCTATTTCATGATTGCCAATGGCTGCCCATTATTGACTGGAATGTGAAATTTTTTGGCGCCCATATTCACCGGGTCCAAGCAGATTGGTGCATGCCGGAGGAATCTCATATCGGTTTTGAAATTGCACTCATTTTAGAAGGTCGTCAGGAAACGATTATGGAAAATAACGTATATTCGGTTGGGGAAGGTGATATTTTAATTATTCCACCGGGTTTCAAGCATGTGAGTCAATGTGTTTCCCCAAACGGCATGTACTATTTTAGCTCTCATTTTAATGTCGATGATCCATTGTTCCGTCAGGAAATGATTAAGAGCAATCAGCTCTTTTTTCCAGCGGGTACTGAAACAAATACCAAGCTGCAAAAGGTCGTCCATAGCTGGATTGGCATGGTGCAGGAAAGCGGAGAATATACGACAGCAGACCGTTTTCGTATGCAAATTGCCTTATTTGAGCTATTCGGGATATTCTCGCAAATGATATCTACCGGTTTGGAGCCCAGAATTGCGCCTTCATCCGTTCAATATGCCAAGGCCATCATGGAAGCCATTCAATCAAGGTTTAAGCCTTATCGGGAAGATGAATCTGGCGAGCAAGCATTCCGTCTTGAAGATGTGGCGGCTTCCCTCGGGATCAGTCCCGGCTATGCCCAGGAAGTGTTCCGCAAGGTATACGGCTATTCTCCACGTCACTATCTATCGGAGACCAAACTGCATGAGGCTAAGGTGCTGATCCAGCAGCCCAATCTGCCACTCAACAAGGTAGCTTCCCTGCTCGGATACTCCAGTCTGGCTCATTTCAGCAGGCAGTTCAAGCGCTGGACAGGCACCAGCCCACTTAAATACCGCCAGACGTTAAAACCGATTACTGATGAGCAAAGGATTAAGATATAAGGACGGATAGCAAAAGCTCCACCGTGTTATTCAACCAAAAAAAGAGCGTGACACCGAATATCGCGGTTGTCGCGCTCTTTTGTCTCTATTTTCTATAAGCTGTACCGTTGCCTTAATGATCTAAAATCTTGACCAAACACTCATTATTCAGATCACAGCCTAATATCCCCTATATGCTGGTGCACCACATACATCATCCCCATTAGGAATACAGCCAAAGCTAAGTAACTGATGCCAAATTTCCAGCGCGATGATGCCGGCACTTCGTAATATTTATCATTTTCAAACGGAATGTAATCAATCCCACACAGCAATCTGAGCTGGTACGCATCCGGCGTCGGTATATGTTCCACACCGTTCAGCCATACATGCTGGACAAGACACTGCTGCGGCAGCTTAAGTGTCTGCTCCACATCCAAACTTTCCATATACACCGTCACATATTGCTGCCCCTCCAAATCCGAGTAGGTATTAAAGGATAATCTGCGTGTGTGCTCCGGTCCGGGCAGTGGATATCCTTGCTCATACAGATGCTGTACGTTCACCAGCGGCTTTTGCAAAAAGGATTGGATCTTGACCTCTCCTTTATTGCGTTTAACATATTTTTTGTACAAATCGTAGGCAAAGAACGCCCATATGAAGAAAAATAAAAAGGATTTTAAATATACTACGACTACAATTCCACCCAATAAGCCCACCAGCCACAGCCAACGCGTCACTGCCGTGGAAATCCGTCCTCCGTCGAGTGGATGAATCGGCAGCAGGTTGATCAGGTTCAGGAAAAAACCGACATACGAGAGCGCATACAACAGGGGACTGCCTGTTGCATAGGCTCCTGCGTATACCGCCATAGCCCCAACCGTCCCCAGTAACGGGCCGCCCATGGCTACATAAGCCTCTGTCTGCGCATCCAAAGGTTGCCGTTTCATTGTGATCAGCGCACCGAGAAAAGGAATAAATAACGGTGCTGACACGGGAAGCCCCTTGCGCTTGGCAGCCCATACATGTCCCAGCTCATGCACAAACAACAGCAACACGAATCCAACCGCAAATCCCCACGGGTAAATGATCGCATATGTGCTAATCGTTATCGCCATAGATATCAGCGCACCGCCAAATTTACTGAATTTTAAAAGGGCAAGTAACGACTTGCCTTTCAGAAGAAGCAATGCTGCTGCACTACCAAGGTACCATTTGGATGAGCCGGATTTGGAATCGGTCTTTTTCTCTTCATTTTGCAAAGGTATCCGTCTCCTTTCTTTAACACTTCCATTGTATCCTGCTATGTGCAGCTTGTAAAAACTTCTCTAACCCACAGATAAGCACCCAAGTGTTCATCCTCCTGTCTGTTCTGTTATCATGTAAGAAAACGGAATAACCCAGGAAAGGATTACGAATCATGAGTTTTGAACTTACCCGGCGAGCCATCAGACAACTATGCAGTCAAGCCGCTTATGACGACGGGGATGCCTATTACCGGGCCAAAAGAGTGGCCTTTACACAAATAGATCATGATGAAGGTGTATACGAAGCTACGGTCAAAGGAAGCAGCTTTTATGCTGTTGCGGCGATGATCCGATCCAATGGAAGTATCCGAGCAGAATGCACCTGTAGCACATTTCAGAACACCGGACGATATTGTAAGCATATCGCTGCTGTTCTCCTTAACGCGCATGATATACGCCGTGGAAAAAGTCTGTCTGTACGCTCCTACGCCTCCAGACTTCATCCCGGTACTACCCCAGATACAGCAGGAAGCATGGATTCAGACGGGATGTACACATCTACAGATGCTCCATATGATCACACTGCTAGAACGGCACGATCCTCTGACATCACACAAGGGGATCTCCAGCTGACCGACAGTATGTTAAAACTATTTGCCCGCAAGCGACCGCTTCGCAGCACGCCTACCCTGCTGGATACTCGCGCGGTCTTGGATTTTCAGTTCGTCATCCGGCCTTTTGCCTACGGTTACCAAAAATATATGTTTGGTGTAGAAATGAAGGCTGGCCCCAAACGATTATATATCGTCCAGAAAATTCGTCCGTTTCTGGATAGTATTGACCGTGGGGATAGCTACATGTTCACGAAAAGCTTCTCATACGAGCCTGAGGTATACCGCTTCCGACCTGAACATGACGCTATTCTCCAGCAATTATCCCAGGTGTGCCACCATGAGCGTATGATTCGGGAAACCTCAGGTACGTATTCATCTTCCGGTAGTCATATGAGCGGCGAGCGAATGCTCCTCATCCCGCCTGCGGCTTGGGAAAAGCTGCTCCCCTTGCTGACAGCAGCACAGGGCATCTACTTTGAAATTCACGGAAACATGAGCGAGGGTATTCCCCAGTCCGACCTGATGCTTCCGCTGCAATTTGAATTTGATGAGGCCGAAATCGAAGGCTACCAGCTAAGCATACAAGGATTAGATGACTTGACCATCATGGAAGACTATGGTGTCGTCATTGCCGATGGCAAGCTTGTCAAACAGAAAGCCGATCCCTTACGGCGTTTGTCCGAGCTAAAACGGATGGTAGAAGTACACCACAGGCGAAAAGTTCAGATTGCGCCAGAGCAGATGGAATCTTTTATGGACAAGGTTGTACCCGGGTTAATGAAGCTCGGACGTGTTCATATGACTCGGTCCGTCTCAGATCGGGTCACACAGCAGCCATTGAAGGCAAAGCTATATCTGGACCGGGTAAGAGACAAGCTGCTGGCAGGGCTGGAGTTCCAATATGGGGATATCATCATCAACCCGCTGGAAACAGATCCACGAACTCCTGGTAACGACCGTATTCTGATACGTGATGGGGAACAGGAGCAGCGGATTTTGGAGCTGATGGAGCATAGCTCCTTCGCCAGAACAGACAGCGGATATTTTATGGAAAATGAAGATGCAGAGTATGATTTTTTGTACCATACTGTTCCGCAACTGGAAAAGCTGCTCGATGTCTATGCTACAGGTGCAGTCAAAGCGAAAATAAACAATACTCTGCCTACCCCAAGGATACGGGCGGAGTGGGATGAACGTACAGATTGGCTTGAATTTAAATTTGATATGGAGGGCATACCGGAACCGGAAATTCGCAAACTGCTCAAATCGTTAGAGGAAAAACAGAAATATCACCGTCTGCCGAATGGTGCCTTGCTGCCGCTCGAAACAGAAGAGTACAAGGAATTGATTCGGTTCATGAATGAAACAGGTATCCGCAAAAGTGATCTGGATGCAGCACAAATTCGTGTTCCCGTCACGCAAGGACTGTACTTAATTGATCCTCACGATCATGGGAAAAATCTGACTTTGGGTAAAACCTTTCGCCAGCTACTGGAAAATATACGCAACCCAGACCATCTCGACTTTCCAGTTCCAGACATGCTTGCCCCAATCTTGAGAGATTATCAGCTTTACGGCTTTCAATGGCTTAAGACATTGGCGCATTACCGTTTTGGGGGCATTTTGGCAGATGATATGGGGCTGGGTAAAACGCTGCAAAGTATCGCCTTTCTCGTCTCAGTATTGCCGGAGATTCGCAGCCAGCAGCTTCCAGCCATGATCGTGTCCCCTGCATCACTGGTGTACAACTGGCGGAATGAGCTGGAGAAATTTGCTCCACACGTCCGCGTCACTATCGCAGATGGCAGCCCGGAAGAACGCGGCCGAATCATACGGGATGCCGCCAGTTATGACGTCGTCATTACGTCCTATCCGCTGCTACGGCGCGATGCAGATGTGTACAGCAAGCCATCGTTTCATACGCTCATTCTGGACGAGGCGCAGGCTTTCAAGAACCATGCCACCCAGACGGCACAGGCTGTTAAGGATGTAAAAGCTCGTTATCGTTTTGCCCTGACAGGAACACCCGTAGAAAATACGTTGGAAGAGCTGTGGTCCATCTTTGACGTTGTATTTCCCGCGCTATTTCCCGGCGGGAAAAGAGCGTTTCACAACATGCCTCGAAATGTGATCGCCAAGCGGGTTCGTCCATTTCTGCTGCGCCGTCTTAAGAGCGATGTCCTCAAGGAGCTGCCGGAGAAAATCGAATCCGTGCAGGTATCCCGGCTTCTGCCAGATCAAAAAAAGCTGTACACAGCCTATCTGGCCAAGCTTCAGCATGAAACGTTGAAGCATCTCAACGAGGAAGGATTTCAGAAAAATCGGATCAAAATTCTCGCCGGTTTGACTCGACTTCGTCAGCTCTGCTGTCATCCTGGCTTGTTCATCGAAGGATATACGGGTAGCTCTGCCAAATTTGAACAGCTGTTGGAGATCATTACGGAATGTCTCAGCTCCGGGAAACGGATGCTCATTTTTTCACAGTTCACCACAATGCTTCAAATGATCGGACGCGAGCTTGCTCGAGAAGGGGTGTCCTACTTTTACCTGGATGGGCAGACTCCCGCTCTGGAACGAGTCGAGCTGTGCAGTCGCTTCAACGAAGGAGAACGCGAGCTGTTCCTGATTTCTCTAAAGGCAGGAGGCACTGGCCTGAATCTCACTGGTGCAGATACGGTCATTCTGTATGACCTGTGGTGGAATCCCGCTGTAGAGGAGCAGGCTACCAACCGCGCACACCGAATGGGCCAGAAAAAAGTCGTACAGGTTATTCGTCTCGTCGCCCAAGGTACGGTAGAGGATAAAATGTATGAGCTGCAACAAAAAAAGAAAAACATGATCGACCAGGTCATTCAGCCGGGGCAAGAAACCCTTTCGGCACTGACCGAGCTGGAGATTCGCGAACTGCTCATGATCTAGCCAATTCCACATGCACAAAAAGGTCCAATTACGGTAGAAATTTTCCCGCATTGGACCTTTTTCGTTCTAATATGATTGTTTGGATCGAGCAGATTAATCCTGTTTTAATACTCTAGGTTCAATGGGGACCAGGTTAGACTCAATCTGGGTGCGCTGAGGCTCATACCATTCAGGCAGCATCAGCTTGTGCCCCAACTCATTCAATTCCTCATCCACGGTAAATCCGGGTGGATCGGTTGCGATCTCGAATAAAATACCGCCCCGCTCGCGGAAGTATACGGCATTGAAGTATTGGCGATCTACAATACCACTGGTCCCAAAACCATGCTGATGAACCCATTCGTTCCACGCCTGATGCTCCGTATCATCCTGCGCGCGCCAGGCAATATGGTGAACCGTACCGGCGCCGCCATTCCCCCACGGGACATCTTTGACCGGAATATCGATCAGGTTGCCCAAATCACCTGTCGTCTGATAGCGGATGTAGCCTGCATTTGCGTCTTCTCCGATTGGAGTCATCCCCAGGACGTTCTCCAACACCTCTTGCGTATGCTTGGAATCCGCACTGTACAGTACCGCCCCGCCAAAGCCCTTGATCGCTTTATCCGTAGGCACGCCGCCTGCTGTCCACGTGTTCAACGGGCCAGCTTCCCGCTCCACCAACTCCAGATGCAAGCCCTCGTTGTCTCGGAACTGGATGAATGACTCGCCAAAACGAGTGGCCTTCGTGAAAGATACCTTCAAGCTGTGCAGACGGTTTTCCCAGTATTCCAAAGCACCGGACGGCACGACATACGTCGTAATCCCGACCTGTCCGCCTCCAATCTTACCCTTGCGTGTACCCGGAGCTGGAAAAAAGGTAATGATCGTTCCCGGGCTGCCCTCTTCATTACCAAAGTACAAATGGTATACTTCTGGAGCATCAAAGTTGATCGTCTTTTTAATCAATCGCAGACCAAGTACGCCTGCGTAAAAATCAACGTTGCCCTGCGGGTCGCCTGCAAAGGACGTGATATGGTGTATTCCAGCGGTTTTCAATGACATCTTTATCACTCCTTCATTAACATGTTGATTTATTTACACAAATGATTTACAAATTTCAAAATCCATTGTAGCTGACAAATTGTCCAACCGGCTTGCGGTATCCCCGTGCCCGCTGACCCGATTCGTCCTCTTTACCCAAGGTAATCATCATTACCGGTACAAATTGCTCTGGAATATTCAGTACTTCCTGCACCTTCGCCGGATCAAAACCGATCATCGGGCACGTATCCCAGCCTTTGTCCTTGGCAATCAACATCAATTGCATAGCCGACAGACTGGCATTACGGATCGCCTCTTCTCTCTGGAAGACAGGTCCCCGCTCGCGATAAAACTGAGTTACCGATTCTACTGTGCTATCATATTCCTGCTTGCTCAGAACGCCCAAATTCAGGAATCCTTCGTTGAGGTCGGCTACCTTGGTATAAGCCTCTGTATCCCCCAGCACTACAATGGTCGCCGAAGCCGTTAATATTTTATACTGCTTACTTGCCTCATCATGCAATCTTTGTTTGGTATCCGCATCCTGCACTACGATATAACGCGCATGCTGTAAATTAAAAGCCGATGGAGCAAACTTCACCAGCTGAAATATTTCTTCTAGTTCTTTTGCATCTATAGTAACATCAGGAATAAATTTAGAAGCTGATCTTCTCTCTTGAATAATATTCACCAGTTCGCTCATGTTAAGTTCCACTCCTTGATATTATTTTCAAATGAATTATCTTTAAATTAAGAATATATCCATTCGTGATTTCTGTCAAGTGAAACTATAATAATGTTAGTAAGTATTTTTGGATACAACTTAAGGGCTTCACCAGCCCTTTACAGATCCGTTGCCCGTATTCTCATCGTAATTGCTTCGCGTTGCGCTTTGGTTAAGCTCTTAAAGACCAGCTCATACGAATGGTCGATCATGCTGTACAAATCCTCCAGTGGGAAGGTAGCATCAACCTCAATCGTATTCCAATGCTTTTTATTTAAATGATAGCCTGGCTTAATCGCCTTGTTTTGTTCACGCAGATTTACCGCAATGACTGGATCACATTTCAAGGATACGTGGCAAATGTCATCCTTTTCAGTTAGAAGTGCAAACATCTTGCCCCCTACTTTTAATACCAGGGGATCAGCACCAAATGGATAATCCTTAACGGCCTCTTTTTGGCTCAGACCATATGCTACAATTTGCTCAAACACCAGCCTTCTCTCCTCTGCTCCAAGTTGTCGAACTATGAACCTATTTGCGCCCTATTATATCACCTCCGTGCACTCCGAATACACCGGGTCCGTGCTACAATTAGGGAACTGTGCTAAAAGGAGAGTCATTATGGATACCATCACACACACATTGTTTGGCTTGGCCTTATACGGCGCAAGCAAAAAGGCGTTTCTGCCGGAAGGGTCAATCCTTTCTATATGAATTTATCGACCGTCCATGACTTCATACACGTCCTAAAGATTTAGCGATATTTTACATACTGTATCTGCAAGCTGACAGCCCTTCACTTCCGAATAGGAAGTTAGAGGGGCTTGTTTTGTTCATATAGTAGAGAATGTTATGCAACAGCCCTATATTTTGGTATACTTCCGTGAGAGGCTGTATCGATACATTCGAACGGTACTCTAGTTAGTGTAATTCAATATGTAGATGTGTGAGCCTATGGAGGTGAACTCGTTGGATTTTGCTCTGATCCGCAAGGACCGAGACAAAAGAACGGTCGCAAATTGACTCTTTTTTTGCCTTTCGGACCTTTTCAGCCATGTGCTGAAAGGTTTTTTTTGTGATCTAAAATAAAGGTAGGAAAGGATTTGAATGCAACCATGGTAAACTCGAAAGCACTTCATATTTTACAATTGAAGAAAATGAAACAAGAAGGTTCACCTATAAGTATGATTACGGCGTATGACTATCCATCTGCTCGTTTGGCTGAGGAAGCCGGGATCGATATCATCCTTGTCGGTGATTCCGTAGGTAATGTGTTATCTAATTATAACTCCACACTGCCCGTCACTATGGATGATATGGTCTATCATACACGGTCTGTCGTGCGCGGTGCGGAACATACTTTTATTGTCGCGGATATGCCATTTATGACGTACCACGGGAGTAGTCAAGAAGCCCTTACTAATGTGCGCAGGCTCATGCAAGAGGGACATGCCCATGCCGTGAAACTAGAAGGGGGCATGGAAATTTGCGACACTGTGAAGCGAATTGTTCAATCCGGCGTTCCCCTGCTGGGACATATCGGACTTACACCCCAGTCTGTGCATCAAATCGGCGGATACTTCATTCAAGGTAAAAACTCACAGGCCGCTGAGCGCCTTCTAAATGATGCCCGGGCCCTGGAGCAAGCGGGAGCTTTTGCCATCGTGCTGGAACTGGTGACAGAGGAAGTGGCGAAGAACATCACCCAGGAGATATCTATTCCGGTCATTGGCATCGGTGCGGGGAGATACTGTGATGGCCAGGTTTTGGTATATCATGACATGCTACAATACTCAGCTCCTTACCGGGAGAAGAAGTTCGTAAAAACCTATTCGGATATAGGTGCTTTGATTCGCAACAGCATCGGGCAATATGTCGAAGACGTGAAGAATCGTTCTTTTCCAGGCGAGGAGCATGTTTTTAAGGCAGATGAGAACGTAGTAGAAGGACTATACGGGAATGCAAAAGTAAAGGCAGGGACCCTATAATGCGATTTCTGATTGTAGGTGCAGGGGCGATTGGAGGCTATTTCGGGGGACTTCTTGTTCAAAAAGGAGAAGACGTGACCTTCTTCGTACGCCCTTTAAAAAAATCTCAGTTGGCAAAAGACGGTCTGATTATTAGAAGTGTTCATGGAGATTTCCAGACGCCAATCCGTGCTATTACAAATGGTGAAGACGCCGATCCGTTCGACTGTATTATCATTTCAGTTAAAGCGTATCATCTTCCCCAATTGCAATTTGATCTTGAGCCTTATGTCGGTGATCATACCATGATTCTTCCGTTACTAAATGGTTACGAACATTTTGACTTTTTGCGCAAACAATTCGGTTCTGAAAAAGTGCTGGGCGGACTTTGTTATATTGAAACTACATTGGATCATGATGGTTCTATTGTTCAGACAAGTCCGTTCCACCGTATCGTCTTCGGTGAATGGAACGGAGTGCAATCAGAGCGTACACAACTGCTGCTGAATCATCTTGATCATGCAGGCTTCACAGTGGCACGAAGTCACGATATTCAGCGTGAAGTGTGGCAGAAATATATATTCGTTGCCAGCTTGATTGCAATTACAACACTGATGGATGCCTCGGTTGGGACTATACTTGCCACGGCAGAGTCACGTGCTATATACGAAAAGCTGCTGCATGAGATTGTCACACTTGCTCGCAACGCAGGGATGCCGATTGATTCGGAGATGGAAGCTCATACACTGAAAACGATGGAATCCTTACGACCAGAGATGATGTCATCCATGCAACGCGATATGCATAAAAAGCTTCCGATTGAAGCCAGTCATCTACATGGTTCACTGCTTACATTGGCTTCAACCAGTAATACTGTTTACCCCATACTCGAAACGGTATATGCCCGATTAAAGGTATACGAGAACTTATTGGACACCGTCTAACATTCAAACTTTAAAATCAATTAAAAGAGGAAGCGGCAGCTTCGAAGGTGATAATGAAATCTTAGACTGCCGCTGCTTTTCCTTTATTAAACTTCAAATATTAAACTTCAAATATTAAACTTCAAAAATCTAAAGAGTTCCTGTGCTTAAGCAAGCTTGCTCAAGCCCTTGAAGTAATGCTTCTAGCTCCTGCCTAGTTTCAGCGTTTGTAATTTCACCTTCCTGGTTTAGCTTCAAGGTGATATGCGGAATAATGACCTTTCCATTCTCCACAATCTCTGCATTGATCATTTGCAATGTGAGCAGCAGCGAGGCATGCGCCAGATGGCCGCCCATAGGAGACGGTGACGCGCTGATGACCGCTGTAGGTTTATTTACAAATTCACCTGAAGATACGAGCCAATCCAAGGCATTTTTCAAAGCACCCGGCACCCCATTCCCATATTCCGGTGTACAGATCAGCACTCCATCCACTTGTTTCAATTGTTCCCGTAGCTCTCTTACGGAAGCTGACCCCTCCTCTACATCCAAGTCAGGGTTAAAATGCGGAAGATCCCCCAATCCATCATAGACTGTAAACATCATATTTTCAGAAGCCAGCCCCATAGTAGCCTTCATAAGCGCTGTATTGGAGGACTTTTGACGAAGGCTACCCGATATAGCCAATACCTTAATTTTCTGTTCCATCCGATCATCTCATTTCTTTTATCTTGATCTAATCTTGCATATTTAGTGTACTATAGCTAACAAGAGAATTAAAAAGTGGATGAGCGTCAGCGATTCTTCCTATGAACAAACGGGCAATAAAAAAATGCCTGCGGCTTCGCAGGCATTCGTGATGAATCAATAGTCACTGTACTAGGGTGGAATCTGTAGTGCTGAATCAAGTATCCTTCTCTTGCTTGCGTTTTATCCCAATCAGATCCAGGAAGAAAACAAACAACGGAATACCTACAATCAAGCCCCAAATACCAATCAGATGCTCAGAGAAAATAAGTACGACAAAGGTAAAGAAGATCGGTAAATTCGTTTTGGATGACATCAGCTTCGGATTTAAGAAATAGGCCTCAATCGCATGAATCACCACGATCAATATAACCAGATAGATTACATATTGAATGCCACCGACACTGAAAGCGATCAGGCCGAGCGGTGCCAGTGAGATAAACACACCTGCCACTGGGACCAATCCCAGTACGAAAATGATGAGTGCAAGACCGAGCAGATTAGGGAAGCCCATAATCCAGAGCGCAATCGTGGTCAATATACAGTTAATAAGTGAAATCAGCAGTTGAGCCTCCAATACCTTCCCGAACGTATCCAGGAACATACGGCCAAAATGACCCACTTCCTTGAAAAACCAACCCAGCTTGCTATCTACAAACGTAGCTGTAAAACGTGTAATATAGGATTTTTCCATCAGGAAGAACAAGCTCAAAATAATCGACACCAGAAGCTGTGTTCCCAATTGACTGACCTTCATCACTGCACTCAGGCCAGGCTCAAATAGCCGCTGAACATTCAGCGTGTCCATAAATTCGATAATCGTTTCGTTCCATTGATTACGATCAGGATACATATACGCTTGCTGAATCATGAGATACACCTGCTTGACCTGTACAACGATTAGCGGCACCATTCGGTAAACGCCCCACACCATAATCAGAATTAGCAACCCATACACCAGTAGTAGCACGATCATTGACGGCACATTGACGAACCGCTTGACCAGCTTATTCACTCCGTTATATATACTGCCAATCAAGATCGTAAGCAACAGTGTTAACAACATAATATTCATCATGCTTCTTAACATAAACAACAGCAAAACGATTATCGCAAGGACGGCTACCCGCCTGACGCCCGCATGATTCATCCAGTTTCTTACCATTCGTCTTTATTCCCTCTCTCCCACTTGACTGTCAACTTTGCAATCTTCCTGAGCATTAACTTTCTCTTTTTAACAATTTACTGTTAGCGATCAATAGAGAACCTACCATGACTAGGATAGCAATAGACCACCAGAATGTATTTTTAGCATCATCATGATCTACAATAATGAGCCTGATGACAGCCGTGATCCCAATATAGATAAAATAACGTAATGGAAAATGAAAATTGGTTTTAAAGTACTTAACTATTAATGCTATGAATTCAAAGTACAAGAAAAACACAAGCAACTCTTCCGTGAATTCATAGTAATTTTTGTCGGCCTCTGCGTACAAAAAAACATAAGAAAAAATGGACCATGTTTCTTTTAGCAGTAAGAAGCTTAAAATCAGCCCAACCAGAAACAGCGAGATATTCAAGATCATTTGCAGAAAACTAGGTAACTTCTCAATATACTTCATTAGTACATTCAATACAGATCCCCTCACTGGTTGTACAGTATCTTTATTTATATTATCGGTGGTATACGTGAAAAATGCTACATTACTTTTGGGGTCACCTTAATGAAAGTTTATATTCGCCCCTGCAATATAACCAATGGAGATAAAGATAAGCGTCCATATCAGAGAACCTGCGCTTGCCACCAGCATATATTTTCGGACAGGCATCGCACTAATGCCCGACAAATAGCTTGTCGCATGTCTGACTCCTGGGATAAAATAACCGAACAAAATGGTCCACAACCCAAAGCGTGCAAACCACCCCTTAACTCTTGCAAATCGCTTCGGTGTCAATCCAACCCACTTGCCGTGCTTATCCACCAAGGGCTGACCCAGCTTTTTGCCTAGCGTGTAGCTGATCATCATCCCTGTCATTGCACCGATGAAGCTGACTAATATAGACACCGAATAATTCAGTACCATAATAGAAGATAAATAGCCGACAAACACCATAATAATTTCATCTGGAACCGGTAGGCCGATAATCCCAAGAGCAAGAAGAGCAAAAATAGCGATATATCCGTATTGTGTAATCATGCTGATGACCCATTCCATAGGGGAGCCACCTCCTGACCGATTATTTTTTGAAGGACGGAAAGGGAATACGGCTAACCATCAGGAACGACAGCACTACCATTAATGCAAGCAACAACCCCGGCTTCAAATGCTCACTCCATAAAAACATAAAGGACAAAATCACACCCGCCGCCGTAATCGGCATACCTACAAAGCCTTTGCTAAAAGCCATTAGGTTGAATCTTGCCAATCTTACCGCACCGCATATGACAAACAAAACAGCCACAAGCGGTCCTATCCAATGGGTATCTCCCAGCTTGTATAACAAGATCAAGAAAGCAGGGGCAACCCCAAATGAGACCACATCCGCCAGCGAATCGAGCTGTTTGCCAAAATCACTGGAGCAATGCAGCAGCCTTGCCAGCAAACCGTCTAATACATCCCATAAAGCAGCCACCACCACGAGAATAAAAGCGGTCATGTATTGCTCATGAATCGTGAAATACAGGGATAAGACCCCTGCCCCCAGGTTTGCAATCGTGCATAGTGAGGGCAACCAATTCCATTTCATACTCTTAACTCCTTTGCCGTTGCTTAGCCTCCGAATATAACAACAAAACGGACGCCGTCCTTGGTATTCTCCGCCTTATAGCGGAATTCGTGCAAATCCAAAATTCGTTTGACGATCGATAGCCCGAGCCCTGTCCCACCTGTCTGACGGCTTCGGGACAGCTCGGCCCGGTAAAAGCGATCCCATATCTGTTCCAGTTGATCTTCAGGAATGGTCTCACCTTTATTTTCAATGGAAAAAAAACTGATTTCCCCAGCACCTTCGATACGAATCGTGATCGAGCTTCCTTCCTCAGCATGTCGTATGGCATTGACAACAAAGTTGATAATCACCTGTTCCAGCCATCCTACATCGGCATGGATCGGCATCTCATTGGCGGGGATAATGACCACTTCCAGCTTTTTCTCCTTCAACAAATGGAATAACTTGTCCACGACTTCCTCCACTAGCTCACTCAAGATAAAGGTCGTCTTGCGAAGCTTGAGGGTACCCGATTCCAATTTGGCGAGGTCCAGCATATCTTTGACCAATCGCTCCATTTTGTCCGCTTCCTCTACAATGACTTTCATATAATGATCCTGCTTCCCGGCGCTAACCCCATCTTGTAATCCTTCTGCGAAGCCTTTAATAATACTCAGCGGGGTTTTCAGTTCATGAGAAGCGTTGGCAAAAAAGTCTTGTTGCACAGCCTCCATCCTCTGCTTCTGTTCCATGTCCTCCACCAATTGCTGGTTGGCCTCCTGAAGCTCGCGCAAAGCCGTGTCCAGGTTCTGAGATAGGGTATACATGCTGTAGGACAGGCTGCCCAGCTCATCATTTTGCCGAATTGGTGTATGGGCTGTAAAATCGAGCTTGGCCATCCGCTTGGCGGTATTATTCAAAGCAATGAGCGGACGCGTCACCATTCGGGAATAGAACAGGGACAAAATCAGAATGAGTGCAAATCCCCCGATTCCCAGGTACAGATAAAACCAACGCAGAGCTTCATTCGTCTCACTGATTTCCTGCAATGATGTCACTGTAAACAGAAGGTCGATCTCGCCTGTGCTCTGACGAACAGGATGGACTATGACTGCATTACGTACCCCTGTCCAAGGTTCCGTCCACTCTTCCTCCAACACTTCGAAATTCTTAAGTTTCTCCAGATGATCCTGGGATAAAGGAAACCATTCCTCCAGCGCACTATACAGTAGACCTTGTCGCTGACTCCATGTTTTCAGATCCGGCAGTACAATCTCTGTCACCGTACCGGAAAACCTTACACGGCCATCTGTGCTTGCCTCTTCCGAAGTCGATCCTATATTTTTGAAACCAAGCTTCTGTATACCGGTTGGATAAATTAAATTGGCGGAAGAGATGCCGTCTGTTCCCAACACCTCACCCTCAACAGTGACCTGATCACCAGGCTGAATCCGGGCAGCTCTCAGCTCGTCTCCATACTCGTTCATAAATAGAGACAGCGATATTTTAACGATTTTACCATCCGTTTCTCTAAGATTGATATGAAACGCATCATCCAGCTTTACTTTGCCGTCCAGCGTTACAATCGCCAACTGGTTTTTATTCTGAAGCATAAAGCGTGCTGCCTCACGCGAAACCCTGCCCGATCCCCAAGCCTCCTGGACATAACTTTGACCGAAGCTTTGCAAGCGGCTTTCTACACGACCAATCTTTTGTTTCTGATAAAAATTTTCAAAAAACAGAAATTGACTTAAAATCACCATACCGTAAAAACACAGAAAAAACACAACTGTCATAATGAACAACTTAAAGGTAACTCCCCGTTTGTTCATTCTTCCTCCTCGAACCTGTAGCCTGTACCAAAAACCGTGCGAATATGGCGTGATTCACGCCCCAGCTTATTTCTCAGCTTTTTGATATGCGTATCGACAACTCGTGTGTCTCCTTCAAAGTCGATGCCCCACACTCGGTTCAGTATCGCATCCCGTGAAATAACTATGCCTTTATTATGTATAAGCAGCCGCAGCAGCTCATACTCCTTGGGCGTCAGCTCGACTTCCGCCTGATCCACCTCAAGCCGATGAGCCATCGTGTTGAGAATGGCACTACCGAACCGCAAAATATGCGACTCCGGCTGTACATGTCCCTCCACCCGTTTCATCAGCGCGTTGGCGCGGGCGATCAGCACCTTGGGGCTGAAAGGTTTGGTAACGTAATCATCGGCTCCCAGTTCAAAGCCCAATATTTTATCATCATCACCGGATTTGGCTGTCAACAAAATGATTGGCACACCTGAGCGGCTGCGCACCTGGCGGCACACCTCCCAACCATCCAGCTCCGGCATCATAATATCGAGTATAATCAGGTCCGGCTGCACCGAATCAAACCAGATCAGTGCATCTTTTCCATTGCCTGCTTCATAGACTTCCCAATTATTCTGTTTAAAATAATCCGCAATCACTTCACGAATACGTATTTCATCCTCCACGAGAAGAACTCTTTTCTTCAAATCGACTTCCCTCTTTCGGTCATTCTAGGACACCAGCATATCAAAGATATGTGTACTTTATGTGTTCTTGATACCTCTTATCAGCAGAAATTCTCATCCGCAAATTCAACCTTGGATTAGGGCAAATTTGTCGTGGCTCAGACCATCTCATCTCCTATGATCCTACCCTATAATAAGAAGAGATACAAAAGCCTGAACAGGAGGGTAATACATGAGTAATCAAACCATTCAGTGGTTTTCCACTTCCAAAGCTAAAGCTTGGCATTCCCAAGCTCATCATTTAACCGATACCCAAGAGAGTGCCAACCTAACCCTTACGGGAGAAACGCATCAGCTTGTCGAAGGCTTTGGTGGCTGTTTTAATGAATTAGGTTATGTGGCCCTGAATCATTTGGAAAAGGACGAACGAGATCGGGTGCTTCATTCTCTCTTTCATCCAGAGGGCGAGCACAAATTTGCGATTTGCCGACTTCCTATTGGAGCGAGTGACTACGCGCTGGAGTGGTACAGCCACAATGAAACAGACGGCGACGTGGAGATGAAGCACTTTTCCATTGAGCGTGATCAGCAATATCTCATTCCTTTTATTCGGGAAGCGTTACAACTCAATCCGAACCTGAAGTTGTTCGCTTCACCCTGGAGCCCGCCGACATGGATGAAATCACCAAAGGCCTACAATTACGGCACGCTGCGCTGGGAAAAGGATATTTTGAAAGCGTATGCATTATACTTTGTCAAATTTGTTCAGGCTTATCACGAGGCAGGTATTACGATCCACCAGATTCATGTTCAAAATGAAGTCATTGCCGATCAGAAGTTCCCTTCCTGTGTATGGACCGGGGAGCAGCTGCGTGAATTTATTCGGGACTATTTGGGTCCTGCTTTTGAGGAACACGGACTGGATACGGAAATTTGGTTGGGGACCATTAACGCTCCCGATCCGTGGGAGGAATTAATGAAGAAGACTTCGACCGGATTCGATGAGTATGCCCATACCGTGTTGAGTGACCCCCAGGCCTACAAATATATTAAAGGCGTAGGCTACCAGTGGGCAGGCAAAAATGCCATTCAACGCACCGTTGCCAGTTATCCTGAGCTTCGTTACATGCAAACAGAAAATGAATGCGGGAACGGAGAAAACTCATGGGACTACGCCAAATATGTATATAATCTGTACCAGCACTACTTCACCAATGGCGTGAATGCTTATATTTACTGGAATATGGTTTTGGAACCGAAAGGCAAGAGTACATGGGGCTGGGAGCAAAATTCGATGATCACCGTTGATCCAGCGGATCGAAAACCTATCCTGAATCCAGAGTATTATGTCATGAAGCACTTTTCTCATTTTGTATTACCGGGTGCCCGACGCATCGGACTTCGTGGCTCATGGACTGGAAATGCAGTTGCTTTTCAAAATACAGACGGGCAAAGGGTGGTAGTCATCGCCAATCCGTTCAAGGAATCGCGTGTGCTGAATCTGTCTCTCGGCAAAACAACACACCGCTTGGAGCTGGAGCCGGAATCCTTTAACACTATTGTGGCTCCTTCTTAACACCGCAGATTTCTGGACTCTTCCAGTCTTGGACACATCGTCAGGTGTCCCTGTCCGGTCTATAAGTGCCCAAGCCATATGTATAGTTTCCAAAATGGATGTATATCCTTTTGCGTATAGTAGCTATAAATAGTATACTTGGAATAACTACGGACAGGAGGTCGATGAATATCACTACTGTAAAAGACCGGATTGATTTGAAACTGATTAATTGTGATAAGGAATTGACTCTCGCGGTCATCGGTGGAAAATGGAAGCTGATTATTTTGTGGCATCTCGGTATGGAAGGCACCAAGCGGTTTGGTGAATTGAAGAAGCTAATTCCCCACATTACGCAAAAAATGCTGACCAACCAATTGCGCGAGCTGGAAGAAGATAAGCTCATTCTTCGTAAAGTCTATCCCGTCGTCCCTCCGCATGTGGAATATTCACTAACAGAGCATGGCGAAAGCCTGATTCCGGTACTGAGAGCAATGTACGATTGGGGATCAAACTATCGCGAGAACGTGATCTGGAAAGAAGAAGAGATTCAGGACGTCACACCCGTGTGATCAGCAATACAAGCATTTTGCGAAATGCTGAACTATATTTTTAGTAGAGACGACCCTGGGGAGATCTGGGGTCGTTTTTTATGATATAAAGACGTTCCCCAAGATAACAAAAGAAATGTATGCAAGTATCCGTTTCCATTGACATTAAAGCTCGTTTTTCGCTGCATATCCCCATTTTACACTTGTATCCGTGATTTACATTACATCCTCTGTGACGTATGATTCTTCCATCCCTATTTACAGTGAATCCAAGAAGGAGGCCGTTCTAGCATGAGCATGACGCTTGCCCAGCCCACAACGTCCCAAGCGACCCAATTACGCGTTGGTTCCATGGAAATGATTCAATACGACTATCGTCAATTTCCTGACTCAAAACCTTATCAACACCATTGCTGTGGCTTGCTTACTATGTCGTGTAACGGCGCTCAAGGTCTGGCGGAATATGAGCTGCCTGAAATTAAAGGCGCTTTTGACCTCGTCCGCTGGGCTTCCGTGTTTACCTCGCTCAAGGGTCTGTCCTTAACCGAGGCTGAGCAATATATTCAGCACCACGCTGATCATTGGGGACCTGATAAAACAGAGCTGGCTCTATCTGCCTTATCCGATCTGACTGCCCATGCGAACCTGCACATTCTCTCCCCAACAGCGACCATCCTCCCCCCTCGGATTAGTCGTTCTTATCTCATCGAGCATGGCCTAGTCTACTATTCATTCTAAATATCATTCACCACTCCATTGTCAATCCACTTTCCAGTTCACGTAAAAAAGCCTGAGACTGTTTATCACAGGCCAGGCTTTTACACTTTCAGCACAGAGTTAATTACACTTGCAGTTTACCTGCACGAATATCGTCTGTCATTCCTTCATAAGGTGCTTGGGAAATTAATTGTTCGTTGTTCACACCCGCATTTTCGATGAATGTAATATCTGCAAATTCAGGAACCACATACTTCGGATACGTTTCATACTTTTCACGCGATTCCTCCATCAGCGGAATAAAATCGTTTTGATAGCGCACAGTGATTTCCGGATGCTCATGAACCCATTTAGGGAAGAAAATAATGCCGTGCATACGTTTTTCCTCAGGCATAAAGTTCAGAGAAACGTCAGTGCCTGTCGGTTCGGTCCACGATACTTTATACACATTTTCCACCAGCTTCACCAGATTGACCTTCTGATCACGTACCCAGCGTCCGCCTACCATTCCACTATGAATGCGATAATCAATCGTATCTTCATTTTTAATATATATTTCATACTCCCAACCATTCTCATAGGTGTAAATCATGTGGCTGCCGATAAACTTGTCCATCTTGCATCCTTCTTTCCTAATTATAATTTTTCATGAATTGAATAGGATACCAAAGATAATAATTATTCAATTCAAAACATGTAAATATAAACATGTTTTTAAGTACATATAAATTGTAGCACTGTGGTATACTAGTGTCAAATACCGTTTTACGAGGAGAGCTACGTTGAAACGCACTTTAAAATATGCCATTTTGGGCCTGGTTCACAAAGAGGAAATGAGCGGCTACGATATTACGAGCCAATTCAAGCAGGAAATCGGACAATTTTGGAGCGCCAAACACAGTCAGATTTATCCCGAGTTAAAAAGGCTGACTGAAGAGGGACTCATTGAATATCGCACCTCCATTACAGGAGCCAAGCTGGAAAAAAAATTGTACTACATTACCCCCAAAGGAACCCTAGAACTGACCGAATGGCTGCTAAGCCCCAAGGAGTTACCGGAAACGGAAAAGGATGAGTTTATGCTTATGCTGTATTTCTCAGCGGCCATCCCCAAGGAAGAGAACAAGCGATTGTTCGAGGACCAGATTGCCAAACGTAAAGAAAAACTGGAGTATCTGTACGAAAGTAAAAAATCCCTCCAACAGCTGGACGACAACCTTCAATCCCCCGGCTCTAACCAATTCGGGCATTATCTGGTGCTGAGCCGTGCCATTAATCGGGAAGAAAGCTATATTACGTGGCTGGAAGAAACACTGTCCCTGTTTGAATAGCCTAAAAAACCTTCAACGCCACGTAGATTCGTGGTATTGAAGGTTTTTCTAAAATACGTGCAAACTAGTCTGCCGTCGTAATCGAAGAGCCGTAATCTTCAATATGGATATCTGTGCTAAACCGTACAGGAATGGTGCTAAAAGTGGTATCCCAATCCTCTTTGACCTTACGCCAAACTTTAGGATGCTGAATCCTCAAGGCCTCTCCGAAACCTCCGACGTCTACCTTCAGCTTTTGCATTTTAGCTAACGTTTGTTCAGCTAATGAAATTACTTTCTCCTGAAAGAGACCCTCTTCTTGTCCAAGCACATTGTTGTTGCGTAAATTTTCATTCTTTATATGCACCTCCGAAACGCGTCCCTCTGAGGTCATTTTCACTTGGAAGGAAATGTCGTCCCCCTGAACAATGGCCTTGATCCTGCTTTTCACCGCTTTGATCTCATAGGCTATATTTTTACCGGTCTGGGGATCGCTACTTTTCAACACGCCTCCATCCAGCTCGCCTTTGATCCACATAAGACCCTCGACCTCTGATTCATTCAGAAAACCAGCGTATGTTTGCGTCTTTCCTTTGATGACTCCCGCACCTGCAAGCTTGATTTCATTCTCCGCCGTAATAACATTAGGCAATATAAAGCTTCTTTTACCCTTCATGGGCCCGACCACTTTAACCAAAGCCACGGGCTTTATCAACCGTGCGTTCCGTTTACGATTTTGGAAAATATCCTTTAAGATATAGGCAGGAATTTGACCAGGAATTTTCTCCTGAAGAGCTTTGCCCGCCTTGTCTGTACTAATCAGTAGCTGTACGCTGGGCCGAATGTCATTATCCCCTAAGAAAAAGTCCAGCAGCTCATACAACGGAATCTTGCGAAGCAGACTGGAGCTGATAATAATCGTTTTCAGATGTTGCCCGATGGGAGGCCGATTGGTCCTTAATGAAATTTCTCTTAGCATTTCAAAAACGGAATCTCCCGTTTCCGTAATATTAAAAAATTTTTTAGCTTGTGGGGAGGAGCTATTGGAGCCTCCGCTTTCCTCAGGGATGACAAATTGAAAGGTTCCGGTGATTAACTCTTTTTTTGGATAATCTCCTCCTTTCTGATTAATTTGCTCTTCTTGCGAAGATTCTGCCTCTACATCCATAGCAATGCCTGTCATCAGATTTAGATCCTCCACCGGCGAGCTGCTCCAGCAACCTGACAGTGTACTGCATATCAGGAGAGCCACTATCCCGAGTAATGCTGACCGTGCCCTCATCATGACCGCACCTTCCTCCAGCGAGAAATAAGCAGAAGTGGCAGTGGAAGCAGAGCGAATAAAACGAAAGCTCCATTCCCCAGGATCGTTCCAAAAGAAAATAACTCATTCAGATTTTTGGGAATTTGGGATAGGAAGTAGATGATCGGAAGCAAAATGAACAGCATCTTGGAATAAGAGCTATTCAAAATTTGAGAAACTCCGAGCGAAGCGCAATAAAAAGCAATGCTGAATGTAGCAAAAATTTGCATGATCCAAATGGTCAACAATAAGGATTCGAACCGTTCCAATAACAGATACTCCACTTCAAAGCTGCGGGCCAAATCTAAAAATGGCCAGGTTCTGCTCAAGACTCCTTCCAACGAAAAAGCGCCAATGCACAGGATCAGCGTAGCTGTATAAAAAGCGACCGCGATCCCAATCGCCAGTCCGATTGCCTTGGTTGCTTTCTCAGGTTTTTCCATCCGACAAAAAATAATCAGCAAGGACTCTGTCCCCGTTAATGTCAGGAATGTAGTCTTGAGCGTTCTAACTACTGGCATCACACCCTCCGACAAGACAGGACGCAAATTATTCAATTCGAAAATATTTAAACTCAGCAAGCATATCAACAAAAAGATAGCCGCCGTAATCGGGAATATTAATTGACATATTTTCCCTAACGAACCCACTCCTCCCATACATAGGTACAGTGAGAGCCACATAAAAGGTGCTGAAATCGCCCACGCCGGAGTGCCTTCAAGCAGAAAGAACGACGTTACTTCCTCCACAGATCGGATTTCAAATGCGGCTATACAAACAAAATAAATAACAATCAGCATACCAATCCCTTTGCCAATGACTTTGCCTGTTATCCGCTGAACATACTGATAAAAGGTGCTTTCTGGAAACCGTGAACTTAGTTTGATCATAATCCATCCAACCAGGAAAGTGCCCGCCCCTGCTAAAATGACAGACATCCACACGTCCGGTGTTTTTGCAACTTCAACCGCTACTCGGGGAAGGGTAAGCAACCCAGCAGCCAGCATAAAGCAAACCACAATTGCCGTTGTCTGTAACGTTGTAATTTTATCCGCTTTTTTCCCACGGGCCATCTTGCTCCCTCCTGTGTTGTTAAACTCATCCTTGTCGCTTAGGGTCTTTATGCTTCAATAGAATGGGTCTATTTTTCATAAATTGCAACGGTGCTCGTATGAAGTAATCTTTCCAGTCCTTCAACGAACGGGGGACCGTTAGACTAAAGAACGGAACACCGAAGCTGTGTAGCTTCACCATATGAATACTCAGCAGCAGGAAAAACATAATAACGCCATACAACCCGAAGGTGGCCGCCGTGAACATGGCTCCAAAGCGCATGACACGCATGGAAATTCCAGCGCTGTATACAGGGGAGGAAAAGGAAGAAATCGCCGTGACTGCTACCACAATAACGAGGATCGGACTTACAATCCCGGCGTCAACAGCGGCCTGTCCAATAATCAAACCGCCGACGATACCCATCGCTGGACCGATGGGTTTGGGGAGCCGAAGTCCTGCCTCGCGTAAAATTTCGATGGAAATTTCCATAATCAGGGCCTCAATCAGCGTTGAAAATGGAACCCCCTGTCTCGCACTGATAATGGAAATGACCAGCTTGGTTGGAATCAATCCGGGATGAAACGAAATAAAGGAGATATAAAGCGCCGGGGCGAACAGCGATATGAAAGTTGCCATAAAACGAAGGAATCGAATAAGCGAACCTGGTATCCATCGTTCATAATAATCTTCGGGGGACTGGAGCATCATCCCATACGTTACAGGCATAAGAAGCGCAAAAGGTGTACCGTCCAGCAGAATCGCCACACGTCCCTCCAGTAATGCAGCCATGACCCGATCCGGTCTCTCTGTATTTTGAATTTGCAGAAAGGGACTAAGAAAATTATCCTCAATAAGCTGCTCCACATAGCCCGATTCCAGTACCTCATCCATATCAATGGTTTGAACCCGCCGCTTCACCTCATCTACAAGCTCCGGGTCGGCAATGTCTCTGAAGTACACTACCATCAGCTGTTTTTCCACTCTTTTGCCGACTTTGAAGGACGACATGGCTAGTTCCGTACTTTCTCCATGTCTGCGCAGCATCGCTGTATTATCACTGAGCGTCTCTGTAAATCCGACTCGTGGTCCCCGTAGCACCGATTCCGATATGGGGTCTTCCACCCCTCGTGTATTCCCTCTGGGTGTACCCAACACAAAAGCGCCTGGTATGCCCTGAATCATGAGTATGACAGAACCGAACAGCACCTTTTGCAAGGAGAACTGCACCTCTAACGTATACTCTGTTTCCGATACCAGCATGACCTGACGAATAAACATATTCCGAAGCTCCTCTCCTCTCGGAAGATCCTCCCCCCCTTGCCCGGAACTCCCCCAATCCATTAGTGGCTTTAAAATGTTCTGATCCATGCCAACCTTGTCTGTTAATCCATCCACAAAAAAAAGTGTGCCTACAGCGTTCAATTTTTCCAGAAAAATGGATCGTTCGTTCACGTCCGACATATCCGTGACGGCTTGTCTGATTTTTGCTACATTGGCTTCATAATCTTCGGTAAAGGTTCCTTTTTCCTTCTCAGCCTCACTTACAGATGGATCATGATCTGCATGCTGCGAACGGTCTTCTTCTTCTAAAAGCTTTAATCGTTCCATACGTCTGCTCTCTCGACCATCCATCGCTCTAATTTGTCGTACCGTCAGAAAAATAATCAAAGGGATGATGAACAAAAAGAAAGCTTCCATCCATACGTTCCATTTGGGCATATGAGTTCCGATGACCTGCCACACACTCTTTCCTCCTTCACTTCCATAGGATTTGTATATAGATTTACCTGGATTAGAAAAAAGATGCATGGGCAATGGAATAAATTTCTTTACTCACAAAAGGAATAAAAAGGTGAATTTGATAGATGAACTGTAGTGCCAAAAGTGGAATTCCATGATAATATCTATTCATTCTATGACTAATGTCACAAATTTGTTGAATTCGTGGGCCATTATTCGAATCTAAAAAAGGAGTTGTAGGTATGAAGAAGCATTTTTGGAAGAAAGCCGCTGTGTTGAGTTTGTTAGCGGGCATTTTGTTAGGGGGAACAGCGATCAGTCCCCAGCAGGCTCAAGCATCGCCCGAACCTTATCTTGGGGAAATTACGATGTATCCTTACATGTTCGCTCCCCAGGGCTGGCTAAAATGCGAGGGTCAACTCTTGAGCATTAATCAGAATGCTGCATTGTTCAGCCTGCTGGGCACTAATTTTGGCGGTGATGGAATGAACACATTTGCATTGCCTGACTTACGCGGAGCTTCCCCGTTGCCAAATGTAAACTACTACATCGCTACCGAGGGGTCATACCCGTCCCGCCCATAATATGAATACGCTCAATAGTGTGCTATTTAATAAAGAAGAGGTGATAGCGTGCTCGAAGGCAATAACTTCACACGCAATAAATTAAAACCCTACCGTGTGTTGGTTCCACTCATGCCATTGATCGGCGGTGCGTTCCTGCTCATAGGGACGAATGAAGCCCATGCTGCCGGTTGGGAAAATGTGGTGTTGCACAAGCCAGCAAGCTCAAGCGGTTACACCCAGCCCTATGATCCCTCCAAGACTGTGGATGGGTCAATCGAACCGACAAGCCGCTGGTATCAAGCCAGCAATGGTGAAAAATGGATCCAGGTAGATCTGAGAGACTGGTATATCGTAGATCGATACGTTGTTACAGGTATGGGTGTCCATTATGGGTGGAACGATCAACGTGATCCATACAGTTTCCGATTGCAGACGAGCAACAATGGAAGTAATTGGGTGACTGTTGATACCGTTCAGAATAATGGAAGCTCTAATGTTGAAAAGAGCATTGCTCCTGTAACTACACGATACTTGCGATTAACTATTGATCAAGGAAATGCAAGAAACAATCAATGGGCTTCCATCATGGAATTCGCAGCTTATGGGGAACGATTGCCCATTCCACAGGCCCCGGGTCATTTTACAGGTACTAAAAATGGAAGTACTGTGGAATTAAGCTGGGATGCCGTTCCTTATGCAACCTCATATAAAGTCATTCGAGATAGTGTAACGCTCTATACAGGTAGCCTAACCCAATTCATAGACACTTCAGCATTGCCGCCAGGTGAAGCAATTTATACGGTTCAGGCTGTGAATGCTAAAGGGGAGAGCACTCCTTCAGAGGTTAGAGTGATTATACTTACCGATGCAGAGAGAGTTGCACAGGCAAAAGCCGCTCTTGCATTAGGCTTCGCATCTGGAGATACAGCTGATTCGGTATCTCAAAAGCTAACGCTGCCACTCGCTGGGTTGAATGATACGACGGTGAGCTGGAGTTCGGATACTCCTGACATCATTACGAACGAGGGGGCTGTCACACGCCCGCAGTATGATCTGGGTGACCGAAAAGTAAAACTGACAGCAACGATTGCGAAGGGAAGCGCCTCAGATACCCAAACTTTTGAGGTTACCGTAGCGAAGATCACTGCTCAAGATACATTGAATCAAGCAGCAGACACCCTCTCGCTTGGCGATTTATCTGCGCTAACAGAAAATATTTCTCTTCCTTTATCCGGTTATGGTGGAGCGCAGATCGAATGGTCCTCGTCCAAACCTCTTGTCATTGCAGCAGATGGAACACTCACCAGACCCTCCTATAACAGTGGAGATACGGATGTTACCCTAACGGCTACCCTGCAACTTGCAGGCTTAACGAAAACAAAGGATTTTACTGCACACGTACTCCGTCTGCCGATGAGCGACACTGAAGCCGTAGAGGGAGCATACAAAGCACTTGAACTGCCGATAACGACAGTAACGGGAGACGTATATTTGCCAAAAGATGCTCTGAATGGTGTTCAGGTGTCATGGTCATCGAATCAACCCCAGTTCTTGGATCATACTGGGCATGTAACCTTCCCAACCTATGTACAGGGCGATCAGACCGTCACGCTCGAAGCAGTGGTGTCAAGAGGCGGGATTGAGCTTCGAAAAACCTTTAGCCTGCTCGTGCCCGCACTGCCTGTAAGCGCTGATGAAGCCGTAAATTTGGCAGCAAATACACTGGATCTGGATTACCCGCAAGGGATTAAGGATTCCATTGCCTTGCCTCGTGTAGGAGCATTCGACACCCAGATTGATTGGGCCTCGGATCAACCGGACATCCTCAGTGACAGCGGTCAAGTGAATCGGCCTAAATATACAGACGGTGATGTGAATGTACAATTAATTGCCATTATTTCTAAAGGTGCAGCTTCTGTACAAAGAACATTCACGATCACAGTGCTGAAGGCATTACCGAATACACCTTACGTACGATTGAACGGCAGCAATCCGATTGTTCTGGAAACCGGCGATAGCTTCACTGATCCAGGAGCCAACGTACTGGACAGCGTATACGGCAATATCCTGATCCCTGAGCTTTCAGGTAGCGGGAATGTCGATACAAATGTACCTGGCGTATACGTATTGAACTATGCTTATAGCGACAATGGGGGCTGGACGGCAGAACCGGCAGAACGCCGTATAAACGTGCTGCCTCGTGCTGTTACAGCTTCAGCAGGCAATGAGGATATAGCCTCAGTGATCGTTACAGGCGCGTTGCCGAACGCAAGGCTTGAGCTGTACAATGCCCAGCAGGAGCTTATAGCGGAAGGAATTGCTTCGGGAGAGGGAAGATATACATTTACACCTGTTCCTGAAGGAGCCAGCTACTATGTGCTGCAGAACGTAAATGGCATGAAGAGCGCTCCGTCAGGGCTAGTGTATCCGCAAGGGTTAACCGCGCAGCGCGTTGCGGAATCCATCACAAGCATAGCAGCTCCTACAACAAGTGATACACTGCTTAGGTTGCCTGTTGTACCTGATGGTTTCCGTGTGACCATCAGCAGCAGTAGCCAGCCAGACATCGTGCGTACAGACGGAACTATTATTCAAGCAGATACTCCTTCCGTTGTAACTATCATGCTGGATGTTATGAGGGTAAGCGATGGTTCTCATGCTTTGACGCAAGCCATAGAAGTCACCGTCCCTGCCAAGGTAATTGCGAACACAGGCAAATCTAACAAAGATAAGAATGAGGATCTATCTGCTTTCGTACCACAGATCGGATTTTCCGAACAAGGGAAAGAGTTTTCCCTCTTTGTTCCTTCGCCGGCATTTCTGGATGAGCAGATACAGCAAGCACTTCGCGAAGGCAAAGCGTACGCAGACATTCGTTTGGAGCAGGAGAAGCAACTGAGTCGTGTTATCCTTTCTCATTCTTTACTGAATAAATGGGATAAGATTGGTGCATCGGTAATATCCCGATATGGAACACTGTTGATATCCAGTGACACCTTAACCAGCATGGCCTCAGGCCAGCAGGACGTTACATTGTCATTCCAGCAGGCAGATGTACAACGTGCACAGCAGATCCGTGACTGGGCCGAGCAACAATCCAGCCTGACGCTGATGGGTCCGGTTACAGACATCAAAGCCAATGTGACTGGAACCTCGTCGATCATTCTACCGCTGGATAACGAATCCTTAAGTGAGTTACACAATACAGAGCCCCAGTTCTCCATTCTTGTTATTCACGAGAATGGTGAGCGTGAGATTTTAAAAGGGACTGCTGTAATGGATTCAAAAGGGATGTTGTCGGGTGTGAGTCTGAATACGACCGGGTTAGGTACCTTTGCCGTCGCCACAGACGCAAAGACTCAAACCAATAATGCCAGTGTGCAAAATGACCCAAGCAATTCGTCAGATCCACAAGTGCTAGCTCAGGTATGGCCGGATGTACAAGGCCATTGGGCAGCGAAGTCCCTGCAATCTCTTGCAGACAAAGGCTGGATACAAGGCTATAAAGACGGAAACATACGCCCTGATCGCGCTGTAAGCCGTGCAGAATTTGTAGCCATACTGACCAGAGCATTGGGAACTGCTGGAGATGAGAGCCCTTCTACCTCATTTACAGATATGCAGGGACACTGGGCTGGATCAGCCGTGGATTTTGCTCACCGCCAGGGATGGATTCAAGGGCTAACCGCTCAAACTTTCGGACCTGATGAGAGTCTTACCCGTGAACAGGCGATGGTGATCCTGTCACACGCGATGCAGAATCAGACATCCATTTCCAGCACTGCTGCACTGCAATCCTACAAGGATGAGCAGCAGATTGCAGCATGGGCCTCCGCAGCATTCCAGAATGCAGTATCCTCCGGTTGGATCAGCGGTTATCCAGATGGAACACTCAAGCCAAAAGCGGCTATCAGCAGAGGTGAGATGGCTGAACTGCTGGTACGTATTCTTAAATAAGACTTTTTAAGCTTCATAGACCAGATGAGTATAAGCAAATACAACACGGCCTCCATGCTTTTTGGGGGCCGTGTTTTTTTATGTATATTTTATGTACAAGCCTTTAACAATCATTTTTGCTTGTTTATTCACCCTTTTCGCTTCAGTAAATATATTATGAATATCTGCGAAGCGGGGCGATAAACCACCTGTCACCTCTACAGTAGTAAGAATGATGAGGAGGAGATATTTGAGCATGAAACATAAAAAACCGTTCAGGTTCAGTGGTGCTTCAAAAAAAGACGAAGACTGTAAACCAACAAGAGTAAATAGAAGTATCGAAGCTCTTCTCAGACTGATTAATGAATTGACCGCGATCATCCCCATCGTATTCGCAAACCCCTCTGCGGCTAATGTATCTTCCTTGCAACAGATTTTAAGACGTTTGTTGTCTCTGGCGAAAAGCTTAAGACTTAGAGGCGGGGTTAAGGCAGACCTACTGGCAGCGCTGGAGCTTGCTATTGTTGCGTTAGAAGCTACACCCTTCTCTCCGATCGGCGTAGGTACTGCACTGCAACAATTGCTGGATGCCCTATTGTCCATCGTTTTACAAGAATCCCTCGATCCTGCTCTTAAAGACAGCTTAATCAGCGCGATCAGAATCGCTGGAACGACGGTTAGCAACGTATTAGGTGAAACATACTTGTCAGGGGAGCCAGGTGCACAAGGACCTCCTGGACCTGCGGGACCCGGCGGTGCGCCTGGACCAGCAGGTGGACCTGGCCCACAAGGGCCTCCCGGGCCTGCGGGGCCTGCCGGACCAGTTGGAGCGGCTGGACCTATTGGCGCCGCCGGGCCTATCGGGGCCGCTGGACCGGAAGGCCCGGCCGGACCTGTCGGCGCTACGGGTGCTGCGGGACCTGCCGGGGGTGTGACAGGCGCCACGGGCGCTACGGGCGCGGATGGATTGATCGGGCCAGCCGGGGTCACAGGACCGACCGGGGCTGATGGGTTGCCGGGCGCGGTTGGCGCAGTCGGACCTGCTGGGGTCACAGGGCCGACCGGAGCTGATGGGCTGCCGGGTGCGGCTGGTGCTACCGGAGCCACGGGCACGGCTGGTGTTACTGGAGCGACCGGTTCGGGAGCCATCATTCCGTTTGCTTCGGGCGGACCTGCTATCCTGACAACCGTTCTTGGCGGGGTGGTAGGAACCACCAGTTTGATCGGCTTTGGAAGCTCAGCAACAGGGATTAGCCTTGTAGGCGGGGCCATTGACCTGACAGGTACACTTGTAGGACCTCTGATCAACTTTGCTTTTTCCGTACCACGGGATGGCGTAATTACATCTATTGCTGGTTACTTCAGTACAACAGCTGCGTTAACTCTCGTGGGTTCAACTGCGACGATTACTGCCCAGTTGTTTAGTTCCCCAACACCTAATAATACCTTCACAGCAGTTCCCGGAGCTATCGTTACATTGGCCCCTTCACTGGCTGGCATTATTGCTTTGGGAACGATCTCTAGCGGTATTACTACCGGGTTGGCTATACCGGTAACCGCACAGACTCGTCTGCTCCTTGTCTTCTCTGCAACAGCTACGGGACTTTCCCTCGTAAACACTATCGTAGGTTATGCAAGTGCAGGCGTTACCATTACCTGATCCAAGACGAAAAAAGGGCCCAACAGAATTGTTCCTGTCAAGCCCTTTTTTATTTGTATTCCATCAGACGAACTAAACCGTTTCGAGTGATACTTTAACTTCTTCTCCCTCTTCACAAACGGCGAAAGTTTTAACTTGTCCGTGATCAGGCTCTTGAACGATGCCTGTCTGCAGATCAATTTTCCAGTCATATAAAGGGTCATAGATATAATGACCAGATACTATCGCCTCTGTAAGAGGACCTCTTTTGGGATGAGGATTGATATTTTCAACGGCATAAAGCTCATTCTCCGAAGTGCGGAAAACAGCAATTTCAGCACCTTTGATATGGATGGTACGCCCTATTCTGATCGGAAAATCCTTACTGTGACCGACGACAAGCCATTCGGCATTTTTGATCATTTGCTTGATCGCTCCCTTCCTCAGGCATTTTAGATACAATTACACAATAGACGGAGTGACAACCTCAAATAGATTTTTGCGTGTATCCTCATCATTGATGATCTTTTTCCACGGGTCTTCCACCTGTTGTAGTGCAAATTCGATGCGTTCTACTAAAGCTTGTCGATGATCTGTATCCTGAACGACAGCCTTCTGAATCTCTTCCAGACCGATCCGTTCCACCCACTCCGACGTGCGCTCCAGGTATTGTCCTGTTTCCCGGTAGAGTTGCATTACGCTACCTACAATATCAATCAACTCGGCGTCGGTTTTCACTTTACAGAGTGAATCAGCCAACCGTGCTTTAATACCGCCATTACCACCGATAAAGATCTCCCAGCCCCCATCATTACCTACGATTCCGATATCTTTGGTACATGATTCCGCACAGTTACGTGGACATCCATTAACTGCTAATTTGAATTTTGCTGGGAAATCCAGTCGTTCGAATTTTCGTTCCAACACTTCTCCCATTCCCATCGAGTCCTGTGTGCCAAACCGGCAAAATTGCGATCCAACACAGGTTTTAACCGTACGAAGTGACTTCGCGTAGGCATATCCCGACGGCATATCGAGTTCTTCCCATACTTTAGGCAGATCCTCTTTACGGACACCGATCAAATCCAACCGCTGTCCTCCTGTTACTTTAACGACCTTAACGTTGTATTTAAGAGAAACATCTGCTATCTTCTTCAAATCTTCTGGGGTCGTTACACCGCCGTACATTCTAGGAACAACTGTAAACGTTCCATCCTTTTGAATGTTTGCGTGCAATCGCTCATTTACAAAACGGGAATCTCCCTCATTTTCATAGGTATCCGGGTTAATCATTCCCAAATAGTAATTCAGCGCCGGGCGGCATTTGGAGCATCCTTCATCATTATGCCAACCCAGTACATTCATAACTTCACGCGTTGTTGTCAGCCCTTTGGTTTTGATCGCTTCCACAATCTCGTCCCGACTCAATGATGTGCAACCACATATTCCTTGCTTGGCTGACGTCTTGAAGCTGTCTCCAAGAACATATTGTAAAATTTGCTCAACGACAGGCTTACATCCTCCACAGGAACGCGTTGCTCCGGTGCATGCCTTAATTTCATCGACTGTTGTCAGTCCATTATCATTAATTGCATCCACAATCGCCTTTTTAGTCACACCGTTACAGCCGCAGACAATTTCATCATCCGCCATCGTTTCAGCGGATAATGTTTTCGCCCCGTGATTGCTACATCCAGTACCCATGATCTGTCCATATATCTCATCTGTCATCAATGTTTGCTGACGTACATATTTTTGAAGACTAGCAGATTCGCTCACATCGCCAAACAGTACAGTTCCAACAATCTTATTTTCACGAAGCAGCACTTTTTTGTATGTGCGCTTCCACTCATCCTTTGCAACAATCACCGTATGTTCAGGCTGAGTTATGAATTCGCCAGCTGAGAAAACATCCACCCCTGAAATTTTGAGCTTGGTAGAAACCACCGATCCCATATAACCTTCAGTTTCCGCGCCTGCCAAATGTTTGGCAATGACACTTCCCTGCTCAAACAGCGGAGCTACCAGACCATAACAGATTCCGCGGTGTTCAACACATTCCCCTACGGCGTATACATCCGGTACGGAGGTTCTCATCAAATCATCGACTATGATACCACGGTTCGTTTCCATACCACTTTGCACAGCCACCTGAATATTAGGCTTGATCCCGACGGCCATAACGACCAAATCCGCTTCTAGCTCGCTTCCGTCTGAAAACCGCAGCCCTTGTACCCGATCTTGACCATACACTTCCGCAGTTTGCATTTGCATAGCAAACTTGATTCCCTGGCGTTCTAGTTCTGCTTTCAGCATCGCAGAGGCTTCCCGGTCCAGCTGGCGTTCCATCAAATCCTCCATTAAATGAACGACCGTAACATCCATTCCCAGGTTGACCAAGCCTTTAGCTGCTTCCAGCCCTAACAGACCTCCACCAATGACAGCTGCCTTTTTAAAGGTCTTCGCTGCCTCAAGCATTGCCGAGCAATCGGCGATATCTCGGAAACCGATGACACCCGGTAATTCCTTACCCGGAATAGGCAGAATAAATGATTGTGAGCCAGTAGCTACCAAAGCTACATCGTAATCAATTTCCAGTCCGTCTTCGGTGTGAATCTTCTTGTTCTCACCGTCGATGCTTTTCACCATTTTTCCTGTATACAAAGTAATCCCTTGATCCACATACCATTGCAAATCGTTCAGTATGATATCATCAATCGTTTTACTGCCTTCCAACACATAAGAGAGCATGATCCTGTTATAGTTCGGATGCGGCTCATTTCCCAGGACCGTAATTTCATACTTATCTGTTAATTTTAAAATTTGTTCGACCGTATTGATACCAGCCATCCCGTTCCCTATAACCACAAGTTTCTGTTTACTGTTTATCATATACCGGTTCCTCCATTCATTCGACGATACTCCCTATCCGACGACATCTCCTACGTTCCTATGAATATTGCTTATGCTTCTATTCTAATACAGCAGACAGAGCTATATGTGATTACAGTCACAATATAGTTCAAATTAAGAATGTTTAGGGATTTCCCTATTCTATTTCAAGGGATAAAGGTAAGGAGCTGAAATTGAGTTAAAAAAAAGGACCAGCTAGCTGGTCGCTTTGTTAAATTTATGAATGATGACTTTGACTCAAATGGGTGAAATATTCAGCAATTTCCCGCGTAGCCCGGGATGGACGCCAGCCGAGATTTTTTCCATCTGTGTACTATGAACCATAAGAAATTTATTTTTCTTAGTCAACAGTGGGTTTTCCCGGCTACCTTCTCCCGCTTCAAGTGGCATATTCGTTCCTGCCGGAAGGATCACAATCGTCAAGTATCCTTCACTGTCAACTTTACAGGGAGCATAATGAAGTGTCGTTGAATATATCTCGACAACCGTGTTTTTAGGCTGAAAAAACACCTGAACATTTGCACTGTTATAGGAATTGTCTTCAATGTCCTGTACTCTACCGACAAGATGAATACAGTCTGTAGCGGCAATCACCACCTCGCTGCCCTGATGATATTCCAACCCGGTCAGACCCGTATTCTGACCTACGCAAAAACCAGCCTGAATTGGAAGTTGACCGTACACCTGATCTTGAATCTGGTGAATTACACCGAAGTCTTCGAGTTCTGTGACCGAAGGTACATAATGATTTCCCTGATCAGGTACGCTGGTCGTATCTTTTGCATACTTGATGAGCTCCGTGGTATTGAAATGAGACAGCAGCCTCCCATACGGGCGGAATGCTTCGCTCATTACCTCATAAATGACCAAAGGTGCATTGACTTGATTTAGTCTTTCGATAGTCTTCATAACTTGACCTCCAGCAATGAATCTCCCGTATGCACTCGGTTGTTCCCCAGCACCTTAACTTCAGAGTATTCGGCTGTATTCGTTACAATAACCGGAGTAGTTATGTCATAGCCCATAGCTTTAATTGCTCCAATATCAAACTCGACCAGCAGTTGGCCCTTGGTAACCCGATCCCCTTCTGAGATAAGTGTTTTAAAATGCTGTCCTTTCAACTTGACGGTGTCCATACCAATGTGAACTAGGATCTCCGTTCCTCCATCCGATACAATGCCAATCGCATGGCCTGTACGGAAGGCATTAGCTATAGTTCCATTGAATGGAGAGAGCAGTTTGCCATCCTCAGGCACAATAGCAACGCCTTTACCCATGGCTCCCGTAGAGAACACTTCATCAGATATCTCAGATAACGGTTTGACAGCACCCGTCAGCGGGCTGGAAATATTCTCGTTCGTTAGCGCATGAGCTGGGGTTGCAGCTTCTTTCTTCTCTTCATGGACTGCAATCATTTCTGTTTCCATGGAATCATTAAATCCAAAGAAATACGTGGTAATGGCTGTGAATATATAAGCTACGATAATGGCAATTACGAATCCGGCAAATCCTGTGCCGAAGAATATCGGCAGGGATGCCAAGCCCGGTATACCTGGAGCAATTGCCACGGAACCCGCCGCACCTGTGATTGCCCCGGCGATAGCGCCCCCGATAATAGCCCATACGAACGGTTTTTTGTAGCGGATACTAATCCCGTAGATGATCGGTTCCGTGATGCCAAACAAACCTGTTATCGCTGCAGGCCCTGCAATCGCTCTCACTTTTGGATTTCTGGTTTTAAGGAATACACCCAGTGCCGCACCTGCTTGTGCAAAGTTAGAAGGCGCAAATAATGGTTTCAAAGTATCATGACCGTATACCGCAATGTTATTGTACATGATAGGAATAAACGCCCAGTGGAGCCCCATAACAACTAACATCTGCCACCCGGCACCTACAATGACTCCCGCTACAATCGGACTCAAATTGTATAAGAAAGTGTAACCCTTAGCCAGCCCCAAGCTCGCATATATTCCAATTGGTCCAACCGCAATCAGAGTCAAGGGAACAATGACCATCAGACAGATAAGTGGCGTTATAAAATTTTTCACGCTATCATGAATTACTCTATTCAGGAATTTCTCCAGAATGGATAGCAACCAAACCGCGATAATCACTGGAATAACCGAAGAAGTATAACTCATAAGAACAACAGGAATATTGAAGAACGAAATATCCGTTTTATCGTTATACAAAGTAATAATATTCGGATACACCAGAGCCCCTGCTACCGCAAGCGCAACAAAGGTATTGGCTCCAAATTTCTTCGAAGAGGTCACAGCAATCGCGATCGGCAGGAAATAAAAGATACTGTCTGCGGCAGCGAACCAGATCGAATAGACACCACCTGTTTTGGTGAGCCATCCTAACGAGACGAGCATTAATAAAAGCCCTTTCAAAATCCCCGAAGCTGCCAGTGCCCCCAAAAATGGTGTAAAAATACCGGAAATAATGTCCACCGTTTTGTTGAACCAGTTGCCTTCAGGAGCAGCGGATGCATTCGATTTGTCGTCATCTCCAAGGCTACTGATCTTTAAAATGTCTTTATATACGTCCCCTACCGTATTTCCAATGACTACTTGATATTGTCCACCGTTTTCAACAACTGTAATAACCCCGGGAATATTTTGTGTTTGGTTCTTGTCGGCCTGATCCCTGCTATTTAATTTAAATCTTAACCGAGTGGCACAATGCACCAAGCTAGAGACATTTCCTTCTCCGCCAACGGACGCTAAAATGTCTTTTGCCAGTTTTTCATCGGACATACTGCTCGCTCCTTTAATCCTCATTTGGCATCTATGAAAGTAAACGTTTACATTGATGGTGGTAATTCAAAGACTCTACGCGCACTCCAAGGAGTACGAAAAGAATATAGAGTCTCTGAATTACACGGGGTCAATCGTTACCGGCTTCTTCCTACCATTCTCTTGATTGTATGTCTGCGTCCTTTAATGGACAGCGCAAGCTGGTATACGTTCTCAGGAAGAGGTGTTCCTGCATAACCACCATCTCCAATGGCATGAATATCCGCGCCCGTCTGTTTCATCATGAGTGCGATCCAGGCAATCGTTTGAACATCTGCCCCTTCAACTGAGCTGTTCAGGAAAGAAAGAGCAAGCGTTCCGGGTTTATATGAATGGACAAATTCTACACATTGTCTGACGTGCTCCACTGTAATACCATGTCTGGAGCCAGGTGCAGGCAACGTAATAACGTCAGCACCAGAATCGATCAAGTCCTTTATAATTTCATTGGAAGGTCTCTCGCTCAGTGGATCACCCAATACTTTCTCAATGGTTCCGTCTTCCCATTTTCCGGCGCAGATCAGGATTTTGTCTCCCAGTGTTTCTTTTGCCAGCTTGGTAGCCTCAATGATCCGTTCAAAGGTTGTACCTGCGGAAGGATTTCCTCCCAATACGATAAAGTCAGCTCCAATCTCTAAGGCACGCAGGAAGTTCTCTCTGGAAGCGATTCTTCCTTCTTTGGCCTCCACATATTGTTCTCCCGCAACCTGAGCATCCGGGCTTGGACACTCAAAATAAATACCGAGCGGAACACCGGCCCATTCCTTGATTTGCTTCAGGCTATACGGCTTATCAGCCAGCTTGCCATGCTTCATTTCACGCAATCCGATATTGGATTCTTCCTTGATCATATCAAAGCCATTCAGCATAACCATATCTGCGCCGTAAGCTGCTTGGATCTCCGCATTGGTAACGCCATCGACCAGGCCGGAATTCAGCATCACATGATGCTGTCCCATAATGACGCGCCCTTCAGAAGCCAGAATGGATTCTTTTAGATCTGCTGCGCTAAATTTCAAAATATCCGTTTTCGTGCTTGCGATTAATCTTTTTGCCAATGTAATCTCCTCCAAGTCATTTATGTTTTAAGTGGTCGTTCGTCAGCACAAATGCTGTTCCTCGATGTCGGATATCATCTTGATGCGGTCGCCATGGCGTCCTCCTTCAAACTCAGCCTCCAGCCATGATTTCACTATCATTTTCGCCAATTCGCTTCCGACGACACGTGCACCGAATGCAAGAACATTTGTATTGTTGTGCTGCTTGGACAACTGTGCAGAATAAGGCTCGCTGCATACTACAGCCCGAATTCCCTTGACTTTGTTGGCCGAGATGGATATTCCCACGCCTGTGCCGCAAATCAGAATGCCTGCGTCAGCCTGCTTTCCGACCACAGCCTCTGCAACGAGCTTTCCATACTTCGGATAGTCGGTTCTTTCTGAAGTTTGCGGTCCATAGTCCATGACCTCATGACCCAGTTCATTAAGATAAGTTGAAATCGTCGTTTTAAGCTCTACAGCCACATGGTCGCTACCGATGGCAATTTTCATGGCTTTATTCCTCCCCGAATTAGATATTTTTTAATCTGTTAATGATGGTTTTGTAAGATTCTTCTTTACCAAACAAAGTGGATGTCCCCAGTACGAATCCTTCAACCCCGTAGTGTGCCAATTCGTTGATCTTCTCTTCGGAGATAGCCCCATCAACCACGATTGTATAATTCAATCCCTTTTCGCGTTTAAAAGCTTGCAGCGCTTTAATCTTGTCGTTCACGAAGGGTAAATATTTTTGCCCTGCAAAACCCGGATTTACGGTCATGACCAACACATAGTCAACCATGCCAAGTAAAGGTTCTACTGCAGCAATGGCTGTCCCCGGATTAAGAGCGATTCCCGCTTTTACCCCTCTTCCAACAATTCGGTCAATGGTGCGCGTCGGGTGCATATCGGCCTCCGGGTGAAAATAAATGATGTCTGCACCCTTATCGGCAAATAAATCAATATAGGCGGAAGGGTTGTCTATCATCAGATGTACATCCATTGTTTTTTGGGTTTGTTTACGGATAAACTCCAAATCCTGAAGCCCCATTCCGAAATTAGGGACAAATCTACCATCCATAATATCAATATGATAAATATCCACATTGGCTTCTTCCAGCGCGTTTACTTCATGTTCCAAGGATCTGAAATTAGCGCACATCATGGAAGGACATAATAACATACTCATTCATAATCACCCTTCTTCTAAAATAGAGTAAACGATTACTCAAACGACATAATCTGTTTAACATTTTCCAAAAAGCAACCGTTAATTCTTCTGCTCTTTGGTATTGAATAAACCAATTAGGAAAACGTTTACCCATTAAAAAAATAACAACAGTTCATGGCTCGAACTCCATCACTTGTTGGTTCCTCACACATCATATGGATTCTGATCTCTTTGAGTAAACGATTACATTTAACATAATTAAAGTTATCATTTTCTGATATTGTTGTCAAACCATTTTTTGTTGGATATTAAACGGGAAGTATACAGCATGATAGAGTACAGCTCGACCATCTTACTCTGGAGAGGTAAACAGTACCTATGCTTACCTCTCCCTTGGCTAATGCAAGATGATATCTGACCGCGAAACTAGGTGGTACTGCGTTGTATCAACCGTACTGGGATGGAATAATGCTGCTCTTGTTCCATCTTGTCTCCACTCAGCATACGAAGCAGCATACTGGAGGCTTTATCTGCAAGTGTTTCTTTATCCTGTTCAATTGTAGTCAATGGTGGATTGCAGTATTGGGAAATTGTATCATTATCAAAACCCACTATCTTGACTTCTCCGGGGACCTGTACTCCGAATTTCTGTAACGCCAGTAATCCGCCCAAAGCCAACCAGTCATTAGTGGCAAAAATGCCGTCAAACCGCAGTCCTTTTTCCAAGACATGTTTAATAGCAGCCTGTGCGTTTTCCAAAGTAGGCCCATCATTGTGAACTGCAACCAAGCGATCCTCGGATGGATGCAGTCCATGCTTTTGCAGAGCATCTTTATACCCGTGCAGACGCTCATTAACAGAGGATAGATTGTTTTGCTTGGTCAACAGCAAAATTTCCTTGCAGCCTTTGTTAATCAGCTCCTCTGTCGCCAGAAATCCACCCTCATAATGATCGGACTCAATAAAAGCTACATTCGTATTAATCTTCGGTCGACGGTCAATACATACAATCGGAATGGGACGTTTAAGCAATTCAGCAGAAAGCTCCTCCTGCCCTGAAATACAGATCAGACCATCTACCATCTTCCCATCCAAAGTTTTCAAATATTCTCGTTCCTTCTCCGCATCTTTAGCAGTATTACATATAATGGTGGAATATCCTTGTTTAAAAAAGAAGCTTTCCACTTTTTGGACAATGACTGAAAAAAATTCATTATTAATATCCGGCACCAAAACGCCAATCGTCTGTGATTTACTCATCCGCAGGCTTTTGGCGATGCTGTTAGTCTCATATTGGTACTTTTGGATTACTTCAATAACCTTCTGCCGTGTCTCCTCAGAGAAGCGACCATTCTCGTTAATCACACGGGAAACCGTAGCTACAGAAACTCCGCTCAACCTGGCAATATCCTTTATGGACACTTGATTTTTTTTCATATTATTTCCCTCAAATAGTTATATTGAGTAAACGTTTTCCTGATTGGAGATTAACATAATCCTAATATAGGTGTCAACTGACGCACTAGTATAGAAAGAGTTTTCCGCCAAAATACGAAGAGACCGCAAGTTAACATACCGTTTAATGAGTAAATACAACCTTTATAAGGAATACTTTAGGAACAACTTGTATCTTAAGGAAACATGAATTGAATCGTATGGAGGTGATCATCATGTGGTCTAAAATTATTTCTTATATTCCAAGCTGGAGTACACTCTTTCAAGCAGGCCTCGCGTTGGTTATTCCTTTAGGAATTTATTATATAAACACATCGATTTATTCGTTTGTCGGCAGTAAGGGGGCAAAATCCAAACATTCTTCTGATCGTCCGCTTTCCGACGAACATAACGAAGGCGATGCTGATCAACAGCATGAACCAAGCTCCAAAATTACAGGGAATTACGATTCCGATTTAGATTCGATCCGAGAGTCTATAGGCGAAAATAGTGATGTGCATTTTCGTGAGTTTATGTTGAAGAAATTTCATGCTCGGTCCGTATTAGTCTTCATAGAAGGTATGCAGGATGAAAAGCTTATGAGCAATCAGGTATTGGAGGTCTTGATGTTTGAGGGCCAGCAGGGCCAGCAGGACCAACAGGAAAGTATAAGTACCTCTTTTATAAAAGATAGCTTGATGCCACTTACGCAAATTAGTGAAGTTACCAGTATGGAGGAACTGTACGAGTTCATCCTTTTAGGTCATACCGCCTTATTAATTGAAGGAATGAAGGAAGCACTACTAGTGGGCTCGCCTAATGGCGCTATTCGCTCCGTCAATGAACCAACCTCTGAAGCATTACTTCGGGGTCCTAGAATCGGTTTTACGGAAGTATTAAGTGAAAATACTTCGATGCTTCGACGCCAGGGCTTAAATAAAAATCTGGAAATAAAGAAATTCCAGGTTGGAAGCCGAATCAAAAAGGATCTGGTTGTCGCGTACATCAAGGATATTGTGAATCCGGATCTTCTTGAAGAAGTAAAGCGCAGAATATCAAAAATAGACATGGATTTTTTGGCTGAATCCGGTTATGTGGAGCAACTCATTGAAGACAATTATTTAAGTCCGTTCCAGCAGGTTCACAACACAGAGCGACCCGACCGTGTCATTAATGCATTACTGGAAGGAAGAATAGCCATTCTTCTGGACGGGACTCCCTTTGCACTTATTGTCCCGGTGACCTTCAGTATGCTGCTTCAATCTCCCGAGGATTATTATGAACGCTGGATTCCAGGTTCACTTTTACGTTTGCTGCGATTTTTTGGAGCTTTCATAGCGCTGATGGGTCCTGCTTTGTATATCTCTTTTATTTCGTTTCATCCCGGTTTGATTCCGACCAAGCTGGTCATTAGCATCATTCAGACCCGTCAAGGTGTCCCTTTTCCTTCCGTCATTGAAGTCATGATTCTGGAAATTTCGATCGAAATTCTGCGGGAAGCCGGTATCCGATTGCCCAAACCCATTGGTCCTGCGATGGGCATTGTGGGAGGCTTGGTCATCGGCGACGCTGCTGTAAATGCGGGCATTGTTAGCCCCTTCCTGGTGATTGTGGTTGCGGTTACTGCCATCTCTTCGTTTTCGATACCGACATACAGTGCGGGCATTACCTTGCGTCTTTTGCGTTTTGTTGGAATGCTCTTCGCAGCACTCCTGGGCATGCTCGGAACCATATTGTTCTTTCTGTTGATTTGTATCCATCTGACGAAGTTGAAAAGCTTTGGCGTACCGTATGTAACTCCCTTTTCTCCCATGCGACCAAGCGATTGGAAGGATGTGTACATCCGGGCTCCTATATCTCTGATGAAACGAAGACCTGTTATGATGAAAACGCAGCAACGCAAACGTAGACCATGATGCCAAGACGAAGGAGGAGCCACTGTGTTTAGACGCTCTGATGACAAGATCACAACGAAGCAGGCGGCTGTATTCCTGACCAATACCGTATTGGGCGCAGGAATTTTGACACTGCCGAGGGGTGTAACTGAACAAGTACAGACTCCTGATGCATGGCTTTCAGTCCTCATCGGTGGAGGTATTGTCATATTCGTCGTCTGGGTCATGGTGAAATTAAGTCAACAGTTTCCCGGAAACACCATATATCAATACTCCAGAAGAATTGTAGGCACTGTTCCGGGAGGAATCTTAAGCGTGCTATTAATTATATACTTTATAATCATCGCCGGCTTTGAAATACGTGTGTTAGCTGAAGTGACCATGTTTTTTCTGCTCGAAGGCACACCCATCTGGGCGATTGTGATTCCATTTATCTGGGTAGGGAGTTATTTAGTTTTTGGAGGCATTAATCCCATCGTGCGACTGTACCAGATTGTACTTCCAATCAGTCTTTTCTTTCTGCTTTTTTGTTTTCTCTTTAGCTTAAGGATTTTTGAAATTGATCATCTTCGTCCCGTATTGAGTGAAGGGGTTTTACCCGTCATCAAGGGGCTGAAATCAACTATCCTTGTTTTCAGTGGATGTGAAGTCGTCATGACACTGGTCGCTTTTATGCAGCACCCCGAGAAAGCATTTAAGGCCATGGTAGTGGGGATCAGTATCCCTTTAATTTTGTACTTTTTGACCGTAGTTATGGTGATCGGCGGGCTATCGGTAGATTCCACTGTGACAAGTACTTGGCCTACCATTAATTTGATGCGCAGTTTTGAAATCCCCGGATTTCTTTTTGAACGTCTAGAGTTTCCACTGCTAGTGATCTGGATGATGCAAATGTTTTGTAATTCCTGCAGTTTTTTCTTCAATGCATCCTTAGGTGTTTCACAGGTGTTTGGTTTTAAATATCGTTATGCGGTTTTCGGTTTAATCCCGCTAATCTTTATCTCCACAATGACTCCTGTTCGTATGATGGAAGTGTTTAGCCTGGGCGATGCGATCGGATATATAGGAATCATATTATTTATTTTGATTCCGGTATTTCTCTCCATTGTGTTCATGATCAGGAAGAAGGGAATGAAGCAAAATGTGTAGACGACCTATCCTATCTGTACTGCTTGCCTTTATTCTTCTGGTGACTCAAGTCGGTTGTTGGAGCAGCAAAGAAGTAGAGGAACTTAGCATATATACAGGAATTTCTCTGGATAAGGGGGAGCTCACTCCATTGGAACAAGATCTGGAGAAGAAAGGCAGCCGTTACTTCAAGAAAAATAAAATTACGGCCAGCGTACAAATCGTCCCCAAAAAATCATCTGGAAGCCCAAACCAACAAGGCGGAGGAGGGGGACAAGAGCCAAACTATAACAACATAACTGGCACAGGAGATTCTTTGCTTGAAATCTTCCGCCAACTCTCTCTCCGTTTGGATCGCCCCGTTATTGGCCACCATCTAAAGGTCATGGTGGTTGCCACCGATTTGGCGAAAGAACAGACGATGCAGCAATTGATGGATTTTGCGCTTCGTGATAATGATATTCGCCCGAGTTGTTTGGTCTTTTTAAGCAAGGGACGAGCAGCTAGTACTTTAGTCACCAAATATAAGGAAGAAGTCCCATCCATTCATATTCTGTATATGCTTCGTAACCATTTCAGAACCAGCAAGGTAATGAGGGGGGTCAATTTGTCTGAATTGGATGGGATGATGCATTCCAAAAAAAGCTATATATTGCAAAACATCACTGAATCCGATGGGGAATTGGAATTTTCAGGTGCTGGTATTATTAAAGGAGATACCGGTCACTGGATAGGCAGTTTGGACCAACAAGACGTGGAGAGTATTGGATGGATTACAGGTGATGTTAAGGGCGGAGCTGTAAAAACATATGACAAGCGGAATGAAGCTATCACTTACGAAATCAAATCGGTAAAAAGCAAAATAACAACTAAAGTAACCGAAGGCAACGATATCTCGTTTCACGTAAAAATTGAATCCAAAGGACGTTTAATCGAAAACTGGGATGATAAAGCGGACCCGACTGAGACACAAAACATGAAGGAGGCTGAGAAAGAGTTTGAAAAACAAGTGACTCGCAGGATTAAGTCTCTTATGCACAAATTACAGTCAGAATATAAAGTCGATGTTGCCGGTTTTGGTGACCATTTGCATATTGAGAAACCGCAGGTGTGGAAAAAAGTAAAGGATGATTGGGATTACAAATTCAGCAAAATACCCGTAACCTTTGATATAAAATTATCCATTACGGATTTAGGCTCATCTGCTGAATGAAAAAGTCGAATTGGCCTTATATAAAGGCCAATTCGACTTAAGATTCGCGGTTATCTACTTAACCTCCAACGCTGCAACGGTCGTTCCTGAATTTCCAGAAGCGGCTACACGCTTATTTCAAATTGATTTTAAATACATCCCCTGCATTGCCACCCAAAACAATCAAGCCACCTTTGGGCAGTACAACCGAATTGTTATTGCTAGCAGTTGAAAATTGTACAACCGCTCCGTTTTCATCATAGACAGCGAACCCTCCGCTTGTTGGAAAATCAACGGTCATCGTTTTATTGGCTGAGTTTTTATCTATTTTATACCACGTGGCTTGGCCATTAGATGGTATGGTGTACACTGACTTTCCTCCCAAGATAGGTTTAACAGCATCTTCACTGATATAGGATTGTCCATCTATGGTTAAATACTCCGAACCATCCTTGGTATAAAAATTCAGGTCAAATGCATCTCTTCCACTCATAACAGGAATCTCAACGGCATTTACTGCTTTATTCTCATCCACAATTTTAGTACCACTTGCGTATCCATCATGATCAAAGGATATTTTTTTCGTTATAAATGAGGGGGCCAGATAAAATATGGAAGATATCTTTTCATCCAAAGCATAATAATTTTTCCCGTTTCTGTTTTCCCATGCCTTTTTAACTATGGGATTTACAGGATTGGCATCTAGCTTTTGATATTCATAAGTCACCATAACCATTTGACCTAATCCCGGAAAGTTTAAATATAGGTTAGCCTTAATATACGTTTTTCCGTTTTTTTGTTTGTCAAAGCTTATGGCTACACTGCCATCATTGCTTTTGAATTGTCCATTGCCTGTATACACATATTTTTGCGCCGGGACGAATCCATCCAAGAAAGCAGGTAAATCAAACTCACCGTTTTTAATCTCTACATTGATGGTTGTACCCACAGAACCGTATAATCCCGAATAAGAAAGTAAATCAGATGGCATTTCCACTTTTACAGGAGGCTCAAATGTTTTCTCCGGTATGATGTCTTTAATGATGCCCTTATCTTTTAAAACTTCCAATAAAATGTTAGAAGCAAAAATACTATCTAAGATGGAAGACCCTCCAGATGAAAGCACAGCCATAGAAATATGATGCTCTGGTATGGTGATCAAAGTAGAGTGATACAAAACAGTATCCCCACCCTTGGATAACGCAGTTATTCCGTAATCACTAAACGGTGCCAACTGAACCGCATCCCAACCAAGTCCATAATTAAAGCTGTTTGTCTCTTCAGGTACCCATATTCCATTTCGATATTCATGACTTTTCATGGACTTCGCCGATTGTACAGATAGAATATCGGGTCTGTTCCCCGTTAATACTTCTGAAAACATAGCCACCTCTTCTGCGGTGGAGTATAAGCCCCCTGTCCCGATGACATTGGCATTTTCAACCGGTAAAGCCCCCTCAACCGCAGGAAAATAAGTTTTGGACAGCTTTTGTCTATCAAATTGATCGAGAGGTGTTTTGGTAGATTTCAAACCTAAAGGTGTACTAATATGCTTTGCCAGGAAATCGGTGTAACTTAGACCGCTCACCCGCTCAACCAATATTTCAAGCAATTGAAATCCATCATTGGTATATACGGAATATTCGCCAGGGTTTGATTTTAAAGTTTCTGATTGCAACCTTAGCAAGAGCTCATCATGATTTTCTGTATCATTGTCATTAAATAACATACTATTTTTATAGTGAGCACCGTAAAGACCTGACGAATGATTTAACAGCATACGGGGTGTAATTTGTTTGTATCTTTCATCAGACATTTTAAAGTCCTTAATGTATGTTGTTAGCGGCTGATCAATATCTACCTTATGGGCATCGACCAGCATCATCGTTGCAGCAGATACATACATTTTGCTTGTAGAGCCTATACCGAACATCGTATCTTTGGTGATCGGCTCGTTGGTTGCTTTATTCTTTACACCCACGCTATCCGATAATACAATGTTTCCTTGGTCCATAATGGCATACTGCACACCGCTAGCACCGTATTTGGATACCAGCTCCGAGGCTAGACTGCGAGCCTTTTCCTTGATGGGTTCAGCAGTGCCTTGAGCAAAAGTATTCGTCATCGGCAGTACAAAAAGCATAGCAGAAACGAACACAGCTATTATTTTCTTCATTCCATATTTCCTCCTCTTATAGCTTCACCAGGCTTTATTACTGACCTGATCATACAATGAACGAGGATTCTATATAAAAAAACACCCTTAAACGAAAAAAACAATCCCTAAACAACATGATGTCTAAGGAATGTCCTTATAAAATGGCAATAAAACCATATTATCGAATACTTTATTTTTCGTTTCAATGGTCATATTCCCACCGTATTTGTCACATATTCTAGATATATTGGTTAAGCCAATGCCATGAACATCCGGGTTTGATTTTTGACTATGCAAATGGGCAACTTCATTCTCCACATGATTAAGGATGTGAATGAACAGCGCGGACTCATTGGAATGTATTTTAATAAGAATGTACCTATCATCCGCAATCCTGACCCTTTTAGATGCTTCTATGGCATTATCCAGCATATTGCCCAGAGCGACACATAAGTCATAACGTTCAATATTTACTTTCTGTGAATACAAGTTAAGCTGGGTATCTACCTTGATGCCATTGGCCAGAGCAATATTAAGGCTGTTCGTGACAAGGGCATCTATAACCAGATTACCGGTATTCACTCTTTGATATGCTCCTTCGATTTTATTTAATGTAACCTTAATATGTTCACTCGCCTCAGCCAATTCATTTCTCTTGATACATTCTTCAATATACAAAAACTGTTGGTGTGTATCATGAATGATTCTTTTTATATTTTTGAAGCTGTGAACCGTTTTTTCGTAGTTAGCATCTTGGTAGTCCATCTGATGTTGTAATTGAGCATTTTCATGCATTAATTGAAATTTTTCAATGACATTATCAAAAATATATATGATAAAAACATTTAAGGAAATAAAGCCAATAATAGAACCAAAATAATACATATTCTTTTCACTATAAACAGATAAAACATTGACCTGGTATAAACTTATGATGGGAACGATTAGAAATAAAATATAGTAACGATGCTGCAAAGGGAAGGTTCTGCGTTTGGCAAATAGACGTATAATCTGAATGACAGCAAACATGATAATGCAGCTGAGTAACATAACCTTAGAGAATATCAAGTGATCTTGTCCACTCAAATGGCTAAAGTTGCTAATTTTAACGGAGCCTACAGCATATAAAATATAAAGAGATATAAAATTAACGATGGTTATCAATACAGCATAAAGGATAGAAAAAATGATCTTTGTCTTTATTTCCACTGTATACGATTGCGCTAAACTAAATATGACAAGTAATGCTAAAATCGAAGATACCGCAGGAGTCAAATAAACACTTAAATATAAGGAATCCAGCAACCCAAAAATAATGAAGTATACGAATCTGTTCGGCTTTCGATTGGACTTATCAAAAACCGAGTTAAAGTAAAAATTCACTTGGAAGCACATAACAAGGACAACGCAAAGATTAAGAAGCAGGGAGTTATATTCCATCATATTAATGCATCTTCATGATCATAAATTTGGTATATAAATCTTTAACTTCTTTTATTTTAGAACGCCCAATAGGTAACTTCACATCATTTGACATCAAAACATCACCGCCAGCAAATTTTTTCACATGAATTAAGTTTATAATAATCGAACGATGAATTTGTAGAAAATTGTGTTCTTTTAATGCTGAAGCATAGTCCGAAAGAATCCCTTTGCTATCATAGGTTTGAGTAGAGGTTACAAAATGCAGTTTGTTTTTTATGGTTAAGCTTTTGACCACTTCAATACTAATGATATCATCATATTTTAAAAGCACTTCCTCATAAGCTGACTTGATGATAACGAATTTTTTATCGAGAGATTGAAAATATTGACACAGCTTTATCATTTTTTCCTCAAAGATATGGGGAGCAATCGGTTTTATTAAATACTGAAATGTGACTACGTCAAAACTTTCCACCATATATTCAGGGTAGTTCGTTAAAAAAACAATCTGTTCATCCAGGTGATTTAAACTCCTTATTTTTTGGGCGGTTTGAATTCCGTTCATGCCATTCATTTCAACATCCAATATTAAGATATGGAATGGAGACTCATGGTTTTGATAATGAGATACCAGCTGTTCTCCGGAGTCGAATAATTCAACTTTAAATTCTATACTGGTCTTTATCGACAAAGTAATCAGCATATTTTTAACAAGTTCTCTCTGCTTGTGCTCATCATCGCAGATAGCCACTCTATACATAAATAACATACACCTCGTTCCCATTGCATTGATCATGGAATTGTATTCTAAACAGTATATAACCTTTTAATATTCAATAAACAGCTTTTGGATAAAACGCAAATTCAAATCCCTCAAATGCCAGTATACAAGCTGCTCAGCAGTTGCATCCAAGGTAAAAAAGAAACCCTCGTCTTAAAAGACGGGGTTTCTTAACTATTTTATTGATCGTTATTTTAAAAAATCTGCTCTCTTGTCTTCACCGTGGGAACGTCTGGCAAAGTCGATAAATTGGAATTTGTCTAGCCGATGCCTTGACTCGGTATACTGGAACAACGTGGTGTCTTCCAGATAAACATAGTTACGTACTACGACCACATGAGTGTAGTTCTGAAGGTCCATCAGCCTAAGATCTTCTTCGTCTGCATTTTCTACGGAAACGACCTTTTTGGCATAACTGATTTGAAGATGGAGCTCTCCCTCCAAATATTCGTAGATGGACCCCCGACTAATTTCCTCCGTAAGCACAGGTACAATGTCTGATCGAAAGTAATCTTTATCCAGTATGACGCATTCACCTTCAATCTCACGCGCACGAATAACTTTCCAGACCAAATACTTGTCTTTGTCAATCTCAAGATGCTTGGCGATGTCATCTGGAACTGGAATTAGCTGATTTTCATGTACAATGGTACGTGATGTACGCCCAATTCGTTCAGACATTTCCTTGAAACTGACCAGTCCTCCTATAGGAAAATCCATCCGTCCAATATCCAGAACAAAAGATCCTTTAGCTTTTATTTTATGGATATACCCATTTTGTGCAAGCAAGTGAAGTGCTTTACGTACGGTTTCACGAGAAGTGTTATACTCTCGGGCCAGTTCATTTTCAGACGGCATTTTAGTGCCTGGAGCCAATTCGCCTGTCTGGATTCGTCCCGAGTACTCCTGATAAATTTGCAAAAATATATTCTTTGTCAATTTTCATCACCACGTTCATTGTAGCATTCTTTCACTTCCCTGTTCACTATAATAGACTGTGCGAATTGAATCTGAATTAATTCCTATGACCTGATGAAGAATTCAAATGAATTCTCATTAAGGTATACTGCAAATCGTCTGCCTCACCTGGCAGTTCTTCAACCGATTCAATCATACTCTGACCATCCGGGACAATGACTGGTGTAATGACGGGATATCCGGATTTCTGAATCAGATCACGGTCAAATTCCATCAGTAGTTGTCCTTGCTCCACGGTTTGATTGGTCTCCACATGCATGGTGAATCCCTCACCCTTCAGTGACACCGTATTGATCCCCACATGTACCAGAATCTGTACACCTGTCGAATGCTCCAAAATCAAGGCATGCTTGCTTTTCATCATGATATGAATAACTTTTCCCCTGAATGGGGCAAGAATCTTGCCATCCTTCGGTTCCACTGCAATACCTTGCCCCATCTGCCGTTCGGCAAAAGCCGGGTCAGGAACTTGTTCCAGCGGTACAACACGTCCACGTACGGGAGTCCTCACTTCAAGCACATCTATTGCGGTATTTTGCGGAAGCGAGTCTTTTTGTACGGAATCATTGGCTGGTGCAGCCTGACGGCGCTTAGTTAACAACTTGCCATACATTAAAGTTAAAGCAAATGGCACAATTAACACGATCGCCATCCCGATGAAGAATACACCCCAGTTGTTTGGGAAAATAGACAAGAAGCCTGGAATCCCGCCCACACCAATGGAAGAAGCCATCACATGATTTACGGTGAGCAGTATACCTGCAATACCGGAACCGATCATTGCGAATACAAACGGATATTTATATCGGATATTCACCCCGAATATGGCAGGCTCGGTTACACCCAGAAATGCAGACACTGAAGAGGTAAGAGCCAATCCTTTTCCCTTTTGCTCCTTCAATACCAGCATCATTGCCAGTGCTCCGGCACCCTGAGCGATATTGGACAGCGCCAGCATCGGCCAAAGGAATGTTCCACCCTGCGTACCAATTAATTGCACGTCCACCGCCAGGAAAGTATGGTGCATTCCCGTAATCACGAGCAAGGAGTACAAGCCTCCATAAATCAGGCCTCCCAGCGCAGGAGCCAAATCGAAAACGTATACAAGACCAGACGTAATAGCATTACCAATCATAAAAGTAACCGGACCGATTACTGTAAATGCCAGAAATCCCGTTATTAATAATGTAATCGGTGCTACAAGTAACAGTTTAAATGAATCTGCTATCTTCTTATTTAGGAATTTCTCAATGTGCGCGAGCACGTAAGCGGATACTAAAACGGGTAAAACCTGTCCTTGATAACCAATCTTGTTCACTTCCCACCCAAACAAATTCCAAACCGGGACGGTTCCTTTGGTAACAGCATCTGCATAACCGTATGCACTTAGCAGATCCGGATGAACCAGAATCAAACCCAGTACGATCCCGAGTAAAGGACTGCCGCCAAACCGGACAACAGCCGACCATCCAATTAAGGCAGGTAGAAATGTAAAGGCGGTGCTGGCAATGGTGTTAATGATAGCAGCAAAGTCGGTCCATTGAGGATAGACTTGAACCAGAGCCATACCTTCGAAGAAAATTCCCTTGCCTGTCAAAATATTATTTATTCCAAGCAATAAGCCTGCAGTCACGATTGCGGGCAAGATGGGGATAAATATATCTGCCAGCGTCTTGATGGCACGCTGAATTGGATTTTGTTTTTTGCTTGCCGCATTTTTGACATCATCTTTAGAAGCCCGACTACCTCCTGTAATGGAGATCATTTCGTCATATACTTTATCCACCAGACCTGGGCCAATCACGACCTGATATTGTCCTTGTGAAGAAAATTGGCCTTTGACCAGATCATTTTGTTCAAGTGCATCTTTATCAACCAGCTTATCATCATAAAGGGCAAATCGCAGACGAGTTACGCAATGCGTAGAGGCCTCTATGTTGTCTTTGCCACCAACGGCTTTTATAATGTCTTCTACCTGTGATCTTTCAATCGCCATTTAGCCCACTCCCTTAACGTTTGCTCATTTTAAAGTAGCAACCCCGGTTATCAAAATAACGTGCCCGGGGTGCTACTAGATGTCTCCATACTATTCACTAAGTCTACGAACAATCCACATATATGAAGCATATGGGGTTAAAGAGATCACTTGTTTTAGCTCTGGTGCGTGCTGGGTATTACCAATTAAGAGCTCAGCCGCATCCAACGCTTGATTTTTTAATCGTGAATAAAATGAATCTGGTATACGGAATTGCGTATCCTGTTCGCTAAAATTAGAGATGACAATCAAAGTCTCCTCTTCATTGCTACGTTGATAGGCGTAGACCTGAGGATGAGCTTCGTCCAAACGTTGATAACTCCCATCGGTAAGGACCTGCACCGTCTTACGCAGATGAATCAGCTTACGATAATGGTGGTAAATAGAATTCGGGTCCTCTAACTGAGCCTGAACATTAATCTGTGGATATCGTTCATCTACTTTAATCCAAGGAGTGCCTGTAGTGAAGCCCGCATTGCGAGTGCCATCCCACTGCATCGGTGTTCTCGAATTATCACGAGACCGCTCTCGAATGATATTCAATGCTTCTTCTGCACTTTTGCCTTGCTCCTGTAAAATACGATACATATTCAGAGATTCAACATCCCGAAACTCTTCAATGTCTGCCCACTGCGGGTTGGCCATCCCAATTTCCTCACCTTGAAATATATAAGGTGTACCTTGAAGACCATGTAGCGTGGTTGCCAGCAGCTTGGCGCTTTCCGCATGGTATTGTCCATCATCCAAAAAGCGAGAGATTGCCCTTGGCTGATCATGATTATTAAAAAACAATGCACTCCAGCCGCCACCCTGTTGCATGCCCGTTTGCCAATCCGAGAATAGCTTTTTCAGCATTTCAAAATCATATGGCATGAGTTCCCACTTCTGTCCATTTGGGTAATCCACCTTCAAATGATGAAAATTAAAGGTCATGGACAATTCTTTTCTCTCTGGATTGGAATAACGGATGCAGTGCTCTAGGGAGGTAGAGGACATCTCACCCACAGTGACGCTATTTTGTTTGGCAAATACTTTCTCATGTAACTCATGAATGTATTCATGCACATGTGGACCGTCCGTATAATATTTACGTCCGTCGCCAGGAACCGTGCTCCCATCATCATTCGAGAATTGTTGATCTTTGGAGATCAAGTTGATGACATCGAGCCGGAAACCACTGACTCCCTTCTCAGCCCAAAATTCCAGCAGATTGACAACTTCCTGACGGACTTTGGGATTTTCCCAGTTTAGATCCGCCTGAGTCTTATCAAATAGTGTCAGGAAATATTGGCCTGTTGTCTCGTCATATTGCCAAGCAGGTCCACCAAATTTGGAAACCCAATTGTTTGGTGGTCCACCATCGGGTGCTGGATCACGCCAGATATAGTAGTCCCTATACTCACTATCCTTAGAAAGCCGTGCCTCCTGAAACCAGGCATGTTCTGTGGAAGAATGGTTAACCACGATGTCGATCATTAAGTACATCCCACGTGCCCGGATTCCCTCGCTCAATTCTTCAAAATCCTGCATTGTTCCATAATCGGGATTAATCTGGCAATAATCGGCTACATCATACCCGTTATCACGTTGTGGTGAGACATATACAGGCTGCAACCAGACAATATCAACACCCAGTTTTTTTAAATAATCCAGCTTTTGCGTCAGTCCTCTTATATCACCGGTTCCTTTGCCCGTCGTATCGTTAAAACTTTTGGGATAAACCTGATAGACTACTGATTTACGCCACCAGTCTTTATCTTGAGGAATTAAAGTCTTGTTCATTGCTTCCATTCATGCTCATTCCTTTCTTGCGAAATGAAGTAGCGTAAAAAACAATATAACGCTTTCAACATCTTGTATATACAAGATTAAGTCATGTATATACAAGTTGTCAACAGCTTTATCTATTAAGGTAATACCCGTTTTGCAGCTAAATGATCAGGAGACTCATCCATTCTGTTCGATTGTATGTTATGACTCGTAGAATAAGCTCAATTCACACGAAAAAAGGCCCCTGCCTATAGTCAGGAACCTTTCTTTTCTTTGATGAATAGGGTGCTCATTTACATCCATATCGATAGTGCACTATAAAGGAGCAATAAGGACATTATGATATTGAAGGAACGCTCATGCTTATTCAAGAAACGTTGAAACACAGCGCCAAAAATCGCCCAGCTCACTACAGCTACAAAACCAATACAGGTCAGGAGTAATGAAATCGTAATAAGCTCTATATATGATACATCATAAGGCATTACAAACGTTGAAATGACCGTAATACCATACAAAATGATTTTTAAATTGATAAATTGCAGCAACAGTCCTGATTTGAAGGAATATCCCTCATTGTGATCATTATCGTCCGTAGAGGATTTGCTCTTTGCAATTTTCACCGCCAGATAGAGCATGTACAGACTGCCGAGGACATTCATCCAGATCTTAACTCGTGGCAAAAAATGATACAAAGCAAGATTAAAATAGCAGGCTAACAGCATAATAGCGAAACAGCCTGCTGTTACTCCCAGCAAGAATGGGAATGCTTTTTTCAAACCCAACCGTCTGGCACTGTCTAAAGACATAATATTGTTGGGACCTGGCGTAAAGCTGCTAACAAGTGCATAAGAAAGGAACGGAATAAACGGCATGCAACAATCAACTCCCGTATGTTATAATTGAATGAAATGTACGTTGAGACGTACATTTGTACTTTATGATTGTACAATATGTTCTTTATAAAGCACAATAGGAGCGAAGAATTATGGAGAATATTAATCTGATTTTAAGTAAAAATTTGAAACATCTAAGAAATGAAAGAAAATTAAGTTTAGATAAATTAGCTGATCTGACGGGGATCAGTAAAACGATGCTCGGTCAGATTGAGCGCGGAGAATCTAATCCCTCGGTTACAACCGTATGGAAAATTGCGAACGGCTTGAAAATCTCTTTCACTGCTCTGATTAATGAACCACCTGCAGATGCGGTAGTCGTTCCTAAAAGCAAAGTACAAGTGCTTGAAGAAAATAATCACTATAGGTTGTATCCGTTTTTCCCCTATGAAGGAAGTAGAAATTTTGAGGTTTACACCGTAGAGATTGAAGCAGGCGGGGAACTGAGTTCAGCGCCGCACCGTGAAGGTACAGAAGAATTTATTACGGTATTTGAGGGTGAGATGGTGGTAAAAATCAGCGAAGAAATGTACACGGTTAAAGCTGGAGATTCGATCCGCTTTAAAGCAGACCGCCCACACATTTACTATAATCTAGGAGAAACACTGGTTCGGATGAATATGATTATTTATTACTCTGTATAGTCCTCAAGAGATCCTAAGTGTTCAAGTCTTTAAATTAAATGATCCTATTAAAATAAGGAGCGCTTTTAATAGGATCATCGGTACAAATATTAAATGATTTGCCTGTATGCTGTTTAGGAGATTTTAATTTGCTTTATCACTCGTGCTGGATTTCCAGCTACAACCACATGATCTGGAACATCCTTGGTCACTACTGCTCCTGATGCCACGACGACATTATTACCTATCGTAACACCGGGATTAATAACTGCTCTACCGCCAATCCATACATTGTTGCCAATCGTTACAGGTTTCCCATACTCTGGGCCAGCGATTCGTTCAAACGGATCTATGGGATGAGTCGCTGTGTAGATATGAACTCCTGGAGCCAGGAAACAATTATCTCCAATGCGCACTTCGCAAACATCCAAAATGGTACAGTCAAAGTTGGCGTAGAAATTTTCCCCAACATGGATATTGTATCCGTAGTCACAGCGTATGTTGGGTTCCATGCCTATATTTTCACCAGTTGACCCGAAAAGCTCCTTTAGTAACTTTTCACGATACTCACGATCCGTCTCTGCCGTCTGATTAAAAAGACGTACACATCTTCTCGCATACTCTCTTTCTTGCGTTAATTGAGGATCAGCAGCTACATACAGTTCCCCATCCATCATCTTTTGTTTTTCCGTTTTCATAGTCATGCGACAATCCCCTTTATATTTTAATCTGATTTCTTTTCTTTCACCCCAATAGGTTGGGCTGCACCGGATATCAAGCCAGCAACAATAACGCCAACAAGCACTACGATCAAGGCATGCAGAAGTCCAACATGTTCACCTAAAAACCCTAATCCTGGGGGGCCTACTAAAAAGGCAATGTAACCGATCGTGGCTACGGCTCCAACCCGGATAGCTGCACCACGAGGGTCATCTCCGGCAGCAGATAAGCCCACAGGAAAACCAAGTGAGGCTCCAAGCCCCCATAATACGACGCCCACTCCGGCTATGAGGTAATGCTGTCCCCAGATCACTAGAATGATACCGATAGCAGCCAGGACAGCACTTCCTTTCAATACAGGGACACGGCCGTATTTATCCAGTATGAATCCTCCGGTAAAACGTCCAATGGTCATCGCTGCCACAAATAGTCCATACATATAGGAACCTGTTAAAGAATCCACGCCATAACCATCCACCATCGTTAGCGGTAGCCAGTCATTCGCAGACCCTTCTGCAAACGCCATACCTAACACGATGATACCGATCAATAAAATTCGTCTTTCTTTCCATACAGCAAGCTGCGCCTTGAGATTAGATCCAACCTTTTGAGTAGGAACTTCTTTCTCTATACCTGTATCGTGAGGCAGAAAACGATAAAAATAGAAAGTTACCACTGCAATCATGGCAGCCATCGCTCCAAAATGGACCACAACAGGTATGTGTAGTGCCGCTGCTCCAGAACCGATGACTGCACCTACAAGTGTCCCCATACTAAATGAACCGTGAAAAGCCGGCAAAAGCGTTTTTTGCAATTGATTTTCTACCGCAGAACCTTCGACATTCAGAGCTACTTCTGCTGTCCCATAACCACCTCCAAAGATGACTAAACCAGCAAACACGATGCTCGTGAGCGAAAATGCAGTTCCCAACCCTACAATGACAAAACCGCTTACAATCAAAATCGCACTTCCCAGAATGACCGCCCGTCCACCTATATGAGAAATAATATTGCCTGCACCGAGTAGTCCCACTAAAGAACCTGCAGCTAATCCAAAAATAATGATTCCCATTTCGGCAGTCGAGACATGCAAAATATCCCGTATAATAGGCGTTCGAGACACCCAGGAAGCAAATGCTACACCTGGTAAAGCGAATAATAAGAACAAAATATTACGAATTACCCGAGGATTCATGGATGGTTCTACTGGCATTTACTTAACTCCTTATCACCACTTTTTATTAATCTTTTAATAAGATATATTATAATTAGTCATTCTATTCACATCCAAACTATTTGTCAAAAAGAGAATTATAGTCATAGATCGTTATTGACCGTCAGTTGTAAACATATTAAAAACCATACAAGCTCTAGACTGAATCAGCCTTGAATTATCATTTGGGTTCTTATTCTATTTTCAGTCTGGTTTCTCCCAGCAACCCTCCATCTGCTGACGCTTGAAGCAACAACTCACCAGCCACATAACCGGATTGTACAACAACGAGACACCTTCCTCTGTGTGTTCGTCTCTCATTCCCCTTGAAGGATTCATCGCTGGTGAGATCCCCATTGTCTATTCCAAGGATACGACCATCCCCCTGTAGTTTAAAGGCTACATCAAAATCCTGGTTAGGTACAATGATCCCATTTTGGTCTATGACGGTTACTTCCACATGAGATATCTCATGCCCATCAGCAGGTAGAATTACCCGATCAGCCTCCAACTTTAGAGCATAAGGAAGTCCGGCAGTGGTTAATTCATGCTCACAAACCTTCTTGTTTCCATTACGACCCACAGCCCGGATTTTGCCCGGTGTATAGGGAAGCTCCCATAGGATTAAATGATTAGGATAGTCCACTAACTTCCTCTCACCGTATGATTCATCATTCATGATCAATTCCACGCTCTCACAATTAGTGAAAGTAACCAACCGTATCAATTTTCCACCGTATTCAGGAAATGTCCAGTGATCATCCATAGCCGGAGATTTCCAGTGCATCGTCCATGTCGGATTAAATTCCGATTTCATATGTTCGTTAAATACGGCTATGTGCACAACAGGCTGATTAGACCATAAACTTTGTTGGAGATAAGATACTGGTTTGCGGAATCCGCAAGTATCAATCAGGCCCGAAGACCACCCTTTAGAGGGATAGCTCGTTTCTCCCAAATAGTCAATTCCACTCCAAACAAATTGACCGATCACATAATCATGATTAGCGACATCAAACCAAGGATTCATAGGCAAATAACCTTTAACCCGGTTATCCTTACCCCGATAGTATGGGAATGTTTCTGTTCCAAGGATAAGCGTATCCGGCATGGCCGCCCTATAGTGCTCATACCACTGCTCCTGATAGTTTAACCCTAGAACATCCACTCGTTGTGCCAGCTGTTTGGTATGCTCCACTTTGGCCTCAATTGAACCCTCACGCAAGCTGATCGGTGTATTATGCGGCTCAAGCGCACATATAACTGGTCGGGTTGGGTCTTTTTCATGGCAGAAACCCACGAGCTGCTCCAACATTTTGAGCATGGATGGCTGACCTTGATTCTCCACTTCATTCCCAACGCTCCACATGAAAACACTGGGATGGTTCCTGTCTCTGAGCAACATTGCTTCCAGGTCTTTTTCCCACCACTCATCATATAAATGCTCATAGAAAAGAGATTTCCATTTGTCAAAAGCCTCATCAACCACCAAGAACCCCATCTGATCACATAAATCTAATAATTCGGGCGCCATCGGGTTATGAGCAAAACGGATCGAGTTACAGCCCATTTCCTTCAGCTTTTGAAGCCTTCTTTTCATGGCTGTATCATGGTAAGCAGCCCCCAGACAGCCTAAATCATGGTGAATGCACACTCCCTTTAGCTTTAAGCTGTGCCCATTCAGAAATAAACCTTTTTGAGTGTCCAGCTTCACTTCTCTTATGCCAAAAGGGGTACAATAACGATCCACCTCTGTATTGTCGCAATAGATCGTCGTCTGGGCTTCGTAGAGCACTGGGTTGTCCGGTGACCACAGTTCTGGCTCTAAAACTCGCGTTATTTGCTCTATTTCCCCCGTTTCACAGCTCGAAAGAGTGACTCGGTTTTCAACTTTTCCTTTGATTTGTCCCTGTGGGTCCAGCATTTCAGTCATAATAGTACACTCTACGGCATGCGCGTGATGATTAGTGACCTGGATTCTGGCAGTTACCTTGGCTTCATCTGGCGAAATTTCAGGTGTGGTAATGTAAGTCCCCCATTCGGTTATATGAATATAATCCGTACAAATCAGCCAAACATTACGATAAATACCGGCCCCGGAATACCATCTGTCAGGTGAAAGAATCGTATTGTCCACTTTGACAGCAATCACATTCTCCTCATCCCACCGAATATATGGAGTCAAATCATATTGAAAGCTAACATATCCATAGGGCCGCTTGCCCACAAAATGCCCATTGATCCAAACCTCACTGTTACTGTGAATACCATCAAATTGTATGTATACGCGCTGTTTTGGAGAGGAGGGCTTCACATTAAAATGCTTTCTGTACCATCCGACAGACCATCTCGGCAAATAAGCTTGATTGCCACCATACAGCATATGTGGATCAAAGGACTTCTCAATGCTCCAATCATGAGGGACTTGAAGGAGTCGCCAATGCTCATCGTTGTAGTCCATTTTCTCAGCACCTGCGTAATTACCCTCTATAAACTTCCAGTCCGTTTTGAACGGCATAATCACTCTGCTTCCCATCATCTTGCCTCCATTTCATAAAGTGGATGAACGGATATAACAGCAGTGCTGGATGACCATCACAAAAGACGTGTTCTCATTACAATATTTGAAACACCGGGCGATCTTCTATAAAGTGTACGGGGAGCATTGGAAATTGGGCGGAAAGTACATCTGCGAGATACTTCATCCCAGGTGCTTCACTTTCAGCATGTCCCAGCATGATAAGTGCTTTACTTTGACCTTGATAGACAGCATCTTTAACATATTCTGGTGTTTCCCATTCTGGGCCTTCACCGGCAATGACTAAATCTACATTTTCATTTAGAAATAATGGAATGGCTAGATCACCACCTCCCCTGTATCCTACTGAGATTCCCACTCGTTCACATGGCATGGAAACCTCACCAGCCACCCGTACATAACGAATATGTAGTTTGGCTTTGATATATTCAGCGATCTCCTTAACTTCCATAACCGGAATAGTCAAAATGGTGGCCGTCGGCTGCTGCTTCACAATGTAGTTGTGCCAGCCAAGCGCCTGAAGTAGCCCAACCATCACTCCATCCGGTTGATAACGATGTATGGTGTCATGAAACCGATAAATGCCTATCCCTGCATCGGCAATGAGGCGAGATTTTTGCAAAAAAACAGGATCATGTAGTAAACATTCATGCATCCTCTGATGACTATAAAAGATGCCTTCATGCGTAATGATAAAATTTGCACCTAGAGAAATAGCTTGTTCTATCACATACTGCGAAGCGGAGAAAGCGGTTACAATTCCGTGTACCTCAGTATCTATAAATCCTGGTTCCAGCAGATCTACGGTGGTGTTGGGTATGCTTATTCCCTTGGTTAGATGATTCACAACCTGCCCCATAGTCATGGTCATACACGTTCCCTCCTCATGGATAAGGTATATCAACTGTACCATTTTATTTCAATCATAAGTGCTATTCTTTCTAGCAAAACAGCCAGTTCCAAAGGAGCCAGCTGTTTTACGAATGGTTCTATTATTTATACAGAGCCCCTAAAATGGAGTCGATTCGTTCTTTTGCCCCTTGCCAGGATGTCATGACGGGGAACTCATATTGCTCTCTTGCTCTCAGATTCCATGGATGAGGAATGCAAAGCACCTTTTTCCCCTCCTCTAGCGCAGGCACTAAATTATGAGGACCATCATCAATCAGGAGATCATAGTTAATCAGGTTTTTTCGTTTACATGGGAAAAAGTTCTCAATCGGAATGAATGGCATATGTCTTTGAAGCCAGTTCCATTTCTCTACGACGGTCTTGGGTTCTGCCGCTGTCACAATAATGACATCAAAAGCATTGCAAAGCTTCTCCATCTCTTCTACAACATACTCGTCATACAGTTCAAGTTCCTCAAATAAACCCGGTCGCCCATAAAATACATCATGCGTGCTTTTGGGATGACGTAGATGATCAGTATTCCAATCTAACATTTCTTCATACCGAAGCGGATGAGTGGGAAATTCACTATTGTTATGGTATATGGCTCGTTTGACGAGATGACAGATGGTATCGTCCATATCGACTGCAATGATTGGTTTTCTCATCAGCTTGCCCCTATTCACTCTGGTAAAATTTTTCATAAGAATATCATACTATAATTTAATATCGTGGTGAAGCTTAGGTATTGCTTCCGATAGATCTCACCTTTGTTCAAGATAATCAGCCAAGCAGAACGTTAGGTTTATCTACATAAGTTAGGGACACTAAAGAAAAACTAGTTAGGTTATTTTTATCTTAAAAAACTAAATTACAAATAAATATCGAAGGAATACACCTTAATATAAGCAACGAGTACAATAAAATCATAGAAAAATCACACATAAATAAGTAATCTATGTGTCTGAATTTCAAAAGCAAAAAAATAGCTAAAAAAAATCAATTGCATAACAAAAACACAAATGATAGAATAACAAAAAATAACTATTACCAAAAATGAAAGCGTTTTATGTTGTGTTTAGCTTACTGCTGTATACATACTTACACACCTACTTCATCTCTATATAGCAGGAAGTTGAATAATATATTTAGGGAGGTAAAAAAATGAAGGTATTGTTAAGAAAAGCATTATTGTCTGGACTCGTCGGTGTGCTTATCATGATTGGTTTGGGGGGATTCTTCTCCAAGGCACAAGCTGCTTCAGGATTTTATGTAAGCGGTACCAAATTGTATGATTCTACAGGCAAGCCATTTGTTATGAGAGGCGTCAATCATGCTCACACATGGTACAAAAACGATCTTTATACAGCTATCCCGGCAATTGCCCAGACAGGCGCTAATACCGTCCGAATTGTCCTTTCTAACGGAAACCAGTACACCAAGGATGACATTAATTCCGTGAAAAATATGATCTCTCTCGTCACGAGTTACAAAATGATTGCTGTGCTTGAAGTTCATGACGCTACGGGCAAAGACGACTACGCGTCTTTGGATGCAGCTGTGAACTACTGGATTAGCATAAAGGATGCTCTGATCGGCAAGGAAGACCGGGTTATCGTAAACATTGCGAACGAATGGTATGGTTCTTGGAATGGAAGTGGTTGGGCTGATGGATACAAGCAAGCGATTCCCAAGTTGAGAAACGCAGGTATCAAAAATACGCTTATCGTCGATTGTGCCGGATGGGGACAATATCCTCAGTCTATCAATGACTTTGGTAAATCTGTATTTGCAGCTGATTCTTTGAAAAATACGGTATTCTCCATCCATATGTATGAGTTCGCGGGTAAAGATGCTCAAACTGTTCGAACCAATATTGATAACGTTCTGAATCAAGGACTTCCTCTGATTATTGGTGAATTTGGCGGTTACCATCAAGGAGCAGACGTCGACGAGACAGAAATCATGAGATATGGCCAATCCAAAGGAGTAGGCTGGTTAGCCTGGTCCTGGTATGGTAATAGTTCCAACCTTTCCTACCTTGATCTTGTAACAGGACCTAATGGCAATCTGACAGATTGGGGGAAAACTGTAGTCAACGGAAGCAACGGGATCAAACAAACATCAAAAAAAGCTGGTATCTACTAAACACATTAAGAAAATAAAAAAGACTCATGTATTCACTGGCTCCTTACTTTATGTGAAATGAATCTGGAAAAGAATCACCATATAACCTTCTGGGTTATATGGTGATTTTGATTTCATATACAGGTACAAGGCTAACCGAACTGATATCTACGATACGTTCCTTTGTCGTCTCGTTCCAGCCCGCCATAGTCGTATTGCTGTTGAGAACCTTACCCTTTCGAATGGGGGAAACATATACGTACAACCCTTGCTTGATGAGCCGATGTTCAAATGCTTTCAAACCTATTTCCCAGGTCGTATGGTTGCAGAAATTATCGTTGATCAGTTCGCCATCCATAAAAGCATAACCGATATCTCCAGTATAATCGATACGCAGCAGAGCCTCCTTGATTCCATGAAACGCATCTGTTTCGAAATCAATAGTAAATTTATCTTTATTTACCCTTTTCAAATTGAAATGGATTTCTTTCTTAGGAGCCTTTAAACGATACGTTTTGAATAATTCACTTTCTGTTATTTCAAGCAGTTCTCCACCAGAAATAGATGTGAATGAGGCGTCAAAATCCGGGAATACACTCAGGGTTACCCTTTCTTGGCCCGTTGATTCCAGCCTTAGATCGCCCTCAGATATAAGTACATTGGCATTTGTCAGCATCACTCTGTCGCGGCCTTGCATGTTCACCTTCCAAAATGTAAGACTTCGCTCATCAGTCATCGTGTAGATGGCAACATTTTTGCCACTTTCAGATACCAGATGGATGAGACTATCCTCCTCTTCAGCAACCTTAATGATCGTGTTCCCATCGAATTGCTCTATCGAACCTTTGTCGATTGTGGCACTGATCATGCCTTTTGACTCCATTGCATACGTTCCTTTCATGCCCTCTGGTACAAAGAAAAAATAATACACTTCTCCATCTTCTTCTATCCTTGTTATCAGCTGTGCCGTAGCATATTTGAGCTTCATTCCATCTAAATTGAAGTTAAATGGCAATATGGCAAAACTATCACGTCCTAACGTTAGTTCACCTTGACTAGGGATTACAATCGTTTCCTCGGGCAGCTCAATGCTCACATTAAAATCGCACAGGTCGTCATTTTCGACATGGTCTTGGAAATTATTTAGAAATAGGTACCCCGATCCGGCACTGGATCGCACAGCATATCGTAACGTTTCCACATCATAAGGGTCCATCTGGGACGTATCCCCTGGCAGAATAGTCTTTGTTAGAGAGAATTGCTTTTGGAACGTTGAAAAAAAGTAATGTTGCAGCTTTGTTCTTTGATATGACTCTCTTACTTGACCGAATTCGCCGATCATAGCGTTGAAATCATAGGATATTTTAGGGGTGGCTAGATCATTTGTGAACGGGTTAACCTGACCTCGAGGATTGGAACCCCCATGATACATGTAGTATCCGATCAGGTTACAGCCTTCTGCAACCTTCATGACAGTCATCGCTGGAACACTACGGTAGGGAAAGGCGAACCGATATTTATAAAACTGAACCATGCCGCCACCCATTTCACAGCAAGCGTACGGATAGTCTTCAGGGGCATATTGAGGCTCAAAATTGTAGCTCTTTGGAATCTTGTTATTATGCTTGTCTCGGAAAATGTATTCCGGTGTCGCAGGATGCTCGTCCATCCCTTCCAAACGTCCCTCTTCGTAGTAGATCCATGGCCAATAGGCATACCCGCCCCATAATGGCAGCATATCAGGGACAGGAGTTGTTGCTCCTCCCCATCCTGTGCACGTATAGATCGGAGTATCAATCCCCGCTTCCAGAGCTATTTCTTTAAGTTTTAACATATGCGAGTTACCGTCACTTCCGCTGTTTAACCACATATCATTAATTCCTACAGTCCATGCCCACTGGGCAGATGAATGATGATGTTCGTTTTCGATTTGGGTACCGATAATCGGCCCCCCTTCCTTATATAGCAGCCCTTTAACCTGGGTACCGATTTCGTTATACAATCTTCTCGTGTAGAACAGATACCCCTCATCATTAGAGCGAACCTCAAATGGTCGACCAAATAACCAATCCGGCATACCTCCGTTTCGAATTTCCCCGTGATTGAAGGGTCCGATCCGAATAATGGAGTATACCTGATGTTTGCCGCACAACTCGATGAAACGACGAAGATTCTTGTTCCCACTCCAATTAAAAATACCTTCAACTTCTTCATGTAGGTTCCAAAAAATATAAGTGGCAATGATGTTTACGCCGCCCATTTTTATTTTAATGATTTCGTCTTCCCAATAGCGTTCATCATAACGGGCATAATGGAATTCACCACAAATACCGAAAAAGGGCTCTCCGTCCTTCTCCATAAAATAGTTGGTGAATCCGATTTCCTCTCCTTTTGGATTGGTGCCGCCAAGTTTGATATGTCCTTTAATAATATGCTTTTGATCGTCTTTGACTGTAACCCGATAGGTTCTCATGGAGTTCACTCCCCTCACTCGTTAATCTGAATTCAAGATAAATTGATTCCATTTGCGCTGCCAAGCGATATCATTCCAGAATGGATGATGGGGAGCACAGTTAGAGCAGAGGGTCATTCCCCAGAACCCAAGTGCCATTCCTTTTCGCAACACATATTCAGCGATAAATTTGCCGACTGGGCCTTCTTCAAATTGGGCATACAGCGGCGTGTAGCCTACATAACCTTCTCCTATGACTATTGGAATACCGGAATGACGAGTCCATTCATGAATTTCTTCCAAGCGGGTGTCGGCCTTCTGCAACATGGCAATTTTATGGTCTCCATACCGATCGTACAAAAATAAATCCCATTGGTCGGGATCTACCCAGTCGTGTAAATAAATAAGCCTCATGCCGACTGGATTGCCTTCCATCCGCCAATTCTGCTCCGGAGGCAGGGTCCACTTTGCAAATGGAGGAGCATCTTCTCTTAATAGGGATTGTACGAATGGATTGGGGAACGGCGCCAACTCATCATAAAGCGCTGCCGCTTCCATAAGCTCATTGAGTACCCCTTTAATATAAAGATGAAAATGGGCAACCTGCATATTGCGCGCGACGTAAGCTTTAGGGTAGGCTTCATTTAACGTATAGCTTGCGGTCATCATAATATCGGGATGACATTGGCGAAGATATTCAATCGCTTCTTCTACATAGGGCTGCATGGCTTCAATAAGCGCTGGTACATTCGTTTCGGCTATGCCTTCAGACGTCCCAACAGCGTTTAACTGCCCAAATTCCACTTCGTTATGCAACTCTGTATAGATGATCTGGTTCCTATAGCCTTCTGCTGTGACGAAACGGATCAACTGATCCATTGATTTTGCAATGGCCATGAATCTCTCCTTAGGAGGTATTGCAGCTAATTCATCTCTAAGCTCAGCATGAGCCAGAAAGCTGGGACTCTGCTGATATTCCCAAGAGGATAACATAATGTAACAGTTATGAGCCTTTGCTTGTTTAAACAGTTCAAGTAAATGAGCATGCCCGTCCAGCACTGCGCCGCCACGACAGTTATACCAACGCGTACGCTGGCCTACTTCCCCAAGGTTAGCAAACTCCAAGGGTCCAGGACGTTTGCCATCCGCTGTAAACAACATGAATGGCATAGCACATACTCGGATCGTATTGTACCCTCTTTCGACCGCTTCTTTAAAACGGGCCTCAAGATCGCTGTAGGGCTCACCTTCCTGCGTCATTGTATACCAAGAAAAGTCCCACATGGTGATCGTCAATTTGCGCGGTACATTTCTCATGAGATTACTCATTTGATTCCCCCTCCCAGCTCCAGTCCATATGGTTCAATGCTCCTTGATGGTTAGCTTCCAGCTTAAGCACCGATTCAAAATGCAAGATAGCTTCGTCCTGTCGCCCTAATCCAAGCAAACCAAGTGCCTTCATATAAGTACAATGAACCTGATTACGAATATTCAGGTCATCTTCAAAGATGAGAAAGTCGGGTAACGAGACCGCGAAGTAATCCATTTTCACGGGTTCAAATAAGTGCCTTTCGGCGTAATCAATGAGCTTGTTGAATCGACGCATGCCTTCCTTCGCATAACCAAGTTTCTTCCAGGCCAATCCTTGATAAAATATCATATCTGGCTGTTGATCGTTATAATACATGGCATCAATGGGTTCCCCCAGTCCTTGAGAGGCCGTGGAAAAGGCCTGCCTTGCCTCATCTGTTAATTTCAATAGCTCATACGCGCAGCCCAAATAATAATAGATATCGTTATCTTGGGAACCCTCTAGCTTACCTTCGCCAAGATTCTCTGGATACACTAAAGCCTCCCGCAGCCCTTTTACAGCCTGTTCAATCCGCCCAGACCTCAGGTCGGACTTCGCAAGCTCTACCTTGGCAAGCCTATACTGTCCAGTTACCTTCCCCTCTCCGCCTTCCCATGGGTGAAATATTCGCCCTGTCAGCAAGGACAACGCTATTTTATGCTGCTTCATCGTATTGTGAACGGTTACATATTCCAAAAACAGATCATCGCGAAGCTTTATGATTCCCGGATAACTCTCCATTAGGTTCAATCTGTCGTTGGGCCTGATGTTCAGCTTCTTATACAGCTGGTCAAGCTCATAAAGAACACGCGCGTCTGAAGTATTGCACGCAAAGGCCTGCTCTAACGAATGGCGAGCCTTCTCTACTTGGCCTTGTTTGTTAAAATATCCAAGAGCAAGATTACGGTGAACAACGGGGTAAGTATCGTCAATGGAACGAGACGTTTCCCATCTGGAAATGGCATCCAGATGCCGTTTCTTATCATAGAGTAAATTACCTAAGTAATAATGCGCCTTTCCGTCCCCCGGTCTCGTTCGAATTGCAAATTGTAACACATCCAACTCCAACAGACTGTTAGGAAAGCAGTAGTCGGGTACTGCATCTGCGGCCTGAGCGAGAGCATTGTTCACCTGCTCATGCTTGCCGATTTTAGCATAGCAGAAGGCCTGAACGTAATACAGCATAGGGTATGTTTTCGCCTGCTCTGGAGCTTCTTCCAGCACACATGCTGCATCCTCATAGAGTCCCGCCGCCGCGTGGTCCGATGCTACCGCTATATAATTATGCACATCTCCACGCATCCATTTTCCCAACTCTTCGAGGACCGTTTTAGCATCATCTCGTAACTCGAGAGCCTCTAATGATAATGCTTGCTCACGGTAAGCTCCAAAATCGGCGATATCGAGCTTCATCGTTTCCTTGGAGAAGGCTATTGCCGCTTCGTAGCTGCCGAGCTTACGAAGAATAGCCGACTTCAGGTTGCGTGCTTTGTAATTGTGAGCATTGCGGATGATTGAACGCTCCACGAGCTCCAATGCTTCTTCATAGTTCCCTTGTTCTGTCGCAATCTGTGCCAGTGAGAAATATCCGCTGTCTTGCCATGCTGCACTCCATACTGATTTATAAAATGCAGCGAACGCCTCATCCAACCGCTCTTGGTGTTTTAGCGACAAACCAAGCTGGTAGTAGGCCTCACCGTCATAGGGATTAGAGTTACGCCAGGTTACCCGCGAGATGGCTTTACGAAAGCACTCTTCACTTTCTGAATACAACCCTCTACGAAGAAGCAACGTACCATATGCCACATTTATGCGGCTGTCATTTTTATCTCTTTTCAGGCCCTCAAGATAGTACGCCTCGGGTTCAAAGGTAGCATGACGGTATTGCTCCAAATGTTGTCCTGCTAAATACAATTCTTCGTTCGTTCTTAATTCCTCCGGTTCTGGCAGGGGGGCAGCGGCAGCCGGCATCTGTTCAACTTCCTTTTTCTTCGGCTGGTAGCTAATCAACTCCCTTCCGGTCGCGTCTTTGACGATTAAGCATAGTTCATAATCCTCATCCTCAGCCAAAATAACTGTCTTCTGTATAAAGGCCTTATTAGGCGTCAGATCTAAGGTTTCTTGGATATAAACTTTCCGTTGACTGCTTAATTCCACAACAGCCTCACGAAATGATGAAGTTACATAGACTCCAATCTGTGCTGTCCCTTCGCTGCGATTTAATTCCAAATTAACGGCTGCGTCAATTGAAGCGTTTTTGACCATACCAATATGTTTGTAAGGCATAAAATACTGCGAGAACGATTTTTCTTCATACGGCTGAAGCCAAGTGAAATCTGGTTGGTTATCGGTATATACCCCCGTCATCAACTCGATGTAGGGACCATCTTCGTCTGTTAGATTCCGGTCCCATGCTTGGCCGAATTCGCCATTTCCCCATGTCCATTGCTTTTTTCCAGGAGAGATATGATGGTTGGCCACATGCAAAAGCCCGGCTTGTTTCATATGGTCGTAACCACCTATGAAATTGTAATCCGATTTATAGGCCATATATGAAGTGGGGACAGGGATATTTTTGTATCGGGAGATATCTACACCTTCAGAATAATCCATTTTATAATAAGTGCCTGTAGCGATCGGGAAACGGGATACATCACGCTTTCCATGGTCGAACACGGCTGATACGTCTGGAGGAAAAACGGATTGTGTGTGCTCATGTACCGCTACGGCTGGATTGGCCCACCATAGAAACGTTTGAGGCTCGGCAGTCCGGTTGTATAGCTGGGCCTCAACTTTAAGGTATGCTTTATCTGGTTGTAGTGTAAAACCAGCTGTTACTTTCGTGCCGAACATACGATCAATTTCGCTCACCCATACCGTTGCGCTTCCGTCGTCATGTTCTTCCAACTTGTATTCAACGGGTCCATAAGTGTTGGGACGGTGATGCTGCGGCCAGTTGAACTCAATCCCTCCAGATATCCACGGCCCCAATAAGCCCACAAGCGCTGGTTTGATGACCCTGTTATAATATACAAAATCGTAACCGTTGGTCTTGTCGACCGCACGATAAATGCGGCCTCCCAGCCCTGGCATGATCTCAATGCGCAAATATTTATTTTCCAGAAAAACCATTTGGTAATTTTCAAGTTTCTTCTCATCCTCAATTTTATCAATTACCGGATGCGGGTACACTCGACCGGAGCTTCCCTGGTAGACACGTTTCTCCAGAAACATTGGATTTTTGTCGGGTTTGCCAATTCCATACGTGGGGATCTGCACAGTTTGCTCCCACACGCGTGCCCTAGCGTCGAAAATGCTCAATTCCATCACTCCCTCATAGTCGCCCTTATATTCAGAGCTTACAAGTAAGCGACAGTACAGACAATTGACAATCCACTGTTTATGATGGATTATATACGTATTTCATCATTAGAGCCGCTTACGGCTGGGAGATGGATAGATCATGAATAAGAAAGCTGATGGATTTGAGGGTGAAAAGTTATATGTCCTTCCACCCTATATGCTGGATAAATTAAATATGAATCCGCTTACAAAAAATCTATATATTACGGATATAGGCTGCTTCAGCCATGCCCGCCATCATTTTCGTGAAAGAATGTACGGATGTGACTCTCATATATTCATCTACTGTGCCAGCGGAAAAGGTTGGATACGAACAAAGGATGGCCTAACGATTGACATGACGGAGCGAAGCTTTGCGTACATTCCCAGGGACATGCCGCATGCTTATGGGGCTGACGATGGAGATCCTTGGACGATTTACTGGTTTCATCTTAAAGGAGACCAAGTGGATGACTTTATGGCATTATTTGAGTCTTTTAAAACGTATATTTCCATGGCCGCCAGTGATGAAGTCAAACTACTGAAGCTATTTCATCAGTGTTACGACCTTTTACTGAACAAATCATACTCCATCATACATTTAGTTCAAGTATCGCAAACTGTCCGTTATCTGCTGAGTTTTGTTGTATCCGTTGCATTTCGCAAGGAAGACAGTACGTACCAGAGTCATGTGGATAAGGCAACACGCTATATGAGTGAACAATTGGAATCCACCGTTTCGCTTGAGGAGCTTAGTCGGCATGTTCAGGTATCCAAGCAGCATCTGAACTTGATATTCAAGCAATCCACCGGCTACTCTCCTGTCGATTACTATTTAAGAATGAAGATACAGAGGGCCAGTCAGCTTTTGGATTTGACGAATGCTTCTATTAAAGAAATTAGCATACAACTCGGTTTTAGGGACCCTTACTACTTTTCCAGGCTATTCAAAAAAATAATGGGCTGCTCTCCTTTGGAATACCGAAATAATTTGAAGGGTTGATCTATGTTCATCAGGAGTGTTCAAATTTGCTTCTATCGGGCTGCCGCAAGGTCACAGATCATTTACGAATCGGGGGTGCAAGGTCTATACTTAAGGTTAAAAAAGGAAGTTTTGTATGCTCCTCACGTTGAATCGTAGACTAAATGCAGCTATGCCGCTAATTACACCAATCAGCATTCTAATTGGCGTCCTAATCGGTACGCCGTTGTCAGAATATACAGAACTCTCTCCCTGGCTGTTTGCATTCATGACCTTCGCGGGCAGCATCAGTATGGGATTTAAGGATTTTGTCCATGTGATAAAGCATCCTGGTCCACTGATCGCCTGTCTGTTTATTCTTCACCTGGCTATGCCGCTTCTTGCCATGATGCTGGGGCATCTGGCTTTCAGTAATGATCCTTATACGATCACTGGACTTATTCTTGGTGCGGCTATCCCTACGGGCATTTCCAGCTTCGTGTGGGTCAACATCTATAAAGGCAACACGGCGCTGACATTGGCGATCATTTTAATTGATACGATTTTGGCCCCATTTGCCGTTCCGGGCATCATGTCCCTGCTGATCGGAGCGGATGTGCAGCTCGATACCTGGGCGATGATGCAGAGCCTATTCTGGATGATTGTCGTTCCTTCGCTAATCGGCATGGTGTTGAACGAATGGACTAAAGGGAAGATCAAGCAGGTATGGGGACCTCGGCTGGGACCGTTCTCCAAGCTGGCTATGGCTCTTGTCGTAATGATTAACGGATCTGTCATCGCGCCTTATCTGGTCGATTTTAATCTCAAGCTTGTCGGAGTATGCCTATCTATAGTCGTCCTTGCTTCCACTGGATATGCAATCGGCTATCTGATATCAGGACTGATGCGGTGGAATAATGCAGACCGTACGGCGCTTGTCTTTAACGGCGGCATGCGCAATATTAGCGCAGGAGCCGTGCTTGCCATCACCTATTTCCCGGCCCCGGTAGCACTGCCTGTTGTACTCGGGATGATTTTCCAGCAATCCACGGCATCTCTGGTCGGATTTCTGCTAAGTCGTCGCGACCGCGGCAACGCCAAGGAAAAGCGCAATACGGCCTCAGTTTCTTAAGCAAAGGGGGCTGGCGGCGGTTCCAGACGATAAAACTCCTCCTTATGAGGAGGAGTTTCGGAAGGGCGTTTCTATACGTACATGGTTGGAAGCCTGATGAAAACATGCATGCGCAATCATGTAAATGTTCACTTTCCAATCATAACATTTCTATTGAATCGTCTAGGGTAATAAACTAAGCCCCTGTAAAGAGCCTTTCGTGGCACAACGTTCAAGCCACATATTACCCTAAGGAAACTAAGAACGATATACACAGGTCGCAAAGTCTAAAACAGCTTTTGCGTAAGATTTTGAAATTGTGACTTCACTCCATCTTTCTGAAGTTCTGATTGTAAAACCTGATTAAAGGTTTGAAGTGCACGCTGGAATTTATTTTCACCTAATTCCGTAATCCGAGTATACACACCTCGTCGATCATCCTCGCATGTATGTCTTTGTAAGGCCCCGCAGTTTTTGGCTTCCATTCTCACTACGAGTCTCGATGTCGCACTTTGACTTAATCCCACCAATTCTTGAAGTTGCTGCAGTCGTAATTTTTTTTCCTCGGAATTCGATATAAAACCCAAAACGTAAAACTCCTTCAAGGATAAATCATAATTTTGTAGCAGAGCTTGTTCTAACTTATCATTTAAAGTGGAATGGATGTGAGACAAAGACAACCATACATCCAAAAGTTCGTTTTCATGTTGCAAGTTTAGACCACACCATTCTATATTGAAGTATCTCCACTTAGTTTAACCTATTGTATCAAGCTTAATTAGAATGGTCAAAACCCATACAATATTAACAAGATGTGAGTGATTTTGTTTACAGAAAGAACCATAACTGTGTTCAATGGAAAACGGGTGGGTTCACAATTGAACCCACCCTTCCGGAGAAATTAAGTATTAATATTTTTATTATTAGTTTCTCCTTTTCAATCTGTTCAATAATCATCTTATAGCTCTTATCTGGTATCTTTTTTGATCAGTCCGTTTACTTTTGTGAGACTGGTTGGGAGGGCTGAACAATCGGTCAAAGCGGCGCATCAATCCTTCAAGCGGACCAACAGGACGCTGGGCAATCAATAACCCCAGCAGCAGTGTTGCAACTGCGATCATTACGTCGCCGAACAGGACTCCATCCAGACTATGCCCAATCTTTGTCAGATCGAGAATCCACACCACTACAAACTGAAAGGCATACATGGTCAGGGCCACACGTCCGACTGCTGCGAAAGGCATTAATACAGCGGAAGCCTTTTTGGATACGAGGCATGCAACTCCCATTACCAGAAATGAAATCCCTAATCCTAGCATCGTCTGGAATGTCGAGGGGGTGTGCGGAGCCGTTCCCAAAAGGAGCTGCCACATAGGTGTCTCCGTATTAAGAGGCCAAATTGCGTACTCATCCGTCGGTTGTACAGGAACAACTCCTTGCACACTTATCAGCCATTGTCCAAAGTGAAGATTCCAATTCGGAAGTATAAAAGCGGCCAGCGCTTTGCCAATAACAAGCATAACGATACCACTGCCTGCGAGTATGAGAGCTGTGCGTAATCTGGTGAGGTCAAAGCGGCCAATGGCCATACCAGCAACAAACGCAGGAGTCAAGGCGAGAGCAGACATCGGACCTCCCGCGATATCACCTTCTCTTCGACTCTTCTACAGAGCTTCGAGAAGGAATATCGGTTTGTGTACCGTCGTAGGTTGAATTGGATATACCTGCTGTATCTACTGCTTTTTCATCCAATTTATTAGCAACCGTCTTTTCATTTACTTGATTTTCATTCAACTGGCTGTTTACGGAAAAAGCTCGGTTTTTAATCTTTGTCTCTTCCTCATACTCTCTGAGGATCTGCTCATCAGTTTAATACTGCTTAGCAACTTGCATTCGTCCCTGAAAATCCTGAACTCACATTTTTCATCAACCCGCATGTTCAGGATTGATGTTACGCTGTAGTCCAATATAGCCTGCAGATGTCGCTAAAGTTTGATCAAGTTGCAAACAAAATGTCACAACGGACGAAACTGGTTTATCACAAAAAACAACCTTATTCGCAGTTGATCACTGGAATAAGGTTGTTTTCAATATCATTAAAATTCACTCACGATTTGCCAGGGACGGCATTAAAAATTGAATTGGCCAGCAAACGCAAATTGAGGAATCCAGCTTTTCACATTAACCATCCCCATATTTCCATAAGCAATGTAAGGCTTCCCTTTCTCGACAAGTTTATCGGAATCGAATGATTCACAAGCACATCGGCATGCTGCTGATCATCGGTCACTTTAAAACCGAGATTTTTGAGCACATAAGCCGGTTCGCCGAGAGCAGCTACCGTAGAAGGTTTAAGAACTTTGCCAACGGGTTGGTTATTGCCTAATGCCGTTACATCAAGATCGTATTTTGAGGCCAGCGGGTGCAGATCGTCATAGGCGACTGCAAAGTCACCCGTTTCATATCCTGTTCCGCTTTTTGATAGCATCGTGACCACTTTGCCGGATTTAAGCAATTCATTAACGGTTTTGATGGCATCGTTATTGGTGTTTCGAATTAAAACATAGGCAGAATGATTCGGCATTTGTGTTGCCGGAATCGATACGGAAGTCACCGGAGAGGTTTGGCCCTCAAACACTTCAGCTTCTCTAACCACATCACATTCAAATCCTCGTAGGACTGGAAAATCCTGCACAATCCCGCCAGCTACGGAAGCATAATCTGAGACGTTAATACCATCATATAAAACCATGTTTGCAATGCCGTGTTTTGCCTGGTGCATATTTATGATAAATGAACCTGCAGGGTAGGTCTTGCCAGCAGCTGCTTTACTCATTGAAGTTCCGAACGTCACAGCGATAGAAGGTAATGAGGGGCTAAAGATCGTTTCACTAATTTGTGGGAAGCCTACTCAAACAATCAGTAATAATAAGCTTAGCTTTTTGTTTCCGATGTTTTTCTTCAAAGAAATCCTCTCCTAGATCATAATAGGTTGGAAGAAAAACATCGTAGCTTGGGAAATGGCGGCCTCACGAGCTTAATTTTATCTAAATCACTCATGAATTCACTCTTCCTTTGAACATACGAAGAAAATTGTACTTTTTTTAATACCTATTCAATAATACCCTATGCTTTTAAACCATGTGAATTAAACTACACTGCCCGTTAGTTCAATGGATTCATATACAACTAAAATCCAAACTCTGTTACTCTTTCAAGCCACTCACGCATAAGTGACTCAAATAATAGAGCCTGTTCAATCTGAAGATTATGGCCTGCTCGATCTAGAACGGCAAAGGTTGCTCTAGGATAATTGTCTAAAATTCTAAAAGCATCTATGTAACCAACAACTGCATCTTGTCGCCCAAGAGTAAATACTGTTGGTTTATCGAAAACTAATTCATCTATATTGGTGGAAAATCCATAGTTTCTTTGAATCTTGCTAAGAAAATCGTAGTCAGCGATCTTACAACCTGCCACGATCTCTTCAGAATACCTTTTCCAATTATATTCATTGAGAACAACTTGATTTGCGCTAAAATCACTTATTTGCTCTTCACTTAAGGTGTCCATAAACTCGCGATCACAATGAACAACAAAATGCTCGGGAAGTATTCTTCTTTTGTGTTCAGGAATAATTAATGGACAAATCAGTGCAGCTCCACCAATACGATCCTTATGTCTATTAATTATTCCTCTTGTAATATAACCACCGTATGATTCGCCTGCTATGAGATAATCTTGGTTTGGGACAAGAGTTTCAATAAAATTTATAACTGCTTCTAGCATATCATCTGAATTACATATTTGATCGTAATCCTTTGTTTGTCCCATTCCAGGTAGATCAAGATAGATACGACGCCAACCGGGGATATCTTCAAATATCGGTTCCATACACCCACTCATTAACCGATGGTCTGGTGTAAAACCATGGATCATTATAATCGGTTTGCCTTTACCAATTTCCTCGTAATATATATTGGCATTCTTGACTTTACAATATGGCATACAGACTCCTCCAATTGATTTATTTATAATGTGCTTATACTAAAAAAAAATCTACATTGCTTTATCTAGCACACCAGATCTCCGTTTCCGTTTCGTTTTGATTATATACGCATATATAATATATGTAAAGAACACTTGTTCGCCATTCTTATTTCCGGAGTCAAACTAACCTGCCTGTTTTATTATTCATCACCATATAAAGTAGAAAAACCTTGATTCATCAGTGTTTTTGACGAATCAAGGTCCTCACTCTGTCTCAAACATGTATGCAAAAAATCTCATCTATTAATTACCTTTGTCTCAACTATAATGGTTACTCACATGTGTGGTGTCATAATTAATGAGAAAACAACAAGTTGAATATATGATAATTCAACGATCATTTTCATAATTAGTGAGAACTCATTGACTCGAATTTATTCGGTCCACCCTAATTTTTCAAAATTTTATGAGAATATACGCAACTCTAAAAAGGCGTATTTATACAATCAATAAGAAGTTGTACTACTTCTTCATTGTCAATTGTTAGCGAATAATAATGTTTTAGACTAAACAATAAAGAACTAGACTGAGATAATAAAGTTATAGACTGGCGACGCGTGGCCCGCATGCGCAGCTGCAGCTTGCTCCCCAGCTCTTCCGGAATGAAGTCCAGCTTTGCGATTGGCGCGCTAGCGACGGCGGCCGGTGTAATTAGAAAATATAGTCTTAGACTGGAAAATAAAGTATTAAAGATATAAACTACGAATATGCTTTTTTCTTGGGTCCTCTCATATGATGAGAGTAATTCAGTATTCGAGGAGATGATCTTGATGAACAAGAACATAGGGATTAAGGATATTTTGGTAAGGTTCGACGAGATTTCGAAGCATTATGTTCGGGAGCTGGACAAGTATAGTCTGGCGGAACTGTGTCGCAAGCCAAGCGAGAACGAATGGTCGCTTGGGCAAATGTACCTGCATCTGCCTCATTCCACGCTGAACTTGCAGCTCCTTCTTGCGGAGCAGTGCATGGCGCTCGGTGGCGGCAGCGAGGAGGGCGGCGGGAAGACGGAGGCCGGCCATGCCGTGTTTGAGCAAGGGAGCTTCCCACCGGTTCGCATTCAGGTACCGGCCGACTTGCTATATACGCCTCCTCAGCCAGAGAGCAAGGAGCAGCTTGTCGCCAAGCTGGAGGAAGCAAGGCGCCGCATGCATGAGATTGGGGCGTCGCTGCAGAACATAGACCCAGAGCGGCTGCAGCGAAAGGCGACTCATCCGGCCGTAGCCTTCGGCGCGTTAAACGCGGTCGAATGGTTCACGATGGTGGAGATGCATTACCGTCATCATCTTCTTCAAAAGGAGCGGCTGGACGCTTTCTTACAAACTGCAGAGTTATTAGGCTAACAGGACACGATAGTTGAATGTTGACCACAACAGCGGCCAGTCTAGGATTTTATTTTCGCGTCCTTATCTGCCGCTGTTGCATTTGTCGGATCAGTCTAAAACTTTATTTTCTTCGGGCATCAATTATGATTATTTTTCTGTGTACATACAATAAAGTTGTGTACTGAAGTCCAGTATTTTTAATTAATTCATTAAAAAAATAGTACTAATAATATTATTAAAGTACTTATTTTAATTTCATTTTATATTAATATGTGCGTCCGTTTTTATATTTTCTAATATCTCTTTAGAATACAATTTTTCTAATAGAAGTTCTAAAACTAGATCTTCGTACTTTTTAAGCTCTTTTTCTATCCAGTAAAAGGTAGTACCTAAAATTTCTTTCATGTCATCAAAGGATATATCTTCTCATAAAGGAGTTCCTTAAATTTTGCTTCCCACAACAGCAAATCACTGGATTTTCCCGGTGCTGGTCAGTGTCAATGATGCAGCCAACTGAATGTTTAGTGCAGACAAAAACAGCTCCTGCATCTGCAGGAGCTATTCTCTGAACGGATACAATTATCTTTTGTGCATTCCTTTACGCTGACGATAGGAGCTACTATGTTTTCTCCCCGCTTTGGAATACGTGAATGAAAGATATCCCGTCAATTTCATTTATTTAAAGATACGTTATTTTTTTATTATTACAGAAAGATCCCCTTCAAAAATTTTTTGAGTCGTATGATTAAAAGTAGATAAATTCACAGTTACAATTCCTGTATTCTTTCGGTTATCTTCTAGATTAATGACTTCAACAACTACATGTAACTCATCATCAGGGTATACAGGTTTTATAAATCGGATATTATCCATAGCAGTACCAGCCACTACATCTTCACCGTATGAACCACACTCTACCCATAGTTTAAATGTTAGGGCTAATGTTTGGATTCCTGAAGCAATAATTCCTCCAAACATGCCTTCCTGAGTTTTCTTCTCATCCAAATGCATGTACTGAGGGTCAAATTCAGATGCGAATTCCATAATTTTTTCTTTGGTTACTTTTATAGAATCAGTCTCGAACCGCTGCCCTACAAAGAATTCATTAAACTTCATATTACACCTCTCGAAACCGGATACTTTTACATAATGAATTCCGCAAAATTTAATTGTCAATAAGAAATTTATCTTTAGCTAGTATGTTTTTTGGAGCTTTTTGGCTTGGTCAATTCGAAGCTATGATGCACCATATCGTGAATTTCATCTTCTGGCAGATCACCATCTAATATTACTGTATTCCAATGTTCCTTGTTCATGTGATAACCAGGCTTTACCTCTTCAAACGCTTTTCGCAAAAAATCAGCATGATCAGGGTTGCATTTTAGGTTGACGCAAAGATGCTCATCATGATTGTATATCAAGGCGAAAATTTTTTTGTTCCCTTGATGTCTCATCGCAGTCCATCCGTCTCCAAAAGGGTGATCTTCATATGAACTTGGGTATGATAAGCAATGCTTAATAATTTTTTCTATTGTCATGACGAATTTCCTCGATTTCTATTGGATCATCTATACATTAAAGCAATTAAGTTTCTTTGTGGCTTGCATACCATGCTGAAATTTCTTCCATCCGTTGTTTAAATTTCATTTCAGATCCTTGTATAGTGGGGTGGTAATATACGCGTCCGATGAGAGAATCTGGCATGGTCTGCATCATTGTTAATTTTTCTTGAGTATCATGGGCATATTTATAACCTTTCCCGTAATTCAGTTCTTTCATCAATTTAGTCGGAGCATTTCGTAACTGTAAGGGAACAGGTTCATTTACGGAATGCAGGGCGTCTTTTTTTGCAGCTCTATAGGCCAAATAAGCTGCGTTGGACTTCGGGGCCAAGGTGAGATAAATGACAGCTTGGGTTAGATGTACATCGCACTCTGGCATACCAATAAACTGACAAGCCTGGAAGACAGCTACTGCTATCTCCAAAGCTCGGTTATCTGCTAAACCAATGTCTTCACTTGCAAATCTGACCAATCTTCTAGCAATAAATAATGGATCTTCCCCGGACTCCAACATGCGCGATAACCAGTAAATTGCAGCATTAACATCACTATTTCTCATCGCCTTATGCAAAGCAGATATGATGTTATAATGTTCCTCACCATTTTTGTCATATAATAATGACTTGCGATTTAACATTTGTGCTAAATCATTTTTATTCACTACAATGGCTCCATCTGATTTTTTCCCGTGTAATACAGCCATCTCTAGTGTGTTTAAAGCTACTCTGGCATCTCCATCGCAATATTCAGCAATCGCTGATAAAACACCGTCTTCGATCTCGATTGATTGATTATTAAACCCTTTTGGGTTCGCTAATGCTTTTTGCAATAGCTCTAAAATATCTGCATGATTGAGTGGATGAAGCACAAACACTTTACTACGAGAAAGCAAGGCTGAATTCACTTCAAACGATGGATTTTCGGTTGTTGCTCCAATCAATATAATGCTTCCCTTTTCCACATAAGGCAGAAAGGCATCCTGCTGTGCTTTGTTAAAACGATGAATTTCATCAATAAATAAAAGTGTTTTCTCACCTAATTGCCTGTTTCCTTCAGCTTCTTTCATGACACTACGAATATCTTTGATACCGCTAGTCACAGCGCTAAAATCAATAAATTTAGATTGGGTTTGATTGGCGATTATTTTAGCTAACGTCGTCTTTCCCACTCCTGGTGGCCCCCAAAAAATCATAGATGAAACTTGATCATTCTCAATCATTTCACGTAATACTTTTCCGGGTTCAAGCAAATGTTTTTGACCTACAAATTCTTCTAAATTTTGTGGACGTACCCGATTTGCTAAAGGCCGTCCCTGATCATAATCATCATCAAATAAAGATCCCTGGATCATAAAATCACTTCCTCAAACAACATATTTTAAAAAAGTACACGAGAAAACATTAATATATAACTACAATTAGTGTTTTATTCAATATGAAAGGTAGTAGACACTCGAGTAAGTTAATAATTTCAAAGATGCTGCTGTCGAAATTCTGCAGGCGTACAACCTGTTTCACGTTTGAAAAATTTACTAAAGTGGGTGGCCTCCTTGAAGTTAAGCTTTTCCGCAATGTCACTAATAGAATAGTCCGTATGCATCAGCAGACGTTTTGCTTCAAGATTAATCCGGGCCGAAATGAAAGCTTTTGCACTTATTCCAACTGCTGCCATAGTTGCTCGAGTTAGAGTTTTTTCCGTACAGTTTAGACGAGTAGCGTATTCACTGACATGGCTCAACTTAGCGAAGTATTTCTCAACGAGTTTCTGGAAGCTTATAAAACGCAGCGATGTTTGAGAATCTATTGTTTCGTTCATCCGTTTGCATTTATGAAGAATACTGAGCCAAGTCACAAATGCATAGAGTTGGTAACGCAACAACATATGAATATCTTCTTCTGTCCCTTCAATCAACAAGTCTTCGATCATTCGTTCAATAGAAGCGATGCTACGACGCAACTCATTATGATTTAAATTTAGAATGCTTGGTAGCCTTCCAAAATCAAAAGCTAGTTTAAGCTCATTTAATGTTGATGTGTTAGGTATAAGAAACTCCGAACGAAACAAAATAATCCAACCATCCCAATTCTCATCATGTCCGAAATTATGAACTTGACCTGGGGATATGGCAAGAAAGGTTCCTGTGCTACAGGAAATCGGCTCAAAATCGACCCATTGTATACACTCACCTTGAGTAACACATATAAGCATATAGAATTCATATCTATAAGTTACACTCATCCTTTCTTTGGGTGTCCGTTGTTTAAGATCAGAGACTCGAAAAATTTCTAAATCGTATGGATAAGGTAGTACAGGTTGATATTTAAGACGTTCTATATTTATTTTTTGCTTTGATATGCGAACCACTACATAAACCTCCTTTACTCAAAATGTAGAATGTCCGAAAAGTATCATTTATTTTCCCGGTTTTGCCTTTATCATTTGTGTTTAATGACCTAAAATGATCATATCACTTCCAACATCTAAAAAAAAGGAGCAAAAAAAATGAGTGTAAATATCAAAGAATTAGCTGAAACTGTATTGAATATAGAACGCGCTAATAATGAACGGTGGAATCAAGGAGACTGCTTTGGGTACCTGGATAGTTACAGTGATGATATTTCATACTTCGATCCTGTGACTGAAAAACTTATTGTAGGTAATTCAGCGGTGAGAGAACATATTTTGTCACGCTATAAAAATCCTAATATTATTCGGAGTGAATATCTCAATCCAGATCTCGCTGTCAGTGAAGCTGGTGATTTGGCTGTGTTGAGTTATAATTTACACAATTATGTAGCAGGAGAAGATGGACAAGAAAAACTTCAAAAATGTTGGAATACTACTGAAGTTTTTCGTTTAATTAATGGCGAATGGCGTACAGTACATTCCCATTGGTCTTTTGTCCGCCATCCTGGGATTATATCGGGTCTTGATGCGTTCTAAATACACATCTTTTACTAAAATTAATTAAAACTCCCTTTATCAGTTGAACTGGTGGAGGGAGTTTCTGTTCATTCGGAATTTCATTTATATAAATATTTAAAATGAAGGGGTATCTACCATGCAGATTGTCCATACCAAGCCATGGAGCGTAAGGTTGAGATAACAAGAAAAATATTAACGGAGATGATTGAATCTCCACCAGATTTCCTTCAAATCCAAACAAGAAGTCCTCTGGTGGTTAGAGACCTCGATATACTTTTAGAATTACAACAACATTGTGAGTTATTAGTTTCTATGACTATTGAAACAGACCGAGAAGATGTAAAGCGACTTTCTGCACCTTTAGCTCCAGGAATCAACCTGCGCTTAAAGGCTCTTAGAAATGTCCATGCAGCAGGAATTGCTACACAGGCATCCATTTCTCCTCTTTTGCCCTTCACGCCAGATTTCCCCAAAAGATTACAGGGGATTGTTGATCGAATATATATTGATTCGCTGAACATTGGAGATGGTTTAAAGGGGAAGCGATCCGAGCAATTGGGTATGCCTTTGTTGTTTCAGCGAAATGGGTTTTCTAAATGGTATCAGCCTGATATTCATCTAAAAACGAACAACTATTTTAATAAATATTTTGACGAAAAGACTATATTCTTATCTTCTAGTAGAAAGTATCCTCTAAAGGGGAAATTATGCACAATTGATTAATCTGCAAGGAAATGGGACATTAATATTCTCTATTAGGAGATTCAATTGATGAAAACTCAATATATTTTACATACAAAAAGAGCAACTAAACTGGCTGCTCTTTTTGTATGTAAAAGAATGTCACTGATGGAATGCCCTCCAGATTGGAGTTTCGACGCTTCACGTAGATGCGAATCCCTATTACAGGACGGGAAAAGGAGCTACGATTTATCGGTTCGTGAGCGACCAATTTTCCTCTTTCTACACGAAAGTCATCAATACGAACACTCGGGATGCCGTACACGTCATCGACGGTTTGCTCCACCATGAAACAGACTTGGCCATCGAGGTGCATTATACGGATACAGCCGGTTACACCGATCAAGTCTTTGGTTTAACGCATTTGCTCGGATTTCGCTAACAGGAAAGGATTCAAAAGCTTTTGACTTGTTATGCAATTTATATTCGCTCTGATTGAAACCTAAGCAGTCACCCTCTGAATTTAATAAAAAGCCCGATGATACGTGCTCATCGGGCTTTTTATTAAATACTTACTAAGAAGAAATATTCTTGTTATCTGTCATTAATAATTAGTTTAATATAAGTTTTTTGAGATTTTTTGTGCCATATGCTCAATTCTAGGAATCATCAAATTGTCATCTATCATTTTCATTTTATCGGGTTTAAACAACTGGAATTTCTTTAGATTGTAATAGTCAAATAGCACTTGAAACACGGTCAATTGGTTCTCCATCAAGTACTTTACATCTAAAACATTACTTAGAATCTCATCTTGCATAACGATAAGTCTACCCTCAATCTTATTAAAGACCCCACTTTTAATCCCTTCATCATAGAAAGCCAATTCCTGATCTTCTCGTTGCTTCATAGCTTCTTTTAGGCGCTCATAGGTCTCAGGATAACTACTTTCAAGGTCCCTTACGCTCCATTGGGTAGAGGTTTCCTGACAGATGCAGTTAAACCAGCCCACGAGTACCCCGAAGAAGATATGCGTCGATTCGATGAGCGTTGGCAAGGGGAAAACTTTATATACAACCTAAATGCAACTGAACAACTTAAAGAACTCGCTTCTAACAAAGGGATTTCTGTAGCAGAATTGGCACTAGCTTGGCTTCTTAACCAAGGAGAGAATATCGTCCCAATCCCTGGTACACGCAGTGTTACGCGGCTTGAGCAAAACATTAATGCTGTTAATGTTAATCTTACTGAAGCTGATCTTCAACGTATTAAAGAGATCCTCCCACACGGATCAGCCGGTAGCCGGTATCCAGCTGGGATACTAGAGAATTTCACTAGAGATTGATAATAATTACAATTAAAAAATTGAATAAGAAAACAGCTAACTAAGGATGATATGCTCCTATCATAGGAGACAGTAGAACAAACAAAACTTCTACTGCTACAGTGATGGGAGTTTTTCCAATTGTCTAAATGAAGTTCAACCTCTTTAGAAACGAAATTACATGTCGTACAGCGATGCCTTGAACTTAAGTCAAATGCATACTATGAGGCAAAACAGCTCGGAGTGCGCAAAGGAACGGTGAACGATCGGGTTAAAGAGAACTCAGATTCATGGACAATCTAATCAGTAGAATTGAAGATTGATATATTGTCTGGCATTCTCAAGGTTTTAATGAGGAAATGTAATTATTATTTGATTCTATGTAAAAAGGCGCAACTCCATTTTGGAGTAGCACCTAATCCTTCATTATTTCTTGCTACCAGCCAGCCATAGATCAACTACAGCGAGAATAGCTCCAGCACCAACCATTGCTCCTTGAACAGCATCCTTCATTCCAGAATCTTCTCTACTTATGGCTGATGCTAAGAGTAAAATAATTACCCCTGTGCTCAATAACTTATACGTTCTTGTATCCAATGATTAATCATATTCAATCGCCTCCATAGTGTGCTTAACACTTTCCTTAATATTTATATAGTTGTTGTGCGGTGTCATAATTAGTGAGAAAATTATCGCTATCCAACTCATGTAAGCCATAAAAATCATAATTAATGAGAATATCCTCATTACTGTAATGCATAAGTATACATCCACTTGTATAGGCTTCATATTATCTTTATTAGCTCAAAAGACATCAAAAAAAGCTTGCCAGCGACAATCTTTTTCAATGTTTAATTTCAACTTAAAATAGCGACTTTCAGCGGGACAATGTTATCGTGGTTTTAGAATTGCTTTCTTGTAAAAAATATGAATTTAGAAGAATCACTTCGGGCGGGGCTTTGCCATGACAGAGCTGCGCGAACCCAACATATAGAACATTCAAAGCAGATACAACGCCATTCCAGCCGCGACTTTGCTGCTGTTTTTTTACATTTAACATCGTTACACCACTTCTACTTGGCAATTTATACATCGTTATTTTCTAAAAAATGTTGCAAACGCCCTAGCTGCAATAGATGATGCTGTATTGCATTTTAACTAGTAAAAACCACTCTGTAGCATTAAATGCATCGAAACCGGGATGAAGGATTTTATTCAAATCCGGGTGCCTGACGCAAGGTGATTTCAGTACGTTTCATCCGTTCCACTACACCACGAAGTCCTTCTATAAACTGCTCCTTACTCTTCGGCTGCTGCGGTGTGTACTGCGGCGAATCCGGGACCCGTATCCGAATGGGTGGAAAACTTCCAAGCTCAGACACTGCCTTGCCTTACCACTCTCTGTTTTTTCTCCCATGATCCCCAATGCGGCTTCGCTTCCGGCCAAACTTTGGTCAACATTACGCAAATGCATGAATTGTATCAAATGCATATACATTTGCCCAATCGACCTTCTTTCTCATGCGGTTTTGCATGTAGTTGCTCCATATTGAGGTTTTCTAGTTCAACTAAATACCGTTGGACCGTCGTTTCAAAAGACCTGCAATGCTTCTGCTGTACTTCTGATGAAAACAACACTCCTCATTTATTCTAGATATAACCCCAGATCGAGTAGAAACGGGCGGCAAGCCCCTGTCCTCGCACGCCTCCCCAGATAAGAGCGCCATTTTTCTGCCCGCAACCACTGGAGTCTACAGGGATGCCCTTGGCGACTTCGGATTTCGTTATGCATAAGTGACTCATCTACGATCCCTGCCTCAAATCCAGTTCGTGTACCTTGGCTCGTGCATTTGCCTCCAGCTTCCTCTAGATTCCACCTCGCGATGAACCCCCTTGAACACCCTTGCTCTTGGTAACGGTAGGCGTTAGCTCAGCCTACGTTCGGGACTCTCACCCTAGAGATGACGCCATGCTTAGCGTACTATAAAAAACGCTACTGACAACAGCAGTCAGTAGCGTTTTATCATTCTTTCGGCCTCTTCCCGAATCCGACAGCATAGAGAACCGGTTTCGGAACCTCCACGTCTCCTACCTCCCCAGTTGAGGTTAAGGTGCAGGAGTTCCTCCAGCGTTCAAACGACGATGGACAAATCCCCTGTTTTGGGGCTTGAAAGATAGTATCATAATAAGACCGCCCGTACCTCCGACCATTCTGTAATCATATATTTTTATCATATCGCTTTTATTTACAGCATTATTTACGGTGTCTTTTTTGGGAAATGTATATAAAGAAGTCGTAGATGCTAATTCTTCATAAAGAGATTCGTCATTAATTACCTCCTGGGAACAGTCGGATAATAATTTTTTTAGTGAATTATCTTGTTGACCATTCCACGTGCAAATTTATCAAAGGCTACACTATGTTAACCCTAGGTTGGTCGGACGGGTTTAGCTTTGCTCCACTTGATTTTGTTATGCTCTCTTCCGCCAAAATCACCAATCGGTTGTGTGAAATGGCTTCGAATCTTTCCAAACGCAGTCACGGCTACAAACGCCGGATGGAGGCCTTTACTCGGAAGCCGGATGCTGTCGTAGCCTTGCTGGAACGAGCGTTACGTGCAGGCTTCACCGCTGACTACGTGCTTATGGATAGCTGGTTTACGCAAGCTCCACTCCTTCGTGAGTTCGCCGCCCAAGGGCTTCCCGTGATTGGTATGGTGAAAGAAATGAAACAACGCTATCTGGTGCAAGGCAAGCAAATGACGCTTCGCGAAGTGTTTCAAAGTCTACTTGCATCGAATGCAAAAGACATTAAAGGCTCCCTCATTGTACAGACGGCTTGCGGGCTACCGGTAAGCTTGTTTTTGTTCGCAGCCGGAATAACAAACGGGAATGGCTTGCCATTTTAAGTACAGATGTCACGCTGGATGCCGCAGAAATCGTACGCATTTACGGCATGCGATGGCGTATTGAAACTTTTTTTAAAGTCACCAAAAGTTATTTGAAACTAGGAACAGAATTTCAAGGACGCTCTTTTGATGGGCTGATTAGCCACACCACGATTGTATTCAGCCGATATTTAGCGATGGAATACGAACGACGTCAATCGAGTGATGACCGGACACTCGGAGGACTCTTTTTCCTCTTTGCCGATGAAGTCCGCAATCTGGATTACCAGACTGCGCTTGAGCAACTCATGAATTTATTTTTCGAAATGTCCCAGGCAAAACAAAGAAGAACAAAACAGCTGTTTTTTGTCGACTCCAGGAATGGATCTCCGGTTTACCCAGCTACATCAAGGGTTTGTTTGGAGATTTGAGCTGCGAAAGTTAAGTTAGTCATAAGTCCATCTCCATTTTTCTTTATAATCGGTTCTAAACGCCGATTTTAATTCCATGGAATAATAAAAAAACGGCCGCTGTTCGCATCGTTTGCGACAAGGCCGTTTTTTGTTTTTCGTACGCTAGCTTCAACTTGCTATTCTTGCCAAACACTCATAGGGTCCCATGGCTTGATCTGATCGCCATATTTTCCGGCCAAAAAAGCTTTCATGTCTTCCAGCTTAGCAGGCACCTCGTTCCAAATTGGAAGGGGTGGTAACCCTCGTTTGCTTTTCAATAGGATATCCACTGTAACATACAACCGTTCTGGCTGAATCCAATGAAGGAAGCGGGAAATATCAATTTGCTTGGTCAGGGACAAGGTATCAATTTCGTCATTGTAATGCTTGTTAAACTCGCTAATCAGGTTCAGAAGGTAGTCTCTTTGCTCCTTCACGAAGTCCAGGCCGCAGATGGCGCCATGTCCTGGAACAACGATTTCGGGTTTAATTTCATCAATAATGCGATCAAGCACTTTAACCCAATTGAGGGTTCCCTCTTCGCTGTATGCCGTACAACCGTTAAACACGACATCGCCGGCGAACAGCACCTTTTCTTTTGGCATCCACAGCAGCAAGTCACTGTCAGAGTGGGCCGGAGCTACGTTGTAAATCATAACTTCCATATCGCCAAGACGGATGTTGATATCGTCCTTTATCTCAATATTCGGGAGCACCCATTCTACGCCTTCCAGGTCGAATCCTTCAAATTCCGCTGCAAAAAACCGCTCGCCCGAAGTCGATTCCGGAGAATTCTTTCCTCTTCTGATGACGCTATCCATCCAGGCGATATTTTCGGTGAGACGCTCTCTGGACGCTTCCTTGTGCATAATAATGGAAGCATCTTCAAACACTTTGTTTCCCCAAGCATGGTCACTGTTATAGTGCGAATTCACCACATATGCGGGAGAGCCGCCGTTGCTTACTTCCTTAAAAGCCTCCCGCATTTCCCGCGCATGGAACAAATCGAAGAACGTGTCATACACCAGCCCTCCGCCCTTGTTGATGAACCCGGCATTGGCCCAACTGATGCCGCGATACGGCGAAATACCGGCAAAGACGCCATTTGCGACTTCAAAAAATTTAACGCGAGGTTTTTGGATAATACGTCCATACTTCATGAAAATTCTCCTTTGCGTATATGTTTTTGGGGTAAAGCACACTGATTATGTCTTTAGTATAGAGAATCGAAAACATAAATGCAAGCAAGCACTTGCATGCATTTATGTTATGCAATATGATAGTAACAGAACAACATCAAACAACATGGATGGAGGCGCTGCAACATGAAGCTAGTAACCTTTCAAACCAAGACATCTCAGGAACCTTTGTTTGGGCTTGTAATTAACGAGAAATTTGTCGTGTCTTTTGCCGCAATCATGAAAAAGCAGGGAACATTCGTTGACAGTCTTGAAAGTATGGACAGCTATCTTCATTATTTGCCGGCAAGTTATGATGCCGCTAAGGAATTGATGCAATATGCTGTCGAACTGTCGCATCAATTCAATGAAAATGAAGTCTGCCCGATTGCAGCGGTAAAATTGCTGCCGCCGGTTCCGCATCCGGCTGCGCTTATCGATTTCGGGCTGACGCCAAGACATCTGAGAAATGCTGGCGGAAATCTGCTGCAAAGAGAATACACAGGACCGGAAAGAGAAGAACTTAAACGAAAAATTGCTGAAAAATTTCAGCAAGATCCGAATAAAGTAATTTTCAGTTATTACAAGTGTAACCATAATGCATTAATCGGCGATGGGGATACGATACATTGGCCTTCGTACTCTTCCTACCTGGATATCGAGCCGGAGCTGGCCTTTGTTACAGGGAAGGGGAACTGCATTGCAGGTTATGTTATTTTTAACGACAGTACTGTTCGCGATGTGCAGTGGCCTGATTTCCTGGCGCTGACTGGACCGACGCGCTGCAAAGATTTTGATCGCAGCAAAGGAATAGGACCATTTCTGGCTACGCCGGATGAAATCGGCAACCCGCTGGCACTGGATGTGGATGTACGGATCGGGGAGAGACTGCACTGGAAGGGAAGCACATCCGAGTATTCTGTACACCCTGCTAAAGTGATGGAGGAGATTCTCAAAGTTTTCACGCCGCTCCCGGGCACGATTATAGGAATGGGGACGATACCGGATTGCTGCGCAATCGAGACCGAACAATGGCTGTTGCCCTCTGACCGAATCCAGATTACATTTGATAAATTAGGCTCGCTCACGCAATTGGTGCCTGATCATGTCAAGATTACTGAACCAAGCCGCTGGGAAAAAAGAAGCGATTTGCCTTAAATAAACGTTTATGAAAATGATGAACCCCGACCCTGCTGCATATGCAAAATCTTGTAGTAGAATAGGTTTAACATATGTAAAAGGAGAAATGCAATGCAAACTTCAGACAGAATCATTGAAGCCGCGACACGACTCATCAAAAAGAAGGGCTATCGGGGAGTAAGCACCAAAGCCATTGCAACGGAAGCTAAAGTCAATGAATCTACGATTTTCCGGCAATTTGGAAGCAAGCAAGGCATATTGGAAGCCATCATTGAAAGACATTCGGATATCCCGCAATTTGAGAAGCTGTTAAAAGAGGATGCGACCGATAATCCGGAAGTAGATCTGCTGAATGTAAGTCAGCAGTACCGTTTGTTTTTCCATAAAAATGCGGACATCATTTTGATTGGCATCCGTGACAAAGGAATGCTTCCCGAATTGGACAGAGTGCTGGCCGATCCGCCGGTGAAGCTGCACTCCTTGCTGGTTGAATATTTTGAACGCCTGCAGAAGAAAAAAGTTATAGCCAGACAGGATGAGCGTCTTGCCGCCATGACTTTCCTCTCGATGTGCTACGGATTTCAGATGAGCGAGCTGATTCACCGGCAATATCAGTCCCAACTCGTCACCGAGGAAGAGTTCTACAAGCACAGTGTCTCATTGTTTGTTAAAGGAATCTTGTCTCAGTCATAAGCTTTATTGATTTATTTAATGATAAGTCTAACTTCTCCTCTCAAAACATCACCAATTATTAATCATCACCATATAAAGTAGAAAAGCCTTGATCCATCGGTACTTCTGATGAATCAAGGCCCCCACTTTGTCTCAAACATATATTGAAAAAAATCTCATTTATTAATTACATTTGTCTCAACTATAATGGTTACTCACAATGTATTGCTAAAAATTTAAATCTTATAAGCCTTCATGGCTTTTCTTAGCTCTTTGAACGAAGGACGTTTGCCATACATTAATACGCCCGTACGGTAGATCTTGGCGGCCAGCCAACCGAACAACAAAATAGAGGCGACCAGAATACCAAGGGACAGCCAGATTTCCAGCAGGCTCGCCCGCTCCAGACCAATCCGCAACAGCATGACGGTCGGCGAGAAAAATGGGATGTACCCGGCAACCTTTACGAAAATCGTATCAGGTGCGGCGATATTGAAGATACCGATATAAAAGGCTGCTAGTGACAGCACGGTAATCGGCATGATCGCCTGTCCCAACTCCTCGGTACGGCTAACGATGGAGCCCACCGCAGCGAACAATACTGCGTACAGAAAGTAGCCGAGGATGTAGAATACCAGACCATAGCCCAACACCGCGATATTCAGTTGCGACAGATCCAGCCCGGCTGAGCTAAGAATGACATTATTATGCGGCAGCATAAGGTTGGCACATACAACGGCTGCAAAAACAGCAATTTGCAGTAGACCGACCAGGAAGATGCCGATAATTTTTCCGAACATCTGGGTCAACGGCGATACGCTTGTGATGAGAATCTCCATGATACGTGAGCTTTTTTCCGATGTCACCTCTGCAGCAATCATATTCCCCGTCATCATGGAGGAGGTGAAGAATAAAATCATCAGTACGTAGACCAAACCATAGTTAATCATAGAGGTCTCTTTTTTCTCTGTCCCCACGGCTCCCCCTGCCTCAGACGGACCGTCTACTTCCCTGCTATCCACCAATACAGGTGTGCTAATTTCACGAATTTGATCGCTGGTCAATGCATTGCCGCCCATAATGGCTTTGACCTTAGCTTCCTGAAGTCCCGTCTGCAACAATGTAATTACAGCAGGAGATGGCTCTTTTTCTACAGAGACGTACTCCACTTTAGGAAATGTGTCTCCCTTAGTGGCAGGCTCCGTGAACTGCACGTAACCTTGCAGCTCCCCGTTTTTCAAGGCTTGCTGCATGGCCAGCGTTTGTACGTTGTCATAACGCACCCAGATGGCTGCCGGGTTGGATTGCATCTTTGTAAATTGCTCCAGCTGATTCGCCACTTCTATCCGGCTCCCAGCAATCAGTCCCAAGCGATGATGCTCGGCTGCCGTTGTGCCCGAACCTCCTGCCCCATCTCCTTTAAACAAAGAAATCATATACGGCAGATTCATACCAATTGTAATGAGCAAGGCCAGTACCAGCGTTGTAATGATAAAAGATTTGGTTCTCGCCTTCTGACGAAACGTAAAACCGATCACCGTACCCAGTCTATTCATGGGAATCCCCCACCTCTCTAATGAAAATCTCGTTCAGCGTAGGTTCCTTGATCTCAAAATGCTCTACATCCGTTTGCTCCAACGCCGTTTGTAAAATCAACTTCGCCGCATCCGGCTGCTCAATATGCAGCATCCAGCCGCGATCCATAGGCTCTGCACGGCGCACGCCGGGCAGCTGCTCCAGTCCATTCACTTCACCTGTAGTAATGAGACGAACCTTTTCACGTGGGTAACGGCCCTTAATCTCCTGCACACTTCCCTGCACAACTGTATTGGAGCGATGCAAGATCGTAATATGGCGGCACAGTTCCTCCACATGCTCCATGCGGTGGGTCGAGAATAAAATCGCAGCCCCATCGTCCCGCAGCTCTTTCACCGTATCCTTAAGCAATTCAACGTTCACCGGATCAAGCCCACTGAAGGCCTCATCCAAAATAAGCAGCGTGGGGCGATGCACAACAGCGGCAATAAAGCCCATTTTCTGCTGATTCCCCTTGGATAGCTCCTCAATCCGCTTGTCGTAGTATTCCGGCACTCCAAAGCGTTCCAGCCAGTAGCGTAGACTTTTGTCCGCCTCCTTGGCCGACATGCCGCGCAGCCTGCCCAAATAGTTAATTTGCTCGCTCACCTTCACCTTGGGGTATAGTCCACGCTCCTCGGGCAAATAGCCCATCGTCCGTTGAAGCTCCTTGCTGTAGGGCTTGCCCTCATATTGAATGTTTCCTCCATCAGGGTAAATCAGACCGAGCACCATGCGCATCGTTGTCGTTTTGCCTGCTCCATTGCCTCCCAGTAGTCCGTAAATCTCCCCGCCGTTCACATTTAGCGAAATTCCGTTCACCGCCGTGTGGTTCCCATATTGCTTCACGACCTCTTTCAATTGCAGCATGCTCATGATTACTCCGCTCCTTTTTTCTGCGTGTATGTCTCCGCATCATCTGATAGTTGTCCCGCAGACCAATGTATTAAAATATCATCCAGCTCCAAACGCCGCACACGGATAGGGCGAATGCCCGCTTGTTCCAATATGGCGCTGGTCTCTCCGGCTGCCAACGTTACAATTCGTTGCAATCCGCCTTCGCTCTCCGTCTCTACCACTCCCGGAAGCTCCGATGCCTCCTCTGGCGTGCCCTCAAACCACATTTCCTTGCTATTTTCGAGCAAATGGTCTTTTTCCAGCTTGCCGAGCAGCCTGCCATCATGCATCAGAACAATATAATCCGCCAAACGCTTAATCTCGTCTATAATATGAGTAGCAATAATGACCGTCGTTTTGCCGTTCTCCATACAATCCCGTAGTTCTTCCAGCATGATCTTCCAGGCAAAAGGGTCTAAACCCGACGAAGGCTCATCCAGCAGCAACAAACGAGGGTGAGGTGCCAAGGCTGCAGCCAGCTCAAACTTACGGCGCTCTCCCTTGGACATACGCGATAATTTCGTATGCTGAGGAACCTGAAATCGGTCCATCAGACGCCGAAAACGTGTTTCATCCCAGCCGGGATACCACAAGGCTCGAAAAGCCGCTGCTGCTTCTGCTGTGAGTCGATCTTCCTCACGGGTCGGCTGCTCTGACATATACCCAACCCATTGTCGTGTATCTGCCGGCATGCCGTCTGGATACGCTTGACCGAACCAACGAATTTCACCGGAATCCGGGTGGATAAGCTGAGTCAGCAGATGAATCAATGTACTTTTGCCCGATCCGTTATGTCCAGCCAAAGCGACTACATATCCCGGTTCAATGGTTAGATTAATCGGTCCAATTTCCCGGTTACCTCGGGTTTTATAGACTTGGCTCATCTCAATAATGGGTGTTTTTATCTGTATCTCCATAGGAACTTCCACATGATGGTTTACATCGTTTTTCACGGGCTTCACTCCTTCACTTGGACTTCATACCTTCTCTTCACCATTTCTGCGAAAAGCTCCAACAATTCCTGTTCTGTCATCTGCACAGCAATGCCTGTGTCAATCGCCGTTTCCAACGCCTCGGTCACTGCTTTAAGGCGGTAACCTGAGCGCTTATCGTCCTCAACCAAAGCTACGAAGGTGCCCGTCCCCTGCCGGGTACGAAGCAAGCCCTCGTTCTCTAAATCCTGATAAACCCGCCGGACGGTGATGACGCTGCAGCGGAGCGTCCCTGCAAACTCCCGAATGGAGGGAAGCAGCGTCCCCGCTGCAATCTGTCCGGTTACGATGAGTGAACGAAGTTGCTTTTCAATTTGTGCATACAGCGGTTCCGCGCTATTCTCATCAATTTGCACTGGTATATTCACCTGCTTCTCCCCCCCTTTTTATCTATCTTTGTACACATACCGCTAAGTCAAGTCCCGTTTCATAAGCCTACGCTGTGTCACCTTATAGGACACCCACATACCCAGAACTCCTGCCAGCAACGCTCCCCACATCACCGGAGACAACAGCTGCCATTCCTTACTATAAAATGCCGTTATCAATACCAGATTGGCCCCACATACTCGAACTATAATCGTAACTATCCCACAAATGAGCATAATGACAATGGATATCCAAAAGTAGGATTTTCCTTTTTTAAGAAATTCCAAATGAATATAAATGGCTTGAATCAGCATTCCGTAGCCTATCCAGGTAAGTGCAAACGATACAAAGAAACCTGTACTGGCATATACACGAAACGTAGCTGACAACGTAAACAAGAGAGTGAAAAATATTACACTATTCACAATAAACGCCAAAATCGCTTGTTGAATTCGACTCATAATCACCGCGTTCATCGGTATAGGCAAGGTGCGGAAAAAGGCTAGCATATGCGTATAGGAATCTTCCTGAAGATATTTAAATGCACGACGGTTATAAATGAATCCGAGAAACGGAATCAACACCAGCATGATAAAATCGGCTACTGGACTCAAGTTTCCACGTTCATCCCAATGCACACTTACAGCAAAACTCATGGTAAATCCCAAATACGCAATAAACAGCAATGTCCACAGCATGACATATGGATTGTTGCGAAAATCCTGCCGGGTAATCTTCCATGCCTGCTTGATAATTGTCATTTTCTTATCCCGATCCCTTCTGCACTGCCTGTAATGACGACCTCGTTCTCTCTTCATACGAAGTTATTATTACAGTAATCAGTGTTATTACTGTATATATCTTTATACACAGTATATAAACCATGAATTACAACTGTCAACACCTGAATGTAAATTGTGCGTACAATCACAAAAGCTCGTCAGAACCTATGCTACTCTGTAAATGATAAACGTTCTCAATCAAGGGGATGACCAAATGGATAAGATACTGCACTGGGATGAGCCGATATTTAACCTTGTTAACCGTTATCCCGAAGTGAAGGACATCATGGTAGAGCTGGGTTTTCACGATATCGCCAAGCCTGGTATGTTACAAACCGCAGGTCGTTTTATGACACTGTCCAAAGGTATTGCATTGAAAAAATCAGCTATGGAAACCGTGGAACGCACGTTTTTGCAACATGGTTTTACCATTCAAAAATAAAGGAGCTAACAATCATGAGCGAGCTAATTAATAACCGTGAACATACAGCAGAGGAATTAACGGAACGCCAACAAACGCTAAAGGAAATTATAAAAGAATTACATGCCGGGAAAAGCGTGGAGGAAGTCAAAGCACGTTTCGCAGAGGCAGTTGGCGGAGTAAGCGTAGCGGAAATTTCGGCTATGGAGCATGCATTGATGACTGAGGAGGGAATTCCCGTATCGGAAGTGCAGCGTCTTTGTTCCGTGCATACATCGATATTCAAGGGTTCCATTGAGGATATTCACCGTCCTTCAGGACCAGAGGAACAACCGGGACATCCCGTTCATACCTTCAAGCTGGAAAATCGAGAGATCGAACGATTGGTCAACTTCAAGTTGTCATTGCACGCGGACCAATTTCAAAAGGACGACAGCCCCAAAATCATCTACAAGCTACTGGAAGATTTAAGTCTGCTGCTCGATCTCGACAAGCACTATAGTCGCAAAGAAAACCTGGTCTTTCCTTATCTAGAACGCTATGGAATTTTTGGCCCAACCAAAGTCATGTGGGGTGTGGACGACAGCATTCGTGCCGCGATTAAGGAGGCGAAGAGTCTACTCACCGAATATAATGGAGATCGTGAACAGATTGGGAAGGCACTTGCCCATATCATAAGCGAAGTGAATGAAATGATATTCAAGGAAGAGAATATTTTGCTGCCGATGGCACTCAGTAAGCTGACAGAGGATGAGTGGCTGAAAATAGCCCGAGAAAGCGAGGAAATCGGATTCTGCCTGACCGCTCCCGAACGTGAATGGATACCTGAACGGGCAGAGGAACCTGCAGAAGCCCTTGAGCAAACGGAAAACACATCTGGAACACCGCAAGGCTTCGTGAGATTCGAGACAGGGATTATATCTGTACAACAATTGGAACTGCTTTTGAATCATCTACCCGTTGACCTGACTTTTATCGATGAAAACGATGTTGTTCGCTATTTTTCCCATGGTAAAGAACGAATCTTCGCGCGCACGAAAGCCGTCATTGGTCGTACCGTACAGAATTGCCATCCACCCCAAAGCGTGCATGTCGTTGAGAAGCTGCTGGAAGATTTTAAAGCAGGCCGCAAAGATGTTGAAGATTTTTGGATTCCAATCAAGGACAAATTTGTCTACATCCGTTATTTTGCTATCCGTGATGCAGAGGGCCGCTATCTGGGAACGTTGGAATTTACGCAAAATATCGCACCGATTCGTGCTTTGGAAGGACAAAAGCGTATTCTATCCGAATAGTATCCAACCGTAAGCCACCATGTTCAGGTTTTTGCCACCCAAACTTATAATATGTTGTTCTACTATAAGTTTGGCCCCCAGCCTTTCATAAAAAGTACATGCTGGATTATCTGCTAGCACCCATACGATTACAGAGTGAATATCCATACTATTAAAATGTTGAAGCAGACGTAAAAATAGTCTCTTCCCCAAGCCTAAACTATGGTATTCACTCAAAACGTAAATAGCCGTTATTTCTCCCCCATACGGGGGATATTCACCTGACTTTTCTGGACCCCCACTCACAAATCCGATGATTTCCCCCTTCTCATTTTCAGCAACATATACCCGATGACTGTCTTCACTGGATAGATTCGCATTCCACAGTTCTGTTCTTTGCTCATAGGAAATCTGTTCCAGAACCTGGGCAGGCATTATATCTTTGTACGTCGTCTTCCAGCAATCTACGTGCACCTTGGCGATGCCCTCGGCATCTGATATCGTTGCTTCCCTGATGTTCATGTAAGTTCCACTCCTAGTTTCCAATATTATGCACTCTATTATATCGACGATCCAAATCTTGATCTATAATAAGGATATTCATTGCTATTCATTCATTACTGGAGGATTCGACTTGAATAAAATTGTTTCATTTTATGTGCCGCTTGGCATTTCGTCATTAATTGCTGCACTAACGCATGTCATCGTCAATGCCGTGCTTGCTCGTTCGGAACATCCTTCGTTTACATTAAGCAGCTATGCGGTCGCCGTCAGCCTGTGCCTACTGTTGGAAACTCCATTAACCGCTGTACGGCAAATGACCACGAAATTCGGTTATGATCGCAAGTCCGTTCATTCTATCGGTATTTTATGTACGTTCGTGGCTGTGGCTGTATTGATCATAGGCTGGAGCATCGGGTTGACGCCCGTAGGCAATCTAGTCTTTCAATATGTATTTGGCGTGTCCCCAGTATTGATCGAACCCACCAAGAACGTATTTCAGGTTCTTACTTTACTATACATATTGGTAGCTGTCCGTAACATATATCAGGGACTTATTATTAACAAGCACCGAACGGCATGGATGACATTCAGCTCGTCCATACGTATTATCGTGATGCTAATTGCTTCCTGGTTTTTGATCCGTGCTGACTGGACGAATGACGGACGAGTCGGTGCCGCCATTTTTATTGCAGGTATTCTCATAGAGCTGATCGTTACTTTTTTAGAAGGCCGGGTTCTCAAAAGAAAGCTGCCTCCTGACAACGGGGAGCAAACCATCCATCACGCGAAGCATCTCCTACCTTTTTACCTTCCTTTGTTATATTCGGCGCTGGTGCTGGTTATCCTGAATCCTTCCATCCAAGCTGCGCTGAACAATACAACTGATCCACTTTTGGCCGTGGCATCCTTTTCTGTAGCACTGCAAATCCTAAATCTATTTGTCTGGTTTTGCAGCTCTTTGCATCAAATTGTGATTCAATTTTATACGACCAAGCGCAGGGAAGTGCTGATATTTTTGAGCTTTTTGTCTACCCTGTCGCCGCTGCTACTACTGTTACTCTCCTTCGGATTTGCTAGTGATCCTGTGTTACGGAATGTATTGGGATTGGAAGGAGAACTGTTGCTAGAAACCAGAGGACTGCTTCGCATACTGGCTGTCTATGTTGCATTTTATCCTTGGGTGGAATATTTTATTGGACGGTCGATATTAATCGGCAATACCAAACCTATCTTTATTGGTAGGCTGTTTTCTGTAAGCTTTGCGATTCTCGCGCTTATTCTGTGTATCTGCTTTTTTCCAGGACTGGATGGCAAAGTGGCGGGAATTGTGATGGCTGTTTCCTCGCCTGTCGAGCTGGGGATTTATCTGTTGCTTTATCGAAAAATCTCTACAAGCACGATGAATGTGTCATCCTGAAAAAACTTACCTAGAGAGCCTTATGCAAACGACCCGCACATTGACTCCCTATGGCACAACTCTCTTTTACGAGGTCAAAATATAAGGACCGTTCTTTGTAATCGCAATCGTGTGCTCGTATTGAGCTCCCCAACTGCCGTCTGCTGTGCTGATGGTCCAGCCATCGTCTCCCCAGAGCACCGCGCCCTCGGTTCCGAGGGTAAATACCGGCTCAATGGTAATCACCATCCCTTCGCGCAGCGGTAATCCCGTTTTGGGACGACCATAGTGCAGAACCTCTGGCGGCTCATGCATTTGGCGACCAATGCCATGCCCGATCAGAGGCTTGACGTTGCCGAACCGCCGCCAGCCTGCCGTTTTTTCCACAGCATGCCCGATATCCCCCAACGTCCTCCCCGGGCGGGCAGCCTCGATACCTCGTATCAACGCCTTATGGGTCTGCCGCAACAGTCGTGCTACCGGGCGGCTAATGTTACCTACCGCATAGGTCCATCCTCGGTCAGCCAGCCAACCGTCCTTGTTAACCACAATGTCGATGGTCACAATATCCCCATCATGAAGCACTCGCTCCGATGGAAAACCGTGACACACCACCTCGTTGACCGAAGCGCAGGTGGCATAAGGGAAACCTTTATAGCCCTTTTGTTCAGGCGTGGCTCCACGCTTGCTTAAAAACTGCTCCACCCAAGCATCGATTTCAAGCGTTGTAATTCCCGGAAGAATACGACTTTCCAGCGTACGATGGCAATCTGCCAAAATACGTCCGGCCTCCCTCATGTAGCCGATTTCCTCCGGTGTTCGTATCGCTATCTCTATTGGAATCCGCCTCCTTTGAGCATACAAATTCACTAAACCTATCCCATTGTATGCAAGGCGGACACAAAAAAACCGTCTCCTCTGTGGCTAGACGGTTTATAAAAGTCGTATTTCTAGTTTTTCGGGTAATCGAACCCTTTAAGATACTGAAGAATTTATGCGACCGAGTTCGTTTTCCACCACCATGGTCAACTCTTCCTCATACCCTCCTGTAATCCGGTATTTTCGCACATATTCCTTTACAAATTTTTTGGGATCCTTAGGCCGGAAAATTCGAGTCATTTCCCGCAGACTTTCCTTAACTTCATTGTGACCTTTCGTTGCCATGTAACTCCCTCCCAAAACGTTGAAAATAAGTGCTCCGTTGAAGAGAATGCCGAAAAGTATTGATGTCCTTATGCAGTGAAGTAGTATGTCTAATTGCAGCTTAGGTCGGGAACACCTTATACAAGGCATGTACCTGACACTATTATTAACCGATTTTCTTTTGGCTGAATCACTACCCCATTATAACATATTCAGATACAGCTTTCAGCTTTCCAGTAAATTTACATTGATTTTACCTATCTTTTACGCATCATGTCATTTGGGGTACTCAATCAGCTGTTGCACAGGGGATATACCTTATTTATCGGTTTTTGGAGTGTATGTGTTTGGGGTAAAATAAATAAACATAACAAGGAGGGAAAAGGATGAGCCGCTTTGCTCCGCTGTTCACTGCACCTGTTGCCCGTATGTCTGCCCTGAACATAGGAACTTGTGAAGAGGAGGGCATCAATGTCTCCCTACTTGATCAGGCAGACCGTGAAATCCAAGCCAAGGTTCCTAAAATGCACAGCTTCCTGCTACTACGCCATGGCAAACTGATCTGGGAACGCTATTATAACGGGCATGAAGTAAGCTCTCTGAACGATTTGCGATCTGCGACCAAAAGCATCACTTCCACGCTCATCGGCATAGCTATGGCTCGCGGTGATATGCCCGGGCCAGAGACGGCTGTGCATAAGCTGTTGCCTGAGTATTTACCTAAGCGGAAGGAAACACTGCTAGAGCAGATTACGATTCGCCATCTGTTGACCATGACATCCGGCTTGTATTGGCAGACGGGCAAAAAGCTCGGAGAAGCTTTTATCCACCGTTTTCATCGCAGCAAAAGCTGGCCGTCCTTTGCCCTGCGCTTACCTGTACAGGAGGATCAACTCGGTGTATTCCAATATCGTAGTGTTGATTCGCACCTGTTGTCCGTGCTGCTGACCCATTGTTGTGGGATTGACGCCTATACCTACGCTCTCCAGCATCTGTTTGAACCCTTAGGTTTCGGGAGAAGTGGTTGGGCACAAGATCCAGAGGGCTACACTATGGGACACATCGGGCTATATCTGACATCGCGTGACATGGCTAAATTCGGCGATTGCTGCCTTCATCAAGGCAGCTGGAACGGAAAAGAATTGATTCCGGCCGATTGGCTGCATCAGGCGACACAGCGACAGGTTGAAGGGTATCCAGAATTCGGAGATTACGGATTCCAATGGTGGACAGGACGACTCCACGGTATCAACTACGCGTGTGCGCACGGACATGGAGGACAGCAAATTTATCTTGTGCCAGAAGCGAACGCAGTCGCAGTATTTACAGCAGATAGCAAGGTGAGCCGTTGGAAAAATCCGCGAACACTGCTGGAGCGCTACGTTTTGCCAGCCGTATCCTCCCTCAACTTAGAACGTTCCTGAAATGAGCTTTAATGTGCTTATTGAATATAGGAGGCTAAACAATCATGGAAGTCTCAGCACCAAAAATTCTAATATTATACGCCAGTTACGGGGAAGGCCATGTGCAGGCCGCTCGGGCGATTATGGACAGTTTGCGAAGACTCGGACGCTGCGAGGTACAACTTCTCGACCTCATGGCTGAATCTCATCCCTGGTTGAACGGTCTGACCAAATTTGTATATATGCAAAGCTTCAAAACCATTCCTCAGCTTTACGGCTGGGTCTATAACATCACGCGCGGTATGCAGGCTAAATCGGCCTTCGGCCATGTGTTGCATTCATTCGGAATGCGTCAACTTACGCTCACACTGAAAAAGGAGTTGCCGGATCTCGTGATACATACGTTCCCGCAGCTCGCGCTCCCGGCGTTACGCCGCAAAATGGGAATGAATTTGCCTATTGTCAACGTGGTTACAGATTTCGATCTGCATGGGCGCTGGCTGCATCCCGATATTGACCGCTACTATGTAGCCACTGAGGATATCCAGCAGGAAGCCGCCCAGCGGGGAATACCTATCGAACGCATTATCGCTACGGGTATTCCGATTCACGCTTCTTTTTATAACATGTCTGCTAACGAAGTTCCTGTTCAGGAACAGGTAATTCCATCACTACAGTCTGAGACTACTACGCTACTCATTATGGCAGGCGCCTATGGTGTGCTATCCGGCATACTGGATATCTGTCGGCAATTAAGCCAGCTGCCTCAGTTGCGGCTACTCATCGTCTGCGGACGTAATCAGCAACTGAAAGCAGAATTGGATGCGCTGTATGCAGACCACCCGGACATTTACACCTATGGATTCGTGGACTTTGTTCCAGCACTTATGCGTGCGAGCAATCTGGTGATTACAAAGCCCGGCGGCATTACACTCTCAGAGAGCATTGCATCCGGTTTGCCTATTCTTGTGTTCAAGCCCGTACCTGGTCAGGAGCTAAATAATGCTCTGTATTTGCAGCAAAAAGGAGCTGCCCGTATTGCTCGCACGACGGAGGAGCTGATTCAGCATTGTCTCGACCTGATTTCCACCCCCTCTCTTGCTGAAGAGATGACGCAGGCGATTGAGCTGCTTCGCAAGCCTCATCCCGCAGACCAGATTGCCGAGGATATTTTGCATCAGCTTGTGGATAAAAGACCTTCCGTACGGACAAATTAACGAAGAATAAGCCAGACGGAGGGGATACCAATGGAACGCAAAGGAAAGGATTTACTCCCGCTAACGGGTGAAAAGGTAGAAGTGGACGGTGTTTATATTGATGAGGATGGACATGAGCAGCATTTGCACAGAGGCCAGCATTTTCCCGCTGATGTTGTTCTGGGTACTTCCGAGTGGAAAATGACCGAATATGCCTTTGATAATCATCACGAAGGACGTACCGATGAACGACTTATCCCCAAAGAGGATGACAAGAATAAAATGGGTAAAATCACACACCCACGCCGCCATTTAAAAACTGGTGACCGATAATTATGGAAGTATATCCACAATTACACCCAATATGTTGATAGTTTGTGGACAAACTGTGTGCAAAGTATGAATCATCGTAATATTATCTACAGATTGTGCACATTTTGTGTATAAACCATGTTATTTCTGTGGATAAACATTAATATGCGGTGGATAAAGTGTATACAACATGTGCAAAACATGTGCATAACCGTTTAAAAGGCTGAGCGAATCTTTTTCGTTCAGCCTTTTTCGTATTTTTATACACATTCTCTAATTCATTTTTTTACCGAGATCGGGTATGTTCGAACAAGAACATCGCTCCCGGAATGATGAGTTGCCCAAAAAGGACTCTATCCCATTAACGGAGACTAATCGAAAATTCGCAAATAGCCCATAGAGGAGTGTAAAATGGACACGGGGACGAACAGAGTCAAAAGAGAAATTACCGAAATGTAAAAGGCGTAATCATCATAGAAATTCTCGCTTCAGGCGGGCGAACATATGCAGGAACGCGGTATATAGAAGCATCTAGCAAAACTCGTTGACCAAAATTTAGAGTAGGGGTGATCCGAATGGCATCTATTAAAATCCTTTCACTTAATGTCGGCATGCCCAAACAGATCCAGTTTAATCAGAAGGACGTTTCTACGGGGATATTCAAGTCGGCCACAGATGAATATTTGTATTTATCTTATCTAAACTTCGAAGGGGATGGGCAGGGCGATCTAGTTCATCACGGGGGTAAAGAGAAAGCTGTATGCGTCTATCCCTACGAGCACTATCCGTTCTGGGAAAATGAATTGCGGAGACCGCTCGATTACGGCGCGTTCGGGGAAAATTTAACGATAAAGGGTTTGCTAGAATCCGACGTTTGCATTGGAGACGTCTTTAAGCTTGGCAAAGCTATCGTTCAAGTTAGCCAGCCGAGACAGCCTTGCTACAAGTTGTCCATCAAGTACGGCGTACCGGACATGCCCTTGAAGGTACAGCAAACAGGCTACACGGGATTCTACTTCCGCGTTCTGGAAGAGGGAGTTGTCTCTAAAGCCGAGGGATTATCCCTCCTTCATCGCCATCCGAAAGCAATTACGGTTTCATTTGCCAATCGAATTATGCATCAAGAGAAGGCTCATATCGAGGGTATTAAACAAATTCTCGAAGTGGAAGAATTGTCCGTAAACTGGAGAAATACGTTTCTAAAACGTTTGGCGGGAACCGAGACGGATTCTCGGGAAAGACTATCAGGCAATTCGTAAGGTGGAAGTGGTTCAATGAATTTGCAAGCTCGTCTGGCTGCAGTCGAACATCGAATCTGCGAAGCTTGTGGGCGATGCGACAGAAGCGCAGTCCAAATGGGAGGCCCTTCAACCACGGAACATGGCACTTTATCGGTCATTTGCAAACCAAAAAAGTAAAAAAGGTTATCGCCAAACTCGAGTATATCCATTCGCTTGACCGCTTATCCTTGGTGTAGAGTCAACTTTTTTACCGAGATCGGGCATATCCTTCAATCCTGTCCTCATAGCTTGTATAGTACGGATAACTTATAAAGGGGGATTTGCCTGACATGTCAGTCTATAAGTCTTCCACGGGATTGGATGAAAATATAGCAGCTGTCCTGTGCTATCTGTTCGCATGTATTGGCGCACTGGCCTTTGTCATGCTGGAAAAGAAAAGTCGATTCGTATTATTTCACGCGCTGCAATCCATATTTTTGTTTGTCACCCTCATGATCGGGCATGTGCTTGTTGGATTCATTCCGCTGCTCGGTCCTCTGCTCGCTTCCCTGTTAACGCTGGCAGGCCTTGTTTTGTGGGCCATCTTGTTAATTCGTGCGGGCCAAGGAAAGTGGCTCAAGCTTCCCTGGGTAGGCGATCTGGCTCTTCATCAAGCCCGGCAGTTGTGAAAACAACCAAAAACCTTGATCCTTAGCAGGATTCAAGGTTTTTGCTGTTTCGATGATTACTTTTTATCGCATGTTCACTTCTTCTGCTATATGAATGTATCGCAGCTTATCTGGGTTGACCATTAAATAAAAACTCTGAATATGCTCCCCGTCCGGTGTAAGTCTGAGACATAAGGTTTCTCTCACTTTTCCGTCTTCCAGAAATGCCAGCTGAACCTCGCCATTGATGACGGTGTGGAACACATCTCTTTCTCGTAAAACGGTTAATACCCGACGAGAAGTCAACAGGGCAAGAACACCTTTGCGTACAACCATCGGTCTCATCACCGTATGCACATTACCTCCGCCATCTGACACGAATACAGGTTGTTCAGCTAGTAGTTCCAGCATAGCAGTCACATCGTAGGCAAGAAAGGCGGTTGTAAAACGTTCTAGTAGTTTTATTCGGGAAGAGTTATTCACATTGCAACTGGACTGAGCCTCAAGAGCAGATTCTCCCGAAGACAGAATACGACGGGAGCGACTGAACAACTGACGACAGTTGCTCTCAGTCTTCCCCAGCAATTCCGCAATATCTTTGTAATCATATTGAAAAGCTTCCCTCAGCACAAAAACAGCCCGCTCTATCGGCTTTAGCTGCTCCAGCAAAACCAGAAAAGCGTAAGATATCATGTCTTTACGCTCTAACCAATCCGCAGGGAGATCTGCGCTTTCACCCAACGGCTCCGGCAGCCACTGTCCTACATATGTCTCTCTTTGCTTGCGCGCAGAGTTCAACAGATTCAGACACCGATTCATCGTCATTTTGGCTACATAGGCTTTGGGATTGTGTAAATCATCCAGGGGCTTATTCTTCAGCTCGACAAAGCAGTCTTGAACTACATCCTCGGCATCTGTAACCGTTCCAAGCATGCGATAAGCAATGGCAAAAGAATATTTGCGATATCTTTGATACAGCTCCTCCAGATTTAAATCCACCGATTCTTGTTCAATTCTATGTTCTTTGCCAGACAAAGCATAGCCCCCTGTTCATTAAAGAATGCCCGGATACATCCCCGTTGCAATTGCAATCCGGTTCCAACTGTTAATCACGTTAACTGCGGTTATCAAATCTACGTATTCTTCCTCTGTAAACTGTTCTCTGACCCTATTGTACAAATCCGTAGGTACCCCTTGTTCAGAAATACGGGTGACCGCTTCAGCTAATTCAAGCATAACACGTTCTTTTTCCGTGAACAAAGGAACCTCCCGCCATAAGGCTAGCTGCAAAATGTGGTCAGCATAATCCCCCAGCTTGAGCAAATCCTTCGCATGCATATCCAGACAATAGGAACACCCATTGATTTGGGATACTCTAATTTTCAGTAGTTCATACAATACTTTGTCTGTAAAACGACCGGAAATATATTTTTCCATCTCCAGCATCGCCTTGAACGTACTAGGACTCACTGCTCTGTGATTGAATCTTAAACTCACGATACATCGCCTCCATTATTGGTTTACATATAGAAGACAAATGAACATGTGATTTTGTGACAAAGTGCAATACATCAATTTGGAATTGCCCTCAATTGGCATAGCATGTATTATAGATAAATGATTTTATGTAAAGAAGGTGAGCACTCACATGAGCGGAAAAGGTATTATAAAAGAATTTAAAGAATTCGCTGTACGGGGTAACGTGATTGACCTCGCGGTCGGTGTTATCATCGGTGGAGCGTTTGGCAAGATTGTCACTTCTGTGGTAAACGATATTATTATGCCCCCGATTGGTAAACTTCTGGGCGGCGTTGATTTTGCTGATTTGTATTATGCTATAGGCGCGAATCCATATAACGGAGATAACACTCGCATGACTCTGGCACAGGCCAAGGAAGCCGGCATTGCGGTTATGGCGTTCGGGCAATTTTTCAACGTCCTGCTGGACTTCCTGATCGTGGCCTTCTGTGTGTTCATGCTGGTCAAAGGGATTAACATGCTGAAACGCAAAGAGGAAGAAAAACCTCCTCAGGAAAAAACGATCAAGGAATGTCCACATTGCCTATCCGAAATTCCTGTAGCCGCTACCCGTTGCGCACATTGCACTTCCAAGCTGGAAGGGTACGTGGAAGCACGCTGACTCAACCCATTTATATGACTACAATAAACGGCTTAAGACGGTGTATCGTCTTAAGCCGTTTTGGCATGGTATAAAAAATCCAATTAGTTGAAATTGGTGATAATGCCACGGGGTCTGACGGGCAAGCCCTCAGCGTACAGATGGGAAACATCACCGAAGCCGATGCAACGGGGAACTGCCCATTCCTGGGAGCGCTCATCAAACAAGATCGTGGTTACGGAGCTAGGCGGCATCCAAAAACCGGACCAGACCAAGGGCAATGGCAGCTCCAACAGATGAGCAAGCCAGGTCAGCCCGAAGCCGCCATGACAAAATACCGCCACCTGATCTTCAGTGTGCTTCAGAATCCGGTACCTGCCCTCCACCCGCTCAAAGCCTTGCCGTTTCAGGAACTCATCGGAATGAAGCTTCAGCCGCTCGAAGGTTTCAGGGCTTTGCGTTCCCTGATAATAGGAAATCTCCTGCCAAGAGTCATGAGTGGGCAGGGGCAACTCGGAACGGATCACTTCACCAGGCAAATCCCAATGGGAAAGACGGCCGTAGGGGGTTTCCTCCAGCTTTAGAGCCAGCTCCTGCGTCCAGTGTTCTACTTCATGAGTCATACCCAGAGAGTCGGCGGTGTAGCGCATCGTATCCAAAGCCCGCCCCAAAGGAGAGGCATAAATTCGATCCAGTCCGTGACTGGAAAGCCGCTTGGCTAGTGCCTGGGCTTCCAAATGTCCCTCCGGTGTGATGGTGTTATTGGGGTAATCGGGGTCAGCGTGTCGGATAATATACAATCTCATCATTGTTCTCCGTTCCTATGAATGGCGACAGGATCGCTTTATCTCATTTCATCGATTAGTTCTCCTGATCTTTAACGTTTATTCAGCAAAGTTTCCAAAATCGCGCGCAAATCCCTATCTTCCTGGTAGACTTCCTCACCCGTATCCAGCTCAATAACCCGGATATATGTATAATTGGCTCTGACATCGACTGGTTTAAAAATCAATTCGTCCGGATTGTCTGGGCGGACATCATAGCCCATATTTTTGAACATATCCGTGATTTGATCAATCCCCGGCTTGCCCCCACTTTCCAGCATAATTAACCCACGAAGTTCCTTGGGTTCCTCCGGATGCATGACTCGAAAATGTACTATACATTCCATGTAAAATCGCTCCTTTCAATCATAAACCTGTGTAATGTTGCAAATCCTTATGTTCCCAGCATACCCCAAATGCCACTCCACATTCCACACCCGCCTTCATATCGTCAGGACAGAAAACACGTTATACTGTAAAGTAGACCTTTGAATTTCTGCTTACTATAGGAGGAACCACGATGACTAGCGAGCTTCTAGATATCTACGATGATGAAGACAACTCTCTTGGCACAGCCTCGCGACAAGACGCACATGCCAAGGGATACTGGCACCATACCTTTCACTGCTGGCTAGCACGAGACACTTCGACAGGCCGTCGCTTGCTGTTCCAACAGCGTCAGGATACGAAGGACACCTTCCCCGGATGCTACGATATTACAGCAGCCGGTCACTTGACGGCAGGCGAAGATATGTCTCAGGCGGCTCGTGAGCTGGAGGAAGAACTGGGTATTCATGTTCCCTTTACCTCATTAACACCGCTGATGACCGTTCGGTATGAAAGCAAAGGTACCGCACAAGGCACCTCTTTTTGGGACCGGGAGGTTAGCTCGGTGTTTGGACTGCTATCGAACCAGCCATTGGAAGCTTATCACCTCCAGCAAGAAGAAGTAGCCGGACTGTACGAAGCAGATCTTGACCAAGCACTGGCCCTTTTTGAAGGCCATATTCCCTTTATCGAAGCCCAAGGCATTACGTCAGGGCCGAACCCAGAAAAAACTCGCCGCCTGATTACATCGGATCAATTCGTGCCTCATAAGGCGGGCTATATTACATCTATATGCCGGGCACTGATGGAACTTCCTAACCGGTAATCTTTAGCTATTCTCCAGCTGACATATATTTGCCGATAATGCCTTCATACCGCCAGCCATACCGGGTCGACAGCTCTCTGCCCATATCATGCTCCAGCTCATACAGAATAAGATCCTGAGCAAAATGATTAAGCAGCAGACCTGTCATTACCGGATGCTCGGTAATAAGCGCCTGTGTCAGGCAATTCTCTCCCCGCATACCCAGCATGCACCAACGCCGATCAATAACAAAAGAAAACTTGCGTCCTGCTGGTTCCTGTCCGTCTGTACCAGACCTAAGCGGTAACCACGGTCCCATCATGCTTTCCCCGTTATCGCAGGACCAGAGCAGACGCACACCTCGACTCTCGGCTTTCTCCAACTCTGTCCGCAGCAGTTCGGCTTCCTCGCGCCACAAATCCAACACAATCTCATGCTCTGCCCGTTCCAATTCACGTGTCAGACTTTCCAGCACCTTCCGATCGCCTTCCGCATTATAAAAGGTCGGCTTGGTTGGTTCTGTTCGTGGCATTTCCTTCTCCACCGCACGCAGGGACTCCTGCATTTGTCCTTCGATCATCCGGGTCAATTCACCCGGTGGCAGCATGCTGTAACGAACAGGCTCTCCAGCACTGGTTCTGAGGTATCCCTGCCCGGCCAAACGCTGTAAAGCCGCGTACACGTTGGAACGCGATGCACCCAGACGCTTAGCCACTTCATAGCCGGAAGCCGCATTTTGCCTCGAAAGCTCGACCATAACCTTGGCTTCCATTTCCGTAAAACCCAGATTCCGCAGATGATGCAGCAAACGCTCCATATATTCTGTTCCCCCTATGCTGCCCGGCGTTATGTCTGTGTCCTGCAGCAGCCTGTTCGGCTGCGTCAAATCTGTTCAGCTCCGCAACGCGGGCACCATTTGGACCCTTTGGGTAGTTCTGCAGTACAGATTTGGCATTTTACATTTTCACGTACTTGTGCAGACGGCGTTGCCGGCTTATCAGCCCCGGAGTTGTTGGCCTTCCAATATCGAATCCGCTCGTCCAGCTCTTCCTGACGCTCACGCTCACGTGCCAGTTCTTCAAGACGACGGTGTTCTTTTTCCAGCTCTTCCTGACGACGGCGCTCCCACTCAGCGTCGAATGCCGCTTTTTCTTCCGGTGTAAAATCAGACACTGTGTAATCGCGTTCTAGTCCCGCTGGTTCGTGTGTTTCATACCGCTCATCCTGTTCCTGTTCATGCCGATCGACTACTTCATGTTCTGCATACTCCGTGTAAGCAGGTGCAGCATCCTTCACTACCTCTGGCTTGCGCAGATCAAAAGAATAGACGTCCGTTGGCACCTCTTCACGCACAGCAGCTACTTGTTTGGAAGCAGCCTGTCCTTCATTGAGCTTGCGTCCGCATTTGGGGCAAAAGTTCGCATCCAGAGGCACAACCGCTCCACAGGTGCATAAATGAGCGTTTTTCAATTCTGCAATTCTACTGCGCAGCTCGTCAATTTCATCCTGAAGCTCATCACATGCGGTGGATAGCTGTGTCATCTCGGTTTCTGCCACCGACATGTCGGATGCTCGGTAGCCTTCGTAAAAGATCTGACCCATTCGTAAGAAATGAACATCCATTTCCTGCTGAATCGTTGTAATTTGTGAATTGATCTTACTAATCTCGACAGCATGCTGCGCCTTTTCTGTGGCGCGATTAGCGCCTTCCTTTATACGTTGAATCAGCTTCATCGTTATTTCCTCCCCATATCCAGCCGGATTTCACTGTACCGTCCGTATATCCCAAAGTTTTTTTCTGTTGGCAAACCTCGAACTCCTGTATAATGGAATGCGGTCATATCGCCTGATTGAAGGCTATAGGCATTAGCGTCAACGTATTGACGTTCTCTTGCTCCGCCAAGATCCGCATGAATTTCAGCATTATTTTAGTCCATCGCCTTGTTCTTATCGTCAGCTAAAGCTGACTAGAACTCTATCATACCAAAAACTACCCCCATTTGTGAAAATGGAAGATTTTAAGAACGAAAGGGGTTTCAGGATTATGGACCCAAATCCTTCTTTTTACCCCCGACCCATCGGGGTTCCTTATTCAACGTCGAGCCCTCAGGCACGTCGTGCTTCCATGGATACCAGTATGACGCTGGTGCCCGACACCGACCAAGACTCTGCCTATTTTCGTGCTTTAGAGAACGCCGGCATTCACCTGAACCGCCCGCAGATCCAGGCCGTTCGCCACGGCAAAGGCCCCCTTCTGACCCTTGCAGGGGCGGGCTGCGGCAAAACCACAGTGCTGGCTGCCCGCGCAGGCTACCTCATGGCGATGCGGGATGTCCCTGCATCGTCCATTCTACTGGTGACCTTCACCAGCAAGGCAGCTGCCGAAATGAAATTGCGCATCGCAGGATTACCCGGTGTGCGCCCTGCCGCTGCACGTGCAGTTCAGGCACGCACGTTTCACTCATTCGCTTTGGCGATGCTGCGTCATCGCGGCGTGCAAGATGAAGTGTTCGGTGAAACGCAGGCCCAGCATACCGTCATGAAAATGATGCTGCGTCAGCTTGGGCTCAGCGAGGCTTTCCAGCCGGAAAGCCTGCTGTCTGCCCTCTCCGCCTGGAAAGCGGAAGGCCGCAGCGCGGACGAGCTGCCGGAAAGCGTGCGCGAGGAATCGGATGCCAAGCGTGCCATGCTCGCCTATGAAGCGTGGAAACAGGAGCGCAATAAAATGGATTTTGACGATATTCTGCTGCGTGCCTCCGCACTGCTGCGTGACCCGGATGTGCTTCAGCCGCTTCAGCGGCGTTTTTCACATATCATGGTCGATGAATTTCAGGATACGAATGCCCTGCAATATGAGATGGTGCAGCGGTTGGCTGCCCGACATCGCAATCTGATGGTTGTGGGAGATGATGATCAGACGATCTATACCTTTAATGGGGCACGCCAGGAATCCATTCTGGAATTTGACAAGGTCTATAAGGATGCAAAGGTCATTACCCTGGATATTAATTATCGCAGCGATGCGCGGATTTTAGGGCTTGGTTCTAACATTGTCGCCAAAAATGTTCATCGACGCTCCAAGCGTCTTTCAGCTGCCGGGCGTGAAGGCTTGCCGCCGCAGTTTGCCACCCCATCCGGACCCGAGGAGGAAGCGGGGCATATTGTTACCCATCTACTCGGACAGGTAGAGGAAGGTCGGCTGCGCTACCGGGATATCGCTATTTTGCACCGGACAGCCAGCGGAAGCCGATCTATTTTTGAGCAATTAATTATGCGGGATGTCCCATTTATTCAGTACGGAGCAGGGGCTGTATTTTATGATCAGTCCCTGATTCGTCCCTTAATGGATCACCTGCGCTTGTCGCTGAATCCCCGGCGTATGGAATCCATTCCGAGCACCCTTGGGCCGCTGTACGTCTCCCGTGAGGCGGGGATGGAATGGATTATGCGCGAGGAGAAACAGCAGGCTAAAAAATACCCGCTGATTCATCTCAGCCGCTGGGATCGACTACGTGATTTTCAGCGTGAACAGGTAAAAGAACGTATTCGTCTGATTCGCAGTCTCACTACAATGAAACCTGCCTATGCCATTCAAGAAATGCGGCGCGTCTTTTATGACAAATATTTGGAAAGCGGAGATACGGGCGCGTGGACTCATTATAAGGAAACGATGCAAGAAAGTCTGGAGGAGCTCGAAACGGCAGCCAAGCGGTTTGACACCGTGGAGGCGTTCGTCAGCTTTGCGGACGAGCTTTCCGAGCGTCACCGCCAAATGGAATCGCTGCGCAGAGAAGAAGACAGCGATGCAGTTCGGCTCATGACGATCCACCGCGCCAAAGGGCTGGAATTCCCTTGCGTATATTGGATCGGAGCCAGCGAAGGCATTCTGCCGCACAGCTCGGCGCTGCACAGCGAGCTTCCAGAGGATCGGCGGGCAGGCGCCGCCCCGACTACCGCTGTGGATAACGATGCAGCGCTTGAAGAAGAGCGCCGCCTCGCTTATGTGGCCGTCACCCGGGCGAAGGAGTTGCTATACATCACCTCTCCCGCCTCTAATCATGGCAAGCCTGCCGCCGTGTCACGCTTCCTGCTGGAAGCCTATGGGGTCGCCCCTGAGGCTTCCAAGCCGGAAGCACGCCGCAGCAGCTTCGGCCAACCGAAGGGTGCTTCCGGGTATAGCAACCGTGCTGGTGCTGGATCGCCAGCGGCTGGCACAGCGACCCGCGTAAGCAGCAGGCCGGGACCAGGCAGCGCTACGACACGGACGACCTCGTCGGTGACAGGGTCTCCGGCGGAGCCACGCATCAACGTGCCCGTGTGGAAATGCACCGACGGTGCCTGCAAAGCGTGGATGCGGCGCGACACAACAAGCGGACGCCGTACAAGCGCGGCTAGCACAGGCACGCCGCCGGTGTGCCCGCTCTGCGCCTCCCCGATGACAGAGGGGACACGCAGCATCCCAGCCAGATAGGTATAAGGCGTATAGCTGGTATTGGAGAACTGTGCTTTTACTGGACTGGTGACACTCGTGATTTCCAGCCTAACTGTTGCAGATTTTAATGAATCAAATAAGCTTTAGACAGACCAATAAAAGAAAAAGCGGCAGACTAGGACGTGAAAATAAAGTCCTAGTCTGCCGCTATCTATTTCAACTTGCTATTGAAGAATCGTATCCCGTTAGTTCAATGACTTGCCTGTTGTGAAGTTATATATTTTAATGATTAAACAAGCGCTCTATCACCCAATAGGTGTTCCGTTAGGTAGTTTGATATCCGGTTTCAATAGAACCACATCCCCCTTTTCAGGAATTCCTCCAAGGACCAATACCTCTGACTTAAAGCCTGCTATCCGTCGAGGTGGAAAGTTGACTACACCTATGATTTGTTCCCCTATAATATCTTCAGCCACATATCTTTTTGTAATTTGTGCACTCGAAGCTTTTATTCCGATATCTTGTCCAAAATCAATTTCAAGTTTAATAGCAGGTACTTTTGCTTCTGCAAAGAATTCAGCTTTAATTATGGTTCCAACTCGAATATCTAGTTTCAAAAAATCATCAATCGTTGCCATCTAAACATTCTCCTCATCTATTGTTTTATTCAATTTCGCGATAATGAATTTCAAATTTAATATTTTGCAACCGTAGTATACTTTAAAGATTTTGCCCAAAAGTACATCCCCATACCGAATAAAGTCATGATTCCACCTATGAATTGAAATGCAGAGATTATTTCTCCCAAGAATAAGTAGGCGAGAATTATGGCAAGAACAGGCTCTCCAATAATACCAACTGAGACCGTAGTTGCACCCATTGATTTCAACAACAGATTAAAAATATATTGTCCAAAAATAGTTGGAATTACTGCAAGTAACAAGAAATAAATCCAATCCGACGAGTCATATTCGATCAAGGCATAATGATTCAACAAATTGTAGACCAGCATGACGCTGCCACCAATAAAAAAAACAATAACACTATATACATTTGCATTTATTTTGTGGCTTACTTTCTGTCCTGCCAACATATATGCTGAAACCAAAATTGTTCCTACTAAAGATAATCCATCTCCGATTAATGCCTCTCTCGAAATCCCAATGTCTCCCCAAGCTATAATGATTGAACCGACAAGAGCGGCGATCAAACAAAGAAGGGTCAATATGTTTGCTCGTTCTCTGAACATAAAGTATGAACCCATCATTACAAATAAAGGCTGTAAGGATAAGATGACCATGGAGCTCGCAACTGAGGTATATACTAAAGATTCCATCCAGAATAAGAAATATAACCCGAGAAAAAGACCCGCAATGAAAACGGTACTCCAATCTTTTTTGTTCATTTCTAAGGAACGGAACATTTTCCAAGGTACAAAAGGAAGCATTATGAGTACTGACATATACAATCTGTACATCCCAGCCACAGAGGTTGGAGTATCAGAGGATTTTATCATGATGGATGAGATAGAAACAGACAATATGCTGATTAAAAGCAAGATATACGGATGAAACGGTAACGACGATTGATTTATTTTCACATGTACGCCTCCAAGATGTCTTATCCAATCGCCTGTGCACAGGATTGTAATGATAAGCCGAAGATCTGGTATAATAATATCACCACTTTTATTTTATTTGTATAACTATATCTTTAATTTATATAGAAATATCGTCATCAGAAAGGACCTCGCTAAAATGGAAAAACAATTGCATGAGACCATTCTATATCCCGATGTTTCATTTCCATACATCATGTACACCCATACTATTCATGCAAGTAATCCTGAAGGTAGAGGATTCAACGATTTACATTGGCATGAGGAACTACAAATCACTTTGGTTACCAAAGGAAAGCTAGTGATACAAGTTAACGGGATTGATCATGAATTAGAAACAGGTCAGGCCATTTTAATTAATAAGGGTGTTCTTCACGTTACTACTCACCTTACACATAACGGTCAATATGTCAGTTTTAATTTCCCTGAGAAGCTGTTGGCCTTTTATGCAGATAGTGCGATGGAAAAAAATTATGTACTGCCTTATACAAACTCTCTCTTATTGTCATTCGTAATCAAAGGAGATGCTGAATGGCAAATTCAAATATTGCAAATGCTTTGGGATATGAAACAGAAATTTGATATGAAAAAAAAGTGGGGCTGGGAATACGAGGTTTCCATCAAAACGGCACAATTATGGTTAGTCTTAATATCTAATATTTCGCTGTCTTCTGAGGAAGCACCTAAATACATGAAATTGCAACAGGAGCGACTTCAATTGATGCTCAGCTTTATCCATCAAAACTACTCAGACAATATAACACTGCAAGAAATTGCTGCTATAGCACATTTAAGTATTTCGGAATGCACTCGTAGTTTTAAGAGAACTATTCATATGACACCTTACGACTACTTAATTAAGTACCGTATCAAGAAAAGCAGCGAGTTATTAATTTCAACAGATTCTACAATAACTGAAATAGCCCACAGAGTGGGGTTCAATCATGTAAATCACTTCATTCAGTCTTTTAAGAAACATCATAAAAAAACACCTAAAGAATTCCGGAAATTTAGAAATGAATTCATCAATTAAGGAAGAATTCGTTCAGCAAATTTCGCCCAGACAAATTCAGAAGATATGAAGTTTGTTTACCATCGGAGTTAAAAATCCATAATTTAAGGATGATTTCTTCCGAAATTCATTGTATGGTTCCTGCCTCGCCTCTAATTTATGATGAAATTAAAGCGAGGTGATGAACTAAAAAACTTAAAAGGAAATATTGAAAACGCATACAAATAAAGATGGGATTATGGAAGCAGTTGTTTATTATTTAATTTTTTATTTTTGAAAACGATTTCTTCAAGCTGCGCCGCAGGACAATTAAGACGGTAACATCTAATTCAAGGAGTGAGTCATATGCCAGATCCGTGGAAAAGAAGGTTTTTTGGTATTCTTAGTTTTGTTCTCTTATGTTTTTTGTTGGTATCTCTCGATTTAATTCCAAGCTTAGCAAAAGCAGAATCAACTAACTTGGTCACCGAAGTTGAAGATGAAACGACGATGGGTGCAAGTCAAGATTTATCCACTAATGGCAAATCTCCTCCTACAGTTGTCAGCTCCAAGGATGCAATTATTCAAGGTTACGGCGTAGAAAAACGGGATACTCCCTATACCGGCGATACACTTTATAAAGGCGACGGTTATGTATCCTTCTTTTATGATTATGACCCAAATTCGGGCAAGTCTGACGGGACGGCTACGTTTAAAGTGAATGTGCCGACAGCAGGTCTATATAAGCTGAGCCTCGGTTACTATATTCCGGCGGACACCGGCTCCAAGGATACCAGCTTCGAGGTCAATGGTACAATGGCTGAAAGCATAACGCTGGTTCCCCCTCCGGGAGGTGCGGTTGTAAACGAGAAGTTGGTAAGCAAGATCATGTTGAATGCCGGTACAAACGAGGTTACTTTTTCAAGAGGCTGGGGATATTACGGGATCGAATACGTGAAGGTTGAATTCGCCAGTTTGCCTGCTACAAACATCAAAATTGAAGCCGAAGACGGAGTCATTACTGGTAAGGTCAGCACTGAAACCGCCAGCACGGGCTATTCTGGTACCGGTTACGCAGCCTTTAAAGGCACAGGGTCGTTAACCCTTGCCTATAACGCAGCTTCAAGTGGTCTTTACAATCTTGCAATCGGTTACAGTAATCCTAATAGTGACAAAAAGACCCATATGGTGGTCAACGGTCAGGCAAGCGAAATATCCCTTCCGACAACAGAAAGCTATACCGAGGTATCCGGCGGTAAAATCATGCTGAATTCGGGAAACAATACAATACAGTTCAATGTCGACTTGGGCCAGTATCATATCGACTACATCAAGCTGTCAGCAGTGCTCCCCCCGAAACTGCATCAGATTGAGAAAAAGCCGGTAAACCCGAATGCGACTATGGAAACCAAGGCACTCATGAGTTATCTCGTCGAGGGTTACGGGAGCAACATTCTTTCCGGTCAGCACACTCTGGAGGATGCCCAGTGGATTAAAGACCACACCGGAAAGTACCCTGCCATGTTATCAACGGACATGATGGATTACTCCCCCTCTCGCGTCGAGCACGGTGCCACTTCAACTGAGGTGGACAAGGCGATCCAATGGGCCAAAGAAGGTGGAATTGTCACGTTTGTATGGCACTGGAATGCCCCTAAGGGTCTACATGACATTCCAGGCAAAGAATGGTACCGCGGATTTTACACCGAGGCGACTACATTCGACGTTCAATATGCGCTTAATCATCCCGAGTCGGAAGAATATCAGCTTATCCAGCGGGACATTGATGCCATTGCCGCTCAGTTGAAACGCCTTCAAGACGCTCACGTTCCGGTGCTGTGGAGACCACTGCACGAGGCGGAAGGCAGATGGTTTTGGTGGGGCGCCCAAGGGCCAGACTCCGCAAAGCAGCTGTACCGTATCATGTACGACCGTCTAACACACTACCATCACCTGAACAATCTGATCTGGGTATGGAACTCCGAGAGCCCCGAATGGTATCCGGGGGACGATGTCGTCGATATTGTAAGTGTGGATATCTACAACCCGGCGGCTAATTACGGTCCAAGTATCGGCAAGTACGACAGCTTGGTGAATCTCGTGCAAGACAAGAAGCTGGTTGGTCTGTCCGAAAACGGTCCAATTGGCGATCCCGAATTGCTTCAAGCATATTCAGCGCATTGGCTCTTTTTCACCACATGGACGGGCGATTTCGTCCGCAACGGACAATATAATTCCCTGGATCATCTCATAAAAGTGTTCAACAGCGATTACGTGATCACGAGGGATGAGCTTCCTCAAGACCTATTTACTTCCTCCAAGAATGAAGCGGAGTAAGGCGCTCCTACGGGACTCACCGTACCGTTCCACCCAGCACTATGAAGCAGCGTAGAAGCCTGTCGCTAAAGAACAGCGGCCACCTCAGAAAATAACCGAGGCGGCCGCTGTTGGTTTGTAACTTGAACGAATGCAGTCTATAGCAAACCTTAATGAAAAAGGACCGTCTCCTCTCCAATTGGAAAGTGGAAACGGCCCCGTTCTTTTATGCAAAACGAATTAATTGGTGGACCATAGCTTAATCCGGTTTTGAATATGTTTGGTAAAGGATTGTTCCATTTCTTGTACTCCGGCTTTCTCCAGCTCTGCCATATAGGTATCCCAAACCTTATCGAAGTTTTCCGGCTTGGTCATGACAGCTTCCGGAATTCGTTTCCATGTAATATCCTTCATCTTGGCTCCGAGAATAACAGCCGGATCGTCATTGGGGAGAGACATCGTGTAGGCTGCTCCGTATGCTCTCGGTTGGAATTCTTCTTCTTTTGGGAATAGATCTTTCCAATGATCAATCTTATAGGCCTTTAGGACTTCCTTCTCCGACTTGTTATAAGTTGCTGTCAGCATCTCCGGATAACTACGAGTAAAGTAGTTGCCGGTGGAGTCCTTGATGCCATCACCATAATGGACCGACAAGTTCCAATATAGACCGATTCCAGATTCTTTTTGGAAAGCTGCATTGTCATTGTTCATCCGTTCCAGCACAGCCGGAATAATCGTCCGTTTGCCGTCTTTAACCGTGTAATGCTTTCCTTCAATCCCCCAATTATTCAGGATTTGCCCCTCTTCCGATGCCAGAAAGTCGAGGAACTGGATAGCGCGTACCGGGTCCTTGCACTTGCTAGAGATCGAGATTCCATATCCCCCATCAAAGCCAGGAAGCCAAAAGTTGGTGTCCTTATATTCCTTGCTCATGGTGACTGGATAATGACCGTACGTTTGGTCGAATTTGCCCTCCGCTTTTAGCGCATTTTGCCCATCGCCATAGTCCCATTCTGGATCGGCAAGGCCAAGTACGCGGCCTGAAGCCACCTTCGCCTTAAACTGATCGGTCTTCTGCACGAAGCTTTCCGGATCCAGCAATCCAGTGGCGTTCATGTGATTCAACCAGCGGAAATATTCTTTTTCTTCCGGTCGGCGGAAGTGATAGGTCGCTTGATGTGTTTTTTGATCAATGTAGTATTCGCCGTCGTCTGGTCCCCCGGTCGTTTGGAATCCTGAGTTTGTTACCTGGTACATATGCCAATCGTCGGCATTAAGGGACAATCCGATATTTTTATTGCCATTTTCGTCCGTCGGATGCTTGGTGATATAGTCCTTAATGACTTTTTCAAAATCCTGTACCGTACGAATGTCGGGGTATCCCGCTTCCTTGACGACACGATGCTGGAGTTTAAATCCTACGTCGGGTTTGATTTTTTTCTCTTCTACAGCGGACCAAGTCGGAATCACATAGATCGATGGGTCGTCCAAACTGTACTTTGTCCGAACAAGCTTATCTCCCAGCATTTTTTTGATGTTCGGTGCGTGCTTGTCGATCAAATCTGTCAAATCAATGATTGCGCCAGCATCGACAAGTTTGCCGACATCCGCCTTAGCAGCGATTAAATCAGGATAGTTTCCTGTGGCTGCAATCAACGAAATCTTTTGGACCGGGTCTCCGACAGCGAATTCAGCATCTAGAGTTACTCCGGTTTTTTCAGCGATGACCTTACCGACTTGATCCTTCATGCTATTCCAATTTGTGCTGGAGTCTTCCGAAAAATAAGTAAGTGTGATGTCTCCTGTTGTTACGGCCTTGGTAGCCTCAGACGGATTATTACCGCTGCACCCTGCAAGGGTCGCGACTAAAGTCAGTGATATTACGAAAGATACGACCATTCTATTTTTTCTTGGCTTCATGGAGCAAAACCTCCCATTATAATGAATGTTGCCTCGTGTTAGCTTTTTACCGCCCCGAGCGTCATACCTTTAACAAAATATTTTTGTAGAAAAGGATAGACGATAAGAATTGGCACAGTAACAATGATGGTGATTGCCATTTTGACCGATTCCGGGGATACCTGTGCCATACGCTCGGCCATATTGGCAGCGTCCTGGGAATTGGTTGCGCTTGTTGTCGTACTTTGCAGAATTTTCATCAATTCATATTGCAGAGTCGTCAACGATTCGTTAGACCCATTAAACAGATAAGTATCGAACCAAGAGTTCCATTGCCCAACTGCCAAGAAGAGCGCTACGGTCGCTAATGCCGGTTTGCAAAGAGGAAGAATAACGCGCCAGTAGATCGTGAAATCGTTGGCACCATCCAGCTTGGCTGATTCCTGTAACGCATAAGGCAGACCATCAATGAAGGAACGAATAATGAAGACATTAAACGCACTTACAAGACCTGGTAAAATATAGACGGCAAATGTATCAATTAAATGCAATTCCTTCATCAGGATAAAACCTGGAATCAACCCTCCAGAAACATACATGGTGACGGCCAGAAAGATGGAGATGAACCTTCTAGCTTGAAAATCACTTCGTGCAAGCGTATAGGCAAGCATCGAGCCGCTGACCAAGCCCGCTACGGTGCCAATGACGGTTCGCAGAAAGGAGATTTTGAATCCAGTGATTAACCCCTCATAGGTGAAAATCAAGTCGTAATTCTTCAACGTAAATTGCCTTGGCCAGATGGTGATCCCACCTCTAATGGTGTCTACCGAATCGTTAAAAGAGATAGCTAGCACATTTAAGAACGGGTAGATCGTCAGAACGGTGACCACAATCATGAAAACATAAACAACTATCCCCAGGATTCGGTCTTGTGGTGATTTCGCCTGAAGCTTGTTGTTTAATCCGCCGACCGGCGTAGTGCTTTTGACAGCCTCCATGTCCATTCTCCTCCTTACATAATGCTCTCGTTGGTATAGCGCTTAAAGATTCCATTAGCCGCAAACAATAGGATCAGGCTTATCACCGAATTAAAAATATTAATGGCCGTTCCGAAAGAGTAACGTCCCATTGCCAGACCATAATTAAGCGCATATAAATCAAGTACTTCAGAGTAATCAATGACCAGGTGATTGCCCAGCAGAAATTGTTTCTCGAATCCTGTACCGAGCAGATGACCAATAGACATAATTAGGAGAATGATAATAGTCGGCCGGATCCCCGGCAGCGTGATATGCCACATTTGCTGTAATCGGCTAGCGCCGTCCACCCGCGCAGCCTCGTATAATTCAGGACCAATACCGGCGATGGCAGCCAGATAAATAATGGCGTTCCACCCCGTTTCCTTCCAGATGTCTCCGAAAGTTACAACCCACCAAAATAATTTACCTTGGGCCATAAACTGGACTGGCTGATCGATGATGCCTAGACCCATGAGCATATCGTTTACGACACCGCCATCCGCTGAAAGCATTTTGGTGACAATGCCTGCAGCAACCACCCATGAAACAAAGTGCGGCAGATAAGATACGGTTTGAACAAATCGTTTTATCACTTGTATGCGGACCTCGTTGAGCAATAGAGCAAAGACAACGGGTACAATAAAACCAGCGACCAGTCCCATAAGGCTCATAGCCAGCGTGTTCCGCAGTACTTGGTAGAAATGATCATCTTGGAACAAAGTACGAAAATGCTCCAAGCCCACCCACTTCTGTTCAAAAAAACTCAAACCGGGTCTGTATTTCTGAAATGCCATTGTCCAGCCCCATAGCGGCAAATACTGAAAGATAAAGACCCAGATCACAAACGGAATGGACATATAATAAAGATACCTTTGGCTTTTAAATACCTTCCAAGCATTCCGCTTCGGTTTTTTGTATACGTTTTCCGAATTTGCTGTTACCGCTTTCATTTTTTTCATCCCCTCTCTTAAATCCATCATAAAACAGAGGAGAGTCAGAGCCCATACAACGGATTTCGGGAAAAATCATCCACAAATTATGGATTTCTATATTCCGACGGTGAACAGCCTTCGTACCTTTTGAACTTGCTATAAAAGTAGTTAACACTTGTATAGCCGACGCTTTCAGCGACTTCGTAAACTTTCATTCCCTGGTCCAGCAACTCCTTTGCCTTGTGGATACGGACTCTGTCCAGATAGGTGTTAAAGTACTCCCCAGTCTTGTTCTTGAATAGCTGGCCTAAATAGGCAGTACTATAGTTTAGTAGTCCAGCCAGCGTTTCCAGCTTCAGGTTGTCTGTATAATGACTGTGAATGAAGTCGATCATTTTTTTGAATTCCTGCTCCTTTCCACGAGGTTCGGAGTCTTTCGCCAAAGCTAGCAGGAAACGGTAGGTCTCTTCCAAAAGATCATGTAAATGATCATGCTGGTATATCCCATTCAAAAAACGGGAAACTTCCTCCGTCTCTTTCAACTCGATACAGAAACCCGCGGTCAGCTTATGAATGACCGCATTGGACATAAAAAAGAACGACTCTTTGATTGACTTCTCATCTTGCCCCTGTTGGAGAAAAAATGCAGCCGCCTCGTTCAATAATGGCAGTATTGCGGTTTGGTTTCCTACTTCCAGACTGTAATACAGGCGGAAGATGAATTCCTCCATCGTTTCCTCAGCTTTATCAGCAGACAAGCGGGGGGAATCCAGCGCAGGAGAAAAGAAAGGATACGGACCTAGCAGTCGGTTCTTCTCACTGAAAAAGGATTGTTTTACCGCTTCCTGGGCCTTTAAAAAAGATTTACAAATATCTTCAGGAGCAGATACTGCCCCTCCGGTTGCAGCGACGAACCTAACATTATCCGCAGCATTACGAATCTCATTGTGCAGAATTTCACGCCGTTCTCTTCCACGCAACGGCGCGTTGAGCAACAGGACTGTATACGGTGGGATTACTGTGACAAGCCCCATCATCTGCCCCTCGATCTTTGCCTTCAATCCATTCGAAAGCTGGTATGCGACATCAGAACGGTCCACTTCAGAAACACGCGGGTAGACGACCACGACTTCGTAGTTGCTCCACAACAAATCCGCTTCTATTGCCTTACTTCTCAACTTGGCCGGATCTTCAGTTCTCTCTTGAGGGACGAGCAGGCTATGCAGGTATAAATCCCGATTTATAACCTCTCTCTTACGCCACTCCCCTTGAAGACGCTCCTCTTCGATCCGCTCGCGTATCCGTTTTAAACTGGACGACATTTCATCAATGTCGACCGGTTTAACGAGATAGCCGAATACCCCATATTTGATCGCTTGTTTGGCATACTCAAAGTCGGCATATCCACTGAGGATCATAAAGTGCAAATGATGACCGTTGGATCTCAAGTGCTCAATCAACTGTAGGCCATCCATAACCGGCATGCGGATATCGACGATTACGACATCAGGGGCTTTTTCCTCGATGACTTCCAGTGCTTCTTTTCCATTGGCTGCCGTAGCTGTAACGATAAATCCGAGGCTTTCCCATGGGATCAGCGTTTGAAGCCCTTGACGAAGCTTCGGCTCATCGTCAACGATGACTACCTTAATCATTTGGATTCACCTCCAGGTATGAAAAACTGAATACAAGTGCCTTTCCCAGGCTCGCTCTCAATATGTAAAGCACTTGAGGTCCCATACAGTAAGACTAAACGATCATTTACGTTTCGTAGTCCAATTCGCTGGACCTCCTGTTCATGTACGGATGCAGCAAGCTCTGCTTGTACTAGGGCGAGACGATCGGCCGTGAAACCAGCGCCGTTGTCACATACCATAACTCGAACCCCCTCCGGGATTTCCTTAACTTTCACTTCAATGACAGCTCCTTCTGCTTGATTATCCAGACCATGTACAATGGAATTTTCCACCAATGGTTGGATAATCAGAGGTGGAACCAACATTTTCTCCAAATTTGGATCAACGGTTAAGCGATACTCCAAACGGTCTTCATACCGAAACTTTTGAAGATCGAGATAACAGCACACTTGCTCAAGCTCTTTACGCAGTGGAATCTTGTCGTTACCAGCCTCCAGACTGCTGCGCAACAACGCGCTCAACTGCCAGACTGCTTTAGCGATATCGTCCTGTTGGCGAATGTGGGCCTCCATTCTGATAGACTCCAAAGAATTGAAGAGAAAATGCGGATTGATCTGGCTTGCCAGCATTTTGAACTTGATCTCGTTTTGTCTTTGCTCCACGAGACTTTTCTGGCGATTCGTCTCTTGAACCTCCTGAACCAAATCGTTCACGCTACTGACGAGCGCGTTAAATTCCCTCGATAATAGCCCCACTTCATCTTTCCCATCGATATGGAGATAGGTTTCCCATGAGCCCGCCCCTACTTGGGTCATATGCTTGCTCAAGCGAAGAAGCCTTCTGGATAATAGCGAAGCAGAAGCATAGATAAGCAAGGCTGCAAATATCAGGCTGGCTGTGATCGCGATTCCGCCAAGCCATATCACTTGATTAGCATCTCGGGTAATCTCAGAAACGGAAAAAATGGAAATAATGCGAAGTCCATTCCAGCTGTTCTGTGGAGTTAGATTTGCGATCACCACTTTCGATGCTTTTCCGTTAATGAGTGTGTTGTAACTTCCTTCCTGTTGGAAAAGTATATTTTCGTCGGCATGAATTTCAGAAAGATTCTTCCCAAACAACTCTGCTTCATTGGACGCGACAATCTGATTCCGGTTATCCACGATTAAGGTAGGGAACGATTCCTGATTCAGGATTGAATTTAATTGGCGCTGGTTAACATTTATGACCAGAATCCCTTTTCGCCCTGGTGAATCCACTGAAAATGAACGAATCAAGCTGAGATAATCAGCATCGTCCCTCTCATCCTTGATTAAATTCCAGCCGGCCAATCCTTTCTGCGCGATGGCCTCCTTGTACCAATCTGCGGTTGTGATTCTTTCGTCCGGCTGGATAAATTCCCAATTATTAAGTGCTCCAGGATTAGGGACATAGACACGGATGCCGGATATCTCTTTGTACAATTGGAGGTAGTCACGAATACCTGTATACTCCCGGTAGGCCTGAATGACTTCGATGTAGCTGTCATACTTTTGGCTGGCTACCATTTTCATCCAATTGTCATTGGTTAGCCGATACGAGATGTCCAGCGGCACTTTGATCAGTTCTTCTGTACGATTTCGGACCCGCTCGACATTGTTGGACACTTGCATAAAGGCGTCCTTAATGACGGACTCTCGAAGCTTCCCCGTCAGAAACAGGCCACATAACAGCAAGGGAAGAACAGCTACCGAAATGAATGTAAGCGTCATCTTCTTTCTCAGTTTCATGTCATTCATCATTCGTATAAAAAACATGGCTTGCCCCTCCCCGATCAGTACGGCTGCTGCGCGCAAAATGCCCCTTTTATACAAAAAGGGGCATGCATAACTCAATCGATTGTTTTTTATCTTTTGCCAATTGTACTGTTGTACTGATCCTTTAAGCCTTAAGCCTTGTTGGACCTTAATGCCCGAAGCCTGAACCATCCACTTTCATAGTCTTTTTGTCTGTAGAGAAGAGGGAGGCCCAACTTCATAAGCCGATCCCCCCCATGGATAGACTTTTGCCCGCTATTTCCTGACTTAACTTCATATTCGAGCTCTGGATTTAGTCCGTCAAGGCGCAGGGCTCGCCAAGGCGCGTTCGGAACAGCCATCACTTGGAAATAGTAGACGATGGCATCCTCTTGGTCTTCAGAAACAAACATCCAAGCCGATTCGTTATCTTCAAACGGGCTCTTTAGACGATACAAGTCACCTTTCTGAACTAAGCCACGTATCTGCTTATATACTGCGATTTGGCGTTTGACCGTCTCTTTTTCCTCATCGGTGAATTTCGTGAGATCAAGCTCATATCCAAAATTTCCGGACATGGCCACATCACCTCGAAAATCAAGGGGTGTTATGCGTCCAACTTGATGGTTCGGAACTGCTGACACATGCGCTCCGGTGGCGCTTACAGGATAGACAAGGCTAGTTCCATATTGAATCTTCAGGCGTTCCACCGCATCGGTATTATCACTAGTCCAGACTTGAGGCATGTAGTAAAGCATGCCTGGGTCAAAACGTCCTCCGCCACTTGAACAGCTCTCGAAAAGAATATGCGGAAATTCGGTGGTGACGCGCTCCAGCAGCTCATACAATCCAAGAACATAGCGATGGGCAGTCTCAGATTGGCGCTCCGGCGGCAGAGCTGCGGAACCAATTTCCGTCAGGCAGCGGTTCATATCCCATTTCACGTAAGAGACCGGCACGCTGGAGAAAATGGCAGCCAGCGAATCGTAGATGAAATCGCGCACTTCCTTGCGAGTATAGTCCAGCACTAGCTGCCATCGAGCTTCGCTGCGCCGCCGTCCCGGAACGTGAAGGCACCAATCCGGATGCTCCCGGTACAACTCGCTGTCTGGAGAGATCATCTCTGGCTCAAACCAGAGCCCGAACTTAAGGCCCAGCCGATTGATACGGTTCGCGACATCCGCGAGTCCGTCTGGTAGCTTCCGACGATCCTCGTACCAATCACCGAGAGACGAATTGTCGGAATCCCGTTTTCCGAACCAACCGTCATCTAAGACAAATAGTTCGATGCCTAGCTCAGCCCCTTCTTTCGCTATCGATACCAGCTTATCTGCATTGAAGTCAAAATAGGTAGCTTCCCAGTTATTGACCAGAATAGGGCGTTCTTCATCCCGATATTTCCCTCGGCAAAGTCGAGTCCGATACAAGCGATGATACGTCCGCGACATATCTCCCAGTCCTTGACCGGAGTAAACCATAACGGCTTCTGGCGTTTGGAAGCTCTCCCCTGGGCTCAGTAACCACGAAAAATCAAAGGAGTTCACGCCGATGCTAAACCGTGTAGAGCCGAATGAATCTATTTCTGCTCCCGCCTCAAAGCCCCCGCTGTACACGAGGCTAAAGCCGAATACCTCACCATAGCTTTCCGTTGTTCCCCGAGTGACCAATGCAGCAAAAGGGTTGAGTTGATGGCTGCTCATGCCCCTTTTACTATCAATTCGGGTTTCACCTTGAAGAATCGGTTTGCGGGTAATATTCCCCTCCCGAGCCCATGCTCCCGAAAGATACATGAACTCTAAATCGCTTTTACCTGAAAAATCGACACTGGCACTTAGAGCACGGAGAAGCCGAAGATTCTTGGCTCCCGCATTACTCAAACGAGCCGAACGAGCGATTACGTTTCGATCCGTGAAGACGGTATAAAGAAGAACAACTTTAAGGCCTGAAAAGTCATCTTGTAACTCCAGTTCCAACGTATCCGCTTCGCCTTCATTTTCGGTATATACGGCCGGAAGCCCGGTTAATGATGGCTTTCCCTTAGTGATTCGGTAGCCATTATACTTTAACTCCGTGATACGAGTTCCATCCTCAAGCTCTACTTGATACGCCGGGTTACGGAAGTCCCCGCTCCCATACTGCGGATATTCTTGCGGCAACCGATCCAATCCAACCATCGCAGGAGTGTGAAGCAATAGATCGGCCATGGGTTCACGGTGCTTCAGCCTGCCTCCCCAATATACATGTACAGGAAATCCATCTACAATCTGAATAATATAACTCATGTCCGACGACTGCAAATGAAACAGCCCCGTTTGCTCTTGAACAATGATACCCATGGAAAAATAACCCCTTCCTCTAGATCATACCTCTCGGAAATCCGCACCTAAAAAGGTACATAGAAGAACCTTTTTGTAGCAGCCATCAACTAAGTTCACATGGTGTAAAGCTTGATAATCTCCTCATAATATTCGCAATAGGTTCTATAGAAATGATATATTAACTTTAGATATGAAGTACATGGCATGGTGCTCACTATTTATGTTATAATGCTGATAATTTACATAAGGAGATTTAGCGTGATAGAATATTTGCCGCGTAGTAAACAGCATTCTGAATTGTATCTAACTCAGTTTGGCATAGAGGAATGCATACCGAGTCACTTTTTTGGACCTGCGATAAGAGATCACTATCTGCTTCATTATATTTTGGACGGAGAAGGTACCTTCGAGGTCGGTGGGTTCAGTTATCGCTTGCGAAAAGGACAGTGGTTTCTAATCTGCCCCCAGGTCATTACTTATTATCAAGCCGATGTAGTGAACCCTTGGTCTTATTGCTGGTTTGGATTTGACGGGGCACTGGCAGAAACACTCCTCAAGCAAGCAGGCCTAACGATGACGCGTCCAATCCTCAACTTTGAAGGAGACCATTTGATTCATCAGTATTTGCAGCGAATGAACGAATCAAGTGAATGCCATAAAGCTCGGGAAACCAGACTGACCGGTCTGCTTTGCTTAATGTTATCGGAGCTTATAGAATTCGGTCCGGTAACACCTCCCGAACAAAAGGAAAGCCGGTCGGAAATTTACGTGGAAAAAGTGAAGGATTTTATCGAAATGAATTATGCTCAGAAAATTACCATTGAGCACATTGCAAATTTTATCGGACTCAATCGAAGCTATTTATGTTCGTTATTCAAACAACAAGTGAACACAAGTATTCAGGATTATTTGGTTCGCTATAGGATCAACAGAGCATGTGAAATGATGGGAAACGCTGAACTTTCGATCGGTGATATTTCCCGTTCAGTCGGCTATAACGACCCTTTACTCTTCTCAAAAATTTTTAAAAAGGTAAAGGGACTCTCCCCCAAACATTATCGAACCGAAACCCATACTCAAACTCAAGTCGACTACTAAAAATACAATCACTGGCTCATGTGGAAGATGGGAGACATCAACTCAACGTTTGTCACATATTCGGCGTGGAGTCTAAGAGCAGAGATGACTTCTACCCGACTACCGGTACGGGGCTCTTACGAACAAAAAAGATCAGCCAGAAAAACTGGCTGATCTCATAAGTTTATTTTGTTGTAGTTTGTCCTTCCAAATAAGAAACCGGCTCTTTAACCTCTACTTTGGTGCCGCCAAATTCATCTTTAATGTATTTTTGAGTATCCTCGTTATGATAGAGATCCGCTAACTTTTGCAGCCCTTTGTCATTCGCCTTATCAGATGAAGTAACCAGAACGTTAATATTATTTTTGGTTGCCTGACTGATCTCCTCATGGAACAAGGAATCTTTCAGTACATTCAGGCCCCCTTCTAAAGCAATCGTATTCCCAATTAGCACCAAGCCTACATCTTGAATCACTCGTGGTCCTGTTTTGTCATCAATGAGTTCAAATTTCAGGTTTTTAGGATTGCTAGTAATATCATTGACTGTACCCAAGGCATCATTAAAGTCAGCCTTAAGCTTAATCAAACCGGAGGCTTCCAATAACTTTAAACCTCTTGCCGTATTGGCTGGGTTATCTGCCAAAGCTACCAGAGCCCCGTCGGTCACTTCATCGATGCTTTTGAATTTTTGCGAATAAATCCCCATGGGTTCCAGGTAGGTTGTGGCTATAGCCTTCAAATCAGCTTTGCTCTCTTTGTTATAGCTAACCAGGTACGCCCACGATTGGAATGCATTCACGTCTACTTCGCCTTCTTTGGTCGCATTGTTCGTTTCGATTCCGCCGTTAATTTCTTTCACTTCAATGTCCAGCTTGGCATCCTTGGCGGCCTGAGACTGGGCAATATGCTTCCAGATCTGGGCGTCAGAGCCCATGGAGCCGATGACTACTTTTTGCGTTTCCGAACCGGAAGCGGCGCTGGAGCCATTGCTGTCTGAACTTTTATTACCGCATCCTGCGGCAACCAATAATAAACTAATCCCTAATAGTAAAACGAACGATTTCTTCATGTTGTTTTCCCCCAGATCATGTATGCTAGTGCATCGTCATTCCACCTGTAACATTAATCGCTTGTCCTGTCATATATGCTGAGAGCGGACTGGCCAGAAACAGCACCACATTGGCGACATCCTCCACCTCGGCCGTTCTCCCCAAAGGTACCTGTGAACAATCTTCTTCGTATATTTCTTGAGCGGTCATTCCGCGAATGACGCCCCCTTCAATCCGTTCACGATGTTTCATCGGCGTTTCTACGATACCTGGACAAACCGCATTCACCAAAATTTGATGCGGAGCAAGCTCAATGGCCATCACCTTGGTCAAGCCAAGAACCGCATGTTTGGAAGCACAGTATCCGCCCATGGCCCGATATCCATTTTTTCCAGCCTGCGAAGCAATTTGGATAATTCGTCCTGGTTTGCGCGCATCCACCATTTCCTTGGCAAACCGTTTGGACGCTACATACAGCCCAGTTGAATTGATCGAAAATACTTTCTCCCAATCAGCTAACTCACTATCAATGACATAATCCATCGTAGAAGTACCAGCACAGTTCACCAATATATCAGGAACTCCCGCCTCGCTGATTAGTAGATCGCACCATCTTTCGATATCATCCGGTTTGGATATGTCCAATTGCGTTTCAACCAACTGTGGATTGACCACTCTATACGGCTCTTCATAAGAAATATCAGCAGAAATCACTTTAGCTCCGCTTTGAATGAAAAGCTCTACAATTCCCTTGCCTATGCCTGACTTGCCGCCTGTCACTACCGCTGTCTGATGAGATAGGTCAATCGAAATCATAGATTTTAAAGTACTCTTTCGAAAGGATCGCGGCTAATACCAGCTTCCAATACAATCTTCACATATTCCTGCGCGGAAAAAAGAGAGTGATCCTTGTAGTTCCCGCATTCCAAAGCAGTAACAGCCGGAACCTCTGTCGTTTCCAGAATTCTTTTCAAGGTTTTTTCCAAAGCGAGTGCAATTTCCTCAGGCTCATGTTCATTCCACAAAATCAAGTAGAACCCCGTTCTGCATCCCATAGGAGAGATATCAATAATTCCTTTGATTTCATCTCTCAGGTACGTCGCTAATAAGTGCTCCAGCGTATGTACAGCTGCTGTCGGAAGTGCGTCTTCATTAGGTTGTAAAAATCTCAAGTCATACTTTTGTACTGTGCTTCCTTTTTCATCATGCTCTACTCCCGCTGCTCTTACATAAGGAGCCTTTACAATCGTGTGATCTAATTGAAAACTTTCTACTTTTGCCATTTTTCTTTTCCTCTTTTCTGTAATTTATATTTTTAATCTAATGATGGATACTCTACATTTGTGATTTTTTTAAAAGAATTAAATGCTCCCAATCAGCATTTTTGTAATTATACATCGGATTACTCGGTTTTACCACTATAATTCTTGTGGTATTTCTTTTTTTCTTTGACCGTCTCTCCTTTGCCTGTAGGTTTTGACATAGTGTACAATGTATACGATAATGCATTTTTACGAAAAAGATCGAGGACATCATAAGCCTCATTTAGGAGAATGCTCTGTGAATGAACCGGATTGGAAGCACCTGAATGCTGTCCCATTACCCTTGCAGGAATTTCAGCTACAGCTGGATCAAAACAGTGTCGACGCCAAGCAACTAGAGGAGTGGAGAAAGATTCCCGTCCTTTATCAGCTGGCTCTGGAGGAATTAAAGAATAAAATTAAGCTGATTCAGACGGAATGGAAGCTGTTAGACGGTTTTAGCCCGATTGAGCATATTAAAACCCGGATCAAAGAGCCCCACAGCATCGTGGAAAAGGTTCGGCGCAAAGGGCATGAAGTTACCTTGGACAATATATTGCGTGAAATTCATGATATCGCGGGAATGCGCGTGGTATGCGCTTTTGTGAAAGATATTTATCGTCTGATGGATCATCTTCACACACGGGAAGACATTCGTATTCTGGAGGTCAAGGACTATATAGCCCATCCTAAGCCCAACGGCTACCAGAGCCTGCATGTCATTGTGGAAATTCCACTGATCCTGTTTGAGGGCACACGCTGGATCAAGGTTGAAATTCAATTGCGCACATTGGCTATGGATTTCTGGGCCAGTATGGAGCATATTTTGTACTATAAGTTCGATAAGAAAGTGCCTGAACATGTCGTTAATGGATTGACCGAAGCCGCACGTGCAACCTACGAGTTGGATCAGAAAATGCTGAAGTTGCGCGGCGAAATTTTATCGCTTAGCGAGGAACAGGATGCGGAAGAATCCCCGGCCAAACAATCCGAAGAGACGTCCTTGAAGACACTCTCCCTCCCAGCAGATCACGCCACTTCACGGCCACAAACCTGCTAAGTATTTGTGTATAAGATAATTCAAGAATTCAGTTGAGGCTGCAAAAACTATGGTTCAGTCTTACGCTGGATTCTTATGTATTGGGTACAAAAAAGAGCCATCAAAACCACGTTCATCATGGTTTTGATGGCTCTTTTACACATTTTCTGATCAAATATTACTGTTTCTCGCGAATTTCTGTGCTGATTTTCTCAACGATATCCGCAATGCTGAGTGATCCCAGATCGCCTTCGCCGCGTTTACGAACCGCTACAGTACCGGTTGTTTTTTCATTTTCCCCGATAACGAACATATATGGAACCTTCTCCAATTGCGCCTCGCGGATTTTATAACCAAGCTTCTCATTGCGAGTATCCACTTCGACGCGCAGACCTGCTTTCAGCAACGCATCCTGTATCTCATTGGCAGTCTCGATATAGTTCTCGGATACTGGCAACAGCTTCGCATGAACAGGAGCCAACCACAATGGGAATGCACCTGTAAAATGCTCAGTCAGGATGCCCATGAAGCGGTCAATCGAACCATAGATGGCACGGTGAATAACGACTGGACGGTGCTTCTGGTTGTCCTCGCCCACATAAGTCAGGTCGAATTTTTCAGGCATTTGGAAGTCCAATTGGATCGTTCCGCACTGCCAGCTGCGTTTGAGCGCATCGAGAATGTGGAAGTCAATTTTCGGACCGTAGAATGCTCCATCTCCCGCATTAATACGGTAGTTGATGCCCAGGTGATCCAGCACGTTTTGCAGAGCTTGTTCCGCTTGATCCCACAGTGCTGGCTCGCCCATAAAGTCATCTGGACGTGTGGACAATTCCACTGTGAAGTCAAAGCCAAACACACTATACATTTCGTTAATCAGCTTAATTACGTCTGTAATTTCTTGTTCAATCTGACCTGGTGTGACGAAAATATGCGCATCATCCTGACAGAATGTACGAACACGCATCATACCGTTCAACGCGCCGGACAGCTCATGGCGATGCACTTGTCCAAATTCGGCTATACGAATTGGCAGATCGCGGTAAGAGTGAAGCTCATTTTTAAACACAAGCATATGCCCTGGGCAGTTCATCGGTTTCAGAGCAAATGTAGTTTCATCCACTTCGGAGAAGTACATGTTTTCCTTGTAATGCTCATAGTGTCCCGATTGTTCCCACAGACGGTTGTTCATCATCAGCGGTGTACGTACTTCCTCATAGCCATGCAGACGTTGAATGTCACGGGAGTAATCTTCCAATGCAGTGCGGACAACCATACCTTTAGGCAGATAGAACGGCATGCCTGGTGCTTCTTCGGAGAACATGAACAGTTCCAGCTCTTTACCCAGCTTGCGATGGTCGCGTTTTTTCGCTTCTTCCAGCAAATGCAGGTGCTCATCCAGTTGTGCTTTTTTCGGGAATGCTGTTCCGTAGATACGTTGCAGCATCTTGTTGTTGGAATCGCCTCTCCAGTATGCACCCGCTACACTCAACAGTTTAAATGCTTTGATACGGCCAGTAGATGGCAAATGCGGGCCACGACACAGGTCAAAAAATTCGCCTTGATCATAGATCGTAATTTCCGCTTCTTCCGGCAAATCACGAATCAGTTCCAGCTTCAGTGGATCTTCCAACTCTCCAAAAATACGAGTGGCTTCCTCACGGCTGACCACACGACGTGTAATCGGCAGATTTTCCTGTGCGATCTTCGTCATTTCCTTCTCGATCTTGGCCAAGTCGTCAACGGACAATGGGTTTTCGATATCAATGTCATAGTAGAAGCCGCTGTCGATGACCGGACCGATACCCAGTTTCACGTTTTTCTCACCGTAAATGCGTTTGAGCGCCTGAGCGAGCAAATGCGCTGTACTGTGGCGATAAATTTCCAGACCGTCTGCACCGTCCAGCGTAATGATTTCAAGGTCAACGTTCTGATCCAAAACGGTGTTCAGATCTACAGCCTTCCCGTTCACTTTACCTGCTACGGCGTTCTTTTTCAGCCCGGAGCTGATCGAACCCGCCACGTCGGCGATCGTTACGCCCTGCTCGTACTCGCGTACGGCTCCATCTGGCAATTTCACTTGAATACTCACGATTAAAGCCTCCATTTCAAATTGTGTTCTATATCAAAATTGAACGCAAAAAAACGCCTCTCTCCCTCAAGGGACGAGTGCGTTCAGCTCGTGGTTCCACCCTAGTTCGGCCCGCTCCTGTGCGTACATTTATGTTCATCGGAACATGCTCATGCACGACATGCGTGACCCTCCATTGGTATCCGTTAACGGGGATAAAGCGGTAGGCGCTTACTGATGTTACTGCCAGATTACACAGCTACATGTTCAACGTCACGGCTACAAAGGGGTAACTTCACATGCGGTTGCCGGAAAAGCTCTCAGCCTCGTCTTTTCTCTCTGAACGGCCCTTCAAGGAAATCATGTCTTTGGTCAATGCCTTGAATATCACTATATGCTACAGCATTATAGATCAAATTCGCAGGTATTTCAAGTGGGCGTTTATGTAATTTCATGCCTCCTATGCATCAGCTAGCTAAGGGAGCTCATGTGCCCATATTTACACAGCTCTAGAAACACTATAATATATACTTATCTAGACGATACCGTACAGAAAGGGGGAAGGAGAGATGCCTAAAATTATTGTCACAGAAGAACAATGGATTCAGAAAGGAATCGAATGTTTTGAACAGGGTGGAATAGATCAACTTGTTGTTGAGAAAATGGCCGTTTCTCTAGGGTGCAGTAAGAGCAGTTTTTATTGGTATTTTAACAATCGCAGCAGCTACATTAGACAGATTGTGGAGACATGGAAGGAACAGACGACACAACAGATTATTGCAGCGTCCATCATCCATGCTGCCGCAGATGAGCGGATCAGAGAGTTGTTAACCCAGATGTTCGGGAAAACGAGACGAGGAGATTTTCTGTTTTATCTGCGAAAACTGTCATTGAAGGATGATAGTTACCGTTCCCTGCTCAATGAAGTTGAACAGATGAGAATGGAGTTTATGAAAGAGCTTCTAATACAGAAGGGAATGCAGCCAGAGAAAGCCTTTCAGAGATCATGGATGTTGTACCATTACTACTTAGGCTGGTATGAGCGTCACAAGCAAGAGACATTAAGTGACGAAGCCATTCAACAGCATATTCACATGATTTGGACAGAGTGGATTTCGAATGAATTCAATTAAGGAGGATGCCACATGTTGGAGTTACTTACATGGGCAGTAGGCGGAATTCTATGGGTACTGAGCGGCATGCATCTATATTGGGTATTTGGCGGACAAAAAGGTGCAAAGGCAACGATCCCAAGCACAGGAACGGCTTTGCTCTTTGAGCCCTCCAAGATAGGGACATCAATTGTAGCTATTCTACTAGCTTTAGCCGCTTGGTTCGTCCTAGAACTAGGTGGAGTTACACAATTCCTGATTTTCAGTACCTTTCATTCCTACGGTGCAGGCTTGTTGTCGTGCGTATTTATTTTACGTTCTATAGGAGATTTCAAATGGGTAGGGTTTTTCAAGAGAAAAAAAGGAACTGTTTTTGCAAAGTGGGACACTGTGCTCTACTCGCCCCTTTGTTTTCTCTTGGGAACAGCCATTTTAATCATTATGTTTTTGCGTACGGCATAGCTTAAAGCTGACCTCTATCAGGTGGTTTGTTTCTTTCGCACGTCTCCACTCGTTTCTTTCTCAGTGAAAAAGTACAGCAAAGCCAGCACAGGCAGGACGACTCCAATCAGAGAACTAAAATTCCAACCTCCTAACGCATACGACCAACCGCCTAATGATGATCCAATCGCTCCGCCTATGAAAAAAATAGACATGAATAATCCGTTCAGACGCCCCCTCGCCTCACTTCCCAAGGAGTAAATCACACGCTGTCCAAGTACAAGGTTTCCCGATACAGCCATATCCAGTGTAATCGCTGAAATAAAGAGAAGTACGAGCGCAGCCGTCGAATGACTTTGAAAAAGATAGATGAGCAAAAAAGACAAGGCTGCAATGATCATAGCTAACCCGGTTAAACCTTTGCTCCAACCTTTGTCAGCCAATCTCCCGGCAATCGGAGCAGCTACTGCACCGCCTACGCCTACTAAAGCAAACAATGCAATCCCTTGTTGAGACATTCCGAAATCATCCGCCAAACGTAGAGGAACAACAGTCCAAAATAGGCTGAAGGCACCAAATAGGCAGGCTTGATACAGGGCACGGCGGCGCAGTGCAGGCGTTTGTTTTAAAAGAGTGCCTAGCGAGAAAATTAATTTACTGTAAGATACCGTAGGCACAGGCTTGCGCTCTGGAAGAGCTCGGGAGAGCAGAATCGTCAACAGCGTCAAGACAATGGCTGACAAAATAAATACGGCTTGCCATCCCCAGATGCTGGTGATAAAGCTTGCTACTGGCCGTGCGAACATAATGCCTAGTAAGAGTCCACTCATGACATTCCCAACAACGCGGCCGCGCTGCTCTTCGGAGGCTAAATAGGTGGCGTACGGCACCAGTATTTGGGCTACCACAGATCCAATTCCAATGAATAAGGATGCGGTCAGGAACAACGGGGCATTGGTGGCAAAAGCGGCAACAACCAAGGCACAGACTGTAATGATTAACGATATGACCATGAGCCGTCGATTTTCAATAATGTCGCTGAGCGGTACGATAAATAGCAATCCCACCACATAACCGATTTGAGTCAAGGTGACAATGAAGCCCGCTGCTGTAGAAGAAAGACCCATAGCAACGTGAATAGGTCCTACAAGGGTTTGAGCATAGTACAGGTTGGCAACAATAAGGCCGCATGCGGCTGCCAACAAAAACATCATCCAATTTGAGATACGGTTACTTTCTAAGGCTTGTTGTTCTCTTTGCATGATAATCCTCCTCATTAATTTAAATACTAAACGTATAGTTCATTAATTCGATAATCAAATAATATACTGAACGTTTCGTTTTGTAAATAGGCAAAATCAACTTTTTTTATTTCACATGATATTTGATATACTGAACGTATAGTTTATTTTACGCGTTTACTTATATCTGTTAAGAAGGTGAGCATTCCAGTGCAGAGCAAAAGAGGACGTCCACGTAATGTCGAGACGCAAAAATCTATCCTTAACGCTTCCTATGATCTACTGTTGGAGCAAGGCTTTGGGGCGGTGACGGTAGAAAAAATCGCTGAGCGAGCGAAAGTTAGCAAAGCCACCATTTATAAATGGTGGCCCAACAAAGCTGCAGTAGTAATGGATGGCTTCCTGTCAGCCACCATAGCAAGATTGCCCGTGCCCGACACGGGTTGTGTATTAGATGACATTCTCATTCATGCCACGAATTTAATGCGGTTCTTAATAAGCCGAGAGGGTAAAATCATTACGGAGTTAATAGGCGAAGGGCAACTTGATTCAGGATTGTCAGAGGCATACCGGACCCGATATTTCCACCCTCGGCGACTTGAGGCCAGGCTTCTTATTGAGCGCGGAATAGAGCGCGGAGAATTGAAGGAAAATCTCGATATTGAATTATGTATTGATCTCATTTATGGGCCGGTTTTTTATCGATTGCTGGTAACCGGTTATCCATTAGACGATTCCTATGTGCGACAATTAGTCACGAATGCGTTCAAAGGAATTGGCTTGGACTGAATGACGTGGTATCAAGCAGCCCTCACAGAGTATCCTCTATGAGGGCTGCTTTTTCTTTTACCTGCCACGATCCTCTGGCTAACTCCTTATTTATTTGTTTATTCGTCAGGGTCTATACTAATCTTTTGCAGTAAGTCGATAAGAAGATCCTCTTCCTCTTCGGATAGTTTATGGACAAGGCTGACATTGAGCTCATCCAATATTCCTTGTAAGACAGGGGCAAACTCTAACGCCTTGGCCGTGGGAGATACAAGATAGGAACGGCGGTCATTTGGGTCCGTTTTCCGTTCAATATAGCCTGATTCCTCCAATTGTTTTACAGAGCGTGCCGTGGTTGCCTTGTCAAATTTAAGTTCATTCGTCAACTGCTCTTGTGTAATGCCTGGCCGCTGCAAAATGAGCTTTAAAAAGCTGTGTTGTCCTCCACTGCCGATTCCGTAAGGGGCCAGTTTTTTGGACAGTATTTTTTGATTTCGACGGTACAAGTGGGAAATTAGCTTTCCAATCGGTTTTTTTCTCATCAAATACACCTCATTGGCTTGAAAATGACAAATCCCCAGTTGGGACCAAAGCAAAGTTTACAACAATATTGTTGCGCACGCAACTAATTTGCTGTACACTAGAACCGTTCATTTAGTTGCGCGTGCAACTAAATAGAAATTGTTAACGATAACGAGGTGTAATGATGAGTTCAACTGCTACAGCTGCTACAACCTATCAAGAGAATATCGAAGTCCAGAAGAAACGTTGGCTAATTTTAATTGTTTTGAATCTGTTTACATTTATGTCCACATTGGATGGAAGCATCGTCAATATCGCTCTTCCTGTGTTGTCTCGCACGCTACATTTACCCGTGGCACAGATTGAATGGGTGACAACCGCCTATTTAATGGCGATATGTACCGCTATCTTATTTTTTGGCAAGCTTGGAGATATCGTCGGTAAAATCAAAATATTCAAAATCGGCACAATCGTATTCATTCTTGGCTCCCTAATGTGCGGTCTTAGCTCTTCGCTCTCTATGCTGCTGATTTCCCGCATTATTCAAGCATTTGGAGCGTCCATGACCATGGCGAACAGCCAGGGGATCGTGACAGATATCTTCCCGTCCAATGAACGGGGCAAAGCACTTGGCCTCATTGGAACCTTCGTTTCTCTGGGCAGTATCGCCGGGCCAAGCTTGGGCGGTATTATTGTCTCGTCGCTGGGCTGGCAGTACATTTTCTGGGTCAATGTACCGGTAGGGCTGGTCGCTGTCTTTCTTGGCTGGAAGCTTCTGCCAAAGGATTTGATCAAGGTGAAAGATAAAATTGACGTTCCCGGTAGCTTGGTATTTGCTATTTTTATTCTCACTTTGTTCGTCGGATTGTTGCTGGGACAGCAGGTCGGGTATGGCGACAAACGCATCGTTGCTTCGCTGGTGGTGGCTGTAGTTGCTTTTGCCATGTTCATTAGGTTGGAACTTCGTCGTCCTGGGCCGCTCTTACAGCTCGCGCTATTCAAAAACCCGTTATTTTCGCTCAGTATTTTGTGTGCTTTTCTGGTGTTCGTCGCTAATTTTTGCTTTAACATCATTTCGCCCTTTTATGCGCAGAATATGCTGAACTTGTCGCCTTTTCATGCCGGGTTCCTGCTGATGCTGCTCCCCATCTCGATGGTTATTGTGGCCCCTCTCAGCGGTGCGCTTTCCGATAAAATCGGATCTGAACTGCTTACATTCGCCGGGCTGGTCGTTATGGTTATTGCCCAAATTGGATTGGCCCAATTGCATGCAGGCAGCTCTATCCCGCTCGTGGGTCTGTGGATTGCCATGCTGGGCATTGGCAGTGGTTTATTTCAATCGCCGAACAACTCGCTGATTATGTCTACAGTACCCCGCACACAGCTCGGCTCAGCCGGGAGTGTCAATTCGCTGGTTCGCAACGTCGGTATGGTTGTGGGGATTACTTTGGCCACATCCATCCTCTTTTATATTATGAGTAAAGAGGCTGGTTATCGGGTCACCGGCTTGGTCTCGGGTCATCCAGAAATTTTTCTGTCAGGCATGCATGTAGTCTTTATGACGTCCGCGTCCATCTGTCTTGTGGCGGCATTGTTAACAGGCTGGCGGCTGATCGGGGCTAGACGGGCAAGAACGCAGCAAGAAAAGGGATAAAGACCAAGAGAAGAAATAAAGCGTCCGTAGACAGAACAATGATCGTAGAATTAAGATGATGAGTATTGCAGTACAAACACAGCATTAAAAGCAACATTTACAATTTTAAAAATGGGATACAAGGGTGGAGCTTACATGAAATATTGCTATGAATGCGGAACAAAATTGATGGTGAAGGAGTGTGAAGGCGAAGGCCCTATCCCCTTTTGTCATACATGCCAGGTCTTTCGTTTCCCGATATTCAGCACTGCGATCAGTACCGCTGTATTGAATAGTCAGAGAGATAAGGTGCTGCTCATACAGCAGTACAATATTCAAGGCTTCATTTTATTGGCAGGTTATGTGAACAAGGGTGAATCCGCCGAGCAGACATTGGTGCGTGAAGTTAAGGAAGAAGTAGGATTACAAGTCGATGAGTATCAATATATGCGCAGCGAGTATTTTGAACGAAGCAATACACTGATGCTGAATTTTGTATCCATTGTGAATGACGATCAGTTAGATGTTCTTAGTACGGAGGTAGATCAAGCACGTTGGTTTACACTGGAGGAAGCCAAGCAAGCCATTTTGAAAAACAGCTTAGCTGAATCCTTCTTGCTGACCATTATTGAAAAGATTGAGGCAGGATTGATTTGAAGTGATATAAGCGTGGCGATGCAAAAATGATGAAAAAGATGTCTTTACAGATATTGAATTGCTAAACCGCAAGATGGCTGCTCTTTCCAAGGAACCCTCTTGCGGGTCACAGCATGTTTATACTCTTTGTCATTGCTGGAATTTCAGCGACTCCCCTTACATCTCCTACATTTCTACTAAACGTCCATTCTCTTTCCAGGATTGCAGTATTTTCTCAAGTACCCACTGATTTTTGTAGCCGTCCTCGAATATGGGAGCACGATCCACAGACTTTCCCCTTGCCAGCTCAACAAAATCTTCATAAGCCGTATGATTATAGATTACAGGGACAGCCCAAGTCTCGTATTCGGCACCCGGGTGTTCCAGGTCACGCAGCACGATGCGGATACTTTCCGGGTTATTGAGGCTGGCGTGCAGTGTGCCAAGTTCTCCATAGATATCGACTTCGATATCGTGCCGTATGCCGATGGCATTTTTATGAGTGATAAAGGTTCCCACGGTATTGTCGCCTACGATGCCATGAAAGGCAGCGAGATCTTCCACATCCACTTTTACAGGCAGACCCGTGATCGGATCGAACCGCTCGGGTGTAATGGTATGTAGCAGCGCTGCGACACTTTTAAATTCACCCACCAGAAAACGGGCCAGATCAATGATATGGGATGCTGTATCCCCCACTACTCCAGAACCAGCCTTGGCTAAATTGTGACGCCATGTATACGGATGCTGACGATACGGCGCAAATGCATCCATTAGATAACGAAATTGAATGTTATAGATTTTGCCCAGCTTTTGCTCATCCAGCAGTTGCTTGGTATATTGGAAGGCCGCGCCGTAGCGATGCTTATAGTGAACCAGTAAAGGCACCGGATTCGCTGTATATAGCTTTTTCAACTGATCCGCTTCCTCCCATGTGAGAGTCAATGGTTTTTCTGCCAGTACAGCTTTGTGTTCTTCCAGCGCAATACGAATAATGTCAAAATGCACATCATTGGGTGTCAGCGACAGAATCGCATCTACCTCTGGGTCACGGATTAATGCTTCATAATGGGCGTACCGCTTGGAAGCAGGCAGTTGCAATTGTTCTCCGATGGCTTGAAGGCGATTGGGATTCACATCACTAACGGCCACAATAGATACCCCCGAGATGCTGTGCAGTGATCTTATGTGATATTCAGCGATAAGACCCAGGCCAATGATACCCATCCGAATTTGTTTGGTTGGGGAGGTGGAGGTACTCATATGTTCAGAATTCCCTTCTCTTCTATTTGGTTTGAACTCTGTAGCAAATTCCTTTTGCTATGCAGTATCACCCGTTGCTTTATAGAATAGTCCCCACAGGAAGTGATCGTTGCAACCTTCAATTCAACAGTCTGATGCCGGGCAGTGAATGCAATGTTCCATAAAAAAAGGATCTGCAGCTCCGTTGTCCGGTATTGCAGATCCTTGGTATTCCTTCTCTATATCGACTACATCAAAAATGTACCTACCACAAAAGACACCCCGACGATGATCGAGCGCAGCAGCTGTGCCAGAGCCACATTGCCTTTGGCAATTTCCTCGCACACCTTGGTACGCGGCGTCACCAGATCAAAAATCACATAGACCAGACACAGCACTACAATGCCCACAGCCGACCAGGTCAGCATATCTAGCCATGAATGACTGCTGTACGACACCATCCCCACGATGATACACAGACCTAGCAGCTTTGCACCCATATAGATGCCTGCCGCCTCATTGCCGCGTGCGATTTCTTGATTATCGTTATAACGTGTCAGCAAGCTGAACACATAATAACCTACGATTAAGATGGCAAACAGGATAAGCAGGCCGATACCTACATTGCCCAATGCGTTGCCCAAACTGATATAAGAGTCCAATTTTCTTCCTCCTTATGATACTTCAGGATTTTGCCAAATCCTCACTTGTAAATGAACAGATAAGTTCGAATATTGTACATTTTTTTAATTCAGCTTATATAACGTGCGGATTAGGAGGTGCGGTGGCAACGGCGGCGGCGCAATAGTAGGCCATATCACCTGTTACCTTTTCACCGATTCGCGGCAGGACACCCGCAAAACGCCCCCCGATCACGAATATACCTGTCAGCACATAGCCGTGGAATAGCCCTTCCTCGGTCTGTACCTCTGCACTCTGCATCGGCCACAGCCGCTGATAAATCTTAGGCTGTCCCTCGTAATAAGCGGCAATATGTGCGGCTTCCTCCTGCTCAGGCGTTCGTGAAGCATCAGCTTGGTGAAGCAGATCAGGGTTGTCAGTCTGCGCAGGTTCAACCTCTCCCAAAGCGACTTTCAGCATCTCCTCGGATTGAGGATGTTCAATCAAGTGCGTCCCTTTACCCTCCCGACCCCATATACCTTTGGCCACATAAGGCTCTTTATTTTGCATAAACACCGAGGGTTCAAAATACGTAGGCAGCAGGTAGGTTCGTATCACCTCCAGCTCGCGATCGTCAAACAAGCGAAAACCGCAGAACTCTGGTGTCTGCTCATTTCGCTCATACAGTGACCACACGGTTGCGGTGAACCCTTTGCTCTGGGTAATGATATGCTGTGGCGGGTTGATTAATCCTATTTTCCCGTCTGCCACCATATCCATTAGCGCCTGCCCCACCTCAAGCCCCGTATTCTCTTCCCGGTCATCAATTAGATATTCCAGCGGATACAGGCGATAGAGAATGTGGATCTGCTCTCCCCGGTGATACAATCCTTCATTCGGGATAATCTCCAGTTCTTCCAAAGGAGCATAAACGACTTCGAATCCGGCTTGTTCACATAAATGCATAATATATTTGGTGTTGGTCTGATCCTCGATGTGCCAGTCATAGCAAGCAAAATACACCTTTGTCCCTAATCCCTTGCGACTATAAAAATGAATAAGCTCCGTCAAGGCAGACTGAATCGCCTCGTCCATTCCAGATGAGGGCCCATGTAGTGCATTGTCATCTTCCGACATTCCATCCCTACTCAGCACCTCCAGCAGCTTTCCTTCGAGATAAGCCACCTCGGGAATCCCGGTTGGGGTATCGGTGTTATTCTCAATGCACTTGATACCCGCTTCCCCCACAATCCAGTCCTGGCGGGTTATCCCATCCGGCTCGGCCTCCATACGTGCAGCACGCAGCAAGCCCGGATGAATCCCCAACCGTTCCACCAGGTATTCATCCGGCATATAGCGCTGAACGAATTGCTGAACCTTGCGATAAATACGATGTACCGCCTCAGAAGCAACCTGAAGCTCTGCCAGCTCGCTTTCCCGATATACCGTTAAGGCCGGCACGCAATAGGATTTGCCATACATGCGGTGATACGGGATGATACGGCTGATTTCACCCTTAAAAAGCTCATCATGTTCATAAGGCAATTGCCGAATCGTACGCATGCTCATCTTAACCCCCAGAGAAAAAGCCGCTGCGTGAGCCGCTGCTGCCAAAACCGCTGTGTGAGCTGGAAGATGAGGATGAGCTTTTGCGGTATGAGCTGGAAGATGAACGACTGCTATGGTATGAGGAGCCTCCACTATAATAAGTCGATCCGCCATAGTAATACCCGCTGCTGCCTGAATCCCGACACGCCGTTTGTTCCGATACAGGAAGCTCATCGCAGTCATAATACTCGTCGTCACCGCACCCCGTCAGAGCAGCTGGGACAGCCAACATCAGGGCAAAAGCCGCCATCCGTGTACGAGAGCCGGGCTTGGATTTCATCTTTTCCCAAGAATGCTCCATCACAGATCGACCTCCTTCACAAACAGATGTACCTTTTTCAGCTGAGGGTCCAATACCGAATATATAAATTCATATGTTTTGCCACCCAGTACTGTATAGTGATCTAATAGCCGTTGGGCCAACTCCAAAGTAAATACCGAACCTTCCCGCTGATCCATACTACGGAATGCAGGTTCATGCCATATCCAGTACATTGCACTGTATGTGGAAGTGTAACCTCCCTCACTGGTAAGCACGAGGTCTGTGATGGACGCACCGTAAGGCTTTGCACGTTCCCCTGTAAATTCAGTCACATAGACGGAATGATCCGTATGTTCCTCACTTTCATTCGAGATATGCGACCATAGTTTGTCATGGAGACGCGTAGCGTCTACAAGCTTGCGTAGAAACAGCTCATCTCCCGATACGGATTCCCGTGTCAGGCTGCGCAGTTCCTTTTGAGTGTCTTCCGACCATTCGCGATACGTTAATGAATAATAAATGATGATTCCCTTCCCTTCCTGTACGCTTCTGTCATGAGGTTTGCAACAAATCAAAGCGCTTATGTCGTCGTTCACTATACGAGATTCTACCTTGAAAAGGTTCAATTTGGAAGAAAAACACGACAAAAAGCCGCAATCCCTAGGATTACGGCTTGGTTTTCACTGCTACAGCTTGATATTGTTCTCGTCGAAATATTCCTCCAGCGTCATCCCCTGCTTGGCTACATCCTCCGCAATGTCTATTCCCACATAACGGATATGCCAAGGCTCGTACACATAGCCGGTTACATCTTCCTTACCCTTCATATAACGAATAATAAATCCGTATTCCGGTGCATTTTTTTCCAGCCATTCGCCTTCCTTGGAAGCTCCGAAGGATTGCTCCAGCACATTACCTACGCTTGGGCTGGATACATCAATGGACAATCCTGTCTGATGCTCACTCGTACCCGGTACAGCGCTAACTTTAGAGGCATATTCCTGCCCCTTTGTCTTTACATTGTTGTTGAAAATAGATACCTGACGCTTATAGGAACGGTATCCCGATACCGCACGCAGCTCAATGCCGTCTTTTTCCGCACCGTCGAACAGCTTCTCCAGTGCCTCTGCCGCTTCCTTACGCAAATGCCGCTTTTCATGCGGTCCCTCGAAGGAAAATGGCACCTGCGGCTCCACCAGGTCATCGGGGACATAGCCTACAGGCAAGCTGCGCTTTTTGTTCACAACGACTGTATCAGAAGTCGCATTAGTGACGATCGCGGTTCCATCCTCTTGCTTAACCGTGGCTTGCAGCGCACTCTGGCTCCGCAACGCCATCACAGGGTCGGCTTGTCCACTTTCTGTACCTGCAGAGGCTTGTCCAGCGCTAGTGCTGCCATTGCCCGTATCCGGCTGGGCGGAAGGCTGTACATTCTCCTGTACCGCTGTAGATGACTTCAACGGCTCGCTTTCCTGTCCACCTGATCCTCCCTGCTGGCAGGCTGCCAGTAATAGCCCTGGCAGGATCAGCCCTGGAATGAGTGCTTTGGTCCAGCGCTTAGATGCTCGCGTCTGTTGTATATGTCGTTTCATGCTGGTATCTCCTCCAATATTGCAATTGATGCATGACTTGCCGTCACTTTTCCGTTTCCCCATTGTAACTGAACTTTTAGCACTCTTCGAAGCCATTATCCCGTTCGATGAAGGCGAATAGACTCGAAAAAGGAAGTATATACCCGAATTGTTACGGAGTATGACGTTTTTGCGGGATTGCAGCTCGGGCCCGCTCGGCTACCCGTTCACGTATGAGTTTCAATGCCTCTTCCGCACGGGGTAAACCCGGCAGCAAAGCCGTAATATCCGCTTCCTTCTTAGGAGCAAGCTTCTGCGGCAGACGAATCTCAATCGCATGAAAGCCCGCACCGGGACGATGCAATGCTCCTTCTGCCGCAGACTCTGCAATCCATTCGCTAATCGCTGCCGATCCGCTGCGTCCGCCTTCCTGCCGTGAGGTAGACTCAAGCGCAGGGGATGTCCCCTGCACATGGGATAACTCTCCGGCCCAAGCACTAAATACGAACTCCAGCAGCTCTTCCCGCGTCATTCCGATTAGTTCCAGACAGGTCTGCGGCTCGCTTTCCAGACCGGCTTGAAGAGCTTTCTTCACATCGTCGACTACACCCACGCCATCCTCCATGCTGGAAGTGGCTGTCTCAGCTGCTAGCTGAACGATCTCATCCAGCGATAGACAGGTTTTCCCTTGCAAAAAATGGTAGATATCCAAAGGATCTGCTTTTAGCTGCTCCAGCCATGCCTTCCGCTGTTCGGGGTTAAGTACAGGCGCTGGGCCAGTCCATTGGACAGCATGTGTGGAAGGTACACCCGTTGATTCGCCTTCCAACCCCAATCCGTCTAATTCCGCTATCCATTGACCGTCAGTTACTTTTAGCTTCACTCGCGGCCTCGTCATCGCCTTCATCCTTTCTCTGCTCACTCAATCCATACATCATTTTGCAGCGCAATCAGACCGCGCAATTCATCATCAGACATTTCGGTGAGCCAATGTTCACCGGAGCCGACAACCTGCTCGGAAAGTGCCTTTTTGCTCTCGATCAGCTCGTCGATCCGCTCCTCCAGCGTACCTTGGCAAATCAGCTTGTGCACTTGTACATTGCGGCTTTGACCAATACGGAATACGCGGTCCGTCGCCTGGTTTTCCACTGCAGGATTCCACCAGCGGTCATAGTGAATGACATGGCTGGCGCGTGTCAGGTTCAGGCCCACGCCACCTGCACGCAGGGAAAGTACGAATATATTCGGTCCTTCTCCCTGCTGGAAGTTGTGAACAATTTCATCACGTCTGGTTTTCGCCAGTCCTCCATGCAGAAAATACGGCTCTTCCCCGAAGATTTTGGCCAAACGAGAGACCAGCAATTCTCCCATCGACACATATTGGGTGAATATCAGCGCCGATTCGCCGTTCTCGCGAATCGTCTCTACCAATTCCAGCAGTCGCTCCATTTTGCCCGAGTTTTCAGTTTTACCACTATCAGCCCGGCCCGGAATGATCAGACCCGGATGGTCACAAATCTGCTTCAACTTGGTCAGCGAAGATAGAACAAGCCCTTTGCGAGCCATACCGATCTGCCCATCCAGTGTTCCCAATAATTGATCCACCACGCCCCGATACAATCCGGCCTGCTCTGGTGTCAGTACACAGTAGGATTTCAACTCCAGCTTCTCTGGCAAATCCTTGCGTATATCTGGGTCGCTTTTGAGACGACGCAGCATGAACGGGGAGACGAGGCGATGAAGCTCACGCAACGCGGACCCCCGCTCCTCTCCTGCCAGACTGTAACGCTGGCGGAATGAAGAAGCCGTACCGAGGTAACCTGGATTCAGAAATTGAAAAATAGACCACAGCTCGCTCAGCCGATTTTCTACCGGAGTACCTGTCATGGCAATCCGGTGTGGAGCAGACAGCTTCATGACGCTTTGTGCTTGCTTTGTTCGTGCATTTTTTATATATTGCGCCTCATCCAACACGATAGAGGACCAGTATACCGCAGATAAATCGCTGCCGTCCCGGCCCGCCAAATGATAGGTAGTGAGGACGATATCATACTCACGTACACTTTCCTGAAACAGCTCGCCATGGAGTCGCTGGTTGCCATGGTGAATATACAGTGACAAATCTGGTGAAAAACGCTTCAACTCGCGCTGCCAGTTGCCGAGCAAGGACGTCGGACAGATGATCAACGCCGGACGTTGATCATCTGCGCCGATGCCACCGTCGAGCAGGCAGGTGATGACCTGAATCGTTTTACCAAGCCCCATGTCGTCCGCAAGGCAGACGCCAAAGCCCAATCCGCGCATCGCGGCCAACCATTGAAAGCCTCGCTCTTGATAGGGCCGTAATGCGCCATGCAGCGTCTCCGGCACAGGCCGCGGCTCTACCGAACGGAGTACGCCGCCCTCAGCCAAAGACGCAAGCAATCCGGCGGATTCCGCGCCAAAGATGGACAAGCCTTTCCACGAGGCCTCGCCTGCACTTTCATTTTCTGCAGCCAGATGCATCCATTCGGACAAGCTCATCTCACCGTTTTCCCCGCGCTTGATAAAGCGTAGCACCTGACGGATTTCCTTAGGATCGACCTCGATCCATTCCCCTCCGAGACGTACATACGGCAAATTGGCCGCGACGATGCTTTCCAGTTCCTCCATCGTCAAAGTCGTATCACCCAGCACTGCCTCGGCATCAAACGAAATCATGCGGTTAATGCCGACAGACGATGTATCGGCAATCACACCCTCTGGCTTGGCACCCTGCTCTGTCGAACGCATTTTGAGCCGCAAGCCTGCACGTCTTCGGCCCTCCCGGCTCCAGCGTGAAGGCATTTGCACGGTGATACCGTTCTTTTGTAGTGCAGGAACGGCTTCCATCAGGAAGCGGAAGAACAACTCTGGCTCCAGTGTCAGCCCCTCGGGATAAGGACGATTCAACGCTTCTTGCAATATAGGCGCCGCTTCAGCCGCCTGTCCGAGCCTCATTAGCAGTTGCATCTGCACTTGACGATATACAATTCCGCCTCGAACCAGATCACGTTCAGGATGCGCCCACAGTGCCAGAGCAGGCAGTCGCAACCCCGGCTCAGCATCGCTTTCTGCCCAAAAGGTAATGCGCCAATCCTTGACACTCTCTTCCAGGGAAGGCTCCAAACGAAGGCACAACCGCAGTTGCCCTTCTATCGGCTCCTTGTCTTCCCGTTCCGTGACAGGCATTGCGCTTCCCTCAAGAGAGGACGCTTGAAGCACCAGCTCCTCCATCTCCGCGGGCGTTCCCTGAATCGCCACCGGGCGGGAACCTGTCAGCAGACTGTTCCACCACAGCTCCGCCAGCGGCGATCCTCCGCGCCGATACTCTGCGCGATATCGACCCAGCTCACGGTCTGATGCTGCCAGCACCGCGGTCGTTTCCGCATGGATGACCGCACACAAGAAGGAGTACAGCACGATTCCGGCTGCATCCTCGCGTGTTTCAGGCTCCTTACCCGCAAAAACGGCCGGAGCCGCCATACAAACAGCTGGCATCGCAGCAGCCAGCTCATGAAAGCGGCGTATGTCCTCCTCTTGACACAGTCGAGGAATCCACACCCCGACAGCCGCTTCCGGACCACGACGACGCGGTCCCGATGGACGCGCCTCTGTAAGCGATGGCGCAATTTCGCCCCGTTGCATCAGCTCTAGCGCAAAATAAGCGGCTTTTTGCCAATATTGCATTTCCTCGCCCAGCGTAATGCCCGATGCCGCACAGCCCTTCTCGTCCATGCGGGTCAGCAGTGCCATCGTCTCGCGCGGTTCCAGCGCCAAACCCTCCAATGTACGCCCCAACATGGAACGTCTTTTGCCACCTCTGCCCGCGGTTTCCACACGAGCAGTGTTCGGTATCCGTACCTCAGCAAGACGCAACGCAGCCTGCCGAAACGGCCGAAGGTCTCCCTTTAGCGTCAGCCTGCGGATTACACTGCTCCACGCATCGATACGTGGTTCCGACGTCTCACCAGAAAAGCAAAAAAACACATCTCCGAGCCATATTCCATAAAGCGGTTGATTCATATCTGTCTCCCGTCCAGCCTTTTGAATTATTACTCTTCATCATATACGAAAACGGGCTCTTTTCAAAACTTTATCACAAAAATAAATGGAAAGTCATAAGTTAATAACCTTAAATATTCATGTGGTTAACTATAAATAAGAGAATCAATTTACAGGATTAATTGTCTTTTTCTTCATCATCTGCTTTTGCATCCTTCAGATAAGGGTTCAGGCTGTCTTGCAGCAATTCCTTGACCCTCATCCGCAGTTCTTTCGGATATATGACCTCGGCCTCTGGCCCGTATTTTAGCAAAAGTCGGGACACATATCTAAACTCTTCGACCGGAATATATCCCTGCCATTCCTGACCCTGCCCTTCCTGATGGGAAACATTTTGGAAGAGGGCATCTGATCCGGCCAGCCTGGCACCCAATGCGGTAAATTTTATTTTAGACGGAATTCCTATACGGGAATCCTCCGAAGCCAACCATTCCTGAAGTGTGGGAAGGCTGTCCAAGGTTTCGTCCAGCATCGTTATTGTAATCACCCGATCTGAACGGTACAGAATGATGCGGTCTCTGCTATGCGCTGGCATGTACCAATATCCGTGATCAAAATACAGTCCAATCGGATATACTTCAGTCCACTTTTCACCGGAAGCGGAGCGGTAATGCATGTTCACCCGGCGCTTATTCAGCGCAGCCTCCAAAATGATTGAGGTGTAGGGTGACTCTTCGTGAGTGGGTAGCATACGAAAAGAAATGTACTCCTTTAATTGATCAATACTGTCCTGCACATCCTGTGGAAGCTCAGCATAATAGTGCTCGGATAAATGTCCACGAACCGAGCCAAAAGGGATATCTGGAATGTTCTCCAACAGTTGCAGCATGAGGAAAAGACCCAAGGCCTCGTCACGAGCAAGATGAAGGGGAGGAAGAAGCCGATTGGGAAGTGCCCGATACCCACCATGAGGACCCATTTCGGTATAAAGGGGTAACCCGGTCTGCTGCAAATAGTCGAGATCTCTTTGTATCGTTCTGACGGAGACACCAAAACGTTCAGCCAACTCACGCGCCGTATATTTTTTTCGGGAATCCAGTATTCTCATAAGAGCAATTCTGCGTTCGTTCATAAGGTACCCCTCTAATCAAAAATTAATTTAAAATGAACGTTTAACTACGACATACTATGTCATAAATACATTGTAACATTAGGATATAGAAAGGAGTGAATGAACTATGAAGGATTTGAAATCAAACGCAGTTGTGCTGTATATTGCCATGAGTCTCGATGGGTATATCGCTTTGCCGGACGGTTCGGTGGACTGGCTGTATGATGTTAAAGGGGATGGCGGGGACAATGGATATGCCGACTTTTACGACACCGTAGGTACAGTGCTGATGGGCAGACTGACGTATGAGGAAGTATTGAAGCTCTCAGATGATTTCCCTTATGCTGGAAAGCCATGCTATGTGCTCACACGAGCATTAACGGAACAACAGCAAGCGCCACATGTTACATTTACGGACGAAGCTCTGACTGAACTGGTTCCACGTCTACAAGAACAATCGAAAGGTGCGGTATGGCTAGTCGGTGGAGGCCAGTTAGTTCAGGCCTTCTTACAAGCTGGACTGCTGGAGAAGGCTATCATTGCGATCATTCCCAAGGTGCTTGGACAAGGAATACCGTTATTTCCAGAAGGAACGCTACCAAGTACATTTAAGCTCAAAGAAATAGAATGCCGTGGCGATATCGCTCTGCTCCATTACCATTTATAATTTTGTTTACAGAAAAGCCTTCATATTTCAGGATCATGCAATCTCCCTGAAATATGAAGGCTTTATCGCGTGCTTTTGTTCTTATTTGGTCTTCAAATTATCCCATGTTTTCTGGAAATCCTCGAATAGCTTCCCAGCATCCGATTTACCTGCCACATAGGCTTGCATTTGACTTCCGAATTCTTGCTGTGCTCCTTCAGGATAGCGGCTAAAGAACCAGCCCAACAGTTTGTTTTCCTTACTGTATTTCACCACTTCAGCACCCAATTGGCCCATATCAGCCTCTGCCCCTTCGATATTCTTGAACGCTGGAATAAACTTAAATTCCTTGGTGATATACTTTTTACCCTGCTCGGATGTTACTATCCAGTTTAAGAACTCCTTCGCCTCGGGTTTGACAGACGAATTTTTATTCACCACCCAGTTGTTGGCGACACCTACAAACAGTTTATCTCCGGCTGTTGCGTCTTCACCAATCGGCATAGGCAAAATACCCAGATTCAGCTTCGGATTAATACCGTCAATTTGGACCTGAGTCCAGTTCCCTTGCTGCATCATGGCAGCCTTTCCAGTGGCGAAGTTCGTTACCTGCGTGTTGTAATCGGTCGTGAGCGGCTTCGAATTGCCATACTTCAGTGTCAGATCGAACAACTTAACCCACTCCGCGAATACAGCGTTGCCCGGAATCTTTGCTGTTCCATCATTTAGTCCTTTGACGAAGGCCGAAGGGTCCGGCTGATTGGCAAATGCCACGTTCAGCAAATGATTGCCTAGCACCCAAAACTCCTGATATCCATTAGAAAATGGAGTAATCCCTGCGGCTTGGAGCTTTTGCGCAGCTCCCTCCAGTTCGGACAATGTTTTAGGGGTCTCCGTAATCCCCGCCTTCTTGAACAAATCCTTGTTATAAATAAAGCCGTACCCCTCCAGATTCATCGGCTGGCCATACAGTTTGCCGTCTTTGGTCATCGGTTCTTTGGCGACATCGACCACATCGCCAACCCAAGGCTGGTCAGACAGGTCCTCCAAATATTCCAGCCACGTATCCAGCTCGCGGTAACCTCCTACGTTAAAAATATCCGGCTGCTCCCCGGAGGCGAACTTCGCCTTTAACGCCGCTCCATAGTCACTGCCCCCGCCCACGGTCTGAATATCGAGCTTGATCCCTGGATGAGACGCTTCGTATTCCGCTTTCATGCGATTCAGCGCTTCTGCAATCTCTACCTTAAACTGAAAAATGTGAATTGTTTTTTCCTTCACTTCCTCTTTGCCTGCGTTTTGTCCTCCACTGCTGTTACAACCTGCCAAAACCAGGGCAAAGGCCGCGAGAAGCAAGATTAGTGCTTGAGCTTTCTTTTTAAAAGTATGCGTTTTCATTTTTATGTTCCTTTCTATTCTAAATTCATATCAGATGAACTCGAAAAATTCATGTGGAAACGGAGCAAACGGAATGGTGCTGAACAAGCGATAGCGCTCGCCTTTGTCTCTAAATTCCCACCTTTATTCGTTTATTCTGGGGAATCTGGAGGCAACAGCGATGGTAAGCACCATCCGTTTTCGGAGTGGCACACCGTGTACATTTTCAGCTCATCGCCACACTCAACCTTTGACCGAACCAGCCATAATACCTTGTATAATATATTTTTGCATGGCCAGAAAGAATACAATGACTGGCAAGATGCCCAACACCAAAGCAGGCAAAGCCAAATCCCACTGCTTCGTGTATTGTCCAAAAAAGGCATAGGTCGCAATCGGAATCGTGCGCAGTTCAGCCTTTTGCAGTACCAGAGAAGGCAGGAGATAATCATTCCAAATCCAGAGCGTATTTAAAATAATAACAGTTACCATCATCGGTAGCATCAACGGATACACAATTCGGAAAAATACTCCGTAAGGCGTACAGCCGTCCACCGTAGCTGCTTCTTCCACCTCGACTGGCACACCTTTGACGAATCCATGAAAGAGAAAGATCGACATAGGGGCTCCAAATCCCAGATAACAGATTACCAGACCACTTATACTGTTCATTAAATCCAGTGTACTTACAACCTTGACCAAAGGAATCATCACCGATTGAAAAGGAATGACCATGGCAGCTACGAACAGGCTGAACAACACTCGATTATAACGCGTCGGACGCCGGACCATTCGGTAAGCAGCCATTGAGCTGATCAGTACGAGCAGTAGATTACTAACTACCGTAACTACAAGTGAATTCCATAAAGCTTCGGGAAAACGCGTGATGCTCCACGCTCTAGCGTAGTTGCTCCATACAAAGGTTTGTGGCCAGGCCGCAGAATCGGTGAGCAGGTCACCAAAGCTTTTGACCGAATTCACGAATAAAAAGTAAAACGGGACGAGGAATAACAATGCGACGAGGATCATCACCATCTCGGTCGCCCATGTTCCAAAGCGGTAGCGCTTGCTTGTTTCCATTTACGCTTCCACCTCCCGACTTTTCGTCAGTCGTACCTGAAGGCTCGTAACCAGAGCAACAATGATAAAGAAAATGAGTGCTTTAGCTGTTCCCAGCCCATAACGATTATTCACAAACGCTTCATTGTAAATATTAAGTGCAACCGACTCTGTGGACCCGAAGGGACCGCCCTTGGTCAGTGACAAATTGAGATCGAACATTTTGAATGACCATGATATCGCCAGGAAAAGACATACCGTAACGGCAGGCATGATCAAAGGAAGTATAATCGACCGCAAAATTTGCATCCGGCTTGCTCCGTCAATTTCGGCTGCTTCCAGCATATCGCGGGGCACATTGGTCAGGGAAGAGATATAAATAACCATCAAATACCCGGCAGTTTGCCAGATAAACACGATTACAATGCCCCAGAAGGCCGTGATCTCATCTCCCAACCAGGACAGGTTGAAGAAGGACAAGTTCGTGCTCTCTCCGATTGCTGCAAATCCCTTGACGAAAATAAACTGCCAGATAAAGCCCAGCAACAGACCTCCGATCACATTAGGCATAAAAAAGATGGTCCTGAGTACATTTTTTGTTTTCAGCGGTTTGGTTAGAAAATACGCCAGCAGAAAGCCAAAAATATTCGCAGCCACCACTCCTACCACCGTAAAACGGACCGTAAACCAGAACGCTGTCCCAAATTTGTCATCATTCCATAAAATGTGACTGAAATTATCCAGCCCGACCCACTTTGCCTCATTGGCTACCCCATTCCACTCTGTAAAAGAATAGTACATTCCGAGCATAAAAGGGATTACAATAATGATAACGAAAAATAACGTCGACGGCCCTACAAAAATGCATTGCTGGAGCCATTGCGACGACTTGGCGCGATTCAATCCGATCCCCCCCTTTTGTTGTCTGTTGGTGTCTGGAACGCTCCCTTACGGCTTTCTTTCAGCAGCATGATGCTTGGGCCGTACGGATATGCGATTCACATGTTCATTATGTCGAATAAGCGCTCTGGAGAACACGTAGGATCGTGAACCATTAGGGGGGAAAATATTGACCTCTGGCTCGCCTTGAATTGTGAAAGGAGCTCACTGCATGAAATTTCACAGTATTCGTTCCCGCCTGATCTGGTTTTTGCTCATTGCGGTCACTCTGCCGCTACTGCTGTCGATGACTATGACCTTCGTTCTCACCAAGCAATCCTTGCGGGAGCAGGCCACACAAGAAAATGAACGGCTTATTTTTCAGGGAATTACGAATCTGGATAACTATTTACAGGGACTGAATCGTGCGTCCATCGGAGTCTATAATGACCCCCATTTTCTGCGTAATCTGGCCAAAATTCCAGATGATTACCGGGCCGTCGCTGAAATTTACACCACACTGCAAACGATGATGAATGCTTCGTCAGGCATTGACCAAGTGTATTTGCATTCTTTTGAGGCTGGGCAATCCACGTTGATTACCAGTACAGTCCCGCTACGGGAATTCCGACTGGAGCCCTTTACTGGTTCTATTCATTACGGCCCTTCCGGACTATTCATACAGCCTTCGCACATGAAGCATTTGTACGGCTTTTCGGCGGTTTCCTATGCGGAGCACAGCACAAAGCAGCAGGTATTTACACTTCATCGGGCGATTCGGAACATTCCTGCCTCAGAGACACTTGGGGTACTGGCTATAGATGTTGATCTGGAGCCGCTGCGCAGTATTTGCCGTCAATTGTATGATGCGGATACAGAAGAGCTGTTTTTGATCGATCGGAACGGAACAATCATATATAGCGGAAAAGAAGCAGCGATTGGAACGCACTGGAAGGAATCTGACCTGCTTAATCGAATTTCTAAAGAAGGCGAGCACGGAGTGATTGAGGATGATACGGCACTGCACGTGTACGGCAAGCTGGATGCCAACCTGTCAGGCTGGACGCTCGTCAAGAAAATTCCACATCGTACGCTGTATTTACGGGCTACCCGCCTGACTCAGATCAATGCGGTCATTACAGGCGCAGCATTGCTACTTGCCATTGTGGCCACGTTATGGATTTCGATAAAAATCACGGCACCTATTAAGCGACTGACTCGCTACATAAACCAGATTCAGTCCGGTCAACTGGATGTAGACATTCGGGCCATGAGTAACGATGAAATCGGAGTACTGTCGCGCCGTTTCAGACAGATGATGGATACCATCAATAACCTCATTTTACAGGAATACAAGCTGGAGCTGGCTAACAAGACACATCAATTGAAAGCGCTTCAGGCACAGATTAATCCTCACTTTTTATATAATACGCTACAGTCGATTGGAACCCTGGCTCTACAGCATGAGGTACCGCGAATTTATTCGTTGCTCTCTTCCCTTGCCAAAATGCTGCGCTATAATATGAGGGACCATACGGTCGTTACACTTAAGGAAGAAGCCGAACATGTAAAACAATATCTTGATTTACAAAAGGAACGCTTCGGTGAGCAATTAGAGGTTACTTACCAGTGGGAGGATGAGGTCCTGAATGATCGGGTGCCTAAAATGATTCTCCAACCGTTGGTGGAAAACTACTTTAAACACGGTGCCGATCCCCGGCTGGGGCCCGGTGAAATTCGCATTACAGGCAGCCGAATCCGGGAAGGTATTGTGAAAATAACCGTGGAAAATAACGGAATTTCCATTCCACAGGCCGAGTTGGAGCAGCTCCAGCATATGTTAAAACGTCCGCTGAAAGCCTACGAGGAGCCGGACACTAGCGAGCAGGACTCCATTGGCCTTCGTAATGTTCTATTGCGTATTCAGCTTCACTCGGAGGATGGATCTAACACCCTGTGCGTAGACAACATTCTGCCTCATGGCGTCCGTTATACACTCGAAATTCGTACTGAAGCCCCTGCAGAAATTCATATTAAGGGAGAGTGATCTGTCAATGAAAGTCCTGATTGTGGATGATGAGAAGCATGTACGCCATGCCATTCGGATGCTCGTACATTGGGAAGCGTGCGGTGTGAGCGAGGTACTTGAAGCTGAGTCGGGCGATCAGGCGATTGAGGTCATTACCGCCCTTTCCCCACCCGTTGTACTTACGGATATGCGGATGCCCGGCAAGGATGGAGTAGCACTGATGGAGTGGATTCAAGTGAATTCCCCAGCAACCCGAGTTGTGGTGGTTAGTGGTTATGATGATTTTGACTTGGTTCGACAGGTCATCCGCCGGGGAGGCATGGACTATATTCTTAAGCCCGTAGATCCAGTGGAGATTAACGAGGCTCTAAATAAAGCCACTCAAGCCTGGCGGACAGCGGAGCAAGACCGGAACAGGCAGACGATGCAGGCCATGGAGGTCAACCGGATGAGGCCGCACTATGCTGACAAGCTCCTGACTGAGATCGTTTCCGGTATAGCGAGTACCCCTCTTTCCATTACACCCTTACGTGAGGAGTTACGTCTTCCCGCAGCTATTCAGATATGTAATGCAGCTGTGATGAGTACCACGCAGCTGGATGCCGATATACTGGACAAATATAAAACGCGTCGTGCGCTTTTGAGCTTTTCCCTGATTAACATCTGCAACGAATTTCTTGGAACTTCTCAAACCGGAATTGCATTCCGTCATCTGGAGCGTATGGACGAAATTATTCTGCTATATTGGGGCGAGCCATCTCGTTGGCCGCTGCTCTTGCAGGATATTCACACAGGGATCAAAACGGCTTTGCGGTGTTACATGCACATCGGGGTTGGCTCTTATGGCTCTTTTGGCGCTTTTCCCATAGCGGCAGCCACTGCCTACCAAGAGGCACGGCAAGCGTTGTGGAAACGGGATGTGTTGCAAACCGCCGACTGGATGCACCAGAGTTCCCAGACACGGCAGAACATTCGTCTTCCCCAGTTGCCTGAGATGGAAGAAGAGCTACGGCTTAGTGCGCTCAGCTGTAATGCCAATCGTGTGTCGATAGCGGTAGGCCACTGGATAGCAGCCGTAGCCGAGCTGCCTTCGGTGACAGCAGAGCAGCTAGCCAGTTGGAATCAGGAGTTGGACTGGATGCTGGCCCGTTGGCTGAATGACAGACCCGGAGATACCGATGGCGAGGAACTGGCAGATGAGTCTGGCTCCATTCATGCATTGCCGGTCGACAACCGTGGCATGCTTTCCCTGCCCTTATGGCAAAGACAGGTTGAAAACCGACTGCTAGCAGCCGGTCAGGCACTTACACCAAACCATAGCCCAAACAACCCGACCATCCGTGATATTGCCCGCTATCTGGATGCACACTATGACGAGGACATTTCTCTACAGGATATGGCGAGCCGCTTTTATCTCAGTCGGGAATATATTTCACGTAAATTCAAGCAGGAGTACGGGGTTAATCTGTCAGACTATTTGTGTCAGATCAGGATGAGCAAGGCAAAACTATTGCTGCTGAATGACAAGCTGCGCCTTCATCATATTGCCGGTATGGTCGGGTATCAGGATGAAAAATATTTTGGCAAGGTGTTCAAAAAACTGGAGGGGGTCACGCCCGGCGAATTCAGAAAACGCCATTCTGCAAATCCTCAGCCGTGACCGCATACAACACGTGATCTTCCCACACACCATTAATCTTCAAATAGTTGAGAGCCAGCCCTTCGCGGCGAAATCCTGCCTTTTCCATCACTCGATTGGAAGGCGTATTTCTTGGCATCACTCCAGCTTGAATACGGTGTAATTCCAACTCATTTAAGGCGTAGCGTACAATATCCTTCACTGCGGAAGTGGCATAGCCTTGTCCGTGGTATGCAGGATCTACAAAGTAACCCAGACTGGCGTTTTGAAAGGGGCCTCTAGCGATACCCGACAGCTCCATTCTGCCGATCAGCTTATCATTTTCCGGCAAAAAAAGTCCAAACGTATATCCCTGTCCGGCTTGTGCCGCTTCCAAACCGTTAGAAATCAGACGCGCCTGTTCTTCCAGCGTAAAGTAAATTTCAGGTCGTTCTGGCTCGAACGGTTTGAAAAAATCAAAATTTTCACGTCTGATCTCTAATAAACGTTCTGCATCACTTACTTGTAACAATCGAATCTGTAGCCCCAAATGGGTGGACTTTATCAAAATGGCGCCATTAGCTTTATGTAACATTGTCATTTTCCTTCTTTCTCAGTTATTCCTATATTATTGTTCACGGTCACAAGACAGGAAAATACCCCAGGTGCATGAGAGCAGCCTAGGGTATCTCCATCATTCAAAATTTAGTCCGTAACAGGCATCCAGCCTGGAAGGGTCGTCAACGCACCCCACAAGTAGTCAGGAATGACTAGCTCCTGCTGGGCTTGCTTGGATAATGTCGTGCGAATGGTATCTTCTGTGCCGTTTTGTACCTTCTGAACCCATTGTGGCTCCATCAAAAGCGGACGTCCCAGCGATACAAGCGGTACACCTGTCTCCAGTGCTGCAAGCGCTTCGTCCGGTGTATTCAGCGACCCGACTCCCATAATCGGCACACGGTTACCTACCTTCTCATGGATGAGAACCGTACGTGACCGTTCGTCACTGCGGTCACGGAATGAACCACCGAAGAAATGATTTACGGAAATGTGCAGGTAATCCAGCCCTTGATCCGCCAGACGGTCTACAAGCACCATCGTATCCTCCAGCGTAATGCCTGGTGTGTGTCCTTCCTCAGGAGACAAGCGGTATCCAAAGATGAATGGCCGCTTTGCATGTTCTGCGATCACTTTCTTCACTTCGTGAACAACCGCCAGCGGAAAGGTCAATCGTTTTTCAAGACTTCCTCCCCATTCATCGGTACGAAGATTGGAGTGCGGGGAGAAGAACTGCTGGACCAGGTAACCGTTCGCTCCGTGAAGCTCCACACCATCATAGCCTGCTTCAATCGCTCGGCGAGTTGCTTCGCCATAGGCACGGATGACGCGGTGGATATCATCGGAGGTCATTTCACGCGGCACAGGCGCACCTTCTTTTTCCTCGGCTACTGCGCTTGCACTGATCGGCTGTCCATCTGGAATTTGATCTGGTGGACACAGGCGGCCACCATGATAAATTTGCAGGATCGCTTTTGCGCCTTCTTGATGAATCGTATCCGCCAGACGACGCAGGCTCGGAATCATTTCATCCTTGTCCGCACCGAACTCATTAACAAAGCCTTTGCCATCTGGAGTTACATACACACAAGCGGTAATAACCGCGCCCACACCACCGGAACGTTCACGGTAGTATGCCAGCTCCTGGTCACTGACTTCACCATTTTCGTGGGAAGCAAAGTTAGTCATAGGTGCCATGGTAATACGGTTCTTCAACGTAACACCGGATGGCAGGGTAAAAGCTTCAAATAGAGACTTATATTTTGGGTTCATTCGTTCTCTCTCCTTCAGTTTAAATCAGATCAGATAATATAAGGCTGTTGAGCATGAAGCCGAATACGATGCAGTTTTCCTTCCATAACGAACTTAAACTCCTGTTGCTTACTTAAATACAGTGGTTGTAATAACCACAGTATAAAGATCCGCAACTACAAAGTCAAATCTATCCTTTCTGACCTTCTCTAAACTGTTCGAAGAAGCTGAACCGCAGCTACTTATCACAAGCCACTGACAAAGCTTTTAATGGTTCCCGGCTGTGCTGTTCTTCTCCTCCCGGCGGGAAAACCAGGTCGCGAGCAACGAGCCGGAAATATTATGCCACACGCTAAAAATCGCACTTGGTACAGCAGCAATCGGGTTAAAGTGAGCTGCTGCAAGCGCAGCGCCCAGTCCGGAATTCTGCATTCCCGTTTCCAGCGTAACAGCTTTACGCTTGGAAAGATTCATACCGAATAGCTTGGCAAACCAATATCCAAGCAGGAACCCGATACCATTATGCAAAATAACCACACCAAAAATAATCGGACCTGTCTCCAAAATCTTGCCTTTGCTGCCTGCAACCACAATAGCCACGATGAGTACAATCGCCAGTGTTGATATGAGCGGCAGCGCCTGAACACTGGCTTCTGCCTGTTTGCGAAATAGCGACTTAACGATAACACCCAGCACTATGGGGACAATAACTACGATGAGAATATCCATGATCAGCGACTTCGCATCAATATTCATCCAACGTCCAGCAAGCAGGTTAATCATCGCCGGAGTAGCCAGTGGAGCAATCAGCGTTGACACCGAAGCAATCGACACGCCCAATGCCACGTCGCCTTTGGATAAGAGCGTCATTACGTTGGAGGCAGTTCCACTCGGACAACAGCCTACCAAAATGACACCTACCGCAATATCCGGTGGCAGCTGCAATACTAATGCCAATCCAAAGGCCAGAAACGGCATAATCAGATAATGCCCGACCACACCAATAGCCACATCCACTGGGCGCCGGAATACTTCACGAAAGTCAGCCGCAGATAAAGTTAATCCCATCCCAAACATGACAATGCCCAGAAATAACTGTATGTATCCTTTCAACCCTGTAAACGCCGCAGGAAAGAAAAATCCCAAGCATGCAAATAAAAGTACCCAGATGGAAAAGGTTCCTCCTACAAATTTCCCTACTTTCTCCAAGCCATTCATTCTACTTATCTCCTTACTTCTATATAAGTCGAATCTGAGGAATTTCAGCTTATATAGTGCTTAAAATTTTCACCATTGTACTACATATGACTGCATATACATACAACTTTTTATGATTATACTGGGATCAAGAAACTTTTTCCGTTAGGACATATTCGAAAGCAAAGTGGGTATATTCATAATAGAAGTTGTGACCAGTCGGTCATTTTGGATCATCATTCGTTGAGGAGGAGATATCCCTATGTCACGAAGTCATCCGTATAAATGGTGGAATATTATTGCATTTATCGCTGTCGTTCTCGTTAACATTCTGGCTTCTACACTTCCTATCGGCGGCAGAAGCACTGCTGCTGTATCCAACATGTACCCTACCTTGATCACACCAGCGGGTTATGCTTTTTCCATCTGGTCGGTCATCTACGTACTGCTCGCCTGCTTTGTCGTGTACCAAGCTACACCTACAGGGCAATCCAAGACAAGCGTTCAGTCCATCGGTATTTTTTTTATTCTAAGCTGTCTCTTCAATATCATCTGGATTTTCCTCTGGCAGTATGTATACGTAGAGCTGTGCGTCATCGTCATTATTCTATACTTGCTTTCCCTGAGCGTCGTATATGTACGTACCCGCACGCCGCAGCCAACCCTTGGAGAAATGTGGTTCGTCAAGCTACCATTCAGCCTCAATCTCGGTTGGGTATCCGTTGCTACTATTATCAACATTGCAGTGGCACTGGAAAAGAATGAATGGAGTGGCTGGGGACTCAGCGATACGACATGGGCGATCATTTTCCTGCTCATCGGCACCGCATTGGCGATCATGGTCAGCTTCCCTTATCGCGACAGCATTTATCCTCTCGTATTTGTATGGGCCTATGTCGCCATCGCCGTCGAGCATCCCAACAATGAAAATGCACGGCTAGCCGCATTGATCTTGGCGGCAATCATTCTGGTGTACGCGCTATGGCTATTCTTTGCCCGTAATCGAGACCGGGATTAAAGAAAACGAATATGATCTCTAGCAAGAACAAGCGAGTTTGGGTCTGAATCATCTAGCCCAAGCTCGCTTGCTTTGTTTATTCATTTTATCCAATATGATTAGGTATAGACTTTAATCAAATCTATAAGCTTGCTTGTCGAGTGATCTGCATTTGTTTTCTTCATATTGAAAATGTAATCCGACCTTTTTTCATACATACGAAGAATCATGTCAACAAATCGTTCAGATTCCAAACAAAACACATTAAATTTGAGCAAACGGGTGTCTCTATTTAACAGGGACACCCGTTTGCCATGCAAACTTTTTATTTTATGAACGGATCTTTCAGACTATTCGCCCTTCAATGCAATGACTTCAATCTCTACCAGTGCATCCTTAGGCAGACGAGCTACCTCCACCGCACTGCGTGCTGGGTAGGGTTGTTCAAAGAAAGAACTGTACACCTCATTGACGCTGACAAAATCGTTCATGTCCTTCAGGAATACAGTCGCTTTCACAACCTGGTTCATGTTGCTGCCTGCCTCTTCCAGAATGGCTTGTACATTGCTCAAGGACAGGCGTGCCTGCTCCTGTACATCCTTACCAAACTCACCTGTTGTCGGATTCAGTCCAAGCTGTCCCGAAGTGTAAATAAACCCGCCTGCCTCTACCGCTTGGCTATAAGGGCCGATAGCACCAGGTGCTTTTTCAGTAGCAATTGTTTTTTTCATATGGGTTGGATTCTCCTTCCTGATACTGGTTCACCGTATTATAGCATGTGCAGTCCAAAGCCACTATTCCGTGCGACGGAATAACGCACAGGGTTTCTTTTAAGACACCTCATTGGGAAGGTGCTATATTTTTTTATTTCCGCTGTAACCTTTAGCACCTATGTATCATCTAACTCCTATAACCAGCTACAAAATAAATTTTATAAATCCAGATACAGGTACAATGAACATAGCTAGTATAGACGGGAAAGGGGCACCATCCTTTGAATCTCGAAACAAACTTACACCAAGCAAGGCAGGGAGACCGCAAGGCATTCGTCGCCTTGATGAAACATATGGAATCCGATATGTATGGCATGGCGCGTTCCATTCTTCGCAGCAATGAAGATTGCGCGGACGCGATGCAAGAAGCGATGCTCAAGGCATACCAGTCTCTGGGTGAGCTGCGTGAACCTCGTTATTTTAAAACATGGCTGCTTCGTATCCTCATTAATGAGTGCCATCTCATTATCCGCAAGCAAAAACGGATCTTACCCGTGGCGGAATTTATAAAGGAACCCTCCACCTCGGGCGGATATGAAAAAATCGAACTGCGCGAGGCCATCGACCACTTGGAGGAATCCATGCGAACCGTAATTTCCCTGCACTATTTGCGCGATATGCCGATCAGAGAAATATCAGAGGTACTGGATGTATCAGAGGGGGCCGTCAAAACACGATTGCACCGTGCTCGCAGAATATTAATGGACCTGCTACAAAATCGTGGAGAAAGGAAGGTGACCTTTCAATGAGCCCTTCAGAGATTGAGAAACAGAATCAAGAGCTGGATCGGAAATTACAATCAGAAAAAGTAAACTTGGACGCAGACACGGTAATGATTCCCGATTTGGTAAGAGAACGCTTAGATGCATTTTACACACAAATGGAATCGGATGGGGGGCCGTTATCCAAGTCTCCTTCCTTACATCGACCGGGCAAAAAATTTCTCCGGGGAACCGCAATTGCCGCTGCTTCTGCGGCTGTCATTAGCGTTATGATCATCGGTAGCGCCTTTGTTTCGCCTACAATGGCAGAATCATTGAAACAGGTCCCCCTTGTAGATAGCGTGTTCAAGCTTGCTGGGGATCTCGGGCTGCAAACCGCTGATCAGAAAGGATTGGCAACTTCCTCGAATCTCAGTGTTACCCATAGCGGTATTACATTAAAGGTACCACAAATCATATTTGACGGGACACGCTTGGTCGTGGCGTTGGAAAAGAGCGGCGGAGATTCACAACATCAAACCCTATATCCGGCGATCCAAACGCAAGGACAGCCCGAAGAGGACATTCTGGAGAAAGTGGACCTGTTCATCAATGGGACATCGGTCAATAGCAATAACGGCGCCTTTAATTTCATGTATGGCCGCCCAGGCAAAGATAGTAATTCTATGCTGATTGCGTATATACGTGACCCTGCCAGTGGTAAACCTGCCTTACCAGATCAGTTTGAGCTAGAGGTATATGCAAAGTTAAAAGGTGTAGCCGAGCCGTTTCGCATACAAACCACGGTTCACAAAACTAAAATAAATAACAAGATACTTCAGCTGCAAATGAGTAAGTCTAATCCGTATCTTGCATTTATGGCAGAAAAGGTAGAAATCACACCCATCACGACCAAGATCACAACGTCGTTCAAAATGCTGACCGATATTGCACATATGCCGGATGAGTACACCGTGGAGCGAGAGTACAATGACATCAAAAACGGACAAACGATCCAGTACACCAAAAAGGAATTGGATATGCTTGATTATGCTGTATTCGACGAGCAGGGAAGAGAACTCCAACTCCTAAGCGGCTCTGGAGTTCCTCTTACCAAAGAACGTAACAGCAAAATGATCACCCTATTTACTGCTTTTGTGGACACTCCCCAGAAGATCATCTTCAAGCCTTATATCTTGCCAACACAACCAGGAGGCAGTGCCCTACTCGATGCTAATGGCAACTGGACACGTCATTATATTGATGAATTAGAGATTACGATAGATGTGTCGCAACATACAAACCGCCAATAAAACACAAATAACGCCGCTGTTGTCCGAATCATCGGGCAGCAGCAGCGTTATTGTCATTTTTAACCCTAGCTGTGGTTTTACATATTCTCATCAGGAGCCGTTCCTGTACCGGGTTTCTCATCATCGGATGTTAGTTCTGCACCGATGACTCGAATGATGTCGTTCGGATAAATATGTACGCCGCTCGCCTGTGCGAGAGCAATTCGTACCATGGCTCGTGCGATGACCGGGGCCGGGATAGCGCGGTAGGAAGCGAGCTTGCCCGTCATCAGGCCGTCCAGTGCCTTCATGACAACAGCGGCAGCGGCTTCGCCCAAACGTCGTTCAGGTCTCGCGCCCAAAATCAGCGACGGACGGAACAAATGCAGCGCAGGCAATCCGACAGCAGCAAGCGCCTCTTCAGCCTCACCCTTGATACGATTATAAAACACGCGTGAGTCTGGATCGGCACCCATCGCAGAGACCGCAAGCATCTGTACCGCTCCAGCTTCTTTGCCCAACTGGGCTGTCAGCACCGGGTAGTCCAGATCCACCTGACGGAACTGCTCCTTGGAGCCCGCCTTTTTCATCGTTGTCCCAAGGCAGCAAAAAACATCATCCACTCCTTCGAAGGCGAACGCCGCTTTCTGCGGCTGTTCCCAATCGATGAGCGCCTGCTCCAGCTTGGGATGCTTGATGTCCAATGGACGTCTGCCCATAACCATGACGTGGTTGTATTCCTTTTGCACCAGCAGCTCTCGTACAACATAACCCCCGACAAGCCCTGTTGCACCCACAACGACCGCTTTGCGTTCCATGATAGACCTCTCCTTTGTGCCATAGCGCTCCTGCTCCTACAATTGCGATTAGGTTAATTTAAACGGCTGTTCGTCCGCCTCCTTGCTTTTGGACGGACACATCGGTAGGTACAGGGAAAATGTACTTCCCTTGCCCTCCTCACTCTCCAGACGGATAAACCCGCCCAACAAGCGGGAAAAATCACGGCTGATGGACAATCCCAACCCAGTTCCTCCATATTTACGATTAATGGAACCGTTCGCCTGCTGGAATGCCTCAAAAATAACATGCTGCTGAAGCTTGGAAATGCCGATGCCCGTATCTTTTACAGCAAATACAACCCAATCTCCCTCTTGTCCCTTTCGATCCAGATGTTGTGTGCTGATTTCCAGCAATACACGTCCTTCATGAGTGAACTTAAAGGCATTGGACAACAGATTACGCAAAATTTGCTGTACGCGTTTGGAATCAGACCTGATTTCATTCGGTATAGGCTCATGCTCCTTCAAGCTGAATTCCAGATTTTTATCCTTCGCTGTGACTTCAAAATGCATCATCATCACCTGCGCAATCTCACGCACACTGACTGGCTCACTTACGATTTCCATGTGCCGAGCCTCGACCTTGGATAGGTCCAGAATATCGTTGATCAATTGGAGCAAATCATGCCCGGAGGCATAAATTAGATCACTGTACTGGTCTAGCTCGTCCTCATCCAGCTCTTTTCCCTGCTCGTTGATAATTTGCGCCAGATTAATGATGCTGTTAAGAGGTGTACGTAACTCATGCGACATCGTTGCCATAAAATCTGATTTATATTGGGAAGCCATCATCAGTTGCTTGGCACGTTCCTCTAGAATGACCTTTGCCTTCTGCAACTCATCTCGCTGCTCAGATAACAACTCATTCGCCTGCTTAATCTGATGATTGCGCTGTTGCTCCATCTGAAAGTCCCGTAAAATCAGAGCAAATAAAAAACTGAGGACGATGCCGATTGGCAGTGTAAGAGGAACAACCTCCGCTACATAATAGCGCCAGGGAATGACGCCTAGACAGGCAATATTTAACGTATTTACGATATTAACCGCTAAAATGGTTACCGATGCCTTGATAATCAAACGCCAGGTGGAACGGCGCATCCAGTAATTCAATCCAGCGCACAGGACACCCAGAATGCTCATATTCAAAAAGCCGACCCACGCCGCCATATGCAGGCCGAAGGTAAATCTCGTAAGTCCGATTGCGACCCCAATAATAATAAGCGTATAAGAGCGAGGATACACCAACGCCGCGATAATCAGCGGTACGAAACGCAGATCAAAAATAACTGTTTCACTAAAGTTAAAACCAAAGCAAGAGCTGACCCATCCGCCAAATATCACTAGCAGCACCGAGCTGACATATTTGAACCGCGAAGAGGTACGACTCAAACCATATTTATAAATCACGTTCGCCACATAGGCAACGGCAATCAGCATCCCCAAATTCATTAAAAACATCATTGAAAATTGCATGGACTCACACTCCCATAGCGCAAAAAATTGGATGCCAGGCCTATGTTAACCGCGTTTGCCTTTCTTGTACATCATAACATGAAGCCCCATCTTTCGACATGTCAAAAGATCTTATATCCGTATATAAAAAAAGCGAACCTCAATGGCTCGCCCTAGTACTGATACCTATAGAGTCAGCTTGTGATGCCTTTGTTCCGGCGCCACTCTTTGACAAATAATTCGGCAAAATAAGGGTCCCATTGGGTTCCCTTTCCCTCTTCCAATATCATAACCGCCTTCTCTTCCTTCATACCTTGCCGATAGGGACGATCAGACGTCATCGCATCATAAGCATCCGCTACAGCAATGATTCGCCCGAATAAGGGGATATCTTCCCCTGCGAGCTGGTCAGGGTATCCCTTGCCATCATAACGCTCATGGTGCGAGCGCACGCCGGGCAAATAAGGGGCCATAGCATAAGCCGGCTCAACTTGCCGGAGAATGCTCTCTCCCATAACCGGGTGCATTTTAATCTGATCAAACTCCTCGTCCGTCAGCTTGCCGTCCTTGAGCAGCACAGCGTCAGCTACGCCGATTTTACCGATATCATGCAGCAAGGCTGTTTTGCGCAGCAAGTCGAGGTCCGTCTCATTCAAACCTCCCTTGCGCCCAATGAGTACGGAGTATTCAGCTACACGCAAAGAATGTCCTGCTGTATAGGCATCTCGCGCATCCAGTGCTGCCGCCAAGGTGGCGAAGTAACTGTCCAATAGCTGACCGTTCTTTTCTTCCCGTTCCTTCAGGCCCTCGATCATCATGTTAAATCCTTCGACCAGCTCCGCAAATTCGTCCGAATACAAATCGCTGGCATTACTGTTCAGGCGGCCTTCCTTCACTTCATTCATTTTTTCCAGCAGATGGTGGATCGGTTGTTCGATCTCACGGGTCAGCAACCTGCCGCCCAGATAAGCAAAGGCTACACCAAAAATTAAAATCGTACCCGCCCAAGCCCAATAGGAGCTAGAATCCGTCGCCTCCAAACGTTCCAGGCGAATCTGTGTAGCTAAACAAAATAAAAATAAAGGAAAAGCACCAATGAGCGTCGCACTTAACTGAAATTTATGCCGAAGCGATAGCAGGACTCGTCCTCGCAGAGACAGGTTTAATCCATATTGCTGGTAGGTTCGATCACGAATTTCCTCCAGAAGCGGTTTGATTGCTCTCATTGTCAGGAAAAATTCAACCAGTGCGTGCATCGAAGCAACCAGACAAGCTCCTATACAGGCGATTCCTACATAATACAAGGGAAAGGTAAGTTGTCCAGTATGTATCATCCATAAGGCAATGACGGCTGCCGGGATAGAGAAGCCTAACAAATGCGGTCCAACAATACGTAAAACTGACAAATTAGGCAGATGATGAACCCGGATATACACCGCTTCTACATCCTTGAGTGTTTCCTGATTGCCGTAAAAAAAACGATGAACGGGTCTCAAATGCATTCGAAACACTATGGTTTCACAAGCAATCATAATGACGCTGGAAAATGCAATAATTTTTACAAGACCCAGAATTTCATAGTGGGCTACATTTAACGTGGAAAATACAAAAATCATACCTACCAACAATACAGCGATAAACGAACCTATAATATAGTTCAGGATAACATGCTGAATAAAACGCTTATAGGTCGGCAAATTGCTACCCCTCTTTTCATCCGTACACTCTAAAATATCTTGTGTATTCAATATCGGAGTCCATCCATCAAAAGTTTACCTTCTTGCTCGAGCATTTTACATAAATACGAGGACGGCTTTTAATCTGCAATTTATAGATGGAAAATCATCTTATTCTTAATTAAGAAACTCGCGAGGGAAGGACATTTTAGACAACATTTTTTCCAGTCTATCATCAAAAAGCAAAAAATGACTTGTGTTTTATAATCATTCTTGCTATACTATTAGAATATGTATTAACCCCATAAGATTCCACGCAACAAGCTATTACTCCTAATCACCGTATGGAGCTTCTCCAAATTTTATGTATAACCCTAATGTAGAATTTTGAGCTTTTGCCGAAGATTTTCACATTCACACTGGCGCGGTCATCGGAGCCGCAAGGACGAAAGAGAGGTAGGGCTTTTGTCGTTTGGAAAATGAACAGTGGAATCACACTGCCCCTTATGAACATGCTGACCATATAATGCAAGGTAGCAGGGGTTGAATATATATTATGCCATCAAACGATGAAGTTTGAGCAGGCCGTGCAGTATATGCAAACTGCACCATCCTCCGGATGATCCCCGGGGGATTTTTCATATACGGAAAGCATATCTATGAACAAAAAAGTGGCCCTGCCGATACATCGGCAGGGCCTATAGCTTGATCAAAAAGGGGTTAATAGGGTCATTATAGTCTCGCTTTCTTAAAACTAAATGATATGCACCTTAAAAACTCATTAATTTTCCAGTTTTATATACCTTCTAATAATTCGTCCAATATTCTGTACCATCGGGCGGCATCGTTTGCGTAGTGGAACGTCTTGTTTCCGCTTGGGTGCGCCTTTGGGTCGAGGGACGTTCCCACCCTTCCAGTAAAACAACATGCTGGGTACCTGAATTGTTTTCCCAAGTGATGTAACGCTCCTGTTCCATATGTCGCAAGGCGACTGTAATTTCAGCGTCTCGCTTGCCTGTTTTTACGGTCAATTCCGCCATTGTGGGCATGTGGCGATGCTGGGCGAAATAATTATACAAAATACGTAGCAGCTTTCGTTCCAAATCTGGCAACATCGTCTTCCCTCCTACAAAGAACATATGTTCCCATTATAACATATAAAAATGCACCCTCCTACTGGAAGATGCATTCGGGCTTGTATGCCCATGTTGAATTTAGTTTTTTTCCTTCTCCTGACGACCAATAGAGCGTAACCACCAGGCGATTCCACCAACACTTCCAAGTGCCAGAACCGTTAAGAAAATAATATAGAACAAATGAAATGCACGATCACTCATGGCAATCGCCTCCTTACTTTATGTATACACTTTCCAGCTAAGCCTGTAAACCTCTTTTTAGTCCCACATTCTAATTTTCCCCAAGCCCTCGACAATAGATACTTGCTTGAGATCCATCGGTACATACTAACTCAAAGTGGTTAATACCAAATATGAGACAGACCAAGGAGGTTATTGAATATGAAATTCCTATTGATCGTGATCATCGTCGTGCTGATCGTTGTATTGCTTATGAGAAGACGCAGATAAGCAGAGTCATCCTCCATCGTTAAAAAATACAAAAAAAGGCTTTCGGCACATCACCGAAAGCCTTTATCCCTCTGAGGTTAAGGCTAAAATTACGCCTTGTTCTTCTTGTTATATTTAATAAAAGCAATTACAAGCGCTACAGCAAACAATATTCCGCTGACCACCCATGTTGTCAGAAATGCCATACCCAAACCGACATTAGACCCCATCGTCGGGTGATTCATGGCAGTAAACACTGATCCCTGCATCATAAATATGGTACAGAACAAAACAACGGGCGCTAAAATAATCGTGCTTGCTGTCTTCCGAGTACCAGATACTGCGATCACGCACAGAGCGGAAATCACCAAGATCACCCAATATATAACTGCTTCCCAAATCACTGAAGTGCCCACCTGTTCAACCTCTTTTCTATCCATTCGTATATGCCTATTCTATTGTAACAGACGTCACACAGTGAACCAAGCCATAATTTGATCAGAAAAGGGGTAAACCCTGCGGATAACGTAAATAATGTACAGTAGCGATCCTACACCAAAGACATGAAAGGAAATGATCCCATGAGAAGTGCAAGTCCTTTTGTCATTGTAAACGATGTGCAGCAGTCCATTGATTATTACCAATCGGTGTTAGGCGGGAAAATCAAAGTGTTAAACAAGCAGGAAGGCAGACTCTTGCACGCTGAACTTCACCTGGGTAGCAGTCATATCCATTTTTCAGATTCCTACGGTAAACCGCTGAAAGCGCAGCATGTTCAAATCATTCTCGACTGTGAAAGTGAGGACGAGCTTAAGCAAGCTTACCACGCACTAACAGAAAAAGGTACCGTTACCGTGGAGCTACAAGATACTTTCTTTGGTGCGCTGCACGGCGAAGTAACGGATCACCTCAACCAGATTGGATGGGTGATGAACTATTTTAAGAGATGATCACGTTCAGCCATAACCGAATACGTCTTATAGCCACCATCAACGTTCCTCACCCGATAACCGTATTGAGTCAAAATTCTGGCCGCAATATAGCCTCGCAGACCGACTTGGCAGGATACCGCGATCTCCAGATCACTAGGGATTTCTGCCATCCGCTCTCTAATCTCGGCCAGAGGAATATGAACAGAACCTGGAATGGCTCCTGCCTGTAGCTCCACCGCATCCCTTACATCAATTATAAGACCACCATTGCGGTGAAAATCATCAACTTCATGCCACTGTATCGTTTGGACCAGCCCATCCATGATATTCGAAGCCACGTAACCCGCCATATTCACAGGGTCTTTTGCTGAAGAATAGGGAGGTGCATAAGCAAGTTCAATATCAGCCAGTTCACGGACGTTCAAATGGCCACGAATAGCCGTCACAATGACATCAATCCTTTTGTCTGCTCCATCAGCTCCAACAGCCTGCGCCCCATAGATCATCCCGTTCTCAGGATTAAAGAGCAGCTTCATAGCAATGGGTGATGCGCCAGGGTAATAGCCGGCATGCGAACCAGGATGAATATGAACAGCCTGATAAGGAACGCCCAGCCGCTGTAATGTTTTTTCATTATTACCTGTAGAAGCTGAAGTCAATGCAAAGGTCTTAATTACGGATGTTCCAAGCGCCCCATCATAAGAAATTGCTTGACCGTTAATATGATCCGCTACCAAACGCCCCTGACGATTGGCTCCCCAAGCTAGTGATACCATCGTTGCAAACCCATGATTGCGGTCTTTGACCTGGATGGCATCCCCCACCGCATAAATGGCCGGATCGCTGGTTTGCAGTTGGGCGTTGACCTGAATGGCGCCGCGAAAACCAAGTTCCAATCCGCTTTGCTTGGCCAACTCATTTTCAGGAACAACACCGATCGCCAGAATAACCATGTCCGTCTGAAGCACACCCCCGGAGGTCAAACGGAGCCGTGTACCCTGCTCATCAAAAGCCGTGACTCCTTCCTCTAAACGCACCTCCACCCCGTTCAGCTTCATATGTTGTTCCACCCATTTGGCCATTTCAGGGTCTAGCGGATTCAGCAATTGTTGTCCCATGTCAATAATGGTTACTGCAAGTCCACGCTCCCGCAGATTCTCGGCCATCTCCAGCCCAATAAATCCGGCCCCGATCACCGTGGCATGTTTTGGATGCCTTTCATCTACATATGCCTTAATAACGTCCGTGTCATGAATGTTTCTTAATGTAAATACATTCACAGCTTCATGTAATCCGGGAATGTCCGGTATCATCGGTTTGGCTCCTGGCGACAATATCACAATATCGTACGGCTGCTCATCCGTTTCCCCTGTAATCATATCGCGGAAGCGGACGAGCTTCTGCTCGCGGTCTATTTGTATCACTTCTTTCAGTACCCTTACATCTATATTAAAACGGTCTCTTATCCCTTGAGGCGTCTGGAGAAACAGCTTCTCCCGCGCATGGATTGTCCCGCCAATATAGTAGGGAAGGCCACAGTTCGCAAAAGAAACATGCTCTCCGCGTTCAAACAGAATAATCTCGTCTTCCTCATTCCATCTACGCAATCTCGCAGCAGCAGAAGCTCCACCTGCTACCCCGCCAATAATAACTATTTTCCTACCCATTTCTTCCCCTCCTTATATACCCTATGGGGTATAATATATACCTATGGGGGTATGATGTCAACACGCAAAAAAAGACGGAGGTCGCCCCCCGCCTGATCAACCCTGAACGAATACTGATCTGGGTCGAAAAATCACTTGCGATGCTACACGATTGCTCTGTCACACTTAGTCTAAGAAGGGTCTACTGCTGGCTGGCCGCGATCGCCTGCTCCAGATCGTACAAAATATCGTCTATCGCTTCTGTCCCGACAGATAGGCGTAACAGCTCTGGTTTGACTCCGGCAGCGACCTGTTCTTCCACATTCAACTGCTGGTGTGTTGTGCTTGCCGGGTGAATAATTAAAGACTTGGAATCACCCACATTCGCCAAATGAGAAAATAGCTTTACATTCGCAATTAGCTTGCTTCCCGCTTGGCTTCCACCTTTAATACCGAAGGTCAGAATCGCTCCCTGTCCCTTTGGCAAGTATTTCTGAGCTAATTCGTAGGACGGGTGGCTTGGCAGCCCGGTGTAGCTGACCCACTCCACATCCTTGTGGCCTTCGAGATATTGCGCTACCTTCAAGGCATTTTGACTATGTCTCTCCAACCGCAGATGAAGTGTCTCCAAGCCCTGAAGCAGCAGCCATGAATTAAACGGAGAAATGGCCGCTCCCAAGTCCCGCAGCAATTGCACCCGTGCCTTGATAATATATGCGATAGGTCCCACCGCCTCGGTGTAAACAACTCCGTGGTAGCTCGGGTCCGGCTCAGTCAGTCCAGAGAAACGACCACTCGCTTTCCAGTCAAACTTGCCGCTGTCCACGATCACCCCACCAATAGACGTACCGTGTCCGCCAATAAACTTCGTTGCAGAATGCACGACAATGTCTGCTCCGTATTCAATAGGACGCAACAAGTAAGGACTTGGGAACGTATTATCCACAATCAGCGGAATACCATATTCGTGCGCAATCGCCGCTACAGCTTCCACATCCAGCACATTGCCCTGTGGGTTACCAATCGTTTCGGCAAATAATGCCTTCGTCTTATCCGTAATGGCATTACGGAAGTTCTCTGGATCATCCGAATCGACAAAATGTACTTTAATGCCCAATTTCGGCAGTGTCGTAGAAAATAGATTATATGTACCGCCATACAGACTGGAGGCCGACACAATCTCATCCCCAGCTCCCGCAATGTTCAGGATGGAGAATGAAATCGCCGCCGCTCCCGAAGCCGTTGCCAACGCGCCAGCCCCGCCTTCCAACGCGGCGATCCGTTGCTCGAATACATCCGTGGTCGGATTCATCAGACGCGTATAAATGTTGCCGAATTCTTTCAGCGAGAACAAATCAGCCGCATGCTCCGCATCCCGAAATCCATATGAAGTGGTTTGATACAACGGAACGGCGCGGGCAAAGGTAGTAGGATCAATTTGTTGTCCGGCATGGACAGCCAAAGTTTCGAATGACAGCTTGCGTTCTTCTGACATGATTATTTCCTCCCTTGTTATACGTGCTGTATGAATCGTCTCTTCCTGTATGCGTACTCATGGATGATTTTTCAATCATTCTCGCACAAAAAGAACGATTTGGGAAGATAATTCTCATTATTCAGGTAGGATATTATAATTTTATTGAAATATCAGGTTTCAGATCTGAAGGTTTTGCCCAAATGCTCACCCAGACCAAAATAATGACGGAAATTATAGATGAGTGGGCTCCACTTTGTCGGATCAATATGGTTCTCACCGAGGATGATATCCTGATGAACATGCACCTGTATGGCTTGAGTTTCGACGATCGCAAAATAAGGAGAATGGTTAGGGATTCTCACATCCTTCACCTTGGCTTCAATTTGAATAGGACATTCCCTGATTCGGGCGGGCTTGACCCTATTCGACTCAATCGAAGTTAGTCCGCTGATCTCATACTTATCTTTATGGTGCATAAATCCATTTTCCTTCTTTTCCGCTGGAACAGGATTCTTGCCTGTATAAGGAGCCAAACGTTCTACATTTTCCCACATGGAAGGACCCGGGACGTTGATTACACATTCGGGATGCCGCTCCATATTTTCTAATGCTTTGCCACCAATTCCAATACCTAGTACCACACAATCTCCTAATGCCCACGAGGAGGAAATGGGGCTAATATTGGTTGTTCCATCCTCATTCAGCGTGTTGAGTAAAATCACAGGGGTTCCGTAATATAAAATGCTAGGGTTAATCGTTTTAACGTCTGGGCTATGATTCATCTCATTCATCTGATGTATTGGGTTCATCATCTCTTCTCCTTCTATTCAGATCTACCTCCCTATTGTAAAATATAAATATTTCAACCTTCATCGAAGTATGGATTACAAAGGGGGATAACCGTGCCATGAGTACCAAGTCAAATGTAGCCATGATTGCTTCTCTTGTTAGCGAGCCTTCCCGTGCAGCTATACTCACCGCTTTATTAGACGGCAGGTTCCACACGGCAAGTGAATTGGCCCATATGGCAGGCATCAAACCGCAAACAGCCAGCTTCCATCTGGCAAAAATGACCGAGGCACAAGTCGTTACTGTGGAAAAACAAGGGCGGCACCGTTACTATGGCATTCAAGACCCCGAAGTTGCCCGGGTGATGGAGTCATTTTTATCCATAGCTCCGCCTGTCCCTATCCATTCATTCAAACATGCCTCTGAAAACGAGGCCCTACGGTTGGCAAGAACTTGCTACGATCATGTTGCGGGTCAATTAGGCGTACAGCTCATGAATTTTTTCATTCAAAAGGGGATTCTTTTCGAGGATCAGGACGGGCTTCATATCACGGAACCAGGAGAGGCTTTCTTCACTGACTTTCAGATTGATCTAAAAAAAACAAGACAAAAGCGCCGCTCCTTCTCACATAAATGCCTGGATTGGAGTGAACGACGCCATCACCTTGCAGGTGCTTTAGGAAGTGCTGTTCTAGACAGATTATTCGAATTAAATTGGATCGAGCGTCTGCCCACAACCCGAGCGATACGTATTACAGCCGATGGTAAAAGAGGTTTTAAAGAGATATTTTCGATAGAAGTCGACTAGATCGTCATAGTTCTAGTCCTTCTCTTATTCCGCATTGGATTTTATGATTGGAGACAAGGCCAGTTGTTTTCTCGTCATTGGACGGACATAGGCATAATTGTTTTTTGGAGCCTTTCCCTTTGCTACACCTGCTTTATATCTTCCAGCTCCAGCCGGGATGGCGACCAAGGTTCCGTACGTTCTCATCGCTCGTTCAATCGGGAAAGATGTAGAACGCGTTCCGTCTGTAGATCCGGCAAAATGGACCGCGGCCGCATAGTTGTTCAACCGATCGTTACTGTCATTCAACCATACGGAACCTGAATCTCCAGGCCCAGTTCGTCTCTGGGTAAAACGAATGACCGTTTGATCACGGAAAATCTTGATTCCCGAATCGCCTCTCACCCTTTGTTCCACGCCAATCGCCTCCACGACTCCTCTGGCAAAGCCGTTGGTTTTAGCCATTCTTTTAAACGTCATTCCCAGACGGTAGCTCAATAAGTGCCCGGGTACGGTAATGAGGCCACCACTCTGGTTAATCAGATACCTCGGGTTAAGCAGACTGTTTGAATTGGCAATAGCAATGAAAAAGGTGTGGGCTGGAAGCAAACGACTGCTTTTATTGATCAACCTTCCTTGAAGAAGTTTACCATTTCTTTAAATGATTGCTGAGCTGAGTGTACGTTATATCGGGGAGAGTACGGGTCACTGAATCCGTGCTGTCCACTGAATTTATGTACCCGGATATTACGGTTGTCTAAAGTTGAAATGAGCTCATCCACATTAAATGATGGTTCTTCCTGTGGGAAAAAAAGCAGTATTGGACCATGTGGAGCTATTTCTAAATAATTTCTAATACGAGAGCCATAGTATCCTACGATTCCATCAACATACTTTTCTTTACTACACAGCCAGGCAATCGTTGCCCCTATGCTAAAGCCGACGATAAATACCTTTTTATAACGAGCTCGATTACTTAATAATAAACTTTCGATATGATAGAAAGCGCGGTCAAATCCTACATTCTCCATAAAATTGGTGTAGGCAGTTTCCTCTTGAGAATAGTCATAAGGCGTTTCCTTGCCTAGTAAATTTGGACAAATGACGTCATAACCCTGATCCGATAATAAGCTACAAAAATTTTGTATATGCTGGTTAATCCCATAAATCTCATGCAGCACAACAATTAGGGTGTCCGACTTTTTATCTATGCTTATCATGTTGTCCCCCTAACCAGGATTGGATATGGAAAAATAATTCATCCGGATACGCGTATTTATACTTAGCTGCCACTTCCGAGGATAATCGTTTGAACAACTCAAAGGATACGACCAGTGCTTCCCAACTATGATTGGGATCATATTCCCCAAAAGATTTTTTCAAATCAGCAACGACATCTTGATCAGCCCATTCATTTATGAATTTCCCTGCATGCCAAGTATCATATTCCGATCCATGTACAGCTTTTGCATGCCACTCTATCATTTGCAGCAGTAATTGTTTACAGTCCATATCTCTTTGCTTAGCTACCCACAGATCATTGCGCAAAATTTGTTTAGCCACATAGAGAGAGGCGAAGCAATACATGTTAACAACCTGTAGATAAGCACCTTCAGATATCGGAGGAGTAACCGTGATCGTAGTGGTTTGAGGGATGATTTGGTTTCCATTTCCCGTCTTATCGAGCAGCATCCTGACCCCCCGCTGAAACCCTTCAGGAATACGTCCATTTTTGATTATATGATCCAGATCGGATGTATGACGGAATAGAAAATCAACCTCAGCCCCTTGGTCAAAGAGAACGAGTTTTTCCGGATCTCCTTTTGCCGTTCGAAACATAAAGCTGGTCCAAACCTTGCCGATGTTTAGTAACCATTGATCATTTTGAAGATAGTAATCTGGATTCGTTGAAAAGACGACTACATCCAAGTCAGAAAACTCATCAAAAGGTTTGTCCTCTCTTGCCCGGGACCCAACGATATAAACCGCAATAATTTCCTCATTAGAGATTCCCCATTCGGATATACGCTCCTCAAGCACTTCGTAAGCATTATTCATTACAATATATCCTCCTTTTTTAGAAAACATTATATCCAATCCAATAATTATGGTATATATTTTTAGTTAACATTCAAAGGAATGCTGCCTGATATACACCATTCATCAAATCATTTCCCAATCTTCATCCTGTGATATAATTCTTTCAATATTACAGTTTGGAAGGATGGTGCAGATGTCGGAGCAGCAAGTATACATCCGGTTCTCTGAGGAAACGGACGCCGCAGAATTGGCAGCAATGTACAAGCGCAATCAGGAGTTCTTTGATAAGTTTTCGCCAAACAACCAAGAGAAGTACTATACGGAGGAGTACCAGCTCCAGACGATTATTAAGAGCAAGACCGACATGATGGAGGATCGGAAATATTCCTTTGTGGTATGCCACAAGGAGGACGACCGGATTATAGGCAGCATAGGTCTATCTTTTGTGGTGAGAGGACCGCTTCAGAGCTGTATGATCGGATACAGCCTAGACCAAGCATATAACGGCAAGGGTTATACGACGGAGGCGGTGAAGCAGGTGGTTCGCTATGCTTTCGATGAGCTAAAGTTTCACCGGATCTTCGGGGAAGCCTCTCCTCGGAATCCAGGATCCATCCGTGTGCTTGAGAAGGCTGGCTTTCACAAAGAAGGCATTTCTCGAAGCAACGTAAAGATCAACGGAAAGTGGGAGGATCACCAGGTACTGGCGATTATAAATCCGTCTGAGGATATCTAGTTTAAAAGGAGGGTATTATGAAGTATCAATCCATCAAACTGCATGAAAAGTTATCTAAATTTAGTGATCATTGGTCTCCGAAAGTTATTGGTGAAATGAATGACTATCAATTTAAATTGGTGAAAATAGTTGGGGATTTTGTATGGCACGATCATCAAGATACCGACGAGGTCTTTATTGTACTTGAGGGCGAGATGTTCATTGATTTTAGAGATGGACGGGTACAGGTTTCTCAGGGAGAAATGTTTATTGTGCCTAAGGGAGTCGAACACAAGCCTTTCGCACATGAAGAGTGCCATATCATGCTAGTAGAGCCGAGAGGTGTAGTAAATACTGGAGGAGCGGAGTCAGAATTAACGGCAGTCAATGATATTTGGATTTAAAATGCAATAATGACAAGCTTTAATACAGAATAAACATACGTATTTTGTGCTAATTCGAGAAAGGAAAGGTATGGTGGATGATAAGAAACGCAGAATTTAAGAATAGTTATGCAGGATGGCGAGAAGTAGAAATAAAGGATTCCTCCCTAGGCATTACATTTCCCATGACGGTAATGTATCCAGCGGACGAGCCCGAACAAATAGAGCGATTGGGTCCATACCAGTTAGAGTTGGCGAGAGAGGCAGAGCCATCGGAAGGAAGGTTCCCTTTGGTTATCATCTCTCACGGTACTGGCAGTACGCCGCTTGCGTATCGGATTTTGGCGCAGCATTTAGCACGCAACGGTTTTATTGTCGGCATTCCAGAGCATCCATTTAACAATCGTAATGACAATAGTTTGGAAGGAACAGCCCAGAATCTTATCTATAGACCTAGACATCTTAATATGTCCACCGACTGGTTTTTTGATAGTATGCTGTTCAAGGACAAATTAATACAGAATGCTGTGTCGCTCATTGGACATTCCATGGGCGGTTACACGGCATTAGCAGCGGTGGGTGGCGTACCGACTTCTTTTCCTCACGAGACCCCGGATGGGAAACCTCAGCTTATAGAGGCTACACCAAATCACCGAGTAAAATGCCTCGTTTTACTCGCACCAGCGTCGGTCTGGTTTCGAGCTGAAGGTAGCCTACGTGCGGTTAATCTACCTATCTTAATGATGGATGCAGAGAAGGATCAGTACACTCCTTCTTTACATGCGCGTATAATATTGGATGGCGTGCCAGATCCTAAGAAGGTACAATATAAAACCGTAAAAAACGCCGGACATTTCTCCTTTCTGAGTCCTTTCCCGGAATCGATGAGGACTCCGGCATTTCTCCCATCGCAAGACCCTCCCGGCTTTGATCGCGAACATTTCCATAGGAAGCTTAATGCTGACATATTGGATTTTCTATGTACTCATACACGTTAGTTGGATGGCAACAGCGGCTGTCTAAGACTTTATTTTTTAAGTCTTGGTCTGCCGCTGTTTGATTTTTGTTCAGTCTAAAGCTTTATTTCCACTGGATATTTTACAGAAACTGTACTCCTTTTACTGGGCTCTCTCAGTGCATGATTTCTCTCTTATTCACCTTAACACCTGATAAGGATTGATCAAACATTTCGAGAATAAAAAGGAACCTCTCCGCTTCACGAAATACATGATCGGCCAATAAAGGATGGATAATGCTTTTTATTCGGCACTCGTCGATTAAATCGCGCGCTGTTTTCTTAAAATCACGCAAAGACTTCACAGAGACACGATTTTCATCAACAAATTGACTCAGAAGTGGAACGGTTTGTGACTGTGGCCGCATATGACTTAAATCAATCGCTTGAAACATCAGCATATCAAAATCATTACTAAACTCCCTAGCTTGTTCAACCAGTTTACGCTCGGATGGATCAAGCAAATGGCCTATAAATTTTGCGTGATCAGCCATGATTTTTAAGAAAAATACATTTTCATCAATAATTGCATCGGGTAATGGTTCAAGCTTTCCTGAATTGAGTTCCCCTAAACGATTTCTGAAATAATTGGCTTCCCGGCTTACGTGATCTACCAGTAAAGGAAAATTGGTTTGTCCAGGAAGCTTGCATTGTAATATAAGGCCCAATACCATTCTCTTAAATGCCCAAATATTCGTCGCCGCATTCTGAACTTCCGTATTAAACTCTTTGATTGTATAAGGATCTGTCTCGGTATTAAATTCATGCGACCTTTTCTCAATATCCTCAAAAATGGCGTAGAACCGATTGGCTTCTGTTTTAAGTTGAGTATCCTCCGCTCGAAAACCTAACCCCAGAAAAAAGGAATGCTCCTTCATGATCCTGGACCAAAATCGTATTTCATCTAATGAGCGTGAAACGAATGCATCCAATCATATCCCTCCTCTATGTGAGCAAAAAAGCACTTACTTAGTCATATGGGATATGCCTTGTCATTATGAATATCGAATCCTACGCCTCATACAATCTAATTCCGAAGTTGAGCTATTGTGACTCGTAACTCTGTTGCCTTATTTATGTACGTGAAATATTTCTCTATACTGGCTATTGACCGTCGGAGTTATTAGTTATTCTGGGTCCTCTCCTGATACTAGGTCTATTCGAAATTCAAGCTGGTCTCGCATAAAAATTTTACCCGCTATCTTAACTGATTCTGGCTTAACCTCCTCTATTACTCCCCCATAATCCTCAAATGTCACACGCAATTCCTCATCAACGGATACAACGTATACATGTGCCTGGACCAAAGCAGCTCCAAACAACTCCATGTCTGTCTTCATTACTTTATATGTGCGTTTCACGATGATCACCTCAAATATTCCATTCGGTGAACAGTATAACAACTCCTTCTATGACAAAAATTTCTTTATGTTCGTGTTAGCCTTTGTTCTTTACGAGATTCAACTGAATGTCATAGCGATCCTCTCCTTCCAACCACAGCAGTTCGTTAAGCAAAAAAGTCATGCCATCCATTGAGCGTAGCTGGTCAATGGTTTCCGAAACAACCTCCATGAGGTCACGCTGAATGCCTTCTGCCAATTGCAGCCCACCACTGTCTCCATCGACGAATAAGCGTGTATGTTCGGGGTGTTCTATTCTGCGTACATGACGCATCCACAAACGTCCGTCCTCAATGTGAAAGAAGTAGCGTCCACCATAAAGCACACCTTCATATATTTCATACATATATAAATGGTCAAAAGGTCCATATACCATTGCCGCCCATTCTAGTATGGTTGATTTAGTCTCCATTTTTATGCACTCCTTCGTAGTGTTATCCGTCCAACTTGGTAAGGGTACCTGATCGTAATGATAGTGAATCGCTGCTACATAACCCATTAGGTAAGAAGGGAATTTAGTTTTTTGCTATAGAGGGAGTAATTGAAGCTACCACAATTCAACATATTTATATCGAAAATACATTGTTATAAGCAAAATTGGGATTTAAAATGCTAACAGCTGTGTTCATCGCATCAAGAATATATACATGCCTCATGTTCACTCACGTAGAATTGCAGATTTACTTGCTGTACAATAGGAAAGAATCACTCTGATTAGATGCGTATTTTCGACACTACCTTATCATCAACGATGACAATAACGAGATTGCTACCATCGCATAAATCAACGTTACAGTTTAACGTTATTTCGTTATTCATAATATAACCATATAACGTTATTGTCAACATCTTTTTGCGTTATCTTTTAGTTTCACTTAAAATCAACACAAGCATAACTAAGCAAGAATCAAGGGGAAGGAACGGTCGGTTATATGTCAAAAAAAGCTATAATCGTGGTCAAGCTTGGAAAGATTCTGGAGTCAAAAGGAATGACACAAGGGACTTTATCTCAGTTAACAGGGCTACGCCCAAGTACCATTAGTGAAATTGTCCGTGGCTCCCGTAGTGTTTTGAATAAAGACCATCTGGCAAAGATTATTGAGGTACTTGAAATTACAAATATCGGGGACATTATTGAAATTGATTACATATCAAATGCCAAGGAAAGTACTGAATAACCCAAAAAGGACCGCAGATGCTGAGGGTCCTTTTTACGTTGGGACAAAGCTTCTATTATTATCGAAAAGGACATTTTGTCGATAGTAAAATAAACTTTAAGCTGAATCCATCGTTTACTAAAACAATAGAAATAAATCCCAAACACGTGTTCTTACTTAGCAAATAGTGATACAAAAACAATTAAATTAGATACTCCCACAACTAAACTGGACGCGAATTGCTCGTATAATATTATTGTAGGAACCTTCGTTATTGAAGATCATTAAATATACCCTCGAACAAAACAGAATCACCAGAAAAATAATAGCTAAAAGACACCATTTGAGAATAAATAATCTCCATATAATTCGTTAAGCCCTTCTATCTCAAAGTATCCGATCATTATCTCAAAAATTCAAAACCTAAATTAACCCTTTATTTATATATATAGTAATTAATGTTTAGACAATCCTTTTTGGCTTTTGTATGTTTAATGAGCAAATAAAACAAAAGGGGATTTAACATGAAAAAAATATTTTTCTCGCTATTATCTATCTTTTTATTAGCATCTGTGTTTGCAAGTTCTTCTTTTGCTAGCTCAAGTGATGTTAACTTAATCCCAAAAATGTCAGGGAACAACATTCCCTCTGGAATCGCTAGTGCTAGCAGTAGTTATAGTGATAGTCATCAACCATGGACCGTTTTTGATCAATTCATTAATGATAACGGATGGTCTACAGCTGCAAATGGCATCCCTGGATGGATTGGTTACCAATTCGAGAAACCAGTTGTTGTAAACAAATATGTATTACAAGCTCGTGGAGGCAATTATTACAAAGCCGAATCTCCAAAAGATTGGACTTTTGAAGGCTGGGATGGAACATCATGGATCATTCTTGATACACAAAAAAATCAAAGTAATTGGGACCAACCTGTAAAAAAAGAATTTACATTTAGTAACACAAAAGAATATATAAAGTATCGTCTAAATGTATCAATGAATAATGGGCAAAATATTCTGACTCTTGGAGCTTTTGAAATGTATAATACTAACCCAGTTGCTCCACCTACAACACCAGACCCATCTACAAAGCCGGATCCATCTACAAAGCCTGATCCTTCTACTACGCCGGATCCTTCTACAACACCTGATCCGTCAGATACAGATGGGGCCTCCCAACCAACTGGTGATCGCGCCATTCTGACTGTAACGATGGACAATGGATTTGATAAAGAATTCGATCTGAGTAAAAAAGAACTCAATGCCTTCATCGCTTGGTATGACGCTAAAGATGCTGGTAGAGGTGCCTCTTTCTTTGCCATTGACAAGCACAATAACAACAAAGGTCCATTCAGCAATCGCAAAGACTACGTAATCTTCAACAAAATTCTCACATTTGAAGTAAGCGAATATTCAACTAAATAAACATATGAAGGGCTTCATGTCGGCTAACATGCCGATGAAGTCCTTCTTTACATTTACTGTAATCTCGAGATCACGCCCAAATTGCTGTACTGGACGATACATTATTTCTAGACTAAAGGTTTGCAAATCGTTTGTTTCAATAAAAAAAGCACGGCTTCCAAAAAGCCTGGAAGCTGTGCTTAAGTTTAATAAAATACTCTCGAATGAGTGACCGTGAAGTACAATTCAGTAGTCTTTTCCAAACAGATAGTAAGACTTTACACTTGGCCCCCTACTTTGTTTGGATTGAGATCAATATTTTTTGTATACACTTTGGTATTAATGAGACTAATGATGCTGTTAACTACAATTGAAGTAAGTACCGTTAACAACGTTAGCCACAACAAGATCAAGATAGATACCTTGGGGAAGAAAACAATACTCTGAAAATAATAATAACAAAAAAAAGTGTGGGTTAACCAAATATTCATTGAATTTTTACCTAAGTAAGCAAAAGGTCTGGTTAGTTTTAATTTATTCATTAAATGAATACTAACGAGGATAAATAAAGGGGCAATAATCATATCAATTGTTGTCTTCTCAAATAGTTGACTCGTGGTACGAAAGCGAAATAACACTACAATTATTATAATATCAAACAGTATGTTATTAAATATGATGGAATTATAAATCTTACTCATCCATGAATACAAATTATATTTAGCAAAGAACAACCCTATCATAAACGGCAACTGCCAATACATAATACTGTAATAATTTCCTTGTGAATATGAATTATAAAAAACAAGACCGGAAATGAGTAGAGTTACCCATGCGTTACGTTGAAAGGCTTGAAAGGTGACCGGAAAAATTAATAGCAACAGAATATAATCATATAAAAACCACCACTCACCATTATATGAACTGGATAGGGCTATAAAATTCCGCAAAAAATCCATTATTGAATTATGTTGAAATCTATCAGAATTTCCAAAGAAGTATAGACCAGCTGGGATAAAAAGCAAAAAAACAACCCAGTAATTTATCATTATTTTGCTTAATCTTGTAAAGCTTTTCTGCATTAAATGATGTGGATTTTGAACATTGCTCTTATATAATCCATAACCACTTAGAAACAAAAAAATAGATATTGCTATTTGACCAAAATGTCCTAAATAAAATTCCCCTCTTTCATGAAATAAACTAAATAATGAAACATAGTCATACTTTAATCTATCAGGAAAAGCGAAGAGGTGATGGATCAAAAGTAGTATTACAGCAATACCTTTTGCAATATTTGTTTCTGCAAGCTTTAATTCCTTGTCATGGTGCACACAATATCCTCTTTTCTAGTTGTAATTGAATAGAGATATATTAGCACAAACCAAAAATATAAAATATTTATTTTTTTAAATACCATAACACTCTCCATTTTTATACAAAAAAAACGGTCTCCAAAAGCGTATAGACCGCGCTTTGCTTGAGTTTTTTAGATACTATCGAAGGGGATTAGCCCCCGTCTTTGCGACGTTGCCTAATTTGATAGAATGAGTCATTTATACAATTTCTAACAATACAGTGCATCCGATATCGTATACTAAAAAAAATACCTTTAGAAAAGATTGAGCCACTGTTTATATCCTTGTTGTTAAAACTTAAAAGTATTATATATTCAACATTAATATTCGATAATAAAGGTAACAAGATAAAATGAGCAACTACCTCAACCGATGAGGATACACAGGAGAATTCGTCATGTTAAAAAAAGTTTTATCTATTGCTCTACTTTCTGTAGCTTTAACAGCTTGTGGAAGCAATTTTAAGGAAACAACGACAAGGTCTGGGTCTTCAAGTACATCCTTTGCTACTAAACAAACAGCAAGCAATGAAAGTACTGCCCAGCAAGCTTCTACAAATGAGGTCACAGATAAAGAATATTTATTTGCTGAATTCTTGAAAGATGGAACACCCGTGTTAACAGAAGATCAAGCTTCTATGGAACAAACCTCTTATGACTTCATTGCTAAAAACAGTGACTTATTTCCTTCCACAGATAAAAGCAAAGTCATTAATCTAGTAGACAAATCCGTAACAACAAAACACTTAAATAAAAATTTGAACTTATACTTAAACAACTTTGTAAAAATAAGCGGGGATGTAATAGATATAGAAGAAGATAACATTCCTATAGGGACAACGGCTATCGTTTATATTAGTGATGAAAATGATAATACAGTAATGGCAGTTTATCCGGGAGCAAGTGGAGAAATTTTTGAAGGAGACGTTGCTACAGTTATTGGAGTTCCTATCGCTAATTTTTCATATGAAAATGTTTCAGGTGGCTATACGAATACTACACTGTTAGCAGCCTCTTTTCTCACGAAGGAAAATCAATAAATTTTAATCAAGTAAGCCCTTATCTTTAACGAGTATTCAACGAAATAAACAACAAGAAGGACTCTATCTGGATAAATGCCCGAAGAGTCCTTTTTTTATATTCACTAAAGGGCAAATTGTTTGCATTCCCCTCCCCAGCCTACGCATTACGAGTGCGTTGGAATAGGGTCGGCCCTCTATAGCAGGGGGGATAGAACATTTGAAATGCGGCCCGTAAACTCGGCTTAAATAAACAGATAGCCCTAAGGTTAGCAGAGCTTTTTATCTAATCTAAATTCGGGCAGATTATGAAAAAAAGTCGTTGAACTTGATGGATGGGTCATAATCATACAATTCTTTTCACAAAATTAAACCCAACAAGATTTAAGGATGATAACCAAGAGAATATAGAGCACCAAAATGGCCGCTGTAGAAGTCCATACACCGCAAACAGCTGCACCTGCACATCCGCTCATAGCTTTAGCCCTCCTTTATTTGTCGTCATCTTAATATATGTGTAAATACGTTCTATGACCGGGCATTCAGGTAAACATATAAACACCCCATTTACTTATGCCAGCGGGATATTAGGATACTTTCCGATCGCTTGCTGATATCTTTGTTAATATGGAAGATGAGATATACACCGTGAAAAAGCCATGCTTAATAGTTCCTGATTGTAAATCTGATACTTACAGTTTTGATCCAACACCCAATTCGCAAATCCTACTGCTTTAATGTAGCAATTATAATCATAGGGATTAATTTTAAACTCAAGAATATCCAGCATAATCTGATTCTCTTCATCTGATAATTCCAAGCCCAACTGGCTAAACTGTCTTTGCCGAATTCTCCGAGCGGTGTCGTCTTGTATTGCTCTGTGCTGAATGGACACTTGTCCTTTATGTTGACGATAAAACAATAAGTTTATGGGGAGGTTCGCTATTTGTACCTGAGAGGCTAATCGGTTCCAACCAGTTCGTAGTCTTCGGCATGAGGATAACTACTATCATATTGAATGTTTAGCCGATGTATCATGCTATTGCGTATTATTGTAGCAGGATGGCAGATACAGCAATGAAATAACAACCATGTTTTAATTTCTTCATGACTAGCCGGATTCACCTTAAGTGCCCCTCCACTAGATGTAGTAAAAGCAGCACCGCATACATCAATTAAGGGGTTTTGATCCATAAATGATATTTGCACATCCAATCGATCTGGCGTAGAAATATCATCGCTATCCATACGAACGATATATTCACCAGTTGCTCTATTGAATCCCTCGTTTAAAGTAGCGACCAAACCTTGATTGGTACTATGAAAGATTTTAACCACTCTAGGATCTGTTATCTGTGAAATAGAAAAGCAGATCCATCTGTTGAGCCATCATCAATAATAATTAATTCAAAATCGGAGTAGGTTTGAACTAAAATACTGTGGATTGCTTCCCAAATAAAAGCCACAGTATTATAAACTGGCAGTATAACTGAAGCTCGTGGCACAAGAAGTTCCCTCCATTCTACGTTTTAAATTAAGAAAATATTATTTTACATAAAAGCGAACTTCCCTATTTTTCTCGATAACTAGTTCTTCATATAATCATGTTCTAAGTATATGTATTGGAATACATTGCGAGGCGGCTTCTTGGTAAAAAAGGTTCTACTAAAAAGAACTTGTTGAACCGATAATATAATTTCCTCTTTTTTAAAATTATTGAAATAAAATAGGATTATTATAAATTTTCTTGTTCATGAACTACCCTGGTTTTTAAGTTTACTTAAAGTGAAATCTTCAAACTCTTACTCTAATTCGATTAATCGTTTAATAATACCCATTCCAACAAAAAGCACGGTCTCCAAAAGCTTGGTAGCCGCGCTGTGCTTGAGTTTCATAGAATGCTGGTGAAGGGAATTGAACCCTCGGCCTACGCATTACGAGTACGTTGAAATAGAGTCAATAAAATTGAGCTTGCGGGAGAACGCATTTCGGTTCGACATGCCGAACTGCATTCATAATTGTATTAACGATTCATTAAACCGATAAAAAAGCTTTCTATACCACCCTTTGGGGTGATTATAGAAAGCTAATCTGCTTGGCAGCGTCTATAGCGCTCACTTAAAATTTTTCAAGGAAACTGTTTGACAATGCCTTCTGTCAAGATGTCCGCTAACCGGTCCAATACGTCCTTTTGATCTTGACGATTAGATATGGCGCACAATATAGCTTCTCGTCCATATCGTATGATCGATCCATACCTTCTGCATATCGCCTTTCAGTTGCCATTTTTGGAACTTAGGCAAGCAGAATCCTTCTCCTCGCCTACCTTCGCTTGCGCGACTACTAACGGAGTCATGCTAAAAACGAACGCCAAGGTTAACGGCAACGCCAGTAACCATTTATTTTTCACATTCATCTGCTTCTCTTACGCTTGGAATAAAACAGGCTGTCTTATTATGGGTGAAATACAGTGTCAAACCAAAAGGTTGCTGATATTTTGAACGCGAAAGAGAAACTTGCTCAAAAGTGGTGTCTTAATCTTTATTTTCCGTCTGAAGACATAGTTCGAATAAAAACAATCCCCTCCGGCCAAGTATGGTTAGCGGGGATTATTAAGTTGTTTTTGAGTTGTATTTACGATTATCTTTTATTGTGATTTTCAGGCTCGCGACGTTTTAAACCTGCCAATCCAACTAACCCCAACAAACCAAGCCACCCCCAATTATTATTATCGTCATCATTATTATTATTAGTAGTTAGCATTTGTGTTCTACCATTGTCGTTTGTGCCCATATTGTTTTGACTGTTTTCAGCAAATGCTACTGCCGCTCCAAAGCTTGAAATCATTAATGCAACAACAACCATTATCTTCATTTTTTTCAACATACCTAAATCACTCCTTTAAATTTGTGTTTGCAATCAATTTTTTAATGTATTTAGCATGCCCAGTAGAACTTATTTCTTATACACACATTAAATCTTCACTACTGGGAATCATAAATTTGTACATCATTAAAATTAAAAAAGGAGTGGTTTTTATAATGGGTATCCTAAGCGGGAATCCAAAAGACGAGCCCATGCATTACGGAGAAGTTTATAGTGTGTGGCAGTTTTCAGCGTTAGCGAAAGGCAGCGTTTCATTTTACCAAGCATGTTTAAACCACGCAGGAGACAAAGAGCTCAAAAAAATACTGGATGATCTTATTGATCAAGCTAAACTGGAAATCCAAGAATGCGACGCAATGCTTACTGATAATGGGATTGCCCCAGCTCCTATTTTGCCTGAAAGACCCCCTGTGAAACTTGAAGATATCCCGGTTGGTGCAAGGTTTACTGATCCCGAAATTGCAGCTAAAATCGCATTAGATACCTCTGTGGGATTGACATCTTGCAGCCAAGCTATGGGTCAATCTATTAGAGAAGACATCGGGGCTTTATTTGCGAAATATCATCTAACTAAGACTGCTTTGGGAGTCCGTATTCTAAAAATGAACAAAGAAAAGGGTTGGCTAATACCTCCTCCTCTTCAATTAAAAAGACCTGAACCAGTTAAAGCCTAAATTTCCTGTACGATTCTTCAACACACCGTTCCTTAGATTGTTCAACAAAAATCCCCGCCGACCAGTTAAGGTTTGCGGGGATTTGCTTTGCTTACGTTTAAGCACCTTCGATGGTAACGTAAGGCTGAATACTATTGTGGTGGTTATAGGCTTGATCCGGCACAGTAACAATAAACAAAAAGCTAGCCGCGATGATTAGCAGTACCATTTTTTTCAACATTGGTCATCCACACCTTTTCGATAAAATTTAAAAACGCTGCTTTGGTTTCAGGAACCGTATAATCCCGAAAATGTAAAAACAAGCCCAAGCAGTTTATAAAATAAGTCTCATTATTTAGTGTATGATAACCTAGTCCCGTAGTGTAGAATTATCCGTCCCATAAATATAGTTATCTTGTTCTAAAGCAAGCAGCCTAATTTTTATGTCCTCTGTGCGCCTCCCTGTCTTTATCCCCAGATCCTTCATATTGGCATATTACAGCAGCCTGCCGAAAAGTTGCAGACTAGTCTGAACGGCGACGTTAAGCTAACGGGCAGGATAATTCCAATATATAGTAAAACTGTACTGAGAATGAGTTCGTCTAGGTAAACAAAGGTATCATCTTTTATGTGAAGGAGAGGAGTACGATTATGGTTAGTAAAGAAATAAGGGACATCATATTCAGGAATATTTCCAATGGGGAAATCACCATTGAGACTAGAGGAATACAAGCTTTTAGGAAGTTGGCAGAACAATCGTCAACAACAAAGAAATTTATAAAATTATGCTACTCAAGTCTCAAGACCTATTCACCAAATAATTTTAAAATTGAATAGATTGTTCACAATCAACATTGATATGCGGCGAAGAGGGAATTTAATCGACCAGAAGAGGTCAGTTGTTCTCTCTTCTATTCAGACATCTTACAAAAGAAAAGCACGTTAAATTACTCAGTCGGAGGAATCACTATTTTGAGAAAGCTATCATTCTTTATTGCCATTATCATGTTAGGTGCAATGTTGTCCGCTTGTTCTGCCATTACATCCACCGTGGATCAAGCGTCTGCAGGTGTTACGTCCGGCGAGAGCAAAGAAATCGAAAAATACAATGCGTATGTGAGGCTGAATAACTTGATGACAGGCAGAATCAATGAGGTTCTGGTTCATTATTTCGAGAAGTTCGGAGTTGATACACAGCCTGTAATCGAGAAGAACTTCAGCTTCATCATGCTCGGCGTTGCTGAAAGTGAGCGGGAAGTTATTGATAAAGCGAACGGCTATACCGCAAGCCAACCTGCTTTTGCGAACGCAGACCCCGTAGTGATCAAACTGACACCGGTCATCAATGATCTGTTGTCCGTCCTGGACGAGATGAAAGCCTACTATGATACAAAAGGCTACGTGGATGATGATTTCGCAAAAGGAAAACAGCTGCATACCAAGCTGGTAAGTGCCAATCTCGCTTACGAGACTGTCTCCAAACAATACTTCACGGCTATGCAAAAGTTGGGTAACGAGCAGCGTCTGGCTGAACTGCAAAAACTCAAGGATTCAGACCAGCAGATCAGATATAATGCCTTGAAGTTCATGATAGATGCCGAGGCTACGGCCATTGAAATGGATGAGCAGGGTATCACCGCCGATAATGTGCTGCAGCTTGATATGACGAAGTTTAAAGCCAAATACGACATTATGACCGCAGATCTGAGTGCGCTCATGACCATCTCAAAAGACAAGAATCGAGTTCAAAAAGAAGGGATTAACAGCTTCAGTATCAGGAACTATGTTGATTCAGCCACTGAGGCAAAAGCGGCTGCTTCGAAAGTCATTGAACGCATCAATAAGAAGGAACCTGTATCTGATTCTGACCTGAACGGCCAGTTCCTGAACACTACGGATGGCACACCTGAGAATTTCAATTATAAGCTAAGCAAGGCAGTCGAACGATATAATGAAATAAATTAAGCGTATCTAACGATAGGGGCTGCGAAAACAAATACGGAGTTCCGGTAACGAACAAGCTCTGCCAACCATAAGGTCAGCAGAGCTTTTGCTTTAAAATCCTCCAATGGTAACTTGAGAGTGAATGCTATGATGGTGGTTAAAAGCTTGATTCGGCACATTAACCATAAACAAAAAGCTAGCCACAATAAGCAGCAGTACCGATTTTTCCAACATTTTTATCCACACCTTTTCAATAAGATTTAAGAGTGTTAGAAAAATGCTCGCTCCAACGAAAAAGGGCGACCTCCAAAAGCTTGGAAGCCGCGCTGTGCTTTAGTTTCATAGGATACTGATGAAGGGAATTGAACCCCCGGCCTACGAATCGGCACTTCGCGTAGATATTTGTGTGTCCCAGCTTCCAACTGACAAAACCGGAAAATAATAGTCACGAACACAAGCTGAGAATTGCGCTAACAGAGACGCTCGTTGAATAAATCAGTCTAAATCTCTATTATAAGCAGACTAGAATTAATTGCTCTAATAGGAGGTTTTATTATGATTAAGCCAAAGATGACATCATTATAAAGCAGAAAAGCGAATCCAAGGGTCAATCCAAGTAAAGAAAGGACAGGGGTGACCGCCCTGTCCTTTCTTTATAGATGAGGATAAACGCGTGATCAGTTTACGGTTCGATTCAAGGTTTACAGATCGAATCTCCAGTTGCCCATCATCTTGGCGACTTCCGGGTCGCGGTACGATAAGAAAAGACTTTCCCGCGTATCGAGGGTCGAAATTTGTTCGATATCGTCCGCGCTCAACTCAAAATCAAAAATGTCAAAGTTTTCAACGATCCGCTCTTTTCTCACCGATTTTGGAATTACAACGACTTCACGCTGAACAAGCCAGCGCAATACGACCTGAGCGACGGACTTTTTGTGTTTTTCTGCGATCGAGACCAGCACTTCGTTTCTGAACATGTTGTTAAGTCCCTCAGCGAACGGGGCCCACGACTGGTGTTGAACTCTCTGCTCTTTCATAAAAGCTGCGCTCTCTGTCTGCTGGTAGAACGGGTGCGTTTCGATCTGGTTGACGGCGGGCACGATTTCGTTATGAACGATGAGGTCCATAAGGCGGTCGGGTAGGAAGTTGCTGACACCGATCGCCTTAATCTTGCCTTCCCGGTACAGGTCTTCCATCGCACGCCAAGCACCGTAGTAATCGCCGAACGGCTGGTGAATAAGGTACAGATCGAGATAGTCGAGTTGCAGCTTCTTCAAGGATTTGGCAAACGCGAGCTTGGCTCTCTCGTAGCCGGCATCCTGAACCCATAGCTTGGTCGTGATGAACAGTTGCTCACGCGGTACGCCGCTGCGCTTGATCGCACGACCGACCGCTTCCTCATTCAGATAACCGGCGGCGGTGTCGATCAGGCGGTAACCAGCCATCAACGCTTCATATACGGCGTTCTCGCATTCTTCAACCTCTGGAACTTGGTAGACACCAAAGCCGATAATCGGCATTTTCACACCATTGTTTAATGTCACGGTTTGCATTGTAATTCCTCCCATTGTTCAAATGTAAAGCAAACGGCCGCGGAACTGGGAAATCGGGCACCTCAGTGGGATTCCGCTTACGGTCGACTTGCATTACAATAAACCTATCGCCTTCGTGTTACACGAAGTCAAGCCGTCTTCAAAAAAATTTACTTTTCCAAGGAGGATTCCACATGTATACAGTCAAAGAAGCCGCCCAGATAACGGGACTCACCGAGCACGCTGTACGCTTTTACACGGATAAAGGCCTAGTACCAAGCGTACAGCGCAATCAAAACAACATTCGGATGTTCGACGAAGAATCGATCAACTGGTTACATGGCGTCAAATGTCTCAAGCAATCCGGGATGCCGATTGGAGTCATAAAAATGTACGTCGATTTCTGTCTCGAAGGGGATTCGACCATTCCGCAACGCTACACACTCATGATGGAGCATAAGAAAGCGGCGCTCGTTAAGCTCGAAGAAGCCAAACAGCACGTTGCCCATTTGGAACAAAAAACGGCCCTATATCAGGCCATTCTGGAGCATCGTTCTCCAGACACGACCAATCCTGGCAACTGGGATAAAATTCAGCATATGCATAGTGACGTTTTTTACTCGCCCTCTGTTCGGAAGGCTAGAGATCTACGTGAAACACAACTGCTCGAAGAAAATACTCTTTTTTAAACTCCTGGTTGGCTTAGGATGAACAAGATTTACATCAGTCTAGATTGCACTAAGCACAGAAGCGTGAGTTCAATGAAAACAGCGACAGTCTAGGACTTTGATTTCTCCGTCCTTTGCTGTCGCTGTTTCAATTTCTAGAGTCAGTCTGCTTTTTTCTAAACTTATATCTTAAATTACTTCTGTTGCTCTAATACTGCGGATTTTAAAATATATTTCAGTATGAATAAGCCTGTAGACTATAATACGTCGTTAGGCAACAGGGGCCTCCACAATTGTAATCATAGTTGCAATGGATTGGGTTGCAACCATCTTTTACAAGAACAGTACATATAAATCGTGGAATAGCAGCATATTACAATTGACCGCTAACTAGAAGGGAACTGTATTGCTATGGTTGACAAGCTAAAAAAATGGCTATTTAAGCAGCCTTCACGATCTAATAGTGGCACGAGCCTTGAGCCAGTTAATGACGAAAAATCGACTGAGCTATCCGAAGAGCTGAGTATCACGCTTAAGGACAACATGACCCTACTGAAGCAGAAAATAGGACATAGCACGGATTTCAACCTTCGTTGTTTGAACGATGAACAGGGCAATCCGGTTCTCGCTGTAGGTTTTCTTCAAGGTTTGATTGATCAACAAATTTTAACGACACTGTTGGAGGAACTCACTGCAGGTATTCGAAATGGAGATCTCTCTAATCGTAATGCTGAAAGTTGGTTGATGAGTCTTATCCCTATTGGGGGTATCACTTGCCTTGAAAATGAGCAATCACTTATCGATGCCGTTCTTTATGGACAGGCAGTTCTCCTCGTCGAAGGCAGATCCAAGGCCTTTGCAGCTTCTATCAGCGGCGGGGCTAAAAGAGCTGTTGAGGAGCCAACATCGCAGACAGTAATTCGCGGTCCTAAAGAAGGGTTTACCGAGGATATTTCCACCAATATCGCACTCCTCCGGAGAAGGATCAAATCAACTGAACTCCACTTTGATTCTCGAATTATTGGATCATACACGCAGACGAAGGTATCGGTAGCTTATGTTCGAGGCATTGCAGATCCAGAGGTGGTTAAGGAAATCTCCAGACGGTTAGATTCCATTAACACTGATAGTATTCTCGAAAGTGGATATATCGAGGAATTTATTCAAGATGGGGTATGGACACCCTTTCCAACCATGGTTAACACCGAGCGGCCGGATACTGTAGCAGGCAGCTTGCTTGAAGGGCAAGTAGCGATATTGGTTGATGGGACCCCATTTGCCCTGATTGCTCCCGTAACCTTTTTTCGGTTCATCTCTTCCAGTGAGGACTACTACCAACGTTATGATCTAGCATCTTTTCTTCGGATCGTTCGGATGGCATCCTTTTTCTTGGCATTGCTTTTACCCGCGTTCTTTATTGCAACAACTACATTTCACCAGGAAATGCTACCTACAACAATGCTCATCACTTTAGCTGCACAGAGAGAAAATACACCATTGCCAGCCCTACTTGAGGCAATGATAATGGAGCTCACCTTCGAAGTCATCCGTGAAGCAGGAGTACGAATGCCTCGTGCCGTAGGGCCTGCAATCTCTATCGTTGGGGCTTTGGTTCTTGGACAAGCTGCCGTTCAGGCGGGATTGGTTTCCGCAGCTATGGTCATTGTGGTATCATTCACAGCCATCTGCAACTTTGTGTTACCTGCATTCAGTATGGCTGGGTCTGTTCGTTTGCTCAGATTTGGACTTATGCTAATGGCAGGTTTATTGGGGTTATACGGCGTTTTGTCAGTCTTGGTTCCCATCCTCGTTCGATTAGTATCTGTGAATTCGTTTGGCGTTCCTTATATGATGCCGCTCGCACCTTTCTATAAGAGCAATATGAAAGACCTGTTTGTGCGTGTACCTAGGTGGAAGATGAAGAAGCGCCCTGTAATGATTGGGGATTCCAATCCAGTAAAGCAGGCAACGGAACAGGAATCATTTGCAGAACAGGCGGGGGAACACGGCCGAGATCCCATGGCGTAAGGAGGAATCGATTTGTCTCAATTAGGCAGGTTTATTTGGGTCTTGGTCATATTATTCATTTTGCCGGGTTGCTGGAACCGAGTCGAACTGAATGAGCTGTGGGTAACTGCAGCTACAGGAGTAGATATGATGGACGATGGACAGTGGATGGTGTCCTATCAGCTTATTGTTCCCTCCGCCCTTGCAAGTGGTACCGGAGGAGGAACCGGAGGGTCTTCTCAACCAGCATTCCATGTATTCTCTGTAAAGTCCAAAACCTATAGCCAGGCGTTATCGTACAGCAATTTAAAAACATCAAGACGAATTTACGTAGCACATAATCGTGTTGTATTTATCGGCAAAAGAGCGGCTGAGAAGGGAATGGACCGTTTAATCGATTTTTATCTTCGTAATACGGAAGCGAGGGAGATGGTCAATATGATTGTAACGGACGGATTAGCATCCGATCTAATAAAGAAATTGTTGCCGCCTGAAAAACTTCAAGGCGCCGCTATGGCTGAATTAGTTGACAAAGAGAGTAATATGTTATCGATGTTTCCAAAAGTCAGGATATATGATTTTGTATTAAGCATGAACTCGGATTCCAAATCCATCGGGGTACCTGTCGCCGAGTTGATCGGAGAAAGAGACTACCAGAACGAGCAGGAAGCAGAGAGTCTAGATGTCTTCAAAAAAACCTCGGCCCCGCTCAAACTGGCATTGACTAAATTGGCGATATTCCAAAACGGAAAGCTTAAAGGATTTCTCAACAAGAAAGAGAGTCTGGGAGTATCTTATCTGTCTCAAAAGGTTAGCAATACTGAAGTTTCGTTCCCATGCGACGAACAACCCAGTAGGGAAATGTACTCTTCCCTGCTAGTAAACTCAACTAATGTGAAGATCACACCACAAAAAACGAGTTCTCATTACACTATGCAGGTTGGAGTGAAAATTAACGGGACTTTAAGTGAAACAACATGCACTAAGGATATTTCCAAGATGAAGACCATACATGATTTGGAAGAAGAGATTGCAAAAGAAGTGACCAGTACGATAAATGAGGGCTGGGCTAAACTTCAGGAACTTGGGGTAGATGCAACTGGTTTCGCTGACCGGATTCACCGGAGGTTCCCAAAAGAGTGGAACACAGTGAAAAAAGACTGGGAACAGGAATTCAAGAGGATAGAACTGGACATTCGAGTGGATGCACGGATTAAGCGTCCTGGACTCCTACAAAAGGGTATCGGAAGTCAAACCTAAACCAATTTGTATGAAAGGACTCAAAAAGTATGAGGGAAACCGTCACCAGGGTATCCGGGTTAGCTATCGCCTTCTCCTTGTTTCAGGTTGGCAGTACAACATTATTCCTATTGGGAGCTAAAGCCAAGCAGGATGCATGGCTAGCCATGCTGATCGGTGCACTTGCAGGCTTCGTCCTGCTAATCATGTATTTATACATGCATAAGCTTGACCCACACCGGGATTTGTATGAACTCCTATGCCATTATTGGGGAAAATGGGTTGGTAGTCTGGGTGGTCTTCTGTTCATCAGTTACTTTGCTTATGAAGCTTCCAGGAATGTCAGAGACATGGGTGAGCTCGGCGCATTGACATTGCTGAACAGAACCCCTACCGAAGTTATTACATTTATAGCATTAATTGCCTGTGCCGATGTGGTATGGTTTGGGCCGAGAGTCTGGTTCCTTCTATGTCATATATTTTTTCTTCTGCTTTTTTTTGGTTACAGCACTTTACTCTTGCTTACTCCTTTTACGGGACTCATTCACTTTGAGTTTTTGTTTCCTGTATTGGAGAACGGTTTAACTCCCGTAGTGAAGGCTGCCATTCCCGAGATCATGTCTTTTCCCTTCGGTCAGACGATTCTTTTTCTTGTGCTGTTCAAGCTTGTCACGGATAAACGTAAATTACAGCGGTCGATCGTCATTGTTTACTGGATCACTGCTGTGTTCCTTATTGTAATGAATGAGCTAACAATCCTCGTTCTAGGTCCGAAATGGGCAGCATCAAGCACCTATCCCTTATTTGAGGTTACACAACTTATTCAGCTACCAAAAACATTCGAGAGAGCTGATGTTCTGTTTTCGATGATTCTATTTATTGGAATCGGAGTCAAAACAGCTGGTTTTATGTTTGGTGCCGTTATTGGACTTCAAACGATAACCCCTTTTAGATATAAGCCTGCGTTACTGTTGCTGAGCATTATCATATACGGCCTTACGTTTCTCTCCCCAAGGTTAACCGAATTTTTGTGGTTCGGTCTTAATGTTGCTTTGATTCAAATCTGGCCTATCTTTCAGATTGCTCTACCTGTCCTCCTTTTCCTGACCATGCTAATTCGGAAGAAGAAGAGAAGGGCTTATAGTTAGCAGCTACTGTAGGCATGAGCATGTTGATTTTACGCACCGGTTGAAACTTCTTCTACGGAAGGTCGTGTGGCGAAAAACCTGCTAAAACAGGATTTCAAGGCGCAAAAACCTAATCAAAAATGGGTCACAGATATCACGCAATATCGTGTAGGGGGTTGCTGGGTATATCTATCTGCGATTAAAGATAATTCAACAATGAAATTGTAGCCCACCAACTCAGCGAACATAACGACAACGAATTGATTGTATAGACGTTCGCCAAAGCCTTTGCCAAGCAAAAAGACGTGACCGGACTGGTCGTTCACAGCGACTAGGGCTTCCAGTACACGTCTCACACTTACCAAGACAAGCTTCCAAATGTTGGCACCCAAATCAGCATGTCTTGTCATTTTACAACTATTTATCTGGCCTCAGTAATGCGATCTATCTGGTTAACAGACATAGACTTATTCCCTGTCACAATAGCACTTACTATTCCCCTATTCATGCCTGCTATATGCCCGAATTGCGTTAGACTCGTGCCCTCTTGTTTTAAGTATCTGTCTAATTCTGCTCGTATCGTAGGTGTATACTTCATGCCATAGCCACCCTTCGCATAGAATTCCATATTTTCTAAAAACAAAGAAGATTGTCCAGAATCATAAAAAAGCGCGCCCTCCAAAAAGCTTGGAAGCCGCGCTGTGCTTGAGATGATAGCTATGCTGGTGAAGGGAATTGAACCCCCGGCCTACGCATTACGAGTGCGTTGAAATAAGGCTTCTGTAGCCCGCTCTATTAGAAATAAACTTCCCGCAGGTAGTATAAATATCCGTATTTCGGTAGAAGATTTGGTAGAAGAAAGTAGCCGAGATAACAAGTACGCGACAGATACTTTAATACTCTCTAAAATACCTCTCTCCGTCTATGTAGAGCATAAAAAGCCCTGCCGACCATAAGGATAGCAGAGCTCACTATCTAATCTGATTTCGGGCAAATCGCGGATGAAAATTGATTAATGTGGGATTCATACATTTTCTCACAGAATTAAATCCAACATGATTTAAGGATGATAACCAAAAGGATATAGAGCACCAAAATTGCCGCTGTAGAAGTCCACACATTGCAAACAGCTGGACCTGCACATCCACTCATTGCTTAGCCCTCCTTTATTTATCGTCACCTTAGTATATGTGTAAATACGTTCTGTGACCGGGCCATTCAGGTAAAAAGAAAGACACTCTACCAGTCGGGGTTATTACGTAGTCAGATGTTAAGGAGTTTATCGTCTAATAAAACAAAAATCCCCGCCGACCAGTTAAGGCTTGCGGGGATTTTCGGGACTGATGTTTAAGCTCCTCCAATGGTAACCTGAGGCTGGATACTATGGTGGTTTAAGGCTTGATCCGGCACAGTTATAATAAATAACAAAAAGCTAGCCGCAATAATCAGCAGTACCGTTTTTTTCAACATTAGTCATCCACACCTTTTCAATAAGATTTAAAAAACCAGCTTTGGTTTCAGGAACAGCATGATCCCGAAAATGTAAAAATAGCCCCATACAATTAATGAAATAAGTCTCATTATTTAGTGTATGATAACTTACCGTTGAATACATCAAATGTTTAAAACCATCATTGTAGGAGCCTCGATGTAAATAATAATAAGCTAACTCGTAACCAAACCACGCGATATAGTCCGGTATCACTTGCTGTGTATACATATCATCGGATAGAGGATGTTCAGAAAACGAATTAATCTCTGATTCAAATCGTTTGAGTATTTCGTCTACATCTATGCTATATTGGTTTGCGGCAATTATAACATTGAGTAGTTTTGATATCTTCTCGTTTTCGTTAGTCGCTGATGTGGCTACAATATATTCAACATAATCATGCAGCACATTTATATCTCCTGATAAAAGTTTATATACGTAAGTATTACCTTCTGCCCAACTTTTGAACAAGCTAATCCAGTGCCGGGTATCTTCGTCAGTCTCCATTACCCAATCTAAATTAGCGTAGGTGTATGTATAGTCTAGAGCTTGTTGATAATCGCCTTGGGCTTCACAGACGCTAGCACACAACAGGTCAGCATAGGAAATGTATACAAACAATGGACGGCTTAGCTTATCAGTAGAGTCAGTGTGTTCTCGACTGTTCTGTTGATGTTTCAGTGTATATTGGATTTCGGCTTTAGCTCTCATTTTCTTCGCCATTTCGTCAACCTTGTCCCATTTACGCAAAGACCTGTATACGTTCGCTAAATCCTTTAAAGCATCAAGTTGGTCTATTTCATCAAGGCGCTCAACAAAAACTTCAAAAATCGTAGCTGCACTAAGATTACGGCTTTGATCGTCTCCAACTTGAATCGTAAATATACGATATTGACAGACTGCCAATCGTTCTGAATGTTGATATTTCTCCGCTTCAGCTACCCCCTTATAGAGCAGCAATGCAGCCGCATGTCTTCCCTGCGCCAACAATTCTTCTGCAATTTCAAATAGCTTGGGTGAATACAGTAGATTGTCCATGATGGCTCCAACCACTCGACGGATCGCATCCAACTTGTCCAACTCCGCACAGCGAAACAAAAATGGCTCGATTCGCCTCATATTCGGAGGATGGTCGATGATGTAGTTTTCTATGAACAAGTCATAAAAGTGACCTTCTGGTAAACCCATAGCCTCAGTAATTCGATCCAGTTGGTTAACAGACAAAGGCTTGTTTCCTGTCACGATAGCACTTACTGCTCCCCTATTCATATCCGCAATATGACCAAATTGTGTTAGACTCAATCCTTCTTGTTGTAGGTATCTGTCTAATTCTGCTCGAATCGTAGGTGTATGCTTCATGCCATAGCCACCCTTCGCATAGAAATTCCAGTATTTTATAATCATTTACTATTTTTGTCCAGTAATTAACAGTTGTCAATATCTTTTTTTGCGAATCATGTGGAAAAGCCACGTTTGTCATAAGGGCACCCCTGTAAACAAAAAAACACCCCACCGACATTAAGCCAGCAGGGTGTTTCGTATTTCCAAACGCTTGTGATTATTCCTCATTATCTGTAGTTGGACTGTCAGCCGACTTACCATCCACATAAGCCTCAGCCAGAATATAAGCAATCACTGCACCGAATCACGACATTACTATCGTATTTTAGACACAATCGTAAAAGAGCACCCTGACTTTCCGCGGATTCGTTTCTATGATCTAAGACACGCTCATAACAGGGAACTCATGAACACTGAAAAAACCACTTTACTATACTAAAGGTTAGAAGATTGTTAGAAGATTGCCCAGAATCACAAAAAAGCACGCCCTCCAAAAAGCTTGGAAGTCACGCTGTGCTTGAGTTGATAGCTATGCTGGTGAAGGGAATTGAACCCCCGGCCTACGCATTACGAGTGCGTTGCTCTACCCCTGAGCTACACCAGCAGGTCAGTGTAACTGACAACAAAAACTATTATACTCTTAGTTACATAAAAATCAATCACTTACATCAACTTTATCAACTAGGATTTGGATTTAGTTCGGTAACATTTCCTGTCGCGGTGCCAGATAGTTTCTCTGCGACGGAACGGAGCTTTTGGTGACTGGAGGAAGGCTTGTCACGGCGATCATCAATTTTGACCGAAGTGGAAACACGCTTAGCTCCAGACAGGAATGGCGCTTCGTGCAGCGCAGCAATGGCGGTGAACACATCGTCCAACGAACCTTCAATAATCGTACTCATAGAGGTAAGCTCATAGGTAATTCCTTTTTGCGTCTTCAACACTTTTTGCATCTGGGCAACGTAGTCGCTCAGGCTTGTACTCCCCGTTCCAATCGGGATCACTGTCACTTCTGCAATAGCCATCGCCAAGTTCCTCCTTTAATTTAAAATCGTCGCTTCTTTAAAAATCTAAAATCTCAGTCCGATAGAGCGAGTAACCCTATTTCATAAAAAAAGTTCATATGTATGCTGCTTGTTTCTGTAGGAAACACTCTATCATTCATTGTACCGTTCAAACTGCCTCAATTCAAATACAGCCCGCGACTTCTCTGCATATTTTGATTTTCCATTCCTTTTCCTTTACGTATGGCTTCGAATGTTGCTATAATACTCCTTGCACTTATTTGAAATTTTAAGTTTATACACACAATATGTTGGGTTAAATATTCATAACACGTCTAAATATAGTGATGTAGCCGATAAATCGTACGGGAACCATCTTTTCCCCCTTCATTGGCAGGTGCATCGCTATTTCTATGTTATTGGATTACATACAGCCCCCAAATGCTGTCTGACCATCGCTTTTTTCGCCATTATCTTCTCATCATGATCATTTTCATGCCTATTCCCAAGTATGATTCCAAATCAGGAAAGCGAGGAATTAATCCTATGCCACAACTCGTAACCAAACCAAACAATCGCCAGTTGGCTTTTGATGAAATACGCATTTCCGTATATGCCGACCGTGTACTCAGCGGGCTAGACAAGCTGGATAAAGATCGTCTCATTCGCGGTGTAACTAGCAAGCTGCGCCGGGACGAAGTCACGGGGGATGACATCAGCAACGCGTTTGCGATGGCTGCCCTTGAACTGGTTAGTAAGGAAGAACCGGACTGGAAATTTGCCGCTGCACGTGCTTTGCTCACTTCCTTGTATAAAAAAGCGGCCACTCACCGCCGTTATAAATCCTATGCGGACGAGCCTTACGGTGCTTTTTATCCACTGATCACGGATTTGGTCCAAAAAGGAATTTACCGTCAAGAACTGCTCGACTACTATACCAAGGAGCAGATTGATGAGTTGGGCGATTCCATATTTCCGAAAAATGATCTGCTGTTCGATTATATCGGGTTGTTAACGCTGTCTGAGCGCTATTTGGCCAATGATTTTGACGGACGCGTAATGGAACTGCCGCAGGAACGCTACATGATCATCGCGATGTACCTGATGCACCAAGAGCCTGCTGACAAGCGTATGGATCTGGTCAAGGAAGCATACTGGGCGATGAGCAACATGTACATGACAGCAGCTACACCAACCATGTCCAATGCCGGAAAAAAGGTGGCCGGACAGCTCTCCAGCTGCTTTATCGACACCGTAGACGACTCGCTGGAAGGCATTTTCGACTCCAATACGGATGTAGCCCGTCTTAGCAAAATGGGCGGCGGCATCGGCGTGTACCTCGGTAAAGTACGGGCGCGTGGCTCCGATATCCGTGGACATAAAAATACAAGTTCCGGTGTCATTCCGTGGATTCGCCAGTTGAACAATACAGCTGTTAGCGTAGACCAATTGGGTACTCGCAAAGGTGCAATTGCCGTATATCTGGACGTATTCCACAAGGACATCCTCGCGTTTCTTGACCTGAAGCTGAACAACGGTGACGAGCGGATGCGTGCACATGACGTGTTCCATGGCGTATGTCTGCCTGATCTGTTCATGGAGCGGGTCGAAGCACGGGGCGAATGGAATCTGTTCTGTCCGCATGAAGTGAAGAAGGTGATGGGCTGGAAAGATGACAACGGTCGTCCACTGGGACTGGAAGATTTCTATGATGAAACCTTCGGTTCAGGTACCTTCCGCGAGAAATACGAAGAGGCGTCGCAGCATCCCATTCTCTCTCGTATTACAGTGCCTGCCATCGACATTATGAAGCGCCTGATGAAGTCACAACTGGAAACAGGTACACCTTACATGTTCTACCGTGATACGGTAAACCGGGCGAACCCGAACCGTGCCCATGGTATGGTGTATTCCTCCAACCTGTGTACGGAAATTATGCAAAACCAATCTGCAACTGTAGTAGAAAAAGAAGAATTGGTCACCAAGGACGGACAAACACGCATCGTTATTTCCAAAATTCCTGGCGACTTTGTGGTGTGCAACCTGAACTCCATCCATCTGGCTCGTGCGGTTCCGGCAGGTGTGCTGGATCGCCTCGTACCGATTCAGGTACGTATGCTGGATAATGTTATTGATATCAACAACATTGAAGTACTGCAAGCACAATATACGAACAGCCAATATCGCGCTGTCGGTCTGGGTACATTTGGACTGCATCATCTACTCGCACTGGAAGGTATCCGTTGGGAATCCGATGAAGCGGTAACCTATAATGATCATTTGTATGAAAAAATTAACTACCTGGCAGTCAAATCCAGCATGGAGCTAGCGAAAGAAAAAGGCCGTTATGCCAAATTCGAGGGTTCTGACTGGTCTACTGGGCACTATTTCACTTCCCGTGGCTATACGGATGGTACACGTGAAGGCAAATTTGTCACTACGTCCGAGTGGAGCGAGCTTGCAGAAGAAGTCAAACAAAATGGTGTCCGCAACGCATGGCTGTTCGCCATCGCGCCTAACGGGTCCACGTCTATTATTGCAGGCTCTACCGCCAGCATTGATCCATTGTACGAGCTGCTTTCCTATGAAGAGAAAACAACTTACAAGATTGCTAACCCTGCACCGGATTTGAACGAAAAAACCATCTGGTACTACAAGACGGCTTTCTTGCTGGATCAACACGCTTCGATCAACATGGCTTCTGCACGTCAGCGTCATATTGACCAGGGCCAAAGCTTTAACCTGTATGTACGGCCTGATATTAAAGCAACTGAATTTTTAGAGCTGCACATCCATGCCTGGAAATCAGGTATGAAATCGACCTATTATGTACGCAGCCGCGCACTGACGATTGAAGAATGTGATAGCTGCGCATCCTAAACTAAAGGAGAGAAGCTCTCATGCAGTTACAGAAAATTTTTAACACGGAAGCGCCAAATCGCTCTACCCGTATTATTGAAGGCGAAAGCTCCGGTATTTTGAATTGGAACGATATTCGGATGCCGCATATGTACAAATTGTATAAAGTGCTACTGCTGAACCACTGGATTCCAGATGAAATTCCGATGTCCAAGGACGCGTCCCAGTTCCCTGTGCTGGATGCCGAAGAACAGCGCACCTTCAAAATTAACATCGGCCTGCTGGCTGTGTTGGATTCGATGCAAACGATGTTTGTCGGGGATGTAAAACGCTATTTTACCGACTCGTCACTGGAAGCTATTTCAGCGATTATCGGGCAGCAGGAAGTGGTGCATAACCAGTCCTACTCCTACGTTCTGTCTTCTTTGGTGTCAGATCAGGAACAGAAGGAAATTTTTGAATACTGGAAAAACGATCCTGTCCTGCTGGAGCGTAACACATTCATCTCGGATATTTATCAGGAGTTCCGCGATGAGCAGAACCCACAAACCTTTTTCCAAGCGATGGTAGCCGATTTGATTTTGGAAGGCATTTTCTTTTACAGCACATTTGCTTTCTTCTACAATTTGGCCCGTGATCAGAAAATGATGGCAACCAGCCAAATGATCTCGTATATTCAGCGTGATGAAAATCAGCATTGCTACTTCTTCGCCGAAGTGTTCAAGCAGCTATTGTCCGATTTCCCTGAGTTGAATACCAAGGAAAATACGGACTATGTCTATCGTATGATTGACCGAGCTGTGGAGTTGGAAACGAATTGGGCGCATTATACGCTCAAAGAGGTTCGCGGCATCGACTTGAACGAGCTGAGCGATTACATCAAATACATGGCAAATATGCGCCTGAGACTGCTTGGTATGGACAAAGCGTACGAAGGCGTAGATGTAAACTGTATGCCTTGGATCAAGCCATTCTCAGATGAAGCGCTGAATGCGACAAAAACGGACTTTTTTGAAGCAAAATCACGCAATTATGGCAAGGTCGGAGATGACAACGGATTTGACGATTTGTAACTCATAAGATACAGCCTTAGCTCGGTACTTACCGGGCTAAGGCTTTTTTCATGAGAATTTACGCAAATACGCAAAAAAATCATGAAACATCTAAATAACTATTCATATTTTCCTATTTGTACACGATATATATGAAGGTGAAAAAAATATAGTAAGGAGCATATTATGAAAAGCAGCGTTAAAAAAAGAATGGGATTACAATCCAAACTCTACTTCATCTTGCTCATTCCTTTAATAGTGATTGGCGTCATTGTTCTGTGGACGACCAATCAATCTATCCAAAATGCTTCTCTATCAACCATGCAGCTAAACAATGAAACGCTGGCAAAGAACACGGCCCAGTCATTGGACAAATCTGCAGTCAAGAGCTTAAACACTGATTCATCTGAGCAAAGCAGCGAGTATAAGCAGCTTCGGAACGAGTTAAATACGCTCAGACTGCAAACTGGAATTCTGTACATCTATATGTACAACCGGGTTGGAGATGAATGGAAAATTACAGTGGATGGAGCCGCATGGGACGACAAAGACTACAGTCCATTCGGAACTCCTGTAAGTTTTACCCTTAAAGAAACGGAAGAGAAATTAAAACAAGGGGAAACGGTAACTACTGATATTACAACGGATCCTGAGTGGGGGACGATGTTTTCCTCCTTCACTCCCATTAAGGATACAGATGGAACCATCATTGGTTATTTGGGAATCGACAGATCCCTGTCCTCTGTGACTGAAGTATACGAACATACCTTGCCCGAGGCCTACCGATTAGTTATCCCTGTTATCTCCATCATTCTGATCATCTCAATTGCCGCTATGATGATGGTAACCCGGCGGATACTGCGTCAGGTGAGATTTATTAAAAATACACTGGAGCAAGTAGCCGACGGCAACCTTACGGTTACATCGTCGCAAGTAACATATGATCAGTTAGGCGAAATCAGCAAATTGACAAACAAAATGGTGGAAGCCATGTCCAATATGATTGTGGATATTCAAAGCAGTTCTAGCACACTCCAGCATGCATCAGAGAATATCGTCGTGACAACGGAGGGGACACTCCACCAAACTGAGGAACTGTCCCGCACACTCCAGCAAATTGCCGATGTCTCTATTAACCAAGCGGATCAAGCAGTGGAATCGGTTCAACAATCTGACCGATTAGGACAAACGCTGGATGAAGTCGGAAGCCATGTGCAACAATTTACGGATACGGCCCATCATCTCAATGAGGTTCGTAATCAGGTAGCCAGTGAGCATGAACTGTTATTAGAGAAAGGACGAGAAAGCGCCTTGCGTATCAAGCAGATGCAGTGCATGTCACACGCGTTAACCGAAAAATCCCGCGAGGCGGCTAACATCGGTCAGCAGGTACAGGGCATCGTAAAGCAGACGCAGATTTTGTCCTTTAATGCATCTATTGAAGCCTCACGTGCAGGCGAAGCTGGCAAGGGTTTTTCTGTGGTCGCTCATGAAATGGGACAACTTGCCCAACAATCCGCCATATCGATTCGTGAAATCGACGAAATCTTAAAAAGCTTTGTTGAGCAAATTGAGCAAATGGGTGATCAATTTGATGAAAACATAAAGACCGTCAATCAACAAGAAACCCAAATTTCTGTATGTCTACAGTCTGTTGACAAAGTCACCCAGGTTTCACAGGAAGTTCAGGAGTTAGCTGCACATCTGGCTCAATTGACGGCAGAGATGCAAGAGGTACGTCACAGCGTAGATCAACATTTAAATCACACAGCCAGCGCGGCACAGCAGACTGCCGGAATGACCGAAGATGTATCAGCAAGCGCTCAGAAGCAGGCCCTAGCGGTAAAAGAACTATCCGAAGTAGCCCGCAATCTGACCACACTATCAAACAATCTGCAGCGACATGCTGACCAGTTCCGGGTGAAAAACGCTGAATAGTAAAAAAGGGATTACCCATGCATGATGAATTGTGACTCGTAAGATGAACCTTTGAAAAAGCGTTTCTTTTACGGGTCATTTGCATTTTCAACAGATGAATACAAGATGTGTCTGGAGCGGATCAGTGGCAGATGATCTATGCGTGCGTGTCGACTAAGAGGCACTTCTTTTCTTTACATACTAAACATGCATCTGTGCTGATTGCCCATGATTGGCTATTTGCGGCTTCAGTTCATCCATGATGCATTCAGCCGCTTCCTCGCCAGCCTCGACGCATTCAGGCCATTTTGTAAAATCAAACGCCGCAATATGTCCGACTTCAGGGCGAATAACAACGTCTGCTAGCCGGAGACTATTATGCTTTCGTTCGGCGGTCATCAAGCTGTAAGAGCGGTATACAACTTCCACCATATTTCGCGGCGGCTTCTTTTCATGTCCCCGTGCCACATCAACAGCAATTACTAAACAATCTGCTTCCCGACTCATCTCTTCTACAGGCAAATTGTTTAATACCCCTCCGTCGACCAGCATCTTGCCTTCATGCATCACAGGAGCGAATAAGCCAGGAAACGCCATCGTAGCCCGTAGTGCTGTCACCAAATCACCTTGTTCAAAAATGAATTGCTTGCCTTCCAGTAAATCGACAGAAACAGCTTCAAAACGGATAAGAAGATCCTCAATCTTCTGCGTATGCTGTCCATACTGCTGCAGTAGCTCATTCACCACCGTATTCATGCTGTTACCGCCAATTAAACCACGATGGCGTATGCCGATATCCAACAGGCGGTATTTAGGTGTCTTTTTAATACAATCCAATAGAGCATCCGTAGGAACACCCGCCGCATAAAGTCCGCCAACAATGCCGCCCATACTCGTACCGACGATACAATCGACCTGAATCCCGTGTCTTTCGAACGCTCTCAGTACCCCCAAATGAGCAAGTCCTCTGACTGCTCCCCCACCCAAAACCAATCCTACCTTCGGCATATACGCAACCCCTTTACATGTATTTACTGCATGCGTCCAAACACACAAAAGACCCAAAAACTAAACGTAAGGAGGCCAGCTTCCTCTCCTCACAAATGACTCATTCCTGTCATATTCAAAAATGAAAAGCCTCGCTTAGAAAATCGGAAAGCAACCCTTTTTCCTCGTCAGAAAGATCCGAAATGGATTGCAGAAAACGGGAAACCAGCTCCGTAATTTCAAGGCCTAGTTCATCGTTCATCGTTTGTAAGGCCATACCCAACACAGTGCCAACAAACATGGTCATGCCCATTTCCTTGCTTGGCGCTGTAAGGACAATCCGCTGAATCCAGGGACCTCTTTTACCTCCCAGCTTCTTCAAGTACATCAAAAGCAGCCCTATAATATAGGCGCAAAAATTGATTCTGACACTGGCTTCAGGAATTTCAGCCCAAATTTTTCGGACCGCCTCATTGGGACCTGTATTGTTCAAATCCTTGAGCAGTCCCGAGATATTCTCGACGGTATTTTTCCAATCCACCAGATCCACTAATTCATTCCGGGACTGGTTGAACAAATCCGAAGCTTTATCTGTAGGTACAAATACAACCTGTGAACGTCCGGTTACCTTGGTATTCACCTCATAGCTGCGCGTAATAAACCCGAGCTTTTCAATTTCTTTCAGCATGTCATAGGCCGTCCACTTACTAACCCCTAATGATTTAGCCAAGGCCTCATAATGAATAGGTAGTTTTGTTTTTTGGTACAGTTCCACTAATGTATGCAAAAATTGCAGTCGGCGTTTAGTAAGTGACACGATAGCGTTGTAACCTCCCTGTGTAATTCTCTATGAATTCGTTTTTGGGTTTTTTGTGTCTAAATATTAGCACTGAATACCCATATAAGCAAGCCTCATAATGATTATTGATTCTCACACAGCGGGCTGCTCTTTTACATATTTCCTTTTTAATTGGCTTGTGTTATATTTTTATCCATATCGTTTTTTGGTTTTTTTGGTCTTTACGGTCTTTTGTGTGATTATTTTATTGGAGGGAAACGTTCATGCAATCAGCTCTCAAGCCCAACGGCATTACTATTACGGGTGCAGGATTCTATGTACCGGCATCACTATTCACCAATTTGGAATTAGCCGCATCTCTGGATACATCCGATGAATGGATCACTCAGCGAACAGGTATCCGTCAGCGATATATCGCAGAAGCATCCGCAGAAACCTCTGATCTTGCCGTCCTGGCTGCAACTCATGCTTTACACCGTGCTCAATTATCATCGGAAGATGTGGATCTTATTGTAGTGGCAACGTCCACCCCTGACTATGCTTTCCCTTCCACGGCCATGTTGGTCAAGCAAAAGCTAGGAAGCCGCGCACCTGCATTCGACTTATCGGCAGCCTGCTCCGGTTTTGTATATGCCCTCTCGATCAGCAGTGACATGATGAAGGCGGGTGCATACCACAACGTCCTGGTGATTGGAGCAGACAAGTTCTCCAAAATCGTAGATTGGCAGGACCGTAATACCGCCGTTTTATTTGGAGATGGAGCAGGTGCTGTTGTCCTTCAATCTCATCCCGGTGCTTTCTCGTCTTTTTCCTTGCTTGGCTCGGAAGAACGTGGAGCAGACATGCTGATCTCCCCCGTCACAGGGCCTATTACAATGCATGGACGAGAGGTTTTCAAGTTTGGGGTGCGCATTCTGGAATCTATGCTGACTAAAGTTATGGAGGAATTAAGATTAAGCATAGATGATATTGCTTTGATCATTCCGCATCAGGCCAATATCCGAATCATTGAACATGCGGCAGTTAAGTTGAAAATTCCACTGGATAAGTTCTTTATAAATATCGAAAAATACGGAAATACGTCAGCTGCTTCTATTCCCATTGCGCTCGCGGAAGCTATGGAACAGCAGCGAATTCAAGCTGGTGATATTGTCGTCCTGGCTGGCTTCGGCGCAGGATTAGCCTGGGGTGTTCAAGTTATTCAGATCGCATAAATTCTTCAGTTCAACAGACAAAAAGGAGTAAACTAAAATGGAGCATTCGCAAACGTAGCGAGTGCTCCATTTTTATGTTTTGAAAGCCAAGCAGAGTTCACCTTTATCCGAGTAGGTGCATACATATAACCTAGAAGTGTGTATTCAAGCACTCCAGACTCATACCTGTTCTTATGATGGAGGTAGCGCGGCTGTTTTCACCTGTTTCGTATAAGAAGGATAGCCTCCCGTATGCTGGAGCATTTCGATTTCACGCAAAATACGCGGCAAGTCAGCGACCGAGTTCATCACGATGTGGGCTCCTGCCCTTTTCAAACCATATACACTCTGTCTGCGCCGTTCCTCAGCCACTCTGTCATCCGCTTCATGGCTGGTCGTTTGAGCTGCGGTCGTCACGCTTTCGTTATGGTTCAACACACCAATCGTCCATACACCGGCGTTCCGTCCCTCTTGCATATCGGCTACTGTATCTCCTACTTTCACAATATCGCTAAGTGGGAATACCTGCAAGCGATGTGCAATTTCATAGATCATCCACGGATAAGGCCTCCCCTGCGAAACTTCACAAGGGGCTACCATACAATCCAACGTATAGGGTGACTGTGCAGGCGTAAACTTGTGACTGAGCATTTCCATCGGACAGGATGCAGTGGCGCCTGACTGAATGCGACGATCCTGCAACTCCTGCAGCGCCCTGTCTATACCGATAGCAGGCTCAGCCCCTTGGATCAAGGAGCGGAGAACAGGGACAAGCTCAAGATAAATATGCTCAATATCCGCTCTGCCAGGATGCGCACCAAAGCACTCCAGCCATTTTTTCCGAACCTCTGAAAGTCCCAGCACATTCGCAATATGATCCCGGATCGGCATTCCTCGCCCATGAGATACCTGTTCTTCAGTTACCTGTATACCTTTCCATCTGAAAATGTCACGCATTCCCTGGGTTAAGCCTCGTCCTCCGGGGTCTAACAATGTACTTTCGAGATTAAAAATAACCGCCTGTATCATGCAATCCCCGCCTTTCCGTACCGCGGCTATCCGCAATCTTTATTTTGCTTAGGAACATGATACACAGCTAACGTAAACTGAAATGTCGTAAACGGTAAGCGGATTGTAATTGAAAATAAATTCCTTGATTGGTTGTGAATACCGAGTGTGATAAGAGGAGGAGTCGCAACATGAGACAGCCTTGGAATGAATTTAATTCCAAAATGCCTTGGCGGATGGAGCTTGGTTGTTATGCGCTGAATAAACTGGCCTGTGGAGGATTAGTTTTTGGTCTCTTATGGATCTACTGCTATCTGACAGAGGAAATAACAGGGATTCCTCTGACTATAGCAGGCAATAGTGGTGAACTGACCGCGCAGCTGTGGGCCTATGGTTTTGCCCTTCCTGCCGCTCTTGCCGCTGATGCGCTACGCGATCTTTTACCCTGGCTTCGCAAGCCCGAGCAGCTCACCCTATACCTCGCTGCAGGATTCAGCGTCTTTCTCCTGCTAGGTTCTTTGATGTCGCCTGCCGGAACGGGCATTGCATGGAGCAACGGCATAGCAGGTGCAGGGATTACACTGCTGTATTATGGAGGAAGGTACTGGCTGAACCGTGAATATGGATTACAGATCATGCTGGCCTTCCTCCTGCCACTGCTGCTATGGCCTATAGGGCTTCAATAATGTCACCAGCTATCACAGAGGCAGGATGCTGGCGATGACGTGCGGCTGTTTCTCCAGCCGCACCATGCAAATACACGCCAAAGGCTGCTGCCTGCGAAGCATTCAAGCCCTGGGCCAGCAAACCTGCGATGATGCCTGTCAGCACATCGCCCGCACCGCCTGTCGCCATCCCAGCATGGCCTGTGGTATTGACGTAGGCTGTTCCGTCAGGACAAGCGATGACAGTGCGCGCTCCTTTGAGCACCAGCGTGACCCCACGTGTTCGGGAGTACTCCCGGGCATGGGTGATGCGGTCACGCTTCACCTCTGCTGTCGGTATGCCCAGCAGACGAGCCATTTCACCGGGGTGCGGCGTTAGTACGACCGCCGCACTTCTCGGCTTCCAAGCCTCCAGCTCAGGCCCCGCCGAGGCGAGGATGTTCAAGGCGTCCGCATCAAGCACAAGCGGACCGCCGTATTCCTCCCACAGGCGGCGCAGCCAGCCAGTGTCCCCTGCAAAGCGACCGAGGCCGGGGCCGACGGCCAGCACATCACGTGCCTGCGCGAGCTGTAGCAACTCGTCTGCGGAGTCGGCATTCCATTCGCCGTCTCCGCCTGCTGCTGCGGCAGCGAGCATCAGTTCCGGCGCGGCTCCAATGACGCGCGGCAACAACGCCTCGGGCACTGCCCACGTGACAAGGCCGCTGCCGATGCGCAGGGCGGCACGTGCGGCCAGCAAGCCCGCCCCGCTCATGCGCAGGCTTCCGGCCGCGACGAGAACATGGCCGTAGGTGCCCTTGTGCCCGTCCGGCACGCGGCTGCGGCTTACATCCACGTCCAGTGCAGCGCGCAGCGTGTCACGGGTCAAGAGCCGCAGCTGCACGCCGCACTCACGGGCAAGGCCGGGTGGAATACCGATGTAGCGTACCACCACATCGCCTGTGGTCCCGGCGCCCGGATATTGGACGAGCCCACGCTTCAAGTAGGCGAGGCATACGGTGACGCGCGCACGAATGCATGGCTCGTGCAGCGCACCTGTGTCGGCGTCGAGGCCGCTAGGCACGTCTACCGACACGAGCGGCACGCCGCTGGCATTGGCCTCGCGGATCAGCGAGGCGTAGGGTTCGCGCGGCGGGCCTTGCGTGCCCGTACCTAGCAGGGCATCGACGATGCCGGAGGCACCGCGCAGGTCGAGGGTATCCCGGCCATAGAGGATCACCGGGATACCCAGAGCCGCGATGATATCGCGTTGCGCAGCCGCTTCACCGCGTAGCGTGTCTGGCGGCTCGACGTACACAACGGTGACGCGCAGCCCTGCATCGGTCAGATGACGGGCTGCCACCAGTCCGTCACCACCGTTGTTGCCTTTGCCTATGAGGATATACCAGTGTTCTCGTTCCCGTAAGTCATGTCGTCCTTGATTCCACGTCTCTGTCCGTATAACACCGCCATGTCCCGGTATATCCCCCGGACCTGTCTGTGTAATCTCTTCTATCCACTGCGACCCCAACACTTCAGCACGATCATTTTCACGTGTTAGATCAGCAGTGCCTACTGAGAAGCCGTCGCCATGGCTTTTCCCACTTCTTTCGGCACATAGCTTCAACACCTCGTCAGCTACCGCGCGCCCGGCATTTTCCATCAAGGTAAGGGCCGGAATACCCAGCTTGTCAATTGTATAGCGATCCAATTCTCGCATTTCTTCGGCGGTCACCATATACATGCTTTTCGCCTCCCGTATGGCTATCCCTGCTTATTAATATCCAACCGTAAAACGGGAATTGACAAATTCCCCTTCTACTAACTCATCAATCAGGGCTACCGCATAATCTTCGACTGAGATACGGCTATGGCCTAATTCGTCAACCACCAAATGATCCAAACCAATACGGAACTGTCCTGTACGTTTTCCCGATTCAATTATTCCGGCAGGACTACAATAGGTCCAGTCTACATCCGCAACGCGGTACAGCTCTAGTGCATCTGCATGGGCAGCCGCCAGTGGCTTCACTTCCTCTGGAAACTCGGCGGTATCCATGAGTCGTTCACCGTTTTCTGTTTTCAAGCTTCCCGCTCCGCCCACAACAAGTATGCGCTGCACGCCGGAACGCCGGGTTCCTTCCAGCAAAGAACGAGTCGCTTCGAGCAGTTCTTCCTCTTCTCCAAACTTGGGACCGTACGCGCTAATGATAGCATCGTGCCCTTTAGCAACATCCGTAACGGAATTCGGATTTAGAATATCTGCTTGAACTACCGTCAAATATTCACTTTGCTCCGTCATACGTTGCGGATCGCGCACCGCCGCCGTCACCTGATACTTACGCTTAATAGCTTCCTTTACTAACGCTTTGCCGATTGTCCCTGTTGCCCCGAAAATAATAACCTTCATATTCACTGCCTTCTTCCTGTCTATAATTTTCTTACTGTTATTTATCCGTTTTATGTTCAACTCAAACTCGTACAGGATCTCAGTTTACAGTCCTCCCGGCTGTCGCCAGTACATCCCTTCTGACCTCGGGCTAACCAACTGGAAGCCGAACTGTGCATACAATTGATCGGCTGGTTTATCCGCAATCAGCGTTGCAAAGCTGCCCGCCGGAACCTCCCGTCTTAAATACTCCATAATCTCTTCCATAAGCTTACGCCCATAACCCTTCCCCTGATGGGAAGGCTTGACTGCAATATCCGTAACCAGAAAAAAGACACCGCCATCACCGCTCACCCGGCCCATCCCGATCAATTCCTGTCCTAGCCGCAATGTCACAGCAAATAAACTATTCGGCAGGCCCTTGGCTGCCGCTTCTTCTGTAATTTGCGACAAACCAGCTTCCTTGCGCAAAGCCCGATATTCCTCGACGGATGGAATGGCGTAATCTACACGAAGAAGCTCATACAGGTGATTCGATGTCTCATGATGTTCTGTTGCATTTTCTATATTTTTATTCATGCCGAATCTCCTCTTCCTGCTTGTAATCTTGTCTATTTTACCAGAAAATACTTCATATATCCTGGTCAGAGATATACAAGCCCTTGAAATGCCTGTGTGGTCTGTGCAATAGTGTAGAAAGAACAATGGAAGGAGGGATTGCGGGTGTCCCCGACGGACTTCGCGGCGTTAGCCGCATATATCTCACCCGGTCTGATTGCCTTCCTGCTGGCGTTGTCTTTGCTGGTATGGCTGTATGTTCACAGTGCAGCCCAGCTTCGAAATTCGCGTCAGCAGCGGCTGGAAGAATTACAGGAATCGCTGCGTATCTATGGACGATTAGCTGGTTGTCTCCAAACCGCTACCCAGAACGGGTTCAATAACAGCGAAAGGCAGTACCAGAACGGACTCATCCACGCTCTTCAGGAAGCCAAAGCTACTCCCTATTTGACCCCTCACCTTCAAGAGCAGGTTCAAGCATCCCTTCGGGAATGTGATACGTTCCGCAGAGAATTGCTTCTCAAATCACTGGAGCGTGAAATGAACAAACTCATTGAGGAACGGCGTCTTGTTCTGCTGGAATCTCATGCTCCGGGCTGGGGAACAGCATTGTGGAAGCTATTACGCCCAGCAGCTGGTCCGTTGGCGCTGGCAGGAATCGTCTGGTTGGTTACAAGGCTGGTTATGGAACTGATAGCCTCCAGCCATGTCGATGTTAGTCTGCCCGATATTGCACAATCTGCCTCATGGCTCAAAGGGTATGCATGGATGAGATTCGTTTCAGGCCTGATCGCCCTACTGTATGTATATCGACTGATGACCCTTCGCAGGCAAAATGATCTGGACGTGACGGCATCCCATTTTCCAACAAGCCTGTTGTGCTTGGTAATCGCCGCTGTCGCCCTGTTTCAATGGATCGGACCGGAAGCGTCTCCCTACATACTGGCTGTTCAGCTTGTGCTGTTCTTGATTGGCTTCCGACTTACCCGAGGCCGCTCGCGCAGTGATCGTCCTTATGTTGGTCATCCCGGCTTGATCAAGGCAGATGCTTCTCAACATCAGGATTTACACGCAGCAGATAAAGATAAAACGGCTGACTCTTCTTTGGCAGAAGAACATATCCGGTCCTAAACACCAATGGCACAGGATTCTATTCCCGTATCCACCCTGCAAATCACATACCATCACAGGACATCCCAACAACAAAGAAAGAGATTATGGGGTGTCCTGTTTTTTGAACAATTTTTGGCTTTTTGAGGGGTTAGGCTTGTGCCAGTGATCAAGGAAAGGGTATATTGTTTATATAAATGTAAATCATATCGTTTTTTATGTATGAATATTGAAAAAAATCCATATATGTTAAACTACCATCAATTTATGATGTACGTTAGAATTGGAGGAACTATGCAACTGGACATTTCTGAAAAATCACTTCCCGTTTATGAAGCGCTGGCCAGTGAGGTTCGGCTAAACATGATTGTTCTGCTTGCGGAGAAGCCTATGAATATACGTGAGCTGGCAGAAGCGTTGGGGCTCAGCAGTGCGATTATGACGATGCATGTCAAGAAACTGGAGAGAGCGTCCATTATTTCGACCAAAATGCTGCCTGGACGAGGCGGGGTACAGAAAGTGTGCTCACTGGCTACAGACAAAATTGAAATCGCCATGCCACGCTACCAGCAGGATGTACGACAATTCCATCAGACGGAGATTTCTGTCGGACACTTTACAGATTTTGAAATACAGGCGACCTGCGGACTGGCTACCGTCGAAAAGATCATTGGTGAATTCGATGAACCTCGTTCGTTCTTGGACCCTGAGCGCTTCAATTCCAAAATTCTGTGGTTTAGCCAAGGATATATGGATTATAAGGTGCCGAATTTCCTACTGTCCAGCCAAAAAGCTGAGGAACTGGAAATTTCGATGGAACTATCATCCGAGGCCCCTTTTACCAATGATAATTGGCCTTCAGATATCACTTTTTTCCTAAATGATGTGAATTTGGGTACATGGACCAGCCCAGGGGATTTCGGGGATAACCGTGGTAAATACACACCTGCATGGTGGCCTGATTTTATCAATCAATATGGTCTCCTTAAAAGACTTCGCGTTACCTCCGAGGGTACCTTTATGGATGGTAAGCAGATATCCGACGTGACTTTAAGCCAAGTGCTGATTGATCAGAAGCAATGGAAATTCCGCATTGCCATATTGGATGATGCCCAGCATGTTGGAGGAGTTACTCTGTTCGGTACCGGATTTGGTAACTACAATCAGGACATCCTGTTCCGTTTGTACTACAAACATGCAGAAAATCATACCAAAACAGTAACGGTAGAAGCTGGGGATAGCAGCAAATAGCTTTTAGTCCTTCAAAACCTGAACACGGCGTTTTGCCCATGCCTTTCATGGGAAAAAAAGCGCCGTGTTTTATTTTTTCATCCACTTATATCGTACTCTTTTGCCACGTGCTATCCGATTAGTGTACAGGTTCAATACACACAGGTGAAGGAACCTCGAGCACATATCCCGTTCGGGACAGCCGTCCATCCTCACTATGGATGGCAAAGGATACGATGTTGTTTCCATCCTGATTTGCCACTACCAGATAACCGGACAAGATGTTGAAGTTACGAGGTGTGCTGCCGAAGGTTTCCACCCATTCCACCGTCTTCAGCTTGCCGCTGTCCAGGTCGACATGGTATAGCACGATGCTGTCATGGCCGCGGTTTGACACATACAAAAAGCGTCCACAGGGCGTAATCCGAATATCGGCTGCTGTATTTTCTACATCTATAATGCCTTCTGGCAGTGTGGACAGGCTTTGCATCAATGTAAGCTCACCATTACGTTCGTTATAACTAAACACAGCAACTGTATTGTTCAACTCATTGGCGACAAAAGCATATGGACGCGAAGGATGAAAAACCAGATGACGCGGTCCAGAACCAGGTGGCAAATCTGTCTCACGATGGGTCACCAGTTTTCCATCCTCTGTCAAACGGTATACCACAATCTGATCCAGTCCCAGATCACATATCAGGGCATACTGTCCTGAAGGATCTGGAATAATCGAATGCGGATGTGCCGCATCCTGGCGGTCCTGGCGAATACCTGAGCCGGTATGCTGAACTTGCCCCGACATGTCTCCTAATCCTCCAGCTTCCTTCGCAGGGAACACAACGGCATTGCCGCCTGAATAGTTGGAAGCCAGCACATATCGTCCATCGGTTGTTACGGAAACATAACAAGTATGCGCTCCCTCCGTCCCTTTTCGATCCAAAGGATGTAATCCCCCCGTCTGGGCATTCACCTGATACGCATACAGCTCGCCTCCTTCTGTTTCACTGGCAACATACAGCTTCGTCCCATCCGGGTGTAGCGCGAGAAAAGAAGGCCTCTCAATTCCTTCCACACCTCCAACCATGCGCAGATCACCATTGTTCACATGCAAAGCACATACATATATTCCTCTTTCCTGACGAGACGCATAAGTTCCTGTATAAAATAACTGCTCATTCCGCTCTTCCATCGGCTCTCATCTCCTTCTAGCTGTTTTTCACATATGATCTGGCTTTTAGCTCTACTATTGGTCTTGTTGTAAACTCATCATGCATTATTACCCAAGATTCTGTTGTTTCATTAACATTTCGCAATGTATGCAAAAAAAAGCCTCCTTCGGCGCAATCTGTGGTTCACAAGAACGTCACAGTTCACTCCAAAAGAGACTAAGTTTACGAAAAATACAATATTAAACCGCTGTGGTTTGCGTATCTCTGCTTTTCCATTTTACAGCCAGACCCAAACTAAGAATGAGAATGGCTGCCCCAAAAATGTATGGCAAATTGATATGCACCTCAAACAATGTACCCGCAAGCGCAGGTCCTAGAATATTACCAATACTCATATAAGCATTGTTCATGCCGGCTGCAACTCCCTGCTCATCCCCCGCCATTTTGGATAAAGCAGTATTAATGGCTGGCCGTAGCAACGACGTAGCGGTAAAGAAGATGAGCGATACCCCGAGTACATAATAAAAGTTGCCGGAGAGCAGCATAAGCACAAGGGAAATCGCTGAAAACAGAAAGGAACCGATAATGACACCTTTTTCGCCAAAACGATTCAACATCGGGCTAATGACCACAGCTTGAATCACGGTTCCGACCAGTGCTCCTACCGTAATAATGATAGCAATATCACGCTCATTGTAATGAAACTTGCCCGTCACGAAGAAAGGAAACATCGTTTCAAAATGCGTCAGTCCAAAGGTTAACGTGAATATCATAATCAGCAGCATAAAGTAAGGCTTGCGAAAAGAAAGGGCAAACTGTTTAATCACATTGTCCCGTTTGACCTTGACATTCCGAAACTTCAACTGTTTCTCCAGCGACAAGGTTTCGGGCAGCATAATCAAGGAAATCAGTGCAGCTACGCCCGATACAGCCGCCGAAACATATAAGGGCGTACGAATCGAGATATCTGCCAGCAAGCCGCCCACACCAGGACCGATCACAAAGCCAAGAGACATGGCGGCACCCAACAACCCCATTCCTCTACCGCGATTGTGGACCGTTGTAATGTCAGCAATATAGGCCATCATCGGAGGAATCATAAAAGCTGCCCCTGCACCTCCCAACAAACGGGAGATATACAGCATGGTCAACGATTCCCCCATCGCAAACAATACAGAAGACGCCGTCATGATTACCAAACCGATAATAATCATTTTTTTACGTCCGTATTTATCGGACCATTCTCCCGCTAGCGGCGAAAACAGGAATTGGGTTAAGCCAAACACGGCAACCAAATAACCACCCGTTTCACCACTACCTCCCAAGGAGCTCATAAACTTGGGAAGGATCGGAATAATGAGGCCAATCCCCAGCATGGCAATAAACATATTAATCATCAAAATGACCAGCGGCCCCATTTTCAACTGTTGTGAATCTGACATGTAGCGTTTTGTCCTCCTCAGGTTCTTTATTTCGTATACGAAAATCTTATTTTGCAACCATTCCAGCAAAACTCTCCATTATATTAATAGAGTGTGAGACAAATAACAATCATAAAATACTTCCGATAACCCTGAATCTTTCCTTTGGCAGAACAGCAAAAAGGAACAACCTGAATAGACAGTGTTGTCCCTCTCATAACGAACGACCAGGATGAATTTCTGGAACGGTCTGGCGGTCCCTACGAACTTTATTGTGGATCTTCGAATAGCTCCTGTATCATCTTTTCCTTGTTATTCAGAAATTGTTTCGTAATGATAAAATGGTCGGTTTCCTCCAGCGTCGGGGTGTCGATCCCTTCATGTGTCAGATGATACAAGATGGAATCTGGATAAGCCATCAAAATAGGGGAATGAGTAGAAATGATAAACTGCGAGCCCTGCTGCACCAGCTCGTGAATCCGTGCAAGCATGGCCATCTGGCGCAAAGGTGATAACGCTGCCTCCGGTTCATCCAAAATATACAACCCTTGTCCTCCAAACCGATGCACAAAGGCAGCAAAAAAGGACTCACCATGTGACTGCTCATGCAGCGATTTACCCCCATAGGAATCTCGAATCGGTCGCCCTCCTCCTTCGCGATCCAGCTCGTCGATATGCGTCGCCACATTATAGTAGCTCTCCGCTCGGAAAAAGAAGCCATCTCTCGGCTTTTCTATCCCTCTCACCAGCCGGATATGCTCATACAGTGAGGAATGCGTGGCTTGTGTAGAAAAATTAAAATTTTTAGTACCGCCCTCTGGATTAAATCCCCACGCGACCGCGATTGCCTCCATAAGCGTCGATTTACCTACGCCATTTTCTCCAATAATATAGGTGACGGAAGGATGGAATTTCAGTTCGTTCCACTGGTGCAGGGCTTTTAAGTTAAACGGATATTGGCTCTCGTCAGCATCTGGAGGCCATATCAACTCCAGGCGACGTATGAAAAGATTTCGGTCCCATATACTCATGTCCAGTTCAGCTCCATTGCCAAGCAATTCACTAGGTTTTCCATCATTATATTGGAATTATTTACAGCAATCAATCGGAAATCCCATTTCGTAACCCTTCTGTTGTTATTCAAACGATTATTGTAGGTATAATGTATAGTAATGTTCATTGGGCATGATTTCTAATTACTTTATTTCGTGTATATCTCATTCTTTTCAAGCAGGTGAATCTATGAAGTCAAATCACAAACCGACCCAATCCTTTAAAATCGTACAGTTCTTGATGACCATCTACAGGCAGCGATTGACACGTATTCTGCTACCGTTGGCTGTACTGGCTTTTATTATATGGGAGGCCGGACGAGAACTAAATGACTTTAATCTGGCGCGTATGTTTCATGAGCTGCGGCGAATGGATGCCACGTTTCTCATCGAAATTGGCTTGTTCTCACTGGCTGCCGTGGCGGCTATGAGCGCCTACGATTACGTAATCAGGCATCATTTCAAGCTTCAGGTCAAGCCTGGGACGACATTTCGCTACGCCTGGATCTCCAATACCTTCAATAATGTCTTTGGTTTTGCAGGCTTTACAGGAGCGGGACTTCGCACCGTACTGTATAAAAAAAGCGGTGTGCCGTTAGGTGTCATCACCTCTGCCGTCGTGTTTCTTTCGCCGGTCGTCATTACCGGACTATCTTTGCTGGCTTGGGGGGCCATTGTCCATCTGTATCCGGTACAGCCTGTGCTGGATGCTCATCCTTGGCTTCATTGGGCGCTGTGGGGAATGGCATTGTACCTGCCGCTATTTCTGATCATGCAGCGCTCCAAACGGTACTCCACATGGTTCAACAAGGGAGAAGGACAGCTTTCCTGGTCCACTATCTCCGCTTCCATTAGTGCTTCTCTGCTGGAATGGCTGCTGGCTGGCCTTACCTTTGCATGGATCGGCTCGCACTTGCTCCATGAACTTCCGATCCATGCTGTGTTCGGCATTTATGTGATAGCCGCGATTGCCGGGTTGATCAGTCTTGCACCCGGAGGGGTCGGGGCATTCGACATCATTGCTCTGCTCGGGCTGCAAATGGCGGGAGCCGACTCAGATCGGGCACTGGCTGTGCTGCTGGTCTTTCGCGTCTTTTATTACATCATCCCGTGGCTCATCGGCTTGGTATTAGCCGCGCTGGAAATGATTCCGCGTAACGAGCGCCTGAATCAGCTAGCTGAGACGGGTTGGGATTACTCCCTTAATGCCTGGCAGAAGGTATGGGGCTGGCCTGGTCAATTCCGGTTTTTGGCCGATCTAGGGGTATGGGCGCTCGGTAAGCTGGTACTCATCTCCGGCGTGGTGCTTCTTTTGTCGGCAGCTACGCCCGGTCTGTTATATCGACTTCGTTTTGCTGAGCATTTGCTCAGCCTGCCCGTCATGCGCTTGTCGCATGAAATCTCGGTCATCATCGGGATTATGCTTGTCGTCCTGTCCCACGGAATCTCTCTGCGTATTCGCAGAGCATTGCGGCTGACATTAGTACTGCTGCTGACAGGAGCTATTTTCACCTTCACTAAAGGTCTAGATTTTGAAGAAGCCTTATTCCTGCTGTTTGTGGCGTTAATGCTATGGATCTCGCGTTCGCGGTTTTATCGGGTCAGTGCACCACTGAATCGGCACAACATTTTAATATGGGGTGGATTATCTCTACTCGTAACCGGGGCTTACTTTATCATTGGGGCTGGCTCCAACACTCCTTTTATGCGCCATTTGCATGCCAAGGTCCATCTGGACTTTTTTATGAACCGCAGCGATTACGGAGTTACCGCCGTGTTTAGTCTGATTTTGGCATGGGTATTCCTAACGGTATATTTCTTTCTTCGACCTCAGCGTAGCATCGCCAATCTACCCGACGAGCAAGAGCTGGATAAGCTAAAAGAATTTTTGGAACGGCAGGGTGGTAATCTCGTATCTCATATGCTTTTTTTGGGTGATAAATACCTGTATTGGACCAAAAATGAACAGGTCGTCATTCCCTATGCTCGCAGTCGGGACAAACTGATTGTATTAGGTGACCCACTCGGTCCAAAAGAACGTGTGAGTGAAGCCATTCAGGAATTTCAACGGTTCGCAGATCGGTATGCGTTAACGGCAGTATTTTATCAGGCCTCGCCGGAGTATTTGTCCATCTATCACGAGAACGGCTATCGCTTTTTCAAACTGGGCGAGGAAGCACTGGTGCCGCTGGAGTCCTTCACACTGACGGGCAAAAGCAATCAGGCGCTACGCAGCGCCAAAAACCGCTTTGACCGCGAGGGCTACTCGTTCGAAATCATCCAACCGCCTCTCGAGGCGTCACTGATTGAAGAGATGCGGCATGTTTCGAATATTTGGCTAGACGGGCGCAAGGAGAAGGGATATTCACTCGGCTGGTTCAAAGAATCTTATCTTCAGTTGGCTCCGATTGCGTTGCTAAAGGACTCTGAAGGGAAGGTCATCGCTTTCGCTACGATGGCCCCTGCCTATGATCATGGACAGACGGTCTCCATTGACCTGATGCGCCACTTGCCTGACACGCCAAATGGCACGATGGATTATTTATTCACACGGGTCATTGAGTGGGCCAAGGAGAGTGGATATACGACATTTAATCTGGGAATGGCACCGCTGTCCCAGGTAGGACAAAGCGAAAAGGCATTACGCGAGGAAAAGCTGGCTCGACTTGTTTTCCAATATGGGGGACATTTTTACGGTTTTCAGGGGCTTCGGCGCTTTAAGGATAAGTTCAAGCCCCAATGGGAGCCGCGCTATCTGGCCTATCCAGCTTCTGTCTTTCTACCGATCCTGACGCTGGAGCTGGTTTATCTCGTGTCCAAACGATCGGACTAAACAAAGGGCTGACAACAGGAACTTTAATAGCCTAACACAACGTAAAAAAGGGTGTTCCCAACCACGAACGGTTGCAGGAACACCCTTTTATATTCACAAATCTTCTTAGAAGCTGCCTTTTACAACAACTTCAGACAATGGAAAACGTCCTGATGGACGCGCTGGCACTTGTGCCTTACCTACGCTAATAAGCAGGGTTGGCAGGTAACGTGCTGGAATATTGAATTGTTCGATCAATTGTGCTGGAATGAAACCGCCCATTGCGCAAGTGTCGTAGCCCAAAGATTTAGCAGCCAGCATAATATTTTGTGCTGCAAGAGCAGAGTTCAGGATGGCTGCATCGCGAGCTACTTGCGGGTTTTGGTATGCGCCGTTGATTTGACCTACCAATGCGTCACGGATTTCCGCTGGCAGTGCACCTGCTTCTACCGCTTGATCATAAATGACGGTGTTGCGGTTCGCTTCCAAATCACCCAATACGGCAATCGTAACGGAACTTTCCGCTACTTGACCCTGATTGTAGGCGATAGGTAGCAATTTTTGTTTGTCCGCTTCGCTTTCGATGACAAGGAATTTCCAGTGTTGAAGGTTCCAAGCGGAAGGAGCTTCTATCGCTGCAGTCAAAATAGCCTCCAAATCTTCCTCTGGCAATTTAAAATCCTTAACATAGCTCTTTACCGCGTGTCTTTCACTAATAGTAGATAGAGTTTCATTTTTTGGACTGCTCGACATTCTAGGCACACTCCTAATTTCTTAATATATATCTAACTTGAATCCTCATTAACTTCCCAAACTACTGCAATTATAAAAATGATAGTGAATGATGTCAATATGTTTAAGTATGACCCTGCACTCAAAATACAGTACAATACGGATTAAGACATACATATCGGCAGATGCCTGCCGATGGGACAAGACACGGGTGAGTTCATTTTGTTCTCATTTGAATTAAAAAAGGAGCGTTACTATGATTGGATCTTTTAAAAAAACGGATATTGCTTTGTTTGCCGCCTGGGTTGTAGCTTGTGTGGCAACTTTGGGCAGTCTGTATCTCAGCGAGATTTTGGGGTATGAGCCTTGTAAGCTGTGCTGGTTTCAGCGCATTCTGATGTATCCCCTGACCCTTCTGCTCGGGATCGCCTATTTTCGAGGGGATTCGGGGATACGCCGTTATGTCATGCCGTTGGCTATCATTGGAGGCGCGATTTCAGCCTATCATTTTATCATTCAGCGCATCCATGCAGCCGCCAAAGCAGCTGCGCAAACTTCAACTTCCTGCGGCAGAGTATCCTGTGAACAGGATTACCTGAACTGGTTCGATTTTATTACCATTCCTTTTCTCGCACTGATTGCCTTTATCCTTATTATTGCAGCCATGGGTTATATCATGCGTCAGGAGAAAAAATCAGCTCAAGGAGAGGTACAAGCAAAGGAACTCGCATAAGTATGAAAGAGACCTAATTATAGGACCCGTTACTACCAAGAGGCGTATAATCCGCTTGCCAGAGGAAAGACTGTAACTAAATATATCCATTGCATATGTGGTATAATGTAAAAGGTTTGCAGTCTGTCCAATAACGCTTATATTCCTTATAGAGGGGGCCAGTCCATGTTTCATATTAGCACCCCATTGCTACAATATGGCGCAACCTTCGGTATGATCTTAATCGCTATATCGGCTATTTTCATCCGTATGAAGACAGGTCATCGCCCGATTAATGCCAAAAAAATCATCATTCCTCCGCTCGGCATGAGCACCGGTTTTATGATGTTTGTAGTGCCAGAAGTACGGGTTCCCTGGCTTTGGGCACTGGGCGCTTTTCTGGTCGGCTGGTTTATTTTTTCTTACCCGTTGATCCGCAGCACCAAATTTGAATTGCAAGAAGGGCTGGTTTTCGTGCAACGCTCACGTACCTTCTTTTTTATCCTGATCAGCCTGCTGATCGTCCGATTGCTGCTGCATGAATTTATTCAGCATTACATTACCATTCCGCAGACAGCAGGGCTATTTTTCATTCTAGCCTTCGGGACCTTGTTACACTGGCGGCTTCGTATGTATTTCCAATATCGTCAGTTCGTTCCGAACGAGACGGAAGTTCGCATCTGACAAACGGGTTTTTAACATGCATGCTCGCATGTTGTTGCTGTATAGACCAAAAAGACACGTTCTCCCAACAGGAGCCGTGTCTTTTTGGTCTTTTAGGTCTATCAGGTCTACATTATGCATTCCAGAAAAAGGAGCTATTCGATTGCGTCCCTCTGTCTTCGCAGTGTACAGCATTCGATCTGCCTGAACATGCCTGGGACTGGAACGGACGTGCAGCGGATGCTTATAGCAAAAGAGACCGTCCTCTGGACAGCCCCTTTTTCTGTAACATGTCTAGCTCATTCAACCCGTTAGTCTGTATGCTCCCGATGGGTGCCTGCTTTTATTGCTGGGTCAAAATGATCGGACCATCTGCTGTAATGGCCAGCGTATGCTCGTATTGAGCAGACAAGCCGCCGTCCAACGTGCGTGCGGTCCAACCATCCGCATCAATTTTACTGCGGTATGTGCCTGTGTTGAGCATTGGCTCAATTGTAATGACCATACCCTCTTTTAAGCGTGGTCCACGATGCGGAGGTCCATAATGAGGAACTTGCGGTTGCTCATGCATTTCTTCCCCGATGCCATGCCCAATGAATTCGCGTACGACCGAGAAGCCTTCCGCTTCCGCGTAGGTTTGTATCGCATGGGAAATATCTCCGATCCGGTTACCGATAACGGCTTGCTCAATCCCTTTATACAGTGATTCCTTGGTAACATCCAGCAGCTTTTGCGCCTGCTCAGACACATTACCCACCGCATACGACCAAGCGGAATCTGCCAGCCAGCCATTCAGGTTCACAACCATGTCGATCGTCACGATGTCCCCGTCCTTCAACGGTGTCTTATTCGGAAAGCCGTGGCAAATCACATCGTTAGGTGAGCCACAAGTTGCAAACTGGTAGCCGTTATAACCCTTCTGCTCCGGTGTTGCGCCATGCTTCTTCATAAAGGATTCCGCAAAGGCGTCAATTTCCAGTGTCGTTATGCCTGGCTTGATCATTTTGGCAATTTCCCGGTGGCAAGCAGCCAAAATGTCTCCAGCTTTTTTCATATTTTCAATTTGTTCTTTGGTTTTAATGATAATCATTAAACGGTCTCCTTCTTTTCCGTGTTCGTTCCACTTTTCACTGCTTCTTTTTTCTGCTTCTATTGTAACGCTAAAAGCAGCGAAATGGAACCGATGTCAACTGACACCGTTTACAAGGATCTTAAACGGGGTATATAATATTCCATAACTTGTATACCAGTATGCAAAATTATTTCCAAGTTAGGAGTATCCTATGAAATATCCAACAACCTGGTTACAGGGCGCATCGCTTGGGGAAAGGATTGCTTGTGAACTTCGGCTTCAGATTATACGGGGTATTCAGACGCCAGGCACTGTTCTATCTGAGAATCAGATTGCTGCCGATTTTGGTACCAGTCGTTCTCCGGTGCGTGAAGCCTTGAAGGCACTCTCGAGCGAAGGACTGATCCGTTTAGAGCGCATGGGGGCGGTTGTCGTCGGCATGACACCCGGTGATATGGAGGAGCTATTCGATGTGCGAATGCTGATTGAGCATTTTGTTGTACAAAGGTATGTACATAGTGATAATGCCACATTGGTGACTGTTTTGAATCAGATGATTGACAAAATGGAAGTCGCTCTCAAGTACAGGGATGTCGTTGAATTTTCTCTTCAGGATTTTAATTTTCATGAGGCTCTGGTTCTGGAAGCAGGCCATACCCGTATTCTTCATACCTGGAACGGTATGAGACAGCTAATCCTGACGGTCATGTTAGCTGCGACAGAACAACGATTTGCGTCTAACATCGAAGAATCACAAGTCACGATTCACAAACATCGAACCTTTGCAAACGCTTTAAGTCAAGGGAATGCTCAGGAGTTATCGGGATTTATTGAGGATCATTACCGAGATACCCGCAACGCGGTTAACGATAGCGTTCTGTCTCCCTACAGAAAGACATCGTCCTAGCCGCAACATGCGTGACAAAGAGTCGATGTACCGCGCTTCATGCGTTTCTTGCTGGCGCGGTTCTCTTTTACATTAAAGTTGTCGACAAGTATACATTTAGCTACATTATATGAATAAGGAGGCATTACTTCATGAACACATTACTCGGCTTGAGTCATAACGCGTCCCTGCTCGTATGGGCGCTAGTTACCGTCATTCTTTTGATTTTGCTGATTGCCAAATTCAAATGGAATCCCTTCGTTTCACTGCTGCTTTCGTCGGTATTTCTCGGACTGGTTAACGGGATGCCGGGACATGAAGTTACTGCCTCCATCACCAAGGGGCTCGGCAGTACGCTCGGCTCCATCGCCATCGTGATCGGTTTAGGCACCATGCTCGGTAAAATGATGGCAGAATCCGGCGGTGCCGAACGCATCGCGACCACACTGATGGATCGTTTTGGTGAAAAACGCGTTCATTGGGCAATGATGATTGTAGGCTTTATCGTGGGTATTCCAGTATTTTTTGAGGTTGGTATTATTTTATTAATTCCCATTCTGTTCACGGTTGCCCGTAAAATGAATATGTCTCTGCTGAAAATCGGTATTCCGATGCTGGCAGGACTATCGACGGTACACGGCCTTTTGCCACCCCACCCGGCTCCGATGATCGCGATTGAAGCCTTTAACGCCAATATTGGACGCACGATAGGATATGCACTCATCGTGGGCATCCCATCCGCCATTATTGCAGGCCCGGTCTTCGGTGCTTGGATTGGCAAAAGAATCATGGTCAGACCTTCCGAGAGGCTGGACGAGCAGTTCAGAAATACGACGGGACGGTCGCTGCCTCCTTTTTGGATTACTCTGTTCACCATTTTATTACCTGTTATTCTAATGCTTAGCGGATCAGTCGCTGAAATCGTAGACCCGGCCAATACACATCCGCTCACTGTATTTTTCAAATTCATTGGTGATGAGGTTATGGCATTGCTGATTGCGGCCGTGTTTTCTTTTTTCTCGCTAGGCTATGCACGTGGTCTAAAGAAAGAGGATTTGTCCCGTTTTACCAGTGAATGTCTGGCACCAACAGCCTCTATTATCTTAATTATCGGGAGCGGCGGTGCATTTAAAACGGTATTGATCGACAGCGGTGTAGGTCAGGCCATTGCAGGGGTCGCTACAGGAGCCCATATGAATGTGATTGTATTTGCTTTTCTGGTCGCTGCGCTCATTCGTGTAGCCACTGGATCAGCGACAGTCGCGATGACGACAGGCTCCGGTATTGTCGCACCTGTACTGGCACTTACACCCGGCGCGAATGTCGAACTGGTCGTCCTTGCTACAGGAGCAGGGTCGCTGATCTTGTCTCATGTGAATGACGCCGGTTTTTGGATGATTAAAGAGTTTTTCAATATGACGGTTCCGCAGACTCTAAAATCATGGACCGTTATGGAAACCATCCTCTCCCTGGTCGCTTTCGGTTTGATTATGCTGCTGAGTGTGTTAATTTAACGATAATGAGCTAATAACGGTAAGTGAAGGGGAGATTGAATATGACAGACACCCGATATATGATCGGCGTCGATATCGGTACGACCAGTACCAAAGCGGTGCTTTTCGAAGAAAACGGCAATATTGCCGCCCAGCACCATGTGGGCTATCCGCTGCATACACCTGAGCCGGATGCGGCAGAACAGGACCCGGAAGATATTTTCAAAGCTGTCGTGACGACGGTGCAAGAGGTCATGAAACAAAGCGGAGTGTCAGCCGAGCATGTGCTGTTCGTCTCCTTCAGTTCGGCCATGCACAGTGTACTGGCGGTGGATAAGAACGGCAAACCGCTGACCGCCTCCATCACTTGGGCAGATAACCGTAGCGCCAAATGGGCCGAAGTGCTCAAACATGAATACAACGGACATGATATTTATTTACGCACCGGAACGCCCATCCACCCCATGTCACCGCTAACGAAACTAATGTGGATTACACGTGATTTACCGGATGTTGCGACCCAGACGTATAAATTCATTTCCATTAAGGAGTACATCTTTGCCCGGTTATTCCACCAATATGTCGTGGATCACTCGATCGCCTCTGCAACCGGACTTATGAATTTGCAGCAGCTAGACTGGGACGAGGAAGCGCTGCACCTTGCAGGTGTGACGAAGGAGCAGCTATCCGAGCTGGTGCCGACAACTCATGTGCTCAAAGGGCTGGATGAGACCTATGCGCATGACATGGGCCTACTGAAGACGACTCCTTTTGTGATCGGGGCCAGCGATGGTGTCTTGTCCAACCTCGGTGTGAATGCGATCAAACCTGGAGTTGTCGCTGTTACCATCGGCACCAGCGGAGCCATCCGTACCGTAGTTGATAAGCCGCTCACGGATGCCAAAGGGCGCTTTTTCTGTTACGCCTTGACGGAAAAGCTGTGGGTCATCGGCGGCCCGGTAAACAACGGAGGTATAGTCTTCCGCTGGATCCGGGATGAATTTGCAGCCTCCGAGGTGGAAACGGCCAAGCGACTGGGACTTGATCCATATCATGTGCTGACCCAAATTGCGGAACAGGTACGTCCTGGCTCCGATGGTCTGCTCTTTCTTCCATACTTATCCGGTGAACGTGCGCCCCTGTGGGACCCGAATGCTCGCGGCTCCTTCTTCGGTCTGTCCCTGCGTCACAAAAAAGAGCATATGATTCGCGCCGCTCTGGAGGGTGTGCTGTTCAATTTGTATACCGTCATGCTCGCCATGGAAGAAGTCATCGACAGACCGTCAGTCATTCACGCCACTGGTGGATTTGCACGCTCGGAGCTATGGAGACAGCTTATGGCGGATATTTTCGATCAGGAGGTCATTATCCCCGAAAGTCTGGAAAGCTCATGTCTGGGCGCAGCTATTCTGGGCTTGTACGCACTGGGACGGATTGATTCGCTGGATGCTGTGTCCAGTATGATCGGTACCACTCACCAGCACAAACCTGTAGCAGAACACGTGGATATTTATCGCGATTTACTGCCGATTTATATCCGCATTTCACGTAAATTCGAAGAAGAATTCAAGGATATTGCTGAATTTCAGGCCAAGTCCCTACAATCTTTAAATTAGTGGAACCTGTTCTAACGCTGCTGCGTATTACCGTTTTATAAAAACCTGTCTATGTCAGTTGGGCAGGGTAAGAAGGAGGATTAGACGATGCTCAAACAATTACTGCACCGCCTGCTTCATTCCACCTCTCATTCTCATAAGCGGCGATACAGCAGCTCAGACCGTTATTATGAACGTGAACGTAAACGCCATTCTTCTTCAGACGGTTACAAGAATAGTCACAATGGACACCGATATTACAAAGATAAACGCCGTCATTACTCCAGTTCTTAGCCAAACAACAAGAAGTAGCGACGGAATAGAGCGTAACACAAGAAGCATGCCACAGGCTCCTTCAAACCCTATAAAGCGAAGACCCTTCTTATCTCAAGGGCCTTCGCTTTATTGTTGTGCGCCCTTCGTTATGCAGGGCAACATCTGTGCATTTTACAGGAAATCGGCCAAGACCGAAATTACAGAAACAGGGTTTTAGAGATGATCACCAGCAAAATAAACAGAACCAGAATCGCTCCTACAGAGGTCCATGCTCCTACGCCGCAACCCATACCGCCTACTCCACACATATGACTCATTTACAACACTCCCTTCGCTCATTTACAGGATCATTGTATGTAGACCTGGTCAAATGCGTAAGGGGGGCATTCCCCCATTTTTGCGGCGAATGCCTGTTTATTTTTAGGGACGTTATGGGTTAACCTCAAGCAGCAACAAAGCTTCCCCCAGCTCTTGCATAAACTGTCGGCTATTCTCATAACGTGGCCGAATCTGAAAAAGACGCTCCAGCATATGACGCACAGGTGAACTCAGCTTCAATTCTTCCTGCCAGCTTGCCGGCGGTTGATCCGGCTGAGGCTCGTAACTGCTATACAGCATAAAAAGCATTAAATGTCCGACATCGTACAAATCGCTGTAGACGGCGACATCTTGTCGCTCGGGTGCGCGCTTTTCCAGCATGGATTCGGTAAATATATCCTCCTGTCGCTCTCCTACCGCCAGAGCAAGACCAAAGTCGATCAGGTAAGGCTTCCCCTCGCGGTGAATCACATTGGGAATGCGGATATCCCGATGGATATAGCCCCGTTCATGCACATGCAGAACTCGCTCCATTAACTCCAAAATGTAGACAATGCATTCCTGTTCTGTAAAGGAACGCTCCTGTTCAAATATAAGCTCCTCCAACGTCATGCCGGAGATGTATTCCATAACCACAACTATTCCGTTCGAATGTTCGACAATTTCGAGCAGCTTCGGAATATAAGGGTGTTCCATCTGCCGCATAATATGAGCCTCGCGCTGCAATAGCTGAACTGCCTTCGCCCGTTTGCTCGGTCTGGGCATTTTCACTGCTACCTCTTGTCCGCTGTGCCGATCCAGACAGAGGTAGGTTAGACCATAGCTCCCCATGCCTAAAAGCGAACGAACATCATAACGTCCGCTCAGTAAATCGCCAGGCTGTTTCGGATAGTCCAGCCATGATTCATATGCGTTCCGCAACCAAGCAAACATATTTATATCCTTTCCTCTACATGCCGCAGCAACGTTTCTTATGCGGCTTGTTCTCGTATTCTTATATTCCGTTATTATACCATCCACGATAAAAGACCATCAGAACCGGGAAGGTCTGATGGTCTTTATCAAAAAAGATGCTGGTTATGCCTCTCTGCGTCTGCGCGGTGTCAGACCAAGCCAGGACAACAACGAACCGCGCGATTTGCGTTGCCTGCCCTGGTAGGTACGCAAATTAGTAATTAACTGCCGGTCTCGTTCCTCGTCAACCTTTTCTTTCATCCAGCGTTTTTGATCCTCCAGTTGGTTAGACAGACTGATATTCTTTTCCACCAAACGACTGTGCTCTGCTTCCAGCTCCTCCAAACGGCTCCTCATTTCCAACAAAGCGGTTTGCACCATGTCCTGCATCTGCGCCAGTTCTTGCGGCTCTACGGACTCCCGCGTTTGTACGGATACAGGTGCTTGCTCCAATCTATACTCAATGGTTGGTTCCAAAGTCTGTAACTCTTCCTGCGCCTGTAGCTGCATGGGTTCCTCTGACAGTTCCTGAGCATTCATTTCATCCTGTAACTCTGTCAGTTCTACCGTAGCAGCTGCTTGCGCCTGCATGACAGTCTCTTCCCTACCCTCAGCCGCCGCCATTATTTCTTCCCAGGTTGCGGTTAGTGACTCAGCATCCGAGATGGGTGGCAAGCGGAATTCTTCATCCTCCATTTGAAAGGGAGCGGTCACTCTCTCAAGCACCACCTGAACCGCCTGCTCCATCGTCATATGCTGCTCACGCAACGCCCTCCGCATCACCTTCAAGCACTCAACATCCTCAGCACTGAACATCCTCGATTGATTCGCGGAACGCTGAAACACATACCCCTGCTCCTCCAGCGCCGCTGCATATTTACGAAGGGTACTCGCCCCGATTCCCAACTGTTTTGCTGCTTCCGTCGTCGATTTGCTTTCTTCCATTTAATCATTACCTCCCCGGATGGTATGGAAAGAAATAAGCTTGTATATGTAGAATTCGCGAAATCCATTGGAAACCCTTTGGCAAAAATGTTCTAATATTGCAGACTGCTAAGAACCTTTGTCATAACGGAATATTTGTAGATATACAAGAAACGACATTGCAGAGAATACTTCCGTTCTGTATGTCCTTGAAACTCTTTAAAGAACGTCATATAAATGTCATACTTTCATTATTTTCATGGCACTATTCCTTCCATCAACATAGTTCATGTTATAATTTACACAGAAGTCACCTTAAATATAAATTGAAACATGCTCTCCTATCTTCCAGTAAAAGTATTGATAATTCACGTTCATTCTATAATTAATCCTAAAAAACACCTCTATTCACAGTTCATTTTTAATTTCCCGGAATGGAGACAAAAAAATGGATATTTTCAAAAGATCAGCAATATGTTATGTTATGTAACGTAAAATGTATTTCAGGCATAATTTGTAGCATATTAACGTTCGCTGGAACGAGGAGGCAACATAGATGAAGGGGAAGGCAAGGAAAGTAGCTATTGTCGGCGCGGGAATGGTCGGTTCGAGCTGTGCCTACTCAATGGTTAATCAGTCCATTTGTGATGAGATCATGATGATTGACCGCACGTATGATCGGGCTTTGGCCCATGCACTGGATCTGTCCCATTGTATGGATTTTACGTCCACACGTACCAAGGTGCGTGCCGGCACGTATGCAGACTGCACGGATATGGACGTTGTGATTATAACGGCTGGAGCCAACCCTAAACCGGGTCAAGACCGCCTATCTGTGCTGGACGACGCAGTGCTTATTACCAGAGAGATTGTAACCGCGATTATGGAGGGTGGCTTCGACGGTATATTCGTCATTGCCGCTAATCCTGTCGACATTGTAACGTATATGGTACAAAGTATATCCGGTCTGCCGCGCAACAAGGTGATCGGCACGGGCACCTCCATTGACTCATCCCGACTCAAGACGTTGCTTTCTGAAGTATTTTCCATAGATCCGCGTAGCGTACAAGGATATGCGCTTGGCGAGCATGGCGAATCCCAATTCGTTGCCTGGTCACACGTCACGATTGGCGGCAAGCCGCTCTTGCACATTTTGCGTCAGCATAAGGAACGATTCAGCCACGTCGATCTGGACGACATTGCCCGTAAAACTCGGGATGCAGGCTGGGAGATCTTCACCCGCAAAGGGGCCACTTATTTTGGTATTGCCAATGCGCTGGCGTACATTACTCGTTCCATTTTAAATGATGATGGTAAAATTATAGCGGTCTCTGCTGTATTGGACGGCGAGTACGGGCACACCGATGTCTGCACGGGCGTTCCGGCGATTATCGGCAGCAGAGGAATCCAAGAGGTCATCGAGCTGGAGCTAAGTCCGGAAGAACAAGCGAAGTTCGACGCCTCTTGCCACCTTATCAGCAATAATATCCGTGCCATTTCAGGCTTAGTGTAACCCCATAGAGCCAGTACCTTATTCAGAACACGAACCTGAGTACAGTAAAAAAGCTCCTTACCCTCATTTAGGGTAAGGAGCTTTTTTAGTTCCTATATTTCGTCTTATATCTCTTTATAACGAAATATCGAGAGGCCAGCCAATGCAAACAGGACAAAGCTACCCAGTACCACCGTCAAGAGTGTATCCGTCGGCACCATGAACGCCCCGAAGTCGTCTCCCCCACTCGGCATCATCGCCAATAAAGGTTGTACCCACGGATAATACGGAGCATAGGTCTGAGAGTTGGCGATCAGCATATTGGGCACGGTGAAGACGAAATTCAAAGCAAGCGGTGCGGCAAAGCTGGACCACAAGAAGGACACCATCAACTGCAACGCAGCCAGCGGCAGGCAGGCTACCCAGCCTGCGAGCAAACTTTGAGCGATCACGGCCCAAGGGATTGGTCCGTTCATGTCCTGCACAGCTCCAACACCCAGCAGCGCTCCTCCGAACAGTAGCTGAGTCAATCCGACCAAGGCCATAATAATTGTCAACTTGGCTGCATACAGACTGGTGCGGGACAATGGCAATGACATGAGTTGCTTCCAACCGCCGCCCCCATGCTCGAATCGGCAGACTAGAGATCCAAATACGGCGGTCAGCATCGGCATGAACAGCATGGCATGTAATGTAAGCATGGCAGTCAACAGCAACAGCCAGTTCCCTCCCGGATTCGCAAGCAAGCCAATCAAGACGGCAATCGCCGGGCTGACGAGCGCAAGCAGCCAGACGGGCGATTTGGCCATTTTCATACGTTCAACAGAAAGTAGCCGCACATATCCTCCGAACATTACGCCACATCCTTTCGGCTAAAATGGGCCGCTGTCAGCAGACTGAGAAGCATGCCCGTTCCGCACCCGACGGACGCAAACATCCACGCTTGAGGTGCAACCCATGCGAATTGCGGCCATGCCAACGGAAACCATTCGGACAGCTGTGAAGCAAACAAGCTGCCGATGCCTAACGTAATGCCCAGTGTTACAGGCAGCGCCTGATTATGGAACGTGACCGTTAACCACAACAATAATACGAGCATAGGCAGCGTGCCGCCCAAGGGCCAAAACCCGAGTCGTAGCAGTTCCCCTACGGGTGCAGGCTCTCCCCCGAAGCCAAGAATCATTCCCAACACCCACGTCCCTACCGTCAGGAGTAGACAGGACACGCACAGCATCCCGATCGCTAGCGTCAGCTTGGCCATATAAACACTAAATTTGGAAATAGGCAAAGCCAGCAGCTGCTTCCAAGAGTTAGACGAATGTTCCACATTCGCCAGCATGGAAGCGACCATCGTAGCTCCTAATACCAGCGCAAGGGGGACAAAAATAGCGATGTTATCCATCAAGCCTTCCCATAAATGCCCCTTGTATCGCGGAATCAGATAGTCATAGCGGAGCCCAAAGTTCAGTCCCTGCATCGCTACCAGCCCTAGGGGACCGAGGAACACCAAGAACCAGATTCCCTTTCTGCGTGCTTTGAGCAGATCCGCCGTGAGCGCTCGCAGCATCATAAGGAAGCCCCTCCTTTGCCCACTACCTGCATGAACATATCCTCCAGCGATTTGCGGCGTTCCTCCACACGGTATACGGCATGCGTATTTTCGACCAATCTTCTGACCAGCAGCGCAACAGCCGCATCATTCATGTTCTCGAAATCCAGCGCCGATCCGTCCTTCACTGAATGGTAGCCCTGCTCACGCGCAATCAATTGGGCTGCTTCCGGTTCCGACACTACGATCCGAATCCAGCCTGCGGATTCCTGACGGAGATTATGAATCGTGTTTTGAAAGACCAGCTCTCCTTCACGGATAATACCCACGGTATTCGCCATATGCTCTACCTCGCTCAACAGATGGCTGGATACCAGCACGGTGATCCCCCGTTCCTTGGGCATCGCCTGAATCAATGTGCGCATTTCCTGAATACCCTCTGGGTCCAAACCATTCGTAGGCTCATCCAAAATGAGCACTTCGGGATTCCCAAGCAGGGCTGCTGCAATACCCAGTCTCTGCTTCATGCCCAGCGAGTAGCCTTTGACTGGACGTTTGGCATGCTTGGTCAGTCGGACGACCTCTAACACTTCCGCAATGTTTTGCTTGGGTACATTCAAAATACGGCGAATGGCCTCCAGATTTTCAATTGCGTTCAAATGACCATAATACGAAGGATACTCCACCAACGAGCCGACTTTACGCAAAATATCGAGCTTATGTCTGCGAATATCTTTGCCGAATATACGGATCGTTCCTCGAGTTGGGCGAATAAGTCCAAGCAGCATACGGATCGTTGTCGTTTTCCCCGCTCCATTTGGACCCAGAAATCCGTAAATATCTCCTCGAGCTATTTTTAGGTCCAGCTGATTAACCGCCGCGCGGCCTTTGTATATTTTGCTGAGACTGTTCGTTTCAATAATGTATTCGTTCAAGTTCCTCACCTCGACACCTATCGTAACGTGCCAAGTTTAAAGCCAAGGGAACTCTGAGTTTAAGTTTTGTTTAAAAAACGGATTCGGGTCCCGGCTGATGAACTGATAATCTCCCTCTCCAAATTCATTTCGCGAGCCAGCAGTTCTGTAATCGCCAAACCAATCCCTGCGCCTTTTTCACTGGACTGTTGCTCCATACCGGGCCCTTTATCTACGATAACCAATGCCTCTGTCCCATTATCTTTCTGTACTTGAACACCGATATATCGGCCTGAGGCAGCATGGCGAACTACATTTTGAAAAAGATTGTCCAGCAGACGGCGGAAGCCTTGCTCATCGACATTCCACACCATACTATACTCGGGCAGGTCGATATCCACTTCAAAGCCCTCCTTTTCCCACACCGGATACCAGCTGGCTACACACTCTCGCACTAGCCGCAGGATATCACGCGGTGTGTTATTCATAGTGTATTTTCCACTAGCTAGCAGATTATAGGTGAGCAGATTATCGATCAGACTCCCAAGGTCTTTTAGCTTGTTTTCCATCAGTGTAATCGACTGTTTCCCTCTGCTACTCAGATTTTCACCATCTAGTGTATACAGATGGCTACGCACGACCGTAAGCGGCGTCCGAATATCGTGTGACAGATCCGCGACCAGTCTCTTCCGCAGCTCTTCCTCCTGACGCTCACGTCCCCGACTTTCTGCCAACTGCTCAACCATCTGATTAAATGCTTCTTCCAGCTTGCCGATTTCATCCGAGCGTCCAGTGGTAACAAGAATAGGCAAGCCATCCTCTCCTCGCTGCGACATGGCGGCCTGAAGCTGCAACAGTCTACGCCGAATGCCTCCAAAAAACAGAAGAGATACGAATATAAAAGCGCCCAGAATCAATACGATAAAAAAGAGATAGTACATCAACATGCTACTATCTGTAGGTGGCTGTTCAAAGAACGAACGGGGCACTTTTAACACCATATAGCCCTGATTCACATCATTCTTGCCCCCGCCAATAAAGGCTACTACCGTAAACGGCCCCTCATAGCTTGCTTGCTTCATAAAAGCTATAGCCTGCGCAGCGTTCCATTGTTTTGGCATGTTAGGTTGTGTCGGTAACTCCAACCTTGTTTTACCTGCGGTATCCACCCAAAATATTTGTGAGTTAGGGAACATATCTTGTTGTATTTTGCGCAGATGGGCTGAGATTTGCTCTGGTGTGGCTCCCTTCAAAGCTACAGCTTCGCGATGCCAGCTATTTTCGGTATGAGAAGCAGAGGGATAGTAAGCGTTTTTAGGCTTGAACTCCGCCCCCCAATTCAATAACACGCTATATATCAAGGCTGTAGCAGGCAACACAATGGGTAACAGCATCATAGCAACCACAATAATGACTAGATAACGGAACAACAGTGAACTGCGAAACCGACCTCCCTGACCCGGCCTAGAGCTGGGGTGTAGCCTCCTCCAATCCTTGCGCGTCCTGCTCATTATGCTTTCACCCGATATCCTACACCACGGATCGTCTCAATGATGCGGGGTGCCGCAGGATCGATCTCCAGCTTTTCACGCAGGTGTCGGATGTGGACCATTAAAGTTTTGTCTCCGTCAATATATGGGTCCCCCCACACCGCTTCATACATTTGCTCTTTCGTCATAATCTGGCCCAAATGCCGCAGTAAATAAGCAAAAATGTGATATTGCTTGCCTGTCAGTGTAATTTCCTCCCCAGTATCACGGTTCACAATACGGTTATCAGGAGAGAAGACAGAGAGATGCCCCAGTTGTAAGGATTCTTCGGGCACGGTCCCCGATCGGCGCAGCAAAATCTCTATACGTGCTATGAGCTCGTCCGGGTGAAAGGGCTTGGTTACATAATCGTCGGCGAAATCCAGTCCTTGCAGCTTATCGTCAATGGATGTACGGGCAGACAACATGAGAATGGGAAGCTCCGGGTACTCTTTCTTGAGCCGCTTCCCCATTGTGAATCCATCCAGACCGGGTAACATCACATCCAAAATCACGAGTTGGCACGTACGAGCTGCTTCCACAGCCCCATCCCCGCTGCGAAGCCAGGTTACAGCGTAATTCCGCTCTTCCAAATACTGATGCGTCCAAGCACCAATATCCTGGTCATCTTCGATGTATAGCACATTTGTTTTCATAATAGACACCTACTTATCGTTTTTCTTTTATGTAATGGGCATTATAGCATTTATGGTACATGACCCACTTAAAAAGGTTAATAACTACCTTATACGACATACGCTTCACATTTTCAAATTGAATGCTCGTGAAAAAAGGAGGACTACCCGATGCTGCTGGAAGCGATATACCATCACCCGAAACGAAATTGGGCTTTTGGTTATAATGATGAAACGATATTTCTACGGCTACGTGCGAAGAAAAATGACCTGAATACCGTTCATGCTCTCACCGGAGATAAATACGATTGGGAGCGCACCCGACAGCTTGTCCCGATGTCCAAATTCGCTACCGATGGCAGGTTTGATTACTATGAATGCAGCGTAAAACCTACTCACCGTCGGCTGAAATATGGATTTTTGCTAGAAGACGGTGAGGAACGTATTTGGATGAACGAGGACGACTTCACCACCCAGGAACCTCAAAACGCAGACAGTCTGTTCCAATATCCGTTTTTGAATCCGATTGATATTCTGAAGCCACCTGCATGGGTGAAGGATGCTGTATTTTATCAGATTTTCCCAGAACGTTTTGCGAACGGTGACCCCTCCATCAGCCCAGAAGGAGCAGAGACATGGGGCGGAACGCCACAAAGAGACAATTTTTTCGGTGGTGATCTACAGGGGATTCTGGATCACCTGGATCACCTGAACGAGCTAGGGATTAACGCCATATATATGACTCCTGTGTTCAAGGCAACGACCAATCATAAATATGATACAGAAGATTATATGGAGGTGGACCCGCATTTCGGGGACAAAAAGACATTAAAAAAACTGGTCGATGCCTGCCACGACCGAGGAATCCGGGTACTACTTGATGCGGTGTTCAACCATTCAGGGCGTACTTTTAAACCGTTCGTTGATGTGCAGGAAAAAGGCGAAGCCTCACCTTACAAGGACTGGTTCCATGTACATAGCTTTCCCTTGGAAGTGGTGGATGGCACACCGACGTACGATACATTCGGGCTGGAACCGATGATGCCCAAGCTGAACACCGAACATCCTGAGGTGAAAAAGTACCTGCTGGATGTGGCAAGGCATTGGATCGAAGAAATCGGTATCGATGGTTGGCGGTTGGATGTGGCAGACGAAGTGGATCACGCCTTTTGGCGGGAATTCCGCACTACGGTCAAGCAGGCCAATCCAGATGCGTACATTTTGGGTGAAATGTGGAATGAATCGTCTGAATGGCTTCAGGGGGATCAATTCGATGCAACGATGAATTATCCGTTCACCTACGCGGTAAATGATTTTTTCGTCAAAAAAGTGACCGATGCTCAAAGCTTTGCCTTCGCCATCGGACGACAGCTGGCCCGCTATCCACAGCAAGCATCCGAGGTTGCCTTCAATCTGCTGGATAGCCACGACACACCGCGCCTGCTGACACTGTGTGGGGATGACAAGCGGCTGATGCGACTGGCCGCCCTGTTCCAGTTTACGTACATGGGCGCACCCTGCATCTATTACGGCGATGAGATCGGCCTGGATGGAGATGCCGATCCAGGCTGCCGCAAGTGTATGGAGTGGGACACCGACAAACAGGACCGCGAGCTGTTCGACTTTTACCGCGAGCTGATTGCGCTTCGTAAGGGGCACCCGGTCCTCCGTGATCAGGGAAGCATCACCTTTTTGGAGGCACAGCCAGAGGGCACTTCACTTGCCTACGAGCGCCGCAGCGAGGAAGAGGTGCTGCTCGTGCTGCTCAACCGTTCCGATGAGGATCACGTTTTTGAACTGGATATTCCTGAGCAAGAATGGAAATTAGCCTTTGGCGAAAGCCAGTGGTCCGTTAGAGAGAAGGGGCTGCTTGCCAAGCTTCCACCCTACGGATACGCTGTACTGAAGGCAGCGCCTGCTCGGTTAGTAAAACCTGCTTAAGAGGACGATGTCAAGACGGGAAGCAAGGCATCCGTCTATATAGGCGGATGCTGATGAAAGTACCTGCCGAATAACGGCAAAAAAGCGAAACCACCAGGAACAAGATAGTTAACTTGTTCCCGGTGGTCTTTTTACGTTGAATATGAGCTTCTATTGTCGATTATTTGTTTTTACAGCTGTTCTTACTACCCCAACATCCGAAGCATTGATCGAAATGGGGTTACCGCCTTGTCCTGTCTGAGCTGAAGAAGATTGTCTGACGTCCACCCTAAAACCTCTCAATTACAACTCAACCGTGAAGAGATATGCTATATGAATATGCCACTAAAGAAGACAGGTAGTACAGCAGTTTACGCAGGTAGCGTCTGTGTTTTCAATTGCACGTACAACTGGTGCGTCACCTGCTGCGGCTCAATACCCAACTCATCTTCCAATATTCTGACGAAGCTTTCATAATGCTTTTGCGCAGCGGTATAATCGCCCAGTTGGGCATAGGCTGTCAGCAGCAGACTGCAGATATCGTCTGAGTACGGCTCCCGTTGCTGTAGGCTGAGTAAGCGCTGAACAGACTGCCGGGTACGATCTGAGCGAAGCTCTTCTCTCGCCAGCTCAGAAGCACATGCCAGATACATATTGCGCAGCTTCTCCCTTTTTGCATATGCCCACGGGTAATCGTGCTCCTCCAGATAGTTGCCACGGTATAGTGCCAACAGGCTCTCAATACGCGGCTTACCGCCGCTACCGGATGCAGCCCATTCGGATATTCCCCGCTCGAATAGCTCCACATCTGTAATCCAGCCATTGCGGTTCAAGCGGTAGCGATCCAGATTATATTCCAGCTTCGTATCTTGCATCCGTTCTTTCAACGCCTTGCGGATTTGGTAAATGGACGTGTGCAGGTGAACAATAGCCTTGTCCAAATGATATTCAGGCCACAGCGCATCCAGCAGTTGTTCTTTGCTCACCCATTCCCCTTCATGGTGTAATAAGAAGGAAAATAGCTCCTGTGACTTTAATGTGCGCCATTTGAATGGTTTCGCACCTACGGCTTCCTGTCCATCCTCCAAAATTTCAAGTTTTTGAAAACAACGTACCTTGGGGGATTGCTCTGCTGAAGCTCCCAAACTAGAAGAACGGGGATCAGCCAGCGTGGCTGCAATCCGATCTAACGTTTTGGATAGCCGCCGGGCATGAACGGGCTTTAACAAGTAATCCAGTGCTTGCAGCTCGAACGCTTCAATAGCATATTCCGAGTACGCGGTCACAAAGACGATATGAATATGGGAATCCAGCTGTTGAATCCACTCGGCGGCCTCCAGACCATTCATCTCTGGCATTCCGATATCTATAAAAACAATATCCGCACGTTCTGCCGCCAGATGATCCAGCCCCGCTTGTGCAGACGTATATTTGCCCATTACCGTTAACCGTCCGTCCGCCTCCAGCAACCGTTCCAAGTAGGTTAATGCCGACCTCTCATCATCAATCAAAATCGCCTTCATTTGTGTCCGTACTCCCTTCCTGCTGCAACCATTTATCATGATGTTCTATTTACATGCTATCTGCTTTATCCATACGATTTTTAATTTCTTATATTTTATATATCGTATCATTGCGGACGTGACTTTAGCTTTTCCGACAAATGTACTGTACTTTTTTTATTCATCGGTATGCCGGGGCGAGAACGTTTCCGGCACACGGAAGCTTACCGTCGTCCCTTGCATAGGACTACTTTCAATTCGCAATCCTTCTCCATACATATGGATAAGACGGCGATGGATATTACGCAGTCCCACGCTGGAAGATACATGATCCTCCGACAGCAGCTGTTCCAGTCGCTCGGACGGAATCCCTACGCCGTCATCGGTCACGCTGACCACAAAATCGGTTCCATCCTCCTGCACAACCACTCGCACGGTTCCACCTGTTGCCCGTTGCATCACACCATGCCGTATCGCATTTTCCACGATGGGCTGAATGCTTAATGGCGGGATGAGCGACCGGATGTTCCTTCCTACCTCTACGGTCACCTGCAAACGTTCTTCAAATCGTGCTTTTTCCAGTGCCACATACGATTCTACCAATTCCAACTCCTTGGATAATGGCACCGTATTCTCCCTGTTCTGAAAATCAAAACTGCCCCGCAAATACTGACTCAGCTCCATGAGTAGCTCCGCTGCTTTGTCCGAGTCTACGGCTACAGTCGAAACAATGACATTCAAGGCATTGTACAGAAAATGCGGCTTGATTTGTGCCTGTAAAAAGGCCATTTCCGAACGCACCGCTTCCTCCGCCGAATGACGCATGTTCAACAGCGTGCGCACACGTGCTTTTAATTCCTCAGCATCAACAGGCTTACGTAGAAAATCATTAGCTCCCGCCATAAAACCTGCGCGGATATCCCCGGGCAGGTCGCGTGCCGTCAGCAGCAACACCGGTAGCTCGGACAGGGAATACCGTTCACGTATCCGTCGGCACAACTCAATACCGGACATTTCCGGCATCATCCAATCCGTAATGACTAGGTCAAATCGGGAACGGCCATTCAGTATGTGAAGTGCCTCCTCGGCATGATCCACCGCCACCACGCTACAACCTGTCGTATATAATAGCTCCTCCAGCACCCGAAGATTAACCTCATCATCATCTACAGCCAGCACTTTGTAAGGAACAGTCTGAACTTGCTCCAGTGCATCCTCTTCATGCGGAATCACATTCCGACCCGACGTCACACCAGGCTGCAATATAACCGCAGACGAAACATCTTTTTGAGCTTCATGTGCCAACGTTCCGGTCTGCGCTAAGGGCAGTGTAAAATAAAAGGTCGAACCCTTGCCCAATCTAGATTCTACCCGGATATGACCCCCATGCAGCTCCACCAGACGACGGACTATACCTAATCCAAGCCCTGTTCCACTGTATCCTTCATCCTCAGCATTCGCCCCTCGGTTAAAAGGTTCAAATATATGCGAAAGATGCTCCTGGGCAATACCGGACCCGGTATCCTTCACACTGATTTCCATTTCACGGTTCCCCGCTTTGGCAGAGATTACGATTTCGCCTTCCTCCGTAAATTTCACCGCATTGCCCAACAAATTGTACAGAATCTGAATCAGCCGATCCTCATCCGCATCCACCTTGGGCAACGAATTGGGCCATTCTTTGACGAATTGAATCTCTTTCTTACCCACCGTATGACCCAATACCTCCAGCACGGAATTCACAGCTGCCTGTACATTGACAGGCCGACGATTTAAGGCTAATCTGCCATTTTTCAAATTAGAAAAATCCAGAATATCGTTAATTAAATACGAAAGTCTGCGTCCTATATTCGCAATCAAGACCAAGTTGTGCTTTTGCGGCTCATTGAATTGTGTCCCGTAGCGGTCTAGCATGGATTGAGCGATATTAATTACTCCATGCAGAGGAGTGCGCAGTTCATGTGACGTATTTGCCAGAAATTCATCTTTTAACCCATCCAGTGTTAGCAACCGTCGTGACAGGTTCTCAACCTCCATAAACGAATGCACAAAACGTTTGGCCAGCAGGAGCGTTTGAGCCAATACGAATATGAGCATTTCATAGGCTGTCACCCCACGCACATCTCCCCAGCCCAGAATATACACAAAACTAGTCACTACAATCATAAGAATGCTCATAATACTAATGACTAGCAGTGCAGCGTCATCCGTCCGTTGAAGAAGCCCACGAATCAAGATCAGTAATACATATCCCACACTGACTACACCAAAAAGAAGAATAAACGCTTCAAAGGATGAGAGTACCAATGTAGGAAAAAATAGTCCCATACCCAGCATCAGTGCGGTTGTAATATTATAGAGACGCAGCACGATCCGATTCATAACAATCTGCGTCGAAAGATGAACATAGCGGATCAGAAAATAGTAGAACAGCGTTGACGAGAACGACTGTATTTTCAGTATCCATTCATAAGGTAAGTCCGGTATTCCCCAAACCAGCAGCTTTTCTCCATGTGTCAGAATATAAAATAAAGCCGCGATACAAAAACATCCTAAGTAAAGCAATGCCTTCTCCTTTTTACGTAAAAGGTATAGCATGATAAAAAATACGGTAGGAATAAAAAATCCTGCTATCAGTACGGTGTCCTCTGCCATTGCAATTTCCCGGCTATGCGTAATACTCTCGTAATCCCCAAATAACAGTGGATAAATGATTCCACCGGAGGAATAGCTATAATTAGCCACATGCACGGTAATATCAGCCGAATGTCCATCTATCGCTGCAAATCCAACATAGGGAACATTGCCCTGCTTGCCCTTGTCGGCAGAAACAGAGGGAATACCACTTGCTCCCACGTTTTCTCCGTCAATCCATACTTGACTGGCGCTGCGAATGTTTTGCATATAGATGCCGTACAGATTTTCCGCTTTTTCAGGCAACAGCACACGGATATGATAGGTTCCATATCCGGTCGCCTGTCCCTTAGGCATCCACTGATTCCATCTACCAGGCACATCCACAATCTTGGCAGAAGAACTCGTTTCCAGCCTCAACTCTGAAGAACTCTGATGATTTTCCCAATCCTTATCTTGTTGCATCTCATGAAAGGATGAAGGTTGCACAAGCTGATTGGGGTAAAATTCCCACTCCCCTCCCAGCTGTACAGGGCCTTCCTTTTCAGGGTCCCAATTACGCAAATCAATAACACCGTTGTGTGCTTTCCAATGACTGTTTCCGGATAAAACACCTGACACTAACGGATACACCGGCAACGCAACCGCAAGCAGAAGTATAATAAAAAATAAAACCCCCTGTTTTTTCATAAATCCCCCGCTCTTTTCAATATCGTCTATCTTTTAGTATCGGTTATTCTAACCAGCTGTATTAGAAGCGCTGCCCATGCAAAAGGGGACGCCCGCCGCAGACAAAAATCTGTGCGGAATCGTCCCCTTTTATACACCCTTGTACTTCCTGCATTTCCCTTATTAAGGAATCATGCCTTCATCATTACCACCGCCAGGAATCGAGCCTGAATCGCCTCCGCTGCTATCGCTTGGTAGCGTTGCTCCATCGCTGCTGTCGCCGCTTCCTGTTCCGCTGCTATCGCTTGGCGGCGTTGCTCCACCGCTGCTGTCACTGCTTCCTGTTCCGCTGCTATCGCTCGGTGGTGTTGCTCCTCCACTGCTGTCGCTGCTTCCTGTTCCGCTGCTATCGCTTGGCGGCGTTGCTCCACCGCTGCTGTCGCCACTTCCTGTTCCGCTGCTATCGCTTGGTGGCGTTGCTCCTCCACTGCTGTCGCCGCTTCCTGTTCCGCTGTTGTCGCTTGGTGGTGTTGTTCCTCCACTGCTGTCGCCACTTCCTGTTCCGCTGCTTTGTTGCTGGCTGGCTACAAAATCTTTATACTCCTGAATCGCATCTTCCAGATTCATATAATTTTTCTTGATTTCCGGCATAGGATAATACTGGTCCAGACGATTGAATGCATCCACTACTCTGTGAAAGTAGACCGTCGTAGGATCTGTACCATTTACTGTAAGCAGATTGTTCGCAATGTTCTTGAGTTCATTGATATCAAGATCAGTTACGATCCATTTGGATTGGTAGTTCGAAAGTGCTGTAATCAAATCTGTGTTAGCCTGGTCTACCTGAAGCTGTGTAATATCCGGAGTATTAAGCACAAGGTTTGCCTGATTAATTTGCCCTTGAAGTTCTTCGTTATCTTGTTGGGTATAATGACGGCCGAACGTCTGAACTTCATTATTAGCTATACTTATGTTGAAATTTAACAACATGGTATCCACTGCTATTGGTGCAGCATACTGGCTCTGTACCCGTTGCAACTCCTCGTATACAGGAACCACGTCTTGCAATTCAAAGCTAGGCAAACCTAAGAAGATGGAGGCATGCTCTGAAGCAGAAGACAAGGCTTGCTGGGCTTCAGCGCTTAATGAGCCTGAATTTTGCACCAAAATTCCATTGATCGATGCCTGCATTTCAATGATTTCGGCTCTCAATTGTAGCCTTTTCTCGTTATATTTTTCAATATAGGTCCCTTTAGCCTGACTTAATTGATTATAAGAGATCACCAATTGCTCCTCAGGAGTAAACGGCATCATGAGTGCAAAGTTGGCTTGTTCTGTTAGTTGCTCTAAAGGAAGCATTTCCGTATTTAAGTAATTACGAGCAATAGGGTTGGACAGCAGTTTTAGATGAATGTCTTGAACCAGCTGTTGCAGTTTTTCCCGAGTTGTAGCAGGTACTGGCGCAGTGAATTCCGCAAGTCTTTGACTCAGCTCCATGTTCAAGGTCAATACGTCCTGCTGCGTCATAGCCGTATGCATCTTCTCTGTATATTCCTGAATGAGGTTGGCCAGTTCGGCATTTTGAGAGCCACTCTGATCGTAGATAACCTCCGCTTCTTGTAAAGTATTTTTAAGCACTGAGAAGTCCGCTGCTTGCAGTGCCATGAATGCTTCTGTCGTATCTTTTATTTTTCGTGTCCATTCGTCCAACTGCTCCGTTGTAGTTAATGGGTTCACATATACATTTAATCCTTCTCTCACTAAGGACTTGTAACGCGCTTTGTCTGTTTTCAAATTCTCCACATGATCCGTTACATCGAGAAAATGCAGATAGGCATCTCTGAGTCTTACCGATGCTTCGTATACTTTAATTACTCGACGCAGGCTTACTACTTCCCGATCCACTATATTTTGGGGCGCATTCCCTTCTAACACATTATTGCCAAATTGAATTGCTTGACTTAATGAATCATCCCAAAGAGGTGGGAATTCGTCGCTAACCATTCGATTTTGCTCAAGGGTAGTCGAAGCTACCTGAATCAGCCTAACTAATTCCTGTGTTCCAATCATCGGTTCTGTGGCTGAATCTGTGTACACAGAAGCTTCCTGTTTCAATGTGCTGAGCGCTTGATCTACCTCTGCCTGTGTAGCTGTAGTATTGTTCAGTACCAGCGTAGCCTGGTGGATTGCTGCCGACAGGCTTTCCTTGGCCGTAGCCGGGTAGAGTGCCTGATCCGGTCCACCCTCACCTGCACGATCCAGCAGATCTTTGGCTGCATGGACTTCTGCCTCCAGCTGACTGCGGTCTACGTTGACAATGTCACTGTTGTGTTTTTTCTTATCTTTGCTCTCTGTTTCCGTGACAACCGATCCAGTAGAGGACGAGTTCGTCGTGCCATTCACGAGACTAACAGCTACTTTCATCGCATCATAGTTAATGATAACATCCTGCGGCTGTTTTTGTTCCGGTAGGTTAAGCCGGTTGATTGTAGCTCCCTTAGCCAGCGTAATAAAAGGAACGCCCACATATTGTGATGCATCCAGCAAACCAATACTGCCGCTAACCAACAGCTTGCCCAGTCCCTGTTGCAACGAAACGCGACTAATCGCGGCATTTCCCTCGGTCACGATCGATGCATCATTTTTCAGCGTCAGGTTGTCGATCTTCGTCGTCCCGGTTGCTGTCAGCTTGGCATCCTTGGAGCCCAGCTCCACACTAGACCATGCCGTATTTTCCAAAAGGGCCGATACAGGCTGAGTCCCTGAGCCTTTGATTTCCAATACGCCTGTGGAGGACATGTTCTTCAAGGTTACCGAGCCATTGACGATCAGGCGTCCTTCAAAAGATACACCTTTACCGTCAAAAACGCCGCCGTCTGCGTTAATTTCCAGCTTATTCACACCTGTGAGTGTACGCAAATTACGGTTAAGGTCGAATTTTGCCCCTTTTAATACAGCTTTGTTATTTTCACCAAACAAACCTTGCAAAGATCCTTCCAACTGGTACGGGATATTTCCGATGCGAACAGTATTGCCCTCTGATTTCACTTCTCCTACCGGATGATCCAGCAGGCTGACGAATACTTCCGCACCACTCTCCCGGTTCAATGGATTTTTCAAATCCGTTGTAGAAGCATCCTCTGATAACAGACCATAAGAGCGGGCAACTTGAACTGCATTTTGCTGTGCATTCGCTGTGCCGGCATCCTGTAAGTCCATTGCACGTACTAGCGATACGATCAGTTCTTCCTTGGTAATGGCATCCCCCGGATGGAACAGTTCCCCGTTGCCTGTCATATACCCGGCTGCACGTACAGCCTCAATATAGGGAGCGCCCCATGCATCGGACGATACATCCATAAAAGAAGTTTGCGACTGGTTGTTAACTTCCAACTGGAACAGACTGCACAAAATTTTAGCCGCTTCTGCACGGGTCAAATTTTTTTGTGCCATAAAATCGCCCTGATTACCGCCTGTCATCAAACCCAAGGTGCGAGCTTGTGATACAAATCCAGTTTCGCTTTGCGTATCTGCTGTCGCTGCATAAGCAGTCTGGACGCCGCCCACCCAAGGCAGAGATACGATTGAACCTGAAGCAATACCCAATACCATCGCAGATGCAATCCATTTATTTCGATTTACAAGTTTCAACATTTCAACTCCTAGACACTATTTATTGGCATATATCCTGTTATATCAAGGCTTTAGTCATGTTTAGTTCTACGATTTATGCAACCAAGGAACTATGCTAAGAGAAGTATACGAAACCCCACTGAACCGATTCTGAACAATTAGACCTATACGAATCATTCCGGAGCAAAATTGCTTGACTTGGAGTGAACTCCAAATGTAATAATATCCGGTGTAAGTAGCTGGAGTAGACTACATTTGAAGAAAACAATATCTAGGAAAGCGAGGTATAATCAAATGGACTATGTGAAACTTGGAAATACCGGCTTGGATGTATCCCGGCTTTGTCTTGGGTGTATGGGCTTTGGGGTTGCAGAACGGTGGATTCACCCATGGATACTAGATGAAGAGCGCAGTCGTCCCATTATAAAAAATGCCCTGGAGCTAGGTATTAATTTTTTTGATACCGCAAATGTATATTCAGATGGAACTAGCGAAGAAATTGTTGGACGAGCTTTAAAGGATTATGCGAATCGAGATGAAATTGTCCTCGCGACCAAGGTTCATTTCCGTATGCATCAAGGCCCGAATGGTGCGGGACTTTCCCGAAAGGCTATCATGAGTGAAATAGATAAGAGCCTTAAGCGACTGGGGACAGATTATGTGGATCTGTACCAAATCCATCGCTGGGATTACAATACCCCTATTGAAGAGACGATGGAAGCATTACATGATGTTGTGAAGGCCGGGAAGGCAAGATATATTGGTGCTTCTGCCATGTACGCATGGCAGTTTCTGAAGGCGTTACATGTCGCTGAAAAGAATGGATGGACCCGATTTGTATCCATGCAGAATCATTTAAATCTCTTATATCGTGAAGAGGAGAGAGAGATGCTGCCGCTTTGTAAGGAAGAAAAAATCGGTGTGATTCCATACAGCCCGCTTGCAGGTGGAAGATTGACGCGTGATGCGCAGGAAACAACACATCGTTCCGAAACCGATCAAGTTGCGAAATCTAAATACGATGCGACTGCAGATACCGATCGATTGATCGTGGAGCAGGTTGCGGCAATCGCAGAAAAACGTGGAGTTCCCCGCGTTCAAATCGCACTTGCCTGGTTGCTACAGAAAGAACCGGTAACAGCTCCCATTATCGGTGCTACGAAAACGTCTCATCTCGAAGATGCAGTAGCTGCTCTTTCGATTACGTTAACACCTGAAGAAATTGCATTGCTGGAAGAGCCATATGTTCCTCATCCGGTAGTTGGCGCTCAGTAAATATGGATGAAATGAAAGTTTCGAAATAAGAAACAACAAGAACGCCCTATCCATTTACATAGGGCGTTTCTTGATCAGAAATCAGGAGGTGAAGTCTGCATGTTGATCGCAGAAGTAAGCAAAAAATTCGAACTATCTCAGGATACACTCCGCTATTATGAACGCATCGGACTTATTCCGCGTGTGAACCGTAATAAAAGTGGAATCAGGGATTACACGGAAGAAGACTGCAGATGGGTTGAATATATCAAATGCATGCGAGGCGTAGGGCTTCCCATTGAAATTTTGATTGAGTACGTTAGGTTGTTCCAGCAGGGTGATGAAACGATAAATGCTAGAAAAGAACTCCTAATGGAGCAGCGTAAGCAGCTCATTGCCAAAATGGCAGATATGAACAACGTATTGGAACGCATGGATTATAAAATTACAAGCTATGAACAGACAATAGGTAAAAAAGAAAAACATCTAATTTAACCCCTGCGTGCTTTACGGGACAATAGGTTCCCCAAGGACTGAACACCTTGTACAAACAAGACTAGAATGATGACGGTAATCAGCATAACCAGCGTATCAAAACGTTGATAGCCATATGCGATCGCCAGATCGCCAATTCCGCCTCCGCCGACCGCACCAGCCATAGCAGTAGCACCAATCAGACCAATGGCTGCTGTCGTTAACGACAAAATCAGAGAACTGAATGCCTCAGGAAGCAAAAAGTATCGAATGACCTGAAACGGGGTCGCCCCCATCGCATCTGCTGCCTCCAGTATCCCCGGATTTACCTCCAACAGCGAGTTTTCGACCAGCCTTCCGATATATGGCGCAATGTATATAATCAAGGGGACAATTGCCGCACTGGTCCCAATGGATGTATTCACAATCAGACGGGTTAACGGAATGATCGCAATCAGCAAGATAATAAACGGTAAGGAACGAACAATGTTAATGATTGGATTCAAAATATTGTGCAGCCATTTGTTCTCCAGAATTCCGCCTGGACGGGTGATGACGAGTAAAATACCGATAGGGATACCGATCAGGGCGCCAATGAATAATGATATGCTGACCATGAGCACGGATTCATACAAAGCTTCCCACAGTTGATCCCAGGTGATCGTAGTTCCTGTAATCATCATAGACTCTCTACCTCCTGAATATGAACTCCTTTGCTCTTGAGAAAATCAACAGCCTGCTGAACGGCATGCTGTCCACCGCGCAGTTGAATCGTCATATAGCCAATCGTCGTTTCTTGAATCTCCGTCATGTTGGCAAACAAAATGTTCACGTGGATATCATGCTGCCGAATCAATTCATGAACCACCGGATCAGAAGCAACCTGCCCTATAAATTCCAGCTTGTATATTCGCTGCGATTCTTGCTGTTCGAACGTTTGCAGCACACTCTCGGGTACCGTATCGTGAATGACCGTGCGTACAAAGCTCTGTGTCGTCGGGTGCTGCGGCTGCCCGAATACCTCCAGGACATTGCCCTGCTCGATGATTTCCCCCTTTTCCATTACGGCTACCTTGTTGCAAATCCGCTGAATCACCGACATTTCATGGGTGATGATCAAAATGGTGATCTTGTATTCCTTATTGATTTTACGAAGCAAGTCGAGAATTGACTGTGTGGTCTGCGGATCAAGTGCCGAGGTTGCCTCATCACAGAGCAAAATGGACGGGTTGCTCGCAAGCGCCCGTGCAATCCCCACACGCTGCTTTTGTCCGCCGGAAAGCTCGCTGGGGTAGCTATTCGCCTTGTCCGACAATCCTATGAACGCCAAAAGCTCCTTTACACGCCCCTCTATTTCCCGTTTGTTGCGCTTAAGCAGCACCAACGGAATTGCAATGTTGTCGAACACTGTTTTCGATTCCAGCAGATTAAAATGCTGAAAAATCATTCCGATCTTCTTTCTTACCTTCCGCAGCCCAGAGGTCGAGTAGGTATTTAACTGTTCCCCCTCAACAAGAACCTCTCCGCTGGTTACTTTCTCCAGACGATTGACCAAACGGATCAGCGTACTTTTCCCAGCGCCACTGAATCCGATAAATCCGAAAATATCTCCTTTATCCACTTTGATATTTATATTTTTTAACGCTTCAATACTTAGACCTTTTCTCACATAGGTTTTGGATACATTCCTAAGTTCAATCATGAGTCCTAACTCCTTCCGTTCTCACAAGTATGTAAGATGTTCTAAGCTGATTGCTTTTCTTTGGCATGAACGATCGAATTAAATCCGAGTATTCTAGTAAGTTTTATAAAGTATACTACTTCGATTTAATATTCATGTCAATATGTGTTTTGAGTCTTGGTTAGTTCAGTCCTTGCATAAATCAGCATGATATTGCAAATGGTATGAAATATGCCGAAGCATACACACCTTGCCCGAACGGGACGGAAGCGGAGGAAGATAGATGAAGCGAATATTCACCTTGTGGCTATGCGTTGGAGTTATAGGGATGTTGACAGTTACGGCAGAACCCGCATGGGCTACTCAGACTGTTGACGGACAGCCTTATCATTTTGGGTTTAAAAAAAGTAAGGGAGGGGAGCTGCCTTCCATCGCACAAGAAGGTTTTATGCAACTAATCGAAAGGCAAGGTGGCATCTTTCTGGGGGATACGACTAAAAAAGAATTATTTCTCACTTTCGACAACGGCTATGAGAATGGGTATACTCCCAAAGTGCTGGATGTATTGAAGGCCAAAAAGGTTCCAGCCGCCTTTTTTGTGACAGGGCATTTTGTAAAAGACCAGCCTGATTTGATGCGACGCATGGCCAGTGAGGGTCATATTATCGGAAACCATTCATGGAGCCATCCTGATATGAGCACCATTTCTTCGACAGAGATCCGGTCTGAGCTAGATCGGGTACGAAATGCATCGGCAGAGCTAACCGGGCAAAAAGAAATGAAATACGTCCGGCCGCCTCGCGGCATTTTTAGTGAAAAAGCATTGGCTTCCTGTCGAGAAGCTGGATATACGAGCGTGTTCTGGTCTGTGGCTTACAAGGACTGGGACACAAATATTCAGCAAGGAACGGACTATGCCTATCGTCAAGTCATTCGTCAGCTTCACCCTGGTGCGGTCATTCTGCTCCATTCCGTATCCAAGGACAATGCCGAGGCACTTGGTTCTATCATAGACGAGGCTCGCAAGCAAGGGTATGAGTTTAAAAGTCTAGACGACCTTAAGGTGAAACATTATCACTAAATAGTAATTGAATTTAATGAGTCGATATCATAATGAGCCCGATCCACACCTGCCCATGGTAGCCAGTGTGAATCGGGCTTTTTAGTTTACGACCAAGGAAGGTAATGGATATAACGATATGGATGAGCTGGCCGCCAAGCTTTCGCCGCTCGGCGTGGTCATCCATCAACACCGTAATGAACAAGTGCTGGACATCAGCCCGCAAAATATCCATAAATGGAACGCGCTTCAGAAGCTTGGTGTGCAGCCCCGTCAATTTATCGCCTTCGGCAATGATGCGAATGATATTCCGATGTTCAGGGAGGCACACCATGCCGTCATGATTCATCACCATGCTGAACTGGCTGCCTTCGCGACTGAATCGATCCCTAATGAGGGGGAAAATCAAGAAGACCGGATTATCGCCAAAATACGTGAGTTGTCTAAAATGGTTACCATTTAGCCAAACGCCAAGAAAGGGAAGGTCTCTCTATGAACCTTCCCTTCCTTTTACCATTCTAAAGATAGCAACACCTATTGCATGGTTAGCTTATACACCCTGGCTTCATAAGGGCGCAGCTTCAAGGCATGCAGTTGTTCTCCTTGAACCGGCTTGTAGTTGGACAGCAGCAGCTCCGCCTTAGCGACAGGAAAGTCCTCCTCGGGCCAGTGGTACACCGGATCACGGTCAAAGAAATTCAAAATGACGAGCAAACGCTCTTCTCCCAGCATACGAGTGAATACATACAGCTCCGTATCCAGCGGCAACAGCAGCTTGTATTCGCCATAGACTATGACCTCATGTTGTTTGCGCAGAGCAATTAACTTGCGATAATAGTGGAAAATTGAGTCTGGATTATTTCTTTCTGCCTCTGCATTAATGTGTGTGTAGTTATCGTTAATCTTCATCCACGGCTCTCCATCGGTAAATCCGGCTGAGGGTCCAGCATTCCATTGCATGGGAGTGCGCGCATTATCCCGACTTTTTCGCCAGATCTCTGCCATAATCTGTTCCTCGGACTCACCGAGCTTCCGTTGTTGCTCATAATAATTCAACGTTTCCACATCCCGATAATCATCAATGGACGGGAATGCAATATTCGTCATCCCAATTTCCTCACCCTGATAAATATAAGGCGTACCCTCTAACATATGTGTGAAGGTTGCCAGCATTTTGGCTGACTCCACGCGATATTGTCCATCATTCGCAAATCGCGAGAGGGCCCGCGGCTGATCATGATTGTTCAGATAATTGGCATTCCATCCTTCCTCATGAAGCACTGTCTGCCAGCTGCTCATTATTTTTTTCAGCTCCACTAGTGTCCACGGCTTGGATTTCCATTTTTCCGTCCCCAGCCCTTGGGCATCAATAAACATGTGTTCAAACTGGAAAACCATATTCAGCTCATGCCGCTGGTCCCCCACATAATCAAGTGCCTGTTCCGGTCCTAAACCAGACGTTTCGCCAACTGTCATTAAGGGATAACGCTCCAGTAATTTTTCATTCAGCATCCGTAGAAGTACATGTACCTGTTCTAGATTGGAAAAGAGCTGATAGGCACGTACCAAGGTTCGTTTGTCAGGATTATCGGCATCCGGCAGCCCTTCGGCTTTGACAATATGGGCAATGGCGTCAAAACGGAAGCCATCAACTCCCTTTTTCAGCCACCATTCCACCATACGGTAGAGTTCGCTCACCATCTCTTCATTTTCCCAGTTCAGATCTGGCTGATGCTCGGAATATAGATGCATGTAATATTCGTCTGTAAGCTTGTCATATTTCCACACTGAACCGGAAAAATACGATTCCCAGTTGTTCGGATATCCGCCATTTTTGCCTGTTCGCCATATGTAGTAGTCCCGCTTCGGATTATCCTTGGACGAGCGTGACTCCGTAAACCACGGATGCTCATCCGATGTATGGTTTAATACCAAATCCATCATGATTTTAATGCCTCGTTCATGCGCCTGGTGAAGCAGTTCGTCAAAATCCTCCATTGTTCCAAACTCATCCATAATGGCATAATAATCACTAATATCATATCCGTTATCGTGATTGGGCGATTTATATACCGGACAAATCCAGATTACATCAATACCCAGCTCACACAAATAATCCAGCCTGGACAAAATGCCTCGCAAGTCCCCTTTACCGTCTCCGTCAGAATCCTGAAAACTGATCGGGTAAATCTGATATACAACGGCTTCCTTCCACCATATTTTTCTAGGCATGTTTCCCTCCTGTAGCTTCTCTGTACATCCAATAGCTTATGCTCTTAACATACACGCAATACCTGTCTGCGAATCGTTGGTGTAGGGGAACAAGAGTCTTGTAAGCTTGCTTCCATCAGCAGAGCCGCTATAACCTACGGAGGTTTATTTTAAAAAAATATTTTGCAAAACAGGTTGTAAAAGTGTATCTGGCGTTACCTATATTTATGAACTGCCCATATACATGTACCCAAAGCGGTGCCATTTTTGAATAAAAGGAGGAATTGACATGAACCATCGACCCAAGGAGCCAAAGGATCTGATTGTGGAAACTGCTGTGATCCCGCCCAATATCCATGTGGACGTGGAGTCAGCCACTGAGGGGGGAACACGCCGCCTGATGCTTAGCGATAATCCGGAGACGCTTACCCATGTGACGGTACCTACCGAGCAAGCCACCCTGTGGCATGACGTGGTTCGCACGACAACGCGAACAGTCAAACATCGCATTTTCGGCTGGCATTATAACAAAATCGGCAGCGCTGTTAAACTGGGCATCACCGTAGAGAACAGAAGCGCCGCTAAACTAGAAGTACGACATATTGAACGTGCCCTTAAGATTGTGCCTGAAGACGGCAACTGGATTATAGATGTCGGGCAGTCTATTGCCAAAAGCTGTTTGGCGGGTACGATGGAACGTCTGAAGCCAGCAGACCGTCATAAATTCGGCAAAAGCACCGCTCTGCTGGAGGAATTTGAGCTGCCCGAAGGATCGCTGGCCGGATTCATCTATGACCTCACAGTAGAATTTGCTGAAGGCCACGGTACGCTGGATTATGTGATTCGCACCGTGATCAGCAAGGATACGCAGACCGATCTGCGCCAGATTCATATGGATGCGCTTCCTCCCGTACCTCCACCCCAGGCGCATCCACGAGGGGTGTGGTCCTTTTCCGAAACGAATGCGCGGATGCCAGAGTACGTGGTGGGGCAGAGCGCAAACTATCGGGCGTGTGCCACCAAAAAGCTGAACGGCGAGACTCCTGCCGATCTGCTATTTACCGGGGCACGCAGCGAGCTGGGGCCTGCGCTAGATAATCGCGGACAATTCGGAACCATATACAACGCGACCATTCCCATCGTTAATGACAGTGACGAGGTACGTATCGTACGAATCTACGCCAATCCACGTGGGGGCGCGTTCGCCGGATCTGTACGTGTGGATGATCGTGTATATGGTATCCCTCTGCTACGAGATAATACCAAGGTATGCCGATTGGCTGATATCAGCGTCCCTCCCGGCAGATCCAGCTATGATCTCAGCTTCATGGTCGCCGGCAGTGCAACTACGCCGCTAGGTCTGTACGTCATTACACTATAGCTATGCTCACGATGACTGGATAAGCGAACGTGGAGCCAAAATTTTCATTGGATATGGTCTGCTCTATAGTAAATGGAGCTGTCCCAAAGCTGGTTTTAAACTTTATTGGACAGTCACGCTTCGTCATTAGTATAAAAAAGCGCGAGTGCAAGGGTTATTCCCCCTGTAGCTCGCGCTTTTTGGTTCATGCTCATCCATTTGAGCAGGTTATGGTCAAGCGAAGGCATGTAGTCCTCATCGCCGCCATACCCGGCATCGGCGATGACCATACCCGGTTTGTGTCAGAATAAATATTGCTCTATTTGAACCGCTGGACCTGCCTCGAAGGCATAATGGTCAACTCTGGAATATTGACATGCTCCGGCTGCTCTAGTGCATAAAGGGCAGCTTCTGCAACATCATCGGGATGCAGCGGCAAAACGCTCGAAGCAAACGCCCGAATTTCCTGCTCGGGATATCCGGCCACCTGCGAAAATTCCGTCGCCACCGCCCCGGGGTGAATCGCAGTTACACGAATTCCTTGCGTACTGGTCTCCAAACGCAATGCAGAGGCTATAGCGCTAACACCGTACTTGGTAGCGCTGTATAGTCCTCCTCCGGCAACCACTTCCTTCGCTGCAATAGAGGAGACAATGACAACATCCCCCTTGGCCTGTTCCCTCATTGGCTGAAGTCCGTACTTCAGTGTCAGAACAAGACCGTGCACATTCGTCTTGTAAAGCTCCTCCCACCTTTCCAGTTCCACTTCTGCCAGTGGGCTTCGATACCCGAAGCCAGCATTGGCAACGATAATGTCAAGCCGTCCCCAGCGTTCAAGAATGGCGCGGACCGCCTGCTGTACGTCTTCAGCTTTTTGGATATCGGCAGGTATTGCCATGACCTCGTACAATTCCTCTTGGTGCAAGTCGCGAACCAATTCATCCAATCGTTCCTGACGGCGTGCCAATACAGCTACATACGCGCCTCGCTTTGCCAGTTTTTTTGCAATCGATGCCCCAATGCCGCTGCTTGCGCCTGTTACCAAAGCTACTTTCCCGGCCAGGCTTTCCTTCGCTTTCCAGGATAATCTCAACTCATCCAATATCATGTAAAACCCTCCCCAAGCTTATTTGGTTAAAAGCACACGATGAACACCCTGGCTGCCTCCAGGAGCTGTACCTATATATAAATATCCGTCATGGTTTACAGCCGTGGTTACCCCATAAAGCGAGCCTTCAGGATCATGCCAGCTTCCGATGAGTTTACCCTGCGGATTAAGCTCCACAGCAAGCCCATGCTTCACAGGTGCGCTTGCACCGCTGAGCAGCGATTGAGGCAATTTGGCCATCATTCCAGCCAGCCACGGGCTTCCATGCATCTGATCTACAAAGGGAATACGTGTTGTGAAGAGACCGACCCAGAAATGGCCTTGATCATCACGCGTAATGTTATCCGGAAAACCGGCAAGATTATCCACAAAAATATCCGAAGTCCCCTTCTTCGGCCCTTTGAGCCAGTATCGGGTCAATTGGTAGTGATACGACTCTGCCACAAGCACAAAATCTTCGTCCGCAGACAAGGCAACCCCGTTCGCAAAATAAAGGCCTTCCAACAGAACTGTCGTCTGCTTGGTCACCGGATCATATTTCAGCAAACGTCCATGTGGCTTGTTCTCGGCGATTTCTTTGAAGACTACACTGCCATAATTGGAGGTGTCAGAAAAATAAATGGTACCATCTTTGGCAATATCCAGCTCGTTGGCCAAATAGATCGGTGTGCCGTCGACTTGATTGGCCAACACCGTCACGTTTCCGGAAGGATCTACCGACAGCAACCCCTTCTTAACATCCGTAACGATCAAATTTCCACTTGCATCAAACATAAGTCCATTGGGCGTTCCTTGGGTATCTGCATATAGCTGGGCCTTTTGCGGATTGCCCTTAGTATCAAAGGCAACCTTATAAATTTTCCCGTCGGAGTCTCCCGTATATAAATTTCCTACCTTGTCAAAGGTGATAAATTCCGGAAACTTAGGGGCATCTGTAACAAGCTCTGCGGAGCTGAGTTTGTTGTTTTGTTGCCATGGACCCGCTTGTTCAAATGAGGGGGCCGAAGGTGCAAACCATTTTGCAGGCTGGACAGGGGAAGGGATGAGCATAAAAATAACCACTCCCAGAAGGATTACCGCCAGCAGCGATAATCCGGTTCTGCGTACCCATTTACGCGGTTTCTTATTCTTTCTTCCTTGAGAATCTTTGACAGATAAATCAGGTTTACTGGGCATTAGATTGCCTCCTATGTGATGTGAATAATATTTATATTTGAACGACGATTTTACCGAAATACTGTTTTCCTTCAGCCAAAAGTGCAAAGGCTTCGCCGATTCGGCTGAGCGGGAATACCCGGTCAATGACAGGATGTAAACGATGGCGGGAAATGGCACGATTCATATTTTCGAAATGTTCCCGGTTACCGACTTGGCTGCCGCGAATCGTCGCAGCCTTCTGCAAAATGCTGGTGACATCGAACTCAGGAATAGTCAAGCCCGATAAGAAGCCGACCATGTTCACAGTCCCTCCGGTACGAAGTGCATTGATGGATTGCGCCATTGTTGCCGCTCCCCCTACATCCAGGACCTGGTCGACTCCGCCGTCTGTCAGCTCCAGAGCCACCTTATCCCACTCGGGAACTTCCGAATAGTTGATTGTCTGCCATGCGCCGAGATCCTTTGCCCGTTCCAGCTTGTCATTGCTGCTCGATGTGATAATTACCCTTGCTCCCGCCATCAGAGAGAATTGAAGCCCAAAGATGGAAACACCGCCTGTTCCTTGCAAGAGCACCGTATCCCCCGCTCGCAGCCCACCGGATTCCATCAGCATGCTCCATGCGGTTAATGCCGCAATCGGCAAGGTGGAAGCCTCCTCCCAAGAAAGGTGATCCGGAATGGCCACGACCCCTTCTTCATGCAGAACGATATATTCAGACGCCACTCCACTGAGCGGGCCTCCCAGACTGTCCTTTAAGACCTCCGCTCTCGTGCTCCCGCCAATGAATTTCTGTTGTAAATTTGCCGCTACCCTTTGTCCAATCTGAAATTTTGTCACCCCTTCGCCCACAGCTACAATTTCACCCGCTCCATCAGATAACGGAATGAAGGGAAATTGAATGCCGATTGGCATTACTCCGTTAATGATTACCAAATCCCGGTAATTCAGAGACGCTGCCCTTATGCGGATCAGAACTTCCAACCGTCCTGGCACCGGTATGTCAAGTTCCGTCAAGGTTAACTCTTCAAAGCCAAAACCATTTTTCAGTTGCACTGCTTTCATTTTGGTTGTCCTCCCTGTAATGTTAAACTTTTTACCTAGTATGGATACAGTGTATTACATAAGAAACACTGTTTCCTATGTAATACACTGTATCCAATTGTCTTCAAAACGTCAATCTTTACTTTAAAAATAAAAATGGTCGTAAACTGTTCCAGGCTTTTAACGTTCCTTACCAAGTAAATTCGAGACTGGGTGGCTTCGCTTGTCCAGAACTTGCTCAGGTGGGCAAGCATGACCAAAAAACGCGAGTTGCAAAGGTGAGATAACCTCTGCAACTCGCGTTTTTTTACATTAATGGTGATATAAGCACTGTCCAATAGAATTGGAATTTGCTTATGCCACAGCCTTATTTAAGCTCCAATTTTTATAAACTACGTCTACTTAAAATTGTTCCTGACTATATTACGCTACTAAGTATAAAATTAGAGGGCGGACCGGGCTCCGGCTTGCCAAACAAATAACCCTGAGCCAGTGATACACCTGCTTCACGGCAAAATTCAAAATCCTCCATCTGCTCTACGCCTTCAGCCAACACTTGGCCTCCAAAACGAAAAGCCGATTCTACAATCCCTGTAATTTGCCGCTTCTGATCACTGTTACTATGACAGCCGTCAATTATACTGCGGTCAATTTTAACATAATCCGGCTGAAGGCAATTCATAAGCTCTGTCGTAGAATAACCTGCCCCCACATCGTCCAGGGCTACCGAAACTCCTCGATTGCGATATTGATCAAAGATATGATGCAAAAAATTAAGGTCGTCTATTTCTTCCGTTTCTACGACCTCAAATACAAAATCCTTCGTATTCATGGATAACTGATCAATCGTCTCAAAGGTGTGATTCAAGCAATAAGCCGGATTATAAATGGTCGAAGGGAGAAAGTTAATAAAACGTTTAATTCCCGCCGGAAGGCATGTTGCACTTTTTTCAATAGCGGAAATACGAGCCGAGCGATCCAGATGAGCATGCAAACCAGCTTCACGGGCGATTTCAAACAGTCGGAAAGGCTGAAAAGGTCTCTCCGCATGTGACGGACGCAGTAAAAATTCAAACCCGATAATATCCAGCTTATGGTCAACAATAGGTTGCATATGGCTGGAAAAACTTTGATCCTTAATGATATTCACGATATCCGGATGTTGCAGTCTGGCTTGCAATTGACTAAATAAAAGCCAGTCCTCATATCCTTCGACATGATGCAAGCCGGTCACCACAATTTGCATATGGTTCAAGTATTCCTGCGGCAGACGAGCCAGTCCGTTAACCAGCTGTTCCAGCTCTGAACGGCTGTCATAGCGAAACTCTATGCCACCCTCACGCTCATGTTCCTGCTTCATTTGTTCCGATAGCATACCCAAACCATCTAATGCTGGAGTAAGCGACACCCTGGAATGCCTAATTCTGAGAAATCCTTGATCCTTAATAGGTAATATGATGCTGCAATTGCTGCATGTCATAATGGTCCTCCTCGGAACAATTTTCCGGTTTTTTCACCATTATATCACAAATAACTAGAACAAAAGTACTATATAACTACGTGTTTTTACAAAAAACTAGCTTATTCTTAACGACAACTTAGGACTTAAGTATATATTCGACAAAAACAGAAAACTTTTTGCACTCATGATAAATTCGGGGGCTGTTGTTTTTGACATTAAAAAAAGCAGCAAATCTCTTGGTTAAAGAGACTTGCTGCTTCACTCTGATATTGATTAAAAACTAAAGTTCGAAGTTATTTGGACGCCTTTGGCTTCGTTGTTTTAGCTGGTTTAACAGTCGCGGGTTTGGTCGTTTTAACAGCAGGCTTTGCTGTTGCTTTCGCGGGAGCCACAGCTTCCTTTACAGGAGTCGTTGCTGCACTAGGCTTAGCGCCAGCTTTTAAGCTGTATTTGGCAAAGCCGTCTGCCGCGCTGCTCAAGAATGAAATTTGTTGATTTCCTGCCAGCACGTCTTTGGCATCAGGAGAGGACTCGAAAGTAACCTTTGCCTGACCAAAAGGAGCAATAGACCAATTGCCATCCGCCGATGGATTAATCGTTCCGTTCGTACGGATATAGTCAACAATGACCTGGCGACTTTCATCCGGTGCTGCCATCACAATTCGTTTGCCATCTGGGTTGGCCAGTTTGGATGAGGAAGCACGATAGTTATTGGTGGCCACGATAAATTTCTGTGCAGGATCTATCGCTTTTCCATTGTATTGCAGATCCTTGATACGATGAGCTGAAGAATCAATAATAGTTCCCTTGGCATCATATCGTGCAGGCTGAGTTACATCAATCTGGTAATTCACACCGTCAATGACATCAAAATTGTAGGTTGGGAAATCTTTGTTGATCAGCGATTGCTCCTCAGTTTGCTTTGGATCAATGCGGTTGAACTGACCCGCAGACCACTCCAGCCATTCCTGAATTTCAGCACCGGTCACTTCTACAGCATGAACCGTGTTCGGATACACATACAGGTCGGACACATTTTTAATCGCTACCGTACCTTCAGGAATGTTGGTGTAATACTCGGCTCCGTTTCGACCGCCGGCCTTGAATGGAGCGCCTGCCGACAATACGGGAAGTTTTTCGTATTCAGTTCCTTTAAGATGGTTTTGAACATACCATTTCTGTGCATTCGTCACAATTTGAATAGAGGGGTCGTCCTGCACTAATGCAAAATAGCTGGTAATCGGTGCAGTCGTTGTTCCAACAGGTTGACGAATATAATCCAGCGTTCCTTGATGCTCTTCTTTAATCGCATCAACCAGTTTAAAATCAGGAATAAACTGCGTAGCCTGATTGGTGGTACTCACAACCGGACGCACTTGAGACTGAGAGTTGGTTACGTTCCACTCACGGTTTTTCTTTTCCAGGCTCAGATCAATAATGCCCAGATCCTTGCCCCATGAAGAAGCTTCTACTGCTGGTACGCCATTAATGGTTCCTTTATCCAGATCTACCCCGCTCATATCTTTAAAATCTGGACCTGGGAAAGATTTGTGAGCATGCCCAAACAGAATCGCGTTAATTCCGTCCACCTTGCTCAAATATTTAACGGCATTCTCCATCATTGGCGTTTGCGGCACATCTTCATAGCCTGTATGTGCAAGCACGACAATAATGTCAGCCCCTTCTGTTTTCATTTGAGGAATAAACTTTTTGGCTGTTTCCACAATATCCTTTGTAACGACCTTATCCTTTAAATTGGCTTCATCCCACTGCATAATTTGAGGTGTGACCAAGCCGATGACACCCACTCTGAGTGTATGCTCTTCGCCCTTCTCATCCATTACTGTTTTATCAAGAATCTGATAAGGGGTAAAATAATTTTTAGTAGCTTGGCCCTCTTTATCAACATAAACGTTCGCATTTACATAAGGAAAATCAGCTCCCTTGAGCGACTTCTCCAGAAAGTCGAGACCGTAGTTGAATTCATGGTTGCCCACTGTAGCTGCATCATAGCCCATCAAATTCATCATCTTGTAGACCGGATGGACACCGCCTTCTTTCTCAAAGGTTTTGTTTCTGGCCATATAATCGCCTAATGGGTTGCCCTGCAGCAAATCACCGTTATCGAACAGCATACTGTTTCTTGTTTCACTACGTGCCTTCTGGATCAAACTGGCTGTACTAACCAAGCCATATTCGTTGGTTTCTTTGTCCGAATAGTAATCATAGTTCATCAGCGACGCATGAATATCCGTTGTTTCCATGATCCGCAAATTCACCGTAGCGCTATCGCGAGAATCGCTAGCTGCCCAGGATGGAGCGGCCGAAAACACCAGCATGCTACAAGCTACAACGGCTGCTGTAAACCCTTTAAACCAATTTTTACGAAATAACAAAATATACCCCTCCTCATTAAGGTGTATGCCTCATATACATACTTTTGCACATATATGTAAGCCTTGAACCCACCATTTCTATTTTAATCCAACGCCACGCAAAAGAGTAGTCATTTACTTAAATTATTTATGAAAAAATAATTAATTTTCTCAAAAATAAAAAACCAGCAAACCTCCTAAAAAACTCGGAGATTCACTGGTTTATCCATTTATATTCTCATTATTTATTCCACACTTGGCGCTCCGTTTGCTGACCCACATACTCAATGCGAGTCGGATTCACGTCCAGAATGACATAATCGGGATCATCCGGTCCGGAAAACCATTCCTTCAAGGAATCGTTCCACACTTGTTTGCGGAGCCCCTCATCAGCTGTAATCTGGACAGTAGCCTCCACTTCTACGACTTCCTTTGTACCGCCAACTTCATAACCCAGCAGCAGATAAGCATTCGGATTATCCTTTAGCTCATCCACTTTATGCGTTTTGCGATCTGTCGCCAGATGAATGTTCATTCCATCGTTAAAAAGGGCCATATAGCGTACTTTCGGTTTGCCACCCTCTACCGTACCTAACGAGCAAAATTTGTTGTTATCCAAAGCCTTCACAATGGCTTGTTCTAGTTGGCTGCGATCCAATGTTTCCGTTTTACCCACAGTACAACAACTCCTTTTCACGAATTAGAATTCTCTACGGCCATGCCATTGGGCACCAGCCCATCTGAACCTACCTGCGCAGCTGTTCTGAAAATAACATGACCCGATCAGATCGGATTGATGCATGCTCATTTTCAGATCAAAGCTCACAGTAAAAGTGTACCCTGTCGTTCGGCAAATGAACCGTCATCTCTTCCTCCATGCTGGACAGACCCGCATTCAAGGCATATAATCGTCGTAGTAAACCCGAATAAATGAACCCATTAAACCATACAATGCCAGGGGTGCTGGAATCGGCCGGCTGAGAGTGTGTCCCAAGACACTGACCCTTACAACCTGATCTGGGTAATGCCAGCGTAGGAATGCTTAAGCAAGATGTGCCTTTTTTACATAGGACCATCCCTTACTTTGGTATATACAAGCGCAAGCGTCCCGGAACCTCGGGGCGCTTTTTTGTTGAAGATTAAGTTGTTGGAAAGATCGCGTCCGACAGATGTTATTTTTATGAAAATGGGGAACCTAAGCTGTCTGATTGGACGGATAACGGGTAATTAAAGGAGAGAACACAACGATGAAGCGCATGAAAATGTTAAGCCTGGGACTGATCAGTCTGTGGCTCATGGCCCTGACCCTGACCGCTTGCGGTGGAAGTCCCTCCACATCCCAAGAAGCGGCTCCCGCTACCAACACTCAAACGTCTACTCCGGCAGAGGAGCTCAAAGATGTTAAAGTCGTGCTCGACTGGACACCCAATACGAATCATACGGGACTCTATGTTGCCAAGGACAAAGGATTTTACGAAAAAGCGGGTTTGAATGTTCAAATTATTCAACCTGGTTCAGGCGGAGCCGATCAAATGGTTGCCTCTAATGCTGCACCTTTTGGTATCAGCTACCAAGAAGGCATCACACAGGCTCGTACGCAAGGCGTGCCGCTTGTATCCATCGCTGCAGTGATTCAGCATAATACCTCAGGCTTCGCAGCCCCGGTAGATCGCGGAATTAAGAGCCCGAAAGATTTTGAAGGTAAAAAATACGGCGGTTGGGGCTCTCCCGTAGAAGAAGCGGTCATGAAATCCATCATGGATTCAGACAAAGGCGATGTGAGCAAAGTGAAGATCGTCAACATGGGCAATGCAGACTATTTTACAGCCGTGAAGCGGGATATCGACTTTGCCTGGATTTTCTACGCATGGACCGGAATTGAGGCCCAGCTTCGAGGTGAGCCATTGGATATGCTGTATGTAAAAGATTATTCCAAAAGCCTCGATTACTATACACCTGTAATTGTGAGCAACGAACAGACAATAAAAAATGATCCAGAACTGGTCAAAGCGTTCATGGACGCTACCGCACAAGGCTATGAATACACTATCGCCCATCCAGAAGAAGCCGCGCACATCTTAGGCAAAGCTGTACCGGAGCTGGATAAAAAACTGGTACTTGCCAGCCAAAAATGGCTAAGCCCGCGTTATCAAGACGATGCCGCGCAATGGGGTGTGCAAAAAGCGGAGGTATGGCAAAACTATTCGGACTGGATGTACGAACGCAAGCTGCTCAGCAAGCCTTTGGAAGTGGATAAAGCCTTCACAAACGACTTCTTGCCCAAGCGCTGATCATTTGTTAAAACGCAAAATAAGACCGAACTAAAGAAGTGAACGAAGCGCCACTACGCAGTCGGATGGTGCCTCCCATCGCTGTTGTACCCAGATTTCTTTTATGAATATCCAGAAGTTGAAATCTGGGTACAAAGGCGAATGTTAACGCTTGTACAGCACCATTCCGCCCACTTCGTTCTCGTTCCACTTGGTTTATTCTTTAGTCTCATAGTGTCTAAGCGCAAAAGCAGGTACGCTTATGTGAGAAAAATACAAAATACCGTACAACCTGGCTTTAAAAATAAGGTGCTTTTAAGGCAGTTGGCAGCGTAGCGGTTCATTTGAATCTGGAGAAGCGAAGCGTTCGCCTTTGCCGTTGGATTTTTACCTTTAAAATTTAATTCAAAGAATCCCAAGGCAACAGCGATCGTAAGATCAAATGAAACGCGAAGCGGTCTCCCCCGCCTTAAACCAATTTATTTTCCTATAACTTAAACAATAAAGGACAGGTGAATTTTCATGGCTAACACACTGCTCAGTATTCAAGTAATCCCTAAAACTCCTAATAACGAGGACTCTTACCCGTATGTAGATAAGGCGATTGAGGTCATTCAGCGCTCCGGCGTCAAACATCAGGTGAATCCATTGGATACGACCATGGAGGGCGAGCTCGACGAGTTGCTGAAAGTGGTTAAAGAAATGCACGAGGCTTTGACGGAAGCGGGCAGTCCCAGCGTCATTTCACAGATCAAAATCGCACATAACCCACAAGGCATCAGCATGAACAAGCTGACCGAGAAATATCGCCCATGAATCCGAAAGGCAAGAACGCATCCTGGTGGAAAAGCGTATGGCCGCCCCTTGTGGCGGTCCTCTTCTTTTTAACGGCCTGGCAGGGGGCGGTTTCCTATTTACATATTGAATCCTGGCTACTGCCAGCTCCATCTCTAATCGTACAAGAGGGCATGGGGCAATCGGCGTTGCTTGGAGCCCATACATGGGCTACGATTCGTCTGACACTTGCGGGATTCGCAATAGGGACAGCAACGGGACTGTTGATCGCCATCGTTCTTCATACCATTCCTTTTCTCAAATCTGCTCTATACCCGCTCTTGATCCTTAGCCAAAACATTCCGATCATCGCTCTGGGTCCGCTGCTCATGGTGTGGTTTGGTTTTGGCGTGCTGCCCAAGCTCATGGTCATTACCTTAGTATGCTTTTTTCCCGTGGCTGTAGCGGCCATGGACGGGCTGACTCGAACAGACCGTACGATGATGAACTATATGCGGATGTCGGGTGCAAGCCGCATGTCTATTTTTATGAAGCTGGAGCTGCCACATTCCCTGCCGCAAGTCTTTTCTGGCGTTAAAATTGCTGCTACCTACAGTGTGATGGGCGCGATCATTGCCGAATGGATCGGAGCTAGTGAAGGAATTGGGTATTATATGCTGCTGCAAAAATCGGCCTATCGCACGGACCTCATTTTTGCTGCCATCGGCATTATTGTCGCACTCAGCTTACTCATGTTTGTGGTTATTTTACTACTGGAGAAATGGTTGGTTCGCTGGAAACCCGATCGAGAGTAGCTTCCTCCTTGAATTAAATACAGCAAAGAAAGGACGTGGCGCGTATGAGTCTGCATCCAATTGACTTATCATCACACAACGTGGCTAATGAACAACGAGCCGGGGAACAACAGAGTCCTTCAACTGCTCCTCCTGCTTTGGAATTGGACGGGATCAGCCTTGCCTTCCGCGAAAAGCGAAGCTTACTGCCCGTTCTGCAGGATGTATCCCTCACAGTCAATCCAGGAGAATTCGTTTCCCTCATCGGTCCGTCAGGCAGCGGCAAAAGCACGCTATTTCACATCATCGGCGGGCTACTCAAACCACAGCAGGGACGTATCCGTATGCACGGACGGGACATGACTGGTGAACGTGGGCATATCAGCTATATGCCGCAGCAGCCCGCCCTTTTCCCGTGGCGCACCACGCTGGACAACGTACTGCTTGGGCAGGAAAATGCTCCACGTAAAACTACAGCAGTCCCCCCTCAGTACACCAGTGAACACGAGCGTCGCAAAGAAGCCTTGCAATGGCTCGAACAGGTTGGACTTGGTAAATTCGCCAAGGCGTATCCACATACGCTGTCTGGTGGAATGCAACAGCGCGCAGCCTTTCTACGAGCACTACTCAGCCCGCAGGAATTAATGCTGCTGGATGAGCCGTTCAGCGCACTCGATGCGCTGACACGTGCAGACATGCAGCAATGGTTATTACGCATGTGGGAGAAGAACCGCCGTTCTGTGCTGTTTATTACCCACAGCATTGAAGAAGCGCTGCTGCTCTCCGACCGCATCTATGTGCTGTCGGCGCGACCTGCTTCGGTGGTGCATGTCGTAGATGTCCCTTTTCCCCGCCCGCGTAGGGAAGAAATCACCCTCGATCCGCTCTTTATTGAATGGAAGCGGACCATGACCAGCTGGATGCGCGAGGAAAAGTACAAACTGGACGCCAACATGGAAAATGCTCAGAGCGTCCACAAGAATATCCCGGAAGATGGATTGAATCGACATGAGTGACGTAAAAGTTCGATGTGCATTGAAATGGAACAGCCAAACAAAGCCAGGCTTGGATTTGACCGCAATTGAGCCCGCTCCATTAATCGACGCGCACATTCATGTAGACAGCTACCCGCCTGAACAACAGGAGTTATTGCTCACTTCACTTGCCGATAGCAGCGTCCAAGCCGTGATAGCCGTGTCGATGCATCTGGGCTCCAGCCGAGCCAATCTACGGTTAGCCAAGCGTTACCCCGAGCTGGTACGACCAGCCTTTGGCTTTCATCCCGAACAGGCTCTTCCCCCGCAAGCTGAGCTTGACCTCTTATTCTACTGGATGGACGAACATATACAGCAGATGGTCGCCGTGGGTGAAGTCGGCTTGCCCTATTACAATCGGCTGGAAGCCTCACAGAGCGGTTCACCTTTTGACCTCGCTCCCTACATAGCGCTGCTGGAGCGTTTTATCCAGTTTGCAAGCAAGCATAACAAGCCCATTGTCCTGCACGCCGTTTATGAGGACGCAGACATCGCCTGTGACCTTCTGGAACGTCACAGCGTCACGCAGGCACATTTTCACTGGTTTAAAGGCTCTGCCGCCACAACCGAACGTATGGCCCGGAACGGCTATTATGTCTCCTTCACACCGGATCTCCTGTACGAAGAAGAGATCCGCAGTTTGGCAAGACAGTATCCGTCTGATCAGATCATGGCAGAGACAGACGGTCCCTGGCCGTTCGAGGGGCCTTTTACCGGACAAGAGACACATCCACGGATGGCTGCCGACGTCATTCGCGCGTATAGCAAGCTGACCCATCAAGATGAATCTGCCGTCCGTCAATTATTTTATGAAAATACGAGACGTTTTTACTCACTATCTGATTGATAAAGGATACCAGCTATTTACTCACTGGAAGGTTTACAACCACAACATGCAACCAAAGCAAAGAACCTCCTTATTTACGCGGAACTTCATCATGCGTAAATAAGGAGGTTCTTATATTTTACAGAGTTTTTTGTCAGTACTCAGCTTTTATTGCTTCAAGAAACCCTTCTGTTCCAAAAATGGCTTTAACTGCAAACGTGCTGGCTCGGTCAGTCTCGCGGCCATTTGCTCAGACCATGGCGTAGAGCGTTGACCGCCCGTACGCTCCTTCAAATATTCGGCTGATGTGTGGTCGTATACCTCTACAGCTTTCATCGTCTGATTTTTGTCGTAGCCGTTCATATGCAAAACACCGGACAGCGGAAGACGTGGGCGCAAGCCCGTTTCCTGATCTGGTACACCAATACACATACCGAACACTGGATACACCAGCTCTGGCAACCCTAGCAACTCAGATACCTCTGCTATTTTAGTACGAATGCCGCCAATGTAGACGATGCCCAGGCCCAGTGATTCAGCGGCTACCGCTGCATTTTGTGCAGCTAACGCGGCATCAATGGTCGCAACCGTATAATTTTCGACGGACCCTTCATAGGAAGGCTGACCTGGCTGATGGTGGAGTGTGACCTGCTTCAAACGGTACAGATCTGCGCACCATACCAGAAACGCGGGGCATTGCTCAACGTAAGCCTGCCCTCCTGCCAACTCGGCCAGTTTTGTTTTTAAAGAAGGCTCGGTAACGGCAATAACGGTATATGCCTGCACATTGCTGGACGAGGATGCCATTTGGCCAGCTGCCACAATAGCTGCGAGCTGCTCGTCGGTAACGGCGTCTGACTTGAACTTTCGCACAGACCGGTGATTCATCAACAAGGAAATCGTATCATTCATGACTGCTTCACTCTCCTAATCCATAATATAAGCTCTTTATCTACTTCAAGCTGTGAGTATACGAAGAAGTTCTTGCATGCTTGCATGGCACTCCTACAAATATTATGGAACTTTCGTGAATGATAAGCAACCTGACGTGACGAAGGTTAACAGTATGGTTTAAAAAAACAAACGCAACAAAAAGCAAGCACGCAGAAAACCAATTGTGCGTACTTGCTCTATACTCTGATAATAACTTTATCTCGAAACAGCAGTCCGACAGCACGCTATCCTGCTAATACATCCATTTACAGCTTCACCCGTTGCAGACGCAGTGCATTCAGCACGACCGAAACAGAGCTAAATGCCATGGCCGCTCCCGCCAACCATGGAGCAAGAAAGCCCAAAGCGGCAATCGGAATACCGATCACGTTATAACCGAGCGCCCAAAACAGATTTTGTCGTATGTTTGTCATAGTCCGGCGGCTCATTTCGATCGCGTCAGGAATGCTGTTCAGGTTGCCGCGCATGAGGGTAATATCCGCCGCCTCCATGGCCACATCCGTTCCCGTGCCCATCGCCATCCCAATATTAGCAGTAGCCAGCGCAGGCGCATCGTTAATACCATCCCCAACCATAGCTACGATCATGCCTTGTTCCTGAAGCCGTTTCACTTCCTCAGCCTTTCCTTCAGGTAGCACCTCCGCCAGCACTCGTTCAATTCCGGCCTCGGCGGCAACAGCCCGCGCAGTCCGTTCATTGTCACCCGTAATCATGATGACTTCAATGTTCATCGCCCGCAGACGGGCAACGGCCTCCCGTGACGTTTCTTTAATCGTGTCCGCTACAGCCACCAGTCCGGCATAGGAACCGTCCACAGCGACCAGCATCGCGGTTTTCCCTGCGTTTTCCAGCTCATTCATATACTGCTTGGCTGAGTCATCTATTGCGATGCCTTCCCTGCTCATCAATCGGCGTGTACCCGCCAATACCTGCTTACCTTCCACATGCGCCTTCACACCATAACCCGGAATATTTTCAAAATCTGTCGGTCCTACCAGCTCAATTCCTCGATCTGCAATCCCCTTTACAATGGCTTCCGCCAGCGGATGCTCCGAGCTTTTTTCTGCTGCACCGAGCAACCGCAGCAAATCGTTTTCAGCCAAGCCGCTTGCACCAACCATAACATCTGTCAGCTCTGGCTTGCCGTTCGTAACTGTTCCTGTCTTATCCAATACCACTGCGTTGACTGAACGGGTCATTTCCAAATGCTCGCCGCCCTTGAACAAAATACCGTATTCAGCGGCACGTCCCGATCCTGCCATAATGGACGTTGGAGTAGCCAAGCCGAGCGCACAAGGACAAGCTATGACGAGAACTGCAATCATTTTCTCCAGTGAGCCTGCAAAATCAGTCGGCGTCACAAGGAAAAACCAGACGATAAAGGCTAACACAGCAATAGCAACAACAATGGGGACAAAAATACCGGAAATCTGATCCGCAATCCGCTGAATCGGGGCCTTAGAGTTTTGTGCATCTTCCACGACCTTAATAATACGGGACAACGCCGTATCACCACCCACACGCTCCGCCTGAATACGTAGTACCCCGTTTTTATTAAGCGTCGCCCCTGTAACTGCGGAACCTGCTTCTTTTTCAACCGGAAGACTCTCACCACTTAACATGGATTCGTCCACTGCGGAACGTCCGTCCACGACCACACCATCGACAGGAATTTTCTCGCCGGGTCGTACAATAAAGATATCCTTCACACGTACCTGTTCGATCGGTATATCAAGCTCTTGTCCATCACGTACTACACGTGCCGTCGTCGCCTGTAGACTCATCAGGCTCTTGATCGCCTCGGACGAACGCCCTTTGGCTACCGCCTCGAACCATTTACCCACTAAAATAAGCGTAATTAGTACTGCACTTGTCTCGTAATACAGCTCTGGCATGGTCATGACAGGCATTCCCGCCATCCCCTCCATGACATCAGACGGACGCAGCGTAAGGTACAAGCTGTAAAAATAAGCCGCAGACGTACCCAGTGCAACTAACACATCCATATTCGAACTCCCGTTGCGAAGCGCTTTGTACGCGCCCATATAAAACTGCCAACCAATGACGAACTGAATCGGCGTTGTCAGCACTAGTTGGAACCATGGATTCAAGAACAGTTCCGGCACATAAATCCATGACGTAAAGGAAAAATGAGCCACCATCGCCCACAACAACGGAAACGACAGCACTGCGGACACAATCCACTTCCATTTTTTACGATGGATATCCTTACTGCGCACATCCGCGATATTGTCCTCAGCGCTCTGCGGGATCGCTCCGTAGCCTAGCTGTTCAATCTTGCTCACCAGATCACCAACCGCAATACTCCCCGCGGCATATTCCACATGAGCTGTTTCCATCGCCAAGTTTACCGTGGCACCTGTTACACCAGGCATCCGATTCAATCCCTTTTCAATCCGGGTTGCACAGGCCGCACAAGTCATGCCCGTCACATTCAGATTGGCTTCTTCACTTACAGTTCCAAACCCAAGAGAAGCAATTTTATCGCGAAACTCAGGGATCTCCACCTGCTTGGGATCATAGGATATCGACGCCTGCTCCAAAGCCAAATTCACATTAGCCTGTGCCACACCATCTATTCGATTTAAACCTTTCTCAATACGGCTTGCACAGGCAGCGCAGGACATCCCCGTAATGTGAAGCGTTGTCTGCTTGTCACCGTCGGTCGCACGGTTTTCCATGGTAACCCTCCTCTTATACCCCAGTGGGGTATATCATATCCAAAAAGAAAAAGCTTCTAATATGGAAGCTTCTCCTTCGAAACAAGTCTTTCACACATAAAATATCTTCAGCTTAAACAACATCATAGCCTTGGTCTTCAATGGCTGTTTTCAGAGCTTCAACGTTCAGCTTGGACTCGTCATATTCTACATTCACTTGTTTCGTTTCGAGGCTGACCTTGCCGATAGCGCCAACTTTCTCCAAAGCCCCTTCTACTGCCTTCACGCAATGATTGCAGCTCATGCCTTCTACGTTCAATGTAACTTGTGCCATTTCTTTTCCTCCTCAGGGATACTTCCGTACCCATAATGTGTATGAATACTACTCTTAACGAATTAGCTTTTTGACCGTAACCAGCAGCTCGTCAATCACTTCCTGCTCTCCTGCCTGCATGCGCTCAATGACACAGCTTTTCATATGCCCTTCCAGCAGCAGCTTACCGACACCATTCAGCGCGGACTGGACAGCCGCAATCTGGTTCAGTACATCGTCACAGTAGGTATCCTTCTCAATCAAGCCCTTAATTCCGCGAACCTGACCTTCAATACGGTTCAACCGGGATACGAGGCTGTTCTTGAACTCTGCCGAATGATGACTTTTTCTAACTGTCTTTTCCCCGTCTGTTCCACAGTGATTCTCATGGATTTCAGTGTGGGAAACAGGTTGCTCCTCAGCCATACATCAGCCTCCTGTGTGGTGTATATATGCATTTATGCATTTGTTATATCCCTATCATAATATACCCCCACGGGGTATGTCAACCTTCCAGAAAAATGTCACTTTTTCGCCCTATTTTATACTTTTGAGCGTGTTTCCTTAGCAAGTACGACAAAGCTTAATAGCGCGCCAATCTCGGCTATAGCTATAACGACCGCCATTGGTACGGGGGTTGTTCCACTCCCCAAGCCTACTAGCGGTGAAGCGATGGAACCCAGCAATAGAGGCAACAAACCAAGCATGGCGGACGCACTGCCTGCGGAGCGCTGCTGACTCTGCATTGCCAATGAAGTCGTCGTTGTACTTACAATCCCTACGCAGGAAACGACAAAAAACAGAGGAACTAAAACAGCAAACAATTGACCTCCGGTAAAGGCTACAGTAAGCAAGCTGATTCCGGCTACAGCCGCAATTACCAGACCCGACAAGAGTAACTGTCGTTCGCTGAAGCGACCCACGAGTCTACCCGTCAACTGCGAAAACAGCACAATCCCCAAACCATTCACTGCAAAAATGATGCTATACGTCTGAGGGGAAACCCCGAAAATATCCTGAAGCACGAATGGTGAGCCAGCGATATACGCGAACATCGCTCCTGTAATCAGCGCCTGTGAGAGGGCATAGCCCATAAAGCGTCGATCGGCAAACAGATGACCGAGTGTTCCCAGCGTCTGCTTCAAGCCACCGGACGAGCGGCGGTTAGTTGGCAACGTTTCTGGCAAACCCAACACGACGGCAATCAGCATAGCCACGCCGACTACACAAAGCACCATGAATACACCACGCCAGGAAACAAAGTTCAATATGACACCGCCCAGTACTGGTGCAGCAATAGGGGCCACGCCGTTCACCAGCATGAGCAGTGAGAAAAAGCGTGTCAACTCTTTGCCCGAGTAAAGATCACGGGCTACAGCTCTGGAAATCACGATCCCGGCCGATCCCGTAAGCCCTTGAATAAAGCGAAGCGCAATGAGCATACCGATATTCGGCGCAAACACGCATAACAGCGAAGCAGCAGCGTACAGAATGAGCGAGATCACCAACGGTCCTCTGCGACCCCTTACGTCGCTAAGCGGACCAGCAACGATCTGGCCAACGGCCAGTCCTAACAGACAGGCGGTCAAACTAAGCTGCGCCAGCGAAGTGGTCGTATGCAAATTGTCGGCTAATGTAGGCAGCGACGGCAAATACATATCTATGGACAACGGCCCGAAAGCACTCAATGCACCCAGGACAAAGGCGATCCATAATATTCGCGATTTGGTCATATCTGCGGCAACCATAACAGTATTGGATAACCGGTTCATAATAATAATCATCCTTTTCACAAAATATAAATAATTACTTCAATACATCATGATATCACTCATTTCGTGTGGCTTCGAATAATTACACGCTAATCCGCAATTTTTTTTCAAAACTGCTATATATCAGGCAGGAATTTACCAATTTCAGGTCGAATTATACGGTAACCAAAACAAAAATTTGTGGAATCTGGAGAATGATAATGGTCTATGATGGAGTGCTACTGGGTCTCATTGTAGGTCTGTTCAGAGGAGGCTGGCGGCAAGGTCTGATCCGTTTCAGTCAAATTCGCCTTATAGCCGGCTGGATGTTCCCTGTGCTGCTGCTGGTACAATTCATTATTTTTTATGCCCAGGAAAAGTGGGCTTGGCTGGCAGCCATTAACGGGTATCTATTTATGGGAGTCTACGTGGTTGGATTGATATTTCTCTGGTTGAACAGACATCATAAGGGATTCAAGCTTATTATAATCGGCGTATTGATGAATTTTATCGTTATGGCGATGAATGGCGGCAGGATGCCGGTCTCGTTGAGCGCTTCGGAGGTGCTGGGTCCCTATTATACAGATATGCTTAAATCCGGAAGTATCATCTCGAAACATTACATGATGGATGCGAGCACGCGTCTATCATTGCTTGGTGACATTATTCCTCTCTCCAAGCCCTATCCCCGCACGCAGGTAATTAGTATTGGAGATGTTGTCATGAACTTCGGGATGTTCCTGTTTATCCAAAGCATTATGGTCGTGAAGAGAACTAAGGATAAGCAGCAAGAAACCAATCCCCACCACGCCTAGTGCGCACCTTATTCCAAGGAAGGGAGGGAACCCTATGAAAAACTTGAAATACTCCCGTGTGATTATCAATGCTATTATCGTGGCTTCTGTCATAATTGCTTTGACTTCCGGTTACAAAATCGGAGGCTAGTCACCGATAAGAAAAAAAGGAAGCACAGGCTCAACAAAACAGGCTGGATTCCGGCCTGTTTTTTCATGTGAAATTTTCGATTACAAAATTGTAAATTATCCCATTCACCCCTGGTAGCTTTGACATCAAGATACGACAAGGCAGGAGAAGAAATGATGAGTATAATAAAAAAGCTGCAAGAACGGGTTACCGCGACGGGAATATACGTGTTTTGCATATGTATGGTAGGCATGATCGTCCTCTTGTATACGAACCAATGGTCCTTTTTGCACTATACGACAACAGAGTGGGTCACGATCTATTCCCTATTGGGAGCCGTTCTGATTCTGGAGCATTTTACATTCCAGCTACCACCTGCCAGTAACAAACAGTCCATGGATTCCTCCGTGTATCTGGCTTGTATTTTTGTGCATGGCACCGAAATTGCTATTCTGATTTTGTTGTTAAATGTAATCATTGCCATGTTCCGGCACACAGAGCTGTCCTGGTGGAAGCATACCGCCAATTTTTCCATTTACGCCCTTTCCATTTTCCTGTCTTCAACAGTATTTGAACTAAGCGGCGGAACGCAGGGGGCTTTAAACCAAGATCATTTCGCTTCCTACCTGCTGGCGTTGATTTGCTACTTTGCTGTGAACACCATCACACTGGGCATCTACTTTTATATCGCATACAAAGGGTCCTTCAATGAGCTTAAACAGGCTTTTTTGGCTGAATCCCTGCTCGTATACTTATGTACACTCATTCTGTCTTTGGTATTGACTACACTGATTTATAACAACGGCATTCTAGGACTTTTGCTGTTCCTTGGGCTAAGCATGCTCCTGTCTCACGCATTCAAGCAAATGTTCACGCTGTATCGGGAAATCGAAGAAAAAGCGAACATGGATCGCAGAACAGGGCTATACAATCACAGCTACTTCGAAAATACACTTGAAGCTGAATTAAATATATCCAGATCCGAAAATACTCCTCTCAGTCTGGCTCTGATTGATATAGATGATTTCAAAAAATACAATGATCATTTCGGTCATCTCAAAGGCGATCAGCTACTGGGATTTCTCGGTGAGTTTCTTAAAAAAGAAACCTCCGGCACCCACATCACCGTATCCCGCTATGGTGGAGAAGAATTCACTCTGCTGATGCCCGGTCATACCGCTGAACAAGCATATGAAACAGTCAATGCTATTCGAAAAGGATTAAATGATTCTCGTTATGAGGGTGTTGAAATTTTTCCACACGGCTGTCTGTCCTTCTCCGCAGGCATTGCACAAAGTCGCATTGACATCTACGACAAATCACAGCTGGTCGATCTGGCGGATAAAGCCCTGTACTACGCCAAGAAACAGGGAAAAAACATCGTTCATACGCATGGAAGTTTAAATGAAGTGGAGCGCGAGGTCGATCTGGGGCAGGATATTCGGGATCTTGAACAGCAGCTTAATTTGTTCTTGTACAAGGATATTAACACTTTCAAGCATTCCAAACGGGTATTCAGATATGCAGCAGACATGAGCGATGTGCTTCAGCTCGGACCAGAGGATAAGCGGCGTTTCATACTAGGTGCCCTCATTCATGACATTGGTAAACTGGAGATTCCCTGGAATATCCTCAATAAAAAAGAGAAGCTGTCCGGTGAGGAATGGCAGATGGTGCAAGCGCATGTCATGTGGGGCAAACGAATTGTCGAAGCCAACGAACGATTCATAGATTTGGTTCCTTTTGTGGAGCTGCATCATGAACGTTATGACGGAGGAGGCTATCCGTTTGGCTTTAAGGGCGAGCAAATTCCACGTCTATGTCGGATGCTGACGATCATCGACTCTTTTGATGCGATGACAACTGAGCGCCCCTATCAACCCACCAAAACGTTCGAGGAGGCCATTGAAGAACTACGTGCTTGCTCGGGTAGCCAATTCGATCCCAAACTAACGGCTACTTTTATCCATTATATTCAACATAAGCAACCTGCTTTCACGGATTTCATGGAAACAGGGCTCTAATTCCTTCATTGGCTCTTCCTCTTTGCCCCTAGCGTGGTTGAAATCGTCCTGAATTCAACCACGCTAGGGGTTTTCATATGATTGGCATTTTGTATAGTGCTTATTATTTCAAATTTCATATAAATGTCATAATTCGCTCCATCTATTCACGCTATATGCACTATGATTAAGATAGGAATGGGTTTGTCCGTATAAAATGTTACAAATGGGGATATCCTCGCTTCAAGTAATCGAGAGAAGGTGACTTCACAGGCATGTTGTACCTGTCCAGACCAGCCCGTGTGGCTTGTCTTTTATTGCTGTGTCTCCCCCTTCTAATCCTGTTTCCTCACTCTTCGTGGGCTCATGCATTTGTCATTGAATCCAGTCCGACCGAAAATCAGGTTTTGGACAAGTCGCCTTCTCAGGTGACCATCACCTTCAATGAAGATTTGCAATCTGCTTTCATGTCGATCAAAGTGACCGACGAAACAGGCAAGCGGGTCGACACAGGAAAAGCACAGCTCAACCCGAATCATAAAGCCACCATGGAAATCCAATTGATTCCAGGGATGAAAAATGGAATTTACTCCGTCAATTGGAGAGCTTTATCCGCAGACGGACATCCGGTTAATGGAGTCATTCCATTTCAAGTAGGTAGCGGTTTCAATGCGCCTACTCATCAAGCTATGGCATCTGAAAGCTCAGGGACATCACGAATCGACTTAATTGCTGTCCGTTGGTTTCTTTACATAGGACTATCGCTGCTTTTTGGAGCGATTTGTTTCCGGCTGTTCATCTTACCGAGCATAAGCCAAGACAAGAATCGAAGTGAACAGCATCAGCAAAATCAGCGGCCCTTTGACACATTGCCCCGCTGGACTAAGCTGCTATGGAGCGGCTACGGCATAACGTCTGCCGCCATTCTGATCAGCCTGCCACTTCAGGCTTCATGGGATGCCGGGGTTTCCATCAGGGAGGGCTTCTCACTCCCGATTCTGGGAGAAGCTCTCCAGTTTACTGGAGCCGGGCAAATTTGGTTTATCCAGATGATTCTCGTGCTGCTCCTAAGCGTAACGCTGATTTACGCGCTGGATTACAGCATTTCGGATCGTCAGCGCCGTCTTTGGGGCTACAGCTCAGCTCTCCTAACGCTATGCCTCATGCTGTCCAAAGCCTTTGTCGGTCATCCGGCAGCGGCTACCCATCCAGCTCCGGCCATTGCGGCGGACTTTGTCCATCTCGCGGCAGCAGCTTTTTGGATCGGCTCACTTGCCGTCATGGTCGTGTGCCTGCCTGTTGCCGGAGCGGAGTTGCCCGTATCCGAGCGGGCAAGTCTGCGGCAAGCCGCCCTGCGCCGCTTTGCCGGCTGGGGCATTGCTATGGTGGCAGCGCTACTTGCCACCGGTATATATGGAGCCGTGCTGTACATTCCGGCTCCCTCCATGCTGCTGAACACGTCCTATGGACTCGTTCTGCTCGGCAAGGCAGCGCTGCTGCTAGTCATGCTGGCCTTTGCGGCCAGCCAGTTCCGCAGCGCAAGGCAAGCGGCGCCCAGCAAGCAAGCCGCCCGGGGATTGCGTGCCGAGGTGTCCGTCGGCCTGCTCGTGATGCTGTTGACTGCGGTGCTCACTCACCTGTCACCCGGCCAGGCACCTGCTGTACCGTTTGAGGAGACTCGCACTACGGGCGGATACAACGTTACGCTGGCAGTCAGCCCCAATGCTGTGGGCAGCAATGAATTCAAGGTATCCGTTCAGGATAGCAAAGGTGCTGCCGTTTCGGGAATCCAGCAGGTCACATTAACGCTCACTCCAGCAGACCCTGACCAAGATCAACAGGAATTTGTTCTACCCGTGAAGCAGCAACAACCATTCCGCAGTCAGGAATTGATGACCTCCGAAGGAACATGGGCGGTAAAAGTACATGCTCTGACGGCATCACTCGATGCGGTTGATGCTGAATTCACCCTGCATGTAGGCGGTAAAAAATAATTATTTTATGTTTAAAAGGAGCGAATTGAATATGAATACAACGATTCAAACAGCAAAATCCAGATTTTCCAGGTTTGCGACCTCTGTGAGTCTAATTGCAGCTGGTGCCTTACTTTTTGCAGGTATGGCCAGTGCACACGTGACAGTCAAGCCTTCTGTTTCACAACCTAATGCGTGGGAAACGTACACATTGAAAGTACCCGTGGAAAAAAACATTCCAACCACCAAAATCGCCTTGAAAATTCCGAAAGAGGTCGTTTTCAAACAATACGAGCCTGTACCGGATTGGAAAGTAGCCACCGAAAAAGACAGCACTGGCAAAGTAACCACCGTGACCTGGACGACTGAAAAAGACGGCATTCAAGCGGGTCAGTATCAGCGTTTCAGCTTTGTAGCGCAAAATGCAGACCAAAATACCACAGCACCCTGGGACGCCTTCCAATATTACAGTGACGGAAGTATCGTGGAATGGACAGGTGACGAAGGAAGTAAAAATCCACATTCCATTACTGAAATCACGGCGGATGCCACGTCCGCAACTCCTGCCCCTGCCGCAGACAGCGGACACGATTCAGCGGGCACGGCAGCAGGCCATACGAGCACAGATGCGGCTAAAGATAGCAGCAGCCCCGCACCTGCTTCGAACAATGCTGTAGAAGCTACACCTGCCGCTTCTGCTTCAGCCAGCTCTGCTGCACAAACGACAGCACTGGTCCTATCGATCATTGCAGTCGTTCTTGGTGCCGCAGCTATCGGCATTGCACTCAAGCGCCGCAAGTAATATGGGTTACGAATAAGGTTAAGATCGTTTTAAAAAGAAAAAGCTGACACCTAGTTAAAGGGGTCAGCTTTTTTTAGTATGAAAGAAAACGATTAATATTCAGCTTAAATACATACTTAGATTCATCTCATCCTATTATTTCACATTCACCTTTCTATCATTTTTTTGGTAAAATGGTAGAACCCTCACGATTCTAACATGATAGCATTGCAATCTATTGAGCATAGGAGATCATAGGATGAAAATCGTAAATAAGGCTCTGTTATCTAGTGCTATTTTTCTGAGTACCACAGTCGGTATCTATAGCCCCTTGGCACAAGCCGAGGCTGGCAAGATCAGCATTATGCTGGACGGATATCCATTACCGTTCCCCGTACAACCTGCCATGATGAACGGCACGACCATGGTTCCCTTTCGCGCTATTTCTGAGGCGCTTGGCATTACAGTGAAATGGGATCAAGCCAGCCAAAGCATCGCCGCTACCAAAGCGCAAGGCTCTGCTACCAAGCAGGTGGTTCTAAAGATGGGTAGCCGCAATGCCACAGTGGACGGACAAACGGTTCAACTAACAGCCGCTCCGCAAACCGTGCACGGTAGCACCATGATTCCGCTGGGCTTTTTCGGGCAGCAGTTTGGAGCCACGGTGAACTGGAACCAGGGAACACGGACGGTCTCCATTACATCGCCTCGTGAAGCTATGTATACAGTAGGCTTCTATGCGCTGTCTTCCTTTGACCAAAAATCCAAAATACCGGATTTTAACGCAGTTGCCTTCGGCTGGAGTCGAATTGATACGAACGGACAATTTACGACAAACGGCAAGGAATACAAATGGCCTCAAGCCGCTGGAACCGTAACACCAGAGTCCATTGTGCAGGAGGCAGACAGCCAGGGGACTTCCCCTTACCTGATGGTCTATTCTGGAGATGGCAATCACGAGCTGACCAAGATTTTGGAAAATGCGCAGCTTCAAGAACAGACCATTTCCCAAATCGTCAGCACCGCCACCGACAAACAATTTAAAGGCATTACGCTAGACCTGGAAGGATTGGGCTGGAGCGGCGATAAAGCTAAAGCGCGTTCAGACTACAACGCCTTTATTAAAAAGCTATCGGCCAAAGCGCATCAGGCTGGACTCAAGCTCACCGTCGTTCTGCATCCGCTGAACAGCTCTTACTCTGGCTATGACTACAAAACGCTGGGCAATCTGGCGGACGATCTGATCATCATGGCCTATGATTACGGACAAAAGGCTACGCCTGAGCCTTTGGATAAAGTGGATGAAGCCATACAACTGGCCTTGAAGGAAACCTCGCGGGACAAGCTCATTTTGGGGATTTCGATGGGTAGCGAAAAAGACAGCACCGTTAACGCCAAGATCGGTTTAGCCAAACGTTATGACCTCAAAGGAATCGCTATCTGGCGCTTGGGTATCATTGGAGAAACAGCCTGGGCACAGATGAACGAAGCCATCGAGTTTAAATAAGTGTATCTGACCTTATTCCGCCCGCTAATGATTTCTTATGCGTCTTCTATGAAATCATTTGGCGGGCTTTCTTCATTCCCTTTAACAAAAGTGCTTGCCTGATTTGGAAGTTGTCGTCACAGGCTCGCAACCCTGTTCTCCATAGAAGATCCCCCAGTCTCTCATAAAATCCAGCAATGGCCTTAACGTATCTCCTAACGGGGTAAGCGAGTATTCCACACGCGGTGGGTTCTCATTATAAATTTCACGGTGCACAATGCCATCTCTCTCCAATTCGCGCAACTGCAAGGTTAGCATCCGCTGTGTAATATTAGGCAAGGTCCGTCGAATTTCGTTATAGCGCCGCGGTCCTGTGGTCAAATGATACAAGATGACTCCCTTCCATTTGCCACCTATAACCCCGACGGTTTTCGCTACCGGACATCCAAAATTAACGCTAACTGCATGTTCCATCTCCTGTGCCATGTATACCCCTTCTTTCTGTAGAATGTGTAAACCAATAGCCCCAGACGTATGACAAGGAACAAATATGTGCGTACTTGTTCCCTGCAAAAACTTTCTATATGATAACTATATATTCGATATCAGCTCTCATTATAGTAGCAGAAAACCCATAGAGTACCAACTAAACCCATACCCAAAGGAGTACATTTTATGTCTAATACATCAGCTAAAAAGCAGGAAATTCTGGACGCCTTTCTGTTCAGGCACGCCACGAAAGAATTCGATCCCAATCGCATCATACCGGAAGAGGATTTTCAGTTCATTCTCGAAACCGGACGACTTTCTCCAAGCTCCGTCGGTTTTGAACCATGGCAGTTTGTAGTTGTACAAAATCAGGCATTGAGAGAAAAGCTGGCTGCAGTTTCCAGCGGCGGTCAAAAGCAGATTCCTGCGGCTAGCCACGTCGTCCTGATTTTGGCGCGCAAGGATGTTCGTTATGATTCTCCTTACGTGGAGTATATGTATAAAGAGGTTAAAGGTATGTCTGAGGAGGACTTTGCCTCACTGCCAGGCCGCTATAAGATTTTCCAGGGTGAAAGTCAACGTCTGCTGGAAAACGAACGTACGTTATTTGACTGGGCTTCCAAGCAAACCTACATTGCCTTAGGCAATATGATGACAGCAGCGGCTCAGATCGGTATTGATTCCTGTCCAATTGAGGGCTTTAACTACGATCAGGTGCATGCCATTTTGGAGGAAGAAGGACTTCTGGAGAACGGGCTGCTCGATATTTCAGTCATTGCTGCCTTTGGTTATCGCGCTCATGAACCCAAGCGGGAAAAATCCAGACAACCACTGGAAAAGGTCACCCGCTGGATTCTGTAATCTAATATCTCGAGTCTCTCCCCCAAACACTGAACACTGAAGCATCAAAAAAGACGGGCTGCGGCACTTCATCTGAATGATGAACATACCGCAGCCCGTCTTTTTTAGGTCACATCAATCTCTATTAAAATACCCTTGGAAGCCAGGTTGCCCAGGCACTCCTTCATATACTCATCGTCATGCTCCACATATGCACCCGCACCTGCCAGTTCCTCACCCAGCTCCGCCTCCCAAGGCTCACACTGCTTACCGCGATACAACGGCTGTTCCCACAGGGGATCAACATTGTACCCTCTGCTTTTCATTTCGTCCATAATGAGCCTATGATAGCGCACCAGCAGCATTGGGTGATAATCGAACACATAATTCACGGTGGCGTGTGGCTTGCCCCACCCGTTCCCGCGCAGGGCACAGCACTCACGATGTTGCCCCAGCAGTTGCGGACGGGGTAACTTGTCGATTAAATGTTCATGCCAAAGCCTCATGCTTCCACAACCCTATCTGTAGCTTTTTCTGGTCTATTGGATTAGCATACGGATACCTGTCAGCACAATGCCGATCAGGAAGCCTGTAACTGCGCCGTTAATACGTATCCACTGCAAATCCTGTCCCAGTTTGTCCTCCATCAGTGCAATCAGGGATTTGTTATCCATTTTGTCTACATTTTCGCGTACCAAGTTACCAATTCGACTATGGTTGGCTTCCACCAGTCCAGTAATACCTTCCACAATTCGCACATTGATCTTGTCCAGCAGCTCGGTATTCCCTCTTAAATCAGTCAGCATCCGATTCAATAGCGGTAAAATATAGGTCTGCACATAGCTTCCGTCTTCCATGTAGTCCAATAAGCGTATACGCAGTTCTTCCATTTTGCCCAGCACTGACGCATCGCCTTCCCAGGCTTCAACAAGGCTATCCTTCCAGCCGTTCAACCCTTCCTGAACCGTATCTTTCGTCGCCAATCGGGTCACCTGTGTCCTCAGACCATCCAGCACAGCCTGACGGCGCGGGTGCTCTTCCCTTTGCAATTCTGCTACCTGATCCAGCAGGAAATGACGAATCATTTCACCCATACGTTCTTCGTTCAGATAGCCGAGGAATGCGTTCAAAGCAAACTGCATCAGCCCGCTCACCTGCAAACCACTGACAGCCTGCATCCCTAAGGTGCCCAGCGTATAACCCGTTTCGGGTCGCAAAAGCCAGGACTCGGCTTGCTTCAGCGTGTAATCCAGTGCGCGGCGATCATAGCTCTTCGCGCTGGTCTGACGAGCAAGCGACTCCAGCAGCGGTCCGGCGTCAAAGTCAGCCACCTGCCGCTTGAGCTCTGCCACGATGACCGGAGCCAATTCCGCGAGCGGGAGCGACTGGACGAGCCGCTTGGCAAGAACATCTATGGATGCCGCCGCCTCCGGCGTGCGCAATCCTTTTTCCACACCGCCCAGCACCAAATCGGCCAAACGGATATCTGCAATTTTAGACGCAATGCTGTCTTTGTTTAGCAGGTTATTTTCCACCGTACTTACCAATGCATTTGTGAGCTTGTCCCTATTTTTAGGAAGCAGGGCGGTATGTGGTATCGGAATGCCTAGCGGATGACGGAACAAAGCAGTGACAGCGAACCAGTCTGCCAGTCCCCCTACAAGTCCTGCCTCAAAAGCTCCGGCTAACAAACGAGCCCAACCATATTGCTGGAAGGGCAATGTGGCTGCAAAGCCTGCCCCTAGAATAACAAGCGACCAAGCCGCTGCGGTTTTCGTGTTTTTTGGTTTTCCCATCCTGTAATCCTCCAAACTGACTGTCGAGTAAGTAAAGCACTATACCTGTATTACCCATCATATCATTGCCCGTGTCATTTCCAAAGTTGAAAGCACTTTTGATGAAACGCGCAAGGGCACTTTTTGCGTAATTTTTTATGCATATATCTCTCTTTTTTACATTCATGTTTGTGAACAAAATCACAGCACTGGGCCCAAACTCTTATTTTCAATAATAAGCCTTACGAACCATTTTATCAGAACCAAGTCCCAATTTTTTTAAACCGAAAGGAGAAGTGAACAAGAAAGTTGAATGGGCATAAGATACCTTTTTTCAGTACCATTTTGGTATTGGACCTCAGAAAGGATTTGAATCCATGATAACCCCAGATTCTTTCAACAGCATTCGACTTTTTCATATGGATTACCAGGTTAAATATCCATAAAAAGTGTTACTCCCATAAAATTCAAACACATATTTTGCTATATAGACATATTTGATGTGATAAAATAAACTTTTATAAATAGGGAATCATGTTTAATCAGCCATTATATATTGGTAATTCAAACCAAGATATGCTAGATAAAATTGCTTTTTTGTAAAGGAATTGAATATGACAACAGACCAAAAAAACAACGTGGGCCTCTGGAATGGCGATCCGGTCGTAATTGTACGCACTCCCTCCGCTTTTGCCAAGCAATCCCTTTTATATATCCAGGAATTAGGCTACTTCCAAAAAACTTCTGCTTTTACGATGGAAAGGAAAGAACTTGCCTCTTTTTTGCTTGTCTTTACGTTGTCTGGTAAGGGAGAATTACTGTACCGGGGCAAGAAATATATCTTAAAACCTCAAGATTTGTTCTTTATTAATTGCGAGGAATATGTTCAATACAGCACCTCCGGTCATGAATCCTGGGAGTTTATCAGCCTGTACCTGTATGGCAATCTGATTGAAAATTTTTACGAACAATTTGCCAAGCATAATAAACCGGTCATTTCCATGCATAATCCGCATATTATATTGGATAAGCTCCATGCTCTGATTTGTGGGCAGTCTGACAGAAGTCTTTCCGCTGAGCTACTAACGTCCAGGCTCATTGGTGAAATACTAACGTGCATTTTGCAACATCCCTATGATCATCCGTGTGTGAATGCTGAAACCCTGAGTGAGGTACGTCGGGTACAGCAATATTTGGATCAGTCCTACTGTGAGCGAATAACACTGGACTCGCTGGCAGATATGTTTGAATTAAACAAGTTTAATCTGGCTAAAAATTTCAAAAAGCAGATCGGTTTCTCTCCGATTGATTATCTCATTAATGTCCGTATCACAGCCGCTCAAAGCTGGCTTAAAACCAGTGACATGTCCATTGTGGATATCGCAAGGTACGTAGGGATTCCCAATACGAGCCATTTTATTAACCTATTCAAGGAGCATGTAGGAGAAACACCTCATTCCTTCCGCAAAAAATGGGGGAACCGTTCAAAGTTGTAAATGAGAGGTTACATGAAATCAGTTTGATAGATGATAGACGCACAAGCTATTCAAGTTAATGGCAAAACTGTCGAAAGGCAGTGACGCAAAACTATAGGGCCTTCCTTTCCAGATGGCAGCCAGCTACCAGATGAACGAGCTTTTTATTATGTCTTTTTTACATAGATCCATCACAAATTGCTTTACCTCTCTCGAAGAAAGCCCTGATCGCTATGATCAGGGCTTTTTTTCTATTGGGATAGTCATGTCAGCCTAGCATGCTGAATATACTAATTTCGAACTAGGAGGAGGGAAGGAAAAAACATAACCGCCGAAGCATTGCCATATTACGATGAATAGGAGAATCACTTGGAGCATGAGAACAAAAATAAATGTAATGATCATTGCCTTATTGCTCATTGTCCAAAGCTTTTTCAGCGCAACGCTGGCTTACGCAGATGCTCCAGTCCCAGAACTGCCGCAGAGTGCTGTATCCGATCCTAACCATACCGTTACGGATGCTGTATATGTTGTCCCAAACCTTGAACCTCCTAGGGAGATTCCTTCAAACACGGTTCCCTTCGTTCAAGGAGCAACCAGTTCAAAGTCTCAACATGATGCAGCTCCGCAGAGCATATTAACGAAGTTGAGCCTGACCGACGAAGCAGGGCGTGTCATTGATGCGGTATATAGTCCAGACAGCCAATTCGACATCGGATCAGCCATCCAACTAGGCTATGAATGGGAGCTTCCTGACAATACCTATAAGTCAGGGGAAAGCTTCACCTTTCATTTACCAGAACAGTTTGTCATCTACACTGATATCTCATCTCCGTTAGTCACTACCGACGGAACCGTGGGATACTTCACAGTAGATCGTCAGGGCAAGGTGATCATGACCTTTAACCAATATGTAGAGAATCATTCCAATGTCAGCGGCAAACTGCAAATCAAAACCGAGTTTACGAAAGAAACGGTGAAAGGCAGTACAGAGATCATCATTGCGATTCCGATCAAAGGCGGGGTACAAACGGTCATCGTGAATGTAAAACCCCAGTCAGGGCCAACCCTAAGCAAACAAGGGAAAATAGCTGGCACCAATCAGATCGACTGGATCATTGATGTGAACAAACAGCTAAACACCGTAAAGCATGCCCTCATCACCGATCCAATTCCTTCAGGGCTGGAACTCAGAAGAGACTCTATTCGGCTCTATCATCTACAAGTCAATATCGACGGCTCGACCGTTGTTCGAGACCTAGTGAATGCAAGTGAATATGCCATTGAAGCAGATCAAGCCGGGACAGGGTTTGTGATTCGTTTTCAAGACGATAGCATTAACACGGCCTATCAGATTCAATATTCCACGCGTATTATTGGCGATGAAACTCGTTTCTCCAACACAGCAACGCTTTCAGGAGATACGATAGAGAACGTTGTTGCTACCGCTACTGTTCAGGTGGAACGTGGTGAATTTTTGTCCAAAAAGGTTGAAAAATATGATCATGCCACACAAACACTCTCGTGGGCCATAAGATATAACTTCAGCGAGACAAAAATTCCCGAAGCCAAAGCTCTTTTAATTGATCATTTCAATAAAACTCAAGAATTGCTGCCCGGTTCTTTGAAAGTATTTAAGAGAAACACACTGGAGGAACTCCCATCGTGGGCGTATACTGTCATCCCAGTTGATTATCCGGACCGCAACGGCTTCAAACTTCAATTCAACTTCGACGTAGATTCAGCCTATACCATCCGATACCAGACTCAAGCCAGAGGCCGTGTCTATGAAAATGAAAAAGTTACAAACATCATAACCTCAGATGGAACCCAGAAGATCGTATCGACGGAAATCATAAGCGGAGTTATGACTAAAATGTATGACACACCCAATTACAACACCAAAATCATACCTTGGGTGATTACCATCAATACAGACTTGTACATCATGAAAAATATTGTCATTCAGGATGTGTTTCCAAACGGGGGCTTGGCCTTGTTACCGGACACCCTGAAAATTCAAAGTGTTGACGGAACAACGGAGCTACGTGCACCCACGGATTATGAGCTGATTCCGCTATCACAGGACTATAAACAAGGATTTACGCTCATTTTTCATAAAGCCATTCAGAAGGCTTATACAATCAAGTATTCAACTACCTATAATAATGATTGGAAAACGGATACAACGAAGCCCGAGTTTCGTAATAAATCCCATATAGAATACCAGTTTGAAGACGGAGAAAGATCATCGCAAGAAGTGGAGTGCCCGATCTGGCCGGACTTTATGACACAACGAAACGGTGCCAAGCAAGGAAGCTATAATGCGACCTCCAAGCTCATTACCTGGGACATTAAAGCTAACTACAATCGCAAGATCCTGAATCACGCGGAAGTGAGAGACCCCTTGTTGCAAGGTCAGAAGTTACTGCCCGCCTCCGTAAAAGTATACGATATGACCTTGCTGGGATGGTGGGATGGCGTACAAAAAGGGGCTGAAATCCCAGCAGATCAATACACCATTATTCCTCCCTCCGAGCAAAATGGTAATGAATTGCGTATCCAGTTCAAAAATAAGATACAGACTCCCTACTGGATTACCTTTCAAACTTCATTGGAAGGAGAACTGATTGAAAAGGAAATCCATAATCAAGCCCTTCTACTAGATGGACAAAAAACTGTCTCCGAATGGACAGCGCAAGTCACGGTACCTCATGGCGGAGAATATGTATCTAAAGTCGGTACACAAAATGGAAATAAGATTGACTGGAGCATCCGCATCAATGAAGGACAGTCCCATGTATCCAACGCTAAAATTATAGATCAGCCTAGCAGCAATCAAATCTTAATTGAGGATTCCTTTCATTTGTACTCTACAATCATCGCTGCCAACGGAAATACCACCAAGGGCACCGAGTTGATTAGAAATCAAGATTACAAGCTGTATATCAAGACAGATGCTCAAGGCCAGCAAACTTTTGAACTTACTTTTGCTAAGGATATTTCCACTGCTTTTATACTTGAATACCAATCGTTCATTCATGCTGAAGACAAAGCCAAGGTGAGTAATAAGGTTGCCTTTGAGGGGGATCGCTTGACGACAGAACTGCGGGAAACCAGCCAGGAAATCATCGTACGAACGTCTTCCGGCTCCGGTTCTGGCGGGGGTGTGACCGAAAGTCTTGAGCTGACCAAGGTAGATCAGGATATGCCTGACAAGGTACTGCCTGGCGCACAGTTTGCGCTCTATGATAAAGGTCAAAAAAGAGCCCCTCTCATTCAGACCACCAATCAGGAAGGCAAAATCATCTTTTCTTCCTTGCTTCATGACGACTACATCTTGGAAGAATTGGCAGCACCGGAGGGCTATAAAATTACCGAGGGCAAGCTCGAGATCAAAATAGACGCAACACTGCGACAAAGCTCTGGCGTAAAGAGGGTTGTGATCACCAATCGTAAAGAAAAGAAAAACGACCCTGAACCACCTGTAGACCCGGGAACTCCAACAGACCCCACGAATCCCTCAGGACCAGGAACGCCTACTCATCCAAACCCCTCCCCCCCGTCTGGAGGCTCAGGTAAAAAACATGACAAAGATCCGGAAATACCCAATATTCCGTCTATAATCGTCCCTCCGTCATTGCCAAAGTCTCCGGAGGACATAGTCTCTCCGCAGGAGGAACCTGCGCCTATACCGCTGAAGCCGGAACTGCCAGCCGTCATGCCTCATCAAGATCCTCCTCCGGTGGATTCGAAAGACGATCCCGAACCTAAGATCCGTCTCAAGGTTCCGGGGAAAGAACCTGAAGAGCCGGAGGATACACCTGCGGTACATCAATTACCCCAAACAGGTGAAAGCAGCCCCGTTCCGTTCTATTTGACAGGCATAGCGATGGTTATATGGGGCGTATTTTTGAAATTTAGACGGACAAACAAAAAATAAAATTAATCACCTGCCCCATTCCCGGCTCATTCCCGATTGGAATGAGCCGGGAATGGGGCATTTTTTAAAAAAGTATGTATAATCCGTACTTTGCTTAGGGGAGGCGAGATTGCTGCGTCTGCGTAAACTTTCCTACGTATTTATTGTGTTAGGCTTACTTTTTATTTTGTTTCCTAAAGCGACGGAATGGAATGAGGATCAGGAACAAAGCAAGCTATTAAAAGCAGCCGAGCTACCATCAGGAAAAAGCGATGCGCTTAGAACCGCCAGTCTTACAGACAGCTATGCTAGCTTGTCCACTCGTCTTACGAAAGTTCCGGTTAGTGAAGCACGACAAAATACTTCCCCACCTCCTGCTCCCATGGCAAGCGCTAATGAACAAACTCCCATAGCCACTATTAGTATAAGTCGTATTGCTTTAAAGCTCCCTGTATTGGAAGGCGCAACGAGGATAAATATGAGACACGCGGCTGTACATATGCCGGAAACGGGGACGCTGGGACAAGTGGGGAATGCCGCCATTGCTGCTCATCGAGCCCGTACCTCTGGACGTTTATTTAATCGTCTAAATGAATTGAAGATTGGGGATAAGATTGTTGTCAACACTCGGGGTAACCAATATGTATATAGCGTTTATAGCCTGAAGGTGGTTGATCCTACGGACGTGTCTGTTCTAAAAAGCTTCAAAAAACAAAAGCTGCTCACGCTGATTACATGTGACCCTCTCGTCAACCCCACCCATCGTCTCATTGTTCAGGCCAAACTAAGCACCTAAAGCCATTTTAAAGTACCTATTTCTATGAGTAAAAATAAATCAGGCGGGCCATTCCTGTTCATTACAGAAATACACCCGCCAATGCTCACATCATGATTCAGTTGGATTCTTGGCAATCAGCTTGAAATCATCAAAGTGGAATCCTGGTGCAACCACACAGGTTACCAGCACGGGCTCATCCCCAAGCGGACGTGCCGTTTGCCATACTGCTCCTGGGACGAGTGCTTGTGGATGCTGTCCTGCCTCCACATCCGCACCGACGATAATCACAGTTTCTTCACCAGGCTCTTCTCCGCTTCCACCCAATTTCAACTCTACAGGGCTTCCGCTATGATATAACCACAGCTCATCAGAATGGACCACATGCCACTCGGAGAACTCGCCCGGATGTAGCAAGAAATACGTAGACGAAGCTGCAAAGCGCGGACCGGAATACACATCCGGCAGTACAGGCTTCGGAATTTGGAAATGGGCCTTCCACATCTCTTTGTACCAGCCGCCTTCTGGATGGGGCTCCATGCCCAATGCCGTTACTAGCGGTGAAATAGCTTTCGTCATTGTCTAACCTTCCTTTACCCTAAATTCCTTCTTCCCTACTGTAAAACATAGCGTTGCTTTTGTCACGTTTCTCCCTTGGCATGTCGAACGCTATTATTCCATGTAAAATTAAATAACATTAAATTGTGAATATTCATTTAATTTTATCATATAAATAGCAGTTAACAAGCAAAAGGACATACCAAAATATAATACACGTAAAGTTTTATGACATAAAATCTTGTTTTTTATTGTAAGCTTATAGTATCATGAGAGAAATTTTGAAATTCTAATAGAGCTTGATCATGTCAATCCGTCTACTAAGCTATGTATCCAAGCCTAAAAGGGGTGAGCTCTCTGATCCAGTTTCGCAATGTCAACAAGCATTACGGTCACTTCCATGTACTCAAAGACATCAATCTTCAAATTAAGGAGGGCGAGGTCGTCGTAATCATCGGTCCCTCCGGCTCGGGTAAAAGCACCCTGCTTCGCTGCATCAATCGTCTGGAAACGATATCGGATGGGGAGCTGATCGTTAACGAGGTCCCTGTACATGACAAAAAGATTGATATTAATGCCTTCCGCCGCAACATCGGGATGGTGTTCCAACATTTCAATCTGTATCCACACAAAAAGGTGATTGAAAACATTGTACTGGCACCTATGAAGGTACTGGGCATCTCGAAAGAAGAAGCTACTCAAACAGCCATCACCTATCTAAAGCGCGTCGGAATCGAAGAAAAGGCACAAAGCTACCCCGCCCAATTGTCCGGTGGACAGCAGCAGCGGGTCGCGATCGCCCGTGGGCTCGCGATGAATCCAAAAATTATGTTGTTCGACGAGCCTACTTCAGCACTTGATCCCGAAACGATCGGAGAGGTACTGGATGTTATGCGCTCGCTCGCCCATCAGGGCATCACAATGGTCATTGTCACTCATGAAATGGGCTTTGCACGTGAAGTAGCAGACCGCGTGATTTTTATGGACAAAGGACAGATTTTGGAAGACAGCCAACCTGCCGAATTTTTTCAGAATCCGGGTGAAGAACGGGCTCGCCTGTTCCTGAGCCGTCTGATTCATCATTAAACAGACTACCAATGTAGCGTAAATCGAAAGGGGAATGTTCTGATGAGAAAAAGATTTCAATGGAGTACTTTGGTGCTGGTAGCTTTATCTTGTCTGCTCGTCTTGGCAGGCTGTGGAGGCAAAGAAGGAGCGGCAACGTCGGGGAATGAGCCGGCAGCAGCCAACGGGCTGGAAGCGATCAAACAGCGTGGCAAACTGGTCGTTGGTGTGAAATACGATACCAAGCTGTTCGGACTGAAAGACCCGGCTAGCGGAAAAGTAGAAGGCTTTGATATCGACATCGCTAAGGCTGTAGCCAAACATATTTTTGGCGATGAAACCAAACTTGAACTAAAAGAGGTCACGTCCAAAACACGAATCACCTTATTGCAAAATGGGGACATTGACGCCATTATCGCGACGATGACCATTTCGGATGAACGTAAAAAGCAGGTTGATTTCAGCGACGTTTATTTTAACGCCGGGCAATCTCTGCTCGTGAAAAAGGGGAGCCCCATCACCGGGCTGGAGTCTCTGACCCCAAAAACCAAGGTGCTCGCCGTGAAAGGCTCTACCTCCGCCAAAAATATCCGTGAAAAAGCACCTGAAGCAACGATATTGGAATTCGAAAACTATCAGGATGCTTTCAACGCCCTCAAAGCAGGTAAAGGAGAAGCCTTGACTACGGATAACTCTATTCTGCTCGGCATGCAGCAGCAAGACCCGAATTATACTCTTGTAGGCGGGAACTTCACAGAGGAACCTTACGGCATTGCAGTGAAGAAGGGACAACCCGAACTGCTGCAAGCCATTAATGATACGCTCAAGGAACTGAAAAGCAACGGTGAATACGATAAGCTCCACGAGCAATGGCTTGGGGTTAAACCCGAATAGTATTCTTGTGAAGGAGCCGCGATTGCGAGCTCCTTCCTTTCTTAGGTCTGGATAAGGAGGTAAATTCGCAGATGCTTACTTTTGATATCAACGTACTTTTTGATCATAGCGACCGTTTCAGAGAAGGCTTGCTTCATACCGTTCAAGCTAGTGTCATTGCCTTGGTTGGAAGCTTTATTCTGGGGGCTATTATTGCCATCCTCCGAATTGCGCCTTTTAAATGGCTGAACTGGATCGGTACCGTCTATGTAGAGGTCATCCGCAATATCCCATTGCTGATCGTCGTACTGTTTTTTTATCTCGGGCTTCCCACTTTGGGCATCCCTTTGGACGGATTCGTATCTGGAACGCTTGGATTGACCGTATACACAGCCTCCTTTATTGCTGAAGCCATACGTGCCGGCATTCAATCTGTGCCCAAGGGGCAATTTGAAGCGGCAAGGTCCTCCGGGTTGAGTTACAACCAGACGATGATCAGCATTATTTTACCGCAAGCCATCAAAATTGTACTGCCTGCGATCGGCAACCAATTCATTAATCTGGTCAAAAACTCTTCCGTGCTGGCTATTGTGGCCGGACTGGACCTAATGTATTACTCGGACCTCATTAACTCGGATACCTTCCTGCCCATCACAGTCTACGCCATCACGGCGCTGTTGTATCTTATCTTGACGGTTCCGCTTAGCTTTCTTGTACTATATATGGAACGGCGTCTGTCCAAAACATCCTAAGGAGGGAAGCCCGTATGGATTTCGGTGGATTGTTTGTATGGCCTAATGTGCGTTTTATACTGGAGGGCTTCCTGCTCACGCTGGAGGTTGCTATTTATTCTATCGTGTTCAGCTTCGTTCTCGGTATCTTATTCGGCATCCTGCGCTATACTCGCTTACCTGTCATTTCACAGGTTGCAGCCTTTATCATTGATCTCATTCGCAATCTTCCATTATTGCTCATTATTTTCTTCATCGGTATGGTTTTACCATCCATCGGATTGTCGATTTCCCTCAAGTGGGCAGCCATTACAGGCCTGTCGATCTTCGAGGGAGCCATGATCGCCGAGATTGTGCGCAGCGGTCTGAATTCGGTCCATAAAGGACAGGTGGAAGCCGCACGTTCCTCCGGTCTAAGCTACTCTCAAACCTTATGGCATATCATTCTGCCCCAAGCGCTTCGTCGCATGGTGCCCCCGATTGTCAGCCAGTTCATTTCCCTATTCAAGGATACCTCACTGGCTGTCATTATCAGTTTGCCGGAGCTGACGCATAACATTCAGATTGTCGGTGGGCAAAATCAATCCTTTGTCATTCCAGCCCTGCTGTTCGCAGCTTTCCTGTACTTTGCTGTCAATTACAGTATGTCACTGATTGCACGCAGGCTGGAAGTTCGTACACATTAAAGTTCGTGATACTCATCAGCGTTGCCACTAGTTGGAACGCACTGTTAGTACAGCTTGTATCTTTTCAATTAATCGCTTCAATGCTTCTCCCTGATAACGGCCAGACCGATAAATCAACTCTAGCTGACCCTGGAGCACGCCGCACAAAATAGGTACAGTGCAAAATTGTGAGCGATCCAATTCTGCCGCAAGGGACTCCGTCTGTAGGGTTACGGCAAGTCCCTCCTGCACCCAGCGCAGGATTGAAGGTATGGAATTTGTCTCCAAGACGGTTGCAAAGGGATACCCGCGATCCCGGAAGCACTTCTCAATCAGCTTCCTGCCGGGATGACACTCTGGCTGCATCGCCCACGATACATGCCTCAATTCGTCCAGCGTAATGGAAGAACGGTTGGAAAACACATGCTCTACCGGAACAACAAGACAGTAGTTCTCCGTACGAAGAGGAAGCTGGACAAGCCTTTCATCCGTACCCGAATGCAGCGTAATGCCAACATCCATTCGGTTATCCAGCAGCTGTTCTGTTACATCAAATGATGGATGGATGTGCAGGCTGACTCTAGGAAATGACTGATGAAAATGGATAAGCATTTCTTGCAATGGTTCCTCCAGCTCCGATAATGCAATACCAATCCGCAAACTCCCGCGTTGCTCGGTACGCAACTCCTCAATGGAAGCCTTTGCTTGCTGTAAATCCTTGAGCGCATGTTCACTGTGTTGCAGCAACAATTTCCCGGCATCTGTCATTTTAATTTTCTTGCCTGCACGGTCAAAAAGCGTCATGCCCAATTCCTCTTCCAACGCCTTAATTTGCAAGCTAAGCGTGGGTTGGGAGATTCCGATCTTTTCCGAAGCTTTCGTAAAATGTAGTTCCTCGCATACGGCAATGAAGTATTGAAGCTGACGTATTTCCGTCTTCCTTCTCTCCCTTCGAGAATCCCCAGAATGATTGCATGAAAAGGTCAAAAGAAGCGCAAAATCGGATCCATCCGGTTCGCGCTTCTTCTTCAGGTTATTGCGCTTTTTAGATTATTGGGCTACTTCGGCTTTTTCCGCAGTCAACGTAATATTCGCAAACGTGTCTGCATCATACTCCTTGCCACGAGTAATATCGTAATTGGCTACCCGATTATTCACTGCCTCTAACGAGTAACGGAATAACGTAGGTACGATGGGTGCCTCCTCGCTCATATACGCCTGCCACTGATTGTATATATCTTTACGATAATTGTCGTCAAAGGCTTTCACAGACACCCCTTCCTGCAACAGCTTATCATTCTCTTCACTGGTAAAGCGCGAGTAGTTAAAGCTGGCTCCGCGTCCATACAGCCCACTAGGGTTTACATCTGTACCTGTACTCCATGCGCCGCCAAAAATATCAATGCCGGGGTCATCCTTTTGCACACGGTCATAGAAAGAATTGAACTCAAGCAGACGACCGTCCACCAGCTCGACATGAAGTCCGACATCCTTCCAATTTTGCAAATAAAACTTCGCCAGCGATTCGGCTGTCGCATCCCCGCTCATTGCTGCATAATGGAGTACCAGTTCCTTGCCCTTAGGGTCCTCACGGTATCCATCTCCATTGGTATCCACATATCCTGCCTCGTCCAGCAGCTTTTTCGCCTTGTCTGGATCATACGCAATGCCCTTCGCATTCACATCATGATATCCCTTAAAGGCAGGCGGGATCAGGGATGTCGCAGGAGTCCGAAGCCCATGATAGAGCTGCTTGCCGACCTGCTCATTATTCAGCGCATAGCCAAGGGCCTGACGCAATGACTTGTTCGCCAGCTTGGCGTTCGGGTCCATGATATTTAGACTCTTGGCCTGATCGAATTTGCCCATCTTAAAGCCTACATAGCTATAAGATAATTCCTCCTGACCGAGAAACTGTACATTTTTCGGATTGCTGGCCTCATTGTAACGGGTGGTTGGATAGCTGGCCCAGTCGACTTCTCCACTTTTCAGCGCCTCGGTAATGACATTCGGGTTCACCACCTTCAGATGAAGGCCATCTAACTTGGGCGCACCGCGGAAATAATCTTCATTTTTGACGAATTCCACAGATTCACCTGTGACCATAGATTTAATTTTGAATGGCCCATAGCCAATCGGATTTTTACGAACAGGATCAGATCCGGCCATATCTTTCACGGGAATATTCTGAAATACCTTTTTCTCCAGTGGTGTAGACCACAGTCCCGATTTCACCGAAGGATTAGGTTCCTTGAAATGAATGGTAACCTCTTTCTCATTCAGCACCTTGATGCCAGAAATGGTTTTGGCCTTACCCGCGTGATAATCCTCCATGCCCACAATGTTGGTCATAAAGCTATCATAACGCGGACCTTCGTAGTCTTTATGACCAATCACTTCATAGGAAAAAGCATAGTCCTCTGCCGTTACGGGATTACCATCCGTCCAGTTCAGCTTGGGATCAATTTTGACAGTCACAGCCTTATTGTCTGGGGAAAAGGAAATCGTCGCCGCCCCTTTATCGTCAATATTTAGATTGGAGTCAATCGAAAACATAGAAGGGTAGAAAAACTGGAAGACTTCAAAATCAGGATTGCCATCATAAAATACAGGATTCAGAATACCTTCAAAAGGGGTATCAGACACGAGTGCATAATTGATGATGCCACCCTTAATCGGCGCCTTATCGTTCTTGATCGCCTTCGCCAGCGCTGTCGCATTCACCTGCTTGCTGTCGGACCCTGAGCCGCCTGTACCGTCAGACGATTTCCCTCCATTTGAAGCGGAAGGCGAACCGCTGCATGCGGCCAGTGAAAGCACCAAAATTGCAGATAGAACAGGCAGAATCCCTTTTTTCCAGCGTTTAACCATTGTAAATCCCTCCTTGTTATTGTCCTTATCCTTGAACTTCGGTTAACCCAATCGTTGTCTGGCATCCGTGGCGCGTTTGAGCGCCTGACCAATAAAGTTAATCGCCAGCATTAACACCAAAATAAGCAGTGATGCAGGCAACCACATCCACCAGCTATTCTGCAAAACATCCGGGTCATTGGCATAACTCACCAGTGTACCCAAGCTTGGAGTAGATTCCGGTAAGCCAAAGCCGAGATAAGAAAGCCCGGTCTCAATCCCGATATTTCCCGCGAGGCTGAGGGTCAGGTTGACGATCACGACCGAGCTAAGATTGGGCAGCACGCCAAACCAGATGATTTTCCAATTGGGTGTGCCAAGGGTTTTGGAAGCCTGCACATAATCCAGTTCGCGCTCCGACAACACCTTGGCTCGAATCAGACGTGCTTTCCCAATCCATAAAAAGGCAGTCATAATGAAAATAAAGGACCCTATGCCGCTTTTGGGTACAATGCTGACAAATACGATGACCAGCATCAAAAACGGAAGCACCAGAATAAAATCAATGATTCGCATGATGATGTTATCGACCAGTCCCCCATAAAAACCAGCCAGCAAACCTAACGTTAAGCCAATAGCCGCGGATAACAATGTAATCGTAAAGCCGATGGTGAAGGAATTGCGGGCTCCAATGACCAGCTGACCGAAAATATCCCTGCCCGCTCGATCTGTCCCCAGCCAATGCACTGAGCCTGGAGCTTCACGGATCGCGCCCAAATCGACCGTCGTGACTACATCCTGATTTACAAACAGGACAGAGGCATATATAAAGATCAAGAACAGAATTACAAAACCAATGGAAACCAAGGACATTTTGTCACGCACCAGCTCACGACGCAGTACAGACCAACTGGATGGTGATTTATGAATGATTTCCGGCGTGAAGACCTCCTCCACCTGTATAGACACCATAATCCCTCCCTTTCTCTAGACTTGTTCGCTATTCAATTCGAATGCGGGGATCGACTTTGCTTAGGATGACATCAGATAAAAGAGTTCCTAATAGCGCCAAGAAGCCAGAGATCATGACCAGCGCGTTCACGACTGAAAAATCCCGTTGAGTGATGGACTGGAGAAATAATTGGCCCAACCCCGGATAACCGAAAATAGATTCAAGAAAAATATTGCCTGCAATTACTCCCGTCAGGTCATAGCCCAAAAAGGCAGCAATCGGCAATAGAGAGTTTTTGAAAATATGGCGGGAATAAATTTTACCTTCGGGTACCCCTTTGGAACGCGCTGTTTTCACAAAATCCTTCAGTCTTGTGTCAATGACCTCATTGCGCAAATACTGAATCGTAGCCGTTGTACTGAGCAATGCGCCTGTAACCGCCGGTAAAATGAGATGATACGACTTGTTCACGTAATATGCCCATGTCCCCGGCTCCACGCCTACATCCACACTGCCGCTGGTTGGAAACCAGCCGAGCCTGAATCCGAATACGTACAGCAGCAACAACGCGAGTATAAATAGAGGTGTCGCAAAGCTGAGATAGGTATAGCCCACTACGGTTTTGTCCAGCAGACTATGCTGATAACGACCGCTGAGTACGCCGAGCGGAATAGCGATCAGATACGTCAGAACCAGAATTACTACGCCCAGAAAGAACGTGTTCCCCAGACGGCTGCCAATCAGATCGGTAACGCTAATTTTATGTACATAAGATTTGCCCAGATCCCCGTGAGCAAGCTGGACGAGCCAGTTCCCATACTGCACCCACACCGGGTCATTCAGTCCCAGTCTTTGTCGCTGTTCTTCCAGTGCGGCCGGATTCAGATTGGGTGTCGAGGTAATAAGTCCTGTCAGGGCATCCCCCGGCATAGCCTTAGCTAGGAAAAATATAAGCACGCTCAGTGCAAAAAGTTGAGGGATCATAACCAGCAGCCGACGCAGTGTAAATTTCCACATATTCCGTACCCCCTTATGGTAGCGCGACTTGATGGGATGGACTTACTGATTTTAGTGCAAACGGCTTTCCACTCACGTCTAGATGTTTGGGCAGCTCTGTTTTGTAGGAGGATAAAAGCATTCGCCTTTTTTGGGCATTTTCCAGTCGTTTTGTAGGATCGATATTGGGTATGGTTGCAATGAGGCGCTGGGTATACAGATGCTGTGGACGCTCATAAATGTCTTGCTCGCTCCCCTGCTCCACTAGACGTCCCCGGTACATAATACCGATTTGGTCACACATATGGCGGATAATACCTAGGTCATGACTAATGAACAAATACGTTAAATTAAACTCCCGCTGCACATCCTTCATAAAATTAAGCACCTGTGCCTGCACGGAAACGTCCAGCGCCGACACCGGCTCATCTGCAATGATCAGCTTGGGGTTTAATGTAAGCGCACGCGCGATCCCGATCCGTTGCCGCTGCCCCCCGGAAAATTCATGCGGATATTTGTAGGCTGCATCGGCATTCAAGCCGACCTTTTCCAGCAACGTCTGTACTTTCCTTCGTTCTTCCTCACTGCTCAGCCTTTCAAAATTTCGCAGCGGTTCAGCAATGACATCTAATACGCGCTTACGCGGGTTGAGCGAAGAGTATGGGTCCTGAAAAATCATCTGAATATCTCTACGCAGTGGATGGCGATTGTTACGGCTCAGAGCTGCAAGGTCCTTTCCTTTAAACAGAATCTGTCCGCTCGTCAGCTTATTTAGACCGATGATCGTCCTGCCTGTCGTCGTTTTTCCACAACCGGATTCTCCCACCAGCCCGTATGTCTGGCCTGCCTCAATGCTGATCGACACGCCATCCACTGCTTTCACCTGATCGATAACACGCTGGAAGAAACCACCGCGCACCGGATAGTGGACCCTCAGATCATTTAACTCCAGTAGTGCCATGAGCAGCCTCCCCCTTTGCCTCGTCTTCAAAATGAAAATGCTGATAACATGTACAACGGACCCAATGTCCAGGGGAAATTTCATTTAGTTGGGGATGGTCTTCATGCACTCTCTGCTGAATCCAGGGAATACGCGGAGCAAAGCGGCAGCTATTGCGGGGGATATCTTGTAATGAGGGAACAATACCGCCGATGACATGCAGTGATTCCCCCTTGGTATGCGATCCCGGCATAGAAGCAAGCAAAGAACGCGTATACGGATGCTGTGGATGCCTGAATAATTCAAAAACATCAGCGCTCTCCACGATTTCTCCGGCATACATGACCACCACGCGGTCGGCTACTTCTGCCACAACACCAAGATCGTGCGTAATCAGGATAATTCCGCTCTCAGTCTCCTGTTGAAGCTGTTTGAGCAAGTCGAGAATTTGCGATTGGATCGTTACATCGAGCGCAGTCGTCGGCTCATCTGCAATAATAAGAGAAGGTCGGCAAGCTATGGCAATCGCGATCATCACACGCTGCCGCATCCCTCCTGACAGTTCATGCGGATACTGATCATACACACGCACAGGATTCGGTATATCTACACTTTCCAGCAGCTCCAGCACACGTTCCCTTTTTTGCTTCATAGATAGTGACGTATGATAATCAAGATTTTCCTCAATCTGCTTGCCAATGCTCATCAACGGGTTGAGTGCTGTCAGCGGATCCTGAAAAATCATGCCAATGCCCGCTCCGCGGATTTTATTCATTTGCCCTGAAGAAAGACGGTTCAGGTCCGTGCCTTTAAAAAGGACCTCTCCCTCTACACGTGTGCGTTCCATGTCATGCAGTTGCGGGATAGAAAGCGCCAGTGCGCTTTTGCCACAGCCAGATTCTCCGACTACAGCCAGCACTTCATTGGGGTTGACCGTCAGATCCAGATGGTCGACTGCGGGGTGATATTGATCCTTGATGCGAAAAGAGACGGATAATCCTTTAATTTCCAACACGGGTTCGGTATTCAATGCGCGCTTCCTCCATTCTCCATGGTCTTGTCCCGCTTATTCTCACCATGTTTGATGTTTAAAACCTCTCATGAACATTACATACCGTTTTTGTCGGAATAATTTGAATACATCCTATCACCAGTATATGGATATATCAATTAAGATTATGCTATCAACATCATTTAAAAAATCAATGATCCAGCAGTAGCGCGGCCTTTCTGGCACAAAATGTAATGAAATAACCAACCACAGGTTAATTTTCATCACAAAAAAAGTCGCCTGATCCCTCTACAGGGATCAAACGACTAACTAGCACCAGCTCACATTGAGCTCCTCACGATAATTACGAAGCCGCTCCATAGGAGCCAGACTTGAACGTTCTAGGATCATACCATTTGTAGCCTGCTGCTGGAGCAGACCAAGGCTCAGCCTGCGGTTCCGTGGAAGCCGCAGGCTCCTCGAATGGCAGAAGCTTCGTTGGTTGATCCAGAGTCAAACCTGCCACATCAGACAATTTCGTGTAGTCCTGCTTCCATGCAAGCCATTGGACCGTTTGCACCAGAAAGGTGGAATCATCCACTTCCTCGAAACCATCATATGTCTTCTTCGACTGTCCGTTTTCCTCACGCACATATTTCGGTGTAGCATCTTCTACAGGGGAAGAATCACCGATGAACGCTGCCTTGCCTTGACCTACCTTGGAGATAGCGGCATAAGGCCCTTCTGCACGGCCCCCGCCATTATAAACTCCCTGGTCTACAGCATTCCCCCATTTTTTCGTGCCTGAAGGGATATAAGCAATGCCTTTAGCCTTGGTAGGATCAATAATAGCCAGCGTAGATCCTGCATGCATTGCAATCGAGCGCACACCCTTGGTAATACCGAAAGATTGATCTGCGGCTACAATGTCAGTAGCATTCACGTCACCAAGCGCATTATAACGGAAACGAACACCAAAGTTGGTCGCCAGCCAATCGGAGCTTGTTAATCCTTGCATCGCCGGTGATGCTGCTTCTTCTGCAGTCATGCCTTTGGCCGGATTAGTATAGGCTCCACGACGGTAGCCATTCATAACTTCGGAGGAATCCCAACGGTTTTTGTTACGGTCCGCATTATAATGATCGGAGATGAAGAAGACGCTCCCCCCGTTATTCACGTATTGCAGCAGAGCAGCCTGCTCGTATGCCTTAAAGGCAACATTCGCTTCACCAATAATGAACACATCATATTGGCGCAGCTTATCATATGTTATGGCCTGCTCTCCATAAGTAAAAGGAATGGGACGATTCAATTGGTCTACCGTAAAGCCTACATTACGCAGTCCATTGGCAAAGTCGGAGAAGGCGCCTTCAATGACCCAATCTGCTGCTCCAGCGGTCTGTGCGTGCGTATTATCGAACAGCACCTTTTTGCCTTTTCCATCCGGCAATGTAGTACCGGGTTGACCCGGGTTGCCAGGTTCACCTGGTTCCCCTGGCTCGCTTCCGCTCACCAGTTCAACAGCGCTTGGACTTTTCACTCCACCAAAATTATTGTAGGCGCCGAGTGTACCCGTCACACGAATTTTGCTGCCGATCAGCTCAGGATGGCCTGACAGCCCAAATTGCCCTCTGTACGCTGAAGTCAGCTGTACATCCAATAGATTAGACGTATTACGTTCATTTGCCTGATCGGCAATCAGTACGTTAAAATCATTCGCGAACGGAGAAGAAAAGTTAGCCGTTTTCGATCCGGTAGCATGTCCGACGATGTAGCCTTCCACCGTCACCGTACCTCCACTGCTTTGGCCCTGAAGTGCTTCGGCTACTGTCAATGCTCCCTCTGCCTTGACCTGACCGAATGGAACGAAGATCCCGATCAGCAGTGATACGATTGCTGCTAGATGCAGCATCCCTTTTAAGCGTGAACCTGTGAACCGCAAGCCTTTTACCATACGTCAATATCCCTCCTATGTTTTCCATAAATGTACTTGTCCTTTATCAGATTAGCCGCCAATCTTCTAATTCCTTCCTGATTTCATCCATAATTATGTAAATTTTAATCTTTTTTATTGGAAACGCACCTGTTTATGTAAAAATTGAACCCTGTGATTGACACCGAGCACGGCATACATTACCCTAAGGAAGACATGTAGAACGGTATACGCGAATGAAGATGACGGGAGAGTCTGTCCAGGGAGCCTATACTCTGGCGGCACCGAAGGAGCAAGACGCCAGCACCCGGCTGGCGGATAATCTCTCAGGTCCATGTATCGTCATCTGACGCAACTCTGGAGAGAGCGCAAGCCACCCAAGGGGTAAGGCGGTAAGAACACCGCACGAAACTCTCAGGTAACGAGGACAGAGATAAGGGAAACTTCCTTATCCTGTCCTTTTTTGTGCTCACATTGTGCGTCAGCATTAGGAACCGTCATAACCGCGCAAAGACGCGGAAATACCATATAGTATGGTATTAGAACATACAGGGGGTCACACCATGCGTTTCAAAGATGTATTTTCTATTATCGGCCCGGCCATGACCGGACCTTCCAGTTCACACACCGCAGGCGCAGTGCGACTCGCACGCGTTGCCCGGCACTGGCTCGGAGAGCAGCCTGACCGTGCCCGCATGACATTATACGGTTCCTTTGCCGATACGTATAAAGGACACGGTACAGATCTGGCGCTCATCGCAGGACTGCTTAATTACGATACGGACGATCACCGGATTCCCGATGCCGAGCAATGGGCCGAACAAGCCGGGATGGCCGTGGAATTCGCCGTCAGCGGACTCCCCGCCCCTCATCCGAACACTGTCCGTTTCGAGCTGTGGAAGGGCGAGGATCAGCGTACACTGTTGGGCTCCTCCATCGGCGGCGGCAGCATCCATGTCCAGCAACTGAACGAATTCCGGGTCAATCTGACCGGGGAGCTGCCTACGCTGGTGCTTCTCCACTCGGATAAGCCCGGTACATTGGGCGCGATAACTTCAGCGCTGGGCGCGGCTCACATTAACATTGCCTATATGCACGTAGATCGCAAGGGCCGGGATGGTGAAGCACTCACCGCCATTGAAACGGACAGTTCTGCTCCAGCTGAACTAATTGCGGAACTGCGTTCTTTACCTCATATGTATGAAATTAAGATGATTAATTTGAAAAAAGGAGCTGAATCCGATGCGGTTTAGCCATCTGCATGAGATCAGCGCTTTATGCGCTGAAGAATCCACCACGATTGGCCGCTTGATGATTCAAGAGCAGGTGCAAGAAACGAATACAACGGAGGAAGAAATCTTTCGTCAAATGTCTGATTATTATGAAGTCATGAAGGAAGCCGTTCATCGCGGACAGACACAAGACACCGTATCCCGCAGTGGATTGACGGGCGGTGACGGCAAGCGCCTAGCCGAGTATCTGCGGGCAGGGGAAACCTGCTCCGGCGATGCCTCCGCGCTCGCCATGGCTTATGCCCTCTCCGTGTCGGAGGTTAATGCATCCATGGGTCGCATTGTCGCCACGCCCACTGCAGGGTCATGTGGGGTTATCCCAGGTGTTTTCATCAGTGCGCAGGAGCGGTTCGGATGGGATGATGAGCATATGGTGAACGGCCTGTTCGCCGCTGGGGCCATTGGCTACGTGATCGCCAACAACTCCTTCATTTCTGGCGCGGAAGGAGGCTGTCAGGCTGAGATTGGCTCAGCTATCGGGATGGCCGCTGGCGCTATGGTCGAGCTGCGCGGTGGTACGCCTGAACAGGCTGTTCACGCCGTGGGCCTCGCTCTTAAGAACACGCTCGGCCTGATTTGCGACCCCGTCGCCGGACTCGTGGAGATTCCGTGCATCGTGCGCAACGGGCTGGGAGCCGTGACTGCGCTTGCCGCAGCGGACATGGCTTTGGCGGGTGTGCGCAGCGCTATTCCGTCTGACGAAGTCATTGACGTCATGCTTGAAGTCGGCAGTGCGATGCCGTCGAAGCACCGCGAGACCGCCAAAGGCGGGTTGGCCCAGACGCCGACTGGCAAGCGTTTGACCGAATCACTTACACGCAACACACCGACCAAGAAAGATAAGTCATAATTTATATGCGGTGCCTCCTTAAAATAAAAGAGCAAGCCTATCGTCCTTGGACGTATGCTTGCTCTCTTTTTTACTGAACGGTTACCTGTACCTTCGTCATTTTACCTGCATATTTCACAGTAATTACAGCTTTACCCTTGCCCTGTGCCTTAATGTTACCGTCTTTGACGGTCGCAACAATAATTCTGGACGAGGACCAGACAGCCGGTTTGGAAACATCCTTCTCCGACTCATCCTTATACGTGGCTGTAGCCGTAACCTTAGCCAGCTGTCCTGCCTTCAAATTCAATGCGACTTCGTCTGTTTGCAGGTATTTAAGCGTATCAACATCCACGGGTACACTAATTACCTTCCCGCCAAACTTCGCCTGAATATTAGCTTTACCGTAGCTAACCGCAGTAACCTGACCCTTTTTAACAGTGGCTACCTTATAATTAGACGTTTTCCATTCAGCTTGGGCCGTAACGTCCTTTTCTTTACCATCACTCGATTTAACCACAATCGCGATGGTTTTTTGATCTCCAGATTTGAGCGATAGCGCGATTGCATCCGCTTCAATCTTTTGCGCTACGTCCACTTCTACCGTAAACGTAATGTTTTGCTTGCCATATGAAGCAGTCACAGTTGCCTTACCGCTACCATTCGCTTTGATCAAACCTTCGCTAACCTCAACCACTTTTACATTGCTAGTTGTCCAGGTGGCGTCCTTAGTTACATCTGTTTTTGTACCGCCACTCTTAACTCCTGTTACTTTCAGTTGCTTCGTTTCCTGAGCACCAAGCGCAATTACACGCGAGTCTGTTTCCAGACGGTCTACAAGGCCTACTTGCACGTTAATCGTCAGTTTTTTGCCATTATAGGTCGCTGTAATAACCGCTTTACCAGCGGATTTACCCGTAATCGTTCCTTTGGACACAGAGGCAATATCTTCTGCGCTTGAAGTCCATTCTGCATCCTGTGTTACATCTTCTTTACGTCCATCCGCATAAGTAGCCGTCAAAGTTGCAGTATAGTCCTCATCAATATCAATCGTTGCCGTTTTGGAGGACAGAGACAGATCACCGGGTACATTTACGGATACCGTAGCTGTAACTGTTTTGCCACCATAAGAAGCGGTGATCGTAGCCTCACCTGTTTTATAACCCGTGACTTCTCCCGCACTGACAAAAGCGATGTCTTCATTGCTGGACTTCCACTCTGCCTTACTTGTGATATCTTCTTCCGTACCTGTTACATACGTTGCGGTCAGCTTGAGCTTTTTGGATTCCTTGGCATTCAGGCTCAGCTTGTCCTCACTCAAATCCAGATATCTGGAGGTTTCGACATCTGTCTTGATCGAAACGGTCTTATCTCCATACTTAGCGGTCACCGTAGCCGAACCCGCTCCAATCGCCATAATCGTTCCCTTATTCACAGTCGCAATTTTATCATCGCTTGATGTCCAAGTAGCTTTATCTGTGATATCCGTTACCGTCCCATCCGGATAAACGGCAGAAACTTGTACTTTCTTAGATTCATCCAGACGCAGAAAAATATTGGATTCGCTGGCTTTCAGCTTATTCGTTTGATCAACATCTACCGAAATCGTAGCGGACATCGTGCCATATTTACCTGTAATTGTCGCCTTTCCCGCACTATAGCCGGTAATAGTGCCTTTCAGTACATCCGCCACGGCTGCATTACTGGAGTTCCACTCAGCGGACTCTGTCACGTCCTGTACCGATCCATCCGGGAACGTCGCTGAAAGCTTAACCTTCTCAGTATCCTTCAACAAAAGAGAAACCTCTGATGAACTGACATCGAGACGTTTAACCTGCTCCACCTGCACAGCAATGGTTACGGTCTGTTGACCATATACGGCCTTAATATTGGCTGTACCTGCTCCCTGAGCAGTAACCAATCCGTTAACTACTGTGGCTACCTTTTGATTATCGGAGGTCCAGGTAGCATCACCCGAAACCTGAGCTGTTGTATTATCACTGTATGTCGCTGTCAGATCAACCTGTCCTGTACCGCTTGAACGCAAGTTCAGGCTTTGTACACTGGATGTCAGCGCCTTAACCTTTTTCGTTACATGTACCTGAACCGATTGCACCTTCTCTTTATAGGTCGCAACCACGGTGGCTTCCCCTTCACCCTTGGCCGAAACTGTACCATTATACACAGTAGCAATAGCTGTATTATCACTTTTCCAATCCGTGCTTACGGTTACATTCGAGGTTGTCCCATCACTAAAAACAGCAGTAGCCGTCAACGCAGCCGTATCTCCCTGCTGCAAAGTTACCTCGTTAGAGGAAAGGACAATCTTGGAAAGCACCGCATCCGCAGCAGATGCAAATCCTGCATATGATGTAAAACTTGAAATCAGGATGACCAACGCCAGAAAACCGGACCATCTATTCTTCAAAATCTAATTCCCTCCCATTTCAAAACTTAAATTAAGGATTTCGCAAAATCCTTACACCTACGTTTTATGTCGTCATATGGAAAAGAATAGTTTAGGCTTCGAAGGAAATTTGGTCCTTATTAACTAGATCATTTTCTGAGAAAGATTAGACATTACAATTTGTGTAGCTTCAGAGCCATAGTGAAGAGTTCCCCCCAACAGATCCACAAGCTCGCATTTACAAACAGCTATAAGCTGCTGCGCGAACTCTCAAATGATGGTACTCTTCCATATTGGGATCGAGCTGATGCATATAAACGACGGAGAACTGTTCGCTCGGATCTATAGAAACCCAGGTGCTTGCCATTCCCGTCCAGCCAAATTCTCCAATCGAGCTGTTTGCATGCCCAGCCGCTTTATCCATTAACGTGCGCACACCAAGTCCATAGCCATAACCTGTATGGTATGAATTGGTGAAATCCGATAGTTGAGCTGTATTCAGATGATTTGTACGCATTAAATCAATGGTTTTTCTACCCAATAAGTTCACACCGTTTACCGTGCCGCCATTTGACATCATTTGTGAAAATGTGAGGTAATCTTTGACTGTCGAATATAAACCTGCGCCTCCGCCTTCATATATAGCATCTGGCTGATGATATTCATCCAAGAAACCCTCTATTTTCTCAAGTTTTCCGGCGTCTGTCCGTTGATACATGGAGGCCATCCGCGATTCAATATCTCCACGATAACGGTAACCTGTATTGTTCATTCCAAGTGGATCAAAGATTTCATCCTTTAGGAATTGCCCTAATGATTTACCTGAAATCACTTCAATAAGACCTGCAACCAGGTCATGTCCATATCCATATAACCAGCGTGTTCCCGGCTCAAATGAAAGTGGAATATCAGAAAGCGCTTTAATTTCTGTGCGCAGATCATATTTCCCCTGCTTTTCCTTTAACGTTCTAAGGACCTTTTGCATAGCCCGTCCTGTCTCTGAAGACTCGGAAGCATAGGGAAGACCCACACTCATATTGAATATATGCTTAATTAAAATGGGATTCTCCGCCTTATCGACGTAGGTGTATCCGTTAGGAGCGGTTTTGAATACATGCGCATTACGATATTCGGGGAAATATTCATACAAAGGCTCATTCAACAAAAATTGCCCACGTTCGTACAGCATAAGTGCAGCCGCACAGACAACAACCTTTGTCATGGAAAACAAGCGATACACTGTATCCTCAGTGATTGGTTTTCGGGCTTCCAGATCAGCATATCCATGATACCCTTCATACAACACTTGACCATTCTGGGCAATGGCACAACCGCAACCTGCCGGTCCATTTGCTACGAAATGTTTCAATAGCTGATCTACCTTGTCAAAACGAGACATATTCATCCCTCCTATTTTTCCTTCAAAAGAAACAGGCTTCCCCTCGCGCTCTAATTTCCTGTTCCAACAAGCTCAGCGCGATCCCTTGTAAGCGCTTATTCCCCGCATTTATTTTAACGGTAAACTTGGTAAATACATAGATTATTTGTCATAATCAGATGGCATTACATTAACAGCTCAGCCACCGTTTCCTTCCAACGATGGATCACCGATTCCGGTTCCTTGAGACGGACCGTGACACCTGTCAAGATATCCGCATATTGGGCCGAATCTTCTCTGGCTGCAAAAACATGAGCCGCAAATCGCTCACGTACATGCTTGGCTCCGGGCAAAGCAGGCAGATGTTCCAGCGACAACCGCACATAATGCGCCTTCCCTCCGGTGAACACCGCAAGCGTCGCCTTCCCAGTACGGATCATGTTGCCTGTCGTGGTCGTACCCGGCCATAGTGCCAGACGCAAATTCCCCTCGTCCAGCGCTACAACCTCGCCCACACTAATCATCGCTATGTGCGGCCACTGATCTTCCGTGACCGTCAGCAGCATCATTGCTTCATGCTGCTTGTCCTTCAGCTCCTTACCGTCCAACAGCGTAAACAGTTCCTTACCGATCCTTGGTGTCTGCATGAAGTATATTCCCCTTTACTTTTGGCCTATAACTTCAAAGTACCATAATTTACGGCTACTTACGAACGACCCTATATCCGCTCTGGAATAAGAGGAACATGAGCAGCATTCGGAATATCTTGGGGGTTTACCTTGAATGCCGATTTATACTTTGCTGGATCAGTAATGCTATCCGGTTCTGAGGTCCGCCATGTGAACAGGCATACAGGGCACAACAAAACCTCCCAGGCGCCTTTAACTGGCGAGCGGGTAACAACTTCTGAACGATTAGATTCACAACGGGGACAAATATGCATCTGTCAGCACTCCTTTAATCTTTCTTTATTTTTAAACATATTTAGCGAAGCATTTGGCTCAACTTTTTCTCCCATTCCGCTACACCCAGCGGGGAATCGAGCGACTGCGAGTAATGTCCTCTAATATCCGGTGCTACAGGTGTCGTCGCATCCAATATCATTTTGTGCGTCATACCTGCCGGATCAGAGCCGGGGTCAAGCGGTAAAATAGACAAGCCAGGAACAATGACAGCATCATGCTTTGGATGAAGCTTGGTGGATAAAGCCCACATGACCTGCGGCAGATTGAACGGATCGACCTCCTCATCCACCACAATCACGAGCTTGCAATACCCCAATCCATGCGGAGTCGTTAACGCACGCATCCCCACAGCCTTTGCAAAGCCGCCATACCGGGTTTTCGTGGAAATAATAGCGACCAGCCCATGCGTATACATGGCATTAACAGCCACGATTTCATTAGGAAAAGCATCCTTAAGCTGCTGAAACAACGGTACACTTGTATTCACACCGATCATATAATCCGTTTCCGTCCAAGGCATCCCGATGTACAGATGCTCAAAGATAGGCTGTTTGCGGTGATATACACGATTAATCTGAATGACTGGCATCGCGCGGCCGCCGGAATAGTGACCTGTGAATTCACCGAATGGACCTTCATACTCACGTTCACCTGCTAACACTTCGCCTTCCAAAATGACCTCGGCTCCCCAAGGCAGATCCAGATCTGCCTCCTTCGCTTTGACCACACGATAAGGCTCACCCTGAATGGCGCCCGCCATCTCATATTCGGATTGATCGTACAGCAACGGCGTAGAAGCAGCCGTTGTAATCACAGGCTCACATCCGAGGGCAATAGCCACCTTCAGATTTTCGCCGCGCTCCTCAGCCTGACGGATATGGATCGCAATATCATGCTGTGGTACAGGCTGAATGCCCAAACGGTTCTTGCCTTTCACCTGCATCCGGTACAAGCCGACATTTTGCTTACCGTAGGTGTCCGGGTCATCCAGATCGCGTGAAACTAGAATTGCTTTATCCAGATAAAACCCTCCGTCCCCCTGATTCAAACGAAACAACGGCAAAATATCAAACAAATTAATATCCTCTGTAATCTCGACTTCATGAAAGGGTGCGGTTTCTTCCCGCTTCACGGGCACCGGAAATTGTTCATAGCGTCTGGCAAATTCAAAAAACTGCTCCTTGAGCGGCGTGTTTTTGGGCATTCCCATCATGAGGGCATGATTGGGCCAGGAGCCCATCACATTCATTGCAATACGAGCATCCGTATATCCATAGATGTTGTTGAAAAAGAGAGCAGGTGTCTTATCTCCAAGATTGTTTAATGCTCTGTTAGCTGCTGCGAGGTCCGGCTCCGGCTTTACCTCATCGCTGATCGTGAGTAATTGTCCCTCCTTTTCCAAGGTGTGTAGAAAATCGCGAAAGTCTTTATAGGCCATCATTCATTCTCCTTCATCTTTCGATTTCTCAATTCTGGTGCAGTCTGGAGTCATTCTGCTTCATTCCATCCCAGCGTTTGGCTGCGGTTGTGACAATACCGAACTGATCCAATGCACGAAAAACAATATGATCCACCAATTCCTCGATACTTGCAGGATGATTATAAAAGGCAGGCATCGGCGGCAGGATCATCACGCCCATACGTGACAGCTCCAGCATATTTTCCAGATGGATACTGCTTAATGGTGTTTCTCTGGTCATGAGCAGCAGCTTCTTTCGCTCCTTCAGTATCACATCCGCTGATCGGGTAAGCAGGTTGTCAGCCATACCAATACGAATGGAGGCAAGGGTCTTCATGCTGCAAGGAGCGACGACCATGCCGTCTACTCGAAAGGAGCCGCTGGAAATACGCGCAGCCTGATCCTTATACGAGTAGACCGCATCCGCCATTGCCTCCACTTCCTTCACCGTGTAGCCTGTCTCATAGGGGATGTTCGCAATAGCCCACGGGGATAGCACCAGATGGCTTTGGACTCCAGCCTCTCGTAATTGTTGTAATATACGGATACCAAAAATCGACCCTGTCGCTCCCGATATTCCTACAATGATTTTCTTCATATGTCCCCTCCTTCCATCCCATCGTTTTATGTTCACCCATGCATTACTGTCAAAAATTATACGCCCGTTCCTTGCACACGAAAAATATATATAATATATGTAATGCATACTTTAAAAGTATTCAAATCGAAGCGTTGTTTAGAAATGAGGAGGAATCCCCAATGGACTTGAAGCATCTGCATTACTTTTGCGTCATCGTGGAGGAAGGGCAAATCACCAAGGCCGCCAGAACGCTCAACATGGCCCAGCCTCCACTGAGTCAACAACTCAAAAATATGGAGGACGAGCTTGGCGTAAAGCTGATTTACCGTGAAGGAAAGAAGTGGGAAGTTACCGAGGCCGGGTATACACTGTATACACGCGCCAAACGATTATTGGCTGAAATGGAGGACACCTGTAGAGAAATTGGGGAGTTTGAAAACAAAGTAACCGGCACACTTGCTATAGGCACGTCATCCGCCTGTATGTCTCTGATTACTGAACAACTCAGTCGCTTTCATCAGGTTTATCCAGAGGTATACGTTAAAATAGGACACGGAGACACACATCATCTGGAAGAGCTGTTACACCAAAATAAAGTTGATCTGGCCCTGCTGCTGCTTCCGGTAGATGACAAATCGTACCATACGATTGAACTGGAGGGCGTTTCTTTTGTTGCGGTTCTTCCGTGTGAATGGGCAGATCGCCATCCCAGTGGGGAAATTACATTACAGGAAGCTGCCAGCTATGACCTCTTGTTGGGACGCCGAACAGAAGGACACGGACTATACGAAACCGTCATCCGCAAATTTCAGGAACACCATCTTATTCCGCGCGTCGTACTAGACTGTCCAGAAATATCGACCATTCTCTCGCTCGTTTCCACAGGCATGGGAATTACCATTATTCCAGACGCTGGCTTGGGACAAGAATACGGGGACAGATTTCGCACACTCTCCATTAAAGAGCCATTCCCCTTCACACAGCCTGCCGTCGTATGGCGCAAAGATCGTTATTTATCCAATGCAGCTCGCAAATTTGTTGAACTGTTACAAGCTGGAGACACGAAAAAGACTGTTCCCGAGTAGATGCTCTACCGCTCTACTCCTGAAACAGTCTGGTGCTAGATGAACTTCCTTCATTCGGTCATTGATACCGCCTTACTTGACTCCTTGATGCCGATACTCGGTTGGAGTCATTCCACATTTGCGCCGGAATACCTGTGTAAAATGCCGCATATCCTGATAGCCGATCCGCTCTGAAATATCAGCCAGCCGCAGATGAGGATCACTGAGCAGACGCTTCGCCTCCTCCATACGCAGGCAAATGACGTAATCCTTGTAGCCTTGTCCCGTCTTTTGCTTGAATAACTGGCTGAAATACACCGGATTCAAAAATACGATTGAAGCCACCTTCTCCAGCGACAGATCCTCTGTGAAGTGAGCCCGAATGTATTGCAATGCCACATCTACCGTATGCATGCCTTTGCGTAAACATTCTCCTGTATCCGCTGCTGCGGCTGCAATCTCCTCTGGTGTACGTCTTAGTCGCGCCACCTCTTCAGGTATGGAGGCAAAATTGTGATGAACACCCGAACGTGTAATTTGTAGGGGCACCTTCACATAACGCTTCAGATGGGATTCGAGCAACGTCTCTAGCCGTGCGGCCTCTGCTTCATCCCTTAGCCTTGCAATGCCCAGGAGACTATGGCGGTCTAGACTGACGACAAAGCCGCTGCCTCCTGCCTCAATGAGCTCGGACAGTACATTTTCAATCATAAAATGCTCCAGATGCGTCTGCTTGTGATCAGGTTCCATGCGAACCATGAAGAGATGGAATTCTGGATAATTTTCGACAAAAGGCTGTATATCCAGCTTGCCCGTGTCCAGTCCAAGGGCATAGCGTTGGAAAACGGCTTCACGCAAATAAACCATATTGGATTTGAGAAGCCTACCCTCGTTCGCCTGCTGCGAGGCCACAAGCGCTTCGGCTGCCAGTATTTCAATGCATTCCAGCAGCTTTCTTTTACCAATCGGCTTTAACAGGTAGTCTTTGGCACCCAGCTTTACTGCTCTTTGTGCATAATGGAAGTCGGAATGGGCCGAAATGACAACCCACTGCAGATGAGGATGCTTTCGCTTAGAAATACGCATGAATTCCAGACCATCCATACCGGGCATCAGGATATCAGTTAATACAATATCTACAGGATGCTCCGCCAGAATGCCTGCTGCCTCCTCGGTGGAAGCAGCGAGATGAATGCCGCAGGTTGGTAGAGCTTGGCCAATGGTACGCCGAATCCCCTGGCGAATCATATTTTCATCGTCAGCTATCAGAATATTCATGTTTCTCCTCCTTCTGTGGCAGAGGCACACTTACAGTGACTGTTGTTCCGGCCCCAGGTGCGCTAGAGATCCGTAGGCCGTACTCTTCTCCGAACATGTGCCGTAGCCGTAAATTTAGGTTTTGCAGGCCGATGCCTCCCGCCTGCCCGCTGCCCGCCTGTTTGCCGGGTTCTGCCAAAGCGACCTGGACCACCTCCCATCGTTCGTACTCCATCCCTGCACCGTTGTCGATGATGTGCAGGCTCAATACACCGCCATATTCCTCCGCTCTGACGAGCAACTTGCCACCTGTATCCGCATGAAGAGGCTCCAGTCCGTGCTTCACCGCATTTTCAATCAATGGCTGTAAGGTCATTTTCGGCAAGCGGATATCCATCCATCGTTCTTCAATATTGATGTCTACGGATACCCTGCCCTCCAGCCGGGCTTGGATAATGGTAAGATAGTGGCCAACCTGCTCCACTTCTTCACGAAGGCTTACATCGGTCCCCTCTTCCCAATGGCTGCTGTAACGGAACATATGGGATAAGGAGAGAACCACCTCTCCGAGCTGATCTTGTCCCTTTTCATCCAGCATCCAATAGATCATATCCAGCGTATTATACAGAAAATGTGGATTGACCTGCGTCTGTAGCGCGTGCAGCTCCGCATTTTTTTCACTGACCGATGATATACGCACCAGCTCGATTAGCTCTGCAATCCGTCTTACCATATGGTTAAAAGAGGTAGCTAGTTGATTGATTTCTTCATAGGATTTGGTGTTTACCGTATGACGGAAATTTCCTGTCTCTACCCGCTTCATTTCCCGAATGACTCGCTTGAGTGGAAGGGAGATGCCCCTGGAGACGATAGATGCAATTAACGCCGACACAATAATAAGTATAGGTGCCACGATAAATAAGTACCTTTGATTTTGCACCAGCTCCACGTTCAGATCCTCACTAGGTGTCACACTAATCACAGACCAGTCGGCAAACGGCAACTTGGAAGCGATTACAACTCTTTCATTACTTCGATTTACAATAACATCCTCCTCCGGTACCTGCTGCTCTAGATTTTGCAAATCCGGTGGCGGATCAGAGGAAGTGGCCGACACAATTCGGTTTTCATGACCCAACAAATATACCTGACTATTGGTGCCTAACCGCAAATTGTGGAGAGCGGACAAAACAGAACGCGGCTCAGCCTCAAACAGGACAATACCAATCGGCTTGTGTTCATCCAGATCATAGAGCTGCCGCCCAAACGCAAACACGGGTCTGGTTTCCACCTGATCAATGACAGAGTGAGGATACACGCCCAGCCATGCAATTTTGCCCGCCGACTTTCGAATTTCCTTATACCATTCCGTATGTTCGTAATGAGTATCAATGACATTCATATAATTTCCATAGTTATATACCTTGCCTGTGTCTGTGATGACATGGATGCCAATCAGATCCTCACGCGAATAATAGATAGCGCCCAGAATATTCGTAATCGTACGTTCGTTGATGTAATTGACAGCAGGTAAATCACTACTATCCGTCGTCAACAGACGAACCAAATCCATATTGTTGCTGATCGATTTGGAGAGACTGTTATAGCTGCCGAGTAGCAATTCGAACAGGCCTGCCGTCTGGGATACATTTTTACGCGCCAGCTCGCTGACCTTATCATGGAACTGCACCGTAGTACGGTTGTAAAATAATAGACTGACCGCCAGCACAATGCCGGACATGCTCAATAGGAACAGAACAAACAAGCGGTATTGAATGGATTGAAAACGGCGCATCATACCTCCGTGCGCTCCTTTCGCTTCGGCCGCCTATCCTTTAACCGCTCCCGCAACCATGCCCTTGGTGATATTTTCGGACAGAACAAAATAAATAATAATGACCGGTAAGGCACCCATGACTAGAAAAGCACCAATATTACCGTAGTTCACAGAATACTGGCTGACGAACGTATATACGCCGAAAGGGAGAGTTTTGAGCTTCTCGGACGAGATAAAGGTGGCAGCCATAATGTATTCATTCCAGATGTTAATGAAAGTTAAAATACATACCGTCATGATAGGCGGAATCGAGATGGGTAAGATTACACTGCGGAAAATACGATAAATGCTTGCTCCGTCAATGTAAGCGGATTCTTCAATTTCGTGGGGAATGGACCGCATAAAGCCGGATAGGATGAAGACCGCAATCGGTGTCTGAAAAGCAATGTAGGGTAAAATCAGTGAGAAATACGTATTCAGAATATGGACGTTTTTAAACATCACCATCAGCGGCAGCAGTGTAGCTTGCATCGGGATCATCATCCCGATCAGAAACAAAGTCAGCACAACAACCCCAAAGCGCCAACGAAAACGTGTAATCGCATAAGCAGTCATTGAGCTTAATAAAATGACGAAGATCATCGTAACCCCGGTCACCAGTACACTGTTTCCTAAATAACGCAAGTAGCTCCCTGATTCATAGGCTTCCTGATAGTTGTGCCACTGGGGCACTTGAGGGAGTGCAAAGAAACTTGAGCTCAATATCTCTTCATTCGTCTTCAACGAATAGGTCAGCAGCCAAAAGAGTGGATACAGCTGCGTAACAATTAAGATTGCCAATAAGGTAAAGACTCCCGTTTTTTTCAAGGCATTCAACAGTTCCATCTCCTTTAGCTTACCTTATTTTCGATTCGTTTGAAAACAAAATTTATCACAATTGTAAATGACAAGCAAATCACTACGAGAATTGAAGCCAATGCGCTGCCATATCCGTATTTCATCGATAAAAAGGACATATTGTACATATACGTAGATACTGTATCCGTTGCATGAGCTGGTCCTCCACCCGTCATCACCCAGATCAAATCAAACGATTGCAGGGAGCCGATAAATGCTAATACAATTGATATCTTGAAAATAGGTACAATGAGCGGCAGCGTAATATAGCGGTCTGCTTTGAATCCTTCAGCTCCATCAATTTTGGCTGCTTCGTACAACTCATTCGGTATATTTTGTATCCCGGTAAACTGGATAAGCAAATGATAGCCAAAATACTGCCACAACGATACAAAATAGAGGGCGTACATCGCTATCTGCGGTTCCGTCAGCCATGAGCGTGTCCAGCTTTCCAGCCCAATCGCCATCAAAATACCGTTCAGCATTCCACCCATCGAGGCCGGATTATAGATCGTCTTCCACAGCTGCCCGATAATGACCACCGACAGAATAACCGGCAGAAAATACATCGTAACCAGCGTATTGGCCTTACGCACATAACGATTAAGCAAGATCGCCAGCAGCAGACAGAACGGAATCTCCAGCATGGAAAACACAGCAAACATCATAGTCCGTTTCACGGATGGCCAGAATACTGAATCTGCTGTAAAAATCCGCTCAAAATTAGCCAGCCCCACGAACTTTGCCTCGGCAATACCGTTCCAATCCAGCAATCCACAATACACCGACACCAGAATCGGAACAAATACCATACAGGTATACAACAACAGGCAGGGTAGCACGAAAACGGCAATGGTACGTGCTGGCACCTTCAGTACATTCATGCTCTAATCTCCTTTGTGTTGATTCTGAACATCTTCTGAGGATGCACAACCTACATGATTTCCAATCAGGGAAGGAGCATTTCGCCCCCTCCCTAGTGCCTGCTACTTCAGGATTTTGTAAAATTCGATTCCAGTTGCTCCAAAGTGCAATATCTAGACGAACTAGGCCATTTCGATCTATATATTGTTCATTGGGAGTCGCTTATTGGATTTTTGCAAACTCCTCACTTATTTATTCGCTTCAAAAGTGTTCTGATGTTCCTTGGCAACTTGTGCAGAGTCTTCCTTTTGCACGAACAGGTTTTGAATGCTACTCAGATGCGCCTGCGCAATAGCCGGATTCATCGTATTATCAAAAGCGAGATCGCCCCCTTTTACATTCTTGAACAGCTCATTAAGACTAATCGCTAACTCGGAGTAGCCCGCTTCCTTCAGATCACCTTTCATTTTCTGACCGCTGCCAATCGCATTTTTTAGATCAAACTGAATTTTGGGCATCTCCTTAATAAAATAGTGCAGAAAATCCTTCGTTTCCTGTAAATGTTCACTGTTCGCAGATACTGCAAATGCGCTGCCCGGCGCAATTACATACTCATTCACATCACCCTTGCCATTCACCGTAGGGAATTGAAACGCTCCTACCTTACCCGCTACCGAAGAAGCATCAATTGACCCCGTTTCCCATGTACCCATGATATACATCGCGGCTTTTCCTGTTTTAAAAATATTACCGCCTGCATTGTAGTCAATAGATGTAGCTCCATCCGGGAAAGCTCCTGCCTGCACCAATTCCTGAAATGCATCCACCGCTTCCACAAAAGCCGGGTCGTTAAACGTCTTTTTGCCGTCCAGTACATCATTGAGAAAATTCGGTCCTTCATTCGTACGCAACAAAATGTTCATAAAAAGGAGAGACCCCGTCCATGAATCCTTTTCCCCAATGGCAATCGGAGTAATACCCTTCGCCTTCAGCGTTTTGACCGTCGTAATCAGCTCGTCAAAGGTGGTCGGCAACTTCTGGATTCCCGCCTGCTTGAACAGTTCCTTATTGTAAAACACCACTTCTATATTGTTGCCATCCGGAAAAGCGTAGAGCTTATCGTCGAAACTATAGTAATTAAGAAGTCCATTCTGAAATGTATCTTTTAACCCCTCTTTATCAGCCACATCGTTTAATGGAGCCAGCAGCCCGGCATCTACGAATGGCTTCATCTGTGCAGCTGGGTTTACAATCGTGATATCAGGTACTTCCTTCGCCGCTGCCTGTGTCTTCAGCTTAAGCTTTTGTTGATCTGTATTTAGCGAATCCAATTCAATTTTGACATGAGGATGATCCTGCTCGTATTGACCTACAATTTGCTTAATCATTTTGTACGAAGGGGTGCTCGGATCAGGATTAATGTTCTGAAAGGTAATCGTAACATCTTTCGTTTCGGTGCTTCTGCTCGGTTCTCCTGAATTTCCCGGACTTGCGCTTTGTCCGTTATTACAAGCTGCCAGCGTCAATGCCAAGGCGCTCACCATCACAACGGCAAACGCTTTCATTTTTGTTCTGCTCATGGTCCTTTTCCTCCTCTTGTTGAAGCATTGCGCAATTTGCCCTCCTTATTGGTGGACACTCAATGCCCGCTTGTTCTTTTCATTATGTTCCATAGAAAAGACGTGAACAATACGTGAACTTAAGGAGAAGGGTTTGTTTTTTCAAGCCCTCATTTGCGTGCTTCAAAATTCATTCATATCATAACTTGCAATTTATCTAGAACACAGGCATAATATGAATAAGATCATATTTTGATAATGATTATCATTATTAAATGATAAATACACATAGACTTTAAAGGAGGCAGGACCGCAGTGAAAGAAACTTTCAGTAAAACCTCCCTGCATATTGATGATTATTTGGACCTTCTCAATCTTGCCGTACAAGTCGGAGATACCAAGTGGCAAAAAGAAATTACCCGTAAACTTCAAGCCTTGAGTGTCCTTCAGACAGAACAGGTTGAAATAGATTAACTTCCCCAGTTAATACTGTCCTCAGTTAAAAATGCTGACTAAGCACCACTATACAAAGGACAACCAGGATACCGTACAACTTTTGACCGAATCCATGAGAAAGATCTTTCATGTGAATGATAAATGAATCGGTTATAGGAAAAAGAGCACAGCCCGTTAAGGCTGTGCTCTTTTATCTTGCTTGGCGACGTCCTACTCTCCCAGGACCCTGCGGTCCAAGTACCATCGGCGCTGGAGGGCTTAACGGTCGTGTTCGGGATGGGTACGTGTGGAACCCCTCCGCTATCGCCACCAAACATGAATTTGCTGCGCAAATTCTTTTTCAGGAATCAGCATCGCCAAATGCTGTGTGTTCGCTTGTTTCATATAAGCTACTTGAGCCTATACAACACAAAACTTACACCCTGAAAACTGGATCCGAAACTCATTGCGTTTTATTTTAGGATAAGCCCTCGACCGATTAGTATTGGTCAGCTCCATGCATTACTGCACTTCCACCCCCAACCTATCTACCTCGTCGTCTTCAAGGGGTCTTACTAATTGGGAAATCTCATCTTGAGGGGGGCTTCACGCTTAGATGCTTTCAGCGCTTATCCCTTCCGTACATAGCTACCCAGCGGTGCTCCTGGCGGAACAACTGGTACACCAGCGGTACGTCCATCCCGGTCCTCTCGTACTAAGGACAGCTCCTCTCAAATTTCCTACGCCCACGACAGATAGGGACCGAACTGTCTCACGACGTTCTGAACCCAGCTCGCGTACCGCTTTAATGGGCGAACAGCCCAACCCTTGGGACCTACTTCAGCCCCAGGATGCGATGAGCCGACATCGAGGTGCCAAACCTCCCCGTCGATGTGGACTCTTGGGGGAGATAAGCCTGTTATCCCCAGGGTAGCTTTTATCCGTTGAGCGATGGCCCTTCCATGCGGTACCACCGGATCACTAAGCCCGACTTTCGTCCCTGCTCGACTTGTAGGTCTCGCAGTCAAGCTCCCTTCTGCCTTTGCACTCTTCGAATGATTTCCAACCATTCTGAGGGAACCTTGGGGCGCCTCCGTTACTCTTTAGGAGGCGACCGCCCCAGTCAAACTGCCCACCTGACACTGTCCTCGCACCGGATCACGGTACCAAGTTAGAACCTAGATACGATCAGGGTGGTATCCCAAGGATGCCTCCTCTCAAGCTGGCGCTCAAGATTCTACGGCTCCCACCTATCCTGTACAGATCGTACCCAAATTCAATATCAAGCTGCAGTAAAGCTCCATGGGGTCTTTCCGTCTTGTCGCGGGTAACCTGCATCTTCACAGGTATTAAAATTTCACCGGATCTCTCGTTGAGACAGCGCCCAAGTCGTTACGCCATTCGTGCGGGTCAGAATTTACCTGACAAGGAATTTCGCTACCTTAGGACCGTTATAGTTACGGCCGCCGTTTACTGGGGCTTCGGTTCATAGCTTCGCCCCGAAGGGCTTACCACTCCCCTTAACCTTCCAGCACCGGGCAGGCGTCAGCCCGTATACTTCGCCTTGCGGCTTCGCACAGACCTGTGTTTTTGCTAAACAGTCGCTTGGGCCTTTTCACTGCGGCCCCCTCGGGCTATTCACCCTACCGAGGCACCCCTTCTCCCGAAGTTACGGGGTCATTTTGCCGAGTTCCTTAACGAGAGTTCTTCCGCGCGCCTTAGAATTCTCTTCTCGCCTACCTGTGTCGGTTTGCGGTACGGGCACCTTCTCCTGGCTAGAGGCTTTTCTTGGCAGTCTGAGATCATGACCTTCGCTACTACAATTTTCGCTCCCCATCACAGCCCAGCCTTAACGATGTGCGGATTTGCCTACACATCAGCCTCACTGCTTAGACGGACATCCATCAGTCCGCGTCACTACCCTACTGCGTCACCCCATCGCTCATAACGGATTACGGTGGTACAGGAATTTCGACCTGTTGTCCTTCGACTACGCCTATCGGCCTCGCCTTAGGTCCCGACTTACCCTGAGCGGACGAACCTTCCTCAGGAACCCTTAGGCTTTCGGCGGATCTGATTCTCACAGATCTTTTCGTTACTCATACCGGCATTCTCACTTGAATGCAGTCCAGCGCTCCTTACGGTACACCTTCAACCCGCATTCAACGCTCCCCTACCCCTGATGCATTGCATCAAGCCATAGCTTCGGTGGTGTGTTTAGCCCCGTTACATTTTCGGCGCAGAGTCACTCGACCAGTGAGCTATTACGCACTCTTTCAATGGTGGCTGCTTCTAAGCCAACATCCTGGTTGTCTGTGCAACTCCACATCCTTTCCCACTTAACACACACTTGGGGACCTTAGCTGATGGTCTGGGCTGTTTCCCTTTCGACAATGGATCTTAGCACTCACTGTCTGACTCCCGGAACTAAATCTATGGCATTCGGAGTTTGACTGAGCTTGGTAACCCTTGCGGGCCCCGCACCCAATCAGTGCTCTACCTCCACGATTCTTCTTTCCGAGGCTAGCCCTAAAGCTATTTCGGGGAGAACCAGCTATCTCCGGGTTCGATTGGAATTTCTCCGCTACCCCCACCTCATCCCCGCATTTTTCAACATGCGTGGGTTCGGGCCTCCAGTGCGTGTTACCGCACCTTCACCCTGGACAGGGGTAGATCACCCGGTTTCGGGTCTACGTCCACGTACTCATTCGCCCTATTCAGACTCGCTTTCGCTGCGGCTTCAGCTCTTCACCTTAACCTTGCACGGGAACGTAACTCGCCGGTTCATTCTACAAAAGGCACGCCATCACCCATAGATCGGGCTCTGACTTCTTGTAAGCACACGGTTTCAGGATCTATTTCACTCCCCTTCCGGGGTGCTTTTCACCTTTCCCTCACGGTACTGCTTCACTATCGGTCGCCAGGGAGTATTTAGCCTTGGCAGATGGTCCTGCCGGATTCATACGGGGTTTCACGTGCCCCGCACTACTCGGGATCCGTCTCGGAGAGAACAAGTTTTGAACTACAGGGCTTTTACCTTCTCTGGCGGGCCTTTCCAGACCTCTTCATCTAACCGGTTCCTTTGTAACTCCATGTGAGACGTCCCACAACCCCAAGGAGCAAGCTCCTTGGTTTGGGCTAATCCGCGTTCGCTCGCCGCTACTGACGGAATCACTATTGTTTTCTCTTCCTCAGGGTACTTAGATGTTTCAGTTCCCCTGGTCTGCCTCTATTCTGCCTATGTATTCAGCAGAAAGTGACTGTCGATGAAGACAGCCGGGTTTCCCCATTCGGACATCCCCGGATCAAAGCTTGCTTACAGCTCCCCGAGGCCTTATCGTTGTTCGCCACGTCCTTCGTCGGCTCCTGGCGCCTAGGCATCCTCCGTGTGCTCTTTGTAGCTTAACCTAGTATTTACATCGTAAATACGATTTGCTTTGAATTTCGGTTCAACACGAATGTGTGAATGAAATTCAAGGCAGCTACCTTTATTTCACTTGTTTACACAAGATCAGCTTAAAGGAATATTCTAAAACGCAATTTCGTTTCGGTATCCAGTTTTCAAGGTGCAAAGCTGTAAAAAACCAGCCTTTTTGAGAGTTTGAGCTCTCAAAACTGAGCAACGAGTGAGTAGTTTTTGAAGCATACGCTTCATATTTGAATGTTTCCGTTGCAGGAAACGATTCTCCATAGAAAGGAGGTGATCCAGCCGCACCTTCCGATACGGCTACCTTGTTACGACTTCACCCCAATCATCTACCCCACCTTCGGCGGCTGGCTCCCTTGCGGGTTACCCCACCGACTTCGGGTGTTGTAAACTCTCGTGGTGTGACGGGCGGTGTGTACAAGACCCGGGAACGTATTCACCGCGGCATGCTGATCCGCGATTACTAGCAATTCCGACTTCATGTAGGCGAGTTGCAGCCTACAATCCGAACTGAGACCGGCTTTTCTAGGATTGGCTCCACCTCGCGATTTCGCTTCCCGTTGTACCGGCCATTGTAGTACGTGTGTAGCCCAGGTCATAAGGGGCATGATGATTTGACGTCATCCCCACCTTCCTCCGGTTTGTCACCGGCAGTCTGCTTAGAGTGCCCAGCTTGACCTGCTGGCAACTAAGCATAAGGGTTGCGCTCGTTGCGGGACTTAACCCAACATCTCACGACACGAGCTGACGACAACCATGCACCACCTGTCTCCTCTGTCCCGAAGGAAAGGTCTATCTCTAGACCGGTCAGAGGGATGTCAAGACCTGGTAAGGTTCTTCGCGTTGCTTCGAATTAAACCACATACTCCACTGCTTGTGCGGGTCCCCGTCAATTCCTTTGAGTTTCAGTCTTGCGACCGTACTCCCCAGGCGGAATGCTTAATGTGTTAACTTCGGCACCAAGGGTATCGAAACCCCTAACACCTAGCATTCATCGTTTACGGCGTGGACTACCAGGGTATCTAATCCTGTTTGCTCCCCACGCTTTCGCGCCTCAGCGTCAGTTACAGCCCAGAGAGTCGCCTTCGCCACTGGTGTTCCTCCACATCTCTACGCATTTCACCGCTACACGTGGAATTCCACTCTCCTCTTCTGCACTCAAGCTCCCCAGTTTCCAGTGCGACCCGAAGTTGAGCCTCGGGATTAAACACCAGACTTAAAGAGCCGCCTGCGCGCGCTTTACGCCCAATAATTCCGGACAACGCTTGCCCCCTACGTATTACCGCGGCTGCTGGCACGTAGTTAGCCGGGGCTTTCTTCTCAGGTACCGTCACTCTTGTAGCAGTTACTCTACAAGACGTTCTTCCCTGGCAACAGAGCTTTACGATCCGAAAACCTTCATCACTCACGCGGCGTTGCTCCGTCAGGCTTTCGCCCATTGCGGAAGATTCCCTACTGCTGCCTCCCGTAGGAGTCTGGGCCGTGTCTCAGTCCCAGTGTGGCCGATCACCCTCTCAGGTCGGCTACGCATCGTCGCCTTGGTAGGCCTTTACCCCACCAACTAGCTAATGCGCCGCAGGCCCATCCACAAGTGACAGATTGCTCCGTCTTTCCTCCTTCTCCCATGCAGGAAAAGGATATATCGGGTATTAGCTACCGTTTCCGGTAGTTATCCCTGTCTTGTGGGCAGGTTGCCTACGTGTTACTCACCCGTCCGCCGCTAGGTTATGTAGAAGCAAGCTTCTACATAACCCCGCTCGACTTGCATGTATTAGGCACGCCGCCAGCGTTCGTCCTGAGCCAGGATCAAACTCTCCATTAAAGACCAACCGAAGTTGGTTTATAGAAAGAGCGATAAGCTCATGTTGAAACTGACGAGATAAAATATCTCTTGTTTGATTTTGCGAACAAAATCATTTTACTCACTCGTTGTTCAGTTTTCAAAGATCAAACATTTCTCTTTCGCCGCGTTTTTCAGCAGCTATAAGATCATACCATGTTCGTTTCGAAAATGCAAGGGTTATTTTTTTCTTTTTTGAAGATCATTTCACCCAAGCTTTTCGCTTTTGAAACTGCTGTTTTGTTGTCAGCTCAAATAATATATCATTTTCAGCAATAGAAAGCAACTTGTAAATAATACCTTTTTTTTAAACTTAAAATCCCTTCCACCTTTTAGTCAACCATTATTAGCTCCACTGTTACTTCAAAACAGCTAGTTCATAAAATGTCATGTGTTCAGTTCCATTTAATATAAATATATTATTGGTAATTAGCCGCTATACGACGTTGATTAGTTTTTTTGTAATCTATGTTGTTCGTTACCCCATGTGCTAGATTGTTAGAAGACATGCAGCAAGGCGAAGTCTCTTGGACCCCGCCTAATGGTATTCATATATTAGAGGCGACAAATTTCATGGGCACATTGGCCGTACGAAGGACAGCAGCACATGCCACGTAATACCTTGAGATCGTGAATGACAATCTTTCCATCCCTTGTATCTAAGGTTCCCTGCTCTTTCAGCGCGCTCAGCATCCGGTTCACACTCTCTCGCGTCGCTCCAATCATCTCACCTAATTCGGAGTGACTTAGCTTCATATTTAGTAAAATGCCATCCTTCACAGCCACGCCACATGTATTGCTAGCACGGATCAATGTAGATGCTAACGCTCCAGTTTTACCATACAACAGTAAGTCCCGAAAACGCGATTGCATAATGCGTTGCTTCATCGCCATCCACTGGATGAACTGAAGTGCCATTTCCCCATTTTTGGACAAGAGCGACTCCAGATCCTTAACAAGCACGACGCCTAACTCACACACATCGGCTGTTTCCGCAGTGCAACTATACTCTTCTCCATCTATCCCGCTAAATTCCCCAATTAAGTCGCCTTGATGCTGAATGGTCAGAATCAGTTCTTTACCATCTTCTGTCGATTTACGAAGTTTAACATGACCTGAATGTATATAATAAAGCTGCTCTGCATCATCGCCTTCTCGGAAAAGCATAACGCCTGCCTTTACCTTCTTCCAGGACATAATATCTTTTAGCAGATCAAAATGTTCTTCTGTCAAATAAATCTGAATTCCCGTGCGTTCCGCTTCGTCCCCAAACCGTTCCATACAAGTGGCTTGCATGTTAGCGTCCTCCTCGTGTTTACCTGATATCTATATCATAATGTTTTAATGCCTGGGTTGTTATCGGGAGAACACCTGATTTTATACCTTCCTACTCCCTGATTTACTGTGATAAATATCACTTCCGAGGTAAGCTAACGCCCCATTTATCGGCCTTTTCCCTACTCCTTACCCGACCTGATGAAAAGTCAGTGTTTCCTGCGCCTATAGATCAGGGGGTTCCCTGATCTACTTTTGTAACTGTCAGAACTACAATGAATTAGAGATATAGTTTGGTTATGAAAAAGGATGTGTCTTCTATGCTACAAATAACGGATGAAATGCGAAAAGAACTGAACCAGTTAAGAGATACTATTTATAGTGATCTCACTGCCCTTGCATTTATGTCCAAGTCGGGTGGTAAGCTGCATTGGTATTACGCCTCCGGCAACCGAAGCAATCGCTATCGCCTTATTTCTTTTAAGATTGGTCATGGTATTGCCGGGATGGCTGTTCGCTTGGGACGTACCGTGACTGTAAGTGCTTTACTATCAGGTAGTATACGTCTGCGTCAGGAGTGTGCACTAATGCTGGCCGAGCAGCTTCACTCTGCTGTTGCTATTCCCTTTTCCAGCACAGGGGATCTGCCTAACGGTGTGCTGCTTCTTGGTAATCGTGATGTGAGGACGTTCACAGAGTCTGATGTGGCCGAGGCCACTCAAGTCGCTCAACGCCTTAGCCAACTATGTGCTTACCCTCTCACTCCATAGATCAACAATGGTACTGTAGATAATAAAACTCATAAAATACTTGATATGGCTGTCCCTAACTATCTTTGTTGATTGAAATCCCTAAAATTTGCTATGATTATGACAAAACGCACGGTTTTTTTACCGTTCGAGGGGATGACAAATTGATTCGTATACTAGTAGTGGATGATCATGTTGTCGTACGTTCTGGCCTCATGGCCCTATTGGACGGCAAAAATGGTATTAAGGTCGTAGGAGATGCAGCAGACGGGGATGAGGCGATCCGCAAGGCAGTAGAGCTACAACCTAATGTCGTACTCATGGATTTTAGCATGCCACCTGGCAAAGATGGTCTCACGGCAACCACTGAATTAAAAAAACAGTTGCCCGATACAGAAGTCCTTATTTTAACGATGCATGACGATGAAGAATATCTGTTCCGAGCCATTCAGGCTGGAGCATCCGGATATATTTTAAAAAGCGCACCTCACGAGGAGTTACTCGCTGCCATCCAGTCTGTGGCCGAAGGTAGTGCCTATTTGTACCCGAATGCAACCAAACGACTGATGAGTGAATATCTGGACAAAATCAAACAGGAAGGCATAGCCGGACCCTATGAATCCTTGTCTGAGCGGGAAAAAGAGATTCTATCCTGGGTAGCCAAAGGATATGCCAACAAGGAAATTGCCGAGCACCTGGTGATTAGTGTCAAAACCGTAGAGTCCCATAAAAGCAATCTTATGGAGAAGCTTAACTTGAAAACACGACCTGAGCTAGTCAAATTCGCACTAAAAAAGGGGCTGCTCCATTATGAATGAACCTTCTAATCCTTTACTGCAGCATGCCTTTGGTGAATCAACCGATAAACTGCTGAATGATCTGGAAATTTATATACCAGAATCCCCTTTTCTTCATGCGCTGCGTAACTCACTCCACCAATTATCCAATCTGAAATTTGCTCTAGATACGTCTTCCATCGTTGCTTTGACCGATCATCGAGGTATTATTCAGTACGTAAACGACAAGTTCTGTGAGATTTCGCAATACAGTCGTGAAGAGCTGATCGGTCAGGATCATCGTCTTATTAATTCAGGCTATCATACCTCTGCCTTCATGAAAAACCTGTGGACTACGATCCGTTCAGGTAAGGTATGGCAAGGAGAAATACGTAATCGTGCTAAAGATAACAGCTACTATTGGGTGAATACTACGATCGTTCCGTTTATGGACGAGGAAGGTAAACCCTATCAGTACTTAGCGATCCGCAATGAGGTCACTAAACTGAAGAAAGTAGAAGCAGAACTCCAATCTATGATGACGCAAGTCATGCAAATACAGGAAGAAGAACGTAAACGCTTTTCAAGAGAGCTGCATGATGGGATAGGACAAAGCTTGTTTTCACTTATTATCCAATTGGATAGCCAACTTGCCGAACAACCTAGTGCTACTCTGGAGAATCTTCGTTCGCAGGTGACCGACATCATCAAAGATGTTCGTGGTCTAGCGTGGGAACTTCGTCCCTCAGTTCTGGATGATCTGGGTGTCGTCCCAGCCATAAGAACCTATATTGAAAACTTCTGTTCTCATTACGGGATTGAGGTGCATTTTCAATGCACTCTACGTAAACGGGTTGATATTCGCAAGGAAATTGCAATTTATCGGATTGTACAGGAGGCATTAACGAATGTAGCCAAATACGCAGATGTAGCAGTGGCATATGTCGACGTTGAGGATCAAAATGAAATGATACAAGTGACCATTCGGGATGAGGGCATTGGATTCTCTGGAAAGTCCCAAGGAGAGGGAGTTGGATTGTTCAGTATGGAAGAACGAGCTAGAGGGGTAGGGGGATTTATGAGCATAACCTCTGCTCCAGACAAGGGAACCTCCATCCAGCTGACCATTCCCGTGTAAAAACTGTCCACTAGATCGGTTATCGGTGCATGCCAGTTGTATGATCAGAACGATATACACCGATACCGAAGATTATGGATAATCAACACATTGTGGATTACATGAGGATAAATACAAAAAAAGAGAGAGCTCTGTCCCCAGACAGGCTCTCTTTATTTATAAGGTGTCACCACTGAGGCAACAAGAATCCGCTATAGCAAAAAGCGGGTGATGGGAATCGAACCCACGCTACCAGCTTGGAAGGCTGGAGTTCTACCATTGAACTACACCCGCAAATCAGTATCGGGATGACACGATTTGAACATGCGACCCCCTGGTCCCAAACCAGGTGCTCTACCAAGCTGAGCTACATCCCGACATTATACATTTTTTTAAGAAATGGCGCGCCCTGAGAGATTCGAACTCCCGGCCTTTTGATTCGTAGTCAAACGCTCTATCCAGCTGAGCTAAGGGCGCATATTAAATTCCATAATGAGTAGTCAAGGCGCCACCCAGATTTGAACTGGGGAATGAAGCTTTTGCAGAGCTTTGCCTTACCACTTGGCTATGGCGCCGTATGGATAATGGAGCGGACGACGGGAATCGAACCCGCGACCCTCGCCTTGGCAAGGCGATGCTCTACCGCTGAGCCACGTCCGCAAAATATGGTGCGGTCGAGAGGACTCGAACCTCCACGGGGGGTTAGCCCACACGGACCTGAACCGTGCGCGTCTGCCAATTCCGCCACGACCGCAAAATAATTATAAATGGTGAGCCATGAAGGACTCGAACCTTCGACACCCTGATTAAAAGTCAGGTGCTCTACCAACTGAGCTAATGGCTCTTAATGGCTGGGGATATAGGATTTGAACCTATGCATGACGGAGTCAAAGTCCGTTGCCTTACCGCTTGGCTAATCCCCAATAGATTAAGAATAAAGGGCGGCCGATGGGGCTTGAACCCACGAATGCCGGAGTCACAGTCCGGTGCGTTAACCACTTCGCCACGACCGCCATATGATTATGAAAAGACTGGTGGAGGATGATGGATTCGAACCACCGAACCCGTAAGGGAGCAGATTTACAGTCTGATGCGTTTGGCCACTTCGCTAATCCTCCAAAATGGTGCCGGCGAGAGGACTTGAACCCCCAACCTACTGATTACAAGTCAGTTGCTCTACCAGTTGAGCTACACCGGCACATTACTCAATTCCCACTTGAAAGGTGGCTCGGGACGGAATCGAACCGCCGACACGAGGATTTTCAGTCCTCTGCTCTACCGACTGAGCTACCGAGCCATATTTTATTTTATTACTACACCATATAATCCGCACTATATATGCCAATTATATATGAAGTTAAAATGGCGGAACTGACGGGATTCGAACCCGCGATCTCCTGCGTGACAGGCAGGCATGTTAGGCCTCTACACCACAGTTCCAGAGGCATTTCCAACAGGAAATTAATTGCGGGGGTAGGATTTGAACCTACGACCTTCGGGTTATGAGCCCGACGAGCTACCGAACTGCTCCACCCCGCGACATTAAAAGGCATTTCTCAAATTTTCTTATGGTGGAGGCTGAGGGGATCGAACCCCCGACCCTCTGCTTGTAAGGCAGATGCTCTCCCAGCTGAGCTAAGCCTCCATAATATGACCCGTAGGGGATTCGAACCCCTGTTACCTCCGTGAAAGGGAGGTGTCTTAACCCCTTGACCAACGGGCCTTGAAAAATAAGTTCTGGTTTCAATAAATTTATGGCGGAGAGAGAGGGATTCGAACCCTCGCACCACTTTCGCAGTCTAACCCCTTAGCAGAGGGTCCCCTTATAGCCACTTGGGTATCTCTCCGAGTAGCGGCAGAGGGGATCGAACCCCCGACCTCACGGGTATGAACCGTACGCTCTAGCCAGCTGAGCTACGCCGCCACCTTATATATAAAATTTAGAAATATTCAAAACATGGCTCCCCGAACAGGACTCGAACCTGTGACAACTCGATTAACAGTCGAGTGCTCTACCAACTGAGCTATCAGGGAATATTGGTGGAGCCAAGCGGGATCGAACCGCTGACCTCCTGCGTGCAAGGCAGGCGCTCTCCCAGCTGAGCTATGGCCCCAATCTTTTTGTTATTCTGGAAGTGGTGGGCCTTAGTGGACTCGAACCACCGACCTCACCCTTATCAGGGGTGCGCTCTAACCAGCTGAGCTAAAGGCCCTAACATGCAAAACTTCATTATCCTTTGAAGGATATCGCTTGGCGACGTCCTACTCTCCCAGGACCCTGCGGTCCAAGTACCATCGGCGCTGGAGGGCTTAACGGTCGTGTTCGGGATGGGTACGTGTGGAACCCCTCCGCTATCGCCACCAAACATGAATTTACATCGTAAATTCTACCGTACGGTTATTCAGTTCATCACTTATCGTGTGAATGAATAGCCATGCGCTTGTTGTATGTATTTCTACATACCTTCAAGGTTACACCCTGAAAACTGGATCCGAAACTCATTTGCGTTTTATTCTTAGGATAAGCCCTCGACCGATTAGTATTGGTCAGCTCCATGCATTACTGCACTTCCACCCCCAACCTATCTACCTCGTCGTCTTCAAGGGGTCTTACATACTGGGAAATCTCATCTTGAGGGGGGCTTCACGCTTAGATGCTTTCAGCGCTTATCCCTTCCGTACATAGCTACCCAGCGGTGCTCCTGGCGGAACAACTGGTACACCAGCGGTACGTCCATCCCGGTCCTCTCGTACTAAGGACAGCTCCTCTCAAATTTCCTACGCCCACGACAGATAGGGACCGAACTGTCTCACGACGTTCTGAACCCAGCTCGCGTACCGCTTTAATGGGCGAACAGCCCAACCCTTGGGACCTACTTCAGCCCCAGGATGCGATGAGCCGACATCGAGGTGCCAAACCTCCCCGTCGATGTGGACTCTTGGGGGAGATAAGCCTGTTATCCCCAGGGTAGCTTTTATCCGTTGAGCGATGGCCCTTCCATGCGGTACCACCGGATCACTAAGCCCGACTTTCGTCCCTGCTCGACTTGTAGGTCTCGCAGTCAAGCTCCCTTCTGCCTTTGCACTCTTCGAATGATTTCCAACCATTCTGAGGGAACCTTGGGGCGCCTCCGTTACTCTTTAGGAGGCGACCGCCCCAGTCAAACTGCCCACCTGACACTGTCCTCGCACCGGATCACGGTACCAAGTTAGAACCTAGATACGATCAGGGTGGTATCCCAAGGATGCCTCCTCTCAAGCTGGCGCTCAAGATTCTACGGCTCCCACCTATCCTGTACAGATCGTACCCAAATTCAATATCAAGCTGCAGTAAAGCTCCATGGGGTCTTTCCGTCTTGTCGCGGGTAACCTGCATCTTCACAGGTATTAAAATTTCACCGGATCTCTCGTTGAGACAGCGCCCAAGTCGTTACGCCATTCGTGCGGGTCAGAATTTACCTGACAAGGAATTTCGCTACCTTAGGACCGTTATAGTTACGGCCGCCGTTTACTGGGGCTTCGGTTCATAGCTTCGCCCCGAAGGGCTTACCACTCCCCTTAACCTTCCAGCACCGGGCAGGCGTCAGCCCGTATACTTCGCCTTGCGGCTTCGCACAGACCTGTGTTTTTGCTAAACAGTCGCTTGGGCCTTTTCACTGCGGCCCCCTCGGGCTATTCACCCTACCGAGGCACCCCTTCTCCCGAAGTTACGGGGTCATTTTGCCGAGTTCCTTAACGAGAGTTCTTCCGCGCGCCTTAGAATTCTCTTCTCGCCTACCTGTGTCGGTTTGCGGTACGGGCACCTTCTCCTGGCTAGAGGCTTTTCTTGGCAGTCTGAGATCATGACCTTCGCTACTACAATTTTCGCTCCCCATCACAGCCCAGCCTTAACGATGTGCGGATTTGCCTACACATCAGCCTCACTGCTTAGACGGACATCCATCAGTCCGCGTCACTACCCTACTGCGTCACCCCATTGCTCATAACGGATTACGGTGGTACAGGAATTTCGACCTGTTGTCCTTCGACTACGCCTATCGGCCTCGCCTTAGGTCCCGACTTACCCTGAGCGGACGAACCTTCCTCAGGAACCCTTAGGCTTTCGGCGGATCTGATTCTCACAGATCTTTTCGTTACTCATACCGGCATTCTCACTTGAATGCAGTCCAGCGCTCCTTACGGTACACCTTCAACCCGCATTCAACGCTCCCCTACCCCTGATGCATTGCATCAAGCCATAGCTTCGGTGGTGTGTTTAGCCCCGTTACATTTTCGGCGCAGAGTCACTCGACCAGTGAGCTATTACGCACTCTTTCAATGGTGGCTGCTTCTAAGCCAACATCCTGGTTGTCTGTGCAACTCCACATCCTTTCCCACTTAACACACACTTGGGGACCTTAGCTGATGGTCTGGGCTGTTTCCCTTTCGACAATGGATCTTAGCACTCACTGTCTGACTCCCGGAACTAAATCTATGGCATTCGGAGTTTGACTGAGCTTGGTAACCCTTGCGGGCCCCGCACCCAATCAGTGCTCTACCTCCACGATTCTGTTTTCCGAGGCTAGCCCTAAAGCTATTTCGGGGAGAACCAGCTATCTCCGGGTTCGATTGGAATTTCTCCGCTACCCCCACCTCATCCCCGCATTTTTCAACATGCGTGGGTTCGGGCCTCCAGTGCGTGTTACCGCACCTTCACCCTGGACAGGGGTAGATCACCCGGTTTCGGGTCTACGTCCACGTACTCATTCGCCCTATTCAGACTCGCTTTCGCTGCGGCTTCAGCTCTTCACCTTAACCTTGCACGGGAACGTAACTCGCCGGTTCATTCTACAAAAGGCACGCCATCACCCATAGATCGGGCTCTGACTTCTTGTAAGCACACGGTTTCAGGATCTATTTCACTCCCCTTCCGGGGTGCTTTTCACCTTTCCCTCACGGTACTGCTTCACTATCGGTCGCCAGGGAGTATTTAGCCTTGGCAGATGGTCCTGCCGGATTCATACGGGGTTTCACGTGCCCCGCACTACTCGGGATCCGTCTCGGAGGGAACAAGTTTTGAACTACAGGGCTTTTACCTTCTCTGGCGGGCCTTTCCAGACCTCTTCATCTAACCGGTTCCTTTGTAACTCCATGTGAGACGTCCCACAACCCCAAGGAGCAAGCTCCTTGGTTTGGGCTAATCCGCGTTCGCTCGCCGCTACTGACGGAATCACTATTGTTTTCTCTTCCTCAGGGTACTTAGATGTTTCAGTTCCCCTGGTCTGCCTCTATTCTGCCTATGTATTCAGCAGAAAGTGACTGTCGATGAAGACAGCCGGGTTTCCCCATTCGGACATCCCCGGATCAAAGCTTGCTTACAGCTCCCCGAGGCCTTATCGTTGTTCGCCACGTCCTTCGTCGGCTCCTGGCGCCTAGGCATCCTCCGTGTGCTCTTTGTAGCTTAACCTAGTATTTACATCGTAAATACGATTTGCTTTGAATTTCGGTTCAACACGAATGTGTGAATGAAATTCAAGGCAGCTACCTTTATTTCACTTGTTTACACAAGATCAGCTTAAAGGAATATTCTAAAACGCAATTTCGTTTCGGTATCCAGTTTTCAAGGTGCAAAGCTGTAAAAAACCAGCCTTTTTGAGAGTTTGAGCTCTCAAAACTGAGCAACGAGTGAGTAGTTTTTGAAGCATACGCTTCATATTTGAATGTTTCCGTTGCAGGAAACGATTCTCCATAGAAAGGAGGTGATCCAGCCGCACCTTCCGATACGGCTACCTTGTTACGACTTCACCCCAATCATCTACCCCACCTTCGGCGGCTGGCTCCCTTGCGGGTTACCCCACCGACTTCGGGTGTTGTAAACTCTCGTGGTGTGACGGGCGGTGTGTACAAGACCCGGGAACGTATTCACCGCGGCATGCTGATCCGCGATTACTAGCAATTCCGACTTCATGTAGGCGAGTTGCAGCCTACAATCCGAACTGAGACCGGCTTTTCTAGGATTGGCTCCACCTCGCGATTTCGCTTCCCGTTGTACCGGCCATTGTAGTACGTGTGTAGCCCAGGTCATAAGGGGCATGATGATTTGACGTCATCCCCACCTTCCTCCGGTTTGTCACCGGCAGTCTGCTTAGAGTGCCCAGCTTGACCTGCTGGCAACTAAGCATAAGGGTTGCGCTCGTTGCGGGACTTAACCCAACATCTCACGACACGAGCTGACGACAACCATGCACCACCTGTCTCCTCTGTCCCGAAGGAAAGGTCTATCTCTAGACCGGTCAGAGGGATGTCAAGACCTGGTAAGGTTCTTCGCGTTGCTTCGAATTAAACCACATACTCCACTGCTTGTGCGGGTCCCCGTCAATTCCTTTGAGTTTCAGTCTTGCGACCGTACTCCCCAGGCGGAATGCTTAATGTGTTAACTTCGGCACCAAGGGTATCGAAACCCCTAACACCTAGCATTCATCGTTTACGGCGTGGACTACCAGGGTATCTAATCCTGTTTGCTCCCCACGCTTTCGCGCCTCAGCGTCAGTTACAGCCCAGAGAGTCGCCTTCGCCACTGGTGTTCCTCCACATCTCTACGCATTTCACCGCTACACGTGGAATTCCACTCTCCTCTTCTGCACTCAAGCTCCCCAGTTTCCAGTGCGACCCGAAGTTGAGCCTCGGGATTAAACACCAGACTTAAAGAGCCGCCTGCGCGCGCTTTACGCCCAATAATTCCGGACAACGCTTGCCCCCTACGTATTACCGCGGCTGCTGGCACGTAGTTAGCCGGGGCTTTCTTCTCAGGTACCGTCACTCTTGTAGCAGTTACTCTACAAGACGTTCTTCCCTGGCAACAGAGCTTTACGATCCGAAAACCTTCATCACTCACGCGGCGTTGCTCCGTCAGGCTTTCGCCCATTGCGGAAGATTCCCTACTGCTGCCTCCCGTAGGAGTCTGGGCCGTGTCTCAGTCCCAGTGTGGCCGATCACCCTCTCAGGTCGGCTACGCATCGTCGCCTTGGTAGGCCTTTACCCCACCAACTAGCTAATGCGCCGCAGGCCCATCCACAAGTGACAGATTGCTCCGTCTTTCCTCCTTCTCCCATGCAGGAAAAGGATGTATCGGGTATTAGCTACCGTTTCCGGTAGTTATCCCTGTCTTGTGGGCAGGTTGCCTACGTGTTACTCACCCGTCCGCCGCTAGGTTATGTAGAAGCAAGCTTCTACATAACCCCGCTCGACTTGCATGTATTAGGCACGCCGCCAGCGTTCGTCCTGAGCCAGGATCAAACTCTCCATTAAAGACCAACCGAAGTTGGTTTATAGAAAGAGCGATAAGCTCATGTTGAAACTGACGAGATAAAAATATCTCTTGTTTGATTTTGCAAGCAAAATCATTTTACTCACTCGTTGTTCAGTTTTCAAAGATCAAACATTTCTCTTTCGCTGCGTTTTTCAGCAGCTATAAGATCATACCATGTTCGTTTCAAAAATGCAAGGGTTATTTTTTTCTTTTTTTTGAAGATCATTTCACCCAAGTTTTTCGCTTTTGAAACTGCTGTTTTGTTGTCAGCTAAAATAATATATCATAAACCCAAGCAAATTAGCAAGCACTTTTTTTCATTTTTTTATTTCATCATAAATCCACTTATCTTTCAGCTCATTTAAAATCAGTCGAGGGGCTAGTTGCCCCTTCATTAGCTGATGACTTCCTGTGGCTCAAATACCTCTGCAGGCCAGTGCAATTCGACACCTTGGCGAAGAAGAACATTTTGAAAACATCCAAGATGCTCTGCTGATCGGCTCACTTCAATGGGATATACTTCGTTGGAGACACAGTAAGCCGCTAGGCTTCCCGCTGATTCTCCTATATTCCATTCTGTAGGATGCAATCGATAGCAGCCATTGGCTATTTGGGTCATCCCTATATTTTTGCAGGCAGGAAGTAAATTGCGCACCCTCACCGGAATAAGTGAGCCCAATGGAATTTCATAGGGATAGTTAGGGATGTAGAATGTTCGCTGAGATACCGTAGTTGGATGAAGATCCAAATGATAGCTACCTACACCTACACTGTCTGTATATCGCTTAGGACCCTCTTCTCCCCGAAGCTCGCGACTTACATCAAACTCAGATATCATATAATTGGCCTGAATTCGACGTGACTCGCGAATATAAGCCGTTTTAGCCAGACCGTCAGAAGTGCCGAGAATATCACCCCGTGGTCGAATTCCCGGATAGCCGAACCCTCCATCTAACCGGGGCGCTTCGGTTTGAAGCCAATATATTAATGAACGAGTCAACTCACGCGCTCCTTCTCGATGTTTTGCCTGCTCCTGAGCGGTAACACCGATCAATGGCCCTAGGTAATAATCATTTTGCGCCCAGTTTAAAAGAGTTACCTCACCATCATTTAGCGGTTCGCTCCATATCGAGGGATCTACAATACGACGATAATCCCATAAGGATACAATGCCCTGATCGTTAGGAAACAATGTGAACTGTTTTAGTTTACTGGTATCATCCGCGTCTGTAGCAAACCAGCTCAAAATCGGAAAACGGGAAAAGGAAGGAATATAATCTCTCCAGAAATCATATTGTTGCGGCCGCTCTATAATGAAGCTTTCCTGGGGAATATAGTCTACGGCAGCCACATGTGTGATAGATTGCATATCAAAAGGGTTAGCACACTCCAGTGCATGAGGTTCACCCGTAGCAGCCCGCGACTCCGCTCCACTCGTATGCTCCACGCCCGCCATTGGAAGGAGATCACCACACTCTGTCGCATCCAGATAAAACGTTCCGTGCAGCACTCTAAATCCACACTTATGATCAGCGCTATTCGAGGTACGGACAGTTACAGAAGTAATACAGTCCCCATCCGTCTGAACGGCAATAGGCACGGTGTGATAGTATACATGAACGCGCCCCGTATTCAAATAAGGAGCGAGCATATCTTCAAGCACCCGCAGAGCTACCCGTGGTTCATGAGCCAGACGGCTTACCCAACCGTTCCCAGGATTGAGAATGGGATTATTTCGAGCTTCTTCGGTTAACGGATAGTTCTGACGGTAATAGTCACGTACACGATTACGGAACTCACGGTATGTTGCTGTGCAACCAAATTGTTCGATCCATCGATGCTCATCTGGAGGAACCGCCTGTGAAGTTAACTGCCCCCCTAACCAGTCCGTCTCCTCTGTCACGATGACTCTCATGCCAGCCTTCGCCGCCGCAAGAGCTGCCGATGTCCCCCCCAGACCTCCGCCAATCACAACAATGTCGGTATCAAGCCGTTTTTGCGTCATGGTTCGTTCCCCTTTCATTCTTGTACTAGGACTCGGTCATTTCGAAGGCAAGCCGTGCAGCGCCGATGATTCCAGCGCGATTGCCCAACAATGCCCGACTTACTTCCGTTTGAACTCCAAATTGGTGCAGATGCTTTTCCAGCATGGGCCACCAGACCTCTCCCGTGTCCGCTACTCCTCCGCCTACAATGATCCCCTCAGGATCAAGAGTCACCGAGATGTTAGCTAGAAGTACAGCTAAATCTGCGGTGTATTCATCCAGCACCTGGATTGCCTCCTGGTTACCGTGAACGGCCTCTTTCACAATCTCGTTTCCCGAGCGGTACAATTTACCGACGTGTTCCCTACCTCGACGTAACAGGGCGCTCCCCGATACATATTGCTCGGCGCACCCTTTTTTTCCGCAATTACAGGGGTGTCCTCCGGGGTATAGAATACTGTGACCCCAATCACCGCCGCTCCAATGAGCCCCTCTGCACAAGAGGCCATTTTCCATATATGCACCTCCGACACCTGTTCCCAACGTGAGCATCACCAAGCGTCGCTTGCCTTTCCCCGCTCCCTGCCACGCTTCTCCAAGTAAAGCGGCGTTCGCATCATTATCAGCAACCGCTCGTAAAGCCAGTTTTTCTTTAGCCCACGTTACTAAGGATGTACCTTGCCAGCCAGGTAGGTTATCTGTGGCATACACAACTTCGCCGCTCTCCACATTTACTCGGCCAGCAGTAGCAATGCCTAGAGCGCCCACATCTATATGGGCATCGATGCTGGTATCTCCAAAAGAACGCAACAGTCCGAGCACAGATTCTGACACCTGCGACAACACCCATTCACGTCCACGGGAAGCGTCCGTATCCAGCCGGATTTCATCAAGCACCGATCCGTCCTGTGCCACTATGGCGGCCTTCACCGATGTGCCCCCAATGTCGATTCCAATGACTCTGTTCACAGCAGCTGCCACCACACCACCCTCCTTGTTGCCCTACATAAAAGCTTACTAGCTCTTTGTACAAACCTTCTATTAATAGCAATACATGAAATAGCCATTCATAAGCACCACAAACACAAGTCATTGAACTGTCGGAGCGCAAGTTTTCAATTCACAACTGAAAAATCTCAATAGCTTCGTTCAATAACGGCCCTCGCTGTTTTTTCCTTCATCTGTTTGGTGTGATTCGTATGCTTGCGAGCAAGCCCTTCGCAGATGAGGTCAATCACGAATAGTTGTGAGATTTTAGCGCCGATTGAACCACCTTCTATTGGAGCTTCCTTGCCTGCGGTCAGCAACACGATATCCGCAATGGAGGTAATGGGTGATTTGGCATAATTCGTAATTGCGATAACAGTTGCACCGTTTTGCTTGGCTTTATGCAGCATATCGTTCGTATCCAGCGTACTTCCTGATACACTAATGCCGATAGCCACATCACCCGGGTTCATGGACACCGCCATCATCGACTGAATATGTCCGTCTGCCACAGCCTCGGCGCGACGCCCGATCCGTAAGAAACGGTTTTTAGCATCCTGCGCAGAAATTCCCGAAGCGCCTACACCGAAAAATTGAACATAGCCCGCTTGATCGAGACACGCAATTGCACGACCAAGCTCTGAATGGTCCAGTAGCCCCATACTGGAGTGCAAAATGTCGAGCATGTTGTGATACACCGTACGCGTAATATCTTGTTCGTCATCTGGGTCGATGTTCTCCTCGCCCATATCAGTTTTACGATAAGTCTGGTTTTGCGCCAGGGACAGTCGGAAATCCTGATAGCCTTTGAAACCAATCTTCCGGCAAAAGCGCATGACGGTCGTTTCACCTGTACCTGCAAAATCCGCCAGCTCTGTCACGGAGAAATATATGATGTCTGCGGGATGCTCCAGTACGCACAAGGCGACTTTCTGCTCCGATTTCGTTAATGAAGGATAATACGTGTTAATTCGGTCGTTCATCTCCATAGATGCATTTCACTGCCTTCCTTGCGGCATCGGCAAACCGCTGCGTAATCAATTGGGGTCTGGTAATCGCCGAGCCTACGACCACTGCATGTGCTCCCATTCGGAATGCTTCCTCAACCTGCGCCGGATCATAGATTTTGCCCTCTGCAATTAAAGGAACGGGAACCAGTTCTGACGCTCTCCGAACCAGCTCCAGATCAGGACCCTCAATCCGAGTAGAGTACGGTGTATACCCAGATAACGTGGTGGATACGCAGTCTGCGCCAAGAGAGGCCGCATGAAGCGCCTCCTCCAGTGTCGAAATGTCTGCCATGGAAGTAACTCCCTGCTCATGGGCATAATCTATGAGCCTCTTCAGCTTGCATCCCGCTGGGCGCGGTCGTAATGTGGCATCCAGCGCAATGATATCCGCGCCTGCCTCCACCAGTTCCTCCATTTCACGAAGGGTAGGCGTAATGTAAATATCAGAATCATCATAATCCCGCTTAATCAAGCCAATGACTGGTAGAGAAATCGCCTGTTTAATCGCACGTACATCCGATGCGCCATTGGCGCGAATCGCTACAGCTCCACCCTGCTGTGCGGCAAGCGCCATTTTGACCATAGAATCTGCTCCATGCAACGGTTCGCCTGGCAGCGCCTGACAGGATACGATCAGTCCGTGCTGAACTTTGGATAACACACCTTCCATTCCCATAGGAATCACCCTCTCTTCTCGGCATGATGCCGTACGGTTAATCCGACTTCAAAGGTGCGGTTCCACGGCATGTAGCAATCTGTAATTTCCACGCGGCCTTCCGGCCCGTTCACATATTCATTGAGCGCCTGCTCCAGCCGTCCGCGAATAACCGCAGCTACCGAGCCTCTCGGTCCATCGAGCATAAACTTGGTAAAACCCATCTGCTCCACAATCCCGTTACTCATAGCCGTACGTACCACAGCGCAATAACAGGCATCCTCGGCGTAGCGCAGCGACAGAAAATCCAAATGTTCCTCCGTAGAGCCATAGTGGGTATACAGCATGGACTGGGCAATGACGGTGCCCAGCGTGTTAGAACTGGTATTCCAGCCTGCATAACCCGCCAGCTTAAAAAGCAGTCCTTTTTGCTTCAATAGTCTAATTAGCTTGAGATCTGCGCCGTTGGCGTAGCCCACATCAGCAACTGCAACATTTTGACCTGCATATTGCAGCATATAAGAACCGTACTCAACCAGCTCTACTACATTCCGATGTACATCATATCCGGTCATTGCACGCTGCTGGGATGAAGCTTCTGCCATCGTGTCACCGGGTGTGTTAGCCAACAAAATCAAATCAGCCTCCATTGCTGAGGAAGCTATTAGCCCACCTGCCGCCATAATCTGATATTTTAAGGTTTCGTAAAAATATCGATCTTCAAAAAGCGGAACTACGAATGCCCCCTGCAAAGCAGACAATCGAGGATACACCAGTGGGACTACATTATTCATCTTGTTAACCCAACGAGCCAGCAACGTACAACCCACTTCATCTGCCCCCGGGTACATGTATACATTCAAATCCAGCCCAAGCTCAGAAATACGACTTCTTAGCCGCTGCTGATCCTTGGCGGTATAGCCGTAGGGAGCCGAATCATCCTGTGGAATGATCATAAAATCAATGATACCTTCTGCTACGAGATCCAGTGCAACCTCATTGGCCTCCAAATTCACATGGCGACGTCCCAGATAATCATCCAGTATTTCCATTGGCAAACGCTCGCTGATATCAGCTAATTCGAGCAACTCTTCTGCGGTAGCGATCCCCAGCTCCTGACGATGCTCAATGAAGCCCTTTCGGAATATCTCACGGCCCCAATCGGCATAGTAATCCGGTTCTTCATCAGCCAAAGAGTATTGCGGACAACGCATAATCAGTTGAAATGCATACAGGGTCAGTTGCGGATATAATTGCTTTAGCCTGCGAAGCCGATTCACTCTATCTCTGACCTGCTCGCTCGACATACCGTGTAGTCGAGAAGGTACGATTCCTCCGTACAGCAACGTATCCATCGCAACAATGGCTCCATCAGCAGTCGCTGCGCGTTCTTCGAGCCATGCCCATAGTCTGGTCGTATCGCCAGGGGTTTTCTTTTGCCCCATCCATTCCAATGGGGGCCGCTCCATTTCCAAGTCTGTGCCTTGTGCCAGTAAATAAGGAAATTGATAATTACAGGGCCGCTCATCCAGCGGTATAAAAAGTAATCGGGTGTTTGACTTCACCGTACATTCCACCTCTCCTGAAAATTACCGTTATCCTAACGGCAAATGATTATTTTCAGGGCAGCTATGCTGCCTTGGTTTCTTAATCCATCGCAGACACTTACAAGATCAGCCGATATTTGCCTTGTTCATCCTGATCGACATAACCCCACTGCGCGGCAGCACGGATAGCCGGATTGCTACCCAGCCGAGCCTCCGCTTCTAAGCAAGCAGTGATACCGCGTCGCAGTTTTCCTGCGATTTCGTCCGTCAGAGGCGACGGCTCTTGCCCGTCAACTGCTTCGCTCGGCGTGCTGCTCTCCCCCGACTGTGCATCGTCCTGTCGCTCGCTGCTGAGCGCGGCTTGACGCAACACCTGCCACAGGCCCGCATCCAGCTCGGCACGTTCCAGCCACGGTGCAGCCTGGGACACGAACCCTGCGGCTAGATCATCGGCAGGCACGTTCCGCAGGACGCTCACCGCCTGAAGCAGCCGCTCAAAGTACATATCCAGCGCAGGGATATCGCGCATTTTCAAAGCTAGGTCCACGTCCTCATACGCGCTGCCGCCCAGTCGGCTGTTCCTGTTTTGACGACAGAAAAACATCAGTTCATCCGCACGCTCTCCCGCTAACTCCCGCGCAGCCCATTCCCAGGATAGCTCAGGCATATACCGTTCACTGTTCCACATGTAGTGGGACATCGTAATGAGCGTCACTTTGGAGCATTCCCACTGATTCATCGGGTTGGCCACCATACCGGTATGTCCGCAGTCCGGTAGCCCGGAATACCGTCCGCGTAGCGGATCAAGGAATAACCGATCATGGTCACAATCATTCACCGGGATGTTATCCCACAGCCACAGCTCATGCCCAAAGTATGCATGATTATCAGCGGCGTGCTCGCGGCTAATCTGTGGGGCAAAAACAAAGTACCCCGTCCAGAACACCTTAATCTCCGGATGCAGCCGCTCACGGAAATCCTTTTTGTATTCGGTATCCCAATACGACCAATATTCCGAAGGACAGACCGTCAGCGTAAATTCAGGCAGTCGTTCAGCCAGCCATGCATGCACCTTGTTCGTCAAAAAGACATGAGCGTGACCCGAGCGGCCCAGCAAATGTCGATTTTCCCCTTTGAGTACATAGTCAATGTCATCCATTAATACAGAAAAATGACGTACGCCAATCGCAATCACGGCCGCCAGCTTTTCCGCCAATTTGAGGAAATCTTCATCGCTGCCAAAGCTCAGGTCGTTCCCTGGGCTGATACAATAATGAAAATCAATCTCATGCTGTTCGCAGGCTTCCTTCAATTCGCGGATCTGGGCAAACGTATCCTCAGGGTACGGCTCTCTCCATAGCTCACGATGATATGGATCATCCTTGGGGGCATACATGAACGTGTTCATCCGATGCGCAGCCATAAAACGGACGGCATCCAGCCGATCCGCGAAACTCCACGGTTTCCCATAAAAGCCTTCAATAATTCCTCGGACCGGAAAGGAAGGCTCATCCCGAATAGACATCACCGGCAGAGTACATCGCTCCTGTTCCACCTGAAGCAGGAGATGCAGGGCATCCATGCCGTATTTGAGCCCTCTTTTATTGGAAGCGTGGATTTCAATCCGCCCGTCCTTCTGAATGTCCAACCGATATCCGTCTGCAGCAAGCGTTCCGTCATATTCGAGCACCAACTGTACGCTTCCCCGTGTTTCAGTCGGTACACCCGGTCCTGGAGGTACAATGAGCTTGATCGGTCCCTCAGGGTCCAGCACACCTTCATACTCCTGATTCATTGCAAAGCGAGAGGACAGTTCACAGATCAGTCGCGGTTCGGAGATAACCAGCCTTTCCCCGCTGTCATACACATCACGAAAATAATATTGTATCTCCTGCCGTGATAGCCCTTCACCTGAATGAGGCCCCATTCCTTTGGACAATTTCATCGCAATCGTCTCCTTCCCTTCACAGGCTCTTCGTAGCCGTGACTACTGGCTTATCCTTTTACCGCTCCCGCCAGACCTTCCATATAGTAGCGCTGCGTAAACAGGAACAATATAATGATCGGCAGTACCGAAATCATTGTGCCTGCAGCAATCCAGCCGAAGTTATAGGCAAATTGACCGTTGAGATACGTGAGCGCAGCTGCCAGCGGATATAGCTCCGTATCGTTCAAAATAACGATAGGCCACAGAAAGCTGTTCCAGAACGACATCGCCTCCAATAGAGAGATTACAGCCAGCGCTGGCTTGACCAGCGGAAGCACCAGCTGCCACCAAATTCGGAACTCCGAGGCGCCGTCCATTTTACCGGAATCACGCACATCGGTAGGAATATGAATAAACGTCTGTCGCATTAGAAAAATGTTGAAAACGGAGACTGCCCCAGGCAACACCACACCTAAATAGGTATTGCCTAGATGAAGCCCTTGAATGGTCAGATAATGCACAATAAATGCGGTGTAGGAAGGAATAATCATCGTGGCAATCAGCAGCGTAAACACCAGATTTTTACCCTTAAAACGAAATACAGCCAAGGGATATCCTGTCAGACTGGCGAGCACCACATTGAGCACAACGCCCAACACCGTAATGATGACCGTATTCAGCATATACTTTGGAAAATTCATGAACTGCCACACCTGAACGTAGTTGTCGAAATCAATAAAGGTCGGAAAAATAGCGGGTGGCGTTGAAAAAATGTTGCGGCCTGGCATGAGGGATACGCTGAGCAGCCATAGGAACGGTCCCATTAAAAAGAGGGCGAGTAGCACTAGAAGCACGTAGATGACCGTCATTCTCAGTATTCGAGCAAGACTGCGCATGATGCGGCTGCTTTCCTTTTTAGGAAGAGATGAGCGTAGCATTTTGTCATCCTTTAGATTCATCAATAGGGATTGACACCGCCTTTCCTATTGAATCGGAATACGATAATACTAAGTACGGCAATCATTGCACCGACAATTAAGCCAAGCGCGGAAGCATATCCAAAATTAAACTGCTCCATGCCCTTTTGAAAAATATACAAGCTGGATGTCAACGTGGCCGTTCCCGGCCCACCCTTGGTTAGTACATACACTTCATCAAATACGCGAATAGCTGACATGAGCGATATAAGGGTACAGAACAGAACGTAGGGTCTCAGCAGCGGAAGAGTAATATGGACAATCAGACGCCATCGGCTTGCTCCGTCGACTCTAGCGGCTTCGTACAGATCTTGGGGAATATTTTGTAATCCAGCCAGATAGAGCATCATATAATACCCGAGTCCCTTCCACATTGTGATGAACATTAGTACATACAAAGCCAAGTTGCTGTCCGATAACCAGTGTATGTCTTTGCTAATCAAGCCGACCTGCATGAGCAAGTAGTTCACTATGCTGTTTTTGCCCAACAGCCAGCTCCAAATTAAGGCTACCGCTACCATCGAAGTCACAACAGGGATGTAGTAGGTCGTACGAAATATTTTAATTCCCGGGATACGGCTATTCACAAGCACAGCCATCAGGATGGAGAAAATTTGAAGAAAGGGGACAATGAGCACGTACAACAATGAGTTCCAAATCGAAATAAGAAAGTTACGGTCCTTAAACGCCGCTTCAAAATTATCCAAGCCGACAAAATGGGTGTCTGATATGACAGAGTAGTCCGTCAATGCCAGCGGAATGCTGTAAATAATAGGCCAAAATACAAAGACGGCAAGCAATAACAGTCCCGGCGTCATAAAGGCCCAGGCCGTAAAGGACTCCGACCTCAACCATTTGATCATGCTGCATCACCACCTGATTTTGATAAATGAACAGGGGAGTATTCACTTACTCCCCTGTCAAACCTATTGCTTTAAAATATCGTTCACTTCCTGCTCCAGAGCAGTAAGCGTCTGCTTCGTATCCGTGCCGTTCAATACCATATTTTGTAAAGCTCGCGCAATGGCACTGTTCACATCTTTGGCATTAGGCACACCGACCATATAATCTGTCGCCTTATCCAAGCTTTGCGCGGATACTACCTTGGCTTGTGCTTCTAATGATTTGTCAGACTGAGTAAAATATGGATCTTTAATGGAGTCTTTCGTGGAAGGTAGTGTATTCGCCGCTTTAGAAAAAGCTGTTTGACTCTCTGCGTTTGTCAAGAAAACAGCAAATTTCACTGCTTCGTCCACATGTGCAGACTTAGCAGGTACGACCAGGTCCATGGAGTTGGAGAGCCGCACATCGGCTTTGCCGGTTGGGACAGGGACAGCAATTGTGTTCTTATAAACATCCGGCGCTGCCGTTTTGATAAAATTGATGAACGTCGGGCCTGCCAGCTCGAAAGCAACCTGCTCGCCGGCATAATATTTCACTTGTTGTGAGAATTCAGCGTCTTCCTTGAGTACAATGCCATCTTCCATCTGTTTTTTTAGATTATCAATCATAGTGACTGCTTCTGGTGTGTTGAACGCCGCTGCTGTCTTTTCTTTATTTAGGATAGGAATGCCGTCCACAGCGAAAAGCTTGGATACAAGCTGCTGAGCATAGCCTGCCTTGCCAATTTTTCTATTAATCTGACGGCCCCATTCAGACAATTCCTCCCGGGTTTTGGGCGGATGGGCAGGGTCCAATCCGGCAGCTTTGACCAGCTTTGTATTCATGTAAAGCACTTCTGTACCGGTATACCAGGGTAGCGCATAAGCTTTACCGTTAATAACGGTAGAATTATAAATACCCTCGAAATAAGCAGCCTTTTCCTCGGGCGACAAATGCTCATTCATATCAACAACAGCACCCTTGGAGCCCATTTGGCTAGCAAATTCTGTATTGAGATTGACTACATCTGGACTGCTGTTGCTAGCGATACTTGTCAACAGCTTATTGGTTACTGCGTCATAAGGGTAATCCTTCCAGTCAATTTTGACATTGGGGTTCTTCTGCTCATAATCGGCAATCACCCGATTGAAATACGGGGTAAATGTAGGTTGTAGTGCAATGGTCCAAAATTGCAGTGTTACTTTCCCTCCGTCAACCTTTTCCGACTTTGATCCTCCACCACCGCAGCTGCTCAGCAGTACAACCAGCGCTAGCATAGATACAAGCAACCGTAACCTGCCTTTCGCTTTCTTTGTCACATGGTGACCCCCTTGTTCTTAGTTGATTAAGGCAAATTATAGCAGAAATGCCGCTAAAGAAGGAACGTTTTTTCAATAAAATAAATTTAGAAGGAATAATTTTTCTTTTATTGGATACAAAAAAGACGTCTCTTCAGCAGAGACGCCATTTCCCTAAATCAACCCGCAAAGGGTTTAATCTATTAATAGTATGGGGCCATGAAAACGTACACCAGTACCCCGGTCAAGCTCACATATAGCCAAATCGGCATCGTCCAGCGTGCAATCTTACGATGTTTTGCTACCTGCATCGTCCATCCCCATACAACCGTGAACAGGGCCAGCGGTACAATAATCGCAGCCAGTATGCTATGCGAAATCAACAGCGTAAAGTAAATCGGCCGAAGGATACCCACCCCACCATATTTTGCAGTTTCCGGCGAAATGTAGTGAAAGGTCAGATAGGAAAATAAAAATAAAACGGTGCTGGCGAAGGCCAGTAAAACAAAGGTCTTATGAAGCTTAATGTTCTTTTTGAAAATAGCAACCAGTGCAGCCACCAGAAAAATAAATGTGAAGCTGTTAAAAATCGCATTCAGCCTTGGGAAAATAGTGAGATCAAAACTCACACTACCCTGGTATCCGATCGGCGAAAAGAACAGCAGCAAAATAATCACGTTGGCTATAATGGAAACGGTGATAATCAAGGCTGTAAAATTACGATTGCTCGTTGGAACGTACTGCTTGTCCTCACTCGCTTTATTCATCATGAGCGTCTCCTTCGTTAAATTCAGGTTTTCGTTACTGTTGTAGTCATAACCATAATATATTATATAGAACTCATGGACAGCCTGTGAAGTGACAACAGTATGAACAATTTCATAGCCATCTGTCAGAAAATATGCTTCAACATTTGAGAATAGCCCTTTACTTCCCTATATCAACGGTAGAATGCATTGATTTTACAAGCTCTATGCACACAAAAAACACCGGGAAGGTCTGATTACCCGCTCCGGTGTTGTATCGGTTATGCAATTAAGCAGCCTTGATGATCCATATTCATTGCTGCCATACGTCACTGTATTCCTGATGGCGCTTGAACAGAGCAAGCGCGTACGAGCAAGCAGGAATAACCTTTTTATGCTCATTCCTTGCCATATCAACCACTCGGTCGATAAGCTCCTTGCCGATTTTTTGACCCCGTAACTGCTCGGATACAAATGTATGGTCAATGACCAATGAGTGGTCATCTATGGATTTATAGCCTACTTCTGCAACTACCTGTCCATCATCCACCATGACTACTGCATGGTCCTCCTCGCGAATTTGTCTCATGAAACCAATCTCCTTTCTGACTGAAGAACATCCCGTTACAACTCCATGCTACGAATTTACTGCAATCACTTCATGCCGACGAAAGATATCCTTATCATTCCCCTATTTAGGAATCAGCGAAACATCACATACATAAAATATGATCTATCGTCGACACTATATTTATTCCAATGAAGGCAAGGGAGGTGCTGCGTTGCGTACGGAATTAAAACCTGTCATCCCGTTTGAACCGGAACTGAGCGAAAAAGTACCTGTAGATGCAACAGGCCTTTGGCGTTACGAAATAAAATGGGACGGTACGAGAATTTTGACGTATCACGACCAGGGCAGCACGCGTCTGTTCAACCGCAAACAGCACGAACGAACGCTTTTATACCCGGAGCTTGCTCTCTTCCCCTCCTACTGTAAGGCTGATTCGGTCATATTGGACGGGGAAATGATCGCACTCGGTGCCGACGGTAAGCCATCGTTCCATGAAATTATGCGACGGGATCTGATTCGTCGGACGGATCGAATTCAGTCAGCCTATAAAGCTGTACCCGCTACTTACATGTTGTTTGATATTGTTTATCTGAACGGGGAGTGGGTTCATCTTAAACCATTACAGGAAAGGCTTGAACTGCTGCATCAGATCATCATACCGAATGAACGGATTCAACTGGCTCCCGCTCATCCTGATGGACAAGCTCTATTTCAGGTCATGTGCAGCCAAGGAATGGAAGGCATTGTGTGTAAAAAGCTGGATAGTCCGTACACATTGGGCGGAAAGGACGGACGATGGCTCAAGGTCAAAAATTATGGCGATATCATTGCCGTTATCGGTGGCTATACCCTGAACGGAGGCATTATCAACGCTGTGTTGCTGGGCCAATATGATAAACAAGGAATGCTGCGCTATATCGGGCATGTGGGTACGGGTAAGCTGACTCGGGGAGATTGGCGTCAGCTTACCGAGCGCCTGCTGCCACATACCATATCGGAACGACCCTTTAGCAATAAACCGGATCGGCATCAAGATGCGTTTTGGGTGCAACCCATGTATACCGCCAAGGTTCAATATAGTGAGTGGCGGTGGCAAGAAGGACGTACCCTGCGTCAGCCCTCCATACAAGCCTTTGTGAATCAGGGCCTCGATCAGTGTATCGGTCCCTGGATATGACGTTTTACAGATATATTTTAAAAAAATGCGGAACAAAGTTTGTATAAATCATTGCAACCAGTGGTTAATTAAATTACAGTTAACTAATTAACTACATCGAGGTGGATCGCATGTTCTTTTTTTTGGACTCCGAAATTCGTCAACTGGCCTATAATCTCTTTCCAGGTGGCAATAAACCGATTGGTGTTTTGGTAGATTTATTTTCCATAACGTATGAAATACGTAAGAATATGGAAAAACGTTCACGTGAATTTGGTCTCTCCTACGGGCAATATATCGCGCTTTGTGTACTTTCAGCGCAAAGAGATGAAATGTCATCTCCTTCTGCTTTGGCTGATAAGATGGGTGTAAGCCGGGCAGCAATCAGTTCTATGGTTATTTCTCTCGAACAAGAGGGATTCATTAATAAATATGACGATCCCAATGACAAGCGGGGAGTGTTTGTGTCCCTGAACGATAAAGGAAGAAGTAAAATTCAACAGATGGATCCCTTTTTCGTAGGGCTGGCGTCACGTTTGATGTCAGACTTTAGTGAGTCGGAAATCTGTCAGTTCCAAACCTATTTGTCACGTGTACGTTCTGCGTTTGAAGATGTTAAAGGTTCGCGTCTAACCGACTCCAGAGAGGAGAGAGAAAAATGGTGCGAAGACTGAGACAAAAACTGTTCGTCAAACTTGCCCGCATATCGGCTGGCAGAATGGTAGCTGCGTCCGATTTCAAACCTTCGCATTCTCCCAAAGTACATCGGAAAGAAAGGATCATTCCCACCTCTGTTGGTGACTCCAGGGTGATTGTATATGAACCTTCTCACCGGTCTGCTGATCCACTCCCTGTATTTGTAAATTTCCATGGCAGCGGCTTTGTAATGGGTAGCGCCGAAATGGATGATCCCTGGTGTCCGGTCATTGCTGAACGTGCGAATTGCGTCGTCGTTAATGTCGATTATCGCTTGGCCCCGGAACATAAATTCCCTATCCCGCTACAGGAAAGCTATGATGTGACCCAATGGTTGTACGAGCATCCTGATGTGCTTAACGTAGATCCTCAACGCATTGCGGTTGGGGGACACAGTGCGGGTGGCAATCTAGCGGCAGCGCTGTGTCTTATGGCCCGAGAGCGCAAGGAATTTCCGATTGTATATCAGGTACTGGATTACCCACCACTGGATATTGCTACAAATCCCAAATTGAAGCCCCAATTCGAGAAGGGGATTCCACCACGAGTAGCAAAAATCTTTAATGAAAGTTATCTGAACTCACCAGATGAGGCGCGAAATCCGTTAGTTTCCCCCATTTTTGCAGAATCACTACATAATCTCCCTCCTGCTCTGATCATAACCGCGGAGTTGGACTCCTTGGCTGACGAAGCCGAGTTGTATGCCAAACGGCTGATTAAAGCAGATGTCCCTGTGAAGTATAAAAAATACATGGGTGCCGCACATGCCTTTACCCATAGCGGCGATCTCGCTGTAGCTGAAAACGCCTGGCACCTGATGAGCGATCAGTTGAAATTGGCATTTGAATTCCGCATCGGGGACGTCCTGGCAGAACTGAAGAAATAAAAATAAGCCCCCTGCTCCCACTGCCATCATACAGTCGGGTTCAGGAGGCTTATTATTTATCATTACAAACTGTTAAAAGCGTCAGTCAATACAGGCACAATTTGCGATTTGCGCGATACAACGCCTTTTAGAACAGCCTTATTGTCGTCCAACTGAACATTATAGGCTTTCTCAACCGCTTGTGCTTGACTTCCCAGGGCAATACCAATGGAATCACTGTTCACAATGTCTGTTACAACGAACAGGAACAGATCGAGATTTTTGGCCTCAATGGTTTGGGATAATGCAGCTTCTAGGTCAGCCTGACGCGATAGCACATCGTTGACGTCTACTGCGTTCACTTGAGCAATTTCCACTTTGCGACCATTCATCTGAAATTCTTTGGCATCCAGACTTACTAACTGTTCAATGGTATGACCACTCAAATCAGCTCCCGCTTTAAGCAAGTCAAAACCGTAACGATCTGCATCTACACCAGCAATTTCAGCCAGTTCACGAGCAGCAGCTACGTCTTGATCCGTGCAGGTTGGGGATTTGAACAACAGGGAATCGGAAATAATCGCGGACAACATTAGACCTGCGATTTCTTTCGGAATCGCTACACCATTTTCCTTGTAGAGCTTGTTCAAAATGGTGGCTGTGCAACCCACTGGCTCAGCGCGGAAGTATAACGGCTGGCTTGTTTCAAAGTTAGCGATCCGGTGATGGTCGATGACTTCAGTTACACGTACCTTGTCAATATCAGCGGCGCTTTGCTGGCGTTCATTATGATCGACCAGAATGACGTTGTCCGTTTCAGCAGAAACCTGCTCAACCAGACGTGGCGCGCTCACTTTGAAATAATCTAGTGCATACTGCGTTTCCCCGTTCACCTCGCCCAGACGAACCGGCTCTACGTCCGCGCCCAGTTTGGTTTTTAAGTCTGCATAAGCAATAGCTGAGCAAATGGTATCCGTATCCGGATTTTTATGCCCGAAAATCAATGTTTTTGCCAACATAATCGACTCCTTTGCCTTAGGCATTTTACATGATTGTGAAACCTCAACAATTCCAATGCAGATTATATCATTAAATCTCGCATTCTCCCATTCCCCTTCGATTGTTTTCAAAAATAATCTAGTAAATTCATAACATTTCCATGGAATCTATATGTGATGTTACCCTTATTTTTTCTAAAAATATAAAAAACATATAGTAATATATCCCACCAATATGGTAAGATATGCCTCAAAACTGGCAAGTTAGTCACCAGTGGTCAATTCTATTATTTTAGATATTAAGGGAGGCGTGAGAACAACGGCAGTGGCTTCAAATCCTAGTATGTAGACATATCATATTTTGATTGAAAAGAGGGAAATCTTTGAAAAAGCCGATCATTTTGAAAAAAATACCTGTCGTATCACTCGCTCTTGCCTTGACGGTAAGCTTGTCTCTGCCGTCTGTCAGTTCTGCTGCTACCGCAGATCTGCAACTCAACTCATTTTTGGAAGCTCAGCAAGCATTGACTATTGAGGCGGCTCCGGCCTTCATTTCGCCAGAGCTCAGCACAGACTCTTCCCGCCAGGTCAGAGTTATCGTACAGCTTGATGGTGAGCCCTTAGCCGTGGACAAATATGCGGCACGTACAGGCATCCAAGCTTTTACAGCTCAATCTGAGCAAAAAGCGGAATCCGCGATTGCCACCGAGCAAACTACGTTCGTGGACCAAGCCGCTGAGCATGGTATTTCTCTCCAAGTGAATTACCAGTACAACACGGTGCTTAACGGCTTGGAGGTCACACTGCCAGCCAATAAGATTCCAGAACTGGCTAAACTGCCAGGCGTAAAATCCATTCATGAAAACAAAACGTATTATTCCATCCCCGTACAGGATCCGCCAACACTTACAGCCAGTGAAGCCACTTATGATAACGCACCGCTGGACCAGATTGGTGTTCCTGAAGCCTGGGCCAAAGGATTGAATGGCGAGGGAATCAAGGTCGGGGTTATTGATACCGGTATCGATTATGAGCATCCGGATTTGAAAGAAGCCTATAAAGGCGGATATGACTCTTTTGAACAGGACAACGACCCTTACGAGGAACCGTTCCTTGAAAAAGAAAATGACCCATACGGCACAGGTTTTAGCGGAACGACACATGGTACTCACGTCTCCGGCACGATTGCCGGTAAAGCCGCAAATAAATCCTCGGATATTGTACAAAAGGGTATTGCCTATAAATCGGACTTATACGTGTATAAAGTGCTTGGACGCAATACCAAGACGGGTCGTTCCTCCGGTTCCTCCGCACAGGTCATTGATGGCATTGAACGCGCTGTCAAAGATGGTATGAACGTCATTAACCTGTCGCTGGGCTCGGATTCCGAAAAGGATCCGAACTCCCCGGATTCCATTGCTATTAATAATGCTGTACTTTCCGGCGTAGTCGCGGTCATAGCGAATGGTAATGCGGCACAGGAAGGCCCCTATTTTTATTCCATGGGTTCTCCCGCAACATCACAGCTGGCGATTTCCGTTGGTGCAGCCACTTCGCCGAGCAAAAGCTTCTCGGGTACAGCTTCGGTCACCCGTGACTCCTATTGGGAGGCTAACGGTGAATTGAAAAAGACCGTAACTGATGATGCTTATGCACATTATGATTTTAATTTGATGGGCTGGGAGACAGGCAGAGAAGACTTTGCCTCCATTTTAGGAACTGCCCCTTATGAGCTCGTATATGCAAATCTGGGACAACCTGATGATTTTGAAGGGAAAGACGTAGCAGGAAAAATCGTCCTCGTTTCACGCGGCAACTTGGCATTCGTGGATAAAATCGCAAATGCGAAAAAAAACGGTGCGAAGGCTGTTATCGTTTTTAATGGGAATACGAAAGCGGGCGACATCACCAAAGCTGATTTAGGGGAAAGTATTTCAGGTCGCGATGACTACGTTAATTCCAATTTGGGTGACAGCTTTGACTTTATTCCAACCTTTGACATGAAAGGTAAGGAAGGCCGTGCACTGGCTAAACAAATCGTAGACAACGCTGGAGAAAAGTTCTCAGTTTCCTTTGGAGCAGACTATATTCGCACAGATAATGCAGGTAATACCATGGCCGATTTCAGCTCCCGCGGACCGAACGGAGATGAACTGCTCAGTATCAAACCGGACGTGAGCGCACCAGGTGTTGGCATTTTATCAACCTACCCTGCTTTCGCCAAGTTCTATCCAGATGCATCGTATGAGCAGGCTTACAAACGTAGTAACGGAACAAGTATGGCATCTCCGCATGTGGCTGGACTTGCTGTGCTGCTGAAGCAGCAGCATCCAAACTGGACACCGTTTGATATCCGCGCTGCTCTGGCAAACACTTCGGTTACACTCTTTGATGAGGATAAAATCCAATATGATGTGTATTCCCAAGGTGCAGGCCTTGTAAACATCGCTAATGCGATTCAGACGCCAGCCCTGCTGGAAACCGTCGAAAAGATTACGATTCTCGACAAAAACTTTAATCGGCAGGAGGTTGTGAATTACAATCCTTCCGCCAGCTTCGGGGTGTTACGACCTGGTAGTGATGCGAAGCAGATTCAGCTTCAACTCAAAAATTTGTCGGCTAACACTGTGCAATATGAGGCCAGCACCGTTTTACATGATAATGTAACCTCTGATCCAACTAAGCCGATTGCTACACCTGACGTGAGCAACATTGCCGTTCAGTTGCAAGGTGTTGGCGCGAATGGAGCAATTTCGGCAGAACCGGGTAAATCTCAACCGTTCTTCCTGTCTGTACAACCAAATTCGGGTGCAGCCACAGGTGTATATGAAGGGGAAGTTATTCTGAAAAGCGCCGGACTACCAACCCTTCATCTGCCGTTCGTCGTTCATGTGGGCAAAGAAAATCCTACAACTGGCTTCGGCTTGCAGGACCTGAGTGTTACCAATCCGATTATTTACCCAAGTCGGACAGGTGCTCAGCGCTCAACAGATTTGGCTTTTCGCCTGACCACAGATAAAACCAACCAGATCGCGCTTTATGTATACGGCGTAGATGATAAATTGATCGGTCTGATTGATGGAATAACGACTTCCAAAGAACAAGGACCTAACGCTCGCCTCAAACAAGGCGCATATTCCTTTAAGGGTATTGACGGAAGTTACGTCGAATTAGATGACAATGGCAAGCCTGTGCTGGATGCTAACGGTCAGCCCGTTATTCAACACTTGAAAGATGGCGTGTACAAGCTGGAAGTCAGTTCTCCGGAACTGAATGAAAAGGGTGAAGTCGAACGCAATACCGATGGTCCTAAACTGTTCACCGCCACTAAAGCTATTCGTGTGGATAATAGCGCCGCATCCAGCGGTAGTGGTGGAGGCGGAGGTGGTGGAGGTGGCGGCAGAAGCAATACTACACCTTCTGCTACAACGAACACATCCACTCCCGTCCCTACATCTGCACCTTCACTTCAAAGCGTTGTGAAACAAGGACAGGCTGTTAAAACTATCACTACAGCCATTGCATTGAACAATAATATACAGTCGCTGACAATAACCGATGCAGATTTGCAGGCTGCCGTGACAGCAGCAGGTTCCAGCCCGACAGCTATTGTACTGTCGGCCACTAGCCAAGCAGGCCAAACGACGAAGGCATCGCTCACTTCCACACAACTGGTAACGTTGGGCAAGGCTTCAGCAGGAAGCAGCTTGATTGTAAGCAATACAGGCTCTTCTATGGCTTTGCCAGTATCCGCTCTGAAAAATGTTCCTGCTGGTGCAGGCATTGAAGTGGTAATCAGCAGCCAGACAGAGGCGAGCAGCACTTTTACAAGTAAGCTGAAAGGCTCCAATGTGATTGGCACCCCGGTAGGGTTTGAAGCTAATGTTGTCACTGGTGGCAAGAGTCAATCGCTCAAAGTTGCTCCAGGACAGTTTATTAGCAGATCCTTTACCGTACCTGGTCAAGTTGATTCCAATACAGCCGGTGTACTCTATACGGCAAATGAAAATGTCTATCCCGTTCCATCCGTCTTCACTAAGCAGGCTGATGGATCTACCGTCGTCAAGGTAAGCCGTCCGGGCTTCTCGACGTATGCAGCGGCGACACGTCCCGTTAGCTTTGAAGATATTTCATCGTCGTATGCCCAATCGGAAATTCAATCACTGGCGAACAAGTTGCTGATTAACGGCACGACTGACACGACTTTCTCACCGAAGAAGAACGTGACGCGTGCAGAATTTGCAGCCCTGGTAACCCGAGCACTCGGCCTGACACCGGGTACTGCTGCACCATTCAGTGATATCCCGGCAGGTAGCTGGTACTCCGGCGATGTAGCAGCCGCTTATGAAGCTGGTTTGATTACGGGTCGCAGCAGCGACAAGTTTGATCCGAACGCTAATATCAGTCGTCAAGAAATTGCTGTCGTGCTGGGTAAAGCTGTAGACCTGCTTCAAATCAAAGCTACAGCCGATGGCCCTGCACGCACACCGTACCATGATGCTTCATCCTTTGCAGGCTATGCCAAGGACAGTATTGAAAAAGTAAGTGCAGCAGGTATTATCAACGGAGAAGCGATTAAAGGCTCCTCCTACTTCCAGCCGAATGCACCTACAACCCGTGAGGCATCCGCCAAGGTTCTTCACGTGCTTTTACAAAAAGCTTCGCTGATTAACTAACAATAGAAAAGCCTCCCGAGCCGTGTTATAACCAAAGCTGCGGTTCGGGGGGCTATTTTTATGTTACGCCATAATCTTAAAAACTATACTGTTCCCGCTAAAGGTAGCGTTACTTTGAATACACTTCCCGTTCCCGGTGTGCTTTCAGCCGTAATGTTCCCACCGTGTGCTTCCACGATAGACTGTGTAATGGCCAGACCAAGGCCCGCCCCGCCTGAGCTACGTGTACGCGATTCATCTCCACGATAAAAACGTTCAAATATCCGCTCCAGCTGTTCTTTACTCATGCCTGGTCCGTTATCACGAATTTGGATATCCACCAACTTCTTACCTGCAGACAGGTTTACCTGGATCACACCTCTTTCCATATCAGTATGCTGAACAGCATTGTGAAACAGGTTGAGCACTACCTGCTTGATTTTATCCCCCTCTGCCAACACCCGTATACCTGCCGTCATATCAAAAACTACCTTACGTGTACCTGCCAGCATAAGGAGCTGCGGTTTCATTTCCAACAGCAACGCATCTAGTGGTATGTCCTCCAGTTTCAACTCCGGTGTTCGGTCCAGCTTAGCCAACAATAGTAAATCAGAGACCAGTTTATTCATCCGCTTGGATTCACCATACATACTTTCTAGTGCCGATTGAAGCTGCTTCGGATTAGATGCTGCTCCACGAAGCAGCACTTCCAAGAAACCGTGAATAGATGTGAGCGGGGTGCGCAGTTCATGGGAAGCATCCGCAATAAATCGTCTCATCTGCATCTGCAATTCCCGTTCGGCAGCAAACGAATGCTCCAACCGTTCCAGCATCCCATTAAATGAAACTGCCAAACGATCCACCTCATACTGCCCCTGCTCTGCGTCAAAGCGCTCGGCCAGATTGCCCGCATCAATACGTTTGACTGCCTCGACCATCCTGGAGAGGGGGACCAACGTGCGGCGCAGCACAGGAAGCATAAGCGCCAACCCAATCGCAAGCGCAATCAGTGACAATAAAATAAAGGTGCGGAGTTGGTTAATCAACTGCTCTTGCATAGAATTCGTGGATACGCCCATTTGAAGTAAACCGGACGAACGGTCAGGTGGACCGAGCGGACGGAATACAACCAGTTGCTCTTTCCCCTGAGCATCCGTGATTAATTGATAGCCGTGACGTATACGTTTGCTCTGCTGCATCGCATGATATTGCTCAGTGGTGAGACGTGGCGGCTTAAGCCCGTTTTCGTTGGACAAGCTCTGGAAGGTGCCATCTATATCTATAGAAGCGAGCGACATATCTGGCCAGAACAAAAACGGCCCCGGTCGATTATTCCTCCGATTGGTTTGTTCTCGGGGAGCGGTTACCTCACTCTGCTCCTGTGAATCCTTAATCAATAAATCGGCAGGAATTGAATTCAGCTGCGTATCCATAGCTTCTGCCCGACTGCGATACAGAAAATCTTTCATCAGAAAATATTGTAGAAAACCAATCAATACGAGCAGCAAAGCCAAAATGAGTAACGTTCTGGCTAAAAGCTGGGACCGGAGAGAACGGAGCGCATATGTTCTCCGCCTTTTCCCTCCCGCCTTCATAGCAGATCCACCCGGTATCCCACACCGCGCAGCGTACGAATGACCCGGTGCTCCTTGTCTTTGAGTTTTTCACGTAAGGAGCGGATGTACACTTCAACAATATTATCCTCGCCCCCAAAATCGTACCCCCATACCCGGTCCAGTATACGACTTTTACTCAGCACAATCCCGTGGTTTAGCACCAGAAACTTCAATAGTTCATATTCGGTAGGCGACAGCTCCAGCACCTGACTCTGATAACGAATTTCCTTCCGTCGATCATCCACTTGAAAGGGTCCGTGAACCACTTCGCCCAGCAGATCGGGGAACTGATTGCGCAAGCGCGCTTCAATGCGAGCCAGCAACTCATTAAAACTGAAGGGCTTCACGACATAATCATCCGCGCCGATTTTCAAACCCTTTACCCGATCGTCTACATCATCCTTGGCGGTCAGCATAATAACCGCGATGTTATCCTCCGTCTCCTTGAGACTTTGGCACACCTCAAAACCGTTCATTTCCGGCATCATCACATCCAGCACCGCTACATGCGGACGAAACTCTCTTGCCAAATCGAGCGCTTCACTCCCGTTCTCGGCGGTTCTGACTTCGTATCCTTCATTAAGCAGTCCAAGCTCTAAAAATTGCAAAATATGAGGCTCATCATCTGCCAGCATAATTTTAACTCCGTGTATTGGATTCATTATTTAATCTTCCCTTTCATGTTGCCGCATTTTTCTCATAAAAAGTCGGTTCATTTTCTACCTGTATCTAATATACCTGAATCCTGTCGCAAAAAAAGCACCTCTGCTCAGCTTTCAGCTAACGTTCAGGGAGCGCTCAGAACCCATTAAGGTACGTATGACATGATAATAGCAAGCCGGTAGTTCACCGGGCCAAGATCAGAAGCGACTGGTCATTCCGCAGTCCTGAAGATAGCGGCTAGAACAACGGAATAAATACAAAGAATTTTCACAGGGAGTGGAATAAACATGATTAAGAAATGGTTTAAGACCAGGGCGGACATCCCCCTGATCATCATTATGCTGATATCCGCATTTTTGAATGGATACAACATCTGGCAAGACAAATATGTAAACACCTACTACACGACGGCCGTAGCAAGCATGCTACAAAGCTTTCACAACTTCTTTTTCGCCTCACTTGATTCTGCCGGATCGGTAACGGTAGACAAACCACCTGTGGTGTTCTGGATTCAGACGCTGAGCGCCTATATATTCGGTCTTCACGGTTGGAGCGTTATCCTGCCACAAGCGCTGGCTCAGGTCGGATCGGTCTTGCTCGTTTACCTGCTTGTCAAACCAAGCTTCGGTACACTGGCTGCACGGTTGGCCGCCTTCGCCATGGCAACGACACCGATAGCCGTAGCGGTTAGCCGCACGAATAACATCGACGCTATGTTGGTCTTCACACTGTTGCTCGCAACATGGCTATTGTTCAGAGGCATTAGAAATAACAAAACCGGGCTGATCCTTGCTGCTTTCGCAGTCGTAGGCATCGCCTTTAACGAAAAAATGCTACAAGCCTATATGATCGTTCCCGCACTGGGTTTGTTCTATCTGCTGGCTTCCAAGTTTAACTGGAAGCGAAAAGCAGTAACACTAGTAGGGTCAGCAGGTGTCCTCCTGATCGTATCGCTCTCCTGGGCAGTCGTAGTGGACTCCACTCCGGCAGATGAACGCCCTTATATGGGAAGTAGCGGTACCAATTCTGTACTGAATTTGGCCTTTGGTTATAACGGCCTGTCCCGTCTGACAGGAGATCAGGGTACAGGTGGCAATCGTGGCGGAGAACGCATGGATCGGAACAATAACGCTACAACGAATAGCGGCAATACGAGCACGGATCAGGCTCAGACGACTACATCATCGGACAGTACTACCACTACGGGTGACTCTAGTGCCAACAACATGGCAGCAGGCGGATTCGGTGCAGGTGGTCAAATGCCACCGGGTGAATTTGGCAGCAACGGGCAAGGTGGTCCTGGAGATGGGCAAGGTGGCCAGGGTGGACCAGGCGGTGGACCGGGAGGAAATTCCGGTGGTGGCATGTTCGGCACTGGCGAAAAAGGACCTTTGCGGTTGTTCCAATCTTCCTTGTCAGGTCAAGCCAGCTGGCTGCTTCCATTCGCATTGATTGCTTCCATCGGTCTGCTTGCAAGCATTCGACGTCGTAATATCACACAAAAGCACAAAGAGGTCATCTTCTGGCTGGCCTGGTTGATTCCCGTAGCTGCATTTTTCAGCGTAGCAGGATTCTTTCATCATTATTACCTGATTATGCTCGCGCCACCAATTGCAGCGCTCTTTGGAGCAGGATTCGTAGAATTGTGGAAGCAGTATCGTGAGCGTTCCAACTGGCTCTCCTGGCTGTTACCCGCCGCAGTATTGACAACCTCGGTATTTAGCTGGTTTGTTTTGCAAAATTACAACGATACCATTGGTAGAGGCTGGTCCATCGCGGTATTGATCCTAGGGATCATCGGCACGGCGCTACTGGTAGTAGCACGAATGAAATCTGAGAAGTTCACAAGATTCGCCATCATTGCAAGTGTACTCGCTATGTTTATCGGCCCTGTGTACTGGGCATTGACACCGATCGTCTACGGGGGGAACAGCATGATTCCACAAGCCGGACCGACTCAATTTGGCGGCGGTGGTGGCGGAATGCCGGGCGGCAATGATCGCACTAGAGGTCAGAGCGCCAATGGACAACAAGCCGAAGGAACTCAAACGAATAACCAGACTAATAATGTAGAGAATTCCAGTCCTGATGGAAATACTTCAAGCACACAAACAAGTACAGACACGGAACAAAAGTCTTCTACCCGCTCCAGAGGAATGGGGGGACCAAACGGTAGCCAAAGTTTAGATCAAAAAACGTTGAGCTATTTGCAAAAAAATAACACAGGTGAAACCTACCTTTTCGCAGCAAGTAATTATTCAACGGCTGCTCCTTACCTGGTCGAGGCCGGACAAAAAGTAATTATTATGAATGGTTTTGTATCTTCCGATCCAGTCTATACCGTCGATAAAATTAAGGCACTGGTCGAAAGCGGCCAAGTGAAGTACTTCATGATTTCTGGTGGAGGCGGCGGACCGGACGGCGGTAACTCTGAAGTCACTGCATGGATCAAAGAACACGGCAAAGTGATCCCTACAGATGAATGGAAAACAACAACAGGCGAAACAAGTACAGACGTTAAAGCAACCGAGAGCGGAAGCGACACCACAAACAGCAATGCAAACGCCCAGGATGGTCAAGGTGGCCCTGGCGGAGACGAACGTAGCGGAAGCGGTACTTTATACGAAATCACATTATAAATGAGGAGGAACTACGAATGAGTGAACCCATCCGTTATTCCATAGTTATTCCGATGTACAATGAGGAAGCCGTTATTACGGAAACCTACCGGAGGCTGAAACAAGTCATGGGCTCAATGGGTGAGCCCTACGAGTTGATCTTCGTAAATGATGGAAGTTCGGACCGCAGCGTACAATTGATCAAGGAATTCAGTCTTAGAGATGACACCATTGTATTGATTGATTTCTCTCGCAATTTTGGTCATCAGCTAGCGATTACCGCCGGGATGGATTATGCGGTGGGAGAGGCGGTCGTCGTCATTGACGCTGACCTCCAGGACCCGCCGGAACTGATTGTTGAGATGGCTAACAAGTGGAAGGAAGGCTATGAAGTGGTCTACGCCAAACGGCTCAAACGCAATGGCGAAACTCGCTTCAAAAAATGGTCTGCCAGCCTCTTCTACCGTGTACTTAAAGCATCAACGGATATTAATATCCCGGTCGACACCGGGGACTTCCGCCTAATGGATCGCAAGGTCATAGAAGAATTGAAACGGCTGCCGGAAAATAACCGATTCGTTCGTGGACTGGTCAGCTGGATCGGGTTCAAACAAACTGCTGTAGAATATGAGCGCGATGAGCGACTCGCAGGCGAAACCAAGTATCCGTTGAAACGAATGATCAAGCTCAGTCTGGACGGGATCACATCCTTCTCGATTAAACCGCTTAAACTGGCAGGGTATATCGGTGCACTTCTATCCATGTCCGGCTTCCTGTATCTGATGTACGTACTGTTTCTCAACTTTTTCACCGACTCCTATGTAATGAAGGGCTGGTCGTCTATGATTAGCATCAGCCTGATCTTCGACGGGGTGATCCTGATCATCCTCGGTATTATGGGTGAATATGTTGGACGGATTTATGACGAAACCAAAGCACGTCCGCTTTACATTGTCCGTGAGCATCTGGGTGGCCAATATGAAAACGGTCCGACACATGCTATGAAAGTCCCTGAACCCCGTGAATCCCTGTACATGCAAGGAGCACGTGATAGCCTGATTTCGGCAGGACGCACAGTGCGCGGCAACAGTGCGGTATATACCGGACCCAAATCCGGTCATGGAGCCTAAACCATGAAAAGTCGCATGGCCCAGCTGCTTCCTATGATCCGATTTGGCATCGTAGGTCTGGTGAATACGGGTGTAGATTATATCATTTTTATGCTGCTGGCTTGGGTCGGAGTGCCGGTCATTGTAGCGCAGATCATTTCGTACAGCTGCGGCACAGCCAACAGTTATATTTTGAACAGCAAATGGACATTCAACAAACAACTATCAAACGACACTAATAAGCGTCAATTACCTAAATTTATCGTCATTAACCTCATCGTATTGGGGATAACCTCCTTATTATTGCAAGTGCTTCACACTGGAACCGAGTTGCCACTTGCTTTAGGCAAGCTGATCGCGACCGCAGCCGGAATGATCATCAATTATATCGGGAGCCGATACTGGGTATTCGGTTCCCCATCCCGAAAGGAAAGTGAGTTTCTATGAGAAAAATTACAAAAGCTGTTATTCCAGCCGCCGGATTAGGAACCCGTTTTCTACCAGCTACGAAAGCTTTACCGAAAGAGATGCTTCCCATCGTTGACAAGCCGGCTATTCAATATATCGTAGAAGAAGCCATCAAGTCCGGAATTGAGAGCATCATTATCGTAACGGGGCGTAATAAAAAAGCCATCGAGGATCATTTTGACAAGTCTGTGGAGTTGGAGCAGGTACTGGAGAGCAAAGGTAAATATGATCTCCTACGTGAAGTTCAAAGCATCGGGGGCAAAGCAGTCATTCACTATATCCGTCAAAAAGAACCCCTCGGCCTGGGACATGCGGTCAGCTGCGCTCGTCAGTTCATTGGCGATGAGCCCTTTGCCGTGTTGCTGGGCGATGATATTATGAATTCCTCCACCCCGGCGATTCGTCAAATGATGGATGTTTACGAAGCGACTGGAAAGCAAGTGGTCGGCGTGCGCACAGTGGAAGAACAGGATGTAAGTAAATACGGCATTATTGACTCCACTCACCAGAACGGTCTCATTCACGAAGTCGGTGGGCTTGTTGAAAAACCTTCTCCGTCAGAGGCCCCCTCGCGGCAGGCAGTCATTGGTCGGTATGTGTTGGAGCCTTCCATTTTCTCTATATTGGAAAACCTGTCCACTGGAGCGGGCGGTGAATACCAATTGACAGATGCCCTTCATCAAGTAGCATTGCAGAACCAACTGCTCGCATTAGAGCTGGAAGGCACACGTTATGATATTGGAGATAAAGCTGGATATCTGGAAGCCGTGCTCCACATGGGTATGCAACGCGAAGATTTGCGTCCGATGCTTGACTCCATGATGCGCGAGTGGGCACTTGCTTCAATGATAAAATAGGGGAATTTCCTCCCTCCGAAATCCGACGGGTGCTGTGAAATTACGAGAGTAGATGGATGAACATGTAAACTTGTACAATATAGGAGTACAGCAGCATTTGAATCTACACGGCCGCCCAGTCGAAACTAAGGAGGAAAAGGACCTATGATCCCTGAGGGAAATCTGCAAAGTAATGTGGATCGTTTCAACGGTTTTGCCGACAACTACGATCAGCACCGCCCGGAAGCACCGTCACTCGTCGTGGAAATCATCAGCCGCTATCTGGAGCGAAATGTAGAGCTAGTTGCCGATATTGGCTGCGGTACAGGACTTTCAACTTTCATATGGGAAAACGCCGCTCGGCAAATCGTCGGTATCGAGCCTAACCCGGATATGAGAGGAAAAGCGCAACGCAAGCTAGAGACAGCAGGAACGACAATGGCAGGAACCATTTCCTTCAAAAGCGGGTCCTCCAACAACCTGCCCTTTGAAGACGGAACTGTAGACGTCATTACCTGCTCTCAATCCTTTCACTGGATGGACCCCGAGAGCACGCTTCAGGAAGCGGGCAGGGTCTTGGCTCAGGGCGGCGTGTTCGCGGCCTTTGACTGTGACTGGCCTCCGGTGCTGCAATGGCAGATAGAGCAAGCTTATACAGAGCTTATCACCAAAGCGGATACCCTTTTGGAACAGGAAGCCCCAGTAGAGCAACAAGCTCATAAATGGAGCACGGATCAGCATTTAGCTAATCTGCACCGCAGCGGACAATTCCGATATACCCGGGAGATTGTCTTCCATAACCGTGAGCAGTGTGACGCAGCTCGCTATACAGGGCTCGCTCTCAGCCAAGGGGGTATTCAAAGTCTCTTCAAACTTGGCAATCGAGCGCTTGACGACGATATAGCCCGCTTCGTGAAGCTGGTAGAGAATCATTTTCAGGGCAGAACACTAGATATCCTGTTCAGCTATCGGATGCGGCTCGGCATCAAGTAGAAAGGAATCAAGGTCATCGTGGATGATACGCTCTTCGGCTTAGGGCAAAAAAGACTCTCCCTCGCCTCGTAAAAACGAGTGCGTACAGGAGAGTCTTTTTTGCTTCAATAAATAGCCACAGTCATATCCTTGCAGACCTTAGTCACAGTTCCGATGTATCTTCGACTTAGAGAGAGCGAACAGCCAATAAGTGCGCCAACCGATCAGGGTAGTCCGTGATGATGCCGTTCACCCCGGCCTCCAGCAGACGCTTCATTTCTTCTGGCTCATTCACCGTCCATGGGTGGTAGACGACGCCTAATGCCAAAGCCTCTGATACAGCCTCTGGTGTAACAACTTGTTTGTAGGCATGAAGTGCTGTAACCCCGAATTGGGTGGCATACTCCGATGGACGAACCATAATTTCGATATACAGCGCCCCCGTCTTGATTTCAGGAGCAAGCTGCGCACAGAGCGCCAGCGATTCGTGATTGAAGCTGGATATGATTACCCGCTGTTCCAACCCAAAACGCTTCACGGCAGCAATGACCTCTTCCTCCATTCCCGGATAGAGATAAATGCTATTTTTCAACTCTAAATTAATAATTGTATTCGAGGACTGGGCTAGTTCCAGTAGCTCATCCAGCATCGGGACCCGCTCACCTCGGAATTTCTCATCAAACCAGCTGCCCGCATCCAGTTTATTTAATTCTTCTAGCGTAATATCCTTTACATCCAGTGAGCAACCTGTCGTACGCTTCAGCGACTCATCGTGAATCAGCACCAGATGCCCATCTTGGGTACGCTGCACATCCGTCTCTATACCTGTTGCTCCCAGTTCCAAGGCGTGGCGGAATGCCGCCATCGTATTCTCGGGACATACACCTGAAGCTCCGCGATGTGCGAAATTAATCACCTTTTCGGTTACAGTCACAACATAACCCCTCCTGTCATTTCACAGGAACATTATACCTGCTCATTGTTTGGGCTGTATAAAGTATTCGTCACAGCTACCACTTCTTCTATGCCGTTTGAACAATTTTCCCGATCCAATCGGAATAAAACGTATTCCCGTTCCGTCGATCAAAATCAGCCGCCGCTGACTCTGCCAGTGGCCTAAAGTACGCAATGATTTCTGTCAAAGTGCGATCCTCTTTACCCCATTCCAAGGAAGCCGGCAACCGGATCAACCGTTTTTCTCCCGAAGTATCCAACTTTTGCAGTAGACTCACCATCGTCGCGTAAAAATACATCTGCTCCAGCCCGCTCTCATAGTCCAGTGCCATATGTAGATGACGCTCTACCACTTCGATTCCTTGAATTGGATCGGCAATCGCCAAATATTCGATATGCTCCGCTATCGTTTTCAGGAAGTCGCGATCATCCCGAATTAGGCGGTAGCCTTTGCGATGATTGTCCTTTGCCTGATCAACCTCGCCTTGACGATAAAGCGGCAACAGCACCTGCGAGAGCGTCACATGCGGTACTTCTGCACATTTCATGCGACCCGACAAAATCGGTTTTGCCACGGCAAGCGCCTGCTCGTCTTCTCCGGTCAAATAATAGAACCGCACCATCTGGCTCTGCTCGCAGGCCTCACAATCACTCATACTGTCCCGCTCGACCAAGCGGAAGGTATCCAGATATCGCCGTGCTTCATCCAGTTCACCCATGTCCATCGCGATGCGGAACTTATAATAGTAATATGGACGCTCATTATACCCATATTCGGCATAACGTCTGCGCATATCCTCCGCCAGATCTTCTATTTGAGTCTTTGATATATTGGAAAAGCTGCACACCTTCCCGAGTATCCATTTATAATTCCACAACAGCTCATCTGCGTCGTATTCCTCTGGATTTTGATCAAATTGGCCCAACTGCCACGAAAAAGCAATCAGCGACTTCAATGGATATCCGTTAAAAATAGCGCAGTCCACAATCTCTCCCCGGATTTCATAAGCAAGTTCCTTCAACCCGGATGTGTCTGCCAAGCGGACAGCTTCTTCCAGAATCGCCAGCTTTGCTGCACCCCCGGGCAGATCCTGCGCCTGTTCCATCAATTCATATATCGTATCTTCCATTTGGCTCCCCCTATAATTACGCAATTACGCATTTTGTCCATTCCCTAATCCCCAATTGATAAAATGCAGTACACTCCGATTCATCAGTCCCAACTCACTGCGGTTCATCGGGTAGTGCCCCATCATAAGCGCATTCACATACATCATTTCTGTAGCTGCCGTGACCATCTGCGTATCGGTAGCTTCAAGAATCCGTGCCACCACCGGGTTGTTCAGATTAAAGTATAAGGTGGAATAGCCCGAATTTTGCTGGACTCCTGCTTTCAGACTATCAAGCACATTGGAAAAAAGTGAGGTTGTCTCCTCAACCGTGTTTTCCATGGAGCGCAAGGTCAGTGCATCCTGAGAAATGGTATACAACACTGGCAAACTCGCAGGCTCAAAACGCTTCAACTCAGCGCGGCAACGCATCGGCTGCAAAGCTGCATCCATGACACGTAGCACACCGTAATAACTCTCGCGTTCTTCCTTCGTTAGCCCGGTAAATGAAAGAGATACTTCCTCAGGGCTAAGACGCTCTGTTTGCAGGTTAGGGTCAATCCAATGCAGCCTTTCCAAAATGTCTGAATCATAAATATAGCCGCCATTGATCACCAACATGGATTGCGCCGCCGCCACATGCGTAATCTGACGATACTCATCTACTGTCGATGTGTAATGCAGTGGACGTCCGTCCGCCTCTTGGATCAGTTCTTTCAGCTCACGCCGCCCAAATGTACTTTCGAAGGAAAACCAACGGTACATTATCCGCAAAAATTCATCATCCTCCACGGCGAGCGCCTTCATGGACAGCTCATGCAAACGAATCCAGTGCTGCAAGCGGTCTGGCTCATACTGCGCCATTCGTAGCAGTTCTTCCCGAATACAGCTTCCCAGTTCAGAACGAACATCGTCAAGCTGCTCATTTTCATAAAAATACTCACGTGATGCCGTTGGTTGCAATTCATCTGTCCAAATCAGACTTTTAATGAAGAATGCCCATTCCGGCAAAACATTTTCCGCCTTGTCGGACACCAGCATATGCTTCAGGTACACCCGATGCAGCCGCTTGCTGTTCAGATTAACACTGCGAGGCAAAATGAATGCAATCCCGCCTGTTCTGCCCGATGCCGTCCGCAACGGTATAAAATCACTGAAGCGCTCGCCCATCAGGCGATAGCCTAAATCCAGTACCTCACTACGGCGACTCCGTAATTGCTCTGGGTCCTGCATCCAGCTCGTCGACGGAAGATTGACGCGCTTGGTCTCCCCATCTACAGACAGCATGACCGGATACGGCAGCAACGCCCCATAATAGAATAGAGACTCCTCTACATGCACTGGCTCATAATAAAACTCACTTCCCGGCTTGCAGCGCAAATAAATTTGCGTCCCTACAGGCAGCTCGGTTTCCAATCGACGAATCGTATACGTCCCATCCGGCTTCCCTCTCCATTCCATGGAGATGCCTTCCTTCACCGAGCGGGTCAGCACTACAATTTCATCGCTCACCATAAAGCAGGATAGCAACCCAATCCCAAAGCGTCCGATAAACGAAGTCTCAGAAGCCAGCAAATCGGCTCCCTTCTTGGAAGACTGACCGATGATCGACAAAAAACGGTGAATGTCTTCTTCTGACAATCCAATGCCGTTATCCTGAATCATCAATACCTGATGCTCCCCGGAACCAGATAACTCCACGATGACTTTACCTTCATAGTCGTTACTCTCAGAAGCTGTATCTTCAAGGGCCTTGTCTTCTTGTAATACATTACTTTCAGCAGCAACCTTCCGCAGCTCCTTGCGAGCCGTGATCGCATCTGTTGCATTTTGCAGAACCTCACGTATAAACACTCGCGGACTGCTATATAAATGATTGGCCAAAATATCAATCATACCGCCCAAGTTCACTTGAAAACGATATTCGTCTGTTTGACTCATACAGATCATTCCTTTCTCGAAATACTACAACCACCATTTGGATTTAAATAGACTGTCTTTTAAAGTATAACGTGGATTTAAGTCGGATTGCACACCCTGCATTTCAGATATCAATACGTTGACAACTATATATTAGGGTCTTTTTTCACCTGGGAAGTCTGGCACTGGGTCTAATTAACTTCATAAAAATGTACGGAGTACGAGCACTTAGTGAATAAAGGTCATCTTTGTCTAGTTAAATTTAGTAATAAATATAATATTTATTTAAAATCCACCTTTCTCTTAGAAACCTATATCTATGGAGGGACAAATGGCTCATTTTACGCAAAAAGCTCGCATTGCCGCTCTTGTAATACTCTTACAAGAGAGAATGCGAGCTTATTTAGATACAGTCGAAGCTGTACCTTTTACAGAAGAGAATTAATGAGACTTAGCGAGACGGATAACGTTCCACGATGCTTTGCCCAAATGAGCTTTTACAATTCCGTCTTCAAGCTTGGCGTTGCCGCCGTTGTGAGGCGTAACTTTTTCACCAGCTGGACTGTTGGTCGCTTTAAGATCATCATGCTCCAATACAGTATGCTCGACAATGCGGTAGCCTTCAAAACTGCGTACATCTACTGTCAGCTCCAGCGATTCAGACAAATGACGGTTCACTGCAAAGACAGTCAGTGCGTCTCCCTCTTCATCATAAACTACAGCGCTGTCCAGATAAGGAATGTCTGTGAAGTCCTTGGAATCGTATTTTTCCGAATCCACGACAGGCATCAGCGATATCCCACGACCATAACGGGAAGCATGCAAATATGGATAGAAAATTGTTTGCTTCCACGCCTTTCCGTTATTCTCGGTCATGATCGGCGCAATAACGTTAACCAGTTGGGCGAGGCAAGCCATTTTCACACGATCCGCGTGGCGCAGGAACGTAATCAACATACTGCCTACCAGCAATGCATCCTCAAAGTTATAGATATCCTCAAGCTGCGGCGGTGCCACAGACCACGGATCAATTTTTTTGTCTGCATCATTGGAGTGGTACCATACGTTCCATTCGTCAAAGCTGAGCATCATTTTCTTCTTGCTGCGTTTCTTTGCTTTGATATAGTCACAAGTCGAAATGACCGTATGAATAAAATGATCCATATCCATAGAGCGTGCCAGGTAATTAGCCGTATCATTGTCATGATTGCCGTAGTATTGGTGCAAGGAAATATAGTCCGCTACCTCATAGGTATGATCCAGCGTGGTTGCTTCCCATTCCGGGAACGTCGGCATTGTGGAACTGGAGCTGCCACAGGATACAAGCTCAATGTCAGGATCAATCAGCTTCATGGCTTTTGCAGATTCAACAGCCAGACGGCCATATTCTTCTGCTGTCTTGTGACCAATCTGCCATGGGCCATCCATCTCGTTACCAAGACACCAGGTTTTAATCTTATGTGGTTGCTCTACACCGTGACTACGACGTAGATCACTCCAGTAAGAGCCGCCTGTGTGGTTGCAATATTCCACCAGATTACGGGCAGCATCAATTCCGCGCGTACCCAGATTAACCGCCATCATGACTTCGGAACCTACATCCTTGGCCCACTTGAAAAATTCATTCGTACCCACTTCATTCGGCTCGACCGTTCTCCACGCCAGCTCCAACTGTCTAGGTCTGGACGCAACAGGGCCGACACCGTCCTCCCAATTGTAACCGGATACAAAATTGCCTCCCGGATAGCGTATAATAGGAACATCAAGCTGTTTTACCAACTCTTTAACATCATTTCGGAAACCGCTTTCATCACTAGTTGAATGAGTAGGCTCGTAAATGCCACCATATACGGCACGCCCGAGATGCTCTACAAAAGAGCCATAAATGCGTTTATCGACTTCAGCAATACGAAAAGATTTGTCTACAATCATCTTTGCTTTTACAGCTGCTGCCACCTAAACCATCCTCTCTGAATGCGAAAATAAAATCCGTTGTACCAGCAAGACTAAGAAGCCGTTTTATTTACGGTTTTAATATAACACACCAGATTTATCATAGTCAATGTTATTATTAAATACTTAATGTATTTATTAACCTTTAGAATAAACGATAAGCAATTGGTTACGTATTTCTAAGTGTTTCATTTTATAAACAAACTTATTGAGTGAATAACCCTTTGCTAAATAGTATTAACGGATTACAGGTGCGTTCAAAATAGTGCCTACTGCCATATCTTGCAGTCTGTTTTAAATAGTGAATATCAGTCTACCAACAGTTGTTCTAAATATGTATAAATACCACCTATATCGCCCACGTTTAAATTCGAGAGGACCCATTCTTTCAAATAGCCCTGCTCTGTCCGTATAGATATATAAATACGTTCAGTTTCCGCTTTCACCAGGATAGAAAGCTCAATATCAACGTCTAATAAAACTCGTTCTTTGGTGCAATGCGTAATATTCGTAGCCTCTACACACAAAATAGCAATATCCGTATAAGCGTTATATGCCATTGTACCCGCATTATATAACAGTTCCTGTAATCCATTGCTTGCATCCGAAGGGAGCGTATACTCCATATCATGCAACACTGCCGCGGACTGGTCCACCGCGATCCAGCTTTGGTATCCATCCCGGGCAAATTCCCCTCTCAACTCATGCAAAAAATAAATAATGTCAATGTCCTTGTCATAATAAATACAAATAAGCGGAATGCGAGAATCCTCTATTGCGATAGTCTGCTCCTGCCTCTTAGAGAAACACTCCTCTTGCTGCCACCACCGCAAATAGCAAGATGAAAAATTCAGCGTGGGGATGTATCGTTGATTTTTAAAGATACAGACGACATGTTTTCCATAACGTGAAGCCAATTGCTCCACTTCCTGCAAACTGACTGGTTCCATGTCCCCTAGCAAGACAATCGTATCTGTAAGGTCGTATACCGATTGTCCACCTTCGAGCGCTGTTTTCTGTTGTTCCCGCTCCCGCAGGATGGCTTGTTCGAAGATTGCAGCAACTTTGTCGCCAGGGAGTTGAGCTTCACATTGGGTCTGAAAATAATAGGGTGCTTTCGAGCCAATTGTACAATTCTCCTTAAACACATAGGCGCGCCGGATCCAATCCGGATGTCCGTAACGCATTACGGGGATTATGGTATCCTGTATCCGAAGATAACTATACTTATGTAAAATATGTTTTAGCTGTTCTATGGAAGGAACAGGCTTGGACTGCTGCAAAACTTTACATATCTGTGCTGTAATCAATGGAGTAGCATAGCTATTGCTGTTGGGGCATTGTACAACCTCTCCAGCTGCACCTATCAGCTCATGCTTGGCAAAAGCAGTAAAATCGATACCGCTTGAGAAGGCCCTCTCAGCATCATATGTATATTGCCCTGATGTGAGTATGCCGCTACGATCGCAACGCACTCCAATCACATTGGCAAAGGAGGCCGGATAAGTAAGAAGTCCTCCGTTTTGTGCAGCACATACCATAATTAATCCTGCCATAGCTGCATCATTTACAGCTTCCCGCATCATGCATCGATCTCGATAATTTATACTTCCCAAGCTGATATTGGCTACCCGTACACCATGCTTTACACACCAATCTAGCGCAGCACAAAGCTGAGTTGCATTTCCTTTTCTATGGTTCATTATTTTTACACTGCTAATGATCGCATCTGGAAAATACGTTTGTACAATAGCTGCACATAAGGTACCGTGATTTAAGGTGCGTCCATCTTCTACGTCTCCATGAGCTATTTCGACGTTATATAATAATTGGGTGTTTAAAAAGCCAGCATTAACCCCGTCGTCAATAATGGCTACATGGATCTTGCCATTCATTTTTTCTCCCCCTGTCTCTTCGGATTGTGAAATGAATCTCACGGCTCTGTTCCGTTCCATTAGAGTAAGTGGAGGGTGCCTCTGCAAACGATAGCGTTCGTCTGAAAGCACCCTCCTAATTTAGCGAACCATGCACATGATAGCCGGATCAGACTGCAATATTTACCTTCGTGCCTGCAGTCTTCGCCCCGTCTTTAGCCGAGTCCAGATAGGCATTGAGCTCTTGTTCAGTCCACACCCTGCCTGCCTCTGCATTCGCCTCCTGCTCATCCTTAGGTTCAACCCGATCTGTAATCATCGGTTCGTTATTCACTGCTTCGCTGATACGCTCATTAATATTCGCAGCGATTTCCATGATCTTTCCATTAAGTCCTTCTGCCTTTTCACGCAAAGCCGCTGATTTTGCAGGGTTAGCGTTTTCCCACCCCTTAGCCTCGCTTCCCAATGTGATTTGTGCCGTTTTGGCTATTTTAGCACTCTTCAACTCATTGTTTGCAGATACAACACTATGCATTGTATAGGTGATCAATCTTTGCTGCTGCTCCTCAGCAGTCTTAGGCGTATATTCTTCCTTTTTGCCTTTCTGAGCTTCTTTTTCACTTTCCTCATCCATGCCTAAAGCCTTTTTTTGCTCTTCCAGTGACTGCTTTTGAATGTTCTCGTCAATTTGCTGAATCTGCTTATCTATCTCTTCCATTTCAGCTTTTACAGCTTCCGGACCGAGACCACGCTTGAGAGCATTACTTAAATAGTCCGAACGCCTCTCCATCAAACTTTGCTTTTGCTCTGTCAATTGTTGAATAACCTTGTTTTGCGGCTTGCCTATACTCTTCCTTTCAGCCTGAGCGGAAAGGGGATGCCGTAGTTCAAGTCGGTTGTTATCTGCGGTGCGGAACGGCGATTGGTGAGATGATAATGATACATTCATCCTAAAACCTCCAATTCTCTTCTAAATGAGGATTTTTCCAAAATCCTGAAATAAGTGATTCTAGAGGTATATCGGATTTTTTTGTATGTTTTTGTATGTTTTATCATCATTTTCACAAATCCTTCATTCCTTTTCCACTGTTAAGCAGTCCTTTATCGTCTCATACAAGCTGTTATATGTAAGCAACCCCCCTCCCACTATACGCTCTTCCGGAATTAGGATAGCAAAGCTTTTTTCCACTTCAAATAATAGATATACCAGATCTCTGGGGAACAACCCCATATCAGGACCCAGTAATGTAGCCTCTTTATTTATCTCACCCGCTTTTATTTTAAAAAGCTTCCAAAATATATTTTCCAGTTTCATTCCTGTTCCCGTTACATCCTGAGTAAAGTTCATGTTCTTCCCTCCATTACAACTGAACTACGTGATGATCAACCGAAAAATAATGTAAAATATCCTTCGTCAGCCTATTCATATCTTCATCGTTGGACAGATGGAGTACAGGCACGGAATAATTGGAAAACTCCTGCTTTTTCTCTTCCACGAAACGATGATCAACAGATGCATATTGCATATTGACCGTGGAAGAAGAATAACTGTCGAATACATTGTTACATATGGCATATCCTAATAATGAAGAGGAAAAACGGTTTTCCATGTACTGTTTCACATGCTCTAAATATTTTATATTGTATTCATCATAGTGAAGACAACAGATCAGGCCATCCGGTCTAACAGCGCGGGATACCAAAAATGAGGTTACTCCAAAATAATTCGTGAACGTATTGTTAAAGGGAACAATCCCACCTGGAATGCCCACGAGTATTAGATCAGGCTTTTCGCTCTGCTCTATTTTTTTCAAATACCGATTAAACATGATAATCTTCTGGGTTTCCGTCATACCGCTTTCAAACATAAACTGTGGAAAAGAATGTGCACCAATCAGCTCCCCGCATCCATTAGATGTGATTTGCGACACCCGATATCCTTGTGCTTCAAGCTTCTGCCGAAGGTTAAGCTGCAAATTAAGCTTATGCGTTCGCTCGTTCAGCCCTAATACAAACAGAACCGGTGTAAAAAAATCATGAATAACAGAGCCCGGGTCAGGCGGTAAAATATCTTTCGTGCGTACATCAAATGTATTTTTTAAAATCAGCTTGTCATCTTGCTCCTCACAGGGTTCGATGAATTCCATACATGAGTCTGGCAAGGTGAAATTACACATGACTTTTTTGCCAAGTTGTCCTGCCTTCTTGATCACGGGAAGATACACCTCAGCTACATCCAGCTTGAAATTGGATTTCGCCAGTAATATAGCATCACAACGCTCCATTTCTTGCTCCAAACAAGACTCCGGCTTCACTATGAAGCCTGTCACTTCCCCCTTGTCCGTTACACAGGCATCTTTCCCGATCATACCCGACCCTTGAAAAGAAATAAGTACAACTTCCTCATAACTTCCTAATAGATTCAAGTTCCTAACCAGGGCTATCGTTTCATAATCAAACGGAAAAATGATTAATTTATTGGTCATGGAGACACCCCTCATGCTTTTTCAAAATCGAGAATCGTATCCTCGGAGAAATCATAGCCCAGCTCATTCATCATGCAATAATCAAGTAAGGTATGCCTAATATCATTTTTGACTGCCGAACAATGACTCAGCTTCTTTTCTTTGGACAAGGTATGCAAATCATCTGCTACAGCAACACACAGCGTACAAAAACGGAAATTCCAACAGTTTTTACATACATCCTCCGTGATTGTCCCTACATTCAAAATCTGGCTGATTTTATCCACTTCAAAGCCTGTATCCACTTTTCCAATCTGCACCACCTCCGACTGCTCACTGACCCGTTCACATGGATACAGATTTCCATGCACATCCGCAAACAATCGCTGTACACCAGGCACACAGGGTCCACCATGATGTGCTTCTATCGGCATTCCCGCAGAAGGCTTTCTATAATGAAACATTCGGAAATACATCTGAATATAATAGTCCTTAATCAGCTTGGAGACATGATTTTCATCTACTCTTCCAAACTTGGAAAGCATCATTTTAACTACCTCATAGCCTCTCTGCTCAATAAATTCATTTCTGTACAAAATTTCATCCTTCACATAAGCATCGTTAATGTAGGACGACCTTACACTGTACAGACTTTCGAAGGTTTCATAATTTGTATAAAAATCATTGATACAACCAAAATCATTACGGGTATCCAGCACCACATTAAAATTAATCCATTCAAAGAGGTCCGGGTAATTTCTCTTAATTTTATCCACATTGGCAATAATCGTATCGAAGGAGCCTCGCCCGTTAACAGCAAATCGTCTGTTTCTGTCATGATTCTCTTGATCTCCGTCCAGACTGATCGTAAGCACAAAATGATGTTCATCCAGAAAGTCCAGAATATCGTCATTAAGCAGCGTACCATTGGTCGTCAAATGAAAGCCTACATCTCTATACGCTACTTGTTCCTTGATATATTCCACACACTTCTTGACTAACGGAAAATTAATAAGCGGCTCTCCCCCATAAAAACCAAAATCCAAACGGTCACTGTCTACTGACCTATCAATGACAAAATCAATACACTTGCGCGCTGTCTCAAAATCCATCATCAGACTGGTATGACCTCGATTGTCATATCCTCCTGAATAAACGCAGTAAGAGCATCTAAGATTGCAATTTTGAGTTACCTGCAAGGTGAGGGTCTTCAGCTGATGCTGAAGCATATGCTCCAGGTGCTTTGTCTTGGGATGATTCATAATCTGCGGACGCTGTGAAGATAAAAATCCGTTATCCAACAAGTCACGGATATACTGCTGCAATTCCGGTGCAGCCTCCATCTGATCCAGGTCGAAGCTGGAATGCGAATTCAGGAAATGGTAAGCCTCCTCTTTAATCCGCAAAATTAAATTGGTATTTACATCATATACATATTGGTGGAGTCTCGTCTGAAATGTGTATATAAAGGGTTGGCACATGTTCATGATTCACACCTACTCTGTTTTGATGTGGACAGAAGCCTGGAATGCCCAGGCTCCTCCATACAGATACAAGCTTAATAATTACCAATTCCAGTTCCGTTATCTCTGCGATAAGAACCGTCACTTTCACGCTGAGTATTGGAGCTTCGAGTCAAACTGCCTGCGCAATAACAGGAGCAAGGACAATAACAGGAACAACCACAGCCAAATGCCTCAATCGTGTCGCCTACATTCGTGCTTCTTTTCACAAGCTTACGCATGTTAAACTACTCCTCCCATTCATGATATGATTTAAAAAGGTGTTCACCTATACTAATTCCGTACATGGTGTTAAATCACACTATGAAAGCGTTTGTTTTTTTCATCATTTTATGGAGACCTCTTCTTCCCCTAATACCCATCCTCTGTATTCTGCATGACAGGTCATAAAATGGGAGTGTGATCCTATTTGGGCTGGTTCGCCGTTCTCCAACAAAATAACTCTATCGACATGCGCCAATATCTCACTGCGATGTGTAACGATGATTACGGTCTTTTCACGCAACCGGGTCTTCAACAATTGCTGAACATTTAGCCTAGCTGCTGTGTCTAGATTGGAGGTCACCTCGTCGAGAATAAACAATGGTGCTTCCCTGATCAATGCCCGGGCCATAGCAATTTTCTGTCTTTGCCCACCCGACAATCTGGAGCCATTCGAGCCTATAGGGAAGTCATCTGCCGAGTTCTGAACCAATTCTTCCAGACCAACCTCCGCGATAATGGCCTCTATTGCATCATTAGTGACTTCTGTGCCTATGCGGATATTGCCAAAAATAGTAGTATCAAATAAATACACCTGCTGACTGACCAAAGCTATTTGACTTCGATACTCATCTATTTCATAGCTTTGGATGTCAATGCCGTCATAAGTGATTATCCCTTGATCAGGCTGGCTGAATCTCATAATCAGATCCAGCAACGTAGACTTCCCTACCCCATTTGCTCCAATGATAGCTACTTTTTCCCCTCGGGCAATCCTAAAGCTCACGTGGGGCAGTACGGGTTCATCCTTGGTATAGGAAAAAGAAACATTATGAAATGCAATGTGATCTTCGAATGGCGGCTCAGTTAGTATAGACGCTGGAGTGACTGAATTAGATGTTTCTTCCTCTGCCCAATCCAAGAACTGATAATATCGAATGGCGGAGGGAACGACTTCAGCCAGCATGTAGCCAATGTTTAAAATAGCGAAAACAGGAGTGGTAACATAAGCACTGTAAGAAACAAAGGCAAAAATACCCCCTACAGTGAGCTGTAAACGAAAGATAAGATTAGCACCCACAACGTACAAAAGCATCATTAGAAGCTGAATTAAAATAGATTCCGAAGCGATATTCCATGCGTCCAGAAGTGATAATTTTCGTTCTGATTCTACAATTCGACGCTGCTTGGATGAGAACTGCTGAAGCTTATGTGGAATAAGACCAAACATTCGCTGCTCCTTCATGCCCCCGACAGATTCCCCAAACCACTGAGCAAAATCACTACTGCCTTCAATTAACCCCCCCACCAGTTTTTTTCTACGCTTCACAAAATACTTCACCACAACATATTTGATGGGTAAAAAGCACAGCACGATTACAGTCATTTTCCAGTTAATGAGCAGCAAACCACATATACCACCAATCATGCTGAACGCCTGCATAATGACAAAAAATACTCCACTATCTGTGATCCTCGATACATTGCCTACATCCGTGCCAATTTGGTTCAGTAGCTCCGTTTCATTGGTTCGGTTAAAATAGCTCATTCGTACTCTTGTCAGATGTAGATACGCCTTTTCAAATAATGAAAAGGTAACCTGTGCGCTTAAGCCTGCCCGAAAGGTTTCTTTACACACATTCAACAGCTTGTCCAAGCAAACGATTAAAAACGCAGCAGATGTGTACAGGATTACAGCCTGCATATTCCCTTTCAGAAGACCTTGGTCCACAATAATCTTGCTTGTTAAAGGCAATAATATATTCAAGCCCGCTGATAGGATGAGACATATCAAAATGATAGTGACCGTCTTCAGATAAGGTCTAAATGTTGCTGCCAAACGTTTATATACTATGGATTCTTTCATCCTTTTCCCCCTTTCACCTGATGCCCCTTCTCCCCCTATTAACTAATTCCGTATCAGAATCAAAATCACCTTAAAATATCTTTTAACTGTTCTAGTAATTCCACATTTACGAGATTAAATATGATTTATGTCATTCTTGAAAATTGGAATTAATGTATATGATTGGTACATACAAAAATCATTTATTTTTTTATCCGTCCAAAGGGGGCTTGAACAAATGCCGACTACGATGGTTATCGACTGTTGCAAAGAGGATCAGTGCAGAGGTAGTTCCAGATGCTTTTACAGAAAAATTTGTGAACTTTATCTGAGTGAGGTATATCGTTTCTGTATGCATTTAATCAAGAATCAGTCTTGCTTTAAATTTATGGCAGAAGAATGTACACAAGATACTTTTGTAGCGGCAAGACAGCAATTGGTCAAGCTCAAACATCACCCCAATGTAAAGGGTTGGCTATACCTTACGGCTAAAAATCTTATATATAAATCATTTAGGTGCTACTATACACAAAAAAAGCATGAAACTACGCTTGAATGTGAGAAAATCTGTAGTTTTTCAAATTCGGTAGAGGAGGAGTGGGAAAATCGTAGATTGGGAGATGTGGATACGGTTATCGTTAATATTCTAATGCAGCTTTCCAACATTGAATATACACTCTATGAAGACTACTTTTGTCGACAACTGGCTGTGCCCCTGCTCGCTATCAAATATAATATTTCGGTTACGGCTACAACGACTCGAATCTACAGACTGAAAAGAAAACTTCGCACATTGTCCCATCAATATTGTCTAACTCATATATAAATATATCTATGTAAAGTAAAAACAGCGGAGCCCCTCTCCCAAAGAGAAGCTCCGCTGTTCGTTCTTGTGACTATGATTCGTATTCACACTACACTATTACTTAATCCCCGAAATCGTATAGTTCTCGATAATATACTTTTGGAAAACAATGAAGATAATCATGATCGGAACGACCATGAAGGTCGAGCCTGCCATTTGAAGGGCAAATTGACTTTCGTTCTGCCCCTTGAGCAGTGACAACCCGACGGACAAGGTGTACAGCTTCTCATCGTTCGCAATAATGAGCGGCCACAGGAAGCTATTCCATCCACCGATAAAGGTTAAAATGGCCTGTACTGCCAGAATTGGTGTCGAGATAGGCAATACGATTTGCAGAAAAGTACGGAACTCCCCTGCTCCATCGAGACGTGTCGCCTCTAGCAGTTCTTCCGGGATATCGGACATGAACTGCCGGAACAGGAAGATCGCGAACGCACCTACCAATCCAGGCAGGACAATCCCTAGCATGGAATTGGTCAACCCCATCTGGTTCAGAATCAAATAGACGGGAATCATCGTCACTTGGCCTGGAATCATCATCGTTGCCAGTACCAGATAGAACAGAAACCCTTTGCCTTTAAATTGGAATTTGGCAAAACCATAACCCGCCATGGCATTGAGGAATAATCCGAAGAAGGAAGCTAAAACAATAATCAGCGTATTCGTCAGATAGGTTCCAAAAGCCATGCTATCGAATAGTAATTTAAAATTATCCAGTGTAAAATGCTGCGGCCAGATGGTCGGAGGAATTTTGGTTACCTCCCCCTCTGTCTTAAAGGAGGATAGAATCATCCACGCAAAAGGCAGCACCATCAACAGACCTCCTACGGTCAGGAGAATCGCCACGAACCATTGAAATGTTTTTTCACCACTGCGCGTATTGGCGCGGGCTTGCTGAACAGCTGTTTTCACGTTCATCACCTCTCTCTATCAGGACTCCGCTTTATTTTGCAAACGGAACTGAATCAGCGTTACCGCGATGATCGCGAAGAACAGAATGAACGATCCCGCCGCGGCATACCCGAATTTACTAAATTGGAAGCCGTTATTGTAAATGAACAAGGATGCTGTCAGCGTGCCGTCCAGCGGTTTCCCTTTGGTCATGACAAAAGGTTCCTCGAAAAATTGCAGCCAGCCGATCATCGTCGTGATGGACACGAAGAAAATAGCGTAACGAAGCTGCGGAAGCGTAATATAACGAATTTGCTGCCATGTATTGGCCCCGTCAAGCTGTGCCGCTTCATAATAAGAGCCCGGAATCCCTTTAATAGCCGCAATAAAAATAATCATGTTTAAGCCGATGCCCCGCCAAACCGCTAACACAATCAGCGAAATTTTCGCTACTGTTGGATCGGTCAGCCATGGGACGGGACCTAAATTCATCAGACCAAGTACGTAGTTGAATAATCCAAGCGTCGGATTATACAGATAGCTCCAAACCACTGCGACCGCAACCACATTCGTTACGGACGGCAGATAGAACACGACGCGGAATACTTTGAAAGCACGTGATTTCCCCATGTTAATCAGAATCGCGATGCTAAGCGAAAATATCAGCACCAACGGAACACCGATGATGACGAAGAACAGGGTATTACCAAGGGACTTTATAAAGGAAGGGTCCAAAAGCACGTTCGTGTAATTTTCCAATCCTATAAAGCGAATACTTTCATAATTAACGAGTCCGGACAGATCCATATCCGTGAAGCTGATCACGAGCGCCAGTAGTATCGGCAACAACGAAAACAGCGTTAACAGGATGATGGAGGGACCGATAAACAAGTATGGCGCAAGCTTCTGCGAGCTTCCTTTCATGCCTTCACTCCCTTTGACAATGACGGATATGGATCATTATTTTTTCATTATACTTGCAGCCTGTTGATTAAAGTCATCCATTTCCTTCTGTACATCGGCATGACCGCGGTAAATACGTTCGAAGCTCTTGATGAATTGTTGAGAAACCTCTTCCCATGCGGCCAGTTGCGGCAATGCTGCGGAATGATCCAACTGTTTGCGAATCGTCCGAAGCATCGGATCACTCTTCAGTTTGGCATCTTCCCACGATTTAGTAGTTGCAGGCAAGTTACTGGACAGATCCATCCATTTCAGCTGTGTTTCTGGTTTGCTCATGTAAGCCAGGAATTTGGCCGACTCCTCTGGGTGCTTGCTGAATTTCATAATTGAAAGGTTAGCTCCACCCAAAACGGACAGGTTGTTTACTTTGCCAGGAAGCTCCGCTATATTCCACTTACCTTCCAATTCTGGTGCCTTGCTCTTGATTTCTTTAATCATGAAAGGACCGCTGATAAACATTGGAACGATACCCTCGCCTTGCAAACCTTGAACGGAATCAATTCCAATATCCACTGCGTTAGAGCCATTTTGGAAAAAGGTATTCACATACTTCACAGCATCCACAAACGGTGGTTGATTGAACAGCGGATTGCCCTGCTCGTCAACCAGCTTGGAACCGTTCTGGAGAGCAAACATAAAGCCCATAGACTGCTCCTTTGCACTAAAGGAGATGCCATATTTGCCTTTGCCCCGAGCCGCCAGCTTTTGAGCAGCATCGGAAAGCTCTTCCCACGTTTTAGGTGCTTCATTATATCCGACTTGTTTCAGTAGGTCAGAACGATAGAACAAAACTCTCGTTTCAGTGTACCAAGGCACACCGACTGGTTTCCCTTCAAATTTTGTCGTACCTACAGCACCCTCGAAGAAATTCTTCGATTCCAGTTCAGGATACTTGCTGATATAAGGGGTAATATCCGTCAATGCACCCGCAGACGCAAGTTCGGGAACCCATGATGTACCTAACTGAACCACGTCCGGACCGGATTTTGAAGCAACTGCTGTCAGCAGCTTATCGTGAGCGTTATCCCAAGGCAATGCCTGTACATCAACGTGAATATCTGGATTTTCTTTCTCAAAATCTTTTACAATTTCAGGAAGCAGTTTTCCTTCTGCTCCCATGCCCCACATGGTAATGGTCGTCTTGCCGTTCGCATCTTTGCCAGACGAATCATCCTTGGACGAGCAGCCTGCCAGCGCGCCCCCCAGTAATAAGGTACTTGCCAAAATGATCCCCAACGTTCTTTTCATCATACGAATTCCTCCCGAGATGATCGGTTTACCGATCATGCAATATGATAACGGATTCAAATACGAGGATTTTGCAAAAATACAATTAGCGACTTTCATTGAACAATATATAAAACGAAATGGTCTAGTTCATCTATATATTGCACTTTGGAGCGACTGGAATCGAATTTTGCAAAATCCTGATGCATGTAAATACATAGCGATTAAAGCATACCGCTATAACACTTATGTTCAAAGCACAAGGACCATACCCGTCAATAGAAACGTTTCGATAGTCATTATAGAACAAATTGAAACCGTATTCAATAGCAATATTATTTTTTATTTGCTCGGAATCCTGACTTTTTTTCGTTTTTATCATCTTTATTACGCTATTTAGCCTATAAAAACCCGCTGAATTGGATTTGACTCTCCATTTGAAAGCGTATATAATCCAACTGAGTTCAACAATAGAAACGTTTCGATTAATAATACGACAGAATATTATGCTTCTATACTAGCTATTAGCCTGTTCAGCACTTTTTTGAATCATCTTTATCCAAAAAATCTCATGAATCTGAAAAAGAGAGCTGTCCACCAACAATACAGCTTATGGAGGATTATGATGGAACAACACCTGAATTCCTATTTAGAAAACATGACGCTTGAAGAAAAAGTCGATCAACTGCTACAGCTTGTAGGTGCCTTCTTTGAAGAAGCGGGAACAGATAGTCAAATTACCGGTCCTATGGCTTCTCTCGGCATCACAGAAGAAAATGTCCATAACGTCGGTTCCGTGCTTGGCCTCGCAGGGGCTAAAGAAGCGATTCGTGTTCAGCAGGCTCATTTGAGTAAAAACCGTCTGGGTATTCCGCTTTTAATTATGGCAGATATTGTACACGGCTTCAAAACGATTTTCCCTATACCGCTGGCTATTGGTTGCTCATGGGATATGCAGCTGGCAGAAGAGAGCGCTACCATTGCCGCCCGAGAAGCGGCTGTATCCGGTGTTCACGTCACATTCGCCCCTATGGTCGATTTGGTGCGTGACCCGCGCTGGGGCCGTGTGATGGAATCTACAGGGGAAGACCCTTACCTCAACAGCGAATTTGCTCGTGCGTTTGTGCGGGGGTTTCAGGGTAAAGATCTGACGAACGATACCGACCGGGTGGCCGCATGCGTGAAGCATTTTGCCGCATATGGAGCTGGCGAAGGCGGACGGGATTACAATACTGTAGATGTATCCGCATGGCAGCTGCGAGAGTATTATCTCCCCTCCTACAAAGCTGCTTTAGATGAAGGCTGTGAAATGGTGATGACATCCTTCAATACCGTAGAAGGCGTAGCCGCAACGGGCAATAAGCGCCTGATGCGTGATCTGCTTCGTGATGAATGGGGCTTTGATGGTGTACTCATCTCGGATTGGGCCGCCATCAAGGAGCTTATCCCTCACGGCATCGCCGAGGATGAGCGCGAGGCCGCGAAGAAAGCACTGCTGGCTGGCGTAGATATCGAAATGATGACCTCCTGCTATAACGGGCATCTGCCTGAGCTGGTTCGCAGCGGACAGCTGGATGAAGCGCTCATTGATGAAGCAGTGATGCGTATATTGAAACTCAAGCAAAAGCTGGGCTTGTTCGAAAATCCGCTACGCGGCGCAGACCCTGAGCGTGAACGTAAAGTTGTGTTCTGCGACGCTCATCGCACAGTTGCCAAAGAATTAGCTATTAAATCTTGCGTGTTGCTCAAAAATAATTCCGTTCTTCCATTGAATCGCAATCAACCTATTGCGTTGATCGGACCTTTTGCAGAGAGCGGTGATATCCTGGGCTCTTGGTCGTGGAGTGGTTCGCAAGAGGAAGCTATTCGCGTTGTTGACGGGTTCCAATCGAAAATATCCTCCTCGTTGCTCACGGTTGCGGCAGGTTGCTCTATCGACGATATGACTGAGGAGCAATATACAGAAGCTCTGCGAGCTGCCAGCCAAGCAGAGGTTATCGTGTTGGCGCTTGGAGAGCGCTCGGATATGAGTGGTGAAGCAGGCAGCCGTTCCAATATTCGCTTGCCACAAGCCCAGTTGGAACTGGTGAAGCGCCTGAAGACGCTGAACAAGCCTATGGTAGCCGTACTATTTAATGGTCGTCCGTTGGATTTGCACGGTGTTATTGAAGAAGTAGACGCTGTACTGGAAGCCTGGTTCCCTGGTGGCGAAGGCGGCGCGGCGATTGCCGATTTGTTGTACGGTGATGCCGAACCTACGGGTCGCCTGACCATGTCATTCCCGCAATCGGTCGGACAGGTGCCCGTGTACTACAATCATTTTAATACAGGACGCCCGCAGCTAGACCCGAATACAAAAGAACGTTACGTCTCCCAATACCTAGACGTACCGAACGAACCTTTATTCCCGTTCGGCTATGGACTGAGCTACACCAATGTAGCCTATGACAGCGTACAGCTTTCCGGCGACACTCTTATACCCGGTCAGGAACTGACCGTTAAAGTGCAGGTAACGAACACAGGAACGCGTCCAATCGAGGAAACTGTCCAGTTCTATATTCGTGATATCAGCGGTGATACGGTTCGCCCAATGAAAGAACTGAAAGATTTCTGCAAAGTCCTTCTTACCCCAGGCGAAAGCCGGGAAGTGAAATTTGTATTGACCGAGCCTCAGCTGCGTTATCATCATGCAGATTTGAGCTTCAGCAGTGACAGCGGTGAATTTGCCGTCTTTACAGGACCTAACAGCCGAGATACTAGTGAAAGCCGTTTTCGGTTAGTGAAATAAACAGGAAAGTGAGGCGTTCCCTATAATGAATACAAGTCTGGATCAAAATATTTTGCTGCGGGCCGGCGACCTGTCTTTTACCTTCTTGAGCAGTGGTGATGTGTATAAGATCGCCCACGGCTCAACGATGATCAACCAACTGTTGACCAATTCAGTCGACGGTTCCTTGAACAATCTGTACTTGAGATTGTACCGTCCGTCCGGTGTAAGTATCACTCCCCTGCTTGGAGTTCGCTCACCAGGAGTAATCCGACAAACGGATCAGCAAATTATTTGGGAAGGTTTCACCGCTGGTGTAGGCTATCAGGTGACCTTCACGCTAAGCCGCCTGGGAGTATGGTTCTGGGATGTAACCCTACAGGGCGATGACGTGGAAGCAGATGTCGTGTACGGTCAGGATATCGGCATTGCCGATACCGCCGCTGTGCGCAGTAATGAAGCTTATTTGTCTCAATATATTGACCACACCGTCTACCATGATGAACAAAGAGGCTACACCGTTTGCTCACGTCAAAACCAGCCTCAAAGTCAGGCGTTCCCATACATTCAACAAGGCTCGTTAACCCGCACTGTTGGTTACTCGACTGACGGATTTCAGTTCTTTGGACTTTCGTACAAAGAAACGAATGAGCCGGAAGCACTCCATCGCGACTCGCTCGCCAATGAAGTGTACCAATACGAATTCGCCTATACCGCGTTGCAATCTGAGCGGGTGAAACTTGCAGGGGAAGCTCGCTTTACTTTTTACGGTCTGTTCCAGCCCAATCATCCAGCCGCAGTGACAAAGCTGGAGTATCAGGAACTGGTGACAAAAGCACGTGACGAAGTAGCTGCCATTCTAGTAGACGCTTCCGAGACCATCATACCGGTACGCGCGGCAAGTGATCTTCAGACAGGGCGTGTGGCTCCAGCTCAAACCATCGGTGAGCCGCTGCGTACACTGGACTTGACCGATGCCGAAGTGGATCAACTTTTCCCCAAACGGCAGGAAGAAGAACGGGATGGCGATGAACTACTTTCCTTTTTCACGGACAACTATGAGCATGTCGTACTCAAATCCAAAGAGCTTCGTGTAGAGCGTCCCCACGGGCACATTTTAATGGGCGGTCATTACTCAGGAGGTAAGGAAGAAACCATTACAACCACCTCCTATATGTACGGGGTGTTCAATTCCCAGCTTGTGATCGGCAATACCAATTTCAATAAAATGATCACCAACGCGCGTAATGCGCTCAATATTCCCAAGACATCCGGTCAGCGCATCTATGTCGGAATCCAAGGGAAATACCGCCTGCTCACGATGCCTTCCCTGTTCGAAATTGGCTTTAATTATGTGCGCTGGTATTACAAAACGGCTGACGATACATTCATGATTACAAACCATACGAATGCCGATAGCCCAGAAGTTCGGCTTCACATGCGTGCGGTAAGTGGCCAAACCTATCCGTTCCTCATCACTCAGCAAATGTCTATGCATGTGAACGAATATGAGCTTCCGTTTCATATGGAACGTGAAGGTGACGCCCTGCTCTTCCGGGCAGACTCCGCTTCCCTGAGCGCCGAGGCCTACCCCGACCTGCTTTACCGAATGCACGTAGAGGGCGCTCCATTACAGCATGTGAGCGACGCTCAAGCACTGCTACAGGGTGGTGCCTCTCCTGATGCGTCTCTGGTTGTGCTGGAGCTGGGTGACAGTAGCGAATGGACCTGCACCGTGCAGGGTTGGCTAAATGGGCTTCCAGCTGGGCAAGAATCAGCACACAAAGAGCGTCACGCTTCCTTTGAAGATGAACGCGAGCGCTATCGGGCATATTTTGCCGAGCTTATGAACGGTTTCCATCTGTCGCTGGGTCAACATGAAACGAGTGAGCTTTTCCGTGTGAACGCAGTGGCTTGGTGGTACACCCACAATATGCTCGTTCACTACTCTGTGCCTCACGGTCTGGAGCAATACGGCGGTGCAGCCTGGGGAACACGTGATGTGTGTCAGGGACCTGTGGAATATTTCTCAGCTGTGCAGAAGTTCGATGAGGTTCGTTCCATTCTGCTGACTGTTTTCAGCCATCAGTACGAGGACAGCGGAAACTGGCCGCAATGGTTTATGTTTGACAACTACACTCAAGTGCAGCAAGAAGAAAGCCATGGGGATATTATCGTCTGGCCGCTCAAGGTACTGGGCGATTATTTGACCGCAACCCGTGATTACAGTATTCTGGAAGAAAATGTACCTTACACCCATCGGCATACTTTCGATTATACCAAGCAGACGGCGACTCTCATGGAACATGCCCTGAAGGAAATCGAATATATTCGGGAGAATTTCCTGCATGATACGTATTTGTCGGCCTATGGCGACGGCGATTGGGATGATACCCTCCAGCCAGCCAATGCACAGCTGAAGCAATACATGGCGAGCAGCTGGACGGTTGCACTCACCTACCAAGTTATTAGTAACTTTGCTGCTGCTTTGGAGCAGGTTCCCGTAGATGTAGTAAGCGAAGCCGACAACATCGCACAAGATCTACATCAGATGGCCAATGGCATCCGTAAAGACTTCAACCGCTACATGCTGGAGAGCGGGATTATTCCGGGCTTTGTGTATATGGAAGAGCCCGGTCAACCCAAGCTGATGCTCCATCCGTCCGACACCGAGACGGGAATTCACTACCGCTTGCTGCCGATGACACGCAGCATGATCAGCCAGCTGCTCACGCCTGAGCAAGCATTGGCTCATGAGCAGCTCATCCGTAAGCAGTTCCTCTGCCCGGATGGCGTGCGTCTGATGAACCGCCCTGCACAGTATGATGGCGGTGTGAGCTCGCACTTCAAGCGTGCAGAGCAAGCGGCCAACTTTGGACGTGAGGTCGGGCTGCAATATGTGCATGCCCATATCCGCTTTGCGGAAGCGATGGCCAAATTGGGACGCAAGGATGACGCTTGGCACAGCTTGAAGCTCATCAATCCGGTTGGCATCCGTGCGTCCGTGCCGAATGCCGAATGGCGCCAAAGCAACGCCTATTTCAGTAGCTCGGACGGTAAATTTAATACCCGCTATGAAGCACAGGAACGGTTTGGTGAACTGCGTGAAGGAGCCGTACCCGTCAAAGGCGGCTGGAGAATCTATTCCAGCGGTCCAGGAATCTATATGAATCAGCTTATATCGAATGTCCTTGGTGTTCGTCAGTCGGGCGAAGATCTGATCCTAGACCCCGTGCTGCCGGATCATCTCGACGGATTGGAATTTGAATTTTCCTTTGCGGGAAAACCAATTACCTTCGTCTACCGCATGCTGCAAGAGCATACTGGCGGTGAGCAAGGCCGTACAGTATTGAACGGAATACCACTGGAAAGCGTGCCAGCCGATGATAATCGCTACCGCTCCGGTGCCTTGCGCATCAAACGCGAGATTTTCGAGCAAGCCTTGGCAGAACATGACGGTGTACACCGTCTGGAGATTATTTTATAAAGCGTTTTTAATGCTAAATCTGGTATAGGCAACAAAGGGATGGCGATCTTGCGGGATCGCCCTTTGCTGCTTATGTGTAGGACTAAGACATTTGGAATAGATATGTGGTTAATAATGAATATACAATAGCAATTATAAGACGGACGACAAGGAGGTGACGATGTGGTCAGCATTAAAGATATCGCCAAACAGGCGGGCGTTTCCATATCTACCGTTTCATATGCCTTGAATGGTAGCGATAAGGTAACAGAAGAAACTTGCGCACGTATTTTAGCCATTGCCAAAGAGCTTAACTATGTGCCCAATGCCGCCGCACGTAATCTCAAGAAAAGGCAGACCAAAATTATTGGCGTTTTCCTGACTGATTTCCGTGGAGACGTTTATGGAGATTTACTGTATGGCATCAAGGAAATTTTGAACCGCAAGGGCTATGATCTCATCGTATGCAGCGGTAAGCAGTCTCACCGAATGTTGCCGGAACGCATGATCGACGGCGCCATTGTGCTGGATCAGACGTTTGATAGTCAGGAGCTACTGAACTACGCCGAGCGAGGACATAAAATTGTCGTGTTGGACCGTGAACTGAATCATCCTAACATTAACCAGGTGCTGCTGGATAACAAAGCGGGCGCCGCTCTCGCAATCGAACATTTATTGGAATTGGGACACCGTAAGCTATATGTGGTTACCGGACCAGAAGGTTCTTACGATTCATGGCAACGGATGCAGGCGGTCAAGCAGACCATTGAGCGTAGCGGCGTGGCTGAAATGATCGAAATTGACGGCGATTTTGAGAAATCGGGTGGTGAACAGGCGGCTGAGATCATTTTGCAGCAACAAGTTAGCCCGGATTCGGAACCTGTAGCCGTATTTTGTCTCAATGATGAAATGGCAGTGGGCTTTTACAATCGAATGGCTCAGTCAGAGCTGACGATTGGCAAGGATATTCATATCGTCGGCTTTGATAATATCGAGCTGGCGCAATATATTCAGCCCCGTCTGACAACGATTGACTATTCCAAGCGTAAATGGGGCGCTGTAGCTGCCGAACAAGTTCTCAAAATCATTGCTGGGGAAGACGTGGAGCATGAACGTTTATACGTTACGCTTGTCCAAAGAGAATCGGCAGGCGCAGCATTCATCACCCAAGATCAACAGAATCTGTGATGAACAACGCAGAAGTAACCTGCTCGCCAGCCTCCTCCCAAAAAAAAGAACTTCCACAGGCCCAAAACACGGGGTGGAAGTTCTTTTGGTTATACTTATTTAACTTAACAAATCCTCAATTGAATTCGACAACGACCGTAAGGGATTACCAATCGTTTGCCCCGTCTCCAACTCCACCTGTAACGCAGCATCAACCATAGATAACTGTGCTACAGCCAGCCCTCTGCTTGGATCAGCCTCCCTTAGCTCATACAGCGAACGAACCAGCAATTCCTTATACTCGTCTTCACGTCCCTGCATAATCAGTTCAAAAGCGTCCTCCACCACCTTAACCTCTATCCAAGAAGAAATATCCGGTTTGCCTAACAGAGCAGCCGTATGATAAAGACGCTTCATCGTTCCCTCTACAGTAGCCGGATTCGTGAATACCAAGGTCCGTGGCCGCAAATCATCGCATATCTCATGAAAAAAGGGCTCATCCAGCGCAATTACTGGTGTAGGCATGGTCAATTGAGCCTTTTCTGCCAAAACAATATAATTCGTGCACGTTATCAAAATAACGTCTATATCGCTTTGAGCAATCCATCTCAGTTGCTCTTCTACCTTGCGACTGGCATCGTCCGCAGAAAAATGCGGGTCTGACGAGATCCGGCGCATAAGCCCAGGGTCCACAAAATGTATCAGCTCCACCTCATAAGAAGCAAAAGCTCGTTCCACATAGGCTATGTTCGAGTGATGTGCATGCAGGCAGCCCACACGTTGCTTCAAGCCTTCCATCGTCCAACCTCCTGTTATAAGTTTGCATCATTTTATCAGGAAGAGGACGATTAGGAAAGCATGCCAATCACGCCATACCACAAATGCACTTTCTTAAAACTTGCCGTTTGTATTTTTCCACTCTGTTTTAGCTGGAACCTCCTGAACTACGTCCCAATGTTCCGCTACCTTGCCGTTCTCTACCCGGAACAGATCATAGACAGCGGCTGAAGTTCCCTTAGACGATGTCAATTCACTCACAACCAGCACAAAGTTGCCTTCTCCAATGACCATGTGAACCTGATCATATCCAAAAGAAGCTCCTTGGTTTCCCGCTGCGGAAAATGCTTGTTTCAAATTGGATACACCGTCACCAAAAAGAGGGTTATGTTGAATGTAATGGTCACCGTTATAGTAGCTTTCCAATGCAGCACGATTTTTGCCAACCAGGACATCATCCACAAACTTGCGGATCAGTGTTTTGTTCGTCTCAGTTTGGTTGAGATCCGTGATCTGTGTTGCTCCATCAATCATGGTGTGTCCGCTTGGATTGGCTGGAGCCGAGTCCTGAATGTTGTCCCAATGCTCAACAATTTTACCATTGCTATCGAAGCGGAAAATATCAAAAACAATGCTCGTTTTCCCTGCAATGGACTCTTTATAATGAACTGCTACATAATTACCATCCTGAATTACACGTTGGATTTCAACCTGTACATTGGCTCCCTTCGCCTGACTAATCCCTTGCAGCAACGCATCTCTTCCGCTAGCAAAGCTCAGATTGTGCCGAATGTACTGATCCTTGCTGATCCAAGTCTCGGCCGCTTTCGTGTCTCCGGTTTCAAAACTTTTCACGATTTCAATGACCTTATCCTTATTACTCACCCCGATTTGTACCGTTTGGCTGGCCGGGTCCCAAATCACTTGCTTGCCCCATGCTTCTTTGACGACATCAACCGGTACATAGGTTACCCCCTGCTTGGTCAATAGGGTCGAGGTGGATAGCGGTACCTTAATCCCGTTGATTTGCGCTTCCGGACTGCCAGACACCAGTACAACTGTCGCCTGATCATATCGGATGGTCGTGCTTTGTCGCGCCGTATTGAACGTAATATGCTTGGCATCCATCGGAATTCCCAAACTGGAGGCCAATTGTCTCAAGGGAATTAAGACCTGCTTATTTCTCACGATAGGCGCAATTTTGTAAGTCTCCTTCTTGCCATCTACCCAAACCTGAATACCCGTAGTAGGTTTTACCTCGGCTGCTAAAGCCGGTACAGCAGAAGACAGAACAAGCAAACCAGCGAGTGCAGCAGTAACCGTATGTTTTTTCATGAATGTGAACCCCTCTCAACATGTAAAATAAAATGTGGAAAACAATTTCCTTTTATGTAACTAATATAGTTACACCTAATCGCAAGAAGCAACTTTTCCCCGCCTATCTAACTTTAAACCCCATTTAAATCTTTTGAAACCTCAATAACCCTCCTTTCAAAAATTTATAATTGTACTGCTACAATGCAAGCCACAAGCCTTAGAATAAAGGATATGGGGAGCAATAACAATGTGTGATAACTTGCTAATGCCAAAACTCAAAAAATGCGGCTCCTATCGGCAAGCGAATGAACGCTTTTTGAATAGTAAGCCGCTGTGTTAACCCCATTGCTATTGTTATACGGATAACGTCCTCCGAAACTTGATAAAGCTCCCGATTCGCCAGATTGAGATATACACCAGTGCCATCGTAATCGCCAGCATGCTAATTTCGGTCGTACCCAAACTACTGAGATACTGGGTCAAAACGACGCGAATCAAGATAATAGCGATAATAATATATTTAAAATATGGGTTCGGCTTGGGATAAACAAGACCGTCATCCCGTCTTTCATACGCTGTATGCAGCAAGATAACATAGCCAAACAGAGCCCCTAATAGCCCGGCAACCAGCAGTTCCCAAAAGGCGGGAAGGGCGGACGTTTGACCGGGAATATGCATTAATTGGTACACAGACATCATCATAAGCGGGAATGCGATAAACAAGGGGAGCAGAATCCGGATTCCATTTCCTTTTACCGGTCCCCTTCGTCTCTTGGTCCTTAACCAGATCATCAGCCCCACCAAAACAGCCATCAATACATATATAAATATCGTCGTCATGGTGTAGTAACTCCTTCCTTATAGATCCTGTAGATACGCTAGCCTAAATCGACAGTTTTTTCTCCAGCAGATACGCGCTCAAGCGGATTAATACATATGCAGCAACCCAACTCATCAACACCGCAATCGGGAAATGCCAGGTAAATGGAAACCATTGTCCTGTTTGAGCATGGTCAAACTGCTCATAAAGCCCCTGATCGCCCGACCAATAAAAGACACTCCCGCCACCCATCAAAAGAATCCACAGTATCGGGTTAAGCGGCCGCAAGGTGCTGTATTTGGTACTGGCCGTCAATAGACCCAGCGCAATAACCAACGGCGTGAAGGCGATAATCATCACAAACCAGTTCAATCCGGCTACAATAAAAGACGCTGCATCCGCAAACGTATAAGGCTGTATGGTTGATGAGATGAACAACGCGTACAGAGAACCCACCACAAACAGAAGCAATATTACGACCATGGTTTGTAAAATAGCCGCAATCCATTTGGCGCTAATCAGCCATATGCGCGGATAGGGAAGGGTCAGCCACCATCCGTAGGTGTCATTTTCCCATTCTCTTCTCAAACTTCCCACACCCATGAAAATGATCATGTACGGCAAGCCCAGGGTGACATACCACAGCCTTGTCAATTCGAGCTGGTTGTGAAGTGCGAAGTACAAGGAAATAACGAACGCCGCAATTAGAAATAATGAGAAATATACGAGTCTCCACGATCTCGGTAGTCGATTGCGGCCCTGCTTTCTCCAGCTTCCTTTATTTCGAAATTCATGGCGTATCAAATCTTTGAACAGCCCTGATGAATTCACGCCTTCCACTCCTTTTTGTACAAATTGCGGAACACCTGATTCAGCGAGCCATGCTCTGCACGCAGATCATCCGAATCACCAGACCATATGATCCGTCCGCGGTCCATCATGACCGTGTAGTCAAACAAGCCTTCCACTTCCTGAATATCATGCGTGCTAATGAGTATCGACTGCTGCCGCCCCTCCAAATAATCAATAATCCCGGCTACAATCGCCTCTCTAGAGAGAACATCAATACCCGCAAACGGTTCATCCAGGATCATGAGTGGAACCTCACGTGCCAGACATAAAATCAGTAGCACACGTGCCTCCTGGCCGCGACTCAGCCCAGTCATTTTAAGTTCCAGCTCCACGTCCATATGATCAGCAAGTTTATACGCGTCTTTTATATTGAAACCAGGCAAAAAAGACTTCCCCCATTCCAGCGTCTGCTGAACTGTATGATTGGGGTACCAGCGTGCTCGGTCAGGAAGATAGGATATATCCCGGTTGGTTTCCCAACCAGGCTGTCGGCCCAACACCTGAAGCTCGCCCCCATCTGGCTGAATCAATCCGGTGATTGCTCGAAAGAAGCTGGACTTCCCACAGCCATTGGGTCCAAGCACGCCTACAATACGTCCTGCCGGAATGATGACATCTAATTGATCTAGTGCTTTTTTACTGCCGTATTGCTTCACCAGATGATTCGCAACCACAACAGACTCCGTCATGCCTTATCGCCTCCTTCCTTGTCATTTCCGGCCTGTTTGCTTCGTATATACTGCTGTACATTTTCCCACGATAACCCCAGGCTACTCATCTGTCCGAGAAACTGATCTATATATGTTATAGCCAATTGTTCCCGAAAGCTGGCAATCCGTTCACTGGACGAAGTAACATAAGTGCCTAACCCGCGCCGCTTCTCAGTCAATCCGTCCCGCTCCAGCTCCTGATATGCCCGCATCACGGTATTCGGATTCATGCGTAATTCCTGCGCCAAATCACGAACAGATGGCATTTTGCTTCCCATTTCGATCTCCCCTTTAGCAATGGAGCTTCGTACTTGATTTAATATTTGTTCATATAATGGCTGGCTAAAGTCAATTAAAAATCGGAACGAGCCAACCCGTTGCTCTTCCATGGGTGTTTCCCCCTAATCGGCTGAATCTTCCGTGCCTGTAGTGTATTATATCACTTAATACACGTAATACAAGTTTATTTTAGCTGAAATTTTAGTCATGCCACCCAAATTTCATTCAGTAAATGCTCAGCTTGCGCTCAGATAGCATTCAAGTTGATCCCTTATGATGTATCACGTACCAAACAAACCATAAATGAAAGGTGGAAAATGAAGATGAAGAGCACCAAGAAAGCAATTTTGGCTGGAACGATGGCCTTGGCATTTTTAGGAGGCGGGGCACTGTACTCCACAAGCGCAGCCCATGCTGCTTCAACTACACCTGAGAAGGCTCCCATCGCAGACAAAGCACAGGCACCTAAGGGGAATCCCGGCGATGCTAATGGCCCTAAAATCGCAGGAGGTAACTATGCTGAGAACAAAGCTATCCTGAAATTATTGAAATTATCCTCCACTCAGTTGGATACACAGCTGAAAGCAGGTAAATCCCTTGCTACGATCGCCAAAGCACAGGGCGTGAGCGTAAATTCCGTTATTGATGTAATGGTTTCAGATATGAAAGCAAAACTGGCTACGGAAAAACAAAACGGCAAGATTACGGCAACCGAATATAACCAACGTGTCTCTAATCTGAAGCAAATGATGACAGATATGGTGAATGGCGTGAAACCATCCAAACCACCAGTAGATGGCGGTAAAGCGGATGCAGGTAAAGCTCCTGTTCAAGGAGATGCAGCCAAGGCTCCTGCTAAAACCAATGCAGCTAAAGCCTCTGCTAAGCAGAAATAGCCACAACTCCCGTTTTCCAAAAGCTGTAGCTCGATAAGTCGTATTCATAAAAACCATTTGTTAATCTGACACATCCACCCATGTATAATAAATCTCCATCCGGCTTCCCTGTACAGATAGAGAAATTAATAGGCCTGTCCCCTGCTGCGATACAACAGAAGGAGACAGGCTTATTTGTCATGTAAACAAGATAATATGTGGTAGACTAACATGATCCAGAGGTCATTTTTCACTCTAAATCATAATAAGGAGAATGTAATGAAAATAAATAAACAGGAATTTGATGTGCAAGGAATGCGCTATACGATCAGATCAGCCATAATTCAAGATGCGAAGAATTTGTCTGAAATCCGCTTGCTGATTGATGGAGAAACTGAAAATTTAGACAGAGAAAAGGGAGAAGCGTTTATAAGTACACCCGGTTTTAAACAGCTCATCGAAACGGATACAGAGAATAACAGAAACCTATTTTTAGTTGCGGTAGTTCATGATAATATCGTCGGATTTTCAAGATGTGAGGGCCATGTTCTGAGCAGATTCTCTCATAAAGTTGAATTTGGCGTATGCGTACTAAAGGATTTTTGGGGTTATGGGATCGGGACGAATCTTTTAAAAAAATCTATTTCTTGGGCTGACTCCAATGGCATCAAGAAAATAACTCTACAAGTTTTGGAAACGAATGATAAAGCCGTTGAGCTCTATAAAAAACATGGATTTCAAATCGAAGGGTTATTAAAAAACGATAGGGTTCTTTCAGATGGTAAATACTACAACACCATAATCATGGGGAGATTTCATAAATAAAAAAAGACCCTGTTCAACAGGATCTTTCATCTTTGCATCGCCACACATCCCCTAGTAGCGATAATCATCATAAGGATTGCGATTACGATACTGATCACGCGGCTGCTGAGCTGCGGTAATCATCAAAAATATGCCTGAGAGCAAATGCATCAACCAGCCCACAATCGGAATCCATCCAATAACCGAGGTCACGATCCCTAAAATAGATCCATAATAAGACTCTCTATTCGTCACCGATAGCACCAACGTAACAATGTGGAAAATCAGCATAAAGAACAATATAGTATACGCGGAATTTACGACGAGCAGCCCGCCCAAAACGGGAATAGCTAAAAACAGCTCCAATCCGCCTGTAATCCATTTTAATGTTTTTGATGGTGTCATTGTTCCACTCTCCCAATGCTGTTTCATTCCATAATTATATCCTATCCCTATACAGACTGACATACATTTTTTGACATATTATATGCTTATATCGTGACAGACTCATCCCTTTTTCGAATGAGCTAAGCCCTGGCTACATATATGTGAGAGAGAATGAAATGACGTGATTTCTAGAGGGGTGAACACGATGGGATATTATATTGAGGTGGAACGCGGCGTGAAGCTGTATGTCGAGGATATTGGAGAAGGCATCCCTGTTCTGATGGTGCACGGCTGGCCGCTGGATCACCGAATGTACGAATACCAGGTCGCCTTGTTGCCTGCTTACGGGTATCGCTGTATTCAGGTTGATCTTAGGGGGTTCGGCAAGTCTGATCGACCATGGCATGGATACAATTATGATCGATTGGCGGACGATCTGCTGGCTGTTATGCAGGCGCTTCAGTTAAACCAGGTACGGCTAATCGGGTTTTCCATGGGAGGAGCTGTGGTTACACGCTACATGAGCAGGCACCGGGGATTTGGCGTCAATCAGTTGATCTTGATCGGAGCAGCTACGCCTCGATTCACCCCAACCAGCGACTTTCCTTATGGTACTCCTGTCACAGAGGTAGATAAACTCATTAAACAAGCCTATACAGATCGTCCACAACTGGTAACTTCTTTTGGCGAAATGTTGTTTACTAATCCCGTCAGCCAGAGCTTACGCGACTGGTTACGTGACCAGGGCTTTGCGTCAACAGTTCATAGCATGGCTTGTACTTTGTACTCACTACGTGACTCTGATTTGCGCCCTGATTTGCCATGTATACACGTGCCCACCTGGATTCTACACGGCAAGCTGGATCGGGTCTGTCCTTTCCCCCTGGCTGTCCAAACTCAAAAAGGAATCGCCGGATCAAAGCTAATTCCTTTCGAACGAAGCGGGCACGGTGTATTTTACGAAGCGCTACCTGAATTTAATTCTATCTTACTGAGCATACTAGCCCCATCCTCCACACCATAATTGAAAGCCTGTTCATTCTTATGTATAATTTATATTTATAAAAAACAAAAAGACGCCTCAGCGCCGTTAATGGCTATGGGGCATCTTTCACTACAAACATTAATCCGCTTAGGATTGTTTGGTATGATTGAAGCTCGTATTATTTAAAACAGCCAGCTTTTTCTCGCCCTTCACCATGGCAGAACCGCAAATGGGGCATGTCGGCTCGACAGAAAAAGCGAAGTTATCCCGCATCCAGCCGTTACATGTATCGCTGGCGCAATTCCAGACAGTTGTAATTTCCTCAGGAATCTCATCCATTGGCTTTTTCCGTGAATTGTACATAAACATCCCTCTTTCTTCATGATTTATAAAGCGATAAGATGTAATCAGTTCAAAAACGGTCTTGTGAACAGATAAAAACAAATGCCCCAAACGCTATGTTCGGGGCATCTGAAATAGGCTGTAATTTAAAATTACAGTTTTACAACGTTCTCAGCTTGTGGTCCACGGTTTCCTTCAACTACGTTGAATTCTACGCGTTGGCCTTCGTCCAAAGATTTGAAACCTTCGCCTTGGATTGCGGAGAAATGTACGAATACGTCGCTTCCACCTTCAACCTCGATGAAACCGAAACCTTTTTCTGCGTTAAACCATTTAACTGTACCTGTTTGCATGGAATTACCTCCAAAATGTATTTATATGACCTTTATTTTTTACAAATAAAAATTCACATATTGCACAAGGTTATTTCAACCTAAAACAATAGCCCTCTACAATATGCGAATCTCAGGTCACAATCTCAATATACTCATATTACCATAAGTGTATTGAAAACGCAAGCACTGGTGAATTTAATTTATGCAGAGTGCTTATGTTCTCTATTGCTGCTTCAAAGCTGTGTTCATTCGGCGAGAGCGAGTCATTAACGCCTACTTAAAACATTATATCCGCAGTTGCTCCCTATTATACCAGCAATCAAGAAATAAATATACAAAACATTGCGCAGGAGACGAACTTCTTAATAAAAGCCCATCTCCTGCGTTTATTTGCTTATTTTTAACTACAATTCTGCCAGTGCTTTAATTTCCTCTGCTGTCAGCGCTTTGTTATACAATTGAACTTCATCCAGGCTGCCATTGAAGTAAGCATCGGCGGCAAAACGGCTTTTGCCGAGATAAGCCTCGCTCGTCAGCAACTCATCGGGATTGAAGGTAATGCTGTCATTAACAGCTACTTCCTCACCATTTACATACAGCTTTCCTGTATTCCCTTCCAGTGTAACCGCTACATGCATCCACTGGTTTAGAGGTAATGATGATTTGGAAAGCAAGCTTTGGTCCGTACCCTCATGGATTGTAAACTGGAGTACACCGCTTCCTTGGGAAGGGGTAAGAAACATATGCCGGGCTTGGCCGTTGCCGAAGTCAAAAATCCGTTGCCAAGCTGCACCGCCCTTCCAGTTCACCCAAGCGGAAAAGGTAAAATCCTTCGCATCTGTTACTGTATTTGGCAGTTGCACGTAACCATCCTTACCGTTGAGGACAAGCGCACCACCAAGCTTCCCGTCTTTATCCCATGCAGCCCCACCATAGGTCTTACCATCGAATTGATTGTATGTGCTGTCGACAACCGAAGTTCCTTGATCCTCACTCCACGAATAGCGTGCGAGCTGAGGACCTCGGGCCTGCCCGGGAACAATGGCTGTAAAGTTTTTCTTAGCTGTGGCTTTGTCCTTTTTGATGGTCGCCGTCAATGTAACTGTTACAGGCTGAGAACCGGCTTCTGGACGGTATACTTCACCTGTCACAGAAATATTCTCCGGGTGGGTGGACTCCCATGAAATAGTGGTATCTTGTGCTGCTTGAGTAGGTAGCGTCAGATTATAAAGAACATTGCTCGTATCGCCCAGGCTCAGATCCTTCTGCACAGCAGCTACAATCTTGCTGGCCTTCAGGTCAGGCTTTAGCGAACCCCATACCGCAACACCCTTGGAGGACAACGCGGTAAAAGCAAGCGTCTTGGCACCTGTGTCTGGATCATGGTGCCGCAGGAATACACCTTTGTACTTCGTGCCCTCTGCTGTAATTTCCAGCTGATTGCCTGCCCCCAACTTCCAAGTACCGTTCACTCCACCAGACAGTTTGCCGCCGCTATCCAGACTGACGTTAACGGCTTGCTTAATATTTGCCGAAATTTCCTTCCCGTGATTTACATACGAATATTGACCGAGGACATCCTTTTCTGACAGCTTTTTCAGTGAATCCTCATCTCCCGAATAACGATAAGGAGCAACCACAGGCCAACCGTCAGCGTTCATGAACATTTCATGTACCCGCACTTCATACTGTTCGCCTCTCCCCGGGAAACGGGAATGGAAAATGACAAAATGCTTTTTCGTCTTAGGATCATAATAAGCCGAGTTGTGTCCGGGCGACACATAACCTGCACCTAGTCCAGTACCCGGATCACCAATTTCTCTTGGAATCAGGTAATTACCTATCAGTTTGACACCGTATGGTTCAATGGAAGCGTCATCAAAAAGTGGTTTATCCGGATTTGCCTTGACCTTGATCATATCATTGCCTTCAGCATCGTAGAAAGGGCCATCCGGTGTTTTGGACCGAGCCACCCGCAAGTTGTATCCGCCATCCGCTGACAATCCACCATAGGACAGGAACAAGTAATAGTAGTCCGTTTGCGGACTGTATTGTATGTACGGCCCTTCCATACGAGCATGGTTACCGCCTGTCAGCTTTTTCCCGTAGCCTTGGCCAGGGAGCGGCTTCCCTGTTTTTTCATCCATCTGCATAATGAAGATGCCTCCTGAGTAGGAGCCATATACCATCCAAAGCTTGCCGTTCTTATCATAAAAGGTGTCCGGGTCCACGGCATTAGGATGCTTGGTTGCGTCATAGATCGTCCCATCCTCACTCGGTTGGTCCCACATGCCGGATTTTAGAAAAATTCCTTTATTCTTATAAGGCCCTTCAATTTTATCAGCAACTGCTAGGCCCATTGCTGAACGCGGAGAGTCACCCTTGCAAGCGTTATAATACATATAGAACTTGCCATCTGCCAGTTGAATGACATCTGCTGCCCACAGCGTGTCTGTCTGCGCCCAATCCAGTGCTTCCTTTAATTCTTCTTTGACATTAGGAATCAATGCATTACCATTCGCCACTCCTGTAGCAATCGTATCCCAATTCATGAGGTCTTTGGACTTGGCAGCCGCCAGATGTGAGCCAAAAATGTAAAATGTGTCTTTCACTTTCAGAATGGATGGATCATGTACGGAAGTCTCCTTGAAAAAGACAGCCTTTTTACTTTGAATTGAAAAGTTTTCTAGGTCTTGAGCTTGAAGGGAAGTTTGCCCTACATTTTGAATTCCATCTGTATCTGAATTGAGTGTTTGCTCCGCGCCTACCAAAGAAGCAGGCAACAACAGCGCGCCTGCCAGTGAAGCTGCCGTTATTTTACGAACGAATGTTTGCTTCATAAATCAATCTCCTCTCATTTTGAACATCCCTGATAACATAAAACAATATTGAGAAAGCGGTCAGGATTATGTTTGTATTAACTTCTTCAGCCTCAAAATTAAAGTTGCTCATCCCTCCTGTTTTTAATTAAAGCGCTTCCAATTGATTTGAAAAACAAAATCACCTTCGGTTAAAAAGGACGATTCAGACCTGGCGGCTAACCGTACCTCTATATTATTCAAATAATATGGAAAATTCAATATGTAATTTTATGTTTTTATAAATTATTCATCGAATTATTAACATTAATAAATGTATTGCGTAAATTTCTAGTTTAAAGTTATAATTTTACAAGTAAAATTCTATATGTTTCCTGCCGATATACCTACAAGGACAACTTTACGGATACTGTAAAGCAACTTTTAGATTTTATAAGGAGGTGAAAAATATATGCAATGGTATTTAAATGCATTAAAAAACTATGTAGGATTTCAAGGTAGAGCAAGACGTACAGAGTATTGGATGTTTATCCTATTTAGTGTAATCGTTAGCTTTGTAATCAGTCTGATCGATAGTCTTGTTGGCTTATCACCGATATTGACTTACATTTATTCTTTGGCTGTCCTGCTGCCATCCTTGGCCGTCCTGGCCCGTAGACTGCATGATACAGGCAGAAGCGGATGGTGGATTCTAATCGCTCTGATTCCTCTGGTAGGGTCAATTATTTTGATTGTATTCACATGCCAAGACAGTCAGCCTAACGACAATAAATATGGGAAAAACCCTAAATTGTAATGGTTGTAGATGTCTAAAACCTCTTTCACTTTTGTGAAGGAGGTTTTTTTCATATCCGCATCTCCCCCATCGAAATTTCAGCAGTAAGTTTATCTAGAGCCCCCGGCGTCCATACTGGATTAAAAAGTATCCTCAAAGAGAGGGAGAACGTGCATGCGTTTTCGGAAAAGAACCCCCCCTAACAAAATTAAAAAGCCGCCAGTCCAGCACAGCGAAAGTAAGTCTGAGCATTCAGGAGAGCAGCTCAGTGCGAATATCGGAAGCAATCTTCAGCAAATCAGACAAGCACTCGGTAACAGCACTGACATCATCATAAGAGAAATTCGTATCGGCAAGGATGGTGACCAGCTCATTGCAATCCTCTATACGGACGGTTTGGCGGACAAAAATATAGTCTCCGACTTCATTATGGAATCGATGATGCTGGATAGTAGCTTGTCCAGAGACGTAGAGTGCAGGCTCCAGAACTCCTCTAGTGTCATGCAAGTATTGAAAGATTATGCCCTAACCATCGGAAGCATCCGGGAGATTATCGACTTTGAAACCTTATATAATGCGCTGTTGTCCGGGGATGCTGTCATTTTGATTGACGGTGAAACACAGGGAATAGTAGCCAGCGCACGTGGATGGAAGGATCGCGGGGTCACCGAGCCTGCCTCGGAAAATGTCGTCCGTGGGCCGCGGGAAGGATTTTCTGAGACGCTGCGCACGAATACGGCCTTAATTCGGCGTAAGATTAAAGATCCGAATTTGTGGCTGGAAACCCAACAAATCGGTCGTGTTACCCAGACCGAAGTCGCTGTCATGTATATCAAGGGGATCGTGAACCCAAAATTGGTCGAGGAAGTGCATGAGCGATTGAATCGCATTGATGTGGACAGCATTCTCGAAAGCGGGTATATCGAGGAATTAATCCAAGACGAAACTTTTACGCCTTTTCCGACAGTATACAACTCCGAACGCCCGGACGTGATCGCCGCCGAGCTGTTGGAAGGAAAAATCGCGATCCTGGTGGATGGAACCCCGTTTGTGCTTGTCGTGCCTGCGCTGTTTGTTTCCTTCCTGCATGCCGCGGAGGATTATTATCAGCGTGCAGACATTAGCAGCTTCATCCGGGTTCTTCGTTACACCGGAGTTTTTATCTCCCTGCTCGGTCCGTCCTTATATGTTGCCATCACTACGTTTCATCAGGAAATGCTGCCGACCTCACTGTTGATCGGTCTAGCGGCACAGCGGGAGGCTGTTCCCTTCCCTGCCTTTATTGAAGCACTCATGATGGAACTGACTTTTGAAATATTGCGGGAGGCTGGCGTTCGTATGCCGAAGTACATCGGGGCAGCCGTCTCTATCGTGGGTACACTCGTCATCGGACAAGCTGCCGTCGAGGCGGGCATCATATCGGCTGCGATGGTTATTGTCGTATCGATTACCGCGATTTCCAGCTTTGTACTTCCTGCCTATAATATGTCCATCGCTTTTCGTATGCTGCGGTTCCCCTTGATGGGACTTGCTGCCTCATTTGGGCTGTTCGGGATTATCGTTGGAGGCATTGCCCTGATCCTGCATATGTGCAGCCTTCGTTCGTTCGGCGTCCCCTATATGACTCCTTTTGCACCTCTAATACCGACGGACACCAAAGATACCATATTTCGACTCCCTCACTGGATGATGATTTCACGTCCCCGGTTAGTCGATCAGAAGAATGTCAAACGTCGAAACAGCACTCCGCCCCGAAAATCAAGGGAATAGAAGAAAAGAGAAACCGTCGGAAAGGAGTGGATAATCATGAAGCGGAAGAAAGCGATTCTGTTCCTGATTCTTGCACTCGTTTTACTTCTGACGGGCTGTTGGAATCGCAGGGAGTTGAATGAGCTCGCCATCGCCGTTGGTATGGGGATTGATAAACAAGGAGATCAGTTCCGGGTCTCTCTCCAAGTGGTGGACCCTGGAAAAGCATCGGCCAAAAAAGGAGCAGGCGGCGGTGCTCCAGCCACCTTGTATACAGAAGAAGCGGATACCATATCTGAAGCGATCCGAAAAATAACAACGATTAGCCCCCGGAGAATGTATTTTTCTCATCTGCGTATATGTGTAATCGGTGAGTCGATGGCTACCGAAGGAATGGCGAAAGCTTTAGATTTACTCTCTCGATATCATCAGTTCCGAACCGATTTTTATATTGTAGTGTCCAAGGGCACTAGTGCGGAGGATACATTAAAAATTATGACACCTTTAGATCCGATTCCCGCAAATGACCTTTTCTCCTCTCTGGAAACATCACAGAAAAATTGGTCGCCCACTACGACAGTAACTTTGGATGAATTGGTATCAGCACTCACCAGTGAAGGAATGCAGCCTGTCTTGACAGGACTCCGGATCGTTGGCAATAAAGAAATGGGAGAAACCAGCGGCAATGTGCAAGAGATCGCCCCATCCGCCCGATTACAGTATTCCGGACTTGCTGTATTTAGAAAAGACCGATTAATCGGTTGGTTAAATGAAACTGAAAGTAGAGGCTACAACTTCATCCTCGGCAAAGTGCAGAGCTCTGTCGGCTTTGTGGCTTGTCCAGGAGGCGGCAAAGTCGTCTCGGAAATCATTCGAACCCAAACTGCTATAAAAGGGAGCGTTTATAGGGGGGAGCCTCAGATCAATATTAAAATGCAGGTTGAGGCCAACGTGGGAGAAGTTGAATGTTATGACCTGGACCTGACCCAGGTGGGGACGATTTATGACCTTGAGAACAAAGAGGAAGAAAAGATAGAAGAGATTATGAACTTGGCTGTCAGAAAAGCTCAAAAATCATACAAAGCTGATATTTTCGGATTCGGTGAAGCCATTCACCGTGCTGACCCGAGAACCTGGAAATCCATTAAAAAAAATTGGGATTATGAATACTTTACAGAATTACCTGTACATATCAAGGTGGATTTCAAGATTCGGCGCTTAGGTACGATTGGCAGCTCATTTTTGAATGATATTAAGGAGTAAAATCCCTTACCCTACAAAAGAAGGTGTTTTCCAAGATGCTGTCTCATATGGTGAACGTTTTGGGTATATTACTGATCGCTGCTGCAATCAGCTTGGTCGAGGTCCCCTATATGTGGAAAAAGGGATTAAAAAAAGAACTTTGGTTATTTTCCATCCTTCTCTTTGTTGCGGTCGGAATCAGCTGCGCCAAGGCATTACACTGGCTTATTCCTACTCCCCTGGATTGGATAACAGCCGTATATAGGCCATTTAGCGATTTCCTGACCCATATCGGTCTAATCAGATAAGATGAGGTGAACATTGGTGCCCGGACAGATTAAAATTTCAGCACGCCAAATTATGATATTAACAACTTTATTTACGGTCGGGAGTGCAATCCTCATCATCCCTTCAGGCATGGCATCGGTAGCCAAACAAGATGCGTGGATTGCCGCGCTCGTTGGAGTCGGGGCAGGGCTCCTTATCTTGTATATGTACAGCAAGATTGCATCTCTGTATCCAGATATGACCCTGATTGGGATTATGGAAACCCTGCTCGGAAAATGGTTAGGCAAAGCCGCCGGTCTTCTGTTTTTCATCACACTATTCATCAATGCCCCTGCACCCGTTTTATTTTATATAGGGAATTTTATGACTACTCAAATGATACCGGAAACACCGATTCTAGCGGTAAATATTCTCTTTGCGCTTATTGTAGTATTGGCTGCTCGACTGGGTCTCGAAGTGCTGGTCCGTTCGGCTGAACTGCTATTTCCGTTATTTACTCTGCTTTATATTTCTTTTGTAGGTTTAGTGGTGTCCAATATTAAGCTGGAAAATGTTCAACCTGTATTGGAGGCGGGAGTTGGACCTATTTGGCCTGCTGCCCTGTCCTTTTGTAGCACTGTGTTTATACCTCATATTATTTTTCTCATGATCTTCCCGGATTCTATAAATCGTTCCGATCAAACTCGTAAAGCCTTTTTCCTAGGCAGCCTGATTGGCGGATTGATGTTGGTCGTGGTGGTTGCATTGGCAATTTTGGTATTAGGTCCTGAATTAACGGCAAGAAATATATATCCTAGCTATGCGTTAGCCAAAAAAATTAGCATCGGCAATTTTCTACAGCGCATCGAAGCAATTATGGCTACTATGTGGTTTATTTCGCTCTTCTTTAGAATTACGCTGTATATGCACACCACGGTGACAGCAATAGCCCAAATCTTCCGTTTGAAAGAAGACCGACAATTGGTGCTTCCTCTCGGAATGATTTTAGTCGTCATGTCCATCATCGTATATCCCAATGTCCCTTATCAACAAACCTATGATACAAAGACGTGGGTTCCTTATGCACTATCCATCGGGTTGTTGTTCCCCTTCCTGTTGCTCTGTATTCATGGGATACGAACAATGTGGTCAAAGAAAAGGGCAGAATCCAAAGGGTAAACCTATCCATTATTCGCATCCGTGAATTTTTTTTGGCTTTACCTGTTTACATCCTCCTCTTTTAGTTTATTTTAAACGAGTATTAAGCTGGCGCTAAGATTGGGTGTGTATGATGTATATTAGAATCTGGTAACTACATAAGCCGGATCGGCTAAAGGCATAAACATTACTCCCGTTGGATATCCATATAAGGCTCCACCTTGTCAGAAATTGAATGAAACACAAAGGAGATTTACACTTATGAATCGAAAACGAATGTTGGTCATCTGTACACTGTTGCTGGCGTTATCTATTGGGCAGTCTTCTACTTGGGGAAGTCGGGCTAATGCTGCTACACTGGCTCCAGAGAGAGCCCCTCAGGTACAGGATAATGAAGCTTCCAAGGATGATAAGCTTTTGGAAACACTGGGCGCATCCTCGGATGAGCAATTGTATGAAGCGTTATATAACGGTCAAACCTTGGCAGATATTGCACAAACCAATAAAAAGGACGCACAGGCTGTTGTTGATTTACAGGTAGCTCAGTTAACGGAGCAGTTGGATCAACGACTGGCCAATAAGAGCATTACGCCTGAGCAATACCAAGCCCATAAGGCAGAATTGACACAGGTCGTTGCTAAAAGTGTGTTCGGGCTGTAAGTTAGTGACATGACAGAATGTGAAAAAGGCGCTGAACCCCTGGGGGCCAGCGCCTTTTGGCTTGTCTATATTTTGTTGTAAATTACACTTGATATACTCGGATCAAGTTAGTGGTGCCCGCCTCGGCGACAGGAACACCTGCTGACAGGACTACAGTATCGCCTTTATGGATATATCCTGCATTCAGCGCGTTACGGATGGAGGATTCGAACATTTCATCCGTTGTTGCTACTTTATCCCCCTTGATCGGGAATACGCCGGACAACAGGCAGATTTTAGCGAATACCGTATTATTCGGAGTAACCGCAATAATAGGTGCCTTCGGACGATATTTGGATACCATACGTGCCGTGAATCCGCTGGCAGTCGATGTAATAATTGCTTTCGCATCCAGCTCCAGGGACGAACTCACCGCACCCTGACTAATCACTTCGGTAATGTTGGTGCTTTGACGTGCTCTGCGCTTATCGAACTGCTCCTGATAATCGAATTGCGATTCTGCTCTGGCAGCTACAGCGGCCATGGTCCGTACAGACTCGACAGGATATTTACCCGCAGCTGATTCGCCCGACAGCATAACAACATCGGCTCCTTGCATAACGGCATTAAACACGTCACTAACTTCGGCTCTCGTCGGACGCGGGTTCACCTGCATGGATTCCAGCATGTGGGTAGCTACGATAACGGGCTTGCCGACCAGATTACACTTGTCGATCATTTCTTTTTGCATCACAGGCACATCTTGAATCGGCACTTCGACACCCAGATCGCCACGGGCTACCATAATGCCATCGGAAGCTTCGATAATATCATCCAGGTTTTCCATGCCTTCAGCATTTTCAATTTTGGAATAGATTTGTACATGCTCAGCATGATGTCCCTTCAAAATCTCACGGATTTCACGGATATCGTCGCCTTTACGCACAAAAGAAGCCGCAATAAGCTCAACACGCTGCTCCACCCCAAATTGGATGTGCCTCACATCTCGCTCCGTCACGCCTGGAAGGGTCGTATGAATCCCTGGCAGGTTTACACCTTTTCTCGGCTTCAAAATACCGCCGCTTACAATATTACAAATCATTTCCGTACCTTCGATGGAGGTTACAGTCAGATCAACCAAACCGTCGTCAATGAGAATGCGGTCGCCTGGTTTGATGTCCTTCGGCATATCCGGGTAATTCACTGAAATACGATGCTCGTCCCCTAGAATCTCTTCTGTGGTCAGAATGAGCTGGCTACCTGGTTTCAGCAGACAAGATGCCTCTCTCAGCTTGCCAATCCGTATTTCCGGTCCTTTAATATCCATCATGACAGGTATAAAGGTATTCATTTCCTTCGCAGCCTGACGCACATTTTCGATACGTTTAACGTGATCTTCCAGCTCCCCGTGAGCCATATTCAAGCGGGCTACAGTCATACCAGCCTGGATCATTTCTTTTAACAAATGAATGGAGTCACAGGCAGGTCCCATAGTACAAATAATTTTCGTTTTAAGCATAGTAATGTCATCCTCCTGAATGTCTTTACTGTATGGTTTTCTATTCCACTTTGCTTCTCTATCTACATTAAACTTATATAGCTCTATTCTACCTGTACCCGTGCACCAAGACTATGAACTATAGTATGATGAATGTACTACAGTATAACGAAAGTTGAAGACTTCGGGGAGTGAGTTTCGTGATTACATTGATGGATATACGGCAGGATAACGGTGTGGACTGGTATGAAAAGGCTGGTGCAAATAGCGACAACGATGACTTACTGTTCATTTTGGTCACCTTTGGCAAATGTGTATATTGGGTGAACGATTGCAAATTCATTCTCGGTAAGGGTGAAACACTGCTTTTACCCGGTCATCTGGATTACTATGGCAAGAGCATTCCTACGCTTTTTCATACCAAGTATGTGATACATTGCCGCAAAACATGTACGAACAGCACACTTCCCATCCTGAATACTGACAAGCCGTTGTTGATCAAACCTGGATGCTACGATATGCTGCATGAACGGATTAAATCGATGTACTATCAATGGACTGAACACCCAAGCTACTACACCATGATGGCTGACTGTTTGCTGACCGAGGCAATGATATATATGAATCAGGAATGGGACAAAGGCGCCATTTCTTGCGATCGAGAACGACATGTGGAACATATGAAACAGTATATCCAGAACCACTACCGGGAAAAGGTAACCAAGGAGGAGCTTGGCGACGCCATCCGTAAAACCCCCAATTATGCCGCGACGCTGCTGCGTGAGGTAACACGCCAAACGATCAGCGAGCATGTACATACGCAACGCATTAAAACCGCCATCTACATGCTGACCGAGTCCCGGCTAACGATTCGTGAAATTTCGGAGTATGTGGGATATAGTGATGTGTCCTATTTCCATCGAATTTTCAAACGGTTGACAGGCTGCTCGCCGTCCGAATTTCTGGATGAACGTTCCTCAATCGTATAGGTGTGTCTTCAAGCTATAAATAAAGACTAATTATTAGTGAAATAAAGTTGTGGGAAGACAATAAAAACACGATCTTGGTGCATCTTCAGAAAGAGAACGCTCACTTAGCCATTCACGCCTAGATACAATGTGGTTGCGACTCGTTTTCCTACAAGGAGCCGTCGGGCAAAATGCTCTTTAACAATATTGAACGTCTAATATCATGCAATTTAATCACGATCTGGTTGGCTTGAGTTTGGGAATATACTCTAAATAAAAAAGAACGCTCATTTTTATGAGCGTTCCAGGAAAAATCAGTTTTTCCCATCTTTTTTTTCGTAAACAAAATTATTCACGATAACTTGCTTTGTCTCAGCTGTTATCTGCTCTTGATTATCCCGATTTGCAACTTCATCACTTGGATACTCATTCGGAACTTCGACAGGGAGAAAATCCCCATGTTTTGAGTGTAAAATTTCCGCTGGTGAAGAAAACACTTTTTCATTTATTTCCTTCTTTTTTTCAGGCGTTAGCCAGTCAGGCTCATTGTTAGTTTTGGTTTGAAGCGTACTACTGTCTGCAAAAGTCTGACTTTTGATGACGGCAACCGCCCCTCCGACAACGACAGTTAGACTTAAGACAATAACAACCGTTCTGAATCGCTTGTTCACTCTCACTCCTCCCTTCTAAAAGTAATCTAGTTAAAAAAATTAATAGCCAATGAATCCATTTCCAGAAATAGTGTAGTCATTTAAATTATTTACTAATATTTGATATGTCCCAGGTCCTGGTGCTTTGATTTCAAACTTTGTATTTGTGCCTGTATATCTTCCGGAAACCAAGTGAACCTTGCCCAAATAATCTTTATTCACAAGTGTATAACCTACATCGGGTTGTGACCAAGAACTATCATCTCCCCACTGCACCACATTTATAGGCATAGTTATTGCATAATCAACATAAAACTTATCAGTCCAATATCCATCGTGCTTAGCAAGGTGGTCAAATGCCCAAGATGTCAGGGCCATGGGAGAAATCTTCTCGATTGATTGAGTTTTATCGCTTTCGCTTTTTACAATTACTGACTCTAGTGGTACTGCATTTGTTATAGCTTCATTATACTCTTCAAGCGTCAAACCGCTCAAGAGCGTATCAGAATTAACAATTGAAGAATACGGCGGGAATAGGGACTGGTTAGAAGAGTCTTTAGCAGATGAGGATGAATCTGCATAAGAACTTGAAGGATTCAGCCCGATTGCTACCAACATAACAACTAGCATAGTTACAAGAAATTTTTTCACAAATAACTGCCTCCCAATGCTAAATTTTAACAACTATTGTATAATAGCACAATCACCCTCCCTTGAATATATATCTTTTGAAATTTTTACATTAATGTTACATTTTTTTGAATATTCGAGATTCTGATGATACAATACATTCAATTCCACACATAAGCAAATACCCAAACTATCAGTTGTTGGCCAAGCATATAGGGGTCATCTGTTTAACTTATAAAATTATCAAACAGGAGATGAAGAATAAAAATTGGGTACAATCTTATATCAATAATTAGATGATGCAGCACTACTGCATTGCAATAAAAGGCCTAAATTGCGAATAACCATCCATGCTTAATGGAAAAATGGTCGCTCCACTTGGAACCCTGCTCTAGCAGTCCTTTTTGATTAGGGACCAAGAGCGTTCCATATAGAACGACCATCATATTTATAATTACGCGTATAAATCTGCGTGTATTCGCATTACTTGGGTGATATTAATTAGAAGAACCCGCTGTTTTGACCTCTTCCAACATTTTATCGTTGTAGCCAAACATCCAGGTCAGGACAAAAGCTACAACCATAGCAGCCAAGTTCGCCAAAATATAAAGCGGAAGCTGATGATTCATGTAGAGCAACGTGCCTGGAATGACCGTAACTGCCATACCTGTAGCCGCCAAATGGAAGACCGAAGCGATAAAACCGCCAACCGCCCCACCGATGAGGCCCATGACAAAAGGCTTCATATATCTCAGGTTGACCCCGAAAATAGCCGGCTCCGTAATCCCCAGAAAAGCAGACAACGAGGAAGGAAGTGCCAACGCTTTCAGCTTGCTATTCTTCGTTTTCAGTCCAACCGCCAGACAGGCAGCACCTTGAGCAGCCATAGCGCAGGTAATGATGGCGTTAAAGGCATTTACGCCGTTCTTTTCAAGCAGTTGAATCTCCAAGAAATTAAATATATGATGCACACCTGTAACAACGATAATCTGATGCAAGAAACCAATGACAATCCCTGCAATACCGAAAGGCAAATCCAGCACAAACGTTGTTCCGTGCAGCACCCATTCTTCGAGTGAATGGAAAATCGGACCGATGGCAAACAATCCCAAAGTGATCATGATCAACAGTGTTAAAAACGGTGTGAGAATCAGATCTAGCGCTTCAGGCACCCGTTTGCGCAGCGCCCGCTCCAGCTTGGCTCCGATCAAGCCCACGAAGAAAGCTGGCAGTACCGAGCCTTGATAGCCCACCACAGGAATGAAACCGAACATCGTCAACGGGTGGGCTGAGCCGTCCGCAACACTATAAGCGTTGGGCAAGGCCGGGTTTACCAGCATCAGACCGAGAACGATACCCAGCACCGGACTACCGCCGAATACTCTAAAGGCTGACCATGCGACTAACGCGGGTAGAAAAGCAAAGGCCGTATCCGTTAATACTTGTGTGTATAATAGAAAATTGGGTGAAATGTCCTGTGGCGTCATGCCGAGTAGAGCGAGAATTTGCGGCTGAGTGAGCAAACCACGTAGCCCCATGAACAGCCCCGTAGCAACCAGCACAGGAATAATGGGTACAAACACATCGCCAAAGGTACGAATGGAGCGTTGGAAGACGTTGCCTTCCTTTTTCGCCTGACTCTTCACCTCTTCTTTAGATGAACCGGTCACGCCAAGCTTTTCGACCTCTTCAAAAATTCGATTTACCGTACCTGTACCAAAAATAATCTGATATTGCCCGGAATTGAAGAAAGCACCCTTGACCTTGTCGATCTCCTCAACTTTTTTCTGATCAATCTTCTCCTTGTCATGCACCATAATCCGCAAGCGCGTCGCACAATGAGCAAAAGATGCAATATTTTCTTGCCCACCGATTGCCTGGATCACTTCTTTAGCTATTTCTCTGTTTTCCGCCATGATGTTCATCCTCTCGTTGATTCCGTTTGTTTGATGATTAACGAACCACTTGATGTTTTAGCCTACTCATGTAAAATCCCATTTTACCGCCTGGAAGAGAGCCTCTCCCTTGTCGGCAAAAAAGCGTATTTCGTCACTCTCTGGATGCGGAAAAATACGACTGGTGAACACCTCTTCCCCATCATTGACGAAAATCTCAACTGAAGACGTATCTACAAACAAATGTAGTTTGATATGATCTTTATCCCATGAACACTGCCGTACCTCACCATACGAAATGGCTACAGGCACACCTGATTGCGAACGATCCAATACTAGTTTGCGACTGATGGCATCATATTTAATCACCGTTTTCTCAGTCTCACTCGCACGGAACTCAATACCAAACGTCTTAGCGCTTAAAAGATCTACCTCACAGATCAGCTCATAGGCCGTACCTGTAAATCCTTCATAGGTTTTGCTCTCTGAGAATAACGTGTCAGCTACCCGATCCTCACGATTTCTGCGTAACGTAGTCAGCTCAGGGATCGGCCGCTGCAAGAGTTTGCCCTCATGAAGCGTAAGCTCCCTTGGTAATGTCAGACAATGAGCCCATCCGTTCGGATCTGTGGGATAGTCGATATCCGGCAGGCCCATCCATGCCACCATAATACGCCGCCCCTGTGGGTCAATCATCGTCTGTGGCGCATAGAAGTCAAAGCCTCTATCAAGCTCGTGGAATGCACCGTGCTCCAGTCTTCTTGTTCCGGTATCCAACGGCTTGCCGATTACGTAGCCCGATTGATAAATATTGTGATTTTCATCCCCAGAAGGCTCCAAGCCCTGAGGAGAAAAGATCAAGACCCCCGCTTCGTTCAGTTCAAAATAATCTGGACATTCCCACATGTAGCCAAACGACTCCAGGCCTGTGCACAATTCTCCCTCAAACTCCCACGTACGAAGGTCGGTTGATCGGTAGAGGACCGCGCAGCCTGTTAAATTCGTTCTCTGGGCACCAATCACACAGTAAAAGCTATCGCCGTCTTTCCATAGCTTGGGATCACGAAAATGGTCTGTATAGCCTTCTGGCACATTGGCAATAACAGGATGCTCCCATTTGGTAATGTGACCGCTCTCATCCATAACAGCCATGCATTGATAAGGATGTCTGATCCAGTCTTCATCTCGTGCATTTCCCGTATACAGCATATATAATTTGCCCTCATGCTCCAGTGCGCTGCCCGAGTAAGCCCCATGTGAATCAAAATAATCCCCAGGTGCGATGCCAATGCCCGCACTATTCCATGTGACCAAATCTTTGGATTTCAGGTGATACCAATATTTCATCCCATGATCCGTTCCGAGCGGAAACCACTGATAAAATAAGTGGTATTCACCTTGGTAATATGAAAAGCCATTGGGGTCATTGAGCAAACCTGTCGGTGGCTGGATATGAAATGCCTGCCGCCAGTGACATTGCTCCACTTTCTCCTCCAAGCTGGCTATTTCACCGGGCTCTGCCTGCTCGATCATTCGATACTTTTGTTCTCTTGTCATTTTCATAGGTGTACCTCATTTTTATTAAAACTTCGCTTCAGGAACCGGTTCCAACTCAATGAAAAAAATATTCTATCGGAACCGGTTCCCATACGATTAAAAAAATATACTCATCCATGGATTTGCAACCGATTCCATTTATGCCCGAATGCTATGGAACCGGTTTCGAAGAAATTATAATCCACTTGTTCAGCGTTTGTCAACGCTTTCTCTTTCGATCAGGGAATAATTCATGACCGTCACTTTTTCTACCGATTTATGTTCTACCAGCCGCATAATATTTTGCGCTGCTACACGTCCAGCCTCCATATACGGATATTGGACGGTTGTCAGCGCAGGGTGAATGACCTCCGTAATATCGTATCCCCCAAAGCCAGTTACCGACAAATCCGACGGGATAACAATCCCTCTGGAATAAGCTGCATTGATTACGCCCAGCGCGATATTATCCGTAGCACACACCATTAACGATGGCTTGAAATGGTCCAAAATGGCGGATGCAGCAATCCGTGCATCGGACATTTTAAATCCGGTCTCATAGTATCTGATATCATACCCTGCTGCTCGCATCGCATCGTCCGTATGAGACTCGGCAGGCAATGCATCGCGAACAGCCTGCCTAAAGCCCTCCTTGCGCTGCACACCGACGGCAACATCCTTTTCTGTAACACCAACGTAGGCAATTTCGCGATGTCCCTGTGACAAAACGTACGTGCCGATATCATATCCTGCACGATAGTCATCATGGATAAGGCTATGAAGCTGCTCGTGCTGCTGGCCCACCAGCAACACCGGAATACCAATGTCACGAATCGCGGTCAGATGGTCGTCTGTAATTTGAGCAGCCAGCAAAATGATACCCGAAATCTTTTGTCGTCCCAGCTCATAAATGGCTTCGATTTCACGCTGTACATCCTGGCTCGTATTAGAGATCAGCATCTGATAATGCTGAGAACGCAGTTCCTCATCAATCCCCATCAGCGTATGAGATGTCGCAAAAGAATCCAGACGCGGCACAACGGTGCCGATGATGTTGGTCCGCTTCGCCTTAAGACTCTGGGCAAAGGCATTGGGCACATAGCCCGTGGCTTTAACCACTTTTTCAATTTTTCGTTTCGTATCCACGCTGACAGACCCGCCGTTCAAAAAACGGGATACCGTGCTCTTGGATACACCAGCCATTTGGGCTATATCTGCAATCGTCTTATTCATGAAGTCCCCCGGAGATTTTTCATATTCACAAGCTTCCAAAACGTCTCTTTTCACATAACCCTATAATACCATATGGCGGGATTGGATTGCTGTGGCTCCAGACCCATCATGCACAAAACGCCGTCCCTTCAGTGAAGAAGGAAACGGCGTCTCATGATGAACGTAATTTTAAAAATCAAAGTTATCCGGATCTGGACCTACTCGAAGATCGGCATTTAACGCCTGAATTCGATCCATATCCTCGCGCGTCAGTTCAAAGTCAAAAATGTCGGCATTTTCGACGATCCGATGCGCCTTGGTAGACTTGGGAATGGTGACAACCCCCTGCTGCACATCCCAGCGTAAAATCACTTGCGCCACCGATTTGCCGTACTTGGTCGCTATGTCTTGCAGTACCGGATGATCGAGCAATTGGCCTTGCATTAACGGAGACCAAGCTTCCATTTGAATGTCGTTCTTTTGACAGAATTGCAACAGCTCGGCTTGCGTTAATTGTGGATGGAATTCCACCTGATTGATCATTGGCTTAATTTCGGCATCCTTCATGAGATCTTCCAAATGATGAATCTGGAAGTTGCTGACTCCAATTGCCTTAATCAGTCCTTCTTTATACAAGGATTCCAACGCTCTCCAAGCTTCTTTGTACTTTCCTTGAACTGGCCAATGAATCAGATATAGATCCAGATATTCCAGACCCAGCTTGTCCAGACTGGATTCATAAGCTGCTCGTGTCTCTTCATAGCCTAAATCTGCATTCCACACTTTGGACGTGACGAACAGATCTTCTCTGGACAGATTATTTTCCTGAAGGGCTTCCTGAATAGCCTGCCCTACACTGCTTTCGTTCGCATAGATTGCAGCTGTATCTATACTGCGGTAGCCATGCTTTACAGCAGCCTTTATAGCATCGACAAGCTCCGAACCTTCTTCCACTTTAAATACCCCGATGCCAAACCAAGGCATGCGAACTCCGTTGTTTAACAATGTTGTACTTTGTAAGTTTTGTGTCATTTTGAATCTTCCTCTCTATTTTTTAAAAGCTTTAACCTGTAATGGGGGTTGTATCCCTTTTTTCGAGCATACAACTCCAGCCTGTGAGCAAAACCGCAACGAAAACCATAATGCTCCCGATCCAGGCCGTATGAATGAGACCGAGTGAATCCGTTACAATCCCGCCTACATAAGCTCCGATTGCTATCCCTGCGTTGAAAGCTGCAATATTAACAGCAGAGGCGACATCGACAGCTTTGGGTGCAAACCGTTCGGCTAACATGACGACATATACCTGTAGCCCGGGCACGTTCATAAACGCAAGCAATCCCATAAAGAAGATCGTAATCAGTCCTGCCGTTTTAAAAGGTGCCGTGAACAACAGGAGAAACAGGATCACTGCTTGAATCAGAAACATGTAGAACAAAGCTGAAAGCGGCTTGCGGTTTGCTGCTTTTCCGCCAATAACATTCCCGATGGCAATCGCAATTCCATATAGCAAAAGTATAAACGTTACCGTACTTTGCTGAAATCCGGTTATGTCGTGAAGTAATGGAGATAAATAAGTAAATACCACAAATGTGCCTCCATACCCCAAAGCTGTAATGATAAATGCGAGTAGCAAGCGACCATTGGTAACCAGTTTGACCTGCTCGCGGAAAGGAGTCTTGTTCCCTTTGCGCAGCGTAGATGGCAGCAGAACCAGATTGGCGATGAGTGCCACTACACCGACGACCACAATCGCCATAAATGCTGCCCGCCAACCCCATTGCTGCCCAATGTAGGTACCCAAAGGTACACCTGTGACTGTGGCTACGGTCAACCCGGAGAACATAATGGAAATCGCACTCGCTCGCCGATCATCCGGCACAAGATCGGCCGCGATAGTGGAACCGATGGACATGAACACCCCATGAGCGAACGCTGAGATCACACGTGCAATCAGCAGCAAGGCAATTCCGCTAGAGACCGCAGCGAGGCTGTTACCTGCAATAAATATAATCATGATCCACAGCAGCAACGTTTTACGGGGAACACTTGATGTTAATGAGGTCAAGACAGGTGCCCCGATGGTAACTCCTAATGCATATAGCGTTACAGTTAGTGCAGACATCGTTACAGATATGTGCAAGTCTTCAGCGATCAGGGGAAGCAGTCCCACGCTGATGAACTCGGTTGTTCCAATCGCAAAGGCGCTTACGGCTAGAGCCAGTAATGGCCAGATACTTCGTTTTGATTCTGACGACATGTTTTTCACTCCTATCTATAGAAATCTTCGACCAGCAGATGTTATTATGAGTTATTCAAGCAAATATGAACAGTACGTACTTTTTAGTGATATAGGTACTAAAAAGTACCCTAAATAAAGTTCTATTCGATTAAAACAGGCTGTTAAGGTATGTATAACAGAAAGCGATACACATGGGGGGATCTGCATTGGGGAAGAAAAAATACAATATCTCTGTTGAGGCGACGTTAGAGGTGATCGGGGGGAAATGGAAATGCGTGATTCTGTGTCATTTGACACATGGAAAGATGCGGACAAGCGAATTAAAAAGGATGATGCCTTCCATAACACAAAAAATGCTGACTCAGCAGCTTCGTGAATTAGAGGAAGACGGCATTGTCAATCGGATTAGCTATAATCAGGTTCCACCCAAGGTGGAGTACGAGCTTAGTGAATATGGATGTAGTCTGAAAAGCATTTTAGATTCTCTTTGTGCTTGGGGAGAAAGACATATTATTAAAGAATACGGGGATAAATCTGCGGTTTTGGAAGATAACATTCTGAATAAGCTGTAAAGCCAAAAAGAGCGCCTGCAATACATCAGCAGGCGCTTTCTCTCTCTCCGAGTTTCAAGAGTTACGAAATGGACATCATTTTATTTCGTAAAATCAATGACCATGCGTCCTTGGATTTTGCCTTGCTCCATCTCCTCGAAGATCTCATTAATGTCTTCAAGCGGACGTTTTTGTACAAGAGGGACGACTTTACCTTCTGCAGCGAACTGGAACGCTTCTTTAAGGTCTTCGCGGGTGCCGACCAAGGAGCCAATAACTTGAATGCCGTCCAGAACCAGACGTGGAATGTCCAGATCCATCTTATCGGTTGGAAGACCTACAGCTACAACACGCGCGCCAGCCTTTACAACGTCGATGGCCTGGTTGAAAGGTGTTTTGGCAACAGCGGTAACCACGGTTGCATCCAGACCAGCACCGTTTGTTAACTCCTTAGCTCGAGCGACCGGATCTTCTTTCATGCTGTTAACGATATAGTCAGCACCAATTTGTTTGGCCAGTTCTAGTTTTTCATCACTGATGTCAAAGGCTACAACTTTAGCATTGAATACATTTTTGGCGTATTGCACAGCCAAATTACCCAAGCCACCAATGCCAAAGATACCGATCCATTGTCCTGGTTTGACTTCACTTACTTTAACTGCTTTATATGTTGTAACCCCTGCGCAAGTTACACTACTTGCAGCGGCAGGGTCAAGACTATCTGGTACTTTGACCGCGTAGTCAGCTGTGACAATACATTGCTCTGCCATTGCACCGTCTACCGTATATCCAGCATTTTTAACTTCACGACACAGCGTTTCCCGCCCGGTTAGGCAATATTCGCAGTGACCGCAGCTTTGGAACATCCAGGCAATACTTACGCGGTCACCAATCTTAAGACTGGTTACTCCTTCGCCTAATTCAATGACTTTTCCAATACCTTCATGCCCCAGAACTCTGCCTGTGACATCACCGAAATCTGCATTTTTCACATGTAAATCTGTGTGGCAAACTCCACAGTATTCGACTTGGACTAACGCTTCTCCATGCTTCAGGGAGCGTAAAGGTTTCTCTTCTACACTGACTTTCTTGTCTCTTGTAACAATTGCTGCTTTCATGTAGATCTCTCCTTTAAATAGATATGGAATTATTTTGTAATACACACTCCATTATTATAGTAATTTTTGCCCGAAAAGGACAAATATAAATCTAACTTAAAACTATTTAATCCAAAAACGCTTCTTTCTAAGTCCTTGGACCCTTGTAGGAACTTTGTACAATAATTTACAATGTAAAAAGTTTCACATACTCTATTTGGAAGAAGGATAAAGAAACATGAAAAAAAACTGGAAAGGTTGCCTGTTCAGCATATTTGCCATTATCTTGGTTGTGTCGGTAACAGGATGCAATTCACAGTCCGCCATTTCTAGTACCACCAGCACTTCATCCTCATCAGCTACCAACGCTCATGCAGTCGTTCAGAAAGGCCCACACTGGTCCTATGAAGGAGATCAGGGACCGGAGCATTGGGGAGAGCTGGAAAAAGATTTTGTTGCTTGTGGTAACGGCCACGAACAATCTCCTGTCAATATAGAGCATACCCATTTGGAAGCATCGCAAACGCAGCAACCGCTGCAAGTTCATTACACTAATACGAAAGCATCCATTTTGAATAATGGACACACTGTGCAAATCAATGTTGCCGATGCCAGCAATAGCATCATGCTGGACGGTACTAAATTCACTTTAAAGCAGTTTCATTTTCATCACCCGAGCGAACACCAAATAGATGGTAAAAATGCTGAAATGGAGCTTCATTTTGTCCATCAAAGCGACAACGGAAGCACAGCTGTCTTAGGGGTTCTTATCCAAAGCGGCAAAGAAAACAAGGCTTTCAACCGCATTTGGTCCAAACTACCAAAGGATAATTCCCAAGAAGCGGCGGCTCTAGATGAAGAAATAAATCTCGCTGCGCTGCTGCCAAAAGACCTGCACTCCGTTCGCTACAACGGATCGCTGACTACCCCGCCATGCACAGAACATGTACATTGGACAGTGCTGGAACAGCCTATTGAAATGTCCGCAGACCAAATCAACCAGTTTGCTGCCATTTTCCCCGATAACCATCGCCCTGTACAACAACTGGGAACCCGGGAACTGACTGCCGATAAATAATAAAATAAAGTGCCGTAAGATGTAAGGTGCACTCTATATATAAATACAACCCAAAAGCCCCCTCTATTCATCTAGTTAGAGGGGGCTTTTCGGTATTAAATTTACTGCTCATTACAAGCGCACCAGTTCCTCCACCTTCACTGGCTGACCTGTACGCATAGAACGGTTGGCGGCGATGCCTGTTAAAATGGACCATGCACCGTCGATATGTGAGGCCGCACGATGAAACCGATCCTCTGCCGGCTTATCAAAAATATCACGCAGCATAACTGGATCTCCTCCGCCATGACCACCCACGCCTTCTTCTACCTCGACTTCATAAGGTGCTGCAAAGTGAGGATAGATGGTGATGGTCTTCTCTTTTAACGCACCCTCATCTGCCTTGCTGCCACCAGAATTAACATAGGATTGCTCGGATACCCGAACCTCCATCCGTCCCTTCGTGCCGTTAAATACGATGATAAAGCCCTCCCAAGGCATGTAAGCATTCAGCGAATAGTTCATCACCGTCTTGTTCTGATACTTCACCATGACACTCAGGGTATCTTCAATGCTGATATTGTCGCCAAATACGCTTTGATCCCGCACATATCCATCCTCATGCTCAGCGTCCAGATACATACTTTTTAGATGCTCGTTACTGTCCAGATGTAGCGCAAAGGGGTCATTTTCCGCTGCCTTGCTGCCGTAAGCCCGTTGATAAAACTCCGTCACGCCACGCTGCTCCGCATTTTCCCGGCCGTAAAATTTCAGATCCCCCATCGCATACACTGTCTCCGGCTTCGAGCCAAGCCAGAAGTTCATCAGATCAAAATGATGCGTCGATTTATGCACCAGCAGACCGCCGCTATTGCGCTTGTCCCGGTGCCACCGACGGAAATAATCCGCGCCATGCTGTGTATTCAGCAGCCATTCGAAATTGACTGACAGCACCTCTCCGATCGTTCCGTCCATGATCAGCTCACGGATTTTCGTATTATGCGGCGCATAGCGGTAGTTAAAGGTGACGCGCAGCTTCCGTCCCGTGCGGTCTATGGCATCCAAAATATCTTGGCATTTATCTTCATCCACCGTCATCGGCTTCTCGGAAATGACATCACAGCCCAGCTCCATCGCCCGAATAATATACCGATGATGCACCCGGTCAATGGTCGTCACAATGACGATATCCGGCTTCGTCTCCGCGATCATCCGATCAAACTCGTGAGCTTTATAGGTCGGAATCGGCTCATGCTCGTATTTCTCCTGCAACAGCCGATTGGCATAATCCATTCTCGTCTGATTGACGTCACAGAACGCGATCAGCTCCGAGGTATCTTTGAAAACGGTAACAACTTCACCGTAAAAAAATTCGGCTCTTCCTCCGGTACCCACAAGTGCATATTTGATTTTAGCCAATTGGTTCACACCCTTTACATGAATTGCTTTTATTTTATAGTATAAGAAAGAGCAAAATCTTCGCTTTTATTATGATTTTTCCCGTAAAATATACATATATTATCCTTATGCATTCTTTCATTAAAGGAGACTATCGATATGATCGCTACACCCCGTTTTGCCATCGAGCAAGCGTTGCGGAAGGTGCCATTCAGCATGTCCGCCGACCATGTCCACCAAGCGCACGAAATCTATTATTTGCTGGCAGGAGAGCGCTACTACTACATTAATCAGCGGGTATACGCCCTCCAGAAGGGCGATCTGATTTGGATCAGCAAACATGATTTTCACCGTACGAGTAACAAGGGTAGCGGTAGCCATGAACGGATTTTAATTAACTTTGATGAAGAATTTGCTGCCTCGTCAATGACCGTCTCTCCCCCCAGCGATCAGAATCAGCTTCTTCTGCCAGAAAAAAGCTTTCTGCTTCGCCCCTCCGCGGAAGAACAATGCGAGCTGGAGCACCTATTCCGGCAAATGCTAAATGAATACCACCAAGAACATGCCTACCGCCAACTATATCTCCAGAACTTGCTACTCCAGCTCCTTATCCGCATCCGGCGCATACAATCGGCCACTGCCGATACCATTGCACCGGAACGTAGCGAAAAGCAGCAACGCGTGTACTCGGTCATCGCATACCTGCATGCTCATTATGAAGAGAGCCTCTCGCTAGATCAGCTGGCTGAGCATTTTTATATTAGCAGCACGTATTTATGCCGTATTTTCAAGCAGACAACAGGTTTTACCTTAGTAGAATATCTTCAGGATGTGCGGGTCCAGCAGGCTCGGGCGTATTTAAGAGAAACGAGCTGGAAAGTGACTTCCATTGCTGAAAAAACGGGTTTTGACAGCATCGCTCACTTTGGTCGTGTATTCAAGCACCTTACTGGGCACACCCCGCTACAGTACCGAAAAAAATACAAAAAGGAGTAGAGAGATGCCTCTACCCCTTAATTCCTGTCAAGGTGATGCCTTCAATAATTTGCTTTTGGGCAATGATATAGACGATTAGCACCGGGACGACAGAAATGGTGGTACCCGCCATCATCAGTGACCAATCGGCGGTATATAACCCTTTGAAATTGTTAAGTAAAAGCGGAACCGTGAATTTCTCCGGTGTGTTGAGATAAATAAGCGGATCAAGAAAGCTGTTCCAGGCACCCAAAAAGGTGAAAATCCCTATCGCCGCCAATGCCGGACGAATGAGTGGCAAAATGACGCTCCAGTAAATACGAATGTAGCCCGCCCCATCCATTACTGCCGCTTCCTCCAGATCGCGTGGGATACCCATGACGAACTGGCGGAGCAGAAACACTGCGAATGCATTAAACAAGGCTCCAGGTACGATCAGCGACCAATGCGTATCCAGCCAACCGATGCGATCCATCACCAAATATAGCGGAATCATCGTCACCTGCTTGGGCACCATCATCGTAGCGAGGAACAAGATAAACAGTATATTCGAGCCCGGAAATCGGATTTTAGCAAAAGCATACGCCGCCATAGACGCGCTAATCAGTGTCGCTGTCACGATGATCACCGTAATGTAAAAGCTATTCATATACGCCTGCACGAAGGGCATCGCCTCCAGCGATGCCGGATAGTTGCTCCATACGAACGGATCGGGAATCCATTGAGGCGGGACAACGAAAATTTGAGATATATCCTTCAGGGAACTGAGAACAGTCCACAGGAATGGAAAAAACATGACTAAAGAGCCGACAGCGAGCAGCACATGGCGCAGGAATACCCTGCCTCTGGAACTAATCTCCATAGTGCACCCACCTCTTTTGCATTTTAAATTGCAGCAGTGTAAATACGAGAATGATCACGAACAAAATCATTGCTGCCGCAGCACTTTCTCCCATCGTGAAGTCAATGAACGCCTGATCATAAATGTGGTACACCAGCGTATAGCTTGCTTTGGCTGGCCCTCCATTCGTCATGACAAACGCCTGATCGAACACCTGAAAAGAACTGATGACCATCATGATGGTCACAAAAAAGGTCGTTGGTGACAACAGCGGCAATGTAATATACCTTAGCTGCTGGAACTTGCTGGCCCCGTCAATTTCGGCTGCCTCGTAATAGCTTTTGGAGATACCCTGGAGTCCTGCCAGAAAAATGACCATATTATATCCCAGTCCCAGCCATATGCTCAAAAGCGCAATCGACGGAATCACCCACTGCGTATCGGTAAGCCACATCGGGCCTGTAATCCCAATCGCTCGCAGCAGATGATTTAAAATGCCAAATTCGCCGTTCAGTATCCACATCCAGATGACACCAACCGATACCGAACTGGTTACGACAGGCATGAAAAAGAACAAGCGATAAATTTCCTTGCCCTTCACTTTGTTGAGCACGATGGCTACGAGCAGAGCCAATATAATCCCCGCCGGGATGACCAACACCATATAGTACATCGTATTGATGAGTGCCTTCCAAAAATCGGGATCAGATAATTGGCCCTTGAAATTGTCCAAGCCGACAAACAAGGGTACGCCAAATCCATCCCAGTTTACAAAGCTTAAGTAAAGCGCATATAGCAACGGCAACAGCGAAAAACATAATAGACCCAAAAACTGGGGGCCAATGAATAGATAGCCCCACAGCGCTTGATGCTTTTTCTGCATCTTGTCACCTTCCTCCCCGGTCACGGCCCATCCCGTGCCTACTTGACCGCCTTGGATATGATCTGATTCAACTTTTCAATGGTTGCCGCAGCATCCTGCTTGCCCAGGAACATCAGATCGATGGTTTCCGTGATATCCGAGTTCAGCCCTGGCACCTGAGCATCATAGGCCAGTGCAGATCCATGAGCATGCCCTATGTTACGTCCTTCGGTCAAATAGCTTGAATGCTCAATTGTCGCCTTTTTCATAATGCTCTCATCTGCGGCAGCAAGCGTACCCATGGCATTCCCACCTTCAACCAGCCGGGCCTCCTGCCCCTTCACAGAGACGTAGAATGCTGCCAACTTCATGGCCTCTTGCACATGCGGACTATTTTTGTTTACAGCTACATAGGCAACCGGAATGGCAACGGGCTCATTCTTACCAGTATTGGATGGCCAGTAGATATAATCGAAGTCGAGGCTTTTATTTTGGCTAAACAAGGGTTCCAGCCATCTTCCCGCCGCCAGCATACCGACTTGATTGGACATGAACATCGCGTCAGCCCCTTGCCCTTTGGGAAGCGAGCCGAGATATACCGCATTTCCCTTTTTCACCATATCGTACATAAAACCGAAGGCTTCCTTGCCCCTTTCATTGTGGTCCAGCACATATTTGCCTTGTTCATCAAAGATCTGACCGCCATTCGACCACACCCATGAATACCAGTGAGCCCACCAGTTTTCCGCAATATAACCCTGCTTTCCGGCTGCCTTCAGCTTGGATGTAACCTCTTCAAAGGCGTCCCAATTCCACTTGCCTTCGTCATAGTATTCTTGCGGCGTCTTCACGCCTGCTTCCTTAAATACCTTTTTGTTGTAATACATGACCATCGGATTTGAGTCGGGAGTGACCCCATAAATTTCCCCATCACGCTTTGCCGGCCCCCACAATCCTTCCGGAAAATCCTCAGCCTTCACATCACTCGCATCACTTTTTAAAAACTCACCCAAAGGCTGTACCTGCTTCGCCCCGATCAAACGCGCAATCGTCGGTTCATACGAATAAAACACATCCGGTCCGCGACTTCCCTGAAGCTGTGTCAACAGCTTTTGCTCATATTGGTCTCCAGGTACAGGCACCAGCTTAACCTCGATATTTGGGTTTTCCTTTTCAAATGCATCCAGCGCCCGCTGATACACCTTCACCTCCGCAGGATTACCCCAAGCCTGCATTGTAAGTCGCACTTTTTGCCCTTCTGTCTCCTCTATTTTGGGAGAGGTACTGCATGCCGCTGCAAGTAAAAACAGAACGCTGAGGAAAAATCCAATCTTTATCCAGCTCATGTAATTGTCCACCTTAACCGCCTCCTGTAGCTTCGCATGGTTGTATGTCATCCTTCTTTTGAAGCGCTTACAAAACTTTCCCTATCATCATATGTAGGAGGGGGAGGCGCGATATCCCTATTTTCATTTTTATATAATTTTTTTTCTTTTGGGGCTCTGATATGACAACGACCAAGGGAAAGTAAAGGGCTACACAGCAAAAAAAGAAGAATGCAGATCACCTGCTTTCTTCTTTCGTATTCCTTGAGCTATGATTCAGTTTTCTATGACTTTATTAGCATCTTTTCAAAAATATTATAGCCGTTCGTTTCCCCTATATACGTATAACCGCATTGTCTGTAAAACTCACTAAGCTTGTCATTGCCCGCAATACAGTCTAAACGGATTCGATCCTTGCCTGTGAAGTGGATGCCTTGTTCAATCCATTGCATCAGCTCACGGCCTCGCCCCTTCCCGGTGCTATCGCGATCCACAACCAAACGATGCAGATATACTGAGGTTCCTCCTTCAGAATCCGTTTCGTCTAGTCCCCACAACTTACGGTCCCATGCACTGGGCTGCTGCTGCAAGATCACTGCGCCTGCCAGGCTATGATCCTCTGATGCTCGAAAAACAACCACTTCTCCGCGTGCAATAGCGCCGCCCAGGTTGTGATCATCTTTTCCTTTTAGTAAGCGTCCCCATTGTGTGGAGCCTTTGCTGTGCAGCCATCTGGCCGTCTTTAAAATTAACTCCTGAACCTGCTCCTGATCTTCAGTGCTTGCCTGAAAAGCCATTAATCCTGGTTTGACGGATGATTCGACAATATTCATTGATGTCATGCTGCACCTCAACTCTCAAATTTTCCTTATGTATAAAATATAGCATAAAAAATGAGCGTCTGACTTCACTTGGTCTTCTAGTAACTTCCCCATATCGCCCATACCCTTCACAAAATTTTAGAGGCTCTCTACAAAGAAATTTCAAATAGTTCCAAAATAATTCAAAATTTTATTATATTCACCAAAAAAAAGAAAATTGATTCTATAAATTGGTTGTTATATTGATTTTGAGAACTCCTACCTTATATGTACGTATATGAACATAAGGGAGGAAATTTCCGATGGGTGCTATCGAAGATTACCGACGCGAGCTTTATAGAATTGCTTGGAGAATGCAGTATCATACAAAACGCAATCGGAAACGTAAAATATCTTTAGAATCCAAGCCTAATCTCTTTCAAACCTCGTTTTCGGAAGAGTCTGATAACAAAATAATGATGCAATCATATATTAATAGGCTAAGGTCTGAGGTAGACAAAAAGGTCATCTATGAAATTTACATAAACGATAAAGCAGAAGTACAAGTTGCCAAGGAACTCCATATTACACAACAGGCGGTGAACAAATGGAAAAAGAAGGCGCTCCACGATTTATGTCAGATGATGAGTTTATGAAATTAGTTGAACTTGCCCAAACCAAATCCGACGTAGAGGCTATGAATGCAATTTTTCAATATTTCGATCCAGATATTAAACGATTAAGTAAATTTATCCGTATGCCAAAAGAGGATGCCATCCAGAGTATGAAAACTGAACTTCTTGAGTTCATCATGAAAAAATAATGAGTCCTTGGCAATAAGCTGCTTCCGGTTACTCTACCGGAGGCAGCTTATTTAGCTTTTGCTGTGGTTGAGGTCGGTTGTAAAATAAATCCGACACACTCCTCAACTCTTCTTTTTCCTTGCCTATATTTCAGATATTATATCGGATAAACCAGCGGGGTATTCCAATATATATTCTAAGGGACTCAGAAGGGGAATTTCTTTATCCAGAAAAAATGCATGTTCAGGTTGTGTAGTTACAGCCCCCAACTCCTACATATGTGTAGGGGATAATCGGAGCAAAGCACATGAATAAGAGAAGATTCATGTCTTCGTAATTTTCACGATTTGGTTGTAATTCACAGCCTTAAATCACCTACATAAGTGAGAGGGAATTGAAGACTGATATCAAACAAATGTGGAGCCATTTAGATGTCAGCGACTCCATCAATTCCTCACAAAAAATCAGGAGGTTGATATATTATGGCAAGATCACGAGAATATTCAGCAACAGTCACGGTAAGTCGAAAACAATTAGTAAAAATGTCAATTGCGCAGGACGAGGTAATTAAAAATGGGAACTTTGACAACGGTCGTGCCGATACAGCAGCATTGATTGCTGGTTTATCAGGAATTGGAGCTACCGTTTTGGGGTTGATTTTCATTGCTAGCACCCCAGTAGGGGTTGCAACAGGGATTGCCTCGCTTGCATCCTCCCTGTTTAGTGCAGGAACGGGCTCGAAAGTTAACGATTATCTTCAAAACGGTGTTAATGGTATGGATCGGATTGTGAAGACTATTATTGATAATGATCTACAATATGATCTTTATCAAATAAAATTTCCATTCCTGGAATACACCTTACAAGACGACACTGTCATCCGCTTTATTACAGGTAACGGTGTTATACTCAAAGCACATTCTGAAAATGGATGGGAAGTCTTCTAAAATATGAAATTTGCATAACAAGAAGGTCAGCTGCTAGCAGCTGACCTTCTTGTTATGCAAATTTACTTCACCAAAAGCGTATCCATAGAAGTTTTAAATGAATTATAATCAAATCCATCTGTTATCTTGTACGTTTGATATAAACTTTTTCTTCTCCCACCAGAACCAGAAATAGAAATAAACTTACTATTTAAAATTTCTATACTATAATCCGCTGGAACATCTTGGTCAGTCTTCGGATAGATAATAACTTTATAAATATAATCAACCTTAATCTTGTCTTCTATTTTACTGACTTTCTTAAGTTTAACATTGGAGAATTGGTCCAATATTGCTTGAACTCGTTCCTTATCCTTCAAAATTACATCCGTGTCTGGATCCGTTGATGGGGTTAACTCAGAGGGTCTTCTGGATATCTGTAAATAAACTTTGTCAACATTTTCATGATTTAGTACAACTTCTTGCATAGACGTATTCAAATTCAAAAAATAATAAGTACCATAAATGCCCCATGCTAGTAAGAAAACAATAGCAACAGCAATATTAATAGTTCGATTTTTCATCAATTCACTTCCTTATTTTTTTGTATGATCTCTTTAAAAGTATAGCCACTGTATATGAGGAAATAGGATTCTCCGATTAGAAAAAGCAACTTATGCATCCATGTTTCTTGTGACATAAATAAAAATAGGATAATTCCCAATGAGATTATAACCATAATCACTTCTACAATCGTATCGGTTACATTACTGGTCCTATGCTTATTTTGGTATTTTTCGTACAACGTCCGACCGATCAAACGGATGGCGTATATACCCATCAACCAATCATAAATATAATGGGGCGGATTATTATATACAATTCGCACTGTTAGGGTAGCCAAGAAAATTATCAAAATAAGAAAAATTGGATTCTTTAGCATGTTCTCCCCTCTCACTGTATTTACAATTATTATACAATAACTACATACATATTCCATACTCTGGTATTTAGATTGTCTAGGTTTTTTGGGGCTTGTTTTACGATGGGACTGTACCTGGACACATCTATGACTATTACTAAATTACTAAACCAGTACGTACCGACTGAAGCTATTTCTACATATTCCGTTGATGAGAGTTGATTACCTTAGATGCCACAGCACACCTACACGGGACAATACTCAAAGCAGTTCAACGTATGCAGAAAGATATTCTTATGCAGCTTAGATTACCGTCCGCAGCTGGAATCGGTCCGAACACCTGCTGTGGCCGCCGCTGGTGAAAGACATATGGGGGATTTTGTCCGATCATCATACAATGGACAAAAATGTGGAGCTGCTACATCTCAAATTTACAGAGCATGCATGGGACGAAATACTTCTTCTGTCTGATTACCTAAACGACACGGCACAAGTTATATACCAACAGCTGCAAGAGCTCGCTTTTTTTAATGAACCTTTTGAATTAAGCCTAGAAAAGAAAAAATATATATCATTTTATACATAAATATACCTAATAACCAGCACTGCTGGATTCAATGAAGAATCTTTTCTTTCACTCTTCACAACTAAACGTGAGATTGATACCTACTGTTGATCCGCATGGTTGACCCACTATAATCAACATCAACTATAGTAACTTCCTGAATGGTCAAGTCAATTTTTCGTTTTTACGCCCTCTGCTAACCATCCCATGATATATCCCCCTGAACCACCAGCTTTTCTGGCCAGATGCATCAGATACCTTTATATGATTTATGTGCTTTAAAACATGATCTTTCAAGTCCATATACTCATCACCTATTCAAATTGATCCACTTTCATTGGTTGACGCCCCTTCAAATTCCTCCGCGTATCTATATATACGCCTGTTCTACAGTCATTTCATGAGTTGCCTCTTCACTGTTAAATACCAAATTTTTCGTCGATACCCACCGATATTTGGAGTATTTACTTCCAGATGGATGATACACCCCACTTTTCCAACAAAAAGAGAACCAACACAAGCCGATATAATCGCCCGGGTTCTTCATAGAATTTCAGGGGTTTCTGCACGGCAATTTCAGATAGTTCCAAAATAATTCAAAATTTTATTATATTCACCAAAAAAAGAAAATTGATTCTATAAATTGGTTGTTATATTGATTTTGAGAACTCCTACCTTATATGTACGTATATGAACATAAGGGAGGAAATTTCCGATGGGTGCTATCGAAGATTACCGACGCGAGCTTTATAGAATTGCTTGGAGAATGCAGTATCGTACAAAACGAAATCGGAAACGTGAAATTTCTTTAGAATTTAAGCCTAACCTCTTTCAAACCTCATTTTCGGAAGAGTCTGATAACAAAATAATGATGCAATCATACATTAATAGACTAAGGTCTGAGACAGGCAAAAAGGTCATCTATGAAATTTACATAAACGATAAAGCAGAAGTACAAGTTGCCAAGGAACTCCATATTACACAACAGGCGGTGAACAAATGGAAAAAGAAGGCGCTCCACGATTTATGTCAGATGATGAGTTTATGAAATTAGTTGAACTTGCCCAAACCAAATCCGACGTAGAGGCTATGAATGCAATTTTTCAATATTTCGATCCAGATATTAAACGATTAAGTAAATTTATCCGTATGCCAAAAGAGGATGCCATCCAGAGTATGAAAACTGAACTTCTTGAGCTTATCATGAAAAAATAAGAGTCCTTGGCGATAAGCTGCTTCCGGTTACTCTACCGGAGGCAGCTTATTTAGCTTTTGCTGTGGTCGAGTTGGAAGTATCCTTTGCGTCCAACATATGGTTGCATTAGACTTACTAACAGCGATCAAAGAGCACTAATTCAAGTTCTTGAGCAAAACGGTAGTTCTGGTAAGATCACAATAAGCGAAAGCTAAAAAATTAAGGGCGGAGGTAAAACTCCACCCTTTTTGTATTAATTTGATTTGTATTTATCAAGTTTGAACCATTGTTGAAATTCTCTCTGGCTAATTTTTTTAACAGGTTTCACTTTTTTGCTGTCCATTGAGTATCTGTATAATTTCTTTTGGTCAGATGGGTACTCACTTATATAGTCAAAATTTTTCCCATTTTTATGCCATAAAATCAGGCTTGTGCTAATATAATCCGTTTCCCTAGGAAGATATATAAAGGTATCCTTTTTTGTATTATAAATGGCTATAGAGCTACTTGATGTATCACCGTACGAAAAGGCAATTTGATCTTCTTTAGGTGACCAGTTATAAGCAGTAATTGATTCTATATTTTTTTTGCCTTTAGCCTTTAAAAGATCATTTACGATAGTAGATTTTCCAGTTTTAAGATTGATCAGTAATAACGTATCTCCCGCACTCCGCTGTGCCTGTATAGCCAACCATGTATTAGAAGGAGATAATACTGCGCTCGATATATCACGCAGTTTATCATTATATCCATCTGTTTTAATGGTATAACTCTTTTCTCCTTTTTTGATCGTTATTGATGTAATAACACTTTTCTCAGAACTTGGTGCATTTTCTAGCTCAATTTTTTTTGCCACTAACGAAATGTTGTTCTCCTTCCAAATCAACTGATTTGGGGTCTCGCTCTTTTTAAACTTAGTGATGGACTGATACACAGATGGATTTACAGCATTAACTGAACTTTGAACATACGTATTAGGGCGTAATGTACTATCAGCATTGGCAATAGAAAAACCACTTACACTTCCCACAAGCACTACACTCGACAGGAAAGCAGTAGCGTATTTTAATCTTAGATTTTTCATTTTAATTGCTCCTTTGTAAAAAAAAATTATTGTTCTACAGGTCTTGATCCAATGTTTTCCTAAAACTACATCTATATACATAGAGGTGAAAATCGTGAATTTGTTTCTTGTTTATTGAAAATAATTACATAACAATTGGAAAACGTTAAGGCAAGGGTGATACTTTCGCCCGCTCCAGCAGACCATCCCAAGTCAAACATTCCGCCATAAGGTTAGACGACATTGGGGCTGGCAAGCGCGCTTTCACGGGATTACAGAGATACCGACTCCATGCGTAAAGAAAAAAGCTGAGCAACCGCCCAGCCCTACCGTTACTTATCTAGTTTAGTAAAATCCATATCCACAATCACAATCCGTTTAACACAATCAGGAAAAGCACATTGACTCCCTGACTTCAAATAAAATTCTCTAAGTACATCAGTTATCAGCTGTAGCCTTTTCACCTTGAACATTTTCCACTTCTGTTAATTTTGCAGAGCGAGCCCTACAAAGTCAACTTTTAATCTGTGCAGCAGGTACAATTCGGTATAATCCTGAAGTCTCGCCCGCCGCGGGACGTACTTCCTGGATGAACCATCCTAATGACAGTACCCGCCCAAGCCGATCATACTCAGCCTTCGTCAGTTCGGATGTAACGGCTTCGCTTCCTTCCTCTAGTGACAGCTCAGGCTCCCGCCCGAACGCAACGGCAATCCACGAACGAATGCCCCGGATCGTATTGTACTTGATCTGATATCCATCCGTTACCGCGCTGACAAACACCTCCGGCTCTTGGGACGCCAGCCCGGTGACAAGCTCTGTATAATCAAAATCGGATGGTCCGTCCGTTGGCAGCTCATTTTGCTGCACCCGACGGATTAATTCCTCTTGGGACCAACCTAAAGAGCGTAATGATTCCAGCAAGAGCGCGTCCCATTGGGAAATACGTACTCTTTTCGTCGTCGATTCAGTCATCGTTTTTTACCTCCTTTGGGTCATGCACATCATACAACCGATCTTAACCCTAAAGGTTAACCGGGTATGCTACATAATGGCCGGGACTGATTTCTCTCAGCTCGGTTGCACTGTTATTATCCTTGTCCCATACTAATGAACCGTCTGGTTGGGCCAAGCCTCCTCCCAGTCCCCCTTGCTCTCCGACCGCTCTCGGATCAGGCACAGGGATGGAGGACAGCAGCGCCTGCGTATAAGGGTGAGCGGGCTGCTCATACAGTTCATCTGCATCAGCTACTTCTACCAGTCGCCCATGGTACATCACACCGATTCGGTCTGAAATATGTCGCACCATCGACAAGTCATGGGCGATGAACAGATACGTCAGCCCGAACTCCTGCTGGAGATCCTCCAGCGTGTTAATGACCTGCGCCTGGATGGACACATCGAGTGCCGAAATCGGCTCGTCACAGACGATGAACTCGGGGTTCACGGAGAGAGCACGAGCGATGGAAATCCGCTGGCGCTGCCCACCACTGAACTCGTGCGAGTAGCGATACAGATGCTCCCGCTTCAGCCCTACCTTTTCAAGCAAAGCCACTACAGCATCTTTGCGCTCACTACCCTGATGCAATCTGTGAATATCCATCGGCTCACCGATCAGGTCAAGCACGTTCATACCCGGATTAAGAGAGGAATATGGGTCCTGAAAAATGCTCTGAATGCGCCGACGCAGCGGCTTGAGCTGTTTGTCGTTCAGCTTGGAAATATCCTGACCGTCAAAGCGTACCGTACCTTCTGTATAATCATATAATCGCGTCAGACAGCGTCCAACCGTTGATTTCCCACTACCTGACTCACCGACCAGTCCGAACGTCTCGCCACGCTTGATTTGAAAGCTCACGCCATCCACCGCCTTGAACACCTCAGAGCTACGCCCTAACAAATCCTTTGCGGTCACAAAATGCTTCTTAAGCTGGTGTACCTCTACCAAGGGCTGATGCTCACCCAATACATCGTTTGCTTCACTCACCGTTATTCCCCCCTTCCGCTTGCCCCGCTTCGGGCGTCTCGTAGACTCCAGCAGGCACTGCGTCCGGCTCGTTCAACCAGCAGGCTGCTCGCTGATCCGGGCGCAGCTCCACCATCGGCGGCCGCTCCACACAGCGGGCAAACGCATGCGGGCACCGTTCCATGAACGGACAGCCCGATGGCGGGTTCAGCAGGTCTGGCGGCGTGCCCTCAATCGGCACCAGCCGCTCGCGGAAACCGTTCGTGCGCTGGGGCACAGAACGCAGCAGGCCCTGCGTATACGGGTGGCCCGGACGATAAAAGATATCGTCCACGCGCCCCTCCTCCATCACCATACCGCCGTACATGACGATGACACGGCTACACACCTGGGCGACGACGCCCAGGTCATGGGTGATCAGAGCAATCGACATGTCGGATTGCTGCTTCAGCGTCTTGAGCAGCCCCAAGATTTGCGCCTGAATCGTCACGTCCAGCGCTGTAGTCGGCTCATCTGCAATCAGCAGCTCCGGGCTGCACGAGAGCGCCATGGCAATCATCACCCGCTGGCGCATCCCGCCACTGAATTGATGCGGGTATTGGTTCATTCGGCGCTCCGGCTCGGTAATGCCTACTTGTCGCAGCAGTTCTACAGCTGCTTGCGTAGCCGCTTCCTTGCTCAGTCCTCGATGTCTGCGGATCACCTCAACCAGGTGATAGCCAACCTTTTTGACCGGATTCAGTGAGGTCATCGGGTCCTGAAAGACCATCGCAATCTGGTTTCCGCGTATTTTGCGCCATTGCTTTTCCGTCAGAGCGGTCAGACTTTGTCCCCGATAACGGATATCGCCGCTCAGCCGCTTGCCCGGCGGGGCGATCATCGACATGATCGCTTTCGCTGTAACACTTTTGCCGCTGCCGGATTCTCCTACGATTCCTACCGTTTCTCCAGCATCAATATGAAAACTAACCCCTCGAACTGCCTGATTTTCCCCTTCACGAGTGAAAAAGGAGACCTCCAGCTGTTCGACGGACAGTAGATGTTCTGTCATTGTGTTTTCGCTCCTTCCTGTCGCTCCTGGAGCCATTTGTAATGGATCTGTGCTATGAATCATCGTTTTACTAATTTGGGTTCAAAGCCTACACGAAGCACATCCCCCAAAACATTAAAGCTCAACACAGTCAGTAAAATAAGTAGACCCGGGAATAATGCCATATATGGGGCCTGTGCAATATATCCTTGGGCATTATTCAGCATACTGCCCCACGTAGCATTCGGCAGCTGAACACCAAAGCCGAGGAAGCTCAGTGACGATTCCATCATAATCGCTGAAGCGATATTGTTCGTCGCCCCTACGATAATTACCGGAATCAGATTCGGTACGATGTGCTTCATAATAATACCAAACGTACTTTGTCCCGAAGCTTTGGCGTATAGTACATACTCCCGTTCGCGCAACGTCATTGTCTCTGCACGAACCACCCGGGCAATGTTCATCCACATGAGCAGGGCGATAATGACAATGATATTGCCGACGCCCGGCTTCAAAAACACACTCAGCAGCAAAATAACCAAGAAAGACGGAATCGACATGATCAGCTCCAAAACCCGCATAAGCAGATTGTCGATCCATCCTCCAAAATATCCGCTCACAATACCTACCACTGCACCGATACTGGTCGCAATAATCATGGACGCAAAACCTACCAGCAATGATACACGTCCACCGTACAGTGCTCTTGTAAAATAGTCCCGCCCATAATCATCCGTCCCAAACCAGTGTGCCGCTCCCGGCGGTTGGAGACGCTCCAGCACGTTCAACTTATTCGGGTCCTGCGGCGATAAAAATGCGAAAGTCGCCCCCAGCGAGAATACGATCAATAGTACGAGGGCGACGGCGCCCATTTTGCTCGTCATCAGCTCGATCCCGATGTTGCGCCATTTGCTCCGATTCATGAATTCACCTCGTTGATTTAATTCTCGGGTCCGCAATGCTGTACAAGATATCCGCAAGCAGATTACCCAGGATCAGCAGCAGAGCGGAAAATAAAGTAATCCCCATGATGACGGGATAATCCATCCCTTTTACCGCCGTCATGCCCAGCGAGCCAATGCCCGGCCAGGAAAATACCGTCTCCGTCACAATGGCTCCAGCCACCAGGTCCGCAACCGACATTCCGAGCAGCGTAATGATGGGCAACAGCACATGCTTAAGCACATGTCGAAACAAAACCAGTCTTTTTCCAGATCCGAACGCGTATTGAATCTGCACATACTCTTCCTTGAGCTGCGTAATCGTGCTGGAACGGATGTATCTCACATACACAGACAGAAAGCCGAAGGCCAGTACAAAACATGGTAAAATCCCATGCTTGATTACATCTAGCACCGAGTCCGTACCGATGGTACGCATTCCTGTACTCGGAAGCCAATGCAGATAAATCGCAAACAAATAAATAAGTAAAATACCGAGCCAAAATAGCGGAACAGAAATTCCGATGTACGACATCAGATTAATGAGCTTGTCGATCCAGCGATTCCGATTAGCCGCAGCCGTCAAACCGAGCGGAATTGCAATCAGCACAGCCAATATGATGGATGCGCCCATTAACCCGGCTGTAGCCGGGAGACGATCGAGAATCTGATCCAGCACGGGCTGGTGATTAATTAGCGAGTAGCCGAGATCGCCCGTTAGGCTTTTTTTAAGCCATAATATGTACTGCACATAAGCGGGCTGGTCCAGCCCCAAGCTATGCCTCATTCGTTCAATGTCTTCCAGATGCATATTCGGTGTAACAAAAGAGAGAACCGGATCACCTGGAGCCAGCTTGATCAAGCCGAAGCAGACGATGGACACAAAAAATAGCATCGGTATAACTTGCAGCAACCTTCTGGCGATGAGTTGTCTCATACGTTTCCCTTCCCCTTGCTGTTTTCGAAAAAAATAAGCTGGTGAATCCCAGCTTATTTTTGAAAACCCTGTCTTATTTGTGATAAATTTTGGACAAATCCTCGAAAATCACGACCGGCTTCAACACAGCCTGATCAATACCACCATACTGCTTGTCGAAGGCTACAATAGTCTTGGTGTAAGCAATCGGGTAGATGACAGCATCCTCAGCCAGCAGCTCTTGTACCTTTTTATAAATTGCTCCACGTTTAGTCGTATCCGACTCACCAGCGCCCTCTTCCAGCAGCTTATCCACCTCTTTATTTGAATAATGCGAATAGTTGGAAGATGATCCGGTGCTATACAAAATACGATACGCGTCAGGATCATACCCCATGATATAGCCGCTGATCGCCAGATCGAAGTCCTTGGCATTCGTATCGACGAATTTTTGCGACCATGCCGAGGAATCCATGCTGTTCACGTCCAGTTGAACGCCAATATCCTTGAACTTCTGCTGGATATAGAGCGCTTGTGCTTCCTGAACCTTGTTGCCGCCCGGTATGATAATGCGCAGCTTCAGTCCTTCAGCTCCAGCCGATTTCAGCAGCTCTTTTGCTTTGTTCACATCATTATTGAAAAATGCAACGTCGTTCGTGTGATACAGTACATCCTGTGTCAGAGCAGATTTCGCAGTATCTGCATAATCCTTGGAGCCATAGGATACCTGGATCAATTCATCCTGATTCAATGCATAAGAAAGCGCCTGCCGTACTTCTTTTTTGTTCAACTGCTTTGTATCACTGTTTTCATTAAACATCAGATAAGCCAAGCGACCTTCGCTGTAAGGGAAAATGTCAAACTTATCTGTTGCTTTAATGGTCTCCACATTTTGCGGATCGAGATAGTTTACATTGATCTCACCATTTTGAAGGGCCAAATTCGCAGCATTTGAATCTTTAACAATCCGGTATGTTACTGAATCCAGATGCGGCTTTCCGCCAACATAGTTATCAAACCGTTCGAGTGTAACGTACTCACCGGTTTTGTACTCTTTAAATTTGAAAGGGCCAGATCCAATCGGAGCGTTGTTTTTTGTACTCTTCTCAATATCCGCTTCATTCTCGAAAATGTGCTTCGGAATCGGGGATACCTGTACCAGTGCTGCCTCAAAAGCAGGAGCTGGCTGAGGAAGCTTGAAATCCACCGTTGTATCATCAACCTTGCTCGCCTGAACCGGTTTGCCATTAACCATAAAATTACTTCTCAAAAAGCTGTGCTGCTTCTCGTCCAAAATTTTGTTAATGGTGAAAACAACATCGTCAGCTGTCAGCTTCTCGCCATCATGCCAAGTCAGATTTTTTTTCAGTTTTAGTGTATAAGTCAGCTTGTCTGCTGAAGGAGTCAGACTGTCTGCCAAATAAAATGTCTTTTTGCCATTGTTCACTTGAAACAATGGTGCGAATATCGCCTGATCTATCGTCAGACTTACCCGATCACCCGCATAATTCGGATTCAGCACCACCGGATCAGCTTGTACGCCAATGATCAGGCTGCCGCCATCTTTAGGCTGTCCGTTATCAGCTGTTGTGGTAGCTGTACTGGGTGTATTCCCATTCGTCTCAGACGTAGATCCAGAATTCCCGCCGGAGCATGCACTTACAACCAACATCAATACAATAAATACCAATACACCAGTCAAATTACGACGCATCGCTCTAGCCCCCGTGTCCTCTTAGTATGTAATAAATTTATTATAAATCGGAATAGTCGGATTTACAATCGATCAAAAACTGTTTATTCCCCTTGTCATTAGCATTCCAGACATTATGTGATCGAATCTAGAAAAAAGACACCCGTTAAGGGTGTCTTCAGAGTATCCACAAACTGATTAGTGCCAGGATGGCAGGCAGGCCCTGCTTTAATAAAATAGACTTATTGGCAGTTAATGCACCATACAATGCAGCCACTACCACACAAATGACAAAGAATAATTGGATTTGCCGCCCGAATACAGTATCCGGATAGAACAAGCCCCACACCAATCCGGCTGCCAAAAAGCCGTTGTACAGCCCCTGATTTGCAGCCAAGGATTTGCTTGCTTCCGCCAGCTCCTTCGAGGTGCCGAACGTACGCATCGCCCGCGGAGTCGTCCACAGAAACATTTCCAATATTAGAATGTACACATGCTCCAGAGCTACAATTCCGACCAATATTGAACTAAGTAAGCTCAAGTATATTCCTCTTTTCCACATAAAGTTACTATGAGGTGATTTTTAGATCTATCCTCGAAAAGTATAGTTCATCTTCCAAAAACAGTAAAGAGACCGAGCCTAAGGCCCGGCCTCATTTCTACATGAAGCCTTACATCGTTCTTGCAAAATCCAACAAAGCTTTGGACATGCTGTTGATCTCGTCTGTAGATGCATTCACTTGTTGCGTTAGCGCGGCTTGTGTTTGTGTCAGCGTAGACATATTACCAATATTGTGCAAAATCCGCTCGATGAGTGTCTTCATTTCGTCCAGACTAGTCTCGATATTTCCGGTCGCATCAGCACTGTGTATGGCGAGTTTTCTCACTTCATCTGCAACTACCGCAAACCCCCGCCCCTGCTCGCCCGCACGCGATGCCTCAATGGCAGCATTCAGACCCAGCAGATTCGTTTGATTCGCAATCTCTTTAATGAAGTTGGAAATGTTTTGGGTCTCTTCTGCACTGACTTTGGCTTGATTCGCTGCCTCTGTCGATTGCTCCTGAGCGGTAGCCAGCTCCTGCGCCTGGTTACTAACCGAGTTAACGCCGTTCACCATTTCCGTAATGGAATCGGAGAGATGCTGGATTTTGAGCGTCAGCTCATCCGCAACAGCCTGCTTTTCCTTTTCGACAGTAATATCACGAATGGTACCCGCAATACGAATAGGCACTCCCTTGCTATCGCGTATGCTTCTTCCACTGTTTTGATACCAGCGATATTCGCCATTTTTACTTTGCAAGCGACACACCATGTCATATGGCGTACGATCTGAATAGTCATTTAAATGGTCAACTACAGCCTTAAACGCATGCTCGGCATCGTCAGGATGTATACGCGAGCTCCAACTGCTTAGTACACTCGGGAAGTCCTGCTCATCCTTAAAGCCCAAGGTGTGGCGGAATTGCTGGGACCACCAAAATATATTATCCGGGTTCTCAATGTCTCCATCAGCCAGAATGACATCATATGGAGCCTCCACCAAAACACGATTGATAAGATCATATCTTGTAACTAGAGCCTGCAACTCCTCGGACTTAATCTTCTGGTCGTGCACATCCAATAGAGCACCCGCAATTCGAAGCGGCACTCCCTGCTGATCGCGGATCGTCGTTCCGGTAGCCCGGAACCAGCGGTATTCTCCATGCTTCTGCTTCAAACGATACTGTACGTCATAAGGCGTCTTGCCCGTAAAATCCAGCAAATGATCTGACAAAGCTGCCAATGACCTGTCATGATCTTCAGGGTGCAGCCGGGATGCCCAGCTGTTTAATACATTGGGGAAGTCCTTTTCGCTCTGATACCCCAGCATAGCGCGAAATTCTTCTGACCATGTGAACGTATTACTTGGATTGACGGGATCACCCGCAACCACCTCCATGTCCCATAAGCCAATCTCTATAGCTTTGGTAACAAGCTTCAGACGAATGTCAACATGTTGAGCATCCTTTTTCATGGACTCAAGCGCTTGGTTGACATTGTTAGCGATTTCTTGAACCTCGGAAGATTTGGATGAAACTTGTATTGCGGCAGAATAATCCTTCTGCTGTATTCTTTGTGAAAGTTTGCGGCTTTCTTCTACTAAAGGAGCAAGTGAGTGGGTCTCATTTTTTTTAAGAAACATATATGCTCTTCCCTTCTAAGCCAATATATAAAACGATATAGTTTAATATCGGAATTTTATTAATAATCATTATAAATAAATCTAAAATTGCATAGGTAATAAGAATCATTTTTATGTCCATATACCTATATATCCATACAAAAAACATCGAAAAATGTCGAAAAAGGAAATATCTTAATAAGTTTGGAAACGAAAAGAACACCTTCGCATTACTTCGCAAAGGTGCTCTTTCTGTTAACTATTCCGTTCATTGCATCTTATTTAATTGAAGCGACGTATTCTTCGCCCTTTTCTTTATCATATTGGCCTTCCCATTTGGACATGACCACAGCGGCAAGCGAGTTGCCTAATACATTGACTACCGTACGCGCCATATCCAGAATGCGATCAATACCAGCGATAAAAGCCAAACCCTCCAGCGGGAGGTTCACTGCTCCAAGTGTAGCGAGCAAAACGACAAAGGAAGCACCCGGCACCCCTGCAATACCCTTGGATGAAATAATCAAAACTAGCACCAGCGTGATCTGTGTCGTGATTGGCAGGTCAATACCATACATTTGGGCAATAAAAATCGCAGCCAGTGCCTGATACAGGGTGGAACCGTCCAGATTAAAAGAATACCCAATCGGAATGACAAAGGACGTAATTCCTTTAGGACATCCGAACTTCTCCATCTTCTCCATGATCTTAGGCAAAACACTTTCCGAACTGGCCGTCGAATATGCAAGCAACAGCTCACTTTTCAATATTTTAACCATGGTCCAGAGACGGGTACCGCAAAGCTTGGCGATAATTCCAAAAACAATCACAATGAACAGTATCATGGAGCCGTACACCGACAAAACAAGCTTCAATAAAGGCCATAACGAGGCCAATCCAAACTTGGCCACTGTCGTTCCAATCAGGGCAAATACACCGAACGGAGCCAGGCGCATGACCTGATTGGTTACCCAGAACATGGCGTCGGCTACGCCTTCAAAGAAATTCAGCACAGGCTTGCCTTTGTCACCAATCGCCGCTACCCCTAATCCAAACAGTACGGAGAAGAATATAATAGCCAGCATATCTCCCTCGCCCAGGGCGTGAATAACATTGGTAGGAACAATATGCACAATCGTATCTATAAAGCTATGGCCTGACTTCTCTGCAGTCTCTACATAGGAATGGATATCACTCTTGGCCAGGTGGGACATGTCCACGCCGTCACCAGGTCGAACCAGATTGGCAACAAGCAGTCCGAAAAGGATGGCGATTGTCGTTACAATCTCAAAGTACAGAATAGACTTCCCGCCGAGTTTACCCAATTTTTTCATGTCGCCCACGCCGGCAACGCCGATAATGAGTGTTGAGATCACAATAGGCACGACAATCATCTTGATCAAGCGGATGAAAATATCGCCGATTGGCTTTAAGTAGACTTCCACCCCTGAATTGCCGTAAAATAAGGCACCAATAATAATACCTAAAGCCAGACCGATAAAGATTTGCATCGTCAAATTAATCTTTTTCACTTCGTGTCCCCCCTGGCTGATTTGTATATTTTTGCAGTATGCTGTTCTTAATATTCAAATGATGTTATTTATACTACAATCTGATCTATAAAAAACGACAATTATCTACAGCTGCATTTATTTTTTTCTATAAATTCACAAACTTTAACGGCAAGCCTGTGAATTTAGCTCACATTGCCTTTCTGACTGAATACCCAGGAGGTGAATATGGATGAAGTTGAATACGCTCCTTTTCCTGCTCATGCTTGTATTTGTACCGCTCGCAGGTGAGCTGAATATTCACCCGTTCGCTAATACATTCCGTCTCAGCTTTGGTACACCTGTATTTTTTTTCTTTCTGTTATCTATTCGTCATATTCCGCCTGCATTATCGGGAGTGCTTGCAGGGATAGCGGTAGTCGCCTTTCGCATCTTACTCAATCATTACACTCAGCCCGGCCTTCCCTTCGAAGAGTTGCTGACACTGCACGGCCCTACCTTTTTTTATTACATGGTCTACGGTCTGCTCTTCCAGGTCCTTAACATTAATGCTGAGCCTTACCGCGCACTCCGCGTGGGCATCCTCTCTGTAGGGATTGAGGTTGCCGCAAGTGTGTCGGAACTTAGCGTCCGGTGGAGCATTGACGGCGATTTCTGGGACATCATTAAGATCAGCAAAGTAGCTTTCATGGCTATGATCCGTAGCTTCTTCGTACTTGGGTTTTATAATATGATTCGGTTAAATCAATCGGTCCAGCATGAAGAGGCACAAAGGCAGCAAACGGAACGAATTTTACTCCTTGTATCGGACTTGTATGAAGAGTCGGTCCAGTTAGGCAAAACACTGTCACATGCAGAACAAATCACTCGTGAAAGCTACGAGCTGTACCGTGAACTGCAGCAGGATGAATTTCTGAAGGATAGAGAACATTACGCCAGACAGGCACTTCGTATTTCCGGACAGGTTCACGAGATTAAAAAAGACAGCCAGCGGATTTTTGCTGGTTTGTCCAAGCTGATTGATGCCGAAAGCGGAGTGCATTACATGGCCTCTCAAGAGCTTGGGGAGCTAATCATCCGAACGAACAGCAAATACGCCCAATCACTGGACAAGTCCATTCGTTTTACCCTAGATGTCAACCCTTTGTTGCCCAAGCTACATGTTTATACCGTTTTGACACTTATTAATAACCTGACAGCCAATGCGGTTGAAGCAATGAGGGACAGCGGAAGGATTGACGTTTCCATTCGCTGTCTACCGGGAAAAGAGGATATAGCTTCCTTTAGTGTTACCGACAACGGTCCGGGTATTCCTCAGCGGAAACGGGAAATGGTCTTCACACCAGGGTATACGACCAAGTATGATGAGGAAGGACAGCCGTCGACCGGTATGGGATTGTTTTATGTGCGTGAGGTCGCGGAGAGCCTTGAAGGAACGATTGAACTGCAACAGGTTGAAGAAGAGAATTCAGATAGATTACAGACCACTTTTAGAATTACATTGCCTTTACGGAAACTGACGGAGAAAGGAAGATAGCCCGGATGCGTTTTTATATTGTGGATGACGATCAGGGAATTCGTTCTATGCTGGCAGACATTATTGAAGACGAAGGTCTAGGAGAAGTCATCGGGGAAGCAGAGGATGGTACCTACGTGAATAGCGGCCTCCTGGAGCTGAACCGGATTGATGTATTGCTGATTGACTTGCTGATGCCGCTTCGTGACGGCATTCAGACCGTGCGTGCACTCGGCGATCAATTCAGCGGCAAAATCATTATGATTTCTCGCATCGAATCCAAAAACATGATCGGCGAGGCATACTCGCTCGGTATTGAATATTATGTGGCCAAGCCTTTGAATCGACTGGAGATTATTGCAGTTATTCATAAGGTGGCTGAGCGTCTGCGCATGCAGCAGTCGATTACGGATATTCAGCGCACGCTTCAAGGGTTGTCGATGTTCACAACGAATAACCCAACGGCAACAATTGAACCGACCCGAAACATCGTAACTTCCGGGCAGTTTCTGCTCTCCGAAATGGGGATGATCGGCGAAGCCGGGAGTATGGATTTACTGGACATGCTGGAATTTCTGGACCAGTATGAGGAGGAAACAGGCAATCTATCTCCCTATCTGTTCCCGCCGTTGAAGGATATATTTGCTAATGTAGCGTCCAAACGGTTGGGGGCTTCAGCCTCAGCAGTAGAGCTGAGTAAGGAAATCAAAGCCTCCGAGCAACGTGTCCGCCGTGCTATTTTCCAGACGCTAAGCCATATAGTATCGCTCGGATTGACCGACTATACCCATCCTAAATTTGAAAATTATGCATCCAAATTTTTTGATTTTACAGAAATCCGCAAAAAAATGCTGGAGCTGCAAAACAATGTGGAGCCTTCACTGTCCCAAGCCCGCATTAATACGAAAAAGTTCGTACAGGTGCTCTATATGGAAGCAAAACGGCTATTACACTAAGCATTTTGCATAAATCCCAAGAGTATTCCCAAATCAGCAATATATAGATCGGAACGGGTTAGTCCGTCTATATATTGTGCCCTCGAGCGTTGGGAATCGAATTATGCAAAATGCTGACATTAAAAGAAAAGCACCTGCATCTCCCCATGTATCTATTACTTGGAGATAAAACAGGTGCCCATCGTTGATGATTAGATATCCCTTTAGTCCAGACTCTTGTCCTGCCACTCCATAGCTTCCAAGAGATCTACACCATCGGACAGCAGACGTTTCAAGACATTCAGTTCTTCCGAGCTGTAACGATTTAAAAATTGAAATAACTGTTGCTGTACCTCAGCATGCAGCCGCTCATGTACAAGAAAGAGTTTTTTTCCCAACGGGGTTAGCCGAAAATAAATTTCTTTTTTGTTGTCGTTCAGCTGGGTTCTGCGAATCCAGCCTTCCTTGAGCAGCTTGGTGCTCACTTTCGAAACGGTACCTTTGCTCAGCTCCATTCGTTGCGCTAAGGTTGTAACATTGATCGGCTCATGCCGCCCGATACAATCCATAACGTGCACATCCGTCATATTGAGCGAAGTCATTCCATCAAAATGCTCGCGGATTTCTTCGAGAAAGGTCATGCTCTCTCTCTGCTGATGCTGCTCCCACTGATGATTCATCTTAATAAGCAAATCATAGACATGCTGAACCGATGTCGCCTTTTCCATACGAACAAGTAGTCACTCCTTTGGCATACTCCTCCTTTTATTATAGCCCATATTTGTTTCGCAAGAAACAATATGGTCATGTTATGAACATACCCTTTCCCCTTTATACCAATGTGGCAATGCCGTCCTTAATCACACTCAATATATCCGTTTGTTTCATAGAAATGGCCCAAGCGATATACCCATCCGGACGGATGAGAACCGTATGCACATCTCTCCATCCCACTGGCAATTCTTCGGCTACGGCCTCCACATATGAAATATGTGAAAGTGAGCTATGGCGAAACTCATTCGATACCTCATTATCCTGTGCAAGATGGAGAAGTACAAAGCGGCCTTCATGAAGAAGATCGTAAGCATACGATGTCATTCCGTCAGGCAAATGCAATTCAAAATCAGCAAACCGTTTCCCGTTCAGTGGATGCTGCGGTATATTGCCAGCCGCCGGATAACATACATCCAGTGCACTAATCTGCTCAGCCATAGATTGATTAATTTCCGGATGGCGGAACCATTCCTCATGTAATTGGCGGTGTGCCAATACAGCAGGCGTAAAGTCCAATAAGCGGGTCTGAACCTCGGTATTCCGTAAGAACTGCGTATTAACCGGATAACGTTCGTCATGATAGCTACTCAGCAGCGTGTCTGGAGCCCAGCCACGAATCACTCCGGCCAGCTTCCATCCCAGATTTGCCGCCTCTTGCAAGCCAACATTCATTCCCTGTCCACCTGCTGGGAAGTGGATATGCGCAGCATCACCTGCTAGCAGGATTCTCCCTTTACGATAGGTCTGCGCCTGCCGCGTTGCATTCCCGAATCGAGATAACCAGCGAGGATTGGATACGCCAAGATCTGTACCGAGCAGATCATACAGTCCTGTCTGCACTTCTTCCAGCGTCACAGGTACGTCCTTCGGAATCTCCATCATTCGCGGTGTAGTCAAAATAACCCGATAAATATCTGGATACACGGGGGCAATCATCACCCCACCTCGTTCACTATATTCGGAATGTACGCCACTTTCAGGCGGATTGGCTAACTCTACATCCGCCAATACAGCAGTCAGAGTCGTATCCGTGCCCGGAAAAGCAATCCCGGCTTGTTTACGCACGATACTCCCAGCCCCATCCGCTCCTACGACATAAGCAGCAGTCATCACCGATACATTGGCTTGTGGTCCAGATGTGCATACACTCACCACCTCTACGCCCTGCTCGTGCTCTCGCACAGATACCACTTCCATTCCACGATGGACGACAACTCCCAGCTTGAGGGCATGCTCCTCGATCACTTGCTCTGTAATCACCTGTGGAATAAACAACGTATAATTAGAAGAACTATCAAGCACAGAAAAATCCAAGCGGGTATTCAGCATTGAAAAGTGACCCGTACGTATAGGTCTGCCGCGCTTCATAAACCGCTCCTTCAACCCACGCATATCAAACATCTCAAGCGTCCGTGGATGTAGCGTAAGCGCACGCGACTGGCCACTAGGCTCCTCTAAACGTTCAATTACACATACGCTTACGCTTGCTAATGCCAACTCAGCAGCTAACCACATTCCAACAGGTCCGCCGCCTACTACAATCACTTCGTAATCCATGTTCACACCCCTATCTAAAATCTTTATTTCCACCACCTAATTGTTTCTATAGAAACAATATATACATACAGAAAGCTCCCCTTAACATTTCCGCATATATTAAACAACATATACAGCCATTTTTTATTGTTTCTATTGAAACAATATTATTGTAATTTAATTGAGAACAATTATCAACTACTTTATTAAAAAGATTTCTACCCTTTACTTTAAATCATGCATTCATTTCCATTTTATAAAATATAATTGTATAATCGTAAAATGAGAATAAGCTAGAAATAAGTTCTCCATAGAAGGGATGATGATACATGTCGGATGCAAACCAATTATTCGGTCAAGCACTGGTTAAATCACTGGTCGGGGAACGTGGACATATTCGAGTAGCTCGGGCTTTACCAGACATCGACGTCGAGCTGGCAGGGAAGAAAAATGCAGAAATGCCTTACAGCATTTATCAACTGCTGAAGCATATGATTTACTGGCAGCAATTCATGCTGGAGCATTTGGAAGGACGGAAGCCCCAGCTTCCGAGCAATGTCATGGAGAGCTGGCCCGAAGAGACTGGACCGCAAAGCGAAGAGGCATGGCAGGCTGTCATTAACGAATTTTTACAGGGCGTAGATCAGGCTGTACAGATTGCCGAAACCGCGCAACTGGATGATTCACTAGCTCATTTCCCAGGTGAAACGAAAGCAGGACTGCTGCGGAATATCGCTTCCCACAATTCATATCATTTGGGTGAAATCGTACTGCTGCGCCGGATTTATGGAGCTTGGCCACCACCCGGGGGCGGCTTTCCAGCTTAAAGGCAACACCACGCTCTAATCAAGATTTCCCCCATCCGCTGCTTCATACCTCCATCATTACGTTGGGATTTAGGCACCGCGAGGAACTCGCTTGCGTACCCTATATGGGAACCCGCTAACTCGATCTGAAGCCGTTCATCCGTAATAAGCTGCAATCCGAATAACGGTTCCCATGATGCAAGATCAAAGAGAGGTTTCGAGGTTATGGTGAGACACTTATATTTAAATCGTAATATCGCCTGTATGATCGTTATTAGCCTTATTGCTAACATGAGTGGGAGTATGATCCTTCCACTCTTTGCTATTTATGTAGAGCAATTCAGGATATCCGTACCCGGCATGAGCATTTTATTTTCTCTATTTTATGTAGGTAGATTTCTTGGTGGAGGCTTGGCAGGACGAATTTATGAAAAGATTGGCGCAAAACGCTTGGGGTTGAGCTTGCTTATTGCTGAAATCGCTTGTATGCTCCTGTTTCCAATTGCAACAAGCTTCATCATTTTATCCATACTGAGACTCCTCCAGGGCTTGGTAGCTATAGGGCTAACCGTCTTTGTAAGAGTCACGATCAACCATATGAGCACCCCAGAGAATCGAGGTACGCTCAATGGATATATCAGCAGCAGTGAAGGTGCCGGTATGATTTTAGGGCCTCTTATGAGTGGAGCCATTGTTTTTTATTTTTCTTTATCCATTCCGTTTTATTTCGTTGCTATTTTCTCATGTATATCCTTCGTTGCCGTTTCAAGAATGACCTTCCTCAGTTCTCCCTTAAAGCCACAAGAACAGCATGCGCCCCCTCTAAACTCCAAAGGAAAAACCATGCTAACGAAACAGCTACTGCTCTATTCCACCGTTCATTTCCTTGAAATGAGTGCATTCGCTATATTTTTAACGTACTTCTCTGTATATGCAACCCACAAACTCCATTGGAGCCCCGCAGAAATTAGCTTAGCTTTTACAATTATCGGCATATCGACCTTCATATCAGCCCCCTTTATTGGCAAACTATCTGATCTACTTAAGGATCGCTTGATGCTTTGTATCATCGGTCTATTGTTGATCATGGTGGAAATCATCTTATTTCTTTGGTTCACAGAACCGTGGATCGTATACTTAGGGATGTTCCTCGGAGGTATAGGAGGAGCCAGCTATCTGGATTCCTTTTACTCACAACTAGGGGACGTTATTCCTGAGGAAAATAGAAGCTCATTTATCGGCAACGTCGTATCTTTGTCCGAATTGGGGGCCATTGTGTCTCCGATCATCGCAGGGGCACTCATGGAACGATTTAGCATCAACACTCCCTTTTACTACAATTTGATTTTGGTGTTGATTGCTATGATTATTCAATATGTCATTCGTTTCAAGTCGAAATCTATAAGAAAAAGGCCAATTGCATAAGCAAATGGCCTCCTTTTTCATCACAGCTCCAACTCAACTGCAACCCCAAAATGATCCGATACAACTGGTCCAGTTTTCCCGTTCAGTACAACGGTTGAGGATTGTACCTGTGCAGCCTTATTGGAGAAGATAAAGTCAATGCGGAGCGGCTCCGCATTACTTTCCCAGCCAGCAATAGCTTTAATCACCGTGTGGCCATCATCACGTACTGCTGCATTCGGATAGGTGTCCGACCAGCCGGATTGCAGTACATAGTCATATCCTTCTCCGCGCACTTCAGCCGCGTTGTTGAAATCACCCATCATAAACACAGGAGTCGGAGCAAAAGAATTTAGCACTTTGGTTGTACGATCCCATAGTCCACGGAAGGATTCTTCATCATTCCACCAGTTAAAATGTCCACTTACAAACCAGGCCTGCACTCCGTCCACCACAGTTTGAATACCGACAATTTTACGTGAGCGGTAGTTGTCATAATCCTGTAGCGAGGAAACATATTCGTTCACCGTAGCTGTAATCGGTGTTTTCGACAGAATCGCCAACCCCTCGTCGTATTTGGCAAAACCAACATGCGCGGGAGCCCACGTCCAATGATAGCTATCAGACAATAGCCCGTTCAGCACATAAGCATAGTTATCACGCTTAATGACAACTTCAGGATCTGCGCTATGGTAAGTGCCCAAATCGTCCGCTGACAAAGGAGCCTCTTCCATGGACTGGTTCACTTCCTGTAATGCAATGACATCAAACTGCTGTTCATCAATAAAAGCAGCCAGTTGCTTTAGCTTATCGTGCTGGTTTTCTTCCATCCAAGCATGTGCATTTAAGGTTAACAACTTCAAAGTAATCACCTGTTGAGTATGTCTTGTATATCTGATTTAAGCACATCAGCCTTCGGTCCGTAAACCGCCTGCACCCCATTATCTACTTTTATCAAGCCCAAGGCACCCAGCGCTTTCCACGTTTTTTCGTCCCCAACGGCATCTGTATCCTTCACCGTTACACGCAGACGGGTCATGCAAGCGTCCACCTCGACAATGTTCTGCTCACCCCCAAGTGTCTTTATGATATCCGTAGCCAGTTGATTTTGAGTGGAAGTAGCTGCCACACCCTCTGTCTTCGTACTCCCTGCCTCGGAAGTCCCTTGGGGCTCCTCATCCGTATAGTTCCCCAGTCTTCCCGGCGTAGCCATTTGGAATTTACCGATCATAAAATAAGCGATAAAGTAGGTTGCTACCGCAAACACCACACAAGTCAGCACGAAGTTAATAATATCCTGCACCAACCCCGCATTTATAGACAACGGCATTCGAGTCAGCAGTTCAATCATACCAAATGAATGTAAACGCAAATGTATGATATCGGCCATTCCGAACGCAATACCGGTAAGAATAGCATAAACCACATACAGCACAGGCGCCACGAACATAAACATGAATTCCAGTGGCTCCGTTACCCCTGTTAAAAAGACAGCTGCGGCTGCCGAAAAGATCATCGACTTGTACTTGCTGCGTTTGTCTTTGTCTACACGGCGATACATAGCCACCGCTAGTCCCATAAGGATACCTGCTCCACCAATCATTTGTCCTACCTTGAAGCGGGCAGGCGTCACGCCTTCCAACAAGCTATTGTAGGCTGTCGGATCGGTACCACGAAGCGCACTCAGGTCACTTGCCCAAGCCAGCCACAGCGGGTCTTGCCCGGCAACGACACTTCCTGCCCCGGAACCTGTAAGCGTCGTGTAAACGCCTCCAAGTTGAGTATAGTTAATAGGAACGGTCAGCATATGATGAAGTCCAAAAGGAATCAGCAGTCTTTCCAGTGTACCATAGACAAATGGCGCTACAAAAGGAGCCGATTCTCCCGAAGTCGCCAACCAAATGCCGAACTGATTAATTCCCCCTTGGACAAATGGCCAGATGGCAGACATGATCAAACTTACGATGACAGACCATAAAATCACGACAAAAGGAACAAAACGTTTACCGTTAAAAAAGGCTAAAGCGTCCGGCAGCTTGCGGTAATTATAATACTTGTTAAATACCACCGCTCCGACGAATCCGGAGATGATACCGACAAACACGCCCATGTTAAGTGCAGGTGCTCCTAAGACAGAGGTAAAATAACCACTGACCGGAATCGATGCACCGAAGAGTGTATGGGTGGTTGCTCCCTCCTGGGTTAACATCTTCGACGATACGCCCAAAATCGTCCCTGTTGAAACATTGATGAGAACAAAGGCAATTAATGCGGCAAAAGCCCCGCCCGCTCGTTCCTTAGCCCAGGAACCACCTATCGCTACCGCAAATAGAATGTGTAAGTTATTGATAATACCCCAACCCAAATTCTCCATGACCCCGCCGACGGTCAACCAGAAATGAATATCGCCAGCCAACATCGCCACTACTTTACCAAGCGAAATCATAATCCCGGCCGCCGGCATTACAGCAACAACCACAAGCAGTGCCTTCCCAAGCTTTTGCCAAAAATCAAATGATAGAAGTTTTTTCATGCTCGTTCAGTCTCCATCCCTTATAGTATGTATAGCATGGGTAGTACTCAAAAAATATTATGCAATCGGTTGCACAATTATTATAATGATATCGCTTTCTATTAGCAATACCCTAATTGTAAATATCTTGGTTAATAATGATAGAAATACTCGAAAAAACCGCGAATTTGTTGATTTTCGAGCAATATCGTATGATAGAACATAATATTTCCTGCTTGAGATAGCAAAAGGAGACGAAGACGATGGCAGTAACCATCAAAGATGTCGCAAAACGTGCTAATGTTGCTACTTCCACCGTATCCCGTGTCATTCAAGACAGCCCCAAAATCAGCGAAGCGACCAAGGCACGTGTCCGTAAAGAAATGAAGGCGCTTGGCTATGAACCCAACTATTCAGCTCAGAGTCTGGCTAACCGTGTCACACAGTCCATTGGCATCATTATGCCTGAATCGGATGTGGCAATCTTTCAAAATCCGTTCTTTCCGGAAAGCCTTCGCGGGATCAGCGAATGGGTAAATGAGCACAACTATACACTGTCCATTGTCACAGGAAAAACGAGCGATGAATTGCTATCCCGCGTGAAGCTGATGACCCGGACCGGGCGTGTTGACGGCTATATTGTTCTGTACTCCAAGCAAAAAGATAGCATTGTGGAGTACCTTCATAAAGAAAAAATACCTTACACCGTAATCGGTAAGCCTCAGCAATTTGTCAGTGAAACTACTCATGTAGATAACGATAACTACCAGGCTGCCAAGGATGTGGTCACTTATTTGACTGGGCTGAATCATCAACACATTGCTTATGTTGGCGGTGATCATGAACACATCGTGAATATTGAAAGACTCCGAGGCTACCAGGATGCGTTGCGAGAGGCAGGCTTGCCTTTACCCAAGGAATACGTGGTCAGGGAGCCATTTAATCTGGAGGACATGCGCACATTATTGCAGGCCACCCCGCCGCCTACCGCGATGATCGTTAGCGACGACCTTGTAGCCATGGCAGTACAGAAAATGCTTTCTCAGCTAGGCGTGTCCATGCCAGAGCAGTTATCCATGGTGAGCTTCAATAATCTAATGCTAGCTGAGCTGATGAATCCCCCTCTGACTTCCGTGGATATTGATATCTTCACTCTAGGTTATCAGGCAGCTAAAAGCCTGATTGAAAAAATCGAGGACCCCAAGGAATTGACCAAGCACATCATTGTTCCCCACCGAATCGTGGAGCGCAAATCCAGCCAATTACTATGATTCTTAGCGGAATGAACAAGAACTGATTTTGTGGAAACCCATAAAATCAGTTTTTTTTGCGTTGACAGGGCAAACGGTTGCACTATATACTGAACTCGCTCATATACTGGTTTCGTTAAAACAACGATCTCATTTTCCGAGAGGGGTACGCAATCATGGTTTACAACCGATTATTTGACGTAGATAGCTGGAAGCTGACAACACACACTCTACATAGCACACACATGCGATTACAGGAAAGCATAACGTCCATAGGCAACGGTTATATGGGCATGCGCGGCAATTTTGAAGAAGCTTATTCAGGTGATCATCATCAGGGAACGTATATCTCCGGTGTATGGTTCCCCGACAAAACAAAGGTCGGCTGGTGGAAAAACGGCTATCCTGAATATTTTGGTAAGGTCATCAATGCCATGAACTTCATCGGCATCCGTCTGATCGTAAACCAAGAGGAAGTGGACTTATTTACGGCACACATCAGCGATTTTGTGCAGGAGTTGGACATGAAACAGGGTATCCTGCGACGCACCTGCACCGTGAACGATCAGGTTCGTATCACTACGGAGCGTTTTCTGAGCATCACCACTCGTGAGCTATGCCTGATTGATTACCAAGCAACGAATATAAGCGAGCAACCTCTAACCATAGAGCTTGTCCCTTATTTGGACGGCAATACGAAGAATGAAGATACGAACTATGACGAGGTTTTTTGGTTGGAGGAGGCCCGAGAGGTTCAAGAACAATTCATCAGCCTGTCCACAACAACTATAGATAATCCCTTCGGTATTCCGCGCTTTACCGTAAACGCTACCATGGGTATTGTGACCGAGGGACAGGATCTGCAGACGACGGAAGAGAGCTTTTTGTATGCTGCACGCCACTATCAATACAGCGTCGCTCCGGGCGACAGTATCCAGCTGCAAAAAATTGTGGCGGTTACCACCTCACGGGATATGGAAAAGGATGCACTGATTCCACAAGCTGAACGCATCGCCGTGGAAGCTGTGAACAAAGGCTACACCTCCCTCAAGCAGGAGCATGTCGCAGCTTGGGCTCGACGTTGGGACAAAGCAGATGTAGAAATCGAGGGAGATACAGAGGCCCAGCAGGGAATACGCTTTAATATTTTTCAGCTGTTCTCTACGTACTACGGCGAAGATGCCCGTCTAAATATTGGTCCCAAGGGCTTTACAGGTGAAAAATATGGCGGTGCCACCTATTGGGACACAGAAGCATATGCCGTACCTATGTACCTGGCGCTTGCAGACCCGGATGTAACCCGAAATCTGCTGCTGTATCGTCACCAACAACTAGAGGGTGCCAAGCATAACGCAGCCCAGCAAGGGCTACGGGGTGCACTATACCCTATGGTCACTTTTACAGGTGTGGAGTGCCATAACGAATGGGAGATTACCTTTGAGGAAATCCACCGTAACGGGGCCATTGCGTATGCCATTTACAATTACACCAACTATACGGGGGACTCCTCCTACCTTCATCAGTACGGCATAGATGTACTGGTCGAAATTAGCCGCTTCTGGGCCGACCGGGTTCACTTTTCCAAAAGCCAGCAGCAGTATATGATCCACGGGGTTACCGGGCCGAACGAATACGAAAATAACGTCAATAACAACTGGTATACCAATACGCTGGCTGCATGGGTTTTGAAATATACCTTATCGGTCTTACCTCAAATTTCAGCAGAAAAATCGATGCATCTAGCGGTTACGGCTGATGAGCTTTCCCATTGGCAGGATATCATCACTCACATGTATTATCCCTATGATGAGGAGCGGGAAGTCTTCGTACAGCACGATACCTTTATGGATAAGGATTTGCAGCCTGTATCCTCCCTTGATCCCAGCAACCTTCCATTAAATCAGAAATGGTCATGGGATAAAATCCTTCGTTCCTGCTTCATTAAGCAGGCAGATGTGCTGCAAGGGCTGTATTTCTTTGGAGACCAGTTTACGCTGGAGGAAAAAGCGCGCAATTTTGCATTTTACGAGCCAATGACTGTTCATGAATCCAGTCTGTCCCCGTCCATTCATGCCGTGCTGGCTGCCGAACTCAAAATGGAAGAAAAGGCAGTCGAGATGTATAAGCGGACGGCCCGTCTGGATCTGGATAACTACAATAACGATACCGAAGACGGACTTCATATTACTTCCATGACAGGAAGCTGGCTGGCGATTGTACAGGGATTTGCCGGGATGAGAACGTACCGTGAAACATTAAGCTTCTCCCCCTTCCTGCCTCAAGGCTGGAACAAATATACGTTTAAAATCAACTATCGCGGTCGCTTGTTAAGTATTCTCGTACAGGAAAATGAAGTGATCATTACCCTGTTGGACGGAGAACCGCTGACGCTGGAGCTGTATGGAGAGCCAACGCACATTACCAGTGGACAGTCGTTAATGACGAACAGCGTTTCATAAATCGGGCAGACAGGGGGGAAACCAAATGAAAGCAGTCATTTTTGATCTGGACGGAGTCATTACAGATACCGCCGAATATCATTTTCAGGCATGGGGCAGCTTGGCGGCAGCGCTTAGCATCCCTTTTGATCGGGAATTTAATGAACAGTTAAAAGGAATCAGCCGTACGGAATCGCTCGACAAAATACTGGCGCGCGGTAACCTGTCCGATACGTTTTCAGAAGAAGGCAAGCAAGAACTGGCCACACGGAAAAATACGGAGTATCAGCGGCTCATCTCAGCTGTAACTCCCTCGGACATTCTTCCAGGCATTAAAGCGCTTCTGACAGAGCTTCGTGAAGCCCGAATCGGCATCGCGCTGGCCTCTGCAAGCAAAAATGCAGCGTTTATCCTGGAGCGACTGGAGCTAGCTTACTATTTTGACAGTGTGGTGGATGTTACCGCCATTCGGCATGGCAAACCTGACCCGGAAATTTTCCTCACCGGAGCCGCAAATCTGGGCGTTCAGCCTGCCGACTGTATCGGTATAGAGGACGCACAGGCTGGCATACAGGCGATTAAGGGCGCCGGGATGTTCGCGGTCGGTGTAGGAACACCTTCGCAAATGCAAGGTGCGGATATCGTGGTAGCCACTACTGCCGAGCTTTCTCTGAGCATGTTGGAGGCACATTTCTACGAGTTCAAAAAGTGACCTCCACTCGGAGTAGTTTATATGGCGTTATCTTAGGGATAGAGCACCCTCGCCTCATATGTATGACCAACGACGGACACCACTGGTGTTCGTTTTTGTTTACGTATACTCAAAAAAACTCCCCCTGTCTCTCGCGTCTTCAGCTCCTCCATCGCCGAACACAATAGATTACCATTCCATGAATATCTATCACTATTTTACACATATTACATGTATATCGTTGATTTGAGCTTTTGAAGGAGGACGAGTCATGGCAAGATCACTCGAGGCGAAATTGGACCATCTAAAAAAGACCCTGGGTCATCTTCCTGATGTCGTCTTCAAAAAAATGGACGTGGGACAAACGGGAATTCATGTAGTTATGGTTTATCTCTCCGGTATTGCGAATACGGGCATAATTAACGAACAAATCGTTAAGCCACTCATTTTGACTGGAATCCGTGAAAACCACTCCCAAGTTAATCTGGAGAAAATAAAGGAGGAACTGATACAGCAGACGGCATTTACGATCGGTATGAATGAAGGGGCAGACCTTGAAGCATGTGTAATTGAAGTGTTATCGGGAAATACTTGTCTGCTGATCGAAGGAACCGATGAAGTTTTTTTTGCTTCTACGGGCCAGTTTCCTTCGCGAAGTGTCGATGAACCAAGCACCGAAACTTTGGTGAGAGGACCGAGAGAAGGTTTTATTGAAGATTTGGAAAGCAACTTGGCAATGGTAAGGCGGCATATCAAAGATCTAAGTTTCAAAATAGATAAAATGACCATAGGAAGGAGATCTTCACGGAAATTAGCGATCTTGTACATATCAGATATCGCAAATCCAGAGCTAGTTCAGGAAGTTAAACGAAGAGTCGAAACGATTGATGTGGACGATGCTTCCGATACCGGGATTATTGAGCAATGGATTGAGGAACATTCATGGTCTCCATTCCCACAGATTCAAGCCTCTGAACGTTCGGATAAAGCTATAAATGCTTTAATGTCCGGAAGAGTTGTCATTATGCTTGATGGCACTCCTTTTGTCCTGATTGCTCCCATGACCTTCTGGATGCTGGCTCAATCCCCAGAGGATTATTACGAGCGTTTTCCTTTAGGAACATTTTTTCGTATGCTTCGTTTAATGGCTCTGTTCATTGCAACATTCCTGCCTTCGCTATACGTTGCACTTATTTCTTTCCATCCTGGATTAATCCCGCCTGAGCTGGTGATGTCTATCGTTGCCTCAAGGGAAGGAATTCCTTTTCCCGTTTTTGTGGAAGCTCTAATCATGGAGTTATCATTGGAAATATTACGCGAGGCAAGTCTGCGGCTACCTAAAGGCATAGGACAAGTCATCGGTATTGTAGGCGGTCTTGTGATTGGACAAGCCGCTGTCGAGGCGGCGGTCGTAAGTGCTTTTCTGATTATTGTCGTTGGTCTTACTGCTATTGCGTCCTTTGCAAGCCCGCAGTACAGCGGCAGTATTGGAATACGGCTTCTTCGTTTCCCCATTATGATGATTGCAGGGATTTATGGGCTGTATGGCGTGATTTTAGCCTTTATTTGTTTAGGCGTACACATGGTCCAGATCAAAAGCTTTGGAGTTCCTTACATGTCACCCCTAGCCCCAATTCGGCTAAGAGATCAACAAGATACTTTTATTCGGGCTCCTTTTAAATACCTCAAAAAGCGTCCTATGATGCTAAAGACACAGGATGAAACACAATCTAACAGGAAAAGGAAGTAAGCCAATGATCTCTTACATCTTTCTGTTTCGTCGAACCCTATGGGTGCAAAAATGCGTCGCCGTATGGATCGCATGTGCTCTCCTCACCGGTTGTTGGGACAGCAGAGAGATCGATAACTTGAGTATCATTCAAGGCGTCGCCATTGATACAGATGAGCAGGAAATGCTGGAGCTTACCTACCAGCATTTAATAGCGCAGAAATCCAGAAAAAATATGTATAGCAACGTAACAACCTTTAACAAAAATTCCATTCAATCTGCTTCAAGGGAACAGGCCAAGCTGGTATCCCGTGCTCCTTTATATAGTTTTATTCGCTTGATTTTGATTAGTGACCAAGCTATACAAAAAACAAGAATCGATCAATTGTTAGATACGTTTACTCGCTCCTATAAACCGAGTCGAAAATCACTTGTTATGATCGTAAAGGGCAATGCGAAAGAAGCGCTCAATAAGATTGGCAAACATAAAGAGATACCTTCCATTGACCTTGAAGCATTGGCTAAAAATAGTGATTTCAACTCAAAAATACCTTATAGAATAACATTAGGGGAAATTTCTACACATATCTCACAAGGAGCTGACTTCCTCATTCAATGCCTAGAAAGCAATGACGGCAATCACTTCTCAGGAGCAGCTCTGGTCAGCGGCAAAACGAAGAAATTTGCTTATTGGCTGGACGAAGAGAATGTTATCGGGATCAACTGGATGCTGGGAAAAACGAAGGGTTCCATTATTAAAGCTGAGGACCCAAAGACCAAACAACACATGGTCTTTGAAGTTGAGGATGCCCATAGTAAACTTATTCCCCACCTCAATGGACAGGATCTCTCATTCACGGTTCGTATTAAAGCAGATATCAAATTAAACGAAAATTCGGTTAATTCTGAAGACTTCCTGAAGGAATCATTCATCCGAACCGCCAAAGAAGCGGCGCAAGATGAAATCAAACGAACCCTATCCCAATCGCTAAACACACTTCAGAAAGAAATGAGATCAGATGTAGTCGGTTTTGGAACAAAAGTAAAAGTGAACTATCCCGCTTACTGGGATCGGGTAAAGGAAAATTGGCAAGATACATTCAGTCAAATACCAATCGACGTTCAGGCTGAAGTACAGATTGAACGAACAGGTGCTTATACAAAAGGAGAGGGAGAGTAATGTCCAACATACCTTCCATGAAACAGGAAAAAATCTCCACAATTCAAGCCTTACTTACAGTCACTTCGACCGTGTACGCTGTGGGAATTGTCAGTTTGCCAAGAACCATCGCGGAAAAGACACAAACGCCCGACGTGTGGCAGGGACTTTTGCTGGCAAGTCTGCTTGGGGTAGGCGTCGTTTTTATCCATGTTAAACTGTGCCGGAGATTTCCAGGGAAGACGTTCTATGAGCTCAATCCTGTGATTGCGGGTAAATTCATCGGCCTGCTCATCAATATTGCATTTATTGCACATTGCACGATGGTCTGCTCTTTTGTATGTAGAATGATGGCGGAATTCCTCAAAGGTCTTGCACTGGAGAGAACCCCAATAAGTATGATCCTCTTACCGTTTCTTCTGCTTATTGGGTATTTGACCTGGGGCGGTCTCCATGCAATGGTTCGATTGATTGAGCTTTTTTTCCCTTTAACCTTTATTGTTTTTTTATTGTTGGTCGTTCTTAATGTCAACCATTTTAATCTTGATAATTTGCGCCCTGTTTTCCATAAAGGATGGCGACCGATCTTTGAATCACTTAAAGTTATACCTTTCTCTACAATGGGTTTTGAATCCATCCTTATACTAACTAATGTGATGACCCACCCACAAAAAGCATGGAAGGCTGGGTCGATCGGCTACTCGATTGCAATGGGTTTATATATTTTAATGGTAACGATGGTTGTCGGCTGTATGTCAGTTGAGGAAGTTTCCCGACTGCAATGGCCAGTCGTTTCTTTTGCACAGCAAATTGAATTCCCTGGTGCGTTCCTGGAACGATTTGAAATATTATTTATCATTTTGTGGACGATCAAAATTTTCATGACCGCCTCAAACTATTATTTCTATATTGTAACGGGGATCAGCCAGCTCACCCAAAAGTGGAACAGGTATATCTGTTATCTCCCGTTAATTATATTATTTTGCCTGAGCATGTATCCCCAAAATTTTGTTGAAATAGGCAACTTCGATAAAATAATAGGTTATTATGGAATTGCTGTATGCGCGGTAGTACCCTTGGTGCTTCTTGTTATCTCTATGGTCTTCCATCGAACAGAAAAAACGGATGGAAAACAGTAAAGGGTATCTCCTGCTCTTCCCAATGACTCCTCCCCTTATGCAATAGCATAAGGGGATTTTCACTTTTTACCCAGCGGCTATCCTTCGAGATTTTCCAACTGCTCCCTCCACTCAATTTATATTCGTGAACTGATATAATGGAAGAGTTAAGCTACTATTAGATCAATATCAGATCAACTATTCTCTCTTAGGAGACTATTGCATATGAAACCAACCTATCTTATGGATGATATACAGTGGCAACAGCTTGTTCAGAACGTGGCTGACCATTTTAATGATGTGACGATCAAACGAGGTTCTCAGTACTTTAAGCAGGGAAAGGTCAAAGAATTCGCAATGCCTGATGCCGACCATATCGCAGCTGTCGTGGATGGAAGCGAGCTATACGAGGTGGATCTTCACTTGAGTGCTTTTGCTGCCAGCAGATGCACATGCCCTGTCCACACCAACTGCAAGCATATGATCGCCGTACTACTGAATTACGCGAATGAACAGGAACGTTCTGTACATGCTTTAGTGAACGCTCATTCGGCGGGATTCACCCGATTGGCGGCAAAAGCTGACACGCGTACCACACCTCCTTCCCGGTCGAATCTTTCACCGGATCACAAGGAAGCAACAAGAAACGCTCTCAGTAAAACAGCAAGTAAGATACCAGACATGCCCATTTCAGAGTGGCATGATCTGTTCGATCAGTGTATCGCCCTTAACCGTGTGAACACACAAAATTCCCAATATGTCCAAAGCGCTTTAGCCTCGATCTATGCTGTGAAGCCACCGCTTTCACCCGGCATGCAACAGCTATTCGGACTGCATGCTCATCTGCGTGTGCTGGAAAAGCTGGTGCCTCAGTCTCCCATGCCGGGCTATCCCTCTCATACCTATATGGGGTATTACACGCAAATCGCCGCCGATGAGCTTAAAGAAGCTATCGAGCGTGATTTTGAAAGCCCGCTGGGGCTGACCGATGAACCGATGCAAGAAGCCCGTATCGCAGAAACCTTAGCCTATTTGCGCCGAAAAATGCTGACAGAATCGCGTAACGGTACTTATTTTTCAGACACGTATTATCAGTTTTGGCTGAACTGGGTGCACCCCGAAAGACAGGACTCCAGCATATATACGGAGGAATTACAGCATTTACAGGCGGCTGAGGAGGATCTCGGCACAACTTTAGCACGGCTTCCATGGATGTTGGCTCGTAGCTGGATGCATATTTACCAATCGCAGGATAATGAGGCCTGGGTACTTCTTCAGGAAGCGGAACGAGCTTTTCCACTAAAAATCTCTTCCAACCAATTGCTTTTGTTCTTACAGGCGTTGCGCAAAGCCGAGGATTGGGTACGTCTCAAGGACGGACTGCGGCATATCGGTCCCCTGCTTCACAGTCATCGGGATGACCATTTACAGGATTATATGCATGATTGGGATGTGGTTTTGCAGCACCTTCCAGAGGCAGAGCAGGACATGTGGGACACGCTGGTGGGTATGCTCCCATTTGCCGGGGGAATGTATGAAGAGGCGCTGCTTGCCCACGAAAAATGGCGGTCATGGATCGACTATCAGCTAAGCATACGCAGTGAACCTTTGAGTTTTCGGGTGAGTGTGTTGCAGCCCATTGAAAAGAATGCGCCTGAGTTACTACTCCCCTTTTACCATCAGGCGGTAGAACGCTATGTTTTGGAAAAAAACAGGGCCAGCTATAAAGCAGCAGTCAAGCTGTTAAAGCGACTGTTCAAGCTGTACAAGAAAATGAAGCAAGAATCACGCTGGGAGCTGTTCTTCACGACCTTCACCAGCCGTCATAGCCGCCTGCGGGCGCTACAGGAGGAATTGCGGAAAGGGAAATTGTTATCATGAGTCAATATACCGAAACGATTACCGTGCATATCCAATTAACTACCTATGGAGACGCGCTGATCTATGGCGACTCCTCCATGAACTATAGCATTTCCGGCCAAATTCTGAAGCAGCGTTTGTTTGCTTGGCATGAGGCTTCGTTTTATGGCACCGAGCTGGAGATTCAACATGTTCAAGACACGGATATTATCCTGCTGCCCTCGGAGCAAGTGATTCCTTTTCTGGCAGAGCAGGAACTGCTGAAGCACATCGAATGGATCTGGGACGAGGCCCATGCCCCGTGGCTTCGGCTGATCCCTTTACTTGCTCACTGTATTGAAGCGAAAGCATATGTGCCCAGCTTCACGGCATTCCAGGCAGGGAAGCTGCAATGGAAGTGGGATGCGGAAGCACTGGAAAACATCCAACCGGCAGAGCTTGCTTTGCTAGACAGCTTGGAGAAAGGCGAGCAGGATGGGCTGATAGCGGCGTTCTCGGCTGCCGTATTTCAGCACTGGTACGGCACCGAAGCGGAAGCCGCCGATTTGCGAAGAGAATATCCGATTCTCTTCGCCCCCAACCGCCCGGCCGCGGCGGGTCTAGACGCACGGGCCTGGCTCATCGCCATCGGCTGGAAAGCCGATACCGCGCCATTTCGGCCGCTTCTGCAACTGCTGGAGCCAGAGCTCGAGGACGACGAGCCGTCCTGGCAGCTCAAGCTTGTGTTGCAGGACAAGCAGGACCCGGCGTTGCTGGTGTCTGTACAGCTCGCCGATGATGGGTACGCATCCGGCTCATGGCCCGATGCCTGGACAGCACATGTCCGTGAGCGCTCAGCGGGGTGGCTAGAACGCTTGACCTCGATTTTGCCTGCCGGGCAGCGTGCCGGAAGCCGCGATGACGTGCTGAATCACCCGCTCTCCGACGAAGCAGCGTGGCAATTTCTGACGACCGACAGCCAGCGTCTGCTGGAAAGCGGTTGGCAGGTGCTGCTCCCGGCTTGGTGGGAGGCAGCTACCCGCAAGAAGCCGAAGCTGCGGGCCAAGGTACGCCCAGGCGAAGGGGCGGGAGAGCGCACGAAGGGCAGCTCGCTGTTCGGACTGGACTCGATTGTCCAGTTCGATTGGCGTGTTGCCATCGGTGATGCCGATCTGAGCGAGTCGGAATTCGCTGAGCTCGTCGCTCGCAACGAGCGCTTGGTGCGCTTCCGCGGGCAATGGATCGCGCTCGACCCCGCGCTGCTGGCACAGATCCGCCGGGCCATGGCCGGGATCGACAGCGCTCAGGGATTGTCCTTCCAGGACATCCTGCAGCTACACCTGCTCGGCAACGCCGACGAGCCTGAAGGCGACGCCTCGGGCGAGCAGCCGGAGGATGCGGCACGCTTCCGACTGGAAGTCGAGCTGAATGCCCATCTGCTGAAGCTGATCAGCCAGCTCGGACGACAGTCGGAATGGCCTGCATTGGACGTGCCGGATGGGCTGCAAGCCGAGCTGCGAACGTATCAGCGGGACGGGTATGCATGGCTTGCCTTTTTACGGCGTTTTGGACTGGGTGCCTGTCTGGCCGATGACATGGGACTCGGTAAAACGGTGCAGTTTATTACTTATTTACTGCACCTACAGAATATTGCCGCCGAGACGGGCGTCCGTTCCAGCTCGCTGCTGATTTGCCCGACTTCGGTGCTGGGCAACTGGCAGAAGGAACTCAGCCGCTTCGCCCCTTCGCTGAAGGTGATGCTGCACTATGGAAGCAAGCGGGAGCAGGGAGACCTGTTCCGCGAAGAAGTCGAGCAGGCCGATGTCATCCTGACCTCCTTCGCTACGGCAACCCTGGATCAAGAGCTGCTGCAAAGCATGACCTGGGATTCGGTCTGTCTGGATGAAGCGCAGAACATTAAAAATGCGCAAACCAAGCAATCCACAGCCGTGCGCAGCTTTCCTGCACGTCATCGGATTGCGTTGACCGGAACACCTATTGAAAATCGGCTGTCCGAGCTATGGTCCATATATGATTTTATCAATCCAGGTTATCTGGGTAGCTCACGCGCCTTTAGCAATCGCTTTATGAATGCTATTGAGAAGGAACATAACGAGCAGCGCACGTTAGATTTGCAAAAGCTGGTTCAGCCCTTCATGCTGCGGCGCAAGAAGAAGGACCCTGCTATACAGCTTGATTTGCCTGACAAGAATGAGATGAAAACCTACATTCATCTGACCTCTGAACAAGGCGCACTCTATGACCAGATTGTCAAAGAGTTGATGGAACGGATGCAGAAGCTGGAAGGGATTGAACGGAAAGGAGCCATTTTATCCGCCCTTACCCAGTTGAAGCAGCTTTGTGACCATCCTGCCCTCTTAACCAAGGAGGCACTCCCGAATGCCGCGGATTCCAGTTATAGTCAGTCCGATCTTGAAGCAGTCATTAGCCGTTCATCCAAGCTGGAGCGCATTCTGGCTATGGTCAAGGAACTGCGGGAGGAGGGCGAGCGCTGCCTTATTTTTACACAGTATATTGGTATGGGGCAGATGCTCCAGCGGGTACTCGCTCAGGAGCTGCAAGAGCCTGTGCTCTATCTGAACGGCAGCACATCCAAAACGGCACGTGACCGAATGATTGATCAATTCCAATCTCACACGCTCCCCCCTGCCGAGCAGCCATCCGTGTTTATTCTGTCGCTCAAAGCCGGAGGGGTAGGTCTGAATCTAACGGCCGCCAACCACGTCTTTCACTTTGATCGCTGGTGGAACCCAGCTGTTGAAAATCAGGCCACAGACCGAGCCTATCGGATGGGACAAACGAAGGATGTACAGGTGCACAAATTTATCTCGCTCGGCACGCTGGAGGAACGCATTGATGAAATGCTGGAGAGCAAGCAGCAGCTTAGCGACCAAATCATAACCAGTACCGAGGGCTGGATTACTGAGCTGTCTACAGACGCGTTAAAAGACCTCTTTACGCTACGGCGCGATTGGGCATGATAAGGGCCAAAATCGAACGATAATGTACATGGAGTGCCATTTCGAGTTCGATATATACCTATTTATAAGAAGTCGTAGTTTATAACACAGTCCAAAACTCCTTTGTGTGCATTTAATATCTCATCACAACAAAGGAGTTGATTTGAAGTGGCCATTCGTCCTCCACAAACACTGAAATCTACGGGCAGAAAGGTTCCTGTTACGAGATATCGCAATGTGAGCCCTACACAAACTCTACGCCGATTTACAGTTATCTGGGCTAACACAAACGGTGTTCCTTTTAACACAACCGGATTCTTTGCTATACTCCGGCGTCTAGATGGAAGCTTTGTCCAAGCTGCAGGCTTCGATGGTTTTGGTACTGCGCGATTTAACAATGTTCGCACACCTACGAACCAGCCTTATATTCTGCGTACTTTTAGAGATGATGGAGTATTATTCCGCGTTAGATCCGTACCTGCTGGCGTATCCTCGTTTGTCGTTATTGGTTAAGTTCGTACCGAACGCAGCCTAAACGTGGTAACCAAAAAAGCAGCCAGAAACAGAGTATATCTGTCCTGGCTGCTTTTTTAATTGGCTACCTATTCGGAGTCTTCTTCCACTATTGCATTTTTCGTAACGGCCGTATTGTACACCGTTTTGAGCCAGTTTTCACTCGACCAGTTCAGCTTACCTGCACCCGCTCCATCCTTGGCCTGCAATTGAGCAACCAGGTTAGCAGGGTCTTCGGCTGTATAGCTGTATGGCAACGTTGTGAACCCATTCCAAGAGAAGTCCTTGGTCTTGGCAGGATAAGGGGCTAACGGGCTATTCGCATCGTCACTGCCTCCTCTGAATACGGTACCGTTGTTCGAAAAGATAACGTCCTCGGCTTTGATTTTACCTGTGTAATCCGCTTTGTTAGGATCTTTTTGATTATTACGCACTGGAGAAAATACATCAATTAAATAAGACTTTTCTAGCAACACCGCGCCGTTTTCTGTTGAAATTGCACCATTACCCACGACATCAAAATGGTATCCTTTTGCGGCAATTGCTTTAGCCATGTCAGAAGTAATTCTTTTTTTGGCTCTGGCCAATCCGGCATCATCCATAACGATGTTATATGCATGAGCATTACCACCACGCAGACGAGGCATGCGATCCTGAATATCCAGATAGTAATTATGATGCAGCGTCACCTCCAGATCTGCATTGTCGGAAGCCATTTCCGTTGCACCGATCAGATGCGCCTTCTTTTGCCCTGCTGCAATATCAATGATATCTTCTTTACTCATGCCTACTGCACTGCTTCTCAGATACGCGTACATAGGATAGGAAGACTTGTCTGCTTCCATGGCGTTGACTTGTTGGGTTACCCAGCTGTTGGAGCTGCGGTCATCTCCTTTGAACAAAGACCAGGAAATCGTAACTCCGTTACTACCTTTTTTCACATCTACCAAACCATCATAGGCTTTGTTAAATGTACAGTGGTCGATCCATACCTTGGAACTTGTACCTTCGATGGTAACATAATCCCAGTCATTCTTATCATAGTTCCCTTTGGTTGCTTCATCCCACTCCCAAAGTTCATCAAATTCGAGGTTACGGAAAATCAAATTAGAGCTTCTTTTGATGACAAAGCCAGCATGTTTGATTTTCGCACCATTGGCAGAGAAAATCGTAACCCCATTCATATTTTCGATATAGACTTTGCTCACACCTGTCTTTTTCAGAACAGGATGCGTCTGTACAGGGTTGTTGGCACTAAAAGGCATTACTTTGGCAGCACTAGGAATTTCATTCCAACCGAGATCAAGATCGTTCATAATCTCAATCACTTTGACTTTGCTGCCTTTCTTCAATGCTTCGTTGAGATCTACAGCGTTGTAAACCTTTTTGTAGTTGGCATCTGTATCCGCAATATTGCCACCACCTGTATTACCATACGAAAAGCCAGTCAAATTATAGTTGATTTTAGAGGTTACATCAGGGTCCACCCCAGGAGTCGGTTGTTCTGTACCTGGTGTCGGTTTCACAGGCGGTGTTCCTGGATCTACCTCAGAAGAAGAACCGGATACCATCACATTATCGAATTGGGCAGCTGTTTTAGAAGTTACCAAACCAACGGCTCCAGCAGTGAGGCTGGTGTCTGTTGCGGACAGCTCTAGTTGATCATTGACATACATTTTGATTTCCGAACCGGATAGTTCCAGTTTGACTCTGTACCATGTATTCGTGTCCAGTTTGTATTTTTTATTGGTAGCCAGTGTCTTCATAGAGCCTTTGACTTTTTTTCGAATCTCAAGAGCTCCGTCTTTCTTGTTATACAACGATGCTGCATAGAAGTTGTTGGAATCTGTGTATCTACCTGCAACGTAGACTCGATTGGAGCCATTAAAATCATTTACATATACATCTGCTTGCACGCTATAGTTCGTCCATGAGGCATTACCTTTGACGGAATGGCTTTCGCTTCGACTAGATTGTTGGTATGTAGATCCATTCCCATCCTTGACCACAGACCAGTTCCCCGAACCTGCGGTCCAGCCTTGAGCTTCTCCTTGTTCAAAATCATCACTTATCTGTAAATTCCCATCCGCATGTGCATGACCTAGCAACGGTAATGATAAAGACAGCACCAACGTACTGCTTAACATTACACTTGCACATTTTTTTAACAAACTCGACTTCATATAATAATCCCCTTCTTGATTAGATTCATGAATACTAAAGCAAAGGTTGCACCGTTCATCGGGCATGACATGCCCCAACGGTATATAACGTACTGATGAAGGGAATAATGTCCCAACACCAATGAGGGCCCCAATCGCTATACTCCAATAATTATAGGCTTTTAAATAAATATTAAAATATGTCTAATTACTTATCTTTTGTCTTAATTTTTCTATTAATTTTGCATCCTGTTTCATAAACACGCCAAATGCTGTTTCATAAAATCACAAAAAACGATATTTTTTTATTTTTGAATAAGACATACAGTTGTCATATTGGGAATGGTACATATAAAGGAGTGAGTATCATCCATATCATTTAAAGGAGCGATGAGATGTCCAGCTACGAATACGCTTCCAAATTGGAATTAAAAGAAGCCATTCATGCCTCCTACTTACGATTTGACGGTGAGTTCCAGGAGATCGACGAGAGCCAAAAGGATATTCGTATCCCCGAAGTAGATAAAACACCCGCAGAAATGATCGCCTACCAGCTCGGATGGCTTCATCTTGTCATGGCATGGGACAGGGACGAACGGGAAGGAAAAACCGTGATCATGCCCGCCCCCAATTATAAGTGGAATAGACTAGGTGAACTATATCAATCATTTTACAAGACCTATTCCCACCAATCTTTACGTGAATTACGCGATATGTTCAAGTTGGCTGAGCAAAAGTGGCTGGATTGGATCGACACACTTAGTCATGAAGAGCTCTTCACTCAGGGCGTTCACGACTGGACAGGGACTAATCCGAAATGGCCCATGGCAAGATGGATTCATATCAACTCGGTGGCACCGTTTAAAACATTCAGAGCCAAGATACGGAAATGGAAGAAATACAAAGTTCAACAGTGATGAAAAAAAGTGTGCATTGTGCTACAATACTTGAGTTGTATCGGGATACATTTAGGGAAGGGTAAGTGAAACGCCATGCTTATTATTGGTATTGCCGGCGGTACAGGTTCCGGTAAATCGACGGTAGCACGCGCCGTCGTTGAGCGTCTGGGATCTAATAAAGTGACTTTCATATCTCAGGATAACTATTATAAAGACCATTCACATCTGAGCTATGATGAACGTGCTTTGGTCAATTATGATCATCCGTTTGCCTTTGACAACGAATTGCTTATTGAGCATCTCCACTGTCTGAAAAAAGGACAAGCGACACAAGCGCCAGTGTATGACTTTACAGTTCATGCCCGCTCCACGGACGAGACGGTAGAGCTTCTGCCAAATCATATCGTTATGTTGGAAGGTCTGCACGTACTGTCAGACGAAAAACTCCGTAGCCTGCTTGACATCAAAGTATTTGTGGATACTGACCCTGATGTGCGTATTCTCCGTCGGGTTCTTCGCGATATTGAGGAACGCGGCCGCACCATCCATTCGATCCACGATCACTATTTGACTACGGTTAAGCCGATGCATGAGGCATTTATTGAGCCTTCCAAGAAATACGCTGACCTGATCCTTCCTGAGGGTGGACACAATGAGGTTGGTATTCAACTGCTGTCTATTTTGACTGAGAAATATTTAGCAGGAGATCGGACATGGGGTACTATATAAGGTAATCCCGGTTGTTTAGGCTGTCGAGATTTTCTCGGCTGCCTTTTTTGTTGTTTTATATGCCATTTGGACTAAATTTTTTTGGAATCCCCGTGTGGTTTATGTTAGCATGTAAAGGTTAAATGCTTTAGATTCAAGCTAAGTTGGAAGCGTTATCAAATATGTGCCTCAGATGATATGACGTCCACGTGATGGAGGTCTTTTTTGAATCAGGATTTTTGCAAATCCTCGAATAGGTATAATTACGGAGAGTGCTGCCATGAATGAGCTATGCAACATTTTGATTGTGGATGATGAGATATTGGTACGGCAAGGAATTAAACACCATTTATCGTGGGAACAGTATGGATTTCGAATTGTAGGTGAGGCTTCTAACGGGAAAGAAGCCTTGGAGCTGATTGAAACTGTGCATCCTCATATTGTCATTACAGATATCGTAATGCCAATCATGGATGGCGAGGAGCTGACGCGCATAGTCAGACAGAATTATCCAGATATCGAAGTCATCGTGCTTAGCAGTTACGGTGAATTTAATTACGTGCGATCCACCTTTCAACAAGGGGTTGCTGACTATATTTTAAAGCCCAAGCTGGACACGGATGAGCTACTCCAAGTTCTCCAGAGAACCGCTCGCAAAATTCCATCCATTCAATATCAGGCGGATGCTGGGAATAGTCAAATTACGATAGATCATGTGATCGAAAAGCTGATCTCCGGGTATAACATGGACTATGACGCCGAGTTGCTGAAGCAAGCATTTCCTTATACTCGTTTTGCGCTCATAGGCGTGGAACAGTCAGCACCTCATAATAAAGGACGCTCTATCTCTGCCTCGGACCTATTTTCCAAGCTTACAGATCGATTATCCTCTGCCTGTGAGCGCATCGTACTGCGACAACTGCCGTCTGATATCTATGCGGCTGTGTTTTTAGCCAATCTCGATCCACGGGAAGTAGACGCCTGGATGGCTGCGGTTAGGGAAGTTGCACAGGAGACAAAGCGGGTCGATCCACAGACAGGCTGGGCAGTTAGCCATTTATTTGATGACTTTAATCAGATTAGTGACGTCTATCAGGATGAACTGCCAAAACTGCTGAGTTACCGCTTTTATTTCCCAGGAACAGCGCTGCTCATAGAAGACGAACTTCCTCAGCCTGTACAGGTGAACAGCTCGTTCAACTTAAAACAGTTTACAGAAGAGATGAAGCGTGAGCATTTTGATACAGCTTTTCAGGATTTGAGATCCTATGTAGCCGCCATGTCTGGCAACTATACCTCTACCGCTTTTGAATTCAAATCGCTTCTCGGAAATATCGTGTTCAACATTACGATTTTGCTCGGGAACCAGGGGTATGATATGAAGGAGTTGGATGCGGCGAAATATTCCTACTTCAAAACCATTAATGATGCCCCTCATGTACATGAAGCCGTACGCCTTCTGGAGACTTTTTTGGAGGAAGCGAACAGACAGATCATGGCTAAAACACAGCAAGGAAGTAGTGCAAGCATGAAGAAACTGCTGGAGTACATTGAGGAGCATCATGCCGAAACACTCAATTTGACGACACTTGGGCAATATTTTCACTTTAACCCTTCCTACTTGTCCAGTTATTTTACGGCACACCATACAGAAGGTTTTAGCGAGTATCTGAACAAAATTCGGGTTGAAAAAGCCGCGGAGTTACTACGGTCGGGGACGATGTCCATTTCGGATATTAGCAGCACAGTAGGCTATTCGGACCCCAGCTATTTTACCAAAGTGTTCAAAAAAGTGAAGGGTTACTCGCCCAGTCAGTACCGCCGGGAGCATCTCTATTAGAGAGTAAGCCACATCTGCCAGCAGAAAAGAGATTGAATATGAAAAGATATATCCATAAAATCAAATATCAAGGTCTGTTCTTCAAAATCTTTATTGTTATGGTGGTCAGCATCACTGCGGTGTCCTTGCTGACCTCTTTGGTGACGATTCGGATGTCTGAACGACTTTTTGCTGAGACATTCAGTATTACAAATGCCAAGGTACTCAGCCAGATTCAATCCAGCTTTGAATCCTTCAATGATTCTATCGTGAATGCCGTAACCCATGCTTCGGAAAATGGAACGGTCAAGAACTATCTGACTGGCGGTCAATCTGACTCGATTAACTCGGCGAGGATTTACTTCGGAATGGCACAGCAAATGAAGCAAATTAAATCGAACGTCGATGCCTATGATGTCGGTGTCGCTGTAACAGGTCTGAACGGCCGGAGCTTTTACTCCGACTCGTCCTATTGGCCTGTAACTGCGGAAGAGCTTAAAAGCAGTGCGATTACAGCCCAAAGTGTAGCACGACCGGCACAGCTTATGTATCAATTGGATACTGAATTATTTCAGCAACAAATGAGTAACACCACGCAAAAGCCAACACCCTATATCATTGCCTCCAAACCATTTATGGAGCGGACCAGCGGCACCCTGTACGGCATGATCTACATCGCTATCCGGGAACCGGAATTTCGCCGTTTCTACAACAATTTCACGAGCAACGGCAATGATGTGCTTATTTTGGACAAGTCGGGACTGATTGTATCGAGCAACCGTCAGGACCTGATCGGACAACGCTCCAGTGAGCTGCTAGGCTATGCCACAAAAATCAATGAACAGGGACTTAACTACATTAATGCCGATGTGATGAATAAGGAGAGTATCCTCCTTTCCAACTATATCCCTTCATTTGATTTTTATCTGGTGAACATGATCGACAGACAAGCCGCGATTGGGCAAATTATTGACGTTAAATCCGTTGTATGGATCTGCATCGCCATCGTACTGATTGCTTTGGTGATCGTTTTTCTGATATCCCGCCGACTGATTCGTTCGCTGACTCGACTGGTGAAGCAAATGTCGACCATACGCGAGAAAAATTTTGATAATTATATCCCGGTAACGGGCAGCTATGAGGTTAGACAATTAAGTCATGCCTACAATTACATGCTGGATGAACTAAATGACTATATCCGTAAGCTTTTAGAGACGCAAAAGGGTCAACGGAACGCAGAGCTTGCTGCACTACAACGGCAGATCAATCCGCATTTTCTGTACAATACACTGGCTTCGATCAAAATGCTGGTACTCAAAGGAAACAAGGAAACAGCCGCCGAGACGATCAATGCGCTCATTTCCTTACTGCAAAATACAATCAGCAATGTGAGTGAAACGATCACCATCGAGCAGGAAATGGCCAACATGCAAAATTATGTGTTCATTAACCATGTGCGCTACGGGCAGCGGGTACAAGTGAATTATTTTGTATCACCCGATTGTCTGGAGTACCATGTGCCCAAGCTCATCATTCAGCCTTTTATCGAAAACTCTTTTTTCCATGCGTTTAATGAAAAAAATGTAGGCCACATCTATATATTGGTGTCCAAAACGGAGGATACATTGATCTGTGAGGTGGTCGATGATGGGGACGGTATGGATTTGGACGGGCATACGGCGCAAGACGGACTGCCGAATCCCAAGAGCAAGCGCCAACTGTTCACAGGCATCGGCATCCAGAATGTGCACAACCGCATTACCCTTTTATATGGAGAAGAATACGGCGTGACCATCTCCAGTAAAAAAGGCGAGGGCACCAAAGTAAGAATGACCCTGCCATTGATCGTAAAACCCGCCCCTCCTACCCCATAAAAAATATAGACTGAACTAAACAAAGAAGGTGGAACAAGAACGGAGTGGGCGGAATGGTGCTGTACAAGCGTAGCGGTCGCCTTTGTATCCGGATTTCAACCTTATATAATTTGAATAAAGAAATTTGGATACAACAGCGATGGGAAGCACCATCCGGCCGCGCAGTGGCGCTTCGTGAACAACTTTAATTCAACCTAAAAAAAGTACCTAAACCAAAACAAAATACAAATGTAAGCGGTACCTTTTTTGATAAATCATAATAATAAGACCAATCCGTATAAAGATATTCCTAACGCCAACAAAGTATGGATGGTACACTAGATTTATAAATAAGGTAACCGCTTTCATTCAAGAGGTTTAGAACTAGCAAGCAACATATAAAAAAGAGTAGGGGTTGAACAAAATGAAAAAAATGACTTTCCTTCTGCTGATTGCAAGCTTGATCTTGCTATCCGCATGCTCCAGCAATTCCGAGAAAGCAGCTACCACAACAGATTCTGGCAAAAAAGAAATCACCGTCTGGGCTTGGGACCCGAACTTTAATATCGCAGCCCTGAAGCTGGCAAAAGATCGTTATGTTGCCAAACATCCAGATGTAACCGTAAACATTGTTGAATATGCTCAAAACGATATCGTACAAAAAATGAATGCCGGTCTTAACTCCGGATCTACCAAAGGATTGCCAAACGTGGTTCTGATCGAGGATTATCGGGCACAGAACTTCCTGCAAGCCTATCCCGATTCTTTCCATGATATGAGCAGCACGATCAAAGCATCCGACTTCGCTGATTATAAAATCGGACCGACTAGCTACAACGGCAAGCAGTATGGTGTTCCATTCGACTCCGGTGTTATGGGGCTGTATGTAAGAACGGATTATCTGGAACAAGCCGGCTACAAAGTAGCAGACCTGACCAATATTGATTGGGACAAATTTATTGAAATTGGTAAAGCCGTAAAACAAAAAACAGGCAAAGAAATGCTGACTCAAGATCCGAATGACCTCGGTCTGATCCGTGGTATGATCCAAACTGCAGGTTCATGGTACCTGAAAGAAGACGGTAAGACACCAAACCTGGCTGGTAATCCAGCTCTGAAAGAAGCGCTCTTGACGTACAAATCCTTGTTCGACGCCAACATTGTTAAAATGAATGCCGACTGGAGTCAGTTCCTGGCCGCATTCAACAGCGGTGCAGTTGCTTCCGTACCTACAGGTAACTGGATTACACCTTCGATCAAAGCAGAAGCTTCGCAATCGGGTAAATGGGCCGTTGTTCCTTTCCCTAAGCTGAAAAATATACCTGAATCCGTGAATGCTTCCAGCCTCGGCGGCAGCTCCTGGTATGTCCTTAACTCGGACGGTCAAGATACCGCTGCTGATTTCCTGAAAGAGACATTCGGAACAGATCCAGAGCTGTATCAAGATATGCTGAGCAAAATTGGAATTGTTGGTTCATTGAACGCAGCTTCCAGTGGTAAAGCTTATGACGTGGAAGATCCGTACTTCGGTGGGGACAAAGTATACAAGAAATTTGCAGAATGGACTAAACAAGTTCCAAAAGTCAATTATGGCTTGCACACGTATGCCATTGAGGATATCATGACCGTTGAAATTCAAAACTATCTGAACGGAAAAGATGTAGACGCCGTTCTGAAAGATGCTCAAGGACAGGCGGAAGCACAGCTTAAATAAGACAGTCCATCTAGCCAAGGCTAAACAATAAAACGATAAGCACTTAAAACCTTGGGCTTGCGAGTTCAAGGTTTTATTGCTGCACAGGGAGTTGACATGGTATGAAGACAGCCGCGCCCAAAATAACTACAACACGTCTCAAAGCAGGTATGACAGGATGGTTGTTCATATCCATCGCAGTGATCATGATCGCCGCTTTTTATTTCTATCCGATGATTCAGGCGCTTATCTTGTCCTTTAAGACAGGTACAGGGTCTAATCTGAGCTTTAACGGCATTGATAACTACAAGCGACTGTTCACCGATAAAATGTTTATAACCGCCGTGAAGAATACGTTTATCTATTTGATTTTCCAAGTACCTTTGATGGTCATTCTGGCTCTGTTCATTTCGGTATTGTTGAATGATAAAAACCTGAAATTCAAGGGCTTTTTCCGCACAGCCATCTTCTTGCCGTGTATCACATCCCTTGTAGCATACTCGGTTGTCTTCAAGTACCTGTTCTCGTCCGACGGTCTGGTAAACTCCTTATTGCTGAATCTGCACGTGATTGGCACGCCCATCCAATGGATTACAGATCCTTTCTGGGCCAAGGTTACGATTATTATCGCGATCACATGGCGCTGGACTGGTTACAATATGATCTTTTACCTGTCCGGTCTTCAGAACATTGACAGTTCCATCTACGAAGCGGCCCGTATTGACGGAGCTTCCCCGATCCGACAGTTTTTTAGCATTACGGTTCCACTGCTTAAGCCGATTATCCTGTTCACTTCGATTACATCAACGATTGGTACACTCCAACTCTTCGATGAAATTATGAATATTACCAAGGGTGGGCCAGGGAACGCGACATCTTCAATTTCGCAATATATTTACAATTTGTCCTTCAAATATTCATCCGACTTTGGTTATGCGGCGACCGTATCTTATTCCATCGTCATTATGATCATTATCTTGTCGATTATCCAGTTCAAAGTGGCAGGTGAGAAAAAATGATGAAAACAAAAAGAGCATTTACGTACGCCTTTCTGATCATTGTGTCGTTCGTTTCGATTTTCCCGTTCCTCTGGATGCTATCCAGCTCCACGAACCTGTCAGTCGATGTGACCAAAGGCAAGCTTCTGCCTGGCTCCCATCTGATGGATAACATGCACAATCTGCTCGAAAAAGTAGACATCGTTACCGCACTAAGTAACTCTGCAAAAGTCTCTATCTCAACTACGCTGCTGGCTATGCTAATCGCATCACTGGCCGGTTATGGCTTTGAAATTTACAGAAGTAAAGCGAAAGACGTTGTCTTCAATATCCTGCTGATGTCTATGATGATTCCGTTTGCGGCGATCATGATTCCGCTCTACCGGATGTTCGGCAGCATTTCTAATGTCATACCGTGGATCGGTATTGATACACTCTCTTCTGTCGTCATTCCGACCGTAACTACGGCGTTCCTGATCTTCTTTTTCCGTCAAAGCACCAAGATGTTTCCAAAGGATCTACTGGAAGCAGGTCGTATGGATGGATTATCCGAGCTGGGTCTGTTCTTCCGGGTGTATATGCCTACGATGAAAACAACCTATGCCGCTGCCGCGATCATCACATTCATGTCCAGCTGGAACAACTACCTCTGGCCTCTGATAGTGCTGCAAACGCCGGAGAATCAAACGATTCCGCTGTTGATTTCGAACCTTGGCTCCAGCTATGCACCGGATTACGGTGTCATCATGATCGCCATTGTTCTGTCCACACTGCCGACTGCACTGGTATTCTTCCTGATGCAGAAACACTTTGTAGCGGGCATGGTGGGTTCGGTAAAATAACAGATTTCTGTGTACGTTCTTCATTTCATTTTAAAAATAAGGAGTGTTCGCCTTGACCATCCATACCCCTAGTCTGGACTGGCTGACCGACGTAACCAAATTTGCTGTACATCGGCTGCCCGCCTATTCCGATCACAAATATTACGCTACGCTTCAGGAAGCGGAGCAGCAAGCTGATATGGCTTGGCGTCATAGCCTGAATGGGAGCTGGAAGTTTAACTATGCAACGAATCCAGCCAGCCGTCCGGTAGAGTTCTATGCCCCTGGCTTTGAGTATGGCGGCTGGAGCGATATTCAGGTACCAGGTCACATTCAGACGCAAGGCTTCGGCCAAATGCAGTACGTAAATACGATGTACCCGTGGGATGGACATTCGGATGTTCGCCCACCCCATATTCCGGAGGATCACAACCCGGTCGGGAGCTATATCAAAAGCTTTGTTTTGCCGGAAAATATGGCTTCTGACGCGCAGCCTGTATTCATTTCTTTTCAAGGCGTCGAATCGGCTTTCTATGTATGGCTGAACGGACAATTTGTCGGTTACAGCGAGGACAGCTTTACACCGTCTGATTTCGAACTGACACCATTCCTGCAAGCAGGCGAAAACAAGCTGGCGGTAGAGGTATATCAAAGAAGTACGGGAGCGTGGCTGGAGGATCAGGACTTTTGGCGTTTTTCCGGTATTTTCAGAGACGTATATCTCTATACTATCCCTACTCTTCACGTACGTGACCTACATGCCAAAGCGGATCTGGATGCTTCCTACACGCAGGGCCTTCTGGAGCTGAAATTGACCTTGGAAAAGCCGGCAACGGCCTATGCAACTGTCGATGTGAAAGATGTTGCCGGTCATGTTGTAGCTTCTTTAAAAGCTGACTTTACTGATGGCACAGCTTCGCTGTCAGCAATCTTGGAGCAAGTGCAGCGCTGGAGCGCCGAAAAACCCTATTTATACACGTTGTTCATTCAAATTTATGATGCCAGTGGATCGCTCGTGGAAGTCATTCCACAAAAAATTGGCTTCCGTAAATTTGAGCTGATCAACAAGGTCATGCATTTGAACGGCAAACGTATCGTCTTTAAAGGTGTGAACCGCCATGAATTTAACGCTCGCACCGGACGTGCGATTTCCCGTGAAGATATGCTGTGGGATATCCGAACGCTCAAGCAGAACAATATGAACGCTGTTCGTACCTCTCATTATCCAAACCAGACTCTGTGGTATGAGCTATGCGATGAGTACGGGGTCTATGTAATTGATGAAATGAACTTGGAAACACACGGTTCCTGGCAAAAACTCGGTGCCGTCGAGCCATCGTGGAATATTCCCGCCAATCTGCCTGAGTGGCAGGATATCGTCATGGATCGCGCCATTTCCATGCTGGAACGGGACAAAAACCATGCGTCCATTCTAATCTGGTCCTGCGGCAATGAGTCGTATGCAGGTGAAGTGCTGCGCAATGTCGCCAACTATTTCCGAGCCACCGACCCGAGCCGTTTAGTGCACTACGAAGGCGTGTTTCACAACCGTACGTACGATGATACCAGCGATATGGAGAGCCGGATGTACGCCAAACCCGCAGATATCGAGCAATATCTGAACGACAATCCCCAAAAGCCGTATATCAGTTGCGAATACATGCATGCGATGGGCAATTCCGTAGGCGGCATGCACAAGTATACAGAGCTGGAGAACAAATACGAGCTGTATCAGGGCGGTTTTATTTGGGATTATATTGATCAGGCTGTTATGAAAAAAGATCGCTACGGACGCGAGTACCTCGCGATTGGCGGCGACTTTGACGACCGTGCCACAGACTATGGCTTCTGTACGGACGGAATTGTCTATGCAGACCGGAAGGTTTCACCGAAGATGCAGGAGGTCAAATTCCTGTATCAAAATCTGAAGCTCACCCCGGATCGCAGCGGTGTAACCCTGCGCAATGAAAACCTGTTCGAGGGAACAGGCGACTATGAGTTAGTATATAGCCTGCTGCATGAAGGCCAAGAAATCGCACGTAATGCCATTCATGTAGATGTAGCGGCTCAGACCGAAGCCTATATTCCACTAACGTTCCCTAATACGGATGGAAAGCCTGGTGAGTACGTTATTCACACCGCTCTGGTTTTGAAGGAAGCGACGCTTTGGGCTGAGGCTGGACACGAAGTGGCCTTCGGACAACATATTTTCATCGTGGAAGATCCAAATCCACTGAAGATCCCTACGGTCGGTGCCTTACGAGTGGTGCATGGCGATGTTAACATTGGTGTTCACGGTGCAGATTTCAGTATGATGTTCTCCAAAGGAGCAGGCAGCCTGACTTCACTTCGCTACGCCGGACGTGAGATGATCGCCATGCCTCCTGCTCCATTGTTCTGGCGGGCGACCACAGACAATGATCGGGGAACCGCACTAGGCTTTGAAGCCGGTGGCTGGTTCGCTGCAAGTCTGACACGTAAATGCGTGGGCATCGAGGTTACGGAAGAACAAACAGACCGTGTAACCGTTACATTCCGCTACACGCTGAGCATTCATGCAGACGCACAGGTAACGGTAGCCTACACCGTCTTGGCGGATGGCAGTCTGAACGTAAAATCGACTTATGAAGGCGTCTCAGGATTGCCTAACCTGCCGATCTTTGCTCTTTCGTTCAAGGTTCCGGCGGACTACCGCCATCTGGACTGGTACGCGATGGGACCGGAGGAGAATTACATCGACCGGGCCTTCGGCGCAAGACTAGGCGTATTCCACAACGAAGCTGCGGATAACGTGTCCGGGTATGTTGTACCACAGGAATCCGGCAATCGTACAGGCGTGCGCCGTGTCGATATTACCGACGATTCTCAGCGAGGTATACGCATTACTGCACCTGCTACCGCACCGGTGGAATGCAATATTTCTCCGTATACAGCCTTTGAGCTGGAAAATGCCTACCATCTGTATGAGCTGCCCAACGTGTACTACACCGTTGTCACCGTAGCTGGCAAGCAAATGGGCGTAGGCGGCGACGATAGCTGGGGAGCCCCGGTACATGAAGAATACCAAATTACAGCCGATCAAAAGCTGGAATTTGAGTTTACCATGCAACGGGTATAAATAAGCACACTCACTGTATGACAAGTAGATATAACAAAAGCCCTTCCGCTGCTTCCCTCATGAGAAGCTAAAGCTGGAAGGGCTTTTGTATTTACGTATCTGCAGAATAGGCAGCGATGGCCATATCTATTTCAATATAACTTCAATATCACGTCCAGGATCGCTGTACTTGTATATGCCAGGATTTAGTTCTAATTTTCCGTCTAATTCAATGTCTTTGTAACGGTCAACATTAACTCCTGTGGATACCATACCCTTCGCAATGATCTCAGGCACTACTTCTTTGCCGTTAATTCGCATCGTTGTTTGGTTGACACCTTTGAAGCCAGGGGAACCAGATTTCGATTCGACAATCAAATCTTTTCCCTCTGTATAGTATGTGAAATCAATTTGATAACCGTCCACATTAAGCTCAGCGAACTGTTTTTCTTCTTTAGGTTTATGAAGAGCGATCCAATTTTTAGACGTATCACGTTTCTGGATGACGGCATCTTTCAATATAAGTTTCATTGGAACATCAGACCAGTCCTTATACCACTCTGGGGATTCAAATTGATATAAGTGTTGATAATTTTCAGGACCAGCCCCTTTAAGATTCCATCCTCCGTTAATTTTTTTATCACCTATAACCAACTGAGCTGTTTTATAATGAACATTTCCTTTTTTAAGTGAATCACGCTCTGTTACTAGAATTTCAATATCCAAGGGGGTAACAATTAGTTGGTCTAAGGTAGCGCCTGTACTTTCTTGGAATTCAGCGCTGCTATGCAGCTTCTTGGAATAAATCGCTTCACTTGCTTTTTTTCCATCCGCTTCAAATTCGAACTTCCAAGTACCTTCAATTCTTTTTGCTTCCTCAGTGTAACAAAAATGGAGGTTTGCCTTTTTCCAATCTTGTGCAGTCATGTTGAATACCTGCTCAATATGCAAGTCTGAGCTGTCACTAGGTAGAATGGTTGGGATTGCGTCTATCTCTTTGTCGCCCACTTTCATTACCAAATGCGGGTTCCCACGTCCTAAATCGGATGGAGCTGCAGCAACTCTAAAGCGGACAACAGTCTTGTTGTTGGTTTGTCGAACGGATTCTATATAAATGTTAGGATACTGCTTGGTCCCGGTAACGAGGGTATCCCCGGCTTGATGATTCGTCTTTAAAGGAATATCCTGATTACGATAAAAAATAAGATTCTGTGCCTCAAGTGTGTAATCTTTTTTACGATCCTTTAAAGTATCAATAGTTTCATAAATGCCAAGGAGTTTCTGGCTTTTAGGATCGTAATTTAAATATCCGTGTGCTTGTCCCTTGGTATCAGAATTGCTAGTTACCGTAGTTTTCTCTATAGCAAACCCAATATAACTGGTTGGATCGGTTCCTGGATCCAGAGAGATAAGCATTTTCATTTTTTCGCCATCCGTTACAACACCATTCAAATTCATCGTAATGCCTGCATTGGATGCTTTTAGATCATACCGCTGGCCAATACCGTTATTTAGCGCATTGGTTACACTACGTCCGCCTATTCTATCCCAATTGATGGTCACACTAGCGAATACAGGGATGGCAACGAGCAGAAAACATGAGAATACGATACTTGCTGGAACAATTTTTGCTCTATGCATAGGTGCTTCCTGTGACTGTTGCAGAGTTGCTTTTCGTTTGGTTGCTTCCTGTTCTATATTTACCCACATTGCATCATATTCAGGTTGGGGAATGTTCTGTTCTTTTTCAAAATACCGACTCACTGCTACTCATCTCCTTTACTTGGGGTATCACCATTTTTTTTAGCAGTTTAAGCCCCCGATTTAATCTAGATTTAGCTGTTCCTTCGGGTATATTCATAACTCTAGAGATCTCCGGCATAGTCAATTCGTTTACATAACGAAGGACCACGACCATACGAATTTTATCTGGAAGCTTGTTATATAGCTTGTGTAACTCTGTCTTCGTTTCTTGATGGTATAAGCTCTCTTCCACCGGATTAAATGAATGAGGGCGTGACAATAAAAAAGTTCGTATTTCCTTCATCAGTCCAGTTTTCCGCCTTCTAAGCACATTGCTGCACTCATTAGAAGCAATTCGTAAAATCCATGATTTGAGATCTTGTACTTTGGACCTGTCGGCCAAAAGTGCTTTGACAAACACTTCCTGGCAAACATCTTCTGCATCTGCTTGATTTTGCATTAGATAATAACAAAAATAATAGATCTGCTCCTTATATAGTTCAAACAGCTCTCGATCATTCATATACGTGCACCTCCCTTGTTGTGGTCTCATCTATTAAGACTAATAACGGAGTACAATCGTTCATTTACGTCGAAAAAAGGCGGCCCTATATAGGACCACCTATTATTGATCGTTCGATTTCCGACACTCGGGCAAAACAAACCTACTGTGCCACATGCTCAATTCACTGCTTTTATCAATCAAAAAAACACCCTGCTCTAACCCCCATCATTTGCCCTAAATCAGCATGAGTCTGCCGCACCGGGCTAGCTCGTAGCAAGATTGACATACGTTCGCGTGAAATCAAGGTTCTTCAAGTCCCTTTGATCTATAAAAAACTCCAAATACCCCGCGTCCCACCAGCACATGCCGACCTCGTCCAAAGAAGATACCGAGAGCAGAACATGCCAATTTTCCGAAGCCTGATCGTGCTTTTCCCGATTCGTCTGATATTCTTGCAGCTGAAGCAGCACTTCGGACCGTAAATGCTCCGCATAATCGGTATTTCCCCTATGCATAGCTTGCTCGACTTCCTTATGGATTTGACTCTCACTCTTATGCCAGTTAAACAGAAGACCCTCCAGCCCGTTTCGGCGTAGATAAGCATCCCGCCGGGTATTCCCGGCAAAAGATTGATGCTGCCCCCACACCGTGTCGCTATGTTCATATAGAAGCTCATACAGCTCTTCGTACTGATCTACAAGAATATCTCCTAGCTCACCCTCCGATGGTAGCGTCAGGATCGGATGAAAAGAAATTGCATACGCGGTGAAACCCCGTTGCTCCGCCAACACCTCTACGCGCCCAGCAGGCGGTAATGTTTTCTGCAAAACGCTGCTGTCACCGTTATAGTAAAAGATTTTATGATCAATATCATAGGCGGGCTCATCCAGCCCAAGAAAAAAGTAAAGTATGCCCTGATGAGGCAATCCCTCAAATGGTGAAAAAGGCAGCTCGCCCAAATTAATTTGAGCAATAAATGTATAATATTCCCCGTCTGAATTACAAGGCCACTCTATCGTGGGTGGCAGGTCTGGATAGCCGGCGATCCGACTATTGCCAACCTGTTCATAATTTTCCTCATGCTCCACATGAAATTGTATAGCAGCTTGAGCTTCCTGATGAATCTCTTCTTTTAATTCTTCATCCAGTGAATGCCCTTCCAGTATTCGAGTCAGTTCATCCTTTAATGGTGGTTGTAGCATCTCGCTCGCCCCTTTTTCATGAAGTATTATGTATTGCTTGCTCTCATTTGATCTCTTATATCAGATTACCAAATTACAGTCTGACAAGCTATTTCTCTGGTGACAGGTTGGTCAGTCCTCGGTCAAATCATCGATCTTCGCTGCAAGTGAATGGTGGATACATCCAGCTCTGCATTTACGATCCAAGCGGAAATGCACTAGACATTGTTCATAAATGTTTTGTGATAGGCATTCCGGTATTGGGAAGGAGTCATATGGGCTCTCTTTTTGAACAAACGCATAAAATACTTCTCATCGCTATATCCTGCCTCTTCGGCAACCTGTTTAATGCTCATATCTGTACGGGAAATCAACTCTTTGGCTTTGTTAATACGAATACTATGAATGAACTCCAGGGGACGCATGCCTGTATTTTGCTTGAACAAACGAGAGATATAATCCTTGTTGTAATTGAATTTTCGAGCTAAATCCGTCACGGTCAGCGGTTCTTCAGCATGAATACGGGTCCACTCAATAATTTTGTTAAAACTCACATTCCCCTGTGAACTGACAGGATTGGAAAGCAAGCGGCTGAGCGCCAGTTCAGATATCTCGATCAGTAGCGAGGTGAACAAATAATTTGCACTGTGATACGTAAAATAATGTGAGTTGGCTACATGCAAAATCTGATTGACGATAATATGAATCCGATCCCCGTTATCTGCCTGTACACATTGCGGTAAATAAATATCACGCATCACACCATGTCGCTGCAAAAGCCCATCCATAGCACTTGTTTCCTGCTTCATTTCCTCATTAGATAATACATTCGGGGTTGTGGGAACATCGAAATGAAACCAATAAAATTTCACGCCTGGAAATGACTCCCTATATCCTTTATGCGTACGACCGGGGTACAGCAATAGAATATCTCCCTCGCCTACTTCAAAATCTTCCCGTTCCTCCCGTATATATACCGTCTCTTGGACACCCAGGATCAGCTCAAAATTCTCAATGGAACGACTCATATGTTTCCAAGGCACCTCGTTAACAAACTCGCCTGCCGAGATCAGTTGGATCGGAGCATCTACATTTACTTTTAGATAGGTCATGTTATCGCCTCTTTAAATTCATGTTCGGATTTGTCCACCCATTGTATGGTTAAGCTACTGACATACCGCGATTGCAATGCTAATGTAGTGGAGAAATATACACTTTCATCTTAGCTAAGGAGCGATGATTTTGAAAGCTAAAGCTTTTGACTTGCATAAAGTAAGAATTGATTCCGGCCCACTTTTACATGCGATGGAACTGAATACGGCCTACCTGCTGAGTTTGGAACCCGACCGTTTACTATCACGCTTTCGTGAATATGCGGGACTGGAGCCCAAAGCGGCTCACTATGAAGGCTGGGAAGCGCGTGGCATCAGCGGACATACACTCGGTCACTACCTGTCCGGCTGTGCACTGATGTTTGCCTCCACAGGCGACGAAAGACTGTTGGAACGCGTGAACTATGTAGTCGACGAACTGGAAATATGCCAAAACAGTCATGAAAACGGATACATTTCCGGCATTCCACGTGGGAAAGAGATTTTTGAAGAAGTAAAAGCCGGAGATATCCGCTCCCAGGGCTTTGATCTGAACGGCGGTTGGGTGCCACTATATACCATGCACAAACTTTTTGCGGGCTTGCGTGATGCACATCTGCTGGCGCATCATCCCAAGGCCCTGTCTATAGAAATCAAACTCGGCAACTGGCTGGAGGATGTACTTCAAGGGCTGGACGATGATCAGGTGCAGCAGGTGCTGCATTGCGAGTTTGGCGGTATGAATGAAGTTCTAACGGATTTGGCGGAACATTCGGGAGAAGAACGCTTTCTGAGCCTGGCGGAACGCTTTTATCACGGAGAGGTGCTCAATGATCTCGCGGATAGCCAAGATACGTTGGCAGGGCGACATGCCAATACGCAAATCCCCAAAATCATTGGCGCTGCACGGCAATTTGAAATGACGGGAAAACCGCAATATGCGGACCTGTCTCGCTTTTTCTGGGATCGGGTTGTTCACAAGCATTCCTACGTGATCGGCGGCAATAGCTATAATGAACATTTTGGTGAACCCGGGAAGCTGAATGACCGCTTGGGCGAAGGTACCTGTGAAACTTGTAACACCTACAATATGCTGAAATTAACAAGACATATGTTCGAGTGGGATGCCTATGCAGCCTATGCCGACTACTATGAACGAGCGATGTTCAATCATATCCTGGCTTCACAGCAGCCTGTAGATGGACGTGTGTGCTATTTTGTATCGCTGGAAATGGGAGGACACAAGTCCTTTAATTCTCAATATGAGGATTTCACATGCTGTGTCGGGTCCGGTATGGAAAGTCACTCCATGTACGGCACTGCGATTTATTTTCACACGCCAGAAACGATCTATGTCAATCAATATGTCCCTTCTACCGTGACATGGGACGAGATGGACGTACAGCTCAAACAAGACACTCTCTTTCCGCAAAATGGACGGGGAACGCTACGCGTCATCAGCGAGAAGCCCAAATCCTTCGCGATCAAGCTAAGATGCCCGCATTGGGCGGAGCAAGGGATGATGATTAAAATCAATGGGGAAGAGTACGTCACAGAGGCTTGTCCTACCAGCTACGTTGTAATTGAACGGGAATGGAACAATGGGGATACGATCGAGTATGACATTCCTATGACCGTGAGAGTCGAGGAAATGCCGGATAATCCACGCCGAATTGCTTTTATGTATGGCCCGCTAGTGCTGGCTGGGGACCTTGGCCCTGTCACACCGGAATCCAACGAGGAACGTCTGCTTGCGTCTGTTCTGATCGGAGCGGCCGACTCATTGACAACGAAGCTAATTGCTGACGGGAACGAGCCTAATACATTCCATATGACCGACTTAGGCTATATCGGAGACTTGAAGCTTCGTCCGTTTTATCAGATGTATGATCGTTCATATACCGTCTATTGGGATCTCTTTTCCCAGGAGGACTGGGTAGCAACAGAGGCAGAATATCGTACCGCGTTAGCGTATCAGCTAGAGCTGGAACGACTTACAGTGGACGTTGTGCAGCCTGCCGAAATGCAGCCAGAACGGGATCATGCCTTTACTGGAGAGCATGTAGGTTTGGGGTCCATCTATAACCGCAAATATCGCGATACATGGCCTGGGGGCTGGTTCTCTTTTGTCATGAAGGTGCTTCCGGATGAGCCTGTCCAATTGGCGGTCACTTATTTGAAGGACTTGAGCCGTCCTCATGGTGACTTTGACATCACTGCGGATGGTCAGATTTTAGGGGAAGGCAAGCTGGCGTCTGAGGAAATGAATAAATTCGAGACATTTGCTTATGAGCTTCCTCTATCTGTGACGGGCCACAAGAATGAAGTTACGATTCAATTCACAGCCCATCCACAAGGTAAGGTGGCGAAAGTGGCCGGATTACGAGTGATCAGACATTCTATTGTATGATCAAATTATCTATATAAATCTACTATTCCGCGTACTCCGTTTTAATTGTTCATTTTTTAAAATAAGCCTATAAAACAACAAGCAGACGCTCCTATAAGCTGTCTGCTTGTTCCGCTTACCGCCTTATAACTTCGAATCATCGTTATTGCTTCATGTTCACTTCACAGCATGTTCATTTCACGGAAACTGTCCCTAATCTTGCGTAGCTCTTGCTGTGCCCTGCTGTATCGCGAAGCGTAGGTCCAGGCAAGTACCTGATGATAATGTGAAGGTGTTTCAATCGTGGTCACGTTATACATAATTGGAGTACCTTCCACTTCCCCTTTCAGGGTAAATTCGATGGCAGGGTATCCATTTACCTCGATGTCGGAAGGGTTCCCCAACTCAGGGGCCATAATTCCTGACACCAAATGATCCTCAATGATCCCTTTATATTCTTGAAGAGTCATACTGCTGTCAAAATCGCTTTTCGGTTCTGACAATACAATCAAATATCTTTCGGTCAATTCATTTTTAATGGAAATATCCGCTTCCTCATTAATCATGTTATCTCGTGACCAATTCCACGGAGCCGTAACCGCAAACTGATCATCCTTACTAACAAAAACCTCGGGCTTCACCATTTGTGTGATGAGCGAAGAAATAAGGGATACAGCGAAGATGACCGAAATGATCGTCATCAGGATGATTACCCCGGACAAAATTCCGGTTTTTTTTCTGCTCACTGTCCCCAAATCCCGTACCTTAACCACATATGTATTCGCAGCCATATCTCCAATCCGTTGTTTCCGAGGTGTCACCAGCACACATATACCAGCGGGCAGCCCGAAGAAAAGCAGCGGATTCGTATCCACCAAATGTATAAGGGTACGGATCAAGGATTTAACCATGCCCGGCGGTTTCCCTTCTCCATTTACGACCTGAATGCGAAGTACAAACTTACCCAGCGTATAGCCTGTAAGTCCTTCCAGCAATAAATAATAGCAGAAGGAGCCCATCAGGAAGAGCATCACTACCATGCCCATATTTGGAGTTCCTACTTCAGATACTTTTTTCGCTGTAAAATAAACCAGCCCTCCATACCCGAAGACGATAAGAATGAAGTCAATCATCCAAGCCGCCCATCTTCTGAAGAAGATAGAGGCTCCGTATGTTTCTGATAATACCGCCATCTTATCCGGTTCTCGTCGATGGTAGTTGCCATTCGTCGCATATGGTCCCGGAGCTACTGTAGATGGATTGTTCGTTACATCTTGTTCTTCCAAATGATACACCCCTGATGTCAATTTAATCCCAGTTAAGTATAACATCCTTTTTCATCCAGCGGAGCAAGCCTGACAGTGCACTGGAGTAAATCGAATCCCGCCGATGAACAAACCACACCTCTAATTTGCGATATTTTTCAGGTAAACGATGAGAAGCAATACTTCCCGCCTCCTCTGCCTTTGCAATCGACGATTGTGGCAACATGGACACCCCCAGACCAGAGGCTACACCACCCAAAATGACTTCCAACGTTCCGAACTCCATAACCTGATATGCATCCACACCCGCTTCGCTCAGAAAGCTTTCCGCTCTTGTACGATGCGTGCACCCTACGTCGAAAAACAGCATAGGCTTGGCAAGCAGCTCGTTCATGTCCTTTTTCCCTGGTTGCGAGATGAGCACCAATTCCTCTTCAAAAGCTGCAACATACTCTATATGCGGATCATCGACGGGGCCATAGACGAACGCTCCATCTAATTCGTAATTCAATACCTTTTGTACGAGATCATGGGTGCTGCCTGTCATAAGCGATAGATGGACATCAGGATATTGAGCGTGATACTCCGTCAATAAAGAAGTCAGATGCGTAACCGCCGCCGTCTCAATCGATCCCAGTCGCAAAGGTCCCGCAGGATGGTCTGAATATTGAGTGGACTTTACAGCCTCGTCCAGCAAGGTCAGTATGGTATCCGTGTATTTCAGCAGGTTCTCTCCTGCCGGCGTTAACGTCATTCCCCGATTAGATCGACGAAATAGCGGTACGTTCAGTTGTGCCTCAAGCTGCTGAATCCGCGAGGTCACATTGGACTGTACATAATTCAAAACTTGCGCAGCCTTCGTGATACTGCCCTCGCGAGCGACAGCCTGAAAAATTTTCAAATCACTGCTTTCCATGTATATGTCACCTGCTTGGTATGATCATTTATGATACTCACATTCGATTTTGTTCATTTTACCGGACGCTTGCCGCTCTGTACAATTCAATATACATGCAATTGTATCTAAATTCGAACCACGGGAGGTTTTAAAATGAAAGCCGTAATCCATGCCAGCAAAAGCGGCCCTGAGGGCCTGATGTATACAGACATCACAGACAGACAGCCGTGGCACAACGAAGTGAAGGTAAGACTTAAAGCTGCAGGCTTAAATCATCGGGATCTGTTCCTCATGGCGGATCGAACAGCCCACGATGCTCCACTCATTCTGGGGTCGGATGGAGCAGGCGTGATCGAGGCTGTGGGTGATGGTGTCCCAACCTCGCTAGTAGGTACTGATGTAATTATCAATCCATGTATCGGATGGGAGAACACGCATCATGTTCCCTTGGTTCCAGCCATTCTGGGCGGACCTTCAGACGGAACATTCGCTGAATCGGTTATCATCCCCGTCCAAAATGCGGTCAGCAAGCCAGCATACCTTTCATGGGAAGCAGCAGGGGTGCTGCCTTTGTCTGCTTTGACCGCTTACCGCGCGCTCTTCACAAGAGGCCAATTGCAGGAGGGTGAGCACGTCCTCATTCCCGGTATTGGGGGTGGTGTAGCCACGTATGCCATGCTTATGGCTTTAGCGGCAGGCGCACGGGTCACCGTCACGTCACGCAACGAAGCAAAAAGGCAGGCTGCCCTCGCTCATGGCGCTAATCATGCATTCGACAGCCATAGCGAATGGAAAGAAAGTATGAACGGAGACACCGTGGATCTGATCCTTGAGAGTATCGGTCCTGCTACGTTCGATAAATATTTGGATATCCTCAAGCCGAACGGTCGGATCGTTACATTTGGTGCAAGCTCAGGAGATCGAGTAGAGATTCCACTGCGGTCTATATTTTTCCCTCAAATCAGCATCATCGGCACCTCTATGGGCAGTGGCGAGGAATTCGCAGCTATGCTTCAGTTCATGGAGCGCCATGAACTCCATCCGATTATAGATAGCGTATTTTCTTTACAAGACACAGCACAAGCCTTCCACCGTATGCAGCAGGGAGCGCAGCTAGGCAATATAGGGATCAAGATAGGGTAAGGGGGCTGCAACGAAGTATAGGAATAGAAGAAAATCCACTACCGTAAAATGCCTTCATCCAGAAGTCAATTTTATAGTAGTGGACCTATTCAGTCGATCAAACGATGCTGGACCCATTTGTTGCCGCGGAAGCGCCAAAGGAAAACGAGTCCCCGCACGCCCCATTCAATATCCATGGCCAGCCAGACACCAACAATCCCCAGGTTGAACACAATGCCCAAAATATACCCGAGCACTACCCGGCACAACCACATGGACAGCATTGAGGTGAGGGACGTAAATTTCGAATCACCTGCTGCCCTTAGGGCAGAGGGTGTAATAAAGGCGATGGACCAGAGCGGAATCTGGGCCAACGTATTAATCAGTATGACAACAAATATGTCATCTACGATTTCAGCAGGCGGATGAAACAGCCCCACCATCGGCTCAAACAAAGGCATCAGTATGAGCCCCATTACAATAAACGAACAAGACGACAGCCAAATAAACGATTTGGTAAACTTCCGGGCATCCTCGACATTTCGACGTCCCATACATTGACCGACCACGGTTACAATCGTAAGAGCCAAAGCATTCGCAGGGATTTGGAACACGTTAGCTAGGGAGGAGCAAATGGCATTCGTCGCCAATGCATTGGTCCCCAGACTCACAATGAAAATTTGGGTTAAAATTTTGCCCCCATTGAAAAACATCTGTTCCGCTGCAAAGGGAAGCCCGATAAACAGAATCTTTTTAAGCATAGCCAGATTAAAATAAAGCATATCTCTAAGCTGCACACGCAAGTCATCATCTACCCTGACCAAATAAATCAGCGCGCACACTGCTCCTGCATATCTGGACACATTGACTGCAATCGTCATGCCCAGCACACCCATATCTAATACATTAATGAATACCACATTGAGGAGCACGTACGAGAGGTTCATGATGAGCGAAAGAGCCAGCGATGCCCTCGTCTTCCCAATTCCCCTCAGCGCCCCACACACTGCCTCAACGATTGCAATCCCTACAAAAGACATGCAGCTTCCCAGCAGATATACCTTACCGTTAGCTAATACATCAGGCGAGGCGGAACCAAACAGAACACTTAAAATCGGATTGTACAACAGGATCATAAACAAACTGATACATAAGGCCAACAAGGAAACGGAGGAAATGGTGCCGGATGCGGCTTTAGAGACCATGAGGTCGTTACCGCTCCCCTTATACTGTGCCACGACAACCGTTCCCCCGGTAGACACTGCGACAAAAACATTAATCAGAAAAATATTCAAAGAATCGATCATATTTACAGCACTGACTGCCGCCATCCCCGACGAGCTAATCATTGCCGTGTTCACCAAATTAAGACCCACGATAAAAGCCTGATCAATCAGAAGCGGGATAAACAGCGCGATAATTTGTCGATAATCAATAGACTCTCCTGAAAAATGCTTATTCAGAAAGCCATGTGTTCTCATCCTTACACTCAGTTGACTCATATCATCACATTCTTTTTCTCAAATTGAAAAAAACCCTTCAACAGAAGAGCCTTCATGGCGAAAAAATGTATAAAGTTGCAAGGCTAGATGTGTCTAGTTCTTGATTCTGTACACTTTTCTCTACATAGAAGTATTACTCCAAAAGAAAATCCTGTCAATGGTCTTGCTCACATTTGAATAGAAAATAACAGAAAAACCTGCTCAGCTCAGTGAACAGGTTTTGGAGCAGCATTATAATATTTTAATATGTCATGAATACATTGTTAAAAGAATGTCTATGATCTTCTCGCAATTAAATCTTGTTGAATAGAAGCTTCATTCTTTTCGAATTTTTTATAAAAAAACATAGGAATGATTCCGATCAAGAAGATGATAAATGGCAGCCAGATAAAGCTAAACTGAATGCCAGACAACGCCGTAGGAGTTTGAACTTGCCCAGCGATATAACCGGTGCTGCCCATGATCCATGCTGGCAATAATCCGCCGATTCCGCTACCCGCTTTAATACAGAATGCGCTTCCAATCGAGGTCAGGAAACCACTTGCCCGAATACCATTTTTCCATTCCCCATAATCGACTGTATCTGACAACATCGCAAACGGCATAGAACATGCAAAGCCTGATCCTAACGCACCAATAATCCAGCCGATAATAATGAGGGTTAAGTCTGTACTGCCCATTAAAATCACGACTTGACCCAGCGCAGCTAATATCAATCCGATAATCATAATCGCATTTTTACTTAATTTTCTGGCGAAAAACGGAATCAGAACCATCGAGATCAACTGCAAGGAGGTCAGTCCATTGATTAAAGGCACTAAGTCCTTACTGTCCAGATTGTATTGCAGATAAAAGATTAAAGTTGCTGAACGAATATTCAAGCCGATCCAGTAACACAAGTTGGCAGCTACAACGAGCATCCAGGGCCAGTTTCGTTTGATGGCTGTAAAGCTTTTAGCAATGGGAACAGATTTCGTTTTCACTGCTGCATTTTCGCGCAAATCGGCAAACGCTATGAAAAACATAATAATCGCCATGATTCCAAATAAAACGAGCGTTAAGGAAAATCCTTTTTGATCATTCCCCTGTCCAAAGAAAGCGACCAAAGGTAACGTAAACGTCGTGGCGATGAAGAAACCCACATTCCCCCCGACCATGCGGAAGGAGTTCAAGACTACGCGTTCATTAGAATTGGTGCTCAGATTAGGCAGAATAGACGTAATCGGCGTACTAATTCCTGTGTACAGGATGCCGGCTATGATATACGTAATGGCGGCATATGCAATTTTGCCCGACTCACTCCAATTGGGTGTCGTAAACGTAAGGACCATGAACACAGCGAATGGAATAGCTAACCATAGAAAATAGGGTCTGCTCTGGCCATATTTTGACTTGGTTCGGTCAATCAGGATGCCCCAAATCGGGGCATCAATGGCATCGATAAAACGGGTGATAAATAGTAATGTCCCGGCAATCCCGATAGAAAGTCCGAATACATCTGTATAAAAATATAATAGATAACTGGAAATAACACAGTATAGTAGATTGCCTGCCGTATCCGTTAATGAATAGCTGATTTTACGATGAAAAGGAACGGTACTTGCTGCCTTTTCCGGTGGTTCCGTATTCACAATTCTCGTACTCATGATCTTTCCTCTCCCCATGCGAATGAATTATGATTCATAAACCCATACACGCATTTCCCCTTTAGTCCGATTGCACCAGGCGTAGTAAGGAATCGCGGTAATTTGTTGAGGAACAAACTCGGGAGGCTCTGAGCTATATAATGCATTCGAATTTTTTACCCGGTATCCCTCTATGGTCAGCTTTACAATGCCACCCAGCAGGTTTTCGCTGAACTCTTCCGTAATGAGGCTATCCTTTGTCAATCTTAATCCTGCCAAATTCGCTCCATTATCCACTTCTTCCAGGCAAAACACGACTGGTCCGCGTTGGAGAGCAATTTGCTGCTGGTTCATGGAGACCAGCGGATTGCTCCGAATGCGCTCAACCGGCATAGCCAAATGCAGAGTTACCACATCTCCGTCCTTCCAAGTACGCTGAATCTCGATATAGCCCTTTTCCAGACGGTCTAATGATATGGTTTCCCCATTCACCTTTACCTCTGCCTGCTTGCACCACCCAGGAATCCGTAGTGCCCATTTGAAGAAAGTCGGCTCCGTTACGTGGATCGAAAAGGTTAGATCCGCATCCCATGGATAATGATGAGTTTGTGTAATTTCAACCTCATGACTAGATAAAGTCATGTTCACCTTGCTGGCAATGTACAGATGCGTATACAACGTATCATCCGTTTGGGTGTACATATTGTCCTCAACTGATGCAATCATTCGTGCCAAATTGGGCGGACAACAGGCGCAGAAAAACCATTTTTGACGTTCTGTTTTTACATGCTCTTGATCTTTTCTGGATTTTTGAAAAGGATTAACCTCCAACGGATTCACGTAGAAAAATCGTTTCCCGTCCAGGTCCATCCCACTAATCGTCCCGTTGTATAGCGCACGCTCCAGAACATCGGCGTATTTCCGGTCTGGCGCTAAGCGCAGCATACGATTGGCCCAAAAGGCCAGCCCTACAGAGGCGCAAGTCTCACAGTACATGCTGTCATTGGGAAGATCGTGATGGCAAGTGAATGCTTCCGCGTTTACAGTAGAACCGATCCCTGCGGTGATGTACATTTTGTGATTCGTTACATCATCCCACAGCGTTTCACAGGCTTGTAACAGGGAAGCATCCCCTGTTTTCGCGGCCAAGTCCGCCATCGCAATATACAGATACACCGCTCTTACCGCATGGCCGACTGCCTCTTTTTGTTCCCGCACAGGTTGGTGTGCTTGCTGGTATTCGAAGCCTAAGCCAAAATTAATATTGTTATCATCATTCCAGGTGGGCTCTGTTTGAATATGTTTTCTCTGTTCTTGTTCCTCTGCAAAGTAAATGGGATGCTGTCCCCGCTGTTCAATAAAATATTGCGCTAATTTGAGATATTGATCCTTTGCAGTTACGTCGTATAATTTGATCAAAGCCAACTCAATTTCTTCATGTCCCGGATAGCCTTTCCGTTTACCTTCTTCCGTACCAAAAACCTGCTGAATCAGGTCTACGTATTTTTCCATAATGTGAAGAAACTTCGTTTTGCCCGTCGTTTCATAATAAGCAACAGCCGCTTCTATAAAATGCCCTGCACAATACAACTCATGATTGTCTCTTAAGTTGGTCCAGCGATTGTTGGGTTCCTTAAGCAGATAGTACGTATTTAGATACCCATCCTCAGCTTGAGCTCTTCCCAACAATTCAATCACTTCATCAGCCCGTTCTTCAAGCGCAGGATTCGGATGATCCCTTAAGCTAAAGGCAACCGTCTCCAACCATTTGGCAAGGTCACTGTCCTGGAAAACGGTTCCATAATACTCCCCACTGGATTCCCCGGCTGCAATCCTAAAGTTTTCAATCGCATGACTGGGTTCTGTATCTGGTAATTCATCATTTAATGCTTTCCATTGGTAAGGAATAACCTCTTCCGCCACAACCTGCTTATACTTTTTCCAAAATAAATCGTCAACGATGACATGCTTAACTGGCTTTGCCGTTTTCATTGGATAAACATCCCTTCCTGGAAATAGAACGCTTTCATTTTTGAGAAAATAAGGATAAAGTAATGATAATATCGTACAAGCTAACCTGAGCTCCCCTTGCTACAGTCCTTATTTTATCAACCTGAATTTATAAAAAAAATCGCGATCTTTAACTAAAACTTATACGATTTCACACACAAAGGAGCTGGCTTCCATGAGCAAAACAGACTTTCTATCATTCCTTGTTCCTCCGCTGCCTTATTTCATTGAGGGGAATTTTACTACATATCAAAAAGGGGATTGGCACCCGAATAGGTATAATCTGGGTTATTTTGACGTAATAATCATTAAAGAAGGATTGCTGCACATTGGCGAAGAGGACGAAGTGTGGAAGGTAACTAAAAATTACGCTCTCATTCTTGAACCGGATAAACATCATTTTCCCATTGAGGCATGTACAGAACAAACCTCCTTTTACTGGTTCCATTTTCAAACCAATAGCATGTGGTGCGCACAATCCTCGCCCAATCCTATTATACCCAGCACCCCCATTCCCGAGCTGCACTTTCATTCAGAACATACGACCATTCATTTGCCCAAAATTCAAAAAGTGGTGAATCCACATGAGCTATTTTCGAAATTAGACCATTTACTAGCCTCTACTTTAAAACCTAGAAAACTGGCACTATGGGAGGCCCAACAGACGTTTGCGAGTGTTTTCCAGAGTTTGGAGTATGACCAGAATAATAAAGACAGCTCCTCTAAGTTGGCGGAACAAATCGAAATATACCTAAAACAGAATTACAAAAATACAATCACCAATAAAGATTTGGAGACCCATTTTCACGTACATCAGAACTATCTCGCCAGATGTATGAAGGTCGCCTTCCAGCGCACACCGCTTGAGTATTTAATGGATTATCGACTGGATCAAGGGCGCAGTCTTTTGCTACAAACCGACTGGTCTGTCCAACAAATTACGGAGGAAACGGGATTCTCCCAAGCAAGCTATTTCTCCAAATGCTTTAAAGAAAAATTCGGAATGTCTCCAAAGAATTACAGACAACAATACTGGAAACCAGTCCATTGAATGCTTACACCTCCTTTACATTCTCTTTACATTTTCATTGTATCCTTTTGATATTCTCGCTTTATACTGAGTCGGTTATATCATTTTTACTTCGGAAAAGGGGCATACATATGAAGTCAACTAAACTCGTATTATTAGCCATTTTAACAGGGATTCTGGTATCACCAGAACTGACCCATGCGGCAGACATTCAGCCATCCGGGTATGCATCACTACGAACACAGGCAGATAAAATGGGGGCGACAATTACATGGGACAGTGATGACCAGTCTGTTTTGGTCAAGCTGAAAAATGGCATTGTCGGGACCTTTACAGTGGGTGAGAAGCAATATCGTCTAGCTGGACTAAGCGGAAAAGCGGACCGGGAAATTAAGATGATGAATGGAAATGTATATCTTCCTACAAAACTTCTTACAGCGCTTGAAGCAGAGAACAGCAAATATGCAGATCCAACGGACGCAGTCCCTACCTATAAAGTGATCCCTTCTGCTGAAACAGAAGCTGTGGAGGATGGAGAAGACGCAGCCGACGACCCTGCAATCTGGCTCAACCCGGCCGATCCAGAGAAAAGTAGAATTTTAGCAACCAATAAAGGCGGCGGGATTTTAGTCTATGATCTGGAAGGCAAGCAACTGCAAAACATGAAGGTCGGAAAAATGAATAACGTGGATCTTCGTTACGGTTTCACATTGGGCGGCAAAAAAATTGATATTGCAGGGGCAACCAATCGAACCAACAACACGATCGATATCTTTTCCATTGACGGTGCATCAGGAAAGCTGACCAACGTGGTTGGCAAACCCATTAAAGCATCTATGAAAGAAGTGTACGGATTCAGCTTATACCATAGCCTCAAGACAGATAAATTTTACGCGCTCGTGTTGGGCAAAGAGGGTGAATTTGAGCAATATGAGCTGACTGACGACGGAAGCGGCAAAATTGCAGGTAAGCTTGTCCGCCAGTTCAAGCTGAATACGCAATCCGAAGGCATGGTTGCTGATGATGAATATGGTACGATCTACATCGCTGAAGAGGATTACGCTATTTGGAAGTATAGTGCGGAGCCAGACGGTTCAACCGAGCCGCTGCGACGTGTGGATATTGCAGATGGGCGCAGACTTCACGATGACATAGAAGGACTTACATTGTATTACGGTAAAGATGGCAAGGGGTATCTCATGGCCTCCAGTCAAGGAAACAGCAGCTATGCGATCTATGAACGACAAGGCGACAATGCATATATAAGCAACTTTACGATTAGCGCGAGCCCTACCGTTGATGGCACATCTGTCACAGACGGTATTGATGTTCTTGGCTACGGATTAGGAAAGAATTTCCCACATGGTATCTTCGTTGCACAAGATGACGAAAATCTTCAAAACGGCAAAAAGTTAAATCAGAACTTTAAAATGGTGCCTTGGGAGCGAATCGCTACGGGAGCCCCTACCCCGCTAACGATAGACGATGGCACCAACCCGCGTGAATTGGTAAACAGAAGCACGAAGTAATGCCCCTCGGGGAAATCAACTCAACTTTCCGACCCTATTCATAGAAAAAAAGAGGTGTTCCAAAAGCCATAAAACGGCTACTTGGGACACCCCTTTTTGTTTTTAAGCGAGAAAAGGTTTAATATCCAGCACCAGCACATTTACCGAGTTGGCCGGTAAGTCTAAGAAGACAGAATCCGTCTGAAGGGTGATCTGCTGTTCGGTAGGCACTACCTTCTCATCATTCTTCTTGTTCACGTTAGGTACATGAACAAGCGAGGAATCGCCGGTTAGTGTAACCAGCTTAGCGATGGACTCAACACTCAAATCTTGTAGATTCAGCTGTATTACCTTATCCACGTTGTCGGCATTCACCAGCTTCACGTATACATGCTCAGCATCTTGGGTTACCGAGTTGAACACGTCTCTGTTGTAAGCCTCCAGTTTGTAGTCCAGCACCTTGCTGGTTGTCTCGCCGTCGGTGTATGAGCAAATCAGATTACTGCCCGTTTCACCGCCGTAGTTCACTGTTATGGTGTAGTCCGTGTTGTCAGCCAACTCTTCATAGCTAGCTGCTCTCAAGTTACCTGCCGCTGTACTGGAAGAGTAGTCACCCAATGTGTAGCCTTCTATGCCCTGCTTGTAAACCTTCACGCCGCTAGCCTTGCCGCCATAGCCGATCGCGTATTCAACGACGTCCTTTTTCTCCGCAGAAATATCGGTGAGACCCGCACCCACATAAAAGCCGTCCGTGCCGGAAATGCGGGAAGCGACCACCTCTACCTTGTAATTGCTCCAGCTGTCGTTCAAGATGTACAAACCATTCAGACCGCTATCCTGAGCTTTGAGGACAAGCCCCTTGCCTTCCTCCACCGTAGAGCCCACGGAACCGGGAATGACCTGCCAGGCCGAATTCAATTCCTGGGTAAAGTCTTGATCCAGCAGCACACTGCCGTCCTGGTTGGAAGTAACAGTCACACGCTTAATCATAACCTCGGCATTGCCTGTCGCGATTTCAATTCCCCCCTGAGGAATGAGGTCCGTTGGCTTGCCGTTTTTGTAAGTAGAGAAAGAAGTGCTCAATACTTTATTCCCCAAATATTTAGCATACATTTGCTGTACATAGTAGTTCGGCGTAAACCACACCGTTTCGTCATCGAACCAGATGCAGTCTGGCGTCCATCTGTAGGTTCCATCTGTCAGCACCTTGTTAAACAGCGGTGCATAGGCAGCCAACCGAACGACATCGGCATTATTTTCGAAGCCCGTCATCACCGCTGCCTCTGCTACAGCGCCTGCCAATGTATTTTTATCCGTTGAGGCGTACTCTCCGACAAAAACCTTTGATGTTGCTTTCCAATTTATACTGCCGTCCGCGTTATAAGCTCTGTAGTAGTAGTTATAGCGGTCCACGTTATTCAGCAGGTACTCGTTAGAACGATAATAGTGCTCATCTGCAATGGTGTCCATGTAGTCTTTTTGCTTCTCATACCAGGTTACCGTTTCTTCCGTCACCTGGTTACCATCTGCAAAAGCAACCTTAGCCGAACCGGTCATATTACCGCTTAAGAACTTCCAGCCCTGCTGATATGCATCGTCGTCTGCTTGAGCGCCAACCGTGGAGATGATGTGTAGCTCATAACCTGGATAGTTTTTCTCCATGTACTCATCAATCGATGTCTTGAACACTTCAAAGTTGGCAAAAAACTCTGTACCCCAGTTCTCGTTACCTACACCCAAATAACGCAGATCGAACGGAGCTTCATGGCCCATTTTTTTACGCATAGCAGCCCATTCATTATGTTCAAAATCCACACTGATCGCAAAGTCGATCAGATCCGTAAAGTTCTTGATATAGTATTCTCTTAATGCGCCTCCAGCCGGATGAGCGTAATCGGAGCGGGCTTGGCAGAGCACGCCGCAGGCCATAACCGGAAGCGGAGCTGCATTCAGGTCTTCTGCCAACTGGAAATATTCCATATAACCAAGACCCATGGTCATCATATAGCCCCATACATTAAAGTTTTCCTTGCGCAGCTCGATATCCCCAATCGATTCCTTCCAATCGTATACGTTTTCCCATATAAATGAACCCTCGGAAATACAACCACCCGGAAACCGCAAGAACTTCGGATGCATGCCAACCAGTGCGTTCACCAAATCTTTTCTCAGTCGGTAGTTAGGATTACCCTGGAAGTTAGCATGTGCCGATGGGGATTGCTCTTCCTCTCCTGCGCCCCATACATCTTGTGGGAATAAAGAAACCATATCAACCGAAATGTCCCCTTTAAATGTAAGCGCCAGCTGCCCGAGAACCGTAGCTGAGCCTGTCAGTACAAGCTTGGAATCGATGCCGTACTTCTTCCACGTGTTGTCGCCTTCCACCTGTATCGTAACCGAATCACTAATAGCCTTTTCATTTGAGTCTTGCAGTTGCAGTGTGATTGTGCCCGCTGAGTCGGCCTTCGCCCAGATGGTAAACTCATATTTGGCACCCTCTTGGATGGACATGGCACAATTCTGGTTAGAGTCGGAAAAGCCCTTGTTCCGAATCGTTGCACCATCCGCTACCGTCACATAATAAGAGTTCACTTCTTTGTCTTTTGCGCCTAAAAACTCATTTAATCCACCGCTATGTTGTGGAGTCATCTTATCCGTATCACCAGACCAGGCGAACAACGGGTTGCGGTTCCGTCCGGTAGAGCAGCCGCATTCACCGGAAGCATGGGAATACGTATCGAACTCGAAAGATTCAAAGGAGCGATTCTGAACGAGTTCTGCATAAATCCCGCCATCTGCTGCGTTATTGATATCTTCATAGAACAAGCCGTACATCACTTCGCTGACATCTACTACTTCCTTATTTCCATGAATGGTCAGCGTGTACGGAGGTAGCTGTTCAGGAAGAACGGATACCTCAAAACTCTCTTCAATCTTACTTAAGCCCTTCGTTAATAAGGCTGTGACGGTAACCCCTTGTGCGGAGGTAATCGCCTGAATCTGGCCATTGTCAGAGAGTATACCAGGTTGGCTGGATTTCCAGGTTACTTCTACTCTTCCGCCCATCAGAACGGTTGGCAGAGTTATGTCCTTGGTTACAATCGTCGTCGGAAAGGACAAATATTTATCTCTGGCAAGCTTCACGATCTCTTCATCTGTCAACGAATCGCACATGACCTCAATGACTTCACCCGCCGTCAGGCCTGCTTTATAAATTCGAAAGTCTGAAACGGAGCCGGCAAAGTCTACATCCGCTGCATGCTGGGAGCGACCGATAAAATTGTTGCTGTAGTTGGACGAGTCTGTAAACGTTTCGAACCATTTACGCAGCTTGGCATAGTTGCCGCTGGAAGTTTGACTGATGGAACCATCCGCTACTACCTCACCATTGACATATACCACCGGACCCGCACTGCTTAATGTGCCGCCTTCTGTACCGATTACGGACAAGGCTATATGCATCCACTCATCCCTGACAAAACCTCTTCCCGGGTCTACGGACAAATCCGCCTCGGTGAAAAGGGTTCCGCGCAGATTCCGTGTCATAAACATATAGGGCCCTGTATGGGCTTTACCAAAGTCAAAGACACGTTCCCACATATCTGTGAATCTGCCGAAGTTGACCCAAGCAGTAACCGTCACACCGGTGTTATCGCTTACATCTTTGAATAGATCGGAAGGAAGCTGGATATACGATGTACCGTTGGGGCCTCCCTCAAGCGTCAAAGCTGCTCTACCGGTAGCATGGGAAATCGTAGGTGTTACTGTGCCTGAAGCAACCCCATCGTTACCTTGCCCTGAGCTATCTTTGCCGACGTTCTCTGCATCATCAAACTTGTAACGTGCAATGATTTGATCTTGGAATTTGGTCATCTTCGTTGCTCCTATACCTATAGTTTATTAATGTAATAACTAATTAGTTAATATAAATACATACTATATAGCTATAGTACCTTATCCTGAGTACTTTTTTCAATCCAATAAATCGGATTTATGAAGAAAATACTTGAACGAACTACATAAAAAAGCAGCCATCACAGAAGATACTCTGCGATAACTGCTTTTTGGCTTACAAGATTACTTGGCCTAGTCGGGACTTTTCTGAAATAAAGAAGTTTGGCCGTAGCTATGTTATCCGTTCAATTTTTGTCCACAATTCGGACAGAAGTTAGCTCCTTCGTTTTTTGTACCGCAATTCGGACAAAAATTGGGCTTATTACCGTCTCCAGATGGAGAGGGGGCAGCAGGTGTAGGCTGAGTCTCAGCCGAAGGCTTTGGGTTCGGGTTCAAATTTCTCATCATTTCATTTGCTATATTCATCCCCATCATCATACTCGCCATATCTGAGGCAGCACCACCGCCTTTTACATTACCCGATGCAATCCCGTCCGTCATCGTCACTTGCTGGTACTTTTGCAAATTACCGATCATTTCATGAGAAGCTGTCTTCGTGATCATATCTTGGATTTCTTGAGGATAATTGAAGCTCATCACATGAAAGCCAGTAATCGTCATACCATTGTCCATCACTTGCATATCCAGATCTTCTTGAATACCTTTTGAAATGTCAGAGGCATTCGCCTGCAGATTGAACATGTCCTTTCCTTCTCTGCTGATCCACTTCATCAATAACTGATCCAATACTGAAGTAATGCGTATTTTCACATCCTCAACGAGATAACTGTCCTTCACTCCAGCAATTTTATCGATGAGCGTAACATAATCGTTCACTTTAAAATTAAATGTACCATTGGCACGGATCGGCATACCGCCTGGCAGCTGGGGGGTCGGGATCAGCACTGGATTCTGCGTCCCCCATTTGACCGTAAACTCCTTCGTATTAACGAATAAGACCTCTACCCTCATGCCACTGTTAAAACCAAATTTAAACCCTTTTAAGGTGGATAGAAATGGAATAATGTCAGAGTCCATGTTATACGACCCTTCATTCTCAAAAATACCCTCTATTTTGCCGTTATTTACAAAAATCGCATCTTGACCGGAGCGGATGATTAATTTACTGCCTTTTTTAATTTCATGATTACTCCACTTCCAGAAAATCATATCATCTCTAAATTCTTCCCACTCTACAACATTTGCAAATTGATTTCTGAAGAATCCCATACTGTATCCATCCTTTCCGTTCAGGATTTTGCAAAATTCTCAGTTAAAATGATCCTCTGCTGCCGCTATGCGAATGACCGCCGCTGGTAGTTCCGCCACCACCGCCTGAGCTGCTGCTACTGCTGCTCTTTTCAATCTTCCGTTTCGTTGTCGTTGTGTGAAGATACTGATCTCGATGCTCCAGAACTCCTGAAGCGTTCGCATCCTCGTAGGTCTGCCGATTTACCGTAACCCGACCGCCAGAATTGGAAACCATCTTACCCACGATCAACGCCGCCAATCCCAGCGCCACCGCCAAATGAAGCCATCCTTTAAAAAATATACTGTCTGGATTCACCCCTGGACGGATGGCCAAATATTTGTGTGCACTCAGAATATACTTTTGAAATGCCAGCCCATAGTTGCCGTTGGTCAGGTCCGGGCTAATCTCATGGCGTATTTTAGTAAGCCTGTCATCATCCAGATACCGTTCTGCCTTATAAAATCCGGCCAAGTACACCTCTCTATTTCTCATATCCATCGTTAAAATGACCGCGTTCCCATGAGATCTGTCATACCCAGGGCCATGGTCATCATAAAAGTCCTGCGTCATTTTCATAACATCCATATTGTCGGGATTGAGGGTAGTATAAATAATAATGTCCGTTTCTCTTTCCGCTCCGTATTGATTAGCCATAGTGTTCAACACATCATACTCTTCCTGATTGAGCAGACCCGCTTCATCATAAATCAATGGCTTCATTTCTGTCGTTGCTGGTTCGCCCTTCATTTCCATAGGAACTGCCAGAAAAACAGCAAAGAATAACAAGACGGCTATAATGGCTCTATGCTTTTTCAATAGAATTCCCCTCCCATCATCAGCCAAGTGATTAACCTTAATGAGAAGAGAGTAATGCCGAAAATGCCTGCAAACCAAGCCGTCACTTTGAACTTGCTGATCGGAGGCTTACCGACTACCTTGCCCGTCTGTCCGTTCATAGCAAACGTATGCTCCAATTGATTGTAGTCATAGTGTATGACCCATACCGGGAGCAGAACATAATCCGCTTGTTTTAATATAGTATCAATTTGCTTTTCCGTATAACTCACGGACGTATACTCTGACACCGTAGAATGAATATAAGCATCAATATATTCCTTCACTTTTTCTTTAACTCGCGGGAAAAGCTCTTCTTCGTTATAACTGTACTTCTCCGCAATATAACCCGCTAGATATGGCGTTTTAAAGGGTTTTAGCTGATCGTATGGAAAAGGCTCCAATTTATCCATCAGCTCGTCGTTCATTTTCTCCGCAGCATCAATCGGAACCTTTACATAATTCAAACGGATTTTGCGATATACATCAAAATGCTTCGTTTCCGTATATTCGTAGTCTCCGCTCGTATAGGTTCTCACTTGGGTACCTTCACCTTGAACCTCAATTTTATTATGTAATTCATATAACCAGAAGGGCACATACATCCCGGTTATTCCCTTGATTCGGTCTGCTATCATGAACCGGTTCGGCGTCAGACGGCCGTTCTTGCACCATTTTTTGAAAGCAACTATGGCTTCTTCCTTACTGATTGAAAAAGGAATAACCCGCGCCGGAGCCAGCTTCCCGGTCAGTCGGTCTCCAAGAACCACGGCAGAACCACAAAAGCTGCACACCGTTGCACTCGTCTCCACTTCGGTCATAATCACTGCTCCGCAGTTATTACAATGATACTCATGGGCCTCATCTTCTGAAAAAATACGATTTATCAGAGGATCAGGAATAGATTCGATATTGTCCTCTCTTCCGCAACTATGACAGGATAACATCCCTGTCTCACCGTCAAAGACCATGCCGCTGCCGCAGTTGGGGCATTTGTATTCGATAACCGGCATCTGCTCACCTCTTCATGTAGATACTATTATGATTCCTTATAAAGCATCCAGGTCGTCCTTCGTTCCTGCCCGAAGCTCGGCTATAGCCATCGCTTCATCATACGCTCTGTTCACCTGCTCTTCCATGACCTCAAAAGCAGAATTCTTGCTGCCCATAGAGTTCAAGGCTTGCTGTGCTTTGGCAACCGCCAGCTTCCCTTTAAGTTCAGCGTGCCGCGCTTTTAGTTGCCCCATATCGGACACCAACTTCTCCTGCATTTGTTTCATATTTACGGCGTTTGTCGAAGCTAAATCATAGGATGTTTGTAATTGTTCCAATTTTTCTGCCTGCAAACCTTTTCTCTCCAGAAACTTTCGAGCTTCCTCTTCATTACCAGCTTCCACAGACTTACTGGCATAATGCTGGAGCTTTTTGATCTCGGCTTTGCATTCATCCAGTGCTCTTTTCGTCCTTCTCTCATCAGCCAATACTGAAGCCGTCTCCGCTTTCACCTTGCCTAGATCACTGTTCAAATTCCGCATATAATCGTCCATGGTTGTCTCCGGGTCTCCCACCTTATCCACTAAGGCGTTAATATTCATTTTCATAATATCCCTAAACCTCGACAAAATCCCCATGATGACCTCCTTCGAAAGAACTACATTCCACCATATCATACATCAAATCCGGTAAAAAATGTTCATCGTAGCTCTATATACTGGCCCACTGATCACTTTCAGATGTGTGTTCGTTTTATTATAAAAGCAAAGGGTCCAAAAACCCGCGACAGATTTTTGAACCCTTCTATTTATTGTTCCTGATTATAGTTCTTCATAGGACTTGGGGTCCTGACCCCATATCCGCCCATCCTCACTGCTAAATGCCGAAATCACGTTCATTTCCTCTGGAGACAACTCAAAATCAAAAATATCTAGATTCTCCGTTTGGTGTTTTAAAGAAGAGGCCTTAGGGATCGGGATTGCTCCAAGTTGGATATGCCAACGTAAAATCGCTTGTGTAGTCGTTTTACCATGAGTAGCAGCAATTTTCCCAATCTCTTCATTCTCCAGCATGCTGTGACCGCGACCCAAGGGGCTCCACGATTCGGTCACGATGCCCTGTTCAGCATCTTTCGCACGCTGGTGCTCCTGATTAAACAATGGATGCAATTCAACTTGATTGATGCTCGGCGCGACACCTGTTTCCCGAATTAAACGTTCATTATGCTCGGGCAGAAAATTGCAGACCCCGATGGAACGAATATAGCCCCTTTTCTTCGCCTCAATTAACGCCTGCCAGGCTTCAACATATCGGTCAATTTGGGGATTCGGCTAATGGATCAGATAAAGATCATAATAGTCCAGGCCTCCTCTAAATAATGACTCTTCGATGGTTACAATGGCTTCTTGATAAGCATGTCGACGACCCGGTAGTTTGGAGCAAACCAACAATTCTTCTCTGGGCACAGAGCTCTGCTGGACCGCTTTCCCAACAGCACCCTCATTTTCATAGTTGAACGCTGTGTCGATCAGACGGTAACCTGCATCAATCGCGCTGGTAATCGCCCTCACTCCGTCTGCACCCTTCAATCCAGCAGTCCCAAATCCAATGACGGGCACTTTAGTCCCATCATTCAATACCTTCTCCGGAATTTGTTGGTTCATATTACAGCCTCCTTTACTATTCTCATATAACATAACACCTCTTCAAAGCTCCAGTAGAATATAGCAATCCAATACATTCCGTTCCTATATATGTATATACCCACTAGCTCGTAACTTCCCTACCAAGTTCTCTGTGTGCTAAATCAAAAAGCGCCTGATCCCCATTGAAATCATACTTGAAGTCAAGGGGTCAGGCACTTGTATACCACTACCAAATCATATAATCCACTTCATGCTGAATTGCTTGGTTGTCCAACACAAAGTTGAAGTGTCTGTATTTTTATTTCAAACCTTTCCATACCCAGTTCTCTACCTCTGGCAAGTCAATGCCTTCTTCGCGGATGAATTGATGATGTTTCTTAATCGTAGCATCCATTTCATCCACAATGTTGGTGTACTTCCCAGCGTCAGGTAAGTTAAGAACGGCTTCCTTCACTAAGTCAAAACGATCCATTTGATTCAATACACGCATATCAAATGGTGTCGTAATATCGCCATTCTCACGGTAACCATGTACATGCAAGTTATGATTGTGACGATCAAAGAACAGATCTTTGATCAGACCTTCGTAACCATGGAAAGCGAAAACAACGGGCTTGTCTTTTGTGAAAAAATGATCAAATTCGGCGTCGGATAATCCACGCGGGTCTAGTTTTTGACTTCTCAGTTTCAGCAAATCTACCACATTGATGTACCGAATTTTCAAGTCAGGCAGTTTTTCATGCAAAATGGAAATCGCAGCTAAACTTTCAATCGTTGGCTCTGTACCAGCAGAAGCAATGACAAGGTCAGGTTCTCCACCTTGATCTGTACTTGCCCAGTCAATGATCTTCAACCCTTTATCCACCAATTCTTTCGCTTCATCAGCAGTAAACCATTGTGGACGTGGGTGTTTAGACGAAACAATCAAATTGATCTTTTGACGGTCGTTTAAAATGGTGTCGAAAACAGCCAACAATGAGTTGGCATCAGCTGGCAGATACTCCCGAATAAATTCTGGTTTTTTATCAGCCAAATGACCTAACAAACCTGGATCTTGGTGTGTATACCCATTATGATCCTGTTGGAACACCGTTGAAGTTGCTACGACATTCAATGATGGGATATCTGCACGCCATCCTTGATCCGTTGCTTTACGCAGCCACTTAAAGTGCTGGGTGATCATCGAGTCAACCACACGCAGGAAGGCTTCGTAACTTGCAAAGAAACCATGGCGACCTGTTAATACATAACCTTCCAGCAATCCTTCAGCTTGGTGTTCGGATAATTGAGAATCAATTACACGGCCATAGGATGATAAAAATTCATCATTAGGTTCAATAATTTGGTCCATCCATTGGCGTTTGGTTACTTCAAAAACAGGAGCCAAGCGATTAGACATCGTTTCATCTGGTCCGAAGATTCTGAAATTACGATTTTCTTCATTTAAAAGAACCACATCTTTAACGTATTTCCCTAAAACCGACATATCCTGCGCAATCACTTTACCAGGTACGGAATTATCCAGCGCATAGTTACGGAAATCCGGTAATTTCAAGTCTTTAATGAGGTTACCCGCATTCGCAGCAGGGTTCATTCCCATACGTTTATCGCCTGTAGGCAGAATTTCAGCAAGCTCAGGGTTTAAACGACCGTTTTCGTCGAACAATTCCTCTGGTCTATAGCTATTCAGCCATTCTAACAAAGCAGGTGCGTGCTGCATATTTTTTTGATCAACCGGAATTGGAACCTGATGGGCACGGAATGAATTTTCATTCGGCACGTTGTCCCATTCCTTCGGACCTGTCCAGCCTTTAGGTGAACGGAATACAATCATCGGCCAAGCCGGACGAGTAAGGTCATTATTTTCACGCGCATTCTTTTGAATAGCTTCAATCTTCTCGATAGCCGTATCCAACACTTTCGCCATTTCTGGATGCATGTGATCCGGATTTTCACCTTCAACAAAGAACGGCTCCCAACCCAAACCTTTAAAGTATGAGGTCAATTCTTCTTTTGATTGACGAGACATAATCGTTGGGTTACTAATCTTAAAGCCATTCAAGTGCAAGATTGGTAGCACTGCACCATCTGTGATGGGGTTGATAAATCGGTTAGAAAACCACGAAGCGGCTAATGGGCCCGTTTCAGCTTCACCATCACCAATAACAACAGCCGAAATCAGATCAGGATTATCCAGAATGGCACCTACACCATGAGAAAGGGAGTAACCTAATTCTCCACCTTCATGGATAGATCCAGGTGTTTCAGGAGCAGCATGTGAAGCAATACCGCCAGGGAAAGAGAATTGTTTGAACAATTTCTTCATACCTGAGATATCTTGTGTAATTTGCGGATAGATTTCAGTGTAGCTTCCATCCAGATAAGAATTTGAAACCATAACCTGGCCGCCGTGACCAGGACCTTCAATGTAAAGCATGCTCAAATCATATTTATTAATAACACGATTTAGATGTGCATAAATAAAGTTTTGTCCTGGAATTGTGCCCCAGTGTCCAATAGGCTTAACCTTCACATCTGAATCTTTTAAAGGCTCTCTCAACAAAGGATTATCTTTTAAATACAGCTGACCTACCGAAATGTAGTTCGTTGCACGCCAATATGCATCAAGTTTTTCTAAATATGTTTTAGATGAATAATCTGCTAACACGGGTGATAACGACATGGTGTCCACTCCCTAAGTAGTTTTGTTTGTAATTTATTTCCGGAAATTTCATCTACATGTACATCATAACGCTACGCTGATTAAATTCAACCTTTTTCACAAGTGATACGGTCCAATTTTGTGAAATTTTGAACATACTATGAAATATAAATTAAAAAGACAGTAAAAAAGCTCTTACATTAAAATATATAGAAGTATAAACCAATAAAATTTTTAATAAACGAGGCAATCGCAGGCTTCAATCCTTTTTTCAAAACCATAAAAAAAAGACCGGAGAATTCTCCAGTCTTATCATTAGTGAACCGATACAAAGGTATTAAATTTTAAATATTTGTAATGAAATCGCATATGAGAAAACTCAAATGGCGTACCGTTATCTAAAAAGAACACACCTTCCATAATACCTACAGGCTCATTTTCATTTAAATGTAGCAGCTTTTGATCATTCTCTTGAGACGGTTCTGCAAAAATGGATAAAAAAGATTTGGTGACGGCCAAGTTCCGTGAGTCTTCCAAATAATTAAAAATGGACCCCTCGATAATTGTCTGATTTAAATTCTGGACAATTTTAATGGGGATATAGCCCGTTTCAATCATAAAAGGATCATCATCAAACAGACGTAAGCGAACAATTTTGTAAACAAAATCATGAGTCTCCAAGAACAAATCGCGTTGTAACTCTTCTGTTGGCGGAATGACCTCAAAACTCAGTACTTTGATTTTTGGCTTTTTACCATGCATTTGAAAATTATCAGTGACCCCTAGATTAGAGCCTTCGTAGTTAAAGATAGATTCATTTCTTATGTATAATGGATTAATAAATGTCCCGGAACCTTGTTTTTTGAAAATAATTCCGACATTCTCCATTTTAGTCAGAGCACGTTTAATTGAACTACGACTAACCTGGTAAGTCTCACTAAGACTACGTTCATCTGGCAATCTCATATCTGCAAACTTTCCCGCAAAGATTTTCATCTTGAGATCGTCAATAATTTGCTTATAGACAAATTGTGTCATATAGTACTCCTCTTTCAGGTCTTCTATAACTCCATATAGTTTACCATAACTTGCCCATTTCATCTCGTGTTTGTTTCTGTATGCTGAGTAGACTTTCAACCGAATAGGAAGCGTCCTCGCTTTTACTTTACATCTCTATGCATAATACCATGATTACACATACATAACACCACGGAACGTATCTACAAAACAGCAGAAAATACAGCCCCCCCACCTTAATAACATCGGTAATAAGACCAAGCCTGTTTCGAACCTTGAGGGATGTTTGACTAGACCAGGCTAAAATCCTTGAATACATTGTTATTATTTATCTTGTTCAAACGTTTTCTAATAAAAATGGTGGGGGGGAGATCATATTGGCTATCCGCTACAGCGTCATCATTCCAACCTATAATCGAGCCCAGCAATTGTTGCTCACACTCGCTTCATTTGAGACACAAACCTATCCAAAGCAACTATTCGAAGTCATTGTAGCTGATGACGGTTCTACAGACGGAACGAAAGAAATGGTCGAAGGCTTCAAAGCATCCTATCCTCTTATCTATGTGTCACATCAGGAACAACGCGGTCGATCTGCGGTTCGAAATTTGGGACTGCGCCGTGCAAAAGGGCTGTACATCATCTTCTGCGACGCTGACTTTGTAGTATTACCGGAATTCATTAGGATCGTGAGCCGTTATCACCGTAAATATCCCAAGTCCGTGCTTTCAGGCATTCCTCACTCGTGGGACGATGCCTTTACCCATTATTACCCTGACTTTTCTCCTGAAGAAAAAGAACAATGTCGCAACATACTTACGCAGTCCAACTTATGGAATGCTGACTATGAAGCAGCGAACGAAATTACTCCGATCATAACCCCAGAAGACATCCTTCACCAAACGGGTGCGTTGTCTAAAGTAGTTAGCCCCACAAGGGTTCCTCCCAATACGCAGAAACAATTTGCCTCAACAGACGTAGCCCCCTGGATGCTGCTGGTTACTCGTTGTGTAGCCATCAGACGCAGCCACTTGATTCGTATTGGAGGTTTCAATGAACGGTTTGTGCTGTATGGACTCGAAGACTGGGACCTTGGCTATAGACTACATCGCTTGAAGATTCCTTTTTATTGCATCAAAGAGGTGGTCGGATATCATCAGGAACATCCAACCTATCTTAGAGGTAACGTTTTAAATACGGAAAATTTGAGAATCATGTATGAAACCTACGGATTCAATGACTCCTCGTTAAATCTATTTGCTCTGATCCCTCCATCGGAGGATTTTGAGGCCTACAAAAATACGTTGCGGGTATTGCGCAGGGGATTCCGCTCTAAGTTAACACGCTCATCAGCACTGTTATTAAGAAGAACACTACACATTGCAGCCAAACAGTTCTACGATCAAAGCCATACTCATGCATACAAAAAATCATTACACTTGATAAAAAAGAAAGCAGAGAACCGGAAAAGTCGAGTCGCTCACGTGTTACGAGAAATGCTGGTGAAGTCTGAAAAGCTGGTGGAATAATAGTTACTCATTTACAGCGTACAAAATCGTGTGTATTGCATCCTCCTTACGGGATAAAAAAACTCCTCCATAAAGGTGCGAGCCCAACTTGGCAAGCAGCTTTATGGAGGAGGAGTCGCCATGTCCGGAGATAACGACAAGAATTGTCGTTACTAGTTTACTATTCCTCTGATAGTCCAGCATGCTTTCTGATTATTCATTACATATGAGTTTTACCAACTGCTAAGAACTCAATATTTTAATGCTATCATCGCACCAGCTAATTAAACTGCTAAACTGACTTTTACCATAGCTCATTGTGATCATCCAATATTTGTGATTATGGTCTTTATGCTCTACGTTGATAAGCCAACGTTCAAGTTCTTCAAAAATATGCAAGCTTTCCACTAGCTTTTCTTTATACTCCTGTATGTGCTTTATAATCGTTTCAGGCGAAGAATTCCCGCCAAAAAACACCCTCAACAGCAGCTCATTTTTTTTAAGCATCACCACATGCTCCATGGGCTGAGAAAGCCAGTCTGACAACGTCTGCCTTCCCTGATCGGTAATGCTGTAGAGTTTCTTGTCAGGCTTTCCTTTCTGTCGAATAACCTCGACTGCAATATCTTTTCGATCCAGTAGCTCTGCCAGGCTGGGATAGATCTGACCATAGTTCTCATTCCAAAAGTAACTAGTGCTTTGCTCCATATGTTGCTTTATATCATAACCGGTATGAGGACCCAGACTCAGAATGCCTAATACCGCAAACATTGTATTGGTTTTTCCTGACTGTCTCGCCATTATATATTGTGCCTCCTGTTACCTCTAGCAAATCTCCGTAGTATGTCATGCTTTCATTAGACTAGACATAATTATAGCCCATTTAAACTAGCTTCACATCTCTCTATATATTATTTAAATATATATTATTATAATAATTAATGTTGACAGGGGTTTATCATCGTTTTATATTAACGATATCAACAAAATACCAATGAGCTTGCCAAGCTGAAGCCTTGGATACAGATATCATAAAGAATTCCAAGACATCGCTTGGTTAAATCTTAATAAGGAGATATCAGACCATGACCATGATCAGTGTAAATTATCCCGCAGGCCGCATAACGCTTGAACAGCGCCGTCTTTTGGCAGAAGGTTTGACGGATGCAGTTCTCGTTCCAGAGGTAGGTCAATATTGTCCGCCAGCAAGAGAAGGGTTTCAGGTCCATTTCACCGAACGTCCAATAGATTACATGGCAATTGGCGGGCAATTGCTGTCGGATCAGCCAGAACGTGATGTAATTACTGTCAATGTACTAGTGATGGATGGTGACTGGCCTAACGACGTTCGCAAAAAAGTGCTTGAGAATATTCTTGGCAGTTTGACTAAAGTACTTGGTGTACCGGAACCATCCCCGACTTGGTGGGTATCCTTCCAGGTCATTGAAGAAGGCAGCTGGGGTTCTCGCGGCGGCGTGCTCTCTATTCTAGACCTGCTGGATTCAGGAGTCTTTACTGAGGAGAAAATTAAGGCTATCAAGCAAAATATTACACGGGTAACACCGGGAAATCTAACGAAAAAACACCCATAAGGGTGTTCTTCATTTGTCCAAAGTAACATCTTTCAGTTTACATAATCTTAATGGCTAGCCAAATCATGCTCCAAAGCTTGAAGAGAAAGGCTATCCCTCGTACTGCCTCCCTCTCCCGGTCTCATATCAAAAATACGATCGACAAATCGATTGACATCCAGCAGCATTGCTTTTCGTTCCTCCGAGGTTACACGCGGCACCGAGTAAAGAAGCTTAATCTCAGCATCCGAAAACTTAGCGAACCCAAACAAATTATCGTTCGCCGCGTAGAGCATATCTTTCTGACGTGATATACGAATATAGTCTTCTGAAGATCCTGTTGTAAAAATCGAGTAGGCTCTCTTGCCCTCAAGCCCATATACACCATCAGAAGAGCGTATGAGTCCTGTTGTGAACACTCTATCTATATATCCTTTAATAACAGCGGGAAATCCGCCCCACCATACCGGTGAAATAATAATCAAGGCATCTGCCCACAATAAATCCTCCTGTTCTTTTACTATCTCCTCTGGCAATACGTTAGTGACCTTAGCCTCTAAATCCTTTAAGCCTACCGTCGGATTAAATGACATTTGGATTAAATCTTTTACCTTAACATTCGCCCCTCGTACGTTTAGATGAGCGATCACCTGCTCCAAAATCGCTTTGTTAAAGCTCTTAGCATAAGGGTGACCGTATAGAATATTAATGTTCATCTTCTTCGCCCCCAGAATATTTTCATATGGCTTGTCAAAGCCTTGATGCTAATGTAATGTTAAGCCAATGGTATTGAAACAACAAGTAGGCATATTTATAGTATATACTATCAAAAATCATACTAATTGATTTCATAGGACTTTCTGGGATACAAACGATGAGGAGATGGAATAAATGAGTGAAAATCTGAATCATTTTACAGATTGCCCCTTAACAAAGGTTCAGAAAATCATTGGCGGCAAATGGAAAATAGTGATTTTATGGTTTCTGTCCCGTGGTACCAGAAGATTCGGTGAAATTAAACGCGCCTTTCCTGATATCACACAAGCGATGTTAACCAAGCAGCTAAGAGAATTAGAAGAAGACGGGTTTGTGCATCGGGAAGTATTCAAAGAAATCCCTCCCCGTGTTGAATACTCGCTAACAACTCACGGGGCAAATTTCGTCCCCATATTGCGCAGTATGTATGATTGGGGGGAGGTTCATCTGGAGCACTCGAAAAAATGAAAACCCACTATGACCAATTTTGTCAAAGTGGGTTTAATCCTGTTTCCTCTGAGGGCGAAACAGTAGCCGTTTCGTTTACTGTTGTTTTCCAGTTAATGTTCTCACTTCAATAGGATGCAGATTCGCCTCAATTTGAGCCCGCTGCGGTTCATACCACTCTGGCAGCATTAATTTCTGCCCCAAAGATTCAGCAGGTTCATTATTAGCAAATCCCGGTGGATCTGTAGCAATTTCAAATAGTATGCCGCCCGCTTCTCTGAAATATATCGCATTAAAATATTGGCGGTCTATGATTGGAGTCGGCTGATAGCCATAATGCTGGACTGCGCTTCTCCATTCTTCATGTTGTTCGAAATCTTTTGCACGCCATGCAATGTGATGTACCGTGCCTGCTCCACCAAAGCCTAAACCCATTTTGGCGAGCGGAACATCCACGATGTTGCCGATTTCTCCTACGGACTGATAACGGGCATATTCGGCGTCTTCAGCGATTTTCGTAAATCCGAGTATGCTCTCCAATGCATCCATCGTTCTCTGTGGGTTGACGCTAAATAGCACGGCGCCTCCAAACCCCTTAATTGCTTTATCAGCCGAAATACCACCGTAAGACCAAGTACTGTTCGCTCCTTCCTCACGTTCGACAAGCTCAAGGCGTAAGCCCTCATTATCCTCAAATTGAAGATATTGTTCAGAAAAACGGCTCGTTTTCGTAACTTGAATATCAAAGCTTTGCAAACGATGCTGCCAAAAATCAAGTGAACCTGGGGGTACCACATACGAGGTTATGCCCACCTGGCCACCTCCGATTCGTCCTTTAGGAGTTCCTGGTGCAGGAAAAAAAGTAATGATTGTTCCAGGACTTCCTGCCTCGTTGCCAAAGTACAAGTGGTAAACCTCAGGAGCATCGAAGTTGATTGTTTTCTTCACTAACCGAAGTCCCAGGACGCCGGCATAGAAGTCGACATTTTCCTGCGGATTACCGGCAAAAGCTGTAATATGATGAATACCTGTAGTTTGCAGTGACATATGAAACCCTCCTTTAATCGTAGGAACCTTTGTTTTTTGTCGTTGACGATTTTCTATGACCTAAACATCATGTTTTATCTAAGTAATGCATCGATGGAATATGAACCTGCTCCTGTCAACGCAATACCAATTACGACTGCAATAAGAACTAGCGGATATTCATAGCCATTAGCTGTTGCCCAGATCCCGTTTGGGCCATGTACTTTGAAAATTGCTCCAAGCATAGTCACCGTAATCAACAATGCGGCCAGTGGAGTGAGCAGTCCTAAAGCAAATAGAACTCCTCCCAACAATTCCATCAACCCCGCAGACACTGCCATGAACACTCCGGGCTTAATGCCAATCGATTCCATCCAACCGCCCGTACCTTTTGGACCATAGCCACCAAACCAGCCAAAAAGCTTCTGTGCTCCGTGCCCCACCAATAACAATCCAACCACCAAACGTATCAGTAACAATCCACTTGCCAACATAAAAATCACTCTCCATATTATATTTATTCAAAGATTATTAAATTAGAGATATTAGACGAAATTAAATCTATTGCTTAGTGACTCGGGCCTGTTCTTTTCTAAGTTTTTCAGGAGTAACATCATCTCCATTCGGATCATAAACCGTAGCATTCAAGAGAATGCTTTGTACAGAACCCCGAAAGATTTGAAGGTATTCTTTGCGAAGATCCGTTTGTTCCATTTTTTCAATTTCAGTTAACCCAACTTCTTTTGCTTTTTTTGCAAGCTGATTAATTCTTTCTAAAATTGTAAGCATGTATATACCTCCCTATGCGAAATTTTCTGATTGTTTTTATCTTTAATTTATTTATCTTGATATAAAGATATAATATTTTTCTATCCATGTCAATACTTTTTCCAAAAGAAAAGAAGATGAACGCTTGAGTTGCTTTTAAAGGTGAAAGAAAAAGCAGCCAGAACACTTAGAGATACCTTTAAGCTATAAGTTGTGTGAAACCTCTTCAAATCAATTACTAGAGCCATAATAAAAAGCCACCAACCAGAATCACTGGCTGATGGCTTTCTTGTCTTACTCAAATGGAGGCGAACTTACACTTTTAAAAACCCTGCGAACTGAGTATAGAAGATAGACCAACATATAGGAAAACATCCATCATTGTGATAGGCTTTATACATCAAACAATAAGGCGTGAATGAATATGTGGCTTATTTGGATACCTCTTATATTATTCTCAGTAGTATTGTTTATAGGATCAATAGTTGGGTATAGAAATACACGGTATGAACGTTTTCCTAACTACATAACACCAACTATAATGCTGCTATTGAGTTTAAGCATTATATATTTATTCGCTGTCCGTGATGAGTCAGGCACAAATACTACAGACAACGTTTACTATCAAAACTGTGACGAGGTACGTAGTGCAGGAGAAGACCCTTTATATTCTGACGAACCTGGCTATCGTCCAGCCTTAGATCGAGATAATGATGGAGTAGCCTGTGAAAGATGACCGATAAATAGAAAAGCTACGCTAACCTCAATTAGTCAGCATAGCTTTTCTATTTAGAGCATACTTCAAACGTCAGACATATAGTCCGCCTGTAAATGTTCCTTAGTTGTTATTGTTGAGAAAATTTATACTTCCCCTAAAGCACTACCAATTTATCTCCTCCTTATGTTAGATCTGGATTGTCCTCAGTATTTCTTTTATAATCATCCATTATTTCATCAACAGTACGGAAATCGGCTGGAAGATAGTAATTAACAGGCAAATTATGTAATTTTAAATGAACAGTATCAAATTGATTATATCCATACCTTGCGAAGTGAGTAATTTCAAATAATCTTTCATCTGGCGGATCTGAATTAATAGTCATTATATATCCCATTGGGGGAAAAGAGATTTCACTTAATGTAGTGATTTTACCAGTATCAAATGAGCCCATACTTGCTAAGCCTGTATATCTCATATATTCACCTGTCATTAGATAAACAAAAATTCTGATATCTGGCTTCATGTAAACCGATTCTGGGTTAAGTACAAATCTAGCCAAATCCCTATTATTTTTGTGGAACGCTTCACCGTTTGTTGAGAAGAACATTGTTAGTATTTGTTTTATAACTCTCAAAGGAAAAATATTAAAAGGGTAATATATTTCTCCGCTGCCTAAACTCATCTGGTTTAAAACCATAGCCTGATATGCCCAATCTATAAAATCGTTTCCGTAATATGCTCCTGTATCATTATTGCATTTTGCGCATAAAGAAAAACTCCCAGCTCCCTTTTGATGTATTTTACCGTTTATTTTTTCTTCAGGCCCTTTATTAGCAAACTGTTCGAAATTAGGTTTAATTATTGGTCTATCATTAAAAGCTCCTTTTGGGGGTATATGTTCAAAGGTTAAGGGACCCTCCTGCCCACATATATGACATATTCCGCTTTTACTGCGTTTTCCCATAATAACCTCCCTGCTAAACTGAAAAATACCCCACCAGCGTATGCCAGCAGGGTATCACCGATGCTTTCGGATTATAGAATTAAGTATAATTTGTTTGGGTGATTTTGTAAATACTATTTTTTCAACGTTGCTGTATTAGTCTTGCCGTTCCAGTCCACCTGAGCGCCCCACGCATCACCTACAGCCCTCAGAGGCACATACGTTGTACCATCGATCATCTTAACGTCAGCGATAGTTTTGCCGTTTACAATAACGTTAACCTTGTCCATTGTCTCATCCTCCTTAGTCTCTGTAACTGGCTTGTTAAACAAGCCCCATTCTGCATTTCTACGCCGTGTCAGACCAGTCAACACCTTACCTCCAGCCTTATCGTACTTCATGATGCTGGCGCCAATCTGAGCCGCTGTACGACCTTTGCACAAGGACTTCAAGTTTCCAGCTCCGCAGTTATAGCAGAAACTTACCAGGGCATCGAATTGATTTTGATTGAGGCTGCCTGTTATCGGCACATAGGCAGGGTTATTGACATAGGACTCATACTCAGCCATATCCTTGACCAACATCGCGTCAGCCTGAGCTTGAGTAATGACGGACTTAGGCTCAACATCTGGACCGTAATGGCCCCATCCAATAGTCCAATACTTCTCAGTGGGTACAGGCTTATATGAATACAGACGGCAGCCTTCAAAATGTTTGATTAAATCAAGACCCGCTTTCGATATCTTCCGCATTACTTGTCAGCTCCCTTCTTACCTTGTTTCACTAGTTGATTACCATAGACAGCAAATGCCCCGGCCAGCACGCCCTGGATAACGGCCTGCGGTCCCCAACCGATCATCCAGACCGTCAGGATAACAGCAACGCCAGTGACGATATATACAATGCTCCAGTCCGGTACTTTAGGTGTTTGCTTAATTCCGATACCGATAACCCAGCAAACAGCCACAACGATCAATAATTTCGGATCAATCAAACTCCATACAGTATTCCAATCCATTTAAAACATCCTCTCTTATTTTGATAGACCCATATAGGCCACAATGGCGGCCATGATTAAGCTGGAGAACGAAGTAATAAGCGGCCCGTAAAATTGACGCTTGACCCACTTTTGATCCTCTTGCATAGCGTCCAAACGGCTGTTTGCGGCTTCAGCTTTACGCAATGCATCTTCAGCAGTAACTTTCCCAGGCTCCAGTAAAGCAAGGCGCGTATGGGCTTCTTCTGCCCGTCTCAGGGCCTCCACAGCGGTTTCCTTAATATCGGCAACGGTGCTAGAAAGCGCAGCGAGTGGTTTTAACGTCTCTTCAATGCGTGCCAGTTGAATCTGAATATCCGTAAGTGCTTTCGTGCTTTCAGCGGACACTTCACTCACCCCTCCGGTATTAGACATGATGTTTCATCCCCTTTCTATATATCTCTCTACAACAAAAAGAGCGCGTCATATAACGCGCCCAGGCATCACCTCCCCCACTCAGTAAGGGACTTTACCGCGGGCCAGCTCATTGCCACCCTCGGCCAGATCGTTAATTTGTTGTTGCAGCGCCCGCAAACGAGCACGTTTTTCCTTATTGCTTATGGACTCATCTTTCTGAACGGCACGAACATCTTCGCGGATCGCCCCCATTTCCTTACTGATCTGTTTCATTTTCTTCCGCAGATTATCATCATACCAAGCGGGAGGCTTCCGCAAAGCAGAATCAGTGTCTGCCTGGTCTAGCTTACCCTTGTATTTGTAAAACTCTGTGCTGATATCGTTACTGAAGACCGGATCAGCGGTAACCTGTTGATTTAAGGCATCACCAAAGTCACCACCGGGAGAGAAAAGCGGCTGCCCAAACTGACCAATGAAGCCTGTATATTGCCGGGCCAGATAATCCAACTGCTTAGGACTTGTACCTGTATGTTCTCCAATCCATGTTGCGATTTTGGTCGTTTTGGCATCGGTCTGTAACTCTGGTGATAAAGATTGCAAATAGCCTGGGACAATTGGCGATCCAGAAAAGGTTTTGTTAGCCGCTAAGTCTGAGAGAGGACCAAGAATTGTCTCGCCACCTACCCCAAGCATCCTATCAATTATGCCGCCCTCTTTCAGCGCCCCTTGTACTCCGGGCGGGGTAAATGTAGTACGGATACGGTCGGCAAAATCCCTAAAGGCTGCCGGATCATCGTCCTGAAACTTACGAAGCAGACGTTCCGGTAGATCCGAAAAGAGAGTACCAAGCTCCTGCGGTTTGGCGATCTTAAAAAATGTGCCATCCCCTTTAGGAATCAGAATGAACGAATCCTTTATCCGGTTACTCAGTTTCTTGTAATTTGGATCATCATGATTCCACATATAAGTTAGAACGCTCGGAATCGTAAGAGCCAAGACAGCTTTCATGATCGCTTTGCCACGAGTTTCTTTCTGTACGTACAGACGTGCAAATTGATCCAAGCCTTGTAAGGCAGCGTTCATGTATGGGAAAGCCTTATCTAAATCGCGGACCAATTTCCCCCGCCGCTTAAAGTTAACCGTTACATCCTGAGCTGCAAAAAGGGCTTTTTGAAGATCATCTGGAGTACCACCTTTGCGTACTCGCTTAAACTCACCTAGACGCGGCGCAGACTCAACCGCGTTTATCATGTTCTCGTAAGCGTAGTACAAGCGCGGAAGTATATCTTTTTTCGCCTTAGGTAACACCGCTGTTTTGCTCTGTTTTAGCAAATTACGATCAGCAGCGATAGGAGAACTATGACCGCCGCCTAACCGTTTGTACTGCTTGTATAGCTCACCATTACGAAGTATCTGAATGGATGCGTCAGCCAGGTCTACGATAAACCGAACTGGGTTGTTGGTTGTTTTGGAAGCTACATAAGCCTGCGGAATATCTCGAAACAGGTTGCGGGTCAAGGAAAACACAGGATTGGCTCCAGTCGTTAACGTCTTCATCTTGTTGGTTAGCCAACCTATTGCATCCATAACAGCATTGGCACCCTGCGGACCAAGGGATGTAACTGCATCTAAGATTTGAGCGTCATGGACTTTTATACGTACCGGGTCACCGTTCATCAATACCCGCACAGTATTGTCGGTGTCCAGTCTATCACGGCGCAGTCTTGCAACATCGTCATCCAAACTCTGCATGAATTTATCTAGTCCATTTTCCTCTAAAATCTCACGGGCTAATTCTTCTTTTGCTTTATCACGAGAAACAACAACCGTGGCTATATCCTTAAATGCTTCAGCATCTTGGTTCAGATTCTTAACAAACTGCTGCATGACCTGGTTGCGCTTGGCCGTCTTTACGTAGGCATCGACGTTTTCAATGGTGGCTTCGATCGGCGAAATGATTTTTTTCTGTGAACCGCCCTTGCTGTAGCCTTTAACTGGATTGGACTGATTTCCATATCCTTGCTTTGCCTTTCCTCCAGGCCCATTACGCTTCTCAAGGCTGGTAAAATAACGTTTGTTTGGTACGTAGTACGGGTTCTCGCGGAACCAAGCTTCTGCCATTTCCTCACTGATTACACCCGTGTCTACCAGCCAAGTATTGACCAAGTTTTGATTGAATTTATACAAATTTTCAGCAGTCTCTTCGAATTCTGGAAACAGTAGTTCATATTCATCGACAATCGCCTGCCCCTTCTCCGGCGTCCATTCTAGCTTATCAGCGAATACCTTTTCTCCGCGATCCCACCGAGTGATAGCATGCTTATTGATAAGGTAGTCTTCAAAATCTACATAAATATTTTTGCTGGTTCGCGTGCCTAGTTCTCCACGTGTAGCACTTTCTACCTTAGCTGCGTTTTTCCCGCCCGGCAAAGTGGACAGCACATCTTGCAGCGAATCCCCAACCACTTCACCAGCGCTATTCACCATTTTGTCAGTGACGATCTGACGGGCAATCACGTCTGACCCACGAGAGGCTAAAGCAAGTTTATGGGTTGATTCCGACGCATCCAGTTTTCTTCCAAGGACTTTTTCTACCATCCTGTCAAAAAGATTGTATGGATGTGTATCATCAACCAAAGCAGTGTATAGGCGATCAGATGAACCTTTCCAACTAAAAGGGTCACGCATCTGACGGGTAACCAATTGCGAACGGGTGGAAGTTGATAAGGAGTCATACGGCTTTGTACGGTTGAACGGCAAGATACCCAAACCACCGCTGTGGTCTTCATACTGCTTTGGCAGAACATAATTCTCGTCCGGCTGAATAGGCGAATTCTCAGGCGCGACCGCTTCCTGCCTTGCCTGTGCTGCTTCCTGCCGGGCCTGCCTTGCACGCATGAACTCAGGAACCGCTGGGTCGTTAATGCTGAAGGTTTCCTGTTTGTTAATGGATTTATCGCTAACACGCGGGCCTGAACCCGTGCCCTCTTGTCTTAACCGGCTCGATACAAGCGGCTGATCCGTAACGTGTAAAGCTGGGTCAATATCTTGCACACCAGCGCGCAAATTATCCCGAGCTGCTGTATAGGCTGCTACTTGTTCGTTGAACCCGCTTGTCTGCCGCCAAGAAGGTACTTGTCCTGCTTCGTCACGGAACCCATTATCAACGCGCTCTTTCGCCAGATTGTATAAATCCTTGTTGCTGGGAGCTTTCCCGTTAGCCCGGTAGAACTCTTGATACCACAGCGGATTTTGAGATGAACGACCAGTGCGGCCAGTAACCTCACCATCTAATCCGCGTTGAAGCTGACCTTGTGACACCCCGCCTCGACTATCACGAGACTGTTTGAGGTATTTATACTCATCAATGACACGCTGACCATACTGGCTTTCCAGCTCTTGCAGACGGGAATTAATCTGCTGTATCTCCCCGCGACCTTCAGCAGCGTTCGCGGTAGAACGACGAGTCTGCGGCGAGCCCTCAGGCAAATCAAACGTAAACGGATTAGCAATTGCCTCATCGCCTGCCTGCTGGACAGATCGGGCTGTCGCCGAATTAATACGAGTTTCCTTTCTACCAACGGGTAGGCTGAGGATTTCAGACATCTCACTGTCAGGGATACCGTTCTTTTTGAACAGCGAACGCCAGCCAGCTCCGACACCTCTGGCCACTACTTCCCCACCAGCTCCGAACGCTGCGCCAAGGGCGGCGTTATGAAGCACTTCCTCACCTGTAGACTGATCCATATTAAGGCCATAGGCCGTATTGCCAATGGCCCCAGTCGCTGCTCCGGTAGCAATCCCTCGAGTAACACGATCAGCAGCGGCAGACGAAACGCCTGGTAATTTAGACGCCTGTCGACTAATCGCATTTATAGCAGCATTACCACCACGAGTAGCAAGAGCACCCTCAGCAGCAGCCATTGGACCAGTCAGCAGGTTTTGACCTTTAACCCCAGGTGCGGCAGGATTAAACGCCATACCAGCTATGCCGCCCACCATGCCCAATTTATCTGCTACCTTATCCGCTGTAGCGTTGCCTGTAGTTGGCATGGTAGAGGCTTTGCCGAGAGACATTTCAGCGCCTGTTGTGATGGTACGACCGACGAAGCGACTTACCGGATTACCTTCTGTAAGCCAGTTAGTGCCCCTTGAAATAGGAGCTAACGTGTACTTGTATAAAGGATTTTCTTCGGCAGTCTTATCAATCTCTTCAGCGTTTTGTTCATACTGCGAGAGGGGCTTAATCGTCTTGCCCGTTGCCGCTCTATAGGTACCTATGGCATCCCGGTTACCCTGGGTTGCTTGAGCAAACGTGGAATTTTCAATGAAGCCTGGGCCAACAATCAGTGCTGGAGGCAGCTTGAGACTGTTCTTTTCGTGATTAGCAGCCTTCCGTTGCATCTCCTTGCCCGCATAGTCCAAGCCTTTAGCCACAAAGTCCTGTACAGCCGGACCTGTTAAGGTGTTTTTTATGTTATTTAATAAAGTAGGAGGAGCTGCATCTTCAACGCGATTACGAACAGCTGCATACTTGCTCTCGCTACCCACCCCCGCAGAACTCGGGTTGCTAGCTCTCGCCAAAACTCGGGCACGTGCCTCTTCGCCCCGTTGCCTGCGGTTACGAACCGCGTCATACTTAGATGCCATGTTAACCCCTCCAATTCTTTGTTATCTTTGCAACATATTTTTGTGTCTCTTTTGGTGCATGTGCCTGTATTGCAGTCCAACTCTTACCGTATTTTTTTATGGCCTTGTTTACATTGCCGGGACCCCAGTTATAAGCTGCAAGCGCCAGTTGATAGTCCCCACCGTATCGTTCAATCTGACCTTTGAGATACCTCGTACCACCATCAATGTTCTGAGCAGGATCATACGGATTGCTTACCCCAAGCCCAGCAGCAGTGCCAGGCATAAGTTGCATTAAGCCAGCAGCCCCCACGCCGCTCCTTGCTCTTGGGTTGTAGCTGCTCTCCGCTTTTATTACCGCATCGACCAGCCCAGCGGGAACACCATGTTTATTCGCTGAGCTGTTAATTATCCCCCGATAGGCTTGCGGCGCACCTAACGAGGTATTCATTTTCCCGAATTTGCCGAATTCGCTTTAGTGAAATCTTCAATTTCTTTCTTTGTCAGCCCCAAAGCTGCAAATATTTGATCCGTTTGAGCATCTGGCAATTCTGCAGCTACTACGTTAAGATACATCTGCTGTCGCTTAGCAGGGTCTGAAGTTATCCGTGTTCCTTCCTTGATGCTCTTTCCATCTGCGTTAGTGGTATAAGTGGGTACTGAAAACAAGCCTTTCATGCTCTGGAGAACTTGATTAGCTGTTAAGCCGCCTTTCGCGCCTGATGGGTTCTCCTGCTTGTAGTCCATATCAACCCACTGACGAAGGTTGTCGTCTTCCTGAAGAGCTAGAGAAGCTTGACGGAATGCTTGGTTATTCTGCTCTTGTAGCCGCTGCAAAGCATACGTCATGCCGAATTGACTAACGTCCCTATCAAATACCTGTCTCCACTGCTGATCGGTAATTGCATCCCGAGCTGTTTGATAAGCAAAGTTTTGATCATATTGACGAACACCTTCGTTAAATTGCTTCGCTTGAAGGTTCTGGTTGAACTGTTGACCTTGAGCCGCCAGATCCTGCGCCTGACCTTGCAAGGTACGAATACCAGGATTAGCAGCACGAGCCGCGGAAGAATTAACGTTCGCACCGTAAGCACTAGGATTAACTCCCAAGGACAATAACTGAGCTCGTGCCCCGTCAGCCTGTGCGCTTAACTGTGCACGTTGTTGAGCCGTAACCCCCGGCGCCTCAGCCTGCTGCTTGAGAGACAGAATGTTATTAACAATATCCTGGGCTCCCTCTGGCATCCAGTTGCCTGTTTCACCAGCTTCCGTGACCTTATTACCAAAGGCCCGCTGATCCTCGCCCTGGTACATCTGTGCAGTGGTTCCAAGGTTCTGGAATTGCTGTTGCTGCTGTGCCTGTTCGTTCTGATAGCGCTGATATGCTTGGCTGACAAGCGAAGGAACAACTTCCGTTTCCACACGCCCCATTTCATTTGCGGCAATCTCGTCGGCTCGATCTGTGGTAATTGTACTGTTCAGGATGCCGCGGCGGTTCATCTCGGCCATGTTCTGATTCGTTCCTGCCTTGATGTTGGACTGTGCCCTTTGCAAAGCAGCTTTGTACTCTGGATCAGATTGAACATCATATGAAAACGGCGTGGCCTGCTTGGTAGCAAGTTGGCGCATCTGCCCCATAAGATCGTTCCCTTGCTGCGTGTTGGCGCTGATCGTATTGACCGGCTTAAATGGCTGCGCTGTTATCGATGGCTTGGTGACAACAGGAAATTGATACCCCAAATTGGAAGTAAGATACTTACGTTGAGCTGTGGTGTCCTGCCCTGCTGCTTCCCGCTGCTGAAGAACCGAAAGAGCACGCTGCGTCTCGTTCTGCTTGAAGCCGGAATTATTAGCAATATTGGATTGAGTCTGTACGAGCTTTTTCTTGAGTGCGGCATTTGCGGTACCGTAATTGGCACCGCCGTTACCGATCTGATTTCGGACAGTTACCATATACCCACACTCCTTTCTGGACAAAATAAAAGGACCCTCGAATGAGAGTCCTTAGTGATTATTTATTTGAAGCCGCAAGCTGTGCTTCTAACTTCGCAATATCTTCATCGTACTTGGAAATTTTATCTTTGTACTCAGCAATTTTTTTGTTGTTTTCTTCTATCATATCTTGTGCATGAGCTAAAGACTTTTTCCGCGTTTCTTGAGTAACAGAGTCCTTGCTAGCCGGAAGATTCGTTAACTCTTCTATTCTTTTGTTGTATTTTACTTGACTATTTTCTGTGTCACTCAATAATCTCTCCCAGAAGGCTTTATCACCCTCTGTCGAGGTTATCATAGCTTTTAAATTTTGTGTGTATATCTGACTGTTTTCAGATTCCAACTGAGCATTCTTTTTTGGTTCTTTCGTTTCAACAGAAGACTCTACACTTGTTTGCGTATCTATTTGAATTGTTTTCCCATCCACTTTCACACCTGCTCCTAAAGAGTCGGATACAGCACGTAATGGCACATGTGCCTTGCCATCAACAACAATTGCATTTTCTGCTAACGCACTGCCGTTGACTTTAACCGTATATTCCCCAGCTACTGTCTGCCCAACTAAAGATTTTATTTGATCCGCAAAGGCACTACCGGCTGTGGCGACAACTACACCGAATAGCATGCCGATGAGTAAATAAGACCACTTTTTCATTTTTAGTTCCCCCGAATAGTAGATTTGCCCTAATTCTACCATTTCCGGGGAACAAGTCAATGATTACTCTGGAGCGCTTGCGGGGATAAACACTGTAGCGACAGTTCTTGTTTTACTAAACAACTTTAAATGCCGTGTACTGTTATCAAAGTTGGCATTAACTATGATGTCATTTTCCATTTTTCCCCTAAGCTCAGCTATAGTCATTTCGAGATCTTTTACATTCTTTATTTCCAGGCCACTTATCTCTAAGGCATTTTCAAAGCTTATAGGCCCTTCAAGATAAGTCACATCATCCACACTTTTAATATGAATGCTCGCCATATTCCCTACATGCAGTCCTTCTGCGTCAGCATATATAGACCCCTTAGGAGAACCATCTTCCATAAACAACAGCGCACCGCCGTCATCTGCCTGCCCCAAGGAAAGGGACTCCCCACCTTTTGGACCATAACCTTTGAGACCTTCAGGGGTAATCGTCACCATAGGATACTGATTCTCAGATGTGGCAATATACGCGCCATAGATTTCCCCGGCTGTCATCTTACCCAAGTCAGCCGTAATGGCGGACAGCTTCTGGACGTTCATCTTAATGGCTGTCACGGTCCCCTGCACAAGAATATCTCCATCAATCTCATTTATGTTCCGAGTGTCCAAGTTATTGAGCAAGTATAATAGCTCTTCCGTTTGGACGACCGCAGCATTGTGGAGCTGCTTAACCAATGACCGGAGCTGATCCACATTGCTCTGACTTATATCCCCCAGACTTGGGTTAACTGTAGAAAGTTGCACGTTAGCCATTTCGTTTCGTCACCTCACGTATAATACGATGTACTTTAGCCCGGCCAATACCGGACAGCTTAAGGCGGTACCAAGTCTCTGGCGTACGAACGATAACCGGTATACGGATACTCTGTATATCCCCGCTGCCGTTACTACTCGTATACACCTGATTCCAGGTACCGCCCTCTGTGCCAGCAGCATAAGCAACGTTTAGCGTAGCACCCGGATCAACGTCCGCTACGATGGTCAGGCGGTTGATCGTCTTCCGGACAGATTCGTCGTCTTCGGAAAATGGCTTTGTCTCAATTGACCACGGGATCTGTTGCCACACGAAAACATTGCCACCCATCTTCATAATCTGCCCGTCTGTTGTACCGAAGTACAATGTCTGCCCATCAAGGAAGAATGATGTTGCTATGAAGCTTACAGGCCACCAGCGCCCGCCCTGCATGTCGTACTTAAGCGTCACGTTTGGCGTAACAGACGTACCCGTTACCAAGCTTAGATACACAAAACGCCCATCTGTGCCGGCGCAACAGTTATGGGCGTATTCCATGTTAATCTGCCTGATGTAATTTCTAATGGGCTCGCTGATCTTGGTCGGAGCAGCTCCACCCATGTAATCATAGAATCCGTCTGGCCCGAGCCAATACAGTGAGTCTCGTGTCGGTACTATGCTCTGTTTGCTTATACAGCCAACCCCATACGGCTGCGTCATGTTGAAGTTGGTTGAATCCTCACCGAACAGCTTATGCATGGTGTTTCGCTTAAACAGAATGACGTGATTGGCGAAAGCAGTCAGTCCACTTGGTTTCTCTCCGTCCGGCGTTTCTACTGTGATCTTTCCGGTACCGACATACTTATCCGTACTCTTCCAATCGTTCACATCCCGCAGGCCCGAGAAGGACAGCAAGTTATCTGATTTATTAGCCAGGAAAAAACGGTTGGAATGCGTCGCCAGATATTCACCTGCAGGTGCATCTGTGACAACGGATGACGACGACCCATCCCACTGCCGCAACAGTCCACCGGCAAAGAAGTACAATTTTGATCCATCGAAGAAGGTGGCTGACTCCCATTGGCGGTTATTATCCACGTCCGCGTATTCATAGACTGGGCTCCATGTCGTCCCTGACAGCTTGTACATGCCCTTACCATTGGTACAATACCAAGCGTCCTTAAACTTGAATATATGGCTTATATGGCCTGTGTGTTGGCTATGTAATGTATGTCCCTCTACCACCTGAAGCGTTGGGTACAGTAGAGAATCCACATTCGACGCAGCCACACACTGGCCGTCTTTAATTTCCGTTGGCTCTATCGCCTGATTGAGACCGTCAGCCAGAGTGGCAACGGCCTGCTTAAGCTTGGAAGGCTTTGCTATCCACGGTTGCATACCGTCACCCCCTATGACTTGATAGCCTCTATTGTTACCTCGTATGGATTTCGAGCTGTATTTACGTTGGCAATTGTCAGCACAATTTTGGAACCCTCCGCGCTGATACCCCAACGGTTAATGCTGATCCGAGCAGCCACACCGATATTCCCGGTGCCGATAACATCCGTGACGGATCCCTGAACATATGACGCATCCCCTGTACCACGCTGCACCAGCAAGAAAACACGGCTGGCATATATGCTACTTGTGGTCGTGTCCTTAAATGAGAGGGTAAAGGTCAATGTCTTTTTGGAGTTGTCCGCGACTGGATCTGTCCAGAACTCATATGACTTCTCGACTCCGTACGCAAGAGAATCTTTAACAGTCCTATACGTACCGATATTGTTATATACCGAGATATCACCCGTGGCCGTTATCATAGCCCCTTTAGCGCCTTTGTCCATGTCATTGCCTGAGAACACCACGCCCGTATTGCCCGAACCCGTTAACAGGTGTGTAGGCTTGGTATTGTCCTCCCAGTAATTCAGCGTAAATACATTGCCATCAAAGGCTATATTTGTACAGTTGGTCATGCGCAAATGCGTTTGTTGCCAATCATTCGGGTTTGAATATCCGGACGCCATCAAAACGTTACCTGTAAACGTTAAATCCTTCGCCCCAATCATATAGATGCCTTCGTTTTCTGCTCTATCAAACGTATTTCCAACAAAGGTGGAACGTTGTGTATTCGTAAGAGAAATATGCCGATCGTTGTATTCAATCTTGTTGTTTACAATGTTACAAGCAGACCCGTTGAAGACCAATCCGGTTTTGCAAGTGTAAATGAAGTTATCAAACACTTTGCTGTCATACATCAAGTTGATACCCGTATTGTTGTTGAAAATACCATTATTGCTAATCTGCCATTGTTGCCCTTGTGTAATTCCAGTGTCGTAGCCAATAGCCGTATCAAATCCAGCCCATTGGCAATTAGATATCTGAAGCAACCGAACCGACGCATCTATTCCGTGTGTTACGCGGTTCTGCCCTACGAGAGTAAGATTATGGATACCGATGTGGCTGGCACCATTGGCACGAAACAATAGCGCATCGCCTATCCTTGATATGATTTGAGAAGGACCCAAGGTGTACTCATAGTCAAAGGTGCGATTCACGCCGACAAATGAAATGTTGTCGTACAACTTTAGCTCCCCACTATAATATTTACCTGCAGGAAATAACACATATCCGCCCACAAGCCTAAGCGCTTCAATGGCTGCTTGGATCGCTGCCGTATCGTCCGTAACTTTATCCCCAACAGCACCAAAATCCTTTACATTCACAAATGCTCCGTCTGACGTAGAAAAGCCAATCTGTGCAATCTTCTTCCCGTACCCGCCTACAAATTTGGCATTGTCACCAAAGTAATAGACATTGTCGTCGTTGTTAATCAGCCGGACATGGTAATCCCCATGCGGGAAGTAGATAGCACGCCTACCCTCGGTGTTCGCCATATCTACCAAAGCCTGCAGCTGGTTCGTTACATCCGATCCATCAGGAAAAACACCATACGCCGTAGCAATATAGAAGGCATCGCCGAACTGGCGTTTAACCAGGTCTGCATTACGATACTGGGCTGCAATCATTAAGCTCGCTTGATTCATACCAAATAACCCCCCATCACATTTTCAATGAATGGATAGTCCGGGGTCTCGTGAATGACTCGCTTAAAATCGGTCAGCAGGTCATTGAATTTGGCGGTATAGTTGTTGACCATATCAGCATCGTTGAAGCCCTCGCATATCTGCGCCAGAGCACCATACACAAGCAGCATATGGTAATCATCGTCCAAGTCTGGTGCTACTTTCAAAGCCGATTCCAGCAATGGCTTAGGCTCCTTGTAATAGCTGATGATCATTGCCCCAGGTGCGTCTTCCTCCGGCGTAGGATAGATGCCCAGCTCGTCGCTTTCAGTGACATAATAAAAAGGACAATCTGCCTGTCCCTTCACACCGTAGTAGACATATTCCTTATCACCCACCACGACGTCAATGATGTTGCTGAGCTTCGCAGGCATAGGGTAAGCGAACACGCCACCCAGGATATCATAGGCAACCATCGTATTGACCCTTACATACCTGCGGAACAGCTCCCCTTGAAGCGTATTAAGCTTCCGAATGACACTGGCATTAGGCAGACCGTGCGGGTACTTCTCCGCAATTTCGTCCAAAATCTCCTGTAGTAACAAGGTACCACCCCGCCTAATTAGTTAATCTTTAATTCTTTTTTCACAGATTCACGAATCCGTTTGTTGACCTCTTGTGTCTTGGTATAGCTTTCACGCCAGATGTCGCGGATCACTTCCGGTACCTCAACCTCAACCCCACGAGGGATGGTATAGACAATACCGTTCCACACTACTGGCACAACATCGTCTGGGTTGTTTGGGTCCTCGGGAATAGTCATGGTGACTTTCTTCATTTTTGCCAACTGTTTTTTATAATCCTTTTCCTCGCGGGCAATCTGACTTTCCAACTTCTTTTCCAGATCCGCTGCTTTCTTCTGATTTTCGGCTGCTGCCTTTTTGTCCTCTTCCTCAGCTCCAACACTTACATTTGTTTCATCCGACATATAATTGCCCTCCTATAAATTAAAAGAGGAGCCGTAGCCCCTCCAGAATGTTTTTATTAGACTGTCGCACCTGATTCCATACGGACTAAGCAGAGTTCATTAATACGTAGCGTGGCAAATACGGATTTCCAAGCCACTGTATTGAACTGGTTCATTGGGTCAGCAGAACCAGCGGAACCAGCACCGTGAACGATGATCTCCGGTTTAGAGCTGCCTTCAATGTCTGGCACGCCATAAGCGCCGCGACCAATAAATAAGGTAGCAAATACATCGGCACCAGATGCACCAGCAGCCGGATACTTCATACCATTATCCACCTCAATAAAGTACACGCCGTACATCTTACCGATAATGCCGTCTACGAAATCGCTCTTTGCATTCTCCACGTTTGCCTTCTCCCACTGCGGCATCTGCATGAGATCCATTGCCACATCCGTATGAACAAAGGCAATGTATCCACGACCACGACCAGGGATGTTAATAGGCTTCACTTTGTTCCGCTTCAGCGTCCGACGCGCACGCAAGATATCAATTGCTTTGACCGTATCTGATGCGGTAAGAGTGGCACGTGTAGCCTTGCCATTCGCATACTGCACGTTCGTGCCAGCGTAAATGACATCGCGAACAACAGTATCAGACGATTCCCCAGCATGCTCACCCATCAATTCGGACGTTTCTGTAAGCACGGGGTCAAGGCCGACCAAATCCAAGAAGTCAGAGATTTTCGTCCACGCTCCATACGTTTGCACCGTGGCGGTAACGGCTGTGATATCCAAGTTTACGGCATCCGGTGTGACGCCCTCTGTAACGGCCGTGGTGGAAACGGCCAAACTATTCAGTCTACGCCATTGAGCTGTAGCCCCCGAACGTTTAGGAATGTTCTTCTTTTCGCCGTATTTCATGTACACGAGTTCCGGCAGCAAACGATCCAGCATCGCAGTTTGATAGAACGTTGCGTTCTCCGCAGATAGTTGGTTAGTGCCTGTAGTATTGTTATAGGATTGTACTTGTGTTGCCATTTAAAATCATCCTCTCTTAAAGTGAAGTTCGCCTTCCGGCTTTGACCTCTGCTATCATTTTTCGTTGATCCTCTTTAGACAGAGCAGCAAAACCTGTCTTATGCTCAGCGCCTTCAGCTCCAAGCGCACCTGGCGTACTGTTGGCATTCTCTTGTAGCTTGCGGATAGTGTCCGCTTCCGTCTGCTTGCTGATGTTGGCTAGCTTGTCTTCAAAGGTAACAAGCTTGTAGGCATCCTCTAAGCGGTATCCTGTTTCGATGGCCTTCTGAATGATGGCCTCTTGATACTGTCCAAAGTCAGGGTATTGCTTGGTCAGATCCGCAATCTCCCGCTCCACACGAAGCAGCTCTTTTTCTTCTCGGACGGACTGCATTTCCTGTTCGTACTGGGTCAGCTTTTCCCGTAACGGGGCTAGGTGTTCCAGCACTACCTGTTCGTCCACACCAAGGCGCTGTGCTTCGGCAGCAATCTCTTGCTCATGTTCATACCGATCAAGGGCAGCCATGTATTGGTCTACATCCTGAAAGCCGTACAGCTTAGCTACACGCTCCAGATTCTTCTGGGTAGAGCCATATTGACTCTCATATCGTTCCTGAAGCTTGGCCTCTCTACGAGCAATCTCTGCCGTGATGATCGGGCCATAATCTTTATTATCCTCTCCACCCTGAGCGGCGACCTCAGATGATGCTGCGCCCGGATCGGTGGCTGTAGTTTCCGTTTGCTGTTGTCCTTCTTGTTGTTCCCCGGCGACAGGAACCTCTACGCCCGATTGGCCTTGCAATTGTTCTTCATCCATAGCGATCCTCCTGCTGTGCGACGACCACAGCCATTACGTCCGAATTTTGAAAATAGAATAGGCTCCCGCAGTCTCAGCGGAAGCCCGATATTGAAATCCTATTAAGGTGCGATATGTCCCGCTGCCCGAAGGTTGGTAAGCAGGGTATTGAAGTTGGCCACCAACCCAGCAACGTCTGTTGCAGCACTATTGGCCTGTGCAGCAGCTTGCTTGACGATACCAGCGGTTGCTGTGGTAGCGGTAGTAACACCGATTGCTGTACGACCTGCGGCGGCATCGGTTGCACCCATAAGGGCTTTACCTACCGTTGTTGCGTCACTCACCTCTGCAATCTTAGGCAGCCAGTTACCCGCTTTAGCATCCGTTGCCCCTGTCCCAACTCTAGGCGCAAACGTTGAAGGCTTGCCCGTGATGCCGCTCCAAGGAACAGAATCAGCAGCTCCTGTCTTCGGAATAATGGTGGCCACCACATCGATCTGATTGGTATACGCAGAATCCGGGTTAACCGTTTGGGCTGTGAACTCCGTGAAGCTCATCTCTTTAATGACCGTCTTGTCTCGATCCAGTGTAATACTGTCAGAACCAATTGTAATTTTGATAGGCTCTGCTCCACTGTTGCGAATCTGAATTTTGTCCTGAGCCTCGGGGTATGTCCAAGTAATCGGGTCCTTGCTTACCGTGTCTAAGAATGTGGTGAGACGTTCACCGGAAGATTGTCCAATAGCTGGTGCTGTTACGGTTGGCATATTAATCATCTCCTTTATTTAGTTACAGGCGGCTGCCTCATAGCTGCCTGTTGTAATTGGGTTTGTGCTTTGACTTGCTCCAGCTCCATGCGGTTTGCATGGTCTTGCTGCTTAAGCGCCAACTGTTGTTGCAACTGTGCTTGTTGGGCGGCTGCCGGATCTTCCTGCGGCTGCTGTGCCTGCATCTGTTGCATAGCGGCTTCTTGTGCGGCCTGTTGCTGTTGTCGCTCTTCGATCCGTTTAAGTAAGCGGTCTTTGAATGGAATAACATTCTTAGGCGCGAACTCCAGGTAATCTTCTAGCGTGATCTTTTCACCATCGAACAGCTTATCAAGGGAAGACATCATAAGCTCCTCAGAATATGTGGATGCTGGACCAACGTCTATTTTTAGGTTGAGCTCAATGCCAGCGTAATCAGAACCCTTAAAATCCTGCGAGTACTCTTCCCCGTCATCGTCCTTCAAATTGACACGTCGGGTGGTATTGTAACGGACCTTCCAAAACTGTTCCCATACTCTGCCGATATCCTCTATCGCACGGTAGAACCGCTTTTTGATGGACTCAATTGGTACGCCAGCAGCCTTTTGCAACAGCATAATGGCCGAAGCGTTAAGGTTGCCACTGGATATATCCCCAGTACTTGCATCCTGGGCACTTGAAAGCATCTTGGTGTAGTCAATGAATGCTTCAACCAGTCCTTTTGCCAAAGGAGATACAGGTCCCGGTGTAAGGTAATCAATAGACCGCTGTCCCGGGGGCGACTGATCCGGTATAGCTTGGCTCGGGTCATTGTTCAAGCTCTTAGCATCAATGAAGTTAGGGTTATAGACCACCTTAGGCCAGCCCGTGAGCTGCACAGACAGGAGCTGCATAGCCATGAGGAAGTTAATAGCCTTCTGATTCGGAATAATGCCTTCTGCATCTCCCACCCCATGAATGGCCTTCTTCCTGCGTTCCCACTGCATGACAACAATAGGGTACAGTACAAAACCTGTATCCGTCTTGGGCTTAACCGTTTGCCCCGCTGCCTCTTTGGAGAAGAAGATTTTGCCGTCCTCTTTCCAATACTTTGTCAGCAACGTAACCTTTTCAGATCCGTCCAATTCCCGCTTAGCTGAATCGTATGCCTCGGCTTGCGTCTCCTTATCAGCGTTAATCATCAGCACCTTTTCAGCAGACAAATTATTCGCCTTAGCTTCTTTCCTCACCGCATCCAACGACTCCCGGCTACTGATAATAATGTAAGGCTGCTTCTGCACCTTACGATGTTGCGGATTACCGAAAAACACATTGATTGGGTCCAGTACTTCGCCTACCATTTCGCCCTGGTATGGTCGAATCAGCCCGCCCTTTACTTCATTATCCCAGTAATAGTGCCAGATACCAGTACCCGTATTGGAGCAGCTTTCTAGTGATTCCTCGTTCAACTCGTCCTGCTTTAAGTTCTCCCACGTTGTGGCAGAAAAGCGAGTAAATAGGTCGCCAGCTTCCTGAGCCCGTTGCGCAGCGGCTTCTTCATTCTCCGGCATGCCGTTAACATTCTCCTGGGCGCTGAACAGCATATTGACGTTCTCATTCATTACGCTACTGACCTTATGATTCTGGATGTACCGTACGATGTTGAACACTGGACGCGGGAGCGTTTTAGTTTTAGCTGTTGGAGCAGGCCACTGATCCCCCGCCTTAAAGCGTTCATACTCCGGCCAGGCATCGGTGAATCCCATCTGTTTCAGGTAGTTCAATCCGGCCTTGTACTGCTTCTGTATCGTAGTTTCCTCAGCTATCTGCATTGCCACGCGGCGTCACCCCATTCATCCATTCATCTAGTACGCTTTGACCAAATATATCAGCCACAGCCTTTTGAGCTGCCGCAATAGGATTGGTCGCCTGAAGCTCTGTATCGGGTGGGCGGCTGTATGTGTACTGGCCTACCATGTCACGCAGCGTCTTGTTAATCAGCTTTACTGTCTCTTCCTCAAGGTTGGGAAGCATAAGCAAGTTACCGATCACAATCATTTCATTTACCACGTAAGAAAACCTCCTTCATCGTCATCATCGCTGGACTGGAATGGGAATGGCAAAGGCTTAGCTTCAACCGGATCATCCCGAACAATAAAGCTTTGTTGGCTGCGGATCTCATTGGCGATCATGTCCGATATAAGAACATCATCATGTTTGCCGTTCTCAGCATCCGGCCGCCCGTTCTCGTCATAAACAAATGTCAGGCACTCTTGCAGGAAAGTAATATCGACGAACAGATCTATGTTGTCCTCGATCAGACTGATCTCTTTATCGATAATAAGCGGCCGTGTATTGCCATCCGTCTTCCATCCCTGCTTAGCCTGGACTTGTTTGGTCATGCTGTCATACCGCTGCCGCATGTACTGCTTGGGATACTTGAGCCTTACCAGCTCTTCGATTGGAGCCGTGTTGAAGTTAATCTCAATACCAATAAGCGCATTGTTGAAGTAACGGCCCATACAGTACATCTGCCAGGTGAACGGCTTACTGTTGCTCAGCTCCATATGAAGCGTAGCGCAGCGCTTTCCGGTCACATTGTTAATGACCGTCCCGGCGTACTTGTCCTTGCCCTCGCCCTTGGTGTCGCCACCGATCACATATGGATATCGGGGCTGCACATCCTGATACAGCGTGATGTACCCATCCTTTGCATCGACCCACTCGATTGATTCGTCGAGTATCTTGTCCTGGGTATCAGGGTCATTCCACTTGAAACGAAAATAGCCCCGTCTCGGGGGCTGCTGAGCGTATACACGCTTGAGATATTCAATTCGCATTACAATGATCTCTTGATTGAACACGCAAAGCCCGGAAGCAAGGAATGCTTCATGTGGCGAACAAGGATACTCCTGCTTAATCATGTCTTTATTGATGTAGCCGTCATACTTGACGTAATACCAATAGATTTGTGACCATTCCAGCTCAATCGTATCCAGTAGCCAACGGCATCGTTCCCATATCCACCCCGCAGCTCCAGCAACTTGATCGCGGAACCACTTCTCACGTTCAGGGCTTTCGAATGACATACGGTATTCGCGAGTCAACCACCAAGCAAAGAAGCAATTCTCCCAGGTCTCACTGTCCCACAGGTCCTTATACTCGTTGTATCCGTTGGCGGTAGACTCGTATATCTGTATGGCATCCTTGGTCAAAGCCTCGCCCAGCCCAGCCTGTACGCCGCTGATCCCGTCACGCCAGAAGGCAACCTCTGACCCGTGGAAGAAGTTAATCGTACGGGAACGGCCCATGTTCCGGCTGGCCGTCTTGATCTCCCACGAGCTGTGCAGCTTATCGAATAGGAGCTGCTTACGGTTGTTGAACTTCTCAGTGGGCTTGATCGCATCCGGCAGGGCATTGTACGGATACTTGGCCTTATTCTCGAAGATCGCGGAACTGTTGCCATCTTCATCGGCAGCCGTGAAGCCCTCGAAGTTCTTACGGGTTATGGTGCAAGCGAGCTGATAAGCCGTGATGAAGGAAGTAAAGCCCTGTTGCCTGCCCTTGAGAACAAGAAAACGAAGGTGTAACCGCCTGCCAGCTTTGAACTCTTCTATGGCCGTGTTGAGCTTTTCACAAAACATGCGCTGCGCGTCATTCATGAAAAACGGGCTTGTGCGCTTATCCTTATCGACAATAACGAACAGCATTTCTATAAGATGCTCGGGATGGTCACGGACCTCGGCCCGTACCTCTGGATGTTCGATCAGGTAAAGCGCAACGGACTCGCGATAAGCCTTATCTTGTTCAACATCATGGCTTTGTTCCCACAGCTCTCGACGACGGTCAATGATTCGTTGGCAGGTAATCATAGCAAATCCTCCAGCTTAGAAGCCTTTACATTCGCATCCAACTCTTTTTTATCCCGCCACACATCAGGCCTACGATTCTTGAGCCAGAATATTTGTGCAGTCACATCCGGTTGAACCTCTTTCGTGACACGCTTGGTTTCCACCATAATCGTCTTATATTCTCCGGTCTCTTCGTCCAGCTCCCTGGACGCCTCTTTGGTTACCTCATCGTATCGGTAACCCATAGCCCGCTTAAGCAGCGAATTCTCCACTTGCACGTCAACGACTTCCTGCCCTCTTTTTAGGGCTTCCGTTAATTCCGGGTATTTGTTCTTATACTCAGAAAAAGAGGACATCGCCACCCCAAGTTTCTTGGCAATATCCTCCTGAATCATCCCATCACGCGCCCATGCTTCAATAAGCAGGAGCTTGGGTTCAACGTGGGTTTGATATTTACTTTTCCGTCCTCCTGCCATCACAATTCAGCTCCTCTCAAAAGATAGTTAAAATCACAAAAGAAAAAGGAGCCTTTCGGCTCCCTCCTGATATTTTATGGCAGAAATATCATATTACTTATTACACCTTAAAGATCACGCATAAACCAGTTTGGAGGCTGCTTGTTCATCAGCGGATTCTTTAAAACCAACCGTGAGACCAAGTGCCATGCCAACTTTGATCACTGTTTCAATGGATGGTACAGAAGTCGATGTTTCCAATCGCGCAATTTGCGCCTGCGTAACGCCCGCTCTTTCAGCTACTTCGCGCTGAGTGAGACCAAGCTCTTTACGTCTTTTAACGATCGCATTCACCATACGTGCCATCTCAGAAATTACTTTCTTTTCATGATCTGTTTTGTAGGTCAATTTACTTTTAAGGTCGGACCAAGTTTTAAATTTATTATCTTCCATTTATGTTTTCACCTCCACTAAGCCGGAATTTTGGAGGCTGTATTCCAGCCTCCCTACTATTCTCGTTACTCCTTGTAACGATTAAGCCAATCCTTCATTCTTGATTCGGCACGTTCAATCTCGTGAACCGGGGTTTGCTGGGTCTTCTTCCTGAACATCGTCAGTAGTACCAGTTTACCCTGCCAACGAAAGTAAAGGATTCTGTACCTTCCGGGACGGAGTTCATAAAGCCGCCCCCTTATTTGCCGTGAATGTGGCATTCCGTCTTCGTATCGTTCCAAGGTGTAAAGGATATCGTCCAACTCACGAGTAGCCTGTTTATTACCCTTTTCGGCTTTCTCGTGCAGTTGTAAAATAGCCTCATCGACCTCAGACTTTCCTTTGGGTGTTGCGTAATTGATGATTTCTGCCATAAATCAATTATTCCTTCTCTCTGTTTGATATCGGACATCTGATATCGTCCTCGATATAAATATATCATACTCGATATCAAACAGCAACCCATAAATTCATCTAACCCACTAGTAAGACACACAGCGGAATCGAACCGCTATAATCCTGTATGTGTCATATCCCCGGATTAAGCCGGGAAAAAGGTGTTAATTACGTGCTATTCCTGCATTGGCCCACATCATGACTTCTTCAAGCTTAGTCATAGCCAATGATTTCTCACGACTATTAGGCAGCAGGTCATCAAGTGTATAAGCAAGCTCCTTGCATGCGCTACGCACCTTGTCATGTTGTGCTCCCTTGGCTTCGTCGGCTTTGTGATATTTGAAATTGTTCTCGATTTGCGGGTTAGAGACTCGTGTTTCAGGATCATATGTTGAATCGAAAACTTCAAAAGGCACAGTCCAACGATCTCGCGGATTTCCCACATTCCGAACGATCATGCCGGAATCATTTTTGCCTACTACCTCAATCACTGACGTTTTTCGGTATCTCGTATATTCTCCCAAGTTTGTCCATCCTCCTGAACGCAAAAAAGCGGCGGTTTCCCGTCGCTTTCTCTTGTATATTTTGATGTGGACAAGGGACTTTCACCCCTGCACGGTAAATTTCACGGTATCTCGTTTACGCACGATATTGCTGGAGCTTCAGCGCCCTTTTACCAAGAGCCATTAGCTACGCCGTTACACTGCGTCTATATTCCGCCACCACATCCCAACACCCTCTTACAACTTTAGCACACTATCATATTAACATTTTCAAAATGACACCGTAAATGGTCAATTAGTGACACGATGTTTAACTGATCAATCGAATGCCATCCACCCCAAAAAGCAAGCTGGAAAAGGCTTCACAGGCTTTATTGATATCCCGGTAAATCGATCTTTTATTGATTTTGTGACAGTCACTAAGGTCTTCCACTGTTTTTTCCTGCTCTGAAACATATAAATCAAACAGTATTTTGAACCGTCGTATATCTTCTGGCTTCTTCGATTTCTCGGACAGAATCTGATAAACATCAAGCATGCGATCAATATAACTCACCATAGCTGCTGTACGTTCTTTATTTTTTATAATTGCTTCAATAGCCAGATCATCAGTGTCCAGATACTCGAAAGAGTCAGGGTCCTTCAACTCTTCAAGTTCTTGCACATTAGAACCACAATGAATTTTAAATTTGCGATAATTGCGAAGTAGCATCTTTGTGTTTCTCAGCCGTCGATCTCTTTTAAGTTTATTTTGCCGTTCCTGCTCCTTTTTATAAAATTCTAGTGCAGTCTCAGCAGCAATACGCGCAATCTCTTGTTTATTCATGGCGTTTTCACCCTCTCTATTCTCCGTCCTGATCTATATCCCAGCTCAGCTGTTCGGCCAGAAAGCCACAACACTGACACTGATACACATCGGATTGAATCTCGTCCATCTCATTGCAACACTCTGGACAAATCACCCTGTTTTTTTCTGCCTCTCATAAACTTCCTCAAGCCATTCTACCAGCATAATCATTTGCTTGATCGCCAGCCGGTTATCCTGGTACTTCTTGCAAATCTCACTAGAAGAGTCGGCAACCCACCTCCAAAACTCAGCATTACTCATACCGAACTTCATGGCAGCCTCATTGACTTGACCGATCCATGCAACAACATCCCGGTAAAACGCCCCGTAATCCATAGGCTATAACTCCTCGATACGGATATATATACCTGGCACCTTCGCCCAAAACTTTTCTATGATTTCACTGGCTACAATCGCGTCGTCAGTCCAGAAACCCAATTCAGTCATAATGTCGAACGGCAGCTTGTTCAAATTGTGCGTATCAGGTCTTGTCTTTTTCCATTCCCCGTCATAATGCTTGCTGCCTTCAGAGATCGGAAACAACCATTTCACGACCACCCGTAACGCCCCAGTATATTTTTTCTCCGGGACATGCTTTCCTAAGTGAGCTGTTAGCTTCGCACGTGCTGCCTTCAGCTCATCCGGCTCGTAGAACACTGGTTTTCCGTTTATGATAGCAACCTGCTTTTCCTGATGTGTAGCAGTCGGCGGTTTCATCGGCATGAAGAATTCAGTTGTCACTGTAATCAACCCCTTGCCATTTGCCTGTAGCTCGATTGTAGAAAACATCCTGAGACATTTTGAACTGGTCCCATACGTATTCTTGTATGGACGGTTGTCGAATCAGCCATTGAACAACCTCGCTTTTCGAAACATCATATTCTTCACCTGGACGCTTATGATAACCAGGGGGCATAAATCTACCGATATTCAATTTTCCACTTCTCTTGCCCAACCCATTTGCCATTCTCAAAACCTCCTGACTAATTTCCAATTTTTTCAACGGGGGTTTTTTAAAATGTAGGAGAAGGGGGAGGGGCGCTTGCGTCACGCCCCTCCCTATTCCTTTATATTTTAATATAGTGGTCGCCGCTGTAACTTGCGGCAATCACCACGTATCAAAATCCCCGCAACTTTTTGCGGAATTGCGGCAATCATGTTTCGCAACTTGCGGCGACCATAAAACGATGATTGCCGCAAGTTTTTGCAACCACCATAAAAACATGGTCGCCGCCGCAATTACTCTTCTTCCTTTTTGACGATACGGAATCCAATGGAACGATCAATCTCATACCCATATTTCTTAATCCAGTCCCTCACAGTACGTTCGGCAACCTCTTTCCCAGTTGAGCTGTACCATGACAGAATATCCATAACAGTCGGCGGTTCGCCAAAGTTGCAGTTATTTACGACTTCCTCAAATTCTTCGGCTTTGCTCCGGCGTTGCTCTTTGGCCTTGTCCTTGCGCTTGCCAGATGCCTTTTGCCAAGGTGGCTTTGAGGATTCCCCATCTGGATCAATGTCCTTCAGGCTGCCGACTTCGTCAATGCGGTGAACCGGATACTGGAACCACATATTAACTGGCTCGAACTTGGCATACTCCCGCAGTGTGCCTTCCACGCGCCATGCTGATCGGACTTTTACAGCCTTGAGGACCTGCTCTATGGTTGGCATGATATTCGTCATGACGTGCGGCATCGCGCGCTTGGCGTGGTCTTCTATAGCTTTGGCACTGAGCAGATCATCCTGTGACACATGCTCCTGCAGGTATGCCGGGTTGTGCTGTTCAAAGAGCTGCTGATACATGGTACAAATCGCCTTATTCTCTTCTTGCTTCAGCAGCGCTTCCGTAACCTCCAGCTCCACCAAGTCAATCAACGCGTCAGGATCTCGGGCAAATACCCCGGAACCAGAAGCGCGGTCCATAGATTTTTTGCCGCCTTGTGAGCCTTTTGAATGATGGTGGCAGTAGATTACGCCCGCCCCCAGCTCCGTTGCAATCTTGTCAAACTGGTTCGTAAAGTGGGCCATTTGGTCGGCACTGTTCTCGTCACCTGTCAGGACCTTATAAATCGGATCGATAATAACAGCAATATAATTCTTCTTGGCTGCGCGCCGGATCAACTTGGGGGCCAGCTTGTCCATCGGTACCGACTTGCCCCGCAGGTTCCATATGTCGATATTGTTGATGTTCCGGGGCGGCATTCCTTGCGCCGTATAAACATCACGGAAGCGATGCAGGCAGCTCGGCCGATCAAGCTCCAGGTTGACATACAGCACCTTTCCCTGCGTACATTGCCATGCTAGCCACTTTTTGCCCTCGGCGATTGCAACGGAAAGCTCAATAAGACTGTACGACTTACCTGCCTTTGATGGTCCCGCCAGCAGCATCTTATGACCTTGCCGCAATACGCCATGTATTAAAGGTGGAGACAGCACCGGCATGTTGTCCCAAAAGTCCGTCAGGCTTTCAGGGTCTGGAAGATCGTCATTGACTCCTTCTATCCACTCATGCCATTCGGCCCAGCTCGCTTTCCCAATATTCGTATCAACAATGAATTGCTTCTTATCTTTTCGCTCTACTCCCGGCATGCGCGATAGCCTGGAAGGGTTACGGTTCTGATTGTCGATGTTCAATCCGTTCTTTTTACAGACAGTATAGAGGTAGTCCACCCGTTTACGGTACTCGTCGTAATTGGCCGCTTCGACCCGCACAATGGCGTGGATACTCTTGCCGCCGCTGTAGACCATAACAGCAATCGGCAGCTCCAGTTCCCGCATGATGGCGTTTTGCTTCTCAATATCCATTGTGTCAGACTCGACCAACGCATATCGGAACTCGGTCACATTATCGTTTTTGACACCCTTGCCGTCTAGCGGGTTGAATCGTATCCATGCCCCTGCTGCCGGATTATAGTCACCCAGCACAGAGCCTATATCTCCCCCGCTTTGGTTGAGTAGCTGAATAAGTTCACCGGCTGTACGGTCCCATGCGCCCTTTGTGGGAAGGTATTTACCATCATCATTCACCCAGGTATCCGTCACGTACCCGACATTCTCCGATGCCTCGAACAGCGTTTCCAGATAAGTGGTCAATTGCTGTACAGGATTCCAAGCAGAAGGCTGATGGATTTCTTTGCCCTCTATCCAATTCTTATCAACGACAACATAATCGCCGCCAGAAATTTCATCATCCCATCCCAGCTCATGATCTTCTCGATCCGAAAACGCAGAACGTGGCATCCAGCCGTTATCCTTCGCCATTTGGGTAATAGTTGCGCCGGTGATGGGGGTGCCAGATCCTTCAAAGGAAGTCCACTTCTTGAAGCACTCACCGGGACGGTAACGGCCGCTGTCCCGCTTGCTCCAATCATCCCAATCACTGGCCGTATAACCTTCATATTTCAATGCCATGCCGACATTAACCCATTCCTGATAACTCAGGTAGGCTGGATCAACATGGCCCAGCAAAGCAATAAGATCCAGTTTATGCTCCATATTCATCCACAAACCTCCTCTTTATGGTGATGGTGATTTTTATCACAAAATAGGTTTTAATTTATTTTTTTTGCCGAAAATATGTGATGAGTCAAATATCAAGGGAGGTAAATAAATGTTAGTAACCCGTCCAACTATGGTTGATCATGAAGAAATTAAAGAAATAGGTGGTCTTCGTCCTCTCAGCGAAGAAGAACGAATCAACATTGCTAACATGTTTGAAATTAACGAAAATGAAATTACACCGATCCCACTAATTAGAGTGGTTTCTAATGAAGCCAGTGAGACGCCTGTTCCTCGATTCGATGAAGTCTTAAACTTCGTCATGAACAATGCTCCAAAACCACATGTGCTCAAAGTGATGAAAGAGTATTTTACAGTTCAGGACCCAGATGCTGGAACAGCAAAAGGAACTGTTGATTGGCAAGATAATCAATCACCTGATTGCGGCCCTATAGATCCCGTGAAACTGATGGTTTATTACAAATACTCTGGTTCGCACGGGAATTGGGAGTAGCACTTAGTTAAGATTGACTATTTTAGGGGGCAGATTAAAATATGTCTCCTTTTTTTATGGCTGTATTAGCTATTTCCCACGGTATTCCTTCGGGTCAACACCGTCCGGTATTCGCCAGCCATTGCCGGCGATCCGATCAATCAGCTTCTTCGCGTTATCGAACGACCAAGTGCCAACATGTTCAAATCCACGCTGCTCCAGGAAACGGATCTGTTTTGGTGTCGTCAGTCCTTCCGCACGCCGTTTGTCCAAACGCTCCAGCAGCTTGGTAGCCTTGCCTGCATTATCGATTTCATCCGGCATAATGCCCAGCTTCTCCAACGTCTTCACCTGTGCGTCACTCGGTGGAGACATTTCCCAACCGAACGAAGGAACATAACTGGACAGGTCCTCTGCCTGAATGCTCATTTCAAACTGAAGCGGATCAACTAGCTTTCGTTTCCGCTTCTTCATTTCTTCTAGCTGCTTGGCCAAGGCTTCTTCACGCTGTGTAATAACATCTTCAGCAGCCTTCTTCTCGACGTCTTCCAGATCCAGCGCAATACCAGCTTCTTCAATCTGCTTAGTCATAGCCTGAGCAACCTCTTCATTCTCCGCAATTAAATGTGCGGGATGGCAGAGCTCATGTCTTTCTGTATGCCAGAGGAAGTCCAATAGCAATAATTCAGTTTTACCTGGGAATAGTCGGGTACCACGCCCAACCATTTGACTATATAAACTACGGACCTTAGTCGGCCGCAGAACAACAACACAATCTACGCTGGGGCAATCCCATCCCTCCGTGAGAAGCATGGAGTTGCACAGCACATTATATTTACCGCTATCAAAGTCCTCTAATATCTGCGATCTATCCTGTGATTCCCCGTTGACTTCCGCAGCTCGGAAGCCGACTGCATTTAATATAGAAGTAATTTTCTGACTGGTCTTGACCAGCGGAAGGAACACGACAATCTTTCTGTCTTGCGCGACACGCCACATTTCGGCGGCGATTGAATCCAAGTATGGGTCTAGCGCTGTGCCCAGGTCGCCAGATTTAAAGTCACCGGCTTGTTGTCCAACGGCTGACAGGTTGATCTGTAACGGGATCGTCATAGCCTTAATCGGGCTTAGATATCCCTCTTTAATCGCTTTGGGCAACGTGTATTCATAGGCCAAGCTTTGGAAGTAGCTTCCCAGATTCCTCATGTCTCCCCGGTCTGGCGTGGCCGTAACACCCAACACATTAGCCTGATCAAAATAATCAAGTACCCTCTGATAACTGTCCGATAAGCAATGATGCGCCTCGTCGATGATAATGGTGTCAAAAAAATCCTTATTGAACTGCTTTAGCCGCTTTTCACGCATCATCGTTTGGACGCTGCCCACGACAACCCGGAACCAACTGCCTATAGATGTTTGATCCGCCTTTTCGGTGGCTGTTTTAAGTCCGGTGGATTTCTCCAGCTTATCGGATGCCTGGTCAAGCAGCTCCCCCCGATGGGCCAGGACGAGCACACGCTCGCCCATCCTTACCCGGTCTTCTATAACCTTTGAAAATACAATTGTCTTCCCGCAGCCTGTAGGCAGGACAAGCAGCGTTCGCTGAATGTCCTTATCCCACTCGGCCTGAATAGACTGACGGGCCTCCTGTTGATAGGGTCTAAGTTCCATAGTTACCCCCTAAAACTGGCCCGGCGTGAAGCCTCCACCCTGCTGCTGACCAGTCGGGAACGGTGCCTGATGTTGCGCCGGCTGATTATATTGAGGTGCTTGGCTGTATTGTGGCTGCTGCGTTTGTTGAGATTGTTGCCCTGCATACAGTTCCTCATATGAATAGAAGGACTTCACTTGATTGTTGGTCTTCTCTTCACCATCGCGTCCATTGAACTTATTGATTTCTAGCTTCAACTTGCCTTTAGACCCGACCACTGCATTCCAGTTCATGCGCAATGGCTCGCCCTTCTTTTTCTGCCCGATCCCTGCAAAGAAGTTGGACAATAGACCTTCCGTCTTGGTGTGCAAAAAAAGATTGTGGAATATGATCACATCCCCGTGCTCTGGTGAATGTACTGTGATTTCCAGCTTCGCTTGATTGCAGGCTGGCATTTTAGCACTACCTGTAAAACGTCCACGTTCAAATTTAGTAACCGTGAAATTATAGTCACCGGCAGGAAGGAGGGTAAACTCCCCACCGTCCTTTTGAATCTCATCGTCCCAACCTAGTTCTCTTTCCGTATTTTGACTCATGTATAATTCCTCCTATATGTTATGAAATTATGAAAATGGAATTTTATTGCGAATGTCTTGAATCATGCCATAGACTTGTGGCCACGCCCCTACCAATACACCTTCGACAAAGTCAGGATCATAATTGGTGATTGGAGTATCTACGGGGTAATAGTTTCTTTGGAAAACTACCAACTGAATTTCATTTTCCGTTACCTGATGTTGAACCATAAGATCACGCAGAGAGCGAGGAATATTAGGATTCAACTGTTGCGAATCTGGTGCGCTTTCGTTCTTCGGTTGCTGCGTTTGCTCCGGTTGAGGCTGCTGCGGCTGATGGCTTGTTGTCTCTACCATCGGTGGTGCGGTCTGTACCGCAGCTGGCGCAGGCGTAGCAGCAGGAACCGGGGCCGGTGCTGGATTAGCAACAGGTTGGACAGTCCCATTGAAGATATGAGCAATATGGGAATAGTCCAAAGGAAATTCATCTGGTAGCCCCTGACGATTCTTGGCGTCCCATGCCGGGTGATGCGTGGCGTAGACAGTACGTGCCCCGCCTTGAGCCTTATTCTTCTTTCCTTCCTTGTCAGTCGCAACGCTGAACGTTTTATAATTAATGAACAGAACCATGTCAGCCCATTCCTTAACGAGTGGCGCTGTTCTTGAACCTGTCTTTTGTCCAAGCTTGAGTTGATAGCGGTCATAAGCTCCCATCTCGTCAGGTTGTTCAAATTTGACGATTTGCGCGTGAGCGATTAGCACAACATGGATACCGGAATCAACCACATCTTGAAGGAAATTAAGGAACCGTCCCATCTCTTCTGCGGCATATATATACCCTTTGCCATACGCAAAATCCTCAACCCCGTTTTTGCCGTGGGTTGCACATACGCTGTTTACGCAAAGCATTTCTGCCCAATCAATGGTGTCGATGATTAAGGAGCCGAACCGGCTGCCTTGTTGCATAACCCATTGGACTTGCTGTTTGAGCATTTCCCAGCTTGAAGGCTTAGGCAGACGGTCTACCTCCATTTCAGTGGTTGAGCCTTCCGTATCAATAAATACGGAGCGGGGTAACTGTGCAGCCAAAGAGGATTTGCCAATCCCCTCCGGTCCGTAAATTACAGCCTTCTTTGCCTTTTGAACTTTACCGCTAATCAATTGCATTAAAATTCACCTGCTTTCCATGTTGGCCCCGGATCGATTTCGCTCGGGGGCTGCTGTAATTGAATACCTTCCTGCCCTGCAACGTATCCGTCCTCAATAATGATGGAACATTCTTCGCCAGTGCTGACACGGGTTGCAATGGCCTGTAGTCCTTCCTGTTCAAGCCATTGGCCGAACTCGGTAAGACTTTCAAGATCCATTTGCTCAAGCTTGTCCAGCAGGATGAAACCGCAATCCGGCTTCAGCTTGCGAACAATGGCCGTAGATACCTTGAGTTGTTCAGCTCCGCTCATGTTGTCCCATTTTTGGCCCTCGTAAATCAGCTCGCCATCTGCAACAGACAAGCCAGGCAGCGGTAGACTAGCATTGGTCAGCAGCTCCGTTTTTTGCTGACGAATCCCGTTAATCTCGGTAGTCAACTGGTCATATTGCACACGGTAATCGCTGGCATCCGTTTCAGCCTTGTCTTTGTCCAGATTTGCGCGGACTTTGCGGTTAATTTCGTCAATCTGCCGGATATTCGTCTCCAGCTCCGCTGTTGATTCGTCACGCAGGTCAAGAGCATCTTTACGCGCAGTCGCTAAATCTTCGCCAAGCTTCATGTATGCTTCTTTAATCGTGAGCAATTCAGCTTCTAAACGCGCTATTTCCTTACCTTTGGCCTCCCGTTCCGCTTCAAAATATGCCAATCGCTGCCGTTTCCGCTGGTTCTCACCATTCCGCGTCAGAATCTCCTGCTGTTGGCGGATTAGCTCGGACGCGGAAACGGGCTCTTTAGGAGCATCAGGAAAGTATGCTTGTTCCTTAGCAAACTTTGCTTTTTGGTCAGCAATCTGACCAATAGTATGGCGGCGGTTGTAAATCTCCTGTTCCTTCACTTCAAATTCATGAAGCTGTTGCCCAACGCCGATGATCCGAAGCAATATGTTCGCCTTTTCCTTGTTGGATGAATTCATGAACTTGGGCAGATCGATGGCCAGTTCTTCTACGAAACTGTCCAGGAGCTGCTGACCACCTTTCTGGCCGTTCGGATCAATAACCTTCAGGTCGCTGTTCTTTCCCTTTCGCTCAACGACTAAGCCGTTTGAAAGAGTAAGGTGGAGATAAGGCGGCACCACTGAGCCGTCGCGGGTTGCTTGAGATGGGCGATATTTATTCCCACCCAAAGCCCAGGCAATGGAGTCTAACACACTCGTTTTGCCCTGCTTGTTCTTGCCCCCCAAAATGGTCAGACCCGATGTGGTTGGCTCAATTTTTACAGCCTTGACCCGTTTGACATTTTCGATTTCCAGCTTATTTATTTTGATCATACGCGCTCACCCTTCCGTCCATCTGCAATAAAGAAGTTTCCCCATTCATCCCGCTCCAAAGGATAGTTAGTACCCGCTGGACGGACCTCCAGTTGTTCGCCGCAGTTGTGGCAGCTCACTTCGGTTTCATCTTCTTTGATATAATGCTTGCCTTTATTCCGGCATTCAGGATTCTGGCAATAGTAGCGGCAACGATAAAGTGGCACACCGTCCTTATACTTAATTCCTGTTTTGTACCAATCTGGCGTAACACTTGCCTGCTCTACCTCATTGGATTCAGTTGCATTAGAAATAGCTTGCAGAGTATCTGGATCAAAAGATTTGTATGCTTCAGCTAGCTTGTCCCCTAAGCTAGTCGATAGTGTCCGCTCAGAATTAAGCAAGTTTACTTTGCGGCTTATTCCTTCGGGCTCTTTGGCCTTTGTCCGCAGCACTAGATCACTCAATTCAGGAGCAGGATTAACTGTCACCTTTACAGGCTTGTCCTCGATTTTCATAGGAGCAGGGGACTTCTTAGCACCGAAAACACTAAAGAAACCCTCAATGATGGACTTTATACTTTCGTTGCCTACCTGATCCATTTCTAACTCGCCTTTTGAACGTCCGATTTCGACATTAACTCTGAACCATGCCATATATAATCAATCTCCTTTTGATTTGGGCTGAGTGAAAACCTGGTCATAATGACCTTCAACATCCTGCAAATGTAGATAGCTATAGATCATAGACACGCTATCTTTAATTTCCTTTTTGGCCCTCATGACAAAATCCATATATAATTGATCATCAAGCAGACCATCTCGGACCATGCCAGATGACAGGTCAATTTTGCTCAAGAGATCAGCTATATTGTTGCTTGATGATCTTGCTTGGTTACGCGCATATCCGGTAATGTTTAACTCTTTGTCTAGCTTCATTTATCCGTTCACTCTCCCTGAAAATAAATTGGCTTAACCCTTTTAGGGTCAGGCTCAGGCAGCAAGGTATACACTATACCGACCACGTCCCCAGAATCATCCGTAATAATGTCCCACGGAATATCATCAAAATAGGGGTCCCTCATTTCTTAGCCCGTTCAAGTTGAATGTAATAGATTCCTTCACCTTCAACTACTTGCGGTTCGTATCGCTTGTGAACAATGTCTTTACTTTCTAGCCAAAAACCCAAGCGCTTACGATTTACACTAATGCTGCCGCTTTTCCCAACGGTCTTGGAGAGCAGAATACCCGACTTTGCTTTCTTAAAAATGAGAAAGGCCCTTTTATCATTGAAACCGACCTGCACATAATCTCCAGCAGAAAGCCCCATTACCTTTGCTGCGGGGCCGTTTATTGAAAAACCAGCGCTATTAATTCCAATAGAAGGACTGCTGGTAGCTATATTGCTAAACCACTCAACTCCATCCAAAATCGATAGACGAATATCATTTCTTGATACAGCCACACCCTCACCCTTTTCCATGTATTTTTTTAAACGCTCACTGATCCGAGCCATGAGACGAGAAGCCTGGGGTTGAGACATACCAATTTCAATACCAATAGATTGAAGTGTTGCACCGTCCATGCGCCGCCGAATTAAAAGCTGTTCACGACCATCAAAAGAATTAATAAACTCTTCCACATTGATGGCCGTGAAATCCGCTTTAGTTGGCAACAGATCAATTCGTAAAGCTGAGTCTTCACTATCTCCAATGGGCTGATCCAAGGAGACCATTCCGAAGCTGTTTAGATGCTGGACAACTCTAATGGCGTGTCTTATCGTGCAGCCAGTTTGCTCAGCTACTAACTCCGGGGAGGGAGTATCAACAAGATTCAATTTGTTTAACGCGCTAATTGTATCCAAGATCCCCCGAGGCACCTTTACGCAGCTCTTTTTATCTTGGATGAATCGCATAATGTTTCCTTTGATCACGGGATAAGCATATGTGGAGAATTTAACTCCACCTTCTACCTTAGTAGGATCAAAAGATTTGAAAGCTTTAAGCAGCCCAATTGTGCCCTCAGAAACCAAATCATCAAAGCCAATACTCTGATTTACACTCGATCTGAATTTATTAGCGATAGAATAAACTAGCCCCATATTCTTCTGAATGACCGCATCCCGTTCCCCCAGGTGGGGGTTATAGTTGGACGTCATCTACTTTCCTGAAATTAAAGTCCGAAGTCTTCTGCAGGTAAGGCAGAGTCATGGAACTTGTCCCGATTCCTCACAATAATATCCATACATCCAGCGCAAACCAGTTTGTCCGGATAGAGTTTGAAAAGCTTTCTATCTGTAAAGCCACAGAGAGAACAACCAGGGGCATACTTTTGAAGAATGATTTGAGAATCATTCACAAAGATTTCGATAGGCTGATGCTCGTCCATTTTAAGCGTCTTACGCAGCTCCATAGGGATTACAATACGACCGAGTGAATCAAGGTTACGAACTATTCCTGTATTTTTCATTTGTCCATCCTTCCGGCCCCATGTTATAATGGGGCCAATCATATTTTTTTGTTGCTGAACCTAACAGGCTCCTACCCCTGTTGGGTTCTTTTCGTATACCGCTTTGTACAGAAGGCCACGGTACTTTTTGTATTGCTTACGGTAATGCTTGATAGATCCGAAACGTCTACTACGGCGAGCTCGTGATTCACAGTCTAAATAGAAGGCGCACACGCTGGCGTAGTGCCGAGATGTTTGTAATGGCAAGTTATTCACCTCCTTTCACAGGAATGCATTGTACTCATTCATCATCCAGCCTGAATCCAACAGTGCATCTTTCAGGATTTTTCCTCTTGGCTAACCTTCTCTTAGCCGTAGGCATTGTAAGCCAGTAGATATATTCTTTAGTAACGCCCAGCTTTGCCGCACATTCCTCAGCAGTCCCCATGGCAATCAGTTCCTCGCCTTTATAGATTGCGTATTCAGGTTCCATGTGTCCTCCCCCGCTTTAATAACAGCCACGCCAATAGAATTGCACAGACAGGAGTAACAACAGAACCAATCTTTGCCCCGCTTCACTACCTTCTGACCGAAGTATATGGCTGCCTGGCAGTCTGGATCGGCGCAAAAGTCAATAACGTCTACAGCCTTTGAGCCTGCGCCCATACTCATGGTTGATTTCCTTCTTGCTCACGTCGAAGCAGCTCTTTCAAAACAATCCGAGCCCAAAGGTCAACAAGCCTTTGCGGGTCAGGATGCGGAATAGTTTTGACCGTCGCCCTAATTTCTGTTTTCATTTACGTACCCCGCTTTCCATGCCAAGCAGTTTAGCAATAAGCGGCTTCTGCTTTTTACCTTCGCGCGTCCCTTTTAAGATTTCAGACACATACGTAACAGACACGCCGATCTCCTCGGCTACGTCTTTCAATTTGATGTTACGTTGAAACATAATTTTCCGTGCTTCGGCACCGAACTCTGTATAATGCGGCATTCTATCCCCTCCTTTGTAATAGTCTGTAAAAATTCAGCTTAATTATTGACACTAGACAGAAAATATTCTAATATCAGAAAGAAGGCATAACCAAATAAAGTCGTTGGGGAACGATTTTTTAAATTGGGGTCACTTGACCTCTGGTTTTTTATTGCCTTTTTTGCTGTTAATTAAGCTGTTGAGATTAATATACCCGAATATTTTAGGGTAGTCAACAGTTTTCCCGAATATTTTAGTTTTATATTTTTGTATAAGGGAGAATTGATATGAGCATCGTCGAAAATATTAGGGTTTTATGTAAGGAAGCCAATACGTCCATACCAAAGCTTGAAAAAGAATTAGGGTTTGGAAATGGAGCCATATATAACTGGGACAAAAATTCACCTTCTATAGATAAGATGCAAAAAGTAGCTGACCACTTCAATGTATCAGTAGAGCGAGTCCTCTATGGATTCGAGCTTTCTAAATTTGAGAGCTTCATACGAATAGTAGTAGGGTCGAAACCAGTTGAAGAAGTTGCAAAAGCAAGCGGGGTAGATTCTGATGTACTTGACGAATATCTAATGGGCATTCGCACGGCTCAACCAGGCGTCGAGTTTATAGAGAAACTGGCCGCATATAACCCCTACGAAGTTTTAGTTCGTCGTGAGGATTTACTAGAAGCTGCGGGATATGAAAAGTCAATACTTAAACCAAATACCGGAAAAGTTATACTTTCCTCAGAATTTAAAACCGTAGCCGCTCACCACGACGGAGAGGACTGGACAGAAGAAGAACTGGATGAGATAGAACGATTCAAAGAATTCGTGAGGTCAAAACGAAAGGGCCGATGACATGGCAACATACGAGAATCTTCTTGAAGAAGCCCACAAACACAGCATAGAAGTTTACGAAATGCCAATGCTTCCTAGAAATAAAGGTTTATACTCAGATGGGATTGTATGGGTAAATAAGTATACCCCGACTACTGTTGGGAAAGCCTGCACTCTTGCCGAAGAGATCGGCCATCACTACACCAGTACAGGCAACATTCTTGACCAGAAAGACATACGTAACCGCAAGCAGGAACTGCGTGCCCGACAGTGGGCTTACCAGTGCATGATACCTCTGAACAGAATTGTACAAGCACATTATGCACGCATCTCCGGCCGTTACGATCTTGCCGAATATCTAGGAGTCACAGAAGCGTTCTTACAGGCAGCCATTGACCGCTATACAGAAAAGTACGGCCTGTCTGTAAAGGCTGATGATCGGCATATTGTTGTGTTTGATCCGCTCGGTGTTATTGAGTTGTTCCCAGAATCTTAAAATCAACTTTGCCATTTTCGTCAGCAGGGTTGTTTACATATACCTTTATACAGAACATATGTTTGGAGTGAAGCTAAATAATGTCCACATCTAGCAAGCTAATCCGAGCCGTTGCCTACCCACGATACAGCTCGGACAACCAACGTGAAGAATCTATAATTGCCCAAATGCGAGCAATTGAAGAATACTGCCGACAGAAAGGATATGTATTAGTAAACTCGTACCCCGACGAAGAAAAGTCAGCCACTACGGATAAACGCCCAAATTTTCAACGAATGATTCAGGATTCGTCCAAACATCTTTTTGATGTGGTTATTGTACATAAGTTGGATCGTTTTGCACGTAATCGTTATGATAGTGCCCATTACAAGAGGATATTAAAGCGGAATGGTGTAAGAGTGGAATCTGTCCTTGAGCATCTGGACAACTCACCTGAGTCTGTTGTACTTGAATCCGTGTTGGAGGGTATGGCCGAATATTACTCTTTGAATCTAGCACGTGAAGTACGTAAAGGTATGCGAGAAAATGCTGAGCAAGGAATTCATAACGGTGGGCTGCCGCCTTACGGGTTAAAGGTTGATCCAGAAACCCGTAAACTTGTTATTGATCCTGCTCGTTATCGAGCCGTACAGATTTATTTTGACTGCATCGAAAAGGATGTACCCAATGAACAAATAGCTGAGATACTTAACGGTCAGGGGTTCAGGACACTAGCTGGACGTAAGTTTACAAAGAGTAGCTTTGCCACTTGGGCCTCAAACCGGAAATATAAAGGTGACTATGTGTTTGACGCATCAGCACCAAAGGATGACGAAGGAAAACGTAACACGAATAATAAGAAACCGCTGGATCAACAAGTTATTAACCCAGGAACAGTGCAGGCAATTATTCAACCAGATCAGTGGGACCGTGTAAACCAGAAGAAGAATGCGCGGAAACGTAAACCAGGAAGGATGAAAGCTAAGGTGAACTACTTACTGACAGGTAAAATTTATTGTGGAAACTGCGGGGCTTTATATGCTGGGAATTCATATACGAATCCTAAGAGCAGCGAAAAGACTGTCCTCAGCTATTACAAATGCCAAGGTAAGTGTGGGAATACAAATGTTCGTAAAGACGACATTGAACATCTTGCTATCAAAAATCTATTAGGAGAATGTTTTTCCGTTGACGGGATGGCCGAGATTATTCAAAGCGTTCAGAAGCTGTACCAAAAAGAAAGAAGTCAGACTGAAAATGACATTGAGCCTATTAAGCAGGAATTAAAAGAATTGGATATGAAAATATCGAACTGGATGGAAGCTTTAGGGGCAGGCGTGAAAAGCGTTATTGACAGCATTAAACAGGCCGAGCAACGGAAAGAAGCCCTTGAGTATGAATTGCAAAAAGCTGAGATTATGAAACAAACATCTGTGCTGGATGAATCTTTAATACTAAAAATTCTGGAAAGTAAAAAGGACTCACTCCTTTCCGGCGATGAAGACGAAAAGAAGCAGGTCCTTCAAGAATACGTTGACCGTGTAGTAATCCAGCCATCAAAGGATATTAACCAATTTGACGCTGATATCACGTACAGGGTTTTTAGCAATGGAGGCGAGGGGAGTCGAACCCCTGTCCGAAGATAACGACACATAAGCTTCTACGGGTGTAGTGACAGTTTTGATGTCACCCTAGAAACTCCCTGTCACCGGATTCCCTTCGGGTCAGCCTGATTATCTTCTTCAGCTCACCGCAGGCGGAGATGAGACAGCGTATTCCACTATTTGTTAGCCCCTATCCCAGTCACATGGACGATGCTGGGTAGAAGCACGCACACAGTTTCTTAGGCTGCGAAAGCGTAGTTGTTTTGTTGTTTGCCGTTTAATAGGCTTTAGCGTTGATGAAGCGGACGCGTCCCCACTACCCGCTACCCATGCTCGAACTATCCCCGTCGAATCCATAAACGCCCCCTTATTATAAAAGGGCTCCACGGATAAAACCGGAAATACCGGAGCATAAGCATGCATAATATCAAAAGCTGAATTCTAAGATTCAACACTCGATCAAAGTTAAAAGCTTTAAAATTGACTACTTCGTTAGTATACCATATTACAGGTCATTACGAAACGAAATGAAGCCATTTAAGCCTTATAAAATAGCACCATTACAGGAACAAGTAACTTCTCCACGTAATTTGTACCATACCCAATAATAGAGCAACTTATCTCGCAATTTTCTGCTTCTCACGTAAAGCACGTTGGATATCACGTTGTGCATCGCGTTTAGCCGCAGCATCACGTTTATCATACTGCTTTTTACCTCTACCCAGTCCGAGCAAAAGCTTGGCATAACCATTGCGAACATAAATCTTTAACGGAACAATCGTGTAGCCTTCCTGTTTGGACAGACCGATAAGCTTGCGAATCTGCTCTTTATGTAACAGCAGCTTACGCGTACGCGTCGGATCGGTAGGATTATTACGATTACCTTGCTCAAATGGACTGATATGCATATTGTGAATATGAATTTCGCCATTACGGATCGTAGCAAATGCATCACTTATATTGGAGCGACCATTCCGTAGAGACTTAATTTCTGTTCCCGTTAGCACCATGCCCGCCTCGTAAGTGTCCTCAATAAAATAGTCATGGGAAGCTTTTTTGTTCTGGGCGAGCACTTTCCCGTCTGCCTTCTTACCCATGAATACCACTCCTTATGAATAACGTAATTCACTCTTGAAATCCAGGCATCAAAGTCCGGCTACAAAGAACCACCTAGAAATATATTGTAACAAATTTCAGATGGTAAAAGCAAGAAAGGTCAAGCCTTCTACATTTCAAACTGCACTTATATCACACTTAAAACCAAGCGGCTTCCATCCAATACAGCAGACAGAAACCGCCCGTATAACCTATGCTTCAAGTCAGCTTCATTCACTGCAATGGAAGCTCCAGCCTTCAAAGTAAGTAAGCTCTAGCTACCTACTTCTTCTTTTTCCGCACAAAGCCCGCGGTGCTATTGCCGCCACTTCCGCCCTTATTCTTCCGCTTGCGCCGTGCTGCGCCTTCACCGTTTGGTCTGGTATCACTCCCTGGTGTAGCTGCTCCGCCGATGAAAATACCGCTGGCAGACGTCTTCTTCCGTCGCTTGCTTGCCCCGGATGCTGGCGAGTTATACCCGCCCTTGCCACTGCCAAAGCCGAAGCTGCTAGCTGAGCCGGCTCCAGCTCCGTTTCCACCACCGCGCCCTGAACGACCTGCGGTGCTAATACCTCCGCCACCTACGCCTGAACCGGCTTCTTTAGGCTTCCCGGCAGCATCACGACCGCCTTTACGCTCTTTGCCAGTCTTGTCCTTGCCACCCTTACGGTCACGCCCTTCTCGGCCTTTGCCTTTACCACGGCTCTCGCCACGCGCAAAGTCTCCACCCTGTCCTGTACCGCCAGTCCGTTCACGGCGTTGCCGTTGCTTCATATCGACAAGTTCAAAGTCAATTGTGTAATCTTCCATATTCACACGCGCGACGCGAACTTTAACCTCATCCCCAATGCGGAACACCTTGGAGGTGCGTTCGCCAATCAACGCCATATGCTGCTCGTCAAAGTGATAATAGTCGTCCGTAAGCGCACTCAGACGCGTCAGGCCCTCCACTGTATTGTCCAGCTCAATGAACATCCCAAAGCTGGTTACACTGCTGATGATCCCCTCGAATTCCTCGCCGACCTTGTCCAGCATGTATTCAGCCTTTTTCATCTGCTCTGTATCACGCTCTGCATCCACAGCTACGCGTTCACGCTCGGAAGATTGCTGCGCAATATCAGGCATACGTGCAGTCAAATATTCCTGACGCTCGGCTGTTAAAGCCCCGCCATTCTCCAATACCTCACGAATGACACGGTGAATCACCAAGTCAGGGTAACGACGGATCGGCGATGTAAAATGAGAGTAATACTCCGCTGCCAATCCAAAATGTCCTGTCGACTCCGCATCATACTTTGCCTGCTTCATCGAACGCAGCATCATCGTGCTAAGCACGGTTTGCTCCTTCGTACCCTGAATGTCTTCCAGCAACGTTTGCAGAGCACGCGGATGAATGGAATTTCCTCTACCTTTGATCTGATGCCCAAAATTAGCTGCGAAAGCCATAAAGTTTTGCAGCTTCTCTGGATCTGGGTCCTCATGAATCCGGTACAAGAAAGGTACTTTGAGCCAATGGAAATGTTCGGCTACCGTTTCATTGGCCGCCAACATAAACTCTTCAATAATTTGTTCAGCTATCGTGCGATCTCTCTTTACAATATCGACAGCTTTGCCTTCATTATCCACAATCACTTTGGCTTCATCAAAGTCAAAATCAACCGCACCTCGGCGCATTCGATTAGCACGCAGCTTCAATGCCAATTCCTTCATCGTGCTGAATACATCAATGAGATCCTTGTACCGTTCCATCAGTTCAGCATCTTCCTCTTCGAGGATTTTGCGAACGTTAGTGTACGTCATCCGTTCCTTCGTTTTAATCACACTGGTGAAAATATCATGCTTTACAACCTTCATATGCTCATTGAATTCCATCTCACAGGATAAAGTCAGTCGATCCACCTGTGGATTCAAAGAACATATTCCGTTCGAAAGTCGATGTGGAAGCATAGGAATGACACGGTCAACCAAATACACGCTACAACCGCGGTTATATGCCTCCTGATCCAGCTTGGAGTTCTCACGCACATAATACCCTACGTCGGCAATATGAACGCCCAGACGGTAGTTTCCGTTCGGCAAGCGCTCTACATTTACAGCATCATCCAGGTCTTTGGCGTCCTCACCATCAATGGTAACAATGATCTTATCACGCAGATCGCGCCGTCCCTGACGTACAATCTCTTCTTCCGTAATCGCGTCGGGAGCATTCTCCGCTTCCTCTGTCACTTCATCTGGAAAAGCTTCCGGAAGCTGATGCTTACGAATAACTGACAAAATGTCGACGCCCGGATCATCCTTATGACCCAAAACCTCCAACACTTCGCCTTCCGCTGCTGCTCGTCCTTCTGGATAGCTCACAATACGCACAACGACCTTTTGACCATTTACAGCTCCATTGAAGCTTGTTTTTGGAATGAAAATATCCCGGTTAATGCGCTTATCATCCGGCAAAACGAAACCGTATGCTTCGTGGCTCTGAAACACGCCTACTACTTGAAGCACTGCGCGCTTCACGATCCGTACAACTTCACCTTCTAATCGACCGCCCGCAGGTCCCTTCGAGGACACTCTTACCAGTACCGTATCTCCATTCATCGCACTCTTTAAATCATTGGCATGAATATATACATCCGGGTGCTCCCGGTCCTCTGGAATCAAAAAAGCAAATCCCTTGGCATGAGCCTGCAAACGCCCACGCTGCAAATCCATCCGTTCCGGCACGCCATAACGGTTTGTGCGGGTCAGCAGAATTTTTCCCTCTTCCTCCAAGGCATTCAAAAGCTTAAGAAATTCACGGAAATCTTCCGCATCCTTAATTTCAAAGTGCTGCTCCAGCTCCTGGTAAGTCATGGGTTTGTATGCGGTCTCGCGCATAAAATCGAGTAGTTGTTGCTCTGTTATCATAATATTGTCCACCTCGGGTGACCTTTAATTTTCAGTAATAAATCCGCATGTCCTTGTTCCCTGTTCCTGATACAAGGCTCTTAATATACTCATACCCTAGTATACACGAATTTAATCGACGGCATCCCTGCCTGTCCAAAATCTAAAAAAAGCCCCCGTTTCCCGCGAAACGAAGGCTTAAGGTACATATTTATCTTATTTTGCGAAAAATGCAACTAAAACAGAAACGATCATGAAACCCGCACCCAAAACAGCAGTTGCGCGTTGTAAAATCAAATCCATACCGCGAGCTTTTGTCTTGCCGAACAGATGCTCAGCACCGCCAGAGATGGCACCGGACAAACCTGCGCTTTTCCCCTTTTGCAGTAAAACAACCGCAATAACAGCAATCGAGAACACAACGAGCAGCACTTTCAAAAAGATTTCCATGAAAAATCCCACCTCCTGAGCTTATACATCTGTTTTGCAAAACAACACAGCCTCTTTTATGAAAACATGTACATATCATGTTATAAATAGCCGGAAATTAACGCAAAACACTATTTTTATTCTACCACAGCTTCCAGTAGATAACAACAGCTATAGCAAGTCACTCAGCCATTAAGCCTTTCAAAGTTATAAATTCTCATACACATCCATAATAACAAAAAACAGACCTGCTCGCGGTGGCGAGTAGGCCTGTTTTATTCATGCGAAAAAGCTTTGAGCGTTCAGACTTCATGATCATAAACCATGAGTCAAGAGACGCCATCAGCATTTTTGCGCAATATTATTTTTTCAGGTTGTAGAAAGATTTCAGGCCGTGGTATTGAGCCAGTTCACCCAGTTGATCCTCAATGCGGAGCAATTGGTTGTACTTCGCAATACGGTCAGTACGGGAAGGAGCACCTGTTTTAATTTGGCCTGCATTCGTTGCAACAGCGATATCAGCGATTGTGCTGTCTTCGGATTCACCGGAACGGTGAGAGATAACAGCTGTGTATCCTGCACGTTTAGCCAATTCGATAGCATCAAATGTTTCAGTCAGCGTACCGATTTGGTTTACTTTGATCAGGATGGAGTTACCGATGTTCTCATCGATACCTTTAGCCAGACGCTCTGTGTTTGTTACGAACAGGTCGTCACCAACCAATTGGATTTTGTTGCCCAATTTTTCAGTGAGCAATTTCCAACCTTCCCAGTCATCTTCGGAGCAACCATCTTCAATAGTGATGATTGGGTATTTATCAACCCAAGAAGCAAGCAGGTCAACGAACTCAGCAGAAGTGAAGGATTTTCCTTCGCCTTCCAAAGTGTATTTTCCATCTTTGAAGAACTCAGTGGAGGCAACGTCCATACCGAGGAATACGTCAACACCTGGTTTGTAACCAGCTTTTTCGATCGCTTCGATAATAGTGGACAGAGCTTCTTCGTTAGATTTGAAGTTAGGAGCAAAACCACCTTCATCACCAACAGCTGTGTTCAAACCTTTGGAGTTCAGTACGGATTTCAGGTTGTGGAAGATTTCTGCGCCTACACGCAGAGCTTCTTTAAATGTAGGAGCGCCTACAGGCAGAACCATGAACTCTTGTACGTCAACGTTATTGTCGGCATGAGCGCCACCGTTAACGATGTTCATCATTGGTACTGGCAATTGTTTAGCATTGAATCCGCCCAGGTAAGTGTACAGTGGCAAGCCCAGAGCTTCAGCAGCAGCGCGAGCTACAGCCATGGATACTGCCAGAATTGCGTTTGCACCCAATTTACCTTTGTTAGGTGTACCATCCAATTTGATCATCAGCGTGTCGATTTCTACTTGGTTCACAGCATCCAAGCCAATTACTTCAGGAGCAATAATTTCGTTCACGTTTTTAACAGCTTGCAGAACGCCTTTACCCAGGTAACGGGATTTGTCGTTATCACGAAGCTCTACAGCTTCGTGAGCGCCTGTGGAGGCACCGGAAGGAACGATAGCACTACCGATAGCACCGGATTCCAGATATACTTCAACTTCAACCGTAGGGTTACCACGAGAGTCGAGGACTTCGCGAGCGTACACGTCAGAAATAATAGTCATTTGTACTTAATCTCCTTTGTGAATCATGATTTATTGGTCAAGCCTATACTTATTAAATCAAGCTTACTTGCGGGATGCAATCATAGATTTTCCTGTCATTTCCGCAGGTTGCGGAAGTTGCATCAAATCCAGAAGCGTTGGAGCTACGTCAGCCAGTATTCCATGCTCACGCAAAACGATATTTTCGTCAGTCAAAATGAACGGAACCGGATTAGTTGTGTGAGCTGTGAACGGACGTCCCTGCTCATCAATTTCCATATCCGCGTTACCATGGTCAGCAATGATAATAACCACGCCGCCTTTGGCTTTAACCGCATCTACAACACGTCCAACACATTCATCCGTCGTCTCTACCGCCTTAATCGTTGGCTCCAGCATACCGGAGTGTCCAACCATATCCGGATTGGCAAAGTTCAGGATAATCGCATCATGCTTGTCGGCTTCGATTTCCTTAACAGCAGCATCCGCTACTTCATACGCACTCATTTCCGGCTGCAAGTCATATGTAGCCACTTTAGGCGAGTTGATCAAAATACGAGTTTCGCCAGGAAGCTCCACATCACGTCCGCCACTGAAAAAGAAAGTAACGTGTGGATATTTTTCAGTCTCAGCAATACGCAATTGCTTTTTGTTGTTTTGAACCAACACTTCACCAAACGTGTTATCCAGGTTTTTCGGTTCGTAAGCTACAAAGCCCTCAACCGTTTCGCTGAACAACGTCAGGCAAACAAAGTGCAAATCTTTAGGCCATTTCGGGCCACGGTCAAAACCACGGAAGTCCGCGTTTGTAAATACCTGAGACAGTTGAATCGCACGGTCAGGACGGAAATTGAGGAAGATAACAGAGTCATTGCTTTCGACCAGCCCTACAGGACTGCCGTCAGCCTTCACAATAACCGTTGGCTCCACAAATTCGTCGAACACTGATTTTTCATACGATTCTTTTAATGCTTCCATTGGGTCTGTGTATTGAGGGCCTTCTCCGTACACGATTGCACGGTAGGATTTCTCTACACGTTCCCAACGTTTGTCGCGGTCCATAGCATAATAGCGTCCTTGTACAGTCGCAATTTTGCCTACGCCCACTTCTTGAATTTTAGCGATCAGCTCCTGCATGAAGCCTACGCCGCTGTCAGGCATAACGTCGCGTCCATCCATGAAAGCATGAATGTACACTTCTGTTAAGCCTTCTTTTTTCGCCAAATCCAGCATAGCGAACAGATGGCTGATATGGCTATGCACGCCGCCGTCGGACAGAAGTCCGTACAGGTGAAGTTTCGTGTTGTTCTTCTTGGCATGTTGCACTGCTTTAACCAGTGTTTCATTGTCGTAGAATTCACCTTCACGGATGGACTTCGAAATACGAGTCAAGTCTTGATATACAATTCGGCCTGCGCCGATGTTCAAGTGACCTACTTCGGAGTTACCCATTTGTCCTTCAGGCAGACCCACTGCTTCGCCAGAAGCCGTCAGCGTTGTATGAGGATACTGTTGTAAATACCGGTCGTAATTCGGTTTGTTGGCCTGCGCAACCGCATTACCTTCTACGGTGTCACGCAATCCGAACCCGTCCATAATAATTAAAGCTACCGGTTTTGGTGCTGTCATCTTACTTCGCCCCCTCAACAAGCGCGATGTACGACGCCGGTTGAAGACTGGCACCGCCCACGAGCGCGCCGTCGATATCGCTTTGACCCAGGTACTCAGTAACATTTTCAGGTTTTACACTGCCACCATACTGAATACGTACAGCATTTGCTGTATTTTCATCATACAGCTCTTTAATCAGACTACGGATATAGGAAATCACTTCATTCGCATCCTGCGAAGTGGAAGATTTGCCTGTTCCGATGGCCCAGATTGGCTCATAAGCAACAACTACTTGTGCTGCCTGATCCTTAGCCAAACCAGCAAAAGCTGCTACAGTTTGCACTTTTACAACCTCTTTGGTTTGTCCAGCTTCACGATCTTCCAGCTTTTCGCCTACACATACGATTGGAGTCAGGTCATGACGGAATGCTGCATGAACCTTTTTGTTCACCGTTTCGTCTGTTTCATTAAAATATTCACGACGTTCGGAGTGTCCGATCACAACGTAGTCTACGCCCAGATCTTTCAGCATTCCACCGCTAATTTCACCTGTAAATGCGCCATCTTCTGCAAAGTGCAGGTTTTGTGCGCCAATTTTAATAGACGTGCCTTTTACTGCTTCAACCAGAGCAGGAAGATTCGTAAATGGTGCGCAAATCACGCTTTCCACTCCTGCAACCTCTGCTTTGCCTTTGATCTCTTCGATGAAAGTTTTAGCTTCTGGTACGGTTTTAAACATCTTCCAGTTACCCGCGATAATCGGTGTTCTCAATGGTTTCAACTCCTAACTATTAGGTGCCCTAAAGCTTTATTCACGCATAGTGCGTTTGATTATTTATCGTTCAGTGCAACAACACCCGGAAGTGCTTTGCCTTCCATAAATTCCAGAGATGCGCCGCCGCCAGTGGAGATATGATCCATTTTGTCAGCCAAGTGGAATTTTTCAGCCGCAGCCGCTGAATCACCGCCACCAATGATGGTGTATGCTTCAGTTGTTGCGCAAGCTTCCGCTACTTCACGAGTACCACCAGCGAAAGGTTCGATTTCAAATACACCCATTGGTCCATTCCAAACAACCAATTTGGAGTTTTTGATAACATCTGCATAGATTTTACGTGTTTTCGGTCCGATATCCACGCCTTCCCAATCTGCAGGAATACCATCGATGTCCACAATGTTAGTATTCGCCGTAGCGCTGAAATCGTCAGAAATGACAATATCCACCGGAAGGTAGAATTTTTTGCCGAGCTTCTTCGCTTTTTCAATAAATCCAAGAGCTACGTCCAGTTTGGATTCATCCAGTAGGGATTGACCCACTTCATGACCTTGAGCTTTAAAAAATGTATAAGCCAAACCGCCGCCAATGATTACGTTATCTGCAATGTTCAGCAGGTTGTCAATCACGTCGATTTTGTCTTTTACTTTGGAACCGCCGATAATGGCTGTAAAAGGACGATCTGGGTTTGATAGAGCTTTACCGATTACAGACAATTCTTTCTCCATCAGCAGGCCGGAAACAGCCGGAAGAAGATGCGCGATACCTTCTGTGGAAGCATGAGCACGGTGTGCTGCACCAAATGCGTCATTCACGAAAACGTCGGCCAATTCAGCAAATTGCTTCGCCAATTCAGGATCATTCTTTTCTTCTCCTGCATAAAAACGTACATTTTCAAGCAACAGCACGTCGCCGTTTTGCAGTTCAGCCACTTTCGCTTTAACAGCTTCGCCTACCGATTCGTCCACTTTAACTACTGGCTTTTTCAGCAGCTCAGACAAACGTACGCCAACAGGAGTCAGACGCATGGATTCAACAACCTGACCTTTTGGACGTCCAAAGTGACTCGCCAAAATAACTTTTGCACCTTTTTCAATCAAGTAGTTAATGGTTGGCAAGGTTTCACGAATACGCTTGTCATCCGTAATTTTACCGTCCTCAACCGGAACGTTAAAATCTACACGAACAAACACCCGTTTTCCATTCAGTTCTATATCACGTACGCTCTTTTTGTTCATCTCCATATTCCTCCGCACCCTTATAATTTTACGAATCAGGAATTCAAGGCACATTTGATATATAAAGAGCGGAAACAATAACCTGTTTCCGCTCTATGTTGTTGCTCAATAAGACTGTTCTTATTTAGCCAGTTTTGCGAAGTATTCCAACGTGCGGATCAATTGTGCAGTGTAAGACATTTCATTGTCATACCAAGCTACAGTTTTCACCAGTTGTTTGTCGCCAACAGTCAGAACTTTAGTTTGAGTTGCATCAAACAAAGAACCGAAAGTAAGACCTTTGATGTCGGAAGAAACGATTTGATCTTCAGTGTATCCATAAGTTTCAGGATCGGAAGCTTCTTTCATCGCAGCGTTGATTTCTTCAGCAGTTACGTTTTTCTCCAGAACTGTTACCAGCTCAGTCAGGGAACCTGTAGGTACTGGAACACGTTGAGCCGCGCCATCCAATTTACCTTTCAACTCAGGGATAACCAAACCGATTGCTTTAGCAGCACCAGTTGTGTTAGGGATGATGTTTTCAGCTGCTGCACGAGCACGACGGAAGTCACCTTTAGCATGTGGAGCATCCAAAGTGTTTTGGTCGCCAGTGTAAGCATGAATTGTAGTCATCAAGCCTTCAACGATACCAAATTTATCTTGCAGTGTTTTAGCCATAGGAGCCAGGCAGTTCGTTGTGCAAGAAGCACCAGAGATTACAGTTTCAGTTCCATCCAGAATTTCATGGTTTACGTTGTAAACGACAGTTTTCATGTCACCAGTAGCTGGAGCGGAGATAACAACTTTTTTAGCGCCGCCTTTCAAATGTTTCTCAGCAGCTTCTTTAGTTGTGAAGAAACCTGTACATTCCAGAACGATGTCTACACCCAGGTCTCCCCAAGGCAGTTCTTCAGGGTTGCGGTTAGCCAAAACTTTAACTTCTTTACCGTTTACTTTGAAGAAGCCATCATGTACTTCTACTTGTCCTTGGAAATTACCTTGTGTTGTATCATATTTCAACAAATGTGCCAACATTTTGGAATCTGTCAAGTCATTGATTGCTACTACTTCAATACCTTCCACATTTTGAATCCGGCGGAAAGCAAGGCGTCCAATACGTCCGAAACCGTTAATACCAACTTTAACTGTCATGAGTGAGTTCCTCCCAAAGTTCGTTTAGTTTAGTTTTATATATTCAAGACAGACCCGAAAGCCCGTCAAGACAACACTATTCATAAATCCAATATTAATCATTTAAATAACGACTTACAATCTCAACAGCAGCGCCTTCGTCGGTGACTAGAATGTCCTCTTGCCCGAAACGCAGTACCGCATGAATAGCGGCCGCCTTGCTCTTGCCTCCAGCTACACCTAGAACGGTATCGGTTCGCCTGATGTCCTCCAATCGGAGTCCAAGCGTCAGCATTCTGTGAACAACGACGCCATCTTCGTTAAAGTAATAACCAAACGATTCGGCAACGGCCCCCTCACTGCTGATCTGGGCAAAGGTTTCGGGATCAAGTTTACGTCTATGTGCCATCGCTATGGCGTTGCCTATCCCGTGAATGATGATACGACTCTCGCGAATCAGGTTCAATATATCCTGAATGTTCGTATCTTCAAGCAAGGAGTTGTAAGCATGATTGCTGAGCAAATCCGGTACATGGAGCAGACGGTATTGAGCGCCTACCTTGCGAGCCATTGTGGAAGCAATTGTGTTGGCCTGCATTTCCATGCTTTCTCCCAAACCCCCGCGTGCCGGTACAAACCACCCACCCTTAAGTGGGCCATTAGAAGGTAGTGCCAGTTGTTCCGCCACGTCGGCAATCGTCGTGCCACCTGTTACAGCGACCACATCCTCGTCGTCCATAACACTCAGCAACGCTTTTGCTCCAGCGCGCCCCAGCTCCTGCTTTGTTAACGGAGAAGCATCCGAATCCCCTGGAACGACAACCACCTTCCTCAAACCATAGGCTTGACGAATCTGGTCCTCCAATTGGGACAGGCCGAACAAGTTGTTCGCAATCGGCTCCAGCTGTTCCAGCAGATCCAGTCCTGCTTTGCTCACCTTCATGCCTACACTCTCAATCTCAATTAGCCCTTGAGCTTTAAGAAGATCGGTTTCGGCGCGCAACACGCGCTCAGTCATGTTCAGTGAAGCTGCCAGTGTTCTGCGTCCAACAACATCGGACAGCATAATCTGATGCAGGATCGTGTACCTTTTTTTCAAAACATCCATGAGGTCGGGCAGAAGCTGCTTCTGTATTTCTAATATCTTTCGCATGCTTTCCACTCCCGCACACTTCTAAGTTCTGTCTCTAATGCTCTATCTCTAACTGGTCTTAAAACGTCCCGGGATAACTTTTTAAGTCCCACGTATATCTTAACCAATATTTGCTCCACATGCAAGTCTATCTGAACCTATATTTCTCAACCATTTGCCTGAATATGCGCATTTAATAAAAGCTTGCAATTCACTGCTGTATATCATATAATCATCTTTGTTTCCAATTAGCTGTTTAATTAGTTAGTTGTTTGCATTGATTGAACTATGCGCCCGTGGTCCAACGGATATGACGTAGGCCTCCGGAGCCTGAGATCGAGGTTCGATTCCTCGCGGGCGCGCCATTTTAAATGAACGCATAAATGCTTCTACATAATGTTTTAACCAATAAGAGCGCTGAGGGCTCTTTTTTTTAATCATTAGTTTGACTTTCTTTGACTTTTTGTTTGAAATTGTTTATCATGTGGTTAATACGGTAACAGTTTATAAATAAGGGACGTGTAATCGGCATGTCCACCAAATCCACTAACGATATTTAAGGGAGGTTTTTTGACGTGAGCTATGTTCCTATGGTAGTAGAACAAAGTAACCGCGGCGAACGCGCCTATGACATTTATTCCAGACTGTTGAAGGATCGCATTATTTTGTTAGGCTCGGACGTCAATGACGTTGTAGCCAACTCTATTATTGCGCAAATGCTGTTTTTGGCTGCCGAAGATCCTGAAAAAGATATTCACTTGTATATTAACAGTCCTGGCGGTTCCATTACAGCTGGTATGGCCATTTTCGATACGATGCAATACATTAAACCTGACGTATCTACGATTTGCGTAGGTATGGCGGCTTCCATGGGCGCGTTCTTGCTGAATGCAGGCGCCAAAGGTAAACGTTTCGCTTTGCCAAACAGTGAAATTATGATTCACCAACCACTGGGCGGTGCACAAGGCCAGGCAACGGATATTGAAATCCGTGCACGCCGCATTCTGAAAATGCGTGATAAATTGAACCGCATTCTCGCAGATCGCACAGGCCAACCACTGGAGCGCATTGAAAAAGACACAGACCGTGACTACTTCATGTCCGCTGATGATGCCAAGGAATACGGTATTATTGATAAAGTGCTAACTAGCTCCTCTCCAGAAGGTGTATAAGAGAAGAAATTCACCTCTCGATAGCTGGTAAATGAAAAAAGCTGCTCCGGATGTTCTTATCCGGTAGCAGCTTTTTTGCTTTGTTGTTTTTTTAGGTTATAGACAATTGAACTTGTTTGTTTCTACTATTCATTCTGTCCCGCAAAAGGCTTTCCGCCTTGAGGCAGCAGTTGACCGAACGAGTAGGTAAACTCCGGAATTCCATACGCGTATGGCGCATAATCATACAAATCAAACACGATTGTTACTCCACTGTTAGTTACATAAAAATTCTGATCTGCCGCCAGCTCTTTAAATTTACCGAATCCTTCACCAGCCTGAAGCGCATCGATTTTTTTCTTCAAATCAGCATTGAGGAACTTTTTGTAGTCCGGATTTGCCTTCAATACGTCAGACAATTGCAGCAGTTTACCATCAGCGAGCGAGAACGTATATCCTTTACGTGCCGTCATGCCATGTGCGCCACCCGTATACGAGTAATCCTGCATAATCACACTCAGAATACCATCTTTGTTATAGGCAATCGCAAAATCATTTCCGAACTCATACGGTCTTTCTGTTGTAGCCTCTCCCTCAGCCATTATCTTTTTACCTGCTGCCAATATACCCTCTGCATGCTTTTTAAGCACATGGTTAATGGCCTGTTGAGCCTCCGGATTAAGCTTGCTGCCGCTGATTTGCGGGTACTTAATCTTGTAGGACACCTTCGCATTACTCGAAGCTGGAAGTGTTTGAGACGCAATTGTGATCGGATTTAGCTGGCTTTTACTCAGCGTTACTGTTTTCTGAGCTGCGTTCCATTGAGCATCTATGCCTAGATAGTCTTTCAGCAGACTCATAGGAATGTATAGCTTCCCAGCGATCTGTTTGGCATCCATGCTACGTGTATTGATTCCATTGACGTTGACGTAGGCATCCGAGGAAGAAGCCATAATGTAAAGTTTATTGTAACCACTACCTACGGTATATGTCGTTGTTTTCGCATCATAGCTTACTGGAATCCCCAAGCTGTCACGCAGTGCGGCCACCGGAACCATTGTACTCCCGTTCACTTGAACACCTTTAGCGGGCAACGTTTTACCATTCCATTGGATGGCGATTCCTGGTTGCTGTGTTGCCGCTTGCTGCTGTTTGGTCGATGCTGCCTGGATATAGGAAACGGGAACAGCTGCGACTCCTGCTAAAATCCCTGCTGCCAGCAGTGCTGAACCCCATTTTTTCGTATGCTTACTCATATTAAGTATTCCTCCTGTTATATGATCTGTATTGTCTATGTGTGATAACCACTTTTCTTATTATATCTATACCCTATTGTATGTAGTTTACAATCTGTACACTCTCCGATTTCAATATGTACACCTAATAACCCTTAGCTATGACAGACTCATTACAAAAAGGTTTCGGTATACAAAAAGAGCCAGCAAGCCAACCTGCACATGATGCAGGCCGCTTGTGGCTTCGTTTGATGATCTGTATTAGTTCATTTCGTATTGAGCCGATACCTGAACTTTCACTGTTACTTGCCCCGATTGTATCTCTGTCCCGCCACCTGCTACATCCAAGAGCGATTTTGACATGGCATTTTCACGTTGTGTAAAGACTTGTGCTTCTCCGCCATCTACCGTCACATTCACAAGAGCACCTAACCCGCGTTTGGCTGCTTTAGCTACAGCACTGGCTTTAGATTGTGCGCTTCCCAATGCCTTAGTAATGGCTTCTTCTTCATAAGTCGAAGGATCTTCCACGGAAAAACGTATATTATCTACGTTATTGGCTCCGGACTTGGTCGCCTCATCCAACAACTGACCGATTTTATCCAAATCGCGGTATTTGACGGAAAGTGTATGGTTGGCAGTGTAGCCTTTGAGCTTCTGCCCTTCTTTTTCGTTATAGGTATAGTTAGGCTGTACATAAAATTGGCTGGTCTGAATGTCACCTGCCTTGATGCTCCACTTTTCTTTCAGCAGTTGTGTAACCTTGTTCAATTTTGTAGCATTGGCTTTTTGAGCAGCGGCTGCCGTATTCCCTTCCGATTGTACACCGATAGAGAGATAAGCAATATCGGGCTTCGCCAATACTTCCCCGCTTCCAGTCACATTAATTACTCCGTTTACCGTCGAAGCTGTTGACGCAGCATAGGCACGATCTGCCCCTGTCCATAATCCTCCTGCTACTCCCCCTGCCATTAATGCTCCTGCGAGAACTGCCGTGGCTACTGTTTTTGTCCAAAGTCTCATTGAATTCAACCTCTTTCTTGTAAATGTTTGTACCTTCCAGACGGAAATGACGGAAAAAGGTTGCAGCCAAGCATCCATATTTCCGAAACAGAGCATGACCATGGAAATTTTAATTATTTATAACTTGAACTTAATACAGTCTCTATATTCAACAAATCCACACATAGAACAGTTAACGGAGGAGCGTTCGAAGACTTTTTTCTGGATACAAAAAAAAGCCCCAAAGGGGGCTTTTCACTAAGAGCATACACCATATTACAAAGCAAATCTTTGTTTATTGATTTTCCAGCTCTACCTTACTAACCAGACTTACTAAAGCGTTTACAGCCTGTTCGGCGTCCGCACCTTCAGCACTTATATTGATTTCAGTACCTGTACTGATGGCAAGACTCATAATACCCATGATGCTCTTGGCATTAACCTTTTTGTCTTCTTTTTCCACAAAAATCTCAGATGAATATTTATTCGCTTCCTGTACGAACAACGCAGCAGGTCTGGCGTGCAGTCCTGTTTTCAAGCGTACGACTACCGGATGTTTTGACATGTCAGCTTACCCCCTCATCAAATAAATCTGGACACTACTTACTCCATTTTATTTATCACATTATAACATTAACCCGGGACAGACACTAGAAAAAAAACTAAAAAAACCGGGGCTAAAAGCCCCATGGACACTCTTTTTACGGAATCAGGCCATTTTCGCCCCTAATTTTGTCAGCCATCTCATCAATTTTGCGAAGCCGATGATTTACACCCGATTTACTCACGACCCCTTTAAGCATTTCCCCGACTTCTTTCAAATTCAAATCGGGATGAGCGAGCCGAATTTCTGCCACTTCACGCAGTTTATCCGGCAAGGTCTCCAAACCAACTTCCCTCTCCAGCAACTTAATATTCTCAATTTGCCGGACAGCAGCTCCGATCGTCTTGTTCAAATTAGCCGTTTCACAATTGACAATGCGATTTACAGAATTGCGCATATCGCGCATAATGCGTACATCTTCAAATTTGAACAAGGCTTGATGCGCCCCGATGATGCTAAGCAGCTCAATGATCTTCTCGCCTTCCTTGATGTAGAGAATAAAACCTTTTTTTCGCTCAATACAGCGAGCATTTAGATGAAATTCATTCGCAAGATCAACGAGTGCCTGACAATGCTCCTCATACATCGAAGAAATTTCAAGGTGGTAAGACGATCCTTCAGGATTGTTGACAGAGCCACCTGCCATAAAGGCGCCCCGCAAATAAGCCCTCTTACAACAGTTTTTCCGAACGATATCCCGATTAATCCCGTCAGTGAATAAGAAACCTTCTGTGACGATATAAAGATCCTTTAGCAGTTGCTGCACACCATTGGGAATACGGACAATGTACACATTATTTTTTTTCAAGCGCATTTTTTTCCGTACAAGCAGTTCGATATGGAGTTGAAAATGCTTCTTGATCAAGGAGTAAATCCGCCTTGCAATCGCGGCATTTTCTGTGGACACGTCCAATATCACCCTTTTATTCGACAGTTGTACGGATCCGAGCATACGTATAAGTGCAGATAGTTCCGCTTTCTCACAGCAGGACTGGCTTTCAATCATCGTAAGCTCTTTTTTCGTTTGTGCCGCAAAGGACAAGGGACTCACCTCCTTCTTAATATCCAGTTTTGTACCAATTGATAAATATGCTGGCTCAATTTGTCGGCATCATGCCGTAAATACGTGCGGAACAGAACTAATGTATCTGCCACCACTTTATATCCCCGGTCGGTCAGCTCGCCCATGTCTACTTGAACTGGCTTGGCTCCCTGCTCGGCATACATTTCCTGTACTTGGGGTGGAATTTCTCCGTTATTTACAATGACATAGTCGAAGAGATGATGCCCTACATGCTCAAAAATAGCTTGCAGGTGATCTCCTACCGTATAACCATCGGTTTCGCCAGGCTGGGTCATAACGTTACAGACAAATATTTTGATAGCGTCTGATTTTACTACAGCTTCAGCGAGTTTAGGTACAAGCAAATTTGGTAATATGCTGGTATATAGACTGCCGGGGCCAATCAAAATCGCATCGGCTTCATTAATGGCCTCTACAGCCTCAGGCAACGGCTCCACGTGAGTCGGTTCAAGAAAGACGCGTTTGATTCGTCCGCCCGCTTCCGGGATCTTGGACTCCCCGGTAATTACCGTTCCATCCTCCATCTCAGCGCTTAACACAACGCCTTCCTCGGCTGCCGGTAGCACACGTCCCCGGACAGCAAATACACGGCTAAGCTCACGCACCGCCGTTACGAAATCTCCCGATATATCGGTCATCGCTGCTAAAATCAGATTACCCAGGCTATGGCCTGACAATCCTGATCCCGCACCGAAACGGTATTTCAGCATATCTGACATCACTGGTTCCACGTCAGCCAAGGCAGTCAGCACATTGCGAATATCCCCTGGAGGGGGCATCTGCAGCTCACTGCGCAAAATCCCGGAACTTCCGCCATCGTCAGCGACTGTAACAATAGCCGTAATATCTAGCGGCTTTTGCTTTAAGCCCCGCAACATGACGGACAAGCCGGTTCCGCCGCCCATAACAACAATACGTGGGCGCTCCCGTTGTGATCCGGTCTCTTTCATGATTTCACCTCATTAATGCCGGTCCCGATCAGCATCCCGATGCGAAACAGAAACAGATTCTGTCTCGCTGGCACCCAGCATTTTTCCTAAATACTCCGATATTGCAACAGAACGATGCTTACCGCCAGTACAGCCAATGCCGATAATGACCTGGCTTTTGCCTTCTTTGCGATATTGCGGAATCAAAAAGTGTAACATATCCAGCAACTTGGTCAAGAATGCCTGAGTCTCGGGCCATTTCATGACATAATCATATACATCGCTATCCTGTCCCGTGTGGGGACGTAGTTGGTCCACATAGTGGGGATTAGGCAGGAAGCGCACATCGAATATAAGATCGGCATCAATGGGAATACCATACTTGAAGCCAAAAGAAGTAATGTTCACGGAAAGCATACTGCTCTCCAAATGAGAAAATCGTGAAATAATCCTCGCCTTTAAGGTTGCAGGCTTCATCACACTTGTATCAATAACCTGTGTAGCTGAGCTTTTTAGTTCTTCCAACATCTTGCGCTCCAACCGAATCCCATCCAAAGGCATGCCGTCTGGAGCCAACGGATGACGTCTACGGCTTTCCTTATACCGCTGTACGAGAACGCCATCATTCGCATTTAAGAATAAAATTTCACAATGAATCGTAAAATGATCTTTAATATAATTCAAAGATTCCGACAAGGCAGTGAAAAATTCTCGTCCGCGTAAATCAATTACGAGTGCCACCTTGCCTATTTTACCGTTCGACTGCTCAATCAACTCGGCAAATTTGGGAATCAGTACAGGGGGCAAATTATCAACGCAGAAGAAGCCCAAGTCTTCCAGGCTCTGAACCGCAATGGTCTTCCCTGCGCCTGACATCCCCGTAATAATAATGAGCGTTGCCCACGGCGCAGCATTTTTTAGGTTGTCTGTCATATGGACTTCCCTCTCCTTTTGCTTCTTCGCTCTATACCAGTACCCGTATTATCAATAACCTGTGGATCAGGAGCGTAGCAGCAACCCAGCAGCCCCTACGATACCTGCGTCATTGCCTAACACCGCTGGTACGATATATACACCCTTTTGAAGCGGTTCAGGTGCCAGCTTGGCGTATACGCGACGCATCTCTTCAAATAAAAAGTCGCCTGCTTTAGAAACACCGCCACCTATAATAAATAACTCTGGATTAAGCACAGCGGCAACCGCTGCCATGGATTTCCCCAAATAAAAGGCAGCCCGGTTCACGATACGCAGCGCGACTTCATCTCCAGCTTTAGCAGCATCAAATACTTCCTTGGCAGCAATTTGATCTTCCAGCGCCAGAGAGGTCCGGTCGCCACGTTCCACAGCGTCCTTGGCCATACGAATGATGCCTGTTGCGGAAGATACAGTTTCCAAGCAACCCATTTTTCCGCATCCACACTGAATAGCCTCTAGATCAGGTACGACACTGATATGGCCAATTTCTCCGGCCATGCCCGAAGAACCTTGGTATATTTTACCGTTTATAATAATACCGCCACCTACTCCTGTTCCCAGGGTATAGCATACGCAGTTTTCTATGCCTTTGCCTGCACCAGCCCAAGCCTCACCCAGCGCAGCAACATTCGCATCGTTGTCTATTTTCACAGGCTTGCCAATCCGATTCTCTAGGAGCGCACGGATCGGTACGTCACGAAAGCCAATATTAGGAGCGAGGACAATAATACCATCACGAACATTCGTAAAACCTGCAACGCCTGCACCGACACCCTTTAGTTGATCCCACTCATAAGGAGATTGCTCAACAATATGCCGCACATATTTTTCGATATTACCGATGACAACGTCTACACCTTTATCGGTTTCGGTTGGTCCCTCATATGTGTGCAAAAGCTGTCCGTTTTCATTACAAATGCCGACTTTAATCGCGGTACCGCCCAAATCGACACCTACATAGATACTTTCAGACATGTTCCAAGCCACCTTTGTGTTTACTTAAAAACCTGGTATGAAATATATGCTTACAATTCCTACTTCATAATAGTATTCCTACGTTCCAACTATAATTGAAGCCCCCGTTACGGTCAAGGACACTTCCTTGTTGAAAAGTGTACGATTAGCGGAACTTTTAACCTCATGCACCCATAAAAAGGAGAAAGCCTGTGCAAACGCAGCAGGCTTTCTCTTCCTGAACAAAAGATACGGCATAACAGAGGCTTCCTTCGCTCTCCCGTTAGCCTCTTTGTGTACTATAGACAATCTTTAGACAATCTTTTATTGATCCAGTGTTTCGCTCCAGTCGTGAACAGCACTGCCTTCGAGATACTTCTCGCAGTCCATAGCCGCCATACAGCCCGTTCCCGCAGCCGTAATAGCTTGACGGTAACGGTTATCCTGTACATCCCCACAGGCAAAAACTCCGGGGATATTCGTTTCTGTTGTGCCTGGCTTCACTACAATATAGCCGTGTTCATCGGTATGGATTTGTCCGTTCAGGAAACCTGTGTTCGGTGTATGACCGATGGCTACGAATACGCCATCTACCTCAATCAGCTCATCCTGATTGGTCTCATTATTGTGTACCTTCAAACCCTTTAAGCCAGCTTCTCCCGTCACAACTTCCAGAGGAGTCCGGTTTAATGCCCAATGTACTTTTTCGTTCTCACGCGCGCGATCTTGCATAATTTTGGACGCCCGCAACTCATCGCGACGATGGACCAAGGTTACACTGGAAGCAAAACGGGTCAAGAAGCTCGCTTCCTCCATGGCTGAATCGCCACCGCCAACCACGACAATCTTTTTCCCGCGGAAAAAGAAGCCATCGCAAGTTGCGCACGTGCTGACTCCGCGACCTACATTGTCTTGCTCGCCCGGAATGCCTAGATATTTGGCGGACGCACCTGTAGCAATAATGACCGACTCCGCCTCAATGATGCCTTTACCCTCTACCTTCACTTTAAAAGGACGTTTGCTGAAATCCACTTCCTCAACCCAACCGGAAGTAAATTCAGCGCCAAAACGTTCAGCCTGCTTGCGCATATTATCCATCAGTTCAGGCCCGAGGATACCTTGCTCAAAACCTGGGAAATTTTCAATTTCGGTCGTTGTAGTAAGCTGCCCACCGGGCTGCATCCCTTCAATGATCAGCGGATTCATGTTAGCGCGTGCCAAATAAATAGCGGCTGTGTAGCCTGCAGGACCTGTACCAATAATTATGGATTTATACATACGTTTGTTGCCTCCTTTAAGTGATGTTTGGAGCAGGTCTCAGACCTGCTTTTTAAACGTGGAGAGCGGTTGCTTCAGCTTCTGTTTGATACCACACACGCTGTCAATCTGGCGTGCATAGCGGCTTACGGTCGATACGGAAATACCATAACGATCGGCTACTTCCTGATAGGTGACTGAATGATGATGCATTTTAGCTGTCAAATATTCCAGCGCCGCTGCCCATCCCTCAGTGTGCTGAACCATCGGAACTTCCGGGGCGAGCCGATCCAAATACTCCAGCCAAAGCGATCTCAAATCGTGCTGCATGGCCGGATCTGATGGCTTGCTCATGACGGTCAGTACCTTATCCAGCACTGCCTGCCATTGTGGATCGACCGGGGAAGCAGATACACCACCTTCAATTGTATGCGGATCGTTCTCAACCTCCAACTGATCAGAATGTTCCGTTTCCGGGTACATTTTCTGCTCACCCTGCTCCGCCAGTTCTTGCAATACTTGCAAGGCACGGCGTTTCAGCTCATCCTCCTGGTCCGGGTCTTCTACGAAGGACTCCAGTGCCTGACGCACCTCATCATCACCGATCAAGCTTAACGCCTGAATGACCTGAAGCTGAGTCGCCCGGTCCCCGTGGCGCAAGGCCCAGAAGAAGGATGACCGGATTAGCGGGTCCTTCTTCATACTGTCAGGCACCTGATCAGCACCAAACTTCTCCCACATGCGGAATTGCTCCTCAAACGGGAGATGATAATGATAGCTGAGCACTTGCAGCGGTGTCCCCTCCTGCTGGAGTTCCTCCAGTCGGGACAGGAAAAACCGCGGAACTTCCGAGGAAGCATCCTGCTTTTGCAAATGACTCCACAACCGCCGAGCTTCCGCATATCTTCCGGTATTGCTGGCAGCTACCGCCGTATAATGGTACAAAGAAGCATCCGCATTGTTCTCTCCATCGCCATGAAGCAACCTGCGGAAATGTCTGTAGGCCTCCTCATGGCGTCCGAGAATCCCCATAGTGGTCGCCAGCTTGAATACCTGCTCCTCCTGAAACGGTATAGTAACCGCCAAAGTCTGCACCAGACGATCCAATTCCGGGCCGCCGCCCTCGTGCTGATAAAAGATCGCCAAGTTGCACAATGCGTGTAAATTACCCGGCTCATCTTCCAGCACTTGAATAATGGTAGCCTTAGCATTTTGGAACAATCCCATGTAGTAATACGCCAGCGCCAGATTATTCCGCGCAGCGAACATATCCGGTTGTTCCTCTGAAATTTGCTTGAGCAACTGGGCTGCCTGAGCAAATTTCCCCTCCTCCAGCAGGACACGAGCCTGATCATGCTCTACTACTCCCTGCCGGGCCTTAATGCGGTTCAGCTTCGTTGGACGGTCCAGCTCATAATAGAGCAGCTCCATCATTTCCTCCGCTTCATCAAGAAACTGGCCTTCTTCGTCCTCCTCCAGGTACGTGACCAATGCTTTCTCCGCTTCTTCAAACTGCTCCATATTAGCGTAATTATTCGCCATATAGAAATAACACTCTGTCATCGACGAGTCTACGTCACTCAGAACAGAGGACAGGATCTCATTCGAACCTGCATAATCCCCCATCTCTGATAATATACCCGCCATATTGCAATGATTCACCGGATTATCCGGTTCATATTCAACGGCTTTGCGAAAATATTTCAATGCCTTGTCATAATGATTGCGATCAAGCGAGCGCACAGCTTTCTCAAAAAAGAAAGATGCGTCGAAACGCAAAGCAATAATTTTAGGGCTAGGTTCCGATACTCGCAGATGTTTCCCTTTCATAAATAACCAAGGCACCTCCTTTAAAAGTAACTGGCATGTTCATACCCTTCAGTATACCACAACTTCAAAACGACTTGACAGTCGATCCTGCCTCATTCCAAAAAACGGATACACTCTTGTATACCTATAGATATATATATAAGAATACGCTAAATAGCCGAGCGCTTTTTCCCTGTATAAATAGGGAGCGTTCGGCTAACCACTGGACATGATACTTAGACCCAATAAACGTAATAATTAAAGCGTCAACGGCACCAGCGAGCGCTCGCGATGCTGAAATACAGCAAGCTCGCGATAACCGACTTCATATAGAAGCGCGCGTGCCTTCTCCAAGTGCTCGGACAGCTTCGCCGGATCATGAGCATCCGATCCTACGGTCAGCGGGATGCCTAGCGAAAAAGCTTCTTCCAGCATGCGGCGGCTCGGGAACATCTCGGCACAGGGCTTCGAAAGCCCTGATGCATTCAGTTCCATCGCCCGACCGCTACGGGCAACGGCTGAGATTGCGGCGCGCTCCAGTTCACGCAGCTCCTCCATTTCCTCCGGCCTCGGATGATAGCCGAAGCGCTTAATGACATCCAAATGACCCATGATGTCATACAAACCGGTAGCTGCCGCCTTGGAAATCGCATCATAATACGTGCGGTACACCTCAAGCACATTTTTGCCTTCCCAATGGTGTACCTGACGGAAGTCCGTGACATCCCATTCACCGAGAAAGTGGACGGAACCAATCACATAATCCCAGGGATACGCGGTGATGATGTCTTCGATTTCTCGTTCCCAGCCCTCGATGTAGTCGCCTTCCAAGCCAACACGAATATCAATTTTCCCTTTAAAACGTTCCTTCAGTTCCAAACATTCTTCCACGTATCGGGGCAGCTCCTCCATAGGCATTGCCATTTCTGGGTAATAGTCAGCCGGTTTTACATGCAGTAGTGGCATGTGATCGGACAAGCCGAGCTGATCCAGCCCTAGCCGAATTCCCTGCTGTACATACTCTTCCAAACTCCCTATGGCATGCCCGCAGCGGGCGTGATGCGTATGATAGTCGATTTTCATGCGACCCTCCCCCTTTCAACACTACAACAAACCGTACTAATCACGACGAGGACGTTCATGGCGGCGATTCAACTCAGCCAGCACGTCATCGAGCGGTAGCTTGCGCTCCTGCAACAGCACCAGCAGGTGATAAATCAAATCGCTGACCTCCAGGCGCAGTTCGTCATTATCTTTATTTTTGGCGGCAATGATTGTCTCGGATGCTTCTTCGCCAACCTTTTTCAAGATTTTGTCTACACCTTTATCAAAAAGATAAGTCGTGTAGGCCCCTTCAGGACGTGTCTCTTCGCGCTCCTTAATAATCGCCTCCAGCTGGGCAAGTACCTCAAAGCGGTCTGCTGAAGCACTGGAAACATCATTTACCAACGTGTGGTCTCCTGCATTTCCTGCAACAGATGCTGCTACAGCCGTTCCTGGCGCGGAAATATTACGAAAAAAACAGCTCGTTGCTCCTGTATGACAGGCAGGACCGCTCGGAATGACACGTACCAACAGGGCATCACCGTCACAATCCAGCTGGATGGAGGTGATTTTTTGCGTATTCCCCGAAGTAGCCCCCTTGTGCCACAGCTCCTGTCTGGAACGTGACCAGAACCAGGTCTCTCCCGACTCCAAAGATAGTTTCAGCGACTCGCGGTTCATGTAGGCCAGCGTAAGCACCTGAAGCGTAGCATCATCCTGCACAATCGCCGAGACAAGTCCTGCCTCATTCCAGCGTACATTATCCAGTATCTGCTCCAGAGATAGCTGTTGGTTCAATTCGTTGCTCATCGTATCTCCACTCCTCTGCGCTTCAAATCCCGTTTTAGCTCAGGGATTCCTATTTCTTTATAGTGAAAAATCGTTGCTGCTAATCCAGCATCCGCTTTGCCCGCCGTAAACACGTCATAGAAATGCTCCTGTTTGCCTGCTCCGCCAGAAGCGATAACTGGAATCCCGACGGTATCCGATACCGCGGAAGTCAGTGGCAGGTCAAAGCCGTCCTTGGTTCCGTCCGCATTCATGCTGGTCAGCAGAATCTCACCGGCTCCCAACTGTTCAGCTTCCTTGGCCCAGGCCAAGGCTCGGATACCAGATGGCGTGCGGCCTCCGTGCGTATACACTTCCCACTCGCCCCACGCCTCGTTGTACTTGGCATCAATGGCAACAACGATACATTGTGAGCCAAAGCTGCGCGCACCCTCCGCAATCAGCTGAGGGTTACGGACAGCTGCCGTATTTACGCCGATTTTATCAGCTCCGGCACGCAAAATGCGTTTCATATCATCGACATGAGATATCCCGCCACCTACGGTGAAAGGAATGGCAATTTCCCCAGCTGTCTGACGCACTACTTCTTCCATGGTGGCACGCCCTTCAACTGAAGCAGAAATATCCAGAAATACGATTTCGTCCGCCCCTTCTCGGTCATAAAGCGCCGCCAATTCCACCGGATCGCCTGCATCACGTAAGTTCACAAAATTAACGCCCTTAACTACCCTGCCATCCTTTACATCCAAGCAGGGAATAATACGTTTAGCCAGCATGCCTACTCCCCCTATGCCTTTGCTACAGCTTGTACGGCGACCTGTAAATCAATGCTGCCTGTATACAGTGCCTTACCCACAATAGCACCGCCTACACCCTCTTTCGCATAGGTGCTCAGCGTGATTAGATCGTCCATCTTGCTGACACCGCCGGAAGCGATCACGGTTCGTCCACTGCTTTTCGCAAGCGCTACGATAGCCTCAACATTCGGGCCTTGCATCATTCCGTCGCGGGAAATGTCTGTAAAAATGAACGTTTCCGCTCCCTTGGAGGCCAACTCAGCAGCCAATTCGTCCGCTCGAACCTCCGAGGTTTCAAGCCATCCGCGGGTGGCCACATAGCCATTCCGTGCATCCAGACCAATGGCAATCCGATCACCGTAGGTACCCAATACTGCTTCCGTAAAAGCACGGTCCTCAATCGCTGCCGTACCCAAGATCACACGGCTCACGCCCAGCGACAACAGTCGCTCTACATGTTCACGTGTACGCAAGCCGCCACCCACTTGTACAGGCACTTGCACCGCAGAAGCGATGCGCCCAATGAGCTCATCGTTCACCGGTTGACCTGCTTTAGCACCGTCCAAATCAACCAAATGAATGTAAGAGCCGCCCAAACGCTCCCATTCTTGGGCAACCTCCACCGGGTTTTCGTTGTATATCGTCTCCTGGTTATAATCTCCTTGTACCAGTCGTACACATTTGCCATCGCGAATATCAATCGCCGGGTATATCGTGAACAAAGTATGACCCCCTTGTGAGCTATTCAACATCTATATGCCTTTACATCCATCAACGACCAAAGTTGGCGTACCACCAACTGCATACTCACGAATCGTTACGCTCGCTTTTCCACTTCCGCTAGTTCCAAAAACTGACGAAGCAGTCGCATCCCCATTGCCCCGCTTTTCTCTGGGTGGAACTGCATGCCATATACATGGCCTCTGCCCACGATAGCTGTTACGGGCCCGCCATAATCGGTCACCGCCAGCAGGTCACTTTCGACCTCCGGCTTCGCATGATAGGAATGTACAAAATACACATGTCCTTCCTCCAAGCCCTGTAACAACGGGTGATCCGGCTGAGTCATACACAGACGATTCCAGCCCATATGCGGCACTTTAACCCCCAGATCAGGAGCAAATCGAACGACCTCGCCTGGTAAAATATTAAGCCCTTCGTGACTGCCGTATTCTTCACCACGAGTGAACAATAGTTGCATTCCTAGACAAACACCGAGCAGTGGTTGTCCAGCGCTAGCAACCTCCCGAATCACCCGGTCCAATCCGCTGGAACGCAAATGCTCCATAGCGTCCCCGAATGCCCCTACACCCGGCAAAATCACACCGCTGGAGGAACGAATCACTTGGGCATCTCCCGTTACTACAGCCTCATAGCCAAGACGCTCAACCGCCTTGCTCACACTATGCAGATTGCCTCTGCCGTAATCCACAATGGCAATGGACATGGACTACAGCACTCCCTTCGTTGAAGGCACTCCCGTCACTCGCGGATCAATGGAGGTCGCTTCATCCAGTGCACGTCCCAGTGCTTTGAACACCGCCTCAATCATATGGTGGGTATTTTGCCCGTAGTGAACGATGACGTGTAGCGTCATGCGAGCCTCCAACGCAAATTTCCACAGAAATTCATGCACCAGCTCTGTCGAAAAGCTCCCTACCTGCTGTGATGGATACTCCGCACGATACTCAAAATGGGGTCGGTTACTCAGATCAATGACAACTTGCGCGAGCGCCTCATCCATCGGTACAAAGACGCTGGCATAGCGCTTAATTCCTTTTTTATCACTCAACGCTTCCAGCAAGGTTTGCCCCAGACAAATACCAATGTCCTCCACGGTATGATGATCGTCGATATCAACATCCCCTCTGGCCTGTACATTCAGGTCAAAGTGTCCGTGCTTGGTGAACAAATCCAGCATGTGATTTAGAAACGGAACATCCGTTTCAATCTCGGCTTGCCCTGTGCCGTCTACTGCAAAAGATAGCTGAATATCCGTTTCGTTCGTCTTTCGGCTGACGCTGCCTGTACGTTCTGTTACGTTATTTTCGTTCCCCATCGCCATCCACCGCCTTCTTTTCATTGTCCAATCGAACTTGTATCGCCCGTGCGTGTCCTTCCAGTCCTTCATGGCGGGCAAGCTGCATAATCGTCTCTCCATTGCGCAGCAGTGCTTCCTTGCTGTAATAGATCATACTCGACTTCTTGATAAAATCATCAATATCCACTGGCGAAGAAAACCGCGCCGTTCCATTCGTCGGGATAATGTGGTTAGGTCCGGCAAAATAATCGCCCACTGGCTCCGAGCTGTATGCTCCCAGGAAAATAGCTCCCGCGTTTTCAATCAGACCCACATGCTCCATCGGCTGCTCTGTCATAATTTCCAAATGTTCCGGTGCCAGTCGGTTTACAATATGGATGCCCTCTTCCAAAGTGTCGACGACAATGATAGCCCCGTATGCTTCCACCGATGCAGCAGCAATATCTCTGCGCGGCAGCTCCACCAATTGGCGCTGTACTTCAGCTGATACTTCTTCGGCCAAGCGTTGCGAAGGCGTAACCAGTATGGCTGAGGCCATCTCGTCATGTTCTGCCTGTGAAAGCAGGTCAGCTGCTACATAAGAGGCATTTGCTGTATCGTCAGCCAACACGACAATTTCACTTGGTCCCGCTATACTGTCGATATCCACCGCACCGTAAACCTCGCGTTTCGCCAGTGCTACATAAATGTTGCCAGGACCGCAAATTTTATCGACTGGTTCAATGCTATGTGTTCCGTAAGCGAGAGAAGCAATCGCCTGCGCTCCGCCAACCCTATATATTTCCGTTACACCAGCCTCTGCCGCAGCTACCAGTGTATATGGATCTATCCCTGCCTTGCCGCCTGTCGCCGGGGGTGTCACCATGACAATCTCCGGTACACCAGCCACCTGAGCGGGAATAACATTCATCAGCACCGAGGATGGATAGGCTGCTTTACCGCCCGGAACATACACGCCTACACGTTTCAACGGTCGGATAATTTGACCGAGCAAGCTACCATCTGGCTGTAAGTCCATCCACGAATTACGTTTTTGCTTCACGTGAAAAGCACGGATATTACCCGCCGCCTCTCGAATCGCCTGTAAAAAAGAAGGCTCTACCTTATCATATGCCGCCTTCAATTCTTCCTCCGTCACACGAAGTTGCTCTGCTATCAGCGATACACCATCAAACGATCGCGTATACCGCAGGACAGCCTCATCCCCCTCTTGGCGTACCGACTGAATAATGGTACGCACAGCCTCATTTTGCTCAGGTGTGCCGTAATCCACCTCCCGTTGGAGACTGAAATCACGGGCTGATACGATCTTCATTTGTCCATTCCCCCTTACTTGCAGCTTGCAGAATGCCCCTTTAACCCTTAGCTTATTCCTCTAGTCCATTTACTCCCGGGGTGCCACCGCATTTGGAATCACCTGATGCAATCGATCACACAATGCCTGAATCGAGCTGTTTTTCATCCGGTAGCTGACCCGATTGGCAATCAGACGACTGGTAATATCCAGTATGATGATTTGCTCGACCAATCCATTCTCCCGCAAGGTCTGCCCCGTTTCTACCATATCAACAATGCGGTCTGCCAGACCAATTAACGGCGCCAGCTCAATGGAGCCATTCAGCTTAATAACCTCCACCTGCTGGCCTTGCTCCCGAAAATACTGGGAAGCCACATTCGGATATTTTGTAGCGACCCGCTGACGAATACCTGGCTGCCAATCTGGTAAAGCAATCACCGACATCCGACAACGGGCAATCCCGAGATCCAGCAGTTCATACACATCCTTGTTTTCTTCCAGCAAAACATCCTTGCCCACAATGCCAATGTCCGCCGCCCCGTACTCCACATACGTAGGAACATCAACGGGCTTCGCCATAATAAATTCCATGCCCAGCTCGGGCAGTGGGATGACCAGCTTGCGCGTCTCGTCCACATCCAGCGGAATGGGAACCCCCGCTCGGCGAAATAGCTCAGAAGCCTGCTTATAAATCCGTCCCTTTGGCATGGCTACCTTCAATGTTTCCGTCACGGCAATTCCCTCCTTTGTACTGGCTGTCTTCCTTCAGCTGTATAGCTGTATACCTCTGCGTACAGGCCCCGCTGCTCACGACGTCGATCTTCCGGTCCGTCCGTGAGCCCTGTTACCACAGTAAGGCCTGTTGCGCGTAGCTCTGCCGCTACGGACAACGCCTCTTGGCGTCCCTGTTCGTCATAGCGGATAAGTACAGGAAGCTTCGCCTCCATTTGAATACCATCCACACCATCGACGATCCGGTTCGTTTTCAATGCAAATCCTGTTGCAGGTACGGATCGACCAAACTGCTGAAGCAGATTGTCATAGCGGCCTCCGTTGCATACCGGGAACCCAATCTCCGCCGCATAGCCCTCAAAAGTCATTCCTGTATAATATGAAAAATCCCCGATCATGGTAAGGTCGATTAACACATGCTCAGATACGCCGTAAGCCTCCAGCACTTCCCATACCTCGCACAAATGTGCAATGGATTGAATCGTCTGCTGCTCCACACTAAGACGGGTAGCCTGGTCACAAATTTCTTTTCCACCGCGCAGCCGCAGAATAGCCTCAAGTTTATCCCGATGTTCGGGAGCCAAGCCCAAAGCTTCAATCGCTGTTCGGTAGCCCACTACATCACGACTGAGCAACAGTTCCTTTAGCGCTTGTTGTTCAGCCTGACGGCCTGGAATGATTTCCTCAAATAAGCCGTTCAGGAATCCCACATGTCCCATGGCAATTTTAAAAGAGGCCACCCCTGCTGCCTGTAATGATGCAATTGCCAATGCTACAACTTCTGCATCAGCCTCAGGTGAATCATCACCCACCAGCTCCACACCCGTCTGAAAAAACTCCGCTTCTCTTCCTGCCTCTTCCTCAATCGCCCGAAATACATTTGCGTGATAGGAAAGTCGGAGAGGTACTTCCTCTTCCTTTAGCAACGAAGATACCACCCGTGCAATTGGAGCGGTCATATCCGATCGCAGCACTAACGTGGTCCCCCGGTTATTGAGTAATTTAAACAGCTTCCGATCGGAAGTAGAACTAGCCACTCCCACCGTATCGTAGTATTCCATCGTAGGCGTCATAATCTGGCGGTAACCCCAACGCTCCATGCATTCGAGTACATTCAGTTCAATGGCCCGCAGCTTCGACACTGCACGCGGAAGATAATCTCGAACCCCTACAGGGATCTCGAATCCTTTTGGCTTAGACATCTCTATCACCTCATGATTTCACAATATCTTTATCATGGTAAAGTGCTAACAAACTAAAGTATATTCGATATATTATCATGCTCTACTTGTGAACGTCAACCGAACGGCGCAGCCCTTTTTTATAGATTCGCCAAGCTGCTGCCCCTCTCTATATTTTATCCAATGCAAAATACATGAATCCTATATGAAAAACATCTATCAACGTATTTTCACGGAGCAAGACCGCGCTTACGTTAATTTTTCTTGTGCATATAGAGTTGTTCAGCTCCACTAAAAATTTATAAATTCTATACTCTAAAAAAAGACTGCTAGCTTAAGCTAACAGTCCAAATTCAAAATATTTAGCTATTCACCTGTTCATCTTTACTCCGGGAAGGAAACTTCGGAACCGTGCCCAAACCTATCCATGCGAATGGTACATATCGAAAACACAACGTCACAATCAGCCATGAGCCAAACAGCGCCAACAACCATCCACCCGCAACAGAGAAGATATATTCTACCGGCGTTCCATGCAAATCCAACTTGCGATACACCCGCAGTAACGCCGGGTGAAGTAAATAAATACCGAAAGAACATGCCCCCAACCAACTGATTAACATTCGCAGCCTATCGTTAGTATGACGATATAATAAAACCGAGCATTGAAACAACACTAACGCGGATACGAGAGCATATGCACTATGGAGCAGTTCATAGATCAGTGAGTCTGCATAGATGGCTTTGCGGTATGCTACAAACCATATTTGTACATAAGCTATACCCAGGAGTAGCCAAGCCACCCACAACCCCCACCAACTGATCAACTGACCACGTCTAATTACTGTACCTGACACTGGAAAAAGCCACTTTTTAAACCCTTCATATCCAATCGCTACAGCTGCGCCCAAGGCAAAATAACTGATATACGTAATCGCGAGACTTCCTCTTTCCTCTTGCCAAACGTATTTGTTCAGCAATACAAACCCCCATTGAATGACTAACCCTACTGCCAAAATGATACAGGCTGCTCTCCGTGGACTCGATATCCAATGACATAAGCGCTGCACTCCCCACAACAACAGCGGGAAGACCAAATAAAATTGGATGATGATGATGACATAATACAAATGTGTGTACGCCTTTCCCGTTAACAGCACGAGCGGAAGATCACTGAGCGGCATCAACCCGCGTGTTACCAAGGTCAAATAATACACAAGAGAAAACAAAACGTACGGTAACACAATAAACATCAGTCTTTTTCGGAAAAACACAAGCATATTCTTACCACGAAGCGGCCTATCGACATAATTGTAAAATAAAACAAACCCGCTCACAAAAATAAATACTGGCACTGCAAAGCTACTAAACACATTTAAAAATAAAAAAGGATAAAACAATAGAGAATGACGCGCATCAATTAAAGCCATTGAAGTCGCATGAATGGTAACAACGGCTGCAATTAATATTCCCCGGTAAATATCAAGCTCTGGTATACGTTCTTTTTTGACCAAATCAACACGCTCCCATATCGCCTTGCAAATATGTCTTTTATCAATTTTTAAACATAATCAACATGCATTACCCCACTTATTATACAGAAAAACAACACAAGAAAGACCCCTTAATACATAAGGGGTCTTTCTTATTGTGCTATTTACTACTCATCCACACCAGAGCGTCTTAAATCACGCAACGGATTGCCACCCACAAATGCACCTGCGGGCACGTCTTTATGCACGACCGCTCCGGCCGCTACGATAGCTCCGTCACCAATGGTGACACCCGGAAGAATGGTTGTGTTGGCACCGATCAGCACATGATCACCAATCACCACTTTACCGATACGATACTCCTCTATGAGGTATTCGTGAGCCAGTATCGTCGTGTTATATCCAATGACCGAATTGTTCCCTATCGTAATATGCTCCGGAAAAAAAACATCCACCATCACCATCAGGCCGAAGGCCGCATGTTGCCCCACCTTCATCCCCAGCATTCTGCGGTAAATGACGTTTTTCAGAGAAAGCACAGGACAATACCGGGCAATCTGTATAAAAATAAAGTTCTTAATGCCTTTCCAGCGGCTCACCGTCCGATAAATCTGCCACAACGCATTGGGACCTTCTACAGGATAGCGGTTCACCTTTCTCACGATACATTGACACCTTGAAGCTCCAGCTTCAGCAAATCCCGCATATCATGCAACATGTAGTCAGGCCCATATCCGCGTAGAGTTTCCTCGCCCTTGAGCGACCAAGCTACACCAGCCGATTTCACACCTGCTGCCTGAGCTGACAAAATATCAAAAGAACTGTCTCCGACCATCAATGTATGCTTTGCTTCAGCATTCAAGCCTGCTAAGGCCTTAAGGACTGGCTCAGCGTGTGGCTTAGTATGCTCTACATCGTCCACCGTCACAATATAATCCATAGAGGAAGTCAGATTGAACAGATTAAGTACACGTATCGTGGATGGTCGTATTTTAGTGGTCACAACCCCTAGCTTAATTCCTCTCGCACGCAACTCCTGAATAACCTCAATGACATATGGAAATGGCTTCACCATTTGATCATGATGAATCTGATTATAAGCACGGTAGTCCTTAACTAACCCAGATACATCCGTTAATCCCGAAAAAGTACGGAGTTGATCGTCCAGCGTTCCACCCATATGAGGAATAATATGCTCCCGCGTCAGCGGATCAGCATCCGGATGATTCAAAATGTGTAGAAATGTGCTGATAATCAACTCATTCGTGTCCATGATGGTGCCGTCTAAATCAAACAAAATCGTATTTATCATAGATGCTCCTTCTTGTCCTCGTCCGTGTCTTCCTTAGGTAGCTTATCCGCCGTAGCTGTTGGAGGAACCACGTCCTGTCCTGGACGGGATACCTGTTCTGGCGTCACGTCAGGTACCTGATCAATCCCCGCTTTACTGGAGATAATCGGATCGCTATACCGAGCAACAGATGTGCCCTTCCGGCGACGAACCAAAATGAAAATCACGGCAGCTACCACAATGAAAATAGGTAGCAATTGCGAGATCCGTACATTACCGTAACTCGGGTCCAGATGCCCTGGTTCAAACCCTAACCACACCATAGGAGACCACAAAGCATTCACAAAGGAAGCCAGCCAATCCGGTCCCTGAAAAGCCAAACTGTCCGTCCGTACACGCTCGATGAAAAAACGACCAATCGAGTACCAAATGAAGTAAAAAGCAAACATTTCGCCTGCACGTACAAATTTCATACGACGAATGACGAGCAGCAAAATCACACCTACAATACTCCACAGTGATTCATATAAAAATGTAGGGTGATGGAACACCCCGTTAACGTTCATCTGATTCACAATGAAGTCCGGCAGATGCAGTTGATTTCGCAAAAAAGTCTCTTCCGTCGGTCCACCGTAGGCTTCCTGATTGACAAAATTACCCCAGCGTCCAATCGCTTGACCGATTAGTAGACCTGGTGCGCAAATATCAGCGATACGCCAGAAATTATACCCTTTATACCGGAAATAAATGACCGCACATATAATGGCCCCGATCAAGGCACCGTATATCGCAATACCGCCATTCCAAATTTTGAAAACATCCCATAGATTATCTCGGTAGTCTTCCCATTTGAAGGCTACATAATAAATACGCGCTCCAATAATTGCTGATGGAACACCCAGAAGCAGCATATCCATAAAAAAGTCCTGCGGAATACCGAATCTTTTTCCTTCACGGATGGCGAGATATAAACCCACAAGCGCCGCCAGCCCCAAAATAAGCCCATACCAGTGGACCTTGATTGCCCCGATTGAAAAAGCGATCGGATTCAGCAGTAATGTTGCCGTTGACATATGTTTCTCTCACTCCTCGTTCTTCCTTGCAAACGAACAAACCTTAATCCATCTCTTCCATATCTTCAGAAATCGTAGCAGTCAGCTTGTTTGTAAATTGCAGGGCTGCATTAACACCCATTTGTTTCAAACGATAGTTCATCGCCGCAACCTCGATAATAACAGCCAAGTTTCGGCCCGGACGAACTGGGATCGTAACCAGTGGAACATCTGTATCAATAATGCGTGTCGTTTCCTCATCGAGACCAAGACGGTCATACTGTTTGTCCTGCTGCCATGCCTCCAGACGGACAACCAATGTAATCCGTTTGTTATTACGAACTGCACCAGCACCAAACAGCGTCATCACATTAATAATGCCCACGCCACGAATTTCCAACAGGTGACGGATCAGCTCAGGTGCTGTACCATGCAGCTGAAAATCGGACGTTTGCCGAATTTCTACCGCATCATCTGCTACCAAGCGATGTCCACGTTTAACCAGTTCCAGTGCTGTTTCACTTTTACCAATTCCACTACTTCCTGTGATAAGCATTCCCACGCCATACACGTCACACAGTACACCATGAATAGTCGCCGTAGGAGCCAGCTTTCTTTCGAGAAAGCCTGTGATGCGGCTTGATAAAATCGTCGTCGCCATATTAGTGCGCAGTACAGGAATATCTCGTTCTGCGCTCGCCTCCACTAACTCAGCCGGTACCTCCAGGCCACGTGTGATGATAATGCATGGAGTCAGTTCTGTACACAGACGCTCCATCCGATCCCGACGCTCCTCAGGAGGAAGCATCCCCAGAAAAGCCAACTCAGACCTTCCCAGAAGCTGTACCCGCTCCTGTGTATGATATTCAAAATACCCGGCCATCTCCAGACCTGGGCGATTCAAATCATCCACTGTGATCAGTCTTCGCAGACCTTTTTCACCAGAAATAACTTCCATTTGAAACTGCTGTACAAGCTCGGATACCTTTACCTGTTTAGCCATTGTATTCTCCCCTTCATCTGCAACACCGGATTCTATACGTTATTTGATTTATGTAGCTTTACCCTATTAACCATACAGCCCAACGCCAGTCTATGCTGCACTGCATCAATCCACACTCCACTTGATTTAACACTATGGTTCCAGGCTAACTCTATTCCGACAGCAGGATTGATCCCATCTAGGACCCTTGCCAACGAACCTTGCCTGCATCTAGACCTGTACCATTGTACCCATCGTATCGGAATTTTCCAATGAATGCAATGCCGAAGCTAGTAGCCGTATGCGATATACAAAAAGAGTCGCAGTTCTCCGCTTGGGGAAAACTGCGACTCTCTTCCAGAGGCAAATTTTATTCGCCAACCAGAATACTCAATTCCGATTCCTTATCAAAAATATGAACCTTGTTCATATCAACAGCCAACTTCGCTTTGACACCATCACGAGTATTGGAACGTCCGTCTACACGGGCAATAATCGTATCATTTCCGGCACCGCTCAGGTACAACAGCATTTCATGACCGAGATTTTCCGTTACATCCACAGTGGATGTAAAGATCGTATTCGGAGAAGCCTCCAAGAATACAGGCTCTTCATGAATATCCTCAGGACGGATACCCAAGATCACATCTTTGCCGATATAGCCCTTCGCTTTTAAAATCTGTCCTTTACCTTCTGGTACGAACAGATCCAGACCCGGCGCAGTAAAATGCAATGCACCTTCTTTTTCAACCAGCTGACCTGTGATAAAGTTCATCGTAGGAGAACCGATAAAACCAGCTACGAACAGATTCACTGGACGGTTGTACAGTTCATCCGGGGATGCAGCTTGTTGAATGATACCATCCTTCATAACGACAATCCGATCACCCATCGTCATGGCTTCAATTTGGTCATGTGTTACATAGATACAAGTGGTTTCAAGGCGTTTCACCAGTTTAGTGATTTCAGCACGCATTTGACCACGAAGTTTAGCATCCAAGTTGGAGAGCGGCTCATCCATCAGGAAGACTTGAGGATCGCGGACGATCGCCCGGCCCAGAGCAACACGTTGGCGTTGACCACCGGACAGCGCCTTAGGTTTACGTTCCAGCAAGTGCTCGATATCGAGGATTTTGGCAGCTTCGCGTACTTTCTTGTCGATTTCTTCTTTCTTCACTTTGCGCAGTTTCAGACCGAACGCCATGTTCTGGTACACGCTCATGTGCGGATACAGGGCGTAGGATTGGAATACCATCGCGATATCGCGGTCCTTTGGAGCCACGTCATTCACAACACGATCCCCAATGTACAATTTACCATCTGAAATTTCCTCCAGACCAGCAATCATACGAAGTGTAGTAGACTTCCCGCAACCGGAGGGACCAACCAATACGAGGAATTCTTTATCTCGAATGTCCAAATTGACATCAACAACCGTAGCTTTATCTGCACCCGGATATTTTTTGAAAATATGCTCTAAGCGTACACCAGCCATAGCTTTTGCCTCCCTAAGATCAAGTTATGAAATCGAATACATTTCTTACTTGTATCTTACCCTAGTCCACGTAGCGTGGCTATTCGCAAACTGCACAAAAATGCTATTTCCTTTTTGTCACTTTGTACAATAGGAGATAGAGCTTGACCAAAACCGCATCATTAAACGTCCGCACGTCCAATCCGGTCTCCTGTTTGATCTTGTCCAAACGGTAAATTAACGTATTTCGATGCACATACAGACGCTTAGCTGTCTCACTCACATTACAATCCAATTGAAAAAAGATATCTAATGTAGCCATCGTTTCTGAGTCTTCCAGTATGACAGATGATTTCATTACCTGTTCTAAAAATAGTACACGTTGTTCCTTGGGAATGCGGCTTAATAGCCTTTCTAAATGAAGCTCCCATGAAAAGTGGATGTGCTCTGTTACATGAAAAATCTTGCCCAGATGTATCGTCTCCCATAACAAATTCAGCTCTTGGGGAAGACTTTGCAAAGGGATCGAAGGCTTAGAAACCGCCAAATGGAATACACCCACCCACTCATTCGCAATAAGCTCATATAGGCCCAAGCTAAAAGCTGTAAGAACCTCCTCCAGCGATTCCGTAAAATCTGCATCCCTGGATTCAGTGTCTTTATCCCGTTCATCGTCGGCTCCTAATAAAAGCTCCTTTTTAGCCATAATCAGCCAAGACTGTTCGTCCAATGGAGTAAGCAGCACTTCCCCTCCAAAATAGCTCGCGAACAATCGATGGAGCTGCGTATAGGTAATAGCCCCCTCCTGTGTTCCCTCGCCATTCAGTAAAATCGGAACCATACACGCTGATAGCGAATCACGAAGCTGCAATTCATCAGGAACCTCTTCTTCCCTGTTTAGATTGGCAGCCTGCTGTATGAGCCATTGTCCAAAACGATTCATCCGCTCTTTCTCGCTATAAACTGGGTTATCCGACAATTGTGGACCGTTCTGCCAGACCTGCTCCATGTTCCCCAATAGCGCTTCTACTAGTTTCCGTTCTCGATCCGTCAAATATCTGGCCTCTACCACAAAGGCAGCCAGTTCACCTGCCGACGCACGAAACGGAAAATATAGCTTGTTGTCATGGACAAACGATCTATCCGGTATAACTGAATCGGCTGTCTCTCCCTCTGCCATCATTTCCGGGCACCAAGGTACTATGGTAAAAGGCGCTTGAATAATATTCTGAAGCTGTTGCTGAATCCATTCTGTATTCAGAGTCACGCGATCACCACTTCACTTTTTTTAGAATATAGAATAAGCACTAAGCGAACATAACGAACTCATTATAACCTGTCGATACCGTAAAATAAAAAAGCTATATAAAAACATAACTTAAAACAACACAAAAAAAGCCATCAACTATAGGTTGATGACTTCTGATGAGCCATGAAGGACTCGAACCTTCGACACCCTGATTAAAAGTCAGGTGCTCTACCAACTGAGCTAATGGCTCGTAAAACTGGTGGAGGATGATGGATTCGAACCACCGAACCCGTAAGGGAGCAGATTTACAGTCTGATGCGTTTGGCCACTTCGCTAATCCTCCATATAAAGGTGGCTCGGGACGGAATCGAACCGCCGACACGAGGATTTTCAGTCCTCTGCTCTACCGACTGAGCTACCGAGCCATACCCATTAACAAAAAAATAAAGTGCGGAGGGATACCCCTTCCCACTTTAGTACGGAAAAACTATTGAATTGAAAAATGGCGGAACTGACGGGATTCGAACCCGCGATCTCCTGCGTGACAGGCAGGCATGTTAGGCCTCTACACCACAGTTCCCTAGATTTTTCAAAATTCAAAAATGGTGCCGGCGAGAGGACTTGAACCCCCAACCTACTGATTACAAGTCAGTTGCTCTACCAGTTGAGCTACACCGGCACAATGGTGGAGGCTGAGGGGATCGAACCCCCGACCCTCTGCTTGTAAGGCAGATGCTCTCCCAGCTGAGCTAAGCCTCCTGGGTATGTATGGTAGCGGCGGAGGGGATCGAACCCCCGACCTCACGGGTATGAACCGTACGCTCTAGCCAGCTGAGCTACACCGCCATAACATAATATTTTGCTAGCTTGTCCTAAATGGCGGAGAGAGAGGGATTCGAACCCTCGCACCACTTTCGCAGTCTAACCCCTTAGCAGAGGGTCCCCTTATAGCCACTTGGGTATCTCTCCATATAAATGGACTCGCTTAGCAAAACTCCGCAAGTTATTCTTTAACTCACCAAAGTGATTTGGAATATCAAGCGCAATTTCAAGGTTACACCCTGAAAACTGGATCCGAAACTTATTTGCGTTTTATGCTTAGGATAAGCCCTCGACCGATTAGTATTGGTCAGCTCCATGCATTACTGCACTTCCACCCCCAACCTATCTACCTCGTCGTCTTCAAGGGGTCTTACATACTGGGAAATCTCATCTTGAGGGGGGCTTCACGCTTAGATGCTTTCAGCGCTTATCCCTTCCGTACATAGCTACCCAGCGGTGCTCCTGGCGGAACAACTGGTACACCAGCGGTACGTCCATCCCGGTCCTCTCGTACTAAGGACAGCTCCTCTCAAATTTCCTACGCCCACGACAGATAGGGACCGAACTGTCTCACGACGTTCTGAACCCAGCTCGCGTACCGCTTTAATGGGCGAACAGCCCAACCCTTGGGACCTACTTCAGCCCCAGGATGCGATGAGCCGACATCGAGGTGCCAAACCTCCCCGTCGATGTGGACTCTTGGGGGAGATAAGCCTGTTATCCCCAGGGTAGCTTTTATCCGTTGAGCGATGGCCCTTCCATGCGGTACCACCGGATCACTAAGCCCGACTTTCGTCCCTGCTCGACTTGTAGGTCTCGCAGTCAAGCTCCCTTCTGCCTTTGCACTCTTCGAATGATTTCCAACCATTCTGAGGGAACCTTGGGGCGCCTCCGTTACTCTTTAGGAGGCGACCGCCCCAGTCAAACTGCCCACCTGACACTGTCCTCGCACCGGATCACGGTACCAAGTTAGAACCTAGATACGATCAGGGTGGTATCCCAAGGATGCCTCCTCTCAAGCTGGCGCTCAAGATTCTACGGCTCCCACCTATCCTGTACAGATCGTACCCAAATTCAATATCAAGCTGCAGTAAAGCTCCATGGGGTCTTTCCGTCTTGTCGCGGGTAACCTGCATCTTCACAGGTATTAAAATTTCACCGGATCTCTCGTTGAGACAGCGCCCAAGTCGTTACGCCATTCGTGCGGGTCAGAATTTACCTGACAAGGAATTTCGCTACCTTAGGACCGTTATAGTTACGGCCGCCGTTTACTGGGGCTTCGGTTCATAGCTTCGCCCGAAGGCTTACCACTCCCCTTAACCTTCCAGCACCGGGCAGGCGTCAGCCCGTATACTTCGCCTTGCGGCTTCGCACAGACCTGTGTTTTTGCTAAACAGTCGCTTGGGCCTTTTCACTGCGGCCCCCTCGGGCTATTCACCCTACCGAGGCACCCCTTCTCCCGAAGTTACGGGGTCATTTTGCCGAGTTCCTTAACGAGAGTTCTTCCGCGCGCCTTAGAATTCTCTTCTCGCCTACCTGTGTCGGTTTGCGGTACGGGCACCTTCTCCTGGCTAGAGGCTTTTCTTGGCAGTCTGAGATCATGACCTTCGCTACTACAATTTTCGCTCCCCATCACAGCCCAGCCTTAACGATGTGCGGATTTGCCTACACATCAGCCTCACTGCTTAGACGGACATCCATCAGTCCGCGTCACTACCCTACTGCGTCACCCCATCGCTCATAACGGATTACGGTGGTACAGGAATTTCGACCTGTTGTCCTTCGACTACGCCTATCGGCCTCGCCTTAGGTCCCGACTTACCCTGAGCGGACGAACCTTCCTCAGGAACCCTTAGGCTTTCGGCGGATCTGATTCTCACAGATCTTTTCGTTACTCATACCGGCATTCTCACTTGAATGCAGTCCAGCGCTCCTTACGGTACACCTTCAACCCGCATTCAACGCTCCCCTACCCCTGATGCATTGCATCAAGCCATAGCTTCGGTGGTGTGTTTAGCCCCGTTACATTTTCGGCGCAGAGTCACTCGACCAGTGAGCTATTACGCACTCTTTCAATGGTGGCTGCTTCTAAGCCAACATCCTGGTTGTCTGTGCAACTCCACATCCTTTCCCACTTAACACACACTTGGGGACCTTAGCTGATGGTCTGGGCTGTTTCCCTTTCGACAATGGATCTTAGCACTCACTGTCTGACTCCCGGAACTAAATCTATGGCATTCGGAGTTTGACTGAGCTTGGTAACCCTTGCGGGCCCCGCACCCAATCAGTGCTCTACCTCCACGATTCTGTTTTCCGAGGCTAGCCCTAAAGCTATTTCGGGGAGAACCAGCTATCTCCGGGTTCGATTGGAATTTCTCCGCTACCCCCACCTCATCCCCGCATTTTTCAACATGCGTGGGTTCGGGCCTCCAGTGCGTGTTACCGCACCTTCACCCTGGACAGGGGTAGATCACCCGGTTTCGGGTCTACGTCCACGTACTCATTCGCCCTATTCAGACTCGCTTTCGCTGCGGCTTCAGCTCTTCACCTTAACCTTGCACGGGAACGTAACTCGCCGGTTCATTCTACAAAAGGCACGCCATCACCCATAGATCGGGCTCTGACTTCTTGTAAGCACACGGTTTCAGGATCTATTTCACTCCCCTTCCGGGGTGCTTTTCACCTTTCCCTCACGGTACTGCTTCACTATCGGTCGCCAGGGAGTATTTAGCCTTGGCAGATGGTCCTGCCGGATTCATACGGGGTTTCACGTGCCCCGCACTACTCGGGATCCGTCTCGGAGGGAACAAGTTTTGAACTACAGGGCTTTTACCTTCTCTGGCGGGCCTTTCCAGACCTCTTCATCTAACCGGTTCCTTTGTAACTCCATGTGAGACGTCCCACAACCCCAAGGAGCAAGCTCCTTGGTTTGGGCTAATCCGCGTTCGCTCGCCGCTACTGACGGAATCACTATTGTTTTCTCTTCCTCAGGGTACTTAGATGTTTCAGTTCCCCTGGTCTGCCTCTATTCTGCCTATGTATTCAGCAGAAAGTGACTGTCGATGAAGACAGCCGGGTTTCCCCATTCGGACATCCCCGGATCAAAGCTTGCTTACAGCTCCCCGAGGCCTTATCGTTGTTCGCCACGTCCTTCGTCGGCTCCTGGCGCCTAGGCATCCTCCGTGTGCTCTTTGTAGCTTAACCTAGTATTTACATCGTAAATACGATTTGCTTTGAATTTCGGTTCAACACGAATGTGTGAATGAAATTCAAGGCAGCTACCTTTATTTCACTTGTTTACACAAGATCAGCTTAAAGGAATATTCTAAAACGCAATTTCGTTTCGGTATCCAGTTTTCAAGGTGCAATGATAATAAATCTTTTTGGTGGAGCCAAGCGGGATCGAACCGCTGACCTCCTGCTTGCAAGGCAGGCGCTCTCCCAGCTGAGCTATGGCCCCAAAAGGAAATATAAAGTTATATGGTGGGCCCTAGTGGACTCGAACCACCGACCTCACCCTTATCAGGGGTGCGCTCTAACCAGCTGAGCTAAGGGCCCATAATAAACCACCAAAGAAGTTCTTCTTTAGTGGTTGCGCTTGGCGACGTCCTACTCTCCCAGGACCCTGCGGTCCAAGTACCATCGGCGCTGGAGGGCTTAACGGTCGTGTTCGGGATGGGTACGTGTGGAACCCCTCCGCTATCGCCACCAAACGTTCGAGAGTTTGAGCTCTCAAAACTGAGCAACGAGTGAGTAACAGGCCTAAACCTGAGTTTTGAAGCATACGCTTCATATTTGAATGTTTCCATTGCAGGAAACGATTCTCCATAGAAAGGAGGTGATCCAGCCGCACCTTCCGATACGGCTACCTTGTTACGACTTCACCCCAATCATCTACCCCACCTTCGGCGGCTGGCTCCCTTGCGGGTTACCCCACCGACTTCGGGTGTTGTAAACTCTCGTGGTGTGACGGGCGGTGTGTACAAGACCCGGGAACGTATTCACCGCGGCATGCTGATCCGCGATTACTAGCAATTCCGACTTCATGTAGGCGAGTTGCAGCCTACAATCCGAACTGAGACCGGCTTTTCTAGGATTGGCTCCACCTCGCGATTTCGCTTCCCGTTGTACCGGCCATTGTAGTACGTGTGTAGCCCAGGTCATAAGGGGCATGATGATTTGACGTCATCCCCACCTTCCTCCGGTTTGTCACCGGCAGTCTGCTTAGAGTGCCCAGCTTGACCTGCTGGCAACTAAGCATAAGGGTTGCGCTCGTTGCGGGACTTAACCCAACATCTCACGACACGAGCTGACGACAACCATGCACCACCTGTCTCCTCTGTCCCGAAGGAAAGGTCTATCTCTAGACCGGTCAGAGGGATGTCAAGACCTGGTAAGGTTCTTCGCGTTGCTTCGAATTAAACCACATACTCCACTGCTTGTGCGGGTCCCCGTCAATTCCTTTGAGTTTCAGTCTTGCGACCGTACTCCCCAGGCGGAATGCTTAATGTGTTAACTTCGGCACCAAGGGTATCGAAACCCCTAACACCTAGCATTCATCGTTTACGGCGTGGACTACCAGGGTATCTAATCCTGTTTGCTCCCCACGCTTTCGCGCCTCAGCGTCAGTTACAGCCCAGAGAGTCGCCTTCGCCACTGGTGTTCCTCCACATCTCTACGCATTTCACCGCTACACGTGGAATTCCACTCTCCTCTTCTGCACTCAAGCTCCCCAGTTTCCAGTGCGACCCGAAGTTGAGCCTCGGGATTAAACACCAGACTTAAAGAGCCGCCTGCGCGCGCTTTACGCCCAATAATTCCGGACAACGCTTGCCCCCTACGTATTACCGCGGCTGCTGGCACGTAGTTAGCCGGGGCTTTCTTCTCAGGTACCGTCACTCTTGTAGCAGTTACTCTACAAGACGTTCTTCCCTGGCAACAGAGCTTTACGATCCGAAAACCTTCATCACTCACGCGGCGTTGCTCCGTCAGGCTTTCGCCCATTGCGGAAGATTCCCTACTGCTGCCTCCCGTAGGAGTCTGGGCCGTGTCTCAGTCCCAGTGTGGCCGATCACCCTCTCAGGTCGGCTACGCATCGTCGCCTTGGTAGGCCTTTACCCCACCAACTAGCTAATGCGCCGCAGGCCCATCCACAAGTGACAGATTGCTCCGTCTTTCCTCCTTCTCCCATGCAGGAAAAGGATATATCGGGTATTAGCTACCGTTTCCGGTAGTTATCCCTGTCTTGTGGGCAGGTTGCCTACGTGTTACTCACCCGTCCGCCGCTAGGTTATGTAGAAGCAAGCTTCTACATAACCCCGCTCGACTTGCATGTATTAGGCACGCCGCCAGCGTTCGTCCTGAGCCAGGATCAAACTCTCCATTAAAGACCAACCGAAGCTGGTTTATAGAAAGAGCGATAAGCTCATGTTGAAACTGACGAGATAAAATATCTCTTGTTTGATTTTGCGAACAAAATCATTTTACTCACTCGTTGTTCAGTTTTCAAAGATCAAACCTGCATTATGTCTTACTTTGTTTCACCACCGCATCTCAGCGGCGACTTGATTAATATAACACACATTTGGGATTTAAGTCAACACTTTTTTAAAAATTATTTTTTAATTTCATTTAAATGTTGTTTTCACAAAAAAATTCCCGGGCTTTAAGGGCCGAGAATTAATGTATCACATTTTTGAATTCGCCGTCAACTGTATTTTTAAAATAGAAAATAATAACATTTAAGTTTTCATATAGCCTGTCCGAATAATACTATTTTCAATCCCAGTAAAAGGACAATCCCAGGCAAACCTAATATCGTTACCGCCCCCATTGTCACTGGATTGATTGGGATGTACACCTGCGTAATCCACCCTGAATAATTGATAACATACAATGCGATGGCTGCCAGGCCCATATGCGCCCCGAATACTACAAGCCAGCCGATACCCAAACGTTTTTTTAAGATTAGAAATAGTAGCATCCCGACACAGGCAATCAGAACTAGCCAGACCGCCCCTTTCATTCAGCTCTCCGCTTGTGAACACGATCCGTATCATTGGCATACCCCGGTTCATCTGCAGGCAGATGGAAACGATGCAGGCCTTGCTGTTTCGCACTTTTTAAATGTATCTGATATTTACGTTCTGCAGCTTCTAGAACAAATATAGCGTAGTCGATCTCATCTTTACCCGTTGCTTCATGAAATAAACGATGCGCTCTTAACCATTCCGCATGCGAAGCCCGAATCTGGGCAAACAACTCCTGCCGATACTCCGCTTCTGATTTGCCATTCTCCTGACGACGGAAATTTTGTTTCACCCGTTCCCACATCCGTTCATCCTCCTCACAAGCTGAATTATGTGCACAGTCTGCAAGATTACCTTATTCATACTTATTGAACAAAGGACAAACTTAGAACCAGGAACGATCTATACTGCCATCTATCTCCGCAAATAAAAAAGGAGCCATAGCGGCTCCCCCAAGTGAGTCGAGAATACCCTAAGGACATTCCAGACTCCCTATTTATAACGTATAAATACACCTATTAATTGAGCTCTCTACGGCCTTCCAACGCTTTGGACAAGGTAACCTCGTCAGCATACTCCAAATCTCCACCCACTGGCAATCCGTGAGCAATACGAGTAACCTTGATTTCAAAAGGACGCACTAGCCGAGAAATGTACATGGCCGTGGCCTCTCCTTCAATGTTCGGGTTCGTAGCTAAAATCAGCTCCTTGACGCGTTCATCACTGAGTCTATTCAGTAATTCCTTGAGTTTGATATCCTCAGGACCAATTCCCTCCATAGGAGATATCGCCCCGTGAAGCACATGGTAAAAACCATTAAACTCCTTGGTACGCTCCATAGCCACCAAATCCTTGGAATCCTGAACAACACAAATGACGGAAGCATCCCTCGTCTTATCCTGACAGATCCGACAAGGGTCCGTATCCGTAATGTTGCCGCAGACAGAACAGAAGTGCAGATTGCGTTTTACATTGACCAGCGCTTTGGCAAAGTCAATCACATCATCTTCCTTCATTTTCAGTACGTGAAAGGCCAACCGGGCAGCCGTCTTCGGCCCTACTCCTGGCAGGCGCGTAAAAGCATCAATTAGCTTTGCAATCGGCTCCGGATAATACAATAGCGTGTTTCTCCTTTATGCAGCAGACTAGAACAAGCCCGGAATTTTCATGCCGCCTGTAAATTTACCCATATCATCATTAGCCAGTTCATCTGCTTTGGACAAAGCATCATTGACTGCAGTCAGTACAAGATCTTGCAGCATTTCTACATCATCAGGATCTACGGCTTCCGGTTTGATCGTGATGGACAACACTTTTTTATGTCCATTTACCTCCACCGTCACAACACCGCCGCCAGAAGTACCTTCGATTACTTTTCCGCCAAGTTCCTCTTGGGCTTTCAGCATTTGTTCCTGCATTTTTTTCACTTGCTTCATCATTTGGTTCATATTGTTCATTTCAATCATCTCCTTTAATGAAGTATACATCTAGACACTTGATTTAATCTTTAATGACTACCAGATCTTCCCCGAAAAGTTGAATAGCTTCATCAATCCAGGGCTCCTTGGACTTTCCCGGCGTATCATGCTCCGGCTCCAGTTGCAATTCTTCGGCAGGCTGGTCGGAAACTCCTTCAATCGCAGCATTCCAATCCTTTTGCATCATCGTTACTAAACGATAAGGATGACCCAACTGCTCATGCAATACTTTCTCGATGACCTGCTTATTGGCAGGCTTTTCGGTAGTTTCACGATGAATATTGTTCTTAAATGCGACCAGTACACTGTCCTCTAACACAGAAACTGGCTCACCGTCCATAAACCAGGCATGAACCGTAACTTTCGCCTCTTTTACCCCTTGTAAAATCTGACTCCACTTACGCCCCGCTGCTGCGAATGCTTCGCTCGACTTCTCAGCGATATAGCGATCCAACTGAGAGGGGAGTTTGGCCGGCGCTGAAATCCGCGGAGCAGGGGCACGACCGCCGGAAGCCTGACGGCCGCCCGACGATGCTTCCTGTCCAGCTCCAGCGCCCAATCCACCTTGCAGCGCGCGCTCCAGTTTCTTTTCCAACTCAGCAAGCTGGCGCTTCAACATTACCACATCTTCCTGCTCAGCTGCAGCACCAGAGCGCTGTGCGGCCGGCTGAACAACAGCTCCTGCTTCCCCCGGAATACTGCATAGTTTCAACAGAGCTACCTCAAACAAAGTTTGCGGCTGAACAGCATACTTCATCTCGCTCTGATAACGATTAAGGGTGTCAATCATCGCAAAGAGCTGCTCCTTGGTAAAAGCATCTGCCACTTCCTTAAATCGCACTGGATCTAGCACTCGCTCCGTCATTTTGGTTGCCTGAGGCACCATCTTGATCATTAGCAGGTCTCGGAAATAGTACAGAAGATTCTCCATGCACTTATCCGCACTTTTACCTTCCTGCATAAAGTTCTCGATCATTTGGAGCACCGTGCCCACATCTTCTTTCAGCAATGCCAAGGCAAGCTTACCGAATTGCTCGGACGCAATACCTCCCGTCATATCCAGCACCTGCTGATAAGTAACCCGACCATCTGTAAACGAGGATATCTGGTCCAAAACGCTAACTGCATCTCGCATCCCGCCATCTGAAAGACGCGCAATGTACTGCAGTGCATCTGAATCAGCCTGTATGTTCTCCTGTTGACATATCAGGTCAAGCCGCTCTGTCTGTTCTTCCAGCGATACCCGCCGGAAGTCAAACCGCTGACAACGCGAAATAATTGTCGCCGGAATCCGATGTGGTTCAGTCGTAGCCAATATGAACATCACGTGTGGCGGCGGCTCTTCTAGTGTCTTGAGCAGCGCATTGAACGCTTCCGTCGTCAGCATGTGCACTTCATCAATGATATAAACCTTGTGCCGCACTTCTGTGGGCGCATATTTGACTTTATCGCGCAAATCACGAATCTCTTCAACGCCCCGGTTGGAGGCTGCATCAATCTCCTGTACATCCATGACCGCTCCGGCCGTGATCCGTTTACAGGCTTCGCATTCGTTGCAAGGTTCCGGCGCAGGTCCATGCTCACAGTTGATAGCCTTGGCCAAAATTTTGGCCGCACTCGTCTTACCTGTTCCTCGTGGACCGCTGAACAGGTAGGCATGGGACGTGCGATTTTCGCGGATGGCATTCTGCAATGTCTGGATAATATGCTGTTGTCCTACCATGTCCTTGAAAGCCTGCGGCCGCCAAGCACGGTACAACGCTATATGTTCCAATGCGCGTTACCCTCTTTCCCATTCACTTTCATGACCATTCATGGTCACTTCATTATACTATACTCCCGTCCGAATCTAAACCAGACACCTTCCAATTTATAAAACGCAAAAAAACATCTTCGCAATGATTGCCAAGATGTTCTAATTACTAATATATACCGTGCACCCGTTATTGATCGTTGTGATCCGAGCGGCAATCCTGAACAACAACTCGGGCTAGGCAACCCTCCGGCACAAGAGTGGGCTTGCTTATGGCTGCTTCCTTCCGGACCTGACCAGGTTCACAAGTACTCATTGCGGAGGACCCAGCCGTCAACATTATGCGCAGGGACCAGCCTCACATCAACAACACCTCTAACAGGAATTCAACCTCGCTATAGCGGATTGCGAGTTACAGGGCACCGCTACCTCCCCATCTAGCACGGTGAAAATAAGTATATCTTAAGGCCGCATAAAAAGCAAATACACATTATTACAAAAAGAGCCCTCTGCAAGTTGCAGAGGGCTCTAATAACTTTATAACCTGCGGTAATCCATTAGATACCGTATTTCTTTTTGAAACGATCCACACGTCCACCAGCATCAATAAATTTCTGCTTGCCTGTGAAGAATGGGTGGCAGGCGGAACAAATCTCTACACGCAGAGATCCTTTCACAGAACCCGTTTCAAACGAATTTCCGCAAGCACAAGTGACAGTAGTTACGTTAAATTTTGGTTGAATAGCTTGTTGCATTGAACTTTCACCTCTTTCCGCCCTGAACGTCCTATCAGTCCAGAGTTGTATGAACACATGTTCACATTATAGCACTTGAATATGAGCGTTTCAACAACTCTTTTCCGCATTCAATGATGGCGTAAAATAGGTGAGTTTCAAGTTGCTATTGATCATTTTAGGCCCTGGCAAATTTGGGACGTGCCAGCCCTTGTGGCGGTACATGAGTGTAAGAACCGATGACTACATCAGGCAGTTCCTCACGATAAATCTCAAGCATTTGCTTCATGCCAAGAATCTCACCTTGAGCAGGCGGAATCAACTCCAGATAGCTTTCAGGATCGATATTCAAGTTACGCATTTGAATCAGCTTGAGCTTAGTACGTTTGGCAAATTCAATCATTGCCTCAATTTCTTCCTCTCGGTCTGTTACACCCGGAAAAATCAAATAGTTAATCGACGTATATACTCCCTGCTCAGAAGCATAACGAAGTGATTTTTCCACATTAGCCAACGTGTAGCCGCGCGGCTTGTAATACGCATTGTAGTGATCGTCCAGTGCACTAATGGTACTAACGCGCATCAGATCAAGACCCGCATCCACGATTCCCCGGATATGATCGCTCAATCCCGCATTCGTATTAATATTGATGTATCCCATATCGGTAATGGAGCGCACCTCTTTGATCGAATCAATAATCAGTTTGGCTTGTGTGGAAGGCTCACCTTCGCAACCCTGGCCAAAACTGATAATGGACTCCGGTGTCTTCAAATGTTCCAGCATAACTTCTACAATTTCTTCGACACGGGGACGGAAGTTCATTCTTGTCTGCGGAGATACAAAGCCACTGTCATCCGGCTGTTCAGATATACAGCCAAAGCAACCCGCATTACACGAATAGGATACCGGAACTCCCCCTTCCCAGCGATTCAGGAATGTGTTCGAGGAAGTAAGACATTCGTAGCCCAGCGCACAGTTAGACAAATGTTGGTACAGCCTATTTTCGGGATATTGCTCCGTCATCCGCTGAACACCCAGTTTAACTTGATGACGGTCACAGTTTTCCGGATTCCACTTGGATGGACTGTCACTCTGCTCTGCCGTTACATAAAATGCCCCGTCTTTCCAGACTACAGCCGAATAACCGAACAAGGGAAGTTTGTACTCCTTATCGGTCTTCACATATCCCGGTAGGCACAAGCGCGTAAACCCTTGCGGCAATAAAGCCCCTACTGCTTGCATATCTCCGGGAAGAGAAACCATTTCCCCTGTTTCAGGGTTCATACCGACCGGGCGAGTGCTGGGCAGGCTTACCAATGTAGCTCCTTCCGGTAACGGAATAAGCTCATCCTCCATGATTTCAACAATCATGTCTGCACTACGGGCAAGCCCATACAAAGAAGCATGATCATATACATTGCCTTTTTCGTCGGCATACACCAAATACATTATGGAGCTCCTTTCGCTCCGTTAAGCCTACGCCATTAACAAAATGAATGGTAACGACTGTGTACTTACGGAACAGATAAAATACAATGAATGGGTTTTAGTTGGTTGTGGCCGGGACTGACGCTGTGGTAGAACGCGCAGTTCTCCGTTGTTGCCCACCAGAACTGCTTTGCGAGCTACTGGAAGAAGGTGCCGTCAAATCAAACGAAGCCAAAAACTCAGCATTAGTTTTGCTATTACGCAGCTTTTTGAGGAAGCCTTCCACAAAATCATGGCTTTCCGTCATGTTTTTACGAATGGCCCAGATGGTATCCAATTCTTCCTTGTTCAACAACACTTCCTCACGGCGTGTGCCGGAACGACGAATATCAATCGCAGGAAAGATACGACGTTCTGCCAGCTTGCGGTCCAAATGCAACTCCATGTTGCCTGTACCTTTAAACTCTTCATAAATGATATCGTCCATGCGTGATCCCGTATCAATCAGCGCTGTAGCAAGAATCGTCAAGCTACCGCCTTCCTCCACATTCCGAGCCGCACCAAAAAAGCGCTTTGGACGGTGAAATGCCGCCGGATCAATACCCCCACTCAAAGTACGACCAGAAGGAGGGATAACGAGATTGTACGCACGAGCCAAACGTGTGATGCTATCCAACAGGATGACAACATCCTTTTTATGTTCTACGAGACGCAGCGCACGCTCCAACACGAGTTCTGCCACTTTAATGTGATTTTCAGGAAGTTCGTCAAATGTAGAGGCCACAACTTCACCTTTAACAGAACGCTGCATGTCGGTCACTTCTTCGGGGCGTTCATCAATCAACAAGACAAAAAGCTCGATCTCGGGATTGTTAGTAGAAATGCTATTGGCAATTTCTTTGAGGAGAAGCGTCTTCCCAGCTTTGGGAGGTGCTACAATGAGTCCGCGCTGTCCAAGTCCGACAGGGGCCAGTACATCCATAATTCTCGTAGACAAATGGTTGGGGGAAGTTTCAAGGACTAATTTGGTTTGCGGATACAGTGGAGTCAGTGCAGGAAAATGTAGCCGCTCGGCAGCTTGCTCAGGACTTCTTCCATTGACGGCGTTAACTTGAAGCAATCCAAAATATCGTTCATTCTCTTTTGGCGTTCGGCATTTACCGGAAACAAGATCGCCTGTTCTCAAGTCAAACTTGCGGATTTGTGAAGCAGAGATGTAAATATCTTCGGTACTTGGGAGATAATTGATCGGCCTCAGAAAGCCGTAACCTTCGGGAAGGATTTCCAGAACCCCCTGCATAAACATCAATCCGCTCTTCTCAGCTTGTGCGCGCAGGATCGCGAATATTAATTCTTTCTTTTTGAGCGTTCCGTAGTACGGGATCTGGTATTGCTTGGCCAGCTTGTACAGGTCGGTCAGCTTCATTTCTTCCAGATCGGAAATTTGCAGATCCATATAATAACCACCTATTCAATTATTAAGTCCATTCATACATCTAAATGATAGACAATGATATCATAAACACCATTAACATAATTTTAACCAAAACAAATAAAGTTATGCAGCCATCTGCCTGAATTATACCGAATTATTCCGGTTTTCCGATAAAAGATTGTTAGGTATGAACCACAATCTTGTATCAAGCAGCGGCTGCATAGGTGTTGCCCGTTCTATTGCTTTCGTTCCAGGAGTTCGAAAAAATGGCATGGTTTAATTATTCAGTCTGCCGCCATACATCCGCACCTAAAAGACGCAGGTTGGAAACAAGGTGATCATAACCACGGTCAATGTACTCGACACCCGTCACCTCAGTTACACCTTCGCTTACTGTAAGTCCAGCAATGACAAGGGCCGCTCCGGCGCGCAGATCTGCCGCTTTTACTTTAGCTGCATTCAGTTGACCACCCTCTATAATGGCAGACCGACCCTCTACGCGAATTTTAGCCCCCATACGCACCAGCTCAGGGACATGCTTAAAACGATTGCTGTACACAAAATCGCTCAATACACTGACACCCTGCGCTTGCGTAAGCAAGCTGGTCATGGGAGATTGTAAATCTGTAGCGAATCCGGGGTATATCAAGGCTTTAACGTCGACATGTTCATAGGAAGGTGTACCCAGTACGCGAATACTTTCATCATATTCCTCGATGCCGATGCCCATTTCCTGCATTTTTGCAGTGAGAGCCTCCATATGTTTGGGGATTACATTGTCAATCAGTACATTTCCACGGGTTGCCGCAGCAGCAATCATATATGTGCCCGCTTGTATACGGTCAGGTATGATGGAATGACGGCAGCCATGCAGCTCCGACACACCTTCAATTCGAATCGTTTCCGTACCGGCACCTTTAATAATAGCCCCCATCGAGTTTAAAAGAGTTGCTACATCTATAATCTCAGGCTCTTTAGCCGCATTTTCGATAATTGTGGCGCCTTTGGCACGTGCAGCCGCCAGCATAATATTAATGGTAGCGCCTACGCTGCTAACATCCAAATAAATCTTAGTTCCGCGCAGTTCTTTGGCGTGCAAATGAATAGCGCCGTGCTCGTTCGTTACCGTGGCACCCAGCGCTTCGAAACCTTTGATATGCTGATCAATGGGCCGGGGTTCGAAATTGCACCCTCCTGGCAAACCGATGATCGCTTCCTTGAATCTGCCCAGCATGGCTCCCATCATATAATAAGAGGCTCGTAATTTCTTAACAGGCCCATTCGGCATAGGAATGGATTTAATGGAGGATGGATCTATTTTCATCTGGCTACCTTCCCAGGTAACCGTTGCACCAAGTTCCTCCAGTATTTCGGAATACACCGCCACATCACTCAACAGTGGCAAATTGTCCAAAATGACTTCCGACTCTGCCAGAATGGCTGCGGGAATCAAGGCGATGGCACTGTTTTTGGCACCGCTGATGGAAACTGTACCTTGAAGCGGCCGTCCACCGGTGATCATCAATTTTTCCATAAGCTTGAGGGTCCCCCTACGTGTTTTGCAGTCGGTCAAACAATAATCTCAAATCATAAACTTTTAACTTTTTTAGTGGTGAAAATGGAAAGACACCGGCTAAGCGGTGTGCTTTCCATACCAAACTATTCAACTGTACAGATTTAAATATTTTGTGCAGCAGAACTACAGCTACAACTAAGAAATACATCTAGCCTGTGCAGACGCACGACCAGTTTGATTCATTATTACGCTTTGTTGTTGGAACCGAACTCACGAATTTTACCGATAACGGTTTGTTTAATCGCTTCACGACCTGGAGCGATGAATGTACGTGGGTCATAAGCATCCGGTTTCTCAGCAAGCACTTCACGAACTACTTTCGCAAATACGATTTGGTTCTCAGTGTTTACATTGATTTTGGAAGTTCCCAGAGAGATTGCTTTTTTAATGTCATGTGTTGGGATACCAGTACCACCGTGCAGAACGAGTGGAAGTTTGATTGCATTGCAGATCTCTTCCATTTCTTTAAATCCGAGGTTTGGCTCGCCTTTGTAAGGTCCGTGTACGGAACCCAGTGCAGGTGCCAGTGTATCGATACCTGTTTCATTAACGATACGCAGACAGTCGTCCAGCTTAGCATACATTACGTCGCCGACAACATCATCCTCTTGACCGCCAACCATTCCAACTTCAGCTTCAACAGAAACGCCTTTGGAATGAGCATATTCAACCACTTTTTTCGTTGTAGCAATGTTTGTGTCGATCGGGCTGTGGGAATCGTCAATCATAACGGATGTGAAACCAGCGTCGATAGCTTCTTTACATTTTTCAAAGCTGGAACCGTGGTCCAAATGGATCGCAACTGGAACGGTGATTTTCATGTCATGAATAAGACCTTCTACCATTTTAACAACAGTGTAGAATCCGCCCATGTGACGTGCTGCGCCTTCAGAAACGCCCAAGATTACTGGGGATTTTTCTTCTTCAGCAGCGCCCAAAATAGCTTGAGTCCACTCCAGGTTATTAATGTTGTATTGACCTACTGCATATTTTCCTTCGAGTGCTTTGTTCAACATGTCTTTCATAGATACCAATGGCATGGTTACAGTCCTCCTAAAGGTGTTTGGGTTTGTCTATATTTTAGCCGACATCACATACGGGCTTATTATACCACAACCCATGTTAAATACTAAACAAGCTTTTGCATATCAACACATACAAAAATCACGTTAGGACGCCGTTTTTCCATAGAATTGTATAAGGAGAGGATTTACTTTCAGTATTTCCCATAATCACAAACAAAAAACCCTGTTGTGTTAACAGAGTTCTCAACCATAGTGACTCACCTAATCACCTCTGAGTTGCTTGTTCACAGCGATCCGCATTTCGTCAATATCAAAGGGCTTGGTAAAATGCATTAGCGCACCTAGCTCCGTCGCCTCTTTAATCATGTCCAGTTCTCCATATGCTGTCATCATAATAACCTTGATATCAGGATTCATGGTTTTTAGATGCTTCAGAATTTCGAGTCCGTCCATACCTGGAATTTTCATATCGAGCAGAACCAGATCAGGTGGTTCCTTCTCAACAATTTCAAGTGCAATTTTCCCGTTCGCCGCCTGAAAGGTCTCATAACCCTCACTTCCGAACACTTCCATCAGTAAAATCCGTATTCCATTCTGGTCATCGACGATTAATACTTTCTTCTTTTCCAATGTTTTAACCTCCTAAGATCTTAAAACGAGGATCATGCAGCTATTGCCATAACAGCGTCCGATGACGTACAATATCCGTCCCATACCTAAAACTATATTCGCTCCTGCAAAAAGAAAATCCTGCTCTTATACATAATTGTGGAATATTCTTTCATAATCAGGAAGCATGGGATAAAAAAAGACCTCCCTGAGGAGGTCTTACAAGCCATAGCATTAACCTTGAAGCTGCAATGCTGCCTTTACAAATTCACGGAACAAAGGCTGTGGACGATTCGGACGGGAAGTAAATTCTGGATGGAATTGTACCGCCAGGAACCACGGATGCTCAGGGAGCTCCACAATTTCCACCAAGCGTCCATCCGGTGAAGTACCGGAAATACGAAGACCCGCTTTTTCAATAACTTCACGATATTCGTTATTGAATTCGTACCGATGACGGTGTCTTTCGTACACCAGCTCGTCGTTGTAGCAAGCCGAAGCCAGGGAACCTTCCACCAGTTTGCATGGATACAAGCCAAGACGCATCGTACCGCCCAAATCTTCGATGTCTTTTTGGTCAGGAAGCAAATCGATGACAGGATAATCAGTAGCCGGGTTAATTTCCGAGCTGTTGGCTCCTTCGAGACCAGCCAGAGAACGGGCAACCTCAATGACAGATACCTGCATACCCAGACAAATGCCGAAGAACGGAATTTTTTGCTCCCGTGCATAACGAATGGTACTAATTTTGCCTTCAATTCCGCGATCGCCGAAGCCACCCGGTACGAGAATGCCGCCAATGCCGCCCAGCATGTCAGCTACGTTCTCGTCCGTCACTTCTTCAGCGTTCACCCAACGGATTTTCACGTCTGCATTCGCATCAAATCCAGCGTGAGAAAGCGATTCAACCACACTTAAGTACGCATCATGTAACGCAACATATTTACCAACAATGGCAATCTCAACCGTTTTATCCAGCTTGCTGATTCGATCAACTAACCCTTCCCATTCGGCCATATCTGGTGCAGGTGTTGTCAGCTTGAGGTGGTTAACTACGATTTCGTCCAAGCCTTCTTCACGCAGGTTCAACGGAACCTCGTAGAGGGTTGAAGCATCGCGGCATTCTACCACTGCATTCGCATCAATATCGCAGAACAATGCAATTTTAGCCTTCATATCGGAGGACAGTTCATGCTCTGTACGGCAAACAATGACATTCGGTTGGATACCGATACTGCGCAGTTCTTTTACACTGTGCTGAGTTGGTTTGGTTTTAACCTCACCAGCAGCTTTAATATAAGGAATGAGTGTTACGTGAATGTACATCACATTCTCGCGTCCAACTTCGCTTTTGAGCTGACGAATAGCTTCCAAAAATGGCAAGCTTTCAATATCGCCCACAGTACCGCCGATTTCTGTAATAATTACGTCCGAACCTGCTTCACGGCCTGCACGGTACACGCGTTCCTTGATTTCGTTCGTAATATGAGGGATAACCTGCACCGTACCGCCCAAATATTCTCCGCGACGCTCTTTGCTGATTACGCTGGAATATACCTTGCCTGTTGTGACATTGCTGTTCTTGGACAGATTAATATCAATAAAGCGCTCATAGTGTCCCAAGTCAAGGTCCGTTTCCGCACCATCATCCGTTACAAACACTTCACCGTGCTGGTAAGGACTCATCGTACCCGGATCGACATTCAGGTAAGGATCAAATTTTTGAATCGTTACCTTCAGTCCCCTGTTCTTCAAAAGCCTCCCCAGTGAAGCTGCCGTAATCCCTTTGCCCAAGGAAGACACAACCCCGCCTGTCACAAAAATATACTTTGTCACTGTTCAAAACCCTCCTAGATAAGATGCAAAATTCAGGCGACATTATGATGTTATCGTAACCCGTTTGCACGGATTATCATCCATGAAGAAGGCAGCGGAATCATTTTCCATGTCCGCCGCCCTTAGCCCTCTTTCATGAGTGAAAACACCCCTATAAAAAACAAAAAAGCACTCCCGTAGTACGGGGCACTTTTATACAAAAAGCAAACATATAAGTGAATCAATCATAAGCCCAAGCAATAGTTTACCCCGTGTCCAATCCGCTGTCAAGGAAGTTATCCGTGTTAATTTGTCCATTGAACCAGATTGGAGAGAATCCACCTGAAAGCTTTAAATCAGAAGGGGTTTTCAAGAAAACGGTCATGAAAAAGGGGAGAACGCATCTCCCCTTGCAGCCTGTTCCTAACGAAGCGAATCGTCGTCTTCCGTCGACTCATCATCATTTTCATCTTCTGAATCTTCCTCATCACTGAGGTCTTCATCGTCTATAACCACGTCTTCATCACTATCATCATCATCATCTTCTCCGTCGAACAGCTCATCTTCGCCATCCTCGTCTTCGCTATCTGCATCGAAGTCGTCATCAGAGTTGTATGTTTCTTCTTCCTCATGATAGTCATCTTCATCGTCATCGTCTTCGTCGTTAATAATACGAGGACGCTTGGCGCCTGTCAGGGCATCTTCGGATTTATCTACCGGATACCAACGTTTCAAGCCCCACAGATTCGTACCGACACAGGCAAAACGCCCGTCAATGTTGATTTCAGTATATAGCTGAGCAATAACGTCATTAATTTCTTCGTCGGAAAAGCCACGCAATTTGGCGACTTCCTTCATCAGGTCACGGTAATAATACGGAGTATTGGCTGCTTTCAATACCATAAATGCCAAATCCACCATTGGAGTCTCGTGGACTTTCTCCGGGTCAATCTTCAAGTTGAGTGGGGTACTCACCTAGGGACACTTCCTCTCACACGTAATTCACAAGAACATGTTTCAGAGCATACACGATACATGCAATACTAACATATCCATTATCAAAACTAAGTAAAACCTATTTGGAAGCAAATTGCAAGTTAAAGATGGGCATCGTCATAATTTCCAGGAATATCCCTCTAAACAAGACGGCATATATAAAAAGACGGGGTCCCCCCCGTCTTCGACTGTACCCGCTCCGGGAGAACCCCCCAAAGTTGTTGCACAAGAGCTTATGCCCTCCATGTATCGTATGTGTCCACAGCCACTTTGACACGACAAGCAGGCCTATTTCCATAAAAAAGGGGCAGGTTTCCCATGCCGCAGTTGACGCTTGCTCATACAATACCTCAGCATGGCTCATCGGAGGGGGACCGTCTCAAATGGACTATCCGGATTTTTTGCAGCGTTTGCATGAGGGTATTTCGGAGCCGTCCGGCAGTGGACGGAACAAACAGATCATCACGTTCGATAAGCCTCACCAATACCGGGAATGCCTGTCCTATCTCAGGAAGCTGAAACCCGAGCTTGCGGGATTACGGCAAGTACAACCGGCCCGACTAATCCGTGCTTTAATCGCTCCGCTTTCAGGGGGAGACAGGCTGGGCAAATATCACAACGGTGTCACCGTTGAAGAAGATACCCGCATGAAGGTCCACGCTGAAACTGCTCATATACCAAAAGCAGAAAAGAACCTTTCCATGCCATGGGGAGTCAAACAGGTACGTGCATACAAGGCTTGGCCTTCCTCGACAGGGAATCGGGTCAGAATCGGTGTGATCGACACAGGAGCGGATTTTCAACATCCTGATCTTCGTCATTCTCTCGCCAGAGGTATTAATTTGCTTAACCGAACCATGCTACCCTATGACGATAACGGCCATGGTACTCATATTGCTGGAACTATCGCGGCGTCCAACTATGACGAAGGTATGGTCGGCGTAGCACCACGGGCTTTAATTCATCCCGTAAAAGCATTTGATCATAATGGAGCCGCCTACGTCTCCGATATCATCCTTGGTATCGACTGGTGTGTATTAAATCGTGTCGATATCATCAATATGAGCTTTGGTATGAAGTCGCGCAGCAAGGCACTACTTGATATGGTGAATAAAGCATATCATAACGGCATTGTGATTGTAGCGTCCTCGGGAAATGAGGGCAAGCGCCGAAGTATTGACTATCCAGCCCGCTATTCTCAGACGATTTCAGTGGGGGCTACCGACAAATATAGACGCATCGCGCCTTTCAGCAACCGGGGGCAATTTGTAGACGTGTACGCACCTGGCGAAAAGATCACATCCTCCTGGATCCATGGCAAGCATCACGAAATGAGCGGTACCTCTATGGCTACTTCCCATGTGACCGGAAGCATCGCACTTCTCCTTTCACTGAGGCCGGAACTGGGGCCTGGAGAAATCAAGGCGTTGCTTAAGCGTACCGCCACACCGCTCCGTCTGCGTAAAAGCGCCGGACGGAGCTCTATCTCGACCAAACTTGGAGAAGTCGATGCCTTCCGATTGATGCAGGAGGGCACAAAGTGAATGAAATTGTGATGCTAAACCTCTAGTGTAGCGCCCGGCTCCAGAGAGTGAACTTTTCTGGCAGGACCTTCACATCCACTATTTCCTTCTCTTATCAACTCATCTCGTACCAGGTCGGTCTGCAGCTTCGGCGCATGAACGAGTACAACCTGTTTGCTAGGCAGCTCCTTCAGCATTTGCCGCACATCTGATAATCCCTGATGCACCTTATAAATCAAATGCCGAGCTACACAGCTGTTATTTTCATCCGCACGTTCCAACAGATGTTTGCCAAAAGAACCCTGTGGAGCATGTCCGGTCAATATAACACTGTTGCTAATGCTTTCTCCGCTATCTTCACCCTCCCCCATGTTGCGGTTATCCGAAAGATACTGATAGTACCAACGCGCCTGTGGGGAATCCATCATGCCGTCTCTTGTTATGATAATAGCCGTTGGGTTCTGCTCCAGCAGACTCACTCGTTCCGCAGCATCACGAGGCACGAAGACCCTGTCACTGTTTAGCACATGTTTTATTCGCGCCGGGGCTTCTGGACGCAGCCATTCTTTCCAGCGGTTTAACTGTTTCAATCCCTGCCATATGTCATGCTCTACAATCATTGCCTGTTCAGGGAATTGCTCGCTAGCCCATACGATCATGTCCTGTCCTCTGCCAAAGGCAGGCACCGGCAATAACACATGACCTCCAGACCATAATATCCGCTCCATCTCGACCCTCAGCCGCTCCAGCTTAACAGGCTGCGGGTCTATATCCATGCCATAGGCATTGTCCATAATGGATATGTCCGCTAGATTGGGCTCTGACTTCCATTCAGGTAGGTCATGCAGCCCCTCCCCAACACCCAAGTCTGGCGCATCGGCAGCAAGAAGCTCAGATTCGCGGCTGTAATCTCCAGAAAAAAACAACCGCTTCCCTTCCATTTCTACCACATACCACACTGCACCAGCCAAATGTCCACTGCGTCCCCACATGATTCTCACACCCGGACAAGCCCCAAGCCATTCTCCTGCTGGCGCTTCATCTTCTAGATAGCGATAAGCAATGGATTGGATATCCTGTTCGTCGTATGGCAAGTCGGCTCCTCTCGATTCAACATAAGTATGCCAGGAGCGAAAATAGGAGCCTAACTGCTCAGCGGTGGCTTTGGTCGTCCAGACCTCCCCCTGGTATCCATACTTGTACAGCAAGGGGAGCGCCATGGAATGATCCTCATGTGCATGTGACAGCAATACAGTGGTCAGTCTCTCCGCATTTTGCGGCGGAAAAACCGGATATTGTCCGGTTCCTTCCTTTTTCACGCCACAATCCAGCATGACGCGATGCTGCGTTCCTTCAAAAACATAGCAGGAGCGGCCATGTTCGCCCGCTCCTCCCCAAATCCTAAGCTTGGTCATGATCATTTCCACTTTCTTTGCGAGTTTAAGCTTTCGATTAAGATCAGCAGCAGTGTGGTCATTCCGACCGATATGACGGCCATCGCCATCCCAAGTGACACCTGTCCCTGCTCAAATTGTGCAAATATGTAGGTTGCAGACGTCTGAACAGATGGCGGCAAAATCAGCAACGATCCTACCAGCTCGCGTGAAGCAATCGTAAATGTCATCATCCAACCAGCGAGCATTCCCGGTACAATCAGCGGCAGCACAATCCGGCGGAATATGTAAGACGGTCTTCCGCCAAATACCTGTCCCGCCTGAAAAAGGCCCGTGTCCACCTGCGTAAAGGCGCTTTTGACATACTGCACCGTATAAGGAACAAACAAGATAACATACGTCAGAATGACCATGCCGTATGTGTTATACAAAGGGATCGGCATCCACGGCGAGTTCCACCATAAAATCAGGCCGACCACCATAACAATTCCCGGCACCGTATTCGGAAGCAAGCTAAATGCATCAACCGTCCGTTGGATTCTCGTGCGTGAGCCGCCAATGACAAGCGCAAACCAAGTGCCCAGCGCCACAGCAAGCGTCGATGCGCCCAAAGAGAGAAACACGCTGTTCAGGAGCGCCTCCATGCTCTCTGATCCCCAAGACAGCAGTTCCTTGTAAGAGTCGAGCGTCAAATTATCCCAGGCAAGCCCAATTCCCCTCAGCTTCATCGTCGAGGCTGAAAGAATTGAAAAATAAGGAATGCCAATGGACGCAATGAGCAACAATAGAATGAATGCAACACTCAGCCCCGTAGTCCAGCCGGATATACGAAAACGGGACGGACGCGAACCTTTACCACCTACCAGCCTGTACGTAAACTTTCGGTTGATCACCGATTGCGCATACCACATGAGCAGGCAGGCGGTTAACAGCACCGAAGCCATTGACGTCGCTTTGCCAAAATCAATGGGCCAGCTGGAAATATATTTGTGAATTTCCGAAGTCATGACCTCATACCCGATACGTCGCCCAAAGGTAGCGGGGGTGCCAAACTCGGCAATCGTTTTAACGAAAATGAGCAACGCACCCATTCCGTAAGCTGAAAGCAGCAGCGGTAAAATGATTCGACGGAACCTGTACAGAAAGCCGCCGCCCATTACGGCTCCCGCCTCTTCCAGGCTCCCGCCAATCCTCACCAGCGCCCCGCGCAGCAGCAGATACAGGAATGGAAACAGATGCAGACTCATAATCATCACCATGCCACCAAGACTAAAGAAGGACGGCGTTAAGAAATGCAGGTCCGGGAACAATTGCTCCAGATATCCGTTTTTTTGCATAAACAAAATCCAGCCCATGGACCCGATATAGGGCGGGGTCATAAACGGAATCAGAAGAACAACATCCAACCAGCGCCAGTGTGCAAGACGAGTGTTGGACATGATCCAGGCTAGCGGAAGTGCAAGTACCGTCGTTCCTGCAATCACACAGATGCCTAGCCAAATCGAGCTGAACAGCACTCCCGCAAATGGTGAAGCAGCTAACGTTCGAAAAGGTGCATCCCATTGAAATTTTTCATCAACATATACACTTTGGATAAAGATTTGCAGCAACGGCATCACAATTAGGAAAAGAAGCGCGATTAGAGCCAGCGTCAAACACCACGCTCTGATGTTTTTAACGGATAAGCCTCCCATCGGCTTATTTGAACATTTGCGTGAACTTCTCCGTCACGTCTGATCCGTGCTCACCCATCCACTCCCAATTGGTTTTCAGCAATGGAATCTCGTCAAGGTTGGCACGCTTGTCGGCTTTGACATCCGTGCGGCCCGGGAGTAAGGAGGCATCAGCTACTAGTTTCTGTGCCTCGTCCGACAACAGATAGTCAATGAATGCCTTCGCATTCTGCTCATGCTGCGTTGATTTGAGAATTGCGGCAGGACGTGGGCTGATGACTGTCCCCTCTGTCGGATAGACGATATCAATCGGCTCACCTTTGGCTTTAGCCTTGTAGGTCATGTAATCGACCGCAGCGACGACTACACCTTTAGCTCCGGTAATCACGGGGTCCAGCGCTTCCTGATTGGCACCAGCCATAGCAACACCGTTAGCCTTGTACTGCTCGAACAACGTCCAGCCTCCATCGCCCTTGACGCTCAGATAGCCAGTCATAAAATCCAACGCTGAGCCGGACAGGGATGGATCGGGAATATTAACCTGATCCTTGTACTCAGGCTTCGCCAAATCAGCCCATGAAGTTGGTGGTGTTTTCACCAGCTTCGTGTTATACGCAATGCCCAGAGCAGAAGCACTGGTACTGAAGTAGTTGCCTTCCTTATCGGACCAGTCTGGATTTAGCTTGTCTGCGTTCTTGGCATCCGGGTAAGGCAGCGTAAGTCCTTCCTTTTTCAGGCCTTGTACAGATGGAAGCGATGCCAGCACAACCACGTCCGCTACCGGATTCGTCTTCTCGGCTTCCATACGGGCCAAAATTTTTCCTGTCGTTCCCTGGAACAGCTCTACCTTAACTCCGCTCTGCGCCTCATACCCTGCTACCAGCTTTTTCGCCAGTCCATCCGGGCCTGCGCTGTAGACCACCAGCTTCTGATCGGTGGATGCCGCCTCAGCTTGTCCTGCTGATCCAGTAGCTGGCGCCCCATCCTTGGATGGCGTTGCTGTTCCGCAACCCGCCACAGTGAGTCCAAAAGTCAAGGTTAATGCGAGCATCGTCCCTTTTTTCCATCCTGTACGAAAAACATGCCTATTCATCATCTTATATATACCCCTTTTCCCTATGCTTCAAGTTGGTGGATGTGTTGCGGTGATACCCAAATGTGCATTTGCTGACCTATGGGCAAGCGGATGGAATGATATGCAGTCCATTGCTCGCCGTTCTCGGCTAGTATACGAATTTCATAACGATCTCCGACATAGCTGACATGCAGAATCTCTACTGTAAAAGCATGCTGATCCGCTTGCTCCTGTTCCCAACGCACATGTTCAGGACGAAATAGTGTCCGTTCCGGCTCCAGCCAGTTGGATTTTCCAATAAACCTCGCCACCTCTGGATGAGCTGGGCAACCGTAGATCACCTCCGGTGTTCCGGTCTGCAAAATATGCCCACTTTTCATAACAACCACTTCATCAGACATGGACATGGCCTCGATCTGATCATGGGTGACATATAGGGCGGTCAGCCCCAGATCGCGCACAAGCGATAGCATCTCAATGCGCATCTCCTCCCGTAGCACCGCATCCAGCGCACTGAGCGGCTCGTCGAACAAAACAAGTCGAGGCCGGATAGCAACCGCTCTTGCAAAGGCAACCCGCTGCTGCTGACCACCAGACAGCTGATGAGGATACCGATCCTCCATCCCTGACAATCTGACCATGTCGAGCGCCTCCAGCACCACGGTCCGCAGTTCCTTGTCTCGAGCGCTGGCGAACCCTTTCCCGCGCTTGCCCGCACGCAGGCCGAAGGCCACATTTTCAAACACCGTCATATGCGGCCACAACGCGAAATCCTGAAAGACCATGCCAAAGTGGCGGAGATGGGCGGGAATATCCTTTTTGCGTTCTGCCGAAAAAAGAATTTCCTCTCCCATCGTGATTGTGCCGGTATCCGGTGTCTCCAGACCAGCAATCAAGCGCAAGAGCGTTGTTTTCCCACAGCCGGACGGTCCGAGCAGTGTTGTGAATTTGCCCCGTCGTACTACCAGATTCGTCTCATGCAGCGCTGTTATTTGGCTGAAGGTTTTACTTAATCCGTGAATATATAGATCCTGATTCATCGCATTACCTGCCTGTTCTTCTGACTGACCCCAGTGTAAAACTTGAATTCGCAACCTGTGTTATTGGAAAGTTAAAACAAAATTAATTATTTCAATGAATTGTGTTAACACTCATAGATTTAATCTATATAGAGGGGATTGATGCTGCTACCCATAGAAATAAGGTGATTGTTCGATTAACCTGAAAGCGAGGCATTCTAAGTGAACTTAAGTCTTCTAAAGTTACATATTGTAGAGCTGCTAAATAAGCACCATAAAATCACCACAGTCGCCGAGCTTCTTGGCCTGAAGCAACCCACCGTTACTTTTCATATGAAAAATCTGGAGCGTGAATTCGGAGTAAAGCTGTTTGACACACGTATGGGCAAAATCATCCTGACGGATGCCGGAAATGCACTGTTGCACTATGCCAGCAAAATTAATGCACTGGCTGCTGAAGCTGAGCGAGTCGTCCGCGAGTTCGATACGCTCCAGCGGGGAAGTATACGTATTGGCGCAAGCTATGTACCCGCTACCTACTTGCTTCCTGCTGTGCTGCACCGCTTTGCCCGTGAGCATCCGGGCATTCACATCGCCTTGTCTGTGAAAACAGCGCCCGTGGTCAAAGACATGCTCGCTCGCCACGAAATTGACCTCGGCATCATTTCGACAGAGCCGTTTCAATCCCCAACGCTACTCTCAGAACCCTTGGGCGAAGATGAACTGATGCTCATCTGCTCACCCACTCATCCGCTCGCCAACGAAACCGATTTGACGCCCGAGCTGATCGCTTCTTCCTCCTTCGTATTACATGGCAAGGAATCCAGCACACGCCATGTGACCGACAAATGGCTGGAACGTGGGAGTCGGCGGCTTCCTTCCTATCTGGAGCTGGATTCATTGGAAGCCATCAAACAGGCGGTTATGCTGGGAGAACACATCTCCTTTGTCTCTCGCATTGCCGTTCAGTCAGAGGTTGAGCGGGGCTTACTGGTTGTAAGACCTATTCCGGGGCAGTCTGTTGAGCGGTACATCTATATGGTCAGCAACAAAGACCGCCATCGCTCGGCGCTCATTCACAGATTCACCGAATATTTATCATGGAACCAAGATTAAATCTTACCTGTCATATAGAAATTATGTAATTTTTTAACCGGAGTACCCTCTTGCTTTGACATACGACTGACAATACACCCGTAAAGTGTAGCGTGTAACCTATTCGGACGAACAGGAGAGGATGAAATGAAAACAGGCCTTCGTATCACCAAATTGATGTCGGTAGTAACTCTAAGTGCAGTGCTGCTCGTAACAGGATGGAAAGGAGCAGAACCGGTACAAGCCGCCGCCAATGCCACACCAAGCTATGAGGTGAAGCTACTACTGGATACGGCTCAGGTCCTCAATGCGGATGGCTCATTAAAAAGTGGCCTCGTGAACGAGTTTCAAATTAGCAACGATGCACAAAGATTGAGCGTCGAGTATTTTGATACAAATTCATTGCAATTGAATGACGAGGGCTGGAACGTGAGATTTCGCAAAAAAGAGGACAAAAAAAATTATGAATTAACCTACAAAAAGCGCTATACGGTCACAAATGGAAATATTGACGCGGCGCTCACCCAAGCGAATAAAGAAGGGTTCAGCGCATCTGATGATAATTATGAGGCTGAGGTGGATTGGGGATACAGCAAGCAAACACTAAGCTTTTCCAATGATAAAAAAACAAACGCCTCCAAAGGATTGGCTCTGCCTTCCCCAGATCAAGCATTAAAGCAATTGCAGGATAATCTTCCGGGCAAGCTGCAAAACTGGAAAAACAGCAATTGGGGCAAACAAACCTTGGCAGACTCCAGAGTACGCGGTCCTGTACAGGTCAGTAAATACGAGGGTAGCTTTCAGGGATTGGATACCGACGTTGAAATATGGCCTATTCGCAGCGCAAACGGATCAGGTACAGAGCATATTATCGAAATCTCCTTCAAAACCTCGGATTACAGTGTTGCCGCCAGCAACCGCACCAAGCTGATGAACCTGCTGCAATCCAAAGGATGGCTGGTTCCCGCCGATTCCCTGAAAACGAATTTGGTACTGGAACGCTACTAAGCTAATCCAACATAAAAAGGAACCGAAGCGCCACCCTGTTGAGGGTGATACGAACGGTTCCTTTTATTATTAATAAATATGACTACAAGGTCATGATGTTAAAGTTGCTTGCTTACATACGTTCTGGTGCAGACACGCCCACCAGCTTCAGTACGTTGGCAATGGTCGTGCGCACCGCACCAAACAACGCCAAGCGTGCCTGCGTTTGAGCGGCATCCTCTGTGATAACGCGCTCTGCCTTATAGTAGCTGTGGAACAATGAAGCCAGCTCGTAGACATAGCGAATCATACGGTGTGGTGCAAAGTTTGCAGCCGCTACCGATACTTCTTCCGGCAGCTCGCCGATTTTGCGGAGCAGATCGTATTCATGTTCAGCCGTCAGCTTGGACAAGTCAACTTCTGCCAACGGCAGCACAGCAATACCTTGCTCTTCGGCTTGACGATATACGCTGCATGCACGTGCGTGTGCATATTGTACGTAGAATACCGGATTCTCATTGGAGGTCGAAATCGCCAAATCCATGTCAAAATCCAGGTGCGAATCCATGCTGCGCATAGTGAAGAAGTAACGGATCGCGTCTACACCCACTTCTTCCATCAGATCTTCCATCGTCACGGCCTTGCCGGTACGTTTGGACATTTTTACTTTTTCCCCGTTTTGGAACAAGCTGACCATTTGGGCAATCAGCACTTTAAGCTTATCTGGATCATTGCCCAGTGCTTCCATTGCTGCCTTCATCCGTGGAATGTAGCCGTGGTGATCCGCTCCCCAGATGTTGATGATCGTGTCATACCCACGAGCATATTTATCGCGATGGTAAGCGATATCTGGGGTCAGGTACGTATATGTACCGTCATTTTTGATCAAGACACGGTCTTTATCGTCGCCGTACTTGGTCGTATTCAGCCATGTAGCTCCGTCCTTCTCGTAAATCTCCTCACGGTCACGCAGCTCATTCAGCGCTTTAAGCACTTCACCGTTTTCATACAGTGACGTTTCGCTGAACCAGGAGTCAAAAGGTACACGGAACAGCTCCAGATCGCGCTTAATCTTGTTCAGTTCCTTTTCCAGACCGTAGTCACGGAAATAAGCTGCGCGATCTCCCGGTTCCATGGACAACAGAGAATCGCCCTTTTCGGCCACCAGTTCCTTGGCAAACCCGATGATATCCTCACCATGGTAACCATCCTCCGGCATCTCCGCAGGCTGTCCCAGCTCCTGCAAATAACGCGCTTCAATAGAGCGGCTCATGTTGTAAATCTGGTTGCCCGCATCATTAATGTAGTATTCACGAGTTACTTTGTATCCGGCAAAATCAAGCACGTTGCAGAGAGCATCCCCTACGGCTGCACCACGTGCATGACCTAAGTGAAGGCTACCTGTCGGATTGGCGCTGACAAACTCGATTTGTACCTTTTTGCCTGCACCTTCCTGTATACGCCCGTAATCTGCCCCCTGCTCCTGCACTTGTCCAATGACTGCATACAGGTAGCTCTTGTTCAGGCGAAAGTTAATAAAGCCCGGTCCAGCGATTTCCGCACTTTCAATAGAAGCGGAAGCTAAATCCATATTCGCGATCAAATCTTCAGCGATTTGCCGTGGGTTCTTCTTCGCAATGCGGGTGAGCTGCATCGCAGCGTTGGTAGCCAAATCACCGTGTGACTTGTCCTTTGGCACCTCCAGCGTAATGGTCGGCAGCTCTTCGCGGCTCACGATTCCGGTAGCCAGCACCGCCGCCTCGATTGCTGAAGTCACCTTTTGATTAATAAGTTCCAGTGGATTGCTTGTCATGATTATTGCTCCTCCTGTATATGCAAACTGATGGCAAAATGCCCCGAGAAATCCTCAAATACGTACAGATCATAGGTCCAGCTCACATGTCCGGTGAAACCATCCATCCGAATATCGAGCTTCTGCGTATGCGCAGACATGTTCAGGTTTAAATAAGGCGAGCGGTAAAATCCAGGCAACCTGCGTCCCAGCGCAAACGACTGCTCTGATTGTACCTCACCGTGACGAATCAGCTTTAGCTCATCCGATCCGATTTTGACTGTGTTCCGTGTCGTACCGCCCTCAGGACTTTCTTGCGGCTCATCGTACCTTATATATAGATGCTTCCCACGCACGATCGCTTCTCCGGGAAGTTCCTGTACCACATCTTCTCCGTCATGGTGACTATGAAGACGGATTCGGACCTTTGCATTATGTGGCATGTACTCAAACTCCATTCTATTGCTATCCTACTGTACTACTATATCCAGTTCCCGATTGCAATTCAAATGAGTTTTTACAAAAAGATGCTTTCATCCAAAAAATTCAGCTACCTTAAGTCAGCTCCATCGGAGGCTTGGCTAAAACTTTCGATGAATCGAGAGGCTAGAGAAGACATGTATTTATCCTTCAGCCAGACAGCCGCCACACGCGTATGCAATTCCTCACACATAATTTCCTTAACGATTAATTGGTTATTGCTTCCGAGTGACAACGCAGACCGCGAAATCATACCGATCCCCAGCCCTTCATTAGCCCAGTGAAGCGTGGTGCGAGCATCGTCGTTTTTGCAAAAGAAATTCGGCTCAAAGCCATGCTTCATACAGGTATCGTGGATCAATTGTTCAAAGCGGCGATATACGATGAGTGGCCTGTCCTTCAACTCAGACAATGAAATGGTCTTCTGTTCGGGGTTCCAGTCATATTCTTCTGTCATCACTGCTATCATCGGCTCAGTGGACGCATATCTACACCCTAAATCGGTAGTATTAAAAGGGGTTCTGACGATACCGACCTCGACAATTCCTTTTTTCAAAAGATCGAGAATCATGAACGTATTTCCCTCATGAATTTCAAATTTTACACCCGCATAGGTTTTATGAAATTCGGAAAGCCTGTCTTTCATCAGCGTTGCCCCAGAGGAGGAGACAGTTCCAATGGTGAGCGTACCCTTCATCCCCATGGCAAAATCGTTTATCTCTCTTGTCGTGGCATCTGTCAGCTCCAATATCTGCTTGGCCCTGTTCTGTAAAATGATGCCGGCCTCCGTCAATTGGATGCTTCGTGAGCCTCGATGCACGAGCTTTACGCCAAGCTCTTCCTCTAGCTGCATGAGCTGCTGACTTAAGGGAGGCTGCGCGATTTGCAGCTTTTTGGCTGCCGCTGTAATCTGTCCGGCCTCTGCGATCGCCAAAAAATACTTGAGATGTCTCAATTCCATCATTTTGGACCTCCGGTACTGATATATGTAAAACCTATACCTCTAATATATATTAAATATTATTCATATGGTTTCGGATATGCCATAATCAAATTCAGTTATGCTATTGCGGCATGAGGCTAGATACATTATTCAGGTTAGGTGATGGTTTATTTGCTGAAATTTGCTGTTTTTTTGAAACCCTATAAAAAGGAAACGATTCTTGGGCCTCTGTTTAAACTAATTGAGGCCATCTTGGAACTATTGCTGCCTACTATGGTCGCTTTAATGATCAATCATGGCGTAGGTAAAGGAGACACCCACTATGTTTGGCAGATGGGTCTTTTGATGTTACTCATGACTATACTGGGCTTTGGCAGTTCATTAGTGTGTCAGTTTTACGCAGCTCGTGCCTCTCAAGGATTCGGAACTACGCTGCGCAATACGATGTTTAAGCATATTTCTTCGTTTTCTTATGCTGATCTCGATAAATTCGGTACACCCTCGCTCATCAACCGGATTACGAATGATGTCAATCAGCTGCAAACAGCTGTAGCGATGTTGATTCGTTTGGTCATTCGTGCTCCTTTTATTTGTATCGGGGCGATTATCATGTCCATGATTCTGGACTTCCGCCTTGCTTTGGTGCTGTTGGCGGCTACACCGATTCTGGCTTTGATTCTGTATGTAGTCATTACGAAGGCTTCTCCACTGTATCGTCGGTATCAAAAAAAATTGGATAAAATCGCCCTGGTGCTAAGCGAAAATCTTACAGGCGTACGGGTCATACGCGCATTTGCCAAAAGAGAAGCTGAACGAGTTAAATTCAACACTGCTTCAGATGACCTGACTCAGACCGCTATTCGTGTCGGACGTATTTCTGCTTTGCTAAGCCCTGCCACCTTGCTGGTGGTAAACGGAGCTATTATTGCAATCCTGTGGATCGGCGGCATCCATATCCAATATGGATCTCTTACACAAGGGGAGATTATTGCCTTTATTAATTACATTACGCAAATTTTACTGGCTCTGATTGTGGTAACCAATTTAATTATTTTGTTCACCAAAGCTGCCACTTCAGCAGCGCGTATTCAGGAGGTCCTAGACACGCAAGCTTCGATTTCCGACACTGCTGCTACTTCTAAATCTATAGACAGGGAGGGAACAAGTGAGCATGGCGCTGTACCAGCCATCTCTTTTGATCATGTTTCCTTTGGATACAATACGACAGGGCAACTGGAAATTAGCGATGTAGTGGTAAACATCTATCCCGGTGAAACGGTCGGCATCATCGGAGGAACAGGTTCGGGGAAATCCACCTTTGTGAATCTCATTCCCCGCTTCTATGATGCAGTAGAGGGTCGTATAGAAGTTGATGGCATTGACGTACGGCAGTATAAGCTTGAGCAATTGCGGCAGAAAATCGGCATTGTTCCTCAGAAGGCGCTGCTGTTCACTGGAACTATAGCGGATAACATTCGATGGGGGCATGAACACGCCACCGATGAGGAAGTCGCTCAAGCCGCAGCGATTGCGCAAGCGGATGAGTTCATTTCCAACTTGCCGGAGAAATTCGATGCTCCGATCACCCGAGGGGGGCTTAACCTGTCGGGAGGACAAAAGCAGCGACTTACCATTGCCAGAGCTATTGTCGGCAATCCGCAAATTCTCATTTTGGATGACTCCTCAAGCGCACTTGATTTTGCAACTGACGCCGCCCTCCGTAAATCGCTACGGGAAAATAGCACCAGCATGACCGTCCTGTTGGTCTCGCAACGAGTAAGCAGCGTACAGCATGCTGATAAAATCATTGTGTTTGATGAGGGGCGAATTGTCGGTATCGGCACACATGAACAGTTGATGAGCAGCTCAGATGTATATCAGGAAATTAATCATTCCCAGCTCTCAACACAGGAGGTAGACCAATGAGTGGCAAGGAAACCTGGAGAAGATTGTTAACCTATGTGGGTCAATATAAAACAACAACATGTTGGGTCATCGTCAGTGCGGTTCTCAGCGTGCTTGCCAGTCTGATCGGACCCTACATGATTGGTCAAGCTATCGACCACATGGTGGATAAGGGAGTAGTAGATTTTAAAGGTATTGCGCAGATTCTAGCTGGATTAGGCATTGTATATGTTGTAGGCAGTCTATTTAGCTGGCTGCTCACGTATTTGACGAACCGCATTGCTTTTCAGACCGTAAATGATATGCGGCGGGAGTTATTTGATCATTTTAATATCCTTCCGTTAAGCTTTCATGACACTCATCCACAAGGAGACAGCATTAGTCGTTTTGTGAACGATATGGATGCTGTGTCGGATGGATTACTGCAAGGCTTTTCCACATTGATTACCGGGATTATTACGATTATAGGCTCCATTGCACTCATGCTGTATATCAGTCCGATCATGACGTTGGTCGTATTAGTATCTGCCCCGATCACATACGGTGTAGCACGGTTCATTACTACAAGGTCACAGCGTATGTTCCGCGAACAGGCCAAAATTTTAGGAAGCCTGAACGGTTATGTGGAAGAAATGATCGGCGGGCAACGGGTAGTTACCGCTTTTCATTATGAAAACCGCTCACTTGAGGAATTTTCCGCCAGAAACGAACAATTGTATCAAGCCGGGGTGAAATCGCAGTTTTACGGATCACTGTCCAACCCCTCTACCCGATTGGTGAACAACATGACCTTTTCAGTCACCGCCATGATTGGCTGTATCTCCATTATTTTGGGTGGGATCTCGATAGGCGGATTGTCGAGCTTTCTGATTTATACCAATTTGTTCGCCAAGCCTTTTAATGAAATTACGGGTGTGCTGACCCAGTTCCAGGCAGCTACGGCTTCTGCTCAGCGCATATTTGCTATTTTGGACTCACCGCCAGAGCAGCCGGAAAAATCGAACGCCGTACAGCTGGAGCGCAGCAAAGGCACGATTCTTTTTGATCATGTCAAATTCTCCTACAACCCGGAACGTACGCTCATTACGAACTTTAGTTTGGAGGTAAAGCCAGGCACTCGTGTGGCCATTGTCGGGCAGACCGGAGCTGGCAAAACCACACTCGTCAATCTGCTCATGCGATTTTACGATGTGGACAGCGGCTCGATATCCATCGATGGGGTGAATATCAACGACATGAGCCGAGACAGCCTACGGACTAACTTTGGTATGGTGCTTCAAGATACATGGCTGTTCAGCGGGACCATTCGGGACAATATCGCTTACGGGAAGCCAGAGGCCACGGATGAAGAAGTCATCGCGGCTGCAACAGCTGCCAATGCGCATAGCTTCATCAAGCGACTGCCTCATGGCTACGATACGGTCATCAGCGGGTCAGGCGACAGCCTGTCGCAAGGCCAAAAACAGCTGCTTACCATCGCGAGGGTGATCCTGGTCGATCCACCTATGCTGATCCTGGATGAAGCGACCAGCAGCATAGACACCCTGACAGAAGCGCGTATCCAAAAAGCATTTATGAAAATGATTGCCGGACGCACCAGCTTTGTGATCGCCCACAGACTATCGACCATCCGCGAAGCGGATTTGATTTTATACATGAAAAACGGCGATGTCGTCGAAAGTGGTACCCATGAGGGACTTCTTGCCAGCGGCGGCCATTATGCCTCGCTCTATAACAGCCAGTTCACTATGGACTAGCAGGCGTATCGGGTACGGTCGCAGGTGAATTTAAACGCGATTTGGCTGAACGTATCATTCAGCACCTGAGGGCTACACACGAGGAAAAAATGCCTTTGAAACAGACCGTTCCTCTCCTGATCAATTCCACTATCCTGCCCAATATCTGAACAACGAAAAAAGGAGCCATAATAAGTTTGGCTCCTTTTTTTGAAGTACCTCTTATTAGTTCGCTTGCGTACTCGTTTAGTGTTGATCGTACTTTTAAATGGCTGACATAGTGGGGTATAAGGAGGTGTCCGAGGATGTGGAAAGATGTTTCAAGGCGTGGCAACTAAATATTTGGAAATCAAGTTGAACAAATGCTTATTTCAGCGTACCAAAATCTAAACATATAACAGTTCGAAAGGCTTCTGGGTTACATAAAAACAAGACTTTAACAAAGTCAATATCAATCCCATATCTTAGGGCGGTCTATTCCCATTGTTCTCATATAGTTTAACAACTGACCTGTGTGAACAGATTCGTGGTAAGCAATGCGTAATAACATTCCCCCAAGTGTTTTAACATAACCACCTGTGTCAGAAAGGTCTATTTCTATATTTTCTAAGTCGTTTATACTAATTGTTTTAACATATCTCAAGAATTCCTCACGATAAGGCTGTGCAAATTCAAGTTCATCATCTACTGATGTGAATTTTTTTGCTTCAAAGGGATTAAACAAATTAGATAGTGCTTTACTACCTCTCCCTATAAGAACTTGGTGAAAGAGAAACTCACCTTGTAATAAATGTCTGATCATTTCAGCACAAGTAAGAGCATCTTCATCAGGCTTCCAATTTAACATTTCTTTAGGTATAGCTTTCCATACTTTTATACTTCTACATCTAATTTCTTCAAAATTTAAAATCATTAAATCAACTGAATTCATCAAAGCTCCACCCCTTTGCTTCTATTCGTAGATAAATTATACCAAATTTATTTCAACAAGAATATGCTCTTATATATAACGCAAAAACAACAAAGTTTACGAAAACAACCTAGAGAAAACAAATAGAAACCACGATGAATAGCGGTTTGAAAAAATACGCTCTCATATTATATAATATAAACACGAACAAACGTTTCTGTTTCATCTAAACCTTATGGTTTGTGCATAGCCAACACCTATGCATGGGTTTCACTTGGGAGGCTGAATATGGATATTAATGAATTTCAAAAGTGGGTCAAGCAATATTATCAGGAGAGAAACTGGTCGGATTTGGATATCTTCGTCCGAATTGGTTTCTTGGCAGAGGAAACCGGGGAGGTTGCGAGAGCTATTCGCGCCCTGGAGATCGGCAGAGACCGGCCTGATGAGCTCGATGGTTCATTCGAGGAGAACAAGGAACATTTAACCGAAGAACTTGGAGACGTACTGGGTAATCTCATCGTGATCGCCAACAAGTATGACATCACCTTAGAGGATATATTCCGAACACACCAGCAAAAACTTGCAAAAAGATATACATAAAGGAGAATCTCATATGAAAAGCATTGCTGTTTTTTGCGGTTCCAGTAATGGAGCGTCTGAGATTTATCGAGAGCATGCTGTTGCTCTGGGCAAGGCACTTGCCGAACAGGAAATAAGCCTGGTTTATGGAGGAGCAAGTGTTGGTTTAATGGGTGCAGTGGCTGACGCGGCACTTCATGCAGGAGGTCGCGTCATCGGTGTGCTCCCTCACTTTTTGCAAAGCCGTGAAATTGCACATAATGGCCTGAGCGAATTAATCATTGTTGATTCCATGCACGAACGAAAATCTAAAATGGCAGAGATTGCGGACGGATTCATTGTTTTACCAGGTGGCCCAGGTACAATGGAAGAATACTTTGAAATTTTCACATGGGCGCAATTAGGCTTGCATGAAAAGCCATGCGGTCTTTTAAATATTAACCATTATTACGATCCTCTTATTTCCTTGTTTGATCGTATGGCTGAGGAGCAATTTATGCAGGAAAAATATCGTGCGATGGTAATTACGGACACTACTCCGGAAGGAATCCTGCGGCAATTTACCAACTACACTCCTCCTGCCGTCAAAACATATCTCACGAGCAAACGGACCTGACATTAGGAATGGCACATACTGTTCAACAGACATACCAATTAATTTAATAGTTATAAAAGGAACACCACCGTCAACGTTATTCCAGTGGTGTTCCTGTAAAATTGAGGAGAATTGCAGGCTTTTATTCTCCCCAATCGTCACGTTCACTTTTACACCTGCATTTAATTATGTAGTCATCCAATGAATGATGTCACGCCTAACGAGAACCCCAATTTTAAATCCCAGCGCCCGTAGCGGTTGGATGGTCCATTTGCTCACTTTCCTGAAAATCACGTCGATACAACCAGCCGATCAAGACAGCAATGGTCGTCATAACCGCAGCCAACAAATACACCTGCACCATACCGAAACGGTCTGCATACCAGCCCATGAATAACAAGGACAGGCCGAAAGCGAGATTGGTCAGCACATCAATTCCCGCCATGACTTTGGGCAGCTGGGCTGCCGGTGCACTGGTTTGCAGCAAGGTGCGGCGAATAATCCCCGCCATTTGAACAGGTAAGCCTGATATAGCAAAAAGAATAAGCGCAGCAACGGGAATTGTATTCAGCGCAAATACAATTGTAATCAGTACATACACCAGCAACGCTCCGAGCATGTATAAAAAGCTGTTCTTTTGCAATCGCTTGACCAAGCCAACGACGATCAATCCACCCAAAATCGTGCCCGAGAAAAAGGACGCATTCATAAAGCCCCACCAGCTCGCATCCCGATGCAGCACTTGGCTGACGTAGGCCAAAATAAATACCCCAAGCCAGGAGACTCCCCCGATACTATCCACGCTATCGACGATCATCAGAGAACGAATACGACGGTTGTGCCAAATGATTTTCCAGCCTTCCCCAAGCTCTTTCCAATGAGAGCCTTTTTCCTTTCCCTTTGCAGGTTCTACTAGATTTGTCGAGGAATCCGAAGCTTCAAGGCTTAATTCCTTCTGATCCAGCGGATCACGAATGAAAGACGTGACAGTTACAGCCACCAGATAACAACAGGATGCAATCACAAGCGTATTCAGGGAACCCAGCCAAGCCACAATAATTCCGCTCAACGCCCAGCCTGCACACCTGACCACCTGATCACTGACCGCTACCATGCCGTTGGCACGCATTAGTCCTTCCCCCGTAGCCAAACGGGGTACAAGCGCATTACGCGCAGGATTTGTCCAGCCATCTAGAAAAGACATACCGAACACCATCACAAAAATAAACAGAAACGACCTTTGCTCAGGTACGATCCACAAATAAAGCAGCAGAAGCGTAAAGATGACAAACTGTCCAAACTGGGAAAATAGCAACACTCGTGTCAGCCGAAATCGACCGAGGACTATTGGTGCAACGAGCCCACTAAGCACTTGAGCAGACAATCGGAACAACGGAATTAAAATAGTCGTCATTAAGGAATTACTTGAACTGAACACCAATACCACTACACTCAACATGTAGATGATATCTGCTACATTGGAGATCGTCTGAGACCCCCACAGGTAATAAAAAGAGCGTCTGATCAAAAAAGTTTCCCCCTCTTTGGTACATCGCCGATTTATGTATTTCCATAACCAAACCGTCCCTGTTGACATTACAAATCTGTTAAATGTCTGGTTTTTTGTATATTCTACACACACCCTTAAATTTCCTTCTTTTATCTTAAAAGGAAATTCAGTGTCCAGTATGCTTTCATGGCCATTTTTAAATCTTATTCAACACAAAAAAGCGCCTATAGCGCTCCTTTCCACCCAAAAACAGGCAATAAAGACCACTAAGACGCTTTTTCTTAAAATGTTTACTTCGTTAAATCCTCTACAAACTTAGGTAGTACAAACGCCGCTTTGTGCAAACGCGGACTATAATATCGGGTTTCCATCTCTGGAATTCGGGTTTCGTCTACTTCGAGCGGATCATACTTCTTACTACCCAACGTGAATGTCCATAGACCACTCGGATAGGTTGGAATGTTCGCACCATATACACGCACAATCGGGAAAATTTCCTTCACATCCTTGTTGACCTTTTGAATCAGGTCTGCCTTGAACCAAGGATTATCCGTTTGCGCAACGAAAATGCCATCTTCCTTCAACGCTTCAAAAATACCTTGGTAAAACCCGCGCTCGAACAGAGGGGCTGCCGGACCTACCGGCTCCGTCGAATCGACCATAATGACGTCGTATTCATTTTTGTGTTCAATAATGTGCATATATCCGTCATTGACTAGCACTTCTACATTAGGCTCGTCCAGCTTCCCTGCGATTTCAGGCAAATATTTTTTGGAATATTCAATCACCTTACCGTCGATCTCAACCAATACCGCCTTTTCTACTTCAGGGTGCTTGATGACCTCACGAATAACGCCGCCATCGCCACCGCCCACAACCAAAACTTTTTTCGGATTCGGATGTGTATTCAAGGCCGGATGTGCTACCATTTCGTGATACACAAATTCATCTTTAACCGTTGTCATCACCATGCCATCCAGAACAAGCATATTGCCGAATTCCTCTGTCTCGATCATAGCCAGATCCTGAAAATCCGTTTTCTCAGAGACATAGGTTTGTTTGATTTTTGCTGTAATGCCGAAAGAGGGAGTCTGCTTCTCCGTAAACCACAAGTCCATCATTCCAACCTTCTTTCTGATCAAAGTATGTGTCCGGCAATCCGGTAGCATAAACGTTGACTTTCCTTATATCAGCAACACGCAAACGCCGAGTTTGCTATATTTATTGTACCAAACACATTGGAATTTCACACTTTTTGCATTATAAGTGATACCTGAATGGACTGCAAAAGCAATTTGAAGATTTAATCTTGTTTAAAGTAGATACGTATGTGCATCTGATGAATAGACGCTTTCGGATTGACTATACTGAGAACATCAACTATGGAAGGAGGTGGCATGATGACCGATACGACCGGGCGATCCCCCAAGCGTAAACCGCTTTGGCTTCGATGCTTTCAAGGAATGATGTCTCTCACTATTCTGACGGTCATCGCCGCCTGCATCCTGCTCGCCTATTTGTACACGACCAGCCTTCCGCTCGCCGATACGGATCGGAATTCACGTCTGCTTGATAGTCAGGGGCAAGTCATCGCCACTTTCTCTGCCGGAGGCAAGGAATCCATTCCGGTCCAGCTTGATCACATTTCACCCAATTTGATTGCAGCTACCCTGGCTGTGGAAGATCGGAAGTTTTACGATCATTTTGGTTTTGATTTCAAAGGTCTGGGCCGGGCGGTAATCGTTAATCTGACCCGCTGGGATATGTCGCAAGGGGCCAGCACGCTGACTCAGCAGCTTGCACGCAATCTGTACTTATCTCATGAGAAAACGTGGACGCGCAAAGCCAAGGAGGCCATTTATACCGCACAGCTTGAAATGAAGTACAACAAAAATGAGCTGCTGCAAATGTATTTGAACGAAATTTACTATGGTCACGGCGCCTATGGCATTGAAGCAGCTTCGCAAATGTATTTCGGTAAATCCGCAAAAGATCTGGATTTGGCCGAAAGCGCCCTGTTAGCAGGTATTCCGAAAGGACCGACCTACTATTCACCGTATAATCATATGAAAAATGCAAAGGATCGGCAGAAAATTGTACTGGACTCGATGGCGCTCACTGGCAAGATTACTCCGGCTGAAGCCACCAAGGCCTATGAGGAAATGCTGGCCCTGCGGCCCGAGAGCCAGCGCCGGACAGTGGAAGCCGCTCCCTGGTTCCGCGATTACGTTCGCCAGCTGGCTACTCATCAACTTGGGATTAGCGAAGGGGTGCTTGAGCATGGCGGCCTGAGCATTTATACCACGCTGGACATGCACATGCAGCAGGCAGCCGAGGCGGCTGTAAACGAAGGCATGAAGAACAGCAACGGACTGGAAACCGCGTTAATCTCCATGGACCCGCGCAACGGACATGTCAAGGCCATGGTCGGCGGAACGAACTATGTCGGAAATCAATATAATCATGCGCTGGCCACAACCCGGCAGCCGGGCTCAGCCTTCAAGCCGATTATGTATCTGAGCGCGCTGGATTCCGGCGAATTGACGAGTACGTCCAAGTTCGAAAGCCGACCGACGTTGTTCCACTACGATAACAACCGCAAGACCTATAAGCCCAAAAATTTTGGAGACAAATACTTGGGCGAAATAGATCTTCGGCGCGCAATTGCGGCGTCCGATAATATTTATGCCGTTAGCACCATTTTGAAGGTGGGAACGGACAAGGTCATGGATCTCGCCAGCAAAATGGGCATTACAAGCGAGCTCAAGCCCGTACCCTCGCTGGCGCTGGGCGTGTCGCCCGTCAGCCCGTTCGAGATGGCCTCCGCCTTCTCGGTCATCGGCAGCGGCGGGCAAAAGGTGGCTCCGGTGGCAGTGCTGCGCATCACCGATGCGGCCGGGCGGTCGCTGTACGAAGCGCCCCAAGCCGCGCCCGTGCAGGTGGTGAAGCCCGCCTCCGCCTATGTCCTTACACGCCTCATGGAAGGCGTGTTCGAAGAAGGCGGCACCGGCAACCGGGTCGCGAAGCTGATCAAGCGCCCGGTTGCTGGCAAGAGCGGCACGACCAACACCGATGCGTGGATGGTCGGCTTTACCCCCGAACTATCCACCGCTGTCTGGGTTGGCTATGACAAGGGCAAGGACATCAGCACACAGGATGCCCGACGGGCGGCTCCGATTTTTGCGCAATATACGGAGAAAGCGCTGGAGAATGTGCCGCCCAAAATCTTTCCTATCCCCGACGGCGTAGTCAGCGCTTATATTGATCCGGCCAGCGGCAAACTGGCTGCACCGGACAGCCCGGATAAGCGGCTGGAGGTATTTGTCAGCGGCACGGAGCCGAAGGAGACGCTGTCGGGGCAAGATAACCCACCGGCATCAACACCAACTGACCAAGCGGAGCGACAAGCCGAAAAGAAATCATGGTGGGGCAATTTTAAACGTTGGTGGATGGATTAATAGAAAAAAAGACTGGGGGAACGCGATGAGCGCTCTCTCAGTCTTTTAATTTTCGCTTCACTTACCTCATGTGCCCATTTACCTCTCTTGACAGTGCCATCAGCCATCATCCCGTTAAGCCCCGCTCTTCCCTAAAGCTGCGCTATTACCAATAACAGCTAAACGACTCAATACGGTTAGTGTCTACACCATAATAAAACCAAAAACGTCCACTCCACCGAAAACCCGCTACGGATGTCCTGCCTACAAAGACAGGGTACATCCAGAAACGCTCTCCATTCGTCAGCCATACAAACGTGTTGCGGAACAAACAACCGAAGATGGCTCCAGGGTCAACCGCATACGCCGAAACCAGCGGCTTCGGTGGCGTAAATTGCGGTGGTGGGGAAGTTGGTGCTTGAGTTTGCTGCCCACCTTGCGGACCGAATGGCCCCTGCGGCGGCGGTGAGAACGGCTGTGGCGAAAATGGTCCTGGGCCTGGTGGCGGACCTATCGGAGATGGGAAGGAATCCTGCATATCAGGAAACTGTGGAATCGAAGGACCTGACGGCGTGAAAGGACCCGGAGTACCCGGTTGCGTTCCGAAAGGAACTTGTGGCAGTAAAGACATGTGTTTCACTCCTTGTGTTCTAGGCTGATGTATCCTATGCGGGACATCAGCCCGCGGACTGGGCGAATCCCCATATCGCCGCCAAACTCCGCCATTTCGTCCTTTTACATCAAAAACTCTTATATCCCGACCCGATTAACTCCCTGTCCGAACATGCTCCAGCTCAATTTCATGCACCATTTTAATCTCGATTTTTTTCCTTAGCTCATCATACTGATCCAACAGTCGGTGCTCAACCCCCAACTGTTCGTTCATCCAGCCTACAATAGAGTCATCGTGATGCTCGTTAGACCAGCTAAACAAATCGCTATATAGCTGACCAAATGATTCCTCATTGCTGCGAGCGAACCGGATCGGTCGGGCTGTATAGCTTAGCTTGAGTTCCAACATCTCACATAGCACGTCCAAACGGTATTCCAGTGCCTGTACATCTTCTTTGGATGCATCGTTGCTTTTTATATCCTGAACAAGCTCCCTAAAGGTTAGCCCTACGTGCTGCATAGCAAAATAAGACCACACACAACTGCCTGTAGCCGTTCCATGAGCCTCCCAAAACGGATTCCACAGGATAGATCGAATCGTATCCTTCTGCCCTTCTCCAAACAATGCGATTCCAGCAATAATTCCTGCATTACAGTCTACGGAAGCATGTTGCTCTCCCCAATGTACCAATCGCGGAATCATATCTTCAGTCGTGCATTTGAAGCTTAACAGAGGTAAGAATTCATTAAACAAATTCTGATCCAGCGCTTTTTCCAATTCAGCCGCCAGTTTCTCACGATACGGTTCGCATGGAAGATGTACCAGTCCCAAACAGGCATCCACAGACACAGCTCCATACGGTCCGTTCACCAAAGCGACGAGATCAGCAGCAGCCTCCACATAACCCAAATAACCTAGCGCATACAGCACACCGTCAGGTATATGTTCTGGGGATGCCTGATTTCGGACGTAACGCTCGTACATATCCTGCGCCAAAGTAACATCCCCGCATCTCATGATCGGCTGAAGGAGCAACCCCCGGATATAATGATGGGGATCTTCTACAAAAAGCCTATATAACTCCCACGCATCCTCCACTGTCCCATATTGGGCAACCACATCCGTATAGGCAGAAATGATGCTGGCATCCAGCTTCTTAGCTGAGCCGAACATATCCATAAGTCTTGCTGTCGCGTCCATTATCCTGTCTTTCTCCTTTCACATGTGTACGTCTTCATGAAGCACTTCTCTAATGCTGAATATTTCTATTAAAAAAGAGGAAAGATGTTATCATCTACGATACAATCTAGGAGTTGGTCTCATGCATGATTCCAGTCCAAAAATCACAACATTTTTCATGTTCTCCGGTCAAGCAGAAGAAGCCATGCAATATTATACCTCTGTATTTAAGCCGTCTGGTATCATGAGCATTTTTCATCAGGAAGATGGGACCGTGTTACATGCCGTATTCAACCTCAAAGGGCAAACCTTTATGGCTATAGACTATAACCATCAGGACAAACACCCTTTTACCCCAGCTCTATCGCTATTCGTCACTTGTGAATCGGAAGAAGAAATTCATCGTGTGTTTGGTCAGCTATCTCAGGAAGGCCGAGTTCTAATGCCCCTTGAAGCCTCGCCCGTAAGCCAACAATTTGGCTGGGTTGAAGACAAATACGGTGTTTCATGGCAATTGAATTTGGCAAAAGACTAAATTTCTTCTCTAAACGATCCAGCAGACTCTACAAGTCTATAGAAAAACAATAGACCATGTTTCATCTTTTTTTGGTAATATTATGTTTAATAGGTGCCAGTAAAAGGATGTGTGTTTATTGTATAGTGCAAATTGTGAACAATGTTTTGGTTTATGCTGTGTAGCCTTGCCTTATGCAAAATCAGCTGATTTTGCTTTTAATAAGGATGGAGGAACTCCTTGTCAAAACCTAAATGCGGATTATCGTTGTGATATTCATAAGAATCTAAGAAACAACGGCTTGCGAGGCTGTACGGTATATGATTGCTTTGGAGCAGGTCAAAAAGTTTCCCAAGTTACATACAAGGGAAAAAGCTGGCGAGACGATCCGGCAATAGCTGAGGAAATGTTCAATATATTTCCCATCATGCAACAGCTTCATGAAATGCTTTATTACCTCAATGAAGCCCTTAACTTAAAAGAAACTCATCCCATCTATACAGACTTACAAAAAGCTATGGCGAAAACCGAGCAGCTTACGGATCAAGATCCAAAATCCCTCATAAATCTTCATGTACCAACCCATAGGGCGTTAGTCAATGATTTACTTTTACAAACAAGTGAGTTAGTACGAGAAAAAGTTAAGAAAAACGTGGAGCACAATAAATATAGTAAAAAAATCAGGAGTAGAGACCTTATCGGGGCCAATTTGAGAGGCGCTAATCTTAGAGGTACCAACCTGAGAGGAGTTTTACTTATTGCTGCTGATCTGCGAGAGGCTGATCTGAGAATGACAGACTTGATCGGTACGGATTTTAGAGATGCTGATTTAAGTGGGGCTAATCTGGAAGGAAGTATCTTTCTTACACAGGCGCAATTAAATTCGGCTAAGGGCAATTGTAAAACCAAACTGCCCCCTTCTCTAAGCATTCCCGGTCATTGGCTGCATTAGAGTTTATTCTATAGTACTCTCCAAGAAAATACGTAATTAAGTAATTAATATCTCAATTCCTTGATGATCATGTTCGGCAAGTTCATTCTGGCATTGCTTACCTACATGAAAAAGAAATAGACCGCCCCGATCCAAGGTAACGGTCTATTGTTGGACCCTACTGCCGACTGCTCTTTAAGCAGTGGCTGTATACTGGAGTCGTGTTAGCGCACGACTCCTTTACTATTCTTACCTCAGTATAGCTCATTTTATAACGTAAATACGTCTTTTATCTTCAAAAATTTTACTGATTACTCAGCTCTTTAATGTATATTTGGCAACAAAAAGTACCTTCCATTGGATCAGGTTCAAAAATCACGTCTTTATGACGCATCCAGATTTAAATCCCCTTATTCTCCTTCGTTAAAAAATTCCTTTAATCTCCGACTTAAAGCTGTATACTGCTCTGCATTGGTGTCCGAAAAAGCCTCCTCCCGGTTGGAGTATACATCCTGATACTGAGGAAGGCTTGAAAATTGCGACCTCGTAAAATCCATAATATCCTCACCAATGCGGTTGTAATAGTGCCAGCCACTATCCAGCCATGTCCTCAAAATATCTCCGCCAAGCCTGTCCTGAACGACAAGCGCTGTGACACCACATTGTCCAGCCGCAGGATTATTTGCTGTCCATTTAGAGCTAGACTCCAAAGACCAAGCTCGAAACAACGCCTTTTCTAATTCTAAAAAACGGTTTGCATTCAACATGCGCCTCCCCTTTCGATTCCATTCTGCACTTAATGAACGTGCTTTATTTATTTCAATCCGTATTCCACACTCTGTGAATCTTGGCTTCTGCTTCTTTCAGTTCTAGCAAATACACGTCGGGATTCGAAAGCTTTTTCCAGTCCTCAAACCCAAACTGCGGATCGTAATGTCGAATGAGAAGAGATAGTAAAGCTCCATGAGTTACAATGATAACCGTTTTTTCCGCCCGCTCTATAAGCTCCTGAACAAGCTGGATTCCTCGATCTACTGCTTCACGGGATGATTCCCCTCCCTCCAGCTTCAAGTCCTCGTCCAAATAGGTCTGTTCCAGCACGTCCAGCCAATGATCCAAATGCTCATGGCTAAGTACCCGTTCTTGAAGACGTACATCAGTATACACCTGCAACTGTTTCCGTTCAGCCAAGGGCTGAATGGTTCGCACGGCCCGTTTCCACGGGCTGGACACAATATATTCCACACCTACATTCTCCATAAAATCAACTAACTGCTCAGCTTGTCGGGTACCCTCATCGGTAAGTCGGGCATCTGGTTCCTGTCCTGTTGCTTGGGCATGTCTGACAAAATAAATTTTCTTCACGTCATCACTCCTAACTGTCACACAAATTTAAAATTCTACATATTTACAAATAATTATTTTTATGATATAATATAGGTTTACATATTTAGATTTCATGATACGATTCCTTTGTATTACATCAACTCTTATGGGAGGGATTCGATGCAATTAGACAAGGGAATACACATGCTCCAGGTTTCTGCTAACATTATGGGAAGTATAGAGAGTATTCACCCCACTTTAATGTGGGACGAAGATAACATGATTTTAGTCGATACGGCTTACCCCGGGCAACTCTCACTTTTGCATGAGGCTATTCTAGGCACCGGATTAGCAATCCATAAACTTACCTTCATATTAATAACACACCAGGATCTTGATCATATCGGCAGTTTAGCAGATATAATCCGGGCTTCTTCATCCCCAGTTCAAGTATTAGCCAGTTCTATCGAAAAGCCTTATATACAGGGAGAACAACAGCTTATAAAGCTGACTCCAGAAGCAATAGATCAAGCTGTAAGCGCCATGCCCGAATCCGTTCCGGTAGAGTGGAGACACGCATTCCGGCGTACACTTGAAAATCCCCCAAAGGCTATTGTAAACTCCACCATCGTTGCCGGAGAGGAATTACCCTTCTGTGGGGGGATCGTAGTTATAGATACTGCTGGACATACACCAGGACACCTAAGTTTCTATCATAAATCCAGTCAAACCCTGATTGCAGGAGATGCTCTACGCGTATTAAGCGGCAAATTATTGGCTCCAGACCCGCAATACTGCTGGGATTTCAATATGGCCAAAGAATCTCTTAAAAACCTGCTGCCATATGATATTAAAAAAGTGATTTGCTTTCATGGAGGGCTGTACGAAGGCAATTGTAATCAGCGGATATCTGAAATATGTGAATCCTAGCTTTTGATCACATGGTCATACCCGATCCTTGACCAGTCAGTGAATCATCTAAAGAAAAGACTAACCAGGAATTCCTGGTTAGTCTTTTCTGAATGAGAACTAAGCTTTTAAGTGAACTCTTAATACGGGGACTTCTGGAGAGGCAGATGTACCTTCCAAGATTTCCACATGACTGATCATCTCTTGCCCGTCTGGAACGATTACCGGAGTAATTACAGGCAAGCCACCCTGTTGAATCGCGTCTAGATCAAACTCCATCAGTAATTGCCCTGCTTTAATGTTATCTCCTGTTTGAACGTGAGGGTTAAACCCTTGTCCTTTGAGGGAAACTGTGTTAATCCCGACATGTATCAAAATCTGTACACCGGATTCATGCTCAATGATCAGAGCATGCTTACTTTTCTCCATCACGTGAACGACTTTACCCGTAAAAGGAGCAGTGACTTTACCTTCAGTCGGATGAATAGCGATGCCTTCCCCCATAGCCTTCGTAGAGAACGCAGGATCTGGAACCTCTTCAAGGGAAACCACTTTTCCTTTGATTGGTGCTACCATGTCGAATTGTTCAATACGAGGAGCCGCCTTCTTTTTCAACCATTTAAACATAACGATGCCACCTTATTTAGAGATTACATTCATAAACAGTGAATGGGACTTAGCTACACATTTCAAGGAACCGGTTCCACAAAATAAATAAAAAGAAAAGTGGAAGCGATTTCTATCTGAATTATAGTGAATGCCTGTTCAGGATGTCAAGGTGCTACCATCGTAAAATAACCCGGCTAAGATAATGTCTATCTTAGTCGGGTCATTTGTTACCACAATTACGCATTTAAGTATTTTCACTCTTAAAAGCGATTGTTCTATGGTATACTTTGCTAGTACAACATACGGCTAAAAGAGCGGTCGGCTAGTCTCCCCGAAGGGAGGTGATGCCCTTGGAGGTTAAAGACGCGATTTCCTTGATGATCATGTTTGGCATGTTCATTCTGGCATTGCTTACCTACGTGAAAAAGAAATAGACCGCTCTGACTAAGGAATACGGTCTATATCCGACCTTATCTTACCTGGCCGACTGCTCTTTATGCAGTTGTTATATGCTGGAGCCGTGTTGACGCACGACTCCTTTACTATTCTTACCTCAGTATAGCTCATTTTATAACGTAAATACAGTTTTTTTCTTCAAATATTTTACTGATTTCCTCTGCTATTTTACTTGTCCGGTACATATTCTATGAGGTCTTAAAGCTTACAACTAAAGGTAACACAAAGCTTAAATAGAGGTTCTAATTTGGTTGCTTCTCATAGGAAAAAGCACCTTTAGTATAACTCATTGTAAGTTCAAAACTCTTTAACACCCTTCGCAATAAAAAAAGCAGCCCACAGATGTGGCTGCTTTTTTACAATATTATTACTGTGTTAAGGTTGGGCCTACCCTTCCAGCGCCTGCTTCAATTCCTCAGGCGAAGCGTCCCACCATTCCTCGTTATGAGAAATCAGAAGACTTTTAAGTGCTGCCTTATCCTCACTTCCGAGATCCTCCAGCATGAAACGACGCTTGAGCGCATAATCCATACGATTGACGTGATCGGCGAGGATTTTCCAGCCGCGTTTGGCTTCGTCGTCAATCAGCATCTCGCAGGCGGTGGCACCGCCGTACATACGCCCTTCGGGCGTACGATCCACGGCTACCCATACGAGCCATACTTGGCGTCCGTTCGGTACATCCTCTTTATTCGTAGAGAACTTGATACCACGTTCTACTTTACTTTTGGCATGCATGGCACCGATATCAATTTTCGCCTCTCCTCGGTCAATGATAACGGGAGACATGCTGTTCAGGTCGATTGAGCCTGCGCCGAAACCCTTATGTTTACTCTTGCCACTGACAATGTTCAGTGCAATCTGTTTTTTGCCGTCCGGCTGATTTTCACTCATGCGTCACTAGACCTCCATTTTCCGTCTTCACACTCATTCTACACTATAAATATTTTAACTAATAATCTCCTGAAAGCAAACATATACATGCTGTAGATGCTTGTCAACGGGAGGTATCCATTGTATGACCCCAGCACGCACTAAAATCGTTTTATTGTCTACACTAGCCCTCGGTCTCCTCGCAGGGACGTTATGGTTTGCCTGGCAGCCCCAACCGCAATCCGACCCGCAGTCCATAGGCCAACCACTATACGGCTCCCTGTCTGAGTCTGCGCTTGCCCCAAATATGGGCAAGCCTCTAGGGGCAAATATCCTGCCTGACCTGCCCAAGAACCCTCCACAGCCCGCTACAGAAATCCTCAGCAAGAGGGTGGTAGAGTACCACATTGATGTGTCTCTGGAAAAAGGACAGGTTTTGCGAGGCACTGAGACACTGACCTGGAAGCATCCGGGCAAGAAAACCGTGAATGATCTGTATCTTCATCTATACCCGAATGCCTTCTCTTCCATGGAAACTACCTTTATGAAGGAATCCGGTGGAAAGCTGCGCGGAGATACCATGCCCAAAGACGGCTTTGGCTCCATGACGCTGACTGAACTAAAAACAGAAGACGGTTTATCTCTCATGCACCGCATCCAATATGTGCAGCCAGATGACGGTAACGCAGGCGACCGTTCGCTCGTGAAGGTGCGTCTACCCAAGCCGGTACGAGGTGGCGAAGAAATCACATTATATATGAAGTTTGAGGTAAAACTGCCCGCCATCTTCGCTCGTATGGGTGCGACAGATGATTTTGTAATGGCAGGACAGTGGTTCCCGAAGCTCAGCGTCTACGAGACTGCAGGACAACGTGGACGCGCCGAGGAGGGCTGGAACCTCCACCAGTATCATGGTAACTCCGAGTTTTATGCCGATTTTGGAATTTACAGCGTACGGATTCGGGTGCCTGAAACTCATATCGTAGCAGCGACCGGATTTCCCACCCGTGGTGCCGTCCGACAGAACGGCCAAAAAATATATCAATTTTATGCCGATGATGTACACGATTTTGCCTGGTCCGCTTCACCCAACTTTGTAACCGTAGAAGAACCCTTTTCTTCTGCTGAAGTCCCTGGTGTCAAAATCAAGCTCTACCTTGACCCGTCGCACAAGGAGCTCAAAGGGCGCTATATGAGCGCTGCGAAGGCCGCCCTTTCGTACTACAGCAAATGGTACGGGCCTTATCCATATTCCACCCTATCCATCGTGGTTCCACCCAAATCAGGCAATGGAGCCGGCGGTATGGAGTATCCGACACTCATCACGGCCGCTGCTGCGGGTAATCTGAATCCTGGCTATAGTCTGGAACGGACATTAGTTCATGAGATTGGACATCAATATTTCTACGGAATGGTAGCCAATAATGAATTTGAGGAGCCGTGGCTGGATGAAGGCTTCACCTCCTATGCAGAGGAGCGGCTTATGGAGCAAGAATATGGGCTTACCCCTAACTTGCCATTACAATCGGGACAGGTAGCCTCCCCACAGCCGCTAAACCGTGAGTCATGGAAGTACGGCTCAGCTGCTGAGTACGCGCAAAATGCCTACTCTCGAGGCAAGCTGGTCCTACGGGGCATTGAACGTCAGGTGGGTATGAAAAAAATGGATCGCATTATGCGGACCTACGTCCAGACGTACCGATTTAAGCATCCGTCCTCAATGGATTTTCAACGTATCGTGGAGAGAGTCACCGGACGCTCATGGAGCCACTATTTTGAACAGTATGTATATGACGGCCAGATGGCGGACTTTTCAGTGGATCACATCACAAACCACAAGCTGGAGAATGGATATGAAGCAGTCGTGACGGTCAGCAAAAAAGGGGCGGATTATCCCAAGATCCCTGTCCAATTTACCTTCAAGGATGGTACCACGATATTCAAGGCTTGGGACGGCGCGGGGAAAAGCACAACTTTTCGGATCAAAAGTACTTCTCCCGTTTCCTATGTAACCCTTGATCCCTTATATACCATTGCACTGGAGAACAAGCATATTAACAATAGCCTAAAAGCCGAATTGGACGAAAAGCAACAAACCCGTTGGAGTGTAAGTGTAACCAAGCTGTTGGAGACACTGCTTGGAAGTCTGTCATGGTGAGGTGTCTATAGATGCGGACTGTTATAAAAGAGGGCTGGGCGCTGGTGCGCATACGATTCTATATCGTTATCATTTTATTTCTGTATCGACTACTGTGGGGGGTGTTTATCTATCGGCTGGTGCAGTCTGCCGTTATCCCGCTATTGCTCCGTTATCCTGATCAGGGTCAAAACGAGCTGGGACAGACCTTATTTTGGATGGAGAGTCAGATTGCTCTGATGGACAGCCGGGAAGTACATGTGTATTTGTGGATACTACTAGGGGCGACTGTACTACGCATACTGATCACTCCCTTCATTAGAGCCGGAATATATCAAAGTCTGCATACCGATGCGACTGAACCGCAAAGCCTGTCCTTTTTCAAGGGTATGAAACGCCATGGCATGTCGTCGCTGTTGTATTACACCATCGAGTTGGGACTGCTGCTGCTTCCCGCCTTTTGGGTAGTACCGAGACTCTACCCTATTGTAGCAGGAGCACTTCAATCTTCCTCTTATCTGCTGCATTTATTGCCCTATGTCATTGGATGGATGGCATACGGATGGTTCATTCGGCAGTGCATCCTGTATATGCAACTGGGTACTGTCGGTGGTCACGCCATACTATCGTCCCTGCTCGCCTTCTTTCGCCAGCTCCTCCCAGCTGTCGGTATATCCCTTTTGCTCGGTGCTTGTGTGCTGCTGGTCTTCGGTCTATTTGGCACCGTGGCGATGATTTGGACTGGCATGCTGGCGCTCATTCTCCAGCAATCGTATCATTTTGTTACTAGTCTGGTCAGGCTGTGGCATATCAGTTCGCAGTACAGACTATGGCATACCGATATCTCTAGTAGAAGCTAAGCCCTGCCTTTATGTTTTTTACTTCATTTCCGTCTGTCGAAAAACCTTGATTCATACTCGCGCAAACGACACATAACTGAATACTGTTAACAAGATCTGTTCCTGGGACATTAGGAGCAGATTTTTTTTGTAACTTTTTGTAATGAAACATTTGCCAAAGCCAGCCGTCTTTGTTACAATAATCGCAGTGAACTGATAGTAACAACTTTGTAATCTTTATTGTAACCTTTATCTCAAAAATAACGTTATTGTGAATACTGCTCTCCAAGGTGCACATCTTAAGTTAAGCCTAATTCCTGGCACCTAGGAAGCGGGGGAACCAGTTTGGGTGAATTGATCTCGCAACAGAGTGGTCATAGGGGAACCTTCTACCGAATCCTTAAGCTAACCTCGCAGGCATTGGAAGGGGTATATTTTTTTTGAAGAAGAAGCTAACGATCGCAGCTATGGGTCTTGCCATTGCCTTTACATCTTTTACATTCGGTGGCGGCAGTGCATATGCAGACTCTAAGATGGACCAGGTCATTCAAGATGCCAAAGGAACGAACTACAGAAGCGGAGGCACTACACTCGAGGGATTCGATTGCTCCGGCTTCACAATGTACGTATACAACAAACTAGGAATTAAACTTCCGCATCAATCCGGATCACAATTCAAAATGGGATCTTCTGTATCCCGCGATGAAATGAGACCTGGGGATCTGGTGTTCTTCAACACCACAGGAAGAGGCATTTCCCATGTAGGTATCTTCGTAGGTGAAGGGAAATTTGCCCACTCCTCGACTTCACGTGGTGTAGTAGTTAGCTCACTGAACGAAAATTATTACGCTAACCGCTATGTCGGTGCAAAAAGAATTATGAGCACAGACGCTTACCATTCTGTAGCTTCAGATATTCCTGATGACGATAACGTAGAATAACTAACGCACAGCAAGCTAACCCTAGCCGCAATTTGATTCTGGCCGGAATCGAATTGCGGTTTTTTATGTCCACAACATCAGCAATTATTATCTTTACTGACGAACTGAGACCTCAAAAGGTTTCAATTGTAGCGAACATCGTCGGTTTTACCGTCACCGCTGGGGGAGCATATGAGCAGTAATTCCTTCTTATTGAATGTATACCCGACTTAGGTATGAAATAAACACGCTTGCCATTCCTCTGCAACTTGTCTACAATCTGTTGTTAATGATTGAAGTACCTGTGTAAAAGGAGGATGGAACACATGCCGGCCTCAATATCCAACTATCGGATCGTACCGATGGACGAGCATCAAGCGGCTGCAATCTGTGAGTGGCACTATGATCCACCTTATAACATATACGGTTGGCTCCCCTGGGAACAAATGAAGGCGCTTGAAGTCGAATTTGGAAGTCCCACGCTTCGCCAAGAGCAATATGTTGCCGTACTGGATAAAGAGAACAAACTGACGGGATTTGCTCAATATTTTCCTATGATCGGTGTGACCCGGCTAGGTCTTGGAATGCATCCTGACAGATGCGGACATGGCAAAGGCTCTGATTTTGTCCGTGCCATTGCAGAGGAAGCTCAACGACGCAACCCGAAGAATGAAATTGATCTAGAGGTGCTCACTTGGAATGGGCGCGCTATCCGGGCCTACAAGGCGGCTGGATTTGAGCTTACAGATACCTATGAACGCCAGACTCCTGATGGCAAAAAACCATTTTATTGTATGGTATATCGTCCCGAGCACCCAACCCAGATTCTATGATAAAAGCGCCTTCGGCATACAACCACGATGTTGTATAGCGAAGGCGCTTTTATCATCATACGACAGATCATTACAAGCTCAATGACTGCTGCGCATTTTTTCAAAAGCTTCATTATATTGTTGGGCTTCCTTAATATCCACGGCCATAATACCGCCGTCGTCCCAAGAGGTCAAACGCAGAGTCACGGTCTTATAATCAATCGTAATAAATGGATGATGATTGAATGCTTCAGATATAGCGGCAACTTCATCCACGAATGCAATCCCTTTCATAAAACTGGAAAAATTATATTTTCGAACGATCCAACGTCCTTCCTCCAGTTCCCAGCCCTCCAGTTTCTCCAGATGTGCTTCAATCTCTTCTTGTGTAAAAGGCATGTTACGAACTCCTCCCCGTTTATACGGAAGCCTTTCGACCGCTTAAATACGGCCAAAACTACGATATATTGGTGTACATATTACCACGGCCCCGTTGATAAATCCATAAGACGGACCTCAAATCAAAGGGACTGACGTCAGCTCCTCGTCCCCAATAAGTACATAGATGCGATGCTGCTCCGGCTCATAGATCACAACGCTACTCCCTACAGTGATTGTGGGCTCTGTACCCAGTGCATAAAATAAGTCTTCTGCCAAAGCTTCATTGACTTCCTGACGTCCCGCCGGGTCCAGCCTGTCCCAATCTTCTGCTTCCATCTCAAAAAATTCATAGCTATCTGGGATGCGCCCCACAGCCTCTGTAAAATCGTTCAAAATTTGTTCATACTCACGCCCATGCTTTACTCCCATGCCATTTCCTCCAATGGTTCCGCCATTCAATACATAATCACCTTATTATACCGGAAATTCGCACTTAACAAAAAAGAGAGTTTTGTCGATAAATACTATAATCCGTCTTGTAATGACGCGCTTGGGGCAAGGACGACCCCGGCGGCATGAAAGGATTCAAAATCTATTCTCATGGATGAGGTGTATCATGCAAATTTCAACCATTATCGGACTTGTGCTCGGGATTGTGTCACTGGTCGTCGGGATGATCTTAAAAGGCGCTCCGGTCGTCAATTTGGTCAATAATCCCGCTGCTTACATGATTATTTTCGTCGGAACGGCAGCGAGTATATTTATGGCCTTCCCGATGGCAGAAATCAAACGGATTCCGAAGCTGTTCAAGGTTATTTTCACCGAACAAAAACTGTTAGACCGCAAAGAGCTCATTGGTACGTTTACCGAGTGGGCATCCATTACCCGTCGTGAAGGTCTGCTCGCCTTGGAGTCTAAGGTAGAGGAAATCGACGATCCCTTTATGCGTGGCGGCATGCGAATGATTATTGACGGCAATGATCAAGAATTCGTACGGGACGTTCTGATGGAGGATATCAACGCTACCGAGGATCGACATCGCTCTGGCGCACTGATCTTCTCCCAAGCCGGTATGTACGCTCCAACGCTCGGGGTACTCGGTGCGGTTGTAGGTCTGATCGCCGCTCTGGCTGACCTTAGTGACATGGAAAAGCTCTCTCATGCCATTGCAGCAGCCTTCATTGCGACGTTGCTCGGTATTTTTACAGGTTATGTCCTGTGGCATCCGATGTCCAACAAGCTGAAACGGTTATCCAAAAAAGAAGTGGAGCTTAAATTAATGATGGTCGAAGGTCTGCTTTCCATTCAATCGGGGATATCGACGATTGCCATCAGTCAGAAACTGACGATCTTCCTGACTCCGACCGAACGGGCTACGATGACCCAGAAGGATGGCGATTCCAGTGAGTAAAAAGAGACATGAACCGCATGAAGAGCATGCTGACGAAAGCTGGCTGTTGCCATATTCCGACTTAATGACCCTTCTGTTGGCTCTTTTCATTGTCTTATTCGGTATGAGCTCGCTCGACGCCAAAAAATTTGAAACTATGGCTCAATCCCTGAGTGCAGCTTTTAGTGGCGGCACTGGCGTGCTGGATCACTCGGCCGCGAATCCGTCGTCACAATCCATGGATATGGGCAAAAATAAAGAACAAGTATCACAACCCTTAAAATCGAAAGCTACTTCTACCTCTGAACTGCAAAAACAGCTTGCCCAGCGGGAAGAAGAAGATTTAAAAAAGCTTAAAAAACAGATGGATCAATATATTCAAAATAACGGCCTGTCACCTCTGCTGAATACCAAGCTGAACCAATCACAGCTGATGATCACCATTAGTGATAATGCCCTGTTTTCATCCGGGCAAGCCGAAGTAAAACCGGGAGCGAGAAAGCTGGCCAAGTCCATTTCTAGTATGCTCCAGCAGTTCCCTGGATATGATGTTATCGTATCGGGTCACACGGATAATGTACCGATCTCCAACAGCCAGTTCCCGTCCAACTTTGATTTGAGCGCCCAGCGCTCTCTGAATTTCTTGCGTATCTTGTTGCTCAATCCAGATCTCGATCCAACCAAGTTTGTATCCATCGGTTATGGCGAGTATCGTCCATTGGCAAGCAATCAAGATGGTCAAGGACGCGCCAAAAACCGTCGTGTTGAAATATCTGTTCTCCGCAAATATCAGAACGGAACACAAGTTATCAGTCCTACCTCAAGCTCGAATGAAGGTTGATTATGCATATGTTATATGAACAAAGGCACCGCCGCATTTTTATGCAGCTGGTGCCTCTTTGTTTAGTGTTTCCTGTACTCTGGCCCTTCAGATACGACGATCATACGCTGTAGGCTATACAAAGCCCCTCTGACATTAGCTAAGCGTATAATCGAGCATCTGGCCAAGCTCCTGCTTCTCAGCCTCTGTCAGGTCACGCCAGGCACCTTTCTGAAGGGACCCCAACCGAATATTCATGATTCGCAGCCGTTGCAGTTTTTTAACTTCATAACCGAAGGCAGCACACATACGCCGGATCTGACGATTTTTTCCTTCAGTCAGGATAATACGGAATACATACTCAGATACACGCGTCACCTCACAAGGTAGCGTCCGCTGGCCGAGTATTTTCACCCCGCTGGACATGCCCTGCACAAAAGACGGTATAACAGGGCGATCCACCGTTACGATATATTCTTTCTCATGCTTGCCTTCTGCCCGTAAAATCTTATTTACAATGTCCCCATCATTGGTAAGTAAAATGAGACCTTCCGAATCCTTATCCAGGCGTCCAATCGGGAATATCCGCTGTGGGTGCCCCACAAAATCAACAACATTGCCTCTAATATGGCTCTCGGTTGTACTTGTAATGCCCACCGGCTTGTTCAATGCAATGTAGACGTGATCGGACTTCTCGCGCAGTGGCTTGCCATTTACGCGAACATCATCGCCTTCTTCCGCTTGACTACCCAGCACAGCCACTTCGCCGTTAATCGTCACGCGGCCGCTCTCTACCAGCTTGTCCGCCTCGCGGCGCGAGCAAAAACCGGTTTCGCTGATAAACTTGTTAATGCGCAACCTGTGTACCCTCCATTTCTACTAACACACTTCCTCCTGCGCCCAGCCCGTTACTCCGGCTTGGCAATCGGAAGCTGCACCAGGGCTGTCGTTCCCTCTCCCTCTGTGCTTTCAATATCCAGTGTGCCTTTATGACTCTGTATAATACGCTGACTGACCATAAGTCCTAGTCCTGTCCCTGTTTCTTTGTTTGTGAAAAAAGGTTCTCCTAGCTTGGACAGCATTTCTGCGGGAATACCCGCTCCCTGATCCCGTATAGAGATTTTAACGCTTTCTCCCTCCAAGAACAAATGAATCGTGATGATACCACCTTTACTCATAGCCTCCATGCTATTTTTAAGTAAATTAATGAATACCTGTTTTAACTGATTTTCTTCAGCGTATACCAGGGCAGGCTCGTCCGTGACCTGAAGATTGAATACAATGCCCAGCAGGTGCGCCTGACTATCTAGTAAAGAAATCACGTCGCTCACAATATAGCGAACATCCTTTTTCTGAAAATGCACTGCCTGTGGCTTCGCCAGTATTAAAAACTCGCTAACGATCAAATTAATGCGATCCAGCTCAGACATCATAATATCGTTGTGTTTCATATTCAACACTTGATTTTGCTGCTGTAGTTGGAGAAAGCCTCGTAGCGTAGTTAGCGGATTACGAATCTCATGCGCTACGCCTGCCGCCAATTGTCCGACGGTTGTCAGTTTCTCTGATCTGCGCAACAACTCCTCCATTCGGTTGCGACCCGTAATATCACGCGACACGCAGATAAACCCCAAAATTTGGCCTTCTTCATCCAGAATAGGTGACGTGCTCATACTGATCTCTACTGTACTTCCATCCTTACGCATTCTAAGGGTCTCACTTGATACGATGCTCTCTCCCTGAAGCAGGCTCTTCTTCTGAAATTCATACTCCTCCTGTTGCTGCGGAGGTACAAACTCCAGCTTACGACCAACCAATTCCTTCTTGGTCCAGCCGTACAAAGCTTCGAAGGCATGATTGACCCGAACGACGCGATCCTCCTCGTCGGTTACATGAATCGCATCCGCTGTCTGATTAATAACCGATTCCAGATGCTCCTTTACAGAACGGTTCTCTTCATACATCTGTTCCAGTCTTCTCGTGTACATCCCTAGGTTGTAGGCCATCGCATTGATGCGTTCACCCAACTGTGCAAGCTCATGACCACCTTTTATTTCTAGCCGTGTATCAAAATGACCATCAGCCATCTCATTCACTTTCCCCAGAATCGACTGAATTGGGCGGACAAACAGACTTGCCAGCACATAGCTTCCAATGATTACAACCTCCAAAAGGACAATGGAAATAGCAATTAAGCTTATCAATTGCTTGGAAATAACAGAAGTAATCGTATCATAATTCATAACAATACGGATAACATAGGCTTCGCGGTTAGCCGGGTAAAAAGGTATGTAACTGACGAGAACCCGTTCGCCTTTGATATAGCAGTCTTGTACAATACTCTCCCCGGAGAGGATAGCTCTGGACACGGCCAAACGATCTTCCTGCACCCTCGTTAGTTGATACGTGCCAAATTGGATCGGTTTATTGTACATATAATAGTATTTCGAATCGTTCCCGTTCTTGTCCATCGAAGCGCCACCAAAGGTTGCAGGGTTAATTCCTGTAATCTCCATGATGCGATAATCCACTTGTTGGGTTTGCTTTACGATCTCATCTGGGCTCAGGATGGTTATGAAATCTTGCACTGAAGTATCCTGAAAGGAAATTCGAATTAAATAGTTACGTTTTTGGTCATAATAAAATCCCCATTTGTTAATCTGTGAGGAGCCTGAACCGGTGTAGTCAAATGATCCGGTCCAAAAATGATCCAGTTTCTGACCTTGCGCCATTGCAGCCTGTCCGTGCTCATATAATTGGTCAACTGCATTTTTCCAATACCCTGTCAATGGATCAGATGGCGTTACTTCTTTTGGATCCGAGGATTTAACAACCTTATACCCCTGCCCATCTCGAATCATCAAAGAAATATTAGTATCTCTGTGGAGTGAGGCCACCTTTTGAAGCTGTTCCTGCTGAATATTTCGAATGTCAGGACCTAGCTGATTAGCAGCCAACGTGGCAGAAAGCCACAGATTATATCCGAGCTGCTTGTCAACGGCCTCCCAGCTATGTTGGGTTTGTTCGATAGCTCCCCCGATAATTTTAGCCGTCAGAACCATTTTAGTTTCACTGTCACTTCTTAGATTTTCGTGGGTCGTGTAATAATTGAGGGCGATGTTTAATAAAAGGATAAACAGGACGGACCCCGACAAAATGATCGTTATTCTGATTTTTATCGACACACTGATTTCTCACCTCTTGCCGTATGCTGGCGATTACTGGCAATTGCTAACTCAATGATACCGTAATAGCGCCTGTGATACCAGCATTTACATTTACCGGATATACATAAATACACACCTTGTGTACAGTATTGTCAATAGACAAGGGTTTGCCTACAATATAAGAAGATAATCATCCACAAGTAGTCCACAAATACACAGATTTTATTATAAACTGTGGATAAACCTGTGGACAAGTGCCGTGTTATCCACAATTTTATTCACATCATGTTAACAACGGAATATTTGTTCGTTGGATAATTCCGCGTTTTGAAAGGAGCATTTTCCCAGTGACCACCATGGATCACGCCTATTGGATGAAAGAAGCCATTCAGGAAGCGTATAAGGCAGAAATGTTAGGTGAAGTCCCCATCGGGGCTGTCATCGTAAAAGATAATGAAATCATCGGTCGCGGCTACAATTTGCGCGAGACGGATGCTGACCCAACCGCACATGCAGAGATGGTTGCCATTCGTCAGGCCAGTGAACACTTAGGTGCTTGGCGCCTGCTGGATTGTAGGCTGTATGTCACTTTGGAGCCGTGTCCAATGTGCGCCGGAGCCATTGTTCAATCACGGGTTCCCCATTTGATATACGGAACTACAGATCCCAAGGCAGGCTGCGCAGGCACGCTGATGAATTTATTACAGGAGCCTCGGTTCAATCATTGTACAGAAGTAACCAGTGGTGTACTGCAGGAGGAATGCGCCTCGCTGTTAACGAACTTTTTTCGGCATCTCCGGCAAAAAAGAGCGGCAGCCAGATTGTCTCCTCCCCCATCCTCATCCTGAGGGGGAAAAGTCCAAAACACTTCATCTCATTGCTAATTCCCCATGGAAGGAGACCAACCCATGCCTATGAGCTTGTATAATACGCCTCAAGGTATCTTTTTACGGCCATTTAACTTAGCGGATAGTGAAGCCCTTCTCGCCCTTAGGCAACGTAATAGGGATTCCCATGCGCCTTATGAGCCGCTTTACGAGGATTCATTTTTCACATTAGAGAAACAGCAGGATTATATCCGTCAGAAATTGCGTCAGGCCGAAGAGGATCAAGGTTACGTGTTTGGTATCTTTCTCTTAAAGGAAGAACGGCTCATCGGTTATATCTCTATTTCCAATCTGGTGCGTGGAGTTGGACAATTCGCTGATATCGGCTACATGATGGATCATCATGAACAGGGTAAAGGGCATATGACCGCAGCCTTAAAGTTGATCATACAATATGCCTTTCGTGCCTTATCTCTACATCGTCTCCAAGCGGGTACCCTTTTGCATAATGATCGCTCACAACGTGTATTAAAAAAGTGCGGCTTCCAGCCAGAAGGCATTGCTCGCAAGCTTGTACAGATTCAGGGCGCATGGCAGGATCACCAGATGTTTGGACTTTTAGCTGAGGATGACGTGTGGCAGAGCTAAATGACTGCACAGGGACAACATTAACAGTAAACAAAAAACCGCCCGGCTTATGCCGAGCGGTTTTCTTACATCATATTCGAAAAAAATGATGTTTTGCAATCATGTCATCCCATACTTACGGAGCAACAGTTTGCATTTTTTGTTGCAGCTGTTCCATAGTCAGGACTTGATCACCTGTTGGAATACCCACTTTAAATGCTGCTTTAGCATTGATTTTGCTGTATTGCGTGTAGCCTGTTACGGACAATTTTACATTGTCTTTTGTAGCCGGATCATTCATCTCTACATTCGCATTCAGGTCTTGATACACAGGAATGTTATCCTTGTTCAAAGCTGTGTTAATGTCAAACTGTTTCACTGTCAAGTAATTTTTCAACTCATCCAGCTTTTTGCTAACTTCGCTGGTGTTGGATTGCAATTCTTTCTTCGCTTCAGCCAGTTCTTCTTTCTTCACTTGAAGCATGCCAGCATATTCATCTTTAGACATCACATCAAGGACTTTAGGAAGCGCCTTAGTGATAAATGTATTGGTAGCTTGCTTCACATTGTCGTTCGTAATTTTGAATTGAACGACTTGTTTAGCTTCAACGCCTTGTGGCAATTTAGCGTCTTTAGGATCAATATCAAAGAAGTACGTAGCTTGATCATACTCGTTCATAATAGCAGCAATCACTTCATTCGCAAATTTCTGCGATTTTTCCTGATCCATGGCTGCAGGATTAAATTCTTGTCCTGATTGTTTAGCCAGTTCTTGTGGATCAATGACCAGGAATTTACCTACAACATCCTGTGGAAGTGGGTAAAATGGAATATTAGGAATTTTAACGTACAGTTTATCTTTAGTCATTACCATTGGAATCGTGAAGCTGGTGGAAAGATCACCTTTCAAATGAATGCCGAGCGTCATTTCAGATTGGAAAGGTTCTTTTTGGTATACACCATCCAGCGTAATATCAGCATTTTTCAGCATGCTAGTTACCATTGCACTTTGCTCACTTGGAACAGAAGCGGATGTAATGGTCAGTTCCTTAATCGTGAATTGACTTTTGGATTCATAAGAGTTCAACTTCATTGCATTTGCAGTACCAGTCGTAACAGCTTCCTTCGGTTCTAACTTCTTGCTACAACCTACCAGGGCTACCGTCAAAAGCAACACCATAGTGAGTACCAAGACGGATAACTTTTTACTCATTGTGTAGATTCTCTCCTCTCGTAATTAACCCCTTTTTTATGCTAACAAAAAAATACACACCTCCTATTTTAACTCATATTCTCAACCGGCGAAACACTTATTGGAAAATTTTCTTACAATAAGCACAAAGACACCCTGGCTCTCTTACCAGGGTGTCTTACACTATGCAATATATTTTAGGAGAAAGGTCTGCCTGCTTATGAGCCTTCTCTGTTATGATGATCCACGTGATTCCGCTGTTTCACCTTCTTGGAACCGGATAACGGCTCCTGCTGATGACTACGCTCCCGCTTTTCGTTACTTCCACCAGAATCCTGTGCTTCGGGGACAGGAATGGCTTTAGGCTTGCCCATTTATGCATCCTCCATTCTCAGTCTATATTTGTGGTACATCAACGAATCCGTTTATTACCATTTAAAATAGGACTATAGATGGTGTAGATCTTCCGTTTTATCGTGATTTAGTGAATCCTGATGACGGCGATCATTACGATCCTGCTGCACTTGCTGTGCCTGATGACTATTAACTGGGCGTTGCTCCAAATCATCAACAATGTTAGACAGGTTTTTATCCAGACCGTTTTTGGCTTTTGTCATGTAGTCTTCCTCCTCATTCCTTCATGACCTACGAGTGCGTCAATGACTGTAATGTTTGGGCACATTGGTGAATATGCCGAGTATAATCGGACACTAACTGCTGAATGATATCTGTTCGTTCATCCACAGACTGTCCGTCCCGTTCTACATCGACTAAAGTAACCTGTACTTCCCGGGAGTCTACATAAGTACATGCAAAATCAAAGGAGTACATTTGTCGGCCTTCTACCTCGATATGGATCCGTATAGCCCGGTTGTCAGCTTCATCTGCCTGTACCTGTGATTTGTCCCCTGAATTCAAAAGAATCGGCAGTTGTTCCTGCCAGGCCTCTACCAGCTTTTGCTGATCTACTGTCATTTCTCGATTCATGCCAGCACCTCCACATCTGATAACGTGTGAAAAAAACGAGCTTTTTATACAACAAAAAAGCCACTCTCCACGATTCCTGATCATTAGCTTATAAAGGCCAATGTATCAGCTATCGTATTTGAATGGCTTGGTTTATTTTAGAATATGGCGGAGAGGATGGGATTGTGAACCCATGTGGGCTTGCACTCTAACGGTTTTCAAGACCGTTACTACCTATGAAAAGCCGCCGAGCCTTGGTATGACTGGGTTTGTGAAGTCTAATGCAAGAACCGCTCCAACTGCTAGCCTGTCTGCAACGCTGCCGTGTCCTCCTTTCCATTATCTGGAGGAAACCAGGTGCACGGAGCTGCCCCGATAGCTCATTTTTATTGCACCAAAACTATAATAACTGATTGAGCTTGCTTTCAGGCTCTTCACCATTTTCTACACGTTTTATATTATTTATAAAGAAATCATATCTTTTTTTATGAAATTTTCGACCATCAGGCATTCCTGCTGTATGGGGAGTAAGTATCACATTACCCAGATTCCGGAGCTCACTGTCAATAGGAAGCGGTTCAGATTCAAACACATCCAGGCATGCGCCTGAAATATCCCCGTTTTTTAATGCATCAATCAAGTCTCTTTCGTTGACAATCCCGCCGCGGGCTGTATTGATAAAAAGAGCGGTATTCTTCATTTTCTTGAATGCCGCTTTGTTGATCAGTTGTTTGGTTTGCTGAGACAAGGGTACATGTACACTGACTATATCCGATGTGCTTACAAGAGTATCGAAATCCGTTATTTTCACAAAACCGTCAGATTGTACAAGAGCATTTCTCGCATAAGCCAGCACATTCATATCAAAAACCCTGCAAAATGCAGCTACTTTTTTTCCGATAGCGCCCAAACCGATAATCCCCATCGTTTTGCCTTTTAATTCACTCCCTGTATAGTCCAATTGATTTTCATCCATCCTGTTTTTCATGAAAGTATCAAGAAACGGTATGTTTTTATAATAAGACAATATCAGTGCCATTACGTGCTCGGCCACTGCCTGTGCATTCACTCCTGCAGCATTGGCCACCCAAATGCCGAGCTGTGTACAGGCAGGGACATCTACATTATCAAATCCTGCACCCGTCTGTACCAATCTTAATTTTTTCGCAATAGAAAGCAGGCTGTGATCCACTTTAATATGTTCAGGGATGATTACCTGGCAATCTTCAATATGATGCAGCATTTCTTTTCCGGGCGGGACAATTACAACATTCCATTCTTGAGGAAAATACCTTACAATATTTGATTTCGAGGTCTCGCTAAAATAGCCAACTATGAGAATCTTCATTGCTAAACCACCTTTCATTACCTATACCATTCTTCCAAGAAAACCCGTTTGATGATCTTCATTTTATCCTTTTGAAGAAGAAGTGATTATTTCCATATTATAGACTTCATCGGCAGTACAACCTCTTGAAAGGTCATTGATCGGTGCATTTAGCCGCTGCAGGATCGAACCATATGCCTCAAAGTTTCCAAGACGCTGCGCTACCTTACAACCAATATTACCGGCATGAACACCTGGGAATATGAAAATGTACTATAATAAAGCAACTTTTAGAGCAATGGGTAAGACTTTTGCTGTTCTTGCCGTTTCAACAGCAATCTAATTCCAGTGAAAAAACATTTGACCCCTCGTCTTTATTAACGATAATTTTAAACATAAAGAATAATGTTGTAAAACTCAAATATTTTGTGAGCTATATTAATCATTTCTATATATTGAGGAGGCATTCTATGTATTTTCCTGGGATTGAAGCGTTTTTAGCTATCGTACGGACCGAGAGTATAAGCAAAGCGGCTGAATTGCTGCACCTGTCACAAGCTACGGTGAGCTATCGGTTAAAGACATTGGAACAGGAAATGGGTGGCCTTTTAGTTGAGCGAAGAAAAGGGGCACCCAAAATCAGTCTGACCCCAAAAGGGGAAAACTTTTTTAGCATTGCGGAAAGATGGGATGCTCTCTGGAGGGAAACACAAATCTTGCAGGCTAGCGGTTCGCAGTTAAGTCTGGCAATAAGCGCTGCCGAAAGTATAAGTCAATTTGTTTTGCCTCCTGTATATAGAATGCTTAATCAGCATACCCCGTCCATCCGACTGCAAATTCGTACGCAGCATACTCAGGAAGCTTTTGATAGTATTGAGCGGCGCGAGATGGATGTGGCGTTTGTGGTGCGAGAAATCGTGTCGCCTAGTGTCACTGTTAAACCGTTTTTTACTGAAGAAATGATGCTGTTGCGCCTGGCTGTGTCGGGGCGGCAGGCCGGAGATACTGTTGAAATGGAAGAATTGTCGGCGCAAGACGAAGTCTTCATAAATTGGAATAGAGAGTTTCAATTCAGACATGACCAGTGGTGGGACCCTCTTTGCCCGTCCCGTGTTCATCTGGACTCAGCGGGACTCATCACTACTTTTTTGAAGGACGCCAGACAATGGTCGATAGTTCCCGCTTCGATTGGCGCACATATGATGCGGATGGGAGATTTTGTTCTTCAGAAACTATCGGTATCGGTGCCTCCAAGAATATGCTATAAGGTAACTCATAAGTTTCCAAACCAAGCTTTACACGAGCCCCTTCGTATTCTTGATAACTATCTGCAAGATATATTTGGAATACAATGATCTGACCTGTCGAGATATTAGTTGCAATTGATTATGGGCCTGCAAACTGATGTATGAAAAAAATAGAGTATGCGGTGTAATAGCGTTTGAACAGCCCCTCCAGTGTCAGAATCTCAGGCGATACGCTCGCTCTCTCATCCTGCGCCACCCGAGACGTTTCCAAAACCGATGGACTCAGACGGTCAAGAAACCGCTGGGGAATGTCCAAACTATTCTTCCGCTGCCCGCGTTTACGCGGTTTGCCCCCGTGTTTGTATTCATAATCCTATACCTCCGTCAGATGTTTATCCAACGGTCACGAACACAAAAAAACGCACCACACCGCTATCCAACGGTAAAGTGCGTTTCAATCATACTTGCTACAAATCCTTATGCAGCAAGGAAATTATTAAACTGACGGAGAGGATGGGATTCGAACCCATGTGAGCTTGCACTCTAACGGTTTTCAAGACCGCCCCGTTATGACCGCTTCGGTACCTCTCCAAGTGGTAAATGGATAAAGCTGCTTCCCTTTTAAACATACTCAGGCGCAACAAAATTATTTTACCACAGAACTTCTAAGAATGCAACACTTACTGTTTAGGAGCAATAACCTCAATGCCTCGCATGTATGAACGCAACACTTCTGGAATCACGATGCTTCCGTCCTCTTGCTGATAGTTCTCCAAAATAGCAGCCACAGTCCGCCCTACAGCCAATCCTGAACCGTTCAGCGTATGTACAAATTCAGGCTTTGCCTTCGAATCTGGACGAAACCGGATGTTCGCACGACGCGCTTGGAAGTCTTCCGTATTTGAACAGGAAGAAATCTCACGGTACATGCCACTCTCAGGCAACCATACTTCCAGATCGTACGTTTTGGCAGACGTAAAACCCATATCCCCAGTGCAAAGTGCCAGCACGCGATATGGAAGTCCGAGCAGCTGTAAAACACGCTCAGCGTTATTCGTCATTTTCTCCAATTCCTCATAAGAGGTATCCGGGTGAACCAGCTTAAGCATCTCTACCTTATTGAACTGATGCTGACGGATCAGGCCACGTGTATCACGTCCTGCTGATCCTGCCTCCGAGCGAAAGCAAGAGCTGTATGCCACATAATATTTCGGAAGCTGCTCCGCATTCATAATCTCTTCACGGTGGTAGTTGGTTACCGGAACTTCAGCCGTAGGAATGAGATAATACTCAGTATCACGCAGCTTGAACAAATCTTCTTCAAACTTCGGAAGTTGGCCCGTTCCGTACAAACTGTCCCGATTTACAATGTATGGAGGAAGCATTTCTTCATAACCATGCTCACTGCTGTGCAGATCCATCATAAAGTTAATCAGCGCACGCTCTAATCTTGCTCCCAGTCCTTTGTAGAACGTAAAACGAGAACCCGTTACCTTGGCTGCTGCCTCAAAATCAAGGATATCTAGATCCTGAGCCAATTCCCAATGCGCTTTGGGTGTAAAAGAAAAATCACGCGGCTCCGACCAGCGACGGATTTCTACATTATCCTCTTCCGATGCACCTACAGGTACTGTATCATTAGGAATATTCGGAATAGACATCACCAATTCGTCGATCTGAACTTCCAGTTCGCGTACTTGCTCATCTAATTCTTTGATACGATCGGAGACTTGACGCATTTCTGCAATAAGATCATCCGCATTTTCCTTGTTCTTCTTCAACTTGGCTACTTCACCGGATACCACGTTCCGACGATTTTTGAGCCCTTCACTTTCCTGAAGTAACTCACGACGGCTTACATCCAGATCTGTAAAACCATTAATCAGATCCAGAGATTTCCCCCTGTTCTGCAAAGCTTTCTCAACCCGACCAAGCTCATTACGTAAAATCTTTATATCTAACACAGGTAATCCCTCCTACACTACAAACCTGACTTTCACTATTCGCGGACCATATCCACAAAATATTGATGTAACCGGTAATCGTCTGTTAACTCCGGATGGAAGGATGAAGCCAGCAAATGACCCTGACGGGCTGCCACGATCTCGCCGTTATATTCAGACAGCACATCTACTCCCGTTCCAACAGACTGTATTAATGGCGCGCGTATAAATACAGCACGAACCGGTTCCTCAATCCCTTTAATGTTCAAGTCTGTTTCAAAGCTCTCTCTTTGGCGACCAAATGCATTACGCGATACTGTAATATCCATGAGTCCCAAATGTGCTTCTTCCTGTCCTTGAATCGTTTTAGCCAGTACAATCAATCCCGCGCAAGTGCCAAATACAGGCTTGCCTTGATTGGAAAACTGACGTATAGCCTCTATGAAATCATACTTGCGCATTAGCTTACCAATAGTGGTGCTTTCACCACCGGGAATGATAAGACCGGACAGCTCATTGAGCTGTTCGATCTTCTTCACCGCTATACATTCCGCACCCGCACGCTCAACGCTACGTATATGTTCAGCTACAGCGCCTTGCAGCGACAATACACCTATTTTCATGCCGGTCCCTTCTTTCTTACCAACCACGATCCTGCATGCGCTCATGCGGTGCCAGTTTGGAAATTTCAATGCCTTTCATAGGAGTTCCCAAATTCTTGGAGACTTCTGCAATCAGCTTGTAATCCGTATAATGAGTGGTCGCTTCCACGATTGCACGTGCAAACTTCTCAGGGCTATCCGACTTGAAAATACCAGAACCTACAAAGACGCCATCAGCGCCTAAATGCATCATTAACGCGGCATCGGCAGGTGTTGCTACACCACCCGCTGCAAAGTTGACCACAGGCAGTTTGCCAAGCTCATGCACTTCCAACAGCAGTTCATATGCAACTCCGAGGTTTTTCGCTTCTGCATACAGCTCGTCCTTCGACAAGTTTTGCACCTTGCGAATTTGACCATTGATAAAACGCATATGCCGAACGGCCTCAACAATATTCCCAGTCCCCGGTTCGCCCTTCGTACGGATCATAGATGCACCCTCACCAATACGACGCAGCGCTTCTCCCAGATCCTTGGCTCCACAAACAAATGGAACGGTGAACTCCCGCTTATCAATATGGAAAACTTCATCCGCAGGTGTCAGCACTTCGCTTTCATCGAGATAGTCAACACCGAGAGATTCCAGTACCTTTGCCTCTACATAGTGACCGATACGAGCCTTAGCCATAACAGGAATAGAAACAACCTTCATAACTTCTTCCACAATCGTTGGGTCAGCCATACGAGCAACCCCACCAGCTGCACGGATATCCGAAGGCACCCGTTCAAGAGCCATTACAGCTGTAGCTCCTGCTGCCTCTGCAATTTTAGCCTGCTCAGCGTTCATGACATCCATGATTACGCCACCTTTTTGCATCTCTGCCATACCTCTTTTTACACGCGAAGTTCCCGTTTCCATGTCGTTGCCTCCTATAAGGGTTACGTTTAGATTCTAACTTAATATTTTACCGCACGAATGCCAAATACACAATCATTTCAAGCTGCAAAATAAGTAATGAAAAACAAGGTAGACCGCTTAGCTTCGCTTTTTTAGAAGAGGTTCTTAATTCCCTGGAACAGATCTCCGAAGAAATCACCGATTGCCCGGAAAAGCATCCGGAACCAGCCGCCCTCTTCTACTGCCGTCGTAGTAACCAGATCCACGGTTTTCGTCTGCCCTTTATCCACACCGTCTGTCTTGTACGTGTACGTAATGGTTCCGACTTTGGCCCCTTGCTTCAAAGGTGCCACCAGAGAGCTTGCTGGTGTAATGTTCGTTGTAAAGGTTACCTTAGGATTGCTCGCACCCTTAGGTACGATAAAGCTTACTGCATCCTTGGTGACGATCGGTACTTCTGTTTCCGTGCCTTTGGTCACTGGAACATTCTCAACACCCTTAACCACCGTCTTTGGAGCAATAACCTGCTTCACTTCAAAATTATCAAAACCATAGTTCAGCACTTTAGCTGTCTCTGTAAAACGGTGTGCATCTGAATCAGCTCCCATAACTACACTGATGAGACGCATTCCGTTGCGTTCAGCGGTTCCTGTAAAACAGTTTCCAGCATTAGCCGTGTGGCCTGTTTTCATCCCGTCTAAACCTGGGTAAGCAAACTTTCTAAAGTTAGTAATATTTTTGTTTGCTTCTAGCATCCAGTTATAGTTAATAATCGGCGCCTTGTCAGTAGGACGGAATTTGTAAGATTGAATTGTCGTAAATCGTGTGTAATCTGGATGATCTTTAATGATGTAACCAGCCAGAGTAGCTGCATCTCTCGCTGTCATCACAGTTTCCCGGTCTGTATCCGGCTGGAAGCCTTTCGGCATATCACCACGGTCCAAACCAGTCGAGTTGATAAAATACGTATTTTTCATGCCCATTTTCTGAGCTGTTTCATTCATTAGTTTTACAAAGTCCTGCTCAGTTCCAGATACGCGTTCAGCAAGGGCTACTGTTGCATCATTAGCAGAACCTACCGCCATTGCAATATAAAGCTCTTCTACCGTATGTTGATCCCCTTGAGCCAAAAAAATACGTGATCCAATGCTCTTAGAAGCATTCTCGTTAACCGTAACTTTATCCGTCCACTTGAGTTTACCTTGCTTAACCTGTTCAGCCACGATGTATTCTGTCATCATTTTAGTCATACTTGCTGGCGGAAGTGGCTCATCTGGGTTCATAGACAGCAATACTTGCCCAGTGGAAGGCTCGATCAAAATGGCGGAACGTAGTGCCAGACTAGGAGGATTAATAGAACCTGTCCCCGTAATATTGGTTGCCTGTGTTGCCGCTCCAGCTGCAAAAGTAGCCACGCTCGAATCGAAATTGCCTACCACAGGCAATGCCGACATATACATCATATTAAGCACCAAGACTGCAGTCACACTCTTTTTAATCATGCTGCGTTTTTTATTCTGCTTTAAAATGTTCGCTTTCAAATGAATACAAACTCCTCTCGTACCTTAACCCGATCGCTATGAATAACGAGACGGTGGTTACAGCCTCTACTTGGCCAATGTAATTAATGTTTAAGTGTTATAAAATCCAGTTTCACTTCGTTTGCTTAGTTGTATCCTGTCATGAGCATTTTCTGCTCGAATCTTCTTTACTGGTAGGAATCGTCCAAAAGACCTACGTGTCCTAATTCGTCAATAGTTTCGTCAAAAAGGCGGACACTTGTCTATTCTATCACAGGGGTATCTCTAAAAAAAGACAGGCAGAGCGAAATACGCTCTGCCTGTCGTCAAGTCTACTACAGCCGAACTTTATAGAGAGTAATTTGGTGCTTCTTTCGTAATTTGCACATCATGCGGATGGCTCTCACGCAGACCAGCGCCTGTAATACGGATAAAGCTTGTATCGTTACGAAGCTCCTCAATATTAGCTGTACCGCAATAACCCATACCGGAACGAAGACCGCCCAACAGCTGATGAACAGTGTCGGAAAGTGGTCCTTTATAAGCAACGCGTCCTTCAATGCCTTCCGGTACCAATTTCTTGTCGTCATCTTGGAAATAACGATCTTTACTACCTTGCTTCATCGCAGCCATAGAACCCATACCACGATATACTTTAAAGCGGCGTCCTTGATAAATTTCAGATTCGCCTGGGCTTTCTTCCGTACCTGCAAAAAGACTTCCCAGCATTACCGCAGAAGCGCCTGCCGCAATGGCCTTTGTAATTTCACCGGAGTATTTAATACCACCGTCTGCAATGATCGGAATATTATATTCACGTGCTACTGTTGCACAATCATAAATTGCTGTTACTTGTGGAACACCTATCCCTGCGATTACGCGTGTTGTACAGATGGAGCCTGGACCAATACCGACTTTTACGACAGATGCTCCTGCTTCAATCAATTCGCGCGTTCCGTCACCAGTAGCTACATTACCTGCTACAATCGTCAGATCAGGATAAGCTTCACGTAGCTTGCGGACCGCTTCAATAATGTTAATATGATGGCCGTGAGCAGAGTCCACAACAATCATATCCACACCAGCTTTTACAAGTGCTTCAGTCCGATCAAATGTATCCTTGGAAATGCCGACAGCCGCACCGACCAGAAGACGCCCTTGTGCATCTTTCGCTGCGTTCGGAAATTGAATAGCTTTCTCAATATCTTTAATGGTGATAAGTCCTTTGAGATAATTTTCATCATCGACCAAAGGGAGCTTTTCAATTTTATGCTTTTGCAAAATGACTTCCGCTTCCTGTAAAGTCGTACCCACAGGTGCAGTTACCAGTTCTTCCTTCGTCATGACTTCACTGATTTTAAGGTTAAAATCGTGAATAAAGCGAAGATCGCGGTTAGTAATAATACCCACCAGTTTGTTTTCTTCATTTACAACAGGTACACCAGAAATACGGTATTTACCCATAACTGCTTCAGCATCAGATACCAAATGATCCGGAGTCAATGAGAATGGATTGGTGATAACACCGCTCTCCGAACGTTTAACCCGATCCACCTCTACTGCTTGCTGTTCAATCGACATATTTTTATGAATAATACCGATACCGCCCTCACGAGCCATCGCAATTGCCAACACTGCCTCAGTAACAGTATCCATACCAGCACTCATCAAAGGAATATTCAGCTTCACGTTATCACTCAAACGAGTCGCCACGCTTACTTCTTTGGGCAGAACCACCGACTTGCGAGGTACCAGCAAAACATCGTCAAAGGTAAGGCCTTCCTTACCGAATTTATCTTCCCACACCAAGATGATCCTCCTTCAAATTGTTTAGTCTGTATTGGTCTTGTTGTCTGTCCGACATGGACAAATCAAGGCTCTCTGAAAATATATTATTGCAATCTTAGCAAAGCGGTATAGGGGTGTCAAGCCTTCATCAATAGCCCTAACCTTTAGTATTTCCCTGTACAAACAACTGTACTCCTACGAAGGACAACCTTTAAAAATAAGCGTTTCCAAAGGTAATAGCTATTCACAAAAGCATATCTCCTCTTTGAATACGCAGCATAGAAGCAATTGTATAAGTGGTTTGTACCGTAATATACCAAAGAGGACCATGATCTCATTGAGATCATGGTCCTCTTTACTTGTTGCTTGGCGACGTCCTACTCTCCCAGGACCCTGCGGTCCAAGTACCATCGGCGCTGGAGGGCTTAACGGTCGTGTTCGGGATGGGTACGTGTGGAACCCCTCCGCTATCGCCACCAAACATGAATTTGCTGTGCAAATTCTACATTCAAGGTTACACCCTGAAAACTGGATCCGAAACTCATTTGCGTTTTATTTTTAGGATAAGCCCTCGACCGATTAGTATTGGTCAGCTCCATGCATTACTGCACTTCCACCCCCAACCTATCTACCTCGTCGTCTTCAAGGGGTCTTACTAATTGGGAAATCTCATCTTGAGGGGGGCTTCACGCTTAGATGCTTTCAGCGCTTATCCCTTCCGTACATAGCTACCCAGCGGTGCTCCTGGCGGAACAACTGGTACACCAGCGGTACGTCCATCCCGGTCCTCTCGTACTAAGGACAGCTCCTCTCAAATTTCCTACGCCCACGACAGATAGGGACCGAACTGTCTCACGACGTTCTGAACCCAGCTCGCGTACCGCTTTAATGGGCGAACAGCCCAACCCTTGGGACCTACTTCAGCCCCAGGATGCGATGAGCCGACATCGAGGTGCCAAACCTCCCCGTCGATGTGGACTCTTGGGGGAGATAAGCCTGTTATCCCCAGGGTAGCTTTTATCCGTTGAGCGATGGCCCTTCCATGCGGTACCACCGGATCACTAAGCCCGACTTTCGTCCCTGCTCGACTTGTAGGTCTCGCAGTCAAGCTCCCTTCTGCCTTTGCACTCTTCGAATGATTTCCAACCATTCTGAGGGAACCTTGGGGCGCCTCCGTTACTCTTTAGGAGGCGACCGCCCCAGTCAAACTGCCCACCTGACACTGTCCTCGCACCGGATCACGGTACCAAGTTAGAACCTAGATACGATCAGGGTGGTATCCCAAGGATGCCTCCTCTCAAGCTGGCGCTCAAGATTCTACGGCTCCCACCTATCCTGTACAGATCGTACCCAAATTCAATATCAAGCTGCAGTAAAGCTCCATGGGGTCTTTCCGTCTTGTCGCGGGTAACCTGCATCTTCACAGGTATTAAAATTTCACCGGATCTCTCGTTGAGACAGCGCCCAAGTCGTTACGCCATTCGTGCGGGTCAGAATTTACCTGACAAGGAATTTCGCTACCTTAGGACCGTTATAGTTACGGCCGCCGTTTACTGGGGCTTCGGTTCATAGCTTCGCCCGAAGGCTTACCACTCCCCTTAACCTTCCAGCACCGGGCAGGCGTCAGCCCGTATACTTCGCCTTGCGGCTTCGCACAGACCTGTGTTTTTGCTAAACAGTCGCTTGGGCCTTTTCACTGCGGCCCCCTCGGGCTATTCACCCTACCGAGGCACCCCTTCTCCCGAAGTTACGGGGTCATTTTGCCGAGTTCCTTAACGAGAGTTCTTCCGCGCGCCTTAGAATTCTCTTCTCGCCTACCTGTGTCGGTTTGCGGTACGGGCACCTTCTCCTGGCTAGAGGCTTTTCTTGGCAGTCTGAGATCATGACCTTCGCTACTACAATTTTCGCTCCCCATCACAGCCCAGCCTTAACGATGTGCGGATTTGCCTACACATCAGCCTCACTGCTTAGACGGACATCCATCAGTCCGCGTCACTACCCTACTGCGTCACCCCATCGCTCATAACGGATTACGGTGGTACAGGAATTTCGACCTGTTGTCCTTCGACTACGCCTATCGGCCTCGCCTTAGGTCCCGACTTACCCTGAGCGGACGAACCTTCCTCAGGAACCCTTAGGCTTTCGGCGGATCTGATTCTCACAGATCTTTTCGTTACTCATACCGGCATTCTCACTTGAATGCAGTCCAGCGCTCCTTACGGTACACCTTCAACCCGCATTCAACGCTCCCCTACCCCTGATGCAAGCATCAAGCCATAGCTTCGGTGGTGTGTTTAGCCCCGTTACATTTTCGGCGCAGAGTCACTCGACCAGTGAGCTATTACGCACTCTTTCAATGGTGGCTGCTTCTAAGCCAACATCCTGGTTGTCTGTGCAACTCCACATCCTTTCCCACTTAACACACACTTGGGGACCTTAGCTGATGGTCTGGGCTGTTTCCCTTTCGACAATGGATCTTAGCACTCACTGTCTGACTCCCGGAACTAAATCTATGGCATTCGGAGTTTGACTGAGCTTGGTAACCCTTGCGGGCCCCGCACCCAATCAGTGCTCTACCTCCACGATTCTTTTTTCCGAGGCTAGCCCTAAAGCTATTTCGGGGAGAACCAGCTATCTCCGGGTTCGATTGGAATTTCTCCGCTACCCCCACCTCATCCCCGCATTTTTCAACATGCGTGGGTTCGGGCCTCCAGTGCGTGTTACCGCACCTTCACCCTGGACAGGGGTAGATCACCCGGTTTCGGGTCTACGTCCACGTACTCATTCGCCCTATTCAGACTCGCTTTCGCTGCGGCTTCAGCTCTTCACCTTAACCTTGCACGGGAACGTAACTCGCCGGTTCATTCTACAAAAGGCACGCCATCACCCATAGATCGGGCTCTGACTTCTTGTAAGCACACGGTTTCAGGATCTATTTCACTCCCCTTCCGGGGTGCTTTTCACCTTTCCCTCACGGTACTGCTTCACTATCGGTCGCCAGGGAGTATTTAGCCTTGGCAGATGGTCCTGCCGGATTCATACGGGGTTTCACGTGCCCCGCACTACTCGGGATCCGTCTCGGAGAGAACAAGTTTTGAACTACAGGGCTTTTACCTTCTCTGGCGGGCCTTTCCAGACCTCTTCATCTAACCGGTTCCTTTGTAACTCCATGTGAGACGTCCCACAACCCCAAGGAGCAAGCTCCTTGGTTTGGGCTAATCCGCGTTCGCTCGCCGCTACTGACGGAATC
>NZ_CP151948.1:0-112500 GCF_038592955.1 Paenibacillus sp. FSL H8-0168 | reverse complement strand
GTGATCTCCATTCAATGATCAAGAATATACGGGTTGCTCATTACAACTCAAGTGCATATTCTGTTTTTTCTTTAATATTGATGATTTGACAAACAAAGGATGGGTAAAAAGATAAGGAGCTAGCCACAAACCATACGGTAGCAGCTATTGTCTCACGCAACTTTAGGTAATGATTAATTATAGCTGTATAGAGGAGTAGATTTTCTAATGAAGCAACGAAGGCGAACATGGACGAGAATTGTGTTTCTTATTATCTCTTGCTTATTGCTTTTCGTGATCTCCGGATTTGTGTATGAGTGGATTGCATCCAAGAAGGATAAATCACAATACCCACCTCCGGGGGAATTGGTCGATGCCGGGGGCTATCGACTTCATATTCGTAAACTCGGTAACGGTTCTCCAACAATATTGCTTGAATCAGGGAGCGGGGAAAGTAGCCTCTCCTGGAGAGATATTCCCGAAAAGCTGTCATCATTCGCCACTGTTGTATCCTATGACCGGGCAGGCTATGCCTGGAGCGAGGAGGCTGCTACTCCACGAACCGGGGAAAACATCGTTCGAGAGCTTCATGTCGCCTTAAAAAACGCAGGCATCCAAGCTCCTTATATTCTGGTAGGCCATTCCCTCGGAGGGATGTACTCAAGACTGTACGCGCAGACATACAGAGACGAAGTGGCAGGATTGGTTCTGGTGGATGCCAGGCCTGAGAATGACGCCCGACGGACAAATAAGATCTATGCCAAGGAACGGCCTAAGGTCAATCCCTCCCCGTTAATATCCATTCTCCTAGAAAAATCAGGGGCTTTTCGCCTGTTCCCCAATTTTATGCTAACGGGTCGGGTCGAATATCAAGATAGAAAATCTTTTGTGAATATTGTCGCTTCTTCTAAATACTTTCGATCTGTTGCAGAGGAGGGTGACCTAGCGAGCACTACCGAAGATGCCATACGGGGACAGCATCTGGGTAATCTCCCTGTACGTGTAATTGCCCGGGGCATTCAACAAGATTTGACTCAGTTCGGTATTAGTAAACGCGGAAATGATCAGATTGAACAAAGCTGGCAAATGGGACAGCGCGAGATGCTTAACATCTCTACAAACAGCAAATTAATTGTTGCCAAGAAGAGCGAGCATATGATCATCCATGATCAACCGGAGCTTGTCATCCAAGTCATCCGTGAACTCATCACCGACACCAGTCACTTTCAGTCAACCACGTCTAAAGCATTCACAGATGATTAGGGACTTTATATGTTAAGGACAGCTTAAAAAAACAAAAGACGCCCAAGTTCCTTCTATATAAAGGAATCCGGGCGTCTTTGCTGCCTATCACTTATTATGCTTGATTGAGCTTAGGACAAAATGGGCTTGTTATTAGATGAAGCCTCTGTGACCTTGCCAAGTATCTGTCTCAGTACTTTAGCATTTTCCCCAATAAAACCGGAATCAAGCAGCACATCATGCGTTCCGATGACTTCGTATTCTTTGTATTGACCAAGTGTCGCCTGTTGCCATAACAATTTATCTAATGATGTATCCGGACCAATACTATCATCCTCTGCAATCAGAGCATGGATATTCGCATGAACTTCACCTGCGTTAATAAGCTCATCGCGGTAGGTGGAGTACACCAACATTTTGTCCATGACTCGCTCCCTGTCCACTGGATCGGCGAGGAATGCTTTGTACTGGTCCCTAATGCTGTCCAGTACCATCTCGACAATCTCTTCAAGCTCCTCCGGTGTCGATTCATCCTTGGACATCTTTCTCATAGCATCTACCATAATAAGGTCGCTAACATGGTGACCTCGGCTTTCCATGGCTTTAGCTACCTCGAAGGCGAGATTTCCTCCAAGTGAGTATCCCAGGAATATATACGGGCCCTCTGCTTGAATATCCACGATGGCATCGATGTATCGATCCAGCATATCTTGGCCCTGGAAACGATCGCCGATAAATTCCATCCCGTACACCTCGCAAAGCCCTTCCAGCTCCTTGGCCATCTCATAGTACCCCAGAGAGTGGCCTACCCGTGGAGGGAAGCAAAACACTTTGAGTGTTCCTTTCCCTGGGAAGCGGATAATTTCCATTTCCTCTTCATTAGCAGCAGTTGTTGCCTGCAACTTGGATATTTCATGCGCCATTTCTTCCACAGTCGGCAGATTAAACACGACTTGGAGTGGTAGCTGGACGCCCATACCGGACGAAATCCTTTGGATCAAGCCCAATACTTTCAGGGAATGGCCCCCAAGTTCGAAGAAATGATCTCTGATCCCGATTTCCTGTACGCCGAGCACCTCGGACCAAATCTGAGCGAGCTCTACTTCTGTCTGCGTACGCGGCGCGATATACTCCGCTGTGCTCCGCAGAAGTGTTTCCGGTGCCGGTAGCGCTTTGCGATCCAATTTGCCATTCGGATTCAGCGGCATTTGTGCCAACTGTACGAAAGCAGTCGGAATCATGTAGCTTGGCAGCTCGCTGGCCAGTACTTCGCGTAGCACGCCCGCTGCAAGCCCCTCTTCGGCCACAAAGTATGCACAAAGTTGAGTACTTCCGGTGGAGTCAGCCAGTGCTAGAACAACCGCTTCCTGCACCGATGGCACCTTCAGAATTTGTGCTTCCACTTCTCCCAGCTCAATGCGGTAACCGCGGATTTTTACCTGGTGATCGATCCGCCCCAAATACTCAATATTCCCGTCTGGTAGCCATCGGGCCAAATCGCCCGTTCGGTAAATTCGTGCTCCCGGTTTGTACGGGTGAGGAATGAACTTCTCTGCCGTCAGGTCCGACTGGTTGAAATACCCCCGCGCTACCCCTTCGCCCGCAATGCAGAGTTCTCCCGGTACCCCCACAGGTGATACCTGAGAAGCGCTGTCCATCATCCATACTTGGACGTTAGCGTACGGTTTGCCGATCGGCACATGCGTTAGAGCCGCAGTCTCAAGGCTCGTTGTATACCGAGTCGCATATACGGCTGCTTCCGTAGGACCGTAGATGTTTTCCAGTACTGCGTAAGGAGATACTTTATAATACTCTTCCACAAGTTTGGCAGGCAGCGTCTCGCCGCAGGCAAACAGGTATTTCAGAGTAAGGAATCCTTGGTTGCCGCTTTCTTTCAAGTATTGAACGAGCACACTGAGCATCGACGGCACCAAATTGAGATGCGTGATACGGTTCGTATCCACGGCCTCTAGCAGTGCCATCGGGTCTTTGTCCACGCCTTGTGGCAGGATCACGAGAGTCCCTTGTCCAAAGAACCAGCAGAACAGCTCCGGCACGGAGAAGTCAAAGGTGAATGTCGTTTTGAGCAGGAAACGGTCGCCTGCCAACATCGGATATTCAGCTTCCAACTGACTCAGCGTATGGACGGCAGCGCGATGCTCAATCATTACCCCTTTCGGCTTGCCGGTTGAACCTGACGTGTAAATGATATACGCCAGATGCTCCGGCCCCGCAATTGGCTCCAGTTTCGAGCTATCCGCATGATACGCCTGCGGATCATCAAGTGCCAGAATCGTACCAGTGAACGGAAAACGATCTTGGAGATGGTTCTTCGTCAGCAGAAGCTTCGCTCCCGAATCCTCCAGCATGTGGCGAATACGATCTTCTGGGAACTCCGGATCAATCGGTACATAGGCCCCGCCAGCTTTTAGAATGGCATGAATACCAATGATCATCTCAAGCGAGCGCTCGACCATGATGCCGACTGGTTGGTCCGGTCTGACCCCTTGGGCACGCAGCGTACGTGCGAGACGGTTCGCCTGCTGATCGAGTTCTCCATAGGTAAGCTCCGTTTCACCGTAAATAAGTGCTGTACGATCCGGTGTGAGCGCTGCTTTTTCCTCAAATATACCGTGAAGGGTCTGCTCACGCGGATAAGGAGCTGCTGTATCGCCCCACACCTCTATAATCTGCGATTTCTCTTCTGGGGTGATCAACTCCAGCTCATCAATACGGATGGTAGGTTGAACAGCAACGCTTGTCAGAATTCTCGTCAAGTGTCCTTGAATGCGTTCCACGCTCTCCCGATCATAGACGCGGGCATTGTAACGGTACAAGAACTCCAGATTACGGCCCGGCAGCACAATGAGGTTAAAATCATAATTCGTCTGTTCAAACATCTGAACATCCGTAATTCTGTATTCAGCCTCTTCACTAGCAATTTTCTCTTCCAGATGCTCTTCTACCGGGTAATTTTCGAACACCATAATATGAGAAATCAAATCTTGCTTTTGTTCGCTCTGTGCTTGAATCTCATAGAGCGGATAGGAATCATAAGCATGTCCTGCCAAATATAATTCCTGCTGTCTTTTCATCACATGGGAGAACGAATCACTTCCCTCGGCCTGAACCCGAACCGGAACTGTATTGATAAAGAGACCGATCATACTTTCGATACCCGGAATCTCGGCAGGTCTCCCCGATACTACACTTCCGAAGACGATATCCTGGCTTCTATTGTAGCGCTGCAACACGATTCCCCAGGCTGCTTGCATCAATGTATTCATCGTCACCTGATGCTGTTTGGCCACCTGTTCCAGGCGATCGGTCAATTCCGCATCCAACGTGAATACTAGCTTCTCCGACACATAGGCTTCTGCTTTTGCTGATGGCTGTGTGATGGCTTGTGGCAGCTTCGTCTGCTGCTCGTAGCCTTCCAGGTACCCTCTCCAGTAAGAGGATGCCTCTTCCTCGCCTTGCTTCTCCAACCATTGAATATACTGGCTGTACGATACAGCTGCAGGAAGCTCAGGCTCCCTTTGCTCACGCAGAACCCCATACGTCTCAAACACTTCCTGGAGCACAAGCGGCATACACCAGCCATCCAAAATGATGTGATGAGAGCTCCACAGCAGATGGTAAGCCTCTTCTGCTGTACGTAGAATAGCAACACGCAGCAATGCTTCTTCAGCAAGATTAAAGCCTCTTGCTTTGTCCTGAGCAGTATAAGCTGCAAGACGCGCTTGAATTTCATCGGCTTCCAGCTCGTGCAGATCCTCGTATACGAAGTCACACGCTCTTTCTTTGAACACAATCTGAATAGGGAAATCGCCCCACCCGGCATGGAAATTCGTTCTCAATATGGCATGCCGTTTCATCAGATATTTTAAGCTGCGTTTGAAATCCTCAGGATAGAATGCTCCCTGAATTTCAAATTTGGCCTGCTCAAAGTAGACTTCCGAATGAGGCTCCAGCAAGCTGTGGAACAACATTCCTTTTTGCATCGGCGTCAGTTTATACATATTTTCAATACTGCCGATATGCCGTGTCTGCTCTTCTAACTCCTCAATCTTTTCCAAGCTGATATCTTTGAGGAGTACATCGCTTGGTGTAAGTTCTGTTCTTTCCTTACTTACGCAATGTCCAATAACTTCGCTAAGACGGTTCTTCAGAATGCCAACAAACTTAGCCACGGACTCCCCGTCGAGCTGATGACGGTTATAGCTGACCGAAAGTTGAAGCTGTCCTTCGGCAATCAGTCCATTAATGTTCAATGCCTGATGCTGCACCATCTGCTCACTGACCTCAGGTCCTACTGAGTAAGGCGATACTTCCATCATCCCTCCTGCAAGATCCTGGTCGAACTGTCCCAAGTAGTTGAAGGTAATCTCCGGTTCAGCCGAGAAGGAGGAGATATCGGAACCGTCGCTTAAATATTTCAAAATACCATATCCGACACCTTTGTTCGGGATACGACGCAAGCCTTCCTTGACGTGCTTGATTCTGGCGCCGATCTCCAATTCCCCTCCCATCTCAAGGGCGACAGGGTATTGACTTGTAAACCAGCCTATTGTGCGAGTAATATCCAGTTCCGGCACAACAGGCTCCCGTCCATGTCCCTCCAGAAGGATGCCTACACGTTCGATTCCCGTCCACTCGTGAACAGCCATACCCAGAGCCGTCAGGAGCAGATCGTTGACCTCCGTATTGTAAGTGCGGTTCGCTTCTTTCAGGAACTGCTCTGTCTCTTCTGGTGACCATCTCACCGTGACAGCCTCACTGTCTTTGATGAGAAGAGCGCCGTCTACCTTGTCTTTGGGAAGAGGGACAAAGCCATCTCCCTCTACCTCTGCCCAATAGCTGCGTTCTTGTTCAGCCGCCAGACTATTCGCAAATTGTGTGATTCCCTCAACCCATGCACGGTACGAATCCGTCTTCTGTGGAAGCTTGACCGCTTCTCCACGTGCTGCCTGCTCGTAGCCATCCTGCAGGTCCTCAAAGAGAATACGCCAGGATACGCCATCCACAGCCAGATGATGAATAACGATCAACAGATGTTCACCTTCCGCACAGCGGAACAGACCCAGTCTAAAGAGAGGTCCATCCTCCAGAGAGATGCTGCGCTGAATGGCTTCCGCACCTGCTTCTATTGCTGAAGCCGGGTCTGTCTCATCCCGCAGGTCGTGGATCTGGAGGCTATAGAGCTCACCCTCATCCATGCTCCGGTTCCAGGCCTCCAATCCCTGCTCTCCTTGGCGGAACACCAGTCGTAAAGCATCATGATGCTCTGCAATTTTCCGAACAACCTCGGCGAGCGCATCGGTATTGAAGCCATCCCGTCGGTACAACATGACCGACTGATTAAAGTGATGCAGATCCATCGACTGTTCATCGAAGAATCTGTGCTGAGCAGGTCCCAGTCTTACCGCTCCGTGTACCTCGCTTTGGTCCGCAATTCGGCTGACCACACTAACGCGCTGTGCCAGCTCTGCAATTGTCGGATAACCGAACAAATCCTTCATTTCAAGCTTATAGCCTGCTTGGAGAAGCCTTGAGGATACTTGAATGGATTTGATCGAGTCACCTCCAAGCTCAAAGAAATTATCATGAATGCCGACAAGCGGCACGCCGAGTACACCCTGCCAGATTGAAGCCAAAATGTTCTCCACATCCGTGCGCGGAGCGGTAAAGTCTGCTCCCGCCTTTATACCCGAGTTCGGTTCAGGCAGTGCCTTGCGATCCAGCTTACCATTCGGTGTCAGAGGCATCACGTCCAGTTGGACGAAGTAAGACGGAATCATATATGCAGGCAGTCCGGCAGACAGTTCGTCTCTCAGCTCGCTGACAGACATTTCGCGATTAGCTACGAAGTAAGCACACAGCGATTTCTGCCCATGAGCATCTGTCCACGCAACAACGAGAGCTTCCTCGACAAGTGGAATGTCCAGCAGCTTGGCCTCAATCTCACCAAGCTCAATACGATAGCCCCGTATTTTAACTTGGTGGTCAATGCGTCCAATGTACTCAATGTCTCCATTAGGAAGGCGACGAGCCAAATCCCCAGTGCGATACATATTTCCTTCCGAAGCGAACGGATTTCTAATGAATTTATCTGCGGTAAGCTCAGGACGGTTCAGATATCCACGGGCTACCCCGTCCCCGGCGATGTACATTTCACCCTCCACGCCTAACGGTACGAGACGAAGCTGTTCATCCAGAATATGGATGTATATATTGTCTGCTGGCAACCCAATCGGTACAGATTCACGCGTATCCTTCGCAGGATTGTACAGGTGAATCATGCAGCCGACGACCGTTTCGGTTGGTCCATATTCATTGTAGATTTTGATGTTGCCACCAAAGAGATCGGTAATCGTTTTGGACAAATGTGTGGTCAAATTCTCTCCACCCACAATGAGCTGTTGAATGCGACTTTCTGCTGGAATGGTCATGTCTTTTATGAGACTGAGATGCGTCGGCGTCAGCTTGAGAATATCGACCGCATTTTCGCGCAAAATATGCTGAACGACCTCTGCCTTATCTATACCATCATAAATCCGTACTATTCCTCCGTTTATTAACGGAGTAAACATTGATGTCATCGTCAAGTCAAACGAAATGGATGAATACAACGGGAAATCCGTTGGTTTCCCAGCACAATAGACCTTATTGGCCCACCAGATGTAGTTCACGATCCCTTTGTGGTTAATCATGGTTCCCTTCGGATTTCCGGTTGTACCCGAGGTATAGATTAAGTACACCAGATCGTTTCCTCCAACAGGAATATTGGGATTATCCACCTCGGTTCCGTAGATGTGCGGGGAATCCAATTCCATAACCGTTCCCTCAAAAGAGGCCAACTCCGTCAGGTGGCTCTGTGTGAGCAGAATTTCAGCGCCAGAATCCTTCAGAATATACTGAATCCGCTCCTGCGGATATTCAGGATCAATAGGTACATAGGCTCCACCCGCTTTGAGCACACCCATGATGGCGACAAGCAGCTCTACAGACCGATCTGCCAACAGACCTACCACTTGTTCACTCCGTAGTCCTTGGTCTATCAAGGTGGAAGCTAGTCTGTTCGCCTGCTCGTTCAGCTCCCGATACGTGATCTGAGTGTCCCCATTTACAGCCGCAATCTTATCCGGCGTACGGACAACCTGTTCTTCAAACAAGGTATGCAGACCCTGATCACTTGGATAGGTATGGGCCTTGCCGCCCCAGTCAAGCAGGTTTATCCGTTCCTCGGATGTTACAATCTCCAGTTCCTGTATCGTCGCCTGCGGACGAGCAGCCACCTGATCGAGCATCTGCAACAAATGTCCTCCGATACGTGCAATGCTTTCTTGCTCGTAAACCGAAGCATTATAGCGAATGCAGACCTTGATGTCTTCGCCTGGAATCACAACCAGGTTAAAGTCATAGTTGGTTTGTTCAAACATGGTGAAGTTGGCGACTTCGAGATTGTCCTCCGTTTGATTACCCGATTGCTCCACCTGCTCGTCGAGCGGGTAATTTTCAAAGATCATAATATGAGAAATCAGGTCCTGCTTTTGGGTTGTTTTCCCCTGAATCTCATACAATGGATAGGTGTCGTAGGCACGACCAGCCAATGACTGTGCCTGTGTACGTTTCATCACCTCGACAAAGGCTTCGTCTTTGGATGACTGTACACGGATAGGTACTGTATTAATGAACAGACCCACCATATTTTCGATCCCTGCAATCTCAGCAGGTCTACCCGACACAACGCCGCCGAAAACGACATCCGAGCTGGCATTATAACGTTGAAGAATCAGTCCCCAGGCTGTCTGCATGAGTGTGTTGACGGTCACGTGATTGCGCTTCGCGACAACATCCATTTTACCTGTCAAAGATGCACCCAGATGGAGAACATGCTCTTTTAGAACATAGCCCGCTTCTTTTGCTTGAGATTTCGTTTTACCTTCCGGTAATACGGTGTTCCCGTCATAATCTTCAAGATATTGGCTCCAATATGTTGAAGCTTCTTGATCATCCTGCGCATCAAGCCACTCGATATAACGGCTATAGGGCTGAGCTGGCGGTAGGACAGGCTGTGCTTGCTGTTTCTTGGCAGAATAATAATCGAACAGCTCCTGTGTAATGATCGGGATACACCAGCCATCCATGACAATATGGTGGAAGCTCCACAATACAAGACAGCTTTGATCCTTCTGCAAGACGGTCACTCGCATCAGCGGATCTTCTGACAAGCTGAACCCCTTAACCATATCTTCAGCAATATAAGCCTTGATTCGGGCTTCTTGTTCCTGCATAGATGCGTCACGCAAATCTACGTGGTGCAGAGGGATTAACCGTTGCTTAAAGACAACTTGCAGCGGTACATCAGCAATGTTGTTGTAAAATCCGGTACGTAGTATGGCATGTCGTTGCACCAAAGCCTGGAAGCTCTCGAAGAAGATATCTACATCGAAGCTACCACGCAGCTCAAACGTTGCCTGTTCGAAGTATGAAGAGGAGTCCGGCTCCAGCAGGCTGTGAAACAGCATTCCCTTCTGCATTGGCGTCAGCTTGTACACATCCTCAATCTCTCCGATGTGAGCCGTCTGCGCCGTGAGTCGATCAAGCTGCTCCAATGTTAATCCTTGGAACAGAACATCACTTGGTGTAAGCTGTGAACGCTCCTGAGCCACACAATGACGGATGACCTCACTAAGGCTTGACTGTAATAATTCAGCAAAATGACTCACCGTCTCGTTACGATACTGCCTGCTGCTGTACGTAATCGTCAGTGATAGCCGGCCTTCAGCAATCATGCCATTCACATCCAGAGCATATTGCTGTGGTGTGAGGTCGCTGAGCGCCTTACCAACTGAATGTGTGGATAGGCTAAGGGCATTACCCTCCAGATCCTGATCAAACTGCCCAAGATAATTGAAGGAAATTTCCGGCTCCACGCCAAATCCGACACTTTTCTCCGGTGCCATATACTTCAGAAGACCGTAGCCGATTCCTTTGTGCGGAACCTCTCGCAAATTCTCCTTGATGCGCTTGATGCGCGCAGATACTTCCTGTCCGCCTTGCAGGTTCAGCAGAACTGGATACTGGGTTGTGAACCAACCGACGGTACGGGTAATATCCAGGTCTGGTACGATCATTTCCCGTCCATGCCCTTCAAGATTGACCAAAATCTGCTCCATGCCTGTCCAGCGCTGAATGGCTGCCCCCAGAGCAGTCAAGAGCAAGTCGTTCGTCTCCGTATGATACGCCCGGTTCGCTTGCCGCAACAGCAGGTCTGTTTCCTGCGCAGACCACGTTACCGTAACCGATTCAGTATCCCGGATGGTGCCCGGCTTCTGATCCTCATCCTTCGGCAGTGGGGCCAAAATCGCCTCTTCGATCAGCTGCCAGTATGCACGCTCCTTGTCCAGAGCAGGCCCTGCTGCATACTTCGTCGCTTGCTCAGACCATACAAGATACGAATCGGTCTTTTGTGGAAGGACGATTGCTTGTCCATTCAATGCCTGCTCGTACCCCGCTGCAATGTCCTCAAACAGGATGCGCCAGGATACGCCGTCAACCAAGAGGTGATGAATGACAATCAACAAATGATCGCCATCGTCACAATGGAACAGGCCTAGCTTGAACAGTGGGCCACCTTCCAAGTCAAAACTTGCCTGAATGGCATCGGCTTGGGCCTGAACCGCAGCTGTCTGGTCTTCCGCCTGCCGCATATCGGCAATGTCCAATGTGTAGAGCTCGCCTTCGTCCGTTCCCCGATTCCAAGCTACATACCCAGCTTCTGTAGACCGGAAAACCATACGCAGCGCATCATGATGGATCGCAATTTGGTCCATTGTCAACCGGAGTGCAGCTTCATCAAAGCCGTCTTTCCGATAGAGCATGACGGCATGATTATAATGGTGCGGCTCCGCTGTATGGCGTTCAAAGAACCAACGCTGAATTGGCATTAACTCTGCTGCACCTTTAATTTCGCCCTGTTCCGCTGTACGTCCGGCTGCCTGAAGATACGGGCTTAGCTCGGCAATTGTCGGATATTTGAAGAGATCCTTCATCTCTAATTTATATCCGGCTTGGAACAATCTCGAGGACACTTGGATCGCCTTGATGGAATCACCACCCAGATCAAAGAAATGATCATGGATGCCGACCTGCTGCGCTCCCAGCACACCTTGCCATACGGAAGCCAAGGCTTCCTCAGCCTTCGTCCTTGGCGGTTCATAAACCGCTCCAGTCTGCACATTGGCCTCTGGAGCCGGAAGCGCTTTGCGATCCAGCTTGCCATTTGGCGTCAAAGGCATCTGTTCCAATTGCATAAAGTAAGATGGAATCATATAAGTCGGCAGTTCGGCAGCCAAGGCTTTTCTCAACTCGCCTACCGTCAGCATCTGATCGGCAGTGAAATAGCCGACAAGCACTTTTTGTCCACTTCCATCCTCTCGGGCGAGCACAACGGCCTCCCTTACAGACGGAGCATGGAGCAGCTTCGCTTCCACTTCGCCCAGCTCGATACGGTAACCACGGATTTTTACCTGATGGTCAATCCGTCCCAAATACTCCATGCTGCCATCCGGCAACCAGCGTGCCAAGTCACCCGAGCGGTACATGCGCTCGCCCGCTTCAAACGGATGAGCGACAAACTTCTCTTCCGTCAATTCCGGTCGGTTCAGATAACCTCGCGCCAGACCTACGCCCGCCACATAGAGTTCACCTGGAATGCCAATCGGCTGTGGACGGCGTTGTTCATCCAAAATGTACGCTCGCAGCGTCGGAATCGTGGTGCCGATATTGCTGCGGCCCTGTTCAATTTCCAACTCTGTAATTTCCTTGTAGGTTACATGCACGGTCGTTTCGGTAATGCCGTACATGTTAATGAGCTGCACTTGCGGATACTTCGTTCTCCAGTCCTTGAGCAGGGCCGGGGCTAATGCCTCTCCACCGAAGATAATCATGCGGAGGCTCAGTTCTGCCGCTTGATGACCGAGCTCTTCCTGTAGCAACTGGTAGAAATACGTCGGTGTCTGGTTCAAAACGGTGACCTTCTGATCCTTAAGCAATTGCAAGAAACGATCTGGACTCTTCGCGGTAAGCGATGGAACGATGACCAACCGTCCTCCGTTTAGCAATGCTCCGTACATTTCCCATACAGAGAAGTCAAAACAGAATGAATGGAACAGTGTCCACGTATCCTGAGGACCAAAGTCAAACATATTTTTATCATTAAAGAGCAAGCGAACTACATTTTTATGCTCAATCAGTGTTCCCTTTGGCTTGCCTGTCGTACCCGATGTGTAGATGACGTAGGCAAGATGCTCCGGTCCAGCTGCAGGCTGCAGGTTTGAGACATCCTCCTTGTAGGAAGCCGTTTTGTCCAGACTTACGATATCCCCGGCGAAGGAGACACGTTGCTCCAGATGCGCTTGTGTCAGCAGTAGCTTGGCTCCCGAATCCTCAAGCATAAAGCGAATGCGGTCCTCTGGATATTCAGGGTCTACAGGGACATAGGCCCCGCCTGCCTTCAAGATGGCTAAAATTCCGACCACCATTTCAAGGGAACGATCCGCCATAATTCCAGCCAAACCGTCTGGTTGCAAACCACGTTCCCTCAGCGTTCGGGCAAGTCCATTGGCCCGCTCGTTCAGCTCGCTGTAGGACAGGGTTGCATCTTCACATACGACTGCCACTGCATTCGGAGTACGTGCGGCCTGCTCCTCGAACAGCGTATGGATCGTCTTGTCACGAGGATAATCTGCCTTGGCTTGGTCCGGCGCTTTCATCAGCCTTGATTTTTCCTGAGGTGTCACGATATCAAGGGATGACAACGGCAGTGCGGGATTGGCGATGGCTTCCCGAATAAGCTGTACAAAGTGGCCTGCCATCCGCTCAGCAGTCTCTTGCTTGTAGATCGCAGTCGCATACTCAAGCGTGCAGTTCAATGCCCCGTCTGCTTCACTCACGGTCAGCGTAAGATCGAACTTGGCAGCCGGATGTACATTATCGTAAGGAGTGAAGCGCAATCCTTCTATTTCTTGTTCTCCCTGCTCGATATTTTGCAGGACAAACATGGTATCAAATAGTGGGTTACGGCTCAAATCACGCTGAAGCTCCAGCTTTTCTACCAACTCCTCGAACGGGTAATCCTGGTTTTCATAGGCCCGCAGCGCTGTTTCCTTCACTTCCTGCAGATAAGCCTCGAAAGGCTTCTCTCCTTCTGGATAAGTACGAAGTGCCACTGTGCCGACGAACATACCGATGAGGCCTTCGAGTGTCGCATGAGATCTTCCTGCCACAGGTGAACCGACAATGACATCTTCCTGACCTGTGTACTTGTGCAAGAGCGCTGTATAGGCTGCCAGCAGTACCATGAACAGAGTGGAACCCGTTCGGGTAGCCAGCTCCTGAAGTGAAGCACTCAGAGAAGAATCAATTTGGAAGTCGATTCGATCGCCCGCAAAGCTTCGCACCGCAGGACGAACTTCATCTCCTGGCAAATCCAGCACTGGCAAGCTTCCACGGAAAGCATCCAGCCAGTAAGCTTCCTGGGCCTTAAGACGCTCGCTTCCGAGCTGCTCTTGCTGCCATACAGCATAGTCTGTGTACTGGATCTGTAGCTCAGGAAATACGTCCTCCTCTTGGTAGAAGCGGAGAAACTCTTCTATGAGAATATTCATAGAAACCCCATCTGAGACAATATGATGCATGTCAAACAATAGTAAATGGCGCTCATGTGCAATTCGAATAAGGCCAACCCGCAGCAATGGAGCTACACCTAGATCGAAAGGGCGGACAAACTGCTGAAGGGTAGCTCCTGCCTCTTCCTCGCTCAACTCCGCATATTCCACAGTAAACGGAACATCTGTCAGGAGCTGCTGTACAGGTTCACCGTTCACGGTCACAAAGCGAGTACGCAGCGAACCATGACGATGAATCAGACGACGGAATGCCTGCTCTAGCCGTTCCCGATCCAAAGCTCCCTCAACGGTAAGGACCCCCGGCATATTGTAGCTCAGCTCTCCACCTTCCAGCTGACTTAGAATAAACAGTCGTTTTTGGGCCGAGGACAATGGATAATGCTCTCTCGCTCCCGCTGTAGGAATTTCTTCGAAATTCAGCGGTGTATAGCCCTCAATGGCACGAGCCAATCCTTCAATAGTAGGAGACTCGAACACTGCTCTCAGACTAATCTCGCGATTCATTTCCTTGCGAATTCGTGAGACTAGCAGGGCTGCACGCAGTGAATGACCTCCAAAATGGAAGAAATTATCCTTCACTCCCGCGCTCTCTACACCCAGCACCTCTTGCCAGATTTCAGCTAATTGAATTTCCACAGGTGTCCTTGGAGCCTCAGATGAAGCCGCTGCCCATCCATGCTCGCCCTGCAGCGCTTTTCGATCGATTTTTCCGTTCGACGTCAGAGGCATATCCTCCAGTTGTATGAAGCGGGAAGGGATCATATATCCAGGTAATATCTCCGACAGGACGGCCCTAAGCTCGGATACCTCAAGTTTCTGAGCAGCTACGAAATAAGCGACTAGATCTTTGTAGCCGTCATCGCCCTCTACAGCCATGGCTACGGCTTCCTGAACGGACGGCACTCTGAGCATTTGTGCTTCTACCTCGCCCAGCTCGATACGGTAACCGCGGATTTTGACTTGGTGATCTATTCGACCTAAGTACTCGATGATTCCATTCGGTAACCAGCGAACCAGGTCACCCGTCCGATACATGCGCTCTCCTGGAGCAAACGGATTGTCCACGAACTTCTCATCCATTAACTCAGGCCGATTATGATACCCCCGTGCTAACCCGATACTCGAAATGCATAGCTCTCCAGCTACACCGACAGGTTGCAATCTAAAATGGTCATCCAAGATGTACACACTGTGGTTAGCAATAGGTCGCCCAATAGATACAATATCCGTTGCTTCCTCACTGTCCGGGACAGACCAGATTGTGGTGCATACGGAGTCCTCTGTTGGGCCATAGCCATTAGAGTAACGTACATGCTTCCTCCACTCATCGATCAACTCGACGGATGCGGCCGATCCAGCGGTTAGCAGGCACCGCAGTGTTGGCAAACGCTCTGGATCAAGGTGGATAGCGTAAGCGGGTGGCAAAGTCGCTACCGTAATCCCCTTATCGTTCATGAACTGCTCGAACAGGGCATGATCTAAAATATCTTGTGTAGAAGGGATGCACAGAACAGCCCCGTGGCTCAGCGCCGTTAAAATTTCCGAAACCGATGCATCAAACGACAGACTTGCAAACTGAACGATCCGATCCTGCGGTGTAACTTCGAAGTGTGTCCCGTATACGTCCGAAAGATTCGGTAGTCCCCGATGCTCGACTAATACGCCCTTAGGCTGACCCGTCGTACCTGAAGTGTAGATCACGTAAGCCAGATCATCCGGGCCAGCAGTAGCCTCCAAATTCGAGGTGTCGGCATCATAGGTCGATGATTCATCCAGCAGCAAAACATTTTCCGTCCATCCGAGATGCTCCAAGAGATGGGCCTGTGTAAGGATCAGCTTCGCCCCGGAATCTTCAAGCATGTAACTGATTCGTTCTTTCGGATACTCTGGATCGATTGGAACATAGGCACCCCCGGCTTTCATAATGCCGTAGATCCCAACGATCATTTCGAGCGACCGTTCAGCAATCAGTCCCACCAGATCTCCCGTCTTGATTCCCTGAGTACGGAGCCTTCTCGCCAGTCCATTGGCTTTTGCATTGAGCTCGGCATAGGTCAGACTCTCGTCCTCGAACCAAAGGGCAGTCGCATCCGGCGTTCGTCCCGCCTGTTCCTCCAACAGCCCGTGGAACGTGTTACAGTGCTCGTAAATGCCTTTTGTATTTCCCCATACGTTCAGAATCTGTTCTCTCTCCTGCGGCGTGACTAATTCTAGTGCATCCACGGAAATGGCAGGGTTCTCTACAATTTGTTCCATGAGGTGAACCAGATGGCCCTTGATTTGCTCAATTGTCACTGGGTCATAAACAAGTGCATTGTACTGGAACAGCAATCTCATTTCTTCGCCAGGGAGGACAATTAAATTAAAATCATAATTCGTTTGCTCAAGAAGCTCCGCTTCCTCAATCTCAAAGGCAGCCTCGCCACCACCCAGACGCTCTACCTCCTCTTCCACAGGATAGTTTTCAAACACCATAATATGGGAGATTAGATCCTGCTTCTGATCCGTCTGAGCCTGAATCTCAAACAACGGGTAGGTGTCATACATATGAGAAGCCATATATCGTTCCTGCTGCTGCTTCATCAGAACTGTGAAGGGGAGATTCTCCTCTGTCTTCACACGAACGGGAATCGTATTGATGAACAAACCGATCATCCGATCAATGCCCGGAATTTCTGCTGGTCTGCCTGATACTACACTTCCGTACACGACATCCTTGCTACCGTTGTAGCGTTGAAGCGCAATGCCCCAGAGGGACTGCAGCAATATATTCATCGTGACATGAGCATCCCTGGCCACCTTTTCAAGGCGCTCAGTCAATTCCCTGCTGAGAGGATAATTCAGCTTTTCTGCTATATAGCCTTCTCCCTTACTTGCTCCACCGACTTGAGGTAAAAGTGTCTGCTGCTCGTAACCGGCCAGATATCGGATCCAATAGTTGGACGCAGCTGCTTCATCCTGCTGTTCGAGCCATTCGATATATCGACTGTACGGATGAACCTCTGCCAACTGCGGCTCTCTTCCTTCCAGGAGGGCAAAATAGTGTTCAAATACCTCCTGCGTAATTAACGGAACACACCACCCATCCATGACGATGTGGTGAAAACTCCATAAGAGACGGAAGCTCTCTTCATCTGTTTGTAAAATGGATACACGGAGAAGCTCGTCTTCAGCTAGGTTGAAGCCCTGTGCTTTGTCCTTAGCACCAAATGTCTTCAGGTAAGCTTCGCGCTGCGATGCATTCATCTCACGCAGGTCTTCGTACACCAATTTAGCGCCTCTGTGTCGAAATACAACCTGCAAAGGCTCGCTGCCCCATCCGCTGTAAAAGTTCGTGCGCAGGATGGCATGACGCTCCACCACGGCATCCAGACTGTGTCCGAATGCAGTCGGATCAAAGCTACCCTTAAAGTCAAAGGCAGCCTGCTCAAAATAAGCACCTGTATGCGGCTCAAACATATCATGGAACAGCATGCCCTTCTGCATCGGAGTCAGACTATATACATTCTCAATATCGCCTATGTGGCTGGTCTGCTTAGAAAGCTCCTCCAGATCGGCAATGCTTAGACCCTTCGCAAGCACGTCGCTTGGTGTCAATACGGTTTTCTCTTGGGTTACGCAATGCTGGAGAAGCTCTCGCAGGCTTTCTTCAATATATCCAGCGAGCTGTTCCATCGTAGATGACTTATACTGTTTTCCGTTATAAGTAATCGTCAGAGTCAGGGCTCCGTCCGTCACCATGCCATTGATATCTAGCGTATAGGCCGGTTCCTCCAACAAGCTTTGCGCGCTTCCGGTCGGATAAGGAGAAATCTGCAACGAGCTTCCTTGCAAATCCTGATCAAATTGTCCCAGATAGTTAAAAGAAATCTCAGGCTGCAAGCTGAAGTTGCCTTCATCCAACTGACTTGCCATCGTTTTGAGCAACCCGTAGCCAATACCTTTGTTCGGAATTCGGCGCAGCCCTTCTTTCACAGACTTGATCAAGGAGGCCACTTCCGGGTTATTCCCCAAGTCTAAAATCACCGGATATTGACTTGTAAACCAGCCTACGGTACGGGTGATGTCGATATTCGGTATAATCGGCTCACGACCGTGTCCTTCCAGATTCACAGCAACCTTTCCGATGCCAGACCATTGGGATACCGCCATGCCCAGAGCAGTTAATAGCAGATCATTCGTCTCTGTTTGATAAGCACGATGGGCTTTTCTCAACAATTGGTCGGTTTCTTCTAGAGTCCATTGTGCTGTTACTACTTTGCTATCCTGTACAAGAAGGCTTTCCACAGCCTCATCCTTCGGCAACTGTCCGAGTGGCTGATCCTCCAGCTCTCTCCAATACGCCCGATGAGTCTCCATTTCAGGACCTTCCGAATAACGAGCAAGGGCGTCTCCCCAATCACGGAAGGAATCCGTCTTCTGCGGGAATGTCAGCGCTTGTCCTTGAATCACCTGCTCATAGCCTGCTGCAATATCCTCGAACAAAATCCGCCAGGATACTCCGTCCACCACCAAATGGTGGATCACGATTAGAAGGTGGTCTCCATCCTGACAATGGAAAAGTCCTAACTTCAGCAGCGGACCTTCTGCCAGATTGATACTGCGCTGAATGTCATCCGACAGCGATGTAATGGCTGCAGTCGGATCGGATTCATTCCGTAAATCAGCGGTGAACAGGCTATACAGCTCTCCTTCTTCAAGATCACGATTCCAAGCTTCGTAGCCATGCTCTGTCTGACGGAAAACCATGCGAAGGGCGTCATGATGCTCAGCGAGTTTTCTTAGCACCTGATGCAAGGCCTTTTCCTCAAACCCTTGTTCACGATACAGCATAACCGCTTGATTGAAGTGATGAGGCTCTGCCTGCTTCCGTCCAAAGAACCACTGTTGGACTGGAGTCAAGCGAGTCGTTCCACGCACAACTCCCTGTTCAGCCATATGCACAGCCGTTTGTATTTCCGCGCCTAGCTCGGCAATGGTTGGCGATTTGAACAGCTGCTTCATCTCTAACCGATAGCCGGCCTGCAGTAACCGTGACGACACCTGAATAGCTTTTATGGAGTCTCCGCCCAATTCAAAGAAATTGTCATGGATACCCACCTGTTCGGCACCCAGCACCCCTTGCCAGACAGATGCCAAAGCTTCTTCAGCCGGTGTACGAGGAGCTGTATACTTCCGTCCTGTATGCGCGCCTACTTGAGGAGCCGGCAGAGACCTGCGGTCCACTTTTCCGTTTGATGTTAATGGCATACGATCCATCTGGATAAAGTAGGATGGAATCATATAGCCTGGAAGTACCTGCGATAGGGAAAGACGTACTTCGCCTGCCGTGAGCGTACGATCCGCCACATAATAAGCGCAAAGCTGCTTCTCGCCAAGCTCATCCGCGCGAACGACCACTACGGCGTCGATTACTGACTCCACCTTGGCCAGTTGGGCCTCGATTTCAGGGAGTTCGATGCGGTAACCACGTATTTTGACCTGCTCATCAATTCTTCCTTTAAACTCCAAATTCCCATCTGGAAGCCAGCGTACCAAATCCCCAGTTCTGTAGCAGGGTTCTCCGTCCTTCACAGGACTAGGAACAAATTTCTCTGCTGTGAGATCAGGACGATTGAGATATCCGCGCGCTACACCTTCACCGCCGACAATGAGTTCACCCCAAGCACCAATAGGCTGTAATTGCAGTGATCCGTTGACCACATAAGCGGTAGAATTACTAATTGGGCGACCAATCGGCACGACCCCTTCGGCACGACCCAGAATCTTGTAGGTGGTGGAGAAGGTCGTATTCTCTGTCGGACCATAGCCATTGATAGGGACAAGATCAGGATTAGCCTCGATTACACGATTCATATGAGATATGGACAGTACGTCTCCGCCGACCAGCAATGTTTTTAGCCCTCTGAACAGGTACTCATCCTGCAGGGAAAGCTGATTGAAAAGCGGTGAAGTAAGCCACATTGTTGTAATCCCGTACTTGGTAATGGACGCTTTTAGCCTATCGGCAATCAGGATATCGTCGTTCTCCACGAAATAGAGCTGCCCACCGTTAAGTAACGCTCCCCATATTTCGAATGTAGAAGCATCAAAGGCCACGGCTCCTGTCTGCAAAATTCGTGTGGATTCATTCAGCTCCACATAGTTGGTCTCTTTGACTAGACGGACCACGTTCCGGTGTTCAACCATAACGCCCTTCGGTCTACCCGTCGTACCCGATGTATAGATGACATAAGCAAGCCCCTGCGATCCCTGAGCAGTCTCCGGCTGGGCAGGTTCAGCTGCATAGGCCTCTTCACTGCTAAGATCGACAATCGGTATACCGTAGTCTACACTTATAAGCTCGCCCTTTTGCACCAATAATAGCTTGGCGTCGGAATCATTAAGCATATAACGAACCCGATCTTCCGGGTAATCAGGATCAATCGGCACATAGGCTCCACCCGCTTGAAGCACCGCGAGCATACCAATGACCATCTCAATGCTTCGTCCGCCCATCACGGCCACAGGCTGCTCCCTCAACGTTCCCAAACGACGCAGTGTTTGGGCCAGTCGGCTCGCCTTGTCTTGCAATTCAAGGTACGTTAGCTGGACATCGCCGAATACAAGCGCCGTCTGCTCTGGTGTACGATTGACTTGTTCTACGAACAGCTCATGAATGGTCTTGTCCCTTGGATAAGGAGCCGATGTCGCGTTAAATACTTCAACGATCTGTACTTTCTCCTCCGGTGTGATCATTTCTATCTCGGCCAGTTGCAACTGAGGATTGGCCGCGACTGCATGCAGAACCCGGAGCAAGTGCGTTGCAAGTCGCTCTACGGTTTCACGCCGATATAAAGCCGTACTATACTCGAGGCCAAAGGCTAATTTTGACCCCTTCTCCTCTACATTGAGGGACAGGTCAAATTTGGCTGTGACGGTGTCCATCAAGTAAGGAGTAAAGTGCACTCCGTCCATTTCCTGCTCTTCCTGCTCGGTATTTTGTAATACCAATAAGGTGTCAAAGAGCGGATTGCGGCTGACATCACGTCCTACGCCCAGCTTTTCGACCAATTTTTCAAAAGGGTAATCCTGATGCTCAAACGCCTTGAGCGCCGTTTCCTTGATTTCCAGAAGATAATCCTGAAAGGTTTTATCTCCTGCCGGGTAGCTGCGCAAGGCCAGTGTGTTGACAAACATCCCGATGATGCCCTCAAGCTCAGCCTGCGGTCTTCCGGCTACTGGAGAACCTACGACGATGTCCTCCTGTCCTGTATATTTGTGCAGTAGTACCGAATAGGCGGCCAGCAATACCATATACAGTGTAGTACCTGTACGGGATGCAAGCTCTTGTATCGCCTTATTGCCAGACTCATCCAATGTAAAATCAATTCGGCTACCCTCGAAGCTCCGAACTGAAGGTCGTTGGAAGTCTGTAGGCAAATCCAATACCGGCAACTCTCCTTCAAAGGATTGCAACCAATATTCCTCAAGATCTTGCCATTGGTTCTCTGACTGTTCCCGTTGCCATACGGCATAATCCTTGTACTGGATGTGCAGCTCTGGGAGCTGTTCTCCTTGATACAAATGAGTAAGTTCCTCTATCAATATTTGAATAGAAACCCCATCTGAAATGATGTGATGCATATCAAACAGCAACAGATGACGCTCCTCCTGGAGCTTCACCAAGCTAACACGCAGTAATGGAGCCTGGCTCAGATCAAAGGCACGAATAAAGTTGTGAATGAGCGTATCCGTCTCCTCCACCAAAGCCTCTGTGTAGTTCAACGCAAACGGCACATTCCTATGCACACGCTGAACAAGCTCTCCATCCTGCATATAAAAGCCAGTTCTCAGGGATTCATGACGCTGGATCAGTGCCTGGAACGCAGACTCCAGCCGCGTGCGATCCAACGGTCCATCCACTGTGAAGACCCCTGGCATATTGTAGCTGAGCTCTCCCCCGTCCATCTGTCTCAGCACGTATAACCGCTTTTGCGCTGAGGACACTGGGTAAGCCTCGCTTTCCGTTGCCTGTGGGATGGATTCGTACATGGTCGGAATGTGTTTTTTCACAAGTTGCGCCAAGGATTCGACCGTAGGTGACTGAAACACCTCACGCAGCGAAATGCTACATCCCAATTCTTTGTGAATCCGTGAAACGAGCACTGTTGCCCGCAAAGAGTGACCACCAATTTCAAAGAAATTATCTCTGACACCGACACGAGCAACGCCCAAGATATCTTGCCAGATGAGTACCATCTGAGCTTCCACAGCAGTTCTCGGAGCCAAATAAGCCTCACCGGATTGTACGCTGCTTTCAGGAGCCGGCAACGCACGGCGATCCAGTTTGCCATTTGGTGTAAGCGGCATTTGCTCCAGCCGGACAAAATAAGAAGGAATCATGTAAGCGGGGAGTTCCGCCGCCAGCTGAGACCGCAATTCCCCCGGCGAAAGGTCACTGGAGGCTACATAGTAGGCGCACAGCAATTTTTGGCCCTGTTCGTCTTCCCGTGCGAGGACAATCGTTTCTCGTACGCTTGGAGCCTTGAGAATTTGGGCTTCTACCTCGCCAAGCTCAATTCGGTAGCCGCGAATTTTGACCTGATGGTCGATCCGCCCCAAATATTCAATATTGCCATCAGGCAACCAACGAGCAAGATCCCCAGTTCGGTACAGCCGCTCTCCCACCCGATACGGATGCTCAACGAATTTCTCAGACGTCAAATCCGGCCGATTCAAATACCCACGGGCAAGACCGTCTCCCGCAATGTATAGCTCTCCTGGAACCCCAACAGGCTGCAGGCGTCTTTGCTCATCGAGAATGTAAGCGCTAAGTGTGGGGATCGTTCTGCCAATATTGCTTTTCCCCGCTTCAATCTCATGTTCCGTGATTTCCTTATAGGTGACATGAACCGTTGTTTCCGTAATTCCGTACATATTAATCAGCTGCACATCAGGATACTTGACCCGCCAGTTTCTCAGAAGAGATGGACTTAAAGCCTCTCCACCAAAAATGATTTTTCTAAGGCCAAGCTCTGTCGAAGAGTGCATTAACTCTTCCTGTAGCACCTGATAAAAATACGTCGGCGTCTGATTTAAGATGGTGACTTGGTTGTCTTTCAACAACTCCAGGAAAGCTGCTGGGCTCTTGGCTGTGAGAGATGGAACAATCACCAATTTCCCTCCGTAAAGAAGCGCTCCGTACATCTCCCAAACGGAGAAATCGAAGCAGAACGAATGGAACAGCGTCCACGTATCCTGAGAGTTGAAGTCAAATAAATTTTTATCGTTAAAGAGCAGTCGAACTACATTTTTGTGTTCAATCAGCGTGCCCTTCGGCTTGCCAGTCGTACCCGACGTGTAGATAACATAGGCCAGATGGCTTGGTCCCGAAATACTCTCCAGATTGGAAGCATCTCCTGTATACGTTGCAGCTTCGTCCAGACTCACAAGCTTTCCGTCAAAAGTGGTGCTCTCCCATAGATGACTTTGGGTGAGCAACAGACTTACACCTGAATCCTCCAGCATATAGTGGATACGCTCTTCGGGATAATCGGGGTCAATTGGTACATAGGCACCACCTGCTTTCAAAATGGCCAACATCCCGATGACCATCTCCAAGGAACGGTCAGCCATAATCCCTACGAGCGTATCTGCCCCTACTCCCTCGGAGCGCAAATATCTCGCAAGCTGGTTAGCCTGCTCGTTTAGAGCTTGGTATGTAATGCTCTGCTCGTCCATCTGAACGGCTACGTGATCTGGCGTGCGCTCGGCTTGTTCCTCGAATAAGCCATGAATGGTCTTCTCTCGTGGATAATCGACTGCGGCGCCTTCCGAAAGAGCCAAAATGGATTGCTCTTCTGGTTCACCTAATAAGCTTACCTCTGCGATAGAAAGCTGAGGTGAATGAATGATCTGCTCGGCGATCGTAAGCAACTGGGAAACCATGTCCTTAACTTCACTGCGTTCAAACAGCTCTGTCCGATAATCGACATCCAGTACCAGTTCGCCTTCATCCAGGATCTCCACGATATGAAGCACGAAATCGTTCACTTCGTCCCCGCAGAAATCATAATCTGTCAAAATACGCACATCATCCAAATCAACCCAATTGATAAGACGATATTCCATTGAAACGCCAAAAAGCCGCTGAATATCCTTGTTCCCATGCATTTCTCTAAGATCCTGAATTAACTGATTGTATGGATATTTCTGATGCCGCAGGACTGACATCTGATCTCTGGCTACATCCTGCAGGAAGCTCAACACATCTATATCCTTTTTGACGTATGTTCTGGCAGCAGCGGTGCTGACGAACATACCTATCTTTTGCTTCTCTTTTTTGTTCCCCCGGTTAGCGAACGAAGTGCCAATCACCACATCCGGCTGATTCGTCATTTTGTGTATGTAGATATACATCGCACCCATGAAGAACTGGAACAAAGAAATCCTATTCTGTTGGCAAAATGCTTGCAGCTCGTGATATAGCACTTCTGGTACGGTAAAATGCTCCCGAACGGCGTGAGTGCTTAAAGATAACGGATTATATGACTTCCAACCCGTAAGCTCAGGCAAATCGGAAAATTTATCTAGCCAGTAAGCCTTATCCTTTTGGTATCTGTCAGAAAGTTCGTATGCATTCTCATCTGCAATATATTGAATATACGAGCAATCGTCGCCCAGCTCCGGTTCATTTCCTTGAATTAACTCCATGTAAAATGCTGTCAGCTGATTGCCATAGACCACCATTGAGATCCCGTCAGAAATAATATGGTGCATCTTGATATTAATCCAATACTCTTCCTCGCTAATCTTCACAATTAAAAACTGGAAGAGCTCAGAATCCAGCAGGGGCAAGGGTTTTCTTTTGTGTTGCTCAAGTAAAGCTTCCACCTCAGATACACTTTCATAGTGACTAAGATCCAGGCACTCCAACTGTCTCTCTTCATAAGGAACGACGTACTGCTGAGGCACTCCATCCACTGAGGTAATACGGATGCGGAACGCATCATACTGTTTGATAATCAAATTAATGGACTGCATAAAGGCAGCAATATTGATATGCCCCTTCATCTTAGCTGTACCGGAAAGCTGTGACACTGACGTATCTGGGTAGAGTAATTCGGTATACCATATACGCTTCTGCGCATTTGTTAAATCATATAACTGCATGTCATTCATCTCATTCACTCCTATTCCATGATGTGAATATCCTCCCGCTGCACCTGGCAGTCAGGAGGACAAAAGGACAGTTTAACGTGCGCTTCCACCCCGTCATTGATCCAGTGAAACAATTTCTTCCGCCTCAACCACCAATCGATCCCCTACGGAAGCCCGACCGCTTCCGAGAATATAGCCCCGCCGACGCTTGATCACTTCAAAATAGAGATCAATTCGGTCTCCAGGCTTGGCCAAGCTGTGGAATCGAATTCCATTGAGGTTAGTCAGGTATGAAATGCCTTTTTTATCAATCGCAGCGAATGCCGCTAATTGTGCAAGCGACTCCACAATCAACATAGGAGGCATGTATGGGTTAGTGTCAGTAATGAACCACTCACTCCAGGTGACAAGCTTGTATCCCTTCGCCCATTGCGACGTTTCGTACCCGGTCACGCCATCCAACAGAAGAAATGGGTACCGGTGCGGAAGCACATCCGGGATATGGATTAGCTCTTCGCTCACAGGCTTATTCCCCTTCCCACTTGCGAACAGCAAGGCAGACGTTGTGCCCTCCGAAACCAAATGAATTGCTAATCGCCGCGCGGACCTCGCGTTCCTGATATACATGCGGCACAAAGTTCAATTCAGGAGCCTCAGGATTGTCGCAATTGAGTGTCGGTGGTACTTTGCTGTGAATCATACTCTGCACAGTCGCAATTAATTCGACTGCCCCTGCACCGCCCATTAAATGACCAGTCATGGATTTAATAGACGATATCGCCAAACGGGGGGCATGCTCCCCGAATACTTTTTGAATAGCATTAATCTCCATACGATCATTAAATGGCGTACTCGTACCGTGGGCATTGACGTAGTCGATTTCCTGCGGTGTTAAGCCGCCATCCTGCAGTGCGATATTGATCGCATCTGCCGGGCCGGAGCCAGAGGGATCTGGAGCCGTGATATGATACGCATCAGTTGTGCATCCGTAACCCACAACTTCGGCCAGAATGGTGGCTCCGCGGTTCAAAGCATACTCCAACTCCTCCAGCACCAAGACTCCTGCTCCTCCACCGATGACGAATCCATCGCGATCCACATCAAACGGACGACTAGCCTTCTGCGGCTCATCATTACGTCTGGAGAGAGCATGGATATTCGCAAAAGATGCCAGATCGAGCTGACTAAAATTAGCTTCTGCTCCACCGGCAACCACGACATCAGCCGTGCCGTACTGGATCGTACGTAATGCCTCACCAATGGCATTACTTCCTGTGGCACAAGCCGTAACCACAGCAAAAGAAGGCCCCTTGGCTCCAATAGCAATGGAGATTTCACCAGGTGCTGAATTAATCATCATCGAGGAAACAAAATAAGGAGAAACTCTTTTGGGACCAAGCTTTGTTAATTTCCCAAAGTTCTCCTCTATAACGTCGAGGCCGCCTGCTCCAGAGCCGACAATAACTCCCACGCGACTTGCATTCCGCTCATCAATCACTAATTTTGATTGCTCCACTGCCTGCCGGGCAGCCGCCAAAGCAAACTGAGTGAACTGTGCGACTTTATTAGCTTCCTTCTTGCTCATATATTGCAATGGGTCAAAGCCCGTAACCTGTGCACCGATCTTTGTCGGAATGTCCGCTGTATCGAAAGCAGTGACAGGTCCGATTCCACTTTTCCCTTCCAACAGTGAATTCCAGAAATCCGTAAGATTAAGCCCGATCGGCGTTACGACTCCCTGTCCAGTCACTACAACACGTCTTCTCACTGTATCCACGTCCTTCGTTGAAATTAATTCTTAGAAGCCTGTTGCTCGTAGAGAGGAAAGTCGCCATACACATGACTGATTTTTTCATGCACATCCGCAAGATCAGCATATACCTCGACGATCACAAGCTTGTTCTCCTGATACTTTTGCCAAGCAAGCTGAAGCTGTTCCCGTGCCTCTCCCTTACTCCGAATTGCAAGACTTTCCACAAACTCGTACTGAGGAATTTGAATTCCTGTCTTGGCCGCCTCAGAAACAAACGGGAGGGACTGCCCTGTGAGATGCTTATAATTCATCTGATTCTGTAACCAACCATACCCACCATTATTGAGTACGAGATAGATTAACGGTATTTGATACTCCACCGCCGTCATAAAATCCGAACAAAAGAGATTGAACGCACCGTCACCTACAAGTGCCACTACTGGACGTTGTGTTGCCACGCTTGCTCCCAGAGCAGCAGCCGCACCGAATCCAAGACTCGTTTGATCACTAGGAACAATCGAAAGAGAGCCTTGGGCAAAGCGAAAATATGGATAAAAATAGGACCACATATCCTGCAATCCATTCTCTTGAAGAAGCACCAGATTTTCAGGGAACTCCGTCTGAATCATGTCCAGCAGCTCAGGAACGTGGATTCCAGGGGTCTTTTTCAGCTCTTCCAAATAAATAGCCCTGTGAGAAAAAGCCTCCTGTTTACAGCTCCTAATCGTTTCAAGCCACACTCCATCAGGCTCCTGGCCGCGCCGTTCAAGCCACTGCTCCACCGCTGCATATCCATCACCAAGCACCTTGATACCCCTGTACTCGTGTGCAAAATCCTCCAGATTTACATTGACTTGAATCAAAGGTGTATCCTGTAGCAAAATATCCCACTCGAAAGTAGCCGTTTCTTCCAATCGACTGCCCAGTGTGATTACCACATCAGATTCCTTCCAGATTTGTCTTAGACTAAGATCTGTATAGAGTCCCGCAACACCACAGAAGAGTTCGTGGTCTTCATCAACTACACCCCGTCCCGAGGCGGTTGCGAACAAGGCCGCTCCATGTTGGTTAGCAAACCGCTCAATCACATCACCTGTACCTGACTTCATTCCGCCTCCGACTAGAATGAGTGGCCTGCGGGCGTTCTCAATAATTCCCCACGATGCATCCAACTCCCGACGAGACGGAGAGCACGACAGCTTTTCTGGTGGGGTAAACTGAAGCCCTGTTGGCACAGGCTGGTCCATCAGATTTTCAGGGAGTTCGATATAGACAGGACCCGGTGCTCCATTGATAGCCAAAAAGGCAGCCCGCTCCATCGCCCATACAAGCCGATCCACATGCTCGACACGATAAGCCCATTTTACGAGCGGCTTCACGAGTGAGATTTGATCCGCTTCCTGAAAGGATCGGGTACCCAGCTTGTCTCCACCAGTGCCAAGCGCCAGAAGCAGAAGCGGAGCGCCCAGGTTTTTGGCTTCCAGCAGCCCTGTGAGTGTATTACTGAGCGCAGGGCCTTTCCCCACAACACACACGGACATCTGGTTGGTGGTGAGCGCATAACCTGCTGCCATGAACACAGCATTACGTTGATCTTTGCACAGGATAAAATCCATACCGGATGAGGGGAGTGACGATACGATTTTGAGATCATCACTTGGTAATCCAAAGAGATGCTGAACCCCAGCCGATTTTAAGTACCCAATGATGGCATCCCAGGGAAAGAAGCTCGCAGTCATACCAAACTCCTCTTTTCCGACAAATATTCTGCGACAATTTCTGAAATCAAGATCGGCTTCGAAATGAGCTTGAAATCGTAAAAAATATAGTTCGACATCGTGCCGTAGCCACCAAAAGGCTTATTACCTTGATCCACATCCTCAAGCGTCTGATTAATGGTCAGCGTGTGCTTCTTTCGCAGAACGTCAGTCAGGTGCTCCGATCCGTATAAGCTGCAACCCATTGCACGTTCACTGAAATAACTGGAGGAAATACGCTTGATCAATTGCTCGTCGTCTTGGTAGCTAACTACATTGAAGACTGGCGAAAAATACTCAATAATCTCCAGATTCTGATCCAATTCACTATATACAACCGTTGGCTCCATCTTTTTTGTACGGAAATCAATGCCGCCGCCGTAAATAATAAACTTATCGTTCGTGTTGAAATATTCGGAAACCGAATATAGCGTGTCTTTATAGAATATAGGGGTATAGTTTGCGTTCGGATCATCGTTGGCACCAAACACGAGTTGGTCAAGCTGTTGAATCAGCAGATCTTTGAAATGCTCACTCACATCTTGATGTACCAGAATGATGTCGGGGCCTAGGCAGTCTTGTCCAGAGTTGAACAATCTCATTCGGATCACATCGGTAACCGCCAGCTCCAGATCTGCATCAGGTCCGATGATGAAAGGATTTAGTCCTTGTCCGTAAAAAATGTAGAGCTGATCTTTTCGAATCTGTTTTTTGATCTTCTCTGCATTGGTATAGCTTCCCGTGAACACCACAATATCAGCTGGCATCACGGAATTCTCCATGAACACCTTCTGGCTAACTTTACGAATATAGATGGGTAATCCATGTACAGCCTGAAGCTTTTCATGCAGCATGTTGACGTACTCGTTTACGTGAGAAGAAGGGCGAAAGTCTATATTTTCAACGTACAGGGACGGAATCAAGAGGTATAATGCATAGGAGTACAAAATGACGTTGGAAGGCATAAATACAGCCATAGATCGTTGCCAGCTTGGCTGATAGGTCTGCACTTCTTGCAGAGCACCTTGAAGTGTGAGGATCGTGGAGTCAATTTCTGCATTGGCAGCCCGATAGGATGAAAATTGTGTGAGAATATCCATCACTTCCTGCCGATTTTCAATCAAATAATTGAGGCATTTCAGAATAGATTCATGCCTTTTCAGAAACAGTGTGTTTTCTGCCAGTTCTGGATTTATACTCATGGCACATTCTCCCTTTCCTGTATGCAGTTTTGGTATATATCTTGTTATGCTTTGCGAGAAGCAGCTTTCTCTAGAGCAACACGCTCCATCTCCAGACGATCTACTTTTCCATTGCGATTTAAAGGAAAATGATCGAGCGGAAGCAAAAGATCGGGAAACATGTATGAAGGGAGTACCTGACTCATCTCTTTGCGGAGCACAGGCACGACCTGTGAGGAATCACTTTCGATGAATGCGACAAGCAATGTCCCTTTAGCCTCATCCTCCAAGGTAATCACGCAGGATCGGTAGCCTAGCGAACCAATTCGGTCCTCGATATAGACTGGAGAGACCATATAGCCCATCCGGTTGACCGTCTTACCGCTACGACCAATGACATACAGCATTCCGTCATCCAGATAGCCCAGGTCCCCCGTCTTGAACCAGCCGTCCTGTAGAACGGATTGCGTCAGGTCTGGACGATTTAGATAACCTTCCATGCATCCAGCACTGCGTATCCACACTTCGCCTACGATACCGTCCGCCTGCTGGTTGCCTGTAGAATCTAGTATTTTCAGATCCACACCAGGTAAGGGTAGGCCACAACCCTTCGGACACTCTAGCGTCCCCAGCGTAACGTTGCCCAGTTCAGAAAGGCCGTAACCATTCAGCAGGGGCTGTCCAAATATGTTGTTAAATTTCTCTTCAAGGTCCTGGGTAAGTGGGGAACCGCCTACGCACCACATGCGCACCGGAGCTTCCTTGACCATTTCCAGTTGTTCGGGTTTTCGGTTTAGCATACGCAACAAGGTGTAAAAAGCAGAGGGGTTAGCGTCTACGACCGTCGCCCGGTCTTTCGTAATACTTGCAATGACGCTCCAGAGGTTTTTTGGATTGCAGATGATGAGAGAACATGAAGTTAACCACCAGGAGAAGATAAGTGAGATTCCATAAAAATGAGAAAAAGGCACAACGGGGAGCATATGGTCAGACGGTAGGTAGTTCATGGCGTGTATGGAATGCCTGATATTCTCCATAAAAGCTGAACCAGCTTTCACGATTCCCTTGGGTTTGCCCGTCGTACCTGAAGAATACAGAATGAGCGCATCTGACCTCTCGCACCACTTGCTAAAGTCGAGGGCTTCAAGCTTTGGCTCTCCCACCCAATCCGGGTGTACTGCTTCTTCTTGAATCAGATCTTGAATCAGAATAACGAGAGCATGAGGAAGTTCTAAATCGGAATCCGTAAGGATGCAACAGGCACCCGCTTCATCATAGATTTGGGCCACCTCATCGAGCACAGTCTGCTCGTCCACCACAGTCACCGAAACAGCAATATTGCACAGGGAGAACAGAGACACAACAAACCAATAGGAATTGGCCGCTTTCAGAATCACTCTACCGTCTTCGGGAATTCCTCTGAGCGTCAACATCCGGGAGAAGATCGTAACGTCTCGCTCCAGACGCTCCCTAGTCATAACTCCTTCAGGTGAGATAATACGGCAATCCGTATGCGTAATAAGCACAACGTTCCCTCCTTACATCCCCGTAATATGGTATCCAGCATCTACATGGATAACTTCACCCGTAATGCCTCTCGATAAATGGGAAAATAGGAATAACGCCGTATCTCCGACTTCCGACGTATCAACCGTCTTGCGTAGGGGCGTAGTTTCTTCAATATGTTTGAGCATTGTGTTAAAATCTTTAATGCCATAGGCAGCCAAGGTCCGTATCGGACCAGCGGAAATCGCATTTACACGAATGCCATATGTGCCCAGATCATTCGACAGATAGCGCATGCTGGCTTCCAGTGAAGCCTTCGCTACACCCATAACGTTGTAATTTTTGATCGCTCGTTCTGCGCCAATATACGTCATGGTGACGATACTTCCACCCTCTGTCATCAGTGGGTATACTCGACGGGATACAGCAGCCAGAGAATAGGCACTGATTTCTTGTGCAACAGCGAACCCCTCGCGAGAAGTGTCAACGAACAAGCCATCCAAATCCTCAGCCTTAGCATAGGCGACACTGTGAAAATAACCATGCAATACGCCTACTTTTTCTTTTAGAAAATCCGCCAATGCATCAAGCTCTTCATTGCTTTGTACATTACAAGGACAGACCAGTGCTCCCGGAATGGTTTCAACGAGCTTTAGTACCCGCTCTGCAACCCTCTCATTTTCGTAAGTAAAAATGAGCTGTGCTCCTTCAGCAGCTAAAGATTGAGCTGTCCCCCAGGCAATACTCCTGTTATTAGCCACGCCCATAATCAAAATGTTCTTACCGCTCAGTAGTACTGCCACAGAAACCACCTTTCTTTTTTACATTTTTAAACAAAATAACAACTTAATTGCGTATGTCTACATTTATAGACATATGTAATCTTTCCTGGAATATTATCGCGTTAATTGCCAAACTTGGATAGGCGACGTTTTAGGCAAATCACAAAATTTACTTTAAAATTTGTGTAACACATCTTGTATGCTGTCTGTCATCTCACAAGAAATAGTTGTGTTGCTTCTGTTGGTCTGTGTTCAAATCGAAAGGAATACATGTATGTGAAAAAAGGTAGCGAGGCAAAAACAAGGTGACTGTCAAAGCGAGTTAAACATAAAATCCGTATATTTTTGTAAATATTTACATCCCGATGACAGAATCACCCACCTACCGGAAGTAACCACTTCATTTTCACCAACAATGACTCTTCCGATTTGAACATCCTGAGTGACCAGCCAGATATCATCTAAGTGTAAGCCTTAACCTTTATAGACTACGCTTTTGTTTTTTGGGAGCTAAAGTATAGCTAAAGGAGACAACAAAGTCGATTGCCAGAACGATTGCCCATGTTTGCATAATGCCCTCCAAAGACATCGTACGCTGAGGATCATCAACATACACAATGATGGCGAGCAACAAAGCATTACCTATAGCCCAACCCAAAAGGTGAAGCAACCAACCTATCCGTTCCTCTTTTGCATGAGCAGCACCATACTTGCGTTCAGGCTTGGGTCCCTTACCAAACCAATGGGAGAACCGTACATCCGCCCACTTAATTAACCTATGACCAAATGCTACTGTAATACCAAAATAACAGGCCGCCAAGCCAGTAGCAGTCGTAATCTCCATGCCACTTTTCACCGTGATGAACACCGCAATCAGTAACAGGATATCAATAATGGGGGTAAATAGTAAAAGAAGACCGCCTAACTTCTTCAAGCCAAACATATACCTTGCGATCAAGCCTGCAACAACAAAAACCCAAAATAAAACTTCAGCACTAATAATAAATAAATACATAATAGATGATTCCTTTCAAATTAGAAATTGGTATTTACCAAAACTATCCCCCTTTCATGCCCACTATCATACAATATTATACATAATATTCCTAGTATTTTGTCTATAATTACATAAAAGGAAACAAATAGCCGTTTTTTTCTGCGAAAAACAGTATCTGTTCAGAACATTTCGTTTTGTTCTCAAAATGGGCATTTTACATGATATGCTACCCATAAAGAATTATGATGATCTGAAATGAAAAAAGATGTACCTATGCTAATCAGCACGGGTACATCTTTTCTACAGATACACTATCCAATTACAATATGCCCTTCGGGACGACGGTACAATGTCTTGGTCGAGCGTGGACGAATGGCATAGGCAATCGTAAGAGGACCAATCCGACCAATAAACATGGTCACACAAATAATCAGCTTGCCTGCATCAGACAATCCTGGCGTTACTCCTACGGACAAGCCTACCGTTCCGATTGCGGAAGCAGCCTCAAATGCAAGGGAGAGAAATGGGGCATCCTCTGTCATTAAGAGCAGTATAACCACAATCGAGAATATAAATAGGGCTAGTACAATAATGGTCAGCGCCCGCATCATGATATCTTTGGGGACCCTATGGCGGAAAAACACAATTTCCTTCTGTCCTCGCATGACGGCGATTAGCGCACCTACCATAAGCAGAAACGTAGTCGTTTTGATTCCTCCTCCCGTGGAGCCTGGAGAAGCACCGATAATCATCAGCAACATAATAAAAAACTGACTTGCTTGCCTTAACCCGCTGATATCGACTGTGCTCGTACCCGATGATCTCGTGGAGACCGATTGAAAGACAGCTCCATATACTTTGCCTTCCCAGTTCAGCGCGCCCAAGGTTCGTGCATTGGTAAACTCAAAAATAAATATAACCAGCGCACCAATCGCAATGAGCACTCCCGACACGCTAAGCACCATTTTGGAGTGTAGAGACAGTCTTCGGGTACGGCGAAAATCGAACAAATCACTAAGTACAAGGAAACCCAAGCCTCCAGATATAACGAGCACAGATGCAATCATATTGAAAACAAAATCTCCAGCGTACTGTTGGAAGCTAGTCCCAAACAGATCGAATCCCCCGTTATTAAAGAGGGATACGGAATGGAATATTCCATAATAGATCGCTTGTCCGACAGGCATCTCTCGCATCCACCGCAAAGCCAAGACGACAGCAGCTATCGTCTCAATGGTAAAAGAAAAGATCAGCACCTTGCGAATAATACGCACGATCCCTTCCATGCTATCGGCATTAATAGCCTCCTTAAGCAGCAATCGATCCTTTAACGATAATCGTCGCCCCAACAACAGCGCAAACAAGGTCGCTAAGGTCATAAACCCCAGACCGCCTAGCTGCATCAGCACCAAAATGACGGTTTCGCCAAACATCGTATACGTTGAATCGACGTCAACAACGACCAGTCCTGTGACACAAGCGGCTGAGACGGACGTAAAAAGCGAATCAATCCAATGCGGAGCATGACCACTATGATTGGCAACAGGAAGCATCAGTAGCAAAGTACCCAATGCAATAATCAATAAATATCCGATGACCAATATAAAAGGAGGCGATGCGAACCGACTAAGCTTGACGCTGCGTTTCATTAGAGTATTCTCTCCATCCGTTCTTATGAAAAAGAGGAACAAGACACGGGAAGCCCGGCTGATCCTCTATATTCATAATGTTATGTTATTCTACTGTTGGTTACGCATATGCGGGAAAAGCAGCACATCGCGAATGGAAGGCGCATCTGTCAGCAACATAACCAAACGATCGATGCCGATGCCCAGTCCACCTGTTGGTGGCATCCCGTATTCCAAGGCGCGGATAAAGTCATCATCCATTTCATGCGCCTCGTCGTTACCGTGCTCACGTTCCAGCAATTGTGCTTCAAAACGTTGGCGCTGATCGATTGGATCATTCAGCTCAGTGAACGCATTCGCATGCTCACGAGCAACCACGAACAACTCGAAGCGATCCGTAAACCGCGGATCTTGTTCGTTTTTCTTGGCCAACGGTGAGATTTCAACCGGATGTCCAGTAATAAAGGTCGGTTGAATAAGCGTTTCCTCTACGAACTGCTCAAAGAATGCATTCAGGATATGGCCAAATGTCATATGCGGTTCAACCGAAACTTTATGCTCTTTCGCAAGACGATGAGCTTCTTCATTACTCATCTGCACGCTAAAGTCTACGCCTGTTACTTCTTTAACAGCATCAACCATGGAGACTCTGCGCCATTGCGGCGTCAGATCCACTTCCTGGCCTTGATATTGAATGTGTTGTGTGCCTAGTACTTCCTGCGCAATATGTGCAACCATGTTTTCCGTCAATTGCATGATATCTTTATAATCAGCATACGCTTCATACAGTTCAATCATCGTAAACTCAGGGTTATGGCGGGTCGAAATACCTTCATTACGGTAAACACGACCGATCTCATATACTTTCTCCATTCCGCCGACAATTAGTCGTTTCAAATGGAGTTCAATAGCAATACGCATATAAAGCTGCATGTCCAATGCATTATGGTGCGTAACAAATGGCTTCGCTGCCGCCCCGCCAGCAATAGAATGCAATGTTGGAGTTTCAACTTCCAAATAGCCGAGCGAATCGAGATAACGACGCATGGATTGAATAATACGGGACCGTGTAATGAACGTTTTTTGTACTTCAGGGTTCATAACCAAATCGACATACCGCTGACGGTAACGTAATTCAACATCCTTCAGGCCATGATATTTCTCTGGTAATGGATACAAGGATTTGGACAAGACCTCAATATCCAGCACTTTGATTGTCGTTTCGCCTGTTTTGGTTTTAAAGAGCACACCCTTAACACCAACAATATCGCCCAGATCCAAAATACCAAATGCTTTATATTTGGATTCAGGTACCGTGTCTTGACGAACATAAATTTGAATACGTCCACTAAGATCCTGTATATGAGCAAAGCTGGCTTTCCCCATCACACGTTTAGCCATAATACGGCCTGCTATGCTAACTTCAATATTCTTTTCTTCCAGTTCTTCCTTAGTCAAACTGTCATACTTGCTCAGTAGTACGCCCGCTTCAGCCGTGCGTATGTATTTGCGTCCAAAAGGATCAATGCCCAATGAGCGAAGCTCGTCCAATTTGGCACGGCGAATTTGCAATAGTTCACTTAATTCCTCGCGATTTTCTTGTGATTCCTGGTTAGTAGTTTCATCCGACATGGTGCTAAATCAGCTCCTTCAATATGAATAGACGGGCCGGGGTCCGTCCGGGTGTAGAGAAAAAAAGCTTCCACAAGGAAGCTTTTACATTAAATTCCAAAGTCCGTGTCTTATTTCTTGATATCCACGATTTTATATTGAATAACGCCTGCTGGAACGGTGACATCCACAACAGTTCCCTTTTTCTTACCGAGAATTGCCTTGCCAACCGGACTTTCATTCGAAATCTTGTTTTGTAGCGGATCAGATTCGGCTGAACCTACGATAGCATACTCTGTAATATCTCCGAATTCCAAATCTTCAACGGTCACAGTTGCGCCTACTCCCACAACATCGGTGTCAATTTCATCACTATTGATAATGCGGGCATTGCGTAGCATCTTTTCCAACGTAATTACACGGCCTTCAATAAAGGCCTGCTCATTCTTCGCATCCTCATATTCGGAGTTTTCACTAATATCTCCGTATCCGATGGCTACCTTAATCCGTTCAGCCACTTCGCGGCGTTTGACAGACTTTAAGTTCTCAAGCTCATCTTCGAGCTTTCTAAGACCTTCCTGTGTCAGAATGACTTCTTTATCGCTCATCTTAACCGATTCTCCTGTCATGGGAAAAGTTTAAAAGTGCATCGGAATGCACGCTTTCAAAACATAATATGCCACTCTGAGGGAATGAGAACATTTCCTGCTGTTGTCTTGAGAGCTGCACACAATTTGTAGCATACATCAAGATTTTATACTGAACGATTATAGGGCAAGCAATTGGAAAAGTCAATCGCGTGCACAGGCCGGAACAGCTTCCTTATTGCGCAACAGCAGCAGGAGAAGCAGCGCTTGTAGAAGGCTCATCGTTATCTACCATGTGCAATTGAGATACAAATTGATCCAAAATGCGTACCATATCGTCGCGCTTTGTTTCTTCCATAATAACATCCTTAATACGTGCCGAACCTTTAAACCCTTTGAGGTACCAAGCCAGATGCTTACGCATTTCACGGACAGCTACTGCTTCACCCTTCAATGCAACCAGACGATCCATATGCAGAATGGCAATACGAATTTTTTCTTCCGGTGAAGGATCGGGCAACAGCTCGCCCGTTTGCAGGTACTCAATCGTACGGTAGAGCATCCACGGATTCCCCAGAGCACCACGTCCGATCATAACGCCATCACAATTGGTCAAATCCAGCATACGGCGGGCATCTTCCGGTGATGCCACATCACCGTTTCCAATTACAGGAATGGAAACTGCTTCTTTAACTTCTTTTATAATATCCCAATTCGCATGTCCCGTATACAGTTGCTCCCGTGTACGGCCATGTACGCTAACGGCCTGACCTCCGGCACGTTCAACAGCTCGAGCGTTCTCTACGGCATAAATATGCTCGCTATCCCAACCAATACGCATTTTGACGGTAACCGGCTTGCTTACCGATTCCACTACCGCCGATACCATCTCATAAATCTTGTTTGGATCAAGCAGCCAACGAGCGCCTGCATCACATTTGGTCACTTTGGGAACCGGGCAGCCCATATTGATGTCAATAATATCTGCATTCGTCTCCTGGTCTACGACTTTCGCAGCTTCCACCAAAGATTTGCGGTCGCCTCCAAAAATTTGCAAGCTAAGCGGCTTCTCGCGCTCATCTACAAACAGCATCTCACGTGTACGCTTGTTGCCGTGAATGATGGCCTTATCACTAACCATCTCTGCACATACCAAGCCTGTACCGAATTCCTTGGCGATCAAGCGAAAAGCAGGATTGCACACGCCTGCCATGGGTGCCAAGACGACTTGGTTTTTCATTTCAATATCGCCGATTTTCAACATATCTGTTCACCCCTTTATTCCTTCTTTTATATCGTATACTTATCGTCAATCCGTCAATTCCCGGACTTCAATCTCTAGCGTTTGGGCGATGATGTTCAGCATGTCTGGGTCTACTGTACGATTGCCTCGCTCCACAGCACCTAATACAGTCAAAGATATACCAGTACGTTCTGCCAACTCCTGCTGTGTGAACCCTTTTAGCTTCCGAAAGGCGCGGAGTCGTTGCGCCAGCTGCATGTTTTCCAAAGCTGTATGCCGTCCTTTCCATCCACAGAATTCAATGCAGTATGCACGATACTGTACAGACCGGACGGATCTTGGTTCGGAACGATGTCAGCCAAAGGAACCAGCACAAAAGCACGCTCCAACATACGAGGGTGAGGAAGCTCCAAATCCGGTGTAGCCAGTTGCGCCGCTCCCATCCATAACAAGTCCAGATCAATGGTTCGTGGACCATTAGGAATATGTCTCACTCTCCCCAGACGACTCTCCACCTCCAGCATATATACCAGAAGCTCCTCTGGAGCAAGTGTTGTAGATACGGCTACCGTCATGTTCAAAAAAGAAGGTTGATCCAGATACCCAACAGGCTCTGTTTCGTACAGGCTGGAGCACCGAAGCACCCGTATACCCGGATGTTCGTCCAGCGCCGTAATGGCTTCATACAGGGTATGCTCGCGCTCCCCCAAATTAGCCCCTAAAGCAATATAAGCCTCTGATCCCTCAGAGGTCGAATGTGCATTCATGTATCGTTCCTACTTTCTTGCGCGATAAAGCTCAACCGTCACGCCTTGAAAATGAATATCAAACGGCGGATGCGGCTTTGTGACTTTGACAGTCAGTGCATTGACACTAGTATAAGTGTCCAGTAGGGAAGATGCAATACGTTCGCCCAAAGCTTCAATCAATTGGTAAGATTCCTTTTCTACAATATCTTTAACGGTGTAATGCACCTCGGCGTAATTAACCGTTTTGTCCAAAGCATCCTGCTCACCCGCTTCACGCAGATCAAGCTCCAGTTCCAAATCAATATAGAAACGCTGTCCCAGCTTGCGCTCCTCTGGAAAAACGCCATGATATCCGTAATACTCCATACGATGCAAAACCATTTTATCCATCGTGGGTAGACCCCCTGTTTTTTATTAGATTTTTCTAATCAAGTGACTTTATGCTGGTGGTAGCGGAGCGTTCGCCTTTGCAACGGGATTCTAACAGTCATATGTTTACCAATTCAAAGAATCCCGTTGCAACAGCGATCGTAGGATCAAAGGATTCGTGAAGCGAGCTTTACCCGTCATAACTCAGTGCATTTTTAGACCCGTACACCATCGCATCACACATACGTACGGTGCGCTTGATTTGCGCCACATCGTGTACACGCACAATCTGGCACCCTTGAGCAATGCCAAAAGCAACGGTAGCCGCCGTGCCCTCCACCACATCATTCACAGGCAAATCCAGTGCTGTACGAATAAACCTTTTGCGCGACGTAGCCAATAACAGCGGAAAGCCCAGCTGACTCAATGTATCGAGAGAAGTCATGGCATGAATATTTTCATCATAATCCTTGGCAAAACCGATACCTGGGTCTAAAATGATCTGTTCCTCACGTACCCCCGCATCCAGCGCTAATCGGATACTTTCTTTTAAATCGGACAGCATATCAGAAACTAAATCACTATAGTTACGGTCATGACGATTATGCATCAAAATGACCGGGCAATCGAATTCCGAAGCTACACGTGCCATATCGGGGTCTGCCTTAAACCCCCACACATCATTAATGATATGTGCGCCAGCCTCAAGCGCCTGCCTGGCTACCTCGGCTTTGTAAGTATCTACAGATAACGGAATGTGCGGTGCGATACGATGGATGGCCTGGACGACCGGAATGACCCGAGCCAGCTCCTCTTCCACACCTACTGGATCATGACCCGGGCGAGTAGACTCCCCACCAATGTCAATGATATCCGCTCCATCTTCCACCAGCTTCAATGCATGTAAAACAGCAATCTCGGGACTATAATGTAATCCTCCATCGGAAAATGAATCCGGGGTCACATTCAGTATACCCATGATCTGTGTGGAATGTCCGAGCGTAAGCTCGGCATCCCCCATTCGGTAACTACGTTGATAAAGGGTCGGTATGTTCACTTGATCCCTGCTTTCTGTCTATAATCGTGCAACAGCAAAGCTGTTATGGACCTGGGCTGCGTCAAGAGAACCGATAAGTGGTTCGTTGCTCCTCCCGGCTCCAACAACAAATCCACGGGCCGTATTTCTTGTATAGAGTTGGTCATAAAAATTTCATCAGCCTGTTTCAGCTCGTCCCAGCGGTACAGGCCTTGCTCACAAGGAATGTCTCGCAGATGCGCCAGCTCCAAAATGAACTCACGCGTAATGCCTGGCAGAATCCCTGTAGACAAGTCAGGGGTATACAACGTATTGTTCCGTACAAAGAACAGATTGCTGACCATTCCTTCTGCCAGAAAACCATCCGCCGTAAGCATCATTCCTTCAGCCTTATAACGGACAGCCTCGGCATACTGCTGAAGTTCCCGCTTCGCAAGAATATTATTCATATAATGGAGCGACTTTAAACGAACCTCACCCTCTGGAGTGTTTCTGGGGGTTCGCAACAACTGAAGCGCCGATGGGGAAATGGATTGCCCGGTTTGTGTATTGGTAGAGGGCAACGGTTTCGCAAACAAAATATGGTTGGGGCGCGTATAGTCCCCCGTCGGCAAGCCTAGCACCTCTTCGCCCGCCGATACGGTGTAACGAACATAGGCTTCATCCAGTCCATTCGCCACCATCAGATGTTGGATGTGTCTCGTAAGTTGCTCCTCATCCGGTTGAAAAGGAATGCCGAGCATTCGGCAACCTTCCTGCAGTCGATGCAGATGCCGATCCAGCAAGAATGGAACACCCTTGTAGGTGCGGAATGTTTCAAACAAGCCCATTCCGTATAAAAAGCCGTGATCACTTACGTGAATCACGGCTTTTGCGGCTTCCGTGAGGACGCCGTTGACTCCGATATATTTCATGAATCAGACGCCTACCTTGCGTTTTAGGAAATTGCGTAATAGTTGATGCCCGTAATCTGTAATAATGGATTCTGGATGGAACTGAACTCCTTCTACGGCAAATTCTTTATGCCGCAAACCCATAATTTCACCTTCTGCGGTTTCTGCGGTAATCTCTAGACACTCAGGCAGACTCTCGCGCTCCACCAGCAATGAGTGATACCGGGTTGCTGTGAACGGAGAAGGTAAGCCTTCAAATACCGATGTATTGTGATGAAGAATCGGTGATGTTTTACCGTGCATGAGTCGTTCAGCCCGGATAACCTTACCGCCAAAAGCCTGTCCGATGGCCTGGTGGCCGAGGCAAACGCCAAAAATCGGAATGCGACCTTTAAAATGGCTGATCACATCCAGTGATATCCCCGCCTCATTCGGCGTGCATGGACCCGGCGAGATCAAAATATGCTCTGGTGCCAGCTCTTCTATGCCTTTCACATCAATCTCATCGTTCCGTTTTACGGTTACTTCTTCGCCAAGTTCACCCAAATATTGAACAAGATTGTACGTAAACGAATCATAATTATCAATCACCAAAATCATACGACTCACCCTCCTGTGATACCGCTTCTGCTCAAAGCAGCTTCTTCTTCACCACATTGTACCGCCTTCATGACAGCTCTGGCCTTGTTCCGACATTCCCGATATTCCCTGTACGGGTCTGAATCAATGACGATCCCCGCACCTGTCTGTAAATAGGCAGTGCTGCCTTTAACAGCTAGTGTTCTTATTATAATATTTAATTCCATATTGCCGTTATAGTCAATCCATCCAAGAGACCCTGTATAAGGACCCCGGCGAACGGGCTCTAATTCTTCAATAATTTCCATGGTACGCACCTTGGGTGCCCCGGTAATGGTTCCGCCTGGAAAGGTAGCAGCAATTACATCTATAGCTGTACGACCCTGGGCTAATTTTCCCTCAACCTGAGATACCAGATGCATAACGTGCGAATAGTATTCGACAGTCAGCAGTTCAGGCACATGCACCGATCCGTATTCAGCAATCCGTCCGATATCGTTACGCTCCAGATCGACGAGCATAATATGCTCGGCGCGTTCTTTTTCGCTTGATAGAAGCTCTGCTGCCATAGCGGCATCTTCATCCGGTGTTAGCCCCCTTCTTCTCGTACCTGCAATAGGTCGGGCGCTCACACGTCCATCCTCCAGCTTCACCAACAATTCTGGCGAGCCACTGACGATCCGTAAATCTGGCATACGCAGCATACCCATATAAGGGGAAGGATTCAGCAGACGAAGCCATTCATATATATTTTCAGGGAGGGCTGTAAGGGCACGTTGCTGACGAATCGACAAGTTAACCTGGAATACATCCCCTTGGGCAATGTATTCCTGCACACGTCTTACGGCATGTTCAAAATCTTGTTGGTTGAATGCCGCTGTCCAACCATCAGATTCTTGATGAGCAGCCTCTAACCCCTCTTCGGCAAGCCTAGCACAACGACGAGGGTACGCAGGATCAATCTCTCCTGCATTTATGATGTTATTCCACTGAATCAGCATACGTTCTGCACGTTGGGCAGCTTCCGCATAATGCTCGCAAAGTATGGGATTTGGCCCATCCCGTATAACGGGATTGGTCAAATCGGTATCACGGCTGACTTTATCGGAATGCGCAGGAGCAGGCATATGAACAGCACAATATATGCAGGATTTTTCGTGATCATAAATCCATAGCTCATTCACCCTCATCCATACATAATCAGGTATGCCCGTATCGTCTGCAGCTTGAGATGGCAAACGCTCCAACGAGCGAGCTACATCGTAGCCAAGATAACCCGCAAATCCCCCAGAGAAAAAAGGCATGCCAGGTACACGCGGTGCACGGTAAGGAGCGATCCAGTTGTTCATGACTTTCAAAGGTTGACCATGTATATCTCCATGTTTCCCACTTTGCAAATCAGTCCAAACTGCATGTTCTCCCTTGCCTTCCAATATAGCAACCGGATTTAAGGCCAGATAGGTGTACCGCCCACCTTTAGCGCTCTCCAGCAAAAAGGCATATGGCGACGAATCCTCCCATGCCTTCCGCCACGATGACGGTAGCCCTCCCACAGGTAATGGGTACTCAGCGATATAGGGAAGTATGCTCCAGCCTTCCTCCTGCCAAACCTGCCACTGCGCCTCCGTCACTCTAGCTGTCGATTTCATCCGTGTGTGCTTCCCCTTCCCTACTTTTCAAAAAGTCTACATTCTCTCCTTAAAAAGAAACCCCCACCCCCCTGCAACAGGGAAATGAGGGAATCCTTACGTATAGTATACACAATTACGACATAATTACAGCTCGAAATTGTATAGTGGCGTACTCAGGTAACGTTCTCCATTACTTGGAACAATGACAACGATCCGTTTACCCTTGCCCAATTGCTTAGCAAGTTTCAAAGCCGCATGAACAGCCGCGCCAGATGAAATACCGGACAAAATGCCCTCTTCCTTGGCCACTCTACGTGCTACCTCGAAAGCTTCATCGTTTTCTACATGAATAATTTCATCATAGATATCACGGTTTAAAATTTCAGGAATAAAGTTGGCACCCAGTCCTTGGATCTTGTGGGGTCCTGGCTTACCGCCTGCTAACAGCGGGGAAGAGGCAGGCTCTACAGCCACAACTTTAATATCAGGGAATTCTTTCTTAAGCACTTCTCCGGCACCAGAAATGGTTCCGCCAGTGCCTATTCCCGCTATAAAAGCATCCAGAGTTCCGCCAATGGAACGAATGGCTTCCACAATCTCAGGACCGGTCGTTTCACGGTGAATTTTGATATTAGCTTTGTTCTTGAACTGCTCAGCAGCAAAATAATCCGGATTTTCACTCAGCAATTCTTCCATTTTCTTAACGGACCCATTCATGCCTTCTGATCCTGGTGTTAACACAAGCTCGGCTCCATAAGCACGCAACAAATTACGACGCTCTATGCTCATCGTTTCTGGCATAACGATGACTGCCTTATAGCCCTTCGCAGCAGCTACCATAGCCAAGCCGATTCCTGTATTACCGCTTGTTGCTTCAATAATGGTACCGCCTGGCTTAAGCAGACCTTCACGTTCAGCTTCTTCTACCATGCTAATCGCAATACGATCTTTTACACTGGAGCCTGGGTTCTGATATTCCAGTTTCAAATAGATTTCGGCGCTACCTTCCGGTACGATCCGGTTGAGGCGAACGAGGGGTGTTTCTCCGATAAGTTCGGTAATGTTATTAACAACTTTAGCCATGATAATTCCTCCCTGACTGTAGATGATATATTAAAAATTGCGAAATCATATTGTAGATGATTCTTAGTCAATTACTTTCATTTTGTGCCGTTCATTAATTTCCGATAAAAATAGTTGGTTTTATACACTAATCATAACAATCTTCAATTCCAATGTCAATACGAGTGAATAAGCCGCGATGCTGGCAACCCGCGTTATCAGCATCGTGCTTCCTTCAAACCAATATTCTTTCACTACGTTGCAGAGAAGTTTAGGATGCATTCTTTCCAGATAAAATACGCGCTCCATATTTATCACGCAGACCCTTCTCGACCTCTTCCAAAGGAGCGGCTTGTGCAAGCGCAAGAGATCGGCGAATTTGCTGCCGGATCAGCTGTTTATCCGGAGAATTCTTCAACCTTACATCCTGTACATAAATGACAGCATAGCCATCGTTAACAGAGATCGGACCTGCAACATCCCCAGAGCTTAGCTCTCTCGCCGCCTTCATGATCGCCTCCGGTTGCAATGGATCATATTCATCCACCCATCCCAGCTGTCCACTGCTATATTTGTCGAAAGGTTTACCTGCATGCTCTTGAATCAGCACATCGAAGCTCTCCCCCTGCTTAACCCGATCTAGCAACGCTTCTGCTTCCTCCGCATTATCCACATAAAGAGCTGCCATTTGGATCTGCTTACCGACGGCAAATTCCTCAGGATGCTGCTCCCAATACTCGTCAATCTCCGCTTCCTGAACCTGAATACCTTGCGTGGCTATTTTCTCCAAACCAATCCGGTATTCCGCTTCATTCCGCAAATCAACCGGACCTAAGCCAAACTGTCGCTGCATTTCATCAAAATAGGCATGATCTGAGTCATACCCTTTACTATCCTGCTCCAGCACCTGCTGTAGATCCTCTTGGGTGATCTTGATACCGAGACGCTTGGTTTCAGCCTGCACGGCTTTACGATTCAACATTTGCAACAGCGTATTGGTTCCATATCGCTTTTTCAGTTCCGCTACCCACTGTTCCTCCGATATGCCTTCCTGACCCATCTCCGCCACAGTATGATCGCCGTCATCCTTGCTTACATCACCCGGCTTTGACAGCCCCCGAAGCATGATAAGACCACCCAAGGCGGCGACGCTAACGGTCAGAATAATGACAGCTGTCCATAATCCTTTTTCCCGTGTAGTCATCGCTTGCACCGCCCATCCGGTTAGGCTTTGGCTTGATCTAACAGATTTTGCAATTCATCTTTATTAAACTGATAAGCCTCATTACAAAAGTGACATACGACCTCAGCCTGTCCTTCTTCTTCAATCAACTGCTCTAATTCGCTTTCTCCCAAACTGATCAATGTTTTTTCCACGCGCTCACGTGAACACTCACATTGAAAATGGATATCCAATTCATCGAGAATCCGAACGTCCGGCAGCATCCAGCGCAGCATTTCATCCAGTTCCAACCCTTGATCCAGCAAAGCAGTAACGGGTGGAATGGAGCTGACTGCATTTTCGATCGCAGTAATCTCATCATCATTCAAGCCTGGAAGCAACTGAATAATAAATCCACCGGCCACAATAACCGAGTTATCAGTATCTACCAGCACACCCAAGCCCACCGCTGACGGGGTCTGTTCCGATTTGGCAAAATAATAGGTAAAGTCCTCACCCAGTTCACCGGAAATAATCGGAGTACTGCCGCGATACGGTTCTTTTAACCCCAAATCCTTGATGATATGAATGAAACCCTCTGTACCCACGGCACCCGCTACATCCAGTTTGCCCATACTATTGCTCGGCAAATGCACATGCGGTTCAGTAACATAACCTCGCACTTCCCCTACAGCATTGGCATCAACGACGATTTGCCCAATCGGTCCATCACCTTTAACTTGAATGGTCAATCGCTCTTTGCCTTTTAGCATAGACCCCATAATAGCACCTGCTGTGAGGGTTCGCCCCAAAGCAGCGGTTGCCGTAGGATGAGTATCATGCCTTCTCCGCAATTCCTCTACCAATTGAGTTGTCCGAACAGCAAAAGCTCTAACCCTTCCATCCATGGCTGTGCCACGAATAAGTCGATCCTGCTTATTTTCCATATTGATATCCTCCCCTATTCTCCAGGACAGCTATGCTGCTTATTTTCGTTAGTATGGCTCATCATTGAAGCATAATTTCCTATTATATAAACAACCTGCATCGACAGATCACGCGAATTGTTCAAAAACGTAACATATTTCAGTATAGACGAAAAACGCCGCTAATCCAAACCGATAAGATCATCGGTTGGACTCAGCGGCAGCTTATATCCACTTTTTTATTCGGCGTTACGTTGGTAAATGATGCGTAATCCTTCGAGCGTCAACATCGGCAACACTTTCTGTATGCTCTCTGTCTCTGATGCGATTAGCTCTGCAAGACCTCCGGTAGCAATAACCGTAGGCTCCGCCTGCATTTCTTCCTTAATGCGCCTCACAATGCCATCCACTTGCCCAGCATAACCGAAGATGATCCCAGCTTGCATGGCATGAACCGTATTACGACCAATAACCTTTTTGGGCTTCTCCAACTCGATGCGGGGCAGCTTGGAAGCCCGTTGATACAGTGCCTCCGTCGAAATCCCGATCCCCGGCACAATAACACCGCCCAAGTAGTTTCCCTTATCGTCAATACAATCAAACGTCGTCGCTGTTCCAAAGTCCACCACAACCAGCGGCCCGCCGAACCGTTCGACAGCCGCAACAGCGTTCACGATCCGATCCGCACCTACTTCACGTGGATTCTCATAACGCAGGTTAAGACCAGTCTTGATTCCCGGCCCGACGATTAACGGCGTTTTGCCTATGTATTTATCGCACATTTCTTCTAATACACGGACCAATGGCGGAACGACAGAGGAAATAATAACTCCCTGGATGTCATCCTTTAATACGCCACCCATACTAAAAAGATTATGTATGAGTACGCCGTATTCATCTGCGGTTGCCTGTCTGGAGGTACTGATCCGGTAATGGTGCAACAGCTCCCGCCCTTCGTATATCCCCAGAACAATATTGGTATTACCTACATCCACTACAAGAATCAATGGGTGTCACCTATCTTTCTTTGCGTTAAGGTCAAGGCTGATATCCAAATTATGAAAAGAGTATGTCAGCCTGCCTACAGAAATTACATCTACGCCACTCTCAGCCATCTCACGCACTGTATCCAGCGATACATTGCCTGAGGCTTCTGTTTTGACATGTGGTGCCCGTTCCCGAATGAACCGAACGGCTTCCTTCATATCTGGGGCAGACATGTTATCCAGCATAATGATATCCGCCCCAGCTTCTAGGGCTTCCTGAACTTGTTTCATGTTTTCCGTCTCTACTTCAATCGTCATCGTATGCGGTATATTCGCGCGCGCTCGACTCACAGCTTGTTCAATCCCACCTGCGCCCTTAATATGATTATCCTTAATCATAACAGCATCGTACAGGCCAAAACGATGATTCGAGCCACCGCCTACACGAACAGCATACTTCTCCAGCAGTCGATGTCCCGGTGTTGTTTTACGTGTATCCACCAAGCGAGTGGACAGACCATGCAATTGATCTATAAAAGCCCGAGTCCGCGTGGCAATACCAGACATCCGTTGGAGCAGATTTAACGCCAATCGCTCCCCGGTCAGGATTGCATGGGTACTCCCCGTTACTTCTGCCAAAACGCTCCCCTTTTCAATCCACTGTCCATCGACTACCAGCGGAGTGAACGACAAGGAAGGGTCCACTACCTGAAATACAAGGGCAGCCACGGGTAACCCCGCAACCACGCCGCTCTCCTTGGCATGAATGACAGCCTTGGATTGGTGGCCCTGCTCAATTGTCCAGCGCGTGGTCACATCGCCAGAGCCCGTATCTTCTCGCAGCCAGCTGCGAATTTGTGCCGTCAGTTCTTCCTGATATCCACTAAACTCTCCATAAAGCTCGCTGTTAGATGTCATGAACGTACTCCTCCGTTATCCCTTGCTCACGTCGCTGCTGAACATGCTTTCGCCAGACGCTATCATCTGTCTCAGGGAAATCCTCGCGATAATGCGCTCCCCGGCTCTCCTCACGCAGCAGCGCACCATCTGTTACTAATAAAGCACAGGTGAGCAAATTGGCAAATTCGATCTCTTCCCGGCTAGCGATCGCAGCCTCAAAAATAGGCATTAGCCCTTGCAACTCATCTAATGCTGCTTGCAGCCCTTCGCCGTGCCGACGAACTCCAGCATAACGAACCATTGCTTCTTGCAGCCTATGCCGCTGCTCCGCGACGGATGAAGCCGGGAACTCTGTACGGTTATCGCTATAAGATATCAACGTATGGCCGACTAGCGGTGGCAATGAATGCAGTCGCTCAATAATCCTGCTGGCGAATACAATAGCTTCAGATAACGAATTGCTCGCCAGACGATTAGCTCCGTGAACACCTGTAGAAGAAGTTTCCCCGCAGGCGAACAAACGCGCAATGGAGCTTTCCCCGTGTAGATTAGTCTGAACACCACCCATCATATAATGGGCAGCAGGCGCAATGGGGATCCAGTCTGTCGTCATATCCAAACCAAATGACAGACATGTCCGATAAATGGTTGGAAAACGTTGCTTCACCCGCTCAGGTGGCTCATGCGTAATATCCAGGTATACAAACGCAGCTTGGGTGCGTTCCATTTCATGAATGATAGCACGAGCTACGATATCTCTGGGTGCAAGCTCCTGCCGGGAATCATACTTGTCCATGAAGCGTTCTCCGTGAATATTGCGTAATACGGCTCCTTCTCCCCGTACAGCTTCGGAAATTAGAAACCTTGGAGCGCCCGGATGGCACAACGCCGTAGGATGAAACTGTATGAATTCCATATCCCGTACAATCGCCCCTGCACGATATGCCATAGCGATACCATCCCCGGTTGCAATATCCGGGTTGGTCGTATAACGGTATAATTGCCCGCTACCTCCTGAGCACAAAATCGTTGCATTAGCAGTGATATACGACCTTTCCCCACCTGGCTTTTGGACGAGGGCTCCAATACACTCACCATGCTCCGTCAGCAGATCAATTACCATGCATTCTTCCCACACTTCGATACCGGGATGGGCAGCAACCTGGTCTGATAAGGCACGTACAATTTCATAACCGGTAGCATCTCCATTCGCATGCAAAATACGCCGGTGACTATGCGCTCCTTCCCGTGTCAACGCTAGTTCACCATCCACACGGTCAAAAGCCGTTCCCATACGTATTAACTCTTGAATACCAACTGGACCTTCATGGACAAGGGTACTGACCGCCTCAGATTCACACAGACCTGCACCAGCAATCAGAGTATCTTCCATATGATAAGCTGGTGTATCCTCGTCCGATGTGACAGCAGCAATGCCGCCTTGAGCATAACGCGTGTTGCTTTCCATCAAAGTCTTCTTGGTAATCAGCAACACTTTCCGATTCTCCGCAGCCTTAATCGCCGTATATAAGCCCGCAATCCCCGAGCCGATAATTAACACGTCGGCCTCCAATCGGGTCAAGTCCGCTACATCAAAATCAACTAGATATCTTGGAATCATGCCTTCACCTGATTTCACAGAAGAATAGCGCACACCATAAGTTCTACAGTATGCGCTCACGTATATGTTCAAAATGATAGAGAGTCGATTGCAGCGACTGTTGGCTTTTATACGCTAAGAAGACGACAGCCGTTTATTTAACAATAAATGTACACAACGTTCCGATGTCTGTCAAATCACGTTAGCAATAATCTTCCATTTAAAAAACTCCGGAAAACCAATAATACCTGGTTCCCCGGAGCTTACCTATACGCTTATTCAACTATCCATCGGATGATTAGGTTGTTGTCGGTGGAGTACCACCGGAGTTGCCCGAATTGTTATCATCCTCTGGCTTTTTCAGATTAGGGATATCATTCGGTTGATCCGTTGTATTCTTAGGCTCGTCATCCTTACCTTGAATACGTACACGGACGTCTCCAATGTTGTCGATCACAGGCTCACCGTTTTCCGGTGTTCCTTCTCCCTCAGTCGTGCCACCATCCAAAGAACCTGTCTCGATCAAACGTTTGATTTGTTCAAGTTCCAGAGTTTCTTCTACCAGCAAGGTTTGAGCAATCAAATGAACCTCTTTGGAATACTTGGTCAGGAGTTCTCTAGCACGCTCATAAGACTCAGTGATGAAGCGATTCATCTCCTGGTCAATCTGATAAGCGATCTGATCACTGTAGTTCTGCTCATGACCGATATCGCGTCCAAGGAATACTTGGCCTTGTGAAGTACCGAACTGCATCGGACCAAGCTTCTCACTCATACCATATTCTACGATCATGCTGCGTGCAATGCTTGTCGCTTGCTGGAAGTCGCTATAGGCTCCCGTTCCGATCTCACCAATGAACAGTTCCTCGGATACGCGTCCACCCAACAATCCAGTGATTTTGTCCAGCAATTCCTGCTTGGTTGTCAACATGCGGTCTTCCTTCGGAAGCATGATGACATATCCGCCTGCACGTCCACGTGGAATAATCGTTACCTTATGAACCATATCCGCATTTTCCAAGAAGAAGCCGATAATCGTATGGCCTGCTTCATGATAAGCAACAATTCGTTTCTCGCGGTCACTGATTACGCGGCTGCGTTTTTCGGTACCTACGATAACACGGTCGATAGCTTCATCTACTTCTCGCATCGAGATATCTCTGCGGTTACGACGAGCCGCCAACAAAGCAGCTTCGTTCAACAGATTTTCCAGATCAGCGCCTGTAAAGCCTGTTGTACGTTTCGCAATTACGTCCAATTTAACATCCTTCGTTAATGGCTTGTTGCGAGCATGTACATACAATACTGCTTCACGGCCTTTAACATCTGGACGGTCAACCGTAATTTGACGGTCAAAACGTCCTGGACGAAGCAACGCCGGGTCTAAGATATCGGGACGGTTTGTAGCCGCTACGATGATGATACCTTCGTTTGCACCGAATCCATCCATCTCTACGAGCAATTGGTTGAGCGTCTGCTCACGTTCATCATGTCCGCCACCCAATCCGGCGCCACGTTGACGTCCAACGGCATCAATCTCATCAATGAAGATGATACAAGGCGCGTTCTTCTTCGCATTCTCGAACAAATCGCGAACACGAGAAGCACCGACCCCGACGAACATTTCTACAAAATCAGAACCCGAGATGCTGAAAAACGGTACTCCGGCCTCGCCTGCAACAGCTCTCGCCAAGAGTGTTTTACCCGTACCTGGAGGGCCTACTAACAGAACACCTTTTGGAATACGAGCGCCCACAGCTGCAAACTTGCGTGGGTCCTTCAAGAATTCTACAACTTCGACAAGCTCTTGCTTCTCTTCGTCAGCCCCTGCCACGTCCTCGAACGTAACCTTCTTCTTCTCTTCGTTATACAGACGGGCTTTGCTCTTGCCGAAGTTCATAACTTTGCCGCCACCGCCCTGTGCCTGATTAAACAGGAAGAAGAACAGCAGGAACATGATCACCAAAGGAATGATAGAAGTCAAAAACGTCAGCCAAATGCTTTCGCCTTCCATTTTCTTCTGCACGTATTCAAACCCGTTCGTTTCGCTGGCGTTCACCAGTTCACTTAGTGCTTGATCCGTTGGTGGAACATATACGGAAAAATTGGTCGATTTAGCATTAGCCGGCTGCTTCTTATATGCACCGGTTACAAGATAGGCGTAACCGTCAAATTGGACCGTTACTTTAGAGATGTTATTAGCTTTAACCTCTTGCCGTAATTGGTCATATCTAGGGAGATCGGAGGCTTCGTTACTGTTGCTAACAAACTGAACGATACCCACCACAACTAAAAAAAGAATCAAATAAAAACCAGAATTCCGGATGAACCGATTCATCCCCTACCTCCTCTCGAGACACTTAAGTTATTTTACCATAGCCTGTAAGTCCTTCTCAACAAAGGGCCTTATTTAGTCCTAGGACTGGAGGCTGAGATTAGCTGGTGTAGATTTCCGGCTTTAAAATCCCTATGTATGGGAGGTTCCGGTAGTGCTCGGCATAGTCCAGACCATAGCCGACAACAAACGCATCTGGAAGCGTAAATCCAGTATAATCTGCTTCAAGATTAACTGTCCGGCGTGCAGGCTTATCGAACAAGGTTACGACACATACCGAATTGGCATTACGGTTTTTAAGCAATTCAATCAAATGCGTCAGCGTCAGGCCGCTGTCGATAATATCTTCGACAATCAGAACGTCGCGTCCTTCCACAGATGCGTCCAAATCCTTAATGATTTTGATGATACCTGAGGATTTTGTGGATGCTCCGTAACTTGATACAGCCATGAAATCAAGCTCCAACGGCACTGTAATGGTTTTAACCAAATCAGCCATAAAGATAAACGCACCTTTCAGTACGCAAATCACCAATGGATTTTTACCTTCATATTTCACGCTGAGCTGTGCACCCAATTCCTTAATTTTACTCTGAATTTCTTCTTCGCTGATCAATATTTCCTGAATATCATTTTGCAACGGTGTAAACCTCCTAAGTTTATACTATGAAAGCCGTTCCTGCGCAATTACCGGTGCCCCGGACTCTCTCGTCTTTGCCATGACATATATATAACCGAAGACGTGTGCTTTTGCACTGCGGCATGTACAGAACGTCGTACGCCCGGAATCCAGAGAATAGCTCCAGCGTGGTCGCAGACGATGGGAGTAACGGAACGCATTGAAGGAGGTATTTTTTCATCAATAAAAATATCTTTAACCTTTTTTCTTCCGTTTAATCCCATTACATACATGGTATCTCCAGGTAATCGCGAGCGTACAGTCAAAGGCAGACTCAATTGATCTGCGTCGAACCACGCTTCCTCCTTATTCGCCGGATGGTCCGCATCCGAATAGGAAGCCCTTCGCCACCGAAGTATACCACCTGCCTCAGGCAACTCTAGCTCACCGGAAAAAGGCAATACACTTAGTCCATAGCACCATTCGCCCATAACGACTTGCGTACGGTCAAACAAAACCGCCTGGTCATATTCGCGGACTCCAACCGCACCGCCTCCTAAGTCCAAACTCCATGTAGACGATGCCTCTTGGAGAAGTCTTAGTCGAACGGTCTCAATTTTACGAAAATCAAAATTTTCACTGTCCGAAGGCAGATAATTTAATATTAGTTTAATCAACCTCCGTTGTAAAGCAACGGATAGCTTACGGTATGAAGCGATGGGAAACATGTACCTGCCATTATCCAAGCGCACCATTTTCTCGTATGCCGACAGCGTGGATGCCTCCATAAAGTCATTTTCGTCAGCCATCGTTTCGGCCAGCCGGTTTAGGGACGGTGTCAGTCGCTCATTATATTGCCCCAAAAAAGGAAGCACATCCATGCGAATGGCGTTACGACGGTATTTGGATGATAAATTAGTGCTGTCTATCACATAGGAAAGATCATAAAAGTTACAAAACTCAATCAGGTCAGCCTTGTACATACGTAGCAGCGGGCGAATGAGTTGCACATTTTTTTCCCTGCGCGCCAAACGCATACCTGCCAAACCTGCTGGGCCGCTACCACGTAGCAAGTGCAAGAGAACCGTTTCGGCTTGATCGTCGCCGTGGTGAGCCATTGCAATATGCTGTGCTTCCCACTTTGTAGCCATATCATGTAAAAAGCTGTAGCGCAGCTCGCGGGCTGCTTCCTGTGGTCCCTTCCCGCTCTCCTTCATATAAGCGGGTACATCCACCCGAGTCATTTCAAATGGTAGTTCGAGCTTTCGGGCAATATTGCGTACCTCTTCAGCCTCCGCATCCGATTCCTCTGGTCTGAAGCCATGATGAACGTGAGCGCAGACGAGTTGTAAAGGCATATGTATAACGGATATTTCATGTAAAATGTGCAAAAGGGCCACCGAATCCGGCCCACCGGATACAGCAACCACAATGCGGTCTCCGGGGCTCCACAGTGAATGATCTCGCGCCAAGGCGAGCACTTCCTGTACAACACCGGTCGGTTTTGTTGTTCCCATTTACGACCCTCTTTTCTCCCGACCGTAAAAATGATGATCATCTGTTATCTTATGTAAGTCATGCTGCTACCTTAACGCAATCCAGAGCGCTCCGGCAAGCAGCAAAAGCGATACCGTGAAAGCATATCCCAGCCAGCGTGGGTTCCCTTTTTTGACCGACGATTGCCTGACATGTGCGGAAGCCAAACGTGACCAAGATCGGGCCGCTGCACGAGTATCGGAATATTCTCCACGCACTGCACCCAGCAGCCATTCGGCATAGGGGCGCAATACACGGCTACGTCGAATGATGACCGTCAATTCTGCCGTATTACGCAACTGAGGCAGCCTACTCGCAGCGGTCTTTAATGATTCGCTCTCCAATATATGAATCGTTAGAAGAGCGAAGGCAAACAGGTCATACTGGGAATCAGCATTTCGGCTGCCAGCATTCCAGAATCCCCTATCATACCACTCTGTGAATTGTTTAACACTCCGACCAGCAAGAGATACCCCACCGTAGTCAATTAATTCAGCCTCTCCATAGGCATTGACCAAAATATTCTGCGGCTTCAGGTCGCCAAACACCCATCCTGCCTGATGGAGATCCGCCAGACGATTCAGTATACCGGTTCCAGCCACACCATACCATTCCGGCCCTTTGACTGCCACAAAACGATGAAGCGGATCACCCTTAACATATCGCATAACATAAAAGGGGATTTCTCCGCTGCGTAACACTACATCATCCACCTCAAACAAAAAGGAAGGATTTCCATTTCGCTGAAGGGCGGCCTGAGTGCCCTGAGACTGCAATGTGGTCAGCACATTAATCTCCGATTGCAGATCAAGCGTGTTCTTCCCCATTTTCAGAGCAAATTGCCGATCGGCCTGTGCTTCTTTTACCAAATATACAGTTCCGTTCGCTCCCCGGCCCAGCAAGCGCTGGATGACATAGCTGCTCCGCTTCCACTTGCCCTTGATGACCGTTCCGGGTGCAAGAACGGGATCAGACGACGTAGTCACCGAGCATCCCTTCTCCTTTGCCATAGGATTCTTCCAGATCTTTCTGTTCTCCTAGTGTAACATATCGGTAATAATCAATCACTTGTAAAATGGCAGGACCTGTCGGTGTTGCCCCTTTCATCCGCAAGCGTCCAAATATCGATTTGATCTGGTTAAGCTCAGAGGTCCAACCGATATCCATGACTGCGTCTTCTCCCATTTTTCCACCCGGAAAATGAAATACAGATATACGGCTGTGTCCGCTTCTGGACTGTAAACTGAGCAGCAAATCACGGATGCTGTCCTCTACAGCAGGCAGCTTGGGCTTCATGCTCGCACTTGCATCAATGAGCAAAGCAATCTCCAGGGTGCTTGTTTCTGTCAGTTCATCCATCACCTCAACCACTTGGGCTCGTTTGGCCGGAGGAAGTTCACCGATATGTTTGGCGCCACCCTCACCCAGAATGTGCGTTAACTCTCTATTAACCGCCTGCTGAATGGTTTGAACCACCGTTTTGCGCGTCATCATCTGCATGGTCTGCGCCAACTGTTTTGTCCCTACGATTTGGCTAAACCCTCCCCCTGCTTTAGCAATTTCTTGAATCTCCGCACTGCCAAGCTCGCCAATAGTTCCATAATCTATGACTCCGGCGACGTTAACTGTAATACCTTCCCGTAAAGCCTGGGCAGCCGCCATGACTGGACTAACACCTACATTTGAGCATCCGTCTGTAATGATCAAAATTTGCTTCATCGTTTTTTGACCTCCGCTTCCTCTTAATCTATCCCGATAGATTCTATCTTTGCCTAATCCGGAACGATTCAAACGAAGGATGCGGATTTTTAAAAATGGGTAAGGAATTTCCCGGGCAATGTCGGCTTAGCTCACCGTCCGTGGACGTTCCAACCACCTCATGCCAGGTACATGGAGAGTTGCCCACTCTGGGCGGAAGTGGTCGATTTTACTAACAACTACAGTCATATCATCATAGATTTGATTTTGTTGGTATCGAATAACCCGTTCTAGCAAACAGTCGGCCAACTGCTGAGGATCTTCGCTTTCAATTTCCTGAATCATGCGTTTCATCCATATTTCCTTATTAACCGCGTAACCCGGTGAGTCGTATATACCGTCTGTAATCATAATGAGAATATCGCCTGGCTGGAGCTGCAGTGATACCAAATCAATTTCAATATCCTGTATAATGCCAATCGGCAAGTTGCTGGCAGATACAGGGATGACCTCCTCCCCTCTTTTAATAAAGCTCGGCGTAGACCCAATCTTCATAAAAGTTGTCTGGGCCGTGTACTGATCAATCAGCGCCATATCGACCGTAGCGTACATTTCCTCAGGTGATCGCAGCATCAGGACAGAGTTAACCGACTTGATCGCCAACTTTTCGTCCATACCCGATTGCAGTAATTCCTCCAAAATGTTAAGTGCTGCGCTGCTTTCTTGCTGCGCGCGCTCTCCGTTCCCCATACCATCACTTAATGAGACTGCAAAAGTCCCGTTCCCTAGCTCCATCATGCTGTAGCTGTCACCTGAGAAAAAATCGCCTCCTTTGGCGGCACTAGCTACCCCTGTAGCAATCTCATACGTTTTAGCAGAGCCGAACATGACTGTAGCCAAGCCTTGGCGGCGATCTGCCTCCGTTTCGCGCATCACAGCTATATGCTCGTCCAGTATGTCCGACAGAAGTGGAGCAATGATTTTCCGACATTCATCAAATCCCCTTGTATAGGCATGGACAATCTCAATTTCTACCTGACCTGCATCCAGGTTAATAATCTCGATGGATTGAATGGACAAGCCCAGTCTATCAAGAGCCTCTCGTATTTGCTCCTCCTGCCGATGCATGGTCTGCCCTTCCCGCTGAATTTCTCGCGCTAAATCCTCCATGATTTGTGAAACACCCGATAGCTGGTCAGCAACAAGCTGACGACTATCGTATACTTGGCGCTTCCACTGCATATTATGTTGGTAGAGGCTATACTGCTGCTTCATCACTTGCAGGACAGCGCCCGTTTTAGCACATGCCTTGCTCCATTGCGGGGGGATCTGCTCCGGCTCCAAATCCGGGTTATCCTCAATGGCGCTCATCATTTCCGTCATATACTGATGGGTTTGCATAAACTTGCCGTCCCAGCACTGCTCACACTTGAAGCAGGAGGCACATGTCCCTTCTGCCACCGCATTCATAAAGTGTTCGATTTCTCCGTCCGACTTCGTGCTCTCACTCGCAGATATCTGGTGAAAGCTGCGGGATAGCTGACTGAATACACGGGAAAACTTCGTTACCCGCTCTGCGGTGAGATCGCGGACCCTTTTGGCATATTCATGCTGAGATTTGGCGTGGTCTTGCGTACCGGGAACATAGGTAGAAACCGCTTTAAAGAAACTTTTGGGGGTCATTAAGAATAATAGAATCGCCGCACAGCTCTCCCAGGTTGACGTCAGCACGTCTCCGGTCCCGTCCAAATAGATTGTCAGAATTGAGGAGCCTAGCAGCATTCCAAGTGCAACAGCACCCTTTTTCCCTTCACGCAGCATTCCTGCCAGCAAACCTGCAAAAGCGAGTAAACTCATCTGCACAATTGCAGACATATTGGCCAAGCTTAAAATTAAACCGGTAATTACACCGACCGATGCACCCAGCGAAGCACCTCCCACCAAAGCAAACACCAAGACCAAATATCGCGACAGTACATGATCGACAGACAATGAATGAACAGTCCAGCCTACTGCTCCCGTCATCACAGAGGCTAATAAAATAATAAGACATAAAATTTCCTCATTTTTGAGCTGGCTTGTCTTCTTGCGGTACGTAAACAACGGTATGGCCTGCGTGAACACCAGCGTAAGCATAAAACTGAGAACCGCATCCGTTCCCACAATGATAAGCTCATACCATGTAAAAGTTGGAGCCATCACGGCGTTAAATAAATTGACCATAAACACCGACAAGAAAACCATAAGCGGGGCATAGGATAATTCCAGACGGTCGAAGGTTCGTAGTCCGCGATACAGGAGATAAAATACCAGTAGCTCGCCACCAATCATAAATAACGATGGGTAAGGAGCTAACAGGCTGCCTAACACAACGGATACAGCTACAGGCAGCATCAGATCACGCCGAAGAAACGTTATGACCGCAAAATAAGCGAGGGCAAACGGAGAAAGCTCGTCCAAAATAGTGGCGCGTCCCAGTAGAACTCCCATAGCTGACAATAGCAGCATCCATCTTTGCGCCGTTACCCATTGCACCACTTTATGTGAATCCAGCCGTTTCTTGAGTCTGGAAGACCAACCTTCCGTACGCTCTTTGGATTTGGACTTTCTAGATTTTAACCCCGGAAAATGTACCACGTTCCATTTCTCCATCATGCGTCAGGCACCCCATTCATCAATTTGATGTTCTCATCTTAAACCGGAACGACTGAGAAAGTTTGTCAGAACCTCACGTCTTATTCCAAGAAATTTCCGACAAAAAAACGTTCTGCGCGAAAGGACAGAGCATCACTCTGAACATCAAGCTACGCCCGTATGGAAGCCGATGGAAGAAGCGCCCCGCTACTCCTTATATGACCTCTCGATGTCGTTCATCCTGATGTCCAAACTAGCGATTTGCACAGAAGATAGACGGAAAACCGTTGGAGTTTGTCGGACGATTATGTCCTCACGACAAAAAAAACATCCGCTTTCCAGCATCGAAGCTCTTTTCTTCTTCATCAAAATTGCGAATCTCATAAATGCCCGTACGACTAACCACTGGATTCAGCGCCCACAGCCACTGCTTTTCGCATCTGTTGTCGGTAGAACGCAAAAAAACCGTATCAGTCTCTCGACTGTACGGTTTTCCGTGTATGATTGATACGGTTGTCAAAGTGAATTAAACACGCTTCGCGCCGCGTCCTCCGCGTTTACCTTCGGTGTTCTTTTTCAGCGACGAAATGCGTTCCTCACTATCTTTCAGGAAGCGTGACATTTTATCCTCAAATGAAGGTTTACCCGGTGCAGGCTTGAAAGAACGGCCTCCACGATCGCGATTGAAACCACCGCCACCACCACCGCGTCCTTGACTTGGACCTGAACCTCCACCGCCGAAACGGTCGCCTCCGCCTGGTCCTCCTGTACGCTCCGGTCTTGGAGCTCTTGGGGGACGGGCTTCACTTGCCGGCTTGTCAATCGTTTGCTTAATGGAAAGCCCGATTTTGCCATCTTTGTCAACATTAATGACTTTCACCGTCACAACATCATTAATCTTCAGGTGGTCGTTAACATCCTTAACATAGTTATCGGCGATTTCCGAGATGTGAACGAGACCCGTGACACCTCCAGACAAATCCACAAATGCTCCAAAATGCGTGATGCCTGTCACTTTGCCCTCTAACTTGGTGCCCACTTCAATTGCCATAGAATAAAATGATCCTCCCTTAAAATATACAACCGATTTTTTTGCAAAAAAATCCCGCTGTGGTGATTTGATTATACAAAATGGCGGAACCAAGGTCAACTAAGCATTGGCCCGATAATGTTCCTATTTCTGATCTCCGATGATTGGCGTCTCTTCCGGTTTGTAAAGACCGTACTTGCTTCTGGCAATCTCGCCAATGTACTCAGGGTCCTTGAGACGATTCACTTCGGTTTGAAGCTGTTGTTCCGTTTGTGTAGCAGCTTGCTTCTGCTTTTCCTTCTGGGTGAGCTGTTCACTTCGATCGGCCATAATCATGCCTTGAGAAAAAAAGGTGAAAATTGCCCAACTAACAAAGGCGGCAAGCGATAGCAACCAAATCATGATTCGCCTGCGCCCGCCCGCGTTGGACTTGGACGTAGAAGATGAATGGCGATCTACAGACGAATTACGCATGATACTACCTCCTTCCAAACCATCTTTTCGCTGTGTTTTTCAGTCTGATACCCAGCTTTACGAGCAACTCTGGAGTCTTCCAGCGCGCTTTAAGCGGACCGATCAGCCATAGGATCGGCTTCCAAACCGGCATCAGGATGTATATCAGCATCCTTCCCAGGAACACAATTAGTGCCCATGTCCATCCGACCAGCTTGCGTAACAGCCGATACAGCGCTAACACCGGAAGAACAATCAGGATGCGCAGTATGCTGTTCACGATCAACGTCAGTCTGCGAACTATCTCTAATAACATTACCACAAAACGTTGGGTTGTAACACTAAAGGCCCAAAAATAGAGCCAAACCCCCAAAAGTAGTCCTAAAAAGACATAAAACCGCAGCTCACCGCGATTACTCGCGTATAGCACACGGAAAATAAACAAAGCCGAGGCCACCCAGTACAGCACGTCCAACATATGAACGCTCCAGCGGGCAAAATGAAAGCGGATGGACAGCACCCGGTAGCTGTCAAACACCACTCCCATGGCTATGCCCGACAACAGCATCCACGTCAACGTCAGCCATTGCGTGTAAGGGTTCATTTGAAGATCTTGCCGAATAGGCTTTTTCCGTTTTTGGCCGGGGCCCCGGGCTCCAGGTAGACGAGGGAAGTAATCAGACCTTCAATGGACAACAGCCCCTCTTCTAGACTGAGGTTTTTGATATGTAAATGTTGTCCGCGAATGGTGAGATGGCCCAGCTCGGTCTGAAGCAAAAATTCTTCACTGTCAAAGCTCTCCACATTGCTGACGCCTGAAATATCGAGTTGCTTGCGGCTTTGCATGCGCAGATCATGATGCTTGGACTTCCCTTGTTCAATCATGGCATGTACCCCTCCTTCTGTTCTTAGCTTATGAAGGGGGCCGTATGATTTAGAACCGCTTTTGCTGTTAATCAGCATATGATGGACGAAAACTCGTCATCTAAAGAAAAAAAGCACTCCTTCATAAAATAATGAAGGAATGCTTTCATGTACAGTTATGAGAAAATCAGATGTCTGCTTACCAGTTCAAACCATTGTCCCTGGCAATAGGCTCTTCCTTTACCAAAGTGTACATACTTGCAGCCTCGTCCTTGCGTGTAGTGTCGGCGAGCCGTTCCACTCGCACGGTCACCAGCTTCTGGCCAAACTGGACGGTAATTTCATCGCCTACTTTGACCGCACTGCTCGGCTTGGCTTCGCGTCCGTTCACCAGCACTCTCCCTTGTTCGGAGACGTCCTTGGCTACCGTACGCCGCTTAATCAGCCGCGAGACTTTCAAGAATTTATCAAGACGCATTAGTTAACGGCTTCTTTAAGCTTATTACCGGCTTTAAAAGCAGGAACGGTCGATTCTGGAATTTCAATCGTGTTACCGGTTTGTGGATTGCGGCCAGTACGGCTGGAACGCTTGCGTGTTTCGAAAGTACCAAAGCCGATCAGTTGCACTTTGTCACCGCTAGCGAGTGCATCTGTAATTTCACCAAGAACGCCATTCAATACAGCTTCAACGTCACGTTTGCTCAAACCGCTTTTGCTGGAAATATTGTTGATCAGATCTGTCTTGTTCATAAGATAAAAGCCTCCCAAATGTCAAAAAATAATCATCACGCTGCATGTCCATTTATGGAGCAGACGTGAGGTCCAACTGTGGCCGAAGCCCTCCTGAATGTCACTGTAACACGCTTAACTATAAGCTACAGTTATTTTCAGAATTACTACAAGTTATTCTGGCTTGTCCGTAAAAATCCTGCAATGACAGGCGTTTTTTTATTCGACCCCAGTTAAGCCAACATCCTACTACAAAACTCTGTCCATTGGCAAGTCTTCTCAAACTGGGTCTTCTTTCAACCCTGCATATGTCTCATTTTACTGGTCTGTGCAGCCAAAAGCGAATGTGTGGAATCACGCTTTGCCAAGGAGCTTTTTCGCTTCCTGCCAGTAAGTCTCCATTTCATCTACGCTGCTTTCTTCGGGACGACGCCCCTGCTCGCGTAATTTCTGCTCAATATACTGGAAACGGTCGACAAATTTGCGATTGGTGGCGGACAATGCCTCTTCCGGATCTACTCCCATGAACCGGGCTGCATTCACGGCAACAAATAACACATCGCCTAACTCCAGCAACTGGGCTTCCATGGCATGCCCTTCACGAACCGCTTCCTTCAACTCAGCCACTTCTTCGTCTAATTTATCAAATACGCCCTCAATGCTATCCCAGTTAAAGCCTACTTTAGCTGCTTTCTTCTGGAGCTTGTACGATTTCATAAGAGCAGGCAGATCACGTGGAACCCCATCCAGTACGGAAGGGTATGCTGCCGTCGTGCCTTTAAGCCGTTTTTCCTCAGCCTTCATCTGCTCCCAGTTTTGCAGCGCCTCTTCCGCATCATTCGCTTGATTGTCACCAAATACATGTGGATGACGGAAAATAAGCTTATCGTTCAGCCCCTGGATAACATCATACACATTGAAGGTTCCGACTTCCTCTTCCATTTGGGCATGCAGCAAAATTTGCAACAACAGATCGCCCAGTTCTTCCTTCATATGCTCAGGGTCGTCCTCATCTATCGTTTCGATGACTTCATACGTTTCTTCGATCAGATTTTTGCGAATCGACTGATGTGTCTGTTCACGATCCCATGGACAGCCCTCCGGGCTGCGTAAAATATCGACAATCTCGTGTAGACGGTCAAAAGAACGCCGTTTCAGCGCCTCATCTTCACTGCGAGGTATGTATACCAAGGATAGGTTCCCGTACCCCTCTACTCGATCCAGCTCGTACAGCGGCACCTTGTGCACCGCTTCCTCAGCTTCCACCCCAAGAGCGTGACCGACATACACCTCATAATCGTCAGGATATCGCTCCATCAGGCACAGCTTCACATCAGATGCCGTGAAGGTATCATACACCTGTCCGATCAGCGTATGCAGCTGAGGCTGGAGCCAGCTGGCATCCAGTGTACCTGCGTCCAACAGCTGGAAACCCTCAATCGGATCAAAACCAAGACGCACAAAAGCTTCATCCAGGAAACTTTCGCCGCCCAGAATGTTCAGTTCAATCCCTTGCGCAGGACAACGCTCCTTAAGCAACTGCACCGCTGCTTCTGCCACCATCGGGTGACCGGGAACCGCATAGACGATTTCGCTTCCGTCTGCCGCCTTAGCAGCCGTCGTAATTAATTGGCTGGTAATTTCCTCGTATACCTCTGGAAAGGACTCCTTTGTCTCATATACGTTGTCAAACGACTCAAAAGCCACTTCAAACTCATTCAGCACTTGAACCGCAGGATGCTCCTTGGTCCGCAGATAGAGCGCTGAAGCGCCCCGCATTTTGTTCAATATCCCTATCGTAAGCTGATCCGGGTCTCCCGAGCCCAAACCTACGACCGTTAATGTTACGCTCATATTCAATCCTCCGTTTCGCAGAAACAAGGTTCATGCTCGAAAAAATACACGGCCTAACCCGCTTCCGCTTCCTTTGCTTTGGCATTTACTATACCACAAAGTTGTATACGCTCATAAAATGGCTGTGCCGCTTTCGTGCCCTAAGCCCTATGCCTGGGCTACGTCAGTACACGCAGCCTGCGCAGCACGGCTGCCAGCGGGCGTCCGAGCTTGGGCACCGTCACAAGCTCGGCTTCCGTGATCAGCCTCAAGCGTGCGAGGCCGATCACGAACACTACGGCGCCTGCAGCTACGCCCAGCAGGCTCTCCGCGGCTGCCGTGGCACGACCTCCGGCAACCCACCCCAAGGCACCCAGCACAGCGCTGGTGCCCCACATCGCCGCCCCGGCCGCACCAGCCAGGGCGATAAGCAGTGCCGCCGGCTTGAGCACGCTGGCGGACCAGCTCCCACGCAGGCCTACCAAGCGAGCCAGCAGCACGATGTTGATCACCGCCGCCAGCAGATAGGCGACAGCCCCCGCAATGGCGGCTCCAGCCGTGCCTAGCTGCGGCACGAGCAGCCAGTTTAGCAGCGCCTTGGCTACTGCGGCCGCGAGCATCGCCAGAGCCGGCGCGCGAACCGCGCCAAGCCCTTGCAGCAGCGCAGCCGAGATGATGCTGAGCGTGCCGCCAACGGCGGTTAGCGCCATCCAGCGCATAACCCCGCTGCCGGTGTCGTCCGCATACAACATCACATTGACGGGCACAGCCAGCACGATCAAGCCTGTCGCAGCGGCTAGTCCCAGCAACCAAAACCAGCGCAGCGATTGCTCGCACTGGCGACGTGCCAGCTCCGTACCGCCGGTTATCCGGGCCTCAGCCAGCGATGGAATGAATAATGCCGACAGGGTGGTGGCAAACATCATGACTAGCTGTACCAGCGGCAGACCTCGGTTATACACGCCAAAGGCCACCATAACCGCAGTATCGTCCAAACCCTCCTGCTTTAACAATCGAGGTACGGTAAATGTGTCTACCAGACTAATTAACGGAACGGCTAGCGCTCCAAGGCAAATAGGCAAGGCATAACGCAGCAGCGCCTTTAGTAAGGCACCGTTGCTTTCCGCTGGGTGTAGCTCTCCAGTTTGTGCTTGCACTGTCGCCATGACCGTCCCTTGCCTTCTAAGCCTCTTCCTGTGATTTCGCCAATATAGCAACATGACGACCAAGCCCGCTGCTCCGCCTGCTGCTGAACCAAACACTGCTCCGGCGGCAATCATATCCGCCCCCGCTCCTTGTGACAGCATGAGCAGCAACAGCATAATCATCACGCTTACCCGTATCGCCTGCTCCGTCACTTGGGAGATAGCAGTCGGAAGCATATTTTGCAAACCTTGAAAATATCCTCTCAATCCCGCCATAACCGGCACGAACAAAAAGGCAAACGCCGCCGCCCTCACCGACGGAATGACGTGAGCATTGTCGATCCATTGACCAATGAGCGGCGCAAACGTATACATCAGCACGCCCAGGATCAATCCAAACACTCCCAAGACAAGCGAAGATAGCCGAGCAACACGTTGCCCCGCTGCCCGGTTTCCCACTGCCTCAAATTCAGCTACAAATTTGGATATTGCAGCCGGAAATCCAGCAGCTGCAATGGTAATGAACAGCGTATAAAAAGGATAAACCGTATTATAAATGCCAAACACCCCGTCGCCGCCGATATTCTGCAGCGGGATTTTTTGCACTGTGCCGATCAGCTTGCTCACTACCGCTGCCAGTGTCAAAATGACAGCACCCCGTAGCAGCCGCGAAGCGGCGCGATTTTCCTGCATTCTCCGTCTTCACTCCCACCTGAAATATGCATCTTTCACGAGTCCTATTATACCGCCTCTTCTCCCGGAAAGAAAAAAACCCTGTACAACGTAGGACGGCTTTCGCCATTCTGTACGTCATACAGGGGTGAAACGGGATGTTACTGTTCCATTTGTTTGCCCAGGAAGCCAGCGGCTGTTTCAGCCATTTTGATCTCCATTTCGGACATTTTTACATTTTCGTCCTTGTTCAACAATACAACGGAACCAATGGGATCACCACCGGAAACAATGGGAGCCGCCACAAAGGACGAGAGTGTTTCTTCGTGGTCTCGCGTTAGCTCATAGGAGCCGCTGGCTGTCTCCAGCACAGTTTTGCGATTATCCATACTACCTTCGATAATGCTACCGATTGGCTTGTCCAGAAACTCTTTTTTAGAGCCTCCAGCCACCGTAATAATGGTGTCTCGATCGGTAATCATTGTAATATGGCCCGTGCTTTCAAACAGGGACTCAGCATATTCTTTGGCGAAATCACCAAGTTCACCAATAGGTGAATACTTTTTCAAAATGACTTCTCCGTCACGATCCACAAAAATCTCAAGCGGATCTCCTTCACGAATTCTCAAGGTGCGGCGAATTTCCTTTGGAATAACTACCCGCCCAAGGTCATCAATACGGCGAACTATACCAGTAGCTTTCATTTCACATGTTGCCCCACTTTCTCAAGAAGAATTTAGTAAACTACTGACGGTATCGAAAGACGCTTCCACTCCCCCAGAAGCGGTCACGAAGAACGTCACGGTCATGGTGTTTATGGTGATATCTGACCATAGTATTCATCTGTTCCCAATTCCTTATGCATGTTCAGTTATTTACCTTCGTTTGTAGCTCCATCTTTGGCTGTTCCTGCATTGGTATCGCCCGTACCGTTTGTTGTTGCGCCCGGTGTAGTTGTGCTACCGGCACCGGAAGTTGCACCGCTTTTCTCTTGCGTAGCTGGTACCTTCGGCAGATTGATTTTCAAATCAAGCTTCGTCAAATCATTTTCGGTAAAGTTTTGGATACTTTCCCCGGCCAATTTATTTTTCAGGGCAGCCTTTTCGTTGTCTTTCAATTTATCAAACGTTGGCTCATTGCGGGACTCCACTTTGATCACGTGATATCCGTATTCCGTTTCCACCGGCTCCCCGATTTTGTTAATCGGTTGAGTCTCAGCGGCCTCTTTAAAAGCAGGTACCCATTGCGCTACGGATGCATTCTCATACAGACCTCCGTTAGACGCAGAACCTGGGTCTTCTGAATATTTCTTGGCAATCGTCGCAAAATCGGCTCCTCCGTCCAGCTTCGCCTTCACTTCTTTGGCCAGCTTGAGGGTATCCTCTTTTTTGCGCTGTTTCTTCGTTTTAGGATCTTCGAAGTTAATCAGTACATGACGCACGGTTGCTGTCGTGAATTGATCTTTATTTTTCTCAAATTCCTGTTTTAGCTGATCATCTGTTACTTTGTTGGTTTCGCTGTTGATTACCGTCATTACACGCGTGAAGTAATCTTTCACACCTTGTTCGGTCAGTTTTTTATCACTCAGAAATGTCTTGAACTTATCTTCTCCGACTGACTTTTTATACTGCTCCAGCTGTTCGTTCCCTTCTTTGGCACCCTGCTCCTTGGCTTTGTCGTCCGCTTTGGCCGCCAGAAGCTTGTACACCACTTCCTGCTTTACAATTTGCTCCCGTACCTGATCCGAAGCTAACGCAGCCTCATATTCCGGGTAAAGGAATTTCATCATGCTGATTTCTTGGTTGAACTCATTTTCGGTAATCGTTCCACCCTTATAGGTCACGACAACCTTGCTGTTGTCCTTCGGTTCATCCTTGACCTTGTTCTCATCCGCTTGCTTCGTACATGCTGCCAGCACGGATATAGCTAGCAGCGCTGCCATTCCCAAGGAGAGCATTCTCCAAGGTTTTCTTTTATTTAGTTGTGGCATTTTGCAGTTCCTCCTTCAATGTGAATGCTTCTTTCAATGCACTCAAAAATTGTTCCAGCAGTTCTAGCAACTGTGGATCACTTAGACCTTTGCCCTTTATGCGTGCGCTCATAGAAGTGCCCTGTTCAAATTGTACACGTCTTTCAAAGCGATTACCAATCTCGGCAAGTTTGGCGGTCTGTACCGCCTGCTGGCGCCCTTCATGGAATTTCAACACGATATTGTCATCCCGTTGTACCATGGACTCGATGCCATACATGCGCCCATATACCTTGAGACGGGCCACGGCTAGCAAATGACGCACCGCCTCTGGCAGATCGCCAAATCGGTCGACCAGTTCATCCTCCAGTTCAGAAGCCTCGTCAAAGGTACTGACCGCTGCAACCTTTTTATAGATCTCAATCTTCTGGATGCTGTCATAAATATAGTCACCCGGCAAGTAAGCATCGACGCCTAAATCAATCGACGTACTCCAATTCCGATTGGACTGATCCTCTTCTCCAAGTACGCTGACTTTACGTTTATTAATTTCCTCAGCCAGCATCTGCGAGTAAAGATCAAAGCCGACGGATGCGATGAATCCATGCTGCTCAGCGCCAAGCAAGTTACCCGCGCCGCGGATGGACAAATCGCGCATTGCAATCTTAAAGCCGGAGCCCAGCTCCGTAAATTCTTTAATCGACTGAAGGCGCTTCTCCGCCACTTCCGTGAGCACCTTATCCCGCTGGTACGTGAAATAAGCATAGGCAATCCGATTGGAACGACCTACACGCCCACGCAGCTGATAAAGCTGGGATAGCCCCATTTTATCGGCATCATGCACAATGAGTGTATTCACATTTGGAATATCCACGCCAGTTTCAATAATGCTGGTGCTGACCAGCACATCATATTCGCCATCCAGGAAATCCAAAATAGTTTTCTCCAGCTCGGTTTCGGACATTTGTCCGTGACCCACGCCCACCTTGGCCTCCGGTACGAGTGCATTGATCTCGGCAGCCATCTCCTGAATACCCTGCACACGATTATATAGATAGTACACCTGCCCTCCGCGTGCCATCTCGCGTTCAATGGCCTCGCGAACTAGAGTCTGGCTGTGCTCAACCACATAGGTTTGCACTGGAAAACGGTTTTCCGGTGGCGTCTCAATGACTGACAAGTCACGTACACCCAGCATGGACATATGCAACGTACGCGGAATAGGTGTTGCCGTTAACGTCAGCACATCTACGTTCGTTTTCAGCTTCTTCAGCTTTTCCTTGTGAGTTACGCCAAATCGCTGTTCTTCATCGACAATCAGCATTCCGAGGTCCTTAAACACCAGATCCTGCGACAACAGACGATGGGTACCAATGACAATATCGACCGTGCCTTGCCGGACCCCTTTAATCGTCTCATTCTGCTCTTTGCGCGAGCGGAAACGGCTCAATACCTGAATATTGAACGGATACCCTGAAAAACGTTCACGGAACGTCTCATAGTGTTGTTGTGCCAAAATTGTCGTCGGTACCAGCACCGCTACTTGTTTACCTTCAATAGCAGACTTAAAAGCAGCACGAATAGCAACTTCAGTTTTGCCGTAACCTACATCACCACATAGCAAACGATCCATCGGGCGACTCTGCTCCATGTCTTTCTTAATCTCTTCAATGGCCCGGATCTGGTCACGTGTCTCATCATACGGGAACATATCTTCAAACTCTTGTTGCTCCGGTGAATCCTTTTCAAAAGCAAACCCTGGTGCCGACTGTCGTTCTGCATATAGCTTGATCAAGTCATCCGCAATATCCTGAACCGAGCTGCGCACCTTACTTTTAACCCGTGTCCACTCATTGCCACCCAGTTTATAAATCTTGGGTTCCTTGTCCTCTGAGCCGACATATTTCTGAATCAGATCAATTTGTTCAATCGGCACAGACAGCTTATCTCCACCCGCGTAGAGGACATGCATGTAATCCTTATGGATACCGCCAACCTCCAGCGTGCCGATCCCCATGTACTTCCCGATCCCGTGATTTTGGTGTACGACGTAGTCGCCCACCTTCAGCTCGCTATAGCTCTTAATCCGTTCTGCATTGTCCACATGCCGGCCCTGCTTACGAGCTTTCCGCTGCTTCTGGGAAAACATCTCGCCCTCGGTAATGACTGCCAGATGAATAGACGGCATTTCAAAACCACTTTGCAGATTGCCGATAGCCATCGTCGGTTCATCAATACCGTAATCTTCAAGCACTCGGCGCATCCGGTCCAGACGTTCATCTCCACTTGCCAGCATCATAACCTGTGTGCCGGCTTTGCGCCAACGATCCATCTCCGCCTTGAGCACATTCATTTGGCCATGGAAATCCTGCATTCCTCGGCAGATGAAATTCAAAATATTTTGTGGCTGGGTATGAGGAACCTGACGAAGAAAAATCGACAGGAACAACGTCTGAAATCTCCGGTTGTACAGGAGATTGTCCGCGTCATCTGACAGTTCTAGCTGCGGTAACGTTTTACTGTTTTGAAGCAAATGCAGATTCCATTCTGACTCATCCCGTTCCAGTTGCTTGGCTGTTTCCAGCATACGTGCCGGTTCGTCAATAATCAGAATCGTATCTTCCGGCATATAGTCTGCTAGGGTTTTACGTTCAGGATACAGCAGGGAGATATATTTATAGATTTCGTCAAAATACACATGCTCTCGCAGCAACTCAATTTCACGATGAATCTCTTCTTTCAGATGCTGCTTAGCTTGACGATCCGTCATTTTGCCCAGCTGCTCCTCCAACAAAATCGCAGCGGCATCCGCCGCCTGGTCCATACGCTGGTTATTCGCAATAACTTCCTTACACGGTGTTACGGTAACGTCCTGAACCTTTTCCACCGAACGCTGATCTTGCGGATCAAACTTACGGATCGAATCGATTTCATCGTCAAACAGCTCCACACGATAGCCCCAACGGGTTGTCATGGGATAAAAATCAATAATACCTCCGCGTACGCTCATCTCTCCACGTGATTCCACACGCTCTACACGCTGGTAGCCCATCTCGACCATATGTAGCAAAAACGCTTCCAGCTGAATCGTTTCGCCTTCTTTCAGCTCAATACGAGCCTCACGCCATGTTTCCGGGATTGGCAGTAGACGTCGGACACCAGAAAACGGCACGACAACAATCCCACGAAAACCCTGGGCGCAGCGTATCAATACATCAATTCGTTGGGACAATGTCTCTGGACTGGATATTGCAGCTTCAGCAGCTACCAGCTCATTAGCAGGATACAATAAAACCTGATCAGGAGAAAGCGCTTCCTGTAAGTCATCTGCTATTTTTTGAGCGGCAAACATATTGTGCGTCATGACCATTAACGGTCGTCCGGTATCTTCGGCAAGCGCGGCCATCAGTACCTGTCGGGAAGAGCCTGATAAACCTGATATCAGTTGTTCCTTCATCCCTGATGAAATACCTGCTGCAATGGATGCATAATCAGCATCCTTCGTAAAAGCCTGAATAAGTGCTTGTAACAAAAAAGGCACCCCTTTATGCTTATAAATAGTTACATGTAAACCGAAAAAGAAGCCTCAGCAATGCTGCCAAGGCTCCATAAGCGGAATTGCCGCTTCACCTCTCAAGCTGGTACATCCTACCAGTTGAATACCTGTTATTGGAGCGGATTAACGAGCAGACTCAGCTCTGGATTATTCTCCAATGCCTGACTGCAATGCTCGCAAATGACTTTGACGGTCACTTCACCACCCGAATTATACGCTATTATATCTCTACGTTCGGCAGGGGTCAAGGAATGGAAGCCCAACCTTTCTTCGGTTATTGCCGCGGAATCAATTCGTCCCAAGAAAGTTCGACAATGTCTGCATACATAATTAACAATCATGTAATGTATATGCCTCCTGAAAGTTTTCTATACCTTTCAGTATGTCCAACAATCTTCCATTTAAGCCCGTCTGCCTACGTCTGAACTTACTTGTTGAATTCAGCCATCGTCCGTTCAAACGGATGACTCAAGCTGTGTTCTAAGGCGTTGCACGTGTCCTCGATCATTCCGGCCAGTAATTCTTTTTCCTTCTTGGGAAAGGTACCCAGAACATAATCAACAATAGCATGTCCAGGCTCCGGGCGGGAAATGCCCATACGAATCCGATTGAAGGACTGCGTGCCGGTATGCTGAATGATCGATTTAATGCCGTTATGACCGCCTGCGCTACCTTGATAACGCAATCTTATTTTACCGACTTCTGTATCCAGATCATCGTACACGACAATCAGATCTTCCATATCGGCCTTATAATAGTCCATATAAGCACGTAAAGACTCGCCTGATAGATTCATATAGGTCATTGGCTTAATCAGTACGGTTTTTACGCCACCAATGTGACCCTCTCCAATTAACGCCTTGCATTTGCTTTGGTTAATCTGGATGTTATGACGCGAGGCAAGAGCATCCAATGCCATAAATCCGACATTATGTCTCGTTTTCTCGTATTGGGGACCGGGGTTGCCCAATCCTACAATCCACTTCATAACTTTGACACCCTCTTTCGCAGTCTTGATTTTTTGGTAAAATAGTTGTATTGAATAGGAAGGTGCGTGCCGGTATGCTCAATCAAGGTGATATCCTCTTATATGACAGCCATTTTCTATATCATTTAAAACATTCCGTTCCTGTCCAGATCTATGAGGGGAATGTACATATTCAGATTGGCATCGTTGCGCGTTTTAATGAGCATTTCGTCGAAATAGAGGACACACTATACAATCGTCAACGTTTCACATTCATATCTCGCCCAGGCTTTTAGCCTGACATGCTGATAGGGGTTACCTTTTCCATATGGAAAAGGCAACCCCTTTTTTAATGAGCCAGCGCTTATTCGATTTCAAACAGTTTGCTGATCGACAATTCTTCATGCACACGGATGATAGCTTCTCCCATTAATGGAGCCACAGACAATACCTTCAGCTTGCTTGTCGGATTCGGGTGAACGATCGGGATTGTATCCGTCACAACCACCTCTTTTAATGGCGAATTCTCCAGTCTTTCCATAGCAGGACCGGACAGCACAGCATGTGTACAACACGCATACACATCTTTTACGCCGCCTTCTTTAAGCGCATTTGCACCTAATACAATCGTTCCGGCTGTATCAATGATATCATCAATTAAAATAGCCGTTTTACCCTCAATGTTCCCGATGATGTTCATCACTTCACTGACATTTGGCTCTGGACGACGCTTATCAATAATAGCGAGCGGCGCACTCAGGAAGTCTGCCAGCTTACGCGCACGAACAACCCCGCCATGATCGGGTGAAACGACAATCGGGTTCTCAATTTGCTTGGAACGGAAATATTGGGCCAGAATTGGCGCTCCCAACATATGATCTACTGGAATATCAAAGAATCCCTGAATCTGCATCGCATGCAAATCCATGCTGATTACGCGGTGAGCTCCCGCTTTTTCAATCAAGTTAGCGACAAGTTTCGCTGTAATCGGATCGCGTGAACGAGCTTTACGATCCTGACGAGCGTAACCGTAATATGGCATAACGACATTGATACTTTTGGCAGAAGCGCGTTTAAGTGCATCAATCATAACCAATAACTCCATCAAGTTGTCGTTAACCGGCAGACAAGTTGACTGCACAATATACACATGGCAGCCGCGTACGCTTTCCGACAGCTTAACCTGGATTTCACCGTCACTAAACGATGTGGTATGGGATTCCCCCATTGGGATGCCGATGTAGTCCGCAATCTGGTGGGCTAACTTCGGATTGGAGTTACAAGTAAATATTTTGAGTTTGGAATCGCAATAAGTCATTAATAGAAACCCTCCGTGCTGGTTCATTCATTACAGATTCAACAGCTTGCTGATTAGGTCATTCCGATCTTTTCTTCTTCGCTTTGGCACGTGCGCGGATTTTGTCCGCATATCCGGCTTTGTTCTCTTGACGTGGTCTGGCAATGGCCAGATCGTTATCAGGGACAGCATGTGTTACAGTGGAGCCTGCTACAACATAAGCACCTTTTCCAATCTTAATCGGGGCGATCAGATTCACGTTGCTGCCAATAAAGGCATCGTCTTCAATTTCTGTAATGGATTTATTATATCCATCATAATTGACCGTTATTGCCCCGCAGCCAATATTTACGTTTGTACCCACCTTAGCATCACCGACATAGCTCAAATGAGACACCTTGGAATGATCTCCAATGGTCGCATTTTTCACCTCAACAAAATCACCAATTTTCACATGTTCGCCAAGCTTCGCGCCTGGACGCAGATAAGCAAACGGCCCCACAGATGTACTGCTTCCCACTTCCGCTTCGTTCAACACCGAATGTTTTACCGTTGCGCCTGAATGGATAATCGTATTCTGAATCTCAGCCTGTGGACCAATCACACAATCTTCTCCGATTTGTGTTTGACCATGCAGCCATGTGTTCGGGTACAGTACCGTATCGGAACCAATAACAACCTCGCTCCCGATATAGGTAGAAGACGGATCAATGACAGTGACACCATTCAGCATATGCTTGCGAACAATGCGCTCACGCATATAGCCCTCAGCTATCGACAAAGCCACTCTGTCGTTAACACCGATGGATTCAGACACATCATCTGTCAAATACGCCTCAACCTGCTCACCTTCACCATGCAAAATACCAATGACATCTGTCAGGTAATATTCCTGCTGTGCATTGGTGTTCGTTACCTTGTCCAGCGCTGCAAACAGCTTGGCATTGTCAAAGCAATACGTTCCCGTATTGATCTCCCGGACAGCATCTTCCTCAGGTGAACAATCTTTCTGTTCCACGATTTTGAGCACGGCCCCGGAAGCATCACGAATAACTCGTCCATATCCTTTCGGGTCGTCCAACTCAGCGGTCAGAATCGTCGCAGCCGCCCCACGGCTCTCGTGCAGTTGCACCAAGCCCTCCAGCGTTTCCGCTGTGATCAAAGGAGTATCCCCACAAATGACAATGGTTGTACCTTTTTCCTGACCGAGCAAGTCCTTGGCTTGCTTGACAGCATGGCCCGTTCCCAACTGCTCAGCCTGAAGCGCATATTCTGCTGACGGTCCCAAATAAGACTGTACCGCCTCTGCTCCATGACCCACGACGACTACACTTCGGGACACACCGATTTCCCGAACCGTGTCGAGCACATGCCCGACCATCGGTTTTCCGCACACCGGATGCAGAACTTTATATAATTTGGATTTCATACGTTTTCCCTGCCCTGCGGCAAGAATGACTGCCAACCTTTCCAACAAGTCCAACCTCCTATCCTGAAAATAACAGTTACCCCTTGGCTAAAACGTTAATTCCCAGATCAGATTTTGCTTAACTTTTCACAATCCTCCTGAAAAATAACGGCGAACCTTTGGTTAATGGCTATTTTTTCAGGCCAGCTTGTGCTGGACATTCATCCCCGGGACGCATCGCTGCCTAGTCCCTGTCTTATGAAAAAGCCGCTTCGGCAGCCCGGATGGCTCCAAGTTGCCTTAAAACTGACTGTTAACTCACTAAAGAATATATCTCATTCCAGACAAAAAGAAAAGAGAGCCACAGTTAGTGACTCTCTTTTTCTTTTGTACCCCAATCCTGCTTTAGGCGAATTAAGCGCCTTCTTCAATAGCAACTTCTTCATCCACAGCTGCACGTTCGTACTCAGTCAATACAGCAGCTTGGATCTTCTCACGGGTTCCTGAAGATATCGGATGAGCGATATCGCGAAACTCTCCGTCTGGAGTTCGTTTGCTTGGCATAGCTACGAACATCCCGTTATTACCGTCGATAACTCGGATGTCATGAACAACAAACTCGTTATCAATCGTAATGGATGCAATCGCCTTCATTCTTCCTTCTGAGTTCACTCGGCGGAGTCTAACATCCGTAATCTGCATGTGTGTTTCACCACCTTTTTCCAAATAGGACTTGGTGTATACATTCCACACAGCAGTTCGAAATCCTTCTTTTTTTCGGTAATTCGTATCCTAAATTCAGGTAATTTTTTTGAAAAGATTTCTTTTCGACATATTTAGGTATTTTATGATGGATTGTGACAATTTACTGCCCTGTTCACTCATCAAAATAATTGCCCAGCTTGACCGTAATTTGCTTGCTTCGAGAATCGACTGCGGTCAGATTCGCCAGTGAAATATAATCGTGCAGCAGGCGCTCTTCGTTCTCCACCTCGCCCGATTCTACCAGCACACCTACACCGGCCACCTCAGCATCAAACTCAGCCAGCAAGTCGACCATCCCCTGAATCGTGCCACCGGCCTTCATAAAATCATCTACGATGAGCACACGCGATTTCTCACGCATCGCACGTCTGGATAAAGACATTGTATGCAGGCTCTTTTGTGATCCTGAAACATAATTAATACTTACAGCCGAGCCTTCTGTCACCTGATGATCACGCCGTACAAGAACGACTGGCAAATTCAGCTGTGCTCCGGTTGCATAGGCAAGTGGAATACCCTTGGTCTCCACCGTCATAACCACATCAATCTGACGATTGGCAAAAGCGGTCGCGAATATTTTACCAGCTTCGTTCATCATCGCAGGTTGGCCCAGCAAATCGGACAAATACAGGTATCCTCCCGGTAATATGCGGTCAGGCTGCTCCAGTTGCGCACACAGGTCGTTCGCAAACGCAAGCGCATGTTGCTTGGAAAGCCTCGGGATCAGTTTCACGCCCCCTGCCGCTCCCGCCAGTGTCAGAAGCTCGCCAGTGCCCTCATCCTCAAAAACTTCCTTGATGATGGCCAGATCCTCGCTTATGGAGGACTTAGCTGCCCCGTAGCGATCCGCAAAATGAGTAAGAGGCACCAGCGTATGCGGCCGTGACAACAAAAATTGCGTCATTTCCACCAAACGTGAGCTTCTTTTAAGTTTTTTCACAACAATTCCTCGCGATCTATTCTCCTGCCGCCCGCTTTGTACAGTAAAAGCACCGGCGGACTGGCCGGTTGCTGGCGGAATGTAAGTGATATAGTAAAATCCGAATATTTAATAGTAAATATATCATCTTCGTACGTATTTGTACAACAATTACCACTATAATATGAAAGAAATATCTAAAATCAGGTCAAAAGTCGTACTGCATACACATCTTTACAAAACCCTCTTAGTCCATTGTAAATCCGTGGCACTTTGGCTTCCTTCGATACCAGTCCGAACACTGTAGGTCCACTACCTGACATCAGCACACCGTCTGCTCCTAAGCGGATCATGGAGTTTTTAAGATGCTCTACCTCTGGATACAGCTTTAGTGTTACATCCTCAAGTACATTCCCCAGCGCGTTGCATACATCGGTAAAAGAAGCGTTATGGATCGCATGCTCCATCTGGCGGGCAGACGGGTGGTGCGCAATCTGATCTGCTTTGACACGACCATACACTTCAGCCGTCGATACATTAATCGGCGGCTTCGCAAGGATCACCCAGCATTGTGGCGGATTCGGAAGTGGCTTGAGCAGTTCTCCGCGTCCACTTGCTAAAGCTGTACCCCCTGTAATACAGAAAGGTACATCTGAGCCCAGTTCCGCACCCAGCACCCTTAATTCGGCATCCGAAATACCAAGCTTCCATAGCTTGTTCAGTCCACGCAGCGCTGCGGCAGCATCACTACTTCCACCCGCCAACCCTGCCGCCACCGGGATATGCTTATCCAGATGAATGTGGACGCCCGTAGACACGTTATAACGTTCTTTGATCAGACGAGCAGCCTGAAAAGCCAAGTTCTTTTCATCCAATGGTATGTACCCGGCTTGACTTGAAATAATAATGGTATCACGCGGTAACTCAGACATCGTCAATCGGTCAGATAGATCGACCATGGTCATAATCATTTCGACCTCGTGATAACCATCGTCCCGCTTACGTAGAACATCAAGCATTAAATTGATTTTCGCCGGTGCTTTTTCATATATTTTCAAGGCGTTCACCCACCTTCAACTTTTCCCTCAAGACAGCTTAACATATTATATCAGACTCAGCGTGTCAAGTCATGAGGTTCAAAAAAGCGGAGATGACCCGGTCTAATCCCGGATATCCCCGCTTTTCATCAGCACCACCGATAGCTACGATTTGCGGGAAGCTGCCTGCTCGGCAAGCTGGATAGCCCGCTTGACCATATTGCCCGCATCCTTGGCTTTAATGCCTCCCCAGCCTTCTTCCTTGACCGTGTCGTAAAATCCAAGATCTTTGGCCAGCTCGTACTTTAGCTCCTCCGACATGACACTCCGTCTTCTTCGGCTCATACATACGCCTCCTTCGGCAATGGAATAAGGAAGATCATTCCCGGCTTAGTATGTGCAGAGATGTCATGCTTCATCCTGCTCTGTATATACAAAACGGCCCCGTCATTTGAAATGACGAAGCCGTCGTTAAACCTGCAAAGCTGGTATAAATCACGAAATCAATTAAGGTGTTTCAAAATATTCGACTACACTTGTATGGGAGTCGGGATCATATACGCTGACTTCTACCGACTCGGTAAGAATGTCAGCATAGCTGTAGGAGACACGTTTAAACGTCTGTTGCTCCTGATCCAGCTTGACGATAAAAACAGAAGGGTACGTTTCTTCCAAGACACCAGTTCGTTCGACGGTCTTACGGCGTCCGCCGTTAGCCCGCAGCAAAATTTTTTGCCCTACATGTGCGTCGAGACTGCGTTTGATTTCCAACAGCGTATTTTTAGCCATTGCCTAACGACCACCTCTTTCCTTGTCCATTATAACGAATTTTAGAGGGATTGTCAAATCAAGCTAAATATTATAACAACACGAAAAATAAGTTGTCAATTTAATTTTTTGCGAACAGGAATAATTTATATAAAAAATGACAAAAAGCCTCTGAAAGCAGAGGCTTTTTGCTCAGGTTAATCCTATTGGCACATTTGAATCCTAGATTGCGGAAGGCGTTACTTTAAGCGTTGATAAATTTTCAAGCTTCGGCAGGCCGATGCGATAGCTTCCCCTAGTTTCAATTCCACCCACTCCGCGACTGCCACTGATTGTCTGGTGAAACAGGTCCCCCATGTTGACCGTATCACGGATCGAAGTAAAGGCCGCCTTGGCAGCCACGTAAACGGGGTCCAGCGCGTGAATCAGGATACGCCCTGGTGAGCTGGCGAAGTTCGCTCCCGCACGTAGCAGCGCCTCAAAATGGGACTGGCACGCTCCCGCTACAATCGTCAGCGAATCCAGATGACGTTCATATTGTCTTGCTACCTGAATCGCCGCCACAAAATTTTGCGAATTTTTATAACTTTTCAAGCTGTACAAATCGTAAGGCTGTGGCTGCTTCAGCACACCGTCATGTCCGGTAATGACTACGATATCCGGACGGATACGAGGAAGCAGTCGGTACAACGTGTCCGCCATTGCCGATTCGTGAACGTGATGTCCCTCTGCAGGAACACGGAGCTGTTCATATAAACTGAGACATTTTTTCAGATAGCTGGGATCTCCATCCAGGTGAAGAACCTTTCCCGGCATTTCAAAATACGTTGACTCAACCGGATCACTCCAGTCCCCTACCAGAGCTGCCTGACTACGAGCAGCTTGCTGCTGGCGTGCCCGTTGCAACAGATTAAGAGACTCACCAGCCTTAATGTGGGCCTGCTGAGCCTTACCACTAATCTGGTCTGCAGGCACTCTGACCAGATCGTTCACCGGAGAATCGGCCAGCAGCCGAAATTCTATTCCCTTAATGATCGCTTTATCCCGCTGGATGTCCTCAACGCGAAACGTGACATCCCCGCCGTACGATTTCCGAACGACCAAGTCTCCTAAACTCATCACACTGTATCACCCCTCCTATATCGTATGGGTGAATGCACAGTTTGGTTCCAGCTTAGGATATACCTGCCTCCAATAGCACAGCGCTGAGACGCGCAAATTCCTCAATACTTAACGTTTCTCCTCGACGGGAGGGTTCAATACCAGCTTGTTGCAACAGCGGCTCCAGCGTGTCCCTGTTCTCTTTGGTGAAGAAACGGCTTTTTAAATTATTGGAGATGGTTTTACGACGCTGGGCAAAAGCAGCATGAACCACTTCAAAGAAGTGCTTCTCATCCACCACTTCCACCGGAGGGGCTTCCCGTACACGCAGCCGGATGACTGCAGACTCCACATTCGGCTGGGGAATAAATACTGTATTCGGCACAGTACAGACTAATTCAGGTTCGCTGTAATATTGCACCGCAATGCTCAGACTGCCGTAATCCTTCGTTCCAGGAGACGCAGCCATGCGCTCAGCCACTTCTTTTTGGATCATAACGACGATATTCTCCAGAGGGAGCTTGTCCTCCAGCAGCCTCATCAGAATCGGTGTAGTAACGTAGTACGGCAGATTAGCCACGACACTTACTTTGCTCACGTCTGCAAAATCGGCTGCGAACACCTCGCGCAAATCCAGCTTCAGCACGTCTCCATGACGTACCTTCACATGCTCGTAAGGGGCCAACACCTCTTCGAGAATTGGCAGCAGCCGCTGGTCAATCTCGACAGCGGTAACTGCCTTAGCCGATTGCGCCAGCTTCTCGGTCAAAGCGCCAATCCCAGGGCCGATCTCAAGTGCACCCTTCGTCTCATCCAATCCGGCAGCATTTACAATCTTATTGAGAATATTTTGATCAATCAGGAAATTTTGTCCCAAACTCTTTTTGAACGAAAAACCGTGCCGTTGAATAATTTCCTTCGTACGCCGCGGTGTTGCTATATCTTGAATTCCTGTCATACGGACATCACAATCCTTCACTTTCAATTTGTGCCAGCGCCCCGGCAAATTCCTCGCGGCTGATCTGAAATACAGAGAGCCGTTTATGTAGCTGCTTTCCGTTACAATAACCAATACCCAGCACATTCCCTAAGGCCATACGGCGTGCAGCAGCATTGGGATGGGTGATGAGTCCAGCATCAATCAGGTCCGCCCACTCAATCAGCGGGTCGGCGCCTTCCACTGTCGTATGGACCCGTGCAAGAGCGTGTCTGATCGCTTCTGGTGAGGCATTCTCCACGCCAATATCTCCTTTACGCGTCGCTTCTGCCTCGGGTATAAAGGCCTGCTTGCAGCCGGGTACCTTGGAAGCGATAATCTTACGGATGCGCTCCCCTGCATGATCGGGATCGGTTAAAATGATGACCCCCCGCCGCTCCTGCGCCAATGCAATTTTACGCAGCGTCATTTTATTAATAGCGGAGCCGCCAGTTTCTATCGTATCCGCTTCAACAGCGCGGCGAATGGCCACCGTATCATCCCGGCCCTCTACCACGATCACTTCCTTGATCATTTGCGTTTCCCTCCACTGCTACACAGCAAGCTATATTTATCTTTCCCTGCTTTTGAAAACAAAATAAGAAGAGGATATCCTCTTCTTAGCATGGCATAACTATGTTGTTAATACTATCGCATTGCCCTCAACATACACAACCTGTTTTAGTTGATTTCAGGCTTTACCGGTCCGATAACATATACGGTTTTACCGTGCTTACGACCAAATTGGTTGGCTCGGCTCAAACTCTCATAATACACATCGATTTTGTGGCCTTTAATCGCGCCACCGGTATCCTCCGCACGACGGAAGCCCACCCCTTCGATATACACCCACCAGCCGATTGGAATTACACTCGGATCGACCGCGATGGTGCGTCCTTCCGTGACACGTGCGCCGGATGCAGTACGTGTACCGATACCTGGCTCCTGTGAGGAATACGCCGTCATGGAGACATTTTGTAAAACTTTGCTATATTTAAAATTTACGCCTGCTTTACGGACAGCACTGCCCGAACTAACCGTTGTTGCCTTAACCGCATCATTGGGACCGACGGAAGCAGCAAGAACGACCGGTTTTTTCTTCGTTCCTACCGCAATGACCTTATCCACACGGTTCTGTGCAACTTCCTTGTTAACCAGCTGTTTGGATACCAACTTTCCATCATGATATACCTTTTGAACGTGCTGGACGACCACACCCGATTTGCCGCTTTGAATGACCCGATTATCGCCTTTATAAAGACTCGGATCGGCCGTTTTGATGACCTGATAAGGCACCTGTTTTTTCTGTTCGACCTGCTGTTTCTTCACACGGACGATTTTTATGTCCATGTTAGACGAAACAGAGGCATCCAACGCAGGATAAACTTTATCCGTTGATGATAATTTATAGCCCGAGGTACGAATGGCACCTTCTACTGTATTTTCTGTTGTGTACAGCTTTTTCGTCTCATTGCCTGAAGATACTTTGACTTGATTGGCACGTTTAATGACTACGCGATCGCCATCCTGTATTGCTCCATTTAGCGGCATGGAAACTGTATCATGCGGCTGAAGTGAAATGGAATGCTCGCTCAGCAAATCTTGAAGCTTGGATTCCCGGGTTTCTACCGCAGACGCCTTGCCATCGATGACAAAAAAGACTTGTTTTTTAGATTGCGTGTACATCAGAATTGAAATCATAATCGTTAGCGCGATTAGAAAAATAGCAACCAAAGCAGCCTGGCGCACATTCTCTTGCTTCCAACGCAATACGTAAGACATGCTGGATGAGCGTGACTCATGGGTATCCTTTTTTTGGAAAATGCCCATTTCCTCCGTCCTCCTTACATAGCCCGCCGTCTGGAGTAAGACATAGTTGAGATTTGACGTGACTATAACAGATTTTCTACAAGACAAGCCCAAACTACGACTGTCCTGCACCATGTACCCGTCTTCGCGGCATGCTGTCCTCCCCTGTTTAACCACAGTATGATGACAGATTTTCTTTTATTCACAACAAAAAAAGCCAGAGAAAGAGACTAGAGAGCTCTTTCGTGGCTTCCGGCATGTGTGAATATGCGGGAAAACTCATGCACGAGATGGCTTCTCTCTTGTTACGCTTACGGGGTTAGCTGTCGGGTTCGGACGTAGAGAGTCGCCCTAGCTTGGGTCAACCGCTCATGGCGGTCGCCTTCACATTCACCCCGAAGACCCAGAAAGAAATCGAAATACGGCTCCTCCACCTGTTCAATCCCATCCGGGAAAAGAATTTAGGTCGAGCCGGCTGGCGGAAGAGACGTTCCCTTCTTGCACATACGCCGGACGTACTGTAAGCCATATCGGTTCCCCCGTTCCCTGTAAAAGGGACTCAGCGAGACTGGTTCATGAAATGACTTGTTGATGTTTACATTCAAACAACAATTCACTGAAAAGATGATATCCTGTTTCTATGCATGTTGTAAAGCAGGTTTCAAGTACATTTTTTAAAATATTCGGTTAAAATATTGTAATATTCTCGAGTTTCCTGCAACAAATTCATGATTAGCTTCGTCTATCTCTTTATTTTGATCGATTTCTTCACTTTTTCATTGAATGTCAAATCGTTCCAGGGCATTTCGGGTCGTTATTGACACTAATTCCTCCACTGTAATCCCTTTGATTTGGGCTGCAGCCTCTGCTACCAGTCTCACATGTGCAGACTCATTTCGCTTCCCACGAAACGGATGAGGCGTCAGATAGGGAGCATCAGTTTCAATGAGCAGACGGTCCAGCGGCACCTGTGCGAGCACCTCTTTTGGCTGCTTGGCATTTTTGAACGTTATTGGACCACCGAAGGAAAGGTGAAATCCCATATCCAGCACCATTTTGGCTGTCTCCCAGCTACCCGAAAAGGAGTGCATGACTCCACCAATCTCACTCGCTTTTTCCTCGCGCAAAATCTTAACAATATCTTCATGGGCATCCCGGTTATGAATAACAATGGGCATCTTGAGCTCACGAGCCAGACCAATTTGATTTCGAAACACCCGATGCTGCACATCCTTCGGTGATGTATCCCAATAATAATCCAGACCGATCTCTCCGATGGCTACAACCTTTTTATGACTGCATAACGATGCAATCCATTCTAGATCGCCCTCCTGCATTGTAATAGCATCCTGTGGGTGCCATCCAACTGCCGCATAAATAAAATCATACGTCTCGGCCAATTTCATGGTGGATGGAATGGTCTCACGATTAAATCCGATATTGATCATCCGCGTTACTCCTGATTCGACAGCACGTGCTATAACTTCTTCACGATCTTCGTCAAATTGTGGCGCATCCAAGTGAGTATGAGTGTCGAATAAATCCAAGGTTTACATCTCCTTTTTTTACTTACATTTCTATATAGTTGTCTATTCTTTGACAAAATAATTCCTTATTTCGGCAGGAAGCCTGTCTTTTACCGCGTTCAATTTATTCTGGGGAAAATACATATGATATTTCCCTCGGTGAATACCACTTATTGAGCGCACAATTTCCGAAACTTCGGATATTTCACTCACCTCGCCCTGACGTCCAAGCAGTAAAATCTGGTTGTCCGTCGAGCCACCCTGCCGAAACACATCATAAGGAAGATCTGTCGGAAAATCAATTTCAAAATCATATTCAGGGTGCAAACCAGCCTCTTTCAAAGCTTCTCGAATACTGTCAATGGTATCTGTATCCATATTTTCAATCTCTACATATTTATACAATCTACGGTCCATAAACCGGCTGCTCAAATCACTTAAAATCTCGTCCTTTTCTCGTTTCCACTGGCTAAATACGGTCTGGATTAATGACTCGTCGAGCATCAGATATTGCTCTACTGTAAGATCTCCTTTCAACAGATCCGGCAACGGGTCCAGCAGAAATCCAAACTCATATCCGTTTTTAAACAATTCCTTTGCTCGCTTGAAAATTTTACGTAAAAGGATTTCCGAGCTGCGTGTTACAGGATGAAAATAAATTTGCCAATACATCTGGTAGCGTGACATTAAATAATCTTCTACTGCATGCATACCTGATTCCTTCACAACAATTCTCCCATTATGAGGACGCAGCAGTCGTAAAATACGATCCAAATCAATCGTGCCATAGTTGACGCCTGTCGAGTGAGCATCCCGCAACAAATAATCCATACGATCGGCATCTAGCGGACTGGTTACCAGGTTGACAACAATCGGTTTATCATACGTTTTGGCTATAACCGCAGCCACCTTTTGTGGAAGCTTCTCGTCGACTTGCCGTAGCACAGCGTTGATCTTCGTGTCTCCCAGTACAATGCGGCATGTCCAATCCTCATGGTTCATATGAAAGGCTTCCTCAATTGAATGAGAAAATGGGCCGTGCCCCACATCATGCAATAGAGCTGCACACAGAGCAACCAGCCTTTCCTCCTTCGGCCAATCCGGGAAATCTCCACGTTCAAATTGAGAAATAATACTTCTCGTAATCTCATATACGCCCAATGAGTGTGAAAACCGGCTATGCTCCGCTCCATGAAACGTAAGATACGACGTGCCTAACTGCCGTATGCGCCGTAAACGTTGGAACTCCGGCGTGTTGATCAACCGCCATATCACAGTATCCTGAACATGGATGTAATTATGTACCGGGTCTTTAAAAACTTTTTCTTCACTGAGTGGCTGGTGCAAGATATCAGCTCCTTTAATATTCGGAATAATGGATTAAAATACAATAAAATCCTAAATGGTTTCCCTCATTCGACATTATTTGTCGTAATATGTCGAATTATAGTTTTTCGACATTTCCAAATCGACAAACTGAATAAATCATCAATAAGATAAGGCAATACACACAAGTAAAGCTCTTTAATCTAAATACTTTTGCATAATCAGACTGTTACTACATTTTTAAGGTTGACTGTTTTGGGAATCGTTGGTATAGTAAATATCAGAAAAGAGAAAATTTTGTCGAATCATGACACTTATATTATTTTAAACGGCGAGAGGAGCCTGATTTATTATGATGAAATCCACTGGTATTGTAAGAAAAGTTGACGAGCTCGGACGTGTTGTTATTCCAATCGAATTGCGCCGTACCCTGGGAATCGGAGAGAAAGACGCTTTGGAAATTTATGTTGATGGCGAACGCATCATGCTTAAAAAATACGAGCCAGCTTGTATCTTCTGCGGCAATGCTGAGAACGTAATTTACTTCAAAGGAAAAATTGTTTGCCAAGATTGCATTTCTGAAATCCCAACACCTGTGACAAACTGAGAATTTTAGTATATAATAGACTTATCAGATATTGTTAATTCTAACCTTTTTCATATATACTCCTTGTTGCCTTCCACGGTTTGAACCCAACCGTTGGAAGGCCCTTTTTTGTTTAGGCAGATATTCATAAGAGTGCATTGTAAACATCTCTCTTGGAGATTGAACGATCTGTGGCTGTACGCTTCATTGCATCCTTGCGTGTGAGTCCCTCTGCCTCATAATGTGCGACGTGGGACTCCAAAGATAAAGACTGCCACCATGCCTGACGCTCCTGTTCCTCTTCCTCTTCGTCTTTCCCTTCAACCACCAGACAATATTCACCAATCGGCGGATTCTCCTCTAGTTTAGCAAGGCATTGCTCCACGGTTCCCCGCACCCATTCCTCATGCAGCTTGGTCAGCTCACGCGCAAGCACCACTTTGCGTGAACCTAATGTTTCCTTCAACACCATCAATGTCTTCACAATACGATGAGGCGATTCATAAAAAATAATTGTGCCGTGAGATACCTGAAACGATAGCAACAGCTTCTCTAGGTCCTTTTTCTCCCGTGGTGGAAAGCCAGCGAAGGTAAACCTTTCTGTATCCAGTCCTGAGGCAATTAAAGCCGATAGTGCCGCATTTGCTCCTGGGATAGGAATGACGCTAATTTCCGCTTCCAGTGCCAGTTTGACCAGATCCGAACCAGGGTCAGAAATGGCCGGTAGACCTGCATCGCTAACCAGTGCCAAATTTTTTCCTTCTATTATATAACGTATCAGTTCAGGCCCACTAGCAGCCTTATTATGTTCATGATAACTGAAGAGCATATCCGGTGTAATTTCGAAATGAGTGAGCAGTTTGCGTGTCTGCCGTGTATCTTCAGCAGCGATAATACTACATGATTTTAAGGTGTTAATCGCCCTAAAGGTCATATCGTCCAGATTTCCAATAGGTGTCGCAACAAGATACAACTTTCCCCGTTCTTCTTCGCTGGTACTAAAGCTTTTTTGTACAGCTGCTTTCACACAGAATCCCCCTTGCTTACTTCTCCATAGATATCTCTTATTTCCTGAGTATAATTCCCATTTTCCTGATATACAATGAGCGGAGGCAACAAACGAACCTCCGGTTTACCGTCACGTAATGCTTCAACCAGGACCATATTGGCTTCCATATGAACTCGTGGGTGAACAAAACGTATTCGTTTGGGTTCCAAACTATGTTTACGCATCAAGGTTATAATCTCACCCAGCCGCTGCGGGCGATGAACCATAGATACCTTTCCCCCATTACGTACAAGCCGGGTGGATGCCTGAATGACTTCTTCGAGTGTGCAGTTCACTTCATGACGGGCAATTGCCTGGTGAGGATTCAGCTTGATATCGCTACCATTTAGCGGCATATAGGGGGGATTCACAGTAATCGCATCATAAACACCATGCCCCGTGGTGTGAACCAGCTCACGTAGGTCCCCTTCCCGAATCTGAATTGCTGCTTCTAATCCATTCAAGCTGACACTACGTCTAGCCATATCTGCCAAACGTGGTTGAATCTCAATTCCTTCAATAGACGCTTTTGTTCGTGTCGTTAGCAACAGCGGGACAACCCCATTGCCAGTACACAAATCCAGAATCTTCCCACGCTGCGGAATACCGGCAAAACGTGCCAGCAAGACCGCGTCCATCGAGAAGCTGAATACTTCATCACTTTGGATAATGCGCAAATTATGTGAAAGCAGATCATCAATTCGTTCAGACTTCTTTTCATTTTCGTACATAGTGCTCTCCCATCTTTTATAACCAAAATCGCTTTTCACTCATACTTCCTTACAAAAAAGCCGTAGGCATCTTGCTCCTACGGCTTGTTTTTATTTATTCAAAAATGACAGACAGAAGAGGCAATCGCCTTCCGTTCGCAAATGTCCGTAATACACGTTGCATATATGAAATCCTTCATGATACAGCCTTGCTAGATTGTCGTAGCCTTCGCCCACGACCTCACCCGTTTGCCCTTCATCCTTAATGACGATCGGAGGAGGAAGCTTCGGCTTGTTTGCCGTCTTTTCTTCTCCAGAGGTTTCACGTTTGAGCATCTTGCGCACCTGTTCGTTTTCAATCGTTAGTCGTTGATTTTCCTCCAGCAGCTCTTTTACTGCCAGTTTCAATTCACCCAGATCGCTATGCAACTGTCCCATTTGGGTTTCCATTTCGTGAATACGCGCAAAAACATTTAATTTATCCAAGTTTCCACCCCGAAGCAACCTAATGGTTTACTTGACGACTACATCGTCCATTGGAAGTTCCTTGACCTTACTGATCTCAAACAGTTGAACATGCACCGTGCGATGACCTGCATTCACACCTACGACTTTACCTTCTCCCAAAGAGGTGATAACCATCTTACCCACCTGAGGTAGCTCTTCTCGCATGCTTTCGTAGTTATCATGTTCAAACTTGAGACAGCACATCAATCTCCCGCACAACCCGGAAATCTTCGTCGGATTCAGCGACAAACTCTGATCCTTCGCCATCTTAATAGATACCGGCTCAAAATCCCCCAGCCATGAGGAGCAACACAGAATACGCCCACAAGGTCCGATTCCGCCAAGCATTTTAGCCTCATCCCGTACGCCGATCTGCCGTAGCTCGATCCGTGTACGAAAAATACTGGCCAAGTCCTTTACAAGCTCTCGAAAATCCACCCGACCCTCTGCCGTAAAATAAAAAATGATCTTATTGCGGTCAAATGTAAATTCTACATCTACCAGCTTCATTTTAAGGCCATGGTCTTTAATTTTATTTAAACACGTGCCGAATGCATCCTTGGCCGCCAATTTATTCTCTTCTACAACAAGAGCGTCATCATCCCCTGCAATACGAATGACTTTTTTTAAGGGCAGGACAACATCCGAATCATTTACCTCTTTTTTGCCCACTACAACCTTGCCATATTCAATACCGCGCGCGGTCTCTACAATGACGCAGTTTTCTTTCTCCACTGGAAGGTCCAGCGGATCAAAATAATAAGTCTTGCCCGCCTTCTTGAAACGGACACCCACTACACTATACAAAAATTAACCCCCTTGTATGCCACTAAACCTCATTTGAAGCCGACATTGTACGAATGGCCGCAATTGAAGTCTCACTGTCGCACAAACCGGGAACCTGGCGTCGCGGATTGTGCAGAGTGGAACAAGCGCGCCTTCCTGTTAGCCGGTGATAGAACCGCTTGTATCGGACAACCCAATCAGAAGCTGCTCCACGCATAATTGCCCGTTGACGTGAAAACGGAGCTTCTTCCTGCAATTCGCGGCCAAATCCATATAAGAGACCCATTGTTCCGTGCTGCGGGTGATTGCCAATTTGGAGACGGACTCCAAATGATCTATGAAAACAATGCTTTCGTGCCTTCCGTAACGGAAATGAAGCATATCCTTAAACCACAAATGAAACAGATGAAACAGAATATCCAGGTGTTCAGAAAGTCCAGTTTTAAAAATCTTCTGTTGAGCCAGAATAATAGACGAGCTCCCCCGACTCATGGACTCCTTCACTAATTGTAACACTACGTTTCTAATTTCTGCAAACCAATTCTGCTGGAGAATTTCTCTACATGATTCCAGTCCTGAAGCAATATGAACGACCGACCGGACAAGCCCTGCCGTATAGCCTTCCCCAATTAATGCCTGCATCATCACCTCCGGCTGTAAAGCGTGGAAAGGAACCTGCTGCGTCCGTGATTGAATCGTAGGCAGCAACGCCTGTCCATTTTCAGAAATGAGTATGCCGACCACTGGAATCTGGGGCTCCTCCAGAAATTTAAGTAGGCTATTAGCAGCTTGCACTGTCATGGTATCCGCCTGCCGAATGATATATACCTTCGGATTGGAGCTTTCGGATTTGTAAGAAAATATACGTTGAAGCCCACGAATCTGATCAATTTTAATCGTAGCTCCATCCGGCTCTACAATATGCAAATCTGGATGATTCCCGTGCTCTACCTTGCGGCATGACAAACACTCCCCGCATGCATCATCCGTCTGTCGCTCACAAAATAAAGCCTTAGCAAAGATCTGCGCCATGTTCATCTGCCCGCTTCCCGGCGGCCCGCTAAAAACATAGGCATGGTTGACCGTATGATTCCGTAGTGCACTTTGCAGCATTTTTTTGGCTACATCCTGGCCCATTATATGTTGAAAAGACATATTTCCTCACTTTCTCCACTGAAAACAACTGTGATCCCTCAACAAATCGTTGTTCTTCCAGGCATGTACATAGTCAAAAATAATCTGCCAGCATGATCAGCAAGCAGATTATTTCTTCGTGGCAACAGCCCGTCTGTATTCATTTATAACATAAGTCTGCATTAAAACGAGAGATTAATTAGCAATCCTCTGATCTCACCGACCCCTTGCAAAAGCTCAATCTTGCCTTGCTCGGTTTCGAGCAGCTCATCCGCCATTTTGAGCAACAGCTCATCCACTTCATCAATCAGCTTATAACGTTTGCTGCGTCCCCGGCGATCCCAGCCCTTCGTGTCCTTCATGGACACGCCTCGCCGAACGGTATCTTCCAAAAACCGTTTAACCAACATCTTATAGGCCTTCAGCTCACGAATCGTCATTGAACGTGCAAGACGATCTCCCTGCATTTGTATTTCCTTAAAGCGCCGATTCAATTCCTCCTGCGAAGCTTGCTCACCATTTTGCTGCATAACGTCGGAGAAGCTCTTGGACTGAATTGGCTTTGCACTCATTTCATTTGTAGACAATGTACTTTGTAAAGGGCGATAGCCCGGATTTATTTTCATATAAACCTGCTTTCTCCCCGGATGCTTCCACTTTCCCCCTTCATGAACAGTTCAATCTAGAACTCAGGGTTTCTTCGGCTTTCCGGGAACTGCGCTGTAGCGCTGCCGTTTTAGTGGATCTGCCCTCACTCTCATCATGTGAGAAGATACAGGCGATTCCCCTATCATATCGGCAGAATAGGCCCTATTGTGTAGATTCAGAAATGCTCGAAACGGTCTACAGGCATCACGAATACCGTCGCTCCACCCACCTGGACTTCAACAGGCAACGGTAAATAGGAATCCGTCGTCCCGCTCATAGGGGTAACGGGTGTGACCAGCTGTTCACGAACCTTGCAACTGCTGCGAATGACGTTCATTAATGAGTCCACCTGATTGTCATCAACACCGATCATAAATGTCGTATTACCAGCACGCAGAAATCCTCCTGTGCTCGCCAATTTAGTAGCACGGAAATTAGCTTTCACCAGTCCGCTGGATAATCTGTTACTGTCCTTATCCTGTACAATCGCAATAATCAGCTTCATCCTGTATTCCTCCTTCAAGTCATATTAGAGACAACCTTGTCCCTAGCTCAATTTTACCGTATATCCTTCGACAATTATATGCTAAAATTCTGAACAAACCGCTTTTTCAGCAAATCCTTCAATACTTGCTCCACCTGCTCTGGCGCCGGAGATGCATCAACAATTGTAATTCGCTCCGAAAATTTGCGAGCCAACTCCAAATATGCCTCTCGCACCTTATGGTGAAACGATATACTCTCCATGTCGAGGCGGTCCATTTCTGCTCCTCGTGACGCATTAATTCTTGCCAATCCCAATTCGGGCTCAATATCCAGATAAAATGTGGCATCCGGCTCCCAATCATCCACCGCAAAGCGATTAATTGAAGCTACCTCTTCAATTCCGATCCCTCTTGCAAATCCTTGATAGACCAAGCTACTATCCACAAAACGATCACATAATACGATAGCTCCCTGTTCAATAGCCGGCTTTACCTTCTCCACCAAATGCTGACGCCGCGCCGCCGCGTATAAAAGTGCCTCTGTTCGAGCATCCATACTGGTATGAGCAGGGTCCAAAATGATAGAACGAATCTTTTCGGAAATTTCGATGCCACCCGGCTCCCTCGTCGTGATAACTGGATAGCCTTCTTTCTCCATAAACTTCGCCAGCCGTTGAATCATAGTTGTTTTACCGGAGCCGTCTCCCCCCTCCAGTGTGATAAAAATGCCTTTGCGATTCATGTTATTCCCTGCTTTCCTGCCTGAAAAATAAAAGTCACCCATAGGCTACGTATGCTTCTTTTATTCAGTCTTCTGTATTTGTTAAGTCTCTAGTATCTAATCTTTATTGTAAACGGAATACCCGAATTGTAAGCATACTTTCATCTGCTACCCCGTGCCACTTGGCTCCCAGCTCACGTAGACGACTCATCCGCAATGCAATCGCTTCTGTAATCGTTTCTCCTGCATATAGCAGTGGAATACCTGGAGGATACGGGATAATCATTTCAGCCGCTACCCTGCCAGCGGATTCGTCTACAGGCACGGTCTCCATCTGATCCGGGCTAATCGGTCGAAGCCCAAACGGCACCGGACTAGAGTATCCCTTCATTCTATCATTGTTCCACGTGGAAAAATCTAATTCGAGTCTTTGCTGCTCTTTTTCCGTTGACCCCGGCTCACCAGCCGTCTCCTTAAATCTTATATCATTATCTATATGCACAAGAGCCTGCAACAGGTGACTCGCATCCTTAGCCGTAGAGCCTAACGTAAACAATAAAACAACATGTTTTTCGTCGCTCATCTCTGGAACGCATCCGTAAGTCTCCAACTCATGCTTGAGTCCAAACCCATCCAGTATACCCCATGTATCATACAGCACCAATTTAAAAGGATCCTGGGTTGAATATCCGCTTATTCCCTCATCAGCCCTTTCTAGGACTTCAGAGATTCCCCTGTGAGCGTATTCTCCTTCTAGTGCCTGCTGTGTAGGTTCTAGCAAGCGAAAGCGTGGGAGCTGCTCCAGGCCCTTTCTAAAAGCATCTGCCGCCGCTAAGCCCACTGTAAAAGCATCTGTTCCATACACCTCTATATACCATCTTGCCAAATCCAGTGAAGCCATTAACGGATAAGAAGGGCTAGAGCTTTGCACCATCGCCAAACGCTGACGAAGCAGTTCCCGATGGATTCTCTCTCCCTGCACATGTAACATGGCCCCCATGGTCATGGCTGGAAGCATTTTATGTGTCGACTGGACGACTACATCAGCCCCGCAGGATAGCGCAGAGGCTGGCAAACGAGGATGCAGCCCATAATGAGCACCGTGTGCCTCATCTATCAATAGCGGCACATGGGCTGCATGACAGGCCTTAGCCGTTGCCTTCAGGTCATGCCCCATCCCATAGTAATTAGGTAGTGTAAGTAACACCCCTTTAGCCGAAGGATAGGCCTTCAGTGCAGCTTTTATTGTATCCGTCGTTGGGGCAACCGCCAGCCCGCTTAGTGTATCTATTTCCGGATCTAGGAATACCGCATTAGCCCCTGACAGCATGAGACCGTTCAGGACAGATTTGTGTACATTTCTCTGTACCAGCAGTAGATCTCCCGGCTCCGTACATACAGTTAAAATCATAGCCAAATTACCGACCGTGCTTCCTCCAATTAGCCAAAAGCTCTCTTCAGCACCAAAGCACTTTGCAGCCAGCTCTTGCCCTTCACGAATCACATCTTCTGGGTGATGCAAATCATCCAGTCCAGTAATTTCTGTCGCATCAATAGACATCACTTCTTGCAACAGAGATGCAATATTTTCATGCTCATATACTTGTCCATTTTTATGACCGGGTACATGGAAAGAAGCATTTCCCTGAGTCCGGTAACGTATTAGAGCTTCCATTAATGGTGCATGTACCGCCTTTTTCCCCATCATTCTGCAATCCTTCCAAACAAAGCTTTATATCTACCTTATTTTATCGTAAAATCAAGCGGAATCCTACTTTTACTCACAGAAAAAAAGGCCCGTATCGACAGACCTTGGAATGCCAATCCTTCAAAGACTAATTAGCAAAGGATATTATGCATTTTTCTGTACCCAGATTTGCTTTAGTTGATCAATAAAAAAATGATATTTGGCATCAGTTGCATCCGTGTGCACCATTTCAGCTTCACACGTATCACAGATAAACTCGGAAACGATAAAAATGCCTTCATGCTTGTGCTGCCCGCATATAATACAGCGGTGGCCGCCTTGATCATGCATATCCATCCCACCTTGTTTCTTTTACTATTAGTATGGGGCACTTTCTACTATTTTAAACCTTTTCATAGCCCAGTTCGACGATATACTCTATATATATTCCAGCTGGGCCATTATGGTGTTTGTACCCCGTATGTTTAAAAAACAGCCGTCTATGCCGATATAATAAGAAAAGCTCTTATGTATGGATACCCTTTCATCGGAGCCCTTGAACACTTCATCAGTGATAGCTTTTCCAGTAATTATAGAGTAGGCTAGCTAACACTGGATGTCGATCATTCTGTATTTCTACAAAAACGATTAAATGCTTATTTAAAGCGGCATGAGCGAAGTACCGTCCCTTTTTCCGGCTGTGGACGGGAAGCCACTTGTGATGCAGTAGATTAATGAAAGGACTGTTCGCATGACAGAGGAAACCGGAACCAAAGCTACCTACTATCACTACAAGCTCATTAAAAAAATCAGTATACCGCGTCAACTAATATGGAGTCATATCACACTGCCTGTTATTATGCTTCTCTTTCTGCTTCTTGCCTTTTCCTGGACTAGCGTGTTTTTGTTTGCTCTTGCCTTTTTCCTAACCTTATGGGTACACTTCGTAATCTCACGATCTGTCCTATACATCGGTGGCGGAACATCCTTCCGCAAACGCTGGGCATTCCACCGTAAATTACCTTGGCTAGGCTATATGACAGACCAGTACATAGGCTATAGCATCTTTCGTCGTGTGCACATACATACCCTCTGGATCGGTATCTGCTTATCAGCCGTATTCATTCTCTGGTCTCCACCAGCCTTTACTGTATCCTTACTCTTCTGGCATCTTTGGCTTATTGCACCGCGTCTATACATCCTCAGTCGGCTTACCGGCGAGAGAAAAGATGGCATGTTGAAGTTCACCGATGAAGATGCCTCATATTATCAACAGTAAATCTAACCACTCATTATCCGTACAGATAGAAAATTCAGGTCTGAACTAACCTACGACCATATAGACCGAAGCAATAAAAAAGGAGCAACCCCAACCGGTTACTCCTTTTTTTGTGACTTAACAACTATAATCGTTTTATTCTCTTATCAAGTAAACTTTTCCTCATCTTTATCCTTGTTATTCATGTAGAGCATTTGATCAACATGCAAATATATAAAAGGAAGCCACTCCCTACTCAACAGCAGTTCTGAGTGCTTCCCCATATTCGATCTCTTCATTCATCATTATGCACAGCATACAATACGCTATGAGTTTACTATAAATATGATCTACAATAAATACTATGCTGCTTACTCGGTTGAAAACCGTGCCCTAATTAAGATCCACGCTTTTGCTCTTCACAACAGCCTTTCTGTCTTTTGGAACCAATACAGTAAAAGAACCATCATGCACAGACAAATGCACCATGTGTTTATTTTTCTGAAACACCTTCTGATTCGAGGTGGATAAATTCGGTTCCTCAGTCCAGCCCCAAGCTGCAATCTCCTCCAGATAAGGAGCAGGTAGACTATCACTTTCCTTCAACGCTGGCAGTGCATAGCGAACATAGTCCATGTCCGAATTACTGCTGGCCCGATCGGTTTTACTAGCTTCTTTAGGAACCGGAAACGTCTTCTCGTTAGCAGCACCCTCAAACGATGTCCAAGAAGGCTCCTCTTCCACGCACCCGGTAAGAATCGCGACAGCGACACTGAATAGCACCAATAGAGCAAGCCATTTATTTCGCCGCATGATCTTCCCTCCTTACCAGCCTGATTGACTATACAAAATCCTATGATGGAGTTTGCATAAATCTGCAATAATGCAGCGTGTGTGTATGGGATTCAATACCTATATTATACAGGGTTTACTCCTACATTCCGTAACAAAAATGTTACCTTCCTTTTGTAAGGATATTTCTAAAATATACATATATGCAAAAAAAGAACCATAATCTCAACGAGATCATGATTCTTTTTACTTGTTGCTTGGCGACGTCCTACTCTCCCAGGACCCTGCGGTCCAAGTACCATCGGCGCTGGAGGGCTTAACGGTCGTGTTCGGGATGGGTACGTGTGGAACCCCTCCGCTATCGCCACCAAACATGAATTTGCTGTGCAAATTCTACCTTCAAGGTTACACCCTGAAAACTGGATCCGAAACTCATTTGCGTTTTATTTTTAGGATAAGCCCTCGACCGATTAGTATTGGTCAGCTCCATGCATTACTGCACTTCCACCCCCAACCTATCTACCTCGTCGTCTTCAAGGGGTCTTACTAATTGGGAAATCTCATCTTGAGGGGGGCTTCACGCTTAGATGCTTTCAGCGCTTATCCCTTCCGTACATAGCTACCCAGCGGTGCTCCTGGCGGAACAACTGGTACACCAGCGGTACGTCCATCCCGGTCCTCTCGTACTAAGGACAGCTCCTCTCAAATTTCCTACGCCCACGACAGATAGGGACCGAACTGTCTCACGACGTTCTGAACCCAGCTCGCGTACCGCTTTAATGGGCGAACAGCCCAACCCTTGGGACCTACTTCAGCCCCAGGATGCGATGAGCCGACATCGAGGTGCCAAACCTCCCCGTCGATGTGGACTCTTGGGGGAGATAAGCCTGTTATCCCCAGGGTAGCTTTTATCCGTTGAGCGATGGCCCTTCCATGCGGTACCACCGGATCACTAAGCCCGACTTTCGTCCCTGCTCGACTTGTAGGTCTCGCAGTCAAGCTCCCTTCTGCCTTTGCACTCTTCGAATGATTTCCAACCATTCTGAGGGAACCTTGGGGCGCCTCCGTTACTCTTTAGGAGGCGACCGCCCCAGTCAAACTGCCCACCTGACACTGTCCTCGCACCGGATCACGGTACCAAGTTAGAACCTAGATACGATCAGGGTGGTATCCCAAGGATGCCTCCTCTCAAGCTGGCGCTCAAGATTCTACGGCTCCCACCTATCCTGTACAGATCGTACCCAAATTCAATATCAAGCTGCAGTAAAGCTCCATGGGGTCTTTCCGTCTTGTCGCGGGTAACCTGCATCTTCACAGGTATTAAAATTTCACCGGATCTCTCGTTGAGACAGCGCCCAAGTCGTTACGCCATTCGTGCGGGTCAGAATTTACCTGACAAGGAATTTCGCTACCTTAGGACCGTTATAGTTACGGCCGCCGTTTACTGGGGCTTCGGTTCATAGCTTCGCCCCGAAGGGCTTACCACTCCCCTTAACCTTCCAGCACCGGGCAGGCGTCAGCCCGTATACTTCGCCTTGCGGCTTCGCACAGACCTGTGTTTTTGCTAAACAGTCGCTTGGGCCTTTTCACTGCGGCCCCCTCGGGCTATTCACCCTACCGAGGCACCCCTTCTCCCGAAGTTACGGGGTCATTTTGCCGAGTTCCTTAACGAGAGTTCTTCCGCGCGCCTTAGAATTCTCTTCTCGCCTACCTGTGTCGGTTTGCGGTACGGGCACCTTCTCCTGGCTAGAGGCTTTTCTTGGCAGTCTGAGATCATGACCTTCGCTACTACAATTTTCGCTCCCCATCACAGCCCAGCCTTAACGATGTGCGGATTTGCCTACACATCAGCCTCACTGCTTAGACGGACATCCATCAGTCCGCGTCACTACCCTACTGCGTCACCCCATTGCTCATAACGGATTACGGTGGTACAGGAATTTCGACCTGTTGTCCTTCGACTACGCCTATCGGCCTCGCCTTAGGTCCCGACTTACCCTGAGCGGACGAACCTTCCTCAGGAACCCTTAGGCTTTCGGCGGATCTGATTCTCACAGATCTTTTCGTTACTCATACCGGCATTCTCACTTGAATGCAGTCCAGCGCTCCTTACGGTACACCTTCAACCCGCATTCAACGCTCCCCTACCCCTGATGCAATGCATCAAGCCATAGCTTCGGTGGTGTGTTTAGCCCCGTTACATTTTCGGCGCAGAGTCACTCGACCAGTGAGCTATTACGCACTCTTTCAATGGTGGCTGCTTCTAAGCCAACATCCTGGTTGTCTGTGCAACTCCACATCCTTTCCCACTTAACACACACTTGGGGACCTTAGCTGATGGTCTGGGCTGTTTCCCTTTCGACAATGGATCTTAGCACTCACTGTCTGACTCCCGGAACTAAATCTATGGCATTCGGAGTTTGACTGAGCTTGGTAACCCTTGCGGGCCCCGCACCCAATCAGTGCTCTACCTCCACGATTCTTCTTTCCGAGGCTAGCCCTAAAGCTATTTCGGGGAGAACCAGCTATCTCCGGGTTCGATTGGAATTTCTCCGCTACCCCCACCTCATCCCCGCATTTTTCAACATGCGTGGGTTCGGGCCTCCAGTGCGTGTTACCGCACCTTCACCCTGGACAGGGGTAGATCACCCGGTTTCGGGTCTACGTCCACGTACTCATTCGCCCTATTCAGACTCGCTTTCGCTGCGGCTTCAGCTCTTCACCTTAACCTTGCACGGGAACGTAACTCGCCGGTTCATTCTACAAAAGGCACGCCATCACCCATAAATAGGGCTCTGACTTCTTGTAAGCACACGGTTTCAGGATCTATTTCACTCCCCTTCCGGGGTGCTTTTCACCTTTCCCTCACGGTACTGCTTCACTATCGGTCGCCAGGGAGTATTTAGCCTTGGCAGATGGTCCTGCCGGATTCATACGGGGTTTCACGTGCCCCGCACTACTCGGGATCCGTCTCGGAGAGAACAAGTTTTGAACTACAGGGCTTTTACCTTCTCTGGCGGGCCTTTCCAGACCTCTTCATCTAACCGGTTCCTTTGTAACTCCATGTGAGACGTCCCACAACCCCAAGGAGCAAGCTCCTTGGTTTGGGCTAATCCGCGTTCGCTCGCCGCTACTGACGGAATCACTATTGTTTTCTCTTCCTCAGGGTACTTAGATGTTTCAGTTCCCCTGGTCTGCCTCTATTCTGCCTATGTATTCAGCAGAAAGTGACTGTCGATGAAGACAGCCGGGTTTCCCCATTCGGACATCCCCGGATCAAAGCTTGCTTACAGCTCCCCGAGGCCTTATCGTTGTTCGCCACGTCCTTCGTCGGCTCCTGGCGCCTAGGCATCCTCCGTGTGCTCTTTGTAGCTTAACCTAGACTTTTCTTTCAAAGAAAGAAAATGTCGATGTTCGATAAAGAATGATTTTTGCCAAAGGCAAAAGATCTTTCCTTACCTGCTACCTTTATTTCACTTGTTTACACAAGATCAGCTTAAAGGAATATTCTAAAACGCAATTTCGTTTCGGTATCCAGTTTTCAAGGTGCAAAGCTGTAAAAAACCAGCCTTTTTGAGAGTTTGAGCTCTCAAAACTGAGCAACGAGTGAGTAGTTTTTGAAGCATACGCTTCATATTTGAATGTTTCCGTTGCAGGAAACGATTCTCCATAGAAAGGAGGTGATCCAGCCGCACCTTCCGATACGGCTACCTTGTTACGACTTCACCCCAATCATCTACCCCACCTTCGGCGGCTGGCTCCCTTGCGGGTTACCCCACCGACTTCGGGTGTTGTAAACTCTCGTGGTGTGACGGGCGGTGTGTACAAGACCCGGGAACGTATTCACCGCGGCATGCTGATCCGCGATTACTAGCAATTCCGACTTCATGTAGGCGAGTTGCAGCCTACAATCCGAACTGAGACCGGCTTTTCTAGGATTGGCTCCACCTCGCGATTTCGCTTCCCGTTGTACCGGCCATTGTAGTACGTGTGTAGCCCAGGTCATAAGGGGCATGATGATTTGACGTCATCCCCACCTTCCTCCGGTTTGTCACCGGCAGTCTGCTTAGAGTGCCCAGCTTGACCTGCTGGCAACTAAGCATAAGGGTTGCGCTCGTTGCGGGACTTAACCCAACATCTCACGACACGAGCTGACGACAACCATGCACCACCTGTCTCCTCTGTCCCGAAGGAAAGGTCTATCTCTAGACCGGTCAGAGGGATGTCAAGACCTGGTAAGGTTCTTCGCGTTGCTTCGAATTAAACCACATACTCCACTGCTTGTGCGGGTCCCCGTCAATTCCTTTGAGTTTCAGTCTTGCGACCGTACTCCCCAGGCGGAATGCTTAATGTGTTAACTTCGGCACCAAGGGTATCGAAACCCCTAACACCTAGCATTCATCGTTTACGGCGTGGACTACCAGGGTATCTAATCCTGTTTGCTCCCCACGCTTTCGCGCCTCAGCGTCAGTTACAGCCCAGAGAGTCGCCTTCGCCACTGGTGTTCCTCCACATCTCTACGCATTTCACCGCTACACGTGGAATTCCACTCTCCTCTTCTGCACTCAAGCTCCCCAGTTTCCAGTGCGACCCGAAGTTGAGCCTCGGGATTAAACACCAGACTTAAAGAGCCGCCTGCGCGCGCTTTACGCCCAATAATTCCGGACAACGCTTGCCCCCTACGTATTACCGCGGCTGCTGGCACGTAGTTAGCCGGGGCTTTCTTCTCAGGTACCGTCACTCTTGTAGCAGTTACTCTACAAGACGTTCTTCCCTGGCAACAGAGCTTTACGATCCGAAAACCTTCATCACTCACGCGGCGTTGCTCCGTCAGGCTTTCGCCCATTGCGGAAGATTCCCTACTGCTGCCTCCCGTAGGAGTCTGGGCCGTGTCTCAGTCCCAGTGTGGCCGATCACCCTCTCAGGTCGGCTACGCATCGTCGCCTTGGTAGGCCTTTACCCCACCAACTAGCTAATGCGCCGCAGGCCCATCCACAAGTGACAGATTGCTCCGTCTTTCCTCCTTCTCCCATGCAGGAAAAGGATATATCGGGTATTAGCTACCGTTTCCGGTAGTTATCCCTGTCTTGTGGGCAGGTTGCCTACGTGTTACTCACCCGTCCGCCGCTAGGTTGTGTAGAAGCAAGCTTCTAAACAACCCCGCTCGACTTGCATGTATTAGGCACGCCGCCAGCGTTCGTCCTGAGCCAGGATCAAACTCTCCATTAAAGACCAACCGAAGTTGGTTTATAGAAAGAGCGATAAGCTCATTTTGAAACTGACGAGATAAAAATATCTCTTGTTTGATTTTGCGAACAAAATCGTTTTACTCACTCGTTGTTCAGTTTTCAAAGATCAAACATTCATTGTCCGCCTCGGCGTTTCTTTCAACCCCTCAGCAACTTTTATAGTGTATCATATTTCCTAGATTTATGTCAACACTTTTTTAAAAAAGTGTTTTTCACTCTTTTTGATAACACTTGAAGCGACAAGAAATAATATATCATACTTTCTTTATATTGTGCAACTGTTTTTTAAAAATACTTAGTTAAGTAACAATACACTCGATATAAAGCTCTCTTTGCAGCATTAAGTTAATGATTTCCCCATCTACTTGAATCAACGGACGAGTCGGATGATCTCGATCAGCAAATATAATTTCCCCTGTACGGTTATCATTGAGGCGCACCTTGGTTCCATTATTGAATTGGGTTAACTTATGAATAAAAACTTGTACGACACTTGGGTCCAGCTTTCCAAATGATTCTGACTTGATTTGCTCTAGAACCAGATACGGTGATTGGGCAGGCCGGTATGTTTTCTCTAGAGTCATAGCATGGAATACATCAGCCACTCCAACGATTTTAGCGTAGATGTGGATTTGTTCCCCTTTAAGACGCAGTGGATATCCAGTACCGTCCACTTTCTCATGATGCTGAAGAGCTGCCAAACGCACACCTTCGTTAATAGCTTTCACATTTTTAAGCAGCTGGTATCCTAGTGATGTATGACTACGTATTTCTTCTTGCTCTTCCCACGTTAGTTTGGAGGGCTTGTACAGAATGGCCGGGTCCATTTTAGCGTTCCCTATGTCATGAAGCAACCCAGCAAAAGCCACCTGCATCCAATCCTTTTGAGGTAATCCGATCCATTGTGCAATGGAGTAGGAAGTAAGGGAGGTTAGCACGGCGTTGTGAAAAATATAGTCCACTTCGATCATGGCGGGCGGAGTATAGGTCATTACATTATAGCGCTGAATGTGCACCAGTAAGGACTCCAATTGTCCTCGCAGTTCATATATAGATAAATTAGAGACGAGTACCGATTGAAATGCGTTCTTAACAAGCATCACCATTTTGTCATACTCATCCTGGAATTGTTCAGATTCATCTCGCCCATCTAACGAAGGTCCTTGCGTTTCAGATATTCCAGATCGAACAGTCGTAGACTCGCTACTGGATTTTGCAAGATCATCCGTCCCTACCTCAACTTGCTGGATCAGGAACGCCTGTAAAATCTCCAAGTCACGCGGTAGTAGAATGCGCCCTTTCGGTAGCAGCAAGCTGCCCATTTCTGTAAATACATCGCTTTGCAATCTAAGTCCTGCTTTTAATTCGGATACGGGTACAGTTGTCATGGTCAACCTCTCTGTTCTCACAACAGCTGCTCCAGCTGCCAGTTATGATGTCATTATATTACTTGGAAATGATCCTGTACATTCATTTTATGCCATTTAAAGCATACTTGTCTGAATTGGTTAGCCAGAAAAAAAAAGACTCCCTGACCAAATAGTCAGAGAGTCTCCTCCATCTAAAATTTAATAACTATTGTTGTTTTCATATTCAGGCTATTATTCACCCTCAGAAGATTCTGGGTCGTTACCTTCCGTATCTTCTGTATTCGTTTCGAGAGTTGGTTCAACAGATGATAGAGATGAGCCCTCTCCAGCTTCCCCATCCTCTAATAATTCTTCAAGCAGTTCATCCTGCTCCTCATTCTTGTTCGCTCGACAAACAGTTGCAACCGAATCATCATCGCGAATATTAATCAGCCTTACCCCTTGTGTATTCCGACCCATCGTGGAGATTTCCCCCATGCTAGTCCGAATCAAGGTGCCACTAGCTGTAATGATCATCAGATCCTCTTCGGTTTTTACAACCTTGAGACCGACAACCGGACCATTTTTATCCGTAACATTAATCGTCTTGATCCCCTTACCTCCACGGCTTTGGATACGATAATCCACAACAGGGGTACGCTTGCCATAACCTTTGGCCGTTACAATCAGGATATCCAGGCTGGTATCTACGATGTCCATACCAATTACAGCATCACTCTCATCAAGGTTGATCCCTTTAACCCCTGTAGCGCTACGGCCCATAGACCGTACATCACTTTCAGGGAAACGGATAGACATGCCTTGCGCTGTACCAATAATCATTTCCTGCTGTCCGTCCGTCAGCTTCACTTCGATCAGGGCGTCATCTTCACGCAAGTTAATGGCAATCAAGCCACCTTTGCGGATATTTGCATAGTCGTCAAGTGGTGTCTTTTTAATGATTCCATGCTGGGTTGCAAAGAATAGATAGCTATCCTCCACAAATTCCTCGATTGGAATTACCGCATTAATCGACTCACCCTGTTCAATCTGAATCAGGTTAATAATCGGTGTCCCCCGGGCTGTCCGGCTAAGGTCAGGAATCTCATAGGCCTTAATCCGATATACCTTGCCCTTGTCGGTAAAGAATAACAAATGATGATGTGAATTCGTTATGAACAGATGCTCTACGAAATCCTCATCTTTGGTATCCATACCTACTACACCACGACCACCGCGTTTTTGACTGCGATAGGTAGTAACAGGAAGGCGTTTGATATATCCTGTATGGGTTACAGTAATAATAACATCTTCACGCGGAATGAGGTCCTCATCCAGAATACTCTCTTCACCCACTGTAATTTCAGTGCGACGGTCATCAGCGAAACGTTCCTTAAGCTCATTCAGCTCTTCACTAATGATGTTGAGTACCAGATGCTCATTCGCCAAAATCTCACGGTATTCCGCAATCTTTTGTATTAGCTCGTTATATTCGTTCTCGATCTTCTCACGTTCCAAACCAGTTAAGCGCTGCAGACGCATATCTAGAATAGCCTGAGACTGCTCAAGAGTGAGCGAGAAACGCTCAATCAGTCCTTCACGAGCTGCTTCTGCAGTTTGGGAAGAACGAATCAAGGCAATAACTTCGTCCAGATGGTCAAGAGCAATGCGCAAGCCTTCCAGAATGTGTGCTCTAGCTTCGGCTTTTTTCAGGTCGAATTCTGTCCGGCGACGAATAACTTCGACCTGATGTTTGAGATAATGATACAAGACATCCTTCAGGTTCAAAATCTTCGGTTCGTTGTTTACAATGGCAAGCATATTAATACCAAAATTCGACTGCATGGCCGTATGTTTAAACAAATTATTCAGAACGACATTCGGGTTCACGTCTCTACGCAACTCGATAACGACACGCATACCCGTACGGTCCGATTCATCCCGAAGATCCGTAATGCCTTCAATACGTTTGTCACGTACTAATTCGGCAATTTTCTCGACCAGACGAGCCTTATTCACTTGGTAAGGCAGCTCATGCACGATAATTCGTGCTTTATTGCCAATCTCTTCTATGGTGGTCTTCGCACGCATGGTCACAGATCCGCGGCCAGTCTGGTACGCCTGACGAATACCAGAGCGTCCTAAAATATAACCTGCTGTCGGGAAATCGGGCCCTTGAATATAATCCATAAGTTCCATCGGCGTAATGTCAGGGTTTTCGATCAGTGCTTGTACACCATCGATAACCTCTCCCAAGTTATGCGGAGGAATATTGGTAGCCATCCCGACTGCAATTCCGCCGACGCCATTCACCAGCAAGTTAGGATAACGTGCAGGTAATACGACGGGCTCGCTCTCTTCACCATCGTAGTTCGGCATAAAATCAACGGTCTCTTTGTTCAAATCACGTAGCATTTCCATGGCAATCTTGGACAACCGTGCTTCGGTGTAACGCATCGCAGCCGCCATATCTCCATCCACGGAGCCAAAGTTACCGTGTCCATCCACCAACATATAACGCAAGGAAAAATCCTGCGCCATCCGCACCATCGTATCATATACAGCCGTATCACCATGAGGGTGATATTTACCGATAACTTCGCCGACGATTCTTGCCGATTTTTTGTAAGGCTTATCTGGCGACATGCCTAGCTCGGACATCGCATACAGAATACGACGGTGTACCGGCTTCAGTCCGTCCCGCACATCAGGCAAGGCACGGCTAACAATAATACTCATGGCATAATCCATAAAGGATTCGCGCATTTCCACTCCGATATCCCTATTGATGATTTGCGAGTTATTTTGATCCGCCATGCTGGTCCTCCTTCTTATCCTTCAATACAATGCTCTCTATGTGAAAAGCCTAACAAGATACTGCCTATACACTCCGCTCTCTGCGCAGGATTTTGGCTGAAATCCTCATCTGTGTAATTATATTACTTTCACAAAAAGAGCACAATTAAACGCATCTGTCCTCTTTACAGCGTAAATCCCTCGTCATTCTCTTTCTGCGTGTAGCAGATTGCTATCTCTTGTACAACTCACAAGCCCTGATTATAACAAATTCCCCAGAGCTGGGGATTAGCCCCCACCCTAAGGGCCTTTTCCACATACAATACGTATACGGTCAGGGTTCACTTAGCAAAATTCCGAAAAACGCCGTATTTCTCTATTATATCATTGTTTTACGCGCTTGTCCTTTAGTTTCCCTTGTTTTGTCAAAGTGTTGCGGATTCCAAGTACATGACTCATATTTCGAAAAGAAAGGGATGAGATTACTTGTCTATTCAGCGAGTATCCAGTAAGTGGACCAAAACAAATGCCATTCTCCCCAATCCGACATTGGCGGCTTATGTACCAGAAACACGGTTGTACACATTTGATCACTTGAACGAAATGTTGGCCGTGTATGGTACTGTCTATATTAAGCCGGATAACGGTACTTATGGAAAAGGGGTTATGCGGGCAGAGAGGCTGACAGAGCCGCTTCCACCGACAGAAGAAGGAATTATCGAAGAGAGAACTTGGTATGTGCTTCGCTATGAAGTAGATACCTTCACCTTCGAAAGTCTAGAAGATCTGCATAAAGTGGTTTCTTCCCGCATACGAAAACGTCCATATCTGATCCAGCGTGGAATTCCACTTCTTCAGCATGAAGCACGCCCTTTCGATCTGAGGGTATTAACCCAGATGAATTTGAGACACCAATGGGAAACAACGCTTATTGTAGGACGCGTAGCTGCTCCTGACAAAGTCGTCACCAATCATCACAGCGGTGGGACAACGCGCTTTTTCAATGAGCTGGTCGCTCCATACATGGATGTAAAGGAAGCTGTACGACTGGAGCAAAAATTATCAAAAATGGGCGAACGGGTAGCCTGGCAGTTGCAAAAAAGATACCCACGTTTAAGGGAAATTGGATTAGATGTGGGACTGGATCAGCAAAATTATCCGTGGATTCTGGAGGTTAATACGAGACCAGCAATTAAGGTGTTCTCTTCCCTTCCAAACAAAAGCCTCTATCATAAAATATTCAGATATGCAGTAGGCTACGGCCGGTACTCTTCATCCACGGGTAAACCCGTACGCTCTAAGAAAAAAGCCTAAAACAATGAGTTCAAATATTCAAATACACCCGGGCAGGTTAATGAGAAGAAAAGGGACGCCCATTTGGGCGCCCCTTGTGAACTCCTACAAAATACTACCTAATGAGCACGTAATACAGCCACTAGGAAGGAACATCACACATTAAAAATCAAGATTTTTCACGTACTTCGCATGTTCTTGGATAAAGTCACGACGGGGTTCTACATTATCACCCATCAAGGTATTGAACAGTGTATCAGCCAGCATCGCGTCACTGACAGTTACCTGAAGCATAGTACGACTCTCAGGGTCCATTGTAGTTTCCCAAAGTTGGGTCGCATTCATCTCACCCAAACCTTTATAGCGCTGTACATTGTATTTCGCGTTTTCTCCAAATTCCCTGATGATCTCATCACGTTCCGCCTCGGAGTTCGCATAACGTACAACTTTGTTACGCTCCACTTTGAATAGTGGTGGCTGAGCAATATAAATATAGCCTGCATCAATGATTTTACGCATGTACCGATAGAAGAACGTCAGCAACAACGTACGAATATGGGCACCATCGACATCCGCATCTGTCATGATAATGACCTTGTGATAACGGGCTTTGGCGATGTCAAAGTCGTCTCCGATCCCTGTACCCATTGCTGTTACCATCGACCGGATTTCATCACTGGACAAAATACGGTCCAAGCGTGCCTTTTCAACATTCAGGATTTTACCGCGAATCGGCAAAATAGCTTGAAAGTGACGATCACGACCCTGCTTGGCCGATCCTCCTGCTGAGTCACCTTCGACGATGTACAGTTCACTAATCGAAGCATCCTTAGAGGAGCAATCCGCCAGCTTGCCTGGGAGCGAACTGATTTCCAGCGCACTTTTACGACGTGTAAGCTCACGTGCTTTACGCGCTGCTTCCCGGGCACGTGCTGCTTGTAAGGATTTATCAACCACCCGGCGGGAAACAGACGGATTTTCCTCTAGGAATTCCTGGAGTTTCTCTGCGAATAGGGATTCGACAATCCCTCGCACCTCACTGTTACCAAGCTTTGTCTTGGTCTGACCCTCAAACTGTGGTTCTGGAATTTTGACGGAGATAATCGCCGTCAATCCTTCACGCACATCGTCACCGGTCAAGTTGGCATTGTTGTCCTTAATCAAGCCATTTTTACGTGCATAATCGTTAATAATCCGGGTTAATGCACTCTTGAAACCTGACTCGTGAGTTCCGCCCTCATGGGTGTTGATGTTGTTGGCAAAAGAATAAATATTCTCGGTATAGCTGTCGTTATATTGCAATGCCACTTCGACTTGAATCATATCACGCGAGCCTTCGACATAAATCGGCTGTTCATGCAGCGCTTCTCTTTTTTGATTCAAAAATTGCACATATTCACTGATTCCGCCCTCGTAGTGAAATGTATCGCTGGCGCCCGTCCGTTCATCAGTCAAGCTGATTGCAATACCTTTGTTCAGGAAAGCCAACTCACGAATCCGCGTCTGGAGCGTATCATAGTCATATACGGTCGTTTCTGTAAAGATTTGATCGTCAGGATAAAAAGTCGTTTGGGTACCCGTCTCGTCTGTGTCACCGATGACTCTGACATCATACTGCGGAGCACCACGATGATATTCCTGCTCATACAGATGTCCGTCCCGTTTAACATGAACGATCATTTTGCTGGAGAGGGCATTTACTACGGATACACCAACCCCGTGCAGACCACCGGATACCTTGTACCCTCCGCCTCCAAATTTACCACCTGCGTGAAGCACGGTCATAACGACTTCCAGCGCAGATTTTTTCATTTTGGCGTGTTCACTTACTGGAATACCGCGACCGTTATCTGTAACGGTAATGCTATTGTCTTCGTGAACGACAACTTGAATGCTGTCACAGTAACCCGCCAGCGCTTCGTCAATGCTGTTGTCCACAACTTCCCAGACCAAATGATGGAGACCTTTGGCGCTCGTGGAGCCAATATACATCCCGGGACGTTTCCGAACCGCTTCCAGGCCCTCAAGGACCTGAATCTCGCCCGCATCATAAGACGGTTGATTCATAGACATGCCTTTCACCTACTTCTATAGATTCTATGGTTAAGCATTGGCAACAAACTGGTTTGCCCGCTTTTTGAGTGTTGTTGAGGAGATGGGGGAATAATACACCGTATTCTGAGTCACTACGATGGACTTGGCTTCCTCTTCGCCAATCATCTCGACATGCTTCTGCTGTTGGGCGTGGTTCACGTATTGCTTGGAGATTTTAGAGGATTTTTCAATCGAGATATCGAAAATAGCCACAAGCTCTGAAGAGCGGATGATTTTTTCTCCACCCAGATGAATATACATAGCGGTCACTCACTCCTTAGTGTTCCACATGCCCGTCGTGGACGTGATAAATATTGGCATCCTTGAGTCGTTCTGCGTTCAAAGTCTCAACCCCGGTTGCCGTGATAAAGGTCTGTACCTTGCTTTGGAAAGTCTCGATCAGCTGAGTCTGACGATAGGGGTCCAGCTCGGACAAAACGTCATCCAGCAGCAGGACAGGATATTCACCAATTTCTTCATGAATTAACTCTATTTCGGCCAGCTTCAAGGACAGGGCCGTCGTCCGCTGCTGCCCCTGCGAGCCATACGTATGCACTTCTCTGCCGTTAATGGCAAAGGCCAAATCATCACGATGGGGTCCCGCCAAAGTCATGCCACGGCGGATTTCCTGTTCCCTCATTTGGGATAACTTTATCATAAATCGCTCCAATAAGACAGCTTCATCTTCTTCCTCTGGCTCACTGAAGGAGGGAACATAGGTTAATTTTAACTCTTCTGTCCCACCTGCAATCCCTTCATGAATGGCCTGAGCCCACTTTTGTAGCTTTGTTATAAATTGTTTCCGCTTTTTAACAATTTTAACACCATGCTCAACAAGTTGCTCATTCCATACCTCCAGCATCAGCTGCACTGACGCCATATCCTTACCCCAAGCTTGCTTAAGCAGGTTATTTCGCTGCACCAATACTTTCTGGTATTGCTGTAAATGATACAGATATCCTGGCGCAACCTGTCCAATTTCCATGTCAAGAAACCGGCGGCGAACCCCCGGTGTTCCTTTGACAATTTCGAGATCCTCAGGTGCAAACATGACCACATTTAACGAACCGATAAAATCGCTCAGTTTTCGCTGCTCCAGTCCGTTGATCTTTGCTTTTTTGCCTTGTGTGGACAACGCGAGATCCAGTCTGATTTTCCCGTATTTTTTATCCACATCCGCAGCTAGGTGAGTGGAAGTAGCCCCGAAAGAGATTAACTCTTTGTCGCGGGACGTTCGATGACTTTTGGTTAAAGCCAGTACAAAAATCGCCTCTACCAGATTCGTTTTGCCCTGCGCATTTTGTCCGATTAGCAAATTAACGGGACCAAATTCATTCAGCTCCAGCTGTTCATAGTTCCGGTACTGCTGCAAAACAATGTTGTTCACAAACACATAGGGTCCCCCTTGTTACTCCGTACCTAAAAGGAGTCCTTGCCACCCAGGCGATCATGCTCCTGCTGTAACTTCGAAACTTCCGTTGTCCTCTACTTCTACGGTATCACCCGGGTACAGTTTTCTTCCACGACGTTCTTCCGGTTCACCATTCACACGGACTTGTCCCTCTTGCAGCAGGGCTTTAGCCATGCCTCCTGTAGATACACAATCGGCTAATTTTAAAAATTGATCGAGCTTGATGTATTCGGTCTGTATAGATATCTGTTTCAAGGCTTGTTCATCCTTTCGCTTGTCCTCGGGTGGGTTAAAGCTAAACGTCAGTTGGTTGTGCGATATGGCAGGATGATATACAGCGCATTGCTGGAATCTGCCGGTTTTAAAATAATGGGACTCATAATGCCGGTAAAAGCAATCGTCAGCTGCTCGCTGTCAATCACCTTGAGCACGTCGAGCATGTATTTGGAGTTGAACGAAATTTTGAGCGGCTCTCCCTCAAATTTGGACACAGTTACTTCCTCACGCACTTTGCCAAGCTCAGAGGAACTAGAGGAAATTTCCAAGCCGCCATTTTCCAGCGACTGCATTTTTACAATATTCGTTTTTTCCTCACGGGACAGCAAATAAGCACGGTCAATTGACTCACTTAAACTTTTTGTATCCACAATCAGTTCTGTTTTGTAGGAGGTCGGAATAATTCTAGAAGTATCAGGATAGGTGCCGTCCAAGATGCGGGAATAAAATAGCACCCGATCTACTTTGAATAATACCTGATTGTCCGCTACTACGATATCCACAAGCACATTTTGGTCTGGAATAATTCTGCTCAGCTCATTCAGCGTTTTGCCCGCAATGACAACATTGCTAAAGCGCAAGCCTTCAGACGTCTCCAAATGAGCGCTGCGGGTGGCAAGGCGGTGGCGGTCCGTTGCCACAAACTTCAGTTCCCCCTCAGCCAGATTCCACAACACGCCGGTTAAAATTGGTGTCGTTTCGTGGGTGGAAATGGAGAACACCGTCTGTTTAATCATATTTTTAAGTAAATCTCCTGGCACAGAGATGACTTGATTTTCTTCAATGTTGGGAAGCACCGGAAATTCTTCAGGGTCCAAGCCAACAATCTGAATTTCAGTTGCACCGGACGAGATAAAGGTTTGGAATTGGTCTTTTACCTCCATACGGATCTCCTGAGACGGCAACTTTTTGATAATTTCGACAAAGAATTTGGCTGGCAGCACAACACTACCGGGTTGTTCAACCTGAACAACAGTTTGGTCACCATCCTCCATCGGAATAAAGGATTGAATGGAGATGTCTGTATCGCTGGCGGTCAGCGTTACTCCCTGGTGATTCACATCCAGCTTGATACCGCTCAGAATTGGAATCGTAGTCCGACTTGATATCGCTTTGGATACATGTTGTATAGCCTCGTTCAAAACGTTTTTCAGAATGCTGATCTTCATAAGTTCCTCCTACGGGTTTTAATCCTTCAAGCACGCGTTGACGCGGGCCTTATTTAGGTGATGTATATCTTTAAAATATATTAGTAATAGTAATAGGCGCACTGAATATGTGGATAAGTCACTGTAACCCTAATAAAATCAAGCCTATCCACATGTGTATAAATTGTGTATAGGCTCTGAACTTGTTCAGGTTGGATTTTTGATTTTTTCTATTAGGTTGTTGATAACTTTAAACAGATCCTGATCCACTTGAATGGATTTGGAGATTTTTTCGTGCGCATGAATGACAGTCGTATGATCACGCCCACCGAAAGCTTCGCCGATTTTCGGCAAAGAATAGTCGGTTAGCTCACGAGACAGGTACATGGCAATTTGTCGTGGAAAAGCTACAGCCTTCGTCCGCTTACGCGCTTTAAAATCTTCCAGCCGTAGATTGTAAAATTCCCCGACTTGATGCTGTATATCCTGAATCGTGATCATTTTTGGACGGCTGGACGGGATAATGTCCTTCAACGCTTCAGCCGCAAGATGACTTGTTACATCCTGATTTGTTAAGGAAGAATAGGCGACAACGCGTATTAGCGCCCCTTCCAGCTCACGGATGTTCGTATCAATTTGATTAGCGATATACATCATGGCCTCATTGGGAATATCCAGGTTTTCCGCACGTGCCTTTTTCCGAAGAATAGCAATTCTCGTCTCCAGATCCGGCGGCTGAATATCCGTAATAAGTCCCCACTCGAAGCGAGAGCGCAGCCGTTCTTCCAGCGTTGGAATTTCTTTAGGCGGCCGATCGCTTGAGATTATAATCTGCTTGCGTTCCTCATGAAGCGCGTTGAACGTGTGAAAAAATTCCTCCTGCGTCGATTCCTTGCCCGCAATGAATTGAATATCATCAATGAGCAAAATATCAATGTTGCGATATTTATTCCGGAAACTTTCCCCGCGATTGTCCCGGATGGCATTAATGAATTCATTCGTAAACTTCTCCGACGATAAATAAACGACCTTGCTGGTCGGATTGTGCTCCAAAATATAGTGCCCGATAGCGTGCATCAGATGCGTTTTTCCCAGCCCCACACCACCGTATAAAAACAGCGGATTGTAAGCTTTGGCCGGCGCCTCGGCGACGGCCAGCGATGCCGCATGGGCAAAACGGTTCCCCGATCCGATGACGAATGTATCGAATGTATATTTGGGATTCAGCATATGGGACACAGCTTCTTCATGAACGACCGGCTGCTGCTGAGGTTGTTGCTGAAGGTCGACCTCGGCGGGTTTGTTCTCTTCAATAACGAACTTGACCTCTAGCTGTTTGCCCAAAATTTCATAAACCGTTGCTCCGACTAGCTTGGTATAGCGGCTTTCAAGCCATTCCACGGCAAAAGTTGTCGGTGCAGAAATCACAATGGAGTGGTCATTTAGTTTCGCTGCCTTGGTAGCCTTAAACCAAGTGTCGTAACTCGGCTTACTCAGCTTGGTTTGTATAATGGATAGAATTTGCTGCCATAGTTCAGAGGTATGGCTGTCCAC